>NZ_WHUF01000010.1 GCF_009380165.1 Rugamonas rivuli
TTCCTATAGGAGACTTCCATGGCCCACACACAAATGCCAAACATACCAGGCGCAGACCGGCACCCCGCCACCGCCGAACGCCGCCGGCGCCACCCCGGCCGCCGCCGTGCCGGTGGACGCGGCGCCGCCGCAGGGCATGCGCCGCTACAAGGTCAACCTGCCGCCGTCGGCCAGCTTCGACATGGACGTGGCCCGGGTCGACGCCGACGGCACCAAATGGACGGGCGCCGCCGCGATGACATGGCATACTGACGGTAGCAACTACACGGCCTCGGTGGAAGCGGGCATCAGCCTGCTGGTGACGCGGGTGAACCTGCTGGTGATGCGCAGCAGCGGCACCATCGACGATTTCGGCATCGCCCCGGCCACCGGCACGCAGAAGCGCGCGCGCCGCGCCGAGACGGCGACGCATTTCAACCGCGACGCCGGCACCATCACGTTTTCGGCGTCCGAGCGCAGCTACCCGCTGATGGTGGGCGCGCAGGATATGACGACGGTGCCGTTCCAGCTGGGCGGCATCGGCCGCGCCGACGTCAATCAGTTCAGCAGCGACATCGACATGCAGGTCGGCGAGGACAAGGAAGCGAACATCTTCCGCTTCCAGCTGGTCGGCGAGGAAGAGCTGGAGACGAAGATGGGCAAGGTCGTGACCTGGCACCTGAGCCGGCCGCCGCGTCCCGGCAGCTACTCGTCGCGACTGGACGTATGGCTGGCGCCGGGCCTGAACTGGTACCCGATCCAGCTGCGCAATACCGAAGCAAGCGGCGCGCTGACGACGCAGACCGTATCCAAGATAACGATGACAGAATCCGGAAAATAATATGCATACTTCCCCCACCGCGCGCCTGCTGGCCCTGAGCGCCGCCATCCTGTTCAGCTGCGCGGCCCGCGCCGCCGCACCGGACGCCGAGCACCCGAGCGTCAAGCGCCCATACAGCCTGCCGCCGTCGGCCGACCTGACATACACCATCAAGGCCAAGCAGCACGGCTTGAGCATAGGCGGCACCGCCACCGTGCAATGGCGCGCCGCCGACGGCAAGTACATGGTCGCCACCGAAAGCCGCGCCGCGCTGTTCGGCAAGATCCTGGAAAACCGCAGCGAAGGCCTGATCGACGACTTCGGCCTGGCGCCGGCCACCTTCTACGAAAAGCGCTTCCGCAAGGACCCGAGCAACACGGTCTTCAAGCGCGATGTCAAAACCATCACCTTCAGCGAGGGCGACGAGAGCTACCCGCTCAAGGGCGGCGAGCAGGATCGCACCAGCATCCAGTGGCAGCTGGCGGCGCAGGCGCGCGCCACGCCGGACAAGTTCAAGCCGGGCAGCGAGTGGAATTACTTCGTGGCCGGCCGCCGCGACGCCGAGGTGTGGAGCTTCAAAGTGGTGAAGAACGAGGCGGTGCAGGTCGGCGCGGGGGAGGTCAACGCGGTCCACCTGGTCAAGGCGCCGCCGCCGGATGCGCAGGGCCAGCAGGTCGACCTGTGGCTGGCGCCGTCGATGGACTGGTACCCGGTGCGTGTGCGCTTCAACGACAATGACGGCGACTTCGTCGACCAGACACTGGAAAAGGCCGTGAAAAAGTAAGCTCCTGCTATACTGACGCCCCCGCAATCTAGTCGTTGCGATGCGTACAGAATGGCAAAGAATGATAGAAATTATAACAAGTGAGCTGGATCAGCAACAGCAGCAGGACAGCCTGCAAGCCCACTTCCAGCCGAATATCTCGGCCGACGAGATCGAGCAGGTCTACCACCTGAAACGCGCGCAGCCGCTGCTGCAGGTGTTCACGGCGCTGTTCCACGGCGGCTTCGACGGCGTCCTGGTGCGCCTGCTGGTGCTGCGCGAGCTGGCGTCCGACGCCGCCTCGTCCACCTTCTCGCGTGCCGACATCAACACCCGCCTGGCCTACCTGCTGCCCGAATCGCTGGAAACGGCGCTGATGCGCTTGCGCACCAACCAGCTGCTGGCCTGGGACGCGCAGCAAGCCGTCTACCGCGTCACGCCGATGGCGCGCAACGTGCTGTCGGCCATCGACGGCCTGCTCGCGCTGGGCAAGGAAGAAGACACGGCCGACATGGGCTTCCTGCTGTCGCAGGTGGCCGGCGCCCAGGTGATGGGCGGCGTCACCGTCGAACAACTGAACCACCTGCTGGGCCGCCTGGTCGACCTGACCGAGGAATTCTCGGACGCCATCGCCTCCGGTTCCGAGTTCCGCCTGCGCGCCTCGCAGGCCAAGTGGCATACCGCCTGCGACTGGGTCGAGAAGGGTTCCGAGATCCTGCGCGCCATCCTGTCCGATGAAAACGCCGACGGCGCCACTCACAAGGCGGCGCAGGCCATCGGCCGCGCGCAATCGGCGCTGCTCAACATGCAGGGCATGTTCTCGCGCGCGCTGAACCAGATCGAACGCCAGCGCGTGCACCTGGGCCAGTCCGGCCTGTCCACCACCGACATCAAGCGCTGGCTGCTGCTGCACGAAGACCTGGCCTCGCTGGCCGAAGGCGCGATCGACCAGCCGGTGGTGCCGCTGTTTATCACGCCGGCCGAGATGATCGACGTCGCCGAAACGGAACTGCTGCAGGACCGCGCCATCAGCGCCGTCTCCGGCGGCCTGCCCACCGGCCAGGATGCGCCGACCACCATCAGCGACGGCCCGCAGATGCAGCGCGAGCTGGACGACTGGCTGGCGCGCCTGTCCGACTTCGCCGCGCTGGGCAACTTCCCCAGCATCGCCGACGAAGGCCCGAAATCGATCCCGGTGCAGGATTCGCTGCTGCCGGCCACCTTCGCCGTGGCCTCGTACCGCGCCTCGCTGCTGCCGCTGCTGGGCGACGCCGACGAGGCCCGCCTGCAAGGCGCCACCGCCGAACTGGCGCGCCTGCCGGTCAAATTCGCACCCACCGACGAAATGATACAGCTGCCCGATTTGCACGTGGCGGCGATGTCCCTGGCCTCCCTCTCACTGTCTTTGAATACGGAAGGCGACAAGTCAGATGAATGACGATTCCCAAATCCTGATCGCGCGCCTGCTGACGCATCAAACCCTGCGTCGCGACGACAAGCTGGTCAAGCGCGTGCTGTCCGACGAATTGTTCCGCGCCGAAGTCGACGCCCGCCTGCTGGCCACCGGCCTCAAACTGCTGGACAACGTCTACGCCGACCACGTGACCATCGCGCTGCACCGCGCCATCGAGCCGAAGATCTTCGGCGCCCGCGACGTCTGGCAAAACAATAACTTCGGCCTGTCGCGCGACGGCGTGGCTTTGCTGGTGGTGCTGTGGGCGCAGATCATCCTGCCCAAGCGCGAACGCCAGGAGACGCACCAGCACGCGGACGACGACCAGAACGACATGTTCGGCGTCGAGAAGCCGCTGCCGCGCGCGGAAGACACCTCGATCGGCATCGCCTACAAAGCGCTGCTGGCCGACTTCGGCGACAAGCTGGGTAAGAAGACCCGTCTGGACATGAACCTCGGCATCCTGGCCAAGCTGGGCTTCATCGAGCGCCGTGGCGACGTGATCGTCGAAGGCCCGCTGCTGGACCTGATGATGGATACCGACCAGCTGAAAGAGCGCATCATCAACGGCGCACTGGCCGACGTGTTCAAGCGCTCGCCGGCGCAGATCATTCCGGTGCCGCGCAGCGCTCCGCCGACCGCCGCCAACGACGACGAGGCGGCTGAAGAAGCCGCCCCAGACTCCGAACTTCCAGCCGAGGACTAAACGTGTTTCACATTAAATCATTAGAACTGGTCCACTGGGATTACTGGCAGCGCATCAAGAACATCCCGCTGGACGCCAAGATCATCACCATCGCGGGCCAGAACGGCTCCGGCAAGACCACCTTGCTGGACGCCTTGCGCACGCTGTTCGGCCTCGATTGCTCGATGGGCCGCACCTACAAGCACTACGCCCGCCACAGCGGCCAGCAGACCGCATGGCTGCGCGCCGTGGTGGACAACAAGAACATCGGCAAGCAGCTGTCCAACCGTCCGTTCCGCAGCTCCGGCTTCTTCAGCGACGACGAAGTCACGCTGTTCTGCCAGATCCAGAAGAATGGCGGCGACTGGAAGCGCCAGTACCTTATGCGCCCCGGTAACGTGCAGATCGAAGACATCGGCGAAGCCGGCAACGACTGGCTCGGCGTCGAAAACTACCGCAAGCGCCTCGCCAACGCCGGCCTGTCGCCGGCGATGGCGAAAGTGCTGGCGCTTGAGCAGGGCGAAACCGACAAGCTGTGCGAATACGCGCCGCGCCAGCTGCTGGACCTGGTGTTCCAGGTCTTCGGCGACAAGGAAGTGCTGGACGCCTACGACGAAGCCAAGCGCCACCAGCGCGATACCGAAGTCGAACTGAAACGCTTCGAGTCCGAACTGGAAGCCTCCAAGACCAACTTGGAGGGCTTGCGCCTGCGCGTGGCCAACTACCACCAGTGGGAAGACCTGAACAAGGAGCGCCGCAACCTGCAGGAAGAAGTGCTGCCGACGCTGGAGTACCACGAAGCGCGCGAGAAGCACGCTAACCTGAGCCGCCAGCTGCGCGATGCACGCAAGCCGCTGATGCAGGCCGACGCCCAGCTGACCGACAAGCGCAACGCGTTGGCCGCGCAGGCCAAGGCGCTGAGCGACGCGCAGCAGCACGAGACGGTGCTGGAGCAGGAATCGACCGCGCTGCAAAGCCGCCTGAATCAGATCAACGGCAAACTCAAGCCGCTGGACAGCCTGCTGGAACAGAAGACCCGCCTGCAAAAGCTGGCCGCCGATGCAGGTGCAGACCTGGCCGAAGTGGCGCAGCAGTTGCAGGAAAAGGAAATCGAGCTGGCCCGCCAGCGCATGGCGCGCGACGCCATCGCCACCAAGATAGCAGGCGAGCTGTCGACCATCGCCGCCTTGCAGGGCAAGACCGCGATGCCGGAGCCGGAAGCGCAACGCGGCATGCGCCGCGCGTTGAACGACGCCGGCATCGGCCACGCCATGCTGTCCGACATCGTCGAGGTGACGGATGCGCGCTGGCAGGGCGCCATCGAAGGCGTGCTGGGTGGCTATGCCTCCGTGGTGCTGCTGGATAAATCGTCCGACGCCTCGGCCGCGTACCGCCTGGCGGAGAAGGAGCGCTATCGCCACTTCATCGTGCCGGACCTGGTGCATGCGCCGACCGTCAAGGATGACTCGCTGATGTCGGTGGTGAAGTTCTCGGCCAAGGTTCCGTCCTGGCTGGTGGAGCAGCTGTCGCGCATCACCCGCGTGGACACCGTGGACGCCGGCGCCAAGCTGGGTAGCCACGACGAGTGGATCACGCCGGACGCCTACCACCGCGAACGCCGCGGTGGCCGCTCGCTGTTCGTGGAAGCTTCGCGCTACCGCTTCGGTTCCGCAGGCCGCACGCAGCGTATGGAAGCGATCCAGAAATCGCTGCCGGCGCTGGAGGCGCAGGAAGATGGACTGACCTTGATCGTGTCCAAGCTGGCGACCGAAATCAGCGCGCTGAAATCGCGCCTGGCCGGTGTGGACGCCGCCAAGGAACTGGCCGCGCGCCAGGAGGAATTCGACGAGGCGGTACGCAATTCGGTGCCGCTGAAGGCGGAACGCACCGAAGTCGGCACCCGTCTGGGCGAGCTGCAAACGCTGATCAAGAACGCCGTGGTCACGCGCACCCGCGCCGACACCACTTGGCAGAACGCGCGCTTCGCATTGTCGGAATCGGAAGCCGGTCTGCGCCTGAACAACAAGCGCCAGATCGAACAACGCTCCGACCACGCGCGCGCTCTGCTCACGCTGCGCAAGGCCTGGCGTCACCTGCCGAAGAGCTGGCGTCGTCCGGCGCGTCGTGCAGGCCTGGTCAGCGAGCATCAGAACTCGCACCAGGTGGTGCTGCGCGTTCACTCGCTGGAGGCCAGCCTGGCCCGCAGCGACTGGGAACTGGACGCCACCGTGATCGACCAGTACCAGCGCTTGAACGACCAGCTGCATGGCCGCCAGTCGGAAACCGAAGAGCGCCGCTACCAGAACAACCGCGCCATCGAAGCCACCGGCAACGCGCGCGGCGCCTACATGGAGCGGCTGCGCTACACCATCAAGACCTACTCCAAGAACATCAAGGAGCTGGGCGAGCTGGCGGGCATCGAGGTGCACTCCGATCCGGTGCGCCTGGAGAACGACGATACGCAACTGGCGCAGGCCGGCCTGCACGTACGCTTCAAGTTCGACGGCAAGGGCATCATCGGCATGAACGACGGCGAAGCGTCCGGCGGCCAGCAGGTGATGAAATCGCTGGTGCTGCTGATTGGCTTGCTGAAGTCGGAAGACGGTTCCGGCGGCTTCGTGTTCATCGACGAACCGTTTGCCCACCTGGATATCCGTAACATCCAGCTGGTCGGCGAGTTCCTGAAGAACACCGAGGCGCAATACCTGATGACGACGCCGCTGACGCACAACACCGACGTCTACGATCCTTCGGAACTGACGCTCATCACGAGCAAAAAGAAGAAGGATACGGAGTGGGCGCAGCCTATCTTCGTGCTGCAGCGCCGTCCCGCCGCCGAGGTGGCGAAGGTGGCCTAAGCTTCAGTAGAAACCCAGCAGCCGATCCAGCTGCATGGCGAGGGCAGCGGCAGTGTCGCTGCCCTTTGCTTTTTGTACCGCCTCCAGATAGGGCTCGCGCAGCTGGCGCAGCTCGTCGACCGAGCTGGCTTTTTCCACCTTCAGCTGCAAGGTGAAGCCGCGCAGGCCTATCGTGCTTTTGATGGTCTGGTTGTAGAACTGGTAGACGGACTGGAATTGCTGGACCTGCTCGGCGGCCGGTTGTTCGGGTTCCGGCTGCGATGGCTCGGCCGGCTCCTCCGCCATCGACGCGTAGCTGGTCGACAGCACGATGTATTCTCCCGCCAGCAGTTCGTGCACTGCGGCGATGGTCAAGCCCAGCCCTGCCACATTGCGCAGCAGTTCTTCCTCCGTACGACGGCCATCGATCAGCACCAGCAAGCTACGCAGACGCGGCGCAAGGCCGTCCCTGCGCGTCGCGATCTCTTCCCGGCCCTTGGCGGTTTTGTCGTAAATGGACGTATTCATAACAGTGCAAATAATTGCCGTACGGATACATCCAGCATATCACCAAATGTCACCAGCACCGCATGAAATACGATAGCACTGTCGCTAAAACGACGGCGTTCTTATAGCAGCTCGCCGGCGTCGTCTTTCGTCTCGCCGTCGTCCGGCTCCCAGCTCAGGATGTCGCCGGGCTGGCAGGCCAGGCGCTCGCAGATTTTCTCCAGCGTCGCAAAGCGGATGCCCTTCACCTTGCCGGACTTGAGCAGCGACAGATTCTGTTCGGTGATGCCGACGTAGGCCGCCAGTTCGCGCGACTTCAGCTTGCGCTTGGCCAGCATCAGATCGAGGTTGATCAGGATCGCCATCAGACAAAGCCCTCGTTCTCTTCGCGCAGGCGGCGGCCTTCCTGCATCAGCCGCGTGATCAGGTAGAACATGCCGCACACCAGTATCAGCATCAGCTGCTCGGAGTTGACGCCGACCGCGAAGTGCTGGCCGCCGTTGCCGCTCAGGCGCAGCGCCAGCGTGCGCACCGGCAGTTCGACGATGGACAGCAGGGTCGCCAGCAGCGTGGCGCCGGCGAAGGCGCGCAGGTGGCCGATGGACTGCGCGGTGAACAGCTCGCGGCGGCGGAAGTTGAGCAGCAGCCGGTCCAGCCGCCACAGCCCCACGAACAGCACCAGCACGGCCGGCAGCGCCAGCGCCGCGCCGATCGCGCGCTGCGCGGGCGTCATCGCCAGCTTGGCGCCGAAGGGCAGGCCGATGGCGGTCATGTCGATGGTCATCGAGCCGATGCTGGGCGCATAGGTGGTCCACGCCAGCACGAAGAAGGCCGCTTGCACGGCAACGCACAGCCACAGCAGCGCGCGGATCAGGGTGATTTTCATATTTATCGTAATACAGTAAAAAATTATCGTTTTACATTAAAACTTTGTTGTAATATATTGTACATTCACTGGAGATAATTATGAAACTCATATTGGCGATGATGGCGGTTTTGTTGTCTGGATGTGCGATGCAGATAGGCGAGGGCAGCATCGTGCGGCCGGACCGCGCCGGTGCGGTGCTGCCTCCGGGCCGGCTCGGCGACGACGGTGCGAGCGCCTACAAACTGGCGCCGCTGACGCTGGCGGCGGACGACGCGCAACTGGCCGGCGTCAGCGCCAGCGGCGACGGTAACGCGCTGACGGTGCTGTACTTCGGCGGCAACGGCTTCCACCTGGACCAGCATGGCGACCATGTGCTGGCCGCCGTCGCGCCGTGCCGCGCGGATGTGGTGATGATCGATTATCGCGGCTACGGCCGCAGCACCGGCGTGCCGACCATCGCCACGCTGAAGGCCGATGCGCTGCGCGAGTTCGACCTGGTCAACGGGCAGGCGCCGGGCCGGGTGATCGTGCACGGGCAATCGCTGGGCAGCTTCATCGCCGCCTATGTGGCGCAGCAGCGCCCCGCCGTGCGCGGGCTGGTGCTGGAATCGACCACCACCAATGCGCGCGACTGGGCCAACAATATGATGCCGTGGTATGTGTGGCCGTTCGTGCGGGTGGAGCTGAGCGAGTCGCTGAAGGGGATAGACAACGTGGCGGCGGCGTCGGGGTATGCCGGGCCGGCGCTGGTGCTGGAGGGCGCCGACGACGAGGTCACGCCGCCGCGCCTGGCGCGCAAGGTGTACGACGCCTTGCCGACGCCGTCCAAACGCATGGTGATGGTGCCGGGCGCCGGACACAATGGCGTGCTGTCCAGCGCTGCGGTGCGGCCGGCCTACTGCGAGTTCGTGCAGCAGCTGGCGGCTAAATAGTTTATTTAATATCGAAGATATCGATAGGGCGCGGCACCGGTTTCTGGGTGCGGCGCCAGCGCAGCAGCAGCACGCTGTAGCAGGCGTAGAAGCCGCCCAGCAAACCAAACAGCACGGCCGTCAGCGGATTGCCGACGAAATCGGGATCCAGCGGCAGGTGGTCGTGCATGTGCAGGTAGGCCTCGAACAGGCGGTAAATCAGGCGGCTGATGAACAGCATCGCCACCAGCAGGCCGAGACGGCGGTTGGGCGTGTAGAAGAAGCCCTCGGTCGTATTTTCAAGCCGGGTCAGTTGCATGTTGCGGTAGCCCAGCGCGGCGCCGAACGCGGCGCCCACCACCAGCGCGCCGAAAGCCTCCCATTTGCCCAGCAGCGTCGCGGCCAGTACGCCCAGCAGGGCGGACATCGCGCCCGCCGCCAGGTAGTGGCGCCACAGTTCCGAGCGGGTGCGGCCCATCAGGCGCTTCAGGCGCGAGTAGATGCGCCAGATGGCCAGGGGCACCAGCAGCAACAGGACGATAGTAGGCATATCCATAAGCGATTCCAACGGCGAAATTCAAAGAACAGCGATTGTACGCCACTCCGCCTTCTCCCCACAGCGTTACAGATTGTCACCCAATATCCTGCATTGATTGACAATCACGGATAGCATAAGCAAACTGATCCGCAGCAGCCTCGCTTCTGGACCGAAAGGACTTCCATGAACAAACCGTTACCCCTGCTGCCCCTGAATCTGGGTTTGATGGCCGCCTCGCCGCAATCCGGCGCCCAGGAGGGCGGCTACCGCCTGCCGCCCGCCGCCCTGATGGAGATCGTCGACGCCCCGCGCGCGCCGGCCCTCAGCCTGAGCCCCCAACGCAACCTGGCCGCCGTGGTGCAGACGCCGCCGCTGCCCGGCATCGCCGAAGTGGCGCAGCCGGAGCTCAAGCTGGCCGGCCTGCGCATCAACCCGCGCACCTGTTCCTCTTCCCGCTTCGCCTTCGGCACCGATCTCGGCCTGCTCGATATCGCCACGCAAAAGGAAAGCCGCATCCGCGGGCTGCCGCGCGCGCTGCGCCTGGCGGACCTGGCCTGGTCGCCGGACCAGCGCTACCTGGCCTTCTCGCACGTGGCCTACAAGGGCGAGCGCGGATCGGTGGAGCTGTGGCTGGTAGATATCGCTGCACGCAAGGCCTCGCGGCTGTCGGCCCAGCCCTTGTCGGCGGTGCTGACGCGCGGCTTCAACTGGCTGCCCGACAGCAGCGGGCTGCTGGTGCACTGGCGTCCGGCCGGCATCGGCAAGGCGCCCGTGTCGGACGGCATTCCGACCGGCCCGATCCAGCAGGACAGCGATGCCGGCGGCGCGTTGCGCCAGCTGCGCACCTATCAGGATCTGCTGAAGAACGAGGCCGATGCGCGCCTGTTCGAATACTACGTGACGGTGCAGATGGTGCTGCTCGACCTGCACGGCAAGGGACGGCCCATCGGCGAGCCGGGGCAGTTCTCGCGCACGTCGGTCGCGCCGGGCGGCCAGTACCTGCTGACGCAAAGCGTGACGCGGCCGTACTCGTACATCGTGCCCGCCTCCAGTTTCGGCGAGCGGGTGGAAGTGCGCGATCTGCATGGCACGGTGCTGCACACGGTGGCCTTGCTGCCGCTGGAGGAGGGCCTGCCGCCGGGGAATGACGCGGTGTCCGAAGGCGTGCGCCATGTGTCGTGGCGCGCCGACGCGCCGGCCACGCTGGTGTGGACCGAGGCGCAGGATGGCGGCGATCCGGCCCGTCCGGTGATCGACAACATCCGCGACCTGGTCTACCAGCACGCGGCGCCGTTCCGCGAACCGCCGCTGGTGCTGGCGCGGCTGACGATGCGCTACGCCGGCATCGCCTGGGGCCGTGGCGATGTCGCGCTGATCAATGAGCGCTGGCACAAGACGCGCGACTACAAGCAGTGGATGATACAGCCCGACCATCTGTCCACGCCGCCGGAGCTGATCTACGCCGGTTCGTACGAAGACCGCTACAGCAGCCCCGGTTCGCCGGTGATGCGGGCCGACGGCAGCGGCTTCCCGCGCCTGTTGATCGGCCCCGGCACCACGCTGCTGCTGGATGGCGCAGGCGCCACGCCGGAGGGCGACCGTCCCTTCATCGATCGCCTGAGCCTGACCACCAAGACCAAGGAGCGCCTGTTCCAGAGCGCCGCGCCGTACTTCGAAAACGTGGCGGCGGTGCTGAACGATGACGGCACGCTGCTGTTGACGACGCGCGAATCGCCGACGGAACGGCCGAACTACTATCTGCGCGACCTGACTAAGCCGGAAGGCCGGCAACTGACGGCGCTGACCAGCTATCCGCATCCGACGCCGCAGCTGAAGGATGTGCACAAGGAGCAGATCCGCTACCCGCGCAACGACGGCGTGGAGCTGACGGCCACGCTGATGCTGCCGCCCGGTTACGACGCAGTGCGCGACGGCCCGCTGCCGCTGCTGATGTGGGCTTATCCGCAGGAGTTCAAATCGGCCGGCGCGGCCAGCCAGACCACCGGTTCGCCGTACCGTTTCAACGCGGTCAGCTACTGGGGGCCGGCGGCCTTCCTGGCGATGGGATATGCGGTGCTGGACAATCCATCCTTCCCCATCGTCGGCGCGGGCGAGGAAGAGCCGAACGACAGCTATCTGCCGCAGTTGGTGGCGGACGCGCAGGCGGCGGTGGACGAGGTGGTACGGCGCGGCGTGGCCGACCGCCACCGCATCGCCATCGGCGGCCATTCGTATGGCGCTTTCATGACGGGCAATCTGCTGGCGCATACGCGTCTGTTCAAGGCCGGCATCGCGCGCAGCGGCGCCTACAACCGCACGCTGACGCCGTTCGGTTTCCAGTCGGAGGAACGGCCGTTCTGGCAGGCGCAGGCGGTGTACCAGGCCATGTCGCCGTTTAATAACGCCGACAAGATCAAGGATGCGATGCTGCTGATCCACGGCGCGGAGGACAGCAATACCGGCACCTTCCCCTTGCAGAGCGAGCGCATGTTCCAGGCCATCAAAGGCCTGGGCGGCACGGCGCGGCTGGTGATGCTGCCGAACGAATCGCACGCCTACCGCGCACGCGAATCGATCCTGCACATGCTGTACGAAACCAATGCGTGGCTGGACAAATACGTGAAGCACGCAAAACCGTGAGAAGAAAAAATATGAAGCGCATCGTCGCGCTGGCGTTGGCGGCGGCCTTGCTGTCGGCCGGCGCGCGGGCGCAGAACGGCGATGCTGGCCAGATCGACGGCGCCACCGCGCGCGCCCTGGTGCAGAAGGTGCTGGAACTGGTCGAGAGCAAGGCGGTGCCGCCGCTCGACCAAGCCGACTACGACGTGGCCAGGAAACGCCTGCTGGCGCTGGCGCCCGCCGATGCGTCTTCGGTGGAGCGGCCCGCAGTCTATGCGGCGATCCGCAAGCTGCTCAACACCTTGGATAGCGACCGTCACAGCTTCTTCTGGTCGGATCAGGCGATCAACGATTACAAGGGCTACGGCGCCAGCGTGGCGGCGAAACTGGTGACAGTGAAGACGATAGAAACCCCCACCGGACGCGCGCTGCTGATACTGCCGCCACCCATTACCGACGGCACACCGGAAGCCGTTACTGCTTATGTCGACACCTTGTTGCAGCAGGTGGCAAGTGAGCCCGGGCTGGCGGAGACTTGCGCGCTGGTGGTCGACCTGACGATGCAAACCGGCGGCAACGCCTGGCCGCCGATGGTGGCGCTGGCGCCGCTGTTCACGGTGGAGAACCAGGCCCGCTTCGTGCCCGCCCATGGCGAACGCTGGCCGCTGGCCAATTTGCAGAGCATCGCCCATCTCGCGCAGAAAAGCGTCAAGGCCAGGACTAATCCCCTGGAGAAGTTCAGGGGGCAGGACTTTGCCGTCATCCTTGGTTCCGACACGGCGAGTGCCGGCGAGATGGTGGCGATCGCCCTGCGCGGCGAGACAGGGCGTTCGCGCTCCTTCGGCCTGGCCACCGCCGGAAAGACGACGGCCAACAACGTATTCGATACGCCGGATCACGGGCATCTGGTGTTGACGACGGCGCTGTATGCGTACGGCCAGCAGCCGCCGCTGCGCGGCAAGCTGGTGCCGGACGAACCCGCGTTCGGCGGTGAGTCGCTGGCTTCGGTGCGCGCCAGGGCGGCGGCGTGGGCCACCGCGCGCGCCACGGCGTGCCGGCGCTGAGCGGGGCGGCGTAGAATACAGGACGTGCCAATCACCGGAGTGTCGACCATGGATACCGTTACCGCTCACCGCGCCCCCGATCCCGTACCGGTGGATGATCCGGCGCCGCCGGCCATCCCCCATCCTGTGCCGCAGGATGATCCGGTGCCGGACCATAACCCAAGCTAGGGCTTAATCGAAGGCCCAGGTGTAGAGCACGTCCAGCGCGTTGTTGGTGCCGGTCTGGAATTGCAGCGTGATGCGCGGGTTCAGTTTGTATTTGAGCTTGACCAGGCTGGTCGCCGTGCCCGCACCCTGTTCAAAGCTCAGGTAAGCCCGCGACGACAGGCGCTTGCCCACCGTGACCACCGTCGTCTGCAAGCCGGTGGCCGCACCGGCCGAGGTGCCGGCCGCCTGACTCACGCCCAGTTCATCCACGCCCAATGCATTCGCCAGTTTCCCCTGGCCGCCGCCGAACAGTGCGCCCGCCGCTGCGCTGAGCAGCGCCATGTCGTTGCCGGCGGTGTTGTCGATGCCGTGGCCCAGCACCAGCCAGGCCAGCTTGTCGCTGTCCGACACGGTAGGCGTCGACACCAGCTTGGCCACCGGCGCCAGCGCCGTGCCGCGCACTTCCACGCCCGCTTCCACATTAGTCTCGCTGAGCGCTTCGCCTTCCGGGCGGCGCCGCACGGCGAGGATGTTCAGGCCAGGGTTGTCGTAGGCGCCAGTGAAGTTGATTACGCCGCGGTCGATCGCCAGCTTCTGTCCATACGCCGCATAAGTACCGCTGTCCACGCGGATGCTGCCGGTGACGCGCGGCGGCCGGCGGTCGGCCACGCGGATGCGTACCGCGCCCGCCAGCTGGGCATCCAGGCCTTTGCCTTTGAGGTGGAAGGCGTCGCCGAGGTCCGCTTCCAGGTCGATGTTGAGCGGCTGGCCTTGCGGCGTCTTGGCCGGCGCGGCACCTTTGCCGACGATGACCACGTCGTCGCTGAGCGTCGGTGTGTTCTCGCCGGCCAGTTCGATGCTGGCGCGGTCGGCGCGGAATTTTCCGTCCAGCTGGAAGCGTTTGGCGTCGCGCACCAGCGTGCTCTGGCCGCTGATGACCAGGATGCGGTCCGGCCGCGCCAGCACTTCCAGTTTGTCGGCGCTGAGCTTGAGGTTCATGGTGGCTTCGTTGCCGGCGTAGCGTATCCAGCCGTCTGCCTGGGCGTGGCCCTCGGCACCGTCGAAGGCCAGCTTTTGCAGTTGTAGCTGGTCGCCGCTCAGACGCGCTTGCAATTGGCCGTTGCGCAGCTTGATGCCCTGGTCCAGCCAGTTCAGCACCAGCTTGTCGCCGCTGATGTCGCCGTTCAGTTGCGGCGCGCCGATGGTGCCGGCGCCGGTGACGGCCAGCTTCAGCGAGCCGTCGATCTCCAGGCCGGGTTGGCCGGCCAGCGGTGCGAGCCAGGCCAGCGAACCCATATTGGCGCTGCCGTTCAGCGTGATGGCGCTGCTCTCGGCCAGGCGGCCGTCGTGCAGCTGGGCGGTGGCGTCGATGCGGGCCTGGCCGGCGCGGGTGCCGTCCAGGTTCAGTTGCAGGTGCAGCGTGCCGTCGTTGACGTCGACGCGGCCGTTCAGCGTGCGCAGGCCGAGTGGTTGCGGCAGGTCGGCGCCGATGATGGTCAGGTCGCCCTGTTCGCGGTACACATGCAGCATGCCGCCGAGGACGGGCGGGCTGCCTTTGCTGGCGGCCTGCAGGTTCAGGCCCCATTCGGCGCCGATGGTCATGCTGCTGCGGACGTTGTCGCGCCAGGCGTCGGAGAGCTGGGCCAGGTAGTTGACCGGTACGCCGGCCGCCATGCCTTTGCTGCTCCAGGCGGGGCCGGTCTTCGCCAGGCTGTCGATGCGGATGCTGCCGTCGGGGAGCTTGATGGTGGCGCTGCCCAGTGCGATCTGCTCGGGGTGCAGCAGGCCGGCCACGCCGGTGCCGCTTGGTGCGGTCAGTTTCAGCTGCGCCGGCGCGGCCAGCGTGAGGGCGAAGCGGCCACGGTTTTGCAGTGTGTCGATGGCGCCGGTCCAGGCGTCGTTGGCCCAGGAGCCCTTGACGCGCAAGGCGGCGTCGAAGTCGGCGTTGCTGGCGCTGACTTGCAGCACGTGGCCGCTGCGCGTGCCGCTGGTTTGCAGGCGGGCTTTGTCCAGTGTCAGGGTAGGGGAGACGTAGCGGGTGATTTCGATGTCGCTGACCAGTGGCACGTCGGCGTAGGTGTCGGCGTCGGTGGCCGGTATCGTGCGGCGGCCTTGCTTCGTCGCTGCGGGGGCGGGAGCGGCCGCCATCGCGATCGTGCTGCCCAGCGTGGCGCTTCCGCGTATGGTGCCGATCTGCTGTTGGCCCGGTGCGCGCAGGTTGCTGCCGTCCAGCGTGAGCGCAAGCGCCGGCTTGGCGCTGGTGCCGGACAAGGTGCCGTTGGCGCGCAGCGCGCCTGCAAACTGCGGTCCCAGCGCGGCCAGTTGCGGCGCGTTGAGTTTCCATTCCAGTTTGTCGAGCGCGCTGCCGAAGCTGCCCTTGGCTTGCAGGCTGTTGGCCGCCAGCCGCAGGTCGATGTCGGCGTTGCCGATGCTGTTCTTGTCGGCGTTGAGTTTTGCGTAGCCGTTCAACGGCGCGTTGGCGAAGGTCGATGGCTGCAAGGTCAGGTTCAGGCCTGCGCGCCAGTCGGCGGCCAGCCGTGCGTCGGCCGTGAAGCCGGCGTTGATGGCGCCCGCCTGCGCCGCGCCGAATGCGGCGGGATTGAGGCGCTGTATGCTGCCGTTCATTTTCAGCTCGGGCGTTTTCTTCGCGCCGGCCAGTGCGATGTCGCCGCTGGCGTGGATCAGGCTATCCGGCGCGGGGCGCTTGGCGGAGGCCAGGCCCAGGCCTTTGGCGTCGGCTTCGAAGCTGGTGCGCGGCGCGTCCATGGTGCCGCTGACGATGCCGCTGGCGTTGACGGCGCCGATCAAGTCGGCGGCCACCGCGGACAGTTGGCGCGCGTCGATTTTCCAACGCAGCTGTTCGCCCGCTGCGCCGAAGCTGCCGCTGATATCGGCGGTGTTCTGCGCCATCGCCAGATGCGCGTCGACGCCGCTGATGTGCTTTGCATCGGCATTCAGCTTGCCGCTGCCGGACAGGGTCTGGCCAGCGAGCTTGCTGGCCTTGAGGTCGAAGCCTGCGGCGACTTGCCATGCGGGGGCGATGTGGCCGCTGGCGTTGATGTCTGCGTTCAGATCGGCGATCGGCAGGGCAGGGGCGAGCGCGGACGGGTCGAAGTGTTCGGCGCGCAGTTTGGCGCTGAATTCCTGCTTGTCCTTCAGGCTGGCCTGGCCGGTGGCGGTGATGCTGCCTTTCTTCGCCAGCAGGCGGGCCTGGTGCAGTTGCAGCATGGCGTTGGCCAGCGTGGCTTGCAGGTCGAGTCGCAGGCCGTCTTGCGCGAGTTTGGCGTTCAGCGTTTGCTTGGTGGGCGTGCTGGCCAGCGTGATGTCGCCAGCGACGGCGGTTTTGTTGATGCCGCTGTGGATGTTCTTCAGGTCGAAGCGGTCGGTGTGCAGCGTGAACTGCGCGGCGTCGATGCCGGCTTCGGGGCCGCTGCGCTTGACGTGGCCGCCGCCGGTGAAGCGTCCTGCCTGGCCCAGGTCGAGCAGGACGTTTTCCAGTGTGGAGGCGGTCAGCGTGCCGGCCAGCTTGCCGCTGAAGGCTTGCAGGGGCAGGCCTTGCTGGTCGAGCGGGGCGGCTTTGTCCTGGTTTTGCAGGGCGAATTGGCCGGACAGTTTTTGGTCGGGCGTGATGGCGGCGCTGAGTTTCAGGCTGAACTTCGCCTGCGGCCAGCCGGGATCGAAGCCGGCCGGGTCGAGATCGCGGCCGCTCAGGTCGAGCGCGCGCAGGATGACCGGATCGAACGGCGCCAATGCGGCGCTGGCGTTGCCGCTGGCGCCGTTGGCGCTGCCCTGTGCCTTCAAGGTGATCAGCGCGAGGTTGCCGCCGGCTTCCAGCGACAGCTGCGCGTTGCCGCCTGCCGCTGCGGCTTTGCCTTGCAGTGCAAATGGTTTGTCGGCGCCGATGGTCAGGTCGGCCTTCACGTTGCCGAACGCCGTCTGTGCGCTGGCGTCTTCCAGGTGCCAGCTGCTCTTGTCGCCGTACAGTTTGAAGCGCAGGCGTTCGATGACGTCGCTGCCGGTGGCGCTGCTCAAGGTCAGCTTGTCGAGCCGCGCGTCGGACAGGCTGAGACGGAAGGGCGCCGCCAGCGATGCCGGCATCTTGGCCGGTTCCGACGGGCCGAGACTGCGCACCGTCAGCGCCGCCACGTGCAGTTCGCTGATGGACAAGCCTTCCGAAAAATACTGCAGCGGCGACCAGTTGATATCGATGTTGTCGGCCGTGATGACGCTGTCCTTGCTGCGGTACACCAGCCGGTCGATATGCATGCGGTGGTACAGCGATCCGCTCACGCCCGTCACGGACACTTGCCCGCCGCTGGCGTTGGAGATGCGCTGCACCAGCTGCTGCAAGGTCGATTCGCGGCCCAGCAGCCAGAAGGCGCCGGCCAGCAGGGCCACCAGCACCGCCAGCGTAATGAGCACGCGGCGCGGCCAGCGGCGGCGGGCAGGTGTGGCGGCGTTCGGCGCGTCCGGCGTCGGATTGTCTTTGTTGTCAGCCATCAGAAGGTGAATCCCAGCGAGAAGTGCAAACGGTATTTGCGTACCGCGTGGCCGTAGGCGACGTCCACGTTGATCGGCCCGACGGGGCTCTTCCAGCGGCCGCCGACGCCGTAGCCGGATTTAGGATGCAGCGCGTTGAAGGTGTCGCCCGCGTTGCCGGCGTCGTAGAACACCGCCGCGCCGTACGAAGGCTTGAACCAGTACTGGAACTCGGCGCTGCCGGTGGCCAGGTAGCGGCCGCCGGTGATGGCGTCGCCTTCGCGCACGCCCAGCTCCTGGAAGGCGTAGCCGCGCACCGACTGGTCGCCGCCGGCGCGGAACAGGTACACGGCCGGCACGCCGACCTTGTCGCGCGAGGCCAGCCCGCCCAGTTCTGCGCGCAGTATCAGGTTGGTGCTGGTGGTCAGCGGTCGGTACAACACGCCGCGCGCATAGCCGCGCACGAAGGCGCGGTCGGTCAGGACGGGCAGCAGCGCGCCGCCCAGCTGCGCGTTGAGCGCGTAGCCTTTGGTCGGGAACAGCAGGTTGTCCAGCTTGCGCCAGGTGACGCCGTAGGTCAGCGGCAAACTCTTGCTGGTGCTGGACGGGATGCCGTCCAGCGTCTTGGTCTCGGTCAGCAGCTCCAGCGACAGGCTGCGCTCCAGCAGTGGCGTGCCCCAGGCGCGCTTGCCGGCCACGCTGGCCACGCTGGTGACTTCGCCCGAGATGTCGCTGCGTTCGAAGGAGGCGCCGAAGCTGTCGTTGTAGCCTTCGGCCGTGGTGGGGAAGTAGAAGTCGCTGCGCGCGGTCTGCTTCTTGGTTTCCAGCGTCAGCGCGCTTTTCATGCGCAGGCCGAATACCGACAGGTCGTCGTAGGTGAGCGAGGCGCGGTTGCCGGTGTTGGTACTGAAACCCACGCCGGCGCTGACGTTGCGGCGCTTGTTCTCGGTCACGCGCACCAGCAGCGGCAGCGGCGCCATGGCCGCTTCGGCGTTCTGCGCCGGGGTGGCGGCGGCCGCGTCGAGCTGCTCGTTGAGGATGGCGCCCATGTCGGCGCTCACTTCGACGCTGCTGAAATAGCCGGTGTCCTGCAGGCGCGATTGATACGATTGCAGCGCCGCTTCGCTGTAGTAGTCGCCGGCGTGGATCGGGTTCAGGTTGCGGACGATGGCGGCCGGATAGCGCTTCAGGCCTTCGATGCGCAGTTCGCCGAAGCGCAGCTCCGGGCCGCTGTCGAGCACCACGCGCAGCGCGGCCAGGTGCTGCTCCGGGTCCACCGTAGCCTGGCTGTCGGTCAGCTGGGCGCGCGGGTAGCGCGTCTGCACCACCTGGCGCAGCAGGCCGCGCTTGGCTTGTTCCCAGTCGGTCTGGCGGAACACTTCGCCTTTTTTCAGCGTCCAGCCGGCCTTCAGCCTGGCGGTGTCGAACTGCTGGTCGGGCGGCAGGCCGGGCGTCGGCGCGAAGCCTTCCAGCACCAGGTCGATGTCGCCGACCCGCACCGGCTCGCCCGGCTGCACGCTGATCTCGACCTTGGGCGTTTCGCCGTCACGGTCGAGCTTGGCGCTGACGACCGGCGAGTAGTAGCCGTCGGTGGCCACCAGCGTGCGGATCTGCTCGGGCGCGGCGCGC
Source organism: Rugamonas rivuli (assembly GCF_009380165.1). GTDB lineage: Bacteria > Pseudomonadota > Gammaproteobacteria > Burkholderiales > Burkholderiaceae_D > Rugamonas > Rugamonas rivuli. Next base: position 19,300 of record NZ_WHUF01000010.1, read on the forward strand.
ACCAGGCGCAGCAGTTGCTCGCGGTCCATGCGCGGATTGCCGCGAAAGCGCAGCAGGTCGAGGTTTTGTTCCAGCAGTTCTTCCAGCGCGCCGGGGGCTGCGATGTGGACGTCGTACTTCAGGGCTTGGGCGGCGGCGGGGGAGGCCAGGACGGCCAGGACGCCGGCTGCCGCCAGGCAGCCGGATACTTTTGCCACAACTTGTGCCAAAATTCGTGATCCTGCCAATTTTTTTGCTGGCAATGCCGGTAACATGAGACTCCATCAGGGTGTACGCTGACAGTCATGTTACCGGATTGCCTCAAAAGATGGCGTACTAATAACGTTGCAACACCCTGCACGCCCTTGAAAGAACAAAGCAATGCTGCCTACCGATTCCGCCCTGGTCCTGTTTAGCGGTGGCCAAGATTCCACCACCTGCCTGGCCTGGGCGCTGAAGCACTACGCGCGCGTGGAAACCATAGGCTTCGATTACGGCCAGCGCCACGCCGTCGAGCTGACCGTGCGCCCGTCCGTGATCGCCAGCCTGCGCGCCCATACGCCCGAGTGGAATGCCAAGCTGGGCGAAGACCATATGATCGACCTGTCGCTGATCTCCGAGATTTCGCAGACCGCGATGACGCACGATATCGCCATCGAGACCCAGGCCAACGGCTTGCCGAACACCTTCGTCCCCGGCCGCAACCTGCTGTTCATGACGGTGGCCGCCACCGTGGCGTATCGCCGCGGCCTGACGGTGCTGGTCGGCGGCATGTGCGAGACCGATTTCTCCGGCTACCCGGACTGTCGCGACGACACCATGAAGGCGCTGCAGGTGGCGCTCAACCTGGGCATGGATACGCGCCTGAAGCTGGAAACCCCGCTGATGTGGCGCGACAAGCGTCAGACCTGGGAGCTGGCGCAGGAGCTGGGCGGCCAGGCGCTGGTCGACCTGATCCGCGACGGCACCCACACCTGCTACCTGGGCGAGCGCGGCGCGCTGCACGACTGGGGCTATGGCTGCGGCACCTGCCCGGCATGCGCACTGCGCGCGCGCGGCTACCGCCAGTTCGCGGGCAGCGAGGTGTAGATGGCTGCCGGCGCCCGGGTCAGGCTGCGCCGGTTGTTACAAGGGCTGCTCACGCCGGGTGTCCTGACGGTGGCGGTGCTGGCCGGCTGCCTGGGCGCCACCGCCGTGCTGTGGCAGGGCGCGCGCCAGGATGCCGAACACGATGCCCGGGTTGATTTCGACAGCCGGGCGCGCGAGCTGGTCAACAATCTCGACCAGCGCATGCAGACCTATATGCAGGTGCTGTACGGCGTGCAGGGCTTGTTCCTCAGCTCCGCCGAGGTCGACCGCGGCGAATTCCGCACTTATCTGGCCGGGCAAAACCTGAACCAGCATTTCCCCGGCATCCAGGGCGTCGGCTACATCGCGCTGGTGACGCCGGCCCAGCTTGCGGACCACGAGCGCGCGCTACGCCAGGGCGGCTATCCCGCTTACCGTATCCGGCCCGACGGCGCGCGCGGCTGGTATGCGCCGGTCGTGTATATCGAACCGTTCAGCGGCAACAATCAGCGCGCCTTCGGCTTCGACGTCGCCTCGGAAGCGGTGCGGCGTGCCGTGCTGGAGCAGGCACGCGATTCCGGCCTGCCCGCCGTCAGCGGCAAGATACGGCTGGTGCAGGAAGAGGTCGAGCCGGCCCAGTCCGGTTTCCTGATGCTGCTGCCGCTGTATCGCCGCGGGCAGCCGGCCGATACCGTGGCCGCGCGCCGCGCCGCCATCGCCGGCTGGGTGTATGCGCCATTCCGCGTCGGCGACCTGATGGCGGGACTGGGCGGCCCGCGCGCCGCCGCGCTGGACGTGGAGATCTACGACGGCGTGGCGCTGGCCGAGCCGGCGCGCATGTACGACAGCCATCCGGCCATCGGCGCGCAGCCGCGCGGCAGCGTCCAGCAGATCAGCGTGGGCGGCCATATCTGGACGCTGCGCATCAGCGCCGTGCCCGGCGTTGCAGCCGTGCCGGACAAGGCGGCGCCGCTCGCCGTGGCCGGCACGCTGTTGAGCGCGCTGCTGGCCGGCCTGACCTGGCTGCTGGCGCGCGGCCGCGTGCGGGCCCGCGCAGCGCTGGCGCGCGCCGAGGTGCTGGCCGGCGAGCTGCAGGAAGGCCAGTCGACGCTGCTGGTGCTGGCCGACGGCGCCCAGCGCAGCCAGGCGATGTTGCGCAGCATTCTCGATTCGACCGTCGACGGCATCCTGGTCGACAATCTGCAGGGCGGCGTGCTGAACGCCAACCGCCGCTTCCGCGAGTTGTGGAACCTGCCCGAGCATCTGGACTGGCAGGCCGACGGCGCCGCGCTGATGGCGCACATGGCGCGGCAGATGCTGCACCCGGGCCCGGCCATGCTGTTGTCGCCGCAGCAGTTGCCGCTGCCTGGCCTGCAGGAGGGCAGCCAGCTGGAGCTGCTGCGCCTGAAGGATGGCCGCGTGCTGGAGCAGCACACGCGCCGCCTGCAACTGGGCAGCGAGCCGGCGCGGCTGTGGTCGTTCCGCGATATCACCGAGCGCACCCAGGGCGAACAGCGCGAGCAGACCCGGCGCCAGGTGCTGGAACTGCTGGCCACCGGGGCGCCGCTGCAAACCATCCTGGAGAGCGTGGTGCAGGGCGTCGAGGCGGGCAACGAGGAAATGTTGTGCAGCATCCTGCTGCTCGACGAGGCGGGCGAGCACCTGCTGGTCGGCGCCGCGCCCAGCCTGCCGGCCTTCTTCAACGCCGCCGTGCACGGCCGCGCCATCGCGGGCGGCCAGGGCGCCTGCGCGCAGGCGGTGCTGACCCGCAGCCGCGTGATCGTCGAGGATATCCGCAACGCCCCGACCTGGGTCGAGTACCGCGACCTGGCCTTGCAGGCGCGGCTGGGCTCGTGCTGGTCCGACCCGATCTTCGGCGCCGCCGGCAATGTGCTGGGCGCCTTCGCCATCTACCACCGCGATGCGCGCCTGCCCAGCCTGGCCAACATGGCGCTGATCGAACAGGCCGCGCGGCTGGCCGGCATCGCCATCGAGCAGGCCCGGGCGACGGTGGCGCTGCGCGCCGGCGAGGCCCGCTTCCGCAGCCTGTACGACCATGCGCCGGTGGCGCTGTGGGAGCAGGACTGGTCGGGCGTGCGCGCCGCGCTGGCCGAGCTGGAGCTGTCCGGCATCGACGACCTGGGCCGCTATCTGCAGGCCAACGCCAGCCAGCTGCGGCGCATGGCCGGGCTGGTGCGCATCGTCGACGCCAACGCCGCCGCGCTGGCGCAGGTGGGGATGGCGCCGGGGCGCAAGGATTTATCACAGCTGAGCCTGGCGCAAAACTTCGACCTGGCCGCCATGCCCAGCTTCGCGCTGGCGCTGACCGCGCTGGCGCAGGGCCAGCATTTCTTCGCCTGCGAGGCGAGCTTCGAGCGGCTCGACGGCGTGGCCCGGCTCAACGAGCTGACCTTGCTGGTGATGCCGGGCCACACGCACAGCCTCGACTTCGTCATCGTCTCGACGCTGGACGTGACCGAGCGGCGCCGCATGGACGACGAGCTGCGCCTGCTGGCCACCACCGATTTCCTCACCGGCCTGCCGAACCGGCGCGAGTTCATGCGCCGCCTGGAGGACGAGCACGGCCGCGTGCAGCGCGACGTCGAAGCCTGCGCCACGGTGCTGCTGCTCGACGTCGACCACTTCAAGCGCATCAACGACGAGCACGGCCACGCGGCCGGCGACGCCGTGCTGCGCCAGCTGGGCGCGCTGATGCGCGACGGCCAGCGCAAGATCGACATGCTGGGCCGCATCGGCGGCGAGGAATTCGCGGTGCTGTTGCCGGGCACGCCGCTGGATGCGGGGGCGGTGTTTGCCGAGCGCCTGCGCCAGCGCGTGGCGGAGGCGGCGATGCGGCTCGACGATGGCGTGCTGCTGACGGTGACGGTGAGTATCGGGATCGCCGCGATGGGCCGGGCCGACAGCGGCGGCGATGTGGCGTTGCGGCGGGCCGACCAGGCGCTGTACTGTGCCAAGCGCGGCGGCCGCAACCGGGTGGAACTGCTTGATGTCGAGGCGGATCGGCCGGGAGTTCAGGTCCCGGCCGCTTCCGATTGAAACTGGTGGTGCTGGGGGCTGGCTTAGACCGCGTGTTCCAGCGCGGCGTGCTGGTGTTGCTTGCGGCTGCGCTTGCGGAAGATCCAGTAGATGCCGACCGGGATCAGCAGCGGCAGCAGCAGGGGCGAGACGGCCGCCGCGACCACCACCGCCAGCAGCACCATGCCGCTGATCATCAGGATGCCGAGGCCGGCGAACAGCACGCCGACGAACACGGCCGCGCAGGTGATGGCCACCGCGGCGATCAGCAGGCCGCCGCCGGCGAACACGGTGCCGAGCAGGAAGCCCAGCGGGCCGTCGATCTCGTCGCCGTCGATGTTGACCTGCATGCCGTCACCGAAGATGGCCTGCCATGCGGAGACTGCCAGCAGGGTGACGAAGGCTGCGAATACCAGTTTTTTAGCGGTGATTTTCATGGCTGACCTCGGTGGTTGGGTGGTTCTGTTTTTCTTGTGCCGTTTGGCATGGTTGAACTTTACCGAGCCCGCCCCGCGCCAGCCAGCGGATTGCGACAGACCGGCAAATTGGCGGGATGGAATGCGATCCAGGCGCGACGAGCGGGGGAATGTTCCTTGATTTAAAGTTATCCCTGCCTATACTGATAACCTGACCAGTGCAGGGAGGGCTTTAACATGGCTTGGCTAGAATTGAGCGAGGGTCAATCGATATCCTCGATGTGCAAGCGGAGACAGCGCCAGCGTAGCGCCCAGCGTCTTTCCGGCGGAGGACCCAAAGGACCGCCATCGGCGCCGCCCACGATACCGCCCATCATCATTACGCCGTTCAGCTATCAGATGCCGGAACCGGCCATCGATCCGCGCATCACGCCGCTGCGGCCGCCCATCATGCCGCCGCCGCGGCCGTGCATCTCGTGCTGACCATCACCGGTTGACCGCCCCGGCGCCAGACGAAAAAAAGCCCGCATGATGCGGGCTTTTGTGCTGGCCGGGGTGTTCAGGCGCGGGCGCGGCGGCGGGCGAGCACGCCCACCAGGCCCAGTCCTGCCAGCATCATGGCGTAGGTTTCCGGTTCCGGCACCGGCGGCGTGTACACGCTCAGCTTGTACAGGCCGGCGTTCGAGCTGGCCTGCAGGTGGGTGAAGAACTTGTCGACGCCGCTGCCGGCGTTGAACTCGTAGAACGCCGTGCCATTGCCCGGACCACCGTTGCCGTTGCCGAAGTGCAGGCCGACGATGACGTCGCCGGTCAGCAGGTGGGCGAAGTCGTAGGTGGTGACGTGGGTCGAGGGATTCATGACGACGTTGATCGACTCGATCGGCGCCCCGCTCTGGCCGGGGAAGGCGAATTGCGACGACAGGATGTTTTTCACCGCCAGCGTGTCGGCCGGCGAATTGTCGATCATGTTGCCTGCGACATAGCCGTAGCATTTCGACACCGTCACGCCCGGGATGTCAAAGTAAATATCGGTCAGGCTGCAGTCGGCCAGCGAGGCGCTGGCCGATGCGAAGCCGGACACGGCGAACAGGGCGGCGGCTGCTATTTTTGGAAACAGTGTTTTCATGTCTCTTCCCGTTTAATCAAAGCGTGGCGAACTCTCGTTGTTCTTGCGGCGGCTGGCGAAACCCAGCAGGCCGAGGCCGGTCAACAGCATGGCGTAGGTCCCGGGTTCCGGAACGGCGGCCGCGATGTAGGAGTGGTTGTCCGATTCGAAGGCGTTCTGGTTGGCCGAGAACGTGACCTTGGTGATGTGCGTGCCGCTGTCGGTGAAGAAGTTCATGTAGAAGCCGACCTGCTGGTTGCCGTTGGCCATCAGGCTGGCGGCGCCCGCCATCGCGATGCCGTTAATCTGCAGCACCATGGTGTTGCCGCTGTACATGGTCACGATGTTGTAGTCGTCTGGCGAACCCATGTAGTAGCCGAAATAGTCGACGCCGTTGCCGCCGAAGGTGACGCTGGACGACGAAGGCTGGCCGTTGCTGATGCCGACCGAGAAGAAGGCGGTCGGGTCGCCCGGCGGCTGGGCCGCGTAGCCGGGATTGCCTGGCGAGGGGATCAGTGCGCCCAGCTGGTCGTAGGTGGCGAAACCGACCGGCAGCAGGCCGTCGTCGAAGGTATTGGTGGTGACGCCGCCGACGCCGGAGGTGGGGCCGGCCGAGGCGTTGTAGGTGACACCGGCGCTGGCGCTGAAGGCTGCGCCTGCCAAGCCGATGGCCAGCAAGGTTTTGGAAATGGACATTTTGGACGTTCCTTGTTGAGTGGTCAGTAAGCGATGAAGCGGACTTTCACTTTTATTAACTACTGGAAACTGGTGATTCAAAATTGATAATAGTCATATTCCTTTGTCTATGCTTGGGGAAATTTAGAGTGTCCAATCGGTTTTTGTGAATTCCTGCCCGTATTTGTGACGCCGGACGGCGAAATGGGCCGCCACGCCCGTGGCCGGGAGGCGTGGCGCCATCGATATCAAATACACAAGTACTGTTGTGCTTAATACACAGCCGTGGCCACAAGGATTTCGCACCGTTGCTGACTTTCTATTGTTGTTACAGGGCGGGCCGCTTATTATTTCACCCCAGCCAACTTTTCAGCACGAGCCATCAGCATGAGCGCAGACTACCCCGATACCGACGAGCAACAAGACGACGACGCCCCGATCCAGGAGGCGCGCGTATGGCAGGGGAACGGCTGGACCGCGCGCGTCATCAAGAACGATGACGACGAGGGCTGGGCGGTGGCGATGATCAAGGATGGCGAGCCGGAACCGGCGCTGGTCGGCCCCTGGACCATGGGCCGCGACAAGAAGAATCCCAAGCCGCTGGACGTCAACGCCTTCAACACGCTGGTCAAGACCGCCAACGAGGTGATACGCCGCCACGAGCAGCAACTGCACGCGCAGCTGCACAAGAATGTGTTCGTCAGCACCGACGACGGCCAAGTCAAGGTCAACCTGGACATCGTGCCGGACGAGGACGACGCCTACGCCACCCTGACCGCCTTCGACCAGTACGGCGAGGAGCTGGCCCAGGTGCGGGTAGCCCCGACCTTCAAGCTGAGCGTGACGAGCGCCTCGGCCTGGATAGAAAACGGTTACAAAAAACCATGATTTCCTGCGACATTTGTTCTTTACTGGAATTAAGATTTCATTAATTAAACGTGTAAGCAGATGTAACTTTCAATTGTGCGGGCCCGTCCAAAATTGTCGAGCCTGATACATTTTGATCTCTTTTTTTTAGGAGATCTTAATGACTAAACTCAAAGCCTTGGCTGGCGCTTTCGTGCTAGGCAGTGCCGCCTTTCTGTCGCAAAGTGCGATGGCCGCAGACATCAGCAATCCGGACGCACCGCTCGATCTGAGCTCCGGTTCCGATTTCTTCGGCCACTTCATCACCGGCAACAACGCCGGCAACACTTTCTCCGACCGCTACACCTTCACCCTGACCGGCAACAGCATCCTGACCTCGGATCTGTCTTCGTTCTCGGGTAACGCCAAAAACGGCCTGGACATCACCAGCCTGGGCCTGTTCAACGCGAACGGCCTGGTGCTCAAGGGTACCCAGGTCTCGACCGGCGAGATCGACGTCTGGACGCTGTCCTCGGCCCCGCTGTCCGCCGGCCAGTACTTCCTGCAGATCAGCGGCACCGTGATGTCGAAAGCTGCCGGCGTGTACTCGGCCGGCGCCACCGTTTCGGCCGTGCCGGAACCGGCGACCTACGGCATGATGCTGGGCGGCCTGGCGCTGGTCGGCGCCGTCGCTGCACGTCGCAAGTCCAAGCAAGACGACGCCGCGTAAGCGTCTTCGCGCTGCACAACGACAGCCAGGCCGTTCCGACGGCCTGGCTGTTTTTGTTTCTGTGGCCGGGCCGGGCCGGACCTGCTAGTATTTCCTATGCGCATTACCTCACAATAGGAAAACCGATGGAAAGTCGCCTCACCCGCCTGGAAGCCGTTCAAACGATGTTGCTCGAAATCGGGCAGAAGTCGAGCAGCTGCACCGATATCAGCGAGTTCCTGCAGGCCGTGCACGCGGCGCTGGGGCGCATCATGTACGCGGCCAACTTCTTCGTGGCGTTGAGCGACCGTGACGGTCCGGTCAACCAGGTGCGTTTCGTGTATTTCGTCGACGAGGTCGACGACCCGCCGAGCCGCGACGACTTGTTCGAACTGGTCGAGGGCGAGTCGCCGACCGCCACCGTGATCGCCAGCCGCGAGCGCATGGTGATGACGGCGGCCGAGCACCAGTCGCGGCGCGAGGCCAACGCCGGCTTCGGCATCGGCACCATCGCCGAACACTGGATGGGCTGCCCGCTGCTGGACCAGAACCACCAGGCGCTGGGCGCCATCGTCATCCAGAGCTATGACAAACAGCATACCTTCAACGAGGAAGACCAGGCGCTGTTCGCGCTGATCGCCAACCACGTGTCGAGCGCGCTGCAGCACCTGCAGAGCATGGACCGGCTGGAGCGCGCGGTGCAGGAGCGCACCGCCCAGCTGTCGCACGAGGTGGCCGAGCGCCGCCGCGCCGAGAACATCCAGCGCGCGCTGTACGAGCTGGCCAATCTGTCGGCCACGGCCACCGGCGGCAGCCGCCTGAACATGCGGCTGCACCAGATCATCAGCGAGCTGGTGCCGGCGAAGAATTTCCTGATGGCGCTGTACCACCCGGACACCAAGGAAATCAGCATCCCGTATTTTGTCGACGAGAAGGACGAGCATGCGCCGGTCAAGCGCTTCGACTTCGGCCTCGGCATGTCCTCGTATGTGCTGCAGCGCAAGCAGGCCATGCTGCTGGACCGCGCCGGCTACGCCGCGCTGGTGGACAGCGGCGAGATGGAGCACCCGCTGGGCAATGTCGACATCGCCAGCTGGATGGGGGCGCCGATGCTGCTGGGCGACGTGGCGTATGGCGTCATCATCGTGCAAAGCTATGACGACTCGGTGGTCTACACCCAGGCCGACCTCGACATCCTGGCCTTCATGGCCAGCCACGTGGCGGTGGCGATCGCGCGCATGCAGGCCGACCGCGAGATCCGCCGCGCCAAGGAAACGCTGGAAGAACAGAACGCGGCGCTGGAAAATGCGCTGACCTCGCTCAAGGATGCGCAGGGCGAGCTGGTGCGGCAGGAGAAGCTGGCCTCGCTGGGCCGGCTGGTGGCCGGCGTGGCGCACGAGATCAACACGCCGCTGGGCATCTGCGTGACGGCCACCAGCCACCTGGTGGAAGAGCTCAAGCTGACGCGCGAAGACCTGGCCGCCGGTACGCTGGACGAGGACGGCCTGAACCAGTTCTTCGAGATCATCGACCAGTCGCTGCGCATCATGACCACCAACACGCAGCGCGCCGCGGCGCTGGTGCGCAGCTTCAAGCAGGTGGCGGTGGACCAGTCGTCCGACGATATCCGCAGCTTCAACCTGCGCAAATACCTGGACGAGGTGCTGCTGTCGCTGCAGCCCAAGCTCAAGGGCAAGCCGATCGCTGTCGAGATCGCTTGTGACGAGCACATCAACATGGCCAGCTTCCCGGGGGCGGTGTCGCAGATCGTCACCAATATGGTGGTCAACTCGCTGGTGCACGGCTTCGAGGAGGGGCAGGCCGGCAAGATCAAGATCAGCGGCAAGGTCGATGGCGATTTCGTCGACTTCGAATACAGCGACGATGGCGCGGGCATGGATACCAGCACGCTGGCGCAGCTGTTCGATCCCTTCTTCACCACCAAGCGCGGCTCGGGCGGCAGCGGCCTGGGCGCGCACATCCTGTACAACCTGGTGACGGGCGCGCTGGGCGGCACCATCAAGGTGGCCAGCGCGCCCGGCATGGGCCTGCACTACAAGCTGCGCTTCCCGAAAGTGAAGCGAAAGTAAGCGCCGCCGGCTAGCGGGCCGCCGGCTTGATGGCCGCCAGCGTCGTTTTCACCCAGGTTTTCAGGGCCGCCTCGTCGGCCATGTCGCCGTTGTAGCGGCGCGATGGCACGAAGGGCTCGCGCGTGGCCTGTGAGCCGGCGAAGATAGCCGACGGCAAGGTGATGACGCCATTGCCGCTGGGGAGCTTGTACGGGCCGATCTCGCCGTACGGGGAATAGCCGATGGTCGGCTCACCCAGCACCACGGTGTCGGCGATGGCGCTGATCTGCTGCAGGAAATTCATGCAGGAGCTGAAGCAGCCACGGTCGATCACGGCGGCGATGCGCGGACCCGACGGGCGCTTGCGCACCGCCGCCGCCAATGCATCGGCCTCTTCCTTCGACATTCCTTCGATGCGCGCCATCGGCTCGCCGCGCTCCAGCGCCGCCTTCATCTTGGCGATGGAGTCGTCGAGCATGGGCTTGGCGGAGGCGAACTGCGGCAGGCTGGCGTAGCGCTGGAGCAGGGCGATCGCGGCCGGCGAGGCGATCTGGGATTTGGTGTGGGACGAGGTGTTGCCCAGCTGTTCGCCATAAGCCTCGCCGTACAGCGCCTGCAGCGCGCGGTTGCCCCAGCTGGAATCGCCGCCGCCGTTGCCGCGCAGGTCGAACACGACCCAGCCGGTGTGCTTCAGCGCGGCCAACTGCCGGTAGAGTTTTGCGTAGGCGTCGGCGGAGATGCCGCCGTTGAAGTTCGGCATGGCGACCCACTGCATGTCCGCCGCCAGCGGCGTCAGGCCGACCGCGCCGGCCTGGGCGGTGTAGCGCTGCTGCACCTCGCTCAGGCGGGCCTTGCCAATGCCGTCCTCGATGGCGCGCAGCGGCAGCGCGTAGTCGCGCACGACGCCGCCGGCCAGCTGGAAGGTGCAGCGCTGCGGCGTCCAGCCCAGGCCGATGTCGAACATGGACTGGCGGGCCAGCTCGCTCGGCGTGGTCGCGTATTCGAGGCTCTGGTTGCTGAACGGGGCGACATTGCTTTTCAGGTAGGTGCCGATCCAAACGCCGTCGCAGCTTTGCACGGTGGCGCCGCGCGGCGGCAGCGGCTGCGGCCAGTTCGGCTCGGACCAGATGACGCGGTAGCCGCCGTCGATGTGGTCGAGCACCACGCCGGTCCATGCGCGGGTCGGCATGCGCAGCTGGATGCCGGTGTGCGGATCGCCGAAGCCGTTGATGAAGCGCAGCAGTGCGCGGCGGTAGTCTTGCTCGGTCCTGGCGTTGGCGGCTTCGATCATGCCGGCGCGGCTGCCGGCTTCCAGCGGTGCGGTGACATCGATCTGGCCGCTGACGGCGCCGGCATGGCTGCTGCGCACGGCGTCGATGGCGAACTTCATGTCGGCCTTGGCGACTTCGCTCCAGTCGGTTGCGGAGGCTGTGGATGCCGCGAACGCCAACGGCAGCATGCTGAGACTAAACTTGATGTTGAAGGTCATGAACGGCGCCGGCGCGTAGTTGAGTTGCCAGGATGGTAACTCAACTGCGCGCCCGGCGGAACGGCTTATTTCGCGCCGGCTTTGCTGATCTCCACTTCCCAGTCCACGCCGGAATCGATGTGGTGCTGCTTGGCGTAGTTGCCCTGGCTGACGGCGACCGCCACGTCCAGCAGGCTGTTCAGATAGACCAGCGGCTTGCCCTGCGCGACGCCGCCAAAGGTGTGCTCGAACGGCGCCACCACTTTGTCGACCTGCTTGCCCTTGTGCAGGATGCGCACCTGCACGCGGTCGTGCACGCCGATGCCGAGTTCGTCGAACAGCGCTTTCGGAATATTGGTCCAGACGTTGCCGTACTTGATGTCCAGCACGGGGATGATGCCGCGCACCACCTTGCCGTCGCGGACCGCCTTCTGGTAAGGGATCTTCACCACAGATTCGCCAGGCAACACCGGGCCGACCTGCTCGAAGCTGATCGCGCCGGACGCCAGCCGCGCGCCGACATAGGCGTACACGTCGCGGCCGTGGAAGGTGTAGGACTCGCCGGAGCCGGCCAGGCGGTTGACCTTCTCGTCGATCTCGCGCAGCTCGGCCACGCCGTCGCGCTCGGCGATCAGCGTGAACAGGCCGTTGTCGGGGCCGACGAAGTAGCGGCCTTCCCTGGTCTTCAACACCACCGACTTGCGGGCCGTGCCCACGCCCGGATCGACCACGGCGACGAACACGCTGCCTTGCGGCCAGTAGTTGGCGGTCTGGTAGAGGCGGTAGGCGCCGAGCCAGATGTCGTAGTCGGGAATGTTGTGGGTCAGGTCGGAGACGTTCAGCTTCGGATCGACGCCGAAAGCCACGCCGTGCATGGCGGAGACGGCGCCGTCGGAGGTGCCGAAGTCGGTCAGCAGCACCAAGGCATTGCTGGCGTGGGCTTGCGCGGCCATCAGCGTGCTCATGCAGACGGCGGCGAACAGGTGGGAGATGCGGGTGAGCTTCATGGAATCCTTTTTTAGAATGTGTAGCGCAAGCGGCCGTAGAAGTATGCACCGTTGACGCCGATCGGGTTGATGAAGTTGTACGGCAGCGCGCCGCCGTAAGTGGCGTTGTTGGTCTGGCGCACGCGCTCCGGATAGCGATCGAAGATGTTGTCGCCGCCGACGGCCAGCGTCAGCTGCGTGGTCAGCTTGTACTGCGCCTCCAGGTCGACCGACCACACGGCGCCGAACGATTGCGCGTGGACGCCGTCGACCACCGGCGCCTCCTGGTCGTACGAAAAATCCTTCAGCGCGCCGAAGCGGGTGGCGCGCGCCAGCAGGCTCCAGCGGGCGGCCTGCCAGTCGGCGGTCAGTACCAGCTTGCTGTTCGGCGAAGCGTTGCGGATGCGGAACAGGCTGGTGTCGGTCAGCAGCGTCAGCGATGGATCGATCCTGGCCAGCGCGGCCGAACCCTGGCGCACCTTGTCCAGGCGGGTCTTGTTCAGGTTGAGCGCGGCGTTCAGGTCCAGCTTGCCGCCGGCGAAGGACAGGTCGTGGTTCAGCACGGCGTCCAGGCCGGTGGTGCTGGTGTCGAGCAGGTTGGCCAGGTAGGCCACCGACTGGATGTCGCTGCGGCCGATCGAGGCCAGGTAGGCGGTGGCGGCGTCGCTTTGCAGGTCGCTGCTGCGGGTGATGCGGTCGCGGATCTTGATGCGGTAGGCGTCCAGCGTGACGCTGGTGTTGCGCTGCGGACGCCATGCCAGGCCCAGCGACAGGTTGGTCGATTTCTCCGGCTTCAATGCCTCGGCGCCGAAGCTGCGCGCCAGCGCGTCGCTGGCCGGCAGCAGCGACGCGGTCTGCAAGCCGCTGCCGTCGCTGTTGAAGTTGAGCGTGGAGAAGCGGAAGCCGGTCTGCACCAGGGCCGGCGCGCGGAAGCTGTTGGACAGCGAGCCGCGCAGCAGGAAACCGTCGCTAAGCTTGTAGCGCGCGGACAGCTTGCCGGTGCTGGCGCTGCCGAAATCGCTGTAGTCCGAATAGCGGGCGGCCGCGCCCAGCAACAGGCGGCTGGTGAGGTCGCTTTCGAGGTCGGCGTACACCGAGCGTATCGAACGGCCGCCGTCGAACGCATCCTGCGGCCGCAAGCCCGGGCCGGCCTGCGCGCCCGGCGGCGCGTCGACGATGGGGCCGGCCGCGTAGGAGGCCGCGTCGCCCGGCGAGCTGAGGTAAGTCTCGTGCATGAACTCGGCGCCCAGCGCCAGGTTGACGGGGCTGCCCAGGCCCAGGTCAAGCTCGCGCGTGAGATCGGCGTTGAGCGCGTTCTGGCGGAAGTCGAAGGTGGCCAGGTGGAAGCTGGTCGGGCTCTGCGCGCCCAGCGAGGCGTTGGCCGAGTTGCTCAGGTCGTAGCGGAACAGGTTGCCGCCGTGGCGCGCGCTCAGGTCGGCGTTCCAGCCTGCTGCCGCGAAGCGGGCGCCGGCCACGATGCTGGTGTCGGTCATGTCGCCCTGGGTCACGGGGCGGTAGCCGGACGGGTATAGCGCCGGCACGTTGGACGGGTCGCCCGGATAACGGAAGTAGGCGCTGCCGTCGGACTTGCGCTGGTTGATGGTGGCGAACGAGTAGGCGTCGACGCCGTTGGCCAATGGCAGCAGCGCGTTGTAGAACAGGTAGTGGTTGTCCTGCTGCGAGTCGCCGGACTTGAACACCACCTTGCCGTCCAGCGCCAGGTCGGCCGGGGTCGAGTTCCACGACGTCCAGCCGGCGTCGCTGAAGCCGGCGCGCTGGGTCGGCGAGCGGCTGCGGGTTTCGGCGCCGAAGCGCAGGAAGCCGGCGTCGCCCAGCGGCACGCCGTAGTCGGCGCTGGCGGTCCTGGTCTGGCCGTCGGTCTTGGTCTCGTTGGTGGGCTTGAAGTCGGTGTGGTTGGCGCCGTAGCCGACCGAGGCCGAGCCGCCGCTGCGGGCGCTTTTCAGCACGATGTTGATGACGCCGGCCACGGCGTCGCTGCCGTACTGGGCGCCGGCGCCGTCGCGCAGGATTTCAATGTGGTCGATGGCGCCCGGCGGGATCGCGTTGACGTCTACCGGCACGGTGCCGGCGAAGCTGCTCTCCGTGTCGAGCACGGCGCTGGTGTGGCGGCGCTTGCCGTTGATGAGCACCAGCACCTGGTCCGGCGCCAGTCCGCGCAGCTGGATGCCGCGCACCGAGTCCGAGGCGCCGCTCGATTCGATGCGCGGGAAGTTGATCGACGGCGCCAGGTTTTGCAGGGCCGCGCCCAGTTCGCCGCCGGCCGCCGCGTTCTCGACTTCGCGCTGGCCGAAGCGGTCGATCGGCACGGCGCTGTCGAACACGGTGCGGTTGCGCGCACGCGAGCCGACCACGGTGACCTGGTCGATGGCGGCGTCGCTGGCCGGCGCTTGCTGTGCGTGCACTTCAGGCAGCGCGGCCAGCAGCAGCGCGCAGGCGAGCACGCTGCGGCGCAAAGGCAAGTGGGGGAGGGCGTGTGGGAGCTGGCTGCTTGGCATCGTGAATTCCTTGCGTGGACCGGACTACGATCTTACGGGCAAGGAATTCAGTTTCACAAAGATCTATTGCAAATATGCTTATGCGGGCTTAATCGGGGAAGCGCTCGTTGATGGCGACTGCTTTATCGATGTTTTTGCACAACAGATCGACGTACAGCGGATCGAGGTGATGGCCGGCCACTTCGCGCAAATGCTCGACCACTTTGTCGATCGGCCAGGCTTCCTTGTAGCAGCGCTTGTGCATCAGCGCGTCGAACACATCGGCCACGGCGACGATGCGCGCGTACAGGTGGATGTCGTGGCCCTTCAAGCCTTGCGGATAGCCGCTGCCGTCGAACTTCTCGTGGTGCTGGTGGGCGATCACGGCGGCCGCCTTCAGGATGGGGCGCTGCGAACCGTCGAGGATGGACAGGCCCACCGTCGGGTGCTGCTTCATGATTTCCCACTCGGCCGCGTCGAGCTTGCCCGGCTTGAGCAGCACCGCGTCCGGCGTGGCGATCTTGCCGATGTCGTGCATGGGCGCGGCGTGGCGCAGCACGGCCGTCTCGTCGTCCGGCATGCCGGAGGCCTGGGCCAGCAGGTGGCAGACTTCCGACATGCGGCGCACGTGGTTGCCCGCCTCGTTGGAACGCGATTCGACCACGTCGCCGAGGCGCAGGATCAGCTCGGCCTGGGTGTCGGTGATTTCCTGGGTCAGCAGGATGTTGTCGAAGGCGATGGCGACGCCGGAGCAGAACACTTCCAGCAGCTTGGTGTCGATTTCGGAGATTTCTTCCACGCCCTTGAGCACCAGCAGCGAGGCCTTGCCGCTGCTGTTGGGGAAATAGCCGATGTAGGTGTCGCCTTCGACGCGCGAGATCTTGTTGCTCTTGGCGGCGTCGAGCTGGGCCAGCACGTCGGCGCTGAGCAGGGTGCCGTCCTCGTCGCCGATCTGGGCCAGGATTTCGTAATCGTTCTCGCCGCTGATGGCGGTCGCGCCGCGCAGGCGCAGCAGCATGCTGTGTTCCAGGCGCAGCAGCGCCACCACTTGCTGCAGCAGGCCGTTGGCGAAGTCTTTCAGGTTGCGTTGCTGGAAGATGTGGGCCGAGGCGGCGATCACGCGCTCCAGGCCTTCGCGGTAGTTCAGCTGCTGGCGGCGGGCTTCCTCGACCTTCATGATGTCGCGGTAGGCGCGCAGCGCGGCGAAGGTGGTGGTGAACAGCTTGGTGCGGTCGAGCTCGGTCTTTTCCTTGTAGTCGTTGATGTCGTAGTTGACGATCACGCGTTCTTCGGGAGCCTGGCCGGGCTGGCCGGTGCGCAGCACGATGCGGGTGAACTGGTTGTCGAGGTCCTGGCGCATCCAGCGCGCCACTTCGAGGCCGCTGTCTTCCTTTTCCATCACCACGTCGAGGAACACCAGCGCGATGTCGCTCTCGCGGGCCAGCACTTCCTTGGCTTCGGCGCCGCTGTAGGCGTGCACGAAACTGAGGGCGCGGCCGTCGAGGCGGAAGCGGTTCAGCGTCAGTTTCGTGATGTCGTGGATGTCCGGTTCATCGTCGACCAACAGGACTTTCCAAGGCGCTAGCTTAGGCGAGGCAGCAGACAAAAAAGACATAAGGGCGAGTTCCGCAAAATGGCACTACTGAATGGTTTCTTTCGATTGTAGTCTTACCCACTGCTATTAACAACAGGCAACAAAAATTCCTGTTGCCTTGCACAACACACTCGAAGCGTTTCCAGGCGTTCTGATTGTACGGCGCGTTTGACGGCGGCGGCGCAGCGTTAGTCTTCTGTAACGCCTATGTGCAGCCGAAACAATACTTCGTTTTTGGCAATATTGCTATCTCTGTGAGAAATATTTTATGTAGTGTGCAACAAATCGACGTTGGCGCGGGCCGGGCGGAAATTCTCCAGACGGTGTCTGGCGAATTGGCCGGGCAGCGCTGGACGCAAAAAAGCCCGCAAGGAGCTTGACGCTCGTTGCGGGCCGGGACAGCTGGGGGAAACGTGGAGCTTAGCTCAGCGTCGGCAGGCCGGTCAGGTAGCCGACGGCGGCGCCGAAGCGGTCGCGGTAGTTGGCGCGGATCAGCGGGTCCAGCGTGGCTTGTACCTTGCCGTGCAGCGCCGCTTCCCAGTCGCCAGGGTGCTGGAAGTTGCTCATGATGTAGGCGAAGCCGTTCATGTCGTCCACCGCGTGCAGGCCGGTCGACTCGGCGCCGGCCGGGGTCGACAGCACGCGCGACAGCGCCTTGGTGTCGACGTTGTACGCCCACAGGAAGTTGTTGACGTGCAGGCCGCTATCCTCGCCGATGAACAGCGTGCGCAGCTTTTCCGAGAACTTGATGTTGTCCGGATTGGCGATCTTGTCCGGATTGGCCAGGTTGCCCAGCGCATCAGGCGTGGCCAGGTCTTCGCCCACCAGGGCAGGCACGGCGGCCATGTCGACCGGCACCCATTCGCTGTTGATGGCGGCGCCGGTGTCGTCCACCTGGCCGGCCTTCAGGTTCAGCGCATAGACGATGCCGGCGCTCGGACCCTGGATCTTGATGCCGCCGGAGCCGTCCTTCATGGCGCCGTTGATGTAGCTCATCGCGCTGTAGGCGATCTTGTCCTTGGCGTTGACGGTCGTGCCTTCCATCTTGGTGAAGCCCATGCTGCCGCCCTTGAGCGCGGCGTAGCGGTGGGTTTCCAGGAAGGCTGCGGCTTTTTCCTTGCCCGGCACGATCTTGACCCAGTTGCTCTTGCCGCTGAACGGGATCTTGGTGTAGCTGGCGTCGGCCGGGTCGCTGGTCTTGGCGCTGAGGATGTCGGACGCCTTCAGGGTGTCGGCCAGGGCCTTGATCTCGGCGCTGGTGGCGCTGCCCAGCTTGATCCACGACAGCGTGGCTGAACCGCCGTTTTCGGCCGTCTTCTGGTTCCACTTGGCGACGTACAGCGTGCCGCTGGACAGGTCTTGCGCCTTGTCGGCGACGAACATGAACAGGCCGCCGTTGGTGGCGTCGTCGCCCATCAGCGCGGTGCGCTCGTCAGGCATGACCTGCACCAGCTCGTGCGAGATGCGGCCCATGCAGTAGTGCTTCTTGATGCTGCCGCTGCCGTCCGGGTTGACGGTGATTTCCGGCATGTGGCCGTAGTGGTAAGGGTTGGCCTTGGTGGCGTCGCCGAACAGGTTGGTGCTGAAGTTGGCGAACTGGGTGTTGCTGGCGATGGTGGTCGCGTCCGGCTCGTACTCTTCGCTCGACAGGTGGGTGTTCCACGGCGAACGGCTGGCGCCGCAGGTGATCCACAGGCCGTTGACGCTGCTGGTGTTGACGTTGTGGTACTTCACCAGCGTCAGCGCGCCGGTGGTCTTGTCCTGGTCCAGCGTCAGCACGGCGATCGGCGACGGCAGCATGCCGTACATCGAGTCGCCCTTGACGTTGCGGGTCGCGTATTCGAACTGCACCACGGCGAACACGGTGTTGCCCTTGATGCCGGCCACGGTCGGCGCGGCCAGCTTGAGCAGCGAGGTGCCGTCCGGACAGTCGGAGAAGAACTGGCGCTGGCCGGCGTCGGTCTTGTCGACGATGGGCTGGTTGTTGATGTCGAAGTAGCCGCCGGCCAGGATGGTGCCGCCGGCCTGGTTGGGCACGGTGGCGCCGGTGATGAAGAAGGTCTGGTAGGACAGCGCGTACGGCTGGGTCTTGCCGTCGGAGTAGGTGAAGTTCAGCGTCGAGGCGACGGTGGTGGTGGCCATCTTGGCGGCGTCGGCCAGGGAAGGCGCGCTCATGCCGGAGAAGGTCACGGACAGCAGCTGCGGCGCGGCTGCGGCGGTGTCGCCGCCGCCGCAGGCCGACAGCAGGGTGGCGGCGGCGCCGCCGGCGGTCAGCGGCAGCAGCGGCGCGCTGGACAACATTTTAAGGATGCTGCGGCGGGACAGATCGAGGGACTCGGTCATGGTAAATCCTGTTGGTTGTTATGGCCATTCCATGTGCCTGCGCGGGCGCGGCATCATGCGAGGCGGTGGCTTCACCTCGACGGGCGCAATATTAAGGATTTGTTATGACAGGGGCGTGACAAAGCGCTAAAGTAAGTTTCGTAACAAACTTATTCAAGGCGGGCCTGGCGCAGTGAAAAGGGCTATATTGGAAGTTCGAACCGTGAAGGAGCAGCAAATGCGAACCATGAGCAAAACCTACACCCGGCCGCTGCTGGCCGCCATGCTGGCGCTGCTGGCCGGCGCCGCCTGGGCCGACGTCACCGTCAGCTACGTCAAGCCGGACGACTACGCCGACGTGCCGCGCAACGCCGTCGACCGCGAACGCGTGCTGAAGGATTTCAGCGATTATTTCGCCACGTTCAACAAGCGGCTGCCGGCCGGCCAGAACCTGAAGATCGAGGTGCTGGACATCGACCTGGCGGGCCGCCTGTGGCCGCGCCGCTCGGGCGGCGAGGATATCCGCGTGCTGAACGGCGGCGCCGACTGGCCGCGCATGCATCTGCGCTACACGCTGGAGCAGGACGGCAAGGTGCTGCGCAGCGGCGACGAGCAGCTGTCCAATATGAACTACATGCAGGGCGTGAGCCGCTACAGCGACAGCGACACGCTGCGCTACGAGAAGCAGATGCTGGACGACTGGTTCAAGAAAACCATCGTGCCGCAGGTGGCGGCGCGCTGAGCGCCACCGCCGGGCGTCAGTCGAGGCGGTTGACCTTGGGGAACTTGGCCAGGAATTCGGGCGCCATCGGCGTCACCTGGCTGGTCTTGTAGTTGAAGAAGACGAAGCCCGACTTGGCCATCGCCACCAGCGTGCCGTCCTTGGGGCGGGTGATGCGGAAGGTGATGTCGCCGCCATACTGGTTGAAGTCCATCACGCCGATCTCGAACAGCAGCTGGTCGCGCGCATGGGCTTCGGCGCGGTAGGTGGTGGCGAGGTCGGTGACGATGATGCCCAGGCCTTCGCTGTCGGTTTCCTGCACGCCGAAGTCGAACAGGAAGCGGGCGCGGGCCTCGGAGATCATCGAGATCATCGAGTCGTTGCCCAGATGGTTGGCGCCGTTGATGTCGGTCACGCGCACCGTCAGCTGGGTGGAAAAATAGTATTGGTCTTCCGGGAAGTCCAGTTTCAAACGGGCCATGTGCTCACCTCTGTATCGATCCCCGTATTCTAGCGCAGCCGGCGCCTGCCCCTTTCGGGATAGGACCGCGCCGGTAATCGGGAGTACTATCAGAGTGGCAACTAAGTGCCAACTTTGAAAGGACATCCCATGTATGGTCTCACCCAGCTCGGCGTCATTCATACCCTGATCAGCCTGGTCGCCGTGGCGGCCGGCGTGATCGCCTTCATCCGCGACCGCGGCATCGAGCCAGCCAACACGGTCGGCAAGGTGTATATCGCCACCACCGTGCTGACCTGCCTGACCGGCTTCGGCATCTTCGCCCACGGCGGCTTCGGCAAGCCGCATGCGCTGGGCGTCATCACGCTGCTGACGCTGGGCCTGGCCTGGTGGGCCGGGCAGGGCCGTTTCGGCGCGCGCTCGGCGGCGGTGGCGGTGTGCGCGTATTCGATCACCTTCCTGTTCCACATGATCCCGGCCATCACCGAGACCAGCACCCGCCTGCCGCTGGGCCACCCGCTGCTGGCGGACGCCGAGGCGCCCGAGCTGAAGGCGGCCACCGGCGTGCTGCTGTTGCTGTACCTGGCCGGGGTGACGTTGCAGCTGCGCCGCCTGCGCCGGGTGCGTGGCGTGGCGGCGGCCGCTGCAACCGCCTAGCGATACCTACAGCTGCTCGCCGAGGAACAGCAGCGTGTTGCCGTGCGCCTGGGCGGCGGCGCGCTGCTGGTAGGACGCGCGGTGGTTGCAGTTGAAACCGTGCTCGGCGCCCGGGTAGACGTGGATCTCGACCTGCTCGTTGTCGCCGAAGGTCTCGGCGATGCTTTGCACGGCGGCCGGCGGGATGTGGCTGTCGGCGCCGCCGAAGTGCATCAGCATCGGCACGGTGATCTGCCCGGCGCGATCGAGCGCGTTGTGGATGCCGCCGCCGTAGTAGCACACCGCCGCGTCCACCAGACCGTTGGCGGCCGTGTGGTAGGACAGGCGGCCGCCGAAGCAGAAGCCGATGCTGGCGATCTTGTCTGCCACGCCTTCGGTCGCGCGCAGCGCCTTGACGGTGGCGGCGATGTCCGATTGCGCCAGCGCGAAGTCGGTGGCGTTCATCAGTTCGACGGCGCGCTTCCAGCCGGCGTCGTCGTAACCGAGCTCGATGCGGGCGCCGTGGCGCCAGAACAGGTCCGGCGCGATCACCACATAGCCGTCGGCCGCATACTGGTCGGCGACATTGCGGATATGCTGGTTGACGCCGAAGATCTCCTGCAGCAGCACGATGCCCGGCCCCTTGCCGCCGCGCGGCAGCGAGACGTAGGCGCCGAAGCCGCCGTCGGCGGCGGCGATATCGATCCAGTGGCTATTGGTTTCCATGGTGCTCCTTGTGCGTGGGTGAACGGAGCGGCCATCCTACCTTTTTTTGCGGTTCAGCGTTTGACCTTGCCGAAGGCGTCGCCGTCCTTCCAGCGCTGCATGGCCGGCGCGTTGCCGACCGCGTAGCCGAGGTTGAGCGTGAACTGCGCCTGCTGCACCATGCCCGACAGATCCCAGTCGGCGTGGTACTCGTCGCTGACCTGGTGGTAATCCTGCTTGAAGGCGACCAGGCGCGCGGCCGACTTGGCCGGATCCTTGACGAACTCGAAGTGGCCGTCGCCGGAGAACACCGCCGAGCCGACGTTAAACGCGGGCACGCCGGCCTTGGCGAAGTTGAAGTGGTCGGCGCGGAAGTAGGCGCCCGACAGGTCGGGGATGGCCGGCGCCAGCTTCAGGCCCATCTTGCGCGCGACTTCGCCGGCCGCTTCGTACAGGCTGCTGCGCTCGGCCCCGGCCACGCCGATGTCGCGCGTGGCGCCGACGAAGTTCATGCTGTCCAGATTGAGGTCGGCCGTGGTCAGCGCCAGCGGCCAGGCCGGGTTCTGCACGTAGGCGGCGCTGCCCAGCAGGCCCTGTTCCTCGGCGGCCGGCCACAGGAAGACCTGGGTGCGCTTGGCCGGATGCTTGACCGCTTCGGCCGCCATCGCCAGCAGGGCGGCGGCGCCGGAGGCGTTGTCGATGGCGCCGTTCCAGATATGGTCGCTGCGGTCGTCGCGGCGCACGCCTTCGTCCATGCCCAGATGGTCCCAGTGGGCCGAGTAGACCACCGCCTGGTCCTTCAGCTTGGCGTCGCTGCCGGGCACGATGCCGGCCACGTTGAACTGCTCGATGCGGCGGATGGCGCTGTGCACTTCGGCGTGCACGCGGGTCTTCAGGTCGACCGGGCGGAACTCGCGGGTTTCGGCCTGGGCGCGCAGGGTGTCGAGATCGAAGCCGGCGGCGGCGAACAGCGCGCGCGCGGTGTCTTCCTGCAGCCAGCCTTCGACCGGATTGCCGGCCACGGCGAGGTGGAAGCGCTCGTGACTGAAGCCGTTGGCGGGCACGCTCCACGGGTAGGAGGCGGACGGCGTGGTGTGGATCAGCAGCACGCCGGCGGCGCCCTGGCGCACCGCCTCTTCGTACTTGTACAGCCAGCGGCCGTAGTAGGTGTAGGCCTTGCCGGCGAAGCGGTTCGGCTCGGCGGCGGTGGGCTGCGGGTCGTTGACCATCATGACCAGCACCTTGCCCTTCATGTCGATGCCCTTGTAGTCGTCCCATTTTTCTTCCGGCGCGATGGCGCCGTAGCCGACGAACACCAGCGGCGCGTCGATGGTGACGGCGCTCTTGCCGCTGGCGGTGCCGAACACGATCTCGCTGCCATTCTTCGGCGTGACGCTCTTGCCGCCGGCGTCGAAGCGCACGAAGCTCTTGTCCAGCAGGCGCGTGCCTTCGATCTTGACCGGCATGCGGTAGCCGCCGCCGGCCAGCGGCTTGAGGCCGATGACGGCGGCCTGGGTCTCCAGGTAGCGCACCGCGAGGTCGCCGCCGCGCTGGCCGGTGCCGCGGCCTTCGAACAGGTCGTCGGCCAGGAAGGACAGGTGGGCGCGCAGCGGCGCCTCCGTCACGACCGGGGCCTGCTGGGCGGCGGCGTGCAGGGATGCCAGGCCTAGGCCGGCGGCGATTGCGAGTGCTGGAAGACGCATATTTACTCCGTGATGTGTGATTCGGTGCAGAAGCGGGCTATCTTACTGTACTTGCCAAAATAAGGAAGAGCCATGAAAGTCATCGTCATCACCGGGAGTTCGGACGGCATCGGCGCCGAGATCGCGCGCCAGCTGGCGCATAGCCATGGCGCCGGCGTGGCGCTGGTGCTGGCGGCGCGCAACGCCGCGCTGCTGGAGCAGGTGGCCGCGCAGTGTGCGGCGGCCGGGGCGCAGACGCTGGTGGTGCCCACCGATGTGTCGCAGCAGGCGCAGTGCGCGGCGCTGGTGGCGGCCTGCGTGGCGCGCTTCGGCCGCATCGATGCGCTGATCAACAACGCGGGGCGTTCGGCGCATGCGCTGTTCGAGGAGGTCGCGGATCTGGCGTGGTATGAGGAGCTGATGAAGATTAACCTGTGGGGCAGCGTGTGGTGCACGCATGCGGCGCTGCCTTATCTGAAGCAGTCGCGCGGCAGCATCGTCGCGGTGTCGTCGCTGGCGGGGCTGGTCGGCGTGCCTGGGCGTACGGCCTACGGCGCCACCAAGTTCGCCATGAGCGGCTTCTTCGAGGCCCTGCGCGCGGAGCTGAAGGCGGCCGGGGTGAGCGTGACGATCGCCTATCCGGGTGTGGTGGCGACGCAGATACGCTATCGCGGCTTCAACGCGGCCGGCGGGGCGCTGGGCAGCAGCAGTCTGAAAGAAGACAAGGCGATGACGGTGGAGGAGTGCGCGCGGCTGATTGTCGACGGCATGCAGGCGCGCAGGCGCGAGGTGGTGATGTCGGCAAAGGGCAAGCTGGGTCGCTGGATGAAGCTGATCGCGCCCGGGCTGGTGGAGCGCATGGCGCTGGCGGCGCTGAAGGATGACGTGAAACCGCATTGAGCGGGTTTTGGGCGAGTTGTAAGCGAGTGTAAGAGTCGGTAAGAGGTTGTAATGGTCGTCAACTGATCGGGAGGCTGCGCCGTTTTTTGCTCATGCGACACGGGATTGTCCCGATGCCGAAACCCAGAAAAAGGAAATACATCATGACCAAAATTATCGCTTCCCTGATCGCCGGCCTGTTCGCAACCGCAGCATTCGCACAAGCGC
This sequence comes from Rugamonas rivuli, assembly GCF_009380165.1. Lineage (GTDB taxonomy): Bacteria > Pseudomonadota > Gammaproteobacteria > Burkholderiales > Burkholderiaceae_D > Rugamonas > Rugamonas rivuli. Next base: position 43,379 of record NZ_WHUF01000010.1, read on the forward strand.
CAGTCGCCGCCACCACCGCTCCAGCCGCCAAGACGGCCGTGGTGAAAACCGAAGCGAAGGCTGAAGTAAAAACCGCCGAAGTCAAAGCTGAAGCCAAGCCTGAAGTGAAGGCCGAAGCCAAAGCTGAAACGAAGACCGACGGCAAAACCAAAGTCCATCACAAGGCCAAAGAATCCAAAGCCGCAGCGCCAGTCGCAGCAGCGAAAGCAGACACCAAAGTAGCAGCAAGTAAGTAATTTAAGTAATTAGCTAAACTATATAAACCAATTAAAGGAAATACATCATGAAAAAAGTAATCGCTACCCTGATCGCCACCCTGTTCGCAGGCGCCGCATTCGCACAAGCTCCGGCCGCTTCGGCTCCTGCAACTGCCGCAGCATCGACCCCGATGCCAGCCGCATCGGCACCGGCAGCGAGCGCACCGGCCAAGAAGGCGCATCACAAGAAAGTCAAAGCCGCCAAAGCCGCCAGCGCACCGGCAGCTTCGACCCCGGCGCCAGCAGCATCGGCTCCAGCAGCCAGCAAGTAATTCGCATCCGCTAGCGCGGAGCGCAGCACGGCTTCGGCCCGAATGCCGCCCAGTTCACACTGGGCGGCATTTTTGTTTTCATAGTGCTGGCCGTTCGGCGAGTTGTAAGCGAGTGTAAGAGTCGGTAAGAGGTTGTAATGAGCGTCAACTGATCGGGTGGCTGCCCCGTTTTTTGCTCATGCGACACGGGATAGTCCCGATGCCGAAACCCAGAAAAAGGAAATACATCATGACCAAAATTATCGCTTCCCTGATCGCCGGCCTGTTCGCAACCGCAGCATTCGCACAAGCGCCAGTCGCCGCCACCACCGCACCAGCTGCCAAGCCAGCCGTGGTGAAGACCGAAGCGAAGGCTGAAGTAAAAACCGCCGAAGTCAAAGCCGAAGCCAAGCCAGAAGTGAAAACCGAAGCCAAAGCTGAAACGAAGACCGCCGGCAAAACCAAAGTCCATCACAAGGCCAAAGAATCTAAAGTCGCAGCGCCAGTCGCCGATGCGAAAGCAGACACCAAAGCAGAAACCAAAGTAGTCGCAAGCAAGTAATTCAAGTAATTAGCTAAACTATATAAACCAATTCAAGGAATAACATCATGAAAAAAGTAATCGCTACCCTGATCGCCACCCTGTTCGCAGGCGCTGCATTCGCTCAAGCTCCAGCCGCTTCGGCTCCTGCAACCGCCGCCGCTTCGACCCCGATGCCAGCCGCATCGGCACCGGCAGCGAGCGCACCGGCCAAGAAGGCGCATCACAAGAAGGTCAAGGCAGCCAAAGCCGCCAGCGCACCGGTAGCTTCGACCCCGGCGCCGGCAGCATCGGCTCCAGCGGCCAGCAAGTAATCCGCATCCGCTAGCGCAGGACGTGCCGCCCCGGACCTCAGGCCTGGGCGGCGCAAGGGAAAAGACAGGCTTAGGCCTGTCTTTTTTGCTTAGAAGGCGATGTCCTCGGCGCGGTAGCGGAATTTGCGCCGTTCGGGCAGATCCCAGCCAGGATCGAATTCAGATTTGCCGGGGCGGGCCGGCGGCGCGGCGGTAGCTGCCGTCGGTTGCGGAGCTACGATGGGCGCAGGCGTTGCAGGAGGCGCGGCGGGCACCGCGCTCCGCTGCGATGTGGATTGCTCGGCCAGCTCCTTGCGCAGCAGGGCTGCCATCTTGAAGTGCTTTTCACCAGGCCGGCGGATCGATAGATCAAACCAGGCGTTGCGCGTGGTGCGCGCGAAGGAGCGCGCGAACTGGTTCGGCGAGACGGCTTTACCTTTGTGGATGATTTCCTCGCCTTCAACCCGCGCGTAGTTATGTTCGCCATAACTCCATGACCGCAAGACGGTGCCCTCAGGCAGAAACAGTGACTTCCATTGGTAGCCGCGCGTGTCCGCCGCTTCGAAATCGGCATCCGCGCTTTGCCCGTCGAGCCAGAGCTGGACCGCTGAACTGATGGCCTCCGACATGTCCTGCGATCCGCCACGGGACCGCAGGCGTTCGACCAGCTGGAGCAGGGTGTGGGTGGGCAGCTGCACGCTCATTGTGGTAAACATCCTCATTTCTCCTCTCTTTTTGACCTTCCTACCTCTCTTTTGACCTCAAACTCCGGCGGAAGTTCAAAAGAGGAGGGCTGCCGGGAAAAGAGAGCAAAAGAGAGGTCGAAAAGAGGGCGTTTGCCACAAGGTCCGGTATGCGCCACCCCCTCTACGTATCCTGAAGGGAACGTCGCGCTTTTGGCTGCAAATCGCCGTTTTTGCCCAAAAACCGGCTTAAAGTGTCGATAGAGAGTAAACTACGCACAAATTTCTTTCGCAATTAGGCGATTCGAACATACTTGTGAGTGACGCCATGTCTGAAACCCCAACATCCCCCATTACCCTTTTCACCGACCTGAACCTCAGCGCACCCCTGATCAAAGTGCTGAAAGAAGTCGGTTACGAGTCGCCTTCGCCTATCCAGGCCGCGACCATCCCGTCGCTGCTGGATAACCAGGACGTCCTGGGCCAGGCGCAAACGGGTACGGGGAAGACCGCAGCCTTCGCGCTGCCTATCCTGTCGCGCCTCGATATCAAACAGACCACGCCGCAAGCGCTGGTGCTGGCGCCGACGCGCGAACTGGCGATCCAGGTCGCCGAAGCTTTCCAGACCTACGCTACGCATATCCCAGGCTTCCACGTGCTGCCGATCTATGGCGGCCAAAGCTACGGCCCGCAGCTGTCGGCCCTGCGCCGCGGCGTGCACGTCGTCGTCGGCACCCCGGGCCGCGTCATCGATCACCTGGACAAGGGTTCGCTCGACCTGTCCAAGCTGAAAACGCTGGTGCTGGACGAAGCCGACGAAATGCTGCGCATGGGCTTTATCGACGACGTCGAACGCATCCTGCAGGAGACCCCGGAGTCGCGCCAGACCGCGCTGTTCTCGGCCACCATGCCGTCGGCCATCCGCCGCATCGCCAACACCTACCTGCGCAATCCGAAGGAAATCACGGTCGCCGCCAAAACCGGCACCAATGAAAACATCCGCCAGCGCTACTGGCTGGTGTCCGGCATGCACAAGCTGGACGCGCTGACCCGCATCCTGGAAGCCGAGAACTTCGACGGCATGATCATCTTCTCGCGCACCAAGCTCGGTACCGAGGAACTGGCGCAGAAGCTGCAAGCGCGCGGCTTCTCGGCCGCCGCCATCAACGGCGACATCCAGCAGGCGCAGCGCGAACGCACCATCCAGCAGCTCAAGGACGGCAAGATCGACATCCTGGTGGCGACCGACGTCGCCGCGCGCGGCCTGGACGTGGAGCGCATCAGCCACGTGGTCAACTACGACGTGCCACACGATCCGGAAAGCTATACCCACCGCATCGGCCGCACCGGCCGCGCAGGCCGCAGCGGCGAGGCGATCCTGTTCATCACCCCGCGTGAAAAGAACCTGCTCAAATCGATCGAACGCGCCACCCGCCAGCCAATCGGCATGCTGGAGCTGCCGACCATCCAGGCCGTCAACGATGTCCGCATCGCCAAGTTCAAATCGCAGATCAGCGAAACCCTGGCCCAGGGCGAGCTGGAACAGTTCCAGTCGCTGATCGAGGACTTCGAACGCGAACAGAATATCCCGGCGATCGAAATCGCCGCCGCGCTGGCCAAGATGGCGCGCGGCGATGTGCCGCTGCTGCTCGATAAAAAGCAGCAGGTGGCTGCCGCGACCTGGGACGAGCGCCCGGGCCGTCAAGTCGGCTTCGAACGCAACGACCGTGGCGACCGCGCCGAACGCTTCGACCGCGGCGGCGACCGTCCGGACCGCAGCGAGCGTTTCCCGAAAAAGGAACGCATCGTGCGCGCCGCCGATCCTGGCATGCAGACCTTCCGCATTGAAGTGGGCTACCAGCACGGCGTCAAGCCGGGCAATATCGTCGGCGCCATCGCCAACGAAGGCGGCATCGACTCCAAGCACATCGGCCGCATCGAAATCTACGACGACTACAGCGTGCTCGATATGCCGGACAACCTGACCGGCGACGTGCTCGATCACCTGGCCGGCATCAAGGTCGCCGGCCAGCAGCTGCGCATCAGCCGCGATAACGGCGACAGCGCACCGGCGCCATCGGCACCGGTCGCGGCCCGTCCGGTACCGGCGCGCGCGCCGGCCGCCGCACCGGCACCGGCATCGTCGCCGCTGGTCAAGGCCGCGCGTGTCGAGTCGACCGAACTGGAAGACGCCGCGCCGAAGAAGAAAAAGGAAAAGCCGGGCAAGATCGCCCTGCCGATGAGCGCCTTCCGCATTGAAGTGGGCAGCAACCACGCGGCCACGCCGTCCAACATCGTCGGCGCCATCGCCAACGAGGCGGGCCTGGAAGCCAAGCATATCGGCCGCATCGAGATCTTCGACACCTACAGCATGCTGGAACTGCCGGACGGGATGCCGCCCGAGCTGTTCAAGCACCTGGGCAAAGTGTGGGTCGGCGGCGCGCAGCTGAAGATCAGCCATGCCGAGCGCATGCCGCCGGAGTCGGGCAAATCGACGCCGCCTAAGAAGCCGGCGCTGGGCGCCGCCAAGGACAAGTTCAAGAAGAAGTATTGAACTTGAAAGTACTGAGGTAGTACAGCACAGGGCCGCAAGGCCCTGTTTTCATATGGCCCCCAACGTGCACGCACGCGGTGCGGCGGCTGTGCGCATTGCACCACAACCAAGCTTGACCAAGTCTTTAAAGTCTTTACCTTGCCGCGAAATCAATTGGTTTCATAGGGCAGGGCGGTGCGCGCGCCCTCTGGCCCGGTTATTGCATTACGAATGGGATAAACCGATCAGTCGTTGAGCAAGGAGCACGGAATGTCCCCATTGTTTCTGACTTCCACCGCACGAGGCGCCGATGCTGCTGCGGAATGACCTGCTGCACTACACGCATCCATCCGCGCGCACCGTCCGCATCCTGTGGATCGCCCCCGAGCAAAGCCACGCCTACGTGTTCGACGTGGCCGCGCGCTCGGCCGAGGTGGAGCTGGTCCGGCTGTCGGCGCTGCATGCGGACCTGCACGCCGGCCACGCGCGCGTGCTGGCGGCCGATCCCTACCTGATGGTGGTCAGCCAGGAGCTGCTGCCGCCCAAGCACCTGCAACTGCGCGCCCGCGCATGGGAGATCGTCGAGCCGCTGGTGGCACAGGAACCTGGCATTTACGAGGCGCGTTTGCGCGGCCAGCTGATCGCGCAGGCCACGGCCACGCACGGCGTCTCGCATCCGACCATCTACCGCTACCTGCGCCGCTACTGGCAGCGAGGGCAGACGCCCAACGCCCTGCTGCCCGACTACAGCAACTCCGGTGGACGCGGCAAGGTGCGCCAGGCTTCGGCCGGCATCAAGCGCGGGCGGCCGCGCAAGAACGGCGCCGGCGACGGCCCGGGCCTGAACGCGGACGAGGAAATCCGCCGCACCTTCCGCGTCGCCATCGCGCGCTACGCGGCGGGCCACGCCAGGTTCTCGCGGCTGGGCGCCTACCAGCAGATGCTGGCCGACTTCTTCATCGAACGCCGCATCGACGCCGACAGCGGCCGCGTACTGGCGACGCCCGGCGCGCAGGCCGCCGAGCTGCCCAGTTTCGGCCAGTTCAACTACTGGCTGGACCACGACGACGACCGCCCGCCGGAAGTCGCCCGCCGCCGCTGACGCGCCGCCCGCGAACGGCATGCCGGCCGCCGAGGCGTTCGATGGCGCGGCCATCGCCGGCCGGCCGGGCGCCACCTTCTACCTGGACGTGGTGCGCGCCGAAGTGCAGCTGGTCTCGCGCGCCGACCGCCAGCAGGCCATAGGCCAACCGCTGGTCTACGTGGCGGTGGACGTCTTCAGCCGCATGGTGGCCGGGGTGTATATCGGCATCGGCGCGGCTAGCTGGCAGCACGCCATGCTGGCACTGGCCCACTGCGGCGCGGACAAGCAGCGCTACAGCCGGCGCTTCGGCCGCAGCATCGAGGCCGGCCTATGGCCCAGCCGCCACCTGCCGGAAACCCTGCACACCAGCGCCGCCCTGAGCGGCGCAACTCAGCGCGAAACCCAGCGCGACACGCTGCTGAACAACTTCAACCTGCGCTGCACCGCCGTCGCCGACGAAGGCCCCGTCGAATGGCGCACCGTGCTGGCAAGGCGCTTCCGCCTGCTGACACCCGATACCGCCGCCGCTCCCTCCCGGCTGGACGGCGTGCTCGATCTGGACCAGTTCACCCGCATCGTCATCGACGCCATCCTGTACCACAACAACCGCCAGCCGCTGCGCCACGCCGGCGGCGCTACACCGCGCGTGTTGTGGGAGTGGGGCGTGGCACATCGCGGCGGCGGCCTGAAAACCTACCCCGAACAGCTGCTGCGTTGCAGCCTGATGCCGGCGGCGCAAGCCACCGTCACCGGCGACGGCATCCTGCTGTTCGACAGCACCTACACCTGCGCGCGCGCCATCAACGAACGCTGGTTCGAACGCGCGCGCCTGCGCGGACAATGGAGCGTGCGCGTCGCCTACGATCCGGCCGACATGGACGTGATCTATCTGCTGGACCCGAACGCACCCATGCAGTTCCACGCCTGCCACATGACCGACAGCAGCAGCGCGCACCGCCACCTGGCGGCGTCGGAAATCGCCCGCCTGCCGCATCCCACTTCCGCCGCCCCCGCAGTCCTCAGCGCTCCCTTACGTAGCACTACGCACGCTTACGTTAGCTACGCTAACTGATTTCCCATATCGATAGCACACGGCGCCAACCGGCGCCGTGCGTCGTGCATCCCGCTGGTGCGGCGCACCAAAAACACCTGCTCAGACGCGCAAATAAAGTCTGTCGCCGGAAGCGTGGTTTTGAACTGAAAACCGCGCTTTCTCCGTTCTATGAAAACACATTGTTCGATGTCGTTTCCCCTTATTCCATAAGGCTCCATGCGTTGACGACGTGGCACGCCGATTGCTAGATAGGAGCTATGGAAACGCAAGTCACATGAGGACGCAGATGAACAGTAAAACAGTCAAACCATTTAAACCGTTTAGCTCATTTAGCTCATTTAGCCGAAGGGACTTTCTATACCGTGCCGCCGCCGTCGGCGGCACCAGCCTGCTGCTCAACACCATGAACGCCTGGGGCATGGGCATAGGCTCCACCGCCTCCGCGCCGCCTGCGCTGAGCGGCAGCGGCAAGGGCAAGAAGGTGCTGATACTGGGCGCCGGCCTGGCCGGCATGACCGCCGCCTATGAATTGGGCAAGCTGGGCTACCACTGCCAGATCCTCGAAGCGCGCGGCTTCGCCGGCGGCCGCTGCCAGACCGCCCGCAAAGGCTTCGGCCTGACCGAGCTCGGAGGCGAAAAGCAGACCTGCGACTTCGACGAAGGCCAATACATCAACCACGGCCCATGGCGCATCCCGCTGCACCACCAGTCCACGCTGCACTACACGCGGCTGTTCGAGGTGCCGCTGGAAGTCATGGTCAACGATAACGACCACGCCTTCGTCTACTCCGAGAACGCCGGCCCCTACGCCGGCAAGCGCATGCGCGTGGCCGAGATCAAGGCCGACATGCGCGGCCACGTCTCCGAGCTGCTGGCCAAGTCGGTCAAGGGCCACCACCTCGACCAGGAACTGACCGCCGACGACCAGCGCCTGCTGCTGGACTACCTGGCGCACGAAGGCCAGCTGGCCGGCGCCGACCTGCAATACAAGGGCCGCAGCGGCCGTGGCTACGCCGTCAATCCCGGCGCCGGCCTGTCGCCGGGGCCGGGCACGCCGTCCGATCCGCTGGGCTTCAAGGATCTGCTGGCGTCCAAGCTGGGCAACGTCTACAGCGCGGTGCAGGACTTCCCGATGCAGAACACCATGTTCCAGCCGGTCGGCGGCATGGACGCCATCGCCAGGGCGTTTGAAAAGCGCGTCGGCAAGAACATCCGCTACCGCTCGGAAGTGCAGACCATCCGCCAGAACGACAAGGGCGTGACCGTCACCTACAAGGACACCGGCACCGGCAAGAGCGCCAGCATCAGCGCCGACTACTGCCTGTGCGCGATGCCGCTGTCGGTGCTGCGCCAGATCGATACCGACTTCTCGGACAAGTTCAAGAAGGCCGTCGCCACCGTCGCCTACGCGCCGGTCGGCAAGATCGGCCTGCAGATGAAGCGCCGCTTCTGGGAGGAGGACGAGCACCTGTACGGCGGCCATGTGCTCACCGACCTCAAAGGCATCAACACCATCTCCATGCCGTCCTACGGCTGGCAAAAGAAGAAGGGCGTGCTGCTCGGGTACTACCAGTACCAAACGGCGGCCATCGAAACCAGCGCGCTGACGCCGAAGGAGCGCGCCGCGTTCGCGCTGGAGGCGGGACAGAAGATATTCCCGCAGTACACGGAGAACTTCGAGACCGCGTTCTCGGTCGCCTGGCACCGCGTGCAGTACAACCTGGGCGGCTGGGCCGAGTGGACCGACAAGACCCGCGTCGCCGCGTATCCGACGCTGGTGGAGGGCGAGGGCCGCGTGCTGCTGGCCGGCGAACACCTGAGCTACCTGACCGGCTGGCAGGCCGGCGCCATCGAATCGGCGTGGCAGCAGATCGCCAAAATCCATGAAAGGGCCAGCGCATGAAGGACGCATTGATCAAGGCGGCGATGGTCGTCGTCGCCGCGCTGGCGGCCGGCGCCACCGCGCCTTCACGTGCCCAGGATGCGCAGGGCGCGGCCGCACCGGGCGATGGCAAGGCGCTGTTCCTGAAGAACTGCGCGGCCTGTCATCAGGCCAGCGGCAAGGGCATACCCGGCGCCTTCCCGGCGCTGGCGGGGAACAGCTTCGTGCAGGGCAAGGGCGCGGAGGTCGCGACGGTGCTGCTGAAAGGGCGGGGCGGCATGCCCGACTTCAGCGATAGCCTGAGCGACCACGAGATCGCCACCATCCTCAGCTTCGTGCGTAGCAACTGGGGCAACCGCGCCACGCCGCTGAGCGAGTCCGAGGTGCTGGCCCTGCGCGACACGCTGCAAGTCGACCATTTTAGCAACGGCCAGATGTCCAACAAACACTGACAAACACTGAAAGAGCACACCGCATGAACAAAGCTATCGCCACCCTGTTGATCCCCGCCGCGCTGGCATGCATGTCCGGCGCCGCCATCGCCGCGCCCAAGGCCGCGCCGAAAGCCGCCGACATCGTCCGCCACAAGATCCCCGGCTCGGACTTCCCGATCGCGCTGGCTGTCAGCGTGCCTGCCACCGCCACCATCCACTTCGTCAGCGGCCAGGTGCCGGCCGTCGCCGACAAGAGCGCGCCGCCCGATAGCGTGGCCGCTTTCGGCGACACGCGCGCGCAATCCGAATCGGTGCTGAAGAAGATCAAGGAAGCCCTGGAGAGCATGCAGCTCGATATGCCGGACGTGGTGAAGATGACCGTCTACCTGGTCGGCGATCCGGCCAAGGGCGGCAAGGCCGACACCAAGGGCTTCATGGAAGCCTACACCCAGTACTTCGGCGGCGCGCAGCCCAACCTGCCCGCGCGCGCCGTGGTGCAGGTGGCGGCGCTGAGCAATCCGGGCTGGCTGGTGGAAATCGAAGTCGTCGCCGCAAAAAAATAAAACGCAGCAGTTGTGAGGTCTTACTTTCTTTTTCATTCAATGGGGATTTACCATGCATAAGGCCATACTCAAGACCGGCGTCGCCGCCGTGCTGTCCACCCTGGCGATGGGCGCCAACGCAGCCGATGCCGCGGCCGATGCCGCCGCAGCAGCCGACGACGCCGTCGTCAGCGCGGTGATCGTCACCGGCACCCGCTCCAGCGGCATCAAGGTGGAGAACAGCGCCTCGCCGATCCAGGTGCTGGACTCGGCCTCGCTGCAGCGCACCGGCCAGCCGGACCTGATCCAGGCGCTGGCGCAGAACCTGCCGTCGTTCACCGCCCAAGCCTTCGGCGGCGACACCGCCAACCTGACGCTGTCGGCCCGCCTGCGCGGCCTGAGCCCGAACAACACGCTGGTGCTGATCAACGGCAAACGCCGCCACGGCACCGCCAACCTGGCCGTGCTGGGCGGGCCATACCAGGGCGGCGCGGCCGCTGACCTGAACTACATCCCGGTCGCCGCGATCGACCACATCGAAGTGCTGCAGGACGGCGCGGCCGCCCAATACGGCTCCGACGCCATCGCCGGCGTGATCAACATCATCCTCAAATCGAACAACCACGGCGGCACCGCCAGCGCCACCGGCGGCGGCTACTCCGACGGCGGCGGCCGCACCGCGGACGCCTCGGCCAACGTCGGCGTCGAACCGTTCAAGGATGCCTACCTGAGCCTGACCGCCGAGTCCAAGTACCACGGCTACAGCGACCGTGGCGGCATCGACCCGCGCGTGATCACCGCCGCCAACATGGCGGCCTATCCCGGCATGTTCCAGCAGGCTGGCTACCCGCACGTCAACCACATCTCGGGCGACGCGCAGTACCACCTGAACGTATTGGCGGCCAACTTCGGCTACGACTTCGCGCCGGACAGCCAGCTGTACGCCATCGCCACCTGGGGCCACAAGGAGGCGCGCGCCTATGAGAACTACCGTCTGCCGAGCCGCCTGCCGAAGGTCTACCCGACCGGCTTCTCGCCGAAGGAGACCATGAAGCAGGACGACTACGCGCTCACCGGCGGCATCAAGGGCGTGGTGGGCGGCTGGAATATGGACCTGAGCAGCACCTACGGCAAGGACACCAGCAAGATCGGTGTGGCCGATTCCGGCAACGTCTCGCTGTTCAACGACACCGGCACCACGCCGACCGTGTTCCATGCCGGCTCCTTCATCGCCAGCCAGCTGACCACCACGCTGGAGGCGAGCCGCGAGTTTGCTATCGGCTGGGCCAAGCCGCTGAACGTGGCGGCCGGCCTTGAGCACCGCATCGACAAGTACGAGATCGAAGCGGGCGACGCCGCCTCGCGCTACAAGGAAGGCTCGCAGTCGTATCCGGGCTTCTCGCTGACCGACGCCGGCAGCCACCGCCGCACCAACGAAGCGGCCTATGTCGACCTGGCCGGCAATCCGATTACCGACCTGACGCTGGACCTGGCCGGCCGCTACGAGCACTTCAGCGATTTCGGCAACGCCAAGGTGGGCAAGTTCACGGCCCGCTACGACGTCTCGCCGGCGCTGGGCATGCGCGGCACCTTCAGCAACGGCTTCCGCGCGCCGACGCTGGCCGAGGAATACTACTCGGCCACCAACGTCAGCCCGACCAGCGCCTTCGTGCAGCTGGCGCCGAATTCGGCGGGCGCCAAGCTGGTGGGCGTGGATGGCCTCAAGCCTGAACGCTCGACCAACTTCAGTGTCGGCCTGGTGCTGAATCCGGCCGCCAACCTGGCCATTACGCTGGATGTCTACCAGATCAAGATCCGCGACCGCATCGTCGGTTCGGGCGCCTTGTACGGCTCGGGTGGATCGGTCAACTCGCCGGCGGTGGTGGCGGCGATCAAGGCCAACGGCAATGTCCTCGACAGCACCGTCAGCCAGACCGGCATCAACATCTTCTCCAACGCGGTCGATACGCGCAGCCGGGGGCTGGAGTTCGTCGCCACGCTGAACCAGAGCTACGGCACGGCGGGCAAGGTGGATTGGTCGGTGGCGGCCAACTACAACAAGGTCGAAGTCACCAAGATCAACCAGGCGCCGGCCCAGCTGCTGCCGCAAACGCTGCTGGACCAGACTGCGATCTCGGACCTGGAGACGGCGTCGCCGAGGGTGCGGGTCAACCTGGGCGCGTTGTGGAAGATCGGTGCCTGGACCATTAACCTGCGCGAGGCGATCTACGGCAAGTCGTCGGAGTATGGCAGCGAGGACGGATCGGTGTACCACAAGACCGAGATCTCGGCCAAGGCCATCACCGACCTGGAGGTGGGCTACAAGATCAATTCCGCGTGGTCGGTGGCGGTGGGGGCCAACAACCTGTTCAACAAGTATCCGGATGGCGTGAATCCGGCGCTGCTGGCTGACCAGCGCGCCGCCGGCGACAACGCGGCGGTGACGGTGCTGCCATCGTTCTCGCCGTTCGGCATCAACGGCGGCTACTACTACGCCCGCGCCAACTACAAGTTCTAAACCAACCCTGGGGTCAAGTCTGACATTTGGACACGAGCTCCGCTGTAGAGGCTTCTACGGTGGAGTTCGTGTCCGATTGTCAGACTTGACCCCAGGGGTTTTGCGTGTAGCATGACGGTATCGTCAAACGGAGCGCACGCATGTTGAATACTGTGGGAACGACCTTGCTGGCGGCAGCCATTGCCGCCGCACCCATGACTTTGCAGGATTATCTGGCGCTGAGCGGCCCGGCGCCGACGCAGCATGTGGCTTACGGCCCGGCGCCTTCGCAGTTCGCGGAACTGTTCCAGCCGCCCGGCGACGGCCCGTTCCCGGTCGCGGTGATCGTCCATGGCGGCTGCTGGACCAAGGAGTTCGGCGGCATCACGCAGATGCACAATATGGCAGGGGCCTTGCAGCAGCAGGGCATCGCGGTCTGGAACGTCGAGTATCGCCGCTTCGACGAGGAGGGCGGCGGCTATCCCGGCATGTACCACGACGTCGCCACGGCGCTGGATCGCCTGCGTACGTTGGCGACGGAGCGTCGCCTGGACCTGTCGCGCATCGTGCTGGTCGGGCATTCGGCCGGCGGCCATCTGGCGCAGTGGGCGGCTTCGCGCGCGCGTCTGCCACGCAGCAGTCCCTTGTATGTGGCCGATCCGCTGCCGGTGTCCACCGTGATCAGCCTGGGCGGGCTGGCCGATCTGCGCAACGAGCAGTCGCTGATCAAGACCAGCTGCGACCGCGACATGGCGCAGTTGGCCGGCACCGCCAGCGCGGCGCGGCCGGACATCTTTTCCGACACGTCGCCCGCCGAGCTGCTGCCGGCCGGCGTGCGCACGGTGCTGATCCACGGAGAATTCGATACCATCTCGCCGCTGCGCGCGGGGCAGGATTATGCGCGCCGCGCCCAGGCGGCGGGCGACCAGGCCGAGGTGATCGTGCTGCCGGGCGGTAGCCATTACGACGAGGTGGCGGCCAGCTCGCCGTCGTGGACCATCGTGTCGGCACAGATCCGCAAGGCGCTGGGCCGGTAGCGCCTTCCCGCGCGCCGCCACCATGGATTCCCTGATCGCCGCCTCCGCACGCGCCCTCGCAGCCGGGGACGCGCTCGGCGCCCTCAAACGCGTCGCCCTGCGCGACGACCCGCCCGCGCTGGCCTTGCGCGGCATCGCCATGGCCCAGCTGGGCGAGCATGGTCGTGCGCGTGAATTGCTGCGGCGGGCCGCGCGCGGTTTCGGCTCCCATGAAGAATTGTCGCGTGCCCGCTGCGTGATCGCCGAGGCCGAGGTGGCGCTGGCCGTGCGCGACTTCACCGCATCGCCGCGCGCGCTGACGGCGGCGATAGCCACGCTGGACGCGCACGCCGACCACGCCAACGCGCTGCATGCCCGGCTGATCGCGGTACGCCGCCTGCTGCTGCTCGGCCGCCTGGAAGAAGCCGGCGCGGCGCTGGCGCAGTCCGACGCGCGCGTCGCACGCGCCACCTTGCCCGTGCCGCCTGCACTGGCGGCGGTGGCCGGGCTGGCTGCAGCGGAGCTGGCGCTGCGTTCACTGCGCATTGGCCCCGCGCAGGCGGCGCTGGAGCAGGCCCACGCGGCGGCCGAGCGGGCCGGCATTCCGGCGCTGCTGGCCGAAGTGGCGGAGGCCCGCTCAGCGCTCGACCGTCCCGCCGCATTGCGCCTGGCGGCCGGCGGCGAGCAATTGCTGCGCCTAGGCGAAGTGGCGGCGCTGCTGGCCTCCGACACACTGATGGTCGACGCCTGTCGTCGTGGACTGGGCAGCGGCGGCAAGTGGCAACCGCTGGCCCGCCGCCCGCTGCTGTTCGCCCTGGCGCGCTCGCTGGCCGAGGCCTGGCCCGGCGACGTCGCCCGCGAAGCGCTGATCGAATCCGCCTTCCGCACCCGCGACCCCGACGCCACCCACCGCGCCCGCCTGCGGGTCGAAATCGGCCGCCTGCGCGCGCTGGTCGCCGATCAGGCGCAGATCGCCGCCACCGCGCGCGGCTTCGTCCTGCAGCCGCTGGCGGGACGCGATGTCGCCGTGCTGGCCCCGCCCATCGCCGGCGAGCAGGCCGCGCTGGTGGCGCTGCTGTCCGACGGCGCGGCCTGGTCGACATCGGCCTTGGCGCTGGCCCTGGGCGCCAGCCAGCGCACCGTGCAGCGCGCATTGGCCGAGCTGGAGGAGGCCGGCCGCGTGCGTCCCATCGGCCGCGCGCGCACGCGCCGCTGGCTGGCGCCGCCGCTGGCCGGATACACGACAATCTTGTTACTCCCTGCGGCGCTGCCGTTGGAATAAAGTTCACTTGCGGCGCCGCGATGCGGCCCACCCAACCGACTCAGGAGGCAGCAATGAACACCAGCAAATCCAAAACCAAGACCCGGCCGGCCGAAATCGTGCGCGAATACGGCCCCTTCGACGGCGTCGAGCGCATCCACGGCGTCACCCACGACGGCCAGCGCGTCTGGGCCGCGACCGGCGCCAAATTGATCGCCTTCGATCCCGCCAGCGGCGACACTACCTGCGCGCTGGATATCGCCAGCGACGCCGGCACCGCCTTCGACGGCACGTATCTGTACCAGATCGCCGAACGGCGCATCGACAAGATCGACCCCGCCAGCGGCCAGGTGCTGGCGTCGATCCCGGCGCCGGGCGACGGCTACGACTCCGGCCTGGCCTGGGCCGAGGGCAGCCTGTGGGTGGGCCAGTACCGCGACCGCAAGATCCACCAGGTCGACCCGGCCACCGGCGCGGTCATCCGCAGCATAGCTTCGAACCGCTTCGTCACCGGCGTCAGCTGGGTGGACGGCGAGTTGTGGCACGGTACCTGGGAAGGGGACGAGAGCGATATCCGCCGCATCGATCCGCACAGCGGCGCCGTGCTGGAGCGGCTGGAGATGCCGGAAGGCGTAGGCGTCAGCGGCCTGGAATCGGACGGCGCAGGGCTGTTCTACGCCGGTGGCGGCGGCAGTGGCAAGGTGCGCGCGGTGCGCCGTCCGCAGTAGGGAAAGCTTCAGTATTCGTTGTACTTGCGGGCGTCGCCGCGCACTTGGGCAGCCGGATACTTGACCGCATTGAGCGCCATCTTTTCCACCGCGGCCGCGTACAGGTCGACGCCGCGCTTGTCGGCCAGCTGCACCAGGTAGAGCAGCACGTCGGCCAGCTCGTGGCGGATGGCGGTGCGTTTGGCGTCATCGAGTTCGTCGTCGGCGCCGGTCTTCAGCCACTGGAAATGCTCGGCCAGTTCCGCCACTTCCACCGACAGCGCCATGGCCAGGTTCTTCGGCGTGTGGAACTGCTGCCAATCGCGCTCGCCGGCGAACTGGCGGGTCAGGTCGCGCAGCGCGGTCAGGCTGTCGGCGGCGGAAGGGGAGGCGTGAGTCGTCATGATGGGCGGTGGCAGAGGAAAGTCGGTGCCGCCATGATACCATCGCCGCTTTGCCCGGCCTTCGCCGCGCGCCTCACTCCACTTCACCTTATGCAGAATTTTTTCGGCGCCATCGGGCGCTGGTACGACCGCCGCACCGCGCGCTTCAACCGCCCCGGCGCCCTGCGCCACGCCGCCTGGCTGGCGCCGCTGCTATTCGGCGCACTGTCGCTGCTGCTGGGCCAGGACAATAACTGGGACCTGCGCAACTACCACCTCTACAACGCCTACGCGCTGCTCAACGGCCGCATCGGCTTCGACCTGTCGCCGGGGCAGTGGCAAAGCTACTTCAATCCTACGCTGGACCTGCTGTACTACGGTTTGAACCGCGCGCTGCCTGCGCCGCTGGCCGGTTTCGCCATGGGCGCGCTGCACGGCCTGAACTTCGTGCTGGTGCTGGCCATCGCGCGCCTGCTGCTGCCGGCGCCGGACGCCGCCGACCGCCATCGCCTGCCGCTGCTGCTGGCGCTGGCCGGCACGCTGGGCGCGGGCTTCCTGTCCGAACTGGGCAACTCGATGGGCGACAACATGATCGCGCTGTTCGTGCTGGCGTCGCTGTACCTGGTGCTGCGCCACTGGCCGCGCTGGCGTGCCCTGGACCGGGGCGCCGTCGGCTGGCTGGCCTTGTCCGGCCTGGTCATGGGCCTGGGCACGGGCCTGAAGCTGACCAACGCCACCTTCGCGCTGGCGCTGTGCATGGCGCTGCTGACCATGGGCGGCAGCTGGTGGCAGCGCCTGCGCCTGTCGCTGGTGTACGGCGTGGCGGTGCTGGCCGGGCTGGCCGCCACCGCCGGCCACTGGTTCCTGCGCATGTGGCAGACCTTCGGCAATCCGCTGTTCCCGCAAATGAACGACTTGTTCCGCAGCCCGCTGGCGCTGCCGGTCGGCGTGGCGGACACCGCGCACCTGCCGCACGGCCTGGCGGAAGCGCTGCTGTGGCCTTTCATCTTCACGCTGGACGGCCATCGCGTGTCCGAGCTGGTGATGCGCCAGCTGATCTGGCCCGTGGTCTACCTGCTGTTCATCGCGCTGGCGCTGCGCCTGGTGGCCGGCCGCCTGCGCAGCGCCCCTGCACCGGCATCGGCGCCTGCGTCGGCAGCGGACGCCGACGGCCGCACGCGCTTCGTGCTGGTGTTCTTTGCGCTGGGCTATGTGGGCTGGCTCAAGCTGTTCGGCATCTACCGCTACCTGGTGCCGCTGGAGCTGCTCGCGCCGCTGGCGGTGTGGCTGCTGCTGCAGCGCCTGTGCAAGCCGGCGCTGGCCCGCCGCGCCGGCGCCTGGGTGCTGACCTTGTGCGCCATCGTGGTCTTCCCCTTCAGCACCTGGGGCCACAGCGGCTGGACCGCCAACGGCTTCAGCGCCGACGATCCCGGCCTGCCCGATCCGGCCCACAGCCTGGTCTACACCGCGCACGGCGATCCGCCTATGGGCTGGATGGCCACCCTGCTGCCGCCGCAGGTGCCGGTGGTGGCGCTGGCGGGCGGCTTCCCGGAGTCGCCGGCCTACCTGGAGCGCATCCGCGCGATAGCGGCCAGCCGCTCCGGCACCCACTATGTGATGCTGATCGGCGCCGCCAACCACGAGGAGATCACGCTGGAGAAGAAAAACCTGCTGGTGTCCTGGCTGGGCCAGACCGGCAGCGACGCCGGCTGCGCGCGGCTGGAGCGGATGATGAAGAAGGTGCGCTTCCACGTCGGCGTCGAGATGCTGGCGCAGCCGGACGGGCCGCGCTGCCGCCTGGAGCTGCTGCCGCCATACCGCATGGACCTGGCGGCCCGCAACCTGGAAGTGCAGCAGAAGGCGGCCCAGGACTTGCAGCGCTACGGCCTGCACGTGCGGCTCGACACCTGCCGCGTGCACCGCGCGGCGATCGGCAACGAGCCCTATCCCTACCAGTTGTGCGAAGTCGGCCCATAGCCGCAGCAAAGGGCGCCCATGGCGCCCTTTGAACGTTTTAGCCCCCGTTTTCTGCCGTTCGTCGCACGGCGCGGGCGGTGCGCGGGTGGCGGCGCTACAGTGTCGATACTATAACTTCAGGGACATCCCCATCATGCGTACCGCCATCTCCATCGCCGTCATCACCGCCTTCGCCACGCTCGCCGGCTGCGCCGTCATCGTCGTTCCGGACGACGGCAACGGCAACGTCCATTTCAATTCGGCTTTCGGCAGCTCGGCGGTGCAGGGCAACGGCCAGCAAGCTGTCGAACGCCGCGACGCTGGCAGCACCGACGGCATCGATATCAACGGCCCGGTCGTGGTCGAAGTGCGGGTCGGCGATGCGCCGTCGCTGCAGGTCGAAGGCGACAGCAACCTGCTGCCGATGCTGCGCACCGACGCCAGCGGCGGCTCGCTGCGGGTGTGGGTCGAAGGCCGCATCCAGAGTTCCGGCCCGCTGCGCGTGATCTACACCACGCCGCAGCTGCGCCAGATCCAGTCGAACGGCTCCGGGCGCCTGACGGTCAGCGGCTTGAACGGCGGCGCGCTGAGCCTGAGCCAGAACGGTTCGCGCCAGGTGCAGTTGTCGGGTAGCGTCAGCCGCCTCGATGCGCGCGTCAACGGTTCCGGCGGCGTCAATGCCAGCGGCCTGCAAAGCGGTTCCACCGTCGCCAGCATCAACGGCTCCGGGCGCCTGGACCTGGGCCGCCTGAACGGCGACACGCTCAGCCTGGACATCCACGGCTCCGGCGGCGCCAACGCCAGCGGCACCGTGCGCAATATGACGGTGCGCCTGTTCGGTTCGGGCAGCGCCGACCTGGCCGGCCTGACCAGCCAGAGCGCGGAACTGTCGTCGAACGGCTCCGGCAGCATCTCGGCCGGCGTCAGCCAGTCGGTGGTGGCCGACGCTTCCGGCTCCGGCCGCGTCACCGTGTACGGCAACCCGGCCCAGCGCACGCTGACAGGCAAGCGCGTCAGCGTGGTTCAGTAAGCAGCGCTTCGGCGGCCGGTTCTGCGCCGGCCGCCGGCGACGCATGGTCCGCCGCCTGCGCCAGCCGGCGGCGGAAGTCGAAGTAGTCATGGGCGCTGCGGCGCGGCGCCTCCAGCATCGGCAGGTGGCCGATGCCCGGCATCAGGATCACGCGGTGCTCGCCGAACAGCGCGGCCAGCGCGGCGGCCCCGGACGGATGCAGGATGCGGTCTTCTTCTCCCCAAACGATCAGCGCCGGCGTGCGCAAGCCATGGAACTGCCGCTCCAGCAGCGGCGACGCCGTCACCTGGCGCATGATCGCCGTGTGCAGCGCGAAGTCGGCCACGGCCCGCCGCGCCAGCGCGGTGCGCACCGAGTACGGCAGGAAGAAGGCGCGCTGCGAGGAACTGGCGATCAGCTGCGCGAAGTCGCGCTCCCGCGGCACCAGCAGCGGCATGGCGCCGGTGGCGCGGTAGCCGGTCAGCGCGGGCGAGCTTTGCGCGGCCTCGGTGCCCGCCGCATCCAGCAGCCACAGGCTGGCCACCCGCTCGGGATGGCCGGCGGCGAATTGCGCGGCGATGTAGCCGCCCATCGAATTCCCTCCCAGATGGACCCGCCCCGGCGCATGGCGGTCGAGGAAGATGCGCAGCCGTTCGACCTGCTCGGCGATGGCGTAGCCGGCCTGCGGATCGCGGCTGGCGTCGCCGAAGCCGGGCAGGTCGGGGATCAGCACGCGGTAGCGCGGCGTCAGGAAGCGGGCGATGCGGGTGAAGTTGTCCTTGTCGCCGGCGAAGCCGTGCACCAGCACCAGGACTTCGCCGCTGCCGCCCTCCAGGTAGGGCATGGAGCAGCCGGGCAGGGCGGCCTGGCGCAGCCGCAGGCCGGCGCGGCGCCGCTCCAGCGCCATGCCCAGCCGCGCCGCCCTCACCGGCGCCACGCGTTCGAACAGCAGGACGGCGGCCAACAGCGCCGCCGCCAGGGATAAAACGGTATAAATGATTATCATCGTTTGTCAGCGCACCTTAAAGAAGGACATCGAACTTTGGAGTTGCTCCGCCTGGCCGCTCATTTCCTCGGCGGTGGCGGCCAGCTGCTCGGAACTGGAGGCGTTCATCTGCGTGGTCTGGCTCAACTGGCTCATGGCGGAATTGATCTGGCCCGCGCCCGCGCTCTGCTCCTCCGACGCCGCCGTGATCTCCTGCACCAGGTCCGAGGTGCGCTTGATGTTGGGCAGCATGGTGTCGAGCAGCGCGCCGGCCTTCTCGGCCAGGCTGACGCTGCCGCTGGCGACCTGCTCGATCTCCTGCGCCGCCACCTGACTGCGTTCGGCCAGCTTGCGCACCTCGGCCGCCACCACCGCGAAGCCCTTGCCATGCTCGCCGGCGCGCGCCGCCTCGATGGCCGCGTTCAGCGCCAGCAGGTTGGTCTGGTAGGCGATATCGTCGATGATGCCGATCTTCTTGGCGATCTCGCGCATCGCCGTCACCGTCGAGCGCACCGCCTCGCCGCCTTCGCCGGCTTCCTGCGCGGCCTTGCCGGCCATGCCGTCGGTGACTTTGGCGTTCTCGGTGTTCTGCGCGATCGAGGCCGACATCTGTTCGATGGCGGCGCTCGATTCCTCGGCCGCCGCCGCCTGCTCGCTGGCGCCCTGCGACAGCGACTGCGCGGTGGCGCTGACTTCCTCCGAAGCGCTGGCCAGCGCCTCGGCGCCGTCATTGACTTCGCTGACCACCCGCGACAGGTTGGTGACCATGGTGTTCATCGCCGCCAGCAGGCTGGTGGTGTCGCCCGGCTTGATGCGTACCTGCTCGGTCAGGTCGCCGGAGGCCACGCGGTTGACGATGTGGGCGGCGTAATCCGGTTCGCCGCCCAGCTGGCGCAGCAGCACGCGCGTGATGAAGGCGGCGATCAGCGCCACCACCACCAGCGTGGCGGCGGCGATGATGATGGAGTTGCGCATCGCCACCCTCTTCATCGCCTCCGCGTCGTCGGAACCTTTCTTGCCCAGCTCGATGTTGTAGTCGAAGTGGTTGTCGATGGCGGCCTGCATCACCTGGATCTCGGGCCTGGCCTGCTCCAGCGCGATGCGCGCCTTCTCGTTGCGGTTGGCGCGCGACTCCACCAGCACTGCCTCGATCTGCGGCTGCACCTTGGCCCACGATTCCTTCTCGCGCGCCAGGATGGACTTGTCCTTGTCGTCCGACAGCAGGGCCTCGTATTTTTTCAGGTTGTCGTCGACCGCCTTGCGCATGTCGGCCACCTGGGTGTCGATCTCCGCCATCTTCTTGTCGTCGGTATTGAGCACGTGCTGGTTGACGCGGATGCGCATGCGCAGGAAGGCGTCCCGCAGCCGGTCCAGCACCACCAGGCTGGGTACCGTGTTCACGGTCGAATAGCTGGCCGATTCGTAGACCTTGTCCATCTGGTACTGGCTCACTCCGGCCAGCAGCAGGATGCCGGCCAATGCGGCGCCGGCCAAAACGATCATCTTGTGTGCGACTGTCAGTTTCATTGCGTCGTCCTCCCCAGTTGTCGATGGCTTATGCGGCCGCCACTGCCGTATTGCTTTGTAATCGTTCGATCAATGCCGCCAGCGGCATCGGCCGCGCATACAGATAGCCCTGCATGCAGGCGCAGGCATTGGCGATCAGGAAATCGGCCTGGGCCTGGGTCTCCACGCCCTCGGCCACCACCCGCAGCCCCAGGTGGCCGGCCATCGCCAGGATGGATTGCACCAGCGCGCGGCTGTTGGCGTCGTCCGGCGTGTCCATGATGAAGCTGCGGTCTATCTTCAACTCGTACAGCGGCATCTTCTTCAGGTAGGCCAGGCTGGAATAGCCGGTGCCGAAATCGTCGATCGAGAAGCGCAGCCCCAGCGCCGCCAGCTGGTGCATGCGGGCGATGGTTTCGTCCATCTTGTCGATCAACAGGCCCTCGGTCACTTCCAGCACCAGCATCGCGGCCGGGGCGCCGGTGTCGGCCAGCGTGCGCTGCACCACCTCGACGAAATCGGCCTGGCGGAACTGGGTCGGGCTGACGTTGACCGACAGCGGCATCGCCATCCCGGCCTGCGCCAGCCGCAGCACCGCCTCGCAGGCCTGGCGCAGCGCCCACGCGCCCAGTTCGACGATCAGCCCCGATTCCTCGGCCACCGGGATGAACACGTTCGGCGGCACCATGTCGCCGCCGGCCAGCGGCCAGCGCATCAGCAGCTCGCCGCCGACGGTGCGGCCGGTGCGGTCGACCTGGGCCTGCACGTGCATCTGCAGCTCACCGGCGGCCAGCGCTGCGGCCAGGTCGCGCTCCAGGGTCAGGCGCCGCTCGACTTCGGCCTGCATCGCCGTCTCGAAGAAGGCGATGCCGTTGCGGCCTTCGGCCTTGGCGCGGTACATCGCGGTGTCGGCTTCGCGCAGCAGGTCCTGCGCGCTCTGGCCCTCGGCGGCGGCGCCGCTCTTGGGCAGCATGGTGACGCCGATGCTGGCGGTGGAGTTGTAGCTCTGGCCTTCGATCTCGACGTCGCGGCCGATGGCGACGCGGATCTTCTCGGCCACCGTCAGCGCCGCGTGGGTGGCGGCGTGCAGGTCGTGCGCCAGGTGGCCGAGCAGCACCACGAATTCGTCGCCGCCGATGCGCGCCACGGTGTCGGCCTTGCGCATCAGCTGCGACAGGCGGGCGGCGGCGTTGCACAGCAGGGCGTCGCCGGTGGCGTGGCCGCGCGCGTCGTTGATGGTCTTGAAGCGGTCCAGGTCGATGAACATCACCGCGCTGTAGGTGGCGCCGCGCTCGGAGCTGGCCAGCAGCTTGTCGATGCGGTCCATCAGCAGGCGGCGGTTGGGCAGGCCGGTCAGCACGTCGAAGAAGGCCAGGCGGTGGATATCGTCCTGCGATTTCTTGCGCTCGGTGATGTCGCGCTCCACCGCCACCCAGTGGGTGTTGACGCCGCCCTCGTCGGCGAACGGCACCAGCTCGGTCTCCACCCAGTACGGCTCGCCGGCCTTGGTGTAGTTGAGCAGCTCGGCGCGCACCGCCTCGCTGCGCGCCATGGCGCGCTCGATGTGGTCCAGCACCGCCGTTTCCGTGTCCGGCCCCTGCAGCAGGCGCAGGCTGCGGCCCAGCACTTCGCCGCGCCGGTAGCCGGTGCGGCGCTCGAAGGCTTCGTTGACGAAGATGATGTGCTGGGCCGCCGCGCCGCCTTCCTGCCTGACTTCGGCGATCAGCACCATGTCGTTCAGGCGCGACACGGCTGCCGAGGTCAGGCGCAGTTCGGCGTTCAGCGCCGACAGTTCGGCCTGGTGGCTTTGCAGTTCGCTGAAGGAGCGCGCCAGGTGCTGCAGCAGTACGGCGCAGGACAGCGTCAGCACCGCCGTCATGAACATGAAGTTGATGGTGACGATGGCGGCCTTGAGGAAGCCGTAGTCCGGCATGCCTTCGATGTACAGCTTGGAGTTCTGCTCGAAGCCGACCACCATCACCGCCAGCCCGGCCAGGCCCAGCGTCCACAGCGCCGGCCGCAGGCCCAGCAGCAGCGCCGCCAGCACCGGGATGGCCATCAGGTAGATCTGGCTGACCGGCCCGACCTTGAGCAGCAGGCCGATGCCGACGATGAAGGCGACCGCCAGGAAGTTGAGCACGCGCAGGGTGTAGGGCAGGCGCCGCAGGCGCCAGATGCCGGCCAGCCACAGCAGCGCGACGATGTCGATGACGACGATGGACCACAGGCCTTCGCTGGCGGCCAGCAGCACGCTGGGCACGGCGGTGGCCGATCCGAGCAGGAACACGACCAGCAGCAGCTTCGCAAAGATTTGCGCGCGCCAGTGCGCGATGTCGTTCGGCACAGCCACCGTTCCTGCCTCCGGAATGCGTTGCGGGTTGGGGTCTTGATTCGGTGCTTTGATAGTACCCGCAATCGCCCGGCGTGTCAGCAGGGCAAGTTAGTCCCTGGCGTTGACGCTGCCGATACCGGCCACCGATTTGTTGACGGTTTTCGGGTGGCCGTAGTAGTCCAGCTCGCCCATGCCCTTGGCGACCGCGTTGAGCAGGTCGGTGGCGTGCACGCTGACATGGCCGACGCCTTCGAAGTTGACGTCCACCCGCTCAGCCACTAGCGATTTGGTATCGACCTCGCCGACGCCCCTGGCGTTGACGCGCAGGTACTTGACCTTGCCGTTGGCGACCAGGTGGCCGGCGCCCAGGTAGCCGATGTCGAGGCGGTCGGTGTTGACCTTGTTGAGGATGGTTTCGCCGGCGCCTTCGACCTTGACGCGGCTCAGCGACGGCACCGTGATGGTGATGCGCGGGTCTTTCTGCGACGACTTGAAGCTCTGGTCCGGCACGGTGATGCGCAGCTCGTTGTCCACCACCTCGGTCTTGAGCGCGGCGACGAACTTGTCTTCGCCGCTGACCACCACCGATTGCGTCTTGCCCACCTCCACCGTCATGGCGAACGCGCCCTTGGCGCTGATGGCGACGAAGGATGGCAGGGAACGGGTCGATTCGGCGGCCTGGGCGGCGGCGCTCAGGGCGAACAGGGCGGGGATCAGGACGGCGGCAGCGGTACGGCGCATGGTAAGACCTCGGTAAGTGATGAAATTTAACGTTGTTAATTTTAACAATGTTAATCTTACTGAAGCTGGCCGCCGCTGCCGACAAGTTTGCGACAAACTGCAAAAAAACGGCATTGTGTTGCGCTAAGGCTACGATAAACGGCGGGGCGTTGAAGGGAAAATGAAAGCAAAGCGGCGTATCATCGCCAGACGCCCCTCGTTGCGGGCGCGATTCGAACGATAACAAAGCATCAACCGCGAGACATGTCATGACTTCCTCTACCGCTTCCCACCCCCAGCAGTCGCGCTTCAGCACGGTTTTCCGCGTCGTCAGCGGCAACTTCATGGAGATGTTCGACTTCTTCCTGTTCGGCTTTTACGCCAACGCCATCGCCAAGGCCTTCTTCCCCAGCGGCGATGAAGTCGCCTCGCTGATGATGACCTTCATGACCTTCGGCGCCGGCTTCCTGATGCGCCCGCTGGGCGCCATCATCCTCGGCGCCTATGTCGACCGCGTCGGCCGCCGCCAGGGCCTGATCGTCACGCTGGCGCTGATGGCGCTGGGCACCTTGCTGATCGCCTGCGTGCCGGGCTACGACAGCATCGGCTACCTGGCGCCGGCGCTGGTGCTGACCGGCCGCCTGCTGCAGGGCTTCTCGGCCGGCGTCGAGCTGGGCGGGGTGTCGGTCTACCTGTCGGAAATGGCCACGCCGGGCCGCAAGGGCTTTTATGTCAGCTGGCAGTCGGCCAGCCAGCAGGTGGCGGTGGTGGCCGCCGCCGCGCTGGGCTTCGGCCTGAACCAGTGGCTGTCGCCGGCCGAGGTCGGCGCCTGGGGCTGGCGCATCCCCTTCTTCGTCGGCTGCCTGATCGTGCCGGTGTTGTTCGTGATCCGCCGCTCGCTGCAGGAGACCGAGGAATTCAAGGCGCGCAAGCACCGCCCGGAGGTGAAGGAAATCTTCCGCTCCATGCTCAACAACTGGGCGCTGGTGATCTCCGGCATGATGCTGGTGGCGATGACCACCGTGTCGTTCTACCTGATCACCGTCTACACGCCGACTTTCGGCAAGAACGTGCTGCACCTGTCGACCGCCGACGCGCTGATGGTGACGCTGTGCGTGGGCGTGTCGAACTTCCTGTGGCTGCCGGTGATGGGCTCCTTGTCGGACCGCGTCGGCCGCCGTCCGCTGCTGATCTGCTTTACCGTGCTGGCCATCTTCACCGCCTACCCGGCGCTGCACTGGCTGGTGCAGTCGCCCAGCTTCGGCCGCATGCTGGGCGTGGAGCTGTGGCTGTCCTTCCTGTACGCCAGCTACAACGGCGCGATGGTGGTGGCGCTGACCGAGGTGATGCCGGTCGAGGTGCGCACGGTGGGCTTCTCGCTGGCCTACAGCCTGGCGACGGCGGTGTTCGGCGGCTTCACGCCGGCCATCGCCACCGGCCTGATCGAATACACCGGCGACAAGAGCGCGCCGGGCTGGTGGATGACGTTTGCCGCCGTGTGCGGGCTGTGCGCGACGCTGGTGCTGTATCGCCGCCAGCAGCGCCAGCAGCGGCATTCGGCCGGGGCCGGCTCGACGGCGTAGCGCCAAAAAAAACGCCATGTGGCGTTGCGACGGTCTTGAACGTCGCAAGCGCACATGGCGTTTTTTTACGCTGCTGGCGGCGGCTTACTTGTTGCTCAGGCATTCCTTCATGAAGGTCTTGCGCTCATCGCCTTTTTTGCCGGTGGCGTCGGCATTACATTTCTTCATCTTGTCCTGCTGCGTCACTTTCGCCGCCGGAGCGTCGGCGCTCAGGCACTGCTTCATGAAGGCTTTGCGCTCATCGCCTTTTTTACCGGTCGCGTCGGCATTGCAGGTTTTCATTTTGCTTTGCTGGGCCGTCGGCTCGGCGGCGTTGGCGGTCACTGCGAACGCACCGCTCAGGGACAGGATCAGACTGGCAACGAACAGTTTTTTCATTTTCAATTCCTCGAAGGTCGAATGACGGTAGGGCGCGGCGTATGCTCCCGCCGCAAGGGCACTATAACCGAGTTGGCATCCGCCGGCCGTTTTTTACACGCTGTACGGGATGTAGCTGAAGCCGTTGCCGATGATGTGGATCAGCGCCGCCTGGTTCTCCGGGCTTTCGCTGAAGTTGACCAGCACGTTGGCGCGCGCTATGCCGATCTGCAAGTCGTGCAGCCAGTAGGCGTAGCCCTCGGCGTCGGGCGCGCGGTGCAGCACGTTGCTGTACAGCTGGGTGACGAAGTCTTCATTGCTGAGGTTGGCGCCATAGCGCCGTCCGAACTCTTCGCTGCCGATGAAGAAGCCGGCCGTGGCCTGCAGGCTCAGGCCCTTGTCCATATTGGCGATCCAGTAGCCCAGGCCGGATTCGTCCGGCGCGCGGTCGAAGGCGGCCTGGTACAAGCGGTAGGCCTTGCCGCCGACGCCGTCGACATCGAGCGCGATGGTCTTGTCGTCGAACAGCAGGCGTTCGACGCCGTCGAGGATGCTGGTGCCGCCGCCGGTGAACCGTTGGCTGACCTCGGTGTGGCCGTCGTGCTGGACGATGTTGTACTCGATCCGCTGGCCGGCAAAGATCGCCGTGTCGGTGCCGGCGCCGCCGTGGATGGCCGCGCCGCTGGGCTGGCCGAGCAGGATGTCGTTGCCGTTGCTGCCGGTGTCGGCGGCGGCGACGGTGCTGAACGTGTAGTGCAGGCCCGCGAAGGAATTGCCGGCCATGTCGACGATGGCGCCGGACGAGATATCGAGCGTGTAGGTGGCGCCTGGCGCGAGGTGGTGCCAGCCATGCAGCCCGAGATGGGTGAGCGGGGCGTCGCCGGTCGTGGTCCAGTCCAGCGGGACGTTCTTGCCGTCGGCATCCGTGAGCGTGATCTTGTTGTTGGCGGAGACCACGATCTTCTGGTTGAAGTCGATCAGGATGTTGTCGCTCAATCCCAGCGGCGAGCTGGCGCCCGCGACCGGCGCGGCCAGTTGCGGCGCGGGGTCCATCAGCGCGGTGGTCAGCGTGTAGTCGCCGGTGGCATGGGTGTCGGTGACGTTGGCTGCCACGGACAGGTAGTAGTCGCCGCTGCTGGCGGCCTTGTAGCCGAACGCCGAGCCGAACGGCCCGCCGGTATGCGCCACCTGCGTGCCGTTGCTGTTGTACAGCGTAGCCCCGTAGCCGTATTTGGCATTCAGGCTGTTGTTGTGCAAATCGAAGGCATAGGACATGCCCTGCTGCAGCGTCACCTTGACCGTATCGACGTCTCCCGCATAGTTGAGCGTGCCCTTCATCGGGGCGCCGATCGTCAGGCTGCTGGCGTCCTGTACTTTGTCGGCCCGGTAGTCATCCTTGCCCAGCGACGTGGCCAGCAACTGATAGCTGGTGGGGCCGGCCTCGGGACGTTCGCTGACGGCCAGATAGGCGTCGCCGCTTACCCGCGCGTAATACAGTTGATAGTTGGCAGAGGGGTCGTAGCTCAGGTAGATCGAAGTGCCGCCTGAGTAGGGTTGGCTGTCGGTGATCAGCAAGTCTGGCAGGCCCGGGCTTGATGCGCCATTTGCAGACGCGATCTGGAAGCCATAGTATTGGCCTGCCTGCACGGCGACCTTGTAGACGTCCTTGTCGCTGGAAACTTCCAGCCTGCCGTTGGTGGCGCCGAAGTTGATCCGGGTGGCGCTGGCCGGATCGTTGCCGGCGTCGTCGCCGGCACCCAGTGCCGCGTTCAGTACATAGTTGCCGGTCTGCTGGCCGGCGACCATCTCGACATAATAAGTGCCGGTAGCGGCCGCCCGATACGACAGCTGCGGCCCCTGGGATTCGGTGTTGCTGCTGACGCCGGCCAGCACATGACCTTGCCCATCGACGAGATTCATAACGGTGGAAAAATTCCCGCTCAGCAGTCTGGCGCCGGTGCCATTCTTGAGCGACAGTTCATAGGTGGCGCCGGCCGTCATGTCGATCGCGAACCAGTCGCGGTCGGCGCTGCGCTCCAGCGTGCCGGTCGCGCTGCCGCCGACGGCGAGCGTGCCGGCGGCGCCGGCGCTGGCGCCGAAATCGTCCGCCGGCGCGGTGGCGGTCAACTTGTAGTGGCTGCCGTTGACGCCGGTGATGGCGACGTAGTAGTCGCCGCTGGCCGCCGGCGTGAAGTTGGTGTCGGGGTACAGGTAATTCGACGTGGCGATCGCCTTGCCATCCTTGTCCGTGACCGTCAGCGACTGCGAGCTCATCGGGGTGTCCGGGGTCAAGGTCAGCACATACGTGGTGCCGCCCTGCAGCGCGAGCTTGACGACGTCGACATCGCGTTCGAAGTTGATGGCGCCCTCGATGGTGGCGCCCACGCTCATCGGCGAGGCCGAGGCGGCATTGCCGCCGTAGTCGTCCGGTATAGGGTTCGATGCCTTGAGGGTATAAGGATCGTGGCCGGCGTGGCGGTATTCGAACACCGAGACGACGATGGAATAGGTGCCGCTGGTGGCCGCGGTGAAGGTCGTGGGGAGCAGGTTGGAGCCGTCGGAGCGAGGCGTGGCTTCCGCGACCTGCTTGCCTTGCTCATCCAGGATCTGGAACTGGAGGATGTCTTTGTCGCGCTGGTCGCCGGTGAGATTGATCGTATAAATCTGGCCGGCTTGCACCTGCATATGAAAGCGGTCTGCATCGAAGCCGTAGTCCAGGCGGCCAGTGATTTGGCTGCCTGCCACAAGCACGCCGGGGGTGCTGTCGTTGCCCGAATAGTCGTCCACGCGGTTAACCGCGCGCAGATTGTAGTCGCCCACAACGTTGCCGCCGACGGCGACAAAGTAGTCGCCGGCTGTGGTCAGCTCCAACGGCGCATAGGGATCGGCCAGCTCCTTGCCCTGGGCGTCGTAGACGGAGAAGAAGGTGGGGAGCAACAATCCGTTGGGGTAGGAGAAGGTGTAATGCTGGCCTGCTTCCGCATGAAATTTATACCAGTCGACATCGCCGGCGACATCGAAGCGGCCGGTCACGGTGGCCCCCGCCGCCAGCACGCCGGTGGTGTGGATATCGGCCGACAGCGCATCGGGCTGCTGGACCGCGGCCGAGATCTTGTAGTCGAGTTTTCCGTTCGGAAGAGTGGTGACAGCATATCCTTCCGCTGCAATGAAATAGTCGCCGCCGACGGCGGGCGTGTAGGCGATGGCGGGGCCGGCGTCGTTGCCACCCATGGCGGCAACGACGCTGACGTTGCCGTAGTACAGATTTAAATTGGCGTTCTTCAGTACATAGTCATTGCCGATGCCAAACATCGATGTCATGGCAAACACGTAGGAGGTTCCTGCCTCCAGGTGGACTTTGAACCAGTCGCTGTCCCATTGGCTCTCGAAGCTGCCCTGCGTGGTGCCACCGACGGCGACCGTGCCGGTGGTGGAAGAATTGCTGCTGTAGTCGTCGGTATAGGGCATGAGGTGGGGGCGGCGCGCAGGTGGGCTAAGTTTTGCATTTTAGCATTTTTGCCATTATGAAAACTCACCAATACCCACGCGCCGCCGGTTTCAATCCCCTGCGTGCGCCGCCTCTTCGACAAACACCGCGGTGCTGCGCGCGGCGATGCTGAACTTGCCGCCGGCGCTGCTGTAGCTGCCCAGGCGCGCGCCCTTGCCGCCGTCGGCGTTCAACAGCACCTTGTGCAGCGCCAGCTTGCGGCCGGCCAGCTCCGGCACGGCGATGGTGCGGGCCACCTTGTCGACATTGAACAGCACCACCACCGCGTTGTAGCGGGCGCCGTCGTAGCGGCGCGGATGCTGGCCGTCGATGCTCATGACGATCATCCCCGGCACCTGCTGCGGCCCGGTGTTATGGAAGCGCAGCCGCTCCGACACGTCCTGCGCCGTGCGCAGGCGGAACAGGCTGCTGTCCTGGCGGATCGCCAGCAAGTCGTTGACGGCGTTGCGCGCGCCGACGATGGCGGCGCTGTCCGGCTTGAGCAGCGGATTGGCCAGCAGCGGCGACATCAGCGGCCAGTTGTCCTGGTTGACGCCCGCCATCGGCAGGCCGACGCCGAAGTTGTTCGACTGGTAGCTGTAGTCGAGCTTGTTGAACCAGTCGCCGGCGTCGTAGCTGTCGCGGTCCATCGACTTCGAGCGCAGGATTTCCTGGCCCGCGTGCAGGAAGGGCACGCCCTGCGACAGGATGTTGATCGCCGCGCCCAGGTTCTGCACCTTCACGCGGTCGGCCATGCTGGTGCCGAGCGGCAGCTTGTAGGCGTTGAGGTCGTACAGCGTCTGGTTGTCGTGCGCTTCGACGTAGTTGATGGTCTCGGCCGGGCTGGCGGCAAAGCCCGCCTGTTGGCCGAAGTAGTCGATCTGCGCGTTGCTGCGCAGGGCGCCGCTGCGGTCGACAAAGCTGTAGTCGCGCAGCGTGCCGGACAAGGCCACCTTGACCAGGTCGCCCAGGCGCAGCAAGTCGTCCCTGGTTTGCGTCGATTGCGCGTTCGGATCGGTGTAGACGCCGTTGATGTAGCCTTGCTGGCTGATCAGGCTGGAACCGCTGTCGCAGCAGCCGCCGCCGCGCACGCTGTCGCGGATGCGGTCGTTGAACGAGCCGATGCCGCTGCCGTACATATTGGCCTGCCGCGCCTGCACGAAGCGGGCGTCGTTGCCGACGGCGCCGAAGTTCCAGGCTTCGCCGTACAGGTAGATGTCGCGTCCGGCCGCGCCGTTGACGGCGGTCTGCAATTGCTTCATCACCGCCAGCGGCGTGAAGCCCATGATGTCGAAGCGGAAGCTGTCGACCTTGTAGTCGCGCGCCCAGGTGCTGACGGAATCGATCATCAGCTTGGCCATCATGGCGTTCTCGGACGCGGTGTCGGCGCAGCAGCTGTCGTTGGTGATGCCGCCGCCGGCGTTGAGGCGGTAGTAGTAGGCGGGCACGATCTTGTCGAGCACCGACAGCGGGCCCTGCTGCGAAGCGCTGGTGTGGTTGTAGACCACGTCCATCGTCACCCGCAGGCCTTGCTTGTGCAAGCCCTGCACCATGGCGCGGAACTCGCGCACGCGCACCGCGCCATCGTTGGCGTCGGTGGAATAGCTGCCTTCCGGCGCCGTGTAGTGGACCGGATCGTAGCCCCAGTTGAAGCAGTCGCCGCCGCGCGTGGCCTCGACGGCAGCCTGCTGCGCGCTGGAATCGGCGGCGGCGTTGGGAATGGTAGGCGTGGTGCAGCCGGCTTCGTTGACGCTGGCGTAGTCGAACGACGGCAGCAGGTGGATGTGGGTCAGGCCGGATTGCTGCATCAGGCGCAGGTGGCGCATGCCGTTGCTGTCCTGGTCGGTGAAGGCCAGGTATTTGCCGCGGTGCGCGGCCGGCACCGTGGCGTCGCCGGCGCTGAAGTCGCGGATGTGCAGCTCGTACAGCGCGATGTCGGTCGGGCTGTCCAGGCGCGGCAGCGGATGGTGGTCCCAGCCGTCCGGCTTGAGCGCGGCGCTGTCGAGGTTGGCGACGAAGCTGCGCTGGCTGTTGGCGTTCAGGCTGAACGAGTAGGGATCGGTCACGCTGTTGTCGACCAGCGTGTTGCCGGCCCAGCGCGACAGCACCTGCACCTTGTAGGTGTAGTAGTAGCGGTTGACCCAGCCGGCGTCCGGCGCGGTGTAGCTCCACACGCCGCTGGCGGCGTCGCGGCTCATCGCGCGCGTCAGCGTGCTGGCGCTGCTGGCGTCCGGATAGAGCTGGAGGCTGACCGACTTGGCGGTCGGCGCCCATACGCGGAAGGTCGGCACGCCGTTGCGGTCGTAGCTCAGGCCCAGCGTGGCGCTGGCGGCGGCCGGGGCGAACACGCTGTCGAGCATGCCGCTCATCTGCAGCGAGGTCACTTGCAGCAGCTTGCCGTTGGCGTCGAAGCGGGCGACGGCGAACTGGCCGCTGGCCTTGGCGGCGATGCCTGCCGCGTCGGCATCGCTCATGGTCAGCGCGGTGGCGCCGGCCAGGTGCGGGTATTTTTGCTGCAGCGGCGCCGGCAGCGCGCCGGTGTTCAGCGCGATGCTGCCGTCGGCGCCGGTGACGCCGGCCGCGCTGGAGCCCAGGCCGCCGTTGGCCGCGTAGTACAGGCGGTAGCTGCCGTCGGCGGACGCGCCCGGCCAGGCCAGCGTGGCGGCCGTCAGCCAGTGCGCGCTGGCGTTGTTGAGGTTGCCGTAGCTGATGGCGGGCGGCGCGCTGTAGACGGTGCAGTCGCCTTCCAGCATCCAGACTTCCTGGCCGTTGGCGGCGATGTCGGGCGCGAAGTTGGCCGACTGGTCGTTGCCGCAGTTCTTGTTGCCGCTGCCGTCAGTGACCAGGAACCAGATCGCCGATTTGGCGGTGTTGACGGGGATGTCGACGTAGCCGCCGA
Organism: Rugamonas rivuli; assembly: GCF_009380165.1. Taxonomy (GTDB): domain Bacteria; phylum Pseudomonadota; class Gammaproteobacteria; order Burkholderiales; family Burkholderiaceae_D; genus Rugamonas; species Rugamonas rivuli. The sequence continues at coordinate 75,631 of NZ_WHUF01000010.1, forward strand.
AATCGTCGCTCTGGGTCATCATGAAGCGGCCGCTGATCCAGCCCGGGCTGGGGTTGACCGGGCCGTCCCACGAGTACACGCCCCACTGGCTGGCGTCGCCGGCGGCGCGGTGGAAGTGCATGCGGATGTTGGCCGGGGCGGGCGGCGCCGCCGCCAGTCCCGATACCATCTTGCCGCCCAATAGTTTGTTGCCCGGGGCGGTGGCGCCGCCGTCGCTGCCGCCGCAGGCGGCCAGCAGGGCGAGCATGCCCATGGCCGTGACGGTTTTCAAATGAGAAACTAAACTACAGTGAAGTTTCATGCTGTCTCCGTATTTTATGACTCCAGTCATCTGAGGACTGGATGGGTCTGTAATATTACTACTTAAAAAATATGGAAATGATAAATATTTCAATCGAGTGTTGCGGGCTGTGGACAGGCGCATTTTCTGCTTCTGTTTGAAAGTATTTCTTGGCTTTCCCCGTTTTTGGATAGCCGCGGCCGGCCTACCATGCTCACGGTAGAAAATTTCAAAAGGCAAATCGAATGAAGCAGGTAATCAGGCTCGGCCACATCGACCTCAGTTTTCACGCCGCCAGCGCGGCCGTGGTCCAGCGCATCCTTGAGCGGCATGGCTATGCGGTGCAAAGCTCGGCCTCGCCGCATGAAGAGATGTTCCGCCGCTACGGCGCCGGCGAGGTCGACATGCTGGCCTCGGCATGGCTGTCGGCCAGCCATGGCGCTTATCTGGCGCCGTATCTGGCGCGGACGCGCAAGCTCGGCGTTTTGTACGAACCGTATTGCATCTGGGGCGTGCCCGATTATGTGCCCGAGGAAGTCGTGGCCTCGGTGGCCGATCTGGCCGCGCCGGCGGTCGCCGCGCGCATGGACAAGCTTTTGCAGGGCATCAATCCCGGCGCGGGCATCAGCCGTTTTTCGCGCCAGATGATGTCGGCGTACGGCCTGGAGCAGCTGGGCTACCGCTTTGAAAACGGCAGCGAAGACGATTGCTTCCGCCGTTATGAAGAGGCCGTGCGCCGCGGCATATGGCTGGTCGTGCCGCTGTGGCACCCGCAGTTCCTGCACCACGGCCTGCGCATCCGCGCGCTGGCGGAGCCGCAGGGCTTGCTCGGCGGCCGCGACGAGGCCACCCTGATTGCGCACGAAGCATGCGCCGCCGCCATGGCGCCCGAGCTGTTGGCGCAACTGAATGAGCTGAACCTGGGTAACAGCGCGATCAGCGAACTGGATCACATGATTTGCCGTCAGCGCTTGTCGCCGTTGTCCGCAGCGGATGTCTGGCTGGCGCAACGGGGAAAATAAAACGCCGCCCGGAGGCGGTGTCGTGCGTGGCGGGCCGGGCTGGCGTTACACGCTGTATGGAAGGTAGCTGAAGCCGTTGCCGATGACCTGGACCAGCGCCGCCTGGTTCTCCGGGCTTTCGCTGAAGTTGGCCAGCACGTTGGCGCGCGGCACGCCGATCTGCAGGTCGTGCAGCCAGTAGGCATGGCCGCCGGCGTCGGGCGCGCGGTGCAGCACGTTGTTGTACAGCTGGGTCACGAAGTCCGCGTCGCTGAGGTTGGCGCCGTAGCGCCGGCCGAACTCTTCGCTGCCGATGAAGAAGCCGGCGGTCGCCTGCAGGCTCAGGCCCTTGTCCATGTTGGCGATCCAGTAGCCGAGGCCGGACTCGTCCGGCGCGCGGTTGAAGGCGGCCTGGTACAGCCGGTAAGCCTTGCCGCCGACGCCGTCGATATCGAGCGCGACAGTCTTGTCGTCGAACAGCAGGCGTTCGACGCCGTCGAGGATGTCGGTGCCGCCGCTGCCGTTGACCGGTTTGATCTCGGCGTGGCCGTTGCGCTGGAGGATGTCGTAGTTGCCGGCGTTGCCGGCGTAGATGACGGTGTCGGTGCCGGCGCGGCCGTGGATGGCGGCGCCGTTTTCCTTGCCGATCAGGATGTCGTTGCCGGCGGTGCCGGTGGCCGCCGCGGCCACGGTGGTGAAGGTGTAGTGCAGGCCGGCGTAGCCGGTGCCGTTCAGGTTGCTGATGGCGTCGGCGGCGATGTCCAGCGTGTAGCGCGTGCCTGGCGCGAGGTGGACCAGGGGATCGATCGTCAGGTGGGAGCCGCTCACGCTCAGGATTTCCGCCAGCGGGATCTCGTTGCCGGCGGCGTCGGTGAGCGTGATGCCGCTGCCGTCGGGCGCCAGGATCTTCTGGTCGAAGTCCAGCGACAGCGCGTCGGTGAGGCCGAGCCGCGCCACGCCGCCGGCAACCGGTCCCGCCAGTAGTGGCGCGGCGTCCTGCGCGCTGGTGCTGACGATGTAGCTGCCGGTGGCGGCGGCGTCCACCTGGTCGGCCTTGATCGACAGGAAGTAGTCGCCGGTGCCGGCGGCCTTGTAGCTGAAGCTGTTGTCGTAGCTGGCGACGTATTTGCCCTTGGCGTCGTACAGCTCGAACACATAGGTGTACTGCGGATTGAGTCCGCCGATGTCGCCTGCTTGCAGGTCGAACTGGTAGGTCGTGCCTTGCTTGAGCGCGACCTTGATCAGGTCGACGTCGCCGGCGTAGCTGAGCGCTCCCTTGGCCTGGCCGCCGATGGCCACGCTGCCGGCGGATTTCTGGTCGTTGCCGTAGTCGTCGGCACCCAGCGAGACGGCCGACAGCGTGTAGCCGACCGGCTGATAGTTGCGGTCTTCGCTGACGTTCAGGTAGACATCGCCGGTGGACGTGGCCGTGTACAGCTTGTAGCCGTCGACGGATCCCGGCGAGAGCAGGCCCAGCGGCTTGGACTGCGCATCGGTGACGGCCAGGCTGGGCCATTGCGACGGCAAGCCATCGTGTTGCAGCTGGAACGCATAGACCTGGCCCGCAATCACGGAAACCTTGTACACATCGATGTCGGTTGCCACCTCCAGCTTGCCGTTGGCGCTGGCGCCGATGGCCAGTTGCGTGGCGCTGTCGGGCTGGTTGCCGACATCGTCGTCGATGGAGGTGTCGTGAAGGATGATCATCGGTGTCTGCCGTGTATGTTATCGAAAGGCAATATTATCATTACAGTAATCCATGTGGGGCAACTAAATGACATAAAAAAAGCCGCCACGAGGGCGGCATGTCGGGGGTGGCGGAAAAATCAGGCGGCCTTGGCCGATTCCGCGCGGCCGCAGTAGCGTTCCACATACGCCTGGTGGCTGGGCAGCTGCACGACGATGCGGTCCACCCGCGACTTGATGCTGCCGAGGAAGTGCTGGAGCTCTTCGTCGCCCATCAGGTCGGCGGTCTGGTGGTGCGAGCGCGGCATGATGCCCTGGCCCAGCATCACCTGTATCCACGAGTTCTCCGCGAACAGCTCGTTCGGCACGCGGAACACGCGGCCGGTTTCGCGGAACAGGGCTATGCGGTGCCGCAGCGAGGCGGGAATGCTCATCTCGCGCGCATCGATCCAGAACTGCGAGTCGGTGCGGTTGTTGACGTGGTAGTGCAGGATGATGAAATCGCGGATGTGCTCGATCTCGCTGTTGCACTGCTTGTTGTACTCGTCGATGTCGGCCTGGCTGATGCCGTCGGTCGGGAAGGTCTGCATCAGCCGCACCACCGAGCGCTGGATCAGGTGGATGCTGGTCGATTCGATCGGCTCCAGGAAGCCGCTCGATAAACCGATCGCCACCACATTGCCCTTCCACGTGTGCTTGCGCTGGCAAGGCTTGAACTTGATGACGCGCGGCGTGATCAAGGCCTTGCCTTCGACGTTGCTCATCAACTGCTTCATCGCCGCGTCCTCGTCCAGGTGGCGGCTCGAATACACGATGCCGTTGCCGACCCGGTGCTGCAGCGGTATGCGCCACTGCCAGCCGGCCTGGTGCGCCATCGAGCGCGTCAGCGGCACGGCGTCGCCCACCGACTCGGTCTGCACGGCGATGGCGCGGTCGCAGAACAGCCATTGCGACCAGTCTTCCATCGGTTCCTGCATGGCGTCGCCGATCAGCAGGCCGCGGAAGCCGGTGCAGTCGATGAACAGGTCGCCTTCGATTTCCTGACCCGATTCCAGCACCACCGAGCGGACGTCGCCGTTGTCCTCATGCTTGGTGTAGCGCACGATCTTGCCTTCGATGCGCTGCACGCCGCGCGGCTCGCTCAGGCGGCGCAGGTATTTGGCGTAGCGGCTGGCGTCCAGGTGGTAGGCGTAGTTCATGCCGTTGTCCGGCAAATGGGCGAAGCGGTTTTCCAGCGAGGCCTTCAGCTCCAGGCAGTAGTCGCCGTAGTCGCTGGCCAGGCCGCGCTCGACGCCCTTGTGCCAGAAGTGCTGGAAGCCGGCGGTCCAGTGGTCGGTGCCGGTGATGCCGAAGGAATGGATGTAGTCTTCCCTGACGTTGCGCCAGCCTTCGAAGCTGATGCCCAGCTTGAAGGTGGCCTGGGTCTCGGCCATGAATTCCTGCTCGTTGATTTCCAGCAGATTGTGGAAATTGATCAGCGTCGGTATCGTGGCCTCGCCGACGCCGACCGTGCCGATCTCGTCGGACTCGATCAGCTTGATGTCGAGCCGCTTGCCCAGCACCTTGGCGATGCCGGCGGCCGCCATCCAGCCGGCGGTGCCGCCGCCGACGATGACGACGCGGCGTACCGGCCGGCGCTGGTTGTGATCTCGGGTGCCTGGGTTCATCGTGGTCTCCTTAACGGTTTATTTTTTTCAGTATGTGGGCGCGCAGCGCGCGCGCGGCGTCGTCGTTGAGCGGTCCCAGCACATGGCGGGCGTGCTCGGGGATGTGCGCCGACGTGGTGTCGTCGGCTTCGAAGATGTAGTGGCGGAAGATTTCCTGCCACGCCTGACGCTGCGCCGCCGGCAGGTCGCGCATGGTCAGGAAGGCCAGCATCAGCGCGCTGGTCGGCGTATCCATGTAGTCGGGCGATTGCCGCCACCAGTAGTTGACCAGCACGTTGAACGGGTCCAGCGCTTCGATGTGATGCCACCACATGCTGGGGATGAAGATGGCGTCGCCCGGGCCCAGCTCGGCGCTCTGCGCGTGCGCCAGCGCCTCGGCGAATTTCGGATATTTGTCGAAGTCGGGATTGAGCAGGTCCACCAGGCTGACCGCCTGGCCGGCCGGCGTGAAGTCCAGCGGGCCGATGTACAGGTTCTTCAGCTGCGACGGCGGGAACAGCGTGAAGCGGCGGTGGCCGGCCGCCACCACGGCCAGGTTGTCCGGCACGTCGTAGTGGGCGGCGATGCGGGTGCGGTTGCCGATCCAGATGCTGGCCAGCGCGTCGCGGCCGCGCAGGTTGATGTCGTTGTGTTCGCGGAAGCCGGGCAGGCAGGTTTCCACCGTGGTCGAACCGACGTAGACGGTGGCTGGCTTGCTTTGATGGCGCTTGGCTTCGATCTCGTCCAGCACGGCGCTCAGCTTGGCGTGCACCGGATAGAAATTGAAGCCGTCCATGTCGGCGTTGTAGAAGAAGCGGCCGCCCGCTTCCGGCGGGCCCAGCATGGCGCCGACGGTGGCGTCGCGGTAGTGGCGGCGCAGGTAGGCGTCGCCGCCGCGCTCGTCTGCCAGCGTGGCGCACACCATCGGCCAGCTGGCGGCCAGGCCGCGCAGCACCAGCGGCTCGGTGGCGGTCAGGATGTCGTCGCCCAGGTCGTTCACGCCCAGGCCGCGGATCTCGCGTATGGCTTCAGGCATGGGCGGCGTTCTTGCGGTCGATCAGCAGGCGGAAGTTGGACAGCGAGGCCAGCACCATGTAGATCGCTTGCAGATGGCCGGCCCGGTGCAGCGCCGCCACGGCGTCCGCGCCCAGCGCCGCCAGCTTGTCCTCGTTGATGGTGTGGAAGCCGGCCAGGCGGTTTTGCGAGCCGTCGTTCAGTTCGACGTCGAGCACGAAGCTTTCCAGCAACTCGTGCTGCAGCAGCGCGGCCAGCAGGGCCGGGGTTTGCTGCAGACCGCGATGGATGGCCAGCAGCAGCGAGCTGTTGCGTTCCAGGAAGTCGCTGTTGCCGCCGTGCGGCATGAACACGGCCTCGCCGTCGGCGCGGCTGACGCGCGGGCTATCGAGGTCGATGTGCACCATCAGCTCGCTGCCGCTGCCGCCGATCAGGAAGGGCAGGCGTTCGACCATCATCGGCAGGTAGGCCGCATCCCAGCGCTCGCCGTCCAGGAACAGGTTTTCCTCTTCGTGGAAACCGAACAGCGCGACCGGTTCGAAGCCCAGGCCGTCCGTGGTCTTGCGGAAGACGATGGGGTAGCAAGCTTGCACGTCGCGGAATTCGGCGGGGAAGGTGACGGCCGCCATCTGGCGGTCGCCGTACCGGGCGCCGCGCCGGGTGATGACGCGCAAATCCTTGTGTTCTACATTGTTCAGCAGGGCGATGTTAGGCATGGTGTCTTTTTGTGATGTGGTTGATCAGTTCGCGGTTGTCCGGCAGCGCGCCCAGCATCTTGCGGGTCAGCGCGGCCGCTTCGCGGAAGTAGTGGTCGGCCTGCGCGGCTTGCTGCGCCTGGGGTTGCGTGTATTCGCTGCGGAAGCCCATGCCGTACAAGACGTACTGGTAGCTGGCCGAAGGGAATACTTCCTCGATGCGGTTGAAGTCGTTGCGCGAGGGCGCGCGGTGGCGCCACAGCGTCAGCAAGTCGTTCAGGCGTTCGGGCACGGCGGCCGTGTTGTCGCGCCAGTAGGCGCTGTCGCGGCGGCGGCTCAGCACGTAGTGCAGCTTGAGGAAGTCGATCACCCGTTCCCAGCGGTAGGTGAAGGCGTCGTTGAAGCGGCGGGCGACGATGTCCATCGCTTCGCGCGTGGCCGGCAGCTCGTCGCTGACCATGGCGACCGACATTTCCACCAGCGCCAGGGCCGAAGCTTCCAGCGGTTCGATGAAGCCGGCCGACAGGCCGATGGCGACGCAGTTGCGGTGCCAGAAGCGCGCGCGGTAGCCGGGGTTGAAGCTGAGCTTGCGCGGCGACGGGATGTCCTGCGGGCCGCCGGTGGCGCTGATGTAGCGGCGCAGTTCGGCCTCGGCCTGGTCGTCGCCGATGTGGGCGCTGGAGTACACATGGCCGACGCCGCGCCGGGTTGGCAGGCCGATGTCCCAGATCCAGCCGGCGCTTTGCGCGGTGGACGAGGTCTGCGAGGCGATCGGGTAATCGTCGGCAGGGTAGGGGATCTGCACCGCCAGCGCCGAGTCGTTGTACAGCACATGTTTCTGCGAGATGAAAGGCACTTCGTAGTGCTTGCCCAGCAGCAGGGACTGCATGCCGGTGCAGTCGATGAACAGCTCGGCTTCGAGCGCGCCGTGCGTCTGCGTTTGCAGCGCGGCGATGTCGCCGTTGTCGTGGCTGCTGATGCCGACGACGTTGTCCGGTACATAGTGCACGCCCAGTTTTTCCAGGCAGTGCTTGCGCAGGAAGACGCCGAACTTGCCGGCGTCGAGGTGGTAGCCGTAGTTGGCCACCGACGCGAATTCCGGCGTCACCACCTGCTTGGGCGCGCGGCCGTTGACGCACAGGTGCGGTTGAAAGCTGACCAGGTCGGCGAACGGGGTGTCGGGATGTTGCGCCTGCCATTGCTGCGGCAGGTTCACTTCGCCATAGCCTTGCGGCAGCACGAAGGGATGGAAGTAGTAGTCGTGGTCGCTCCCATCGACCCAGCGGTTGAAGCGCGAGCCCTGCTTGAAGGCGGCGTCGCACTCGCGGAAGAAGTCGGCTTCGGAGACGCCGATGCGGCGCAGCGTGTCGCGCATGCTGGGCCAGGTGCCTTCGCCGACGCCGATCGGGGCGATGTCGGGCGACTCGATCAGGGTGATGTGCAGCGGCGTGCCCTGGTGGTCGGCCGCGATCAGGCCGGCCGTGAGCCAGCCGGCGGAACCGCCACCCACAATCACGATGCGTCGGATCATGTTACTCGCCTTGAGGTGTTGAGATTGCTGGAAGTCTAACCGAAAAGGGGCCGCTGCCAGGCAGCGGCCCCGGGGGCTTCAACTACCGGTTAGAACTTGTAGCGCGCGCCGATCATGTAGCGCGGACCCTGCTGCGTCACCGACTCCAGCTGCTGCTTGGTGCGGCTGTGCGTACGGGTGATCGCGTTGCCCATGTTGATGCCCTCGAACTGGAAGCTCAGCTTGTCGTTGTAGTTGTAGCCTACGCTGAGGTCGAACTGGCCGTACGCTTCCACGTACTGCGGGTTCGGGCCGGAGCCGTCGAAGGTCGACGACAGGAACTCGCCGCGCCAGTTGTAGGCCAGGCGGGCGGTGAACTTCTTGTCCTCGTAGATGCCGACCACGTTCGACGAGTTCGACAGGCCGACCAGCGCGAACTGCTCGCCCAGCTTGGCGTTGTCGTACTTCAGGCCCGAGTGCACATAGGTGTAGTTGGTCGAGACGCCGAAGCCGCTGTTGCCGAACATATGCTGCAAGTTCACCTCCAGGCCGTTCAGACTGGCGGTCTTCTGGTTGGAATAGGAGTTGATCTTGAAGTTGGCGATCGGATCGCTCGGTTGGCCGACGATGGTGCCGGTGGCGTTGCCGGTGCCTTTGTCGTCTTCGCCGCGCGTCACACCCGGCGCACCGTTGTGGTTGCGGAAGATGTAGTTGCGGATGCAGGTGGTGTCGGCGCCGGCGCAACCGCTGGCCAGCGCTTCGTTCCAGAACTTGCCGCCGACCGGCGTGTGCAGGTTGAACGGCGTGGCATTGAACTGCGACTGGCCTGCATAGTTTTCCAGGTTCTTGCGGAAGTAGCCCAGCGAGAAGAAGTTCTGCTTGCCGTAGTACCACTCGTAGGACAGGTCCAGGTTCTTGGACTTGACCGGCTTCAGCGCCGGGTTGCCCTGGTTGCCGGTGCCGCCGTCGGCGCGGGTCAGCGAGTTCAGCGTGGTGCCGCCCTGGATCTGGTCGTAGCGCGGACGGCCGATGGTTTCACCCAGGCTCAGGCGGATCTTCTGGTCCGGCGTGATCTCGATGTCGGAGTCAAAGCTCGGCAGCAGATTGTGGTACTTGCCGGTCAGCGTGGTGAAGGTCGGATCGCCGAAGGTGATCGGCAATTCGTTCTGCGACACCCAGCTGATGCCGACGGCCGCCGGCACCAGCGCGGTCGAGCTGACGTCGGTGGTTTCGTAGCGCAGGCCGATGGCGGTGCGGATCGGCAGCTTGGTGTCCCAGTCGGTGTTGAACTGGATGTAGGCCGCGTTCGACTTCTCGGTGGTGCGGGCGTCGTTGTCGAAGGTGGTCTTCGGCAGGTACAGCGCCGGCAGGCCGGAGGCGGTGGCCGCCAGCTGGCGCACCTGGGCGAAGTTGAAGGTGTAGAACTGGTTGAACAGGCTAGGGCTGCCGCTGCCGTCGATGTGGTCGAAGTACTGGCGCACCGATTGCGGATGCCAGACGCTGCTCGGGTAGTCGGACGGCTTGGTGGCGCCGCCCCAGGTGTCGCGCTGCTGGTTGGAGAAGGCCGAACGGTTCTTGACTTCCGATGCGCTGGCGCCGAATTTCAGCTCGGACGCTTCCAGCACTTTCCATGCGCCCTTGACCTGGGTCTGGTCGACCTCGCCCTTCATATAGCCGTTGGTGAACACCGAGCCGGTCACTTGCTGCGGCGCGGCCGTGAAGTCGGCGCCGGCGATGCTCAGCACGGGGAAGTCGTGGCTGAAGTCGACCATGGTGTTGCCGCGGCTGAAGCTGGCGGTGCCGAGGGTGTTGCTCGAACCGAAGGGGCTGTCGGCTTTCGATTCCGCCGTCGAGTGGTGGGTGTCGAGCTCGAAGCGCAAGTCCTTGGTCGGCTTCCACACGGCGTTGAAGCCCAGCGATTTGTTCTGCGTCTTGGTGGCGAAGTCGGCCGCGCCCATGGCGATGTCGGAAGTGCCGACGCTGCTGCCGGGACGGGTGGCGATGATTTCCTGGTAGGTCAGCGGGCTGGCGACCGGGCCGCCGGTCCACGAGCTGGTCGACGGGCCGAAGTTGAACCAGGCCGACAGGTCGTTGCGCTTGGTCTGGATCTTGTTTTCGGAGTAGGTGTAGTCCAGCGTCGTCACCAGCGTGTCGACCGGCTTGTATTGCAGGGTCAGCTGGGCGTTGGTGCGCTGGCGTTTGACGCCGTTGAAGTTGTAGTTCAGGTTTTGCGGCACCGAGTACAGGTCGCTCGGGCCCGGACGGTTGATGGCGCCGTCCTGGGGAATCGTGCCCCAGTTGTTTTCATCGCCGCGGAACGGGCCCTTCCAGCCGTTGGAGACGGCGGCGGTGTTGTAGCCCAGGTTGCGTTCCTGGTAGCTGCCGGTCAGCGCCACGCCGAACTTGTTGTTGTCGAAGGTGTTCGAATACAGGCCGGAGATTTCCGGCGTGGTCGATTTGCTGGCCTTGACGTCGCTTGGCAGGTTGCCGTTGGTGCTGTCGTACACGCCCTTGACGCCCACGCTCGAATGCATGCCGGGACGGTCGAACGGCCGCGCCGTCATCACGTTGACGGTGGCGCCGATGCCGCCGGTGGCCGTTTCGGCGCGGCTGGTTTTATAGACCTGCAGCTGGGAGATCGCTTCCGACGCCAGGTTGGCGAAGTCGAAGGCGCGGCCGTTGAGGTCGCCCAGGTTGGAGGTCGGCATCTGGCGGCCGTTCAGCAGCACCAGGTTGAAGTCGGGGCCGACGCCGCGCACGGTGATCTTCGAGCCTTCGCCGATCGAACGGTCGATCGAGACGCCGGAAATGCGCTGCAGCGATTCGGCCAGGTTGGTGTCGGGGAACTTGCCGATGTCTTCGGCGACGATGCCGTCGACGATGCCGTCGGAATTGCGTTTCAGGTTCATCGAGGAAAGCAGACTCTGGCGAATACCGGTGACGACCACGCTCTGGACTTCGGGCGCCTCGGCTGCCTTGACGGGGGCTTCCTGCGCCAGTGCCTGCCCGGCCGCCGCCGCGCAAGCGCTGGCCACCGCCAGGCTGATTAATTTCTGTCGTGCCTTTGGATAATGCATGTTATCTCCTGTGTTTTTATGAACAGCTCGCTGCCACTTCCACGGATGGACATGGAAACGTTTCCATAGCAATCCATCGAATAGTATGATTGACGAAATAGTTTGTCAATCGAAGTCCGCCGGCGGGGCCGCCTGCGCCCGTGCCAGCCGTTAAAACTGCGCCATCGGTGTTGCAAAAAAATCGCCGGGGCCGCTGGTGTGGTGGTGGGCGTCCCGTCTGCCGTTTCCGCCTCCCCGGTTTGGAAAGGTTTCCATTTCGTGTGGCAAATATAGCACCGAACGAAATTCAAAGTCAATTTGCAATGCCGCATAAGCCACACCCGGTTTTCGTTGACAGAGGAAAGCAAGCCGCGCATCATGGCTGGTAACGTTTCCAAAAAGAGACACTTTGCATGCATGCTCGACCTTTTATCCGATCTTTGACGACGCTGGGCGCGGTCTGGCTGGGCTTGCTCCAGCCGGTGGCCGCCGAGCCCGCTACCGGCTGGCCGCGCGGGGCCAGGGCGGCCGTCAGCCTGGCCTACGACGACGCCCTCGATTCCCAGCTCGACCACGCCATCCCGGTGCTGGACAAGTACGGTCTGAAGGGCAGCTTTTATTTGCAGTTGTCGAGCCCGGTGGTCGAGCGGCGGCTGGCGGCCTGGCGCCGCGCGGCCAGGCATGGCCACGAGCTGGGCAACCACAGCCTGTTCCATCAATGCTCGCTGGCGGCGCCCGGCCACGACTGGGTGCAGCCGCACCGCAACCTCGACACCACCAGCGCCGCGCAGATGCAGGACCAGGTGCTGGCCGCCAACGCCATGCTGCACGCCATCGACGGCCGGCGCGAGCGCACCTACACCGTGCCCTGCGGCGACCGGCTGGCCGGCGGCGCGGGCGGCGTCGACTATCTGCCGCTGATCGCGCCGGCCTTCGTGGCGATCAAGGCCGGCGGCGGCGACGGCGTGACGGCGCCGATGGCGGCGCTCGATCCGTACGCGGTGGCGGTGCTGGCGCCGGAAGGCCTGAGCGGGCGGGAGCTGATCGCCATCGTCGAGCGGGCGGCGCAGCAGGGCGGCATGGTCAACCTCACCTTCCATGGCGTGGGCGGCGATTACCTGAGCACGTCGTCGGCCGCGCACGAGGAGCTGGTCCGCTACCTGGCCGCGCACCGCCGGATCTACTGGACCGACACTTTCATCAACATCATGACCTACGTGAAAAAGCACAAGCCGTGGCCACCATCAAAGACGTAGCCCGCCTCGCGGGCGTAGGACTGGGTACCGCTTCGCGCGTCGTCAGCGGCAAGGGCTCGGTATCGCCGGCCACGCTGGCGCGGGTCAAGGCGGCCATCGACGAGCTGGGCTTCCGCCCCTCGCACGCGGCGCGCACGCTGCTGTCCGGCTCCAGCCAGATGATAGGCGTGTACATCCCGGTTCTGAGCGGCACCTTCTACACGCCCATCCTGCAAATCATCGACAACGAATTGCGCACCGCCGGCCTGCACATGGTGGTGGCCTTCGGCGCCGGCCTGGGCGGCGCGCGCCAGCAGGCGATCGAGGGCATCGAGTTCCTGATCGAGCGCGGCTGCGACGGCTTGATCCTGATGACCAATGTGCTGCAGGAAGAAGACATCGCCGCGCTGCGGCCGCAGTACAACCACATGGTGGTGCTGAACCACAGCTTCGACAGCATCGCCGGCCAGTGCTTCACGGTCGACCACACGCTGGGCGGGCGGATGGCGGCGCGCACCTTGCTCGACCACGGCCACCGGCAGATCGCCGTGGTGGCCGGCCCGGCCAGCCTGCCGGACAATGTGGTGCGGGTCAACGCCTTCCTCGACGAGCTGCACGCCAACGGCGTCGACATCGCCAGGCTGTGGGTGACGGAACGCGACTTTTCGCCGGCCGGCGGCTGGTCGGCGGCCAAGGAGCTGATCGATTCGAAGCAGCCGTGCAGCGCGCTGTTCTGCGCCAACGACGAGATGGCGGTGGGCGCGCTGTCCTACTTCCAGGAAGCCGGCATCCGCGTGCCGCACGAGCTGTCGGTGATCGGCTACGACGATACGCCCAGCGCGGAATTCTCGGCGCCGCGCCTGACCACGGTGCACATGCCGTGGCGCGAGATGACGCAGAACGGCATCAACGCGCTGCTCAACAGCTGCTACGGCCTGCAGCGCCCCGTCACGCGCGGCTATCCGGTGACGATGACCTTGCGCGCCTCGCTGGCCTCCAACCCGGCCGCCGCCGCCACCCAGCCCGCCCGCCGCCGCAAGGCCTGAGCGCGCCACATCTTCCTCCCTCTGCGGCCGGCGCCCGGCGGCGCCGGCCCGCGTCCCAACCGCCTCGTACAGCCTTGGCAACAATGACCAAATGGCACGGGAAAATCGGTTTCGTAGTTGTTAATTTGCAGCATGAATCTGGTTTCACGCTGACATTTGCCGGAAACAATAGACGGTCAACAATGATGTCTATACATTCACCTGTAGCAACAATCATCACCGAGCACCCGTAGCACCAACAACAGACACCTATAACATCACGAAAACAAAAGAGATCGCACATGAAGAAGAATTTTCCATTCGCAGCGTTGTTGTTGTCCGCCAGCCCTTACGTTCTGGCTCAAGCCCAGGCGACCGCCGTCGCTCAAACCGCCGCCGTGCAGTCTGCCGCGGCCGATGCGACGCCGGACGATATCCAGAAAGTGGTGATTGTTTCCACCGGTAGCCGTGGCGCCCAGCGCACCATGGTCGACACCCCGGTCCCTATCGACATCATCGGTGCGCGCGATCTCGGCAAGACCGGCCAGGCCACGCTCGATAAATCCCTGCAATTCCGCGTGCCGTCCTTCAACACCGTGCAGACCCCGGTGAACGACGCCACCTCGCTGCTCGATCCCTACGAAATCCGCAACATGGGTCCTAGCCGTGTGCTGATCCTGGTGAACGGCAAGCGCAAGAACTCCAGCGCGCTGATCTACACCCAGACCTCGCCGGGCCGTGGTGAAAGCGGCGCCGACATTTCGGCGATTCCGGTTGACGCCATCAAGCGCATCGAAGTGCTGCGCGACGGCGCCTCGGCCCAGTACGGCTCCGACGCGATCGCCGGCGTCGTCAACATCATCCTGAAGGACAATGCGGAAGGCGGCTCGGCCACCGTGCGCACCGGCATGACCCACCAGAGCGACGGCAAGATGGGCGGCGTGTCGCTCAACCAGGGCCTGCCGCTGGGCGGCGACCGCGGCTTCTTCAACTACACGGTCGACGTCTCCAAGGTCAACCTGTCCAACCGTCCCGGCGTGGTCGATCCGCGCGGCGAGGCCAGCGACTTCAGCGACCCCGCCAATGGCGTGCCGGTCTCGGCAGTGCTGGCGGCCGCGCAAGCCTTTGTCAAAACCCATCCGGACGCCGGCAACATCAACGGTTCGCCGGCCACCAGCGCCGCCAAGGCCGAGTTCAACACCCGCTACGACCTCAGCGACACCACCAGCCTGTACGGTAACGCCGCCTACGTGAACAAGAAGGTCCATTCCTTCGCCAACTACCGCACGCCTTACTGGCGTCCGACCGACTACGGCCTGCTGCATTCGCCGCAGAACACGTATGTCGGCTATGTGCCGACCTTCGTCGGCACGCTGGACGACTACAACGCCACCGGCGGCACCAAGTTCATGCTGGGCGACTGGAACGCCGACGTCAGCCTGACCTACGGCGGCAACAAGCAGACCTACGCGGTCAGCAACTCGCTCAACCGCGACATGCAGAAGGACTACCTGGCCCACATCATCAGCACGCCGTCGCCGACCAGCTTCGATGCGGGCGGCGTCAAGTTCAGCCATTGGGTGCTGAACGGCGACGTCTCCAAGCAGCTGAACAAGGACGTCAACTTCTACGCCGGCACCGAGCTGCGCCACGAGAACTATGAAACCCTGGCCGGCGAGCCGGCGTCCTACTACGGCAGCGGCGCCGATTCCTACGCCGGCAACTCGGACAAGAACTCCTTCCCGTCGTCGCGCTCGAACTACGGCGCTTATGCCGGCGCCACCTGGGACATCTCGCCGGTGTTCCTGATCGACGCCACCGGCCGCTACGAGAAGTACACCGACTTCGGCAGCGCCTTCGTGTGGAAAACCTCGACCCGCTACAAGCTGAACGAGCAGGTCACGCTGCGCGCATCGGCCTCGACCGGTTTCCGCGCACCGTCGCTGGCGCAGATCTACACGCAGAAGGCGCAGTACTCCTTCGTGCCGGGCAGCGGCATCCAGGTGTCCGGCCTGGTCAACAACGTATCGAGCGCGGCGGCCTCGCTGCAAGTGCCGAAGCTGAAGGCTGAGAAGTCGAACAACATCACGCTGGGCCTGGGCTTCAAGCCGGACAACAACACCAGCATCACGCTCGACTACTACAACATCAAGGTCAAGGACCGCATCATCCTGAGCACCGAGATCAAGCCGACCGGCGACCCTGCCAATCCGCTCGACGCGCAACTGGGCGCGGCCGGCATCGTCTCGGCCAGCTTCTTCGTCAACGCCCTGACCAGCCGCACCGAAGGCCTCGACTACGTGGCGTCGCGCAAGAACATTCCTTTCGCGGACGGCAAGGTGACGCTGAACCTGTCGGGCAATCTGTCGCTGAAGAACGAGCGTGAAGGCGCCGTCAACAACCCGGGCCTGATCGCCTCGGCCGGCCAGTCGGTGCTGAACGCCACCACCGAAGCGCTGATGTTCACCTCGCGTCCGAAGTTCAAGACCATCGTCGGCGCGGACTGGGACTACAAGCAGCTGAACCTGTCGCTGAACAACACCGTGTTCGGTCCTACCCACTTCCGCAACGCCGGCATGGATGAGAACCTGGAAGTGGCGTTCAAGACCAAGATGGTGACGGACTTCGCCGTGACCTACGCGCTGACGCCTAGCACCACGCTGTCGTTCAACATCAACAATATGTTCAACACCGCGCCGAGCTGGCACTTCAATGCCCGCAACGCCAAGGGCCAGGCCATCCTGGACAGCAAAGTGGTGGACCCGACGACCGGCATGACGCCGTACGACGCGCAGACCAACCTGGTGACCTTCAACGGCCGCTATTCGATGGTGACCTACGACGGTTCGCAGTTCAGCCAGCTGGGCCGCACCTTCGCCGCTTCGCTGAACTATCGCTTCTAAGCGCGGCGCCGCAGCTATAATGGGGTCCGCCGTTCCCGCAAGGGGCGGCGGACCTTTTTTATGGAGTGGTACACATGGTTTCGTTACAAGATCAATTGCTGAAGGCCGGCCTGGTTGCCAAGAACAAGGTCAAGGTGGCCAATCAGGAGAAGAGCAAGCAGAAGAAGGAAGAGCGCCGCTCCGGCACGCAGTCCGTGGACGAGGCCAAGCTGGCCGCGCAGGAAGCGCAGCGCAAGCTGGCCGAGCGCAACCGCGAACTGAACGCGCAGCGCGACGCCGCCGCGCAGCAGAAAGCCATCGTCGCGCAGATCGCGCAGATGGTGCAGCAGAACCGCCAGGACAAGGGCCGCAACGGCGATATCGCCTACAACTACACGCACGGCAGCAAGATCGAGCGCATGTTCGTGACGGCGGCGGTGCGCGAGCACCTGGTGGCCGGCCGCCTGGTGATCGTGGTGCTGAACGGCGTGGCCGAACTGGTGCCGCGCGTGATCGCCGACAAGATCGCCGAGCGCGATGCGGCGATGGTGGTGCGCGTCAACAAGAGCACCACCACCGTGGAAGAGGACGATCCTTACGCCGCCTTCCAGATCCCAGACGATCTGATGTGGTAATCAGCCGGCCAGCCTGCCCTTGAGCAGGTTCAGGCCTTGCGCCAGCAGGCCGTCGGCCGGCACTTCGCCGTGCGGCGTCAGCTGGTCGATAATCTGCGGCAGCAGGTGCGCCAGGCCGGACGACACCTGCGACGGATCGATGCCGGCCTGGCCGGCGATCTGCTGCAGCTGATCCGAGCCCAGCGCCGCCTCCAGCTGGGAACCGGAAATGGCCTGGTTGGCGCCCGTGCCTATCCACGACATGACCTGGTCCGCCAGGCCGCTGTTTTTCAGTTGCTCCAGCACGGCGGGCACGCCGCCGGCGTTGTCTATCATCGCCATCACGCCCGACAGCAAGTTCCCCTGCTGCCCCTCGGCCTGCTGGCCGCCTCCCAGCGATCCCAGTACCTGTCCTGCCAATTGATCCAGTAAGCTCATCATGTTCTCCGGTGGGTACGGCGATCGAAATGTCATTTTTGCACTAAATCAAGGGCAGGGCAAGCGGCTTACAGCGCCGCTTCCAGAATGCGGCGGCTGCGCGCCAGGTCGATGTCGCGGTGCTCGCCCAGGCTGGTCATGCCGTGCGTGGACAGCTGCTCCAGCACCGCCTCCACCGCCGTCTGGCCCAGGTGGTAGGCCGACAGCCGGGTCGGTATGCCCAGGCCCTCGAAGAAGGCGCGGGTGCGGGCGATGGTGGCGTCGATGCGCTGCGTTTCGCTGCCGTCGCGGATGCCCCAGACGCGGGCGCCGTATTGCAGCAGCTTGGCGCGCTTGGTCTCGCGCTGCACTTCCAGCAGCGACGGCAGCACCAGCGCCAGCGTGCGCGCATGGTCGATGTCGTACAGCGCGGTCAGCTCGTGGCCGATCATGTGGGTGGCCCAGTCCTGCGGCACGCCTGCGCCGATCAGCCCGTTCAGCGCCAGGGTGGCGGTCCACATCAGCGTGGCGCGGGTATCGTAGTCGTCCGGTTCGGCTAGCGCCTGCGGGGCGATTTCCACCAGCGTCTGCAGCAGGCCTTCGGCAAAGCGGTCCTGCACCGGCGCCTGCGCCGGGTAGGTCAGGTATTGCTCGACGATGTGGACGAAGGCGTCGACCAGGCCGTTGGCCACCTGCTTGGCCGGCAGCGTGAAAGTCTTGGCCGGATCGAGCACGGAGAACTGCGGGAACAGCAGCGGGCTGCGGAACGGCAGCTTGGACTGGGTGGCCTTGTGCGTGACCACCGCGCCGTTGTTCATTTCCGAGCCGGTGGCCGGCAGCGTCAGCACGGCGCCGAAGGGCAGGGCGCGGCGCACCTTGGCGCCGCCGCTCTGGGCGATCTCCCACGGTTCGCCGTCGTACAGCGCGGCGGCGGCGACGAACTTGGTGCCGTCGATGACCGAGCCGCCGCCCACCGCCAGCAGGTAGTCGATCTCGTCGCGGCGCACCTGGTCGACGGCGCGCATCAGGGTTTCGTAGCTGGGGTTGGGCTCGATGCCGCCGAACTCCTTGACGACGCGTGCGCCCAGGGCGGTGCGCACCTCGGCCAGCGTGCCGGTCTTTTCCGCGCTGGCGCCGCCGTACAGGATCAGCACGCGGGCGCTTTCCGGCACCAGGCGGGACAGCTGGGCGATGGTGTCCGCGCCGAAGACGATCTTGGTCGGGTTGTGGAATTCAAAGTTCTTCATGCTAGCTCCTGTTATTAGACTGGTCGTCTAGTTAATGTCGTAAAAAAAGAGCGCGGGCGACAGGCCCGCGCCTGGGATGGGGTGTCAGTGGCGCGGCCGCGTGTCCGGCGGCAGGCCCAGCATGGCGACCGTGGCCCGCCACGCGGCGCGCAGCGCGCTCGGTTCGCGCCGCAGCTTGGTCAGCATGGCGGCGCCCAGCCACATCTGGTACAGGGCCAGCGCCGTGTGGGCGGCGTCGGAAGTGGGCGGCAGCGAACCTTCGGCCACGGCCTGGACGATGCCGTCGGCCAGGCGGGCGACGATGCGGTTGGTGCCGTCCAGCAGCGCGCTGCGCATGGCTTCCGACATGTCCGCCACTTCGCTGCCGAGCTTGACCACCAGGCAGCTGCAATCGCTGTAGCCGGCGCTGCGGTCTTCCCAGCTGGCCCAGTAGTCCAGCAGCGATTGCGCGGCGTTCTGGCCTTGCTGGCCCAGCAGGCGTTCGATCCGCGCCAGGTATTGCTCGACATGGTCTTCCAGCAGCGCCACGCCGAACAGTTCCTTGGATTTGAAGTAGTGGTAGAAGGAGCCCTTGGGCACGCCGGCAGCCGTCAGGATCTCGTTCAAGCCCACGCCGGCAAAGCCTTTGCCGAGGATGATGGTCTTGCCCGTGTCCAGGATGTGCTGGCGGACGTTGTGGTGTTCTGTGGTCATGGTGGCGCCATGATAGCACAATTAGACCAGTCGTCTGGAATGGCGTTGCCGCGCCGCTGTCGCGTTATCTGGCCGGCTTGCAGCGCGCCCGCGCGGGCGGCTAAGCAAGCTCCGTCGCTCCCGCGAAAGCGGGAGCCCATAGCATGCCTGAGGAGCAAATTCAGCACGGAGGGAATGCATGCAGTGCATGGATTCCCGCTTTCGCGGGAATGACTGCGGTGGCATTAGCCCGCAGCTGGTCCTGGCGTCTAGCCGCGTGCCGGTTTGCGGCGCCGCGCGACCACGCCCAGCAGGCCCAGGCCGGCCAGCAGCATGGCGTAGGTGTCGGCTTCAGGCACCGAGCGCACGACCAGCTGGTCGGCAAAACCGTGGGCGCCCGGCACGCCGGCCCATGGGCCGAAAGGCTGGCCGCCGCCGTCCTGCCAGTCGCAGTGGCTGAAGGAATTGCTGAAGTAGGCGGTGGCGCAGGCGGCCGCGCCGGTCAGGTCGGCATTGGCGGCGGCGAAGTAGGCGCCGGTCAGCGGGTCGGTGCCGCCCAGCGGCACGTTGGCGCCGGTGAACATGAAGTCGGTGGCTTTGGGCGCGTTCAGCAGTTCCGCCGCGGTCGGCAGGCGCCAGCCGAATTGCGACTGGAAGGACAGGTCGAGACCGTCGGCGGCGGGCAGCGGGAAGGCCCACGCCCAATCCAGATTGTTGACGGTGATGTAGGCGTTGCTGGCCACCGGGGCATCGACCAGGGCGGCGTTGGCGCTGCCGGCGGCGCAGAAAACGAGTGCAAGGCTGAGACGTTTAACGAAGTTCATAGGTTCCCTTTTAGTTGGTTTTTATTCGAAATACCGAGACTGGAACGGCAGGCTACCCCGGCGACTTGCACAAAACAATTGAAATAATTGAATGCAAGTTGTGTTTACGCCAGTTGTGCAGATTTAGCGGGATAGGGAGCGGATTTCGCCAAGCGTGCGGGCGGTAGCCGGCACGATTTGCTGGACTAAATGGCAACATTTGCATATCCTGCGGGAATGCCAAGTATGCCTGCCATCCCCGTCATGCAGCTCCGCCCGGCCAGCCCGCCCGGGTGGCTGCCGCCGTGGGCCGCTGCCGTGCTGGCGTGGAATCTGCTGGCGGTGCTGGGCGCGCTGGCCAGCTATGGCGATGCGCGCCATGCCGTCGTCCCGGCGGCGTTTGCGGCGACGCTGCTGCGCTTTGTGGTGGTGCATCTGCCGCTGAGCGCGGTCAGCCTGGTGCTGGCCGTCGGCTTTGATCGCGCCGGGTTCAGGCGCCAGCAGCTGTCGCAACTGCTGCTGGCTTACGGGGCGGTGCTGCTGGTCTTCCTGCCTTTGCTGAGCATCTGGCACAGCGCGATCAACAATCTTTTCAGCGGCAGGCCGCTGGCCGCGCTGCCGGTCCTGCTTGGCCAGCAGAGCGTGCTCAGCTGGTGGTTCGATGCGCTGGTGCTGACGCTGGCGTTCGGCGCGCATCTGGCGTACGGCGCCTGGCGGCACGGGCAGGCGCAGGCGCTGGCCTGGCAATTGGCCCGGCAGGGCAATCTGGCTTTGCGGCTGCGTCTGCTGCAGGGACAGTTGGAGCCGTATTTTTTGTCGAGCGCGCTGGCCGGCATCGGCCAGCTGAACCGCGAGGGCTTGCGCGAGCAGGCGACACGGGCGCTGGTCCGCCTGAGCGGCCTGCTGCGTTATGCGCTGCGCGCCAGCCGCTCGGACTGGCAAAGCGTCGCCGATGAAATCGAGTTCCTGCGCGACTATGTCGACTTGCAGCGTCTGTGCCACGGCGCCGGCCTGGCGGTCCAATGGCAGCTGGGCGACGCCGACTGGGCCGACTACCGCTGTCCGCCGCTGCTGCTGTTCCCGATGCTGGAGCGGGCGCTGGCGACGCAACCGCAGCGGCTGGCCGTGCACATAGTCACGCAGCGGGCGGACGGCGGACCGTGGGTGCTGGCCGAGGTCAGCTACGCCGGCGGTGCACACAGCGCCCGCAGCGATGCGCTCGCCGCGCTGGCCGAACGCCTGGCCATGCTGTACGGCGACGCCGCCACGCTGGCCTCGCAGACCGACGGCGACACCATCCATATCCGACTGTCCTATCCGGTGTCGCTGCATGACGATTGACCTCGCCATCGCCGCGCAGCCGATCCGCACTGCGTCTGCACAGGCTGCACAGGCCCGATCGGCTGCGCGCGCGCTGCGCGGCTGGCGGCCATGTTTGACGATCCTGCTGGGCTGGCAGGTGCTGGCGCTGCTGGAAGCGCTGGCCAGGGCCGCCGACGCCAGCCACAGCGGGCGCACGCTGGCACTGGGCCATCTGTTGGCAGGCCTGGCGCTGCAATACCTGCCGCTGGTGCTCAACAGCTGGGTGCTGGCGCTGGTGTTCCACCGCCGGCAGGAAGCCATGCTGCGGCCATCCCGCTTGCTGCTGGCATTTTTTGTATCGATAGCGGTTTTCCTGCCACTGCTCACCGGCGTCGACCTGCTGATCGTGCTGCTGCGCGACGGCCGCCCGTGGCGCGATTTCCCCGCCATGCTGTCCCAGCTCGGACACCTGACCTGGTGGTACAACATCTTCGTGGTGAGCCTGGCTTTCCTGGCGCAGGCCGCGTACAGCGCGTGGCGGCGCGGCCGGCAGCAGGCATGGTCGGCGCAGCGCGCGCACACGGAAAACCTGCAACTGCGCCTGGGCCTGCTGCAAGGGCAGCTCAAGCCGCACTTCCTGTTCAACGCGCTCAACAGCATCAGCGCGCTGGTGCGCACCGCCGATGCCGCGCTGGCCGACCGCGCCCTGCAACGCCTGGGCGAGCTGCTGCACTACGCGCAGGCGGCGGGCCATGGCCGGCCGGCCAGCGTGGCCGATGAGCTCGACTTCCTGCGCGCCTACCTCGAACTGCAAAGCCTGCGCTACGGCGACCGCATGCACGTGGACTGGACGGTCGATGAGCGCGACTGGCGACGCCACGCCTGTCCGCCGCTGCTGTTTCAGCCGCTGGCGGAAAACGCCGTGCACCACGGCGTCGAACCGCATCAACTGGAATGCCGCATCGATATCGCGCTGGCCTGTGCCGACGGCATGGTCTGCCTGCGCATCACCAACCCGGTCCTGGCGGGCGCGCGCGCCGGCCATGGACTGGGCCTGACCATGACGCGCGAACGCCTCGCCATCCTGTACGGGCAGCGCGCCGACCTTCACATAGACGCCGATGAACACCACTACACTATCGAACTGCGTTTCCCCGCCGACGGCCAGCAAGCGGCCTAGGACGGTCCTGATCGTCGACGACGAGCTGCCGGCGGTCGCCAACCTGGAATGGCTGCTGGCCCGGCGGCCGCACTGGCGCATGCTGCCGTCGTGCCGTTCGAGCGAACAGGCGCGCATCCAGCTGAAGGCGACGCCGGCCGACCTGGTGCTGCTCGACATCCAGATGCCCGGCCAGTCGGGCCTGGAATTCGCGCGCGAATTGTGCCGGCAGCCGTCCGCGCCGATGATCGTCTTCACCACCGCCTACGACGAGCATGCGCTGAGCGCCTTCGACATCTTCGCGCTGGACTATGTGCTCAAGCCCTTCGACGACGAGCGCTTCGACCGCATGCTCAGGCGCGCGGCGCAGATGCTGGAGCTGAACCAGCAGGCCGAGCTGAACGGCGCCGTGCACGACTACCTGCGCGACCGCGCGGCCGACGAGGCGGCGCAGGCCGCGCCGCTGCTGGAGCAGCTGGTGGTGCGCACCGCCAGCGGCCTGGAGCGCGTTTCGGTGGACGACATCGAGTGGATAGGCGCGGCCGGCAACTACGTCGAACTGCACCTGGCCGGGCGCGTGGTCCTGCACCGCACCACCATCACGGCGATCGCCGGACGCTTGCCGGCGCAGGACTTCGTCCGCGTGCACCGTACCGCCGTGGTGCGCAAGTGCGCCATCGTCGGCCTGCGCAGCGACAGCGACGGCGCTCCCGCAGTGCGGCTGGCGCAGGGCGATACGGTGCGGGTCAGCGCCAGTTACCTCAAGCAGGTGCAGACCTTGTTTGCCTGAACGGGGGGCGGCGGCCGGTTCATCCCAAATCCTGCCCAATTGATCACATACACATAGCCGGCAGTTTTACCTTCGTGGCAAGCTTCGCAGACCTTACGGCTTACCACAGGAGGATCACCAAGATGAACAAGATCGTTATCGGCATGCTGGCCCGCATCGCCTGCATGGTTTTCGCTTGCGTCGCGATGAACGCGTCCGCGCAGACGGTGGCGCAGGACGTCGACAGATCGCTGGAAAGCAGCGTCAAGACCGTGCGTGTCCACAATCTCGATTTCCCCGTACTCGACGTCGGCAAAGGGCCTGTCGTCTTGCTGTTGCACGGCTTTCCTGACTCGCACCGCGTATGGCGCAAGCAGGTGGCCCCATTGGTTCGCGCCGGCTACCGCGTGATCGCGCCGGACCTGCGCGGTTACGGCGATGCGCCGACCTTCCCCAACGTCGCCGACTACAGCATCAACAAGGTGCTGGGCGATGTGGTCGGCCTGCTCGATGTGCTGAAAATCCAGCAGGCGCGCGTGGTCGGCCACGACTGGGGCGCGGCCGTGGCCTGGTACCTGGCGGCGTTCTTCCCCGACCGCGTGGAGCGCTTGATGGTGATGTCGGTGGGAGCGCCGTGGACGCCCGAGTTCAGCAGCATCGAGCAGCGCGAGAAATCCTGGTACGGCTTGTTCTTCCAGTTCGAAGGCGTGGCCGAAGCGCAGCTGCGCAAGAACGATTGGGCGCTGTTGCGCGGCCTGGCCCGCAACGAGGGCGATATCGACGCGGCCATCGTGCACTTCTCGCGGCCGGGTGCGCTGACGGCGGCGCTCAACTGGTACCGCGCCAATTCCAAGCCGGTGATGCCGGCGCCGGACGGCACGCCGCCGCAGCCGCTGCCGAAGGTGCGCGCCGACGTCACCGGCGTCTGGAGCGAGCAGGACCACTATCTGACCGAGGAGCAGATGCAGGCCTCGGGTAGCGAGGTGCTGGGCAAATGGCGCTACCAGCGGCTGGACCGGGCGGGCCACTGGATGATGCTGGAACAGCCGCGCCAGGTCAGCGAGCTGATACTGGACTTCTTGGCCCGCTGAACGAAAAAAGGCCCGCCGGCATAGGCGGGCCTTGGGGGCGGGCAGGGCAATCAGCCGCGGCGCACCAGCTTCATGCCGTTGGCGCGGCCGCCGTAAGCCACCATGCCGGTGATCTTGCCGCTGCCGTCACGTTCCAGACGGACCACCAGGCCACCGGTGCCGAAGGCGTCGGCGAACACCGGCACCAGCGGCTGTTCGTCGAAGCGCGGGATCGACATCCACAGCTCCCCGGCCATTGCGCTTCTCCCCTGGCGAGCGATCTCATGTATGAGGCCATCTTACACCCGGACAGCGTGATTATTCGAGAGTTTTCCCGCGCCATAAAACGCCCATACTTGATGCCTTGCCTGTCTGCTGATGTGTAGAGGTGATCCCATGATGTCCGGCGATATTTCGGAGCCCATCGCAGGCTTGCCAGCCCCTGTGCCGCCGCGCCTGCCGCTGATGTTGCTGGCCATCGTCTTTGTCGTGCTGGTGTGCGTTTCCCTGATCGGCATGCAGGCCTGGCTCACCGTGCATGCGCGGACCGTGCAAATCGCCGAATCGGAAGCGGCCTCCGCCAACCTGGCGGAGGCCGTGGCCCAGCATGCCTACGACACGATCAAGGAAGCCGACACGGTGCTGGTGGGCCTGGTCGAGCGGCTCGAACACGATGGCAGGTCGGAGCCCGAGCTCGGCCGCATCCATGAGCTGCTGGTGCACCGCGTCGCGGAACTGCCGCAGCTGCACGGCATCTTTGTCTACGACGCCGACGGCAGCTGGCTGGTCAATGCGCAGCCGGTGTTGCTGCGCAATCAGAACAACTCGGACCGCGCGTACTTCATCTACCACCGCGAGCACGCCTACCGGGGCATGCATATCGGCCCGCCGGTGCGCAGCAAATCCACCGGCGACTGGATCGTGACGGTGTCGCGCCGCATCGACCGGCCGGACGGCTCCTTTGCCGGCGTGGTGCTGGCCACCATCGACATGGATTACTTCCAGCGATATTTTCAACGCTTCAATATCGGCGAGGAGGGGGCGATCTTCCTGGCGCTCGACAGCGGCATCGTGCTGGTGCGCCGGCCGTTCAGCGAAAAATCGCTGGGCAGGGATATCTCCAGGCTGCCGCTGTTCCGCGACTACCTGCCGAAGGCGCCGGTCGGCACCGTCACGTTCACGTCGGCCCAGGACGGCGTGACGCGGATTAACAGCTACCGCCGCCTGGAGCAGTATCCGCTGGTGGTCTCGGCCGCGCTGTCCAAGGCCGAGGTGCTGGCGCCGTGGCGTGCCGACGCCTATCTGTTCGGCGGCGGCGCGGTGGTGCTGGTGGTGGCGATCGCGCTGCTGGGCCTGCGGCTGGTGCGCCAGATACAACTGAGGACGCTGGCCGAAGCGGAACTGGTGCGCGCCCGCAATTCGCTGGAGACATTGAACCAGACGCTGGAGCGGCTGGCCATGCAGGATGGCTTGACCGGGCTGGCCAACCGCCGCCAGTTCGACACCTCGCTGAAGAACGAGTTCAGCCGGGCCATGCGCAGCGCCAGTTCGCTGGCGCTCATCATGATCGATGTCGATTGCTTCAAGCAGTACAACGATCTCTACGGCCATGCGGCCGGCGACGAATGTTTGAAGGCGATCAGCAAGGTCGTGGCCGACAAGAAGCACCGGCCGGGCGATG
Source organism: Rugamonas rivuli (assembly GCF_009380165.1). Lineage (GTDB taxonomy): Bacteria > Pseudomonadota > Gammaproteobacteria > Burkholderiales > Burkholderiaceae_D > Rugamonas > Rugamonas rivuli. The sequence goes on from NZ_WHUF01000010.1 coordinate 101,395, forward strand.
TGGCCGCGCGCTATGGCGGCGAGGAGCTGGTGGTGCTGCTGCCGGGGACGGATGTGGCGGGCGCCATCGCGGTGGCCGAGAATATCCGGGCGGCCATCGAGGCGCTGGAGCTGCAGCATAACGGCAATGTGAGCGGCCATGTGACCGTCAGCGCCGGCGTCGAAGCCTTCGCGCCGGTGCGCTTCGAGACCGAGCCGGTCGATCTGGTCAAGGCTGCGGATCAGGCGCTGTACCGTGCCAAGTCGCAGGGGCGCAACCGGGTGTGTTCAGGCGGCGATGATGGCGGGCGCCAGGCGGCGCCGGTGTTCGCTTGCTCGCGGAGTTGACCTGCTGTGGCACTAAGGCGAGCCGCGAAGGTATATCATGGCGGTCGTTTCAACGATAGGACCAGGCATGATCATAGCGACTCACAGCGGCAAGTTTCACGCGGACGACGCGTGGGCGGTCGCCGTACTGAAGGTATTATTCCCGGACGCGGACATTATCCGGACGCGCGACCCGGCGGCGATTGAAGCGGCCGACTTTGCCGTCGATGTCGGCGGCATCTGGGACCCGGCCACCGGCCGCTTCGACCACCATCAAAAAGGCTTCGACGGAGCACGGCAGAGCGGCGTGCCGTATGCCAGCGCCGGCCTGGTATGGCGGGAATATGGCGCGCGCTGCGTCGCGGCGCTGGCCCTGGCGCATGGCGGACACCAGCTGCCGGACGACAAGGCGCGGGAGATCGCCTACGGCATCGATGCGGACGTGGTGCAGTACCTCGATTTGTCGGACGTGGGGGCGGCGAAGAGCGCACCGGGCGGCTATGGTCTCTCGGCCGTGATCTCGGGCTACAACACCAACTGGCTGGACGAGCAAAGGCTGGGCTACGGCGAGGCGGCGGATGCCTACCGCATGGCCCAGTTCCGCCGCGCGATGGACGTGCTGACCGACGTCATGCTCAATGCCGTGAGATACCGGCTTGGCGCATTGCTCGCGCTGGAGCAAGTCCGGCAGGCGGAGCTGCTCGACGGCGGCCAGGTGCTGTTCCTGAAAAACGGCGCGCTGCCGTGGGGCCAGGTGGTGCGCAAGGAAATGCCGAAGGTGCTGTTCGTCATCAGCCACAACCTGGCCGAGCAACGCCACATGCTGCATACCGTCTCGGTCAGCGCCGAGAGTTTCGAGGCGCGGGCCGATTTGCCTGAAGCATGGGCGGGCTTGCGCGATGCCGAGCTGGCGGCGGTGACCGGCGTGCCGGATGCCGGCTTTTGCCACAACGGCAGGTTTATCGCCTCGGCCAAGTCATACGAGGGGATACGCGCGCTGGCGGCGCTGGCGCTGCAGGACGTCGGCAAAGGCGGCGCGGGCTAGGCGGCGGGGCGGTCGAGCCCTTTTCGCGCAAATCGAACCATCTCAATTCGGTTTCAAATTTTTGCCGAAAAAATCGACCACCGCAGTGTTGAATGTTTGGTGAAACGCTGCTCTGTCAAAGCCAGGGGCGCTTTTACAAATGGCGGGGGCGATGTTCGCAAGTGCGACGCTGCAAGGCGGCAGGAAGTCAAAATGGCCAGCTTTGTGCGCCACGTGGTAGTCCGGCACTTCCGGGAGCGCCCGACGAACTGCCTCGGCGTAACGAGGATGCGGCAGCAGGACGTCATCCTCGGCACGCCAGAGCTGCACCGGTATCTTGACGTTTTTCAGGCCGTCCGGCGAGAGCGTGAACCCCAGCGCCGGAGCCGCCACAACCGCAGCCTTGATGCGATGATCTTGCACAGGGCTGGTATCGGGCAGCGCGACACCGGCCGCCCCGGTCTTCGCCATCAGCTGGCAAGCAAAATCTTCCGGATGCTCGCGGCACATCGGCCCCACCTTGGAGAAATCTGCAAGCCCGCCTATGCTTGCCAGCGTGGTAAAGCCGCCGGCGGAAAATCCGAACATCCCGATACGAGCTGAGTCGATGGTGGCGTGGCCGTCCCAGCTTGACAACATATGGTCTATCACACGACTCATTTGCTTGGGGCGATCCATGATGTATATGCTGCGGCTCTGGTCGGCATAGTTGTCTCCGGTGTGGCTGACGGCCGCAACGACATAGCCCGCGTCAGCCAGGGCGATGGCGGTATCGTAGTGCTCCAGGTACGAACCACCGGTGCCGTGCGACATCACCACCAAGGGCAAGGCCCGTCCTTCGACGGCGCCGTTGAACGCCACTGACATCGTTGTCGCTCCCATGGCCATGGACTGCGGTGTGGCCTGGCTCGGATACCAGATGCCAATCTCCAGCGGCTTGCCGCTGGGATCGACGGCAAATCCGTGCTGGAATCCGGCAGCATGGACGCAAGTGGAGGTAAGTACCAGGGCCAGAGCCGTCACGGCAGAAAACACAGTTGATTTCAAGTTGTTCATGGATGGTTCCCAAGGAAAGCAGCAGCAATAAAATGTAGCGTCATCCCGATATGCCCAGAATGCCGTGCAGATAGGCGACATGCTGGTCAAATGCGCTTCTTCCGCTGGCGGAAATGGCGATACGCGTGCGCGGTTTTTTTCCGATAAAGTCTTTCTCGACCATGACGTAGCCGGCTTTTTCCAGGGTGCCGATATGCGCGCCGAGGTTGCCTTCTGTGGCCTCCACGATCGCGCGCAAACGCACGAATTCAAGTTGCTCTCCGCGCGGCAGGGCTTTAAGCGTCGCCATGATTTTTAACCGAACGGGTTGGTGGATGATGTCGTTGAATTGGGCCATGTCACACCCGCTTCAGCCATGCGCCGGTCAGTATCAGGGCGCTGCCGCCAACAGTGGCCATCCATAAATTGAAGTGGCTGTGCAGCAGGAAGAAGCCGAGCAAGGTGAGGGCGCCGATGAGTGCGCCCAGGATCACGAGTCGTCTGCCGTGCCAGATGCCAAGAAGGACATAGGCGGTGGCGATGAGCAGCGGAACAAAGGCGGACATCTGCTTGCCCGAATGCGGCGGCAAGATCGCAAAAGTCGCCATCGTGAAAGCCACGAGGGTGAGGAGGACGGCGCCGATGCGCCGATGCTCTTTGCCGCCGGCCCAGCCGCTGGCGCGCGCAATGCAGATCGACAGGGCTGCGCCGACGCTGTTCGCGATCAGCCATATCAGTCCCGCTTCGGCAGGCAAGGCGTCGCTTAAACCGTAGGCCGCCATCCACACGCAACCCCAGAGTATCAAGTGGGGCGATATCTTCGTGTATTTGTACAGCGTCGCGCTGCGATGGCCCGCGTGCTCCAAATCCTGCAGTGCGCTTTCCGCCTGCTCTTTTGATATTGTCATCGAGTTTATCCCTATTAATTCAGAGTACTCTATCATGCAGAGTATTTGCGCACAAGCGGCGACGCGCATGCTGTTGAAATAGACCGGGACGTGGAGATTGCGAAACCTGGAAACGAAAACGCCAACCTGCATGGGTTGGCGTTCTGTTTGACACTGTTCTTGGTGGCCGGGGCGGAATCGAACCACCGACACAAGGATTTTCAATCCGTTGGCCGCAGGTTCGAATCCCGCACGGCCTACCGCGAATACAGCAGTACAGATCAGGGGCAGTGAGCATTGGCTCCCCAGCCCTTTTTGCGTTTACAGCATCTTCAATCCCGCCAGGATATCCCAGGCAGAGTGCTGAACAATTCCGGCGCGAATATTGCCACGCCAGTGAGCGAGCAGGCCGAGTACCAATCCATGCACCATGATCGCGATGACGGGGCCAACGCCTTCATAGGCATGTCCGATTCCAAAGATGGCCGCTTGCGCCACGATCGCGATGCCCGCATTGCCAGTGAAGGCCGTCAACTGCCTCTGAAGGTAGCCGCGAAACACGATCTCTTCACATATCCCTGCGCTCATGGACAGGCACACCCACAATGCAACGGGGACAAATCCCTCTGGTCGCGAAGGCAATATCGGGTTGGCGTCCGACGTCGCCACGACAGGATCGAAAACGCTGTGTACACCCTTGCTACAAACGTAGATCAATACCAGGGCCAGTGCGCCGAATGCGACATCGGCCGCCAGCTGTTTGGGGACGAAGCCCTTGCGATCGAGGAAATCCCAAATCGAACTGGCATAATTCTTCATGCCTTTGTAAATGGAAAATACCCACAGCCACTCTACGCCTATCATAAAAAGGAAAACACTGATCATTTGCATCGAGCTGGCAGGCGCACTTGAATGACCACCACCACCACCACCGCTACGCGAAGCATTGAACGCTCCGGCGATGGTGATCGCCAATATGAGTGCCATCAAACCCAGGGTATGTTTGGGCGACGCCAGCAATTTATTTGAATCGTTTTTCGAGGTGTCGACGGGAGCTAAGTAATTGCTGTTGCTCTTCATATTGGCTAAGCCTCTGCGTTGGATTAAGGTAGATCGCTTTGACGCGATCGGACTATCGTTCGGCACATCAGGTAATGAAGTAATTTCACCAGGAAGAGCTTTACGCCTCCTTACTCGCTCGCGTTTCCCTGCAGCAGCGAATCAAATATATTCAAGGCATCGGTAGTGCGCCCCAGGTCACCGGTGCTCATATAGTCGAGCAGCAGACCGTCGATCACAGCGCCGCACAATGTGGCGATCGCACGGCTGTTCGGCGACCTGGGAATTCTGCTTTCAATGACGTTCAACCAGCTGACGCTGGCGTTATCCAGATATTGCGAATAAATTTCGGGCTTTCTCAATGCCAGAACCTGCACTTCATGCAGCAACCGGGCGCACCCAACATTTTTCGGGTCTGTCACCCATCCCCAAAAAACCCGTAACCCAGCGTCCTGATCTGCCTGTTCTAATAACTCGGCAAATGATCGCTGAGTGCGTGAACGCGCCTCCTCCATCACAGCGGCGATCAGTTTTTCCTTGGACTCAAAGTGGTAAATCAGTAAACGCGAACTGGTCCCAATTTCGTCGGCCAGTGGTCTTAGCGACAGTTCTGCTAGTCCGTGCTCGAGGAAATAATCCAGCGCTTTGTCGCGCAATTCATTTTTTCGACTCATGAAGCGAATGGTACATGAAGCGAACGCTTCATGCGCATCTTTTTTAAAAGAGCGATTCAATGTCCCTGGAAAGGGCGTCGAAGCTGCACGGCAAATCAAGACCGGAAATTGACCGGGTACGAGGATTTCCAGCACCGGAAACGAAAAACGCCGACCTGCACGGGTCGGCGTTTTCACTTTTTATTCTTGGTGGCCCGGGGCGGAATCGAACCACCGACACAAGGATTTTCAATCCTCTGCTCTACCAACTGAGCTACCAGGCCAAGGGCCGCAATTATAGCAGACGCCCCCCAGGGTTTGGCAAGGGGACGGTGCAACTTTTATTGACAGTAACAATGTCGGGGTATAAATTTAGTCGCTTTGGCATGACCTCGATAGGGACACTATGAAGCGGGCGACTTGGTTGGTGGCGGGATGGGCGGTGGCGGGCGCGGTGCACGGCGCGGAACTGACGCCGGTGCAAAAGCAGATGCGCGAGATTTACCAGGAACTGGTGGAAACCAACACCACCAACTCCACCGGCTCCTGTACGGTGGCGGCCAACAAGATGGCCAAGCGCCTCAAAGCCGCCGGCTACAAGGACGCCGACCTGCACCTGATCGTGCCGCCCGGCGGCCCGACCAAGGGCAACCTGGTGGCGCGTATCAAGGGCGACGGCAGCAAGAAGCCGCTGCTGCTGCTGGCCCACATCGACGTGGTCGAAGCCAACCGCGCCGACTGGGTGCGCGATCCGTTCAAGCTGATCGAGGAAGACGGCATGTTCTACGCGCGCGGCTCGTCCGACGACAAGGCCATGGCCGCCTCCTTCGTCGCCAATATGATCCGCTACAAAAAAGAAAAGCTGGCGCCGAAACGCGACGTCGTCATGGCGCTGACCTGTGACGAGGAAATGGTGCCCAGCAAATTCGACGGCGCCGAGTACCTGTTCAACCACCACCGCGCCCTGATCGACGCCGAGATCGCGCTCAACGAAGGCGGCAGCGGCCTGCTGGACAAGGACGGCAAGCCGGTACGCCACGGCATCCAGGCCGGCGAAAAAATCTACCAGACCTTCCAGCTTGAAGTGACCAACCCCGGCGGCCACAGCTCCGCGCCGTATCGCGACAACGCCATCTACCACCTGGCCGAAGGCTTGTCGCGCCTGGGGCAGTTCGCCTTCCCGTTCAAGCTGTCGCCGGTCACGCGCGCCTACTACGAGCGCATGGCGGCGGTGGAGAAGGGCCAGGTGGCCGCCGACATGAAGGCCATCCTCAGCGATCCACCCGATGCGGCCGCGCTGGAGCGCCTGTACGCGGTCAGCCCGGTGCACAACTCCACGGTGCGCACCACCTGCGTGGCGACCAAGGTCGATGCCGGCCACGCCGACAACGCGCTGCCGCAGCGCGCGCGGGCCACGGTCAATTGCCGCATCCTGCCGGACGAGCAGGTCGATGAAGTGCAGGCGACGCTGCAGCGCGTGGTGGCCGACGACAAGATCAAGATCACCCGCATCGGCGAAGGCCTGAGCGCGCCGATGCCGCCGTTGACGCCGGCGCTGATGAAGGCGGTGGAAGAGATCAGCAACGATATGTGGCCGGGCGTGCCGGTGATTCCGACCATGTCGACCGGCGGCACCGATGGCCGTTTCCTCAACAGCGGCGGCATCTGGACCTACGGCATCAGCGGCATGTTCGCCGGCCCGGAAGGCAGCGGCGCGCATGGCTTGAATGAGCATATCCGCGTCAAGTCGCTGTACGACGGCCAGGAATACCTGTACCGCCTCGGCAAGCGGCTGGCCACGGAATAGTGCAGCTTAAAGCCGGGCCTTACTCCGGCACGATGATGCGCCAGCGCCAGGGCTTGAGCACGGCCTGGCCTTCATCGCCGGCCAGCTTGTACTTCTGCAGCGTGGCGGTCGGGTTGACGATCACGCGCACGGTGTTCTTGCCCTGCTGGCGCTTGAAGGCAAACAGCTGCTCGTTGCCGACATCGAGCAGCTGCACCGCGCCCCCGCTGGCGCCGTTCCACAGCGCCGGGTTTTCCTTCTTCAGCTGATTCAGGCCGGCGTAGAAGCCTTCCAGCTCGTAGCTCTTCCAGTCGATCGGATCTTTTTCGAAGAACTCCAGCTTCTTCTCCAGCCGCGCTTCCTGGCCGTTGTAGATCAGCGGGATGCCGGGCAGGGTGTAGCTCAGCACCGCCATCGCGCCGTAGGCCGGGCCGTACAAGTCCTTGTCCGTGCCCTGCCAGGAATTGAGGTCGTGGTTGTTGGTGAACTGCAGGCGGTAGGCGTCGCGCGGATAGGCTTTCGGCGGATTGGCCAGATAGCCTTTCAATTCAGCCGCGCCGGCCTGGCCCTTGGCGATTTTTTTCATGATCTCGCTCAGCGGCCAGTCGTAGCTGGCGTCGAAGGCTTTGTCGTGCAGCGCCGGCTCGTTCCACTCGGCCAGCATGAACACCGGCTTGATCTTGTCGAGCTGCGCGCGCGCCTGGTTCCAGAATTCGGTCGGCACCAGGCCGGCGGCGTCGCAGCGGAAGCCGTCGATGCCGGCCTCGCGCACCCAGTACGCCATCGCGTCCGTCATGCCCTTCCACAGTTCCTTGTTGCCGTAATCGAGGCCGATCACGTCGGTCCATTCCTCCATCTCGCCTGCTTCGTTCTTGAAGGTGACGGAGTGGATTTCGCCCTTGTCGTTCTTCTTGTACCAGTCCGGATGCTGGGTGGCCCACGGATGGTCCCAGGCCGTGTGGTTACCCACCCAGTCCAGGATCACATGCATGCCCAGCGCGTGCGCCTGCTTCACCAGCTTGCGCAGGTCGTCCATGCTGCCGTAGTCCGGATTGACGGCGCTGTAGTCCTGCACCGCGTAGTAGCTGCCCAGCGTGCCCTTGTGGTTCTTCTTCCCGATCGGATGCACCGGCATCAGCCACACGATGTCCACGCCCATCTGCTTCAGGCGCGGCAGGGTGGCGGCGAAGGCGTTCAGCGTGCCCTCCTTGCTGTACTGGCGCAGGTTCACTTCGTAGATATTCGAACTGCGGGTCCAGGCCGGGTGCTTCACCGAGCCGGTTTCGGCATGGGCCGCGAGCGGCGCAAACAATGACGCGGACAACGCGGCCAGCGGCAGCAGGGTGGCAAGCTTTTTCATGGGTCTCCTTTATTGTTTCAGCGTCCGTTCGAACAGCTGATAGATGCGGCGGTATTCATCGTACCAGCTCTCCGGGTGGACGAAGCCGTGACGCTCCAGCGGATACGGCGCCAGTTCCCAGTTGTCTTTCTTCAGTTCGATGAAGCGCTGGGCCATGCGCACCGAGTCCTGGAAGAAGACGTTATCGTCGATCATGCCGTGGGCGATCAGCAGGTTGCCTTGCAGCTTGTCGGCGTATTCGATCGGCGACGAGATCTTGTACGCTTCCGGGTCCAGCTCCGGCGTGTTGAGGATGTTGGCGGTGTACTCGTGGTTGTAGGTGGTCCAGTCGGTGACGGGGCGCAGCGCGGCGCCGGACTTGAACTGCTCCGGTGCGCGCAGCAGCGCCATGAAGGTCATGAAGCCGCCGTAGCTGCCGCCGTAGATGCCGACGTTCCTGGCGTCGCCCTGCTGGTTGGCCACCATCCAGTTCAAGCCGTCGACGTAGTCTTCCAGTTCCGGATGGCCCATCTGGCGGTAGATGGCGGTGCGCCAGTTGCGGCCGTAGCCGAGCGAGGCGCGGTAGTCCATGTCCAGCACGATGTAGCCTTTTTCGACCAGCAGGTTGTGGAACATCTGCTCGCGGAAGTAGACCGGATAACGCTTGCTGACGTTTTGCAGATAGCCGGCGCCGTGCACGAACATCACCACCGGATATTTTTTGCCCGCTTCCAGCGTGGCCGGGCGATACAGCTTGGCCCATACCGGATCTGCGCCGTGGGTGGACGGCACGGCGACGATCTGCGGCGCGATCCACTCGCGCGCCTTGAAGGCGGCGCTGCGGGTGTCGGTCAGCTGGGTGGCGGCGCCGCCGCTGCTGGCGACGGTGGCGATCTGGGTCGGCATGTAGGAAGTCGAGTAGCGCACCAGCAGCTTGCGGCCGTCCGGCGACAGCGCGAAGCTTTCCACGCCGCCCAGCGAGGTCAGCTCGCGCACGGCGCCGTCCTTGGCCGACGTCGAGCACACCTCGTAGGTGCCCGGCAGCTTGGGATTGCACAGGAAGTAGGCGGTGCTGCCGTCGGCGTTCCATTCGATGTCGCTGGCTTCCCACTTGCCCGAGGTCAGGGCGCGCGCCTTGCCGTCGGCCGTCTGCAGGTAGATGTGAGCGTAGCCGCTTTCCTCCGACTGGTACCACAGCGTGCGGTTGTCCGGCTGCCAGCCAAAGTCGTTGCCGCGGTTGTTGACCCAGGCGGCGTCGCTCAGGCGGTGCAGCGGTTGCAGTTTGGCGGCGGCCAGGTCGACGCCGGCGATCCAGCGGTCCTTGTTGTCGATCGCCTGCACCATCACGGCTGCTTGCGCGCCGTTGTCGGTCCAGCGTATCGATTCTTCGCGGCTTTCGAAGCGCACGCCCCGGTTGCCTTTGAGCGCATCGAGCTTGCGCGCGGCGCGCAGCTCGGCCAGTGGATCGACGCCGATGCCGGGCAGGGTGTCGAACGAGATGTCGGTCACTTTGCGGGTAGCCAGTTCAACCAGTTTCAGTTGCTGCGCCTGCGGGCCGGTGTCGCTGACGCGCTTGCGTTCGTCGTCGCTTTCTTCGTAGCCCGATTCGGTCACGTACTTGGGCATCTTGCCGACGCGGCGCTTGTCGCCGTCCTTGGCGCTGGCGATCACCAGCAGGTAGCGGCCGTCCGGCGACAGCGAGCTGGCGTCGATGACGAGTTTTTCGCCGAGGTAGACCGGCAGCGGCGCGCGGGTGGCGTCGGCGCTGCGTTCGGCGTTGCGGCGGTCGCGGGTGGCATCCTTTTCTTCCTTCAGCCGCGCCAGCGTGGACAGCAGGCGCAGTTGCAGGTCGCGGCGGCTGTCGGCGTCCGGTGCGGCGTCGGGATCCTTGGCGGTGCGCAGCAGCGCGACCGGCGACACCAGGCGCTCGGCGCGGCTCCAGCTGAACCAGTCGCTGCCGACGCGGAACTGCACGTGGGCGCCGTCGGCCGAGTATTGCGGGTCGGCGGCCGGCGTGGTGCCGCGCAGGATTTGCGTCAGCGCGCCGGTCTTCAGGTCGCGCTCAAACAGGTCGCCGTTGCGCAGCAGGATGGCGCGCGTGTGGTCGCGGTTGTAGATCGGTGCGGCGGTGTCGAGGTTGGCCAGCTGTTTATCATCGACTTGTTTGGCGGCGGCGCCGGCGATCTGGAAGGTGTCGCGCAGCGGCGAGCCGGCGCGTTTTTGCTTGAAGTAGATCTGGCGGCTGTCCCAGCCCCACCATGCCGCTTCAACCGGATTGCCGATCCAGTCGGGGTTGGCCATCGCCTGGTCCAGCGTGATCGGGGTTGCGGTGGTAGCAGCGGCGCCGGCATTGGCGGCGAACGAGCCGGCCATGGCGGCGGCTAAAAAAGGCAAGACAAAACGCATCGGTAGTTTCGCTTTGAGGTTGGGTGAACAGGGGCGCCGGATCGCAGCGCGTTTCGGATTCTAGCCCAAGCTCCAGCGAACTGTAATGCTTATATGTTCAGTTGCGTCTTCAGTTGCGGGCCATCTTGTCGGTGCGGCCATGGCGCGCATCGGGGCCGCCGTGGCGCGGCGACAGCCGCAAGGCCAGCAGCAGGATGGCGCCGGCCGCCAGGTACATGGCGATCAGCACGGCCAGCATGGCGGCGTTGCCGCCCCAGGCCTGGGTGCGCGCGCCCAGCGCGGGACCGAAGGCGCCGCCCAGCATGCCGCAGCTGACCACCAGCGCGATGCCGGCCGCCGCGCGCCGGCGCGACAGCAGGTCGGTGACGATGGCGACCAGCAGCGGCGCCGCCGAGGCGATGCCCAGCGATGCCAGCGCCAGCCCGGCCAGCGACCACGCCAGGCCGTCGTTGGCGGCGATGGCCAGGGCCAGGCCGCCGGCCGCCAGCACCATGCAGGCGATGAAGTGGCCGCGCCGTTCGCGCCGCCGGTCCGAATCGTAGCCGATGGCGATCATGCCGACCACGCCCGCCAAGTTGGGCAGGGCGGCCAGCAGGCCAGGCTGCATATGGCTTGCTTCGCTCCAGCGCTGCACCAGCGCCGGCGCCCACGAGGCCAGCGCGTAGCTGGCGCCGGTCAGCAGCAGGTTGGCGGCGGCCAACAGGCACAGGGCGCGGTCGCGCAGCAGCGCGACGATGACGGCGGCGTCCGACGGCGGCTCGGCGTCGTCCGGCGCCGGCTGGCGCGTCGGCGCGGCGGCCTGCAGCAGCGCCTCGTCGCGCTCCAGGTCCTGCTCCACCATCAGCTGTTCGAACGGCGACAGCCAGTGGGCGTCGTCGGGGCGGTTGTCCAGGTACAGCCAGGCGATCGCGCCCAGCAGCACGGCCGGCAAGCCTTGCGTCAGCAGCAGCCATTGCCAGCCTTGCAGGCCGCTGTCGCCGTTCAGGTAAGTCAGCGTGGCGTCGCACAGCGGCGCGGCGGCGACGTTGGCCAGCAGCGCGGCCGAGGCGAACACGGCGAACACGCGCGCGCGGCGCGGCGCCGGGTACCACCACGTCAGGTAGAGGATCGCGCCGGGGAAGAAGCCCGCTTCCAGCGCGCCCAGCACGAAGCGCAGCAGGTAGAACATGGTGGGCGTGCGGACGAAGGCGGCGGCGGCCGAGGCCAGGCCCCAGCCCAGCATCAGCCATAGCAGCGTCTTGCGGGCGCCGGCTTTTTCCAGCAGCAGGTTGGCGGGCAGCTCGAACAGGCAGTAGCCGATGAAGAACAGGGCGGCGCCCCAGGCGTAGACGGGGTCGCCGAAGGACAGGCTGTCCTGCATCTGCCGTTGCGCGTAGCCGAGGTTGATGCGGTCCAGGCAGGCGACCGCGTAGCACAGCACCAGCAGCGGCAGCAGACGCCAGCTGATCTTGCGGTAAATGGCGTCCATGCCGGCGGCGCCGCGGAGGTGCAGGACGGTGGCGGAATGGGTCTGCATGCAGACGATATTATCCGCACGATATTGCTTAGGCAAGCTTTAGCAAGGTGCGGCGGAACTCAAAACAACAGTGCGCGGCGCCCTCGTGCGGCGCGCTTGCGCCAGATCAGCGCGGGGGCGGCGTCAGGCCGCTGCCGCGCCGGAGTCCATGCCGTAGATGCGGGTGCGGCGCGGGCGCAGTTCCGGCTGGGTGGCGGCGCCGTTGTCTTCCTGCGCCAGGAACTGGCTGCCGATCTCGAACCATTCTTCGCTGGAGATCACCTTTTGCGCCAGCGGCAGCAGTTCCTGTTCTTCCTTGTCGAGCCGCTTGAGCAGGTTCTGGCAATACAGGTCCACCGTGCGGCACAGGAACTTGCCTTGCGAAGCGCTGCGGCGCATGGCGCGGCGCAGGCATTTGTGCACCGCGTTGAGCATGGCGCCGCCGAGCCGGCTCAGCGATTCGAGGTCGTTCAGCAGCGCGCCGCAGTTGGCGTCCGCCGCGCGCACGGCCGGCATCAGGCAAGCCTCGACCTTGCGCTGGTGGCGCGTTTCGGCGAAGGTGGTCAGTTCCTTGAGCTGGGATTCGATGAACACAGGATCGATTTCCTGCGGGCGGCGCGCGATCGACTGCACATATTGCAGCAGGCGCGCGATGAAGTGGCGTTCTTTTTTTTGTTCGATAGACAGTGTCAATAAGACATAGGTGGCAGTAAGCATAGCGTTTCCCGTGTTTCGTCTGACTTCGGCTGCGCGGCGAACGTTGGAGGGTGGACGCGCCCGAGGTGGAGACCGTTACCTTAGCGCCGTGCCGTGCTCATTCAACGTCGATTTACAATTGTTCACAACTGGTCGTGTGGCAATAACAAACATCGCGAAGATTACCGGCGGGGAAAACGAATGTACACACGTCAAGCCGGTCGTGATCGTGCGTACTCTTCCTGACTGAGAGGGAAATTATGCACCTATTTTGCGCATGAAAATACGCGATTTCTTGCGTTGATCAAAAATATTTTATATCGGCCGCGGCATTGTTTTACCGCGGCCCTATCGATGCATGGCCTTGCTGCACTGCGGCGCAGATCAGGCGGCGCGCGGTTCGCCCAGGTAGGCGCTGCGCGCGATGGTGAAGCCCTGCTTGACCTGGCGCGCGGTGTCGTCGGTCAGCACTTCATCCTCGCCCGCTTCCAGCGCGGTGACGATGGCGCGGGCGATGTCGGCCGGCGCCGATTTCGGTGCGTCGACGCCGCCGGTCATGTCGGTGTCCATGTAACCCATGTGGGCCGCCAGCACCTGCGTGTTCTGCGCGTGCAGGTCGGCGCGCAGGCCGTTGGTCAGCGCCCAGGCGGCGGCCTTGGATATGCTGTAGGTGCCGCTGCCGGGGATGGTGATCCAGCTCAGCGCCGACAGGATGTTGACGATGGCGCCGCCGCCGTTGCGCTTGAGCGTGGGGGCGAAGGCCAGGCTGAGCGCCATCGGGCCGTAGAAGTTGGTGTCCATCTCGGCGCGCACCGAGGCCAGCGCCTCGGGCCCGGCCACGCTGCTGCCGCTGAAGATGCCGGCGTTGTTGATCAGGATGGTCAGGTCGGGGATGGCTTGCACGGCGGCGGCGATGTCCGCTTCCTTGGTCACGTCGATCTGGATCGGCGTGACGCCGGCCAGCGTGACGGCGGCCGGATTGCGGGCGCCCGCATACACTTTGCGCGCGCCGGCGGCGAGGGCTGCTTGCGCCAGGGCTTTGCCCAGGCCGCGGTTGGCGCCGGTGACGAGTACGACGGCATCTTGGAAGTTCATGGTGATTCCTTTCAGTGGGTGAAGTAGCGGACAGCGTGAGGTAAAAAAATATGACCGGTCGTCTTAAAAAATGCCGAAAAAAAAGCATCACAGCAAAATCTGGTTCAGCACCATGTCGGCGTAGCGGTCCAGCGGCGCCCGGCTGTGGGCGGCCTTGGCGTGCAGCACCGCGCCTTGCCAGGCATCGATGATGAAATGGGCCAGTTCCAGCGCCGGCTGCGGCGCGCGGGTGCTGCCGTCGCGCTGGGCTTCGGCGATCACCACCGCGAGGCGGGCGGCCCAGGCGTCGAAATTGTGGCTGAGCGCATTGCGCATGGCCGGAATCTGGTTCGATAGTTCGCTGCTGAAGTTGCCCAGCATGCAGCCGCAGTTGTAGTCGCTGGCGGTGTTGGCGCCGATCAGCAGGTCGAAGTACTGCCGCATCCTGGCCTTGGGCGGCAGGCTGGCGTCGTCCAGCACGTCGCAGTATTTGCTTGCCGCCTCGGCATAACGTTCCAATACCTCCAGCCCCAGCGCTTCCTTGCTGGTGAAGTGGTTGTAGAAGGAGCCCTTCGGCACGCCGGCCGCATCCGTGATGTCCTGGACGCTGGTGGCATTGAACCCCTTGCTATGCAACAGGTTCAAACTGGAGGTGACGATTTGCTCTTTGACGTTAGGTTTGGCCATGTGCTAAATATGACCGGTCGTCTTAAAATAGTCAAGAATAATTTTTGTGGTCGGTATATGCTGTGCGTCATCTATTGGTAATTTTTTGATAAGGTGAGTTATATGCTATCGAAACAAATTCTGGCCAGGCTGTTGGGTGGTTTGGCTGTCGCATGGCTGGCGGGCTGCGCCACCACCGTGGACACTGCCGAAGCGCCGACCGCGTCGCAGACGGCGCCTGCCAAATGCCGGCGGGGGGACGCCAGCACCGGCACCTCGATCGCGCGCCGCGATTGCGCGATCAATCCGGATGTACAGACCGTCCGCGCCGACGAGCTGGAGGAATACAAGCGCAGCAACCTGCCATCGTCGTCGGGCCTTAAGTAACAGTTTTGCTTGCTGCACTGCGATCTTGGTATCATGCCGACAGCCGGCCACCAGCCGGTATTTTTCTTATAACGTCGGAGATCACCGAATGAGACTATCACTGCTGCTGTTGGGAACCGCCGTCGCGGCTTCCAGCGCCATCGCCGCGCCGCGCGGCTTCACCGTTGAAGACATGGTCAGGATGGAGCGCGTCGGCAGCCCAGTGCTGTCGCCGGACGCTAGCCGCGTGGTCTACACGGTGCGTTCCACTAATATCGACAAGAACCGCGGCAACACGCAATTGTGGATGCTGGACCTGCGCGCGCCCAAGGCCGCGCCGGTGCGCCTGACCCAGGCCGACGCCAGCAGCAGCGATCCCGAATGGTCGCCGGCCGGCGACGCTGTGTACTTCCTGTCGGCCCGCTCCGGCTCGCAACAGGTCTGGCGCCTGCCGCTGGCCGGCGGCGAAGCGGCGCGCGTGACCGACCTCGCGCTGGACGTGGAAAACTTCCGCCTGTCGCCGCAGGGCGACCGCCTGGCGCTGAGCCTGGCCGTGTTCCGCGACTGCGCCGACATCGCCTGCAGCAAGGCCCGCCTCGACGCGCAGGGCAAGAACAAGGCCAGCGGCAAGGTCTACGACAAGCTGTTCGTGCGCCACTGGGATACCTGGGCCGACGGCCGCACCAACGTGCTGTACGCCGCGCCTATCGACGCCAGCGGCAAGGTCAGCGCGCAGCCGGTCAGCCTGTCCGGCATGCTCGACGGCGACGTGCCGTCCAAGCCTTTCGGCGACCACGACGAATACCACTTCAGCCCCGACGGCAAGACCGTGGTGTTCTCGGCTCGCATCGCCGGCCGCACCGAAGCCTGGTCGACCAACTTCGACGTCTACACCGTGCCGGCCGAAGGCGGCCAGCCCAAGAACCTGACGGCCGACAACCAGGCCTGGGACACCAAGGCGATCTACTCGCCGGACGGCAAGACCCTGGCCTATCTGGCGATGGACAAGCCGACCTTCGAGGCCGACCGCTTCCACCTGGTGCTGATCGATGTCGCCACCGGCAAGAAGCGCACCGTCGCCGACAGCTGGGACCGCTCGATCGCCGACTACCGCTGGACCCCGGACAGCAAGACCCTGCTGGCCACCGCCGACGACATCGGCCAGCACCGCCTGTTCGCCATCGACGCCGCCAGCGGCAAGGTGGCGCCGTTGACCGGCAACGGCTACGTCAGCGGCTTCGATGTCGCGCGCGACACCGTCGTCATGGCGCAGGCCAACCTGGCGTCCGGCGCGCAGCTGTTCAAGTTCAAGCTCGGTGGGACGGCCGACAAGGCCGCGCAACTGACCACGCTGAACGCGCAGGCGCTGGCCGACGTCAAGTTCGGCGAGTACGAGCAATTCTCCTTCACCGGCGCCAACGGCGAGACCGTCTACGGCCACGTGATGAAGCCATGGAACGCGCAGCCGGGCGTCAAATATCCGATCGCCTTCCTGGTGCACGGCGGCCCGCAGGGCAGCTTCGGCAACTCGTGGAGCTACCGCTGGAATCCGCAGGTGTACGCCGGCGCCGGCTACGCCACCGTGTTCATCGACTTCCACGGCTCGACCGGCTACGGCCAGAAGTTCACCGATTCGATCAGCGGCGACTGGGGCGGCAAGCCTCTGGAAGACTTGCAAAAAGGCTTGGCCGCGGCGGTGCAGAAATTCCCGTGGCTGGACCGCGAACGCAGCTGCGCGCTGGGCGCCTCCTACGGCGGCTTCATGATGAACTGGATCGAGGGTAACTGGTCCGACGGCTTCAAGTGCATCGTCAACCACGACGGCGTGTTCGACACGCGCGGCATGGCGTACGCCACCGAGGAAATCTGGTTCACCGAATGGGAAAACGGCGGCGCCTACTACGACGTGCCGGAACTGCACGAGAAGTTCAACCCGGCGCTGAAAGTGAAGAACTGGAAGACGCCGATGCTGGTGGTGCAGGGCGACCTGGACTTCCGCATCCCGACCTCGCAGGGCCTGGGCACCTTCACCGCGCTGCAACGGCGCGGCATCCCGAGCAAGCTGCTGATGTTCCCGGACGAAAACCACTGGGTGCTGAAGCCGGCCAACTCGGTGCTGTGGCACCACACGGTGATCGACTGGCTCGACACCTACCTGAAAAAATAAGCAAGCGACTAGTTTAACTACGCAACGCCCGCAGCCTCTGCGGGCGTTGCCACATTCCAGGAACACCCATGAAAAAATGCATCATCGTCGCCGCCATCGCGCTGGCCTACGGCGCCGCGCAGGCCGCCGCTCCCGCCACCGCGCCGCGCGCTGAAAACGCCTTCCTGTCGCAAGCCGACGCCGCCGCCCGTTCGGCGCGCGTGGCCAATGTCGACTACACGCTGGACTTCACGCTGACCGGCAAGGAAACCTTCTCCGGCACCACCACGCTGAGCTTCGACCTGAGCGACGCCAGCGCGCCGCTGACCATCGACCTCGACAAGGCCACCATCGCCAGCATGACCGTCAACGGCAAGGCCGTGACGCCGCAATACAACCAGTGGTTCATCACCGTCGCCGCCGCCGATCTGAAGGCCGGCCGCAACAGCGTCACCATCAGCTACCAGCGCCTGCACAGCACCAATGGCGAAGGCTTGCACCGCATGGTCGACCCGGTCGACAACCGCGTCTACACCTACTCGCACTTCGAGCCGGCCGCCGCGCACCAGATGTTCCCGGTGTTCGACCAGCCCGACCTGAAGGGCACGTATGAAATCACCGTCACCGCACCGGCCGACTGGGTGGTGTCGTCGACCAAGCGCGAGACCGGCATCCAGGACATCGGCAACACCAAGCGCTGGACCTTCCCGCGCACCAAGAAGCTGAGCTCCTACAACTTCGCCATGCACGCCGGTCCGTACAAGGTGTGGGAAGACCGCAGCGGTCCGTATCCGATGCGCCTGTTCGCGCGCCAGTCGGTGGCGTCGCAGGTGTCGCCGCAGGACTGGTTCAGCTACACCCGCCGCGGCCTGGTGTTCTTCGACCAGTACTTCGGCGTGCCTTACCAGTTCGAGAAATACGACCAGCTGCTGGTGCCGGACTTCCTGTACGGCGCGATGGAAAACGCCGCCGCCATCACCTTCGCCGAGCGCGGCTTCCTGTACAAGGACGAGATGACCTCGGCGCAGAAGCAAAGCCTGGCCGGCGTCATCATGCACGAGATGGCGCACCAGTGGTTCGGCGACCTGGTGACGATGAAATGGTGGAACGGCCTGTGGCTCAACGAAAGCTTCGCCTCCTTCATGGGCACGCTGGCGACCGCCGAGTCGACCGAGTTCAGCAACGCGTGGCAGGGCTTCTACTCGGGCGCCAAGCAGAGCGCCTATGTGCAGGACCAGCGCGTGACCACGCACTCGATCGAAACGCCGGTGCCGTCCACCGCCAACGCCTTCGACAACATCGACGCCATCACCTATTCCAAGGGCGCGTCGACCTTGAAGCAGCTGCGCCACCTGCTGGGCGAGGAAGTGTTCCGCCAGGGCGTGCACAACTACCTGGTCAAGTACTCGTACCAGAATGCGAAGCTGGACGACTTCATCGGCGCCCTGGGCGAGGCCGCGCACCGCGACCTGAGCGGCTGGACCAAACAGTGGTTGTACGAGCCGGGCGTCAACACCATCGCGGCGGAATACAGCTGCGCCGGCGGCAAGATCAGCGCCTTCACTCTGCGCCAGAGCGCGCCGAGCAAGGCGATGCCGACGCTGCGCGAACAGCGCGTACAGATTGGCTTGTTCAACCTGGGCGCCGATGGCCTGACGCTGAGCAAGAACCTGGCCGTCACCTATCAGGGCGCTAGCACCGCCGTGCCTGAACTGAAGGGCGCGGCTTGCCCGGATCTGGTCTATCCGAACTATCAGGACTGGGGCTATGCGCAGGTGCAGCTGGATAAAAAATCCTTCGCCACCGCGCAGGCGAGCCTGGGCAAGGTGGACGATCCGCTGCTGCGCTCGATGCTGTGGCAAAGCCTGTGGGACGGCGTGCGTTCCGCCAAGCTGCCGCTCAACGAGTTCCTGAAGACCGTGCTGGTCAACGCGCCGGGCGAGAAGGATTACACCTTGCTGGGCGACGTCACCGGCAAGGTGCGCGCCGCCAGGGCTTACCTCGATGAGATGGGCCCGTCGGCCGCCGGCTACAAGGCCCAGGTCGGTCCGCAGCTGGAGCAGATGGCGTTTGCCGCCACCAACGCCGCCAGCGGCGACAAGAACTTCCAGCGCCGCTGGTTCTCGACGTATCTGGACCTGGCCAGCAGCCCGGCCGCGCTGGCGCAGCTGGCAGACATCCTCAGCGGCAAGCTGGTCGTGCCTGGCCTGAATGTGAGCCAGGATGTGCGTTGGGACATCATCAACCGCCTGAACCGCTTTGCCTATCCGGGCGCGGCGGCCTTGCTGGCGGCCGAGCAGGAACGCGACAAGTCCGACAGCGGCCAGGCCGCCGCGCTGGGCGCCACCGTGATCCAGCCGGACGCCAAGGTCAAGGCCGAGTGGCTGGCCAATATCGCCGATCTGCAGACCAAGCTGCCGTTCTCGAAGATTCGCCGGGCGATGGAAAGCATGTACCCGGCCGAGCAGGGCGCGTTGAACGAGCTGACCGCAAGCCAGCGTCTGGCGCAGCTGGGGCAGATCGACAAGGCGGCCGGTCCGGTCTTCATGCGTTCGTATGCCAACATGATGATACCGGCTGGCTGCACGCCGGCCAGCGTTCAGCGTTTGCAGAGCGCGGTTGGCAAGTTGAAGGACTTGTCGGCAGGCACGCGGCGCGCGCTGCTGGTGACGCATCAGGAAGATGAGCGTTGTGTGGCCATCAAGAAGGCGATGACCTTCAACTAAAAACCAACCCGCGCGCTGAAAAGCCCGCGGGTTTTTTCATGGTGGCTTTACAAGCGTTCGCTCAAGCGTGCCTTGCGCGCCATGCCGTCCGGGCCGAACAGGATGACGAAGTCGGCGTAGCGCGGCTCGCCATCCTTGGTTGGCGTCAGTGACGGGTAGCGGTAGCGCCAGGCCTGGTAGCCGCTGTCGAAACGGATCACGCTGGCCGGGCCCAGCGCGGCCTGCATCTGCTGCATGCTGCGGTGGTCGTCGGCCACGGCGGTGTCGGCCGCGTTGGGCGGATCGTCCTGGTAATGCAGTTCCAGCAGCGTATCGTCGGACCAACTGCGGTCCCATAGCGGCGCATAGAAGCTGCGGTCCAGCAGCATCTGGCAATCGCAGAAGGGCAGGGTGGACGGGGTCTGCGTGCCGCCGGCGTACAGCATGTCGAACGGCAGCGCCTCGCTGCGCGCGTCGTCGTGCAGCGTGACGGCAAACAAGGGGCGCTCGCTGAAGAACAGGTAATTGCCTTGCAATGAAGCGCAGACGCGGTCGGGATCGGTGAACAGCTCGCCCAGCCAGGCGAACAACTGGGCATTGTTGGACAGCAGCCCGGCCTGCACGCCGACCTTGCATTCGAGCCGCAGGTCGCCGAGCCGGCGCATGTTGGCCGGCACGCCGGGACTGCGCACGCGGGCACGCCAGGTAAGCGTGCTGGTCTTGCTGCTGGCGATCAGCGCCGCGTCCTCCGCAAGCGCACGGGCGTTGCGTTCCAGCGTGAAGGTGTGATCGGGCGCCACCGCGACTGGCAGCGACAGCGTGTCGCCGGCCACGCGCAGCGTGATGCCGTCGAGCTGCGTGGAGGGCAGGCGCGGCAGCAGTTCGAAGCGCAGCGCGGCCTGCGGCGCCAGCGCATGTTCGCGCTCGAATCGATCCATGCCGGCGATCATCTTGCGATAGGATTTGTCGACCGGATCGCGCGTGGCCGCGACGGTCACGCGCGGCGGTCCGGCATCCTGGCCGCGGGCCGTGCAGGTCAAGGCCGCCGCCAGCACGGCAGGCAGCCAGAATAGGAATGGATGGCGCATCGCCGCTCCCTCCGTCTAAAACCCGATGGTAGAGCTTTGCGCGGCGCGGCGGCGCACCGCTGCCTGCTATCGGCCTGTCAGCGGCCTGTGACCGGCGCGGCTTCCATGCGTGCCTCGCTGGCGCGCTCCGTCGCGGGCGGCGGGTTGAGCGGCTGGTGTTCGATCCAGCGCAGCAGCTCGCGGCCGAACACGCGGGTGCGGGCGGTGTCGAGTTGGCGTTTCTTGTAGGCGTCGTGGCTGGCCGGACCGGTCAGGCTGCGCTGGTAGCTGGCTTCGTCCATCAGCTGGATTTCGTACTCGAAGAAAAAGCCGACATCGTAATCCTGCTCCGGCCCCGCATCGAGCTGCTGCACGTGGATCATCTTGCGCACCGTGACCTGAATGCTGTTGAAGCCGCTGCCGCTGTGCGGATTGTCGCAGCGGGTCTGCGGCTGCGCCAGTTCGGCCAGTTCGGCGTCCATGATTTGCAGCAGCCCGGCCGGGTAATCGTCGCTGTGCTCCAGCTGGGCGCGGTACTTGTTGAAGATCTGCTTGGCCGCCTCCAGGTCCAGCAAGGTGTTGCGGGTGCGCTCGGCGTCGACATTCGTCACCGACAGCAGATGGGCGCGCTGCAGCGTGCGCAGCGCCAGCAGGCATTCGAAGCGGGTGGCGAACACCAGCCGCACGCCCAGGTGGTCGAAGATGTCGGCCGCCAGGTAGGCGGCTTTTTGCAGCAGCTTGAGCAGGATGCTGCTGCGGCCCTTGTTGTCCTTGCGGTCGTAGTGCAGCATCGGCAGGCAGACTTCGCCGTCGGTCAGGTAGTGGCGGTCGCCGTCGTGGCGTATCACCTCGTCGAGCGTGCCGAACACCTGCGCGCGGATGGCGTGGAAGTGGCGCAGCTTGAGGTTGTTGTCGATGTAAAAAATCCCGTGCATCACCTTGAGCACCGCGCACGACCACATGCGCCGCACGTCGACGTGCTGGCCGCGCAGCGAGGCGTACACCAGCAGCAGCAGGGGATCGTCGGGATGGGTGACGTCGCGCGGGATCAGCCTGGCCTGCTCCGGCGTCAGGAAGCTGTGGACGATGAAGTCGACCGCCTCGCGATGGGCACGCCGTATCAGCGCCGGCGCGGCCGGCTGGTCGAGGTCGAAACCGTACTCGCGCACGAACTGGTGGGCGTCGTGCAGGTTGCGCAACGCCAGCGCGCCCAAGTCGATTGCCGACACGCCATTGGCAATCGCGTTGAGATAACTCCAGTTGAGCGAGAACTTGCCCCCGCTCTTGAGCGAGGCTTTGAGTTCGGACATGGCATCAGGCTGAGGCTGTGATGATTCAGTATCGCAGCCAGTTGGGGCAGCGTCAATGCTGCACCGCCGCACCTGCGGCGCTCTGCTTTCAGTCCAGCTACGCGAACTGAGGTTTGTCATTACAATAAGATGATCTTATTTGAATCGAAGGAGTCCGCATGTCCTTTCTGATAGTCCTTGCTGCGCTGGTGTTCCTGATGCTGGCCGCGTATCGCGGCTACAGCGTGATCCTGTTCGCGCCGGTGGCGGCGCTGGGGGCGGTGCTGTTGACCGACCCGGGCGCGGTGGCGCCGGTGTTCAGCGGCATCTTCATGGAGAAGATGGTCGGCTTCGTCAAGCTGTACTTCCCGGTGTTCCTGCTCGGCGCCGTGTTCGGCAAGCTGATCGAGCTGTCCGGCTTTTCCGAATCCATCGTGGTGGCGGCGATCAAATACATCGGCCGCTCGCGCGCCAATGCCGTCATCGTCGCCGTCTGCGCCTTGCTCACCTACGGCGGCGTGTCGCTGTTCGTGGTGGTGTTCGCGGTCTACCCGTTCGCCGCCGAACTCTACCGCCAGAGCAATATCCCCAAGCGCCTGATGCCGGGCGCGATCGCGCTGGGCGCGTTCTCGTTCACCATGGATTCGCTGCCCGGCACGCCGCAAATCCAGAACATCATTCCCACCACCTTCTTCAAGACCACAGGCTGGGCCGCGCCGTGGCTGGGCGTGATCGGTTCGCTGTTCATCATCGTGGTCGGCCTGAGCTTCCTCGAATGGCGGCGCCGCTCGGCGATGGCGGCCGGCGAAGGCTACGGCGCCACCGGCGCCAAGGACGCCGCCCACGCTGCCAGCACCGGCCTGCCGCATCCGCTGCTGTCGGTGGCGCCGCTGATCCTGGTGGGCGTGGCCAACTTCATCCTGACCAAGCAGATCCCCGGCTGGTACGGCGACAGCTACGCGCTGACCATGGAAGCCTTGCCCGGCCTGCACGCGGTGGTGACGGTGCCGGTCAAGACCGTCATCGGCATCTGGGCGGTGGAGGGCGCGCTGTTGCTGGGCATACTGCTGGTGGTGGCGACCGCCTTCGGCCGCATTCGCACCACCTTCGCCGACGGCACCAAGGCGGCGGTCGGCGGCGCGCTGCTGGCGGCGATGAACACCGCGTCCGAGTACGGTTTCGGCGGCGTGATCGCTTCGCTGCCGGGCTTCCTGGTGGTCAGCGACGCCTTGCGCAGCGTGCCCAATCCGCTGGTCAACGCGGCGGTGTCGGTCAGCTCGCTGGCTGGCATCACCGGTTCGGCCTCGGGCGGCATGAGCATCGCGCTGGCGGCGATGGCCGACACCTTCATCAAGGGCGCGCAGGCGGCCAATATTCCGCTGGAGGTGCTGCACCGCGTGGTGGCGATGGCCAGCGGCGGCATGGACACGCTGCCGCACAACGGCGCCGTCATCACGCTGCTGGCCGTCACCGGCCTGACGCACCGAGAGTCCTACAAGGAGATTTTCGCGATCACGCTGATCAAGACGACGGCGGTGTTCTTCGTCATCGCGGTTTACTACCTGACCGGGCTGGTCTGACGGCGCAGCGCTGCTAGCCGTCGGTGCCGTCCAGCATGCCGTGCACGCTGTAGCTCATCATGGCGAGGAAGGCCACCAGTCCGAGGTAGAGCACGCCGTAGTTGATGCGGGTGTCGCGCGCCACCTCGTAGTACTGGGCCGGCTTGTCGGGATCGCCCCAGATCGCCGCCTTGATCTGCGGGTAGGCCAGCACGGCCACCAGGATCAGCATCGGGCTGGGGCTGTAGAAGAACAGCGCCGCCAGCAGCGGCACGCCGGCCAGCCACACCTTGGGCGAGATGATGGCCGTGATGCGGCCGCCGTCCAGCGGCGAGATCGGGATCAGGTTGAACAGGTTGAGCATGCAGCCCGAGTACGCCAGGGCCAGCAGCAGGCGGCTGTCGTTCTCGCGCGCGAGGAAGTAGCAGGCCAGCGCGGCGGCGGTGCCGGCCAGCGGCCCGGCGAAGCCGACGTAGGCTTCGGTCTCGACGTCGTGCGGCACTTCCTTCATGGCGATCCAGGCGCCGACGAAGGGGATGAAGGTGGGCGCGCCGACGTTGAGGCCGCGCTGGCGCGCCGCCACGTAGTGCCCCATCTCGTGGACGAAGATCAGCAGCACGAAACCGACCGCGTAGCGCCAGCCGAACACCCAGCTGTACACCACCATCGACACCAGCATGGTGCCGCAGGTGGTCAGCAGCTTGCCCATCTTGCCGGCGGCCAGCAGCCACAGGATCAGCTTGCCCATCGCATCAGTCCCGCTTGCTCAGGTCGACGCCCGGCGCTTCGCTGGCGGCCGGCTCGGCGGCGGTTGCTTCGCTGGCCGCTTCCGCTTTCTTGCGGCCGAAGGCTTTGTACACCCAGCTGCCGACGGCGGCGATGCCGATCAGGATGATTTTCTTGAACGCCAGCAGCAGTGCGAAGATCTTGCCGAAGAAGCCCAGCTTGGCCGCGATGCCGCCGGCCACCAGCGCCGCCAGGCCGTACTCGGCGACCTTGTCGGTCTTGCTGTCGAAGTCGCCGTAGCGGTTGCCCGGCGTGAAGTCGGTGAAGGCGGTGACGTTCTTCATCTCGCTCTTGACCTGGGCGATCTGCTCCATGCCGGCCACGGCGTTGAGCACCAGCACGCCCTCGCGGCCCAGCACGCGGATGTTGTAGTTCAAGCCGTTCTCCTTGCTGCCCTCGGTATGCAGCTCCTTGGCCCAGTACAGCTTGTGCTGCGCCTTGTTGTAGCTGGGCGGCTCGGCCCAGCCGATCAGCGTCATCGCCGCATAGCCCTGTTCCTTGCGGGTGGTGTTGTTATCGGCGATGGCTTCCTTCATCTGCGTCAGCAGCTCGGCGTAGTTGATGCTGTCGGCATCGTCGTCCTTGACGTGGCCATCCTTGTCGTAGGTGACGATCACGCCCCAGCCGGCCGCGCTCAGCGGGTTGACGTCGGCCGGCAAGATCATGCCCAGCGTCTGCGCGCCCGGCGGATTGCCCCAGCCGTCGACCAGCACCTTGCTGGTGTCGTCCGGCGCCAGGTAGCGGAAGCTGGGCGGCAGGTCCAGCGTGGCGATGTTGCCGGGCAGGGTGATCTTGCCGGTCTGGAAATGCAGCCCGGCCAGGAATTGCTGCTCCGTGACTTTCGGCGCCGGCGCCGGATCGGGCGCGGCGGCGGCCAGCAGCGGCGCGCTCAGGGTCAGGCTCAACAGGGTGGCGAGGATCAGGCGCATCGTTACTCCTTGTAAGAAAACTATATCTTACAGGAAACTATTGCGTATTTGGTAATTACTTCCAGTGGCGGCCAGTGTGGAAAAAAGGGTACAGAAAGGGAGGCGCTGCGCACGACCGTGCGATTGCTGCCGAGTTGATTTCATGTCAGTATTGCCGCGCAGTCCAATCAAAAAATAATTACGGAGACAGATTTGAAAAACACCATGCTCATTTGTGCTCTGGCCGCCGCCGCTACCGCTCAGGCAGCCACCGGGCCGGAGTTCGATGCCAAGCATTTGTCGCAAGACGTCAAAGTGCTGGCGTCGGATGAATACGAAGGCCGCGGCCCCAACACGGCCGGCGAAACCAAGACCGTCAACTACCTGATCGAACAATTCAAGGCCGCCGGCCTGCAGCCGGGCGGCGACCTGCTCAAGGGCCAGAAGACCCAGCGCAGCTGGACCCAGGATGTGCCGCTGGGCCGCTTTGAAATCAAGGGTCCGGTCAAGCTGGTCGTCAGCGACGGCAAGGCCAGCCAGGAACTCCGGCAGGGCGAGGACATGGCCGTGCGCGCCGCCATGAACGGCAGCAAGCAGGTCGACTTCCGCAACGCGCCGCTGGTGTTCGTCGGCTACGGCGTCAACGCGCCGGAGCGCAAGTGGGACGACTTCAAGGGCTTCGACCTGCGCGGCAAGCTGGCCGTGGTGCTGATCAACGATCCCGATTTCGAAACCGGCATCGGCGACTTCGGCGGCAAGGCCATGACCTACTACGGCCGCTGGACCTACAAGTACGAAGAGATGGCGCGCCGCGGCGCGCTGGGCACCATCATCGTGCACGAGACCGCGCCGGCTTCCTACGGCTGGGCCACGGTGAAGAATTCCAACACCAACGTCATGTACGACATCGTCCGCAAGCAGCCGGGCATGGCGCACGCGCCGATGGAGGCGTGGATACAGCGCGAGCTCGCGGCCGACCTGTTCAAGCGCGGCGGCCAGGATTTCGAGGCGCTCAAGAAGCTGGCGCAAACCCGCAACTTCAAGCCGGTGCAGCTCAAGGGCGTGACGCTGACGGCCAGCTACGCGGTCGATGCGCAAACCATCGTGTCGAAGAACGTGGCCGGCCGCGTGATCGGCAGCACGCATCCGGAGCAGACCGTGATGTACAGCGCGCACTGGGACCACCTGGGCGTGGGCCTGCCCGACGCCAAGGGCGACAAGATCTACAACGGCGCGGTCGACAACGCCACCGGCATCGCCGCCCTGCTGGAACTGGCGCGCGCCTACGGCAAGGCGCCGGCGCCGCAGCGCAGCGTGCTGTTCCTGGCGGTGACGGCGGAAGAGAAGGGCTTGCTCGGCTCCGAGTACTACGCCGCCTATCCGCTGTATCCGCTGGCGGAGACGGCCGGCATGATCAACATGGATGCGCTCAGCCCCTACGGCCCGGCGCGCAACTTCACCATTTCCGGCAGCGCCAAGCTGGACTTGCTGGACCAGCTGATCGCCAAGGCCAAGCAGATGGACATGGCCTACGCGCCCGATCCGAAACCGGAAGCGGGCCACTTCTTCCGCTCCGACCACTTCCCGCTGGCCAAGCGCGGCGTGCCGGCGATTTCCTTCGGTTCCGGCGACGACTGGATAGACGGCGGCGTGGCGGCCGGCCACAAGGCGGAAGAGGACTATGTCACCAACAACTACCACCAGCCGTCGGACGAATGGAGCGCCGCCTGGCCGTTCACCGGCATGGCGCGCGACCTCGGCCTGCTGTACGGCCTGGGCCGCGATCTGGCCGATTCGGCTGCCTGGCCGAACTGGGCGCAGGACGCCGAATTCCGCGCCATCCGCGACGCCAGCTCGGCGAAGCGCAAATAGTCGCCAATTTAATTAAAAAGCAATAGAATGCTTGCGCACCCGCTGTCATGCCGGTGCGCTTTTTTTTGCAGCCGCATTCCTCATCCGGAGATTTCGCATGACCCTGTCACTACGCCGCACCATCCTGGCCGCCTCGATCGCCCTGTTGTCCACCGGCGGCGCGCTGCACGCCGCCGAGCCGGCCAAAGCCGCCAACGCCGCCAAAGCCGAGATCGGCATCCCCGACATCCCGTACACCAAGTTCGTGCTGAAGAACGGCCTCACCGTGCTGGTCCATGAAGACCACAAGAGCCCGGTGGTGGCGGTCAACACCTGGTACCACGTCGGTTCGAAGAACGAGAAGGCCGGCAAGACCGGCTTCGCCCACCTGTTCGAACACCTGATGTTCAGCGGCAGCGACCACTTCAACCAGGGCACCTTCATCAACGCCATGGAGCGCATCGGCGCGACCAACCTGAACGGCACCACCAACACCGACCGCACCAATTATTTCGAGAACGTGCCGACCTCGATGCTGGACTACACGCTGTTCGCCGAGAGCGACCGCATGGGCCATCTGCTCGGCGTGCTGGACCAGAAGAAGCTGGACCTGCAGCGCGGCGTGGTGCAAAACGAAAAACGCCAGGGCGAGAACCAGCCCTATGGCGTGGCCTACCAGCTGCTGACGGAAAACACCTGGCCGGCCGGCCACCCGTATTCGTGGACCGTGATCGGCTCGATGAAGGACCTGGACGCGGCCTCGATGACGGACGTGCAGGAATGGTTCAAGACCAACTACGGCCCGAACAATGTGACGCTGGTGCTGGCCGGCGACATCACGCCGGAACAGGCGCGCGAGAAGGTCGAGAAATACTACGGCGAGATCCCGGCCGGCCCGCCGCTGGCCAAGCATGAGGCGTGGGTGGCCAAGCGCACCGGCACCCATCGCGGCACCGTGCAGGACCGCGTGCCGCAGGCGCGCATCTACCGCGTGTGGAACGTGCCGGGCGCGCACACCGCGACCGAGCCGCTGCTGGACCTG
This sequence comes from Rugamonas rivuli, assembly GCF_009380165.1. Lineage (GTDB taxonomy): Bacteria > Pseudomonadota > Gammaproteobacteria > Burkholderiales > Burkholderiaceae_D > Rugamonas > Rugamonas rivuli. The sequence continues at coordinate 129,539 of NZ_WHUF01000010.1, forward strand.
GCCGCGCACGTGCTGGGCGGCGGCAAGACGTCGCGCTTCTACAAGCGCCTGGTGTACAAGGACCAGCTGGCCACCAACGCCAGCGCCAGCAACGACTCGTCGGAAATCGCCGGCCAGTTCGACCTGACGCTGACCGCCCGTCCCGGCGCCGACACCCGCAAGCTGGAACAGGCCGCCGACGAAGAGCTGCGCGCGCTGATGAAGTCCGGCCCCACCGCGGCCGAGCTGGAGATCGCCAAGACCGCGATCCTGGCGCGCTACACCCGCATCGTCGAGCGCGTGGGCGGCTTCGGCGGCAAGAGCGATCTGCTGGCGTCCTGCGCCACCTACACCGGCAAGCCGGACTGCTACAAGGATTACCTGAAGGCGATCAAGGCCGCCACGCCGGCCGCCATCAAGCAGGCGATGAACGAATGGCTGGCCGACGGCGACTACGTGCTGGATGTGCAGCCCTTCCCGACCAATCTGTCCGCCGGCGCCAAGCTGGACCGCAGCGCGCCGCCGGCGCTGGGCCAGCCTGAATCGCTGAAGCTGCCGGCCATGCAGAGCGCCACCCTGTCGAACGGCCTGAAGGTGGTGCTGGCCGAGCGCCACAGCGCGCCGGTGGTCAATCTGTCCATGATGGTCGATGCCGGCTACGCGTCCGACGCGCAAGACTTGCCCGGCCTGGCCAGCCTGTCGCTGCGCATGCTGGAAGAGGGCACGCCGACGCGCGGCTCGCTGAAGATCAGCGAAGAGTTCGAAGCGCTGGGCGCCGAGTACAGCGCCTACAGCAACCTGGACGGCGCCTTCGTCCAGCTCAACGCGCTCAAGGCCACGCTGCCGAAGGCGCTGGACATCTACGCCGACGTGCTGCTGCATCCTGCCTACGCGCAAAATGAACTGGACCGCCTGAAGAAGGACAGGCTGGCCGCCATCGCCCGCGAGAAGAGCAATCCGCAGCTGATGGCGCTGCGCGTGATGCCGGGCCTGATCTACGGCCAGGGCCATGCCTACAGCCTGCCGCTGACCGGCAGCGGCACCGAGGCCGCCGTGGCGCGCATCAGCCGCGACGACCTGGTCAAATACCACGCGACCTGGTTCAAGCCGAACAACGCCACGCTGCTGGTGGTGGGCGACACCACGCTGGCGGAAATCACGCCGCTGCTGGAAAAAACCTTCGGCGGCTGGAAGGCCGGCGCGGTGCCGCAGAAAAACGTGGCCCAGGTCGCGCCGGCCGACAAGCCGGTGGTCTACCTGATGGACAAGCCGGGCGCGCAGCAAAGCGTGATCTACGCCGCGCAACTGGCGCCGCCGCGCAATGCGCCGGACGCCGTGCAGCTGCAGGTGGTCAACAACATCTTCGGCGGCAGCTTCAGCTCGCGCATCAATATGAACCTGCGCGAAGACAAGCACTGGTCGTATGGCGTGGGCGCCAGCCTGCAGCCGGCCGTGGGCCAGCGCCTGTACCTGAGCACCTCGCCGGTGCAGACCGACAAGACCGGCGCGGCCTTGCAGGAACTGGTGCAGGAATACGCCAATATCGCCGGCGCCAAGCCGATCACCGCGGCCGAGCTGAGCAGCGCGCAGGAAAACGAAACGCTGCGCCTGCCGGGTTCGTTCGAGACGGCGGGCCAGCTGGCCGGCGCCTACAGCACCATCCTGCAGTACAAGCTGCCGGCCGACTACTACAACAGCTTCACCGGCAAGGTGCTGGCGATGACGCCGGAGCAGGCCAACGCGCTGGCGGCGCGCACCGTCACGCCGGGCAAGCTGACCTGGCTGGTGGTGGGCGACATGAGCAAGGTGGAGGCCGGCGTGCGCGCGCTGAACCTCGGCGAAGTGCGCAAGCTCGACGTTGACGGCAAGCCGGTCCGGTAAGTTTTCGATGCCCGACAGAATCCCCGCCTGGTGCGGGGATTTTTTTTGTGGCGCAGATGTAGCGGAACATTTCCCGTGTCGCAATTTTAATTGTATTTTGATAATTTATGTGTACAAAATGCATCGAATATGGTTTACTGAAATCTCTAGGCGTCATCGGTTTTTGTCCCCCCCTACGCAAGGAGTAGCAGCCATGAACAAGACGATCCTCACCGCGCTTTTGGCGGCCTCGGCCGCATTAAGCCTGGGCGGCGCCGCGCAGGCGGCCAATATGGTGGTCAACGGCAGTTTTGAGGATCCCGGCTTCAGCCTGCCGACCGGCTCCTACTGCTACCTCGGCGGTCCTTACGATTGCGGCAGCGTCAATGGCTGGAGCGGCTACTTCCCGCTGATGCTGTCGAACAGCGGCCCATGGGGCAATCCGAACACGCCCGCCGGCGACGTGCTGATCGGCATCCAGGGCACCAGCGTTGCCGAACAGATGCTCAACCTGGCCCCCGGCACCTACACGCTGTCCTGGATCGACGCCGGGCGCGGCAATTACGGCGGCCCCACCGAAGTCTATGAAGTCTCCGTCGGCGGCAATGTGCTCAGCGTCGAGACGGTCGGCTACGGGGCGGGCTGGATGGCCAAGTCGCTGACCTTCACCGCGGCCGGCGCCACCATGCTGCGATTTGCCGGCCAGACCCAATACGACGCCACCGCCTTCATCGACAACGTGGCGGTCAACGCCGTGCCGGAGCCGGGCACCTACGCGATGCTGGCCGCCGGCCTCGGCCTGCTGGGACTGGCTGCCCGCCGCCAGCGCGCGCGCCGGGCTGACTAGCAAGCTGCACATCATCAAAAAAACCGCCGGCGTTGCGCCGGCGGTTTTTTTTTATGGCGGCGCGGCGCAAGGCCGAAGGGTTGTCATAATTTCATGTTAGTATTAAAGCATTCTTCCGAGCACAGGTATAGATCCATGAAGCTGCTGTACAAATTCAACCTGTTGCTGCTGCTGATATTCGGGCTGGGCTGGTTTGCCACCGCCGCCATGACGCGCGACGTGCTGCGCGATAACGCCCGGCGCGAAGTGGTGTCCCACGCCAGCCTGATGATGGACGCCGCCATGGCCGCGCGCGAATACACCACCAACGAAGTCAAGCCGCTGCTGGCGGCCGGCATGCTGACGGCCTTTCTGCCGCAGTCGGTGCCGTCCTACGCGGCCACCCAAAGCTTCAACAAGCTGCACCAGGCGCACCCGGATTTCAGCTACAAGGAAGCGGCGCTCAACCCCACCAATCCGCGCGACCGGGTGGCCGACTGGGAGGCCGACGTGGTGCGGCAATTCCGCGACCACACCGAACTGAAGGAAGTGATCGGCGACCGCCAGACGCCGTCCGGGCCGTCGCTCTACCTGGCGCGGCCGATCCGCATCAGCGACGGCCGCTGCCTGGCCTGCCACAGCACGCCGGACGCCGCGCCGGCCACGATGAAGGCGCTGTACGGCGTCAACAACGGCTTCGGCTGGAAGCTGGGCGAGACCATCGGCAGCCAGATCGTGTCGGTGCCGCTGGCGGTGCCGCAGCGCGAAGCCGAGCGCGCCTACACGCTGATCATGGGCGGCATGGCGCTGACCTTCGGCGCGCTGCTGCTGGCGCTCAACGCCATGTTCTACCTGCTGGTGCTGCGGCCGGTGCGGCGCATCAGCCACATCGCCGACGCCGTCAGCGCGGGGCGGATGGATGTCGAACCGTTCCCGGCCGGCGGCAGGGACGAGATCGCCGTGCTGGGCCAGGCCTTCAACCGCCTGCGCCGCAGCCTGGAAAAAGCCATGGCCTTGCTGGCCTGAGGCGCGCGATGGGCGTCGACGTTTTCCTCAGCCACTCCCACGTCGACAAGGTGTTTGCCGACGCCATCTGCCATCGGCTGGAAGCGGCCGACATCCGCTGCTGGGTGGCGCCGCGCGATATCCGTCCCGGCGACGACTGGGCCGAATCCATCATCGACGCGATGGACCAGGCCAAGATGCTGGTGCTGATCTTTTCGGCCAGCGCCAACAATTCGCCGCAGGTGCGGCGCGAGGTCGAGCGCGCGGTCAACAAGGGCTTGATGGTGCTGCCGTTCCGCATCGAGAACGTGCCGCTGTCGAAGAGCCTGGAATACTTCATCAGCACCCAGCACTGGCTCGACGCCATCACCGGCGACCTGGAACAGCACCTGGACGAACTGTGCCACTGCGTGGCGATGCTGCTGGAACGCTTGCCGCAGGCCGCGCCGGCGTCCGTAGCGGCCAGCGTTGCCGCACCGGCCATCGCCATCGCCATCGCCATCGCGCCGGACGCGCTGGCGGCGATCGAGCGCGCGCTGGCGCAGGAGCTGGGGCCGATCGCCAGCCACCTGGTGCGGCGGGCGATGCTGGCGGCGCCGTCGCGCAAGCAGCTGGTGGCGGCGCTGGCGCAGGAAATCGACGACGCCGCCGAACGCCAGCGCTTCCTCACCCGCTGCCATGGCGCCGGCTGACGACGCATCGCCACCCTACGCGCTGCCCTTCGTGGTGGCGGTCTCCGGCCACCGCGACCTGCATCCGGACGACGTGCCGGCGGTGGCCGCCCAGCTGTACCAGTCCATCGAATTGATCGCGGCGGCGCTGCCGCACACCCCCATCCATTTCCTGTCGGCGCTGGCCGACGGCGCCGACCAGCTGTTCGCCGAACAGGTGCTGGCCTTGCAGCGCGCCTGCGCCGCGCGCGAAGGCGAGGGCGGCCGCCGCATCGAGCTGGTGGTGGCCTTGCCGATGCCGTTCGACGACTACTGCCGCGAGCAGGCCGGCGGCGAGGCCGAGGCGCGGCGCGACCCTGCCGGCTTCGAGGCCGGGCGGCTGGCCTTCGCCGCGCGCTGCCAGCGCTACAGCGCCTGCGCCGGCAAGGTGTTCGTGATACCGCCGGCGCCGCCGGCCGCGCTGCTGGGCACGCCGATGACGCGGGCCGAAGCGGCGTATGCGCAGCTGACCCGCTACCTCGGCATCCACGCCCAGCTGCTGCTGGCCGTGTGGGATGGACAGAGCGGCGGCGAACAGTTTCCGCGCCTGCCCGGCGGCACGCTGGACCTGGTGCACGCGCTGCTGCACGGCGTCGAACGCGATCCGCACCGGCGCAGCCGGCGCCGCTTCGCCGAGCCGGCGCGCGGCAACCTGCTGCATCTGTACAGCCGCCGCGCCCAGTCGTCGTCGGACGGCTTGCCTGCCGCCTCGGCGGCGGGCGGCGCGCGGCTGCTGCGCGCCGGCGCACGCGACGGCGAGGCCGTGGCGCACTGGATGGCGCCGCAGCCGGAGTGGCCCGGCGTGCTGGCGCCCACGCTGCGGTCCTGGCTGCGCGCGCCGATCCGCGCCTGCGAACGCTGGGCCGAGCACCGCGCCTGGCGCGACGCCGTGGCGCACACCGAAACCCGCTTGCAGCGCACGCTCGATGCGCCGACGCTGGCCGTGCTGTACCGGACCCACGCCGCCGGCCGCGAGATCGACCTGCTCAACCGCCTGCACCGGCAGGCGCTGCTGGCGAGCGACGCCGACGCCGCGCAGCGCTACGCCGCCAGCCTGGAGGCCAGCGGCGGCGCTTTCCTGGACAGCCTGGGGCAGGGCGCGGCGGCTTTGCCGGCCGGCGTAACGGCCGCGTTACCGGCCGCCTTGCCGGCCGCCCAGCGTCCCGGCCTGGCGCCGCTGCTGCAAGCGTTTCGCGTGGCCGACGTGCAGGCCGAGCGCGCCAAGCGCTGGTGGCGCTATCGCTGGCGCTTCATGGCGCTGGCGGTGATCATGGCCTCGGCCGCGCCGACGCTGCGACTGGCCAGCGGCACCCACGGCGAACTGGTGGAGTCGGTGGTGTTCACCTCGGGCGCGATGTGCGCGGTCGGCACCTATCTGTGGGTGGCGCTGTCGCGCCGGCGCAATGCCTACCTGGACTACCGCGCGCTGGCCGAAGGCTTGCGCTGCCAGATGTACTGGCTGTGCGCCGGCGAATCGTCGCTGGTCACGGACCACTGCGCGCAGCGCGCCGGCGGCGGCATGGGCTGGGTGCGCCACGCGCTGGACGCCTGCCTGGTGGCGCCGCCGGTGCCGGGCCTGGCGGCGCGCGGCGTGCTGCGCGGCTGGATCGACGACCAGCGCGCCTACCTGAGCGGCGCCGGCAACCGCTGGCGGCGGCGCCAGCACGCGCGCGCTGTCGCGATCGGCAACAACATGCTGCTCAGCGCGCTGATGATGTCGCTGGCGGCGCTGGCGACCACGCTGGTGTTCGGCCGCAGCCACATGCTGCCGCTGATCCTGCTGCTGGCCGGCATGAAGCTGGCGACCGGCGTCGGCGCCGCCTGGCTGTCGCTGGCCACCAAGATGGGCCACGGCGAAACGGCGGCCCAGGCCGAGCAGCTGCACAAGCTGTACGGCCGCGCCGACGCCGAACTGCTGCGCAGCGAAAGCGCGCCCTGTTCGAACGCGGAAAAGGAACACCACGCGCGCGACCTCGCGTTCGCGCTGGGCAAGGCCGTGCTGGACGAGAACGCCGGCTGGCTGGCGGCCTACCAACAGCGCCGCCTGAACTGGCACGGGCGCTAGCGGGCCAACAACGGGCGAACAACTGCGCCGCTACAGGTAGCGCGCCAGCAGCGCGCCGTCCAGGGCCGGGTCGAGTTCGATGTGCACGAAGTGGCCGCTGCCCGGCGCCACCGCGATGTCGCTGCCGTCGTCGGCGCGCATGCGCGTCAGCGTCAGGTCGCGGTTGCCGCCGGGGTGGATCACCTCGATGCGGTCGCCGACGGCGAAGCGGTTCTTGACCTCGACCCGCGCCCAGCCGTCCTGCATGCCCAGCACATCGCCGACATACTGGCTGCGCTCCGCCTCCGACGCGCCGCGCATATAGTTCTGGTGCGCCTGCGTGTGGTGGCGCTGGTAGAAGCCGTCGGTGTAGCCGCGGTTGGCCAGGCCCTGCAACTGGCCCAGCAGGCCGATGTCGAACGGCCGCCCGGCGACGGCGTCGTCGATGGCCTGGCGGTAGACCTGGGCGGTGCGCGCCGCGTAGTACAGCGACTTGGTGCGGCCCTCGACCTTGAGCGAGGTGACGCCTATCTTCACCAGCCGCTCGATGTGCTCGACCGCGCGCAAGTCCTTGGAATTCATGATGTAGGTGCCGTGCTCGTCCTCCAGGATAGGCATCAGCTGCCCCGGCCGTCCGGTCTCCTCGATCAGGTAGGGCTGGTCGGCCAGCGGGTGGCGCGGCTGCTGGTGCAGCGACGACCATGGCTGTTCGGCCTGCTCCAGCGCCTGCTCGAAGCGCAGCGGGATGGTTTGCATCGCGCCGAGGTCGCCGCTGGCGTCTTCGGCGGCCTGCTGCACCTTGTAGTCCCAGCGGCAGGAGTTGGTGCACGTGCCCTGGTTGGGATCGCGATGATTGAAGTAGCCCGACAGCAGGCAGCGGCCCGAGTAGGCAATGCACAGCGCGCCATGCACGAACACTTCCAGTTCCATCTCCGGACAGCGCTGGCGGATTTCCTCGATCTCGTCGAGCGACAGTTCGCGCGACAGGATCACCCGCGTCAACCCCATGCGGTGCCAGAACTTGACGTCGGCCCAGTTGACGGCGTTGGCCTGCACCGACAGGTGGATGGGCATGTCCGGCCACTGGTCGCGCACCATCATGATCAGGCCGGGATCGGCCATGATCAGCGCGTCGGGCTTCATCGCGATCACCGGCGCCATGTCGCGCAGGTAGGTCTTGAGCTTGGCGTTGTGGGCGAAGATGTTGGAGGCGACGAAGAATTGCTTGCCGCGCGCATGCGCGCCGTCTATGCCTTCCTGCAGCGTTTGCAGCGTGGAAAAGTCGTTGTTGCGCACGCGCAGGCTGTAGCGCGGCTGGCCTGCGTAGACGGCGTCGGCGCCGAAATCGAAGGCGGCGTGCATCTTGGCCAGCGAGCCGGCGGGGAGGAGGAGTTCGGGTGCTTGGAGCATGGCGGCGGGCAAAATCCAGGCAGTCTAGCCAGGACGCCGTCGCATTTCCTTGTCCTATATCAAAAAATCCCGCCTGCGCTGGCCGTCACAGCGTCTTGCTGCACAGCCGGAAGTCGGGATCGTCCTCGTAGGGGCGGATCTGGAAGCCCAGGCTGGCCATCAGCTTGAGCATGCCGCTGTTCTTGCACAGCACCAGGCCGTCGATCTCGCTCAAGCCCTTGTCGCGCGCCACGTCCATGATGGCCAGCATCAGCCGCGTGCCCAGGCCCTGGCCGCTGTAGCGGTCGTCCACCAGCAGCGAGAATTCGCAGCTGCTGCGGTCGGGGTTGGCGATGTAGCGCGATACGCCGATGATGCTGTCGGTCTCGACGAACTCGCCGTCCGGCCCCGGCGCGCGCTGCGTCAGCACCGCCACCAGCGCCATCTCGCGGTCGTAGTCGATCAGCGTGTAGCGCGCCAGCATCGGCACCGACAGTTCGCGCAGCGACGAGGCGAAGCGGTAGTAGCGCGACTTTTCCGACAGCCCGCGCACCAGCTCTTGCAGCATCGAGGCGTCGTCCGGCTGCACCGGGCGCAGCGTGTACTGGCCGCCGCCGCGCATCGGCCACTCCTGCGTGTAGCTGGACGGGTAGGGCAGGATCGCCAGGTGGCCGTAGCCCTGCGCCGACGGCGGCGCGGCGTCGACCACGATGCGGGCGTCGACCGCCAGCGCGCCATGCTCGTCGACGATCAGCGGGTTGATGTCCATCTCGCGCAGCTGCGGCAGCTCGCACACCATTTCCGACACCCGCAGCAGCATTTGCTCGACCGCCTCGCGCTGGGCCGGCGGCGCCCCGCGCCATTCGCCCAGCGTGGCGGCCGAGCGCACCCGGCCGATCAGGCGCTGCGCCAGGAACTGGTTCAGCGGCGGCAGCTCGACCGCGCGGTCGGCGATCAGCTCGATCATGGTGCCGCCGGCGCCGAAGCTGATCGCCGGGCCGAACAGGCGGTCGGTGACGACGCCGATGTACAGCTCGCGGCCGTGGCGCTTGCCGGCCATCTTCTGCACCGTCACGCCGTTGATGCGGGCGTCCGGCAGCAGGCGGCGCACGGTGGCCATCATGTCGCCGTAGGCGTCGCGCACGGCGGCGGCGTTGGCCAGGTTGAGCACCACGCCCTGCACGTCGGACTTGTGGGCGATGTCGGGCGAGTCGATCTTCAGCGCCACCGGGTAGCCCAGCTGGCTGGCGATCAGCATCGCCTCGGCGGCGCTGCGCGCCAGGATGGTTTGCGTGATCGGGATGTGGAAGGCCGCCAGCAGCGCCTTCGATTCCATTTCGGTGAGCACCTTGCGGCGCTCGGCCAGCACGCCCTCGATCAGCAGGCGGGCGCCGTCCAGGTCGGGCTGGGCCAGCTGCGACAGCGGCGGCGGCGTCTGGTGCAGCAGCTGCTGGTTCTGGTAGAACGAGGCGATGTTGGAAAAGCCGTCGACCGCCGCTTCCGGCGTGCGGAAGGTGGCCAGGCCGGCGGCGTTGATCAGCTGGCGCGCCTCGGCCACCTGGCGGTCGCCCATCCAGCAGGTCAGCAGCGGCTTGCCGAGGCCGGCGTTGAGGGCGCTGACGGCGCGCGCCACGGCGGCCGGATCGCCGCCCAGCTTGGGCGAGTATATCACCAGGATGCCGTCGACCTGGCTGTCGCGGCCGCAGGCCTGGACCGCCGCGCTGAAGGCCTCGGCGCCGGCTTCCTCGGACAGGTCGATCAGCTGGGCCAGGCTGGCGTGCGGCGGCAGCTCGGGCGCCAGCGCTTGCGCGGCGGCGGCCGACAGCGTCGCCAGTTGCAGGCCCAGGTGGTCGATCCAGTCGGCCGCCAGCACACCGGGGCCGCCGCCGTTGGTGATCACGGCCAGCCGCGGCCCGACCGGGCGGTAGCGCGAGGCCAGGCATTTGGCCGCCGAGAACAGTTGCACGAAGGACGACACCCGCACCGCGCCGGTGCGGCGCAGCGCGGCGTCGAACACCTCGTCGCTGGCGACGATGGCGCCGGAGTGGGTCAGCGCCGCCTGCGAGGCGGCCGCCGCGTTGCCGGCCTTGAGCACCACCACCGGCTTGGTGTTGGCGGCGCCGCGCAGCGCCGACAGGAAGCGGCGGGCGTCGGTCAAGCCTTCCATGTAGATGACGATGCTTTGTGTGGCCGGATCGGTGGCCAGGAAGTCCAGCGTCTGCGCCAGGTCGACGGCGGTGTTGGCGCCCAGCGAGACGACGGTGGAAAAGCCCACCGCGTTCTGGCTGGCCCAGTCGAGGATGGCCGTGGTCAGCGCGCCCGACTGCGAGATCAGCGCCAGGCTGCCCGGCTGCGCCAGCGGGCCGGCGACGCTGGCGTTGATGTGCAGGCGCGGGCGCTGGTAGCCCAGGCAGTTCGGGCCCAGCAGGTGGATGCCGTGCTTGCGGGCGATGGCGTGCAGCTCGCCGGCCAGCGCGCCGTCGACGCCGGCCGACAGGATCAGCGCCGCCCGGCACTGGATGCGGCCGGCCACTTCCAGCGCGAAGCTCAGTTCATCGTTGGGCAGGGCGATCACGGCCAGGTCGGCGCGCGAGTGGGCCAGGTCGGACAGCGTGCCGCTCATGCCGACATCGAGGAAGGTCACCGGGCCGCTGAAGCCGCCTTGCTCCAGCTGGGCGCGGATGCCGCGGCCGTAGCAGGTCTGCTGGTCGGGCTGGTCGGCCTTGCCGGCGAAGACCACGAGGGACTGGGGTGAAAACAGCGGCGTCAGGTAGTGGGTTTCCATGGGGCGGGGGATGCGGTGGCCAGGATGATGCAAATATAACGTGAATCGAGTGTACTGAGCGAAATCAAATTTTTGCTTGATTCAAGTCAAAACAATCGGAATGGCGTAGCGCATCTGCGAGTTGTCGGACAGCGGATCGAAGCTGGCGTCGTAGATTTCCAGGTCGGCGCCGCCGCCGTGGCGGTAGACGGACTGGCACAGCCAGCTCGAATAGATGAAATCGACGGTGCGGTCGACCAGCTTGCCCAGTCCCCGGTGCACAAAGGTCGCGTAGTGCGCGGCCGGCAGCTCGATGCGCTGCATGCCGGCGGGCAGCGCGTCGGCCTGGCGCACTTCGATGGCGGCGTAGTATTCCAGTTCGTCCGAGTCGCCCGCCACCGGCTGCACCACGCCGTAGCAGCAGCCCGGCACGGCGTGCTGCACCTCCGGCAGGCGCGCGATGAAGCGCTCCCACAGCTGCGGCAGCTGCTGGCCCAGATTGTTCTTGTCGGAGTCGCTGCCGTAGAAGCGCGTGTGCATGCCGACCAGCAGCATCGGCGGCCGCGCGGCCAGCACCGGCGTGTGTTCGATGTTCCGGTGGAGGTGGCGCAGGTAGTCCGCGTCCATTTTCAGCTTGCGCACGATGAGGTTGCGCCGTCCTTGCTGGCGGAATTCGTTGGGCGTCAGCGCGTAGCGTTCCTTGAAGGCGCGCGTGAACGCCTCCTGGCTGTGGTAACCGGCCAGGATGGCGATGTCGAGTATGCCCAGCCGCGTGTCCAGCAGTTTGTCGAGCGCGTTGGCGAGGCGGCGCGTGCGGATGTAGTGCTTCAGCGTTTCCTTGGTCAGCGCCTTGAAGATGCGCTGGTAGTGCCATTGGCTCAAGCCGGCTTCCTGCGCCACGGTGGCCAGCGCGATGTCTTCCTCCAGATAGGTTTCGATGAAGTCTATGCCTTGCTGTATCTGCGTCAGGTAGTTCAATCGCGCTCCGAGGAGATGGTCAGGTATCGAAGAAGCCGGTCACCGTCACCAGCCGGCCCGCCTCATTGTAGCGGCCTACGCTGACGCCGTCGCCGATGACCTGGCCTTGCGCGTTCAGCATGTCCCACTGGGCGACGCTCTGGCCGTTGTGGTAGCGGAAGCGGCGGGTGGCGAAGTGGCCGCCCGGCACCTGCTGGTGAAAGTTCGCCATGTACGCCATCAGTTCGCCCCAGCCGCTGGTGCTGGCCAGCGGATCCTGGTAGGTGCAGGCGTCGGCCAGGCTGGCGCCGAGCAGGGCGCGCTTGTCGTCGACATTGTCCGCCTTCCAGGCGGAGGTGTAGGTTTCCCAAATTTGCTGATGATCGATGTGCACGGCGGACTCCTGGTTGGTTGGCAACGCAGGCATGATGCGCCAGGGCGGCGCATCGGTTTTGATATTTTGTGCTGTCCGCCGTAACCGTTCAGGCGACGGCCGCGCCGCGCAGCGCGGCCGGCTGGCGCTGCTTGGCGCCCAGCACCAGTATCCACAGCGCGAAGGCCACCTCGCCCAGCTGGCAGGGGAAGGCCAGGTTGGCGACCAGCTCGTTGTACTCCGGACGCAGCAGGCCGGCGCCGCTCAGCGCCAGGTAGGCGACGCCGTTGATGGTCAGCCACACCGCCAGGAAGCGCGGCAGGAAACCGCAGCGGTACACCAGCGCCGCCAGCGGGAACAGCCACAGGCCCCAGAAAATCTCCGACGCGAACGTCATCAGGTTGTGCATCTTCAGCAGCAGCGTGGCCAGGCCGGTGCGCTGGGCCTGGTCGAAGGCGGCCAGGAAGTCCGGGCCTTGCGCCAGGATCAGCGTGCCCATGTCGGTGAGCGAATTGAAGAAGTACAGCGGCGTGTCCATGAAGCCCATCATCAGCATCAGCAGGGCCCAGCTCTTGTTCACTTCCTTGAACAGCCGGTACAGCATGAAGGTCAGCACCAGGCTGGCGGAGGCGGTCAGCAGGTCGCCGACTATGCCCAGGCGGAACAGCATTTCATGCGCGGCGATGTTGTTGATCGTCGCCGCCGCATTGCCGTCGACGAACAGCTTGCTGGGAATGTAGACCAGGCGCAAAGGCGCGATCAGGATGACCAGCAGGTAGAAGAAACCTGCGACCCGGGCTTTTTTGCTGAGACTGTGCATGCTGTCACCTTTTTTTAAAAGTAGTGGTTGGATATCACGTGTCAACAATATCTGACATATGACAGCGACGCAAGATATATTTAATATAAAAGCATCAGGTATAGGGCGTGCCCGCCATGGCTGCCTGCAGGCCGAGCGTGCCTTGTTCTATTACGGCGAGAAATTCGGCTTTCGCCTGCGCGGCATCGCCGTGCTCGCGGAAAGCCTGGTGGGCCTGGTTGAAGGCCACGCGCCAGGTGGCCAGCAGCAGCGCGGCCGCCAGCCTGGCGTCGGCATCGTCCGCCGGCCGCCCCACGCTCTCGCACAGCGCCGCCGCGACCGCCTGCGCCAGCTCGTCGCCGATCGCCCTGGCCCTGGCCTTGAGCGCTTCGCTGCCGGCGATCGCGTCCATGTAGGCCCGGCCTTTGGCGGTGAAGCTGAGGTAAGGGCTGCGTACCGCCAGCCGGTGGGCCAGCCGGCGCAGCGTTTCGACCGGCGCGACGCCGGGTTCACGTTGCAGCAATGTCTGCCGCAACAGCTCGCGTCCTTCCTCCTCGCGGTCGAAGAACATGTCTTCCTTGCGCGGGAAGTGGTTGAACACGGTCATCCGCCCCACGTCGGCGGCGGCGGCGATCTGGTCCACCGTCACCTGATCGAAGCCGCGCTCGAAGAACAACAGGGTGGCGGCGTCGGAGATGCTTTGCCGGGTGGCGAGGCGTTTGCGGGTGCGGAGGTCGGTGGGTGTCGACATATGGCCTGGGGAGTGTGATTTATGTACTGAGTATACCGAAATGCTTGCCGCCTGTCGTCGACGCCAGTACAATTGGTGTACTCAGTACATATTGGTTCCAAGTACACTAATCATGAATAAACCACTTTTCATCATCTTCGCCACCATCGTGCTGGACGCCGTGGGCATAGGGCTGATCTTTCCCATCCTGCCGGCGCTGCTGCGCGACGTCACCCACGCCGACAATGTGGCGTCCTACATCGGCATCCTGACCGCGCTGTACGCGCTGATGCAGTTCATCTGCGCGCCGGTGCTCGGCTCGCTGAGCGACCGGCTGGGGCGCCGGCCGGTGCTGCTGGTGTCGCTGGCCGGCGCGGCGGTCAACTATGTGTTCCTGGCGTCGGCGAGCAGCCTGTGGATGCTGCTGCTGGGCCGCGCCATCGCCGGCCTGACCAGCGCCAACCTGTCGGTGGCGACCGCCTACCTCACCGATATCTCGCCCGAGGACAAACGTGCGCGCCGCTTCGGCCTGTTCAACGCCATGTTCGGCATCGGCTTCATCGTCGGCCCGGTGCTGGGCGGCGCGCTGGGCGACTATGGATTGCGGCTGCCCTTCATCGCGGCGGCCGTGCTGAACGGCTGCAATCTGCTGCTGGCCTTCTTCCTGCTGCCGGAATCGCGCACGCCGAGCCGGGAGAAGATCGACCTGGCGGCCTTGAACCCGCTGCGGCCGCTGCGCTGGGTGTTGTCGGCCAAGAGCCTGTTGCCCATCACCGCCATCTTCTTCATATTCAGCGCCACCGGCGAGGTCTACGGCACCTGCTGGGCGCTGTGGGGCAGCGACACTTTCCACTGGAACGGCCTGGGGATAGGCTTGTCGCTGGGCGCCTTCGGCATCTGCCAGACGCTGGCCCAGGCCTTTCTTCCCGGCCCGGCGGTCAGGCTGCTGGGCGAGCGCGCGACCATCCTGACGGGGGGGGGCGGCGCCTGCGTCGCGCTGGTCGTCATGGCGTTCGCCACGCAGGGCTGGATGATCTTCGCGATCATGCCGGTGTTCGCGCTTGGCGGCATCGGCGCGCCGGCGCTGCAGTCGCTGGCGACGCGGCAGGTGGATGAGAGCCAGCAGGGGCAGTTCCAGGGCGTGCTGGCGTCGGCCGTGAGCCTGGCCTCGATCATCTGCCCGCTGGTGTTTTCAAGTTTTTACTTCCTCGTCAGGGAGCAATGGCCGGGCGCGATCTGGCTGTCGACCGTGGTCGTCTACGCGATCATGGTGCCGCTGGTGCTGGGCTTGCGTTTTGAAGCGCCGGCGACGGCGCTCCGAAGGCCGGCATGATTTTATTGGACAAGGGTTCGAGGGCAGGCGAGATGTTCTCGCGGCCCTCGATCAGCGCGATGTCGAGCGGCGTGATGGGAAGGAAGGCTTGCTCCAGATCCAGATGCACCAAGTGCGGCGACAAACTGCATTCGGCCTGGGCGGTGACCGTCAGGCCGGTGTCGACCATCGCCAGTATGCCCAGCAGACTGGGGCTGCTGTCGGTAGTGCATTAGGGCCGTCCGATGTGCCCAAAGCCGCCAGCACGTACTCGCTGGCGACGCATCTTTGTTCGTACAGCGCGACCGGGAGCAGGTTCCTGTTCCGCGTCGCATTTTACGAGGGTGCGTATTGTAGAGTGCTGATATCTCAGCACTCTACAATTCCCAATGCTGCTTCCCCGCATACAGGCCAAGATCCAGTATCATGTGCGACTAGTAACAGATGTGTCACAAATCGGCATTCGGTGGCCAAGTGCTATATGCGTCAAGACAGCTGGGTGTTTTGTTCATTTCCGATCGATGCTTTGATCGATTGATATCATAAGAGGAATGCATGGCGAGCAGCGACGTGGCCGGATTGGCCGCCGAGACAAATACTTCAGCGAATGAAATGCTGGATCATTTTAAAGCCCTTGGCATTCATAAATCGTCTCATGCCGATCTAGTGTCGACCCAAGAGCGCGCCACCATGCTCGAGCATCTGCGTCGCAAGCTTACCGAGACGAACCTAACAAAGGCGACGCAGGTACTTAATAAAAAGGGGCTCTCGCTCAATATTGGCAAACCACCGGCTAAATTACCGGTCAAGCAGCCCGTGTTTCAAATCGAAGTGCGGAAGAAACGCACATTCGTGCAGCTTGAAAAGCCTGAGGTTGCCGTTGATATGCCCGCCGAATCCGGCGAGACTCTATCGCGGTCGGCTGATAGAACACTGACTGGCAAACCGCCGGCTAAATTGCCGGTCAAGCAGCCCGTGTTTCAGATCGAAGTGCGGAAGAAACGCACATTTATGCAGCCTGAAAAGATTGCCGTTGCTATCGATCTGCCCACCGAATCCGCTGAGACTCTATGGGATCCGGCCAACAAGCCGCAGACCGTGGAGGAATACCTCAAGTGGGCAAAAGTAGTGCTTGGCTCTTCATTAAATGGCGATGATCGTCTCCGTAGTGTTTACGACACGAACTCCCAGAACATTTTGAACCGTGTCAATCAACATCCGTTCTTTGCGCACTTCTCGCAGAAAACCGAAGCTTGGAACGTCGAATATGAAAAGCAGACGCGCTCCAGGCTGTTCACTAGCCATGGCGATCCCAAGCTGACTACCAAAGCGTACGAATCCGTCGTCGAGAAGACCTTTCGTCGGAATATCCTGTTGAATAACAATTTCCCCAATCCACCCGATACTGGATGGCTTAATTACCATAGCGTATACGAGCACTTTAATGATCTTGTGCGAGGCAGTCTGGTCTGTCGATTTATCGACGGTCCAGCTTTCGTCGCGAACGCGATCGTTGCATATGCTGAGGAATGCGGTCTCGAATCGCGGCAGTACTCGCACGAACGCGACGACGGGTACTATGCCTATCACGTCTACGTCAAGTTCCCGATTTCGATATTTGACCTGAACTTTGAGAAAGCTGAGAAGATGGTCGAGGTGGAAATTCAACTGACTACCCAACTGCAAGAAGTGTTACGCAGTCTGACCCATCATCATTACGAAGCAGAGAGGTTAATGCCAAATCCTGACAGAGGAAAGTGGAAATGGGAATTTTCTTCGAGCCGTTTCAAGGTTGGCTATTTGAGTCATACACTCCACCTGCTTGAGTCGGTAATTCTAGAGGCTAGGGACAATGTGCTGGGCGATGGCAAGGAAGATAAAGGCGGTAAATAATGGCTAGAACAGAACTCACTATGGTCACACTAATCGACCTATTCCATAAAATGGAAGACGGAGGTATTTCGGCCCCCGCATATACCCGCGCCTTTGTATGGAATAAATCCAGAATAGTAGACCTCTTGGAAAGTATCTATCAAGGATATCCCATTGGCACTATTCTGGTGGTCGAGGGGATACCTGATCAGTTCGAAACCGCTGATGTGAACTTATCGCGCTTTCCGCGTCTTAAAGAAACGCAATATGATCGATACTCGACTTTATGGGTCATCGATGGCTTGCAACGTCTGATAGCACTTTACGGTTCGTTAAAAGGCGATTACACGGACATGGAGGTGTATTTCGATTTGCGTCAGGATAGATTTCTGCAAAAAACGCGCGCGGTGAGCGACGACTCGGTGGTTAAGATGTCTAGTTTATTTGATTACGTAAAATTCATGGGGCTGCAGGAGAAATTTTTTCAGAGCGAACACTCGGCGGATCTCGTCGGTTCCTTGAATCAACTTCACCGGGCATTCATCGAGTATCAGATACCTCTACAGGTCGTCAGGGACGTTGACATGAATGAGGCTGTGAATGTTTTTGCTCGCCTGAACAAGTCAGGACTTGCGTTGAGCAGGCAGGAAATCGAAAGAGCAAAAAACCAACCCGATCCAAAGAAGCCGTCCTGACCACCATTACTTCGAAGCAAGAGGAAACATGAATACGCTATTTCGCGCGCATCGCTTGAGTGAAGCTCCAGAGCAGCAAGGCGTGCTGGTCAATCCCTACTTGAACATGGCTCGGCAACCGAGGGATACTTCGCGCGAACTGCATGAGCTTGCGGATGCCTGGTTCGAACTGCAATTTGGGTTGCGTTTTCGAAGCAGGGCCTTGTTTTGCAATGGTAGTCGCGCCGAAGCGGAAGACTACTGTGATGACAATCACGTGCTGATAACCATCGAACCTGTTGGCGATTACGCATTTTGCTATTCACCCAAATGCCCCGACATGTACCGTCATTTCAAGCGTGTTGGCGGCCATCCATGGCAACAGGATAAGGTACGCCAGGAGCTGGATTCGCTACAATATCAGCTGGTGAGCAACGCGTCTTGGGACGTTGCGGTAGCTAGCGGCTGCGAAATCATGATGTATGCCCAGGAATTCAAGTATCGACGAGAAGCTCTTTGATGTCGAAAAGAGTTGATATCGATATTTTGATCAGTGACTCCTGAATTGCAGCGAAATCTGAGCGACTTCACCGCATATTTGCACACGAAACTGACTCACGTATAAGACACGATCCTGCTCATTACATTGAGTGGGGAATTGGAGTGATCGACGTGGTATTACGAGGCATTATTCGACGCTGGCACATTCGCGACCAAGTCTCATTGAGAGCGCGCCAGACGTTGAGGTATCTCCAGAAATACCGTCCGGCGCTACCTGCGCTCGGAAACTATAGAGCCAGCCTATGTTGAGCGGCGCCCTACCCGCGCTATCGACATATATGCGCTCCAGTTTTCAGTGCTCCTCAAGACCGAAGCGGCGCGGTCGCACAAGCAGCGGCGCACCCTGAAACAGATCCATGAGGATCTAAAGGAATTGGGGTTTGAGGGGGGGCTTACGACAGAATCGCGGCATTCGCGAGGGTATGGTGGGAGGGGCGAACTGAGAGGGGGGATCCTGCAAGCAAACGAACATCAGGGGAAAGTATATCCCCCTGAGTCGTGATTCCAGCAATGTCTGAAAACGGAGGGGCTACTTCGCGGCGATCGTTTGTCTGCGACGAAATGCGAGAAAAGCAGATAGGGGAGAGTAGGCGGGAGATTCTTGGAATCTGTCCGCAAAACCGGAAAGGGGCCGGATGCGCGAATTGGCCTGGGAGCCTCGGAAACAAAAACGCCAACCTGCATGGGTTGGCGTTCTGTTTTGACACTGTTCTTGGTGGCCCGGGGCGGAATCGAACCACCGACACAAGGATTTTCAATCCTCTGCTCTACCAACTGAGCTACCAGGCCAAGGAGCAGAATTATAGCAGGCTTGAGCGGAATTGCAAGGGCCGGATTTCAAATCCGTTTTGCCGCCGCGCCGTCACGGCCCGGAAAACGTCACGATCACGCGCAAGCCGCGCCCTGCGCTGCCGTCCTCCAGCGCGATGCGCGCGCCATTGCGTGCCGCTGCGTGCTCGGCGATCGCCAGTCCCAGGCCGCTGCCCGCCTGCTCCTGTCCGGGTATGCGGTAAAAGCGCTCGAACACTTTGCCGCGCAGCTCCAGTGCGATGCCCGGCCCCTGGTCGCAGATTTCCAGCCGATAGCCGCCGTCCGGCTTCTCCAGCGCCACCGCGATCCGCCCGCCGTCCGGAGAATACTTGATGGCGTTGTCGATCAGGTTATCCAGCATCGCGACGATGCTCTCCCGGTGCAGCGGCATGACGCACTGCGCCTCCGCATCCAGCTCGATCTCCACCGCGCGTTGGATCGCCAGCGGCGCCCCATGGGCGAGGCGCTCGCGCAGCAGCTGCCGCAGATCGATAGGCTGGGCCTCGCCGTTGGCGGCGTCGCTGCGGGCCCGCTCCAGCGCGAGCAACTGATGCACCGTGTGCGTGGCGCGGGCCACGCCCTGGCGCAGGCCCTGGTCCGCGTCCTCCAGCCGTTCGGGATGGTGGCGGTGATTGAGCAGCAGGTGGGCATTGGCGCGGATCACGGCCAACGGCGTTTTCAACTCGTGCGCCGCGTCGGACAGGAACTCGCGGTCGCGCTCCAGACGCTGCGTCAGGCGCTGCATCAAGCCGTTGACGGATGCGGCCAGCGGCGCCAGTTCGCGGTAGCCGGACGGCGGCAGGGCTTGCAGATCGCTGCCTGAACGTTGTTCTATGTCCGCCACCATCGCCTTCACTGGACGCAGGCCGCGCCGCACGATGATCCACGCGGGCAGCACCAGGAAGGGCAGGCTGTATAGCAAAGGCGTGAGGTAGTAGGCGGCGCCGGAACTGGTCAGCAGCCAGTTCGTATCGTGCATGGCGTCGCGCCGCACCACGACGCCGCTGGCCGTATCCATCGCGGTGGAGGTCGACCAGTTCGCGCCCGGCGCCGGATCGTGCGGTGCCGGCAAAGGCCGCCCGCCCGGCAGCTCCCGGGCGGAACGGTAGACGCGCTGCCCATGCAGCCAAACCTGCAGTATCACCGGCTTGGGCCAGTAATTCACTTCGCGCAGCATGTCGGCGCGCAGCGCTTCCACCTGCGTGGCCACGCGTGCCACTTCGTCCGGATCGCGCGCCACCGAGCGCAGGTTGAGCAGGATCTGGCGCGTCCAGCCACGATTCTCCGCCGCCGTGTGGCGGGCCTGTAGCACCGTGTGCTCGTAGATCGCCATGCCGACGACGGCCAGCCAGACCGGCATGATCACCGCGAGGAAGCCGCCCAGCAGGCGTCGGAACAACGAGCGCTGCACCGTCATGGCGCGAGCATGTAGCCGACCCCGCGCACCGTGCGCACGCGGTGCTCACCGATCTTCTTGCGCAGGTTGGACATGTGCACATCCAGCGTCACACTGGCGCTGCCCGCCAGTGCGCGCCCTTCCAGCTCGCCGCGCGTCACCACGCGGTCGGCGTCCTGCATCAGTGCCAGCAGCAGGTTGAATTCGGTGGGCGACAGCGCCAGCGGGAAGCCGTCGCAGCTGACGGCCTGGCGCCGTTCATCGAGCGACAGGCCGGCACGCGACCACAGCCCCCGGCCAGCCGCCTCCGGATGGGCGCGGCGCAGCACGGCGCGCAGGCGGGCCAGCAGTTCGGCCATGTCGAAAGGTTTGACGAGATAGTCGTCGGCGCCGTCGGCAAAGCCGGACAGGCGGTCGCCCAGGCTGTCGCGCGCCGTGATGAGCACCACGGGCAGCTGTTTGCCGACGCCGCGCAGGCCGCGCATCAGCGCCATGCCGTCGCCGTCGGGCAGGTTCAGGTCCAGCACGATGGCGGCGAAGGCGCCGCCGTCCAGCTGGCGCTGGGCGTCGGCCGCCAGCCGCACCCAGATGGTCGTATAGCCGTCGTCCTGCAGCACGGCGCGCAGGGCGCGGCCCAGCTCCAGGTCATCTTCTACGAGCAGGATATTCATTTGGCAAGTATAGCAGCGGCGCCTTGCGCCGGCCTATAGAAAGCCTGAAGCCTGGCCCGGCGCCGCGCCGCTACAATCGCCGCTGGCCCACCTGAGGAGATGAATGATGCGATTTCTGATGTCGATGTTTGCCCTGTTGGCCGCACTGCATGCGATGGCCGCCGAGCCGCCGCCGCTGCACCTGCGGGCGACGATAGAGCTGCGCGCGCAAACCGTGTCCACCCCGGCGATCGCGCAGGGGCGTCTGTTCATCGGCGCGGAGGACGGCAACCTGTACGCCTTCGACCTGGCCACCCGCAAGCTCGCATGGCTGTACCACGCCGGCGCCGGGATCGCCTCCACCCCGGCGGTCGCCGACGGCATCGTCTATTTCCTGGCCCGCGACGGCAAGTTGTACGCGGTCGACGCCCAGACCGGCGTGCGCCGCTGGACCTTCTCCACCCAGGGCGAGGCGCGCTTTGCCGCATACGGTTTATACGGTATGCCGAAAAGCGCGGCGGCGACTGCCGACCCATGGGACTTCTGGCTGTCGTCGCCGCTGGTCCACAACGGCAAGGTGTACTTCGGCAGCAGCGACGAACGCCTGTATGCACTGGACGCCAAGACCGGCGCCGTCGCCTGGGCCTTCAAGAGCGGCGGCATGATCCACGCGCGCCCTGCCGTGGCGGGCAATGCCATCGTTTTCGGCAGCTGGGACGGCGCGGTCTACGCGCTGGACGCCGTCACCGGCGGCCCGCTGTGGCGCTACCAGACCGACACCGAGCAAAAGACCAGCACCAACTTCGGCGTCCAGGCACCGCCGCTGATCGACGGCGACACGGTCTTCATCGGTTCGCGCGACGCCTGGTTCTACGCGCTGGACCTGGCCAGCGGCAAGCTGAAATGGCGCTATCCGGGCCGCGGTTCGTGGATCATCTCGGGGGCGGCGGTGGACGCCCAGCGGGTGTACTTCGGCACCTCGGACACCAATCTGCTGGTCGCCCTGGACAAGCGCACGGGCAAGGTCGTGTATGAACACGACACCAAGGTGTGGACCTATGCGACGCCGGTGCTGGCCGGGGACTCCGTCATCGGCGCCACCATGCGCGGCGAAGTGTTCGCGCTGGACGCGGCCGGCGGCAAGCCCGCATGGTCGTGGCGCACGCCCGAAAGCCTGGCCGACGAATTCCGCCTGCTCGACGGCGCCACGGGCAAATTCGACGCCAAACGCCTGTACGAGGGCGCCCACAGCGCGATGGAATCGCTCGAACACGTGAAACGGCTGGGCGCATTCGTCGCCACGCCGCTGTGGCACGACGGCCAGCTGATCGCCACCACCGCCGACGGCAGGCTGCTATTCTTTTCGAAGTAAGCGCCGAAGCAACGGCTGGCGGGGAGGGCGCTATAATGAGCGGATGACTATTCCATCCTCCCCCGCCGCGCTGCGCGTTATTGAGAGTGATATCTGCATTGTTGGCGATGGCGCTATCGCCAAGACCGCCGCGCTGGGCCTGACCCAGGCCGGCTTCAGCGTTACCCTGCTTGGCCCGCCGTCGCGCCCAGCGGCGCCGGCCGCGGATCCGGGCTGGGACGCGCGAGTCTATGCGCTGAACCATACCGCCCACCATTTACTGTCCTCGCTGAAGGTCTGGCATGCGCTGGATCACGCCCGCGTGGCGCCGGTCGACGCCATGATCGTTCACGGTGACGGCCCCCACGCCGGCGGTCTGGCCTTCGACGCCTTCGGCGCCCACACCGGCACGCTGGCCTGGATCATGGAAGACCGCAACCTAGGGCAGGCGCTGGACGCCGCCCTCAAGTTCGCGCAGAACGTGCGCGTGGTCGAAGGCCGCGCCACCGGCCTGCTGCGCGCCGACGACAGCGCCACCGTGCATCTGGACGACGGCTCCAGCATCAAGGCCGCGCTGGTGATCGGCGCCGACGGCGCCCAATCCTGGGTGCGCGGCCAGTGCGACATCGGCCTCGATTACCGCAGCTACGGCCAGCGCGCCGTGGTCTCCAACTTCGCCTGCGAGAAACCGCACCACGGCGCCGCCTACCAGTGGTTCACCGGCGCCGAGGGCATCGTTGCGCTGCTGCCGCTGCCGGGCAACCAGGTTTCGCTGGTGTGGTCCGCGCCGGAAGCGCTGGCCGACACGCTGCGCGCCGAATCGGCGCAGCAGATCGCCGACCGCCTGGCCGTCTACGCCGCCGAGAAGCTGGGCGCGCTGACGCCGCTGCAACCGGAACTGGTGCGCGATTTCCCGCTGCGCCTGATCCGCCCGCACGCCATGAGCGCGCCGCGCGTGGCGCTGGTGGGCGACGCCGCCCACGTGGTGCATCCGCTGGCCGGCCACGGCATGAACCTCGGCTTTGCCGACGTCGCGCAGCTGGTCAAGACCCTGAGCGAGTGCGAAGAACACCGCGGCATCGGCGACACCCGCGTGCTGGCACGCTACGAGCGCGCCCGCAAGGAAGACGTGCTGTTGATGCAGATCGCCACCGACGGGCTGGAACGCCTGTTCGGAACCGATCTGGAGCCGCTGCGCGTGGTTCGCAATTTGGGATTAAACTTGCTGGATAAATTACCTGTGCTGAAGCGCCGCCTGATCTCCCACGCGATGGGCAAGTGAGCGCGCCAGTGGGTTCGAATGTAGTCATCGGAGATGTCATGAGAAAGAGTAAGACCGTTTTGCTGTTGTTGTCGGCGCTGATGGCGTCCTGCGTGGGCGCGGAAACCCCGCCGACCACGGATGCGATCAAGAAGCTGGTCGAGCCGCGCCTGGGTTCCAACGTCAAAGTCGATTCGGTGCGCGAAACGCCATATGGCGGCCTGTATGAAATCCGCATCGGCAGCGAGATTCTCTACACCGACAAAACCGGGACCTACCTGTTCTCCGGCCACGTGTTCAACCTGACCACCAGCACCGACCTGACCAAGGAACGCCTGGAAGAGATCAACAAGATCAAGTTTTCCGATCTGCCGCTGGACAAAGCCATCAAGACCGTCAAGGGCGACGGCAGCCGCGTGATCGCGGTGTTCGAAGATCCGAACTGCGGCTACTGCAAACGCTTCCGCCAGACCACGCTGAAGGAAACCGACAACATCACGGTCTACACCTTCATGTACAACATCCTGGCCGACGACTCCTTCGTCAAATCGAAAAACATCTGGTGCTCGCCGGACCGCAGCAAGGCCTGGGACGACTGGATGATCAACAACAAGGCGGCTCCTGTCGCGGCGGAGAAGTGCGAATCGCCGAACGAGCAGGTGCTGGAGCTGGGCCATAAGCTGGGCGTCTCCGGCACCCCGGCCATCTTCTTCGCCGACGGCACCCGCGTGCCGGGTGCGATCGATACCAAGGCGCTTGAAGAGAAGCTCGCCAAAATGAAGCAGTAGCCGTCCCACACCATCGCCCCACAGGAGAGTCGAATGATCACATTGAATATCAACGGTAAAGACATGCAGGTTGACGCCGATCCTTCGACGCCCATCCTGTGGACTTTGCGCGATAACCTGAACATGACCGGTACCAAGTTCGGTTGCGGTGCCGCCCTGTGCGGCGCCTGCACCGTGCACCTGGGCGGTCAGCCCATCCGCTCGTGCATCACGCCGATTTCGGCGGCCGTTGGCCAGAAGATCACCACCATCGAAGCGATGGAAAACGATAAAGTCGGCAAGGCCGTACAGGCGGCCTGGGTCAAGCTGGACGTGCCTCAATGCGGCTACTGCCAGAGTGGCCAGATCATGAGTGCGACGGCTCTACTGCGCACCAACAAGGCCCCATCCGACGCCGACATCGACAACGCCATGAGCGGCAATATCTGTCGATGCGGGACGTACCAGCGCATCCGCGCAGCCATTAAAGACGCAGCCAAAACCATCGCCTAAAGGAGAACGTCATGCGTATCGAATGGCTTAATCAGGAAGCGATGGCGGCGGGTGTGAATGCGGCGAATGGCGTGTCGCGCCGTAGATTCATGAAGGCTGGCGCGGTGGCCGGCGGCGGCTTGGTGCTGGGCTTCTTCATGCCGGGCGCGGGGCGTTTCGCCAATGCGCAGCAGCCTCCGGCCAAGGTGTATGAACCGAACGCCTTCCTGCATATCGCGCCGGACAACAGCGTGACGGTGCAGGTCAACCGGCTGGAATTCGGCCAGGGCGTGCAGACCTCGCTGCCGATGCTGATCGCGGAAGAGCTGGACGCCGACTGGTCCAAGGTCAACGGCGCGCTGGCGCCGGCCGGCGACCAATACAAGGATCCTGCATTCGGCATCCAGATCACCGGCGGCTCGGGCAGTATCGCCCATTCGTACACCCAGTACCGCGAAATCGGCGCCAAGGCGCGCGCGATGCTGATCGCGGCGGCGGCCCAGGAGTGGAAGGTGGCGCCGGACCAGGTCAAGACTTCGAAGGGCATGCTGATCGGCCCCGCCGGCCAGAAAGTCACCTACGGCGCGATGGCCGATGCGGCGATGAAGCAGCCGGTGCCCGCCACCGTCAAGCTGAAAGACCCGAAAGACTTCAACTTCATCGGCAAGCCGATGAAGCGCCTGGACGCGAAACTCAAATCGACCGGCAAACAGCAGTTCGGCATGGACTTCAAGGCGCCGAACAGCAAGGTCGCCGTGGTGGCGCGGCCGCCGGTATTCGGCGCCAAGGTCGCCAAGTTCGACGCGTCGAAAGCCAAGGCGATCAAGGGCGTGATCGAAGTCATGGAAGTGAAGACCGATCGCGGCGGCAGCGGCGTGGTGGTGGTGGCCGACGGCTACTGGCCCGCCAAGATGGGCCGCGAAGCGCTGACCATCGACTGGGACACCAGCGGCGTTGAAAAAGTCAGCAGCGACAAGCAGCTGGCCGAGTACAAGGCGCTGTCGCAGAAGCCCGGCCTGCCGGTGCGCAAAGCCGACACCTCCAAGCTGGCCGGCGCGGCGAAGAAGATCTCCGCCGTGTATGAATTCCCCTACCTGGCGCACGCGCCGATGGAACCGTTGAACTGCGTGGTCGACCTGCGCGCGGACGGCTGCACGGTGTGGGCCGGTTCGCAGTTCCAGACGATGGACCAGGGCGCCATCGCCGCCACCGCCGGCCTGAAGCCGGATCAGGTGGTGCTGAACACGATGATGGCCGGCGGCGGTTTCGGCCGCCGCGCCGTGCCCACGTCGGACTACCTGGTCGAAGCGGTCCATATCGCCAAAGCCTGGAAGGCCACCGGCAAGACAGAGCCGATCAAGGTGATCTGGAGCCGCGAGGACGACATCAAGGGCGGCTACTACCGTCCGTCGCATGTGCACCGCGCCGACATCGGCGTGGATGACAAGGGCAACATCGTGGCGTGGGAACACGTCATTGTCGGCCAGTCCATCATCGCCGGCACGCCGTTCGAGCCGATGATGATCAAGGACGGTATCGATTCAACCATGGTCGAAGGTATGGGCGATCCGTACGAAGTGCCGCTGAACCTTAGCGCACACACCGTCAAGGCCAACGTGCCGGTGCTGTGGTGGCGCTCCGTCGGTTCCACCCACACCGCCTTCGTGATGGAGACGCTGATCGACGAAGCCGCGCACGCGGCCAAGATGGACCCTGTCGCTTACCGCAAGAAGCTGTTGGGCGAGAAGGGCAAGCGCCACATCGCCGCGCTGGACCTGGCGGTCGCCAAGTCCGGCTATGGCAAGAAGGCTTTACCTAAAGGCCAGGCTTGGGGCGTGGCGGTGCATGAATCGTTCAACACCGTGATCGCCTATGTGGTGGTGGCGTCCGTGAAGAACGGCACGCCCAAGCTGCACAAGGTCACGGCGGGCGTGCATTGCAACCAGCCGGTCAATCCGCTGACGATCGAAGCGCAGATCCAGGGCGCGGCGCTGATGGGGCTTGGCATGACCTTGCCGGGCGCCGCCATCACGCTGAAGGACGGCGTGGTGGATCAGCAGAACTTCAGCGACTACACGGTGGCGCGCATGACGGACATGCCGGTGATCGACGTGCACATCGTGCCGTCGAACGATCCTCCGACCGGCATGGGCGAGCCAGGCCTGCCGCCGCTGGCGCCGGCCTTCGCCAACGCGCTGTTCAAATTGACCGGCAAGCGTTTGCGCAAGCTGCCGTTCGATCTGGCCAGCGCCTGAGCCGAGCTGCATGGCACTGGTAGGGATATTGTTGGCAGCCGGGCGGGGTAAGCGGTTCGACCCGTCCGGCGTACAGAACAAATTGCTGCAACCATTAAGCACCGGCGAGGCCGTGGTCGCCGCCAGTGCGAAGAATATGCTGGCTGTGGTGCCGCGCGTTGTGGCCGTGGTCCGTCCGGGCGACGACCAGGTGGCTGCGCTGCTGGGCAAGCTGGGATGCGAGGTGCGCGTTTGCGCCGATGCCGATCTGGGTATCGCCTCGTCGCTGACGGCGGCCGTCGAATACACAAAAGGTGCGGAGGGCTGGCTGGTTGGCCTGGGCGACATGCCCCATGTGCGGCCGGAGACCATGCAGGCGGTAGTAGCCACGATCACACGGGGCGCGCGCATCGCGGCGCCCGTCTTTGAAGGGCGGCGCGGCAATCCGGTCGCCTTCAGCAGTTATCATTTGCCGTTGCTGCTGGCGCTGGAAGGCGACCAGGGCGCGCGCGACATATTGAAAAGCCATGCGGTGAGCGAGCTGATAGTCGACGATGTCGGCGTGGTGCGCGATATCGATACGCCTGGCGATTTGTAAAACAAGGACAGAGATGAAAAAAACGAGCAAGAACAATCCAGCGATCGCCTACAGCATCGTCGGCCACGACCTGGCGGCCCACCTGTTCCACGTCACGCTGACGGTGGACGCGCCAGCCACAGGTGGCCAGATATTCGCGCTGCCGGCCTGGATACCAGGCAGCTATATGATCCGCGAATTCTCGCGCAACATCGTGCGCATTCGCGCCGAGTCGAACGGCCAGCCGGTGGCGCTGGCGAAATTGGACAAGCACTCGTGGCAGGCCGCGCCGCTGAAGGACCATGCGGCCGCGCTGACGCTGCATTACGAGGTGTATGCCTGGGATTTGTCGGTGCGCGCCGCGCATCTGGACCAGAATCACGCCTTCTACAACGGCACCAGCGTGTTCCTGCGTGTGCTGGGCCAGGAAGACCAGCCGCACGTGGTGGACATCCAGCGTCCGGCCGACGAAGCGGCCAAGACCTGGCGCGTCGCGACCTCGCTGCCTGAGCTGAAAGCGAAACGTTATGGTTTTGGCACTTACATCGCGTCCAACTACGACGAATTGATCGACCATCCGGTGGAGCAGGGCGACTTTGCGCTCGCCACTTTCAAGGCGCACGGCATCCCGCATGACATCGTCATCAGTGGCCGCGTGCCGAACCTGGACCTGCCGCGCCTGAGCGCCGACCTGAAAAAGATCTGCGAAACCCAGATCGCCTTCTTCGAACCGAAGGCCAAGAAAGCGCCGATGGACCGCTACGTGTTCATGACGCTGGCCGTCGGCGACGGTTACGGCGGGCTGGAGCACCGCGCCTCGACGGCGCTGATCTGCGCCCGCGCCGACCTGCCGAGCACGGCGGCCGCCAGCAAGGAGATCAGCGACGGCTACCTGCAATACCTCGGCCTGTGCAGCCACGAGTATTTCCACACGTGGAATGTGAAGCGCATCAAACCGGCGGCATTCGCGCCGTATAACCTGCAAATCGAAAATTATTCGCCGTTGCTGTGGCTGTTCGAAGGTTTTACCAGTTATTACGACGATTTGATGCTGGTGCGTGCCGGCGTGATCGCCGAACCGGCTTATTTCAAATTGCTGGGTAAAACGATAGGCAGCGTATTGCGCGGCAGTGGCCGGACCAAGCAAAGCGTGGCGGATTCCAGTTTCGACGCCTGGGGTAAATATTATCGCCAGGATGAGAATGCACCGAATTCCATCGTCAGTTATTACACCAAAGGTTCTTTAATCGGCCTGGCGCTGGATTTGAGTATCCGCGCTAAAACCGGCGGCAAGAAATCTCTGGATGATGTAATGCGTGTTTTATGGCAGCGTTATGGCCGCGATTTCTATCAGGGCGGCGCGCGCGGAGTAACGCCGGCCGAAGTGGAAGCGATATTCGACGAAATCAGTGGCGGCCGATTCAAGCCATTCTTCGATAAATATATACGCGGCACCGAAGATTTACCGCTGGCTAAAATGCTGGCGCCATTCGGCGTCAAATACAGCGACGAGCGAAAAACCGCCAAGCCTAGCCTGGATGCCAATCTCGGAAAAGACGGCAATGATTGCAAGCTGTCCAGCGTCCATGAAAATGGCGCCGCCCATCAAGCCGGATTATCGGCCGGCGATATTTTGATGGCGATAGACGGGTTGCGCGTTACTGCCGCCAATCTGGAGGCACTGCTATCGCGTTACGGCGTCGGTTCGGAAATCGAAGTCCACGCATTCCGCCGCGACGAATTAATGACCTTCAGCGTGACATTACAAGGCGACCGGGTTCCTGGCATCAGCCTGACGCTGGACCCGGCCGGCAAGAAATCCTCCGGCCCATTGCGCCCCAGCGCCGCCCGCTAACTAAAACTCCGGGGTCAAGTCTGACATTCGGACACGAGCTGAGCTGCTAACAGCCGAGCTCGTGTCCGAATGTCAGACTTGACCCCATTTTTTTGCCCGGGTTATGCCAAATATTGGCGCGTACTAACCAGGTTCCGGCATGTGTTGGTTTAATTTTACGCTGTGGTCTTGTTCTGGTTTAGAATTTGGCTGAGCTTTTTGCCAACCAGGATAGACCCGCCAGTGATACTGCTTGATCCCACCACGATTATCTTGATGTCCACGCTGATGGCTGGTGCGATGAGCGTTGTCCTCTATTCCGCCTATCTGAGCTTCCCCAGCGAGATTAAAGGTCTGGATTATTGGGCGGCAGGATTGATATTGCTGGCACTCGGCGCTGTATTGTTTAGCCTGAGGAATAGCACTTCGGGCCAGGCCATTATCTTGCTCTGTGCCAATTCAACGCTGATTTGGGGCGTGGGGCTGGCCATGATTGGCACCCAGAAATTTTATGACCGCAAACCCGCATGGTGGTTATTCCATCTGGTTTGGGCTTGCGCGATGCTGGGTGTGGGATATTGGCTGGTTATTCAACCGCATTTTTCCGCACGGGTCGCTGTATTTTCTTTCCTGATTTCGATTTTCTATCTTAATCAGGTCGCCATGGCATGGCGTTATGGCGAACGTCATTTTTCGACCATATTCTTCGGCATATTAATGTTGCTGCAAACCCTGGTGGTTTTAACGCGCGGGTTATTGGCGGTGTTTTATGGCGGCGCCCAGGTTAATTTAACCAGCATCGGACCATTCCAGAGTATTTACCTGGCGGCCGGCCATTTCATGGTATTGCTGCTGGCCGTGAGTTTTAAAGCCGTCGCCACCCGCCGCCTGCAAACCATATTGGAACGCCGCTCCACGCTGGATCCGCTGACCCAGGTATTAAACCGCCGCGGTTTCGCGGATATTTATGCGAAGGAGCACGCTTTATTAAGGCGTGAATCTACAGCCATGACGATGCTCAGCATCGATCTGGATTATTTTAAGAAGATTAATGATTGCCACGGCCACGCCACCGGCGACCGGGTTTTAGTCGATGTGGCGGCGGTGATCGGCAAGGCGCTGCGCGTATCCGATCACGTGGCCCGTTTCGGCGGCGAGGAGTTTATCGTGCTGCTGCCAACCACAGGATTGGATCGCGCCCACCACATCGCCGAGCGCATCCTGCTGGCCGTGCGCGAACCCGGCCGCGATGGATTGCCCACCTACACGGTCAGCATCGGTATTGCTTGCCAGACAAGTGCCGACGAGGATCTGGACGGTATCCTGATGCGGGCGGACGAGGCGCTTTACTCAGCCAAAGAACGCGGACGCAACCGCATCGAGATCGCGTCCATGCCGATACCGCCGCTGCGGGCGGTGCCGGCCTAGTTGAACAGGCGTGCCAGCTCGGCACCCGGATCGGGCGCGCGCATGAACGCTTCGCCGACCAGGAAGGCGTGGACATTCGCCTCGCGCATGCGCTGCACGTCGGCCTGAACCATGATGCCGGACTCGGTAATCACCAATTTTTCCGTTGGAATGCGGTCCAACAGGCCGAGCGTGTTCTCCAGCGACACCTCAAAAGTGCGCAAATTGCGGTTGTTGATGCCTAGCAGGGCGGTTTTCAGGCGCAGCGCGGCGGTCAGTTCGTCGCCGTCGTGGGTTTCCACCAGCACGTCCATGCCCAATTCGTGGGCGCAGGCTTCCATTTCCGCCATCAAACCGTGGTCCAGCGCCGAGACGATCAGCAGGATGGCGTCCGCGCCCATGGCGCGCGCTTCGTAGATCTGATACATGTCGATCATGAAATCTTTCCGCAGCACCGGCAGTGCGCAAGCCGCACGGGCCTGCTGCAAATACGCCACCGAACCCTGGAAGAACTGCTCGTCCGTCAGCACCGACAGGCACGCTGCGCCGTTGGCGGCATAGCTGGCGGCGATATCGGCCGGGCGGAAGTCGGCCCGCAGCACGCCTTTCGACGGCGAAGCCTTTTTCACTTCGGTGATCACGCCGGCATGGCCTGCGGCGATCTTCGAGCGCAGGCTCACCTCGAAGCCGCGCAGGCCGGCGCGCAGTTCTGCGTTGCTTTGAACGTCGGCGCGCAGGCTGGCGAGGCTGCGGTATTTTTTAGCGGCGGCGACTTCGTCGGCTTTGACTGCGAGGATTTTGTTCAGAATGTCGGACATGATAAGCCTAAGATGAATGTTGTTCCGCCAGCGCCAAGCGCAGGCCGAGAGCCAGGAACAGGCCGCCCGTCACGCGGTTCAGCCACAGCGCCACCAGCGGCTTGACCTTCAGGCGCGCACTGGCGAAAGCGGTGAAGACGGCCAGGCCGTTACACCACAACATACCGTTGAAATTGAAAATGCAGCCCAGGACGATGAACGCCAGCGGCTTGCTGCTGGAATCTGCCGAGATAAACTGCGGCACGAACGCCAGGAAGAACAAGGCCACTTTCGGGTTCAGCACATTGGTGAGGAAGCCCTGAAAGAAGATTTTACGATACGCCAGCGGCTGGGCCGCAACGCGCGCGGCCGTTTCGGCAGCCACCGCATCGTCGGCATCCGCCCGCAGCTTCGCGCGCAGCATGCCGATGCCGACATAAACGATGTACGCCGCACCGATCCACTTGACCACCGTGAACGCGGCGGCTGATGTCGACAACAGCGCCGACAAACCCAGCGCCGCAGCGAAAATATGGATCATGGTGCCGGCGCCTATGCCCAGCGCGGCGGCCGATCCCGCGCGCCAGCCCTGGGTGGCGCTGCGCGTCATGATCAGCAGCGAGTCGGGCCCGGGCATGATGTTGAGCAGCAGCCCGGAGATTACAAACAGCGTCAGATCGTGGATGCCGAACATGCTGGCCCCCCTTAGTTGCTGTTGCCGAGGCTTTGCGTGACCTGCACGAACTGCTCGACCTTGCGCAGCGCGTCGCCGGAGGTGATGGCCACGCGCGCGCGCGCCAGGCCGTCCTCGATCGAGCTGGCCACGCCGGCCGCATACAGCGCCGTACCCGCGTTGAGCGCCACGATATCGTAGGCCGCGCCAGGTTCGCCGCGCAGCGCCTCCATCATCTTGGCCTTCGATTCGACCGAATCAGCCACCTTCAGATTGCGGCTGGCGATCATCTGCAGGCCGAAGTCTTCCGGATGGATTTCGTATTCGCGGATTTCACCGTTCACCAGTTCGCCCACCAGGGTGGCGGCGCCGAGCGAGACTTCATCCATATTGTCGCGGCCATAGACCACGATGGCATGCTGCGCGCCCAGGCGCTGCAGCACGCGCACCTGGATACCCACCAGGTCGGCGTGGAACACGCCCATCAAAATATTCGGTGCGCCGGCCGGATTGGTCAGCGGCCCCAGGATGTTGAAGATGGTGCGCACGCCCAGCTCGCGGCGCACCGGCGCCGCATGCTTCATCGCCGCGTGGTGGTTGGGTGCGAACATGAAGCCGATGCCGGTCTGCGCGATCGATTGCGCGATCTGCTCGGGTTTCAGATTGATGTTGGCCCCCAGCGATTCGATCACGTCGGCGCTGCCGGACGACGACGACACGCTGCGTCCACCGTGCTTGGCCACGCGCGCGCCGGCCGCTGCGGCCACGAACATCGAAGCGGTGGAGATGTTGAAGGTATGCGCACCGTCGCCGCCGGTGCCGACGATGTCGAGCAGGCCGGTGGTGTCGGCCATCGGCACCTTGGTGGAGAACTCGCGCATCACTTGCGCGGCGGCGGCGATTTCGCCGATGGTTTCTTTTTTCACGCGCAGGCCCATGGTCAGGGCGGCGATCATGGTTGGCGACATTTCGCCGGACATGATCTGGCGGAACAGGTGCAGCATCTCGTCGTGGAAAATCTCGCGGTGTTCGATGCAGCGCAGCAGTGCTTCTTGATGGGTGATAGGCATGGCTATTCCTTCTCTGAATTTTGGCATGGGCGCGCGCGGTGCGCGCCGGGACGAACAGCGCTGGTCAGCGGACCAGGAAGTTCTTCAACAGTGCGTGACCGTGTTCCGACAGGATGGACTCGGGGTGGAACTGCACGCCCTCGATGTCGTATTCCTTGTGGCGCACGCCCATGATTTCACCGTCGTCCGTCCATGCCGTCACTTCCAGGCAGGACGGCAGCGAGCTACGCTCGATGGCCAACGAGTGATAACGGATCACTGTGAAAGGCGAGGGGAGGTTTTTGAAAACGCCCACGCCCGTATGCGCAATTAAAGAAGTTTTGCCATGCATGACCTGCTTGGCGCGTATGACCTTGCCGCCGAACGCTTCGCCGATGGCCTGGTGGCCAAGGCATACGCCCAGTATCGGCTTCTTGCCGGCGAAGTGCTTGAGCACCTCGATCGAGATGCCGGCTTGCGCCGGATCTTTTGGACCAGGCGAAATGCAGATGTGGTCCGGGTTCAGCGCTTCGATTTCCGCGATCGTGATTTCGTCGTTGCGGAACACGCGCACATCTTCACCCAGCTCGCCGAAGTACTGCACGATGTTGTAGGTGAAGGAGTCGTAGTTGTCGATCATTAGCAGCATCTCAGAACTCCCCATCCAGGCCATCTTGCACTTGTTCGGCGGCGCGCAGCACGGCGCGCGCCTTGTTTTCAGTTTCCTGCCATTCCATCTCCGCGACCGAGTCGGCGACGATGCCGGCTGCGGCCTGCACGTACAGCATGCCGTCCTTGATCACGCCGGTGCGGATCGCGATCGCCACGTCCATCTCGCCGCCGAAGGACAGGTAGCCGCAGGCGCCGCCGTAGATGCCGCGCTTGGAGATTTCCAGTTCGTCGATCACTTCCATCGCCCGTACTTTCGGCGCGCCGGTCAGCGTGCCGGCCGGGAAGGTGGCGCGCAGTACGTCCAGGTTGGACAGGCCGGATTTCAGCTTGCCTTCCACATTGGAGACGATGTGCTGCACATGCGAGTATTTTTCGATGACCAGGCGGTCGGTGACTTTGACGCTGCCGATTTCGGAGATGCGGCCCAGGTCATTGCGCGCCAGGTCGATCAGCATCACGTGTTCGGCGATCTCTTTCGGATCGGCCAGCAGTTCCTTGGCCAGTTCGGCGTCGCGCTCCGGCGTCGAACCGCGCGGGCGGGTGCCGGCGATAGGGCGCAGCGTGACTTTTTTCTCGCCGTCGGGCAGCGTCTCGTTGCGGACCAAAATCTCCGGCGAGGCGCCGACGATCTGCATGTCGCCGAAATTGTAGAAGTACATATACGGCGACGGATTCAGCGAACGCAGCGCGCGGTACAGCGTCAGCGGCGAATCGACATACGGCTTGCGCAGGCGCTGGCCGATCTGCACCTGCATCAAGTCGCCGGCCATCACGTATTCATGCGCCTTGGCGACGGCCTTCAGGTATTCCGCTTTCGGGAAATCGCGCGTGATCTCGGTGCGCACCGAGGCGCTGGTGACAGGTGCGTCGACGCCGCGGCGCAGCATCATGCGCAGGTCTTTCAGGCGCTGGCGCGCTTTGGAGTACGACTCCGGCTGCGTGGTGTCGGCATAGACGATCAGATACAGCTTGCCGCTCAGGTTATCGATGACGGCCAGTTCTTCCGTCACCATCAGCTGGATGTCGGGCAGGCCCAGGTCGTCCTTCGGCCGTGTGTTGGCCAGCGTTTTTTCGATGTGGCGCACCGTGTCGTAGCCGAAGTAGCCGGCCAGGCCGCCGCAGAAGCGCGGCATGCCAGGACGCAGCGCGACCTTGAAGCGCTTCTGGTAAGCCTCGATGAATTCGAGCGGATTGCCTTCGTGGGTCTCGATCACGGCGCCGTTCTTGACGATCTCGGTGCGCGTACCGAAGTTGCGCAGCACGGTCGTCGCCGGCAGGCCGATGAAGGAGAAGCGGCCGAAACGCTCGCCGCCCACCACCGATTCAAGCAGGAAGGTGTTCTTGCCGGCGTTCTGGGTCTGGGCCAGTTTCAGGTACAGCGTGAGCGGAGTTTCGAGATCGGCGAAGGCTTCGGCGATCAGTGGGATGCGGTTGTAGCCGTCGGTGGCCAACGATTTGAATTCGAGTTCGGTCATGTCTTCTCTCCATGCCGCCAAGGGTGTGGGTTTGGCGGTGGTTGGTCAAAAAACCTGTCGCGCGCAGTGGTGCGGACGACAGCAATCAGTTCGGCTTAGTTTTGCCAGGATTGCCAGCGTCGCCAAAGCCAGGCCTCAATCGAGCCGGTTTGGGTGACATTGTGTTTTTTGGTGAAAGACATTTCGGTCAGAGTGGTTCAGCTAATGGTTAATTATGCGAACGGATCAAAATTGCGGCATCGAGCAGCGTGGCTACTATACCATCGGAATCGGTTTTGTGTATAGCCTCTCCGTGATTGTATCCGTACGGCACCGTCAACACCGGGCAACCCGCTGCCCGTGCGGCTTGCGCGTCGTTCGAGGAGTCGCCCACGGCCACCACCTGCGCCGGCGCCAGGCCGAAATCGGCGCACACCGTTTGCAGCGGCAGTGGGTCGGGTTTCTTGCGCGGCAGCGAGTCGCCGCCGTAGACCACGTCGAAAAAGCCGTCCAGGCCTTTCAGCTTGA
Source organism: Rugamonas rivuli (assembly GCF_009380165.1). Classification (GTDB taxonomy): domain Bacteria; phylum Pseudomonadota; class Gammaproteobacteria; order Burkholderiales; family Burkholderiaceae_D; genus Rugamonas; species Rugamonas rivuli. The sequence goes on from NZ_WHUF01000010.1 coordinate 165,346, forward strand.
GCAGCGGCGTGGTGAAGGCGATCGGCTTGTTGGTCACGCAGGCCAGGCGCAGGCCTTGCGCCTTCAGCGCCGTCAAGCCTTCGATCACGCCCGGATACAGGGCGCTGAAATTGCCGTTGATGCTCAGGTAGTGGCGCTGGTAGGCGTCCATCGCGGTCTCGAAGTGCGCTTTTACGCGGGCGGCATCCCAGTCCAGCCCTAGTACGGAGCGGATCAGATTTTCGGAGCCTTTGCCGACCATCAGCGCGATCTGGTCTTGCGAGATCGGCGCCAGGTCCAGTTCCGCGCGCATGCCGTTGATCGCGACGTGGAAGTCGGGAATCGTATCCAGCATGGTGCCGTCGAGGTCGATGATTGCGGCGCGTACGCCTGCCAGCACACTCATGCTTACACCGTCGCCAGCTGGGCGCGCATGGCGTCGATGACGGCCTTGTAGTCCGGCTTGCCGAAGATGGCGGAGCCGGCCACGAAGGTGTCCGCGCCTGCTGCCGCGGCGGCGGCGATGTTGTCGATCTTGATGCCGCCGTCCACTTCCAGCAGGATGTCGCGGCCGGATTCGTCGATCAGACGGCGCGCTTCGGCGATCTTCTTCAGCGCTTGCGGAATGAAGGACTGGCCGCCGAAGCCTGGATTGACGGACATAATCAGGATCATGTCGATCTTGTCCATTACGTGTTCCAGGTAGCTCAGCGGCGTGCCAGGGTTGAACACCAGGCCGGCCTTGCAGCCGTGGTCGCGGATCAGTTGCAGCGAACGGTCGATGTGGTCCGACGCTTCCGGGTGGAAGGTGATGATGTTGGCGCCAGCCTTGGCGAAGTCAGGGATGATGCGGTCGACCGGCTTGACCATCAGGTGCACGTCGATCGGCACTTGCACGTGCGGGCGGATCGCTTCGCAGACCAGCGGGCCGATGGTCAGGTTGGGAACGTAATGGTTGTCCATCACGTCAAAGTGAATGATGTCCGCACCGGCGGTGACGACGTTGCGGACCTCTTCACCCAGGCGGGCGAAATCGGCGGACAGGATGCTGGGAGCGATGCGGAATGTGGTCATGGCGTTGGGCTGGCTATAAAAAAGATGCGCTATTTTACGCTGCCCGGCGCGACTGTACCGATTTGCGCCCGTTTTCAGCCGCGCCGTCCTTGCATACGGGGCGGATTTGCGGTGCAATGGGGGTCTGACGATATACAATCGCCAATTTTGTCCAGAGCGATGATGTTTTTACTAAGCCTTAAGGAATTTTGATGGCCACTTACGAATTTACTGTGTCGGTCAGAACTCAGTACCTGCCAGATCAGTCGGACCCGGAGCGCACCAACTTCGTGTTCACCTACTCGATCACGATCAAGAACACCGGCACGGTGGCTGCGCAGCTGATCTCACGCCACTGGGTCATCACCGACGCCAACAATCATGTCGAAGAAGTGCGCGGGCTGGGCGTGGTCGGCCATCAGCCGCTGCTGCAACCCGGCGAGCATTTCGAATACACCAGCGGCACCGCGCTGCAAACCCAGCAAGGCTCGATGGTCGGCGAATACTTCTGCGTGGCCGAGGATGGCCATCAGTTCGAAGCGAAGATCCCGGAGTTCGTGCTGTCGCTGCCGCGCACGCTGCATTGATTACTCGGGTTCGTTTTCCCTGGACGGCGGGGGCAGCTTCTTGGCCTTGCCTTTGCCCTGGTACATGGTCCACCAGACGATGAACACCAGCAGGAAAAACGCCACGCATGCTTCTATCATTAATACCCACATAGCTATCCTTATGTCATTAACACGCCGTAGTCTACTCGTTCCGTTGAGCGTCGTCGCGCTTTCCATGGCCGCCTGCACCACCACGCCGCTGCCGCCGGACAAGGCGCCCGCGCCCACGGTGACGCCGCAGCCTGTGCCGGTCGTGCCGCCGGTGCAGCCGACTCCCGTGCCCGTGCCGCCCAAGCCTACCGCGCTGCAAATGGTGCCGACCACCTTCGCATCGCTGCCGGGCTGGGACAAGGATGATGTGCGCGCGGCCTGGCCGGCGTTCATGTCCTCGTGCTCGGTGCTGGTCAAGCAGCCGAACTGGAAGGAGTCGTGCACCATCGCGCGCAGCGTCAACGGCAGCGACGACAAGGCTATTCGCACTTTCTTCGAAGCCTTCATGGAGCCGAACCAGGTGATCGCGCCGGACGGCGCCACCGACGGCCTCGTCACCGGTTATTACGAGCCGCTGCTGCGCGGCGCGCGCAAAAAGGGCGGGCCGTATCAGACGCCGCTGTATAAGGTGCCGGACGATATGCTGACCGTCGACCTTGCCAGCGTGTATCCGGAGCTGAAGGGCATGCGCCTGCGCGGCAAACTGGTCGGCAAGAAGGTGGTGCCGTATGCGACCCGCGCCGATATCGAGAAGGCCGATTTCAGCGGCAAGGAGTTGCTGTGGGTGGACGATCCGGTGGAATCCTTCTTCCTGCAGGTGCAGGGCTCGGGCCGGGTGCAGCTGACCGACAGCCAGGAAACCGTGCGCGTGGCTTATGCGGACCAGAACGGTCATCCGTATAAATCCATCGGAAAATATCTGGTGGAGAAGGGCGAGCTGACGCTGGAGCAGGCTTCGGCGCAGGGCATCAAGGCGTGGATCGCCGGCCATCCTACGCGCATGCAGGAACTGTTCAATGTGAATCCGAGCTATGTGTTCTTCAAGGAAGAGCGTCTGCCGGATCCGAAGGTGGGGCCGAAGGGCGCGCTGGGCGTGCCGTTAACGCCTTCGCGTTCGGTGGCGATCGATGCATCGCAACTGCCGCTGGGCGCACCGGTGTTCCTGTCGACCAGCATGCCGAACAGCGATATCCCGCTGCAGCGGCTGGTGATGGCGCAGGATACGGGCGGCGCGATCCGTGGCGCGATCCGTGTCGACTACTTCTTCGGCTTCGGCACGGAGGCGTCGGAGAATGCGGGGCGCATGAAGCAGCGCGGCAATGTCTGGGTGCTGCTGCCGAAGCAGCCGCTGTAAGGTATCGGCGCCGCGCGTCAGGAGGCGGCCGGCGCCGCCTGTTGCTGCACGTTGCGCATCGACGCGGACATCGCCGCCGTCAACACGATGCCGCCCACCGCCACGCAGGCCATGCCGGTGCGGATGCTGAAATGTTCGCCGATGTAGCCGGCCGCCAGCGCGCCGATGGGCGCCGTCGCCACCGTCAGGAAGCGCATCGTCGAGACCATGCGGCCCAGATAGGCGTCCGGCGTGACTTTCTGGCGCATCGTCATGTAGGGCATAAAGAACAGCATCACGCCGCAATCGAGGAACAGCGACAGGCTGCCGCAAGCCACCGCGCTGGCGGTGGGGCTGCCGAACAGATTGGCGGGGATCATCGGCATGGCTGCGAACGCGAACGCTGTCAGGCCTATGCCGATCAGCATGGTGACGCTGGCGCCGAAGCGGGTGTTCAGGGGTTTGAGCAGCAGGGAGCTGAGCAGCACGCCGATGCCGCCTATCATCTGCGCCGCGCCCAGCATGCCGGCCGTCATGCCGAGTTCGCGTGTGGCGAACAGCACGCTGAGCGCGGCAAATCCATAGAACAGCATGTGCCACACGCCGGCGCCCCAGGCCAGCGTGCGCAGCAGCGGCTGGCCCCAGATGAACAGCAGGCCGTCGTGGATGTCGCGCAGCGGGTGCTTGTTGGATGGCGCGGGCTTGGGATCGGTGGCTTTCAGATTACGCAGCAGCAGGATCGAGACCACGAAGCCGATGGCGTTGAGCAGCACCGCGAACGGCGCGGTCAGCCATTGGATCAGCACGCCGGCCACGCCGGGGGCGATCAGCCGCGCGGCCGAATCGGTGGCGGCGAACTTCGATTGCGCATCGGTCAGGCGGTCGCGCCCGATCAGATTGGTGAGGAAGATCTGCTCAGCGCCACCGCCGACCACCGAACAGGCGCCGCTGATAAAGGAGACGACGTACATCCATTCGATGGACAGCAAGCCCAGCCAGTAAGCCAGCGGGATGCTGCCCAGCGTCAGCGCCATGACGGCCTTGCTGCCCAATAGTACGGGCAGTTTGCGGTTGCGGTCGAGGAAGACGCCGGCCGGCAGGGCCAGCAGCGCGAAGGGAATCGCGGCCGCCGCGCCCAGCATGCCCATCTGCGACGGCGTCGCGTGCAGCAGCAGCACCGAGCATAGCGGCAAGGCCAGCGCACTGATATAGCTGCCGAAGCCATTGAGGATGGAGCTGGACCAGTAGCGCATGAAGTCGCCGTTGCGCAGCAGGGCGTCGCTGTCTAATTTGTTGCGCAGGTGGCGGCGGAGGGCGGTAAAAATAGGAAGCTCTTTAAAGCAGGTTGCTAAGTTTCAATGATACCAGTGCGGGAGTTAGGCGCTACAATCCTCACGGAATATTCCACCGTGAAGGAGACACCCTATGCAATATGAAGATCTGATCGTTGAAGTGCACGACAAAGTTGCCCTGATCCGCCTGAACCGTCCGAAAGCGCTGAACGCGTTGAACGACCGCATGATGAACGAACTGGGCGATGCCTTATATAAGTTCGACGCCGATCCGGCCATCGGCTGCATCGTGCTGACCGGCAGCGAGAAGGCCTTCGCCGCCGGCGCTGATATCGCCGCCATGGCGGACTACACTTATGTGGATACCTATCGCGACAACTACATCACCCGCAACTGGGAACACATCCTGCGCATCCGCAAGCCGGTGGTCGGCGCTGTGGCCGGCTACGTGCTGGGCGGCGGCTGCGAACTGGCGATGATGTGCGATTTCCTGATCGCCGCGGATACGGCCAAGTTCGGCCAGCCGGAAATCAAGGTTGGCGTCACGCCTGGCGCCGGCGGCACGCAGCGTCTGCCTCGCACCATAGGCAAGGCCAAGGCCATGGATATGCTGCTGACCGCCCGCACCATCGATGCGGTGGAAGCGGAACGCATCGGCTTGGTATCGCGCGTGGTGCCTGCCGATAAGCTGATCGAAGAAGTGCTGACCGCAGCGAAGCAGATCGCGTCGATGCCGACGTCGGTGGCGATGATGATCAAGGACTCCGTCAACCGCGCCTTCGAAACCACGCTGACGGAAGGTGTTAATTATGAACGCCGCCTGTTCCAGTCTGCCTTTGGTACGCCTGCGCAAAAAGAAGGCATGCACGCTTTCCTCGAAAAGCGCTTGCCAAACTTCGACGGCCTTTGATATAGTTCGCCTCCCCGCAAAACGGTGCGTGCAAATGCAGTGTGAAACGGGGAGTAGGAAAAAAAGAAGGGGTTGACGAAACGATCTAAACGCTTCATACTCTTTCTTCTTCGCTGACGGACACAACGCTCCGCAGCAAGCAAGCAGTACCGAATAAGTTCTTTAAAAATTAACAGTCGATAAGTGTGGACGTTTGATGAAAGTGCACAGCAGGCTAGTCCTGCTGATACTTAAAATATCAAATGTTCACAAGAAGTAATTGAAATAGGCGCTACGCAAGTAGTGGCCTGTCAGTATTTTGAGTGAGCGACCCGTCAGCAATGACGGTGGCAGAAATGCCAAATAAACAGAGATTAAACTGAAGAGTTTGATCCTGGCTCAGATTGAACGCTGGCGGCATGCCTTACACATGCAAGTCGAACGGCAGCGCGGGGCAACCTGGCGGCGAGT
>NZ_WHUF01000011.1 GCF_009380165.1 Rugamonas rivuli
GCACGCCGGCCCAGCTGGCCGACGCCGCCGCCCTGCCGCGCCGCGCCGCGCTGGCGCACGCGGTCTACGCGCCGGAAGTGCGGCACCCGGTCGAAGTGGGCGCCGACCAGCAAGCCCACCTGGTGGCCTGGCTGTCGAAGCGGCTGGGGGCGCCATTGAAGCCGCCGCAGCTGGCGGCGCTGGGCTATGCGCTGGAAGGGGGGCGGCTGCTGCCCGGCCACAGCGGGCCGGTCGCGCAATTCATGTACCGCGACAGCGGCGGCGCGCGCCTGACGCTGTACGTGTCGACCGAACAAGCCGACGGCAAGGAAACCGGCTTCCGCTTTGCGCAGGAAGGCCAGGTGGGCGTGTTTTACTGGATAGACGGGCGCTACGGCTACGCCCTGTCCGGCAACCTGGACAAGGCGGCGCTGGCCGCCGTGGCCAACGCCGTCTACGCCCAGCTGGAACCGGCGGGTTGAACGCTTACGAAGCGTGCTTGCTGATTTCGATCAGGCGCGAGCGCATGACGTCGCTGGCGGCAGGCCCCGGCGCGAACATATAGTCCTCGTCGTTGATGGCCAGGCCGCTGTTGGCGTCCACCAGCACCTGGTCGGCCGGCTTGCCGGTTTCGCGGCTGACCACCAGCAGGCTGGCGCCTTCCGGTGCCAGGTGGTCGTTGCCCCAGGCGATGAAGGCCAGCAGCACCGGCTTGAAGGCGCGGCCGGACTTGGTCAGCACGTATTCATAGCGCGGCGGGCGGGCGCTGTACTGGCGCCGCTCCATCAGGCCCCCTTCGACCAGCCCGGCCAGGCGGCGGGTCAGCATATTCGGGGCGATCTTCAGGCTCTTCTCGAATTCATCGAAGCGCGACAGGCCATAAAACGCGTCGCGCAGGATCAGGATACTCCACCACTCCCCTACTTTGCCCAGGCTGCGGGCGATGGGGCAAGGCATGCGGCCAAAGTCGGTATGTTTCATTTTTGACTCCTCGGTTCCAGGGTTAGCAAAACAAAAAACCAGCAAACACAGCACGTCGAAAAACAGAGTTACTTGCAAGTTAGAGGAAACAATTTGTGACTTTTTTAGGTGATGTCGCCGGTGTGACAATGTGTGTATTTTCACGCTCCGGTTTGCCCGCCTGTCGCCGCCACAATTTTTGGGTGTTTCCCCTATGAAAAACTCGATCTTTCCGCCTTCTCCCCAGCCTCAAAAATAGGCTAAAAAAGCAGGCAAAAGACTCTCCAAAAATCACTTAATTTCCATGCGTCAATTCCCATGTAAAATGTGTCCATTCGAGAGCATGTTTTTACGGGGTAAAATTCTTCCTGTAGATTCATGCCGCGATACCTGATGGCTCCCTCAGGAACCGGTCTGAATGCCCCCATGCCGGTTGTGGCCATCGCACGATAGCCGCGCACCTTAAAAACGTGTGTCAAAGATGAAAACTTTGTTCAAAGCCCTTACCCTCGTCCTGCTCAGCGCACCGCTGCTGGCGCACGCCGGTAACAAAATCGCCACCGGCACCATGCAGGTCAGCTTCACCGTGACCGAATCGTGCAACGTGCAATCGGCCGCCGTCGGCGCCACCCAGCGTCCCGCCGTGTCCTGCCAGCTGAACACGCCCTACCAGGTCAAGCGCAACGCCGACAAGGCCGTCGCCGCACCCGCCGCCACCACCGCGCCGGCCGCCATCGTCAACGCCGCGCCACTCCGCGCCGAAAGCGGCGCGCAGGACTGGACCATCTACTTCTAAGCGGCGCCCGCCGCGGCGTTCGATCTCAGAACGCCACCAACGCCGTCACCGTATCCTTGTAAGACCCCGGCAGCACCGCGCTCTGCGACGGCACCAGCCCGTACACCGTGACCGACTGCGTGCTGCCGTCGCCGGTTCCCGTCACCATCACCGTGCCGCCCGAGCCATCGCCCCACAGCGTCCCGTCCAGCGTGTTCGACAGCTGGTACGACACTTTGTTGCTCGCGCTGGCCAGGTTTTGCATCTTGCGCGCCGTCACGCTGCCGGCCACGCTGCCGCCGTTGAGCGAGATCTGGTAGGCGGCGTTGGGGCTGCACGCCACCGCGATCGATGACGTGGCGCGCACCGGGTTGCTGATCAGGCTGCCGCTGGGAAAAGCCAGCGCGCCGGCGCTGATGGTGCAATCGTTGATCACCTCGGCGCGCGCCTGGAACGGCAGCGCCGACACCGGGCCGGCCAGGCAGGCCGGCAAGCCGCCCAGCACGAAGGAATACTGCATGGCCGCGCTGCCGGCGCCGAAATCCGAGGTGTACATGGCCGAGCCGGTGCCGGCGGTCTTGGCGGCCGACAGCGAGGCGTCCGCCGTCAGCTGGCCGTACACCGTCACCGTCTGCGACAGCGTGCCGGCGGTGCCGCCCTTGGTCATGGTGAGGATGATGGGCGTGGGCGTGGCCGCCACCGTCGGCGCGCCCCAGATCTTCGCCGCCGCGTAGCTGGCGTCGGTGTACAGGTTGTAGTTCAGCGTCTGCGTGCCGTACTTGAGCTGGCGCGGCGTGGTGCTGGCCGAATTCGTGCCATTGCCCAGGAACAGGCACACCGTCACGTTGGGGAACAGCACCAGGAAGGGCGCGATCGCGCCGATGCCGGTCCAGGTGCAGGTGACGGTGGCGGTGCCGGTGGTGGTGACATTGGCGCCGCCGATCGGGCTGACCGGCGTGAACAGCACATCGGTCATGCTGGCGGTGCAGGTGTCGGCGCGCGCATGGCCGGCGGCCAGCATCGCCAGCAATCCCAGTGCAGGAGCCAGGCGGACGGCGCGCATCAGTGCACCGCCTTGCAGACTAGCGGCCCCAGCGTGGGCAAGGCGCGCAGCGGATCGGCCAGGTAGGCGAACTGCACCGCGCAAGCTTGCGCGCCCTCGCCGATCAGCAAATGGTTGTCCGCCTGCAAGCGGTCGACGAAGGCCATGCCGTCGAAGCCGACCACGGTGCGGCCGCCGCTTTCCACATGCAGCACCGCCGTGCCGGCGGCGACCGGCTTGCCGTCGGCGGTCTGCAGCAGCACGCTGGCGGCGGCGTATTTCTCCACCGGGAAATGCGCGAGCACGCCCGACAGCCGCGCCGGCACCACGTCGATGGACGTGGTGGCGATGCGCGCATCGAGCGGCAGGCCGGAGGTGTCGATGGCCAGCGGGTTGGACAAATACGGATTCAGGTTGGGCACCAGCAGATGGCCGCCGCGGTCGGTCTGGCCGATGCGGCGGTTGGCCTGCAGCACCGGCACGCCGGCCACGCCGTCGGTCGACACCAGCGCGAAGCCGGCGCCGACCTGGCGCGCCGCCTGCAGCGAACCGTCCATCAGCACCAGCGCCCCGGCCAGGTCGAGCGCGCTGTTGCGCTTGCCGCCGGCCTCCTGCGTGAAGGCGCTGAGCTGGCCGTAGGCGCCCAGGTACTGGCCCTGCGCCTGGCGCAGCGCGGCGTCGCCGCTGCCGGCCTGCTGCAGTCCCCAGCCGAAGCCGCCGCCGTAGTCCGGCGCGCGCGACATGGTGTAGGTGGTGGCGCGCACCGCGCCCTGGCGGCCGCGGCTGGCGTTGGCGGCGATGCGCTCGCCGAAGGTCATGCTCAGGCTGAAGAACAGGCCGCGCACCTTGCTGTCGTTGAGGTCGCGGTAGGCGCTGGCGCTGACGTACAAGCCCTGCCCGATCGCGGCCGAGTACGAGGCCGAGACGATGCGCGCCGCCGGCGCCAGCGGCACGCGCGCGGCGACATAGCTGACGCCCACGCTCTGGCCCAGCGGCAGCGCCAGGTTGAGCGTGACGCGGTCGCTGGCCAGCGGCGACAGGCCGCCGCCCGCCGTGCCGAGGTCGCTGTAGCCGGCGCTGGCGCGCAGCCGCAGGGTATCGATGCTGAACCAGCGGCTCAGGTACTGGTAGCCCAGCGTGGCCTGGCCGCCGCGTCCGCCGACGGTGTAGAGCGTGCCGACGGTGACGGCAGCGCCGGGCGCCGCCGGCGGCAATACGCCCTGCACGGCGGTGGCGCGGCCGCTGCTGCCGGCCGCCGAGGCGCTGACCACGCCGGCCTGGCCCAGCTTCCACAGCGCGCCGGCGCCGCCGTTGAGCAAGCCCCGTCCCGCCTCGCCGTGCGTCTCCAGCGTCAGGCTGTCGCTGACGCCGTAGCGCAGCGCGCCGCTGGCCGACGGCGTGCGCGCATAGTTGAAGGAATCGCGGCCGTAGTTGCGGCGCAGCGCGCCCAGCTCCAGCGAATAGTCGCTCAGGCCGGTGGCCAGCAGGCGGGTGTCGACGTACAGCGGCAGCACGGTGGCGACCGCGCGGCCGGCGGCGTCGCGCGTCACCAGCGTGGCCTGGCCGGCGCCGTTGATGCCGGCCACCTGGTTGATGACGAAGGGACCGGGCGGCACCGTCATCTCGACCTGGCGCACGCCGTTGACGAACAGGCTGACCGCGCTGGGCACCACGGCCGAACCGTTGAGCGAGGCGACCGGATAGGTCAGCAGGTCAGGCCGCAGGTCGAAGCTCTTGCGCCACTGCACGCCGGCCATGCGCAGCGCACGGCTCCAGCTCAGCGAGGAGGAAATCAGGTCGCCGACCTGCCAGGTTTCCAGCGTGTCCGGATCGGCCTGGGACCAGGCGCTGTCGAAGCGGATGAACTGGTTCTGGCCCTGGCCGGTGTTCCACACGCCGTTGCTGCTGAACACGCCACGCGGCGAAAAATAGCGCAGCTCGCTCAGCAGCGATGCGCTGCGCTGCGCGCCCAGCTGGGCGTAGACATCGTAGTTAAGCACGTAACCCGGCGAGACCCGCGCCGGCGCCGCGCGCGGTGCGCTGCGCGCGCTCAGCGCCACCGGCGTGCGCAGCGCATCGCTGACGCGCAGCGCGATCCGCTGCAGCGCGGCGTCGTACTCGTAGCTCAGGCCCGGCACGGCGTCGAGGTCGAATTCCTCCTGCCCCTGCAGCCCGAACAGCGCGGGATCGAGCTGCAGGTCGCGCAGATTCTGCACCGTGCTGCGCAGGCCGGCCTTGCCGCGGGTAAAGCGCAATATCAGTCCGCTTGCTTCGCCGTTCACGCTTACCTCCAGAAAAAACTCATCGGTTGCCGCCGCCGGGATGCGGGGTACCCTGTCTTCGGACGCGCCGCCGGCGTGCTGCGCCCGCGCCTCGCCCGAGGCCGCGCACGCCAGCCAGGCCAGGCTCGCCAGCCACCCTGCCAGACGCCGCGCGCCAGTGATGTCGGGACCTTGGTTCAGAGCGAAAATCTCCGGTACTGCGCCGGCCCGGCCGGCGCGTTCTATCAATCCACCTTGTCCACCGTCACCGCCGTCTGCGCCTGCATATTGATGTTGGCCTTGACCGCCAGCCGGCCGTTCAAGTCGGCGTCGCCGGGCGTCGGCAAGCGCCACTCGCGCAGCTGGCCCGACAGCACATAACCGAACAAGCCCTGCGCCAGCACGAACTGCTTGCCGGCCGCGTTGCTCAGCTCCAGCGCGCCGATCTGCGCCCGCTGGTTGCCGCTGTTGCGCACCCGCAGCATCCAGCCCGCGTCTTTGCGGAACACGGCCCAGGCCAGCGCCGGCGCGCCGCGCTCGTCGGGCGGCAGCACGAACATCGGCACCGAGTAGCGCAGCCGGATGTCGACGCCGCTGCCGGCCGCCGGGTCTTCGCGCGGAATCTCATCGATCAGGATGCGGTAGCTCAGCTCGCGGGTGGCCGGCTGCTCGCTGCGCCGCACCAGCCGGATCACCTGGCTGCTCTTGGGCGCGATCTGGATGATGGGCGGGCTGGGCACGACTTCCTGGGTCGGCGTCAGCACGTCGTCGCCGTCCTTCTGCTCCCACAGGAACACCCTGACCTGGCCGTACACCGGGCTCTCGCTCAGGTTTTGCATGGAAATGCCGGTCGCCCCCTGGCCGGCGCGCAAGGTGATCATCACCGGCGAGATCTGCAGGTTGGCCGCGTGCACCGCCGCAGCGGCCCACAGCAGGAAACCGCCCAAGATCCAGCCGGTACAACGCGCCAGTGTGTTCATTACGCCCCTGCGGTCCAGTTCGCACATTGCCTTCGTTCAACTGTCGATTTCATTATCATCGATCTAAGAAACATGTGCTTTTGCCACAAGCGACGGCGGTTTTGATTGCGTAGAAATCTATTAAAAATATTTTCAGCATAGGCAAAATTTGCAACAAGCTTGCAAGCCGGCTCAGAAATACACCGTCGCCGTGATGGTCGATTTGTAGGCATCCGGCTGCGGCGTGGTCTGCACCGGGATCTGGCCGTAGACCGTCAGCGTTTGCGCGACGCCGGTGCCGGTGCCGCTCTTGGTGTCGGTGCCCTGGGTGTTGCCCCACAGCGTGGCGCCGTTGGTCTGGAACAGATTGAAGGCGATGGTGCTGGTGTTGCCGGCGGTGCCGCTCATATAGCGCGTGGTGCCGCTGGAGCCGGTGCCGGTGCCGGCGCTGAGGCCGACGTTGTACGGCGTGGTGTTGGTGCACAGCACGCTCAGCGTGGTGTTGGCGGTGACGGCGGTCGACAGCACGCCCTGCGACGAGCCGAAGTCCAGCGTATTGGCGGCGATGGTGCAGTCGGCGATGATGGTCACTTGCGCATCGAAGGTGGTGGTGCGGCTGCCGTTGCTGTAGACGGCGGCGCCGGCCAGGTGCGGCACGAGCAGGCCGAGGGACAGGATGGCGGCGAGGCGTTGGACGGTAGGGCGCATGATGAAACTCCAAAAAAAAGTAAAAGGATGGGTGCTGGGAAGTTGTACCTATGCCACACTCGGATGGCGCAAATCGGGCTGTACCGGGACCGGATCAGAAATACACGGTGGCGGTGATGGTCGATTTGTAGGTGTCCGGCTGCGGCGTGGTCTGCACCGGGATCTGGCCGTAGACCGTCAGCGTTTGCGCGACGCCGGTGCCGGTGCCGCTCTTGGTGTCGGTGCCCTGGGTATTGCCCCAGGCGGTGGCGCCGTTGGTCTGGAACAGGTTGAAGCCGATGGTGCTGGTGTTGCCGGCCGTGCCGCTCATATAGCGCGTGGTGCCGCTGGAGCCGGTGCCGGTGCCGGCGCTGAGGCCGACGTTGTACGGCGTGGTGTTGGTGCACAGCACGCTCAGCGTGGTGTTGGCGGTGACGGCGGTCGACAGCACGCCCTGCGAGGAACCGAAGTTCAGGTTGTTGGCGGCGATGGTGCAATCGGCGATGATGGTCAGCGTGACGTCGAAGGTGCTGGTGCGGCTGCCGTTGCTGTAGATGGCGGCGTCGGCGGCGGCGGCAAACAGGGTGGTGGCGGCCAGGACGGCGGCGAAACGGCAAGCGCGTTCAGTGTTGGTCATGTCAAAACTCCGTAAGTCGAGATATAAAAAATGAGATTTTTCGTAGCTCAACTCGCTGATTGGGAGTTGCATGCTGTGGCGCCGGGGGCGCCGGACCGGCTGTAGCTGGGCGCGGTCGTGACAGGTTTCGGTTTCGTTCGCTGGCGCGCTGCTTATTGCCGTTCGCCAACTGATGAGTCCATTATTCACGATAAAAAAAAATCGTGCTTTTGCGCAATGTGACAGCGGTTCTGTTAGCGGAGAAATCTATTAAAAAATTTCAAAAGATAGGCATAATACGCAACAGGGCGTGACAAAACCTTATCAACCAGGTCTCAAAGGTGGGCCATGCAGACTGCCAATGACACACAGACACGCAAGATCCTGATCGTGGACGACTCCGCGTTCGAACAGCGCGTGCTGGTCGACCTGCTCAGCGAGCTGCCCTACAAGGTCTCGGTGGCCTTCAACGGCCTGCAAGGCTACCAGCTGGCGCTGGCCCAGCATCCCGACCTGATCCTGCTGGACGTGCGCATGCCCAGCATGGACGGCTACACCGCCTGCCGCCTGCTCAAGGCCAACCCCGTCACCCAGGACATCCCCATCATCTTCCTCAGCGGCGCCGACGCCGACGAGGAGCGCATCATGGGCCTGTCGATCGGCGGGGTGGATTTCGTCGCCAAGCCGTTCTCGCCGGGCGAACTGGCGGCGCGCATCCAGGTGCACCTGAACCTGGCCCGCCGCGCCAGCCAGCCGCGCGCGGCCTCAAGCGCCACCGGCGACGCCCCCGCCGCGCGCGCGCCGGCGGCCGACACCGATCCCGACGCCGTCATCGTCAATGCCGCCAAGCGCCTGATCGTCGACAACCTGGCCTCGCTGCCGGGCCTGGCCGAGATCGCCCGCAGCGTCGGCACCTACCGCGAGAAACTGTCGCAGGTGTTCCGCGAGCAGACCGGCATGACGGTGTTCGCCTTCATCCGCGAAACCCGCATCCGGCGCGGCGAGGAACTATTGAGGGATACCGACATCGACGTGCAGGACATCGCCCTGCTGATCGGCTTCAACAACGCCGGCAACTTCGCCACCGCCTTCCGCGAGCGCATCGGCGTCACGCCCAGCGCCTTCCGCCAGGCGATCCAGCAAAAAAAAACGCCGCTCGGCTGAAGCCGGCGGCGTGGTCGGACGCGGATGCGGACGCGGAAGTGCCGGCGCTCAGCGCAGGCGGAACACGCTGACCACGCTGGCCAGGTTGGCGGCCTGCTCCTGCAGCGAACCGGCGGCGGCGGCGGCCTGCTCGACCAGCGCGGCGTTCTGCTGCGTCACCTCGTCCATCTGCACGATGGCCTTGTTGACTTCCTCGATACCGGTGCTCTGCTCGCTGCTGGCGGCGGAGATTTCCGCCACCACGTCGCTGACGCGGCGCACGCTGGACACCACCTCGGCCATCGTGCTGCCGGCCTGCTGCACCAGCGCCGTGCCGCTGTCGACCTGCACCACCGAATCGTCGATCAAGCCCTTGATTTCCTTGGCGGCCGCCGCCGAGCGCTGGGCCAGGTTGCGCACCTCGGAAGCGACCACGGCGAACCCGCGCCCCTGCTCGCCGGCGCGCGCCGCCTCCACCGCCGCGTTCAGCGCCAGGATGTTGGTCTGGAAGGCGATGCCGTCGATGACCGAAATGATGTCGACGATCTTGCGCGACGACGCGCTGATCCATTCCATGGTGGCGATCACCTCGCCCACCACCTTGCCGCCGTCGGCCGCCGTGCTGGAGGCCGACTGCGCCAGCTGGTTGGCCTGGCGCGCGTTGTCGGCGTTCTGCTTGACGGTCGAGGTCAGCTCTTCCATCGCCGACGCGGTTTCCTCCAGCGAGCTGGCCTGGCCCTCGGTGCGGGCCGACAGGTCCAGGTTGCCGCTGGCGATTTCGGCCGACGCCGTGGCGATGGTGTCGGTGCCGCCGCGCACTTCGCCGACCACCCGCAGCAGGCTGTCGTTCATGGCCTTGAGCGACTGCATCAGCTGCCCCGTTTCATCCTTGCCGTGGCTGGCGATGTGGGCCGTCAGATCGCCCTCGGCCACGCGGCGGGCCACGCCCACCGCCTCTTCCAGCGGCCCGGCGACGATGCGCGCCACCACCGTCGCCAGCACCATGCTGAGCACGATCAGCACGACCAGCGTGCCGATGATCATCTTGCGCGACATCGAGAAGGTGTCGCTCGCGCCCTGGTCGGCGGCGGCGCTGCCGTCGTCGTTGATCTTGACCAGCGCGTCGAGCTGCTCGTTGGCCTGGCGGAACAGCTTGTTGGAACCGCCGCGGAACAGGGTGCGCGCCTCGTCCTTCTTGCCCTCGCGCGACAGCGCCGCCAGCTTGGCGCTGCTGGCCAGGTAGTCGTCCAGGGATTTCTGCAACTCGGCGTAGATGCGTTTTTCTTCCGGCTCGGAGACCAGCGTCGCATACGAGGCTTGCTGTTTGCGCAAGGTTTCCAGGCGCGAGGCCATCGACTTGTCGGTGGCCGCCATGTCCGCCTCGTCGCTCAGCAGGATGTGGGTGGCCTCGGAAATCCGATAGCGCGACAGCGAGGACTGGATCTGCCCCAGGTAGCGCACCGCCGGCATCCAGTTGGTGGCGATGTCGGTCGAGGCCTGGTTGACCTTGACCAGCTGGGCCAGCGAAAACACGCCCAGCAGACAGGTCAGCGCGATCACGACGCCGAACGCCACGATCAGCTTTTTGCCGATTCTCAAGTCGTAAAACCATTGCATGGTATCTCCTCCGGTAATTCCTTATGGAAATATCATGATAGAACGGGTGACGGTGAATGTCACCCCTTCATTTCAGCTGTTTAGCAACGGTTTAGAACCTGGTGTTGAGTTTGAGCGACGCGAAACGCCCGCGCGGATCGGCCTGGGTAAAGTCGAAGAAGGCGGTCGACGAATCCCACGACGGCCGCTGGTCGGTCAGGTTTTGCACCGCCAGCGTCAGCGTGGTGGCCTTGCCCAGCTTGCGCGACACGCTCAGGTCGTAGGTGGCGTTGGACGACACATGCTCGCCGGCGCGCGCGGCTTGCGCAGTCTGGTCGTAGCCGCTGGTGTAGTTCCAGGTCAGCGTGCTGCTCCAGTTGCCGATGTCCCAGGTGGCGTGGCTGACGCCGCGCCAGCCCGGCAGCGAACCGAAGTAGTTGTTGCCGGCGCCATTGGTCAGCGGCTCGCCTTCCGACAGCGGCGCGGCGTAGCGGAACAGGCGGCTCAGCTGCGCGCGCAGGTCCAGCTTGCCGTACGCGGCGCTGGTGTAGCTCTGGCGCAGGTCGAAGTCGACGCCGGACACCACGCGGTCGCCCTGATTGCTGTACTGCAGATACAGCGTGCTGATGCGGCCGTCGGCATCGCGCACCACCTGGCCCGGACGGTTGGCGGCGATGATGGTGTCGCTGCTGTCGGTGCCGATCACGCCGCGCGTCTTGATGCGGTAGTAGTCGACGCCGACGCTGCTGGTGCTGCTCGGGGCGATCACGAAGCCGAGGTTGAGGTTGTCCGAACGCTCGGGCCGCAGCGCGGCGTTGGCGGTGGTGACGTTGGTGACGCCGCGCGCCTGCTTGGGCGCGATCGGATCGCGCGGATCGATGACGGCGCCGTAGCTGACCGAATTGCTGTTGGTGATCTCCGGCAGCGACGGCGCGCGGAAGCCGCGCGACACCGTGCCGCGCAGCAGCAGCCCGGGCACGGCCTCGTAGCGCAGGCTGGCCTTGGGCGAGAAGGCGTTGCCGAAGTCGCTGTAGTGGTCGGCGCGGCCGGCCACGTTCAGGTTCAGCTTGCTGGTCAGCGGCGCGTTGGCTTCGGCAAACAGCGCCGACACATCGCGCTGGCCGTTGATGATGTTGATGGCCGGACGCAGCTCGGTGCCCGACAGCACGGCGCTCGAGGTGTTCGAGTTCATGCCTTCGCGGCGCCACTGGCCGCCCAGCGCGATGCCGAGCGGGCCGGCCGGCAAGTCCAGCAGGTCGCGCGCGGCGGAAACGTCCACCGTGGTCAGCTGCGATTGCGCCGGACGCAAGGTCGACAGGCGCAGGCGGTTGCGCACCGCCTCGCTGTTCTTGCTTTGGTCGGCGAAGTTGTAGCTGCCGTCGGCCAGCACTTTTTCAAACTCGTAGCGGTTGACGAAGTTCTGCACCGTCTCTTCCAGCGTGCTGGCCGAGCGGCCCAGCGAGGCGTCCACGTCCCAGCCCGCCAGCTGGCCCTTGACGCCGCCCAGCGCGCGGTAGAAGTCGACCTTGTCGGCCTTCAGGCGCGGGCCCAGGTCGAACAGCGTGGCGGTGATCGCCACCGGCGTCGTGCCCGGATTGTTCGGATGGCCGACCGGCAGCGTCGCGCCTATCGTGTCGAGCTTCTGGCTCTTGTTGTTCCAGGCGCGCAGGCTGCTGCTGACCGTCAGCGGTGCGCCGAAGGTCTGGTCGGCGCGCGAGTAGCTGTACAGCAGGTCGGCATAGGCCACCAGCTCCGGCGTCAATTGCAGGCTGCCGCGCACCGACGCGTGCACGCGCTGCACCGCCGGGATCAGCGTCTTGTATTCGGCCGGATTGTAGGCCAGCACCTGGCCCTGCTTGCCGTCGCTGATCGCGCCGTACGGCGTCAGCTGCAGCGGACCCTGCACGCCGCCCAGCAGTTTGGTGGCGTCGGTGCCGTAGTAGTTGGTCGGGGTCCAGGCCAGGCTGCCGTTCTGCTGGCTGCGGAAATCGCTGCCGCGCATCCAGTCCACATCGGTCTGCTGCAGCTTGCTGCGCTGCTGGGCATCGAGCGCGAACACCAGGCTGTAGCCATTGTCCGCCAGCGAGCCGAAGCCGGTCTGCAGCGCCGCGCGGCGGTCGGTCTGGCCCGTGCCCTGGGTCGACGCGCCGCCCTCCACCGTCACTTCCGTGCCCTTGAATTCCTGGTACAGGATGATGTTGACCCCCCCCGCCACCGCGTCCGAACCGTAGATCGACGACGCGCCATCCTTGAGCACCTCGATGCGCTGCACCGCCGCCATCGGCAGGCTGTTCAGGTCGACAAACACTTCCTGCAAATCCTGCGCCGTCGCATACGGGCTGACGCGCTTGCCGTTGACCAGCACCAGCGTGTTCTTCTGCCCCAGGCCGCGCAGCGACACGCCGGCCGTGCCGGCCGAGAAGCTGCCCGTGTACTGTTCGTTGTAGCTGTTGCCGCTGTTGGCGGCCAGCGAGCGGATGACGTCGGCGATGCTGGTCTTGCCGCTGGCGGCGATATCCTTGGCGGTAAGCACCTCGATGGCGGCGGCGCCCTCTTTTTCGGTGACGCGGATATTCGAGCCGGTGACGATGACGCGCGCGGGATCGGCGGCGGCTTCGGCGTTTGCCAGTTGCGGGAAGGCGGCGGCCAGCGCCAGGGTGATGCTGAGTGGTTTGAACATGATTCCTCTTGGTGGGTTTGGTACTGCTTTTCCGATAGAAAAAGCGTGCAAAAGCGCGGCCGCTGCCGGCCTGGTGGGCCGGACGGATTTGCTCGATGGGACTACGGGGGTGTGAAAGCGGCGTTACAGCGCGCGCCACATGCACTGCGCCATGCAAAGCATGTACAGGACGTGGCGATAGGAGGCTGAGGTGGAAACGTGAGTGCGATGCATGGCTACAGGCCGCTGATACTTGGAGCCTGAACTATAAAGACCGCCGCCGGCGAAGGGAACGAATTAAATTCTACTTGTATATGCCAATTGAATCTAAAGCGGCGCCGCATGCATTTGGCGCCGCCAGAAGAACCACGACACCAGCGCATTGAGCCAGTAGGCCGCGTACAGCGCGGCGGTCAGGTGCAGGCCGCGGCTGGCGTACAGCGGCACCGAGATGGTGTTGACCAGCAGCCAGAACGGCCAGGTGTCGAGGCGCCGGCCCATCAGCAGCAGCTGGGCCACGATGCTGAACATCAGCACCGCCGAATCGATGAAGGGCGCGTAGGCGTTGGTGTAAGCCTGCAGCATCAGGCCGTAGGCGGCGGTGGCGGCCAGGCCGACGCCGACCATCCAGCCCAGCGCGCCCAGCCTGGCGCGGCGGATCGGCAGCGCGCCGCCGCCGTCGCCGCGCACCCAGCGCAGCCAGCCGATGACGCAGGTGACGATGAAGAACAGCTGCAGCGCGACGTCGGCATACAGGTTGACGCTGTAGAACAGCGCGGCAAACATCGCACAGCCGACCACGCCCAGCCACCACGAATGCACATTGTTGCGGCCGGCCAGCACGATCGATACGGTCATGACGATGTTGGCGGCGATTTCCAGGGGAGCGGTCAAGCGAGGGGTCCAGTCGGTTGGTGGGCCTAGTTGCGGCAGTCGGCCGGCAGCACCTGGGCGGGGATGTCTTCGCTGCCGCACTGCCAGGCAACGCGCTTATTCTCGTCCAGCCTCGGCGTGAACGCAATAGCCTTGCCGCGATAGACAGGATCGGACGGCAGCACGCGCACCACGCCGTTGCCCGGATCGACAGAGATTTCCTGCACCACGTGGCTGGGGTCGTCCATCGCGTAGCCGGCCTGCGCCAGCGTGGCCGGGCCGCGGCCGTTGGCGTAGAAGTAGCGCTCCACCGCCGCCGTCGCATCCTGACCGACGCCGACCACCTGCGCCATGCGCGCGCGCGCCGCGTAATCGTTGTAGGCCGGCAGCGCCACCGCCGCCAGCATGCCGATCAGCGCGAACACGGCGATCAGCGAGCCGAGTCCGCCGACGCCCAGGCGCGGCACGAACAGCGCCAGCACATAGGCCAGGCCGTGCCGGCCCGGCTGGCTCACCTCGCTGCCCGAGGCCAGCGCCCGCACCACCGCCATGCGCTTGACCAGCCACGGGTAGTCGGCCACCAGCTCGTGGAAGGACATCCAGAAACCGGACGAGGCGCGCGCCTGCGCGGCGTAGCCGGAAGCGTTCATCTGCCGCCAGCGCTTGCCGCCGGCGGCCAGCGCGGCCAGCCCGACCTGGGCGCTTTTCAAATCGTCGCAGGCGTGGAAGCCGTAGCGGTCGCAGGTGTATTCGCGGGCGCGCGCATAGGCCGCGCCCAGCAGCGGCACCAGCGACGCCGGCGCCAGCAGCGCCGACCAGCGCAGGTGGTTGCGCTTGATGTGGCCGATCTCGTGACCGATGTAGAAGTTGATCGCGTCCGGCCGCTCGTCCAGCGCGTCGACCACGTCCGAGTACAGCACGATGATGTGATTGCCGAGAAAGCGCGTGGCGTAAGCGTTGAAGGCGCCGCCCATCTGCAGCAGATAGGCTTCCGGCTCGGCGTCCAGCGCCAGCCGCTGGCAGCAGGCCTGGATGCGCTGGTGCAGGTCGGGGAACTGCTGCGGCGTGATGCGCACCGCCGTGCCGCGCAGCCAGGACACCAGCGCCGACTGGGCGAAGCACCACGACACCACGAACAACAGCAGGTACAGCAGCGCCATGCCCCTGGTGGCGAGCATCAGCCCGGCCCAGATCAGCAGCGACACCACCAGCATCACACCGAACAGCGGTTTTTCGTTCTTATAAACCAGTTCCACAACCTTCCCCGCGCAAAAGTTTCCACGCGGCTATTTTAATGGCTTATTTGAGAAAAATACAACTATTTATGATAACTTTACATCTGCCGCCATCGCATTGATGGCATCGATGGCATCCACGGGCAGCACGGCTTGCAGGTCGGCGATATTGATCGGTTTGACCAGGTGGGTCGCGAAGCCGGCCTCCCTGCTGCGCGACTTGTCGTGCTCCTGGCCGTAGCCGGACAGCGCCACCAGCTTCAGCGCCGCGCCGCCGGGCAACTGGCGCAGATGGCAGGCCAGTTCGAAGCCGTCCATGCCGGGCAGGCCGATGTCGAGGATGGCCACCTGCGGCATGGCCCCGGCCGCGCCGGCGGCGGTCACGGCGGTGATGGCCTGCACCGGATCGTAGGCCACGGTGGCGTGGTAGCCCAGCGCGCCCAGCAGCTCGCCCAGGGAATCGGCGGCGTCCTGGTTGTCGTCCACCACCAGCACGCGGACGCCGGCGGCGACGGCCGGCGGCGGCGCGGCCGGGGCGGCCGCCTCGGCCTCGGCCACCAGCGAGTCCGGCAGCGTGATGGTGAAGGTGCTGCCGCGCCCTTCCCCGGCGCTGTAGGCGCTGACCTCGCCGCCATGCATCTGCACCAGGTTGCGCACCAGCGCCAGCCCGATGCCCAGCCCGCCCTTGGCGCGGTCCAGCTGGCGGTTGCCCTGCACGAACAGGTCGAAGATGTGGGGCAGCAGCGCCGGCGCAATGCCCGAGCCGTCGTCCGTCACCTGGATCTGGATGGTCTGCTGCCGGATCCGCGTGCACAGCGTGATGTGGCCGCCGGCCGGCGTGTAGCGCGCCGCGTTGCTCAGCAGGTTGGACACCACCTGCGCCAGCCGCGCCGGATCGCCGTGCCAGCGCACGCCGGGCACATCGACCAGCAAGCGGTGGCGCTTTTGCTCCAGCAGCGGGCTGGCCATTTCGATCGCCCGGTTCAGCACCTCGGCCAGCTGCACGGTTTCCTTGCGCAGCTCGACCTTGCCGCTGGCGATGCGCGAGACGTCGAGCAAGTCGTCGACCAGCCGCACCAGATGCTCGACCTGGCGCTCGATCACGGCCTGCTCCGGCGCGGTGTCGGCGCCGCGCAGCTTCATCAGCTTGAGCGCGGTGACGATGGGCGCCAGCGGATTGCGCAGCTCGTGCCCCAGCATGGCCAGGAACTCATCCTTGATGCGCGACGACAGGTTGAGGTCGACGTTCAGGCGCTCGCTTTCGGCCATCGCCTCGGCCAGCGCGCGGTCGCTCTCCAGCCGGCTCAGCGTGGCGCACACGGCGGCCGTGATCTGTTCCAGGAACTGGCGGTAGGCATGGTCCATCGGCAGGCGCGGCGACACCTGGAACACCAGCGTCAGCTCTTCGCACAATTGCAGCTCGGCGCCGCGGATGACCACCGTTCCCGCGGGGGCGGCATCGGCCTGGGCGCCGCGCCGCAGCACCACGCCGGCCAGGTCGCCCGGATTGCCGGCCACGCAGCGGGCCATGCTGTCGAGCACCTGCGCCTCGTCGCGGCAGTTGAGCAGGCTGCGCGCCAGCAAGTCCAGCGCATGGCGGCGCCGTTCGGCCAGCACCTGGGTGGTGGTCTCGGTGCACACCACCAGCACGCCGGCCACGCGGTCGGCCTCGTCGAACACCGGGGTGTAGGTGTAGCTCCAGTAGACGTCCTCGATGCGGCCGTTGCGTTCGATCGGCACCAGGTTGTCGGCATACCAGCGCGGCTCGCCGCCGTTGCGCACGCTCTCGATCTGCGGACCGATGACGGACCAGATCTCCGGCCAGCATTCGCGCCCCGCCTGCCCAAGCGCGGCCGGATGCTTGCCCTGGCCGAAGCTGGGCACATAGGCGTCGTTGTAGATCTGCACCAGCTGCTCGCCCCACCACAGGAACATCGGATGGACCGAGTGCATGACCAGGCCCACCGCCGTGCGCAGCGACGCCGGCCAAGTGGAGATCGCTCCCAGCGGTGTGTGCTCCCACGCGTGGCGCTGCACCAGGTCGCGCATCGGTGTGCCGGCGCCGATAAAGCGCCAGCCGGCATCGTACGCGACAGGGGACAAGGCAGAGGAAGATTGCACCGGCATAGGTATTCCGAATCCAGAAAGCCCAAGTGTAGCAACTGTACTGTACGGAGGCGCACAATAGCGCAACGCCGGTGCGCGCGCGCCGGCAAACAGCGGCTATACGCTTGACATTCTCGCCACATCTGGCAAATTGTAGCCATAGTTCAAGAAAGGGTTTCGCCATGCAAGCGGGTCGCGTCGGTTCTGTCATGGCGTTTATTGTCGCGTCCGTATTACCGGCGCCAGCCGCTGCCTGCCAGATGAAAATGGCTTTGGAGCAATGGCCGCCCTACGTCTACACCCAGCCCAACGGCCCGCCGTCCGGGCTGGACCTGGAGCTGGTGCAAGCCATCTTCAAGGAAGCCGGCTGCACGCTGCAACTCTTGCCCGAGCTGCCGACCGCGCGCCGCCAGCGCCAGTTCGAGCTGGGCGAGCTGGACCTGCTGCTGGCCGCCTCCGACACCGCCGAGCGGCGCAAGCTCGCGCGCTTCAGCCTGGCCTACCGCCATGAATCGGTCGGCGTCTTCACCCGCAGCGCCAACCTGGCGCACTACCAGGACGTGCGCAACCTGGAGATCTTGCTCAAGAAAAAGCTGTCGCTGCTGGCGCCCAAGGTCGGCTGGTATGGGCCGGCCTACGCCCGCGTGCAGCCGGAGCTGCTGGCGGCCGGCCACCTGAGCACCTTCCTCACCTTCCAGCAGGGTCTGCGCATGCTGGAAGCCGGCCGCGCCGAGCTGATCCTCGGCGACACCGTCGCCCTGCGCCACGAAGCCAAGGAACAAGGCGTCGCCATCGCGCCGCTGCCGTTCATGGTGCTGCGGGCGCCGGTGCACCTGATGCTCAACAAGAACAGCACCACGCAAGCCCAGCTCGACCTGCTGAACGGCGCCATCCAGCGCCTGGAAAAGCAAGGCGTGCTGGCGGAAATCCGCAGCCGCTACGGCGACTCCTGACCGCTGCCGCGCTCAATGCATGCGCGGCAGCCACATGCCCACCGTGGCGACCGCGACACCCACGCCCATGGCGACCGTCAGCCCGGCCAGCAAGGCCGCCATGCCGTATTGCGCCGCCGCGCCGCGCGTGCGGCAGCGCAGATACAGCTCCAGCACGGCCAGCGGCAGCAGGCACTGGGCGAAGGCCAGAAAACTCAGGAACGGTCCGCGAAACGTTTCGGGATCGAAGCCGGACGGCCCGCCATGCACGGCGATCCAGAACATCAGGCCGACGCGGAAGAACCAGACGCCGCTCACCGCCAGGAACAGCCGCAGCGCCCAGCGGCGATGCGCAGCGAAATCGCCCGCCCGCGCGCGCTGCACGGCCATGCCGGCGAACAGCAGGATCAGCAAGCCGTTCAGCGTGGTGCCGAGGTGCTGGGTCAGGTCGCCCACCGTGCCGCGCCACCACAGCATGTACATGCCGCTCAGGCTGGCGATCACGGCGCCGGCCACGTAGACGCGGCCGTTCCAGCGGTGCAGGCGCGGCGCGCGGGCGCGCAGCTGCGGCAGCAGTTGCAGCGCGCCGCCGAGCATGATGGCCACCGCCAGCAGCAGGTGCGCGGCTATCGCGGCATTGCCCGCCGTGTCGCCCGGCACATGGCCGTGCGTCATGACCGCGTTCCAGCCCGCCATGTCTCCGCGCAGCGCCGCGCCGCCGTACAGCACGACGGCATAGGCCGCGAACATCAGCTGGCCGGCAACGGTGACGGCAAACCAGAACTGCACGGCGCGGGCCAAGGTCCCGGCCGCCCAGCGTTGCATGGATATCGGCGGCAGCAACGCCGCGCCGCTGTAGTTGTCTGATGCCATGGCCACCTCCCTTGTAATTGAATGGCTGCCACCATAGCCCGCCGCCGCGCCGGCGCAGCGCCGCCACCGCCCGCCATGCGACCAGCGACGGTTTTTAGGGCTTGAACGGCGGCGGCGAAGCGGTTATTGTGGCCGCATGCCGCCCGCCACCTCCCGCCCCCACACCGCCGACACGGCCTTGCCGACCAGGCAGCAGGCGCTCAAGGTGGCTGTCTTCACGCTGCTGTTGTCGTGGCCGCTGCACCGGCTCAGCGGCACGCCCTACCATGCGGTGTTCGGCCGCATCGGCTTCATCGGCATGGCGCTGCTGCTGGCGTATGCGGCGGCCGGCCGGTTCAAGCCGCACTGGCTGGGCATCGCTCCCGCCCGCCTGATGGCGGTGGTGCTGACCGCGCCCGTCGCCGCGCTGATCACGGTGCTGGTGACGCAAGGCGCAAACTTCAGCGCCTACCTGGGCGAGCGGCAAACGCTGCTCGGCCAGATCATGATGGTGTTCCTGTCGATCTTTTTCGGTGTGCTGTTTTCGCTGGTGGCGATGCGCAACGAACGCAAGCAGCGCGAGCGCGCCGACCGTCTGCAAACCCAGCTGGAGAAAGACGCGCTGGAACGCGAACTGCTGGACGCCCGCCTGCGCCTGCTGCAAAAGCAGATCGAGCCGCACTTCCTGTTCAACACGCTGGCCAATGTCGAGGCGCTGGTGGCGGCGGGATCGGCCAACGCCGGGCCGGTGCTGCGGCAGCTGATCGCCTACCTGCGCGCGGCGATGCCGCGGCTGGGCGACGCCGACGCCACGCTAGCGACGGAGCTGCAACTGGTGCGCACCTATCTGCAGCTGATGCATCTGCGCATGCCCGACCGGCTGCAATACTCCGTCGCCGATTTCCCTGCGGCGGAGACGCTGCGCTTTCCCGCCATGGCGCTGCTGACATTGGTCGAAAACGCCGTCCGCCACGGCATCGATCCCAGCATGGACGGCGGCAGCATCGAGGTCGGCGGCAGCCGCGACCCGGACAGCGGCCGCGTCACGCTGTGGGTCGCCGACACCGGCATCGGCATGGCGGAAACGGCGCAGCCGGGCACCGGGCTGTCCAACCTGCGCACGCGCCTGCAAGGCTGCTACGGCGCCGGCGCACGGCTCGACCTGCACGAAGCCACGCCGCGCGGCGTGCGCGTCGAACTACACTTTGATCCCGGAGCTAAGCCATGAAGCAAGTGACGGCGCTGATCGCCGACGACGAACCGCTGCTGCGCGAACGCCTGCGCAGCCACCTGGCCGCATTGTGGCCGGACCTGGCGCTGACCGACGACGCGCGCAACGGCCAGGAAGCGCTGGAGCTGTTCGAGCAGTGCCGCCCCGACATCGTCTTCCTCGACATCCACATGCCCGGCCTGAACGGCATCGAAGTGGCGCGCGCACTGGCCCGCCGCGCGCAGCTGGTGTTCGTCACCGCCTACGAGCACTACGCGGTGGAAGCGTTCGGGCAAGGCGCGATCGACTACCTGGTCAAGCCTATCGATGCAACGCGGCTGGCCGACACGGTGCAGCGCCTGCAACGCCAGGTAGCCCTGCCGCTGCCAACCAGCCACGCGCTGGACGCGGTGCTCGACCAGCTGGCCGGCCGCTTGCAGCAACGAGCGCAACCGCGCCAGTGGCTGCAATGGATACGGGCTTCGGTCGGCAACAGCGTGCGCCTGATCCCGGTCGAGCAGGTACGCTATCTGCGCGCCGAAGAAAAGTACACGCAAGTCGTGTGGGAGGAAGGCGAAGCGCTGATACGCAAGACCATCCGCGAACTGGCCGAGCAGCTGGACCCCGAACGCTTCGTACAGACGCACCGCTCCGTCATCGTCAACCTGAGCTGCGTCAGCACGGTGGTGCGCGGCGTCAACGAGACGGCCGAGCTGCGCCTGCGCGACGGCGATGAAGTGCTGCCGGTCAGCCGCAGCTACCTGCATCACTTCCGCCAGATGTGAACTTCAATAGTGGTAGGTCAGCATGGTGCTCAGGCTGGCGCGGGTGCGCTGGCCCACCAGCGGACTGGCGGCCGCCTGCCCGCCCAGCCGGCTCACGCGCAGCCAGGTGTTCAGGTAGTACTTGTTCGACACCTGCCACTCCCACGACGGCTGCAGATACACACTCAGCATCCCCGCACGCGGCGCATACAAACGGTGCGACTCGATGCCGGCCTGCTCCCGCGTGACGCCGAAGTACGCTTGCAGATAACGCTGGTTGGCCACCACCATGCCCGCGCCCAGCGCCAGCGTATGGTGGGCCGCCACCGGCGTCGACGCCTCGCCCCACAGCTGGGCCCGCAGCCCCAGGCCGCCGTCGTTGCTGCTGGCCATGCCCTGCGCGCCCAGCTGGATGTTGTGCGCGTAGCGGTAGGAGGTGAACAGGCCGGCCTCGGTGGCCAGGCCGCCGCGCTGGCCCGGCGTATCGCTGCGCACCTCCCTGGAGCTGAAGCGCAGCAGCGGGCCATAGGCCAGCGAAGGATCGTCCGACAGATGCCAGCCCAGTCCCAGTCCATCCTCGCTGTTCAGGTCGAGGAAGGCGCCGCTGCTCCACTGCACCGACAGCGTCGGCAACAGCGTGATTTCGCGGCCGCTGTCCTTCACGTGGACCAGGTCGAGCGCCGCCAGGCCAAAGTACATGTCCTCGGTATCTTCCGGCATCATCATGCGGGTAGGCCCGGCCTGCACCGCGCCGCACATCAGCAGCGCCAGCGGCGCCCAGATTTTCTTCATCAGATATGTCCCAGTTCCAGGCCGCGCAGCACCGCGCGCACCCGGTCGCGCACGCCCAGCTTGGCCAGGATGCTCGACACGTGGTTCTTGATCGTGCCCTCGCTCGGTCCCAGCGCGGTGGCGATCTCGCCGTTGTTGAAGCCGGCGGCCATCAGCGCCAGCACTTCGGTTTCGCGCGCGGTCAGGCGCTCGCCGTCCTCGCGCAGCAGCGGCGCGCTGGCGCTGCTCTCGTAGGCGCTGCGGGTGCGCTCGGTCAGCGCCGGCCGGAACACGGTGGCGCCGGCCGCCACGGCGCGGATGCCGTCGGCCAGCCGCTCCAGCGAAATGTCCTTGAGCAGGAAACCCTTGGCGCCGGCGCGCATGCCGTCGAGCAGCGCCTCGTCGTCGTCGAAAGTGGTCAGCAGGATGGTCGGCGGCAGCAGCGCGGCCGACTGCTGCAACAGCGCGATGCCCGACAGCTGCGGCATGCGGATATCGAGCAGCAGCACGTCCGGCCGGGCCGCCGCCACCACCGCCAGCGCGCCGGCGCCATCGGCCGCCTCGGCCACCACGCGGATGTCGGGCGTCAGCGCCAGCAGGCCGCTGATGCCGCTGCGTACCAGCATCTGGTCGTCCACCAGCACCACGCGGATAGGCACAGCGACATGCGCCGTCATGCCGCCCCCACGCCGGCCGGCAGCACGATCTCCATGCCGAAGCCGCGCTGCGGCCGGTTGCCCGCCTTCAGCTCGCCGCCCAGCAGCGCCAGCCGCTCTCGCATGCCGCGCAAGCCGTTGCCCTCCTGATCGGTGCTGCTGCCGCAGCCGTCGTCCTCGATGCGCAGCGTGACCGACGCGCCATCGGCCGCGCGCGCCAGCACGATGTGCAGCTGGCCGGCCGCCGCGTGCCGCACGGCGTTGCTGATCGCTTCCTGCGCGCAGCAAAACAGCGTATGGGCCACGGCCGGCGAAGCGATCTCCAGTCCCGGCTCGAAGCTGAGCGCGATGCGCGGCTGCGGTATGCCGGCGCACAGCGCGGCCAGCGCCTCGCGCAGGTCGATGTGCTGGTCGCGCCGCTCGCTGCCGACCACCACGCGCACCTCGGCCAGCAAGCCCTGCGCCAGCGAACGCGCCGTGGCCAGCGCCGGCGGCGCGGCGGCGCCGGACTGGCGCAGCGACAGGTCCAGGTGCAGATTGAGCGCGGTCAGGTGGTGGCCGACGATATCGTGCAGGTCGCGCGCGATGCGCAGGCGCTCGGCCGAACGCACGGTGTCGGTCAGCAGCAGTTGGGTGGCGCGCAGCTCGCCGTTGGCGGCGGCCAGCTCGATGCGGCCGCGCCGCTCCACCGCCGCCATGTAGCCGATGCCGTAGGCGATGCACTGCCACAGCGCCATCGTGCCCAGGTCCAGCATCACGGTCTTGACCCAGCCGTCGCTGCGGGTCGATTCATTTCCCGGCAGGGGCAGCAAGGTCAGCAGCGCCAACAGCAGCAGCTGCAAGCCCAGCCAGCGCAGGCCGCTGCGCAGCGCCAGCACCAGGCCCAGCTCGGCGGCCAGCAGATACAGCAGCCCATGCGGATAGCTGAGCGCGATCAGCAGCTGCGCCAGCAGCATCGCATCGCCGCGCCAGCCCAGCCGCCGCGTCGCGCCGCTGGTGCGCAGCCAGAACAGCAGCGCGAACAGCAGCATCAGCGCCGCGTAGGCGATCATGAACAGCTGGATGGTGAGCTCGTCGCGGTCGGTGCCGGCGCGGATAGCCGACGGCGCCGGCGTGAACCAGCTGGCGCACCACAGCGCCGCGCGCCCCAGCGGCATCTCCTCGCTGATGCCCTTCATCATGAAGTGGCTGCCGTCCAGCGCACCGCCGATCAGGCAGCCCAGCAGGCCGATAACGCCGATAAGATTTTGCTTCAAACGGTGCAGCATGAGGTTCCTGGCGGGAGCATGAGTCGGGCCATGATACGCGAGCCCCCAGGCCAAGGACAGTGCCGGAAGTCATGTGGCATTTCCCCCACGCCCATGCCGCGCAGACGAGCGCAAGGCCGCGCTTTGACCTAGAATCGGCAGTCCCTGAACCCGCCGCCGCCATCGATGAAAACACTGCCGCTATGGCTTGCCGCCCTGCTGCCGCTGACGGCCGCCGCCGGCGACGTCCGCGAAGACCCCAAGGTGATCATCAGCGCCGAGCGCGATTCCGAATGGAACAGCTACCGCCACGCCTACAAGGCCGCCGCCTTCTTCGCCCACTACACCCGCAGCCGGCCGCTGATCCAGGCGCACATGCAGATCCGTCCGCTCGAAGCCAACGCCCCGCTCGACGGCCTGAGCCTGCATCTGGTCGGCGAGAAAACCGATATCACGATCCCGGTCGACGCCATCGGCCGCGCCGAACTGCCCATGCTCAAGCAGGCCTACCAGGACGACGCCGTGCTGCGCCTGAACCGGCAAAAGGGCAACTACTACTTCAGCGGCCGCTACTCGATCCGCGAGCACGCCGACGGCGTGTACGACATGGCCGAACTGCGCGCCGCCTGCGAACAGCTGATCAGCGCGCAGCGCGAATCGGGCTACCGCATGCGCCTGATCGGCAAGCAATGCCAGGGCATCAAATTCGTCTACCCGGCCGGCGCCACGCCGGAGGTGCGCACCCAGACCGGCGGCCCCAGCGGCCTGCTGCCGCTGGTCGACGCCCATCCGTTCGAAGGCAACTCGATGGGCATCTACAGGGTGGCGCTGTACCGCTTCGCCGACTGGCCGCAGCAGGGCAAGATCCAGACCGTCAGCGCGCCGCTGGCCATCGGCACGCTGTACGACTAGCTTTACTCGAAGGTCTTGAAGAAGTCGCGCGCCGCCACGTTGCAGCCGGCGAAGGCCATGTAGCCGTGGTAGTTCTCCTGGCTGGTCGGGTCGCCGTTGGCGGCGATCACCCGCCGCCTGGCTTCGGCAAACACCGACTTGGCGCTGGCGTAGGGATCGTTGGCAAGCGCCGGCGTATCGACATCGAGCACCGTCACCAGCTTGGGCGCGACGCCGTGGGCGTTGAAGTAGGCCTGGGTCAGCGTGGCGTTATTGAACGGCACCTCGTCATCGCCATGGCCGCCGCACATCAGCACCGGCACGGTCGGCACCCAGGTGCGCAAATCGTTCTTGAACCAGGCGGCGCGCATCGGATGCGCGGGCTTGCAATCGAGCGGGGCGCCGGCCGCCGTCACCGGGCACGGGTGGTTGATGATGTCGTTGAACAGCGCCGAGATGTAGTCCGACTTCAGCAGGCTCTGTTCCGGCGTGCCGAAGTTGGCTTGCTCGGCCGCCGGCAGGCTGGCGTAGCCCGGCATGTCGCGCGCCAGCAGATGGGGCGGCAGCTTGCCGCTGCCGACCAGGCTGTTGATCGGCAACAGGGTCGGCGCCAGCGTCTCCATCGACGCCGCATAGCCGGCCTGGTACAGCTCGGTCGGCGCGGCATACAGATTGGCGTAGGCCTTCTGCCAGGCGGTGAACTGCAGTACCAGGTCGAGCATGGACTCGGTGTTGACCTGGCCCAGGCCGCGCAGCACCTCCGGCGAGCCCAGCGTGGTTTCATAGCTGACGCTCTCGGCGTAGTTGCCGCTCAGCGGCGCCGACGCCGTCACGCTGATGCCGGCCGCCTGCATGGCGCGGTGGGTGGCCATCGTCACATAACCGCCTTCGGAATAGCCGGTGAGGAACAGCTTGCCATTCTCGACGACCGGATGCGGCAGCCTGGCGAAGGCCTTGCGGGCGGCGGTCAGCGCATCGATCATGTCCTTGGCGTGCTGGTCGGCGATGTGGTGCGGATGGTAGCTCAGCGTGGAGGTATCGTAGCCGGCGTAGTTGGGCGCGACCACGATGTAGCCGTGGGCCGCGTACAGCGCGGCCACGGCGGCGCTGGTGCCGGCGAACGGTGCGCCCGGCGTCAGGTCGCCCACGCGCACATTGCGCTGCGTCGAGCTGCCGTGGCCGTACATCAGCAGCGGACGCTTGCCGCTGCAGGCCGGGTCGCTGCCGCTCGGCACCATCAGCGAACCGGACGCGGTGGTGGTCTCGCCGGCCGCGCCGACGGTGCTGTATTCGAACTGGTGGAAATCGACGCTGCACTTGGGCTGGCCGGCCACCGCCAGCACCTGGTTGCCGAAATCGCCCAGGCGGCCCAATGCCTGCACCAGGCCGGCGGGATCGAGCGCGCGCGTCAGCAACGGCGGGTTGAACAGCAAGGCGCCGCGCGCGCCGGAGGTGTCGGTCTCGCCGACGGGCGCGGTGGGCGTCACTGGCGGCGTCGGCGGCGGTGTGACGGCAACGGCGCTGCTGCCGCTACCGCCGCCGCAGCCGCTCAGCGCGGCGAAAAATGTGGCAATGCAGAGCGTGCTGATAGTCTTGTCCATGGAGTCTCCTGAATGAGGCGGTTCGCAGTTGAACCAGCCTGCATTCTGGAGAAACCCTCAAGGACGCACATGTGCCGGAAGGTAGACGGTCAGGAGCGGCGCTGACGGCGGCGTGCCGCCAGGCCGACCAGGGCCAGGCCCGCGCCCATCATGGCGTAGGTGGCAGGCTCGGGCACCACGTTGCCCATGGCCTGGAATTCCGACACGGCGAAGTGGTTGTCGCCCGCGCCGGCGGCGCCGGAGATCATGAAGGCGGTGGCCACCACGGGTGCGCCGAGTATGGTGCTGCCGTTGTCCTGGCCCCACGAGCGGTTCGGCGACATCACCGCCAGGTCGTGCCAGACGTTGGCGAGGTCGCGGTACTGGATGCGGTAGTCGTTGTCGTTGTCGGCCTGGATGGCGAGCTGGTTGACCGATGCGGCCTGGTTGAGGGTGATGGTGATGGAGTCGGCGCCGTAGTCGCCGGTCCAGAACACCGTGCCGAGGTTCCACTGGGTGTTGATCGGCAGGTAGAGGCCATCCGTGACCGTCGATGGATCGGCCGGTGCCCCCGGCCCCCAGCTGCCGCCATCCCAGAAGCCCGAACCGGTGAGGGAAACGCCGCCGCCCAGGGCCACATTGGTATCGGCCATGGCGGTGCCGGTGCAGGCCAGGCAGGCCAATGCAATCGCGAGTGATTTCATATCTTCTCCTTAAGCAATATAATATTGATAAGATAAAAAATCAGGATAGCATCAGTTCGCTTGAGCGCAAGGACGAGCGTCTCGCGTGCGCGACAGTGGATGGCTCAAGGAGTTTGCCGGGCGGCCTCTTTGATTTTTAATGTAATGAATAGCTACTTCCAGGCCTGGAGCGTTTCACTCATCGACTATATGTCGTTACAAGGTACTAGCGAACCGAACAATCCCTTGATGGCAAGTTTGAGCTCCGATTTGTCGTTTTTGTCTAACGATTTACATCCATCGGCAATTCTATACTGCACTTCTGCGTGATGAATCCCCTCTGATGGTTCATGCACTACGTTGAAACCATGTCCACGCCGAGTGCTAAATGCTCGAATAGGTCCTACGGTACCTTCAAGATAACCCACATAAGTCATAGCTGGCTTTGTAGGCCTCTTTTGGGTCTGCCACTCGCGTCCCAGCGCGTGAACCTCATCTGGCGACTTCGCATATTTCTC
Source organism: Rugamonas rivuli (assembly GCF_009380165.1). GTDB lineage: Bacteria > Pseudomonadota > Gammaproteobacteria > Burkholderiales > Burkholderiaceae_D > Rugamonas > Rugamonas rivuli. The sequence goes on from NZ_WHUF01000011.1 coordinate 26,996, forward strand.
CCAACAGACGGACTCACCACTCCCTCCCGGGAAAGCAAACGCATTCTCCCAAAGCACCTGCTTCACATCGTCATACTTATGTGGCCGGTCAATCAATCGCGCTACCTTGTCAGCGTCAGGTATATGCTCGACTTCTAGAGGTTGCGCATCAGCCAAGGAAGCGTTCCTTCAGAATTTTGGAATGAATTCCAATATTTCCTTGGGCAGGCGAATGCCATCGAATGGCAAGTCATCAAAATATTCAGCCTGATCCGTTGCCGCGCCAGTCACCATATGCATCTTCCAATTATCTACAACCAGCGCGATGACAGGATGCTCGCCCTCCCACACCGCCATCAACCCACCCTCCCCATCAGGAGCAATCTTAGGTAGTCGCATACTATTGCGAAGCGCTTTAATTAGCGCTACGGAAGCATCTGCAGTTTCTGAGGTAAGGCGGTAAGCATCACTGGTTTCGGAGGCAAAACGACGTATTGATGTGATAAGCATGTCTCGTGTCTTTTCCCGCTCTACCACTGCTGCGGACAAGAATTCCCCAGGATGTACTGCAACATCCAAAAAGACAGGTGGCGCACCGGTATTTACATTATTACCGCCTCGGATTACTTGTTTAACTCGGACATCCTTAGTTGTAGGCACTGCCGCCGATTTAGCAGGAGCAGGCAAAGGTAAAGATACCGCAGGCGATACGTCCCAACCGGATGTATTGCTTTCACCTATACTCTGGGGAGCGAAAAATGTCGCGGAGGATCGGTAATAACTCATGTTGTTCTCTTCCATATTTCGCGCTGCACGGTCGGAGAAGTAATATCTACAAACCCATGCGTGATCCAGTGGTGAGCGGTGTCAAACCACTTTCGACGGGATTCGTCACTCGCGTCCGAAGCCATCCCTCTGGCGGTCATATCCAGACGGACGAGCCTAGTATCATCTAAGGGCGAATTCATCGACTGCGCAGTAACATGCAAGCGCCCTGCTCCTTCTGGCAACAAGTATGAGCTCGAAAAATTGAAATTCTCCGGTTGGGGCAAAAATCGTGTTCTCGACTGCCGAGTGTGATCGACAAGAATGGACGTTTCCTCTTGTTGATCCAATCCGTATTCTTTGTTTATATGATTTACGTATGTCATTTCAAACTGACGGAAGATCAGGCTCACGCCGCCTATATCACGCATAAAATCCATAAAGGACTGGAGTCGTCTCTCGAACTCGGTGATGACCACCTGATAGCTTGGATAATTTTTTGTGCCAAGCGTATGCTTCCAGTTGAACAGGAAACGATCAGCTTGGATTTGAATGAGGTTACTACCATCACGATTGAGTAGCCAAGCCCGGCGAGCTGGGGGAAGCGTTGCCCAAGACTCAAACTCAGCAACCGACTGGCTAGGTTCCTCCACTATAGCTGATAGAGGAGGAGCCTCCTCAACTGTAGGAAATTCGGAACGAATGCGATCCCAAAAAGCACCTATATGGACAGCCTGAACTACGCTGCTAGCGAACATAACGCCACACACCACTTCGACAACTGGAGGGTTGTCGCACTTAACCGGCTCTAGCATATAGGTCCTCTAAAGTATCATCTAGGTCGCCGCTAGGGTATCTCGCAAGACACGCAATAACAGCTGACTGTTGACCACGACAAGGATGTTGAAAATATACTACCATGCAGAATTCCCAATGGAAACATATTTTTACACCCGTGCATCACCGTTTTGCGAACACACATCTACGTAATCATCTCTCGAAGTGGCGTAACACGGCGCGCAACTCCTCAATTCCTCTGCAACACATTCTCTTCGAGAAGAGACAATCATGCAGTAAGGTAGTTCAGCGACGTTCAGTAGCCATGCAATAGCCCTCCGAGTACACCTATAGATACCAAACTGCACCCGTGATTTGCGCGCTATTAGCATCTGACTCAGCCCCCCATACCAGCCTTACATTGTAGCTGCAACATTGATTTCAAGATTTCAAAAACCGCGAACCAATGATTTATACTGTTTATACGATATACCAATATTCTCACTAAAATCCTGCAATGCGGACACCTCCATGAAAACAGGCTTGAGCAATTCTAGGCAAATCGGCTTTCGCAGAATCTTATCCTCAGCTATAGCGCTCATGATGACAGCGGAGTCCATTCACTTTCGTGCAGAAAATCCGCTTCTCACTGGCACTCCATCAAAGCTAGTCTAACTGAGAAAGGAAAGTAACAAATGTAGATCCTGTGCGGTGGCCTCGTTAAAAATCAAGAAAACAGCATTTTTTGCAAGACTCATACCCTTCTGATTTAGACATCATCTCAGTTAAACTTGCTGAAATCCGGCTTGCGCTTTTCGAAGAAGGCGGTGAAGGCTTCCTTGGCTTCCGGGGCGGCCAGCATGGCGCCGAAGAAGGTGTTTTCGGCGGCGATGGCTTCCGTCACCGGGCCTTTGCGGGCGGCCTTCATCAGCTGCTTGGTGGCGCGGATCGAGCTGGCCGGCAAGGCGACCAGCTTGGCGGCCTGGCCCTCGGCAAACGCGCGCAGTTCGGCCACCGGCACGATCTTCGATACCAGACCCATCTCCAACGCTTCCTGCGCCAGGAAGGCTTCGCCCAGCATCAGCTTCTCGGCCGCACGCGGGTAGCCGGCGATCTGCGTCAGCAGCAGGCTCGATGCGAACTCGGGGCACAGGCCCAGCTGCACGAACGGCATCGAGAACTTGGCGTTGTCGGCCGCGTAGACCAGGTCGCAATGCATCAGCAGCGTGGTGCCGATGCCTACCGCAGCACCAGCCACGGCAGCCACCACCGGCTTGGTCGAACCGCTCAGCGCCATCATGAACTTGTACACCGAACGCTCTTCGATGCCCGAGCCGTCGGCAGGACGCGCGGTCTTCATGAAGTCTTCCAGGTCGTTACCGGCGGTGAAGATCTCCGGCTTGCCGACGATCAGGATGGCGCGCACGGCGGCGTCCTGCTCCGCTTCGTTGATGGCGTCGGCCATGCTCTGGTACATCGCCGAGGTGATCGCGTTCTTGCGCTCAGGGCGGTTGAATTCCAGCGTCAGCACGCCGTTGGTCTTGCTGCTCAAAATATCCATGTGATCTCCAAATGATTAAAGGGCGCCGTGGTTGAACCGCAGCGCCCTTCTTTATGATTCCGTGCTTAGCTTACACGCGTTCGATGATACCAGCAGCGCCCATGCCTGCACCGACGCACATCGTCACCATGCCGTATTTCAGGTTGTTGCGGCGCAGTGCGTGCACCACGGTCGCAGCGCGGATCGCGCCGGTCGCGCCCAGCGGGTGGCCCAGGGCGATCGCGCCGCCCATTGGGTTGACCTTGGCTGGATCCAGACCCAGATCGCCGATCACGGCCAGTGCCTGTGCCGCGAACGCTTCGTTCAGCTCGATCCAGTCCAGTTGATCCTGGGTGATGCCGGCAGCTTTGCACGCATCAGGAATCGCGAACTTAGGACCGATGCCCATGATTTCCGGTGGCACGCCTTTAACGGCGAACGACGAGAACTTGGCCAGCGGGGTCAGGTTGTGCTCGCGCAGGAATTTCTCCGACACGACCAGCAGCGCGCCAGCGCCGTCGGACATCTGCGACGAGTTGGCAGCAGTGACCGAACCCTTGGCCGCAAACACCGGCTTCAGCTTGGACAGCGATTCCACGGTCGAATCGGCGCGCGCGCCTTCGTCGGTATCGACGGTGCGGGTCTTGATCTTGATTTCGCCGGAAGCCAGGTCAGGCGTGCGGGTGATGATCTCGACCGGGGTGGTCTCGTCCTTGAAGAAACCGGCCTGCTGCGCGGCGATGGCGCGGCGGTGCGATTCAACAGCGAACGCGTCCTGCGCTTCGCGCGAGATTTTCCATTGGGTCGCCACTTTTTCAGCGGTCAGGCCCATGCCGTATGCCATGCCGACGTTTTCGTCGGTGAACATGTTCAGGTTCATCGATGGGTGGTGGCCCATCATCGGCACCATCGACATCGATTCGACGCCGCCGGCGATCATCGCATCGGCTTCGCCAACGCGGATGCGGTCGGCAGCCATGGCCAGCGCGGTGATGCCCGACGCGCAGTAGCGGTTGATGGTGACGCCGCCGATGGTCTTAGGCAGGCCGGCCAGCAGCACCGATTGACGGGCGATGTTGAAGCCCTGTTCCGCTTCCGGGAACGAGCAGCCGATGATGGCGTCGGTGATCAGCGCCGGGTCCAGGCCAGGCGCTTGCGCCAGGGCCGATTGCAGCACGCGCACCAGCAGGTCGTCCGGGCGGGTTTTGTTGAACATGCCGCGCGGCGCCTTGCCGATCGGGGTGCGGGTGGCAGAGACGATGTATGCGTCTTGAATTTGTTTGCTCATTTTGTTCTTTCGAAAATTTTTGATCGAAGACTATGCGGAACTAGGAAGCCCGCTTCTCGGATAAATACCAATCCACTTGAACCTGTGCGGCCAGCGTGCCGGCGGAGTCGAAGATGTCGACTTCCACCGGGAACGCCACCTTGCCCTGCTCTTTCAGCTCGGCCTTCAGCGCGGCCAGATCGCCAGGGACGCGGCCTTCGGCGCGCGTGGCGCCCTTGGCTACTTTCTGGTACTGGATGCGCGATTCCTTGGCGACCGGGCGCAAGCCCAGGATCAGCTCCGCGAAGCCGCCAGCCATGGCCGCGCCGGAGGCCGTTTCGGCCAGCGTGAACAAGGCCCCGGCGTGCTGCGTGCCCAGGTGGTTATTGAGCTTCGGGTCTTCCGGCATCGACACTTTCGAAGTGCCGCTGCCGATCTCGTCGATCCTGATCCCCAGCAAGCGCACGAAGGGCAAGGTATCCATCATCTGTTGCTTGATACGGTCATACACCATGCTAGGCCTCACGCGCAGTAGAACTTTAAAAACCAGTTTCAGGATCGACATGGCCGATTAGTTGCGGACAGGCTTACCGGTCTGCATCATGCCCATGATGCGTTCCTGGGTCTTCGGATGGTTCAGCAGTTCCAGGAAAGCTTTACGCTCCATGTCCAGGAACCACTGCTCGTTCACGAACGAACCCTGGTCGATATCGCCGCCCGACACGATCTCGGCGATCATCTCGCCCAGCTTGAAATCGTGCGCGGAGATGAAGCCGCCGTCGCGCATGTTGACCAGCTGTGCCTTGATGGTGCCGTAGCCGTAGCGGCCGGTCACTTGCACAGGAGTCTTCAGCGGTGGACGATAGCCCTTGTCGAACATGGCGCGCGCTTCAACCTTGGCGACGTGCAGCAGTTCGTAAGGGTTGAACACGATCACGTCGTCTTCCTTCAGGTAACCCATGGCCTGCGCTTCCAGTGCCGACTTCGACACGTTGGCGGTAGCGGCATTGGTGAAACCGGTTTTCAGGAATTGCAGAATGTCGTTGCCCTTGGCTTCCTTGAACGCGCGCACTGCCGCTTCTTTCAAGCCGCCGCCCGCAGGGATCAGGCCGACGCCCACTTCCACCAGGCCGATGTACGATTCGATCGAGGCCACGCGCTTCGAAGCGTGCAGCGCCATTTCGCAGCCGCCGCCCAGCGCCAGGCCAGCAACAGCAGCCACCACCGGCACGTTCGAATATTTCATCGCCATGAAGGTGTCTTGCAGTTCGCGGATGATAGGGTCGACCGCTTTCGCGCCGCCCTGCATGAACGCAGGCAGTGCCGATTGCAGGTCGGCGCCGGCCGAGAACGCGCCGCCGTCGGCTGCGTCCGCGCTCCAGATCACCAGGCCCTTGAAGTTCTTCTCGGCTTCGGCCAGTGCTTTGCGGAAGCCGGCGATCACGCCTGGGCTGATCACGTGCATCTTGGTTTTCAGCGAGATCACCAGGACGTCGTCGCCCGAGTGCCACAGGCGGACGTCGTCGTCTTCGTGCACGGTGGTGCCGGCGGTGCGGCCATCGATGGCGCCCGAACCCAGTACCGGTGCGCGGAATGCCTGACGGTCGTAGACGGCCAGCGACGAGCGCGGCACGAACGATTTCGAGACTGCGGACCACGAACCTTCAGCGGTGTGGACGCCGCCTTTTTCAGCGACCGGACCTTCGAATACCCAGGCTGGCAGCGGTGCGTTGCACAGTGCGTGGCCGGCTTCGATGTCTTCCTTGACCCACTGGGCCACTTGCGACCAGCCTGCGGCTTGCCACGTTTCGAACGGGCCGACGTTCCAGCCGAAGCCCCAGCGCATGGCGAAGTCGATGTCGCGCGCGTTGTCGGCCACGGTGTCCAGGTGGATCGCGATGTAGTGGAAAGCGTCGCGGAAGATCGCCCACAGGAACTGGCCTTGTGGGTTGGTCGATTCGCGCAGCGCCTTCATTTTCTTGACCGGATCTTTTTCCTTCAAGATGCGGGCAACGATGTCGGCAGCCTTGCCGCCGCCGGTCACGTATTCGCCGGTGGCGAAGTCCAGGCGTTGGATTTCCTTGCCAACTTTTTTGTAGAAGCCCGCGCCGGACTTTTGGCCCAGCGCGCCTTTTTCTACCAGGCCCGCCAGCACGGCTGGAGTCTTGTAGACAGCGGCGAACGGATCGTTCGGGAGGTAGTCTTGCATGGTCTTGATCACATGACCCATGGTGTCCAGGCCGACCACGTCCGCAGTGCGGAAGGTGCCCGACTTGGCGCGGCCCAGCTTGGCGCCGGTCAGATCGTCGACCACGTCCACGGACAGGCCGAATTTCTCTGCTTCGTGCACGATCGCCAGGATGCCGAACACGCCGACGCGGTTGGCGATGAAGTTAGGCGTATCTTTGGCGCGAACCACGCCCTTGCCCAGGGTGGTGGTCAGGAAGCCTTCCAGCTGGTCGGAAATTTCCGGCTTGGTGAACTCGGTCGGGATGATTTCGACCAGGTGCATATAGCGCGGCGGGTTGAAGAAGTGCACGCCGCAGTAGCGCGATTTCAGGTCGGCGTCGAAGCCTTCGGACAGCTTGGTGATCGACAGGCCCGAGGTGTTCGAGGCGAAGATCGCGTTGGCGGCGATGTGCGGAGCGACCTTCTTGTACAGGTCGTGTTTCCAGTCCATGCGCTCGGCGATGGCTTCGATGATCAGGTCGCACTCGGCCAGCTTGGCCAGGTCGTCTTCGTAGTTGGCGACTTCGATCAGCGCGGCGTGGTCCTTGTTGCCCAGTGGTGCAGGCGACAGTTTTTTCAGGTTCTCGATGGCGCGCAGCACGATGCCGTTCTTCGGACCTTCTTTGGCAGGCAGGTCGAACAGCACCACAGGCACTTTGGCGTTGACGCAATGAGCGGCGATTTGCGCGCCCATCACGCCGGCGCCCAGCACGGCTACTTTTTTAACGATGAAATTGGTCATGTCGTTTCCTCTAGGTTCTTAGAACAGGTCGGCGTCGAGTGCCATCAGGTTGGCGGAGCCCGAACGTGCCTGGCGAATCAAGGTTGCAGTTTCTGGCTGCAGGCGAGCGAAGTAGAAGCGCGCCGTGGCCAGCTTGGCTTTGTAGAAATTGTCGCCGCTGTCTTCTTTGGCCAGGGCGATTTTCGCCATCTGTGCGAAGAAGTAGCTGTACACCATGTGGCCGACCACGCGCAGGTAAGGTACGCATGCCGCGCCGACTTCGTCCGGGTTCTGGAAGGCTTTCATGCCGATTTCCATCGTCAGCTTGGTGACTTTGTCGCCCAGGTCGCCCAGCGGGGTGACGAATTCGCTCATCGCTTCGTCGGTGCCGTTGTCTTCCACGAAGGCTTTGATCTTCTCGCCGAACTTGCGCAGCTTGGCGCCGTTGTCGCCCAGGATCTTACGGCCCAGCAGGTCCAGCGACTGGATGGTGTTGGTGCCTTCGTAGATCAGGTTGATGCGGGCGTCGCGCACGTACTGCTCCATGCCCCACTCGGAGATGTAGCCGTGGCCGCCGAACACTTGCATCGCTTCCGAAGTGGCGATCCAGGCGTTGTCGGTGATGAAGGCCTTGACGATAGGGGTCAGCAGCGCGACTTCGTCGGCGGCTTCCTTGCGCACTTCTTCGTCAGGGTGGTGCAGTTCGCGGTCGATCTGCAGCGCCACGTACGACGTAAAGGCGCGTGCGCCTTCGGCGTAGGCCTTGCCGGTCAACAGCATGCGGCGCACGTCCGGGTGAACGATGATCGGGTCGGCCGGCATTTCCGGATTCTTCACGCCCGACAGCGAGCGCATCTGGATGCGGTCCTTGGCGTAGATCAGCGCGTTCTGGTAAGCGATCTCGGTCAGGCCCAGCGACTGCATGCCCACGCCCAGGCGGGCTGCGTTCATGAACACGAACATGGCGTTCAAGCCTTTGTTCGGCTGGCCGATGATCCAGCCACGGGCACCGTCCAGATTCATCTGGCAGGTCGAGTTGCCGTGGATGCCCATTTTTTCTTCGATGGCGCCGCAGGTGATCGGGTTGCGTTCGCCGACCGAGCCGTCCGCCTTCGGCAGGAACTTAGGCACCAGGAACAGCGAAATGCCTTTCGAGCCTTCCGGTGCGTCCGGCACGCGGGCCAGCACCAGGTGCAGGATGTTTTCGGCCATGTCGTGTTCGCCGGCCGAGATGAAGATCTTGTTGCCGGTGATCAGCCACGAGCCGTCTTCCTGTGGCAGCGCTTTCGAGCGCAGCATGCCCAGGTCGGTGCCGCAGTGCGGTTCGGTCAGGCACATCGTGCCGGTCCACTCGCCGGAAACCAGTTTCGGCAGGTAGACTTCCTTCTGGTGGTCGGTGCCGTGTTCTTTCAGGCACTCGTAGGCGCCGTGCGACAGGCCAGGGTACATGGTCCAGGCCTGGTTGGCCGAGTTCAGCATTTCGTAGAACGAGTTGTTCAGCACGACCGGCAGGCCCTGGCCGCCGAATTGCGGATCGCAGGCCAGCGCAGCCCAGCCGCCGTCAACGTACTGCTTGTACGCTTCCTTGAAGCCTTTTGGAGTGGTCACGGTGTGGTTGGTCGCGTCGTGCTTGCAGCCTTCGCGGTCGCCCGAGTGGTTCAGCGGGAACAGCACTTCAGCGGTGAACTTGCCGCCTTCTTCCAGCACCTGGTTGATGATGTCGGCATCGACTTCGGAATAATCCGGCAGCGATTTCAGTTCCTCTTCCACTTTCAGGAACTCGTGCAGAACGAATTGCATATCCCGGATTGGCGCGACGTATTGACCCATGATTTTCTCCTGATGACTTTTGTAGTGACTACGAAATGGTATGTGTAATTCTTTATTGCTGCGCCACCACCGCGGACGGCGTTTGCGGATTGCGATAGGTTTCGATCAAGCGCTCGAAGCCGATGCCTGCCCGGCCCAGGCTGCCCGGAATGCGCAGGAAGCGCGCATCGTGGTGCAGTGCCAGGATCAGGCCGTACATCTCGTACACCAGTTGCTGCGGGTCGGTATCTGCCTTCAGGTCGCCGGACTCGATGCACTGCTTCACGCAGCGCAACAGCGCGCCCTGCCAGGCGCCAACCATGGCCATCAGCTCTTCGCGGATCGGACCCGGACGGTCGTCATACTCGACCGCGCCGCTGATGTAGATGCAGCCCGAGGCCACTTCCACACTGACCCGCTTGACCCAGCGCGCGAACATCGACTTGAGCCGCTGGATGCCGCGCGGCTCTTTGACGCTAGGGAAAAACACTTCCTGCTCGAAACGATGGTGGTACAGCTTGAGTACTTCCAACTGCAAATCTTCGCGCGATCCGAAGTGCGCAAACACGCCGGATTTGCTCATGTTCATCTTATCCGCGAGCAATCCGATGGTCAGGCCTTCCAGACCATCCCGGCTGGCCAGGTCCAGCGCCACGTCGAGGATTGCGGCACGGGTGAGTTCACCTTTGCGCATAAATTTAGTTGAGGTATTAATAAGATTGCGTCCCAAAGTAAAATTTAATCATGGAGAAAAGAGCATTCTGCTCCAGTTAAATTTACTCCGTGTGAAAAGAATTGCGAACGCTCGTACTATTATCCACTGAGGGGTAAAAGTCAAACAGTACCGTTAGAGGTGGCGTTCTATTGCTGCGTCGCAGCAATACGGGGCGGCAACTTGCTTACAGCTTGCCCAACAGACGGCGGTCGCGCTTGGTCGGCCGCCCTTTGAAATCCGCGCTCGGTTCGCGGAACATCTTGCGTTGTTCGGCCACGGTGGCGCGGCGCTCGACGCTGGCGTCGGTCTCTTCGTAGAGGTTGCGGGCGATGGGCGCGGCGGCCCGCACGTCGGACAAATTCATCACGTCGACCTCCCAGCGGTCGGAGCCGTTGTCGATGTCCAGCGTGTCGCCGATGCGCACCGCGCGCGCCGGCTTGACCTTGTCGCCGCCCAGCTTGACCTTGCCGTTATCGACCGCCTCGGTGGCCAGCGAACGGGTCTTGAAGAAGCGCGCGGCCCACAGCCATTTATCCAGTCTGACACTTTCGCTCAAGCGTATTTCCCCACTGCGAAAACCCGCATCGCCATCTTGTACGCGAAGAACGCGATTTCGTAGCCGATGCGGCGGAAGCGGCCGACGTGCGCGAAGTCGGCGTAGTCGACCACCACGCCGTCGGCGATGGCGGCCTCGATATGCTGGCGCAAGCTTTGCGCGAAGGCCGCATCCTTGATCACCACATTCGCTTCCTGGTTCAAAAACAGGCTCAAGCCGTCCACATTGCTGGAGCCCACGGTCGCCCAGTCGTCGTCGATCACCGCCACCTTGGCGTGCAACTGGGTCTTGTGATATTCCACCACTTTGACGCCGGCCGCAAGCAGCTTCGGGTAGAAGGAATGCGCAACCGCGTCCTGCAGCCAGATTTCGCCGACGCCGATCAGCAGCGTCACCTCGACGCCGCGCTCGGCGGCGGCGGCCAGCGCGTGGCGGAATCTGGCGCCCGGCGCGAAATACGGATTGGCCAGCAGCACGCTCTTGCGGGCGCGGCCCAGCGCATGCATATAGGCGCGCTGTATGGTCCTGCGGTTGCGCAGGTTGTCGCGCACCACGAAGCCGGCCTGCACCATGTTCTCGCGGGCGATCTTGTTCACCTTGCGCATGTCGCGGAACAGGCCGATGCGCTTGATGATGCCCAGCTTGCCCAGCCGGCGCCACTGGGTCAGCGCCTCCAGCTGGATGGACGCCACCAGCGGGCCGCGCACCTGCACCGCGAAATCCCAGCGCGGCGCCGCCAGCTGACGGCTGTGGTCGTAGTCGCAGAACATGTCGTCGTTGATGTTGATGCCGCCGACAAAGGCCAGCTCGCGGTCGGTCACGCAGATCTTGCGGTGGGTGCGCGTGACGCCGCGCCTGAACCAGGGATTGAACACGCGGTGCTCGACGCCGGCGGCCACCAGGTCCGCATGCATGGCGTTGATTTGCCGGCGCCCGGTGCCCCACCAGTCGGTGATCATGCGCACCTGCACGCCGCGCCGGGCCGCGCCCTTGAGCGCCGCCAGCACCCGCCGGCCGGTGTCGTCGGCGGCGAAGATATAGGTCTCGAAATACACCTCGTACCGCGCCGCGTCGATGGCGGCGATCAGCGCCGGAAAGAAGTCGGTGCCGGTGTGCAGCAGGGTGACTTCGTTATCGGCGAGAAAATTTACTGTACGCATAGCTGGATTCTAACCCCGAGTGGCATGGGAAGGCGCTCCCGTGGAAACAAGTCTATAATAAATTGCAACCCTCTTGTGAGAGGCAACGCTCGGAGCGCTATGCATGGGAGCACGATGGCTGACCCGTAGTCCATGGATGCTGCTGGCGGCCGCTTGCGGGGTGGCGGCGGCCGAGCCTCCGGCCGCCTGCCCCAAGGTGGTGGTGTCCGCCGATCCCGACTATCCGCCGCTGCACTGGTACGACGGCAAGCAGTTGCGCGGCCCCAGCGTCGAACTGGCCGCGCGCATCCTGGCCGATCTGCAGATCCCCTACGAAGTGCGCTACGTCGGCCCGTGGAAACGCGTGCTGGCGTATGCCGCCGCCGGCCAGGTCGATCTGGTGGCGACCTTGAAGATCCAGCCCGAGCGCGAACGCTATCTGGATTTTGTGCGCACGCCGGCGTTTCCCAATCCGGTGGCGGTGTTTGTGCAGCGCCAGCGCGCCTTCATCTTCAACAACTGGCAAGACCTGGCCAGCCACAAGGGCGGCATCGCACTGGGCAATACCTTCGGCCAGCAGTTCTCGCAGTTCGCCGCCAGCCATTTGCGGCTGGAGGAATCCGGCACCGCCGACACCAATTTCCGCAAGCTGGGCCTGGGCCGCATCGACTATTTCGTCAGCGGCCTGTTCACCGGCGAGGCGTGGCTGGCACGCCGCGGCCTCGGCGCGCAGTTCATGGCGATGCGCCCCTTCCTGACGGAAGACAAGAACTACTACGCCTTCGCCAAAAGCAGCCCCTGCGTCAAATATCTCGATGCGTTTGAAACCCGGCTCAAGGAGCTGGTGGCCAGCCAGACCAATATCGCCATGCTCAACGCCAGCCTGCAACACCTCGACGTCAAGCTCGACAGCGCAACGCTGAGCCGCAAGTAGCTCAGGCCAGCGCCAGGCTGGCGACGATGGGCGCGTGGTCGGACAGCTTGGCCCACAGGTTGCCGTGCATGACCTCCGCCGCCTCGACCTTGAAGCCGCGCACATAGATGCGGTCCAGCCGGAAGAACGGCAAGGCGGCCGGGAAGGTGCGGGCCGGATTGGCGCCGGACTTGCGGCGCAGCGTGCGCACGATCTCGTCCAGCGCCGAGTTGGAACCGATCTGGTCGAAGGCCTCGACCACGCCGAGCGCGTTGCGCAGTTCGCCGCTGAGGGTGTTGCGCCAGTCGTTGAAGTCGCCGGCGATGATGACCGGCTCGCCGTTGGGCGCGGACGCCCGCACCGCCGAGATCAGCGCCTGGGTCTGGCGGCGGCGCCCCGCCTCGAACAGGCCCAGGTGCACCACATAGCAGTGCACGGTGCCGCGCGGCGTCTCCAGCACGCAGTGCAGGATGCCGCGCTGTTCGTAGGCGTGGTCGGAGACGTCGTGGTTGGCCTGGTTGGCGATCGGGAAGGCGCTCAGCAGCGCGTTGCCGTGGTGGCCGTGGTCGTAGATCGCATTCATGCCGTAGGCGGCATGGGCGTGGCGCGATTCGCCGGCAAAATATTCATGCTGCGCCGCAGCGGGCCAATGCTTGTGGCCCAGGTGCTCGGCGCCGTACTTGGCCGCCTTCAAATCGTGCTTGCCCTGCACCTCTTGCAGAAAAACCACATCGGCGTCGAACAGGCCGATCGCCTGCTTCAGCGCCAGCACCCGCGGCTCGCTGCGGATGGCGGACACGCCCTTGTGGATGTTGTAGGTGGCGACGCGGATTCTCATGGGTCTATTCTAACCCTGAGTCCGGGATTGCGGCGTGCGCCGCCACACATAGGGATGGTCAGGCCCAGATCAAGGCGTGCTCGGCAGTACCGCTGCCGACCAGCACCACTTCCTGCGGGCCGGCGCCGGTCGGGGCGCTGCCCGACATCGAGGCCACCGTCTGGAGCACCGTGGCTTCGTAGCCGATGATGCTGGTGCTCTGGTTGACGTTGTCGAGCAAGGTGCGCGCGGTGGCCGCGGCCGCATTGCCGGCGTAGCTGTCCTGCTCGATCTTGGTGTCCAGCAGCGCCGTGAAGTTGGCGGCGATCACCAGGCGGTTGTTGACCAGCGCGCCGTCCAGCAAGCCCTGCGGCGTGGTATTGCCTTCCGCGCCGGCCATGATGTTGAGCGCCGCCACGCCGTGCGACAGGCCGTTGTCGAGCGCGGTGGACCAGTAGGCCCAGCCGTCCAGGTCCGGCGTGCGGCCCAGCAGGTGGGCATAGATCGCGGCGACGAAATCGCGGTTGGTGCCGTGGTACAGCGCGGCCGATTCGATGCTGTTGCCGAAGCTGTCGACCAGCGTCTTGATGGTGGGGTTGGTGTAGTAGGCGTTGACGAAGGCCAGCGTGCTGGTCGGCGCCTGGGCCGCCTTGAGCTGGCTGGCCATGGCGCCCAGGCCGGCGGCGTCGGCCGGACGGCCAAAGTAGGCCACGTAGAATTTCTGCGCCAGCGCCACATACTGGGCCTGGACCGGATCGTTGTCGACGCTGGCCAGGTTCAGCGACATGGTGCCGTCGGCGAAGGCCAGGCGCTCGATGTTGCTCAGGCTGTCGCTCTGGCTGGCGTCGGTGCGCGACGCCACCGTGTAGCCGCTGCCGCCGGCCGTCACCGTGTAGCTGCTGAAGTTGCCGGTGTAGACGGCGGTGTCGATGCCGGTGCCGCCGTCGATGATGTTGTGGCCGCCGTTGCCCTGCAGGCGGTTGGCGCTGCTGTTGCCGATCAGCGTATCGTCGCCGCTGCCGCCGGTGGCGTTTTCAATCACCGCGCCGTAGGCGATCGCCAGGTTGTTGGTGCCGTCGTAGATGCCTATCGTCGGCGGCGGCGTCTGCCAGTTGATGCCGGCGCCGCTGTCGGATGGAATGTGGATCGACGAGTAATGGCCCTGCTGCAGATCGATCAGCGAACCGTTGCTGAAGTTGGAGATCGAAATGGTGTCGTTGCCGCCCGCGTCCCAGATGGTGCTCAGGAACGGCGTGGCCGGATCGAAGGTGTAGACGTCGTTGCCGGTATGGTAGCTGGTGTTGGCGCCGTACAGGTATTGCATCGCCGCGATATCGTCGAGCATCGGCCCGTTCGGCACCACGGAGTAGGACTTCCACGAGGCCGAGCCGGCGGTCTCGGTGACGTCGACGAACTTGCTGTTGGGCGCGTCGTCGTAGGCCATCAGCGAGTACTGGCGGTTGGAGCGCGGCAGGTCGATCGGCAAGTCTTCGAACGGATGCTTCAAGCCCAGCGCGTGGCCCAGCTCGTGGACCAGGGACATGTAGTTGTACGAACCCACCGACCAGTCGCTGTTGCTCAGCGCGCCGTCCGCGTCGGTGCTGATCCAGACGTCGCCGCCGGACGGATAGGTGCTGTTCGGGTAGTTGGCCCAGCCCCAGGCGCCGCCGCCGCCGCTGGCGTCCTGCGTGGCCGAGGTCCAGGCAAAGCGGATGTCGCCGACCGAGACGAGGCTGTCGGCCATCTGCAGCGGCTTGATGTTGGCGACGTTGGCCCAGGCCTGCAGGGCGGTCTGCGCCGCGGTCTGCTGGGTCGCATCGAAGCCGTAGTGCTGGCTGGCGTGCGGCTCGTCCAGGTCGGAGTAGCTGCCGCCCTTGGGGCCGCTGAACACCGCCGAACTGTTGTTGGCGAACGGGAAGCTGTAGGTGATGGTGACGCCGCTGCCGACCGCACCGCCCCACTTGACGCCGCCCAGCAGGGCGTCTATGGTCAGGGTGCCGGAATTTTTCACCGAAGTGGTAGGGCTGGACGTGGTGGGGGTGCTCATAGCGGTTCTCCTGGGAAGCCACCAAGCGCGGCCTGTCTTCCAATTCTATGCAAAAAAATCGGAGTACACAGGAAACTCGCGGCCTGGAAATATCATGACGTACGGCAATATTCCCGCAATTGTAATATAGCCTCGGCGTTAGAAGAAGAGAAACAAAGGTCGGCCGCCTCCAGCCAGGGCAGCCAGACATGGTTCAGGTGTTCGCGCGGCGCCAGCTGGATGGCGATGTCGCGCGGGACTTCGACGCTGAAGACGTGCTCGGTGTTTTCCGTCACGCCCGGCGCGTAGCGGTGGCGCCAGACCGGATAGATGGTGTAGACGTTGGACAGCTGCCAGTCGCGCAGCACGATGGCCTGGCCGTCGGCGACGATGCCGGTTTCCTCGAACAGTTCGCGGCGCGCGGTCTCCATCAGCGGCTCGTCGGGCGCATCCAGCGAGCCGGTCACGGATTGCCAGTAACCGGGCCGGTCGGCGCGCTCGATCAGCAGCACTTGCAGGTCGGCCGTGTGGATCACCACCAGCACCGACTCAGGAATCTTGTAGGGCTTCATGTCGGATAAAAGAAAAGGCGCCGAAGCGCCCTTTCCATTGCTTTATCAGCCAGCCACTTTCGGCTCGGCCGCGCGCAGGCGGATGTGCAGTTCTTTCAACTGCTTCTCGTCCACTTCCGACGGCGCCTGGGTCAGCAGGCACTGGGCGCGCTGGGTTTTCGGGAAGGCGATCACGTCGCGGATCGAATCGGACTTGGTCATCAAGGTCACGATACGGTCCAGGCCGAAGGCCAGGCCGCCGTGCGGAGGCGCACCGTATTGCAGCGCGTCCAGCAGGAAGCCGAACTTCAGGCGGGCTTCGTCGGCATCGATCTTCAGCGCGCGGAATACTTTCGACTGCACTTCCTCGCGGTGGATACGGATCGAACCGCCGCCCAGTTCCCAACCGTTCAGCACCATGTCGTAGGCCTTGGCGATGCAGGCGCCCGGATTGGTTTCCAGCATGTCTTCATGGCCGTCTTTCGGCGCGGTGAATGGATGGTGGGTCGCGGTCCAGCGGTCGGCTTCTTCGTCGTATTCGAACATCGGGAAGTCCACCACCCACAGCGGCGACCAGACGTCGTCGAACAGGCCGGCTTTCTTGCCGAATTCCGAATGGCCGATCTTGACGCGCAGCGCGCCGATGGCATCGTTGACCACCTTGGCTTTGTCCGCGCCGAAGAAGATCAGGTCGCCGTCTTCGGCGCCGGTCAGTTCCAGCACCTTGGCCAGCGCGGCGTCGTGCAGGTTCTTGACGATAGGCGATTGCAGACCGTCGCGGCCCTTGGCCTTCTCGTTGACCTTGATGTAAGCCAGGCCGCGCGCGCCGTAGATGGCGACGAACTGGGTGTAGGCGTCGATTTCCGAACGTGGCATGTCGCCGCCCTTCGGTACGCGCAGGCCGACCACACGGCCGTTAGGCATGTTGGCGGCGCCCGAAAACACTTTGAAGTCGACGTCCTTCATCACTTCGGTCAGGTCGGTGAACGACAGCTTGACGCGCATGTCCGGCTTGTCCGAACCGTATTTGCCCATGGCTTCGGCGAAGTCCATTACCGGGAACGGGTTAGGCAGTTCGACGCTCATGGTGTTGCGGAACACCTTGCGGATCATGTCTTCGAACAGATCGCGGATTTCCTGTTCGGTCAGGAACGAGGTTTCGCAGTCGATCTGGGTGAATTCAGGCTGGCGGTCGGCGCGCAAGTCTTCGTCGCGGAAGCACTTGGTGATCTGGTAGTAGCGGTCGAAGTTGGCGACCATCAGCAGCTGCTTGAACAGCTGCGGCGATTGCGGCAGCGCGAAGAAGTTGCCGGCGTTGACGCGCGACGGCACCAGGTAGTCGCGCGCGCCTTCCGGGGTCGACTTGGTCAGCATCGGGGTTTCGATATCGATGAAGCCCAGGTCGTCGAGGTACTTGCGCACTTCCATCGTGACCTTGTAGCGCAGGCGCAGGTTGTTCTGCATCTGCGGACGACGCAGGTCCAGCACGCGGTGGGTCAGGCGGGTGGTTTCCGACAGGTTGTCGTCGTCCAGCTGGAATGGAACGGCCACGGAGGCGTTCAGCACTTCCAGTTCGGAGCAGATCACTTCGATCTTGCCCGACTTCAGGTTGGCGTTGACGGTGCCGGCCAGGCGGTCCTTGACCACGCCGGTCACGCGCAGGCAGAACTCGTTACGCACGGCTTCGGCCGCCTTGAATACTTCCGCCTGCTCCGGATTGCAAACGATCTGCACCAAGCCTTCGCGGTCGCGCAGGTCGATGAAGATCACGCCACCGTGGTCGCGGCGACGATGTACCCAGCCGCACAGGCTGACAGTTTGGCCAAGCAGCGCTTCAGTGGTGAGGCCGCAGTAGTGAGTACGCATTGAGGACATGTTTATTTCTCGGTTCAGGTTAAGTTACTCAGTTAATCTATTTTTTAATCTAATTTATTTGCCGGCGGTCTCGATGGCCTTGGGCGCGTCTTCCGGCGCCACCACCCCCATCGAGACGATGTACTTCAGCGCCGCATCGACGGACATGTCGAGCTCGACCACGTCCTTGCGCGCCATCATCAGGAAAAAGCCCGACGTCGGATTCGGCGTGGTCGGGATGTAGACGCTGACGTAGTCGCCCACCAGGTGGTTCTTGACGTCGCCGCCGGGGGTGCCGGTCAGGAAGGCGATGGTGTACGAGTTCTGGTGCGGGTAAGGGATCAGCACCGCCTTGCGGAAGGCATTGCCCGACGACGAGAACAGCGTATCCGACACCTGCTTGACGCTGGAATACAGCGAGCTGACGACCGGAATGCGGGTCAGCAGCTTTTCCCACAGCTTGACCACGTAGTTGCCGACCAGGTTGTTGGTCAGCAGGCCGGTCAGGAACACGATCAGGATCGTCAGCACCGTGCCCAGGCCGGGAATATCGAAGCCGATCAGGGTACGCGGCTGCCAGCGTTCCGGCACGAACAGCAGGGACTGGTCCATGGTGCTGATGACCAGGTTCAGCACCCAGGCAGTAATCGCCAGGGGAACCAGGATCAGCAAGCCGGTAATGAAATATTTACGCATCGATTACTCTTCGAGTGGGTGGTGCTGCGGGGTGCTTCAGGCCGAATTCAGTCCGACTTCGTACCGCTGCCGGCGGCAGGGGCAGCTGCCGGGGCCGGCGTTTCCGCCGGAGCGGACGCGGCCGGTCCGGTCGCCGTGCCGGTCGCCGGCGGCGTGCCGCCACGGAAATCGGTCACATACCAGCCCGAACCCTTCAACTGGAAACCAGCGGCGGTCAGTTGTTTCTTAAACGTCTCTTTGCCGCACGACAGGCAAACAGTCAGCTGCGGGTCGGAAATCTTCTGCAAGACGTCCTTGGCAAAACCACATGCCTCGCAGCGGTAGGCGTAGATCGGCATCTATTACTCCGCAAAAATCATCAAAACCCTGAATTATAAAGCTTTTTGCCGGGCGCTTGCCTGTTTCCTGTGGCCAAGAGCAGACGGTGGGCCGCGATTAATCGATTTCATCCGCAAAATCTATTCGTCAATCGTCGCCGGACATGCTTAAATATGGGCTGAAACACGCCGATTTCCCAATCCCTGAATCGCCGTTTTAAAGCTGCCCCGGACCACGCAACATCGCCACCGAACCATGATTGGGAAACATAATGAAAAAACACCTTTATGCCGGCATCCTGGCCATCACCCTGGCCACCCCCGCCTTCGCTGCACCCACCGCCTTCCACCCGTCCGCACCGGACGAGCCGCTGCACCGCCGCGCCGTGCTGTCCTGCATGCTGCTGCTGGTCGGCCTGCATGCCTATAGCCGCCGCTTCGAAAAGCAAAGGCAGCATGGCCTGCAGATGATCGCTGCGGACTAAGCCGGCCTGCTAGCGGCGGCGCCACACCATCCAGCGCTCCTTGCCCTCGAATACGGGAATGGAGTCGCTGACGGCGTCGTCGGCGATGCACTCGAAATCTCCCTCCAGCAAAGCCTGCAACTCGCTGCGGCCTATGCCGAACGGCGGCCCCTTGGGCGCCTCGTCGAAGAAAAAATAACCGGCCAACAACGCCCCCGGCGCCAGCAGCGCCGCCCAGCGCGCCGCCACCTGTGGCCGCATCGCGCGCGGCAAGGCGCACAGGAAGGCGCGCTCGTAAATCAGCTGCAAGGGCTGCGCCGGCTGCCAGCTGAAGAAATCCGCCTCCACCACGCGCGCCGCGTGCGCGCCGGCCGCCGCCTTGCCCGCCACCACCGCGGCCGGCGAAAAGTCGATGGCCACCGCATCCCAGCCCGCGTCGGCCAGGAAGGCCAGCTCGTAGGCCGAGCCGCAGCCCGGTATCAGCGTGGCCAGCGGCGCGCTGGCGGCGGCGAATTCGCGCAGCGCCTGCGGCACGCCGCCCTTGTCCCAGGGCGTGAAGTTGCGTTCGAAGCGCTCGTCCCAGAACGCCGGCGACATCGGATCGCGTTGTGCGAAATCGACCATGGTCAGGCCAGGTGCTGCCAGCGCAAGTACAGCTGGTACAGCGCCAGGCCCAGGCCGAAGGCGCCGGCGAAGTACACCACAAAGCCCAGCAGGCGGTTGGTGCGCTGCTGTTCGCTGATCAGCACTTTGATCAGCTCGGCGTTATCGGCCGGGCGCTCGCCCTGCTGTTCCAGCGCGCGGTGCAGCAGGCGCGGCAGTTGCGGCAGGATGTGGGTGTAGCGCGGCGCTTCCGCCTTCAGGCGCTGCCACATGCCCTGCCAGCCGACCTGCTCGGCCATCCAGTTTTCCAGGTAGGGCTTGGCGGTCTTCCACAAGTCCAGGTCGGGATCGAGCTGGCGGCCCAGGCCTTCGATATTGAGCAGCGTCTTTTGCAGCAGCACCAGCTGCGGCTGCACTTCGACGTTGAAGCGGCGCGAGGTCTGGAACAGGCGCAGCAGGATCTGGCCGAAGGAGATGTCCTTCAGCGGCCGGTCGAAGATCGGCTCGCAGCAGGCGCGCACGGCGGACTCCAGCTCGTCGACGCGGGTTTCCTTGGGCGCCCAGCCGGACTCGATGTGCGCCTCGGCCACGCGCTTGTAGTCGCGGCGGAAGAAGGCCAGGAAGTTCTGCGACAGGTAATCCTTGTCGAAATCGTTGAGCGTGCCGACGATGCCGAAGTCCAGCGCGATGTAGCGGCCGAAGGTGGCGGGATCGATCGACACCAGGATGTTCCCCGGATGCATATCGGCGTGGAAGAAGCCGTCGCGGAACACCTGCGTGAAGAAGATCTCGACGCCGTCGCTGGACAGTTTTTTCAGGTCGACGCCGGCCGCTTCCAGGCGGTCGATCTGCGACACCGGTATGCCGTGCATGCGCTCCATCACGATCACGCTGTTGGAGCAGTAATCCCAATACATCTCCGGTACCAGCAGCAGCTGGGAATCGGCGAAGTTGCGGCGCAGCTGGCTGGCGTTGGCGGCCTCGCGCATCAGGTCCAGCTCGTCGTGCAGATACTTGTCGAACTCGGCGACCACTTCCTTCGGCTTCAAACGCTTGCTGTCGGCCCAGACGCGGCCTATCCATTCGGCGGCGATGTGCATCAGCGCCACGTCCTCGTCGATGGATTTCTTCATGCCCGGACGCAGCACCTTGACCGCCACCTGCTTGCCATCCTTGAGCGTGGCGAAGTGCACCTGCGCGATCGAGGCCGACGCCACCGGCGTGCGCTCGAAGCTGGCGAACAGCTGGTCGGGATGGGCGCCCAGCGATTTGCGGATCTGCGCGATGGCCAGGTCGGAATCGAACGGCGGCACGCGGTCCTGCAGGCGCGACAGTTCCTCGACCAGGTCGGCCGGAATCAGGTCGCGCCGGGTCGACAGCACCTGGCCGAACTTGACGAAGATCGGGCCCAGATCTTCCAGCGCCATGCGCAGGCGCACGCCGCGCGGCGCCGACAGGTCGCGCCAGAAGAATACCGTATCGATCAGCTTGGTGATGCGCGGCTTTTTCAAGCCGGAGATGGCGATTTCATCGAGGCCGTACTGCACCGATACCCGCAGGATTTTCAGCAGGCGTAAAAATTTCAACATCATTGGGGATCCAGTTTCTGTGCCAGTTTTTGTTCCAGTCGGGTCAGGCGCTTGGCCGCGCGTTCGACGTCGTCGCGCAGGCGCACCACGTCGGCCGAGAAGGCTTCCACCACTTGCGGGCGGATCAGCACCGGTTTTTCATCGAGCAGGAATTCGGCGACGTTTTCGGCCAGCTTTTGATGGCCCGTCTTGATCGTCTCAAACGCGGCGCGGGCGCCGGACACCATGCGCACGGCGGCGATCGGACCGACTACTTTTTCCAGGTCGTGCTCGGCTTCCCAGCGCAGCGACTTGCTGAGGTTGGAGATGGCGTTGGCGAACTCGGCGTCGCCCTCGATCTGCACGTAGGAGAATGCGCGCTCGCGGTTCTGCGCGATCAGCGGCAGGTCGGACAGCTTGACGCGGATGGTCACGCGGGCCGGCTCTTCGGCAGGCGCGGCTTCCAGCATGCCGTCGGCCGTCACGCGCAGGCGCAGCACGACCGCGCCGGTGTCGATGGCGGCGATCTTGCCGGCGTGGCGCTGCAGTTCCGCGCGCGCCCAGGGCTCCTGCGCCAGCAGGTGGTTGATGGCGGCGCTGGCCGGCGCCGCAGCGGAGAAATTCGGTGGTGTCATTCGATAACCGTGAAAACAAAAACCGCAAAACAAAACCGCCCGGAAATACGGGCGGTCTTGATCTTACCAGCTTGCCACGCTGTTACGCGAGCTGTTGAATGCCGGCCAGCAGCCAGCCCGAGGCGCCGGAGACAGGCTTGGACAGGTTCCAGACCTCGTTGAACGGCTCGGCCAGCGCATCCGGCGCAGGCTTGATGGTGCCGGTAAACTTGACGCTGGCGAGGTAATCGCTGTCGCTGGTTTCGATGCCCAGCAGCTCGGCTTCGATGGTGACGACGTCGGTGTAATCCTTTTGCGCGCCGCGCTCGGTGATCTGCATCTTCAGCTCGGCAAACACTTCAGGGGTGGTGAATTCGCGGATATCGGCCGAATCGCCCTTGTCCCAGGCCGCTTGCAGGCGGATGAAGTTGCTCTTGGCCACGCGCAGGAAGGACGGCGCGTCGAAGTCGGCCGGCACGCCCCACGGTGTGTGGGCGACCGGAGCGGCTGGCGCGTACGACTGCGGCTCAGGCTGCAGGCGCGAACCGATTTCCGGCGTGCCGCTGGCTGGTGGCATCGAGTAGACGTTGTTGCCGCTGTTGTTGCCACCGAAGGCGGCAGGCGCAGCGGCTGGCTGCGAGCGGCCACGGATCAGTCGGATGACGAAGAACACCGCGCCGGCCAGCAGCGCCAGCATGATCAGCGAACCGAACATGCCGCCCATTGCGCCGCCCAGACCGAAGTGCGAGAACAGCGCGCCGATACCCAGGCCCAGCAGTGCGCCGCCCAGAATGCCTTTCCAAGGGCTGGCCGGTTTCGGCGGAATCGCGGCCGGCGGAGCGGCAGGTGTTGGCGCGGCCTGGCGCGGCGCGGCAGGCGCTGGCGCGGCGGCCGGCGGCATGCGGTTGACGCTTTGCGATTGACGTCCGATCGAACGGCCGCCGCCCATCGGACGGGCCAGGGCCTCGCCCAGCATCGACAGCGCGGAGACGGCCAGTACGGCGCCGATCAGGATTTTCTTGATGTTCATGGTGTTCCTATCACTACAGTTGACTACAGTTTGATACCGGTGTGTAAAGCGGCCACACCTGCCGTCAGGTTGTAATACGTTACGCGTTCCAGGCCCGCCTCTTCCATCATGGTCTTCAGCGTTTCCTGGTCCGGGTGCATGCGGATCGATTCGGCTAGATAGCGGTAGCTTTCGGCATCGCCGGCGATCTTCTGGCCCATCCACGGCAAGATCTTGAACGAATACAGATCGTAAGGTTTTTGCAGCGGCTCGGCCACTTTCGAGAATTCCAGCACCAGCAGCTTGCCGCCGGGCTTCAGCACGCGGCGCATTTCCGCCAGCGCCTGGTCCTTGTGGGTCATATTGCGCAGGCCGAAAGCCACGCTGACGCGGTCGAAATAATTGTCAGGGAAAGGCAGCTTTTCAGCGTCGCACAACAATGTGGGGGTCAACAGGCCACGATTCAAGAGGCGGTCGCGGCCGACGCGCAGCATCGACTCGTTGATATCGGTGAGCCAGACCTCGCCGGTCGGGCCGGCCTGCTTGGCGAACACCTTGGCCAGGTCGCCGGTGCCGCCGGCGATGTCCAGGCACTTGAAACCGGGGCGCACGGCGGCGTTGGCAATGGTAAAAGTCTTCCACAGACGGTGCAGACCGGCCGACATGACGTCGTTCATGATGTCGTACTTGGCGGCGACAGAATGGAAAACCTTGGCGACTTCGCGGACTTTATCGTCTTCCGCGACAGTTTTGTAACCGAAGTGAGTGGTATTGGTCATGATAGGCAGGCCTGTTAGTTTGCCTGCATTATACAAGCTGACAGCATTGAGGGCGGGCCGCGACTATGGCAAAATCGGCAACTCTGCCTAACCACGAGTCTTATGATGAAAAAAGTGTTTGCTGCGTTACTGCTGTGCGCCTCGGGCAGCGCCCTCGCCTACTCCTCATGCGGCTGGCATAGCGATCTCGAAGGCGTGCCCTGCCTGAGCCAGGAATACCAGCGGGCGCAGCGCGAGCTGAATGACCGCTACAGCTCCCTGACCCTCAGGCTGGACAACCGCGGCAGGGAGCAGCTCGAACGCAGCCAGCAGGAGTGGAAGAAAACCCGCGTCGAACGCTGCACCCGGCGCGAGGGCAACAGCATCTTCGTCGATCTGGACTGCGGCATCAGCCGAACCGACACACGCACCCGCTTCCTGAAGGAGCGCCTGGATGAGTGCTACCGGTCGGGCTGCATCAACGAAAGGCTGAAAGAGCGGCCTTAACGCTCACGGAGGCTCACTGCGCCGGCAGATGGCGCCAGGCCAGGCCGAGCGCCGTGCGCGGACGAAAACCCTTCCACAGCCCCGGATCGGGCTTGATGGTGCCGTCCGCGCCCAGCGGCGGCAGGTCCAGATAGGACTGGAACGGCTGCTGCTTGAGGTGAATGCCGAGGAAAGCCGTGACGAAATGCTGGTTGATGTTGTTGATGCGGCGGCTGTCCCACACCGGCTCGGCATAGGACTGGAAGTCGTCGAAGCTGACCAGCATGGCCGGCGACGGCGGATTCGGCGCGGAATTGTGGCGGCCGCCGATGTAGGTCAGCAGATAGCGGTCGGCGTGGATGGCGCCCTGGAACAGGCGCAGCACGCCGTCCTGGTAGCCGGCCACATCATCCTGGTCGCCGCTGACGAACAGCGTCGGCGTGCGAACGCCGGCCAAGCCGGCCGGCTCCCACACCTGATGCGCGCCGCCCCACGGTGCAAACGCCACCACGGCCTTGATGCGCGGATCGCGCCGCGCCTCGTACTGCGCGTTGCCCTGCTGGTTGACCGCCAGCTTGCCGCCTGGGACATACGCGGCCGCGACCGGACTGACGCCGGCGCCGACGGTGTTGAGCGCGCCGTAGCCGCCCATCGAATAGCCGACCAGTGCGGTGCTGTCTGCGTCGACCAGGCCGGACAGGAAATGGCCGCTGCCCGGCTTGGCCCAGGCGGCGACGGTTTGCAGCACGAACAGATCGTCCTGCGCGCGGTTGAGCAGCGTGCTGGCGAAGCCGGCCTTGTCGGCGCGGGTCGATTCGGGATGGTCGATGGCCACCACGATATAGCCTTTGGAGGCGAGGTTTTCGGTCAGGTAGCTCATCTGCAGGCGCGAGCCGGGATAGCCGTGCGAGACGATCACCAGCGGATAGCCGCCGGCCGGTGCGGTGGCAGCCGGGGCCAGCGGCGCGGCATCGCGGGCGGCGCGGCCGTTGAACTCGAACGGAGTGTTCGGCCGGGCTGGATCGTTGGGGCCGGAGCCGAGCACATCGGTATAAACGGTATGTTCTTTTTGGCCGGGCTGGAGCTTGGCCGGGTACCAGACTTCCAGCGTCAGCTTGCGGCTGTAGCGCGGGTTGGGCGTGGCGTCGCTGTAGCGCAGGATGTCGAGCTGATCGGCGTGCTCGGCCACCAGCGTGCGCACGCCAACCGGTGATGGACCGCGAGCCGCCAGCTCCGGCGCGTCAGGCCGCGCATCGCCGTAATACTCCTGAGCGCGCAGCGGCGCGACGATCAAGGCCAACGCCAGCAACAGTCCTTTGCAAACATCCTTCATGCCATCTCCCATCCCGCACAGTAAAACCGCCAACTATCCCACGGCGCTGTGACAGCTTGATGAAATGAAGGCGGGTTCGTTTGATCTATACGAAACCGCGAGCATCCGGACAGGCTAATCTGGCCGGAGCCACCAGAGGTCCGCCATGCCGCCAACCGTCTATCTCGACACTTCAGTCATTTTGTACCTGACCGATCATTGCCAACGCCGGACAACTCCGGCTACTGAGGGTACTGATCCACGCGCAAAGACTGCATCTCCCCGAGTTGGTAACACCCTTTGAACTGATGGAGAATCGCTATGAAAATATATGACGTGGAAATTCCTTCAGACCTGGAAATTCCTGAACTCGACGAAAATTCGCGGGCAGAGATCGATGCACTGCATGAAGAAATCGCACGCGATAGGGCCGAACGCAAACGGCTGGCAGAGATGTCACCGTACAAGGATTTGGGGAAAGCCTGGCAACGGCCTTCGGTACAACAATGCGCTGAGCCAGAGCCATCCATCGATGTTGAAGCACTACGCCAGCTACCTCTGCATATACGGGCGATTTTTGCCTACGTGCTGCGCGAGCACGTCACGCGCTGACGCGCTTAATGCTTGTGGCCGCAGCCCGTGTGGTTCTTCGAGCCCGGCCCGGTCAGCGTGACGCCGGTCTCTCGGCCGCTGTCGCCTTCGAAGCCGGATGCGTGCAGGCGGTCCATGTAGTTGGCCCACAGCGCGTCTTTTTCACTGCCCAGCTTGTACAGGTAATCCCAGGTGTACAAGCCCGTGTTGTGGCCGTCGGTGAAGGTCGGCTGCACCGCGTAGTTGCCCACCGGGTCCACCGCCGCGATGCCCACTTCGCGCTTGCCCACCTGTAGCACCTCCTGCCCTTCCCCATGTCCCTTCACCTCGGCCGACGGCGAATACACGCGCAGCAGCTCGAATGGGATCGAGAACGAAGCGCCGTCGTCAAATTCGATGTCCAGCACTTTGGACTTGTTGTGGACGGTCAGGCCAGTAGGTTGCTTACTCATTGCTTATGCTTTCAAACGTTCGATAATCGCCGCGTGCAGGGCCGGCAGCAAGGCGCGGCGCGCAGCCAGCACTTCCGGCGCCGACGCCCGCTGCGCCACCGCCCAGGTCGGATTCGGGAAATGTGCATCGTCCACATAACGCGGAATCACATGCCAGTGCACATGTGGCGTCATATTACCAAAGCTGGCCAGGTTGATCTTTTCCGGCGCCATCACCGCGCGCTGAGCGGACTCGACCGCCCATACCACCTCCATCACGCGGCTGCGTTCGGCCGGCGACAGATCGGTCATTTCCTTGACGTGGGCATTCCACACCACCCGCGTAAAGCCCGGGTACTCGGCCTCATCCACGGCAACCACCGACAAGCGGTCATCGCCCCAGATCAAAGCCGCACCCGGCGCTTCCAGCAGCTTGCACAGATCGCAGGCCATTACACCAGCACCCGTTCGATGCCGCCGTCGTTGGCGCGCTTGACGTAGTCGGCCATCCAGTTCTCGCCCAGCAGATGCTTGGCGATCTCGACCACGATGTAGTCGGCCGTCGTGCCCGCATCCTCACCGTAGCGCGAGACGCCGCCCAGGCAGGCCGGGCAGCTGGTCAGGATCTTCACTTCGCCTTCGAAGCCGTCGGCGCGCAGCTTGTCCGCGCCCTTGATGACTTCCTCTTCCTTGCGGAAGCGCACCTGCGTCGAAATGTCCGGACGCGCAATCATCAGCGTGCCCGAATCGCCGCAGCAACGGTCGTTCTTCTCGATCTTGACGTTGTCGTGCGTCTGGATCAGCGTGTTGACGGTCTTGGTCGCTTCCTGCATCTTCATCGGCGTGTGGCAAGGCTCGTGGTACATATAGCGCGTGCCGGTCACGCCTTCCAGCCGGACCTGCTTTTCCATCAAGTACTCATGGATGTCCATGATGCGGCAGCCCGGGAAGATCTTGTCGAACTCGTAGGTCGCCAGCTGGTCGTAGCAGGTGCCGCACGAGACCAGCACGGTCTTGATGTCCAGATAGTTGAGCGTGTTCGCCATGCGGTGGAACAGCACGCGGTTATCGGTCATCATCTTCTCGGCCTTGTCGTACTCGCCCGAGCCGCGCTGCGGATAGCCGCAGCACAAATAGCCCGGCGGCAGCACGGTCTGCACACCCACTTCCCACAGCATCGCTTGCGTGGCCAGGCCCACCTGCGAGAACAGGCGCTCCGAACCGCAGCCAGGGAAGTAGAACACCGCTTCCGTATCGGCATTGGTGGCCTTGGGATTGCGGATGATAGGGATGACCTTGTCGTCCTCGATATCCAGCAAGGCGCGCGCGGTTTTCTTCGGCAGGCCGCCCGGCATTTTCTTGTTGATGAAGTGGATCACCTGCTCACGCACCTTCGGCTTGCCCACGGTCGGCGGCGGCGCCTTGGTCTGCTTCTTGGCGAATTTCTTCAGCAAGTCATTGCCCAGGCGCTGAGCCTTGTAGCCGATGCCCACCATCGCCGCGCGGGTGGCGTTGATGGTGGCCGGATCGGTGGCGTTGAGGAAGAACATCGCCGCCGACTTGCCGGGATTGAAGCTCTTCTTGTCCATCTTGCGCAGCAGGTTGCGCATGTTCATCGACACGTCGCCGAAGTCGATGTTGACCGGACAGGGCGTGACACATTTATGGCAGACCGTGCAGTGGTCGGCCACGTCCTCGAATTCTTCCCAGTGCTTGATCGAGATGCCGCGACGGGTCTGCTCTTCGTACAGGAAGGCTTCGATCAGCGACGAGGTCGCCAGGATCTTGTCGCGTGGCGAGTACAGCAGGTTGGCGCGCGGCACATGGGTCGAGCACACCGGCTTGCACTTGCCGCAACGCAGGCAGTCCTTGACGCTGTTGGCGATCTCGCCGATATCGCTTTGCTGCATGATCAGCGATTCGTGGCCCATCAGGCCGAACGATGGCGTGTAGGCGTTGGACAAATCGGCTTCCATGCCGGCCAGGTTCAGCAGCTTGCCCTTGTTGAAGCGGCCTTCCGGATCGACGCGCAGCTTGTAGTCGCGGAACGGGCCGATTTCCTCTTCGGTCAGGAACTCCAGCTTGGTGATGCCGATGCCGTGCTCGCCCGAGATCACGCCGTTGAGCGAACGGGCCAGCTTCATGATGCGCGCCACGGCCTGGTGCGCCAGTTGCAGCATCTCGTAGTGATCCGAGTTGACCGGCAGGTTGGTGTGTACATTGCCGTCGCCGGCGTGCATGTGCAGCGCCACGAACACGCGGCCGCGCAGCACGCGCTTGTGGATGGCGGTCGCTTCGTCGAGGATCAGCTTGTAGGCCGCGCCGTTGAAGATCTGGCGCAGCTGGGCGCGGATTTCCTGCTTCCAGGTGACGCGGATGGTGCGGTCCTGCACCACGTCGAACAAGGTCGCGTCCGGCTGAGTCTTCAAGCGTTCTTCAAACACCGGCAGCAGACGCTCCAGGCCCAGCTCGGCCAGTTGCGCGGTGACGACGGTCAGCGGCTTGTCCAGCTCGGCCAGCAGGAAGGTCCAGCGCGCGTGCACTTGCGTCAGCAGCGCTTGCGCTTGCTGCTCGCGGTCGCCCAGCATCTCTTCGTCGCCGACGGCGTCGTCGGCATCGTCACTCTTGCCGATCGGCAGATTGCCGGCGGCGAAGAACTGTTGCAGCTCCTCAGCCAGTTGCAGCTTGTTCTTGATCGACAGTTCGATGTTGATGCGCTCGATGCCGTCGGTGTACTCGCCCATGCGGTTCAGCGGGATCACCACGTCTTCGTTGATCTTGAAGGCGTTGGTGTGCTTGGCGATGGCGGCGGTGCGGGCGCGGTCCAGCCAGAATTTCTTGCGCGCTTCCGGGCTGACGGCAACAAAGCCTTCACCCACGCGGGTATTGGCGATACGCACCACTTCCGAGGCGGCCATGGCGACGGCGTTTTCATCGTCGCCGACGATGTCGCCGAACAGCGCCATCTTCGGCAGCACGCCGCGTTTCGACTTGGTGGCGTAGCCGACCGCGCGCAGGTAGCGCTCGTCCAGGTGCTCCAGGCCGGCCAGGCGCAGCGTGCTGAACTGCTCGCCCTTGGCCGGCAGGCCGTCCAGGTAATTCTTGATTTCGACGATAGACGGAATCGCGTCGCGCGCCTGGCCAAAGAATTCCAGGCAGACGGTGCGGGCGAACTTCGGCATCTTGTGCAGAATCCAGCGGGCCGAGGTGATCAGGCCGTCGCAGCCTTCCTTCTGGATGCCCGGCAGGCCGGCCAGGAATTTGTCGGTGACGTCCTTGCCCAGGCCTTCCTTGCGGAACTTGCGGCCTTCGATTTCCAGCAGCTCGGTCTTGAACGGTTCGCCTTTCGACTCGCCGCGCGCGGTCGGATGGGTCCACTCCAGCTTGAAGCGGGCCAGCGGCGTATCGTGAATCTTCGACAGGTTGTGGTCGAGGCGCGTGACTTCCAGCCAGTCGCCGTTCGGATCGACCATGCGCCACGAAGCCAGGTTGTCCAGCGCCGTGCCCCACAGCACGGCCTTCTTGCCGCCCGCGTTCATCGCGATATTGCCGCCGATGCAGGACGCGTGGGCCGAGGTCGGATCGACCGCGAACACGAAGCCGGCCTTCTCGGCCGCTTCGGATACCTTGTTGGTGATGACGCCGGCGCCGGTGTAGATGGTCGCGTAGTCGCGGTCCAGGCCGGGCAGCACCTTCATTTCCACCGCGCCCATGTTGAGCAGCTTCTCGGTGTTGATGACGGCCGACATCGGCGTCAGCGGAATCGCGCCGCCGGTGTAGCCGGTGCCGCCGCCGCGCGGGATGATGGTCAGCCCCAGTTCGATACAGCCCTTGACCAGGCCGGCCATTTCTTCCTCGGTGTCCGGGGTCAGCACCACGAACGGATACTCGACGCGCCAGTCGGTGGCGTCGGTCACGTGCGAGATGCGCTTCATGCCGTCGAAGCAGATGTTGTGCTTGTCGGTGTAGCGGCCCAGCACCTTGTTGGTGCGCTTGCGCAGGTCGTAGACTTGCTTGAATTCTTCGCCGAAGTCGGCCACCGCCTTGCCGGCCGCGCGCAGCAGCTGGGCGACGTTGGTGCTGCGCAGGCGCGCGGCTTCGTCGCCGGTGTCATCGACGGTCAGGCGGCGCTTGTCCACTTCGGCCAGGCGGTGATGCAGCGCATCGATCAGTTCCTGGCGCCGTTTCGGGTTGTCCAGCATGTCGTCCTGCAGGTACGGATTGCGGCGGACTGCCCAGATATCGCCCAGCACTTCGTACAGCATGCGGGCCGAACGGCCGGTCTGGCGGGCGCCGCGCAGCGCGTCGAGCAAGCTCCACGATTCCTCGCCCAGCAGCCGGATGACGATCTCGCGATCGGAAAACGACGTGTAGTTATAAGGAATTTCGCGCAGGCGGACAGCCTCCGGACCGTGGGGCGTTTCCGCCAGCAGAGCTTGAATTTGAGCAGGGGCATTCATGTGAAATGGACTTGTAGACTGAACCCGGGAGGGCCATTCTAGCGTATTGCGGCGCACCACGCCGGAACAGCCTTAGACGGCCGAGGGGCTATCCGGGGTGCAACAACCCGCCAAAAATTTGCAAAATACCGCTTTTCTTGGCAATAACGGATAAATACCCGCTATAAAACTGAACGAAATTTATGTGCGACTGCAAATGGCAATATGATAAATTGCGCCAAATTAGCTCAGCAATTGCCCGAGCCGGTGCCACACGCCGTCCGGCACGTACAACAGCAGCGAGGTCATGGTCAGGTAGCGCAGCAGTTTTCCGACCGCCATGTAGGCGATGCTGGGCCAGAAAGGCAGCTTGAGCCAGCCGCCCAGGGTGCACAGCGGATCGCCGATGCCTGGCAGCCAGGCCAGCAGCATGGTCTTGGCGCCGTAGCGCTCCAGCCAGTGGAACCAGCGGCTTTTGCGTTCCCTGGCGAAGGATTGCTTGGCCTGGTAGCCCATCCAGTAATCGACCGCGCCGCCCAGCGTATTGCCGACGGTGGCGACGCCGATGACGCTCCAGAACAGGGCGGGATTGGCCTTGATGACGGCGAACACCGCCGGCTCGGAGCCCAGCGGCAGCAGCGTGGCGGAGATGAAGCTGATGATGAAGACCGAGGTCAGGCCCACTTCCGGCGCAGCCAAAACGTGCAGCAGCCAGGCGATTGCAGAGTCGATCATCGGTTTCTTTGAGCGGGAGGAAAGGTGTCCATTATAATGAGTCGCACACCGCATGATTGAACAGTCCGGCCGCGCACCCATCCGCGCGCGGCCCGCGCCCCTGCTTCACCCGGTCACACGCCGGATAGTTAGCACTGAATGAGCAACGCCCCTTTGGGGTCCCGGAATCACTATGTTTGCAAACCATGACTATCGACTATCTGAAGAAAATCCTGACCGCGCGCGTCTACGACGTCGCCACTGAAACCCCGCTGGAACTGGCGCCGACCCTGTCGCAGCGCTACGAGAACCGCATTTATTTCAAGCGCGAGGACATGCAGAGCGTGTTCAGCTTTAAGATTCGTGGCGCGTACAACAAGATGGCCCACCTGAGCGAATCCCAGCGCAAGCGCGGCGTGATCTGCGCGTCGGCCGGCAACCACGCGCAAGGCGTGGCCCTGTCCGCCGCCCGCATGGGCTGCCGCGCCGTCATCGTGATGCCGACCACCACGCCGCAAGTGAAGGTCGAGGCGGTCAAGGCGCGCGGCGGCGCCGACGTCGAGGTGGTGCTGCACGGCGAATCCTATACCGATGCCTACAACCACGCGCTGTCGCTGGAAAAGGAACAGAAGCTGACCTTCGTCCACCCCTTCGACGATCCCGACGTCATCGCCGGCCAGGGCACGATCGGCATGGAAATCCTGCGCCAGCACTCCGGCCCCATCCACGCCATCTTCGTGCCGATCGGCGGCGGCGGCCTGATCTCCGGCATCGCCGCGTATGTGAAACAGATCCGCCCGGACATCAAGATCATCGGCGTGCAAAGCCTGGACTCCGACGCGATGGCGCGCAGCGTCAAGGCCGGCGAGCGCGTCACGCTGTCGGACGTGGGCCTGTTCGCCGACGGCACGGCGGTGCGCCTGGCCGGCGAGGAAACCTTCCGTCTGGTGCAGCAGTACGTGGACGACATCATCCTGGTCGATACCGACGCCATCAGCGCGGCCATCAAGGATGTGTTCAGCGACACCCGGTCCATCCTGGAGCCTTCCGGCGCGCTGGCCATTGCCGGCGCCAAGGCCTACGTCGAGCGCGCCGCGCTGACCAAGGATCCGATCAAGAACGAAACGCTGATCACCGTCGCCAGCGGCGCCAATATGAACTTCGACCGCCTGCGCTTCGTCGCCGAGCGCGCCGAGCTGGGCGAGGCGCGCGAGGCGGTGTTCGCCGTCACGCTGCCGGAGCAGCGCGGCAGCTTCAAGCGCTTCTGCGCGCTGGTCGGCCCGCGCAATGTCACCGAGTTCAACTACCGCATCAGCGACAAGGACGAGGCCCATGTGTTCTGCGGCGTGCAGATCGCCGACCGCAGCGAGTCGAGCGTGCTGGCCCGCACCTTCGAGCAGCACGATTTCAAGACGCTGGACCTGACCCACGACGAACTGGCCAAGGCCCACATCCGCCATCTGGTGGGCGGCAAGAGCGCGCTGGCCAAGGACGAGTTGCTGTATCGTTTCGAGTTCCCCGAACGGCCGGGCGCGCTGATGCGCTTCCTCAATTCGATGGCGCCAAACTGGAATATCTCGCTGTGCCACTACCGCAGCCAGGGCGGCGACGTCGGCCGCATCCTGATCGGCCTGCAGGTGCCGTCGGGCGAGATGGACCAGTTCGCGCAATTCCTGACCACGCTGGGCTACCGCTACTGGGACGAAAGCGCCAACCCGGTGTACAAGCTGTTCCTGGGCTAACCGCAGCACGACGGCATGGTTTGCGCTACCATGCCGTCCTTCACTGAAACATCGATACCGCCATGACCAACACCGTCGACTTGTCCCCGCTGGGGAAAACCTCCGCCTACCGCACCGATTACGCGCCGGAACTGCTGTTCCCGATTCCACGCCAGGGCAAGCGCGATGAAATCGGCCTGGGCAGCGGCAGCACCCTGCCCTTCTACGGCGTCGATATCTGGAACGCCTACGAAATCTCGTGGCTCAACGCGCGCGGCAAGCCGCAGGTGGCGATCGCCCGCATCACCGTGCCGGCCGATTCGCCCAACATCGTCGAATCGAAGTCCTTCAAGCTCTACCTGAACTCCTTCAACCAGACCCGGCTCGACAGCGTGGTCGCACTGAAGAACCTGCTGCAACAGGATTTGTCGAACGGCTTCGGCGCCACCGTGCACATCTCGCTGACCCAGCCGGAAGAATTCGGCATGGTGGAAATGGGCGAGCTGGACGGCCTGCTGCTGGACCGCCTGGACATCGACGTCGACCACTACAGCCCGGCGCCCGAGCTGCTGAAGGCCGCGCTGGACGAGGAACCGGTCGAGGAAAAACTGGTGTCGCACCTGCTCAAGTCGAACTGCCTGGTGACGGGCCAGCCGGACTGGGCCAGCGTGCAAATCCATTACGCCGGCCCGCAGATCGACCAGGAAAGCCTGCTGCGCTACCTGATCGGTTTCCGCGAGCACAACGAGTTCCACGAGCAGTGCGTGGAGCGCATCTTCACCGACATCCTGCGCCAATGCCAGCCTCAGCAATTGGCCGTGTACGCCCGCTACACCCGCCGCGGCGGCCTCGACATCAACCCTTGGCGCAGCAACTTCAGCACCGCCCAGCGGCCGCCGAATCTCCGTGGCGCACGTCAATAAATCTGGTGCTTTTTCCAATCAAATCAGAAAAATCAGGCGTATGATGTGCAGATGACGCGCCGTTGTTCGCAACAGCGCGTCGTACGGCCACAGCGGCCTGAAAACGCGCAAAAATCGGAAATTCGCCCCAGACCCTGGCGAAAAACCGGCGTTTTCCGAGATTTCTACTCAGAAATAGCGATTCCTTTCTTTGGTGCACATACCGCCCAGCCCGCGCGTCGGCTGGCCGACATAAACGCAACGGTAGGCGCGAGCGATTTACTGTTACATGGCGCAGAAACAAGCCTATAATTCTGCTCGCATGCCACCTTTGTGCGTTGCAACATTTTATGTCGCGTTATGAATAACCTTAGCAAAATACTCTCACTTG
This sequence comes from Rugamonas rivuli, assembly GCF_009380165.1. Taxonomy (GTDB): domain Bacteria; phylum Pseudomonadota; class Gammaproteobacteria; order Burkholderiales; family Burkholderiaceae_D; genus Rugamonas; species Rugamonas rivuli. Next base: position 61,670 of record NZ_WHUF01000011.1, read on the forward strand.
AAAACGTGCAGCTGGACCTGGAAGTGTCCAGCAAGAAGCGCGCTTTCGAGCAAGCCGGCCTGATTTTCGAAAACAACTGCGGCATCGCCCGCTCCACCGTCTCGGACAATCTGTTCGCGCGCGAGCGCCTCGGTTCGACCGGTCTGGGCCACGGCGTCGCCGTGCCGCACGGCCGCATCAAGGGCATGAAGAGCCTGAAGTCGCCGCTGGCGGCGTTTGTCCGCCTGGCCGAGCCGATTCCGTTCGAATCGCCGGACGGCAAGCCGGTCAACCTGCTGTTCTTCCTGCTGATCCCGGACCACGTCACCCAGCAGCATCTGGAGATCCTGTCCGAGATCGCCGAGATGTTCTCCGACGACGCCTTCCGCACCGCGCTGAGCACGGACGCGGACCCGAAATCGGTGCACTCGCGCATCGTCAACTGGATGCCCAGCCTGCAAGCCGCCGGTTGAGATCGCCGGGGTCGTCAAACTATAGGTTAAACTAAGGTTTAGTTCATCCTCTTGCAAAGACGACCCATGCTGCAAACTCCGCTGACGATACAAAGGCTCTACGACGACAATCGCGAAAGTTTGCAGCTAGGCTGGTTCGCCGGCTTCCCCGGCGGCGAGCGCCTGATCTCCGGCGACGTCGCCTCGGCCGCCGACCAGGTCGGCCACTTGAACACCATCCACCCGGGCCGCATCCAGGTCTTCGGGCACCAGGAAATCAATTACTACCAGCGCTTGAAATCGCTGACGCGCGCCCACGTCATCGGCGAGCTGATCGCCGGCGGGCCACCGGCGCTGATCATCGCGCAGGGACTGGAAACGCCGCCCGACATCCTCGCCATCTGCGACGAGAAAAACATTCCGCTGTTCTCCACGCCGCTGCCGGCCGCGCAGGTGATCGACTTCTTGCGCGTCTACCTGTCGAAGAAGCTGGCGCAGCGCATCATCATGCACGGCGTGTTCATGGACGTGCTGGGCGTGGGCGTGCTGATCACCGGCGATTCCGGCTTGGGCAAGAGCGAGCTGGGGCTGGAACTGATTTCGCGTTCGCACGGCCTGGTGGCCGATGACGCGGTGGAGTTCTCGCGCATCGCGCCGAACATGATCGAAGGCCGCTGCCCGGCGCTGCTGCAGAATCTGCTGGAAGTGCGCGGGCTGGGCCTGCTGGACATCAAGGCCATCTTCGGCGAGACCGCGGTGCGCCGCAAGATGCGCCTGAAACTGATCGTGCACCTGGTGCGGCGCGGCGCCGCCGACGAAGAAGTGGAACGCCTGCCGTTCCAGTTCCCGACCGAGGATGTGCTGGGCCTGCCGATCCGCAAGGTCGTGATCCCGGTGGCGGCCGGCCGCAACATCGCGGTGCTGCTGGAGGCCGCCGTGCGCAACACCATCTTGCAACTGCGCGGCATCGATACGCTGCAAGAGTTCATGGAGCGCCAGCGACAGGCGATGAGCGGCGACTAAGTACAGCCTGGCTTGGCCCACACGCTGTCCGCCGGCCCATGCTGCGCGCGGCGCGCAGTCAAACGCGCCGCATACGCAAACAGCAATGCAAACACCAGCGCCGTCACATCGACGCCGATGGCGGCCATGCTGCCATGCGCCCACCATCCCAGCGACGGCAGCAGCAAAGCCATCAACGAGGTCAACGGAATCGCCAACGCGCCCAGCGCGCACAAGGCCAGCAGGTGCACCGCCGCGCGCGATGCGCCGCGCCAGAACGCCCACGCCAGCGCCGCCAGGAACACGCAGTAATACACCGTCAGGTAAGCCGAGTTGATATTCTCCGCCGCCGCAAACAACCATTTGCCGGCGACGATGGCGAAGGCGACGCCGGCCATCGATCCCAAGCACACGCCCACCGTGGCCGCCGCCATCACCCGCGTGGTGATCGACTGCTGCGGCACCGGACCATTGCGCAACTGGTTCTTGCGCCGCTTCTCCACCCACAGCAGATTGCCCGAGTAGAACAGGAACGCGCCGCTGGCCCCGAACAGGAAATACACCCAGCGCATCAAACTGCCGCCGTAGCTGCCGAAGTGCAGCGCGAACATCGGCGCCACCACATCGCTCCACGCATCGCCCTTGCTCGGCAACATGCTGGTGTCGATCACCTTGCCGGTGTAGGGATGGATCATCACATAGCCGGTCTCCGCGCCCCGCACAAGATAGCGCGGGCTGGCCACCGCCGCCCGTATCATCGGACGCGGCGTTTCCAGGCCCATGTACATCAGCTCCGCCACCTCGAAACCGGGCGCCTCGCGCCGCACGGCCGCCACCAGCGCGCTGGCCGGCTGCAGGTCGCCGATGTGGTGCGGCGCCGCGTCGGCGGCGCGCCGCGCGAACATCGGCTGCTCGCCATAGACCACCTTGGCGATGCCGCCGTAGAATTGGTCGTGGAAGGCAAACACGATCACCGTCACGCTGATGACGATGTGGTACGGCAGGCTGGCGATGCCGACGATGTTGTGCGCATCCAGCCAGAAGCGCTTGTGGTTCTTGCCCGGCCGCAGAGCGAAGAAATCCTTCACCAGCGTCGGCAGCAGCAGGATCACGCCCGAGACCAACGCCAGGAAATACATGATGCCGGCGATGCCCATCAGATAAGCGCCGATGTACTCGTCGCCCAGCCGTCCCGGGATGCCGCCGGTCCGGTGCAGCATGTCGATCAGCTCCGCCAGCAACGACGGCACTTCCTCCTGCACCAGCAGCTTGCCGGACGGGTCCAGCGCAGCATGCCAGCGGGTGGCCGACACATCGATGCTGCGCTCGCCCTCGCCTTCGCTCCAGCTGACCGGCGCGGCGACGTTTTCATGCTGCTGCAAGTGCAGCGTGAACTCTTTCCGCGCCGCCGGCTTTTGCGCCAGCAGTTCGCGTACCAGCTGGTCGGTTTGCGCCACGGGCATGGCCGGAAGCGCGTGCGCCGGCGCGCTGATCCAGCGGTCCAGCGGCTGCTTGAACATGGTCAGCGCACCGCCGAAGAAACCAATGAACAACAGCATGCCGGCGCAGATGCCGACCCAGGTATGCAGCGACTGATAGACGCGCAATATATCGCTACGAATTTTCATAACAGTCCTCGCGCATGAAACAGTGCGGCATACGCCACCGCATTGGCTGCCGACAGCCACAGCACCGCGCGCAAGCCGGTGCGGAACAGATAGACGAAGGCAAACACCGGCATCCAGAACACGGCGACGCTCCACATGACGGCCTGCGTCTTGTTCGGCGCGGCGATGCCGCCGGGGCCGTACCACGCCAGCAAACCCGCCAGCGCGAACGCCAGCGAGAAGCCGAGCACGGCGCCGGCAAAGGTCTTGCTCCACCAGTCGGGAGCGATCTTGTGGTGCGTCTTGTTATGCATCGCGACGCTTCAACAGAGAAAGGAAAGGCAGCGTGCTGAAGGCCAGCATCTGCACCATCAGCCACGCGAACACGGCGGTCAGCGGGCTGTAGTAGTACAGGCCGCAGGCTAGCGCCAGCATCAGCAAGCCGGCGCCGGACGCCCTCGCCGGCCAGGCCGGCAGGGGCGCGCGCAGCCAGCCCTGGTGGCGGTGGCTCAGGTACAGCAGCACGCACGCCACCAGCGTCAACAACAACGCGACCAGGGGGATCAGCATGGCTTAGAACGCATACGCTGCGCTAACGTAGTAGTTGCGGCCCAGCTCGAACGTCTGGAAGCTTTTGTTCTTCTGCTCCAGGTTCACGTCGGTCAGGTTCTTCACGCCGAAACGCAGCGTGATGTTGCGGCCGGCCTTGGCCGATGCCGACACGTCGACGCGGGTGTAGGCCGGCAGCATGGCGGCGTCATAGGATTGCTCGCCGGTGTAGTGCGCCGCCAGCGCGCCCTGCAGCCACGCGGCCGCGTTCCAATTCAGGCTGACGCTGGCCATCTGGCGCGGACGGTTATCCAGCTTGGCTTCCTTGCCGGATTGATCGGTGTAGTTCGCGTTCAGGTGGGTGTAGTTGCCGCTGATCGACAGCGTCGGGTTGATGACGGCGTCGGCCTGCAACTCGATGCCGCTGGTCTTGGCCTTGGCGACGTTGAGCCACTTGCGCGACGGTGGATTGGCGCTGTAGATCGAGTCGATCATTTCCTTCACATCATTCTTGAAGGCCGCCGCGCTGGCGTTCAGGCCCTTGCGGTGGAACTCGACACCGAACTCGTAGTTGATGCTGGTTTCAGGCTTCAGGTCTGGGTTGCCGTTCAGGTAGCAGCCGCCGCCGCAGCTGACGATGCTGTAGTCCTTGACCAGCTGATAGGCGTCCGGCGCCTTGAAGGCCTTGTTGACGCCGCCCTTGACGGTCCACTCCGGCGTCGCCTGGTAGACCAGGTAGGACTTCGGCGTGAAGTGGTTGCCGAAGTCGGTGTGGTCTTCGCGGCCGGCCAGCGTCAGGCTCAGTTGCTTGGTCAGGGCGATTTCATCTTCCACGAACACTGCGGAGCGGTCGGTGGTCGACTGGCCGGTGGTCAGGTAGGACAGCGGATCCTTGACGACCTGGCGGCGCAGGTCGACGCCGGCGGTCACGGAGTGATTGCCGAACTCGGTGCTGCCGTAGACCTTGGCGGAGGTGTTCTTCTCCCGCAGCACGCGCTGCTGCGGCTTGTTGTAGCGGCTGTTGAAGTCGTCGATGCGGGTCTCTTCCTGGCTCAGGAAGGCGGTGGTACTGCCCCAACCCCACAGCGCCTTGTGCGTCACGCCGAAGGTGCTGCGCTTGATGGTCTGCGCGCGGAAGTCCTTGGCGGTGTAGTTCCATTGCGGGTTGTAGCTGTAGTAGAACATGCCCAGCGGACGCTCGTCCTTGTTGTAGCCGAAGTCGAAGTCCAGGCTCTGGGTTTCCGACAGCTTCCAGGTCAGCGTCGACACCAGGTTTTGCGCGCGCTTCTCTTCCAGGCGCGGCGGGCGGGTCGGGTCGGCAGCGCTGGTGCTGTACCAGGGCTTGCGGTCGTAGTCTTCGCCGGAAATCGACAGGCTGACGGCGTCGTCGATGGCGCCGGCCACCGAGGCGCCGAGGCGGTACTGGTCGCCCTGGTCGCCGCTGGCGATGGTGCGGTACTCGCCGGTGACGGCGCCGCTCCAGTCCCTGGTCGGGGTCTTGGTAATGATGTTGATGACGCCGCCGATGGCGTCCGAACCGTACAGCGCCGCCATCGGGCCGCGCACGATTTCCACGCGCTTGATGCTGTTGAGCGGAATCGAGCTGAAGTCGAAGTCGCCGCCGCGCCACAGCGCGCCGGTGGAGGACAGGCGGCGGCCGTTGACCAGCATCAGCGTGTATTTGCCGGGCAGGCCGCGGATCTGGATCTCGTCGCGGCCGGTGCCGTCGCTCTGGTTGTTCACGCCCACGGTTTCGCGCAGCAGGTCGGCCAGGCTGTTGACCGGCGACTTGGCGATATCGTCCGCCGTCAGCACGGTGGTGAAGGCCGGGGCCGACGCCAGATTATGTTCGCGCAGGGTGGCGCTGACCACCACCGTCCCCGCATCCTGCGCATCCACGGCGCTGGCCGCCATCGCCGGACCAAAACCACATACGCCGGCTATCGCGGCAACCATCGTTTTTTTTGTAAAAGACATTCCCATCCCTGCGTTCCGAAAAAAATGAATGCAAATGATAATTATTTACATTTAGATTTGCAAGGAATTTAGTATCTTTTTCGCATTATTGCCGGGACAAAAGATGGTCATTTTCGGCAAGCTTGGCCGGGCTGCGGTATCATCGGGGACTATGCGCATCGTACTCATTACCGGTATTTCCGGCTCCGGCAAATCCGTCGCCCTGAACGTCCTGGAGGACACGGGGCACTATTGCGTCGACAATCTGCCGCCTGCCCTGCTCGCCAGCCTGGTGGACACCCTGGTGGCCGAAGGAATGGAAGCGCTGGCCGTGGCGGTCGATGCGCGCAGCGCCGCATCGCTGGCGACGCTGCCGGCCGACGTCGAGCGCCTGCGCCAGCAAGGGCACGACGTCAAGGTGATGTTCTTGACCTCGAACACACATTCGCTGGTGGCGCGGTTTTCGGAAACGCGGCGCAGCCATCCGCTGTCGCACGAATTGCGGCCGGGGCAGAACCCGGCGGCGCGGCGCACCCTGATCGAGTGCATATCGGAAGAGCGCGAACGGCTGTCGCCGATCGAGCAGCTGGGCCATGTGATCGACACCTCGGAGCTGAGCGCCAACAAGCTGCGGGCGTGGGTCAAGGATCTGGTGGCGATCGAGCGCGCGCCGCTGATCCTGTTCTTCGAATCGTTCGCCTTCAAGCTGGGCGTGCCGCTGGACGCGGACTTCGTGTTCGACGTGCGGGCGCTGCCCAATCCCTACTACGACCTGACCTTGCGTCCGCTGACCGGGCGCGACGCCCCGGTGATCGACTTCCTTAACGCCCAGCCGAGCGCGCTGGACCTGATGAACGACATCCGCGTCTTCATCGAAAAGTGGCTGCCGTCCTTCAAGACCGACAACCGCAGCTACCTGACGGTGGCGGTGGGCTGCACCGGCGGCCAGCACCGCTCGGTCTACATGGCAGAACAACTGGCGGCCTACTTCCAAAAATCCGAACGCGTCATCCTGCGCCACCGCGAGCAGGCCTAAGCGATCTCGATATCCAAGCCGCGAAACGACTAACTCGTCAATGGAGGCGAGATCATGGCTGAGAAATTTACATCCTACGATCCGGCGCAAGCACTCAATAGCCGTGAGGCCGTCGAAGTGTTTATGGCTGACGCTTTCGATACCGGCGATGCAGCGCATATCGCCGCTGCGCTGGACCTCGTTGCCAAAGCAAGCGGACTGGCACGACTAACCGGCGAGCCATCGTTGAAAACGACGTTGGAACTGATGCACGCTTTCGGGCTGAAACTCACGATTGCCGCCGTCCCTGCCAGCGTCTCATAACGCTGGCAGGGCGCGCGTGCGCTCAGTCCAGGTGGCGCAGCGGGTGTGCGTAGTCCGGCCATACCGGCTGGAAGAAACGCTGCACCATCGCCTCGTCGACCGCGTCCAGCGACGACGGCTTCCATTGCGGCGCATTGTCCTTGTCGATGACCAGCGCGCGCACGCCTTCGATCACTTCGCCATCCTCGAAATTGTGGCGCACCAGCGTGCGCTCCAGGCGCAGGCACTCGGCCACATCCAGCGCGGCGCCGCGCCGGACCAGCTCGTGCGTGACGCACATCATCAGCGGCGAACGGGTCGCCATCGCCTGCAGCGTCTTTTGTGCGAAGGCGCTGTCATCCGTCTTCAGCGAATCGACGATGGCGGCCACCGACGCGGCGCCAAAGTGGCGGTCGATGGCGGTGCGTTCGGCCGCCAGCCGGCTCTCGCCAACGGCCGCGCGGAACGGCGCGGCGAAGGCCGCAATGGCGTCCTTCAACTCCGCGCCCGGCGTCGACTCCAGCAGCGACGACAAGGCCGCCATGTCAGCGGCCGGCACGTAGTGGTCGGCCAGGCCGGCGTACAGCGCATCGGCCGCGCCGATGGTAACGCCGGTGACGCCCAGGTAGCTGCCCAGACAGCCCGGCGCGCGCGACAGGAAATAGCTGCCGCCCACATCCGGGAACAGGCCGATATTCACTTCCGGCATCGCCATCTTGGTGCGCTCGGTGACGATGCGCACGCGGCAGTCGGGACCGCCCTGCGCCACGCCCATGCCGCCGCCCATGACCACGCCGTCCATCAGCGCGATATACGGCTTGGGATAGAAATGGATCAGATGGTTGAGCGCATATTCCTCAGTGAAGAAATCCTCGACCAGCGCGCTGCCGCCCTGCGGCGTGGCGCGGCCGTTATCATAGAAGAAGCGGATATCGCCGCCGGCGCAGAAAGCCTTCTCGCTGCTGCTGCGGATGACGACGGCGGCCACGCCGCTGTCGTCGCGCCATGCCATCAGCGCCTGCGTGATATCGCGCACCATCGCCAGCGACAAAGAGTTCAAGGCCTTGGGCCGGTCCAGTGTGATGAAGCCGGTTCCGTTGCTGACGCTGGTGTGGACGTATTCGCTCATGAGGTGCTTGGGTTCGTTGAGAAAACCCTATTCTACTGCGACTTGCGCGCCGCCAGATGCTCAAGCGGATTGGGCAGATTCAGGTCGCCGCCCAGCCGGGGCTGGAAGTTGGCCTTGGCCGGCATCAGCTCCGCCCGGCCCTCGTGCCGCGCATAAATGATGGCGAACGACATTTCGCTGGCGTTGGCGCGCTCCTGCGTAAAGCCGGTGGCCTTCTCCATCGCCGACGGGTCTTGCGCGGCGGCGATGGTGAAGCGCATCAGCTGGTCCAGCTTGGGCGCATGGATATCCAGGATGGACGCGCTCATCACCAGCGGCACGGCGGCGAACACGTGGTAGTGCAGCGCCTTGGCGCCGCGCTCCATTTCCGGCGGCAGCGAACCGTCGGCCGCCACCTGCCCCATCGCATGCTCGAAGACCTTGCGGCCCCAGGCCAGATAACGCTCGTCGCCGGTGACGCCGCCCACCGCCGTCACCGCCAGGCCCTCCCAGTAGTAGTGGTTGTTGCGCGTGCCCTTGTGCGCGTCGGAGTGCGCCATGGTGGCGTCGGCCAGCGTCTTGAACCAGCTTTCAATCGCTTGCCGCTGCGCCGCGCTGGCGGCCGGCTTGACGCGGGCGTAGCTCAGCGCCATGCCGCCCAGCGTCCACTTGCGTACATACCAGGCTTGCTCGCTGGACAGCTTGCCGGTCAGCGCCCGCTGTCCGGCCCAGCTGTTCAGCCAGTCCAGCGCGCAGGCGGCGTCGCCCTGGCTGGCGCTCTTCGCGACCTGGGCCAGGAAATCCTCGATGGGCTTGGTGTTGGCGATGTTGCGCGCGCGCAGCACCGGGTCAATGACAGAGTGATGGGCATCCGTGTAGTAGCTGTTGGCGTCGATGTCCATCATGGCCGGCGGCGGCGCGGCACAGTCCAGGGCCATGGCGGCCGGGACGGCTAGCGACAGCAGTAATCCGGTAAATAATTTAGCTCGTTTCATAAGATTCCTGTCAGAAGGTAGCGCTCAGTTTGACTTGGTAGGTGCGGCCGTCGACATCCAGACGGCGCGGTTTCAGATACGTGCCCTCGTATTCCTCGCGCACCGCGTTCGTCATGTTAAATGCATCGAAGGAAATCTTGTAGCCGCCATCGAAGGTGTAGCTGGCCGACATGTCCAATTGGCCGCGCGCCTTGACCGAGCGCGCCGCGCCGTTGAAGGTGCCGCCGGCCGCCAGGTCGTAGTCGTCGCGGTAGTTGTACACCGCGCGCACGCCCCAGCTCCTGGTTTCGTAATAAGCGATCAGGTTGTAGTTGTTGCGCGAAACACCAGGCAGCGTGGCCGGCGAGCCGTCGTCGTTCTTGCCCTTGATGGTGGTGTAGGCATAGTTGAAGGCGCCGCCCAGGTTGTTGAATGGCGCCGGCAGGAAGTCCAGGTTTTGCTGCACGTTGAACTCGACGCCGTTGACCTTGATCGCCTGCTGGTTGGCCTGGCCGTTGATCACCACCTTGGCCGCCTGCATCGACGGCGCGGCGGCGGTGCCGACATTGACCAGGATGTCGCTCATGCAATTGCTGCCCACCACCGTCAGATGGCCGAGGCCGAGTGCGGTGGCGTCGGCCGGGCACAGGCGGGCGATGTCGCGCACCGGGCCGACCAGGCCCTGCACGTCCTTCTGGAACACGGTCAGCGCCACCAGGCCGTTCGGGCGGTTGTACCACTCCAGCGCCAGGTCGTAGGAATTGGCCTTGTACGGCTGCAGGTTGGCGCTGCCCAGCGTGACGTTGTAGGTCGGCGTGACGGAGCCTTCGGCCGGATCGGTGATCACCGTGGCCGGCGTGATGTCGCGCGGCTGCGGCCGCACGAAGGTGCGGTAGGCGGCGGCGCGCAGCGCCAGCTTGTCGCTGAGGTCGGCCTTGGCCACCAGCGACGGCAGGAAGTTGCGGTAGGACTGCTCGAACTCGCGCGGCGTCTTGCTGGTGACGACCTTGGTGCCGCCGGGGATGATGACGGTGGTGTTGTTGGTGTCCACCGAGTTGACGGTTTCACGCGTGGTCTCGTAGCGCGCGCCCAGGTTGCCCTTGACCGGCACGCCCATCAGGCTGGTGCCGAAAATGCTGGCCACGTAGGCCGACGAGATGCGGTTCTTGACCGAGAAATTGTAGGACGAGAAGCCAGGATCGGCGTCGTTGTTGACCAGCCCGTACTGGGTCAGCGTCTGGCCCGGCAGCTGCGTCACCGGCGTGACGGCCTTCAGCACCGACGGGATATCCACCGCCACCCAGTTCTTGGTGTAGCCGGGAATGTAGCCGTTGGCGAAGGTCGGCACATAGGGATTGGCGATCGCCAGCGCCGACGAGATCGCCGAGAAGTTGATGCCCTGCGCGGTGTTGCGGGTGCCGCTCGATACGAAGTCGTTGTTCTCGAAACGCAGGCCGGCCTTGACCGACTTGAAGAAGCCCTGCTCGAAGCTGCGCTCCACCGAGCCTTGCACCGAATCGACCGAGGTCAGCGCGCGGCCGTTGGTGCCGGTGACGCCGAAGCGGTCGTTGCCGTTGTTGCGCGCCTGCGTGACGGAGGTGCCCGGCCGCTGGTCGTACGGGCCGGGATTGATGTGGCTGACGGTCGGCGTGAACAGCGTCAGCACCGAGTTGGCCAGGTCGTCGCCGCCCGAGAAGTAATGGCCGTAGACGCCGTTACTGGCCGGCAGCGTGCGCGCCGATTGCACGATGTCGATCTCCAGCTGGTCGGAACGGTTTTCCGCGCGCGAGCTGTGGAAGGCGCCGTTGACATGCCAGTCGTCGTTTTCCCAGTCGATGTCGCCGGTCAGGCCATGCGTCTTCTGCCGCTGCGGCGCCGAGCGCAGCGAGTCGGTGATGCTGGCGTTGGCGTAATCGTAGGAATTGATCATGGCCTGTTTGCCAACCACGCCCAGCGGGCTTTGGGTGTCGATGGTGAAGATGGGGCCGAGGTTGGTGATCGGCGAATTGACGGTCGGGTCGATATAGTTCAGGTACTGGTTGGACGAGCCCAGCTTGCGGTCGCTGAAGTAGCCGGTCAGGTTGGTGCGGGTGGCGCTGTTCATGCGCCAGCCTATGCCGGCCGCGCCGCTGTTGGTGGCGCCGGTGTTGGCGGTGACGGTCTGGCGGATCTGGCCGGGGAACAGGATGCCGGTCGGGTACTGCGATTTCGGATACAGCGCATCGAACTGCGCCTGCGTGATGCCGAGGTTGCTCGGCGCCAGCGTATCGTAGTCCTGGATCTGGGTCGAGTCGCGGCGGAAGTTTTCCTTCTTGTACGCGTAGACGCCGAACACCGCCAGATCCTTGCCGAAGTGCTTGTTGTAGGACACGGTGGCGTTGGGCGTGCTCAGGCGGCCCAGCTCGTCGTATTCGTCGCCGATGGTGACGCCGCCGCCATCCTTGCGCGCCAGCGCGGAATTGATGCGCAAGTCGATATTGCCGCTGAGGCCGCCCGGCTGCTCGGCTGCGGTCGGGCTCTTCAGCACGGTGACGGCGCTGAAGATGTCCGAGTTGAACGCACCCAGCGGCGTCGAGCCGTTCAGCACCGGCTGCGCGAAGGACATGCCGTTGATGGTGGTCAGCGCGAAGGTGCCCGGCAGGCCGCGCAGGTTGATGGTGGCGTTGCGCGAGCCGGCTTCGCGGTTGATCTGTACGCCGGGGATGCGCTGGATCGCCTCGCCCACGTTGAGGTCGGGGAAGCGGCCCAGGCCGTCGGAGGAAATGCTGTCGGTGATTTCCAGCGTATCGCGCTTCATGTTGACCGCGTCCGCATACGATTTGCGGATGCCCGTCACCACCACGGTGGCGGCGCTGTCGGTCTCCTGCGCCCAGGCCGGCGCGCTGGACAGGCTGAGCATGGCGAGCGCGACGGCGGCGCTCAGCGGATGGATGGCTAGTTTCTGCATTGGATAGTCTCTCTTTATATTTATACTGTTTATACATTAAACAGGAAAACGTTTAACTTTCCAATTAAACCAGCTTTCCAAGGTAAACGCTATTGGTTTACGCTAGCAAAAACCGGGGATAGACAGCAGGAGAAAAATCGTTTACCGTAAACCGTGGGGGCGCAAAAAAGGGCGCCTTTGCGCCCTTAGTTGGAGGTGCCGGGGCCGTTGTTATAGGGCGGCGGCAGCGGGTTCGTAGCTATCCGGGAGATGCTTGATCGCATCGTGGCCGTGCTCTTGGACCTTGGCTTTGTACTTCATGACCTGGCGATCCAGCTTGTCGATCAAGGTATCGATGGCGGCGTACAGGTCTTGCGACAGGCTTTCCACGTAGACGGTTTTGCCCGACAGACGCAGGTTGATTTCAGCCTTCTGGCGTTTCTCTTTCTCTTTAAGGTTATCTACAGTCAGGATGACAGCAATATCAATCACTTGATCAAAGTGGCGGGTGACGCGCTCAAGCTTGTTCTGCACATATTCACGGATGGCCGAGGTCACTTCGAGATGATGTCCACTGATGGTGAGATTCATACACACTCCTAGAGATAATGTCGCTTCTTACGGTTAGTGCGTAGCCCATTACTGCCGGGCGCGCAGGAACCAAAATAACTACAAAGACTTGCGGAGACTGACTGGCGGGATTTTCAACGCTTCGCGATATTTGGCAACAGTTCGTCGCGCAATCACCATGCCTTGTTCTCCCAGCATGTCCGCAATCTTACTGTCGGATAAAGGATTTTTCGGGTCTTCTGCTCCTGTCAATTGCACGATGAGTGCGCGTATCGCCGTCGAACTTGCTTCCCCCCCCGCTTCGGTGGCGACATGGCTACCAAAGAAATATTTCAACTCAAACATGCCATGCGGGGTCAGCATATATTTTTGAGTTGTTACACGAGAAATAGTGCTCTCGTGTAGACCCAGTGTATCAGCAATTTCACGAAGCACAAGGGGGCGCATGGCAACCGCGCCGTGCGAGAAAAAGTTCTTTTGTCTTTCTACTATCGCTTGTGCGACGCGCAGGATCGTGTCGAAACGCTGGCGCATATTCTTGATCAGCCACTTGGCTTCCTGCAGCTGCGCGCCCATGGCGCCCTCGCCTTTTCCCTGCTTGAGCAGGTTGGCGTACATGGCGTTGACACGCAGGCGCGGCATGACGTCGTTGTTCAGGCTGACCTGCCAGCCGGTGCGCGATTTCTTGACGATCACGTCCGGCACCACGTAGTCGGACACGTCCGATGCGAAGGCCGAACCCGGATGCGGATTGCACTGGCGGATGACGGTTTGCGCCTCGCGCAAATCCTCGTCGTCGCACAGCAGCGCCTTCTTCAGCTTGTTGAAATCGCGTTGCGCAAACCAGGTCAGATGGTTTTCCACGATGGCCAGCGCCATGCGCCGCGTCACCATCGGGATACCCGGCAGGCGCTTGATCTGCAGCGCCAGGCACTCGGACGCATTGCGCGCGCCCACGCCCATCGGGTCGAAGCTTTGCAGCAGCGACAGCGCGGTGCGCAGTTCGTCGAGGTCCAGCTCCAGCTCTTCCGGCAGGCGCGCGAGGATTTCCTCCAGCGGTTCTTCGAGGTAGCCGTTTTCGTCCAGCGCATCGATGATCAGTTCGACCAGCGCGCGGTCGCGCATCTCCAGCACCGTCACGCGCATCTGCTCCATCAGGTGCTCGCGCAGCGTGCAGTGGCTGGCTTCCAGTTGCGGACGCGAATCCTCGTCGTCGGGCGCCTTGCTTCGGCCGGCGTCGCTCCAGTCGACATCGGCGTCGCTGCTGGTGCTCTCGGTGTCGGCGGCCGGGCCGTCGTAATTGTCAGCGTCGGCGGCAGGCGCTTCCTGGGCGTTGGGCGGGCCTTCCGGCGGCGCGTCGCCGACCGGGGCTTGCTGGCTGATGGCGCCGTCCGACAGCAGCCGCAGCGAGCGGTCCAGCGGGTCGTCGAGGCGCTCCAGCAGCGGATTATCGGTCAGCAGCTGTTCCAGTTCCTGGTGCAGCTCCAGCGTCGACAGTTGCAGCAGCCGTATCGACTGCTGCAATTGCGGTGTCAGCGCGAGGTGCTGAGACGTGCGCAGTTGCAAAGACTGTTTCATGGGTTTTACATGCGGAAGTGTTCACCCAGATACACGCGACGCACCGATTCGTTGGCGATGATGTCGTCTGGCCGGCCTGAAGCCAATACCGTGCCCTGGTTGATGATATATGCGCGGTCGCAGATGCCCAGCGTCTCGCGCACATTGTGATCGGTAATGAGGACGCCGATGCCGCGTTCCTTGAGGAAGCGCACGATGCGCTGGATCTCAATCACGGCGATCGGGTCGACCCCGGCGAATGGTTCGTCGAGCAGCACGAAGCGCGGGTTGGTCGCCAGTGCGCGCGCGATCTCCACGCGGCGGCGTTCACCGCCCGACAGCGACAGCGCCTGGTTTTCGCGCAGCTTTTCGATCTGCAAATCGGCCAGCAGGGTATTGAGCCGTTCATCAATGGCAGCCTTGGATAAAGGCTTGCCGTCCACTTTCTGAATTTCGAGGACGGCGCGGATATTTTCTTCCACCGTCAGCTTGCGGAACACCGACGCTTCCTGCGGCAGGTAGGACAAGCCGAGCGAGGCGCGGCGGTGGATGGGCAGCGAGGAGATATCGGTGCCGCTGATATCGATGCTGCCGGCGTCCGACGGCACCAGGCCGACGATCATGTAGAACGAAGTGGTCTTGCCGGCGCCGTTGGGGCCGAGCAGGCCCACCACTTCGCCGCATTCCACTTGCAGGGACACGTCATGCACGACCTGGCGCTTGCCGTAGGTCTTTTGCAGGCCGCGCACGATCAGGGTGCTACCGCAGGATGCTTCCATGCTTACTTCTCCGTGGCCGGTGGCGTCGGGGCCGCAGGCGCGGTCGGACGGATGGTCGGCTGGATCACCATGGTGCCGCGGCCGGCGCCCGGCTTGCTCTCGCCGGTGACGCTGTTCTTCACCGCGAACTGTTCCTTGCGGCTGTCGTAGGAAATGAATTCGCCGTCGACTTCATCGCTGAGGCGGCCGCCTTCGAGGCGGCGGATCTTGGCCTTCGAGAACAGTTTGACCAGGTCGGTCTTGTTGCTGTACTCGATGCGTTCGGCTTCGCCTTCGACCCACTGGTCGCCGGCGCCGTCGCGCTTCTGGCGGAAGGTGGCGGGCGTGCCCGCCGTGCTGGTCAGCACGACGAAGTCATAACCCTCAGGGTCGGTGGTCATCACCGCCTTCGGCGACTTCATCAGCAAGGTGCCGCGCGTCAGCACCACGTTGCCGATCAGCGTCTTGATCTGCTTGACGTCGTCGATCTGCAGGTCGTCGTAGTTGATCGTGGTCGGTTTGTTGGCATCGGCTTTTTCAGCGTGCGCGGCGGTCATCGCCAGCAGCAGCATCGTGGCCGAGAGTATCAATTTCTTCATCATCATTCCATTCATCATCGTTGGTTACTCAGCGGGCATCGCGCGGCGGCATCACCAGCTGCCCGCGTCCGCCCAGTTGCACCTGGCGGGTGGCGTTGTTGGCCTTCATGCCGACGCCGGTGGCGGTGGCCTTGCCTACCTCCAGCACCACCGGGCTGGCGGTTTCCATGCGTTCTTCGTCCGGGTAGACGGTCAGCGTCGGCGTGGTCATGTGCAAGGCCTGCGCCTGCGGCGTGGCCGGCCGCACCACGTCCACATTACCATTGAGCTTGACGCGCGTATTGCCCTGGTCGACATGGGCGGTATCGGCGTGCATATTCATCGGCGGCTGGTCGCCCGACAGGCTGTGCACATACGGCTTGTCGATGTCGGACGAATCGTCGATCGGGCGGTGGGTCAGCTTGTCGCCGGAAATGATGTAGGCCGGCTGGCCGGACTTGTTCATGCGTACCAGGCTGAAGCGGTCGATGATGTAGTCCGGCTCGTTGCGGTGCTGGTCTTCCTGCGCTTCCTGGCCGGCCTGGTTGACCACCTGCACCAGCCAGAAGCTGCCGACGGCGACAAACACGCCGACCACCATGACGATGGTCAGCTGCCAGCGGTGGGCTGTTCTTTTACGCATGGCCGCTCCGTTACACCAGGAATTGCGCCATCACGCGCGGGTAAGTGCCCTGCGCGTGCAGCAGCAGCTCGCACACTTCGCGCACCGCGCCGCGGCCGCCGTGGGCCACGGTGATGTGGTGGGCGCGCTCCAGCACTTCGGCGCGGCCGTTCGGCACGGCGACGGCGAAACCGACGCGCGTCAAAATCGGCAGGTCGACCACGTCGTCGCCGATGAAGCCGACCTGCTCGGCGGTGAGGCCGGTCTTTTCCAGCAGCGCGTTGAACGGCGTCAGCTTGTCGTGGCCGCCCTGGTGCAGGTGGACGATGCCGAGGTCGGCAGCGCGCCTGCTCACCTGCGCGGAAATACGCGCGCTGATGATGGCGGTCTGCACGCCGGATTCCTGCAACAGCTTGATGCCCAGGCCGTCGTGCACATTGAAGGTCTTCAGCGCTTCGCCGTCGGCGCCGTAGTGCAGGCTGCCGTCGGTCAGCACGCCGTCGACGTCGAAGATCATCAGCTTGACGCGCGCGGCGCGCTCCACGTAGGTCAACTCGGTCATCAGATCACCTTGGCGCGGGTCAGGTCGTGGATGTGCAGCGCGCCGACCAGCTTGCCGGCGGCGTCCGTCACCAGCATCTGGTTGATGCGGAACTGTTCCATCACGGCGACGGCGTCCACCGCCAGCTTTTCCGGCGAGATGGTGCGCGGGTTGGCGTGCATGACGTCGCGGATCACGACCTTGGTGAAATCCTGGACCTTCTCGATCATGCGGCGCAGGTCGCCGTCGGTGAACACGCCGATCGGCTTGCCGTCGGCGTCGACCACGGCGGTCATGCCCATGCCCTTTTGCGTGATCTCCAGCAGCGCGTCGGTCAGCTTGACGTCGGCGGTCACTTGCGGCACGGCGTCGCCGCTGCGCATGACGTCGCGCACATGGGTCAGCAGGCGGCGGCCCAGCGCGCCGCCCGGATGCGAGCGGGCGAAATCTTCTTCCTTGAAGCCGCGCAGGTCCAGCAGCGCGACGGCGATGGCGTCGCCCAGCGCCAGCGTGACGGTGGTCGAGGTGGTCGGCGCCAGGTTCATCGGGCAGGCTTCCTTGGCCACGGCCACGTTCAGGTGGACGTCGGCGATCTCGGCCAGGCTGGAGCCCGGCTTGCCGGTCATGGCGATGACCTTGCTGCCCATGCGCTTGACCACCGGCAGGATGGTCATCAGCTCGGCGCTTTCGCCGGAATACGAGATGGCGATGAAGGCGTCGTCGGCCGTCACCATGCCGAGGTCGCCGTGGGCGGCTTCGGCCGGGTGCACGAACAGCGCCGGCGTGCCGGTCGAGGCCAGGGTGGCGGCGATCTTGCGGCCGATATGGCCGGACTTGCCGATGCCGGACACGACCACGCGGCCCTTGCAGTTCAGCAGCAGGGCGATGGCCTGCACGACGCTGTCGTCGGCGTCCAGGCGGGCATTGAGGGCGGCGATCGCCTCTGCTTCGTTCTGCAGGGTGTCGCGGGCCAGCCGCAACGCATGCGCGGCCATATTTGCGTCAAAAGCTTTCAGCATTGTTTTTTCATGGGTTACACTCATGCCCAAGTATAGCCGAATTGAGAAAGCAAAAAACTTGCCAGTCACAACATAACGCCCGCATCGGTCGACAAACAACGAAATTATATTTACTGGCTATGTTGATATGACGTTTTCACCCTTGGAATTAACATTGTTGTTATTGGGGAGCGCGGTGCTGGGCGTCGTCGCTTTCCGCATGATGCATCTGCCGCCGATGCTGGGCTACCTGGCGGTCGGCATCCTGATCGGCCCCCACGCACTGGGGCTGGCCGAGTCGAGCGAGGCCTTCCATTCGCTGGCCGAATTCGGCGTGGTGTTCCTGATGTTCTCCATCGGGCTGGAATTCTCGCTACCCAAGCTGATGGCCATGCGCGGCATCGTGTTCGGGCTGGGCATGGCGCAGGTGGTGCTGACCATCGTTGCCACCATGCTGTTCGGCTGGACCATCGCCACCCAACTCCCCCCTTCGATCCATATCGGCTGGCAAGCATCGTTCGCGCTGGGCGGCGCGCTGGCGATGTCGTCGACGGCCATCGTGTCAAAAATGCTGACGGAGCGGCTGGAGCTGGAGAGCGAGCACGGCCGCAAGATCATCGGCATCCTGCTGTTCCAGGATCTGGCCGTGGTGCCGCTGCTGATCCTGATCCCGTCGCTGGGCCAGCGCCCGGACGCGCTGGTCGAGACGCTGGCCTGGGCCGGCGTCAAGGCGGTGATCGTGCTGGCCCTGCTGCTGTTCTTCGGCCAGAAGCTGGTGCGCGGCTGGTTCACCGTCGTGGTCAAGCGGCGCTCGCAGGAACTGTTCATGCTGAACCTGCTGTTGATCACGCTGGGCGCGGCCTGGATCACCGAGCGCGCCGGCCTGTCCCTGGCGCTGGGCGCCTTCGTGGCCGGCATGCTGATTTCCGAAACCGAATACAAGCACCAGGTGGAGGAAGACATCAAGCCCTTCCGCGACGTGCTGCTGGGGCTGTTCTTCATCACCATCGGCATGCTGCTCAACGTGCAGCTGGTGCTGGCGCACTGGTGGCTGGTGCTGGTGCTGCTGGCGGGGCCGGTGCTGCTGAAGTTCGCGCTGATCGCCGGCCTGGCCAAGCTGTTCGGCGCTTCGGACGGCGTGTCGATGCGCACCGGCCTGGCGCTGGCGCAGGCGGGCGAGTTCGGCTTCGTGTTGCTGAACCTGGCGGGCGGCAGCAATCTGATGGACCCGTTCATCATCCAGGTGGTGCTGGCGTCGATGGTGCTGTCGATGCTGGTGGCGCCGTTCATCATCTCCAAGTCGGACCAGATCGTGATGAAGGTCTCCAGCAACGAGTGGATGATGCAGTCGCTGGCGCTGACCAAGATCGCCAGCCGCACCATGTCGACCAACAAGCACGTGATCGTGTGCGGCTTCGGCCGCAGCGGCCAGAGCCTGGCGACGCTGCTGGGCGAAGAGAACATCGACTACCACGCGCTGGACCTGGATCCGGAGCGGGTGCAGGAAGCGCAGACGGCCGGCCGCCACGTGTCCTACGGCGATGCGGCGCGGCGCGAGAGCCTGATCGCGGCCGGCATCTACCGCGCCAGCGCGGTGGTGATCACTTACGCCAGCACGCCGTCGGCGCTGAAGGTGCTGCACCTGGTGCACGAGCTGGCGCCGACGCTGCCGGTGATCGTCCGTTCCTACGACGATACCGATCTCGACCTGTTGAAATCGGCCGGCGCGGCGGAAGTGGTGCCGGAATTGATGGAAGGCAGCCTGATGCTGGCCTCGCACGCGCTGGTGATGCTGGGCGTGCCGCTGCGGCGCGTGGTGCACCGCGTGCAGACGGCGCGCGAGGAGCGGTATGCATCGCTGCGCGGCTACTTCCACGGCGCCAGCGATGCCGGTGAAGAGGCCGATCTGGAGCGGCTGCATTCGGTCACGCTGAGCGGCAGCGCGGTCAGCGTGGGCAAGGCTTTGGGCGAGATCGATGTCGCGGGCGCGGGTGCGGAAGTGACCAGCATCCGGCGCGGCAAGGGGCGGCTGGACGTGGCGCCGGACGTGGTGCTGGAAGCGGGCGATGTGGTGGTGCTGCGCGGCGCCGCCGACGCCGTCAACCGCGCCGAGCAGCGGCTGCTGCGCTAGCCGTCATTCCCGCGCAGGCGGGAATCCATGCTGAGCATCTATAGCACGCGTCGTATGGATTCCCGCTTTCGCGGGAATGACGCATTCTTACGCCTGCTCTACCGGATCGCGGCTGACCACACGGTTGCGGCCGGTTTCCTTGGCGACGTAGAGCAAGCTATCGGCGTGCGCCACCCAGGCGCGCGCGACGGCCGCCGGATCGCCTTCGGCTTCGCCCGGATTCAAACACGCCACGCCGATCGACACCGTCACCGACAACTGCAATTCCTGCGACAGCGCGATCATGCTGCCCGCCACGCTGGCGCGGATGCGCTCGGCCACGAAGGCGGCGCTCTCCAGGTTGGCGTCGATCAGCAGCACGACAAACTCTTCGCCGCCGAAACGGGCCAGCGCATCCGACGTGCGCAGCTCGTTCTTGATGCGGCTGGCCACCTCGCGCAGCACGTCGTCGCCGCCACCATGGCCGACGGTGTCGTTGACGCGCTTGAAGTGGTCGATATCGATGTACATGAAGGAAATCGGATACTGCTGCCGCCGCGCCCGCGCTATCTCTTCCAGCAGACGGCGGTCGATATAGCGGCGGTTGTACACGCCGGTCAGCGAATCGGTCAGGCCGATGTACTTGAGCATCTCGTTACTGATGACGTTTTCCAGGCAGATGGCGATGATGGACGCCATGTGCTCGATGAAGTCGGTCCCCAGGCTGGGCGTGAAGCGGGTCGGGTCGCAGCTGCCCAGGTTCAGGCTGCCGATGATGCGCTTGTTGCGCAGCAGCGGCACCAGCGCCACGCTCTGCAGGCCGGCCGGCGGCTGCGGGAACGGCGTCGCATGGCGCTGGGCGTCGTACATGCCCAGCAGCGGCTTGGGCGTCGGCGTGTAGGCGTTGCGCTGGCCCAGGTCGAAGCCCAGGCCGTCCAGCGTCTCGACGAAGATCAGCTCGGGAAAATCCTCGAACACCACGTCCAGCTTGGCCATGACGGTGCGGATGTCGGCGTCTTCGTCGATCAGCGTCAGCGTCACGCTGTCGAGCTCGGAGATCACCGGCAGCACGCGGAAGATGGTGCCTATCAGTTCGGGGAAATTGGCGGCGCTGACGATATCCAGGTCGAAGGCCTGGTGGCGGGTCATGATGGAATGGTTGCGCTCGGCCTGCTCAAGCAGGTAAGCCATGCGCGCACGCAGGGCCTGGTTTTCGGCCGCCAGATCGATCGCGCGCGCGGCGTGATCGGTCTGCGGCGTGAACTTGCCTGTTGCAGTTTGCGTCATATATGCCCTTACTCATCAGCTAGTTTCATGCCAGATGCCACATTACGCCAAGTTTTAGCACTTGGGAATGCCTGTCCGCGTTAAAACGCCAATGTGACGACGATTTCCTGCCCCACGCGCACGCGCTGGCCCTCGCCGGCGATCAAAATGCTGTTCATGCCGAAACACAGGGCGCCGTCCACTTCCGGCTTGGCGCGGTAGCTTTGCATGATGTCCAGCGGGTCGGGGCCGAATTCGCCGGTGGCCTGGTTGACTGACGGCATGGGGCAACGCGGGCAAGGCTTGACCGGTTTCAGCATGGCGTCGCCGAACTGGAAGGTGTCGGCGTAGTCCTCCTCGAAGGCTTCGATGCCGGAAATGACAAGGTTGGGACGGAAGCGGTTCATCGGTATGGCGTCGCGGCCGGCGCGGCGCAGCTTGTCGTTCAGGTCGTCCAGCGAGGCGGCGCCGGCCACCAGCACCGGGTAGCCGTCGGAGAACATGGTGGTGGCGGCCACGCCGTTGGTCCACTTCTGGCTGACGGCGCGCTCGGCCTTGGCGTGGAAGCGCGCCAGGCGGCACGGCACGCCGATGGCCTTGCTGAACCATTCGGCGGTCAGCTCGTCGCAGTCGTAGGCCAGCACGGTGTCGTCCCAGACCTGGGTGGTCAGCGTGGGAGCGAGGTAGGGGTCGGGCAGGTCCAGCGGGATTTCCAGGCACAGCATGCCGGGCGCGCGCAGCTCCAGCCGGCTACCCTTGATGCTGGGGATGATCAGCGCCATGCGCGGATGTTCGCGCTGGGTCAGGCAAACGCCGGCGCCGTCGACCACCATCCATTCGCGGTCGTAGATCTGCTCGGTCATCAGACCGGTGGTGGTCAGCGTCGCTTCCTGCAGCGACATGCCGCCGCAGGATTTGATCGGGTACAGCGTGATATCGGAGAGGATGGGCATGCTTGGGCACCGGTCGTTGGGCAGATGTAAACATTGCCATTATACGATCAAGCGGCGCCGGGCCGCTTGCCGTGGGCCGCCCCTCCTCTCAGTGCTGCATTACTCCTCGGCCTTGGCCGCGGCCTTGGCTGGACGCGGGGTGCGCGCCGCAGCAGGCTTGCGGGCCGGCTTGGCTGCAGGCTTGGCCTTGGCAGGCTTGGCGGCTGGCGCCGCGTCCGCCGATGCGCCTGGAGCCGGCGCGGCCGGAGCCGCTTCGACCGCTGCCGCAACAGGCGCTGGAGCTGGTGCCGGAGCCGGTGCAGCGGCTGCCGCTTGCGACTGCTCGCCCTTCTCCGCCGCGCTCTTGCCGCCGCGTGCATTTTTCGCGCCCTTGCCGCCCTTGGCCGCTGCCTCTTCCGTCTTCGGCTTGGCGGCTTCCTTCAGCTTGCGCGCAGGCGGTTTCTGGCCGCTTTTCTTCTTGGCCGGAGTTTCCTCGACCACGACCGGCACTTCGACGACAGCTTCCACGGCCACCGGCGCCTCGGCAGCAACATCTTGCTGGCCCTGGCGTTCGCCCTGCTTGCGGCCGCCGCGATTGCCGCGGCCACGGCCACGGCCACGATCGGACTCGGCGGCTGGCGCCGCATCCTGCGCGACTACCGCTTCAGGAGCCTCCGGCTGGCCGGCCAACTGCTCCGGCTCCACATAGGCATGCACTGCCGGCTCGGCATCGTCCGCATCGCCATTCGCTTGCGCGGCGCGGGCCTGCTGGGCTAGACGCTCGGCCTGGCGTTCCGCGAAACGCTCGGCGGCGGTGCGGCCGCGGCCACGGCTGCGGCGCGATTCCTGCTTGCCGCCGTCCTGGCCATCGCCCTGCGCGCCGTCGGCCGACGACGATTCGCCGCCCTGCAAGCCCGGCGTCGGCACGCCGGTGCCACGGTACACATACGCGCCGGATTTCTCGTCGCGGCCGAATTCCAGCAGGCCGCGCGCCTTGCATTCCTCGATCAGGTTGCCGAAGGTGCGGAAGCCGTAGTAGGACTCGCTGAAGTCCGGCTTGCGGCGCTTGATCGCCTCTTTCAGCACGGACGCCCAGATCTTGCCGCTGTCGCCGCGCTCGGACACCAGCGCCTCGAAGGTATTGGCGGCGATTTCCACCGCCTGGTTGCGGCGCTTGTCCATCTCTTCGCGGCGGGCGCGTTCCTCTTCCGGCGAGCGCTTGACGGCCGGCTTGGTCTCGTTGCTCGATTCGCGCTTGGCGCGGCGGCTCTCGCGCACCAGGTCGTCGTAGAAAATGAATTCATCGCAGTTGGCCACCAGCAGGTCCGAGGTCGACTGCTTGACGCCGACGCCGATCACCTTCTTGGCGTTCTCGCGCAGCTTGGACACCAGCGGCGAAAAATCGGAATCGCCGGAGATGATGACGAAGGTGTCGACGTGCGACTTGGTGTAGCACAAGTCCAGCGCATCGACGACCATGCGGATGTCGGCCGAGTTCTTGCCGGACTGGCGCACATGCGGGATTTCGATCAGTTCGAAGTTCGCCTCGTGCATCGGCGCCTTGAAGCCCTTGTAGCGATCCCAGTCGCAATACGCTTTCTTGACCACGATGCTGCCCTTGAGCAGCAGACGTTCCAGCACCGGCTTGATGTCGAACTTGTCGTAGTTGGCGTCGCGCACACCGAGCGCCACGTTTTCAAAATCGCAGAACAGCGCCATGCTGACGTTATCGTTGGAAGAAGCCATGAAGAGTATTTTCTAGTGAAGAGTGAGGCGGTGAGGAAGGTAGACGCGGCGGTCGTTCGATCCGGCAATCCGACGATTATACCCAACAACGGCCCGTGCGCGACGAACGCGACAACTAGCGGCACAGCTTGCGTTGGGCGTCGGTGGCGCCGGACTGGCGCGGCAGCACCAGCTTGCAGGTGCCGAACGCCTCCTGCCACGGCCTGTCGGCGATCAGCGCGTCTACTTGCCGGTTGAGGAAATCCAGCAGCTCAGGCTGGTTGGGCGCGGTGAAAAAGGCCCGCTCGAACACGGTGCGCGGCTTGGGCGACAGATACAGCCAGTGATCGAGGTTGGCGAACTGCCGGTGAAAGCGCGGCAGCGAGCTGGCTTGCAGGAACGCCACCGACACCCTGCGCTGCTGCAATTTGAGCAGGTTGCGGGCTTCGGTGTCGGCGTCGTCGCGGGCCAGCTTGCCGTCCCTGACCAGCGGTTCCAGGTTCTTGTAGATGTAGCCCTGCACCGTGCCGATGCTGTGGCCGTAGAGCGAGCTGTCGTCCACGTAGTCCAGCGGGGCGCTGCGCAGCGAGGCCACCAGGTTGGCGTCGACCATGTAGTAGCGGCTCCAGCTCTGGCGCGCGGCCGAGGCGGCGAACCAGCGCGGATTGGCCCAGGCCACCACGCCCGGCCAGGCCGGTTGTTCCATCATCAACTCCAGCCGGCGGCGCGGCAGCTGGGTGGCGACGAAATGGTAGCGGCCGTTGGAGCGCTGCGTCAGCCAGGCGGCCATCTTGTCGGTCAGGCTGTCGGGCGTGCCGGCGGCGAAGGTGGGGTCGGCGTAGTAGACATACAACGGCACGCTCTCCGCCGCCGGCGCCAGGCGCCCAAGCAGCAGCAGCGCCAGGCCGGCGAGCCGTCTCCATGTCCTTGTTTTTATCATGCCGACCATACTAGCAGCATGCCGCGGCGGCGGCCAGCGTTGGCAATGCCGGCATGACGCAAGCGTGCATTTGGTAATATGGTTGCCTGCCGCCCACAGACCAAGCGAGACGACATGAACAGAGATGTCAGGAAATCGACGATCCACCGCGACAATCACCACGAACATGCGCTGCGCGGGATTTTAAAGCCCAACCGCTCCTGGACGTGCCTCCACCCCGGCTGCGCGGACAAATGCATCTATTCCCATGCGATTTCCAAGTCGATTTCGCTGGAGACGATCGCCGAGTCGGGGCATCTGCAGACCATCCGGTCGCAACGGCAGGGGGATATCAAGACGCTGGACTTCGACCGTATCGGGATCAAGCAAGCCAGCGCCTTCAACGGTTTTTGCGCAACGCATGACGATTTGTTCAAGAGCCTGGACACGCGGGAAATTATCGACTCCAAGAGCCTGTTCCTGCAGGCATACCGGTCTGTCATGGCCAAGTGCTGCACCGAATCGCGGATTGCCAAACTGATGTATGAGGGCCGCACGCAAACCGATATCGAAGCCTTCCTGGATACGCAGGCCGTGGACAATCCCATCTTCCGCGACGAGCGGGTCCGGGCCCAAGTCAGATCGCAATACAAGAACGTCGCGGACAGTGAGAAAAAGCGGGCTGAAGCGCTGATGCTTTTACCCGAAGAACTGCTGGAGAAATTCCACATCATCGAATCGAGGCCGCTGGACAATCTCGTGGCCGTGGCCACCGAGCAGTCCAGCCACACCATCGTCTTCCGGCGCGTGGGCTTCCGCATCCCGGTCGCGCTCAATGCCAAGCTCACCATCCTGGCCGGCAAGGTCTTGCAGAACTTCTACTTCACAGTCATCCCGTATGCAGCGGCCACCGTGGTCATGAGCGTTATGCCTGCGGCTATCAATGCCCGGGTGCGGAATCGGCTGGATCACGGCTTCTCTTCCGATATCGCCGCGCTCGACCTGGTGGAGTCGATCATCGCATGCTGCAACGAGTGGTATATGACGCCGTCGGTACTTGCCGAAATGTCCGGGGCAAAGCGCGAGGTGTTCCTGCATGACTCCATCTGCTACACCGACCAGCGCTTCTACGAGGAGTACGACATGACCCTGTTCGACGGTTTGCGGAAGACGATAGCGCAGCAGCATCCGGAGAGCGCCGCGCAACTGCGGCTGGACCAGATCGACGTGATCCCCCAGCGCGAAGACTTCGCGATACGCCACAAGCGGATGATGGAGGCGCTGGTGTCGCAGTCAGTCAAATTGCACGCGCTGGATAGCGCACGTTCGGCCTAGCCGGCCTTGGCAAACATGGCCGCCATCTCGGTGACGTCGCGGCCGACGCCGCGATAGCCGGTGAAGCGGCCGGTCTCGTCGAACATCGGCTCGCCGCTCACCTGCAGGTATTGCACCACGCCGTCGATGGTCCGGCTGTAGACGAAATCCAGGAAGGCCTTGCGCTCGTCTATGTTCTCTTGCAACAGCGCGTGCTCGGCCACGTCCCAGCCGCCGGTGTCGCTGCCGCCTATGCCCACCATGTCGGCCACCGGGCCGGACCAGTTGGTCAACTTGCCGTCGGCATCCTGTTCCCAGTACCAGTCGGTCGACAGTTCGGCGAAGCGCTGGAAGCGCGCCTCGCTGGCGCGCAATTGCGCCGTGCGTTCCAGCACCGTGTATTCCAGCTGCTGGTTGTAGCGCTGCAGCTTGCGGTGCAATAGCCGCACTTCCAGCAGGTTGCGGATGCGGGTTTCCACTTCGACCAGCTCGAACGGCTTGCCGACGAAATCCTTGGCGCCGGCCTGCAACGCGCGCAGCTTGTGGTTGGGCTGCGCCGTGACCACCAGCACCGGCACATAGCCGTCCGGCTCGATATCCTTGAGCGCTTCCAGCACGGCGAAGCCATCCATGCCGGGCATTTGCAGGTCCAGCAGGATCAGGTCGTAGTGGTTCTTCTGGTGCAGGTCGCAGACGGCAAACGGATCCATCGTGCTGGTGACGCGGGTGTAGCCGGCGTTGGCCAGCATCTGCTCCAGCAGCAGGACGTTGGCTTCCTGGTCGTCGACGATCAGGATCTCGGCGTGCAGTATTTCTGATGGCTCGATCATGATGCGACCTCCGGTGGTTGGCTAAGACGGCTGCCATCGGCAGCGAATTCAAGTGCAAAATCCAGGGCGCTCATGAATTCAACCACATTGATCGGCTTGGTGAGATAGCGCAGGAATCCCGCCTCCACCCCTTTTTCTATGTCGCGCGGCATGGCGTTGGCCGACAGCGCCATCACCGGGATGTGCGCGGTGGTGGCGTCATCCCGCAAGATCTTGAGACAGCCGTAGCCGCTCACGCCCGGCAAGTTAATGTCCATCAAAATCACATCGGGCTGGTAGGCGCGCGCCAGCTGGATGCCGGTGTGGCCGTCGATCGCGGTCAGCAGCTTGAGATCGCTGCGGCGCTGTATCAACTGCTCCACCAGGGTCAGGTTGGCGGGATTGTCCTCGATGTACAGCAGCGTCTTCATCGCCGCGCCATTGCTGGCGCCCAGCGCCAACGGCGCATCGAAGGCCGCGGCCTCCAGCACCGGCTCGCTGCTGGCGGTCAGCTCGATCCAGAACGTGGTGCCGACGCCGACTTCGCTCTCGACGCCGATGGCGCCGCCCATCAACTCGGTCAGCTGCTTGGTCACGACCAGGCCGATGCCGGTGCCCTCTTCCGCGCCGTCTTCCTGGCCCAGGCGGTTGAACGGCTGGAACAGCTGCTCCGTCTGTTCACTGGTCAGGCCGGCGCCGGTATCGGTCACGCTGATGCGCACCATGCCTTCGCGGCCGGCCGTGCATTCGACCGTCACCTTGCCGCCGTGGCGGTTGTACTTGATGGCGTTGGACAGCAGGTTGATCATCACCTGCTTGACGCGCGTGCGGTCGGCGTGCACGAAGAAGGGTTCGCTGAGCGAGGCGAAGAACAAACGGATGCCGCGCTTTTCCGCCTGCGGCCCGATCAGGGCCTGGCAATCGCGCAGCACCTCGGACAGGCCCATCGACTCCTGCGACATCGTCACCTTGCCGGACTCAATCATGGCCAGGTCGAGGATCTCGTTGATCAGCTGCAGCAGATACCAGCCGCCCTTGAGGATCTGGTCCAGCGAGCGCTGCTGCGACGGGCTCGGCGGCGGCTTGTCCGACGCCAGCAGCTGCGCGAAACCCAGCACCGCATTGAGCGGCGTGCGCAGCTCGTGGCTCATGCCCGACAGGAAATCCGACTTGGCGCGATTGGCCTTGTCGGCCACCGCGCGCGCCGCTTCCAGCTCCACATTGGTTTCCTGCAGCGCCAGTTGCTGCTCGCGCAGGCGCTTGTCCAGCACGGCCTGCTCGCGCTCGACTTCCTTGCGCGCCGTATTGTCCGTGCCCATCAGCAGATAGCCGATGATTTTTTCCTCGGCGTCGCGCAGCGCGCTGACCGAGACGATGGCCGGGAAGCGGCTGCCATCCTTGCGGATATAGGTCAGCTCGTAGATGTCTTCGATGCCGCGCGAAGCCTTGAACACCAGCGCGTCAAAGCCCGGCCGGATGGTGGTTCCCAATTCCTGGCTGAGCGCGGCGGCGCGGGCCACCACTTCCTGCGCATCGGAAATGCCGGCCGGCGTGATGCGGTTCACCACCTCGGCCGCGCTGTAGCCCAGCATGCGCTCGGCGCCGACGTTGAAGATCTGGATCACGCCCTGCGCGTCGGTGGCGATGCTGGAGAAGTTGGCGCTGTTGTGGATCGCCAGTTGCAGCGCATCGGCCTTGAGCAAGGGGCTGCCGTGGAGTGGATTGGTTTTCATTGCGGTTCCTGACGTTGGCGTACGTCTGACATCAGGCGCGCGAATTCTTTTTTGACGACTTCATAGCATTCACAGACATCGCCCTCCAGCCCGATCCGGTCCAGCACCGAGATGTGGCCGCGGCGGTTGCTGATAAAGCCCTTGGCCTGCAGGCGTCCCGCCGCCACCGTCACCCCTTCGCGCCGCACGCCCAGCATGGTGGCGATCAGCTCCTGGGTCATGGTCAGCTCGCTGGTGGGCAGGCGGTCCAGCGTCAGCAGCAGCCAGCGGCACAGCTGCTGTTCCAGCGTGTGATGGCGGTTGCAGATCGCCGTCTGCGACATCTGGGTGAGCAGCGCCTGGGTGTAGCGCAGCAGCAGCCGCATGACCGGGCCGGCCAGGTTGAACTCGTCGAGCAGGATCTGCGACTTGAGGCGGTAGCCATGGCCGGCGGTCTGCACCACGGCGCGGCTGGGCGTCGTGTTGCCGCCCATGAAGAGCGAGATGCCGAGGATGCCCTCGTTGCCGACGCCGGCGATCTCGGACGAGCTGCCGTTCTCCAGCACATAGTGCAGCGAGACGATGGCCGAGGTCGGGAAATAGACGTGGTTAAGCTTGCCGCCCGATTCGTACAGCACATCGCCCAGCCGCATCATGATCGGCTCCAGATGCGGCGACAGGCGGGCGTACTCGGCGTCCAGCAGCGCGGCCAGCAAATGGTTTTGATTGGGGTTGTTGAGACGCATGAAACATTCCTTGTTCCAGTCGTCATCTAGGCGGGGGGCGGGGACGGCAAACGATGGCCGTCAGACACAGTAACACACTTCTTCACATTGCAAGGCGGCGTACCGGATCGGCACGCCGCCCGCGCAGGATCAGGCGCGGCGGCGCGCGATCGCGCCGAGCAGCAGCAAGCCGCCGGCCAGCATCGCGTACGACGACGGTTCCGGCACGGAACTCACCGAGAAATGGATATTGTCGATGCCGACGTTGTAGGCGCTGTCATGCCACAGGATGCTCAGGCCGCTGGCCGACGACACGTTGGCGAACAGCGTCGTTGCCGAATTGCCGGTCGGGATAATGCCGTCAAAGCTGAACAGCACCGGGCCGCCGATCGCCGACACCGTCACGGACGTGGTGTGCGCCACGCCGCCATAAGTGCCGAGGTCGAAGCGCGACAGGCTCACCACCTGGCCGGCTTGCGGCACGAAATCGATGCGCGCGGCCGAATGGGCATCGCTGGCGCCGGCGTACAGCACGCCATGCAGGGCGTTGTAGCCGGCGTCCCACCAGTTGAGCGTACCGTGGCCGGTGTAGGGTGCGGCGTATTGCACGTCGACGACGCCGGCGACGTCGCCGTAGGATTGCGCGATGCTGCCGTTGCCATTGGAGCAGTCTTGACGCGTGCCGTAGCCGCTGCCATTGGCGGTGCAGTTCAGCTTGTAGTCGAAGTCGAGCGTGTAATCGGCCGCGTGCGCGGTGCCGCCCAGCGCCAGCACAGCGCCCAGGATGAGGAATGATTTTTTCATGTTGGCTGCCTTGGATTGGTATCAAAAATGAAACGTGGGCACTATATCATGAATTGTCATTTCAACATTTTTCCACCTGGCGCGCTGCTACGGCGCCGCGCGCGGCAAGCGTTCGCCGTTGAGCAGCCCCCATGCCAGCACCGCCATCACCTGCGTCGCCTGCGTCAGGTCGGCCTCGACGATGTGATCGATCGAGTCGGCCTGGCTGTGCTGGGTGTGGGTGCGGTAGTCGCGCAGATCCTGGATCGGCGGGAAGGTGGGGATGCCCTTGGCGGCGAACGGTTCGAAATCCGACCCGCCAGCCATGCCGTAGACGATATCGATGCCGCCCAGCGGCTTGGCGGGGGGCTGCGCGGCTTGCAAGCTGGCGTACCAGGCCTCCTGCTTCATGTCGAAGAAGCCGGTGATGCGGCCGGCGCCGCTGTCCTGCACCAGCACCGCCTGGATTTTCGACAGCTCGTCCGCGTGCGCGGCGACGTAGGCCTTGCTGCCCAGCAGGCCCTGCTCCTCGCCCGAGAACAGCACCACGCGCAGCGTGCGTTTCGGCTGCAGGTTCTGGACGTGCATGGCGCGCAGGATCTCCATCATGGTGACAACGCCGGCGCCGTTGTCGGTGGCGCCGGAGCCCAGGTCCCACGAATCGAGATGCGCGCCGAGCACGACCATTTCGCCCGATGGATCCGTCCCGGGAAAGTCCGCCACCACGTTGTAGGCGTTGATGGGCCTGGCGCCGAAACGGCCGCCCAGTTCCATCGCCACGCGCGGCGCGCGGCCGCGCGCCAGCAGGCGCTTGAGCACATTCGCATGCTCGCTGGAGATGATGCCGGCGTTGCGGTCGAACAGCGAGTTCGGACCGCCCCACATCTCCTGCAGGCTGTTGCTCTTCGTCGAGACGAACAGCACGCCGGCGAAGCGCGCATCGTCGATGGTCTTTCTGGATTCGGCCAGATAGCGCGGCAGATTCTTGCGCTGTTCCGGCGTGGCCTTGGGCACCGATTCCAGCAGCACGATCTTGCCTTTCAGCGGAGCCGATGCGGCCTTGAACTCGTCCCAGGTCTTGACGTCCAACACCGCGACCTCGCCCTTGACCACGCCTGAGGTGCCGGAGGTCCAGGCCTTCTGCACGACATCGAGCTGCATGCCGTTGGCGTTGAGCAGACGCGCGCGGGCGATGCCGCGCAGCCAGGGGCGGCCCATGTCATAGCCTTCCAGATGCGCGTTCGCGGCGCCATAGCTGGCCAGCCGTTGCACAGCCCATTGCTGGGCGGCGCGCAGCTGGGCCGAGCCGGTCAGGCGCGGGCCGACGTCGTCGCAAATCTCTTCCAGATTCGGCATCAAACGGGACCGCTGGCCGATCTCTTCGATCAGCCGGTTCTCTGCGGAAGAGGACGCAGGCTGCGCGTGCGCAAGGCCTGCGCCCAGCAGCAGCGCCGCTGCCAGGATATGTCGTCGCAAGGGCATGGCTGGCCTCAGCGCTTGGGCATGGGCGGCAGCGCGCGGACGAAGGCGAGCAGCGTGCCTTTGTCGCGGGCGGCGATGGCTTCGTCCAATTGCGCGGAACGATTGTCGGGACGGGCGGCAAGCAAGCTTTCATAAGCGCGCAGCACGCCTTCCAGGCCGGCGACGGTCTTGGCTTCGAAATCGTCCTTGTTCTTTTGCGGATCGTGGATCTGGTGCTGGACCTGGTAAGCCGCGGTGCTCACCATGTGCTGGAAGATGACAGCGCGTTTCACGTCGCCCTTGGCGGCGCCGTTCATCAGCCAGAACGCGCCCTGGTCGGGACCGAAGCTGTAGTCGGGCACATCGTCCGACCATTTCTGGAACCAGCGGCCATCGGCGGACGCCATCGTGGCCAGGGGATCTTTGTCGGACGCTGCGGCGATCTGGACGACGCGCGCGATTTCTTCCGGCGTCGCCGGGCCGCGGCTGTCGGCGGCCAGGGCGGAGGACAGCATGCCGCCGCTGACGGCGAGGATGGTGCACAAGCGGGTGAAGAGGCGATACATAGTCATGGTTCAGGCTCCTGTGAGTGTGGATGATCGAACGAGGATCGCCACACTCACAGCAAGCGCTGTGCCACTTGCTAAGTCGTTGATGCTGCGGGGGTTTCACTCTTGCCAGGCCGCGCGCAAGTGTACGCTTCCGAACAAGATCGACCGCAGGCGGACAGGTGCCGCGAACCCTATCGCCGAAGTTTTCGCCCGGTGCTACGCACGGCGCAGATGAAACCAAGACCGGCCAGCCACATCACATAAGACTCCGGCTCAGGGACGGCGCTGGTAAAGGTCATCGAGTAAGACAGATTCGTGTTCGGCGACGCAGAAAACCATCCGGCAGGAATCCCATTTCCAGGAGCGGCGCCGAAGAATCGAACGTAGGCTTGACCGCCCAACGGGTCAGTCACCGCATTCCCCGCGAGCATGACACCTGGCGTAGCTGATGGCACACCCCGGCTGCTCAGGTAGGCAATATATTGCTGCCCTCGTTGCAGAGTGACGCTGATATTCTGCGCACTCACGGGCTGACCGGGGTTATACGGCAGCAAGGTGGAATACAAGGGAACCCCAACCGAATCGACGCCACTCCATGCGGATATGATGAAGTCCACGTCCCCATGGCTGTTATCCGGATAGTGCGCGGAGAAGAATGAAAAGTTAGTCAAATGCGACTCCGGCGCCGTAAATACCTCGCCCACCTCGACGGTATCAAATCCTATGAAATAGCCATAAGAGCCATCGTTGGTATTGCTATAGGTTGCAGCCTTTGAACTAGCGGAAAAAAATGCAATGGCGATGACCGCGCCTGACAGCAGCTTGCTAACAGTACCTGACATAATTTTCCGCCTTGTAAAGAGTATTTAACTGAAATATTGAATTTACGCCATTGTCATATAAGTATCAATTTGTATCTCTGCATTGTCGCCGCTGCAAACAACAATAAAAAAAGCCGCGGAATTCGCGGCTTTAAGAGGTCACTCGTGAGACTGTCAGACGTTGAACAGGAAGTTCAGCACGTCGCCATCCTTGACCACGTATTCCTTGCCCTCGGCGCGCATCTTGCCCGCTTCCTTGGCGCCGCCTTCACCCTTGTACTGGATGTAGTCGTCGTAGGCGATGGTTTGCGCGCGGATGAAGCCGCGTTCGAAGTCGGTGTGGATCACGCCGGCCGCTTGCGGTGCGGTGTCGCCGATGTGGATGGTCCAGGCGCGCACTTCTTTCACGCCGGCGGTGAAGTAGGTCTGCAGACCCAGCAGCTTGTAGGCGGCGCGGATCAGACGGTCCAGGCCTGGCTCTTCCATGCCCATGTCGCTCAGGAAGGCGGTCTTGTCGGCGTCGTCCAGGTCGGCGATTTCCGCTTCGATCGACGCGCAGATGGCGACGATAGGCGCGTTCTGGGTGGCGGCGTAGGCGGTCAGCTGGTCCAGCAGCGGGTTGTTGGTGAAGCCGGTGTCGGATACGTTGGCCACGTACATGGCCGGCTTGGCGGTGATCAGGCACAGCGGCTTGATCAGGGCCATTTCATCGGCGTCCAGGCCCATGGCGCGCACAGGCTTGGCTTCGTTCAGGTGCGGCACGATGCGCTCCATGATGGCCAGCAGCTTGGCGGCGTCCTTGTCGCCGGAACGGGCTTTCTTGTTTTCGCGGTGGATGGCTTTTTCCACGGTGCCCAGGTCAGCCAGCGCCAGCTCGGTCTGGATCACTTCGATATCGTCCAGCGGGCTGACCTTGCCGGCCACGTGGATCACGTTGTCATCTTCGAAGCAGCGCACGACGTTGACGATGGCGTCGGTTTCGCGGATGTGCGACAGGAACTGGTTGCCCAGGCCCTCGCCCTGCGACGCGCCCGCCACCAGGCCGGCGATGTCGACGAACTCGACGATGGCGTTGACCATGCGTTCCGGCTTGACGATGTCGGCCAGCGCGCCCATGCGCGGATCCGGCACTTCGACCACGCCGACGTTAGGCTCGATGGTGCAGAACGGATAGTTCTCGGCCGGGATGCCGGCCTTGGTCAGGGCGTTGAAGAGGGTGGACTTGCCGACGTTAGGCAGGCCGACGATGCCGCATTGGAGACTCATGAAAAACCTTTAATTATCAATTTCGCCGGCAAGCGGCTGGTGAAAAACGGCCGCCGAGGGGCGTTTTCTGGAAATTCGTGCTTTTTAAAGCGTTCAAGGGTCAATTGTACCTCCCTCGCCCCCACTCTTCAAAAAAACCGGCCATGAACGGCATTCCGCCGGAGCAAAATAAGCCGGAGCAACACTCCAAAAAGGAATGGTGGACTTATTGCCGTATAGCACTATCATACAGACAGTGCCACCCGCCGGAGTCCACGCCATGTCCGCAATCGCCGAGACGGCCCCGATCTACATGCGCAGCAGGCGATTCGATCGCCTGTTCGTGCTGGGCATACCTTTGCTGGCCCTGACGATGGGCGCGCTGGCGCTCGGCTATCCGCAATACGTGGTGCTGATACTCACGCTGGACCTGGCGTTGCTTGGCTACCATCATGTCATTTCCACCTACACCCGGCTGCTGTTCGACATGAAGTCGGCCCGCCAGCACTGGGCCCTGCTGCTGCCACTGCCGGTGGCCGTGTTCGCCGGCGTCTACCTGCTGATACGCTGGGGCGGCGTAACGGCGGTCGCCACGCTGTACATGCATTGGCAGTGGTATCACTACACGCGGCAGAGCGAAGGCATCAACAAAGCCTACGGCATGAAGACGCGCAGCGCCCAGGCCGGCAATGCCATGTTCAACCGTGTCACCTTTTACCTGGTGCCGGTGGCGGCTTTCCTGATGATGAGCGCGCGCCCGGAATCGACCTTCCTGGGCATCGAAGTGTGGAAGCTGCCGGCGCCGCAGTGGCTGGCGCAGTCCGCGCTGGCGGCGGCGGGCGCCTGCCTGGCGTGGTGGCTGGCGGCGCAGCTGCGGGCGCTGCGCGCGGGCACGCTGGGGCTGCTGCATTTCGCCTACCTGTGTTCGCACTACGTGATCTACCTGGTGTCCTATGCAGCGATCCGCGACATCACGACCGGCTGGCTGGTCATCAACGTGTGGCATAACGCGCAGTACATCGCCTTTGTCTGGCTGTTCAATTCCAACCAGTTCAAGGGCGGCATCAACCGGCAGCAACTGGCGCTGTCCTGGCTCAGCCAGGAAGGCCGCTGGCCGCTCTACCTGATGGCCTGCGTGGCGCTGACCGGCGTGGTGTACCGCTCCATCGACGCCTCCAATGCCTGGTTCGCCAACTACACCATGGTGCCGCTGGTCGTCATCGCCTACCAGGGCATCAACTTCCATCACTACATCGTCGACTCGATCATCTGGAAGCTGCGCAAGCGCGATGTGCAAAGCGCATTGAAGATAGGCTGACCATGCCCGTCTCCGAGCGCAAGGGACTGGCCGGCAATCCCGGGCGCTACCCGGTGCTCGACGCGCTGCGCGCGGTGGCGATCCTGCTGGTGCTGGCGCGGCATTGGGCGATGGCGTCGCAGGGCGCTTTCGGCATCGTGCCCGGCGGTCCGCTGGCGGTGCTGTCGCTCAATGGCTGGCTGGGCGTGGACTTGTTCTTTGTGTTGAGCGGATTTTTGATCGGCACGCATTTCGCCGGGCCGCAGGCGCAGCCTTTCAGCCGCGCCGCCGTGCTGGACTTCTACCGGCGGCGCGCGTTCCGCACGCTGCCGCTGTACTGGGGCGTGATCCTGCTGTGCTGGCTGGCCGCACCGTGGCAGCCGGGCGCCGCGTTCACCAGTTTGTCGTTCGTCACCCACCTGTTGTTCCTGCAGGATTATCTCGGCTCGGATGTCATGGTCACGCTGTGGTCGCTGGCGGTGGAGGAGAAGTTTTACCTGGCCGCGCCGCTGCTGTTGTTCCTGCTGCTGCGGCTGCGTACCGGCATCGCCTGCGTGCTGCTGGCGGCGGCCATGGGGCTGGTGTGCCGGTCCATGCTGGCCGGCGCGGCGGGCGTTGCGCCGGGCGACTATGCGGCCTTCTTCTGGATGGTGCGCGCGCCGTTCCACCATGCGGTGCCGGGCATCCTTGCGGGCGTGATGGTCGCCGTACAGCACGGCGCATCCAGCACGCGTCAGGCGCCGCGTCCGTTGTTCGTGGCGCTGGCCGTGCTGCCGCTGATGCTGCTCATGTACCGCGATTGGCTGGGGCATGGCGACTGGCCGGCGGTCTGCTGGATCATCGTGCTGTCGTCCTGCCTGTTTGCGCTGCTGGTGCGCTGCGGCCTGGCCGTCAATCGCCGGCTGCCTGCGTTTGGCGCGGCGCGGCCGTTGCGCTACATCGCCAGGCTGTCGTATGCGCTGTATCTGGTGCACTACCCGCTGATCGAACCGGCCATGCTGGCGTGCCGGGCGCTGTCCCGCGGCTTGGCGCCGGCAACGGCCAGCCTGCTGTTCCTGGCGGTCTACGGCGCCATGTCCTGGGCCGCCGCGTGGCTGCTGCACGTGGCGCTGGAGCGCCCCTTCCTGCTGCTGCGCGACCGGCGGCGCGCTGGCGAACGGCCGGTCGCGATCTGACTCAGGCGATGTCCATCCGCTCTTTGACGAACAGCGCCGTGATCATGCCGATCACGCTCACCGCGATGACGTAGTAGGCCGGCGCCAGCGGATTATTCTTCAGCATCAGCGCCACCACCACCGGCGTCAGGCCGCCGAAGATCGCGTACGACAGGTTGTACGAGAAGGACAGGCCCGAGAACCGCACCTGCGCCGGGAAGGCCTTGACCAGCACGCAAGGCACGGCGCCGACCACGCCGACGCTGAAGCCGACCAGCGCATACAACGGCAGCAGCAGATCAGGGCTACCCTTGATGGTGGTGTAGAACACATAGGTGCAGACCGCCAGCAGCAAGGCGCCGCCGAACAGGGTGGTGCGCGCGCCGATGCGGTCGGCCAGCACGCCGGCCACCAGGCAGCCTATCGACAGGCACAGCGTCGCCACGGTATTGGCCACCAGCGAGGTATGCGGATCGAAGCCGTAGATTTTTTGCAGCAGCGTCGGCGTCATCAGGATGACCACGACGATGGCGGCCGACAGCATCCACGTCAGCAGCATCGAGATCACGACCGGGCCGCGATGGTTGCGCAGCACGGTCTTGAGCGGCATTTCGGCGGCCAGCGCCTTGCGCTGTTGCAGCTCGGCGAACACCGGCGTTTCATGCAGCCAGCGGCGCAGGTACATCGCGCCCAGGCCGAAGATGCCGCCCAGCAGGAACGGCAGGCGCCAGGCGCCATCAGCCACCTGGTCCGGCGTGAAGGCGGTGTTGATGCCGGTGGCGACCACCGAACCCAGCAGGATGCCGGCAGTCAGGCCCGCAGTCAGCGTACCGCAGGCATAGCCGATATGGCGGGCCGGCACGTGCTCCGAAACGAACACCCACGCGCCAGGCACTTCGCCGCCGACCGCCGCGCCCTGCATCACGCGCAGCAGCAACAGCAGCACAGGCGCGGCCAGGCCGATGCTGGCATAGGTCGGCAACAGGCCCATCAGCAAGGTCGGCACGGCCATCAGCAGGATGGACATGGTGAACATTCTTTTCCGTCCCAGCAAGTCGCCGAAGTGGGCCATGATGATGCCGCCCAGCGGACGCACCACGTAGCCGGCGGCGAAGATGCCGAAGGTCTGCAAGACCCGCAGCCAGTCCGGCATCGACGGCGGGAAGAACAGCTTGCCGAGCACGGCGGTGAAGAACACGAAAATAACGAAGTCGTAGAACTCCAGGGCGCCGCCCAGGGCCGACAATGACAGGGTCTTGTAGTCCTGCCGGGTGAGTGCGCGCGCCGGCGCGGCGTGTGCCTCCTTCCTTGCGTGCGGGGCCACTGCGGTTGCGCTATCTTCTATGTGCATGTTTTCGTCTCGCTTTTTATACTGGTCTCGTTTTTATGGGTGTGCCGGTTCGCGGCATCCATAGAATACGCAATTTTTCCCGCGATGAGTAAACCGGATCGACAAATGCTAGACTGCTGGGCGCAAATCATCTCAACTCCGAGGACACCTATGCCATCTGCACGCCCGCTCGCCGCGCTGACCACTTCCGCCCTGATTGCCGCCCTGCTGATC
Organism: Rugamonas rivuli; assembly: GCF_009380165.1. Lineage (GTDB taxonomy): Bacteria > Pseudomonadota > Gammaproteobacteria > Burkholderiales > Burkholderiaceae_D > Rugamonas > Rugamonas rivuli. The sequence goes on from NZ_WHUF01000011.1 coordinate 99,553, forward strand.
GGAGCGCCGCCGGCGCAGGCCGCCGCCAAACCGGCCCACACGCAGCAGGCCGGGGTGGGAGCGAAACTCGCACAGAAGCAGCTGGCGAAGCTGGCTGCGGCCTTCCACATGGCGCGCTGCAAGTTCGAGCCGCTGCTGTTCGCCACCGCCAACGGCGACAGCCGCTACGATGACCAGCTCGGCCTGAGCATCTCGCCCAAGGTGCGCGCGCAGCAGTTCACGCTGTACCGCCAGATGCAGAAGCAGCTGATGACGGTGCGCCGCGACCAGCTCGGCCAGCAGGACCAACTGACCTACGACCTGCTGTCGTATGAACTGAACAACGCGATGCAACTGGAGTCCTTCCCCGAACACCTGCTGCCGCTGAACCACTTCGACAACGTCATCACCACGCTGGCCAACTACGCCGACGGCAACGGTTCGCAGCCGCTGGGTACGGTCAAGCAGCAGCAGGCCTACCTGAGCCGACTGAACCAGCTGCCGGCATGGATAGACCAGGCCATCGCCAACATGAAGCTGGGCATACGCAGCGGCATCGTGCAGCCGAAGGCGATCACGGTGGCGATGCTGCCGCAGTTCCAGAACCTGCGCAGCGCAACGCCGGAAACCAGCATCTACTACTCGCCGGCGACGCGCCTGCCGGCCGGCTTCTCCGCCGCCGACAAGCAGAAACTGACGGCCGCCTACCTGAAGGCAGTCGACGCCAAGATCGCGCCGGCGCTGAACCGTCTGGTGAGTTTCCTGGAAAATGAATACCTGCCGGCCAGCCGCGCCAGCACCGGCTGGAGCGCGCTGCCGAACGGCGCCGCCTGGTACGCCGCGCGCATCAAGGACAGCACCAACCTGCCGCTGATGCCGGACGCGGTGCACGCGCTGGGCCTGAAGGAAGTGGCGCGCATCCAGCAGCAGCTGGCCGCGCTCGGTCCCAAGCTGGGCTACGACGGTCCGGAAAAACAATTGCCGCAGTGGGTGGCGGCGCAGGATAAATTCAAGATCTTCAGCACCGACGAGCAGGTGCTGGACGCTTACCGCGAAATATATGGCACCGTGCAGACCAAGCTGCCGACCTACTTCAGCCTGGTCCCGAAAGCCAAGCTGGAGCTGCACCTGGAGCCGGAGCTGACGCGCGCCACGGCGTCCGACCACTACACGCCGTCGGCGGCGGACGGCTCGCATCCGGGCGTGTTCTGGCCTGTGGTCAACGATCCGAAGAAATACAGCCGGGTCGACATGGTCAGCCTGTTCCTGCACGAAGGCGTGCCGGGCCACCACCTGCACGCGGCGCTGCTGAAGGAGCTGGATTTGCCGGACTTCCGCAAGTTCAGCACGGAGAATCCGAACAGCGCGGCCTATACCGAAGGCTGGGCGCTGTACTCGGAGACACTGGGCCGCGAGATGGGCTTGTATGAAGATCCGGTGGCCTACTACGGCCACCTGAACGCGGAGATGCTGCGTGCGGCGCGGCTGGTGGTCGACACCGGCATGCACGCCAAGGGCTGGAGCCGCGAGCAAGCCATCACCTATCTGGCGGACACGCTGGGCTGGAGCGAGGCGCGCGCCAAGAACCAGATCGAGCGCTACATGGTGTGGCCTGCGCAGGCGCTGAGCTACAAGATCGGCTCGCTGAAGATCCTGGAACTGCGGGCGCGTGCGCAGCAGGCGCTGGGCGACAAGTTCAGCTACCAGAAATTCCACGAGGTCGTGATCGGCGACGGTACGTTGCCGCTGCCGATCCTGGAAGCCCGCGTGGACCGCTGGATCGCTAGCAATAAATAAGGCGTTGAAACATTGAGCGTTTCGATTGAGGCAATGTTGCAGATGTGATACTTTGCAAGATTGCTTCAAGGGAGCCGCTCAATGGAATTCCTTTTGTTTATCTTCGGCGTCTTCACGCTGAGTATCGCCTGGCGCGCGCGCAACGAAGCGCGCCAGGCCCGCAAGGTCGCTTCGGAGTTGCAGCGGGACGTGGATGCGCTGCGCGAAATGCAATCGGCGATGCAGCGCGTTGCCGAAGCACGGCAAGCAACGCAGCCCGCGCCGGCTGCCCCTTCTGCGGCCGCGCCGGCCGCGCACGCTGTTGCCCCAACGCCGCCTTCATTTGCCGCTCGGGTGCCCGTTGCGATGCCGACGCCGATACAGGCGCCCGCCGCCGCAGCAGCCGCGCCAGTGTCCACGCCGGCCATCGTCCCAACGCCACCGCCATCCGTGACCGCTCCCGCGCAGCCGAGGCAGGGGCCCGATCCAACGCCTGCGCCTGTGACCGAGCCGTCGCCTGCCCCTGCGTATGCGTCTGCGTCTGCGTCTGGGTCTGCGCCAACGCCGGCAATTCAACATCCAGCTCCACGCCCCTTCGAACCTATTCCTCCGCCGACACCACGCCGCGAGCAAGCACCTCCGCAATGGCTGGTGGCCGCCAAGGCCTGGCTCTTCGGCGGCAACCTGGTCGCCAAGCTTGGCTTGCTGATCTTGTTCATCGGCGTCAGCTTCCTGCTGAAGTACACAGCCGCGCGCGTCAGCGTGCCTATCGAATTCCGCCTGGCCGGCATCGTACTGGCAGACATCGCACTGCTGGCCTGGGGCTGGTGCATCCGCCTGAGCCGCCCCGCGATCAGCCTGCCGGTACAAGGCGCAGCGCTGGCCGTGCTGATGCTGGTGACGTTCGGCGCCTTCCGCATGTACCAGCTGATCCCCGGCTCGCTCGCCTTCGCACTGCTGTTCGTGCTTACCGTCTTCACCTGCCTGCTCGCCGTGCTGCAAGACGCCATGTGGCTGGCCATCTTCGGCATCGTCGGCGGCTTTGCCGCGCCCATCCTCGCGTCCACCGGCGGTGGCAGCCACATCGGCCTGTTCTCGTACTACGCGCTGCTCAACGCCGGCGTGTTCGCGCTGGCCCTGCTGCGCTCATGGCGTCCGCTGAACCTGCTCGGCTTCGCCTTCACCTTCGCCATCGGCACCGCCTGGGGCGTGCTGCGCTACACGCCGGAAAATTATCTGTCGGTGCAATTGTTCCTGCTGCTGTTCTTCGCGTTCTACGTCTCGATCCCGCTGGCTTATGCGCGCCAGCAATCGGTCAAACTGAAGAACTACGTCGACGGCACGCTGGTGTTCGGCACGCCGATGCTGGGCTTCGGCCTGCAATTCAGCTTGGTGCGCGGCTACCCGTTCGGCGTGGCCTACTCCGCGCTGGCGCTGGGCCTGCTGTACATCGGCCTGGCGACCGTGCTGCGCCGCCGCGACAAGGTCGCCCTGCTGGCCGACGCCTTCCTCGCGCTGGGCATCGTGTTCGGCACGCTGGCGATCCCGTTCGCGCTCGACGGCCGCTGGACTTCCGCCGCGTGGGCATTGGAAGGCGCCGGCATCGTCTGGATCGGCCTGCGCCAGAAGCAGACGCTGGCGTGGGTATTCGGCCTGCTGGTGCAAGCCGGCGCGTGGCTGTCGTTCTTCGGCACCGTCAGTGGACTGTCGCCGGAAAGCGCGCTGGAATCCAATTTGTGGCTGGGCTTCATCCTGCTGTCGATCACCGCCTTCCTGATGGCGACCCGCTTCCGCGCGCAGCAGGACAGCGGCACGAAACTGTTCACCGCGCTGGCGGCGCTGTTCCTCGCCTTCGCATCGATCTGGATGATCGCCGGCGCCTGGACCGAAATCTTCCTGCGCACCGACGGCGCCAGCCAGGCCAACCTGCTGGTGGTCAGCGCACTGGTCGCAGCGGCAACACTGTACTTCATCGCCCGCAAGATGGCATGGCAACTGGCCAGCGGCTTCGCCTTGATCGCCCAGGCCGTTGCAGGCGTGATGCTGGCCGTCCTGGCGCTGACGCAATGGAACTGGATCGAAGCGACACCCGACCTGTTCGACCGGCCGATCCTGGGTGCAGCCATGATCTGCGCCGGCGCGCTGTTCAGCAGCTGGGCGCTGATGCGGCACGACGGCCGCGAGCCGGGCACCACCAGCTACGGTCTGTCTCGCCTGACGATGTTGTGGGCCGGCCTGTGGTGGTTCGCGCTGATCCTGCCCGACCTGGCGAGCTGGCTGTCGATCCGCTACCAGATCATGACGGCCGGCGCATGGACCAGCGACGACATCCTCGGTCCCGGCATCTACGGCATGCTGCTGGCCGCAAACGCGTTTGCGATCGTCACTCTGGCACGCCGCCTGCAATGGCCGCGCCTGCGCACGCTGGCCGAGCCCACCTGGATCGGTTTGACGGTCGCCAGCGTCGCCATGCTCGTCAGCCTGTATGGCGGCAATCACTTACCGGCCGCATCCACATGGCTGGCCTACGCCGCGCTGTGGCTGGCGGGCGAGTGGCTGATGCGCGCCTGGTCCGCCAACGACTGGCCGTTGGGTAGCATCCAGCTGCACTTGCTGCATTGCGTGCGCACCGGCGGCCTGTGGCTGATGATCTGGCCCGTCGCGGCGATCTGGATCACACGCTGGCTGCACGGCGCCGACAGCGCCGAAGCGCAGCTGCTGGCCGACGCGGGCTGGGAGACCAGCGCCAGCTGGGTGCGCTTCATTCCGGCCTGGCTGATGATGGCCGCCGTCGGCTGGCTGATGCAGCGCGCCCGCGCCGGCGGCTGGCCGGTCGCGCCGCTGGCCGACTGGTATCGCCGACGTCTGATTCCATTGGCTTGCGGCTGGGCGCTGACCCTGGTCGCCGTCTGGAACCTGACGCAGAACGGCGCGATGGCGCCGCTGCCCTACGTCCCGCTGCTCAATCCGCTGGACCTGACCACCTGCTTCGCCATGCTGATGGCCTACGGCTGCTACCGCCTGCTGAGCGGCAGCGAAGCCGACGGCACAGTGCGTACCTTCCTGCTCGCCAACTGGCCTGCGCATTGGATCGCGCCGATGCCGCTGCTGGCGGCGCTGCTGGGCTATGGCTGGCTCAACCTGGCGCTGCTGCGCACCGTCTCGAACTACATGAACGTGCCGTATGAATTCGACGCCATGTTCGCCTCGCAATTCGTGCAGGCGATGCTGTCGCTGGTGTGGAGCATCACGGCGCTGCTGCTGATGCGCTTTGCTGCCAGGCGCGCGCTGCGCACCGTCTGGATCAGCGGCGCGGTGTTGCTGGGACTGGTGGTCGCCAAGCTGTTCCTGGTCGACCTGTCGAACGTGGGCGGCGTCGAGCGCATCGTTTCCTTCCTCGGCGTGGGCGCGCTGATGGTCGGCATCGGTTATCTTGCACCCTACCCTTCCGCAACGGAGAACAAATGAAACATATCCTGATCGCGGCGATGGCCGCCTCGGCCATCTCCACCGCAGCGGCCAGCGACGCGCCGCAGGACTACACCCACCTGCTGCCGCTGACCACAAGCGCCAGGCAGGGCGTGCTGCAAGTGCGGCTGCCCAAGGATGTCTACCTGCACGCACGCTCGCCGCTGCTGGATGACGTGCGCGTGTTCGACGCTAGCGGCGCCTTGCAGCCCTTCGCGCTGCGCACGCCGATGCAAGCGGTACGCACCAGCCGGCGCGACCTGCCGTTGACGGTCTTCCCGCTGATGGCCGCGAACGCATCGGCCTCGCAGCTGGATCTGGACGTGAGCACCGCGCCCGACGGACGGCTGCTGTCCGTCAAAGTGCGCCCCGACGAGCAACGCGACAAATCCAACGGCCAGCCGCGCCTGGCGGGGCTGGTGCTCGACCTCGGCAAGGATGCGGCCGCCACGCCGGTCAGCGCACTGCGCTTCACGCTGCCGTCCGGCCAGCAGGACTACAGCGCGCAAGTCTGGCTGGAAACCAGCACCGACATGAAACATTGGGACACGGTCGGCGCGGCCGATCTGAACTGGCTGGTCAACAAGGATGCGCAGACGCTGTCCAACGACAGGCTGGAATTCGACGCGCGCAGCTTCCGCTATGCCCGTCTCAGCTGGCGCAGCGGTGCGCCCTTGCAGTTCGCCGCCATCACGGCCGAGCAGCTGATCCGGGCCGATGTCGCACTGCCCACCGAGCAACTGCTGCTGCAAGCGGCCACGGGCCGGCAGGCGCAAGACCTGGTCTACGCCGTGCCGCCGGCCGTCGCGCCCAGCAAGGCCGGGCTGCAATTCAGCGAGCCCAATGTCGTGCTGTCCGGCACGCTGGGCAGCTACCGTGAACTACCGGCAAGGCAAACGGGGCAAGGTCCCACCTGGCGTTTCGATCCGCTGATCAGTTCCACGTTTTACCGCATCGCGCAGGGCGACCAGGTGCGCAGCTCCGGCGACCTCGACGTGCCGTCCGTGCATGCGACGCAATGGGTGCTGCGGACCACGGCGCCAACAACGGCAAGGCCCGCTTTACGATTGAGCTGGCAGCCGGCCACGTTGATCTTCCTCGCCAGCGGCAATGGTCCCTACACGCTGGCGGTCGGCCGCGAACGCGCCACGCCCGCCGTGCGCGAGTTGAATCAGGTAGCGCCCGGTTTCTCGGATGCGGAACTGCAAAAACTGGAACAAGTCAGCGCCGGTCCTGCGGTTCAGCAGCAAGGCAGCAGCGCCACCGATGCCAGCGCCACGCTGGAAGCCACCAACGCCGCCCGGCAGCGCCTGGTGGTGCTGTGGGGTGTGCTGCTGCTGGGCGTGGCCGCGCTGGCGTTTATGGTTTGGCGCTTGATCCGCCCAGCACGTTCATGACGGCCAGCGTCATCGCCTGGGCGGCGGTCTTGATCGACGGTTCCGGCACCGGCGCGTAGTACGGCGAGTGGTTAAAGGCGATCGGCTTGCCGCCCGGCCTGGCCGCCTCGGCCACCGCTTTCGGATCGTAGACGCCGGTGAAGAAGAACATGCCCGGCACACCTTCGTTGACGTAGGCCGAGAAATCTTCGCTGGCCGTCATCGCCGGCATGCGCGCGACGTTGGCGTCGCCAAAGGCTTTTTTCAGCACGCCCTCGGTGCGCTTGACCAGCGCATCGCTGTTGTCAATCGCGGCGCCACCGGTAATCAGCTCCACATCCGGCGCCGGCGCATCGGCCATCGCGGCCGAGGCGTTGGCGACGCGGCGCACGCCGGCCAGCAGTTTCGCCCGTACTTCCGGGCTGTATGAGCGTATCGTGCCGCGCACACGCACCGTGTCCGGGATGATGTTGCCGACCGTGCCGCCATTGATCGCGCCGATGGTGACGACGCCGAATTCCTTGGGATCTTTTTCGCGGCTGATCACGGTCTGCACGTCCACCACGAAACGGGCGGCGATGGTGATCGGGTCGAGCGCCTTGTCCGGCGCCGAGCCGTGGCCGCCGCGACCTTTAAAAGTGATTTCAATCGCGTCCGAGTTGGACGACACCGGCCCGCTGTTGTAGCCGATGGTGCCATGGGCCAGCGGCCAGGTGTGCAGCGCGAAGGCGTAGTCCGGTTTCGGGAAGCGCTTGAACAGGCCGTCGTCCAGCATGGCCTTGGCGCCGCTGACGGTTTCCTCGGCCGGCTGGCCGATGAACATCAGCGTGCCCTTCCACTGCGACTTCAGCGCCACCAACGCGCGCGCCGCGCCCAGCCAGGCGGTCATGTGGACGTCGTGGCCGCAGCTGTGGGCCACCATCGTATCCTTGCCGTCCAACAGCGCGTGCGCCTTGCTGGAATAGGCGTAGCCGGATTTTTCCTCCATCGGCAGGCCGTCGAGCTCGGTGCGCACCAGCACGGTCGGGCCGGCGCCGTTCTTGTAGATCGCCACCACCCCGGTCTTGCCGACTTTTTCCGTCACCTCGAAGCCGATGGCGCGCATCTCGGCGGCCAGCTTGGCGGCCGTGCGTTCTTCCTGGAAGGCGATCTCGGGATGCGCGTGCAGATCCTTGTAGATCGCATCGAGCTTGGGATACATGCCGTTGATCTGGCTGGCGACGGCGGACGCATCCTGCGCCTGGGCGGCGTGGATGCACAATAATGCGGCAACTGGAAGCAGCTTCATCGGTGGTTTCCTGGTCCGGGGATAATCGGACCAGCATACCACCGGCGGATCAGGCTGTATGCAACTTCATCGTGGCCGCGTCGAACTTGCCCTCGACGATCAGCGGCATCACCAGCAGCGACTTGTCGATGGACTGCTCGATCAACTCCTGGTCTTCGCGGCGCGGGCGGTGCAGCACGAAGTCGGCCACCTGCTGCGCCAGGCTGAGCGTGCGCGGATGGCCGATGCCCAGGCGCAGGCGCCAGTAATCCTGCGTGCCCAGCGCGGCGGTGATGTCCTTCAGGCCGTTGTGGCCGCCCGAGGAGCCGCCCTTTTTCAGGCGCGCGGTGCCGGGCATCAGGTCCAGCTCGTCGTGCACGACCAGCACTTCGTCCGGCGTGATCTTGAAGAAGCGGCACAGGCCGCCCACCGACTGGCCGGAGCGGTTCATATACGTCTGCGGTTCCAGCAGATAGACTTCGTTGCCGGCCACCGAGCCCTTGGCCATCAGCGCGTTGTACTTGGTCTCGCGCTGCAGGCGCGCGCCGATGTCGTTGGCGAGGTTGTCCACCAGCCAGAAGCCGGCGTTGTGACGGGTTTGTTCGTATTCGGGGCCGGGATTGCCGAGGCCGACGATGAGACGTATAGGCATGACGTGTGGTCGAAAAAAGAGAAACGTGATTATCGCTTAAAAAACAAAAACCCCCGCCGGCATGAAGCACTGGCGGGGGCTTTTTCCTGCAACCGCCCGAAGGCGGCGTCAGTGATTACTTCTTGGCCTTGGCGGCTGGCTTAGCGTCAGCAGCTGGAGCTTCAGCAGCAGCGGCTTCAGCAGCAACGTGACCAGCTGGTACCGAAGCGGTAGCGATGGTCAGGTTCGAGCCGTGGGTGACAGCGGTCACGCCAGCTGGCAGAACCAGGTCAGCGATGTGCAGCGAGTGGCCAACGTCGATGGTCGACAGGTCAACGGTCACGAACTCTGGCAGGTCTTTTGGCAGGCACGAAACTTCGATTTCGTTGGCTACGTGGCTGATGGTGGCGCCGTGCAGTTTGACTGCTGGGGACACGTCGGCGTTAGCGAAGTGCAGAGCAACTTTCATGTGCACTTTTTTCGAAGCATCAACGCGCTGGAAGTCAGCGTGCAGAACCAGTTGTTTGTATGCGTGGACTTGGAAGTCGCGCAGCAGAACTTGCTGGGTCTTGCCGTCGATTTCCAGATCCAGGATCGACGAGTGGAAGGCTTCTTTTTTCAGCGCGTGGTACAGCGCGTTGTGGTCCAGCGAGATGGTCACTGGCGCTTCGGTACCGCCGTAGATGATGCCTGGGGTTTGGCCCGAATTGCGCAGGCGGCGGCTCGCTCCGGAACCTTGCAATTCGCGTTTGAATGCAACAACTTTCATGTGTAACTCCAAAAATAACAGGGCTCGCGCCCCGTGTTATGAAGCCCCCGCGACCAGGGTGCTTCGAAAATGAGCTGACTGCGCTCATGAAACCGGGAAAAGCAAAGGCGCGACAAGCAATTTATGCCTGTCGCGCCATGAAAAACTGGCTAAACAGTTTATCTTAGTCGATAAACAGGGAGATCACGGAATCGCCCTTGATGATGCGTTTGAACGTTTCTGCCAGCAGCGGTGCGCAGGTCAGCTGACGGATCTTGCCGCAAGCCTTGGCCGAATCGGACAGCGGGATCGTGTCGGTCACAACCAGCTCGTCCAGCGACGAATTGGTGATGCGCTCGATCGCCGGGCCGGACAGCACCGGGTGCGTGCAATACGCGATGACTTTCTTCGCGCCGCGTTCTTTCAGCACTTCGGCAGCCTTGACCAGGGTACCTGCGGTGTCGACCATGTCATCCATGATCACGCAGTTACGGCCTTCGACTTCACCGATGATGTTCATCACTTCGGAAACGTTGGCTTTCGGACGACGTTTGTCGATGATGGCCAGGTCGCAGCCCAGGCGTTTTGCCAGGGCGCGCGCACGTACCACACCGCCGACGTCCGGCGATACCACCAGCAGATCCTGGTAGTTCTTCTTCTGCAGGTCACCCAGCAGAATTGGCGAAGCGTAAATATTATCAACCGGGATATCGAAGAAGCCCTGGATCTGGTCTGCGTGCAGATCCATGATCAGGACGCGCTCGACGCCCGCTTCTTCCAGCATGTTCGCGACGACTTTGGCCGAGATCGCAACGCGCGCCGAACGTGGGCGACGGTCTTGACGGGCATAGCCGAAGTAAGGAATAGCTGCGGTGATACGGCCAGCGGACGCGCGTTTCAGGGCGTCGACCATCAGGATCAATTCCATCAGGCTGTCGTTGGTTGGAGCACAAGTCGATTGCAGAACGAAGACGTCTTTACCGCGGACGTTTTCGTTAATCTCAACCATCACTTCGCCGTCCGAGAATTTCGAAACGTTTGCCTTGCCGAGAGGGATGCCGAGATTTTTAGCGACCCCTTCTGCCAATGCAGGATTAGCGTTGCCGGTAAAAACCATCAGGTTTTCGAAAGCCATTGGGAGTCCCAGAGATAGTCGATGAAAATTTTTGAAAAGTCGCCAGCGGAAGCCGCGTAGCGCTGTACTTAGATCTTAGTTGAATGGCTCGCTCTGGGCTGAGCCATCTTTGCTCTACCTGGCCGGAGACTTGCGCCTCGACGGGTCCAGATACAAACGAATGGCAGGGGAACAAGGATTCGAACCTTGGTATGCTGGAATCAAAATCCAGTGCCTTAACCAGCTTGGCGATTCCCCTACGCAACTGACTGCTTGTCGTTACATGGCCGGTATTTTACAGCCATTTTCACGCTAAGCCAAATTTTTTTACTGCATCACAACTTCGCGATGATCGGATGGCGATCCAGCGCTTTTGCTTTCCAGGCCTTCCACTTCGCCGGTACTTTTGCAAGCACCGCATCCGCTTCTGCCTCGGTTGCTACCGCACTGAACACGCAAGCACCGGAGCCAGTCATCCTGGCATCACCGTAAGCACTGAGCCATTCTATCGCCTCTGCTACCGGCGGGAATAACTTCGTTGCTACCTGCTGCAAGTCATTCTTTCCAAAACCTTTTAAACCGTTTCGATTTTCGAGGTGGCTGGAAAAGTCCGTTATTATGACGACCGGAGTATCCCTTGTCAAATGTTCTGAGCAAAAAATTGCAGCCGTGGGCACGGCCACGCCCGGTTCGATGACGACATACCAACAATCCGGCGCCTGCACCGGCCGCATGGCCTCCCCCACGCCCTCGGCGAAAGCGGTCTCGCCGAAGATGAAGAAGGGGATGTCCGCCCCCAGCGGCAGGCCCAGCGCCATCAACTCTTCCTTGCTTAGACCGGCCTGCCACAAAGAGTTCAATGCCATCAGCGTAGTGGCCGCATCGGACGAACCGCCGCCCAGGCCGCCGCCCATGGGCAGTACCTTGTCGATGGCGATGTCGACGCCGCGCGGCAGCGCGCCCGTGCGGCGCAGCACCTCGGCCTGCAGCAGGCGGGCGGCGCGGATGATCAGGTCGCTCTCTTCCGGCACGCCGGGCAAGTCGGTCACGCGGCGGATGGCATCGTCGTCGCGCAGCTCGAAATGCAGGGTGTCGCCGTGGTCGATCAGCTGGAACACGGTTTGCAGCAGATGGTAGCCGTCGGCGCGGCGGCCGTTCACGTGCAGGAAAAGGTTGAGTTTGGCCGGAGCCGGGCAATTCTTCAGACTGGTCATGGTGCTGCTTATTCTGCGTTCGGACGGATGGCGATGCGTATCGTCAGGTCATCCACCTGCCCCGCGCCCAGGCGCGTGAGGTCGATGCGTTTTGGTTGCGGCACGGCGGCTGTATCGTCTTGCCACGTGACGTATTCGATTTTCCAGCCGTCGCGGGTGACGACCGTATTGTTGGCCGGCGAGGCGACGAAGCGCTTGCCGCCGGCGTCGGTGGCGTAGCCTTGCAGCCATTCGCGCAGGCCGGAGACCGGCAGCGTCCAGCCCAGCGTCTGCGCGGTCAGGCTGTCGAGATCGGGCGCGGTGCGCGGCGGCTTGCCGCCTTGCTTGAGCGTGGCCGATTCCGGCGTGACGCTGATGATGGCAATGGTCTGGCCGAGCGGCGAGATCAGCGTGACCTCGGCGGCGGCCTTGCTTTGATGCCAGGTGAAACTGCCGGTCATCGGTTCGGCCTTGCCGTCCCGGGTGTAATTGACGGCGATGCCGCCGCCCAGTTCGATGCTGTCGCGGTATGGCGCGACAGCCGCGGCCGAGCGCGGCGTGGAGGTGGCGCAGCCGGCCAGCACCGACACGGCCAGCACGGAAGCCAGCAGCGCGGCGGGCGCACGGCGGCGCAGGTTAAATGAAGTCATCAAGTGATATCGTCGCTTACAGGCTGAGTTTCAAACGGGCGAGCGTGCTTTTCAGCGCGTCGTTCTTCGGGTCTTTGGTCTGGGCTTCCTGCCACATCTGCTGGGCGCCCGCCTTGTCGCCCTTGGCGAACAGCACCTCGCCCAGGTGCACGGCGATTTCCGGATCGCTGCGCAAGGCATAGGCGCGGCGCAGCATTGCTTCCGCTTCGGCCAGGTTGCCCATGCGGTACTGCACCCAGCCCATGCTGTCCATGATGAACGGGTCGCCGGGCGCCATCTTCATGGCCTTGTCGATCAGCGAGTAGGCTTCCGGCAGGCGCTCGTTGCGCTCGGCCAGCGAGTAGCCCAGCGCGTTGTAGGCGTGCTGGTTGTCGGGCGCGGCGATCATCACCTGGCGCAGCGCCTTTTCCATCAGCTCCAGCTGGCCCAGCTTCTCGGCCACCAGCGCGAAGTCGTACAGCAGGTCGGGATTGTCCGGGTAGCGCTTGACGGCGTTTTCCAGCACCGTGTAGGCGGCGCGGTGGTCGCCGGCGTCGCGCAGGATCTGCGCATCGGCCTGGAAGATCTGCGCCTGGTCGACGGCCTCCGTAGGCTTCAGCTCGGCCAGCTGCTTGCGGGCTTCGTCGATATTGCCTTTGCGGGCAGTCAGCTGCGCCATCTTCATGCGCGCGGCCAGGTAGATTTTCTCGTCGCCGCCGTCGACCTTGTCGAGCCAGTTGTAGGCCGCGTCGAAGTCGTTGCGCTGCTCGGCGATCTGCGACAGTATCATCAGCACCTTGGACGGATCGCGCTCGTCGCTCGGATGTTCGGCCAGCACGTTGACGAAGCTGGTGAAATACTTCTCCGCCGCCGGAATATCGTTGGACTGCATGCCGATCACGCCCAGCGCGTACAGGGTGGCCAGGTTGTCCGGCTGGTCTTTCAGCAGCAGCAGGAATTCTTTGCGAGCCTGCTCGGTCTGTTTGGAATCGACCAGGATGCGGGCATAGGCGGCGCGCACTTCGCGCGACTTCGGATATTTGTCCAGGAAGGTCGACAGCACTTTCAGCGCCGCGTCGATATCGCCCGATACCTGCGCCGTGGTCAGTATCGCCAGCTCGGAATCGGGCTTGATGCGCAGTGCCTGTTCGGCCTCGGTGCGGGCGCGCTCGTTGTCGCCCAGCGCGAACGCCCCCTGCGCCAGGATCAAATGGCTTTCCAGCATGTCGCTGTAGGGCGCCAGCACGCGGTCTTCCAGCGCGAAGGCGGCGGCCTTGTCCTTGGCGCGCAGCAGGAATTGCTGCATCTGGAACATCGCCAGCGGACGCGCGCGCAATGGCGCATTTTTCAGGCGCTCGACAAAGATCTGCTCCGCTTCGCCGAGATCGTCATTGACGACGGCAAAGCCGAGGAAGTATTGGGTGGCCTCGTCCGAATCCGGCGCCAGGCTGCGCCACAGGCGGATCGCCGACAGCGCTTCCGAACCCTGCTTGGCGCCCAGCGCCATTTCGGCGGCGCGGCGTGCCAGGCGCGGATCGCGGGTTTGCTGGGCCAGCGCCATCATCGTGATGTAGGCGCCCTGCCAGCGCCCCTGCTTGAACTCCAGCTCGGCCTTGGTAATGCGGTACAACATGTCGCTGGTGAGGTCGACATTGGGCAAGGCTTCCTCCACCGGTGCCGCAGCTGGCGGCGCGGCGCTGTCCGCAGCCGCCTCGGCGGGCGCGGCCGGCTCCTCGGCGGCGGACTCCCCCTGTTTTTGCGGCGCGATGGCGCACGCGGACAGCAAGGCGGAGAGAGTTACAATGGCGAAAGCGTTTTTCAAGGGAAGATCCTGGCAAGTCGGCAATAGGTACAGAGTCAGTGGATTTTACGCCCAACGCAACGATCGCGTCTTTTGACTAGTGTAACCAAATATTCCGCCACGGCCAGAGTGTCGCCGCTCATTATTTCGACTGTTTGCCATCCAGATGCCAGAATTACCAGAAGTTGAAGTGACCCGCCGCGGCGTTGCGCCGCATCTCGAGGGCCGCACCGTGCACGAAGTGGTGCTGCGCCGCGAGGGCTTGCGCTGGCCGTTTCCGGCGCAGCTGCCGCAGCTGCTGGCCGGCCACCAGGTGCTGCACATCGGCCGGCGCGGCAAGTACCTGCTGGTGCATTTCGACCATGGCACGCTGATCATCCACCTCGGCATGTCGGGCCATCTGCGCATCATGCCGAGCGGCATAGAGCCGGAGAAACATGATCATTTTGATCTCGTTGTCGAAACGCCGGACGGCCTGCAGGTGCTGCGCATGAAAGACCCGCGCCGCTTCGGCGCCGTGCTGTGGCACGACCACGCCGACGGCATGCTGGAGCACCACGTGCTGCTGCGCGAGCTGGGCGTGGAGCCGCTGGAAGCGGGCTTTACCGGCAAATTGCTGTACGATCAAACCCGGCAGCGCAGCGCGCCCGTCAAGCAGGTGCTGCTGGCGGGCGACATCGTTGTCGGCGTAGGCAATATTTATGCTTCGGAAAGCTTGTTCAGGGCCGGCATCAATCCGAAGACGCCGGCCAAGCGCATCAGCCTGGCGCGCTACGAGAAGCTGGCCCAGGCCGTGCGCGAAATCCTGGCCGAGGCCATCGTCCAGGGCGGCAGCACGCTGCGCGATTTTATTAGCGTCAACGGGCAATCCGGGTATTTTCAGCAGACTTATTTCGTCTATGATCGTGCAGGCGTACCCTGCAAGGTGTGTGCGGCGCCGATACGGCAGATCAAGCAGGGACAGCGCTCCACGTTCTACTGCGTGAATTGTCAAAAATAAGGGCAGAGATGATGGTCAGGGATTTCGAACAATACAGCGCGTGGCGGCAAGGCGTGGTGACAGCCTTGAGGAACTACCAATCCTGGGTGGCCGACGCGTCCCTGACCGATGCCGCCACCGACCAGCGCATCGTACGCACGCTGGCGCGGCTGGCCGACGATAAATTGTCGGTGGCCTTCGTCGCCGAATTCTCGCGCGGCAAATCGGAGCTGATCAACGCCATCTTCTTTGCCGACTACGGCCAGCGCATCCTGCCGTCCGCCGCCGGCCGCACCACCATGTGTCCGACCGAGCTGATGTACGACGCCAGCTTCGCGCCCTCGATCCGCCTGCTGCCGATCGAGACGCGGGCCGAGAACCTGTCCACCAGCGACTACCGCGACCAGCCCGCCGCTTGGACCGTGCTGCCGCTGAACCTGGACGCCGGCGCCGACATGCACGAGGTGTTCAAGCAGGTCAGCCTGACGCGCCATGTGCCGGTGGAGGAAGCCAAGCGCTACGGCCTGTATGACGAGGACGATCCCGACATGCCGGTCACGCTGAACGATGCCGGCCTGGTCGAAATCTCGCTGTGGCGCCATGCGATCATCAACTTCCCGCATCCGCTGTTGAAGCAGGGGCTGGTGATCCTGGACACGCCGGGCCTGAACGCCATCGGCACCGAGCCGGAGCTGACGCTGAATTTGATCCCGAACGCGCACGCGGTGCTGTTCATCCTGGCCGCCGACACCGGTGTGACCAAGAGCGACATCGAAGTCTGGCGCAACCACATCGGCGCGGGCGCGGGCCGGCTGGTGGTGCTGAACAAGATCGACAGCATGTGGGACGAGCTGCGCAGCGAGGCCGAGGTCAACATCGAGATCGAGCGCCAGCAGGCCAACGTGGCACACGTATTGGCGCTGGAGCCGCGCCAGGTGTTCCCGGTGTCGGCGCAGAAGGCGCTGGTGGGCAAGATCACGCAAGACCCGGCGCTGCTGGAGCGCAGCCGTTTGCAGACGCTGGAAAGCGCGCTGTTCAACGAGCTGATCCCGGCCAAGAAGGAAATCGTGCGCAAGCAGCTGGGCGAGGAATTGCAGGCGCTGAGCACGGCGCAGCTGGCGATGGTCAACGCCCGCAGCCGCGGCGTGGTCGAGCAGCTGCACGAGCTGAAGAGCTTGCGCGGCAAGAACCAGAGCGTGATCGCGCACATGATGCGCCGCATCGATGTCGAGAAGAAGGAATTCGACGCCAGCCTGTTCAAGCTGCAGGCCACGCGCGCCGTGTTCACGCGGCTGTCGACCGAGCTGTACACCAGCATGGGCATGGACATCGTGCGCGACGACATCGAACTGGTGCGGCAGGAAATGCAGCGCAGCCGCTTCTTCACCGGCGTGCGCGAAGCGGTGCGCAATTACTTCGAACGCATCCGCGCCAACCTCGACGCGGCCGAGCACAAGACGCTGGAGATCAGCGAGATGATGGGCGTGATGTACCGCCGCTTCTCCAACGAACACGGCTTGACGCTGGCCTTGCCGATGCCGTTCTCGCTGGAGCATTACCGCGAGGAGATCGCCAGCATCGAGGCGATCTACTACAAGCAGTTCGGCACGGCGACCTTGCTGACCACCAGCCGCGTGGTGCTGATGGAGAAGTTCTTCGACACCATCGCCTCGCGCGTGCGCGGCTGCTTCCGCGCCGCCAACAACGATGCGGAGGCGTGGCTGAAGGTGATCATGGCGCCGCTGGAGGCGCAGATCCGCCAGCACAAGGACCAGTTGAAACACCGGCTGGCGTCGATCCAGCGCATCCACGATGCGACCGACAGCCTGGAACAGAAAATCGATGCGTTTGAAGGCAGCCAGCAGGAGCTGGAGGCGCAGAAGGCGCGGCTCAATGAATTGGCGGGGCAGATCAGCATCGCCATCAATGCGGAATTCGTGGCGCTGGACGCCGCCGCTTAAGACTTAGGAACAGAATGAAGGTTGTAGCAGCAGAGAACTTTGCAGATCCCAGTTTCTCGGCCGATCTGATCGGCTGGCAAAAAATACATGGACGCCATGTGCTGCCTTGGCAGAACACGCGCGATGCGTATCTGATCTGGCTGTCGGAAATCATGTTGCAGCAGACGCAGGTGTCGGCTGTGCTGGGTTATTACGCGCGCTTCCTGGAGCGCTTCCCTACCCTGCGCGACCTGGCCTCGGCGCCGGTCGAGGATGTGATGGCGCAGTGGAGCGGCCTCGGCTACTACACGCGGGCGCGCAATCTGCACAAGTGCGCGCAGCGCGTGGTGGCCGAGTATGACGGCGTATTCCCTTCCGATCCGGTGTTGCTGGCGGAGTTGCCGGGCATAGGCCGTTCGACGGCGGCGGCGATCTCGGCGTTTTCCAGCGGCACGCGGGCGGCCATCATGGACGGCAACGTCAAGCGCGTGTTCGCTCGCGTGTTCGGCATCGACACGTATCCTGGCGAGCGCAAGACCGAGGAAATGATGTGGCGCCGTGCGGAGGCCTTGCTGCCCGAGCAGGGGATCGAATCATACACGCAGGGCTTGATGGACATGGGCGCGACGCTGTGCACGCGCAGCAGTCCGTCGTGCGAGCGCTGTCCGATGCAGCCGCGCTGCGTGGCGTTCTCCACCAACCGCACCAAGGATCTGCCGGTGCGCAAGCCGAAGAAGGTAAGCCCGGAAAAGCATGCGGTGATGCTGGCGATTATCGACGGCGGCCAGGTGCTGCTGGAGCAGCGTCCGCCAAGCGGCATCTGGGGCGGTTTGTTGTCGCTGCCGGAGCTGGACGGTCATCTGCTGGCAGAGGATGATGAGGTGGAAGCGGTCGATGACGATGCGCTGATGCTGGCGGTAGGCAAGTTCGGCGAGATGGAATCGCACGAGCGATTGTCGACGGTGACGCATGTGTTCACGCACTACAAGCTGCACATCACGCCCTACCGCGTGACCCTGGCGCGCCGGCAGGCGATGGCAGCCGAATCCGGCCACGTCTGGTACGACGCCGCCAAAATCCCAGACGCCCCGCTGCCGGCGCCGATCAAGAAGCTGTTGCTGGAATTGGTTGGCGACAGCAAGGCCGCGCAGCAAAGGATGTTTTAAGGCCAGAGCTTGATGGCGGCGATTATTACGGTACAAATCGACGCCGCGGAGCCAAGGCACCATTTGATCATGCGGGATTCCAACTTAGCCAAGTCTTTTTTGGTAACGTAGTTTTCCTGGATTGCAGCGACTCTGGCTTCGAGGCGAGCAAACTCTTCTTTGGTTACGTAATTTTCTTGAATTGCAGCGACTCTGGCTTCAAGGCGAGCAAACTCTTCTTTGGTTACGTAATTTTCTTGAATTGCGGCGACTCTGGCTTCAAGGCGGGCAAACTCTTCTTTGGTTACGTAATTTTCTTGAATTGCGACGACT
This sequence comes from Rugamonas rivuli, assembly GCF_009380165.1. Lineage (GTDB taxonomy): Bacteria > Pseudomonadota > Gammaproteobacteria > Burkholderiales > Burkholderiaceae_D > Rugamonas > Rugamonas rivuli. The sequence goes on from NZ_WHUF01000011.1 coordinate 117,932, forward strand.
CTGGCTTCAAGGCGGGCAAACTCTTCTTTGGTTACGTAATTTTCTTGAATTGCGGCGACTCTGGCTTCAAGGCGAGCAAACTCTTCTTTGGTGACGTAATTTTCTTGAATTGCGGCGACTCTGGCTTCAAGGCGAGCAAACTCTTCTTTGGTGACGTAATTTTCTTGAATTGCGGCGACTCTGGCTTCAAGGCGAGCAAACTCTTCTTTGGTGACGTAGTTTGACTGGATAACCATCACCCGGCCCTCTACCCGGAGGAAGTCTTCCTTAGTGACATAGGGCTGGGCTGCCAAAGTCGCGTTGATGACAGCCGTGTCTTTTTCGACGGCTGCCACACGCTGCCCCAGTTGTGCGATTTGATCGTCCATCCCCCATCATTGTTCAATGACGGGGAATGTTCAAGGTCAGCTGCTTGAGTTGAATCAGAGCTCGTCGAGCGAGAACAGCCGGCGGTGTTCGCGGATGGCGTAGCGGTCGGTCATGCCGGCGATGTAGTCGGCGATCTTGCGCGCCTGCTTGCCGACGTCGCCCGACTTCTCCTGGTAATCCGGCGGCAACAACACCGGCTCGGCCATGAAGGCGTGGTACAGCTCGCGCACGATGCGGCTGGCTTTCACCCGCATGCGGTTGACCTTGTAGTGCCGATACAGATTCTCGCGCAGGAAGCGCTTGAGCTCGGTCGCGTCCTTGCGCATCGGATCGGAAAAACGGATCAGCGGCGGCGAGGCGCGCACCTCGTCCAGGCTCTTGGGCGCGGCGTCGGCCAGCAGCGCGCTGGAGGTGGCGATCAAGTCGTCGGCCAGCGCGGTGATCAGGCGGCGCAAGGTTTCATAAATCGCGCGGCGGCCGGACAGTCCCGGGAAAGTCTGCTGCACATCGCGCCACAGCCGCGCAAAAAACTCCACCTGCTCCAACTGCTCGATGGTGATCAAGCCGGAACGCAGGCCGTCGTCGATGTCGTGGCTGTTGTAGGCGATCTCATCGGCCAGGTTGGTCAGCTGCGCTTCCAGCGACGGCTGCGTGCGGTCGATGAAGCGCTGCGCCACCGGACCCAGCATGCGCGCATTGTTCAGCGAGCAGTGCTTGAGGATGCCTTCGCGGGTTTCGAACATCAGGTTCAGGCCGTTGTAAGCGCCGTAGTGTTCTTCCAGTTCGTCGACCACGCGCAGGCTTTGCAGGTTGTGCTCGAAGCCGCCATGGTCCTGCATGCATTCGTTGAGCACGTCCTGGCCGACATGGCCGAACGGCGTATGCCCCAGGTCGTGCGCCAGCGAAATGGCTTCCACCAGGTCTTCGTTCAGACGCAGATTGCGCGCCAGCGAACGGCCGATCTGCGCCACTTCCAGGCTGTGCGTCAGCCGGGTGCGGAACAGGTCGCCTTCGTGGTTGAGGAACACCTGGGTCTTGTACTCCAGCCGGCGGAAGGCCGAGCTATGGATGATGCGGTCGCGGTCGCGCTGGAACTGGCTGCGCGAGGCGTGCGCCGCTTCGTCGTAGCGGCGCCCCACGCCGCCCGCCGAATGGGCCGCGTACGGTGCGAGGAATTCGTCGGGCAACATGGCAGCCTCCGCTTAAACGCAGGCGGCCAGCGTGGCCAGCAACAGCTCCTGCGGCGCGTTGGTGATGCTCGGTGCGCCCAGCGGTTTCAACAGGATGAACTTGATGGCGCCGCCCTCATTCTTCTTGTCGACTTCCATCAGCTCCAGCCAGCGCTGCGTGCCCAGGTCCGGCGCCTTGACCGGCAAGCCGGCCGCCGTCACCAGCGCGCGCATGCGCGCCACCGTGGCCGCGTCGACCAGGCCCATGCGGTGCGACAACTCGGCCGCCATCACCATGCCGCAGCCGACGGCCTCGCCATGCAACCACTCGCCGTAGCCCAGGCCGTTCTCGATGGCGTGGCCGAAGGTGTGGCCGAAATTCAGGATGGCGCGCAGGCCGCCCTCGCGTTCGTCCTGGCGCACCACGTCGGCCTTGATCTCGCACGAGCGGGCGATGGCATAGGCCAGCGCGCCCTTGTCGCGCGCCATCAGCTTGCCGATGTTGGCTTCGATCCAGTCGAAGAAGGCGGCGTCGATGATGGCGCCGTGCTTGATCACTTCGGCCAGGCCGGCCGACAGTTCGCGCGCCGGCAGGGTTTCCAGCGTCGAGGTATCGGCGATCACCGCGCGCGGCTGGTAGAACGCGCCTATCATATTCTTGCCCAGCGGGTGGTTGATGCCGGTCTTGCCGCCCACCGAGGAATCGACCTGCGACAGCAAGGTGGTCGGCACCTGGATGAAGTCGACGCCGCGCATATAGCTGGCGGCCGCATAGCCGGTCAGGTCGCCGATGACGCCGCCGCCCAGGGCGATCAGCGTGGTCTTGCGGTCGGCCTTGGCGGCCAGCAGCGCGTCGAAGATCAGCATCAGGCTGGACCAGTTCTTGTGCTCCTCGCCGTCCGGCAGCACGATGGACGTGACGTGCTTGCCGGCGTTGCGCAAGCCGGCCTCGACGCGCGCCAGGTACAGCGGCGCGACGGTGGTGTTGGTGACGATGGCGACCTTGTCGCCGTGCACGTGACGCGCCAGCAGCGCGCCGTCTTGCAGCAGCGCCGGGCCGATCGAGATGGGATAGCTGCGCTCGCCCAGCTCGACATTTAACAGGATGGTGGATTCTTCGTTCATCGATGGTTCGGCTTGTGTGACGCAGTTGGGCGAGGCCTCGCAGGCCCGGGTTTCCAGCTGGGTCAGGATGGATTGAACCATCGATTGTACGTTAGGTCGGCCGGTATCGATGACGATATCGGCAATTTCCATGTACAAAGGATCACGGACCGCCATCAATTCTTCGAGTTTCTTGCGCGGATCGGCCGTTTGCAGCAGCGGCCGGTTCTTGTCGTGCGCGGTGCGCTGCAGGATGCTGTTGACGGTCGCGCGCAGATAGATCACGGTACCGCGCGACTGCAGGTAGGCCCGGCTGTCGGCATTGAGGATGGCGCCGCCGCCGGTGGCCAGCACCAGGTCTTGCTGGGAGGTCAGCTCGCGGATCACGTCCGCCTCCCGCCGGCGGAAGCTCTGTTCCCCTTCAATTTCAAAAATCCACGGGATCGAGGCGCCGGTGCGGGCCTCGATCTCGTGATCGGAATCGATAAAGCGCGAGCCCAGCTTGCGGGCCAGGATGCGGCCGATGGTGGTTTTTCCTGCCCCCATCAGGCCGACTAGAAACACATTAGGCATGAACAGTCCGGGTTAATTCGGGTTACTACATAAGGTTGAGACCCCGTAAGGGCTGGTAACGCCCGGAGGCTGAGTCGCCTGGGTCGAATAATCGAGGCCCAAACCCGGCAAGTGTACCAGACCCGTGTAGATGGACTCGGAGCCATTCACCGAGCCGCGCACGGTCAGGTTCACATCCAGCCAGAAAGCGTGGTCGCGCGGATACACCAGCGAGACGATGGCCTGGCCCTTGGAGTCGGTCGTGACGTTGGTGGTGACGGTGACCGGAATGCCTGGCGTCAGCACGCCGTCGCCGTTAGTGTCCTCGCCCGGATCCAGGATGCCGTCGCGGTTGATGTCCTCGTTGGAGCAGCCCACGTGCTGCACCGGTTCCCACGGTCCCAGCGGCAGCGTGTACTTCATGAAGCCCTTGAAGTAGGTGGTCGGCAGCACCGAGGCGGTCAGCTTGACGCCGGAGGCGGCGTTGCCGGCCGCATCGGTGACGAGCACCACGTAGTCCAGCTGGTAGGCCGCGGTGCCGCTCTGCCCCACAGTGCTGCCGGTGCCGGCGCTGATGAACAGCGATTTCTTCGCCACCGTCAGGCTGGCGATGGAACTGGCGCCGGAACCGCCGATGATCTTGGCCTGAATCTTCACGCCGTTCAGCGCCGACGGCGTGGCGCCGGCGATGAAGCTGACCGTGGCGGCGCCGTCGGCGCCGGTGATGACCAGCGCAGGCTGCGTCAACGTGCCGCCGCTCGAATCGGCCAGGATGGAGAAGGCCACGGTGGCGTTCTTGACCACGTTGTTGAGCGGCGTGCCGTCGCGCACCACGGCGCGCAGCGTGGTTTGCTCGCTGGTGCTGCCGGCGTTGTTGACGCCGATGACGGCCGGATCGGCTTGCACCGTGACGATGGCGGTATTGGTCAGCGGCGCGATGAACTCCAGGTCGGTCTGGGTGGTCAGGCTGCCGTTGGCGGCGGCGGTGATGGTGGCCACGCCAGGGCCGGTCGCGTTGACATACGCGTCGGCCGCGCCGCCGACCAGCGTGCGCGTGCCGCTCAGCACCGTGTTGCAGGTCGATTCGCTGTAGACCACGCCGCGCGAACTGCTGATGGCAACGCTGCCGGTCGGCCCGCCCGTGACGGCGATGTGCTGGCAGCCGCCGATGTAGGCCGCGCTTTCCGGATCGCCGTTCACGTCCAGCACCTTGACCGCGAAGGTCGACGAGTTGATGGCGATGCCGGCCGAGTTCGATTCGCCCGCCGCCTTGACCGTGATGACGTCGGAAGAGCCGGTGCTGGCGGCATAGGTCAGCACCAGCTGGCCGGCCGAGTTGGTGACGGCCGCGCCGCCGCCCTTGACGGTCAGCGTATTGAAGCTGGAGCTGAACGTCACCGCCTTCCCGCTCAAGCCGTTGCCGGCCGAGTCGACCAGCTTGACGGTGACGTCGGCGCTGGCGCCGACATTGATGGTCGGCTGGGCGTTGATGGTCAGCTTGTTGCCGGACACGTTGACGATGGTCGTCACCGGCACGGCGCCCGGCACCGAGGCGGTGATCTTGATCGCGCGCGAAGTCGGGTCGCCGCCGGTGCCCAGTTTCTCCGTCACCAGGCCCTGGGCGTTGGAGACGCGGTTGGTCAGCGACAGCGCGCCCGAGTCGGCCTTGAGGTCGACCGTCACGCCCGACATCACGGTGTTGTTGGCGTCGCGCACCAGGGCGACGACGTTGACTTCATTGCCGGCGGTGCCGACCGAGGCCAGCGTGCCGGAATCGGTGGTCAGCGTCAGCGTCGGCACGGCGGTGACGACCGTCACCGAGATCTCGCTGGACTTGGCCGCGCCGTTGTTGGCGCTGGCGGTGATGGTGATGGTGCGCGGGCTGGAATCGCCCTTGACGCTGAGCTTCTCGATCACCTGGCCGGAGCTGTTGGTGATGCGGTTGGTGTTGCTGATGGTGCCGGAACTGGCCGTGAAGTTGACCGTCTCGTTCGGCAGCGCATTGCCGCCGCTATCCTTGACGATGGCCGTCAGCGTCACTTCGGTGCCGTCCAGGCCGGACGAGGCGATGGTGGTCGCGCTGGCCGTCAGCACCACGCTGGCCGCCTTGGACGGCGCCACGCCGCTGCTGTTGGAGCCCGCCGAACCGCCGCCGCCGCCGCAGGCGGCCAACAAACTGGCGCAGGCCAGCACGGCCAGCCATCCGGTGAATTTTTTCATGGTGCTTTTTCCGATCGTGTTCATAGAGGACCTTGCAGAGCGGTGGTACGGGAAGGCTTAGCGCGTCGACAGCCGTTCGGCGACGATCTTCGGCGTGATAAAGACCAGCAATTCTGTCTTGTCGTTGGTGCGGCTGTTGGTGCGGAACAGATAGCCGAGCACCGGCACGTCGCCCAGCAGCGGCACCTTGGAGGTGGTGTTGCGTTCGGTCTGCTGGTAGATCCCGCCCAGCACCACCGTGCCGCCGTTCTCGACCATGACCTGGGTCTTGACGTGCTTGGTGTCGATGGCGAAGCCGGCGCGGGTTTCCTGGCCGACGCTGTCCTTGTTGACGTCGACGTCGATGACGACGTTGCCGTCCGGCGTGATCTGCGGCGTCACTTCCAGCCGCAGGTTGGCCTTGCGGAACATGATCGAGGTGGCGCCGCTGCTGGTGGCCACCTGGTACGGCAGTTCGATACCCTGCTCGATCAGCGCGATGGCCTTGTCGGCCGTGATCACGCGCGGGCTGGAGATGATCTTGCCGGTGCCGTCCGCCTCCAGCGCCGACAGCTCGAGGTTCAGGAAGCGGTTGGCGGCCGACGAGAACAGGCTGATCGCCAGGTTGCCCGCCTGCGCGCCGTTGATGGCGCCGGCCGGCAGGTTGATGAACTGGCTGTTGTTGTAGCTGGTGTCGGTCGGCTTGATCTGGCCCGTCACTTCGCCGACGCCGGTGATGTTGCCGCCGATGGCGACGCGGGTGTTGCTGGTGCCGAGCTGGTAGCCGGAATCGCCGCCGCGCTGGGTGCGCAGGTCGGCAAAGCCCAGCTTGGCGCCGAGGTTGCGGGTGAAGGTGTCGCTGGCCTCGACGATGCGGGCCTCGATCAGCACCTGCTTGGAGGCGATGTCGGTCTTGGCGATCAGCCGGCGGATGTCTTCCAGCTTGGAGGCGATGTCGGTGACGAACAGCTGGTTGGTGCGCGGCTCGATGATGGCGCTGCCGCGCTTGGACAGGATGCGGTTCTTGCCGTCACCGGCGCCCTCCAGCCCGAACACGGTCTTGAAGGCGTCGGCCTTCTGGTAGTTCAGCTGGAAGATCTCGGACTTCAGCGGTTCCAGGTCGGCGATCTGGGCGCGCTGCTCCAGTTCCAGCTTTTCCTTGGTCAGCAGTTCTTCCTTGGGCGCGATCCACAGCACCGAGCCGTTCTTGCGCATGTCCAGGCCCTTGGCTTGCAGCACCACGTCCAGCGCCTGGTCCCACGGCACTTCCTTCAGGCGCAGGGTCAGGTTGCCGCCGACGCTGTCGCTGGTGATGATGTTCAGGCCGGAGATGTCGGCGATCGCCTGCAGCGCCGCGCGCACTTCGACGTTCTGGAAATTGAACGACAGCTTCTCGCCGCGATAGCCCTGGGTGCCCTGGGTCAGCTTGTTCGGATCTTCCTTGATCGGCTTGACGTCGATCACCAGCTGGGTGTCGCTCTGGTAGACGGTCTGTTCCCACAGGCCGCGCGCCTCGATGGTCATGCGCGTGTTGTCGCCCTGCGGCACGGTCGTCACCAGCGCCACCGGGGTGCCGAAGTCGCTGACGTCGAGCCGGCGGCGCAGGCTTTCCGGCACGCCGGTCTTGAGGAAGTCGACCACCACGCCGGTCGGCGTCTGGCGCACATCGACCGCCACCTGGCTGTTGGGCAGGTCGACCACGACCCGGCCTTCGCCGTTGGCGCCGCGGCGGAAGTCCATGTCGCGCAAGAGCTGGCGGCCGGTCGGCGCGGCAACCTTGGCGGCCACCGGCAAGCCCTTGGCGTCGACCGCCTGGGCCAGGCCGCCGGAACCGTCGATGGTCAGGATGACGGCGTTGCCGTCGATGGCGATGGCGTAGTTGAGGCTGCGTTTCAGGTTGAACACCAGGCGCGAGCGCTCGCCGGCCTGCACCACGTTGACGCCGCGCAGGTCGCCCAGGCTCAGTTCCTGCACAGTCTTGCCGGTGGCGTTGGAGGTGGCGCCGAAGTCCAGCGCGATGCGCGGCGGATTGGTGATGGCGAAGCCGATCGGCAATTTGTCGGGAGCGTTCTTCAGCGCGATCTTGACGATCACGTTGGAACCCTGCTGGTTGGCGGTGATCGCTTCGATGGCGTTCGAAGACGGCGCCTCAGGCGCGGCTTGGGCGCGGGCGACGCCGGCCAGTTGCATGGCGAAGGCAAAAGCGAGCACCGGCATCCAGCTGGCGACGGCCAGGGCGCGCCGGGGCGTGATGTGAGCGGTCATTTGGTGATCTCCTTGCTTTCCTGCAGTTCCAACTTCGACATGCGTTCGACCCAGTCGCCGCCCGCATCCTGTACGATTTCCTTGACGCTGACGCTGGTGTCGTTGATGGCGGTGATCAGGCCGAAGTTCTGGCCCACGTGCTGGCCCACCACGACATGGTGCAGATTGCGGTCGACTTGCAGCAGTCCGTAGACCACGCCTTTTTTCTCCATCGTGCCGACCATCTTGACGGTGTCGAGCGGGAAGCTCTCCAGCAATTCCTTGCGCCGCTCCAGGTCCGGCTTGATGCCGTTGTTGCCACGGGCCGAGGCCTTGGCCAGCTCGGCCAGCAGCTTGTTGGGGTTGAAGGGATCGATCGCGTCGGCCTGGGCGTAGGCGAAGGGGATGAAGGTCTTGGGCTCGGCCAGCGGCGGCACCGCCACCTTGGCCTGCGAGTCGACCTGCTTCATCCAGGCGCGCACTTCCTGCACGTCGCTGTCGCCGCAACCGGCCAGCAACAACGCCGCCATGATTCCTGCGATCAGGGTTCTCATGATTTCTTCGCCGCTTTCTTCTTGTCGGCGGCGGCCTTGCGCTGGGCGCTGACCTCCTCCGGATCGAGGTAGCGGAAGGTCTTGACCACCGCCTCCAGCGTCAGCACCCCGTCCTTGCCGGTGGCCAGGGCCATGTTGTTGAGCGTGACGATGCGCGACAGATTGGCCATGTTGCCGGCAAAGGCGCCGATGTCGTGGTAGCTGCCGGTGACGCGGATGTTGATCGGCAGCTCGGCATAGTAATCCTTGACCACCACCGGCGCCGGCGTGAACGATTCGAACTGCAGGCCGCTGCCGGTGCCGGCGCGGTTGATGTCCTTCAGCAGCGCATCCATCTCGGCCTTGCTCGGCAGCTGTTTCTGCAGGCGGTCCACATACTGGTCGACCTGCATCTTCTGCGCGCGCAGCGCTTCCAGGTTGACGGCCTGGGCGGTCTTGAACTTGTACTCGTCGCGCAGCTTGATCTCGGCCTGGGCGCCGGCTTCCTGTTCGTCGAACTGCGAGCTCCAGTAGCCGAAGTAGCCGGCCGCCACCACCGCCGCCATCACCCCGATGCTGCACAGCACGCGCGGCGCCAGCGGCCACTGGCCCGGATGGCGGTCGCCGAGGTTGCGGAACTGGTCGGCCAGCTGCGCGCCCAGTTCGTTGATGTTGATTTTGGCCATGGCGGTGCGCGCTCCTAGCTCTTGGCCGGCGGCAGGCCGGTATTGGGGGCGTCGGCGGCGGGCGCGGCGTTCTTGCCTTTTGCGCCGTTGGCGCCGGCGCTGCCATTGGCGGCGGCGTCGCGATCGCGCGGGCGCTTGATGTTGACCGTCAGGTTGAACTCCACCACCTTTTTGGCGGTCTTGCCCTGGCCCAGGCCGGTGGACTTCACGTCGATCAGTTCCGGCCGCTCCAGCCACGGCGACACGCCGGCCAGGTTGCCCAGCAGTTCGGACACCCGTTCCTGCGACTGCGCATAGCCGCCCATCGCCAGCTTCTGCCCTTCCTGCTTGAAGCCCTTCAGGTAGACGCCGGCCGGGATCTGCTTGACCAGCTCGTCCAGCAGATAGACCGGCTGGTTACGGTCACCCTGCAAATCTTCCACCGCCTGCTGGCGCGCTTTCAGCGCTTCGATTTCCTGCTTCAGCGTGGCGATCTCGGCGATCTTTTTATCGAGGCCGGAGATGGCCGTCTTGATCGCCTGGTTGCGTTCGTTCTGGATGGAGATGGCGCGCGCGTTGTAGCCGCCCACCAGCAGCACCACGCCGATGCCGATGATGCCGCCCAGCGCCAGCAGCGCAAAGAAGGCGGCCTTTTTCTGTTTGCGTTTTTCCTCGCGGTGCGGCAGCAGGTTAATCTTGATCATCAGCCAAACCTCCGCAAGGCCAGGCCGCAGGCCACCAGGTAGGCCGGGGCGTCGCTGCGCAGTTGCGACTCGCGCACCGAGGAACCGAGCTGCATGCCCTTGAACGGCGAGATCACGGCGCTGGAAATCTTGGTGCGGCTGGCCACCAGTTCCAGCAAGCCCGGCAGCAGCGCGCAGCCGCCGGCCAGGAACAGCTGGTCGATCCGGGTGTAGGGCGTGGACGTGTAGAAGAACTGGATGGCCCGCGTCACTTCCAGCGCGGCGCTTTCCAGGAAGGGCGTCAGCAGCTCGGCGCCGTAGTTGTCGGGCAGGTCGCCGGATTTCTTGCGGGTCTCGGCCTCGTCGAAGTTCATGCCGTAGGCGCGCACGATGTCCTGGGTCAGCGCGTTGCCGCCGAAGGGCTGCTCGCGCTCGTAGACAGTAACGCCGTCCAGCATCACGGAGATGTGCGTGACCTGGGCGCCGACCTGGAACAGCGCCACCACCTGGCCGGCGCCGGCTTCGGGCAGCTGGGCGGTCACGCGGTCCAGCGCGGCGCGGGCGGCGTAGGATTCGATGTCCATCACGGTGGCCTTCAGGCCGGACGCTTCGGCGATGGCGACGCGGTCCTCGACCTTCTCGCGGCGCGAGGCGGCCAGCATCACTTCGATGTCTTCCGGCGAATTGGCGGCCGGACCGATGACGTCGAAGTCCAGGCTGACCTCGTCCAGCGCGAACGGGATGTACTGGCTGGCTTCGGATTCGACCTGCACTTCCAGCTGGTCTTCCGACATGCCGGCCGGCAGGATGATTTTCTTGGTGATCACGGAAGCGGGCGGCATGCCCAGCGCGACCAGCTTGGCGCGGGTGCCGCTCTTCTTCCAGACCCGGCGCACGGCTTCCACCACCTGGTCCATATTCTCGATATTGCCGTCGACCACGGAGCCGCGCGGCAGCGGTTCGGCGGCGTAGCGTTCCAGGCGGTACTCGCCCTTGCCGCTCTGCGCCAGCTCGACCAGGCGCACGCTGGAAGTGCTGATGTCTATGCCCACCAGCGGCGGGTTCCCCTGTCCCAGCAGCGCCTTGATGTCGATCATACGAGCTCCCCGGCGCCATCGTTGGCACCCGCGCTACATTGCCGCCGAATCAACATTCGAACTGTGTGCATAGAGGAACTCGTTTGAAAACCAGCGTTTAGCCTACGTATGTCAGCCCCTACATTAAATCGTGCCTATATAAGTGTAAAGGTATTTCTATTGTGCACAATTGCCATGGTGTGAGGCTTACGCCACACTTTTTTTCCGGCCTGTAGCCTCAAAAACAACTGAGTTGCATTGTTGCTTACGGGTAAATATTCCTGTCGTCCGGCAGTGCGCGCCGTGGGTGTTGGCTAGCTTATAATGGCCCGCATACTTAACAGAAAGATCTAACTGCATGGCCTCTTCTTCAAATTCGGCACCTCCACCCTCGAATCCGCCGGGCGCATCGGCCCAAGGCAAACCCGCTACGCGCTTCTTCCTGCTGGCCGGCCTGTCCGTGGTCGGCCTCGGGCTGGTGGCGCTGCTGCTGGTGGTGTTCGGCCTGGCGATGGCCTACCCCAACCTGCCCGAGCTCGACACACTGACCGACTACCGCCCCAAAATGCCGCTGCGTATCTTCTCGGCCGATAACGTGCTGATCGGCGAGTTCGGCGAAGAGCGCCGCAACCTGGTGCGCATCAAGGACATCCCGGACGTGATGAAAAAAGCCGTGCTGGCGATCGAGGACGACCGCTTCTACGAGCACGGCGGCGTCGACTACACCGGCATCCTGCGCGCGGCCGTGCACAACGCCACCGGCGGCGCCAAGCAAGGCGCGTCCACCATCACCCAGCAGGTGGCCCGCAACTTCTTCCTGTCGAGCGAACAGACGCTCAAGCGCAAGGCCTACGAAGTGCTGCTGGCCTGGAAGATCGAGAAAAACCTCAGCAAGGACCAGATCCTCGAGGTGTATATGAACCAGATCTACCTGGGCCAGCGCGCCTATGGTTTCTCGTCGGCCGCACAAATCTATTTCGGCAAGAATCTGAAAGACATTAGCGTGGCCGAGGCCGCCATGCTGGCCGGCCTGCCGAAGGCGCCGTCGGCCTACAACCCGGTGGTCAACCCCAAGCGCGCGCGCACCCGCCAACAGTACATCCTGCAGCGCATGCATGAGTTGGGCTATATCACCGACAAGCAGTTCGAGACCGCCAAGGCCGAGCAGCTCAAGGTCAAGACCGACAGCAGCGAGTTCGGCGTGCACGCCGAGTACGTGGCCGAGATGGCACGCCAGCTGGTCTACGAGCAGTTCAAGGAAGACACCTACACGCGCGGCCTGAACGTCTTCACCACCATCACCAAGGCCGACCAGGACGCCGCCTACCTGGCGCTGCGCAAGGGCGTGATGGACTACGAGAAGCGCCACGCCTATCGCGGCCCGGAAGCCTACATCGATATCCCGCAGAACAAGGAAGAAGCCGACGACGCCATCGAGAACGAACTGGCCGACCATCCGGACAGCGACGACATCGTGGCCGCCATGGTGCTGGCCGCGACGCCGCAGCTGATCACCGCCGTCACCGCCACCGGCGAGGAAATCAAGATCAGCGGCCCGGGGCTGGAGATGGGCCGCTCGTGGCTGTCCGACAAGGCTGCGCTGAACAAGCGCATCCGTCGTGGCGCGGTGATCCGCGTGATGCAGGAAGGTAAGGACTGGCAAGTGACGCAGCTGCCGGAAATCGAATCGGCCTTCGTTGCGGCCGACACCCACGACGGCGCGATCAAGGCCATGGTGGGCGGCTTCGATTACAACCGCAGCAAGTTCAACCACGTCACCCAGGCGTGGCGCCAGCCGGGTTCGTCGTTCAAGCCGTTCATTTATTCGGCATCGCTGGAGCGCGGCCTGTCGCCGGCCACCATCATCAACGATGCGCCGATCTCCTTCGACGCCGGCCAGACCGGCGGCCAGGCCTGGGAGCCGAAGAACTACGACGGCAAGTATGAAGGTCCGATGACCATGCGCCGCGGCCTGACCAAGTCCAAGAACATGATCTCGATCCGCATCCTGCACAAGATCGGCGCCAAGTACGGCCAGGAATACACCACCCGCTTCGGCTTCGACGCCGACAAGAACCCGCCCTACCTGACGCTGGCGCTGGGCGCGGGCAACGTCACGCCGCTGCAGATGGCTGGCGCCTACTCGGTGTTCGCCAACGGCGGCTACAAGGTCAGCCCCTACCTGATCTCCAAGGTGACGGATGCCGACGGCAAGATCCTGTCGCAAGCCAATCCGGACAAGGCCGGCGACGAGAAGAACCGCGTCATCGACGAGCGCAACGCCTTCCTGATGGACAGCATGCTCAAGGACGTGGTGCGCTTCGGCACGGCGACCAAGGCGCTGGTGCTCAAGCGTCCCGACCTGTCGGGCAAGACCGGCACCACCAACGATTCGATCGACGCCTGGTTCGCCGGCTACCAGCCGCATCTGGTGGGCATCGCCTGGATCGGCTACGACCAGCCCAAGAACCTGGGCAACCGCGAAACCGGCGGCGGCCTGGCGCTGCCGATCTGGATCAGCTACATGCAGAAGGCGCTGAAGAATATCCCGATCGAGGAACGCGCGGTGCCGGAAGGCGTGATGCTGGTGGGCGACGAGTACTACTACGCGGAAAACCCGCCGGGCGCCGGCGTGCATAACATCGACGGCGCCACGCGCGGCACGCCGATCGAGGAAAAGGCCAAGGACGCCGTCAAGAACGAGCTGTTCTAGCGGCGCCTCAATCGCCGGTAATCGCCCGGGACAGCAAGTCCCGGGCGAGCAAGTCCGACGCTTGCGGCATCAGATGACTGGCATCGAAAGTCGTGACGCCGCTCCTGGGATCCTCGCCCAGATACGTCAGGCAACCGTCCTGGTTGCAGAAGAAATCCATCACATTGACGAACACCGCATTGCCGCCCTTCGGGAAGCCGGCTTGCAGCGCCGCGTTGTGCGCCATCAGCTCGCGGTCCACGCCGTGGAAGGTGCGGCGCGGTTTGGTCAGCCACAGCTCGGTCGCCATCAGCTTGGGCAGCTCCTCGGTCCAGTGCGGGACGGGGCCGGTGAACACCACCCTTGGCACGCCCAGGCCCCGCAAGCGGTCGGCGATCTGCCGCATGCCGGCAAGCGTATGGCCGAGATTCTGCGCGACCACCACCACGTCCGGATGGGCCTCGGCGATGGTCTGCAGGGCGAACCAGTTGCTGCGCTCGCAATGGTTGACGATGGATTCATCACTCGCATCCGGCCGGGGTGGACAGCCGGAACTGGCCACCTGCAACACCTGCCAGCCGGCCGGCAGGTTGTTGCGGATGCCGAAGGACAGCTGCTCGACATGCGAATCGCCCCACAGCAGCACGGCATGCGGCCGGGAAGGATCGCGCCGGTAGCAGCTCTCGGCGATGGCCCGGCGCGGCACCATGTCGGCGCGGCCGGCGCGGTATTTGGCGATATCGAAGAACTCGCATTCCAGGTGGTATTTATCGGGTATGCCGACGCGCAGAAAGAAGCGCCAGTGGACCGGATCGTTTTCAAAATACTCGGTATAGGCCTGGCGATCCCGCATGCGGAAGGCCAGCCCCTCGCGCCGGAAAATGTCGTAGCCGATGCCGCCCACCGCCACCATCAGCAACAGCAGCGCCATGCTCTTGAGGCGCCGCCGGCCGCCGCTGCGGATCGGCTGCTCCAGCAGCAGGTAGGTGAGCGAGGCCAGCACAATAGCGGCCGCCACCGCGCCGATGCGCAAGGCCGCCGACGGCGTGCTGCGTACGGCCAGGCCGGCAAACACCAGCAGCGGCCAGTGCCACAGGTACAGCGGGAAGCTGATGCGTCCTATCCATCCCAGCACGCGGTTGGACAGCAGCGTCCGGTTAAGCCAGGCCCGGCCGCCGGCCGCGATGATCAGCGTTGCGCCCAGCGTGGGCAGCAGCGCCCACCAGCCGGGAATGGCGCGCGCCTCGGTAATGAACGCCAGCCCGGCCAGGATCAGGCCCGCGCCCAGCGGCGCCAGCCACGCTTGCAAGCCGCGCCGGGCGCCCTCCCCGCACTCCGGCAGCGAGGCCAGCACCGAACCGGCCAGTATCTGCCAGAAGCGCGTCTGCGGCGCATAGAAGGCGCGCACGGGGTCGTCCTGCACGGCGGCCAGGTTCAGCCCGAAGGACGCCAGCGCCAGCGCCATGGACACCGTCAGCGGGCTGATGCCGCGCCGCCACGCCAGCCACAGCAGCGCCGGCCAGACGATGTAGAACTGCTCCTCCACGCCAAGCGACCACAGGTGCAACAGCGGCTTGCCGTGGGCGGCGCTGTCGAAATAGCCGCTCTCGCCCCACAGCACGTAGTTGGCGACGAAGCCGGCGCCGCCGGCCATATGCTTGCCCAGCTGCTGGTACTCGCCGGGCAGCATGATCCACCAGCCGGCCGCGCAGCAGGCAGCCAGCACCAGCAGCAGCGCGGGGAAGATGCGCCGCACGCGGCGGCCGTAGAAATCGGCAAAGCTGAAATGGCCGCGCTCCAGCTGGCGGCCGATGATGCTGCTGATGAGGAAACCGGAGATGACGAAGAAAATATCAACGCCGATGAAGCCGCCCTTGAGCACCTCGGGAAAGGCGTGGAAGACAACGATGCACAGCACGGCGACGGCACGCAAGCCATCGATATCCGGGCGGCACTCCAGATGCTCAGGTCTCAGGTCGCGATTCACTGGCGGGACAGTAAAATAGACAGGATGCCAATTTTACTCCACCGCAATCACCGACCTGCCGAACTCAGCCCAATACCACCTGGCTGCCGCCCTGGGCGCTGACCATCTCGGACAGAGAATGGAACAGCTCGGAACCGTCGCGGGTGTTGAGCCACTTGCCGTCCTTCTGCTTGTAGTGGTAGCCGCCCGAGCGGGACGCCACCCACAGTTCCTGCATCGCCGCCTGGCTGTTGACGATGATCTTGGAACCATTGTCGATAAATTCGATTTCCAGCACATTGCCGCTGCGGCTGCACTCGACGTCGAGCATGTCCTCATCGTTCAAACGGTCCAGCGCGCCCTCGATGGCGGTGAGGGTGGCCTCGGCCTGCGCCAGGAATTCTGATTCGCCCATGCTACACTCCAATATCTATACTTAATCCATGATTTTATCGTGAAGTCCACTTTCCGTTTATTTATCGGCACAACAACCTTGTGCCTGACCACCTTGTTGAGCGGTTGCGGCCAACCCGGCCCGCTGTACCTGCCCAAGGCGCCACCGGCCAAGCCTGTCACGAGCAGCGACGCGCCACGTCCGGGCGCGGCTCCGGCCAGCGCCCCTATTCCGTCCACTCCTCCAGCTTCCCAACAATAAGTTTATGTCCCAATTCAGTTATCAAGACGGCGTGCTGCACGCCGAGGGCGCGTCGCTTGCCGCCATCGCCGAGCAGTTCGGCACCCCGACCTATGTGTACTCGAAGGCGCAGCTGCTGGCCAACTACGCTTCCTACGCCGACGCCTGCGCCGGCCGCGACGCGCTGGTCTGCTACGCGATGAAGGCCAACTCCAACCTGGCCATCCTCGACCTGCTGGCCCGCCAGGGCGCCGGCTTCGACATCGTCTCCGGCGGCGAGCTGCTGCGCGTGCTGGCGGCGGGCGGCGATCCGCGCAAGGTGATCTTCTCCGGCGTCGGCAAGAGCGTCGATGAAATGCGCCTGGCGCTGTCGCATGACATCCTGTGCTTCAACGTCGAATCGATCCCCGAGCTGCACCGCCTGAACGAAGTGGCCGGGGCTATGGGCAAGACTGCGCGCGTCTCGCTGCGCGTCAACCCCAACGTCGACGCCAAGACCCATCCGTATATCGCGACCGGCCTGAAGGCCAACAAGTTCGGCGTTGCCTTCGACGATGCGCTGGACACCTACCGCGCCGCCGCCAAGCTGCCGCACCTGGAAGTGGCCGGCATCGACTGCCACATCGGCTCGCAGCTGCTGGACGACGCGCCGCTGCTGGAGGCGCTGGACCGCCTGATCGAGCTGATCGACAAGCTGGGCGAGGAAGGCATCGTGCTGCACCATCTGGACATCGGCGGCGGCATCGGCATCAACTACGGCGAAGCGGGCGAAGCGGCGCCGGTGCCGGTGGGCGACTACCTGGGTCGTCTGTTCGCCAAAATCGACGCCTGGCGCGCGGCGCGCTACGAAGGCAAGGCTATCAAGGTGATCTTCGAACCAGGCCGTTCTATCGTCGGCGATACCGGCGTGCTGCTGACCAAGGTGGAGTTCATCAAGCACGGCGAAGAGAAGAATTTCTGCGTGGTCGATGCGGCGATGAATGACATGGCGCGTCCGGCGCTGTACCAGGCGTGGATGGACATGCAGCCTGTGGTGCAGGGCAAGGCTGGCGCGTTGACGTATGACGTGGTGGGTCCGATCTGCGAATCCGGCGACTGGCTGGCGCGCGACCGCGAACTGGCGGTGGAAGCTGGCGATCTGTTGGTGATGCACAGTGCCGGCGCGTATGGCATGACGATGGCGTCCAACTACAACACGCGCGGCCGCGCGGCGGAGATCATCGTTGATGGCGAGGTGTGCCACATGGTGCGCCAGCGCGAGAATCCGGCCGATCTGTATGCGCTGGAATCGCTGATCAAGTAAGCCGTTCAGTCTGAAAGCAAAAGCCGCCCGCCTCACCGCCGGCGGCTTTTTTCATGCAGGCTGGTCTTCGGCGAAAATATCCTGGATGCTGCGTGCAGCAAATATCCTGTCAAACCAGACGTCCAGATCGTCCATCTCGGCAGCGTCGACACGCCGGCTCAACTTAGTGGAGAGTGAACCAAAACGCTTAGCGAGCAACTTCTTTAAGCGCTGCCTGTCACCGTAAAGTTCTGCTTCGTAGCGAAGCGCATCATCAAGACTATCGAAAAATGGAACGGTCATCGCTTTAGCCTCCCGAACGATACCTAAATTAATCATACGCTCGCGTGCCAGTCGTTGCAAACGAACCGCAGTCCACCGCGTCAGCGCTTGCTTCGCTTGCTGTGCGCCGACACAGTGCGCAATCCCGGGTTGACCACGCCATTTTTCAAGCTCGCCAGCAATGTCCTGTTCGGTGGCCAAGCGCTCGATGCGAAACGCCCTAGCGACAAAATTATCAAACTTCTCCAACGCCCACTTCGAAATGCGTTGCTGGTCAATAAGCAAATAGCTCTGTGCCGGCTGCAAATGCTGGATTTCCGGCGGTACAGCAGTGATCAGGCTGGTAAGGCTCAGACTGGCTTTCCATCGGCGTTTTCCATTATAGAGAACCAGCGGGAATACCGGGGGCAAGCGGCCCGCCTCAGGAATCTCGTTGCGCTTGATCAAGTCCTGGTACAGCAGCACGATATAGACCTGCATGCGCAAAGCCATCCAATGGTCGGAGCGGGATTGGAATTCAAGCAGCAGGTAGATATAGATCCATTCGCCAGCCAGGCGCACGCGCCAGACCATGTCGCTGTGGCGCTGGACGCCGCCATCGCTGACGTAGCTGCCGTTGACGCGCTCCAAGCTGGTCAGATCCAGCTGGCGCACCCACTCTCCCGGCACAAAGCCCAGCAGCAGGTCGCGCACCATTTCGGGATACGCGAACAGTTGCTTGTATGCGGTGTCGTCCTCGCTGGCCATCGGCTCAGTGTAGCGAGGCGATGCGCGCCGCTGTTGGGCGCGCTCAAAGCGATGCTAGCGCACCGCCGCCGCTGCCGCCACCGCCTTGCTGCGCGCCCAGTACACGCGCATCAGCAACAGTGCGCCCAGGATCACGCCGAAGATGATCGGCTGCGTGAAGTTGTGCTTGCCCGCCTTCATCCACCAGAAGTGCAGGATGGCCAGCGGCGCGATCACGTAGATCACCCGATGCAGCCACTGCCAGCGCTTGCCGCCCAGCCGCTTGACCATGGCGTTGGTGCTGGTCACAGCCAACGGTATCAGCAGCACAAACGCAATGAAGCCCACCGTGATGAACGGCCGCTTCAGCACATCCTTCCACATCTCCTGCACATCGAAGAAATGATCGAACCACAGGAAGGTCATGAAGTGCAGCAAGCCGTAGAAGAACATGTACAGCCCCAGCATGCGGCGCAGCTTGATCAGCCAGTTCCATTTGCTGAGCCTGCGCAGCGGCGTCACCGCCAGCGTGAAGCACAGGAAGTACAAGGTCCAGTCGCCGGTGCCGCGCGTGATGAATTCCAGCGGCTCGACCAGTTGCCCGGTCAAGGTCAGATACACCATGCGCGCCAAGGGTACCAGCGCCAGCACAAAAATCGCGGCCTTGATCAGCCCGGCCTGCCGCGTTGAAGGATTGAACGCCATACGATCAGAAGAACTTCTTCAGGTCCATGCCCGCATACAGCGGCGCAACATCTGCATAGCCGTTGAACATCAGCGTCTTGCGCTTGCGAGCCAGGAAGCCGTCCTCGCCGATGCGGCGCTCGGACGCCTGCGACCAGCGCGGATGATCCACTTCCGGATTCACATTCGAATAGAAACCGTACTCATTGGGCGCCGACAGATTCCACGACGTGCGCGGCTGCTCCTTGACGAAGCGGATCTTGACGATGGACTTGGCCGATTTGAAGCCGTACTTCCACGGCAGCACCATGCGCACCGGGGCGCCGTTCTGGTTGGCCAGCGTTTCGCCATACATGCCCAGCGTGAGCAAGGCCAGCGGATGGTTGGCTTCGTCGATGCGCAAGCCTTCGGTGTACGGCCATTGCAGCACGCGGCTGCCCACGCCCGGCATCTGTTTCTTGTCCGCCAAGGTGACGAACTCCACATACTTGGCATTGCCGGTCGGCTCGACCTTTTTGATGATCTCGGAGAACGAGTAACCGATCCAAGGAATGACCATCGACCAGCCCTCGACGCAGCGCAGGCGGTAGACGCGCTCTTCCAGCGGCGCCAGCTTCAGCAGCGCGTCGATGTCCAGCACCATCGGCTTCTTCACCTCGCCCTCGATGGACACCGTCCACGGATGCGTCTTCAGCGTGCCGGCGTTCATGGCCGGTTCGCTCTTGTCGGTGCCGAATTCGTAGTAGTTGTTGTAGCTGGTGGCGTCCTTGTAGGGCGTCTGCTTGTCGAGCGCCGAGTAGGACGGGTTGAGCTTGGCAGCCAGCTTGGGGTTGCTGCCCTGCGCGAAGGCTTCACGGTTGGCCATCTCCAGCAGCGCGGCGCTGCCGATGGCGCCGGCGGCGATCTGCTTGATGAACTTGCGGCGCGACTCGTAGACGTCGCGCGAGGTGATTTCTGATGAAAACGGCAACTCGATGCCGTTGGGGCTACGCTTGATCAGCATGCTGACTCCAAAGAAAGTGCAAGGTTGAGACTTGGTCGCCCCAGTAGCCTGAACCTTACACCAATCTTCGTCAGCCGTTTATAACATCGCGTTTACAACTTGCCGTAGGAATGCAGGCCGGACAGGAACATATTCACGCCCAGGAAGGCGAAGGTCGTCACCAGCAAGCCCACCAGCGCCCACCAGGCCGCCGGACGGCCACGCAAGCCCGTCATCAGGCGCATGTGCAGCCAAGCCGCGTAGTTCAGCCAGACGATCAGCGCCCAGGTCTCCTTCGGATCCCACGACCAGTAGCCGCCCCACGCCTCCGCCGCCCACAGCGCGCCGAGGATGGTGGCGATGGTGAAGAAGGCGAAGCCGGCCGAGATGGCCTTGTACATGACGTCGTCCAGTACTTCTTCCGACGGCAGGCGGTCAACCAGATAGCCCGAGGTTTTCAGCAGATAGGCCGCCGCCACCATGGCCGCCAGCGCAAAGTTGCCATAGCCGATGAAGTTGGCGGGAACGTGGATCTTCATCCACCAGCTTTGCAGCGCCGGCAGCAGCGGCTGGATGTCGGCGGCGTCGCGCGAGGTGGTGTACCAGAACAGGAAGCCGATCGCGGCGGTGATCACCAGCGTGACGAAGGCGCCCAGCTGGCGCGTGGCGTAGCGCTGTTCGAAGTACAGGTAGAACATCGCGGTGATCAGCGAAAACAATATAAACACTTCATACAGATTCGACACCGGGATGTGGCCGACGTCGGCGCCGATCAGGTAGGACTCGTACCAGCGCACCATCATGCCGGTCAGGCCCAGCACCACGGCGGCCCAGCACAGCTTGGAGCCGATGCTGGAGGCGGAAGCGGAACGGGTCGCCAGGCCGATCACATAGAACAGCGTCGACAGGCAGAACATCACGCTCATCCACAGGATCGCAGATTGGCTGGACAGCATCATGCGCAGCCAGAATTTCTTGGTGCCGTTATCGAGCTCGCCGGCATACATGGCGATCGCGCCCAGCGACAGCAGGGCCACCAGCGGCATCAGCCAACGCGCCGGCTTCCAGTGCCAGCCCAGCGCGGCAAACGCCGGCGCGGCCGCCAGCAGGATGCCCTTCTCGTAGACATCCATGTAGTGGCCGTAGCGGTTCAGGCCGAACAGCGAGCCGGCCACCAGGGCCAGCGCGAACAGCCAGTCGAACGCGTTCAGGCGCTTGAAGTAGCCGGGCGCCTGGGTATAGGTTTGGGTCGATTGCGTCAGTTCCATCATTTATCTCCGTGGCCGCTATAGCTTACGCCGATTGCGGCAGCTTTTCTTTCAAAGTTTCAAACTCGCGTTCGAAGTCCAGCGTTTTGCGCTGGGTGCTCATGGCCATCAGTGCCTCGGCGCCGTTGGCGTCATCCTTGATCCAGACCCACAGGCGGCGCTCGCGGATGTAGAACATCGAGAATACACCCAGTACCAGGAACACACAGCCCAGGTAGACCACGTTCTTGCCCGGCGAGCGCGTGACCTGGAACACCGAGGCCTGCACCTGGGTGAAATCGTCCAGTTGCAGGTAGACCGGGGCGCCGTAGAAGAAGGCGTCCGACAGCGCGTTGGTGGCCAGTTGCAGGAAGCGGGCGTGCTGCTCGTCGGCGCTGACCGGGGCCAGGCCATCCTTCTCGCGCGCGGCCTGCCACAAGTCCCACAGGCTGCCGTTGAGGATCTTCATGAAAACGTCGGCGGCCTTCTCCTGCTCGGCGGCCGGGATTTTTTCCAGGAACTGCGAGATGGCGACGAAGCCGGCCGCCTTGTCGTTGCCGGCGAAGATGGTCAGGCTCTTGTCGGCCGAAGCTTGCAGCTGCACGCGCAGCGCGTCGGAATTATTCGATTGCGGCGTGGCGCGCTCGGCGTAGCGCTTGGCGGCGGCGGCGCGCAGGCCGGGGTCGCCGAGGGCGGCGCGCAGGCGCATCCATTCGTTCACGCTGTGGGCGTCGTCGGCCGGGATGCGCAGGAAGCTGAACTGGTCGGATGGATTGACGCGCATGCCGGCCAGGAACACCGTGGCGCCGTCGACCGTCACCGGCTGCATATAGTTCTGGTATTCGCGCGCCTGGCCGGTCTTGTCGCGCAGCTTGTAGGTCACGCTGGGACCGACGTTCTTCAAATCCTTGTTGTTGGCGTTGCGGCCGGCCGAGCCGGTGTGCTTGTCCAGCGAGTTGGCGAACTGCTCTTCCAGCGTCTTGCCCTTGGCCACGGCGCGCGGGTCTTGCGTGGCCGCCAGGTTCTCGACGTTGAAGGGACGGAAGCCCGACCATTCGACGGTGTAGGCGTCGGTCATCGGCGTGCTGCCGCCCACTTCGCCGGCGATGTCGAAGGTGGTGGTGGCGCCGCCGCGCATCGGGTAGCCGGTGAGCTTGAGCTTGCTGCCGCCATCGTCAAAGCTGGACTGGTAGATCGCCAGGCCCTTGTACAGCAAGGGCTTGTTGACTTCGATGACGGCCTTGACCACCTCGCCGCTGGCGTGGTCGCGCACTTCGACCTCGCTGGCGAACAGCTTGGGCATGCCGGTGCTGTAGAAATCGATGGTGAATTTCTTCAGGTTGATGGTGAACGGCAGGTCCTGAATCAGCACGCCGTCCGGACGGGTGATGATGGCGCTTTCGCTGGACTGGCCTTCCGGGATCATGGTGTTGCCGCGGAAGGTGGGGTTGCCCAGGCCGAGGCGGCTCTGCGCCGGCACCTCCGAGATCAAGCCGCTGCCGCTGAACGGCACCTTGCCGAGGAACCATTCCTGCAGGCGGATCGGCACGTCCGAATCGAGCAGGCCGCCGATGCAGATGACCACGATGGCCGAGTGCGCGAAGATGTAGCCGAACTTGTTGGCCGCGCCCTGCTTGGCGGCCACCAGCGTGCCGTTGTCCTTCTCGACCAGCTTGATCTTGTAGCCGGCGTCGGCCAGGCGGGCGGCGGTCTGCTGCGCCAGCGCGGCGCGCGCCAGCGGCGAACGCCATTGCATCTTGTGGTGGAAGTTGAGCAGCGAATTCTCGCGCACGTTCTCGCGCCAGCTGCGCATGTCCTTGAGCATCTTGGGCGCGTTGCGGACGATGCAGAGCGAGGTCGACGTCACCAGCGCGGTCATCAGCAGCAGGAACCACCAGGCCGAGTACACGGCGTACAGGCCCAGCTTGCCGAACACTTCGAACCAGAACGGCCCGAACTGGTTGATGTAGTTGTTGGTCGCCTCGCCCTGCTTCATCACGGTGCCGACGATGGCGGCTATCGCGATCATCGCCAGCAGCGCGATGGCGAAGCGCATGGAGGATATCAGTTCGACGATTTCGCCGACGATGGGGCGGCGGGTCTTGAGTTCGATGCCGGTGGTGCTGGGGCTGCTGCTCATGCTGGGACTGTCTCAAAAAATGTACGCTGCGGGCAGCATATCAACAAAAAGGGCAGCCCGCTTACGCTGCCGCCCTCTATGCACTATCAGTTGCACCGCAACCCAGGGGCGCGGTGTCGTGTTTTATTTCAAGCCGGCGACGTAATCGGCCACGGCTTTCATTTCTTCATCCGACATGCGCATGGCGATGGTGCTCATCTGCGCGCTGTTCTTGCGGCCGCCCGCTTTGAACAGGCCCAGCTGGGCTACCGTGTAGTCCTGGTGCTGGCCGCCGATGCGTGGATACTGCACCGGGATGCCGGCGCCGGCCGCGCCGTGGCAGCTGGCGCAGGCGGGCACGTTTTTCTCGGCGATGCCGCCGCGATAAATCTTCTTGCCCAGTTCTACGGTGTCCTTGTTCTTGGCTGCGCCCGGCTTTTGCGCCTGGGCGGCCAGCCAGGCCGAGATGTTGTGCTTTTCTTCGTCGGTCAGCATCTTGGCGTAGGTCGTCATGACTGCTTGATTCCGATCGGCCGCCGTAAAGTTCACCAGTTGCTTGTAAAGATAGCCCTCGTGCTGGCCGGCCAGCTTGGGATTGACCGCGATGGTCGAATTGCCGCCGGCGCCGTGGCAGGAAACGCAGGCCGGCAGGCCGCGCGCGTTGTCACCCGTTTCAAACAGCGTGCCGCCCTTGGCCGCATCGACCTTGGGTGCGGCGGCTTCGGCGTGGGCCGGTTTTTTTTCTTCGTTGGCGGATGCGGTACCCGCAACTGCCAGCACGGCGACCAACAGGGATTTTACAAACGGTGAAAACGCACGATTCATTCAAGCACCCTCAAAAAAGTTTGTCGAACGTATGCCGCAGGCTAGACGCTAGAGGCTATGGCAACACTTCGTAACCACTCATTGTACAATAGCTTTCCAGCATATTTGCTCCCTTTTGTTGCATTTTCCCCCATCCCATGTCCAAACTCTGGCAAGCCCGCTTCTTTACGACCGTCAACCAATTGCGCGACCTCCCCGACACGCAAGTGCCGGAAATCGCCTTTGCAGGTCGCTCCAACGCCGGCAAATCGACCGCCATCAACATCCTGTGCAACCAGAAAGGCCTGGCGTTCGCGTCCAAGACCCCTGGCCGTACCCAGCACATCAACTACTTCTCGATCGGCGGCGCGCACGTCGCGCAGCACCGCAAGGATCCGACCATCGTCGATGAGATCGAGTGCCTGCTGGTCGACTTGCCGGGCTACGGCTACGCCGAAGTGTCCGGCTCGGCCAAATTGCACTGGCAACGCCTGCTGGGCGACTACGTCCAGCGCCGCGAGCAATTGGCGGCCTTGATCTTGATCATGGATTCGCGCCGCCCATTCACCGAACTCGACGTGCAGATGCTGGAATGGTTCGCCCCGACCGGCAAGCCCATCCATTGCATTCTGACCAAGGTTGACAAATTGAACCGCAATGAATCGGTCAATGTGCTGCGCCAGGCGAAAGCCAAGCTGGACAGCTATGTCGACGAAGATGGCGAAGGTTTCCCTTTCACCGTGCAACTGTTCTCCGCGCTCAAGCGCATCGGCATCGACGAAGCCAACGACAAGATCCTGGAACTGGCCGGCGTCACCGACGACGAAGCGGCGGCCCAGGTCGATCTGATCGAAATGGAAGACGACGTCGAGCCCGACGAGCAATAACCCTCAGCCTTAGGAAAGTTTTAGCGATGCCCTATCCACACGTTTCCGCCCAGTTCCCCGCCATCCGCATGCGCCGCATGCGGCGTGATCCGTTTTCGCGCGCCTTGATGCGTGAAAACAACGTCACGGCCTCGGACTTGATCTACCCGGTGTTTATCCTGGAAGGCACGCACCAGCGCGAGCCGGTGCAATCGATGCCGGGCGTGGAGCGGGTGTCGGTGGATCTGCTGCTGAAAGTGGCGGAGGAATGCGTGGAACTGGGCATTCCGGTGCTGGCGCTGTTCCCGGTGATCGACGCCGCCAAGAAGACGCCGGACGGCGTCGAAGCGACCAATCCGGACGGCCTGGTGCCGCGCGCGGTGCGGGCGCTGAAGCAGGCCTTCCCGCAACTGGGCATCCTGACCGACGTCGCGCTGGATCCTTACACCAGCCACGGCCAGGATGGGTTGATCGATGAAAACGGCTATGTGATCAACGACGTCACCACCGACATGCTGGTGCGCCAGGCCTTGTGCCAGGCCGAGGCCGGCGTCGACGTGGTGGCGCCGTCGGACATGATGGATGGCCGCATCGGCGCGGTGCGCGCGGCGCTGGAAGAGAAGGGTTTCATCCATACCCGCATCATGGCGTACTCGGCCAAGTATGCGTCGGCGTTCTACGGCCCGTTCCGCGATGCCGTGGGTTCGGCCAAGAACCTGGGCAAGAGCGACAAGAACACTTACCAGATGGACCCGGCCAACAGCGATGAAGCCTTGCGCGAAGTGGGCCTGGACCTGGCCGAAGGCGCGGACATGGTGATGGTCAAGCCGGGTATGCCCTATCTGGACATCGTGCGCCGCGTCAAGGATGAGTTCAAGGTGCCGACCTTTGCCTACCAGGTCAGCGGCGAGTACGCGATGATCAAGGCGGCCGCGCAGAACGGCTGGCTCGATCACGACAAGGTGATGATGGAAGCCATGCTGGCCTTCAAGCGCGCAGGCGCCGACGGCGTGCTGACCTACTTCGCCCTCGACATCGCGCGCCTGCTGAAGGCGCAAAAGTAATCCTGGCTTAACCGTCGCTGCGCAATGCGGCGATGGGATCGAGCGCGGCGGCCTGGCGCGCGGGGAACACTCCGAACGCCAGCCCCACGCCGACGCACAACAGCACCGCCACAATCAAACTCAACGGCGACCACGCCACCGACCAGCCGGCCAGCGCGGCGATGCTGTAGGCCGCCACCGCACCCAGCACCACACCCAGCAACGCGCCGCTGACGGCGATCACCAGCGCCTCCGCCAAAAACTGCTCGACCACGTCGCGCCTGCGCGCGCCCAGCGCCCGCTTCAAGCCCACTTCGCGCCGCCGCTCCAGCACATTGGCCAGCATGATGTTCATGATGCCGATGCCGCCCACCAGCAGCGACACCGCCGCGATCGAACTCATGACGATGGTGAAGATGCGCTGCGTCTGCTGGTTCTGGCGATACAGGCCCATCGGCACGATCAGGTTGGTGTCGTCGGCGCCGCCGTGGCGTTGCGCGATCAGCGCCTGCAGCACGCGCGCCGCGCTATCCGGCGCCACGTCCGCGCCCAGGCGCACGCTGATGCCGTCCACCTCATCTTCGATGCGCTTGAAGGCAAAGCGCGCACGGCCCGTCTCCCACGCCACGAACAGGCGCTCGTCGTCCAGCCCCAGCTTGACGCCTTCGAAATCCGATTTGCTTTGCGCGCGGTCCGCCAGCACGCCCACCACTTCCAGCCACACATGGTTGAGCTTGACCCGCTGGCCGACCGCCGGCCCATCGCCGAACAAGGTGCGCGCCAGCCGCGCGCCGACCACGCACACCGGCGCCAGCGTGGCGCCGTCCTGCACGGCCAGCCAGCGTCCGGAGGCCACCTGCAAGCCGCTGTGCGACGCGTACGATGGCGACACGGCATAGGCGCGCCCGCTCACCACCTTGTCGCCCAGCACCAGCTGCTCGACCTTGATTTCCTTCTTCAACGCCACCGACTGCGCGCCCGGCACCACCAGCAAGGCCGCGTCGGCGTCGGCCGCCGACAGGCCCAGCGAACGGGTGCGGATTTCCTTCAGCTGCTCGGGGTCGATGGCCTTGCTTTCGATGAGCACATTGTCCAGGCCCAGCTCGGCCACCAGGCGCAGCGCCTCGCGCTTGCTGCCCTCGCCCACCGCCAGCATGGCGACGATGGCGGCGACGCCGAAGATCATGCCCAGCAAGGTCAGGCCGGTGCGCAGCTTGCGCCGCTGGAGTTCAGTAACGGCTTCCCGTATCAATGCCAGATTCATGCCGAAGTTCATGACTTTACCGCCGTTGTCGATGGCGGCAGCAGCACGATGCGCGCGCCGGCCGTCAATCCGCTTTTGAGTTCGCTACGCACCGGGCCGCGCTGCCCCAGTTCGATCTTGTGCCGCACCGGCTTGCCCTGCTCGTCCGTGTAGACGGCGTAGCCCGCGCCCTCCTGCACCAGCGCCAGGTTGGGCACGGTCAGCGCGGCCGGCCGCGCCACCAGCTGCACGCTGCCGCGCAGCGCCTGGCCCGGCTTCAGCCCCAGCGTGAGCGCGGTGTCGTTCGGGATGGCGGCGTCGAAGTCGCTGTACTTGACCGGCGACTCCTGCGAGGTGGTGCTGGCGCTGTTGCCGACGCGGGTGACGGTCAGCGTCAGCGCGGTGCCGGTACCGGCCAGGCGTACCTGTACCGGCAGGCCGGGCTTGAGTCCGTAGGCCTGGCCCTCGGCCACGCTGAAGTGCGCCACCAGTTGATGCAGGTCGGGCAGCATGCCGAATTCCTGTCCGGCTGACTGGCTGGCGCCGACCTCCGGCTTGGCGCCGTCCCAGCGCGGCACCAGCAGGAATACGCCGTCGTGCGGCGCCACCAGTTCCAGTCCGGCCAGGCTGTCGCGGTTGCGCTTGGCGCCCTGCTCCACGCTGTCGCGCTGCGAGTGTAGCACCGCGTCCTGCGCCGCCGTGCGCGCCTGCGCCTGGCCGCCCTTCCAGTCCAGGTAAGTGCGCTTGGTGCTGAGGAAGCCGACGTCGGCCAGCGCGTCGAGGATGGTGTTGCGGGCGAAGATGGTCAAGTCGACCTTGGCGTAGCGCTGGCTCAGGCCGAGATCGTCCTCGACCTTGGCGCGCTCGCCGGCCAGCGTGCTGCGCTCGACGGCGGCGTTGCCGGTGTTGCCGGCTTCGGCGATGGTCTTGCGCAGCAGTTCCAGCTCGGCCTGCGACAGCTCCATGCGCGCCTGCGGCGCGTCGAAGCGCGCCACCACGTCGCCCTTGCGGACGGCGCTGCCGTCGGCCACCATGCTCACCAGCACGCGGCTGCTCCAGCCGCTGCCGGGCACGGGCAGCGTGGTGCTGGCGGCGGCCTTGATTTCGCCGTCCACCGCCAGCGTTTCGGACCACGGCCGCGCGGCCAGGGTTTCGATGGCGCCGGGCGCGGT
This sequence comes from Rugamonas rivuli, assembly GCF_009380165.1. Taxonomy (GTDB): domain Bacteria; phylum Pseudomonadota; class Gammaproteobacteria; order Burkholderiales; family Burkholderiaceae_D; genus Rugamonas; species Rugamonas rivuli. Next base: position 146,268 of record NZ_WHUF01000011.1, read on the forward strand.
GCTGGCGCTGTCGCCGCAGCCGGCCAGCGCCAGCAGCACGGCCACGCTCAATAGATGCTTGTTCATTGCTTGCGCTCCTTGCCGGCGGCATCGGCCACCAGCACGGCCTGCACGGCGGCGCCCGGCTTGAGGCCTTGCGGGTTGTCGTCAAACTGCAATTCGAGATTGCGCACGATGGTCGATTGCGCGGTGGACTTGCCGTGGAAGGCGCGGCCCAGCGCGACCACATGCGCGTTCAGCGCCTGGTTGGCGCCCGGCACCGTCACGCGGGCGCGCTGCCCCACATGGACCAGCGAGGCCTGCGCCTCCGGCACGGTGGCGTTGATGTACAGCTGGCCTGGGTCGGCCAGCGTGGCGACCGACAGCCCCATCCACACCTGGCTGCCGACCGCGACTTTCTCGCCCGAGAAGGTGGTGCGGTACATCAGCAAGCCCTTGCGCGGCGCCACCACGGTCATCGCCGCCTGGCCCTTGGCCAGCGCGGCCAGCTGCTGCCGGATGTCGGCCACTTCCGCCTGCAGGCCGGTGCGTTCGGCGCGGCGGGCGCGGATCTGCACGGCGCGCTGCGTGACGGCCAGCTTGGCCAGCGCGGTCTTTTCGGTGCGCTCAATGACCAGCTTGTCGTAGTCGACGCGGCGTATCAATTCCTTGGGCTGCGTGGCTTTGCGCTCTGCCTTCTCGGCATTGCTTTGCGCCTCGGCCACGGCCAGTTCGCCGGCGCGGTCGGCCTCGGCCTGGTCGAGCAGCATCTTGTCCAGCGCCCGCTGTTTTTCCCTGAGCTGGCCTTGCTGCTGCATCAATTGGGTGGTGACTTCGCCCGATTCGAACTGGGCGATGGTCTGGCCGGCCTCGACCATCGCGCCCTCGGGGGCGATGCTGGCCAGCTTGTATTGCCACACATACGGAATGCTCGGCGGCGACACCGGCAGCGCCTGGCGCGAGGCGATCTCACCTTCGATGGCCGGCGCCTCGGCGGCGGCGGCCGGCTTGCGCGCCGTGCCCGCGCCGGCGTGCGGTTCGGCGAACACGCTCATGCCCGCCACCAGCGGCAGGCCGTGTCCCTCCGGCAGGCCGATGCGGACGCGGAAGTAGCGGCCGTTGCCCCAGCTGGCGCGCGCTTCCGGCGCGCTGGTGATGCTGAGGATCTTGCCGGTCAACGCGGCGCCCGGCAGCGCGTCGAAGCGCAGACCGAGTGCATCGCCTTCGGCCAGGTAGGGCCGGTCGGCTTCCAGCACCCAGGCCGTGACCGCCATCTGGCCGTCGCCCTGCACCACGCCGGCGGCGTTGCCGGGCCAGGCCGACGAACCTTCCTCGAAGCGCTCGCCCTTCCACGGGCTGTAGCCGTGCACCACCACGCCGTCGCGCGCGGCGCGCACTTCGGCCTGCTTGAGCTGGGCGATCTGGAAGGCCAGGTTGATCTGCAATTTCTTCACTTCCAGCTCGCCGTCCTCGCGGCGGCGCGACACCGATTGCCGGTAGTTGTCGCGCGCTTCGAGCTTGATCGCCAGGTCGCGCGTGGCGCGGTCCAGCTCGGCCTGGTTGCGGTCGTAGTTCAGCGCCGTGATTTGCAGCTTGGGCAAAGCGGCGTCGACCTTGGCCTTGGCCAGCGCGGCCTCGGCGGTGATCAGCGCTTTCTCGGTATCGATGGCGCCCGCCTCGAGGTTGGCGGTGTCGCGCTCGACGCGCGCGGCGGTGCGCTCAAGGTCGGTCTTCAGGCGGTCGATATTGGCGGCGCCGCCGGTTTCGATGCGCAGCACCAGGTCGCCCGCCTTGACCTGCGTGCCCTCGGCGACGAAGTTGCGCAGCACCAGTGGCGACGAGTTCGATGGCGGCACCACGATGGTTTGCGTGTCCAGCGCCTCGACCTCGCCGGTCAACAGCACCGGGCGCCTGGCGGGCGCCTGCTCGCCGGCGGCGTGCGGCGCGGACGGGGTCGCGGACGGCGCGGTATGCGATGCGCTTGCGGACGAGACAGCGGCGGCAATGCCGGCGGCCAGCAGCGGCACGGCGCACAGCACGGCGATGGTGGAGCGTTTCAGGCGTGGTTTCATGCATGGCCCTGGTCGATGCGGCCGTCGCGCAGGTGGATGGTGCGCTGGGCGGCGGCGGCGATGTCGGGATCGTGCGTGACCAGCACCAGCGTCTGGCCGCCCGCGTGCAGTTCCTTCAGCAGCGCCATCACGTCGGCGGCGCTTTTGGAGTCGAGGTTGCCGGTGGGCTCGTCGGCCAGCAGCAGCGCGGGCTGGTTCAGCAGCGCGCGGGCGATGGCGGCGCGCTGCAGCTGGCCGCCGGACAACTGGCCCGGCAAGTGGCCGGTGCGCTCGCCGAGACCGATGCGTTCGAGCAGCGCGACGGCGCGGCCGGCGGCGGCCGGATCGGCGGTGCGGGCGTAGCGCTGCGGCAGCAGCACGTTTTCCAGCACGGTCAAGCGCGGCAGCAGGTGGAAGGATTGGAACACGAAGCCGATGCGGCGGTTGCGCACTTCGGAGGCGGCGTCGTCGTCGAGGGCGCTGATCTCGTCCTCGGCCAGACGGTAGCGGCCGCTGTCGGGCCGGTCCAGCGCGCCGAGCACGTTCAACAAGGTGGATTTGCCGGAGCCGGACGGCCCCATGATGGCGACGAACTCGCCGGGCGCGATATGCAGGTCGATGCCGTCGAGGGCACGGATGTCGTTGCCGCCCTGGCGGTAGGTCTTGCGGATATCGCTCAGTTGTATCATCGCGGAAGTATCTCCGCCGATGAGGGCTTTGTCAATTCATTAACTTGACTTTTTGTGTAACGATTTTTCGCAAAACCGCGCCCCGTCACTGGAAGCAATGACGGGGCGCGCTGCTGCTTACTCGATGCTGACTTCCTTGCGGTTGTCGCGCGAGACGCGGTCGATCATCTTGTTGTAGGGATCGACGCCGACATCGAACGGCTGCTCCTTGACCGTCACCGTGACCACCGGATCGCTGCCCTGCAACACGCGCTTCTCGCTGAACAGCACGCGCTCGTCGCGTTCCTTGGCGCCCTTGGCGCGGGCGAACACGGCGATCTCCACCGGTTCGTCATACGCGCGCGGCGTTTCCTTGCCCTTGCCGTCCGCCTCCAGCTTGGCCAGGTGCAGCGTCATCGTCACGTCCCACTGGCCGTCGGCGCGCTTGCGGGCCTTGGCCTCGGTCACGCGGTTGTCGTAGAAGACGATCTTCTCGAACAGATCGGTGATCAGCGCCTGCTTGTCCTGCGGCGCCTCGGCGCGGATGTAGGCCAGCAGTTCGCGGCTGGTGGTGTACGGCGCCTGCTGATAACCCTTGTCCTGCAGGAAGCGCTTCAACGCGCGGTTGAGCGCCGCCTCGCCGATCTCGTCGCGCAGGCGGTAGAACACCAGGCTGCCCTTGCGGTAGTGGATGTACTGCTGGTTTTCCACGCGCATCAGCGGCTGCTCTTCGACCAGCTCGCCGCCACGGTCGCGCAGATAGTGGTCCAGCTCGAAGCGCAGGAAGCGGCGCAGCTTGTCGCGGCCGTATTCCTTCTCCATCACCATCAGCGCCGAGTACTGCGCCAGCGCTTCGATCAGCATGGTCGAACCCTGGACGTTGGCGCCCACCACCTGGTGGCCCCACCACTGGTGCGCCATCTCGTGCGCGGTGACGTAGTAGACGAAGTCGATGTCATCCTTGTCGCGCAGGTCGGCGATGAAGCCTATCGATTCCGAATACGGGATGGTGTTGGCGAACGATTGCGCAAAGCCCTGGTAGTTCGGGAACTCCAGCACCCGCACCTGCTTGTGCTGGTAGGGCGTGTAGTTGGCTTCGAAATAGTCGAGCGATTTCTGCGCCGAGGTGATCATGCGGTCGACGTTGTAGGCGTGCTTGCTGTCGTAGTAGATCTCGATCGGCAAGCCGTGCCACTCGCCCTTGCGCACCTGCCAGCGCGCCGACAGGTAGGCGAAGAACGGCACCATCGGCCGGTCCATCTTGTAGTGGAAGTAGCGGCGGCCGTTCTGCTCCCAGCTCTTCTGCAGGTAGCCGGGGGCGACGGCGATCTGGTCGGCGCTGGTCGAGACCGTGGTCTCGAAGTTGATCCAGTCCGCCTCGTTGCTGAAGATGGCGTTGGCGCGCGCCTTCTCGTCCTCCAGCTTGGCCATGCGCACCGGCTCGCCCAGGCCGCGCTTGCGGCGTTCGTTGCGGTCGGTCAGCTCGACCTGGTCGTTGTAGCCGAAGTGCGGGAAGTAGGTGAAGTTATTGAAGAAGGTGCCGTTCAGGTTGACGTTGTCGGCCGCGCCGCTGTTGGTGAAGCCCTGGTTGTGGATGTCCACGTTGAAGGCCAGGTTCAGCTTGGCGGCGGGCGCCAGCGGCTGCGTCAGCTTGATGATGCTGAAGCCGGCTTCCTTGTCGTCCAAGACCACCGAGTGCGGCGGCAGGTTGTCGAAGCGGGTGTCGACCTCGGGATTGCGCTGGATGCGCAACACGTCCAGCGGCAGGCCGGTTTTGTTTTCCAGCAGGTAGTGGCCGCGTATCGCCACGCGGCGCTCGGCCGGATAGATGTCGACGTCGGCGCGCACGTCGGTGACGCGCGGTTGCGGCAAGCCCTTGTACTGGCGGTACAGCTTTTCGTAGCGGGCCAGCTGGTCCATGGTCACGTCGGACGCCACGTACTTGTTCAGCACGTTGGTGTTGTAGAAGATCCAGGCGCCGCTGCCGACGAAGCCGGCCAGCAGCATGGCCAGCGCCACGCCGGACGGGCCCTTCAGGCGGGCGGCAGCCACGCGCAGGCGCTCGCGCCATGGACGCGCCAGACCGCGCACCCAGAACGCCTGCGCCAGCACCAGCAAGGCCGCCGTGAACAGACTCCAGTACAGCGCGAACCACGACCAGCCGGTCAGGAAGTGGCCGTAGCCGTTCATGTCCGAATAGCGCAGGCCCGGCAGCGAGGCGAAGTTGTACAGGTTGTGGTCGAAGTGCATGATGCTCAGCACGATCTGCGACACCATCAGCACGATCACCAGCAGGTAGCCGATGAACTTGTTGTTGGTGAAGACCTGCAGCGTCAGCGCCAACAGGCCCATCAGCACGAAGAACATCGATTCCAGCAGCACGCCCTGGACGTACAGGCCGACCTCGACCGGTGCGCCGCCCTTGAACAGCTGGTAGCCCGCGCCCGCCAGCACGCCGGCCAGCAGGAAGCCGGCGATCACGCCGACCAGCGCCAGGCACTTGGCCGCCAGCGGCGCCCAGTCCGGCACCGGCATGGCGTCGCTGACGTCGGCGATCTTGACCTGGCGTTCCTTGAAGATCAGCTCGCCCGCGTAGAAGGTCAGCACGATGATCAGCATGAAGTTGAAGCTGCCGCTGAGGGTGCGCAGCATCAGGTAGGTCACGGGATAGACGGTGGTGCCGAAGATAGAGCCGGCCTGGGTGACGGCGCCGACAAAGTTCAGCACGCCGAACAGCAGCATCACCAGGAAGGGCACGCTCTTGAACACGCCCATGGCGTCGAAGCGCAGGATGTGCCAGCACTGCAGCCAGCCGGTCGCGGCGCTGAAGCGCGCCACGCTGCGCGGCAGCGCCAGGCTCGACGGCGCAGGCGCGGGCGCGGCGACCGTTGCCTTGGCCTTGCCGAACAGGCGGCGGCCGGTGCCGGCGCGCTGCGGTTTGAACAGCACCAAGGTGGCGCCGAAGAACACCAGCGCCACCGCCAGCCACAACGCGCGGTTGGCCAGCAGGAAGCCGCTGAACGGCGGCAGGCCGGCGTTCGATTCGGCGGCCGAGAAGTAGCGCACCGCGCGGCTGAAGGCGCGCACGCCGAACGGGTCGAGCAGCACGGCGGTCCATTCGCTGTTGATGTCGCGGGTGAAGACGCCGGCGACGATCCACAGCACGAAGAAGCCCAGCACGCCCACATACACCAGCATCATCGAGCGGGTGGTGGAAGCCAGCAGCATCAGCAAGGCGCCGATGAAGACCAGGTTGGGAATGACGAAGAAGCAGAAGCCCCACAGGTAGGCCGACAGCGACAGCGGACCGACGCGCGCGGCGTCGACCCAGGGCATCACCGGCCCCAGCAGGATGCCGACGGCGATCAGCACGAAGATGCTCAGGCAAGCCACCAGGCCGGCGATGAAGCGCCCGGCCAGGTACTGGTACTTGCGCATCGGCGTGGCGAACAGCATGTCGGAAATGCCGACCTCGCTGTCGCGCAGCACGGTGCCGGCGATGAAGATGGTGACGATGAAGGTCGACACCACGGTGAACGAGCCCAGCAGCTGAGCCACGACCACCGGCGCGTTGCGGTGCACATTGCCGATCGCCCCGCCGACCTGGATGGCGTCGCTGGTGGACGCGCCGAAGGCCAGCAGGCCGAGGATCAGCCCCGTCACCCACAGCAGCGGCTGGCGCAGCTGGTAGCGCAAATCGAATTTAAAGAATTCCATCAACATGGCGGGCCCCTCAGACCACGGCGGCCGCGGAGGCGGCGGCGTTACGCACATGCAGGAAATACACGTCTTCCAGGTCCGGCTCGACCTGGATGAAGCCCTCCTCGGGCTGGCTGTCGGCGTAGACATTGATCTGCGGCTTGCCGCCGACCAGGCGGGTGTGCAGCACCTTCATGCGCTGCTGGTATTCGGTCAGCGCTTCCGGGCTGACGCTGCGGCGCCAGACCTTGCTGCGCAGCGTGTCGATGGTGGCTTGCGGTTCGCCCTGCAGCTGCACCTCGCCCTTGACGATCAGCGCCATGCGCGGGCACAGGTCGGTGACGTCGGCCACGATGTGGGTCGACAGTATCACCACCACCTGCTCGCCGATCTTGGCCAGCAGGTTGAGGAAACGGTTGCGCTCGTCAGGGTCGAGGCCGGCGGTCGGCTCATCGACGATCACCAGCCGTGGCGAACCGAGCAGCGCCTGGGCGATGCCGAAGCGCTGGCGCATGCCGCCCGAGTAGGTGCCCAGGCCGCGCTTGCGCGCCTCCCACAGATTGGTCTGGTGCAGCAGCGCTTCGACCGCTTCCTTGCGCTCGCCGCGCCCGGTCAGGCCCTTGAGCACGGCGAAGTGGTTCAGCAGCACCTCGGCCGTCACCTTGGGATAGACGCCGAAATCCTGCGGCAGGTAGCCGAGCTGGCGGCGCAGCGCCTCGGGCTGGGCCAGCACGTCGAGACCGTCGAAATGGATGCTGCCGCTATCGGGATCTTGCAGCGTGGCGATGGTGCGCATCAGCGAGGACTTGCCGGCACCGTTGGGGCCCAGCAGGCCGAACATGCCGTTGGGGATGTCGAGGGTGACGTCGTTGATGGCTTTGACGCCGTTGGCGTAAGTCTTGCTCAGCTGTTTGATCGATAGCATGGAACACATTCTCCTGATAGGGGGACGGACGGAATCCGCAACAAAATTACTTTAAAGTAAAGTTGTCAAGCTATCAGGGTTTTTGCGACCAAACGGCGGTTTTGAGGGATGGAACGTGGTTTTTCAGCAATATTCAGAAAAATCTAACGGGAAGCGCCACGGGTGTACTCGGGGAACATCTCTTTCAGCAGGAAGGCGATCAAGTCCTTTTCGTCTTCCTTGCGGGCGCTCATGATGACCACTTTGCCCAGGCGGCGCGATTCCCACGGGAAGTCGCCGGTCTTTTCCTTGCGGATCACCTTGATCATTTCCTTGACCACGGCGGTTTCGATATCCGGCTCGGCGCCCTGCTCCACGTGCAGCTGCTGGGTCCAGTTGCGCTTGAAGTTGGTGTTCCAGCCGCGGAACTTCACGTCGGCGCTGTGGTAGCTCTTGTCGACCGAGAAGATGCCGCCGGTGTCGTCCTTGTCGGCGCCGCCGGAACGGCCCTGGGCGCCGGCGATATTGGCCTTGGCGATGCGCAGCGAACGTTCGGCATCGCTCTCTGCCGGGGCCGGCGGCGCCGGTTGCGGATTGTTGGCCTCGCGCGCGGCGCGGCGCTTGGCGATCATCTCGGACATGTCCTGCTCGGGCGGCGGCGTCATCGTCGCCTGCACCGGCGGCACATAGGTTTCCAGCTTGGGGCGGATGGCGGCCGGCGCATCCCTGGACGCCACCTGCTTCGGCGGCGGCGGCTTGCTGGCCTTGGCCACTTCGGTTTTCTTCGGCTGCGGCTTGTTGGGGTTTTTCTTTTCCGGCAGCGGCGCGATGTAGACCATCACCCCGCCCTTGGGCGGCGCGGCATGCTTGCGCTCGGGCGCCGGCGCCAGGAAGTAGTACAGCACGCCGATCAGGTGCAGCGCGATGGAGATGCCGATGCCGACCCGGTTGGATTGCGATTTACGATCCCACGCGGCATATCTCTCGCCGGCCTCGGGCAGACGCTGGCCGCAAGTTTCGCAATATTCGGAATTTGCAGAGAGTAAGTGGGAATCGTGATGCAAAATAGCAAACCTTGATTGGAACGACGTCGACAAAATGCGGCCATAGTGCCAGAGTCCCGCAATTTTGGGAACCGCTGTGCATGGCCATGATAACGCGCCGGGCTGCGGCGCGTACGCTCCAGGGTGTTTAAGGGGAATAGCTTACAAGTTCCGCGTCTTGACGGGTGTTACCGTATGTATCAACGGTCTTTACAAAGCGGCCTGCGGCAACGCCCTGGCGGCGGTTTCGGCGACGGTGCGGCGGGCGCCGGGCCGGGGCAAATCCTCCATCTGCGCGCACATGGCGTGGACGCAACGGTCGGCGTCCAGCACCTGGCGCGAACGCATCTGCGGGCGCGGCAAGGCGTGCGTGTAGTAGTGCGCGCCCTCCACCAGGTAGCCCAGCGCCCACAGCCTGCCCGAGGCCTGGCCGCGCGCATCGAGCGGCTGGCCGCCGGCGTCGATGTCGATGCCGCCGGGGTGGAAATCGCCGTTGCAATACGGCCGCACCAGCCCGCGTTTCAGCACATTACGGATAAGTAAGGAATCGTCGGTGGCGGGGAAAAAGCCGTCCAGCCGGGCGACCACCAGCACATCGAACGCATACGTGACGGCGCCGTCGGCGAAGCCGGTGCCGAGCACATAGCTGGCCGCCTGCTCGTCCATGTCGATGCGGCTGCGCGGGCCGGAGACGATCTCGATCACGCCCGCGTCCAGCAGCGCCAGCAATTCCTGGTTGCGGCGCAGCGGCGGACCGAAGGCGCTGCGGTTGATGGCCGCGTGGTAGACGCCGAGGAAGTTGCGGTGCGAGGCCGGCGTCAGCCCGCCGTGCTCGACGGCCGCCTGCAGCGTGGCGCGCACATCGCGCAGCACGTCGGTGGCGGCCTTGGTCGCACTGCCAACATTGCCCAGCCGCGCTTCGGCCAAGTCGTCGCGCAGCCAGTCCGTGAAGTACTGGCGGAACGCCTCCAGCGTGGCGAAGCGGCGCCCGCGCAGCGGGAACAGCAGCTGGTCGACCAGCACGTCGTCCTCAGCGGTCAGCACGAAGCCGGCCGGGTCGGGCGCCACGCCGCCGGGCTTGGCCCTGGCCAGCGTGCTGCGGTAGACCCAGGCCATTTCGCGCTTGAGCAGCGGCAGCAGCTCGCGCTCGAAGTCCAGCTGGCGGCTGCCGCGCCCGGCCAGCGCCATGCGCCGCAGCGCATCCACCGCGGCCGGCGTGAAGTAGTGCGGCTGGTGGCGGCCGTCGATGCCCTTCTGGTTGACGCCGCGCGCCGCCGCCGGCAGGCAGTTGCGCGAACACAGCGTCAGCTGCGGTTCGGCGCCGGAGCGCTGGTAGCGCAAGTTCCCCTGCCCGTCTTCCACGAAGGCGCCGCCGCGCCCCACCGTCAGCTCGGCGATGATGTCGTGCGCGCTCAGGCCCAGGCCCTGGATGGCGACGCGGGCGTCGGCGCCGATGCGCGCCAGCTGCTCCAGCGGATAGGCGTGGCGCACGAAGGCCAGCCGGCTGTTGCTGCGCGCATGGTCGCGGGCGAAATCGGCCAGCCGGGCGTCGACCTCGTCGGGCTCGTTGCGGCCATGGCCGGTGGTCAGGAAGACGAAGTCGCTGTGCAGGCGATAACCCGTTTCGAGCTCGACGGCGTAGCGGCCGTCCGCCTGCGGCAGCAGGTCGACGGCGCGCTGGCGGTGGTGGTTCAGGTTGACGCACGACGGCAGCAAGGCGGCGATCTGGCGGTAGGCCCAGGCCAGGTATTCGCCCAGCAGGCAGCGCGGCAGGTAGTCGGCTTCGGTGATGTCGGCGCCGCCGTCCTCGCCGAGGCGGTAGTAGCGCTCGCCGACGCGGCGGTAGCCGGCCTGGCGCGCCCACGCGGTCAGCGAGGGCGTGGCGCACAGCGGCGGATGCTGGACCGCGCCGGGCGCGGGGAATAGCGTGACCTGGCTGGCGATGGTGTTGATCAGCAGATGCTGCGGCTGGCGCACGCTGTGCACGCCGGGGCCGCAGTCGCCGGGCTCGACCACGTGGATGTCGAGCGGCAGCCGGCGGCTGCCGGCTACGGCGGCGATGCGTTCAAAAACGCTGAGCCCGCGCGGGCCCATACCGATGATGGTGACACTGTAGCGTTTCATTTCCAACCGTCCTTTTATCGAGGGCTAACTTGCCCATGATAAAGAGACAGTCTTCAGAGCAACTTGTCGGTGGTCAATGCTTGACGGTGTTCACGGCCTTCAGCGGCAAGGCATGGACGCCTTCGACCACCGGCGCGGCGTCGCCGGCCAGCTCGGCGTCGCCCATCGGGCCGGTGCCGCTGTACTTGTCGAGGAACAGGTAGATCACCGGCGTGATGTACAGCGTGATCACTTGCGAGAAGATCAGGCCGCCCACCACGGCCAGACCGAGCGGCTGGCGCAGCTCGGCGCCGGCGCCCAGGCCCAGCGCGATCGGCAAGGCGCCCATCAGCGCCGCCATGGTGGTCATCATGATCGGACGGAAGCGCAGCACGCAGGCTTCGCGGATCGCCTCGGCCGGCGTGCGGCCCTCGTTGCGCTGCACGTGCAGCGCGAAGTCGATCATCATGATGGCGTTCTTCTTGACGATACCGATCAGCATCAGGATGCCGATGATGGCGATCATCGTCAGGTCCAGGTTGAACAGGCGCAGCGTCAGCAAGGCGCCGACGGCGGCCGACGGCAGGCCGGCCAGGATGGTCAGCGGATGGATATAGCTTTCGTACAGCACGCCCAGCAGCACGTAGATCACGCCCAGCGCGGCGATGATCAGGATCAGCTGGCTGCCCTGCGAACTCTGGAACACCGCCGCGTCGCCGCCGTAGTTGGTGATGATGGACGGCGGCAAATGCATGTCCAGGCCCATCTGGTCGATCTTGGCGGTGGCCTTGCCCAGCGGGACGTCCGGCGCCAGGTTGAACGACAGCGTGATCGCCTGCAGCTGGCCCTGGTGGTTGACGGCGGTCGGGCCGATGGTGCGCTGGACCGTGGCAAAGCTGGACAGCTGCACCAGGTTGCCGCTCTTGTTGCGCACCGAGATGCGGGTCAATGCGTCATCGAACTGGCGATCGGCCGTGGCCGCCTCCAGGATCACGTTGTAGCTGGCGGCCGGCGAATAGATGGTCGACACCTGGCGCTCGCCGAAGGCCAGGTAGAGCGCGGTGCGGACATCGCCGATGGCCACGCCGAGGTTGTTGGCCTTGTCGCGGTCTATCTTCAGCGAGGCTTGCAAGCCCTTGTTCTGCGAATCGCTGGTGACGTCGCGGAAGTCCGGATCGGCGCGCAACTGGTCGAGGTATTTCTGCGCCCACTCGTTGAGCGCGCCGGGGCTGACCGATTGCAGCGTGTACTGGTAGCGGCTCTTGGACTGGCGTCCGCCCAGCTGCAAGTTCTGCACCGGGCTCAGGTAGACGGAGATGCCGGGCACGGTCTTGGTGGCCTTGCGCAGGCTGTCCAGCACCTGCGGCATCTTCTGGCGCTGGTCACGCGGCTTGAGCACCAGGAACATGCGGCCGCTGTTGCCGCCGCCGACGAAGGACGTCACGTCCTGCACATTGGGGTCGGCCTTGATGACGGCCGCCACGCGCTCCTGCAAGTCCAGCAGCGAGGACGAGGAAATGTCTTCCGACGCTTCCGTGTTGACGCGGATCTGGCCCAGGTCTTCCTCGGGGAAGAAGCCTTTCGGGATGGTGATGTACAGCACCGCCGTCAGCGCGAAGGTGCCGATCGCCGCCGCCAGCACAACGTAGCGGTGGTGCAGCGCGATGTCCAGTGTGCGCACATAGCCGTTGCGCAGCGCGGTGAAGCCGGCCTCGAACCAGCGGCCGATGAAGCCGCCCTTGTCGTGCTCGGGATCGATGGCGTCGGCCGGCAGCAGGCGGCTGGCCAGCATCGGCACCAGCATCAGCGACACCGCCGCCGACACCAGCACCGACAACGCCACCACCACGGCGAATTCATGGAACATCAAGCCGATCACGCCCGGCATGAAGAAGATAGGAATGAACACGGCCACCAGCGAGACCGAGATCGAGATGATGGTGAAGCCCATTTCCCTGGCGCCGATCAGCGAGGCCTGCAGCGGCTTCTTGCCCAGCTCGATGTGACGGACGATGTTCTCCAGCACCACGATGGCGTCGTCGACCACCAGGCCGACCGCCAGCGTGATGCCGAGCAGGGAAACGTTGTCCAGGCTGTAACCGAAGGCGTACAGCAGGGCCAGCGCGCCCAGCAGCGAGATCGGCATGGTGATCGCCGGGATGAAGGTGGCGGCCGCGCGGCGCAGGAACAGGAAGATCACCAGCACCACCAGGAAGATGGTCAGCAGCAGCGTCAGGTTGACGTCGTGGATGGCTTCGCGGATCGACACCGAGCGGTCGTTGACCAGGTTGATGTTGATCGACGCCGGCAGCTGGTTCTTGAAGCGAGGCAGCAGGCGGCGCACGCCGTCGACCACCTGCACGGTGTTGGCGTCCGGCTGGCGCTGCACCAGCAGCACGATGGAGCGCTCGCCGTTGTAACTGCCGGCGGTCTTGACCGACTGGAAGCTGTCCTCGACGGTCGCCACATCCTTCAGGCGCACCGGCTGGCCGTTGCGCTGGGCGACGATGAGCTCGGCGAATTCGGACGCCTTCATCAGCTGGGCGTTGCCCTGGATGGTCAGCGTCTGGCTCGGGCCGTCGAGGATGCCGAGCGGCGTGTTGGCGTTGGCCGACTTGATCGCCTGCTGCAATTCGTCCAGCGTCAGGTTGCGGGCGTTCATCAGCTCGGACTTGGCGCGTATCCGCACGGCGAAGCGCTTCTGGCCGTTGACGGTCACTTGCGCCACGCCAGGCAGCGTCGACAGGCTGGGCGCGATCAGGTTTTCGGCGTAATCGTTCAGCTCGGCCAGGGTCAGCGACGGCGAGTTCATCGTCATGAACAGCACCGGCGCGTCGGCCGGGTTGACCTTGCGGTAGGACGGCAGGTCGGTCATCTCGATCGGCAACTGGCGCTGGGCGCGCAGCAGCGCCGCCTGCACGTCGACCGCCGCTTCGTTGACGTTGACGCTGGGATCGAACTCCAGCGTCAGCGAGGAATTGCCCAGCGTGTTGGTGGAGGTGATCAGCGCCAGGCCGGCGATGGTGGAGAACTGCTTTTCCAGCGGCAGCGCGACGGACGAGGCCATCGTGTCCGGCGCGGCGCCCGGCAGGTCGGCCGAGACGTTGATGACCGGGGTGTTATAGCTCGGCAGCGCGGCCACCGGGATGTAGAAGTAGGCCAGCACGCCGGCCAGGATCAGGGTCAGCGACAGCAGCACCACCATGACCGGACGGCGGATGCACAACTCGGAAAGGTTCATTGCTTAGCCCTTCTGTTTGGTCGTGTCGGCAGGCTTGTCGGCCCCGGCGATACGCACCTTGCCGCCCGGCCGCAGGTTTTGCTTGCCGTCGACGATGACTTTCTCGTTGCCGCTCAATCCGGACACGGCCGCATTGTCGCCAAACGAATACAGACGCTTGATGTTAACCACCTTGGCGGACTGGTCGGCGTCGACCGCGTAGATGAAGGTGCCGCGGGTGTTGCTAATGATAGCGTTTTGCGGGATCACCGTTGCATCTTTCAACACCTGCGAGATCAGCTTGGTGTTGACGTACTGGCCCGGCCACAGCATGGTGTCCTTGTTGTCGAACTGGGCCTTCACGCGGATCACGCCGGCCACCGGGTCGACGGTGTTGTCGATGAAGCTCAGCGCGCCGCCGATTTCCTTGTCGGAGTTGCCCAGCGCGACCTTGACCGCCACCGCCCCCTCGTGCTGCGCCTGCAGCAGGCCGGCCAGCGCCGACTCCGGCAGTGTGAAGGAGACGTTGATCGGATCGAGCTGGGTGATGGTGGTCAGCGAGGTGGCCAGTTGCACCAGGCTGCCCGGATAGACGTTGATGGCGCCGACGCGGCCGTTCATCGGCGCGCGGATCGCGGTGTAGCTGGCGTCGACGCCGACCGAGCGGGCGGCGGCGACATCGGCCTGCAGCAGCGCGCGCGCCGAATCGACCTGGCTCTTGAGCGTGTCGACGGCGCCCTGGGCGATGAAGTTCTTGGACAGCAGTTCCATCGAGCGCTTGTACTGGCGCTCGTAGTCGGCCAGCGCGGCCTGGTCGCGCGCGACCTGGGCCTGGGCCTTGTCGACGTTGGCGCGTTCGCTGCGGTCGTCGAGCGTGAACATCAGCTCGCCCGATTTGACGAACTGGCCTTCCTTGATGTGCACCTTGGCGATGGTGCTGGTGGTTTGCGGATGCAGGTCCACCGTGCTGATCGGCGTGACGGTGCCGTTGGCCTGCAACACCACCGGCACATCCTGGCGCGTCGGCGCGACCACGCTGACGGTGGTCGGGCCTTGCTGGCCGCCCTGGGCTTTCGGCGGTTCGGCCGTTTGATGGGTGCTGACCCAGATGCCGCCGCCGACCACCACGATGGCGCCGACCAGAAATGCTAAGGAAGTTTTTTTCATTTTTTGCACTAGGTTTTACCGTCGAAAAATATTGCCGCCTCGCACAAGGCGGAATATTGTCGCACAGTATTTGCTGGAAAAACCGCGCCACGGCGACTGCCAGGCGCTTTTTTCGTAGCGAGAGTTGGTCGACGGATTCAGGCGCCGGCGTAGTATTCCGGCACGATCAGCGTGACCTCCAGTCCGCCGTCCGCGTGGTTGGACAGCATGACGTTGGCGCCGTGCTGCTCGGCGATGTTGCGGGCGATGGTCAGACCCAGGCCGGTGCCGCCGGATTCGCGCGAGCGCGAGGTCTCGATGCGGTAGAACGGTTCGAACACGCGCGCCATCTGGTCCTGGTCGATGCCGGGGCCGCCGTCGCGGATGCGGATGCGGGCCGCGCCCACCATGCGCTCGACGGTAACATTGGCGTAATGGCCATACTTGACGGCGTTGTCGATCAGGTTGACCAGGCAGCGCCGTATCGCCAGCGGCCGGCCCATCAGCGCCATCGCCGCGCGGCCGCGCAGTTCGACCTGCTGGCCGCCGTCGGTGGCGTCGCTGCACACGCTGTCGAGCAGCGCGTCGAGGTCCAGCGCCTGCATGGTTTCCGTGGTGTCCATGCTGCGCGCCAGGTCCAGGCCTTCCTTGACCATCTGCTGCATGGCCGACAGGTCGTCGATCAGGCGCTGCTGCAATTCGGCGTCGCTGACTTTTTCCAGGCGCAGGCGCAGGCGGGTCAGCGGCGTCTGCAGGTCGTGGGTGATGGCGGCCAGCATCTGCGTGCGCTGCATGATGTGCTGGCGGATGCGCGCCTGCATGGCGTTGAAGGCGGCGCTGGCCTGGCGGATCTCGGCCGCGCCGCTCAGCACCACCGGCGCGTGGTTGATGTCGTTGCCCAGGTCCTTGGCGGCCTGCGCCAGCTGCTTCAACGGACGCACGGTCATGCGCGTGACCAGGTAGGCCAGCGCGGCAATGCTGAGCAGGAAAGGCAGCATGGCCAGCAGTTCGCTGTGGGCCGACGGCGGCGGCGCGCGCGGCGGCAGCACGGACAGCTTCAGCACCTGGCCGTCGTGCAGGCGCACGTTCATGGTTTCGCAGGTGCCGCGCCATTGCGTCGGCGCGAAGATGTTGTTGCTCTTGCGCGGCAGGTCGCAGGCGGCAGGGTGCTCGGCCAGCGGGCCCAGCTTGTAGCCCTCGCCCAGGCGCTGCTGCAGGACGGATGAAAACTCGGTCGGCGGCAGCGCGGTGGCCAGCGGCATGTCGGTCGCTTCGAGGCGCACGGTGCCGCGGTTGGCCATGCGCAGATAGGTCGGCCGCGAGGCTTCGGGCAGCACGTCGGCGGTGGTGATCAATTGCTCGGCGCGCTCCAGCGCGTGGAAGTCGCGGTAGCGTTCCAGCGCGCGGGTACGCTCGCCCACGGCCAGCCACTGGGTCAGCGCCGCCGAAGCGACGATGCCGAGCAGCAGGACCAGGAACACGCGCCCGGTCATCGATCCGAGGAAGGCTTTCACGGCTGCGGCTCCACGGTGACGGTGCCGGCCAGCACGTAGCCGCCGTTGCGCACGGTCTTGATGATTTGCGGCAGGCGCGCGTCCTCGCCCAGCTTCTGGCGCAGGCGGCTGATCTGGATGTCGATCGAGCGGTCGAACGGGTCGGCGTCGCGGCCTTGCGTCAGGTTCAGCAGCTGGTCGCGGTTGAGCACGCGGTTCGGATGTTCGAGGAAGACCTTGAGCAGGCGGAACTCGGCGCCCGACAGCATGATGACGATGCCGTCCGGGTTGAGCAGGTGGCGCGCGGTCAGGTCCAGCGTCCAGCCGGAGAAGCGCATCTGCTGCGCCTTCTCGGCGCCGCTGCCGACCGGCATGGCGTTACTGCGGCGCAGTACACTGCGGATGCGCGCCAGCAGTTCGCGCGGCTCGAACGGTTTTGGCAGATAATCGTCGGCGCCCATTTCCAGGCCGAGGATGCGGTCCAGCGGTTCGTTGCGGGCGGTGAGCATGATGACCGGCAGCGTGGAGTGGGCGCGCAGCTTGCGGCACAGGGTCAGGCCGTCGTCGCCGGGCAGGTTGAGGTCGAGCACCACCAGGTCGGGGCGCGCTTCGTCGAGCTGCTTCCACATGGCGGTGCCGTCGGCGGCGCACAGGGCGCGGTAGCCGTTCGATTCGAGGTAGTCGGCCAGCAGGGTGCGGATTTCGCGATCGTCGTCTACGATCAAGATAGTTGATGTGGGTTCCATGTGCTAATTATCCCCAGTTAGCCGGTGCGTGACCAATCACCAATTGTATCTTCTTGTATATCCCCCTAGGGACGAAACATCTGGATACAAAATCTGCGGCTGGCGAAACTTCGTGGCAACCTTGCGCTGCCAACATGGGTTCAAGCGCGGTGATCACGCATCGCGATACCTAACTTTCAATGATAGAGGAACGACCATGAACGTCTTACGCAAAAGCATATTGATCGGTTTTACCGTACTGGGCATGGCGGCCGCACAGGCGCAGGACATGACGCCTCCGGCCGGCCGTCACGGCGCGGTCGTCAACAGGGAGCAGATGCAGGCCAAGATGGAGGAAATGTTCGCCAAGCGCCAGGCCAAGCTGCATGATCTGCTGAAGCTGACGGCGCAGCAGGAATCGGCGTGGGCCAGCTACCAGGCGGCCATCAAGCCGGCCGCTGCCGGCGGCACGCTGCCGGACCGCGATGCCGTCGCCAAGATGTCGGCGCCCGACCGCCTGGCCAAGATGATCGACCTGAGCAAACAGCGCCAGGTCAAGATGGAAGCGCACCTGACGGCGCTGACGGCCTTCTACAGCCAGCTGACGGCCGAGCAGAAAGCCATCTTCGACGACCACACCCGGGGCGGCGCGCACGGCGGCCATCCTGGCCATCGCGGCGGCTGGGGCGGCCACCAGGGCTGAATCAGTTCAGGCGCGACAGGGATGCGGTGAACTTGGCCGCATCCTGGAAGCCGATGACGCGGGCGCCGT
Source organism: Rugamonas rivuli (assembly GCF_009380165.1). GTDB lineage: Bacteria > Pseudomonadota > Gammaproteobacteria > Burkholderiales > Burkholderiaceae_D > Rugamonas > Rugamonas rivuli. The sequence continues at coordinate 164,071 of NZ_WHUF01000011.1, forward strand.
CGATTTCCTTGCCCTGCTTGTCGAACAGGATGATGCCCGGCGGGCCGAACAGGCCGAAACGTTTCAGCATGGCTTTGTCGTCGGCATCGTTGGCGGTGACGTCGACCTGCAGCAGCACCGTGCGGGCCAGCCGCGTGCGTACTTGCGGATCGACGAAGGTCAGCTTTTCCATTTCCTTGCAGGACACGCACCAGTCGGCGTAGAAGTCCAGCATGGCGGTCTTGCCGCCGGTCTGCGCCAGCGCGGCGTCGAGCTGCTGCACGGTCTTGACGCGCTGGAAGGCCAGCGGCGCTTCGTGCTTGCTGCTCAGGTGGGCAAGCGGCGCCAGCGGATCGCGGCCGCCGCTGACCACGCCCACCAGCTGCGTCAGGCCCAGCACCGCGAGGATGATGCCTTCCGCCCGCGCCACCCATCGGCCCGGGTTCAGCAGCAGATACATGCCGTAGCCGACCAGCAGCGCGGCCCAGCCCAGCATCTGCACGGCGGCCGGCAGCACCGGCGACACCAGCCACCAGCCCATCGCCAGCATCAGCACGCCGAAGAAGCGCTTGACCGCGTCCATCCACATGCCGGCCTTGGGCAGCAAGGCGCCGGCCGAGACGCCGACCAGCATCAGCGGCACGCTCATGCCGGCCGCCATGGCGAACAGCGCGGCGCCGCCGATGACGACGTCGCGGCTCTGGCTGATGTAGACCAGCGCGGCGGCCAGCGGCGCGGCCACGCAGGGGCCGACGATCAGCGCCGAAATCGCGCCCATGACGAACACGCCGGCCAGCTTGCCGGAAGATTGGCGGTTAGACACCGTGCTCAGTTTGGATTGCAGCGCGGCCGGCACCTGCAGTTCGTAGAAGCCGAACATCGACAGCGACAGCGCCGCCATCAGCACGCCGAAGCCGCCCAGCACCCACGGGTTTTGCAGCGCGGCGGCCAGGCCTTCGCCGGCCAGGCCTGCCGCCACGCCGAGGATGGTGTAGACGATGGCCATGCCGAGCGAATACGTGGCCGACAACAGCAGGCCGCGTCCACGGCTGCTGCGCTCGCCTTCGCCGACGATGATCGACGACAGGATGGGCACCATCGGCAGCACGCAGGGCGTGAACGACAGGCCCAGTCCCAGCAGGGCGAACAGCGGCAGGATCACCAGCAGCTTGCCGGACTTGAGCGCGGCGGCGAGGCGGCCGGCGTCGTCGGCCGGGGCTGCTGCTGCGGCAACCGGCGCGGCCAGCGGCGCCAGGACGGTGGGTGTTCGATTATATCGATGCCAAAGTCAACGTGGCCAATTTCATTGTTAAAGAAGACAAGGATTTCTCGGAGCCTGCTCGAGGAATGGCCGAAATCGTCC
>NZ_WHUF01000012.1 GCF_009380165.1 Rugamonas rivuli
GCCACCAGCACCGGTGCGGCCGGCGGCGCGGGTGCGACTGGCGGCAATGGCGGCAGCAGCGGCGCGGCCAGCAATACGGGCGGCGCCGGTGCGGCGGGTGGTGCGGCCAGCGGCGGCACGGCCAGCAACGGCAATCCCACCAACGGCAGTTCGACCGGCGGTGCAGGCGGCGCAGGCGGCGCTGGCGGTGGCGGCAATACCGGTGGTGCGGGCGGCGGTGGCGGCACCGTTACCGGTGGTGCGGCGACAGGCGGCGCGGCGGCCGGCGGCACGGGTGGCGCAGGTGGCGATGTGTCGGTAACGGCGGGCACGTTCAATATGTCCAACACCATGAGCAATGTCGGCCAGTCGGCCGCCGGCATCATGGTGACGGCGCAGAACAGCGGCATCGCCTCGCTGGTGCAGCAGAGCGTCAACGTCCAGGCCAATCTGTCGGTCGGCAAGTAGCGCGGACGCGGGATGCGCGCAGCGTGGCGCATCCCGCCATCTACAGGGAGTACGGTATGCATACACCAGTTTTCAGTTTGTTTGCGGCCTTGGCGCTGGGCGGCAATGCGCTGGCGGCGCCGTCGATCGAGCCGCTGCCGCCGCCGGCGGCGCTGTCCCGGCCTGCGCTGCTGCCCGGCGCCATCGTCATCATGACCGCCGATCCGGCCGGGTTCGAGAACAGCTCACTACCGGCCGCCAAGCTGGCCGGCAAGCGCGCGGGCGCCGATGCGGTCAACAACGACATGCAGTTGAACGGCGCCGTCAGCGGCAACTCCGCCGTCAATGTGTACACCGGCGCCAATTCGATCAGCAGCGGCTCGTTCAGCAATGCCGCCGGCTTGCCGGTGGCGATACAGAACTCCGGCGCCAATGTGCTGATCCAGAACGCCACCATCATCAACATCCAGATGCGATGAAGACCTACGCTTATGCAGTGCTGGCCGCCATCGCGTGCGGCCAGGCGGGCGCGGTGGACTTGCCCGGCGCGGCCGGCGGCAGCTACGCGCTGCATGTCACCAGCCTGAAGGAGGCGCGCTTCCGTTCCACGGTGCGCCAGCAGTTCGATTTCAGTTGCGGCTCGGCGGCGGTGGCGACGCTGCTCAGCTATCACTACGACACGCCCGTCAGCGAGCGGCAGGTGTTCGACGCCATGTACGCGCAGGGCGACCAGCAGAAAATCCAGCGCGAAGGCTTTTCGCTGCTGGACATGAAGCGTTATCTGGCCGGACTGGGTTTCATCGCCGACGGCTATCAGCAGCCCTTGCACAAGCTGGCCGAGGCGCGCTTTCCGGCCATCGTGCGCATCCGTGAAAACGGTTATGAACATTTCGTCGTCATCAAGGGTGTGGACGAGGGGCGCGTGCTGCTGGGCGATCCGGCCGGCGGCACGCGGGCGATGCGGCGCGCGGACTTCGAGGCGGTGTGGCAGGACCAGTTGCTGTTCCTGATCCATAACTGGCGCGGGCAGCCGCACTTCAATCTGGCGGCGGACTGGCGCGTCGCGCCGCGCGCGCCGCTGGAGCAGGGCATCAATCGCGGCTCGCTGACCGACATCACGCTGCCCAAGAACGGCAGCGGCAATTACTGAACGGAGGCGCGTATGCGCACAACGATGTTGACCGTGCTGCTGGCCTGCGGGGCGGTGGCACATGCCGGCGATTTGCCGGACCCGACCGACGGCTGGTTGGCCGTCGATGACGCCACGCTGGAGCAGGCGCGCGGCGGCTACGAACTGGGCAGCGGACTCATGGTCTCGCTAGGTGTCGAACGTTTGGTTTCGATCAATGGCAGTGTTGTAGCAAACAGTCGTTTTGCGATCGCCGATGTGACAAAGTTGAGCGCTGAAGAAGCCCGCATGGCCAGCGATGCGCTCGCCGCGGTGGTGGTGCAGAACGGCGCGGGCAATGTGGCCGATGTTATGCAGGCCACGCCGGCACTGGGTTCCTTGCTGATACAGAACAGCGTCAGCGACCAGGCCATCCGCAGCCAGACCACGATCAGTACCACGGTCAGCAATCTGGCGCTGCTGAAGGCGGTCAATTTTGAAAGCATGTTGCGCGATGCCCTGAGCGCTGCTGTGGGGCCGAAATGAACACGACGACGGAGGGTGGCGATGCGAAGTGTGAGATGGCAAACCAGTGCGCTGGTGTGGATGGCGTGCGCGGCGGCGCAGGTGCAGGCTCAGCAGCAATCGCAGGGCGATACCGCGCCGCCGGCCGTGGCGCCCTTGTTCGAACAGCCGGGCGTGCTGACGCCGCGCGGCAAGCTGGTGCTGGAGCCGTCGGCGCAGTTCGGCTATTCGTCGAGCAACCGCGTGGTGCTGGTCGGCTACACCATCATCCCGGCCTTGCTGATCGGGCTGGTCGACGTGCGCGAGATCAAGCGCAACACGCTGACCGGCGCCGTCTCGCTGCGCTACGGCCTGAGCAACCGCGCGGAAGTGGAGTTGAAACTGCCCTATGTGTACCGCACCGATTCCACCGTCAGCCGCGAGCTGTTCACCGGAACCGGTGTCGACAAGGTGTTTGAAACCAGCGGCAAGGGCGTGGGCGATGCCGAATTGGCGCTGCGCTACCAGCTCAACCAGGGGGCGCCGGACCGGCCGTATTACGTGGCCGGCTTGCGCGTCAAGTCGCGCACCGGCACCGATCCGTTCAAGGTCGTTACCGATTGCAGCAAGCGCTGCGTGGGGCCGGATGCCACCGGCACCGGCTTGCCGCTGGAACTGCCCACCGGTTCCGGCTTCTATGCCGTGCAGCCCAGCCTGACGTGGCTGTACGCCAGCGATCCGGCCATCCTGTTCGGCGGCATCAGCTACCTGTACAACTTCAAGCGCAGCAATGTCAACCGCAAGGTGTTGAACGGCGAGTGGGAGCCGCTGGGCACGGTCGCGCCGGGCGATGTGGCGGGCTTTAATTTCGGCATGGGCCTGGCCTTGAACGACAAGGCGCTGATCAGCTTTGGCTACGACCACAGCTCGATTGCGCGCACGCGGCAGAACGGCGTGCCGGTGCCGGGTTCGGTGCGGACGCAGCTGGGCACGTTGTTGATGGGCTTGTCGTACCGGCTCAGCGACAAGCGCACCATCAACATCGCGGTGGGCGCCGGACTCACGCGGGACACGCCGGACGTGCAACTATCGATACGCATGCCGCTGTCCTTGTAGAGCGCGTGGCCCAAGCGGCGGATTTTGCGGTATCGTAGCGTTTCTCGATTGTTCAAAAAACAGGGACGCTATGATCACGACGACCACCTTGACCCGAACCGCCGCCGTGCTGGCGGTGGCCATGGCCAGTACGATGGCGCAGGCCGCCGCGCCGATGGCCAAGTTCCAGGCGCCAGGCTTCTATCGCACCACGCTGGGCGATTTCGAAATCACCGTGCTCAACGACGGCACCATCGATCTGCCGGTCGACAAGCTGCTCAAGCAGCCGCCGGCCAAGACCAATGCGGCGCTGGCGCGGTCGTTCGAGAAGAGTCCGCTGGAAACTTCGATCAATGCTTTCCTGATCAATACCGGCAACAAGCTGGTGCTGATCGACGCCGGCGCCGCCAGCCTGTTCGGCCCGACGGCGGGCAAGATGCTGGCCAACTTCAAGGCCTCCGGTTACAAGCCGGAGCAGGTCGACGAGATCTACATCAGCCATATGCATGGTGACCACGTGGGCGGACTGGCGGCCAACGAACAGCGCGTGTTTCCGAACGCGATAGTCCGGGCGGGCAAGCTGGATGCGGATTTCTATCTGAGCCAGAGCAACCTGGACAAGGCGACCGGCGAGGAGAAGGAAGACTTCCAGGGCGCGATGATGTCGCTGAACCCTTACGTCAAGGCGGGCAAGTTCCAGCCCATCGTCGCCAACAGCGAGCTGGTGCCGGGCATCAAGTCCTACTTCAACGGCGGCCACACGCCGGGGCATATCACGTATGTGGTGGAGAGCAAGGGCCAGAAGCTGGCCCTGCTGGGAGATTTGCTGCACGTGCAGGCGGTGCAGTTTGAAACGCCTGGCGTCGGCGTCACCTTCGACACCGACAGCAAGATCGCCATCGCCGAACGCAAGGAAGCGTTCGCGGCGGCGGCCAAGGGGGGCTACCTGATCGGCGCCCCCCACCTGTCGTTCCCGGCCTTGGGCCATGTGCGCGTCAACGGCAAGGGTTACGACTTCGTGCCGGTGAACTACGCGCTGCCGCGCTAAGCGGCGAGCTTAAGCCAGGGCTGGGTAGTCGGTGTAGCCTTCTTCCGCAGGCGCGTAGAAGGTTTCGGCTTTCCAGTCGTTCAGCGGCGCATCCAGTTGCAGGCGGCGCGGCAGGTCCGGGTTGGAGATGAAGGCCTTGCCGAAAGCGATGGCGTCGGCGGTGCCGGCGTCCAGCACTTGCTGCGCGGTCTGCTTGTCCATCTTTTCATTGGCGATGTAGACGCCGCCGAATTCCTTCTTCAGCAACGGACCCAGGCTGTCCTCGCCCACCGCTTCGCGCGCGCAGATGAAGGCGATCTTGCGCTTGCCCAGCTCGCGCGCCACGTAGCCGAAGGTGGCGGCCGGGTTGGAGTCGCCCATGTCGTGCGAATCGCGGCGCGGCGCCAGGTGCATGCCCACGCGGCCGGCACCCCATACTGCGATGGCGGCATCGGTCACTTCCAGCATCAGACGGGCGCGGTTTTCAATCGAGCCGCCGTAGTTGTCGGTGCGCTGGTTGGTTTTATCTTGCAGGAACTGGTCGAGCAGGTAGCCGTTGGCGCCGTGGATTTCCACGCCGTCGAAGCCGGCCTTCTTGGCGTTCTCAGCACCTTTCTTGTAGGCGGCGACGATGCCTGCCAGCTCTTCGGTATCGAGCGCGCGCGGCACCGGATAGGCGCGTTGCGGACGCAGCAGGCTGACATGGCCTTCGGCCGCGATGGCGCTGGCCGACACCGGCGCTTCGCCGTTCAGGAAGCTCGGGTCGGAGATGCGGCCCACGTGCCACAGCTGGGCGAAGATCACGCCGCCGGCTTGATGCACGGCCTCGGTGACTTGCTTCCAGCCTTCCACCTGCTCGTCGGACCACAGGCCCGGGGTGTCGGCATAGCCCACGCCCTGCGGCGTGACGGCGGTCGCCTCGCTCAGGATCAGGCCGGCGGTGGCGCGCTGCTCGTAGTACTTGGCCATCAGCGCGTTCGGCACGCGGGCGCCGCCGATGGCGCGGGCACGGGTCAGCGGAGCCATGACGATGCGGTTTTTCAGGGTGATGTCGCCGATGGTGAGCGGGTCGAAAAGATTTGCCATGATGAGTTTCCTATAGTGTCATTTGATCGATGAAGGCCTGGATCAGGGCTTCGTCGCGTTTAAAGTAATTCCATTGCCCCACGCGGTGCGAGGTGATCAGGCCAGCCTTGAGCAGGGTGGCCAGATGCGCCGACACCGTCGATTGCGACAGTTCACAACGCCGGTCGATGAGGCCGGCGCATACTCCCAGGCTCAGCGGATGCTGCTGGTCCGAGAAATACACCTCGGGCTCCTTCAGCCACGCCAGGATCTGGCGCCGCATCGGGTTGGCGAGGGCTTTGTGGATAGCGTCTATGTCCATTTGCATGTAACGATATATGGATCGTCTTTTTCCGATTTCAATATCGTCATCTTACGATATAAAAGAAAAACGTGCTGGCGGCCGAAAAATCATTTATGTTATGGGAACATTGTTCGAAGTTTAATGAGGGCCGTATGTCGAGTCATTACCTGGATGTGGCCATCGGGCTGTCCTACACTTTCCTCGCCGTGAGCCTGCTGTGCAGCGCCACGCGCGAAGCCATCGCCTCGCTGTTCCAGACCCGCGCCAAGATCCTGGTCGATGGCGTGCTGACCATGCTGCACGAGCCGGCCGGCAAGTCCCATCTGCGCGGCATCATTCCTTCGATCCAGCGCTTCCTGCGGCTGGACAGCGGCTTCAATCTGGCCAAGCTGGGGCCGCACTCGCTGTCGGCCGCCGTCATGACGCATCCGCTGATCACTGGGCTGGCGCAGCAGGGGCGCATGCCGTCCTATATTCCGTCGGCGATTTTTGCGCGGGCGTTTGTGTCGACGCTGACCGCCAGGTACGGCAAGGGACAGGCGGCGGCGCTGCTGCTGGCCAACATCGGCAACGAAGGATTGAGCCGCACGCTGCTGGCCATCATGGGCGAAGGGCCGGACGACGTGGCCGCGCTGGAGAACGCCGTGCGCATCTGGTACGACACGGTGATGGACCGCATCACCGGCTGGTACAAGCGGCGCTCGCAGCTGGTGCTGTTCTGCGTCGGCCTGTTCTATGCGGGGGCGATGAATATCGATGCGCTGCAGCTGAGCCAGCGTCTTTGGCGCGACGAGGCCATGGCGACCAGGACGGCGCAGCAGATCGGCGACACCATGGCCGCCGGCGCCATGAAGCCGGCCGTGACGGCTGCGGCCGGCGCAACCGCGCCTACCGCGCTGAGCCAGGTGGGCGAGGCCAAAAAAGACATGCAGGCGTTGCAGGTGTTGCCGATCGGCTGGCCGTCGCCGCGCTTTGACGGCGCCTGGGACAAGGGTGCGGGCGCCTTCACGGCCGCGCTGGCGTTCGCGCTGATGGGGTGGATCATCACCGCCTTCGCCTCGTCGCTGGGAGCGCCGTTCTGGTTCGACGGCATCGGCTGGTTGCTGGCGCTGCGCGGCAGCGGCGCCAGGCCGGCGACGGACCCGGCGCCGGTGACGATCGAGACCATCACCTTGCCGAGCCTGAACGGCGTCAAGCCCGCCAACGGTTGAGGCCGTGTAGAAATGGCGGACCTGACCCCGGATGTCAGGCGAAGTGCAGGGCCAGGGCGATGACGGCGGGCAGGGTCTGGATCAGCAGGATCGAACGCTTGACCGTCACGCCGCCCCATACGCCGGCCACCGCCACGCAAGCCAGGCCGAACACCGTGAACGCCGACGCGATCGCCGGATTCGGATGCACAAAACCCACCACCAGCGCCGCCACCAGGAAGCCGTTGTAGCAACCCTGGTTGGACATGGCCGGCTGGACGATGTCGGCCTTCTCCTTGCTCAGCCCGAACACGCGGCGGCCGCGCGATTCGAACAATACCGTTTCCAGCAGGACGATGTAGACATGTATCAGCGCCACCAGGCCGGTGACGATCTGCGCCAGTAATTGCATGGATGCTCCTTGTTATTGTTGAACGAGCATTATGTACTGCGCGGCGCGCGGCGGGAAGCCGTCAGCAGAGTTTGGCTGCCGATGCTATAGTTTGCGCAATTTTTTGGAGACACTCGATGACCTGGATAATCCTCATCCTGGCCGGCCTGCTGGAAGTGGCGTGGGCGGTCGGGCTCAAATACACCGACGGCTTCAGCAAGCCATTGCCGACCGTGCTGACGCTGGGCGCCATGGCCGGCAGCGTCGCCATGCTGGGCCTGGCGCTGCGCACGCTGCCGCTGGGCACCGCTTATGCGATCTGGACCGGCATCGGCACCGTCGGCACCGTGATCTTCGGCATCGTCGTATTGAACGAGCCGGCCAGCGCGCTGCGCGTCGGCTGCATCGCCATGATCATCGGCGGCATCGTCGGCCTGAAGCTGTCGACCGTCTGATCAGAAGGCGGGGTTGGCGCGCGTGAGGTAATACCATTCGCTGTTGGCGCCGGCAGCGGCGTCGGGGAACAGGATGCGGCCGTCGAACTCGGCCAGCACCGGCGTGCCGTCGAGGCGGGTGCCGATCTGTTCGCCTTGCCGCACCGGATCGAAGCTGGACCAGGCGCGGCTGAAGCGGTCGTCCGCATGCTGCTTGTCGTAGACCGCCACCATGCTCAGCGCTTCCATCGCATCGTCGGCGATGGGCTCGGGCGAGGGCGCGTCGATCAGGCCGAGGAATGCCAGGGTGTTGACGATGGCGCGGTAGCCGACCTCGGGCGCCTGCGGATCGGCGTGCTGGCCGCATTCGAGCGTCAGCGCATAGCCGCCGGTGCTGCGCATGTATTCGGTGGTGCCCATGCCGTAGCGCAGCACGGTTTGCAGTTCGCCTTCGTTGCGCAGGCGGCGCTGCACGCCGGCGCCGTAGGTGCGCAGCCAGCCGTCGACGAAGCGCCGCACGCCGAGCCGCCGCGCCATTGCGCGTTCTTGCTGCTCGTGCTGGAAGGGTTCCAGCGGACCGTCGTTGTTGCGCGGGCCGACCATGGCGAACGGCTCGCTGGCGGCGTTGAACGAGTGCAGGTCCAGCAGCACGTCATGCTGCGCCAGCAGCGGACACAGCCAGTTGGCGACGCGGTCTTCGAAGTCTTGCGGGTTCGGGTTGGGGAACAGGTTGCGATTCAGGTTGCGCTCGCCGGAGCGTTCGCCCTTGGCGTAGGCCAACGGATTGGCGACGGGGACGAAGGTGACGCTGCCGTTGCGTATCGTCAGCTGGCCGCTGTCCAGTTGCGCCATCACGCGCGTGATGGCCTGGGTGCCGCAGGTCTCGTTGCCGTGCACGGCGCCGGTGACGATCAGCCGCGTGCCGGGGTGTTGGCCGCTGTATTGAATGGATTTGAATTGCAATTTGCTGGCGTCGATCATGCCGCTTCCTATCAGTGGTCCGATGCGTCAGTGTAGCATCGGACCACTGCGACACTTTATTGTGGCTCGTTTTCGATCTGTGGATCGTGCGAGAATTCTACGCCGTCCTTGTCCTTGAATTTGAGGTTGATATTCAAGGTCATCTTTTCCGTGTTGATGTCATTGAAAGTCATCAGCAGTCCATCGGTACTGACGCTTGGCGGGCTCAGTTGATTATTCTCTTGTTTCACAGTGAACGTCTTGAACACGATGTTGAGGCCGTCGGTGTCAACCAGTTGGTAGTTGATCACGGTGTCTGGTTGGGTGATTGCCGGTGCTGCAGGATCGCAATTCACAATGTACTGACCAGGCTTGAGGCCCGGCTTGACGGATACCTGGATATTGATGAAGGGAGTAGGCGCGACGGAGGAAGTCATGAGTTCGCTTTCTTTGGTGGGTGGGTGAAAAGGTACTGCAAATATGCCGGGTCGCGATAGGTCATCGATTCCAGCTGCTTGCTGGCTGATGCAGCCTGCTCATGTTGTTCCAGACAGGCGTGAGCCTTGACCCACGGCGCCAGCACATGGAAGTCGGTACTGTCGGCTATCAGAGGGCGTAGGACGTTGCGCGCTTCTTCGCAGGTGCGACGCGCGTTGTCTTCACTGGCGATGTCGGCATTCAGCAGGAGTGCTTCCACCAGCCCGTTGCGTATCACTTGGTCCGCCGGCGCCTGCGCATAAAGCTGACGCAGCTTGCCAAGGGCTGGCGCCAGACTGGCTGCCGCCGCTTCGACGCGATGTGCACGCAGATGAACAAGTGCCTGGCGCTGCTGTACGTTGGCGAGCATGACTTGCAAGTTTAATTTTTTGGGTTCTAAAGTACTGAGCTCAGAAAAGCGTTGTTGCAATTGTTCGAGTTCGGTCAGCGTGGCGGCTGGTGGCGCATCGACTCCCGCCGTTTCTACGCGCCGTAATCCGACAATATAGAGATTCCGCTGCCAGTTGCGGTTGCTTGGGTCATTTTCTACAATGCCTTTCAACAGCGTGTACGCTTGCTGGGAACTGGCGTGGCTCGCACCGAGATCCCCACGCGCCTGCTTAATTTCAGACTGGTGCGACCATGCAGATGACAGGCGGTTGATCCATAGTGTCTCAGCTGGATAAGTGTCGTGCAGGGTTTGCAGCAGCGCCAACTCGCGTGCATACAAGGACTCAGCCTGTGCCAGTTGCCCCAGCTGCATTTGCGCGGTGGCCAGCCACGAAAGGCTGTCGGCCAGATCGGCAGTCAACCGTTTGTTTTTTGGTGTCTTTGCATGGGCGCGGCTTTTCAGTTCAACCGACAGCTTGAATTCGGCGGCGGCGCGGCGCGGATCGCTGCGTTGCAAAGCGAGACTGCCCAAGCTGTTGTGGGCATAGGATTGCTCGATCCAACCGTCGACATCGTCCGGCGCCCCTTTCGCCTGAAGATCGCTGTAATCGCGATATTCTTCCAGGTATTTCTGAGCTGGCACCCACTCCTTTTGATCGACGTGGATTTTTCCCAGCCAGAAGGCGTTTTCGCCGGCGCTTTTTAACAACGCCAGATTGCCAGGTTCGTTGCTCAATAGCTTGCGGAGTATGTCGCGCCCGGCGAGCAATGCTGTATTCGCACCGGCCGGATCGCCACGCGATATCTTCACCTCGGACAGTAGTTGCAGTGATTTGGCGCGTTGGGCCAGGGCTGTGTCGCTGTCCTCATTACGCGCCGGATCCGACAAGTACTTCAACGCGCGGTTGCTGACGCTGTCGAGCAAGTCCAGCTTGCCCAGCGGGCGCAGCTTGTCGACGAAGTCGCCCAGCATGTAGCCCATCAACTCCTCGGCCTCGGTGCGATGCTGCTCTGCCGCCTGCTGCGCCGAGCGCGCCATCAGGAACAGACCGCCGGCCAGCAGCGTCAGACCAGCCATGACGATGGTGATCGTCAACCGCAGCCGCTCGCCGCGCCGCACGCCTTGCAGCGAGGCGTGGACGAAGGCCTGCTCCTGCTGCGTGAAGCTGAAGTCGCTGGTCTTGAGCAGCTGGCGCGCTTGATTGGCCTGGGTGCCGGATGGCAGCAGCATGTCGGGCTTGCGGCCGCTGTCCTGCCAGCGCCTGGCTTGCGCGCTGATGCGGCTGCGCACCTGCAAGGCCTGGCGGTGTTCCTCGATCCACGCCACTACGCGCGGCCAGCGCCGCAGCAGCGCTTCGTGGGCGATGCCGAAGGCCGGCGCGCCGCCGTGCAGATCGCTGACGAACAAGTGCGCATCGACCAGCGCCTGCACCAGCCCATGGTCGGCCTCGTTGCGCAGCGCCGACCACGGCACGCGGCGCGAGGTGACGGTGGATTCATCCTCCGCCACCAGCACCAGCTGCGACAGCACATGCGGCAAGGCGGCGATCTGCGCGCTGCCCAGCGCCGAGATCACTTGTTCGGCGCGCGCGCCGATGGCGCCTTCCAGTCCGCCCAACGCGTGGAAGCTGGCGTGGCTCAGTTCGCCATCGGGACTGCGCAGGCGATACAGCTCCTGCAGACAGTATTGCAGCAGCGGCAGCGTGTCCGGGCCGGCCTTGGCGGCGTCGATCAGCACCTGGTCCAGCGATTCGCCGGCGGCATCGACCGTGTAGCGCAGCTGCGCCACTTGCACCGGGTGGCGGATGATCTGGGCGATGTCGGCCGCGCCGGGCGGCGCCAGGTCGAAGTGGCCGCCGCGCAGCTTCATGCTCATCAGGGCAGGGTAGGCCGTCAGGTGCGGGTAGAAGTCGTTGCGGCAGGCCAGCACTAACAATATGCAGCCGGAACGCGCCAGCTGGTCCAGCACGTGGATAAACACGGCGCGCTCCTGCTCGCCGATATGCGGCAGGCGGAAGATGGCTTCGAAGCGGTCGATGAACAGCATCAGCCGGATCGCCGGCAGCTTGGTTTGCAGCTGGGCGATCAGGCCCGGCAGGTCTTGCGCCAGACGCTGGGCCAGCGATACGGCGCTGGTGTTTTCAAACAGCAGTTGGCCGTCCAGCTCGGCATCGAGCAGTACGCTGGCCAGGGTGTCGAGCAGGCTGGCCTGGCCCATGTCGGCGCAGTCCAGTTGCAGATGGCTGGCGATCGCCAGGCCGGATTCGGCCGGCGCGGCGCCCGCTTTCAGGGCGGGGATCAGGCCGGCCTGGATCAACGAGGTCTTGCCGGCGCCGGACGGACCCAGCACCAGCACCATCGCGCAGGCGGCCTGCACTTGGCTGACCACCACTTGCACTAGTTGGTCGACGCCGAGCTTGCGGCCGAAGAAGATGGCGGCGTGCTGCTCTTCAAACGCCTCCAGGCCGCGGAACGGCGAGGCGTGCAGCCAGCTGCCGTTGCTGACGTCGTCGTCGTAGCTGAGCTCGGCCAGCAAACGATAGCCGCGCTTGCGGATGGTTTCGATATAGCGCGGTTCGACCGCCGAATCGTCCAGCGCCCGCCGCAGCTGCGTGATGATTTTGTGGACTGCGTTGTCGCTGGGGGAGATGTCGCCCCAGCACGCATCGAGCAGGGTTTCGGCCGAAACGACGATATGCGGATGTTTGCATAAGTGCAATAAAACATCCATGGCGCGGGGTTCCAGCTGGCGGCTCAGGTCGCCGCAACTGAGTGTATTGGTGGCTGGATCGACCCGCCACTGCCCGAAACGAAAACTTTTGTGATTCACGCGGACCTTCTTTGTTCGGATATAAGTTCTTTGTAATCAACAACTTGGCATTCGGAAGGTTTTCGGAAGGCCATTTTTAGTCTGTATGGTTACAGTTGTTTCATATCTACATATTTTTCAAATATTAACATTAACAAGGGGAAACCACACCCCTTTCTACCCGGAGATCTCATGGTTGTTCTGACTGGCCTGAAAGCGCCATTTGAACTGACGCAGCACGCAATTGCTATTAAGCAACAGGGGATTGATTTTGCGATCCGCTACTACAGCCACCAGGCGGGCAAGAGCCTGTCGCTGGCCGAGGCCCGGTCGCTGACCGACGCCAGCATCCAGATCGGTGCGCTGTGGCAGGCCGGCGGCGACCACTTGAACTATTTCAGCCGGGCGCAAGGATGCGCGGACGGCGCCGCCGCGTATCTGATGGCGCAGTCGGTCATCACCCAGCCGTCCGGCTCGGCGATTTACTTCGCGGTGGACTTCAATCCGTCGGACGAAGCCATCGCCGGCCCGGTCAACGCGTATTTCGAGGGCGTCAACCAGGCGTTCCGGGCGGCCGGGCCGGGGGAGCCCAAGTATCAGGTCGGGGTGTATGGCTCCGGCGCCTGCTGCGAGGCGATGGTGTTGAGGGGCTTGGCGGCGCTGAGCTGGCTGTCGCCGTCGCCCGAGTACCACGGCTCGCGCGATTATGTCGGCTTCAGCCTCAAGCAGCTGGCGGCCGCCAGCCTGCTGGTCGATGACGGCAAGCGCATCAGCGTCGACCTGACGCGCACCAACGATGGCTATCCGGCAGGCCTGTTCCGGGTGCTGTGATGTTGACGATACAGTTCACCGAAGCCGTGTCGCTGAAGACGGTCAAGCCCGCCAAGACCATTTTTCTCAACAATACCGGCCAGGATGTGGTGTTGAAGTTCGTCACCGCGCCGGACATGCTGCTGTCGGCCTACACCATCAGCAATGGCGTCAGCGCGGCGATCGACTGCATCCGGCTGGGCAGGACCGATTACTACTCCAGCCACGGCCACAACCACGCGATCGCGGCCGACAGCACGGCGGTGCTCAGCGTGGTCAACAATGTCCTCAGCATGGTGATCTCGCCCTGATTTGGTAAGATGCGGGCATGAATCCTAGTTCCCCTGGCCGCAACGCCGGCCTCGACACCTTGCGCGCTCTGGCCATCGTGCTGGTGTTTGCCAACCATTACATGCTGTTTGTCAGCGGTACGCCGACTTTTGGCTGGTTCAGCGAAGTCGGCTGGACGGGTGTCGACCTGTTTTTTGCGCTCAGCGGTTATTTGATCGGCAACCAGATCCTGGGCGGCATCCGCCGTTCGCGGCTGTCGGATGGGGGCGAGCGCTTTTCGCTGGTGCGGTTTTATGCGCGCCGTCTGCTGCGCACCTTGCCGAATTTTTACGTCGTGCTGGCTCTGTATGCCTTGTGGCCGGCGTTTCGCGGCACCAGCGTGCTGCCGCCGCTGTGGAAGTTCCTCACTTTTACCCAGAATATCCAGCTGACGCCGGGCACGGCGTTTTCCCATGCCTGGTCGCTGTGCGTCGAGGAGCAGTTTTATTTCCTGCTGCCGGCCGTGGCGCTGGCGATCGCGGCTTGCCGCCGCCCGCTGCTGCTGGCCTGGCTGGCGGTGATCGGCACGCTGCTGGCGGGCATGGCGATCCGCAGCCATCTGTGGACCGCGCATGCGGGGATGGTGGAGCAGGGCAGCTTCCATTACTACACGTTGATCTATTACTCGTCGCTGTGCCGCTTCGATGAGCTGGTGGCCGGCGTCGCGCTGGCGCTGCTGAAGAATCATCATGCCGGGGCCTGGACGCGGCTGACCTCGCGCGGCAACTGGGCGCTGGCGGCCGGCGCGGCGCTGCTGGCGCTGACCTGGTCGCTGTTCATCGAAGACCATTACGGCTATGCGATGACCGTGATCGGCTATCCGATGCTGGGTTTGAGTTTTACGCTGCTGCTGATTGCGGCCTTGAGCCCGGGTTCGCTGTTGCAAAAGCTGCGCGTGCCGGGCGCGGCCAGCATCGCGCTGTGGTCGTATGCGATCTACCTGACGCACAAGACGCTGTGCGTGCTGCTGCGCGCGCCGTTGCAGGCGGAGGGCTGGGGGCCGGACAGCTGGCAGGCCATCGTGCTGATGAGTGCGGCCAGCGCGCTGGCCGGCTGGCTGTTGTATCTGCTGGTGGAGACGCCGTTCATGAAGCTGCGCGATCGCTACGTGCCGGGCAACTTCGCGCGGCAGGCGGTGCCGACTGGCGTTGTCGCCTGAGCAGAAACCGTCGCTCCCGCGAAAGCGGGAGCCCATACTTCGCCGGACAGATACTCAGCATGGATTCCCGCGTTCGGGGGAATGACGGATTAGCTAATTCAGCTCGATCACGTCGAACGGCGACTGCATCGATCCCAGGAAGGCCATGACGCTGCGTGCGCGTTCGCCCATGTCCTCGTGGCGGGTGGCGGCGATGGCGGCGCGCAGGCCGGGCACCACTTCGGTGATGTGCGGGCTGTCGTAGGCGTGCACCAGCAGCGCCGCCAGTTCGCTGGCGCGGCCGCGGTTGTTGCGCATGCGTTCTTCCAGCATCGCCAGCAGAGCGCGCTGCATGCGCGGCGTCGGGTTGGTGATGTAGCCGAACACCAGCGGCGTATTGCCGATCGCCTCGCACAGGCGGCTTTCGATCTGGTCCGGCTTGACGTCGGAGGCGATGTCGAAATAGGCGCCGTTCCAGCGCGTCCGTTCGTACGGATGGCCGGGCGGGAAGGAGTCGGCCGTCTCAAAGCCGAGAACGTGGCTCAGGTAACGCAGCCATTTGAGGAGTGTGGGCATCATGCCGGCATTTTATCCTGAGTCGCGATGCTCTACCGAACCTGATGAGCGTCAATCGGTCCCGGTTTAGAATACGTATGCTTCCATGACCATAAGGACCGACCTGCCGTCATAGGAAAACTACCCTGGAGCCAACAATGCTAGACCGTCTCGCCTTACTCATCGTTGGGATAATTTGCGCCTGGTTGGCATGGGCCTCCTTGCACTTTGGTGGCGAGCCGATGACAGGCTTGGTCATGGCGGTTGTGTTGGTTGCGTACGCCGTCGATAACTTTCAACTTCGACGCCAGGTGCGCCAACTGCTTGTGGATCGCGAAAATCGTGAGAAACGTGAGAAGGAAGTTGGACTCAAGCGTTTGATGCGCGGCTTGCTTGCCGTGCGTGATCAACGCAAGGAAAATTAGTAAGGCAGCCGCCGGACAGCATATCTGTCCGGCGGCTGTTGCACGCTTAAGCGTGGGCTTCCTCGCCCAGCTTGCCGGCGCGGAAATCTTCAACGGCGGCGAAGATCTCGGCCTGCGTGTTCATCACGAACGGGCCGTACTGCGCGATCGGCTCGTTCAGCGGCTGGCCGGCGACCAGGATCAAACGGCTGGCTTGCTCCGCATGCACCGTCACGCCATCGGCGCCCGCTGTGTTCGCCAGGATCGCCATGCGGCCCGACGCCACCGCCTTGTCGCCCACGCTCACTTCGCCGCGATAGGTGAAGATGAAGGCGTTGTGGCCTTCCGGCAGCGACTGGCTGAAGCTGGCGCCTGCCGGCAGGTGGATGTCGAGATAAATCGGCTCCGTCACCTCGCGCTGCACCGCACCGGCCACGCCGTGGCTGCTGCCGGCGATGACTTTCACCGCCACGCCATCGGCCGTCGTGTAGGCCGGCACGTCGGTACCGTTGAAATCGCGGTACCACGGCGCGCGCATCTTGTCCTTGGCTGGCAGGTTCAGCCACAGCTGGAAGCCTTCCATCACGCCTTCTTCCTGCTCCGGCATTTCCGAGTGGATCACGCCGCGGCCTGCGGTCATCCACTGCACGCCGCCGTTGGTCAGCAAGCCTTCGTTGCCGGAACTGTCTTTGTGGCGCATGCGGCCTTCGAGCATATAGGTCACGGTTTCAAAGCCGCGATGCGGATGGCTGGGGAAACCGGCGATGTAATCGTTGGCCTGGTCGCTGCCGAAATTATCCAGCATCAAAAACGGGTCCAGGCGGCGCTGTAACGGTTGGGTCAGGACGCGGTTGATCTTGACGCCGGCGCCATCCATCACGGCCTGGCCGGTGATAACGCGCTCTACGCTGCGAGGGGTGCTTACTTGATCGGTCATGTCATGCTCCTTGGTTCGTTGTAGCGCCGCCTGTGCGGCGCCGTTGTTACACCAGTACTGCGTTGATCTCTGCTTCAGCCTGCGCCTGGGCCTTGGCCACGGCTTCCGGACCCATGCCCAAACCTTCGGCGAACACATATTGCACATCGCTCAGGCCCACGAAGTTCAGGAACATCTTGATGTGTGCCAGCTGCGTATCGCTAGGACCGTCGCGGTGCACGCCGCCACGCGACAGGGCCACGTACACTTTTTTGCCGGTCAGCAGGCCAACCGGGCCGGTCGGGCCGTACTTGAAGGTCACGCCGGCGCGGGCAATCGCGTCGAACCAGCTTTTCAGCTGCGCGGTGATGCCGAGGTTGTAAGTCGGCGCACCGATGACGATCACGTCGGCCGCTTGCACCTGGGCGATCAGCGCATCATCCAGCGCGACGCGTGCAGCCTGGGCTTCGGTACGCTGGTCGGCCGGGGTGAACAGGGCTTGCAGCGTAGGCTCGTCGATCACTGGGTGCGGATCGGCTGCCAGGTCGCGGCGCACCAGCGCTGCGGCTGGATTGGCGGCGCGGACTTTGGCGACGATGGCGTCGGCCAGGCGGGTCGATTCGGAACCGGTGCTGCGGGCGCTGGAGTTGATTTGCAGGATGTTCATGGTGTTGCTCCTTGTCTGTTGTCGGGTGTGTGCTGCGATGGAGTCACTTTAATCGTTTCAAATTCATTCCGGAAGACGCTAAAATGGATAACATTAATCCACTGATGGAACAATCCTATGGAAATAGACCCGGGAGACCTGCTTTTGTTCGCCCGCATCGTCGAATGCGGCAGCTTCAGCCTGGCGGCGCAGCGCGTGGGCCTGCCCAAATCGACGGTGTCGCGCCGCATTTCGCTGCTGGAGGCGCAGCTGGGCGAGCGCCTGCTCCAGCGCACCACGCGCAAGCTGGTGCTGACCGAGTTCGGCGCCAGCCTGCTGGAGCACGCGCGGCGGGTGGCCGATGAAACCGAACAGGCCGGCGCGCTGGCGCAGCACCGGCAGGGCGCACCGAGCGGCTTGTTGCGGGTGTCGATGCCGGCCGACTTCGCCAACGTGGCGATGGGCACGATGATGACGCGCTTCATGAACCAGTACCCGGCGATCTCGCTGGAACTGGACCTGTCGCCGCGCCGGGTCGATCTGGTGGCGGAAAATTTCGACCTGGCCATCCGCATGGGCAACCTGCCGGACGATGCCTCGCTGGCCGCGCGCCGCGTCACGCTGAGCAAGATCGCTCTGTACGCGTCGCCGCTGTACACCTCGCTGCGCGGGCTGCCTGAGCATCCGGACGATCTGTTCAAGCACGACCTGCTCAGCCTGCCGCCAAGGCTGAATGGTTTGATACGCTGGAAGCTCTTGCGCGGCAAGACGGAGTGGGAGAGGGAGTTGCCAGTGCGGTTGCTGGCGAACTCACCGGAGCTGCTGGTGCGCATGGCGGCCACCGGCGTGGGCATCGCCGCGTCGACCGAGCTGTTCGCGCATGAGCATTTGCAGAATGGGACGCTGGTGCGGGTATTGCCGGAGTGGGCTTTCCCCATCGTCACCGGCTGGGCGGTGTTCCCCGGCCGCCGGCTGATGCCGGCCAAGACCAGGGTGTTCCTCGATATGCTGGAGGCCGCCTTTGAAGATGGACGGCCGTACGGGGTGTAGGGCTTACTTCTTCAGCGTGGCCATGGCTTGGCCCAGCTGGACCGGGCCGGCAGGTTGCCACGTCGGGTTGAAGTGCATCAGGCCTTTCGGGAACAGCATGACGACGGTGGAGCCGAGCAGGAAGCGGCCCAGTTCCTCGCCTTTTTTCAGCACGATGTTCTGGTCGTCGTACTGCCACTCGCACACATGCGGCTGGCGCGGCGGATTGACCACGCCGTGCCACACGGTCGCCATGCTGCCGACGATGGTGGCGCCGACCAGCGTCATCACGAACGGGCCGTGGGCGGTGTCGAACACGCACACCACGCGCTCGTTGCGGGCGAACAGGCCAGGGATGCCGCGCGCGGCGGCCGGGCTGACCGAGAACAGCTCGCCCGGCACGTAGATCATGCGGGTCAGCTTGCCGTCGCAAGGCATGTGGATGCGGTGGTAGTCGCGCGGGCTCAGGTACAGGTTGGCGAAGCTGCCGTTTTGGAACTTGGCGGCAAGCTCGGCGTCGCCGCCGACCAGCGCGGTGGTGCTGAAATTGTGGCCCTTGGCCTGGAAGATCTGGTCTTCCTTGATGTCGCCGAACTGGCTGATGCGGCCGTCGATCGGGCAGATGAAGTCGACATCGGCGATGGGCCGGGCTTCCGGGCGCAGCGCGCGCGTGAAGAATTCGTTGAAGCTGGCGTAGTTGGCGATGTCGGGATCGAGCGCCTCGTCCATGTTGACGTTGTACTTGCCGACGAACCAGCGTATCAGCCAGGTGGTCTTGCCGCCGCCCTTGGCGCCGGCGATGCGGCCGGCGAAATTGGTCAACGCTCCCTTGGGGAGCAGGTAGTGCGGCAGAACGGCAAGACGGGACACGATAGGGAATCCATGTGGTGAACGACTGCGCATTATAGCGCCGGGGTTTAGGAATTCGTACTAAACAATCTGAAGCCCTTGTTATTTACTGAACGTTTTGAATAAAACAAGGCATAATGCACGCTCCCACTTGTCCGACAACTTGCCTTCTAGAATGATGCCCGTACGCCAATTCCGCCTGACGCAGATAGCCACCGCCGTTTTCTCCTTCTACATGGCCGCCGGCGCGGCCCGGGCCGAGGCCGATGCGCCGGAGGCGCCCGCCAAACCGGTCAAATCCGCCAAGCAGGCGGAGGCCGCTCCGATGCAGAAGGTGGAAGTCAAAGGCGCCGCCGCCAGCTATGACGCGCGCCGCGATGATACCGCTAGCAAGACCGTCGTCACCAGCGAGGAAATCCAGAAATACGGCGACACCTCGGTCAACGACGTGCTCAAGCGCGTGCCCGGCATCACCGTCAGCGGCGCGGCCGGACGCAGCGGCGGCGAGATCCGCATGCGCGGCCTGGGCAATGGCTACACGCAGATCCTGATCAACGGCGAGCGCGCACCGGCCGGCTTCGCCATCGACAGCCTGGCGCCCGAGGTGATCGAACGCATCGAGATCCTGCGCGCCGCCAGCGCCGAGTTCAGCACGCAGTCCATCGCCGGCACCATCAACATCGTGCTGAAGAAGGCCTTGAAAGCCGCGCAGCGCGAGTTCAAGTTCAGCGAAGCCAAGGGCAGCAAGTTCAGCTCGCCGTCGGTCAGCCTGCAGATGTCGGACAAGATGGGCTCGACCTCCTACTCGTTCGGCGGCAACGCCTGGCGCTATATGTACAACCGCCTGACGCCGGTGTTCGACAGCGGCACCGACGCCGCCGGCCTGCCCAACCTGAGCCGCTCCGCCCCGTGGCAAGACCAGGGCCGCGCCGACGGCATGAACCTGTCGCCGCGCATCAACTGGACCCTGGACAACGGCGACACGGTGACCTCGCAGACCTTCATCAACCTGAACCAGTTCGTCAGTAACAGCCACAGCCGCACCGCCACCACGCTGGGCCGGGGCCCGGACTATGACCGCATCGACAGCACCTACAGCAGCCACAACGGTTTCGGCCGTACCGACCTGAACTGGGTGCACAAGCTGGGCGAGGGCGCCAAGCTGGACCTGAAGGCCGGTGTCAGCGACAACCGCAACACTTCCGATTCCTTGCAGATCGGCGGCAACAATGGCTTGCCGCCGACGCTGGCGCGCACCGTCACCTCGGTCGGCACCGAGCACGGCTTCAGCACCCAGGGCAAGTATTCGCGGCCCTTGACCTTCGGCGCCGCGCCGGCCGACGGCAAGGGCGAGGCGCCGACCGAGCATGCGCTGGCCATGGGCTGGGATGCCGGCCTGACCCAGCGCGACGACCAGCGCACGCAACGCGAGGCGGCGCTGCCGGGCAGCACGCCGGACAACAGCGACGAGGGCTTCTCGGCCAAGGTCACGCGGCTGGCGCTGTACGGCCAGGACGAGTGGAACCTGACGCCGCAGTGGTCGCTCTACACCGGCCTGCGCTGGGAAGGCCTGGACACCCGCAGCGACGGCAATACCTTCGATGCGGTGCAGCAGCGCTCCAGCGTGTTCAGCCCGCTGATGCAGACGCTGTTCAAGTTCCCCAACAAGAAGGATCAATTGCGCGTGGCGCTGACCCGCACCTACAAGGCGCCGTCGACATCGAGCCTGATACCGCGCAAGTTCACCTCGACCAACAACAGCGCGACCGATCCTGACCGCCGCGGCAATCCGCACCTGAAGCCGGAACTGGCGCTGGGCCTGGACGCGTCGTTCGAACACTACTGGGGCGAGGGCGGCCTGCTGAGCGCCAGCGCCTCGATGCGCCGCATCGACAATTACACCCACCAGGGTTTGCTGTATGAAAACCAGCGCTGGGTCTCGACCTCGATCAACGACGGCCGCGCCGAAACGCGCGGCATCGAACTGGAGGCCAAGTTCCCCATGCGCGCGCTGGTCGAGCATGCGCCGGCGCTGGACCTGCGCGCCAGCGTCAGCCGCAACTGGTCGCGGGTGGAGAGCGTGCCGGGGCCGGACAACCGCCTCGACCAGCAGACCCCGCTGAGCGCCACGCTGGGCGTCGACTACAAGAGCCCGAGCGGCGTGCTCACCACCGGCAGCAGCTTCAGCTTCCGCAACGGCGGCCTGGTCCGCGTGAGCGGCACGCAGGGCGGCTACACCAGCGTGCGCCGCGACCTGGATGTCTACGCCCTGTGGAAAATCGACACCCAGAACAATCTGCGGGTGGCCGTCTCCAATCTGCTGGCGCAGGACTACGTGATGGAAAGCCTGTACAGCGACAGCAACGGCACAAGCAACCGCATGACGGTGGCCGGCGGCGAAACCCAGCTGCGCGTGACGGTGGAAAAGCGTTTTTGAAGGCGGGATAATGAGGTGATATGATGCTGCGGTGTACTTAATTGCCGCGGGCCTCCTCTGAAAAAGCCTAAAGTTACCGAGATCATCCAGTCCGACGACGACAGTCTGCGTCTGGCGCTGGCCGAGGTGCGCGATTTGCAGCGCACCGTGGTCGTGCTGCGCTCGGAACTGGAGACCTCGCACCAGGAACGCCAGCACGCGGTGCAGGACGCCCTGTCTTTCGCCCACAGCGAGATCACCCAGTTGCGCGACACCATCGCGGCGCTGCGCACCAGCCTGGAAAAACTCACGCAGCAAAAGATCGACGCGCTGCAGCAGGCCGGCACCGTCCACCACGCCGAAGTCGCGCTGTTGCACGAGACCATACGCGCATTGCGCGACGCCCTGGAGGCGCGCGCATGAGCGTCAAGCCCGCCATCCGCAGCGTGCCGGCCAAGCCGGTGGCCGCCAAGAGCGAGGCCGCCACCGCGCAGGCCGCGGCCGGCGCGCAACGCAAGCGGCTGCGCCAGGTCGAGCTGCTGCTGGAAGTGTCGCGCCGCATGGCGGCCTACGATACGCTGGATGAAATCCTGACCGCGCTGGTCGAAGTCACCACCGAGGAACTGGACGCCGAGCGCGGCACGCTGTTCCTCAACGACGCCGAAACGGGCGAACTGTTCTCGCGCGTGGCGCAGGGCAATATCCAGCGCGAGATCCGCTTCCTCAACCACACCGGCATCGCCGGCCATGTGTTCACCACCGGCGAGGCCGTCAGCATCGCCGACGCTTATGCCGATCCGCGCTTCAACCGTTCCATAGATGAGCAGACCGGCTTCGTCACGCGCAACATCCTGTGCGTGCCGATCAAGACTTTCAAGGGCGAGATCATCGGCGTGTCGCAGACGCTGAACAAGCGGCGCGGCAAGTTCACCCGCGCCGACCTGCAATTGCTGGAAGCGCTGACCACGCAAGGCACGCTGGCGCTGCAAAGCGCGCGCTTCCTCGAAAGCATGAAGAAGATCCGGCGCCAGGAGATGGAGTTCATCGACGTGGTGTCCGAGGTGACGGCCGATATCAAGCTCGGCTCGCTGCTGCAAAAGGTGATGGGCGAGGCCACGCGCCTGCTCAACGCCGAACGCTCGACCCTGTTCCTCAACGACGAGAAGACCGGCGAGCTGTGGTCGGAAGTGGGGCAGGGCCTGGAGTCCTTGCAGATCCGTCTGCCCAACTCGGCCGGTATCGCCGGCGCTGTTTTCACGTCCGGCAAAACCATCAACATTCCCTACGCCTACGCCGACCTGCGCTTCAATCCGGCGTTCGACAAGCGCACCGGTTACTTCACGCGCTCCATCCTGTGCGTCCCCATCGTCAACAAGGCCGGCAAGATCATCGGCGTGACGCAGGTGCTCAACAAGCGCGGCGGTCCGTTCACGCACGAGGACGAATCGCGTCTGCGCGCCTTCACCGCGCAAATTTCCATCGCGCTGGAAAACGCCAAGCTGTTTGCCGATGTCCAGCAGATCAAGAACTACAACGAGGCCATGCTGGAGTCGATGTCGAACGGCGTCATCACCCTGGATGGGCAGGAGAAGATCGTCACCTGCAACGCGGCCGGCCTGCGCATCCTGCGCACCGATGCCGCCGGCATCGTCGGCCGTTCGGCGGCGGACTTCTTCGGCGGCGCCAACACCTGGGTGATCGACAAGCTGCGCCAGGTCGAGGAAAACCAGTCCGCCGAGCACCTGATGGATGCCGAGCTGGTGCTGGACGACGATACGCTGTCGGTCAACTTCAGCGTGCAGCCGCTGCTGTCGATGGAGAAGAAGCGCATCGGCTGGATGCTGATGATCGAGGATATCTCCAGCGAGAAGCGCTTGCGTTCGACCATGTCGCGCTATATGGACCCCGGCATCGCCGACCAGATGGTGGCCAACGGCGCCGAAATGCTGGGCGGTAAAAACGTGCCGGCCACGGTGCTGTTCTCGGACATCCGCAGCTTCACCACCATCACCGAGCAGCTGGGCGCGCAGGGCACGGTGACGCTGCTCAACGAATACTTCACGCTGATGGTCGATTGCATCCAGCGCGAGGAGGGCATGCTCGACAAGTTCATCGGCGACGCCATCATGGCGGCCTTCGGCATCCCGGTCGGCCACGACGACGACGCCGACCGCGCGCTGCGCACCGCCATCGCCATGATGACCGAACTGAGCGCCTGGAACCAGGCGCGCGCGGGCGAGGGCAAGCCGCCGGTGGAGATCGGCATCGGCCTCAACACCGACCTGGTCGTGTCCGGCAACATCGGCTCCAAGAAGCGCATGGATTACACCATCATCGGCGACGGCGTGAACCTGGCGGCGCGGCTGGAATCGGCCTGCAAGCAGTACGGCGCCCGCATCCTGATCAGCGAATTCACCTACCGCGCGCTGCGCGGCACCTACCGCCTGCGCGAGGTCGACATCGTGGTGGTCAAGGGCAAGACGCAGCCGGTGTCGATCTACGAGGTGATGGACTTCCACGGCGAGGACAGCTACCCGAACCTGGCCGAGGCCATGGGCCTGTTTCGCAACGGCCTGCAAAGCTACCGCAAGCGCAACTGGGCGGCGGCGGGCAAGCTGTTCGACGAGGTGCTGGCCTTGAACCCGCACGACAAGGTGGCCGCGCTGTACATCGAACGCTGCGCCCACATGGCGGCCAATCCGCCGCCCGACGATTGGGACGGTACTTTTGTGATGGAATCCAAGTGAAGATCCCGCGTAGCACGCTGGAACAATGGCAGGTGTTGCAGGCGATCGTGGAATGCGGCGGCTATGCGCAGGCGGCCGAGGCGCTGCATCGCAGCCAGTCGTCGGTCAGCTACATGGTGGCCAAGCTGCAGGAGCAGCTGGGCGTGGAGCTGCTGGAGATCGACGGCCGCCGCGCGCGCCTGACCAAAAACGGCGAGGCCCTGCTGGCCCGGGCGCGCGAGCTGCTGGGCGATGCCTTCCAGCTGGAGCAACTGGCCGGCAGCCTGGCCGAGGGCTGGGAGCCGCAGGTCGGCATCGCGGTCGACAGCCTGTTCCCGGTCGAGCTGCTGGTGCAGGTGCTGCGCGAATTCGAACCGTCGGCCACGCATACCCGCGTCAACCTGGAGGAGACCGTGCTGTCCGGCTCCGAGGATGCGCTGCTGGAGCAGCGCGTCGACATCGCCATCGTCAGCCGCGTGCCGCCCGGTTTCCTCGGCGATGTGCTGATGGACATCGAATTCGTCGCCGTCGCCCATCCCTGCCACCCGCTGCATGCGCTGGGCCGCGAGCTGGAGGCGGACGACCTGAGCCGCAACCTGCACATCGTGGTGCGCGATTCGGGCACCTTGAATCCGCGCGATCATGGCTGGCTCAACAGCAACCAGCGCTGGACCGTCACCAGCCCGCACACGCGGCTGGAGATGATATGCAGCGGCCTGGGCTTCGGCTGGCTGCCCGAGCACAAGATACGGACCCAGCTGGAGCAAGGCTTGCTCAAGCCGCTGCCGCTGCGGGTGGGGCAGCGCCGCAAGCAATCGCTGACGCTGATCGTCGCCAATCCGGAGCTGGCCGGGCCCGCCACCTGCCGCCTGGCGAATTCGATCCGCAAGGTGGTGAAGGAGGGCATCAAGCTGCGCCCGCTGTGCGAATGAGGTGTAATTGAGAATTATTCCTGTTTGGCATGAAACTTTTGTATAATCGGCGTCCTCCTTTGCCGCCGAGTCCAATGCCCGTCAAGCCCCAACCAGCCCAGCGACCACCGCGCAGCCTGCGCCAGGCCATCCGCCCGGGCGTGCTGTGGCTGCACCGCTGGCTGGGTCTGACGCTGGGCTTGCTGGTGGCGCTGGCCGGCCTGAGCGGCAGCCTGCTGGTCTTCCATCACGAACTCGACGCCGAGCTCAATCCCGAACTGGTCCACAACTACGAACCCTGCGTCGCGCCGCTGGACATCGCCGCCGCGGTCGCGAGCGTGCAGCGCATCTGGCCGCAGGCCAAGGTGAGCTCGGTGTATCTGCCCAGCCATGAAGGCGCCAGCTACCGCCTGTATTTCAAGGCGCCCGGCACGGACGACAACGAGGTCATGCTCGATTCCTGCAGCGGCGATCTGCTGGGCAGCCGCAACCGCGAGGAAGCCGGCCTGGACGGCCGCCACCTGATGCCGACCCTGCAGCGCTGGCACTCCAGCCTGATGCAGGGCAAGTCCGGCCGCGCCGCGCTCGGCTGGCTGGCGCTGGCCTGGGCGGCGCTGCTGATCGCCGGCCTGCTGCTGGCCTGGCCGACCCCGGCGCAGGGCTGGCGGCGCGCGCTGCGCGTCAACTGGCGGCAGAACGCCTACCGCACCCACTTCGACTTGCACCGTTCGGCCGGGCTGGTGGCGATCGTCCTGATGCTGACGGTGGCCGTGACCGGTTTCTACAACGGCTTGCCGGAGCTGGCGCGCGCACTGGTGGGGCAGGTGGCGCCGGTCAGCACCGAGCACCGCAGCATCGCCTTGCCGGCCTTGCAGAAAGGCGAAACCACGATTTCCTGGAACGACGCCAAGGCTATCGCCGAGCAGCACCTGAGCGACGGCGCCATCCTGCTGGCGCTGAACCGCTTGCCGGAGCGCGGCATCTACCAGGTGCGCCTGCGCCGCGCCGACGATTGGCAGCGCACCGGCACGCTGCGCCTGCTGATCGATCTCCGCAATGGCGCGGTGATTGAAACAGTTAATCCGCTGGCCGGCACGGGCGGGGATCGCCTGCTGGCGGCTTTATTCCCTCTGCATTCAGGCCAATTCGGCGGCGCCATAGGCCGCTGGCTAATGGTGATAGCCGGTTTGCTGCCGGCGCTATTCTTTATTACCGGCCTCTCCACCTGGATATTGCGGCGGCGTCGTAAATCCGCCTGATATGCGATTCGTTTGAACAACAGTGGTGGAAAATATTCATTTTTATCGCTATATTGGTATTTGTCGCGTATATCTCTGGAGAATCAGCGCAAAGTTATGGTAAATTGCGGCTATCGATTCTCACACATTGTCACTAGTGGTTTTTTAAAATCTAACCCGCCGATAAGAAGGAAATAAGATGACGACTTACCAGGAATACAAAGCAAAGATCGCCGAGCTGGAAAATCTGGCCGAAAGCGCCCGTAAAAATGAAATCGCTCAGGCAAAAGAGAAAGTCACCGCTATCATGCGTGAATACGGCCTGACCGTGGCGGATCTGGGCGGTGTAGCGAAGGTGAAGACGGTCAAGACCCGCGCGCCGGTGCCGACCAAGTACCGTGACGACGCTACCGGCCAGACCTGGACTGGCCGTGGCCGTGCTCCGAAATGGCTGGAAGGCAAGGACAAAGAGCAGTATCTGATTAAGTAAGCTACTCCGCAAGCTACTCAGTAAGCCCGCTGCAAAGCCGGGAGCAGGGTTTATATTTTTTATAAACCCTGTCCCCGGCTTTTCTCTTTTCGGACGCTATCCATGATCAGCCGTGCCGTAGTCTTATTCTCCGTAATAATCTCCCTGTTTTGTCCCGCCGCGCAGGCCGCCGATAGCCTGTTAAGTCCCGACCGGGTCTGGACCGGGGAGGGGGCGCCGCACGCCAATTGGTCGGTACTTATTGTCCAGGGGCGGATCGCCGCAGTCGGTCCCGCCGATAAAATGAATGTGCCGGCCGGCGCCGAGCGTATCAGCCTGCCCGGCACGACGCTGATCCCCGGGTTAATGGACCTGCACGCGCATGTGCTGCTGCATCCCTATAATGAAACCTCGTGGGACGACCAGGTCTTAAAGGAATCGGTCGAATACCGCACTTTGCTGGCCGGCCGCCATGCCGCCGCCACATTACAGGCCGGTTTTACCACCTTGCGCGATCTGGGAACGGAAGGCGCGCTGTATGCCGATGTGGCGATTAAAAAAGCGATAGAGGACGGGGTTATTCCCGGCCCGCGTTTATTCATCGCCACCCGCGCCATCGTGGCCACCGGCACGTATGGGCCGTCGCCGCGCAGCTATCGGGCCGATATCGACTTGCCCAGGGGCGCGCAGGAAGCCAGCGGCGTCGACGAGGTGACGCGCGCGGTGCGCGAACAGGGCGCGCGCGGCGCCGACTGGATCAAGGTCTATGCCGACTACCGCAGCGGCGCCGACGGCAGCGCCCACGCCACCTTCTCGCAAGCCGAACTGAACGCGCTGGTAGCGGCCTCCCATGAATCGGGCCGCAAGGTCGCCGCGCACGCCAGCACCGACGAGGGCATGCGCCGCGCCGTGCTGGCCGGCGTCGACAGCATCGAACACGGCTATGGCGGCAGCGAAGCCACTTTCCGCCTGATGGCGGAGCGCCGCGTCGCCTATTTCCCGACGCTGACGGCGCCTGAGGCCACCAGCGAGTATTTCCAGAAGTACCAGCGCGGCGGGCCGCCGACGCCGTCCATGCAGGCCGCCGCGCGCGCCTTCCAGCTGGCGCGCAAGCTGGGCGTGGTCATCGGCAATGGCAGCGATGTCGGCGTGTTCGCGCACGGCGCCAACGCCCGCGAGCTGGAATGGATGGTCCGGCTGGGCATGACGCCGACCGAGGCGCTCAGCGCCGCCACCGTGGTCAACGCTGCGGTGCTGGACCGCAGCGCGTCGCTGGGCCGCATCCGCGAAGGCTATGTGGCCGACCTGGTGGCGGTGCGGGGCGATCCGACCCAGGATATCGCCGCGCTGCGCAGCGTTGCTTTTGTGATGAAAGGCGGGATTATTTTTCGCGCACCTTAAGGAAGCCGTAAGGTTAGACGTGCTTGTCTAGACCGATTTCAGCCATTTCGTGCGATGATAGCGAAATGGCATCCATCCCTCTCTTTCCGCTGAATACCATCCTGTTCCCTGATGGGCATTTGCCGTTGCAGGTGTTTGAAGTGCGCTACCTGGACCTGGTCAAGCGCTGCATCGCCCGAGGTGAAGAATTCGGCGTAGTGCCGCTGCTCGAAGGCAGCGAAACCCGCGTGCCGGACAAGCACGAAACCCTGTCCGACGCCGGCACCATGGCGCGCATCCTCGACTGGACCGCGCCGCTGCCCGGCCTGCTGCAAATCTCCTGCGTCGGCACCACGCGCTTCCAGATCAAGTCCGCCGAGCAGCTCAAGCACGGGCTGTGGATGGCCGAGGTCGACGAGGTCGCCGAAGACATGGTGGTGCCGATACCGAGCGAGCAGCAGGACGTGGCCAACGCGCTGGGCGCGCTGATCCGCTCGCTGCAGAAGAAGCAGATCTCCACCGCCAACATGCCACTGGCGCCGCCGTACCGGCTGGACGAAGCCGGCTGGGTGGCGAACCGCTGGTGCGAACTGCTGCGGCTGGACGTGGAAGAAAAGCAGCGCCTGCTGCTGCAGGAAAATCCCGTGCTGCGGCTGGAGCTGATCCAGGACGTGCTGAGCGAGAACGGCCTGCTCGACTGATCCTGGCCTCGTCGCTGGCCCCATCGCCGGGCGCCGCGCTGGCTCTGTCGGCGCGTGGGCGCGGCTGCTACACTGGTCCGGTCATCCACGCCATCGCCACAGCCCATGTACTTGCAACCCGCTTTTGCCGAAGATCGCCTTGAAGTCCGCCACGGCCTGATGCGCGCCTATCCGCTGGCCACGCTGATCCTGGCCGATGCCGACGGCATCACCGCCGACCTGATTCCCTTCATGCTGTACGCCGACGAGGGCAGCAGCGGCCTGGGCGTGCTGCGCGCCCATGTGGCGCGCGCCAATCCGCTGTGGCGCAAGCTGGAAGCGGGGGCGCAATGCCTGGTGCAGTTCCAGGGGCCGGAAGCCTACATCAGCCCGAGCTGGTATGAAACCAAGCGCACCACGCACAAGGTCGTGCCGACCTGGAACTACGCGATGGTGCAGGCGCGCGGCATCGGCCGCGTGGTGGACGAACCGTTCTGGCTGCGCCGCCTGCTCGACCATCTGACCGCCGCCCACGAAGGCGGCCTGCCGCAGCCGTGGGAACTGGACGACGCGCCGGCCGATTTCATGGCGGCGACGATGAAAGCCATCATCGGCATCGAGATTCCGATCGACAGCCTGGTGGGCAAATGGAAGGTCAGCCAGAACCGCAACGCGGCCGACCAGCGCGGCGTGGTGAAGGGATTGCAGCAGCACCCGATGGCGCAGCTGGTGGCGGAGCGCCTCAAGCCCGATTAATCGCCGGCGTGCGCCTCGCCGGCCGCGTCCAGCGCGTGCACGCGCATCGACCACATCACGCCGGCGACCAGCAGCAGCATGGCGGCGATCTCCAGCACGCGTGGCAACTGCTGCTTGTAGATAAAGCCGTACAGCAGCGCGAACAGGGTCTCGAACAGGATCAGCTGGCCGGACAAGGTCAGCGGCACCTTGCGGCTGGCGATATTCCACAGGTGGTTGCCGATCACCGAAGCGCCCAGTGCCAGCAGGGCGTTGACGATCCAGAACAGCGTCCAGTCGCGGCCGCTGGCCACGGCGCCGGCGCCGGTCACGTCGGCATGGAACAGCGCCAGCGCCGCCAGCGAGATGACCAGCGCGATCAAGCCGCTCGACACGCCGTACAAGGCCGACCACTCGCCGCTGCTGAAATGCGGATTGCGCTTGAGGTAGCGGGCGTTGTCCACCGAGTACCAGGTCCAGCACAGCAGCGCGCCGGCCGCGCACAGCACGCCGAGGATTTTTTCCGGCAGCGGCGCGCCGTTGCCGCTGTCGTGGGTGAAGACGTCGATATTGATGCAGGCGATGCCGGCCGCCACCAGCAGCAGCGGCAGCATCAGCTGCTTGAGCGGCACCGAGCCGTGGTCCTTCTGGCCCATCAGCGTGACGGAGATCGGCAGCACGCCGATGATCAGGGAAGTCGCGGCCACGCCGGCGAACTTGACGCCCAGCGCAAGCAGCATGTAGTAGACGATGTTGCCGGCCAGCGCATGCTTGACCATGGCGGCCACGTCGCCGCGGTCGAGGCGGCGCAGCAGCGCGGGCAGGCGCGGCAGCATCAGGCCGGCGGCGATCAGGCCGTAGGCGATGTAGCGCCCGCAAGCCATTTCCAGCGGCGTGAACGCCGTCAGCAATTCCGGCACGATGAACACCATGCCCCACATGGCGCCAGCCAGCAATCCACACAACACGCCATGCCACATGGTGGAGTTCCTCAGTAGTTGGTGCACAGCCACCAGACGGCGGCCAGCGCCGCCAGGTTCAGCACGACGCTGCACCAGTAGGCGATCTGGAATGAAGTCTTGACGGTCTTGTGGCGCAGCCAGCGCTGCGCCAGCCAGCCGCCGGGCCAGCCGCAGGCCAGGCCCCACAGCAGCAGCGTGCTTTCCGGCGTGCGCTGCCGGCCCTTGATGGCGGCCGACTTGTCGACCGCGTAGGCGATGAAGCAGATGACGCTGGCGACGCCGTACACGGCCGCCAGCCACAGCAGCGCGAGCTGCGAGGGCAGGGCGTCCGGCGTCACCGGGTTCAGAAGTAGCTCAGGCCGAGGGCGGCCTTGACTTCATCGGCGGTGCGGGCCACCACTTCGCGCGCTTCCATCGTGCCTTGTTTGAGCATCTGCATGATGTAGCCCTTGTCCTGCGCCAGCTCTTCGCGGCGGGCGCGGATCGGCGCCAGCATTTCCTGCAGTACCACTTCGAGGCGCTTCTTGACGATGGAATCGCCCAGGCCGCCGCGCACGTAGTGGGCCTTCATTTCGGCCAGCTTGTCCTTTTCGGGATCGAAGGCGTCCAGGTAGATGAAGGCGACGTTGCCTTCCAGGTGGCCAGGGTCTTCGACGCGCAGGTGCAGCGGATCGGTATAAACCTTTTTCACGGCGGCGGTGATCTCGGCCGCAGTGGCGCCCAGGTTGATCGTGTTGCCCAGCGATTTGCTCATCTTGGCCTTGCCGTCGGTGCCCGGCAGGCGGCCGATTTCCGGCACCAGCGCCTTGCACTCGACCAGGATGTCCTTGTTGACCAGGCGGTTGAAGCGGCGCACGATTTCATTGGTCTGCTCGATCATCGGGATCTGGTCTTCGCCGACCGGCACGATGGACGCCTTGAAGCCGGAGATGTCGGCCGCCTGCGAGGCCGGGTAGGTCAGGAAGCCGGCCGGGATGTCGCGCTCGAAGCCGCGCAGCGCGATCTCGGTCTTGACGGTCGGGTTGCGCTCCAGGCGGGCCACCGTCACCAGGTTCAGGTAGTAGAAGGTCAGCTCGGCCAGTTCCGGGATCTGCGACTGGATGAACACGGTCGACTTGGCCGGGTCGATGCCGACCGCCAGGTAGTCCAGCGCCACTTCGACTACGTTGCGGTGCACCTTGTTGGTGTCGTCCATATTGTCGGTCAGCGCCTGGGCGTCGGCCAGCATGATGAACTGCTTGTAGTCGTGCTGATAAGCGACGCGGTTGCGCAGGCT
The DNA here is from genome assembly GCF_009380165.1 of Rugamonas rivuli. GTDB lineage: Bacteria > Pseudomonadota > Gammaproteobacteria > Burkholderiales > Burkholderiaceae_D > Rugamonas > Rugamonas rivuli. The sequence goes on from NZ_WHUF01000012.1 coordinate 31,651, forward strand.
GCCGACGAAGTGGCCGAGGTGCAGCGGGCCGGTCGGGCGGTCGCCGGTCAGGATCACGGTGGGGCCTTTGGACGCGGCCGGCGGGGTGGCGATAACTTCGGACTGTTCGGTCAGGCTCATCAGGGTTCCTTTACGTTGCCCCGGTCCGGCGCGACGAATATAAAAAACGCCACCAGACAAAGGGCGGCGTTGATAAAAATATCACATCACTATGGGTAGACAGTGGCCGCGCGCTAGGAGCGGCGCCAATTCAGGCAGGCGTGAAGTGTGGTGGAAAAATTCATGCGCGTATGGTTGCAGTTCAGCGGCGGTCTGTCAAGGTGCGGCGCGCGCGGCCGCGCTCCTCAAGCCCATGCATTAATCGTAACGATAAGGTAGTATTGCCCATCCTGAGCAATACCCCTTACCGGAGCAACTATGCGCGTACTTGCAGTGGCAGTGCTTTCCACCCTGATGGTCTCCGCCGCAACGGCGCAAACGTCCACCCCGGCCATGGCGCCGGACATCCCCGCCAAGTTCGACACCGCCGTCCCCAACGCCGACTACGTCAAGCGCGACGTCATGATACCGATGCGCGACGGCGTCAAGCTGCACACCGTGATCGTCATCCCCAAGGGCGCGGCGCATGCGCCCATGGTGCTCAGCCGCACGCCGTACAACGCCAGCGGCCGCGCCCAGCGCAACGTCAGCCCCAGCGTGCTGGCCACGGTGGGCCAGGGCGATGAAGTGATGATGGAAAACGGCTACATCCGCGTGTTCCAGGATGTGCGCGGCAAATACGGCTCCGAGGGCGACTACGTGATGACCCGCCCGGTCAAGGGCCCGCTCAACGACACCCGCACCGACCACACCACCGACGCCTGGGACACCATCGAGTGGCTGGTCAAGAACGTCCCCGAAAGCAACGGCAAGGTCGGCATGATAGGCTCGTCCTACGAAGGCTTCACCGTGCTGATGGCGCTGGTCGACCCGCATCCGGCGCTCAAGGTCGCGGTGCCGATGAGCCCGATGGTCGACGGCTGGCGCGGCGACGACTGGTTCCACAACGGCGCCTTCCGCCTGCCCAACCTGTCCTACATCGCCGGCCAGACCGCCGCCAAGGGCAGCGGCAAGACCCTGGCCACCGGCGTCTACGACGATTACGAAGGCGTGCTGCGCGCCGGCTCCACCGCCGACTACTCCAAACAGTTCGGCCTGGACCAGCTCAACTTCACGCGCAAGCTGTTCGAGCACCCGGCCTACGACAGCTACTGGCAGCACCAGGCGCTGGACAAGATCCTGGGCAAGCGCCAGATGAAGGTGCCGACCATGACCGTGGTCGGCTACTGGGACCAGGAAGACATCTACGGCGCCCACGCCTTCTACTCGGCCGTCGAGCCGCAGGACACGGCCAATAACAAGAACTTCCTGGTGGTGGGACCGTGGCGCCACAGCGGCGTCAATTACGAAGGCTCCAGCCTGGGCGTGCTCAAGTTCACCGGCGACACCGCGCTGGAATTCCGCCGCGACGTCATGCAGCCCTTCCTCGACCAGTACCTGAAGGACGGCGCACCGGTGGCCGACACGCCGCCTGTGCTGTTCTACCAGACCGGCGTGAACCGCTGGCAGCGTTTGCCGCGCTGGCCGCTGGCCTGCGAGCAGGGCTGCCCGGCGCCGCTGAAGCCGGTCTACCTGAAGCCCGGCTTCAAACTGGACTTCGACGCGCCGAAGGACGGCGCCGCCTACGACGAATACGTGTCCGACCCGGCCAAGCCCGTGCCTTTCGTGCCGCGCCCGGTGCATATGAACGACGCCAATGTGTGGCGGCCATGGCTGGTCAGCGACCAGCGCGGCGTATCCGACCGCACCGATGTGCTCAGCTACGTCAGCGAGCCGCTGAAGACGCGTTTGCAGATCGCCGGCGCGGCCATGGTCAACCTGTACGCATCGACCACCGGCAGCGATGCCGACTGGGTGGTCAAGCTGATCGACGTTTATCCGGACGAGGTGCCGTCGCAGCCGGAGCTGGGCGGCTATCAGCTGGGCATCGCGATGGATATCTTCCGCGGCCGCTACCGCAACAGCCTGGAGCATCCGTCGGCCATCGTGCCAAACGCGGTGGAGAAGTACCGCTTCGCGCTGCCGAACGCCAACCACGTGTTCCTGCCGGGCCACCGGGTGATGGTGCAGATCCAGTCCAGCTGGTTCCCGCTGTACGACCGCAATCCGCAGACCTATGTGCAGAACATTTTCTACGCCAAGCCGGCCGACTATCAGAAGGCCACGCTGCGCGTCTACCACGCGGGCGCGCAAAGCAGCGCGCTGGAACTGCCGGTGGTGGAGAACAAGTAGGCGCGGCTTAGCGCGGACGCACGCTGTCGGTCAGCACGTCCGCGCGGAAGTAGCGGCGGTAGCCTTCCATCACCTGGTTGGACTTGCCGATTTTTTCCAGCATGTCGACCAGCACCCGCTGGTCTTCCGGCTTGAGCGCGCGCGACACGTAGGCGCCGCTCTCGTGCCACGGCAGCTCGGGGATGGCTTCCATGCGCAGCTTGTCCTGCATGCCCTTGACGCGCTGGTCGCGCTGGATCGCGCCGGCCATCAGCGTCGGCCCCATGATGGTCAGGTCGGCCGAGCCGGCGTGCAGCAGCCGTGCCACCGCCACCACATCGACTTCGACGAACAATCGGCCTTGCTTGCCCAACTCGTTGATCAGCGCCGTGTAGTGATCGCCGTAGTCGAAGCCGCGCACCACGGCCACGCGCAGTTCGCGCCGTTCCAGCAGGGCCTTGGCGTCGGCGATCGGCGCGCGCTGGCCGGCCACGGAAATGAGCATGGCGCGATGGCCTATCATCGGCACGAAGGTGCCCAGCAGGTCGCGCGCCGGCGTGCGCGAGGCCGGCACCAGGATGTCCGCCTTGCCGTCCTTGTACATCGCCACCTGGCGCGCGCGCGGCACCAGGTTGAAGACGAAGTTGCAGCCGTTGCGGGCGCCCATGTTGCGCAGCAGGTCGGGATAGATGCCGCCGATATGCGCGCCTTCCACCTGCACGCTGGCGCCGCTGGCCGATACCGGCACGGCGATGTCGCGCGAACAGTCGGCGGCGGCGGCTTGCGCCGCGCACAGCGCCATCGACAGGGCGATGCCGCGCACTCTCATGGCTTGGCCGCCTGCATGTGGTGGCGGCTGAAGTAGCGCTGCGCCACCAGGATGGCCATCGTCTGCATCACCGCGCACAGGTAGAAGGTGCTGCCGATGCGCCAGTCGTTGGCCGGCAGGTGGCTGACTTCGCCGAGGATGGCGGTGCCCAGCAGCGGCATGAAGATCACCCCCAGGCTGCTGATCGACTGCAAAGACCCCATCAACTCGCCCTGTTCGTTGGGCGGCGTGGATTTGGAGACGATGGCCTGCAGCGCCGGACCGATGGCGAACGACAGCACGTTGCAGATGATGAGCACATACATCATCCAGCCTTGCGTGGCCAGGCCGTACAGCAGATAGACGATGCCGCCGGAGCACATCCCCATCATCGACAGCCGCACTTCGCCGAAGCGCTTGATCAGGATGCCCAGCAGGCCGGCCTGCACCACGGCCGCCATCAGACCGACGCAGAACATGGCCGCGCCGTTCTGGCCCGGCGTCCAGTTGAAGCGGAAGTGGGTGTACAGCACCCAGGTCGTCTGCAGCATCATCTGCGCGCACGTCACCAGCGCGAAGGTGATGATCAGGCCGCGGATGTCGCGCCGGCCGGCCAGCTTGAACAGCGCCGACAGCGGATTGATCTTGGCCAGGCTGAAGGGCGAGCGGCGCGCCGCGGGCAGCGATTCCGGCACGACGAAATAGCCGTAGACGAAATTGGCCGCCGACAGCGCGCCGGCCACGTAGAACGGCAGGTGCAGGTCGACGCTGCCCAGCAGGCCGCCCAGCATCGGGCCGCAGATGAAGCCCAGGCCGAACGCGGCGCCGACCTTGCCGAAGCTCTTGGCGCGGTTTTCCGGCGTCGAGATGTCGGACGCGTAGGCCGAGGCCACCGACATGCTGGCCGACGACATGCCGCCCACCACGCGGCCGATGAACAGGCAGGCCAGGTTGGGCGCCCAGGCGGTGGTCAGGAAGTTGATGCACATGCCGGCCATCGAATACAGCAGCACCGGGCGGCGGCCGATGCGGTCGCTGATCGCGCCCAGCATGGGCATGAAGATGAACTGCATCAGGCCGAACACCGCGCTCATGATGCCGAACCAGTGGGCCTGGTTCTCGCGCGTGCCGGTGAACTCGCCCACCAGCATCGGCAGCACCGGCACGATCAGGCCGATGCCCAGCATGTCGATGAAGACGCAGATCAGGACGAAGTTCAGGTTGCCAGGCGCGCTGGCGGACGATGCGGCGGGGGCGGCGGATGCTGCGGTATCGGGCGTGGTCATGAGAGCGTAGGGAAGAGGGTCAGGGCGTGGCCGGACTGGCGGCCCATTCGGCGATAAAGCGGTCGCGGAAGGCGGTCAGTTCATTGAGGCGGGTTTGCGCCAGCTGGCGCCCGGCCGTGGTTTGCATCTTGCCGGGCAGGGTGGCCAGTTTGGTGTCGATATGGTCGATCGCGTAGGCTTTTTCATCGAGCTCGCGGTGCAGCGCCATCGGATCGTCGGCATGCGCCAGCCCGGTGCCCATGCGGCCGGCCGTGTAGAACAGCCGCGCCAGTCCGACCGCGCCCAATGCGTCGAGGCGGTCGGCATCCTGGACGATCTTGGCTTCGATGGTCTCGGGGCGGATGGCGGCGGAAAAGCTGTGGCTTTCGATCGCGTGGGCGACGGCGGCCAGTTTGTTGGGCGGGAAATCGAGTTCGGCCAGCTGGCGGCTGGCCAGCAGCGCCGCCTTGCGCGAGGCCAGGTGGCGCTCGGGATCGTTCTTGGGCAGGTTGACCAGGTCATGCAGGTAGCAGCCGGCCAGCACGACCAGGGCGTCGGCCTCGGGATAGTCGTCCAGCAGCAGGGCGGCGTTGCGCCAGACCCGGTGCAGGTGGTTGGTGTCGTGGGCGCCGTCGGTGCCGGCGGCGGCGCTGGCCAGGCCGACCAGGCGCGGGTGCCAGCTGTTGAGCAAGCTATTCATCGGTCTCCCGTGATGTTTGGACGTTCTGTTTTTTGGAAGATCATACAGCCTGATTCAGCCCTTGTGCAGTGGAACTTTATGGGGATAAAAAATTGTTTGCTTGCCAAGTACGATGAGATTGTGCAAAATGCAACCATATTTGATAAGAACAGGTAATCCGATGCGTAACTTCCTGGCGTGTGCACCGATGTTGTGGGCCCTGGCCTGCGCGCCCGCGCTGGCGCTGGACGACACGCCGACCGTCGCGCCGCACTTCCAGATCAAGGGGGAGGACAACCGCCAGCCCGGCCGCCCGGCCGCCGCCAGCACCTCCGCCACATCCGCGCCGCCCGCCAGGCGGCTGCTGCCGGAGATGGACGCCGCCCGCCAGGCGCTGACGCCGCGCAGCGTGCTGACCACCGTGCTGCGGCCGCTGCCCGCGCAGGCCGGCCTGATGATCGAAAAACCAAGATGGAAATTGCGGTAAGTCTATTTATTGCTCTAGTGCATTTATTTGGTGCGTGATTACTTGACTTGAGGTAACATTGCGCCCAGTCACTTTAGCAATGAAGGAAAACCCCATGTCTGGTAATGTAAGCGAACTGCACGCAACGACCCCCGCCGGCGAGTATTTGGCCTTCACACTGGGCCAGGAAGAGTACGGCATTGATATCCAAAAAGTAGCCGAGATCCGCAGCTACGAAACCCCCACCCGCATCGCCAACGCGCCGGACTTCGTCAAGGGCGTGGTCAATCTGCGCGGCATCATCGTGCCGATCGTCGACATGCGCATCAAGTTCAGCCTGGGCACGCCGTCGTACGACCAGTTCACCGTGGTCATCATCCTCAACATCGGCCACCGCGTGGTCGGCATGGTGGTGGACCGCGTCTCCGACGTGACCACGCTCACGCCCGAGCAGGTCAAGCCGGCGCCGGAAATCGGTTCGGTGGTGAACACCGACCACATCGTCGGCCTGGGCACGCTGGACGAGCGCATGCTGATCCTGATCGATATCGACAAGCTGATGTCCAGCGCCGATATGGGCCTGATCGAAAACACCGCGCTGGCGGCCTGACGCACACACCATCACGCCGGGCATGACCCGATGCTGATTCCGTAGTATGACTTTGATCTTTTAAGGGCAAGAGTATGACTATGTTGGCCAATATCAGTATCGGCAAGCGCCTGGCCTTGGGCTTCACCATCATCCTGGCGTTCGCCATGCTGATCACCGGCATCAGCGTGTGGCGGCTGCAAGGCGTGGCCTCGGCCACGCGCGACATGATGCAGGTGCCGCTGGCCAAGGAGCGCATGATTTCCGATTGGTCCAGCAAGATTGATAGCGCTATCCGCCGCACCACCGCCATCGCCCGCAGCAGCGACCAGTCGCTGGTGGCCTTCTTTGCGGAAGAAGCGAAAGCCTCGTCGGCCATCTCGGCCGAATATCAAAAGAAAGTGGAAGCCCTGATCGTCGACGCCGACGAGCAGGAACTGTTCGGCCGCATCGGCGAGCAGCGCAAGATCTATCTGTCCTCGCGCGACCAGGTGGCCAAGCTGAAGGCCGCCGGCGAGATGGATGAAGCCGAGAAGGTGTTCACCAATGTGTTCCGTCCAGGCTCCACCAGCTACCAGGCGCTGATGCAGGAGCTGCTGAAGATGCAGCGCGCGAAGATCGACGCCACCGCGGTTCACATCGATGAAGTGGCGGCCAGCAGCCGCAACCTGCTGTACGTGCTGGCCTTGCTGGTGCTGGCGTTCGGCGCCGTCAGTTCGTGGCTGCTGACCACCGGTATCACCGGTCCGCTGCAAGAGGCGGTGACGGCTGCGCGCCGCGTCGCCGGCGGCGACCTGACCGGCCATATCGACGACAGCGCCCGCGATGAAACGGGCCAGCTGCTGTCGGCGCTGAAGGAGATGAACGCCAGCCTGCTGGGCATCGTCACCGAAGTGCGCAGCGGCACCGACCATATCACCACCTCGTCCAGCGAGATCGCGGCGGGCAACCAGGATCTGTCGCGCCGCACCGAGCAGCAGGCCGGCGCGCTGGAAGAAACCGCGTCGTCGATGGAGGAGCTGACATCGACCGTGAAGCACAACGCCGACAACGCGCGCCAGGCCAACCAGCTGGCGGCATCGGCCGCGCAGGTGGCGGTGAAGGGCGGGCAGGTGGTGTCGCAGGTGGTCGATACGATGGATTCGATCAACCAGTCGTCGCGCAAGATCGTCGACATCATTGCCGTCATCGACGGCATCGCGTTCCAGACCAATATCCTGGCCTTGAATGCGGCGGTGGAAGCGGCGCGTGCCGGTGAGCAGGGTCGCGGCTTCGCGGTCGTGGCGTCGGAAGTGCGCAACCTGGCGCAGCGCTCGGCGTCGGCGGCCAAGGAAATCAAGACGCTGATCGGCGATTCGGTCGAGAAGGTCAACCAGGGCAGCAAGCTGGTGGCCGACGCCGGGTTGACGATGGATGAAATTGTCAGCAGCGTGCATCGCGTCAGCGACATCATCACCGAGATCACGGCGGCCAGCACCGAGCAGAGTGCTGGCATCAACGAGGTGTATCAAGCCATCGGCGCCATGGACGGCGTGACGCAGCAGAATGCTGCGCTGGTCGAAGAAGCCGCAGCTGCAGCCGAATCGATGCAGCAGCAGGCTGCGGCGCTGGCGCAGGCGGTCAGTGTGTTCAAGGTGGATGGTTCGGCGTCGACGTCTTTGTCGCGCTCGCGCGCCAAGGCGCCACGCGCTGCTTCGGTATCGCCAGCGCTGCGCCTGACCAGCCGCGCCTGAGCTCGGGCAGCCGCCTTTGTTACTGAGCTAAAAGGCGACGTCTTCCAGCCGGTAGCGGAATTTTCTCCGCTCCGGTAACTCCCAACCGGGCGCGCGGTCAGTGTTGCGCGGTGGTGCGCTAGCTGGTGGCGGTGTCTGCGGCGTTGGTAACGCCTGCGCTGATGCCGCGGGCAACGGCGGGATTGCGGCAGGCGCTGGCACAGGCGTTTTCGAGGCGGCGATCAGCTCGTCGCGCAGTCGGCACGCTAGTTTGAAGGTCTTGTCGCCCGGGCGGCGAATGAATAAATCCTGCCATGCATTGCGCGTTGAGCGCGCGAACGATTGCGCGAACTGGTTCGGCGAAACGGCGCGGCCATTGTGGATGATTTGGTCACCTTCAACTCGTGCGTAGTTGTTTTCGCCGTAGCTCCACGACTTCAGGATGGTGCCTTCGGGTAGGAACAGCGTTTTCCATTGGTAGCCGTGCAGGCCCTCGGGATCTGCGCCAGGCGCCAATCTGGTGGGGTCTAGCCAGCATTTGAGCGCTTGCGTCATGGCTTCCGAAATGTCTTGCGAGCCGCCACGGCGGCGCAGCTTTTCTATCAGCTGGAGCAGGGTATCGGTAGGCAGCTGCACGGTCATTGTGGTATTCATCCTGTTTTCTCCCCTATTTTCTTCTGCTTTCCCCAAGTTAGACCGGGAGTCGCGGAGATAGTTCAATCCTTGAAAAAATAGAGGAAAGCAGGGGCGAAAATCGGGCTTTTGCCACAGGGCGTGGGGCGGTGCACCCCATGTAGATACTCTCCTGGTTAGACGAGCGCTTAGGCGCTGATTATTCGTCCCCGCGCACCATCAGCGCGCGGTCAATCGCCTGCTTCGACAAGCGATCCGCGTCACCATTGCGGTGGCGCGGCACCCAGCGCAGGCTGACCGCGCCCAACGGCGCCATCAACGCCAGCACGCGCTGCCGATGTTCCTCCAGGCCTTTTGCACCACGGCCGGCCGCTACGGCCTGTTCGCTCAAATTCACATCGTTGATCACGACCTGGCTGTCGCCATGCACCACCAGCCCTGTGGCGCCCAGCTGCCCGGCCGCCTCCAGCAAAGCCGTCAACGCCAGATACTCCGCCTCGCCGCTGTTGCCATAACCGGCGCGGCGGCTGATCTCCACCCGCTCGCCGTCCGGCCCGCACAGCAGCGCACCGATGCCTATCTGCCCCGGATTCGGATGCGCAGAACCATCGAACCAGCCGCGCCAACCATCGGCGGCAGGCCGCATGCGCGCCGTCCGCTGTTCCAGCAAGCGCGCCTTCTCAGCGATCCTTGCCGAACGCCGTTCCTCGTCGCGCAGACGCAGCGCATCACGCTCGGCCAGCAGCTGCGGCAAGCCCTGCGCACCGGCCACCTGCACCAGCACCTGATGCAGCGCGGCCGCCTCGCTCACATTCGAACGGGCGGCCAGACGACGAGCGGCCACGCGCTCGCCCTTGAAGGCGGCCGTGGCCAATACTTCGAATTCAATGTCGTTCATCAGTCGCGGCGCGGATTGTCCGGACGACGGTCGTAGCGGTTAGGCACACCGTCGCCGTCGCGATCGCGGTCGTAGCGGTTCGGGATGCCGTCGTGATCGCGGTCGCCGTACGGGCCTCGCTCCCAGCGGGCTTCCTCGCGCAGCCAGCGGCCGTCGCGCTGCACCCAGTGCGGCTGCGCGTACACATAGCCCGGCCGTGCAGAAATCCAGCTGCCGCCTATCCATTCGTGGCGGTTGCCGCGCCAGTCCCAGTAACCGGGAGCCCAGATATAGCCGACACGTGGCCCAGGCACCGCCTCATAGCGCGGCGGCGGTGGCGCGACGGTCACGTAGTCGACCCGCGTTGGAACGGAACTCACCGTCACCCAGCCGCCCGGGTCCAGGCGCCAGCCGCCGCCTTCGCGTATCCATTCGGCGCGGCGATACTCGGCGCCGCGGCGTTCGTTTTCCCAGCGGCCGGCCAGCCAGACGTGGCGATGGCCGTCCCAGTTCCAGTAGCCAGGCGCCCAGACGTAGCCGTGGCGCGGCGCCGGGATGCTTTCGAAACGCGCAGGCGGTGGAGCGTTGCCGATCACGACGCTGACGCCGACTTGCGCGGACGCGATGGCTGGAGCGAAAGCTGCTGCGCTCAGGGCGAGCATGGCGGCAGCGTAAATATTGTGCGAGCGCTTGATCATGATGTGTTCTCCGTTTGCGCGTTCTACTTCAACGCTTGAAACGAACTATAGCAAGCGGCACCGGGGCTGGCTCCCAGAGATGCAACTTTTTACATCTGACACAAAGCTGTGTGGAGTTGTGTGCGATGGCGCACAGAGGGACTGCTGAGGGGGAGGTGCTGCGGGTTGTATCTGAAACGGTGCTAAGCGGTGTAAGGCTTCGCCTGTTACGCGGCAGGGTGGCGGCGCGTCCAGGCGAAGTGGTCTCGGGCGTTCAAATTTTGCTCGCAGTGGTGGTGTCGGCAGCCAGCACGGATTTGCTTTCGTCGAGCAGCGACTGTTTTTTCTGTTCGGCGGTCAGGCGTTTTGCGGCGACGACCACGACTTGCATCCCTTTGGCGGCAGCTGGTGCGGTGTAGCTGGCTTGCACCGGTGCTGGCGTTGCAGTGGTGTCGTCGAGGACGTAGTTGGCGGCGCAGGCCAGGCCCAGGGTCACGACAAACAGGGCTTCGAAGTTTTTCAGGACGTTCATTTTGCTTCCTTTCGGTGGTTAAAAGTGTGTTTCGATGTGCTCACTTTATGCAAAGGCCCGTCCAGCCGCCACGGGATTGCGACGAGGTGCGCTTTTGGCGGTCCGAAATGCAGATAAACGCGATAAGACGATATCTTTTAGGCCATGGAATGCCGCTGCGGCCGGGTTTTCCCGGGCCCTCCGCTAAGGCTGGGCAGATACCGTCCACCAGCGCGAGGGGCTTATGCCGCGATACATCACCACCATCCTGCAAGCCTGGGCCGAGCGCCGCCGCGCACGCCGCCGGCAGGCCAATCTGCGCGCCGGCATGAGCGGCCGTCCAGCGATGCGGATCGTGCCGCCCCCGCACGCCGGACGCCGACAGGCTGGTTACGGTGCTGCTGCCGGTGGCGCGGCGCAGCCTGCGGGGCGGCAGCGCGCGATGTGGATCGCGGTCGTCGCGGTTTGCGTGCTGGCGGGAGGCGGCGCGCTGATCGCCGGCCACGCCCGCCACCTGGCTGCGGCGACGGTCAGCACGCCGCAAGCGGTCAACAGCGTGCGCGCCGCCTACGCCTTTCAATCTGCGCTGCCAGGTGCCGCCTTCACCGTGCCGGCGCAGGCAGGAATCAGCACCAGCATCCATGCCGATGGCGCCTTGCTGGTGGCCGCCGGCATGCAGGCCGCGCCGCCGGTCCGCGTGGACCTGTGCACTCAGATGCGCAGCCCCACCGACGCCCGCCTGCTGCCGCTGCGGCTGGGTTATCGCTTCGATGACGTCAAGCGCTGGGTCAAGCGCAACGAGGAATCGGATGTTCAGATCTCGCTGCGTAACGTGCTGCTGGTGGCCGACAGCGGCGCCGGTGCGGACGCCGTCCCCGAAATACAAATCGAAGGCACCGCCCGCGCCGACTTCGTCGATCCGCTGGGCGAGCCGCTGCGACTGAGCTGGCGCAGCGCGCAGGGGAACGCGCGCTGGATCAGCGACGCCAGCCTCGGCCAGGTCGAGCAGGGCGCCAGCGGCCAGGTGGCGTTGCGCCAGCAGGGATGGCTGCTATGGGGCGCCGCGTCGGCGCTGCGCATCGAGCGCCGCTCCAACGCCATGTGCCCGCAGGCCGGCGAGCTGGTGGTACAGATGTATCGCCTGGCGCCGCAGGGCGCAGCATCGGCCGCTGCGCCGGCCGGCGCGCTGGTGGTGGCATTCCCGGCACGCGGCCGCGCGGTTGGCGCCAATCTGGCGGCGGGTTCTTATCAAGTGCCGGCGACAGCTCCCGCAGCGCTGGAAGACCAGTCGCTATTCGACGCACTGCAAGCCCAAGGCCTGATCCGCCTGAACGCCGGCGGCGCGATCGAACTGGCCCCGCGCGATTTGCCGCAATGGCAGGCCGCCGGCGCCGCCGAGCGCGTGGCCGAATTGGACAGCTGGAAGCAGGTCAAGCCCGGCGCCGCCACGCACAAACTCTTCAAGCGCCTGTACTACCAGGCCGACGGCGCCTATGTCCGCCAGCAGATCGACATCTACAACAGCGAACGCCGCCTGCTGGCCTGGCGCGTGAAGGCGCCGGCAGGCATGGTCATGGACTGGAGCGCGACCGCCGGCAGCGACGCCGCGTCGGGCAGCGCGCCGGTGATGGTCGCCACCACCAGCCAGATGCCGGTCGCCGCATCGCGCCTGTTCGCATCGCTGCCGCAGGGCTGGCAGCCGTGGACGCGCGTGGCGCGCTGGCCGCAGGCGGGCGAAGTGTCGGGCGCCCGTCCCGTGGTGCGCCTCAGCCTCACGCTGCCGCGTGCCGCCGCCGGGGGCGAAGTGGTGCGGATGCTGCTGGCAGGCCGCGTCACCGGCACCGTCGGCGCCAGCGCGCAACTGACGCCAGCATGTACCGGCCGCGCCTGCGCCAACGATGCGGATGTCCAGCAGATCGCGCTGACGCTGCAAGCCGGCGCGCATGCCGTGCAGCTCACCGTGCAGCCGCTGGACTTCCATGCGCCGGAAGACCAGAAGTACCGCCACCTGCGCGTCGCCGGCGGCCGGCTGGTGTGGCAGGCGCTGTCGCCCGTCTCTGGCGACGCCGCGCCCGGTATGCCGCGTCCCGCCGCGCCGTCGCCGGTGCAGCTGGAGGACCGCAACGGCACGCTGCTGTGGGCCGACGGAGCGCCGACCCAGCCAGCCATCGACGCCGGCCTGGCGCCGCTGCTCGGCGTCAGCGCCGACCACGCCAACAGCGTGGCCGGCATGCTGGCCCGCCTGCCCGCATCCGACGCCACCGTCTCGCGCGCATCCGGCGCGGCGGTCGGCGCGCGCCTGACGCTGGACCTGCCGCTGCAAGCCCTGAGCCAGCGGGTGCTGGACTGCATCGGCATGCATCGCGGCCGCTGGGACGGCAAGGCCTGCAACGGCGGGCAGCCTGCGCCGGAAGGGCGCCACGCCGGCCTGGTCATACTCGACACCGAAACCGGCGACGTGCTGGCCGCCGCCGGCGCGGGGACGGGCGAAGTCAGCGCCGCCAACTGGGCCGAAGTGCGCGACTTCGACCGCACCAGTCCCGCGCGCAGCCCGCTGCGCCTGCCCGCCTTGCAGCACGACGGCGGCGCGCATCAAAGCCCCGGCTCGACCTTCAAGGTGGTCAGCGCGTTGGGCCTGGAGCTGGCCGCCAAGAGCGATCCGCAAATCGACGCGCTGTTGGGCGGCATGCCGCTGCCCGCCATCAACCGTCTGGCGCAGCAGCGCGGCTTCGGCTTCCAGACCGATGCCGCCAGCTATCCGCTCAATCCGCGCCTGGCCCACATCACCAACTACCACGAGCAAAGCCTGGACCGCCGCGCGCAGGAAGGGCGCCTGGGACTGGCGCAGGCGCTGACCTACAGCCTCAATACCTGGTTCGCCTGGTCCGGCGAATTGAGCGACCATAGCCTGTTCGGCCGCGCCGACGGCGGCGCCCCCGATCTGCAGGCGCTCGACGCCGACGCGCTCGATGCGGTGCGCCCCATCGTCGCGGCCGCGCACCGCCTCGGCTTCGAACAGACGCTGCGCTTGGACGGCGGCCTGCTGCCGGCCGATTTCAACTGGCGCAGCTGGGACGCGCTGCAAGCGACACCGGCCCACATCGACCCGATCCACACGCGCCACGAACTGCGCCAGATGTCGATCGGCCTGCGCATGCAGGTGACGCCGCTGCAAATGGCGCTGGCCGCCGCCGCGGTCGGGCAGGGCAAGGTGGTTGCGCCGCGCATGCTGCTGTCGCTGGGCCGCAGCGACAGCGTGGTGCCGGACATGAAGCCGGTCGGCATCCGCCTGGACCGCATCCGCGCCGGCATGAAGGGCGTGATCGATGTCGGCACCGGCGCCGGTGCTTTCGGCGGCGCTGCGCTGGCGGGCGTGCGGCCCGGCCTGTACGGCAAGACCGGCACCGCGCCCAGCGGCGGCGACACGGCCACGGTCTGGTTCACCGGCTGGCTGGAGCCGGGCAGCCTGCCGGGCCAGACGCACCGGCTGGCGATGGCGGCCTTCGTCAGCCACTCGGGCGTCACCGGCGGCGAACACGCGGCGCCGGTGCTGGCGGCCGTGCTGTCCACGCTGGCGTCGCAGAACCGCGAACAGAAGGGGAAATAGCCTTGTAAACGGGATAATGAAATCGCCGCTTTTGTGGCATGATTTTGAGGCGTCCGCCATAGCGCGCTCATTTTCGTTTTTCTATTATTGACAGGACTGTATGCGCTTGCCAGGAACCCGCTATCAGGAGCACGGCTGGGAACAGGTGCGCAAATTGCTCGGACACTGCTCGCTGCAGGCGTTCCGGCAGCTTGAGATGCACCAGCTGCTCGACCCCGGGCAGCACGCGCCGCTGCTCGACAGCTATACCGATGCGGTAGCCGCAGCGCTGCGCGCGGGCGCGCGCTCGGCCCGCGCCGAGGCCGAGGGCAATAGCTATGGCGACAGCGTGTACGAGCTGTCGCTTAGCCTGCTGTTCGAACTCCAGGCGCAGCCGTCGTTCTGGCTGGCGTTCGCCGCCGCCGTCGCCGCCGAACATGCGCGCAGCGGCGCCTTCTGGCTCGACGCCGCCGCCGAGGGCGTGATGCGCAAGAAGGTCAACGATATGTACGCAGGCCTGCGCGACAAGGTCGACGCCGACAGCTACATCGCCACCACAGGCCGCGACTGCTCGCCCAACAAAATCTACACCTACCGCATGCTCGACACCGCGTACCGCGAGATCGCCGGCCTGTTCGCCGACTGGCGGCAGCATGCGGGGCAGGTGGGCGCCATCCTCGGGCGTCCGCTGGACGGCAGCCCGATCGAGGTGCGGCAGATGAAGTCCATCGGCGGCTGCAAGGCGGAGTGGATCATCCGCTGGAGCGAATCGCAGGAGCGCTACGCCGGTTCGCCCGGGCCGCTGCACACCCGCTCCAAGCGTTTCGCCAGCCTGAAAAACAGTCCCGGGAAGATCGCGGCGATGCTGGCGGAGATCGGCGATTATGAGGAACTGTCGGCGAATATGGACCGTGCCGACGACTGGCAGGGCGATGCCGGCGAGGCGGCCCTGTGGCTGGAAGACTACTGGCGCGTGATCGGCGAGTCCGAGCAGCAGGAGGCGCACGGCGGCCTGCAGGACGAGGACCGTATTCTGCCCGAGCCGGCGGCGGACGAGGCGCCTGGCGACGCGGACGCGGACGCGGAAGACGAGGGCGCCGCCGCCACGGCGTCGTCGGAGCCTGATGCACGCGACTTGGCGCATGATCTGGCGGCCGAGCAGGCGCTGGCCGGCACGCTTTCCCTGCCCCCCCGCTATCTTGAATTGGCGCGGTCTGCGCAGGAATCCGGGAGCTGGGCGCTGCGCATACTGAGCGCGGAGTCTCTGCCGATCCGGCTGGCCGTGTACCAGAAACTGCTCGGCGTCGCGGACGATACCTATCCCGACGCCTGGCTGGACCCGGCCACCGGCGAGCTGCCGACCTTGCAGCAACTGGCGGCGCTGGACCAGATTTCGATGCCGACGCTGCGCAAGCGCCGCAACGAAGCGATCGACAAGCTGTACGCGGCCAATACCGGCAAGGGCCTGGCGGCGAAATGAAGGAGAACGAATTGAAATCAGCACACGATGAGCAAGAAGCGCGGCTGCGGGAGCGCCTGCTGCTGGGCCGCGCCGTGCCGGGCGACCGGCTGATGCTGGCCGACGCCACGCTGCTGGCGGCGCTCGACGGCAGCCGGGTGCTGACGCCGAACGAGCGGCAGGCGCTATCGGCCTCGCCGTTGACGCTGCGGCGTTTCCGGCAGCTGTCGCTGGAGCGGCAGGCCGCGCCGTCGCAATCGCCGCAGGCAGCCAACGATCCGGTGTGGACCGGCAGCAGCGGCATGTTGCGCGCCGCCGCCACGGCCACGGCGCTGGAATCGCTGGCGACCGACGACGGCTGCTGGACGCTGCACTTCCTGTCGCAAGGCGAGGGCTGGCAGGTGATCCTGGGCTTGTCGGCGGAGGCACCGTTTGCCCCGCGCCTGCTGCGTGAGCGTGTGATGGTGCGCGTCATCGACGGTGGCGGCGCGATCATTTTGCAGGGACGTCTGGATGCGGACGGCGAGTGCGAATGCAGCTGGCCCTTCGCCACGCCACCGGCGCGGCATTTCCAGATGTACGGTGCGGGTTTCGCCGTAGAGCCGGTGCCGGCTTAGACCATGGGCATATTTTCCCTGCGCCGCAAACCGGCCGCCGATACGGGCGGACTGGGAACCAGCTTGATCGCGCTGAGGCTCGATGCGGGGGACGTTGCGCCGGTTCATAGCACGGTGGTGGTGTTCAACGCCGGCGGCCATGCGCGCCGCGCGGCAGCGGGGAAGGTGGCGTGCGAGCAGGGCGAGGTGGCCGTGTGTTTTCATCCAGGTCCGTACACGGTGCATCTGACGCCGTTTGCGGCGGCGCCGGAATGGGCGCTGCGGCTGCGGTTTGTCGTCGATGCCGCCAACCCGCGCGTGGAGCGGCAGAGGTTTGATTTATACCTTTACAGCGAGATGGCGGAGCGGCTGGACGTCGAGGCGTTCCGCGTGTCGGCGCAGACGGCGCTGCAAATCGAGCTGGCCCAGGGCGCGCTGGATCTGCCGCCTTGCACCTCGCTCGAAGAGTGGCACGCCTTCCGTGCCGGGCTCAATCAGCTGATGTACACGCGCTTTGGCGTGACGGTGGACGACTGCGTGCCGGTCGACCTGGGCGATCAGATCGATTTCGCCGATGTGCTGAAAGTCCGCGCAGCCGAGCAAGCCGTCGCCGCTGCTGCCGAGAGTTTCGCCGCCGCCGCCGCGCCGCCAGCCGACCGGGCGCCGGTGGCATCGGTGGCTTCGGTGGCGTCGATTGGCGCCACACGGCCCGACGCCGCACCGGCAACCGCGCGGCAGGACGCGTTCGGCCTGCGCCGCCTGTTCCTCGAACTGCCAAGCCTGAGCAGCGGCCTGCGCGTGCTGGTCCTGCCGGAAGGCTTGCCTGTCTTCCAGCAGCACCAGGCCCTGTTGCTGCGTCTCGGCATGGCCGCGCTGAACGTCAACACCATGCCCTCGCTGGCCTGGGCCGCGCCCGACCAGCCGCTGCCGCGTGAGGAGCAGGCACGCCGCACCGGCCAGACCCTGCTCGCCGTGCAGGCGCTGGACGAAGCCTGGGCGCTGCTGGCCCGCCTGCAGCTTGCCGCCCATGCCCAATGGCCAGGGCTGCTGGACGAAGCAGACCGCATCTGCGCCAACCTCGAAACGGGCCTGGCCTTCCGCCGCGCCCCGTACGCGCCCCGCACGGAGCCAACGCTATGACCACGCCGATCACGCCGACGCCGTCGACCACGCCCACCGCGTCCGCCACGCTCTCGGCCAGCCACGTCCCCGCCAACGCCGAATGCCGCAGCGTGCTGGCCGACGGCCGCGTAGTGACGATCACCGCCAGCCGCCGCCCGCGCGCCAACCGCGCCGACGTCAAATGCACCGTGGCCGCCGCCCCGGTCGTCGCCGAGCGCATGCAGGAAGTCGTCCGCCTGGCCCGTCACACCGAGGTGCGCTTCGATAGCCGCGACCAGGTCGTCCTCAGCATGGACATCCCTTCCGGCGCCGCGGACCGCGACTGGGAGCTGGCCGCCGTGCTGGCGGACCGTATGGTGCGCGGCCTGTTTCAGCCCGCGCCAACGGGCCGCATCTATGCCCAAGGCTGGTCCGACAGCTGGCACCTGGGCCGCGTGCAAGGCGGCCCGACGCCCGCAACGGCCTGCGCCCAGCCGCATATCGCTCCTGAAGACAGCATCATCGCCGGCGGCCCAGCGGCCAACGGCGAAGCCTCCCCGCAGATCCTGCACATTACCCACCTGGGCGCATTGAGCGGCCACGCCGATCCATCGGCCGCCGTCTCCACCGTGCGCACCTGGTTCCCGCTGCACAGCGGCGGCGTCCATGACAGCCTGACATGGGTGGAGGTGAGCGTCTTCCCAATCGAAAGCGACGCCGCAGCGACGGAGGAAGACAGCATCGCCGCTCCCGGCCTGGACTTCAGCGCCCAACTGGAAGTGCGCCAGACCCTGGCAGGCGCCCGACACTTCGACGGCAAAGGACTGGGGCGCTGGCGCAGCGTGGTGCGCTTCGGTCAGGCGCGCTTCCAAGGCGGATCGTACCAACTGGCGCTGGTGATGGCCGACCGCCTCGCGCGCGGCCGCGAGTTCGTGCCGCGCGGCCGCCTGATCGCAACCGGCTGCTCCAGCGCCTGGCATGCAGGCCGAGTGGACACGGTCGAAGGCCGCGAACCCAAGCTGGAATTGATACTAAAGCAAGCGGTGCCGGGCGACCGGGTGCTGCTGCCCAAGGCCTGGCAGGGCGAACTGCCGGCCGGTTTTGCGGCCGAACTGCGCCAAAAAGGCGCCACCTTGGCCTGCATCGACCGGATCGGCATGATTTGAAGCGGCGCGCGTATCGTGCGCAAGAATGAAAACGGGCGTGCCCTGCTAAAATCGGCAGATGCCAGGGCGGCCCGGAAGATGAATCGAAGAAGGAGTCTGACATGTTCCAAATGTTTGGTTTTGGCGGCGTAAAATGCCCGCGCTGCGAGCACAAAAACGACGACCAGTCGGGCTACTGCAAACACTGCGGTTTGACCTTGGGCGCCCCGCGCAGCGAGCCGGTCCTGCGCGACAACCGCTGGATACCGGGCGACGACGAGCTGGCCGTGTACTTCGGCGTCAGCGCCTTGTCCGGCATTTTCACCAAGACGCTGCGCGTCCCGGCCACCTCGCGCGCCTACATCCTGCAAGCCGACAAAGCCACCGAAGTACCACAAGGCGAATACGAAATCGAAGGCTTCTTCACCCGCCTGAACCATCTGCTGCGCAACCAGAACGCCGAAATTCTGATCACCCGCAGCACCGCGCTGCCGGTGGAGTTTTCGTTCGGCGACCTGCAAACGGCGGAACACCTGAAGATATCGGCCCGCTTCACCGTCAGCATCCGCATTGAAAACGTGCCGGCCTTCGCCCAGCATTTCATGACCGTGCCTGGCGTCGTCAGCACGCTGCACCTGCACGATCTGCTGGCGCCATCGGTGCACCAGGTGGCTGCCGAATTCGTCGGCAGCCGCGCCATGCGCGACATGGCGCAGAACGCCGAGCTGCGCCTGCAACTGGACGAACGCCTGCAGGCCGCGCTGAAGCTGCGCCTGGCCGGCTATGGACTGGCCGTCGAGCGGGTGGAGACGGCCG
This sequence comes from Rugamonas rivuli, assembly GCF_009380165.1. Taxonomy (GTDB): domain Bacteria; phylum Pseudomonadota; class Gammaproteobacteria; order Burkholderiales; family Burkholderiaceae_D; genus Rugamonas; species Rugamonas rivuli. The sequence continues at coordinate 50,881 of NZ_WHUF01000012.1, forward strand.
CGCTGCGCCACGATAAGTTCGACCACAACCGCGAGCGCATCGGCACCCTGTGGCTGGTGGCCGACGAGCGCCATGTGCAGCTGGAGCACGTCAAACAGCTGGACCAGATCTACGATGAAGAAGAGTGGCAAGCCATCTGGCGCGAAGAGCAGAAGATGCGCTCCGACCTGCGCCGCGCCGAGCTTCGCCAGGACGCCAGCGTCAACAAGGCCGAGCTGACCTTCAAGGAGTCCGAACGTCTGCAGGCACTGCGCGCGCGCGAGGTGGACCTGTACAGCCGCGTGATGGAATCGAAAACCCGCAAGGTCGCCATTGACAGGGGCGCCGGCACCATCCTGGCCGATCTGGAGCACGAACTGGCGAAATCCAAATCGCACCGTGCCGGCGAGCAGGCCGACTGGGAGCATGTGCGCCAGCTGGCTCAGATCAAGATGCGCACCGAGCTGGAAGTGCAGCAGCAGACGGCGGCCGGGCAGCGCCAGTTGGCGCAGCAGCGGCTTTCACACCAGCTGCGCCAGCAGTCCATCGAAAGCCAGATCGCGCAGGCGCTGCTGATCGAGGACGAATCGCACCGCCGCAACGAGCTGGCCGCGCTGCGCCAGCGCGAGAAAGCCGAAAAAGAACGCGAGCTTGAAATCGAGGCCGAAGGCCACAACGAACGCATCCAGGGCCTGAGCCTGGCCAACGCCGCGCGCCGCCGCGAGGCCGAGCGCGTGCAGGAGTGGGAAGACCAACTGCAACTGGCCCGCCAGCGCGAACTGCTGCGCGGCGACGCCGTCAAGGACGCCGCCAATGCCGTGCAGGTGGCCGAGATCAATCAGAAGATCGAGGAGTTGAAGCGCGCAGGCGCGCAGGCAGACGCCGTCGCCCAGTACGAGAAGCTGTTGCGCACCATCGAGGCGGACGGCGTGCATCAGCGCCAGAACCTGGCCGTCAACAAGCAGGCCATGCTGGATCAGCTGGAAGTGGACGAACAGCGCCAGATCCTCAAGCAGAAGGAGCAGGAGGCGCAGTGGCAGCGCGAGCTGAAAAAGCTGGAGCACGAGCGCGAAGAAAAATTCGCCCGCTGGAAGGGCGAGTACGACGTGCTGCTGGCGCAGCAGTCGCATGAGATCACGCGCATCGAAACCATCGGCCGCCTGAGCGACAGCGGCAAGGTCGCCACCGCCGCCGCACCGAACGCCGAAGCGCTCACGCAGATCATGAAGCTGCAGATCCAGGGCGGCATGACGGCCGAGCAGATACAGGCGCTGGCGCAGGTGGTGGCGGCCGAACATGGCGTAACCCCGGCCGAAGCGGCGCGGCTGGCGCATGAACGGGTGCTGGAGGAGCGCGCGCACCGCGACAGCGAAATGGACAAGGACCGCCGCCACCAGCTCGATCTGCTGAACGTGCAGAACGCCGCCAGCGCCAGCGCGCTGACGACGCAGAGCCAGCTGGGCGTCGGCGTGGCGCAGGCCGGAGCAGCCGCCTCGGCGCCAGCGCCGGTACGCTACTGCGCCAACGGCCATCCGACGCGGGCCGGCCACCCGCTGGACAAATTCTGCGCCCAATGCGGCGTGCCTTTAGCTTGAACAGCTTTGTGCAGGAACGGTTACACTTAGTTTAATGATGCAGACAGCAAGAGAAAAGATCCGCGAACTGCGGGCCTTACATGATGACGGCCTACTGAGCTTGCAGGAGTTCGACCGCCGCAAGAACGCCATCCTGGATGCGGAGTACGCGCCGCCGGGAGGCAGCGTCACGGCTGCACCGCCGCCGGTGCGGCAGGGGACGGAACTGGGGCTGATGTCCGGCCAGGAGATCGGCCCGCAGAACCGCCGCTACCGGCTGGAGCGCCTGATCGGCATGGGCGGCATGGGCCAGGTGTGGCAGGCGACCGACCTCGCCACCCACGCGGAGCTGGGCCACAGCGACATGGTGGCGCTGAAGATCCTGCCGCCGCAGCTGACGCAAAGCGCCACCCACGCCAAGCTGTTGATCGAGGAAGCGACACAGGCCCGCAAGCTGGCGCACGAGAACATCGTCCGCGTTTATGAATGGGCGCAGGATCCGGCTACCTCCAGCTACTTCATCATCATGGAGTACCTGGAGGGGCAGGACCTGGATGCGTATCTGGCGGCGCAAGGTCCGCTGCCGATGGAAGCCGTATTCCGACTGCTGACGCCTGTCGGCGATGCGCTGCAATACGCCTGGGACAAGCACAAGCTGGTTCACCGCGACATCAAGCCCGGCAACGTCTTCCTGACCCAGCGCGGCGAGATCAAGCTGCTGGACTTCGGCATCGCCTCGCGCGCGCGCAGCGCCGGCAGCAGCCTCGGTTTGCAGACGCCCAACGCCGGCACCGTCGGCTATCGCGCACCGGAGGCGGGCACGCATCAGCGCCAGCCCGCGCCCCGGCTTGATGTCTACGCCGTCGCGGTGATGATCTACCAGCTGCTGGAAGGCCGCATGCCATTCGACGACATGCGCCCGGCCGACTTCCACCCATCGCCTCCGCAAGGCCTCAACCCGGCGCAATGGAAGGTGCTGCAAAACGGCTTCGCCTATGCGCAGGAGCGCCGTCCGGCATCGGTCAGCGAGCTGCTGGCGGAGCTGCGCCGCGCCGACGGGCCAAGCGAGGAGGAACTTGCCGCGCAAGCCAGGCAGGCGCAGGACCGCGAACAGCAGCGCCAGTCGGAGCAGGCCGCCCAAGCCGCAGCCAAGGCCGCGCAGGCGGAACAGGCGCGCATCGCCGAGATGAAGCGGCAGGCGCTGGTGGCGGAGCAGACCGCGCGCCGCCAGGCCGAGGCGCAGGCTGCGGCGGTGGAAAAGACCAAGCTGGATCAGCAGCGCCGCCTGCTGGAGGCGAAGCAGCGCGCCGAATCCGAAGCCGCCGCGCAGGCGCGCAAGCAGGCCTTGCGCGAGCAGCTGCAAGCCCGCCGCGACGCCGACGCCAAGAAAGCCCGCGACGAGCGCGAAGAGCAGCAGCGCAAGGCCGCGCAGCTGAAGGCCGAGGCGGCGTATCGCGCCGAGCAGGAGCGCCACCGCAAGCAGCAGGCCGAACGCAACGCCGCCGAACTGGCCGTGCTGATGCCCACGGCGGGCAGCCCGGTGGCCGACGCCAACGGCGTGCTGCGCGACCGCTTTGTCGACGGCACCGGCGTCGGCCCGGACCTGGTGCTGATACCGACCGGCCGCTTCCAGATGGGCTCCCACGAACACGAACAGGCGGCGGCGATCAAGGCCGGCGCGCAAAAGAACTGGCTGGAGCGCGAGACGCCGCAGCACTGGGTGGGCATCGAGCACTCGTTTGCGATGGGGCGCTTCCCGGTGACGGTGGGGCAGTGGCGGCAGTTCGTGCGCGCCACCGGCTGGGAATCGCAGTCCGACACCGACTGGCGCGCGCCAGGCTTCGCGCAGAACGACGAGCATCCGGTGGTCGGCGTCAGCTGGGTGGATGCGCAGTTGTACCTGCGCTGGTTGTCGGAGAAGACCGGGCAGACCTACCGCCTGCCGAGCGAGGCGGAGTGGGAATACGCCTGCCGCGCCGGCACCAAGACCGCCTTCAGCTTCGGCGACACCATCTCCACCGAGCAGGCCAACTACGACGGCCACTACACGTACAACGGCAGCCCGCGCGGCGCCTATCTGCAGGCCACCAACAAGGCCGGCGCCTTCCAGCCCAATCCATGGGGACTGTTCGACATGCACGGCAACGTGTGGGAATGGACGCAGGATGTGGTGCACGATAACTACGTCGGCGCACCGGTCGACGGCAGCGCGTGGGAAGAGGGAGGCGACCAGGTGCGGCGCGTCCTGCGCGGCGGCTCGTGGCTGTACAACCCGCGTTATCTGCGCTCGTCGGTGCGCAACGGCTTCTCGGCGGTGCTGGCCAACGACATCGTCGGCTTCCGGGTGGCTCGGAAACTGGTGTAGCCGCTGGTATAATGCTGCCTTCTTAAAAATACCAGGACCGTACCATGAGCGCCTTGCCACCATGCCCAAAATGCCAATCTGAATTCACCTACGAAGACGGTGCACAGCTGGTGTGCCCGGAGTGTGCGCACGAGTGGAGCGCCACCGCAGCCGAGGCGGCGGAAGAAGGCGCCAAGGTGTATCGCGACGCCGTCGGTAACATCCTGCAGGATGGCGACACCGTCACCGTCATCAAGGATCTGAAACTGAAGGGCGGCGGCGGTACCGTCAAAGTAGGCACCAAGGTCAAGAACATCCGCCTGGTCGACAGCGATCACGATATCGATTGCAAGATCGAAGGCTTCGGCGCCATGAGCCTGAAAACCGAGTTCGTTAAAAAAGTCGTGTAATCACCCCAGCCGTTCCAGCACAAAGTCCACGAAGCTGCGGACTTTGGCGCTGGGGCGCGCTTCCGGCCGGCGCAGGATGTGCATGGGCCGCGACGGCAGTTCCCACTTCGGCAGCAGCCGCACCAGTTTTCCTTCTTTTAGCGCGGGCTCCATCAGCATGTCCGCCTGCATTGCCACGCCCATGCCGGCAATGGCGGCCGAGACCAGCGATGCGCCGGTATTGCTGGTGAATGCGCTGCGCACCGCCACCTCGACCTGTTCCCCGTTTTTGTTGAAGCGCCATCCGGCATGCGGGCGCCAGTCAGAAAACACCAGGCAGTTGTGCTTCTCCAGATCCGACGGATGGCGCGGCGTGCCGTGCCGCTTCAGGTAATCCGGGCTGGCGCCGAGCAGCACGCGCCCAGGCTGCAAAGGCCGCGCGATCAAGCCACTGTCCACCAGCGAGCCCGAACGGATCACGACATCGACGCCTTCCTCTGCCATGTCGATCACGCGATTAGTCAGTACCAGATCAAGTTTCACTTGCGGGTATTTGGCCGCATAGGCGCCGATAACAGGCATCAGCCGCTGTTCGCCGTAGGTGGAGGGCGCGGAGACGCGCAGGCTGCCTTGCGGCTCGGCGCGCAGGTGTTCGGCCACGCGGTCGGCCGCCTCGACGCCGGCCAGCACGTCGCGGCAGCGTTCCAGGTAGACGGCGCCGATCTCCGTCAGCGACTGCCTGCGCGTGGTGCGCTCGATCAGGCGCGCGCCCAGTTCCAGCTCCAGCGCCTGCACGTGTTTGCCGACCATGACCGGGGACATGTCCAGCGCCTGCGCTGCGGCGGCGAAGCTGCGCGCGGTGGCGGCGGCCACGAATACCTGCATGCTGCGGAGTTTATCGCTCATATATTCGGAAGTATTGGTTACGAGTCTGTTAAATTCTAGCTTATTTATGCTTTGATGGCTTTGAATGACAATGGAGCCTCATTCAACAGCAGGAGGTCATCATGGCAGCATACGCAATCGGTTCGCTCACCTTACTCAACGCAGACTGGGTGCCGGAGTACAGCGCGCACATGCCGGCACTGGCGCAAAAACACGGCGGCAAGCCGCTGGCGAAAGCGGCGCCGGTGATCATCGAAGGTACGCCGTCGGTGCCGGAGACGCAGATCATCATCGAGTTCCCGTCGATGGAGCACGCGCACGCCTGGTACAACGATCCGGCCCACGCGCCGCTGAAGAAGCTGCGCCAGGGCGGCGCCGAGTTTTCGATGGTGCTGGTGAACGGCCTGTAGACGTTTAGTAGAGGCGAAACCCGGTCAAACGGTGTAGAGTGACGGTTTTGATAATGCCGTTTTCAAGGAACACCGTATGACTATCAAAGTACTGCGCGACCAGTCGCTGCCGATGCGTCACATTGTCCATGTGCGCAACCACATCCTGTCAACCGACGGCTCGGTGGAGGAGGGCGGCAACGACGCCGGCCCTTCGCCGCACGACCTGTACGACGCGGCGCTGAGCGCCTGCAAAGCGCTCACCGTGGTGTGGTACGCGAAGCGCAAGAACATCCCGCTGGAGCATGTGGACGTGAGCATGGAGCGCGACGCCAGCGAAGAGCGCCAGGGCACCTACCGCCTGGCCGCCACGCTGCACCTGACCGGCGACCTGACCGAGACCCAGCGCGCAGAGCTGCTGTCCGCCGCGCAGAAATGCCCGATCCACAAGCTGATGACTTCCGTGACCACCGAAGTCACCACCGTGCTGGGATAAGATCATGACGATTTCGCATCTGCTCAAGGGCCATGAAAAAGATCTGGGCGGCGGCTTTGTCGTGCGCCGCTACCTGCCGTCCGCCATCAAGCAGGCGGTGGGCCCGTTCATCTTCTTCGACCATTTCGGTCCGGTCGACGTGCCGCTGGATGCCGACCATGACGTGCGCCCGCATCCGCATATCGGCCTGTCCACCGTCACCTACCTGTTCGAAGGCGCGATCGATCATCGCGACAGCATCGGCAGCGTGCAGCGCATCGAGCCTGGCGCGATCAACTGGATGACGGCCGGCCGCGGCATCGTCCACTCCGAGCGTACGCCCAAGGATTTGGTCGGCAAGCCGCACCGCACGCACGGCCTGCAACTGTGGGCCGCGCTGCCGGTCGCGCATGAGGAGGACGAGCCGGGTTTCTGCCACACGCCGTCGTCCGATATTCCGGAGTTCGAGGTGGACGGCGCGCGCGTGCGTGTGCTGGTCGGTTCGGCCTTCGGCAAGACCTCGCCGGTGAAGACCTACAGCCAGACGCTGTACCTGGACGTGACGCTGAAGGCCGGCCATGAGCTGGCGCTGAGCGGCCTGCCGGCGGAAGCGGCGATCTATCCGATCAGCGGCGAGTTGCACATCGACGGCGCGGCGCTGGCGCTGCACAGCATGGCGCTGCTCGATACCACCGGCGCGCAGCTGATCAAGGCCGATGCGGATGCGCAGTTCGTGGTGATCGGCGGCGAGCCGCTGGATGGGCATCGCTTCATGTCGTGGAACTTCGTCTCGTCCAGCAAGGAGCGCATCGTCAAGGCCAGCGAGGATTGGGAAGCGCAGCGTTTCGAGAAGGTGCCGGGAGAGACCGAGTTCATTCCGCTGCCGGCGAAACGGCCGGCTTAAGCACTCAGGTTCAGGCGGTCGACATGGCATTGGCCGCCACGGTGCTATACAGGTCGGTGGCGCCGGTGCGGATGATCCAGTGTTCCGGATACGGATCGCTGGCGAAGCGGTTGTGGCGCGGCACGCGGCTCAGTTTATCGAGCGGCACCGTCGGCGCCAGCGCGGTTTCCTTGCCGGTCAGCTGATCGAGGTGCCAGAAGCCGCCGTCGCGGTGCAGCAGCAGCGGCAGCGCGGCCGCATGCGGCGCGGCGGCAAACGCCTTGAGCGGATAGCCGGGATGCGTTTCCGGCATCAGCAGGTAGAAGCATTCTGCATTGGCGCCCTGGTCGATGCGGTGCAGGATCACGCCGTGCGGCATGATGGCCGACACCGACAACACCACAATGCCCTTGATGCTGGCGCTCAGTTCTATGCGCATGCCCAGGCGCAGCGCGGTCGGCTTGTGCTTGCCCGGCCAGACGCCGTCCAGCAGCACGCCGTAGCGCGACACATCTTCAATTTCAAAACCCTGGCCCGCGCGGCGTATCACCGCATGGCGGCCGGACAGGCGGCGCGTGAGGCCATTGGTGTCCTGGCCGTCGGCGCCGTAGTGGGTCAGCAGCACGTCGGATTCCGGATCGACCAGTTCGAAGCGGCCTAACACGCATTCTTCCATCGCGAACAGGCGGATCTGGCGCTGGGCGCCGGCTTCCGGTGCGGCGTTGACCAGGCAGGCCGCGCGGCTTGGATGCGGATGCATGGCGGCGGCCACCGGCATGTCGATTTCGATCAGGTCTTCGTCCCAGGCGATGGTCGAGAAGCCCAGGTCGACCTTGCCGGCCGGTGCGTTCAGGTCCAGGTGGGCGATGCCGGCGTTGCGCGCGGTGACATCGATATCGAGGCTGTCGCCGCCTTGCGCGCTGACGCGGGCGATGGAGGCGTCGTCCGCCATCACGCGCACGTTCTTGTGCGTGCTGAGGAAGATGCGGTGGATTTCAGTCAGCGTCGCGTCCAGGCGCGGCACCAGGATGACGAAGGTGCACACCCATTTGCGCGACGCCAGCTCGGCGTGTTGGCTCAGCAGGTCGATGCTGATCTGGTACTGGCCGTGCTCCTTGCCGCGCGAGGAAAACTCGACAAACACGGGACGCCATTCGCCGTTGGTGGCGCGCACGAACTGCTGGCGCGCGGCGCCGTTGGGGATCAGGTCGGACTGCACTTGCAGCGTCAGTTGCGGGGCGCAGGCTTCGGGCATGCCGCGCAATTCCATCTTCAGGGTCTGGCGGCCGCCGGCGGCGCGCGGGTCGAAGCCGCTGATGTGCAGTTGCGGGCGCTCGGACTGGGCGCGTTGCAGGGGGCGGGCGTAGGTCGTGGGCGCGTGGGCTGCGCCGTTGGCAGGGGCGGCATCCAGCATCGTGCCGGGTACGCCGGAACGGGTGCTGCGCACGGCACTCAGCAGGTCGAAGCTGGAGGGCTCTGCTTGGGCGTGGCCGCCTTCGCAAGTTTGCGCTCCTGGCATGACCCAGTAGGTGCAGTGCGGGTGCTGGGCATTACTGCATTTTTTCATGACTAACCGACCGATGGGATACCCGTCAGTTTATGCGGTTTTCACTCTGTTTGGCAATCTAAGGTCCCGGCAATCGACTTATTTTTGACCCACGCCGCATCGTGGGGCGGGCACGCAACACCGGGCTCTCGCGTGTTATCAAAAATGCGACGGTATTGATGCGTGAGGCAGTGCCGTTTCGTCAATGTTTTCGCCGTGCGCGGGAGCGCGTGCGCCGGCGAAGCGCAGCACGATGGCGCTGAGATTGTCGATGTGGAGCTCGGGCGGCGGGTTGTTGGCGTAGTCGCTGAAGAGCGCGTCGAGCGCGGCCGCCGCGTGGTCCGGCCGGGCCAGCAGCGCCGGCCAGCGGGCGGTCCATAGCAGCGGCCGGCCGCAGGACCAGAAGCCGTCGGTGGCTAGCAGATAGGTAGCGTCGGCGCGCACGGTCAGCAGGCGGCGGTCGGCCAGGCGGCGCAGGAAGGGCGGCAGGTTGGCGTCGCTCAGCGGCAGCAGGCCGTCGTCCAGCACCTGCGGATTGATGAAGGCGTTGCCGAGGATGTAGGCCTGCGTGATCTGCGCGCGGTGTTCGCCGTGCACCTGCTGCCACCATTCCTGCTCGCCGAGCAGGCCGTGCATGGCGAAGGAGGTGGCGGGTACGTGGTCGACCGTCAGCGGGTCGGCGGCTTGCGTGGTGATTTCGTACAGCCGCGAATCGCCCACGTGGTAGAGCATCGGCGCGGCGCCGGGCGGGATTTCGAGCAGTGTCAGCGTGGTGCCGGGACGGCGGAAGCTGTCGTCGTCGCCCTGGCGGCGGAACTGCTCCTGCAGGCGGGCGTGCAGGGCGTCGAGTCGGGCGCCGAGTTCTTCCAGCGTGGCGCAGGCGGGGATCAGCAGCAGGCCGGTGGCCACGGCTTCGGCGGCTTCGCGGCCATGACCGTGGCCGCCCATGCCGTCCAATACGGCCAGGCGCACGTGGCCGCGCGGCCAGTCGGGCAGCGTGACGCTGTGAGGAGTCTGGTCGCGCAGGAAGGCGGCGCGGCCGCCGGCATCGATGATGAGCAGGTTGTCCTGGTTCTCCGGCACCTGCAGTTTGCTGATGCTGGCGCTGCTGCGCGCGGCCACGTCGAGGCCGGGGCCGAAGTCCAGCGAGTCGGTAATTCTAGTCATCGGTGCGGGCGCCGCAGCGCGGGAGGCGAAAGGCCACAGCTTAGCCGAAAATATGCTGGCGTGGGACGGCGCCTCGGCGCGCGCGGACGTCATTCGCCGCTCCGGCGCAGCCACAGGCTGTTGACCCAGCCGGTGCTTTCGCGGCCGGCCACGCTGGCTTTGATCTGCCACCAGTCGCCGCTGCGCAAGCCGGTCGGCGTGACGATGGCGCCGGCAGGTACGGTGATCAGGCGCGCGGCGTGCACGCCTGCGGCTGCGCGCAGGTTCAGGTCGCGGTGAACGGCGAACGGGTGGCCTGCGATCAGGCTTGCCGATGTCGCTGCTGCCGATGCCGATGCGGCATCCCGCGGCGCCACGGCCGCCGTGATGGCGCGGGCTTCCGCGCGCCGGTCGGGGACGGCGGCTTGGGCTGCGGAGGTGGTGGCGACGGCCGGTACATCGTCGCGGCCGTCCTGCCGGGCGTGCGCCGCATACAGTATCAGGCTGCCAAACCCCCACGCTCCGGCCAGCGAAATGAGAAGCGCGCGTGCGTTCGGACGGCGCCACCACTGGCGCGGCGTCAGATAGGCGGCCAGGAACAGCGTGATCACCAGCCCCGCCGCAAAGGCGCCCGCCGCGTAAAGTTTAGCCGTTTCCATGCAAGCTCCTTCGGTACTCAGGCGTCGAAGCGCAGCACATAGTGGCCCGCGACCAGGTGATGGCCGTTGGGCAGCAGGTAAGGCGCATCGTTGCCCGCATCGCCGATGCTGGCGACGAACTCCAGCTTGTCGTCCAGATGGAACAAGGCCTGCGAGGCGCTCAGCCGGCCGATCTTGTAGCCCTGCGCCGTCGCTTCGAAGCTGAATGCATTGCGCGACAGGCCGATGCGGTCGGCGCTGGCAGTGTTGGCGTCGCCGGCGCGCTTGAGGAAGCGCGGCGAATCGAGCAGGCGCAGCGCGGCCAGCATCGGCGAGTTGCGGCCGAAGGTGAAGCGCGCCCCGCTGGCGACCGAAGCGCCGACCGGCTGCGCGAGGCAGACCACGGCGCGGTAGCGGTCCGCCATCTGCGGCGCGGCAGCCAGCACCCGGATCGCCTGCGTATCGACCGGCGTGAAAGTGGCCGGCGCGGTGATGCGCTGGCGTCCTTCTGCGGTGCAGGCATACAGTTCGTCGGCAGCATCGACGACGAAGCTGATCGCCGGCCGGCCATCGGTACACAAGGCCAGTGCGCGGCTGAAGGGCAGTTCCATCGCTTGCGCGCCAACGTCGCGGTAACGGCTCAGGCGCGGCATGGCCAGTGCCACCAGGCTGACGCGCTGTTGCGAGACCGGCGCGTAGGTGGCGTCGCTCTCGCCTGCGTTGTTGGCCGGCTTGTGGCTGACCGGGATCGCCGTCATGTCCGGCGCGGCGCCGCCGCCGGAGCGGCTTTGCCAGACGGCCGGCTTGGCGGCGACGCCGGCGCTCGGCGCGGCTTGCACGTCACGCACGGCGGCGACCGGGTTGATGCTGATGGTGTCGGCGGCTGCACTGGCTTGAGGGCGCGGCGCGGCGGCCGAGGTGCGCGCGATCTTGAGCATCAGGCGCGGGCTGCCGCCCGGTGCTTCGCGCAGGGACTTGATGGTGTAGTAGCCGCTGCGCGGATCGAAGCGGCATTCGTAGGCATCCTTGGGGCGCATCTGCACCACGGGCGGCGCATCCGGGCCGTCGTTGATGATGAGGATGGCGCCGTCCGGGCCGAACGGCCAGCCGCTGGCGACGAAGCTCGCCTCGCCGCCTTCGCCGCCGATCAAGGCCAGTCGCTGGTTGGGGTAGATCGGGCAGACCGGATGCCAGATCGCGCTGTCGCGCGACACGCTGACGTTGTAGAGGATCTTCTCGTCCGCCGCAGGCAGGTACACGGCGTGGCCGAATTTGACTTCGATCTCGCCCGGCGCCAGCGATGACGTGCCGGCGACGTCGTAGCGCACCTGGTCGCCGCCCAGCAGGTCGCCGAAGTCCTTCTGGTGCAGCGCGGTCAGCGTTTGCGCCAGGTCGCGCGCGCGGGCGCCACGGGTCAGGTGGTAGTCGTCGTCGACTTCTTCTTGCGGCAGCATCAGCGTCACGTGGGAGAAGCAGCGCGTGGCGGCGCGGCCCTTGTGCTCGCGCGGGCTGCGTTCGAGCAGGTCGCGCAGCAGCGGGCGGCGCGAGAACAACGCCAGGCCGGGCGCCTGCCAGATCGCTTCGGCATTGAAGACGTCGGGAATGCGGCCCAGGACTTCGTGTTGGACATAGATCGGCATGATTCATTCTCCTTCTAAAGATTGCGCGCTGATGGCACTAAACGCTAGCAGGGGGCAGAGGAAAAACAGCAGGTGGCTGCCGCCGGCCGAGAGAAAGCTCATGGGCTGGCCCATGATGGGGAAGATCGCCAGGTTGGTGCCCCACGAGAGCAGGAAGTGGCCCAGCACGAAGGCGCCGCCGCCGCACAGGGCGAAGTAGCGGAAGCGGCCGGACCAAGCGTGGCGGAAGTCGCGCGCTGCGGCGCCGGCCTGATAGGCGCGGGCGGCGGTGAAGGTGATACCGGCCAGGAGGGCGGCTTGTGCGGCCCACAGCAGCAGCCCTCCGGCCAGGCCATGGCGGTTGAGGAAGAAGGAGGCGGCGAAGTCGTCCTGCACGGCGGGGATCTGCACCGCGCTGCCGGCCGTCATGCCGAGCGAGCGCAGGCCGAGCCAGTGGTCGGCGCCCAGCCAGCCGCCGTCGCTGATGGCGCGCGCGCCCAGCAGCAGTTGTTGGCCGGTGTGCGGGTGTTCGGCGGGGTTGAGCCAGACGAGGAAGCGGTCGGCGTAGAAGCCCCAGCGTATCAGGTCGTCCGTGCCGGCGCAGCGCAGGTAGACGATGGCGCCGATGGCGGTCAGCACGATGGCGATCAGCGCGCCGGCCAGCTTGCGGTTGCGGGCGGCCAGGGCGTAGGCGAAGGCCATGGCCGTGCTCCACACCAGCAGCAGGATCAGCGGCGAGAAGTCGTCCACCTGCACCAGCGAGAGGCCGAGCAGGGCCAGGAACAGCAGCGCTGGGGCGATCAGCTGCAGCCAGCGCGCTCCGTGTTCGGACAGTTTTTGCGGGCCGTTGTGCCAGCTGAAGCGCAGGGCCAGGCAGTGTGCGGTGAGGGCGGTGAGGGCGAGCTTGGCCAGTTCCACCGGTTGCAGGTCGAAGACACCGGTTTCGTCGCCCCACAATACCTGCGCGGCCAACGCGGCCAGCGCCACGGCGGCGAACAGGGCGAGCAGCCATTCGATGCTGCGTTGCTGGAGATGGGCGCGGTGTGCGGTCTGGCGTTGTGCCCACAGGCGCAGCAGGCCGCCCAAACCGGCGCCTATCGCCAGCATGGCGGCGCTTTTCTGGTAGTAGCGCAGCCAGGATGATTCGGGGGCGCCCAGGCCGAGCTCCAGTTGTGACAGCAGGCCGGCGGCCAGCAGAATGACGCCGGCGGCGGTCAGCAATGTCAGGCGGCCGGGCAGCGCAAGCCACAACAGCAGCGCGCTGGCGGCCAGCAGCATCGAACAGGCGGCGCTCGGCGCATGGCCGGTGCGCTGCGATACCAGCGCGATGACGCCGCAGGCCAGCACGCCGCCAGCAGCCAGCAGCATCGCGGTGCCGCCGTTGCGGATCGCGGCAAACGCGAGGGCGGCGGCCATGCAGGCCAGGCTGGCGGCGAGGCCGATCCAGATGGCGGCCGATTGTCCGCCATCCCACAGTGCCCGCTGCTGCCATTGCCAGGTCACGTGCTCCGGCAGTTTCAGGTCCGGTGCGCTGAACAGGGTGACGTGGCGGCTTGGGTGCAGCGTCAGTTGGCCGCCTTCCGCGTTCAACTGGAAGCGGGTATGTCCGACCACGATCGCGTTCACGCCGGCCAGCGACGCCTCCTGTTTGCGCAAGTCTGTCGGCGATCCAGCGGCATGCACCAGCAGAGCCGCGCGGTCGCCATCCGGATTGCCGGCCGAGAGCTGCAGCTCACCGTTGCTGCGTGCAAGCTGCGCCGCGCCGGATGTCACCTGCGCCAGGCCGAGGCGGTTGTCGCAATACAGGTTGCCGCCGAAGGACAGTGGACGGGGTATCGTCACCAAGCCAGGCATGGCGCGATTCCATAGCGACAGCAGCTTGGACGCTACATGCGATTCCGGGCAACTGGCTTGTTGATGGCCGTCGCGATACAGCACCGCGCCGTCGTAGCGCCATTCGTGGCCGTCGCGCGCGAAGGTGACGCTACCGGCATCGGCAGCCCGGACTTCGAACAGCGCGCTGTCGATCTGGAAGCGCTGGCCCGCCTGAAGCGGCACGCTGCCCATGCGCTGCTCGCCGCCGTCGCGCAGCAGTATCACCTGGCGCGTGGCGCTCAGATTCCGCAGCATCCAGCCATCCTGCGCATCGCGGCGCAGCGACAGATGGTTGCGGTCGGACTGCGGCGCCGCCAGTTCATGCTGGCCCAGCGCAATCGCTTCGCCCGGCGCCAGCTTGACCGTAATGGCGGCCGGCATCCACGCGGCAGGAGCACGCAGCAAAGCCAGCGCCTGCAGGCCGCACAGCACTGTCAATAGCGAGAGCGTTACGGCGAGGCCCGTGTTGCGCGCCGCTGCGCGAATAATCGCAGCGAAGACTTCACCGAAGCCTCGCTTGTCGAACGGCATCCGGCGCGTTGTGGAACGCGCCGGCGCCACCATGAAGGGCAAACGCAAAGAGATCGCCATCATGCGCTCCTGATGTGACGCCAGCCGTTATCGGCGGTTGGACGGTTCATGCCGTGAACCGGATCGGCGGCGTCGAACGCGCCGCGTTCCGGCTTGACTCCCTGGATCGCATGCAGCATGCGGCTGATCTGGAGCGCGTGCCGAGGACGTTGCGCCGGATCGGGATGCAGCAAGGCCCGCAGCAGATCAAGCGCCGCATCGCGCACCGGCGCCGGAATCGCTGCCGCGAAACGCGCCGCTTCCTCCGCATGCAGCGCGGTTGGAACCGCACCACCGTTCAGCCGGCGCAGCAGATCGGCGCCGGCCGTGTGGTGCTCGCGATAGGCCTGGCCGCAGTCGGTGCAGAAGCGCAGCGGCAGGCCGCCCGTCACCAGGAAGTAGAACATCGCGCCCAGCGAAAAATAGTCGCTGCGCGGACCGGTGGCGTAGCCGCCGCCCTCGGCCGGGAAGAACTGCTCCGGCGCCTGCCAATTGGCGGTGCCGGCATACGAGTGAACTTGAAGGCTGCCCAACTGGCGGTTGGTGCCGAAATCGGCCAGCTTGACGGTGCCCAGGTCCCAATCGAGCAGCACGTTGGCCGGTTTCAGGTCCAGGTAACGCCAACCGTATTGGTGCACCTTGGCCAGCGCCTGATTGATCTGGGCCAGCCAATTGAGGATGCGCGGCAGCGGAATCGCCTCGCCGCGGCCTTTCAGTGCGACCATGTGCTTGCCCAGGTCCGTCGCCATCAATTCCAGCGCCAGGACCGGCAAGCCTTCATGCCAGCCGCTGTCGAGCAGGCGCACGATGTGGCGCTCGTCCCAGGGTTCCAGCGATTGCAGGAAGCCGATTTCGTTGTTGGCGCTGGCGATCCAGCGGTCGCGCTGGGCGGGCAGGGCGCGTTCCATCTGCTCGCGGTTGATGAACTTGACGGCGACATCGCGCGTGGCCGGAGGCCCGCTGGCACGCCAGATGATGCCGTAGGCCGATCCGCCGATCTGCTCGCGCAGCCGGTAGTGGCCCAGTTCCAAAGCGATGATTGCGTCTGCTGTCGTCATGATTTCCCCTCGGCCCGCGCCGTTGGTCTGGGCTAGCCGGGGGAGGCGGAAAAAACGCGCAGGATGAAAAAAGCCCCGCACGGGGCGGGGCTTCTAGGCGGACCGGGATCTTAACGGTCCCAGCGATCGTGATGGTGGTGGCGTTCCCAGCGTTCTTCCCGATACTCGCGATACTCGCGGTAGTAAGGGCGGGCCGGTTCAACATACACCACGCGCGGGGGCGGGGCGTAGTAGCGTGGCGCAGGCTCGTAGTAGACCGGAGCGGGTTCGTAGTACACCGGTGCGGGCTGCGTGTACACACGCGTCTCCACGTAACGGCCGCCACGGCCACCGCGATCGTAATAGCGGTCATTGGTGCTGATGCTGTTGCCGACCGCCGCGCCAACCAGGCCGCCGACGATGGCGCCATCGCGCCCACCCGCATTGTGGCCGATTGCGGCGCCGACCACAGCACCGGCTACCGTGTTGAAATCACGGTCGCCTGCGTAGGCCGACGACGATACTGCTGCTGCGGCCAGTAACGCGACACCCATCAATTTTTTGCTCAACATGGTAGTTCCCCTTGCCGTGGCCCGGATCGGAATGATTCGTTAGCCAGTAACTGCACTATATAGCGCGGGTAGGAATACGCCACGTCTTATACACATGCTTACAAACCGGCCGATCCGGTAATGGCTTGTAACAATTAGCCTTCAGCCCCGCTGGGCCTCCCATTCCGGCCGCAGCAGGCTGAAAACCTGCACGTCCTGGTACCTGCCGTTGATAAAAAAGCTCTGGCGCAGCGTGCCTTCGGTGCGGAAGCCGCACTTTTGCGCGATCCGGACCGAGGCCTCGTTCTCCGGCGCGGACAGCAGTTCCAGCCGGTGGTACTGGTAAGCCTTGAACAGATGGTCGACCAGCAGCCGGCAGGCCTCGGTCACATAACCGCGTCCGGCCAGCTTGGCGTCGAACAGGCGGTAGCCGATTTCGCGCGTTGTCGGGGTGCGGCTCTTGAAATGGGTGATGACGCCGACGATGTGGTGCAGGCTGTCCTCGATGACAAACAGCTCGCTGTCGTCGGTGACGAAGCTGTTTTGCGCGAACTCCTTGCGCATCGCTTCCGGCGACTTGAAGTGGGATGAAAAATGGTCGCCGCGCGAGGGCAGGTCGTTGACCAGCGCGATGAACGTGTTCAGGTCGGCCGTCAGCAGGTGACGCACGGTGCAGAGTGAACCCTTGAGCATAGGCGCCTTCTTCGTGAAGTTGAACTTTCATGGTAGTGCAACGGCCATGACAAATCAACATTGATGACAAGATCTCCACGATAGGTTATCGTTTAGATCGTTCTTGCAACTTACCCATCTCATTCTTAGGAAACGCATGAAATCCGTCTTCGCACTCCCGCTGTCCCTGACCGTCCTTGCCGGCTCGCTGTTGAGCGCCGGCGCCATCGCCGCGCCGGCCAACGACCCGGCCACGCTGGCGAAGATCCGCGACAGCGCGATGAAGGACGACTGGGCCTACGAGCGCCTGGCCGACCTGACCGATCTGGTCGGACCTCGCCTGTCGGGTTCCCCGGGCGCCGCTGCGGCGGTGGAGCAGGTGGCCGCCGCCATGCGCAAGCTGGGCGCCAAGGTGACGCTGCAGCCGGTGAAGGTGCCGCACTGGGTGCGCGGCGTGGAGACGGCGGAACTGGTGGACTATAACGGCCGTCCGGCCGGCATCACGCAGAAGATCGTGCTGACGGCGCTGGGCGGTTCGGGCGCCACGCCTGCCGCCGGCCTGACCGCGCCGGTGCTGGTGGTGCGCAGCCTGGATGAACTCAAGGCCAAGGCGGCCCAGGTAAAAGGCAGCATCGTGCTGGTGGATGTGGCGTTCGACCAGGAGCTGGCGGATCGTGGCCACGCCGGCCAGGCCTACGGTCCCGGCGCCGGCTTCCGTTACATCGGCCCGAAGGTGGCGGCTGAGATGGGCGCGGCGGCGGCGCTGGTGCGTTCCGTCGGTGGCGCCAACTACCGCATTCCGCATACCGGCGTCACCGGCCTGACCGATGCCGCGCGCATCCCGGCCGCCGCCATCACCACCGAAGACGTGCTGTTGCTGGACCGCCTGCTGGCGCGCGGCCCGGTCAAGATGCACCTGACGCTGACGCCGCAGAACCTGCCCGACGCCGACAGCTTCAACGTCATCGCCGACTGGCCGGGCACCGACAAGGCCGACGAAGTGGTCATCGTTTCGGGCCACCTGGATTCGTGGGACCTGGCCACCGGCGCCAACGACGATGGCACCGGCGTGGCCGGCGCCATGGGCGTGATCGAGACGCTGAAAAAACTGGACCTGCATCCGCGCCGCACCATCCGCGTGATCGCCTGGATGAACGAAGAGAACGGCACCCGTGGCGGCAAGGCTTACTTTGAAGCGAACAAGGACAAGCTGGATAAACACTTCGCCGCCATCGAGTCGGACAGCGGCGGTGGCCGTCCGTTCGGCTTCATCGGCAGCGTGACGCCGCCGATGGTGAAGTACTTCGCGCCGCTGAAGGATGCGCTGGCGCCGATCGGCGCTGGCCTGTTCGAGCGCCGCGATATCGCCGGCGCGGCCGATACCGGCCCGCTGGAGCGCGCTGGCGTACCGGTGTTCGAGCCGATGGTCGATACCTCGGCCTACTTCAACTACCACCATACGCCGGCCGACACGCTGGACAAGGTCAGCACGCTGGAGCTGAAGCGCCACGTCGCCGTGATGACTTCGCTGAGCTGGTTCCTGGCGAATATGGAACAGCCGATCGGCCGCACCGCCCATCAGGACGGCGAGGAAGACTGACCGGCCGGGGCCAAGGCCGAGGCCGCGCGCATCCGTGCGCGGCGCGGCCGTGCCTCGTGATAGTCTGCTTACTTAACAAGGAGACCGTCATGGACAAGATTCATTACAAGGGCTGGGAGATCGTGCCCACCGCGCTGCCGACCACGGATCGTCGCTGGACCGCCAGTTGCGACATCGAACGCGCCGGCGCGGATGGCGTGGAAGTGTTCGAAGGCGCGACCATGCAGTTCGTGCGCGACACCGAAGACGAAGCCATCGCCGCCGCCTGCGACGAGGCGATACGGCAGATCGACAACATCATCGCCAACCCGCTGGTACGGCTGGCCTGAGGTTGTGGTCCCGGGCGGCGGATTGCCGTCATCTGGCGAATTTGCTAGTATGCACGTCAGATGAAATCACGCCGCTATCCCGAACAAATCGCCTTGCTGCCGTATATCGGCAAGTGGACCTTCATCGCGGGTCTGATCGCTCTGCTGAGCGGCACCGCTTCCACCTTCTTCCTGTTCTCCCTCGATCGCGCCACCGACTGGCGCCAGACGCACCCATGGATCATCTGGCTGCTGCCGCTGGCCGGCTTCGTGGTCGGCTGGGTGTACCTGAAGCTGGGCAGCAGTGTCGAAGCGGGCAACAACCTGCTGATCGACGAAATCCACGACCCCAAGAGCGTCGTCCCGCTGCGCATGGCGCCGCTGGTGTTGATCGGTACCGTGATCTCGCACCTGTTCGGCGCCTCGGTCGGCCGCGAGGGCACCGCCGTGCAGATGGGCGGGACGCTGGCCGACCAGCTCACCCACGTATTCCGCCTGCGCCACGCCGAGCGGCGCATCCTGCTCATGGCCGGCATCAGCGCCGGTTTCGCCTCCGTGTTCGGCACGCCGCTGGCCGGCGCCATCTTCGGCCTGGAAGTGCTGGCCATCGGCCGCCTGCGCTACGACGCTATCTATCCCTGCATGGTGGCCGCCATCGTCGCCGACCAGGTGGGCATGGCGTGGGGCGTGCACCACACGCACTACGCAATGAGCGGCGTCGCGACGATCGGATTCTGGAGCCTGGCCGCCGTGCTGGTTGCCGGCATCGTGTTCGGCCTGACCGGCATGCTGTTCGCCAAGGCCACCCATGCCGCATCGGCCTTCATGAAGCGCCATGTGGCGTATGCGCCGCTGCGTCCATTGATCGGTGGCGTTGTGGTCGCGCTGGCGGTGTGGATTGTGGGTACGCGCTACATTGGCCTCGGTATTCCGGTGATGGTCGAAGCCTTCCAGCAGCCGCTGGCTCCCTGGGATTTCTTCGGCAAGTTCGCCTTCACCGTGGCCTCGTTAGGCAGCGGCTTCAAGGGAGGAGAGGTGACGCCGCTGTTCTACATCGGCGCGACGCTGGGCAACGCGCTGGCGCCGCTGCTGCATCTGCCGTTCCCGATGCTGGCGGGGTTGGGCTTCGTCGCCGTGTTCGCGGGCGCGGCCAACACGCCGCTGGCCTCGACCATCATGGCGATCGAATTATTCGGCCCGCAGATCGGACCTTACGCGGCGTTGGCCTGCGTGGTGGCCTATCTGTTCTCCGGCCATGCCGGCATCTACCGCGCACAGAAAGTCGGCATGCTCAAGCACCGCCTGCCGCCGGTGGCGCGCGATCGGAAGCCACCGGTATGATGTGATGTTCGTCCCGCGCCAGATCGATAGGCGCGACGGCCGGCGCTGGATGCCATTGCTCTTTCGGGATCACATGCGGCACGGCCGGTTCCTGTGTGAAGTGCGGCGACGTGATCTGCACGCCGAACTCGTTGAACACATCGACGATGTGCTGATGCAGCTGGTTCAGCACCTCCGCGCGGCGGCGCGGCGTCTCCACCGTGGCATATGCCACCAGCCGGTATTCGACGTAGAAGTCCGACAGTCCGATCTGCATCACGTAGGGCTTGGGCGTGCCCGCGATGTCCTCGGTCCGCGTGGCGGCCAGCTCCAGCATCGCATGTACCTGGCGCCATGGCGTGTCGTAGCCGATGGTGACGGTGGTGTCGAGCACATAGCCGGTGCCCGCGTGCGCGCGTGAATAATTCTTGGTGGTGTTGGACAGCACCCAGGCGTTGGGCATGGTGATCTCTTCACCGAGGCCTGTGCGCAAGCGGGTTTCGAACATGCCCAGTTCGACCACCGTGCCTTCCGATTCGCCGATGCGCACGTACTCGCCCTTGCGCAGCGAGCGCGCGTACATCAGTATCAAACCGCTGGCGCCCTGGCCGACTATGCTTGACGCCCCGATCGACACCATCAAGCCCACCAGCACGGACACGCCCTGGAACGCCGCCGTGTGCGCGCCGGGCAGGTAAGGGTAGGCCATCGCCAATGCGAACAGCCAGATCACCACGTTGAAGATGCGGCGCGTGGGCGTGGCTGTGTCGCGGTCCAGCCACGCGATTTGCAGCTCGCCGCTTTCCACGCGCTGGAAGACCGAGCCTGCGGTCAGTATCACCAGTCGCGCGATGGCGGCGATCACGCCCACCAGCACCAGGCCGGGCAGCGCTTCGATTATGCCTTGGGCAACGCTGGTGACGACATCGATCAGGTAATCCTGCAGGCGCTCGCCCCAGCTGCGCGAGTAGGGGATTTTGCCGAGCACGAAGGCCAGCCACAGATAGGTCGCCATCAGGCGCAGGCCCCAGATCAGCAGGTTGACCAGCTGGCGCATGAAGGCCACATAGTGTTCGGCGTCGAGCACGCGGACGTTTTTCAGTTTGACCTGGCCGAGGCGGCGGCTGATGGCCTGCGTGGAGCGCTTGCCCACCCAGCGGTGCATCAGGCGCAGGCCGTGCAGAATCAGGCCGTATGCCAAGGTGGCCGCCGCACACAGCGCTGCGGCGATCAGCAGGTAGCGCGGGCTGGCCTGTTCGCGGCGCTCCAGCAAAGCCTTGCCGAGCATCGCGGCGCTTTCGTTGGCCACGCTGTCGGTGGTGTCGCCGGCCAGCGGGTTGATGTCGGCCGGCGTGACGAGGAACAGCAGGGCGCCGTCCAGTGTCACTTGCGTGCCTTCGCTGATCGGATGCACGCCCGGCTGCTGCGCGCCGTTGCGGGCCAGCGCCGCTTCCAAACGCTTGTGCGCACCGTCGGCGCGGTCTTCCGGCGGATAGCCGGCCAGCGCGGAGCGGAACACGAAGATGGTGCGGTTGGCGAAGACCAGCTTGGCCGCAGCGGGCGTGGTGGTCTGTGGGGCGGGCAGGGCGGCGCTGTCGGCGGCGGGGGCGAGACCGCTGAACAGCATCAAGAGCATCGCGAAGAGCAGGCGGCGTAAAACGGACATGGCTTTCCTAGTGGCGTAGATATTAGCAATGATGCCATGTTATCGGATTCGACAGTTGCCGGTATGGCAGTTGTGGGCGGTTCATGGCATAATCACGGGCTCTGTCGCTCCGATGGTGAAATTGGTAGACACTGGAGACTTAAAATCTCCCGCCGCAAGGCGTGCCGGTTCGATTCCGGCTCGGAGCACCACCTTACTATCTTCATATGCATCAAATCGTCTTACATACCATCAAAACCCGCATGTCTTCTAGGCAGAGCGGGTTTTTTGTTATGTTTTGGCGTCTCAATAAATCTCATCCCATAGCAGGACTTTGGCGGTACCTCTGGCGGTACCTGTCAAAGCTACGGATTAAGTACCGTCATTTCGACTGGTATAGCGGATCGCTCCGTAGGACAACATACAAGGATGAGATTTATGGCATTGACCGATACCTTCGTTCGTCAAGTTAAACCTATTGCCTCCGGTACTAAGAAGTACCAAGATGGCGATGGCATGTACCTGCTTGTTAAACTCGCAGGCAAATACTGGCGCTACGACTACCGCTTTAACGGCAAACGCAAAACCGCTGCACTTGGTATCTACCCAGAGGTTAGCCTCGCAAAAGCCCGGCAGCGCCGACAAGAGGCGCGCGAGTTGCTTGCCGACGGCATCGATCCGTCCGCTGCCAAGCGGATCGGTAGAGAGGAAAAACTGCTTCTAGAGCGGCAGACTTTTTCTGCCATCGCATACGAATGGCTGGACAAGACCAAAGCACAGCGCGCCGCAACCACGCAAGACAAGGTGACTGGCTGGTTGACGCGGAATGTCCTCCCCCACCTAGGCAACATGCCGATCTCCGAAATCAAGCCGCGCGACGTACTTTTGGCTGTGCAGCGGTTGGAAACCCGTGGCGCCGTCGAGTCGGCCCATCGGGTGAAGCAGTTGTGCGGACAAGTGTTTCGTTATGCGGTAGCAATTGGACTTGCTGATCGTGACGTTACGGCAGACCTGAGGGGGGCGTTGGCCGCTATCCCACGTCAGCATTATGCTGCGATCACAGAGCCGCGTGAGGTCATCAAGCTGATGCGCGCTATTCACGGATATGCTGGGCATCCTTACGCTACCGCAGCGTTGAAACTATCGCCTCTGTTCTTCGTCCGGCCTGGTGAGTTGCGCAGTGCAGAGTGGTGCGAGATCGATCTGGGTGCAGGCGAATGGCGTATCCCTGGCGTCAAGATGAAAATGAAGAATGACCATGTCGTCCCATTAGCGAGTCAAGCTATCGCGATCTTGAAGAGTCTGCATGCGATGACCGGTCATGGTAAATATGTTTTCCCGAGCATTCGCACCGAGGACCGCTGCATGAGTGAGAACACGATCAGTGCCTGCTTGCGCAGCTTGGGCTTTGAGAAGGAGGTGATGACGGCGCATGGCTTCCGCGCGATGGCACGGACCATTCTGGATGAAGTACTGGAGGAACGGGTGGACTTGATTGAACATCAACTGGCGCATGCGGTTAAAGACGTAAACGGCCGTGCATACAACCGCACCGCCCACTTGCCAGCACGCCGGCTGATGATGCAGCGCTGGGCTGATTATCTTGATGCGCTGCGCACTGGTGGAGACGTTAAGTGATGACGGCCACCATGTACAACTTCAAATTCAAGACCACGCTTCCGCCCCACTCGATCCAACGAGCGCTTTGGCTCATTAAAGCCCTTGATGATTTTGCAAGGCCGCGCCAAACAAACTGTCAACTACAACTACCAAGTAGCCAAATACAAGACTTGATCGACAAAGGACCAGATGCGGACAGAGGCTGGGAAATTTTTAACACACTTAAAAAGAAATTAGACTCACCGGATTACAAAGCGAGTAGGAACGAGGTGGTACTAATGCTGCGTTGCATGGTTGCTCTCGCAGCTCATCATGCCGTGCATGCCTTGCTGGCAAAAACTCCAGAGGAGTCGAGTGACCACTTCGCGGACGGCAAGTACCTACTCGGCGGCTGCGAAATGCTTGCCTGGGGTGGTGATGACGCCATCGTAATGGCGGCGAAAGGCCGGGAAGGTGCAAAAGTGACGAATTCGATCTGGAAGCCAACCGAGCAAGATGTGTTTGATTGGTGCAGCGCGCACCGACATGAGTATCGCAGCATCCAGGCCGCCGCCATCGAAGTCAATAAGCTTTTCGGGGTAAGTGTTGAGACGTCAAAAAAATACATCAAAGCGGTTGATTTAACAAAGAAACAATTGCAATAAAACCACTAAGGCGGCGCCGAACCACCTATCTTGTCGGTGCCGCCTCCGATACAGTACTCCCAATTGCTCGGAATCAACCGGACAAATGAGAGTGAGGTAATCATGAAAGCCGTAGTACGCATTAAAGACATCGCATCCACCCCAAACAAGACCGGCATCCTGCCGGTCAGCCCAGCCACCGTGTGGCGTTGGGTCCGCGACGGCAAGTTCCCCCAGCCGTTCAAATTGAGCGCAGGCGTCACCGCATGGCACGCGGCCGACATTGAGCAGTTCATCGCGGCCAGCTCGGCTGCATCCGCATAACCCCTCGCGGATCAGCACCTCCATGACCCACCCAACCACCTACCCACCGACCCTACCGCCGTAACTGGCAAACCGGGCATCCCGCCCTCCATGCAACACATCGCAGTTTCAAAATTATCGCCCTGCTGCGAGGGGCACATTTACGCCTAAAAAAGGCAGAAAAGGCACATATGAACGCGATCACCATCGCTTCCGTCCCAGCCGAAATGGCTGGTTTCCCAGTAATCAAGAACGCTATGGCAGTGTTCGACAATAAATACAATTCGCAGTTGAAAGAATGGCTGGAGTGCCAGGACTTCATGCTGGGCATGAAGGCAATCAGCATGGGTGGTAAAGAATTCCGCAACGAATCCCTGCGTAACCTCCAAGGCATCATCGCAAAAATCAACTCGGGCCAGCCTATCGAGAACGAAACCGTTCGCATCGGCCTCCTGAGCTATCTCGCTGAATCCAAGAAACCGCATGCAGTTGCGGCCGAAGTCGCGTCGTTTGTAGAACAGGTGACGCTCCCGGTCCTCGACCAACTCAATGAAACTGCTCTTAAGGACAAGCGTCACGTACTGGGCTACGCGCAGATCATCCCAGCAGCGATTGCTGCGGCTTTCCTGGGCCTGTCCGAAAAGAACCTGACCGGCTGGCAGCAATGCTGGTCGATCTTCGGGAAAAGCTACGCGGGTGCACACTGCTACTCGCTGAAAGAGCTGCAAATGATCGCAGAGAATCGTGGCCAGATCTATACCGGCCTCGTCGCTGACGATGTTCGCGCAGTAGCAACCGTTGCTGATACCGCACTCGATGAAGTTGTCATGGTTGAGGAAGAGGTGGCAGCAGCCTTCGCCAACATGAGCCGCAAAGAGATCAGCACCCAACTCCCACGCAACGCGCTGATGCGTCGCCCGTACCGCCTGTCCGACCTGGAGAAGATCCGCGTCTCCAAGCTGAACGGCACCAACTAACCCATCACCAAGGGGGCGCAAGCCCCCGATCACAATATGAACGAACAAGAAAAAATCCCCATCGCCGTAGATTTGGCGCCAGCCATTAAAGTGCCCGTGACCGTCCTGACCAACGCCGAAGGCCCGATGACCAAGGAGTTCTCCATGGTCAACTGCGAACTGCGTAAGCAGGTCAACGCCACGCTGATGCGTGGCAGTTTCAAGGTAGTGAACATCACCAACTTGCGCGAGCTGGGCACACTGCTGAACAACCTGCAATACAACCAAGCCGTCACCTACGGCCGTCCGAAGCAGGACAGCGGCATCGTGGTGGCCAAGAGCACTAAGGTCAAGCCGGAAGGCGCAATCTTCCGTGACCGCGACCACTTCGCCTTCACGCCTATTAATGGCACCCTGATGCTGGACTACGATCCGGTAAAAGGCCAGCCAGCGATGTCGGCTGACGAGCTGATCGCGGCGCTTCACAAAGCATGCCCAGAACTGGAGGGCGTCGGCATGCTGTGGCGTCCAAGTTCCTCGTCTGGCGTCGCAGGGGCAAAGGTACGCGGTCAGCGCGTTTACATAATCGTCAGCGACGCCAGCCAGATCCAGCGTGTCGGCAAGGTTCTGTTCGACCGACTGTGGCTCGCTGGTTTCGGTTACTACGCGATTAGCAAGTCGGGCCAAGCACTGGAGCGCTCACCGATTGACGCGGCCGTGTGGCGCCCTGAAGGTCTGGACTATGCCGCAGCGCCGATCTTAGGTGATGACGTGGAGCGCATCAAGTACGACAGCGTGATCATCGATGGCGGCGTCTTTGACATCACTACCATCAAAGATCTGAACGCAGCGGAAGCCGTCGAGCTGAAGAAGATCAAACATGCAAAGCGTGACGAGATCGCGCTGGCAGTCGCAGAGATCAAGCAGCAGTACATCGCTGAGGCAAAGACTGAAATGCCGAAGCGCTTGCACGAGTTGGGCATCGAATCTGACGACGTGGCGGTGGTCAACATGATCAAGCGCGCAGTCAACAAACAAGTCCTGATGGGTGACTGGCCGTTGACGACGCACGAAGGTGCAACCGTCACCGTCGGCATGATTCTGGATAACCCAGAGAAGTACCACAACGCCCGCTTCGCCGACCCGCTGGAGCCGGGTCACGATATGCGTGTGGCAGTTGCCAATCTGTACAGCGGCGGCCGCCCATATATCTACTCACACGCTCACCACGGCGTGCGCTACGAACTCGACCGCGCACCCGTGGTGATCGGTGTTAACAATGCAGAGCTGCCGCGTATGGTGGATCAGTCTGCGAACATCCTGAAGAAGTCCGGCGAGATGTACGAACACGCTGGCGCAATGGTGTACGTGAATGATGCCGGCGACATTATTCCTGCTAAGCCGCAATGGCTGGCGGTCCAAATCCAACGTCTGTGCCGTTTTGAGGGCTGGAACGTCAAGAAGGAAGAGATGGTTGCCGCTGCATGCCCATCGGCCGTCGTGAATGGCTTGCTGGCAGATGCCGCCAACCTGCGCATGGACAAGCTGACGGCGGTGCGCAATGCACCGACCATGGATTGCGATGGTCGCCAGATCGTCACGCCTGGATACGACAAAAAGAGCGGCCTCCTGTTGACCAACGAGCAAGGCGGGCCATGGCCGCGAGTGCCATACTCGCCGTCCCGCGCCGATCTGCAAAAAGCCTCCAGCATCCTGTGGAAACCGTTCGTGCAGTTCCCATACGCCACCGATGCAGACAAGTCGGTGGCACTGGCGGCAGTCCTGACTACGGCGGTGCGTAGCTGCCTGCGGACTTCGCCCGGCTTCGGTTTCAGCGCCACCGCCCCAGGCACTGGCAAGACGCTGCTGGCGCAATGTGTGGGCGCTCTGTACGACGGCGTGCCGCCGCCTATCAGCACCGTCTGCGCGCATGAAGAAGAATGGGGCAAAACCCTGTTCAGCGCAGCACGCGGCGGCACTGGCACGCTGCTGGTGGATAACGCGGAATACCCCATCGAATCCGCTTCGTTGTGCGCAGTGACGACGGCGCCGGCCATCAAAGGTCGCGTGCTGGGCGAATCCCGTGATGCTGAAGCAGAGCACCGCATGCTGATCCTCGCCACTGGCAACGGCCTGCAATTCGTTGGCGATCTGAATCGCCGCTTCTTCGTGTGCCGCCTGGATGCCAACATGGAGGCTGGCAAGGTGGCCGCCCGCCAATTCGACATGGAGCCACTGGGCTACTGCGTCAAGCACCGCCTGGAAATGACCGCCGCTGCGCTCACCCTGATCCAAGGCTATGTGCGTGCTGGCTTCCCGCGCGTATGCGATGGTCTGGCATCAATGGACGACTGGAACAAGCTGGTGCGCTCGACTATCGTGTGGCTGATTGAACAGCGCGTAATCGATGGCTTCGTGGACCCCAAGGTAGCGCTGAAACGCGATGCAGATACCGATCCTGATGCCGCAACGCTCGGTGCTCTGCTGGAAGGCACCAAGGCGTTGTTCGGCGTGTCTCACAGCTTCACTGTCTCCGATCTGATCAAGCGCACTGAGAATTCCAGTAGCGGTGTGCGCGAGATCTTACTGGACATCGCAGGCGACCGTGGTGACATCAACCGTAAAAAGCTGGGCCAGTACCTTCTGAAGCGCGAGGGCCGCATTATGGATGGTGTGCGCCTGAAGCGTGGCCCGATGAACCGTCAGAAAACGGCGACGTGGGAGGTGCGAATGAGCTAATCAGCCTGCCCCCCCTGCGGGGATTGCAGGGATGTGCAGGGATGTTTTTACTCATAGAGAATCAAGAATGAGTATTTATACGATACATGCGCCACGCCAGTGGCCAAAAATAAACCCCGCACAACCCCGCAAACCCCGCATCAAAAACTCTGTCGGTCGAATTGGTGGTGGCCTTTCAGAATATCAATCACCGCAATCTTTGAAAGAACACTAATGGGCAATTGCTCCTCTGCGCCTAAGAGCGCAAAAATCGAAGTATCCGCCGATGGCTTCCGCGCCATCCCAACTGAAGCCGGCATCAAGCTGGTACGCGATCTGTTTGAAGGCATCGGCGTGGACCGCCTGCGTGCTGATCGCTACTTCGCTAACCAGTCGTTCAGCGATGTCGGCGAGGTAGATGATACGGACCTGACTGAGGCTATTGCTGTTGGCCTGGACTGCCTCACCGCAGAACCTGCTGGCGACCGATCCGCAGTCAAGGACGCATTGATCAAGCGACTGGATGCACAACTCGGCAGCCCGCGTGGCCGCTTCACCTTCCGTGTCGGTCGCAGCTATAAAAAGGTATGGCCGAATCAGCGGACGTTGATGCATTGATACATCGCCGTATGCTGTAGCTCAACCCGCGAACCGCGCATGGAAGTGCCCGGTTCGCTTTTGTTTTAGGTGATCGAATGAAGAAAGCAAAAGCGCCGCGCGTCCCAGTCCTGGAGTCCGCCTTTGAAATCAACCTGCCGAAACTACTGCGTGCCGCAAAGGCCACAGGCAGCTCCGTGCTGGTCCTGGATGATGGTGATGAGCGCACCGTCGTGGCGCTGTCAGAAACTCGCCTGGCGGTCCATCTGGGTGGTCGTATGTGGTTGGCCGACATTGTGGCCGTCCCATGCCTGAATAACCGAGTACGCCCACTCCTTAAGTGCCCTCGCGCGCATGAGGGAAATTTCCAGTCGTTGTACTACCGTGCTGGAGAACTTGCCTGCCGGCACTGTCATGCGCTTCGGTATCGGAGCAATCTGGCGGCCACTCCCGCTGCCCGCATCAAATTTTCCCGAACCAAGCAGTTGGTGAAAATGGGGCACTCGGCCAGCACAATGAACCCTTCACGACCAATTGGCCGCTGGCGCAAGTCGTACATCCAGGAGCTTCTTCGACTGGCTGGTTTGACAGCGGGCTACAAGGACGTAATAGCGCGCCGCGCGTAAAATTGCAGACTAAGTGCCGGCTCTAAGATAGTTGGACTATTGCCTTCGATATCCATTTTCACTCTGGCTGCCCGTATCACTCTGGGATTCCACGCCTCTCGGAGTCAGTAAGCCATGCTTTCACCTTGGCTAAGAACTGCCATACATCACCGTTCTCGGGCTTCACATAATCCTGCTCACCTGGATTTCCGCCCATTTTCTCGAAGATATCAATCAACCAGACTGGGCCATGGCCTTTAGCTTCTAAGGGCTGCAACCATGATTCCAGTTCTCCATTAGGGATAACGAAGACGCCATATGTTGCCAGCTGGTCTAGCAACGACAATGCACTCTCTTGATCATCCTTATCCAAGATTTTCACGCCGCCATCGCGCTTCATGTCCCTTCCCGTGGCCTCCATGGCGCGCTTCACTCCTGCCCGCATGGCGCCTAGGTTAGTTTGCAAAAGGTCGGGAATATGTGCTGCCTTACTCATCGTTGTCCATACTGCACCTCCATCTTTGAGCACGTCAACATCCACTATGCTCGCAACAGGAATTCCTAACCTCCGCAATGGCCCCACGATCGTAGGTATCGTCTGTTTGTTCTGAGCATTAAGGAACAAGCAATTGGGAATTCCCCACTCAGGCTTATACTGGTTTAGTCGCTCGTTTACTTCTTGGTAGAACGCTCTGTCTGCGTCGGACTCAGTGACGACAACAAATTCATAAAAAAGTCCACTCAATACTCCAGTAGAGCGAAGCAGCGGATGCCGCATAAGCGTAAGAATCTCATCGCTGGGCAGCACACGGGCAGTCGATACTCCCCCTCGATGTGTTAATCGAATAATGTTTGTGGGTACATTTGATTGAATACAGCCCATGAGAAAAGTAGGACTGTGCGTGGATACGAATACGCGCTTGACCGCGTTCCGTGCTGCGCCCGCAATTTCTAATCCAAGCTTTGCTGCTAGCGCCGGGTGTAAAAATGCCTCTGGTTCGTCGATAAGAATAACATCTGGATCGCCAGCAATGACCTCCGTGATGATGCCGGTAAACGCCTTCACGCCATCACTTGCCTGCACTATGAGCTTTGCTTGCGCATGATAGCTGACGGCTTCAGCATGCAGACCTCTCTCCTCCATCTTGTCCGCCGGTGGACGCGATGACAGCCGGATTCTAAGGGTGCCTAACGAGGTGGGATCAATAACAAAATAGGTACCGAATGCCTCGGCTACAATCCGTCGAACTTCGCTTCGCATCGCGTCGTTACGGAAAAGGATTTGTAGACTAGTTTGAGGTATGTTTTGAAGGTCCCCCCCTCCTTGATCAGCGACTAAATTTATTCGATCTGCACCACCAAGCCACAGTGTTTTATGGACAAGATAGTAGCTGCAAAAATAGGCCAAGTTTCCTGTTGGCATTTGCAATGCGTTGATATAGCTTGGTAGATGGATTTGCTGCCTTCCGTACCTACTACCGACAAACATGTGATCCGGTTGAAGAATCTCACCTTGGCCTACCGGCGACTTCATGTCGTTGGTTACGCTCTCAGCCCGCTCCAAGGTTAGCCCGGAAAATCCAACTCCCGCAAGAATCACCGAGTTTGCGTCTTTCTGTCCTGTCCTACAATATTGCTGTAATTCGGCCAAAAATTTGCTCTTGCCAGAATTGTTAGGGCCGACAAATACGGTCAATGGCGTTACCGCAATTTCCTCACCTGCTTGTCCTGGTGAGCGCCCAAATCGTAATACGATGCTGTTTATCATGGATAGTTGCCAAATATAATTTTAGTTACAATAACACAGCTCCCACGTAGTTCCCATAGGCCGCCATTTGCTTTGCTGCTTTGGCCTACCTGTCGGGAAACGACCATTTTCCAACGCCTTGTTTGGTACCATTTTTTGATGTTGGAAATTTAGCCATTGCATAAATCACCATGTTAATTTATATTTCAACCGTTTTTCAACAGGCCGGGAGTGCGGTATGGCGGTATTTGGATACGGACGGGTGTCTACGGCAGAACAGACTGCGGAGAACCAGCGACATGAGATCGAGCAGGCCGGTTACAAGGTCGAGTACTGGTATTCCGACACGGTAAGTGGCAAGGCACACGCGGCACAGCGCAAGCAGTTCGGTATTCTCTTGGGTAAGCTCCGGGCGAAAGACGTACTGGTCGTGTCTAAGCTGGATCGGCTGGGGCGCGATGCGCCGGATGTGCTAGCGACCATCAAATCGCTGGGCGTGCTCCAGGTGGAAGTGGTCGTGCTTCAGCTCGGCAAGTTGGATCTCACTTCGCCTGCTGGCAAGCTCATGCTGGCAATGTTAGCCGCTGTAGCTGAAATGGAACGCGATCTGATCGTGGAGCGTACACAGGCGGGATTGGCGCGTGCGAAGGCCGAAGGTAAGATCCTCGGCAGACCGGCCAAAACTACGCCTGAACAGCGCGCTGCAATGGTTAAAGGATACGGGGCCAAGGAGAGTGTGAGTGCTCTGGCGCGGCGCTATGGGATTTCCAGGGCGACAGTGTTGACGGTGGTGAAACCATCCGAGAAGATCTGACGCGCTTGTAGGTAAGTCAGGTCACTTGGGTACGTGGAAGGTCAGGACTGTAAGTATGACTTCCCGGTTCTTGTCACTATTACTGTGTAATACGTACCGGAATCCACTTTCATGCTGCCAGTTCATTGCACGCTTGAAGTTGGTATGCGCCTTAACCGTGGAATCAATGCCGCCCAATACTGTCGATGTCTCAGTGCCTCGATTGAAGACCAAAATCGCCGCTTTACCATCGCGCCAAGTGGCGTAGCTAAGAAGCTGATCGATGGCGTCACTAAATACCTTGGGTCCTTTCCAAAACTTACACTCGGCTATGAAGACGTTACGATCTCCTTCGCGCAACAATATGTCAGTCTTACCGGCCATGTTGAACGTTTCCCCTGTCGCCTTTCCTTCAAATTGACCGTTGAGTTGTACCAAAAAATGTTGGCGCAGAGCTTCCTCATTCATGGTTTTGAAGGCATCGGGACTACGCTCCATGACAAGCGCCATGTCCTGCACAATTTTTAACGCCTGCTCATATTGTTCCATTGCCCATGCCGGTTCAGCTTCGTAATTCGCAGCACTTGCTGGTGGCAGCGAAGGTGTCGCCTTCTTGCGGACTGTCGGAACCGAATAGGTCTTGGGTGCATCATCGCGGCGCCGGATCGGTATGCCAAGCGATGCAGCGCGTCGTGATTGCGAAAGTAGCCGCTCGCGCCTCTGATGAATCGCTTGCTCTGCGACACGTGACAGGCTGCTGTTATGTGCGTCAATCATCCCGCGTTGCCATCCAAGATGGTGTTCAATGTCGGCTAGTGCTCGATCGACTTCTGGTCGGATATCCTTGGGCTGATCTGCTGGGGACTCGTAGCGAAGTACTAGCTCACTTTTTTCAATCACGGCGCGAGGTGGATTCATCGAAAAGGTGCTGGCCCTTGTGTAAAATAAATCTGACTCGCCCTCAAACGGGACACGCACTTCAACCCGCTCTCCAGGGACCAAAGCGGGGCGACTCGTATCGTCAATCCAACGCATCCGGTCATATCGAACGTCAACTTGTACGTCTTGGTGATCCGCATACCATTGATCGTGCAGTAGCGTGATCGGAGTGACCTTATACTTTTCCACGAAGTACTGTTTGAGATCATCAGGGGCCGTATTAAGCAGCCGGTTTTCATCCAGCTCTTCAACCTCTTTCTGCATTCCTTGAATGGTATTCCGCAGCGATTGGTCAAGGTCATAAGTGACGAACAGAAGTCCTTTGCTTTTATCTATGCTGCCAAACATATGCTTCCCTCATTTGGGTGGTTCTCTCGACCGGGGGGGCGACACGAAGGAATTTGGTGAGATGCCTGCAGCCTAACGACGTCCTGTCCCGAAAACGCCGCGAGCTAGGCTCGCGGCGCTGGTGCGTTAGCGTGCCTTGTTAGATTGCGATACCAAGGAAGCGGCTATAGCCTTGCTCTCCGCGCTGTACTTATCGCTCTTCAGTACTGCGGACGCCTGCGCTTCCATGTCTTTTCCCGTCTGATGGCTGCGCTGTACTTGAGACAGCGCAGACGCAGCCAGGCTTTTCGCTGTTGCCGAAGAGTTTTTGTCACGCAAAATATCCGATGCCTTGGATGCGACCTGAGGTGATGTTACTTTTTTATTAGCTGTCATGATAATACCTTTGAAAAGATTTTCATAAGGGTCACGACCGGAGGAGGCAAGCACTGTATTTATTTACAGCTTGACAACATAAACACTTGGATTCAAACTCAGGTTTCCACGCGAGAGAATGACCAAAGGTCGTGATCTTATTTCCTCGGGGCATTAGTGTCCCGAGGAACCCTTACTTTGTGATGAAAAACATCACGAAAAATATTGTACCCAGCATTTGCCTTGTGTGCGGAAACGCACACAAAAATATTTTTCTTCTGGCATGTTCTTCCAAAAATCTCTCATTTTCCAATTAAGATCGCTCAAGTCGCGGCGTTTCTGATCAAGAGAATTTTCTTGCTG
The DNA here is from genome assembly GCF_009380165.1 of Rugamonas rivuli. Lineage (GTDB taxonomy): Bacteria > Pseudomonadota > Gammaproteobacteria > Burkholderiales > Burkholderiaceae_D > Rugamonas > Rugamonas rivuli. The sequence goes on from NZ_WHUF01000012.1 coordinate 84,292, forward strand.
CGCTTTTTTTCATGCAGTACGCCCCGCTAGTCGACGGTTTTACACAGAAATTTACACACTATCGCTGCTAACCCAGATGAATAGGGGCGTGAGGATGCCTATATTAGAAATCGCAACGCTGAATTGCGCTGCATTGCCGCTACCCTTGCTGGCAGCCGTGTTTGAGGAGGCTTGGGGGCACCAGCCGCGACTTGGCGCTGTTCCAGTCGGCTTGGAGCTACTTGCTGGCTGCGCGCAGACATAACGCCGGCAATGCTAATCAGAAATCGGCGTGCTCAAGAGGCACCCGATTGGGTTGTCGCGCGCTATGGTCCTTGCATGCTGTGCCGCGACTGTCTCGATAATGCCAATATTTACGTCTATCGATAATTCTTGATCGGGCAGGCCGCGTCGCAACACCTCGCCTTCTACCGTGTCGTAGCAAGATACAACCGCGATCAGCTCAAACTCGTTGCTGTTCGGCTTGCGACCCACAACAGGGCCACCGGAAAAGCCAGGATTATTTAATCCATCAATGAAAACTAAGGACGGCGTCCCGCCTGTGTTAAAGCCGGAAACTATTCCGCGCTTCACATAAGGTGTAGGGTAATGGTTATTCATAGGTCCAAGTTGGAAGAACTTGCCGTATGGGAAGCCAAGGAAATACACGTCCTGTCCGTAGGTTGTGCTTTCTATGATCGGAAGCGTCAGGGACGGATGGGCAAGGAGCGTCGGCAGCGCAAACACAGCGATGTCTGCGCCGAAGGGCGTCATGCCGACTAGCTTTGCGGGGACAGACTCCCAATCTGCTCCTCGTTTGATTTCTAATGGTACGTCGCTACCGGAAAAGCTGTCGGGTAGAAGGTGGGCGGCAGTGATCATATACTGCCTTTCGTCGATATCCAGAACGAACGCGGTGCCTGTCTTCTGCCCGATAGATATGCAGAAAATGCGTTGAAGTACATTGGCGGTAATCAATATGATTCCTGTTAGCGTATTGGCGAAAGTGGTTGAAGCGGCCCCCAACCGTGCTGGCGGGCGACGATCTGCCATTGCGGGAGCTGTGCATTTACGCAGTCCTGACAGTACTTATGCAGTGCTTGGACGACTCGCCGGTATTCCTGATAGTCGGGAAGGTGCTTGTAGTGGTCCCAATTGATGCTGCTGAGGACACGAAATTTCTTGATAACCGAAGTCCAAGCTGGAGTACTACGGATGTAGTTGGATATGTAATGCGAGCTTTCGCGAATGTATGGGTCATTGCCGGAAATCGCCAGCTTGCCCAACTTGTTCAATAACGGCGTTGTTCCGCCAGTGACGTCCAACACTTCCAGTACGGCCTTGTATTCCTTGTCGTCCTGCACAGTAGCTCCTGTTACGTTCTCGATGACCAATTCTACGTGGAAAAACGTTACTGTAGAAAGCTCTCGCATCGACTATGTCGCGGTCGCCAGCGGGGCGGGGGGGAGGGGGCGAAGGGCCCCCCCGTCTCGCGCCGTACCATCGGTCGCCCCGTCAAAATTTTCGCGCATGGAAAAATAAAAAAAATCCCCGGCGGGTATCACGCTGAATGTATCCGGCGCACGGATAATATGACTTCCCCGTCGTGCTATGGCGATGCCTGGCAATGTCGCAGAGGGACATCCGTGAGGAGGAGTTGCCGAATCCATTGACTAAGAGTTAATATTCGCCCTCAAAATATTTCTACTGTTTCTTATGCGTTCCCGACTCGCAACATTCCTTTTATTCCTTTTCACTTCGATGTCCTGCTGGGCACAAGCCAACAAAACTCCCGTCAAGCAGCCAAATGCCAAGTTGGCCAAAGTGACAGAAGCATCATCAACGGCATTCTCTCCAGAGGAAATTTATCGTAGCGCCAAGCCCTCGGTGGTGGTAGTTCAAACCAGTCGAGCGCTGGGCAGTGGTGTTGTTATGTTAAGTGGTGATCGTGTTGGCACCTGGATCGCTACAAATGCCCATGTGGTTGCCCAAGCTGACACAGTGAAAGTCGATGTCGGCGAGTTGAGTGTCAGCGGGGCGGTGGCCTTCCGGGACGAAGCAACCGATGTAGCCTTCATCAAGCTGGAGGCGACGCAACTTGAGGACTTCTCCAGTACTCGGTTCTTTCGGTTGCCGATCAAAACAGGGCAAAAGGTTTTTGCTCTAGGGGCACCGAAAGGTTTAGTTAACACATTCACGGATGGAATTGTTTCCGGCGTACGGGTAGTCGAGGGCAAGAAGCTCATTCAGACGACAGCGGCGATTTCCCCAGGAAGTAGCGGCGGAGCCTTGTTAAACGGATATGGGGAACTGGTGGGCATGACCACCTTTAAAGTTGTAGGTGGAGAGGCGCTGAACTTCGCTATTGATATCGAATGGGTAGACCAATTGCTGGATGCCTTGCGGGCGGCTGAAATCATCCGCCTTGCGGGCACCAAGGCAACTGCGCGCTCCCTGGACGATGACTTTGTGCGGTGGCTGGCCTCGGCGGTAACGCCGGATAACAAGGCCGTTCTGGCCGAATACCAGCGCAAGTCATCGGAATATGGCAAGAACCGAACACCAGAAGGGCTGAATTCCTTCATCAACGATTTGCAGCATTTCGCTGATCTCTACTTGTCGCAGCGGACAGTGTCAGTCAGCGCCCAAACCGGCACTCAGCAGCCCGCCCGTTTGATGCTTGTGTGCGACGTGAAAATGAGCGTTAAAACACATCAGCTGACTTATGCAATTGACTTTCAGGCGGGAACTGTCAACGGCACACCTGCAGTGATTTCCCCCACGGAAATTCGCTATAACTACACCAACACCGCTGACGGGATTACGAATGTCATACTGGACCGAGTCAATGGTACAGCATCCATCAGTTCGGGCAGACCCGTCGGCAACGGTCCATGTTCCGTCTCCAAGGGGCAGGCGTTTTAAGACTGACCTTGAAACAAGCCGGCAGGAGCGGGTAGAGGCACCTCGATCAACGCAGCCTGCCAAGTATGTGATTCCCCTATGACGCCGTACAGGCGTCATAGGCAATCTGGCAGCGTCGTAGTCTCGGTGAGCTTCGGTTCGTCCAGCAGCTTAGTTTTATAGGCCATCAGTTCGGCGTCGTCGATGTCGAAGCGTTTGAGCCACTGCTCAGCGGCCCACCCATTCAGGCGCGGCTCACCCTCCTTGGAGCCGTAGTGCAAACTGACCATCGGCGCGCGCACTTCCTTGAGCAGCATGTTCGGCAATACCAACCGCGCAGGTCTGAGATGGTCGGTCGGCGCGGCCTCCGGCGTTGGCCCCGCTTGGATTACAAGGCCCGCGCCGTAGTCATAAAGTGCGAACCAGTCCATGGGTAGCTCCGAACGGAGGACCGTTAACCCTCCCACTTTTTCTACCTTCTCGTAGTTCACGGCGGTCAGCCAGGAGACAGTCTTGATGCCTTCATGGGCATGGGTCGCGCCCGCGACTGGATTCCCTACGTCTAGCCCATTGAGCTTGTCGGCCAAGAATGCCTCAAAGGGCTGGTTGTCGCTCAAGCGGACAGCAGAAAGTACCAAGCCATGACCGCCATAGCCATGGAGGGCGTTCAGCCGCTTTGCGAAACTCACGAACATTGCCTGGAACGCGGTCGGGTTCTCCTCAACGAATAACAACGGAAGGCTAAAGCGCAACGCGGACGTGCCCCGCACGATCATCTTTGCCTCCCAGCCGCGCATCCCAGAGACATCAAATTCCCATTCGCCGGCATCATGCGGCTGCTCACCACTGGTGTAAGTAAATGCGAGCAGATCGTTTTCTTTCATGCGCTTCACCATGGCACGCATCGGCGGTGCTTTGGCGTAAGCGAACTTGTCCGGTCCCTCAGGCGGCTCTTCACGCCACAGCCAGGTCAGGTGGGCCTTGGCCACGGCTTCGTACTCGTCGAAGCAGGCACATATGGCTTCGCGCACCTCGGGCAGGTGTGCATTCGTGAAGAACAGGGTGCCGGTGATGGCTGGGATGCAGCCGACGTAATCTTGCGGTCCCTGCTTTGTCAGCAGACCGCCGGGGATGCGCATCTTTTCTGGATGTTGGCGCATCATCTCGATTGGATCAAAAGGGAGTTCGCTCATTACATTTCCTTGCTTACTTAATATGCCGGTATCCTACCCGGTGGCGGGCGCTTCGTCAGGATCATGTATAGCAGCCCCGCAGCGGCGGCGGCCTTGCTGAGCGCTTCGACCGGCACCTTGGTAGATTCAGGCTCAGGCTGGTCGCAATCGCAATCCTCCGGCCCCATCAGGACGAGCTTGTTTTCGTCGCCAGCGATTTGCGTATATGCGGCGTTTTGTCGCAGGTCTCTTTTATCCGGCGGGAACTTGATCTCAACGACCTGCTTGATGTTGTCTTGAGTTGGCGGCTTGGCCGGATCGTTGACGATAACCACGTCGGGACGACGGATCATACCTTCGCCTGCTTGGAATGGCGGCCGCTGGGAGCCTTGTTCGTCAGGTGTGCTCCAGTATTTCGTGATCCATCCGGGCAGCCAATCATGCCCCTTGGTCTCCACGTCGCCGTCCATGATGGGGGCGGGAGGTTGCTTGGTCATGTCGTAATTGACCTCGGGCTTGTAGGGGCTGCGGTGATCGAGCACGCCGTCAAGCACTTTGAGCCTTCCAGACACGCATGACTGCTTGAGCGAACGACCGTCCTTGCCGGTGCCGGGCGTGTCCTTGCATTTGCAGATGGCAGAGCACAGCACTTTCTTATCCTTGGGATCGAGGCGCGGCCGGGTAATCTTGACTTGTGTGGTGGTGCCGGTGGTGGACATGCCGCCAGTCGCCAAAGGGGGAGTTGGTTGCGTTGGGTCGGTCATGCCTGTCCTTGCTCAATCAAGTCGAACGCAAGCATTTCGCTGGCGTCGCGCTCTACCCACTCGGTAAAACCTTGGCTGTCGGTGGTTCCAGTCAGATATTGACCTGCCGTAGACCTCACGCGCACAGGCTGCCCCGCCAATGGCTCACCTGAAGTAGAATCGATCACCTGGAAGCGGCCTTTGAAACGTTGACGCTCGCCGTCTACGGATGCATCTTGATACCCTGCCATGAGGGTCGCAGCAATGGCGCCCATGCCATTCGTGGAGCCAGCATCGGTAGCGCTGCCGCCAGCTCCGCCAGACGGCTCAGTGGTGGTCATAATCTGGCTAGAGATCAGCATGGCGCCGCAGGCCACCTTGCAGCCGTGGTAGGCCACAGCTTTCCCGTTGTCCGTAAAGCTGTTGTCACCCTGGCTGATGGGGAACACGCCCTTACAACGCGGGCACGCCACCATATCGCCTACCCGCGCCCAGCCCTTGCCCATCGTGTCGCAGGTAGGTGAACAGCTTATTACGGTGCCGCCGTGGCTCGTCTTGTCGCCGATAACAATCAAAGGCATGCCCATGAGAACTCCCAACTTCAGCTTCATTGATTGCATTTATAGCATGTATTTTAGATATCATGCCGCACGATGGGCGTGCCGAGTGCACTTATGACCCGCCAGCCTTTTGGGGAGTGCATCGGTTGGAGCCGCAGGGTCTCAATTTACCTGCCGTGTAGCAGTCAACAGTTGCGAGAGATCAAGAGTGGCTTCGGAGGTCGTCCAGGTCTTCAGATGGCTTGTAGGTCGGCATTTCGAGCCAGCGCCAGCCGTTCAATTTTGACCGCTTTGACCTCGGAGTAACCGTCTGGCTTCACGGCCTTGAGCACTGCCACTGCCTCATCAAACCGCCCCAGTTGCCGTAGCAGCTCACCGCGTTCCACCTGATGCTTCAGGTCGTGCTCATACAGCTCCAGGAGGCGAAGGATGTTGGCGACGGCCTCGTCCTCTGGCACAGCAGGCGGGGTTGCCATGGTGGCCTTTGGATCCCGGTAGCGAAGGTGATTATTACTGAGCCACCATATCTTGTGGCGAAGGTACATTTCGCGGGCAGGCTTTGGTGGGTCGAGCTGCGCCAGCGCGCGGCAGAGGTCCGCATAGTCTGGGGTGTCTGCTCGTTCGGCGTTCTTCAAATCATCCGCGATGGACTGCCACTCGCGTAGTTCTTTCAGGCGCCCGCTGCGGTCGCCAGTCAGCCAAATCAGGGCACGCATGATCGGGCCAATCGAACGTGGCGCCCAAGTAAGTCGCTGGATTTCTGAGGTGTCTTCCCACCAGAAGACTGCGGCGCATTGCGGGCAACGCGCGACAGGGCCATGCATGAAGTTCCAGATGCCAGAGGAGCATCCGTCGCTCCAGTGATCCAAGCCATCCATGAACATCGAGATCAATGCATGGCGCGCCACATAGCCAGTACAAGCGGGGCATTTGTGGACGATGGGGGGCGAGAAGCGGGTCATGGCGGTATGGTAGCGCGCAATGTGCGCCGACTGATTATTAACTTGATGATTCAGCTTTGACGCCAACTTTAACCAATTGTGCCTTCTCTGCATATTCGTTGATAACTGCCCTGATCCGAGGCACGGCGTACTCACCCCACTCTTTGTACTTCCAGTGCGGCCTAGCGCCTTCCATGTTATCCGGCATCGAGACCGGAGTGGCGATTCTCGTAGTTGTGCCCGCAAGGTTGAAACCATGAAAGGACACGGTGTCACCACGCAGTTCCAACTGGGGCATGGGGCGCAGCTGACCAGCCTTACCGTCCTTGCAGTTGTGGGAAAAAACCGGCTTCACCTCACGCCACACCGCAGCAATCTCCGCATTGATAGCACCGATGAATGGCTGACCGTAACGCAACCGCAGGCGGCCAAACAGCTCCTTGTTCATCATGTGTTCACGGTCTAGCCGCTGTTTTAGCGCGGATGCTTCCGTCAATCGCAGCTCCCGTTTCTGTCTTCCTTCTTCGAGTAATCGGCGTCGTTCAAGTTCTTCCGGGCTGTTGTCCACCACGCCGCCGATGTAGGTCGGCAGTGGCCCATCCCAATGATCCTCCTCGATCTCCAAATCCCCCTCAGGCTGGAATTCTTCAGCACGGTCTTGGATCAGCAGGCTATCTATACGCGGCGCACCGGCCGGGGAAGCAGCAGCGGCGCGAAGTTGTAAGCGGCCGTGGAAGTAGCAGGTGATGCCAGGCCCCGCCTCGACCAAAGCCAAGACCTCTCTCAGGCGGTCAGCCGTTAACAGTCCATTTATTTTTATATCCATCTCGACCTCACAGGGTTGTGGCGGACGGCCAGGCCGAACCTGATCGCCGTCCGCGCGACTATCACGATGCAGGCTTCACCTCAATCGATACGTCGGCCTTTGGCTTCAACTTCGGTCGCGCCAGCTCCGCGTCGCCAGCATTCAAGCACATGAACTGCACCTCCGCCTTGGGGTAGTTGCCGAACACGAAGGGCGGCTGCGCCTCTTGGGTGCTGACGACTTGCAACGACTTGCCCCGGCCCGTGCAGTAGGCGTTCGCCTCCTGGAACGCCTCTGCCTTGAGATTGCCCGAGCCGCTGAAGCCAGTCGCGGCCTGACGGCTGACCATGTAGGTGTCGGTGCCGATGGGAATGATGCCGGTGTTGCTGGCGCAGCCGGCCATTGCGGCGGCGACGATAGCGGCGAAGCAGTATTTCATTAAGGTTTGCCCTTTTGATTGCGGTGAGATTGTTTCGAGGTGGCGATACTAAGGAAACCTTAGTGTGGAGTCAATGAAATACTCAGAATATCTTAGCCTTTAGGGGCTGTGAATGTCTGTCTTTTCCAAGAGGTTGAAGGAGGCGCGTACTCGCGCCGGAGTATCGCAGGAACGACTGGGCGTGCTGGCTGGTATTGATGAAATGTCATCGAGCGCGCGGATGAATCAGTACGAGAGGGCCAAACATGAGCCTGACTTCTCGATGGTTGAGCGCATCGCCAAGGCGCTAAATGTGCCTGAATCCTACTTCTACGCGAAAGATGATGAAGCAGCTTGGTTGTTGGTGGTTTTTCACCGTTTACCCGCTGAGGCACGCTTGGACGTGCTACAGGCAATAAAGGATGTTGTGGAAAATAGAAAGACCAGTGTGCCCTAAACAGCGTTGCGCAAGCCCGTGGTAAACTTCGCAGATGCGCAGGGTTGAGATGGAAAGAGCACCACGCGACGATTTGGCGGTATTTTTGGCGGTATGCTTTTGGCTGGCCCTGCAGGAAAGCAAGGTTTCTTGGTGGCTACAAGGCATTATTCGATTCCGGCTCGGAGCACCATTACCTCATCCGCAGACGTCCACGCACGTCGCGGTTTTTCTCCTTCTCGTAGGGGAAATCTCAAATCTGAGTCCACCAAAAAGCCGTTGAGGTCTGTTGACAGCCTGCGGTTTGGTGGCATTTGAGGGGGGCATTTTTCGAATGCTCCTTAAAAACGCTCCCCTTCAATGCAGATCCCAGTCGTATCGTTTTTGACCCAGCGGTTCCTGCTCAACCTATGCCGTTGCGCCTCTCGGTAGCACGAGATAGATTTGCCGTGACAATTTGTGATTTTGTCATAGGGGCAAGCTGTTATGCTGCCCCCGTAGACCAAGTCCGGCCAAGAACGGACGGTTAGTTCTAGCAGACACGGAAGCCTGGCTAAAAATAGATTGGAGTGACTCAATGGCAGCAGATGTTGAGATGATGCTGTTCCCATCCCAGGGAGCGTTTGCGCATTGGCTTGCAGTCCATCACGAGAGCTCTGACGGAGTGTGGCTGCAGCACTCGAAAAAAGGGGCCCCAGTCCCTAGCGTAAGCTATCAAGAGGCATTGGAAGTTGCGCTCTGCTTCGGCTGGATCGACGGCCAGAAGCGGTCGCTCGATCTCCATCACTATTTACAGCGCTGGACACCGCGTCGCGCACGCAGTCTATGGTCCAAGGTCAATCGCGAGAAGGTGCTGAGGTATATTGAAGAGGGCAAGATGCAGCCGAGCGGCCTGGCTGAGATCGAGCGAGCGAAAAAAGATGGTCGATGGGATGCCGCATACGAATCGGCTAGCGTGGCAAGCGTACCGCCCGAACTGCATGCAGCATTCGCTGACCACCCAGGGGCAGCCGAATTTTTCGCCACTCTCAATTCACAAAACCGCTATGCAGTGTTGTTCCGGGTGCAGACAGCAATAAAGCCTGAGACCAAAGTACGCAAGGCGCAGGAGTATGCAGCCATGCTGGCTCGGCATGAGACGCTTCATCCGGTCATGGCGAAGAAGCGGAGCAAGGCCGTCGAGGACGCGACATAGGCGAAAAGGGGCGACTCATCGCGATGACGAACGCAAGCGACCAAGTGCAGGCATTGTTGAGGTAAGCAGGCGTTGGCGGCCATTTGCCACAGCGGTATTCTTAGTTGTATATATCTTATTAATTAATTAGCATGCAGATTGCGACGATTATTGGTTTGGCAGGTACGGTAACATGCGCAGGTCTCTTCATTAAACAAAAGAACTGGTTGCTCGCCACCGCTTTTGTTTTTTCTACGGCATATCTGATATTGGATAAGGTAATTCATATTCCGGTGGTGCCATATTTTTTGGTTCCTTGGTTTGCATACTTGTTTTTTGCTCTTGTTGCGTATGAGATTTTTCGAGCGGTGGTCCTCAAATAGTCTTATGTCGGCCAGTTGCCGACGTTCACTTGGTAGACGAATTGCGTTTATGCATTATTTATCTGAGTGACCGATTAAGGATGAGTCGTATAATATTTGAAAATATTACCTCGAATGATTTTGAGACCGCGGATAGATATGATAAGTTACGGACGTCACTGCGTTATATAGTCGACCTAACTCGCTCAGGCATATATAGCACTGGTGTCAAGATTGAGGGTTTGGCCTGAATGAATCAACAAAACCCCTTGGTTGCGTTCTAATGACCCTCTATAAACCGGAGAGAAATTATGTTCTGGAGTAATCTAAAAAACATTAATGCGCAAACAATTACGAATGTCCGACTTATGGGCGAACTAGGTAATCCTCAGAATAGGAAGAGTGCTCATCGCGGTGCTCAAGAGCTTGTCGCAATTACTGCTGGAAACACCGTTGATATTTATTCAAAAAAAGAAGATCCAGGCACTCGTGTGCGGGATCAGCAAACGGTTTATTGGCTCCCATGGTCTGGATCTCCAGGAAAGGGGCAAATTACCGAGGCCACTTGGGAAACTATTGAAAAAACCGGATGCAACTATTTTCTTACTTCTGAATTTACTGGCTGTCGCTTTGTCGTCGATGACATAGGCGTAAGCCACGTTGCTTATGGTGCAGGAAACGCGGTTGCAGGGGCCACTAATTCAGCCCAGCGCGATGCCGCTGAAGGTAATTCGCGGCTTCAAAGGAGTGGTCGGAGAAAGATGTCTGTTAGCGCAGGAGCAGGGACAGCCCTTGCTTATGACATTAACGGCTATGCGGTCGTCTTTGGGTATAAAGATGCTAGTTCAAGGTGGGCTTTTCGCGTATTTCGAGTTGATGCACTTGGAATGGTGACATGGCGCAATTTTTAGATTAAGGCAATCTCTAACAACCTGCGATCCGCTTCTGCGGCGCCCATGGATAAAAGTTATATCAGGATGGCGAGTTTTACTCGCACCGGATTACGTCGACGTCTGGTTTGATGAAGAATTATTGAGAAGCAAAACTAAAGACCCATAGCGGCCAAAACTGGACTTGTAAGCGCCCCTAAATTAAATTAACCTGATTGGATTCCGATAACGGCCACTAACTGCTGCTAATAAAAATTTAAATTAAGGAAATAATATGCCGATTCGTGCGCTAATTTTGTGCTCGAGGTTGTTGGTTTTGCTATTTTTATTGAATTTCAGTTTCGCCAAAGCGGGTAACGGTTGTGGGGGCATTGAGAACCAACTTGAGGTTACGGATTCGCCTGCACTTGCCAATAAAGTGATGCGGACTAATAATCTTGGCAGCAATCCTTTTGCCATGCACTACGTGGCTTCCTGTTATGCAATTGCCTCTTTGAACGAGAATGTTGTTGATGCCCGTTACATTCACTACAGGATGGATATTGAGGTAAAAGTGCGAAATTTGGAGGATGACGGCTATATATCGCTTGGTCGGTCCGAGTATGTCGAGCAGGGAAGTCGTATGGGTGTCAGTAATGACGCTCGTGAGCAAGCTGCTGCTATCGGTGCATCTATTGTGCTTTTTCAGTTCACCCCTATAAAGCTCGAAAGCATTCGTCGACTTGCTGACGGGAGCATTGACATTGAGTCCGCTCGTACTGCCCCATCCACGACGCCAACTGAGTTGGGATACTACCTCACCAAGGCAATATTCTTCGCAAAGAAGTCTTTGACATTCAGGGGCGTACCTGAAAATTAATTTCATCGAACCACTGGTGGATAATTTATGCGTATTATGCAGTTCATCAAGCATTGATAAACTATACTATGTGAAATTTCAAATTCTTACTGTTCAAGAGCGAGAATTTCTGCCGTTATTCGAGGGAACACTTGAGGGGGCAGCTCCTTCTTGACCTGGCCCATAGCTCGGAGTCATCTCGCTTCCAAGCCGATTTTCGATTCCGGCTCGGAGCACCACTACTCTGCATTACCCCATCGCGCTGCTAGCGATACTTGGCCAAAATCCCCTCCAGCACGCCGGTGTTGAGCAGGCGAGTTTGCGCATTGTTCAAGTCTCGCAGCGTCACGCTGCTGTATTTGGGGCGGGCGCAATACATGGAAAAACGGCTGACCACTACCGGGGTGAGCCGCAGCTTTTTAAGCTTAGGATCGGTCTTTTGCTGATACTCGAAGTCCAAGGTGCGCATGACCATGAAATCGGTCCGGTCGGCCACTTGCTTGAGCAAGGAGGACATTTCGTTGCTCGCATCGTCCCGCTTGGCGCGGCCATCGGCGAACAATTGGTCCAGGCTACGGTAGCTATAGCCGAGTACGGTTCCGATGCGCACTCCGGATAGCTCATCTATCCTCTCCACTGGCTTGCCGTTCAACGGGCCGACCAGACGTTCCTCGACATCGAAGAACGGGGCCGGCCAGTCATACAGCTTGACCTGTTCGCTGGTAAGCCAATCAGGGCTGATGAAGCAGCGCAAATCCACCAATTTTTGGGCCACCGCCATATCCTGGCGCTTGCGCGGCAACAGCACGTAAGCAGGCGTCCGCCCCAACTCTTTAGCCAGCGCATCTTGCCAATCCTTGGTGATGCCGGCGGCCAGTATCAAGCGAGCGTTCGGTCCCCGCTCCACCAAGCCAAACGGCATGGTGCGGTTCTCCAGCATGAGAAACCGGACCGGCTGCGCGGCATGCGTGTACAGAGTTGCTAAGGAGAACAAGCAGGAGACGCCTACAAGAAATTTACATCCACGCATTGAGAGCCTGCCCGCCTGTTGAGGTATGTGCCGAGACACACATTATCAACGTCAGTCGCTGTTTGCTAGTAGCGATATGCGGAAGCTGTCCCGCAAATGCCACATTTATTTGGCTGTCCGCAGGCGAGGGCGGTCGAACTCTCAGCGTGGCGGTGAGAATTTGTGACTTTTCCCTGTGGGCAAAATGGTATGCTGCGCTCCGCACAAATTGATAACTTTCAATATCACGAGTGTGATCTCTCATCATCAATTTTTCCAGCTTCGATACCTCGCAGGGCGCTGGACAGTTGGAGCGCGACTTCGCAGTGGAATATGCCGTCACCGCAGGAATTGAATGGCTCGAGTCGGAGTTGCCTCAGCTGTTTCCTGCGCTAGCCGAAAAATATATTGGAAAGTAATTCTTACTACTTATGATAAAGCGCTTTGTTGTTATTTTTTCTTTTATTTCCATCTGTGTACCGGCGCTGGCTGATACGTTCAAGTCTGAAGATGAATTGAAGCCATTTGTCGAGTCGGTCATGAAAAAAGTTGCCGTCGATGACTTAACTGGTGCTTTCAAGCTGGTGAGGCCATATCTTGCGGTGGGCGATTCCGAATTTCAATTGGCGGAATTGAATTCGAAAAACCAGAACACTCTGTATAGCAGTCGTTATGGTTTCCCGGTGGGCGTTGAATTCATTGAGCAAAAAAAGGTCGGGGAGTCGTTAATTCGGGTCGTCTATATCGAAAAGACGGAAAAACAGGCACTTCCCTGGGTGTTTTATTTTTACAAACCATCCACGGTTTGGATCTTCACTGGTTTTAAATGGAGTGACCAGTTATTTTCGGGCCTTTTTGACGAAAAATAGGCGACGACAGGCAAGGAATGGACTTAAAAAAAACCGCGAATCTCCGAGGAGAGCGCGGTTTTTTTTGTTTTGAACTATCCTTTTACCACATGATCACGCGCTGCTCAGGCGGCAGATACATCGGATCGCCCGGCTTGATGTCGAACGCCTGATAGAAGCCAGGCTGGTTCATCACGGTACCCTTCGCGCGGAACTCTCCCGGCGAATGTGGATCGCTCTTGATCTGGGCGATCGCCGCTTCAGGGCGCAGTTTAGCGCGCCACTTCATGGCGAAGCCGATATACAGACGCTGCTCGCCGGTCAGGCCATCCAGCACCGGCGACGGCTTGCCGCCCAGCGAACGCTGGTAGGCCTGGTAGGTGATCGACAAACCGGAGTTGTCGCCGATGTTTTCACCCAGGGTCAGCTCGCCGTTGATGAAGTAGCCTGGCACCGGGCTGTAGGCGCCGTATTGCTTCACCAGGCCGTTGGCGCGCGCCTTGAAGGCGGTGCGGTCGTCCGCAGTCCACCAGTTGCGCAGGCGGCCCTTGGCGTCGTACTGGCTGCCGGAGTCGTCGAAGGCGTGGCTGATCTCATGGCCGAAGGTGATGCCGAGCAGGCCGTAGTTGACCGCGTCTTCTGCCTTCACGTTGAAGAACGGCGGCTGCAGGATCGCGGCCGGGATCGTGATCGCGTTGAGCGCAGGGCTGTAGCTGGCGTTGACGGTTTGCGGCGTCATCGACCATTCGTCACGGTCCACCGTCTTGCCCAGCTTTTCCAGATTGCGCTGGCGGCTCCACACGCGCGCTGCCCGCACGTTGGCGATCAGGTCGTTCGGCTGGGTTTTCATGGCGCTGTAGTCGCGCCATTTTTCCGGGTAGGCGATGTTTGGTTTCAGGGCCGCCAGTTTGAGCTGGGCTTCCTTCTTGGTCTCCGGGCCCATCCAGTCGAGCTTCTCGATGCCGTCCTTGAACGAGGCGACGAAGTTGTTGAACATGGCCATCACGCGCGGCTTGGTTTCAGGCGGCAGGTACATCTGCACGTACAGCTTGCCGACCGCATCGCCCAGCGCGCCGTCGGTGAAGCGCAGCGCCAGTTGCCACTGCGGTTCGCTTTGCGGCACGCCGCGCACCACCGTGCCTTCGAAGGCGAAGCGTTCCTTGACGGCCGCGCTGTCCAGATAGGATGCGTAGCTTTCGATAATGCGCCAGGTGAAGTAACTCTTCCACGCTTCCAGCGGGATGTTGGCCACGGTCTCGGAGAAGCCGCCGAGGAAGCTCGGCTGGCGCACCACGGCCGACGATGCCTTAGGCGCGAGGCCGGCGGCGGCGAAGTAAGCCTTCCAGTCAAAGGCCGGCGCCAGCGTGGCGAATTTGTCGAAGTCGACGCGGTTGTACGATTTGACCGGATCGCGCATCTGCACGCGGGTCCATTGCGCACCGGCCAGGCGGGTCTCGATGTCGAGGATCTGGGCGGCGTGGGCGGCGGCGTCCTTGTCGCCGCTCATGGCCAGCATGGCCTCGATATGCTGCTGGTATTTGGTGCGCACGGCCTTGAGCTTGGCGTCGTCATCCTTCAGGTAGTAGTCGCGGTCGGGCAGGCCCAGTCCGGACTGGCTGACGTTGACGGTGTAGTGCTCTGGATCCTGCGCATCGGCGGCGACGCCGGCCGAGAACGGCGTCTGGATGCCGTTGCGTTGCAGGTAGGCGAACAGCGCCGGCAAGTCCTTCTTGTCCTTGACGGCGGCCACGTGGGCCAGGTCGGCCTGCAGCGGCTTGAAGCCGGCGGCGTCGCGGGCCTTTTCGTTCATGAAGCTGGTGTACAGGTCGGCGATCTTGTGCGCGTCGCTGCCTGGCTTGCCGGGATTTTTCAGCGTGGCGTCGATCAGTGCGCGCAGCTGCACCTGGGCGGTTTCGCGCAATTCGATGTAGGTGCCCCAGGTCGATTTGTCGGCCGGAATCTCGGTGTTGCGGGTCCAGATGCCGTTGACGTAGCCGTAGAAGTCATCCTGCGGACGCACCGCGGTATCCAGGGTTTTCAGGTCGATGCCGGAGACTGGCGCGGCGGCGTTCCCGGCCTGCTGGGCGTGCAGCGCAGGCGCGGAAAGGACGAGCAGGGCGCAGCAGGCGGCGCTGATAAGCGAACGATTCACGAAGATTCCTTTAATGTTGAAAAGCATGCAGGGACCGAGCATGCGACCCCAGATTATACCCGTCGAACAGTTTTGGTAAAGATGATTAAAAAACCATAAATCATTGAAAATCAAGGCGCTTTGGCATGCGCACCACAGTTGAGTTCGCTATCGATTGTTATTATTTCGACAGCGTGCTATTGTTGACTCGTTGTGTTTTCAAAATGACAATTACATTTCAATATTATCAATAAATTACAGAAACGGGGATATCATGACGGTGAAATCTGCATTGAAGGCTAGCGTATTGGTCGGGCTGCTGGGTTTGGCGCTGCAAGCGCAGGCGGCGACGATTCTGATGAATTTTGACGGCGTCACGACCTACGCTGCGGTCGACGAGTTCTACAACGGCGGCACCGACAGCGCCGGGGCGTTTGGTGTGAATTACGGAGTCAGCTATCACGATTTCCTCACGGTCGATGGCAGCTACGGCCAAACCTCGTTGCCCAACCTGGCCTATAACGGTGTGGAAATGGCCGTAGCCAACGTGGCTGCGGGCTTCACCAGCCTGTCGTTCACCTCCGGCGCGTTTTCGACTTCCTATATGGACGTGTACTCCGGCCTGAACGGCACTGGAACTTTGCTGGGTTCGGTACAACTGGGTAGCAATCCTTATGCCTTTGCTGCTACCTCGGTAACGTTCAGCGGCGTGGCGCAGTCCTTCGTGTTGCGTGGTGGCTCTGGCCAGGCGGGCATCGACGACGTGCAGATCACCACCGTGCCTGAGCCCGAAACCTACGGCATGATGCTGGCCGGCCTGGCCCTGGTCGGCGTGGCTGCGCGCCGCAAGCAGCGCGCCTGATCCGCCGCGCTTCGTAGAGCCGCCTCCGGGCGGCTTTTTTTTTGCCTACAGCGGCAGCGCCGTTTCGTACTTCACCTCGCGCAACGCCACGCTGGTGTTGACCTGCGATACGCCATTCAGCTTGACCAGCACGTTGTGCAGGAAATCGTGGTACGCATCCATGTCGGCCACGATGACCTTGACCATGTAGTCCGAGCTGCCCGTGGTTTCGTAGCATTCCACCACTTCCGGCCGCAGCCGCATCGCTTCCTCGAACTGTTCGACCACGCCTTCCGCATGCCGCAGCAGCGAGATGTGCAGCAGGCAGACCACCGCCAGCCCCAGCTTGCGGCGGTCGACCAGCGCAGTGTAGCGGACGATGTAGCCGCTGTCTTCCAGCTCCTTCTGCCGGCGCCAGCACGGGCTGGCCGACATGCCGATCTTTTCCGCCAGCTCGTTCGATGAAATCCTGCCGTTTTTTTGCAGTTCGGCAAGGATTTTGACCGAGGCCGGGTCGATAGAAATGTTTTTCATTTATTTGCTCGTTTTGAGAAAGATTTTCGCCATTCTAGCGCTGGAAATCGATGAGATAGAAATAATTTTTCGCCTCGTGCGGCATATCCTTCCTCATCAAAAAACCTATAACGAGACTATGAATACCATGACCATCCCGGCGCCGTTCCTGGCCGATCCGCACTACGCGCTCGACGACAACCTGACCCGCGCCGAAGGCCGCGTCTTCCTGACCGGCACCCAGGCGCTGGTGCGCCTGCTGTGCATGCAGAAGATCTGCGACGAAGCCCGGCAGCTCAACACCGGCGGCTTTGTCAGCGGCTATCGCGGCTCGCCGCTGGGCGCCGTGGACCAGGAACTGTGGCGTGCCAAGGATCTGCTGCAACGCCACCACGTTGAGTTCCTGCCGGCGATCAACGAAGAACTGGGCGCGACCGCCGTGATGGGCTCGCAGCAGGTCGAAGCCGATCCCACGCGCAAGGTCGATGGCGTGTTCGCCATGTGGTACGGCAAAGGACCGGGCGTGGACCGCGCCGGCGACGCGCTCAAGCACGGCCACGTGTACGGCTCGTCGCCGCATGGCGGCGTGCTGGTGATTCTGGGCGACGACCACGGTTGCGTGTCATCGTCGATGCCGCACCAGAGCGAGCAGGCACTGATCGCCTGGGGCATGCCGGTGATTAATCCGGCCAACATCCAGGAGTACCTGGAGTTCGGCCTGTACGGCTGGGCCATGTCGCGCTACTCCGGCGCCTGGAGCGGCTTCAAGGCCATCTCGGAAACCGTGGAGGGCGGCGCCGTGGTCGAGCTGCCGCCGCTGCCGCGCTACGTCGAGCCGACCGACTACGTGGCGCCGCCGGACGGCTTGCACAACCGCTGGCCCGACTTGCCCGGCCTGGCGCTGGAGGTGCGCGTGGCCGCCAAGCTGGAGGCGGTGCAGGCCTTCGCCCGCGCCAATTCGATCGACCGCATGGTGGTGCAGGCGCCGCAGGCCACCATCGGCATCATCAGCGCTGGCAAGGCCTACCTCGATCTGATCGAGGCGCTGGAGCGCATGGCGCTGCCGATTGAAAGATTGGAGCAGCTGGGCGTGCGGCTGTACAAGCCGGGCCTGACCTATCCGCTGGAGCGCACCCGCCTGGCCGCATTCGCCGAGGGCCTGACGGAAATCCTGGTGGTGGAGGAGAAGGGCGCCGTCATCGAACAGCAGGTCAAGAACCTGTTCTACAACCTGCCGGAGGCACAGCGTCCCATCGTCGTCGGCAAGGAAGACCGCGATGGCCATCCTCTGCTGTCGGCGCTGGGCGAGCTGCGGCCTTCGCGCATCGCGCCGGCGTTGGTGCGCTGGCTGGCGCCGGTGTTCCCGCAGCTGGACCTGACGCGCATGCTGCCCGACTTTTGCGCTGCCGAGCTGCTGTCGAACGGCGCGGACAGCGTCAAGCGCACGCCGTATTTCTGCTCCGGCTGTCCGCACAATACTTCGACCCGCGTACCGGAAGGCAGCCGCGCGCTGGCCGGCATCGGCTGCCACTTCATGGCGACCTGGATGAAGCGCGATACCAACTACCTGGCGCAGATGGGCGGCGAGGGTATCAGCTGGGTGGGTTCCTCGCGCTTCGTCGGCGAGAAGCATGTGTTTCAGAACCTGGGCGACGGCACCTTCTACCATTCGGGATCGCTGGCGATACGGCAGGCGATTGCGGCGCGCACCAACATCACCTACAAGATCCTCTACAACGACGCGGTGGCGATGACCGGCGGCCAGCCGGTGGACGGCAGCCTGTCGGTGCCGCAGATTGTGCAGCAGGTATGCAGCGAGGGCGCGAAGAAAGTGGTGGTGGTGACCGATGCGCCGGAAAACTACCAGGGCGTGGCGCTGCCGGAAGGCGTGACCGTGCACCATCGCAGCGAGCTCGATGCGATGCAGCGCATGCTGCGCGAGATCGCCGGCGTGACGGTGCTGGTGTACGACCAGACCTGCGCGGCCGAGAAGCGCCGCCGCCGCAAGAAGAACAAGCCGGACAAGGTGGTCTTCCCCGACCCGGCGCGGCGCATGGTGGTCAACCCGGCCGTGTGCGAAGGCTGCGGCGATTGCGGCGTGCAGTCGAACTGCCTGTCCGTCCTGCCGCTGGAGACGGAACTGGGGCGCAAGCGCCAGATCGAGCAATCGTCCTGCAACAAGGATTACTCCTGCGTCGAAGGCTTCTGCCCGAGTTTTGTCTCGGTGCTGGGCGGCTCGCTGCGCAAGCCTGCCAGCGTGCAGTTGTCGCTGGCCGATCTGGAGCGGGCGCTGGCCGCCTATCCAACGCCGCCGCATCACGCGCTGGCCAAGCCGTTCGAGATTCTGGTGGCCGGCGTTGGTGGCACCGGCATCGTCACGGTCGGCGCGCTGATCACGATGGCGGCCCACCTGGAAGGCAAGGGCGCTTCGACGCTGGACTTCATGGGCTTCGCGCAGAAGGGCGGCGCGGTGCTGTCGCATGTGCGGGTGGCGTCGTCGCCGTCGCGTCTGAACCAGGTGCGCATCGACCTGCGCCAGGCCGACGCGGTGTTCGCCTGCGACCTGGTGGTGGCGGCGATGCCGGACAGCCTGTCCGTCATGCGCGAAGGTCACACCAAGGTCGTGGCCAACGAGCGCGAGATCCCGACCGCCGAATTCACCCGCGAGCGCGATGCATCGATCAACAAGGCCGGCCTGCTGGAGAAGCTGGCCGCCTCCGCCGGCGCGGCCAATGTGCTGCAGCTCGACGCGCAGGAAACCGCTGCGCGCTTCCTCGGCGATCCTATCGGCGGCAATATCCTGTTGATGGGCTATGCGTGGCAAATGGGCCTGGTGCCAGTGGGCCTGGAAGCGCTGATGCGGGCGATAGAACTGAACGCCGTCGCCGTCGACATGAACAAGCGCGCCTTCATGCTGGGCCGCCTGGCGGCTGCGGACAGCTCGGCGTTGAACCGCCTGGCGCAACCGGCGCAGCAGGTGATCCAGTTCGCCGCGCCGAAGTCGCTGGCCGAGATGGTGGCCTTCCGCGTCGACTGGCTCACCAGCTACCAGAATGCCGCCTACGCGCGCCAGTACGCCGACGCGGTGGCCGCCGTCGAACAGCGCGAGCTGGCGCTGGAAGGCAGCGGCTCGCGCCGTCAGCTCAGCAAGGCGGTGGCGCGCAATCTGTTCAAGGTCATGGCCTACAAGGATGAGTACGAGGTGGCCCGGCTGCATGCCGATCCTGCCTTCCGCGCGCAGATCGCCGCGCAGTTCGACGGCGACTACAAGCTGGCCTTCCACATGGCGCCGCCGCTGCTGGCTCGCCGCAAGCCCGGCTCCGACGTGCCGGCCAAGATGACGTTCGGCGCGTGGATGATGCCGGCCTTTGGCGCGCTGGCGCGCTTCAAGGGCTTGCGCGGCACGGTGCTCGACGTCTTCGGCTACTCGCAGGAGCGCAAGCGCGAGCGCGCGCTGCGCGACCGCTACCTGGCCTTTGCCCGCGAAGTGGCGGCCGGTGTGTGGGCTGACAACAAGGAGGCTGCATTGACGCTGGCGCAGTTGCCGGACCAGGTGCGCGGCTACGGCCACGTGAAACTGGCGGCGCTGGACAAGGCGGATGCGGAATGGGCCGCGCTGACGGCACGCCACCGCACCGCGCCGGTGGTGGAGCTGAAGCGCCGCCAGGCCTGATCAGTTCTTGGCCGGGTCGTAGGACAGCACGACTTTGTAGCCTTCCGGCGCGATCGACGTGTCGAAGGGGTAGGTGGCAAAGTTCTGCTGGTCGACCAGTCCGAGCTTGATCAGGATGGTGTGCGGCAGCTCCTTGCCGCGCCCTTCGAGCAGATTGACGGCGGCGTTGATCGCCACCCGCGCCTGGCTCACGCCCTTGGTGTCGGCGGCGGCGTAGATGTCGCCGCTGCGTATCATGCGGGCGATCTCGTCGGTCAGGTCGTAGGCGACTACGCGCAGCTTGCGGTTCAAGCCGGCGTCCTTCACCGGCTGCACCGCCGCCGGTGCGCAGCCGGTGCAACCGATCAGGTAATCGAGCTTGGCGCCGTGCTTGGCCAGCATCTGCGTGGCCAGTTGCGTTTGCACCTTGCGGTCGCTGTCGCCGTAGCGGATGTCGATGATGTTGACCGCGATCTGCGCTTCCTGGGCGGCGATGCGCGTGCCGTCCACTTCTCCCTTGACCCATCCCGCGCCCATGGGGCCGGGCAGCAGCGCGATGTTGATCGACTTCAGGCCGCGCTGCTGGGCGTCGCGCACCACCCAGCGGGTCGCTTCCGTGCCCATGCTGCGCAGCGAGGTCGTCACCTTGATGGCCAGGTCGTCGCTGCGGCTGTCGTTGGCCAGTTCGAACACCGGTATGCCGGCGGCGCGCGCCTTGGCGATGGAGGCGTTATTGGCCGTCATGCCGATCGGCGAGATGACGATGGCGTCATATTTGGCGGCGATGGCGGCGTCCATCTGCCGCAGCTGGCCTTTCAGGTCGTCGTAGCCGGTGGCCGGCAGGATGTCGGCGGCCACGCCCAGCCGGCGCGCTTCGCTGATCACGCCATAGCTGCAGCCGGCCCAGTATGGGTCTTTCAGATGCGGGAACAGGAAGGCGATCCGCCAGTGTTTGCCGGCCTTGGCGGCCATCGCATAGGTGCCCGGCACCACGCGGCCGCTGGCCAACGCGTCGTCGGCCGAACCCTTGGCTTGCAGCGGACGAAAAATCGAGTCCACCGGCACCGGTGCGAACTTGACCGTGGGCGCGGGCGCAGGTGGTGTGGCAAGCGCCGGCCAGATGCTCAGGCCGAGCGCGCCGATGCAGGTGAAGTTTCGTAAACGGCGGGTGAGCATGCAGTGGTTTTCTTCCATATCGGCGGACAGGACTTGTTTAGTACAATTCTAACCGCATCGGCAGGCCGCCGGGCAAGCTGACAATTGTCATGTCAAAGTTGTGGCATTTGCTTCTGGCCGCATCGTCCTCATGGCGGCACACTGACACCATACCAACCTTGGAGAGTTCCATGAAACCTGTATTGTCGAAAGTGTTGTTTGTTTGTGGCCTGGGCCTGACCATTCCCGCGCTGGCCGATACCTGGCTGATACGCGACGCCCGCGTGTTCGACGGTGAGCAGCTGCACGCAAAGCGCTCGGTGCTGGTCAAGGGCGACAAGATCGTCGATGCAGATTTCCGTGGCCGCGCTCCGGCCGGTGCGCGCGTCGTCGAAGGCGCCGGCCGCACGCTGATGCCGGGCCTGATCGACGCCCACGTCCACGCCTACCGCTACCTCGACCTGCCGCTGATGTTCGGCGTGACCACGCAGATCGATATGTTCACCTCCGTCGGCACCATGCAGCAGCTGAACCAGAAGATGCGCAGCAACGACAATCATGGCGAGGCCGACGTGTACTCCTCCGGCACCCTGATCACCGCGCCGGGCGGCCACGGCACCGAATACGGCATGGCGATTCCCACGCTGACGCGCCCTGAGGACGCCAAGGACTTCGTCGATGCCCGCATCGCCGAGGGCTCCAACTTCATCAAGATCGTGATGGAAGAGGGCTCGCCCGCCCATCCGATGAAAACGCTGGACCTGCCGACCGTGAAAGCGGTGATAGCCGCCGCCCATGCGCGCGGCAAGCTGGCGGTGGTTCACATCAGCAGCCTGGCCAGCGCCAGCGCCGCGCTGGACGCCGGCGCCGACGGCCTGGCCCACCTGTTCAACGGCGCCCGCTTGAGCGACCAGGAACTGGCTGCCTTCGTCAAACTGGCGCAGCAGAAGCGCGCCTTCATCGTGCCGACCATGAGCGTGTTGGAGAGCATTGCCGGCCTGCGCGAGGAGGACGTGCTGGGCGACGCCGGCCTGGCCGGCCTGCTGAACAAGGAACAGACGGCGCCGCTCAAAGTCACCTATGGCAAGCAGGCCAATGCTGCGCTGATGGCGGCGCCCAAGCAGGTCGTGGCGGCGCTCAACCAGGCGCGCGTGCCGCTGCTGGCCGGCACCGACGCCGGCAACTCCGGCACCCAGTATGGCGTCAGCCTGCTGCACGAACTGAACTCGCTGGTGCAGGCCGGCCTGACGCCGCCGCAGGCGCTGGCTTCCGCCACGTCGGCGCCGGCGCGCGCCTTCAAGCTGGCCGACCGTGGCCGCATCGCCAAGGGCTACAAGGCCAACCTGCTGCTGGTGCAGGGCGACGCCGGCAGCGATATCGGCGCGCTGCACAATATCGTCGAAGTGTGGAAGGACGGCGACGCCGTCAGCCCGCTGCGCAAGGCGCAGCAGGAGAGCGTGGCGGCCGAGCTGGCGCCGCGCACGCAGCAGCCGTTGGCGCTGCCGGCCGATGGCCGCATCAGCCAATTCTCGGCCGACAAGCTGGCCAGCCCGTTCGGCCTGGGTTGGGGACCGTCCGTCGACAAGTTCATGGGCGGCCAGTCCAGCGTTGAGTTGAAGGTGCAGGACGCCGGCGCGGACGGCCAGCGTCCGCTGGCGGTGAGCGCGAAAGTGGCGGCCGGTTTTGCCTATCCATGGGCGGGGCTGGCCTTCATGCCGGGCGCGCAGCCCATGCAGCCGGCCGACCTGCGCGGCGCCAAGGTGCTGCGCTTCCGCGTCAAGGGCGATGGCCGCCGCTACAACGTCGCCGTGATGTCGACCGGCGTGTCGATCCCGGTCAACCAGTCGTTCCAGGCTTCGGAGCAGTGGCAGGAAGTGGTGCTGCCGTTCGACGGCTTCAAGGGCATCGACTTCGGCGCCGTCACCATGATCGCCTTTAACGCCGGGCCGGAACTGGGCGAGTACAGCTTCCAGATCGCCGACGTGCGTCTGGTGAACCAATAAGCGCGGCGGGATGAACGTGGGTATTCAACACAGCCTGGCGGCCGCGCTGCGCGGTCCGTGGGTGCCGCCGGTGATGGGCAAGGCGCCGTATATGTGGACGCTGTCGCTGTTGTTCATGCTGTGGAAGTATGCCTACGTTCGTCCTGGCGCGTTGGAGCTGGCCTTGCTGGTGCTGACGTTGCTGGTGTTCTTCCCGGTCTACTTCAGCAGCTTCTGGTACTGCAATCTGAAGGCCATGCCGCAGCTGCTGTTCGTGCTGATGCTGGGCATGCTGTGGGCGCCCTACAATCCGGGCGCCAGCAATTTCTTCATCTTTGCCGCCGGCATGTGCGCGCGCATTGAGCGGCGGCGCTATGCCTATCTTGGCATCACGCTGGTCCTGCTGTGCGCCTGCCTGATTACGCCGTACGTGAGCCTGAAGATCAATTTCCTGGTGCCGGTGCTGATCGTCGGTGCGCCGGTCGGCGTGGCCGCGATAGTCGAAGAAAGCCTGCGGCGCTCGCGGGTGCAGCTCATGCACAAGCAGGAGGAGGTGGCCCACATCGCCCGCATCGCCGAGCGGGAACGCATCTCGCGCGACCTGCACGACCTGCTGGGCCATACGCTGTCGATGATTACGCTGAAGGCCGAACTGGCGGGCAAGCTGCTGGAGCGCGACCCGCAAGCCTGCCGCAACGAGATCCGCGATATCGAGCACACCGCGCGCCAGGCCTTGAGCGAGGTGCGTTCGGCGGTGACGGGCATACGCCAGACCGGCTTCTCGCACGAACTGGCGACGGCGCGCGCCAGCCTGGCGGCGGCCAGCGTCGGCCTCACCGAGGACGTGGCGCCGTGCGCCTTGCCGGCCACACTGGAGAGCGTGCTGTCGCTGGCGCTGCGCGAGGCGGTGACGAACATCCTGCGCCACGCCGGCGCCAGCCACTGCGAGGTGCGGATGACGCTGGAGTCGGGTATGGTGGTGCTGCGGGTGCGCGACAACGGCCGCGCGCTGCCGGACGGCGGCGCCATCGAGCATGGCAACGGCTTGCGCGGCATGCGCGAGCGCGTGGCGGCGCTGGGCGGCCGCCTGGCGCTGCGGGTGGACCGCGGCGTGGCGCTGGAATTGAGTTTGCCCATGGGAGGGGCTGCATGACGATGATTAGTGTGGTGATCGCCGAAGACCAGGCGCTGGTGCTGGGCGCGCTGGCGGCGCTGCTCGGGCTGGAGGGCGATCTGGATGTGGTGGGGCGTGCCTCGAACGGCCAGGAGGCGCTGGCGCTGTGCCGCGCGCTGCGGCCGGACATCCTGCTGACCGATATCGAGATGCCGCTGATGACGGGGCTGGAGCTGGCCGCCGCGCTGGCCGGGGAAAGCCTGCCGACGCGGGTGATGATCGTCACCACCTTCGCCCGCAGCGGCTATCTGCGGCGGGCGCTGGGCGCGGGCGTGCGCGGCTACCTGCTCAAGGATGCGCCGGCCGAGACGCTGGCGGCGGCCATCCGCACCGTGCACGCGGGCGGCCGCGCCATCGCGCCGGAACTGGCGCTGGAGAGCTGGAGCGGCCGGGAAGACCCGCTCAACGAGCGCGAACGCCAGGTGCTGCGCCTGGCCGGGGAGGGCAGGAGCAGCGGCGAGATCGCCCGCCAGATCCACCTGTCCGAGGGCACGGTGCGCAACTACCTGTCGGAGGCGATCAGCAAGCTCGATGCCGGCAACCGGGTCGAAGCCTTCCGCCTCGCGCGCGACGCCGGCTGGCTTTAGGCCGTGGTTTCGGCCGGGATTGGGGCCTCGGTTTGCGGAGCAGCCGCGCCGCCGTTCAGCAGGTCGCGGTTCAGGTTTTCTTCGATGGCGTCGACGATGCCTTTGCGGAAGCGTCGCTTGGCCAGCGTGCGCGAGCGGTGTTTCTGCTGCACCAGCTCGATGCTTTTCTCCGGCAGGCTGGAATCGAGGTAGAAAGCGTTTTTATCCGTTTCGTGCGCGCCTATGCTGGTCCAGAAAGTATCGTAGTCAAAATAGATACTTGATTCGTAATCAGCATTATTCTTCGATAATTGCTCTTTATTCGATACGCCGACTATCGTATCGGCATGGAATATCCGGGCCAGCGCTTCAATCGCGCATAACAGCATGCGCGGCGGCGCCACATCGTGCAAGGCCTTGGTGGCGGCCCGCATGGTTTCGTGGGTGCCTTTCATGCCCTGTATCTTGCCGACGAATATAGCCCGGTCCGAGCTGGAGGCGTTCCAGCAATTGCGCGCCAATTCGCCCGGCACGATGGTGGCGCACATCACGTACAGGGTCTGGTCGTCCGCTTCGAACAGCAGCAGCAAATCGCCCTCGTGGTCGACCACGCGGTACGGGCGGTGCAGATTGCGGGGAAACGCCATTCTTATCCGGTAATGCTGCTCGCCGACCACGGATTCCCAAATCACGGGAAACTCATCGAACAGCCGGGTAAAGAAATTATCCGAAATCTTTCTTTCCAAGCAAATATAATGATATTGCAGAATTTCCAGCGCATCCTTGACCTTCAGGGATTGCGATAAATAATTCCCTCTTAAATACTTGTATTTGATTTTGGGATGTTTTTGGATCAGGGAGGCGAATCTCTCGGTATTCAAGGCGGCCAAGAGTTTGCGATGGCTGCGGAAATGCAGCGCCAAAGGAAGCGCCCGCTGCAAGACCAGCAGTTTTGCCCTTTGCATCAGATTAACCGTCGAGCGTACAGCTGAAATATTTTGGACTGTTACCATTTTATTTTCACGTTTATGCATTCGGAGCGCAGGTGTCATCTTCTTGTAACACTCTGAATCGCTTTGTATCTGATTGTATCCAGCCCTGCATTTCATATCATTACAGATTGGTAATAGTATTTTCTTTTAGTTATGGTAGATATTATTTAGTCAACTAAATGTGAAATTTGGAAATATTAAGTTTCATGAAATTGGAGGCGCCTCCGGTAAAATGGACACCTTTCCGACCAATCCTGGAGCCGCCATGTCCCGCCTACTCTCCGCAGCGATATTTCTTACTTTCTTTGCAATAGCCGGCCAGGCGAGCGAATCGGCCAGCGGCAAGTTCACCGCCACCGCCAGTTGCGAGGCCTACTCCTCGTTCGCCAAGCAGAGCAATCCGGGCGATGCGCGGGTGGTCGCGGGCACGGCCTACACGGTGCGCGAAATTAACAAGGTCGATTACGACTGGCTGCGGGTCGAGGTGCCGGGCGCCGAACCGAAGCTGCGCTGGGTGCAGCGCAGCTGCGGCACGCCGGCGCTGGCCGACCAGCCGCCCAAGGGGCCGTCGGGCGGCGGCGACAGCTGCAGCCTCCCCAATCAGCAGGACAGCTACGTGCTGGCCATCACCTGGCAGCCGGGCTTCTGCGAGCATGTGCAGTACAAGGGCAAGAAGCCGGAGTGCGACGCCATGAACAGCGGGGCGCTGGCGGCGAAGACGCTCAGCCTGCACGGCCTGTGGCCGAACAAGAAGGAGTGCGGCACGCACTACGGCAGCTGCGACGGCCAGCAGTTCGCGCTGAGCAAGGAAACCATAGACCAGATCGCGCCGTGGATGCCCAACTTCTATTTCGAGCGCACGTTCGGCGCCTACGAGTGGAACAAGCACGGCAAATGCCAGGCGCTGCCGCCGGACGCGTATTTCATCAAGGCCGTGTCGGCGGTGCGGGTGGTGAATGATTCGGAGGTGGGCAAGATCGTGCTGGGCAGCGTGGGCAAGAGCTTCCGTGTCGGCGACTTCTTCGACCGGGTCAAGACGCGCTACGGCGAGCAGGTGGCGGCGCGCATCACGCTGGTGTGTTCCGAACGCAAGTACCTGCAGGAGATCCGGGTGGCGCTGCCGCTGGACTTCAGCACCGAGCGCGAGCTGCCGCAGCTGGTGGGCAGCGCCGGGCAGGCGGCGCCGCGCGAGATTGGCTGCGACGACGAGGTCTACGTCGAGGCGGCCGGCAAGAACTAGAACTAGACGGGGTTCTGCACTTCCTTCAAACCGCTCCAGGAGATCGTCGTCGCTTCGGTCGCCAGCACCGAGGCGCCGGGCTGGATGGTTTCGGCCAGGCTGTGGATGGCGTCGCGCACTTCGTTGATGGTTTCCTTGCCGTTGTAGGTGAAGGTGCCGGGCGGCAGGTAGTAGGCGCGGCCATCGTCGGCCTTGATGCCGGCGGCGATGTTGTACTTCGACAGTTCGATGCTCAGGCGCTCGATCGAGTCTGGCTTAGCGTCGGTAAAGGATACATAGATGATGTAGTTGATCATGGTAACGCCTTTATTGAGGAAGCTGAATCATGCGCCAAGCTTTATGCAAATGCAACCATCCGTCAGGCCCGCACCACAGACGAAGAAAGCCCCGAGCAGGTGGTAAACCTGTCGGGGCTCGGTGTCAATTAGCGGAGAAAGCAAGTTGACTAGGAAATATCTTAATGAATGTTTCTTAAGATTGCCTTAGTAGCCATGCGGCGCCGGGCTTGGGCCGGGCGCCCCGGATGGTGTAGCATGCTGGACGGCGAAGCGGCCGGGCGCACAGGCGCCGGCCCGCCGGTAATTCGAGGATAACTATGCAAATTAAAATTAACGACGTGTTGCGCAGCTACATCGAGCCGCTGACCGAGGCCGAATACACGGCGTTGGAGCGCAGCATCCTGGTGGAAGGCTGCCGCGACGCGCTGGTGCTGTGGGAAGATGTGCTGGTCGACGGCCACAACCGCTATCAGATCTGCCAGCAGCACGGGGTGCCGTTCAAGGTCACGGAGAACACCAGTTTCCGCAACCTGGACGACGTCAAGCTGTGGATGATCGATAACAATCTGGGCCGCCGCAGCATTTCCGACTTCCAGCGCGGCGTGCTGGCGTTGCGCAAGAAGGAAATCGTCGCCGCCCGCGTGGCCGAGCTGGCCGCACAGGCCGCCGCCGAGGATGCCGCCATCGCGCCGCCCGAAGGCGAGGCGCCCAAGGCCAAGCCGGCCGCCATGCCGCTGACCTCGCGCGAGGACATCGCCCGCGCCGCGCGCCTGAGCAGCGCCACCATCAGCCAGATCGAAAAGATCCAGAAGACGGCGACGCCGGAACTGGTGGAGGCGGTACGCTCGGGGACGATCTCGATCAACGCCGCCGCCACCGTGGCCTCGCTGCCGGAAGCCGACCAGGTGGCCGCGGTCGCCGGCGGCAAGAAGGAGCTGCAGAAGGCCGCCAAGGAAGTGCGCGAGCTGCGCGCCGCCTCGCGTCCGGCCAAGGAAGCCAAGGAGGGCGGCGGCGACTACCGTCCGATGACCGAGGTGGACGAGCTGCGGGCGGAAAACGCTTCGCTCAAGGAAAAGAACGCCGCGCTGCGGTCGGAAATCACCGCGCTGCAACTGCGCATCTCGGAGCTGGTCGACGCCAGCTAAGCTGTTCACCCCTCACTGTACGGAGTCTGCCGATGCGCGCCTTGCCTGCCTTGTTGTGTTGTATTGCGATGAATGCGGCGGCAGCGCCACCGGCAGTCCCCTCCGAGGTAGCCAGGCTGAAGGCGGCGGCACAGCGCGTGACCATCCTGCGCGACAAATGGGGCATCCCCCACGTCTACGGCAAGACCGATGCCGACGCCGTGTTCGGCCTGATGTACGCACAGGCCGAGGATGACTTCAAGCGGGTCGAACTCAATTACATCAACGCCATGGGCCGGCTGGCCGAGGTCGAAGGCGAGGCCGAGCTGTATCGCGACCTGCGCATGAAGCTGTTCATCAATCCGGCGGACTTGCAGGCGCAGTACCGGCAAAGCCCGCCGTGGCTGAAGAAGCTGATGACGGCCTTCGCCGACGGCTTGAACTACTACCTGGCCACGCACCCGGACGTCAAGCCGGCGCTCATCACGCACTTCGAACCGTGGATGGCGCTCAGCTTCAGCGAGGGCAGCATCGGCGGCGACATCGAATCGGTGGACCTCAAGCAGTTGCAGGAGTTGTACGCCAACGGCGCCAAGCTGCCGCTGGCGCCGCCCGTGCTGATCTCGGCGGGTGGGCAGGGCCGCGACCTGGAGAAAGAGCCGGGCGGCTCCAATGGCTTCGCCATCGCGCCCGCGCTGACCAGGGGCGGCCATGCGCTGCTGCTGATCAATCCGCACACCTCGTTCTACTTCCGGCCCGAGGTGCAGGTGCACAGCGAGCAGGGCCTGAACGCTTACGGCGCCGTGACCTGGGGCCAGTTCTTCGTCTACCAGGGCTTCAACGACCGTCTGGGCTGGATGCACACCTCCGGCGGCGGCGACGTCATCGACGAATACCTGGAAACCATCAGCGAAAAGGACGGCCAGTTCTACTACCAGTACGGCCAGGAGCTGCGGCCGCTGAAGGCGGTCGACATCACGCTGCCGTACAAGACGGCGGCCGGCATGGCCAGCAAGGTGGTCAAGGTCTACTACAGCCACCACGGCCCCATCGTGCGCTCGAAAGACGGCAAGTGGATCGCCGTGCGCCTGATGAACGAACCGCTGAAGGCGCTGACGCAATCCTACATCCGCACCAAGGCCCGCAGCTACAAGGACTTCTACAAGGCGATGGAGTTGCGCACCAATTCGTCCAACAACACCGTGTACGCGGATGCCGACGGCAATATCGCCTACTTCCACGGTAACTTCATTCCGCGCCGCGATCCCAAGTTCGACTGGAAGCATCCGGTCGACGGCAGCGATCCTGCCACCGAATGGCAAGGCCTGCACGCGGTGAAGGAAACCATCACGCTGTTCAATCCGAAGAACGGCTGGATACAGAACACCAACAACTGGCCGTACACGGCGGCCGGCGCGTACAGCCCCAAGGCGCGTGACTATCCGGCCTACATGTCGATGAACCCCGAGAACCCGCGCGGCATCCACGCGGTGCGGGTATTGGAGAACAAGAAGAACTTCACGCTCGACAGCCTGATCGCCAGTGCCTACGACAGTCAGTTGCCGGCCTTCGAGCCGCTGCTGCCGCAACTGTTCGCGGCGTGGGATGAGCTGCCGGCCGGCGATACGCTCAAGGGCAGCCTGGCGCCGCAGATCGCCGCGCTGCGCGGCTGGGACATGCGCTACGCGCTGGACTCGGTGCCAACTTCGCTGGCGGTGTTCTGGGCGCAGGATTTGACGGCCACCTACGGCGCGGCGGCCAAGGCACGCGAGGTGCTGGTGCTCGACTACATCCAGGCCGCGATCACGCCGCAGCAACGCCTGCAAGCGCTGGAGCGCGCCGCGGCCAAGCTGACGGCGGACTTCGGCACATGGCAGACGCCATGGGGCGATATAAATCGTTTTCAACGTTTGACCGGCGACATCGTCCAGCCCTTCGACGACAGCAAGCCCAGCTTGCCGGTGGCCTTCGCTTCAGCCAACTGGGGCTCGCTGGCCGCCTACGGCATGACCAGCAAGAGCAAGACCAAGCGCCTCTACGGCGAGCGCGGCAACAGCTTCGTGGCGGCGGTGGAGTTCGGGCCGCGCATCAAGGCGCGCAGCATCCTGGCGGGCGGGGAAAGCGGCGACCCGGCCTCGCCGCATTTCAGCGACCAGGCCGCGATGTACGCGCGCGGGGAGTTCAAGGAAGTGTTGTTCTACAAGGCTGACGTGGAAAAGAACCTGGAGCGCAAATATCACCCAGGTGACTGAGGTGCGCCGCCGGGCAGTGCATCGCCGATGGTTTTCGACGGAGCGGAGCTTGCCTCCGCTTCCGCCGCTGCAGCGGCCAGGGCTGCCGCAGCGGCCCGCGCCGCAGGTGACGCATAGCGCGTCTGCGGCGGTGCTTGTTCTGGGGGCGGCGCCGGCGCCACGACGGGCTCGGCGACGGGTTCCTTGCTCCACGCCAGATTCTCGACCTTGTTGTTGCGCAGGTTGCCGTCCTTGTGGCGCACGTACTTCAAGCCCGATGGATTGGGCAGGTGCGCCTCGGCCACCAGGTCGTGCACCAGGAACTCGCCGGTGCGGTTGCCGTTGCGCAGCTTGACCATCAAACCGTCCGGCGTGACCTTGGGCCGCAGCGCCGTCACTTTGGGGCCGCCGGAGGCCAGCACGCGGCCATCCTTCGACACCTTGTAAAAGTCGCTGCCGGGCACCGGCTTGGCGCTGGCCACGCCGACCGAGTAGAGGGCGCCGATGGCCAGTACGCCAATGATGATGAAGAGGAATTCCATGAGCTTTCGGGCTGCTTTCCGGCTGAATAGTCAATGCCCGGATACTAGCACCTAAATCGCGTCGAGCGAACGGCGAATATCGGCCCTTAAATCCTCTATATCCTCGATTCCCACCGACAGCCGTATCAAGCCGTCGCCGATGCCCAGCTTGGCCCGCGTTTCCGGCGGGATGGTGGCGTGCGTCATCAGCGCCGGATGCTCGATCAGGCTTTCGACGCCGCCCAGGCTTTCGGCCAGCGCGAACACCGAGCAGGTTTCCAGGAAGCGGCGCGCGCCAGCCAGGTCGGTCTTCAGGTCGATCGAGATGATGCCGCCGAAGCCGTCCATCTGGCGCTTGGCCAGTTCGTGCTGCGGGTGCGACTCCAGGCCAGGGTAGTAGACCTTGCGCACTTCCGGCTGCTGCTCCAGCCAGCGGGCCAGGTCCAGCGCGCTGCGGCAGTGGCGCTCCATGCGGATCGCCAGCGTCTTCACGCCGCGCAGCGCCAGGAAGCTGTCGAACGGGCCGGCGATGGCGCCCACCGAGTTTTGCAGGAAGCCGACCTGCTCGCACCAAGCCTGCTGGTGCGGCTCTCCGCCCACCACGGCGATGCCGCCGATGATGTCGGAGTGGCCGTTCAAGTACTTGGTGGTCGAGTGCACCACGATATCAAAACCGTGTTCCAGCGGACGCTGCACCAGCGGGCTGGCGAAGGTGTTGTCGGCCACGGCGATGATGCCGCGCTCGCGGCAGATCTTGGCGATCGCCTTCAGGTCGGCCAGCTTGAGCATCGGGTTGGTCGGGGTTTCCACCCACACCATCTTGGTCTCGGGGCGGATCGCGGCGAGCAGGTTTTCCGGATTGGTCAGGTCGACGTAGGTGAAGTCGTGGCCCGCGCTGCGGCGGCGCACCCGCTCGAACAGGCGGTAGCTGCCGCCGTACATGTCGTCGCCGGCGATGATGTGCGAGCCGGCGTCGGCCAGTTCCAGCACCGTCGAGATCGCCGCGAGGCCGGAGGCGAAGGCGAAGCCCTGGGCGCCGCCTTCCAGGTCGGCCACGCAGCGCTCCAATGCCCAGCGGGTCGGGTTGTGCGAGCGGCCGTAGTCCAGGCCCTTGTGCACGCCAGGGCTGTCCTGCACGAAGGTGGAGGTGGCGTAAATCGGCGGCATGATGGCGCCGGTGGTCGGGTCGGGCGACTGGCCGCCGTGGATCACGCGGGTGGCCAGGTGGGCTTTTTTGTTGTCGTTCAAGATAAAGTCCTTCTCAGGTGGTTCAGCAGGTCGAAGCGGGTAATTAGGCCGTAGAAGGTGTCGCCCTCGGCGACCACGGCGGTCAGGCCGCGGTCCAGCGTGCTGCGCAGCGCTTGCACGTTGGCGCTCGGGTGCAGCGTTTCCAGGCGCGATGTCATGGTGGTGCCGACCAGGCTGGAGAACTGTTCGGCGTGGTTGTCGACCTTGAGCAGCAGGTCCGATTCATCGATGATGCCGACCAGCTTGCCGTTCTCGATCACCGGCAACTGCGCCAGGTCGGTGCTGCGCATGCGGTTGAAGGCGGTCAGCAGGGTGTCGCCCGGCGCTACGCTGACGACATCGCCTGCGTCGAAGCGGCGGCCGATCAGGTCGCGCAGATCGTGCAGCGGCGGGCGTTGCAGCAGGCCCTGGTCGTGCATCCAGCCGTCGTTGTAGACCTTGGACAGGTAGCGCGTGCCGGTGTCGCAGACGAAGGTGACCACGCGCTTGGGCGTGGTCTGTTCGCGGCAGTACTTGAGCGCGGCGGCCAGCAGCGTGCCGGTCGACGAACCGCCCAGGATGCCCTCGGCGCGCAGCAGGGCGCGGGCGCTGTCGAAGCTTTCCTGGTCGCTGACGGTGTAGGCCTTGCGCACGCCGGTCATGTCGGCGATGGCGGGAATGAAGTCCTCGCCTATGCCTTCCACCGCCCACGAGCCGCTGGTGTCGGAGACGCGGCCGGTGTCGATGTACTCGGTCAGGATGGAACCCTTGGGATCGGCCAGCACGAATTCCACGTTGGGCGCGGCCTGGCGGAAGTAGCGGGTCAGGCCGGTCAAGGTGCCGGACGAGCCGACACCGACCACAATGGCGTCGAGTTCATGGCCGGTCTGTTCCCAGATCTCCGGGCCGGTGGTGGTTTCGTGCGCCAGCGGGTTGGCCGGGTTGTTGAACTGGTCGGCGAAGAAGGCGCCCGGCAGTTCGCGCGCCAGCCGCGCCGCGTAGTCCTGGTAGTACTCGGGGTGGCCCTTGCCGACGTCGGAGCGGGTGGTGCGCACTTCGGCGCCCAGCGCTTTCAGGTGCAGCACTTTTTCGGTGGACATCTTGTCCGGCACCACCAGCAGCACGCGGTAGCCCTTGAGGCGGCCGACCAGGGCCAGGCCCAGGCCGGTGTTGCCGGCGGTCGCTTCGATGATGGTGCCGCCCGGTTGCAGGCGGCCGTCGGCTTCGGCCGCTTCGATGATGGACAGGCCGATGCGGTCCTTGATCGAACCGCCGGGATTCTGCGATTCCAGTTTGAGGAACAACTGGCAGAGGCCGGTGTCCAGACGGGTGACGGGGACCAGGGGCGTATTGCCGATGAGGTTGAACAATGCGGGGGTAGGCATGAAGTGCTCCTTGCAGGATGTCGGCGCGGGCGGATTATGTCCGCTCGTGCTTTTTTGAAAAGAGCGGATGGTAGGCCGCTCTGTCGCCGCTGGAAAGGAATGTTTCCGAGTTTGCATATGAAAAAAATTATCATTTTCACCGTGCTGTTGGAAAGGCAAGTATGCGCCTTTTTCGCGGGGGACGGTTTATAATCGCGCTCTTCAATCAGGGGTAGTAGTGGCTAAACTTTATTTCCGTTATTCTGCTATGAACGCAGGCAAGTCCACCGCGATGCTGCAAGTGGCGCACAATTACGAAGAGCAGGGGCAGCAGGTGCGCCTGTTCACCGCCGCCATCGACAACCGCTACGGCGTGGGCCATGTGACGTCGCGGCTGGGGCCGCAGCGCGAGACGGAAGTATTCGATGCCGGCACCGATTTCCTGGTCTGCATTGACCAGAAGATCGCCTGCCTGCTGATCGACGAGGCGCAGTTCCTCAGCACGGCCCAGGTGCAGCAGTTGCACCAGCTGGCGCAGGTGCGCGGCGTGCCGGTCATCACCTACGGCTTGCGCACGGATTTCCGCGGCGAGCCGTTCCCCGGCTCGGCCTACCTGCTGGCGCTGGCCGACGATATTGAAGAGTTGAAGAACATCTGCACTTGCGGCAAGAAGGCCACGATGAATATCCGCGTCGACGAAAACGGCCGGCGCATCAAGGAAGGCGAGCAGATCAGCATTGGCGGCAACGAGAGCTACCGCCAGGCTTGCGGCCGCTGTTTTTACACCGACAACCACTAAACTTCTTTCAGCCCGGGAGCGCCGGCCATGTCGTTGAGTATCACCGATGTGCCCGCGCTGGATAACCGGCGCGTCAAGACCAGCACCGAAGACGTGCTGATCGACCGCGTAGTGCCGGGCGAAATCCTGGTGATCGCCTTCGGCTTCGTGTCGTGGGATGCGCGGCCGGACTTCGATTTCTACGGACGCCTGAAAAAGCTGGAGCAAGCCAGTGGGCGCCATCTCAACAAAATTCTCGTGCGCGATTCCGGCAACAGCTGGTACCACCGCGCCATCGCCGGACTGGGCGAGCATCCCGACGACACGGTTGAGACGCTGCGCGCGCTGGTGGCGGCGATACGGCCGAGCAAGGTCGTCACCATCGGCCAGTCGATGGGCGGTTATGCGGCCGTCATGTTCGGGCTGCTGCTCGGGGTGGAGCAGGTGGTCGCCTTCGGTCCCTTGTCCTTCCTCGATGTGGGCCAGGCCTTGCTGTACCACGACCGCCGCTGGATCGCCGTGATGCGGGCGCTGGCGCAGCAACCGCCGCCGTCGGGCTACTACGACCTGGCGGCGCTGGGCCGCGAGCGGGGCGGGCAGACGCAGCTGCACATCGTGTTCGGCACCAAGCCGGACCGGGACGATGCGATCGAGTCTGTCAATCTGGACGCCATGCACGCGCACCGGCTGGCGGCGGCCGGCAATTGCACGCTGTATCCGTTTCCGTTTTCGGGCCACGCGGTGGTGCAGCATCTGATCGACACCAAGCGCATCAACGGCCTGCTTGCGCGCATCATCGCCGGCATCGAGCTGGCGCCGGAGCCGTTCGATGTCACGCCCGCCTGGCGCGACTGGGTGGCCGAGAACCTCAGGCTGGGCAGCCCGCCGGCGGAACTGGTGGAGATTTTGCAGCAGCATGGTTTTTCCTACGACAGCAGCGTGGCGGCGGTCGCGGGCGGTGGCGCATGACGGCTCGGTGCGCGGTCGGCGCATTGGTGTTGTTGGCGGCCTTGCCGGCCTTGGCAGGCGACCAGCTGGCCGCCTGCCGCCTGCCCGAAATGCAATTGCGTACCGACGTCGGCCTCGGCTTTCCGCGCAAGCCCGATCGCCTGAAGACCACCGGCCAGCTGCGCTTCCGCGTGCTGTTCGTCGACTTTAGCGACGCCCCGGCCACGGTCGCGCCGCGCGATGTGCTGTCGATTATCTCGCCGCGCGCGGAGCAGTACTTCAAGGCCGTCTCCTACGGCAAACTGGACGTGACGCTGGCCGCCGACCAGCGCTGGATACGCATGCGCAAGCCTTCGTCCGACTATCACTTCGGCCGCGACGCCTCGTTCGACTACCACCGCGCCTACTTCCAGGAAGCGATAGACCTGGCCGGGCCTGCGGTCGATTATGCCGGCAGCGACGCCATCCTGGTGATCGCCAATCCGGCCACGCAGGCGATCAACTGGGGGCCGGCCTTCACCGCCAGGCCGGGCCTGGGCGTGCAGGCCGGCGGCCGGGAATTCATCAACGGCGCCACCTCGGGCAGCGATCTGCCGATCCTGGGCTGGGCCTGGTTTGTGCACGAAATCGGCCACGCGATGTCGCTGGTCGACCTGGCCGGCCCGCGTCCGCCCAGGCAGTTGTGGCACACCTATGTCGGGGAATTCAGCGCCATGGGCAACCCGACGGGCAGGGCGCCGGAATACCTGGGCTGGGAGCGCTGGCAGCTGGGCTGGCTCGATGACGCGCAGGTCAGCTGCACCAGCGCCGCCAGCACCACCTTGACCTTGACGCCGCTCGAACGCTCAGGGGGCGCCAAGCTGGCGCTGGTGCCGACCGGCCCGAACACGGCGCTGGCGGTGGAAAGCCGGCGGGCCGAAGGCTACGACAGCAAGCTGCAGCGCGCCGGGCTGCTGGTCTACACCGTCGATACGCGGCTGACTTCGCATGACGGCGCGGTGCGCGTGCAGCCGCCCGGCGACAGCGACGAGCAGCACCTGCAAGCGCTGCTGGCGGTCGGCCAGACGGTGACGGCGGGCGGGCTGTCCGTCACGCTACTGGCCAGCGACGCGCACGGCGACACCTTGCGCATCGAGCGCGCGGC
This sequence comes from Rugamonas rivuli, assembly GCF_009380165.1. Lineage (GTDB taxonomy): Bacteria > Pseudomonadota > Gammaproteobacteria > Burkholderiales > Burkholderiaceae_D > Rugamonas > Rugamonas rivuli. Next base: position 121,232 of record NZ_WHUF01000012.1, read on the forward strand.
AACACATCGGGATTGACGCCCGCAACCATCGTGGTATAGTTTTCATACAAATTTGGTAACGTTTCCAACCTATTGTGGAAGCGCTTCCATATTTTGTACTGCGGTTCTTCATCACAAAAAAACATTGGAGACTACATGAAGACAACACTGCATCACCGCATCAATCACCGAATCAAATGGATGCTGGCCCTTGCCGGGCTGGCGGCTGCCGGCGCGGGCTACGCGCAAACCGCGCTGCCGGGCAAGCTGGAGGCGGAAAGCTACGTCAGCATGACCGGCGTCGCCATCGAGGCCACCACCGACACCGGCGGCGGCAGCGACGTCGGCTGGATCGATACCAACGACAGCATGACCTACTCGGTCAATCCCGCCAGCGCCGGCTGGTACACGGTGCAGTACCGCGTGGCCTCGGCGGTCGGCGGCGGCCAGGTGGTGCTGGCGCAGAACGGCAAGGCCATCGGCGACACCACGGCGCTGCCCAACACCGGCGGCTGGCAGAACTGGACCACGGTGAACGCGCATGTGTTCCTGGCCGCCGGCCCGCAGAGCCTGACAGTGCAGGCGCGCGCGGGCGGCTTCAACCTCAACTGGATCAACTTCACGCCGGAGACCACCGGCGTGACGCTGCCGGCGATACGGCAGAACGGCAAGTACTGGGTCGATGGCGCGGGCAACCGCGTCAACCTGCGCGGCGTTAATCTCGGCAACTGGCTGGCGCTGGAAATGTGGATGATGAATTCCAACCTGTCCAACAACGGCGCCGGCATCGGCGACCAGTGCACGCTGGAGACGGCGCTCACCGGCCGCTTCGGCGCGGCGGAGAAGGAGCGCCTGATGTCGGTGTTCCGCGACAGCTGGATCAGCGGCCGCGACTTCGACCTGATGAAGGGCATGGGCATGAACGTGGTGCGCGTGCCGTTCCTGTACAGCCTGGTTGAGGACGACGCCCATCCGTACACGCTGCGGCCGGATGCTTGGAAATACCTGGACTACGCCATCAACGAAGCCGAGAAGCGCGGCATGTACGTGATCCTCGACCTGCACGGCGCGGTCGGCGGCCAGGCTGCGGCCAGCGAGCAGCACGACGGCTGCGTCGGCGCGGCTCAGATGTGGAGCAACAACACCTACCGCGACCGCACCAAGTGGCTGTGGGACATGATCGCCAGCCGCTACAAGAACCGCACCTCGGTGGCGGCCTACGACCTGCTCAACGAACCATGGGGCACCGACGCCACCACGCTGGCCAACTTCGCCTACGAACTGTTCGACGTGGTGCGGGCCAAGGACGCCAATCACGTGATCCTGCTGCCGGGCCATAATTCCGGCATCGACGCCTACGGCAATCCGAACACGCGCGGCCTGAGCAACGTGGCCTTCTGGATGCACTTCTATCCGGGCCTGTGGGGATGGAACGAAGTGCAGGGCGCCACCGCGCAAGCCAATATGCACGCTAACTGGCTGCACTGCAATGCCAGCGGCACCGGCGAGACCTGCGACTGGAACAACAAGCTGACGGCGCTGAACACGCCGTTCCTGATCGGCGAATTCCAGCCGTGGACGCTGACCGGCAGCTACGGCGGCCAGATCACCCGCAAGACCTACGACATCTACAATATGTACGGCTGGGCTGCGACCAACTGGGCGTACAAGACGGTCAGCTATGGCGGTTCCAGCGGCGACACCAGCTCGTGGGGCTGGGGCATGGTGTCCAACAGCAGCAACGGCGGCGGTTTCGGCGGGCTGGATGTGGGCAGCGCCACCAACGCCGCCATCGAAAACTACTTCCGCGGCTTTGGCACGCAGGCGCTGGTGCGCAACGAGAGCATCGCCTACTGGATGAACTGGAAGGCCGAGGCGGGCCAGCGCATCGAGGCGGAAATGTTCAGCAACCACAGCGGCATGCGCATGGAAACCACCAGCGACAGCGGCGGCGGCTTCAACGTCGGCAACATCGATACCAATGACTGGATGAGCTATCCGATCAATGTGCCGAAGACCGGCTGGTACAACCTGCAATTCCGCGTCGCCAGCCCGAACAGCAGCGGCCAGCTGGTGCTGAGCAAGAACGCCACCGACCTGGTGGCGCTGCCGGTGCCCAACACCGGCGGCTGGCAGAACTGGACCACGATCACCGGCACCGTCTACCTGACGGCCGGGCAGCAGGATCTGGCCATTTTTGCCCGCGCCGGTGGTTGGAACATCAACTGGTGGTCGTTGACGGCGCAGTAGCGCCCGGAGGATGTCGCGTTTGATAGCGAGAAATTGACGCCGGGTGGCCATCGTGCGACGATGCGGCCATGAGCAGCCTGTTTGCACGTAGTACGCTCGCGCCGGCGTGGTTGTGCCGTGACCGCGACATTTTGCTGTACCTGGCGCCATCGCTCGTGCTGGCGCTGCTGGTCCGCGCCTTGTCGGCGCGGCACCCCTTCTTTTGGGATGGACAGGAATGGCCGCAGTTTTCCATCCCTGACGTGAGGCCAGAATGTTCTCGCTAAATCACATGGGCCTGACGGTTAGCTCCATCCCATCCATCGTATTGATATTTATCTGGTTCTGCTTGCTGCGCTGGGTGAGGTATTCCGGTTGGGGAATTGCGATCCTGACGTTGATAGGGACGATCAGCCATGAGGTCTTACACGCGGCGGTGGGCTGGGTGGTTTATGCGAAGCCCACGTCGTTTTCCATCATTCCAAGACGGGGAAAAAACTATTGGATGCTGGGTTCCGTGGGGTTTAGAAATCTGAATATCTGGAATTCTGCGCCGGTGGCCTTTGCCCCACTTCTGTTGGCTTGGGTGAGTTGGTTGATCTTCAAATATTGGACGCAGTCGGCTTTTCAGCGCGGCGACTACATGAGCTGGCTAGTATCTGGATATGTTGCGGCGGTAGCATTGTTCTCCTGCCTTCCCTCCCATATCGATATCAAAATGGGGGCGCTGTCCGCTCTGATGTACGGCTGTATCGCTTGTTTAGTTTGGCTGGCCATTTTTCAATTCAATCGATAGGCTAAGACCTGATTGCATCCTGCTTGCGCGTTATCACAGACAGCCCCGCGCTAACCGCCGAAACTGTTTTGGCGGACCCTGCCGCTACACGCCGATAACACAAAGGAGCACAGTCATGCCTGCTTCACACCCTTTCGTGCCTTTCGATCAATTCGTACAATCCTTGCACGCAGCGCGACCCGAACATTTTTTGAATGTTCCCCATAGCAATATCGCTGACGCAGGCTCGTTCGACGAAATTCGGACGTATCTCATTAAATATTACGACTCTACAACCGCCTTGCATAGTTTCGTGGATGCCAACGGCTCCGTGTTCGACTGCATTCCGATCGAACAGCAGATGTCCCGTCGAGGCCAGCCGGGCGCGATCGCGACAGCGGTGGATCTTCCCGGCTGGGCGGCAACGCTGGCCCCTGGAGCGCCGCACGCGCCTGCGCGCCCTCTGGTGCAATTGCATGCCGACTTCGTCGATATCTACGGCAACCAGATGTTCGCGCCCGACGGTACGATTCCGGTAAGGCGGCTGACTCTGGAGGGACTGTCCCGGTTCCGGAGTCTGCGGCACTTCATGCAGAAGCGTCCCGGCAACGGCGGCGGGATCAGGCCTCCCGGCGCGTCGGGTCCGTCGCCACAAGTGGCGGCGACGCATCGCTGGGCGCACGCGTTTCAGAACGTCAACAATCTCGGTGGCACCAGCTTCGTCAATGTCTGGGATCCGGGCATAGGAGCGAATCAAATATTCTCGTTGTCGCAACATTGGTATGTGGGTGGCAGCGGCGCCGGGCTGCAAACTGCGGAAGTCGGCTGGCAGGTCTATCCTGGGATGTACGCGAATACCAAACCGTGTTTGTTTATCTACTGGACGGCGGACGCTTATCACTCGACCGGTTGCTACAACCTCTCCTGCGGCGCCTTCGTCCAGACCAACAAGAACTGGGCTCTCGGCGGCGCGCTGTCACCCTGGAGCGTCGCGGGTGGCACTCAATATGAACTCGATATCGCCTTCTATCTCGTGGGCGGCAACTGGTGGCTGTATTTGGGCGGAGGCGCCGCTGCCAACGCGGTCGGCTATTACCCCGCCTCAATCTATCACGGTGGAGCGATGGCTACGCATGCCTCGGAAATCGACTATGGCGGCGAGGTCGTCGGCACGACCAGCTGGCCGCCCATGGGCGGTGGAGCCTACGCCTCTGCGGGTTGGCAGCACGCGGCATATCAGCGGCAAATCCAGTACTTCCCGACCGGCGGCGGCCGCACGGACGCCGCGCTGACGGCATCTGCGAATGCGCCATGCTACACTTCACAGGTCGTCAAATACGCCGCGCCATGGAACGAGACAGTCTGGTTTGGCGGACCAGGCGGCACCCACTGCTGATCAATGGAGTCGCCGATGACTCAGCCCAAGAGCAACAAGGCAGCCCAGGCCATCGGTCCGCCGCCTGCGATCGAGCGAACGGAAGGGGCAGCACCCATTCCGGACATTTCGCTCTATCGAGGCCGCGCGATTTATTTGACCGCGGCACAAAGCGCCAACGGACTCTGGACCGGTAGCGCGCGCCTCGACGACGAGTCCGGCCGGGTAACAAACGCTGCCGGCGAATTCGCCACGGCGAACGAGGCGCGCGCGGCCGCGTTGTCCCAGGCCGTCGCCGCCATCGATGATGAGAATCGCTTTCGCGGCAAGCCCTGACTTGATCTAGTGGTGGGCGGCGGCCGCGTTCAACGGCCGCACCGGCGCCTCCAGCTGGATGGTGCTGCGCTGATGCCTGGCATCCTCGAACTCCAGCGTCAGCGGGATTTTCTGGCCGTCGGCCAGCGGCTGTTTCAGCTGCATCAGCATCAGGTGGTAGCCGCCGGGCGCCAGCTGCACGGCCTGGCCGGCTGGCAGCGGCAGGCCGTCGATCTGGCGCATGCGCATCACATCGTCCACCATTTTCATTTCGTGCACTTCGACCACGCCGGCCGCCGGTGAGCTGGCGCCGACCAGGCGCGCGTCCTGGGAGGCGGTCAGCGTCATGAAGGCGCCGGTGGCCTTTTGTTGTGCCACGGTGCCGCGCACCCAGGCCTCGCTGACGGTGACTTGCGCGAACGCGGGCAGGGCGGCGAGGAGCATCAGGTAGATCATGCGTTTCATTGGAAGAGTCCTTTCAGGAAGCTGGTTTCTTTTTTCGGTTGCATCAGTTTGCGCAGGTCGGCTGCGCACTGCTGGGCGGTCTGTTCGTGCTTGAAGGCGAGGCGGATCTTGCCGGTGGCGTCGAACACGTAGGTGATGGCCGTGTGGTCCATCGTGTACGAGCTGCCGCTGGGCACCTTGCGGTAGAAGATCTTGAAGTCCTTGGCCGCCTTGGCCGTCTGTGCGGCGTCGCCGCGCAGGCCGACGAAGCCGGGATCGAAGGCGCGCATGTATTCGGCCAGCAGCGCGGCGGTGTCGCGCTCCGGGTCGACGGTGACGAACAGCACTTGCAGCTTGTCGCCATCGGCGCCGAGCAGTTTCCTGGTTTCGACGGCGCGTGACAGTGCTGTCGGGCAGACGTCCGGGCATTGCGTGAAGCCGAAGAACAGCAGCACGTATTTGCCTTTGAAGTCCTGCAGCGAGGCGGGCTTGCCGTCGCCGTAGAACAGCCGGAAGTCCGGGCCGATGGTGCTGCCGGTGATGTCGATGCCGGTGTAGGCTGGTGCTGCATGGGCGGCCAGCGGCAATGCGGCCAGCGCGGTTAGTAGGGTACGGCGTTGCATGGTGAGTCCTGTGTAACGATCGATAGGCGCACGCCGGCCGTCGCCGGAATGGCGTGGCCGCTGCATGCGGGTTACGGGAACATCAGGAAACGGCGGGCGGCCCGCGCGGTTGCGCGTCGGACCAGACGAAAGGAAGAGCAGGGGAGAAGTATTGCGGCGCAGGGTAGGCGTCATGGCCGCGCAGTACGCTGACCAGGCCGGCCGGAGCGGGCGGCGGCGCATAGGTATCGGCATGGGTGGCGCAGAACACGCAATGCTTGAGCGCATGCGGAGCGCTGTCGCCGGGCGCCGGCTTGGCTGGCGTGGTGGAGCAAATCTCCAGCGCCAGCGGGTCGCTCGTCAGCGCGGACATCGCGTGTCCAATTGCCGGCGCGAACAGGTTCAGCAAAATCGCAATGCATACGATCAGGCTGTGACTGCGCCGGTGCTTGAACAATTTACCCATCCGACAATTATAGGGCAAAAGAAAATCCGGGGTCGCGCCCCGGATTGGTTTTACTTCAGAGCCAGGCGGCTGCGCGCCGGCTGCAGGGCTGCGGTGCCGTGGCCGTTGCCCAGTTTGAAGATGCGCACCACTTGCTCCAGGTCCGCGGCCTGGTCCTGCAAGGCGTGGGCGGCTGCGGCCGCTTCTTCGACCAGCGCGGCGTTCTGCTGCGTGACCTGGTCCATCTGCGCGATCGCTTCGTGCACCTGGCCGATGCCGGCGCGCTGCTCTTCGCTGGCGCTGCTGATCTCGGCCATGATATCGGTCACGCGGCGCACGCTGACCACCACTTCCTGCATCGTCGAGCCGGCCTGTTCGACCTGCTTGCTGCCGATGTCGACCTTGCTCACGGAGTCGTCGATCAGCGCCTTGATTTCCTTGGCCGCCGTGGCCGAGCGCTGCGCCAGGTTGCGCACTTCTTGCGCCACGACCGCGAAGCCGCGGCCCTGTTCGCCGGCGCGTGCCGCTTCAACGGCAGCGTTCAGCGCCAGGATGTTGGTCTGGAAGGCGATGCCGTCGATGACCGAAATGATGTCGACGATCTTGCGCGACGACTGGTTGATCGAACCCATGGTGTCGACCACCTGCGCCACCACCTCGCCACCCTTGGCGGCGATGCCGGAGGCGGCCAGCGCCATCTGGTTGGCCTGGGCCGCGTTGTCGGCGTTCTGGCGCACGGCGCTGCTCAGCTGCTCCATCGAAGCGGCGGTCTCTTCCAGGCTGGACGCCTGCTCTTCGGTGCGCGACGACAGGTCCAGGTTGCCGGCGGCGATTTCATTGGAAGCGGTGGCGATCTGCTCGGCGCCCAAACGCACCTGGCCGACCACGCCCGACAGGTTGTTGCTGATGCCGTTGAGGGCGCGCAGCACCAGGCCGATCTCGTCCTTGTTGTGGATGTCCAGCTGCACGTCGAGCTCGCCCTTGGCGATGCGGCGCGCGGCTTCTTCGGCGCGAGCCAGCGGGCGCGTGACGTTGGCGCGCACCAGCAGGAACAGGATGACGGCGAACAGCGCCAGCGACACCAGGCCCAGCGCGGCGTAGCGGTTGCGCAGCTGGCCGGCTTCGCGAGTGATCTCTTCGGTGTAGGTACCGCCGACGATCAGCCAGTTCCAGGCCTTGAAGGTGTGGAACTCGACCATCTTTTCGCGCGGCGCGGCGTTGGCGCTGTCGGCCCAGTCGTAGCTCATCGAGCCTTCCTTGGCCTCCAGCATGTCCTTGACGAACAGGCGGTCGTCGCTGCTCTTGCTGTCGATCAGGTTCTCGCCTTCCTTGGCCGGATGCACCAGCGCCGTGCCCAGCGTCTTGCCCGGCGCGGCGTTGACCACGTAGATGTAGCCGGTGTCGCCGATCTTGATGGCCTTGATCTTTTCCTTCAGCATGGCCATGTTCTTTGAGATGTCCAGGCCGATGAACAGCACGCCGATGACGCGGCCGCCGGCGTCCTTGATCGGGTCGTACTGGGTGATGTACTGCTTGCCGAACAGCGTGGCCAGGCCGATGTAGTTGGCGCCGGCGCGCAGCGGCGCGTAGCTCGGGTGGGCGTGGTCGAGCTGGGTGCCGACCGCGCGTTCGCCGTTTTCCTTCTTCAGCGAGGTGCTCACGCGCACGAACTCGTCGCCGTTGGCGGCGAAGATGGTGGCGACCACGCCGGTGTCGGCGGTGAACTTGTCGGGGATGGCGAAGTCCAGGTTCAGCGTCTTGCCGTCGTGCTTGAGCGAGGGCGTAGGTTTGCCGCCGATGTCGACCGTGGCGGCCGGGTCCAGCGTGAACTTGCCGTCGCCGAAGCCGGCCGCGAACAGGCGCGCAAAGCTCGACGCTTCATTGGTCATGGCGGTGTTGAACACTTCCACCGTGTTGCTGATGCCGCCCAGCGTATTGGCCACATTGGCCTTGGCGCGCTCCTTGAGCATGGCCGAGGTGCTGAGGTTGATCAGGGTGAGCAGCATGGCCAGGATGATGGCGATCAGGCCGAAGGTGAACACGGTAATCTTGGTGCCGACACCCCAATTGCGGGGATTCATAGTAAAGGTTTGCATTGTTTTTTTTAGTCAAGGTACTGCTGATTGAGGGCGCTCTGGTTCGAGCATGCTCCGGGGGAGCGACTGCGTGAGGCGTGCTGCTTGATATACAAGGCGCCTCGCGAGTCGAGGCGTGCGGGCTCTGCCGGAGTGATGCGTGGCGGGGCCGTCAAAACATAAGACCGATATAGTACCACATTTTTGCTGCATGGCAACACAATTGCCTGCATGGTCATCATGAAAAGTTCAGGTAGTTTCATTTCAGCCACCCTTAAGCTTGGCCGGTGACACTGCAAACTCACAGAGCCGTGTAGCAGCGCTATCCTGTAGAATGGAAACGCAGGCCCAGGCGCTGCGCATGACGATCAATGAATTCACTACGTTTCGGAGTAAGCCGATGAAGAAGCAAATGCTGTTGGTAGCCGTATTGGCGGCGCTGTCAGTGCAGGCCGGCGCGGCCGTGCCAGAAAAAGCGGCGGCGGAGACCGTACTCAAACCCCAGCCGGGCCAAGCCCAGGCGGCCGTATGGGCCTCGCGGGTGCTGACTAAACTGCATTACAAATCCACGCCGCTCGACGATGCGATGTCGGAAAAGATTTTCGACCGCTATTTCAAGTCGCTGGATTCTGAAAAACTATTCTTCACCCAGGCCGACCTCGACCAGTACGCCATCGTGCGCACCCGCCTGGACGACGCCATCAACGGCGAAAACCTCAGCGTGCCGTTCGCCATCTACAACCAGTACCAGCAGCGCTTCAACGAGCGCATCGCCTACGCCCGCGAACTGCTCAAGACCAAGCCCGACTTCAGCCTCGACGAGAGCTACCAGTACGACCGCGAAAAGTCCGACTGGGTCAAGAGCGACGCCGAGCTGAAGGAACTGTGGCGCAAGCGCGTCAAGAACGACTGGCTGCGCCTGAAGCTGGCCGGCAAGGACGACAAGGGCATCCGCGAGACGCTCGACAAGCGCTACGAGAACTACATCAGCCGCTCGCGCAAGCTGACCAATGAGGACGTGTTCCAGATCTTCATGAACGCCTACGCCATGTCGATCGAGCCGCACACCAACTACCTGGGTCCGCGTGCTTCGGAAAACTTCGACATCGCCATGCGCCTGTCGCTCGAAGGCATAGGCTGCGTGCTGCAGACCCGCGACGAATACACGGTCGTGCGCGAAGTGGTGCCGGGCAGCCCGGCCGGCTTGTCGGGCAAGATCAAGGTCGGCGACAAGATCCTCGGCGTGGCCAAGGATGACAACTCGCCGATGACCGAAGTGCTGGGCTGGCGCATCGACGACGTGGTCGCGCTGATCCGCGGCCCGAAAGATTCCACCGTGCGTCTCGACATCCAGCCGGTCGACGCCGGCGTCGACGGCAAGCACACGCTGGTATCGCTGGTGCGCAAGAAAATCAGCATGGAAGAACAGTCGGCCAAGAAATCCATTCTGGAAGTGAAGGACGGCACGGCCAAGCGCCGCATCGGCGTGATCTCGCTGCCGACCTTCTACATGGACTTCGAAGCCAGCCGCAAGGGTGACAAGGAATACAAGAGCGCCACCCGCGACGTGGCCCGCCTGCTGGGCGAGCTGAAGAAGGAAAAAGTCGACAACGTGCTGATCGACCTGCGCAACAACGGCGGCGGTTCGCTGTCGGAAGCGGTGGCGCTGACCGGCCTGTTCATCGACAAGGGCCCGGTGGTGCAGCAGCGTAACAGCGACAACAAGATTGAAATCGAGAGCGACAACAACGCCGGCATGGCCTGGGACGGTCCGCTGGGCGTGCTGATCAATCGCGGTTCGGCCTCGGCGTCCGAGATCTTCGCGGCCGCCATCCAGGATTACGGCCGTGGCATCATCATCGGTGAGCCGAGCTTCGGCAAAGGCACGGTGCAGACCATCTTCGGCCTGGACCGTTTCGCCCAGAGCGACAAGGTCCACTACGGCGAGCTGAAGATGACCATCGCCCAGTTCTTCCGCATCAACGGCGGCACCACGCAGCTGCGCGGCGTCACGCCGGACATCAAGCTGCCGACCATGGGCGATTCCGACACCTTCGGCGAATCGAGCTACGACAATGCCTTGCCGTGGACCTCGATCAAGCCTGCGCCTTACATCCCGACCGGCGACCTGAAGGACATCCTGCCGCTGCTGGACAAGAAGCACGAAGCCCGCGTGGCCAAGGACAAGGACTTCCAGTACCTGGCCGAGGACATCGCCCTGGTCAAGAAGCAGCGCAAGGACAACCTGATCTCGCTGAACGAGACCGCGCGCCGCAAGGAACGCGACAGCCAGGAAGCGCGCGCCAAGCTGCGCGAAGCGCGTCTGCTGTCGACCACGCCTGGCGCGGACGATCCCATCCTGGTGCCTGATCCGAAAGATGCGCTGAACAAGGCGATCTCGGCCAAAGCGGCCAACGGCAAGCCGGCGCCGTCGCCGAAAGTGGCGGCAGTCAAGGGCGCGCTGCGCACCGACGACGGCCTGCAGGGCGACGAGCGCTCGCTGACCGCCGAGCTGGACGCGGAAAAAGCCGCCAAGGCCGCCAAGGACGTGCTGCTGAACGAAGCGGTGCACATCCTGGCCGACGAGGTCAGCCTGCTCAAGACCGACACGCGCATGGCGTCGCGCGTGCTGCCGTACGCTGTGGAGGCGGGCAAGTAAGAGGCAAGTAAGAGGCAAGTAAGTTGCCGTGCTCCATAAAAACCCCGCGCTGGTCGCGGGGTTTTTTACGAGTTATTCATCGCGGATATTTCTGGTATTGCCAATATAAATTGGATATATATTCCGCGATGCAGCATCATTCACCTGTCTCCTCTATCTCCTCCAAGGAAATAGATTTAGCCCGCTCCTGTAGCGGGCTTTTTTTTGCCCGATTTTTGCCTGTCCGCCGAAGATCGGTTAAGATATTTTCTTTAGATCAACTTTTGGGCTTGCACAACGTGACTCCTACCCAATTCAAGTTAATCGCCGCAGCGTTGGCGTTCGGCGGCGCGTTGGGCGGGGGCGGGGCGGCCTATATCCTGACCCATTCCGGCGGCGACGCCAGCACCGACGTGGCGCAGCCGACGGCGGCCAAAGGCACGCAGCCGCACTGGAGCGCGCGCGTCACCTCCATCGCCGGCGACGGCTTGCCGGGCGCGAACAACGGCCACGGCCGCAGCACGCGCTTTGCCGATCCGTTCGGCGTCGTCATCGATGGCGCCGGCAACCTGTACGTGGCCGACGGCGGCGACAACAACAGCATCCGCAAGATCGCCCTGGATGGGACCACCACCACGCTGGCCGGTGGCGTCGAGGGCTATGCGGAAGGGGCGGGCAAGGCGGCCGCTTTCAATACACCGTCCGGACTGGCGATCGACGCCGCCGGCAACCTGTACGTGGCCGACACCGGTAACAACGCCATCCGCAAGGTGACGCCCGAAGGCGTGGTCAGCACGCTGGCTGGCGACGGTCTGCCGGGCGACAAGGATGGCCGTGGCGCGGCAGCGCAGTTCAACGGCCCGGTCGGCATCGCGGTGGACGCGGCCGGCGTGGTCTACGTCTCCGACACCTACAACGATCGTATCCGCCGCATCGCGCCCAACGGCGATGTCACCACCATCGCCGGCGGCAGCCGTGCCGGCAAGTCCGACGGCGCCGCCGCGCAGGCGCTGTTCGATACGCCCACCGGCCTGGCGCTCAGCGCCGCCGGCGATCTGTACATCGCCGACACCGGCAACCACGCGATCCGCAAGCTGGGCAAGGACGGCAAGGTCAGCACCGTCGCCCAGGCCGATGACGACGACCGCAACGCGCTGCTGCGCGCCCCGGTCGGGCTGGCGCTGACGCCGGACGGCTATCTGTACGCGAGCAGCAATGCCCACGGCCGGCTGGCGCAGATCAGCCCGACCGGCGACGTGCTGACGCTGGACGATGCCGACCATCCGCCGCAACCCGGCTACGGATCGGATGGCAGCGTGCGTTTCTACGCGCCGCGCGGCGTGGCGCTGGCCAAGGATGGCTCACTGTTCGTGACCGACGCCGCCACCTTCCGCCTGCACCACGTGGCGCTGGCGCTGGCCGGCCAGGCGGCCGCGCCGGAATTGCCGCTGCCCCCGGCGCCTTCCCACAGCGCCACCATGCTGTGGCCGATCAAGCCGCAGGACAAGGCGCATGAAGTGGTCGGCCTGATGGGCGAGGTGCGCGGCAATTTCGACGGCGAAAGCCGCGACCATTTCCATTCGGGGCTGGACGTGCAGGCGGCCATCGGCACGCCGGTGCTGGCCGTCACCGCCGGCAAGGTCGCCGATCCGCGCGCCAGCTGGGGTTATGGCGAACTGTCGGAAGGGCTGGCGCTGGACGGCCTGCAGTACATCCACATGCGCGTCGGCCGCGGCGCCAACGACAAGCTGCTCGATCCGCGCTTCCAGTTGCTGAAGGACGAGAAGGGCGTGCCGGCCGCCGTGCGCGTCAAGCGCGGCACCCGCTTCGTCGTGGGTGAAACGCTGGGCACCGTCAACCGCATGGCTCATGTGCACCTCGACTACAAGCCGAACGGCGACGCCCTCAATCCGCTGACGCTGCCGTTCGTCGATCTGGAGGACACCATCGCGCCGCAGATCCAGTCCATCACGCTGACCGACAGCAGCGGCAAGCCGCTCAAGGAAAAGGTCGACGGCCGCCTGCTGGTGCCGCGCGGCCTGGGTGAAGTGCAGATCGTCGTCGACGCCTTCGACCAGATGAACGGCAACCAGGCCCGCCGCCGCCTGGGCTTGTACAAGCTGGGCTACCAGTTGCTCAATGCCGACGGCGAAGTGATCCCCGGCATGGAACAGCCGCTGATCACCCAGCTGTACGACCGCCTGCCGCGCAACCGTGAGGCGGTCAAGCTGGCTTACTCGGGCAGCAGCGGCATCACCGTGCATGGCGCCGCCGAGACGCGCTTCTCCTACGCCATCAACAACACGCTGATCCACGGCAAGCTGACGCCGGGCGCGTGGAAGGTCGGCGCCCTCGGCTCCGGCCAGTACACCCTGCGCATCACCGCCGAAGACTACGCCGGCAACGCCGCCAGCAAGGGCCGCGATCTGCTCATCACCGTCGACTGAGCGGGGTAAAACCCGCACACGTTTGCGCGTCTGCGTTGACAAAAAATATTAATCAGAATATATTTTGGATATGGAATTGGAATCGTTTCCAATTCTAATCAGCGACAGAGCCCGGGCGTCGACCCGGCCGGCACGGAGACTGCAAATACAAGAGAAACGCCTCGTAGCGATGGCGCCCCTGCGCCCATTTTTTCCTGCGCCGCGCCTCGTTCCATCTCCCTGTCCGCAAGCGGAATAGCCGGTGTTGCCGGCGAAGGTGCGGGCCGGACGGCCGTCCGGTTCGAAATGTGGAAGCATGGAAACGAGGAGTCATACATTGTGAAAAAACAGAAATTCGTTCTGTCCGCCGTCGCCGCCGGCATCCTGATGGCTTACGGCACGCAAGTGTCGGCCAGCGTCACCAGTCCCGTCATCGGGCCGCTGCTGTGGTCCGAGGAATTCAACGGCGCCACGCTCAACACTGCGGTGTGGACGGCGGTGGACGGCAACGGCTGCCAGATCAACCTGTGCGGCTATGGCAACCAGGAGCTGGAGTACTACAGCCCCAACAATCTCTCCATCGTCAACGTGCCGTTCGAGCCGAACACGCGGGCGCTGGCGATCAAGGCCCAGAACCAGACGGTGGGCAGCAACGTCTTCACCTCCGGCAAAATCGGCTCCTTCGGCAAGGTGCAGGTGCAGTACGGCATGGTCGAGATCCGCATGTCGACGCCGCCGCTGGGCACCGGCTTGTGGCCGGCCGCGTGGATGCTGGGCGTCAGCCCGCAGAGCTGGCCGCGCAACGGCGAGATCGACATCCTTGAGATGGGCCACAAGGCCAGCAGCCGCGCGGCGGCCGGCAGTCCGACCCCTGCGATCGATAATTTTGCCGGCTCCAACGTCATCACCTGGCAGCAGGCCGCCTGCGTGCCGGGCAACGAGAGCTGCGCCGCCTCGACCGCGTGGCAGACCAAGAACTGGTACACGCCGACCCAGTCGCTGGCGAACCGCTTCGTCATCTACCGCCTGTACTGGACCGACACGCAGATGCGCTTCACGGTGGTGGACAATGGCGTCGAGCGCGACATGTACAACAATCCGCTGCCGGTCAATTCGACTTCGTTGCAAGCGCCGTTTTACCTGCTGTTCAACCTGGCCGTGGGCGGCAACTTCACCGACGCGGCCACGCCTGCGCAGGTGACGGCGCCGCTGCCGGGCACCATGTATGTCGACTATGTGCGCGTGTACCAGCTGGACGGCAAGGGCACTGTCAAACTGGGCAGCCAGAGCACGCCGGAAGTGGGCAAGTTCGGCGTCTTCACCGACAACACGGTGGTCAACAACAAGCTGGTGGCGGGCACCACATCCGACATCTTCGTGTGGAACAACGCCTCCGTCACGCCGGGCAATCTGCCGCCGTACGAGGGTAGCAATGTGATGGCGTGGAGTTTCAACACGCCGGGGCAGTGGTTCGGCGGCAGCGTGGAATCGCGCCAGGCGCGGGACATGAGCAACTTCCGCAACGGCACCATGAAGCTGAAGATCAAGATCCCGGCCAACGTGGCGTTCACGGTGGGCGTGCAGGATACCTACACCAACCAGAACGCGGTGAAGTTCCCGGCCAATGCGACGACCTACGGCCTGGTGCGCAACGGCGACTGGGGCACGGCGACGATACCGGTGGCCGACCTGGCCGGCAGCAAGATCGCCTTGCAGTCGATGCTGGACCTGTTCCAGATCGCCAGCGACGGCGCGGCACTGCCGAGCTCGGCGTTCCAGATGGCGATCGACGACATCGTCTGGGATACCGGCGTGCCGACGCCAACCCCGACGCCTACGCCCACACCGACGCCGACTCCGACACCCACGCCAACCCCGACGCCAACTCCGACCCCGGCCGTGCAGCAAACCAGCGCGACGATGTTGAAGTTCTCGTTCAATTCGAGCAGCTGGGCGGACGTGCACTACACCGTCAACGGCGGCGGCCAGCTGAACGTGCGGATGACGCAGAACGCCGGCGTCAACAGCTACACCGCGAGCGGCCTGAAGATCGGCGACGTGGTGAACTACAGCTTCACCTACTGGGACACCGCGCATAACTACGCCGTCGATACGGCACAGCAAAGCTACACCATGAAATAAGCGGCTAACCCGGGGCCTAATGTGGCCCCGGGTTTTGGAAACAACGCCATTCTGTCGCCCTTTAAAAATGCCACAATACCGGGCAGGATATCGGGTACAATTATTTGAACGACCGTGCTTTTTTAGCGGGTCATAAGAATATGGAGACAGCATGGATTTGAACTACTCGGCGGCGGATCTGGCGTTTCGCGATACGGTGCGCGCTTTTCTCGACGCTAACCTGCCCAGCGATCTGCAGAAGAAGGTCCGCAACCATCTGCGCCTGAGCCGCCAGGATTACGTGCGCTGGCACCAGATCGTCGCCCGCCAGGGCTGGGCCGCGCCGGCCTGGCCGGTCGAACATGGCGGTCCGGGCTGGACCGCCACCCAGCGCCACATCTGGGAAGAAGAGTGCGCCCGCGCCGGCACCCCGCCCATCCTGCCGTTCGGCGTCAACATGGTGGCGCCGGTCATCATGGCCTTCGGTAACGAGGCGCAGAAGGCCCACTATCTGCCGCGCATCCTCAGCTGCGAAGACTGGTGGTGCCAGGGTTACTCCGAACCCGGCTCCGGCTCCGACCTGGCCTCGCTGAAGACCACCGCCGAACGCGACGGCGACCACTACATCGTCAACGGCCAGAAGACCTGGACTACGCTGGCCCAGCACGCCGACATGATCTTCTGCCTGGTCCGCACCGACACCACCGTGCGCAAGCAGGAGGGCATCTCCTTCCTGCTGATCGACATGAAGACCCCCGGCATCACGATCCGCCCCATCATCATGCTGGACGAAGACCACGAGGTGAACGAAGTCTTCTTCGACAACGTCAAGGTGCCGGTGCAGAACCTGATCGGCCAGGAAAACAAGGGCTGGACCTACGCCAAATACCTGCTGGGCCACGAGCGCACCGGCATCGCCGCCGTCGGCCGCTCCAAGCGCGAGCTGCTGTTCCTGAAGAAGATCGCCTCCGAACACTACAAGCACGGCAAGCCGCTGCTGCAGGATCCGGTCTACGCCGCCAAGGTGGCCAGCCTGGAAATCGAATTGATGGCGCTGGAAACCACGGTGCTGCGCGTGATCACCCGCGAGTCGCACGCGCCCGGACCTGAAGCGTCGCTGCTGAAGGTGCGCGGTTCGGAAATCCAGCAACTGCTCACCGAGCTGATGGTCGAGGCCCTGGGCCCGGACGCGCTGCCGTTCGACACCGACTACCTCGAAGGCAAGGCCGACCACGCCGTCACCGGCGACGACGCCGCCGCGCCGCTGGCCGGCTACTACTTCAATTTCCGCAAGACGTCGATCTACGGCGGTTCGAACGAGATTCAGAAAAACATCATCACCCAGATGATCCTGGGACTGTAAGGGGCAGCGATGGATTTTAATTTGAAAGAAGAGCAGCAGCAGTTCGCCGACGCCCTGCGCCGCTGGGTCGACAAGGACTACGGCTTCGACGTGCGCCACCGCATCGTGCATTCGCAATCGGGCGTGTCCGACGTGGCCTGGAACACGCTGGTCGAGCTGGGCATGACGGCGCTGCCGGTGCCGGAAGAGCAGGGCGGCTTCGACGGCAGCGCGGTCGACCTGTGGGTGGTGATGCAGGAAATCGGCCGCGGCCTGGTGGTCGAGCCTTACTTCGCCACCGTCTGGGGCGCGCAATTCCTCAAGCTGGCCGGCAACCAGCACCATCTGCTGGAAGAAGTCGCCAGCGGCGAACTGAAACTGGCCTGCGCGCTGGGCGAGAAGCACTCGCGCCATGAGCTGTCGGACATCAAGACCATCGCCAGCATCAACGGCGAAGGCTACCGCATCGACGGCACCAAGACCGTGGTGGTCCACGGCGGCCAAGCCGGCGCCCTGATCGTCTCGGCCCGCAGTGCCGGCGCCCAGCGCGACACCAACGGCATCAGCCTGTTCGTGGTGCCGGCCGATACGCCGGGCGTGATCGTGCGCGACTACCGCACCATCGACGGCCAGCGCGCCGCCACCGTGCAGTTCAGTCATGTGGCGGTGCCGGCGTCGGCGCTGCTGGGCAAGCTGGGCGGCGGCTGGGACATGCTGGACGAGGCGGCCGACTACGGCGCCAGCCTGCTGTGCGCGGAAGCGGTGGGCGCGATGGATGCGCTGTTCGCCGCCACGCTGGACTACCTGAAGACGCGCAAGCAGTTCGGCACGCCGATCGGCGGCTTCCAGGCGCTGCAGCACCGCATGGCCGATATGTACATCCATCTGGAACAGGCGCGCTCGATGGCGATGCTGGCGGCGGCCCGCATGTCCTGCGGCGATGCCGAGGAGCGCCGGCGCGTGGTGTCGGCGGCCAAGGTGCGGGTCGGCCAGGCGTCGAAGTTCCTGGGCCAGCAGGCGGTACAGCTGCACGGCGGCATGGGCGTCACCGACGAACTGCCGGCCGCCCACCACTTCAAGCGGCTGGCGATGATCGAGCTGACGCTGGGCGATGTCGACCACCACCTGGAGCGTTTCATCGCCCAGCGCGGTTTCCAGCAGCACTCCTGATGCGCAGCTTCGCCAACCTGGCGGCCATGAAGGCCGAGATCGGCAACGAAGTGGCGGTGTCGGACTGGGTGGAGATCACCCAGCAGCGCATCGATCTGTTCGCCGACGCCACCAGCGACCATCAGTGGATACACACCGACCCCGAACGGGCGGTGCGCGAATCGCCGTACGGCGCGACGGTGGCGCACGGCTTCCTGACGCTGGCGCTGCTGCCGGCCTTGCTGGTCAACGCGCTGCACATGGTGGACATGACGATGGGCTTGAACTACGGCCTGAACAAGGTGCGCTTTCCGGCGCCGGTGCCGGCCGGCAGCCGGGTGCGGGCGCGGCTGAGCATCGCCGCCATCGACGATATCGCCGGCGGCGCGCAAATCCAGTGGGCGGTGGTGGTGGAGCGCGAGGGCGGCGACAAGCCGGTCTGCGTCGCCGAGTTCCTGATGCGCCGCGACTGAGGCTAGGCCGCCAGCGTCGTGCAGTGGCGGTTGCGGCCGCCCTGCTTGGCGAGATAGAGCTGCTTGTCGGCCAGCCGTATCAGGGCGTTGGCGTCGGTGCCGTCGAGCGGCGGCAGCACCGTGCACACGCCCAGGCTGACCGTCACGTGCGGCGCCGTCGTCGAGGCCGCGTGCGGCACCGCCAGCCGGCCCACCTCGTCGAGGATGCGGCGGGCCACCACCTCGGCGCCATCGGCCGCTTCCTGCGGCAGCAGCAGGATGAATTCCTCGCCGCCGTAGCGTGCCAGCATGTCCTGCGGCCGCGAGGCGCAGCGCGCCATCGCCGCGCTCACCTGTTGCAGGCACAGGTCGCCGGCCTGGTGGCCGTAGTGGTCGTTGTACAGCTTGAAGTGGTCGATGTCGATCATGATCACCGACAGCGGCAGGCCGGCGCGCGCGCAGCGGCGCCATTCGGCGTCCAGCGTGTCGTTGAAGCTGCGGCGGTTGGCCACGCCGGTCAGGCCGTCGGTCATGCTCAGTTCGCGCATGGCGTCGGCCTGGCGCTTGATGGTCAGCTGGCTGCGCACGCGGGCGCGCACCACCGCCACGTTGAAGGGCTTGCTGATGAAGTCGACCGCGCCCGCTTCCAGCGCGCGGGTTTCATCTTCCGGCTGGCTCAGCGCGGTGACGAAGATCACCGGGATGTCCTGCAGCCGCGGCGAAGCCCGCAGCGCCGCGCACACCGCGTAGCCATCCATGCCGGGCATGACGGCGTCCAGCAGGATCAGGTCGGGCTGCTGCTCCAGCGCCAGTTCCAGCGCCTTCTCGCCGTCCAGCGCGAACAGCACTTCATGCTCGTCGCGCAAGGCGTGGTGCAGGATCTGGATGTTTTCCATGGCGTCGTCGACCACGAGTATCCGTCCATTCCTGGCCAGGTCGGTCCAACTCATGCACTTTCCTTTCGCTGCAACATGTCTTCCACCATTTTCTGCGCCACCTTGAAGTTCAGCGTTTCGACCGCTTCCGCCAGCGCCCGGACCGGTTCCGCCGCCGCCAGCGCGGGCCGCAGTTGCTGGAAGTGCTCCAAGGCTTTCAAGTTGTTATTCTGAAGCAAACTTTGTAACTCCGCCAGCTTTTGCGGCAAGTCGTGCGCCACATTGTTGCTGGCCGGAATATCCGAAGCCGGCGCCGAAGCCGGCGCCGACAGCTGGCGGGCGCCGGCCGCCACGCGTTGCAGCGCCTGCTCCAGCGGGTCCAGCGCGGCTTGCAGCGTGGCCATGTCGGGATCCTGGCGCAGGGCCGCTTCGGCGGCGGAGGTCAGGGCGGCGACCTCGGTGGCGCCCAGGTTGGCGGCCACGCCGCGCAGCCGGTGCAGGCTTTGCGCGGCCTGCTGGCGCTGGCCGGCCGCCAGCAGCGCCTTGACCTCGGTCACGGTGCCGCCCTGCGATTGTTCGAAACGCTTGAGCAGCGCCATCAGGGCCTCGCGGTTGCCGCCCAGCCGGGCCAGCGCGGCGTCGAGGTCGATGCCGGGCAGGGGCGGCAGGGCGGCCAGGTCCGGCACTCCGGCGGTGGCGGCAGCGGCCGCAGCGACCTGCGGCGCGGCGGCGCGGCTCGCCAGCCGTATCAGCACGCTGAGCATTTCCTCGACGTCGATGGGTTTGGCCACGTGCGCGTCCATGCCGGCCTCGTCGGCGCGGCGGCGGTCGTCGTCCATCACGTTGGCGGTCATGGCGACGATGGGCAGCTGCGCCAGCGCGCCGCCAAGGGCGCGGATCGCCCGCGTGGCGTCGTAGCCGTTCAGCACCGGCATCTGCACGTCCATCAGCACCACGTCGCAGCGCAGCGGATCGGCGCGCAGCAGGTCGACCGCCAGCTGGCCGTTGGCCACCGTATCGACCGTGGCGCCGGCGTGCAGCAGGATGTACTGCGCCACTTCCTGGTTGATTTCATTGTCCTCGACCAGCAGGATGCGCATGCCGTCCAGCCGTCCTTGCAGCGGCGCATGCGGGTGGTGCGGCGCCGTGCCGGCATCGCCGCCGGCGCCGGCGCCCAGCGCGGCGACCCGATCCCGCAGCCGCGCCGGGCTGACCGGCTTGGACAGGACGCCGGCCACGCCCAGGCTGCCCGACAGCAGGGCCTGGGCCGCCGCCGCGTGTTCGGACACCATCATCAGCACCGGCGGCAGCGGCAGCGCCAGGTCGGCCTGGATATAGCCCAGCATGGCGGCACCGTCCATGTCCGGCATGTCGCGGTCCAGCAGCAGCAGCTCGTAGGGGCGGTCCAGGCGCTGGCTGTCCTGCAGCAGCGCCACCGCCGTGACGGCGTCGGCCGCGGCGACGGCGATCCAGCCCAGGTGGTCGCAGGCGGCCTGCAGGGCGTCGCGCACGGCGGCGCTGTCGTCGACCACCAGCACCCGCAGGCCGGCGACCGGCGGCGATGCCGCGGCGGCGGCCGGCGCCACGCATTCGAACGGGCAGGTGAACAGGAATTCCGACCCCTGGCCCGGCGTGCTGCGGACCTCGATGGCGCCGCCCATCATGTCGGCCAGCTGGCGGCAGATCGCCAGGCCCAGGCCGGCGCCGCCGAACTT
The DNA here is from genome assembly GCF_009380165.1 of Rugamonas rivuli. Lineage (GTDB taxonomy): Bacteria > Pseudomonadota > Gammaproteobacteria > Burkholderiales > Burkholderiaceae_D > Rugamonas > Rugamonas rivuli. Next base: position 142,189 of record NZ_WHUF01000012.1, read on the forward strand.
GCGGCTGGTGCTGCTGTCGGCCTGCGAGAAGGCGTCGAAGATGTGGGCCTGCTGCTCGGGCGGGATGCCGATGCCGGTGTCGCGCACGCGGAACTCCAGCAAGATCGCGCGTTGCTCCGGCCGTGCCGTGCCCGCCGCCTGGCGCAGTTGCAGCACCACTTCGCCGCGCTCGGTGAACTTGATGGCGTTGCTGATCAGGTTGAGCAGCACCTGCTGCAGCCGCATCGGGTCGCCCGCCAGCTCGGCCGGCAACCGCGGGTCGATGTCGTAGACCAGTTCGATGCCCTTGTCGTAGGCGCTGCCGCCGACCAGCACGCTGATGCTGCCGAGGATGTGCTCCAGGCTGAAGGCCGCGTGTTCGAGCACCAGCTGGCCGGCCTCCACCCGCGAGAAATCCAGCACGTCGTTGACCAGGCCCAGCAGCGACTGCGTGGCCAGCTGGATCTTGTCCAGGTAGCCGCGCTCGCGCGTGGCCAGCGGCGCCTCTTCCAGCAGCCGCGCCAGGCCGATGATGGCGTTCATCGGCGTGCGGATTTCGTGGCTCATATTGGCCAGGAATTCGCTCTTGGCGCGGTTGGCGGCCTCGGCGCGGTCGCGCGCCAGCACCAGTTCGTCGTTCAGTTCCTGCAGGTGCAATTCGGTTTCCTTCAGCTCGGTGACGTCGGACACCAGCACGAAGAAGCCGCGCACCTGGCCGCGTTCGTCGACGTCGGGGATGTAGTTGACCCAGGTGTGGCTGACGTCGCCCGACGGCCAGCGCAGCCGGTCGGCAAAGCCCTGCGGCTCGCCGTCCAGCGCGCGCCGCACGTATGGCGCGCTGAACGCATACTGCTCCGCGCCCAGCACCTCGGGCATGCGCGCGCCCAGCATCTGGTCGGCGGCGCGGCCGTGCCATTCGAGGAAGTAGCGGTTGGCGAAACGGCAGTGCAGGCTGGCGTCCCAGTAGGCCACCATGCCGGGCAGATTGTCGGTCACGGTGCGGACGAAATGCTCGCTCTGCGCCAGCTGGGCCACGGTGGCGCGCAGCGCTTCCTTGGCCTGCTTGCGCTCGGTGATGTCGAGCGAGATGCCCAGCACGTGGGTGGCCACGCCGCTATCGTCGCGCAGCGCCACCTTGCGGGTGGTCAGGTAGCGCGTCACGCCGTTGGTGGTGATCGGTTCCTCGGCAACCTCGGTGACGACGCCGGCCTCGGCGGCCAGCACGCGGCGGTCGGCGGCGGTGAAGAAGTCGGCCTCGGCGGCCGACACGAAATCGTAGTCGCTCTTGCCGATCAGCTCTTCGCCGCGCGTGTGGCCGTGCAGCTGGGCGCCGTAGCGGTTGAACATTTCGTAGCGCAGGTCGGAGGCGCGCTTCAGGAATATCATCGCCGGCATGTTTTCCACCATCGAACTCATCAGCTGGCGCGATTGCCGCAGCTCCGCCTCCACCCGCTTGAGCTCGGTCACGTCCATCAGCAGGCCGGTGATGCCGATGATGCGGCCGTCGGTGCCGAACTGCGGATAGTAGCTGACCACCCAGTGGCACAGCTGTTCCGGCGAGGCGGCCGGGTGGCCGGAGCGCTGCAGGCCGGTCAGCGGCCGGCCGCTGTCGAGCACGGCGCGGTAGTCGGCCAGCACGCTGCGCCGCACTTCGGGGTCGGGGATCATCTCGGCCACGTGGCGGCCCAGGTGGGCGATCACCGGCTGGCGGTTCAGCGCGGCCAGGTAATCGTTGAGGCGCACGAAGCGCAGCTCCTGGTCGACATAGCTGAGGCCGACCGGCGCGGTGGCGTACAGGGTTTCCAGCTGGGCGCGGTTCTTTTCCAGCTGCGCGGTGCGGTCGGCCACCAGTTGTTCCAGCTCGGCCTGGTTGCGGCGCAGGTCGCGCTCCAGCGCGCGGAAGGCCTGCCCCACGGCGTCGGCCTCGCGGAAGGTCATCGCCCCCAGCGTGAACGGGCTGCCGCTGGCCAGCGCCTGGGCCGGCCCGACCAGGTCGCTCACCGAGCGGGCGATGCGGCCGCCGACCCACCAGGCCAGCGAAAAGCCGGCCAGCAGCACCGCCGCCATGGCCAGCGAAATGGCGGTGACGGCGCTCAGCAGCTCGCGCAGCGCCAGGTCTTGCGGCGTGGCGATGGCCACCGTGGCGCGGCTGACCGGCGAGCGGCTGAAGCCGAAATACACCGGCGTGCCGTCGGCCGTCTCGGTGCTCAGCAGCGCCTCGCTGCGCTCGCGCAGCTGGGCCCGCAGCGCCGGCTCGGCCGGCTGGCCCAGCAGCAGGCGCGGGCCGCCGGCCTGGGCCACGACCACGCCTTCCGGGTCGTACAGCGTCATCACCTGCTGCTGGCTGATTTTTTCGTCGCGCAGGATGTTGGTCAGCCGTTCGGGCTTGAGCAGCGCGGTCAGCGCGTAGCTCAGGCGGCTGTCGACAAACACCGGCACGTCCAACGCCAGCATGGCGCTGCCTTCGATATACACCACCGACAGCTGCGCGCGCGCCTGGGCGTACAGCGGCGCCAGCCGGCGCAGATTGTTGGTGGGGTTGAGCGTGTCCGGCAGCGGGGCGCCGACGTTCAGCAGGGTCTTGCCGCCGGCGTCGCTGAGGATGAACTGGGACGCCGGGAACTGCGGCCCCAGCAGCGCGCCGGCTTGCAGCCGCAGCGCCGCCAGGTCGCCGCTGCGCAGGCTGGGCGAGGTGGCCAGCGCGCGCGCGGCGCTGTCCGATTGCAGCAGGTCGCGGTCGATGGCGGCGGCCACCATGCGGGCCGACTTCTGGGTATCCTCCATCAGCGACTCGCGCTCGCGCTGGTAGAACTGGTTGACCACGGCGCCGAAGCCGATCACCGTCGGCAGCGCGCACGCCAGCACCAGCAGCGCGATCTGCGAGCGGATGGAGGGCAGGCGTTGGCGTTTCGTTTCTGGCACGTGAAGAACCCCGGGTGCAGTATCAGGCTGGCAGCACGATAGTAGCCGAGGCCGGGGTTTTCAGAAAGTGATTTTGTCCCGGCCCGGTCAGATCTTTTTGCCGCAGGCGTAGGCCCAGGCCAGCTCGGCCATCGGCCGCGCCATGCGGCCCGATTCCAGCGCCTGGGCGCTGGCGGCGGTGCCGTCCACGTAGCGTTTCATGATGCCTTGCATGATGCTCGCCAGGCGGAACATATTGAACGCCAGGTAGAAGTTGAAATCCTCCAGCCGGATGGTCTTGCCGGTGCGCTCGGCGTAGCGGGCGATGTACTCCTGCTGCGACGGGATGCCCAGCGCCTGCAGGTCCAGCCCGGCGATGCCGCGGAACTGGCCGGGTTCGATGTGCCAGCTCATGCAGTGGTAGGAAAAATCGGCGAAGGGGTGGCCCAGCGTCGACAGTTCCCAGTCCAGCACGGCCAGGATGCGCGGCTCGGTCGGGTGGAACAGCATGTTATCGAGGCGGAAGTCGCCGTGCACGATGGAGGTGTCTTCGCCCGGCGGAATGTGGGCCGGCAGCCAGGCGATCAGCTGGTCCATGGCGTCTATGGTCTCGGTCTGCGCGGCCAGGTATTGCTTGCTCCAGCGCTCGATCTGGCGCGCGAAGTAGTTGCCGGGCTTGCCGTAGTCGGCCAGGCCGATGGCGGCGTAGTCCACCGTGTGCAGCTGGGCGATCACGCGGTTGAGCTCATCGTAGATGGCGCCGCGCCCGGCCGGCGTCATGCCGGGCAGGGCCTGGTCCCACAGCACGCGGCCTTCGACGAACTCCATCACGTAGAAGGCGCGGCCGATCACGTCCTCGTCGGTGCACAGCGCATACTGGCGCGGCGCCGGGAAGCCGTGCCGGTTGAGCGCATCCATCACGCGGTACTCGCGTTCGATCGCGTGGGCCGACGGCAGCAGCTTGGCGGCCGGCGCCGGCTTGGTGCGCAGCACATAGTGTTGGCCGGCGATGTTGAGCTTGTAGGTGGGGTTGGACTGGCCGCCCTTGAACTGTTCCACGACTAGCGCGCCGTCCGGATAGCCGGCGACGTGCTGGCGCAGCCAGGCGTCGAGCGCCGCCACGTCGAACTGGTGGCGTGCCGACACTTCCTTGGTACCGATGAATTCTTCGAACATGCTGTCTCCCGCTGTTGTAAGTGTCAGCTATTCTAGTCGAATAAAAGTACGCACGTGCTTTTAATTTGCGATATCAATGAACTTGCTTTGTGACAATTTCAGAGAATTTGCAGAAGAAAACATTGATAGAATTGATATTCTTTAAATTAATAAAATTAGTCATGCTTAAAAAATCCTTGCGGTGTCTTCTGTTGACCGGCGCCGTGCTGGGTGTGGTCTCGGCACCTGCGGTATCGGCGGTGGAATCGGTGCGTACCGCCTCCAGGCTGGACCGCTTGCTGGCGCCGATCAAGTCCAAGCAGGATCTGGATCGTTATTTGGCGGTGACGCCTGCGTATCAATCGGCTTTTTCTCCATTGACGCCGGCGGGGCGCCGCGCATTCATCGACAGCCTGACCTTCAACCAGTCCGGCTTGACCGGCTTTTCGTATCGCGATCTGCAGGCCGAACTGACGCCCACCCAGATTGATAAATTACTCGCCTTGTTTGGTGCGCGCAACACGATCGCGCTGATGAAGCCGACGCGCGTGGTCTCGATGAAAGACCGTCACTTGCTCGTCAGCCTGGAACGCTGCGGCAGTAGCGAATGCGGTGAAGACGGCGGAAGCGGCTGGGATGACGGCGGCGGCACGCCGGCTGAGCCGACCCCACCTCCTGCGCCGGACCCGAGCGATACCACGGATAAGGACGTCGCCGGCTATGCGTGTGTTGCGCGCGCCACCTGTGAAGTCAAAAACTTCAGTATCTGTCGCAAGGGATGCTGAATTTCCAGTGCGGCCGACCGGATACGCCGATGCTCGAATCCGTATCGACGCCACGCCGCCGCGCCTTGCGGCTGGCGGCCGGACTGGGCGCGTGGGCAGCCGCCACGCCGCTGGTGCGCGCCGCCAGGCCTGCCGCCCTTGAGCTTGCGCCGCGGGTATTCGAGGAATACGTCTGGTCCCTGCATTTGCCGCAAACCGATGCCGCGCTGCTATACCAGGCCTACTATGCCCAAAGGCTGCGCGCGGCCAAGTCGGTCGGACAGTTGAAGAGTATGACGACGCGCGAAGTGGCCGCCGCCTTTGACGCGTTGTACGCGATAATCTTTTATACGGCCGATCAGCAGGTTCTCGCTCACCTCTACCAGGTCTATGCGCTGCTGGAGCAGCGCATGCAGGTGACGCCGCTGCAGCGGCAGCAGACCTACAACGCCTGCTATTACTGCCGGCGCCTGGATCTCGCCAGGCGGCTGGCGCAGCGCTTTCCCGATCGACTCAAGACGGCGCCGGAGATACGCATGTCCACCGGCGCCGGAGTCGCCACGCCCACCCTGATGCACCTGGTCTCCGGACGCAGTGAGCTGTTTGCGACGGCTGCTCCGCTGCCGCTGCGACCTACGGTGCTAATGATCACCAATCCCGGCTGCCATTTTTCGCAGAACGCTTTCACGGCGATGAAGGACGATCCGATGCTGATGCGGCGCTTGAACGGGAGCTTGCAGCTGCTGGCGCCGCACCAGATGGACCTCGATGTTGATGACTTCATCGCATGGAATCAACAGTATCCATCCCTGCCGATATCCCTGGCTTATCATTGGCGCGGCTGGACGATGCTGGATATGCGCCAGACGCCCACCTTCTATTTCGTCAAAGAAGGCAAGGTCAGGCACGTGATGACGGGGTGGCGTGACAATGCGGACAAGCTGCATCTTGCGGATGGTTTATCGGCGATAGATTTATAGTCACTCAATGAAAAAAATTGTCTCCGGCGTGTCGGCCGCCGTGCTGATCGCGGCCGGCTTGACGTGGTGGTTTGTCACCGCCCCGTCGCCGCCGCCGGCTGTCGCTGTCAGGCCGGTGGATGGCGGGGCGCCAGCGCATCGGCCAACTGTTTCTGTTGAAGCCGCCACTTATCCGCCTTGCACCCTGCCTGTGCCCGATGCCTCCGACGCAACCCGCTCGCCACGCTCGATAGCGTCCTGCCGCATTCGGCCGAGGCGCGGTTGCTGGCCGCGGCCAATGGCCTGGTGGTCCACCAGGTCGGGCTGGCGGACGGGGCCAACGCTCAAGGCGACCAGCTTGCGTCGATAGAGCGCAACGCACTGAGCGCTGCCGGCGCCGGACTGGCCGAAGCCAATTTATTCCTGGCCATGCATTATGACGACGGTAGCCTGGGCCCGGCCGATGCCGGCAAGGCGATGTACTTTGCGCAGAATTTTCACCCGGACCGGGCGGATCCGGGCGAGGCCGAGCGGCTGGCCTATTTCAAACAGCGCCTGGCGAGCGAGGGGCGCGCGGCTACCGCGTGCAGCACCGGCACCGGCGCAGGGACGCGGTTAATCAATCCGTTTTCGGGCGCTCAAGCCGCGAATTGACCGGCGGCCGTGCGCCGGCGAGTGCCGCCATGGCGTCAGAAGAACAGGGCGGTGCGCTGGATGACGGTGCCGTTGTTGGTGTAGACGGCGGTGGCGCGCACCGAGCCGGTGTTGTATTTGCCGTCGTCGAGCTTGCTGTCGACCTGTTCGGCAAACGAATCCGGCAGGTTGTCGATGCGGATGCCGTTGCCGGCGCGGCCGCCCACCGCGTCGTTGTAGATGTAGACCGCGCCGCCCTGGGCGCTGGTCATGAAGTCGGTGGTGCCGTTGAACGAGCCGGTGATGAAGCCGGCCAGCGCCAGGTGCTGCGGCGCCAGCTGGTACTCGGCGATCTGGCCGTCGCCGTTGCCGTTGCCGGTGGCGCCGGGCGCGTGGGTGGTGGCTTGCGGATCGTCGCCCGGCAGTGCGTGGAACTTGTCCTGATAGGAGTTGACCGCCGCCGACAGCGCGTTCGATTGCTGGATGATGTTCTTCACCTTGGCGCTGTCGATCAGCCCTTGCCCCTTGAGCACACCGCCCAGCAGCAGGCCGATGATGACCAGGACAATCGCAATCTCAACCAGGGTAAAGCCGCGTTGGGCTCGGCGCATGGGGCATCCTTTCGTAACGTCTTGCAAGTGATTGTGTTGTGGGCGCATCGGGATTGCGCTGCATAAACGCCATGATAGTCCGAAACGGCCGGTCCGCCTAGGGCGGCGGGCCCATGCTTTGCAGGCGTTGTTCCAGGAAGCGCAGTTCGTTGGGATCGGTGATCTGGCCGCTGGCCAGCAGCGCGCCGATCAGCGCCCGCGCCGCCTCGGCCTGGTTCATGTCTTCGAGCACGAACAGCTCCAGCTCGCGGGCCCAGGCCGGCACTTGCGGGCCGCTCGCCTGCAAGCGTATCGCCCGGGCGTAGCGCAGCGCCAGCGGCAGGTCGTGCAGGCGGTGGCGGGCCACCACCGCCGCGTGCGCCAGCCACGGCCAGCGCCGGTTCGGGTCTTCGCCGAAGCGCTGGTAGACCATGTCGAGCATCAGCCGCACGCGCGCCGGATCGCCGACCGCGCCATACACTTCGCTGGCCGCCAGCAATGGATACTGGCTGCGCGGATCGAGGTCCAGCGTGCGCTCCAGCCATAGCCGCAGCTTGCCGTAATCCAGGTCGCGCCAGGCGATGCGCACGCCGGCCTGCTCGTCGAAGCCCTGCACATACAGCATCAGCAGGCGCGACAGCGCGGCCGGGTCGCCCAGCGCCGCCAGTTGCAGCGCGGCCGGTGGTGGTGCCGGCGGCAGCGCCTCGGCCCGCACCTGGGGCGGCGGCCGCGTGGCTTGCCAGCCCAGCTGCAAGGCCAGCGCCGCCGCCAGCAGCAGGCGCACGGCCGGCGGCACCGACGACAGCGGACGCAGCCTGGTGTTCACAGGTTTTTCCGGTACAGGTCGAACAGCGCGGCCGCCGTCAGCAAGCCCACCGACAGCGCGGTCTGCAGCGCCACCGAGCCCAGGTCGGCCAGGCTGCCGCTGTGGTAGAGCAGCCAGTCGCTGCGGGCGAAGCCGTCCAGGTGGGGCAGCAGCAGGGCCAGCGCGTCCAGGCCGTGCGTCAGCCAGCGCTGGCCGAGGCCGGCCTGGGCCGTGCCGCCGTGGCCCAGCAGTTGCAGCGTGGTCAGCACGCGCGCCAGCAGGTAGAAGGCGCAGGCGGCCGACAAGGCCGGCAGCGTCTGGTTCAGGGTCAGCGCGCACAGCAGGCTGAAGGCCGCCACGATCCACAGCTCGCCCAGCAGCGAGGCCGCCCACAACGCGGCCTGGCCGGCCGGCGCGTACGCCAGCGCGGCGGCGCCGAACAGCAGCGCCGGCAGCAGCGCCAGCGCGCCGTAGCCGGCCAGCTTGCCCAGCAGGTAGACGGCGCGCGGCAGGGCCAGCGACAGCAGCAGTTCGCCGCCCTTGTCGGCCGCCTCGCGCGCCATGCTGCCGATGACGAAGGTGGCGATCAGGAACACCGCCGCCAGCCGCAGCACGGCCGCCACCAGCGCCGCCTGCAGTTGCCGGCTTTCGGTCAGCGCCAGCTGGCCGAGGAAGCCGCCGACGCACAGCGCCGCCGCCAGCGCCAGCAACAGCAGCCACGGCAGGCGGTTGCGCAGCGCCTCCAGCAGCGTGTAGCGGGCGATCAGCAGCACCGCCCGGAGCCGGTGCAGGGGCGGCGCGGCCGTCATTGGATTTTCTGCACCGCGACCATGCGGTTGAACAGGATGTTGGGCGACAGCCAGACCACGATGTCGTCGTACGGGCCGCCCGGCGCGGTGGCGCTGTCGCTGGCGTAGCGGCTGATGAACTGGGTGTCCGAGCGGGCGTTGAGCTGCTCGTCGTCGTTGTTGTTGGGGGCGTTGGCGATCAGGCCGCCGAGCTCGTTGCTGCCGCCGTAGCCGTTCTTGCCGTGCGAGAGTATCACCGCCGGGATGTCGTTGACGGCGGTGGCCGCCACCAGCTGGCCGCTGCCGTCGCGGGTGGCGACGGTGATGTCGCGCGGCGTGCTCAGGTTGAACAGCGCGCCGCTGTCGCTGAAGGCCGGCGTGACGCTGTAGCGGAACAAATGGTTCCAGCTGTCGAGCTTGGCCAAGCCCAGCGTCGCCCACGGCAGGAAGCCGCTGCGGCGGCCGTTGGCGCAATGGTTGCCGTCGCGCGCCTCCAGGCCGTTGCTGGCCGAGATGGCCGGGCAGGGCAGGTAGCCGTTGCGCAGCGCGTAGCCGGTCAGCGCTTCGCGCGCATCTTCCAGCGCCTTCTGGGTTTCCGAGGTCTTGCGCTGCTCCAGCTGCATGCTCAGCGGGGCCAGCAGGCCGCCCACCATCAGGCCGACGATGATCAGCACGATGGCGATTTCAACCAGGGTAAAACCGTGTTGTCTGTGTTTCTTCATGGGCTCAAGGCAGGCGGTGGGCCGCCGCCATTCGTTTGTAAAGGAGGGACAGCGGCACGCTCAGCACCAGGTCGTCGAACTCGCCGCCGGGCGCGGCCGGATCGGCGCTGAAGGCGCGGCTGATGAAGTGCACGCTGTCGCTGGCGTTTTGCTGCTCGTCCAGGTTGCCGGCGGCGGTGTTGGCCTGCGCCACGCCCAGCATCGAGGTGCCGAAATTGCGCTGGCCGTGCGACAGCAGCACCAGCGGCGCGCACTGGGCGCCGAGGTCGCAGCTGGCCTGGCCGACGCGGTATTCGGATTCGCCCCTGGCGCCGCGTTCGGACACGGTCTTGGTGGCGACGGCCGAGATGCGCAGCACCGGCGCCCGCGTGTAGGCCGGCGTGACGCTGTAGCGCAGCAGCTTGCCCCAGCCGTCGGCGCCGTCCACGCCCAGCGTGACCCAGGGCAGGAAGCCGGTGCAGGCGTGTTCCGACGCGCACGGCGCCTCGGCCTCGCTGCCGTCGGTGGCCGACGCGGCCGGGCGCGGCAGGCGGCCGTTGACGGCGGCAAAGCCGATCAGCGCCTCGCGCGCCTGCGCCATGCGCGCCAGCGTCAGCGCGCTGCGGCGCTGCTGGCCGTTGTCGTGGCTCAGCGCGCTGATCAGCACCGCCGCCGCGCCGACGCTGGTCATCGCCAGCAGCAGCAGCAGCGCCGCGCCGCGCTGGCGCCGGCGGCTAGTGGCCGATTTCCTGGATATTGCCATTGGAAGAGTCGAAGCTCTGGCCCGGTTTGAGGATGACCTGGCGCCCGGACGACAGCCGCAGCGCCACGCCCTGGCCGGGCACGGCGCGGGCGCCCCTGTCCTGCGGCACCTGGTTGAGCCAGACGGTGGTGCGGCCGCTGCTGCCGCGCAGCACGCCGCTCAGCTTGACCGAGGACGATGGGGCGGGCTGGGCGGCGGGGGCGGAGGCGGCCAGGGCCGGCGCTGCGGCGCCGCCGGCGTACGGCGCCGGCGCGGCTTGCATGGTGGGCGGCACGCC
>NZ_WHUF01000013.1 GCF_009380165.1 Rugamonas rivuli
CCGCCCCGGTCGCCCCGCCGCTGGCCGCGCTCAGCCCTGGCCCCACGCCGGCCCCGCGCGCGCGCAAGCGGCGCAAGGTGCTGCTGGCGGAAGACAATCCGGTCAACGTCGAAGTCGCCAGCGCCATGCTTGAAGGGCTGGGGCTGGAAGTGAGCCGCGCCTGCAACGGCGAGGAAGCGCTGCATTCGGTGCAGGCCGGCGAATTCGACCTGATCCTGATGGATTGCCAGATGCCGGTCATGGACGGTTTCGCCGCAACCACGGAAATCCGCCGCCACGAGCAGCAGCGCGGGCGCGCGCGCAACCTGCCCATCATCGCCATCACCGCCAACGCGCTGCAGGGCGACCGCGAATCCTGCCTGGCCGCCGGCATGGACGACTACCTGAGCAAACCCTTCACGCAGCAGGCGCTGGGGCAGACCATCGCCCGCTGGATCAGCCTGCCGCGCGCGCCTGCCGCGCAGGAAGCGCCCGTGCCGCCCGCGCCAGAGCCCGCCCCAGCCGCCACCGCGTTCGGCGGCGAGATCAACCGCCAGGCGCTGGACAACATCCGCGCCCTGAGCGCCAGCAACGGCAACGCGCTGCTGGAGCGCGTGCTGCAAGCCTATCTCGACGACACCCCCAGCCACCTGCGCGCGCTGCAACAGGCCATTGCCACCGGCAATACCGTGCAGCTGCGCAAGGCAGCCCACAGCCTCAAATCGAGCAGCGCCAACGTCGGTGCGGTCGCGCTGGCGCAGCACAGCAAGGAGATGGAGCAACTGGGGCGCAACGACACCACCGCCGGCGCCGCCATCCTGCTGGCCGAGATGGAACGATCTTTCCAGGCCGTGCGGCAGGCGTTGGGAGCTATCCTGGAAAAGGAAATATGACATGGCGACGCCCACCTCCCCCAAGCGCGGCCTGGTCCTGGTCGCCGACGACGATCCCGTGATGCGCCTGCTGATGCTGGAAATGCTGGCCCAGGTCGGCCTGGACGCGGTCGAGGCCGAAGACGGCCTGCAAGCCGTGGCCTGCTACCAGCGCCTGACGCCGGACCTGCTGCTGCTCGACGTCGACATGCCCGGCATGGACGGCTTTGCCGTGTGCCGCGAAATCCGCCGCATGGAAACCCAGTCCACCGTGCCCATCATCATGGTGACGGGCGGCGACGAGCTCGAATCCGTGACGCTGGCCTATGAGGCCGGCGCCACCGATTTCGTCTCCAAGCCGATCAACTGGCCCATCCTCGGCCACCGCGTGCTGTACGTGCTGCGCGCCAGCGACGCCATCACCCGCCTGCGCATCGCCGACGCCCACCACCGCGCCGTGCTGGCCGCCATCCCCGACACCTTCTTCCGCATGAACAAGGAAGGCTATTACCTCGACTACGAACAGGGCCACGAAGCGAGCAGCGTGTTCGCCAGCGAGCAGTGCGTCGGCCGCCACCTGAACCAGGTGCTGCCGGACGACATCGCCCAACACATGCTGGAACAGGTGCAGACCGTGCTCGACACCCAGCACATCCGCTCGCTCGACTACGAACTGCCCATCCCCGGCGCGGCCGCGCGCGTGCGCCAGGGCGAGCACGCGGTGCCGGCGCCGGTGCGGCACTTCGAAGCGCGGCTGGTGGCCACCGGCCCCGACGAGGTGCTGGGCCTGGTGCGCGACATCAGCGAGCGCAAGCGCACCGAGGAACAGATACGCCGCCTGGCCTACTGCGACAGCCTGACCGGCATCCCCAACCGCCAAGCCTTCCTGGAAACGCTGGAGGCCGAACTGGTGCGCTCGCGCAAGGGCAACAAGAAGTTCGCCGTGCTGTTCATGGACCTGGACGCCTTCAAGCGCATCAACGACACGCTGGGCCACGATGTCGGCGACCATCTGCTCAAGGCCGTCTCCGAGCGCCTGCGCGAAACCACGCGGCCCAGCGACCTGGTCTCGCGCACCGAAGTCGGCAGCAACAACCTGGCGCGCCTGGGCGGCGACGAATTCACCATCCTGATCCCCGACCTGGAGCGGGTGGAGAACGCCCTCAACGTCGCCCACCGCGTCAAGGAAGCGATGCGCCGCCCCTTCCTGCTGGACACGCACGAAATCTTCGTCACCGCCAGCATCGGCATCTCGCTATACCCCGAGGATGGCGAGGACTGCAACTCCCTGCTCAAGTACGCGGACACGGCGATGTACCACGCCAAGAACTGCGGCAAGAACAACGCCAAGCTGTACAGCTCGTCGCTGACGATGCAGATCATGAGCCACGTCCAGCTCGAAGTCGGCCTGCGCAAGGCCTTGCAGAACGACGAGCTCTACCTGCTGTACCAGCCGCAGATCGACGTCTCCAGCGCGCAGATCGTCGGCGTCGAGGCGCTGGTGCGCTGGCGCCACCCGGAGCGCGGCATCATCTCGCCGACCGAGTTCATCCCGCTGGCCGAGGAGACCGGCCTGATCGTGCCGATCGGCGAATGGGTGCTGCGCACCGCCTGCCAGCAGGCGATGGCGTGGCAGCAGATGGGCCAGCGTCCGGTGCGGGTGGCGGTCAACCTGTCGGCCAAACAATTCAAGGATGAGAACCTGACGCAGATCGTGCTGTCCACGCTGCACGAGACCGGCCTGCCGGCCGAGCTGCTGGAACTGGAGCTGACCGAGGGCACGCTGATGGACGATGCCCGCGCCACCATGGTCACGCTGGAGCAGTTGCGCGGCATCGGCGTCTACCTGTCGATCGACGACTTCGGCACCGGCTACTCGTCGATGAACTACCTCAAGCGCTTCGACGTGCGGGCGCTGAAAATAGACCGCAGCTTCATCAGCGGCCTGCCGCAGGATTCGGAAAACGCCGCCATCACGCGCGCCATCATCGCGATGGCGCATGGCTTGAAAATGGCGGTGGTGGCGGAAGGCGTGGAGACTGGCGCCCAACTGGTGCTGCTGGAACAGTTCGGCTGCGACATGGCGCAGGGTTACTACCTGGGCCACCCGTCGCCGCCGGAATCGATCCACCTGATGCTGGGCCAGCAGTTCGCGCTGAACGGCGTCATGAGCGGCGACAGCGGACGCTCGATGAAGTCCGCCCAGATCTAAAACCGGGCTAGAGCGCGCCGTCTTCCTTCATCGCGGCGATGTCGGCGGCGCTGTAGCCCAGCGACTGCAGGATCTCGTCGTTGTGCTCGCCCAGCGTCGGCCCCATCCACTTGGTGTGGCCGGGCGTGGCCGACAGCTTGGGCGAGATCGCCGGCAGCTTGACCGGCGTGCCATCGGCGAACTGGTGCTGCTCGAACATGCCGCGCGCCAGGAATTGCGGATCGACCATCATGTCGCGCACCGAGTAGATTTTCCCGGCCGGCACATCGGCCGCCTTCAGCACGGTCAGCGCGCTGTCGATGTCCTGCGTATCGCACCAGGCCTGGATCGCAGCGTCGATTTCCTGCGTGCGCTGCACGCGGCCGTCGTTGCGTTCCAGTTGCGGATCGCCGGCCAGGTCGATGCGGCCCATGGCCAGCATCAGCCGCTTGAAGATCGCGTCGCCGTTGCCGGCGATGACGATGTTCTCGCCGTCGCGGGTGGTGTAGGTGTTGGATGGCACGATGCCCGGCAACGCGCCGCCGGTGCGCTCACGCACCACGCCCGCGTGGTCGAACTCCGGCACCAGCGATTCCATCAGGTTGAATACGGATTCGTACAAGGCCACGTCAACCATCTGGCCCTCGCCCTTGAGCTTGCCGCCGGTGGCGTCGCGGTGGCGCAGCGCCATCATCGCACCGATCACGCCATGCAGCGCCGCCACCGAATCGCCGATCGATACACCGACCCGCACCGGCGGCCGATCCGCATGGCCGGACACGTAACGCAGCCCGCCCATCGATTCGCCGATGGCGCCGAAGCCGGGCAAGTCCTTCATCGGCCCGGTCTGGCCGAAGCCCGACAGGCGCACCATGATGGTGGCGGGATTGACGGCCTTCAACTGCTCGTAGCCGAGGTCCCACTTCTCCAGCACGCCGGGGCGGTAGTTCTCGATGATGATGTCCGCTTCCAGCGCCAGCTGGCGCGCGATGGCGCGGCCGCGCGCATGCTTCATGTTCAGCGTCAGCGATTTTTTATTGCGCGACTGGACCGACCACCACAGCGAGGTGCCGTCCTTCAGCACCCGCCATTTGCGGATCGGATCGCCGCCGTCGGGCGACTCGATCTTGATCACCTCGGCGCCGAACTCGCCCAGCATGCGCGCACAAAAAGGGCCCGCGATCAGCGTGCCCAGTTCTAGTACCTTGATGCCGGCCAATGGGCCGGAATTGTTCGTAGTCATGTCGCCCTTCGGTCCAGCATGGCGCGGGCGATGGTGCCCGCGTCCACGTACTCCAGTTCGCCGCCAACCGGCACGCCGCGCGCCAGCCGGCTCACGCGCAGGCCGCGCGCCTTCAGCATCTCGCTGATGTAGTGCGCGGTGGCCTCGCCCTCGTTGGTGAAATTGGTGGCCAACACCACTTCCGTCACCAGGCCGTCGGTGGCGCGCGCCACCAGTTTTTCCAGATGAATGTCCTTGGGACCGATGCCGTCCAGCGGCGACAGCCGTCCCATCAGCACGAAGTACAGGCCCTTGTAGGTCAGGGTCTGCTCGATCATCAGCTGGTCGGCCGGCGTCTCCACCACGCACAGCAGGCGGCGGTCGCGCTGCTCGTCGTTGCAGGTGTCGCAGACGTCTTCTTCGGTGAAGGTATTGCACAGCGCGCAGTGGTGCACGGCGTTGACCGCCTGGTGCAATGCGCGCGACAACATGTCCGCGCCTTCGCGGTCATGCTGCAGCAAGTGAAACGCCATCCGTTGCGCCGACTTGGGGCCGACGCCGGGCAGACGGCGTAACGCTTCCGTCAGAAATTCCAGCGATTTGGACATGGAGTGCTAAGCGGCAGCTGCCCTTAGAAAGGCATCTTGAAGCCGGCCGGCAGGTTCATGCCGGCGGTCAGGCCGCCCAGCTTCTCGGCGGAGGTGGCTTCGGCTTTGCGCACGGCGTCGTTGAAGGCGGCGGCGACCAGGTCTTCCAGCATGTCCTTGTCGTCGGCCAGCAGCGACGGGTCGATCAACACGCGCTTGACGTCGTTCTTGCAGGTCATCACGACCTTGACCAGGCCGGCGCCGGACTGGCCTTCGACTTCGATCAGGGCCAGCGCGTCCTGCGCCTTCTTCATGTTGTCCTGCATTGCTTGCGCTTGTTTCATCAAGCCGGCCAGTTGGTTCTTCATCATGATGGAATTCTCCGTGTATTGAAAGTTAAGGACGTGATCAGTTGGCTGCCGCTGCCGCGATGGCGGGCGGCGGCGTGATGGAGCCCGGCACCACCCAGGCGTCGAACTCGCGTATCAGGCTGTTCACAAAGGGATCGTTGGCGACGGTTTCCTCGGCGGCGCGCTGGCAGGCTTCGCGATGCGCCTGGGCTTCGGCGCTGGCGGTGTACCAGACGGCGCCCAGTTCGGTCTCCACGCGCACCGCGCGGCCGAAGCGTTCGGTCAGCGCGACGGTGAGCTTTTCCACGTTGCCCGGCGTGCGCCAGGTTTCGATCGGTACGCGGACCTTGAAGACGACCGCGTTGCCGTCGATGCTGCATTCGATGAGTTCGGCCTGCATGGCCAGTTGCTGGGCCACGCCGCGCAATGGCAAGGCGGCGGCCACAGCGGGCCAGTTGCCGTCCCAGTTCAGTTCCGGCACCGGCGTGATGACGTAGGCGTGCGGCGCCTTGGCCGGCGCAGGCGCGGCACGGGCCGGCATGACGACGGCTTGCGCTTCGTCGGCGTAAGCCAGCGGTGGCGGTGCCTGGTGGTGCGATGCCTGGCTCGACGGCTGTTGCTGCTGTGCGGCCTGTGGCGCATAGGGCTGCCCTTGCGATGGCGCGGACGAACGCGACGGCGCGTAGGCCGGTGCAGGCGCGGATTGCGCTACCGCGCTGTCGTCGGAAAATTCAGTGACCCAGGGTGGTAGGTCATCCTCTTCGTCGGCCTGCTGGGGAGCAGGCTTGGAAGCGGGCGCGGCTTGCGGCGCCACCTGCTGCGGCGCGACCTGGCGGACAGGCGCTTCCAGCACGGCAGCTTGCGAGTCGCCGCCCATGGCCATCGTTGGCGGCATGTCTTCCCAAGGCGCAGGGCGCGATGGCGCGACGGCAACCGGCGCGGCAGGCGGCGTGTACGCGGCGCTTGGCGCCTGCGGTTGCGAAGGCGCGCTGGACGCAAAGCCGGCAGGCTGCGAAGCCGCTCCCGCCCCGAAGTCCGATGGCGGCATTGAGCCGCCGGGCGCCGCTGGCGCAGAGCCGGGCGCGGATGCGGCCGGAGACGATGGCGCGGCAGCCGGCGTCACTGCCGGGGCCGCAGCAGCTGGTGCTGCGCTGGCCGACGACGAACGCGCACCCGGCTTGGATGCCGCGCGTGCGGCCTCCAGTGCAGCATTGATTGCAGCGCGTGCTGGACTCATCGGCGCAGATGATGCCGCCGGTGCAGGCACCGCTGCGGGTTCAGGCGCCGCCGGCGCCGCATGTGCCGGCATCGCCGACGGTGCGGCGACAGGTGCGGGCGCCGCTGGCGCGCTCATTACGGGCGGCATCGCACTGGCAGACGGGGCAGCAGCGGCCGGAGCCACAAACGCCGCCGGAGCAGGCGCCTCGCTGCGCGCCATCGCGGCCGCAGCACCGGCGACCACCGCAGCCGGCGTCACGCTGGCATGGCTAGCCTGCATATGCGCCGCCGCCCGCGCAGGCGGAGCCGCGGCAGCGCGTGCCGCCGCCACCGCACCCGAGCGCGACATGGCCGGCGCCGCCGCAGGCTGCCCCTCCGCGCCGCCTACGCCGGGCCGAAAGGCCAGCATGCGCAGCAAGGTCATCGAGAAGCCAGCATATTCATCCGGCGCCAATCCCAACTCATTCCGGCCATGCACAGCGATCTGATAATACAGCTGCACCTCTTCCGCATCGAAGGCGGCAGCCAGACGCACGATATCGGCATGCTCAGGCAAATCTTCCGGCAGCGCGGCCGGCACCGTCTGCGCCAGCGCGATCCGGTGCAGCAAGGTTCCCAGATCCTGCAAGGCGCCGTTGTACGACAGACTGCGCGTCGCCATCTCATCGGCCACGGCCAGCAGATCCGCGCCATCCTGCGCAGCCAGCGCATCGAGCAGGCGGATCAGATAAGACTGGTCCAGCGCGCCCAGCATGCCCTGCACCGCATCCAGCGTCACCGCACCGGCGGCGTAGGCGATCGCCTGGTCGGTCAGCGACAGCGCATCGCGCATCGAACCATGCGCGCCGGCGGCCAGCAGACGCAAGGCAGGCGCCTCGAAGCTGATGCCCTCCTGCCCCAGGATATTGTCCAGATGGCCGATGATGTGGCCCGGCGGCATCTGCTTCAGATTGAACTGCAGGCAGCGCGACAGCACCGTCACCGGTATCTTCTGCGGATCGGTGGTCGCCAGGATAAACTTGACGTGCTCCGGCGGTTCCTCCAGCGTCTTCAGCATCGAGTTGAAGGCGTGGTTGGTCAGCATGTGCACCTCATCGATCATATAGACCTTGAAGCGTGCATTGCTCGGCGCGTACACCGCCTGCTCCAGCAGCTGCGCCATCTCGTCGACGCCGCGGTTCGACGCCGCATCCATCTCGATGTAATCGACAAAGCGGCCGGCATCGATCGCGGTGCATGCTTCGCACACGCCGCACGGCGTCGGCGTGATGCCGCCGTTGCCGTCCGGGCCCACGCAGTTCAGCGATTTGGCCAGGATGCGCGACAAGGTGGTCTTGCCGACCCCGCGCGTTCCGGTGAACAGATAGGCATGGTGCAGGCGACCGCTGTGCAAGGCGTGCGTCAACGCGCGCACGACGTGCTCCTGGCCGACGAGCGTTTCGAAATTCTTGGGGCGGTATTTACGGGCGAGGACTTGATAGGACATGCTGGGATTT
The DNA here is from genome assembly GCF_009380165.1 of Rugamonas rivuli. Classification (GTDB taxonomy): domain Bacteria; phylum Pseudomonadota; class Gammaproteobacteria; order Burkholderiales; family Burkholderiaceae_D; genus Rugamonas; species Rugamonas rivuli. Next base: position 7,916 of record NZ_WHUF01000013.1, read on the forward strand.
TACCGTAGATAGCGGGTGCAAAGGGCCTATCCTGCTCCGCCTAGCTGCTGCGGCGTCAGGGTCGCCAAAACGGCAATTGTAACAAGGCATGAGCAGATTTGGTAATCAGGCATAAGCGTCTTACAATTTGTTTTCCTTTTAACATGGAAACATATGATGAAACTTGTCTTGCTGCCGTTGCTGTTGCTGTCCCTCGCCGCCCACGCAGACGAACGCGAATGGGTGCCATATAAGAAGCTCGTGGAAGATACGCGCATCGACCGCTTCTACGCCCTGCCCGCCGCAGAGCGCGACAAGCTCAGCGTTTTCCTGGCCATCAAGCCCAAGAACAAGAACTACAAGCCATCCGATGTCGTACTGACCGTGGTCCATGGCGGCGAACGCCAGCAGCTGCCGCCGCTATCGGGCGACTTCCGCATGGCCCTGGTGCCGAATCCAAAATGGATGACAGACGACACCAAGATCATGACCAGCCTGCCGAAGGAAGAAAAGTCGGCCGTCGCGCTGGAGGTGCTGGCGCTGCTGCCGGAAGGCACGCAATGGAACTACGCGCAAGTCATGGGCAGCATAGGCCAGATGAATGCCGGCATCAAGAAGGTCGCCGGGGCCATGAGCATGTTCGTGCCGAACGTTAAGACGGTGGTGTTCAAGTTCAGCAAGCCGGCGCAGCTGAAGGTGGGCGCCACGGCCTACAACACGGATGCGAAGAACCTGATCAAGCTCAAGCCTGATGCCGCACTGTTGAAGGAGAACCCGCTGATGGTGGCGTCGGAACGGCCACTGGAAGCGGCGCTGGACGACGAATAAGGGAATGGACCAATAAAAAAAGCTGCCCTTGGCAGCTTTTTTATTTTCCCGAAGGAGGCGAGCCTGATCTGCGGCACTTATGGTTAATAGCCGTGGCTGCTTCGTTCCCGACCTGACCAGGTTAGCCATGCCACAATGCGCAGGGGCCCGCCGGGATCAATTATAACCTACAGCCCCAACTCCTGCCAAATCTGATCCACCCGTGCCTTCACGTCCGGCGACATGCTGATCACGGTGCCCCATTCGCGCGTGGTTTCGCCCGGCCACTTGTTGGTGGCGTCGATGCCCATCTTGCTGCCCAGGCCACTCACCGGCGAGGCGAAGTCCAGGTAATCGATAGGCGTGTTGTCGACCAGCGTGGTGTCGCGGGTCGGATCGACGCGCGTCGTGATCGCCCAGATCACCTCGTTCCAGTCGCGGATGTTCACGTCCTCGTCCACCACCACGATGAACTTGGTGTACATGAACTGGCGCAGGAAACTCCACACGCCGAACATCACGCGCTTGGCATGGCCTGCGTACTGCTTCTTGATCTGCACCACCGCCATGCGGTAGCTGCAGCCCTCGGCTGGCAGGTGGAAGTCGGTGATCTCGGAGAACTGCTTCTGCAGCAGCGGCACGAACACCTCGTTCAGCGCCAGGCCCAGGATCGCCGGCTCGTCGGGTGGCTTGCCGGTGTAGGTGGAGTGATAGATAGGATCGCGGCGCATCGTGATGCGGTCGATGGTGAACACCGGGAACGAGTCCTGCTCGTTGTAATAACCGGTGTGGTCGCCGTACGGGCCTTCCAGCGCATGCTCATAGCCGCTCGGATGGTTTTCATCAGGATAGATATGGCCTTCCAGCACGATCTCGGCCGACGCCGGCACGCGCAGCTCGCTGCCGATGGCCTTGACCAGCTCGGTGCGGCTGCCGCGCAGCAGGCCGGCGAACTGGTATTCGGACAGGCTGTCCGGCACCGGCGTCACCGCGCCTAATATAGTAGCGGGATCGGCGCCCAGCGCGACGCAGATCGGATAAGGCTGACCCTTGCTCTGTATGGCGTGCTCGCGGAAGTCCAGCGCGCCGCCACGGTGCGCCAGCCAGCGCATGATGACCTTGTTCGGACCCAGCACCTGCTGGCGGTAGATGCCCAGGTTCTGGCGCTTCTTATTAGGGCCCTTGGTAATCACCAGGCCCCAGGTGATCAAAGGCGCGACGTCGCCAGGCCAGCAGTGCTGGATCGGCAATTTCGACAAATCGACATCGGCGCCCTCCCAGACGATTTCCTGGCACGGCGCACCGCGCAGCTCCTTGGGCGCCATGTCCCACACGGCTTTGACCAGCGAGCCCATGCCCATCAAGTCCTTGAAACCCTTCGGCGGTTCCGGCTCCTTCAGGCGGGCCAGCACGTGGCCTATCTTGCGCAGCTCACTGACGCTGTCCGCTCCCATGCCGAGCGCGACGCGGCGCTCCGTGCCGAACAGATTGCCCAGCACCGGCATGCTGTGTCCGGTCGGATTCTGGAACAGCAAAGCCGGTCCGCCGGCCCGCAAAGTGCGGTCGCAAACCTCGGTCATCTCCAAATATGGTGAAACGGGCACCAAAATGGGCTTAAGTTCGTCCATCCGTTGCAGTTGAGAAATAAAATCTCGCAAATCAGAATATTTCATCGTTTTTTAATTTTTTCTTACAACGCAGCATACTGTTTAAAAAGACAGGTCAAGTAGTTGATTTTATTGGTTTTAGCCGCAATACAAGCAAAAAAGTAAGATTTAAAAGTTATAGCTTTCAATTGCGTTAGTATTGACTTGATATAAAACGGCTTCTACAATTTGCCCTACTTGAAGAGAACACGGTCCAGCACGGGTTGAACCCGGAACGCGGTCCACACAAATGTGTTGCTCATTCATTCACGGAGTCGGGGCTCCACATGACATTTTAAGGAGTGTTTTCAAAAGGCGTCTGCCTTACCCCCGAAAGAAGTTGTATTGCGACTGATCGAATACCACAGGGAAACATCAGCTCTAGCAAGCAATGACGGCGTCCAACGCGCGCTCCCAGCGGCGGCGGACGATGAGAAATTTCTGATGCACGGCATTAGCACCCGGTTAGCTGCGTTCAACGCTGGCGGGGACCCGCTTTTACGGACATTTCAGGGGAACTATATGATCAATCGCATCACCGGCGCAACGCAGTTTGCCCGCACCATGGCTCGCCAGCCAGCAGCGTGGTTTTCCACGACTCGCGTTTCGGCAAAAGGCGTGCTGACCACCGCCCAACACACTCTGACCATTCTGGGTGTGACCGCTTTAGTAGTAATGGCAGTACTGTTTGTCCGTCCCGACCTGGCCAAGGCACTGAGCAACAGCCTGAACCACGAACCGGAAGTCGAAACCGTTGCCGTCGTGGCGCCGCCGCTGTCGGCCCTGATGGAAACGCCGTCCTCCACCCCGGCCGCCAGCACCGCACCGCTGACCGCCGAAGAAAAAGCCCTGCTGGGCACGCAGAAGCAGCAGCAATGGGTTACCTCCTGGCTGTCCAAGCGTTACCGCGTAGCGGGCGACGCCGCCAACATGCTGGTGTCCACCGCCTACCTGACGGCACGCGAGATCAAGCTCGATCCGCTGCTGATCCTGGCAGTGATGGCGATTGAGTCGGGCCTGAATCCGTTCGCGGAAAGCCCGGTCGGCGCGCAAGGCCTGATGCAGGTGATGTCGAAGGTGCACCACGATAAATTCCAGGAAATGGGCGGCCTGCAAGCAGCGCTGAACCCGGTGGCCAACATCCGTGTCGGCTCGCTGATCCTGAAGGACTACGTCACCCGTGGCGGTTCGGTCGAAGCCGGCCTGAAGATTTATGTCGGCGCCGCGGCGTTCGAGCATGACGATGGCTACGGTTCGAAAGTGCTGGCCGAATACCAGCGCCTGAAGCAGGTTTCGGCAGGCAAGAAAGTACCGACCATTACCCCGATGATGGCGGCAGCGCCAGCCAAGCCTACCCCGCCGGTCGCGGCGGTAGACAAGTCGGTCAGCGGCACCCAGATCGCCGGTCTCTGATCTGATCGCAGATAAAACAAAGCCACCTTGCGAGGTGGCTTTTTTACGTCTGTAGCAATAGCAATCAGCGCGAGCAGGAGGTTATCTTGGTCTTGATGCCGTCGCGGAAGGGATCGCGGCCGCCGGTCACGCCGTTCGACTCCTTGACCGCGCAGAAAGTGCTGCCGTTCGCCATGCGTATCTTGGTCATCACGCGGCCGTCGTCGAGCGTGATGCTCTCCTGGGTCGTGCCTTCCCTGCCGACATAGGCGCTTCCCAACTTATCGGCCAGCACGGTGGTGTCGTTGGCGATCTTCTTGTCGCGCGGGTTCCAGGCTTCCTTGCGCAACTGCCGGTCGGCAGCGGCGGCGCCCTTGATCGAGCGCTGCAGCAGATCGTCGGACGGCTTGGCTGCCGGCAGCGCAAACGGGTCTGGAGGTGGCGTGGTCTGGGTGATCGCCTGAGGCGTCCGTGGCTCCACGGGAAGCGGAACAGCTTGCGGCGCAACGGGCGCCAGCGTCATGCGCGGCGCCACCGGTTCACGAACGGGCTGGGCCAGCCTGGGCAGCGGCTTCGGCCGCTCCGGCGGCGGCACAAACGGCGGCAGGATGTAAGTGATGCCCGGCTGCGGCGCCAAAGGCAGTGAGGGATGCAGCCGCTCGGGCGAGCGCCAGCAGATAAACCCCAGCACATGGACGCCGCCTATCAGCGCCAGCCAGCCACGGCGGCGCCAGGCCGGCGCCGCGTTCAAGGTATGCAGTTCGATAACGGGCTTTCGCAGTTAATTTAAAAACAATGCATGATGGGGCAAGGCCCTCTTGCCGTCAAATATGCCGGGCATCTACTTGCCGAAGGGTTTCGGGCAAGTGGCGACAAAGGTTTTGACGCCATCGCGGAAGGGATCGATGGCCGTGCTGTTGTTCGACTGCTTGGTGCCGCAGTAGGTGCTGCCGCCCAGCGTGCGCACCTTGGTCATCATGCGCCCATCCGGCGTGGTCAGGTTTTCCGTGGTAAAGCCCTGGTCGTTGCCGACGTAGGCGCTGGCCACGGCCGCGCTCAGCGGCGTAGCGTCGTTGGCGATCTTCTTCGCGTCCGGATGCCAGGCTTCCTTGCGCAATTGCCGGTCGACCGCAGCGGCGCTCTGGAGCGCGCGCTGCCGCAAGTCCTCGACCGGTTTTGCGGCCGGCAGCGCGAACGGGTCCGGCGGCGGCAAGGTCTGCGTGATCGCCTGCGGGGCCGGCGGCGCAGCGGGCTGCACCGCCGGCCCCGGCTGCGGCGTGGGCGTCCGCAGCGTCATGCGCGGCGCGGCCGCAGGACGAGGCGCCTGGACCGGCGCCGGCCGCTTCGCGGGCGCCAGAATATAAGTGATGGCCTCGTGGCGCCCCAAAGCGGCCGCCACGGACCGCTCAGGCGCGCGCCAGCACAGGAAGACCAGCAGATGCAGCCCGGCGATCAGCGCCAGCCAGCCACGGCGGCGCCAAGTCCGCGCCAAGCTCAGGGAATGCAGTTCGATGATGCGCCCTCGACATTGATTTAAAATCAATGGATTCTGCGGCGCAGCCCCCTCCCCGTCAAACCCCAAATAAAAAAAGCCACCACAAGATACCTTGGGTGGCTTGGCACAGTACCGAACGCTGCTTAGCGTTTTTTGTCGGCGGCGACTTCGTCCGGACGGACACGGGCGGCCAGCTTGTCCAGCACGCCGTTGACGTATTTGTGGCCATCGATACCGCCGAACGACTTGGTCAGCTCGACCGCTTCGTTGATGACGACGCGGTAAGGGATTTCCAGGTTGTTCTTCAGTTCGAACGCACCGATCAGCAGCACCGCGTGCTCGATCGGCGACAGCTCGCCCACGCCGCGGTCGACCAGCGGCGCGAAGCTTTCGCGCAGCGCTACGGAATCCTTGATCGCGCCGTACAGCAGCACGGTGAAATGGTCGCCGTCGGCCTTGTCGAAGCCGTGCGCGGCGCGGATGTTGTTCACCACGGTGGATGCGTCTTCATTGTTCAGCAGCCACTGATACAAACCCTGCAACGCAAACTCGCGCGCACGATGGCGCGGCGTGCGGTTCTTGCTGGGGTTGGCGTGCAAAATTTTATCTGTCATGGTTATACCTGTTCTTAAATACTTACAAAATCCGGCTCAGTGCGCCGGCGCATACCGGCACACTGCGCCGTTTCCTACTGGTTCTTACTCGTCGTCGCCTTGGTCCTGGTTCAGCTCTTCCAGGGCGATGGTCAGGTTGGCCATTTCCACCGCCACGCGCGCCGCATCGGCGCCTTTTTCGGCCATGCGGACTTCGGCTTGCTCGTCGTTCTCGGTGGTCAGGATGGCGTTAGCGATAGGAATACCATAATCCAGGCCGATGCGGGTGATGCCGGCGCCGGATTCGTTCGAGACCAGCTCGAAGTGGTAGGTTTCGCCACGGATCACTGCGCCCAGTGCGACCAGCGCATCGAACTGCTGCGACTCGGCCATCTTCTGCAGCACCAGCGGCACTTCCAGCGCGCCTGGCACGGTCACGTGCAGCACGTCTTCATCGGCCACGCCCAGGTGCTTCAGTTCGGCCAGGCAGGCCGACAGCAGGCCGTGGCAAACATCTTCGTTAAAACGGGCTTGAACGATGCCGATGCGCAGGCCGTCGCCGGACAAATTGGTTTCGTAGCTTCCTACAGTCATGGAGTGCCTCTTGTGTGTTGGTTGAATTAGTTGGGTTTGGCCATGTAGCCGGTCACTTCCAGATCGAAGCCCGTCATCGACGGCATCTTGCGCGGGCTGGCCAGCAGCTGCATCTTGCAGACGCCGACTTCGCGCAGGATCTGGGCGCCGATACCGTAGCTGCGCAGGTCCATGCTGGCAGCGCGGCCCTTCGGCTTGGTTTCCGGCTTGCCCAGCGCGTCGAACTGGGCGAAGAACTGCTCCGCCGTTTCCTCGCAGTTGAGCAGCACGATCACGCCGCGCTCGGACGCCTTGACCGCCGCCAGCGACGACGACAGGTTCCACGAGTGGGTGGTCGCTTCCGATTCCAGGATGTCGAGGATGGACACCGGCTGATGCACGCGCACCAGGGTTTCCTTGCTCTTCTCGATATCGCCGTGCACCAGCGCCAGGTGGGCCGAGCCGCTCGGCTTGTCGCGGAAGGCGATCATGCGGAAGTCGCCCTGGGCGGTCTTCAGCGGACGCTCGCCGATCTTCTCGACCAGCGACTCGTTGCGGCTGCGGTAGTGGATCAGGTCGGCGATGGTGCCGATCTTCAGGCCGTGTTCCTTGGCGAATTCCAGCAGGTCCGGCAGGCGCGCCATGGTGCCGTCGTCCTTCATGATCTCGCAGATCACGGAAGCCGGGGTCAGGCCGGCCATCGCGGTCAGATCGCAACCGGCTTCGGTATGGCCAGCGCGCATCAGCACGCCGCCCTTTTGCGCCTTCAATGGGAAGATGTGGCCGGGCTGGACGATGTCCGACGGCTGGGTATCCTTGGCGACGGCGACCTGGATGGTCTTGGCGCGGTCGGCCGCCGAAATGCCGGTGGTCACACCCTCGGCCGCTTCGATCGACACGGTGAAATTGGTGCCGAAGGCGGTGCCGTTACGGGCCGACATCATCGACAGGTTCAGCTGGTCGCAGCGCTCTTCGGTCAGGGTCAGGCAGACCAGGCCGCGCGCATGCTTGACCATGAAATTAATGGCTTCAGGCGTCACAAAGTCCGCCGCGAGCACCAAGTCGCCTTCGTTTTCCCGGTCTTCTTCATCGACCAGGATCACCATGCGGCCAGCGCGCAATTCGGCGACGATTTCTTCGGTGCTGGAAATTGACATTTTTAATCCTTTGTAGCGGAGCTAGAACAGGGCGCTATTTTAAAGGATTTACGCCCGTCCCACCGTAAAAGGCCGCTTTTATCCGCCAAATGACCGGCTTCGCAGCCCGTCCCATGGATTTCTTATCAACATTCCAGCGATTGCATTGAAAAAGTATTTGAATCCAATCACCTTCCTGTTGCGTACAAGCAATAAGAACAACTATTTGACGAGGAATGCCATGTTACCCACCACCCGCTTGCTGGCTCTGCTGTCCATGGCGCTGCTGTGCGCCATGGCCCGTGCCGAGCCGGACCGGCAAGTCGCCGAGGGGCAAAAACTCTGGCAGCAACGTTGTGCGGAATGCCACGCCGTCGACAGCAACGAAACCGGCCCCATGCATCGAGGGCTGGTCGGCCGCCGCGTCGGCAGCGTCAAAGGCTACGATTACTCGCCGGCGCTGCGCCAGGCCAAGGCGCGCTGGGATGCCGCCGCGCTGGACCGCTGGCTGACCGACCCCGAGCAATTCATCCCCGGGCAGAACATGGACTTCAAAGTCACCGACCAGGCAGAGCGCGCCGCCCTGATCGCCTACCTGAACACGCTGTCCGCGCCCCAGGTCGCCGGCGTACGCTAGACAGCAATATTACTCATCTGTAATAAAATTTACCGCCGGGACTCTGATACATAGCGATACAAACCGCTAGAATAAGGCTTGCAAAGCTAACAATGTATCTCATGATCAATTATCACATCTGCTATAAATCGTTTGAAGTCCGCTCGTTCAGCAGTAAAAATGAACAAGATAAATGGCAAGGCCACTGGGAGCTGTATCGGCAAATCGGCAGAATTGACTCCAGCACCGTCGTGACGGAGTTTGAAACGTCGGCGGAAGCCAGCCAAAACGCTTTGGCTGTCTGCTGCCAACTGATAGACGAAGGCCGTATCCGCAACCCAGCTTTGCTTGCCACCGGTTTTTAGGCGCCCCGGGCATTACACGGCTTATTTTCCCGCTGCACCGACCGAAACCATGCGTTCGACGTAGCGGGCGATCAGGTCGATCTCCAGGTTGACCTGCTTGCCCACTTCCAAGTGCTTGAGCGTGGTCATGGCGATGGTGTGCGGGATCAGGTTGATCGAGAACTGGCAGACCAGATCCTTGCCGGCGCCGATATCGGTCACGCGGTTCACCGTCAGCGACACGCCGTTGACCACGATCGAGCCCTTGAAGGCCAGGAACTTGGCCAGCTCATGCGGCGCTTCAATCACCAGCTCCCACGACTCCCCCACCGCTTCGAATTTGCGCACCACGCCCAGGCCGTCCACGTGGCCGGACACCAGATGGCCGCCCAGTCGCTCGTTGAGCGTCAGCGCTTTTTCCAGGTTCACTTCGGTCAGCGTATCGAGGCCGACGGTGCAGTTCAGGCTCTCGCGCGAGACGTCGACGCGGAAGCTGCTGTCATCCTTCTCCACCACCGTCATGCAGGCGCCGTTGATGGCGATCGAATCGCCCAGCGCGACGTCGGCCAGCGGCAGGCCGCCGGCGTGGATGTTCAGGCGCACGCCCGCGAACGAGCCGCCTTCGAGTGGCTTGACGGATTCAATTTTGCCGATAGCGGCGACAATTCCAGTAAACATGTGAGTGCTCTTATTGATGAGTGAATCGTGCAAGGATACGCAAATCTTCGCCGATCTGCTTAACCTCGTGAAATTTCAACAGCTGCTTGTGCGACAGGTCGGTCAACGCCGGCAAGGCGAACATGCCCTGCGCATCGCCCAGCAAGGTCGGCGCCAGGTAGACCAGCAGCTCGTCCACACAGCCCTCGCGGATCAGCGAGCCGTTCAGCTTGCCGCCCGCTTCGACGTGCAGCTCGTTGATCTGGCGCCGGCCCAGCTCGCGCATCAGCTCGGGCAGGTCGACCTTGCCGGAGGCATTGGGCAGCAGGATGATCTCGGCGCCCGCAGCGCGCAGCGCCGCTTCCTTTTCGGGATCGCTCACCGCCGCGGCGATCCACGTCCCACCGCCCTGCAAGACCTTGGCGGACGGATCGATATCGAGCTTGCTGTCGACCACGATGCGGCGCGGCTGGCGCGGCGTCTCCACCGCGCGCACGTTCAACTGCGGATCGTCGGCCTTGACGGTGCCGATGCCGGTCAGGATGGCGCAGGCGCGTGCGCGCCATGCATGGCCGTCGGCGCGGGCTTCCGGGCCGGTGATCCACTGGCTGACGCCGTTGTGCAGCGCCGTCATGCCGTCCAGGCTGGCGGCGGACTTCATGCGCACCCACGGCAGGCCGCGCGTCATGCGCGAGAAGAAGCCGATGTTCAGTTCGTACGCCTGCCCGGCCAACAGGCCGGTGCTGATCTCGATGCCGGCGGCGGCCAGCTTGGCCATGCCCTGCCCGGCCACCAGCGGATTCGGATCTTCCATCGCCGCCACCACGCGGCCCAGGCCGGCGCGCACCAGCGCATCCGAGCACGGCGGCGTGCGGCCGTGGTGGTTGCACGGCTCCAGCGTGACGTAGGCCGTGGCGCCTCGCACGTCATGGCCGCGCGCCTGCGCATCCTTCAGCGCCTGGATTTCCGCGTGGTCGCTGCCGGCCTGCTGCGTGACGCCGGCGCCGATCACCTGCCCGTCGCGCACGATCACGCAGCCTATGTGCGGATTCGGCGACGTCGTGTACAACCCTTTCGCGGCCCATTCCAGCGCCAGCGTCATGCCTTCGAGATCGTTGCTGATGTTCACGTTGTCCTTAGTCAGTCGCGCTGGCGCAGCTTGCACCGTCCACTGCCGGATCGCACACGCGCACCCGGCCCAGCATATTGATTTTGATGTTGCGCACGTTCTCGCCTTGCGTCAGCGACAGTGTGCCCCAGCGCGCGGCCAGGCTGTTGCTGGCGCTGCAAGCACGCCCTGCAGCATTATAAGCAAGGTAGAGCGGCGCTGCACCGGACGAGAAAACAGACGCGACGACTATGCCCTCGGCGATGGCGCCATGCTGGAACAGCAGCCGCTCGCCGGGATCGGGGCGGCGGTTGCCATTATCGTCGATAAACACGACCCAGCCGTGGCGCCACGAAGTGCCGGAAGCCTCCAGCGGCGCCAGCAGCACCTTGCCGCCGCGCGCCATCGCATGCGACCGCGTCAGGTTGATGGCGGCGACCAGGTCGTTGACGGCGATCTGCAGTTGCTGGCGCTTGAGCGCGACCTGATAGCTGGGCACGGCCACGCCGAACAGCAGCGTCGCCAACACCAGCACGACCAGCAGTTCGGTCAGCGTGTGGCCGTGGCGGGTGGCTAGTCCTGGCATCGCGCGCGTCTCACGGCCAGCAGCGGGTGGAGGGGCCGGTGGCGAGGCGCAGGCCGCTGCTGGTCAGCTTGAGCTGCCGACAATCCTCGTCGCGGAAACTGGCGTCGACCATCGCGGTGCCCGGCGTGGCGATCAGTTGCACGCACTGGGAGATCAGCTCGCCGTCGCAGGCCTTGCCCTCGATTTCGTAGGCGCTGGTCGATGCGCCGTTGCTGCTCCACCATTTGAACTGGTGGGCTTCCGGGTCCGTCGCGCCGGACGAGAAGGCGATGTAGGTATTGGCCTGCGTGTAGAAACGCTCTTCCTGCTGCATCAGTTGCAGCAGCGCGGCTTGCGCTTCGGAGCGGCGCGAGCGTATCACGTGCTGCCGGAAGCTGGGCAGCAGCTGCGCGGCCAGCACGGACAGTATCACCAGCACGACCAACAGTTCGATCATGCTGAACGCGCGGACATGGGCGCGCTTCATTTGACGGCCTCGTGCAACTCGCGCCAGTTGGCCACTTCGCGCCAACTAAGCCGGCCGGATCGCAAGCGTACCTTGACGCTGCCGACCACCGCAGTCTCGCGCGCCGACGCGTTGACGACCGCGTAGCCCTTCTCCACCACGACCAGTCCGGTCGGATCGGGCGGGCCGCGGCTCACCGACTGCTGCACAAGCGACGGAACGGCAGAGTAAGTCGGTTGCAGCACGCCGACGATGGGCGCAGCGGGCGCAACACTGGCCGCACTGAGCCCGCCGGGCAAGCCACTCAGCGCTTGCAGCACATAGCTTCGGCTGCGCGATGCATCGCACTTGTCCGCTCCCGGCAGCAAAGTGTTGAAGACGACCGCACCGCCAACCAGCCCGCCGCCGCCAATGCTGCGCTCCCCCGTGCGCGCGGACTGCAGAAAGTCGACATACCAGCCTTTGCTGCCGGCCTCCAGCGTGCCACCGCCGATGCTCAGCAGATCGCCGCCTGACGCCGCCAACATGCGCTCGGTGAGTTGACGTCGGCCGGAGACGACATCCATCGGCACGGACAGGCTGTCATGGATGGCATAGAACGATTGCGTGGTGAAGCTGGCCGCAGCCAGGTCGCTCCTGTCGAACAGCCTGCCCGTGCCGAACAGGACCAGGTAGCCGCCGCCCGATGCGTAGGCCACCATCGGCTGCTGCGCGATGGGTTGGCGATTGCCGTCGCCATCGCGGGCGATGAACAGCGCCTTGGCCGCCGCGCCCGGCCAACTGCTGAAATCGAAACGCCACAGATTGCCTTGCAGGTCGCCGGCATAGGCGTAGTTCAACGCGCCATCGCGGTCGGCGATCAACGCCGGGGCGCTCAGGCCGTTGGCCATAGCCGGATCGGATATCGGCGTGACCATCCGGAAGTAGTTGACGTTCAGCCGCCACGGCGCATCGCGTGCCTTGTCCAGCGCCAGCAGGAACAAGGCGCCCTTGCCCGCGCCGCTCAAGTGGCCGTCGCGGGCGTAATTATTCAGACCGCTGGAGACGACGGCGAAGTAGCGGTAAGTTGCCGCGCCCGCGCCACGGCTGGTGCGCACCTTGATGACTTGCGGCAGCGTGGTGATGTTGCCCATCATGGGATCGTCGCGGTCGGTGAACTCCCAGAGTACGGCGTGCTCGTCCAGCGCTTCGGGATCAGTGATATCCAGCGCGAACAGGCCTTGCGCACCGCCGCCCATCGCGGAGACAAGCACCGTGCGCCAGTTACCCGCGATCAGCGCGTCGCCGCTGCTGGCGGGGCCATCGACGTAGGCACGGTGTACATAGCCAGGGTCGGGCAAGCGGTTGAGCGCTGATATCAAGGCGTCAGGAACATAGGCGTAAAGTTCACCGCCATTGCCGGCATCGAAGGCGTGCAGCATGCCGTCGTTGGCGCCGAGGTAGATCACCGGGCGGCGGCTTTTGTGGCGTTCGAGGAAGGCAAGGTAGTCTGCATCCCGCGAGGCGCCGGATGGCGGGCCGACCAGCACCGGCGTGCTGTTGATGGAGTCGCCGAGTACGCTGGTGCGGCGGCGGAACAGCGTTCCTTCATCGCCCCGCTCGCCACGCAGATAGGCGACGCGGCGTTCACCCAGCCCGTCGGCGGCGTGCGACGACGGTGGTAGATCGAGCAACGCCCGCTGGCCATCCGACAAGGCCAGCCAGGAAAAGGGAATGCCGGTAAGTTTTCCATCGGCCTGCACGACGGCCGTGTACACCTTGCGCGCCTCAGGCGTCGGTGACGGTGCACGTCCAGCCACACCGGTGAGGAGCGCACCGGCATCCCATAACGCAGCGGCTGACGGCGGCAACGCGACGCCCGCCGCAGGCAAGGCAAAGCGCTCAAAGTGCCCGCCCCAGTCCACCGCGTCGAGCGTCGCGCCAAACAGGTCGCCGCCGGATGCCGCTGACGCCACAGCAGGCGCCGTGGCCAACAGCGACGCCCCAGCAATTCGCACGCCGCCCGGCGGCCGGCAAGCAGCAGTAAGCGGCTCGCTCGCCAGATCGAGCACCGGCGTCGCAGCGCGCACGCCGACCGCCAGCATCGGCAACAGCATCAACAGCGAGCCGATCAGCATCCACGACAACATGCGCGCCGCAGTCCGCAACCATCGCCTGCCATGCCTTGGCAGCGGACTATCGCTCGCAACTCGCATACCCACCTCCTCACTCCAGCTTGCTGTACACGGTTTGCAAAACCAGCTCCGTGCCAGGCCGCGCACCGAAGCCGATCACCGTCACGCGATAACAATGCGCAACCGCCCCGCCAGCCGACGCATCCTCGCCCGGTTGATGGCACTCCATCCGCTCCACCACATAGCGCGGCTTCTTGAACGGCAGCACACCTTCAGCCGTCAGCATCGCCGCGCCGGTATGCGCGCCGTAGCCGAGCGTGCACGCGCCGCCATCCTCCACGCCGGACAAATCCACCCGCTGCCAGACCGGCGGCGCATCGCAGGCACTGACCTCGCCCGTGCCATCCTGAATATCGTGCTCCGCATCCGCCAAGGCATCCTCCGCCGCCTGAAACGCCACGTCCCGATCCCGCTCGCCGCGCGTTGCCTTCTCACCCTGCAAGCTCATCTGCGCCGCCGAGACGCCCAGCAACATCGCCAGAAGCATCATCATCAGACACATCAACACCACCACACCGCGCTGCCGTTGGACCGCCATGATCTAGCCGCCCCGGTTGCGCAAAGCCACCGTCATGCCCACCACCCGCCGCGCCCGCGCCCGCTGCGCCGACGGCAAGCTCGCCTCCGTGACGCGCACGCCCTCGTCATCGCCATGCGCTTCGGAATACGCGGGGCCGAACAGATCGAAACGCGTCGCCACCGTATCGGCGCGGGTATTGCTGTCGCCGTGCAGCAGCAAGGCCACCTTGACGCTGCACACCCGTTTCCAGAAAGTCTTGCGGCGCAAATCGCGCAGGCGTTCGTCCGGCGTCGCGCCAGACAGCACCAGCGCGGCATCCATCGCATCGACGCCGCTGGCGTTGACATAGGCATTGGGAATATTGTCGGCAGGCGTATCGGTATCCACGCCATACAGCACCTGGAAGGAATCGACACCGCGCACGATGGCGTCCGCGCCCCAGCCGGATGCGCCGCGATATTTGCAGCGCAGCTCGGCCTCGCCGTCGCCATTGGCCGCGACATAGAAAATGCTCCAGCCACGACCATCCTCATCGTGCGGAACGGCGACGCCAAAGCCCGCGCAATTGAGGCTGGAACCATCGCCATTGCCGCCCTCGCCCGAGCCGGAAAAGCGCAGCGCCAGCACATCGCTGCCATGCGCCACAGCCGGCAGCACTTCCGAAATATCGGCACTGCTGCGGCCGATACTGTGGGCATCCAGGCCGGCAATCGGCGCCGGGGCGGCGTCATCCAATTCGATAGGCGCCACCTTGCTGTCCCAGTTGATGTAAGCGCCTTGCCGTATCGCCCGCGCCATGATGTCGAGCGCATGGCGGCCGCCGTCGTTGAGGCCGATGTTCTCACTGTGATTGCGATAACCGCTGCCGGCCGACAGCAGCAAGCCGCTGGCCAGCAAGACCACGATCAAGCCCAGCGCCAGCGCAATGGCGAACTCGATCACGGTCCAGCCGCGCGCAGAGCAAGGCCGCGCGCTCATCGCGTCGCTCCCACGGCGTAGGCCAAGGCAGGCGCGAACTCGCCGCCTGCATCCTTGCGTGGTGTGCCATCGGGATTCTTGTCATGCCATCCAACCTTGACCACCACCGGCGCTCCCGCACTGCCGCCGCACGCCCAGCGCAAGGTGGCGCCACCGTCGCGACACACCCGTACGCGGCCTGCGGGCAGATACAGACTCACCTGCATTTTGATTTCGTACAGATCGAACATCGCCAATTGCATGGCGTCGCACGCGGCGCCATAGCACAGCGACGACGGCGCCGGCGGCAACGGTTCGGTCAGCGCATCGTAGTCCAAGGTCAGATAGGGATTGGCGCCATCAGCCAGGCGCATTTGCACGGCGTTGGCGCGCATGCGTTCGGCCAGGCCTGTGGCCACATACGCCGCTTGCGACAACATCGCCGCCTGATGCCGCGCACGCAGCGCCGACAGCTGCATCGCCACGCCGCCCGCGATGCCAACCGCCAGCAACAGCACGGCGACCAGTATCTCCAGCAGTGTAAAGCCCCGCATATCAGCGCGTGCACGCACGGCACACCTCCGCAAGTCGACAAGACTGAGCTAGAAGTTAGCAGTGGCTACTGTAGGGAATATGAGGTGTATCAAAGGTGCGCCAGCCGTAGGCCGGCGTACAACATGCACGAAACTAAGCCTTGCGTGGCTTGCGTTCCTGCCCGACTTCGGCAATCGCATCCTGGAACTCGGCCAGGTCTTCGAAGTTTTTATAAACCGATGCAAAACGGATATACGCGATCTTGTCCAGACGCTTCAACTCCTGCATCACCAGCTCGCCGATGTAGCCGGTGTCGACTTCGCGCTGGCCGCTGGTCAGCAGCTTTTCTTCGATTGACAATATCGCCGCGTCAACGGCGGGCGCCGCCACGGGACGTTTGCGCAAGGCCAGCGTCAGGCTGCCGCGCAGTTTGGCGGCTGCGTACTCAGTACGGCTGCCGTTCTTCTTGACCACATACGGCATCACCAGTTCGATGCGTTCATACGTGGTAAATCGTTTATCGCATTTACCGCAGCGCCGGCGCCGGCGTATCGAATCCCCTTCCTCGGATACACGCGTATCGAGAACCTGGGTATCTTCATGCTGGCAAAACGGACATTTCATATGGGCGCTATTCGGTGACGCGACACCGGCACAGGCCGGTGTCGCGGTACTGCAGATTACTTGGCGTAGACAGGGAACTTGTCAGCCAGAACCTTCACGGCCGCTTTCACGCGGTCGATGGTCGCTGCATCGTGCGGGTTGTCCAGCACGTCTGCGATCAGGTTGCCGACTTGTTCCGCTTCCGCTTCCTTGAAGCCGCGGGTGGTGAACGCTGGCGAGCCCAGACGGATGCCGGAAGTCACGAATGGCTTCTGCGGATCGTTAGGGATGCCGTTCTTGTTGCAGGTCATGTGGGCCGTACCCAGGATCGCTTCCGCTTCCTTGCCGGTCAGGTTCTTTGGACGCAGGTCCACCAGCATGACGTGCGACTCGGTGCCGCCGGAGACGATGCGCAGGCCGCGCTTGATCAGGGTCTTGGCCAGCACGTCGGCGTTGATGACGACTTGTTGCTGGTAAGCCTTGAACTCAGGGGTCAGCGCTTCCTTGAACGCGACAGCCTTACCGGCGATCACGTGCATCAGCGGGCCGCCCTGGATGCCTGGGAAGATGGACGAGTTGATGATCTTCTCGTGCTCGGCCTTCATCAGGATGATGCCGCCGCGTGGGCCGCGCAGCGATTTGTGCGTGGTCGAGGTGACGAAGTCGGCGTGCGGCACAGGGTTAGGATACAGGCCAGCGGCGATCAGACCGGCGTAGTGCGCCATGTCGACCATGAAGTAGGCGCCCACAGCTTTGGCGACAGCGGCGAAACGCTCGAAGTCGATCTTTTTCGAGAAGGCCGACGCGCCGGCGATGATCAGCTTAGGCTTGTGTTCCTTGGCCAGCACTTCCATGGCGTCGTAGTCGATGTCTTCTTCGGCGGTCAGGCCGTAGGAAACGACGTTGAACCATTTGCCAGACATATTCAGCGGCATGCCGTGGGTCAGGTGGCCGCCTTCGGCCAGCGACATGCCCATGATGGTGTCGCCTGGTTTCAGCACGGCGAAGAACACGCCCTGGTTGGCTTGCGAGCCCGAGTTCGGCTGCACGTTGGCCGCTTCCGCGCCGAACAGCTGCTTGACGCGGTCGATCGCCAGTTGCTCGACGACGTCGACGTACTCGCAACCGCCGTAGTAGCGCTTGCCTGGGTAGCCTTCGGCGTATTTGTTGGTCAGCTGGGAACCCTGCGCTTCCATCACGGCTGGCGAGGTGTAGTTCTCCGACGCGATCAGTTCGATGTGATCGTGCTGACGGGTGTTTTCGTTTTGAATCGCGCCGAACAATTCCGGGTCAACGCTGGCGAGGGTGTGATCTTTTGCGAACATGTAAAAACTCCAATCAAATTGAGTAACTTGTTACTGGCAGGTTGGATCGAATGAGGGAAGCCGATAGCGGACAGGCAGCCTCTTCGTGCATTTCCATCGATGGCTGCCCAGGCGAACGGCTGTTGAAATCTCACGTTTCCCGGTGGATGCCCACCTTTCGCTGACCGATCGCCACGCACCAAAACGGTGACTATCGGAGCTTTTCGCCAGTTACGTGAGACGTAATGGAAGCCCGATTGTAATTTATGCGCCAGATTTGAGCAAGGAAATGATTGCTTAAAAGGCAATCTTATGCCGATTTTGATAGGAGAGATAAGCCATACTGCCATTTCGGCTACACTTGACCATCGTTTCCACTCTGGCTTTCACTTAACCGCAAGGATAGAACATGATCGTCTTCATCACCGGCGCCACTGCCGGCTTCGGCGCCGCCATGGCGCGCACTTTCGTCCAGAACGGCCACAAAGTCCTGATCAGCGGCCGCCGCGAGGACCGCCTGCAAGCCCTGGCGGCCGAGCTGGGGGCGGCAGCCCGCCCCATCGTGCTCGACGTCACCGACAAGGCCTCGATCAAGGGCGCGCTGGACAGCCTGCCGGCCGAGTGGTCGCAGATCGACGTGCTGATCAACAATGCCGGCCTGGCGCTGGGCGTCACCCCGGCGCACGAATCGTCGCTGGAAGACTGGGACACCATGATCGCCACCAATTGCAGCGGCCTGGTCGCCATGACCCGCGCCATCCTGCCGGCGATGGTGGCACGCGGCAGCGGCACCGTCATCAACCTGGGCTCGGTGGCGGGCGACACGCCCTACCCTGGCGGCAACGTCTACGGCGCGACCAAGGCCTTCGTCGAGCAATTCACGCTGAACCTGCGCGCCGACCTGGTCGGCACCGGCGTGCGCGCCACCAACCTGGCGCCCGGCCTGTGCGGCGGCACCGAGTTCTCCAACGTGCGCCTGAAGGGCAACGACGCGGCGGCGGCCAAGGTCTACGAAGGCACCGAGCCGCTGACGGCCGAAGACATCGCCAACACCGCCTACTGGATCGCCACCCTGCCGGTCCATATCAACATCAACCGCATCGAAATGATGCCGACCTGCCAGGGCTACGGCCCGTTGACGATCAAGCGCAATCTGTAACTGAGTTTCGGCCCCTCTTGTTTAAGAGGGGCTTAGCCAGCGTTTCATTCCTGAAGCGATTCGTAAGCGGTTGTTACAATCCTTGGCAAGTTGCTGGGAAAACGCTTTACTGTCGCAAGTGCAATCTTTTGCGCGCCAGTTGAAAAATCCGCACAAAGATCGGATTTGACGTGAATTACCCCGTCCTAGCTTCAACGAAAACAATAAAATCGCGTAGAATGTTGCTCAATCTCACTAGTAGTCAAAATAACATGCCAGCAGAGTTTATCTGGAACGTACGGGTCTATTACGAAGACACCGACGCCGGCGGTATCGTCTATTACGCAAACTACCTCAAATTCTTTGAGCGCGCCCGCACCGAATGGCTGCGCGCCATCCATGTCGAACAGCACGCTTTACTGCAGGAACATGACGTCTTGTTCGTCGTCAAAAGCGTCAGCGCGGAGTATCATGCGCCTGCCAAGTTGGACGATGAACTAAAATTAACACTTAGTATCGAAAAGTTAGGCCGCGCCTCGATCCAGTTTGTGCAGCAGGCGTGGTGTGGCGAACGTTTGCTGAACACTGCCCGCGTCAAGGTCGGCTGCGTCGGCTCGAACCTGAGCCCGCGCGCCGTGCCACCAGCGGTTGCTGAAAAAATGCGTAGTACCATCAAAACAGACTGAACACATACATGAACGTCACCCAAGACCTCTCCTTCCTGTCCCTCATCACCAACGCGCACCTGATCGTGCAGTTGATCATGGCGCTGCTGTTCGTCATTTCGCTGACCAGCTGGACCTACATCTTCAGCAAGATGTTCGCCGTGCGTTCGGCCCGCCGCCTGACCGTCGAATTCGAGAAGACCTTCTGGGCCGGCGGCAACCTGCACGCGCTGCACCAGAACGCCGGCAAGGACCGCGCCAACAGCGGCCCGCTGGCGCGCATCTTCGAAGCCGGCATGGGCGAGTTCATCAAGAGCAAGGCCGCCTACACCTCGGCCCGCGAAACCATGGACCATGGCGCCATCCTGGACGGCGCCCGCCGCGCCATGCGCGCAGCCTTCCAGCGCGAGATGGATGTGCTGGAATCGCACCTGGCCTTCCTGGCTTCGGTCGGTTCGGTGTCGCCGTACATCGGCCTGCTGGGCACCGTGTGGGGCATCATGAACGCCTTCCGCGGCCTGGCCAATGTGCAGCAGGCTACGCTGGCAGCGGTCGCCCCCGGCATTGCCGAAGCGCTGATCGCCACCGCCATCGGCCTGTTCGCGGCGATCCCGGCCGTGGTCGCGTACAACCGTTTTTCGCACGATATCGACCGTCTGGCGATCCGCTTCGAAAGCTTTGTCGAAGAGTTCTCCAACATCCTGCAACGTCAGTCGCGTTAAGAAGGCAGAGCAATCATGGCTTCCTCTTTCTCCAGCAGCATGCGCGGCGGCCGCGGCCGCAAGTTCAAGTCCGAGATCAACGTCGTGCCCTACATCGACGTGATGCTGGTGCTGCTGATTATTTTCATGGTGATGCCGTCGGCGAACGACCCGAGCGTGGTCGACCTGCCGAGCGCGGAAAAATCCACCAAGCCGCCAAGCGACTACGTGCAGGTGGTGATCAAGCCGAACGGCGCGCTGTCGATCGGCGTCAAGGGCAAGGGTGAAGAGGCGCCGGAAACCGCGCCCAACCGCGACGCGCTGGTCAAGAAGCTGCGCGCCATCCACAGCGACCATCCGGACTATCCGGTGCTGATCGCCGGCGACAAGGAAAGCAAGTACGACGACGTGATCCAGCTGATCTCGGAAGCGAAGAAGATGGGCATCAACCGGGTCGGCTTGTCGACCAAGTAAATCACAGTGCATACGATGAAACCCGCAACAGCAGGCGGCCCCTACAAAGTACCGCGACAGAATGAAGGCTGGCGCTCCGTCGTGCTGGCCGCGGCCATGCACGCCGTGCTGTTGCTGTTCCTGTGGGTGGGCGTGAGCTGGCAGAACAATCAGCCGACCGAAGTGCAGGCCGAGATCTGGGACATGAAGGTGCAGGACGCCGCGCCGCCGGCCCCGCCCGTCGTCAAGCCCGAGCCGGAACCCGAACCGGAGCCTGAGCCGGTGGTCAAGGCCGCCCCGCCGAAACCGGTGGAAGCACCGCCGACGCCGAAGGAACCGGACATCGCCCTCGAACGCCTGAAGGCGAAGAAGAAGCTCGAACAGGAAAAACTCGAAGCGGCCAAGGAAGCCAAGCTGAAGAAGGAAGCCGACGAGAAGCAGGCCAAGCTGGAAGCGAAGAAACTGGCCGACAAGAAGGCCGCCGAGCAAAAGCTGAAGGACGAAAAAGAACAGGCCGAGAAAGACAAGAAGGAACTGGCCGAAAAGGACAAGAAAAAACTCGCCGCTGAAAAGGCCGCCAAGGAAAAAGCCGAGAAAGCCGAGAAAGCCGCCAAGGACAAGGCCTTCGCAGCCGAGATGAGTCGCATCACCGGCAACGCCGCCAAGGGCAGCACCGGCACCGCCGCCACCTCGACCGGCGGCCGCGTCGACGGCGGCTACCAGGCCGCGATCCGGGCCAAGATCAAGAGCAACCTGGTGTACGGCACGGTCGACGATACGCTGAGCGCGACCTACCAGATCACCCAGCTGCCGACCGGTGAAATCATCGGCGTGCGCAAGATGAAGAGCAGCGGCTCTGCCGCTTACGATAGCGCGATTGAAAACGCGATTGCCAAATCGTCACCACTGCCGAAGAAAAAAGATGGTACGGTAGAGCGCGAGTTTGTCGCCGATTTCAACATGAAGGATATGCACTGATTATGAAAAACCTGAAACTAGCAATCCTCTCCGCCACGCTGGCGCTGGCCGCCGGTGGCGCCCTCGCACAGATGCGGATCGAGATTTCCGGCGTCGGCAGCAACCAGATCCCGGTCGCCGTGGCCGGCTTTGCCGACGAAAACATCGCCCCGCAACAGATCTCGGCCATCATCAAGGCCGACCTGGAACGCAGCGGCGCCTTCAAGCTGATCGACGCCGGCGTCATCACCAGCATGAGCAATATCGACTACGGCAACTGGAAAGCCAAGGGCGCCGACGCGCTGGTGGTGGGCACCGTCGCCAAGTCCGCCGCCGGCGACTTCGAAGTGCGCTACAAGCTGTTCGACACCGTCAAGCAGAGCGAGCTGTCGCAACTGAACGTCGCGCGCGCGCCGCAGTTCACCCGCCTGACCGCCCACAACATCGCCGACGATGTGTACCTGAAGCTGACCGGCATCCGCGGCGCCTTCTCGACCCGCATCGCCTACGTGAAGGAATACGACAAGCGCCACTACGAACTGCTGGTGGCCGACGCCGACGGCGAAGGCGAACAGATGGCGCTGCGCTCGAACGAGCCCATCATCTCGCCGTCGTGGTCGCCGGACGGCACCAAGGTCGCCTACGTGTCGTTCGAACAGAAGAAGCCGGTGGTCTACGTGCAGAACCTGATCAACCGCGCGCGCACCGTCGTCGCCAACGAAAAAGGCAGCAACTCGTCGCCGGTGTGGGCGCCGACCGGCAACAAGCTGGCGGTGTCGCTGTCCAAGGACGGCCATACGCAGATCTACACCGTCAACGCCGACGGCGGCAACCTCAAGCGCGTCTCCAACAGCGCCGGCATCGATTCCGAAGCCAACTTCGCGCCGGACGGCAGCATCTACTTCATGAGCGACCGCAGCGGCGGCCCGCAGATCTATCGCATGAACGGCGACGGCGGCGAAGCCAAGCGCGTCACCTTCACCGGCAACTACAACATCAGCCCGCGCGTATCGGCCGACGGCAAGACGCTGGCCTACATTTCCCGCCGCGACGGCAACTACCAGCTGTACGCGATGGACCTGGCCAGCGGCCAGGAACAGCGCCTGTCCGACAGCACCGACGACCAGTATCCAAGCTTTGCCCCGAACGGCAAATACATCATGTACGCCACTCAAGCCGGCGGCCGCAAATCGCTCGCTGTGGTCTCGGTGGATGGACGTGTGAAGCAACGCCTGACCACACAGGCGGGCAACATCAAGGAGCCCACCTGGGGTCCATTCATGCAGTAATTTTTACCCTTCATTACTAGGAGAATCAAATGCGTAAACTCAGCAGCTTAGCTTTCATCGTCACCACCGCCGCCATCCTGTCCGCTTGCTCGACTCCGGTCAAAATCGCCGAGCCGGCGAAAGTGGAAGAGCGTCAAGTCGAACAAAAACCGCAGCCGCAGCCGGACACCCGTACCGTCGCTCCGGTCGAAACCAAATCGCTGGATCCGCTGGACGATCCTAAAGGCGTGCTGGCCAACCGCAGCGTCTACTTCGACTTCGACAGCTACGTCGTGCGCGACGACGGCAAGCCAGTGGTGGAAAACCACTCGGCCTACCTGGCCAAGAACAAAGCCCGCTCGATCCTGATCCAAGGTAACACCGACGAACGCGGTGGCGCCGAATACAACCTGGCCCTGGGCCAGAAGCGCGCTGAAGCCGTGCGTAAAGCGATGACCACGCTGGGCGTGCCGGAATCGCAGATCGAAGCCGTATCGCTGGGCAAAGAGAAGCCTAAGGCATCCGGTTCGAACGAAGAGGCATGGGCACAAAACCGTCGTGCAGACATCGTCTACAAGTAATCGAAAGCACTACCCTTTTGCCGGGTCACAGGCATAATACGGGGCGGCGCGCGGATAACACCGCGCCCCGCCCCGTTTCCTTTTAGATTTGTGTGAAAGCGCCCGACATGATGAAACTCTCCAAATCCGGCCTGAGCGCCGCCCTGCTGGCCGCGCTGACCTGGCTGCCGCTGCAAGCCCATGCCGGGCTGTTCGACGACGACGAAGCCCGCAAGGCCCTGCTCGACCTGCGCGCCAAGGTCGAAGCCATGCGCAGCGAGCTGAACGCCCGCATCGACACCAAATCCGACAAGTCCAGCACGCTGGACCTGATCAATCAAAACGAAGTGACCCTGCAGGAAGTGGCCAAGCTGCGCGGCCAGATCGAAGTGCTGAGCAACGAGCTGGCGAACGCGCAAAAGCGCCAGAAAGATTTCTACGTCGACCTGGACGCCCGCCTGCGCAAGCTGGAGCCGCGCGAAGTGACCATCGACGGCAAGACCGCGCAGGTGGATCCGAACGAACAGAAGACCTACGAGGCGGCCTACAAGATCTTCCTCGCCGGCGACTACAAGGCCGGCGGTACGGCGTTCTCCGAGTTCCTGCAGCGTTACCCAGGGTCGAGCTACGCGGCCAACGCCCAGTACTACCTGGGCAGCTCCTACTTCGCGCAGCGCGACTGCAAGGGCGCGATCTCGGCCCAGCTGCTGGTGCTGAAAAACTACCCGGACAGCCCACGCGCGCCGGAAGCCATGCTCAACATCGCCAGCTGCCAGAGCGAGCTGAAGGACAAGGCCGCCAAGAAGACGCTGCAGGACCTGATCAAGGCCTATCCTGACTCGGCGGCAGCAGCGACGGCAAAAGAACGCCTCAGCGGCAAATAATTACCCGGGGGTATTTGACAGCAAGAGTCATTACCCCCTATAATCTCGCTTCTTCGGGGGTCGTTAGCTCAGCTGGTAGAGCAGCGGACTTTTAATCCGTTGGTCGCAGGTTCGAATCCCGCACGGCCTACCAATCGAAGAAAACCAAGGTTTCATACCTTTGGGTCGTTAGCTCAGCTGGTAGAGCAGCGGACTTTTAATCCGTTGGTCGCAGGTTCGAATCCCGCACGGCCTACCAAGAATACTCAAGGAAGCCCACGAATTTCGGTTCGTGGGCTTTTTTGTTGCCCATCGCCCAGCCTCGCGATTTGCCATAGCGCGTCGCGAGCGGCAGCGCGCCCGCGACGTTCTCCCTGATGCACAGGAACTTTACGCTGCTGCGGCAGCGGCCTTCGGCTTGCGCGGAGCGCGCGGCTTTTTCGGTTTCTCTGCAGGGGCAGCGGCAGCGGCCTCGCGGCCTTTGACCGCTTCGATCAGGGCATTGGCATAGGCGTTGCGAGCGGTCTGGGCGAAGGCAGTTTGTTGCTGCAAGCGGGCCAGTTCCGCATCGACGGCCTGGATGTTGGCGGCCTGAATCCTGGCAGCCTCGTTCAGGTTGGCGGAGGCGTAGGAGGTTCCATTGATGGTAACGTATTGCGGTAAAGTCATCTTCTTCCTTGATTATCGTATCCGGGCCGGAAGTCCCAGTCGGCCATGATTGTATGTCTAACCGGCACGCCTCGCCAAGGGCGCCTGAGCCTTCCTGCGACATTTTGGGCTTGTCAGATTCCGTTCCGCGCATTATGATGCTGGCCCCTTGGGTCGTTAGCTCAGCTGGTAGAGCAGCGGACTTTTAATCCGTTGGTCGCAGGTTCGAATCCCGCACGGCCTACCAAGAATTATCAAGGAAGCCCACGAATTTCGGTTCGTGGGCTTTTTTTATTTCCGGCCTTGTCCACAAAATCCTCATTGATTCCGGCAGGACGAAGTAACTGACGCGACTTCCCATCTCCAACAGGTCGCTGCATTGCGATGCCACAAGCCATCAGATCCCAACACTCAATACGCTAGCCAAACGTATATTTGAGGACCATCTTATGGAACAGAGTAAAGTCAGTGACGAGGAAGCGCTTTTCGAACGTACGATAAAGTCGCTGGAAAGTCAGATCACCAATGTTGGCGCCCATCTAACTATCGATACTCAGGCGCGCTTGCTCTATATTCGGGAAATCAAACGAATGGCGGACAACTTGCAGGCCAACGCGACTGCTGGCAGGATCACGTGGGCTGCAGCAGCCCGTGAGGCACAGGAAACACGCAATCTCATCATGGGTATCGTGCGTGCGCGGAGCACTCCCGTGGGACGGTCGTTTGCAGAAAAGATGAAGCTCAAGGGATATTCGTTAAATCAACTGATCGCAACCAAGACCATTGAATTACACGGCGAGAATGCTATTTTCTCTCGTCTATCGAACGCCAAACAGAATGGTATTTATGCGAGCATAGTTACATCCGCAGGCAAATCAAACTTGCGAGTCACCCGCGCAATGGCAAGTCTTACTTATGCTGGGCGAAGTGTGCTTTTTCTAGGTATAGCTCTCTCCGCTTATCACATCGCAGCTTCGTCAAACAAGGTAGCAGCATTTCGGAAAGAGCTTACAATAAATGGCGCCAGCGTCGCAGGCGGCATTGCTGGCGGGGCTGTGGCCGGCTTGGCGTGCGGCCCTGCTGCACCGGTTTGCGTTACAGTTGGAGCGTTTGCAGGGGGAGCGCTTGCAGCGTTTGCGGCAAGTTATAGCTGGTAGAACTTCAATGAAATTAGTACACGCGCCAGACTACTCAATACGCGTCATCACAGAATCGACCTCGGATGCGGAGCCGATGTGTGAAGTCATTATCGCAGGAGCAGCTACGGGTAAAGTCCTCCAAGGCGCCGTGTTTGAAGCAGGCCTTAGGTGGAACGAATATACCCTGCTCTTTATCACCAACGATGTGCCTTTTGAAGACACGCTGAACATCTATCTGCTCGACCAGCATTTGAATATCGCTGACTATGCGCGGATGTACTTCATGTACTCAACAGGTATTTTTTCCGATCTGGACCTGACGGAAGCAGATACCGTTCGCTTCAGATTCCTGGGGGAGATGACCTGGAAACTCAAGCTCTTCCCCGAGAAAAGGTTTGCCATCCCCATATTCTCAGCCCCCCTAGGAGTGCACCGTCCGTTTACATTTTCACAAAGATTTCAGCTATCGGCACATCCCTTACCCAAACATAGCAAGCCGCAGGATCATCAAACAATCCCGTCACGCCGCGCAACGCGGATGAGAGTTACGCCAAAGGGATAAGTGCATACGCCCGCTTCGCAGAAACGCAGCGCG
This sequence comes from Rugamonas rivuli, assembly GCF_009380165.1. Taxonomy (GTDB): domain Bacteria; phylum Pseudomonadota; class Gammaproteobacteria; order Burkholderiales; family Burkholderiaceae_D; genus Rugamonas; species Rugamonas rivuli. Next base: position 34,372 of record NZ_WHUF01000013.1, read on the forward strand.
CCCCCTCAGTGAGATAGCGTTCTGATCCTGCCTGGCCTGTGCTAAAGTTGGCAATTTCACAGCAAAAGTTCAACGCATGCACGCCATACCCGCCCGGATGACCTACCTGCGCAATGCCGAAGCAGTCTGCAGCTTCGCCTTGCCTGCCATCTTCTGCTACGACTGGCAGAGGTCGGGCGATCCAGTCACATGGGGGATGCGGGGAGCGGCGCTCGTGCTGATCAGCTACATCTTGCTGCAGGGCGTGCTGTACTGGCATCTCAAGTTGCAGTCGGTCGTGCAGCGCCAGCCATTGCCGGCGTATTTCCAGCCGCTGTACCGCTTCTTCAAATACTCGAACTTCCTGGCCATCGCTGCCGTGGCCGCGTTCATTGCAGCGATGAACGACGCCACCACCTCGACTGCGGACCTGTTGTGGTCGTATGGTTTGCTGACGCTCGCAGTGCTGGAGCAGATCAACTACTACCACTATCAACTGATGTACGACACGCGCGCCGCCTTCGCCTATCTGCGCCGCAACGGCCGCCTGCGCAAAGCAGCGCTGGGACTGGACCTTGAGCGGCAGAAAGCCATATAAGCGCTCCAAGGAAGTCACCAATATCATTTTCGGTATCAACCGATCATATTTCCGCTAGGAAGCGTTTTCGACGGCGGCGTAACCACCCTGTCATATGAGGCCACTACCTTGGTGCGTTTTCCACCATCGTACGGTCCTTATATGCAATTGTTTTCAACGCGTCCCCACATCCTGGCCCTGAGTATCGGGTTGGCCCTGAGCGCCTGCGGCGGCTCCTCCACGGAAGAACCGCTGGTGATTCCGGCTGCGCCAGCCGACCAGGGCACGGCTGAAGTGGCGTCGCTGCCATCCGCCACCGCCTTTGTCGACACCATCGCCACCAACCAGCGCGGCGATGCCCGCTACGCGACGTTGGCCACCAACGCCGGCGTGCGCATCCTGGGCGGCTTCCTCGATGTGTGGAAACCGCTGACCGAAATCGTCGATGCCGGCGTCACCGCACCCGCCGTCGACAGCTTCCCTGCCGTGGTCGCCTCCACCTGGACCGGCGTGCCCAACGACGGCACCCCGGATGGCAAAGTGGTCAACGCCGCCGTGCATCAGGCCAATATCGACTATGTCGTCAAAGCCACCGCCAACCGTACGGCGGATCAAGCCACGCAAGCCTATCTGGACGACCGCCGCGGCAAAGGCTACAGCGTCACCGACGGCATGGGTCCGCTGACCAGCGCCTGGCGCACCGCCGCCCAGCAGGCCACCAGCATCAACGGAGTCGCGGCCGACGCCACCAGCGTGCTGTACAACGACAGCGGCAACAACACCGGTGTCGCCGGCAGCGCCAACGCCAGCTTCGGCAGTGTGGTCGACCTGGTCAACCTCGTCGGCGGCAACGCCTCCACCGAGCCGGCCAAGCGCTTCTACAAATACGCTCGCCCTTACCGCTGGAGCAGCAGCGTGCAGGTATTGCCGACGCTGGTTCCGGCCAAGAGCAGCACGCCGGCCACCGACGGCGGCTTCACCAGCGGCCACTCGGCCGAAGCCGCGCGCGATGCGGTAGCCATGGCCTATGCGGTGCCGGAGCGCTTCCAGGAGATGCTGAGCCGAGGCCTGGAACTGGGCGAATCGCGCATCCTGGCCGGCATGCACTCGCCGCTGGATGTGTTGAGCGGCCGTATCCTCGGCCAGGCCAGCGCCGCCGCCAATCTGGCGGATCCGGCCAACGCGGCCAAGAAAGCCGCCGCCTTCATGCAGGCGCACGCCACGCTGATGGCCGCAACCGGCACCACCGCCGACAACTTTGCCGCTTACGCACAGTCCGGCACTGCGGCCAACGACCGCTTCGCCGACTACGCGACCAACAAAGCCAACTACCTGCGCCGCAGTACCTACGGCTTCGCGCCGGTCGCCGCCACCAATGTCGCCGCCGCCGTGCCGAAAGGCGCGGAAGTGCTGCTGGAAACCCGCCAGCCTTACCTGAGCGACGCCCAGCGCCGCGTGGTGCTGAAGACCACCGCGCTGCCATCGGGCTATCCGGTCATGGACGATGCTGAAGGCTGGGGCCGCTTGAACCTGTTCGCTGCGGCGGACGGCTACGGCGCGTTCAACGGCAACGTCACCATCGTCATGGACGCCAGCAAGGGCGGCTTCAACGCGGTGGACCGCTGGCGCAACGACATCAGCGGCACCGGCAAGCTGATCAAGCAAGGCACGGGCACGCTGAAGCTGGCCGGCGCCAACAGCTGGACCGGCGGCACCGAGCTGGCCGCCGGCACGCTGCAAGGCGATTCCGCCGCCGCGTTCGGCGCTGGCGACGTCTACGTCAGCGGCGGCACGCTGGTGGCCAACGCCCCTGCCCCGCTGAAGGTCGCCGGCAAATATACCCAGCTGAGCGGCAGCACCACGCTGGAGCTGGACCTGGGCGCCGCCGGCAGCCAGGGCAGCCTGGCCGTGGCCACCACCGCCACCATCGCCGGCGGAACGCTGCGCGTGAAATTCGTCAACGGCTACAAACCCAAGGCGGGCGACGTGCTGACCGTCATCACAGCGGCCAGCCTGAAGGGCAAGTTCACGACCATCGCGGTGGATGGCTTTGCCAACGTCACGCCCAACTACAGCGCCACCACGCTGACATTGACCGTCGGCAGCTAAGCCGCACGAAGCCCGGGCGCGAGCCGCCCGGGCAATTGCCCGATGCGTGACAATAGCTGCGTTTATCGGAGACGCCGACCATAAGGGACAGTAATGACATTGAAGCCCAAGCACATACGCGAAATGCTCTTGCTAGCCCTGTCACTTTTCTACCTCCTCCTGGCATCCGCCAGCGCAAGCACGTGTTACGGCACAATCGCCAACGGCCGCCTGCAAGATCAAACAGGTCATCTTCCAAAAAGAGCTCGTGACGCTGCTGCTGCAGACGAAACGCGGCAGCTACCTGCGCAACAACGTGGCCTTCATGAAGGCCACACCATGGATCAGGCACGATGAGCACTATCACGTGGACTTTTCCATACCCTGCCGCCGCCTTCAACCGCCATAACAACTGATGCACTTTGACAACAGCTAATTGTTAAAGTGAAAATCCGCGTGTATTGTGGTGCTCTTGATGTTGTTCAACACCCAACATGAAACAGCCCCTTTCCTTCCGCATGCAGCCCGGCCCAGGCTGGCTGTTGGCCTTGGCCCTGGCGGCCTGCCATCCCCTGACAGCCTCCGCGACCACGCCGGAAGACGAAGACCTGGCCCTGTACGGCATGGACCGCTCCGCCATCAGTCTGGCAACCGGCTCCACCCAGCTCCTGCGCCGTGCGCCGGCGGTGGCCTCCGTGGTGACGGCCGAGGATATCGCCGCCATCGGCGCCACCGACCTGAACCAAGTACTGGAAACCGTGGCCGGCATCCACGTCACGCGCGGGGCGCCGCTGTATCCGCCGCTGTACATCATTCGCGGCATCGGCAGCGGCGGCCCCACCAACCCGCAAGTGCTGGTCATGCTCAACGGCCTGCGGATGAGCACCGACTACACCGGCGACAAAGGCAATATGTGGGTCAGCATGCCGGTGACGAATGTGGCGCGGATCGAAATCATCCGCGGCCCCGGCTCCGCCCTGTATGGCGCCGACGCGTTCGCCGGCGTCATCAACATCATCACCAAGACGGCGGACCAGATCCCGGGCCTGCACGCGGGCGTGCAAGCGGGCTCGTTCAAAACGCGCAACGCCTGGCTGGAGTACGGCCACAAGCAAGACCAGCTGGCCATCGCGGCCTATCTGCAAGCGGGCCGCACCGATGGCCCGGACGGCGTCATCGAAGCCGACGCGCAAACGCTCAACGACAGCCGCTTCGGCACCCATGCCAGCAAGGCGCCCGGCAAGATGAGCGCAGGCTACAGCGCCTACGATGGCGGCCTCGACCTGTCCTATCAGCGCTGGCGCTGGCGCACCAACCTGAAATGGCGCGGCGACGTCGGCACCGGCCCCGGCGTCAACTCGGCGCTGGACCCGGACCACAAGACCCGCACCGGCATGGCGCTCAGCGAACTGGCCTGGACTGCGCCCGACTTTTCCGACGCGTGGAACGTGGGCGCTACGCTCAGCTACATGTTTTTCACCGAACAGTCGCCCGATGGGCTGGGACTGTTTCCGGCCGGCGCGCGCATCGGCCCCAACTTGTTCCCGAACGGGATGATCGGCGGCCCCAGCCGCTGGGAGCGCAATCTGCGCAGCGCGGCCTACGCCACCTACAGCGGCTGGAACCACCACGCGCTGCGCCTGGGCATCGGCCATGACGACCTGTATCTGTACCAGGTCAGCACGATGAAGAACTTCCTGCTCAACCCGGCGGGCGTGCCGATACCGACCGGCCCGGTGATCGACTACGGCGCCATCCAGCCGCACATCCTGCCGCAGCGCCGCAAGATCAACTATGCCTACATCCAGGACGAATGGCAGTTCGCGCGCGACTGGGCGCTGACGGCCGGCGTCCGCCACGACGATTACTCCGACTTCGGCGGCACCACCAATCCGCGCCTGGCGCTGGTGTGGGATGCCGACCTGAACGTCACAGTCAAGCTGCTGCACGGCCGCGCCTTCCGTTCGCCCAGCTTCAACGAACAGACCGGCATCAACCCGGTCAACATGGGCAATCTGAAGATCGAGCCGGAGACCATCGCCACCACCGAAGCGGCGCTGGCGTGGCAAGCGCGCCATGACCTGGCCGTCAACCTCAGCCTGTTCCGCTACAAGATGAAAGACCTGATACGCTCGGTGCCGAATCCGGCGCCGGCGCCGGGCGCCACCTACCAGAACAGCGGCAGCCAGGACGGCAACGGCGGCGAGGTCGAGCTGACGTGGGATGTGGACGCCAACCTGCGCTGGCAAGCGAACTACGCGCGCCAGAACGCGCGCGATCCGGGCTATGCGCCGCGCCATCACGCCAACACCCGCGTGGACTGGAGCTTCAGCCCCGGCTGGCGCCTGACGCCGCAGCTGAACTGGGTGGCCGGCCGCCGCCGGGCGCTCGGCGACGCGCGCGCGCCGATTGCAGACTACCGCACCGTCGACGCCACGCTGACGCGGCGGCTGCCGCATGGCTGGACCGTGTCGGCCAGCGTGCGCAATATGTTCGACGCCGACGCCCGCGAACCCAGCCTGACGCCGGGACTGGCGCTGCCGTTCGATATTCCGGTATCGCCGCGCGCGGTGGAGCTGATGCTCAGCGTGAAGCTGTAACGCGCCCGGTCAGCGCATCCGCTTTTTCAGGAAGGCAAAGATGCGCGGGTCATGCGCGTAGGCGACGTTGAAACGCAGGAAGCGCCCGGCGGTGTTGCTGACGCTGAAGACATTCCCCGGCGCGAACAATATATCGGCCTTCAACCCCGCGCCGGCAATCGCCGACGCATCCATGTCCGCCCCGCCCTGCACCCATAGAAACGGTCCGCCGGCCGGCTCGGCCCACGGCTCCAGCCCGCTGTCCCGCAAGCGCTTGCGCACCGACACCGAAGCCTTCCGCAAGCGCTGGCGGATGGCCTCGGTATGCTTGCGGTAGCTGCCGTCGAGCAGCAGCCTGGAGATCAGCCGTGCCGACAGTTCGTTGTTGCCGAACGTGGTGGCCAGCTTCAAATCCAGGATCGCCTCCACCCACTCCTGTTTGGCGACCAGGTAGCCGCAGCGCGTGGCGCCCGACAGCGTCTTGGAAAAACTGCCGATGTAGATCACGTTCTGCAACTGGTCCAGCGCGGCGAGGCGCACCGCCGGGCGTTCCTCCAGATCGGCAAAGGTGTCGTCCTCGATGATGGCGAAGCCGTGCTGCTGGCTCAGCAGCAGTATCCGGTGCACCACGGCCGCCGCGAAGGAAATGCCGGTGGGGTTTTGCAGCACCGTGTTGGTGATGTAGAGCCGGGGCCGATGCCGCGCCAGCTCGGCTTCGAACTGCTGCATGTCCGGCCCGTTCGGCGTGAGCGGGATGCCGACCACATGCACGCGGTGCGCGCGCAGGCTGGCCTGGAAATTGAAGTAGCACGGGTCGTCCACAAACACCGTGTCGCCGGGCTGCACCAGCAGGCGGATGGCCAGGTCCAACGCCTGGCTGCCGCTATCGGTCAGCACGATGCCGTCCAGCGGCGCCGCGACGCCACGCCCGTCCAGATGGCGCTGCAATTGTTCACGCAGCGGACGGTAGCCGGCCGGTTCGCCATAAGCCGTCAGGCCGTCGCCGGGATCGCGCCGCAAGGAGCCCAGCACGCGCCGTATGCCTTCGTCGTTCAGGTAGTCCGGCGGCAGCCAGCCGCAGCCTGGCCGCAAGGCATGCGGCGGCAATTGCAAGGCGTTGCGCAGCATCCAGAACTCATCGACCTGGCGCAGCGGCGCGGCGGCCGGGCGGCCGATCTCCAGCACCGGCCTCGGCGTCGACACGAAGAAGCCGGACTTGGCGCGCGATACCGCCAGGCCTTGCGCCACCAGCCTGTCATAGGCCTCCACCGCCGTGGACTTGGAGATGCCGCCGGCCAGCGCGAAGCTGCGGATCGACGGCAGCTTGGCTCCCGGCGTCAGCTCGCGCGCCTCGATGGCGGCGGCAAAGTAGTCGACCACCTGTTCGATGACGCTGAGTCCGGAAGCGGCGCTACGGCTGAATGCTTGCATCTGTCCCATCCCTTGTACCAGTACAGTATCGAGTATTGTACCCAATCTGTACCTTAACGACGGTAGCCGCGCGCGCCTAGAATCTGCGGCATCTGAACTCCTGGGGAATAGCTGTGCGTACGGAATACTTGAAGGGCATGGCGCTTTGCCTGACTGCGGCGGTGGCATGGGGCGTGTCGTTCCCCGTGATGGGGCTGGCACTGCAGCGCATGGACCCGTTCAACTTCACCGCGTTCCGCTACGGCGCGGCGGCGGCCATCATGCTGGCGATCCTGTTCTACCGGGAAGGCGGCGCGGCCCTGCGCCTGCGCGGCCAGCGCTACGTGCTGGCCTGGGCGCTGGGCTCGTGCGGCTTCTGCGGCTACGGCTTCTTCATCTTCCACGGCCAGCAGTTGGCCGGGCAATCCGGCGCCCTGTCCGCCTCCGCGATGATCGCGACCACGCCGATGCTGACGCTGCTCCTGAACTGGGCAATACGCCGCAAGCGCCCATCGGCCGTGGCGTTCGTCTGCATCGGGCTATCGTTCTTCGGCGTGCTGCTGGTGGTGTCGGGCGGCGCGCTGGACAGCCTGCTGCGCCAGGGCGTCGGCGGCGACTCGGCGGCCTTCCTGCTGCTCGGCGCGGCGTCGTGGGCGCTGTACACGCTGGGGGCCTCGTTCTTTCCTGCCTGGAGCGGCTATCGCTATTCCGCCATCACCACCGCCCTGGGTCTGACCACGATACTGGCCTCCGACCTGGCGCTGCAAACGCTGGGCTACATCCCCCGCCCCGCCCTGTCGGTGCTGCCTACACTGCTGCCGTACCTGGGCTATATGGTGCTGGTGGCCGGCGTGCTGGCGGTGCTTTGCTGGAACCTGGGCAACAAGATCATCACGCCGACCAACGGCGTGCTGTTCCTGGACGTGGTGCCGCTGACGGCGTTCGCGGTGGAAGCGCTGGCCGGCACGCCGATCACGCCGGGCCAGCTGGCAGGAGCTGCCTGTACCGCTGCGGCGCTGGTGCTCAACAATGTGTACCAGCGCCGCAGCCAGGCGGCTTAGCCTTCCGAATTGGCGCTGATGGTCATGTGGACTTGCAATTCATCCGCCACCGACGTCAGGAACTTGCTGACGCCGAAGTCGGACCGTTTCAGCGTCACCATCGCATCGAAGCCGGCCTCGCTGGCTTTGGCCATCGGGTCCATGTTGATCTTGTTGATCTTGCCGTTCAGGACCACCGGCCTGGTGACGCCGTGCAGGGACAAGTCGCCGCTGATCTTGAGGGTGTCCATCGGCCCCTTCTCGATGCGGGTGCTCTTGAACGTGATCTCGGGGTAGGCGGCGGCATCGAGGAACTCGGCGGTCTTCAGGCGCTGGTCGAGCGCCGGCACAGCGGTGTGCAGTCCGTCCATCGCCAGCTTGACCACGACCGAGGACTTGGTGACGTCCTTCCCATCCAACATCAGCTTGCCTTCGATCTTCTCGAAGCGGGCCACCGGGTTGGAGATGCCGTGGTGATTCCAGCTGAACGCCACGGCGCTGTGGCTGGGGTCTATCTCCAGCGTTTCCGCGTGGATGGCCGGGATGGCGGCGAGCAGGAACAACGGGAACAAAAGCTTTTTCATGCGGAACTCCTTGTGTGAGGTGAGCCCCCACAATGCGGCGGACGGCGCCGAAAGTCCTGAAAACGGTCTGAAAAAGTTCTGAAACTCTCTGAAAAAGCCCTGATCAGGGCGCGTTATAATCCGGAACTATCAAAAATACAAAACTATCGGAGCGGAATGGAAACCACTGCAAAGCTGCGTATCGGCGCATGGTGTCTCGATACGGTGTCGGGCGACATGACGCGGGACGGCGCAACGGTGCGGCTCGATCCGCGCAGCTTGCGCCTGCTGCTGTGCATGGCCGCACGCGCCGGGGAGACCGTCAGCGCCGAAGACTTGCTGAGCGAGGGTTGGCCGGGCGTCATCGTCACGCCGGATTCGGTATACCAGGCGATCGCGTCGCTGCGCCGCACGCTGGGCGACGATTCCCGGCAAGCCAGCTACATCACCAACGTGCCGCGCCAGGGGTACAAATTGGTGGCCGAGGTCGCGCCATGGGATGTCCCTGCCGCTGCGCCGACACCGGCCGCTGCGGACAGCGTCGCTCCGATGCGCAAAGGCCACGCCTCACGCAGCCGCCTGGCTTTTCTGGCGACGGCCTGCATCCCCATCGCGATCGGCATTGTTTTCTGGCTGCACAACACGCTGGCCAACGACCATCCGGCCGTCACGACTGCCCAGGCCGCGCCCAGCCCGACCTCCATCGCCGTGCTGCCGTTCGCGGATTTGACCGAAGGAATGAAGAACGAGGTCTTTGCCGACGGCATGACCGAAGAACTGATCGACCGGTTCAGCAAGCTGCCTGGCTTCAAAGTGCCGGCGCCCAGCGCCACTTTTTATTACAAGGACCATCAAGCCACAACGGCGGATGTGGCAAGCAGGCTGGGCGTGGTGTACATCCTCGATGGCAGCGTGCGCAAATCCGGCAACACCTTGCGTGTCGCCGCGCGCCTGATGAAGGCTGACAACGGCTTCATCATCTGGTCGGAAACCTACGACAAACCGTTCGACAATCTGCTGGCGGTGCAGGACGACATCGCCGCCGCCGTCACCAAGGCGCTGACGGCGACCATCGCCAAGGGCAACTAGGCTGGCACCGCCCGCGGCGCCAGTCGCCGCGAGGCGAACTGAAACACGCGGCCCAGCGGCGTCTCCACCCAGCGGAAGAAGACCGCGCCGGCGGCCAGGCTGGCGGCCCAGGCCGTCAGCATGCCAAGCCCCTGCCACAGCGGCTCGGCCGGCGCCAGGCGCGTGAACGCGGCGTTGACCAGCAGGCAGACCGGGAAGTGGATCAGGAACACCGAATACGAAATCTTGCCCAGGCCATTGACCGCCGACCAGGCGCGGCCGGTGGAAACCGTTTCGGCGCGGCCGAACAGGAACAGCAGGCAGGCGACCACCAGCGCCAGCGCGACGCGGCTGCGGAAGTCCAGGAACAAGGCCACGGAAACCGGCAGCAGCACCATCAACAGCAGCAAGGCCACGGCGCCGGGTTTGCGGCAACGGTCGCTCGCCCACCACGCCATCATGCCCAGGCCATAGCTGCCGAAGAAGTACGGCGCCCAGTTATCCCAGTCGGCGTCGAGGTTGAAGTACAGCAGCGACAGCGTCAGGCCCAGCGCGGCCAGGCAAGGCATCAACCAAGGCCGTGGACGGCCGCCGGCCACGCGCCCGCCCAGCCACAGCGCCAGCGCCATCAGCGCATACAGCTGGAAATCGATGGCGACATACCAGGCGCCGGCCGACAGCGATGGATAGCCCAGCACGCCGTGCAGCAGCAGCGCATGGGCGCTCAACTGGCTCAGCGTGGCGGGGGCGGAAATCGAACTGTGGCTCATCCAGCCGCCGGCCAGCGACGACGCGACGGCGGCCAGCAGCGTGGCGGCGATGAACGGCGGAGCCAGCTTGACGTAGCGGCGCCAGATCACGCCCAGCGGATAATCCATCCCGGGCTGGCCCGACGGCGACAGCGATTTGGCGGCCAGGAAGCCGCCGATGACGAGGAACACCTGCACGGCGATGCGCGCACTGCTCCCCAGCCAGTCTATCAACGCCGGCAACAACGGCCGCACGTGATCGGACATCGGTCCATAAAATGCCAGGTGATGCAGGACGATCAACTGCGCCGCACCGACCTTCAACAGATTAATCAAGCCAAACTGTGGCTGCACCGCGTCTTCCGCGCCAGCCTCTCCCCTTGCTACACCACTCATTCCCATCCCTAAACATCCAGCTTGCGCTAACCGGCCGTCATGATAGCCGAGCTTGGCTGCTTGATGTCGCCAGTTTGGTGACAAAGCGCGTATTTCTTTGGTGCACTAAAGTTGTATGATGCGGTCGGGAAATTATCAAAAAGGAAAAGCAATGCTATTTATTTGGGGCAAACGAAGCTACGGCTCGGTGCAAAGCGTGGGCAATACGTCGGTCAAAACTGTGTTCGGCCATTTCTGGTATTTGCCGTTGTTTCCGATGGCGAGCTACTACGTCGAGAGCAACAGCAAGGCCTGTTATAAACTCAATGGCTTCAACTGGCGCTCGGTCCTGTTCGGTTATCTGCGGGTATGGCTGCCGCTCATCGCTGCGATCGCGCTGTTCATGACGTACGCGGGCGACGGCAGCCTGCTCGTTGGCGCGGTGGCGGCACTGTGCATCGCCGCCTTCGTCAGCACCTACATTTACGACAAGAAGTCGCGCGAGCAAGATGTCGCCAAGCTGCGCGAGATGATGCAGCGCCATTTCGGCGTGGCCATCGATCCCTACGCATGCCTGGACAACCTGCAAGCGGAGATCGACCAGAAATCCCAGGCCGGCACGACGGAATCGCTGGAAGCCAACTGGTACAAGAGCGCCATCAAGGACGCCTTCGCCAGCAAGCAGACGCAGGAACTGGCGCTGCTGCGGGCGCGCTGCGACCAGCAAGACCAGCCGCTGCAACAGCAAGTGCTGGAGAAAGTCGCACGCGCAGCCTGAGCCGCTAACTCAGGACGTACGCCGCATCGGCTGCATGGTTCCGTACATCAGCGTCCGCCACAGCCATTCGAGTGGACCGAAGCGGTAGCGCCTCAACCACCAGGCGCTGATCGCCATTTGCGCGGCGTACACGGCGATGCCGAGAGCCAGCACGGGCGCCGCGCCCAGGCGTCCGAACTGGCCCAGGCCGTAGCCGAAGAATATCCAGCCAAAGATCAGCGACTGCGCAATGTAGTTGGTGAACGCCATCCGTCCGATGGCCGCGCAGCCTTGCAGCAGCCGGGGCGCGGACGAGAACTCCACCAGCGCGACGATCGCCGCCCCATAGCCTGCGGCCAGCAGCGTCTGGCCGACGCCGCCCATCACATCGAGCACGCACAGCGTCCCGCCCACCGCCACACCGAGCACGGCCACCGTGACGAACAGGCGCTTGTGCCGCTGCGGCTGCCGCATCACGCCGCTGCGCCAGGCCAGCGCGCCCAGCAGGAACAAGGCCAGCGTGCGCGGGAAAATATAGAGGTGCAAAGGCAGCAGCGCAGGCAATTCGTGCTGGCTGAATCGGACGATCTCGGCCATGCCGCCGGTCGCGTAGACCTGGCCGGCCAGCGCCACATGCTGTTGCAGCCACGCGGCCTCGGGCCACGGTATGCCGACCGGCACCACGCCGATGAACAGATACAGCGCATACATGGCAGCCGCGCCCACGGCCAGCACCCAGGCCGGTGCGGCCAGCATCGGCAGCACCAGCAGGCCAGCCAGCGCGTATTCGGTGAGGATGTCGCCGTTCCAGATCAGCAGCAGGTGCACCAGCCCGAACACCAGCAGCACCAGCAGCCGCCGCGTGAGCCAGTAGAACGGCCGCCCGGTCCGGCCCAGGCGCTCGAACTGCACCGCCAGTCCGACGCCGAACAGGAAGGAAAACAGCGCGAAGGCCTTCATCTCGAAGCCGACGTGGACGATGGCCTCCACCAGCCGGTCCCACATGCCCACGCCCGGGTCGGGCGGCAGGAACTGCTGGAATATCGACACCCGGAACTCGGTCACGAGATTCACTGCCAGCACGCCAAACAGCGCCACGCCGCGCAGGATATCGATCGCGCCGATGCGCTCGTCCGCGCTCAACGGCGGAACCTTTTCGGCTGCCGCTTGCGGGCGGCGGAATTTTGATCCTGCAGCATCGCGTCCACGCGCTCGGACGCCAGGCGCGACAGCTGCTGCGCCAGCGCCGTGTCGGGGAAGTAGTCGGGCTGGCGGTAGGCCAGCCAGGCGTAGGCCGAGTACAGGCGGCACGCATCCTCCACCTCCTGCAGCGACAGGTAGTGCAGCGGCGCCTGCTCCAGCTTCAGGTGCGTGATTTTCTTGGCGGCCAGCGAGGTGGCCCAATGCTCCCACGCGCGCTGCAGCGACGGCACCTTGGACGAGATCGGCACCAGCGACAGCGCGAACTTCTCGGCCACCGTCAGCGCCAGCGTGTCCAGCCAGGCTGCGCGTTCGAACTGGTCCTCGGTGATGCGCGGGTAGAAGAAGCCGTCCGGCACATCGATATTGTGGACGAAGCGCTTGAGCAGCTTGGCCAGCGCATGCTCGTTGGTGACGGACGAGATCCGGTGCAGATGCTCCAGCGTCGGCGCCACGGCGAAGCCGGTGGTCTTCAGCGGCACCGGCTTTTCCGCCATCAGCGAGCGCATCACGTTGTGGGTCTCGTTGTCGTAGCCGGCCACCAGGCCTTCCTCGTGCACGCCGAAGCGCCCCGCCCGGCCGGCGATCTGGCGGGCCAGCGCGGCCGGGATTTCTTCCTCTTCATAGCCGTTGTATTTGACCGAGGTGGTCATCACGATGCGCGCGATCGGCATGTTCAAGCCCATCGCAATCGCATCGGTGCCCACCACCACGTCGGCGGCGCCGTCGCGGAAACGCTGCGCCTGCGCGCGCCGCACTTCCGGCGACAGATTGCCGTAGACGGTGGCCACCGACAGCCCCAGTTCCGTCACCATGTCGCGCCACATCAGCACTTCGCGGCGCGAGAAGCAGATCACCGCGTCGCCCCTGCGCAGATTGCTCAGCTTGCGCACGGCGGTCGGCTCCATCGACAGCGGGCCTTTGCGCTTGAGCACATGGACTTCCAGCTCGCACTCCAGCCGCGCCGCCAGCACCTCGATGGCGCGGCGCGCTTCCGGTGCGCCCACCAGGTAGACGACGTTGGCCGGCGCTCCGCACACGGCGGCGGTCCAGGCGGAGCCGCGGTCGCGGTCGGCCAGCATCTGGATTTCATCGATCACGGCCACATCGACCGGCGTGCGCGTGTCCAGCATTTCCACCGTGCTGGCGACGTGGGTGGCGCCCGCCACCAGGCGGCGTTCCTCGCCCGTCACCAGGCTGACGGCCAGCGGCTTGCCGTGCGCCTCCATGCCTTGCAGGCGCTCGTAGTTTTCCAGCGCCAGCAGACGCAAAGGCGCCAGGTAGACGCCGCTGGGCGCCTTGGCCAGCGCTTCGATCGCCTGGTGGGTCTTGCCGGAATTGGTCGGGCCCAGCAGCGCGATGAACTTGCGCTTGATGCGCCGCGCCACCTCGAACGAGGCCGGATATTCGGCCAGGTTGATGCTCTGGCGGGTGCGTTCCGCGTGCTGTTCCTCCATGTCGCGCTCGACGGCGTGCTCCAGGCGCTGGCGGATGCGGTCGAAGACGATGCCGGCCGGCTCGGAAATGAGCATCTCCGCCAGCGCGCCCAGGAAGGGTTGGGCATCGAGGCCGCAATCGTCGCAGGCGTCGGCCATCTCCTGCACGAAGGCCTGGACGTAGCCGCGCAGCTCGGCGGCGACGGCGTCGCTGGCGCGCTCCAGCAGCAGCTGGGAGCGCACGCCCGGATCCATCTTGCGCCACTTGGACGATTTGGCCAGCACGCCCTGCGCCGGCACCAGGTCGTAGGGCACTTTCAGCCCGGCATAATTGACCACGCCGCGCAGCCGCAGGAAGACGCGGCCTTCCTGTCGCGCCAGCACCACACCTTTGTCGGCCAGCCCGAGGCGGCGCATCAATTCATCATCTTCGCCCTGATCGCTGTCGGTGGCGGTAGAGTGCGGCGCGGGGGAGGAAGTCATGGATGGGTACTCGGATGGATGGGCTGGAATTTTAGCAGATCGTTACAGTTGGTGAGAAAGCAGGCCGGGGCTCCCACCTATAATATTCCGCCTAGGCAAGCTAGCCTACAACAACAATACACAACAAAGGGAAAACATGGGCATGGTATTCTGCCGCGGTTGCGGCAAAGAAATTCACGAAACGGCGCCGAGCTGCCCGCATTGCGGCGCTCCGCAGCATTCATCAGGCGCTGCCGGCCCGCGTTCGGACAAGGATTACGTCGTCACCGTGCTGCTGTGCTTCTTCCTGGGTTTCCTGGGCGTGCACCGCTTCTACGTTGGTAAAATCGGTACCGGCATTCTGATGCTGCTGACTTTCGGCGGTTTCGGCATCTGGGCGCTGATCGACTTTATCATGGTCGTCCTGGGCAGCTTTACCGATAGCGACGGCCTGAAAATCACCAATCGCTGATATTCCCCTCCCCGGCAGGATTTTGTCTTTCCTGCCGATTTCTGGCACCATAGCCCGGTTTACACCGCCGCCGTGCCAGAAATCTCCCCGCCATGCCCTATTCCATCGCCGCAGCCGTTCACAGCGAATTGCTGATTAAAAAAAGCCGCTTTATTGCCTGCGTTCAGCCGATGACCGATCGCAGCGCCGCGCAAAAAGTGGTGGCGGAATTATGGGCGCAACATCCGGGCGCCGCCCACGTTTGCTGGGCATTATTAGCCGGCGGCCAATCGGCGGCCGTGGATGATGGTGAACCCAGTGGCACCGCCGGCCGTCCCATGCTCGATGTATTACGCCATCAGGATCTGGAAGGCGTTTTGGCAACCGTGGTCCGTTATTTCGGCGGCGTTAAATTGGGTGCCGGCGGATTAGTGCGCGCTTATACCGACATCGTGGCCCAGGCATTATTAAAATCCGAGAAAATCGCGATTATCAAGCTGCATTATCTGACCTGCACCGCGCCTTATGCGATGGAAGGCATGGTGCGGCGTGAAATTGAAATGGCGGGAGCCCATCTCGATCAAGTCACGCACGCCGACGAAGTACGGTTCGAATTCAGCCTGGCCGACAGCGCCGCCGCGCAATTAATCAGCCGATTGAATGAGGCCGGCCACGGCCGCATTCAATGGATCGCTCCCGACGACGAATAAGCCGTTCGCCCTTCACAAGCTGCTTTTTGGTATATTCACGCCAATATTTGGCACGGCTTCACTATGAGCACCGATCCAGGTGGCTTTGTGCCACAGCGTTTCGAGCGGTCCCTGCTTGTGACGCCGCAGCCACCAGGCGCTGAACTGTCTTTGCAGCAGCGCCAGCACCAGCCCGATCGCCAGCGCGAAACTGGCGCCCGTATATTGGTACATGCCGAGGCCGAAACCATAATATATCGACGTGCCGACGATGGATTGCACCACGTAACTGGTCAAACTCATGCGCCCCAGCGGCGAGAATATACCCAGCCAATTGCCGGAATAAGACAGCAGCGTAAAACTGGATACCAGCACCGCCATGAAGGCCACGTTGGACCACGAGGTAACAATCACCAATAAAGGCCGGCGCAAGGCCGCACCGATATGCCAGACCTCCGGCCAGGTTTTCAGCAGATACAGCGGAATAAATGCCAGCACCGCTATCGCCAGTGTTTTACGCCAGAATAGACGATTCGAATCGGAGGGAATAAACAGCGATTTTCGGCCGGCCAACATGCCCAGCATGAATAATGCGGGGATCTGGAATACCCGGCCATTTTCCCAGCTCCATCGAATAACACCGATTTTCCCGTTGGTTAAATTCCCATACCAGACTTCCCACGCCGAACCATGCGCCATATATTTTTCGGCACGGCCGAAATATGCCCATGAGGCGGGATCAGCGAGTTTCTCGTCCGGCGCCGGCAGTGCCTGGAAAAACTCTATCCACGCATGCGGTTGCAGCAATAAGAAGATGGCGATGGCGAATACCACGCCGCTGCGCAGCCGCGCCACCGGTATCAGCGCCAGGCCCAATACAGCGTAAATACTGAGGATATCGCCGTGGTAAAACATGGAATTAAACAGGCCGAATCCCAGCAATAACACCATGCGCCAGGCAAAGCGGGCGCGGAAATCTTCGCCGCGCTGTTCCCGCCGGTGGTCCTGCAAATAGAACGTCAAACCGAACAGCAGCGCGAAGATCGCGTAGGACTTGCCGCCGAACAGGAAGAACAGGCTATCCCAGATCGTCTTGTCCACCGCCATCAGCCAGGCCGGCAATCCAGACGGGACAAAGTAGAAATCGAAGTGTTCGATATTGTGCAAAAGCATGATCGAGACGATGGCGAAGCCACGCAATGCATCGATCGCATCCAGACGGGAAGAGTTGGCGCTCATGATGTTCCATCAACCTTGGCAAAAGTGAATAGAATGCCAAGTATAAATGGAAACGTTACCAGAACTATGGATTTTTAGCGGCGGCGCAGTATTTGGCCACCATGGCGACCATGTCTTCGAATTCGATGGGCTTGGAAATGAAATCGTCGACGCCGGCGGCGCGGCATTCGTCGCGCTCGGCCTCCAGCACATTGGCCGTCAGCGCCAGGATGGGCAGGCTGGCATGGCCCTGGGCGCGCAGCAGGCGGGTGGCCTCGTTGCCGTCCATGACGGGCATCTGCATGTCCATCAGCACCGCATCGTAGGGCGGGCTGCCCGCCACCCGGTCCACGCCTTCGCGGCCGTTGCCGGCCACGTCCACCTGGGCGCCCTCCAGTTCCAGCAGCGCCGATGCGACTTGCTGGTTGAGCGGATTGTCCTCCACCAGCAGCAGCCTCAAGCCCGCCAGCCGCCGCACCGGCGCCACGGCCTCCGGCGCCGGCGCGGCCGCCGCCAGGGCTGCGGCCGCGCCCTGCCCCGGCACGATCCCGCGCAGCGCCTCGTACAACATGGCCGGCGTCAACGGCTTCATCAGCACCAGGTCCAGCACCCCGGCCTGCTCCCGCATGCGCTGGTGCAGCGCATGCGAACCCTCGACATTGGCCAGCGCGACGAAGGCCGCCCCCGTGCGCCCGCGCAGCCGCAGCATCGCATCCCAGTCGTCCACGCCGTCGAGCAGCACCAGATCGTACGCCGCCCCTGGGTGGGCCAGCTGCTGCGCCGCGGCCGCCGTGTCGGCCGCGCTATCGGCCTGGCCGCCCATGCCCGCTATCATCGCCTGCAGCAGCTGGCTCGATTGCTCGCCTGCGCTGACCAGCAAGATCCGCACCGGCAAATCCGCGCGCGCCTGGCCCTGCCCCTGCGCACTGCGGCCGTAGGCGACCGCGAACGAGAACGTGCTGCCGACGCCGGGCGTGCTGTCGACCCGCAGCTCGCCGCCCATCAGCCGCACCAGCCGCTGGCTGATCGCCAGGCCGAGGCCGGTGCCGCCGAAGCGCCGCGTGGTCGAGCTCTCCGCCTGCGTGAAGGAATCGAAGATGCTGCTCTGCTGTTCCGGGTCGATGCCGATGCCGGTGTCGCGCACCGAGAAGTGCAGCCGCACCTGGAGCGCGTCGGCATACTGCAGCTTGACGCCCACCACCACCGAGCCGCGCTCGGTGAACTTGACGGCGTTGCCGGCCAGGTTGACCAGCACCTGGTTGAGCCGCAGCGCGTCGCCCACCACGTCCGGCGGCAGCGCGGGATCGAGGTCGAACAGCACCTCGACCGGCTTGCCCTGCACGCTGGTGCCGAGTATCAGCGCCAGGTTGCGCAGCATCTGCTCCAGGTTGAACGGCACCTGCTCCAGCACCAGCTTGCCCGTTTCCACCTTGGAGAAATCCAGGATGTCGTTGAGGATGCCCAGCAGCGAATGGGCCGCCGCATAAGTCTTGTCGACGTAATCGCGCTGCTGCGCGCTCAGCGCCGTCAGCCGCAGCAGGTGCTGCATGCCGAGGATGCCGTTCATCGGCGTGCGGATCTCGTGGCTCATGGTGGCCAGGAACTGGCTCTTCACGCGCGTGGCGGTCTCGGCCCGGTTGCGCTCGACCAGCACCGCGTCGCGCTCGCGCGACAGCTCCTCGGTGCGCTCGCGCACGCGCGCCTCCAGCGTCTCGCGGCCCTGCATGATCACCTGCGACATGTGGTTGAAGGCGCGCGTGGCCTGGGCGATCTCGTCGTCGCCCACCACCTCCAGCTGGCCGCCCAGCTGGCCGGCCGCGATCATTTGCGCGCCGTGCGTGAACTGGGCGATCTGGCGTATCAGATAGCGTCCCAGCAGCAGCGAGAACAGCGCCACCAGCACCATCTCCAGCGCCGCCAGCGACAGGCTCCAGCGCCGCGCCTCGGCCAGCGTCTGCTCCAGGCTGGCGACATCGAGCCCGATGCGCACGCTGCCGTAATTGACGCCGCCCACCGTCACCGGGCTGGCGACGGCGAACATGCCGTCGCTGGCCTCGTCCAGCGTGGCGTGCGGCACGAAGGGGCGGTCCAGCGCCGCCTGCTGCCCGGCCTCGGCCAGCACGCGCTGCTCGGCGTCGAGCACCTGCGCGTACAAGGTGCCTTCGGTGCCGCTGAGCTGGCGCGCGAACGATTGCAAGCTCTCCAGGTCGTGGCCGATGACGGCGTCGCGCGACATGGCGGCGAAGGTCTCGGCCGTCACGCGCGCATGGCGCAGCACCTGCTGTTCGTTGGACGCGCGCAGGAAATGCAGCACGCTGAACACCAGCACCCCGAGCAGCAGCGCCTCGATCAGCGCGATGCCGAGGATGGTCTTGGCGCGGAAACTCAATGCCACACGCATGCTATTCCTGTATCCGGGCGTCCGCCGGCGAAATGCCCAGGCGGCGCACATCGTCCCAATCCTGGTCCTGCGCCGGCTCGAAGCCGTCGAAGCCGATCTCGGCGAGCAGCTTGAGCTGCGCCGGTTCCAGGCTGATCTGCATCATCGCCGCCAGCACGCGGCTGCGCACGGCCGGGTCCAGCTGCGGCCGGGTGGCGATGGCGTGCGAGGTGTAGGGCTGGCTGGTCCACACCACGCGCAGTTCGCGCGAGATGTCGGGGTCGAGCAAGTCCAGCGTGCGCGGCACGCCGCCGCCGGCCGGATACAGGCCTTTGACCACGCCGCGATACACCGAATTGTGCGACTTGACGAAGGCCGCCTTGAACGGCAGGTGCTGGCGCCGCATCTCGGCCTGCACCAGCAGCGTCGCGCCGAACGCGGCCGGCGTCGGGAAGGCCAGCGTGGCGCCGGCCAGGTCTTTCATCTCGCGCACCGGACTATCCTTGCGCACCACCACCACGCCCCGGATGCGTTCGCCCTTGGCGCGCGCCAGCGCGCGGTAGCCGGGCTTGGCGTGGTAGACCACGAAATGGTAGGGATTCATGTAGGCGAAATCGTATTCGCCGGCCGCCAGCCGGCGCTCGAAGGTGGGCACGTCGGGCGCCGTCGCAAAGCTGAGCTTGATGCCGGATTTGTCGGACAAGGCCGCCAGCACCGGGCTCCAGTTGGCCGCCAGCTGCGACGCCGATTCCTGCGGCACCACGCCGAAGGTATAGCTGGTCTGCTGCGCGCAGGCCGCCCCGGCCGAAGCCAGCAGTAGCAGCGGCAGCACGGCGGCGTACAGGCGGCGTAATGGATGAGCCATGAGTCACCTTGGTTCGCGAGAAGACAGGAGCTTCGATCATAGCATAACGCCAACTGTTCAAACGGCATTTGTTGCCACAAGGTAAATCTTGATGTATATTAACGAAAATTGAAATATTGCATGATGGGCCGCCCAATCCCCGCGTCCACCATCTCCCTCCAGGCCGAATCCCGCCTGCGCGTCCTTGCACCCTGCGGCGGCACGCGCTTCCATCTTGAGCAACGACAAAACATGAACATGCGAAAAAATATCAAAGTAAGCACCCGGCTGGCCATCGGCTTTGGCGCCATCCTGCTGATGCTGGTCATCGGCAGCGTGAACAGCCTGATCAGCCTTGGCCAGCTCAACGCCGGCACCGATGTCATCGTCACCGAGAACTACACCAAGGTCCAGCAGGCCCAGGCCATCATGAACCACAGTAACAAGATCGCCCGCTCGCTGCGCAACGCGCTGCTGATCCGCGACGAAGCCAAGTCCGCCAAGGAAATGGCGGTGGTCCTCGAAAAACGCAAGGAAGTCGAAGCCGCCATGCTCAAGCTGGACGGCATGGTCAAGTCGGAAGCCGGCCGCGCGCTGTACACGCGCATGAAGGAGACGCGCACGCCCTACGAGGCGGCGGTGGACGAGGTGATGCGCAAGCGCAGCGCCGGCGACATCGAAGGCGCCGTCGACTACATGCTGGGCACCACGCGCGACCTGCAACTGGCCTATATGAACAGCGTCGACGCGCTGGTGGCGCACCAGAGCGAGGCCATGGAAAAAGGCCGGCTGAAAGCGGATGCCACCTACGTCCAGTCGCGCAACACCGCCATCGTGCTGGGCCTGCTATCGCTGGCCATCGGCGTGGCGGCGGCGGCGCTGATCTCGCGCCAGCTGCTGCGCCAGCTGGGCGGCGAGCCGGACTACGTGGCCGGCATCGCCGGCCAGATCGCCGCCGGCGACCTGGCGGTGGACATAGCCGTGCGCGAGGGAGATAAGCGCAGCCTGCTGTTCGGCATCCAGACCATGCGCGACAGCCTGGCCGAGATCGTCGGCCAGGTGCGTACAGGCGCCGATTCCATCGTCACGGCCGCCACCGAAATCGCGGCCGGCAACCAGGACCTGTCCTCGCGCACCGAGCAGCAGGCCGGCTCGCTGGAAGAGACCGCGTCGTCGATGGAAGAACTGACCGCCACCGTCAAGCAAAACACCGACAGCGCGCGCCAGGCCAACACGCTGGCCGCCAACGCCTCGCAAATCGCGGTCGAAGGCGGCGTGGTGGTGGCCAAGGTGGTGCACACCATGGGCGAGATCAACGACTCGGCGCGCAAGATCGTCGACATCATTTCGGTCATCGACGGCATCGCCTTCCAGACCAACATCCTGGCCTTGAACGCGGCGGTGGAAGCGGCGCGCGCCGGCGAGCAGGGACGCGGCTTCGCCGTGGTCGCCACCGAGGTGCGCACGCTGGCGCAACGCTCGGCGGCGGCGGCCAAGGAAATCAAGACGCTGATCGACGATTCGGTGAGCAAGGTCGCCGCCGGCACCGAGCTGGTCGGCGAAGCCGGCGCGACGATGGAAGACATCGTCTCCGCCGTCAAATCGGTGACGGAGATCATGGGCGAGATCAGCATCGCCAGCCACGAGCAGGAAGCCGGCATCGAGCAGATCAACCAGGCCATCGCCGAGATGGACACGGTGACGCAGCAGAACGCCGCGCTGGTCGAACAGGCAGCGGCGGCGGCCGAAGCGCAGCAGGACCAGGCGCATCAGCTGGTGCAGCTGGTGGGCGTATTCAAACTGGCGAGCGGACGCCGCGCCGCGCCGGTCGGCAGCCTGCTCAAGCGACAGCGGCCGAAGCTGGCATTAGCCGCTTAGCAAAACCGCGCTACAATTTATCGATGAGCCAACTACTTATCGAACAGCTGGAGCCTGCGGGCTTCAGCGATTTTCTCCTCTACCTCAACGATCACCTGTCCGACAACGGCCAGGGCGACAACGTGTATTTCCAGGCGCAACCGCGCGCCGACTCGCGCTACCCCGCCGACAAGGCCGACGCTTTCCGCACCGGCCTGCAAACGCCGCTGGACACGCCAGGCTGGCGGCGCCTCTGGCTGGCGCGCGCCGCCGACGGCCGCATCGCCGGCCACATCGACCTGCGCGCGCATCCCGAACGCTACGCCGCGCACCGCTGCCTGCTGGGCATAGGCGTGGACCGCGGCTTCCGTCAGCAGGGACTGGGCAGCCGCCTGATCGACCACGCCGCGCAATGGGCGCGCGCATCGGCGCAACTCGCATGGATAGACCTGCAAGTGCTGTCCGTGAACACGCCCGCAATCCGCCTCTACCAAAGCAAAGGCTTCGTTCAAACCGGCGAAATCCCCGACCTGTTCCGCATCGACGGCCACAGCTTCGCCTACACGGGCATGAGCAAACGCCTTGACACACAGACATGAGAATGATTATCATTCGCATATTTAACTGAGAAGCCCGCCGCCGCCAGCCCCACTCTCGTCTTTTTACGGGATACGGATGGACAAGCACAAGTTGGAACGGTGGGCGGTATTGATGGGGTTGGCCGCGCCCCTGGCGGCGCAGGCGCAGGTGGCGACGGAGCTGGCCACGGCGGTCCTGCCGCAGATTGAAATCCGCGGCCAGGGCCTGGGCAGCACCACCGAGGGCACCGGCTCCTACACCACCGGCAAGGCCAGGACCGCCCTGCCCCTGAACATGGCGCTGCGCGACACGCCGCAATCGATCTCGGTCGTCACCCAGCAGCGCATCGAAGACCAGAACCTCGTCACCGTCACCGACGTCGTCAACAACGTCACCGGCGTCTCCGTCAACCAATACGAAACCAACCGCGCCGGCTTCACCGCGCGCGGCTTCGACATCGACAACCTGCAGATCGACGGCGTGCCGACCACCTGGGACCAGCCGTGGAGCTCGGGCGAAGTGCTGGGCAGCCTGGCCACCTACGACCGCGTCGAGGTGGTGCGCGGCGCCACCGGCCTGATGACCGGCGCCGGCAACCCGTCCGCCGCCATCAACCTGGTGCGCAAGCGCGCCAGCAGCAAGGAACTGACCGGCTCGGCCGAAGTGGGCGTCGGCAGCTGGAGCGAACGCCGCGCCATGGCCGACGTTTCCACGCCGCTGAACCAGGCCGGCAGCGTGCGCGCGCGCGTGGTCGGCGAATACCAGGCCGGCGACAACTGGGCCAGGCTGATGTCCAAGAAAAGCCATACGCTGTATGGCACGGTTGAGGCGGACCTGGGCGCGAAGACGCTGCTGTCGGCCGGCTACAGCCGCCAGAAGAACGATCCCAAGGGACCGATGTGGGGCGGCCTGCCCTACTGGTACACCGACGGCAGCAAGACCAACTGGGATGTCTCGAAAACCTCGGCCGCGAGCTGGACCCGCTGGGGCTCGGAGTACGACAATTTCTTCGCCAACCTCGATCATGAATTCGACAACGGCTGGAAGCTGCGCGCCACCTACAGCCACGGCGACCGCAAGGCCGATTCCGCGCTGCTGTATTTGTCCGGCATCCCCGACCGCATCACCGGCCTCGGCATGGGTGCGTTTGCCGGCGCCTACCACACGCACACCAAGCAGGACGACTTCGGCCTGCACGCCAACGGCCCGTTCACGCTGGGCGGCCGCAAGCATGAGGCGGCGTTCGGCTACATCCATTCGAAACAGCAATTCAACACCGACAGCTACGACGCCGATTTCGGCCCCGGCGGCACACCGGCCGTGGGCAACTTCAACACCTGGGACGGCAGTTATCCGGAGCCGAAATGGAGCGCCGCCCAGTTCTACGAAAGCAGCGTCACCAGGCAGCAAGCCTTGTACGGCGTGGCGCGCTTCTCGCTGGCCGATCCGCTCAAGCTGATCGTCGGCGCCCGCCTGACCAACTACGACAAGACCGGCTACGGCCGCTACACTCCCGCCTACGAGCTCAAGCACGATCGCGAAGTCACGCCATATGCCGGCCTGGTCTACGACATCGGCGACAACTACTCGGCCTACGCCAGCTACACCAGCATTTTCCAGCCGCAGAACCTGAAGGACTACGGCGGCAAGATGCTGGACCCGGTCGAGGGCAAGAGCGCCGAGGCCGGCGTCAAGGGCGAGTTCTTCGACGGCCGCCTGAACGCCTCGCTGGCGGTGTTCCAGATCAGGCAGAACAAGCTGGGCCAGGAAGGCGGCATGGTCGACCGCGACAGCGACGGGCCGCTGGCGCCGGAAGCCTGGTACCGCGCGAGCACCGGCGCCACCAGCCGCGGCATCGAGTTCGACCTGGCCGGCCAGCTGGCCAAGGGTTGGAACGCCAACATCGGCTACACCCGCTTCCATGCCGAAGACGCGGCCGGTGTCGACGTCAACAGCGTCTATCCGCGCCAGCTGCTGCGCCTGTTCACCACCTGGCAGTTGCCGGGCGACTGGAAGGCGCTGACCGTCGGCGGCGGCGTCAACTGGGAAGGCCGCAGCTACACGGCCGATCCCAAGGCGCCGGCCAACACCAATGGCCGCATCGAACAGCCGTCCTACAGCCTGGTCAACCTGATGGCGCGCTACGACATCGACAAGCAATGGTCGGCGCAGTTCAACCTCAACAACGCGTTCGACAAGCGCCACTTCGGCATGTTCGCCGCCTACGGCGCCATCACCTACGCCGCACCGCGCAGCGCGGCGCTGTCGCTGAAGTACCGCTTCTAGGCAGACGGGCAAGCCGCCATCCAGGCGTCGACAGGAATTCATGCAATGTATGGATTCCCGCCTGCCCTTGAGAGTATGTGTATGGGGTCCCCCATCCCGCCCCTTGTGGAAAAAGCTCGATTTTCACCCCTGCTTTCTCCTATTTTTCCATCGATTGAACTATCTCCGCGACTACCGGTCTAACTTGGGGAAAGCAGAAGAAAATAGGGGAGAAAATCGGATGAATACCACAATGACCGTACAGCTGCCTACCGACACCCTGCTCAAGCTGATCGAAAAGCTGCGCCGCCGTGGCGGCTCGCAAGATATTTCGGAAGCAATGACCAAGGCCATCGAATGCTGGCTGGAGGCCCCGGCCAGATGTGCCCCCGGCGCAGACCCCGAGGGCCTGCATGGCTACCAATGGAAAACACTGTTCCTGCCCGAAGGCACGATCTTGAAATCGTGGAGCTACGGCGAAAACAACTACGCACGCGTTGAAGGCGACAAGATCATCCACAACGGCCATGCCGTCTCGCCGAACCAATTTGCGCAATCGTTCGCACGCTCGACGCGCAATGCCTGGCAGGATTTATTCATCCGCCGCCCGGGCGACAAGAACTTCAAAATAGCATGCCGACTGCGGGACGAACTGGCCGCGGCAGCCAAAGCGGCAGCGCCGGCGCTTGCGGCCAGGCCAGCCACTGAAGCGATGCCCATCCCTGCCGCCGCATCAACGGCAACCTTGCCAGCTCCACCGCCCTCGCCGCCCACCGCTGCGCTACCGCGCAACACCGACCCCGCGCCCGGTTGGGATCTACCGGAGCGCAGAAAATTCCGCTACCGACTGGAAGACGTCGCCTACTAGTTCGGCAATAGCTTCGGCCGCGGCTGTACGACGACACTCTTCAGGCACGGGCAATGTGCCTGGCCGGGGTGTCCGTTTCCGGACGGTGTTGAACGGAGACGGGCAGGCGCGCGCCACCGGCCCCACCGGCGGCCGCGCGCCAGAGCCTTGATTTGACTGGCTTTGCCTCCCGCCACGGCATGTGGCACGGCAATTGCAATGGAGAGCACAACTTCAGCTTTCTATTGCATCTCCATGGACCAGGCACTCAACCCTTCGATCATCTCCGGCCGCCGGCGCAAGACCGTCATGGTGCTGGCCGCAGCGCTGGCCACGCTGTGCGCCGCCGCCTGGGGCATCAACCGCGTGGTCAGCCCCAGCGTCGATGCCGACAGCCTGCTGATCGCGCAAGTCCGCACCGGCAACATCGCCAACACCATCAACGCTTCCGGCATCGTCATCCCGGTGCACGAGGAACTGGTGTCCAGCCCGATCCAGACCCACGTCGCCAAGGTCCACGCCAAGCTCGGCCAGCAGGTCAAGGCCGGCGAGCTGCTGCTGGAGCTGGACAACCGCACCATCGTGCTGGCCATCGACGGCCTGCGCGAGCAAGTGGCGCAACAGGAAAACCGCATCCTGGCGCTGACGCTGGAGATGGACCAGAAACGCAAGCAGCTGCTCAGCTCCATCGAATTGCTGGAGCTGGACCTGCAAGCCACCCGCGTCAAGCTGGGCCGCTACCAGACGCTGCGCAAGGCCGGCGGCGTCTCGGCCGAGGACTTGCTGACGGCGGAACTGAACGTCCAGCGCAACGAGATCCAGCTGCGCCAGCAACACGAACAGATCGAGGACAGCAAGCGCGTCACTTCCTCCGGCATCGAAGGCGCGCGGCTGCAAAAGAACATCCTGCAAAAACAACTGCAACAGCAGCAGGAGCTGCTGGCCCAGACCCAGGTGCGCGCACCGTTCGCCGGCATGCTGACCTGGCTGCTGGCCGACGAAGGCGCCAGCCTGGCCACCGGCCAGCTGGTGGCCAAGGTCTCCGAGCTGAGCAACTACAAGGTCGAAGCCTCGCTGTCCGACTTCCACGCCCGCTCGCTCAACGCCGGCCAGCCGGTGCGCGTAGAACAGGGCAATGTGCGGCTGGACGGCGTGGTGCAGACCATCCTGCCGGAAATCCAGAACGGCAGCGTCAAGCTGCTGGTCACGCTGGACCAGCCCAACCACGCCATGCTGCGCAACAAGCTGCGGGTCGAGGTCAACATCGTCACCGAGCAAAAGAAAAACACCCTGCTGGCCGACTACGGCCCCGCCTTCAACGGCCGCGGCCCGCAGGACATCTTCGTGGTGCGCGACGGCGTCGCCCGCAAGACCACACTCAACATCGGCGCCAGCGACGGCAAGGCCGTGGAGATTTTGTCCGGCGTGCGCGCCGGCGACCGCCTCATCATTTCAGACACCAGCCGCTACAAGGATCGCGACAGCATCCGCGTGGCGCAATAAACCGCATCGAAAGGACCATCATGATACGCCTGAGCAAAGTCAGCAAAACCTACCAGACCGACAAAGTCGAAACCCTGGCCCTGAAGGACATCGACCTGCACGTCGAGAAATCCGAATTCGTCTGCATCATGGGCCCCAGCGGCTGCGGCAAGAGCACGCTGCTGAACCTGATCGGCCTGCTGGACCGTCCAGGCAGCGGCGCCATCCACGTGGCCGGAGCGCCGGTGGCCTCGTACAAGGACAAGCACGTGGCCAAGCTGCGCAACAACACCTTCGGCTTCATCTTCCAGAGCTTCCACCTGATCAACGACCTGCGCGTGATCGACAACGTCGAGCTGCCGCTGCTGTACCGCGACCTGTCGGCCAAGAAGCGCCAGCGGCTGGCGCGCGAGGCGCTGGAAAAAGTCGGCCTCGGCGCGCGCATGGACCACTACCCCAACCAGCTGTCGGGCGGCCAGCAGCAGCGCGTGGCCATCGCCCGCGCCATCGTCGGCCAGCCGCAGGTGCTGCTGGCCGACGAGCCGACCGGCAACCTGGACAGCAAGATGGGCCAGGAAGTGATGGACATCCTGCTCAAGCTCAACAGCGAAGGCACGACCGTGGTGATGGTCACGCACGATGAGCAGGAAGCCAAGCTGGCCAGCCGCATCGTGCGCGTGTTCGACGGCCAGCTGGTCGCTTAAGGAGACGCCATGTTCAGGAATTATCTGCTGACCGCATGGAAGGTCTTCATGCGCCGCAAGCTGTTCACCGCCATCAACCTGCTGTGCATCGTGCTGACGCTGGTGGTGCTGCTGGTGGTGACGGCGCTGCTGCAAAATGCCTTCTATCCGACCGGCGTCGAAGGCAAGAGCGAGCGCTTCGTGCAAGCCGTGATGATCGAGGCGCGTCACAGCGAGAACAAGAGCATCCGCCGCAGCCCGCTCGGCTTCAAGCTGATCGACAAGTACATCAAGCCGCTGAAGGGCGTGGAGGCGGTATCGGCCGCCACCATGCCGGAGACCGTGTCGGTCTACCAGGAAGGCCGCGTCAGCGAACTGCTGATGCGCCGCACCGATGCCGAGTACTGGAAAATCCTCGACTTCAAGGTGCTGCAGGGCCGCGTGCCGGACCAGGCCGACGTCGACCAGGGCCGCTTCGTGGCCGTGGTCAACGCCAGCACCGCGCGCAAGCTGTTCCCGGGCCAGCAGGCGCTGGGCCAGAAGATCAGCATCGGCGGCCAGTACTTCAGCGTCATCGGCGTGGTCGAGGATGCGATGCACCTCAACGCCTTCTCCGACATCTGGGCGCCGATCACCACCTTCCCGTCCACCGACTACCGCAGCCAGATGTTCGGCAACTTCTCCTTCATGGTGCTGGCGCGCACGGCCGCCGACCTGCCGCGCATCCAGCGCGATATCGAAGCCGCCTCCAAGACCATGGTGTTCGACGATCCCAAGCAGTTCAACGTCGCCCATGTGTGGGGCGACAGCAAGATCGACCTGTTTGCCCGCATGCTGTTGCAGGAAGAAGGCGCCGACTCCGGCGCCGGCAAGCTGCTGACCGTGATCGGCTTGCTGATGCTGCTGTTCATGATGCTGCCGGCGCTGAACCTGATCAACCTGAACACCGGGCGCATCCTCGAACGCAGCAGCGAGATCGGCGTGCGCAAGGCCTTCGGCGCCACCAGCGCCCACCTGGTGCGCCAGCTGGTGCTGGAGAATGTGCTGCTGTGCCTGGCCGGAGGCCTGATCGGCCTGGCCTGCGCCCGCGTGGTGCTGTGGTGGCTGGAAGGCTCGGGCCTGATCCCCTACCTGCACGTGGAACTGAACCTCGCCGTGTTCGGCATGGGCTTGCTGCTGGCGACCATCTTCGGCCTGCTGTCCGGCGTGCTGCCGGCCTGGAAGATGTCCCGCCTCGATCCCGTCCACGCCCTGAAAGGAGCCGCATGATGCTGCGCCACTTACTGAAATTGATCTGGAAGCGCAAGTCGCGCAATATGATGCTGTCGCTGGAAATCCTGCTGGCCTTCGTGGTGGTGTTCGCCATCAGCGCGTTCGCGCTGCGCAGCTGGCAGCTGTACCAGATGCCGACCGGCTTCGGCTACCAGGACGTGTGGTCGGTCGGCATCAACGCCCGCACCGAGGGCGGCATCGAAGCCGATCCGCAAATCTACGACAAGCTGCGCCAGAGCCTGAAGGCCTTGCCGGAAGTGGAGGAAGTCAGCTTCACCAGCTTCCCGGTGTACCAGATGTCGAACTGGACCAGCGAGTTCACGCTGCGCGAAGGCAAGCGCAAGTTCGTCTCCAACCTGTTCGAAATGAGCGACGAGTTTCCCGCCGTGGCCGGCATGACGCTGGCCGAGGGCCGCTGGTTCTCCAGGGCCGACGACGGCGGCGCCGAACATCCGGTCATCATCAACCGCCGCCTGGCGCAGAAGCTGTTTGACGGCAAGCCGGCGCTCGGCCAGGTGTTCAGCGAGAACGAGGACCATCCCAAGAAGGCGCTCAGGCAATTCAAGGTGGTCGGCATCGTCGAGGAATTCCGCAGCCAGGGCGAGTTCATGTCGCCGACCGGCTTCATGCTGGTGCGCCATACCAGCGGCGCCGACGAAGGGTCGCTCGAAGCGATCCACCTCAGGGTGCGCCCCGGCACGCCGCGCACCTTCGAGGCCGCGCTCAACCGCCAGCTCAAGCTGGTGCGCAACGACTGGAGCTACACCATTTCGCCGCTGGCCGACATGCGCACCTCGATGCTCAAGGCGCAGACGATACCGCTGACGATACTGGCGGTGATCGCCGCCTTCCTGCTGGTGATGGTGGCCTTCGGCCTGTTCGGCGTGCTGTGGCAAAACACCACCCAGCGCATCCCGGAGATCGGCCTGCGCCGCGCCATCGGCGCCGATTCCGGCCACATCTACAGCCAGATCATCGTCGAGCAGATGCTGCTCAGTTCGGGCGCCATCGTCATCGCCCTGCTGCTGCTGGTGCAGCTGCCGCTGACCGGCGCGCTGGGCGACAGCCTGAACTGGGCGGTGTTTTTGATGGCGACCGCGCTATCGGCCGGCGTGATCTATCTGCTATCCTTGCTCTGTTCGCTCTATCCGGGCTGGCGCGCCGCGCGCCTGAGCCCGACCCAGGCGCTGCACTATGAATAAGGCTGTTTGAATCGATGGAATCATCCCCCAAGCAACGCATTCTGATCGTCGACGACGACAGCGCGGTACAGGTGTCGCTGGCGCTGCTGCTCAAGCAGTCCGGCTTCGACACCCAGTGCTGCGACGACCCGAAGCAGGCGCTGGCGCTGCTGGCCCGCCAGCCCGCCGACCTGGTGCTGCAGGACATGAACTTCTCGCTGCGCACCAGCGGCGAGGAAGGCTTGCAGCTGCTGGCCGATATCAAGCAATTGCAGCCGGCGCTGCCGGTGCTGCTGATGACGGCCTGGGGGTCGATCGCGCTGGCGGTCAAGGGCGTGCAGGCCGGCGCCGCCAACTTCTTCACCAAGCCCTGGGACAACGCCCAGCTGATGGAGCTGATCCGCACCACGCTCGACACTGCCGCG
Source organism: Rugamonas rivuli (assembly GCF_009380165.1). Taxonomy (GTDB): domain Bacteria; phylum Pseudomonadota; class Gammaproteobacteria; order Burkholderiales; family Burkholderiaceae_D; genus Rugamonas; species Rugamonas rivuli. The sequence continues at coordinate 64,828 of NZ_WHUF01000013.1, forward strand.
CCGGCGCCGGCCGCCTGCCCGACGCGCGCCGCGCTCGACGCCCAGTTCGATTTCAGCGCCATCGTCGGCGAGCATCCGCGCCTGCTCAAGGTGCTGGCCGCCATCGGCCAGGTGGCGGCCACCAAGGCGCCGGTGCTGATCCTCGGCGAGAGCGGCTGCGGCAAGGAGCTGATCGCCGACGCCCTGCACCGCAACAGCCCGCGCGCGGACCGGGCCATCGTCAAGATCAACATGGGGGCGATCACGCCCTCGCTGTTTGAAAGCGAAATGTTCGGCCACGTGCGCGGCGCCTTCACCGACGCCAAGACCGACCGCAAGGGCCACGTCGCCAGCGCCCACGAAGGCACGCTGTTCCTCGACGAGATCGGCGAGCTGAACCGCTCCGACCAGGTCAAGCTGCTGCGCGTGCTGCAAGACCAGACCTACCAGGCGGTGGGCGCCAGCCGCATGGAACGGGCCGACATCCGCGTGGTGTCGGCCACCAACCGCGAGCTGGCCGAGCTGGTGGCCGCCGGCGAATTCCGCGAAGACTTGTTCTACCGGCTCAACCTGATCACCATCCGCCTGCCGCCGCTGCGCGAGCGCCGCAGCGACATCCCGCTGCTGGCCCGCCACATCCTCGGCCAGGTGTCGGCCAGCTACGGCCTGGGCCCGGCCAGCATCGCGCCGGCCGCGCTGGAGTGGCTGGGCGCGCAGCCGTGGCCGGGCAATATCCGCCAGCTCAAGCAGACGCTGGAGCGCACGCTGCTCCTGGTCGGCAAGAGCGAACTGAAACAGGCCGACTTCGTCGCCGCCGAGCAGCACGAGCACGGCGGCGCGGTGGGCGGCCTGCGCCTGGGCGTCGACGGCATGACGCTGGAACAGGTGGAGCGCCACATGATCGCCAAGGCGCTGGAGCAGCACCAGGGCAATATCTCGCGCGTGGCCAAGGCGCTCGGCCTGAGCCGCACCGCGCTGTACCGGCGGCTGGAGCGGCACGGCCTGGGCGGCGGCGACGCGGCGGACGGCGAGCGCGCATGAAGCTGCGTCCCAGCCTGTACGCCTACCTCGGCTGCGCCCACCTGCTGTTCCTCGGCCTGACCATCACCTTGTTCCGCCAGGCGCCGCTGCTGATGCTGGGCCTGGAGCTGGCGGTGCTGCTGAGCTTTGTGCTGGGCGTGCGCCTGGTGCGGCGCGCGCTGGAGCCGCTGAGCTACACCCGCCACTTCCACGACCTGCTGCAAGACCAGCATTACGCGGCGCGGCTGCAGCACAGCGGCGATCCGCAGTTGAACGAGCTGGTCCAGCTGTTCAACACCATGCTGGGCGCGCTGTACCAGGAGCGTCTGCAACTGGGCGAACAGCAGGGCTTCCTCGACCGCCTGCTGGAGGCCACGCCCAGCGCGGTGATCGTGTTCGACTTCGATGGACGCATCAGCCTGCTCAACGCCAGCGCGCAGGCGCTGCTCAAACAGGACGACGCCCGGGGCAAGCCGCTGTCCGCCTGCCTGCCGGCCGACGCCGACCATGACTATCCCGGCCTGCTGGCCCAGCTCGACGCGCTGCCGCTGGGCGACAGCCAGCTGCTGACCGACACCGACGGCCGCCGCTACCGTGGCCAGCGCGGCCACTTCCACGACCGCGGCTTCGCCCGCCACTTCCTGCTGGTGGAAGAGTTGACGCAGGAATTGGAAAGTTCGGAGAAAGCCACGTACGACAAGCTGATCCGGGTGCTGGCGCACGAGGTCAACAACACCGTGGCGGCCACCGGCTCGGTGCTCGATTCGCTGCTGTACTACCGCAGCCAGCTGGCCGAGCGCGACGGCGAGGATTTCAGCACCGCCATCGTCGCCGTCAAGCGCCGCAACGTCAGCCTGGGCGAGTTCATCGAGCGCTTCACGCGGGTGGTCAAGATGCCGGCGCCGGAGCTGCGGCCCAACGCCGTGCGCGACATCATGGACGACATCCTCTACCTGTACCGCGAGCCCTGCCGCAGCCGCGGCATCCGCCTGGCCTGGCAGCGCTGCGACGACGTGCCGGCCATCGCCATGGACCGCCACCTGATGGAGCAGGCGCTGCTCAACGTGGTCAAGAATGCGATGGAAGCGGTGGAAGCCGGCCATGCCGACGGCGCCGGCGAGAAGGCGATCGAGTTCGTACTGGAGGCCGGGGCCGATGGCGTGCGGCTATCGGTGATCGACAGCGGCAACCTGCTGGGCGACGTGCCGGCGCGGCAATTGTTCACGCCCTTCTTCACCACCAAGAAAGGCGGCCAGGGCATAGGCTTGCTGTTCGTGCGCGAAGTGCTGAACCGGCACGGCTACACCTACCGCCTGGCCGCCACCGGCCAGGGCACTACCCGCTTCGATATCTGGCTGCCCGCAAATCCTACTTGACGCGCTTGACGCGCGGGGCGCTGCGGGCGCCGTCGATGTCCATGAAGATCGCGCCCATCAGGCCGCGCTCGATCTTGACCTTGGGATTGGTCAGGCTGAGGTTTTCCTGGCTGTCGTCGGCGATCATCCACACCTGGCCGTTGGCCAGGCGGATGCGCTGGTTGGGCACCCAGCCGTCGAACTCGCCGTTGATGCTGGTCTCGATGGAATCGATCTTGACCGGCGCCGCCAGCTGCTCCTTGCCGAAGCTGCGCTCCAGGTCGGCACGGGTGGGCGCCGCCGCCACCGCAGGCGCCGCGCCAACCGCAGCAGCAGCCGCCGCAACCGGTGCGCCCAGCTGGATCGCGTCGTAGCACGCCAGGCGGGCGGGGGCGTCGGTCAATTGGCGGCAGCGCAGCATGGCGCCGTCATCGGCCATCGCCGCGGTCGAAACTAACATCAGGGCCAACAGGGATTTCATCGCAGCGCTTCCATGGATATGAACGTGCTGCGATTATATAAGCGAAACGGACGCGACAGGGAAAGCTCAGAACGCCTCCCAGCCGCCCTCGCCGCCGGCCGCTGCGACCTTGCCGCCCAGCCGCTTCGGCGCCGGCCGCGCCGCCGCAGCCTTGCGCACCGCCGTCTTCAGCGGCCGCACCGCCGCCGCGCGCGGCGGCGCGCCGATCTGGAAGATGCTGACCACGCGCTCCAGGCTGGCGGCCTGCTGCTGCATCGATTCCGCCGCCGCGGCCGCCTCCTCCACCAAGGCGGCGTTCTGCTGCGTCACCGTATCCATTTCGCTGACGGCCTGGTTGATCTGCTCGATGCCCGCGCTCTGCTCGTCGCCGGCGCTGCTGATGTCGGCCATGATGTCGGTCACGCGCTGCACGCTGGCGACCACCTCGCTCATGGTCTGCCCGGCCTGCTCGACCAGCTTGGCGCCGATCTCGACCTTCTCGACCGAATTGCCGATCAACTCCTTGATCTCCCTGGCCGCCGAGGCCGACCGCTGGGCCAGGTTGCGCACCTCGGTCGCCACCACCGCGAAGCCGCGCCCCTGCTCGCCGGCGCGCGCCGCCTCCACCGCCGCGTTCAGCGCCAGGATATTGGTCTGGAACGCGATGCTGTCGATGACGGCGATGATGTCGACGATCTTGCGCGAGGAATCGTTGATCGCGCCCATGGTGTCGACCACCTGCGACACCACCGCCCCGCCCTGCTGCGCCACCGCCGACGCCGATTGCGCCAGCTGGTTGGCCTGGCGCGCGTTGTCGTTGTTCTGGCGCACCGCGCTGGTCAGCTCCTCCATCGACGACGCCGTCTCTTCCAGCGAGCTGGCCTGCTGCTCGGTGCGGGCCGACAAGTCCTGGTTGCCGCTGGCGATCTGGCTCGACGCCGAGGCGATGGTCTCGGTGCCGCTGCGCACCTCGCTGACGATGGCGGCCAGCGCATCGCGCATCAGCTTCATCGCGTGCAGCATGCTGTGCTGGTCGCCGCTGCGGGTGTCGACGCTGACGGTCAGGTCGCCGGCGGCGATGCGGCTGGCGATGCCGGCCGCGTAATCGGGTTCGCCGCCCAGCTGGCGCAGCAGCGTGCGGGCGATGACCACGGAGGCGGCCACGCCCACCGCGATGGCCAGCCCGCTCAGCGCCAGCATCAGCACGCGCGCGCTCTGGTAGGCGGCGGTGGCGGCGGCGGTGTCGGCCTGGTTGTTTTCCTTTTGCAGCGCCACGTACTCGTCCATCACATCCTGCCAGCGCTGCGTGGCCGGGCCGGCCTGCTTCATCAGCACCTCGGTGGCCTCGGCATCCTGGTTGGCCTTGGCCATCTCCACCACCTTGTCGGTCAGCGGCCGCGCCTCCTGGCCGGCGGCGGCGATGCGGGCGCGGATCGCCGCCCCCTTGGCCGTGGCCGGAAGCCGGCTCAGCGCCTCGGCCGCCTTGTTGTAGTTGGCGCGCGCCGCCTGCAGCTTGGTCAGCTCGCTCTCGATGGCGGCCGGCTCGGACAGCAGCACCACCGTGCGCGTGACCCGCGCCACGATGTGCACCGACTCCGACATTTCCTGCACCAGGTCGCCCCTGACCACGTTCAGGCTGACGATGCTGTCCAGCTTGGCATGGATAGTGCTCATGTTGTACACACCCAGCAAGGCCACGCCGAGCAGCAGCGCCAGGACCAATCCGAATCCCAGGCTGAGCCGGGTACCGACTTTCATGTTTGCTATGGCCATACAACACTCCCCAGTGGACAACGGCATGTAACAAATTGTACGCCTTCGTTTCCGCCAGTTTTATGGAAATTTCCAGAGGCAAACATGCGCCGATGCAACGCCTGTTGTTATGCAAAAATCGCATAACAATATAGCCAAATATTCGTCTTTTAGTGGATGGAGGCAGCCTGTATATCGGCAATCGCATATAAAATGACCGATTCATTACCGGCTCCAACTACCAGCTGCGACGCCCGGTGATGATGTGTGACTATTTAACCTGGCGGCAAAGGGCTATCTCATGACGATCAACGTAATTCTGAACCTGCTGGCGGCGCTGGCACTGCTGGGCTTGCTCTATGCGCAGCAGCGCAAGCATGCGTCCTTTTCGGTGCGCGTGTTCACCGGCATGGGGCTGGGCGTGCTGCTGGGGGCGGCGCTGCAGGCGCGCTACGGCGCCGGCGCGGCCGAGCTGAAGACCACCGGCGACTACCTCGACATCGTCGGTTCCGGCTACGTCAAGCTGCTGCAGATGATCGTCATGCCGCTGATCATGGTGTCCATCGTGTCCGCCATCCTCAAGCTCAAGGGCATCAATTCGCTGGGCAAGATCAGCGCGCTGACCATCGGCATGCTGATGCTGACCACGCTGATCGCGGCCGGCCTCGGCATTCTGATGGCCAAGCTGTTCCAGCTGAGCGCGGTCGGCCTGACCGCCTCCGCCGCCGACATCGCGCGCGGCGTCTACCTGCAAGGCAAGGTCGAGGCGGCGCAGGCGATCTCGCTGCCGGGCATGCTGCTGAGCTTCATCCCGGCCAATCCCTTCCTCGACATGACGGGCGGCCGCAAGACCTCGACCATCGCGGTGGTGATCTTCTCGGTCTTCATCGGCATCGCCGCCACCGGCATCCACGACAAGAAGCCTGAGCTGTACGCCTCCTTCGAGCACTTCATCCAGGTCGCCCACGCCATCGTCATGCGCATCGTCACGCTGGTGCTGCGGCTGACGCCCTACGGCGTGTTCGCGCTGATGGCGCAGGTGGTGTCGACCTCCAGCTACACCGACATCCTGCACCTGATCGACTTCGTGCTGGCCTCGTACAGCGCGCTGATCCTGATGTTCTGCGTGCACCTGGCCATCGTCGCCGGCGCCGGTTTGAATCCGGCGCGCTACGTGAAGAAAATCCTGCCGGTGCTGACCTTCGCCTTCACCTCGCGCAGCAGCGCCGGCGCCATCCCGATGAGCGTGCAGACGCAGACGCTGCGCCTGGGCACCTCGGAAGGCATCGCCAACTTCGCCGCCTCGTTCGGCGCCACCATCGGCCAGAACGGCTGCGCCGGCATCTACCCGGCCATGCTGGCGGTGATGATCGCGCCCACGGTCGGCGTCGATCCGTTCACGCTGGCCTTCATCGCGCCGCTGCTGGCCATCATCACCATCGGCTCGGTGGGTGTGGCCGGCGTCGGCGGCGGCGCCACCTTCGCCGCGCTGATCGTGCTGTCGTCGATGAACTTGCCGGTGGCGCTGGCCGGCCTGCTGATCTCGATCGAACCGCTGATCGACATGGGCCGCACCGCGCTCAACGTCAGCGGCTCGATCACCGCCGGCACCGTCGCCAGCCGCGTGCTGGGCGAGACCGACGTGCGCGTCTTCAACAGCGACGCCGATCTGCCCATCGACAGCGACCGCAAGGCCGCCTGAGCCGGCGAGATACCGGCGCTTATTTGGCGTCGATGGTGAAGCTGATGCCGCCGACGGTTTCCGTCAGCTGGATGCGGGTCAGCTTCGGTATGCCTGCCGCCGAGATGGTGTAGGTCGTGCCGGTAGAGCCCAGCGATTTATTCGCGGCGTCGTAAATATTGCTCAGCATTTGGAAATCGAGGCTGCTGCCGTCGCTGCCGGCGGTGGTGACATAGGTGATCTTTTGCGTGCTGGTCAGCGTGCGCTTGGTGCTGTCCGTGTAGCAGCTGAACGACGCCAGGTCGCCGGCCTGCCCGGCGGTGGCGGTGGCCGGATAAGCCGCCGTGCTGTTCGCAACGCAATAAGCGCCCGCCTCATACGAGCCGACCGGCGTGTACTGGGCATTCACGTACAGCTGGCTGGACGTGGTCAGCGGGCTCGTCGTGCCGTTGCCGGAAATGGTTCCGTTGATCGTTTCCGTGGCCTGTTGCACGGCGGCGCCATTGAACGTCGCATTGACGACCGCGCCCAGCGAGTACGTCAGCGTGCCCGTCAGCGGATAAGTGGTGGAACCATTGGTGGTGCTGCCCGAGACCGTCAGCGTCGACTGCAGGCCGTGCGTGAACGCGTAGGCCAGCCCTTGCTGGACCGGGAAGCTGGTGGCGACCGGCGCCGGGGGCACGGCCGCGTTCGATGCGCCGCCGCCACCGCCGCCGCCACCGCAGGCGGTCAAGGTCAAGGCGAGCAGGCCAGCCAGCGCCAGCGGCGCGCTTCTTTTCGATACATTCATGGTCATATGGGTTCTCTGGACAAAGAGTGCCAGCGTAGCATTGTTGCCGTATGCCAAATCTATTCAATAATAACAAGAGCGGGTCGAGGGAACCGCCGGCCGGCGGCGCGGTCTAATTTTCTCCCTGCGTTGAAAGGAAAAAATGATGACTACCCTTACCTCCGGTCTTTTACTGGGTGCGGCCATATCGCTCGCCTTGCTGGGCGGCTGCAACAAGCGCCCGGCCGACCAACCGCCCACGCCCAGCGTGACCACGCCGGCGGCTACCCCGCCCGCCACAGCGCCGGATACCGCTCCGCCGGCGCCTGCCGCGCCGCCGGCCCAGAACAGCAGCGCACCGCCGCCAACCACGAATCAATAGACGTAAAAAAAGGGCCCGAAGGCCCTTTGCGCTACGCAGTCCGGTATCAGAACTTGTAGTTGTAGGCGATACCGATCAGCGACAGATGGGTCTGATAAGTACCGCGGGTGGTTTCGCCGTTACCCGTGCAAGCGGTGGCCAGCGGGTTGCACTTGTTGGTGTAGTTGATGTTGGCGTCCTTGAAGTCCAGGAAGCTGTACGCCAGGTCGATCGACGAACGTGGGCTCAGCTTCCAGTTGGCGCCGATCGAGTACTGCATGCGGTCGCTGTCCGGCAGGGCTGGGTGGGTCAGCTCGGCGTTCTGGACCGGCGACTGGTCGTAGGCCACGCCGGCGCGCAGGGTCAGGTTTTCGTTGTAGGCGTAGTTGCCGCCCAGCGAAACGCGCACGGTGTTTTTCCACTGCTGGCGGATCACTTCGGCGCCTTCGGAGGTGCCTGGGAACTGGATGTCCAGGTCGCCCAGACGGTTGTGGCGCACGAAGGTCACGTCCGCCATGCCGGCCCACTTGGAGTCGAACTGGTGGAAGGCGTTGACCGACAGGGTCTCGGGGGTGCGCAGCTCAACCAGCGCGGCCGAGTTGACCTTGTGCGACGCGGCTTGCAGCACGCCGTTGACGATAGGATCGTCGGTCACTTTCGAGAAGTCCCACACGGTGCTGCCGCGCAGCTTGTGCACGATAGGCGAGCGGTACGACACGCCGAAGCGAGTGTCCTTGTCCAGCGTGAACATATAGCCCAGGTTGAAGCCCCAGCCCCAATCCTTGCCATCGTTCGAACCGTGGGCGTCGCGCGTCGCGCGCAGCAGCGCAGGATTGCCGCCCAGCGCAGCGATCTGCTTGGCCAGCGCGGCGGCATTCGGCGTACCCGCCAGCGCGGCGACCGAACCCGGCACGTCCACGGCCTGGCCCAGATTGGCTTTCATGAATTCGGCGTCGATGCCGAAGCCGAAGGCGTGGTGTTCGTTCAGCTTGAACGAAGCCGACGGGTTCAGCGTGACCGATTCCAGCTTGACGTCGGACAGCGCGTAGCGGCCGGTCCAGGTGTTGCCGTATTGGATCTTGGTACCGTATGGCACGAACATGCCCAGGCCGACGGCCCACTGGTCGTTCAGCTTTTTGCTTGCGTAGAACGATGGCGCCGTTACCGAGCTTGGCACGTAGTCGCTGGCTGCGGTGCCGCCGGTCGGGCTGCCGGTGAAGCGGGTCGAGCCGCTGTCGTTAAAGGTCGAGTGCGGTACGACCACGGTGGCGCCGGCGGTGATCTGCAGGCCATCCAGGCGGGACATGCCGGCCGGGTTGGAGAAGATGGTGGTTGCATCGTTGGCTTCGGCGGCATTGGATTCAGCCGTGCCTTGGCCGGCCACGCTTTGCGAGCCGAAGCGGTAGCCGGATGCGTGCGCGCCGACCGACATGGCGCTGAGCGCGGCGGCAATGATCAGGGGGAGGTATTTGTGTTGCATCTGTGGTCTCGCTTTATAAGTAGGCGTTCTACGCCAGGTTTTTCTGGATTCTTGCGCCAAAACCGGTGCAGGAAGGCCAGCAGCATACTACATTTATAAAACTATTCAAAAGGCAAGTCGTTAGAGTTAAAGCTCTAATTTAAACCTTGAAACCGAGCAATTGCTCTGCATACCAGAAGTAAAAAAAGGGCCCGAAGGCCCTCTTTTAGTATCGTAAAAACAACGACTTAGTGCGGATCCAGCGCGCCGGCGCGGATGGTGCGGCCACCCTTGCCGGTCACTTTGTAGACCACCCACATCACCATGCGGAACACCAGGCGCACGAAGATCAGCGTCAGCACGCCCTCGATCAGGGTCATGACCAGGGCCGGACCCGCCGTCCAGCGCACGGCGCGGCGGCGGAACTTGGCGATGGCGCGGTCCTTGGCGATTTCGATGCTGTCGTAGAAGGTCGGCACCACCAGCAGCGTCAGGATGGTCGAGGTGATGGTGCCGCCGATGATGGCGATCGCCAGCGGACGGTAGAACTCGCCGCCCTCGCCCAGGCCCAGCGCGACCGGGAACATGCCGGCGATCAGCGCGAACGTGGTCATCAGGATAGGACGCAGACGCATGCGGCCTGCATACATCAGCGCGTCTTCGCGGCCGTAGCCCTCTTCCTCGCGCTTGCGCGCCGCATCCAGCAGCAGAATGGCGTTCTTGGCGACCAGGCCCATCAGCATGATGACGCCGATAAAGCTCATCAGGTTCAGCGTGCTGCCGGTGATCAGCAGCGCCACCACCACGCCGATCAGCGACAGCGGCAGCGACAGCATCACCGCCACCGGCGCCGTGAACGAACCGAACTGCATGACCAGGATCAGGTACATCAGGCCGATACCCATGACCAGCGCGATGCCCATTTCCGTGAACAGCTCGGTCTGGTTCTTGCCGTCGCCGCCCAGGTCCAGGCCATAGCCCGGCGGGAAATCGATCGATTTCGCCAGCTTCATGGCGTCGGCGGTCACTTCACCCGGCGAACGGCCCTGCACGTTGGCCGACACGGTCACGGTACGCTTGCCGTTCTTGTGCTCGATGGTGGACGGGCCCTTGCCCATCGTGATCGTGGCGATCTGGTCCAGCGGCACCATCTGGTTGGTGCCCGTGACCGAGATCGGCAGGCGCTCGATGTTTTCCGAGTTGACGCGGTCTTCCGGCGCCAGGCGCACCGCGACGTCGCGCGATTCGCCGGTCGGGTCGACCCAGTCGCCCACTTCGACGCCGGCAAACGCCACGCGCAGCGATTGCGCCGCATCGTTGACGGAAATGCCCATCGAGTTGGCCAGGCCGCGATTGAGTTCGATCTGCAACTCGTTCTTCGGATCCTGCTGCGACAGGCCGACATCCACCGCGCCCGGAATCTGGCGCAGCTTGTCCATGTAGGCGTTGGTGATCTCCATCAGGCGGCGCGAATCCGGGCCGGTGAATTCGATCTGCACCGGCTTGCCCTGGTTGCCCAGGTCGTCGATCACCGAAATCTCGGCGCCGGCGATATGGCTCATCTTCTCGCGCAGCTCGGCGCCGATCTGGAAGGCGGTGCGCTTGCGGTACTGGCGCTTGCCGATATCGAGGTAGATGCGGCCGCCGCCGGCGTTGATGTTGGAGTTGGTGTCCTTGGTTTCAGGAATCGTGCGGGCAATCGCCGCGATGGTTTCCATCTTGCGGCGCGCGATCTCCACGCTGCCCGACGGCGGCATGCGCACGTCGACGGCGATGGTGCTGCGGTCGGCCGCCGGCAGGAAGCTCGAACCGCCCCACTTGGCGTGCAGCACGATGGCGCCGACGAAGGTGCTGAAGGCGATCACAGCCATCCAGCGGCGGTGATGCAGCGCCCAGGCGATCACATGGCCGTAGCGGTCGGACTGGTGGTCGAACCAGTCGTTAAACTTCTGCAGCATCTTGCCCAGGCCTTTTTTCGGCGCGGTGTGGTGGTCGACCGGGTCGCCCCAGTAGGCCGACAGCATAGGATCGAGCGTGAACGAGATGCCCAGGCTGACCAGCACCGAGCACGTCACCGTCAGCGCGAACGGACGGAACCATTCACCGGAAATGCCGGGCATGAAGGCCACCGGGATGAACACGGCGATGATCGAGAAGGTGGTCGCGGCGACGGCCAGGCCGATCTCGGCCGTACCATTGAGCGCCGCCGTGCGGCGGTCCGAGCCCATCTGCATGTGACGGACGATGTTTTCGCGCACCACGATGGCATCGTCGATCAGCACGCCGATCGCCAGCGACAGGCCCAGCAGCGTCATGAAGTTCAGCGTGAAGCCGCACAGCCACACGGCGATGAAGGCCGCCACCACCGACGTCGGCAGGCTCAGCGCGGTGATCAGCGTCGAACGCCACGAGTTCAGGAAGGCGTACACCACGAAGATGGTCAGCACCGCGCCCAGCACCAACGATTCGATCACGTTGTTCAGGCTGCGCTGCGAATCGTCGCCGCCGTCGCGGGTGATTTCCAGCTTGGTGCCTGGCGGCAGCGTGGCGTTGACCGCCTTGATTTCCTCGCGCAGCTTGATCGCCACCGACACCGTGCTGGCGTCGCGCGAACGGGAGATGGCGATACCGACGTTGGGCTTGCCGCTGCGGATGCTCAGGCCGTTGATTTCGGCGAAGCCGTCCTCGATGGTCGCCAGCTGCGCCAGGCGCACCACTTCGTCGCCGCGGCGCTTGACCACCACGCTCTCGAATTCGCGCGGGGTGATGATGCGGCCCACCAGGCGGATGCTCTTCTCGTCCAGCACGCCGCGCACCTTGCCCACCGGCGCATTGGTGTTCTGGTTGCGCAGCGCGTTGACCACCTCGCTGACCGAGACGTTATATTCACGCAGCTTTTCCGCGTGCAGCAGCACCGACAGCTCGCGCTTGAGCGAACCGTTGACCTGCACCTGCGACACGCCATCCACGGCGCGGAAGCGGTCCGACAGCGTGTCCTCGGCCAGGCGCGAAATCTCGGCGTGGCTCTGGCTGGTCGACGACAGCGAGATCTGCATCACCGGATCGGAGGCCGGATCGATGCGCTGCAGGATGGGCTCGCGCATCTCGGTCGGCAGCTTGTAGCGCACCGAGGCGATCGCGTTGCGGATCTCGTCGGACGCTTCGATCAGGTTCTTCTTGAAGCTGAACTCGATGAAGATCTGCGCCGAACCTTCGTTGGCGGTGCTCTCCAGCTTGGTCGCGCCGGAAATGGCCAGCAGCGGCTTTTCCAGGCGGTTGACGATCTCGCGCTCGACCGTGTCGGGCGAGGCGCCCGGATACGGCACGCTGACGATGATGAACGGCACCTCGACGTCCGGATTCTGGTTGACGCGCAGCTTCTTCAGCGCCAGCAAGCCCAGGCACATCATGGCGACGATCAGGACGATGGTCGCGATCGGCCGTTTGATACTGAAATCGGATAAGAACATGGATTAGTTCCCTTTCGGTGCGGTGCTCGGCGCCGGCGCGGCCGAGGCCTGGGCCGCGCCGTTGCCGGCCGGCGCCACTTTCGATGCCGCCAGTTCGACGCCCTGGCCCTCTTTGTAGCCGGAGTTCGGCACGCGCAGCACGCGGTCGCCGGCGGCCAGGCCGCTGCGCACTTCCCACTGGCCGGTGCGCGGATCGCGCACGCCAATGTTCAGCACCACCTTGTTCAGCGCCTTGCCGTTGACGCGCCAGGTGTAGCTCTGGTCGCCGTTGACCACCATCGCCGAGTCGGGAATCATCAGCGCATTGGAGATGTCGGACTCGACGCGGCCTTCGGCGTACAGGCCGGCCACGCCCGGCATGTCCTTGCCGGCGAACTCGACCAGCACCTCGACCTGGCGCGTGACGGCATTGGCCGACGGATCGACCCGCTTCACGCGGCCGCTGAAATCGCGGTTCTGGTAGCCGTTGATGCGGAAGCGCACCGGCTGGCCGACCTTGACCACGCCGATCTTGTCGGCCGAGACCAGGCCTTCGAAGCGCATGCTGGCCGGATCGATCACCTTGATCAGTTCCTTGCCGATGGCGGCGGTGTCGCCGTTGGATACCTTGCGCTCGCTGACGATGCCGTCGAACGGCGCGCGCACCAGCGTGCGGGTCAGCTGCTGGTGGGCCGCGACCGAGCGCGACTTGGCGCCGGCCAGCTCGCTCTGGGCGTTGTTGCGGCGGATCTCGGAATCTTCCAGCGCCTGGGTCGACACCATGCCCGACGAGCGCAGCGTCTTCTGGCGCTCGAACATGCGGGTGGCCTGCTCCAGCGACTGCTGGGCGGCGCGGGTGGCTTCGTCGGCCGAGTTCAGCGCATCGCGGATCGAGGTCTCGTCCAGGCGCACCAGGATGTCGCCCTTCTTCACGGACTCGCCGTTTTCTTTCATTACTTGCAACACCACGGCGCTGACTTCGGCGCGCAGGTCGGCCTTGCGCTCGGGCTGGACCGAACCGGTGATGACCGGCCCGGAGGCCAGCGCGTTCGATTCGATGGTCAACAGGTCCTCGGGCGCCAGCGACAGCACGGCCGGGGTGGCGTTTTTGCCATCCTTGGACGCGGTGGCGGTGGCCGAGGCGCTGGCGCCCGCCTTTTCAGGCTCCTTGGAGGACTTGCCGCAGGCAACCAAGGCTGAAGCGACGGCGAGAGCTAGAAGGGTTTTGCGCAACATACAGTTCTCCGGGAAATTGGCACGTGGGTGCACGAATGCTTCAAATTGTTAGCCAGACTACAGGGCGCAGAGTATCTCCGAGTGTCCGGAAACGGTCAATGAACGTGCGACTGGACGGCAAAATATGTGGCTGAATTGCCAAATACTGGGATGAACGGTGAAATCTCAGGATAGCCGGGAGCGGCTAAAAGAACAGGAAAACGGGAATGGAGGGCGCTCCCCCGCCGGGCGACAGGGGGACGATGACAGGGCTCAGCCGCGGCCGAACACGGCGTGGATGACGTGGGCGATGGCGATACCGGTGCACAGGCCGCCGGCGATCTCCACCAGCGTATGGCCCATGCGCTCGCGCAACCACTTGTGGCCGCCGTCCTCCTTGGCCAGGCGGTTGATCGCCGCCGCCTGCTTGCCGACGTGCTGGCGCAGGCTGTTGGCGTCGATAATCACGATAAAGCACAGCGTAACGGCCACGCCAAACGCGGGATGGCCTATGCCCTCGCGCAGCGCGATCAGGGTCGCCATGCTGGACACCACAGCGCTGTGGTTGCTGGGGAAGCCGCCATTGCCGACCAGGTTGAAAGCCCATTTGCGCGCCTTGGCGCTATTGATCAGAAACTTGATCGGCCCGACCGTGATCCAGGTAATCAGCGGGGTGACGAGATAAGCGATGTCCATCGGTGGTTCCTTTGCATTTTTGTGGCGCAATTATCGCAGATGGCCCCACAGCGGCGGAAGCAAGTAATATAAAATCCCCGCATTGTTCACATTTCTATAAAAACAACGATGCAACACTTCAGAGTCTCTTTCGCCGTCACCTTGGTCCTGATGGCGCTGGCCGCCTGGTGGGGCTACAACCATGGCGGCACCGCCGGCCTGCTGCAAGCGGTGTGGATAGCCGGCGTGCTGGGCGTGATGGAAGTGTCGCTCTCCTTCGACAACGCGGTGGTCAACGCCTCGGTGCTGCGGCATTGGGACGCGTTCTGGCAAAAGCTGTTCCTGACGGTCGGCATCCTGGTGGCCGTGTTCGGCATGCGGCTGCTGTTCCCGCTGCTGATCGTCTCGCTGGCCACCGGCCTCGGCCTGATGGACGTGTGGCAGATGGCCACCGCCAACCCGGCCGAGTACGCGCGCCACCTGACCGGCGCCCACGCCCAGGTGGCGGCCTTCGGCGGCGCCTTCCTGCTGCTGGTCTTCCTCAACTTCCTGTTCGACGACGACAAGGAACTGCACTGGCTGGGCTGGCTGGAAAAGAAACTGGGCCAGCACGGCACCGAGATGCTGGGCGTGCTGCTGGCGCTGGCCGCAGTGTTCGCCTGCGTCAGCCTGGTGCCGGTGGAGGAAAAGTACACGGTATTGGCAGCCGGCGTGATCGGCGTGGTGGTCTACCTGGCGGTCGGCTGGATCAGCACCCTGCTCGAAGAAGACCCGCCGGAAGACGACGATGACATCACCGAAGCCGGCGTCGGCGCGGTGGTGGCGACGGTGGCGCGCGGCAGCTTCGGCGGCTTCCTGTACCTGGAAGTGCTGGACGCCTCGTTCAGCTTTGACGGCGTGATCGGCGCCTTCGCCATCACCAGCGACGTCGTCATCATCATGCTGGGGCTGGCCATCGGCGCCATGTTCGTGCGCTCGCTGACGGTGTTCCTGGTGCACAAGGGCACGCTGGACGAATACGTCTACCTGGAGCACGGCGCCCACTACGCGATCGGCATCCTGGCGCTGATCATGCTGGCCAGCGTCAAGTACCACATCCCGGAATGGTTCACGGGATTGTCGGGCGTGGCCTTCATCGCCGTGTCGCTGTGGTCATCGATACGCCACAAACGCCGGCTGGCCGCGTGATAAGATTAAAAACATTGCACTCAACTCAAGCGATCCATGACCACCTCCAAACGCGTAACCCTCTACCTCATCGGCCTGGTGATAGCCGCCCTGCTGATCTTTGCCGCCTACACCTGGGTCATGCTGCACATGTCCTACTCGGAAGGAGAACGGGCCGGCTACCTGCAGAAGTTCTCCAGCCGGGGCTGGGTCTGCAAGACCTGGGAAGGCGAAATCCTGCTGACCTCGATGCCGGGCGCCATCCCTGAAAAGTTCGAATTCAGCGTGCGCGAGGATGCCGTCGCCCAGCAGCTGATGGCGGCCACCGGCAAGCGCGTGGTCCTCAGCTACGCCCAGCACAAGGGCGTGCCGAGCCAGTGCTTCGGCGAGACCGAGTACTACATCACCAAGGTCCAGATCCAGCCTTGATCATTGCCGCAGCGTCAACATGGCGCTGCGTTTGCGGCGTTTCCGGTAACGTCAGCGGCATTGCCTGCCGAAACCGGAAACGCCCATGTCCCTCCCCCGCTCCTGTATCCCGCTACTCGCAGCGCTGCTGACGAGCGCCGCCGCGCACGCGCAAGACTTGTCGATGCAAGGAGGCGCCCTGCGCGTCAGCGGCAAGAACCAGAACTCGTTCGCGGTCGGCGTCAACTACGCGCAGCCGGTCGGCGACTACCTGGCGCTCAGCCTGGGCTACCTGAACGAAGGCCATCCGAGCAACCACCACCGGGACGGCGTCTCCGGCCAGGTGTGGCTGCGCTCGCGCATCAACGAGCAAGGCTGGTCGTGGGGCGTGGGGGCCGGGCAGTACTATTTCTTCGACACCTCGCGTCCGCGCGGCGGCGGCGAAGCCTATATCAACGACCACGGCTGGGCGCCGATCTACAGCCTGCAAGCCACCTGGCACGATGACAGCCGCTGGTACGCGCAGGTGCAACTGAACCGGGTCGTGCCGAGCGGCGCCAAGGATCCGACCACCTCGCTGCTGGTGGGTGGCGGCTACCGTTTCGACAGCGTGCGCGGCGACAAGCTGCACCTGGACGGCGGCGCCAGCACCGACGACACGCTGACCGTGCTGGCGGGGCAAAGCATCGTCAACAGCCTGGAGTCGGAGCGGTCGCGGGCGGGCAGTGTCGAGTACCGGCGGGCGGTGGGGCGGTATGTGGACTGGACCGTCAGCGCGCTCCGCGAAGGCACGTCGGCCGGCACGCACCGCACTGGCGTGGCGACGCAGCTGTGGCTGATCCGTTCACTGAACCGGGAGCTGGAACTGGGGATGGGCATAGGGCCCTACCTGGCGTTCGAAGTGCACGACGTGCCGGGCACGCGCTCGCACAAGGCGGGGCTGGTGTCGGCAGCGGGGCGCTACCACTTCAGCAAGCGGCTGGTGGGCACGCTGTCGCTGAACCGCGTCGTCACCGACTACCACCGCGACGCCGACCTGTTGCTGGTCGGCGTGGGCTACAGCTATTAATCCGGCTTAGCGGGCGCGCCAGACGGCTTTGCCGGCCTCGGCGGGCGGGGCCAGGCGGGCGGCTTCCTTGCGGGCGCGGGCGGCGTCCAGCGTGGCGACGACTGCGCCCTCTTCCGCCTGCTTGCACTCGCCGGCCGCAGCAGCCACCTTGGCCTGCACCGCCGCCAGCGCTTTCTGCGCGGCTGCATGGCGACGGGTTTCCAGTTCCAGCAACTTCTGCTTGGCGGCAGTCATCGCGGCCGTGGTGTCGGCAACCTTGCGCTGCATCGCGGCGTGCGCTTGGGCGGTTTCCAACAAAGCCAGTTGCGCAGCGGCCTTGTCGGCCACGGCCTGCGTCGCGGCCTGCTCGGCCAGTTCGCGCTGATGCATCGCATCGGCTTCGGCCTGCTCGGCGTCGGCACGCTGACGCGCACCGCTTGCCACATTCCGCTCCGCTTCCAGACGGCCGGCGATCGCTTTCGATGCGCGGATTTCCGAAGCGGTGGTCAGGCGTTGCTGCGTCAGCTTCTGGTCGATCAGCGCCAGCGACTGGCGCTCGGTTTCGACGAACTCACGCTCGGCCAGCAGCAGCGCTTCCGCAGTGGCAGCCTTCTCCTGCTCGACGCGCGCACGCTCGGCATGCACCACGCCCAGCTCGACGGCCAGACGGGCCTGCGCCGCCAGTGCCTGCGCGGCAATGGCTTTCTGTTCGGCTTCCCGCGAGACCTGCTCCGCCATCATGCGGGCGGCTTCGGCTTCCTTGTCGGCGGCGGCGGCCAGGCGCTGCTCGGCTTCCTGCTGCTGACGATAGGCTTCGGTCTGCGCGCGCTCGGCGGCGATGCGGTGCTGGGCGGCGTCGCTGGCGTCCTGCTCGGCTTCCAGTTTTTCCTTCAGCGCGGCGATGGCTTGCTGCTCGGCGGCGGCACGCGCCTGCTCGGCTTGCAGCAGCACCTCGGCCTGCTCGGCCTTCTGCTGCGCCAGCGCGCTGGCGGCGTTCTGCGCTTCGACATGCAGCGCCAGCGTGGCGATTTCCTCTTGCTCGGCGGCGTTCTGGCTCGCACTCAGCTCGGCGGCGGCACGCGACAACGCGGCGCGTTCCTCGGCCTGCTCGGCGGCGCGCTGTTGTTCCAGCAGATCGGCACGGGCCGCTTCGGCGGCGGCCTGGTCGGCGGCCTGGCGCAGCTTGGCCTGCTCCAGCGCCTGCGCCTCGGCTTCGACCTTGGCATGGGTGTGCAGCTCGGCTTCCTGCTCGGCCTGCACGCGGGCCAGTGCGACGGCGCGCAGCTGGCTGTCCACTTCGATACGCGCTTCGGTGGCGGCCAGGATGGAGGCGTCCGCATCGCGGCGGGCCTGGGCGCTGGCGGCGGCCACCATTTCCAGGCGCTCGCGATGGATCGCGGCGTCGCGGATTTCTTTTTCGGTTTGCAGGCGCAGATGCAGCGATTGCGCGGCGCTGCGTTCGGACTCGGCCTTGGCCAGCGCGATCTGCTCGCGCTCCTGCTCCAGGTGAGCCAGGGCGCGGGCCTCTTCCAGTGCGCGCACTTCGGCGGCGGCGCGGTTGAAGGCCGATTCCAGCGCGATCTGGTCGGCGCGTTCGCGCTGCACGGTCAGGTCCAGCGCTTCGGCTTCGGCTTGCACCAGCATCTGCGCGGTCTGGCGGGCGGCGTAGGCGTGACGCTCGCGCTCGCGGGCCAGCGTCGCCACGCGGGCATCGGCGGAAGCGATGCCGACCACTTCTTCCTTGGCGGCCTGCACGGCGGCCACGCGCTCCACCGCTTGCAGACGGGCTTGTTCGGTTTGGGCTGCCAGTTCTTCGGCGGCGCGGGCGGCCTGCTCGGCCAGCTCGGATTCGGCGGCGATCTGTTCATGCGCGCGCTTGCGGCTTTCGCTCTCGACCTTGGCGCGCTGTTCGGCGGCCACGCGGATTTGCGTGTCGGCTTCGACGCGGGCGCGCAGTTCGGCGGTTTCCTGTTTGACGGCGTCCAGACGGGCGACGCTGGCCTGCGCGGCGGCGCGCAGCGATTCGAGGCGCTCGCGGTTGGCGCTGATCGCATCTTCCGACGCTTGCGCATTTTGCAGCGCGACGGCGGCGGCGGCGGCATCCATGGCGGCGCGGTCTTCGGCCAGTGCGCGGGCGCGGGCTTCGGCGTGGGCGCGGCTCTCGGCGGCGCAGGCGGCCTTGGCTTCGGCTTCGACCCGGGCGATGGCTTCCTGGATGGCCTTCATTTCCATCGCGGCGCGCGGGGTCGGGGTGGCGGTGGTCGGTTCGTCCGTGCCATGCAGCGACATCATGGGGAGCAGAGTGACGCTGTCTTGTGTGCTGTCTTGTTTGGTCAATTGTGCTTGCATGAGGTTCTCGCTAGACGATATGTCCCGGCACCAGCCGAGACTTCTGAGTTCTCATTATCAAGCAGGAGGCAGGCAAACCGAACCGCAAGCAGAGCGGGAAAAACCCGCCAATTCCCTAGATCGGCAATGGCGGCTCGTCCATCAGCGAGATCTGCTCCTTCAGCTCCAGGATGCGGTCCTGCCAGTAGCGCTGGGTGTTAAACCACGGGAAAGCCACCGGGAAGGCCGGATCGTCCCAGCGCCGCGCCAGCCAGGCCGAGTAATGGATCAGCCGCAACGTGCGCAACGCCTCGACCAGGTGCAGCTGGCGCGGGTCGAACTCGCAGAAATCCTCGTAGCCGGCCAGGATGTCACACATCTGGCGCACCTGGTCGGCGCGGTCGCCGGACAACATCATCCACAAATCCTGGATCGCCGGGCCCATGCGGCTATCGTCGAAGTCGACGAAATGCGGGCCGGCGTCGGTCCACAGCACGTTGCCGCCGTGGCAGTCGCCGTGCAGACGCAGTTGCGGCAGCTCGCCGGCACGGTCATAGCTGCGGCGCACGCCGTCCAGCGCCTGCGCAGAGACGCTGGCGTAGGCTTCCCGCAAATCGGCCGGGATGAACTGGTTGGCCTGCAAATACTCGCAAGGCTCGGTGCCGAAGGTGGCGATATCAATCGCCGGGCGCTCCTGATAGGGCTTGATCGCCCCCACCGCGTGAATGCGGGCGATGAAGCGCCCGGTCCACTCCAGCACCGACGGATCGCTGAGCTCGGGCGCGCGGCCGCCGTGGCGGGTGAACACGGCAAAGCGGAAGCCGTTGAAATGATGCAGCGTGGCCCGGTCCGGCCCCAGCGGCAGCGCCGGCACCACCGGAATCTCGCGCGCGGCCAGCTCCTCGGTGAAGGCGTGCTCTTCGAGGATGGCGGCATCGCTCCAGCGGCCGGGTCGGTAGAACTTCACCACCAGCGGCTTGTCGTCCTCGATGCCGACCTGGTAGACCCGGTTTTCATAGCTGTTCAGCGCCAGCAGGCGGCCGTCGCCGCGCAAGCCTATGCTGTCGAGCGCGTCGAGCACGCACTCGGGATTGAGCGCCGAATACGGATGCGGTGCCTGTTCCTGCGGACTGTCGCCCGCCCCCGCAAGCGGCTCGGCCATGCTGGCGGCCAGGGCCGCAGCGCGGGCGTCTTCTGCTTCGTCGTCGAAATGATCTTGGTTCATCCCCGCATTGTACGGGGCGCGGCGTGTATACTGTCGGCTTCAATCCAATAAAAAGAGCAAGCCATGCAACTCGACCAGCCACTGAGCGAAAAAGAATTCGACGAATTGGACAACTTCCTGTTGTCCGACCGCAGCCCTGAAGATGCAATGACGATGGATATGCTGCACGGCTATCTGACCGCCATCGCCATCGGCCCGGAACCCATCATGCCCGCCGAATGGCTGAAGCGCGTCTGGGGCCAGGAAGACACCGACATCCCGAAATTCAAGAACGAGAAGGAAGAGGAACGCATCCTCAACCTGATCATGCGTTTCATGAACGAAGTGCTGGTGACGTTCGAAGTGGCGCCGAAGGAATTCGAGCCGCTGTTCGTCGAGCATGAGCACGAAGGCCAGACCCTGATCGACGCCGAAGCCTGGTGCTGGGGCTTCTGGGAAGGCATGGAGCTGCGTCCGGGTTCGTGGGACGAGATCTGGGAATCGGACGTGCAGGAACTGATGAAGCCTATCTACCTGCTCGGCGCCGACGAGATCGAGGAAGAGGAACTGCCGCTGGTGGAAGATCCGGTCAAGGCGCACAAGCTGGCGCAGGAACTGGAAGCCAACCTGCCGACCATCTACAAGTTCTGGGTACCGCGCCGCAAGCCGGCCGTCACCACCCTGGTGCGCGAAGAGCCTAAAGTCGGCCGCAACGACGACTGCCCTTGCGGCAGCGGCAAGAAGTACAAGAAGTGCCACGGCGCGGAATCGGCGGAATAAGCCGATGACCTTGCGTGGTGCGGTCCTTGCGCTGGTGACGGCGCTGCTGGCGGCGACCTCTGCGTCCGCCACCCAGGCGGCGCTGAAGAACACCGGCATGTTCGTCGCCGCTGCGGCCTTCTCCGGCATCGCGCCGGAACGCGCCGCCGCAGCACAGTTGAAGGACTTGCCGCTGCTGCTGGTCCACGGCAATGCCGACACCGAGAACCCCATCGAAGCCGACCGCGCAATGTTCGCTGCCTTGCAGCGCCAACCGGGCGGCGCCAAGGCACGTTTCATCGAGTATCAAGGCATGGAGCACATGGTGCCGCCCGACATGCTGCTCTCCCCGGTCTGGCGCGACTGGCTGTTCGCCCAACACAAGGCGCGCTGACAAAAATTGTCAGCGCGCGGCCTGACAATTTTTGTCCGGCATCGACAAATTTCGTCGCCTCCCCACGCAAATCAAGCACTTAGCGCATGGCACAGATGTTGCCAGATGACTTCCGTCGCTTAAAAAAACAATGGGAGAAGTCGATGTCATTTTTACCAACACGAGTCTGGCCCGTCGCCTGCCTGCTGAGCCTGAGCGGATCGGTGTGGGCCGCCACAGCCACCGTCGAAAGCACCGCCAAAGGCCCTGTCGCACTGGGCAGCAAAGTCTGGTTCCTCGGCAAAGTCGACGGCCAGGGCGTCTACATGAATTTCGCCGTCAACGGCATCCCCGGCGGCAACGCCACCTACGGCAAGCTCAATTCGCAGAATGGCGAATACGTCGCGCCATCGGTGTTACCGTCCAACGTGGTCATCACGATCACCGGCACCACGACCAAGGATGCCAAGGTCGGCCCCAATCTGTCTGCCAGCACCACGCTGACTCTGAAAAAAGCGGCCACGCCGACGCCGACGCCGACGCCCACTCCGACGCCGTCACCTGAGCCGAGCCCGAGCCCAACACCAACGCCTGCTCCCACGCCGACGCCAACGCCCTCGCCAGTTCCGCCACCCATCGGCCAACAGCCCGCACCGGACGCCGCCAGGATCAGCGCCGTGCGCCTGCTGGAGCAAGCGACCTTCGGCGCCACGCCTGCCGACATCGCCGCGATCAAGGCCAATGGCCAGGCCGCCTGGCTCAAGCAGCAATTCGCCATGCCCGCCAGCGCCATCCCGGTGACGACCGACATGACCCTGCTGCAAAACACCTGGTACAAGAACATGGCCACAGGCCCGGATCAACTGCGCCAGCGCATGATCTTCGCCCTGTCGCAGCTGTTCGTCATCTCGGCCGACAAGAACCCCTACGCCAACGAAATCCAGCCCTGGCTGACGACCATCTCCAACAACGCCTTCGGCAACTTCAACACGCTGCTGCGCGAGATGACGCTCAATCCTGCGATGGGCAAATACCTCGACCTCGGCAACAGCATCACGCCATCGCCAAACGAAAACTACGCCCGCGAAGTGATGCAGCTGTTCACGCTGGGCCCGGTCCTGCTGAACCAGGACGGCAGCGTGCAGACCGACCGCAACGGCGATCCCATTCCCACCTACGACCAGGCGCGCATCAGCGACTTCGCGCGCGCGCTGAGCGGCTGGACCTACCCGGGCAGCAGCGCCACCGGCATCAACTGGGAAAACTTCACCGGCCCGCTGCAACCTCGCGACAAATTCCACGACAAGGGCAGCAAGACACTGCTGCTGGGCGCGGTGCTGCCCGCAGGCCAGACCGCCGTGCAGGATCTGGACGGCGTGATGCAGAACCTGTTCCAGCATCCCAACCTGCCGCCCTTCATCGCCACGCGTTTGATACGCGCCTTCGTCACCAGCAACCCAAGCCCCGCCTACATCACCCGCGTGGCCGACGTGTTCGCCTACGGCGCGGCCGGACGCGGCGACCTGCAAGCGACGCTGACCGCCGTGCTCACCGACCCCGAAGCGCGCCAGGACAAACCGGCCGCCACGCAAGGCCACCTCAAAGACCCGATGCTGCAATCGATAGGCCTGTTCCGCACCTTGGGCGCGAGCATCGCCGATCCGCGCAACCTGTTCTGGGACTACTTCCTGCTCGGCCAGAAGATCACCGCCGCACCGAGCGTGTTCAACTTCTACTCGCCGATGACGCGCCTGCCCGGCTCGCCGCAATACTACGGCCCCGAGTTCCAGCTGTACGCGCCCAGCCTGGCCGTGGCGCGCGCCAACTTCCTGTACAAGTTCATCTCCGGCGAATACAAGAGCATGGTCAACGTCGACATCGCGCCCTTCGTCAGCGTGGCCGGCGACGCCACCGCGCTGCTCAACCTGGTCGATTCCACCTTGCTGGCGGGCCGCATGTCGGCCACGGCGCGGCAAGCGATAGGCGGCGCCATCAACGCCTCCGCAGACCCGCGCCAGCGCGCCATCACCGCGCTCTACCTCGCCGCCATCAGCGCCGAATTCGCCGTCGCACAATAAGGACCGACCATGACCAAGCACTCCACCACCCGCCGCCGCTTCCTCGGCGCCAGCGCACAGACCGGCCTGATGGGCGCACTCTCCGCACTCGGCCTGTCCAGCGTGGCCGCGCCTGCCCGCGCCGCCGTCTCCGACTACAAGGCACTGGTCTGCCTCTACATGTTCGGCGGTAACGACGGCAACAATATGATCGTGCCGCTCGACAGCACCCGCTACGCGCAATACAACGCCATACGCGGCAGCCACGGCCTGGCTTTGTCGAGCGCGGCCAACACGCTGCTGGCCGCGCGCAGCGCTACCTTGCAGGCCACGGACCATCCCGTGACGCAGCCGTTCGGCTTCCACTACGGCATGCCGGAGCTGGACGCGCTGTACGGCCAGGGCCAGGTGGCCGCCATCCTCAACGTCGGCAGCCTGCGCCAGCCGCTGAGCAAGGCGCAATACCTGACCGGCGCCGGCGTACCGGCGCAACTGTTTTCGCATCCCGACCAGACCATCCAGAACCAGGCCGGCACGCCCTCTTCCGCCGCCACCGGCTGGGGCGGGCGGCTGGTCGATGTGCTCGGTACGGGCGGCCATCTGGACGCGATCGCGGTCGGCGCCGGCGGCCTGTTTGTCGAAGGCGCCAGCACCCACGGCAATCTGCTGCCGGGCAACGGCCAGCTCGACCTGGCCGGCATGAACTTCTGGCCGCAGAAGGAAGCGGACGCGCGGCGCGCGGCGCTGGTGCAGATCCTGTCGGCACAGAATCCCAACCTGATCGCCAGCGCCGCCAACAAGGCGCTGCTGAACGGCATGGACCTGGTGACGGACCTGAAGCAAGCCAACTCCGGCACGCCGCTGTCCACCGTATTCCCCGGCACCTCGCTGGGCCAGCAGCTGAAGACTGTCGCGCAGCTGATACGCATCCGCTCGCAGCAAGGGCCGGGGCGG
Source organism: Rugamonas rivuli (assembly GCF_009380165.1). Taxonomy (GTDB): domain Bacteria; phylum Pseudomonadota; class Gammaproteobacteria; order Burkholderiales; family Burkholderiaceae_D; genus Rugamonas; species Rugamonas rivuli. The sequence goes on from NZ_WHUF01000013.1 coordinate 89,301, forward strand.
CAGGTGTACTTCGTCTCACAGGGCGGCTTCGACACGCACGGCGGCCAGGCCTACCAGCAGTTCGACATGCTGCGCCAGGTATCGCAGGCGCTGGCCGCCTTCCAGCTGGCGCTGTCGGAAATCCACGCGCAACAGCAAGTGACCAGCTTCACGATGTCCGAATTCGGCCGCACGCTGCAACCCAACAGCGGCGGCACCGACCATGCTTGGGGCAACCACCATCTGGTGGTGGGCGCGGCGGTCAAGGGCGGCCTGTACGGCCAGTTCCCCGATTTCACACTCGGCGGCAAGGACGACGCCACCGGACGCGGCGCATGGATACCGCAATTCTCCAACCAGCAGTACGGCGCCACGCTGGGCCGCTGGTTCGGCGCCGATGCGGACATGCTGCAAAACCAGGTATTCAAGAACGAACTGGTCAATTTCCCGCAAGCCGACCTGGGCTTCATGCTGGGCTGAGCCGCCACGACGGGGAGTGGTAACGTTGCCACCTCCCCGCGTTATTTGTCGCGATTTTTTAACATTCCTGCCTTGGGCAAAAACTACATTCCCGCCAGCAAAACAACCCTGCTATAGTGAAATGATGCTATCAATTGAGGACCAGCATGGGGTCGGTGCGCATGCCGGAGGGACGGATGAAATACCTGCTTTGCTGCCTGCTCCTGGCTTGCCGCCTGAGTTCGGCGGAAACCATCACGCTCGGCGCGGAAGACGACTGGGCGCCCTATTCGTCTGCGGTGGAACGCAGCGCGCGCGGCTTCGCGGTTGACGTCATCCGCGAAGCCTTTGCGGCCGTCGGCGTCACCGTCAACTTCGAATTGCTGCCCTACGCCCGCTGCCTGGACGATACCCGTCGCGGCCGCCTGGTCGGCTGCTTCGACGCCGTGCCCAATGCCATGATAGGCAGCAGCTTCCTGTGGCACGACCATCCGCTGTTCACCACCCACATGAATGTGTACGCGCTGAGCGGTTCGCGCGAAAGCGGCCTGGGCGCGCGTCAGCTGGAAGGCAAGACCGTCGGCGTCGAGCGCGGCTACGAATACGGCGACGAATTCGACCTCGACACGAAAATCGTGCGCCGCATCGTCGACAAGAACGTGCAGGGATTCAGGATGCTGCTGGCCGGCCGCATCCAGTACATGGCGGCCGAGGAGCGCATCGCCAAGGCCCTGTTCACCAAGGAGGCTGCCGAGTTCGGTGGCAAGTTCAAACTGGTGGGCACGGTCGCCACGCCCGGCCTGTTCATCGCCTTCAGCAAGACGGGACCGGACGGCGCCAAGTATCTGCAAAAATTCAATCGCGGCTATGCCATCCTGCGCGACAGTGGCCGCTACAAAGCAATTGAAGCCGTCTGGTTCTGAGATGCCAACGGAGACCATGTGCAAGCACTGCCAGCCAAGATCGGTATGAGATCACCCAACGGTGAAGCCCCGCCTGCCGCGCCGCTGCTGTCCGGCGACTCGATCGCCGCGCGCCTGCTGCGGATCATCTTCTGCTGCTACTTCCTGGTGACGGTGGTGGTGACGCTGGTGCAGCTGGCGGCCGAATACAAGCACACCAAGGAGCGCGTGGTGCTGGAGATCCGCGCCATGCAGCAAACCTTCGGTCCCGGCATCGCCGACGCCATGTGGCGCTTCAACGAGGACATCCTGCGCGGCATCCTGTCGGGCATGAGCGAGCTGCCGGTGGTGGCCGGCATCAAGGTGGCCGACGATCACGGCAAGCTGGTGCGCGCCGTCGGCACCGTGCTCGACGGCGGCGCCAAGCTGCACGCCGGCGCCGATGGCCAGCTGCGGCCGGAGCCCGACAGCGACGCCCTGTTCGCCGAAGTGTTCAGCCAGGACTTCCCCATCGTCTTCAACGACGAGAACGGCCAGTCGCGCGTGATCGGCACGTGGACCGTGTATTCGAACCAGCGCATCATCGTCAAGCAGGTCGAGTACGGCTTCTTCCTGATCCTGGTGAACTCGGTCATCAAGACTTGCGCGCTGTGGTTCATCTTCCTGTTTGTGGTGCGGCGCTATTTGGGCCAGCCCTTGCGCCAGTTGAGCCAGTTCGTCGGCCAGCTGAACATCGACAACCTGGGCGACCGCGTCTTCGTGCTGAACGACCGCGGCCAGCACGAGCTGCATCAGCTGACCAACAAGCTCAACGAAATGGTGGCCAACATCAAGGCCTCGGTGGCGGAGAACGAGCAGCTGTACCGGCAGCTGCAGGTGGAGCAGACGGCCACGCGCCAGCTCAACGAAACGCTGGAGCGGCGCGTGGCCGAGCGCACGGCCGACCTGGTGACGGCCAACAAGGACCTGGCGCAGGCGCTGGACACGCTGCGCATCGCGCAGGGCGAACTGGTCAACAGTGAAAAGCTGGCGGCGCTGGGCTCATTGGTGGCGGGGGTCGCCCACGAATTGAATACGCCGATCGGCAACGGGCTGCTGGCGGCCACCGTGTTGGTGGACAAGACCCGCCAGTTCCAAAGCGACTACAGCAGCGGCCTGACGCGTCGCACCACCGAAGCCTACATCAGCGACATGTCGCAAATAACGGAACTGGTGGTGCGCAATATCGCACGATCGGCCGAGCTGGTCACCAGCTTCAAGCAAGTGGCGGTCGACCAGACCAGCTCGCAGCGACGCCGCTTCCTGCTGGCGTCCGTGGTGTCGGAGAACATCAAGGCGCTGCTACCGACGATCAACAAGACCGCCTTCACCGTCGAGCAGGCCGTGCCCGGCGACATCGACATGGACAGCTATCCCGGCCCCATAGGCCAGGTGTTGATCAACCTGGTCAACAACGCCATCGTGCACGGTTTCGAGGGGCGCAGCCGGGGCACCATCACGATCGACGCCGCGCTGGCCGAGCCGGGCTGGCTGGAGCTGCGCGTCAGCGACGACGGCATCGGCATCGCGGCCGAGCACATCGGGCGCATCTACGATCCCTTCTTCACGACCAAGCTGGGCGCGGGCAGTTCCGGCCTGGGCCTGAACATCAGCCACAACATCGTCACCGGCCTGCTGGGCGGAAAAATCCGCGTCAACAGCCAAGCCGGCGGTGGCACCACCTTTATCTTGCACTTGCCGTTGATAGCGCCGCAGCGGGACGGCCTGCCTGCCGAGTCAGTAGCATGACGCCCATATAGGACATGGCTTACTTGGATAACTTCAGCTTGGTGTATTCGATCGCAATTCGCTTGTATTCCGCCTCTGCGAAGCGTTTCAAAGCGTCTCGCATCAGCGGTTGGTAGCCGACACCATGAAACTCCGCGATCTTTTTGTAATCCTCAATCAGCTCCTTCTGCAGCCTGATGGAGATTAGTTGAAGGCCCAGAGCGTCGTCCACCTGCTGCTCGACGTCCTTTGGAACTGCTTTTGCGTGTGCAGCATTTCGCCCCAGCGCGCCCTCTTCCCAAGCCTCCGGCGTGCTTTCAATTTTCTTTGCTCTTGGTCTCATAGATACGGATCTCATCGTGGTTGGCCTCATAGGCAGTGAGAAGGTGAAACTTTCCATTTCGATTCTGGAAAACCACCTTGAGCAGGCGTCTATTCCTCGTCTCGGCGACAAACCACAACGTCGGAGGATTTCGCCTGTGCGCCTCCCGATCGTCGATCAAAAACGCACCATCTCGATTCTCAAAACACTCGAAGACTTCTTGCCTCGCTACGCCATGTTTTAGCTTCAGCTTGGCGCCAACAGCGGACGGAATGAAAAGCGATACCCCACCCCTGTATATACAAATTTACGCCGAATAGCCCCGAGAATCAAAGAGTTCTTCGAGACCACCAAGCTTTTATCGTATATACAGCATTAGAATCAGATTTGAGCGCCCACAATAGTTCAACTGTTTCTTACTCGACCGCCAGCTCGTCCGGAACGTTGTAGGCAAAGGCTTTGCTGTCGAACATCAGCTTCCAGCTTTTCGCTTCCATCGTGGCGCCGTACTGGCTGCCTTTGACGCTGACCGTCAACGGACCGGGCAGCGGGCCGATGACGTCGGCGGTGCGATAGGTCCAGCGGCTGCGCTCGCAACGCAGCGGTTCGGTGTCATCCATCGTTTCCGCTTCGTGCAACTCCTGCTCGCTCGTGTGCTCCTGGGCGCCCATCGCTTCCACCGCCTTGCGCCAGGTCTCGTGGTCGGCGTTGGCCTGCACGCAGTCGGCCGGCTCGGCATCCACCGAGGCCTTGAAGCGCGCCAGCAAGGCGATCTCATCCCCATGCGGCGCCAGCATCACGTTGCTGACCATGACTTGTTCCGACACCGGCCGCGTGCCGTTCTGTACCTTCAGCACCCAGCCCCAGGTGCGCTCGGACAGGGCTTCAAAGCGCACCTTCTCCGGCGTCACCGCCACGTCGCTCTCGTAGCGGTACGGCGAGCTGACCTCGACCAGGCCGCCGCCGGGCTTGGTGTCGGCGCGGATCTGGAACACGCCGTAGAAGTTGCGGCCATCGCCCTTGAGCGAGACGCCGCTGACGGCGAAATACAGCTCGTCGCTGGCGCCCACCGCTTCGATCTTGGCCTGCTGGATCACCCGCACCACGAAGGGATCGTTGCTCTCGTCCACATACACCCAGCCCTTTTTCTCCGGCGAGTATTTGCCGTAGGTGCGTGTCATCGCCTCGTCGATGGAGGCGGTCTCGTCGATCTTGATCAGCTGCGGCTCGCTGTTGGCCTTGATGAACGCCGCCGCGATCAGGCCGATCAACAGCACGCCCAGCACCGCCAGCGTGTACAGCACATAACGCCCCCACTTGCGGCGCTTGGGCGGCGGCGGTGGCGGGCTCTGGATGGTAGGATTTTCGGCTAGGCCGGGTTCAAGAAGGTCGGACATGGAGATTCCCGCAAAAGGATGACAATTTAATATTTGCAGAATAATAATACCAAAAGGAAAAATTACGGCGCACTGCTGATCGCGCCCAGTCACTTCACTACCGTGGCCGTCCATTCGCGCAACATGAAGCCGCCAGGCATGCCGCGGCACAGATTGGACTCCGCCACGTCGACCAGCTGGAAGCCCTGCGCCGTCCACACCCAGTCCCAGGCTGCGCCGCAATCGAACACTCCGCGCCCTTTGGCATAGCTGTTCAACTTGCCGTTTTCGAACGATGCATTCATCAGATCGCCGCCTTCCATGCCCGGCAAGGTCACGCGCTTGGCGGCGTACGGCTGCTTGTCGGCGGCGATCCACACGTTGAACCACGACTGGTACGCGGCGCGCCCGCACTCCAGCAACAACAGCACTTTCCCGCCGGGCAGGCGGTAGGCGCTGGTGTCGGCCGATGCGCCCTCGGTCTTGAAGTCGACATCGCAGTCGCCGGCGGGGATGGTCTTGACGATCGCGGCCAGCAGCCGCTCATCGCCCTTTTGCGCCGGCGGCATCGCCAGCGCGCGCACGGTCGGCGCCGCCAACGGCGGCAGCACCGTACTGGCCGCACGCGTGCCGGGCTTGACCAGCGCCGTGGTCGTGCCCACCCTACCCTGCAGATCGTCCATCTTCAGCAGCGCCGCCTTCAGGCCGGCCAGCGACAGCAGCCAATGCCATTTGCCGTCCGACACCTTGGCCGTCTCCGCGTCCAGCAACTGCGGCATCAGGCGCGCGATCTGCTCCGTCGTCAGCGCGGTGTCGGCCTTCAGGCCGGCCAGCGTCAGCTTGCCTACCACGATGGTCAGCGGGCCGGCGTCCTTGTCGTCTTCGGTGACGACGCTCAGCTTGGCCTCCAGCGCGGCGCCGGCGCCGGCATCGCGACCCAGCCACAGCGCCACCGGCGCGCTGCCGGATTCGTCCGTCTGGTAGCCGACCGCCTCGCAGCGGCGCGTATTGTCGCAGGCGGCCTCCCAATCCTTGACGCCGAAACGCATCGCTTCGGCCGTGGACGCGCCGGCCAGCGCCAGCATCACCAGAACAAGTTTCAATTTTTTCATGACTTTTCCCGCAGACGAAAAAAAAACAGGTTCGAAGGGAACCTGTTTCGGCATGGCGCGCAGCTTACAGCTTGATGAAGTGCTCGCGGTAGTATTTCAGCTCGTCGATGGACTCGATGATGTCGGCCATCGCGGTGTGCTTCTGGTGTTTCTTGAAGCCGCCGACGATTTCCGGCTTCCAGCGCTTGCACAGCTCTTTCAGCGTGGAGACGTCGATATTCCGGTAGTGGAAGTAGGCTTCCAGCTTCGGCATGTAGCGCACCATGAAGCGGCGGTCCTGGCCGATGGTGTTGCCGCACATCGGCGCTTTACCCTTCGGTACCCATTGCTTCATGAACTTGATCAGTTCCTCTTCCGCCTCGGCTTCGGTCACGGTCGACGCCTTGACGCGGTCGATCAGGCCCGAGCGGCCGTGCGTGCCCTTGTTCCAGGCGTCCATCTTGTCCAGCGTTTCGTCGCTCTGGTGGATCGCGAACACCGGACCTTCGGCCAGCACGTTCAGGTGCATGTCGGTGATGACCACGGCAACTTCGATGATGCGGTCGGTGTCCGGCTCCAGGCCGGTCATTTCCATGTCGACCCACACCAGGTTGAATTCATTCTGGCGCGGGGTGACGGCCTCGGGTGCGGAACCTTCTGGCAATTCATTAGCTTGTGACATAATTCTCTCTTGGCTCAATTTATCCGAATCCGCCATTTTCTCACAGGCATAGAATGTATTCACTCGCGTTTTCGATTTTGTTTGTATCTTTCATCGTTTTGACGCTGATCGTGCGCTTCTGGCTGGCCTCGCGCCATATCCGCCATGTGCTGACGCACCGCAGCGCCGTGCCGGCCGAATTCGCCGAGAAAATCCCCCTGGCAGCCCACCAGAAGGCCGCCGACTACACCGTCGCCCGCACCAAATTCGGCCTGCTGACGCTGCTGGTCAACACCGTCGTGCTGGTCGGCTTCACGCTGCTGGGCGGCCTGCAATGGCTGTCGGTCGAGCTGTTCAAGCTGACCGGCCCCGGCATGGTCTACCAGCTGGCGCTGCTGGCGGCCTTCGCCGCCGTGTCCGGCGTGATCGACCTGCCGTTCGACTATTACAAGCAATTCGGCCTGGAGCAGCGCTTCGGCTTCAACAAGATGAGCCGCGGCCTGTTCTTTGCCGACATGGTCAAGGGCATGCTGCTGGGCGCGGCCATCGGCCTGCCGCTGGTGTGGGTCATGCTGACGCTGATGGAAAAATCCGGCAACCTGTGGTGGCTGTACGCCTGGCTGGTGTGGAGCGGCTTCCAGCTGCTGATGATGGTGCTGTTCCCGACCGTGATAGCGCCGCTGTTCAACAAGTTCACGCCGCTGGAAGACCAGTCGCTCAAGGCCCGCATCGAAGGCCTGATGAGCCGCGTCGGCTTCGCCTCCAAGGGCCTGTTCGTGATGGACGGTTCCAAGCGCAGCGCCCACGGCAACGCCTACTTCTCCGGCTTCGGCGCCAACAAGCGCATCGTGTTCTTCGACACCCTGCTGTCGCGCCTGCAACCGCAGGAGATCGAGGCGGTGCTGGCGCACGAGCTGGGCCACTTCAAGCTCAAGCACATCATCAAGCGCATCACGATGATGTTCGCGATTTCGCTGGCCTTCCTGGCGCTGCTGGGCTACCTGAAGAACCAGCTGTGGTTCTACACCGGCCTCGGCGTCGATCCGCTGCTGCTGCCGGGCCAGGGCAACGACGCCATGGTGCTGCTGCTGTTCATGCTGGTGCTGCCGGTGTTCACCTTCCTGTTCGGCCCGCTGACCTCGATCAGCTCGCGCAAGCACGAGTTCGAAGCGGATGCCTTCGCCGCCAAGCACACCGACGCCCGCGACCTGGTATCGGCGCTGGTCAAGATGTACGAGGATAACGCCTCGACCCTGACGCCGGACCCGCTGCACTCGGCCTTCTACGACTCGCACCCGCCGGCCAGCGTGCGCATCCGTCACCTGCACGCGGCGGCCGCATGATCTCCACCCACGCAGACCTGCTGGGCCACAACTGCCACCCGGCCAAGGACGCGCTCAGCGCCGACGAGGCCGCGCGCCTGGCGCTACTGCTGCCCGGCTGGTCGCTGGAAGATGGCAAACTGGTCCGCACCTTCAGCTTCAACAACTACTATCGCACCATGGCCTTCGTCAACGCGCTGGCCTACCTGAGCCACGCCGAAGACCATCACCCGGAAATGACCGTGACTTACAAAAACTGCATCGTCCGCTACGACACCCACTCGGTCAACAATGGCCAGGGCGGCCTGTCGATCAACGACTTCATCTGTGCGGCCAAGGCCGGCCTGCTGTTCCATTCGGCGGCGGTGAAGCAATGAGCAAAGCCGCCCAACTGACTGCCACCATCATCGCCGCCCACGGCCGCCACTACCTGGCCGAGGCGGACGGCGTCAAGCTGCAATGCGTCACGCGCGGCAAGAAGACCAACGTCGCCGTCGGCGACATCGTGCACATCACGCTGACCTCGCCCGACCAGGGCGTGATCGACAAGATCGCCGAACGCCAGACCCTGCTCTACCGCTCGGACCAGTACAAGTCCAAGCTGCTGGCGGCCAACCTGACGCAGCTGTTCATCGTGGTCGCCACCGAACCCGGCTTCGCCGACGACCTGGTGTCGCGCTCGCTGGTCGCGGCCGAGGCGGCCGGCATCACGGCCCGCCTGATCCTCAACAAGACCGACGTCACCGAATCGCTGGAGCGCACCCGCGAACGCCTGCAACCGTATGCCTCGCTGGGCTACCCGGTGCACGAGGTATCGGCCAAGGCGCGGCCGGACGAAGCCATGGAAGTGCTCAAGCCGCTGCTGGCCGGACAATCGTCTATCCTGATCGGCCAGTCCGGCATGGGCAAGTCCTCGCTGATCAACCTGCTGGTGCCGGACGCCGACATCGCCGTGCGCGAGATTTCCGCCGCGCTCGACACCGGCAAGCACACCACCACCTTCACCCGCCTGTACCAGTTGCCCGAGCTGGGCGCCGGTTCTTCGATCATCGACTCGCCCGGCTTCCAGGAGTTCGGCCTGTACCACCTGAGCGAAGGCATGCTGGAGCGCGCCTTCGTCGACTTCGAACCGTATCTGGGCCAGTGCAAGTTCTACAACTGCCGCCACCTGATCGAGCCGCAGTGCGCCATCCTGACCGCCGTGGCCGAAGGCAAGATTGCCAAAATGCGCCACACCTTGTACGGCCAGCTGTTGCATGAATCCTCACAAACCCTCTATTAAAAAAAACAATTCTTGTAGCACACGCACAACGTGCATTTGGGGACTATAATTCCTCAAGGCAATTATGCGGCCCGGGGACACCGATGGACATGTTTGCGGTCGACGACGAAGTAGCGCAATGGGAAACGGCCCTGCTGCCGTTGCGCGGACCTGCGCGCCTGCCGGTGCTGGTGCCGCTGGCCTGGCACCTGCGCCAGCGCGACACCGTGCGCGCCGTCGCCCTCGCCACCGAAGGCCGCCAGCTGCTGCCTGCCACCGCGCTGTCGCAGGACGACATGCGGCTGGTGTCCGCCCGCCTGCTCCTCGTGCAGGCCGAATCCACCTGGCTGTCCGGCCAGCTCGACGACGCCGCCGTCCTCGCCGAACAAGCCTACGACCAACTGTGCCAACTGGGCGACCACCAGGGCTGCGCCGACGCCCACTGGCTGCGCGCCTGGATCGCCATCGACCGCGGCGACCACGCCACCGGTGACAGCGAGCTCGAACTGATGGCCGCCGCCGCCCGCCGCGCCGGCGACGAGCAGCGCGCCGACATCGCCGAAGCGGCCATCGCCCGCTGGGCCGTGCTGCAAGACCTGCCCACCGCCGAACGCCGCTGGGGCCAGCGCTTCGCCGCCGACCACGCACCGCAGCATCCCGGCGTGGCGGCGTGGGTCTACGACTTCTTCGGCCTGGCGGCCAGCCAGCACAGCGACCACGGCACCGCCGCGCGCCACTACATCCATTGCTACGAAACGGCGCTGGAGACCGGCCAGGTGCGCGTGGCCGTCACCGCCGCCATCAACATCGGCCTCAATTTCACCATCCTCAACGACCACCACTCGGCGCTGGAGTGGATGCAAAGCGCGCTCGATCTGGCGCGGCCCACCGGCTGGCCGCGCAGCATCGGCGCCTGCCTGATGCACACCGCCGAGACCATGCGCCGCCTGGGCCGCCTCGACGCCACCCAGGAGCTGCTGCATGAAGCGCTGCAGATCATGGCGCCGCTGCCGGGCGCGCGCAGCTACGCGCACGCCCTGTCCTACCTGGGCGACCTGGCGCTCGACCAGGCCGACTACAGCGGCGCGCTGAACGCCTTCCACCGCATGCAGGTGCGCGCCGACGCGCTGCGCCAGTCCGACTTCCAGTCAATCGCGCGGCGCGGCCAGGCCCACGCGCTGTGCTTCCTCGACCGTCCGCAGGAAGCGCTGGAGATGGCCATGCGCGCGGTCGACCTGGCGGCCGAACAGGCCAACCGCTACAACCACGTGGCGGGGCTGCGCGTGCTGGCGGTGATCCACGAACGCCACACGCTGCCGCCGCCGCCCGGCATGACACAGCAAAACGCCACGCTGCACTATCTGCACCAGGCGCTGGAAGTGGCCTCCGCCATCGACGGCTACACCCTGCCCGGCGACCTGCACGACGCGCTGGGCCGCGAGCATGCGCGCATGGGCGACTACGCCAGCGCCTACGCATCGGCGCAAGCCGCCGCCGCCGCGCGCCAGAAGACCCACAGCCAGGAAGCCACCAACCGCGCCATCGCCATGCAGGTGCACCACCAGACCGAACACGCGCGCGCCGAAGGCTTCCACCACCGCGAGCTGGCGGCCTCCGAAGCGCGCCGCGCCGAAGTGCTGCAGCAGACCAGCGCCACGCTGGAGCGCCTGTCGGCCATCGGCCAGGAGATCACCACCCACCTCGATGCGGCCGCCGTGTTCCAGGTGCTGAACCGCCACGTCCAGGGCCTGCTGCCGGCCAACACCTTCGCCATCTACCTGTGCGATCCGGGCGGCGAAACGGTCAGCCGCGCCTTCGGCATCGAGAACGGCCACGCGCTGCCGACCAACACCATCGCCGTCGACAACCCGCGCGCCAACTCGGCGCGCTGCGTGCGCGAGCGGCGCGAGATCTATGTCGAAGAAGCGGGACCGGACGATATCTTCCTGTCGCCCGGCACGCAGCTGATGGTCAGCGCGCTGTACGTGCCGCTGGCCGTGGGCGATCGCGCGCTGGGCGTGATGACGGTGCAGGCCATGCACGCGCGCGCCTACGGCGAACGCGAACGGCTGATCTTCCGCACGCTGTGCGCGTACGGCGCCATCGCGCTGGACAACGCCGAAGCCTATCGCCAGTTGAAGGATGCGCAAACCCAGCTGGTGTCGCAGGAAAAGCTGGCGGCATTGGGCTCGCTGATGGCCGGCGTGGCGCACGAACTGAATACGCCGATCGGCAACAGCCTGCTGATCGCCAGCACGCTGATGCAAAAGACCGAGGAGCTGGAAACGCAGATCAACGGTCCCGGCCTGCGCCGCTCCGAACTGGCGAACTACATGGCCGACGCCCGCAAGGCGCACGAACTGGTGATGCGCGGCCTGACCAGCGCCGCCGACCTGGTGAACAGCTTCAAGCAGGTGGCGGTCGACCGCACCACCGAGCAGCGCCGCGAATTCAATCTGCAGCAGGTGTCGCACGAGGTGATCGCGACCATGATGAACCGCATCCGCGCCGCCAGCCACCGCATCGAAATCGACGTGCCGGAACTGATCTCGATGGACAGCTACCCCGGCCCCTTCGGCCAGGTGATCGCCAACTTCATCAACAACGCCCTGCTGCACGCCTTCGCGCGCGACCGCAGCGGCAGCATGTGGCTGCACGCGTCCACGCCGGCCGAGGGCCGGGTGCTGGTCAGCTTCCGCGACAACGGCGGCGGCATCGCGCCCGAGCACATGTCGCGCATCTTCGATCCCTTCTTCACCACCAAGCTCGGTCAGGGCGGCAGCGGGCTGGGACTGTCGATCAGCTACAACATTGTCACTTCACTACTGGGTGGCCAGATCAGCGTCCAGAGCACGCGCGACGGCACCACGTTCACCCTCGATCTCCCTCTGACGGCGCCGCAGCACCAGACCGCAGCGACCACGCAAATCTACACTTAGCTATCGCCGCGTCGCATTACCTGTATAGACAGGAGATTCTGCGGCAATCCGACACATTGGCCGAATTGCCTTTATAATTGTTCGGCTAAGCCGGCCAGGCACCTCGCCCCACGCCCCGCTCTCCTGTCAGTTGTTAATATGTCTATCCAAAAACCGATCAAGCACTACCTGCAGTTTTCCGACTTTACGTTAGACGAATACGAATACGTCATCGAACGCGCGCACCTGATCAAACGGAAATTCAAGAACTACGAGATCTACCACCCGCTGATCGACCGCACGCTGGTCATGGTGTTCGAGAAGAACTCGACCCGTACCCGCCTGTCGTTCGAAGCCGGCATGCACCAGCTGGGCGGCGCGGCGATCTACCTGAACACGCGCGACTCGCAACTGGGCCGCGGCGAACCGGTGGAAGACGCCGGCCAGGTCATGAGCCGCATGTGCGACATCATCATGGTCCGTACCTTCGGCCAGGACATCATCGAGCGTTTCGCCGCCAACTCGCGCGTGCCGGTGATTAATGGCCTGACCAACGAACACCATCCGTGCCAGGTGTTCGCCGACATCTTCACCTACTACGAGCACCGCGGCCCGATCACCGGCAAGACCGTGGCCTGGGTGGGCGACGCCAACAACATGCTGTACTCCTGGCTGCAGGCGGCCGAGGTATTCGGTTTCCACGTCAACGTGTCGACGCCGAAGGGCTACGACATGGACATGTCGCTGGTCTCGACCGACCGCTACACCTTCTTCGAGAACCCGTCCGACGCCTGCCAGGGCGCGCACCTGGTCAACACCGACGTCTGGACCAGCATGGGCTACGAAGAAGAAAACGCCGCCCGCCTGAAAGCCTTCGACGGCTGGATCGTCGACAGCGCCAAGATGTCGCGCGCCGCGCCGGACGCGCTGTTCATGCACTGCCTGCCCGCCCACCGTGGCGAGGAAGTCTCGGCGGAAGTCATCGACGGCCCGCAGTCGGTGGTCTGGGACGAGGCGGAAAACCGCCTGCACATCCAGAAGGCGCTGATCGAGTACCTGCTGATCGGCCGCGTGGACACCCAAGCAGCCAACACCTAACACTTCACACCAATTGGAACTAGCATGAGCGATATTAAAAAAGTAGTCCTCGCCTACTCGGGCGGCCTCGATACCTCCGTCATCCTCAAGTGGCTGCAAGATAACTACCAGTGCGAAATCGTCACCTTCACCGCCGACCTGGGTCAGGGCGAAGAGCTGGAACCGGCACGCGCCAAGGCGATCAAGTTCGGCATCAAGCCTGAGAACATCTACATCGACGACGTGCGCGAAGAATTCGTGCGCGACTTCGTCTTCCCTATGTTCCGCGCCAACACCGTGTACGAAGGCGAATACCTGCTGGGTACTTCGATCGCCCGTCCGCTGATCGCCAAGCGCCTGATCGAGATCGCCAACGAGACCGGCGCCGACGCCATCTCGCACGGCGCCACCGGCAAGGGCAACGACCAGGTGCGCTTCGAACTGGGCGCCTACGCGCTGAAGCCAGGCGTGAAGATCATCGCTCCATGGCGCGAATGGGATCTGCTGTCGCGCGAAAAACTGCTGAAGTACGCGGAAGACGCGGGCATCGAAATCGACATGAAGCACAAGAACGGCGGCGCACCGTACTCGATGGACGCCAACCTGCTGCACATCTCCTTCGAAGGCCGCCACCTGGAAAACCCGAGCGCCGAAGCCGAGGAATCGATGTGGCGCTGGAGCGTCAGCCCTGAGGCGGCGCCGGACCAGGCCGAGTACCTGGACATCGAATACGAAAAAGGCGACATCGTCGCCCTGAACGGCGTGCGCATGTCGCCGGCCACCGTGCTGACCGAGCTGAATCGCCTGGGCGGCAAGCATGGCATCGGCCGCCTGGACCTGGTGGAAAACCGCTACGTCGGCATGAAGTCGCGCGGCTGCTACGAAACCCCTGGCGGCGCCATCATGCTCAAGGCCCACCGCGCCATCGAATCGATCACGCTGGACCGCGAAGTGGCCCACCTGAAGGATGACCTGATGCCGCGCTACGCATCGATGATCTACAACGGCTACTGGTGGGCGCCGGAGCGCGTCGCGCTGCAAACCCTGATCGACCACACCCAGGCCACCGTGAACGGCTGGGTGCGCGTCAAGCTTTACAAGGGCAATGTGATCGTGGTGTCGCGCGATTCGAAGACCGACTCCCTGTTTGATATGAACATCGCCACCTTCGACGAAGACGGCGGCGCCTACAACCAGGCCGACGCCGGCGGCTTCATCAAACTGAACGCGCTGCGCATGCGCATCGCCGCCAACGCACGCCTGAAGCGCGGCCAATAAGCCACACACACGCCGTGACAGGGGCCGCTCGATGAGCGGCCCTTTTTTTTGTCCTCCATAAAACGCGGCAAGGTGATACATTGCTCTCACGACCAGCGCCCCATAGGTGAATCATGTTGAATAATCTGAGTATCAAGAAAAAACTCACGTTCGGATTTGGCGCCATCATCGCCATCATTCTGGTGCTGCTCACCATGTCGTACAATAATTTCAGCCAGCTGTCGGCCGCCAGCGGGTGGGATCGGCACACGCTGGAAGTACTGCTGGAGGCGAACAAGATCGAAACCGCCCTGCTGCAGATCCAGACCTCGACCCGTGGCTTCATGCTGACCGGCGAGGAAAGCACCACCAAACAGATTCCCGCCGAAGAGGAATCGGTGCACCGCCACCTGGCCGCCATCAAGACGCTGACCGTAGACAATCCCGCGCAGCAGGAGCGCCTCACGCGCCTGGGACCGATGATGGATAGCTGGATCAACGATGTGATCCACCCGCTGCTGGACAAGCGCCGGGAACTGAACAAGCATGTCGGCGTGACGCAGCAGGTAGCGACAGCGGCCGATGTACTCAACGGCGCCAAGACCATCTCGGAAGTACGCGCGCTGATACGGGAGATCAGCGACGAGGAAAGCCGCCTGCTGGCGCTGCGCTCCAAGCTGGCCGGCGATCTGCAGCAGAACATGTCGCTGATACTGATCCTCGGCGGCAGCCTGTGCGTGGTGCTGGCCATCGTCATCGGCTACCTGCTGATCAAGGCGCTGCTGGCTCCACTCAACAACCTGACGCACGCGGTGGGCCGCATCGCCGCCGGCGAACAGTCGGCGCGGGCGGCGGTGCTGTCGGGCGATGAACTGGGCCAGGTGACGACGGAATTCAACCGCATGGCGCAATCGATCCAGGACAGCCAGGCCAACGAGCAGGCCGCCACCAACCTGCTCAAGTCCAAGGTCGATTCCTTGCTGGGCGTGGTCTCCAAGGCCGCCGCCGGCGACCTGACCGGCAAGATCGAGGTCGCCGGCAGCGACGCCATCGGCCAGCTGGCGCATGGCCTGGACCGCATGTTCGAAAACCTGCGCGCCCTGCTCAACAACGTGCAGAAGGCCGGCATCCAGGTCACGACATCGGCCACCGAGATCGCCGCCTCGGCCAAGCAGCAGGAGGCCACCGGCATCGAGCAGGCGCAGACCAGCGTCGAGATCCTCAGCACCACCAAGGAAATCTCCGCCAACACCTCGCAGCTGCTCAAGACGATGGAGGACGCCACCGCCGTCGCCGACTACACCACCAACGCCACCGCCGACGCCCAGAACAACCTGCGCCGTATGGACAGCACCATGCAGCACATGGTCTCGGCCACCGATTCGATCAACGCCAAGCTGGCGGCGTTGTCGGAGAAGGCTTCCAACATCAACAGCGTTTTGATCACCATCACCAAGGTGGCCGACCAGACCAACATCCTCTCGCTCAACGCCGCCATTGAGGCCGAAAAGGCCGGCGAGGCGGGACGCGGCTTCTCGGTGGTCGCCACCGAAATCCGCCGCCTGGCCGACCAGACTTCCGTCTCCACCTGGGACATCGAGCAGATGCTCAAGGAGATGCAGTCGGCGGTGTCGGCCAGCGTGATGGGCATGGACAAATTCTCCGAAGAGATACGCCGCAGCGTCGGCGAGGTGCGCCAGGTGACGGACCAGCTGTCCGGCGTGATGGACCAGGTGCAGAAACTGGCGCCGCAGTTCGACGCCGTCTTGCAGGGCATGCAGTCGCAGGCGGTGGGCGCGCAGCAGATTTCGGAAACCATGATGCAGCTGAACGACGCCACCCAGCAGACCGTGGAATCGCTCAAGGCCACCAGCGAAGCGGTGCACCAGCTGCAGTACGCGGCGGGCGACCTGCAATCGAGCGTCGCCAACTTTGCCGTCACGGCTTGAGCATGGGACAATGCCGCATCTATTGCGGTACCTGGAGAAAGAATGTTTAAAGACTTGAGCATCAAGAAGAAGCTGTACATGAGTTTTGGCGCCATCCTGGCCATCATCCTGTTGCTGCTGTCGATCGCCTACAACAAATTCAACAGCCTCTCCGATGCCAACGGGTGGGACCGGCATACGATGGAAGTACTCCAGGCCATCGACGGCCTGCGCAACGACCTGCTGCAAGTGCAGGTTGAAGCGCGCGGCTATTACCTGACCGGCGCCGCGGTCCGTCTTGAACGCACCCGCAAGGAAATGACCGATCTGCCGGGCTCCACGCAACGGCTGCAAAAACTGACCAGCGATAATCCCGGTCAGGTTGCGCGCTTCAAGAAGCTGGAGGAAATGATCGACATCTGGGCCAAGGAAGTCATCGCGTCGCAACTGACCATGCGCCAGGAACTGGGCGACAAGCCGGGATCCGCCGATGCAATGGGCCGCACCGCACCGCTGACCAACACCAATTCGCTGATCGGCCAGATCTACAAATTCATGGACGATGCCACCGCAGAAGAGCAGAAGCTGCTGGCCGAACGCTCAACAACCTCCAACAATCTGCAGGAGACGATGCGCCTGGTGCTGGCCGGCGGCGGCCTGGCTTGCGTGGTGCTGTCGGCGGTGATCGCCTGGCTGCTGGTGCGCGCGCTGGCGGAGCCCCTGAACAACCTGACGCACGCGGTGGGCCGCATCGCCGCCGGCGAACAGTCGGCGCGGGCGACGGTGCTGTCGGCCGATGAACTGGGCCAGGTGACGACGGAATTCAACCGCATGGCGCAATCGATCCAGGATAGCCAGGCCAACGAGCAGGCCGCCACCAACCTGCTTAAGTCCAAGGTCGATTCCTTGCTGGGCGTGGTCTCCAAGGCCGCCGCCGGCGACCTGACCGGCAAGATCGAAGTGGCCGGCAGCGACGCCATCGGCCAGCTGGCGCATGGTCTGGACCGCATGTTCGAAAACCTGCGCGCCCTGCTCAACAACGTGCAGAAGGCCGGCATCCAGGTCACGACATCGGCCACCGAGATCGCCGCCTCGGCCAAGCAGCAGGAGGCCACCGGCATCGAACAGGCGCAGACCAGCGTCGAGATCCTCAGCACCACCAAGGAAATCTCCGCCAACACCTCGCAGCTGCTCAAGACGATGGAAGACGCGACTGCGGTGGCCGACTACACCACCAGCGCCACCGCCGACGCCCAGAACAACCTGCGCCGCATGGACAGCACCATGCAGCACATGGTCTCGGCCACCGATTCGATCAACGCCAAGCTGGCGGCGCTGTCGGAGAAGGCTTCCAATATCAACAGCGTTTTGATCACCATCACCAAGGTGGCCGACCAGACCAACATCCTCTCGCTCAACGCCGCCATTGAAGCCGAGAAGGCCGGCGAGGCGGGACGCGGCTTCTCGGTGGTCGCCACCGAAATCCGCCGCCTGGCCGACCAGACCTCGGTCTCCACCTGGGACATCGAGCAGATGCTCAAGGAGATGCAGTCGGCGGTGTCGGCCAGCGTGATGGGCATGGACAAATTCTCCGAAGAGATACGCCGCAGCGTCGGCGAGGTGCGCCAGGTGACGGACCAGCTGTCCGGCGTGATGGACCAGGTGCAGAAACTGGCGCCGCAGTTCGACGCCGTCTTGCAGGGCATGCAGTCGCAGGCCGTGGGCGCGCAGCAGATTTCGGAGACCATGATGCAGCTGAACGACGCCACCCAGCAGACCGTGGAATCGCTCAAGGCCACCAGCGAAGCGGTGCACCAGCTGCAGTACGCGGCGGGCGACCTGCAATCGAGCGTCGCCAACTTTGCCGTTGCGGCCTGACGGGAGCGCGCGATGAAGCTGCTGATCTTCCACATCGGCGCCGACCGCTACGGCTTGCGCCTGCGCGACGTGGTGCGCGTGCTGCCGCTGCTGGAACTGAAGCACCTGCCGCTGGCGCCGGACGCCGTGGCCGGCCTGATGGACTTCCACGGCCAGTCGGTGCCGGTGATAGATTTGTGCCGCGCCAGCGGCCTGCCCAGCGGCGCCGATCATTTCGACACCCGCATCATCGTCGTGGACTATCACTCGCCCGAAGGCACGGCCCACCTGCTAGGCCTGCGCGCGGAGCGCGTGCTGGGCGTGCAGGAGGTAGCGGAGGCGCAGCTGGCCGACAGCGGCGTCACGGCCGCGCCCTTCCTCGGCCAGGTGGCCAGCGACGCGGGCGGCATGCTGCAACTGGTCGAACTTGAACAACTGCTGCCGGCGTCGCTGCGCGCGACGCTGTTCCAGACATGACTCCCGTCCAAGCCATGCTGCACGAGGCCACCGGCTTGACGCTGTCCAAGTCCTCGGTCGAGCGCGCGATCAGGCACCGCATGGAGCAGACCGCCGCCGCCAACCAGGATCTCTACCTGGAGCGCATGACGGCGGAAGAGCTGACGGCGCTGGTGGAACTGGTGGTGGTGCCGGAATCGTGGTTCTACCGCGACCCGCAAGCCTTCCAGGCCGCCAGCGAATTTGTCCGCGCGCGGCTGGCCGCCGACGCCGGCCGCATGGTGCGCATCCTGTCCATCCCCTGCGCGGGCGGCGAGGAGCCGTACACCATGGCGATGGTGCTGGCCGACGCCGGCGTGCCGGTGGACAGCTTCATCATCGACGCCTACGACATCAGCGCCGGCTGCATCGCCCGCGCCAAGAGCGGCGTCTACGGCCGCAACGCCTTCCGCAGCCAGGACCTGGGCTTCCGCGACCGCCACTTCAGCGGCGACGGCAGCAGCGACGACTACAGCATCGGCGACGCGCTGCGCAAGCAGGTGCGCTTCAAGCAGGGCAATCTGCTGGAGCTGGACCTGGGCGCGCGGACGGGCTACTACGACGTGATCTTCTGCCGCAATCTGCTGATCTACTTCGACAAGCCGACCACCAAGGCCGCCATCGCCCGGCTGAACGCCTTGCTGTCCGAGGACGGCCTGCTCTTCGCCGGCTATGCGGAAGTGCCGTCGTTCTGCCAGTATGGATTTATGCCGCTCCAGTATCCGCAAGCTTTCGGTCTGAGGAAGGAAAGCGCGCCGGCCGCCAAGCGGGCCGCAAAACCCGCCGCCAAGACGGCGCCGCGCCCGGCCCGCCCTGCTCCGGCTGCGGCTCCCGCTTCCGCTGCTGCGCCGGCGCCTGCTCCGGCGCCTGCTCCGGCGCGGGTGCGCGCCGGAGCGCCGACGCCTGTGCCGGCGCCGCACGCCCCCCTGACCGCCGCCGATCTGCTGGCCGACGCGCGCCGCCTGGCCGACCTGGGTCAGCTGAAGGAAGCCGAAAACAAAAGCCGCGACCATCTGGCGCAGTCGCCCGATTCGGCCGAAGCCTATTTCATCCTCGGCCTGGTCAACGAACTGACGAACAAGCACAAGCTCGCCGAAGACTACTGGAAGCGCTGCATCTACCTGCAGCCGGACCACTACGAAGCCTTGTGCCACCTGGCCCTGCTGGCCGAGACCAACAACGACCCGGCCGGCGCCCGCGCGCTCAAGGCCCGCGCCGCGCGCATCTACAAACGCCAGCAGGAATCATAAGGGCGCCCGACCATGACTACCACCACCTCCCCCATCGCCATCGTCAGCATCGACGACTGCTGGAACCGCATCGGCGTCGTCGGCGACCAAAGCTGCGAAAAGCTGGAACAGGCTGTCCACTGCCGCAATTGCGAAGTGTATGCGGGCGCCGCCCAGCGCAACCTTCAGCGCGCCGTCGGCGACGACTACAAGAAAGACTGGGCCGCCCACTTCCGCCAGGCCGCCACCGACGCGCAGCAGCTCGACGCCTCCTGCCTGGTGTTCCGCATCGGCCGCGAATGGCTGTCGCTGCCGACCAAAATGTTCGTCTCGGTGGCGCCGCAGGCCAAGCCGCACCGCCTGCCGCACCGCGCGGAGCGCGGCTTGAGCGGCATCGTCAACGTCGGCGGCACGCTGTATCCCTGCATGTCGCTGGCGGCGCTGCTGGGCATCGACGAAAACGAAGGCGAAGCCGCCACCAACCGCCACACCTTCGCGCGCCTGCTGCTGACGCAATGGGAAGACCAGGCCTACGCGCTGCCGGTGGCCGACCTGCACGGCATCCTGCGCTACGCCACCGCCTCGGTGCAGGCGCCGGCCGCCACCATCAACAAAGGGCTGTCGCGCTTCCTGTCCGGCGTGATAGCGCATGAAGACATGCACATCGGCGTGCTCGACTCGGCGCTGATCGGCTACCAACTTGCGAGGACACTGCGATGAGCCAGGACAACAACGGAGACCTCAGCCAGTTCTCCATGCTGGACCTGTTCCGCATGGAGGCGGACAGCCAGACCCAGATCCTCACCGACGGCCTGCTGGCCATGGAGCGCCTGAAGGATGACGCCAGCGCCGTCGAATCGATGATGCGCGCGGCGCACTCGATCAAGGGCGCGGCCGCCATCGTCGGCCTGGAGGTGGTGGTGCAGCTGGCGCACGGCATGGAAGACGCCTTCATCGCCGCCCAACACGGCAAGCTGGCTCTGACGCCCAACCGGGTCGACGTGCTGCTGGCCGGGGTCGACTTGATCCTTCAGCTATCGCGGCTGCAGGACAGCGGCGTCGACGCCTGGCTGGCCGCCAACTCCGCGCTGATCAGGAAAACCCTGGACTCCATCGCCAGCATCGCCTTCCTGCCCGAGCCGGTCAACCTGCAGGTGGAAGCAGGCCTGGCGCCGCCAGCGCCTGCACCGGCCGCGCCCATCGCCTTCCCGCCCGGCGAGCTGCCGATCGCCTCAGCGGCGACCGCGCCCGCGTCCGAAGACGCGCCGGCCATCGCCGCGCGCACGCCGGCCGCACTGAAGACGGCGCAGAACTTCGATCGCCTGCTGTCGCTGGCCAGCGAGTCGCGCATCAATGCGCACCAGATGCATCCCTTCATCCAGGACATGCAGCGCTTCAAACGCAACCAGAGCAGCCTGTTCGCGCTGATCGAGCAGCTGCACGAGGCGATCTCCAACAGCAGCGACGCCGGCCTGAAAGAGAAATCCCTGCTGGCGCTGCAAAAGACCCATCCGCTCAAGCAGTTCGTGCTGGAGCACATCGCCGACATCGAAGCCTACGAACGCCGCCTGCTGGCCGTATCGCAAGGCATGGTGGACGAAGTGCTGACGCTGCGCATGCGTCCCTTCCGCGACGGCGTGCAAGCCTTCCCGCGCATGGTGCGCGACCTCGCGCGCGGCATGGGCAAGGACGTGCGGCTGGAGATCATCGGCGAGGACACGCTGGTCGACCGCGACATCCTGGCGCGGATCGAAAGCCCGCTTAACCACATGCTGCGCAACGCCGTCGACCACGGCATGGACGCTCCGGAGCTACGCATCGCCGCGGGCAAGCCCGGCGCAGGCACCATCGTGCTGGAGGCCAAGCACCGCGCCGGCATGCTGAGCATCGAGATCAGCGACGATGGCAAGGGCGTGGACCTGGAAAAAATCCGCGCCCGCGTCATCGACCGCAAGATGGCCAGCCCGCAAATGGCGGCCTCGCTGTCGCCCGCCGAGCTGATGGAGTTCCTGTTCCTGCCCGCCTTCAGCCTGAAGGAAAGCACCACCGAGATTTCCGGGCGCGGCGTCGGCCTGGACATCGTGCACGAGACCATCCGTTCGCAAAACGGCACCGTGCGCATCGAGTCCGAACTGGGCGTCGGCTTCCGCACCTACATCACCCTGCCGCTGACGCAGTCGATCGTGCGCGCGCTGGTGGTGGACGTCAAGGGCGAGGCCTACGCCGTGCCCATCGTGCAGGTGGAGCGCGTGGTCAAGGTGCCGCAGGCCGCCATCCACACGCTGGAGAGCAAGCAGTTCTTCGATCTCGGCGGCGAGCATCTGGGCCTGGTCTCCGCCGCGCAGGTGCTGGAACTGGGCGACACCGACTCCAGCAGCGAAGAGCTGGCGGTGGTCGTCATCGGCAGCGGCGCGCGCCGCTACGCGCTGGTGGTGGAGTCCATACGCGGCGAACAAAGCCTGGCGGTGCAGGCGCTCGACCCGATCTTCGGCAAGATGCGCGACATCTCCTCCGCCGCCCTGCTCGACGACGGCGAGCCGGTGCTGATCCTCGACGTGCCCGACCTGCTGATCTCCATCGACAAGCTGCTGCACGAAGGCGGCCTGCATCAGCTGACCAAGTCCGACCAGGCCGAGCGCCGCAAGACCAAGCGCATCCTGGTGGTCGACGATTCGCTCACCGTGCGCGAGATGGAGCGCAAGCTGCTGCTCAGCCGCGGCTTCCTGGTCGATATCGCCATCGACGGCATCGACGGCTGGAACGTCGTGCGCAGCGGCGACTACGACCTGGTGATCACCGACGTCGACATGCCGCGCATGGACGGCATCGAGCTGGTGACGCTGATTAAAAAAGACATACACCTGCATAAGCTGCCAGTCATGATAGTCTCTTACAAAGACCGTCCCGAGGACCGCGCGCGCGGCCTGTCGGCCGGTGCCGACTACTACCTGACCAAGGGCAGCTTCCACGACGAGACGCTGCTGGACGCCGTCAGCGATTTGATTGGAGACGCCCGCAGATGAAGATCGCCATCGCCAACGATGTCGCCATGGCAGCCGAAGCGCTGCGGCGCGTGGTCGCCAGCACGGCGGAGCACCAGGTGCTGTGGATAGCGCGCACCGGCGCGGAGGCGGTGCGCATGTGCGCGGAAAACCGGCCCGACCTGGTCCTGATGGACTTGAACATGCCGGAGCTGGACGGCGTCGAGGCGACGCGCCAGATCATGGAACAAAGCCCGTGCGCCATCCTGGTCGTCACCGGCCGGCCGCAGGACAACGTCAACCAGGTATTCCGCGCGCTGGGCGCCGGTGCGCTGGACGTGACGGCGACCCCGGTCCTGCAGGGCAAGCCGGGCGGCGACACCGAGCTGCTGGCCAAGATCCGCACCATGGACAAGCTGATACGCCACAGCGGCGGCAGCCAGGCGATGATGCCGAGAACAGCGGCCAATGGCAACGGCCACGGCGCCGACGGTGCGGAAGCGGCGGAGCGCGTCACCTCGCTGCTGGCGATCGGCGCCTCCACCGGCGGCCCGATGGCGGTCTCCAAGATGCTGGCGGGGTGGAAGCCGCCGCGCGGCTGCGCGGTGGTGGTGGTGCAGCACATCGACCAGCACTTCGCCGATAATTTCGCCCGCTGGCTGGGCGAACAGCTGGAAATGCCCGTGCGCGCCGCCGAGGAAGGCGACGAGCTGGTGGCGGGCACCGTCCTGATCGCAAAGAGCAACGACCACTTAACGCTGGATCAAAACTATCGCCTGCGTTACGATGCAGAGCCCAAGGACTATGCCTACCGTCCGTCGGTCGACGTGTTTTTCCACTGCGTGGCGCAGCACTGGAAAGGCGAAGCAGTGGGCGTGCTGTTGACCGGCATGGGCCGCGACGGCGCCGAAGGCCTGCTGGCCATGCGCCGCGCCGGCCAGGCCACCATCGCCCAGGACCAGGGCAGCAGCGCGGTCTACGGCATGCCGCGCGCCGCCGCGGAGCTGGACGCGGCACAGATGATTTTACCGCTGGCGAAGATCGGTCCGGTCTTGCGCAGCACCCTGGGCGGCCGTTCCTGAACCCCGAACGGCCGCCCTATCGGCACTTCCCTGCGCCAGACATGCCCGGGTATCACTGAAAGAGAATACTGATGTCAGAAGCACTTGTAGTCCCAACCGATCCGGAACAATCGCTGGCCAGCTTCAAGGTCAGGGTACTGCTGGTGGACGACCAGCTGATCATCGTCGAAGCCGTGCGCCGCATGCTGAGCGACCAGACCGATATCGAATTCCACTACGTGACCGACGCCACGCTGGCGGTGCAGTCGGCGCAGCAGCTGCAACCCACCGTCATCCTGCAGGACCTGGTGATGCCGACCATCGACGGCTTCGGCCTGATCCAGCTGTACCGCGAGCAGGAAGAGCTGCGCAACGTGCCGGTGATCGTGCTGTCGGCCAAGGAAGACCCCAAGCTCAAGGCGCACAGCTTCGCCACCGGCGCCAACGACTACATGGTCAAGCTGCCGGACAAGCTGGAACTGCTGGCGCGCATCCGCTATCACTCGGGCGCCCACATCAGCCGCCTGCAGCGCGACCAGGCGTTCCGCTTCCTGCGCGCGAGCCAGAAGCAGCTGGCCGACGCCAACATCGAACTGCAAAAGCTGGCCGCGCTCGACGGCCTGACCGGCATCGCCAACCGCCGCCGCTTCGACGACACCATGCGCCTCGAATGGCAGCGCGGCCAGCGCGACAGGAAGCCATTGACGCTGCTGCTGTGCGACGTGGACTTCTTCAAACTGTATAACGACAGCTTCGGCCACCTGGCGGGCGATTTGTGCCTGAAAAAAGTGGCCGCTGTATTGACCGAACATTTAAAGCGACCGGCCGACCTGGCCGCGCGCTACGGCGGCGAGGAATTCGCGATTATCCTGCCGGAGACACCACTGACTGGGGCACTGATCGTGGCCGAGTCGTGCCGCCGTCACCTGGAACAGCTGGCCATCGAAAATCCGCAGGCCGATACCGAGTTCTCCACCGTGACCATGTCGATAGGCGTGGCCAGCGTGGTGCCGTCGGCATCGTCCAGCGTCGACCAGTTGATCCAGCTAGCCGACCAGGCGCTGTACGCCGCCAAGCGCGGCGGCCGCAACCGCGTGGTGAACGCGGAAGACCTGCCTGGTCTCCCAACCTGAATCGAACCAAGGAAAAACTGCAGCATGAGTGCTCAATTTGATCAAGTCAGCGTCGTCAAGAAATCGAACATCTACTTCGACGGCAAATGCGTTTCGCACAATGTGATTTTCGCCGACGGCAGCAAGAAAAGCGTCGGCGTGATCTTCCCTTCCAGCCTGACCTTCAACACCGGTGCGCCGGAGACGATGGAGATCATCGGCGGCGTGTGCAAGGTGCGCCTGGCCGGCGCCAGCGAATGGCAGACCTACGCGGCGGGCCAGCAGTTCAACGTGGCCGCCAATTCGAGTTTCGATATCGAGACCGTCGAGACGGTCGATTACGTTTGCCACTTCGGCTAACGCGGTACAAGGCGGGCCTGGCCCGCCTTTTTCAAATGAAGACCGGCTCCGGTTCCAGCAGCACGCCATAGCGCGCCTGCACATCGGCCTGGATCGCGCGCGCCAGCGCTACCACATCGGCGCCTTGCGCGCCGCCGTTATTCACCAGCACCAGCGCCTGTTTCGGGTACACGCCCGCCGCGCCCATCGTGCGTCCCTTCCATCCGCACTGATCGATCAGCCACCCCGCCGCCAGCTTTTCGCTGCCGTCCGGCTGCGCGTGATGCACCAGCGTCGGGAAGCGCTCCAGCAACGCCGCGCATTGCGCGCCCGTCACTACAGGGTTCTTGAAGAAGCTGCCGGCGTTGCCGATCACCGCAGGATCGGGCAGCTTGCGGCGGCGGATCGCGATCACCGTGTCGGCCACCTGCTGTGCGCTCGGCGTGGCGATGCCCTGCTCCGCCAGCGCCTGCGCCAGTTCCGCATAACGCAGATTGGGCTGCCACTGCTTCGGCAGCGCGAAGCAGACGTCGACGATGATCAGGTGGCGGCCATCGTCCTGCTTGAAGATGCTGTCGCGATAGCCGAAGCGGCAGGCCGCGGCATCCATCGTGCGCGTGCTTGAGGTGGCCGGATCGAACACCGTCACGCTGTGGAACACGTCCTTGGTCTCGAGGCCGTAGGCGCCGATGTTCTGGATCGGCACCGCGCCCACCGTGCCCGGTATCAGCGACAGGTTTTCCAATCCGCCCAGTCCCTGCGCCAGCGTCCACTGCACGAACTCGTGCCAGTTTTCGCCGGCCGCCGCGCGCACGTAGTGATGATGTTCGTCGCTGGCCAGCACCTCGCGGCCTTGCAGCGCGATGTGCAAAACCAGTCCGGGGAAGTCCTTCGTCAGCAGCAAATTGCTGCCGCCGCCGAGCACCAGCTTCGGCAAAGAAACCCAGGCGGCATCAGCAAAAACGCCGAGCAGTTGCTCTGTTTTTGTCACGCGCAAATACGCGTGCGCGCTCGCCGCGATGCCGAAGGTGTTGAGGGACTGCAATGGGAACTGGTATTGGATGGGGAACTGTGGATGCATGGAGGAAAAACCTGGGAAATTTGATCGATTATAGAGCGAAACAAGTAAAAAACCAGCGTCGATATGGCGGCGATGGCCCGGTTGTCCGTTAAAATGTCAGTCTTTGATGCAGTGAGTTTGATTCATGCTGCATGCCACACGAAAAGGAAATAGTTATGCCGTCGTTTGATGTAGTCTCCGAAGCCGATATGATCGAAGTGAAGAATGCCGTTGAGCAATCTCAAAAAGAAATCGCCACCCGTTTCGACTTCAAGGGTACGGGCGCCTCTGTCGAGCACAAGGAAAACGAACTGACCGTCGTCGCCGACTCCGAATTCCAGTTGCAACAGGTCCGCGACGTGCTGACCAACAAGCTGTCCAAACGCAAAGTCGATGTCCGCTTCCTGGAAGACGGCGACATCAAGAAAATCGGCGGCGACAAGGTCAAGCAAGTGATCAAGATCAAGAATGGCATCGAATCCGACGATGCCAAGAAAATCGTGCGCGTCATCAAGGACAGCAAGATGAAAGTCCAGGCGAGCATCCAGGGTGACGCCGTGCGCGTCACCGGCGCCAAGCGCGACGACCTGCAGGCGGCCATGGCCATGCTGCGCAAGGACGTGCCCGAAATGCCGCTGGAATTCAACAACTTCCGCGACTGATCCCTGCGCGCGACGCCCGGCGCGGCGTCACAATGCTGTAGTACACATGGAGTAGAATCAAAGCGGGCTCCATGCAGGTGTACTCACGCGCGACCGCATTTCACGCATAGCGCCGGGCTTTACGCCCGGCAACCAACTTCGGTAGTCTAAGGATAGCAATGAAACGTGTTGATGATTTCCGCCTGCGATTTGGCAAAAACGAGTACGTGCCCATCATGGTTGGCGGAATGGGCGTGGATATTTCGACGTCCGAACTGGCGCTGGAAGCAGCCCGCCTGGGCGGCATCGGCCACATCTCCGATGCGATGGTGGAAGACGTGTCCGATCGCAAGTTCGACACCAGCTTCGTCAAGGACAAGACCAAGCTCTACAAGTTCAACATCAACAACATGGACAAGTCCGTGGTGCAGTTCGACCTGGAACGCCTGGCCGACGCGCAGCGCCGCCACATCGGCGCCACCATGGCGGCGAAGCAAGGCCCTGGCCTGATCTTCGTCAACTGCATGGAAAAGCTGACCATGAACGGCCCGCGCGAAACCCTGCGCACCCGCCTGAACGCGGCGCTGGACGCCGGCATCGACGGCATCACGCTGTCGGCCGGTTTGCACTTCGGCTCGTTCGCGCTGATGGCCGACCACCCGCGCTTCCGCGAAGCCAAGCTGGGCATCATCGTGTCGTCGGTGCGCGCGCTGCAGATCTTCCTTCGCAAGAACGCCAAGCTGGACCGTCTGCCGGACTACATCATCGTCGAAGGCCCGCTGGCCGGCGGCCACCTGGGCTTCGGCATGGACTGGGCCGAGTACGACCTGATGACCATCACGCAGGAACTGCTGGAATACCTGAAGGCGGAAAACCTGGACATCCCGTTGATCGCCGCCGGCGGCATCTTCACCGGCAGCGACGCAGTGCGCTTCCTGGAAGCGGGCGCGGCTGGCGTGCAGGTGGCGACCCGCTTCACCGTCACCAATGAATGCGGTTTGCCGGCCAAGGTCAAGCAGGAGTATTTCAAGGCGTCGGAAGAAGACATCATCGTCAACGGCGTCTCGCCGACCGGCTATCCGATGCGCATGCTGAAGAACACGCCGGCCATCGGCGCGGGCATCCGTCCGGGCTGCGAATCCTACGGCTACCTGCTGGACGCGACCGGCAACTGCGCCTACATCAATTCGTACAACCGCGAAGTGGCGGCGCACCCGACCGAGAAGAACATCGTGGTCATGGACAAGACTTGCCTGTGCACCCACATGCGCAACTTCAACTGCTGGACCTGCGGCCACTACACCTACCGCCTGAAGGACACCACGCACGTGAAGGCCAACGGCGAGTATCAGCTGCTGACCGCCGAGCACGTGTTCAAGGACTATCAGTTCAGCGTGGACAACCAGATCGCCCTTCCTGAAAAAGAAGAGGTCTGAATGAAGAACGGCGCTCATTGAGCGCCGTTTTTTTTTAGCCTTCCGAGTTTATTCGGGCGATCAAGGCGCCAAGCACTTCTTCCGCACGCTCATTGTCGACCTGGCAGGTGCCGGCGTTCTCGTGCCCACCGCCACCGTACTCCAGCATCAGCGCACCGATATTGGTCTTCGACGTACGGTTCAAAATCGACTTGCCGGTGGCGAACACCGTGTTCTGGTTCTTCAGTCCCCACAGCACGTGGATCGAGATATTCGTCTGCGGATACATCGCATAGATGATGAAGCGGTTGCCGGCGTAGATGATCTCTTCGTCGCGCAGATCCAGCACCACCAGGTTCTTGTGCACGGTGGCGCAGCGGCGGATTTGCTCCTTGCACTTCTCCGCATGCTCAAAGTACAGCTCCTTGCGTTCCTTCACGTCCGGCAAGGCCATGATCTCGGCGATCGTATGGTTTTTGCAGTAGTCGATCAAGTCCATCATCAGGTTGTAGTTCGAGATGCGGAACTCGCGGAAGCGGCCCAAGCCGGTACGCGCATCCATCAGGAAGTTCAGTAAATCCCAGCCTTCCGGATTCAACACTTCCTGCTCGTTGAAGCGCGCGGCGTCGCCCTTGTCCACAGCCACCATCATGTCGTGCCATGAGGCGGGGAAAGCCTTCTCGGCGCCGTAGTAATCGTAGACCACGCGCGCGGCCGAGGGCGCCTCCGGATGGATCACATGGTTCTTGCGTTCGCCGGTGTTGCGGATGGTTTCCGACAAATGGTGGTCGAAGGCGATGTGCACGCCAGGGACGAAAGGCAGATTGGTGGTGATGTCATTGTCGCTGATGGCGATCTTACCGTCCTGCATATCCTTCGGGTGGACGAACAGGATCTCATCGATCATATCCAGATGCTTCAACAGGACTGCGCACACCAAACCGTCGAAGTCGCTGCGCGTTACCAGACGAAATTTTTTTGCTTCTGACATGAATGCACCTCTAGTGGATTGAACACGACGATGGGCTAATAATACAACCCAAATCTGCACGTGGACAGCAATTGTCATGACACGTTGCAATACGTCACATCGGGGGCGACCACCTTTCGATTGTTAAGAAATCAAAAATCCGTGTGGCCTCTGTCTCAAATATGGAAAAACCACAAACTTGCATGTTGGATTACCTAGAATGGCCGCGCTGCCCTTCTCGACCGGCAGCCCCTACCCCATCCGCAAGAGGAGACAGAAACCATGCCGCGTATTTCCACTCTGCTCGGGTTGGCCATTTCAGGCTGCCTGAGCCTATCCAGTCCGACGCTATTTGCTCAAACCTCGCAACTCGACGGCGCCAGCAGCGCCGCCCGACGGGACTTTTCTCAATTCGTCCAGTTCCAAGTGCAAAACCATGCGGGCAGCGCGCCGCAAGGCTTCCCGCTGGACGTGGCCGACGTGCAGGACTTGAAGGACGCCCGCATCGCCTATGGCTTCCCGGTCTACACCGTCGACCCCACCGACCTGCTGGCCGGCCGCCGCGAACTAAAGGCCATGGCCAAGCCCACCGGCATCTGGCGCTTCGTCGTCACCCTCAACGAACAGCCGATCGGCCTGGCCACGGTGGAACAGGTCAACGGCAAATGGGAAACGGTGGCTTATGGCGCGACCGTGCTGGCCAAGGATCTGGATGCGGCGATGACCGCCTATGGCAATGCCGACCGTTCGAACGTGCGCGTGCTGCGCATCTACCAGGCACAGTCCGACTTCCTGGAAGTGAGCTCGGCCCAGAATGGCGCGGCCCGCTTCGCACCGCTGCATTCGGCACGGCAGTCGCTGCTGCTACAGCGCAAAGCCGCCGGCGACGGCCTGCTCGATGCGAGCGAGTTGCTGGAGCCGCTGCGTGCGGCGGTCAAAAAGAATCTGGAGAGCGCGCGCTAAGCGGCTCGCAACTAGGAGACTCTCATGAAAAAATTGAACAGCCTGATATTAAGCGCGGCTTTGCTGGCGACGCTGCCGTCTGCCTTCGCACAGTGGAAAACCCTGAACGTGCCGCTGGTGACGCAGGAGCACAGCCAGTGGTGCTGGGCCGGCTCCAGCAAGGCGGTGTTGAACTTCTACGGCCAAACGCCTAGCCAGTGCCAGATCGTCAATTGGGCCTTTGGCCTGAACTACGCTTGTGGCAACTCTAACTTCAACTGGAACAGCAACGCCAACCAGCCGAACAGCATGTATGGCAGCAATGGCAGCGTGCAAAACATTCTCAAGGCCTGGGGCGTAACCAACACAGCCTACAACTCAGCGTCATCATGGAACAGCGTAGTGTCGGACATCAATGCGAACCGGCCATTCGTGATCCGCTACGGTTGGAGCAGCGGCGGCGGCCACATCATGGTCGGGCGCGGCTATGAGACGGCAAATGGTGTGAATTACGTCTACATCATGAATCCGTGGCCAGGCGAAGGCCAGACTTACCGCACCTATGCTTCAGCGGTTTCGGCTTCGGATCATCAGTGGACGCACACACAGCGCATGAATCAATAGACGAAAAAAAGCCCCGACCAGATCATTGGAAGGGGCTTTTTAGTATAACTAGCCTGACGATAACCTACTTTCACACTGGTTGCAGCACTATCATCGGCGCAGAGTTGTTTCACGGTCCTGTTCGGGATGGGAAGGGGTGGGACCAACTTGCTATGGTCATCAGGCATTGA
>NZ_WHUF01000014.1 GCF_009380165.1 Rugamonas rivuli
CAATGCCTGATGACCATAGCAAGTTGGTCCCACCCCTTCCCATCCCGAACAGGACCGTGAAACAACTCTGCGCCGATGATAGTGCTGCAACCAGTGTGAAAGTAGGTTATCGTCAGGCTAGTTATATTAAAAAAGCCCCTTCCAGTGATCTGGTTGGGGCTTTTTTTCGTCTGTCATTACCATGTAACGTACTGTAGCTAGACTTGCCTCTTTTTCAACCGAGGCTCGTTAAGCATGAAAAACTTTTCCCTGATATCGCTCGCGGTGTTTTCCGTCCTGGCAGGCTGCGGCGGTAGCGACAGCGCGACGCCAGCCAAAACGCCGACTACCGGCGTCTTCCTGGACGGTGCGGTGGAGAACCTGGACTATGTCGCCGGCACCGCCGCGAAAGCCAGCACTTCGGCCAAGGGAGAGTTCACCTGCTACGCTGGCGATACCGTCAGCTTCAGCATCGGCGGCGTGGCACTGGGTAGCGCACCATGCGCCGCCACCATCACGCCATTGCAGCTGGCCGGCGTCACCGACGTCAAGGACAGCAAAGTCGTCAACCGCCTGCTGGCCCTGCAATTGCTGGACGAAGACAGCGATCCATCGAACGGCATCAAGATCACCGCCGACGTGAAAACCGCACTGGCCGCCAAGAGCGCCGACTTCACCATGGATGCCGCCGCCTTCAACACCGCGATGACCTCCCACTTGGCCACAGTCGGCGCCAAATACGCCGCACGTGCGATCGACGACAGCCGCCGCGCACTGGTGCGCGAACACTTCGAAGATACGCTGGCCTCCAAGGTCGGCACGCCGGTGGTCGAGTCGTTCACGCAGACCACGCCATTGGGCGCTGTCGCCGTCAACGTCACGCGCTACCAGATCCAGGCTGCGGCCAGCTACTATGTGCCGTACGAAGGCAGCAACGCCAAGGTCAAAGAGGACTTCCCTCTGGGCTTCCTGCCATCCTACGGATCGTCGCTGGCCTTCAAGGGCACCAACGCCAATGGCGATCTGGAGTTCTACGGCTTGACCGATCGCGGCCCGAACGGCGACGGTCCCAATGTGCCGTCGCTGAGTGGCGGCGGTCTCTCCGGCGCCAAGCTCTTCCCGTCGCCGAGCTTCACGCCGTCGTTCGGCGTGATCACCGTCGGCAAATCCGGCGCGGTGCTGACGTCGTCGACGCCGATCAAGGTATCGGCGACGGTCAACGCGTCCGGCCTGCCGGTTGCGCCGGGCAGCATCGGCAACTCAGCAGAGCTGCCGTTGATGGACGCGCTGAAGTACGACGCCGCCAGCAAGGCCACCTTCAACGCCGGCGGCCTCGATACCGAAGCCATCGTGGTCGACAAGAAGCGCAATGCGCTGTGGATCTCCGACGAATACGGCCCGTTCATCATCAAGCTCGATCCGGCCACCGGCATCATCCTCAACAAGTACGCGCCGGGCAGCGGCCTACCGGACATCTTCCTGAAGCGCCGCGCCAACCGCGGCATGGAAGGCCTGACGCTGGACACCAGCACCGACAAGCTGCACGGCTTCCTGCAAAGCCCACTCACCGACGGTAACGCGACCTATTCGGTGACGGGCAAGAGCGAAGCGATCGAACGCTACGCGCGCTTCACCCGCTGGGTGGAGTTCGATCCGACTACCGGCACCTGGGGCAAGATGTACGCGTATCCACTGGACGCCACCGACTATCAGGACGGCCGTACCGGCAATGCCAAGCTGGGCGACCTGGTCGCGCTGGGCAACGGCAAATTCATCGTGATCGAGCAGGGCGCGGCGCCGAACGGCAAGGTGTTCAACAAGTTGATGCTGGTGGAGATAGGCGCAGCGACTGATATCGCCAGCGCGGCCTACAACGTCAAGACGTCGGACCTGGAGAAGAGCAGTATGAGCGGCACCTCAGTCAACGGCGCGGACTGGAAAGCGGTGACGACGCTGAAGAAAACCCTGCTGCTGGATCTGAACGCGATTGGCTGGCTGGCGGAAAAAGCGGAAGGCCTGACCATCGTGGACGGCAATACGCTGGCACTGGCCAACGATAACGACTTCGGCATGAAAACCAAAGTCTTCACCGCAGCCGGCGTGGCGGTGGACGATGCGGATGTCACCAAGTGCAATATCGATGCATCCGGCGCGATCATCACCAGCACTGCTGCGGGCTGCAATGCCGCGAACACGATCCGCGTTGCGCGCGGCGAGGACCGCGAGCGTCCAAGCCGTCTGTGGCTGATCAAGTTCACCAAGGCGTTGACGGCGTTTTGATGAGGAGGCGGGCCAGGCGGCCCGCCTTTTTTACTTTGCGGCGGCGTTCTGCTCGGCGATCAGTTTGGCGATTTGCGAATCGGTCTTCACCGGTTCGATCAACAGCACCTGCTGACGGTTGATCAACATGCGGTCTGGATGATGCGCTTCGCCACCGCGCTTGATCAGCACACTGGTGATGGCCTTGGTCTCGGGATTCTGGCGGCCCTGGATATAGAACACATCGCGCAGCGTCAGATAGTCGCCGCCAGCCGGCTCCAGTCGGCCATAGAACATCTGGCCATTCATCAGCGCCACCGCCTGGTAAGGCGTCTCCAGCTCCGGTCCCTGGTGGCCGCGCGTTCCCTGATAGGCGATGAAACTCAGCGCCATTGCGATGATGACCGTGGCGAGCGCCGTCGTGCGCCCGGCTATGTTTTGCATGGTGTGTCTCCCGAATTGAAAAGCAGCGCGGCAGCATAGCAGCTTGCGCGCACCGCGCACAGGCGCCGTGCAAGCGCGCCACAGCGTCACGGGCATGTCATAAATTTATGGGATATTGAAGGTTTGCTCACACAATATCCGGGACAAACCATGCCGTTCGCGCTGTTGAAACCTCACTCCGCCATTCAATTCCTGCTGCTGGCTGCGGCCTTGCCACTGAGCGCTTCCGCTGCCAATCCGGCGATCGTTTTCCCCGGCACGCTGAGCAACGCCAACACCGATGCGCAAACGCTGGACAAGAACCAGACCGGCACCATCACCACGTCCGGATCGCTGACGGTTGGCGGCAGCGCGGTGGCTGTCACTATCACCGGCAAGAACGCGACGCTGGATAACCAGGGCCTCATCAGCCAGACCGGCAGCGGGCGCGTGGTCCGCGATAACACGGGCGTCACAGGCCTGACCATCATCAACGGCAGCGCCACCAACAAAGCCGCGAAGATGCTGGCTGCCGACGGCGACGTGATCCAGATGAACAAGGCCAATGCCAGCGTCACGCTGACCAACTACGGCTCGATGATCTCGAATAACGCCAGTGCAGGCGGTTCGCAGGTGGTGGACTTTGCCGCCATCACCTCCGGCGCGAACATCGTGAACAACTATGGCCTGATGCAGGCGAAGGAGGCGGACTCGGTGCGCACCGGCGTGGGCGGCGCGGTGAACAACTACGGCTCCATCGTCTCGACCACCAGTACCGGCAGCGGCAGCGACGGCATCGACGCTCAGAATAACAGCGGCGCGGTCATCCTCAACGGCGCGACCGGCTTGATCGACGGCGGCCGCCACGGCATCACCGGTGGCCAGAAGGATGGATCGCAGTCCTTCGTCATGAGCATCACCAACGCGGCGGGCGGCGTTATCCGGGGCAGCAATGGTTCGGGCGTCAATCTCGATGGCGTTAACGGCAAACAGATCGCCACCATCGTCAATCACGGCACCATCATAGGCAACGGTGTGACAGGTGACGGTGATGGCCTCGATGTTGACGGCATCGCCAACGTCACCAACACCGGCATCATCCGCTCGGCCAACGCGTTCAGCGCGCCGGCCGACGGTCTCGCATACAGCGAAGGCCTGAGTGTCGGCGGCGGCGTGATCGTCAACTCCGGCACCATTGAGGGCCTGGTCGCGGCCGGGAATACCAACGCCGTCGGACGTGGCATCACCCTGGCCGGTAACGACATCAGCGGCGCACCGGCCGGCACGCGCGAAGGCTTGTATGGCAATGCCACCATCACCAACCAGCAGGGCGGTTTGATACGCGGCCAGAGCGACTCGGCCATCGTCACCGTGGGTGCAGCCAGCGGCTACGTCGTCACCATCAACAACAACGCGGGCGCCACCATCCAGGGGGGAGGCATCGCCAACGCAGCCATCAAGACCGGCGCGGACAACACGGTGATCGTCAACGCGGGTATCATCAACGGCGCCAGCAGCGGCAAGGCGATCGAGATGGGCAGCGGGAAAAACAGCCTGACCATCACCGGCGGCAGCATCGCCGGCAGCATCAACGGCGGCAGTGGCAGCGGCAATACGATGGTCGTCAATCCGGGCGCGGGCAACAGCTTCTCGTATGCAGGCTCGATCTCGAATTTCAGCAATGTCGAGATCAAGAGCGGCGCCGTGGTCCTGTCGGGCGTGAGCACCTACAGCGGCGCTACGCAGATCAGCGGCGGCGTGCTGACCTTGGACGGCGCGAACCGCCTGTCGGCCGATAGCGCGCTGGTACTGAACGGCGGCACGCTGCAGCTGGCCGGCGCCGGCGGAGCGAACGGCCAGACCTTTGCCAGCCTGTCGCTGACGGACAGCTCGTCGGTGCAGTTGGGCGGTTCGTCGCTTACTTTCAATGGACTGGGCGCCATCGTCAACGGCAAGACGCTGTCGTTCACCGAGGCCGCGTCGGGCGTCTACGCCTTCCGTCTGCTGGGCGACGTGACCGGCGACGCCGGCTTCCTGCAACTGGTGGGCTCCACCAGCATCAACGGCCTGGCGGTACGCTATCGCTTCGACGGCGCGTACACGAACGCGATGGCCGTCCCGGAACCTGCCAGCTATGCGATGCTGCTGGCCGGTCTGGGCATGGTGGGCGCGATGGCACGCCGCCGCAAGCAGCTGCCCTAAGCAAAGCCGCTAGGCGGGAGCGCCTTTGCTGATGCTCTCGCCATCCTGCTCGCGCAAGGACCAAAAGGTCAGCGAGGACAGGATGGTGAGCACCGCCAGCGTCAGGAAGGCGTGATGCAAGGCGCCGGTGAGTGCCACGCGGTTCGATTGCGGCAGGTCGCCGAGGAACCAGCCGGTGATCAGTGAGCCGGTGGCCAGGCCGAAGCTCATCGACAGCTGCTGCATCGAACTGGCCATGGTGCTGGCCATGCTGGAATCGGCGCTCTCCACGTCGGCATAAGCGATGCTGTTCATGGCGGAGAATTGCAGCGAATTGAAGAAGCCCAGGCACAGGCTGATCATCACGATCAGATGCAGCGGGGTTCCCTGCTGGACGAAGGAGTACATGCTGATGGTCAGGCCGATCAGCACCGTGTTGACGGTGAGAACCTGGCGATAACCAAAGCGGCCCAGCACACGCACCGAAATGAACTTCATGCCCATGGCGGCAGCGGCGGATGGCATCATCAGCAGGCCCGATTGCCATGCAGGCAAACCCAATCCCAGTTGATACAGCAGTGGCAGCAGGAACGGCAGGCCGCCGATGCCGATGCGCGTGATGAAGCCGCCGATCACGGATACGCGGAAGGTACGGATCTTGAACAACGCCAGCTGCAGCAAGGGGAAGGCCGCGTCCCTGGCATGCCACACGTAGGCGGCGAGCAGGCTGCAGGCGATGAACAGCAGCACCGCTGCGGACGTGACGTCGATCTGGTGTTCGCCGAAAACCTCCAGCAGCCATGACAGCAGCGCCACGCCGGTTCCGAACAAGACCAGGCCGACCAGGTCCAGCGGCCGCTCGCCGTCGCCGCGATAGTCCGGCATGTAGCGGTGCGCCAGGAAGATCGCCACCACGCCGACCGGCACGTTGACGAAGAAGATGTCGCGCCATGTCAGCCAGTGCACGATCAAGCCGCCGACGGTGGGACCGAGCAGGGGGCCGATCAGCGCCGGAATGATCACGAAGTTCATCGCCGCCAGCAGTTCGGACTTGGGGAAGGTGCGCACGATGGTCAAACGGCCGACCGGCATCATCATCGCCGCGCCCAGGCCTTGCAGCAGCCGGGCCGCCACCAGCATCGGTGAATTGACCGACAGGCCGCACAGCACCGACGCCACCGTGAATATCGTCACCGCGCTCATGAAAACGCGGCGCGTGCCGAAGCGGTCCGCC
The DNA here is from genome assembly GCF_009380165.1 of Rugamonas rivuli. GTDB lineage: Bacteria > Pseudomonadota > Gammaproteobacteria > Burkholderiales > Burkholderiaceae_D > Rugamonas > Rugamonas rivuli. Next base: position 6,077 of record NZ_WHUF01000014.1, read on the forward strand.
ATCCAGCCGCTGATCGGGATCGACACGGCCAGGCTGAGGATATAGCTGGTGACGACGGCCTTCAGGCTGAGGGGAGTCACTTGCAGGCTGGCCGCCATGCTGGGAATCGCAGTGTTGACGATGGTGGAGTCCAGCTGCTCCATGAACAGGGCGGTAGCGACCACCCATGGAAGGTAGCTCTTGGCGGCGGTGGTATTCATGCATCCGATTGTCACACAAAAGCCACAGGAAGGTCATAAGGACGTCATGAATCGGGCGTAAGTTGGCGCCATCGAAATGGCCGATGGAGTTGATATGGACGCTAAGTCGCTGTTCCCAGGTCGTCGCGGTTTTATCCGGCAGATGGGCGCCACTGCCCTGCTGGGTGTTGGCGCAGGCGCGGGCCTGAGTGGTTGCAGCAGCACGGCGGCCAGCATCGCCGACGGTGCCGCAATCGGTTTCGATCATGGAGTCGCCAGCGGCGATCCGCTCAGCGACCGCGTGATACTGTGGACCCGCGTGACGCCGCGCCGCAGCGACGAAAGCGGCGATGTCGCCGTCCGCTGGCAGATGGCGACCGATCCGGCCATGCAGATGGTGGTCGCCAACGGCAGCGTGACCACGTCGGCGCAGAAGGACTACACCGTCAAGGTGGACGCCGCCGGACTGCTGCCTGGCCATGTGTACTACTACCAGTTCGCCGTCGATACGGTGAAGTCGACCGTCGGACGCACCAAGACGCTGCCGCGCGGCGATGTGCGCCAGGTGCGGCTGGCGGTGTTCTCCTGTTCGAATTATCCGTCCGGTTACTTCAACGTCTACGCCGATGCCGCACGCCAGGACGACATCGACGCCGCGCTGCACATCGGCGACTACATCTACGAATACGAAAGCACCGGCTACGCCTGTGGCAATGCGGAGGCACTGGGGCGCGTGTCGGAACCGCGCGAGTTGTTGCTGCGGCTGGACGATTACCGCCGCCGGTACGCCCAGTACCGCACCGATCCCGATCTGCAGGCGGTGCACGCTGCGATGCCGTTCATTGCGGTGTGGGACGACCACGAATTCGCCGATGACACCTGGCGCGACGGTTCGGCCGAGCACAAGGCCACCGAATACGGTCCCTTCACGCTGCGCAAGGTGGCGGCGATGACGGCATATCATGAGTGGATGCCGATCCGCGCGCCAGATCCGGCGTCGCCTGAAAAAATCTATCGCTCGTTCGACTTCGGCGGCGTGGTGTCGCTGCACATGCTCGATACGCGTCTGATCGGCCGCGACCAGCAGTTGATGATGTCCTCCTACTACGACGAACATAAACGCTTCGATGTGGAGAAGTACAAGCATGACGTTTGCTCACCTCGCCGGCAGATGATGGGTACCGAGCAGATGGCGTGGCTGGAACGCCAGGTGAGCGGATCCAATGCACGCTGGCAGATGCTGGGCCAGCAGGTGCTGATGGCGCGCATGGAGTATCCGACTGCCGTCGCCATGGGCGAATGCAATTGCACCGACTATTCGGCGTTGAAGAAGCGTGCCGCCGCCGATCCTTCCTGCGTCAGCAAGCGGGAGCGGCGCTGGCTGTCCGCGCCGACGCTGCCGTGCTATATGGATTCGTGGGACGGTTATCAGAACGACCGCGAATTGGTGTTCGCGATGATGCAGCGGCACCGCAAGAACATGGTGGTGCTGGCGGGCGATACGCACAATGCCTGGGCCAGCGACCTGCATGACGCGCAAGGCCGCCAGGTGGGCGTGGAGTTTGCGACGGCGTCGGTGTCGTCGCCGGGGATGGAGGGCGCTTATCCGGACCGCGATCCCGAGGATGTGGCGAGCATGATGGTCGACCTGATCGAGCCTCTGTACTACGCGCAGACCAGCAAGCGCGGTTACATGATCGTCACCGCCAGCCACGAGCAGGTGCGCTGCGACTGGCGGTTTGTCGATACCGTTTTCAAGCACGAGTTCACGGCGGCGACGGAGCGCAGCCTGCGCACCCTGGCGGGACCGGGCAATCGCCGCATCGAGGAGTGCAGTAGCGTCTAGGCGGTGACGGCGGGATTATCCCAGCTATCCTCAAACATGATGTCCGACACAGGCCGGCGCTTGTCCCACTTTTCCAGCTCCAGCATGGGCGCGGTGTAGAACTCGTGGACATGGCCGACACACAGCACGGCGATCGGCTGGCTGCCGTCGGGCATGCCGCAGATGTCGCGCAGTTGCTGCGGATCGAACATCGATACCCAACCCGCGCCTATGCCTTCTGCGCGTGCCGCCAGCCAGAAGTTCTGCAGTGCGCAGGAGGCGGAAGCCAGGTCCATCTCCGGCATGGTGCGGCGGCCGAACACATATTGGTCGCGCTTGTCGATCAGGCCCACCACCAGCACTTCGGCGCAGGCCAGTATGCCTTCCACCTTGAGCTGCATGAATTCCTCGGCGCGCTTTCCCAGCGCTTCGGCGGTTTTGATGCGCTCTTCGTTCACGTGCCGGTGTATCTGTGCGCGCAGCGCGGGATTGGCGATGCGGATGAAGCGCCATGGCTGCATCAGGCCGACGCTGGGGCCGTTGTGGGCGGCCGCGATGAAGCGCTCCAGCTGTCCCGGTTCCAGCGGACCAGGCTTGAAGTGGCGGACATCGCGCCGTTCGCGGATGGCGCGGTAGACGCCTTCGATTTCAGCGTGCGCGAAGGCGTGCGGATTGACGACTGTGCTCATGCGGATGGAGCCTTTTCATGCAATGCCAGCAGCGCATCCAGCAGCGGCTGGGTGGCGTCGGCGATGCGGTCAAGGCTGGCCTCGCGCAGTGCGCTGGTGTCTACGGTGTTTTCAGTTTGCAGGCCGGCCCAGCGCAGCAGGGCGCTGCTGGCTTGCGGTGTGTCGAACAGACCGTGCAGGTAGGTGCCGAGGATCTGTCCGTCCGCCGAGCGCGCACCTTCGGGACGGCCATCGATGATGAAGGCCGGGACATCGAGTGCGCTGCCGGTCGAGGTGCCCATGTGGATTTCGTAGCCGCTGACACTGGCCTGGTCAGCATCGAAGGCGCACACGCCTTGTACCTGCACCAGCCGTTTATCGGCGGTCATCTCGGTGCTCATGTCGAGCAGGCCGAGTGCCGGCGATGTGCCGGCCTTGCCCTCCATGCCCAGCGGATCGGTCACGCTGTGGCCCAGCATCTGGAAACCGCCGCAGACGCCGATCACTTTGCCGCCGTAGCGCAGGTGGCGGGCGATCTGTTCCGGCCAGCCCTGGGCGCGCAGCCAATCCAGATCGCCCCGCGTGTTCTTGCTGCCGGGGAGGATGATCAGGTCGGCCGCAGGTATCGGCTCGCCCTGGCGCACGAAGCGCAGGTCGACATCCGGGTGAGCGCGCAGGGCGTCGAAGTCGGTGTGGTTGCTCATGCGCGGCAGGCTGGGGACCACCACGCGGAACGCGCCACGCGAGGCTTGCACCGGCTGGACGGCGTCTTCGGCATCGAGGAACAGGCCGTGCAGGTAGGGCAGCACCGCCAGCACCGGCTTGCCGGTCTGTTGTTCCAGCCATTCCAGGCCTGGCTCCAGCAGTTTGATATCGCCCCGGAAGCGGTTGATGACGAAGCCGATGGTGCGGGCGCGCTCGCTCTCCGACAGGCAGGACAGCGTGCCGACGATGTGCGCGAACACGCCGCCACGGTCGATGTCCGCCACCAGTATCACCGGGCAGTCGACCTTTTCGGCGAAGCCCATGTTGGCGATGTCGCGGTCGCGCAGGTTGATTTCCGCCGGGCTGCCGGCGCCTTCGACCACCACGCTGTCGTACTGCGCCAGCAGGCGTTCGTGCGATTCCAGAACGGCCTGCATCGCCACGGTTTTGTATTGGTGATAGTCGCGCGCATTCATCTCGGCGCGCACCTTGCCGTGGATGATGACCTGGGCGCCGATGTCGCTCGATGGCTTGAGCAGTACCGGGTTCATGTCGGTATGCGGCGCCACGCCGGCGGCGATAGCCTGCAGTGCCTGCGCGCGGCCAATCTCGCCGCCGTCGGCCGTGACGGCGCTGTTGAGCGCCATGTTCTGCGGCTTGAACGGCGCGACGCGCACGCCCCGGCGCTTCAGCAGCCGGCACAGGGCTGCAACGACGGTGCTCTTGCCGGCATCGGAGGTGGTGCCCTGAACCATCAGGGTCGAATAAGGGAAGTTCATATCAGTTCTTGCGGTGCTGTCGCGCCAGTTCCAGTTTTTCGCACATGGCGGCGGTGCCGGCGACCATGCGTGGGCCGGCGCGGTTCAGCAGCTCGCCGTCGAGCGTGAACAGGTTGTCGTTGCGGACAGCCTTCATCGTCGTGTATGGCTTCCACAGGCCCACGCCGCCGTAGTTCTTTTCGCTGGTGCCGAAGATCGCCTCGGGATCGGCTTGCAGCACCGCTTCGTTGCTGACCACCGGCGCCGTCACTTTCAGGTCGGCGAAGATGTTGACGCCGCCGCACAGGCGCATGGCGTCGCTGACGATGGAGGTGCCGTTCAGGGTGTAGAGCGGCTTGTCCCACACCTGGTAGAACATCCGTACCGGCGGACGGTTGCCGTATTGTTTCGCCAGCGCGGCGAACTTCTGGCGGATCTCGGCGGCGACTGGCTGGGCGACGGCCTCGGTGCCCATCAGCTGGCCGAGGCGCAGCACGTTATCGGCGATGCCGTCCAGTTTAGTCGGCTCGCTGTGGAACATCGGGACATTCAGCTGGCGCAGCGTTTCGATCTGGCGCTCGGAGGCGCCGTGCAGCCAGACGACGATCAGGTCGGGCTTCATGGCGATCACGCGTTCCATGTCGACCTGGCGGTTGTCGCCGATGCGGGGCAGTTTTTTTGCCGCTTCAGGATAGTCGCTGTAGGTGACCGCACCGACGATCTTGTCGCCGCCGCCGGCCGCGTACAGCAGCTCGGTCACGTGCGGCGCCATGGCGATGATGCGCTGCGCTGGCTTTTGCAGTGTGACGACGTTGCCGTCGTCGTCCCGCACGCTGATGGCGGCATGGGCGCTTGCCGCCATGGCCAGCATCGTCAGGCCTGCCAGCAGTTTGATCGTCGGTTTGTTCATGTTGGTTCCTTGTTGATCCATTCTTTCAATGCCGATTCCAGCCGCTGCCATCCTGCTTCGTCGGGCGGCAGGCCAAGGCGGATGCCGCGCGCGGCCTGCTTGAACAGGCGCACCCATATGCCGCGTTCCGCCATGTGCTGCCAGAAGGCTTCGGCGCGGTCTTCGCTCCACCATTGAAACAGTGCGGTGCCGGTGGAGCGGATGCCGTGCGCCGCCAGGAGCTGTTGCAGGCGTTGGCCGCCGGCCAGCAGTTGCTGCAGTGTGTTTTGCTGCCATGGCTGGTCGCGCAGGGCAGCGATGGCGATGTGCTGCGCAGGGCCGCTGACGGCCCATGGGCCCAGCAGGTCGGCCAGCTCGCGCAGCAGGTCTTCATGGGCCGCCACAAAGCCGAGCCGGATGCCGGCCAGGCCGAAGAATTTGCCGACCGAGCGCAGAACGATCAGGCCAGGCTGCCCGCTGTGCGCGGCGACGCTGTTGTGCTGTGCCGTGTCGCCGAAGGCTTCATCGACCACCAGCCAGCCGCCGCGCGCCGCCAGTTGTCCCGCCCATTGCAGGAGCTGGTCGGCGGGGATGCTGGCGCCGGTCGGGTTGTTGGGGTTGCAGACGACGAGGACGTCGCTGTCGGCGACCGCTGCGTTCAGCGCGTCGTATGGCGTCTGGGTCAGCGTGTGTCCGTGGCCGCTCCAGTGGTGCGCGTGTTCGGCATAGGATGGTGCGGCGACGGTAACGCGCGACGGTTTGCGCAAGCGGGGCAGGGCCTGGATGGCGGCCTGGGTACCTGCGACCGGCAGCATCAACGGTGCGCCGTAGTAGGCGGAAGCGGCCAGCGCCAGTTCCGGATCTGGTTCCGGCAGACGGTGCCACGCATTGCCAGGCAGCGCGGGCGCGGGATACCAGTGGGGATTGAGGCCGGCGGACAGGTCCAGCCAGTCGTCGCGGCCGAAGCGCAGCGCGGCGTCGCGCAGATTGCCTCCGTGTTCAAGCATGGACCATCTCCATCCATGCCGCGACGGCGCAGGCGACGGCCAGCCACAGCACCGTGGTGCGCGCGACCAGGCGCCATGCGCGGCTGATGTCGGCGCCGGTGGCCGGCAGGCCTTCGCCCAGTGGCGGGCGGTGCTCGATTTCGCCGTCGTAGATGGCGGCGCCGCCCAGTTGCACGCCAAGCGCGCCGGCGCCGCTCGACATCACCGGGCCTGCGTTCGGGCTGCTCCAGGCCGGGGCCTGCGTGCGCCAGCACTGCCAGGCGCGCAGCTTGCCCTGGAGGCCGGGCGCCAGCAGCACGTAGGATAGCGCGGTCAGGCGCGCAGGGATGTAGTTGAGCGCATCGTCGATGCGGGCTGCGGTGCAGCCGAATTGCAGCAGGCGCGTGGTGCGGTAGCCCCACATCGCATCCAGCGTGTTCGCCATGCGGAACAGCACCGCGCCGGGGCCGCCGGCGACGATGAACCAGAACAGCGTACCGAAGACGGCGTCGTTGCCGTTTTCAAGCAGGGATTCGGCGCTGGCCTTGGTCAGTTCTATTTCGCTGGCGCTGGTGGTATCGCGGCTGACGATGCGGGCGGTCAGCAGGCGGGCATTGGGAAGATCGCTCTGCGCCAGCGCGTCGGCGATGGGCAGGTTGTGGTCGCGCAGGCTGCGCAGGCCGAGGCAAAAATACAGCATGACGGCGTGGGTGATCCAGATCCACGGCTGGGCGGCATTGGACCCCATGACTAGCAGTGTGGCGGCGGCGGTCAGCGGCAGCACCGCCAGCGTCCAGGCAAGCGCGCCGCGCCAGAAGCGCAGGCCGCCGCGGTTGAGGCGCCGCTCCAGCGCCATCGCCAGGTTGCCGAAGCCGACCAGCGGGTGCCAGCGCCGCGCCTCGCCCAGCGCCAGGTCGAGCAGCACGCCGGCGACCATCAGCAAGGCGATGACGCCAAAGCTCAAACCTGTCAGCACGAAGATCCTTTTAACACCAGCGGCAGGCCGGCGGCGACGAAGACCGCGCGGTCACAGATGGCCGCCATGGCCTGGTTCAGTCGTCCCTGTTCGTCCATGAAGCAGCGCGAGATGGCGCCGAACGGCATGATGCCCATACCGACTTCGTTCGATACCAGCACGATGTCGCTGGTGCACTTGGTCAGCGCGCTGACCAGCATGTCCTGCTGTTCGTGGAACAGAGCCGGCAGCGCGATCTCGCCGACTTCCGGATATTCCTCGCCGCCGCTGAACAGCAGGTTGCTGAGCCACAGCGTCAGGCAATCGACCAGGATCAGGCGGTCCGGCGAGGACCAGCGCAGCAGCTGGTTGCCCAGGGCGAGCGGCTCTTCGACCGTGATCCATTCGCTGGGCCGGCCGGCGCGGTGATGTTCGATACGGGCGGCCATTTCGGCGTCACCTGCGGTGGCGGTGGCGATGTAGACGACTTCCTTGCCCGACTCGATGGCCAGGCGATCGGCGTATCCGCTTTTACCTGAGCGTGCGCCGCCCAGAACCAGTGTACGTGTCATGCTGCGCTCCTTGAAAACAGGGCGGCGACGGCCGCCGGATTTGATGGAAAATAGGCGTGAAAATACGAAGCTGCCAAAGATCCTACGCGGTACCAGGCTTCACCCTGTACGGCGGATGGATGTTTGATAGTGTACGCCGCAGGCTCCACTGTTGTCTCCAGTTTGGAGTAATGGAACGTGTGTCCGCGCAGGACGCCCTGCGCCGTCGTCAGCCCCTGCGAACCCAGGCCCGCCAGGCGGGCCTGCATCGCCACGGCTCCGGGCAGCAGGCCGGCCATCGCCCATACCGCGCCTGCCTGATCGGCCAGCGTATCGGCCAGCGCCATCATGCCGCCGCATTCGGCGACGATGGGCAGTCCGGCCGCATGGGCGGAGCGGATCGACGCCTGCCATGTGGACGCCTGCGACAGCGCTTCTGCGTGCAGTTCGGGATAACCTCCCGGCAGGTACACGGCAGTCGCTTCCGCCGGCACCGGCTGGCCGGCCAGCGGCGAGAAGAAGGTCAGCGTCGCGCCCAGTTGGCGCAAGGTGTCCAGGTTGGCCGGATAGATGAACATGAAAGCCGGATCGCGGGCCACGGCGATGGTCTGCCCGGCCAGCAGCGGCGCCTGCGGTTCTGCGGCCGGCGGCACCTCGATGCGCACTGGGCGCAGGCGCTCCCAGGCTGCGTCGTCGAACACCAGCTGGTCCGCCAGATTATCGAGCAGTTGGTCGATGTCGCCGACTTCGCCCGGCAGTACCAGGCCGAGGTGCCGTTCGGGCAGCGATTTCGCCTGGCGCGGCAAGGTCGCAAACAGCGGAATATCGCGCAGCGAGGCCGCCACCATTTTTGCGTGGTTTTCGCTGGCGACGCGGTTGGCGATGACTCCCGCCATCTCGACCGGGCCGTAGTCGCGCAGGCCGTGCACCAGCGCGCCGGCGGTTTGCGCCATGGCGCCGGCGTCGATCACTGCCATCACCGGCACGCCGAATTCGCGCGACAGGTCGGCGGACGACGGCGTGCCGTCATACAGTCCCATCACGCCTTCGATCAAGATGACGTCCGCTTCGGCGGCGGCTTGCGCCAGCTGGCGGCGGCACAGGTCGTGGCCGACCATCCACAGGTCCAGCGAGCGCACGGGCGCACCGCTGGCGCGCTCCAGCAGCATCGGGTCGATGAAGTCCGGGCCGCATTTGAATACGCGTACCCGTTTGCCCTGGCGTGCCAGTTTGCGCGCCAGCGCGGCGGTAACGGTGGTCTTGCCCTGGCCGGAGGAGACGGCGGCCACCAGCAGGGCTTTGACTTCGATGTGCGCTGCCATTACCACTCGGTCCCGGCTTGTGCGCCGATGCCGGCCTTGAAGGCGTGCTTGACGACTTCCATCTCGGTGACGGTATCGGCGATGGCGATCAGCTCCGGCGGCGCTCCGCGCCCGGTGATGACGACGTGCTGCATCGCCGGACGCGCCAGCAGATCGTTGATGACGGTCTCCACGTCCAGATAGCGGTATTTGAGGGCGATATTCAGTTCATCGAACACCACCAGGCCAATCTCAGGATCGGCCAGGAAGCGTTTGGCCTGTTCCCATGCCTGCAGCGCTTTTTCGATATCGCGTTCGCGGTTCTGGGTTTCCCAGGTATAGCCTTCGCCCATCGAGTGAAAGCTGACTTCTTCGGGGAAGCGGCGCAGGAACAGCTCTTCGCCGGTCTGCATCGCTCCTTTGATGAACTGCACCACGCCGACCTTCATGCCGTGGCCCATGGCGCGTATCACCATGCCGAAGCCGCTGGAGCTTTTGCCTTTGCCGTTGCCGGTGTTGACGATGATGATGCCGATTTGCTTGTCGGCGGAGGCGATCTTGGCGTCGATGATGGCCTTCTTGCGTTCCATGCGTACGCGATGGCGCTCGTTCAGCGCTGCGGTTTGTTCGTCGATGTCGCCGGTATTCTGTTGGTTCATGCAATGTCCTCGGAAGGGATGAAGATGCTGCGCTTGCCGTACTGGAGGATGTCGATCGGATGGCCGAGGTAATCGCTGAGGATATCGGCCCGCATCACTTCCGCCGTGGTGCCGGCCAGCCAGCGGCCGTCGCCCATCAGCAGCAGCGCGTGGGTGGAGACGCTGTGCGCCAGCGTCAAATCGTGGCCGATCATGATGGCGGTCTTGCCCTGCTCGCGGCACAGGCGCGCCAGCAGGCTCATAACGCTGACCTGGTGCGCCAGATCCAGCGCATTGGCCGGTTCGTCGAGCAGCAGCAGCGGCGTATCCTGCGCCAGCATGGCGGCGATGGCCACGCGCTGGCGTTCGCCGCCGGACAGCGTGCGTACGTCGCGCTCGGCCAGGTCGGCCACTTCCATCGATTCCAGCGATTTCAACGCGATGGCGTGGTCGTCGCTGCCTTCCCAATAGCGGTTGTCGTGATACGGGTGGCGTGCGGACAGCACGGTTTCGATGACGCTGTAGGCGAAGGCGTCGCTGCGGCTTTGTGCCAGGAAGGCGCGCTGGCGTGCCAGCTCTGGCAGCGGCCAGTCGGGCAGGGCGCGGTTCTGGATGGTGACATAGCCGCTGTCGGGTTCACGCAGACCGGCCAGTGTCTTCAACAGGGTGCTCTTGCCGGCGCCGTTGCGGCCGATGACGCTCCAGCATTCGCCTTCGCGCACATGCCAGTTCAGATCCGCGATCAGCTGGCGGCGGCCAATTTTTAACGAGAGATTGTGAGTGCTGATCATCATTTGCGCAGCCTGTGAAGTTGATACAGGAAGACCGGGGCGCCGATCAGCGCCGTGACGACACCTACCGGCAGCTGTTGCGGCGCGATGATGGTGCGGGCCAGCGTATCGGCCAACAACAGGAAGCTGCCGCCGGCCAGCGCCGCCGCCGGTATCAGCACGCGGTGGTCCGGGCCGACGGCGAAGCGGCAGGCATGTGGCACGATCAGGCCGACGAAGCCGACGCTGCCCGCGCTGGTGACGGCGCTGGCGGTCAGCAGGCCGGAAACAAAGAACAGGCCCTTGCGCAGCGCGCCGACGCGGATGCCCAGCGTAGCGGCAGCTTCGGCGTGCAGCGCCATCACGTTCATGGAGCGGGCGCTGCGCAAGACGAATACCAGGGTGCCGGCAAGCACTATCCATGGCAGCGCGCGCATCGGCGCACCGGCCAGGTCGCCGATCATCCAGAAGACCATGCTGCGCAAGCGGCTCTCCGGGGCAATGGACAGCATCAGCGTCACCAGCGCCATGCAGGCGGAAGACAGGATCACGCCGGTCAGCAGCAGCAGGGCGGTACCGCCGTCGGCTGCCGCGCCGCCGCGCAGGTCGCGCCGGGCCAGCAGGTACAACATCATCGAGACGGCGACCGCGCCGGCGAAGGCCGAAGCATCGACCATCCAGATGGCGCAGCCGAACAGCAGCGCTGCCAGCGCGCCGACCGAGGCACCGGCGGAAATGCCGAGTACATAGGGATCGGCCAATGGGTTGCGCAGCAGCGCCTGCATCATCACGCCCGCCAGCGACAGGGCGGCGCCGGTGACGAAGGCGGTCAGTGCGCGGCTCAAGCGCAGGTCGAGCAGGGTCGATGCCAGGGTCTGGGTCTGGCCATGCAGCAGTTCACCGACTGCTGCGGGAATGTCGGAGAGGGGAATCGAGACCGAACCGGTCATGCCCGAGAAAATAAGGCTGGCAAACGCGAACAGCACCAACCCGGTCAGGGTGACGGTGGCGCGCTGTCGCAGGTTGCGGGAGAAAGAATGCATGCACTGCTTTCAAAAAAGAGAGGCTGCCGGGCGCGCGGCGGATGCGCTCCACGCCCGGCAGGTTACACCATTACTGCTTATTTGTAGCCGTAGCGGATGCCGGCAAACAGCTTGGACATCGGCGTGGCGTAATTGCGCGCCAGGTCGTACTGCTTGTCGTTGATGTTGTTCCAGCGGACCAGCGCCGACCAGTCACGGTTGAAGTGATAGGTCGCGTACAGGTTGACCAGGCCATAGCCGCCCAGGCGGTTGTTGTTGGCGGCGTCGTCGTAGCGGTCGCCGGACAGCTGGAGCTCCACGCCGGCCTTCCAGGCGCCGGCGCTGTAGTCGGCCAGCAGGTTGCCGTGCTTTTTGGCGCGGCGCTGCAGGCGCTTGCCGCTGGTTTCGTCCTTCGGGTCTTGCAGGTCGACGTTGGCGGCGAAATTGAAGCGGCCCAGTTGCTGGCTGGCGGACAGCGTCAAGCCTTCAAGCAGGGCGTGGTTGACGTTGTAGACGCAACCGTTCGTGTAGCCAACGGAGCCGAATGGGCACGGGTTGGTGCTGACCAGCAGGTCGGTCAGACGATTGCGATAGTAGCTGGCACTGAGTGCGGTGGCGCCGCTGTCGTAGCGCAGGCCGATTTCGGCGTTCTTGCCCAGCTCCGGCTTGTTGCGCGGATTGCCGTAGGACGGGTAGTACAGCTCATTGTAGGTCGGTGCGCGGAAGCTGGTGCCATAGCTGGCGGTGGCGCGCAGCGCCTGCGTGAAGTTGTAGCCATAGCCGATGGAGCCGGTGGTCTTCGCGCCGTACATCGATTTGTCGCGGCGCGCGCTGGCGGTGAACAGGTTGTCGCCACGGCGGGCGTTGTACGAAGCCGCGAAGGAGTTGGTGGTGCGCTGCGGGTTGTCCAGTTTGAAGCCGTTGGTCTCGACTTCTTCTTTTCGGTGGCTGTACAGCAGTTGCAGCACGTCGGCGCCGACCTGCACATCATTCTGCCAGGTGAAGTCGGTCTGCTTGGTGTTGATCTGTGAGTAGCCGGAAGCCAGGGGGCTGCTGTAGGTGGCGCCTTCGTCCTTGGTCTGCGAGTACTGCACCAGGCTTTGCCAGATCGGCAGGATCTGGTTCTTGCTGTAGATGGCGGCGTTTTCGAGTTTTGCGTTGGAGCGCACATCGAAGGCGGCAGCGCCGTTGTCGTACTGGGATTCGAGCTTGCTGTGCATGAGCAGCGCGCCGACTTCGTGGCCTTCGGCCAGGCGAAGGCCGAATTGGGCTGCCGCGCTTTCGTGGTCGTAGCCATCCTTGTCGGCGTTGTAGGCTTTGCCGATGGCTGGGCGGGTGGCGGAGAAGCCGTCCGATTTTTCCTTGCCGGCGCTGATCGCGTAGCTGATGCTGTGTTCACCGCCGGTGGCGCCGGAGATCGAAGCGTCGGCTTCGCGGGTGTTGTCGGTGCCGTAGCCGGCGAAGGCGGTCAACGCCGGTGCGCCCTTGCCCTTTTTGGTGAAGATCTGGATCACGCCGCCGATGGCGTCCGCGCCGTACAGGGAGCTCAGTGGGCCGTAGATGATTTCGATATGATCGACGGCGGTCAGCGGAATGGCGCTCCAGTTGGCGGCGCCGGTGGTGGACGAGCCGATACGCACGCCGTCGACCAGCACGATGTTCTGGTTGCTGTTGGCGCCGCGGATAAACACGGTGGCGTTGGTGCCTGCGCCGCCGTTGCGGGCGATCTCGATGCCGCGCTGGCGTTGCAGCAGGTCGACGATGGAGCCGGCGCCGGATTCGGCGATCTGTTCGGGGCTGATGGTCACGCTGTCGCTGATCACATCGGCCGGTGCCTGCGGGTGGCGGGTTGCGGTGACGAGTACGGTGCCGGCGGTCGGTTCGGCGTGGGCGTAGGAGGCGGCCATTGCCAGCGCCAGCGACGTCAGGGCCGCTGGACGGGAGATACGAAGGGTCATGATGTAGTTTTTCTGTTAATAGCAACCGGCCGACGTCCCCGTGGGCCAGATTGAACAGAAGCGGAAAACCGGGAATCGCCTGTTGCGCTCATCCAGTTCGCTCGCTTCCACCTGATTTGGCCGGTATCCGGGCTGGCAAGTTAAACCGCCTCACCTTCCCATGCGGAGCACAGTGGTTGTCAGAGGTGGTTTGTCGCGCATGCGCTGCGACACTTGCTTACCGTTGCGGGGGCAGCACACGTGGGCCTTGGCTGCGTGAGCCGAGAGCTTCGTGTTTCCCGTTTAACTGCGCATCTGGACAGACGCGCGGGCACCAAAACCCCGTCATTATACGGGTTTGTGCCGCATCGGTCATGGGACGGCGGTTCAGCTTTGCAGCGTCAGCGTGGCGCCATAGGCGATTTGATGCGGGTTTTGGGCTGCTTGCATGGCCATGTCGGCGGGAGCCAGGCCTGCGTGGCAGGCCAGCAGCAGACGCATCGCGCCGGCATGGCAGATGACGATGGCGTCCCGCTGCTGGCGCTGGAGGTCGGCGTGGAAGGCGGCGATGCGGCCGGCCATTTGCAGCACGCTTTCGCCGCCGCCGGGGCGGTAGTGGACAAGGTCTGCGGCCCAGGCGTCGATGTCGGCGCGGGGGATATCGTCCCAGGGGCGCAGCTCCCAGTCGCCGAAGTCGATCTCCGCGATGCGGGCGTCCAGAAGTGGCGCGGGCGACTGCAACGGCGCCGCCAGTTGCGTCGCCAGGGTGGCGCAACGCTGTAGCGGGCTGCTATATAGAGGCAAGCCGCGCGGCAGTGTGGCTGTCAGCGCGACCAGTGTCTGCGCCAGCTGTTCCGGCGCGACCGCCAGATCGCTGCGGCCGTAGCACACACCGGGCGCGATCAGCGGTTGGGGATGACGGACCAGTATCAGCTGCACGGCGTTACCAGGGAAGGGCGCCGTGGTGCATGCTGGCCAGCACGCACAGGTAGAACACCACTTCGCTGAGCTGCTGCACTGCGCCGAGGCAGTCGCCCGTGTAGCCGGCGATGCGGTGGACGAATTTGCGGGCCAGCCAGATGGTGGCGATGGCCGCCGCGACGATGCCGGTCGCCAGTGCGCTCCAGCTCAGCCATCCGCAAGCGGTCATCGCCAGCGCGGGAATGGCCGCGGTGACGGCGGCTAGCAGGAATTCAATGGTGCTCATCTTTTGTGCCAGCGGCTTGGCCTTGCCTTCGGTGCGCGCGTAGTCGAGGCGCCAGATCAGGGAGGTGGCCATCAAGCGAGACAGCGGGTGGCCGACGAGCATCGCGGCGATCGCAGCGAGCGGCGGCAGCATGGACAGCGTCGCGCACTTTGTGCCGAGCAGGCAGATGATGCCGATGGCGCCATAGGCGCCGATGCGCGAGTCCTTCATGATCTCCAGTACGCGCTCCGGCCTCATGCCGCCGCCGAAGCCATCGCACATGTCGGCGAAGCCGTCTTCGTGAAAGGCGCCGGTGGCGTAGATGCCGGCAGAGGTAGACAGTAGTACGGCGACCGGCGCGGGGAAGATCCAGGCCGCCAGTGCATACACTCCGGCCGTAATCGCCGCCACCACCACGCCGACCAGCGGGAAGTAGCGCGAGGCCTGGCTCAGCCACGCGGCATCGAATCCCACCCAGCCAGGAATCGGCAGGCGGGTGAAGAACTGGAGGGCGGTGAAGAACAGGCGTACTTGATGCACGGCGCTTACTCGGACTTCTCGCTGACCTGGGCCGATTCGAATGTGGCCATCTGGTTCAGGAAGTTGACCGACGCATGCAGCAGCGGCAGGGCCAGCGCGCAGCCGGTGCCTTCGCCCAGGCGCAGGCCCAGGTTCAGCAGCGGTTTCGCGCCCAGCGCGGCCAGCATCTGCTGGTGGCCGTTTTCGTTGGAGCAGTGGGCGAATACGCAGTAGTCCAGGATCGCTGGTTGCACGCGTGCGGCAACCAGCAGCGCGCTGGTGACGATGAAACCGTCGATCAGCAGTACTTTGCGCAGCTCGGCCGCTTTCAGCATGGCGCCGGCCATCATGGCGATTTCCAGTCCGCCGAAGGTGGCCAGTACATCCAGTGGCTCCACTGCTGCGGCGTGCTTGGCCACTGCCGCTTCGATCACGTGCTGTTTGTGCAGAATGCCTTCCGCAGAGAGGCCGGTGCCGGCTCCCACGCATTGCGCGACCGGGATGCCGGTAAGCTTGTGCATCAGCGCTGCGGCGGCGGTGGTGTTCCCGATGCCCATTTCGCCGAAGCCGACTACGTTGCCTTTCAAGTCCGCGGCCAGGGCCATGCCGGCGGCCAGTGCTGCCTCGCAGGTGGCGCGGCTCATCGCTGGTTCTTGTGCGAAGTTTTGCGTGCCGTGGGCCAGCTTGCGGTCGATCAGGCCATCGCGCGGGCCGAAGTCGTGATTTACGCCGGCGTCGATGACGCGCAGTTCGCAGTTGTTCTGCGTTGCGAAGACATTGATGGCAGCGCCGCGCGCGAGGAAGTTCTCTACCATCTGCCAGGTCACATCCTGCGGGTAGGCGGAGATGCCTTCCGCGACCACGCCGTGATCGGCGGCGAACACCAGGATGGCCGGCTGCGTGACCGCCACTTCGCGAGTGTTCTGTATAAGGCCGATTTGTTTAGCCAGTGATTCCAGTACGCCCAGGCTACCCAGCGGTTTGGTTTTATTGTTGATGGCCTTGTCCAGCAGGACGGCCAGCGTCTCGTTATGAGTAGTAGGGATAGTTGGAATAGACATGTGAGCGACTTATAAATCGGTGAAGTCCTTATTTTACCCTTGCAAGCTGCGGCTGCTCTTGCTATAGTTCGCCTCCCCGAAAAACGCAGCATGTAAATGCGAAGTTAGCGAGGAAAAAGAAGGGGTTGACGAGATAAACGAAACAGTTCATAATCTTGCCTCTTCGCTGATGAACACAACGCTTCTTCAGCAAGCAGTACCGAATAAAGTTCTTTAAAAATTAACAGTCGATAAGTGTGGACGTTTGATGAAAGTGCACAGCAGGCTAGTCCTGCTGATACTTAAAATATCAAATGTTCACAAGAAGTAATTGAAATAGGCGCTTCGCAAGAAGTGGCCTGTCAGTATTTTGAGTGAGCGACCCGTCAGCAATGACGGTGGCAGAAATGCCAAATAAACAGAGATTAAACTGAAGAGTTTGATCCTGGCTCAGATTGAACGCTGGCGGCATGCCTTACA
>NZ_WHUF01000015.1 GCF_009380165.1 Rugamonas rivuli
TGACCATAGCAAGTTGGTCCCACCCCTTCCCATCCCGAACAGGACCGTGAAACAACTCTGCGCCGATGATAGTGCTGCAACCAGTGTGAAAGTAGGTTATCGTCAGGCTAGTTATACTAAAAAGCCCACCAAGTGATCTTGGTGGGCTTTTTTTCGTCTATAGAAATTGCCCCAAACGCTTGCCCAGGCACAGCAAGGTCAGCGTAGGCGGCAATCCCCATGGCTGAGGAATGACCGATGCATCGCAGACATACAGGTTTGCGATGCCGGTTTGCAGCGTGCTGTCCACTCCCTCGCCGATACGTACGCTGCCGCCGATCAGCGTATCGGGCAACGGCCCCATTGGCAGCTCAGCGCGCAGCGACTCCAGCGCTGGCCCGAGGTCGATGCCGTGTGCCGCGAACATCGCCAACGGAGGCGGTGCGGCAGTAGCAAAATTGATCGTCGATGTGCCGCCGGCCGCGATGCCGCTCACCAGCAGCGAAGCATCGCGATGCAGGAAGGCGCTCTTGCCCGGCACGGCCGCGATACCGGCCATCTGCGTCAGCGTTCCTTCCAGCGGAGCAGCACTGCCTTGCTCCAGCACCAGCACACGCAACTGCCGCCGCGCCAGTTCGCGCGCCACGCTGGCGCCGCCCGGCCCACTGCCGACGACGATGACGTCATATGTTGGTGAAGGATGCATGTCAGCCGCTGCGCTGTAGATTGAGTATGAAGCATACGCCGTTCGGCTGATTCTGCGCGACGATCGTGCCGCCCATTTTGGCCATATAAGTCCTGGCGACAAACAAGCCCTGGCCGCGATTGCCCTCCGCGCCGGATTCCGGCTGGTCCGAAACCCCGTATTCAAAAATTTTGCCGATCATATCGGCCGCGATCTGTGGTCCCTGATTGTGGATGGCGATTGTCGCCCCGGTATCGCTGCCCTCCAGCGTGATGGTGATCGGGCTGCCCGGCTGGCGATAACGCTCGGCGTTGCGTAGCACATGGGTGACGACATCTTCCAGCGAATACTCATCGGCACGCGCAATCAGCGCCTCGGCCGCACCCCGGAACGCCACGTTGTGAATGCCGACACACGACGCGTTCTCTGCGACGTTTTGCAGGAAGGCTGTCAAATCAACCTCCGTGACCTGTAGCTCGGAAGACTGGAAGGCCTCGCTGGGCGACGCGCGTCCGTACAGCACGCGGATCGCTTGCTGCATGCGGTTGATGTAGCGGTGGCTGTCGTCCTTCGGGCTGCCGTGCAAAACCATCAGCGACTGCAACGGCGACATGATCTCGTGGCCCACCGCATGCCACATATCGCGCTCCTGCGCGGCGCGGATGTTTTCGCGTTCGACGTCTTCCCGTACGCGGCGCAACAGATCGTGCAGGCCGGTGGCCAGCACGCCCAGTTCATCCGCGCCACGCAGATCGGCCAGATCGGCTTCGGAAAAACCGCGCGCAGCCTTCACCCGCTCGCCCACATCGTCCGCGCGTTTGATCAGTACCTTGATGCGCCGGATGATGCCGATCTCGATCACCAGCCAGGCCAGCATCAAGGCTGCCAGCATCGCGCCGACAAACCACACCAGCCGGCTGGCCACCACGCTCAGGCTTTTGCTGACGCTGCGGACATCGCCCTTGAGCAGCACTTCATAACTGCCGGCCGGTGTGGCGATGACTTCCTTCGCTTCCAGCGGGACGTCGTAGGCATCCACCGGCAGATGACGGATCAGCGTCGTCACGAAATGCCAGGACTGATCCTCGGGATCGACCGGCCCCACCAACAACGGCAGCGCGACGCCATCGGCCAGGCGGCGGATTTGCAGACTCTCTCCAGGCAGCAGCATGGGCTTCAGGTCCGCCAGCGAAAACGCCGGTGTGGTCGGGCCGGTGCCGCTGTCGAGCAGCGGAGCGCCATCGCCCGGCGGCAGCACCGCGATGCTGACGTCGATGCGGTCCAGGTCTGCCGGCGGCCAGACGGGCCGGCGCTTTTCGAACAATGCATCCTGCAGCACGCCGACCGGCAACCGTAGCGAGAAGAATGCGCTGCGCGTGCAGCTGCTGTCGTCGTCGGCGGCGGTGCGGTCGGTGCAGCTTGGGTTCTGCCATATCCAGCCGCGAAAATCCTTCACCGCCGGCGCCTTCGCGCGCGCCACGTCGGCCGCCGCGAAGCCGGTCAGGCGTCCGCGCATACCGCCGAAGCGATGGCCGGGTGTTTGTGGCTCGGTGCTTTCCTCGAACGGCGCAATCCATTCATAGCTCTGGCCGCGCAGGCTGACCTTGACCTTGACGCGGTGCGCCTGATCCACCACCTGGTCGCCGCGCGTATGCGGGACCAGCTGCGCGCCGTCGAAAGTCCCTGCGACGTAGATGAATCCACCCGCCCACGGGTTGTTGCCGATGCCGACGCACAGCGAGCCGTTATTGCTGTACTGCGCCAGGCAGCCGGACATCGCCACCGCCTGCTGTACTTTTTGCAGATCGTCGAAATCGAGCGCGGCGAAAGGCAGCAGCAACGGATGCAGCGCGGCGCGCGCGGCCGCCGGTTGGGGATTGAGCAAAGCCAGCTGCCCGGTCGGATGGCGCAGCGTCGCCGCCACCTGCACGCGGGTCTTCTGAAAACTGCCTTGATAGTTCTTGTAGCTGAGCTGCTTCTCCTGCTGCACCACGGATAGCGCCAGGCCCACCGTCGCCGCCATCAGGAAAACGAAGGCCGCCCGCAGCAGAAGCCGCAGGCGGTAGGGGACGAGGCTGAGCCGGCGCCAGTTCACGGTCAGCGGCTTTCGGTGTCGGCCCAGCGGAAGCCGCGCATCGGAATGTTCTCGATGCTGGCGAAGTCAGGATCGATTTCACGGAAAGCGTCGCGGATGGTGCTGACGTGCTTGCGGATGTTGTCGCGATTGCGGCCGCTCTTCACGACTTCGAACAGCTCATCGTAGGACACCACCTGGCCGCGCCGCGCAAACAGCGCCGCCAATATGCGCTGCGCCGTCAGCGGCAGATTGATGCGATGGCCGCGCCAGGTCGGCGTGCGCTGACGCAGCGGGTCCATGCTCAACTCATCGCTGGCGGCGATGGCCGCCGGCTCCGGCTTTTCCTTCACCGAGCGCAGGATTTCCAGGAAGGTCTCGATGAAGTCGGCTTCTTCAAACGTGGCTTTCTGCAGATAGTCCCAGGCATCGAGCGCCTTCATGATGCTGCGGTAGATAGTGGCTGGCATGGCCGACACCACCAATACCGGCGTGGCATGGCGCTTGTTGATGGCGTTGATGATGGCGACGCCCGCATGGCGTTCGCGCCCCAGTTCGATATCGAGCACCACCAGGTCGTAGCGTTCGCGCGCGATGGCCGCCTCGGCGTCGTCGCGGCTGAACCATTGGTCGACGGCGATGCCGGGCCGCGCCGACTCTATCCACGCCCGCAGCTGATTGCTGGTCGGCAGATCATCCTCGATGACGGCGACTCTGGCCATGCTGTACTCCACTGACTGTCAATGCCAAGAGTATCCACGCTTTTATGGAAAAAGTCATAAACCCGCTGTGAGGATTTCTTCACACCGCCGGAGCATAGCTGGACGGCGGCAGCGTTGATACTTCCGCGGCCTGCGGCGCACCATGCGTCTCAGGGATAGGCCCTGAAATCAAACAACCAGGAGAAGGTGAATATCATGGCAGAACGGATCAAGCGGATGGTGCAGGCGGTGCGCGCGACATTGAGCGGCGGCGCCGGCGCTGCGGTGAGCGGGATGCGCCGCAACGGCGCGATGCTGGTGGCGTTGGCCCTGGCCGGCGCCGCCGTCTATGGCTTGGCCACGCATCCGCCGATGGCCAAGCTGTCGCCCGGCAGCCTGGGTATCCGTACCAACCAGCTGACCGGTTCCGCCATCACCGT
This sequence comes from Rugamonas rivuli, assembly GCF_009380165.1. Classification (GTDB taxonomy): domain Bacteria; phylum Pseudomonadota; class Gammaproteobacteria; order Burkholderiales; family Burkholderiaceae_D; genus Rugamonas; species Rugamonas rivuli. Next base: position 3,880 of record NZ_WHUF01000015.1, read on the forward strand.
GCGCGATGGCGCCGTGTTCATGGTGCCCGGCGTGCACGTGCTGCGCCAGGTCTCGCTGCGCGACCAGGTGTACCGCCCGAGCGGCGATGACAAGACGCCTTTCCAGTCGGTCGAAGGCCTGGCGCTGGGTGTGGACATGTCGGTGCGCTATGCGCTGGATGTGAACCGTGTCGCCGCCATGGCGCAGTCGCTGCCGCCGGATATCAACGGTTCCATCGTCGAACCGGCGGTGCAGGGCGTGATCTACAAGGTATTCACCCGCTACACGGTGCGCGAGATCTTTTCGACCAAGCGGAGCGAGATCCAGCAGGCGATCGAGGCTGAGCTCAAGCCCAAGCTCGCGGCCGACGGCATCACGCTGCGCGGCATCACCATCGGCAAGATCACGCTGCCGGAAGAGTACCAGGCGGGCATGGAGAAGCTGCTGGCCGAGGAGCTGGAAACGGAAAAGATGCGCTACACGCTGGAGCTGAGGGAGAAGCAGGTCAAACAGACCTCGCTGGAAGCCGATGCGGAAAAGATCCGCCGCGAGAAGGCCGCCGAAGCGGCCGGTAATGAGCAGATCATCGCGGCCAGGGCGCAGGAGCAGGCGATGGCGCATGTGCTGCCGTTCAAGCAGAAGCAGATCGAGCAGCGCAAGCTGGAAGCGGAGGCGGAGAAAATGGCGCGCATTAAAACCTCCGAGGGCAATGCGCAGGCGCGCGTTATCGAGGCCGCCGGCGAAGCCGATTCGCGCCGCAAGCTGGCGGATGCGGAAGCCTATCGCCAGGAGCTGGTCGGCAAGGTGGCTGCGGCGCAGATGGAGCGTGAGGGCGATCTGATTACCCGTAATCCGCTGCTGATCCAGAAGACCATGGCGGATAAATTGTCGGACAAGGTGTCGGTCATCATTGCGCCGTCGCCGACCGACGGTGGCTTTATCGGTTCCGCGCTGCTGGGCAGCCAGCAAGGCAAGCAAGCACGCGTGGTGACGGTCAGTGGGGAAGCTGCGGACAGCGCGAAGGAAGGACAATAATCATGGCGATGATTGCAACCGCCGTCGTACTGGCGATCGTTACGCAGGACCAGGCCGCGTTGCGGGCCGCCCCCAAGGACTCGGCGCAGCAGCAGGCCGTCCTGTGGCAGGGCGACAGCCTGGAGATACGCGGCGAGAAGCAGGACTTCCTGCAGGTCTACGACTACCGCCGCGAGCGCGCCGGCTACATCCGCGCCTCGCAGGTGCGCAAGGTGTCGCTGGCCCCGGCCGATGCACCGGAGCTGCTGTCGGTGGTGCGCTTCCTGCGCGATACGCCGGGAGCGGAGTCGCTGGGCATCAGCTACGCGGCCGCCTATCTGAAGGCTGCGCCTGCGGCGGCGATCACGGCGGAACCGTTCGATGCGCTGGGCACGATGGCCGACCGGCTGGCGCGGCGTGCGTCCTCCAAACAGAGTAAGCAGGGCGATGTCGTCATCGCCGCGCATTTGGAGGCGGTAGCCAACTATGGCGTCGGTATCCGCAGCTTTGAGCGCGAAGGCCGCATGCAGTTGTGCTACGACGGTGAAGCCTTCCGCCGCGTGCTGGCGATGCTGTCCGCGCCGCAGCAGCGCGCGGCCGCCGTGCTGGGGCTGACGCGGCAAGAGTGCGTGGACCCGGCGCTGCGGCCCGGTGCACGCGTGGCGCTGGACGAGTGGCGCGCGGAAGTGCTGGAGCGTGTGGATCTGAAGGACTTGGCGCCGCATCTGCGCAATCGCATCCATATGCGGCGCGCGGCGGTGTGGTCGTCGGTGGCGTTCGCGCGGGCGCGCAAGGGCGAGCCGGCCACGCAGCCCGCCCAGCGCGCGCTGGATGAATTGGGCATGGTCGAACCGGCAGAACTGACCGATGATGACACAAACGCTTTCGCAGAGGCGGGCGTACGCGTGGGTAGTGTGCGCTGGGCGGCTGAGACGCCGGCGCTCCCAGGCGCAGGCTTGCGCGTGATGGCCGTCGCCGGACAGCCGGGAGAAACCTGTGTGCTGCTGGTCGACGCCAAACACGACCAGCAGCATGCGCTGGCCCGCCGCTGCAGCTATGGCGTGGTGTGGCCAGCATCGGCGCGAGCGAACACGCAGGGTACGGCACTGTCGCTGGCGGTGCAGCCGATGGATGGCTGGCGCGAGATGTGGCTGTTCCATCAGACCAGCGCTGGATGGCTGGTCGATGTGCTACCGCCGGCCGCCGCCGATCCCGATATCGGCTACGCCGAATTCGCCGGCTGGGTGCCGGGATCGCAGAATATGCTGGTGGCCCGTGAAGCGCGCGTCGACGGAAAATTTAAGCGCAGCTTCGAGCTGGTGGAGATCAATACGCTGGCGACGCTCAAGACCGCCGACAAGCCTTCGTCGCTCAGCATGTTCTACCGCTGGCAAGACCCGGCCTGGAAACGCCAGACCGTCAGCCTGCGCTAAAACCGGTACTGCGCGCTGGCGCCGAGCAGCCAGTTTCGTCCAGGCCCAGCTTCGTAGTATCGCTTATTGGTGTCGCCGACTATCAGCGAACCGACGTACTGTTTGTCCAGCAGATTGTTCAACCGCGCGAACTGCTTGAAGCGCCAGCCGCGCCACTGTTGGCTGGCGCTGGCGCGCGCATTGAGCACGCCGTAGCCGGGCGCCGGCTGGTCTGCATTGACATCTTCCGCATAGATCCTGCTGCTGGCGACCGCTTCGAGCGCGGCGCCATAGCGGCCGTCACGGTCCTGCCATGCCAACTCGCCGTAGGCATAGACGTTGGGGACGCCGGGCACCCGGCTGCCTTCCTGTACCAGGCCATAGCCTTTGTCGTACACCGCCCGCAAGGTGGTCAGCGCCACGCGGGTGCTCAGGCCTGGGCTCCACGATGAATCGAGCGACAGCTCCAGACCCTGACGCAGCGTGCTGCTGGCATTGCGATAGCTAGTGCGCCCGCCGCTGCTGCTGTCCACAACCAGTTCGTCGCTGGTGCGAACCTGGAAGATGGCGGCGTTGATGCGAGTTCGCTCGTTCAGGCGAGTCTTCAGGCCTGTTTCCAGATGCGTGCTTTCCGCCGCTCGCAGGTTGAAATTGAAGCCGCCCACGCCCGAGTAAAACAGTTCATTCAGCGTCGGCGTTTCGAAGCCGCGCGCTGCGCTGGCATACAGATTGAGCTCCGGCGACCAGCGGTACAGCAGCCCCAATGCCGGCGTGGTGTGGCTGTAATCAAGACCGCCGCTGTCGTTGCCATTGGCGAGGAAGCGATCATCGACCGAGATCCTGACGCTGCTATGGCGTAGTCCTGCGCTCAGCATCCATGCGCCGGATTGCCACTCTGTCTGGATGTAGGGATCGAGGCTGGACACGTTGTCGTTCTCGTCGCGCCGCAGCTGGCCTTTGACGCCGAACTGCGCGCCGATGAAATTCTCGTATCCCTTGCGAGCGTCGGTGGAGTGGCCGTACTCCACGCCGACGGTGGTACTCAGCTTGCCGCCTGCAAGTTGGCTGACATGCAGCCAGTTCGCATCCGCACCATAGAAGTCGCGGTCGAAGTCGACCACGCCGCCGGAATGTGTCGAAGGCGCTTGGAATGCCTTGGAAAACGCCTGGTACTGAACAACCTGGCGATTGCCGCCGTACGCGGTCAGGTGCAGGCGGTCGTCTCCCAGGCGCTGCTCCCAGCTTGCGCCGATCTGCTGGTGGTCTATGCTTTTGCGCGTGTTGTAACGGTCGGCCAGCGTGCGCTTCGGCGACTGGGTATCGGTGGCGTCGATCTCGCCCGCGCGCGGATCGCGTTGATAGCTGGCCCAGGTCGCGCCCAGCGGATCCTGCGTATCGTCCTGGCGCAGCGCGTTGGCGACGATGGAGAGCTTCGCGCCGTCCGCCGGAGCCAGCGTCAGTTTGGCGTAGGCCTGGTCGCGAGTGGCGGCGCTGTGCGCGCGGTAGCCGTCGGTCTCGAAGCGCGACGCATCCAGTACGTAGCCGATGCCAGCCTGCTTGCCCTGCGCGTTGACGTCGGCCTTTCGGCTGCCGTAGCTTCCTGCGGTCAGCGTGGTTTCCAGCGACGGGGCGCCGTCGCCGTCGCGTGTGAACAGCTGGATGACACCACCGGAGTGATTGCCGTAGATGGCGGAGAACGGCCCGCGCAGTACTTCGATACGCTCGGCGATATCGAGATTGAAGGTGGCGGCCTGACCCTGGCCATCCGGCATGCTGGCCGGGATGCCGTCGGCGATCAGTCGCACGCCGCGTACGCCGAACGTGGAACGGGCGCCGAATCCTCGCGATGAAATCTGCAAGTCCTGCGCATAGTTCTGGCGGTTCTGCGCCACCAGCCCGGGCACCGCCGCCAGTGCTTCGGATGCGTTGACGAGGGCCTGGCTTGCATGAATGCGGTCGGCGTCGACGACATCGATCGCGGCGGGCATGTCGAAGACGGTGTGGCCGACGCGGGTGGCACTGACCACCACCACTTCGGGCGGCTCCTCGGCAGCCGCAGCGAAGCCGGTCACGCACAGCACAGCGGCGGCATGCAAATGAGAAGGGTGAAGCTTCATGTGATCTCCAGTTGAGCAGACACCAATATCAGGAATGGACAACTGTGTCAAAAGTGAACAGTTGTCACAGTCTGATAGCCCATAAAGCCCGGGTTTGCCCGGCATTTCCGCTGGCACGATGTTTGCGAAAAGAGCATGGCGTACTACTCCGCCGCGTCGCGGCTCATAACCACAGCAGAAAGAGGATGACATGAATCTTGCAGACATCAGCAAACTGGGCGTCGCCAATCCCTTCAAACAACGCTATGACAATTACATCGGCGGCAAATTCGTCGCGCCGGTGAAGGGCGAGTACTTCGGCAACGTCACGCCGATCACCGGCCAGGTATTTTGCGAAGTGGCGCGCTCCACTGCGGAGGACATCGAGCTGGCGCTGGACGCCGCCCACGCCGCCAAGGACGCATGGGGCAAGACCTCGCCGGCCGAACGTGCCAACATCCTGAACAAGATCGCCGACCGCATGGAGGCCAACCTGGCGCTGATCGCCACGGCCGAGACCATCGATAACGGCAAGCCTATTCGCGAAACCACCGCCGCCGACATTCCTCTGGCGATCGACCACTTCCGCTACTTTGCCGGTTGCATCCGCGCGCAGGAAGGTTCGGTCGCGCAGATCGATTCCGAAACCTATGCCTATCACTTCCATGAGCCGCTGGGCGTGGTCGGCCAGATCATCCCGTGGAACTTCCCTATCCTGATGGCGGTGTGGAAGCTGGCGCCGGCGCTGGCCGCCGGTAACTGCGTGGTGTTGAAACCTGCCGAGCAAACGCCGGCGTCGATCATGGTGCTGCTGGAGCTGATCGCCGACCTGCTGCCTGCCGGTGTACTGAACGTGGTGAACGGCTTTGGCCTGGAAGCAGGTAAGCCGCTAGCCTCCAGCAAGCGCATCGCCAAGATCGCCTTCACCGGCGAGACGGGCACTGGCCGCCTGATCATGCAATACGCGGCGCAGAACCTGATTCCGGTCACGCTGGAACTGGGCGGCAAATCGCCGAACATCTTCTTCGCCGACGTGATGGATGCGGACGATGCCTTCTTCGACAAATGCCTGGAAGGCTTTGCGATGTTCGCGCTGAATCAGGGCGAGGTGTGCACCTGCCCATCGCGTGTGCTGATCCAGGAATCGATCTACGAGAAGTTCATCGAACGCGCACTGGCTCGCGTGGCCGCGATCAAGCAGGGTAACCCGCTGGATTCCAGCACCATGCTGGGCGCGCAGGCGTCGCAGGAGCAGCTGGAAAAAATCCTGTCGTATATCGACATCGGCAAGCAGGAGGGCGCGGAGCTGCTGGCCGGCGGCGGCCGCAATGTGCAGGCGGGCGATATGAAGGACGGCTACTACGTTCGTCCGACCGTGTTCAAGGGCGATAACAAGATGCGCATCTTCCAGGAAGAGATCTTCGGGCCGGTGGTGTCGGTCACGACTTTCAAGGATGAAGCGGATGCGCTGCGCATCGCCAACGATACGCTGTACGGTTTGGGCGCAGGCCTTTGGACGCGTGATGGTTCGCGCGCCTTCCGTGTCGGCCGCGCGATCCAGGCTGGCCGCGTTTGGACCAATTGCTATCACCTGTATCCAGCGCATGCGGCGTTCGGCGGCTACAAGCAGTCCGGTATCGGCCGCGAGAATCACAAGATGATGTTGGACCACTATCAGCAGACCAAGAACCTGTTGGTCAGCTATAGCCCCAACGCCCTGGGCTTCTTCTAGCCATGGGCCACGTCATCGCCCGTGTCACGGCCACGCCGGCGACGCTTGAACTGATCGCTGTCCTGCGTGATCGTCACGGGCCGTTGATGTTCTTCCAGTCCGGCGGCTGCTGCGACGGCAGCGCGCCGATGTGTTATCCGGCGGGAGAGTTCAACATCAGCGATACCGATGTCTATCTCGGTAATCTGGACGGGACGCCGTTCTACATGGGCTGCGAACAGTTCGAGTATTGGGAGCATACGCAGTTGATCATCGACGTCGTCGACGGCAACGGCGGCATGTTCTCGCTCGATAACGGCACGGGCAGGCGCTTCCTGACCCGCTCGCGCCTGTTCACCGACGAAGAGCTGGCCGTGTTGAAGCAATCGGCCTGACTATTTCAAGTTGGGTACCTTGCGGTAGATGGTATTGCGCGATACCCCGAGGGCGCGCGCGGTGGCGGAGACATTGCCACCGTGCGCCGCCAGCGCTTTCAATATCGCCGACTGCTCCATCTCTTCCAGATTGGCGCTGCTGGCGACCGGTTCTTCTTTTGCTGGCGCTTGTTCCATATCGTCGAGGAAGTCGTCCGGCATGTGGCGCAGGCAGATTTCGTGCTCGTCGCCCGCCATCACGGTGGCCGTGCGCAGCAGGTTGGTCAGCTGGCGGAAATTGCCGGGCCAGCGGTGGCGCCGGAACAGCTGCAGCAGCTCGTCCGATACGCGATAGCGGCCGTTGTTCGATTCGGTCGCCAGGATTTTCTTGACCACGGTTTCCAGGTCGGTACGCTCGCGCAGTGGCGGCAGCTTCACCACCAATCCATTCAGGCGATAGTACAAGTCCTCGCGGAACAGCCCTTGCGCGATGCGGTTGCGCAGATTGTGATTGGTCGCGCAGATCAGCTCCACGTTCACCGGGATGGATTTGTCGCTGCCCAGTGGCGTTACCGTGCGTTCCTGCAGCACGCGCAGCAGGCGGGCTTGCAGGCTGAATGGCATGTCGCCGATCTCGTCGAGGAACAGCGTGCCGCCGTTCGCCTGGAGGATCTTGCCGACCGCGCCTTTCTTGCGCGCGCCGGTGAAGGCGCCGTCTTCATAGCCGAACAGTTCGGACTCGATCAGCGTCTCCGGGATCGATGCACAGTTGACCGCGACGAAGGGACTCATGGCGCGCGGCGAATCGTTGTGGATCGCTTGCGCCAGCAGCTCCTTGCCGGTGCCGGTTTCGCCCATGATCATGATCGGGATGTCGTGGCCCAGCACACGCGTGACTTTGTCGATCACCAGTTCCAGTTGCGGATCGCCGGTGCGCAGGTAGCGCAGGCCGGACAGGCGTCGCTTGGCCGCAGCCGCCTGGTTGGCGGCGACGGCGCTGGGAGGCTCGGGCGTCAGCGATTGTTGGAACACGGTGTTGGAGAGCCGCAGTTGCGCGCGGCCGGCCACGCGCACGCCGCTGTGCATGCAGAGGTTCAGCAGGCCGGGGGATGCGGTGCGATAGTGTTCGTACAGCGCGGACACCGGCAATCCAAACAGGGAGCTGAAGGTGTGCGATTGCAGTTCCTTGAACGACAGGCCCAGTTGGAACAGTCCATTGCGATTGGCGGCGAGGAAGCGGCCGCCCGGCGAGAACGAGGCGATACCTTCCATCAGCGTGCCGATAAACTCGGGGCGCGCGTGGAAGTGCAGTGTGATCGCGTCTTCAAAGGTGGATGAGAACAGCTGGTTCTCTATCATCAGTGCCGACATGCGTACCAGCGCCATGGTGTGCTTATGGAAGCTGCGCTGGTCGCCCGAGACATCCAGTACGCCGATGACGTTGCCGAGATGGTCGGTGATCGGCGCGGCGGAGCAGGTGAGGAAGTGATTGGCCGTCAGGTAGTGCTGGTCGGCGTGCACCAGCACTGCGGCTTGTTCTGCAATCGCTGTGCCTATTGCGTTGGTGCCCTTGCTTTGCTCGGACCAGGCGGCGCCGGGTTGCAATGCTACGCGGCTGGCCTTCTCTAGAAAGTCGTCGTCGCCGAGCGAGTGAACGATGACGCCATTCGCATCGGTGAGGATCACCATGTTGTGGGTGTTGACGATTTGCTGGTACAGCGTCTCCATCGCCGGCACGGCATGTGTGTGCAGCAGGCGGTTCTTCTCGAACAGCAGCGACAGCTCAGTCTTTGGCGCGGGGCCGAAGTCTACGCAGGAGTCAGGACGCAGGCCATACTTCTGCGATCGCTGGTGCGAGGTTTCGATAATCAGCGGCATGCTGTCTTCCCATGCCGTGTTGCGATGTGGCGCGGTCTGGCGTTCCATGTTGTCTCGTCTCCGGGTGGCCGTGTTCGGCTCTGTCAGCTAATGTAGCGCAAACGGAGCGCGAGCGGAAAATAAACCTTGGCAGTTTCACCCTGGCTTTGCTATAGTTCGCCTCCCCGCAAAACGCAGCATGTAAATGCGAAGTTAGCGAGGAAAAAGAAGGGGTTGACGAGATAAAAGAAACACTTCATAATCTTGCCTCTTCGCTGATGAACACAACGCTTCTTCAGCAAGCAGTACCGAATAAAGTTCTTTAAAAATTAACAGTCGATAAGTGTGGACGTTTGATGAAAGTGCACAGCAGGCTAGTCCT
>NZ_WHUF01000016.1 GCF_009380165.1 Rugamonas rivuli
GCCGGCGCCGCCGGCCAGCGTCAGCGCCAGCATGGCGGCCGCGCGCAGCATCGGCGGCCAGGCGGGACGCCGAACCGGGCCCGGCGCCGATGCCGGCGTCGTTGGCGCAGTTGCCGATGCGGCCATGGCCGGCGGCACCGGCCGGGCCAGCAGCGGATCGAACAGCGCGTGCAGCGCCGCGTTCTGGCTGCGGTAGGCTTGCAGCCGATCCATGTCGGCCGGGTGCTGCGCCAGATGGGCGTCGACCGCGCCGCGCCGTTCGGGCGGCAGGCGGCCGTCGACCCAGGCTTGCAGTTCGGCTTCGGTAACGGGGGTATTCATTTGACCACCTTGAGCGGGGCGGGCACCGGCTGGCCCAGCATGATCAGGCGCAGCCGCTCCCTGGCGCGGGACAGGCGCGACATCACCGTGCCCAGCGGAATATCGAGGGCGGCCGCCACGTCTTCGTAGCGCATGTCTTCCAGCGCCACCAGCAGCAGCACTTCGCGCTGCTCGGCCGGCAGTTGTTGCAGTGCGCGGTCCAGGTCGCGCAGGGCCAGGCCGCCGGCGGTGGTGTCGGCGCCGGCCAGCGGCAGCGCGTCGTCGAGCGGCTCGGTGGCCAGCGCCGGACGGCGCAGCTGGTCCACGTGCAGATTGTGCATGATGCCGAACAGCCAGGCGCGCATGTCGCTGCCGCGCCGCCAGCTCGACAGCCGGTCCCAGCCGCGTTCGACGGTGTCCTGCACCAGGTCGTCGGCGTCGGCGCGGCCGCCCAGCAGCGCCCGCGCGTAGCGGCGCAGGCGCGGGATGCAGGCGACCAGGCTGTCGTGCGCGTCTTGCACGGAGGCGCTTAGTTCTTGACCACGTGCCAGATGTCCTTGAAGTTGTCGCCGTTGCGATCGCCCGGCTTGCTGTCCTTCTTGAACAGGTAGAGCGGCTTGCCCTGGTAGGCCAGCTGCTTGGCGCCGTCCTCGCGGGTGATCACCGAGTACGGCGCGGCCACGCTGGCCGATGGCGCGACGGCCGGCCAGTTGTCGCTGCACGGGCCGTTGCAGGCGCTGGTGCCGCTGCCGGCGGTGTCCTTGTCGAAGGTGTAGACGGTCATGCCGGCGGCATTGACCAGGATGCCGTCTTTTTTCATGACGTCGTCGGCGCGGGCGGCGCCGCCCGGCAGCAGGGTGGCGCTCAGGCAGGAAATCAGGCAGAAAGTCAGGCGGGTTGCGGTGTTCATGGCGTTGCTCCTTTACGGGTGGGGGATACACTGGGTATACGCAAGGCTGGGCCGGATTATTCCGCCGTCCGGCAAATAATTTTCAACATCTTACGCCCGCTGCGGCGCGCACGCGTATTTCCTTACGTTAAATAAATTTCCATGCAGAACTAAAAACGCTTTGATTTCAGGGACTTAGCAAGGGCTGGCGGAGCGCCCTCCAAACTGTGGAATAATGCTGAAACAGCGCATACATGCGCTAAGGCAATGGCGCCTGCCGCTTCGACCGGAAGCGGGTAGCACACAGTAAAGGGAAGTTATTTGGTGAACATGTTTGCGCTCGATGAAGAGCTGGCGCGCTGGCAGGCGGAGTTGTCTGAAGCGCAAGGCTGGTCGCGCCTGCCGCTGCTGATGGCGCTTGCCTGGCACCTGCGCCAGCGCGAACCGCTGCGTGCGCAATCCCTGTCCGCCGACATCGCCGCGCTGCTGGACCAGCTGCCCCCATCCGAGGCCGCCGTGCAGCGCGCCCGCCTGCTGCTGATCGCCGCCGAGGCACAATGGCTCAGCGGTGAACTCGATCATGCCGAATATCAGGCCGGACTGGCCTTGCAACAGCTGGAACTGGCGGCCGATCTGCCGGCCGAGGCCAGCCTGGTGCACGCCGACGCCTGCTGGGTGCTGGCCTGGATCGCCAACGACCGCGGCGCCAGCAGCACCGGCGACCACTGGCTGGCGCAGGCCGCGCAGGCCGCCCGCGCCGGCGGCGACCCGGTGCGCGTCGACGTGATCGACGCCGCCTCCGGCATCTGCCACACCTTCAGCGACTGGAAAGCCGCGCAGCAGCGCTGGAGCAGCCGCTTCAGCGCCGACCTGGGCGGCGTGGCGCCGATCGCGGCCGGCTGGATCAGCGACTTCTTCGGCACCTGCGCCTTCCAGCGCAGCGACTACGGCCGCGCCATCGGCCACCTGATGCTCAGCTACGAAACCGCGCTGGCCACCGGGCAGATACGCCGCGCCATCATCGTCGCCACCAACATCGGCAACGGCTTCACCAGCCTGAACGCGCACGAAGCGGCGCTGGACTGGATGCAGCGCGGCCTCGACCTCGCGCGCCCGACCGGCTGGCCGCTGAGCATCGGCATGTGCCTGATGCAGACGGCGGAAACCCTGCGCCAGCTGGGCCAGCGCGAAGCGGCGCAAACGCTGCTGCGCGAAGCATTGAACACGCTGGCGCCGCTGTCCGGATCGCGCGCCTACGCGGTGGCGCTGGAATACCAGGGCGACCTGGCGCTGGACCTGGGCAACCACGCGGCGGCGCTGGACAGCTTTACCCGCCTGGCCTCGCGCGGCGATGCGCTGGGACAGACCGATTTCCAGAGCAGCGCGCGGCGCGGCCAGGCGCACGCGCTGTCGCACCTGGCGCGGCCCGAGGATGCGCTGGCCGCGGCACAGGGTGCGCTGGCGCTGGCGCGCGAACATGCCGACGCCTCCAGCTGCATCGCCGCGCTCAATGTGCTGGCCGATATCCACGCCCGCCACCGGCTGCCGGCGCCGGCCGAGATGCAGGCCGCCAATCCGGTGCTGCACTACCTGCAGCTGGCGCTGGAAACCGCCGCCACCATCGAAGGCTACACCGTGCCCGGCGCGCTGCTCGACGCCACCGCGCGCGAGTACGCGGCCATCGGCGACCACGCGCGCGCGTATGCGATCGCGCTGCAGGCCAGCGCCGCGCGCGACCAGACGCACAGCCAGCAAGCCACCAACCGCGCCATCGCGATGCAGGTGCAGTACCAGACCGAGCGCGCACAGACCGAGGGCGAACATCACCGCCAGCTGGCAGCCGCCGAAGCGCAGCGCGCCGAGGTGCTGCAACAGACCAGCGCCACGCTGGAACACCTGAGCGCCATCGGCCAGGAGATCACCGCCCATCTGGATGCGGCGGCGGTGTTCCGCGCGCTGGACCGTCACGTGCACGGCCTGCTCGACGCCACGCACTTCTCGGTGTTCCTGCTGGAGCCGGGCGAGGAATGGCTGGCCTGCGCCTTCGGCGTCGAAGCGGGCAGTCCGCTGCCGGCGGTGCGCGTGCCGCTGTCGGACCCGAACGCCAACTCGGCGCGCTGCATGCGCGAACGGCGCGAGATCATGATCGAACTGGGCGAAGCCGATGTCACGCCCAACCTGATCCCCGGCACGCTGCCGACTTTGAGCCTGCTGTTTGCGCCGCTGCGCGTGGGCGAGCGCGTGCTGGGCGTGATGACGGTGCAGTCGCTGCTGGCGCGCGCGTACGGCGAGCGCGAACGGCTGATCTTCCGCACGTTGTGCGCTTACGGCGCCATCGCGCTCGATAACGCCAGCGCCTACCGCCAGGTGGCGGCGACGCTGAAGACGCTGAGCGCGACGCAGGAGCAGCTGCTGGAAAAAAATCTGGAACTGGAACGAGCCTACAAGGCGCTGGAAGAAGTCAGTCTGACCGACCAGCTGACCGGCCTGCGCAACCGCCGCTTCTTCCTGCAGAACGTCGATGCAGATGTCGCCATGAGCCTGCGCGGCTACGACACCGGCCAGCACCGCCAGCTGACCGAGTGCGACCTGCTGGCGCCCAACGATCTGGTGTTCTTCATGGTCGATCTGGATCACTTCAAGGAAGTCAACGACCGTTACGGCCACGCGGCCGGCGATTCGATCCTGGTGCAGATGCAGGAGCGCCTGCGCGAAGTATTCCGCGAATCGGATTATGTGATCCGCTGGGGCGGCGAGGAGTTCCTGGTGCTGGCGCGCGCCACGCACCGCGACGAGGCGCGGGTGGTGGCCGAGCGCATGCGCCGCGCCGTGGCCGACCGCGATTTCGTGCTGCCGGACGGCGTGCTGCTGTCGAAGACTTGTTCGATCGGTTTTGCCTGTTTCCCCTTCATCCCGGAGCAACCGCGTTTGCTGTCATGGTCGCAGGTGGTGGAGCTGGCGGACCAGGGCCTGTATATTGCCAAGCGCTCCGGCCGCAATGCGTGGGCGGCTGTGTACAGCACGGCGGCCACGCAGCCGGACGGCATCTTCCCGCGCCTGATGCAGCAGCTGGATCAAGCGGTGGCGGATGGCGAAGTACGCCTGGTCAGCAACCTGACCGGGCCGCTGGTGCTGGGCGGCGAGCGCCGCCGCGTCGGCCTGTCCAGCGACCTCGAAACCTGACGCCTCCGGGGGGAGTATATGCATGGGGTAGGGCATCCCGCTCCTTGTGGAAAAAGCCCGATTTTTACCCCTGCTTTCCCCTATTTTTTCATCGATTGAACTATCTCCGCGACTCCCGGTCTAACTTGGGTAAAGCAGAAGAAAATAGGGGAGAAAATAGGATGAATACCACAATGACCGTGCAGCTGCCTACCGACACCCTGCTCAAGCTGATCGAAAAGTTGCGCCGCCGTGGCGGCTCGCAGGATATTTCGGAGGCAATGACGCACGCTCTCGAATGCTGGCTGGAAGCCACGGCAAGATTCGCCCCCGGCGCGGACCCCGAGGGCCTGCATGGCTATCAATGGAAATCGCTGTTCCTACCCGAAGGCACGATCTTGAAATCGTGGAGCTACGGCGAAAACAACTACGCGCGCGTTGAAGGCGACAAGATCATCCACAACGGCCGCGTCGTCTCGCCGAACCAGTTCGCACAATCGTTCGCACGCTCGACGCGCAACGCGTGGCAGGATTTATTCATCCGCCGCCCGGGCGACAAGACCTTCAAAATCGCGTGCAGGCTGCGCGATGAACTAATCGCAGCCTCGAAGACGCCAGCGCCAACGCTTGCCACTACGGCGATGAAGAGCCCTGCTGCAGGCCTGCCGTTATCCGCTGCATCAGCGCCCGCGCTACCCGCACCGTCTGCCAGCGCGCCACCGCGCAGCACTGATCCCGCACCCGGCTGGGATTTGCCGGAGCGCAGAAAATTCCGCTATCGGCTGGAAGACGTCGCCTACTAGTTCAGCAATTACGGGGCCTCAACCACCACGTCGCAGTTGAGCGTATTGGCGATGTAGCACTTGTCGTGCGCTTCGTGGTGGATGGCTTCCAGTTCCTCGGCGCCCGGCGGCGCGGTGCCGGCGAAAGCGATCACCGGTCGCAGCGCGATGCGCGTCATCGCCATTTTTCCCGCAGCGTTCTTGCCCAACTCGCCGACGGCGTGATCGCGATAGCTGTCGACCGTGTGACCGCGTTTGGCGGCGATCGACAGGAAGAACAGCATATGGCAGCTGGATGCCGCAGCCACCAGCGCCTCCTCAGGATCGACGGCTGCGGCGTCCGACATCGGCAGCGGCACCGACAGCGGCGATGAAGAAGCCGGCACCGTGGCGCCGCCGTCGAAACTCCATGCGTGGGCGCGGCTGTAGCGCTGTCCCAGAAAATCCTGCCCGTTGCGCGTCCATTCAATCTTTGCTTCGAATTGCATGCGATGCTCCGTCGATGAGAGGGGCCTATATGATACCCCGCTGCTTGCTATACTACCGGCTTCTCCCTCATCCCTCCGAGCCATGACCAAGACGCGCTGCAGCTGGGCCAATCCCGCCAATCCTCTCTACCTCGAATATCACGACAAGGAATGGGGCGTGCCTTGCCACGACGAGCGCCGTTTGTTCGAGATGCTCAACCTGGAAGGCGCGCAAGCAGGCCTGAGCTGGGAGACGATACTCAACAAGCGCGAGAACTACCGCGCCGCCTTCGATCAATGGGACGCGGAGAAGATCGCCGCCTACGATGCCGACAAGGTGGCGTCGCTGCTGGCCGATGCTGGCATCGTGCGCAACCGCCTGAAGGTGGCGGCGGCGATCACCAACGCGCAGGCCTATCTGCGCTTGCGCGCCAGCGGCAGCACGCTGGATCAGTGGCTGTGGGCTTACGTCGGCGGCAAGCCGCTGGTTGCGGGCAAGGGACCGCGTCCGGCCAAGACGGAGCTGTCGGACCGTATCTCCAAGGATCTGGCCAAGCTGGGATTCAAGTTCGTCGGCTCGACCATCATCTACGCCTACATGCAAGGCATCGGCATGGTCAACGACCACGCGCCGGACTGCTTCTGCCGGGCGCGCAAGTGATGATGCGGCAGGTGGTGCTCGACACGGACTTCGGCCACGGCGAGCGGTTCATGGATGCGTGGCGCGCACTGCCGCCGCAAGGCGTTCTGCATTATCTGGCAGTGACGCCGCAGGTGCCGCCGGCCGACACGGTCGCCGATGCGCAGCTGCGCGCCTTGTGGCCGTTGAATGTGCCGGGCTTCCACCGCATCCTGCTCGACGATGGCCGCGTCACGCTGGACCTGCTGGTGGGCGCACTGGATGCGGTGCTGCCGCAGATCGTCGCACGAATCGACGCATTCCATGTCGCCGCCTCGTTCCCTGCGCCGCTGGCACGCGGCCTGGCCAAGCTGGCGGTGCTGGGCGCGACGCTGCACGTACATGCGCCGGATGATGCGCCGGACGAAGCGCTGGTATGGGCGCTGACCGCCGCAGGTTTCGCCTGCCAGGCTGTCGAAGGCACGCATGACGTCAGCGCGGTCTACCAAAGCCGCAAGCCGCAACCGGAAGCGCCGCCCGCGCCTGTGCGCCGAGCAATCGTGATCGGCGCCGGCCTGGCCGGCTCCTCGGCCAGCCATCGCCTGTGCGCCAACGGCTGGCAGGTGACGCTGATCGAACGCCATGCCTCGCCTGCGCAGGAAGCGTCCGGCAATTTGGCCGGCATCTTCATGCCGTTGCTGTCCAAGGACGACAACATCCCCACACGCCTGAGCCGCGCCGCCTACACCTTCGCGCTGCGCGAGTGGCGCCGGCTTGGCGGCGTTGGGCAGGCGTTCGACGGCGCAAGCTGCGGCGTGCTGCAACTGGCGCGCGATGCCGATCATGCGAAGGTGCAGCAGGACGTGGTGGCGGCCTGGGATTATCCGCAGCAGTACGTGCGCTGGCTGGAAGCCGATGCCGCCAGCGAAATGCTGGGCGGCCCCACGCCGCACGGCGGCTGGCTGTTCGAGCAGGGCGGGTGGGCGCGTCCGGCGTCGCTGTGCGAGGCCATGCTCGACGCCTGCGGCGAGAGATTGCGGCGCGTGTTCGCCGCCGAAGCGCTGGACTTGCAGCGCGTGGACGATGAATGGCAAGTGCGCGGCCCCGATGGCGCCTTGATCGCGCAAGCGCCGACGGTGGTGCTGGCCAACGGCACCGGCGCCGTCAACATCGCACAGGCGGCGGAGCTGCCGCTTTCCCGGCTGCGCGGCCAGGTCACGCACCTGCCGGTGTCCGGGCACGCGCCATCGCCGCCGCTGCTGCCGCTGGTCGTCTGCCGCGAAGCCTACGTCACGCCGCCGTCCCAAGGCATGGTCTGCGCCGGCGCCACCTACGACAACGACGACGATCCGCAACTGCGCGCCGACAGCCAGCTGGAAAACCTGACCCGCCTCGCCGAGATCGTGCCGGGCGACGACGTCGCCGCGCTGGCCGCCACCGCGCCGCTGGCGGGCCGTGTGGGCTTCCGCTGCGCCGCGCCGGACCGCCTGCCGCTGGCGGGCGCGCTGCCCGACTATCCATCCGCCGGCCGCCTCGAACGCCTGCGCGACGTGCCGCGCCATCCCGGCCTGCATGGCCTGCTGGGTTACGCCTCGCGTGGCCTGATCTGGGCGCCGCTGATGGCCGAGTTGCTGGTCTCCCAGCTGGAAAACACCCCGCCGCCGCTGGAGGCGATGCTGGTCGACGCGCTCGATCCCGGCCGCTTTCTGCTCAAACAGCGGCGCCGCAGCCAATAGCGCGCCCCGCCGCAGCACCGCCCGCCGTTGCGTTCGCGCAAACGCGGTGCGGCTGCGTGCCAGACCAGCGTTGGCGCTGCCATATTCAACAGGATATAATGCGCCACTGACAACAATCCCAATCGCGCCAGGCGCCGTCCATGGAGAACCGAACGATGGATGAAGAAGATGCGCAGCACCACCAGAGTTCGCCGGAGCTGTTCATGTTCCTGGCGTCGACCGTGCATGACATGAAGAATTCGATCGGCGTCCTCAATGGCACGCTGGAGAATCTGCTGGCCGCTGCTTCGCCGGAGCAGCCCAAGCATGCCGACTACGCCCCGCTGGCGCAAATGCTGTACCAGACCAAACGCCTCAACGACAACCTGATCCAGCTGCTGGCCCTGTACAAGGACGTCGGCAAACCCGGCTACCCCTTCGACCCCGCCGCCTGCCGCGTCAGCGAATTGGTCGAGCAGGTGGCAGGGCAGGCGCGCACGCTGCTGCACTCGCGCGGCATCGCGCTCGATCTCGACTTCCCGCAGGACGCCATCTGGACGCTGGATGAAGACCTGATCATCGGTGTGCTGGTCCACGCCATCAACAACGCCATCCGCTACACGCGCGACCGCCTGCGCCTGGCGATACGCATCGACGGCGACTACCTCGAACTGCGCGTCGAAGACAACGGCGACGGCTTCCCGCCGGCCATGCTGGAGGCGGGCGCCAGCGCCATGGACGGCCGGCGCAGCGGCGTCAACTTCCTCAACAACAGCAGCGGCCTCGGTCTCTACTTCTCCAGCGAAGTGGCGAAGATGCACAAGCACCGCCAGCGCGGCGGCAGCATCGCGCTGGAGAACGGCGGCGTGTTGGGCGGCGGCTGCTTCATACTGCGCCTGCCATGAGCGGCGTCGAAGCAATCGCCTCCGCGGCGGCCGGCGATGTCGACTGGGCCGAGAAGCACTACCTGCTGGTCGACGATTTCGTCGGCATCCGCCAGCTGCTGCGCGAATCGCTGCGCAACCTCGGCGCCAAGCATATCGACCAGGCGGCCAGCGGCGGCGAGGCCATGGTGCTGCTGTCGAAGACCCGCTACGACGTGGTGCTGTGCGATTACAACCTCGGCGACGGCAAGAACGGCCAGCAGGTGCTGGAGGAAGCGCGCATCCGCAACCTGATGCTGCCCAGCAGCGTGTGGCTGATGGTCTCCGCCGAGAAAAGCGTGGAGTCGGTGATGGGCGCGGCCGAGCACCAGCCGGACGCCTACATCATCAAGCCGATCACTGAAGGCGTGCTGCTGACGCGCCTGAACCGCGTGTGGAACAAGAAGCAGATCTTCCGCGAAATCGACCAGGCCTTTGCCGACAAGGACTACCTGCGCGCGGCCCGCCTGTGCGACGAGCAGATCGCCCACAACCCGCTGCACGAGATCGACCTGCAGCGCATGAAGGCCACGCTGATGCTCAAGAGCGGCGAGCCGGAACTGGCGCGCAAGGTGTACGAGCATGTGCTGGAAGAGCGCGACTACAACTGGGCGCGCTGCGGCCTGGCCAAGATCCTGATGAACAACGGCGAACTCGAAACGGCGCTGACGATGTTCCAGGCGGTGATCACCGACAACCGCTTCTACATCGACGCCTTCGACCAGCTGGCCAAGACCTTCCAGTTGCAGGGCAAGACCGAGGAAGCCTTCGGCGTGCTGGAAAAGGCCGCCAAGCTGTCGCCGAACTCGGTGCCGCGCCAGCGTGCGCTGGGCCAGACCGCGCTCAAGCTGGGCAACATCCCGGTGGCGGAGAAGGCCTTCCGCAAATGCATAGAGATCGGCGAGTACTCGGTGATGAAGACGGTCGACGCCTTCTTCGGCCTGGCGCGCGTGTGCGCGCAAAAGAACGACACCAAGGAAGCCATACGCCTGTTGAACGCGGCGGTCCACCAGTTCGGCGGCGACCAGGTCGAGCTGCGCGCCAAGATCACCGAGGGCCTGGTCTATCACGAGACCGGCGACTACCGGCGCGCGCGCAAATCCGGCGACGAGCTGGAGGCGATGCTGGCCGACGAAACCAAGCAGCGGCCGGACACCGAGACCTGCCTGGACATGGCGACGCTGCTGTTCGCGGTCGGCGTCAAGGAGGCGCCGGTGGGCCTGCTGTGCTACGTCACCCGCAACAACCACGACAACGTGCCGCTGCTGGAGGACGTGCAGAAGATCTTCGACAAGGCGCGCATGACCGACGAAGGCATGGAGCTGATCAAGGCTTCGCGCAAGGAAGCGGCGGACATGATGAACAAGGGCGTGCTGCTGTGGAAGACCGGTAAGCTGATCGAGGCGGTCGAGTGGATGCGGGTGGCGCGCAAGGCGCTGCCGCACAATATGCGCATCCTGTTCAATTCAGCGCAGATCCTGATCTCGCAATTGCAGCAGACCGGCTATGTGCGTGAGCTGGCGGAAGAGGCGATCGCGGTGCTGATGCATGTCGACGCCATCGCGCCGGGACAGCAGCGCTTCGCCCAGCTGATGGAGCAGCTGGCGATGCTGGCGCCGATGTCGGGCGTGGTGGCCGCTGCCGCCGCCACCGAGTACGAGGCGGCCAACGGCGCCGTCCACGATCCGCGCGAGTGACGGATCAGCGCAACAGCGGGGCCGGTGACGGCCTTGTTTCCGGGACGGCAAATGATTACACTGAATTTCGGCGCGGCCCCGGCTGCGCCTTGATTCGCTGTCAATATTGAGGGCAAATAAAGGGCACTAAAATATGCGCGATATCGCAAAAGAAGTTTATACAAAAATGAAAGTCGGCAGCGTGGCGTGGATACGCCCGGTCGCTGCCAAGGGAGACACGCTGGATAGTTTTCAGTCCGCACACGACAGCGCCAGACAGCTCGAAGAAGAGGGCTTGATCGATATCGAGAAAGTGCAGCGTCAGGCCGACGGCCTGATTGACGCCATCCGCATCCAGCGGCTGGCGTAGCAATCGTAGTGGCTCGCGACGGCTAGTTGACGGCCGGCTTGGCCTTGGCGGGAGCGGCGCGTTTTTTAGCGGGTGCTTTCTTCGGGGCCGCGGCCGGCGTGGCTGCCGGCGCTGGCGCAGGTTTGGCCTTGGCGGCCGGCGGCGTGGCGGCTGCCGCGAACTTGGCCGCCGTATCGCTGGCGCGCGCGGCGGCGCTGGCCATCATCGATTCGGACGCCATCGCCGTCGACACGGCCTGTTTGAACTGATCCTGCAGCATATTCCACCAGACCGCCGGATTGGCCATTTGCGCAGCTGCCGTATCGGCGGCCGGCTTGGCCGATGCCGCCGCATCCGGCTTGGCCGCAGCCGCTGCTGCCGGAGCGGCTGCCGGCGCAGGTGCCGGCGTCGCGGCCTTGTCCTTGTCCGCTTCGCGCGCGTGGTGGAAGAAGGCCGACGCGTACGGGTTGGCGTCGAAGATGGATTTGTGATCGCTGCTGTGCGGCTGGTTGACCGCGGCCGCCAGGCTGGCGCCGACCGACTTGAGCGTGGCGATGGTCCCGCGCTGCACTTCCAGCGCCTGGATGCTACCGCGCAGCATGCTCATATTGAGGTTCAGCCAGGTCTCGACGGCTTTCAGGTCGTTGATCTTCTTGTCCAGCTCTTCCACCGACAGCGTGGGCGCCGTCAGCCCGGGCACGCTCATGCTGCCCCACAGGCTCTTGACGAAATCCAGCGTATCCGTCATCACTGCTGCACCTGGTATGTTTGGCATTTGTGTGTGGGCCATGGAAGTCTCCTATAGGAATATCGACCAGCGTAGCAGATAAAGGCGCGTGCTTCAAAAGATTTTGACAACATTGCGCAGTGGGCGCGGACTCGGGCCGAACACGTTAAACTAGCGCCATGAGCTTAAGCACCCATCTATTCCAACGCCGCCGCCTGCTGCTATTGTGCGCGGCCACGCTGGCGCTGCATTACCTGGCGATCGATTGGGTGGGCGGCCGGCTCGCGGCGCAGACGCATCGTCCCTCGCCGCTGCCGCCGTCGTTGATGACCGCCCAGCTGCGGCTGGCGCTGCCCAAGCATGTGGACACGCCGCCTGCGGCAGAGCTGCAGCCTTTGCCGGCAGCGGCCAAGCCCGCGCCCAAGCCCCGGCCCAAGCCGGCGCCGCAGCCTGCCGCCGAGCCGGCGCCGCCAGCGGCAGAGCCGCCCGCCG
>NZ_WHUF01000017.1 GCF_009380165.1 Rugamonas rivuli
TTCATCAAACGTCCACACTTATCGACTGTTAATTTTTAAAGAACTTTATTCGGTACTGCTTGCTGAAGAAGCGTTGTGTTCATCAGCGAAGAGGCAAGATTATGAACTGTTTCGTTTATCTCGTCAAGCTCTTCTTTCTCTCACCTAACTCAGCATTTACATGCGTTGTTCTGCGAGGGGGCGAACTATAGCAAACCCCCTGTGATTCTGTCAAACATTATTAATCAGAATATCAACGCGCTTGTGCACGTCTTCGGCAAATGCCAGGAATTCGCGCATTTCCTCCGGCTGCGATACATCCAGCGCATACCATTCAGCCGAGCCGCCTGCCGCGCGGATTTCCGTTACCAGCGCATGCAGCTTGCTGGACCGGCGCGCTCCCAGGACCACATGATGCCCTTCGCCCGCCAACCGGCGGGCTGTCGCCGGACCGCAGCCCCGGCTGGCGCCGGCAATCAGGATAACCTTGCGATGTGCTTGTGAAATAGCTGTCATGATGCGGTCCTTTCAATGGCATTAACACCAGACTGCATCTTACGGATCAAAGTCCATGCTGCGAATGCACATGTCTATGCACTTCTTGCCTAATCCTATAGAACCTTTGCAAGAAGCTGGCAGCGGCATCGGGAATCATGGATCATTCCTATTCAAGACCCAAAGAGAAAGGACACGCACGTGGAACGCATGATCGCACTGCACCAGCAGCTGGCGCCAAACGAGGGCTACACCTTATCGGCGCTGGACGACGTCCGCCTGACTCGTTCGAATTGCAGCTCGACCAAAACGCCAGCCATGTCCGATCCCTGTATCGCCATCGTGCTCCAGGGACGCAAGCGAGCCTACTTCGGCAACGACGTGCTGCAGTTCGACGCCGAACATTACCTTGTGGTCGCCGTACCCATGCCGTTCACCAGCACCACGGATGCCACGCCGGAAGAACCGTTCCTGGGACTCTCGGTGCGCGTCGACCGCACCACCCTGGCCGACCTGATGTTCGCCATCGACCAGACCGACAACGAAGTGCCGGCCATGCCCAAGGGTATGATGACCACCCGCATGGACGAGCGCCTGAGCGAAACCGTGCTGCGCCTGCTTGAAGCGCTGAGTTCGCCACTGGAAGCGCGCGTGCTCGGCCCCGCCATCGTGCGCGAGATCTGCTACCGGGTTCTGATGGGCGAACAAGGCGCCGCCATGCGCGCGGCGCTGACCAACCAGGGCCAGTTCGGGCGGATCGCCAAAGCGCTGCGCCGCATCCACGCCGATTATGCGGCGGACATCGACGTCGGCCTGCTGGCCGCCGAAGCCAACATGAGCGTGCCGGCCTTCCACGTGCATTTCAAGTCGGTCACGCACTGCACGCCCATTCAATATCTGAAATCGGCACGCCTGCACCAGGCGCGGCTGCTGATGGCGCGCAGCGACATGACGGCGCAATCCGCCTCGGCGCAAGTGGGCTACGAGAGCCCCTCGCAATTCAGCCGCGAATTCAAACGCTTCTTCGGCCGCAGTCCAGGCGAGGAAGCGCACGCAATGCGCCGCCTGCTGGCTGTGCGGCCAGCCGAATCGGCAAGATTGCTTTAAAAATAATATGAAGATACTATGCGGTAAATGGCGATATTAAAAAATAGTTAATACCGCCAGCACGTAGTACCACTTCCATTATTCAGGAGCTTTATGCGACACACTTTCCTCAGCGCCGCGGCGCTGGCACTATTGGCTGCGTCCGCGCCATCGTTTGCGGCCCCCGGCTTCGAGCCCGGCGTGTATGTCGGCATCGACACCGCCCGCGCATCGGTCTCGTCCAAGTACGCCGACAACAGCAACGACATTTCCCTGGGTGCCAACACCGGCTACCAGTTCACGCCGAATTTCGGCTTCGAAGTCTACACTCGCAGCCTGAGCTTCAATCCGTTCCGCGGCTTGCTGGCAGACGCCGGCTACTATCCCGACAGCCACTATGGCATCGCGGCGCTGGGCACGGTACCGCTCGACGCACACTTCAGCCTGTACGGCCGCGCTGGCGTTGGCCGCACGACGATGAAATCCACCCGTGTTGCAATGGCCGACCGCACCGATACCGACCCTGTCGTCGGCCTCGGCGTGCGTTACGCCTTCAACCGGAGCTTCTCGCTGAGCCTGGAAGGCACTTACCTCAGCAAGAGCGAGGTGTCGCTGATTTCGTTCGGTGCGCGCTATCAGTTCTGATCGACCGAAGGGTACAGCCGCGCCAGCGTGGCTGTAGCGATCTGCTGTATCAACGGCTGGGCCAGGCTAGCGCCGTGGTCCGCCGTTTTTTCGCCGCGCACGCGTTGCCAGAAATCCTCCAGCGCCGCTTCGTGCCGCGCGACTTCCTGCTCCACTTCATTCTGCCAAAATGCCGGCGCCTCGCCGTCGATAAAATTCCCCCGGCCACGGCCAAAGTGCGCCACGACCAGATAGCGCAAGACACCCGCCACCACCAGCGTGCGCATAAATGCTGAGGCAAACTGCACCGTTGCCTGATTGCGGTCGGTGGTGGAGTTGAATCCCCAGGCCGCGCCGGCAAACGTCAGCGCGCCGACGATGCCGCCCACCAGTGCGCCGCCACCAAGGCTGAGGCCACCAGTCATCAGGTCAGCCGACAATCCGGTCGCGGCGCCAGAAATCATCGCCCCCAGCAAACCCGCCTGCGCCTTGTCGATGGGCGCGCGCACCACAAAATTGTCGCGCACCCGGGCATTGATCTTGGATGCCTCAGCGGGATCCAGCTTATGCAGTAACAGCAGTTCGCGCGTCATCCTGCCGGTACTCTCGTTCAGGCGGGCAATCAATGCGGCCATCGCGCGGTCCTGCCGTTGCAGCTCTTCGCTCTGTCCAATGCCGACGACTTTCAGCGCCGACTTGAGCATGCTTCTGGACTCGGCTTCGACGGCCTCGCTGTCCCGAGCGGCCATCACCAGCTGCGTGGCCAGCAACTGCATCGCCTGATCGTAACGGCGCGCATTGTTGGACTCCCATACCGCGAACAGTCGCGCATATGCAGACTGCCTGCTCGCATCCAACTGCTTGCCGACCGCTTCGTAAAAGACGCGCTCATGTGTCCAGCAGCGCGCGAATGCATCCAGCGCCAGTACCTCGCGCACGGCGGGATACTGGCGCAGATGATCGCGCCAGCGGGCCTGCTCCGCAAGCTCTTCCGCGGCGGGACGTGGAGGTCCCATCTGGTTGAGCAGGACCAGCACCGGCTTGCCCAGCCATTCGAGTATCTTCATCTCCGCCGGCAGATAGCCGGTGTCGTCCGGATGCTCGGCGGAGCTCACCAGGTACAGCACGACATCGGCCTCGTCCCTGGCGGCACGCAGCGCTTGCTGGCTCAACCAGAACGCGCGGTCGCGGTGACGATCGACGACTTCGCGCAGGAACCAGCCGATCGGATTGCCCGCTTGCGACAGCCGCCTCAGCAAGCGCACGGAATCGCCGAAGCCCGGCGTATCCCACAGCAGCAGGCTGTCGCCCTGTGTAGTCTCAAGCAGCGTATGGGACTCTGCAAAAATCGTCACATGGGCGGCATCGCGCACTTCACCGATGTCCATGCCGATCAGCGTGCGCGCCAACGTGGTCTTGCCGTTGTTGGTGTGCGAGATCAGCGCGAGTTGAATGAGGGATTCTCTATGCATGGGGTTTCAGCAGGTTGACGACGCTGGCTTTGGCTTGATGGAAAGCGCAGAACTGCTGCCAGAGCGCGGTGCGTTCCGCCAGGCGTACTCGGGCGTCGGCTTGTTCGCCCATGCGCGCCAGATAAGAGGACTCGTCCAGTAAAACGATGATGTCGCGCGCTGATGCGGCCACCAGATAGTCGAGGAACGCGCCGTGGTTTTCTTTTTCCGGCGTGGCCGACAGATTGAACAAGGCCGCCGTGGTGTCCACGCCAAGATCCGTATCGCGCAGGACCGCTTGCGGCTCCTCGCCGTACGCGAGCGATGGCCGCAGCATCAAGCGGCCCTGCTCGCCGAACATCGCGACCGCAACTTGGGTCAAGCCTTTATGGCGTGCCTCATCAACGGTAAAACTGTAGGGCAGCACGCGCAGCGTGCCACCGGCGGCGATACCAATGCTGCCACTGAGCTGGCGGAAATATGGCTGATCGAGATCGAGCGGAAAGTGCTGCGCCAATCGCGCGGCCCGCCAATTACCGACCGCAGCCAGCAGCAGGCGCGGCAGCACGACCAGCAGCAGGATAGTCGCCGCATACAAATGCACCCAGCGAGCGCCGCCGTCAGCGGCGGTGGTTTGCGGGAAGCGCAGGGCCGTCACTTCGGCGAGCGAAAAATCTTGTAGATGGAATACAGCCACCGCCGGCGCGAACAGCACGGACAGCAGACTGTGCACCTGGCCGGCATCGAGGAAGGTGCTCTCCCAGCCAGCCGCGTATTGCGACCAGACGCCCCGCGCATACAGCGAGGCCAGCGCGCCAAGCGCGAACATCGCTGCGCTCAGATGTATGGTGCGGCTCAGTCGCGCGGCGTTGAGCATGGCACTCAGCTGCATCCATTCCGCCGCAAAACTCAGCACACCGGAGAATAGGGGTTGTGGCAGGTTGCGCGGCAAGCGCGGCTTGCGCAGCAGTTCCCGGCAGGGCCAGGCAAGCGGGGACACAGGTTTCAGCAGCAATACGAGCAAGCCCAGGTACACCAATATGTTCCAGGTGACGATCAACAGCAATGGCGCAGAAAGCAGGTCGACGCGATGCGGGTCGGTAATGCGGTCGAGGCCGGCGCCGAGCAGCAACGCAATGATGGGGACAGCCAGGGAGAAAGCTTGCCAACTGGTGCGCTGTTTGGCGAAGGTCGCAAACGCGGGCGTGCGTTCGGAGAGGCGTTTCAGGATTTGTTCTGCGCGCTGCTGCAGGAAATCATCGGCCGTTACTTCGGCTTTGTTATCCGACGCTTGCCATTGCGCGAGTTCGCGCGCGCTGCGGCTGGCATACATGCGATCGTCGTCGCTAAGAACTTCTTTATTTTGGTCGGCGAGCTCGATGGCCCGTACCAGTACAACGTTTCTCGCTGTGTGTTCGTTCATGGTGAGAGTATATCGCTGAACGCAAAAAAGCCCACCAGGATCACCTGGTGGGCTTCTTCTTATAACTAGCCTGACGATAACCTACTTTCACACTGGTTGCAGCACTATCATCGGCGCAGAGTTGTTTCACGGTCCTGTTCGGGATGGGAAGGGGTGGGACCAACTTGCTATGGTCATCAGGCATTGA
>NZ_WHUF01000018.1 GCF_009380165.1 Rugamonas rivuli
TTCCCATCCCGAACAGGACCGTGAAACAACTCTGCGCCGATGATAGTGCTGCAACCAGTGTGAAAGTAGGTTATCGTCAGGCTAGTTATATGAAAAAGCCCACCAAGTGATCTTGGTGGGCTTTTTTACATTTGTTACATTGTTTATTTCATAACCCTGCCGGGTGTCATATATTATTGACAACCACATCAAGGGAGATGAACATGTCACGCACATTGCAGCTCGTATCTATCAGCCTGTTGGCATCCGCGCTGGCTGCCTGCGGTGGCTCGGGCGGTGGCAGCGCCGAAACGCACACTGCGGGTCTGCGCCAGGGAGCAAGCGGTCCTACCGCGCCGCCTACCGCCGTTTCGCATATCGCCGTGGTGCAGAGTTTATATCTGGCCTATTTCGCCCGCCCTCCAGACACTGCCGGCTTCCTCTTCTGGAACGTCGCATTCGACAAGCTCAATCTGCCGACCACTCCTGCAGAGCTGCTCGCGGCCTACATCGACAATAGTTTTACCAAAATGATCGTGGATGGATTCGTCTCCAGTCCAGAAGCGGTAAATATCAACGCAGGCAGCGATGCCGAATTCGTTAATACTATTTATCTCAATGTCTTCAGCCGCAGCGCCGATACCGGCGGCCGCCAATACTGGGTTGGGCAGCTCGAAAGCAAGGCGATCACACGCCCGCTGCTGGCACTGGCCATCATGGCCGGCGCGCAGGCGGACGATCAACTGGCGATGAGCAAAAAAACCGAAGTCACCACCCGCTACCTGACTGCCCTGGCGGCAGCGAATGTCCAGAACGAGGCGCCGCTGACCGACGTCGGACGCGACCTGCTGGCCAAGGTGAACAAGGATACCGACCTGGCTGCCTTCCAGGCGACCATAGCCGCGGCGGTCCTGGAGCAAAAGAATACGAAGCCGGGATATCGCGCGGCGTACACGGGATTCCAGGATCTCTACTCGGATGTCGGCACATCGGTGCAGTACCGCTATACATACGGCTCGGGCATCGTGCCTTCCTTTGGCGGCGAGCTGGTCTTCGGCCTCGGCGAGCGTGAGATCGACTTTGGCGAGTCCGCCGGCCCGGGCAGCGCCATCGCCTACCGCGGCCAGATTACGGCTTCGGCCAGCGTATCGGCAAGCGGCGACGGTCGCGTGCCGACATTGCTGATGTTGTGCCAGTCGCCGTCCGGCTCCGCCAAGCCGTTCAAGTCCACCGATGTGCTGGTCAATAATACTTCCAAGGTACTGCTCACCGCCGCCGACCTGGCCGGACAAACGCTGACTACGCAGCGCGAGGATTGCGCCGCGCAAAGTGGCGCCTCGATCACCTTTGATGCCGCCGGCAATGCGACGGTGACGACATCCGCCGGCAGCAGCGTCTATCCTGCCGCCTCGGTCAACAAAGCGCTGAAGGCTGATTTGTACAATTTCGATGCGCTGACCAGGACCTCGTGGCGCGCTTACCGCTATACGAAGACCGATGGTTCGTTCACGTATGCGATTGTGAGCAATGTGATTCCGACGCCGATGGTTACTGGCATGCCGCCTCAGCCAGCTGGAGCACTGTCGCTCTGGTCGCAGGAGTAAGGCCTAGCGTGTCGGTGCGAGCATCGGCAGCGTCAGCGTAAATCGCGTGCCGCCGCCGAGTTCGCTAACGACATCGATGGCGCCGCCCAGGATCTCGGTGACGATGTTGTGGACGATGTTCAGGCCCAGCCCGGAGCCGCCCACGCCCAGCTTGGTGGTGAAGAAGGGATCGAAGATCCGCGACAGGTCTTCCTTCTTGATGCCGGCGCCGTGATCCTCCACCGACAGCGATACCAGCCCATGCCCGGACAGGCTGGCCGAGATGTCGATCAGTCCCGCCGTGCGGCCTTCGTAGCCGTGCAGGATGGCGTTGTTGATCAGGTTGGTGATCACCTGCCCGATCGGGCCGGGGTAGCTTTCCATCATCAGGTCCACAGGGATGCGCTGCTGGATCACGAAGGGCGTGCGCTTGATGGTCGGCTGCAAGGTCAGCACATTCCCGGCCACCACTTCCGCCAATAGAAAACTGCGCCGTTGCGAGCTGGTCTGGTCGACTGCGACCTGTTTGAAGTTGGTGACGATGTCCGCCGCGCGGTGCAGGTTGCGGCTCAGGATATCCACCGACAGTTGGGCATTCTTGATGTAGTGCTCAAACTCCTTGCGCGTGATGCCGCCCTCCAGCTCCAGGTGCTTGCCGATTTCATCGGTCTGCATTTCAAACGTGGTGGACGCCATCAGGCTGTTGCCGATCGGCGTGTTCAGCTCGTGCGCGATGCCGGCCACCATGGCGCCCAGACCCGCCAGGCGCTCGTTGCGCATCAGGTCTGCGCGCGCCTTGTCCAGCGTCGCGACCATATCCTGTAATTCGCGGTTGGCCCGGCGCAGCGCCAGATGGGTGTTGATGCGCGCCAGCACTTCCTCGATCTGGAACGGCTTGGTGATGTAGTCCACGCCACCGGCATCGAAGCCTGTCACTTTTTGTTTCGGATCGGTCAGGCCGGTCATGAAGATGACCGGGATATCCTTGGTGGCCTTGCCGGCCTTCAAGCGGCGGCAGGCTTCGAAGCCGTCGATGCCGGGCATGACCACATCGAGCAGGATCAGGTCGGGCTCGGCGAACTCGGCGCGCATCAAACCTTCGGCGGCGGTCTGCGCCAGCACGATCATGAAGCCGTGCCGTTCGAGCCGGTCCAGCAGTGCCGCCAGATAGGAAAGGGAGTCGTCGACGATGAGTATCGTCGGCATCGGCACTACGGGGATCTCGCTCTGGTTCATCTTGAAGCCTGAGGAATTCACGGTGGAGACAGTATAGGCATACTGCTCAAACGGCGGTGAAAAAAGAGCGAGACCGTTGCGCCTATAGCAAATTCAATCCCTTCAACATTACCAAAAGAACCAGCACCGGCGACACGTAGCGCAGCAGGAAGAACACCACGCGTATCGTCGCCTGGTTGGCCAGCGTGCCCTGGTTCGACAGTGCCTGCGTGAACTTGTCCGCGCCCCATACCCAACCCACGAACAAGGCTAGCAGGATGCCACCCAACGGCAGCAGCACGTTGGAGGAAACGAAGTCGAACAGGTCGAACATATTCATGCCGAACAGTTTGAAGTCGGCCAGCACATTGTTGGTCAGTGCGCAGCTGGAGCCCAGCAGCATCAGGCCTGCGATGGTCAGCAGCGTGGCCTTCGCGCGGCTGAGGCCGAAGCGCTCATGCAGGATCACGACCGGCACTTCCATCAGCGACAACATGGCGCCGGTGGCGGCAACCGAGGCCAGCACGAAGAAGGCGATCATCA
The DNA here is from genome assembly GCF_009380165.1 of Rugamonas rivuli. Taxonomy (GTDB): domain Bacteria; phylum Pseudomonadota; class Gammaproteobacteria; order Burkholderiales; family Burkholderiaceae_D; genus Rugamonas; species Rugamonas rivuli. The sequence goes on from NZ_WHUF01000018.1 coordinate 3,321, forward strand.
GCAATTGGCCGCCTGGAATTTGCGAGAAGACTGCTGGGATAGTGATGAACACCAGCGCCGGGCCGGCCGCCGGCTCAAAGCCGAAGGTGAATACCGCAGGGAAGATGGCGATGCCCGCCAACATGGAGACGCACAGGTCGGCGGCCATCACGCGCAGCGTGGTCTGCGGAATATTCTGGTCGTCGCGGAAGTAGGAGCCGTAGGTCATCATCGTGCCCATGCCCAGCGACAGCTTGAAGAAAGCCAGGCCCATCGCCGTCAGGATGACGCCTGCAGTGATCTTGCTGAAGTCGGGACGGAACAGGAAGGCCAGGCCATCGGCCGCCTTGTCCAGCGACAGGCTGACCGCGCATAGCAGCAGCAACAGCAGGAACAAGATCGGCATCAGCTTCTTTGCGATGCCTTCGATGCCTTTCGTCACACCCATCAGCAGGATGCCGCCGATGAAGGCGAGCACGCCCCACTGCCACAACAGCGATTGCACAGGGTCTGCGATCAAGGCGCCGAAAGCGCTTTCGGTGACATGCCGATCGCTGCTGAGGATGGAGCCGCCGATTGCTTTGAACACATAGGCGAAAACCCAGGCCACCACTTCGGAATAGAAGGACAGGATCAGGAACGCTGCAGCCATGCCGGCCACGCCGACCAGCCACCATGGCAGGCTTTTTTTAGGGCTGAGATTTTGCAGCGCTGTGATCGGATTGGCTTTGGCCGCGCGGCCCATCGTGATCTCCGCGATCATCACCGGCAAGCCGATGACCAGCGTCGCTAACAGATAGATCAGCAGGAAACCGGCGCCGCCATTGGCGCCCGTCAGATAAGGGAACTTCCATATATTGCCGAGGCCGACGGCGGAGCCCAGCGTCGCCGCCAGTACGCCGAAGCTGGAGCTAAAGCCGCCGCGCTTGATAGTGTTATTGGTCATTGCGTGCTTTCTCGCCATGTTCTAAAGGGCGCGATTGTAGCAGTTCGAAAAAAGGCCTTGCAGATATTGGTGAGGCTTTGCTATAGTTCGCCCCCTCGCAGAACGACGCATGTAAATGCTGAGTGAAGTGGGAAAAAGAAGGGGTTGACGAAACGATCTAAACGCTTCATACTCTTTCTTCTTCGCTGACGGACACAACGCTCCGCAGCAAGCAAGCAGTGCCGAATAAAGTTCTTTAAAAATTAACAGTCGATAAGTGTGGACGTTTGATGAAAGTGCACAGCAGGCTAGTCCTGCTGATACTTAAAATATCAAATGTTCACAAGAAGTAATTGAAATAGGCGCTACGAAAGTAGTGGCCTGTCAGTATTTTGAGTGAGCGACCCGTGAGCAATCACGGTGGCAGAAATGCCAAATAAACAGAGATTAAACTGAAGAGTTTGATCCTGGCTCAGATTGAACGCTGGCGGCATGCCT
>NZ_WHUF01000019.1 GCF_009380165.1 Rugamonas rivuli
ATATGGTAGGAGAGCGTTCTGTAAGCCTGCGAAGGTGTCTTGTAAAGGATGCTGGAGGTATCAGAAGTGCGAATGCTGACATGAGTAGCGATAATGGGGGTGAAAAGCCCCCACGCCGTAAGCCCAAGGTTTCCTGTTCAACGTTCATCGGAGCAGGGTGAGTCGGCCCCTAAGGCGAGGCAGAGATGCGTAGCTGATGGGAAGCAGGTTAATATTCCTGCACCGTCGTATGATGCGATGGGGGGACGGATCGCGGAAGGTTGTCTGACTGTTGGAATAGTCAGTTTCTGGTTCATAGAAGGCGCTTAGGCAAATCCGGGCGCGGAATTCAAGGGATCGGGACGAGGCATTTAGGTGCTGAAGCAATCGGAAGTGGTTCCAAGAAAAGCCTCTAAGCTTCAGTCATACGAGACCGTACCGCAAACCGACACAGGTGGGCGAGATGAGTATTCTAAGGCGCTTGAGAGAACTCGGGAGAAGGAACTCGGCAAATTGGTACCGTAACTTCGGGAAAAGGTACGCCCTTGTAGCTTGGCTGATTTACTTCAGTAGGGCGAACGGGTTGCAATAAACTGGTGGCTGCGACTGTTTAATAAAAACACAGCACTCTGCAAACACGAAAGTGGACGTATAGGGTGTGACGCCTGCCCGGTGCTGGAAGATTAAATGATGGGGTGCAAGCTCTTGATTGAAGTCCCAGTAAACGGCGGCCGTAACTATAACGGTCCTAAGGTAGCGAAATTCCTTGTCGGGTAAGTTCCGACCTGCACGAATGGCGTAACGATGGCCACACTGTCTCCTCCCGAGACTCAGCGAAGTTGAAGTGTTTGTGATGATGCAATCTACCCGCGGCTAGACGGAAAGACCCCATGAACCTTTACTGTAGCTTTGCATTGGACTTTGAATCAATCTGTGTAGGATAGGTGGGAGGCTTTGAAGCGGGGACGCCAGTTCTCGTGGAGCCATCCTTGAAATACCACCCTGGTTCATTTGAGGTTCTAACCTTGGCCCGTTATCCGGGTCGGGGACAGTGCATGGTAGGCAGTTTGACTGGGGCGGTCTCCTCCTAAAGTGTAACGGAGGAGTTCGAAGGTACGCTAGGTACGGTCGGACATCGTGCTAATAGTGCAATGGCATAAGCGTGCTTAACTGCGAGACTGACAAGTCGAGCAGGTACGAAAGTAGGACATAGTGATCCGGTGGTTCTGTATGGAAGGGCCATCGCTCAACGGATAAAAGGTACTCTGGGGATAACAGGCTGATTCCTCCCAAGAGTTCATATCGACGGGGGAGTTTGGCACCTCGATGTCGGCTCATCACATCCTGGGGCTGTAGCCGGTCCCAAGGGTATGGCTGTTCGCCATTTAAAGTGGTACGTGAGCTGGGTTTAAAACGTCGTGAGACAGTTTGGTCCCTATCTGCCGTGGGCGTTGGAAATTTGAAGGGGGCTGCTCCTAGTACGAGAGGACCGGAGTGGACAGACCTCTGGTGTACCGGTTGTCACGCCAGTGGCATTGCCGGGTAGCTAAGTCTGGAAGAGATAACCGCTGAAAGCATCTAAGCGGGAAACTTGCCTTAAGATGAGATTTCCCAGAGCCTTGAGCTCTTTGAAGGGTCGTTCGAGACCAGGACGTTGATAGGTCAGGTGTGGAAGTGCAGTAATGCATTAAGCTAACTGATACTAATTGCCCGTACGGCTTGTCCCTATAACCTTAGCAGGTTATGGTGAAT
>NZ_WHUF01000001.1 GCF_009380165.1 Rugamonas rivuli
GTGGTACCGGCCTGGCCGGGGAATTTCCAGTTGGCCGCATCGTAGGTGCCTTCCAGGTCCAGCACTTCCGACTTCACGTAGGGCTGGCGGAAGATAGCCTCGACGCCCCCGCCCCCCGGCTGGCCGCCGGTGCGGCCGACGATGCCGGGGCCGGGGCCGGCGCATCGGCCTGGCTTTGCTGGACCTGTGCGCCGAGCGCGGCGCTGTTGGCCATGGCGTAAATGTTTTGCGGCGTGCCGGCCGGGACCGTGCTGGCAGGCTGCGCGGCGGCGGCGGCAGCGGCGGCCGTAGCCGAAGCAGCAGCTGCCGCGGCGGTGCCGTCGTCGGCGTTCTGGGCGGCGGCCGATGGCAGCGGGGCAGGGGTGACGGCCACGCCGACGGCGGACAGGTTCAAACGGGTGGCGGCGCTGTTGAGCGTGGCGGTGGCGCCGACGGCGTCGGTGCGCGCGGCGTTGTCGCCGCTGGCGCCGGCGGCCGGGACGGGCGCGGCCAGCGGTACGGCCTGGGCCAGCAGGTTGCCGAACATCGCCGGCACCAGCGTGGCGGTACTGGCGCTGCCGCTGCCGGCGGCGCTGTCGGCCTTGCCGTCGCTGCCGCTGTCCGTGCCGGTATCGACGGCGGCCAGTTCGGCGCCGGCGGCGGCCTGGTCGGCCAGGTTCAGCAGCTGGGCAAACAGCGGCGCGACGGTGGCCGCTTCATCGGCGGCGGGTTCGCCCTGCTCGCGGCCCGGGTAGCTGACCGGATCGTTCTGGCTGGACGGGGTGGCGCTGCGCGGCGCCGGCGTCGGCTTGGGTTGGTTGCTGGCCAGCGGCGTGCGGCTGTTGCCGTTCGGCTGGGACTTGCCGTTGGCGGTGACCGGATTCTTGTTGTTGCCGGTCAGCGGAGCCGATTTCGGCGGAACGCGGCTGCCGGTATTGGCGTCGGCGTTGCGATTGGGCGCGGACGTCGGCATGCCATCGAGGCCGCCATGATTGGAGGCCACCGGAGCGGTCAGTTCGGCTTTCGCGGCTTTTGCCGCGGCCGTAGCGCTGGAGAGTGTCATGGTCATGCTTGGATTCCGGTCTCTAACTGTTCGCTGTCCAGCGCATATGCCAGCCAGCCTTCTTTGTTGGTCTGCATTTCCTGCAGCCGCCGGTCCAGATCCCCGGTGGCGGCGTTGCAGGCTTCCACTGCTTGCTCGTGTACCTGGCGCAAGGCCGCCAGCGCGGCCCACTCGGCGCTGCTCCACGGGCCCTGGGCCGCCATCTGCGGCAGCGTGGTCGCCATTAACGTGTTAATCGCCGCCAGCATCTTCCAGTCCTGCGAAGCGATGGCGGCGCTCATTTTCTGCGCCATTTGCAGCAAGGTGCGTTGCCTATCCATTTTTGGCCTGCACACCCAGCCAGCCCTTTTTGATGGTGGTCAGCAGCGTCGTGACTTCATCGACGATGGTCGGGTCCAGGCTGACGCCGGCCGTGTACAGGCGGCCGGCGCAGTAGTCGTACAGGCGACCCAGGTTTTCCACCACTTCACCGCCATTGTCGAAGTCCAGCGAACTGGCCAGGCCGTTGATGATGTCGGTGCATTTGTTCAGGCTGTTGGCCTTGAGCTCGTAGCGCTTGCCGACGATGTGGCCGCGCGCGCGGGCCAGCTCTTCGAGCAGGCCGTCGGTCAGCACCAGCACCAGTTCGATCGGCGACGCCCGTGCCACCTGGGCGTCCAGATTGGTGGAGTGGTAACTGCTGTAGGCTTCCTGGTTCAACATGGTGTTCACCGTAATGGTCGTTAATGCTGGGGTTGAGGCTTAGTTGTTGCTGTTCGACGAGAACATCGCCGAGAACATATTCGAGGTGCTGGTCATCGACGCCTGCAACTGCTGCAGCGCGCTGAACTGCGCCAAGTAGCGTTTGTAGGAATTGTCGAACTGGCTTTGCAGCGCCACCTGGCGCTTGGCCACGTCGTCCACCACCTTGGTGGCGGCGGTCTTGCGGCCGCCGATCAGGCCGGTCGCGGAATTGGTCCAGGTGTTGACCAGCTTGTTCATCGAACCGAGCACGCCGCTGTCGACGCCGATGCCGGCGCGGCCGAACAGCTGGTCCATCTTGCCCGGATCGGCGGCGATGGTCTTCTGCAGGCGGGCGCTGTCGAGCGACAGGGTGCCGTCGCGCGCGGCGGTGATGCCAAAGCTGATCAGCGACTTGCCGCCGGTGGCGCTGCGCAGCATCGCGCTCAGGCTGGCGCGCAGCGCGGTGACGCCGGAATCGTTGTACAGCGCGGCGTCGCCCGACTTCGGCGTGCTGTCGGTGGACGAGGTCGGACTGTGGTCGCCCGGCGCAGTGACGGCGTTGAACACCGCCAGCAGCTTGTTGTAGGCGTCGACAAAGGTTTGCACGTTGGCGGCGGTGGCGCTGTTGTCCGGGCCGATGGTCAGCTGCACCGGCGTGGCGCCGGCCAGCTGCGCCTGCTTGACGGTGAACTTGACGTTGTCGATGGTGGTGAAGGTGTTCGACGCCTGCGTCACCTTGGTGCCGGTGTTCTGGTCGCCCATCCAGACGATGGCGTCCTTGGCGGCCGCTTCGACTTTTTGCGTCGACAGGTCGGATTGCAGCGCAGGGTCGCCCAGCGCCGAGACGTCGAGCGAGGCGATGGCGTTGTTGGCGCCGGTCTGGGTGGCGGTCAGCACCAGCTTGGGCTGGCCGTTGATGGTCAGGGTCGAGGCGGTGACGCGCGAGTTGTTGCTGGCCGCGACATTGATGGCGGCGGCGATTTCCTTGGCCGACAGTTTGCCGTCCATATTGCTGTCGGCGGTGGCCAGGTCGATCTGGAAGTTGGAGCCGTCGGCCAGCATCACCTTCATCGAGCCGGCGCCGGCGCCGGTGACGGCGCTGTCGCTGACGTTGTAGGACACCTGGCCGGCGGTGGCCAGCTGCTCGACGTAGAACGAATAGGTGCCGGCCACGGCGGTGGAGCTGGCGGTGCCGGTGGCGATCGCGGTATTGCTGCTGGTGGCCGAGGCGGCGCTGACGGTGGACGTGCCGGTGACCAGCGCCTGCAGCGTCGACTGGAAGGCGCTCAGCGCCGTGCCCAGCGTACCGAGGGCGCTGACGGTGGCGGTGGCCTTGGTGTTGCGGCTGTCCAGTATGGCCTTGGTCGGCGCGACGTAGGCGTTCGCCAGTTTCTCGGCCGTGGTCTGCGGATCGTAGTTAGGACTGCTGATGACGGACATGATCGTGCTCCCGGTAAGGATGATTGAAGTGTACCCTGATATAAGGCGACCTTAATCGTTTCCCTATGAAAATATTTCTAACTATTTTTTCGCGGCGGCGTTTATTTCTGGCCGCGTATCCATAGTTGCGTTGCTAATTCATCATGTTGCTTGCGTTCCTGCACATTTTGCTGTTGCAGGACCACTTTTTGCTGCTTGCTCAGCACCTTGCCCAGCACTTCGCGCTTGGCCCAGGCCGCGTTGAGCGCCTTCTGCGACACCGCCATGTCGGCCTCGTGCATGTGCAGGTCGAGCCGGTGGCTGTCGGCCATCTGCATCACGGCCTGCTTGTAGTCGCCGCAGTTGCCGGCCAGCGCAGGATGCAGCTTGCCGCTGGCGCCGCTATTCGTGTAGAGCCCGGTCAGGCGCTCCAGGTTTTTCTGATAACGCTCGCGCAAACTTTCCTTTTCCGCCAGCTCGGTCTGCAGGCGCTCCACCTCGGTGTTGCGCAGGGCCACCAGCGTGGTCAGGTTGCGGATGTTGTGTTGGCTCATGTCATCAGCTTTTCAAGTTGGGTGACGCACGGTGCGAAGGGCGCTTCTTCCTTGGTGCCCTGGCAGAGGAAATCCTCGACCTTGGGGTGCAGCTGCACCGCCTTGTCGGTGATCGGATCGGCGCCCGGCACATAGGCGCCCAGCGGGATCAGGTCGCGCACGCGGTCGTGCCGCGCCATGCTGGCCTTGAGCGCGCGCGCCGCCAGCATGTGTTCGTGGGTGATGACCTGGGTCATGCAGCGGCTGATCGAGGCGGCGATGTCGATCGCCGGATAGTGGCCCCGCTCGGCCAGCTCGCGGGTCATGACGATGTGGCCATCGAGCACGGCGCGGGCGGTGTCGACCACCGGATCCTGCTGGTCGTCGCCCTCGGCCAGCACGGTGTAGATCGCGCTCATGCTGCCGGTCTGGTTTTCGCCGTTGCCGGCCGATTCGATCAGCTGCGGCAGCGCCGAGAACACCGACGGCGGATAGCCCTTGGTGGCCGGCGGCTCGCCCAGCGCCAGCGCCACTTCGCGCAGCGCCATGGCGTAGCGGGTCAGCGAATCGACCAGCAGCAGCACGTTCTTGCCCTGGTCGCGGTAGTGGGCCGCGATCGAATGGCACAGTTCGGTGGCCATGATGCGCATCAGCGGGCTCTCGTCGGCCGGCGCGATCACCAGCACGGCCTTGGACAAGCCTTCCTTGCCGAGCGACATTTCGACGAATTCGCGCACCTCGCGCGAACGCTCGCCGATCAGGCCGACCACCACCACGTCGGCCACGGTTTGCCGGGTCATCAGGCCCAGCAGCACGGACTTGCCGACGCCGGAGCCGGCCATCAGGCCGACGCGCTGGCCCTTGCCCAGCGTGAGCATGGCGTTGATGGCGCGCACGCCCACGTCCAGCGCCTCGGTGACGGGTTTCTTTTTCAATGGATGGATGCGCGGCGGCAGCGCTTCGAGCGGGAAGTCGCCGGACAGCTTGCCGAGGCCGTCGATCGGTTCGCCCAGGCCGTTGACCATGCGGCCCAGCCAGCCGGAGCCGATCTGCAGGCTGACTTTTTCCGGCAGCGGCAGCACGCGCGCGCCGGTGGTCAGGCCGATGGCTTTCTTGAACGGCATCAGGAAGGACAGCTTGTCGCGGAAACCGACCACTTGCGCGTCCAGCCATTCGCCGCTGACTGTCTCAATCTGGCAACGCTGGCCGGTGTGCAGAGGGCAACCGACGGCCTCAAGCAATAAACCGGACGCCCCCACCAGGCGACCGGTCGGGGTCGCCATGGGTACGGAACCCAGTTCGAGATTGCGTAAGGCGTCAGCGATCACTCTTCGCTCTCCGGTTCGTCGCCGCCGTCGGCAGCTTGAAGTTGATTATCGACCTGTTCCATGACAGCCGCAAGACGTTGATGGCATCCGGCGTCGACTTCGTTGTCGCCGGCCTTGATGCGGCACTCGCCCACTTCCAGCCGGGCGTCGGGTATCAGGTTCCAGCGCTTGGAACGTTTCGGGTCCAGCTCGGCGATGCGCTTCAATTCTTCCGGGTTCAGGAAGACATCGATTTCCTCGCGCGTCGGTGGCATCGATGCCAAGGTTTCCTCGACCAGGGCCATCAGCTGCACCGGTTGCAGCGCCAGTTCGGCGCGGATCACCTGGCGGGCCACCTTGGCCACCAGGTCGACCACTTCCTTGCGCTGGGCGGCGCGGTAGTCGGAGCGCAGCTTCTTCAGGCTTTTCAGCATGGCGTCGACCGGGCGGGCCATCTGGTCGTAGGCCACCAGGGTTTCATGGCGGCCTTCTTCGCGGCCCTGTTCCTGGCCGGCGGCGCGGCCGGCTTCGAAGCCGTCTTCCTGGCCGCGCGCCAGGCCGATTTCATAACCGTCGCGCTGGCCTTGTTCGAAGCCCTCGCTGACCGAGGCGGCCCATTGGGCGCCGCCGTCGCCGCCCTGGCTGTGGCTGTGCGCCACGGCGCGCTGGTGCGCCAGGTTGGTGAACTGGGCCAGCGGCGGGAAGCGGTAGGCGCGGAACGACTTCATTCGACCACCTGTTCGGCGAACAGCTGGATCTCGACTTCGCCGGCGTCGGCCAGGGCCTTGACGGTGGCCATGATTTCCTGGCGGGTTTGTTCGATGCGCGACAGCGGCATCGGGCCGGCGCGGCGCATCATGTCCTCGAAGGCCTGGGCCTGGCGTTTCGGCATGGTCTTGAGGATGGCGTCGCGGATCGACACTTCGGCGCCCTTGAGCGCGATCGCCCATTGCTCCAGCGGCACTTCCTCGATGATGCGGGTGACCGCCACTTCGGACTGGTTGCCGAGGATGAAGAAGTCGTACATCGACAGCTCGATCTTGGACACCACCTCGGGATCATGGGCGCGCAGCAGCTCGACCATCTGCGCGCGGTTGCTCGGCAGGCGGTTGAGGATTTCGGCGGCCTGGCGTATGCCTTCCACGCTGGTGCTCTGCGAATCGAAGGAGGACAGGCAGCGCACCACCAGTTCGTCGAGCTCGATCAGCAGGTCGCGGTCGACTTCTTCCATGCGGGCCAGGTTCAGCAGCACCAGGTCGCGGCCGTCGGCCGGCAGGGCGTCGATGATCTGGCCGGCCAGCGCGGCCGGCAGGAAGGCCAGGAACACCGCCTGCATCTGCACGTGTTCGTTGGAGATGTATTCGGCCAGCCATTTCGGCGAAGCCCATTGCAGCCGCGCCATCTTCGGCCGCAGTTCATCGCCGTAGATGTTGTTCAATACGGTGTTGGCGAGATCGCCGCCCAGCGCCAGGTCCAGCGAGCGCTTCAGGTAGCTGCGCGAGGCGCCGTGCACGCCGGACTGCTGGCGGTAATCGTCGAAGAAGGTTTGCATCGCGGTCTTGACGGACTCGACCTTGATGCCGCTCATGCGCGACATCACCTGCGTCACTTCCAGCAATTCCTCGCGGCTCAGGCAGCGCAGCACGGCGGCGGCCGGCTCCTCGCCTATGCTCAGCAGCACGATGGCCGCTTGCTCCACCGGTGACAGCTGGGCGTTGCGGACGGCGTCGCCGTAGTCTTCGTCCTGCGCGTTATTGAGTTCGGCCATTTTTCTGCATCCATTGTTTGACGACTTCGGCGACACGTTCCGGTTCTTTGGCAGCCAGGACTTTCAGGTGGTCGACCATGACGTCGACGGCCGAGCCTGGCGGCGGCAGATCGTAGTTTTCCAGCAGCGGCACCACCGGCATGCCCGGCGTGGCGGCGGCGCCCGGCAGGGCAGGGGCTGCGCCCGGCGTGCCCGGTGCATGGGTGCCGGCGATGGCCGGCGTGCCGGCCGCGGCAGCGGCCGCTTCCTTGGCTTCCTTGGCGGCCACCACGGCGGCCTGTTCGGCGGCGCGGCGTTCGGCGGCGATGCGGGCCAGTTCCTGCGGCGCCGGCGTCAGGCGCACGGTGGCCAGGCGCATCAGCGGACGCAGCAGCAGGAAGTAGCCGAGGATGATGCCGACGCCGTACATCACGTAGGAGCTGATGTCGACCACGTTGTCACGTTCCTGCCACCATGGCGTCATGGCCGCTTTCGGCGGGAAGTTCATGGCCGACACCACCAGCTGGTCGCCGCGCTCGGTGTTGATGCCCAGGCCGTTGCGCAGGATCTTGTCGATGTTGGCGATTTCGTTGGCGCTCCAGCCGGTCTTGGGCGTGGGCGAGGCGGCCTGCGCCAGCACCACGGCGACGCTGAGCTTTTCAAGGCGGCCACGGCTGCGCTTGGTCTGGGTGATGCTGCGGTCGTAGGCGTACTGGCGGGTGGTGGCGTTCTTGCGCGCCGTGCCTTCGCCCGGGTTGTTCGGATCGTTGGCGGCGGCCGGCTTGTTGGCGTCGGCCGGGTTGGCGTTGGCCGGCGGCGGACGGTTCGACAGCGTGCCCGGCACGCCCAGCGCCACGCGGTTGCGGTCCTGTTCTTCGCGCATCGCTTCGCTGGTGACTTTCGGATCGGCGCCGTATTTCTCGACCGTTTCCTCGACCTTGTCGTTGTCGACGCTGGCCATCACGCTCATGCGGAAGTTGTCGTCGCCGATGACCGGGCCCAGCAGGTTGCGGACGTTGGCCTTGACCTCGTCCTGGATGCGCTTGCCGTTTTCATTGCTGGAGGCGCCGGCGTCGAAGCCGTCGGCCAGGTCGATGTGGGAAGACAGCAGGTTGCCGGTCTGGTCGACCAGGCTGACGCGCTGCGGGCTCAGGCTGGCGACGCTGCCGGCCACCATATTGACGACGGCGGCGATCGCCTCAGGCGACATGGTGTGGCCGGGCTTGAGCGCCACCACCACCGAGGCCGACGATTTCTCGCCGTCCGAGGAAACAAAGGAGGTCGACTTGGCGATCGACAGGTGCACGCGCGCGTGGGCGATGGCGTCCAGCGTCATGATCGATTGCGCCAGCTCGCCTTCCAGGCCGCGGCGGAAGCGCACGTCCTGCACGAATTGCGACACGCCCAGCGGGTCGTTCTTGTCCATCAGCTCCAGGCCGGCCGGCAGCTGGGCGGTCACGCCCTTGGCGGCCAGCAGCATGCGCACCTTGCCCAGCATGGAGTTGGGCACCAGCACCTGGCCGCTCTCGGGGTGCAGGCGGTACGGGATGTGGTCGGCGTCGAGCACCGTCATCATGTCGGCCGCGGCGACTTTTTCGCGCGCACCGAACACCGGTTTGTAGCCGGACTGGTCGCTCCACAGGTACATCAGCACCATGGCCGTCACGCCGATCGCCAGCAGCAGCAGCGGATACAGGTTTTTCAGCAGGTTGGGTGGCAGCGACAGCGCGACGGGGCTCGCGCGCCAGCGCTCGAAGGCGGACTTGAGGGGATTGATCACGTTGTTTGCTTTCGCGTTGAACCGGGAGGGCCGTTACAGCGGTAATTTGATGAGTTCGTCCACGGCGCCCATCACTTTGTTGCGCACTTGCATCAACATCGAGAAGGACAGGCTGGCTTCCTGGCTGGACAGCATGGCGCCGACCAGGTCGTCGCTCTTGCCGGAATCGACGTCGGACATCTGCTGGGCGGCGTTGGCGTCGGCGTCGTTGACCTTGTGCACCGCATCCTTCATCGTCTGCGCGAAGGAGAAGGCGGGCTGGGCGTCGCCGCTGGCGAATTGCGCGGCCGGGGCGACGCTCTGGTTGGCCAGGTTTTGCGCCGCGTTGGTGAGCGACGCGAGGTCGGCTTGTATCAGGTTAGAGATTCCGTTACTCATCTTGCTATCTCCCGTTCATGCAACGTTAGTCCCATATGTCTACCATATCCAGATTGCCAGAAAGCAGCAAGCCCTGCGTTGTTTATCTGTTGGCTGCTGTTCTCAATCAAACGACACTGCGCTGTCGATGTCACAGTCTTGTAAGAATGTCAGCGTATGCAGGATGATCAGAGGCCAACTGGTATGTGTGCCAGCGGGGCGGTAGTCATGCTTGATTGTTTCCTGGAGTGAAGTAGGGCGCCTGACAGCGGCTGCGCCGCCGAAACAGTTTTCTTGCGGCAAATATCGTTATAAATCATTCACTAAGCGCCATTTATTCATGTGTGTTGCGGGGCAGCGTCAGACTGCTGGAGCTGGGATAAGCTTACCGGCTAGCAATATTCTTGTAAAGACTTATTTGCCCAGTGGAATTGTTCAGTTAAATATTGTTGTTTGGCAATAATGTGAATTTTGATGTATGCTGTGCTATCGATATCGCCTGACTTTAAGTTACGATAGGTAATATTCCCCAAATAGTGCGTTCGAAGTAACCAGTTTTTGGCTGGATAGTGCGATGATGGTGGAGTAGCGAAGAATTCCGACATGGCGAAAACATGACAACGACAAAACAGACAGCGCCACCTCAAGTCCTGGACCCATGCCTGCTGGGGCGGCCGGTGCATCTGCTGCACATCTTTGCCGCCCAATTGCGCGACGACCTGTCGCAGTCGATGCGGCTGAATATGAACCGCCGCTACTGGGGCGGCTTCCAGGTGGAGGATGTCGCGTTCAGCCGGCTCGAAGGCCACGAAAGCCGCAGCCGCTGGCTCAGCTTTGCGGCGCCGGCCGGGCAGATCGCCTTTTCGCTGGAGCGCAAGGTGCTGCTCAGCGTGCTCAACTACCGCTACGGCAGCGGCAAGGCCGACGCCGCCGCGCTCGACGAGAACGCGGTGCGGGTCACGGCCACCGAGGAACGCCTGGCTGTTGTACTCGGGCAACAACTGGCCGGCACCCTGGCCGGCCGCATCGAATTGAACCTCCCCGTGCTCGACAAGCCGGCCCCGGCCGAAGGCGAGCCCGAAGTCGACAGCGAATTCAAGCCGGCCCCCGGTTCCCATCCGCCCAAGGGCAGCTGGATCATCACCGTCACGCTGGCCGACATCGCCAGCGGCGCCACCGGCCAGTACTGGTTCGCGCTGGACAAGGTGCTGATGGCCAGCGTGCTGCGCGGCCTGCTGCGCGACCGCGACAGCGGCAACGGCAAGAAGGGCAAGGCCGCCGCGCCGCTGGCCCAGCGCCTGCAGGTGGGCCTGGTCGGCCGCCTGGCCAGCAAGGAAATCGCGCTGGGCAGCTTGTACGATCTGCAGGTCGGCGACGTGATCCCGATCAGCCTGAACAGAGCAGACGTGCTGCTCGAAGATTCCCGCCTCTTCACGGCCGCCGTCACCGAGCACAAAGGCAAACTCTGTTTAACCTCTTTTGAAGACGCCGAATAACATGATGAACATGAACGTAGCCAACCCTAGCGACGCCCTGCTGGAAGACCTGTCCGAAGAGATGATCATCGACCAGGTCGGCACCGAGCTGGCCGATGTGCCGGCCTCGCCGTCGCGGCGCGACCTGCCGGCCATGATGCGCAAGATCCCCGTGACGCTGACGCTGGAGGTGGGCTCGGCCCGGATCTCGCTGCAAGACCTGATGGCGATCGGCCCCGACAGCGTGGTCGAGCTCGACGTGCTGGCCGGCGAACCGCTGGTGATCAAGGTCAACGGCACCGCCATCGGCCGCGCCGAAGTGGTGGTGGCGGGCGAAAACTACGGCCTCAAAGTGATCGACCTGGACGGCCTCAATCTCGACATGATGACTCCATGATCTGGAGGATGCCTACGCGCCGGCGCCTGTTGCTGGCTGCGTCGATACTGGCCGGGGGCGCGCTGGTGCTCTGCTGCCAGTCGGCCCACGCGGTCGACCTGCTGGCCAACGTGGTGCCCGGCGCGAAAACCGAGTTGACGGTCAAGACCCAGATCCTGATCATCATGACCTTGCTGGGCTTGCTCCCGGTGATGGTCATGATGATGACCAGCTTTACCCGCTTCGTCATCGTGCTGTCGCTGCTGCGCCAGGCCCTGGGCTTGCAGCAGGGCCTGCCCAACCGCATCATCACCGGCGTGGCGCTGATCCTGACCCTGCTGGTGATGCGGCCGATCGGCGACCAGATCTGGACCGAAGCCTTCGTGCCCTACGACCAGGACAAGATCGGCCTGGAGACCGCGCTGCAGATCGCCGAGAAGCCGGTGTCGCGCTTCATGCTGGCGCAGACCAGCAAGGCGGCCCTGCAGCAGATCGCCCATCTGGCCGGCGAGGACAAGATCACCGAGCCCGCGCAGCACGCGTTCACCGTCAAGCTGGCGGCGTTCGTGCTGTCGGAGCTGAAGACCGCTTTCCAGATCGGCTGCATGCTGTTCATTCCCTTCCTGGTGATCGACCTGGTGGTGTCGTCGGTGCTGATGGCGATGGGCATGATGATGCTGTCGCCGCTGGTGATTTCATTGCCGTTCAAGCTGCTGCTGTTTGTGCTGGTGGATGGCTGGACCCTGACCGTCAACACGCTCGTCACGAGCGTGCAGGCGTACTGACACTGAGGCGATCCTGATGCTGACTCCCGAAGTTGCCGTCGACCTGGTGGTCGAATCGCTGCACATCGTCATGCTGCTGGTGGTGATCCTGGTCGTGCCCGGCCTGATCACCGGCCTGGTGGTGGCGCTGGTGCAGGCCGCCACGCAGATCAACGAACAGACGCTGAGCTTCCTGCCCAGACTGCTGGTGACGCTGCTGGCGATCATCCTGATGGGGCGCTGGATGGCCGGCTACCTGATGGATTTCTGCGTCTCCATCTTCACCCGCGCGGCCACGCTGGTCGGCTAGCTTGGCCCAGCCATCGCCATGGAACCGATACTGAGCCAGTTGCTGCCGATGCTGACCGCGCTGTGGTGGCCGTTCTGCCGCATCCTGGCGATGTTCATCGGCGCTCCTGTGCTGGGCGAGGCGGTCACGCCGGTCACGGTGCGCATCCTGATCGCGCTGGTGCTGGCGGTGCTGATGCTGCCGCTGACCACCACCGGCGCCCCCATCGATCCGTTTTCCATGCACGGCGTGGTGGCCAGCATCGAGCAGGCGCTGATCGGTTTCGTGCTGGGCCTGGCCTTCCACTTCGCCATGTCGGTGATCGGCGTGCTGGGCTACCTGGTGTCCTCGCAGATGGGTTTTTCGATGGCGGTGATGAACGACCCGATGAACGGCCAGTCGTCGGACGTGGTGTCGGCGCTGCTGTCGGTGCTGTCGATCATCGTCTTCTTCGCCATCGACGGCCACCTGGTGATCGCCAACGTCATCGGCCAGAGCTTCAAGGCCTGGCCGCTGGGCCACGGCTACCAGCCGCTGCTGCTCAACGCGGTGGCTTACAACGTCGCCTGGATATTTTCCGCCGCCATGCTGCTGGCCATCCCCGTCGTGTTTTCCACCATGGTGGTGCAGCTGGGCTTTGGTTTCCTGAACCGCGTGGCGCCGGCGCTGAACCTGTTTGCGCTGGGCTTTTCCGTGATCACCATCTTCGGCCTGATGATGCTGGCGCAGGTGGTGCGCTTCATTCCCGAGCACTATGTGCGCATGACCAATATGGTGCTGGAGCTGATACGCCAGCAGATGCAGGTGGCGATCCATGGCTGATCAGGACAGCGCCGATAAAACAGAAAAGGCTTCACAGCAGAAGCTCAAGAAGTCGCGCCAGGAAGGGCAGGTGGTGCGTTCGCGCGACCTGTCGACGGCGATCGGCATCCTGGTCAGCCTGAAGCTGTTCGTCTACCTGCTGCCCGACTACATGGCCGAGTTCCACGAAATTTTCCACCAGAGCTTTGCGCCGCTGAGCTCGACGGGCGCGATCGACAACGCCATGTCGACCGTGTTCAGCACCTCGATGTGGCTGCTGGTGAAGATGCTGCTGCCGCTGTTCATCGTGCCCTTCTTCATCGTGCTGGGCGCGATGGTACCGGGCGGCTGGGTGATCAGCACCAAGCACTGGGAACCGAAGATGGAACGCCTGAGCCCGGCGGCCAACCTGGGGCGGCTGTTCAGCGCCAAGCACGGCTTCGAATTCCTGATCTCGCTGGGCAAGGCCGGCGTGCTGATCGCCGTGCTGATCCACGTGGCCCGCTCGACGGTGCAGGACTACACCCAGCTGCAGCACATGCCGATGGGGCGGGCCATGGTGTCGGGTTCGAATTTGATGCTGGACGGCTTGATGTCGCTGGTCGCGGTGTTTATCATCTTCGCCTTGATCGACGTGCCGGCGCAGGCGTATTTCTTCGCCAAAAACCAGCGCATGTCCAAGCAGGACCAGAAGGAAGAGCACAAGTCGACCGAGGGCCGGCCTGAAGTGAAGAGCCGCATCCGCCAGCTGCAGCGGGCGATGGCGCGGCGCAGCGCGCGCAAGACGGTGCCGACCGCCGACGTGGTGATCGTCAACCCGGAGCACTACGCGGTGGCGCTCAAGTACGACCACGACCGCGCCGAAGCGCCGTATGTGGTGGCCAAGGGCATCGACGAGATGGCCTTGTACATCCGCCAGCTGGCGGCCGAATTCAAGATCGAGGTGATGCCGCTGGCGCCGCTGGCGCGCGCCATCTACAACACCAGCCAGGTCAACCAGCAGATTCCGGTCCAGCTGTACCAGGCGGTGTCGCAGGTGTTGAACTATGTATTGCAGTTGAAAGCATTCCGTACCGGACGCCGTAACGCCGAGCCGGTCTATCCAAGAGAAGTCGATGTCCCCACATCCATGAGCGAGGTTAAGCAGTCATGAATTTTTTGAACAGGCTGGTCGCCGAAGCGCGTCGCCATAAGTTCGCCACGCCGGCATTCCTGTTGGTCATCCTGGCGATGATCATCCTGCCGCTGCCGCCGATATTGCTGGACGTGATGTTCACGTTCAACATCGTGCTGGCCCTGATCGTCATCCTGGTGTCGGTCTCGGCCCGCCGGCCGCTGGACTTCTCGGTGTTCCCGACCGTGATCCTGGCCACCACCATGATGCGGCTGACGCTGAACGTGGCGTCGACCCGGGTGGTGCTGCTGCACGGCCACGAAGGCACGGCCGCGGCCGGCCAGGTGATCGAAGCCTTCGGCAAGGTCGTCATCGGCGGCAACTACGTGGTCGGTATCGTCGTGTTCGTGATCCTGATGATCATCAACTTCATGGTCGTCACCAAGGGGGCGGAGCGGATTTCCGAAGTGTCGGCGCGTTTCACGCTGGACGCCTTGCCCGGCAAGCAGATGGCCATCGACGCCGACCTCAACGCCGGCCTGATCAACCAGGAAAAGGCCCAGGCCCGCCGTCTCGACGTCGCCGCCGAGGCCGACTTCTACGGCGCCATGGACGGCGCCTCCAAGTTCGTGCGCGGCGACGCCGTCGCCAGTATCCTGATCCTGATCATCAACATGGTCGGCGGCGTGGCGATCGGCGCGCTGATGCAGGACATGTCCTTCGGCGACGCCTTCAAGCAGTACGCGCTGCTGACCATCGGTGACGGCCTGGTGGCGCAGATCCCGGCGCTGCTGCTGTCGGCGGCCGCGGCCATCCTGGTCACGCGTATCTCGGATTCCGGCGACTTCGAACAGCAGGTCGGCGGCCAGGTGCTGGCGTCGCCGCAGGTGATGATGAGCGCCTCGGGCATGATGCTGATCCTGGCGCTGGTGCCGGGCATGCCATGGCAGATGTTCGGTCCGTTCGCGCTGGTGCTGGCCTATGTCGGCTACCGGCTGTTCCAGCGGGTCAAGGCGCCCGACACCTCCAATCTCGACGCCATCGAGGCGGCGCTGCGCGACGACCGCGCGCCCGATCTCGACTGGCACAGCCTGCCGGCCGTGCAGCAGCTGCAAGTGGCGCTGGGCTACAAGCTGGTCGGCCTGATCGACAAGGCCCACGGCGAGCCGCTGACCAAGCGTGTCAAGGGCGTGCGCCAAAGCCTGTCCGAAGCGATGGGGCTGCTGCTGCCCCCCATCATCGTGCGCGACGACCTGGGCCTGAAGCCATCGCAGTATTCGGTGATGTTGTCGGGCAGCGTGGTGGCCCAGGCCGAGGTGTTCGCCGACCGCCTGATGGCCATCCCGTCGCCCAACATCTACGGCCAGATCGACGGCATCCCCGGCATCGAGCCGGCCTACGGCATGCCGGTGACGTGGATCGAAACCAGCGAGAAGGCCAACGCGCTGGGCCTCGGTTATCAGGTGGTGGAGGCGCCGAGCGCGATCGCCACCCATCTGTCCAAGCTGATCCGCGAATACCTGCCGGAACTGTTCCGCCACGAAGACGTGCCGGCGCTGATGGACCGGCTGGCTGCGCTGTCGCCCAAGCTGGCGTCCTCGCTGGACAAGGCGCTGACGCACACGCAGATGCTGCGCGTGTTCCGCGTGCTGCTGGCGGAAAACGTCTCGCTGAAGGATATCGTGCCCATCGCCACCACCCTGGTCGACAGTTCCGAGACCACCAAGGATCCCATCTTGCTGGCGGCCGAGGTGCGCTGCGCGCTGCGGCGCCAGATCGTCACCGGCCTGTTCGGCCAGAAGACGGAGATGCAAGCCTTCAACCTGGGCGGCGACCTGGAGAACATGCTGCTGGGCTCGCTGAACCAGGCTCGCCAGAGCGGCAAGGTGGTGCTGGACAACTATCCTATCGATCCGCATCTGCTGGCGCAGCTGCAGGTCAATATGCCGGTGGCGCGCGAGCAGATGAAGCAGCAGGCCACGCCGCCGCTGTTGCTGGTGCTGCCGCAGATCCGGCCGCTGCTGGCCCGCTACGCGCGCCTGTTCGCGCCCGGCCTGCATGTGCTGTCGTACAACGAGATACCGGAGAACCGCGAAGTGAGCATCATCGGCACGGTCGGCTGAGCCGGCTCGCCGCAGTGAGGAAGATGGCTGGAGGGATATTGTTGCTTTTTCGTCAGGTGTTGGTAATCGTGCACTGACTTTTTAATAAGCATGATATCTTTTCATCATCACCAACCGTAGTACCTCACTGAAAGAGCCAAAAAAATGAGAAATCTGAAATTTGTGCGCGCTTTGATGTTCTTTGCCGCTGTCACCGCAGCGCTTGCCGGCGGCGCCGTCCGCGCGGCCGAAACGACCCAGGTGGTCAACGTCGCCGGGATCAAGAGCTACGATTTGTTTGGTGAGGCGGGCAACACCGTCATCGAATTGAACCTGGGCGCGCTGGCCCAAGTCACCAGCATCACCTGGAACGTCAACTACACCGCCTTCGATCCCAGCTGGCTGGCCGACATGGAAGTGCACTTCAGCCCCAGCGCCGGCAATGCCGGCGTGGTGTTCACCCCGAGCATCACCGAAGAGGGCGGCTCCGAGCATTCCGAAGGCAGCGCCAACCTGGTGGACCTGGGCCTGGACTTCAAAGTGGGCGCCGACGGCAAGCTGCGCATCGAATTCAGCGAAAACTACAAAGACCTGAATCCGGGCGAAGCCGACGGCCAATGGGATTCGGGCAGCTTCACCATCGGCTACGTCAGCGCCGTGCCGGAGCCTTCGAGCTACGCCATGATGTTGCTGGGCCTGGTGGCCGTCGGTGCGATCGCCCGCCGCCGTCAAAACAGCTAAACAGTTTACGGCCGTCCAAGGCCACAAAAAAACCTGCCCGGCGTCAGCGCCCGGCGGGTTTTTTTGTGGCCGGGCCGGTCGGGCTCAGGCGGTTTCGGTGAACAGTTCGTCCGGCGGCAGCGGCTGCGACAGCAGCACGGCCAGCTCGGCCATGGCCTTGAAGATGGCCTGGGTCAGCGCCGCCGTGTGCAGGCGGGTAGGGTGGGAGTGCTCGCCGCTGGACGGCGGCAGTTCGCGCCGCAGGCGGCAGCGCAAGATCGTCAGGCCGGAGCGGCTGACCGTGGCCGCCAGCTGCGGCAGCATTTCGCGCATGTGCTGCATGGCCGAGGTCTGCGCCGCGCCCACTTCCAGCACCACGCCGTTGCCGGTGGCCGGCTCCATCTGGATCACCACCCGGCCCACGCCCGGCAGCATCAGTTCCAGCCGCAGCGCCACGCGCGAGCGGCGGCGGCGGTTGTTGCGTTCCTGTTCCTCGTCATCCTTGACGATGACCTTCAGCACCAGGCGCTCGGCGCCCCAGGCGTAGACGGCAAAGCGCCACGGCTCCATCTCCGTCACCAGCGGCAGGCCGGGGCGGCCGTCGCGCATGGCCGACGGCGTGTGGTCGGCCATGAACAGGCTGGACGGCACATGCTGGCCGCTGGCCTGTTCCAGCCAGGCGGCGCGCTGCTCGCCGTAGGTGCGCACCATGACTTGCCAGGAGGCGGCCATCATCTGGGTGTCGGGCGGTTGCCAGACCAGCTGGCGCGACAGAAAGACCTGGTTGGGCCGCATCGCGGCCGGGTCGGCGCCGTTCGGCACCTCGGCCAGGGCGGCGGCCAGCGCTTCGACGCCGGAATGCGGCAAGGGCATGCCGTCCGGGCCGTCGAGCAGCACGCCGATGGCGCCGGGGCCGCTCGGGGCCAGCGGGCCGACCGGATAGTCGGCATCGAACGGCACTTCGCCGGGTGCGCGCGCAACCGGGCCTGGCTGCGTGGGCTGCCGGTCCGGGATGCCCAGCGGGCGGGAAGTTGGTCCGATGCGGTCTAAAGCCATCGAGCTCGCTCTCGAAAAAATCCGATGAAAAAAAAGCCAACCGATACTCCGGTTGGCTCCTTGTGTTCCTGACCCGCGAGCAGATCAGGAAGGCGCTACGATTATTGCAGCAAGGACATAACCAGGGACGACGTGCTGTTCGACTGTTTCAACATGGCGGTACCAGCTTGCAGCAGCATCTGGCTGGAGGTCATGTTCGACGACTCAGCGGCGAAGTCGGTATCCATGATACGGCCAGTTGCAGCTTTGGTGTTGGTCGAAATGTTCGACAAGTTGTTGTAGATGTGGTCCAGACGGTTGGCGGCTGCACCCAGCGACGAACGGATCGAACCAACTGCGTCCAGCGCGTCGGAGATGTTCTTGATCGAGGTGCCTGCAGCGGTTGCACCGGCTGCCTGGTTGGCGCCCGAAACTTCGGTGCCGGCGGTTGCCGATGGGGTGGTGTACTGGGCGCTGACGGCGGTCAGCGCGTTTTCCAGCGTGGTGCCCATGTCGGTGCTCAGGTCGACGGTCATGGTTTCGGTTTTGCTGGCGCCGATCTGGAACTGCATCGAACCGGCGATGGTGCCGCCTTTCAGCAGAGCTTGGCCGCCGAAAGTGGTGTTGTTCATGATGTTGTTCAGTTCTTTACCCAGTGCATCGTATTCCGATTGCAGAGCGGTCTGGTCGGTGGCGGAGGACGATTGGTCGGCTGCCTGGGTGGCCAGATCTTTCATGCGCACCAGCATGTTGGTGACTTCGTCAAACGCGCCTTCGGCGGTTTGCAGCATCGAGATCGAGTTCTGGGTGTTGCGCATGGCCATGGCCATACCGCTGGTCTGTGCTTTCAGACGGGTTGCAATTTGCAGGCCCGCAGCATCGTCCATGGCCGAATTGACACGGAAACCGGTGCTCAGGCGGGTCTGCGAGTTCGACAGCGCCATCTGGGTGCGGGAGATCGAGTTCTGTGCGGAAAGGGCCGCAGCGTTAGTGTGAAGGCTCAGCATGAAATAACTCCTGGTAGGTGGATTCAGTTCGGAGCAACGGATCCTTTGTGCTCTCCCAAGTACAAGACGACCATATCTGGGAGGGCATTAAATGCTTTGTGGAAATTTCTAAAATATTTTCTAACGGGGACCCGGTAAAGCCCATTCCAGCCCGGTGTGCGGCCTTTCCACCGCTCGATTATGGTCCGGTTTTGCAGTGTTGGCACAAAAAAATTGTTCCAAATTGTTCCACGGATAAAAAAACAGCGCGCCACTGAGGACGCGCTGCTGTGATTTTGTTGCTTTTATGTCTTACATATTAGGATAGTTCGGGCCGCCGCCGCCTTCCGGCGTCACCCAGACGATGTTCTGGGTCGGATCCTTGATATCGCAGGTCTTGCAGTGCACGCAGTTCTGGGCGTTGATCTGCAGGCGGTCCGCGCCTTCGTCGGTCTTGACGAACTCGTAGACGCCGGCCGGGCAGTAGCGCGCTTCCGGGCCCGCGTACTGGGCCAGGTTGACGTCCACCGGCACGCTCGGATTTTTCAGCGTTAAGTGAATCGGCTGGTCTTCGGCGTGGTTGGTGTTGGAAATGAACACCGACGACAGGCGGTCGAAGGTCAGCTTGCCGTCCGGCTTGGGATAGCTGATCGGCGCGAACTGCGAAGCCGGCTTCAGGCATTCGTGGTCGGCGTGGCTGTGGTGCAGCGTCCATGGCGCCTTGCCGCGGAAGATCAGCTGGTCGATGCCGGTCATCAGCGAGCCCAGGTACAGGCCCTTGTTCAGCCATGGCTTGACGTTGCGCGCCACATGCAGCTCTTCGTGCAGCCAGGATTTTTCGAAGGCGATCGGGTAGGAAGCCAGTTCATCGTGCTGGCGGCCGGCGCCCAGCGCCTCGAATGCCGATTCGGCGGCCAGCATGCCGGACTTGATGGCGGCGTGGCTGCCCTTGATGCGGCTCATATTCAGGAAGCCGGCGTCGCAGCCGATCAGCGCGCCGCCCGGGAACACCAGTTTCGGCAACGATTGCAGGCCGCCGGCGGTGATCGCGCGGGCGCCGTAGGAAATGCGCTTGGCGCCTTCGAAGAAGGTCTTGATGGCCGGATGGGTCTTGTAGCGCTGGAATTCCTCGTACGGCGACAGATAAGGATTCTCGTAGTTCAGGCCGACCACGTAGCCGACCATGACCTGGTTGTTTTCCAGGTGGTACAGGAAGGAGCCGCCGTAGGTTTTGCTGTCCAGCGGCCAGCCGGTGGTGTGGACTACCAGGCCAGGCTGGTGCTTGGCCGGATCGATTTCCCACAGTTCCTTGATGCCGATGCCGTAGGATTGCGGATCCTTGCCCTTGTTCAGGTCGTACTTGGCCATCAGCTGCCTGCCCAGGTGGCCGCGCGCGCCTTCGGCGAACAGCGTGTACTTGCCGTGCAGTTCCATGCCCAGCTGGAAGTCCGAGCCGGCTTCGCCGTCGCGCTTGACGCCCATATTGCCGGTGGCGACGCCCTTGACGGAGCCGTCGTCGTTGTACAGGATTTCAGCGGCAGGGAAGCCGGGGAAGATTTCCACGCCCAGCGCCTCGGCCTGCTGGCCCAGCCAGCGCACCACGTTGCCCAGCGAGATCACGTAGTTGCCGTGGTTTTCAAAACAGGCCGGCAGCAGGAAGTTCGGGGTCTTGATGGCCTTGGTTTCGGTCAGGAACAGCACGCGGTCTTCGGTGACTTCGGTGTTGAGCGGCGCGCCTTTTTCCTTCCAGTCGGGGATCAGCTCGGTCAAGGCCTTCGGGTCCATCACGGCGCCGGACAGGATGTGGGCGCCCAGTTCTCCGCCTTTTTCCAGCACGACGACCGACACTTCCTGGCCTTTTTCCGCGGCCAGTTGCTTGATCTTGATGGCCGCCGACAAGCCCGCCGGGCCGCCGCCGACGATCACGACGTCATACTCCATCGCGTCGCGCGGACCGTACTGTTCTACTAGATTTTGTGGCTGTGTCATGGTCTGTTCTTATAGTGGTCAATAAGGAGGGAAGAAAATTTAAGCACGAGTGTGCTTCTTTTTCGTCCGAAATGCAATGTGGGCGCCATTTTGAGGGACATTATTAGACACTGCAATCTAATACTGGCAATTTGTGTAATCATAACGATACGACAGCCAGGCTGTCGGCAATTCGTCACTTATACCAAACACTAGGAGTAGCTCGTGGGCATAGAAGTCAACTTTGAGGGAAAAATTGCGCTGATCACCGGCGCCTCCAGCGGTCTCGGAGCCCGGTTTGCCAAAGTGCTGGCCCAGGCCGGCGCCCAGGTGGTGCTGGCGTCGCGCCGCACCGAGCGCCTGAAGGAATTACGCGCCGAAATCGAGGCGGACGGCGGCGCCGCCCATGTGGTCAGCCTGGACGTGACCGACTATGCCAGCATCAAGTCGGCCATCGCCCATGCCGAGACCGAGGCCGGGCCGATCGACATCCTGGTCAACAACTCGGGCGTGTCGACCACGCAGCGCCTGGTCGATGTCACGCCGGAAGACTACGCCTTTGTCATGGATACCAATCTGCGCGGCGCCTTCTTCGTGGCCCAGCAGACCGCCAAGCGCATGATCGCGCGCGCCAAGGGCGACCCGGGCAAGCAGCATCGCATCATCAACATCGCCTCGGTGGCGGGCTTGCGGGTGCTGCCGCAGATCGGCGTGTATTGCATGAGCAAGGCCGGCGTGGTGCAGATGACCAAGGCCATGGCGGTGGAGTGGGGCAAGTACGGCATCAACACCAACGCCATTTGCCCGGGCTATATCTCGACCGAGATCAACGAGGAATACTTCGCCAGCGAACAGGGCCAGAAGCTGATCAATATGCTGCCGCGCAAGCGTCCCGGCAAGCCGGAAGACCTGGACGGCCTGCTGTTGCTGCTGGCCGGCGAGGATTCCAGCTTCATCAACGGCGCCATCATTTCCGCCGATGACGGCATGACGGCGACGTAAAACTCAGAGTTGGAGGCCGACCAGCTTGTGGACCAGTTCCGACGAGGTGGCGGCCGAGAACTTGCGCATCAGCTTGGCGCGGTGCATTTCCACCGTGCGCGGGCTGAGGTCGATCTGGCGGGCGATGGTCTTGCTGGTCTTGCCTTCGACCAGCAGCGCGGCGATTTCGCGCTCGCGCGGCGTCAGCTCGGCCGTGACCGGACGTTTTTCGCTGACATCCTCGAAGGTCCAGATGCCCGGCCCCAGCGGTTCGGAGGCCTTCATCGAATGGCCGGTGACGTGGCACCAGAACAACTCACCGTTGGCGCGGCGCATGATGCGCTCGTCCGAATAGCGGCCCTTGGCGTTCATGATGGGGATGATGCGGTCGCCGGTGCGCAGGAACTCGTCCATGGTCGGATACAGCACCAGGAAGGACAGCCCCTCCAGTTGCGCGCGGGTGTGGCCGAACATCGCAGCCAGCGCCTCGTTGCAGGACTGGATGACGCGGTTTTCCGAGATGCACATGCCGACCGGGGCGTGCAGGAAAATGGATTCGTAATCGATGACCGGAGCGTTGTTCATGTGTGGGGGCGGCAGGTAGTTCTACGGTATTGTGCTTTTGATTTGCGTATTCTATGCTGAGACGCCTCGTCGCTAGTGCATTTAACAATGTTAGCAACGGATTTAGCAACAAACTATAAGGGACACCCATGAATAAAATCTATCCTGACGCCGCCGCCGCGCTGGCGGGCGTCGTACAAAACGGGCAAACCATTGCCGTCGGCGGCTTCGGCCTGTGCGGCATTCCCGAGGCACTGATCGGCGCGCTGCGCGATTCCGGCGTGACCGGCCTGACCGCGATCTCCAACAACGCCGGCGTGGACGGCTTCGGCCTCGGCCAGTTGCTGGAAACCCGCCAGATCAAGAAAATGATCGCTTCCTACGTGGGCGAAAACAAAGAGTTCGCGCGCCAGTACCTGGCCGGCGAACTGGAACTGGAATTCACGCCGCAAGGCACGCTGGCCGAGAAGCTGCGCGCCGGCGGCGCCGGCATTCCAGCCTTCTTCACCAAGACCGGCGTCGGCACCATCGTCGCCGAGGGCAAGGAAATCCGCGAATTCGACGGCGAACAATATGTGATGGAACGCAGCCTGGTGGCCGACGTGGCCCTGGTCAAGGCCTGGAAGGCCGACAAGGCCGGCAATCTGGTGTTCCGCAAGACCGCGCGCAACTTCAACCCGAACGCCGCGATGGCCGGCAAGATCACCATCGTCGAAGTCGAGCAGCTGGTGGAAATCGGCGAGATCGACCCGGACGCCGTGCATCTGCCGAGCATCTTCGTGCACCGCATCGTGGTCAACGCCACGCCGGAAAAACGTATCGAGCAGCGCACCGTGCGCGCCAACTAAGAACAACGGAGAACACATATCATGGCATGGACTCGTGACGAAATGGCCGCGCGCGCGGCGAAGGAATTACAGGACGGTTACTACGTCAACCTCGGCATCGGCTTGCCGACGCTGGTGGCGAACTACGTGCCGGCCGGCATGGAAGTGTTTCTGCAATCGGAGAACGGCTTGCTGGGCATCGGCCCGTTCCCGACCGACGATGAAGTCGACGCCGACCTGATCAACGCCGGCAAGCAGACCGTGACGGCGCTGCCGGGTGCTGCCTACTTCAGCTCGGCCGATTCCTTCGGCATGATCCGCGGCGGCAAGATCAACCTGGCGATCCTGGGTGCGATGCAGGTGTCGGAAAAGGGCGACCTGGCCAACTGGATGATCCCGGGCAAAATGGTCAAGGGCATGGGCGGCGCGATGGACCTGGTGGCCGGCGTCAAGCGGGTGGTGGTGCTGATGGAGCACGTCGCCACCGCCAAGGATGGCTCGACCTCGCACAAGCTGCTCAAGCAATGCGACCTGCCGTTGACCGGCGTCGGCGTGGTGGACTTGATCGTGACCGACCTCGGCGTGATGGAAGTGACCGACAAGGGCTTGAAGCTGACCGAACTGGCGCCCGGCGTCACCAAGGAACAGATCCAGGCCGCCACCGGCGTTGAACTGGATACCTCGGCCGTCTGATATCGGGCGGGACGAAAAAAAGGCACGCTTCGGCGTGCCTTTTTTATTGCGCTCAGGCCGATTTGCGGCGGCGGGCGAGGGCGCCGGTCAGCGCCAGGCCGCCCAGCAGCATGGCGTAGGTCGCCGGTTCCGGCACGGCGGTGACGCTCCAGCGCGCCGCCGAATACGGATCGGCGCCGTCGCCTTCACCGTAGCCGCCGCCCGCGATCGAATAGTAAGCCAGGGCATCGGTCTCGCCGCCGTTGAAGGTGCCCGACACCAGGCTATGGGTCGGCGCCTCGCCTTGCAGGATGTCGGCGTTGACGAACAGGAACTGGTTGGCTTTGCCATCGAAGGAGGCCACGCCGTCGCCGCTGACCGGCCCTCCAGGACCAAAGCCGAAGGAATAGAAATGCGTGCCGCCGCCAAAGGCGACGCCGTTGACGCTGATGGCGATGTTGCTCAGGTCCGTGATCAGATTGCCGTTGGCGTTGCCGTCGAAGGAGCCGGCGACCACCTCGCCATCGAGGAAGTGGTAGGAGAACTGGTAGCTGGCGGCTTGCGCCGCAACGCTGGCAGCCAGCAGGCCGGCGCAGGCCAGCAGACGAATAATCTTGTTCATGGATTAATTCCCGTTAGTAAAACTGCATTCTCTCACGAATTATCTCGATGTCAAGAATGAACAACGCCCCGCAGGCTGGCAGGCAGCGTGCGGGGCGTCGAGGCCGGAGGCGCGGGAAAATCAGTATGCGTGGCGGGTCAGCGGTTGCAAGTCAGGATCGGTCACGGTCGAGCCGGGATTGTTCAGTTCCTTGTGCAGCGTGTCGTGGTTCAGTTCTTTTTCCCAGTGCGATACCACCACCGAGGCGACGCCGTTGCCGACGAAGTTGGTCAGCGCGCGGCATTCGCTCATGAAGCGGTCGATGCCCAGGATCAGCGCCATGCCCGCCACCGGAATGGTCGGCACCACGGCCAGCGTCGCCGCCAGCGTGATGAAGCCGGCGCCGGTGATGCCCGATGCTCCCTTGGAGGTCAGCATCGCCACGCCAAGGATGGTCAGTTCCTGCGTCAGGGTCAGGTCGGTGTTGGTGGCCTGGGCCACGAACAGGGCGGCCATGGTCATGTAGATGTTGGTGCCGTCCAGGTTGAACGAGTAGCCGGTCGGGACCACCAGGCCGACCACGGACTTGGAGCAGCCCAGGCGTTCCAGCTTGGTCATCAGCGAAGGCAGGGCGCTTTCCGACGAGCTGGTGCCCAGCACGATCAGCAGTTCTTCCTTGATGTAGTTGATGAACTTGAAGATCGAGAAACCGGTCAGGCGGGCCACGGTGCCCAGCACCACCACCACGAACAGGCCGCAGGTCAGGTAGAAGCAGCCCATCAGCGTGGCCAGCGGTTTCAGCGAGGCGATGCCGTATTTGCCGATGGTGAAGGCCATCGCGCCGAACGCGCCGATCGGTGCGACTTTCATGACGATGCCGACCACGCCGAAGATGGCCGCCGACAAATCGTCGATCAGCTTGGTGACTGGCTTGCCGCGCTCACCCAGCAGCGACAGCGAGAAGCCGAACAGGATGGCGATCAGCAGTACTTGCAGGATGTCGCCCTTGGCGAAGGCATCGACCACGGTGTTCGGGATGATGTTCATCACGAAGTCGATGGTCGACTGATGCTTGGCTTTTTCGGTGAATTCGGCGATGGACTTGGTGTCCAGCGTGGCCGGGTCGGCGTTGAAGCCGGCGCCTGGGCGCACGATGTTGGCGACGAACAGGCCGATCACCAGCGCGAAAGTGGAAACCACTTCGAAATACAGCAGCGCCTTGCCGCCGACGCGGCCGATCTTCTTAACGTCCTGCATGCCGGCGATGCCGGAGACCACGGTGCAGAAAATCACCGGTGCGATGATCATCTTGATCAGCTTGATAAAGCCGTCGCCCAGCGGTTTCATCGCGACGGCGTCGGATGGGTAGAAGATGCCTAGCAGGATGCCGCAGGCAATGGCGAACAACACCTGGACGTATAGAATTTTGTAGAACGGCTTTTTCACGGGGTCTCCTCGCGTTTCTGGTGAGGAGACCATCATCCGTCAAAATATCAGACATCACTATTGTGGTTAACCGCATTCACAACTGTGATATCTCTTATGTAAGACTTATTGAGCGACCCAGCCGCCGTCCATATTCCATGCCACGCCGCGCACTTGCTTGGCGGCGTCGCTGCACAGGAACACGGCCAGCGCGCCCAGCTCTTCCGGCGTGACGAATTCGCCGGATGGCTGCTTGTCGGCCAGCAGCGCTTTCTTGGCGTCCTCGTTGCTGATGCTGTCCTTGGCGGCGCGCGCGTCGACCTGCTTCTGCACCAGCGGCGTCAGCACGAAGCCGGGGCAGATCGCGTTGACGGTGACGCCCGTGGTGGCGGTCTCCAGCGCGGCGGCCTTGGTCAGACCGATCAGGCCGTGCTTGGCGGCGACATAGGCCGACTTGCCGGCCGACGCCACCAGCCCGTGGGTGGACGCCAGGTTGATGATGCGGCCCCAGTTGTTGGCGCGCATGCGCGGCAGTACCAGGCGCGAGGTGTGGAACGCAGAGGTCAGATTGATGGCGATGATGGCGTCCCATTTCTCGACCGGGAAGTCCTCGACATTGGCCACGTGCTGGATGCCGGCGTTGTTGACCAGCACATCGATGCCGCCGAACTTGTCGCCGGCGAAGGCGATCATGCTTTCGATCTCGGCCGGCTTGGACATGTCGGCGTTGTGATAGGCGACCTGCACGCCGAATTCCTTGGCCAGGTCAACTTGCAGTTGGGCGATTTCGGCGGCGTCGCCGAAGCCGTTCAGCAGCACGTGCGCGCCTTCCGCCGCCAGCGTGCGGGCGATGCCCAGGCCGATGCCGGAGGTGGAGCCTGTCACCAGCGCCGTCTTGCCGCTCAAAGTCTTGTTTGCCATAGTGTCCTCTGGAGGGTTGGAGATTAAAGTCCTGCTGCGCTACACTTCGGTAGGATTTTAAGCGTAACGCCCGGTAAAATGGTATTTCTGAACATCATTACATAAAACACTATAAAAACCACCAAGGAAGCCGCATGTTCGAAGCAAAAATAAAGTCTGTTCAATGTCTGTCTCTGGCTGGTTTGCACCGCATGTCTTACAAGGAGTGGGGCGATGAGAGCAACCCCAATGTGCTGATCTGTGTACACGGCGTGACCCGCGTCGGCGACGATTTCGACGCCATGGCGCGTGCGCTGGCCAATGACTACCGCGTGATCTGCCCCGACGTCGTCGGCCGCGGCCGTTCCGATTGGCTGAAGAACCCGCAGCTGTACCGCATTCCCCAGTATGTCAGCGATATCGTCACCCTGCTGGCGCGCGTGCTGCCGGACGGTGAAAAATCCAGCGTCGACTGGTTCGGCACCTCGATGGGCGGCCTGATCGGCCTGGGCTTGGCCTCGCTGCCGGACAACCCGATCCGCAAGCTGGTGCTCAACGATATCGGCCCGGTGCTGGCGCCGATGGCGCTGCAGCGCATCGGCGACTACATCGGCCAGGATCTGCGCTTCAACACCTTCGACGAAGCGGCCAAGTTCATCCGCGACGTCTCGCTGACCTTCGGCGAGCACACCGAGGAGGAATGGCATAAACTGGCGACCGACGTGCTGCGTCAGGATAAAGACGGCAAATGGGTGCGCCACTACGATATGGGCCTGGCCTTGCCGTTCCGCTCGGCGACGCCGGAATCGGCCGAAGCCGACGAGGCGATGCTGTGGGCCGCCTACGATGCGATCCGCTGCCCGACCTTGCTGGTGCGCGGCGCCGAGTCCGATCTGCTGTCGCCGGAAACCGCGGCCCTGATGACGCAGCGCGGCCCCAAAGCCAGGCTGGTGGAAATCGCCGGTGTCGGCCATGCGCCGACCTTCATTCACGACGACCAGATCGCGATCGTCAAGCAATTCCTGTTGGGTTAATGTAAAGAAGAAAAGTATGGAAATCAAACGACTGCATGTAGGCAAACGCCTGTCCGAAGTGGCCATCCACAACGGCACCGTCTATCTGGCTGGCCAGATTGCCGACGACAAGACGCAGGACATCAAAGGCCAGACCCGCGAAGTGCTGGGTCATATCGACCGTCTGCTGGCCGAGGCCGGCAGCGACAAGACCTGCATTCTCAGCACCACCATCTACATCGCTGACCTGGCCGATTTCGCCGGCATGAACGAAGAGTGGGACGCCTGGGTGCCGAGCGGCCACACGCCGCCGCGCGCCACGGTGGAAGCCAAACTGGCCGATCCGGCATGGCGCGTGGAGATCATCGTCGTCGCGGCGCAGCGCTAGGGGCATCATGGTTTCTATCACCGCGCTTACGAGCGTCACGTCGGAGCAGCTGGTCCAGGGCCTGTCGCCCGACGATAGCGCGCGCATGCTGGCGGCGCTGGATTTTGCCAGCGATGCCTACGGCGACAAGGTCTGCGTCAGCGGCCAGCCAGCCATCGACTTCGCGGTCGGCGTGGCCAGCACGCTGGCCTTCATGCGCACCGACGTCGAGACCCGCATCGCCGGCCTGATGTTCGAACTGACGCTGCTCGACACGGCGCAGGCGCCCATCATCGAACCGCGTTTCGGCCATGAGGTCAGCGAGCTGGTGGCCGGCGTGCGCCAGCTGATACGGCTGCGCGAACTGACGCAAACTCAGGGCCCGCAAGGCGCCGCTTCACGCGGCCGCAACGCCGCGCAGATGGCTGTGGCGCAAGTCGAAACGCTGCGCAAGATGCTGCTGGCGATGGCCTCGGACATGCGCGTGGTGCTGGTGCGCCTGGCGTCCTGCGTGACGACCTTGCGCTACTTCGCCGACATCAAGCTGTTCAACGACATGACCTGCGCCTACGGCCGCGAAACGCTGGACCTGTACGCGCCGCTGGCCAACCGCCTGGGGATCTGGCAGCTCAAGTGGGAGCTGGAGGATCTGTCGTTCCGCTTCATCGAGCCGGAAGCCTACAAGCGCATCGCCAAGATGCTGGAAGAGAAGCGCATGATGCGCGAGGGTTTCGTCACCTCGTCGATCGCGCGCCTGCAATCGGAAATGTCGGCGGCCGGCATCCAGGCCGAAGTGTTCGGACGGCCCAAGCACATCTACTCCATCTGGAGCAAGATGAAGGGCAAGGAACTGGACTTCACCGACCTGTACGACGTGCGCGCCTTCCGCGTGATCGTGGCCGACGTCAAGACCTGCTACACGGTGCTGGGCGTGGTGCACAACATCTGGACGCCGATCCCGAAAGAATTCGACGACTACATCTCGCGGCCGAAATCGAACGGCTACCAATCGCTGCACACGGTGGTGACGGCGGAAGACGGCCGGCCGCTGGAAGTGCAGATCCGCACGCAGGAAATGCACGGCTTCGCCGAGTACGGCGTGGCGGCGCACTGGCGCTACAAGGAGGCGGGCGGCTCCAACTTCGCCGGCCAGAAGTACGACGAGAAAATCGCCTGGCTGCGCCAGCTGCTGGCTTGGAAAACCGATGTCGCTGACGCGGTGGTCGGGCAGGAAGAGCAGCAGCGCGAGTGGGTCGAGAAGCTCAAGTCTGCCGCGCTGGACGACCGCATCTTCGTGCTGACGCCGCAGGCGCGGGTGCTGGAATTGCCGGTCGGCGCAACGCCGGTCGATTTTGCCTATCACCTGCACAGCGATGTCGGCCACCGCTGCCGTGGCGCGCGCGTCGATGGCGTGATGGTGCCGCTGAACACACCGCTGAAAAACGGCCAGACCTGCGAGATCATCACCGCCAAGGGCGCGCCGGGTACGGCGGGTCCGTCGCGCGACTGGCTCAGCGATGAATACACGGTGGCGACGCGCACGCGCTCCAAGATCCGCGCCTGGTTCCACGCCATCGACATGCAGGAAACGCTGTCGCACGGCCGCGCGATGGTGGAGAAATCCCTGCAGCGCGAAGGCAAGACTGCGGTCAACCTGGAGGCGCTGGCCAACAAGCTGGGCTTCGCCAAGGTGGATGACCTGTTCCTGTCGGTGGGCAAGGATGAATTCAGCCTGCGCCATGTCGAGCAAGCCTTGCACGATACGGGCGAGCCGACCGAGCCGGAAGACGCTGTGGTGCTGGGCAAGAGCAAGGCATCGAGCGTGGACCAGGGGGCCAAGTCGGGCGTGCTGGTGGTGGGCACCGATGGCTTGATGACGCAGCTGGCCAAGTGCTGCAAGCCTGCGCCGCCCGACGGCATCGTCGGCTTCGTCACGCGCGGCAAGGGTGTGTCGATCCACCGCACCACGTGCAAGAACTTCGCCGAGATGCGCGCCAAGGCGCCGGAGCGGGTCATCGTGACCGAATGGGGCCGTGCCGGATCGGACACGGTCTACCCGGTCGACATCTTCATCCTGGCGGGCGACCGTCAGGGTCTGCTGCGCGATATTTCGGAGATTTTCTCGCGCGAGAAAATCAACGTTATCGGCGTCAACACGCAAAGCGCGAAAGGCTTTGCGCGCATGACCTTCACGGCCGAGATCGGCGCCACCGCGCAGCTGCAAAAAGCGCTGAACGCCATCGCCGAAGTCACGGGCGTGCAGGAAGCCCGCCGCGCTTAGGGCGCTTCGGCTTCAGCCCGTATCGCCGCCTGCACCGATGGGCGGGCGGTGATACGGCTTTCGTAGGCGGCGACGGCCGGCCATGGGCTCAGGCTAATCTCGAAGAACTTGAACCAGCCCAGCACCGTGTACAGATAGGCGTCGGCGATGCTGAACTTGTCGCCCAGCAGATAGGCTTGCTGCTGGAGTGTGGTGTCCAGCAGCGTCACGCGCTTCGCCAGTTTGTCGCGGAAGATGGCGCGTGCGGCTTCCGGCAAGGCGCTGTTGAACAGCGGCGCGGCGCCGGCATGGATCTCACTGCTGATGAAGCCCAGCCATTCCTGCAGCCGCACGCGTTGCCAGCTGCCCTGCGGCGGCGCCAGTTCCGCCGTCGGCTTCAAGTCCGCCAGATATTGCACGATGGCCGAGCCCTCGGTCAGCACTTCTCCATTCCCCAGTTCCAGCGCTGCGACATAGCCCTTCGGGTTGATGCTGCGGAAGTCCCTGCCGTCGCTCGTCAGCTTGGTTTGATTGTCGACCCGTATCAGTTCATAGGCCAGCCCCAGTTCCTGCAGCACGATGTGTGGCGAGAGCGAGCAGGTGTGCGGTGCGAAATATAGTTTCATATCGGATTCCATAAAAACGGTGAGTCCTCACTGTAGGCATCCGGCGTATGGCTGTAAAATTAATGCCTCATAAAACAGGTATCAGGTTTTCTAATGATGAATTTGTCCCACTGGCGCGTGCTGGTCGCGGCTGCGGACGCGGGCAACATCTCGCGGGCGGCGGAGCAGGTCGGCATCACGCAATCCGGCGCCAGTCAGGCCATCGCTCAGATGGAAGCGTCGTTGGGTGCGCCGCTGTTGGTGCGCGATCGACGCGCAGTCGGCGTCACCGCGTTCGGCGAGCAGGTGGTCACGCATGCGCGCGCGATGCTGGCGCAGTTCGATGCGATCCGCTCGCTGTCGCATGCCGCGCAAGGCTTGCATGCGGGTCGCATCCGGCTGGCCAGTTTCCCGTCCCTGCTGACGACGGTGTTGCCGCCTTTGCTGAGCGCCTTCAAGCGCAGCCATCCCGGCATCGATGTGGTAGCGCTGGAGGGTACGGACGAGGAGGTGGAGCAATGGCTGGCGGCCGATACGATAGAGCTGGGCGTGTTACTGAACCCGGCGCCGCAGCGGCAGGCGGTCATCATCGGGCGCGATGCGTGGGTGGCGGTGCTGCCGTCCCATCATGCGCTGGGACGCCGTTCAAGCGAGCAGGGCGTGGCGCTGGATGAACTGGCGGGCCAGCCTTTCGTGCTGGCGACCGGAGGTTGTGAGGTCAACGCGCGCAGCCTGGTCATGCAGGAGGGCTTGATGCTGTCGGATATTCGCGTCACGGTGCGCGACCTGGGCAGTGCGGCGGTGCTGGTGAGGGAAGGGCTGGGCGTATCCATCATTCCCGAATCCGCGCTGCCGGAAGACAGGCGTGGCCTGCGCGTCATGCAATTGGAGCCGCGCCGTTATCGGGAGTTTGGCCTGGTCAGTTCGCAGGCGGGCCGCGCATCGGCCGCCGTGCAAACTTTTCTTGACGGCCTTAGCCGATGATGTGGGCCGCCCGCGCCGCGATGGCCTGGGCCAGCAGGTGCACGTGGTAGCCGTCGACGAAACCGTGGTGGGCCAGCACCGACATGTTCACGCTTAACTTACCATCGTCGCGCGGGTCGCTGAAGCGGCCCCAGGCCAGCGATGGAATGTCGTAGCTCTTGTGCTGATAGATCGGATGTTCGATCGCCACCAGCTTCAGCCACGGCATGCAGGTGATGTGGACGTTGCGTCTCTTGTCCAGCGGGCTCAACGCCTCGGTGCTGTTGACCAGCACATCGCTGGATTCGGCGAACTTCTTCGCCTCCAGGCTGCGCGCGACGAATTCGCGCAGATCCGACGAGCGCTGGAAGCGCGCGAAGTTCAAGTTGTTGTCCTGGTTGAGCACGGTGTACGAGGCCATGAAGTCATCGATCTTGATGACCTCGCCTTCGAAGACGCGGTACATGAAGTTGTCGATTTCCTTGAGCGAGTTGAGTACGCAATACAGGAAGACATGGAACGGCGGCAGCTTGTTCGCCTTGCAGAAAGGCCGGAAGTCCGGCACTTCCAGCTCGAAGCTCAGGTTGACCAGCGGGTTTTCAAAGGAAGCAAAGGCATTGTATCGGTCGCGGCGTTTTTCAAAATTATGCATTGTGTGCTACTTCAGCTTGTAAAGTGATGTGGTCGATGCCATGCTTTTCCAGCAGCATGGCTTTGATGGCTTGCAGGATGTCGGGCCAGCGGGCGAGGTCGTCGATCTCGACGTGGCCGATCAGCGCCGGCTGGCCTGGCGACATGTCCCATACGTGCAGGTCGTGCACGGAGCGGACGCCGTCGATCTGCCCCAGGTCGGCGCCCACCTCCAGATAGTCGATGTGCTTGGGTACGCCTTCCATTAGGAAGTGATACGACTCGCGCAGCACGTCGATGGTGGACTTTAAAATCAGCAGCGCGACAAAGATCGACAGCAGCGGATCGATCTGCATCCAGCCCGTGTAATAGATGACGGCGCCCGCAATCAGCGCGGCTACCGAACCCAGCAAGTCGCCGATGACGTTCACCAGCGCGGCGCGCGTATTCATATTGCTGTCGCCACGGGACAGTATGTAGGCCAGCACCAGATTGATGAGCAGGCCGATGCCGGCGACGATGAAGACAGTCCCGCCTTGCACCTGCTGCGGTTGCGAGAAGCGTTGCACTGCCTCGTAGCCGATCCAGCCCACCAGCAACAGCAGCACCAGGCTGTTGACGAAAGCGGCCAGCGCCTCGGCGCGGCCGAAGCCGAACGAATGGCGTGCCGACGGCGGCCGTTTGGCGATCAGCTGCGCCAGCAAGGCCAGGCCCAGCGCGGCGGCGTCCGTCACCATGTGGCCGGCGTCGGAAATCAAGGCCAGCGAATTGGACATGAAGCCCGTGACGACTTCGACGACAGCGAATCCCAGCGTCAACGCCAGCGACCATGCCAGCACGGATTGGCTGCGCTGCACATTGAAATGCACATGTTGGGCGTCGCCGTCGCGGTGCTCGTGCAGGTGGGCGGACGGGGAGGGGGGCAGCTCTACGCTAGTACTGGCGCGGGTTTCGGCTTGCATCGGCTTCTTGTTGAAGTGGGAACAGCCATAGTTTAATGGATGCGGCTAACTCGCGTATCGCATCGTCATAGTGCATTTTGTAAATGTTTCCGAATTATGCCCTTGTTTTTCTTCGAATCGCTCTCTATAATGCTGGTCTTCGGGCGGTTAGTTCAGCTGGTTAGAATACTTGGTCGACATCCAAGGGGTCGCAGATTCGAATTCTGCACCGCCCACCAGATTACGTAGCACAGTAGTAAAAGCGCAGTAAAATAGTAGTACCACGGGCGGTTAGTTCAGCTGGTTAGAATACTTGGTCGACATCCAAGGGGTCGCAGATTCGAATTCTGCACCGCCCACCAGAATATGTAAGAGCGAGAAAGGCAATCCGGTTATGACACCGCGAACTACTACCAAGCTTTGGGAGTGACGCTAGTCGATCGGGATTCTTTTGCTCAAAAAAAGAGAAAACGCGGCTAGCCCGCGTTTTTTTTCGTCCGCGTTTTTTATTATCATTCTTTTGTACCACTACCTGGCGCCCGCGCCGAAATGGAGATCGTTATGCTTTCAGTTCGCCTTCCTGATGGTTCTGCCCGTGAATTCGACGGCCCAGTCACCGTTGCACAAGTGGCGTCCAGCATCGCAACCAGCCTGGGCAAGGCCGCATTGGCCGGCAAGGTTGATGGCAAAGTGGTGGATACCTCTTTCCTGATCGAGAAAGACTCCGATCTGGCCATTATCACCGACAAGGACCCTGAAGGTCTGGACGTGATCCGTCACTCGACCGCCCACTTGCTGGCCTACGCTGTCAAGGAGTTGTTCCCTGATGCGCAAGTGACCATCGGTCCGGTCATCGAAAACGGTTTCTACTACGACTTCTCGTACAAGCGTCCGTTCACGCCTGACGATCTGGTCGCGATCGAAAAGAAAATGGCCGAGCTGGCCAAGAAGGACGAGCCGGTCACCCGCAAGGTGCTGCCGCGCGACGAGGCGGTTGCCTACTTCAAGTCCATCGGCGAAGCCTACAAGGCCGAGATCATCTCGTCGATCCCTGCCGACCAGGATGTATCGCTGTACACCGAAGGCAGTTTCACCGACTTGTGCCGCGGCCCGCACGTGCCATCGACCGGCAAGCTGAAAGTATTCAAGCTGATGAAGCTGGCCGGCGCCTACTGGCGCGGCGACAGCAAGAACGAAATGCTGCAGCGTGTGTACGGCACTGCCTGGGTCAAGAAAGAAGATCAAGAACAATACCTGTTCCAACTGGAAGAGGCGGAAAAGCGCGACCACCGCAAACTGGGCAAGCAGCTGGACTTCTTCCACTTCCAGGACGAAGCGCCGGGCCTGGTGTTCTGGCATCCAAAGGGCTGGACTATCTGGCAGCAGGTTGAGCAATACATGCGCAACAAGTACCAGGTCAACGGCTACCAGGAAGTCAAGGCGCCGCAGATTCTGGACTCCAGCCTGTGGGGCAAGACGGGTCACTGGGACAACTACCGCGAAAACATGTTTGTGACGGAGTCGGAAAACCGCTCCTACGCGCTGAAGCCGATGAACTGCCCGGGCCACGTGCAGATCTTCAACAGCAATATGCGTTCGTACCGCGACCTGCCGCTGCGTTACGGCGAGTTCGGCCAGTGCCACCGCAACGAGCCTTCGGGCGCGCTGCACGGCATCATGCGCGTGCGCGGCTTCACCCAGGACGACGGCCATATCTTCTGCACCGAAGAGCAGATCGAGCCGGAAGTCGTGGCTTTCCACACGCAAGCGATGGAAGTCTACAAAGACTTCGACTTCAACAACATCGAAGTCAAGCTGGCACTGCGTCCGGACAACCGCATCGGCACCGACGAAGTGTGGGATGAGGCCGAGGACGCGCTGCGTTCGGGCCTGCGCGCCTGCGGCGTGACCTGGACCGAATTGCCGGGCGAGGGCGCGTTCTATGGTCCGAAGATCGAATACCACCTGAAGGATTCGCTGGGCCGCCCATGGCAGGTCGGCACGATGCAGGTCGACTTCTTCATGCCTGAGCGTCTGGGTGCCGAATATGTGGCGGCTGACAACAGCCGTCAGGTGCCGGTCATGTTGCACCGTGCGATCGTCGGTTCGATGGAGCGCTTCATCGGCATCCTGATCGAGAACTATGCGGGTGCCTTGCCGGCATGGCTGGCGCCGGTGCAAGTGTCGGTGTTGAACATCTCCGATTCGCAGGCCGAATATGTGGCACAAGTGGCTGAAAAGCTGCGCCGGAGCGGGTTCCGCGTGCAGACCGATTTGCGCAACGAGAAAATAACCTATAAAATACGCGAACATTCCGTCCAAAAACTGCCCTACATCCTTGTAGTTGGCGATAAAGAGCGGGATGCCAATACCGTAGCTGTGCGGGCACGGGGTAATGTCGATTTGGGCGTCATGTCCATCGATGCCCTGATCGAGCGACTGCAGCAAGATGTCGCCAACAAAGCCTGATCGCACAGTTCTTCATTAGATTTTAAAAGGAATCACCATAGCTACTGACAAGTCGCATCGCATCAATGGCGAAATCACTGCCCCTGAAATGCGTTTAAGTGGGGTCGATAACGAGCCGCTCGGTATCGTGAGTTTGGCCGAAGCCTTCCGCCTGGCGGAAGAAGCAAACGTCGACCTGGTCGAGATCGCGCCTACCGCGGTCCCGCCGGTCTGCCGTTTGATGGACTACGGCAAATTCAAGTATTCGGAGCAGAAGAAGGCTCACGAAGCGAAATTGAAGCAGAAAATCATCGCCGTGAAGGAAGTCAAATTCCGTCCGGGTACCGATGACGGCGACTACAATATCAAGCTGCGTAACCTCATCAAGTTCCTCGATGAAGGCGATAAAACCAAGATCACGCTGCGTTTCCGCGGCCGTGAAATGGCGCACCAGGATATTGGCTTCCGCATGCTGGAACGTCTGAAAGCCGATCTGGAGCCATACGGCCAGGTCGAGCAGTTCCCGAAGATGGAAGGCCGCCAGATGATCATGGTGCTGTCTCCGAAGAAAAAGAAGTAATCCTGCTGTAAAGGCAATATAAGAGGCGCTGCGGCGCCTCTTATAATTTGTGGTGCAGAATTGCAGCAACTGGTCTATAATTGCCGGCTGTTGTAATGTAGTGGACTCGCATCTGCTGCAAAAACAAGTGAAAGCAGGCATCTAAGCGTGACGTAGTGTCACCACCTGCAATCCTGTTTGATATGGAGCTACCCAAGAGGGTAGATTGCTATGCCAAAAATGAAAACCAAAAGCTCCGCGAAAAAACGTTTTCGCGTGCGTCCAGGTGGTACTGTTAAATCGGGTATGGCGTTCAAACGCCACATTCTGACCAAGAAGACCACCAAAAACAAACGTCAGCTGCGCGGCACCCGTAACATCAACGCTTCGGATGTAACGTCCGTCATGCGTATGATGCCAACCGCTTAATCTCACACTTTTAAGGAGTTACTATGCCTAGAGTAAAACGTGGGGTTACAGCTCGTGCCCGTCATAAAAAAGTATTAAACCTGGCCAAAGGCTACCGCGGTCGTCGTAGCAAGGTATACCGTATTGCCAAGCAAGCAGTTATGCGCGCTGGCCAATACGCTTACCGCGACCGTCGTAACAAGAAGCGCGTCTTCCGCCGCCTGTGGATCGCTCGTATCAACGCTGCTTCCCGTGAGCATGGCGTTACCTACAGCGTCTTCATGAATGGTCTGAAGAAAGCTTCGATCGAACTGGACCGTAAAGTCCTGGCCGATATGGCAGTGATGGACAAGCCAGCGTTCGCTGCGATTGTCAACGCTGTGAAAGCAAAAATCGCTGCTTAATACGCAATGATTAGACGCCGTATCCCGTTCGCGGGATAACGACTGAGAACGGGGCAAAGGTATATACCTGTGCCCCGTTTTTGATTGAGGATAAGAAAAACGCATGGACTCCCTGGAACAACTCGTCGCCTCAGCAGTGCAGGATTTCGACGCGGTCAAAGATGACGCCGCCGCACTGGAAAATGCCAAAGCCAAATATCTGGGCAAGACCGGCCAGATCACCGAATTGATGAAGGGTCTGGGCAAGCTCGACCCTGAAGCGCGCAAGGCGCAGGGCGCCCTGATCAATGCTGCCAAAGGGCAGATTGAAGCGGCGCTGACGGCCCGGCGCGATGCGCTGGCCGACGCCCAGATGCAAACCCGTTTGAACGCCGAGGCCATCGATGTCTCGCTGCCAGGCCGCGGTCGCGCCGGCGGTGGCATCCACCCGGTGATGCGGACCTGGGAGCGCGTGGAAGAGATCTTCCGCTCCATCGGTTTCGACGTGGCCGACGGCCCCGAAATCGAAAACGACTGGACCAACTTCACGGCGCTCAACAGCCCGGAAAACCATCCAGCCCGTTCCATGCAAGACACCTTCTATATCGAAGGCAACGACAGCGAAGGCAAGCCGCTGCTGTTGCGCACGCACACCTCGCCGATGCAGGTGCGCTATGCCCGCAGCCACACGCCGCCGATCAAGGTGATCGCGCCGGGCCGCACCTACCGCGTCGACAGCGACGCCACGCACTCGCCGATGTTCCACCAGGTCGAGGGCCTGTGGATCGCAGAGAACATCAGCTTCGCCGACCTCAAGGGCGTGTACCTGAACTTCGTCAAGGCCTTCTTCGAGACGGACGACCTGCAAGTGCGCTTCCGTCCATCGTACTTCCCGTTCACCGAGCCTTCGGCCGAGATCGATATCGCCTTCGGTTCCGGTCCGCTGAAGGGGCGCTGGCTGGAGATTTCCGGCTCGGGCCAGGTGCACCCGTCGGTGGTGCGCAACTTCGGTCTCGACCCGGAAAAGTACATCGGCTTCGCGTTCGGCTCCGGCCTGGAACGCCTGACGATGCTGCGCTACGGCGTCAGCGACCTGCGCCTGTTCTACGAAGGCGACCTGCGCTTCCTGAAGCAGTTCAACTAACAATAACGAAACGGTCGAGCGCCACCGAGGTGCGCGCTCCCGTCGGACTATCTTTGAAGGCTTGATTATGCAATTCTCCGAAAACTGGCTCCGTACCATGGTCGATCCGAAGATGACTTCGGACGAACTGGCCCATCTGCTGACGATGTCCGGCCTGG
This sequence comes from Rugamonas rivuli, assembly GCF_009380165.1. Taxonomy (GTDB): domain Bacteria; phylum Pseudomonadota; class Gammaproteobacteria; order Burkholderiales; family Burkholderiaceae_D; genus Rugamonas; species Rugamonas rivuli. Next base: position 38,388 of record NZ_WHUF01000001.1, read on the forward strand.
AAGTGGAAGAAGTCGAAGCCGTGGCGCCGCCGTTCTCCAACGTGGTCGTCGGCCACGTGCGCGACATGGCCAAGCATCCGAACGCCGACCGCCTGAATGTCTGCCAGGTCGATGTCGGCACCGGCACGCTGCTCAACATCGTCTGCGGCGCACCGAACGTGCGCCCGGGCCTGAAGGTCGTCTGCGCCATGGCCGGCGCCGTGCTGCCGCCTGGCGCCGACGGCAAGCCGTTTGAAATCAAGGTTGGCCAGCTGCGCGGCGTCGAGTCGCAAGGTATGCTGTGCTCGGCCAAGGAACTGAAATTGTCGGAAGAGGGCAGCGGCCTGCTGGAACTGCCGGACGACGCACCAGTCGGCCAGAACTTCCGCGACTACTACGCGCTCAACGACCTCAAGTTCACCATCAAGCTGACCCCGAACAAGGCGGACTGCCTGTCGGTGCTGGGCGTGGCGCGCGAAGTGTCGGCGCTGACCGGCGTGCCGTTGCAAGCGCCGTCGTTCCGCGCCGTCGCTGTCAACAGCGCCGAAGTGCTGCCGGTGAAGATCTCGGCGCCGGACCTGTGCGGCCGTTTCTCCGGCCGCGTGATCCGCAACCTGAACGCCAAGGCCGCAACGCCGGACTGGATGAAGCAGCGCCTGGAGCGCAGCGGCCAGCGCTCGGTGTCGGCGCTGGTGGACATCTCCAACTACGTGATGCTGGAGCTGGGCCGTCCTACCCACGTGTTCGACCTGGCCAAGATCCACGGCGGCCTGAACGTGCGCTGGGGTAAAGCTGGCGAAACGCTCAAGCTCCTGAACGGCAACACCGTCGCCGTCGACGAATGGGTAGGCGTGATTTCGGACGACAAGGAAATCGAATCGCTGGCCGGCATCATGGGCGGCGACGCCACGGCCGTCTCGCTGGAGACCGAATCGATCTACCTGGAAGCCGCGTTCTGGTGGCCGAACGCCATCCAGGGCCGCGCCCGCAAGTACAACTTCTCGACCGACGCGGCGCACCGCTTCGAGCGCGGCGTCGACTACGCGACCACCGTCGAGCACATCGAGCGCATCACCTCGCTGCTGATCGAAATCTGCGGCACGCCGACCACGCAGGTCGGCCCGGTCGACGACCAGATCGTCAACGTGCCTAAGCGCGCGCCGGTGCAGATGCGTACCGCCCGCGCCCAGAAAGTGATCGGCGTCGCGCTGGACGACCAGACCATCGCCGACATCTTCACCCGCCTGGCGCTGCCGTTCACGCTGGCCGACGGCGTGTTCTCGGTGACGTCGCCGTCGTACCGCTTCGACATCGAGATCGAGGAAGACCTGATCGAGGAAGTCGCGCGCGTCTACGGTTTCGAGAACATCCCGACTGTGGCGCCGGTGGCTGCCAACACCATGATCATCGCGCCGGAAAACACCCGTTCGCTGTTCGCGGTGCGTCACCAGCTGGCCGACCTGGGCTTCCAGGAAGTGGTCAACATGAGCTTTGTGGACTCGGCCTGGGAGCAGGACTTCGGCGGCAACGCCAACCCGATCAAGCTGCAGAACCCGATCGCCAGCCAGATGAACGTGATGCGCTCGACGCTGATCGGCAGCCTGGTGGCCAACGTGCGCTACAACCTGAACCGCAAGACCAGCCGCGTGCGTCTGTTCGAAGTCGGCGCCATCTACCTGCGCGACGACAGCATTCCGGACGGCCCGCTGACTGTGGCCGGCTACCACCAGCCGAAACGCGTGGCCGCCATGGCCTACGGCAATGTGGCCGACGAGCAGTGGGGCCAGGACAACCGCGCGGTCGATTTCTTCGACCTCAAGGCCGACCTGGAGCACCTGTTCGCGCCGCTGTCGCTGCGCTTCGTCAAGGCGGAGCACCCGGCGCTGCATCCGGGCCGCTCGGCGCACGTGCTGTTGGACGGCAAGGTCATCGGCTTCATCGGCGAGCTGCACCCGCGCTGGCTGCAGAAGTACGAGCTGCCGCACGCACCGGTCGTGTTCGAGGTCGATGCGATTGCTTTGCAGCAACGATCTGTGCCAGAATATGCAGAGATCTCCAAGTTCCCAGGCGCGACCCGCGATCTGGCCGTGGTCGTCAAGCAAGACGTTCCAGCGCAAGATCTGCTGGATGCATTTAATGCTTCCGTGCAAGTAAATCCGCATGGCAAGATCGTGCAAGCCATTGTTTTGTTTGATGAATATCGTGGTAAAGGACTGGAGGCGGACGAAAAATCGCTTGCTTTCCGCTTTAGCTTGCAAGATACTCAAAATACGCTGCAAGACGATGTGGTCGAGGCTGTGATGAGTGCTGCGGGCGACGCCGTCACGCAAAAACACGGCGCCCGTCTGCGCACGTAAGCGGCTACCTGAGCGGCCACCGTAACTTGTTGTAAAATCGTCATTTTTGACCATTTGGGAGTCCGGCCTTTGCCGGACTCATTCGTTCTTAGATAAGGCAGGGCAGGAAAATTAATAATAACGACGTCGATTCCGCCGTACTCCAATCCGCATTGGCTGCCGATTTGCATCGGGCCATGCAGGTGGCCAAGGTACGCCAGGATGCAGAAAAAGATTTGCCTACGCTGACCAAGGCGGAGCTGGCCGAACTATTGTTCGAACAGGTCGGCTTGAACAAGCGCGAGGCCAAGGACATGGTGGAAACCTTCTTCGACGAGATTCGCAATGCGCTGGAGCGCGGCGAGGCCGTCAAGCTGTCCGGTTTCGGCAACTTCCAGCTGCGCGACAAGCCGCAGCGTCCGGGCCGCAACCCGAAGACCGGCGAAGAAATTCCGATCACGGCTCGCCGCGTGGTGACTTTCCATGCCAGCCAAAAACTCAAGGGCATGGTCGAAGAGACAAATCCGATGGCGCGCGCCGCCTGAGTGGGACTGAGCCGTGATGAATGACCGCCTCGCCAAATCCGAACTGGTTGTGCTGCCGCCGATCCCGGCCAAGCGCTATTTCACGATCGGTGAAGTGAGCGAGCTGTGCGGCGTGAAGCCGCACGTGCTGCGCTACTGGGAGCAGGAGTTCACGCAGCTCAAGCCGGTCAAACGGCGCGGCAACCGCCGCTACTACCAGCACCACGAGGTGCTGCTGATACGCCGCATCCGTGAGCTGCTGTACGAGCAGGGCTTCACGATCAGCGGCGCCCGGAACAAGCTCGACAGTCGTGCGTATGATGGCGCGGCAGCGGAGTATGATGGCGGCTTGGCTGTGGGCGGCGTGCCGCCGGCGGACCTCCCGGCACCGTTGGACCGCGACATGATACGCGGTGAATTGCAGGCGATTTTGAGCTTGCTCAAGCAGGCGTAATGCGCACTGCTGCCGCGTAGCGCGGCTAGCGGGATGATTGCTGCTATAATTTCAACATTATTCATTCATCAGCGAGGCTGATGGACGGTGGCGTGCAGTCCGGTGGGGCCCAAGCCGCATCGACCGGACAAGACGAGGGGAAACAATGATACGCGTTGCCATTTGTGACGACCATCAGATAGTAAGAGCGGGATTCAAACAGATTTTTTCATCGGCGGACGACTTCGACGTGGTGGCGGAAGCCGGTACCGGACGCGAGGCGCTGGATATCGCGCGCCGTGAAATTTGCGACGTGTTGTTGCTCGACATCGCCATGCCCGACCAGAGCGGCATCGATACGCTGCGCACCATCCGCCAGGGCCAGCCGGATCTGCCGGTGCTGATCCTGTCCGGCTATCCGGCGCAGCAGTACGCGCTGAACCTGTTCAAAATGGGCGCCAACGGCTACCTGAACAAGGAATGCGAGGCCGACGAGCTGATCACCGCCGTGCGCACCGTGTACCAGGGCCGGCGCTATGTCAGCTCCACCGTCGGCGAGTTGCTGGCGCAAAGCTTCGACCGCGATCCCAACACGGCGTTGCATACCGAGTTGTCGGACCGCGAGTTCCAGGTCTTCCTGCGCCTGGCGCGCGGCGCCACTGTGTCCGACATCGGCGTGGCGCTGTCGCTGAGCATTAAAACCGTCAGCACCTACCGCACCCGCATCATGGAAAAAATGGGCATGCAGTCGAATTCCGACCTGACCTACTACGCCATGAAGAACAATCTTTTGGACTGATCCCCCGGGGGCGCGCACGTTTGCCGCGCCCCGCAAAGAGCATCCCTTCCTTCGACGGTCTATAATTCGGCTAGTGTGGCGTGTGTCCGCCCCGGATTAACCCAAGTGAAGGAAACTCATCAGGATGTATTTCACTGTCGAAACAGCGCCGCATCATCGCCTGCCGCTGTACAAGACCGTCTTGTGCGTGACCTGCGCGCTGCTGCTGATCGTCAACGGATTTAGCCTGTTCCACAATCTGCAAGCCCTGCGCGGCGCCCAGGTCCTGCTGGGCCAGACCGCGCGCGTGGCTGATCGCCTGCAATACCTGAACGTGCTGGTGCTCGACGCCGAGAGCAGCATGCGCGGCTATTTCCTGTCGGGCCGCGACGCCTACCTGGGGCCGACCAAGACCGCGCTGGCGGAAACCGAGATCGAATTCAAAGAACTGGAAAAGCTGCTGGCCGATAACCCGTCGCAGCTGAAGAACCTGGCGCAACTGCATACGCTGGTGCGCCGCCGCCTGAGCATCATGAGCCAGGCCATCGATGTCTACCGCGAGGGTGGGCTGGACGAGATCGTCAAGATCGCCAAGCTCAGCGATGGCCGCGCCAGCATGGACGAGATCCGCCTGCAGGTCGTCATCATGGAACAGGAGCAAAACGAAACCATGGCCTCGCGCAGCGCCATGTTCTACCAGGAATATCAAAAGGCGGTGCTGCTGGGCATGGGCATCAACGCGGTCGCCATCGTCGTGCTGATCATGTTCTACCAGCTGGTGCGGCGCAGCTTCGCCAACCGCGCGCAGGTCGAGCACGCGCTGCAAAGCGCCAACGAGAATCTGGAATCGCAGGTCGAGCAGCGTACCGAGCAGTTGTCGGTGCTGTCGCGCCACCTGATCAGCATCAGCGAGGAAGAGAAGGTGCGGCTGTCGCGCGAACTGCACGACGAGATGGGCGCCAACCTGACCTCGATCAGCATGGATATCGCCGCCGTCACCCAGCAGCTGAACAAGACCGATCCCGAATTGGCGGCGCAACTCAAGCGCGCCCGCGCCACGCTGGTGGAAACGGTGGAAATGAAGCGCCGCATCGTCGAGAACCTGCGTCCGAGTCTGCTGGACAACCTGGGCCTGTGCGCCGCCATCGAAAGCTATTGCAACGAGTTCAGCCGCCTGGCCCAGGTGCGCTGCGATTGCGACGTCAGCGCCGATATCGAAAACACGGCCCGCAATTCGGGCGACCTGTCGATCGCCTTGTTCCGCATCGTGCAGGAATCGCTGACCAATATCCGCAAGTACGCCAAGGCCAGCCGCGTTACCGTCACGTTGAACCGCAACCACGATGGCTTGGTACTGCGCATCATCGATGACGGCATCGGCATCGCCTCCAACACCATCGTCAAGCCCATGTCGCATGGACTGCTGGGCATGCGCGAACGAGCCTTGCTGCTGGGCGGCTCGCTGACCATTCGTCGCGGCCGTAACGATGCAGGCACCTGCATCGAAGTTTCCATCCCGCTGCGCAACCGCGCACCGGCGGAAGAGCGTCGCGCCGATGCGGCCGTGGCATTGCCGCCGGCCATCAGCGAAGTGCTTAGCAGCGTGCTACATCCACCAGCAGACGGTCGTATTCCGTCTTCGCCACCTTATAGCACTCACCCGCATACGCCTCCAAGCCTGAGCGATCAAGCACAGTGATGTTGCCGCGGCGGTAGGTGATCAGGCCGTCGTCCTGCAATTTGCCGGCGGCGGCGGTGATGCTTTCGCGGCGCACGCCCAGCATGATGGAAATCATTTCCTGCGTTACCTTCAGTTCGTTCGATGGCGAGCGGTCCAGGCGGTCCAGCAGCCAGCGGCACAGCTTTTGTTCGATCGAGCTGTGGCGGCCGCCGACGGCGTTCTGCGCCATCTGCGCGAACAGCGCGGTGTTGTAGCGCATCAGCAGCGCGGGCAGGGCGCCGCCCTGGTTGAACGCATCGCGCAGATGCTGGGCTTTCATGCGGTAGCCGTAGCCGGCCGCCTGCACCACGGCGCTGCACATGGCGCGCTCGCCTTCGAACAGCGAGACGCCGACGACGCCCTCGTGTCCTACAACGGCGATCTCGGTGGTGGCGCCGTCTTCCATCACGTACAGCAGCGAGACGATGGCGGTGGTCGGGAAGTGCACGTATTCCATCGCGCCGCCGAACTCAAACAATTCTTTGCCGAAGGGCAGGGTCACCAGTTCCAGGTGTTCAAACAGCGATTCCAGCACGTCGCGCGGGAGTGCGGCCAGCAGTTCGTTCTGCTGGGCGCCGCTGTAGCTGACAACAGGCCGCGACGCAACGTTGAATTCTTTCGAGCGAACCGTCATGCGTGGCGCGGCGGTTTTTTCGGTTGCGTTAAGTTGGGTGTTGTTCATTTTGTTCCTCACAATCTGGCTATACAAGAGCACCGAAGCAATGCTGCGGTGTGGGTATAACTTTAGGGGTTTTGTTAGATTGCGAACATAAGAGGAGCAGACGCACAAATGTAGGCTTGCAACATGGCACTTTGTAGTCCTGGTCCTACACGGCCTCTATTTTTCTCCGAGGGGCGCGTGCATAATGCACAAAATCACTTCGACTGGCGCACAGATCATGCATGTACTTGTAGTGGAAGATGACGCCGTATTGGCCGATGGCCTGAGCCGCGTTTTGAGCGGGCACGGCATGGCGGTCGAGGTGGTCGGCAACGGCACGCAGGCCGACGCGCTGCTGCAGCGCGCCGAGCATACCGAGGTGGTGGTGCTCGACATCGGCCTGCCCGGCATCGACGGCTTCGAGGTGGTGCGGCGGCTGCGCGCGCGCGGCAGCCAGGTGCCGGTGCTGCTGCTGACGGCGCGCGATGCCATCGAGGACCGCGTGCGCGGCCTGGAGCTGGGCGCCGACGATTACCTGGTCAAACCGTTCGCCACCGCCGAGCTGGTGGCGCGGCTGCGCGCGCTGGCGCGGCGCAACACGCCCAAGCCGGCCGTGCTGGCGCTGGGCGATCTGGCGCTCGACCTGTCGGCCAAGCGCGCCCGCGTGGGCGACAAGATCATCGAGCTGTCGGTGCGCGAATGGGCGGTGCTGGAATACCTGCTGCAGCACGGCGCGCGCGTGGTGTCCAAGCAGCAGATCATCGACGCCATCCTGCCGTGGGGCGACGACCTCACGCTCAATGCGGTGGAGGTCTACATTTCCCGCCTGCGCCTGAAGATCGCCGACGCCGGCGTGTCGATCCGCACCATACGCGGCTTCGGCTACATGCTGGAACAGACTCCGGCCGCGCATGAATAGCATCCGGCTGCGTCTGCTGAAGTGGCTGATCGGGCCCATCCTGCTGATCAACCTGGCCGGCGGCGCCTTGACCTACATGCTGGCCTGGCTGCCGGCCCAGCTGGCCTTCGACCAGAGCCTGTCCGACGCCGCCGCCGCGCTGGGCGCCCGCCTGGCCGCCGACCAGGGCAAGCTGCGCATCGACCTGCCGCGCCAGGCCGAGCAGGTGCTGCGCACCGACGACAGCGACGCCGTCTACTTCGTGGTGCGCGACGAGGCCGGGCAGGCCATCGCCGGCGACGCAGATTTCCCGCCACTGTCGCAAGCCGCGCTGGGCGGCGCCGCGCGCGCCGGCAAGCCTGCCGCGGCCTTCGATGGCAGCCTGCGGGGCGAAGCCGTACGCGGCGTGGCACTGCGGCTGACGCTGAGCGTCAACGCCGACATTAACGCCGCCCCGGTGCACGCCTACATCGGCGTCGCCAAGACCCTGCGCAAGCGCACCCAGATCCGCCAGGCCGTGGTGCGCGCGCTGGTGCTGCTGGAATCCTTGTTCGCACTGGCCTGCGTCGGCCTGATCTGGTTCTCGGTCAGCAACGGCCTGCTGCCGCTGAACCGCCTGCGCGCCGGCCTGAACGCGCGCGACGGCGACGACCTCGAACCGATCGCCTCTGCCGAAGTCCCCTACGAACTGGAGCCGGTGGTGGCCGCCTTCAACGGCCTGCTGGACAAGGTCAGCCAGGGCGCGCAGGCGCGGCAGGAATTCCTGGCCAATGTCGCGCACCAGCTGCGCACGCCGCTGGCGGGCTTGAAGACCCAGCTCGAATGGCTGGGCGAACGCCACGCCGGGCCGGAGACCGCGCCCTCGCTCAAGCTGATGCTGTCGGCCACCGAGCGCATGATACGGCAGACCAATCAGCTGCTGGCGCTGGCCCGCGCCGAACCCGGCCACTTCGAAAAAACGCGGCTGGAACCGGTGGCGCTGAACGCGCTGGTGGAAGACGCGGTGCAATCCTTCGTCGACCAGGCCACGCTGAAGTCCATCGACCTCGGCTTCGACCTGCAGCCGGTGACGGTGCTGGGCGACCGCTTCCTGCTGCGCGACCTGATCGACAACCTGATCGACAACGCCATCCGCTACACGCCGGCGCGCGGCACGGTCACGGTGGCTTGCCGGCCGGACGGCGAGGGCGGCTGGCTGACCGTCGAGGACAACGGCCCCGGCATCCCGCCGGCCAAGCGCGAGCAGGTGTTCAGCCGCTACGTGCGGCTGGACGACAAGACCACCGGCAGCGGTCTGGGCCTGGCCATCGTGCGCGACATCGCCACCGTCCACGGCGCCAGCCTGGCCATCGCCGACGCCGCCGGCGGCCAGGGCGCACTATTTTCCGTGCATTTTTGCTGATTTTCACCGTTGTCAGGAATTTGTCAGCATTTCCTCAGGGTAATGCAAGCTTGGCCCGCTACACTGCAATGCATAGAAAACTCACCGGGAGCGGGCCATGCAGCGTGCACAAAAAGGCTTTACCTTGATCGAGATTATGGTCTCCGTGGCCATCGTCGGCATCTTGATGGCCGTGGCGATCCCGGCCTACAGCGATTACGTGATACGCGGCCGCCTCAGCGAAGCGTTCACCGGCCTGGGCGGCGCGCAGCCGGCGGCCGAGCAGTTCTGGTCCAACAACCGCACCTACGTCGGTTTCAACGGCGCCAGCAACTTCCCGCCCAATACCGCCAACTTCACCTACGCGCTGAGCGCCGCCACCGCCTCCAGCTACACGCTGACGGCCACCGGCATCGGCAAGATGACCGGCTTCGTCTACACCATCGACCAGAACGGCACCCACACCACCACCGGCAGTCCGGCCGGCTGGGGCATCAGCGGTTCGTGCTGGGTGGACCATAAAGGTGGCGCATGTTCCAACTGACGCCGCCGCCCCGGCACAGCATGCGTGGCCTCACGCTGCTGGAGCTGCTGCTGGCGCTGACCATCTTTGCCTTCATGCTGGCGATCGGCATACCGAACGCCAGCAGCTGGCTGCTGAACAACCGCACGCGCGGCGCCAGCGAGTTCTATGCCGACGGCTTCAGCATGGCCCGCCGCCAGGCCGTCATGCACAACAGCTTCAGCCGGATCTCGCTGACCCCCAACGTCAACACCGGGCAGATGGACTGGCAGGTCGACATCTGCTTCGTCTCGCCGGCAACGCAGTGCGGCGCGGCCGAGCCCGGATGGTCGACCGTCAACGCCGCCGCCGCCAATGATCCCGAAGGCGTGGCCGGCTACAAGTCCGTGTACCGCGCCGCCGATGCGCTGCCCAGTTCCGAAGTGCTGTTGCCGAGCACGCTGCCGGAGGGCAGTTCGCAGGTGTACTACACGCCGGTCGGCTGGGTCGACACCCGCTTCGCCCAGCGCATGACCAGCCTGCGCCTGAACCCGGCCTCCCAGTACGCGACCGATGTGCCGGCGGTGGCGCTGGTGATCACGCTGGCCGGCATGGCCAGCAAGTGCGATCCGCACGCTCCCGCCAACGATACCAGGGCCTGTCCGCCATGAAAACCATACCTCACCGCTCCGCCACGACCGGCCGGCCCAACCGGCGCCAGGGCGGCATCGCGCTGCTGGAGGCGATGCTGGCCATCGTCATCCTCGGCATCGGCCTGGTCGGCACCATCGGCTTGCAGGCGCGCGCCTATGCGGCGCTGTCGGACGCCAGCCAGCGCGCCGAAGCCACGCTGGCCGGCGAAAAACTGCTGGGCGTGATGAATGCCGACAGCAACAACGTGCTGAACTACAGTGTCACGGAGGGCGGGACGCCGACCGCCGCCATCAAGCCCTGGGTCGACGAAACCCAGGCCTTGATACCGGGCGCCGTCATCGGCGTGACGGTCACGCCGCAGCAGTTGCGGGTGCAGGTGGACATCTCCATCAAGTGGAAACGCAAGGCGGGCGACGCCCCCAACCAGCACCTGGTCACTTCCTATATTGCGATCTGATATGAACGCCTCTCTCTTGCGCCGCCATCGCGGCTTCTCGTTGGTGGAACTGATGGTCAGCGTGGTGATCGGCCTGCTGGCGCTGCTGTTCGCCACCCGCCTGATCGTCAGCGGCGAGAAAAACAAGGACGCCGCCGTCGGCGGTTCCGACAGCATGCAAAACGGCATGCTGGCGCTGTTCTCGCTCAGCAGCGACGCCACGGCGGCGGGCTGGGGGCTGAACGATCCGATGGTGGCCGGCTGCGACACCAGCTTCTCCGACGCCAGCGGCTACGCGTTGCCCGCCATGCCGCGCGCCGGCGCCAGCATCACGCCGCTGGCGCCGGTGGTGATCCAGTCCAACGGCGCCAATCCCGACCTGATCTCGTTCAACAGCGGCACTTCGCAGGCCGGCGCCGGTTCGATCAAGCTGTTCGCCGACTACACGGTCGGCAACACCCTCACCGTCGACAGCAAGAATCCCTACGGCTTCAACAACGGCGACGTGATGGTGATCGCGCCGCTGACGCCGGGCAGCGGCAAGTGCACGCTGTTCCAGTTGTCCGGCTTCGGCCCGCCGCCCAACAGCACCATCCTGGTCAACAGCGGCGGCGCCTACCGCTTCAACGCCATCGCCGGCCTGCCCAACCCGTACAAGCAGAACCTGGCCTACATCTACAACCTCGGTTCGCCGACGCTGATGCATTTCCATACCTGGACGGTGAGCAACGGCGTGCTGCTGCTGCGCGCCACCGAACTGGCCGGCGCCGAAGCGGCCGGCGTGTCCGTGACCGACAACGTGGTCAGCATCAAGGCCCAGTACGGCTTCGACGCCCGTCCGCCCGGCCCCAATCCCTACGATCCCACCCCCGGCGCCGACGGCATGCAGATCACCGCCTGGAGCGGCACCATGATCGATGCCGACAGCGACGGCGTGGCCGGCAGCCCCGGCGACTACCAGCGCATCGCCGCCGTGCGCATCGCCGTGGTGGCGCGCAGCAAAAATGCCGAAAAGCCGAACTCGGCCGGGCTGTGCACCGCGACGCCGGTGGCGCCCACCGTGTTCGCCAGCAGCGCGCCGGCCGGCGTGGCGGCGGTGCCGGTGCAGGTCAACGTGGCCGTGGCCGGCGACACGGTGTCGTGGCAGTGCTATCGCTACCGCGTGTTCGAAACCATCGTGCAGATCCGCAACGCTCAATGGAGGCCTTGATGCGCCCGCAGACCCGACAACGCGGCATCGCGCTGCCCATCATGCTGATCATGCTGACGGTGATGCTGGTCAGCAGCATCTACCTGCTCAAGTCCAGCACCTCGACCACGCTGACCACGTCCAACCTGGCCTACGACGCGTCGCTGAGCAAGGCGACCGACCTCGGCATCCACACCGCGTTCGCCTACCTGCGCTCCATGCCCAGCGCCTCGGTGCTGGAGAACAGCCAGCCGGCCAACGGCTATGTCGCCACGCTGTCGCCGAACTGGACCGTCAGCACTCCGGCCTTCTGGCAGGGCTCGGTGACGCTGGCGCCCGATCCCTCGGGCAACCGGGTCGAGTACGTGATCCACCGGCTGTGCGATTTCGCCGGCGCCTTCAACGCGCCCGGCAACCGCTGTCTGCTGACCTCGGCGCGGCCGAATTCCAAGTCGGGCGTCCCCTACGGCAAGAGCGGCCGCTCCGACAGCCCCAACTACCTGGACCAGCCGCAGCTGCACTACGTGGTGACGGCGCGCATCGTCGGCGCCCGTGGCGGCAATGTGGTCACGCAAGCCGTCGTCATGAAAGGGCCGTGAGGCCGCCGTTTTTTTGAATGGAACCATCATGAACAAGCTCTACTCCACGCTGGCCGGCCTGGCCCTGTGCGCACCGTTGCTGGCCCCGGCCGCGACCACCCAGATCGCCCAGGTGCCGCTGCTGAACATCACCGGCACCGGCACCGTCAAGCCCAACCTGATGCTGCTGTTCGATAACTCCGGCTCGATGGACCAGACCTACACGCCGGACTACGTCAACGACAACCTGTGCCGCAGCGCCGCCACGCTGCAGGCCGGCATCACCGCCTGCGCGGTCGGCCATCCGCCGTTCATGAGTCCGGACTTCAACAAGCAGTACTACAACCCGACGATACGCTACGTGGTGCCGATCAAGTACGACGGCAGCTACTACCCCGAGCAGAACGCCGCCAACACCAGCAACTGGACCTCGGTCAGCGGCGACGGCTTCGGCGCCCACAAGGCCGACCTGTTCGGTACCACGGTGTCGGCCAACATCAACCTGGTGACGGGCTTCCCCGACCTGAAGTGGTGCTCGGGCGGCACCTGCCAGTTCAACACCGCCAGCTACACCTATCCGGACGCCACCTACCAGACCGCGACCGCGATCACCACCGGCCCGTACTACTACACCATCGGCGTCGGCCAGTTCTGCACCGACGACACCATGAAGACCTGCAAGTCGACCGCCATCGGCGCCGCCGCGCCGTCCGGTTATCCGGTGGCGGCCAAGGTGCGCTGGTGCAGCGACAAGCTGTTGACCCAGTGCCAGGGCAAACGGGTAGGGACTTTCATCTACCCCGGCTATTCGATGCCGGCCGGCGCCACCGCCTCCTACGGCACCATCGCCATCGGCGCCTCGGCCACGGCCACCTCCCTCAACATCAGCAGCGTGGTGGTCAACGGCAGCACCACCATCACCAACGCCGCCGTCAACGCGGCCACCGGCACCAACAGCCTGATCAAGCAGCAAACGCTGGCCAGCGCGCTGGCGGCCAACATCATCGCCACCGCGGTCGGCAAGGGCGCCGCCTCCACCAGCCTGTACTACGCCTGCGTCAAGACCCCGACCGGCCAGGCCACGGTGCCGGCCTGCAGCGTCTTCGGCATCACGCTCAGCGCCGACAACGTGGTGGCCGTGCTGCCGGTCAGCTGCACCGGCAGCGTCAGCGTCAACACCTGCGTGACCCTCACGGACAGCTCGCGCGCCGGCTGGGGCATCGCGGTGACGGCGCCCACCGTCGTGGCGACCGCCTATGCGCCGGCCAAGGCGGTGGTCAGCTTTAACGGCACTTCCACCTCGTCGTCGCTGACCGCCATCCTCAAGAACCTCAGCTATGCCGGCACCGTGCTGGTCGGCGGCAGTTCCGGTAGCAGTCCGACCTACCTGAGCCTGGGCAAGACCCAGACGCCGACGCTGATCGCCTCTGCGCTGGTCGGCAAGATCGGTACCGGCGGCACCATCAAGGCCTACCTCGGCAGCAGCAGCAACTGCCCGCCCGGCTACAACAACACCAGCGTCTGCCTGCTGAACTGGGGCGCGACCGACAACACCGGCACCATCAGCGCTTTCACGATGGACAACCAGGGCACGGTCAGCTGGACCACGACCGGCTCCAGCGGCTACACGGCGGCGGTCAACGATGCCATCCCGGCCACCACCGCCGCGCTGTCGGCCGGTTCCGGCGCCCCGAATCCCTTCGTGCGGGTCAACATCGTCAGCGGCCAGACCTATCCGAAATCGGCCGACCGCACCGACTGCGCCGGCAGCACCTGCACCTATGCCGAGGAGATGACCAACTTCGCCAACTGGTATGTGTACTACAAGAGCCGGCTGCAAATGATGAAGACCTCGGTCGGCATCGCCTTCTCGGCCATCACCGCCAACTACAAGGTCGGCTACGCCAAGCTGTCGATCGTAGGCGCTGGCGGCGCCATCGACCAGAAGCCGGCCGATTTCACCGGCAGCGCGCGCTCCAGCTGGTACACCACGCTGTACAACACCACCACGTCGGGCTCGACGCCGATCCGCACGGCGATGGACAACGTCGGCCGCATGTACGCCAACCTGACGCCGTACAACTACGCGGCCGGCCAGGAAGTGGTGCAGTACCCGTGCCAGCAGAACTTCATGATACTGACCACCGACGGCTACTGGAACGGCAGCTCGACCGCCAACGTGGTCAACAACGACAACGTCGAAAACGCCTCGCGCTTCTGCACCCAGGCGCGCGGCTGCGTCGATACGCGGGCGCAGTCGCAGCCGTCGATCTCGGACGTGGCGCTGCACTGGTACAACGGCGGTTCCAGCACCGGCACGGTGTCGCTGCGGCCGTCGCTGGAGCCGGACATGACCAAGCCCGGTTCGGTGCCGGCGGCCGGCGGCGAGAACACCCACCTGCACATGAACACCTACACGCTGGGCCTGGGCGTGGATGGCGTGATGACCTACGAACCCAACTACGACAGCGCGCCCAAGGCCGGCGGCGACTTCTACAACCTGATCACGGCGGCCACCAGCGGCTGCCCATGGAACGGCAACGGCGCCTACGTCTGGCCCGATCCCGACGTGACCAACGGCGCCAGCACGGTGCAGGAGAGGGTCGACGACCTGTGGCATGCGGCCATCAACGGCCACGGCAAGTACTTCAGCGCCCAGGATCCGAAAGACGTGGTCAGCGGCCTGAGCGAGGCGCTGTCGAATATGCAGGTGCACGTCGGCGCGGCCGCCGCTGCTGCAACCTCGACGCCGAACATCACGCTGACCGACAACGATATCTTCTCCGACACCTTCACCACCGTGAAATGGTACGGCGAACTGTCGGACAAGAAGATCGACAGCACCGACGGCAGCGTCGGCAACGCCAACACCTGGACCACCAGCGACACGCTGGGCAAGAAGGTCGGCAACAGCAGCGACACCCGCACCATCTACATGTACAACACGTCCGGCGCCAACGCCAGCACGCCCGATGAATTCCGCTACGCCAATATGAAAGGGCCGGCCGGCGGCTGGTTCGCCAACAAGTGTGCGGCGCTGGCGCAATGCGTGCTGCTGTCGGCCTCGGACAAAGCCATCGTCAACGACGGCAACAACCTGGTCAACTACCTGCGCGGCCAGCAGCAGTACGCCGACGACAGCCTGTTCCGTGCCTACACGCTGACGGCCAACACGCCGTCCGGCGCCGCCGGCCCGATACCCATCGTGCTGGGCGACATCGCCTCGTCCAAGCCGGCCTTCGTGCGCGACCCGCGCAACAGTTTCCCGGACCCGGACTACGCGGTCTTCAAGGATACCTACGGCAACCCGGCCAGCGCCAAGTACCGCACCGGCACCGTGTTCACCGCCGCCAACGACGGCATGCTGCACGCCTTCGATTCCGCCACCGGCGTCGAGCTGTGGGCCTACGTGCCGCGCATCACGATGAAGAAGCTGTACGCGCTGGCCGGCACCACCTACGGCACCAACCACCAGTTCACCACCGACGGCTCGCCGGAAGTGGCGGACATCAAGGCCGGCGCGCTGGGCTGGCGCACCGTGCTGGTGGCCGGCCTGAACGGCGGCGGCCGCGGCTACTACGCGCTCGACATCACCGACACCAAGAATCCCAAGCAGCTGTGGGAATTCTGCGCCGACAACACCGTGTGCCCGCTCAGCGACGGCGACCTCGGCCTGACCTTCGGCAATCCGCAGTTCGGCACGCTGGCCAACGGCCGCTGGGTGGTGTTCCTGACCTCCGGCTACAACAACGTGCCCGGCACCGACGGCGTCGGCACCGGCACCGGCAAGGGTTTCCTGTACATCCTGGACGCCTACACCGGCGAGCTGCTCAACAAGATCAGCAACAACTCGGGCGACACCGTCACGCCGTCCGGCCTGGCCAAGATCTCCGCCATCAGCGACGACCCGGGCGCCGATCCGCGCATCCAGTTCGTCTTCGGCGGCGACAACCAGGGCCAGATGTGGCGCTTCAACCTCAGCGATCCGTCCGGCGCCGTCACCGTCAACCTGATGGGCAATGCCGGCGCCTCCAAGCCGATCACCACGCGGCCGGACGTGACCACCTGCGCGGTGCAGGTGACATCCGTCATCGGCGGCGTGTCGACCGTCACCACGTCCGGCGTGCGGGTGGTGCTGTTCGGCACCGGCCGCCTGCTGGACGTGCCCGACACCTCGGACACCTCGGTGCAGAGCCTGTACCTGCTGAAGGACACCGGCAGCCAGATCACCAACATCCGTGGTTCCACCATGGTGCAGCAGACGCTCAGCCTGCTGGGCAACAGCAGCAACGTCAACACCTACCAAGTGACCAACAACCCGGTCGACCTGACGCAGAAGGAGGGCTGGTATTTCGACTGGTCGGTCAACGCCGGCGAGCGCATGAACCTGGATCCGCAAATCGTCAGCGGCGTGGCCAACGTCGTCACCAACCTGCCGACCTCGTCGTCGTCGTGCTCGGTGGGCGGCTCCAGCAATCTGTACCAGGTCAACGTCTGCAACGGCCAGGCGATCGGCAGCCATCCGATCGGGGCGACGCTGTCGAACACCTCGGCGGCGGTCGGTTTCATCATCATCCGCCTGCCGAACGGCCAGCTGAAGATGATCACCACGCTGGCCGACGGCACCAACAAGACCTCGCCGCTGTCGGAGCAGATCTCGGCCGACGCCCACCGCACGGGCTGGCGCAGGGTGAAAGGGGAGTAAAAGCGGGGCGATCTGAGGCAAACAGTTCACACGAGGGGCTCAACTATCGGTAAAATCGAGGGTTTTGCAGCCCCGCCTCAGATCGCGAACAAATGGTCAACGATATCGAAAACGTAACACCCGAGAATAACGACGACGCCGGCTCCACGTCCAGCGCCCGCACGCCGGCCCTGATCGCGCGTGAAGTCCAGCGCCGCCGCACCTTCGGCATCATTTCCCACCCGGATGCGGGTAAAACCACGCTGACGGAAAAACTGCTGCTGTTCTCGGGCGCGATCCAGATGGCCGGCACGGTCAAGGCGCGCAAGAGCGGCCGCCACGCCACCTCCGACTGGATGGAAATCGAGAAGCAGCGCGGCATTTCGGTCGCCTCGTCGGTGATGCAGTTCGAGTTCCGCGACCACGTGGTCAACCTGCTCGACACCCCCGGCCACCAGGACTTCTCGGAAGACACCTACCGCGTGCTGACGGCGGTCGACTCGGCGCTGATGGTGATCGACGCCGCCAAGGGTGTGGAAGCGCAGACCATCAAGCTGCTGGACGTCTGCCGCATGCGCAACACGCCCATCGTCACCTTCATGAACAAGATGGACCGCGAAACCCGCGATCCGCTGGAACTGCTCGACGAGCTGGAATCGGTGCTGAAGATCCAGTGCGCGCCAGTGACCTGGCCTATCGGCATGGGCAAGAACTTCCGCGGCGTGTACCACCTGCTGAACGACACCATCATGCTGTTCAAGGCCGGCGAGGAAAAGGCCGACGGCGCCTTCGAGATCATCAAGGGCATCGACAATCCGCGCCTGATGGAGATGTTCCCGCTGGAGATGGACCAGCTGAAGATGGAAGTGGAGCTGGTGCACGGCGCCTCCCATCCCTTCGACCTGGAGCAGTTCCTGGCCGGCGTGCAGACGCCGGTGTTCTTCGGCTCCGCGATCAACAACTTCGGCGTGCGCGAGATTCTGTCGGCGCTGGTCGACTGGGCCCCGGCGCCGCGCGAGCGCGACGCCACCGTGCGCGCGGTCGATCCGAAGGAAGAGCCGTTCACCGGTTTCGTGTTCAAGATCCAGGCCAATATGGACCCGGCCCACCGCGACCGCATCGCCTTCCTGCGCGTATGCTCGGGCCGTTTCGAGCGCGGCATGAAGGTCAAGCACCTGCGTTTGGGCCGCGAGATCAAGGTCTCGTCGGTGGTGACGTTCATGGCGTCCTCGCGCGAGCAGGTGGAAGAGGCGTACGCCGGCGACATCATCGGCCTGCCGAACCACGGCAATATGCAGATCGGCGATTCCTTCTCCGAAGGCGAGCTGCTGACCTTTACCGGCATTCCGTACTTCGCGCCGGACTTCTTCCGCTCGGTGCGCATCCGTAACCCGCTGAAGATCAAGCAGCTGCACAAAGGCTTGCAGCAGCTGGGCGAAGAGGGCGCGGTGCAGGTCTTCAAGCCGGTGCAGGGCGGTGAGCTGGTGCTGGGCGCGGTCGGCGTGCTGCAGTTCGAGGTGGTCGCCAGCCGTTTGATGAACGAGTACGGCGTCGACGCCGTGTTCGAAGGCACCAGCATCAGCAGCGCGCGCTGGGTTTCCAGCGACGACAAGAAGGCCCTGTCGGACTTCGAGGATGCGCTGGGCCACAACGTCGCCTACGACGCCGCCGGCAACCTGGCCTACCTGGCCACGTCCGGCGTCAACCTGCGCCTGACGCAGGAGCGCTGGCCTAAGCTGCAATTCCACGCCACCCGCGAGCACTCGGCCAAGCTGGTGTAAGCGCGCGGTATATGCGCCGGTGCGTCCTGCACCGGCGTTTTTTTTCTTCCGATTTTGTTTGACAGCGGGCCTTTTTCGTTCTAATGTATTAGTCAACTAATACACTGATACAAAAAGGCGATGACTTCCCATACCCCCTCGCTGTACTCGATCGCCACCGGTTCGGCCGAGCCGATCTACCGTCAGCTGATCGAGCAGACCCGCCGCCTGGTGGCCGCCCGCGTGCTGGCGCCGGGCGACGTGCTGCCCTCCGTGCGCGAGGTCGCGCTGGCGCTGGCCGTCAATCCGATGACCGTCTCCAAGGCCTACAACATGATGGAGACCGAAGGCCTGCTGTCGCGCAGCCGCGGCATCGGCATGCTGGTGGCCGAGCGCAGGGCGCATGCGCACAGCGCGCACGAACGCGAAGCCCTGCTGCGGCCCACGCTGGAGCGGGCCGCGGTGGAAGCCCGCCAGCTGGAACTCGATCCCGACGCCGTCCTCGCCCTGTTTAAAAAAATCCTGAAGGAACAAGCATGAAACCATCGATCGTCAATGTCGCCAACCTGCATAAATCCTTCGGCGGCCAGCAGGTGCTGCAGGGTGTGAACTGGGATATCGCGCAGGGCAAGGTGATCGGCCTGCTGGGCCGCAACGGCGCCGGCAAGTCGACGCTGCTCGAATGCCTGCTCGGCCTGCGCGAGGCCGACAGCGGCGCCAGCACGTTGTTTGGCCAGCCCGCCACCGCGCTGGGCGACCAGGTGCGCGCGGCCATCGGCTACGTGCCGCAGAAGTCCGAACTGTTCGAGTGGCTCACGCCCTTGCAGATGCTGGACTACTTCAAGGCCCTGTACCCGCGCTGGAATGCCGGCAAGGTGGCCGGGCTGCTGGAGCGCTGGGGCTTCGCCGGCGAGGCGCGGAACAAGCAGATCGGCCGCCTGTCCGGCGGCGAGAAGCAGCGCCTGTCCATCATCCGCGCACTGGCGCACGATCCGGCCTTGCTGGTGCTGGACGAACCGGTGGCCAGCCTCGATCCGGTCGGCCGCCGCGACTTCCTGCACGAGCTGGTGGACGGCGTGATCGAGCGCGATACGACGGTGATCTTCTCGACCCACATCCTGTCGGACCTGGAGCGGGTGGCGCTGGACGTGGCCTTCCTCCAGGGCGGCAAGATCACGCTGCAGGCGCCGCTGGACGAGCTGCTGGAAAGCGCGCACCGCATCACCGGCACGGCGGCGGCGCTGGCGCGCTTGCAGTTCCGCGACGAGATCCGCCGCCAGCAGGACCGCAGCGGCGGCGTCAGCATCCTGGCGCGGCTGAGCGGTCAGGAAGCCGCCGACCTGCGCGCCGGCCCCGATCTGCGCGTGGAAACCCTGAGCCTGGAAGACCTGTTTGTCGAGGTGACGAAATGAGCGGAGCCTACACCCAGTTGCTGTTGCAGGTGATGCGCGACGGCTGCGCCAGCCGCATGATGAAGCGCATGACGATGCTGGTGCTGGCGCTGGCCGTGCTGACGCCGATCGGGACCAATATGATCGACCGCCGCGATGTGGGCTGGGCCGTCATGGCGGGAGCGCCTGCCTTCCTGATCCTGTTGTGGTGCGGCTCTTTCCTGAAGAGCGCCGTACAGCAGAACCATCCCGCCTACGCCTGCCTGGTGCCGCAGCTGCGGCGTCGCCTGATCGTGCTGACCACGGTGGTGTGGGCCGTCAGCGTGATGCTGGTGGCAGGCTTGGCGGCATTGGTGGTCGGCCATTTCGGCTACCTGCTGGTCGCCGCCGCCTTCTTTTTCTGCTACATGCTGTACGTGCAGCGCTACTCGGTGCTGGCCTTTCTGCCGTCGCTGCTGATACTCGGCTCGGTATCGGTGTTCCGGCAACCGTTGCACGCGCTGTGGGGCGTGATTGGCCCGTTGGGCGAACCCGCGCTGACCGGCATTGGCCTGCTCGCGGCGGCGGCGTTGGGTGGCGCGGCCTTGCAGCAGGTCTTCCCGCGCGGCGGCGACAGTCACTGGACCTGGCATGCGCGCCACGCCATGCTGCAGCGCCGCTTGCAGGGCGATGCGCCTAAGCGCGGCGAGAACAACAACTGGAGCCGTTGGAGCATGCTGCTGCGCGTGGGCTATCGCTCAGCGTTGCGGCGCGATAGCCGGGGCGGCGCCGCGTCGGGCAGCATGCTGCTGCACACCTTTGGGCCGGGGGCGCATGAAGGCGGCTATCATGCTTACGCACTGCTGGTCACGCTGGCGGCGACGCTGGCGGTGCTGTGTTCGGGCAGCGATACGTTTGTGGTGCGGAATTTGATGCGTGCGTCGATGATGCAGGCTTGCGTGCTGGTGGGTGTGATGATGTATGCATTCGAGCTGGTGAAGGGCGCGACCCGCAACGGCGCCGAGCAGGCCATCTACTGCCTGGCGCCGGCTGCGCCGTCGACGGCGCAGCTCAACCGCGTGATGGGGGCGGCCCTGCTGAAGCGCTTCATGCGCGTGTGGCTGGTGGCGGTGCTGTGCGCGGCCGGTCTCGACATGGTGATCCAGGGAGCGCCGCGCCTGTACGCGTCGACCTTTGTGCTGTCCGCCGCGCTGCTGCCGTTCTCCTGTGCGCTGCTGCGCAATTATGCGGTGCTGCCGGCGTCGCCGTCGCAGATGGCGACGCTGGTCGGCACCTTCCTGGCGACCGTGGCCTACCTGATCCTGATTGGCGTGGAGCGCCATGTGCAGCAGTTCTCTTTGTTCTGCATCGGCGTGGCGATAGCGCTGGCCAGCCTGTTGATGCTGCGCTGGCGTTGGCAGCGCTTGATGGTGCTGCCTGCTGTGCTGCCGGCCGGCCGCCTGCTGGCCTGACGGTGCCTAATTGGACTGGAACACCAGTCCCAGCGTCACCACCGGTTCGGCGGCGCCGCGCGTCAGTCTGCGGCCCCAGGTGGCGTCGATCTGCAGGCGGTCCGGTATCAGCGCGCGGGCTATGCCGAACTGGTAGCGCGAGCCGTTGTGCTGGCGGCCGTACACTTCGGCCGTCAGCGTGTGGCGTTCGTCCAGCTTGAACTGGACGCCGCTGCCCCAGGTGGCGTAGTGGCGGCGCACGCTCTCGAGGTGCATCAGGCCCAGGTTGAAGTGCAGCAGCAGCGCGTCGCCGCGCAGCGATACGCTGAGCGGCACGTTGACCGAGAGGTCCCCATCGCCGCCGCGTCCTGCGCGGAACTGGTCGGCCAGCACCAGGCCCAGGCCCCAGCCGTCGGTCTCCAGTGGTTTGAACACGGTCTTGGCTTGCAGGCGTCCGTAATGCGTGGTGCGGCTGTGCGGGCCGGAGGTGTCGTCGGCCCAGGCGCCGCCGAACGCCAGCTCCCAGCTGCCGCCCACATTGCAGGCCGGCGTGGCCCAGTATTCGGCCAGGTCGCCGGCGCGCAGCGCGTAGGTCTCCAGCTGGCACTGGCCGGGTGCGGCGATGGCGGCATCGTCGACCGTCATCGGACGGCCGGCTTGGGCGCCGGGGCAGGCCAGCAGGCAGGCCAGCGCGCAGGCGGCGGCCCGGGGAAGCGAAAAAGTCATCGGCGGTCAGTATTCAATGGTGGCGCCGCCACTGTAGCGCCGCCAGATGAAACTGTGATGACACTATTTGGCCGGCGTGGCCAGCGGCTTGCCTTTTTCGACCACGTACACGCCGACCAGCTTGAGCGTGCCGCTGCCGACGTTGAGGGCGTCGTGGACGGTGCCGGCCGGGATGACGAACGATTCGCCGGCCTTGACGCGGCGCGGATCCTCGCCGTCGATGCGCAGTTCGCCTTCTCCTTCCAGCACGTAGCTGATCTCGTCGCCCGGATGCGTGTGGCGGCCGGCGGTGGCGCCGGCGTCGAGTTCAACCCTGGCGACGACCGCCTCGCGGCCCGGCACCGAGACGTCGGCTTTCTGGATCACGGTGCGGCGGATGCCGGAGGCCTGGGCTTGGGCGGAGCCGGCCAGCAGGATGGCGATCAGGAGGGGCAGGGCATGGCGGACGTGCGGGGCAGCAGGCATGGCGTATCCTTTCTGGTGAGGGAAAGCGGCGGAAGCCGACCGATTGTACGCCGGCGCGCGATGCTAGCGGTGGCGCCCCAGCCACAGCGCATCCGCCACCGAACCGACCCAGCAAACGATGCAGATCAAGGCGGCGCCGTTGGTGGCGGGATTGTCGATGCCGGAACTGTGCACGCGTTCGAGGATCAGGATAGGATCGAGCGGCAGCTTGCCGCTCTCGACATTGGCCACCAGGGTGGCGGCCAGCGCCAGCGTGGCGCGCAGCAGGTAGCCCACCGCCAGCAAGGTGGGCACGATGAACAGCAGGCCGCGCTCCCCGCGCCGCAGGACCAGATGGCCCAGTCCTGGAAACACTAGGGCCGAGACCAGCGCGGCTTTGATCGATGCTTTCATGGTGCTCCGTTGACTAAACGCAAGATTGCGCCGCTGCATGCGGCGTACAGTACACCATCTTACCTGCCGGAGGGAATCATGCGTGCTGTATTCGGTATCGTTTTGTTGCTAGGCTCGCTGCAGGCCCTTGCCGCCCCCAACGAGAAGGATGCGATGGCGCTGGCCGAGAAGGGCGCGCAGTTCGTGCGCGCACACGGCAAGGCCGAGATGATCGTCCGCATCAACCGCAAGGATCCTGAATTCAACCAGGGCACGCTGTACCTGGCGATGCGCGACATGGACGGCATCACCATCGCCCATCCTACCACGGCGCTGATCGGCAAGAACCTGCTGGACGTGCCGGACGCCGACGGCAAGCCGTTCCGCCAGGAGATGCTGGCGCTGGCCCGGGGCAAGGGCGCTGGCTGGGTCGACTACAAGTTCCGCAACCCGCAGACCGGCAAGGTGGAGGCCAAGAGCACCTATGTGCTGCGGGTCGGCGATGTGGCGCTGGAAGCCGGTATCTACAAGCACTGAGCCGTGAACATGCTCAGCAAACTGCGAATAGGCCCCAAGCTGCTGCTGGCGCCGGGCGTGGTGCTGATCCTGCTGATCACACTGTCGGCAGGCGCCTTCGCCGGGCTGGTGCGGCAGCACCACCGCCTGGAAGACATGGTGCAGCAGCGCGCCGTGCGGCTCAAGGCGGCGGCCGACCTGGTGGCCGGCGCCAACCGCGCGCACACCGAAATCTACCAGCTGCTCACCTGGATCAACGCCAGCTTCTCGCCGTCGCGCATCGATGCGCTGGTGCGCGACATCCACGCCCGCCACGCCGCACTGGACCGCCAGTTCGCGCAGCTGGAGATGGCGACCCAGAACGACCCGGCCGAGCGCCGTTTCGTCGCCCAGTCGCAGGCGGCGTACGCCCTGTACGTGAAGGCGACTGCCGATGTCATCGAGTTGAGCATGGCCGACCAGTCGATGGCGACCAACGCCATGTCCAAGGCCGAGCGGGGCTTCGACGTGGTGGCGAAGCGCCTGGAGGAGTTGTCGCGGCTGGAGCAGTCGCTCAGCGCGCGCGCCTACAGCGACGCGGAGGCCGAGTTCAAGACCTTGTCGACGGTGATGCCGTCGGTGGTGGTGCTGTCGATCACGCTGTCGCTGCTGGTGACGATGGCGGTGCGGCGGGCGCTGTTGAAGGAGGTCGGCGAGATCGGCGCGGCCGCCCTCGATCTGGCCGAGGGCAACCTGACCGTGAAGAACCGCGTCTACGGCAAGGATGAAATCGCCGAGACGGCGCGCGCGCTGGACACCAGCATCCGCAATCTCAACACCACGCTGAAGACGATACTGGCGTCGGCGCAGTCGATCGACACGGCGTCGCGCGAGATCGCGCTGGGCAATGTCGACCTGACCCAGCGCACCGAGGCGCAGGCCACCACGCTGGAGGAGGCCAGCAGCTCGATGCAGGAGCTGAGCGCCACCGTCACCAAGACGGCCAACAACGCGCAGCTGGCCAACCAGCTGGCGCGCTGCGCCACCAACTTCGCGGTGCGCGGCGGCAGCGTGGTGCAGCGGCTGGTGGTGACGATGGCGGCGATACGCGGCAGCTCGCGCAAGGTGGTGGAGATCGTCGGCGTGATCGACGGCATCGCCTTCCAGGCCAATCTGCTGGCCTTGAACGCGGCGGTGGAGGCGGCGCGCGCGGGCGAGCATGGCGAAGGCTTCGCGCAAGTGGCGGACGAGGTGCGCAACCTGGCGCAGCGCTCGGCCGTGGCGGCGCAGGAGATCAAGGCCTTGATCGCGGAGTCGGTGGCGGAGATCGAGGGCGGCAGCCGTTCGGTGGAGGAGGCCGGCAGCAGCATGGCGGAGATCGTGGCGTCGGTGCAGCAGGTGGGGGACATCATCGGCCAGGTCAGCGCGGCCAGCGCGGAGCAGGCGCAGGGCTTGCAGGGCATGCATCAGGCCATCGTCGAGATGGATCAGGTGACGCAGCAGAAGCTGGCGCTGGTCGAACAGGCCGCCAGCGCGGCGTCGAGCTTGCAGCGGCAGGCGGTCAACTTGTCGGAGGCGGTGGCGATGTTTAAACTGGACGAGGGCATGGAACCACCGCCGCCCAAACTGCCCGCAGGCACCCCACGCGTGGTGCGCCTGCGGCTGGCGTCGGTGCGCAATTGAACTGATCAGGCTTTCTGTGCGCTCGACCAGCGGTCGCCGGATTGGCGCAGGTATTTCTTGGCGACGTAGCCCCAGGGCATGGCGATCGGGATGATGATCACTGCCAGGCATTGCACGAATATTTCCATCGTGCCGGCGTCCAGCGTGCCGGAGCGCCATGCGGGCAGGACGACGACCAGCGTCCAGATGATCTTCCACGACAGTTCCCACAACAGCACCGGCAGCATCTGCAAAGGATAGCGCACGCCCAGCGCGCACAGTGCGCCAAACGCCGCCAGCATGCAATTGACCACGCCGCCCATCAGGCTCCATGGCTTGTCGTGATGGAGCACGCCAGGCCAGATGACCAGGCCCAGACCCACAGCGATAATCAGATACACGGCTCTCAGCATATACAGACGTACCAACGAAACTTCGTTCATTTGTGGCTCCAGGTGGTGGTAGGGGATTACTCGACTTCTTTCAAAATCTTTTCGATCGCCGTGACGCGCGATTTCAACTCCGACAAAGTGGCATCCATGGACGCCAGCGAGGCAGCGGCCTCGGTATGCGCGGCGACAGCCTTCTCGGCAATCACGCGATACGCTTCCTCGTGGGCGAAGCGCAGCTTGGCCTGCTGGATCGCGGAGAAATGCCGCATCGCCGCGATGATCACGATCGCCAGCAGGGGGAGGCAGATCGTCAAAAGATATACATGCTCAGCCATAATTGCCTCTATTGTTCAGGGTTGTTGGACAGCGACTTGACCGCCTCGGCGATCAGGGCCGGAGTCAGTTCGAAGTCGAAATTGCTCACGTCAAAATAGTTCAGCGCCTTGCCGTCCTGCGACAGCTCCATCTGGCTGACGACCAGGCCGGCGTCCTCCAGCTTCTGCAAGTGCAGATGCAGCAAGGGCCGGCTGATGCCCAGTTCGCGCGCCAACTGGCTGACATAATTGCGCCCACCAGACTTCAGCATCGCAACGATGCGCAGACGGTGCGGGTTGGACAGCGCCGCAAGCATGCTCAACAATTGATCTCCGCTGGGAGTAGGCGTTTTCGATTTCATGTGTAAAGAATATCTGACATATGAAATGAAGTCAAACATAAATTCAAGTTGCCAAATCGGCTAGAATGAACCGGTCGAACCGACCTGACCGGATTCCCATGACACTGCTGCTTTATTTTGCCGCCTCGCTTGCCGTCGCCCTCGGCCTGGCTCACTCCATCCTCGGTGAGCGCTATATCCTGATCCGTCTGTTCCGGCGCGATAATCTGCCTCAGGTGCTGGGCGGTACCAGTTTCACCATCGGCACGCTGCGCTTTGTGTGGCACGAAACCACCGTCGTGCTGTGGGGCTTCGCCGCGCTGCTGATTCAACTGGCGCAGGATTGCCTGACCGCGACGAGCGCCGCGCAAACGCTGGGCTGGACGCTGATCGTTGCCGGCGTGCTGCCGCTGGTGTTCACGCGTGGGCGACACATATCCTGGCTGGCGCTGCTCATCATCGGCGGCATCGCACTGGCGCGCGCGGCGCAGGCATAAAAAAACGCAGGCCGAACCGGATGGTTCGCCTGCGTTCTTCAGACAGCGCGGCGAACCGCGCGTCCCTCAGTTACTTACACGCTTACTCGTAGTCGCTCATCGGCGCGCAGCCGCAGAACAGGTTACGGTCGCCGTAGACGTTGTCGGCGCGGCCGACCGGCGGCCAGTACTTCTGCTTGCGCAGCGACGGCACAGGGTAGGCCGCCACTTCGCGGCTGTACTTGCGCTCCCACTTGTCGGCGGTCAGCACCTCGGCGGTGTGCGGCGCGAATTTCAGCGGGTTGTCCAGCTTGTCGAACTCGCCGCTTTCAACCTTGGCGATCTCGCCGCGGATGGCGATCATCGCATCGATGAAGCGGTCCATCTCGACTTTCGATTCGCTTTCGGTCGGCTCGATCATCAGCGTGCCCGGAACCGGGAAGCTCATGGTCGGCGCGTGGAAGCCGAAGTCCATCAAGCGCTTGGCCACGTCTTCGTTGCTGATGCCGGTGGCATCCTGCAGCGGACGCAGGTCGATGATGCACTCGTGCGCCACCAGGCCGTCGTGGCCCGAGTACAGCACAGGGAAGTGCGGCGACAGGCGGCGCGCGATGTAGTTGGCGTTCAGGATCGCGGTTTCGGTCGCGGCGGTCAGGCCTTCCGCGCCCATCATCGCGATGTACATCCACGAAATCGGCAGGATGCTGGCCGAACCGTACGGCGCGGCGCTGACCGAACCGATGCCGGCGTTGTCGCGGATGTAGCCGTTCGAACGCTGGTTAGGCAGGAACTTCGCCAGGTGCGCGCCGACGCCGATAGGACCGACGCCTGGGCCGCCACCACCGTGAGGAATGCAGAAGGTCTTGTGCAGGTTCAGGTGCGAGACGTCGCCGCCGAACGAACCCGGCGCCGCAACGCCGACCAGCGCGTTCATGTTGGCGCCGTCGATGTAGACCTGGCCGCCGTGGCCGTGGACGATTTCGCACAGTTCCTGGATGCCTTCTTCGAACACGCCGTGGGTCGATGGGTAAGTCACCATCACGCAGGCCAGGTTCTTCGAGTGCAGTTCAGCCTTGGCTTTCAGGTCGGCCAGGTCGACGTTGCCGCTGGCGTCGCAAGCGGTGACGACCACCTGCATGCCGACCATGTTGGCCGATGCCGGGTTGGTGCCGTGCGCCGACGATGGAATCAGGCAGATGTTGCGATGGCCTTCGCCGCGCGACTGGTGGTAAGCCTGGATCACCAGCAGGCCTGCGTACTCGCCCTGCGAACCGGCGTTAGGCTGCAGCGACACGGCGGCGTAGCCGGTCAGCGCGCACAGCATCTCTTCCAGCTGCGAGATCATTTCGCGGTAGCCCACGGTCTGCGCGTCCGGCGCGAACGGGTGGATGTTGGAGAACTCAGGCCACGTGACCGGGATCATTTCCGAGGTCGCGTTCAGCTTCATGGTGCACGAACCCAGCGGGATCATGGTGCGGTCCAGCGCCAGATCCTTGTCCGCCAGGCTGCGCAGGTAGCGCAGCATTTCGGTTTCGGAGTGGTAGCGGTTGAAGACCGGGTGGCTCAGGTACTCGCTGGTGCGCGACAGCGCAGCAGGGAAGGCCTGTGCAACGGCAGCTTCCACGCCGTCGAAGTCCGGGCCGTGGGCCGGGCCGCCGACAGGGTGGGCGAACACGGTCCACAGCAGCGCGATGTCTTCGCGGCTGGTGGTTTCGTCCAGCGATACGCCGACGTGGGTGGCGTCGATCACGCGCAGGTTGACGCCGTGCGAGTGGGCCGATGCATGCAGCTGCTCGGCGTTCTTGACGGCCACGGTCAGGGTGTCGAAGAAGGTGTCGTTGGTGACGGTGTAGCCCAGCGTCTTCAGGTTAGCGGCCAGCACGCCGGTGTAGCGGTGCACGCGCTGGGCGATTTGCAGCAGGCCTTTCGGGCCGTGGTAGACGGCGTACATCGACGCCATCACCGCCAGCAGCACCTGCGCGGTGCAGATGTTGGAGGTGGCTTTTTCGCGGCGGATGTGCTGCTCGCGGGTTTGCAGCGCCAGACGGTAAGCCTTGTTGCCTTGTGCGTCGATGGTGACGCCGACCAGGCGGCCGGACATGCTGCGTTTGAATTCGTCGCGGGTCGACAGGTAGCCTGCGTGCGGGCCGCCGAAGCCCAGCGGTACGCCGAAGCGCTGGCTGTTACCGACGACGACGTCCGCGCCCCATTCGCCCGGAGGCGTCAGCATGGTCAGCGCCAGCAGGTCGGCGGCGACGACAACCATCGCGCCCTTGGCCTTGACCGCTTCAACGCCGGCCTTGTAGTCGCGCACCACGCCGTTCACGCCTGGGTACTGCAGCAGCACGCCGAAGCAGTCGCCGACGGCGGACAGTTCGGCCGGGTGGAAGGTCTTCACTTCGATGCCCAGCGGCTTGGCGCGGGTTTCGACCACTTCGCGGGTTTGCGGCAGCACGTCGTCGGCCACGTAGAAGGTCAGCGATTTCGATTTGCCCACGCGCTGGATCAGCGTCATGGCTTCAGCGGCGGCGGTGCCTTCGTCCAGCATCGACGCGTTGGCGATGCCCATGCCGGTCAGGTCGGTGATGGTTTGCTGGAAGTTCAGGATCGCTTCCAGGCGGCCTTGCGAGATCTCCGGCTGGTACGGGGTGTAGGCGGTGTACCAGGCCGGGTTTTCGAAGATGTTACGCAGCACCACGCCAGGCGTGACGGTGTTGTAGTAGCCCTGGCCGATCAGCGACTTGAGCACCTTGTTCTTCGAGGCGATCTTCTTCAGCTTGGACAGCGCTTCCTGTTCCGGCATCGGCTGCGAGTACGCGCCCAGCGGCAGTGCACCTTTGTTGCGGATATTGGATGGGACCAGTGCGTCGATCAGGGCTGCGCGCGAGGCGTAGCCGAGTACCGACAGCATGGCTTCCTGTTCTGCGGCGTCAGGGCCGATGTGGCGGGCGATGAAGGCGTCGCGGGCTTCGAGTTGGGTCAGGCTGGTGCGGGTCATGATTTGTCAGGGCCAAAAAGGATGCGGATTGCCGGCGCGGGGCGCAGGCAAAGATGGGCAAAAAAGCAAAGGGCCAGCGTGCTGCTGGCCCTCTCGCGGAATTACGCTTCGGTGGTCTTGCCGTAAGCGGCGGCGTCCAGCAGGCCGTTGATCGCGGCGGCGTCGGCCGGCTTGATCTTGAACAGCCAGTTGGCGTAAGCGTCGGCGTTGATCGATTCAGGCGCGTTGACCACGTCGTCGTTGACGGCGACTACTTCGCCGGCGATCGGCGCGTAGATGTCGCTGGCTGCCTTGACCGATTCCACCACGGCGGCGTCGTCGCCGGCGCCGAAGGTTGCGCCCACTTTCGGCAGTTCGACGAAGACGATATCGCCCAGCGCATCCTGTGCGAACTCGGTGATGCCGACGGTGACGGTGCCGTCAGCTTCAGCGCGTACCCATTCGTGGGATTCGGTGTACTTCAGGTCGGCAGGAATGTTCATGTAAGGCTCCAGAAGGGTAGTTAGGTGATACGAAAATTAAACAGCCAGGATTTTACCGTTGCGCACGAACGGCAGCTTGACCACCGACGCGGCCAGTTTCTTGTCGCGGATCTCGACGTGCACGGTGTCGCCGACGGCCACGCCGTTCGGCACGCGGGCCAGCGCGATCGCCTGCTGCATCGACGGGCTGAAGGTGCCGCTGGTGATCTCGCCGGTGGCGTCGGTGCCCGCTACGACCACCTTCTGGTGGGCGCGCAGCACGCCGCCTTTTTCGCGCAGGATCAGGCCCACGAACTGGGCGTTCTGGCCCATCGCTTGCAGCGCCGATTTGCCGATGAAGTCGCGCTCGGACACCAGGTCGATGGTCCAGGCCAGACCGGCGTCCAGCGGGTTGACGGTCTCGTCCATGTCCTGGCCGTACAGGTTCATGCCGGCTTCCAGGCGCAGCGTGTCGCGCGCGCCCAGGCCGGCCGGCTTGACGCCGGCGGCGACCAGCGCGTTCCACAGGTTCTCGGCCTGTGCGGCGGCGACGCCGATTTCAAAGCCGTCTTCGCCGGTATAGCCGGTGCGGGCGATCATCGCCTCGCCGAAGGTTGGGCTTTGCGCGAAGGCGACGTTGAACGGCTTCATGTCGGCCGTGCCTTCTTTCGATTCAGGGATGACTTCCCACACCTTGGCGCGGGCGTTCGGGCCTTGCACGGCGATCAGCGCCATCGGGGCGCCTTCTGCGGTGTCGCCGTCGCGGCGCTGGGTGATGGTCAGGCCGGCGTTGGTGGCGGTGTTCTGCTGCTGCATCCAGGCCACGTCTTTTTCGGCGGTGCCGGCGTTGACGACCAGGCGGAACCAGCTCTCGTTGATGAAGTAGACGATCAGGTCGTCGATGACGAAGCCTTGCGGGTTCAGCATGCACGAGTACAGGGCCTTGCCCGATACCTGCAGCTTGTCGACGTTGTTGGCCAGCAGGCCGCGCAGGAAGCCGCGCACGTTGTCGCCCTTGATGTCGACCACGCACATGTGGGCGACGTCGAACATGCCGACGTCGGTGCGCACGGCGTTGTGTTCTTCGATCTGGGAGCCGTAGTTGACCGGCATGTCCCAACCGCCGAAGTCGACCATCTTGGCGCCGGCGGCGCGGTGGGCATTATTGAGTGGGGTGGCTTTGAGCGTCATAATTCCTCGGTCCAAATCGAATAGGGGTTAACAGAACATACAAGGAAACGCTAAACAAAAGCTGATTCCACAATGATCGCAGACCCCTCTGTCCTTGGTACCTGAGAGATTACGGGAGGAGGCTGGCTCCTGGTTCCCGTGCGCCCCTTCGGTGGGCCGCCGGCTTGCGCCGCGACCGCTCTCCAGAGTTGGTCCAGTTGGCATCCCGTCGCATTGAACAATACGACGGCCGCGCTGGTCCCTTGATCGGTCCTTTTGCCTGAGAGTTTTTGGGTAGTGCCCCTTCGGCGGCTGCGCTGGCGAATTCGCTCGCAACCCTCTCCCGATCAAGACTCGGGAATATATGTCAGAAGCACCTTATTGTCAATCTGAAGCCTGTTTTCAGGGGCATCGCCCCCGCGCACGAATGAAATGCAATAATAAGGCTTGAAAAACAACTATTTGCTAGAATAAATCATACTTATTCGAGAGCCCAGTTATGAGCCAAGATTCCACTACTTACGAGGGCCACGCGTGGTTCACCCTGTCCGGCGATGTCAACAGCGACATGGTCCGCCGCGTCTTTGACGCCGTGGCCGACATGACGGAGGACCGCATCACCACCGCGCACATCCTGATCCAGTCGAACGGCGGCTACGTCAGCGACGGCATTTGCCTGTACAACTACCTGAGCAAGCTGCCGATCAAGATCGTTACCTACAACGCCGGCGCGGTGGCCTCGATCGCAGTGATCCTGTTCCTGGCCGGGGCCGAGCGCTACGCCAGCGACACCGCACGCTTCATGGTGCACAAATCGCACGCGAGCGCGCCGCACGGCGCCCGCCCCGACGCGCTGCGCATCATCGTCGAAGGCTTGCAGGCCGACGACGCCCGCACCGAACAGATCCTGCGCGATCACGTGCAGTTCACCGACGAGCACTGGCGCACGCACGAGTACTCGGACCTGCACCTGACGGCGGCCGAAGGCTTGAAAGTGGGGATGGTCGATGCGGTGAAGGATTTCGTGCCGCCGCGCGGACAGCGGGTGGCCAATATCTGACGTCGGAACCTGGCGCCGCGGCGCTGCGGCGCCGGAGGATGGCACCGCAGGGACCGCGCTTGCCTATCTAGCGGTCCTTGTTGCCGGACTGCTTGTTGCCGTCGTTTTTGTGGCTTTGACGGCCGGCTTCCACATGCTGCTCATGGGTGCCGCCCTGCGTGCCGCTGCTGCTGCCGCGCGAAGCGCCGGACGAACCCTTGTCGCCCGACTGCTTGCTGCTGCCGGGGCTCTGGCCCTGCTTGCTGCCACTACCTTTTTGATTCGAGTTCATGTCTATTCCTTTGCGAAAGTGAAAGAACGTGCTCGCCAGAACCGCGCCGGTACTTGCATTCCGTCGCGTTTTTGGTATCGCAATGATGCGTGTTCGATCCCCTGATCGCTATCGGAATTCGTCTAGGTGGCATGTAGGAGCATGCCTTGCTGCTCCCCTCAGAACTCTTCCCACTCGACTTCCTTGCCGCTTGGAGCCGGACGCATGGCGGGCGCAGCCTTGCGTCGTGCTGGTGCCTGCGCCGGGGGCAACGTCCGCTGCGGCCGCGCCGGGGCGGCCGCGCGCCGTCCGGCGGCAGCACTGCCGCCCGCGTGCGTCATGTGTGTTGCCGGCGCGGCGAGCTCGGCACTGAGGGGCATGGGCAGAGCGAGAGCCGGCGTCGGCGCCGCCGCATCGCCGTCGCCGGAAAATACGCCGACCGCTTCGTTCAGTCTGGCCGTCTCTTCCTGCATCGCGGCCGTCGCGGCGGCCGCCTGTTCGACCAGGGCCGCGTTCTGCTGGGTGGCCTGGTCCATCTCCGCCACCGCCTGGTTGACCTGCTCCAGCCCTGCGGTCTGCTCGGCGCTGGCGTCGGCGATCTCGCCGATCAGGCCGGTAACGCGCTTGACGCTGCCCACCACCTCGTCCATCGTATTGCGCGCCTGGTCGGCCAGTTGCGTGCCGCGCGCCACCTTGTCGACCGAATCGGCGATCAGCTCCTTGATCTCGCGGGCGGCCGCCGCGCTGCGATGGGCCAGGTTGCGGACCTCCGACGCCACCACCGCGAAGCCCCGGCCCTGTTCGCCCGCGCGCGCCGCCTCCACCGCTGCATTCAGCGCGAGGATGTTGGTCTGGAAAGCGATGCCGTCGATTACGCCGATGATCTCGGCGATCTTCTTCGAGCTGTCGTTGATGGACGCCATCGTGCCCACCACCTGCTCGACGTCGGCGCCGCCGCGCAGCGCCACGGCGGACGCCGACAGCGCCAGCTGATTGGCCTGCATCGCGTGCTCGGCGTTTTGCTTGACGGTGGCCGTCAACTGCTCCATCGACGAGGCAGTTTCCTCCAGTGACGCGGCTTGCTGCTCGGTGCGGGTCGACAAATTCAGGTTGCCCTCGGCGATCTCGCGCGCGGCGCCGTCGATGGCGCGGGCGCCTTGCCGTACCTGGCCGATCATGCCCAGCAGGCTGTCGTTCATGTGCTGCATCGCTTGCAGCAGCCTGCCGGTCTCGTTGGCGCTGGTTTCGCCGATGCGGGTGCCGAGGTCGCCGCTGGCGATGCGTTGCGCCGCCAGCGTCGCCCGCTGCAGGGGCGCCGAGATCGAGCGGGCCAGCCATAGCGCCAGCAGTGCGCCGCCAAAGACCGCCGCGCCCAGCGTGGTCAGCGTGATCAGGCGGGCGCCGTCGTAAAGTTCGTCGCCCGTGCGCGCCGCTTGCTTGCCGCCGGCCAGTTGGGCCGCCAGCAGCTTGCCGATCTGGCCGTTCAGCGCGTCCAGCGCCTGTTGCGAGCGGCCTTTCAACAGGGCCTTGGCCTCGTCATTCTTGCCGCCGGCGGCCAGGGCGATCATGCGGTCGTGCTCGGTGGCGTAGTCGCCGGCCAGGCGCAGTAGTTCGGCGGCCTGGGGCTGGTCGGGTGTGCCGGCCAGCAGGCGTGTCAGCTGGCCGGCATTGCTGCGCAAGGCCGCGAAGGCCGCGCCGAGCTTGCGGTCAGCGTCGACGATGCTGTCCTTGTCGCCCAGGACCACGTGTTCCAGCTTGCGCACTTCCTGCAAATCGTTGCGCAGCGACAGCACTGCTATGGTCTGAGGCAGCCATTTGTCGGACAATTCCCCAGATGCGTCGTCGATATGGCCCATGCGGACCAGGGCGCTCAGACCCATCAGCGCAGTCAGGCCGAGCAGGGTGGCGAAGGCGGCCAGCAGCTTGCTGGAAGTTTCCAGGTTATGCAGGAATTTCATGGCGGATTCTCGGCGGCGGCGGTAGGAATTTGTTATGTTAGGGAAACCTCAACCTTGTCCTTTGCGCCCCGTCAATGCTGGGTTTCATGCCATAAAAGTTGTGGGAAAACAGAAAAATACGCGAAATATTGCACAGTCTTTCCTTTACGGTATTGCCTTGTGGAAAGAATGTGCAAGAATGGCGTAAACAGACTCTCTTATCACAGCAGGTAACACCATGGTTGCAACTTCCACAACGTCCGCAGCGCCGAAAAAGCCGGTCTCGCCGCGGCATGCCTTGTTGGAAGAATTGATCGGCATCGCCACCAAGCATGCGGGCGACCAGTATCTCGACCTGGCCAACAAACTGGCCGGCGCGCTGATCGACGCCACCGGTGGCGACCCGCGCACCATGCAGCAGCGCATACGCGCCGGCAATCAACTGCGCAATCGCAACTTCGCCTTCCTGCACCTGGCTTCCAGCACG
This sequence comes from Rugamonas rivuli, assembly GCF_009380165.1. Classification (GTDB taxonomy): domain Bacteria; phylum Pseudomonadota; class Gammaproteobacteria; order Burkholderiales; family Burkholderiaceae_D; genus Rugamonas; species Rugamonas rivuli. Next base: position 73,328 of record NZ_WHUF01000001.1, read on the forward strand.
CTGGAGAAGGCGCTGCGGCGCGAGATCGCCGAGCTGTCGCCGGCGGTCAAGGGCACGCCGCGCGTGAGCGAACAGCCGCTGTCGCTGGTGCCGTTCGAGGAAATGGATAACAAGGTCGCGCTTGGCGGCGTCAGCAAACCGTTCGAGAGCCTGTATTCCGATCAGCTGCAAACGTTGAACGTGCGCCTGGCTTTCCTGCTGGATCGCGACATCTTGCGTGTCAGCCAGAATCCATTCCGTCCCGAAGTGTTTTTGGTGGCTTTGCAGCAGGCTTGGGTTGAGTTCGACACCGCGGCTGATGCCGCGCCGTTGTTGCAGCCTTTGATCAAGCCGGGCATGTTCATCGAACTGGGGCCGATGCTCGATGCCTTGAACCTGGCCTTGCAGAGCAAGGGTGTGTTGCCGGGCTCGGTGGACGGCTACCAGAGCCGCAAGACGGACAAGCCCAAGGCTGCGGCGCCGTCGCGCGTGCGCGGCAACCAGGCGGCGCTGGCGCAGCAGTTGCGGCAGTTCTTCGCGTCCAGCGATGTCGAGGGTTCGGCTGCCGGCGAGATCGTCGACAACATCGCAGGCGGCCTGTTGCAGGGCGTGGATTTGAGTATTCCAGATTTGCCGATGTCGGCGTTGAATTCCGGTGCGGTGTGGGTGCCGAAGGCTGGCGAGCAGGGCGGCGCGGGGGCTGCCCCGGCTTCGGGCGCGGTCCCGCATGGTGTCGTGTCGCACGCCGGTTCGCACGCCGTTGGACCGTCTGGCACAGGTGTGTTGATGGCCGCCGGTTTTGCCGCTGGCGCAGCTGGCGTACCGGCCGTCGCCGCAGGTGGATTCATGCCTGCCGTGCCGGGGCAGGGGGCTGGCGGCGTGTGGGTGCAGGGACCGGCGCAAGGCTTTGTGTCCGGCGCCATGAGCAACGAGGACGCCCAGCGCCTGTCGCAGATCGGCGCCAAGCAGCCGCTGTTGGCGTATCTGGCGCAGTTGCAAAAAGCCGTGCCTTACGAATCCATCGGCACGCTCGGCGCGGTGGCCGACGTTGGCGGTGCATCGCTGCCGTCCGCACATGCCGCCGATGGCGCTGCTGCGCCCGCAACGGCAGGCGCGGCTGGCGGCAATGTCTTCTACCTGCCGAACATCAAAGCCAGCATGCCGCAGGGCAGCCTGTCGCGCACCGACGAGAGCACCATCGACCTGCTGTCGGCGATCTTCGACACCGTCTTCCGCGACCAGAACATCTCGCAGGAAATCCGCGACCTGATCCGCTTCCTGCAAATCCCGGTCTTGAAGGCCGCGCTGGTCGATAAAAACTTCTTCTTCCAGGAAGCCCATCCCGCGCGCCGCCTGATCGACCTGCTGTCGCGCATGGGTTGGGAGCAGCGCAAGGGTCCGGAAGATCCGCTGTTCCAGGCCATGCAGCGCAGCGTCGACCGCGTCGGCCGCGACTACGATCACGAGCTGTCGGTGTTCACCGAAGCGGTCAACGAACTGGAAGCATCGATCCAGGCCGAAGAGCGCGCTGCCGCTGCCGCCATCGCCGAACCGGTCGCCGCCGCGCTGAAGCAGGAGAAGATGGCCGAGTCGGGCAAGCTGGCCAGGAACGCCGTCGCCCTGCGCATCGGCACCGGCGAAGTGATTGCCGTGGTTGAAGCCTTCCTCGAACAGCGCTGGGTGTCCGTGCTGACCATCGCCTACAGCATCGAGGACGACAAGCCTGGCGCCGTCAACAACGCCACCAAGACCATGGACGACCTGATCTGGAGCGTACGCCCCAAGCTCAACGCCGATGACCGCAAGCAGCTGATCGCCAAGCTGCCGGTGCTGCTGAGTACGTTGAACAAATGGCTGGACATCATCAAGTGGCAGGATGCCGACCGTCTGCAATTCTTTGCCGAGCTGGCCGAGTGCCATGCGTCCATCGTGCGTGCGCCGCTGGAGATGTCGCCGGAGCGTCAGCTGGAGATATCGATGCAGGTGGCGCAGCAGGCCGCCGAACGGCGCCTTGAGCTGCAAGCCAAAGCCGAAGCCGCCGCCCAGGCGGAAGCCGAAGCGCGCGCGTTGCAGCAGGTGGATCCGGAAGAGGAAGAAGCCGCCATCGAAGTCGACAGTCTGACGCGCGGCATGTGGCTGGAATTCGAACAGGAGGATGGTAGCAGCCGCAAGGTCAAGCTGGCCTGGATCAGTCCGCTACGCACGCTGTACATCTTCTCGACGGCGGCGCGGCAGGAAGCGTTTTCGATGTCCGGCGAGCAGCTGGCGCAGCGCTTCCGCGAGCAGAGCGTGCAAGTGGTGCGCAGCGAGGGCGTGGTCGCCGTCGCCCTGTCGCAAGCCCTGGCCCGCAACGCCGACAACGACGCCTCCATCGACCCGCCAGCCTCGGCGTTCGGCTAGACCTTCGTTACAGTTACTTCGAGTTCGTCAACGTCAGCAGCGCGCCGCCCATGCCGACGAAGATCACGCCGGTGGTGCGTTTGGCCAGGCGGGTGCGGGCGATGCTCTGCTTGACGCTGCGCTTCAGCCACGACGCGCACGCCACGTAGAAGAAGTGCGACAGCAAGGTGCAGCTGGTGAACGTCGAAGTCAGCAGCAGGAAGCGCACCGGGTCCACATGGTCCGGCGGCATGAATTGCGGGAACACGGCGGTGAAGAACAGGATCGCCTTCGGATTGGACACCGCCACCAGCAGGCCGCTGCGGAAGGTGGCGAAGCGGCTGGCCTCAACTGCGCCTGGCGCCGCTTCAGCCGTTGCTGCCGCTTCGGCCGTTGCCGTCACCAGGCCCGCGCTGCGCCAGGCCTTGATGCCAAGGTAAATCAGATACGCTGCACCGGCCACCTTCAACGCGCCGAACGCCAGCGCCGACGTCTTCAACAGCAGGCCCAGGCCGGCCACCGCCGTCGTCGCCACGATGAACACACCCAGCGCATTGCCCGCCGAACTGTAGAAAGCCCGCTTCGCGCCCATGGTGGTCGCGGTCGAGATCGCCATCAGCACACCCGGCCCCGGGCTGAACGCCGCCGCCAGGGACACCGATAAGAACAACAGCCAGGTCGATACAGTCATTGCTAAACTCCAAAAAGATTGTCAGGGCAGGCCGTTACAGCCATGGGTGCGAAAACCTTCGCGCTCGCTCAAACGGGAAAACCAGGCGTCGACGGCCGCAAGATCCGGCCGCGCCATCGGCACCGCGCGCCAGCGGTTCGCCGACAAGCCGAGCACGATATCTGCCAGGGTCATCGTCGCGCCGCAGACGTAAGGCCCGCCGGCCGCCAGCTGCGCGTCCAGCATGGCCATCAGACGGTTCCATTCCACCACGCTGGCCGCCAGCGCAGCCGCATCGCCATGTGCCGGACTGTTCCGGACCAGGGCCATGAAGGCGTAACGCCAGGCGTTGTTCAACTCGGTCGCCTGCCAGTCCATCCACTTTTCCACCTGCGCCCGCGCCATCGGCTCGGACGGCAGCAGGTCGCTGCGGCCATGCTTGCCCGCCAGGTAGCGGCAGATGGTGTTCGATTCCCATAGGCTGTGCCCGTCGTCGATGATGACCGGCACCATGCCGTTGGGATTCATGCGCAGGAAGTCGCGCGTGGCGGTCGGCAGGAAGCCGCTGCCGTACCGTTCCAGCTGGTAGTCCAGGCCGATTTCGGCGCAAGTCCACAGCACTTTGCGGACGTTGATGGACGAGGATTTTCCAAGAATGGTAAGCATGAGCAACAGTATGCCACGGCCCGCCGGGACGCGTCGGCCATGGCGAAATCCTGCTCGCACTGTTGTTGCATGGCAATTTTCGATAGAATGCGCCCGCATGTGTTTTAATGATGCGGTGCAAAAACAACGATAGGGCGCTTTTAGATGATGATGTGGTGGCACGGTTTGAGTATTACGGGAAGTCTGGCAGTCACCGGGCCGATAGGCATCGCCATCGCTGTTTGGCTGCTGGCTGGCAAGTCCTGGCGGCTGACGGCCGCCTGGTGCGCACTGTTCGGCGTCGGCATGGCGCTGGTGGTGGCCACCAAGATGGCTTTCGTCGGCTGGGGCATCGGCGTGGAATCGGTGGAATTCGCCGGCTTCAGCGGCCATGCCATGCGCGCCGCCGCCGTGTTCCCGGTCGCGTTCTTCCTGGCGTTCCGCTCGTCGTCCGTGGCGCTGCGCTGGTTCGGCGTGCTCGCCGGGACGGCGCTGGCCGTGCTGATCTCCATTTCCCGCGTCTACGTCCAGGCCCATTCGGTGTCGGAATCGGTGACGGGCTGCCTGCTGGGTTTGCTTGTGGCGGCCGTGTTCATCTGGTACGCCAGCACCGAGCACCACCTGGCGCTGAGCCGCCTGCTGGTGGTGTTCTGCATTCCCGTCGTGCTGATTGCGCCGCGTGTGGAGCCGGTGCCGGCCGAAATGTGGATCACCCAGGCCGCGCTCTACCTGTCGGGCCACGACAAACCATACACCCGCGCCATTTGGCGGGAACCCAAATCCCCGCTACGATAAGCGCACGCTCCGCCATGACGCGTTTTCGGCCTGATTTGATGCGCAAAATGGTATTATTGTGAACTTTTCCAGCCCACACACCAGATAACAACGTGCGTCTATCTTCCATCAAATTGTCGGGATTTAAGTCTTTCGTTGATCCCACCAATTTCCAGGTACCGGGTCAGTTGGTTGGCGTGGTGGGGCCCAACGGTTGCGGCAAGTCGAATATCATCGACGCCGTGCGCTGGGTGCTGGGCGAATCCAAGGCTTCCGAGCTGCGGGGCGAGTCCATGCAGGACGTTATTTTCAACGGTTCGACCCACCGCAAGCCGGCCGGGCGGGCGTCGGTCGAGCTGGTGTTCGACAACAACGACGGCAAGGCCTCCGGCCAGTGGGGCCAGTATGCCGAAATCGCCGTCAAGCGCACGCTGACCCGCGACGGCACCTCGACCTACTACATCAACGGCCAGCCGGTGCGCCGGCGCGACATCCAGGACATCTTCCTCGGCACCGGGCTCGGCCCGCGCGCCTACGCCATCATCGGCCAGGGCATGATCAGCCGCATCATCGAATCGCGGCCGGAAGAGTTGCGCGTGTTCCTCGAAGAGGCCGCCGGTGTTTCCAAGTACAAGGAACGCCGCCGCGAAACCGAGAACCGCCTGCACGATACCCGCGAAAACCTGCTGCGCGTGGACGACATCCTGCGCGAGCTGAACTCCAACCTGGAAAAGCTGGAAGGGCAGGCGGCCGTCGCCACCAAGTTCCACCAGCTGCAATCGGACCAGGAAGAAAAGCAAAAGCTGCTGTGGTTGCTGCGCAAGATCGAAGCCGAGAACGAGCAGAAGAAATACTTCCGCGAGATGGAGCAGGCGCAGAACGACCTGGAAGAACAGACCGCCAAGCTGCGCAACGTCGAGCTGTCGCTGGAGCAGATGCGCCAGGCGCACTTCTCGGCCGGCGACCGCCTGCACACGGCGCAGGGCAGCTTGTACCAGACCAACGCCGAAATCGGCAGCCTGGAAGCGCAGATCAAGTTCGTCATCGAATCGCGCAGCCGCCTGCAGGCGCAGCTGGCCGCGCTGACCGCGCAGCGCGACCAATGGCAGCACCAGGCCAGCGAATACGGCGGCCAGATCGAGGAAGCCGAGTTCACGCTGGAAGAGCTGTCGGCCAAGGTCGAACAGTCGCAGATGATGGCCGAGCAAAAGGCCGAGTCGCTGCCGATGCTGGAACAGCTGTGGCGCGAGGCGCAAGGCAAGAGCACCGAATCGCGCGCCCGCATCATGCAGGCGCAGCAGCAGCTTGAGCTGGAATCGGCGCACCAGCGCAACGCCAACAACATCCTCAACGGACTGGCCGTGCGGCGCGAGCGTCTGCAACAGGAAAAGAGCGGCCTCAATCTGCCGGACAGTGCGCACCTGAACAACCTGCGTCTGCAACTGGAAGAGAAGCAGCAAGCCCTGGAAGAACAAGGCTTCCTGCTGGAAGAAGCGCTGGAGCAGCAACCGCGCCTGGACGAGGAACGCCAGACCGCCCAGCAGCAGGTCAACACCGAAACCGCCGCCAACGCCCAACTTGAAGCGCGCTTGAACGCGCTGCGCCAGTTGCAGGAACGCGTGCAGACGCAGGGAAAAGTCACGCCGTGGCTGCAAAAGCATGAACTGGATACGCTGCCGCGCCTGTGGCAAAAGCTGAATATCGAATCCGGCTGGGAGACGGCGCTGGAATCCGTGCTGCGCGAGCGCACCTCGGCCTTGCAGATGTCGAACATCGAATGGGCCAAGGCCTTCTTCAGCGATGCGCCGCCGGCCAAGCTGGCGCTGTTCGCGCCGTCCACCGCCGTGCCGCCGGCGCCGGTGGAAGTGGCGGGCCTGCAGCCGTTCCTGAATCTGCTCAAGCTGAATGACCCCGGCCTGCGCGGCCTGCTGCAGGACTGGCTGCACAACGTCTACATCGCCGAGGACACGGCCGAAGCCTTCGCCGAGCGCGCGAAACTGCCGGCCGGCGCCTGCTTCGTCACGCGCCAGGGCCACGCCGTCACGCAGGGCAGCGTGCGTTTCTACGCCGCCGACTCGGAGCAGGACGGCATGCTGGGCCGCCAGCAGGAAATCGACAACATCACCAAGCAGCTGCGCGCGCAGCAGATGCTGGCCGACGAGGCACGCGCCCGTTCGGTGCGCGCCGATGCCGCCGTCGCCGAACTGACGCGCCGCCTGACCGAGTACCGGGCCAAGCTGCAAAGCCTTCAGCAGTCGGTGCACACCCTGCAGCTGGACGTGGTCAAGCTGTCGGAGATCGAAGCGCGCTTCAACCAGCGCAGCAACCAGATCGAAACCGACCTGGCCGAAATCGCCGCGCAGGAAGAAGAACAAACCCAGATCAAGATGGAGTCCGAGGAAAAGTTCGAGCAGCTCGATATGGAACTCGGCAACCTCCAGGGCGACCACGAGGAAGGCCAGACCCTGTTCCTCGAAAAGGAGCAGCGCCTCGCCGACGCCCGCGAAGCCTTGCGCGATCTGGAACGCGGCGCGCAGGAAGCGCAGTTCGCGGAGAAATCCCAGCGCAGCAAGATCGAAGAATTCCGCCGCTCGATCGCCACCGCGACCGCGCAGGTGGCGCAGGTCACGCAAAGCCTGGAAGCGGGACAGGCCGAACTGGCCAACCTCGAATCCGGCCAGGCCAACGAAGGCTTGCAGGATCTGCTGGACCGCCGCACCGGCCAGGAAAAAGCGCTGTCCGACGCGCGCCATGAACTCGACCAGATCACGCAGCAGCTGCGCATGTTCGAGGAAGGCCGCATGTCGACCGAGCGCGCGCTGCAACCGCAGCGCGACAAGATCATGGAGATGCAGCTGAAGGAGCAGGCCGCGCGCCTGAACCAGGAGCAGTTCGCCGCACAACTGGCCGAGGTGCAGGCCGACGAAGCGGCGCTGGCCGAGAAGCTGCATCCCGATATGAAGGCCTCGTATCTGCAGGGCGAAGTCACGCGCCTGACCAATGCGATCTCGATGCTGGGCGCGGTCAACCTGGCGGCGCTCGACGAGCTGGCGACGGCCTCCGAACGCAAGAACTTCCTCGATGCGCAGAACGCCGACTTGAACGAGGCGATCAACACGCTGGAAGACGCGATCGCGCGCATCGACAAAGAGACGCGCGATCTGCTGCAAGACACCTTCGACCGCGTCAACGGCCACTTCTCCGAACTGTTCCCGATCCTGTTCGGTGGCGGCCAGGCGAAGCTGATCATGACCGGCGATGAAATTCTCGACTCCGGCGTGCAGGTCATGGCCCAGCCGCCGGGCAAAAAGAACGCCACCATTCACCTGTTATCCGGCGGTGAAAAAGCGCTGACCGCAACGGCGCTGGTGTTCTCGATGTTCCGACTTAACCCGGCGCCGTTCTGCCTGCTCGACGAGGTCGATGCACCGCTGGACGACGCCAATACCGAACGATTCTGCCGGATGGTCAAGCGCATGTCTGACCAGACCCAATTCCTCTTCATTTCGCATAACAAGATCGCGATGGAGATGGCCAATCAACTGATCGGTGTGACGATGCAAGAGCAGGGCGTATCGCGCATCGTGGCGGTGGATATGGAATCCGCCGCAAACTTCGCTTCCGAGGCACAAGCAGCATGACAGACCTTCAAATGAGTTTGATCGGAATCGCCGGCGTATTCGTCGCCGGCGTTTTCACGTACAACAAAATCCAGGAATACAAGGCCAAGAAGAGCGTCGAACGCGCCTTCTCGACCGACCATGACGATGTGCTGATGCGCACCGGCGAAACGCCGCCTGCGTCCGGCGCGCGCCATGAACCGGCGCGTCAGGAGCCGAGCTTCTCGCTCGACAGCGCGGCGCCTGGCGTGGCCGGTGGCGAAGCTTCCGCCGCCGCAGCAGCGCTGGGCGCGGTCGCCGCCGAATTCGAAACGGATCCCGCCGACCCGACCGCGCCGCCGGCCGCACCGCGCGCCAACAGCGTGACGCCGGCCGCCGAGCAGGCCACCGCGCTGGTCGACCCGCTGATCGATTGCCTGCTGCCGCTGGCGCTGGAAGGCGCGGCGCGCGGCGACAAGCTGCTGCCGGTGCTGCAAACGCTGCGCATGGTCGGCAACAAGCCGGTGCACTACATCGGCCTGGCCGTCAGCGGCGACTGGGAGCCCATCGTCCACGGCGGCGTCTACACCAAGCTGCAAGGCGGCGTGCAGCTGGCCAGCCGCAGCACCGCATTGAACGAACTGGAATACTCGGAACTGGTCACGCGCCTGCGCGCCATGGCCGACGAAATCGGCGCCGAGCCGGAAATCCCGGACATGATCGAAGTGATGGCCGAGGCGCGCAACCTGCACCGCTTCGTCGCCGGCCACGACGCGCAACTGGGCGTCAACCTGCAAACCAACGGCGCGCCGTGGGCCATCTCCACGCTGCTGGGCGCATTGGAGAAACAGGGCTTCGACGTGCGTCCCGACGGCCGCTACGTGATGCCGGACGGCGAGGGCGGCCATCTGTTCTCGTTGTCGACCAACGTCACGCTGGCCGAGGAAACCACGCCGCGACTGACCTTGCTGCTGGACGTGCCGTGCGTGGCTCCGGCCCGCGACGGTTTCGGCGCCATGGTCGCTTGCGCCAAATCGCTGGTGGGACGCCTGGACGCGACCATCGTCGACGATTACAACCAGCCGCTGTCGGACACCGCTCTGTCGGAGATCGCCGGCCAGGTACAGGACTTCTACGCCGAGATGAACGATGCCGATATTCCGGCAGGTTCGATTCGCGCGCTGCGTTTGTTTAGCTGACAGGAAGTGGAATGACTGAAGTGGATTACAAGGCGCGCATCGAGTCGTTGAGCGCTGAGCTCAACAAGCACCTGCACGCCTATCATGTGGAAGACGCGCCCACCATACCGGACGCGGAGTACGACAAGCTGTTCGTCGAGTTGCAAAAGCTGGAGGAAGCGCACCCGCAGTTCGCGTTGCCCGATTCGCCCACCAAGCGCGTGGGCGCGGCGCCGCTGCCGCAGTTCGACCAGGTCACGCATACGGTGCCGATGCTGTCGCTGAACAACGGCTTCACCGACGAGGATATCGAGAACTTCGACCGCCGCGTGCGCGAAGGCCTGGATGCGGTGGCCGCCGTCGAATACGCGGCCGAAGTCAAATACGATGGCCTGGCCATCAACCTGCGCTACGAGAACGGCCTGCTGGTGCAAGCCGCCACCCGTGGCGACGGCTACACCGGCGAGGATGTCACCGCCAATATCCGCACCATCCGCACGATCCCGCTGCGCCTCCTCACTGCGACACCGCCGGCCGTGCTCGACGTGCGCGGCGAGGTGCTGATGTTCAAGAGCGACTTCGAAGCGATGAATGCGCGCCAGCGTGAAGCCGGCCAGAAGGAATTCGTCAATCCGCGCAACGCGGCGGCGGGCAGCCTGCGCCAGCTCGATTCGCGCATCACCGCCTCCCGCAACCTGAGTTTCTTCGCCTACGGCGTCGGCGCGCTGGAAGGCGCGGAGATGCCGCTGTCGCATTCCGCGCTGCTGGACTGGTACCGCACCATGGGCCTGCCCGTCGCGAAGGAAGGCGCCGTAGTACGCGGCTACGACGGTTTGATGGCCTACTACAAACAGATCGGCGAAGCCCGTCCGACTATGCCATACGAAATCGACGGCGTGGTCTACAAGGCCAACCTGCTGCAGGACCAGCGCACGCTGGGCTTCGTGTCGCGCGCGCCGCGTTTCGCGCTGGCGCACAAGTTCCCGGCCGAGGAAGCACTGACCACCGTGCTGGCGATTGAAGTGCAGGTCGGCCGCACCGGCGCCATCACGCCGGTGGCGCGGCTGGCGTCCGTGTTCGTCGGCGGCGTCAACGTCACCAACGCCACGCTGCATAACGAAGATGAGGTGCGCCGCAAGGACGTGCGTATCGGCGACACCGTCATCGTGCGCCGCGCTGGCGACGTCATTCCCGAAGTGCTGTCCGTGGTGCTGGAGCGCCGGCTGTCGCCGGAGCCGGAAGCCTACGTGCTGCCCAAAACCTGCCCGGTGTGCGGTTCGCACGTCGTGCGCGAAGAGGGCGAGGCGATTGCGCGCTGCTCCGGCGGTTTGTTCTGCTCGGCCCAGCGCAAGGAGGCGATCCGCCACTTCGCCGGCCGCCGCATGATGGACATCGAAGGCCTGGGCGACCGCTACATCGACAACCTGGTGGAACACGGCCAGGTGCAGCGCGTCGCCGACCTGTATGCGCTCAAGCTGGAAGACCTGCTGGAGATGAAGCGCCTGGCCGACGAACGCGAAGGCACGACGCCGGAGACTGTCGCACAGGGCAAGATCGCCACCAAGTGGGCGGACAATTTACTGGAAGCCATCGCCGCCAGCAAGAACCCGCCGCTGGAGCGCATGCTGTTCGCGCTCGGCATCCGCCACGTCGGCGAATCGACCGCCAAGACGCTGGCCGAATGGCTGGGCCGTTTCGATCTGATCCGCCGCGTGCCGGCCGCGCTGCTGCGCGTGCTGCCCGATATCGGCGGCATCGTCGCCGAGTCGATCGCCGACTTCTTCGCCGAGCCGAAAAACCAGGAGGCCATCGACGCCTTGCTGGCCGCCGGCGTCGCACCGGCCGGCGAACATCCGCCAAGCGCCAAGCTGCGCGAGAAGCTCGACACCGTCAAGCTGATGGCCGCGCTGGGCATACCGAAATTGACCGAGCCGCGCAGCAAGCAGCTGGTCGAACAGGAAGTGACGCTGGAAGTGCTGGCGCACCTGCCGGTGTTCACCGTGTTCGGCCTGCCGGCAGGCGTGGCTGAAGCGCTGGAGACGTGGATGGCGGAACCCGGCCACCGCGAGCAGTTGATCGCACTGGACCAGCTGCGCAAGGATCTGCTGGCGCAGCTGCCGGAGCAGGCGGCCGAAGGCCCGCTGACCGGCAAGACCTTTGTATTGACGGGCACTCTGCCCAACCTCAGTCGCGATCAGGCGGGCGCCATGATCGAAGCGCAGGGCGGCAAGGTATCCGGCTCGGTATCCAAGAAGACCCATTACCTGGTTGCCGGGGCCGATGCTGGCAGCAAGCTGGCCAAGGCCCAGGAACTCGAAGTCACCATACTGGACGAGGCAGGCCTGCTGGCGCTGCTGGAAGCCAGTTAAAACAAGATAGCTATCATGTCCAAAATCAGAAAAGCAGTGTTCCCGGTCGCCGGTCTTGGCAGCCGTTTTCTCCCAGCGACCAAGGCGCAGCCGAAAGAGATGCTGCCCATCGTCGACAAGCCGCTGATCCAGTACGCGGTGGAAGAAGCGGTCGCCGCCGGCATCACCGAAATGGTGTTCATCACCGGCCGTAACAAGCGCGCCATCGAGGATCACTTCGACAAAGCCTACGAGCTGGAAGCGGAACTGGAAGCGGCCGACAAGAAAGCCTTGCTGGAGCTGGTGCAGAACGTCATTCCGAAGAACGTCAACTGCATCTACATCCGCCAGTCGGAGCCGCTGGGCCTGGGCCATGCGGTGCTGTGTGCGCGTCCGGTAATCGGTGATGAACCGTTCGCCGTGCTGCTGGCGGACGACTTCATGGACACCGCCGACGGCGTCAAGCCGGTGCTGGCGCAGATGACCGACCTGTACGCCTACGAGCGTTGCAGCGTGCTGGCGGTGCAGGAAGTGCCGCGCGCCGCCACCCGCCAGTACGGCATCGTCAGCGCCTCGGCCTACCAGCCCAAGCTGGAACTGGTGCACGGCATCGTCGAGAAGCCGTCGCCGGACGTGGCGCCGTCCACGCTGGCGGTGGTGGGACGCTACGTGTTGTCCGGCCGGATTTTCCAATACCTGGAAAACCTCGGCACCGGCACCGGCGGCGAGATCCAGCTGACCGACGGCATCGCCGCGCTGATGAAGGATGAACGCGTACTGGCCTACCGCTACGACGGCCAGCGCTACGACTGCGGCTCCAAGCTGGGCTACCTGAAGGCGATGACGGCGATGGGCCTCAAGCATCCCGAGACCGGCGCCGAGTACTGCCAGTTCCTGCGCGAGATGCAGTGCGAGATCAATGGCGGAGGCATCAAATGACCGTCCGCGAAATCCTGAAGATGGGCGACCCGCGCCTGCTGCGCGTGGCGGAGCCGGTAACGGAGTTCGACACGCCCGCCATGCGCGAGCTGATCGCCGACATGTTCGACACCATGCACGCGGCCAATGGCGCGGGCCTGGCGGCGCCGCAGATCGGCGTCAACCTGCAGCTGGTGATCTTCGGTTTCAAGCAGAACGCGCGCTATCCGGATGCGCCGCAAGTGCCGGAAACGGTATTAATCAATCCGGTGCTGACGCCGCTGTCCGACGAAAAGGAAGAGGGTTTCGAAGGCTGCCTGTCGGTGCCCGGCCTGCGCGGCAGCGTGCCGCGTTTCGTCAAGCTGCGCTATGAGGGCGTGGACCAGTTCAAGCAACCCATCTCCCGCGATGTCGACGGCTTCCACGCGCGCGTGGTGCAGCATGAAGTCGACCACCTGCTCGGCGTGCTGTACCCGATGCGCATCACCGACTTTTCGAAGTTCGGCTTTACCGAGGTGATGTTCCCCGGCCTCGATCCCAACGACGACGATTGAGGGCCGGCCATGAGTGAAGGTCCGGCGCGCAAGCCCGCGCAGAAGGTGATCCGTCCCCGCGTCGGCAACGACCGTGGCGTGTTCCGCATGGGGACTTCGCAGATCAAGCGGGTAGGCCTGGGCCGCCCGCATTGGGGCGACATCTACCACTGGATGCTGACCCTGAGCTGGACGCATTTCTTCCTGCTGGTCGGCGCGCTGTACCTGGTGACTAACGTGGCGTTTGCGCTGGCGTTCTACCTGGTGCCCGGTTCGATCTCCAATGCGCGGCCCGGCTACTTCCCGGACGCGGTGTTCTTCTCGATCGAAACGCTGGCCACCGTCGGCTACGGGTTTATGAACCCAGGATCGACCTATGGCCACATTGTCGCCTCGACCGAAATCCTGCTAGGCATGGTGGAAGTGGCGGCGGTGACGGGGCTGCTGTTCGCCCGCTTCTCGCGGCCGACTTCGCGCATCATGTTTTCCGATGTCGCAGTGGTCACGCCGTTCAACGGCGTGCCGACGCTGATGCTGAGGACCGGGAATGAACGCGGCAACCTGATACTGGAAGCCTCGGTGCGGGCCACGCTGATACGCCGCGAAACCACGCTGGAAGGGCAGATCTTCACGCGCTTCTACGACCTGCAACTGGAGCGCGAGCATTCCGGCGTGTTCGCGCTGACGTGGACCATCCTGCACAAGATCGACGAATCGAGTCCGTTCTGGGGCAAGTCGCAGGAAGACCTGCACAATGAAGGCGCGACGCTGTCGGTAGCCGTTTCCGGCACCGACGACACGCTCAACGATTTCGTCCACGCGCGCCAGACTTACGCGGCGGAGCACATCTTCTTCAACCACCACTTCGCCGACATCATGTCGGACAAACTGGAGGGCAATGTGCGGATACTGGACTACAGCAAATTCCACGACATCTACCCGGACGGCACGGCCGGCGGCAGCATGCCCGGCGCGGCGCTGGCGCATCCCGGCTAAGAGGGAAGGGCGTCAGCCTGCGCCCAGCAGGTCGCGGGAGTTCAGCAGCGCGTAGACGATATCGGGGTGGTTGTGCAGGCAGCGCCGCACGGCGGCTGGCACTTGCTCGCGGGTCTTGCGGCACAGGCCTTGCTGCTCCGCCAGGCGTATCTGCAGGCCCATCACGGTGCGCACGCCGTTCAGGCTGGGCGTGATGGTCAGGCGTATGCCCAGCTGCTCCAGCATGCGCTGCTCGATGCGGCCCAGCTCCTCGAAGCTGGCGATGTTCTCTATCCTGGCGATCAGCAGCTTCTCTTCATCGCGCGTGAGGCGCAGGATGCGGATGTCCGTCTCCTCGGGCGCCTGGTCCCACTGTTCCAGCAGTTCGTCGCGGCGGCACTCGCACGCGCCGGGCGGGCATTCTTTTCGAAGCTGAAAGGGCAGTGCTTGAGGCATGGCGAAACGACCCGGCGGCATAGTCAAAGCTAAATTCTACTCCGAACACCGCATTGTGCGACGCCTGATTATTATCATGCATATAATATTATTTTTTAGCTCAAGCCTACGCCGCATGAAAAACAAGTACTCGACCCTGCCGTTACTGGCAGCACTGTGCGTGACGTTGCCCGCCGCAGCAGGCCCGGAAACACTGGAGCGCTGCCCGCCGGCGGCCAAACCATGGCTACCCGCCGGCGCCAGCCAGAACGTGTGTTCGCAGTATTCGTCCAACGCCGGCGTCGGCGCGACCAACTACGGCAGCTCGCAAAAAATGGCGGCGTTCAGCAAGGACGACAAGCTGGTAGGACTTCGCAATCCGGACGTGGGGCGCGAAGATCCGTCGCCGAAGGATACCTACGACCCGGCGGCGTGGGAGCAGTCCGGCAGCACCGGGCCGGTTGGCGAATTATGGTGGGGCCGGCGCGACAACCTGCATCTGTTTGTCGGCCAGGAGTCGAAGGTGCGGTTGACCGTTGAGGCCAGTCGCGGACCCATGCCGGGACCGGCGGAGCGGCAGGCGCGCATGCTGGCGATCATGGCCCAGGCCCAGGCCATGGCGGCCAATAAACCGCTTCCGCAATCGGCCTACGACAATCTGCTGTTCATACACCGCACCATGGAGTACCGCCAGATCGACGGCACCGACGCGACCTTCCGCGGCGGCCTTGGCGGCGACGGCTTTATCCCGCCCGGTAAAATATCGGACGCCAAACTGAAACTCGATAGTCTGCCGGCCTATAAGGGTGTGTTCAGTTTCGAGATGAAGGTGGACGGGGTTGCGCGCCGCTTCAGTTTTCCGGTAATGCTGGACCAGGCCACAGATCATCTGATCGCCGCCGCCGTCAACGGCGACAGCTACGTCAAATGCGAGAAGCGGCCGAATCGCGGAAAGAATGAATCGCTGTCGTGCCCACTGAACAAGGAGAACTTCCCGGAGCGCTACGACGCCGAGGGCGCGTTTTTCGGCGACCACGCCACGCTGGCGGCGGTGAAAATCTACATGACGGTCAACTCGCCGGCGCGCAATCGCCACGAGGACATCGCCACCGCCGTGATCATCCTGCGCGCCGAGGCTTCAGCGCCGGTCGCCGCTGGCCGCTGATGTTGTGCGCTAACGCGCGCTTTAGTCCATGCGCTTGAGGCGCTGGCCGACGATGCTCCATTTGCAGGCTTCGCCGTCGACGGTGCCGGTCAGCACCCAACCGGTGCCGATCTTCTCGACGCCGATTTCGCACTCCAGTTCCTTCGCCAGTTTCTCGGCCCAGCCGCGCGCCGCGCCCTGGCCCTTGAACAGCTCATTGCCTTCGTAGATCACGGTGGCGTCGAATACGGGGGCGGCGAAGATGGTCATGGTTGGGCTCCGAAAAAGTAAGCCGGTATTGTGCCACCAAATCCGCGCCGGCGGTGCTTGCGCCGGTGTGGAGGTTCTGTCAATATCTGGCATCTTGGTTTTTATGCAATGGCAGACGATGCGATCGCCATTCAAACCACTCGCCGTACTTGCGTTGTTCGCACTGGCCGCGCCTCTGACGGCAACGGCGGATGCGACGCCGCCTTTGCCGGAGCGGCTGTACACGGTTCCCGCCATCGCCACGCCGTACAAGCCCGATATCGCCTATATCTCCATCGACCATTTCGAGAGCGAAGAAAGCGTCAAGATGTTTGAGTTGGCTATGCCTGAGATCCTGAAGGTGAAAGGGCTGGTGATCGACGTGCGCCGCAACGGCGGAGGTTCCAGCGATTTCGGCCTGAGGATCTTGTCGTGGCTGAGCCGCCGGCCGATTGTCAGCGCAGCCTCCTACCGCCGCGACGACAATGCCGTCAGCCGCGCGCACGCGAGCCGCGCTGTATCCTGGGCGCCGCTGGCCTCCGATGGCGGCTATACGGAGCAGCACAAGGAAGTCTTCAACGGTCCGGTGGCTGTGCTGATCGGCCCGCAGACCTTCTCGGCAGCGGAAGACTTCACCGTCGCCTTCCGGCTGATGAAGCGCGGCGTCATCGTCGGCGAGGCCACCGGCGGCAGCACCGGCCAGCCTTTGTTCTTTGCGCTGCCGGGCGGCGGCAATGCCCGCATCTGCGTCAAGCGCGATGTCTACCCGGACGGCAGCCTGTTTGTCGGCAAGGGCGTCCTGTCCCTCCCATACCACTACGTCATTCGACGTATTCCTCACGGCTTGTCTGCTGGCTAATCTTGCAGCATCCAAAACCGAAAAGGGGAACAAGATGGGTTTGAAACGGGGAATGCTGCTGGCCGCAGCAGTGGCGGTGGTCGGCAATGCGCACGCCGGCGCCACGGTCAATTTCGGCGAAGACAAGTCGGTCAGCGTCGGCTTCGGCATGCGCGAGAGCTACACCAGCACCAAGGACGGGGCGCCCAATGGCACCGACCGCTCCAGCGACTTCAATCTGGATTCGGCGCGCTTGTTCCTGGGGGCCTCGCTCAACAAGAACATCAAGGGCATGCTGAACACCGAGTGGGACGGCGACAAGATCCGCATCCTGGACGCCGCCGGCCAGTTCGCCATTTTGCCCGAGTTGAACATCTGGGCGGGCCGCCTGCTGTCGCCGAGCGACCGCGCTAACATGGCAGGGCCGTACTACTCGCTGGGCGGCGGCTATTGGGCCGGCGTGGCTTCGCGCTACGGCTACAACGGCGGCATCTTCCGCGGCCGCGACGACGGCGTGGTGGTCTGGGGCGCCGTTGCCGAGGGCAAGCTCGGTTACTCGTTCGGCGTGTTCGAAGGCCATACCTTCGGCATCGGCTCGATGACGCAATCGCAGGCCAAGGCGGCAGGCGTCAAGGCCGATGACTCGCTGATGTACGCCGGCCGCTTGCAGTACGATTTCTGGGACGCGGAACCGGGCTACTACGGCACCGGCAATTATCTCGGCAGCGCCGACATCCTGTCGATAGGCGTGGCGGGACGCTACCAGAAGGACGGCATCCTCACCGTCGCCAAGAGCGGCAAGTACAGCTCCTACAACGTCGACTTCCTGATGGAGAAGCGGGTCAAGGGTTCCGGCGCCTTCGCGCTGGAGGCGGCCTGGTACGACTACAACACCGACAACATCATCAAGTCCGAACAGGGCAAGGCTTATTCGGCGGGCGCTTCCTGGATCTTCGAAGAGAAGGCCGGCTGGGGCAAGTTCCAGCCCTTCGTGCGCTGGCAGAAGTTCGCCGCCGACACCGACATCGACACCAAACAGTATGACGCGGGCGTGAACTACATCATCGACGGCTACAACGCGCAGCTCAGCGCCGTGTACTCGAAGACCAAGATGACCAAGGCCGCCGATACGGACAAGTTCTCGGTCACTTTGCAGCTGCAATTCTAATTCCACCACACGGAGCTATCCCATGCAAAATCGTCGCAATTTTATCGCCTCCCTGAGCCGCATCGCCACCGCCACCGCCGTGCTGGCCGCCGGTGCTTCTTGGTCCACCTGCGCCTACGCCGCCGACACCATCAAGGTCGGCATCCTCCATTCGCTGTCGGGCACGATGGCGATTTCCGAAACGTCGCTGAAAGACGTGGCGTTGATGACCATCGACGAAATCAACGCCAAGGGCGGCGTGTTGGGCAAGAAGCTGGAGGCGGTGGTGGTCGATCCGGCCTCCAACTGGCCGCTGTTTGCCGAGAAGGCGCGCGGGCTGATCGCGCAGGACAAGGTGTCCGTGGTGTTCGGCTGCTGGACGTCGGTGTCGCGCAAGTCGGTACTACCCGTGTTCAAGGAGTTGAATAGCCTGCTGTTCTACCCGGTGCAGTACGAGGGCGAGGAGCTGGAGAAGAATGTGTTCTACACCGGCGCCGCGCCGAACCAGCAGGCGATACCTGCGGTGGAATACCTGATGAGCAAGGAGGGCGGCGGCGCCAAGCGCTTCGTGCTGCTGGGGACCGACTACGTTTATCCGCGCACCACCAACAAGATCCTGCGCGCCTACCTGAAGAGCAAGGGCGTGAAGGATAGCGATATCGACGAGGTGTACACCCCGTTCGGCCACTCGGACTACCAGACCATCGTCGCCAACATCAAGAAGTTCTCGGCCGGCGGCAAGACGGCGGTGATCTCCACCATCAACGGCGATTCCAACGTGCCGTTCTACAAAGAGCTGGGCAACGCCGGCTTGAAGGCGACCGATGTGCCGGTGGTGGCGTTCTCGGTGGGTGAGGAGGAGCTGCGCGGTGTGGATACCAAGCCGCTGCTGGGCCACCTGGCGGCGTGGAACTACTTCGAATCGGTGAAGAATCCGGTGAATACGGAGTTCATCAAGAAGTGGAAGGCTTATGCCACCGCCAAGAAGCTGCCGAACGCGAATACCGTCGTGACCAACGATCCGATGGAAGCGACCTACGTCGGCATCCATATGTGGGCGCAGGCGGTGGAGAAGGCCAAGTCGACCGACACCGACAAGGTGATCGCGGCGATGGCGGGGCAGAGCTTCAAGGCGCCGTCGGGCTTTACGTTGACGATGGATCCGACCAATCACCATTTGCATAAGCCGGTGTTTATCGGCGAGATTCGTCCGGACGGTCAGTTCAGCGTGGTGTGGAAGACGCCAGGCCCGGTGCGCGCAAATCCGTGGAGCCCGTACATTCCGGGTAATGAGGGCAAGCAGAAGCTGTAAGCCGTGCCGTGGGGCTCCGGTCGGTGCGACGGAGCCCGCAGCAATTCAGTATCACTGAGGACACCACCTTGAAAAAACTCCTGCTCCTGGCTTGCCTGCTGCTGTCCTGCGCGGCGCATGCCGCCATCGACAACGCCTTGCTGGCGCCCCTGGCCGGCGGCGATCCCGACGCCCGCGTCGACGCCATCGTCAAGATCGGCGCGCTGGCCAACGACGACGCTATCCGCCTGCTGACGGCGCTCAAGAGCGACGCCCTGTACGCCACGCCGGATGGCAGCATCTACATCGTCACCGACGACAAAGCCTACAACCCGGCCACCGGCGCAACCGGCCCGCTGCCCGAAGGCCTGGACGGCGTCATGGTTAACAACCGCCTGCGCGGCGCCGTGGACGACGCGCTGTCCGCCCTCAAACTATTCGCGCCAGACCGCGCACAGCGGCTGGCCGCGGCCACCGAGCTGCAAAAAAGCGTCACGCTGGCGCAAGCCCCGTTGATCGAAAAAGCGCTGGCGAACGAGCAGGACGCCGAGATTCGCCCCATGCTGCAACTGGTCGCCGCCACCGCCAACCTGCAATCGGCAAACGCCGCCAGGCGCAAGGCCGCCGTCGAGGCGCTGGCCGACAGCAGCAACGCCAACCTGCGCCCGCTGCTGCAAGCGATGCTGAGCGATAAAGAACCCGACCAGGCGGTGCGCGTTGCAGCCGCCCACACCTTGCAGGCTCTGGACAGCCGCCTGGCGCGCACCGAATTTATCGGCAACGTCTTCTACGGCATCTCGCTGGCCAGCGTGCTGCTGCTGACGGCACTGGGCCTGGCCATCACCTTCGGCCTGATGGGCATCATCAACATGGCCCACGGCGAACTGCTGATGATAGGCGCCTACACCACCTACCTGTGCCAGCTCGGCTTCCGCAACTACTTCCCATCTGCGGTGGACTGCTACCTGATCGCCGCGCTGCCGGCCGCCTTCCTGGTGACGGCCGCCGTCGGCATCGCGCTGGAACGCACGGTGATCCGCTGGCTCTACGGCCGTCCGCTGGAAACGCTGCTGGCCACCTGGGGCATCAGCCTGATACTGATGCAGGCGGTGCGCACCATCTTCGGCGCGCAAAACGTCGAGGTGGCGAATCCTTCCTGGATGTCCGGCGGCGTGACGGTGCTCGGCTCGCTGGTGCTGGCCTATAACCGCATCGTCATCATCGTGTTCGCGCTGCTCGTGGTGGCCGGCGTCTGGCTGATATTGAACAAGACCCGGCTTGGCCTGTTCGTCCGCGCCGTGATGCAGAACCGCCGTATGGCCGGCTGCGTCGGCGTCTCCACCGCCAAGATCGACATGATGACCTTCGGCCTCGGCTCCGGCATCGCGGGACTGGGCGGCGTGGCCTTGTCGCAGCTGGGTAACGTGGGACCGGACCTGGGCCAGAGCTACATCGTCGATTCCTTCATGGTGGTGGTGCTGGGCGGCGTCGGCCAACTGGCGGGCACCATCATCGCCGCGCTGGGACTGGGCGAAGCGAATAAATTCCTGGAGCCGGTGGCGGGAGCGGTGCTGGCCAAGATCGCCATCCTGGTCTTCATCATCATGTTTATCCAGAAGCGGCCGCAGGGCCTGTTCGCCATGAAAGGCAGGAGCGCCGAATGAATCATCCCTCTCTCTTTTCGCGCCGGGCGTGGAGCGGCATCGCCGCCTGCTGCGTGGTGCTGGCGGCGCTGCCCTTGCTGAACCTGGCCTTTGCGGACGGCCATCCGCTGCATGTGCCCAGCTACATGGTCAGCCTGGTCGGGAAATTCATGTGCTACGCGCTGGCCGCGCTGGCCCTCGACATGGTGTGGGGCTATGCCGGCATCCTGTCGCTGGGCCACGGCGTGTTCTTCGCGCTGGGCGCTTATGCACACGGCATGTACCTGATGCGCGCCATCGGCAGGGAAGGCGTGTACCAGAGCGACCTGCCGGACTTCATGGTTTTCCTCGACTGGAAAACTTATCCGTGGTTCTGGTCCGCCACCGACAGCTTCTGGTACTGCGTGGCGCTGGTGGTGCTGGTGCCGGGCTTGCTGGCGTTTGTGTTCGGCTTCTTCGCCTTCCGGTCGCGCATCAAGGGCGTGTACTTCTCGATCATCACGCAGGCCATGACCTACGCCTTCATGCTGCTGTTCTTCCGTAATAACACCGGCTTTGGTGGTAACAACGGCTTCACGGACTTCAAGCGGATACTGGGCTACTCGATCAGCGCGCCCGCCACCAAGGCGACGCTGTATCTGGTCACGCTGGCGATGCTGGCCGGCTCGCTGCTGCTGTGCCGCTGGATCGTCAAGTCCAAGCTCGGGCGCGTGCTGCAAGCGGTGCGCGATTCGGAATCGCGGCTGATGTTCATCGGTTATAACCCGCTGTGGTTCAAGCTGTTCGTGTGGACCCTGTCGGCCGTGTTGTGCGGGATTGCGGGCGCGCTGTACGTGCCGCAGGTCGGTATCATCAACCCGTCCGAGATGTCGCCGGCGAACTCGATCGAGATGGTGATCTGGGCGGCGGTGGGCGGCCGCGGCACGCTGCTGGGGCCTATCATCGGCGCGTTCTCGGTCAACGGTTTGAAAAGCTGGTTCACCGGCGCCTTCCCGAATCTGTGGTTGTTCGCGCTGGGACTGATCTTCATCCTGGTGACGCGCTATCTGCCGCAGGGCATAGCGGGACTGGCGGCGCGCTGGCGCAAGGAGCAGGCATGAGCGCCAACGAGCATTTGAACATCTCGTCGGGCCGCGTGGCGGAGCCCGGACTGGACACCACGCACGGCGCCATCCTGTACCTGGAAGAGATCACGGTGTCGTTCGACGGCTTCCGCGCGCTGAATAAACTGAGCCTGGATATTTCGGTCGGCGAGCTGCGGTGCATCATCGGTCCTAACGGCGCGGGCAAGACCACCATGATGGACGTCATCACGGGCAGGACGCGGCCGACCTCCGGCACCGCCTTCTTTGGCCAGACCATGGACCTGAGCCGCATGACGGAGTACCAGATCGCCCACGCCGGCATAGGCCGCAAGTTCCAGCGGCCGACCATCTTCGAGCAGCACACCGTGTTTGAAAATCTCGAACTGGCGATGAAGACCGACAAGCGCGTTCGGCCCACCTTGTTCGCGCGGCTGTCGTCCGAACAACGCGGCAAGATCGACGAGATCCTCAAGCTGATACGGCTGAACGGCAGCGAGCAGCGGCTGGCAGGGCTGCTGTCGCACGGGCAGAAGCAGTGGCTGGAGATCGGCATGCTGCTGATGCAGGAGCCGCAGTTGATACTGCTGGACGAACCGGTGGCCGGCATGTCCGACGCCGAAACGGCGCGCACGGCGGAGCTGCTCAACGAATTGCGCGGCAAGCATTCGATCATGGTGGTGGAGCACGACATGGCGTTCGTGACGGAGATCGCGCAGCAGGGCGTGGTGACGGTGCTGCACGAAGGCTCGGTGCTGGCGCAGGGCACGATGTCGCAAGTGCAGTCCGACGAGCGGGTGATTGAAGTTTATCTGGGGCGCTGACGAATATGCTGCAAGTCGAAAAAATCAACCAGTACTACGGTTCCTCGCACACGCTGCGTGGCGTTTCGCTGGAGCTGGAGCGGGGCAAGTGCATGGCGCTGTTGGGCCGCAATGGCGTCGGCAAGACCACGCTGCTCAAATGCCTGATGGGCGTACTGCCGGTATCGGCCGGCGCGGTGCGGCTGGAAGGGCGCGACATCACGCGCATGGCGCCGCACCAGCGCGCGCGGGCCGGCATCGCCTACGTGCCGCAGGGGCGTGAGATCTTCGCGCGGCTGACGGTGGAGGAGAACCTGTTGATGGGCCTCGCCACGCACAGCGGCAAGAAGGCGTCCACCATCAAGGGCGAGGTGTATGAGCTGTTCCCGGTGCTGAAAGACATGCTGCACCGGCGCGGCGGCGACCTGTCTGGCGGCCAGCAGCAGCAGCTGGCGATTGCGCGCGCGCTGCTGGCCGAGCCTAAACTGATCATCCTCGATGAGCCGACCGAAGGCATCCAGCCGTCCATCATCAAGGACATCGGCAACGTGATCCGGCTGCTGCGACAACGCGGCGACATGGCGATCCTGCTGTGCGAGCAGTACTTCGACTTCGCCCACGAACTGGCCGACCAGTTCATCGTGCTGTCGCGCGGCGAGGTGGTGGCTTGCGGTGCGCAGGCGGCGATGAACGACCCGGACGTCAAGCGCCACCTGGCTGTCTAGGTTGGAGTAGGGCGCACGGCGTGACAAAGTGCGCATTTTTTAGTTAGGTTCCATGCTACATTGTCTTTCTTGCCAATTTGTAGCCATCATGAGACCGCAATTTTCGCTGTATGTCGTTCTGCTGGTGCCGCTCGTCCTGGTCGGCTTGTACTGGTCGTCGAGCCGTCCTGCCAGCGAGCCCGTAGCTGCCAGACCGCAGGCGGCTATCCCCGCCGACCTCGCAGGCACCCACAAGCCTACGTATCCAGCCCTGCTGCCCAAACGCGACCCGCGTTACACGCTGGCGCAGCAGGTCGACCAACTGGCCAGCACCGGCAGGCCGTCCGATGCCTACGATGCGTACTGGCTGGTGCAAAACTGTATCAACTTCCAACTCACCGGCGATCTGGCGGTTGCGGATGGGGACTTCATGCGGCCGGCGAACGTCGCCGAGAAGTCCGCGGAAAAACTGCTGTGTGCAGACATGACCGAACGGATGAAGACTGCGCGATTGGAGCTATTGACCCTGGCGGCCAAGGCGGGCATCGATGGCGCGGACCTGGCCTTCCTGCAAACCGGCCCGTTTGGCGATCCGTCCGCGTTGGAATCCCGGCCGGACGATCCGCTAGTACGGGCGTGGAAGGCCGAAGCGCTGGGCTATCTGGAGGTGAAGGCGCAGCAGGGCGATATCCCCAGCATCATTACGCTGCTGGGCGAGTACAACGAGGACAGTGATCTGTTGAAGCAGCATCCGGTGGCGGCGCTGCGCTATGCGACTGTCGTGCACGACCACTATGAAATGGTGCTTGGCGGCGCTTCAAAGACTACGCCCAATCCGCTGCCGGAGGAATTTATGCAGAAGATGTCAGAGGGGCTGTCGCCGGATCAGGTCAGGCTCGCGACCGCCGAGGGCAAGCAGCTGCTGGCGCACGCCATGGAGAAGCGGCATTGAGTCATTCCGCATAATTTGGCCGCGCCGCCGATTGCTGATAAAGTAACGGTCCTTTTTTATTTGTCAGGTTTGCCGTGGAGTTGCGTTTGCTTTTTTATATCCTCGATCTGATCGGCGTGGCCGTATTTGCCGCCAGCGGCACGCTGGCGGCGATGGCTTCCCATCTGGATCTGCTGGGGATCATGGTGCTGGCCGCGATGACCGCCATCGGCGGCGGCACGGTGCGCGACCTGCTGCTGAACCGCCATCCGGTGTTCTGGATCGAGGATCCCAAGCCACTGCTGGTGATCGTCGCTTCGGCCGTCCTCACCATCGTCTGGGTGCAGGTGCTGCCGGTGCCGACCGACGCCTTGCTGATCGCCGACGCGCTGGGACTGGCGCTGTTCGCCATGTCCGGCGCCAAGGTGGCGGAGGCGCAGGGCTGCCGCGCGCTGATCGTCATCCTGATGGGCACACTGACCGGCGTCGGCGGAGGCCTGGTGCGCGACATCCTCGCCGCCAAGGTGCCGCTGATACTGCGCCAGGATATCTACGCCACCGCCGCCATTGCCGGCATCCTGCTGTACATCCTGCTGAAGAAGGCCGGCATGCCGCCGCGCTGGGCCTTCGGCGTCGGCCTGGTTTCTATCGTGGTGGTGCGCCTGCTGGCGATTCAACTGGGCTTGCGGCTTCCGTCGTTCTGATTCGCAGCTTGCCCATCGCGACCGCCGCGGCGGAGGTGCGGGTTTCCACGCCCAGTTTGACGAACACGTGTTCCAGGTGCTTGTTCACCGTGCGCGGACTGGTGCCGAGGATGTCGCCGATGTCGCGGTTGGTCTTGCCCTTGATGACCCAGTTCAGCACCTCCGATTCGCGCTGCGTCAGTTTGAAGGACGCCATCAGCTTCTCGATCTGCGCGCTGTCCGATTCTTCGCGCAGCACGATCATCCACTGTTCATTTTCGCTGAACTCCGCCGCCGAGAAGATCAGGCGGCGGCTGGCTCGCTGCAGCGTCAGCGGCGGATGCGACTGGCCCTGGCTGTGCGCCAGTTGCGTCGCCGCCAGCCACGCCGTCAATTCCGTATCGACCGCATAGCCCTGCATCAGCGTGCGCGCCAGCGGCGTTTGCCAGACGATCTTGCCGTCGCGCGGCGTCATCGCGATCACCGCGTTGCCGAAGGCGTCCAGCGCGCTGCGGGCCTGGACCACCAGCCGCGCCGTCTGCATGTGGGAGGTGATCCGCGCCAGCACTTCGCTGGTGCGTAGCGGCTTGGCGACGTAGTCGTTGCCGCCGGCGGCGAAGGCCGCCACCACGTGCTCCGCTTCCGTCAGCCCGGTCATGAACACCACCGGGATGTGGCGCGTGGCCAGGCTGGCTTTCAAATGGCGGCAGGTTTCGAAGCCGTCCATGCCGGGCATGACGGCGTCCAGCAGGATGATGTCCGGCTGCGCTTCGGCGGCGCGCTGCAAGGCCGTGGCGCCGTTGTTCGCCACCAGCACGGTGTAGCCCGATTCGTCCAATGCGTCGTGCAGCACGGCCAGGTTTTCCGGCACGTCGTCCACCACCAGGACGACGTCGCCGCGGGCTGGGTCAATGTTGAAGTTCATCGGTCTGGTTCTTTCGGAGGAAGTCGGCCATCGCGTCCAGCTGGAAGCGGGCGGCGAAATTGTGCATGGTTTGCGTGAAGTGCAGGTAGCGCGCATCGAGCGCGCTGATTTCATCGAGCTTGTTCTGGATGCCGCGCACGTAGCCGATGCGGATCAGTTCATTCAGCGCCGCCAGTTGCGCGGCGGGCGGCAGCACCAGCCGCGCCAGTTCCGGCGCGGCCGCCGCCACCTCGATGCTGATGGCCGGCTGCGTGATCCATTCCAGCGCCAGGCGCTGGCCTATCCAGTCCAGCAGCTCGGCCACGTTGACCGGCTTGACGATGAAGTCCGCCGCCGTGATGCCGGCGGCGTTTTCCATGCCCTTGTCGAAGGCGTTGGCGGAGACGATGGCGATCGGCACCTGCGACAGCTGGCGCCGGCGCAGGATGTAGCTGGCTTCCCAGCCGTCCATGGCCGGCATGGCCAGGTCCATCAGGATCAGGTCCGGCTTGAAGGAGGCGTGCAGGTCCAGGCATTCGAGGCCGGATTCGGCCAGCGCCACATCGAAGCCCAGCGGCGTCAGTATGTTGAGCAGCATCTCGCGGTCGACCCGTTCGTTGTCGACCACCAGGATGCGGCGCCGCGTGCCGCGATAGCCGGTGCGCTGCGCCGCCGGCTGCTCCAGTTCCTTCAACTCCCTGGCCGAGGCGTGCACGCTGGGCAGGAACAGGCGGATGTGGAATACGCTGCCTTGCTGCGGCGTGCTGCGGATATTCAGTTCGCCGCCCATCAGCTGCGTCAGCATCTTGGAGATCGGCAGGCCGAGGCCCGTGCCGCTGGCGTTGGCGTGCGCGCTGGCGCTGCCGCGCGAGAACGGTTCGAAGATATGGTCGATCTCTTCCTGCAGGATGCCGGGGCCGCTGTCCTCGATTTCGAACGAGGCCATCTCGCGCGCATACTGCAGGCGCAGCACGATGCCGCCGGTGCTGGTGAACTTGACCGCGTTGCCGAGGATGTTGATGAGGATTTGCCCCAGCCGCTTGCGGTCGGCGCGCACGATGCGCGGCAGCGCGCCGGTCAGCTCGTAGCGGAAGGCCAGTCCCTTGTTGGCCGCCTGCAGTTCGAACATGCGCACGATCTGGCCGATGAAGTCGGGGAAGTTCAGCTCCTTCATGTCGAAGTTGAATTTGCCGCCTTCGATGCGGGCGATGTCCAGCGTGCCTTCGATCAGCGACAGCAGGTGCTCGCCGCTGCTGCGGATCACGCGGATGGCTTGCTGGCGGTGCTCCGGTATCGATGGATCGTTGTCCAGCAGCTGCGCGTAGCCGAGGATGGAGTTCAGCGGCGTCCTGATCTCGTGGCTGATGCCGGCGATGTAGCGGCTCTTGGCCTGGTTGGCCAGGTCGGCGGTCTTCTTGGCTTGCTGGAGCTGGGCGTCGGTCTGGCTGTGCAGTTCGATCTCGCGCGTCAGCAGGCCGGTCTGGCGGTTCGATTCTTCCTGCGCCACGCGGCGGCTTTCGCTGGTCAGCACCAGCCACCAGGCGACGATGCCGCTGGTGAGCAGCAGCGCCGCGAAGATCTTGAAGAACACCAGCTGCAGCTGCGGCAGCAGCGCGGCGTCGCCGGCCGCCAGCACCGATTGCTCGTGGTAGTAGATCAGTCCCAGCAGCGCACCCAGGAACAGCACGGTGACGATCATCAGCAGCAGATAGTGTCCCAGTCCGCTGCTCAGGTAGCGCCACAGCGATTTGGGCAGCAGCGCCTGCATCGCCGCCTGCCATTGCGATGATACCTTCGCGTGCGGCTTGCAGACATCGTTGCAGCGCGCGTCCAGGCAGCAGCACAGTGAGCAGATCGAACCCTGATAGGCCGGGCAGTGCGCCATGTCCTCGGATTCGTATTCCTTTTCGCAGATCACGCAGGTCTTGCTGTGCACATGCGCCGGCTTGCGGGCGATGTAGTACTTGCCCTTGGTGGCGATGGCGATCAGCGGCGATGCCACGAAGGCCGTCAGCAGCGCGATGAAGGCGGAGAAGGCCTGCGCCTGATGGCCGAACAATCCCGTGAAGGCCGCCACCGACAGCGCGGACGCCAGCAGCATGGCGCCGACGCCGACCGGATTGATGTCGTACAAATAGGCGCGGCGGAACTCGATGCCTTTCGGGCTCAGTCCCAGCGGCTTGTTGACCACCAGGTCCGCCACCACCGCCGTGATCCACGAGATGGCGATGTTGGAGTACAGGCCGAGCACCTGGTCCAGCGCCTGGAACACGTCCAGCTCCATCAGCAGCACGGCGATCAGCGCGTTGAACACGGCCCACACCACGCGCCCCGGATGGCTGTGCGTGAGCCGAGCGAAGAAGTTGGACCACGCCAGCGAACCCGCATAGGCATTGGTCATGTTGATCTTGACCTGCGAGATCACCACCAGCAGCGCCGTCGCCAGCAGCGCCAGCGACGGGTTGGCGAACACCTGGCCGAAGCCGGCCAGGTACATCTGCGTCGGGTTGACCGCCTGCGCCAGCGGCACCGCGCTGCTGATCGCCAGGAAGGCCAGCAGCGCGCCGCCCAGCATCTTGGCGATGCCGAGCAGGATCCAGCCCGGCCCTGCGATCAGCACGCCCAGATGCCAGCGGTAGCGGTTGACGGCGGTCTTTTGCGGCATGAAGCGCAGGAAGTCGACCTGCTCGCCGATCTGCGTGATCAGCGCCACGCCGACCGCCGTGGCGGCGCCGAACATCAGCACGTTGAAGTGGCCGTTCTCGCCGGAGCGGCCGGCGTAGTGCAGCAGCTGCGGCAGCAGCTCCGGCTGCTTTTGCAGGATGGCGATGAAGGGCAGGGCCATCAGCACCAGCCACACCGGCTGCGTCAGCATCTGGATGCGGCTGATCAGCGTGACGCCGTGCGTCACCAGCGGGATCACGACCAGCGCGCTGACCATGTAGCCCAGATAGAGTGGCAGGTGGAAGTACAGCTCCAGCGCATAGGCCATGATGGCCGCTTCCAGCGCGAACAGGATGAAGGTGAACGAGGCGTAGACGAAGGACGATATCGTCGAGCCGATGTAGCCGAAGCCGGCGCCGCGCGTCAGCAGGTCCATGTCGACGCCGTACTTGGCGGCGTAGTAGCTGATCGGCAGGCCGGTGAGGAAGATGATCAGGCCGACCGCCATGATGGCCCACAGCGCGTTGATGAAGCCGTAGTTGACGGTGATGGTGCCGCCGATCGCCTCCAGCACCAAAAACGAGATCGCGCCGAAGGCGGTGTTCGATACGCGGAACACCGACCATTTGCGGAACGCGCGCGGCGTGTAGCGCAATGCATAGTCCTCGATGGTTTCGTTGGCCACCCAGGTGTTGTAGTCGCGACGGATCTTGACGATGCGTTGCGTCGGTTCGCTCTCTATTTTTGTCATGCCGGGCCCATAAAAAAAAGCAGCTATCTAAGCTGCTTTTTTAAGCAAGTTGCATGCCCAGCAAGGCTGTCGCGTGCGGTTTAGCGCTGCTTGCTGTGGTTGAGCTTGTCGAGCAGGCGGGCCAGCTCTTCCTGCATCGACGGCGACAGGTTGGAGAACTGGCAGCCGATCTGCACCTGCTCGCCCAGCAGGAAGGAGCGGAAGGTGCGCGACAGCCGCACTTCCAGGTCGGCGATCATCACCGAGTCCGGCCCCAGTTCCAGCCGCACGCGTTGCAGCTTGCGGCCCACGTACAGGCCCTGGCAGTCGCGCGGTGGTGCGCGCATGCCGACGCCGCCGGCCGAGAAGTCGTACAGCTGCAGCTCATACGGCTTGCCGTTCAGGACAAACGAAGCCATGTAGTAGATGCCCAGCGGGGTTTCCAGCCGCGTCGAAGCGCGGCGGTTCAGCACCTGGCACCTGGTCGGGAAGTCCAGCGGGATCAGGGTAGGCTCGCCGGGCGTGCAGGCCCAGTCGGGGGAGCTGAGCTTGAACTGGATCTTGGCCGCGCGCAGCCAGGCCACGAAGACGGCGTCGCCGGGCGGGAGGAACTCGCCCTCGTTCAGCTCCAGCACAAAGTGCGGATTTTCAGGATCGACCGACTTGATGCGCGCCATCACCACGTTGGTGGTGGTAGATGGGTAAATCGAGATCGGATCGCCGTTGTCGGCGAGCAGGGTCAGTGAATCGCCGATGTCATGCTCATCGGTCATTTCATGCGGCTTCGAACCCGCCGGTATTGGTTCCACAGCGTCTTTTAGGCTGGGAGGACCGCGGCGGAATTCATTCGGTATAGGATCGTTCACGACGGCATATCTCTTTGGTAATGACTCTACGATGCGAGGTCGGTTTACACAGTTTACAGGCTATTCACGATCTTGGCTTGCAAAAGAGCAAGAAAATTTAGAGATTGTGTCAGAACTGCTCTTCCGGCCGCAGGTAGCGCCACTGGCCTACCGGCAGGTCGCCGAGCTTGACCTTGCCGATGCGTACACGTTTCAAACCAACAACTTTCAAGCCGACCATGTCGCACATGCGGCGGATCTGGCGTTTCTTGCCTTCGCGCAGAGTGAAGCTGAGCTGGTCGTCGTTCTGCCAGCGCACCTTGGCCGGCAGCAGCGGCTTGCCGTCCATCCACAGGCCGTGGTTGAGCTTTTTCAGGTCGCTGTCCGGCAGCTTGCCGGGCTTGGTGTACTCGACGCGCACCAGGTATTCCTTGTCGACGTCGGTGGTTTCGCCGATCAGGTGCTTGGCCACGCGGCCGTCCTGGGTCAGCACCAGCAGGCCGACCGAGTCGATGTCCAGGCGTCCGGCCGGCACCAGCGAACGCAGCTGGGTTGGGTGGAAGATTTCGGGCGACGGATCGTCCGGCCAGCGGTTTTCCGGCTTGACCAGCACCACGGCCGGCTGATAGCCGTCCTCGGCCTGGCCGCTGACGTAGCCCATCGGTTTGTTGATCAGTACGGTCACGCGCTTGGACTGCTCGGCGGCGGCCTGGCGCTCGACGGTGACGCGCTGGCTCGGGTAGATCTTGGTGCCGAGTTCGGAGACGACCTGGCCGTCCACCCGTACCCAGCCGCGCGCTATCCACTCGTCGGCTTCGCGGCGCGAGCACAGGCCCAGTTCGGACATGCGTTTGGACAGGCGTAATAATTCTTCGGACATGATGCGTTTTCTATAAAGGTGAGGTGCTGCTTAAATCTGAGTTTATACCTTGATCGCGTCCAGCAGGTCGGTTTCAAGCTGGATCTGGCTGCGGGCGTTGCTGAGTGTGGCGCCGTCGATCAGGAACACGTCTTCGACGCGCTCGCCCAGCGTCATCACCTTGGCGGTGTGCAGGTTGATCTTGTACTTGGTCAGCACGTTGGCGATCGAGTACAGCAGGCCGGTGCGGTCGTTGGCGGCCACCGACAGCAGGTAGTACTGGCCGCGCTCGTCCGGCCGCAGGTCCACCGTCGGCTGGATAGGAAAGGTGCGCGACAGCCGCGACAGCCGGCCCTTGCCCGGCGCCGGCAGCGGCTCCGGATTGGTCAGCAGCGCGCACAGCTCGTGCTCGATCAGGCTGATGATGTCGCGGTAGCTCTTGGCGAAACTCTGCTCGGTGACGAGGAAGGTGTCGAGCGCGTAGCCGTGGCGGGTGGTGTGGATCTTGGCGTCCAGGATGCTGAAGTTCTTGCGGTCGAAATAGCTGCAGATGCGCGCGAACAGGTCAGGCTGGTCCTGGATGTAGACGGCGATCTGCAAGCCTTCGCCGATCGGCGCCAGGCGGCACTTGACCACCGGCTTGTCGCTGGTGAAGCGATCGTACAGCGCGCGCGTCTGCCAGGCGATGTCGGAGGCGTCGTGGCGCAGGAAGTAGGCGACGTCGAGCTGCTTCCAGAACGCTTCGTGCGCGTCCGGCGGCAGGCCGTACAGGCGCAGCGTGGCCAGCGCTTCCTGCTGGCGGTTCTTCAGTTCGTGGTCGGCGCTGTGCGGCTCGCCGCCCAGCACGCGCAAGGTGATGCGGTACAGGTCTTCGAGCAGCTTGGCCTTCCAGGCGTTCCACACTTTCGGGCTGGTGCCGCGGATGTCGGCCACGGTCAGCAGGTAGAGCGCGGTCAGGTGGCGCTCGTCCTTGACCACCTTGGCGAAGGCGGCGATCACGTCCGGGTCCGACAAGTCCTGCTTCTGCGCGACTTGCGACATGGTCAGGTGGTTCTCGACCAGGAACACCACCAGTTCGGTGTCCTCGGTGCTCATGCCATGCTCGACGCAGAACTGCTCGGCGTCGACCGTGCCCAGCTTGGAGTGGTCGCCGCCGCGGCCCTTGGCGATGTCGTGGAACAGCGCGCCCAGGTACAGCAGCCACGGTTGCGGGAAGTTGGCCATCAGCTGGCTGCAGAACGGGTATTCGTGCGCGTGCTCGGCCATCGTGAAGCGGCGCATGTTACGCACCACCATCAGGATGTGCTGGTCCACCGTGTAGACGTGGAACAGGTCGTGCTGCATCTGGCCGACGATCTTGCGGAAGTTGGGCAGGTAGCGGCCGAGCACGGACATGTCGTTCATGCGGCGCAGTGCGTGGATGATGCCCACCGGCGCCTGCATGATGCGCAGGAACAGTGCGCGGTTGACCGGATCGGCGCGGAAGGCGGCGTCGATCTGGAAGCGCTCGTGCCACAGCGCGCGCATGGTGCGCGAGGTCATGCCCTGCAGCGAAGGGCGCTCCGTCATCAGCACGAAGATCTCCAGCATCGCCGACGGTGTGGTGGCGAAGGTGTCGTCCTCGCTGATGTCGATCAGGCCGTTGACGTCGTTGAAGCGCTCGTTGATGCGCACCGCCTCGCCGGATTTCGGGAACAGCCGTTCCTCGATGTTTTGCAGCAGGATGGTGTTCAGTTGCGTGACGGTCTTTGCGGCCCAGTAGTAGCGCTGCATCAGGTATTCGCTGGCGCGGCGCATGTGGACGCCGCTGCCGGTGGCGGTCAGGCCCAGCGATTCGGCGATGGCGGTCTGGACGTCGAACACCAGCCGGTCTTCGCGACGCTTGGCGTGCAGGTGCAGGCGCACGCGGATGTCCTTGAAGGCGCGTTCCTTTTCCATCAGCTGCTTGGCTTCGGTCTGCGTGATCAGGCCGCTGGTGGCCAGCGTGCGCCAGGAGTTGGCCAGGCCGGCGGCCTTGACCATCCACAGGATCACTTGCAGGTCGCGCAGGCCGCCCGGGCTTTCCTTGCAGTTCGGTTCCAGGCTGAAGGCGGTGTCTTCGTACTTGGCGTGGCGCTGGCGCATTTCCAGCACCTTGGCGTGGTAGAAGGCGCGCGGGTCCATCGCCGCCTGGTAGCGCTGTTGCAGTTGCTCGAACAAGGCTTCGTCGCCGCAGATGACGCGCGCTTCCAGCAGGCTGGTCTGTACCGTGATGTCGGCCGCCGATTCGCTCAGGCACTCGTCCACGGTGCGGATGCTGTGGCCGATTTCCAGGCCCAGGTCCCACAGCAGCTGGACCAGTTCCTCCAGCTTGCCGGTGGTGTCGGCATCGGGGGCTTTTTCAAGCAGGATCAACAGGTCGACGTCGGAATAGGGGAACAGCTCGCCGCGGCCGTAGCCGCCGACGCCGACCAGCGCAGTGTTGGCCGGCAGCCGGGCTTCGTGCCAGGCCGTGGTCAGCACCGCGTCGACGCTCTGGCGCAGGCTGCGCAGCAGCTTCTCGGGCATGCCGTCGGCCTGGAAGCCGGCGATGACGACCTGGCGGTCGGCCTTCAGCTGGCGCTTGAGTTGCTCGCGCAGTTCCTTCTTCATCGCCGCCGTCGACATCCTGTGCTTACGCGGCTACGGCAGCGGCGTTGGTGATGAACGCCGGCGGCGGCGGGCTGCCGGCCGACAAGGTCAGCACTTCGTAGCCGGTCTCGGTGACGAGGATGGTGTGTTCCCACTGCGCCGACAGGCTGCGATCCTTGGTTTTGATGGTCCAGCCGTCGCCCATTTCGCGGATTTCGCGTTTGCCGGCGTTGATCATCGGCTCGATGGTGAAGATCATGCCCGGCTGCAGCTCGTCCAGCGTGCCTGGGCGGCCGTAGTGCAGCACTTGCGGCTCTTCGTGGAAGATCTTGCCGATGCCGTGGCCGCAGAACTCGCGCACCACGCTGTAGCCGGCTTTTTCCGCGTGCTGCTGGATCACATGGCCAATGTCGCCCAGGTGCGCGCCCGGCTTGACCTTGGCGATACCCAGCCACATGCACTCGTAGGTGATGTCGGACAGGCGCTTGGCCAGGATCGACGGCTCGCCGATGAAGAACATGCGGCTGTTGTCGCCGTGGTAGCCATCCTTGATGACGGTGATGTCGAGGTTGACCACGTCGCCGTTCTTGAGCACCTTGTCGCCCGGGATGCCGTGGCAGATGACGTCGTTGACCGAGGTGCAGATGGCTTTAGGGTAGGGCGTGTAGCCCGGCGGGCAGTAGTTCAGCGGCGCCGGGATGGTGCCCTGCACGTTGACCATGTATTCGTGGCAGAGGCGATCCAGTTCGCCCGTGGTCACGCCGGGCTTGACGAAGGGCGTGATGTAGTCCAGCACTTCGGAGCCCAGGCGGCCGGCCACGCGCATGCCGGCGATATCTTCGGCGGATTTAATGGAGATAGACATAATGGATCGCAATCAGCAAAGTAAACGGTAAAAACGCAGGCGGCGAGCGGATGGAATCGGCTCGCGGCGTGCAAATATGTCGAAATTATAAACGACGCGGGACGGCCCCGCTCGGGAATGCAAGGATAATGCCCGGCGTGGCGCACGGGCTGGCGGGATTCAGCCCTGCTTGCGCTGGTTGCGGCGGCGCGCGGCGACGCCCAGGATGCCCAGGCCGGCCAGCAGCATGGCCCAGGTGTCGGCTTCCGGCACGGCGGTCGGGTTGGTGGAGATGCCGTCGTCTTCGTCACCGCCGATAAACGGCGGCGTCAGCGGGCGGTGGCCGTCGCCGCCGGCCACGCGGACGTCAACGTCGGCCTCGAATTCGAATTGCTCGGGCAATTCGTACTCTTCCACGCCGGGTTTCAGCTTGGCGGCGTCCAGTGCGGCCTGGCGTTGCAGGCGATCGCGCTCGGCCCGTTCTTTCTCGGTCAGTTCCTCGGGATCGAACTTCTCGGCGTCGGCCAGGCCCAGGTCTTTGTCGCCCAGCTTGTCGCCCAGTTTGGCGACCGGAGGAGGCGGCGTGACCGGCGCCTTGGCGACGGCGGCCGGCACGCGGTTGATGCGGCTGACGTTGCCGCAAATCTTGGGCACCAGGATGCAGTGCTGGTCGACGCAATAGACGGCGCCCGGTTCCTGGCGCTGCTCGGCCCACTTGCTGCGGGTGACGGTGGCGCACACGGAGGCGGCGCCGAAGTGCATGTCGCGGATGGCCGGGTCGTACTGGTTCTTGCCGCTGATGCCATCGCGGGTGATGAGGACTTTATCGTCCGACTGGCCTTCTTCCATGCGGCGCTTGAGCGTGCTGCGCACGGCGGCTGGAATGTCGGTGTAGCGATCGATGGCCGCTGCCGTCTTGCCGGTGTACGGATTGACACCCGGGTGGTCCCAGGAGCAGCTTGGCTGGACAGTGGAGGCTGCGGCTAGCGTCACGGCGAAGAGGATGGACATGGTGTAGCGCCTTTATCAGAGGTTTGTGCCTTGCAATTCGTGTCTTGCAAATCAATACTTATTAACGGTATGTAATTTTAATTTTGGCAATGATATTACATCTTCGGCAGCAATGCTTAAAGATTTACACTTTTACTTGATTTGTAACAAGCATGGTGAAATTGAGAACGGCGCACCAATTTGGGGCGGTGGCGGGTGGAAGGCGTGCAGTGCTTGCCTAAGTGGCTGTTTTCAGGGTAGAATCTCGGGTTGCTTGAATTCGGTTTGAGCAATGTTGCAAACTTAGTTTCAAAAATTAGTTGTTAATTTCTATTAATAAACGCGAATCCGGTCGACAAGGGTGCCTCTATGGTGACTGATCGGATTCCAGACCCAACCCTGGAGTTTAATATGTCCGTAACTATGCGCGAAATGCTGGAAGCCGGTGTCCACTTCGGCCACCAAACCCGTTTCTGGAACCCAAAGATGGCACCGTTCATCTTCGGTCACCGCAACAAGATCCATATCATCAACTTGGAAAAGACGATGGGTATGTATCAAGAAGCGATGAAGCACGTGAAACAGGTCGCTTCGAACCGTGGCACCATCCTGATGGTCGGCACCAAGCGTCAAGCTCGCGAAATCATTGCTGCTGAAGCAGCACGCGCAGGCGTTCCTTTCGTCGACCAGCGTTGGTTGGGCGGCATGCTGACCAACTTCAAAACGATCAAGACCTCGATCAAGCGCCTGAAAGACATGGAAGCTTCGATCGAAGACGGTTCGGTAGAGAAGCTGTCGAAAAAAGAAGCGCTGATGTTCCAACGCGAAATGATCAAGCTGCAAAAATCGATCGGCGGCATCAAAGACATGGGCGGCGTTCCTGACGCAATCTTCGTCGTTGACGTTGGCTACCATAAAGGCGCCATCACCGAAGCCGCAAAACTGGGCATCCCAGTTATCGGCGTGGTCGATACCAACCACTCGCCAGAAGGCGTTCAGTTCGTAATTCCAGGTAACGACGACTCGTCGAAAGCCATCACTCTGTACGCCCGCGGCGTTGCAGATGCGATCCTGGAAGGCCGTGCTGCTGCCGGTAACGAAGTAGTTGAAATGGTTAAAGCCGCAGCTGGCGACGAATTCGTCGAAGTTAACGAACAGGCTTAATCGTTCGTAACAAGCTGTAAGGAAAAAGGGGTGGCCAACAGCTCCCCCTTTTTTTTAACGTAAGTGGTTAGAGCAGCGCTCACCACCCCCACCCGAACACCGAATACAGGAGAATCACATGGCAGCTATTACTGCAGCAATGGTAGGCGAACTGCGCGCGAAGACTGACGCGCCTATGATGGAATGCAAAAAAGCACTGACCGAAGCCGAAGGCGACATGGGTCGTGCGGAAGAGATCCTGCGCGTCAAACTGGGCGGCAAGGCATCGAAAGCATCGGCACGCATCACCGCTGAAGGCGTAGTGGCAACCTTCATCGCCGGCAACGTCGGCGCGCTGGTTGAAGTTAACTCCGAAACCGACTTCGTCGCGAAAAACGACGACTTCCTGGCCCTGGCAAACAACGCCGCCCGCCTGGTAGTCGAGCACAACCCAGCCGACGTCGCCGCTCTGCTGGCACTGCCGCTGGACGGCAAGACCCTGGACGAAGTGCGCGCAGCACTGATCGGTAAAATCGGCGAAAACATGTCGATCCGCCGCTTCCAGCGTTTCGAAACCACCGGCAAGCTGGCTTCCTACCTGCACGGCGCGCGCATCGGCGTGATCGTCGACTTCGACGGCGCCGACGAGCAAGTTGGTAAAGACGTGGCCATGCACATCGCTGCAATGAAGCCAGTGTCGCTGTCGTCCGAGCAGGTTCCAGCGGAACTGATCGAAAAAGAGCGTTCGGTTGCAAAACTGAAAGCTGAAGAAGATGCAGCCAAAGCTGCTGCCGAAGGCAAGCCAGCGCAATCGCCAGAAATCCTGGCCAAGCGTCTGGAAGGTTCGGTACAGAAGTTCCTGAAAGAAGTGTCGCTGCTGAACCAGGCTTTCGTGAAAAACGACAAGCAATCGATCGAGCAGATGCTGAAAGAAAAATCGACCACCGTTAAAGCCTTCACCATGTACGTGGTAGGCGAGGGCATCGAGAAGAAGGTTGACGACTTCGCCGCAGAAGTAGCCGCTCAGATGGCTGCTTCCAAAGGAGCGTAATACCAAAGAAAACGGGCCGAGAGGCCCGTTTTTTTAGCCTGACCAAAGTTTCACCTGCAGCACTGTAAGTCAACTAGTCGTTCCCGGCGTCGACCAAGGTATCATAGGCGCCGGCAGCCTTACCCGAATAAACCAACTTAGGAGCCTCGTCTCATGTCAAAACCAGCCTACAAGCGCGTCCTCCTCAAATTGTCCGGCGAAGCCCTGATGGGCGATGATCCTTACGGCATCAACCGCGGCACGATCGAACGGATGGTCGCCGATGTGGCCGAGGTCGCGAAACTGGGCGTGGAACTGGCGATCGTCATCGGCGGCGGCAACATCTTCCGTGGTGTCGCCCCAGGCGCCCAGGGCATGGACCGCGCCACCGCCGACTACATGGGCATGCTGGCCACCGTCATGAACGCACTGGCGCTGGCCGACGCGATGCGCCACGTCGGCATCACCGCCCGCGTGATGTCGGCGATCGGCATCGAACAGGTCGTCGAGCCGTACGTGCGCCCGAAAGCCCTGCAGTACCTGGAAGAAGGCAAGGTCGTGGTGTTCGCGGCCGGCACCGGCAACCCGTTCTTCACCACCGACACGGCAGCGGCGCTGCGCGGTTCGGAGATGAGCGCGGAGATCGTGCTCAAGGCCACCAAGGTCGACGGCGTCTACACCGCCGATCCGAAGAAGGATGCCAACGCCACGCTGTACAGCTCGATCACCTTCGACGAAGCCATCGCCAAGCACCTGCAAGTGATGGACGCCACCGCCTTCGCGCTGTGCCGCGACCAGAAACTGCCGATCAAAGTGTTCTCCATCACCAAGCCGGGCGCGCTGATGCGTGTCATCATGGGCGAGGATGAAGGTACACTGGTCCACGTTTAACGCTTCACGTTTATATTACATTCCGATCACAGGAGAGCAGCAATGTCCGTAGCTGACGTTAAAAAGAGTGCGCAAGAGCGCATGATCAAATCGCTGGAAACCTTGCGCGCCGATCTGGCCAAGGTCCGCACCGGCCGCGCCCACACCGGCATCCTGGACCACGTGCAGGTCGAGTACTACGGTTCGCCGACCGCGCTGACCCAGGTCGCCAACGTGACCCTGATCGATGCCCGCACCATCGGTGTGCAGCCGTTCGAGAAGAAGATGGCCGCTACCATCGAGAAAGCCATCCGCGATGCGGACCTGGGCCTGAACCCATCGTCGCAGGGCGACATGATCCGCGTGCCGACCCCGCCGCTGACCGAAGAACGCCGCAAGGAAATGGTCAAGCTGGTCAAGAGCGAAGCGGAAGACGCGAAAATCGCCGTCCGCAACATCCGTCGCGATGCCAATGAAGGCATGAAAAAGCTGGTCAAGGACAAAGCCATCTCGGAAGACGACGAGCGTCGCGGCACCGATGAAGTGCAGAAGCTGACCGACAAGTTCATCGTCGACATCGACAAGATGGTCGCTGAAAAGGAAAAAGAAGTTCTGACGGTTTAAGTTGCCGTCGACCTCCGACGCCGTCATTCCCGCGAAAGCGGGAATCCATGCTGAGCTAAGGTTCCATGGATTCCCGCCTTCGCGGGAATGACGTTTCGGGCGTCTTGTCTTTTTGCGTCACACCTGCAATACTTTATACTTTGGCACCAAAGTCTTCATGAAATATACGAGTTCGACTACTGAGGTTCCAGACGCGCCGGCCGTGCCGCGCCACGTCGCCATCATCATGGACGGCAACGGTCGCTGGGCCACCAAGCGCTTCCTGCCGCGCGTGGCGGGCCACGTCAAGGGCGTGGAAGCCGTGCGTACCGTGGTCGAGGCCTGCGCCCGCCGCGGCGTCGAGTACCTGA
The DNA here is from genome assembly GCF_009380165.1 of Rugamonas rivuli. Taxonomy (GTDB): domain Bacteria; phylum Pseudomonadota; class Gammaproteobacteria; order Burkholderiales; family Burkholderiaceae_D; genus Rugamonas; species Rugamonas rivuli. The sequence continues at coordinate 112,739 of NZ_WHUF01000001.1, forward strand.
CCCTGTTCGCCTTCAGCTCCGAAAACTGGCGCCGCCCCGAAGAGGAAGTGTCGCTGCTGATGCGCCTGTTCGTCACGGCGCTGGACCGCGAAGTCTCCAAACTGCACGCCAATAACATCCGCCTCAAGGTGGTCGGAGACCTCAGCCGCTTCGACGATAAGCTGCAAAGCATGATCGCCAGCGCCGAGCGCAAGACCGCCAACAACACCCGCATGACCGTCACCGTCTGCGCCAACTACGGCGGCCGCTGGGACATCATGCAGGCCGTCGGCAAGATGGTCGCCGCCCACCCGGGCGCAGGCGATTTCACCGAAGAGCAACTGGCGCCGCACCTGGCCATGGCCTACGCGCCCGAGCCCGACCTGTTCATCCGCACCGGCGGCGAGCAGCGCATCTCCAATTTCCTGCTGTGGCAGCTCGCCTATACCGAGCTGTTCTTCACCGATACCTACTGGCCCGATTTTTCCATCGAGAGCCTCGACGAGGCCATCGCCTCCTACCAGCACCGCGAACGCCGCTTCGGCCGCACCGGCGCGCAACTCGCCGAGAAGACAAGCTGATGCTGAAAACTAGGATTATTACCGCTGTGATCTTGCTGGCGGTGTTGCTGCCGGTCCTGTTCTTCAACTACTTCCCTGCGTTTGCCGTCGTCGTCACGCTGTTTGTCGGCGCCGCGATGTGGGAGGGCGCGCGCCTGTTCGGCCTGGCCGAGATGCGCGCCCGCCTGGTCGGCATCGCCGGCGGCGTACTGTTTGCCGTGCTGCTGACGCACGCGGCCAAGCCGGGCGCGGTCAACGCGCTGTACGGCGCGGCCTGCCTGCTGTGGCTGATCCGCTATGCGCCGTCGCTGGGCCTGGGCCTGCCGCCGCTGGGCGGCGCGGCCAACTGGTCGCTGGCCATCACCTTCAGCTTTGCCGTGTTCGCCTGCTTCTTCGCCATCGTCGGCCTGTGCCAGCATTCGCCGCTGTACCTGCTGTCGGTGATGGTGCTGGTGTGGATCGCCGACATCGGCGCCTACTTCTCCGGCAAGGCTTTCGGCAAGCGCAAGCTGGCGCCGTCGATCTCGCCGGGCAAATCGTGGGAAGGCGCCATCGGCGGCGGTATCGCCGTGCTGGCCATCTCCGCAGTTTCCATCGTGCTGGCCGCCGGCTCGCCGTGGTTGCAGGACACCTTCGCCTACCAGCTGCAAGCGCGCTTCGGCTGGACGCTGGCGCTGATGGTGCTGCTGGTGATCGTGGCCGCCTCGGTCATCGGCGACCTGTTCGAATCCCAACTCAAGCGCCGCGCCGGCATCAAGGACAGCAGCAACCTGCTGCCTGGCCACGGCGGCGTGCTTGACCGTATTGACGCCTTGATCCCGGTCCTGCCGCTGGCAGCGCTGATCGGCTCCTGGTTCTGAAAGAAATCACTATGCAACGCATCACCATCCTTGGCGCCACCGGCTCGATCGGCGTGTCCACGCTGGACGTGCTCGCCCGTCATCCGGAGCGCTACTCGGTCTACGCGCTGTCCGCCCACAACCGCATCGACGAACTGGCCGCCCAGTGCATCGCCTGCCGTCCCGCGCGCGCGGTGGTCGGCACGGCAGAAGGCGCCGGCCGCCTGACGGCGCTGCTGCGCGCCGCCGGCGTCAACACCGAAGTGGAATATGGCGAAGCGGCGCTGTGCAGCGTCGCCAGCGCGCCCGAAGTCGACAGCGTGATGGCGGCCATCGTCGGCGCCGCCGGCCTGGCGCCTACCTTGGCCGCGGCCCGCGCCGGCAAGAAAGTCCTGCTGGCCAACAAGGAAGCGCTGGTCATGTCCGGCCAGCTGTTCATCGACGCCGCGCACGAAGCGGGCGCAGTGCTGCTGCCTATCGACAGCGAACACAATGCGATCTTCCAGGGCATGCCGCAGTTCGGCGGCCGCGTGCCGGCGGTGCGCGACGCCAGGGCCGGCATCGCCAAGATCCTGCTGACCGCTTCCGGCGGCCCGTTCCTGACGCGCGACGTCGCCACGCTGGACGCGGTCACGCCGGAGCAGGCCTGCAAGCATCCCAACTGGTCGATGGGCCGCAAGATCTCGGTCGATTCCGCGACCATGATGAACAAGGGCCTGGAAGTGATCGAGGCCCACTGGCTGTTCGGCGCACCGGCCGAGCAGATCGAGGTGGTGATCCATCCGCAGTCGGTGATCCATTCGATGGTGTCGTATGTCGACGGTTCGGTGCTGGCGCAGTTGGGCAATCCCGACATGCGCACGCCGATCGCGCACGCGCTGGCCTACCCGGAGCGCATCGAATCGGGCGTGGCCCAGCTGGACCTGACGCAGATCGCCACGCTGCAATTCGAACGTCCCGACTTCAATCGCTTCCCTTGTCTGGCGCTGGCCTTCGACGCGCTCAAGGCCGGCGGCACCGCGCCGGCGCTGCTGAACGCGGCCAACGAGATCGCGGTGCAAGCCTTCCTCGACCTGAAGATCGGCTTCCGCCAGATCGACCGCGTGATCGCCCATGTGATGGCGGTGCTGCCGCACGGCGCGGCCCACAGCATCGAGGCGGTGATGGCGCAGGACGCCGCTGCGCGCGTCGCCGCTGAAACCTATATCGCCGGACTGGCAAAATGAACTTCCTGCAAACCGCACTGGCCTTCATCGTCTGCCTGGGCTCCCTGATCATCTTCCATGAGCTGGGTCATTACCTGGTGGCGCGCTGGTGCGGCGTGAAGGTGCTGCGCTTCTCGGTCGGCATGGGCAAGGTGGTGTGGTCGCGCCGCTTCGGGCCGGACCAGACCGAATGGGCCGTGTCGGCGCTGCCGCTGGGCGGCTACGTCAAGATGCTCGATGCCCGCGAGGCCGATCTCGGCGACCTGCCGCCCGAAGACCTCAAGCGCGAATTCACGCGCCAGAACGTATGGAAGCGCATCGCCATCGTGGCCGCCGGCCCTGCGGCCAACTTCCTGATCGCGATCGTGCTGTTCGCCGGCCTGTACATGCACGGCGTCGAAGAACCGACCAGCAAGATCAGCGTGCGCGCCAACGAAGCTGCTGTGCCCACCGCAGCATGGAGCGCGGGCCTGCGCAGCGGCGACGTGGTCACCGCCGTCAACGAGCAGCCGGTGGCCGTATGGTCCGAGCTGCGCTGGAACCTGATTCAATCGGCCATCGACAAAACCGAAGCCCGCATCGCCGTCGAGCGCACGGGGCAGGGCCGCTTCACCTTCGTGCTGCCGGCCGCCGTGCTGGCGACGCTGGACCTGGAAGGCGACGTGCCCGGCAAGCTGGGTGTGGGCGTGGCCCGTCCGGCGCCGGTGGTGCAAGAAGTGGTCGCAGGCGGCCCGGCCGCGCGCGCCGGCCTGCTCAAGGGCGACCTGCTGCTGTCGGTGGATGGCACGCCGGTCGCCGACGGTATCGCCTTCATCGACATCATCCGCGCCGCCGCCGGCAAGACCGTGCAGGTGGCCGTGCGCCGCGCCGGCCAGGAGTTGGTGCTGCCCATGGTGCCGCAGGCCGAACAGGCAAAGACCGGTAAGGGAACTGTAACAGTCGGTAAGATCAGCGCTTACGTCGCGCAGCTGCCGGATATGATCAGCGTGCCATCGTCCCCGATTGCGGCCGTCGGCAAGGCAGTGGCGCGGGTATGGGATACCTGCACCATGACGGTGAAAATGATCGGCAAGATGATCACCGGCGAAGTCTCGCTGAAGAACGTCACCGGCCCGATCACCATCGCCGATTATGCCGGGCAGACCGCACGAATGGGCGCGGCCAGCTATTTGAGCTTCATCGCCTTCATCAGCATCAGTTTGGGGGTAATGAATTTGCTACCAATTCCCGTTCTAGATGGGGGGCATTTGCTGTATTATTCGCTGGAAGTTTTAACTGGGCGTTCTGTGCCGGAGCGTTTTGGTGAGATTGCGCAGCGCCTGGGCATGGGTTTGCTACTGACATTAATGCTGCTGGCGGTGTTTAACGACGTCGCGCGGCTGCTGTAGCAGGCCCGCTTTTGCATTGACCATGTTTATGAGTAGTTCGTTGATTTAGCCATTGAATAACCCCAATGAAATTATATTCTGACCGTATTACTTCATCTTCCTTTCGCCGCAGCCTGATCGGCGCCGCTGTCCTGGCGCTGTGCGCCGGCAGCGCCATGGCCATCGAGCCCTTCGTCATCAAAGATATCCGCGTCGAAGGGATCCAGCGTACGGAAGCCGGTACGGTCTTCAGCTACCTGCCGGTACGCGTCGGCGAGACCTTCAACGACGACAAGTCCATCACCGCCATCAAGGCGCTGTATGCCACCGGTTTCTTCAAGGACGTCAAGCTGGAAGCCGACGGCGGCGTGCTGGTGGTGCTGGTCGAGGAACGTCCGGCCATCTCCAAGGTGGAGTTCACCGGCACCAAGGAATTTGAAAAAGACACGCTGGTCAAGGCGCTGAAAGACATCGGCGTCGGCGAGACCAAGATTTTCGACAAGGCGTCGGTCGACCGCGCCGAGCAAGAGCTCAAGCGCCAGTACCTGTCGCACGGCCTGTACGGCGTGAAGATCGTCACCACCGTCACCCCGATCGAGCGTAACCGCGTCAACATCACCTTCGCGGTGGACGAGGGCGACATCGCCAAGATCAAGCAGATCAACATCGTCGGCAACAAGGTATTCTCGGACAAGGAGCTGAAAGACCAGCTGGCCCTGAACACCGGCGGCTGGTTCAGCTGGTACACCAAGGCCGACCAGTACTCCAAGACCAAGCTGACCGGCGATATCGAGTCGCTCAAGTCTTACTATCTGAACCGCGGCTATATCGAGATGCAGATCGATTCGACCCAGGTGTCGATCACGCCGGACAAGAAGGACATCTACATCACGATCAACATCACCGAGGGTGAGAAGTACAAGGTCTCCGGCATCAAGTTCGAAGGCGAGACCTTCGGCCGCGAAGAGGAACTGCGCTCGCTGGTGCTGCTGCGCCAGGGCGAGACCTATTCGGGCGAACGCCTGACCGCCACCAACAAGCTGATCTCGGATCGCCTGGGCACCTTCGGCTACGCCTTCGCCAACGTCAACGCCAGCCCTGAAATCGACCAGAAGAAGCGCGAAGTCGCGTTCACCTTCTTCATCGATCCGGGCAAGCGCGCCTACGTGCGCCACATGAACATCGCCGGCAACACCACCACCCGCGACGAAGTGATCCGCCGCGAGTTCCGCCAGTTCGAATCGTCGTGGTACGACGCCAACAAGATCAAGTATTCGCGCGACCGCGTCGACCGCCTGGGCTACTTCAAGGACGTGACCATCGACACGCCTGAAGCGCAGGGCACGTCCGACCAGGTGGACGTCAACCTGACCGTGGTCGAACGCCCGACCGGTAACTTCCAGATCGGCGGCGCGTTCTCGCAGTCGGAGAAGTTCACCTTCCAGGCGGCGATCCAGCAGGCCAACTTCGCCGGTTCGGGCACCACCGTCGGCATCGAGCTCAATACCTCGAAGTACAGCCGCACGATTTCGTTCTCGCAGACCGACCCTTACTACACCGACGACGGCATCTCGCGTTCGTACGAAGTCTACCTGCGCACGCAGCAGCCGCCGGCGCTCAACATCGGCAGCTACACCATCCGCCAGCAGGGCGGCCGCATCAGCTACGGCGTGCCGTTCTCGGAAGTCGACACCGTGTTCTTCGGTATCGGCCTGGAACGCTCGAAGATCACCACCGACGCCACCTCGCCGGTGCGCTTCAAGGATTACGTGACCAGCATCACCGGCAACAAGGACGGCATCGGTACCGCCTCCACCAACGCCGTGCCGCTGACCGCCGCCTGGGCGCGCGACAGCCGCGATTCGGCGCTGACGCCGACCGTGGGCCGCTACCAGCGCTTCAACTTCGAGCTGGACGTGGTCGGCCGCCAGAAATACTACCGCGCCGTGTATGAGCACAACTGGTTCAAGCCGCTGACGCCGAAGATCACCCTGGCACTGAAGGGCGAGATCGACTACGGCCATGGCCTGGGCAACAGCAGCTACCCTGTGTTCAAGAACTTCTACGGCGGCGGCATCGGTTCGGTGCGCGGCTACCTGAGCTCCTCGCTGGGCGCGGTCGACAATGTGTACGGCGACGCCCTGGGCGGCGCTTCGCGCGTGATCGGCAATGCCGAGCTGCAGCTGCCGTTCCCGGGTTCGGGTCAGGACCGCAGCCTGCGCTGGTTCGGTTTCCTCGATACCGGACAGGTCTACCAGGAAGGCCAGAAGATGCGCTATTCCGAGCTGCGCTACTCGTCGGGCCTGGGTATCAGCTGGATTTCGCCGGTCGGTCCGCTCAAGTTGAGTTATGCTAAGCCTTTGAACGCCAAGCCGGGCGATCGTCTGGAACGCTTCCAGTTCCAGATGGGTACCGGCTTCTAAGGCGTCGGATAGACATTGCGATGGCATTGAGTACTAATTTTTACTTCGGAGAAACAAGTTGAAGACTGCGTCCGCTACCCTGACCAAATCTCTCGCCGTGCTTGCACTGGGCTGGTGTGCATTGGCGCCGGTGCAGGCCCAGACCTCGGCCTCGCGCATCGCCTGGCTGAGCGCTGAGCGCATCTACAACGAGTCCAAGCTGGCCAAGCTGGCCGGCGAGAAGCTGCAGGAAGAGTTCAAGAGCCGCGAGAAAGCCATGCAGGATATGGCCGCGCGCCTGAAGTCGGCGTCGGAAAAGCTGGAGAAGGACATGCCGACGCTGGCCGAAGCCGACCGCGTCAAGCGCCAGCGCGACGTGTTCGAGCTCGATAAGGAATACCAGCGCCGCCAGCGCGAGTTCCGTGAAGACCTGAGCCAGCGCACCAGCGAAGAGCGCCAGGCGATCTCGGAAAAAGCCACCAAGATCATCAAGCAGATGGCATCGGTGGAAGGCTTCGACATCGTGCTGCAGGATGCGGTCTGGGCCAGCCCGCGCATCGACATCACCGACAAAGTGCTGGCCGCGCTGGATAAAGACAAGTAAAACACATCAAGATTGGATCACCCGATGGGCACTCGACTAGGGGAATTGGTCGAACGCCTCGGCGGGCAGTTGGTGGGGGACGCGAACCTGGTTGTCACCGGGATCGCGCCACTGACGGACGCCGGCGTTTCGCACATCAGCTTTCTCAGCAATAGCAAACTGCGCGCGCAGGCGCTGCAAAGCCAGGCGGCGGCACTGATCGTGTCGGCCGCCGATGACGCTTTCATCGCCGCCGGATACGAAGGCGCGCGCATCGTCACCAACAACCCGTACGTGTATTTCGCCCGCGCGGCGCAGTATTTCGAATCCCTGACGGCCATCGTGCCGGCGCCCGGCGTACACGCCAGCGCGGTGGTGGCCGATGACGCCAGCATCGCCGCCAGCGCCCACGTGGGCGCGCGCGCGGTGATCGAAAGCGGCGCCGTGATCGGCGAGCGCGCGGTGATCGGCGCCGGCTGCTACATCGGCCGCGACGCCTTCATCGGCGAGGACACGCAGTTGTTCGCCAACGTGACCTTCCAGGCGCGCTGCGTGATCGGCAAGCGGGGCATCATCCATTCGGGCGCCGTGATCGGCACCGACGGTTTCGGTTTCGCCAACGAGGGCGGGGTCTACATCAAGATTCCGCAGACCGGGCGGGTAGTGATCGGCGACGATGTGGACATCGGCGCCAACACCACCATCGACCGCGGCGCGCTGGCCGACACGATTCTGGAAGACGGCGTAAAGCTGGACAACCAGATCCAGATCGGCCACAACTGCCATATCGGCGCGCACACGGCGATGGCCGGCTGCGTCGGCGTGGCCGGCAGCGCGAAGATCGGCAAGTACTGTACCTTCGGCGGCGCCGCCATGGTGCTGGGGCATCTGACCATCGCCGACAAGGTGCACGTGGGCTCGGGCAGCATGGTGTCGCGCTCCATTTTGGAGCCGGGACAGTACACGGGCTTTTATCCGCTGGCCAAGAACAGCGAGTGGGAAAAATCGGCCGCCATCGTTCGCAATCTGTCGACGATGCGCGATAAAATCCGCGCGCTGGAAAAAACAATTAAAACATTGACGAATCAAGACGAGAAATAATCATGACGACTACCACCCCTGTTACCTCCGAATCCACCTGCACCAAGAAGTGCCTGGATATCCACGCCATCAAACAGTACCTGCCGCACCGTTATCCGCTGCTGCTGGTGGACCGCGTGCTGGACTGGGAGTCGGGCAAGACCATCACCGCGATCAAGAACGTCACCGTCAATGAGGAATTCTTCAACGGCCACTTCCCGCACAAGCCGGTGATGCCGGGCGTGCTGATGATCGAAGCGATGGCGCAAACCGCCGCCATCCTGTCCTTCCTGACCATGGACATCAAGCCGGACGAGAACTCGGTGGTGTACTTCGTCGGCATCGACAACGCGCGCTTCAAGCGTCCGGTGGAGCCGGGCGACCAGCTGGTGATGAACGTCGAGATCCTGCGCGTCGCGCGCGGCATCTGGAAGTACAAGGCGGTCGGCACGGTCGACGGCCAGACCGCGGTCGAAGCGGAACTGATGTGCACCATCCGCAGCGCCACGGACGCCAGCCAGCCGGCAGGGAAGTAATCATGTCCAAGATCCACGCCACCGCCATCATCGATCCGAAGGCGCAGCTCGACGAATCCGTCGAGGTGGGCCCGTATTCGGTGATTGGTCCGAACGTCGTGATCGGCCCGCGCACGGTCGTCGGTCCGCATGTGGTCATCGAGGGCAATACGACCATCGGCAGCGACAACAAGTTCTTCCAGTTCTCGTCGATCGGCGCCGCGCCGCAGGACAAGAAGTGGAACGGCGAGCCGACCCGCCTGACCATCGGCGACCGCAACACCATCCGCGAGTTCTGCACCTTCAACACCGGCACGGTGCAGGACAAGGGCGTGACCTCGCTGGGTAACGACAACTGGATTTCGGCCTACGTCCACCTGGCGCACGACTGCCAGGTCGGCAGCAACACGATCTTCTCGAACAACGCGCAGATCGCCGGCCACGTCGAAATCGGCGACTGGGTCATCATGAGCGGCTTCGCCAATGTGCACCAGTTCTGCAAGATCGGCGCGCACGCGTTTGTCGGCATGAGCACTTCGCTGACGCAGGACGTGCCGCCGTTCGTGCTGTTGAACGGTAATCCGGCCCAGGCCCACGGCGTCAACATCGAAGGTCTGAAACGCCGCGGCTTCACGCGCGAGCAGATCAACGGCATCCGCACCGCCTACAAATTGATCTATCGCTCTGGCCTGACGCTGGAAGAGGCCAAGGTTGCGCTGCAAGCGGAAGAAGAAGCGACGCCGGCAGCGGCCGAGCAGATTCGTTCGATGCGCGAGTTCCTCAGCATCGCCAGCCGTGGCATCGTCCGCTGACCTGACGCCGGCCTCCGCGCCGGCTGCGCCGTCGCCGCTATCTTTGGCGCTGGTGGCGGGCGAACCGTCCGGCGACCTGCTGGCGGCACGGCTGCTGTCGGGATTGCGCCCGCATCTGCCGGAAGCGCGCTTCCACGGCATCGGCGGCGAACACATGATGGCCCAGGGCTTCGAATCGCACTGGCCCATGGACAAGCTGACCGTGCGCGGCCTGCTGGCCGTGATCCCGCGCTACCGCGAAATCAAGGGCATCCAGAACCAGCTGCGCGACCAGCTGCTGGCCGAGCGGCCGGCAGCCTTCATCGGCGCCGACTATCCGGGCTTTAACCTCGGGCTGGAAGAGCAGCTCAAGGCGGCCGGCATCCCGACCATCCACTACATCGGGCCGCAGATCTGGGCCTGGCGCGGTGGACGCATCAAGAAAATCATCCGCGCTGTGTCGCACATGCTGGTGGTGTTTCCGTTTGAAGAGGAAATCTACCGCCAGGCCGGCGTGCCGGTCAGCTATGTCGGCCATCCGCTGGCGGAGCTGATCCCGATGGTGCCGGACGAGGCGGGCGCGCGCCGCACGCTGGGCCTGGCGGAGGACGCCAATGTGGTGGCCATCATGCCGGGCAGCCGCATGTCCGAGCTCAAATACAACACGGCGGCCTTCGTCGGCGCGGCGCGGCTGCTGCTGCAGCGCGACCGCTCGCTGCGTTTCGTGGCGCCGATGGCGGGCGAGCGGCAGCGCCAGTACTTCCTCGAACTGGTGGCGCAGGCCGGCCTGCAGGACGTTGAGATACAGCTGCTGGACGGCCAGTCGCACACGGCCATCGCTGCGGCGGACGCGGTGCTGGTGGCCTCGGGCACGGCGTCGCTGGAGGTGGCGCTGTTCAAGAAGCCGATGGTGATCGCCTATCGCATGATGGAGCTGGAATGGCAGATCCTGCGCCACTTCGGCTACCAGCCGTGGATCGGTTTGCCGAACATCCTGTCGCGCGAGTTCGTGGTGCCGGAGCTGCTGCAAAACGCGGCCAACCCGCAGGCGCTGGCGGATGCGATGTGGAAGCAGCTGAGCGACGCGCCGCACCGCCTGCGGCTGGCGCAGCGCTTCACCGACATGCATCACAGCCTGCTGCGCAATAGCGCGGTGGAGAGCGCGGCCGCCGTGCTCAAGGTCATCAAAGCTTAACCGTATCAACGAGAATCAAAGTGAATAATCAAACCCCCGGCCTGTTCGACTTCCTGCCCGACTCGCCCGATGAAATCATATGCGGCGTCGACGAGGCGGGCCGTGGTCCGCTGGCCGGCCCGGTGTACGCGGCTGCCGTGATCCTGGACGTCTCGCGGCCCATCGAAGGCCTGCGCGATTCCAAGAAGCTGACCGAAGCCAAACGCGACCTGCTGGCGCCGCTGATCAAGGCCAACGCGCTGGCGTGGGCCATCGCCGAAGCGTCGGAAGAGGAAATCGACAAGCTCAATATTCTGCAAGCGTCGATGCTGGCGATGCGGCGCGCCGTGGAGGCGCTGAGCACCGTGCCGACGCTGGCCCTGATCGACGGCAACCGCTGCCCGGTGATGAAGATCCAGAGCATCGCAGTGGTCGGCGGCGACGACAAGGTCGATGCGATTTCTGCCGCGTCGATCCTGGCCAAGACCGCGCGCGACGCCGCGCTGGTGACGCTGCACGCGCAGTATCCGCAGTACTGCTTCGACCAGCACAAGGGCTACGGCACCGCGCTGCACCTGGAGCGCTTGCGTGAGCACGGCGCGTCGCCAGTGCACCGCCGTTCGTTTGCTCCGGTGCGCAAGGTACTGGAAGAATTCGCGGCGCGAGCCGGGGGAGCAGCATGAAGACCATCACCTCGCGCGACAACGCGCAGTACAAAGAGCTGGTCAAGCTGGCCGGCAGTTCGCAGGCGCGCCGCAAGTCCGGCCGCACGCTGCTCGACGGCGTGCACCTGTGCCAGGCCTTCCTGCAATTGCGCGGCCTGCCGGAGCAGTGCGTGGTCAGCGAATCGGCGCTGCACAACCCGGAAGTGATGGACATCGTCGGCCAGCTGGAGGCGAAGCACGCACACGTGCTGGGATTGCCGGATGCGCTGTACAACGCCGTCAGCCAGGTCGAACATGGCGTCGGCGTGATGTTTTTGATCGAGACGCCGGAACGCGCCGTGACCGAGCCGCTGGCCGTGTCGGCGGTGCTGCTCGATAACGTGCAGGATCCCGGCAACGTCGGCTCCATCCTGCGCAGCGCGGCGGCGGCCGGCATCACCCAGGTGTATTGCAGCGCCGGTTCGGCGTTCTGCTGGTCGCCCAAGGTGCTGCGCGCGGCCATGGGCGCGCACTTCGTGCTGGAGATTTTCGAGAACGTCGACCTGGCGGCGCTGGTGGCCGCATCCAAGGTGACGTCGCTCGCCACCAGCGGCTACGCCACCCAGCGCCTGTACGATGTCGACCTGCGCCAGCCGGTGGCGTGGCTGTTCGGCCACGAAGGGCAGGGCGTGGCGGACGATCTGCTGTCGATGGCGACCCATCAGGTGGTGATCCCGCACCTGGGCCAGGTGGAGTCGCTCAACGTCGCCGCCTGCGCGGCAGTATGCTTTTTCGAGCAAGTAAGGCAGAATCAGACATAACCGCAGCTTTTGGAGCCGTACATGGATATCGCGCAGTTGCACTTTCTGGTAGCCGAAGGGGATCAGGTACAACGGCATGCGCTGGCCGATATCCTGGTGCACCTGGGCGTGGGCCGCATCACGCAGGCGCCCGACGGCCATACTGCACTGCGCCATTTCAGCGCCGGCATCACGCCTAAAGTCGATATCGCCATCATCGACCTGGCCCTCCCGGGCATGGATGCGCTGGAGCTGATACGCCGCCTGGCCGACGCCAAATCGCGCGTCGGCGTGCTGGTGGTGGGGGCGCAGTCCAACGCGGTGTTGTTTTCGGTGGAGACCATGGCGGCCGCCTACGGCATCAATATGCTGGGCGCGATCGGCAAGCCGGTGATCGGCAGCCGGCTGGAAGCGCTGATCGCCAACTACCTGGAGCCGGAACAGGCGCATACCGCTTCATCGCGCGCGCAGGTGCCGCCGATCTCGTTCGCCGAGGTGGGGCAGGGCTTGCAGATGCGCGAGTTCGATCCCTTCTTCCAACCCAAGATCGAGCTGGAGACGGGGCAGGTCAAGGGACTGGAGATGTTCGCCCGCTGGCGCCATCCGCTGTATGGCGTGCTGGGGCCGGCGTCGTTCATGCAGGTGCTGGAGGATAACCGCCGCATCGATTTCCTCGACTGGAGCATGATCGAGAAGTCGGTGGCTGCCTGCCGCACGCTGCACGACCAGGGCATACCGATTTCGTTTTCCATCAATGTCGACCAGGGCACGCTGGCGCATCCGCAGTTCATGGAGCAGATCTCAGCCTGCCTGGAGCGGCATCGCATCATGCCCGACTACATCACCTTCGAGATGACCGAGTCGGCGGTGCTGACCACCGATCCGCATTTCCTGGAGCGGCTGCTGCGCTTGCGCATGAAGGGCTTCGGCTTGGCCATCGACGACTACGGCACGGGGCGCAGCAACCTGCAGCTGCTGGCGCGCATCCCGTTCTCCGAATTGAAGATCGACCGCAGCTTTGTCGACGGCGCTTCCAAGAAGCAGGCCATCGGCACGGTGCTGCGCTCCTGCCTCGGCCTGGCGCGTAGCCTGGACCGGCGCTCGGTGGCGGTCGGCGTCGAGACCAAGCAGGATTGGGATTTCCTGCAAGGGTTGGGCTGCACCTATGCGCAGGGCTATTACATCGCCAAGCCGATGCCGGTCGAAGAGTTCCCTGCCTGGCTGGCTGATTGGCAACATTTCTTCTAAGCGCAGCGGGCGCGGCCCGCTGCGTTCGGTTTGCGCGCCGTCAAATACCTAAGGCCGTTAGAAAAGCACACTGAATCTCCGCCTCCCGTCCGGGCAGGCGATCCATTCACGAGGTGCGACATGGCTAATCCCAAAGACAACGGCGGCGCGGTGGACGGCGCCGGTTCCATTTTGAGCACGGTGGCCGGCCCGGCCGAACCACCGCATCCGGAGCGGTTGGGGCCTCCGAACCCGATCGCCAATCAGCTGCTGGAAAAAGTCACCACCGACGAGCAGCTCGCCGTCGAGATGCCCTTCAACGAGACCAAGCCGCTGGAATACGGCGAAGCCGCCTTCACGCCGCACGTGGGCGAGACGCGCACTCCCGCCAGCCAGCTCGCCACCGCCGGCACCAGCACCGAAACGGTGGCCTCGCCCAAGGTCGGCGACGGCCATCCGGACCTCGGCGACAATCCGCTCGATGGTCCGCTGGATCGGGTGCGGGTGGACGACAGCGGCCGCGAACTGACCACCAACCAGGGCGTGAAGGTGGCCGACAACCAGGACAGCCTGAAGATAGGCCTGCGCGGCCCGACGGCGATGGAAGACTTCATCCTGCGCGAAAAAATCACCCACTTCGATCATGAGCGCATTCCGGAACGCGTGGTGCACGCGCGCGGTTCGGCGGCGCATGGCTATTTCGAAAGCTACGCCGACCACAGCGCCATCACGCGTGCGTCGCTGCTGGGCGAGGCAGGCAAACGCACGCCGGTGTTCGTGCGCTTCTCGACGGTGGCCGGTGAGCGCGGCTCGGCCGACACGGTGCGCGATGTGCGCGGCTTCGCGGTCAAGTTCTACACGGACCAGGGCAACTGGGATTTGGTCGGCAATAACATCCCCGTGTTCTTCATCCAGGACGCGATGAAGTTCCCGGACCTGATCCACGCGGTCAAGCCGGAGCCGCACAACGGCATGCCGCAGGCGGCCAGCGCGCACGATACCTTCTGGGACTTCGCCTCGCTCAGCCCCGAGATCACGCACATGCTGATGTGGCACACCTCGGACCGCGCGATCCCGCGCAGCTACCGCATGATGCAGGGCTTTGGCGTGCACACCTTCCGGCTGGTGAACGCGCAGGGCGCTTCGCTGTTCTGCAAATTCCACTGGACGCCGATGGCCGGCACGCATTCGCTGGTGTGGGACGAGGCGGCCCGCCTGACCGGCGCCGATCCCGACTACCACCGGCGCGATTTGTGGGAGGCCATCGAGGCTGGCCAGTTCCCCGAGTGGGAGCTGGGCGTGCAGACCTTCAGCGCCGAACAGGCGGCGCAGTTCCCCTTCGACGTGCTCGATCCGACCAAGCTTGTGCCGGAGGAAATGGTGCCGGTGCGGCCGCTGGGCAAGCTGGTGTTGGACCGCAATCCCGACAACTTCTTCGCCGAGACCGAGCAGGTGGCCTTCTGCGCCGCCCACGTGGTGCCGGGCATCGACTTCAGCGACGACCCGCTGCTGCAAGGGCGCATTCATTCGTACATCGATACGCAGATCTCGCGCCTGGGCGGGGCCAACTTCCACGAGATCCCGATCAACACGCCGCTGGCGCAGATCCACAACAACCAGCGCGACGGCATGCACCGGCAGTCGCTTAACCGGGGGCGGGTCAGCTACGAGCCCAATTCGCTGGCGGGCGGCTGTCCGTTCCAGGCCGGGGCGGCGGGATTCACCAGCTTCCCCGAGCCGCTGACGGCGGCCAAGGTGCGTGGCAAGCCGGAGCTGTTCGCCGACCACTACTCGCAGGCGCGCTTGTTCTGGAACAGCCAGACGGCGGTGGAGCAGAACCACATCATCGCCGCCTTCCGCTTCGAGCTGACGCGGGTGCAGACGCCGGCCATCCGCCGTCGCGTGCTGGCCGGTTTGGTCAACGTCGCGCAGAAGCTGGCCCAGGGCGTGGCCGATGGCCTGGGCATGGAGGTGCCGCCACCGCTGCCGCTGGCGACCGATCTGCCGATCCACAATTACCCGCCGTCGTCGGCGCTGTCGTTGTTCAGCCGTCCCGGCACGACGGGCATCAAGACGTTGCGGGTGGCGCTGCTGGTGGCGCCGGGCGTCGATGCCGGGCAGGTGCGGCAGTTGTACGCGGCGTTGCTGGATGGTGGTGCGGTGCCGCGTCTGATGGGCGAGCGGGTCGGCCCCTTGCCGGGCTCGGACCTGGACGTGGAGATCAGTTTCGAGACGGGGCCGTCGATGTTGTGGGATGGCGCCATCGTGCCGGATCGCGCCGACGCCTACACGCTGGTGGACGACGAGCCGCAGAGCACCACGCCGGGCGGCACGCTGCTCAACCGGGAGGTCGCGGCGGTGGAGTTCCTGCGGCTGCAATACCGGCACGACAAGCCGCTGCTGGCGTTGGGTAACGGCGCGAAGTTGGTGTACGCGGCTGGCTTGCCGCTGGCGCTGCCGGATGGTGAGATCGATCCTGGCTTGATCATTGCGGAGCGCGGCGATAGTGACGGGCCGCTGGCGCGGTTCGAGGGGGCGTTGGTCCATCGCCGCGTTTACGCTCGCGAAACCGATCCCCCACGCGTCTGACGTGTCATTCCCGCGCTAATCCGGCCGGTAGCTGGCGCGCACGCCTTCCAGCAGCGCCGCCAGCGACTGCCGGTCGCGCCATCGGCCTTCGGCCATCACGCCCAGCGGCGTGCGCAGCGTCGCCAGTCCTTCCAGCGGATTGTGCTCGGTCAGCACCAGATCGGCGCGATATCCGGTCACGATCTGCCCGAACGCCACGCCGCCCTTGGTGCGGGCGATGAAAGCCCCCGGCGCGCGGGTGGCTGTGACGAGTGCCTGATAGCGGCTCAACTGCGAGCGCTCCAGCTCCATCAGATTGTCGTGCAAAGAGTAGCCTGGCGCCACGCCAGGGATGGTTGGTGCGTCGGTGCCGGACAGCAGTTCGACGCCGCCGTCGGCCAGGGCCTTGGTCAGCTTGCGCAGAAAAACCAGCTTGGCCTCCAGTCGCGCCGACTTGGCGCCGTAGCCGCTGCGCCGCCACGCCTGCACATCGGCCGGGGCCACGTACGCCGTCTGCGGCTCGGCCAGGATGGCGCGCAGGCGTTCGGGATGGCCCATCTGGCCGGCCAACGCCTGGTAGGTGACGACGTCCGCGATCACCGCCGCGCCGTAGCGCCTGGCCAGCGCCACCGCCTCGGGTATGCGCGCCTCGTCAGGCGGCGTATCGGTTTCCTGCCCGCCGGCCGGCGTGAAATAGGTGTAGAAGAATTCCTCCAGATGCACGACCAGCACCTGGCCTTGCGCCAGCTGGCGCTCCAGCCGCACGGCCGTCACGCCATGGCCCACCAGCGGCAGGCCCTGTGCGCGGCCTGCTTCGGCCAGCGCGCTGAATACATCCGGCGCCAGCCCGACGTAGACCTTGATGAAATCGTAGCCGTTGGCGGCCGCCAGGTCGACCACCGCGCGCGCCTGCGCTGGTGTCTTGATCTGCAAGCCGTTGTAGTCCGGCGTGCCGTCCACCATCAGGCTGGTGTAGACATGGGGGCCGGGCAGCGATCCACGCGCCACGGCGGGAACGATGCTGTCAACGAGGTTGGCGCGGGCGCCGCCCATGTTGAGCAGCGTGGTCACGCCGTTGGCCAGATATAGCGCCAGGTCGTTGCGGGTTTCGGAATGGGTGTGCATGTCGGCCAGGCCGGGCGACAGCCACGCCTCGCCATGGCCATCAATGACCTGATAGCCAGCCGGCACAGCCAGCGCCACGCCGACCGCTTCGATGCGGCCGTCGCGCACCAGCACCGTCTGGTCGCGCAGCACGCGCTCGCTGTCCATCGGCACCAGGTTGACGTGCACGAAGGCTGTGGACTGGGCCCACGCTGCGAGCGGCGCCACGGCTGCGAACAGCAGCGCGGCAAACCGCATGGACCGCAGCGCGAGCCGGGGCATCAGTACTCGCGCCGGTTAGGCTTGATCTCTTGCAGGATGGTGGTCGAGATTTCCTCGATCGACTTGGTGGTCGACGACAGCCAGCGTATGCCTTCGCGCTTCATCATCATCTCCGCCTCGTTGACTTCGTAGCGGCAGTTCTCGATCGACGCGTACTTGCTGCCTGCGCGGCGCTCGTTGCGGATCTCGGCCAGGCGCTCTGGCGTGATGGTCAGACCGAAGATCTTCGGCTTGAACTCGTACAGCGACGACGGCAGCTTGCCGCGCTCGAAATCGTCCGGGATCAGCGGATAGTTGGCCGCCTTGATCCCGTACTGCATCGCCAGGTACAGGCTGGTCGGGGTCTTGCCCGAGCGCGATACGCCCACCAGGATCACGTCCGCCGAGGACAGGTTCTTGTGCGACTGGCCGTCATCGTGCGCCAGCGAGAAGTTGATCGCCTCGATGCGGTTTTTGTATTCCTCGCTGTCCACAATGTTGTGCGAACGGCCGATGGTGTGGGTCGATTTGACGCCCAGTTCCTGTTCCAATGGGGCAACAAATGTTTGGATCAAATCCATGTGCATGCCCTTGCACTGGCGGATCACGTTCGACAGTTCGGTCTTGACCAGGGTCGAAAAGATGATCGGCCGTTGACCATCAGTCGCAAACGCCTCGTTGATCTTGCGTGCAGCGTCGTGCGCCTTGTCCAGCGTATCGATGAAGGGCAGCCGGATCTGGCGGAAGCGCAGCTCGAACTGGGTCAAAACCGAGTGACCAAAGGTTTCTGCCGTGATGCCGGTGCCGTCGGAAACGAAGAAGACCGTGCGGGCTACGGCGGGCAGGGGAGGACGTTGTTCTTGTGTCATGTAGAGTAAGCCTGTCATTATTGTGAATCGTCAATTTGGGCCGCAGGCTGTAGAATGGGCGCCATAGGTAAGATTGTGCTGCACGACGACCAGAATAACAAGAAACAAGTCTGCGCCTCGCTGGAAGATTTCTATCATCAAAAAGGTGTCATTATGTCCAACGCAGCATTGAAGGAGCAGAGTAACGGAGCGGTATACGTCGCATCGTTCGAACATTTGCGCATGACGGATGTCGAATCCGTCGGCGGCAAAAACGCCTCATTAGGCGAAATGATCAGCCAACTGGCTGGCGCCGGCGTCCGGGTTCCGGGCGGCTTCGCCACCACGGCCCAGGCTTTCCGTGACTTCCTGTCGCACAGCGTCGACGGCGGCAAGCCGCTGGCCGAGCGCATCGCCGACCGTCTGGCCGACCTGAATATCGACGACGTGCGCGCCCTGGCGCAAGCCGGCGCCGAGATCCGTCAATGGATCGTCGAAACCCCGTTCCAGCCACGCCTGCAACAGGAAATCGAAACCTTCTACAACCAGCTGGTTGCCGATTCCAGCACCGAGATGTCGTTCGCCGTGCGTTCCTCGGCCACCGCCGAAGACTTGCCGGACGCTTCGTTCGCCGGTCAGCAGGAGACTTTCCTCAACGTGGTCGGCATCGAGAACGTGCTCGACGCGATGAAGCATGTCTTCGCATCGCTGTACAACGACCGCGCCATCTCCTACCGCGTACACAAAGGCTTCACCCACGCTGAAGTCGCGCTGTCGGCCGGCGTGCAGCGCATGGTCCGTTCGGATCTGGGCGCGGCTGGCGTGATGTTCACCATCGATACCGAGTCCGGCTTCAAGGACGTGGTCTTCGTCACCTCCAGCTATGGCCTGGGCGAGACGGTGGTGCAGGGCGCGGTCAACCCGGACGAATTCTACGTCCACAAGCCGATGCTGGAAAAAGGCAAATCGCCTGTCATCCGCCGCAACATCGGCTCCAAGCTGCTGAAGATGGAGTTCACCAACGAAGCCAAGGCTGGCCGTTCGGTCAAGACCGTGGACGTGCCGGTCGAACTGCGCAACCGCTACTCGCTGAACGACACCGAAGTGGTGGAGCTGGCCAAGTACGCCGTCATCATCGAGAACCACTACGGCCGTCCGATGGACATCGAGTGGGGCAAGGATGGCCGCGACGGTAAGCTGTACATCCTGCAAGCGCGTCCTGAAACCGTCAAGTCGCAGCAGAAGGCGACCGATGTGCAGCAGCGCTTCAAGCTGAAATCCTCCGGCACCGTGCTGGCCTCGGGCCGTGCTATCGGCCAGAAGATCGGCGCCGGTCCTGTGCGCGTGATCCACGATCCGGCCGACATGGAGCGCGTGCAGCCGGGCGACGTGCTGGTCGCCGACATGACCGACCCTAACTGGGAACCGGTGATGAAGCGCGCTTCGGCCATCGTCACCAACCGTGGCGGCCGTACCTGCCACGCGGCGATCATCGCCCGTGAACTGGGCGTGCCTGCGGTTGTCGGTTGCGGCGACGCCACCGAGATCCTGAAGGACGGCACCTTCGTCACCGTGTCCTGCGCCGAAGGCGACGAGGGCAAGATCTACGACGGTCTGCTGGAAACCGAAATCTCGGAAGTGTCGCGCGGTGAGCTGCCTAAGCTGCCGACCAAGATCATGCTCAACGTCGGCAATCCACAGCTGGCCTTCGACTTCCAGTCGGTGCCGAACGGCGGCGTTGGCCTGGCGCGTCTTGAGTTCATCATCAACAACAACATCGGCGTGCATCCAAAAGCGATTCTGGAATACCCGAACATCGACGCCGATCTGAAAAAAGCGGTGGAGTCGGTCGCGCGCGGCCACGCCTCGCCGAAAGCCTTCTACGTCGACAAGCTGGCCGAGGGTATCGCCACCATCGCCGCCGCCTTCTGGCCGAAGCCAGTGATCGTGCGCCTGTCGGACTTCAAGTCCAACGAGTACAAGAAGCTGATCGGCGGTTCGCGTTACGAGCCGGATGAAGAAAACCCGATGCTGGGCTTCCGTGGCGCGGCGCGCTACCTGGCTGCCGATTTCGCCGGCGCCTTCGAGATGGAGTGCGCCGCCATGAAGCGCGTGCGTAACGACATGGGTCTGACCAACGTCGAGATCATGGTGCCGTTCGTGCGTACGCTGGGCCAGGCCGAGAAGGTCGTCAACCTGCTGGCTAAAAACGGTCTGGTACGCGGCGAGAACGACCTGCGTCTGATCATGATGTGCGAAGTGCCGTCCAACGCCATCCTGGCCGACAAGTTCCTCGAACACTTCGATGGCTTCTCGATCGGTTCCAACGACCTGACCCAGCTGACCCTGGGCCTGGACCGCGATTCCGGCATGGCGCTGCTGGCGGCCGACTTCGACGAACGCGACGAAGCCGTCAAGGCCTTGCTGTCGCTGGCGATCAAGGCTTGCCGCGCGCAGGGCAAGTACATCGGCATATGCGGCCAGGGGCCTTCCGATCATCCGGACTTCGCGGTCTGGCTGATGGAACAGGGCATCGAATCGATGTCGCTGAACCCGGACTCGGTGATCGACACCTGGCAGAAGCTGGCAGCACTGCAAAAGTAATTAAGTGTTGACGTAGGCGTAAATTGGTTTAGACTGGTGTTATCGAATTGAGTTGTAAATAACACTATCAATACCAAGCGCCTTGTAGCAAAAACCCTCGCAGCCCGCACCGGGAAGCGGGGGTTTTTGCATTTTTAAACCTGAGAGGAGTGCATCATGGCTGACTGGAGTTTTTGGTTGGTGGCGGCTGGCGCTACTGTGATCCTGGAACTGTGCAGCGGAACCTTCTATCTGCTGATGATCGCCATCGGCCTGACGTCCGGCGCGCTGGCTGCGCTGCTGGGCTTTGGCATGGCGACGCAGACGCTGCTTGCCGCCGTGGTCGGCGTGGCGGCCACCGTGCTGTTGCGGCGCAGCCGCTTCGGCAAGCTGATGGACAACACCGAGGCCGCGCGCGACCCCAACGTCAATATGGACATCGGCCAGACCGTGCACGTGCCGGCCTGGCAGGACGGTGCAGCGCGCGTGATGTATCGCGGTGCGTTGTGGGATGTGGAACTGGAGACGGGCACGGTGGCCGGCAGCAGCGCGGCGCCCGGGCAATACACGATACGCGAAGTACGCGGCAGCCGCCTGATCGTGGCAGCCTAAGATTTACCTACTGGAGAGTTTTATGGATATCAGTTTCGGCAATGTCACCTTCATCCTTTTCATCCTGGCCTTGGTGTTTGTGTTCAAGACCATCAACGTCGTTCCGCAGCAGCACGCCTGGGTGGTCGAACGGCTCGGCAAATACCACGCCACGCTGGGGCCTGGCCTGAACATCGTGATTCCTTTCGTCGACCGCATCGCCTACAAGCACGTGCTGAAGGAGATCCCGCTGGATGTGCCGCCGCAGGTCTGCATCACGCGCGACAACACGCAGCTGCAGGTTGACGGCATCCTGTACTTCCAGATCACCGACGCGATGCGCGCCTCGTATGGTTCGTCGAACTACATCGCCGCCATCACGCAGCTGGCGCAGACTACGCTGCGTTCGGTGATCGGCCGCATGGAACTTGATAAAACGTTTGAAGAGCGCGAGCATATCAACACCGCCATCGTCAATGCGATCGATGAATCGGCCGCCAACTGGGGCGTGAAGGTGCTGCGCTACGAGATCAAGGATTTGACGCCGCCGAAGGAAATCCTGCACGCGATGCAGGCACAGATCACCGCCGAGCGTGAGAAGCGTGCGCTGATCGCTGCATCGGAAGGCCGCAAGCAGGAACAGATCAACATCGCCAGCGGCGAACGCGAAGCGCAGATCGCCCGTTCGGAAGGCGACAAGCAGGCCGCCATCAACCGCGCACAGGGCCAGGCCGCAGCCATCGTCGCGCTGGCCGAGGCGAATGCGTCGGCGCTGCGCCAGGTGGGTGCGGCGATCCGCGAGCCGGGCGGCGAGGACGCCGTCAACCTGAAGGTGGCCGAGCAGTACGTCGGCGCCTTCTCGCAGCTGGCCAAGACCAACAACTCCATCATCATCCCGGCCAACCTGGGCGAGATGAGCGGCTTGATCGCCACCGCCATGCAGGTGGTTAAATCGCAGAAGGATGCGCCGCTGGTCAAGCCGGCCAAGGCTTAACGCAGCCCGGCGCGCGTCAGGCCATCGCCAGCGCGCGCACCGTTACTTGCTGGCCGTCGAACGGCGGCGCGGCCGCCATGCCGGCCACGCCGTACTGGAAGGGATCGAGCGGCCATTCATGCAGGCCGCTCCACACCACGCGGAACGGATGGCCAATGGCGAGCGGCATCAGCGCGATCTCCACCAGGCTGATGTCGCCCAGCGTCGGGTCGACGGTGCACAGCGTGGCGGCCGGGTCGTACACCGCCAGCGTGCCCGGCGTGGCGCTCATCACATGCACCGTCTCGCCGGCGATGGAAGCGAAGCCTATGACGCCGGCGCCGCCCAAGCGCAACACCGCCTTGCGCACGCCGGAGCTTTGCGCCGCGCGCGCCAGCAGCTGCGGCGCGCTGCCCGCTGCAATGCGGCTCGGGCGGAAGCTCGACACCGTCATCGCGTAGTCCACGTCCCCGTGCAGCACTGCCTGGCCCGCGCCCTGGCCGAGCAGCTGCGCCGCCAGCGCCAGTTGTTCTTCGCTCGGCTGCGCGGTCAGCAGCGCGGCGCGGCTGGCGGCCGGTGCGGAAACCCAGTCCAGGCGCGACGCCAGCTCCGGCAAGGCGCGGTAGCTGCCGGACGACGCCTCCAGCGATTGCAGCGTTTGCGTCGGCGCGTCCAGCTGGCCGATGCTGACGCCGGGTAGCGGACGCTCAACCGCGATAGCTTGCGCATGGCGTGGCGCCTGCGCTGCCGCGTGCTGGTAGCGCGCGACGTTGTGCGCATCCCAGGTATGCTGCCGCAGGCTGGCGACGATCTTGTCGAGTGCGACCTGCGCAGCCGCCACCGTCAGGTGAGTGCCGTCGAGATCGAACTCCGGCCGCAGGTAGCCGTCCTTGCACAGCTCCGGCCACACATCGATGAAAGGAATGCCGATGGCCGCGCACTCGCGCGCCAGGAACTGGTTGGCGATCACGGTCAGCTTGGCGCGCACCGACTTGTGCACCTTGGTCCAGCGCTGCGTGGCCGCGTCGTCCGGCGTGCGTGGCGGCACGCAGTGCACCAGCATGCGCGTGAAGCCGAAGGCGCGCAGCAGCCGCAAGCCTTCCGTGAAGGGCGACAGCAGCTTCTCCATCTGCGCGCGGATGGTGGCGTAGGCCACCGGCCGTTTGTCGCGGTCGACGCCGTAGTGCGCATCGTCGGGCAGTTCGAAATCGTAGTCGGCGAATTGGCTCAGCAGATGATGGATGTCCAGGTCGCCGATGCACAGCACCACGGCCGGCGCCACGACGGCGCGCTTCTCCATCCATGCGCCGCTGATGGTGCTGCCGTCCAGCGAATGGTGGGCAGGGGACAGGTCGGGGCGCAGCAGCTCCTCGGCGCGGAACGCTTCCAGCAAATCCTGGTGGAAGGCGCGTACCGCCGGATCGCAGAAATTCTGCGCCAGCACGTGCGGCAGGTAGCGGGTGCGGGTCTGGAACAGCTGCTCGCTGCCGGCGGTGCGGAACAGCAGATTGCGGAAGATGAGGGTGTGGCTTTCGCCGATGAGGTGGATGGGACTCGGCGTGCCGAGCAGGGTAACCGCCATTATGCTTGTCCTTTCGCCGTGTGGCTGGCCAGTGCGTCCATCACCAGCTGCTCGTCGCACATCGGCTGGTCCGGCAGCGCAGGCGTGGCGGCTCGCGCTGCGGCGGCAGGTGCCGGGATGGCCGCATCGCCCATGTACTGGCGGCGGAAGCAGGCGATCACGTGCTCGACGGCGGCCGGCAGCACGCTGCGGCGGTCGGGCGCGAAGTAGTTGTTGCTGTCGCCGCTGGCGGTGACGATTTCATACGACGCGAAGTAGTGCGCGTTGGCGTGCTTGCGCACGATCTCCTCGCAGGCCACACGCAGCACCGCCTTCGAATAGGTGGTCGCTTGCAGCACGTGGCGTTCCTCGAAGGTCGCCATCAGCGGCACCGGCGACACCGTCAGGATCACCTGCGCGCGCGGGTTGACCTCGGCCAGCCGCGTCATGAACTGCGACATATGCTCGCTGACCTCGGCCACGCTGAAGTTGTGATAGCGGTGGCGGGCCGGATCGAACTCGCCGCCCAGGCCGGAGCCGGGACAGACCGGGAACACCGCGCCATCCTCGTTGCTGAGCCACGATTCGGTCAGGCCCAGCGTGAAGACGAAGACGTCGAGCTGCTCGAACATGCTACGCACGGCGGCCAGGTGTTCGCGCCGGTCCCACAGGCACTCGCTCTCGCTGGCGTAGCCGCCCGGCTGCACCGACGGCCGGAACGGATCGACATAGCCGCCTTCGGCGTTGCGCCACAGCGGCTCGGCCGGTTCGAAGCGGCCGTAGGC
This sequence comes from Rugamonas rivuli, assembly GCF_009380165.1. GTDB lineage: Bacteria > Pseudomonadota > Gammaproteobacteria > Burkholderiales > Burkholderiaceae_D > Rugamonas > Rugamonas rivuli. The sequence continues at coordinate 137,179 of NZ_WHUF01000001.1, forward strand.
GCGGTCGAACAGTTGCAGCAGTTGCAGCGTGGTGTAGATATTGCCGTAGCGCGCGGAGTAGACGCCGTAGCCCAGCGCCTTGCGGTCCGCCTCGGCGATGAAGCCGGGGCCGGTCTCGGCCACCATGTAGCCGTAGCCGCTTTGCTGCAGCGCTTCGGCGATGCGTTGTGCGAAGCAGCTGCCGGCCGACGCCACCTGCTGCTGCGGCGTGATCTGCATGCGCGGCGCCAGATGGGGATCGATGTCGGCGGCCGGTTTGCCGGCCACAGCATCTTTCCAGCGCGCGCCAGCCGGCACCTTCAGATACGGGGAGGATGGGTGTAGCGACATGGGGGCGTCTGATAAAATGTTGGAGGAAACAATATATCATACGGGCCGCCTGCAAAAAGCGGCCTCGACAGGAGCAACGATGGGTACATGGGCGGTGGACGCGTTCGGCAACGACTACGCGCAGGACTGGGCGGAAGATCTGGAGCAGACCAGCAACCTGGAAGCGGTGGAGAGCACGCTCGACACGGCGCTGGAAAACAACGGCGGCATGCTGGAAGCGCCGTTCGGCGCCGAGGCCTTGGTGGCGATCGAAGTGCTGGCGCGCTTGCAAGGCAAGGGCGGCGAGCGCAGCGAAGACAGCGCGGCGGTGGACGCCTGGGTGGAGGCGCGCAAGCCCAAGGCCCGCGTGCGTACCGACCTGGCCGAGAAGGCCGGCCGCGCCATTGAGCGCATCCTGTCCGAGCAATCCGAGCTGCGCGAGCTGTGGGCCGACAGCGAGCATTACGCCGACTGGCGCGCGGCGGTGGAAGAACTGCGCGGCCGCATCGCCGCCTGAAAAACAAAACGCCCCGACTTCGGGGCGTTTTTCATTGCGGCGAGCGGTGCCGCTTACTTGGCTGCCTTGCGGCGGCGGGCGGCGAAGCCGACCAGGCCCAGGCCGGCCAGCATCATGGCGTAGGTTTCCGGCTCAGGCACGGCGGTGGTCAGCGAGACGTTGTCCAGCGAGGTGCCCAGGCTGTCGTCGGTGCCGATGGCGGTGAACTTCAGCGACATCAACGCGCCATTGCCGGTCAGCGTGTAGGTGCGGGTTTCCCAGCCGCCGCCCAGCGAGTTGTTCACGCTGTCGACTGCGTTGCCGCCCCAGGTGACAGCCAGGCCTTGCGACGAGGTGTCCACGCCCGGACGGTCCTGGAACTGGAAGCTCAGCGTGTACTGCTGGCCGAGGCCGGTCAGCACGTCGTGGCTGATGCTGCTGTTGTGGTAGGTGTCCAGCTCGACGAAGTTGACGCCCTCCGGTGCGATGCCGACGACGTTGTTGCGCAGTTCGATGCCGTAGGCGCCGCCGGTCCAGTCGGTCAGGTTAGGGTAGATCGCCCAGGTGCCATTGGCTTGCGCGTCGGCTTCGAAACCGCCGTTCAGCAGCAGTTCGACCGGCGCGGCCATTGCGGTACCACTTGCCAGCAGGGCAGCGATTGCGACGGATTTGATCATTTTTATGGTGTTCATCGTTGTAATTCCCTGTGATGTTGTATTTTGGCAATTGATGTTTCTGATGCGACAATAGAATTGTAATTCCGTAATCATCTTATGCCAAGCGATTTTTGAGATCCAGGTAGGAATACTCTGATTTTGTGGCTTTACTGCATATCGATGCGACCGTAGAGCCCATGCGCCTCTCCGCCTGGTCCGGCGGCAAAAAACAGCGTGTTGACGGGCTGGCTGTTGACGCCCGGCCCGAAGGCGATGCCCCACAAACCGTCGATCACGATGGCGCTGCCGGCAGCGTTGGACAGCGTGCCGGCCATGGCGCCGGTGGACGGATCGTAGGCATTGATCTTGCCATCGCCGAAGTTAGCCACCAGCAGCTTGCCGCTGTAGGTGCCGAAGTTGGCCGGCGCCAGCGCCATGCCCCAGGGCGCGTTGAGTACGCCGCCCATCGCCAATTGCTTGAGCAGGTTGCCCGCCGTATCGAAGACGTCGATCGCGCCCAGCCCGGCGCCCTTGACGTCGTCGTCGCCGCCGCTTTCGCGCTGGGCGTAGGCGATGTAGATGCGGTCGCCGGCGGCCTGGATGCCGAACGGCGCGTAGTTGGCCGGCAGCGTGGTGTCGCGGAAGGCGCCGGGCAGCGTGACCTTGTTGAAGTTGGCGTCGAAGACATCGACGCGGTTGTTGTGGAAGTCGGCCGCGTACAGGTAGTTGGCGTTGTTCCAGGTGGCGATGGCCAGGCCCTTGTAGACCGCCTGTGCGCCTGCGCCATCGAACACGGTGACGGCGTTGTTGAGGTTGACCGTGGGCGACCAGGCGGCGATCTTGCCGCTTTCGGTGGCGAAGATGAACGGGCTGGCGCGGAAATCGGCGCTGCCGTTGTAGACGATGCCGGTTGGCGACGGCGGCGTGGCCACCACCAGCGCCTGCGCGACGCCGTTGCCGTCATACAGCGTGGAGGTGGAACTGCCGTTGTTGGCGACCCAGACGAAGCCGGCCGGGTTGAAGGCGATGCCCCAGGCGTTGACCAGTTTGGCGTCGGTCTGGGCGGCGCTGCCGGCGGTGTCGCCGACCAGCTTGGTGAGCTTGAACTGGGTCAGCACCGGCGGGGTGATGACCGGCGGCTGCGTCATCGGCGTATCGTAGCCGCCGCCTCCGCAGGCGGACAGGGCCAGGGCGGCAAGGGCGGTGTAAGAGCGGGTGCGCATGGCGACTCCTTTCGGGATCAGGGTTGATATCCCGTGGATTCCCGCTCGCCGCTGTGCGGTTCCCCCGCTGCGCAGATAAATCGCTAGAACGAGTAGGTGCTGCTCAGCACCCAGGCCCGCGCCGGGCGCGGCGGATAGTGGTTGTAGCGGATGCCATCGTCCTGGGTCTGTTCGCGTGCAAGCTGGATCGTCCAGTTGCCGAGCGGGACGCTGGCGCCCAGCTTGTAGTCATGGCGCGATCCGGCCGGCACGCCCGGCCACGCCATGCCGCTCAAGGTGTGCAGCAGGCCGGCGTGGGCGATCAGGTTGAAGCTGGGATGGACCGGGTAGAACAGGTTGACTTCGCCGTACAGCGTGCGGGCGTGGTGGCCGAAGTAGCGTGGCGAGTAGTACAGCCGCGTGGTGAAGCGCTCGGCCGATGCGCCGGCATAGCATTCGTTGAAATCGACGAAGTGCAGCTGGGTGTAGCTGCTGCGGCTGCACCCGGCCTCGACGCTCCAGCCCGAGCGCAGCCGCAGCGCGTAACCGCCGTAGGCTTGCACCTTGTAGCCGTTCAGATCGCCCATCGCCGCGCCGCTGGCGAACAGGCCGGCGTACCAGCCGCTGACGTGGTCGAGGTTGAGCGTGAGTTGCGGCACCACTTGGCCGTCGCCGAGCGATTGGCCGCGGTAGCGGTAGTCCGATTGCAGCGCGACGCTGCCGCTGAAATCGGTTTGCGCCATGGCGTGGCGCCACGGCAGGAGCGGCAGGATGGCGATGCAGGCGAGGGCGGCGGCGCGCAGCGTCACGGGCCGACGCCATGTTGCGTGAGACCGGCAGCGGTGCATGAACAACTGCAATTGCGGAGCAAGCGGGAGATGGTGGCGCATGCGTCGATATTAACAGTGTTCAGCGCATCGCCGGGTTGCAGCAGGCGGCGCAACTGTGCGGGCGTGGCGCCCGGTTGCAGCTGCGCCATCAAGGCCAGCATGCCGCTGACGTGGGCCGCCGCGTATGAGCTGCCGCTGACGAAGGACCAGCGGCCGCCTGGCGCCGTGGTCGGGATGTCGTTGCCGGGGGCCAGTAACGGCGGGTCGCCGGACGGGGCGGCGGCCGTGGGCGGCGCCACGGTGAGCGTTGCCGAATGTGCCGATGGCGCTGCGGCCGCCGCCAGCCTGCCTGCCGAAGGTTGCGACGCCACCGCCAGCACACCGCGATGGCTGGCGGGGAAGGCCGGGCCGGTCGCCTTCGCATCGACCGCGCCGACCACGCCGATGCCGCGTTCCAGCGCCACGTCCAGCAGCTTGTCCAGCAGGCGATCCGGCGGTCCGGCCAGGCTGAGGTTGATGACCTGGGCGCCGTTCAGGATCGCATAGTTGAGCGCCTTGCTGAGCGTGAAGCTGTTGCAGCGCGTGGCCAGGTCGGGCTGCTGCCAGCAGGCGCGCAGGCCCATCAGCCTGGCCTGCGGCGCCACGCCGACGATGCCGCCATGCCCCGCGCGCGCGGCGATGATGCCGGCCACGGCGGTGCCATGGTTTTCCGGCGGCGGCGCGGCGTTGTCGACGAAGTTGGTGTTGACGGCCAGCTGGCCCAGCAGGTCGGGATGGCTGCCGTCGATGCCGCTGTCGATCACCGCGATCTTGATGTCGCGGCCGGTGGTCTGGCGATGCAGCTCGGCCACGTGCCAGTAGCGCGCGGCGGGCTGGACCGGATAGAGCGCATCGCTGCCCGGCGGCTGCGGATTGTCGGCGGCGGCGCGGGCAGGCTGCGTCGCCATGCCTTCGAAGCTGGCCACCGGCTGCGCCCATTCCACTTGCGGATCGCGGGCCAGCTTGGCGATGATGCGTTCGGCGTTGTCGTGGTCCGGGTAGCGCATGACGTAGCAGTCCAGGCCCAGTACGGGCATGGGCCAGTCGTCGACCAGGGTCAGGCCGTGCTGGCGGGCCAGCTCCTCGGCGCGGCGGCGGCGCGCGCCGCGTCCGCTGTCGTCGATGTAGCGGCCGCCGTAGCTGGCGTCCGGACGGAAATGCGTGGCGGGCAGGCGCAGCATTACCAGCAACTGGTGCTCGCCGGGATCGCGGCCGGGCGCGGCGAGCGGCCGCAGCGTTTCGTCACCGTCCGGCGGTGCGGCCTGGGCCTGGGCCGATTGTGACGCAGCGGCGTGCGCGATCAACGGCGTGCCGGCAAGGCAGGCCAGCATCAGGCCGGTGCGTAGCCAGCGGGTGTTCACGGCGAGCTCCCTGCATCCAGCGGCTCGGCCAGCTTGACGGCCGGATCGGCGCGCATGGCCTGGACCGCGCGGTCGCGGTTGGCGGCCGGCACGGTGAGCAGGTAGGCGTCGGTCACGGTCGGGCCGTCGACCACGCGTGCACCCTGGGCTTGCAGCACGCGGCGCAGGTCGCGTTCGCTGGTGTTGGGCTGGAACACGACCACCAGATTGCCGCCGTTGCTGACCGCCGAGCCCAGCACGCGGTAGGGCGCGGGATCGCTGTCCGGCCGTAGCAGCAGGGCGCCCAGGCCGATGATCGCCACCCATTGTGCCGCCACTGTCCAGCGCAGCCATGAAGGCTGGTTGGCGGCCCCCGCGCGCCACCAGGATACGGGGCGCGGCGCGGGTGCGGGGACTGCGGCCGGCGCGGGCGCGCTCTGTTCCTGCGGCCCCAGTGCGGGCATCAGCCGGGCCAGGGCGCGTTCCATGTCCAAGCCTGCGGGCAATGCATCGCCTGCACTGCTGGCCTCGGTTCGCATATCGCGTTCCCATTCCAGATCCTGCCGGCATTCCGCGCAGGTTTGCAGGTGCTCCTGCACCCGCTGCGCCTCGTCCGGCGCCAGCTGTCCGCTGGCGAACCAAGGCAGCAATTCCTGCACCGCCTGGTGGGCCGGGATATCCATTCTGAAGATGCGCCCGTTCATCGGCTGCTCTCTCTTTCGTTCCACAACAAGTCTTTCAATCTGTGCCGCGCATGGAACATGCGGGTTTTCACCGTGTTCAGCGGACAATCCACTACTTCGGCGATATCACTGTAGGCCATGTCATGATAATAGGTCAGCACCATCACCGCGCGTTGCGCGGCGGGCAGCTGGTCCAATGCTTCGCCCACGGTTTGCTGTAGCTGCTGGCGGTTCATGGTCTGCTCCGGCTGGTTGCCGCTGTCGTCTTCGTACAGTGACGCGTCCGATTCCACCGGATCGTCGCTGGCCTTCAATCCCTTCAGGGTCTTGCGATAGGCGATGGCAAAAATCCACGTCGACACTTTGCAACTGCCATCGAAGGTGGCGGCTTTCTGCCATACCACCAGCATCGTATCGTTGACCACTTCCTCGATCAGCGCCGCATTGCGCGCCATGCGGCCGACAAAACGCGACAGGCGTGAAAAGTACGTCCTGTACAGCGTTTCAAAGGCGAGCCGGTCCCCGGCCGCTATCCTGGCCAGCAGGCGCACCTCTTCCGATTCCGGGTTCGAGCCGCTCATTTGGCCCCGTTCTTGCGGCATCCGCCATCCTCCATTTCCCCGTTAATACCTTGCCGGACGAAAACGGTTCTACAAGTTGGGAAATTTTATCGTCCTATGCTACCACCGGGTTGGGAAGGGCGGATTTCGGCAAAGGGGAAACCTGGACCTGGGTGACAATGCGTGAATATTTCCAAATGGAAAGCACGTAAAATAGTGAAATTGAAATCATTGCGCGCCCGACGGGAGGAAAGAATGAGCTATTACACGAAATTGGAAGTGAGTATCTTTGGCGACAACTCGGGTGATGAGGGCTTCTGTTCTAAGGTCGTTGAATTCGCAAAGAATGCCAAGATTGTCGATGCTGGCGGCTGGGCATCGAACTCGGGCTGGGCAACTGAGGGTGGGTATTTAGAAATAGAGCAGAATGAACTGAAGCAAGCAATGAGCGGCGAATTCACGGAGATGCATGGCTACATCGACAAATTCCTGGCGCTCTTCCTTGTGCTGTCGGCTGAGTTTTCGGACACGGTGTTCGGGGTTCGCGGCTTCGGCGAGGAGTTTGACGACGTCTGGATCTTTTATTTCAAAGATGGGAAGAGCTTTGACTCTTACCCTGAATAAGTCTGGCAGCGCGTTGTGCCGGCTGGAAGCTTCGCAGCGTTGAACGCTTGGGCAGTGCAGAGTAGGCGGCCTTCGGCCAGAAGCAGACTGAGCCCACGTGGCTGAGCCACTAAGCAAGTGCATCGAAGTTCAGAAACGGAGATATATGACTACCGCAGCTAGTGAATATGCAAAGCTGTTGACTAAGTTCGGCGCGATAGAAGGTACGGAATCAGGACAGATGTTTGGGAAGTCCTGCATTAAGGTCAACGGCAAGGCGTTTTTGTCCCTGCATAAAGAGTGGGTGATATTTAAGCTCACCGGTGAACACCATCGTAAAGCCCTCGGACTCGAAGGGGCTGAACTTTGGGACCCATCCGGCAAAGGTCGCCCGATGAGAGAATGGGTTGCAGTGCCAGCTATGGCTCACACACATTTTTCAGTCCTTGCCCAGGCTTCGTACGAATATGTCGCTGCGGGTGCACAACGGCCAAAAGCTGACCAACAACGGCTTGAACTTTATCCCGGAAATATTTAATAGAAGGTAAGGCTTAGTGGAAAGTGAAAAATCTCCAAACGTAGCCTCGTTAGTGATGCTTCTTAGTGGGCTTCCCTGTTCGTTGGCTTTTATCACCATTATGCGCATGCCCAATGAGAAGGCAACGGATCAAGGTTACGTCATGGTTTCATTGTTATTTTTATTTGCCACGTATATCTTAGCATTGGTAAGTTGTGTCATCGGTTTGGGCTACTTTTCTAGACGAATTAGGAATCGGTTACACTTGAATGCATGGAACTGGATCGTTAGCGGATATTCTTTAGCACAAGTCATTTTGCTTGCACTGTATGTTGTGATCTGATGGGTTATAACCGTTAGGTCGCGTTGCGGCCAACAACAGACATTCGATTTTTAATTTCGCAAAGATTTCCGTGTGATGAACTTCCCTTTTGAACCTCGCTCCACTTCCTATCTACGGCAGGGACAATACTGGAGTTTTCAGCTGAGCAATGGTTACTTTGCCTGCGGCTTGGTTTTGGCTCGCACTACTTCAGAAGGGAAGCTGAATCGCACTCTGTTTCTTGGAGGGCTTTTAAATTGGTCCGGCCCCTCATTGCCTACGCCGTCGAACCTAAAGAACGCCGGTGTATTGCAAAGCGGATTTATGCACATTCGAGCAATTCAGCGTAACGGTGGTGAAGTGAACGGCGCAGTTGATGGCACTTGGGATGTCGCGCCAGAGGTGGTGTACACGGGCCTGACTAGCGATGGCCCGCCAATTTGGGGTTATGGCTACATTCGTGCTCTGGCTGAAAAGCATTTTGGAGACGAAGGATGGAGCGATAAGCAGCTTAGGAAAACCGCTTGACCGGCAAGTCGGCCAGCGGCCAATAGCTGCCGCTGAAGCTTATAGAAATTGAGGAGTCAAGTATGGCAGGACAGGGTGGACCAGATGAGGAAACTTGGAAGAAGATGACGCCTGGTCAAAAACGAGGTTACTGGATTTCCGTTGCCGCCATCGTTAGTATTATTCTTGTCTTGTTTATTGTCAGCCTGTTGCGTTGAGAGCGACGCTAACGGCCAAGAACGGACACCTGGAAGTACTAAAAATTCAATTAAAGAATAAGTGATTTTCTATAAACGGTAAAATGCGCGCTTATAAATTGGCACTACTATTTATGGCATCTTACTCGCTTAGTGGTTGTTTTGGTGCCGGTACCGTCACTGGAAAAACACTTGGCTGGGATGTTAACGATGCTGGAAAAATGGCACTTTGCCCTACCAGTTACGAAAAAATGATTGTTGCCTGTGAAAATAAGTCACTTCCGAATCAGGCGGGCGCCAAAAACATTAAGCCAAACACACTTATCAGGATGTGGGGAGCACCTAACAACGAGGACCTTATAAATGGTGTCCACACATTGACCTATCGTCACGGCCTCGCTTGGCGTGGCCTTACAGTGTTCGTCATTGTTCCGATACCTCTTCTATTGCCAATGGGTTACAACAGTGCGAAATTTTCCTTCCAAAATGAAAATTTAGTGCATGTTGAATATACGTATAATGAGCTTGATGCGGCAGTTTGTGGTCTTCATAGTGAAGGGCCTGATGGTGTTGGGTGTATCACTCACTGGCACTGATGTTTGGACGCTGGACTGGTGAAATTCATGTTGCATAGGTACCCCATTAAGTCGGCGTCTGCATGGTTGCGCTTTCTATCTTTAACGAAATGGCGGCATCCGGCCATTGCCGCCGTTTGAAAAATAAGATGAGATTGAAGAATTTTTTGAAAGCTATTGGTTTCTTACTGATCGTGCTGACAACACGAGCATCGTGGGCAGACTCAGCCAGTGTCACAGCAAATTCTACTACGCCTCAGACATGCCCTGTCATAGACCAAGTACCCGATGATGCTGAATTTGTTCGCACGCATGGCATTGATCTCGCCATATTTCCGCACAAGCATCTGCCGCATCCATTTTCGGGGTGCCAATATGTTTGGATAGGCGATGCTGATGAACCAAAATCTATGGTGAAATTTAGTGTCGCATATTTCGAAGATCATCATGTTCAAAGGTTTGTGGGCCAAGAACCACGGAAAGATCCATTTAAATGTATCTATCGCAACGGGAATCTTGTACAAGGGGAATCCGAAAATGCTAAAAATTGCCCGACTGCAGAGGCGCTAGAAAATTTGTAGCGGAAGGCCCAACAATGCGGCCAGCTGGACTGTTTACACGCTGCGGGTGCCAGCAGCCACTGAGTTGGCGGCAGACCTCGGCCAAAAGTGGACGTCGCAATACCACGCCCTCATACCCAAGGGGACGTGCGCTTGCCAATGAATTATTTGCAGAAAGAAATTTAGATGGCAGACCAAATAGATGAAGTGATGGGACTATGTGCTCTATGCGGTCCGGATGATGGGCAAACGAAGGTTCTGCGCCAAAGTCATTTTTTACCGAAGTCTGTCTATAGATATCTTAACCTATCCAAAGCTGAGAATACAAAGTTATTACTCCGGACTTCGAAGAAGAACAGAGTATTTTCATTGGGAAAACAGATAACTCACGCACTGTTATGTGACACGTGTGAGGGAATAATGTCAGCAGGAGGTGAGGATTACTACGCCAAAATGATGCTCAGGGTAGACGTCAAGAACGAGTTGCCGTCCCCTGCGTATAAGATTCTCTTTGAAAGTCTCATGCCTTTATGGAAAGCACCTGGGAACGGTTATCGTCCCAATATGATTTTGAGCATAGGCAGCAATTCACTCAAAGTTATAGATTCTCGGCAACTTTATCATTTTGTGATTGGCATGTTCTGGAAATCGACGTTCGACGATTGGGACCACTGCTCAGTAATGCCCCTGGAAGCATCTCTTATCGAGGCCATGCGGAAATTCCTTCTGGGAGGGGATTCTCTTGCAGGCTATATCGTAAGGATTGTCCCTTCACTCTGGAGGGCAAAGTACGGAGTAGTTTTTCCAGTTTTGCTCCAAAAACAGCCATTTTTCTCAATACAGCAGTTTGACTTCTACCTCGAAAAAGATAAACGACAATTTAAAAGAGCAATATCGATGGACGCTGTCCCGTTGTTTTACACGATAGATTTGATGAGGTCTGAGAGCACGTTCCAAGGAATGAGTGGAATCTATAAGAATGCTGAGCAGACGAAATCTGCTGAAGAAACTCAATTGTCTTGGCCTGCGGAGTGACCGTATTCCACTATCTGTTTCAGGACGACAGGCGGCTTCGGGGCGAAAACGGCCCCACACCAAGTGTCCTCAACGGCGATCTCGGCTACCATATCGCCCATGAACCCGAACCCGCAAGTTGAACAGCTAGCCGATTTCCTGCACCAGCACCGTCGCGTACTGGTGCTGACCGGCGCCGGCCTGAGCACCGCCTCCGGCATTCCCGATTACCGCGACAAGGACGGCGTCCGCCGCGGCCGCACGCCCATCCAGGGGCCGGACTTCCGCAAGTCCGAGGCCGTCCGCCGCCGCTACTGGGCGCGCAGCATGGCCGGTTGGCCGACGCTGGCCCAGGCCGCACCGAACGCTGGCCACCAGGCCCTGGCCGAGCTGGAAACCGCCGGCCGCATCGATTCCTTGATCACCCAGAACGTCGACGGCCTGCACCAGCGCGCCGGCAGCCGCAATTTGATCGAGCTGCACGGCAATATCCACGGCGTGATCTGCCTGGACTGCCGCACGCTGCACCGCCGCGCCGACATCCAGGCCTGGCTGGTCGAGGCCAACCCGGTGCTGGCAGCCAGCGCGGCGGCCGGCGTGGACAGCGTGGTGCCAGAAGCTCGTCCCGACGGCGACGCCGAAGTCGAGCTGGACGCCTTGCAGGACTTTCACATGCCATCCTGCGACGCCTGCGGCGGCACGCTGCAGCCGGACGTGATCTTCTTCGGCGATAACATCCCGCCGCCGCGCACGGCCGCCGCGCTGCACATGATGGAGCAGGCCGATGCGCTGCTGGTGGTGGGATCGTCGCTGATGGTGTTTTCCGGCTACCGCTTCTGCAAGCTGGCGGCCGAGACGGGCAAGCCGATCGCGGCCATCAACCTGGGCAAGACCCGGGCGGACGATCTGATCGGCTTGAAAGTGGAGGCGACGGCCAGCGAGGTGCTGCCGCGCCTGTTGTAGATCAGTTCCGCTGCAGCATGGAGCGGACGATGGCTTCCTTGGCCAGCACATAATCCTGGCCGGCCAGCACGAAGTTGGTGTTCGGCTGGATTACCTTGATGTTGATGAACACCATGTCGCTGGTCTCCGCGTACGAGCCGACCACGATGGCTTGCGCATTGTGGGCGGTGGCCACTTCGCCGATCTCGCGCGTGAGCATCAGCTCGCCCTGGTTGCGCTTCAGGTAGACGCTGTTGCGCAGCTTCATTTCCAGCATGCTCAGGCCGCCTTGCGCCAGGCGCGTGGACAGCTGCTCGGACACCAGCCGGCCCAGCGTGGTGGTCTGCTCCAGCGCATCGATATTGACGATGGTGGCCATGATCAGCGGCTTGTCGGCCATCAGCTTGCCGCTGAGCTGGTGCATCAGCGAGTCGGCGGCCTTGTAGTTGGCGTCGATGAACTGGTTGGAGGAGATGGTCGAATAGTTGCCTTCGTCCTTGGTCGGCGTCGAGGAGCACGCGCCCAACAACAGCGGCAGCGCCAGCAGGGCCGCGCGGGCCAGCGGCTTGGTCAAAACTTGGATCGGCATTACATGTCTCCGCGAACTTTGAAGATACGGGTCTGTGCGGGGTCTACCGGCTCGGGGTCGATGATGCCGTACAGGACGCGGTCGCTGTCGGCCACGTAGTAGGCCGAGGTGGTGCGCGCGACGTAGCGGAACTGGTCGGACACCGAGACGGTGACGATAATTTCAGTCTTGGGCGTGGCGCCGGGGGCGAACTGGGCGTTGAACCAGGCGTAGGAATCCCAGGCACCGGCGCCCACGGCCACGCCGGCCAGTACCGGCGCTTCGATCTCGCTCAGCACCCACACGCCGGTGGCCAGCGCCGCGCTCTCGCCGTGGTAGCGGTATTGCGGCCGGTTGGCGTTGAAGGTGACGGCTTGCACGTCCATGTCGATCTTCAGCGAGCCGGCCGGTGAGCGCGACACCACATAGCCGTCGTTGACCAGCGAGGTGGTCAGCTGGGTGGTCAGCGCGCGCTGGAAGGCGCTCGGTTCTTTCGGTTCGTTGAGGAAGACCGGGCGTGGCGGACCCTTCTTGAGCTGGGCCACGATGTTTTTCTCGATATTGTCGGAGATGACGCCCCAGTGGTAAGCCGCTTGCAGCTTGGCCTGCTTGGTGGTGGGGAAGTTCGTCGCCAGCGGCGTCGGCGTGTAACGCGACGCACAACCGGCGAGCAATATTCCGGCTGCCACAGCCGTTGCAGTTTTCAGCGCCATCATTGCCTCGTCGTCAAAAGTCTAGTCCGGTTCGCGGCCGGCGCCCGCAGGGCAGGCAGGGGCCGCGAATGTAAAATCATGCTGCTCCCAGTTTAGCATGGTAGTTTCTAATTAGAAACTCGTTGGACGATAAAAAACCCGGTACGGGACCGGGTTTTGTACAGGGCGCGCAACAGAGCGAGGGCGTTTTTCAGCGGCGATTGGTCTTCATGGCGGCGGCCACTTCGCGCTTGCCGTCGCGGTCTTTCTCGGTGGCACGCTTGTCGTGCATTTTCTTACCCTTGGCGAGGCCGATTTCACATTTGACGCGGCCGCCCTTGTAATGCAGGTTCAGCGGCACCAGCGTGTAGCCGGAACACTCGACCTTGCCGATCAGCTTGTCCATCTCCTTGCGGTGCAGCAGCAGCTTGCGGGTGCGGATGGCTTCCGGCGAAATGTGGGTGGAAGCGGTCGGCAGGGCGCTGATGTGCGCGCCGAACAGGTACAGCTCGTCGCCCTTGATGGTGACGTAGGCTTCCTTGATCTGCACGCGGGCGTCGCGGATGGCTTTGACTTCCCAGCCTTCAAGAACGATACCGGCTTCGTAGCGGTCTTCAATGAAGTAGTCAAAAAAGGCTTTTTTGTTATCGGCTATGGTCATGGGATGCTATCGGTTAAACTACTGCTTCGCGCACAGAAACGCGAATAATTCAACATCATAGCAAATGGTTCGACTATGGCAGTAGTGCACAAATCAGTTTTCCTCGGATATAGCGCCCAACAGATGTTCGATCTGGTCGCGGCGATCGAGGACTATCCCCAGTTTCTGCCGTGGTGCGGTGGTGTGGAAATACGCGAACGGGACGGCAATGCGGTCACGGCCAGCGTCGGCATCAACTATCACGGCGTGCGTCAGAGCTTCACCACCTGCAATGAAAACACGCCGTCGACCGAGATCAAGATGAAGCTGGTGGACGGTCCTTTCAAGTGCCTGGACGGCGTGTGGACCTTCAAGGCGCTGCGCGAGGATGCCTGCAAGATCGAGCTGGACCTGCACTACGAGTTCTCCAGCGCCTTGCTGGCGCAGCTGGTGGGGCCGGTGTTCGGCATGATCGCCAACAGCATGGTCGATTCCTTCTGCAAACGGGCGGAAACGGTGTATGGCGGCTGACACCTTCAACATCGAGGTCTGCTACGCCAGCGACGCGCTGCAGTTCCTGCGCGCGCTGAGCGTACCGGCCGGCACCACCATCGAGCAGGCCATCGCCATCAGCGGCGTGCTGCAGGAGGCGCCGGAGATCGACCTGGCGACGATGCAGGTCGGTATCTACGCCAAGAAGAAGACGCTGGACACCGTGCTGCGCGAACACGACCGCATCGAAATCTACCGGCCGCTGATCGCCGACCCCAAAAACGCCAGGCGCCGGCGCAAATCGGCGGCCTGAGGCTACGGCGAGACGGTGCGCTTCAAAAACTCGCGCATCTGCGGCTGCTTGAAAAATTCGGTATGCCAGACCTCCGACTGTTTTTGTTGCGGCGTGCCGAAGCTCAGCATGCGTTCGTCGGCGGGTTGCGCCTCCGGTAGCAGCACGCTGGTGTAGGGCACCACCACGTCGTTGTCGGTTTCCAGCAGCATGCGGTTGATCAGCGCGCCGGTCCGTTCCAGCGCTGATTTCCCGAAATCGAAGTCGGCGCGCGCATAGTAGATGCTGGCGCTGGTCAGCAGCGTGTCGCTGCGGTTCAGCTGTCCTATCAGCGTTGAACCGGTCGCCAGCGCCTCCACGCTGGGCCGCGAGAAGCCCAGCGACACCACCATCCGCGCCAGCGCGATCACCAGGTCCAGCGCCATGCCGCCGCTGAACGAGGCGAGCATCGCCGTCGTGTTGAGGAAGTGCTGGATGTCTTCGGGCGACGCCAGCGGTGAACCCTGGTTGGCCGCCGCGACGAAGAACACCTTGCTCACCTTGGCGATACGGCCTGCGCGCTGCGCTGCGATGGCGGCCAGTACGTCATCCTCTGCATGCGGCGCGGCCGACAGCAGCGAGCGCACCGTCAATCCTCCGCGGCTGTGGCAGACGATGTCGACATCCCACCCTGCATCGGCGGGCAGGTGCGACAGCAGGTCCAGCGCGTTCTGCTGCGGCGTCTTGGCGATGGTCCAGTGGTTGTAGCCGTAGACTTGGCCGTCGTAGCGCGCCAGCAGCTGCTGCATGGTGCCGTCCGCATCGAGGTCGGCGAAGGCCCCTTCGATGGAGCTGAACACGCCGTGCACGAACAGCAGCACCTTGCGCCCGCGCGAGGCTGCCAGTTCGGCTGCGGTGGCGGGTTGGCTCCAGCCCTGGCTTAGCTTGAGCAGGCTTTCCGGCTTGTTGTGGGCTTCGATGGCCTCGATCATTTGCTGCGTCATGCGCTCCTTGACGCGCAGGGCGGCCTGCACGATCCAGTTACCGTGGCCGGCGGCGGCAGCTATCAACTGCGTGCGCTGGACCGGGAACACGAACTGGATGCAGCCGCTGTCCTTGTGGCGCACGATGTTCAGATGCGCATCGGCGATCTGCTCAGCGGGCAAGGGTGCTGCGGCGGTCAGCGTTAAAGGCGGTGCAACGATGTCCGGCGCGGCGTCGGCCAGAGCGCGCTGCAGTTCCGCATGTTTGGCGAATTGCATGGTGGTCTCCAGATAGTCCAGGCGTCAGTGTACGGCGCTCCGCCAGATCGCCGCGCCGGATTGCGCAAGCGCGGCAAGCTAGGCTACACTCGTCGTCACCACAAAACATGGGCCCACGATGAGACACAGGATGCGCAACCGGATATTCGCGATCGCCGGCTTGTGGCTCGGCCTTGTCGCAGCCCACGCGCAGGACGCTTGCCCGGCGCTGACCCGCGTCGGGTTCAGCGACCTTGGCTACACCTCCTTCCGCGAGGCCGGGGAGATACGCGGCATTTCGGTGGATGTGACCAGAGAGCTGGCGCGCAGAACCGGCTGCCGTTTCGAATTCATCTGGTTTCCGCGGCAGCGCCTGTTCGTCGAACTGGAGGCAGGGCGCATCGACATGACGCTGGCGGCGCTGCGCACGCCGGAGCGCGACGCCTACGCCAGCTTCCTGCCATACGCCTATCTTCAATACGACTTGATCTTGACCGAACCGCCCGGCCAGCGTTACACGAGCCTGACCGATTTTGTCGCGCGCGGCAGCGGAAGGCTGAACGTCACGCGCGGAATGACCTACGACCCTGCCGTTGAAGCCCAGCTGGTGCTGCTGGCCGCCGCCGGCAGACTGGAGGTGGTCAGCGATTTCGACACGGTGTTCGGCAAACTGGAAATGGGCCGCGCCGACGGCACCTTGGCCACACCGCCGATCTACGCCAGGCATCTGAAGACCCGTCGTTTCAAATTTGCGCCGTCGGTGATCCCCATGCCGGAATCGAACGCCCGCTTCACCGGCATCTACCTGTCGAAGAAGACGGTCAGCGCCGGTGCGCGGGCGCGCTATGCGAGCGCGATACGCAGCATGGTGGCCGACGAGGTGGTGCCCACGCTGTACGCCAGGTACTTCGACGACGCCACCGTCAAGCGGATATTCCGCCAGGGGGCCGCGCCGTTGCTGTCCGCTCTGGCGGTGCAGGATTGACGCTTCCCTGAATCGGCTGCATCAGCGTCCGTTGACGTTGACGGTCTGGGCCTCCAGATGCAGCCTGACGCTGGCGGCCGGTGCTGCGCCGGCCGATTCGGCCAGCGTCACCAGGTAGTCGCCGGCGGCGATCTTCCAGGTCTTGCTGGCGCTGTCGTACATGCCCAGCAGACGGGGATCGATGCGCAGCGTGGACTTGCCGCTGGCGCCAGGCTTCAGCTCGACCTTGTCCCAGCCGCCCAGGCGCTTGGGCGCTTCCCAGCCGCCGGCCACTGGCGACACGTACACCTGGCCCACAGCTTTGCCATCGCGCTTGCCGGTGTTCCTGGTGGTGAAGCTCACCTCCACGCCGTTGCCCAAGGCCCTGGCGCTCAGTTCGGAGTACGCGAAGCTGGTGTACGACAGCCCGTAGCCGAACGCGAACAGCGGCTTGTGTCCCTTCAGATCGAACCATTTGTAGCCGACCGCCGCGCCTTCGATGTCGTAGTCGGTGGCGACTTTTTCGATGATGTTTTCGTCCTTGGTCTTGGCGTCGCCGTCGATCACTGGGCGTGGCAGTTGGGCCACGGAGGCAGGGAAGGTGGCGGGCAGGCGGCCGGACGGATTGACCTCGCCGCTGATGATGCGCGCAATCGCCGCACCGCCGCTGGTGCCGGGATACCAGGCCTCCAGCACCGCGCCGGCCTTGTCCAGCCACGGCATCGCTACCGGGCCGCCGGTTTGCAGCACCACCACGGTTTTTGGATTGGCCTTGGCAACGGCGGCGATCAGCGCATCCTGCGGGCCCGGCAGGTTGAGATCGGGCGCGTCGATGCTCTCGCCCATCCACTGGTTGCCGAACACGATGGCGACATCGCTGGACGCGGCCAGCTTCGCGGCGGCTGCGGCATCCTTGCCGTCGTGGTAGACCACGCGCGCCTTGGTCAGCGCCGTCAACTGCTGCATCGGCGACGAGCGGTGATAGATCATCGGGCCGGGGAAGTGTGCAGGGCCTTCGTTGGCGACCGGCGAGCCGCCGACCGGATACACCTGCGCCGAGCCGCCGCCCGACAGCACGCCCACATCCGCATGGCCGCCGATGATGGCGATGGTGCGCACGCTGGCGTCCAGCGGCAGCAGGTTGTTCTGGTTCTTCAGCAGCACGATGGCTTCTTCGGCGTCGGCCTGCGTCACCTTGGCGTTGGCGGCGAAGTCGATGCCGGCGCCGGCCGATGTGGGCGCGGCCACCGGGTGCTCGACCAGGCCGTTGGCGAACATGGCGCGCGTGATGCGCTTGACCATGTCGTCCAGGCGGGCCTGCGGTACATGGCCGTTGACCACCGCTTCTTTCAAGCCTTCGTTGAAGTAGGCCGCCTTGTCGAATGGATGGCCGGACTGTTGATCGAGGCCTGTCAGCGCGGCCGGAATGGTGGAGTGGGTGGCGCCCCAGTCGGACATCACGAAGCCCGGATATGCCCAGTCCTGTTTCAGCACCTGGTTCAGCAGGTAGTCGCTCTCGCAGGCATAGGCGCCGTTGACGCGGTTGTAGGCGCACATCACCGCGCCGGGCTGGCCGCGCTCGATCGCGATCTGCAAGGCCAGCAGGTCGGACATGCGGCCCGCCGCATCGGCGATCTTGACGTTGACGTGGTTGCGGTTAGTCTCCTGGTCGTTGAAGGCGTAGTGTTTGACCGTGGAGACTACATGATTGGACTGGATGCCGCGTATCTGCTCGCCGACCATCACGCCGGCCAGCAGCGGATCCTCGCCGCCGTATTCGAAGTTGCGGCCGTTGCGCGGCTCGCGCATCAGGTTGACGCCGCCGGCCAGCAGGAAGTTAAAGCCGGTGCTGCGCGCCTCGCCGCCTATCATCGCGCCGCCGGCAAAGGCCAGCTTGGGGTTCCAGGTGGCGGCGGTGGCCAGGCCCGAGGGCAGGGAGGTGCGCTCGTACGGCTTCTTCGACACGGCCTGCGTGGCCACGCCGACGCCGGCGTCCGACTGGTACTGCGGCGGCAAGCCGAGGCGGGCGATGCCCGGCACGTAGCCGGCCGAATCGGGACGGCCTTCCTTCGGTGGCGTGAACTTCTTCGGCGCGAACTCGGTGGAGAAGTAGGCGAACACGGTCTGGATTTTTTCGTCCAGCGTCATCGCCGCGACTAGCTGCACGGCGCGCGCGTCCGGCGACTGCGCGCTGTCCAGCCACGGGCGCTTGTCATCCGCAGCGTGGGCCAGCATGAGGGGATAAACCAGTGCGAGTGACAGCCAGAGACGCTTCTTCATACGATTACCGTGTCCTTATAATTTGAATTGATCGTTCAACGCGGGATCAATACGTCCAGCGCGTGTGCTCCACCTGCCACGATACCGGTAACGCGGCAATCGGTCAAACGTTTACCTTCGCTCCAGACCTGTGTTTCGGCTACGTCCGAGCGTTGTATGGACAGCTTGAAGGTCGCGCCCCGGAAGGTCCGCGTGACCTTGATGCGGTCCCACTCCTTCGGCAGTTGCGGCGCGATGCGCAGCCCGTCGCCGTCACCCTGCAATCCGCACAGGCCTTCGATGAAGCAGCGGTAGGCCCAGGACACGGTACCGGTGTTGAACAACTGGCTGGAACGGCCTGCGGTGCGCGGATACTGATGCCAGGCGCCGCGATAGTAGTTGGGGATGAAGACCGGCAGTTGGCCACGTCGAAGGTAATCGTTTTCGTCCGGTCCCGGCAGCATCTGCCGCAGCAGTTTGTAGGCGCGGTCAGCCTCGCCGATGGTGTACAGGCTGTAGATGTAGAACACGGCGGCGTGATTGTAGACCGCACCGTTTTCCGCCGAGCCGGGATGCTTCTGTGTGACGCGGCCGACATCGTCGCGCATGGCGCTGTACGGCGGCGCGAACATGGCCACGCCGTAGGGCGTCGCCAGCTGCCGCTCGACCTGCTCCAGCATGGCTGCACGCTGCGCCTCGCCGGCCGCGCCGCCGAGGATGGCCCAGGCCTGTGGGTTGAGCCAGATGCGGCCTTCCACATCCTTGCTGACGCCGAAGGCGACGTTGTCGTCGGTGATGCCGCGCGCGTACCAGTTGCCATCCCACAGGTGTTCGTTGGCGGCGCGGTTGACGGCCTTGGCGCCGGCGCGGAAGTGTTTTGCGCTCTCCGTCAGCGAGGCGCTGCCGCCGTGCCGGTCGCAGATGTCGGCCCACAGGTTCAGCGCGTAGGCCGTGGCGACCGTCAGCCAGCCGGATACGCCGCGCCCCTTGTAGCCGACCATGTTCATCGGATCGCACCAGTCGCCTTGCGCGATGTAGCTCAGGCCGCGCTGGTCGCGCGCGTGCAGCAGCCAGTCCATGGCGCTGCTCACGCGTTCGGAGACGGTGAGAGCGATGCCGCTTTCGTGGCCGACCACTTCCTCGTCGAGGATGGCGTAGTCGTTGGTCTCGTCGAGGTAGACCTTGAGCGCCACCGGCAGCCATACGCAATGGTCGGTGTGCGGCACCTGGTTGATGTATTTGAGTTCGGCGCCTTTGGCCAGCAGTATCCCGTCCGGCATGGCGCCGCTGGCTTCCTGCTGCGACAGCGCGTGCAGGAAGGCTGCCCGCATCACGCCGGGCTGGATGAAGCTCATGCCCATATTGTCCTGCAGGTAGTTGCGGGTCTGCGGATCGGTGCTGAGGCGATTGACGTCGCCGTGGTAGAACACCTGGCGCGGCAGCCAGTGGTTGACGAAGTTGTCCAGTTCCGGATCCGGCGTTTCGATGTGCAGGCATCCGCGGCCTTCCGCGATGTAGGCGGCGTAGTCGCGGCGCGCCGCGTCGAAGGCGGCGGCGCTCAGGTACCTGGCGCGCATGGCCGCGATCTCGGCGTCGTCGAAGGCGGGGCCGAACAGGAAGCGGTAGTCGTGCGATGCATGCCCGGCCAGCGCCAGGTGGTACTGCACGGCGGCTGTTGGCGTTTCGTAGCGTGCGTCGCTGTTGGAGAGCTGGTCGGCCTGGATGGAAGAGGGATGATGCAGGCCGCCTTCACCTTCGAAGGCGTGCTGCTGCGCTTCCCAGGCCTGCGGCGCTTCCTCGCACAGGAAGTAGGTCTTGTCCTTGAAGTCTTTTTGCTTGAAGTAGTCGGCCACCTTCTGGTACGGCGCGACGCTGCTGGCGACCACGCCGCCGAGGTCCGCGCGGTATTCGGCGGACTGGTTCATCCACGACATGTAGCCGATCGGGAAGTAGGGATAGACGCTCAGCCGGCGCGGCCGGCCGGACAAGTCGGTCACGCGCAGCGACCACAGTTCCGCCACGTCGTCGGTGGGCAGGCTCAGTGTCAGTTCGACGCGCACGCCCAGGTGTTCGACGGTCCAGGCGATGTCGCTTTTGCCGACCGAGAAAGCGAAAGCGTCCACCGGCGCGCGCACCGGTTCGTACGGCGCGGAGAACAGCTGTCCGCTGTCCTCGTCCTTGATGTAGAAGAAGCGGCCCGGATGATGGGCGTAGTAGTTCTGCTCCGGCTGCATGAAGGTCTTGGCCTCCAGGTTGGGTGCGTGCGCATACTTGGCGGGCTCCGGCTGCATGAACTGCGCGGTGGCGTAGCCGCGGCAGGTCACTTGGATCATCATCCTGCGGTTCCACAGGAAGCCCGCCGCGCGCGGCATCGCCGTGGGGCTGGTCAGTTCGTAGCGGTCGCCGTTGTGGGTGGGGCGTAGCATCAAGCGATCTCCATCATGAGGTTTTGCGCGCGGCCAGATCCGCCTGGATCTGTACCAGCCTGGCGTTGTCGAGGTTATAGAAGAACATGGCGGCGACGGCCAACAGCGCGAACGCCGCCGGTATCAATGACATCAGCCACACGATGCCTGCCTGCGAACCGGACGACTGCGCCACATTGGCGACGTAGCCGAGCCGTGTGAACAGCCAGCCGATAACCGCCACGGCGACGGCGGTGCCCAGCTTTTGCGAGAAGGTGGCGGCGGCGAAGGTCATGGCGGTGGCGCGGCGGCCGGTGCGCCATTCGTTGTAGTCGGCGGTGTCGGCGTACATCGAAAAAGCCAGCGGCGATTTCGGACCGAGCACCAGGCCGGTGGCGATCTGCAGCGCGAACATCAGTTCGACCTGCTCCCGGCCGACGAAGAAGAAGGCCAGCGACAGCAGGGAGGTGGCGCTCATCAGCAGCATCATCAGCCGCTTCTTGTCGATGAAGCGCGTCAGGAACGGCGTCAGCGCGGCGCCGGCGGCGGCCGAGATCATATAGGCCGGCACGAAGCCCTGCATCAGCTCCGGCCTGCCCACCACGTACTTGAAGTAGTAGGCCGCGCTGGTGGTGCGCAGCGTGATGGTGATCATGATGATCAGCGCCAGGAAGAACAGCACCGTCCACGGGCGGTTCTGCGACAGGTCGCGCAGGTCTTGCCATACCTTGGTCTTTTGCGCGGCGGGCGGTGCGATGCGTTCGCGCGTGTTCAGGAAGGTCAGCACGAACAGGGCCGAGGCCAGCACGCCCCACGCCAGCATCGTCAATTGCCAGCCCAGCTGCTCATTGCCGCCGCCCAGCCAGCGCACCAGCGCCGGCGTGGCCGCCGTCACCAGCGTGCCGCCGGCGAAGGCGAAGATGAAGCGCAGGCTGTTGACGGTGGCGCGCTCCTGCGGATCGGCGGAGAGCACGCCGGACAAGGCGTTGTACGGGATGTTGATGCAGGTGTAGCAGATCATCATCAGCAGATAGGTGCCGTAGGCCCAGGCCAGTTTGCCGCCGTCCGGCAGATCGGGCGTGGTGTAGGTGAGCAGGGCGGCGCAGGCCAGCGGCACGGGAAGCCATATCAGGTAAGGACGGAACTTGCCGTGGCGGGTGACGGTGCGGTCGGCGGCGGCGCCGATCAGCGGATCGGTGAAGGCGTTGACGATCTTGATGGTGAAGACCATGGACGCCGCCGCCGCGGCCGAGATGCCGAAGACGTCGGTGTAGAAGATCAGCAGGAAGGTGGCGATATTGGTCCAATAAAAATTGAAACCCATATCGGCGACGCCGTAGCCGATCTTTTCGCGCCAGGTCAGTGGTGTGTGCATGATGATAGCGCTAACAATAGTGGGCTCAGTGTACGGCTTTGGCGTAATTTGTAAACCGGAATTGATGCTGCGACGCAGCAGCGGTGCGGCCCTCAGGCGTTTATCAGGCGCTCTCGCGCGCCATCAGCGTGAAGCCGAGGTCGACCTGCCGGTTGGCCGGCTCTTCGCCCTTGATCACCGCGCGCAGCAGCCTGGCGGCCTCGAAACCGATGCGGTAGCGCGGCGTGCCGATGGTGGTCAGCGAGGGATTCATCCACGCCGAGGCCGGCAGATCGTTGAAGCCGCAGATGGCCAGCTGCGACGGCACCGCGATGCCGCGCCGCTGGCACTGGTAGATGGCGCCGTGGGCCAGGTCGTCGTTGCAGCAGAAAATGGCGTCGCAATCGGGCGCCTGCGCCAGCATGCGGCCCACCAGCTCGGCGCCCAGTGCGATGGTCGACGGCTCGCCCACCATCACTTCCAGCTTGATGTCGGCCAGGCCGGCGTCCAGCATCGCCCGACGGTAGCCCTCGGCGCGGCGCAGCGTGCGCTCGTCCAGCTGCGCGCCCATGAAGCCGATGCGCTTGTGGCCTTTTTCGATCAGGTAGCGCGTCATCGCGTGGCCGGCCTGGAACTGCGAGAAGCCCACCGTCAGCTGAGCCGGGTCGGTGGACATGTCCATCATCGACACCACCGGCACGCGGGAATTGGTCAGGATCTGCTGCACGCGCGGGCTGTGGCTCAGGCCGGAGAGCAGCATGCCGTCGGGATTCGATTGCAGGTAGGTGCCGATCAGCTTTTCCTCTTCCTTGTCGGAGTAGCGGGTGTTGCCGATCAGGATCTGGTAGTCGTCGGCGTCGAGCGCATCCTGGACGCCGGCCAGCACTTCGGTGAACACTGCGTTCGACAGCGACGGCACCAGCACCGCGATCACCTTCGACTGCGACGAAGCCAGCGCGCGGGCGGCGCGGTTGGGCACGTAGCCCAGTTCGGTGACGGCCTGTTCCACGCGGTCGCGCAGCGCCTGCGACACCATGTCCGGCTGGGTGATGGCGCGCGAGGCGGTCATGGTCGCCACGCCGGCGCGTTCGGCCACCATCGCCAAAGTGATGCGGCCGCTGGCGCGGCTCTTGTTCGCTGCAGTCTTGATCATGAGGTGCCGGTCATATGCATGTTTGATAGCGATATCATACGGCAGCTTGGCCTTGCCCCGACAGGGGCTATTTGCAGCCAGCCAACACTTTCTGGTTCTTTTTCGCCATTTCCGCGCGTTCCTCGTCGCCCATGATGCCGCGTTCGCCGTTTTTATCGTAATTGCTCAGGCGCAGGCCGTCGGCCAGCGCCTGCTGATTCTTGCGGGCGGCGTCGCAGTTGGCGGCGATGTCGGCTTTCTGCTGGGCTTCGGCGGCGGCCTTCTTGTCGGCTGCTGCGGCGTCGGCCTTGCGCTTGTTGAAGTCGGCGTTGCGCTCGGCCAGCGTGGGCGGGCGCTTGGCGGGCGGCGCATCCGGGGTGGCGGCGTCGGCGGCGGGTGCTTCGGCCTCGGCCGGCGCTGCGGCGTTGGGATTGAACGGCGCCTTGCCGGGCGCCTTCAATATGCGCTGCTCCGGCACCGACGGCGGCGGCGGGCGGTCCGACAGCTGCTTGACGCCCTTGTCGTCGAGCCACATGTACTGGGCGATTGCCAGCGAGGATGCGGCCAGCAACAGGGCGCCGCTGAGGCAATGCAGAGTACGGTGTTTCATGGGGACGCTCCTTAGGGCACGCATAGATTTCGCCATGATTCACAGCAACTGTCAACTGGAAAGCAAAAAAGCCCGCCGTCCGGGTGGACGACGGGCTTTCGGCAAAGAGCAGGGATGTCTTACCAGCCGATGTCGCGCAGCAGCGGGAAGGACAGGTCGAACGGTGGCGTGACCTCATGCGTCAGGTCGCCGTTGATTGCCGGCTCCATCAGCAGGTTAGGGAAGGCGCTGGTGTCGTAGTGCGATACCGACGAACCGCCCTGGTATGGATTCGGCGCGAACATCAGCAGGCGGCCGGACGCATCGGCGCCGGCGCGCATGGCTAGGTTCACACCCAGGTTGGCAAACACGTTGGAGTGCAGGCGGGTGCGCTTGGACAGTGCCACTTTCAGCGCGTTGCCGTCTTCCAGCGAGATGCGCACCGCAGGAATGGTGACGCTAGGATCGGCGCCACCGAGGCCTGGCGGCGGCGAGCCGGCGACGTTGTCGGCGACGATCACGCCGATCGCGCCGGCATCCTGTACAGCCTTGGCTTTGATGGTGAACGAGCAGACGCCGCGATCGACCAGGGCGATCTTGCCGTTGACCGCGGCGGCATTGGCTGCCGACAGCGGGCCGCAGGCCAGGCCGAGGTTAGGTGCGGTGTCCACCACCGGCATGATTTCGCCGGTCATGCCCGGGCTGCTCAGCGCAGGACCGAAGCTGGCGGTGCCGACCTGGACGGTGCCGGCGATATTGGCCGGGCTGATCAGCGTCAGCGCAGGCGAACCCTGTTGCAGCAGGGTGGAGCCGGCGCCGTTGGCGATCGCGCCGGTCCACACCAGCTTGCCGGATTTGAGCGACGACGCGGCGCGCTCGGCGTCGGTCATGTCTTTCCACAGTTTGTTGGTGGTGGCGTCCTTCAGGAAGAAGTCCCAGATACTCGGCGTGCCGGCCAGTTGGGCGCCGGTCGAGCCGTTGGTGTAGGTCTGGAAGCCCAGGCCGTGGCCGAACTCGTGGGTCAGCACCGTCACCAGGTCGACGGCGGTGCCGTGGTTGCCGTCCAGGCCCAGATAGAACGGCGAGCCGGACAGGCAGGTGGACTTGCCCAGGTTGATGTTGAAGCGGGCGCGGATATCGGCGGTGCTGCTGTCCGGATCGCTGCCGGTCAGCTTGCCGGTCTGCGCCTTGCCATACCAGGCGCCGGCCTGCGGTGCGCCGGCGAAGTCGCGGAACACCTGGGTCGCGCCGGCGCTGCCGAGCACGGCCGAGGTCGGGGTGCAGGTCAGCGCTTCCCAGGTCGACAGCACGCGGATGGTGCTGCTGCTGGTCAGGGTGGCGCCCCATTTGTTGGCGGCGGCCTGGAAGGCGTTCAGGCGCTGCACGCCCAGCGTGGTGCCGGCGTTGCCGCCGACCGGTGCGACCACG
Organism: Rugamonas rivuli; assembly: GCF_009380165.1. Taxonomy (GTDB): domain Bacteria; phylum Pseudomonadota; class Gammaproteobacteria; order Burkholderiales; family Burkholderiaceae_D; genus Rugamonas; species Rugamonas rivuli. The sequence goes on from NZ_WHUF01000001.1 coordinate 162,566, forward strand.
GTCGGGTCATTGAAGCCGACGTTGGCAGGGTCGCCGTTGACGATGACGATGGTTGCAGCAGCCCAGGTCGACGAGGCAAACAGGCAGGCGGCCGCAGCGGCCATGGCGTTCAGGGTGAAGCGCTTCATTGTTTTTCTCCTTGCACGGCTGGCAGGCTATGGCCGTGGGCCAGGTGGTGGGCGACGTCCTCACCGGGAACGCAGGATTCGATCAGTTTGCCGTCAGCATCCTTTTGGACGACGGCAAAGCTGGCGGTCGATTCGTCGAGCGCGAGGCCGACGCCGCCGCGCGAGGTGGTCAGCGGCGCTGCGCGGCCGCCGGCTTTGACGCGGGCGCCGGCTGGGGCGAATTTGGCGCTGCTGGACGGTACGGCTGCGGCAGCCAGTTCGGCGGCCTGTTCTGCCGACGGGCCGACCAGTTGGCCGGTGCCTGCATCTTTATAGGCGACCATGCCGTTGCCGGTTGGCGTGGCGTTGACGTTCAGCTCAGGCTGGACGACGACGCGGGCGTTCGGGAAGCTCATCAGGCCATTCGGGCCGGTGACTTGCGGCTCGGCGGCTTGTGCCACCAGGGTGCTGGCGGACAGGCCGGCCAGTGCCAGCAGGCGCAGTTTCTTGCGGCTGACGGCGACCACGCCCAGGCCCAGCAGCAGCATCAGCGCAGCGGTAGGCTCAGGTACGGCGCTGACGCTGACCGAGTCGATGCCGACGAAGTTGCCGTCGCCGGCAGCGGTGACGTAGCGGAATGCGAAGCGGCCGGTGGTGTCGCCGGACAGGCCGGACAGCGGTACCGAGTAGTTCACCCAGCCGGTGTCGGTGCTGGAGGTGTATGCCGGGTGCAGCAGGACGAAATCGCCGACCGACGAGATGGTCGAGCCGACGTTCGCGCTGGCGCCGTGGGTGCTGTAGTAGACCTCGACGTTATCGGTAAAGCCCTGGCCGAGCAGGCGCAGCGAGAAGTTCAGCTTTTCGCCGTTCGACAGTGCCAGCTCCGGGGTCAGCAGCCAATTGCTGACGGTGCCGCCAAAAGTGGCGTTGGTGTAGTCGGCCGCGATGTAGGAATTTGCGGGGCCGGAAGCGGCGCCGAAATAGCCCGGGTCGCCCTGGAACCAGTTGGTCGAGCCGATCACGTTGTTGACCCCTCCGACCGAGCCAGTGCTGTTGTTGGTCATCACCCAGCCGCTTGCGCCGAGGGTGCTGATGTCATTGAATCCTTCGTTCAACAAAGGACTGGCGAAGACGGAGCTGGTAGCAACGGTGGCTACGAGTCCGATCAGGTATTTATTCAAGTTCATGATGCCCCAATGGTATTGTTTGCTTGCATACAATTCGCTACGGCAAGCGAGCGCGTTGAACATGTCAGACGGCAATGGTTGTATGCCTCTGGCCCAAATGACTACGTTTAATAAAGTACAGCAATTGTTCTTGGTTTTCTATATATATTGTTTATCAAATTACTCTAAATCGATAGTGTTGAGCCCGTCTTAGCTAGCAAACAAGCAGCTTCCGGCCGGTTTGAATGTGGTCAAAAAGCCGAGGTTTTTTTGCAACATGTTCTATGGGAAAAGTTGCGGAGAAGGTAATTGTCGACGCGGCGGGGCGCGTCCGGGAGGGGAGGGTTGGCCGGGGATCAGCGATGCGTAATCCGGTTGGACTGGCGGACGTCAAAGTCCTCTATGTAGTCTGCCGCGATGAGCATGACTAACAGGGCGGCCACGATGGCCGCGATACGAAGAGTTTCTTTTTCTAACACGATTGCTCCACATGAGGCGCACGATTGAACTTTCTTTGCCTCAATATAAATCAATTTTCCAGTAGGAAAAAGATATTTTTCTTGGTTAATGTTTAATTGCGCAACACTTTGTGCGATGAGGTGGCATGCGGACGACCGTGTGCCAGAGGGGGGGGCGACTCCGCCAAGGGAGCCGCTTTGCTGAAGAGAACTTACGCTTGTACGCTATTACTTGGAGACATTAGTCTGCGAAGACAGCGTGAGTATCCGCGATTTGCTTTCTTTGATCGTTTCCGAGTTTTCATCGCGCATCAAGCCAAGGAAGCGTCCGTTGGTATCTGCAACGCTCAGCACGCCCGATGTCCGTCCAACCGGCGTCGACATGGTGCCGATTACCAGAGTGCCCGAACCAGCATTCCCAGGCGTGTCTTTCGATACAAACGCGCCCTCATAAATCGCCGTTGAGAGAATGACGTTGTTAATCGAATTTGCGCTGAACTTGAAGCCGTTCTGCACCCCTTCGGCCCCCAGAAGCCGGGGTGCGAAGAATATGTTCCGCACGAAGCCGGTCGCATCCACCGCGGTGGTCAAGCCTTCAAATCCCAGGTTGTAGAATTTGTTGCCGTTGAAGCTGTCTGCGCCGGGGCCAGGGGCGGATAGGAGACCAGTGAGGCCGGTAATCTTCCCGCCGGTGAAAGTGTTTTCTGTTACCCAGTTATGTATGCCGTCGTTTTCAGTGGTCAGCAATATACCCACGTCGTTATTTTTTAAGCCATCGAAGTCTATCTTGTTATATTGCGAGCCGTTTTGTCCTCTGGCCGATAGCTTGATCGCATTTTGGAAACCATCAATCCAATTTACCTTGACCGTTGCGAACTGGGCATTCATCAAGGTGATGCCCGATCCGACGTAGCCGTAACGTGGATGATCCTCCCAAGGCATGCCATGTAGCCTGGTCAGGTTCAGGACGTGTCCAAACCGACCCTCCACGATGATTCCGTCCCTGGCGCCAAACGTCAACTCGCCCCGTGCCGTGAAATGGATATACGTTTCGTCGTGCAAGGTGATGGAATTCTGGAATTGATAACGCCCCTCCGGAATGAGTACTTCTTGCCCGTTCCTTGCCGCGTCGATCGCATTCTGCACTGCGACGGAGTTATCCGTTGCTCCTTCTGTCAGGCCAAACCATTTGGCATTGATCGTGCTGTCGTAGACCCGCTTGTACAACTTCTTGTTCGGGCCGCCGGCGTTGCACCATAAGGTCGTGCCGCCATTCGCCTCGCTGGAGGTGTCCGAGGACGCAACGAACATGCCTTCTTTGCCGGCATCGGTGATGTAGGCGGGAGTGGAGCAGGCGTTCGATGCCTGGAGTTGGGCGATGGTCAGGGCAGTCTGGGCATGAGCGGCAGAGATTGCGGTAATTGCTGCGAAGAGCATGGAGTGACGAATGATTTTCATTTAATTTCGCTCGTGATAAATATTGATAAACATTACCCGTTTTGCAATTTAATGCGGGGCAATCCTATCAGTTATTTACAACGAGCAAACTATCCAAATCCCACCGGTGGAACGGCAAGCTGCCCTGCCGGGACGGTGGGCGGCGGCGGGGGCTGCAGTGCTTTCTAGAAGTTAAGGACAAGATGCCGCGATTTCTGTATAATCTGCTTTTGCGCCTATAGGAAATGCTATGCGTCTACTCCAAAAAGCACTCACGTTTGATGACGTGCTTCTCGTCCCAGCGTACTCGAATGTTCTGCCTGCCGATACGTCCCTCAAAACTCGCCTGACCCGTAACATCAGTCTGAACATCCCGTTGCTGTCCGCAGCGATGGACACGGTCACTGAAGCCCGCCTGGCGATCGCCATGGCACAAGAGGGTGGCATCGGCATCATCCACAAGAACCTGAATCCCAAGGATCAGGCTCGCGAGGTAGCGCGCGTCAAGCGTTTCGAGGCCGGCGTGCTGCGCGATCCGATCACGATCCCGCCGACCATGAAGATCCGCGACGTCATCAAGCTGACCGAGCAATATGGCATTTCCGGCTTCCCTGTCGTCGAAGGCAAGGAAGTGGTCGGCATCATCACCAACCGCGACCTGCGTTTCGAACAGGAACTGGACGCCGAAGCGCGCGCCAAGATGACCCCGCGTGAGAAGCTGGTGTTCGTCAAAGAGGGCGCGGAAGGCGCCGACCGCGACGAAGCCAAGCGCCTGATGAACAAGCACCGCCTGGAGCGCGTGCTGGTCGTCAACGACGCCTTCGAACTGCGCGGCCTGATCACTGTCAAAGACATCCAGAAATCCACCGAGCACCCGCTGGCGTCGAAAGACTCGCAGGGCAAGCTGCTGGTCGGCGCCGCTGTCGGCGTTGGCGCCAAGGATGAAGAGCGGATCGAACTGCTGGTCGCCGCCGGCGTCGACGTGCTGGTGGTCGACACCGCCCACGGCCACTCGCAAGGCATCCTGGACCGCGTGAAATGGATCAAGACCAAGTTCCCGCACGTGGACGTCATCGGCGGTAACATCGCCACCGCCGCTGCCGCTAAAGCTCTGGTGGAATACGGCGCGGACGCGGTCAAGGTCGGCATCGGCCCAGGCTCGATCTGCACCACCCGTATCGTGGCCGGCGTCGGCGTACCGCAGATCACCGCGATCTCCAACGTTGCCGAAGCACTGGAAGGCACCGGCGTGCCATGTATCGCCGACGGCGGCATCCGCTTCTCGGGCGACATCTCCAAGGCCCTGGCGGCCGGCGCGTCGACCGTGATGATGGGCTCCATGTTTGCCGGCACCGAAGAGGCGCCAGGCGAAGTGATCCTGTATCAGGGCCGTTCGTACAAGTCGTACCGCGGCATGGGTTCGCTGGGCGCGATGTCGGACGGTTCGGCCGACCGCTACTTCCAGGACGCCACCATGAAGGCCGACAAGTTCGTGCCTGAAGGTATCGAAGGCCGCGTCGCCTACAAAGGCAGCGTGCTGGCGATCATCTTCCAACTGGTCGGCGGCGTGCGTCAATCGATGGGTTACTGCGGTTGCGCCACCATCGACGAACTGCGCAACAAAGCCGAGTTCGTCGAGATCACCTCGGCCGGCATGCGCGAATCGCACGTGCACGACGTGCAGATCACCAAGGAAGCGCCGAACTACCGTTCCGGCGACTAAACAGTCCTTGCAACGCCGGCTTAGCTAAGCCGGCGTTTTTCTATTCATTACCTCTCCAGTACATTACACATGCACTCAAAAATCCTCATTCTCGATTTCGGCTCCCAAGTCACCCAGCTGATCGCGCGCCGCGTGCGCGACTCCGGCGTGTTCTCGGAAGTGTACCCGTACGACGTCAGCGACGAGTTCGTGCGCAACTACGGCGCCGCCGGCGTGATCCTGTCGGGCAGCCACAGCTCGACCCTGGAAGGCGACGCCCCGCGCGCGCCGGACGCCGTGTTCGAACTGGGCGTGCCGGTGCTGGGTATCTGCTACGGCATGCAAACCATGGCGGCCCAGCTGGGCGGCAAGGTTGAGAACGGCCTGGTGCGCGAATTCGGTTACGCCGAAGTGCGCGCCCGCAGCCACACCAAGCTGCTCGACGGCATCAACGACTTCGTCACCGACGAAGGCCACGGCATGCTGAAAGTGTGGATGAGCCACGGCGACAAGGTGCTGGACATGCCGCCGGGCTTCGTCCTGATGGGCAACACCCCGAGCTGCCCGATCGCCGCCATGGCCAATGAAGAGAAGCGCTTCTACGGCGTGCAGTGGCACCCGGAAGTGACCCATACGGTGCAGGGCAAGGCCATGCTGGGCCGTTTCGTGCACGAGATCTGCGGTTGCAAATCGGACTGGAACATGCCGGACTACATCTCGGAAGCGGTCGAGAAAATCCGCGCGCAAGTGGGTAGCGATGAAGTGATCCTGGGCCTGTCCGGCGGCGTCGATTCGTCGGTGGCTGCGGCGCTGATCCACCGCGCCATCGGCGACCAGCTGACCTGCGTGTTCGTCGACCACGGCCTGCTGCGCCTGGACGAGGGCAAGATGGTGATGGACATGTTCGCCAAGAACCTGGGCGTCAAAGTGATACGCGTCGATGCCGAAGACCAGTTCATGGGCCACCTGGCAGGCGTGACCGATCCCGAGCAGAAGCGCAAGATCATCGGCCGCGAATTCGTCGAAGTGTTCCAGGTCGAGTCGGGCAAGCTGGTCAACGCCAAATGGCTGGCGCAAGGCACCATCTATCCGGACGTGATCGAATCGGCCGGCAAGGGCAAGAAGGGCCAGACCATCAAGAGCCACCACAACGTGGGCGGCCTGCCGGAGACCATGAAGCTGAAGCTGCTGGAGCCGCTGCGCGAACTGTTCAAGGACGAAGTGCGCAAGCTGGGCGTGGCGCTGGGCCTGCCGCATGACATGGTCTACCGTCATCCGTTCCCAGGCCCTGGCCTGGGCGTGCGCATCCTGGGCGAAGTGAAGAAGGACTACGCCGACCTGCTGCGCCGCGCCGACGCGATCTTCATCGAAGAACTGCGCAACACGCCGTACGAGCCGGTGGTGGTGCCAGGCTTCGACCAGGACAGCGTGCCGACCAACTGGTACGAAGCGACCAGCCAGGCGTTTGCCGTGTTCCTGCCGGTGAAATCGGTGGGCGTGATGGGCGATGGCCGCACCTACGAATACGTGGTGGCCTTGCGCGCCGTGCAGACGCAGGACTTCATGACCGCACACTGGGCGCACCTGCCGCACTCGCTGCTGGGTAAAGTGTCGAACCGCATCATCAACGAAGTGCGTGGCATCAACCGCGTGGTGTATGACATCAGCGGCAAGCCACCTGCGACCATCGAGTGGGAATGAGCCCGCCTTCTAGTTTTTTACCCTAGAGGGATAAATGAATGCCATTGATGATCTTGACTGCATCATCAATGGCATTTTTCATGGCGTGACCTTAACGGTGGTGCAGATTTTTACGCGAAGGACGTCAAAGGCCTGCATGACAACAGGTGTCAGGCAACGTAAAGTTCTGATGGCCGCAAGGCCAGTTGTGGACATTTATCGTTCCAGGCTCATTTTCAAAGCTTTGTGCTTATTGGATTCATTAGATGACACACATCCAGGTTAAAAAACTGCTAGGTGGTCGCGCCCAGTATGCGGGCCGAGAGTGGTGGTATGATTTTCAACAGATCCCTTTACTTTGCGAAGAAAAATCTGTATCTCGCCGCTCACAAGACTTGATGCAGCAATTTGCGCTGCTGACAAAAAAATGGAGCGAAGACTTAAATTCTGAGTGGACAGTGCGAGTCTACTTTTCGGCCAAAATGGTCTTGGCTGCTTCCGTGATGGCTCAAAGCTTGAAGTATGCGGAAGAAAGGAATCTGCGCGCAGTAACGTCCTACCTTAGCTACTACACCGTCTTGCATTCTCTCCGCGCGATTGCTTTAACCAGCCCCAACGTGGCATGGAATGGCGGTGACATCTTGCTGATGTCGCATTCGAAGACTATCAACGTCGCCTGCGACGAGATCGCAAATTTGAATCGGGAGCTATCGGGACGACTAAAGAAGTCAGTTCTTCATCTCAAAGCATTTAGAGAGTTGATCTCGTACAGGGCGCCGTCCAGCGGTGATCGATTCCCAAAACCAGACTTCGATATTTTTGAATATTCTCGTTTTTTTCTCGAAGTTGCCCAGTTACAGTCCGAGTTGCTGGAAGCATCGATTGGAAAGAACGTAACCGAATCTTTCGAATTGCAAAACGATCTTATTTCGCAGGTCACTGACATGGAAATTGAGGGGTTCAATTTCCACGACAGAGAGGATGGGCATCGGCTAGGGTATTTGGCGCGAAAGCATCCTGCGCCAACGAACATCCTTCATATCATGTCCGAAGGACACGTCGAAGATTTCTTTGGTTCGTGGCGTGCTGGCGACGAACTGCCAGACTGCTTCGATCCAGACCAAGACTGGCAAATTTTGTTCGACGTCCCGTAGCAGATCAACACACGGCTATGTGCTTAAAGGTTTTTTTGTCCCACGTTTAGAAGGCCATTGCAATGTTGAATGACTTGCTTGAAGAAATGCTGTTCTGTGAATTCATGCTCGTGTGCGAATCCCATGATTGCCGCGCGTTCTTTGAATTCGAAGAAGTCGCCAATGATCCCATGGAAGCATGGGCCAAGCGGGCGGCGGTTGCGGCGAGGGAGTGCGGCTGGACGATAGGCCGCACGAGACTCGTGAAATGCGCAAAATGTGCCGCGCGCGTTGATTGACCTGCTACCCTAGATGCCTTAGACCGCATTTGAAAGGTTCAGCATGTCCGAAAACATTCCTACGCTGTACGAATGGCTGGGCGGTATCGATGCCCTGCGTCGTCTGACCTCGCGCTTCTACGAGCATGTCAAGCGCGACGCCTTGCTGGCCATGCCGGACGACCCGGAATTCCGCTCGGCGCTGGTTGGCTATCTTGAGTGGGGTTCGCGTCTGGCTGTCATCAACTCGCAGCCGGGGGCGCAGGCCGATCAGGATGCGCCCATGCCCAAGTGGGGCTGGGGCGAAGTCAAGGGGCCGTATCGTGGTTAAAACGCGGCGCGCAATGGCGGTGCTCGCGCTGCTCGCCGGGCTGCTGGCATGTGGCGCGGCATCCGCGACGGATGTAGTGATCGAGGCACCGAACGTGGTCACGATCTCACCCCGGCTGGTCACATCGGGCCAGCCTGGAGCCAAGGCACTGGCCGGCCTGGCCGCGCAAGGGTTTGGCGCAGTCATCTACCTGGCGCCGCCGACCGTGTCGGACGCCATTGCCGGCGAAGCGGAGATCGTTCGCCAGCAGGGCCTTGAGTTCATCAATATTCCTATCCGCTTCGGAAATCCCACGGAAGCCGACTTCCAGTCCTTCGTGGAGGCCATGGCGCGACTGCGCGATCGCAAAGTTCTGGTCCATTGCCAGGTCAATATGCGCGCCTCCAGCATGACCTTCCTGTATCGCGCCATCGTCCTTCACGAGAAGCCCGAGCTCGCCTATGAATCGGTCGCGCGTGTGTGGTCGCCGGAAGGGCCCTGGAAGAGCTTGATGGTGTCCCTGCTGCGAAAAGCGGGCATTCAGTTTGAACCTTATTGAAGATCAAGGTTTTCCTGGCGGCCTGCGCCGAGGCCGGTGTCGACCCCCGCGCAGGCTTTTTGAGGTCTACCAGCCGAGGTAATAATCAGCCGGCAGCCAGCTCGGACGCGGCAGGCCGAAATAGGACTGCAGCATTTTCTCCGCCTCGCAGAAGGCGCCTTCGACCCAGCCTTGCTGGTCGGAATAGGCTTCGCCGCAGATGTGTATGTCTTCTGTCGCCATGGGCTTGCGCATGTAGGGCATCACATCCTGCACCTTGTAGCCGGCTTTCCAGGCGTGATAGCCGGCGCCAAACGGGTCGTCGCCCCAGTCCTTGAACCAGGTGACGTAGGGCATGGGGATACCCACGCCGTGCAGTTCGCGCAGCTCCTTGACCACTTCTTTGACCATCGTGTCGCTGGCGGCGACATCGTTCAATGCTTCGACTTCGAGCTGCGACGCCAGCCTGGTTGCGCGTGGCCGGAACTTCACCGGATCGTCGGACAGGGCCTTCCAGAACGTCTCCGTCTCCATATCCCCGTAGCTGCCGAGCAGCATCGAATGGTCGGTCACTTTCGCGGTGCCGAAGTAGTAGCACTGGCGCATCGGCAGGTCGGTGATGGAGTGGCCGGCGGTGATGCCCAGCTCGTTCCACCACGGCGTGTCGAATCCCATCAGGATCTTGAACGCCGGCTCCTTGATGACCGAGCGAATGTTTTTGTTCAGCTCGGTGTTTTCATTGACGTTGAAGAAGAAGTTGTCCTGGTCCAGAAGCTCCAGCGAGTGCCGCGGCATCGCCAGCACCAGGCGATTGGCATACGCCCGCCATTGCTGGTTCGAGCGCAGGTTGAGGAACACGAGTTCGTAGCGATGGGTGGCGCTCTGCGGGTGTTGCCGGTTGAAGGTCAGCAGCTTGTTTTCGGACCAGATGCATGCGCCTTCGTGACGCATATAGTCGTTCGCCATCGCATAGACCGTGCTGTCGAAACCCTCGGCGATGGTCTTGTATTCCGCGCCGGCGGAGAAGTCGCCGATCATGTAGGGGAAGGCTTCCGCCGCGTTCCAGTTGATGGTGTTGGAGTAGTAGCCGCCGGCGGTCGACAGGAAAGTATAGCCTTCCTGCGATACCTGGTCCTTCAGCAGGTTCCAGAAGCCGATGTCGTTGACGAGGCGTTTGTCGTACGGCGAACCTTCGAAGTGGTAGGTCAGGTAGGGCTTGACCTGGTCCCATTGCCGCAGCGTCAGTTCGATGACGTAGGTGTAGGCGTCGACCTGGTGGACGTGCTGGCCGAAATTTTCGCGGAACCACGGATCCGCGGTCAGCACGTCGTAGATCACTTTGCTGAACAACTGATCGGCGCTGAAGCCGATGTCGTCGTCGTCCAGGTAGTAGCGGGTAAGCAGCTTCTGCCCCCTGCTCTGCGCTTCCGTCCAGGCGTTTTGCTTGCAGCGATCCTTGCGCAAGTACATATACAGATCTGCCGGATCGCCCATCGGGAATTCAACCGCTTCCATCTGATCGGCGAAGACCTGTTCGATCAGCGTGGTGACGATCTTTTGCGAGGTCAGGTAGCGCATGCCGCCCAGTTCGCCCTGTACCGTCGGCATGCCGGGCAGGCGCACCGATTCAAGCCGACCGGCAATGCGGGTGTTCATGTCGAAGACTTGTACCTGGCTGCCCGTGTTGGCGCCTTCCGTGGTCAGGCGGTAGGCGGTGTAGATGCCGGAAATGCCGGCGCCCACGATGGCCACGTCGAATTTCAATCCATCCTGCATGCCGGTGTTCAATGCCGTATTTTTGTCAACCATTTTGGACTCCCGATATAAGTAGCTAAATTATTTACATGGTTCTGAAGTAGAGCTGGCCGGTCTGGAAGTGCGAGATGTCGTACGAGCTTTTACCGTCGAGCGCCATTTCCGACAGAATGCTGCCCAGCAGCGGCACGAACTTGGCGGCCCAGCCGGTTGCGTACATGACGATGTTGCGGTGGTTGGGCACATAGCTCGGGGCAAAGTCGATCAGCATTTCCTTGCCGGCGATGGTGCTCAGCGCCACCAGGCAGGTGGACTTGTAATGCGGGGTGGGGTCGAGTCCGGTCATATGCTTGCGTACCCACTCGGAGGTGTACGCCAATTCGTCGGGATTGGGGATAAAGCTGGCCTGGTTGGGATCGGACAGCGGCGTCATCACGAAGTCCGGCGCAACCCGGATATAGTCGGGGTAATTCCATTCGACCTCGGGAAAACCGTAGAACTGATTACCGCTCTTGCCATCCGGCTGCTGGAAAACAAACCAGGTCGGATATTGAATGGCGGGGTCGGTTTTTTTGAAATAGCACGAGGCCATGTTCCAATACGTCGCTTCAATTCTGAAATCGAGCAGGTTAATGACGTCGTTGATATAAGGCCCGGGCACGATCACCAGCTTCTTGCCGACATAAGTGCCGCCCGGCGTCGTCACCATGAACAGCTGATCGGATTGCTGTATGCCGATGACCGGCGACTGTTCGAGCATCGTCACATTCGGACTGGCCAGATTGCAGTCGTACAGGGTGCGCTGGGTGGCGAGCAAGTCGATGCTGGCACCGTCGGCCTGGAACAGGCCCCGGTAATTCTGCGGCAAGTCTTTGAAATGATATTGCGCTTCGATTTCCTCCACGGTCAAGGAGGTGTAGGGCACGTCCTGCGCCTGCATGGCCAGCTCAGCGGCGGCGATGTTGCCTTCCGTCGACTGGACGGTCGGGTCGCCGAACCACAGGGTGCCGACCGTCGTCAGCAGCTGCTCCTGGCTGTGGGCTTGCAGCTCGGCCCAGTAAGGCAGGGCATCTTCGGCCATCTTCACCATGTATTCATCCGGGTAGGGGATGCGGAACTGGCGGGAAACACCGGCCGAGCTGCCTTGCTGGTTGAAGAAGGTGAACTGTTCCAGCACCAGCGTGGAGGCGGAACGCTTGCTGTTGTAATACGCGGTGGCGAGCCCCATCGGGCCACCGCCTATGACTATCACGTCATATGTTTGCTGAAAACCGGATGCGGGCTTATTTATTTTATCGACAGGCATAACACTACCTTTCCAATAGTAACAAGCGGAGGATGGTGATAACTCTGGAGGGAATCGGATGTGCGCAAGAACGGCACACCGTGAAGGGTAGTATTACATTAATTTTCAAAAAGATAATGCCTGTGTTGGCTTATTCCAACGGAGATTTTTATATATTTTTAATTAACTTGACGCCGGTCATGGCTATTAATTTGCTTGTTATTTACAGAGTGGAATGCATTATGTATGTGAGATTCGGCCGGCCATAGTAATATACCGTAGCCGTTTTTTATATAAGGTACATATGGTTTCAATCTGGGTGAATGGCCAGGACAAGACCAGGCAAATCAGCGACTGGAAAATATGGTGGGGACCCAAGCAAGGGGAGTTGATGCTGACTTGCATCTTCCCCTCTGGTAAATCCTTTCACAGTCCGTTGAGTAATTGTCGAGTTGACCCTACCGTCGTGGTGCCGGGAGGGCTACTTTCGAGCAAAGGCGGCGTGCGGTTCAAAGCGGTTGAGGACGTGTCTATCTACGGCGGGCGGTTTGCCGCTGTGCAGTCCCGCGGCAGCGCAACGATCGACATCGAGAATCCGGACGATCTTGTGTTCGTCGCCGAAACGGCGATCAAGGACGGGGATGTATTCCGCTATTTTGCCGAGGTTGCCCAGGCCAGGGTGGAACACGCGTCTGCGAAGAATCGTCCGATCGCCGAGAACGTATTGCGCCAGCTTGACAAGGTGGTCGCCCATGAAGATACCGCGTTGCAGGCCTACTGCACGGCGCAGAACGGACAGCGCGCATCGGGTGGCGGTTTCATCTACCCATTCGGCGTCAATGAAAGCCAGCAGCAGGCGGTTGAACAAGCGTTTGCGTCGCAAATCAGTTTGATCGAGGGGCCGCCAGGTACTGGGAAAACGCAGACGATATTGAATATCGTCGCCAATGTCCTGCTGCGCAAAGGCACCGTCGCTATTCTGTCCAACAACAACGCCGCGGTAGAAAACGTCTACGAGAAACTTGGCGCGGCCGGGCTGGGCTATCTTGCCGCCAGACTGGGCAGTGAGCAGAACCGTACAGCTTTTTTCAATGCCTTGCCCAAGGTGCCGGCGGAGCCCGAGGTCCCCCCGCTTGCCATGGATGACATTCAGGCTACGATGCAAAAGCTGAAGCAGCAGCTTCACGCACAGGCCGCCGTGGCGCGCTTGCGGGCCGAGATGGATGAACTGGCGGTGGAGCGGCGCTACCTGCTGGAGTGGCAGCGCGACAATTTGACCGAGGCGCCGGTGTCTCTGGAGAAGTACCGTCTGTCGCCACAAGAGTCTTCGGACTTGATGGCTTATCTGGCCCATCTTGCCGAGCGTCGCGTCAAGATCAGGGACAGGATCGAGCTGCTGTTTAATTTCAAGATCCTGCGGATGAAACCCTTTGATAGCCGGGAAAAGCGCAAGGCAGCGATCTTTGCGTTGCAGCTTGATTATTACGACAAGGCGCTGGGGGAGAGGGGCGCGGCATTGGCGGCCCATCAGGACGCGCTGGCGCGAGGTCGTTTCGATGCCTTGCTCGATCAGTTGACCCGGTGGTCGATGGGCTATCTCAAACAGCATCTGCGCCGGCACATCCCTGACCAGCAAGAATTCGATGCCCGCAGTTATCGTCGGCAGTTTGACGCCTTTGTAAAACGCTTCCCCATTATTGGCAGCAGCACGCATTCCATCATCAACTCCATGGGCGAAGGCGCATTGCTCGACTATGTGATCATCGATGAGGCTTCGCAGCAGGACATCGTCCCGGGCATCCTGGCCTTGGGCTGCGCCAGAAACCTGATCATTGTCGGCGACCGGAAACAGTTGCCGCATATTCCAGCGGTCGTTGGCGTCGAGGCGCCGGTTGAATTCTACGATTGCGAAAAATACAGCCTGCTTGACTCGTGCGTCAGCGTCTTCAACGATACCGTACCGAAGACGCTGCTGAAGGAACACTACCGTTGTCACCCCAGGATCATCCAGTTCTGCAACCAGCAGTTTTATGACAACCAGCTTGTGCCCATGACGCAAAACGCCGGTGAAGAATCGTTGAAGCTGATCGTTACTGCCAAGGGGAATCACACGCGCAGCAATGCAAACCTGCGGGAGCTGGATTCGGTGCAGGAAGTCCTCAACTGGGATGGCGTAAGCGACTGGGATAGCGAGGGCAACAGGGGATTCATCGCACCCTACAATGCGCAGGTCGCGCTCTCTCGCACCCGCCTGCCTGAGGACTTCGTCAAAGACACAGTGCATAAATTCCAGGGCAGGGAGTGTGACGAGATCGTGTTCTCTACGGTGTTGGACAAGAAGTACAGCAGCCGGCGAAATCTCGATTTCGTGGACGATCCGCATTTGGTCAATGTGGCGGTGTCGAGGGCAAAGAACAAGTTCACCCTGGTGACGGGCGACGATGTTTTTACCGCAAACAATGGCCATGTCGCCGCGCTGGTGCGCTACATCGAGTACTACGCCGAGGAAAAACAGATCCATCGCGCGCCCGTCGTGTCGGCCTTCGATCTGCTCTACAAGGAATATGATCGGTCGCTCGAAAGGCTGCGTCGCCGACTGAGTTCCAAGGATTCCCGCTACATGTCGGAGCAGATCGTGGCGCAAATTCTGCGCGAGGTGATGGACCGCGATGCATATGGGGCGATGAAATTCCACGCCCAGATCTTTTTGTCCCAATTGGCCTCACCGGCCAATGAAACGTTGACTCCACGCGAACGGGAGTTCATGAGCAACCACGCCAGCTGTGATTTTGTCGTGTATTTCAAGGTGGGTAAAACGCCGCTCGGGGTGATCGAGGTGGACGGCGGATCGCACGAGACGAAGCCGCAGTCGGCGCGCGACGCACTGAAAGAAAGTATTCTGCACAAGAGCGGTATCCCATTGCTCCGACTGCGGACTGTCGAGAGCTTTATCGAGGAAAGAGTGGCAGAATTTCTGGACCAGTGGGCAATGGGTAGCTCGGGCGTTACTGGAAATTGACGCGGCCCTCGTGCGGGGGGGGCGCGTAACAGCAGCGTCAGCGCGATCAGGAAGGCTGCGGCATCGAGCAACCAGCGTTTGTCGATAACAAATCCGTAGGCTAATGGACTGCTAATTGTCAGTCGTCATGATTGACTGCGCGTTCCCTTTCCCACTTCGACAAGGTGTTGCATGACCCTACAAACTACCGCGCCCGGCGCTCTGGCCAACAAGGTGCCGGCGGCCGTGCTGAGCTTTTGGATCATCAAGATCCTGTCCACCACCGTCGGCGAGACCGGCGCCGACTATCTGGCGGTGAACGCCGGCCTGGGCACGGCTATCACCGGCGGCATCACCGCCGCGCTGCTGGCCGGCGCACTGGTGGCCCAACTGCGCAGCACGCGTTTCGTGCCATGGCTGTACTGGCTGTGCGTGGTGCTGCTCAGTGTGGCGGGCACCCAGATCACCGACGCGCTGACCGACCGCATGGGCGTGAGCCTGTACATCAGCACGGCCGTCTTTGGCGTTCTTTTGGCCCTGCTGTTTACCGCCTGGTACCGCCGCGAACGAACGCTGTCCATCACCACCATCAACACCGGACGCCGCGAGCGTTTCTACTGGGCGGCGATCCTGCTGACCTTCGCGCTGGGCACGGCGGCCGGCGACCTGGCGACGGAGGAGCTGGCGCTGGGCTTCCGCGTGGGCGTGCTGGCTTTCGGCGCGCTGATCGCGATCATCTACGCAGCCAGGCGCAACGGCGCCAATCCGGTGCTGACGTTCTGGCTGGCCTACATTCTGACGCGTCCGCTGGGCGCCTCGCTGGGCGACCTGCTGTCGCAATCGACCGAATACGGCGGCATCGGCTGGGGCGCTGTCAACACCAGCATCGTGTTCCTGCTGGCGATTGCCGCCCTGGTGGCGTTCGTGAGCAGGACGCCGGCAACCGTTCGCGCCAACTGACATCCATTTTTCAACCAAGAGGAGCACATATGCAAAACCCGACCTGCAAGCGCGGCATCATCGCGGCCGCTGCGGCCATCATCCTGGCGGCGGCCGCCATCTCACCATCGAGCCCGCTGCTGCCGGCCGCGCAGGCTGCCAGCAGCGCCAAGCTGGGCGACCTGGGGAAATTCCGCGCCATCGCCCAGGACACGGCCAAGCTGGTCGATGCCGGCGACCTGGCCGGCGGCAAGAAACGCATCAAGGATCTGGAGACCTCGTGGGACGAGGCCGAGGCCGGCCTGAAGCCGCGCGCAGCCGCCGATTGGCACGTGGTCGACAAGGCGATCGACCGCGCGCTGGAAGCGCTGCGCGCCGGTCGTCCCGATGCCGCCGCCTGCAAGGCTGCGATGACGGACCTGCTGGCGGCCATCGACAAGGCGCAGGCGAAATAAGCGCCTCAGCGGCTGAACAGGATGCTGGCCCGCAGCCCGGCCAGCGCCTGCCGGTCCGCATAGTCCAGCGTGACGCGCGCGCCCAGGCGGCGTGCCACCGCGGCCACGATCGACAAGCCCAGCCCCGATCCGGTGTGTGCATTGCCCAGTGCGCGGTAGAAGGGATCGAACACGCGCTCCCGTTCTTCTGGAGCGATGCCGGGACCGGAGTCGCACACTTCCACGCCGATGCCCTCGGCGCCGACCCGCACCGCCAGGTCCACGCGGCCGCCGTCGGGCGTGTAGCGGATGGCGTTGTCGACCAGGTTGCGCACCATGAGCAGCAGATCGACTTCGCTCGCCAGCGGCGCGGCGTCGATGTCGCTGGTGACGCCCAGATCGATGTTGCGCGCCTGCGCCAGCGGCATCAGATCCTCCAGCACCAGCCGGAACACCAGCAGCAGCGACACGCGCACAGCGGCCGGCGCCGGCGAGGACTGGGCGCGGGCCAGCGACAGCAGCTGTTCCAGCAGGTCGCGGCCGCGCCGCAGGCCGGAACGCAGCGTCGCCACCTTGGCTTGCGCTGCCGGTGGCAAATCGCTGTCGGCCAGCGCTTCGGCTTGCAGCGACAGCGCCGTCATCGGCGAGCGCAGTTCGTGGGCGGCGTCGGCGACGAAGCGGCGCTGCGCCTGCATGGCTTGCGCCACACGCTCCAGCAGCCGGTTGATGGCGGTAACGAAGGGGCGCATTTCCGACGGCAGAAAGTCCGGCGCCAGCGGCTGCAGTTCATGCTCGCTGCGGCGGTCGATATCGCCGGCCAGCGTGGCGATGGGACGAAAGCCGCGCCGCACCATCAGCACCACCAGCAATGGCAGCAGCGGCAGCAGCACCAGCAGCGGCAGCAGTGTGCGCAGCGCGCCTTCCAGCGCGATCTCGTCGCGCACCGCGGCCGCCTGCGCTACCGCCAGCCGCTCGCCGGTGGACAGCCGCTGCAGCAGGATGCGGTAGGGCGTGCCGGCGATGGTGCGGCGGTGGATGCCGTCGGGCAGGGCGGCCAGCTGCTGAAGTGGCTCGTCGGCCGTCCGCTGCTCCAGTGCCGGCACCGGCTGCGACGGCAGCAACTGCACCACCACGCGCGCCTCGTCGCCACCGGCAAAGGGATTGCTGTCTGCCGCGCGGAGCGGCGCCGCGACAAGCCGGTGCTGGTCGAACAGCGCGTGCACGTGGCGCAGGGCGTCGTCCTGTAGCTCGTTGGCCTCGTCATAAGCCGCCACGAACGACAGCGCGGCGGCCGGCACGGCCACCGCCAGGATGCCGCCCGTCAGCCACAGCGACAGCCGCAGTTGCAGCGAATCCTTCAGATGCTTTTGTCGACCATCCATCCCACCCCCCTGACGTTTTTGATGGCGCCCGCGCCGAATTTCTTGCGCAGCGCGTGAATCAGGAATTCGACCGCGTTGCTTTCCACTTCCTCGCCCCAGCCGTAGATGCGTTCTTCCAGTTCGCTGCGCGACAGGATGGCGCCGGGGCGCCGCATCAGCGCCTGTAGCAGCGCGAACTCGCGGTTCGACAGCTGCGCCGTGAGTTCGCCGCTGGAGGCCTGGCGCGTGGCCGGGTCCAGCGTCAACACGCCGTTGCTCAGCACCGGCGCGGCGCTGCCACCCTTGCGGCGCATCACGGCGCGCATGCGCGCCAGCAGCTCGCTCATCTCGAACGGCTTGGGCACATAGTCGTCGGCGCCGTTGTCCAGGCCTTCGATGCGTTCATCGAGGCCGTCGCGCGCGGTGATGATCAGCAGCGGCACTTCGTTGCCGGACGCGCGCACGGCGCGCAGCACGGCCATGCCATCCTTGCCCGGCAGGCCCAGGTCCAGCAGCACCAGGTCGTAGTGCTGGCACGCCAGCGTATCGAGCGCGCTTTGGCCGTTGCGCACCCAGTCGGCCGCATAGGACGCGGCCTTGAGTGCCGCATGGGCGGCGGCGCCTATCATCGGGTCGTCCTCGACCAGCAGCACGCGCATGGCCTACTCCCGCACCCAGCCGCGCTGGATCAATGGCCGGAACAGGCTGCGGTACAGGCGCTCGGCCGGCGGGTAGGCCAGCGCCGGCAGCGCGCCCAACTGCCGCGCCACGCAGGCGCCGATGGCCCCGATCAACAGCGCGCCGGCCATGTCGGCAGGGTAGTGCACCCCGATGTAGATGCGCGACCACGCCATCGGCACGCCCAGCAGGGCCAGTCCGGCGCCGGCGCGGCGGGTGGCGGGGTGCAGGCACAGGCTCAAGGCCACGGACCACAGCAGCGTCAGATGGTCGCTGGGGAAGGAAGCGTCCGGCGCGTGAGCAACCCAGGCGCGGGCGATGCCGTCCATGAACGGGCGATTGTGGGGAAACAACAGGCCGGCCAGCTGCGCCAGCCCGAGCGCGACGGCGGCCGCCAGGCATGCTTCCAGCGCCGCCTGGCGCCAGGCCGGGCTGCCGCGCAGCCATCCCGCCACCAGCAGCAGCGGCACGGCCAGGATGGCAGTCTCGGCCAGTGCGATGGCGGCGGCAAGCACCGGCGGCGGGGGCGAAGGCGGCGCGGCTAGCAGCAGGAACAGGTCGGTGTTCAGAGTAGTCATGGAAATCCAATATGATGGCGGCACATGACTATAACCTCTCCGGCTTAGCTGACACTGAGCCGGAGAGGTACTGATCAAACTTTTATGTTGGTCCGGCCTCGGCCTGGGGCAGGCGTAACAGCAGCGTCAGCGCGAGCAGGAATGCGGTGGCGTCGACCAGCAAGAACCGTATCCAGCCGATGTGCGCGATCCAGGCCGGCAGGAGCAGCAGCGTTATCGTCGCGAACAGGCGCCCCAGGCCATACAGGAGCGCATAGTCGGTGGCGGCGCGGCGCTGGTCGGCCCATCCCAGGATCAGGCTGGCCAGCACCACGTAGAGCGCGGCGGCTGCGGCGCTGCTGGCAATTGCCGCGGCGATCGCCAGATCGTGCTGCTGGCTCCAATACGCGGCGGCCAGCAGCAAGGTCGCACAGATGCCGACTCCTGCCGCCCACCAGGCCACCACGCGTGCCGGCCAGCACCGGCACAGCCAGGGCGTGAACAGGCAGGCGATGGCGTTGGCCAGCGGCGTGATGGCGCCCAGCAGCCAGGCGATGCGCGCCAGCGGCACGCCCATGTCGGTCAACAGCAGGCGGTTGAAACTGAACAGCGCCAGCAGGCTGCACGTCACGAGGGTGACGCGCAGCAGCCGCTGCCGCAAGACCTGGTGGCGCAAGGCCGAGCGCAGACTGGACGCGGCGGCCGCATTGGCGCGCTGAGCCGCCGTGCGGCCGCCGCGCTCCCGCGTCGACAGGCTGCGCACCGGCACGCAGGCCAGCGCCAGGATCGCGGCGATGCACAGCAGGCTGCCTTGCCATTGCAAGCGCGCGTATTCGCCGACGATGACGCCGCCTCCCACAAAAACGCCGATGGAAATCCCGCCCATCTTGGCCGCCGCCGCGCGCGCCCGATGCGCGGGGCTGACGTGCTCGACGCAGAAGGCATCGACCGCCAGATCGGTGGTCGCCACCGCTGCGGTGGCGATGCAGGCCAGGATCAAGGTGGGCCACCATGACGTGGTCGGCATCGGCATCCCGGCCATGGCGACCACCGCCAGCAGCGCCAGCGCCTGCATGCTCAATATCCAGCCGCTGCGATGCCGCAGCCAGGGCCAGCGCAGGCGGTCCACCCAGGGCGCCCACAAGAACGCCAGGCCGAAGGGTATCAACACCAGGAACAGCCCGCGCATGTCGCGCAGCGGGATGCCCTGGCCGCGCAGCACCGGCCCCAGGCCTTGCAGGAAACCCATGATGGTGCCCAGCGCCAGGTAGATCACCACTATCGCGCCGAGGATGGGCCAGGTACGGCTGGGATGCGCGGCAGGCGCCTTGACAGCACCGTCTATGATCGTGTCGAGCATGGCGGGTCCTTTCGTTAAAATTGTTTGATCACGCCGAGACCGAGCTCACGGCTTTGGCCCGGGCGGACGGAATTGACGCCGGCCGACCAGGCTTGTCCGGTCATGGCGTAGCTACGGTTGGCCAGATTGTTGGCGTAGGTGTAGAGGTTCCAGTCGCGATACTGCCAGCTCAGGCGGGCGTTCAGCAGCGCGTAGCCGGGCAGGTAGAAACTCTGCTTGATATCGGTGCTGCGCTGGCTCACGAACTGCCAGCCGACGTTGCTCTTGAGCTGGCCGGCGAACCCGAACAACCGGGCGTCGACGGTGTAATCGGCCGCCAGGTCGACGCTGTATTTGGGGACGTTGGGCAACGGAGCGCCACTCTTCGCGCCGGACAGATGTTGCGGCGGCACGTGCGCCAGCTTGCCGTTGGTGTATCCCAGGCCTGCGCGCAGGTGCAGGCGCTGGGTGGCCTGTGCTTCCACTTCCAACTCCGCGCCCTGGCTGCGGTAGTCGAGCGAGACCGGGCGCAACAGCGCTTGGCCGGGGTCGAACACGACCAGGTGGCCATTCTTCACGTCGTTGTAGAACACGGCCATGCGCACGTCCAGGCCGGCCGCCAGTGCGCGGGATTTGAAGCCCGCCTCGTAGGTCCAGTTGCTGGATTCGGGGAAGGCTGGCTCCAGCTTGCCGCGTGGGCTGCTGGTGGACAGGGCCGAGTAGCCGGCAGCGGATGCGCCGCGCGCCGCCGTGGCGTAAAGCAGGGTGCCGCGGTTGTCGTCGTGCGATAGTCCCAGTCGTCCGGTCAGGAGATGGGCGTCGAGTTCCTCCTTGCCGTCGAAGTGCGGCACGACCATGGGATTGCCGTTGCCGTCGAAAACATAGCTCGCGGTCTTGTGCTCGGTCGTGTAGCGCAGTCCGGCGATGCCGCTGATGTTGGCGGCCAGCGGCACGTTGGCCTCGCCGAACAGTGAGGTGCTGCCGGTTCGCGTGCGGTTGTACTGGCGGCCGTTCTGGGTGCTGACGAAACTGAAGGCGGCCGGCGACGCCCGCGCGACGGTGGTGTTGTCGAAGTCCGAGCGGAAGTAGTTCAAGCCCGCCGTCCATTGCAGCGGGCTGTCGGCGGGCGCGTTCAGGCGCAGCTCCTGCATCATGGTTTTTTCATGCAGGTTCATCGAGCTCATGTCCGCGCCCGGCACATTGAATACTGACGCCGGACGATGCGTCATGGCGACGTTGATCAGCGCGTCGCTCAGGTCGAAGACTTGTCGGTTGCTGGAATCCTGGTAGCTGCTGACCGCCGTCAGCTTCATCAGCGGGAAGTCGTGTTCCAGCCGGACGCTGACGCCGCTGTCGCGCCATTGCCCCAGCGTCTCGGTGTCCTGGGCGATTTGCGGAAAGGCGGGATTTTCCCGCCAGACGAAGCGGGACACGCTGCTGCGCGTCTGGTCCTGGAACACGATGGCGCTGAGCAGCGTGCGGTCATCCACGCCCCACAGCAGCGAGGCGCGCGCCGCACCCACGCGTACCGCGCCGTCCTTGGTCCCGGTCGACAGATTCGGTATCCGGCCGTCCTGGTCGGTGTAGCGCAGCGCCAGGCGCACCGCCAGCTTGTCCGCCAGCGGCGTGTTCGCCACCACGTCGGTGGACACATGGCCGTGTTCGCCCACCTCCAGCGCAGTGCTGAGGCTGCGGCGGAACTCGGGCGCATTGGGGATGATCTGGATCGCGCCGCCCTGGGTATTGCGGCCGAACAGCGTGCCTTGCGGGCCGCGCAGGACTTCGACCCGCTCCACATCCAGCAGGCTGGGCGCGGCGCCGGTGGCGGCGCGCGGCACGTCGTTCAGATACACCACGACCGAGCTGTCGTCGCTGGACAGCGGCATGAAGGAACCCACGCCGCGTATGGTGAACACGTTGCTGTAGGTCGTCCCCAGATCGACGAAGCTGAGATTGGGCACGCTGCGGGCCAGGCTGGCGTTGCTCTGGCCCGGGCTGATGCGCCAAGCCAGGTCTTCGGCGGTGAAGGCCTGAAGACTGATCGGCACCGAGTAATCGGTTTCGTCATGCCGCCTGGCGCTGACGCGGATGGTTTCCAGTTGCGTGGCTTGAGCGTTTGAAGCGGGCTGCGGGTCGTCGGCCCTGGCTGGCTGGATCATGGCCAGGCCGATGCCGAGGAGGCAAGGACCGGCCAGACGGAACGGTGTACGGGACGACAACGGATGCTGCCAACTATCTACACTCATACTTCATCACCTTTATGTGGACTCATTTGAAAGAAGGCGCGCGTACGCGCCTTGGCGCGCCAGTAACTCGGCGTGATTGCCTTGCTCGACAATGCGCCCGTGCTCCAGCACGAGAATGCGGTCGGCCTGGCGTATCGTGGACGGCCGGTGTGCGATCAGCAAAATGCCGTGCCCGGCCCGCAGGGTGTTCAGTGCCTTGTGCAGGGCCAGCTCGCCGACGGTGTCGATGTGGGAGGTGGCCTCGTCCAGCACCAGGATGGGCGCCTGTTGCAGCAGCGCGCGCGCGATGGCGATGCGCTGCGCTTGTCCGCCGGACAAACGGCTGGCACGCACGCCGCACGGCGTGTCGTAGCCTTGCGGCAGGCGGCAGATGAAGTCATGCGCCTGCGCCAGCCGGGCGACCCTTTCCACTTCTGCCATGCTGGCGTCGGGCCGGCCGAGGCGGATATTGTTGGCGACGCTGTCTTCGAACAGGTAGACATCCTGCGGCACATAGGCCACCGTCTGGCGCAGCGCGGCCAGCGACAGGTCGCGGATGTCCGTATCGCCGATGCAGATCTGTCCGGCCTGCACGTCGAAGAAACGCAGCATCAACTTGCCGCAGGTGCTCTTGCCGACGCCGGAGGCGCCGACCAGCGCGACGATCTCGCCCGGCCGCAACTGGAAATCGATGCCTTGCAAAACCTGGCGCTCCGCATAGCCGAAGCCGACCTGGCGGAAGTTCAGCGTCGCGTGCTTGGGCGTGGCGCGGCCCGTGTCCGGTATGCGCTCGGGCAGCTGCAGCACATGGAGGATGCGTTGCGCCGCCGCCTTCAGCTCGCCCAGCTTGCGCGCGCTTTGGGCCAGCTCGGCCAGCGGCAGCGCCGCCGTGGCGGCCAGCACCAGCACCAGCGGCAGCAGGGCAGGCGGCACGCTCAGGTTGAGCACCAGATGTCCCGCAGCCAGGGCCACCAGCACGACCGCGCCGGCTTGCAGCAGCTCGATGGCCGCCTGTTCAAGGCCGGCGCGGGCGGCGTACTTCTTCTGCGCCGTCTGCAAGCTCTGCACGTTCGACGCCAGCTTGTGCAGCCAGCGGTCTTCCTGCCCGAACACGGCGAATTCCTTGCGGCCCTGCAGGCCTTCGGCCACGTCGGCATTGAGCCGCGCCTGCACGGATGCCAGCTGCTTGCCCTGGACTTCGGCCCGCCATCCCAGCCACAGCGGCACCGAGGCCAGCAAGGGCAGCAGCGGCAGCCAGGCCAGCGCCAACAGCGGGTCTATCCACGCCAGCAGCAACAGGGCGAACAGCGGCAGCAGCACGGCGGCCAGCAGGTCGCCGAGGAAGTGGGCGAAAAAATGTTCCATCGTTTGCGCATCCTGGGTCGCGATGCTGGCCAGATCGCCGCTGCGGGTGCCGGGCAGCGGGGCGGCGCGCTCCAGGCCGGAGTAGATGCCGACTTGCAGGGTTTCGATCAGCGCGAAGGCCAGCCGGTGCGACACGTCGGCCTGCCACCAGCGCGCCAGCGCGCCGCCGACCACTGTTGCCGCCAGCGCTGCCAGATAGATGGGCTCCGGCGCCTGGCCGGCGCAAGCGAGCCCGGTCAGCCACGCGCCCAGCGCCAGGCTGCCGATGATGCCGGCCTGGGCCAGCACGCTGGCGCACAGTGTCAGCGTCAGCAGGCGGCTCTGCGTGCGCGCCAGTTGGACCAGCGCCAGATAGGCGGCGATTCGTTCGCGCCATGCGGGCCGGCCGTCACGGCTCAATTGCGGCGATATGTCCAAGACTTCATCCATGTTCGGCTCCCGTTGTTTCGGTGGTTTGCTGGGCGGCGTACAGGCGGGCGTAGGCCCCGTCGAGCGCCATCAATTGCTGGTGGTTGCCCTGTTCGACGATGCGGCCGCGCTCCATCACGAGGATGCGGTCGGCGCGTTGCAGCGTGTCCAGGCGGTGGGCTATGACCAGCAGGCTGCGCCGTCCGGTGTGGCGGGCGATGGCAGCGCCGATCGCTTCTTCGCTGGCCGCGTCGACATGCGCTGTGGCTTCGTCGAGCACGAGGATGGGCGCGTCCTTCAGCCACGCCCGCGCCAGGGCCAGGCGTTGGCGCTGGCCGCCGGAGAGCGCGCTGCCGCGCTCGCCGATCTCGGTCGCGTAGGCTTGCGGCATGCGCAGGATTTCCTCGTGCAGGCCGGCCAGCCGCGTCGCCTCGTACATGGCCTCGATGCTGGCGTGCGGATCGGCCAGCAACAGATTGGACGTGATCGTGCCGGAGAAGAGCGTGCTGTCCTGCAGCACCGCGCTGAAGTAAGCGCGCCATTGTTCCTGCGAGTAGCGCCGCATGGGCTGTCCGCCCAGGCTGATCTCGCCGTGTTGCGGCGCTGCGAAGCCCAGCGCCAAGGCGGCCAGCGTCGATTTTCCGGCGCCCGAGGTGCCGACGACGGCGACGAATTCCCGCTCGCCGATGGTGAAATTCAAGTCGCTCACAGCCGATTCGGCGTTGCCGGGCCAACTGAAATGCACGCCTTCGTAGCGCAGCGCATACGAGGTCGACGCCGTGCTCGGCTGCGATGGAGGCTGCCATTGCGGCGGCGTTTGGGTGTGAGCGTCCAGCAGCGCGGTGACTGGCTTGATCGCGCTGGCGGCGCCCCAGGCCGTGTGGAAGCCCTTGTCCAGGCTGTCGAGCGGGCGGAAGCTTTCACGCGCCAGGAACAAAATGATGAGCAGGCTGTCCAGGGCGAGGCTGCCGTTCGCGCTGCGCACGACGTTCATGCCCAGCACCAGCGCGATGGCGCCCAGGCCGAACAACCCGGTCAGGCCGTTGCGCATCAGGACCAGGTACAGCACCGACATCGCCTGCTGCCGCAGCGCGTGCGCGTGGTCGGCCAGCACGCGGCGCCGCGCGGCGCTGGCGCCGCAGGCCTTCAGGGTTTCGACGCCTTGCAGGCTGTCCTGCAGATAGGCGGCGAAGCGGCCCATGCTGCCGAACAGGCCGGTGGCCTGCGGGCGGCGCCAGCGCAGCCAGAGCCGGTCGGACACGGGCAGGGCGAGGGCGCACACGGCCAGCACCAATGCCGAGGCGGGGTCCAGCCAGGCCAGGTAGACGATGATCGCACCGCAGCCGAGCAACGCCCCGAACAGCGCCGGGATGTAGCGGCTGTAGTACGTCTCCAGCGCTTGCACGCCGTTGACCAGGGTGTTTTGCAGCTCCGCCTCGCTGACTCCGGCCGGCGCGCGCAGCGCCGGTTCGAGCAGCTCGGCGCGCAGACGGAACTTGACCGTTGCGGCGGCCTTTTGCGCGGCGCGCTCGCTCACCCACATCAGCAGCGTGCGCACCACGGCCAGCACGGCATAGGCCGCCAGCCAGGTCTGCCAGCCGGGCTCCTGCTGGTAGAGCGCGCGCACCGTCATCGCCAGGCACAGCGCCTGGGCGACGTAGCTGGCCGTCACCAGCAGGTTGCTTCCGATGCAAGCCAGTATCGCGGAGAGGAAGCGTTGCGCAAGGCGCCACAATGGAAGGTTCATGGTCTATGGCTCCAGGTCGGCCAGGATGCAATGCACGGGCAGGCCTTTGAGCGGCCGCAGTTGCGGCGACTGGAAGCCTTGCTGGCGCAGCAGGTCCTGGAAGAAATCGGCGCGGTAGCACTCGCCCGCGCTGGTCAGGCCCAGCATCTGCGCGCCGAACAGGCGCTGCATGGTTTCGGTGTGCGGCGCGGCTTCGCTCAGCATGAAGTCGCACAGCACCAGGCGGCCGCCGGGCTTCAGGCAGGCACGCGCACGCGCCAGCAGTTCGCGGCAATGCGCCGTGTCGAAGTGGTGCAGGATCTGGCTCATGATGACCAGGTCGTAGCGGTCCGGCAGCGCCAGTTCGAACAGGTCGGCGGCGACGAAGCGCGAGCGTTCCGCCATGCCGAATTCCTGCGCCTGGGCTTCGAACTTCGGACGCGATGCCGGCCAGTCGACGCCGCACACGCTGGCGTCGTCGAACTGCTGCGCGACGGTGAAGCCGTAGATGCCGCTGCTGCACGCCAGGTCGAGGATGGCGAGCTGTTTCTCGCCTTTGCGCCAATCCCGCAGCAGGCCGGACACGCGGGCCGCCGTGGTGCGGCTGGTGTTCTGGATGCCGGCCGCGTATTGTTCCCAGTACGGATGGTTGGCCATCTCCAGGCTGGCCGGCAGCACGCTCTGGCCGGCCACCACGGCGGCCTTGAAGTCGCGGAAGGTTTCCCACATCAGGTCGTCGGTGTAGACCTGGGCCAGGCCGCCGACGTAGTAGGCGGAACTGCGCACCAGGAAGCGCTGCGATTGCGGCGTCAGCGCGTAGTCCTTGGCGGGCGATTCGGCTGCCAGCAGTTTCAGGCCGGCCAGCGCGTCGAGCAGCACGCGCATGCCGCGCGCATTGGCGCCGCTTTCCTGCGCCAGCTGGAGGGAGGTCTTGGGGCCGCTGGCCAGCAGGTCGAACACACCCAGCTGGATGGCGGCGCGCAGCACGCCGGCGCGTTCCACCCCGCTCAGTATTTCGAGGATGGACTGGGCCGACAGTTCGCCGGCCGGCCGTGGCTCCGGCTCGGTCTGTACGTGCTTGAGCAGGGCGGCCTTGTCCACCTTGCCGGACGGGGCGATGGGGAACTGTTCGTGGTAGCTGATCGAGTCTAACGATTTATACCGTTCCAGGCCCAGGTCGTTCAGCAGGTAGTGGTTCAGCGCCGCCATGTCGGGCGCGGTGGCGCCGCCGCGCAGCACCAGGCAGGCGTGCAGGCGCAGCTCGGTGGAGGTCGCCACGGGCAGCAGCACGGCGTCGGCGACGGATGGGTGGCCGTGCAGCAGGTTTTCAATCTCGGGCAGGTTCAGCTTGATGCCGGATCGCACCACCGTGTCGGCGCGGCGGCCGACGATGCGCAGGCGGCCGTTTTCGTCCAGCATGCCGCGGTCGCCGGTTTTTACCCAGCCTTCAGGATCGCGGTAGCGGCTGTCGAGTTCCGGTGCGCCGAAATAGCACATCGGCGTCATCGGACCCAGCGCCCAGATCTCGCCTTCCTGTTGCGGCGGCAGCGGCTGGCCTTGTTCGTCCACGATGCGCACCGTCACCACGCTGCTGTCGGGTATGCCGACGGTGTTGACGGTGGTGTCGATCTCGTCCTCCAGCGCGGTGTGGCAGGCGACGCCGTCGGCCGAGCCGTAGGATTGAATCAGCGAGCAACCGATTTGCGTGCGCACGCGCCGCGCCGTTTCCGCGCTGAGCGCCGAGCCGCCGCTGACGATGGCCTTCAGCGCGGGCAGGCGGAACGGCTGTTCCGCTTGCAGCAGCTCGCAATTGAGCAGCATGTCCACCATGTTCGGCCCGGCGAACATGTGGGTGACTTCGCGCCGCGCCGCCAGGTGCAGCACTTGTTCTGGCTGGAAGCGTTCGCAGTTGATCAGGGTGCCGCCGAAGGCCGCCAGCGCGCAGGAGGTGCCCAGCGATCCGAATGGCGATGCCAGCGGCACGCAGAACAGCGCGCGCATGTCGGCCGGGCGCGCGCCCAGGCTGGTCAGGTAGTTGGCCTGGCCGCCCAGCAGGTTGTTGTGCGAGTAGGCCACCAGCTTGGGTTCGGATTCCGAGCCGGACGAGGCGATCAGGCGGGCCGCAGCGTTCGGGTCTATCGTGCCTGCGCGGTAGTCGTAGGCCGGCTGGTCCCAGGCGGCGTCGAGGTCGCCCCAGTCGCCGTATTGCGTGCCGTGTACCAGTACCGCTTGCAGCTCGGGCAGGTCGGCGCGGATGCCGTCGATCAGCGCGGCGTAGTCGCCGTCGCCGACCTGGCGCTGGCAGATCAGCACTTTGGCGCGGGATTTTCTGAGGATCAGGCGGCTCTCGTGGGCTTTGCGGCCCAGCGGGAAGGGCAGGACGATGGCGCCCAGGGCGGCGACGGCCATGTCGGCCGCGCAGCCGCGCCAGCCGTTGGGGAGGTTGACCGCGACCACGTCGCCGCTGCCCACGTTCAGGCGGGCGAGGGCGGTGGCCAGGCTCAGGCTGCGCGCACGCAGGGTGGCGTAGCTCAGGCTTTCGTCCTGGTCGCAGACGGCGATGGCTTGTGGGCGTTCGTTGCAGTGCTGCTGGAAGGCCGCGAACAGGTCCAGGTTTTTGTAGATGCCGGCGTCGGTCCAGGCTTGCCGTTGTTTGGCGCTGACCAGGTCCGTGGCGTTGGCGGCGGCGGGCGTTGTGCTGTTGTTTGTCATGGTCGGATAGATGTGTGAGTTGATGGGATTTGGCGAAACAGACCAGGGGTTTTGAAATTGCAATAAACCGTTTTGCTGGTTTGCCAGACCGGCGAATTGGGTGTGGCCGATCACCTCTGCGGCGTTCATCGCGATGGGCTCGGCCTGCATGCCGTGGCGGCGCAGTTCCTGCAGGCTGGCGGCGCTGGACTTGGCTTTCAGCGCTTGCGCGAAAGCTTGGGCAAAATCGCTGTCCGGCGCCGATGCGGCCAGTCGTCGTGCGTAGCTGGCCGCGTCCTGGTCGGCGATGCGGTCGAGCATGAGCCAGCCGTCGCTGGTGGCGTAGCCGCGCGGCAGGGCCAGCAAGCGGTTGGCGGTGTTGGCGTCGGCGCAGCCGCCCCAGGCGCGGTGGTGCGACTGCGACTCTGCCGCCACCAGCATTGCGGCCGCGCCCGCCATGGCCGAATCCAGATGCAGCACCTGGCCCCGGCTTGCGCGCGCATACAGGGCGGCGACGATGCCTTCGGCGGTCGCCGCGCCGCCCAGCACGTCGATGATGGTCAGCAGGGTGCCGGACTGCGGCTGGCCGGCGCCGGTGCGCAGCAGGCTGGCGACGCCGCTGTGGGCCTGGATCATGAAGTCGGTGCCGACCGGATCGTCCGGCAGCGGCGACTGGCCGGTGCCGGAGGCGCTGGCGTAAATCAGCGCCGGGCAGGTGCGCGCCAGGTCGGCGGCGGTCAGGCCCAGTTGGGCGGCGCGGCCGGGCGCCCAGTTGTGCAGGAACACGTCGGCCTGGCCGGCCAGGTACAGCAGGCGCTGGCGTCCGTCGGCCGCCTTCAGGTCCAGCTCCAGGCTGGTCTTGCCCAGGTTGATCGCGGCGAAGTGCGCGGAGATATTGCCCGCCAGCGGAGGCAGGGCGCGCATCGGATCGCCGCCCGGCATTTCAACCTTGACGACGTCCGCGCCCAGCCGGTGCAGCAGGTGGCCGGCCAGCGGGCCCTGGATCAGGCGGCAGGATTCCAGCACGCTGAAGCCGGCCAGCGGCCGTGCGGGCGATCCTTCGCCGCGTCCGGCGGCAAGGGCGGCGGCGCCGGCCGGTTCGAACTGCCACGGGCCGATGTGCATCCAGCGCTCGCGGCCGGGGTCGTCGCTCGCGGCGGCTGCCGGGTGCAGGGCGCACACCGTGACGCCGGCCTCGGCCGCCATCGCCTGCAAGTCCTCGTACATATGCGTGCCCGCGCAACGGAACAATCCGGCCGGCAAAAATGCCCTGGCTTGCGTGTAGCGCTGCATGAAGGGCGCCCAGCCGCGCCGGACGTCGTCGGGTTCGGCGCCGGCCGCTTGCCAGAACGCGCGCCAGCTCTCGGCGCTCAGGGCTTCCAGCTCGAAACGGATGCGGTCGCCGCTGGCAAATGGCGGGCTGCGGTCGTCGTCGCGACTGCGTTCTAGCGCGATTTGGCCCGCTTGGTCCATAGCCAAGTATTGATTCATCGCAAAGAGCGCGCATTCAGCTAGGTTAAGGTTCAGGCCGACGTGGCCACCGTGCTCCCTCAGTGCCAGCAGCGTCGCCACGCCCGCGCACATCGCCAGCGAGGCACCCAGCGTGGCCAGGTAGTCGATGCCCAGCGGCAGGTATTCGCCGCTCGCGCGCTGGTGCCAGGCGGTCATGCCGCTGGCCGCCTCCAGCAGGGCGGCGCTGCCCGAGGCTTGCTTCGGCCAGGCCCGCAGGCACAGCTGCACGCTGGCGCCGCTGGCGTCGTTGAGGGTGGCCAGCAGGGCGCCCGGCTGGAGCTGTCCCGGCGCGACGATCACCTCGGCGCCGAGGATGGCGGCGCGGCGGCGCAGGGCGTCCTGCAGCGGCTGCAGATCGTCGCCGGCGGCGCCGAGCCGCAGCCGGATTCCCGTCAGTGGAAGACAGCCTGCCGCTACGTCTTTCTGAGCAAGCTGCGTGCTTGTATGAACCATGCTGCGACCCTTATGCGCGGTGAAAAGAAGATGCAAAGTTGTTTATATTGCACATTTTGTAAATATAAATGAAAATGAGAATGAGTGTCATTACTATTACGTATTCAATCCGGATGATTTCGTATGCGATTCGTAGAAGGCTCTGCGCAGCGCAGGGATTTGTCGTTAGGCTGTGCTTAACGTTATCAATTTGGATTGTCTTTTCTCTAATGCAACCGGAGGATTTCCATCGATGCGTACGTTGTTAGGGTCCGATTCCGCCGGCGCCAGCGCCGGCGAGATATCGAAGTCGGCCTGGGTGGTCGAAGCAGGCCACCTGCCGGCGAATGAAGTGAAGCGCTTTGACTGCGAAGCGGGTTTTTCCGTGGTCAGTTCGAGCGTGCAAACCGGCCAGGACCAGATGCAGGCCTGCGAGTACGAGGGCAGGGAACGCAACCTGGTGCTGACCTTCGGCCTGGAGGGCGAATCGGAATTTCGTGACCGCAGTGGCGACAACCTGTATTTCCGCAGCGGCTACACGACGGTGTCGTCCTACATCAAGGGACGCGGCGAGCGCTGCCATGCGGGCCAGCGGCCGGTGCGCCAGCTGCGGCTGATCGTCAGCGAGAGCGCCTTGCTGCGCTATGTGGGGCCGGAGTTGAGCTGGCATGTGTTGCGGCCGGCGCTGGCGCGCAACGAAGGCACCAGCCAGCTCAGTTTCGGCGCGACGGCGGCCAGCATGCATTTGCGCGCGTTCTCGGACGTGCGTTTGCTGGGGCAGCAGAACGACCTGGGCTTGCGGATTCAGGCGCTGAGTCTGCTGGCCGAGCAGTTGCGGCTGCTGACGCCGCCCGCGCGGCCCGAGGGGCGCTTGCGGGCGGAAGAGATGGACAAGCTGGCCGGGCTCGACGCGTTTATGCGCGCCAATCTCGACCAGCTGCTGAGCATGGCGTCGTTGTGCGCGCAGACCGGCCTGAGCGAATACAAGCTCAAGGATGCCTTCCGCAAGGCCTACGGCGTGAGCCCCGGACAACGGCTGCTGGAATTGCGGATGCAGCGGGCGCTGGAGTTGCTGGAGCGGGGACAGCAGGTCGCGCAGGCGGCCTACCAGGTCGGCTACCAGCATCCGAGCAATTTCAGTGCGGCGTTTGCCCGCTATTTCGGCAAGCCGCCCAAAGCCGCGCGCTGCTGAATCGGGCAAAGATTTAACTGAACCTGCCAACCTAAGTAAAGGAAGTAACCATGTCACGCGATGTGCTGTTGAACTTTAACGAATCGCCCTTCGGCCTGCTGCCGGAGGCTGCCAGCGCGGCCCGCCTGGCCGTGGGCCAGTCCGGCCGCTACCAGTTCGTGCTGGCCGAACAATTGCGCGAGGAAATCGCCGCCTGGCACGGCGTGCCGCTGGCCTGGGTGTCGCTGTATCCGGGCTCGAACCGGGTCTTGCACTACGCGACGATGGCGTTCACCTCGGCCACCGCGCCGCTGGTGGTGGCCAGCCCCGGTTATGCGGTGTGCGAAACCGCGGCGCGGCTGGCGGCGCGGCCGGTGCGCAAGATTCCGCTGCGCGCCGACGGCTCGCACGACGTCGAGGCGATGTGCGCGGCGGCGCCGGCCGGCGGCTTGATCTACGTCGCCAACCCTAACAATCCGACCGGCAGCATCACGCCGCATCGCGACCTGATGGATTTGCTGCGCAAGAAAAATCCCGTCACCACGCTGTTGATCGACGAGGCTTATCTTGAGTTTTGCGACCAGCCGTCGCTGCTCGACCAGGTGGCCAGCGACGCCAGCCTGATCGTCACGCGCACGTTTTCCAAGATACACGGCATGGCGGGATTGCGGGTCGGCTACGCGATCGCGCAGCCGGCTTCGCTGTCGCTGATCCATACCGTGCCGCCGCACGACATCTCGGTGCCGGGCGCGGCGGCGGCGCTGGCCAGCCTGAAGCAGAGCGAAGCGCTGGCCGAACGCAAGGCCACCATCCGCCGCGTGCGCGAGGCCTTCATGGCCTGGCTGGACCAGCGCGGCATTGCCTACACCGCCTCCCAGGCCAATTGCATGATGTTGCAGATCGGCCGCGACGGCAACCAGCTGGCGCGCGACCTGGCGCAGCGCCACAACATCCACATCGGCCGCAGCTGGCCGGAAGCGCCGGACTGGGTGCGCGTGACCATCGGCCTGGACGAAGAAATGGAAGCGCTGCAATCGGCGCTGGAATCGACCTTGTTCGCCGACGCCGTCGGCGCCTGAACTTTTTATATCTCGATAGGAAACCGGAAGATGAAACTACCTCCTCTCGTCACGGACGGGCTGGCGCTGGACCAGTCCGAAATGACGCGCTACAGCCGTCACGTCCTCTTGCCCGAGATCGGACTGCGCGGCCAACAACGATTGAAAGCCGCCAAGGTGCTGGTGATCGGCGCCGGCGGGCTGGGTTCGCCCGCGCTGCTGTACCTGGCGGCCGCGGGCGTCGGCGTGCTGGGCATCGCCGACTTTGACCGCGTCGACATCAGCAATCTGCAACGCCAGATCATCCACCGCGTGAGCTCGGTCGGCGAGCCGAAAACCGTCAGCGCCCAGCGCGCCATACGGGACTTGAATCCGCATGTGGAAGTGCGCCTGCACGAGCAGGGCCTGAACAGCGAGAACGCGCTGGCGCTGGTGTCCCAGTACGACCTGATCGTCGACGGCACGGACAACTTCGCCACCCGCTACCTGGTCAACGACGCCTGCGTGCTGGCCGACAAGCCCTATGTCTGGGGCTCGATCTACCGCTTCGAAGGCCAGGCCAGCGTGTTCTGGGAAAACGCGCCCGGCGACATGGGACGCAATTACCGCGACCTGTATCCCGAGCCGCCGCCGCCGGAACTGGCGCCATCGTGCGCCGAGGGCGGCGTGCTGGGCGTGCTATGCGCGGCCATCGCCTCCATCATGGCGACCGAGGCGATCAAGCTGATCACCGGCGCCGGCACTTCACTGCTGGGCCGTCTGGCGGTGTACGACGCGCTGGAGATGAGCTACCGCTTCCTGCCGCTGCGGCGCGCGCCGGACCGCCAGACTATCACCGCGCTGATCGACTACCCGGCGTTTTGCGGCCACAAGGCCGCCGCGCCCGCCGCGCACGACGTGCCGGGCATAGCGCCGCGCGCGCTGCAGGAATTGCTGGCCGGCGGCCAGCCGCTGACCCTGATCGACGTGCGCGAGCCGAACGAGTGGGAGATCTGCCGCATCGAAGGCGCGCAGCTGATCCCCAAGCGGCGCATGCTGGACGACGGCATTGACGAGTTCGACAAGTCCGGCCAGTTCGTCGTGTATTGCAAGGGTGGCGCGCGCTCGCGCGAAGTGGTGCGCGCCATGCAGCAAGCCGGTTATGGCGGCGTACGCAATCTGGATGGCGGCATCCTGGCGTGGATACGCGCCGTCGATCCCGGCCAGAGCCTGTATTGACGGAGCCACGCATGTTGACCCTGCCACGCGAGATCGTCGACGCGATCCTGGCGCAGGCCGGCGCCGCCCACCCGCTGGAGTGTTGCGGGATCGTCGCCAGCCTGCCGGATGCGCGGCCGCCGTATCGGCTGATCCCCATGCGGAATATGGCGCAATCGGAAGAGTATTTCGAATTCGCGCCGCTGGACCAGCTGAAGGCCTGGCGCGGCATGGATGCGGCGGGAGAAGTCCCGCTGGTGTTCTACCACTCGCACACCGGGTCGGCGGCGTACCCCAGCCGTAGCGATATCGCGCACGCCGCCGCCTATCCCGAAGTGCATCACCTGATCGTCGGCACCGATCCGCGCTTCCAGCCGGCGCTCAGAAGCTACCGCATCGCCGACGGCCGCGTGTCGGAAGAGCCGGTCGTCGTCGCCGACGTTGCATTGTCCACCCCATACATTGAAGGTTAATCATGTCCGTACAAGTCCATCTCCCCACCATCATGCGCACGCTGACCGAGGATCAAAAGACGGTCGTCGTCAGCGGCACCTCGATCCAGGAAGTGATACACGAACTGGAACGAAATTATCCCGGCATGCAGGGCCGCCTGATGCAGGACGGCCAGCTGCACCGCTTCGTGAACATCTACCTCAACGACGACGACATCCGCTTCCAGCAGGGGCTGGCGTCGGCCGTCAAGCCTGGCGACGCGATCACCATACTGCCGGCGGTTGCCGGCGGTTGATCGGTGTCCCATCCATCGAAATCCAATGAGGTCCACCATGCAAGAATGTCCTTTCGCGCATCGACCCGCAGCCGATGCGACCAGCCCCCCGGCTCCCGCCATGAAGTATGGCGACTACCTGAAGTTGCGGACGATTTTGGGCGGACAGGAACCACTGTCGCCGGTGTCCGACGAAATGCTGTTCATCATCCAGCACCAGAGTGCGGAATTGTGGATGAAACTGCTGTTGCACGAACTGACCCAGGCCAGCCAGCTGATACGCGCGCGCCGCCTGTCCAAGGCCGGCCGGCTGCTGGCGCGCAGCCGGCGCATCCTCGACCACATGGTCAATGCCTGGGGCGTGCTGGCGACGCTGGAGCCGCTGGAGTTCCTGGCGATGCGGCCATACCTGGGCTCCTCCTCGGGCTACCAGTCCTGCCAGTTCAGGGAACTCGAATTCCTGCTCGGGAATAAGAACCGCGGCCAGATGGAAAGCCATGCGCATTGCCCGGCGTCGCTGCAGACCTTGCGGCAGCGTCTGGCGGCGCCGTCGATCTACGATGAAGTGGTGCGCCTGCTGGCGGCGCGCGGCTTCGACATCGACCCGGCGCGGCTGCTGTCCGTGGCGGACCAGCAGGCGACGCGGCCCGACGAAACGGTCGAGGCGGCGTGGATGACGATTTATCGCGCCCCCGAGGAGTACGCGGACCTGCACGACCTGGGCGAACAGCTGGTCGACTTCGAGGACAGCTTCCGCCAGTGGCGCTTCCGGCACATGACCACGGTCGACCGCATCATCGGCCGCCGTGGCGGCACCGGCGGCAGCTCGGGCGTGCCCTACCTGGCCAAGACGCTGGACTTCGTGCTCTTTCCCGAGCTATGGCGCATACGCAGCACTCTTTGAGGAGAACGCATCATGCAAGGCGATTTTAGCGATATGGCGGGCGAAGGCGCGCGCCGTGTCTCGGTGACGATAGCCGGCGCCGGCCTGGCCGGCAGCCTGCTGGCCTGTCTGCTGGCGCAGCGCGGCTACAAGGTGCAGGTGCTGGAGCGCCGCGGCGATCCGCGCCGCAGCGCCGGCACTGCGGGCCGTTCGATCAACCTGGCGTTGGCGGAGCGCGGCCGGTACGCGCTGCGCCAGGCCGGGCTTGAGGAACAAGTAATGGAGATCGCGCTGCCGATGCGCGGCCGGCAGGTGCACCCGCTCGGACGGCCGAGCGAATTCCACGCCTACGGCTTGTCCGACAGCGAGGCGATCTGGTCGCTGCAACGCGCGCGTTTGAATGGCCTGCTGCTGGATGCGGCGGAGCGGGCCGGCGCGCAGCTGCGCTTTGATGCGGCCGTGGCCGACATCGACTTCACGGCGCGCAGCATCACGCTGGAGCAGGGCGGCGAGCGGCTGGGCTACGAACTGCTGGTGGGCGCGGACGGCGCCGACTCGGCGGTGCGCAAGGCGCTGGGCAAGCAGGTCGATCTGGGGCAGGCGTGCCAGTACCAGGAGCACGGCTACAAGGAACTGGAAATTCCGGCGGCGGAGGCGGGTGGCTTCCGCCTGAACAGCGATGCCCTGCACATCTGGCCGCGCGGCGGGCATATGTGCATTGCGCTGCCGAACATCGATGGCAGCTTCACGGCCACGCTGTTCCTGCATCTGCAAAGCGACCAGGCCGATACGCCGAACTTCGCCGCCCTGGGCAAGGCTGCCGACGCGCAGCGCTGGTTCGCGGCGGCGTTTCCCGAGCTGTACGCGCTGATGCCCGATTTTGCCGACGACTACGACACCCATCCGGTCGGCATGCTGGGAACGCTGTCGCTGAAACAGTGGCATGGGTTTGGCAATGTCGTGCTGCTGGGCGACGCGGCGCATCCGATGGTGCCGTTCCACGGCCAGGGCATGAACTGCGCGCTGGAGGATGCGGTCGCGTTGACCCGGCATCTGCTGGAGGGCACATCGCTGCCGGCCGCGCTGGCCGCCTATCAGGCCGAGTGCCAGCCCAACGCCGGCGCGATCCAGGCCATGGCGCTGGAAAACTATACTGAGATGAGCCAGCGCGTCAGCAGCGCGGAGTTCGCGCTGGAGCGGCAGTTGTCGAGCTGGCTGGAGCAGCGTTATCCGGAGCGTTTTGTGTCGCGCTACCGCATGGTGACGTTCAGCCGCATGCCTTACCTGATCGCCTTCGAGCGCGGCAAGCTGCAGTCCGACCTGTTGCGGCAGGCGACGCAGGGACGGCGCAGTTTCGAGGAGATCGACCTTGCCTGGGTCGCCGAGCATGTGCGGGAACGGATACCCCGCCTGCCGGCGACGTTCAACCCCACACCATAGGATGCAGCAGATGAGCAAGACTTTGAATTACGGCCAGCCGGTCACGCTGGCCGCCGCGAAGCATATCGCGGCGGCGGTGGAGAGCGTGGGCCATGAGCGCGGCCTGAAACTGGTGGTGACGGTGCTGGACAGCGCCGCGCAGATCGTGCTGGTGCACAGGATGGAGCACGCCAACTATGGCAGCCTGGCGTTTGCCTTCGAGAAGGCCAGGACGGCGGTCAACTTCAAGCGGCCGTCGAAGTTCTTCGAGGACATGGTCGCCGGCGGCGGCAGCGGCTTGCGGATGCTGGGCAACGCCCACGTCAGCCCGCTGGAGGGCGGCGCGCCCATCGTGGCGGGCGACGCGGTGCTGGGCAGCATCGGCGTCTCCGGCGCCACCTCGGCCGAGGACGGCGAGCTGGCCAATCTGGCGCTGGAGGCCTTCCAGGACTGGGCTGCGCAGAAGGCGGGGCGGGCCTGAGCGCCGGGCGCGCTCAGGCCAGCTGGTTGGGCGCCGACTGCGGCCCGGGATTGGCAGGCGGATTGCCCGTCGCCGGAAAGGCAAACGGCCCCGATGTCGTGTGATCGCTATGGACGGCCCACCAC
Source organism: Rugamonas rivuli (assembly GCF_009380165.1). Classification (GTDB taxonomy): domain Bacteria; phylum Pseudomonadota; class Gammaproteobacteria; order Burkholderiales; family Burkholderiaceae_D; genus Rugamonas; species Rugamonas rivuli. The sequence goes on from NZ_WHUF01000001.1 coordinate 200,141, forward strand.
CGCGAAATCATGGCATGCGGGATGCCGAGGAAGATTACTTCGCGGCCCACGGTCTGTTCCTGGACCCGCAGACAACTGGTCGCCCCTGGCAGATGGCCAAATTCATAAATATAGCCGCGCGGCTTGCCCCGCCCAAAGCTTTCCACCCACGCGTCCATGCTGTGATCGAGATGGTTGCCCGTTGCCTTGGCCGCGCCGACCGCGTTGATCGCCAGTTGCGGGTCGTTAGTCAGGCCGGGGGTATTGCCGCCGGTGCTGCCATCGAAAAAAGGAAGATAATCCCAGCGACTCGCCAACTGTTGCGGCATGAGTCCTCCGAGGTTCTCGATGGTTGTCGGGCTGCGCGTATCGCCGCGGTATAAGGGAGTCAGGGTGGCAGCCGTTTGATGCTGATAGCCGCTGTTCATGAAGTCATAGGGATCTCCGCCCGGTGTCTGCGGCGGCGTCGGCTCAATGATGGACGTCACCATGCCCGCAGCGTTATTGATCGCAAGCGTTGCCAAGGCATGCTGCACATATCGGTCGCTGATGTAGGCCCAGGCGACCTGCCAATACAGTTCCTTGATAGCCTTCTCGCGCCAGCCGGTGACGCGCATGCAGAACACTTTGCGATCGTCCAGCCACTGCGCGCACGCATCGAGCAAGGTCGTGGTGGCCGTATCGTTGCCCCCCATCCCAGCGCCTCCCTGGCTTTTCCAGTTCAGTGCCAACGCAGCGCAGGCGGTATCGATAGGCGTCAACCCATCGGCCCGGCGGTTGGCGCCAAACCGTGGGGAATTCGTTTTCCAATTTTGCAAGACGCCGGGCATGCCGATCTTCGATGTATCCACGCGCGCCGTACGTGATTGCGCACGCGCTTTGTCGATTGCGGGATTGAGCGTGGCGGTGGGGATCATGCTGCTCCTTTTTTAAAGAAGTGATAGTTATGACAATAATAAAAAGGGCAATAAACTGCAATATTTTTTTGTGTTTACTAAAGCAGCCTAAACGCGGCCTTGTTTTGGGACTTTCTGAAATTTTGATTTCCCTCGATGGTATAAATACACTGCCGAAAATGAAAATGCCGCAACCATGACCTCTATTGTTTCCCTGTGCTCCCATGCCGACGGCATGCAGGCGCGCGACTGGCAGTTCCGCCTGCTGCCTTCCGATCCCCAGGCCGCAGGCCGCGCCGCGCTGACCGAATGGCATGCGGCCACGGTGCCCGGCCATGTGCACACTGACCTGCTGGCCGCGAAGCTGATCGCCGATCCCTACCAGGAGCACGAGGAAGCCGGGTTGCAATGGATAGGCAACGCCGGCTGGGAGTACCGCCTGCGCTTCGACGTCGACGCGGCAACGCTGGCGCGCGCGCGCCAGCAGCTGGTGCTGGACGGCGTCGACACCTTCGCCGACATCTGGCTCAACGGCGTCAAGCTGCGTTCGACGGCCAACGCCTTCCGCAGCTGGCGCCTGAATGTGCGCGGCATGCTGAAGGCCAGCGGCAACGTGCTGCTGGTGCAGCTGCATACACCCATCGGCCGCATGCTGCCGGCCGTGCAGGCGATGCCGCACAAGTTGCAGGGCAATTACCCGTCACCCTACGGCGACGAGCCGCGCGATGCGATGACGGCCAACTTCGTGCGCAAGCCGGGCTATCACTACGGCTGGGACTGGGGACCGCGCTTCGTCACGGCCGGCATCTGGCGTCCGGTCAGGCTGGAGACGGGCGATGTGGTGCGCCTGGCCGGGCTGCATGTGCAGCAGCTGGAAGTGAACGCGGAACGTGCGCGTCTGAACGTGCAATGCTCGCTGCGGCTGGACCGCGCCGCGCCGCTGAAGCTGCAACTGACGCTGCTCGATCCGGATGGGCGGCAGGTGCGCAGCGTCACGCGCTTGCTGGCGATGCCGGCCGGCGTGCAGCGCGAGCAGTTCGCGCTGCAGGTCGATCGTCCGCGCCGCTGGTTCCCCAATGGTTATGGCGAGGCTGCGCTGTACACGCTGCTGGTGCAGGTCAGCGACGCGAACGGCGTGGTGCTGGAGCAACGCCGCCGCGTGGGCCTGCGCAGCGTGGAGTTGCGCCGGGCGCGCGACCAGTGGGGACGGCAATTCCATTTCGTCGTCAACGGGATTCCGGTGTTCGCCAAGGGCGCCAATGTCATTCCTTTCGATATGTTCCCCAACCGCGTGAGCCCGGCGGCGATGCGCGGGATATTGAAGTCGGCGCAGGCGGCCAACATGAATATGCTGCGCAACTGGGGCGGCGGCTACTACGAGTGCGAGGAGTTCTACGACATCGCCGACGAGCTTGGCCTGATGGTTTGGCAGGACTTCATGTTCGGCGGCGGCGTGGTGCCGGCCTACGATGCGCGCTTCCGCAGCAATGTGCTGTTCGAGGCGGTGCAGCAGGTGCGCAGGTTGCGCGAGCATGCTTGCGTCGTGCTCTGGTGCGGCAACAACGAGGAGGAAACGGCGTGGAAGGACTGGGGCATAGGCGCCAAGCTGAAAGCCGAGGCGCCTGAGTTCGCCGCTACCGTCTGGGACGGCTATGTGCAGTTGTTCGGCACGCTGCTGCGCAAGGTGGTGGCCAAACATGGCGGCGGCATGGGGTATTTGTCCAGTTCACCTAGCAATGACCTGGATGGCCCTGCCAATGATTCCAACAACGGCGACAAACATTACTGGGATGTGTGGGCAGGTTCCAAGCCGGTCGAGGAGTATCAGCGCGAAACGCCGCGCTTCATGTCGGAGTTCGGCTTGCAGGCGTGGCCGGTGGCCGCAACCATCGACAGCGTGATCGCGCGCAAGCATCAGCAGATCGACTCGCTGCAAGTGCGCGCGCATCAGAAATTCCTGGCCGGCGCGGGCAACGACCGGATCTTGCATTACATCCGCGCCAACTACCGCGAGCCGGCCAGCTTTGCCGACTTCGTCTATCTGAGCCAGGTGATGCAGGCCGAGGGCATTGAATTGGCCAGCCTGCATCACCGCGCCAGCATGCCGCGTACGATGGGCTCGCTGTACTGGCAGCTTAACGATGTGTGGCCGGGGGCTTCCTGGGCCAGCGTCGATTATTACGGCCGCTGGAAGGCGCTGCAATTCCATACGCGCCGCTTCTTCGCGCCCGTGATCATCGCCGCCAGCCGGGATGGGGGCGTTACCCGTGCGACGCTGGTGTCGGACAGCCAGCAGACGCAGATCGGCGAGCTGCGCATGCGGGTGATGGACCTGCATGGCCGCTGCCTGCGCGAGGAAACCGAGCAGCACGTGATGCGGCCTGTTTCGGCATCGCAGGTGGGGAGTTACTGCGACGATTATCTGCTGGGCCAGCTGGACCCGCGCCGTCATGTGGTGGTGTTCGAGCTGGCGCTGGGCGGGCAGATGGTGTCGCGCAGCGTGGTCTACTTCGTGGCGGCCAAGGAGTTGGACTTGCCGGAGCCGGGGCTGCACGCCGAGTTGAGCGAGCAGGGCGACCATGTGCGTCTCGAACTGTCGTGCAAGGCGCTGGCGCGCGCGGTGTGGGTGGAGTTCGAGGGGCTGGACGTGGAGCTGTCGGACAATGCGTTGACCTTGCTGCCCGGCGAGCGGCGCGTGCTACGCGTCAGCAGGGCTGGCGGCGCCAGCATCGCCGATCTGCGTCGTTGCCTGAAGCTGCGCCACGTGGGCGCGGCAGCCTGATTTCAGGGAGTGTTTTTTGCCGCTCGGCGTTTGCGGCGGCGGGCGCTTCTTCCGGAGCCGCTCTTGGACTGTATGCCGGTGCCGGGCGTCGCTGCCTGCGCGCTGGGTGGGCGGAGGTTGGGTTGTCTCGGCCCTGATTGGCGCACTGCGGGCTGCCGTCCAGCGCGGGCGCGTTCAATGCCGGTCGCTGCTGGACTGGTTTTGCGGCGTTTTGATGGCTGCGTGAGCTGGTCTTGCGCCGGCTGGATTGCCGTCTGGGAGCGCTGGCTATGTTCCTGCTCTTCGCCTGCGAGCAAACGCGCTATCGCCGCTTTCCGCGCCGCCCGGCAGACATCGGCCAACAGCCATGCATCACTGCCCGGGAGGCGCAGCCAGATGGCTTTCCATGCGTTGCGGTTGCCGCTGCCGTACAGGTTCGCAAAACAGGACGGCGACACCGTATGCTTGCCATACTTGATTTCTGCCCCTTCCACTGTGGCGAAATATTGCTGGTGATCGAAGCTGGCGCGCAGCCTTGTTCCTTCGGGAAGAAACAACTCCTTCCATTGGTAGCCTGCTTCGGATAGTGTCGCAGGCTGCTGCGGAGGTGGCGGCGGTGGATTGATGTAGTTGCGGATGGCCTCACAGACGAAGGGCTCCAGGCCGAAAACATCCGACCAGAACAAGCCGGTGAATTCGCCCAACTCTAACAGCACATCGTCGGGCACGCGGATTGGGAATTGAAGGCTGTGAGTAGGCATGAGGGTTCCCCAAAATCGGGTTTTTACTAACCGCTGCTAACCACCGCTAAGGCGTACTACAGCGCGCTAAGGCTTACTAAAATTTCCATACCGATCGCTAACCGATACTAAAATTTTGGAGCCTATATTCGTTAGAACCGATTAGCAGCAGTTAGTTCCCGATTAGTGCGAACTCTGGCGAAATATCGATGGTTATCATGAGGTAGTAGTGGTTATCGCGTTTTAGTAAAACCCGAAAAAAAACGAACCACCCCCTGTATCCTCCGGTCATGCCTTCGCGCGGACGCCCGGCAGCGGCATGCGGCGCACCAGCAGCATCGCGGGCACCGCGCTGAGCAGCACCCACAGGAAGAAATGCTGATAGCCCAGCGCCGCCTGGATGTCGCCGCTGATCACCTTGAATATCACGAAGCCCAGCTGCATGATGCCCGACGCCAGCGCGTAGTGCGCGGCGCTGTACTTCCCGACCGACAGCACCTGGATGATGAACAGTATCAGGCCGACGAAGCCGAAGCCATAGCCAAACATCTCCAAGCCGACCGCCGCCGTGATCACCCACAGATCGCTCGGCATCTGCGTGCTCAGGAAATAGAACACCAGGTTGGGCAGGTTCACCGCCAGCACCAGCCAGATCAGCGCGCGGCGCAGACCTAGCCAGGCGGCGAAGTAGCCGCCGCCCAGGCTGCCCAGGATGAAGGTCAGCGTACCGGCCGTGCCGTAGACCGAACCGATCTGGCCCGTGCTCAAGCCCAGCCCGCCCAACTCACGCGCCTCGCGCAGGAACAGCGGCGCGATGGTCTGCACCTGCGCCTCGCCGGCGCGAAACAGGATGATGAACACGACACACAGCCAGATGTCCGGCTTGCGGAAGAAATCGCGGAACACGTCGCGCAGCGTCTCGCCCGCGCTCATGGCCGACTTGGCGGGCGCGGCCGTGTGCGGAATCGCCATGGTGTGGTAGGCGCCCACCGCCAGCATGATGGCCGCCAGCAGCAGGAAAATGATGGACCACGCCACCCGCACGTCGAACTTGCTTTCCAGATGGCCGGCCAGGATCACCAGCCCGCCGAGCGAGACGAACTTGCCCGCATTGAAGAACGCCCCGCACCAGCCCGCGTAACGGGCTTGCTGGTATTCGTTCAGATGCATGATGTAGAGCCCGTCGGCGGCGATGTCGTGGGTGGCCGCCGACAGCGAGGCCAGCATGAACACCGCGATGCAGGCGGCGAAATAGTCGGGCAGTTGCAGCGCCAGCGCCACCAGCCCGAAGGCGCAGCCGGTGATCCACTGGCAAACGATCACCGTGCTTTTCTTGTTTGAGGTCAGCTCCAGCAGCGGGCTCCACAGCGGTTTGATCACCCAGGCCAGGCCCAGGAAACCGGTCCAGTGCGTGATCTGTTCATTCGCTATGTGCAAGCTCTTGAACATCAGGCTGGCGACCAGGGCTACCGCGTAGAACGGCAACCCCTCGGCCAGATACAGGCTGGCGATCCAGCGCAAGGGGTGCCGCATGCTATCCATGCCGCGTGCTGTCAGTTGGCGTCAGACGGGACGCTGGCGGGGCTGCTGCCCCAGTGTGCTGCGGCCGGGTCGGTGGACAGTTGCATGCGCAGTTGTCCGCCACGCTGCAGTTGTTCCCAATCCAGCCAGACTTTGTCGTGCGGACGGGCGTTCCAGCTCAGCTGCGTGACGAAGGAGGGCGGCGCCTCCGGCGACAGGGCAGACGCTGCGGCTGGCAGAGCATCCTTCTCGATGCTCAACTGCTTGCCGTTGCCCAGGTCGACCTGCGCCTTGGCGAACTTGGGCTCATGCAGCAGGAAACGGCCGCTGCCCGGCGTGGACGGGTAGATGCCCAGTGCGCTGAACACATACCAGGCCGACATGGTACCCAGATCGTCGTTGCCGGTCACGCCGTTGGGCGCGTTGCTGAACAGGGTTTCAGCGGCGCGCAGCACGGTCGTGGTCTTCCACGGCTGGCCGATCAGCGTGTACATCCACGGCGCGTGCAGGTCCGGCTCGTTGTTCGGATTGTAGTGGTACTGGTTGTAGTAGTTGTACGCGCCCATCACCCATTCCTTGCGCACCGCCTGGAAGGGATCGGCGCGCAGCGCGTCGTAGGCGAAGAAGGCGTCCAGCCGGCGCGCGGTCTGCTCGCGTCCGCCCATCGCCTTGACCATGCCGCCCACGTCCTGCTGCACCAGCCATTGATACTGCCATGCCGTGCCTTCGTGGAAGCCGTGCTCGGCGCGCGGCGTGTAGCTGCCGTCGATCTCGGTGTACCACTGGCCGTCGCTGGTCTTGGCGCGCGGGAATCCCTGGAAGCCGAGCGCCTTGTCCTGCGCGCTGGCGTCCCACACATTGCGCCAGTTGCCGGCGCGCTTGCGCAGCAGCGCCGCGTCATCCTTCTTGCCCAGCGCCTCGGCCATGAAGGCCAGCGCGCCGTCGGCCTGCGCGTATTCCATCGTGGCCGAGCCGCCGTGGTGCGGATCGACATCCATGCCCTTGGCGCGGAACGACAGGTCGTACTGCACGTAGCCCCTGGACAGGTAGTTCGGGTTGCCGGCGCGGCCTTCGTTGCGGCTGCCGAACGGCGGCACGCCGAAGGCGTTTTCACGCAGCGCCGCGTAGGCTTGCTGTTCGCGGCCCTTCAGTGCGCCGTAGCGCCACAGGTCGACCAGGAAAGGCGTGACCGGATCGCCCGTCATCACGTTCGATTCGAAATTGGCGTAGCCCCAGCGCGGCAGCCAGCCGCCCTGGTCGCGGATCTTCAGCACGGATTCGGCGATGTCGCGGGCGCGCTCGGGACGCAGCAGCGCGATCAGCTGGTTCTGTGCGCGGTAGGTGTCCCACAGCGAGAAGAATTCGTAGTAGGTGGACTTGCCGGACGAATGAATACGGTCGTCGTAGCCGCGATAGCGGCCGTCGCTGTCGTTGCCGGTCAGCGGTTGCAGCAGCGAGTGGTACAGCGCGGTGTAGAACACGGTGCGCTGGTTCTGGTCGGCGCCTTCGATGTTGACCGACTTGAGTTCCTGCTGCCACGCCTGCTGCGCCTGTTCGCGCATCTGGTCGAAGCTGCGCGGCGCGCCTTGGGCGTAGGCGTCGGCGCGCAGGTTGCGGCGGGCGCCGTCGGCGTCCACATGCGAGATGGCGCTGATCGCCGTCACCGCCTTGCCATCCTTGACGTCGAAGGTGAACCAGGCGCCGTGCGGGCGGCTGTCGCCCTGCTGGCTCAGCAGCTTGGAGCCGGGCAGGCCACCGTTTTCATTCCACACGCCGTGGGCGGTGAACGGACGGTCGAATTCCATGCGGAACCAGGTGGCGTACTGGGCGCCGCCGCAGAAGCTGCGGGTGACGATCTTACCTTCGATGCTGTGGTCGTCGACCACGCGCAAGCTGCTGCCGACCACCGAGTGGCGCTCGTTGGCTTGGCCCAGATTGACCAGCACATGGCCCTGCGCGGTGCCCGGCGCGAAGGTGTAGCGCTCGGCGGCGGCGCGGGTCAGCGCGGTGGTTTCGGCGACGATGCCGCCGTAGCTGGTCAGCTTGACCTTGAAGTAGCCGGCTTCGCCGACTTCACCGTCATGGGTGTATTCCGCAGCGTATTTCTTGTGGTCGAAGCTGCCCGGCTTGCTGGTGTCGAAATTGCCGCCGGGGCCGATGCTGCCGGTTACTGGCAGCACGGACAGCTGGCCGCCTTGCTCCCAGCATCCGGCGCCGGACAGGAAGAAGTGGCCGAAGCCGCGTATCTTGGGATCGGTGTAGTGCCAGCCGGCGTAGTGTTCGCCGATGGGGCTGACTTGCAGCATGCCGAACGGCGCCGATGCGCCGGGGAAGGTGTTGCCGTCGTCCTGGGTGCCGATGAAGGTGTTGACCGGCGCGGCCGACGCGACAGGCGCGGCGGCCTGGCTGATGCAGGCGGTGCCGAGCAGGGCGCCTGTCAGCAGCGGCAGCAGGGATTTGGACGGTGGGAAGATGTGCATTACGGTTTCCTCAGTGTGCGGGTGTCAAATTGCATATGCTTGCATGTATAGCATCGGCAAAAATCGGGGTCAACGCGGGCGGAAAAACGGCGGGCAGTTTAACGGCTTTTAGTAAACACGGCCCGCCGTGGCGCTTACTTGTCGAGCGCCTTGAAGCGCACGGCCGCGCCGCCGCCCGGCGCCAGCCACAGCGCCAGCATGTCCTCGCGGCCGACTTCGCGGGTTTCGATGACGATGTCGTAGGGGTTGGTATCCCAGTGGGCCTTGGCGCCGTCGCGGTAGATCTGCGCCAGATAGCGCTTGGACGGCGCCAGGAAGTCCAGCTTGAGGTTGAGCGTGCGCGCGGTCTCGTTGCTGAGCGCGCCGAGGAACCAGTCGGCGCCGCCGCGCTGCTGGCGCGCCATGGCGACGTACTGGCCCACTTCGCCGGCGATGGCGCGGCTTTGCTCCCAGTCGGTCGGCACGTCGACGATGAACTGGAAGGCGTCGCGTCGCGCTTCGTAGTTTTCCGGCAGGTCGGCCGCCATGTGGATGGGGCTGTACAGCACCACATACAGCGACAGCTCCTTGGCCAGCGTCGAGCGCACGCGGTTCTCGGAGGTCTCTCCGTTGGGCTTCAGGTTGAAGATGCCCGGCGTGTAGTCGAACGGCCCGGACAGCATGCGCGTGAACGGCAGGATGGCGGTGTGCTCGGGCGGATTGGGCGGGAAGCCCCAGGCGTTGTATTCCTGGCCGCGCGCGCCTTCACGGGTGATCCAGTTCGGATAGGTGCGGCGCAGGCCGGTGTCCTTGATCGGCTCGTGGGTGTCGATGCTGATGTGGCGCTTGGCCGCCTGCTCGACCGAGCGCAGGTATTCGCCGGCCATGTACTGGCCGTCGTGCCATTCGTAGCGCACGCGGCCTTGCTCGTCGATGCGTTTGATTTTGGCGTTGTCGGCCACGTAGCCGGTCTTCACCTGCGTTACTCCGTTGTCGCGGTAGTAGTCGTAGGCGGCGTCCATCTGGCTGGCGTAGTGGCTGACCGCGCCCGAGGTTTCGTGGTGGCCGATCAGCTGCACGCCGGTCTTCTTGCCATAGGCGGCGATGGCTTTCATGTCGAAGTCGGGATAGGGCTGGGTGAACTTGAACAGGTCGCCGTTGTCGGGCCATTCGCCGTCCCAGCCCACGTTCCAGCCTTCGACCAGCACGCCGGCGAAGCCGTACTTGGCGGCGAAGTCCATATAGCGTTTGGTTTCGGCGGTGGTGGCGCCGTGTTTGTCGCCGGACGACCAGGTCTTCTGCCACAGGTGCATGGCCCACCAGATGCCGACGTACTTGCCCGGCTTGACCCAGGAGACGTCGCCCAGCTTGTTGGGTTCGTTCAGGTTCAGGATCAGGTCGGAGTTCAGCAGCGAGGGCGCGTCCGGGGCGATCTGCACGGTGCGCCATGGCGATTTGAAGTCGGTGCGGGTCTTGACTTTGATGCCGTCGTACCACGGCGTCAGGTCGGCCTTGAAGACGCCGTCGCGCTGCTGCGCCAGCGTCATCGACGCGTAGTCGGTCAGCGCCGCTTCGTGGATGCTCAGGTGTACGCCGGAGGCCAGGCGCATGGTGAACGGCGTCTCGACGTGCACGGCTTCGCGCAGCGAGGTGTTGCGGTACAGGTATTCCAGGCTGCGCCAGGCGCGGGCAGGGATCCACCAGGCGCGCGTGGCGTCCACTTCGGGCAGCACGAACTCGCTGGATTCGTCGACGATCTCGACCTGGTCCATGCCGGGCTGCTTGGGCACCTCGTAGCGGAAGCCGATGCCGTCGTCGAACACGCGGAAGCGTACGGTGAAGCGGCCGGTGGCGCTACTGCCGGCGTTGCCGCTGCCGCCGAAGTCCACGCGCAGCTCGTTGTGCTTGTCGCGCACCAGCTTGCGTTCGCCCCAGGGCTGGGTCCATTGCGTGTCGGCCGAGGCGGGCGCGCTGGCGACGATGCGGTAACCGTCGCCAAACGCGGCCTGGTCCTTGAACACCAGGCCCAGGCGCGAGTTGGCGATGACTTCCTTGCCTCGGTAGCTGACCTTGTAGCTTGGGTGGGCGCGGTTGTCGCTGACGGTGACGACGACGGCGCCGTCGGGGGATTGCACGCTCAGGTCGGCGGCGCCGGCAAGCGGCGCTATCAGGGCGAGCAGCAGAACGGTACGGGTATGCATGGAGGCGGCTCCAGGTGATCGGTAGTGAAAAGGGCCGCGCCGGGCAGGCGCGGCCTGGTGCTTACAGCGCTTGCCTACAGCAGTTGCCGGATCGCGGCCAGCGACGGCGGGGTGGCGCCGTGGCCCTGGCAGGCGGCCGCGCCGGCGGCCACCGCGAAGCGCAGGTGTTCCTCGGGCGTGTCCAGCGGCTTGCGCATCAGACTGTACAGCAAACCGGCGATGCTGGCGTCGCCGGCGCCGACGGTGTCGGCCACCGTGACCGGCACGGCCGGCGCGCTCCAGCGCTGCGCGCCGATGTGCAGCTCGGCGCCGGCCTCGCCCCGGGTGTAGAGGCAGATCGCTTCGGGATTCCAGCTGCGCAGCGTGGCCAGCGCGGCATCGACATCGAAGGTGCGGAACAGGCCCGCCAGATCTTCGTCGGACACCTTGATGACGTCGGCCAGCCCGGCCATGCGGCGCAAGGTGCTGTCATAGCCGGCGTCCATCAGCTTGCGGAAGTTGGGGTCGTAGCTGATGCGTACCCCGGCGTCCTTGAGCGTCTGCGCCAGCGCCACCAGCTTGCCGGCCAGCGGCTCGCGGGCCAGGCTGATGCCGCCGAAATGCACCCAGCGCGCCTGGCCCATCCAGCCGGCCGGCAGCTGCGCCGGATCGAAGTGCAGGTCGGCGCTGTCACTGCCGATGAAGAAGTAGCTGGGCGGCGAGCGCCGGTGCACCACCGCCAGCAGCGGCGCCTTGGGCAGGCGCTGGAGGAAGCGCAAGTCCAGCCGCGCTTCCGTGCTGGCCTGCCACAGCGCCTCGCCGAAGACGTCGGTGCTGATGGCGCCAGCGAAGGCGGTCGGCACGTCCAGGCCGGCCATCACGCGCGCCACGTTCCAGCCGGAGCCGCCAACCTGGCTGGTCCAATGCTGGCCGCGATCCTCGTCGACGATCATGTCGGTGAGCGCCTCGCCGGCCACCACAAAGCTCGGCAGTGCGGCATCAACCATGCTCGTTGCCGAATACGTTCAGCACTTCGTAGCAGGCGCCCATGGTGTGGTAGTCGGTCTTGCCGGCCGGGCTCTTGTAGATGCAGATCTTGCTGTTGTCGGCCGCCAGGATGCGGTACCAGGCGCCGTGCTTGTGGTCGACGAAGTGCTGCCAGCTGTAGTCCCACAGGCGCTGGTACCAGTCCCAGTAGACAGCGTCGCCGCTGCGGTGCGCAAGCAGGGCGGCGGCGGCCAGCGATTCGGCCTGCACCCAGAAATACTTGTCGCCGTCGCAGATCGAGCCGTCCGGCGCGAAGCCGTAGTACAGGCCGCCGTGTTCGGCGTCCCAGGCGCTGCCGACGGCGGCGTCGAACAGCGCGCGGGCGCGTTCCAGCAGCCATTCCGGCGAGCGCGCCAGGTGGGCCTGGTGGCGTTCGAGGATCAGCAGCAGCTTGCACCATTCGGTCAGGTGGCCCGGCTGGTAGCCCCACGGACGGAAGATGTTGTTGCGGTTGTCCTTGTTGTAGTCGGCGTCGACCGACCAGTCGGCGCGGTAGTGTTCCCAGATCAGGCCGCCGGACAGGGCAGCCTGGCGCACCGTGATGTTGTGCGCCAGCGTCTCGGCGCGCAACAGGTAAGGGCGGTGGCCGGTGGCCTCGAAGGCGGCGATCAGCGCCTCGCAGGCGTGCATATTGGCGTTCTGGCCGCGGTAGGGCGCCAGTTCCGACCAGTCGCCGCTGGCTTCGTCGGCGTACAGGCCGTGACCCTCGTCCCAGAAGCGCTGCTCCATCAGCGCGAAGGTCTCGGCGATGTAGTCGTTGGCCTCGCTCACGCCGGCCATGCTGGCATGGGCGTAGGCCAGCAGCACGAAGGCCAGGCCGTAGCAGTGGTTGGTGGCGTCGGTGATCAGCTTGTCGGTGCCGTTCCAGCACAGTTCCCAGGCGTAGCCGCCGGTCTGCGGGTTGCGGTGCACGTCGCGCAGGAAGGCGATGCCGTGGCGTACGCGCTGCTGGTACTCCGGCAGGCCGAAGTGGCGATAGGCCATCGCATGGTTGAAGATGAAGCGCGTGCTGCTGACCAGATGGCGGGTGTGGCGGTCGTAGACCGTGCCGTCGTCCTGGTAGAAGTGATAGAAGCCGCCGCTCGGGTCGACGCAGCGGGGATCGTAGAAGGCCATCGTGTGGCGCACATGCGCCAGCAGTACATCGCGGGAGAGGAAATTCGGGGCCATTATCGCTTGTGGTTAGTTTGCGGGGAGGGTCCTGGTAGACCGTGGCGCGATTTAATCACAGCGAAAAACGCCGCAGAGGGGGAATCTTTCGCGGACGGCTCAGTTTATCGCGTTTCACTAAACACGCTGCTGTTCGCCCCGCGCGCGACGCCACGCTTGTTTAGTGAATCTCGCGAAACTGGCGCTCCCGCCGAGGCAGTGTTTGACCTGGCCGCGGCGGCCATGGAAAATTCGTGGCGCCGGCTGGACAGGCGACAGAACAACAAGACCACGGAGATCGAAACATGGAACATATTTCAGGACTGGGCGTCGCCCAGCGCGGCGACACGCAGGGCGGCAGCAACACTGCGCCCTTGATGATCGTGACACTGCTGTTTTTCCTGTGGGGGCTGCTGACGTCGCTAAACGACGTGCTGATTCCCCACCTCAAGGCGGTGTATTCGCTGAACTATGTGCAGGCGATGCTGGTGCAGTTCTGCTTCTTCGGCGCGTATTTCATCGTCTCGCTGCCGGCCGGCATGCTGATCAAGCGGCTGGGCTACCAGAACGGCGCGGTGGCCGGTTTAGTGATCGCCGCCATGGGCTGCGCGCTGTTCTACCCGGCGTCGACGGGCGGCTACGGCATGTTCCTGTTCGCCTTCTTCGTGCTGGCGGCCGGCATTACGGTGCTTCAGGTGGCGGCTAATCCCTACGTCACGGTGCTGGGCGATCCGGCCACGGCGTCGAGCCGCTTGAGCCTGACGCAGGCGTTCAATTCGCTTGGCACGGCCATCGCGCCTACGCTGGGCGGCTTGCTGATCCTGTCGGGCGGGGTGCTGACCGAGGTGCAGTTCGCGCAACTGCCTAGCGTTGAGCAAGTGGCTTACCAGGCCCAGCAGGCCGGTTCGGTGCGCGGCCCGTATCTGGCGCTGTGCGCGGCCTTGCTGATGCTGGCGGTGCTGTTCGCGCTGGTGCGTTTGCCGAAGATCGCTTATGCCGACACCGCTGCGCAGGATGAGGCGCCGGGCGCGCCGTTGAAGGCGTCGCTGTTCTCGTATCGCCATTTGGTGCTGGGCGCGATTGGCATCTTCGTGTATGTCGGCGCCGAGGTGAGCATAGGCAGCTTCCTGATCAATTTCCTCGGCGAGGCCGACGTGGCCGGCCTGGCGCCTAGCGCCGCCGCGCACTACGTCAGCTACTACTGGGGCGGCGCCATGGCGGGCCGCTTTATAGGCTTCGCCGTGATGCGCTACATCAGCCCGGGCAAGACGCTAGCTTTCAATGCCGCCGTTTCCATCGCGCTGATCTTGCTGGCCATCCTGAGCAAGGGCCATGTGGCGATGTGGGCCATCATCGCGGTGGGCGTGTTCAATTCGGTCATGTTCCCGACCATCTTCAGCATGGCGCTTAACGGCCTGGGCCGGTTCACCGGTCAGGGTTCGGGCGTGCTGTGCATGGCCATCGTCGGCGGCGCCATCGTGCCGTTCGTGCAGGGTTATGTGGCCGATGTGGCCGGGCTGTACACCTCGTTCCTGGTGCCGGCCGTTTGCTACTGCTACATCGTGTACTTTGGCGTCAAGTACGCCGCCATGTACCGCAACGCGCCGGCCGCCTAAGCCCCCGTCATTCCCGCGCAGGCGGGAATCCATACGGCCTCGGCGAGCATGCGGCGTATGGGTTCCCGCTTTCGCGGGAACGACGGTTACCGGCTCAGCGTTTCCTTGCCGGCATCGCCGCGCCGGCCAGCGGAGCGGGTACGCCTGCCGCGCCGAACAGCGCTTCGACCATCGGATCGCGGCGCACCGTCAGCTTGCTGGCGCGCAGCGGGTAACAGGTGTCGTCGATCAGACGGTGGACACGGCTGCCTTCGCGGCTGATCGTGATGCTCAGGGTAGGACCGTTGTAAAAGTCCTCTGCCATAGACTCCATGCTTTTTCTCCTGGAATGGATGTGGGTATTGTGGCCGGACGCCGGCCGGCGGCGCAATCGGCAATAAGGACTAGGCGTAGCCCCGCCTTATGCCGCCACCAGACTGTCCGATGTGAGTAGCGCGCGCCGTAGCCGAGGCGCGGCGCTTGTCGGCTGTCCCGCCGCCGCCACGGCCGCCGTCACCGCCTGGATATGGCGCCGGGCCTGGCTCGCGCAGCCGCAGTACAGCGCGGTGTAGGTCTGGTAGGCCGCCATCGCTTGCCATGTGGCCGGCAGCAGCTCTTGTGGCAACAGCGGATCGCTGCGGCGGCAGTGCTGGTAGCCGTGGCTGACCAGCAGCCGTATCAAGAAAGCCTGCTCATCGCTGATGGCCCCATGCTGCGCCAGCAGCTTGGACAAGGGCTGGAAGCGTTGCTGGAACTGTCGGTACAACTCATCGGCTGCTTCCAGGTCGCAATCGCTGCGGCCGAACAGCGGCTGGCGCATCGCCGCCGCCAGTTGCGCGCCGCCGACATCGAACAACGCCAAACCATGCTCTTCCGACGCCGGCATGTCGCGTTCGACGCCGGCCCTGGCCCCAGCCCGGTAAGCCGTCGGCCGCGCCAGCAGGTTGGGCGCGAGCTGGCAGTAATCCAGTGTCAGCAGACGCTTGCGCACCGCGCCGTAGCGCGCCGCGCTGATGCCGCCGCTGTTGACCAATATGGTCCAATCCTCGCCGAAGCTGCGGGCCGGCGGAATGTCCAACCGCTGGCGCGCCGCCGCGACGGCCGCCGCCGTGGCCGGAGCCAGCATGCACAGGCTGCGCCTGCCGTGCCGCTCGACCCGCACCGCCTGATGCGCGGCCAAGCGGAACAAGGCCGTGCGTATCGCCCGCTCCTGGAAGCCCAGCGGCTCCAGCAGCGCGATGGCGCTGCCCAGCCACTGGCTGTTCTGCCCGAACAACCGGGCTTCGCTGAACATCAGGATCAGCATGGTGTTCAGGCGTGGCCTGGCTTGTTGCAGACAGGCGTCGAGATAACTGGTGGTGCTCATGTTGTTGCGCTTACAGAAAAGGATGGAGCGGGCGCTGCGCGCAGTCGCCAGTACAGGCGTGCCGCGCCGGCCAGGTTGAACCACAGCCACAAGCAGGACGCGCACATCAGCGCTGCCGCCGGCCGCGCCAGCGTGTCCGGCTGCCAGCAGGCGGCCGCCAGCGACAGCAGGGCCAGCACATGGATCCAGAACTGATGGCGAGCGCGGTGCTCGGGAATGATCTTGGTAATGCTGGGCAGCTTGCAGCGCGGGTCCGGCGCCGCCTCGCGCAGGTGGTACCAGGCCAGGAAGGGCACGATCTTGTACAACATGCCCTGCACGGCGGACTGCGCGAAGCCGGCCACCAGCAGCACGCCCACCAGCAGGGGCCGCACATTGGAAGCCTCGCTTTGCGGCCACAGCCACACGGCCAGCGCGGCCAGCAGGCAGGCCATGGCGGTGCGCCAGTACAGCGTGGTGGGATCGGCCTTGGGCCGCTTGCGGCGCGCCAGCAGGTACAGCGTGCAGCCGCCGAACAGGCCGTAGCCCGCCGCCAGCAGCACCTGGCTGGCCAGATGGAACAACTGGCCCGGTCCGGCCAGCCCGCTCGACAGCGATACCGCCGTCAGCAGCAGGAACAGCGCCGTGGTGTAGCCGCCGGTGAGCAGCGTCGGATAGGACGGCGTCACCATGAACATCGGCACCACCTGGAAGGCGATCGCGATCACCAGCAGGCCGACCCAACCCTGCAAGCCCCACATGGCGTGCAGGTCGGTCAAGCGCTCCAGCGGCCAACTGGCCGCGCCGGGCCAGGCGAAGGCGCCGGCCAGCATGCCGCCCAACACCATCGTCACCACCAGCGCCGCCAGTGCCAGCCGGATGCCGGCCATCACCGCGCCGGCGCCGGGCGCGTGCGGACGCCACATGCCGACCGTGCATGCGCCCAGGAACAGCAGCAGCGCGCCCAGCAGCGCCGCCATCGCGCAGCGGAACAGCAGCGGCTGCTCCAGCCAGAAGGCGGCCGCCAGCAGCAGCGTGCCCACGCACAAGCCCGCGTGCACGAGCGCGCCCACAGTGCGCGAGCGCGGCACGGCGATGCCGCCGACCACCGGCAGTATCTGCAACAGCGCGCCCACCATCGTCATGCTGAGGCAGCCGAGCACCATCAGGTGCGTCAGCGCCAGCGTTTGCGGCGACCAGCGGCTCAGCAGCGCAGCCGGACCCTGCCACGCCAGCAGTGCCGCCGCCAGCGCCGCGAACAGCGGGGCGCTGAGGAAGTAGCGCATCGGCAGCGATAGCGGCGGATTGTGTTCGAACGACAGCGCGCGCTGCGGGGCGTCGGCGGCTTTCATGCGGAGGCGGCGTCCGGCACCAGCCAGATCAGCACTTCGTAGCGCTGGTCGGCCTGCGGCGTGGTGCGGTGCTGGTAGCCGTAGCGTTGCAGCACGCGGTAGAGCGGGATGGGATCGCGGTCAATCAGCACGCGCAGGCGCTCGTCCGGGCCCAGCGTGTCGATCGCTTCGAGGATGCGCACCATAGGCTCGGGCGGCTCCATGCCGCCCACATCCAGCAGGTGGGTGCTGCCCAGGTGTTCGGCCGGCGTGTTCATGCGGGGCTCCCGGCTTCGGACTCGGCCAGTGCCAGGCCTTCCATGCTGGCGACGATGGCTTCAGCCTGGCCTTCCAGCACGCGGTCGGCGTGCGGATACAGGATGCCTTCCTCTTTCAGATTGTGCTGGCGCATCAGCACGCGCAGCGTGTCGGCGTGGTCGAAGAAGGCGTCGCTGTCGCGGCGCATGATGGCCGCGCGCATGTGGGCCAGCTCGGTGCGCAGGTGGCCGTGTTCGGCGCGCATGACGGCGGTGGGGCCGTAGGCATTGCCCATGGCGCGGTCCAGGCAGGGGAACAGGATGCGCTCTTCCTTGTCCAGGTGGCGCTCGAACATCTGCAAAAACAGCGTGAAGCGGGGCGCGGCGGCGGTCCAGTCGCGGCGGGCGATATCGGCCTCGGCCAAGGTGTACTGATCGTCGCAGCGGCGATGATCCTGATCGAGATAGTGGGCGATCGTATGCATGCTGTTGTCCTTCGTTATGTGCTGGTAGGCATTGTCCCACCCGCTGAAGCGGAATTTCTTTGATTCACATCAAGGATTTCCGGGTTGACGGCGGGATACAGTTCGTTCGCCGTTTGGCCATGATTTTTTTACCCGTGCCTCAACCCCCACATGAATCGAACCGACTCTCCCGTATCCACCCCCACGCGGCCCATTGAACTGGTGTGTCCCGCCGGCAGTCTGCCGGCGTTGAAGGCCGCCGTCGATCTCGGCGCCGATTGCGTCTACCTGGGCTTCCGCGACGCCACCAATGCGCGCAATTTCGCCGGCCTCAACTTCGACGATGCCGCCATCGCGGCCGGCATCGCCTACGCGCACGAGCGCGGCCGCAAAGTGCTGCTGGCCCTGAACACCTATCCGCAACCCGACACCAGCGCGCTGTGGCGCAGCGCAATCGACCGCGCCGCCGCCGCCGGCGTCGACGCCGTCATCCTGGCCGATCCCGGCTTGATGCAATATGCCTGCGATCATCACCCGTCGCTGCGCCTGCATCTGTCGGTGCAAGGCTCGGCTACCAACGCCGAGGCGATCAATTTTTACCAGCGCCACTTCGGCATCGCCCGCGCTGTGCTGCCACGGGTGCTGTCGCTGGCGCAGGTCGAGCATGTCGTGAAGAACACCGATGTCGAGATCGAAGTGTTCGGCTTCGGCAGCCTGTGCGTGATGGTCGAGGGCCGCTGCGCGCTGTCGTCCTACGTGACCGGCGAATCGCCCAACACCCACGGCGTCTGCTCGCCGGCCAAGGCGGTGCGCTGGCAGCAGAACGCCAACGGCCTGGAGTCGCGCCTGAACGGCGTGATGATCGACCGCTACACGCCTCAGGAAAACGCCAGCTATCCGACGCTGTGCAAAGGCCGCTTCGAAGTCGAGGATGAAACCTATTACGCGGTCGAGGAACCGACCAGCCTCAACACATTGGAACTGCTGCCGCAGCTGCTGGAGATGGGCGTGCGGGCGGTCAAGATCGAAGGACGCCAGCGCAGTCCGGCCTATGTGTCGCAGGTGACGCGGGTGTGGCGCGAGGCGCTCGACCAGTGCATGGGCAACGCCGCGCGCTACTCGGTCAAGCCGGGCTGGATGTCCGAACTGAACACCCTGGCGGAGGGGCAGCAGCACACGCTGGGCGCCTATCACCGCTCGTGGAAATGAAACCTGGAGTCACCATGATGAAACTTGCATTGGGTCCGCTGCTCTACTATTGGCCGCGTGCCGAAGTGATGGCGTTTTATGAAGAGATGGCCGCAACGCCGGTCGACATCGTCTACCTGGGCGAAACGGTGTGCTCGCGCCGCCACGAACTGCGCGCCGCCGACTGGCTTGAACTGGCGGCCATGCTGGAGGCGCGCGGCAAGCAGGTGCTGCTGTCCTCGCTCGCGCTGATCGAATCGAGCGCCGACTTCGGCGCCCAGCGCCGGCTGGCGGGCAACGGCCGCTACCGGGTCGAGGCCAACGACATGGGCGCGGTGCAGCTGTTGTCGGGGCAGGGCGGCTTTGTCGCCGGCCCGCATCTGAACATCTACAACCCGCCGACGCTGTCGCTGCTGCACGGGCTGGGTGCGCAGCGCTGGGTCATGCCGCTGGAGATGGGGCGCAGCGGGCTGCGGCATATGCAGGCGCAGCGCCCGGAAGGCATGGAGACGGAGGTGTTTGCCTTCGGTCGCATGCCGCTGGCGTTCTCGGCGCGCTGCTTCACCGCGCGCAACCGCAACCTGCCCAAGGACGATTGCCGCTTCAGCTGCATCGAGCATCCCGACGGCCTGATGATGCGCACCAAGGAGAAGCAGGAATTCCTGGTGTTGAACGGCATCCAGAGCCAGTCCGCGCTGGTGTACAACCTGATCGCCGAGATGGGCGAGATGAGCGCGATGGGTGTCGATGTTGTGAGGCTGAGCCCGCAGTCGCAGCATATGCCGCAGATCATCGCGGCCTTCGATGCTGCGCGTGGCGGCTCCTCGCAGGCCACGCCGACGGCGCAGGCCATGGAAGCGCTGTTGCCGGCTGCCGCCTGTAACGGCTATTGGTACGGCCAGCCCGGACTCGACTATCACCTGGAGCGCGCAGCATGAATCCCGTCACCACTCATCAATCGGGCGGCGCGGCGCGGCCGCTGCCTGCGGCGCTGGCGGCGTTCGGCCGTTTGCTGCCGGCCTATCCCGGTGCGTTCCTGTGCGTGGCCGCGCTGAACCTGGTGCTGCGTCCGCAGTTGCCGGACGATGTGCGCGCCAGCCTGCAGGGCAAGCATATGCGCGTGTGCGTCACCGATGGCGGCGTGGCCTTCGACTTTACGTGGCGCGGCCAGGGCTTCGCGCCGCTGCGCTCGGCGGGTGAGCCGGACCTGGAAATCGGCGCTTGCACGCGTGACTTCATCGCCTTGGCCCGGCGCGAGCAAGATCCGGACACGCTGTTCTTCTCGCGCCGCTTGTCGATGCAGGGGGATACGGAATTGGGATTGCTGGTCAAGAATACGCTGGACGCGATCGCGTTGCCATTGACGGAACTGGGCAAGCAGGCCTTGACCCGCTTGCTAGACAGCTTGCCGGGCCGCCGCGCCCGCGCCTAACACCCGGCGTGCATGGACGTGCGCTGCGCCCTAGTGGTTGCGGCGCACGCTGAAGCGGGCGAACAGCGGTTCGATGCGCGCCAGCAGCTCGTCGCCCGGATAGCCGGCGACGGCGCTGGTCAGCAGCGCCTGGTCCTGGCAGCCGGTGGCGCGGAATTCCTGCAACACATAGTTGTCGACGCCCAGTTCGGATAGCGTCTGCGCCAGCGCCGTCAGCTGCGCCGGCGGCAGCTGGGCCGGATGGACGGTGGTGCGGCATTCGTAGTCGACACCGCTGGCCAGCACGGCGGCGATGCTGTCGCGCACAGGATCGCCGCTGCCGGCAACGCCGGTGACGGCGGCGTAGTGGGCGAAGGGCGCTTTCACGTCCAGCCCCACCCAATCGAGCAGCGGCAGCAGGCCGGCCAGGCGCTCAGGATAGATGCCCGCCGTTTCCAGTCCGATCTTGAAGCCCAGCGCCCGCACCTGGCCGATGGCGCTTGCGAGCGCCGGGTCCATCGTGGCCTCGCCGCCGCAGAACACCACCGCGTCAAGCAAGCCCACGCGCCGTTCCAGCGCCGACAGTATGTCAGCCCACGGCAGCGGGCTGGCGTTCGTGCGAGGCTGCAAGTGCGGGTTGTGGCAGTAGCCGCAACGCCACGGACAACCCTGCACGAACACCACGGCCGACAGCAGGCCGGGATATTCGGTGGCGCTGAACGGCGTGTAGCCGCCTACCTTGAGGCTGGCCTGGCCCATGTCAGCGGCCCGCGTTGACAGCGGCTTCGCTGAAGAATTTACGTTCATGGAACTCGCCCTGCTTGCCGATGTTGAAGGAGGCGAGCGGACGGTGGTAGCCCATCACGCGGGTCCAGATTTCGCATGGCTGGCGTTCAGCGTTGTCGAGTTCGGCGATGGTGGTTTGCGGCAGATTGTTCATGATAGTCCTTGGTTGGGTTTAAAAAGTTCAGGCATTGACGGCTTGTTTGCGGGCCAGCAGTTCGGCGTCGCATTTCGGGCAGTAGGCGTGGCTGCCGTTCAGGTAGCCGTGCTTGGGGCAGATCGAGAAGGTCGGCGTGACCGTGATGTAGGGCAGGCTGAAGCGGCTCAGCGCGCGCCGCACCAGCGAGCGGCAGGCGTCCGCGCTCGACAGCGCCTCGGTCATGTACAGGTGCAGCACCGTGCCGCCGGTGTACTTGCGCTGCAAGGCATCCTGCTGCTCCAGCGCTTCGAACGGATCGTCGGTGTAGCCGACCGGCAGCTGCGAGGAGTTGGTGTAGTAGGGCATGTCCGCCGTGCCGGCCTGGCGGATGGCTGGATAGCGCTTGCGGTCTTCCTTGGCGAAGCGGTAGGTCGTGCCTTCGGCCGGGGTGGCTTCCAGGTTGTACATATGGCCGGTTTCGGCCTGGAATTCGACCATGCGGGCGCGCACATGGTCGAGCAGGCGCAGCGCCAGTGCGCGGCCCCAGTCGCTGGTGATGTCGCGGTCGCCGCGCATATCGAAATTACGCACCATCTCGTTGATGCCGTTCACGCCCAGCGTGGAGAAGTGGTTGCGCAGCGTGCCCAGATAGCGCTTGGTGTACGGGAACAGGCCGTTGTCCATATGGCGCTGGATCACCTTGCGCTTGATCTCCAGGCTGTCGCGGCCCAGTTCCAGCAGGCGGTCCAGCGCGGCCAGCAGGCCGTCCTCGTCGCCGCGGTGCAGATAGCCGAGGCGCGCGCAGTTGATGGTGACCACGCCCAGCGAGCCGGTCTGCTCGGCCGAGCCGAACAGGCCATTGCCGCGCTTGAGCAGCTCGCGCAGGTCCAGCTGAAGGCGGCAGCACATCGACCGTATCATGTTCGGCTTGAGCTCGGAGTTGATGAAGTTCTGGAAGTAGGGCAGGCCGTAGCGGGCCGTCATCTCGAACAGGCGTTCGGCGTTGGGGCTGTCCCAGTCGAAGTCCTCGGTGATGTTGTAGGTCGGGATGGGGAAGGTGAAGGCGCGGCCTTTGGCGTCGCCGGTCATCATGATCTCGATGTAGGCACGGTTGATCATGTCCATCTCGGTTTGCAGCGCGCCGTAGGCGAACGGCATTTCCTCGCCGGCGATGCAGGGGATTTGTTCGCGCAAGTCGTCCGGGCAGACCCAGTCGAAGGTCAGGTTGGTGAACGGCGTCTGCGTGCCCCAGCGCGACGGCACGTTGAGGTTGTAGATCAGCTCCTGCATGTACTGCTTGACCTCGTTGTAGCCGAGCCTGTCCTTGCGCACGAAGGGCGCCATGTAGGTGTCGAAAGAGCTGAAGGCCTGGGCGCCGGCCCATTCGTTCTGCAGGGTGCCGAGGAAGTTGACGATCTGGCCGATGGCGCTGGACATATGGCGCGGCGGGCTCGATTCCACCTTGCCCGGCACGCCGTTCAGGCCTTCGTTGAGCAGGGTGCGCAGCGACCAGCCGGCGCAATAGCCGGCCAGCATGTCGAGGTCGTGGATGTGCAGGTCGGCCTCGCGGTGGGCGCGGCCGACTTCGGGCGGGTAGACGTGGTTGAGCCAGTAGTTGGCGATGACCTTGCCCGACACGTTGAGGATCAGCCCGCCCAGCGAGTAGCCCTGGTTGGCGTTGGCGTTGACGCGCCAGTCCTGGCGGTCGAGGTATTCGTTGATCGAAGCGGCGACGTCAACCAGCGCGTGGCGGTCCTGGCGCAGCGTGGCGTGCTGTTCGCGGTAGACCACGTAGCGGCGCAGGGTGTGGCGGTAATCGGCGTCGTAGAGCACGCGTTCGACGGTGTCCTGTATCAGCTCGACGGTCATGTGGTCCTGCGGGCGCAGCGATGACAGGTGGAGCAGCGCGCACTCGGCCAGGTGGCGGGCTTCGGGCAGGTCGAACTCGCCGCTGGCGCGGCCGGCCTTCAACAGCGCGGCCTCGATCTTCGCCAGCGAAAAGGCCTGCTCGCTGCCGTCGCGTTTGGTGATCTGCGTATGAAACAATCCTTGCATGATTTTTCCTTGGTCCCATATCTAGTTGGTTTAAGAAGGTTATGCACTAGATATGGTGTCGTCAATCAAAGTCAGCGCGAACTTGGAATTCCTTGATCTGGATTGTCCTTCCGCTTGTATTTCATGGCAGTGTATCGGGTGGCGATACACAACATGGCGGCATCCATGATCAAGAGTTTTCGGCATAAAGGACTGCAACGTTTCTTCGAGACGGGCAGCAAAGCGGGAATTCAGGCGGCACATGCCGCCAAGCTGCGCCTGCAACTGGCTGTGCTCGACCAAGCTGTGCGGCCAGAAGATCTGTCCATGCCTTCATGGCGCCTTCATTCTTTGAAAGGTGATTTACAAGGACATTGGGCTGTTACGGTAAGCGGAAATTGGCGTATGATTTTTGCATTTGAGGGAACCAACGCCATTTTGGTTGACTATCGGGATTACCATTGAAATGATGGAGGATTGACATGACGAGGATGCATAACCCTCCCCATCCGGGCGAGGTCCTCAGAGAATACTTGGGCGACTTGACCATAACGGATGTCGCAGCGCATCTGGGCGTGGGGCGTGTCACGCTGCAACGCATAGTGAACGGCGCAGCGGGTATTTCGCCGGACATGGCTTACAGGCTCGGCGCGGCCTTTGGTACTAGTCCTGAGATGTGGGCCGGTATGCAGCTGCAATACGATCTGTACCAAGCTGGTAAGGTTAAAAGGCCGAAAATAGAATGCATCGTGTCCGTAGTGTCGTAACTCTACCCACTCGGACATAACGAACGAAATCTCTCAAGCGAAAAGACTATATGACTGAACCAGAATCGACAGTGATGGCAATGGTGACGGAAGCAGTTACTAGTTTGCCTGAACCCGTGAAAACAACGCTCTTCAAAGCGTTGAGTAATTTATTGGGTGGACTAACTGCAATCCCAGCTGCGAAGCTCAAGCAGTATGTTAAATCCATTGAGGACACAACGTCCGCTAGATCAATGATCGCAGCAGCAGTAGCTAAGACCGCTGCTGCAGAAGCAATCAACGATCCTGTCTTAATTCAGGCGGCAACTGAAATTTACCTTCCCACTAATCTCCGCAAAGCGAAAAATCGACTAAACGTAGCGCAAAGTGCTGTTAAGCGTTTAGAAGAAACGACGTCGGCGGGTGCCGATGATGAGACCAGACCACTCGATGACGATTGGATGAACAGCTTTTCTCGATTTGCGGAGGATGCGTCGTCGGAAAGGCTACAAGACCTCTTTGGACGTATACTTGCGGGCGAAGTCGTGCGCCCAGGCTCATTTGGACTGGCAACGCTCAGGGCGATTAGCGAACTAGATCAGACTATAGCGAATGACTTCAGCTTAGCGTGGGCTAAGAGTGTCGGCGCCGCAGTCGACTATAGCGCCGAATGGAAGCGAGGCGAGTACTTTTCAAGATGGAAGCGGCTTAGCGAGGCTGGCTTCATGGCACCTACGGAAATTAGCCAATTTTCGCCTGATGTTCACCCCGTCGTTGGCGAGCAATCATTGTGGACGCCAATGAGAGCAGGAAATGTGTGGTTGCTAGTGTACTTTCACCAAAGCTCGTCACAATGGAATCATATTGAGTTCACCCGAGTTGGACGGGAAATCGGAAGCCTACTCGACAGACCAGATTATGAAGCGAATATCCGGCAGGCTACGAATAATTTGTCGCGAAGCGGCCTAACCCGCATAGAGCTGCATTGTTTAGGAAAACCAGAGGAAGTGATTTGGACAGCTGAGTCATGAAAATGTAGTCGTGCGGGGAGGGCAGATAGCGTTGATCTAGCTAGTTATCAAACGGGCTACAATAGCCGCCATCCGGCTGCCGGACATTAATCGCATGGGAGTGTAGATGATTCGTTCCGAACGCCTGACCGCAGAAGTGGAGGGGGACTTTGTGGTCTTCCTGATTGGCATGCGTATCAACAAGCTGTGGAAAATCCACAAGTGGCTGCCGGTCGTGCTGGCCATGCCGAAGATGCTGCGTGAGTTGATGAGCACGCCGGACTCGGGTTTGCTGTCGTTTGAATCGTGGTTTGGGCGCACTACCATCATGGTGCAATACTGGCGCTCGTCCGAGCAATTGCTGGCCTACGCGACCAACAAAGATGCCGAGCACCTTCCGGCCTGGCGGAAGTTCAACCAGGCGGTGGGAACGTCCGGCGATGTCGGCATCTGGCATGAGACTTACAAGATTTCGCCGGGCGCATGCGAGAACGTCTATGCGAACATGCCGCTGTTTGGACTGGGCAAGGCGGGCACCGTGCACCCCGCCACCGGAAAACGCTTCAGCGCGAAGGATCGCTTTAAATAGCCAGCAGACTTGCCCGCCGTCGCCGAGATAGCGGGAATTTTGCAAATGCTTTAAAGTTAACGTCGCCATTTTGATAATGGTTCCGGCCCGACCGGATCAGGGGCGCCATGCATGGTGTCCGTTCTAAGCAGGGATTACATCGCTCACGAGAGGAAGTATTTCATGTCGAACCTTCAAAAGATTGGTGCACTTTTCGAAGCATATGCAAGCAAGAATGTCGCTGCGGTCAGCGATGTCATGGCGGAAGATATCGTCTGGCGCATTCCCGGCCATCACCCTCTCGCCGGCGAGAAACGCGGCATCAGGGAGGTGCTGGCCTTCTTCGATCAGCTTGGAAAAGCCGAGTTTCAAGCTCAGCCCTACGCTATCGCGGAGCAAGGCGACTATGTCATCGACCACCACCGGGGATGGAGTACCGCTGGCAGCGGTCTTGACTTGACCTGGTGCCTGGTCTTCCGATTCGAGCACGGGAAAATCAAGGAAGTGACCAACTTCTGCTCAGACCAGCACAAGGCCGATCTGTTCTTCCATGAGCATTACCGGCTCAAGGCCATCCCCGATCGTCTGGCCGAGTAAATCCCTTATTTGATCAACGCAGCCACCCGCTTGACGAACGCCGGATCAGGTTCGGCATCGAGACGGGTGGTGTCCACCTGCACCGTGCCGCTGGTGTCCAGCAGCGCGATGCGGTTGGTGTGATTGATCTCGCCGCTCTCCAGTATCCGGTACTTGATGTTCAACACAGCCGCCAGCGCGCGCGTCTGGCTGTCGCCGTCGGCTACTACCAGCCGGAACTGCGATGAATCCAACTGATGCATCTTCAGCAGTCCGGACAGCGTGGCCGGCGTGTCGTGGCGCGGGTCGAGGCTGATCATCAGCACCCGCAGCCGCTTGCCGTCCGGCCCCAGCGCGGCCACCGTGCGCTTGAGTGTTTCGATGATGATCGGGCAGGCCGCGTGGCAGTCGCCGTAGAACATGGTGATCAGCACGGGCGTGCCTGCCATGTCGCGCAGGGTGAAGTGCTGGCCGCCGGCGTCGGTCAGCGTGGCGTCGAGGCGGTAGATGGAGTTGCCGGGCAGGCTGGCTGCGGCCGGGGCGCTCCAGGCATGCAGCGGCAGCAGCAGCGCGGCGGCCAGCAGGGCGCGGCGTATGGAGGTGAACTGTTTCATGGTTTGCTTCCTTGATCGTGAGGGGCGGGATCGCGCACGCAGCGGAATCCCAGGTTGGCGCCGTCCTGCCTTGCTTCCATCGCGGACAGCAGGGCCAGGCGCATCAGAATCGCGTAATTGCGGCGGTCGGCCAGCGAGACGGCAGCGCCGCCGCAGTAGTCGAGCATTTTTTGATCGCCGTTGGCGCGGCTGTCGGCGTTGACGAACAGGCCGCTGTAGTCTTCCACCCATTCCCATACCAGGCCGTGCAGGTCGTGGATGCCGAAGTAGTTGGCCTCGCCGGCCGCCACGCTGTGCGGCGGTTGCTTGCCGGCGTCGGCGTACCAGCCGAGGATGTGGGCCAGCCATTCGGCATCGTCGCGGGCGTCGGGGTGGTGGGCGTCGGCGGCGGCGGCGAATTCCCATTCGTACCAGCGCGGCAAGCGGCCGCCTTCGGATTCGCAATAGGCTCGGGCGGCGTACCAGCCGACGTGGACTACCGGTGCGTCGGCGGCCAGCGGCGCGTAGTCGGTGGCGCTGCGCCAGCCGGACAGATAGCTGGGCGCCGCCATCAGCGCCGGCGTCTGGCCGGGCTGCCAGGCCGGCGTGCGTTGAAGGAAAGCCGCGAACTCGGCGTTCGTCACCAGCCGGGTGCGCAGCAGATAGGGCGCCACGCTGGCCGGGGCCGCCACGCCGTCGGCCGGCAGCACGCTGCGCAGCGTGCCGCCGGGGATGGCGCGGTAGTCGGCGTCCGCCGCCATGCCCCTGCCGGCTGGCAGGGCCAGCAGGGCCAGCAGAATCGGCATCAGCGCGGCGCGGGGCTTCATGGCTGGCGCGACTTGCGCATGTCGCGTACCTGGGCCGGCGTCAGCCCAGGCGACCCCTTGTTCAACTCGACGCCGACGTAGTTGATGACGGCCGCGATGTCTTCGTCGCTGAGGTCTTGCGGCGGCATCATGCCGTTGTAGTGCTCGCCATTGACGACGATCTCGCCATTGCGTCCGTTGAGCACGATGTGCGCCATCTCATACGGCCGCTGCTGGAAGAAGTCGGAATTGGCCAGTGGCGGGAACACGCCGGAGACGCCCTTGCCGTCCGCCTGATGGCAGGCCGAGCAGTTGGCGTCGTAGACCGCCTTGCCGCGCAGCTGCTGGGCGCGGTCGGCCGCTGTCGCGACGGGTTTTGCGGCGGGCTTCTCGGCCGGCTTGGCCGCAGCCACGCCGGGCAAGGCTTTCTTGATGCCCTTGCCGTAAATCTCAGGCCGCTCCGGACCGCTGACCGCCATCAGACCGATGGCGCCCTTGTTGAAGGCGCGCGTCAGCGAATGGTCCACCAGCGTCAGGTTGCCAGGCACGCGTGGCGTGAATTCGACGATGGTCGAACCGCCCGACGGCACCATCGTGGTCTGCACATTCTCTTGATAATGGCTGCCGCCCTCGGTGTAGACGCGGTCGAAGATGGCGCCGATCACATGGAAGCTGGATGTGATGTTGGGACCGCCCACGCCGAAGTACATGCGCACTTTCTCGTTGGCCTTGGCGGTCAGCGCATTGGCGCCGGTCAGCGCGCCGTCGGCGCCGTTGAACAGCACGTAGGTAGGTTTTTCATCGATGGCCTTCTGCATGTCGAAACCCTGCAGGCCGGGCGCGCGGTAGGCGCCGTTGGTGTAGAACTCGCCTTGCATCACATAGTATTCGCGGTCCACCGGCGGCATGCCTTCCTTCGGCTCGACCAGGATCATGCCATACATGCCGTTGGCGATATGCATGCCGACCGGCGCCGTGGCGCAGTGGTACACGTACAAGCCGGGCGCCAGCGCCTTGAAGGTGAAGCTGGCCTCGTTGCCGGGCGCGATCAGCGTCTGCGCGGCGCCGCCGCCTGGGCCGGTGACGGCGTGCAGGTCGATATTGTGCGGCAGCTTGTTGTCCGGCAGGTTCAGCAGGTGCAGCTCGACGGTGTCGCCTTCGCGCACCCGTATCATCTTGCCGGGCACCGTGCCGCCGAAGGTCCAGAAGGTGTAGCGGGTGCCGGGGGCGATCTCGCGCTCGACTTCTTCCACCGTCAGGTCGACCACGACCTTGGCCGGGGTCTTGCGGGTGATGGGCGGCGGCAGCAGCGGCGGCGCCAGCAGTTCCTGGGTGATGGTGGGCAGCACCGCCTCGGGGGCGGCGGCCAGGTTGGCGTGGGTCATGGCAAACACGGCGCCGGCAAGGCCGGCCGCGACCAGTTTCAATTGCGTTTTCATTGTTATGTCGCCTTTAGTTGTTGGCGCACTCTCAGTTGAGTGCGCATCCATGCTAGGGGAAGCAAACGGCAAAATCCTTGACCTGGGTTGTCGAATTCGACATTGGCGATGGCGTTAGTGCTCGGTGACGAGGAAGTCGATGATCACATGGCCCGTCACCCGCGATACATAGGCGGCCTGCACGCGCGGGCCGTAGCGGTGCTGGATCTGCGCCAGCAGCGGCAGCGGGTCGTGGTCGTTACAGAAGCGCATGATCTCGCCGGGATTGAGCGCGTCGAGCGCGCCGAAGATGGCGGCGTGGCGCAGCCGGCGCGAGACGCCGCGCGCATCGAAGGGATAGATGCCGTCCGGGACGGTGGGTTGGGAACAATCGTGTGGCATGGTGGACTCCTTGAAATGAAAAGCGGGGCGGCCAGTCAGCCGCCCCGCAAAGAACGATCAGGCGCGGTCTGCGGACACCGCCGCCAGGCGGGCCTTGTTGCCATGCGCCGTCAGCAGGCGCCAGGCGAACAGCGCCAGGAACAGCGTGCCGATGGCGAACACCACGTCACCGGGTACGCGCATCCAGACCAGCGTTTCCATCAGCTTGGAGTGGATCACTTCCGGCGAACGCGCAAACCACATGCCGGTGCTGACGCTGGCCCAGGCCTGGTAGATACCGGCCGGCACCAGCGAGATGAACACCATCATCGCCAGGCCGAGGTTCAGGCACCAGAACATGACCTTGAGCAGGGCGTCGGACCAGGCCAGGCGGTCGCACAGGCCGCGCAGGCAGAACAGCAGCAAGCCGATGCCCAGCATGCCGTACACGCCGAACAGCGCGGCATGGCCGTGGGCCGCCGTCATGTTCAGGCCTTGCATGTAGTACAGCGCGATCGGCGTGTTGATCGAGAAGCCCAGCAGGCCGGCGCCGACGGTGTTCCAGAAGCCGACCGCGATGAAGCACAGGATCGACCACTTGTAGGTACTGACCCAAGGCGCGGCCTTGGAGCGCTGGTAGTTGCGCCAGGCTTCGACGCCGATCATCGACAGCGGCACCACTTCCAGCGCCGAGAACATGGCGCCGATGGCGATCACGAAGGTCGGCGTGCCAGTGAAGTACAGGTGGTGCAGCGTGCCCAGGATGCCGCCGAACAGGAACACGATGGTTTCCAGCACGATGGCGCTGTTGGCGGTGGATGCGCGGATCAGGCCCAGGCGGGTGAACAGCAGCGCGATGACGGCCGTGGCGAACACTTCAAAGAAGCCTTCGACCCACAGGTGCACCAGCCACCAGCGCCAGTATTCGATCATCGAGTAGTGGGTGTGCTGGCCCCAGGTCAGCGAGGTGGCGTAGAAGCCGCCGATGCACAGCGCCGCCAGGAACACCATGACGATCAGGCCACGGCTTTCCGACTTCTTGACCAGTGCCGGCCACAGTGCGCGGCCCAGCAGCGTGACCCAGAACAGCAGGCCGACGAACAGCAGGATTTGCCAGATGCGGCCCATGCTGGTGAATTCCAGGCCCTGGTTGCCGAGCCAGAAGGCGAAGGCATTGCCCTTGTGTTGCAGCGAACCGAGCCAGCCCATGGCGGTCGAGCCGACCACGATGAACAGCAGCGCGTAGAACAGCAGGTTCACGCCCAGCTTCTGGAACTTGGGTTCGTGGCCGGAGATGGCCGGCGCGATGTACAGGCCGGTGGCCAGCCAGGCGGTGGCGATCCACAGCACGGCGAACTGGGTGTGGATGGTGCGGCTGACCACGAACGGCAGGATCTGCGCCAGCGGGTAGCCGAAGAAGCTGTGGCCTTCGACCGCATAGTGGGCGGTGATGACGCCCATGCCCACTTGCGCCAGGATCAGGCCGATGACCACGAAGAAGTACTTCTTGGTCGCCAGCATGGATGGCGTAGGCTTGAGGTTGAACAGCGGATCGGTCTTCGGCGGCACAGGATCGGCTTCTTCCTTGGCGGCCGAATGCACCATCACCATGGCGGCGATGGCGCCTATCATCAGGATGACGCTGGCGATGGACCAGATGCCGGCGCCGGCGCTGGGGCGGTTGTCGATCAGCGGTTCGTGCGGCCAGTTGCTGGTGTAGCTCAGGTCGACGGAACCGGGACGGTCGGTGGCAGCAGCCCAGGCCGACCAGAACACGAAGGCCGGCAAGGCCTTCAGGTCGTCGGGATCGGGCAGCGAATTGGCGTTCATCGCGTACTGTTCGCGCAGATGGTCCAGCGCGCGGTCGTCGCCGAACAGGCTGGTGTAGTGGCTGGCGACTTCGCGCACGGCGGCGGCGCGGTCGGCCGACAGCACGATGGTGCCGGTGGCGGCGTCATAGCTGTTACGGCGCATTTCCTCCTTCAGCCGGGCGTTCAGCGCGGCCTGGTTGGATTTGCTCAGATCGTCGAAGCTGGCGCCGAAATCGCGCTTGGCCCAGATCTGGCGCAGCGCCAGCGCTTCGCGGTGCAGCCAGTCGGCCGACCAATCGGGGGCGACGTAGCTGCCGTGGCCCCAGACGGTGCCGAGCTGCTGGCCGCCGGCCGACAGCCAGGCTTGCTGGCCGCGGTCGACCTGGCCTTCGCCGAACAGCTCGTTGCCGTCGACGCTGGTGATGTGTTTGGGAATGGGCGGCGCCGTCAGGTAGATTTCCGCACCCACCCAGCCGAGAACGGCGAAGGAGAGGGCGCAGATGATGGCGAGCCAGGTCCAGAGCTTGCGTGTGGCGTGCATGGCATGGTTCCTTAAGTTGGCTGATGAGAGGATGGAGCGCGAACCGGCGATGGCCGGATCGACGGAGCCGATTCTAGGCGCGGCGCTTAAACATGTATATTCGATCCCGGTTTTTCTTGATCCAGGTTATGAACAAATATTTTGGATGCATGAATAATGGCGCTGCCCTCTACAACGGAGCCCACCATGCGCCTGACCGCCTTCACCGATTACACATTACGCACGCTGATCTACCTGGCCGGACAGCAGGGCCGGCTGGCGACGATCGCTGAAATCGCCGAGCGCCACGGCATGTCCAAGCACCATCTGACCAAGGTGGTGTACCAGCTGGGATTGACGGGCGTGATCCGCACCGTGCGCGGCCGGCATGGCGGCATAGCGCTGGCGCGCGCGCCGTCGGCCATCCGCATCGGCGAGGTGGTGCGGGCCAGTGAGCCGGATTTCCACATGGCCGATTGCTTCGATGCCCGCCAGTCCACCTGCGTGCATGCGGGGCGCTGCTGCGTGCAGGGCATGCTGGGGCAGGCGGTGCTGGCCTACCTGTCGGCGCTGGATGCGGTGACGCTGGCCGACATCGCTTGTCCGGTCGATGCCGGCGCCGTGCCGGGCCAGGCCCAAGACCTAGTTCTTTTGGCCTAGGCCGCTAGCCTGTTTGGAGTGGCGCTTTGGCCGTCCTGCCGATGGTCGCCAGCCTGCCCAGCGCTTACCCTGATGCCATCCCTATGTCCGTCAGGAGATTCAAAGTGTCTAACAATAACAAGGCCGTCCAGGTACTCGCGAGCAGCACGGTGTCGTTCACGATCTGCTTCGCGATCTGGATGATGTTCGCGGTGCTGGGCATCCCCATCAAAAAAATGCTGGGCTTGAACGAAACCGAATTCGGCCTGCTGGCCGCCATGCCCGTGCTGAGCGGCTCGCTGGTGCGCGTGCCCTTGGGCATCTGGTGTGACCGCTACGGCGGCCGCATCGTCTTCTTCCTGCTGATGCTGGCGACTGTGCCGGCCATCTACCTGGTCGGCCTGGCCACGCAGTTCTGGCAGTTCCTCGTGCTGGGCTTGTTCATCGGCCTGGCCGGCGGTTCGTTCTCGGTCGGCACGCCTTACGTGGCGCGCTGGTTCTCGCGTGAGCGGCGCGGCCTGGCGATGGGCATCTTCGGCGCCGGCAATTCCGGTTCGGCGCTGACCAAGTTCGTCGCCCCGGCCATCATCGCGGCTTGGGGCTGGCAAGCGCTGCCCACCGTGTACGCGGTGACGATGCTGGTGACGGCGCTGCTGTTCTGGGTGTTCTCGGCCACCGATCCATCGCACCAGAGCGGCGCCAGCGTGCCGCTGTCCGAGCAGCTCAAGGTGCTGAAGGACCGCCGCGTGTGGCGCTATTGCCAGTACTACTCGGTGGTGTTCGGCGGCTACGTCGGCCTGGCGCTGTGGATGACCAAGTACTACGTCGGCGAATACGGTTTCGATCTGCGCCTGGCCGCGCTGCTGGCGGCCTGCTTCTCGCTGCCGGGCGGCGTGCTGCGCGCGTTGGGCGGCTGGATCTCGGACCGCTACGGCGCCTACAAGGTGACGTGGTGGGTGATGTGGGTGTGCTGGGTTTGCTTCTTCCTGCTGTCCTATCCACCGACGGCGATGATCGTCAAGACCACCCACGGCGACGTCCACCTGCAACTGGCGCTGACGCCATGGATGTTCACCGCGCTGCTGTTCGTGGTTGGCACCGCGATGGCGATTGGCAAGGCCTCGGTCTTCAAATTCATCGGCGACGATTTCAGCGACAACATCGGCGCCGTGTCCGGCGTGGTCGGCCTGGCCGGCGGCTTGGGCGGTTTCGTGCTGCCGATTCTGTTCGGCGCGCTGCTGGACCTGACCGGCGTGCGTTCCAGCGCTTTCATGCTGCTGTACGGCACGGTCTGCGTGTCGCTGATCTGGATGCATTACTCGTTCCGCCCGACGGCGGCCCCGCAGCCGCTGGCCGGCGCTGTGCCTGCCTGAGCCACAACTATTCAAGGAGAAAATGATGAGCAAATACATGATTAACACCTGGGAGCCCGAAAGCCCCGCCTTCTGGGGCAGCGGCGGCAGCAGCACCGCCAACCGCAACCTGTGGATCTCCATCCCCGCGCTGGCGCTGGCGTTTGCCGTGTGGATGGTGTGGAGCGTGGTGGTGGTCAACCTGCCGGCCATCGGCTTCCAGTACAGCACCAACCAGTTGTTCTGGCTGACGGCGCTGCCCGGCCTGTCCGGCGCAACGCTGCGTATTTTCTATTCCTTCATGGTGCCGATCTTCGGCGGCCGCAAGTGGACCACGATTTCCACCGCCTCGCTGTTGATTCCGGCCATCGGCATCGGCTTCGCGGTGCAGGATGTCACCACCGGCTACCCGACCATGCTGGCGCTGGCGCTGTTGTGCGGATTCGGCGGCGGCAACTTCGCTTCGTCGATGGCCAACATCAGCTTCTTCTACCCGAAAGCGCAGAAGGGTTACGCGCTGGGCATGAACGCAGGCCTGGGCAACCTGGGCGTGTCGGCGGTGCAGTTCGTCGTGCCGCTGGTGATTACCGGCAGCGTCTTCGGCGCGCTGGGCGGCGATTCGCAAAGCGCCACCAAGGCCGGCCACACCACCACGCTGTGGCTGCAAAACGCCGGCTTCATCTGGGTACCGTTCATCGCCGTCAGCAGCCTGCTGGCGTGGTTCGGCATGAATGACCTGGCTTCGGCCAAGGCGTCGTTCGCCGACCAGGCCGTTATCTTCAAGCGCAAGCACAATTGGCTGATGTGCTGGCTCTACACCGGCACCTTCGGTTCCTTTATTGGCTACTCGGCTGGCTTCCCGCTGCTGATCAAGACCCAGTTCCCTGATGTCAATCCGCTGCAATACGCTTTCCTCGGCCCCTTGGTCGGTGCGCTGGCGCGCGTGGTGGGCGGCATCATCTCCGACAAGCTGGGCGGCGCCCGCGTGACCGTGTGGACCTTCGCCAGCATGATCGCGGCGGTGTACGGCGTCATCACCTTCCTGCCGCATGGCGGCACGGGCGGCAACTTTAATGGCTTCTTCTGGATGTTCATGCTGCTGTTCGCCGGTACCGGCGTCGGCAATGCCTCGACCTTCCGCATGATCCCGGTGATCTTCCTGACCGAACGTCAACGCGCCGCAGCAGGCCAACCGGCCGCCGTGCAACAGCAAGCCATCGTCGACGCCAACAAGGAAGGCGCGGCTGTGCTGGGCTTTACCTCGGCCGTGGCGGCCTACGGCGCTTTCTTCATTCCGAAGAGCTACGGCACCTCGATCGCCATGACCGGCGGTCCTGATGCGGCGCTGTGGTGCTTCATCGGCTTCTACGTCAGTTGCATCGCCATCACCTGGTGGTGCTACGCCCGCAAGAACGCGGCCATGCCTTGCTGAACGGAGTCCTATCATGTCATCCGCCAGAGTGATCGCACTGACCCCGTCCGTCGAATTCGACGCGGCGCTGGTGCGCAAGTTGAACCAGATGGGACCGCGCTACACCTCGTACCCGACCGCGGACCGCTTCGACGGCGGCTTCGGCGCGCAGCAGTACCGCGCCGCCGTGGCCGGCGTCGATCCGGCGGCGCCGCTGTCGCTGTATGTGCATATCCCGTTCTGCGCCTCGCTGTGCTACTACTGCGGCTGCAATAAAATCATCACCCAGGACCGCGACAAGGCGGTCGAGTACCTGGACTATCTGTACCGCGAGATCGCGATGCAGGGCAGTCTGCTGTCCGGCCGCCGCCGTGTCGACCAGCTGCACTTCGGCGGCGGCACGCCGACTTATCTGAGCGACGAGCAGATGGGCGACTTGCTGGCGACATTGCGCGGCCAGTTCGAGTTCGCGCCGGATGCGGAGGGCGAGTTCTCCATCGAAGTCGATCCGCGCACGGTGACGCCGGCGCGCATCGCCACCTTGCGCAGCCAGGGTTTCAACCGGATCAGCCTGGGCATCCAGGACTTCGATCCGGCGGTGCAGGAGGCGGTCAACCGCATCCAGTCCTACGAGCAGACGATGGAAGTGTTGCAGGCGGCGCGCGACTGCGGCTTCCGCTCGGTCAGCGTGGACCTGATCTACGGCCTGCCGCTGCAAAGCGTGGCCAGCTTCGGGCCGACGCTGGACAAGATCGTCGCGGCGCGGCCAGACCGTGTGGCGGTCTATAACTACGCCCACATGCCGCAGCTGTTCAAGTCGCAGCGCCTGATCAAGGCCGAAGACTTGCCCGACGCCGACACCAAGCTGGCCATGCTGGGCCTGTGCATCGAGCGGTTGACCGAGGCGGGCTATGTCTACATCGGCATGGACCACTTCGCGCTGCCGGATGACGACCTGGCGCGCAGCCAGCGCGAGGGCAAGTTGCAGCGCAACTTCCAGGGCTATTCCACGCACGCGGATGCACCGATGGTGGCGCTGGGCGTGTCGGCCATCAGCGCGGTCGGCGCCAGCTACAGCCAGAACGAGAAAACCCTGTCGGCCTACTACGAGCGCCTGGACCGGGGCGAACTGCCGATCGCGCGCGGCATCGAACTGAGCGCCGACGATCTGCTGCGGCGCGCCGTGATCGGCCAGCTGATGTGCGATTTCGAGCTGGACTACGCCAGCCTGACGCTGCCGGATGGCGTGGCCGCCGCCGACTATTTCGCCGCCGAGCTGGAACGCCTGAAGCCGCTGGAAGAGGAGGGCTTGCTGTGCATAGGCAGCAAAGGCTTGCGCGTGAAGATGCGCGGCCGTCTGTTGATACGCAATATCTGCATGGCCTTCGACCGCTATCTGCACGCGCCGCGTGTGGAAGGCCCGCAGCCGGTGCGGTATTCGCGAACCATTTGAGGTGGGTATGGAAAAGAACAAAATCAAAGTGCAGACCTTCCTGGCCAGGGTGCCGCTGTTTAACTCGATGGGGGCGGAAGAGCTGTCGCGCATCGCGCTCGGCACCACCGAGCTGCGCATCGAGCGCGGCGGCACCATCTTCCAGCGCGGTGACGATTGCGTCGGCTTTCACCAGGTGGTGTATGGCCAGGTCAAGCTGGCGTTCACGTCGCTGGCCGGCGGCGAGAAGGTGATCGAGCTGATCGGCCCCGGCCAGAGTTTCGGCGAGGCGCTGATGTTCATGGGCAGTCCTTACATCGTTTCTGCCCAGGCCACGGAGGATACGCTGCTGCTGCATGTGGCCAAGCCGGCGATCTACCGCGAGATTCACGCCGACCCCGAGTTCGCGTGCAAGATGCTGGCCGGCCTGAGCCAGCGCATGCACAGCCTGATGTGCGACATGGAGTCGTTCTCGCTGCGCTCCGGCACGCAGCGGGTGGCGGGTTATCTGCTCAAGGAGCTGCACGAGGAAGCCGACGGCGAACTGACGCTGCCGGCCACCAAGGCGGTGCTGGCCTCGCGCCTGAACCTGACGCCGGAACACTTTTCGCGCATTCTTGCGGAGTTGAGTACGCAGCAGCTGATCACTTTCAAGGGGCGCAAGATACACATCCTGGACGTGCCTGCGCTGCGGCGCTGCGCCGCCTGAAGGACGACCATGCAAGACATCGAAAAATTCATCAGCGGTTTTGGCCGTTTCCAGCAGCAGTATTTCAACAACAGCGAAAGCCCTTACGGCACGTTGCGCACCGGCCAGCGGCCGGGCACGCTGCTGATAGGCTGTTGCGATTCGCGGGTCGATCCGGTGCTGTTGACCGGCAGCGATCCGGGCGACATCTTCGTGGTGCGCAATATCGCCAATCTGGTGCCGCCGTGTACGCCGACGGCGTCGGCCGGCGTCAGCTCGGCGATCGAGTTCGCCGTCTGCGAGCTGGAGGTGGAGCGGGTGATCGTGCTGGGCCACGCCGGTTGCGGCGGCATACGCGCGCTGATGGCGCCAAGGCCGGCGCAGCGTGAGACGGATTTTGTCGGCCAGTGGATGCGGATTGCCGAGCCGGTGGCGCAGCGCGTGCGGCGCGACCTGGCGCATCGCGGCAGCGCCGAGCAGCATCACGCGTGCGAACTGGCCAGCATCCTGCTGTCGCTGGATAACCTGCTGACTTATCCGTGGCTCAAGCGCCGCGTGGACGAGGGTAAGCTCAAGCTGCATGGTTGGTACTTCGATTTGCAGAGCGGCGCACTGATGGCGTACTCGCCGCGCCGCCAGCAATTCCTGCCGCTGGTGTGTCCGCTCACTGCGCGCGAGGCCTTGACCGCCTAGCGCCCAAACGGTGGGGTCAAGTCTGACATTCGGACACGACCTCTACCGTATCGGCCGCTAGGGCAGAGGCCGTGTCCAAATGTCAGACTTGACCCCATCGTCGGTGGAGGGCGGCGTGTCGGTGGCGGCCGGCGCATTCAGGCCGAAGCTCTCCCATCCTTCGCCGAACAGCTCATACGGATGCTGGCTGCGGTCCGAGCCGTTCCCGCAGATCATGGCGTTGGCCGGGCAATAGCGGTCGCAGCCCCAGCAGATCAGCTCGGGCCGCGCCGGGCGCAGCGGGAAGATCTTGGCCATGTCAGGCGTAGCTCAGCAGGTCGCCCTGGCGGTCGAAGGCCAGCAGGCGGTCCATCTGGCCTTGCTGGATCGCGCCCAGCATCTTGTTCAGCGCGACATCGGTCTGCTGGGCATCGGGCAGGCGGCCGTCCTTGCCGGACAGGGTGGTGATCAGCAGCACGTCCCACGGCTGGCCCATGTGCTGGGCTTCCTCGGCCAGATTGGCGAAGGTGTCCAGCTCGCCGACCTGCTTGTCGACACACATGACGGGCACCAGCGTGCTGCGCGGCGAGCTGCCGGGCGCGGCGTCCGGTTCCGGTTCCGCCACTGCAAAGGTCAGCAGCAGGCGTTGGGGCTGCGGCTGGACGGCGGCGGCGATCAGCAATTCTTCAAACGTGGCGATGTTCATCAGCTTCCTCAATATGCAATGGCCCGCGCGACGCGGCGGCCCAGGCTGTATGTATAGCGCGGACCGGCGCCGCTGCCCATCGCCATGAATGACTAGTTGGCCTAGTTCCTTTGCCTTGCTGGCGGCCCGGCGCTGCTTGATTCAAGTCAAGGACCGGCGCGTGGCGCCCGGCGAATAATGGCGGCGCGGCCCGCACTGCGGCCGGATGCAAAGGATGAAGGATGAGTTTCACCAGGAGTTATCGAACGGCTGGCCGCCTGGCCGTCGCGCTGGCGGTTGTCGCCGGAACCGCGTGGATGTGGCAGGGCTACGGACCGGCCGCCAGCGGAGCATGGACGCCACCGCCCGGCGCGCGCTGCGAGGCGCCCGCCGCCGGGCCGAACATCGTCGGCCAGATACGCTACGACAGCGGCCTGGTGCTGCGCTATTGCAGCGTGCCGGCCATGATCGCCCAGCTGGACGCGCTGGAGCAGCCCGGCCTGGTCCGTGCCGTCGCCGTGCGTACAGCCGACGGCCGCTGGCTGCCCGCCTGCACCGGCCACGATTGCATCGTTGATCTTTGAACTAGTCACTTCGGCCTAGTGCCCCTAGTCCTTCTCGCGCCGCCCAGCCACCATCTTGCCGATTCACACCAACGCCCGCGCTCCTTAGACTGCAATCATCGTCGAGTCCATGCATGTTGCATGCGACCGCATGCCCGGTCCCCGCCGGGTGCAAGTTAGGAGGCAGCATGAGTCACTTTCTGGATCGCCTGAAGTTCTTCAATAAAACGGTATCGACCTTTTCCGACGGCCACGGAGCCGTCGTGCACGAGGACCGCACCTGGGAAAACGCCTATCGCCAACGCTGGCAGCACGACAAGATCGTGCGCTCCACGCACGGCGTCAACTGCACCGGTTCGTGCAGCTGGAAGGTCTATGTGAAGAACGGGCTGATCACCTGGGAAACGCAGCAAACCGATTACCCCCGTACCCGTCCCGACTTGCCCAACCACGAGCCGCGCGGCTGCCCGCGCGGCGCCAGCTATTCGTGGTACGTGTATTCGGCGCAGCGCGTCAAGTACCCGATGGTGCGCGGCCGCCTGATGGAAATGTGGCGCGAGGCGCGCAAGACCATGGACCCGGTCACGGCCTGGGACTACATCAGCCAGAACCCGGAACGCGCCGCGCTGTACAAGTCGGTGCGCGGTCTGGGCGGCTTCGTGCGCGCCACCTGGGAAGAGAGCAACGAGATGATCGCCGCCGCCAATGCGCTGACGATCAAGAAATACGGCCCCGACCGCATCGTCGGCTTCTCGCCGATTCCCGCCATGTCGATGGTCAGCTATGCGGCCGGCACGCGCTACCTGTCGCTGATCGGCGGCGTGGCGCTGAGCTTCTACGACTGGTACTGCGATTTGCCGCCGGCCAGCCCGCAGGTATGGGGCGAGCAGACCGACGTGCCGGAATCGGCCGACTGGTACAACTCGACCTACCTGATGGTGTGGGGCTCGAACGTGCCGATGACGCGCACCCCCGACGCCCACTTCTACACCGAGGTGCGCTACAAGGGCACCAAGACGGTGGCGGTGTCGTCCGACTTCGGCGAGATGGCGAAGTTCGGCGATATCTGGCTGGCCCCGAAGCAGGGCACCGACGCTGCGCTGGCGATGGCCATGGGCCACGTGATCCTGAACGAATACCACACGGCGCACCAGTCGGACTACTTCAGCGAGTACGCCAAGCAGTACACCGACTTCCCCATGCTGGTGCTGCTGAAAGAGCAGAACGGCAAGCTGGCGCCGGAATACTTCCTGCGCGCCTCGCACCTGGCCAACAACCTGGACGAAACCAACAACCCGGACTGGAAAACCCTGGTCATCGACGAAGCCAGCGGCCGCATCGTGGCGCCGGCCGGTTCGATCGGCTTCCGCTGGGGCGAGTCCGGCAAGTGGAACCTGGAGATGAAGGAGGGCGGCAATGGCGCGCCGGTCGATCCGCTGCTGTCGCTGATCGGCTGCAGCGATGAGGTGCTGGCGGTCGGCTTCCCTTATTTCGGCGGCAAGGACAGCGGCGATATGCTGATGCGCAACGTGCCGGTCAAGCGCCTGACCTTGGCCGACGGCAGCACCGCGCTGGTCGCCACCGTGTTCGACCTGACGCTGGCCAACTACGGCATCGACCGCGGCCTGGGCGGCGGCAACGTCGCCAGCAGCTACGAGGACGACGTGCCTTACACCCCGGCCTGGCAAGTCAAGCACACCGGCGTCAAGGCCGAGGATGTCATCACCGTGGCCCGCCAGTTCGCCGAGAACGCCGACCAGACGCGCGGCAAGAGCATGGTCATTGTCGGCGCCGCGCTGAACCACTGGTACCACATGGACATGACCTATCGCGGCATCATCAACATGCTGATGATGTGCGGTTGCGTCGGCCAGTCGGGCGGCGGCTGGGCGCATTACGTGGGCCAGGAAAAACTGCGTCCGCAAACCGGCTGGACGCCGCTGGCGTTCGCCCAGGACTGGAACCGTCCGATGCGCCAGATGAACGGCACCTCGTTCTTCTACGCCCACACCAGCCAATGGCGCCACGAGAAGCTGCACACCGAGGAAATCGCTTCGCCGACGGCCGGCCCCGATGTCGCGCCGATGACGCTGCTGGACTACAACGCCAAGGCCGAGCGCCTGGGCTGGCTGCCGTCGGCGCCGCAGCTGCAAACCAATCCGCTGGAAGTGACGCGCGCCGCCGCTGCCGCAGGCATGAGCCCGGTCGACTACGCGGTCGGCCAGATCAAGGACCAGAAGCTGCAGTTCTCCTGCGACGATCCGGACAACCCGGCCAACTTCCCGCGCAATATGTTCGTGTGGCGCTCCAACATCCTGGGCAGCTCGGGCAAGGGCCACGAGTACTTCCTCAAGTACCTGCTGGGTACGCAGAACGCGCTGATGAGCGACGAGGACCATTGCATCAAGCCGCGCGACGTCAAGGTGCGTCCGGCCGCTGAAGGCAAGCTGGACCTGCTGGTGGTGCTGGACTTCCGCATGTCCACCACCTGCCTGTACGGCGACATCGTGCTGCCGACCGCCACCTGGTACGAGAAGGACGACTTGAACACGTCGGACATGCATCCCTTCATTCATCCGCTGTCGGAAGCCGTGCAGCCGCTGTGGCAATCGCGTTCGGACTGGGAAATCTACAAGGGCATCGCCAAGAAGTTCGAGGAAATTGGCGGCGATTACCTGGGCACGCAGCAGGATCTGGTGCTGACCCCGCTGATGCACGACACCCCGGGCGAGCTGGGCCAGCCCTTCGATCCGAAAGACTGGCGTGCCGGCGAATGCGAGCCGGTGCCGGGCAAGACCATGCCCAACTTCACCGTGGTAGAGCGCGACTACACGCAGATTTACCAGAAGTTCACCTCGATCGGCCCGCTGCTGGAAAAAATCGGCAACGGCGGCAAGGGCATCGGCTGGAAGACCGGCCATGAGGTCGAGGTACTGCGCGGCATCAACCGCACGGTGACGGCGCCCGGCGTGGCGCACGGCCAGCCGCGCCTGGACACCGCTATCGACGCGGCGGAGATGATCCTGTCGCTGGCGCCGGAAACCAACGGCCACGTGGCGGTCAAGGCCTGGGACGCGTTGTCGACCATCACCGGCCGCGACCACACGCACCTGGCGCTGCCGCGTGAGCATGACAGCATCCGCTTCCGCGACGTGCAGGCGCAGCCGCGCAAGATCATTTCCTCGCCGACCTGGTCGGGCCTGGAGTCGGAAGAGGTCAGCTACAACGCCTGCTACACCAATGTGCACGAACTGATCCCTTGGCGCACGCTGACGGGCCGCCAGCAGTTCTACCAGGATCACCGCTGGATGCGCGATTTCGGCGAGGGCATGTGCGTGTACAAGCCGGCCATCAACACCAAGACCACGGCGGCGATGCTGGGGGCTCAGCCGAACGGTAACAAGGAAATCGCGCTGAACTTCATCACGCCGCACCAGAAGTGGGGGATCCACTCGACCTACTCGGACAATCTGCGCATGCTGACGCTGTCGCGCGGCGGCCCGCACGTGTGGCTGTCGGAGACCGACGCCAAGGCGGCCGGCATCGTCGACAACGACTGGATCGAGGTGTTCAACGTCAACGGCACGCTGACTGCCCGCGCCATCGTCAGCCAGCGCGTGCCGGAAGGCATGACCTTGATGTACCACGCACAGGAAAAGATCATCAACGTGCCTGGCGCCGAGATGTCGGGCAAGCGCGGCGGCATCCACAACTCGGTGACGCGCGCCGTCACCAAGCCGACCCACATGATAGGCGGCTACGCCCAGCTGTCGTGGGGCTTCAACTACTACGGCACGGTCGGCTCCAACCGCGATGAATTCGTGTTGGTGCGCAAGATGAACAAGATCGACTGGCTGGAAGGTCCGTTGAAAGAAACGAATGGGAGCAAAGCATGAAAATTCGCGCGCAAATCGGCATGGTGCTGAACCTGGACAAGTGCATCGGCTGCCACACCTGCTCGGTCACGTGCAAGAACGTGTGGACCAGCCGTGACGGCGTCGAGTACGCCTGGTTCAACAACGTCGAGACCAAGCCCGGCATCGGCTATCCGAAGGACTGGGAAAACCAGGACAAGTGGAACGGCGGCTGGCGCCGCACCGACGCCGGCAAGATCGAGCCGCGCCAGGGCAGCCGGCTGAAGATCCTGGCGCAGATTTTCGCCAATCCCAACCTGCCGCAGATCGACGAGTACTACGAGCCGTTCACCTACGACTACGAGCGCCTGCAAAACGCGCCGCTGTCGGAAACGCCGCCGACGGCCCGTCCGATCTCGGTGTTGACCGGCAAGAAGATGGAAAAGATCGAGTGGGGTCCGAATTGGGAGGACGACCT
Organism: Rugamonas rivuli; assembly: GCF_009380165.1. Lineage (GTDB taxonomy): Bacteria > Pseudomonadota > Gammaproteobacteria > Burkholderiales > Burkholderiaceae_D > Rugamonas > Rugamonas rivuli. Next base: position 243,623 of record NZ_WHUF01000001.1, read on the forward strand.
GGGCGGCGAGTTTGCCCAGCGCAGCCAGGACAAGCTGTTCGACAATATGCAGAAGGAAATGTACGGCACCTTCGAGAACACTTTCATGATGTATTTGCCGCGCCTGTGCGAGCATTGCCTCAATCCGACTTGCGTGGCGTCTTGCCCGTCGGGCTCGGTGTACAAGCGCGAGGACGACGGCATCGTGCTGATCGACCAGGACAAGTGCCGTGGCTGGCGTATGTGCATCTCCGGTTGCCCGTACAAGAAGATTTACTACAACTGGTCGTCCGGCAAGGCCGAGAAATGCACCTTCTGCTATCCGCGCATCGAAGCGGGCCAGCCGACGGTGTGCTCGGAAACCTGCGTGGGCCGCATCCGCTACCTGGGCGTGCTGCTGTACGACGCCGACAAGATCGAGCAGGCGGCCTCGGTGGCCGATCCGCGCGACCTGTATCCGTCGCAGCTGGGCCTGTTCCTCGATCCGCATGATCCGGCCGTGATTGAGGAAGCGCGCCGCCAGGGTATCCCGGATTCCTGGCTGGAATCGGCCAAGCGTTCGCCGGTGTACAAGATGGCCGTCGAGTGGAAGGTGGCGTTCCCGCTGCATCCGGAATACCGCACGCTGCCGATGGTGTGGTACATCCCGCCGCTGTCGCCTATCCAGGCCGCCGCAGAGTCTGGCCGCATGGGCAAGAACGGCATCCTGCCGGATACCGCCAGCCTGCGCATTCCGGTGCAATACCTGGCCAACCTGCTGACGGCGGGCGACCAGCAGCCGGTGATACGCGCCTTGGACCGCATGCTGGCCATGCGCGCCTACATGCGCAGCAAGCATGTGGCGGCCGTGCCGGACCTGAACGTGCTGAAGCAGGTCGGGCTGGAGGCGGAGATGGTCGAAGACATGTACCACATCATGGCCATCGCCAATTACGAAGACCGTTTCGTGATCCCGAGCAGCCACAAGGAAATGGCCGAGGACAGCTTCAACGAAAAGGGCAGCTGCGGCTTCAGCTTCGGCAACGGCTGTTCGGACGGCGTCAGCGATGCCAGCCTGTTCGGCAAACGCAAGCACGGTTCGGAGATCTTCATGTCGATGCCGAAGTCGCGCAAGAAAAGAGAGAACCTCGATGTCTGACCATACCAACGAAGCCCACGGCTATTGCGTGCTGTCGGCGCTGCTGCTGTATCCGGAACCGGAGCTGCTGGCCGAGTTGCCGGAGCTGGACCGGCACCTGCTGGACACGCTGCCGCGCTGGCACGCCGCGCTGGAAGGGCTGATGCTGCATATGCGCCGCACCGCGCTGATCGACTTGCAGCAGCAGTATGTGACGACCTTCGACCGCAACCCGTCGCATTCGCTGCACCTGTTCGAGCATATCCACGGTGAGTCGCGCGACCGGGGGCAGGCGATGGTCGACCTGCTGGCCGAGTACAGCAAGCACGGCCTGCAAATGGTCGGCAACGACTTGCCGGACTATGTGCCGCTGTTCCTGGAGTATTTGTCGCAGCTGGAGCAGTCCGAGGCGCAGCGCGTGCTGGGCGATGCGATTCACGTGCTGGCCTATATCGGCCGCAAGCTGCACGCCAACGGCAGTCCGTATGCCTGCGTGTTCGATCTGTTGCAGACGCTGACGCCGGTACAGGCCGAGGAGTTGAGCGAGCCGCCGGTGCGCGACATGGACGAGGCGCTGGAAACCTTCGGCCCCGGCGCCGACGGCATCGAGCCTCTGCTGGCCCCGGCCATGGGCGGGGGCGCCCATCCGGTGCATTTCTATCCGAAAGCGGCGGCGCCGCAGCGTCATTGAGGAGAATAATATGAACTATTTACATCAATTCTTGTTTGGCATCTATCCCTACATCGCGCTGGCCATCTTCTTCGTTGGCAGCCTGATCCGCTTTGACCGTGAGCAGTACAGCTGGAAGTCCGAGTCCAGCCAGACGCTCAACAGCGGCATGCTGAAGCTGGGCAGTCCGCTGTTCCATATTGGCGTGCTGGGCCTGTTCTTCGGCCACATGGCCGGGCTGCTGACGCCGGTGTGGGTGTGGGATACGCTGGGCGTCACCCACGGCGCCAAGCAGCTGGTGGCGATGGTGGCCGGCGGCGTGATGGGCTCGCTGTGCCTGATCGGCCTGCTGATGCTGATCGCCCGCCGCCTGAGCAACGACCGCGTGCGCGCCCGCAGCACCTTCAAGGACAAGCTGGTGCTGGTGTGGCTGCTGGCGACCTTGTTGCTGGGCCTGTCGTCGATCTTTGTGTCGGCTTCGCACATGGACGGTCACATGATGGTTCTGCTGATGAGCTGGGCGCAGCATGTGGTGACGCTGCGTGGCGACGCCGCCGGCTTCATTGAGGAAGCGCCGCTGGTGTTCAAGCTGCATCTGTTCATGGGCATGTCGCTGTTTGCGATCTTCCCGTTCACCCGCCTGGTGCATGTGTGGAGCGGCTTCGGCGCCGTCACTTACCTGAGCCGCGCTTATCAACTGGTGCGTCCGCGCTAAGGAGACGATCATGGGTATCGCAGTCAACGGCGTCGACATCGACGACAGCGTCATCGCGGCGGAGTTGCCGCACCAGGCCAAGGCGGACAACCCGCTGCGCCAGGCGGTGCACGAAGCGGTGTTGCGCCAGGTGCTGTTGCAGGAGGCGGACCGGCTGGGCATCGCCGGCTCCGATGAAGATGAGCGCATCGAGAACCTGTTCGCGCAGGAAGTGGTGGTGCCGGAGGTGGACGAGGCCAGCAGCCTGCGCTACTACCAGAGCCAGCCGCAGCGCTTCCGCAGCGGCGATCTGGTCGAGGCGCGCCACATCCTGTTCCAGGTGACGCCGGCGGCGCCGCTGGAGCTGCTGCGCCAGACGGCGGAGCTGATTCTGGCCGAGCTTCAGGCGCGGCCGGAGCGTTTCGAGGAATTGGCGCGGCAGTATTCCAACTGCCCATCGGGCGCTCTGGGCGGCAGCCTGGGCCAGCTGGCGCGCGGCCAGTGCGTGCCGGAATTCGATGAGTTGCTGTTCCGCCTGCAACAGGGGGAGCTGGCCGGGCGGCTGCTGGAAACGCGCTTCGGCTTGCATATCGTGCAGGCGCAGCGGCGGGTGGAGGGCGCGATGGTGCCGTTTGCCGCCGTGCAGGCGCAGATTGCCGACGAGTTGAGCCGGCAGTCCTGGCAGCGCGCGCTGCACCAGTATCTGCACATCCTGGTCGGCCGCGCCGACATCCAGGGCGTGGAACTGGACGGAGCGCAGTCGCCGCTGGTGCAGTAACGTCATTCCCGCGAAAGCGGGAATCCATACGCCGCATCCCGTTACGCGCAGCATGGGTTCCCGCTTTCGCGGGAACGACAGGAGGCGTCTAGTCATTTCGAACTAGGCCGGTTAAGCCGTCATGCGCAGTGGCAGGACGCTTCCCGGCCGCTACAATGGCCTCACACCATTGATAACAGGAGAGCGACGATGTTAAGCGACCGTTTTGGTCGATCGATCGACTATCTGCGGGTGTCGGTCACGGACCGCTGTGACCTGCGCTGTACCTATTGCATGCCCAAGGATTTCAAGGGCTATGAAGATCCGCCCGACTGGCTCAGCTTCGACGAGATCGAACGGGTGGTCGCAGCCTTCGCCCGGCTCGGCACCTCGCGCGTGCGCCTGACCGGCGGCGAACCGCTGACCCGGCGCAACCTGCCGCAACTGGCTTCCCGACTGTCCTCGCTGGACGGCGTGCGCGACCTGTCGCTGTCGACCAACGGCACCCGGCTGGCGCGCTACGCCGAGGCGCTGGCCGCCTCCGGCATTTCCCGCGTCAACGTCAGCCTCGACACGCTGGACCGCGAATGCATGGCCGGCATCACCGGGCGCGACTGCCTGCCCGCCGTGCTGGACGGCCTGCAGGCGGCCAAGGCGGCCGGACTGGCGCCGGTCAAGATCAATATGGTGGCCATGCGTGGCGTCAACGATGCCGAGATCGATGCCATGGCCGCGTTCTGCATCGAACAGCAGTTCGTGCTGCGCCTGATCGAAGTCATGCCCATGGGCGAGACGGGCCGCAACACGGCCTATCTGAACCTGGCGCCGGTGCAGGCGCGGCTGGCGGAAAAATTCAATCTGGTGCCGCAGGCGCTGGAACTGGGCGGCGGGCCGGCGCGCTACTGGGCCACGGCCGACGGCAGCGCCAGCATCGGCTTTATCACGCCGCTATCGCAGCATTTCTGCGCCACCTGCAACCGCGTGCGGCTGGCGGTGGACGGCACGCTGTACCTGTGCCTGGGCCAGGAGCAGCAGTATCCGCTGCGGCCCTTGCTGCGCGGCGGCGCCAGCGATACCGAACTGGAGCAGGCGATCCGCGAGGCCATCGAGCTCAAGCCCCAGCAGCATGACTTCGGCCAGGCGCCCGCCAAGATCGTCCGCTTTATGTCGCAGACCGGTGGATAGCCTGCTTACCGCGCGTGTATACTTGCAACTCGGCTGTTGAATAACGGAGAAACCATGTCCCATATCGCCTACCGGCGCATCACGCCGTGCTGAAGCCGATGCTGTTCGCCGGCTGGCAGAAACTGTCGACCCGCATCGTTGGCCTGCTGCTGAGTTTTCTGGCGGTCGCCCTGATGGTGATCGGCGCCACGCTTTTGCTGTCGTGGCAACTCGAAGGCAGCGCCGCCGCGATCAATGTGGCCGGCAGTTTGCGCATGGACAGCTATCGCCTGGCGATGCTGGCGATGCAAGTGGAAAACGGCGGCGACCGCAAGGCCGCAAGTGCGCAACTGGATGCCCAGCTGGGCCGCATCGACAACACGATGGCGCTGCTGCGGCGCGGCGATCCGCAACGCCCGCTGTTCCTGCCGCCGACCGCCGCGATCCGCACCGCTTATGGCGAGGTCGAGCAGCAGTGGCGCAGCGTGCTGGCGCCGCCGGTGCGCGCGCTGGCGGCGGCCGAAGCCGTGCCGGTCACGCACCTGCAACTGGTCCGGGAGCGCACCGAGGAGTTCGTGCAGCGTGTGGACGGACTGGTGCAGCGCATCGAGCGCGACAGCGAAAGCCGCACCTTCTGGCTGCGTGCTTCGCAACTGTCCCTGCTGGCGCTGGCCCTGGTGGGCACGGTCAGCATCATCTACCTGTTGTTCGACATGATCGTGGCGCCGGTGACGCGTCTGCAAGCGGGCATGGAGCGTATGCGCGAGCAGGATTTCAGCGTGCGGCTTCCGGTCGACAGCAATGACGAATTCGGCATGCTGGCGCGCGGCTTCAACCAGATGGCCGACAAGCTCAAGGACTCCTACCAGAACCTGGAACAGCGGGTCCATCTGAAGACCTTCGAACTTGAGCAGCAGAACCGCGAACTGGCGCTGTTGTACGACAGCGCGTCCTTCCTGCAGCAGGTGCAGTCGGCGGAGGCGATGTGCGAGGGCTTCCTGCAACGCATCAGCGAGTATTTCAAGGCCGATGGCGGCTCGGTCCGCATCCTCGACCCCAACCGCGACAACCTGCATATGCTGGTGCATTGGGGCTTGTCGGAGAAACTGGTCGAGACCGAGCGCTGCCTGAAAGTGGGCGAGTGCCTGTGCGGCGAGGCGGTGGTCAGCAAGCTGGCTGTGATCCACGACCTGCGGCGCAAGGACGACCGCAATATGCTGCAATGCCACCGCGAGGGCTTCGCGACGATTTCGATCTTCCACATCTTTGCGCAGCGCCAGCATCTGGGCTTCTTCAATCTGCACTTCCGCGCGACGACGGTGTTTTCCGCCGCGCAGACGGCGCTCCTGGAGACGCTGGGCCAGCTTCTGGGCACGGCGATCGAGAACCAGCGCCTGCAAGGCCGCGACCGTGAGCTGGCCATTTCCGAAGAACGCAACCTGGTGGCGCAAGGCCTGCACGACAGCATCGCCCAGGGACTGAACTTCCTGAACCTGCAGGTGCAGATGCTGGAGCAGTCGCTGGAGAACCAGCGGCTGGACGAGGTGGAGAGCATCGTGCCGGCGCTGCGGGCCGGCGTCGAGGAGAGCTACCAGGATGTACGCGAGCTGCTGCACAACTTCCGCACCCGTCTGCAAGAGGGCAACCTGGTGACATCGCTGGAAACAGTGGTCGACAAGTTCCGGCGCCAGAGCGGCATCGCGGTCGATTTCGAGGCCGATTCCGACGGTGCGCCTTTCCCGCGCGAGCACCAGCTGCAATTGCTGTTCATCGTGCAGGAAGCGCTGTCGAACGTGCGCAAGCATTCCTCGGCCAGCCAGGTATGGGTGAGGCTGGTGGACGAGCAGGACTTTACGCTCAGCGTGCGCGACAACGGCCATGGCTTCGATCCGGCCGCGCTGGAGTCGCTGGGCGAGGCCCATGTCGGCATCAACATCATGCGCGAGCGGGCGCAGCGCATCGACGCACAGCTGCACCTGAAGTCGGCGCCGGGCGCGGGCACCGAGGTGGTGCTGCGCCTGCCGCGCGCCCAGCGCCGCGCCGCATAAACCTATCAAGAAAGGCTGGAACCGATGGACAATGAAGCAAGCACTATCAGCGTGTTGCTGGTCGACGACCATACGCTGTTCCGCAGCGGCATACGCTCGCTGTTGCAGCGCCACCCGGAATTCGCGGTGGTGGGCGAGGCCGCCGACGGCTTCGAAGGCGTCAAGCGCGCGCAGCAGCTCAAGCCGCAGGTGATCCTGCTGGATTTGAATATGCCGGGCATGTCCGGCGTGGAAACGCTGCAGCTGCTGCGCCAGGATTGCCCGGACAGCGCGATCGTGATGCTGACCGTGTCCGAGGATGCGGAAGACTTGAGCGTGGCGCTGAAGGCGGGCGCCAGCGGCTATCTGCTGAAAAATATCGACACCGATTATCTGACCCGGGCGATACGCCGCGCCGCCGCCGGCGAGACGGTGGTGGCCGAGGCCATGACCGCCAAGCTGGTGGCGCAGTTGCAAAGCGGTGCGGCGACGCCGGCGGCTTCCGAGCTGGACAAGCTGACGCCGCGCGAACGGGAAATCCTCGATTGCCTGGCGCGCGGCGAAAGCAACAAGGGCATCGCGCGCACGCTGGACCTGGCCGAAAGCACGGTCAAGATTCATGTGCAGAATGTGTTGAAGAAACTGAAGCTGAGCAGCCGGGTGCAGGCGGCCGTGTATGCGGTCGAGCACCGCATGCACGGTGGCGGTTGAGGCGTTTCGTGGTGGCGGATTAGCCGCCGCAGCAACCTCCGCAGCAGCCGCCCGCTGCGGCCGCCGGTGCGGCCACTGGCACGGCCTCGGTGGCGGCGCTGGAAGCGTAGCCGGCCATCGCCAGCTTGCGCATCAACAGATGCGGCGAGGTCAACGATTCATCGATGCGCGCGCTGGCGCGGCGGTCGCGCAAGGAGACGCGCACATCGCTGACGCCGTCGATGTCGCCGAGGACGCGGGCGATGATGTCGGCACAGGCTTCGCCGTCCATGCCGTCGATAATGAGTTCTGTTTGCATAGCATTCCTTGGTTATTGGTAACACGCAGACAGCCTAAGCCAAAGCTTGCCGGCGGTCGATAGCGCGGCGGAAAAAGCGGCAGGCAATTGGATTTTTCTTGATCCAGGTTATGCGAATCGGGCGTCAACTTTCAACCGGCGGCAGCTGCGACCACAATGACCGCATACTCTTACAGGATGTAGATCATGAGCTTGCTCCATATTGAAGAACCCGCCGGGAAAGCCGGCGCATGGGATGGCAGCCATCCCCTTTGGCGGCTGGGCTTCCGGCCGTTCTACCTGGCTGCGGCGGGCTTCGCTGCGCTGGCGATTCCGCTGTGGATGCTGCGCTACCTGGGCTGGTGGCCGGCCGGCGCCGACGGCTGGCTGTATGTCGGCTTCGCCTGGCATATGCATGAGATGGTGTTCGGCATGGCGGCGGCGGTGGTGGTCGGTTTCCTGTACACGGCCGCGTTTAACTGGACCGGCAACTGGACGCCGGTGCGCGGCAAGCTGGCGGCGCTGGTGGCCTTGTGGCTGCTGGGCCGGCTGGCGATGCTGCTGGCGCCACCGCTGGCCGGCGCGCTGGTGGACTGGCTGTTCCTGCCGGCGGCGGCCTGGCCACTGTGGCGCGTGATGCAAAAAGCCGGCAACCGCCGCAACTACTTCCTGGTCGGCCTGCTGGCGCTGATGGCTGCGGCCAACGGCGTGTTCCACGCCATCACCCTGGGCCGGCTGGCGGCCAATCCGATCGCGCCGGTGCAGGCTGCGATCCTGGTCGTTGTGCTGATGGAAGGGGCGATCGGCACACGCATCATTCCCATGTTCACCCGCAATGGCGCGCCGGGCACCACGCCCCTGGTGCAACCCAAGCTGGACAAGTGGTCGCTGGGCTTGCTGGCGGCGTTTGCGCTGTGCTGGATCACCGGCGTGCCCGCCTGGCTGATCGCGCCCGTCGGCGTGGCGGCCGCCGCGCTGGTGCTGCTGCGGCTGTGGCGCTGGCAGGCGCTGAAGACGGGCCGCGTGCCGCTGCTGTGGATCATGCACTTGTCCTACGCGTGGATCGCCGCCGGCCTGCTGTTGCTGGTGCTGTCGCGCTGGCAGATGGTCAGTGCCAGCGCCGGTTTCCACGCGCTGACGGTCGGCTCGATGGCCGGCCTGATCCTGGGCATGATGACGCGCACCACGCTGGGCCACACCGGCCGTCCGCTGCGCGCGGGCAGGGCGGAGACCTCGATGTTCGCGCTGATCCAGTTCAGCGCACTGACCCGCGTATTGTCGGCGCTGGGCTGGGATGGCGGCGCCGGCACCCTGGTGCTCAGCGCGCTGTGCTGGACGGTCGCATTCGGCCTGTACGCCTACGTCTACGCGCCGTACCTGAGCAGCGTGCGCGTCGATGGCAAACCCGGCTAAGGGCAGGGGGCCTGCGCCAGCAGCGCGGCCAGCCGCAGGAATTCGGCCGGGCTGACTTTGCGCGCTGTCCGCGCCTGGGCCGGGGCGACCACGCGCTGGTGGCTGATCACCATGTTTTGTTGCGGGATGACGAGGATGTACTGGCCGTAGTAGCCCCAGGCCATGTAAGCGCCCGCCAGCGGCGAGCCGGCCGGCACGGATGGTATCCACCACAGCAGGCCGTAGTCGAGCTGGCGGCGCGCGGTGGATGGCGGGTGCATGTCGGCCGCATGGGTCAGCGGCGTGGTGATGCGCTTGACCCAGTCGGCGGGCAGCAATTGGCGTCCGTTCCAGCTGCCCTGTTGCAGCATCAGTTGGCCGAGGCGTGCCATGTCGCGGGTCGACAGATGGAAGTGGTAGGCCAGGTGGCGCGAGCGGGCCGGGTCGCCGTTGCGGCGCTGCTGCGACAGCTGGAAATCCTCCATCTGCAGGGACTGGGCCAGCTGGCTGTCGAAGCTTCGATAGATGTCGCGCCCGGTCAGCTGTTCGAACACGGTGCCGGCGGCGTTGAAGTCCCAGTTGTTGTACAGGAAGTAGGCGCCCGGTGTTTGCGAGCCGCGCGGCGGTGCTGCTTCGGCATCGTCGCCGGGATTGGCCGCCGCGTGATAGACGCCCGAGCGCGCCGCCAGCAGATCGCCCACGGTGGCCGTGCGTTCCAGCGGCAGCAGGCCGCCTACATCGTCGATGCCCAGCGAGGCCAGGTTGCGGTCCAGCGCGATCGTGCCGTCGGCCACGTATGGGCCGTACATCATGGCCAGCAAGCTCTTGCGCACCGAGTAGACTTGCTCCGGCCGCTCCACTGGGCCATAGCTGGCCAGCACCTGGCCGTCGCGCACCGCCATCATCGAAGTGCTGGGCAAGGTCTTCAGATAGTCCAGCGCCTGCGTCACGCCGGCGCGGCATGCGGGACTCTGGCCGCTCATGGCTGGCCAGTGCGCGGCCGGCGTCGCGGCGGATGCCTGGACGCACGCCAGCAGTACGAGCAAGAGGGGCGTTCTCATTGGCCGCTCTAGGGAAGCAGCAGCGAGTGCTGGCTGGCAGTGTGGAAGTCGCGCCAGACGCGGTTGATGGTGCTGTCCTCGTGTGCCGCGTACAGGCCGCAGTAGGGATACAGCTCGTCGACCGCCGCGCGCGCGGCCGCCACCAGCGCCAGTGAGCTGGCCTGCACGGCGTGCATGGCGTCAGCGTCGAGCGGCGTGCCGCCAACCACCTGCGCCCAGCTGTGGTCCAGCACCGCGTAGAAATGCAGGCGGGCGGCGGCCAGCGCGCTTTGCTTCGCGTGAAGCAGCGCGGCCACTTCCGGCACCTCCAGCAGCGGCAAGTCTTGCGCCGCGTGCCGGCGGCGGCGCATGCAGGGCTCGGCCAGCCGCACGAAATGGCCGGCCATGCCCACGATATTGGCTGCCAGAGTGACGAAGGCCAGCGAGTAAAACGGAAAACGGTACAGCGGCCCGTCCGCCGTCGCCGCATCGGGGCGGATGGCGAAGCCGTACTGCTCGCTCACCCAGGCACCGTCGATGCGGTAGCTGTGCGAAGCGCTGGCGCGCATGCCGATGCTGCCCCACGACGGCACGATCTGCACCTGCTCGGCCGGCACCAGGAAGGCGCGGATACGCGGTGCGCCGCGTTCGTCCAGCAGCGGCTGGCCATTGGCGCGCAGCACGGCGTTCAGGGTGAAATGGGTGGCCATCGGGGCGCCGCTGGCGTAGTCCCAGCGGCCGGTGATGCGGAACCCTGCGGCTTCCCCATCGCCTTCCTGCTCGGCATAGCCGGTCGGGGCGCCGCTGCCGCCCAGGCAGACGCGCTTGCCGCCGATGATGTCGCGCGCCAGCGCCGGCGGCAGAAAGCCGGCGAACCAGCCGGCGCCCGCGCACAAGGTCAATACCCAGCCCATGCTGCCGTCGACGGCGGCCACGGCTTCCTCCAGGCGGACCGCCTGCGGCAACGGCAGCTCGGCGCCGCCGCTGGCGCGCGGGGCCAGCATTTTGAGCCAGCCGCGCCGGTGCAGCAGGGCTTGCTGGATCGGGTGCAGGAAGCGGGCGGTGTCCGCCATGGCGGCGTAGCGTTCGATGCGGCGCGCGTCGCGCGCGAGGAGATGAGGTGTCATGCCCGTATTTTCGCATTATCGGCCGTCAAGCGGGGACAGCCATTCCATTTCCGTATGTTTGCCGCGAGAAAAATGATTGGTATCGACGGCGCGGGCGTCGTAGCATGGTGGCGCGCAATCTCCCACTTTATGAAAGACTGATGATGTCAGCAATCAAACTCGCGATCGTCGGCGTCGGCAAGATCGTCCACGACCAGCACCTGCCAGCCATCGCGGCCAACGCCGATTTCGAACTGGTGGCTTCGGCCAGCCGGCACCACACCGTGGCCGGCCTGCCGGGCTACACCTCCATCGAGGCCATGCTGGGGGCGGTGCCGGAGATCGACGCCGTGTCGCTCTGCATGCCGCCGCAGTACCGCTACCAGGCCGCGCAGGTGGCGCTGGCGGCCGGCAAGCACGTGTTCCTGGAAAAGCCGCCGGGCGCGACGCTGTCGGAAGTGGCCGACCTGGAGGCGCTGGCCGCCGCCCGGGGCGTGACGCTGTTCACCAGCTGGCATTCGCGCTACGCGCCGGCGGTGCAGCCGGCCAAGGCCTACCTGGCCGCCCACGCGCCGACCGCCATGCAGGTCAGCTGGAAGGAAGACGTGCGCCAGTGGCACCCGAACCAGGAGTGGATCTGGCAGGCCGGCGGCCTGGGCGTGTTCGATCCCGGCATCAACGCGCTGTCCATCGTCACCGAAATCCTGCAGTCGCGGATCTTTCTGACCCGCGCCACGCTGGAGTTCCCGGAAAACCGCGACGCGCCGATCGCGGCCGAGCTGCATTTCCAGGACGCCGCCGGCATGCCGGTGCACGCCCAGTTCGACTGGCGCCAGACCGGCCCCCAAAGCTGGGACATCGTGGTCCAGACCGCCGACGGCGAACTCAAGCTGAGCAATGGCGGCGCGCGCCTGTGGGTGCACGGTGTCGAGCAGCCGCTGGAGAAGGAGGCCGAGTACCCGTCGCTGTACCGCCGCTTCGCCGAACTGGTGCGCGCCGGCCGCGCCGAGGTGGACGTGGCGCCGCTGCGCCATGTGGCCGACGCCTTCATGCTGGGCCGGCGCAAGGTGGTGGACGCCTTCCACGACTGACCGCCCGCCACCGGCACACGCACATGCACCGTAGCGCGGTTGCGGAAATACTTGATCTGGATCAAATACTTCCGGGCCGCCCGCCAACCATAATCAAGTCCATCTGCTACCGAGGAGGACTTGTGAAGAATGCACAGTTGAAAGTAGTCCCGGCGGCGCCGACACCGGCCCCGGCACCGGAGAGCGCGCCGCGCGCCAACGCGCTCGACCTGTACCTGCAAAGCCGGATTGCACGCCTGACCGGCGGCGTCTCGCCGATTGCGATGTCGCTGGCGTTCCAGGACTGGTGGCAGCACCTGGCCGTCTCGCCGGGCACTTGCAGCGAGCTGGCGGCGCAGTGCCTCGGCGGGCTGGCCGCGCCGGCGTCGGCCGAAACCGGCGGCGATAGCCGCTTCGACAGCTTCGCCTGGCGGCTATGGCCGTTTTCGCAGTACGTGCAGGGCTTCAAGCTGGCCGAGCGCTTCTGGACCCAGGCCACCACCGGCGTGCGCGGCGTGGCGCCGCACCACGCCGAGGTGGTGGCGTTCACCGCGCGCCAGTTGCTGGACATGTGCTCGCCGTCGAATTTCCTTTGGACCAATCCGGAAGTGCTGCGGGCCGCGGCCGCCAGCGGCGGGCGCAGCCTGGCCAATGGCGCGCTCAACTGGCGGCGCGACCTGTGCCGCCGCCTGGCGCCGCCCGGCATGGCGGTGCCGGAACCGGTCGGCCCCAACTACGTGCCGGGGCAGGATGTGGCGGTTACGCCGGGCGAGGTCATCTACAGCAACGAGTTGATGGAGCTGATCCAGTACGCGCCGCAGACCGCGCAGGTCTACCGCGAGCCGGTGCTGATCGTGCCGTCGTGGATCATGAAGTACTACATCCTCGACCTGTCTCCGCACAATTCGCTGGTGCGCCATCTGGTGCAGCAGGGCCACACGGTGCTGATGCTGTCCTGGCGCAATCCGGACCGGCACGACCGCGACATGGGCATGGAAGACTATCTGCAACGCGGCGTGTTCGCCGCGCTGGAACAGGCGGACCGGCTGGGCGGCGGCGAGGCGGTGCACGCGGTGGGCTACTGCCTGGGCGGCACGCTGCTGGCGATTGCCGCCGCCGCACTCGATTCCGGCGAACATGGCCGGCCGGGCAAGCTGGCCTCGGTCTCGCTGCTGGCGGCGCAGACCGATTTCAGCGAGCCGGGCGAACTGGGCCTGTTCATCGACCACAGCGAACTGGCGCTGCTCGACGCGCTGATGTGGGACCAGGGCTACCTGGATGGCGACCAGATGGCGGCCTCGTTCCAGCTCTTGCACGCGCGCGATCTGGTGTGGTCGCGCATGATGCGCGAGTACCTGCTGGGCGAGCGCACCGCGCCGAACGATCTGATGTCCTGGAACGCCGACAGCACGCGGCTGCCGTTCCGCATGCACAGCGAATACCTGCACGGCCTGTTCCTGCGCAACGACCTAGCCGAGGGCCGCTACCGGGTGCAGGGCAAGCCGGTGGCGCTGGCCGACATCCGCACGCCGCTGTTCGTCGTCGCCACCGAGCGCGACCATGTGTCGCCGTGGCGCTCGGTGTACAAGATCCATTTGCTCAGCTGCGCGGCCATCGATTTCGTGCTGGCCTCGGGCGGGCACAATGCCGGCATCGTTTCCGAGCCCGGCCACGCCGGCCGCAGCTACCGCAGCCGTCCGGCCAGCGGATCCGGCTACAACAGCCCGGACGAATGGCTGGCCGGCGCCGACCGCAGCGAGGGTTCGTGGTGGCCGCACTGGCAGCAATGGCTGGTGCGCCACTCGGCGCGGCAGCGGGTGGCGCCGCCGGCCATGGGCCTGGGACGGGTGCTGGGTCCGGCTCCAGGACATTTCGTGCTGGAGTGTTGACGGGCTGCGGCCCTCAGTGCGCGATCAGCACCGGCAGCGACGCCTCGCGCAGCACGCCGCGGGTGGCGCCGCCCACCAGCGTCTCGTGCAGGCGGCGGTGGCCGTAGCCGCCCATCACCAGCAGGTCGCAGCCCCGCTCCGCCGCCGCGCATAACAGCGCCGGGCCGGTGTCGGCCTTGGTGAACTCGCGCATCACGTCCACCCGCAGGCCGTGGCGGGCCGGATCGCTGCCGGGATTGAGTACCAGCAGCGTGATGCGCTCGGCCAGCCGCAGCAGCGGCAGGGCGTCGCTGAAGGCGCGCGCCGCCCGTGTGCCGCCGTCCCAGGCCAGCAACGCATGGCGGGTTAGCGTGGGCGCGGGGGCGCCGGCCGCGCTGACGGAGTTCGGCACCAGCAGCAGCGGCCGCCCGCTGTGCAGCAGCAGTTCCGGCGGCAGTGGACGGCTGACACCGAACTGGATCTCGTCGGGATCGGTCTGGCTCAGCACCAGCAGGTCCGCATAGCGCGCATGCAGCAGCAGCGCGCTCTCGGCGTCGTCCTCCTGCAGGCTGCTGGACCATGTGCCGAAGCCCGCCGCCGTCACGTCGCGTTCGAAGGCGGCCAGCGCGCGGGCGGCTTGCCGGCGCAGGTGGTCCAGCGCATACGGCGGCAGCGGCCACGCGCCGCGCGCGTCGTCCCAGTCGGCATAGCGGGAAAGGCCGGTAGCCGCCACGCCCGTCAGATGGGCGCCGGTGGCCTGGGCCAGTTGGATGGCCAGCGCATGGCGGGCGCTGGCGTGGCGCGACTGGTCGCAATGGACGGCTATGGTCTGGTAGCTCATCGCCGTGCCTCAGTGCGACATCAGTACGGGCAGCGTCATCGATTCGAGCAGCGTGCGGGTGACGCCGCCCAGCACCATTTCGCGCCAGCGCAGGTGGCCGTAGGCGCCCATCACCAGCAGGTCGGCGCCGAGGTCGGCCGACAGCGACAGCAGGGCCTCGCCGACATTCATACTCTCCGGCTTGGGCTGCTGCAAGACCTCGACCTTGACGCCGTGGCGCGCCAGGAACAGCGCGATGTCCGCGCCCGGCTCGGCGCCATGCACGCCGTACTGGCGTTTTGGGTCAAACACCACCAGCGTCACGCGGGCGCTGCGGCGCAGCAGCGGCAGCGCGTCGGTGACGGCGCGGGTGGCGGCGCGGCTGCCGTCCCAGGCCACCAGCGCGTGGCGGTCGATATGCGGATAGGTGCCGGCGTAGGGCACGACCAGCACCGGCCGGCCGCCGTACAGCGCCAGGTAGGCCGCCAGGCCAGGCCCCAGCAGCAGGCCTTCCTCGCCCGGCTCGCTTTGGCTCAGCACCACCAGGTCGGCGTAGCGCGCTTGCAGCAGCAGGCCGTCCTGGGCCGTGTCGTCGCTGATGCGGCGCTCGTGGCGGACGTCGGCCGCGCGGGCCTGGGCTTCGAAGCGGTCCAGCGCCTGTTCGGCGCTGCGGGTCAGCTCGTCGATCTGGTCCTGCGGCACCATGCCCGCGTACATCATGGCGCTGCTGCGGTAGTACTCGGAGAGGACGCCGGTGGCCGCCGCGCCGATCAGGTGGGCGTCCTGCCCGGCGGCGAGGCGGGCGGCCACGGCGACGCGCTCGGTGACGGTGTCCGAGCTGTCGACGTGGACGAGGATGGATTTGTAGGACATGGCGTACTCCTGGTCTGGTGAAAAACTCAGGCTAACAAACGCTATCCGCAAAATATATGATGTGGATCAAAATTCCGCGACTACGCCATATCCTTCAGCGCTTCAGGCGCCTTCCGCTCCGGAGCGCAGGCCGCCGCCCAAGGCCTTGTACAGCGCCACCGCGTTGCCGAACTCGTTGCGGCGCAATTCCAGCAGGTTTTGCTGGGCGGCGTACAGCAGGCGCTGCGCGTCCAGCAGTTCCAGCCGGCTGTCCTGGCCCGCATCGTAGCGCAGGCGGGACAGCGCCAGGCGCCGCTCGGCGCTTTGCACCACGCGCGACTGCGCTTCGATCTGGCGGCCGTAGGTGGCCCGGCCCGCCAGGCCGTCCGCCACTTCGCGGAAGGCGGTCTGCACCGCTTTTTCATACTCGACCACGGCGGCGGACTTGCGCACCTCGGCCAGCCTCAGCTCCGAATGCAGCTTGCCGTGGTTGAACAGCGGCTGCGTGATCTGCGGCGCGAACGACCACACGCGCTGGCCGCTGTCGAACATGCCGGACAGCGAAGGACTGGCATAGCCCAGGTTGGCCGTCAGCGAAATCTGCGGGAAGAAGGCGGCCTTCGCCGCGCCGATGTCGGCGTTGGCCGCCACCAGCCCCTGTTCGGCCTGGCCGATGTCGGGACGGCGCGACAGCAGGTCGGACGGCAGGCCGGCCGGCAATTGCACCAGCACCGGCTGCTTGTCCAGCGCCACGCCTTTCGGCAAACCGGCGGGCGCGTGCACGCCGGTCAGCAGGTCGAGCGCGTTGCCGGCCAGCGCCACGGCGCGCAGCCGTGCCTCGCGGTCGGCCTGGGCGGTGGCGACCTGGCCCTCCGCTTCGGCCACGTCGAGACCGCTGCGCTGGCGCGCGGCCTTCAGTTGCTGCGCCAGCTCCAGCGAACGCTGCCAGTCGGCCAGCGTGCTTTCCGTCAGCAGCAACTGCTCCTCGGCCAGGCGTTGCGCGAAATAGGCGTCGGCCACCGCGCCGACCAGCGCGATCTGCGCGGCGCGGCGGCTGGCGTCGCTGGCCACGTAGCGCGCGAACGCCGCCTCGGACAGCGCGGCCACGCGGCCAAACAGGTCGATCTCGAAGGCGCTGATGCTCAGGCCGGCGGACTTCTGGCTGCTCACCGACGCCGCCGTTCCTTCGCCGGCCGGACTGCGTTGCCGGGTCAGGCCGGCGTTGGCGGTCAGCGTCGGCAGGCGGGCGCTGTCCTGGATGTCGAACTGCGCGCGCACGGCCTGGACGTTGAGCAGGGCCAGCCGCAGATCGCGGTTGTTCTTCAACGCCAGGTCGATCAGCGATTGCAGGCGCGGATCGCCGAACATGGTTTTCCAGCCGAGGTCGGCGCCTGTGCCGGCTTCTGGCGGGCTGTTTGCGAGTCCGCCGAAACTGGCCGGCACCGGCGGCAGCGGTTTTTCCAGCACCGGCGTCAGCGAGCAGGCGCCCAGCAGCAGGGCCAGCGCTAGCGCGGCCGGCGCCTTGGTTGCGATACGAGGTTTGCTCATCATGCTTGTTTCTCCACAAGGTCGGCCGCCGGCTGGCGCTTGGTGCCGAACCGTTCAACCAGACCTACGACAACGACATAAAATACCGGCACAAAGAAGATCGCCAGAATGGTGGCGCTGACCATGCCGCCGAACACGCCGGTGCCGATCGCGTGCTGCGTCTCCGAGCTGGCGCCGCCGGCCAGCATCAGCGGCAGCACGCCGAGCGCGAAGGCCAGCGAGGTCATCAGGATGGGACGCAGACGCAGGCGGGCCGCCTCGATGGCAGATTCAACCAGTCCCTTGCCTTGCTGGTGCAGCTGGCGCGCGAACTCGATGATCAGGATCGCGTTCTTGGCCGACAGGCCGATCACGGTAATCATGCCGACCTTGAAGAACACGTCGTTCGGCATGCCGCGCATCATCACGGCGGCCACGCAGCCGCTCAGGCCCAGCGGCACCACCAGCATCACCGACACCGGTATCGCCCAGCTTTCGTACAAGGCCGCCAGCACCAGGAACACCACCAGCATCGACAGCGCCATCAGCATCGGCGCTTGCGCAGCAGACTGCTTCTCCTGCAGCGACACGCCGGCCCATTCGACCGCGTAGCCGGGCGGCAGTTGCTTGGCCAGGCGTTCCATTTCCGCCATGGCCTCGCCGCTGGACGCGCCGGGCGCCGCGCTGCCGCTGATGCGTGCAGTCGGATAGCCCTGGTAGCGCACCATTTGCAGCGGCGTGTCGCGCCATTGCGGCGTCACCACTTCGCTCAGACGCACCATGCCGCCGGCGGCGTTGCGCACATGCAGGCGCAGCACGTCGTCCAGCTGCATGCGGGCGTTGGCGTCGGCCTGGATGATCACTTGCTGCATGCGGCCACGGTTGGGGAAGTCGTTCACGTACTGCGAACCCATGGCCACCGACAGCGTATCGCTGATGCTGGTGAAGCTCACGCCCAGCGCTTCCGCTTTCTGGCGGTCGATGTCGAGGCGGATACTGGTGCCGTTGGGCAGGCCTTCCGGGTAAGCGCCCGCGACCAGCTTGCTGTGCGCGGCCAGGCCCAGCAGCTTGTCCTGCGCGGCCTTCAGCGCGGCTTCGCCTTGCGCGGCGCGGTCCACCAGGCGCAGCGAGAAGCCCGACGAGTTGCCGAGGTCATCGATGGCCGGCGGCATCACGCTCATTACCATGCCCTCGTTGGTCTGCGACATGGCGGCCTGGGCCAGCGCCACTTCTTCCTGCACGGTGGCGCCGTTGCGCTTGTCCCAGTCCTTCAGCATGGTGAAGGCGATGGCCGCGTTCGGGCCGCTGCCGGTAAAGCTCCAGCCCAGGATGGACTGGTTGTTGGCGATGCCGTTGCGCGACGTCAGGTGGTCCTCGTACTGCTTGACGACGTCGAGCGTGCGTTCGGTGCTGGCGTCGGACGGCAGCTGGATCGAGGTGATGAAGTAGCCCTGGTCTTCCTCCGGCAGGAAGGAAGCCGGCAGCACGCGGAAGGCGAACACCAGCATGCCGACCAGCACGGCGAACACCAGCATCACGCGGCCGGAGCGCTTGATCACGCGCGCCACGCCGCTTTCGTAGCGCAGGTTCATGCGGTCGAACTGGCGGTTGAACCAGCCGAAGAAGCCGGTCTTCTGATGGTGGACAGGATCGACCGGCTTGAGCAGCGTGGCGCACAGGGCCGGCGTCAAGGTCAGCGCCAGGAAGGCGGAGAACAGGATGGACACCGCCATCGACAGCGTGAACTGGCGATAGATGGCGCCCACCGAACCGCTGGCCAGCGCCATCGGAATGAACACCGCCGTCAGCACCAGTGTAATGCCGATGACCGCGCCGGTGATCTCGCGCATGGCCTTGGAGGTGGCGGCCTTGGGCGACAAACCCTCGGTCGCCATCAAACGCTCGACGTTCTCGACCACGACGATGGCGTCGTCGACGATGATGCCGATGGCCAGTACCATGCCGAACATGGTCAGCACGTTGACCGAGAAGCCGAGCAGCAGCATGATGGCGAACGTGCCCAGCAGCGCGATCGGCGCGACGATGGCCGGGATCAGCGTGTAGCGTATTTTTTGCAGGAACAGGTACATCACCAGGAACACCAGCACCATCGCCTCGATCAGCGTGTGGATCACCTTCTCGATGGAGATCTTGACGAAGGGTGCGGTGTCGAACGGCACCGAGTAGGCGATGCCGGACGGCAGCGTCTTGCTCAGCTCATGCATGCGCGCGCGCACGGCGTCGGCGGTCTTGACCGCGTTGGCGCCGGGCGACAGCTTGACGGCGGCGCCGGTGGCGGCACGGCCGTTCTCGCGGGTGGCGCTGGCGTAGTTCTGTGCGCCCAGTTCGACGCGGGCGACGTCGCCCATGACGACCTTGGAACCGTCCAGGTTGGCACGCAGCACGATGGCGGCGAATTCTTCCGGCGTCTGCAACTGGCCCTGCACGGTCAGCGGGATCGAGACGCGCTGGCCCGCCAGCGCCGGCGTGTCGCCGACGCGGCCCGGGGCGATCTGCGCGTTCTGCTGCGCCACCGCCGTGCTGAGGTCGCTCATGGTCAGTTTGTAGGATAGCAGCTTGGCCGGATCGACCCAGATACGCATGGCTTTCTCGGCGCCGAACAGCTGCACCTGGCCCACGCCGGGTATGCGGCGCAGTTCCTCGACGATGTTGCGCGCCATGTAGTCGCTGAGGTCGATCTCGTCATACTTGCCGTTGCTGGCGCTGAGGCCGACGATCATCAGGAAGCCGGAGCCGGCCGATTCGACCGACAGGCCGTTCTGGCGCACCGCCTGCGGCAGGCGCGGTTCGACCGACTTCAGGCGGTTCTGCACGTCCACCTGGGCCAGCTCGGGATTGGTGCCGGGCTTGAAGGTGGCGGTGATCTGCGCCGAGCCGGAAGTGTCGGCCGACGATTCGAAGTACAGCAGGTTCTTGACGCTGGACAGGTCGCGTTCGATCAGGCTGACCACCGCGTCGTTCATGGTCTGCGGCGTCGCGCCCGGGTAGCTGGCCGAGATGGTGACGCTAGGCGGCGCCACCGACGGATAGCGTTCCACCGGCAATTGCGGAATCGCGATCAGCCCGAACAGGACGATGAAGATGGCGATCACCCAACCGAAGATCGGGCGGTCGATGAAAAATTGAGGCATGGGGAAATCCTTGCAGTATTAACGTTGCGCCGACGGCGCGGCCACCTTGGCCAGGGCTGCGCTTGCGCTCTTCCATGGCGAGATGTCGAGCTTGGTGTCCGGCTGGATGCGGTCCAGTCCCTCGACCGCCACGCGTTCGCCGCTCTTCAGGCCTTGCGTGATCAGGTAGCTGTGGCCGACCAGGCCGCCCAGCTTGACCTCGCGCAGCGCAGCCTTGCCGGCGGCGTCCACCACCCAGACGCGAGTGGAGCCCGCATGCAGCACGGCCTGCTGCGGCACGAGGATGCCGTCGGCATCGGCCATGCGCCCGATGCGGGCGCGCACGAACATGCCGGGCAGCAGCTGGCGGTCCGGGTTGGGCACCAGGATGCGCAGTACCATGTCGCCGGTGCCGGTGTCGACGTTGATGCCGGAGAACAGGATGCGCGCCTCCAGGCCGTAGCTGTTGCCGTTGCCGTCCAGGATGGTGGCCTTGGGCGGATGGGCGGCGTCGCCGCGCAGCGTGCGCAGCATCGACGCCGGCTGGCGCACGTCCACATACACCTGGTCGATCTGCTGCACGCGCGCCATCGGCGTGGCGTCGGTCTGCGCCACCAGTGCGCCTTCGGTCACTAGCTCCTCGCCGATGCGGCCGGAGATCGGCGCCGTCACTGTGGCGTAGCCGACATCGAGGCGGCGCCGCGCCAGCGTGGCCTTGGCCTGGGCCACTTCGGCCTGGGCCTGGTCGCGCTGGGAGACCGCGTCGTCATAGCTTTGCTGGCTGACGGCGTCGGCCTGCACCAGCGGACGGATGCGTTCTGCCTGAAGCTTGGCGCGCACCAGCGCCGCCTCGGCGCGTTGCAGCGCGGCGGCGGCGGTATCGGCATCGGCCTGGAACGGCGCGGTGTGGATCTGGAACAGCGGCGTGCCGGCCTTGACCTCGGCGCCTTGCTCGAACAAGCGGCGCTGGACGATGCCGCCCACCTGCGGCCGGATCTCCGCCGTGCGGAAGGCAGTGACGCGGCCGGGCAAGTCCTCGGCCAGTTCCACCGGGCCGGCGGACACGGTCATCGCCGTCACCTTGGCCGGCGGCGGTGCTTCCTCGGGCGGCGCCTGGTGGCAGGCCGCCAGGGTCAGAAGGGTGAGCCCGGACAGCAATGCCGGCAGGGCCTTGAGTTTGTTGTTCTTGATTTGCATAACGAGTCGTCCAAAGTGTTTTCCCTCCACGAGGGAATGCAGGCTAGCGACTTTAATGGCGCAACGTGATCTATCCATTGAGGAAATATGGAGATATGATGGAGAACGTTACTTTTTTTCAATGAATCCATGCTCAATCCCCATTCCCCGGTTTCCGCAGGCGCTGCGGGCAGCCCGCTGGTGCTGATCGCCGAGGACGAATCCGAAATCGCCCAAATCCTGCAAGCCTACCTGGCACGCGACGGCCTGCGCACCGTGCACGCGGCCGACGGCCGAATCGCGCTGGACCTGCACCTGTCGCTCAAGCCCGACCTGGTGCTGCTGGACGTGCAAATGCCGCGCGTGGACGGCTGGAAAGTGCTGGCCGAACTGCGCCAGCGCGGCGACACCCCCGTCATCATGCTGACTGCGCACGACCAGGACATCGACAAGCTGATGGGCCTGCGCATCGGCGCCGACGACTACGTGGTCAAGCCCTTCAATCCGGCCGAGGTGGCCGCGAGGGTAGGCGCCGTGTTGCGCCGCGCCGCCGCCCGCAACGCGCCGCCGGCGGCCGGCCTGCTGCGCTGCGGGCCGCTGGAAATCGATCTGGAAACCTATCAGGCCAGCGCCGAAGCGGCCGGCCAGCGCACGCCGCTGAACCTGACGCTGACCGAGTTCCGCCTGCTGACCCACATGGCGCGCGCGCCCAAGCGGGTGTTTACGCGGGCCGAGCTGCTGGTCGCCTGTCTGCCCGAAGGCAATGCGCTGGAACGCACGGTGGACAGCCATGTCAGCAAGCTGCGCAAGAAGCTTGAGGATTGCGGCATGAACGGTGTGCTGACCAGCCTGCGCGGCGTCGGCTACCGGCTGGAGGATGCGGAATGATGCGCGGCCCCGGCCTGAACCGGCAGATCACGCTGGCCATGCTGGCGGTGTCGCTGGGCATGACGCTGGTGGTGCTGCTGGGTTCCTACGTGTTCTATGCGCTGGTGATCGAGTACCGGCCGGAACTGCTGTCCGGGCCGAGCGACATGATCCCGACCAGCACGGAATGGGTCTGGATGGCGTCGGTGACGATCGTTGCGCTGGTGTTCGCGGTGTGGGCGTCGGCGCGGCTGGCGCGGCGCATCCTGGCGCCGCTGAATTCGGTGGCCGACAGCGTGCGCCGCGTCGCGCATGGCGACCTGGCCGCGCGCGCCGTGGCGGGCGACCGTTCGCTGGGCGAGACAGCCTTGCTGGTCGACGACTTCAACGCCATGGCCGAACGCTTGCAGCGCATGGAGCGGGAAATGGTGACGTGGAACGCCGCCATCGCGCATGAACTGCGCACGCCGGTGACGATCTTGCGCGGCCGCCTGCAAGGGCTGGCCGAGGGCGTGTTCCAGCCCGATGAAAAACAATTCCGCGGCTTGCTGCATCAGGTGGAAGGCCTGTCGCGCCTGATCGACGACCTGCGCATGTTGAGCATGTTCGACAGCGGCCACCTGAAGCTGGAGCTGGCCGACTGCGACCTGGCCGGCTGCATCCGCGACGTGGCGCACCTGCTGGCGCCGGAGCTGGAACGTTCGGGCTATCGGCTGGCGCTGGACCTGGCCGAGGGCCGCATTTGCTGCGATGCCGCGCGCATGCGGCAAATCCTGCTGGCCTTGCTGGACAACGCGGGCCGCTATGCCGACCCGGGCGTGATCAGCATCCGCACACGGGTGCTGGGCGCGCAGTATCTGTTGCAAGTGGAGGATGCCGGTCCCGGCATCGATGAAGAGCTGGAAGGCAAGCTGTTCCTGGCCTTCCATCGCGGTGAGCATGCACGTGCCGGTGCGGTGGGTGGCAGCGGGTTGGGATTGGCGGTGGTGCGCGCCATCGCCGAGGCGCATGGCGGCGTGGCGTCCTACCGGCGCGGCGAGCACGGCGGCGCGATGTTCGAGATCGCGTGGCCGATGCCGATGCCTGGCCCGGCCGTGGTCAGCTAGAGTTAGCTCGGCTGGCCGTGGAAGGCCTTGTTGGCGATCTTCCAGCCGTCGGCGGTTTTCAGCAGCACGAAATAATCGATGAAGGTGGTGGCGCCATGCACCAGCGTGATTCGGGCGCTGGCCGCGCTGCCATGAACTTCGATCCAGTCGACCGTGCGGCGACGCTGGGCCTCGTCAGCGGCCGGCGTGCCTTTGAAGCGCTCGCAGTAAGTTGCCAACGGCCACGAAGTGAACACGCCTTCGCGCATCGATTCGATGTGGGCCGTCGGCAGGAAAGCCTGGCGCATGAAGTCGGCGTTGTCCTGGGCGTGGCCCTGGAAATAATTCTGTATCGGTTGCAGCGCCGCCAGTTGTTCGGCGTTGAAGCGCGGTTGCGCGGCTTGGGCGTTATCCATAGGTGTCTCCTGATTGAGAGGGCATCCTACGTGACGCCGGCGCGGCTGTGGCAGGGCCGCGCCGATAGCATCTATACTCAGCCGGCGATATCGCCACCCGCACGCGCGCGGCGGCGGGCGACCACGCCCAGCAGGCCCAGTCCTGCGGCCAGCATGCCGTAGGTGGCTGGCTCCGGCACGGCGCTGACCTTGATGTTGGCGTCCGGCGCGAAGTCCGCCAGGCGGCCCAGGCCGCTGACCCGGCTGTCGATCGACCACACGGTCCAAGTGTAATCCTTGAACGCCAGGCCTTTCGACGGCAGCAGCGAGGCGGAGACGGTGGAGTAAATTTCGTTGCCGACGATGTGGGTGTTCAAGGCATTGGCGCCGGCGTTGCCGGTGCCGTCGGAGCGCAGCGTCACGACCGAGTTGAAGGTCACGCCCGGCAGGCCGACCGAGGCGAACGGCGCATTGGTCGAGCCGCCCACATCCAGCCCGAACACATAGGCAGCACCGGCCACACCGGCAATCGGCCCGGCAGTGGTGGTGCGGAACACGAACTCGTTGGTGGCGGCGTTGTAGCCGACATCGGCCGACAGCACGTCGAACGCG
Source organism: Rugamonas rivuli (assembly GCF_009380165.1). Taxonomy (GTDB): domain Bacteria; phylum Pseudomonadota; class Gammaproteobacteria; order Burkholderiales; family Burkholderiaceae_D; genus Rugamonas; species Rugamonas rivuli. The sequence goes on from NZ_WHUF01000001.1 coordinate 267,960, forward strand.
GCGGTGTGGCTGCCGGTGTAGACCGCGAGGAAGTCGCCAGCCGGGTCGGCAACGGCGTGGGCGTTGGCGGCGGCAGCGATGCCGGCCAGGGTGATAGCCTTCAGTAGCAGTTTTTTCATGTCAGTTGTCCGTTCTGGTTGTGGGAGGCGAGCCTGGGCGCGCGAACCGTATATTCCGGACAACTGGCAAAAGGTTTCGAAATATTAAAATATTTTTATCGGCGGCTGCGGTAGCTTTGCGGCGCCAGGTCTTCCTTGGGCGCCAGCGCTTGCAGGCGCTTGTACAGCACCCGCGTTTCCAGCAGGTTCCACACCCGCAGCATGGCTTCCAGCGTATCGAAAGGCTTGGTCAGGAAATCTTTCGCGCCCAGGGCCAGCGAGCGGCGCTTGGCTTCGGCGGTGGCGTCGGCCGTGATCACCAGCACCGGCCGGAAATCGTAGGGATCGCCGCGCCGCTTGAGCCGCTCCAGCACCGCGTAGCCGTCCAGGTCCGGCATCATCAGGTCCAGAACGATCAGGTCGGGATCGAAGGCGGTGTACAGGTCGAGCGCGGTCCTGGCGTCGGTGGTGCCGACCACGTGGGTCAAGCCTTCGCCGATGAACAGGTCTTCCAGCAGCCGCAGATTGGCGGGCTGGTCGTCGATGATCAGGATGCGGGAAGCCAGGACTTCGTTTTCCATCATGGTGTTTGCTCCATCAGGTCCAGCAGGGCGAAGAAGGCGGGGACGTTGAGCGGCTTGGAAAGTTGCCCCGTCGATGTGTCGGCCGCGCCGCCCAGCACCACCGTCTTGCGGGCGCAGGCGCGCAGCTCGGCGTCTTCCAGGCCGGCGGCCGCCAGCAGCAGGTCCGGCTGCCGCAGGCGGGCCAGCGCCAGGCCGCCCGCTACGTCGGCGGCGGTGGACAGGCGCCAGTGCGGGCGTCGTTGCATCAGCGTGGCGATCAGCGTGCGGGTGGCGGCATCGTCGTCGACGCAGACCAGGTTGTGCGTCGTGGCGATGGCCGGCGCGGCCGCCACTTCGGCCGGTGCTGCGCTGGCGATGGCGGCGGCTTCGGGCGCCGTCGCGGCCGGCAGCGTCAGCGTGAAGCGGGTGACGGCGCCGGGCTGGTGGCGGATATCGCCGTGCATGGCTTGCATCAGGCTCTTCGATACCGCCAGCCCCAGTCCGGCGCCTTCGGTCTTGCCGCGTTCGATGCCCAGGCGATCGAATGGCGTGAACAGGCGGTCCTGCATGGCGGCGGGGATGCCGGGGCCGCTGTCGTCAATGTGGATGGCGATGACGCTGCCTTCCTGCGAACAGCCGATGCTGACGGTGCCACCGGCGGCGCCGTACTTGATGCCGTTGGAGACCACGTTCAGCAGCACCTGCCGCAGGCGTTGGAGGTCGGCCATCACGGCCAGCGCGGTCGGCTCGTGACGCAGCGTTACCGAGCGTTGCTGTGCCACCGGCAGCATCAGCGCCAGTGCCTCGGCCACCAGCGGCGCCAGCGCCACCGGCGCGCGATCCAGCGTCAGCTTGCCGGCCTCGATGCGGCCGATGTCCAGCACCTCGTCGATCAGCGACAGCAGGTGCTGGCCGGCCAGGCGGATCTGCACCGCATGTTCGTGGTCACGCGGTTCGCTGAGTCCGCCTTCCAGCAATTGCGCGTAGCCGAGGATGGCGTTGAGCGGCGTGCGCAGCTCGTGGCTGGTGCGCGCCAGGAACTCGGTCTTGGCCTGGCTGGCCGCTTGCGCCGCCGTGGCGCGTCCGGCCAGCAGCACGCTGGCCTGGTGTAGACGGTCGGCCAGCTGGCCCAGCTCGTCGGTGGTGGCCAGCGTAGGTTTGAGCGGCAGGTCGCTGTTCAGGCGCTCGGCGTTTTCTGCGGCCAGCCGCACCCGGCGCACCAGGCCGAAGGTGAAGGTCAGCGTCGCCAGCGCGCCGGTCAGGCCGGCGGCGATGACGGCGATGGTCATCCACAGGTTGCGGTTGGACGCCTGCTGCAAGGCCAGCGTGCGCTTGGCCACCAGTTCCGTCTCATGCACATTCATGGCGCCGATTTCCGCGCGCAGTTGGTCGAGCACCTGCTTGCTGGCCAGCAGATGCTGCTGCAGCTCGACGCTGCTGGCATTGCGCTGGCCGCGCAATTCTTCCAGGCTGTCCAGCTTGTTCTGCAACAGCGGCCGCACACGATCCAGGCGGCTGCGCTGTTCGGGATCGTTCACCGTCTCCTGCAGTCGCGCCATGGTGGCGGGCAACTGGCGGGTGGCGATGCGGTACGGCGCGAGGAAGTCGTCGCGGCCGGTCAGCAGATAGCCGCGCACCCCGGTGGCCGCTTCCGCGATCTGCGTGTGCAGGCGCTGGATGTCGGCCTGGACCTGCATGGTGCGCAGCATGTCGGCGGTGGCGGCGGCGGTGCTGCGCTCCAGCGTGTAGCTGGTGGCGGCCGATCCCAGCAGCAGCGCCAATGACGCCGCGATGATGACGCCGCCCTTGACGCCCAGCGACCAGTGGCGCGGATGGAGCAGGGCGTTCATGCGCCGAGTCCAAAATCGGCGGCGCGCACAGCGGCCTGGGTGCGGTCGTGCAGGTCCAGCTTGTGCAGGATGCGTTCGACGTGGACCTTGACGGTGCCGGCCGCGATGCCCAGGTGCTCGCCCATGGCGGCGTTGGTCCAGCCGCTGGGCAGCAGCGCGAACACTTCCAGTTCGCGCGGGGTCAGCAGCTTGAGCGCGGCGGCCGCGTCCGGCGCGGCCACGCGTGGCGTTGCCTGCCGTGGCGTGGACAGCGCGGCCGCCAGCAGCGTCGCCAGCGTTTGCAGCGTGGTCAGGTCGTCGGCGCTGGGCGGTGGCGCCGGGTGGGCGCTGAGCAGCGCGAGCACGCCGCGGTTTTTTCCGTCCAGGCACAGCGGCACCAGGATTTCGAGACCGGCCTGTCGCTCGCGGCCGATGCGCAGTGCGCTGGTCACGTCGTGCCGCACCGTCGGTGGTTGCGGGCCGGGTTGCAGCGCCGTTTGCAGCGCCGCCGCGTGGCTGAGGTGGGCGCCGACTGGCAACGTCTGGCCCTGGCTGGCGCAGACTTGCAGGCCGTCGTCGCGACTGGTCATCAGCAGGCCGTCTTCCAGCGACAGGAAGGCCAGCGACTTGGCGAGGATGGTGGCCAGCGCGCTTGGGCGTATGCCTTCGGCGGCCAGTACGCCGGCGGCATCGGTCAGCAGACGCCAGCGGGCGACGCTGCTTTCGATCTGCCGGTAGCGGCTGCGCGCGGCGCGGGCGGTGGGGAGGGCGGTGTCGGTGGTCATGGGCGGCATAGGGCTGTTTCGGGAATTATATGCCACTCGGCATATGCCGCTACCCCCGAGCGGCAGATTTTTTGTGCTGGCGGCGGCGTGATACTGGTTTCATCGGCGGCCAATACCGCGCTCGCCTGATACTTCACTGGAGCTGATTATGAAACGTATCCTCATCACCCTGGCGCTGGCGGCAAGCAGCCTGGCGCAAGCCGACACGGCGCTGGCGCCGAAAGTCTACCTGGAAGCGGCGGCCGCGCCGGCCAATGCCCGCGAGGCCGAGATCGCCGGCCTGTTCGACCGCTGGAACGCCGCGCTGGCCACTGGCGACGCCGAGCAGGTGACGCGTCTGTACGCGCCGGATGGCGTGCTTGAGCCGACCGTATCGAACGAGGTGCGTTCGACGCCGGCGGGGATCAAGGACTACTTCGTGAAGTTCCTGAAGATGCAGCCGGCCGGCACCATCAACTATCGCCAGATCCGCCTGCTGGGTGCGGACGCCGCGCTGGACACGGGCGTCTACACCTTCAAGCTGACCAAGGACGGCAAGCCGCAGCAGGTGCAGGCGCGCTACACCTATGTGTACAAGAAGGTCGACGGCGCCTGGAAGATCCTCAACCACCATTCGTCGGCGATGCCGGAAGCTGTGGCTAAGTAAGCAAAAGCTGAGGCCGCGTTATCGCTTGACCCGGCTTTCGGGTTTGACGGCGGCCTCTTTCTTCAGCACTGATTCGACCGTCAGATCCCTGCTGTTGGCGTAGAATTTTTGGCCGACCGGCTTGAGCAGGTAGAACGGGCCATCGGGATAGGCGGGATCGTCGGTGGTCAGCTTGTACCAGCTGGCCTTGATGCCGGCCGGCGATTCGCTGACGGCCGCTTCGATCAGATAGACGTCACCGCCGCGCGCGGCGACGAAGCCGTCCACCATCGTCGTTTCGCCGTGGGAGACGTTGAACCAGGTTTCCTGCTGATCGTCCTGGGATTTTACGATGGGTACGTGTATCCAGTCGGCGCCGGGTTTGGCTTCAAAGTAGAAGGTCATGCTGCGCTTGTAGCGCAAGACATCACTGACCGTGCCGGCGACCATGACCAGCTTGCCTTTCAAGGCAGGCCATTGGTGCAGGCCTTGCTGGCTGGATGCGACGTCGGCGTGAGCGGCGGGCGTCAATGCCAGCGCGAGGGCCAGCGTGCAATATGCGACCGCCGTTTGTATTTTCATTGATTTCATCGGGACGTAGTTCCGTCGGGTAGGTTGGTGATAGGAGGCGAGAACGAAAAATTCGCTCGCACCGCGCTTACCGGGTCATTTTCGAATTTAACGAAATCCGCCGTTCGATATCGTGTCAATGCGACGATGCAGGCATCGTGCGCCACCCCGGCGCAGACGCCGTTGTCGCACTTGGAGAGTTCCTCCATGTCATCGCATTTGTCCAGCCGCCATTGCAGCCATGCTCGCTGGGTGGTCCGCAGCGCTGAGGCGTCTTTACCGTTCAAAATTTTGATAAGGTTCTTGTATTGCGCATTGAGCTTTCCGTCTTCTGCGATATACGCGGGAAATTTTTCGCATCGGGTCAACGGCGTGTTGTCCAACGAGCAGTGTTGGTCTTGCGAACGATTCTTCAGCACACAGTTATCCTTGCATCCGGAAACTGCCAAGTTTGCATGCAGGAGAACAGTGGCCAAGGTCAGTAGCTTTAGAGAGCTTTTCATAGGAAGGCAATATTTTCTATTCATTGGGCAGCGCATGCTTACTTCCTCCCCGGCCGCAGCATCATGATGGGGTAGGCCTGGTCGGATGGGATGTCAGGAGTCGGGCCATTCAGTACCGTCTCTGGCCGCCCCCACGTTGTAGAAGCGGTTTGGTGGCGCCGGCGGCGCGGATCTTTAAGGGCTTGAGCGCAGCGTGCGACGGAACCATTGCCATGGCGAGGGCAGCAAAAAGCAGCGCGAGAATCATGTGTAAGATCATGGCTGGATGCCGCATAGTTCTCCTTGAATCTGCTCCACAAATATCCAATTGCATGGGCGGGAGGTAAAGGTGTTACGCGCGACCAGGCTCGGCGCCAATTTGGCCATGCCACGCCCGCACTGATTCGCGCCGGTGATCGAATAGGTCTGATATGCCCGCTTCGCAATAGCGGTGGCGTCGGGCAGTTCAAAGTCAGCCAGCAACTGCCAGCCGTTGCCACACCTGCCAGGTGCCGCCAGTTCGCGCATGCGTTGCTGAAATCCCTTGAGATGCTCAAGCGACACAAAAGAGCGCGTGCGCGGCCGACGCCTCGACAACATCGATCACGTACTGCGGGCATATTGAATTCTTGCTGCCAAGTGGAGACGCGATCGAAAAAACCTGTTGTCTACCTTGCTTGCTGAAGCTGAGATGGCCGAGTTTAGGATGGAGGCGCATTTCCAACCCGGCTGCTTTCACCAAGGGCATTGATAAGTGCTTCGGGTCCGATGAATCAGAATACAGGCTTATCGATGTCCAACGTAATTGATCGTCGTCGCCGTTGCGAATTTTTTCCAAAACGAGCTCCCCCTCGCGGATTCTCTGTTCCTGAGGGTCTTCTCCTGTCGCGGTATTTCCGCATGGGCTGCTCGTACATTTGTGCACGCCGATGGGCTTGGCCGGGCTTTGCGCGTAGACTGGCGGGAGTATGGCGCTGACGCACAACGGCAGGCAGAGCAGTATTTTTTTCATGGATTAGGGATTGTTTGTGCAATTGAATAGCAGCGGATCTGGTGATACGTTACTTGCGGATGTCGACTGAAACGACCTTCCACACTTTATCCATATGCTGTTTATACGCGGCGTTCGCGGGCGAGAGCAGGGCTTTGTCATATTGACGCTCGCCACCGAATGGTTCCTGTCCGGGGATTTTTACAAGCGAATTGCCGCAGATCGCAAGCTTGTTCGCGCCTTCCCGGAGTATCACTTTGATGGTGTAAGAATCGATACCGCCATCGCAAAGCAGTTTATACGGTATGGTGACTTCAGCCTTGCCGTCGCCATTCAGGTCGGTGACGCTGACGTTGGAAGAAAAGAAATCGGCAGCCGAGTCCAGACCAGGGCATTCCACGAAATCGTGCAGTGTCCACTCCGTTTTCCACGCGCCGGCTTACTGAGAATAGTATGCAGCGACCAGCTCAATGTGTTCGACTCGTCCGGACTTTGGCTCGGTCGCAGAGGGGCCGGCCTTTCGGGTAAGCACCAGCACATGTTCGCCTGCCTGGTCGCGAATGCGCCGGGCCGTGACCAGCTTTTCCGCACTAGGGATATGCTGGGCCGCGAGGTAGCTCGCATCCGCAGCTTGGCTGTCTATTGTGGTCGAATGAGCATGGCCGGATGTGCTCACGCCAAACAGCAAGCTTGCGGACAGGACGGCGATCGATACTGACGCTTGGTTATGTTTACTCCAAATTGTAGACATTAGTACCTACCTCACTAGCGAGCTTTTGGCCAGACTCTCTTTTCGCCGAAAATCAGCTCATTTGGTACTTGAGATCAAGTCCAGGAAGCCTCCTTCGCACATATCACTTTCCGCACCTTCAGATTTAGGTCGAGTAGCGTCTCTACACAATAACCCAGCGCCAATTTTTCCAGACGGTATATAGGTATAAACATTATGGATGGTTTGCTTTGTCGGTTTTCCGTCAGAAGGAAATAGGCCCGTCCAGTCAAACCTATAACCGTTATCGATTTTTTTTATGGTTACTTCCGGATCTGCATCTGGGAAGTCACTTTCTTTGTTTGTCACTGATGCGGACCATACTGATCGTGCCGTAGCGGTCTTTTGATCAAATAGATAATAATCTGCCGACATATGATAGCGGTTCGGAGCGTATTCGTTTAATGGACAAATTTTCTTTAAAATAGCATAGTCAGCGCCTGCTTGTACAATTCGTATATTGTATTTGCTGCATGGATTTGACGCCGTGCCAAGTGGTGAGGCTATCTTAAAAGTTTGCTTATAGTGAGGGCCCGAAAATATTACAAACCCGTTTTGCGGAACCAATTGTATTTCAGTCTCAAACTTCTTAACAACTGCCATCTTCAGACGTTCGGCGTGCTTTGAGTCTGAGTACAACGCAACAGCTGACCACCGGAGCTGATCATCCGGGTCATTGCGAAGTTCCGCAGTCATCTTTGCTCCCTCGCGCAAAGTAATTTGCTCAGGGTCCTCTCCATTTGGCGTGTTTGGGCAAGGAGTGGTAGTGCATTTTTGATGCTTAACAGGCGCAACTTTTGTCGTAGCCGTCTTTTCTTCCGCAATACAACCGCTACTGGAAAAAGTGAATAGTATAATGAGTAGCGTAGATTTTTTCATATTATATATTGGTGCAATTTTCAATAAAAGGTAAGGGGTCGGCTCGATTGGTTAATCCTGCGCTCAATGTTCGCGCCTTTAATCGCACCTCAAAATGCAGATGCGCCCCTTGTTCCACTGTATTCATTCCGTGAGCGTTCCCTGATGCTCCAGATTTTCCGATTACGTCTCCTGCGTAAACGTTTTTTGGCGACTCGGAAGGCAATTCGCTCAAGTGTGCATAAAAAAACCCTATCGAAGTAGCACCAGGATTCACCTTCTTGAATTCGGTGGCTTGTGGTTCAGGTAGGTCGGCAAGTCCTACAACCAAAACTAGCGTATTACCGTAAGCATATGTCGGCGATTTTGCCGGCGTACTGTATACGATTCCGTTTGCCACAGCAAAAATGGGCGTTCCTGGCACCGCCACTAAATCTATACCTTGGTGGCACTTAGTTCCGCCATTGCGAGTCCACCCAAATTTCGCACCAGTCTTGCTGGGAAGGTGCGCTGTTCTCAACGTACATATGGACAATGGGTTGTGCCACTTAGCTTCATTTGAACTTGAGGCTGGGGCCGGTGGCGCTTGTGCAGCTTTAAGCTCAGTGGGAGGTGTCTTGCTCTTTGCGGATGGTGCGGATGCCTCCTTCTTTGGCTTTGGAACAGGCACCTGTATTTTTGCGGAGGAATTCAAGCTGAGGACGATTTCGGCCATTCCTCGAGCAGGCTCCGAGAAATCCTTGTCTTCTTTAACAATGAAATTGGCCACGTTGACTTTGGCATCGATATAATCGAACAACCAACCCTGATAGGCTGCGGCTCCGCTATTCTTATATTGTTTGAGAAGGCTATTCAATTTTTTTACATTGTCTTTACCAATTTGCTTTCTCAGCTTGTCAGTTATATCTTCTTCAGACAACTGTTCACGTAATCCAAATAATCTGAGTGCGCCAGTGAGACCATCATGGTGCAAAAGATACGCAAGTTTCGCCTTATCAGCGGCGGGGAGCGTGGACGCCGGAAGCTTGCTCTCTTTTTCAAAATTTTTAAGATTAAGTGATGCGTACGCCGCCGCACCGTCGATTGCGTATTTAGCTTCCAAGCGTTTGGCAAGCCGCGAACTAGCGCTCATTTTCTGACAGTCGGCATGCAACAAAGAAGTGTCCAGTTTGTAAACAGCATCCCATGCCGGTTCAAAAAATTGGGCAAGGCCTTGTGCCAGGCCGGAATTTTCGTGGTTTGCTTTCTCATCCCATACGCCGCCAACTTCGGCATCGATAAGTGCAGCCAGAGACTGCGGAGTAAGTTCATATTTTTTTGCTGCGGTGATAATTAGTTTTCTATATTTTTCATTACCCGGCAATAATCGCAGATTCGCTTCTGTGTAGATAGTTGCCAGCCCATGAGTGGGGGCTCCTGCCTCCGCACGGGTTTGCTGTTGTACTGTTGCTCCGCTCGTGAGTTGGGCGTTATGCGTTACGGCCTGTTTTACTTCTTCAGTAGTGGAATTCGCGGAGCCCTTTTTCTTCTGCAAGGAACCGTCTGCTTTAACTGCCCGAGAGTCAACGGCAAGAACCCAGTTTCCAATAGGCACCCGCTCGGAACTAAAGACATTATCCATCTTTTGATCTAAGTCTTCTATCCAAATTTTTAATCCTCTCGCATGATCTCTGATATATAAAAATAGTTCTCCAGGGCCGCTTACTACATGAATTTCTTCCTTGTCATCGTGAGCAACTTTCACTTTTTTGGGAGTTACGGATGAAAAATCGAGTGCACGAAATTTGATTGACAATTTTGTGTCCGCGACTTCATCTGCATCGTCGTTTGGCAGCAACAATACTTGGTCGCGATGAATTAAATGCAATTGTTCGCCTTTTAAATGGTTCAAGGCTGCCAAGGCTGCTACGGTGGTGCCATGAAGTCTTGCAATCTTCCAAAGGCTGTCGTGTTCTTTAACAATATACGTTTGCATTATTACCTCTTACAAATTTTCGGTGTCACGATCCTCATCCAACTCACCTGGGTCGAACGATTCATCTATTTCATGTTCTCCGTGTTTTATCTCGACAAAGTAAGAGGACCAACCTTTGTAGCCAACAAGCGCTCGGTAGCGTTGACTATGTTCGGCAGTGATCGGATCCGCTTTTCCACTACCCAGAATTTGGCGTGTTCCTATGGATTTTCGTAGATCCTGATCGTAAAATTTAACGAAGGCTTTTTCGAGCGCGGTACCCTCAGCGCTAAAACCAAGAATAGTAATTTCGTGAGGGCCGACCTGTTCCTTTGAGAGCGGAGGGAATTTGCTAAGTAACGTGGGCTGCCCAGGTAATATCGCAGACTTGCTTGCCCCGCCCTCAAACACATGCTTTCCGCCCTTGACCGTGAAGTTGCCAGGGCACGCGAACGTGATGTCGCCGCCTTCGAGTGTGATCGACGACTGGCCAGCTTGCAGTACGATCTTTTGATTGGCCTTGATCTCGATGCTGTCGTTGACGGAGATGACGGTGATCGATTTATCCGCCAGGATCTCCAGCAGATCGGTGTGGGCCTCCAGCGATACCGGGCCATTGCCGGCGATAGCCTGGATGCCGCCCGCATGCGAGAAGTAGCTCGCCGCGTTGGCCGCCACCGACGATACCGTGTACCCGGCCGTCATGTGCACGTCGCCCTGCGTTACCCAGTGTAGCTGCTGGCCCGCGAACAGCACGGTCGATGCCGGCGTGGCCCAGTTGATGTTGGACGGTGCATCCATCAGCACCAGCGGCGCACCGAATTTTTCCACCGGCTTGTCCGCATCGAGATCGCGCGCGCCGTCCTTGGCCTTGGCTGCCTGCTGGCCGTTGACCGCGCCCGCGTGCTTGCCTTTTTCCTTGGGATCGAGCTGCGCGATGAAATCCTTGTGCGCTTCGGCGGCGAGCTTGCTGGACAAGGCCTGCTGCTGCGTGGCCGCGTCGCTGAGCCGCTCCGCCAACTCTTTCGACGACTTCAATGAACCAAGCGCCTCGACCGCATCCATCTGCGTCGAGGTGACGCCGCTGCCTTGCGCGGCGCGCGCGCTGGTGGTCAGCAGCACGCCTTCCGCGCCGCGTACAGTGGCCCACGCATCGGTGCGCAGTTCAAAGCCGCTACCGCGATAGGTGCCGCGCTGCGCCGCGCCGGGCGATTGCTGGACCAGGTAGCCCAGGTTCAGCTGCGTGGCGGCGCTGCTGGTGGCGAGGCGCGTGCGCACCTGGCCAGGCGTGTCGTCCAGCTGCCACTGGTTGTAGCCGCCGCCGTCGAAGTTGTGGCTGTGGATGCCGGACAGCGTGCCCGCATGGTTCGCGCCCGAATCCACGCCCGCCGAAAACGGCGGCATGTCGGCGCCCGTGTAGAGCTGCGCCACCACCATCGGCCGGTCCATGTCGCCGTCGATGAAGTCGACCAGCACTTCGGTGCCGATGCGCGGCGTGAACTGCGAGCCCCAGTTAGGGCCGGCCAGCGCTTCGGCCACGCGCACCCAGGTGCCGGAGCTTTCGTCGCCGGGCGCATTACCCTTGCTGTCGGTGTTGTGGCCCATGCCGCCGGCATTGGCGCCTTGTCCGCGCTGCCAGCTGAACTGGATCTTGATCTGGTGATCGCGATCGGTGGTGGCGACCGCGCCGGCCAAGCCGACAACAACGGCCGTCTGCGGCCCCAGCGCGGTGCTGGCGTGCGGCGCGGCGGTGGCGCGCGGCACCACGGCCACGCTGTCGCGCACGCAGCCGAAGCTGTTGCGGTAGGTGCCGTTCTCGATGCCGCCGCCCACCAGCGACGTCAGGGTCTTGATCTGCGCCTGGAAGTTGTTGCGCGCCTCGTGGCGCACCCACAGCACCAGGAAGCGGTTGTCGCCGTCGGCGTAGCGTTCGTGTTGCGTCAGCTGGAAACCGTGGCCCGCAGCCAGGCGGCGCACGGCGCCTTTGCCTTCGAAGACCTTGTTGTCCAGCTCCAGCGCCTGCAGCATCAACTGGCTGTGCGGATCGGCGGCGATGCCGTTGTCGGCGCCGCTGGCGATGCGTTCGCCGCTGCCGTCATACACGGCCAGCACCGGCAACTCGCCCGCATCCAGGCTCGATGCCTGCTCGGCGGACGGTGCCAGCAACTGCGCCGGATCCCAACTGCTGATGCTGACGGCGTTGGCCTGCACCTGGCGCCGCGCCGAGAAGTGGTCGATGGCGTCGTCGGTGTCGGTGGCGCGCACGCCGTGGAAGCGGATCTCGGCGTCGCCCGGCGTATCCGGTGCACGCGCCTTGCTGTCGAAGATGACCAGCTTGTGCTTGGCCTGTCCGTCCTGGCTTTCATCGTCCGCCTGGTCGTGCTCGAAGCGCCAGCTCAGGCCTTCGGAGGCCAGCAGGCGCGTGAAGAATTCCAGGTCGCTTTCGCGGTACTGCGTGCAGATGGCGCGCGGCTCCAGTGTTTGCGTGACGTCGAATTCGAAACGCAGCTGCGGATAATCGGCCAGCAGTTCGGTGACGATGTCCTGCGCGTTCTTGTCCTGGAAAATATAGCTGTCACGGCGCAGCCGCAGCAGCGACAGCGCAGGTTCCAGGTGCAGGCGGTAGCGCGCCACGCCGCCATCGGCGCCCAGCCATGCGGCTTCGGTGCAGATGCCGTGCCAGGCGCGCTTGCCGCCGTCCGGTTGCAGCAGCGTGACGGTCAATTCCTCGCCGATGAAGATGGTCAGATCCAGATCGGTCGATACGCTCAGCGCGTCGACGTCGAACGCATACAGTTCGTTGACGCCTTCGCGGCCGCTGAAGTGTTCGGCCATCAGCGATTCGGACAGGCCCGAGTCCTGCGCGCTGGCCAGCGTGAGCAGGCGGGCGTGCTGGCTCAGGCCCGTGCCGAACAGGCCAAGCGCCGAGGGAAGTTGTGACTGCAGGTCCATTAGGGCAGCGTGATGGTCAGGTTGGCGGCGCGTGGAGCCAGTTTGACCACGTCGTTATACGCGTTCATGCGGCTCTCGGCATTGTGGTTCAGCGAAGTGCGCAGGCCGATGTAGCCCAGCACGCAAATCAGGCCGAACACGGAGCACAGCACCCATACCGGCAGGTCGCTGCGCAGCTTGTGCTTGATCTGGTCCGGCCGCTCGGCGTGCGGCGCGAAGCCGCCGCGCTTGCCCTTCATGTGGGCGATCTCGTCGCCCAGGCGCGAGGTCAGGTAGTTCAGTTTTTCCGAGCCTTCGAGGATGTACTTGCCCTGGAAACCCAGCAGCAGACACATATGGAATACCTCCAGCGCCTGCAGGTGGGCGCTGCCGCGCGCGCGCAGGTTCTCCAGGCGGTTGTAGAAATTCTCGCCGGCCAGCTGGTCGCCGAACAGCACCAGTTGCAGCGGGCGGCGTTCCCACGCGTCGCGGATGCTGAAGTTGGAGCGCAGGATGATCTCGTCCACGGCGGCGCAGAACGCATATTTCGCGTTGTCGACATCGTCCGGCGAGGCGTTCTGCTTCTTGGCGCCGCGGCCGAAATCGTCGAGGAAGGCCGCCATCTTGCGGGCGAACTCGCCGTCGTCCTGCGGGCCGTTGCCGTTCTTGAGCATGAACAGGGCGTAGAAGCCGTCGTACATCAGGTCGAGCAGCGTTTGCGGTGCGCTGGCGGCGCTGGGCGGAGCGCCTGCGCCCATGAGGGAAGGTGCGGTAACGGTATTCATGGTTGGTCCTCAGTTCAGGAAGTAACGGCCACCAGGTCCAGCTTCAGGTCGTGGATGCCGCCGGGGACGTAGATGGAAATCGATTGGGCTTGCAGCATGCGCTCGTACATCTGGCCCTTGGCTTCGAGCGCGAAGTAGCAGGCGTCCGGGCGCACCGGCACGGCGGCCGGCACTTGCGGCGAATGCGACAGGCGCACGCCCGGCATGGCCGACAGCACGAATTTTTCGACGTCGTCCGGTGCGCCGATCTTGAAGCGCAGCGGCACGATGTCCACCAGTTCGCTGGCCGGCAGGTCGGCCGAGACGGCGATGTAGAAGGTGGTCTTGTCGTCGATCTTCTGCGAGTCCAGCATGCCGTGGTGGTACGAAGGCTTGACTTCCTTGAGCGCGATGGCGAAGTACTTGGACGAGATCACGGTGTCGAGCAGCTCGCGGATGATCTGGTGCAGCGTGGCGAAGGCCGGGCCGGGATCGGCGTGCTGGTAGGGCGGCAGGTCGGCCAGGGTCCAGCTTTTCGAGAAGGTCATCAGGGCGCCGGCCAGCGACAGCAGCTGCTCGTACAGCCGTTCCGGATGCAGCGCCGGATGGTGGAAGTAGTGCGACAGCGAGGCGAAGGCCGAACTGGCGGTGTGCAGCAGCCAGAAGGACGACATGTCGCCGGAGCGGAATTCGATCACGTGTTTGCTCGGCTCGCGGTGGTGGCCGTACAACGCGCTGACCTTGGCCTGCAGCGCGTCGATCAGGCGGCGCAGTTGCAGGAACAGCAGCGGCGAGCTGCGGATCGACAGGCTGGGGGCGACGAAGGACGCATCCAGTTCGAAGCCGCCGGTGGCCGCGCGGCGCAGGCGCAGCAGCGGGAAGTGCGTGTACGAATCGCGCGGTTCGAATTCCGATACCAGGCGTACGGTCTTTTTCAGATAGCTCAGCTGCGCCGACGCGGCCTGCGTGTACAGGTCCGGCGTGTCGCGGTTCGATTGCAGGAAGCGCACCGCATTGCCATTGGCGCCGTTGGCGGCGTCGCCGAAATTGCCGCCGAATGGCTTGAACGCGGGCAGGGCGGCGTAAAACGTCACGCTCTGCTGCGATTGCAGCATCTGGCTCAGGTCCACGGTGTCCGGCAGCTCATCGTCGCCGGGGGCGCTATACAGCTCGCCGTCCTGGAAGCGCAGCGACAGCTCCAGCACGCGCAGCGTGTTGTTGGCCAGCGCGTCGCGGTCGATCTGGATCTGGTTCACGCCCCAGGCGTAGGGGTGCAGCGCCTGCATGCTGTGATGCAGCCGCTGTTCATGGTACTGGTCCTGCTGCTGGAAGTGCTGCGGGCGCAGAAACAATCCTTCGCCCCATAAAATTTTGCTGCTCATGCGTGCGTCCTTGTGAGTGTGGCGCATTGATGCCATTTGTTAAGTAGCAGAACAATAACATTCCTTGCGCAATTGCCGCGCCCGCTTGGTTTCTATCGTGCGCACGCTTAAAAAATAAGCAACAAGACCTTTAAAGTACCAAAAAGTTCCCTTCGCACACAAAAAATTCAATTGAACGCGGTCAATAATAAATTTCTGATAACGTGGCGCCTGTTGGAAACAATTAGTGATTAAGCATTCTTTTTTGATATTTAGTTTGAGGACAGCATGAATACCGTTATCTCCCTCGGCCGCATCGGCCGCTTCATTGGCGCCGCTGTCTGCGCCGCATCGCTCAGCGCCTGCGTAACCGCGCCGATCGCCCAGAAACCTGCCACGCCTAGCATGGAAGACATGTTGGCCAAGGCCAGCCAAGTCAGCGGCTCCGGCCAGAAGGAACAAGCCATCACGCTGTGGAAAGAGGCCGCAGTCGCCTACCCGGCGGACAAGGCGCCGTGGACCAATATCGCGCAGACCCGCTACGAAGCCGGTCAATACGGCGACGCCATCGTCAGCGCACAGGAAGTGCTGGTGCGCGATCCCAACGACCGCCTGGCCAACAGCATCATCGCCATCAGCGGCCTGCGCCTGTCGACGCGCGCGCTGTCGGACCTGAGCCGCCAGAACAATCTGTCCGGATCGCTGCGCACCGAGTCGCAGGATCTGGCCAAACTGCTGCGCGAAAGCCTGGGTGAGACCGTACTGGTGCCGCCGCAGCCTGCGCAAGCCGTCGCGCCCGCACGCAGCAACGCCACCGCCGCCAAGACCAAAAAAGGCAAGGCCAAGGCCGACGACGATTCGAGCGCGAATCCATTCAACGCGCTGAAGTAAGCAATCTGTATTTAACCCAACGATAGGGGAATCCCATGTCAAAAAATACCAGTGTCCAGAAAAAACTGCAGAAAATTCGCCCACCGCGGGTCCAGATGACTTATGACGTCGAAATCGGCGACGCCATCGAAAACAAGGAACTGCCTTTCGTGATGGGCGTGGTCGGCGACTTCGGCGGCAATTCGGAAGTCGAGCAAAAACGCCTGAAGGATCGCAGCTTCGTCGGCATCGACCGCGATAACTTCGACGAAGTGCTGAAGGGCGTCGAGCCGCGCGCGGCCTACCGCGTGGCCAATGAATTGAGCGACGAAGGCGGCCAGTTCGCGGTCGACCTGAAATTCAAATCGATGGACGACTTCCGTCCCGAAGCCGTGGTGCAGCAGGTGGAACCGCTGCGCAAGCTGCTCGAAGCGCGCACCAAGCTGGCCGACCTGCGTAACAAACTGGCCGGCAACGACAAGCTGGAAGACATCCTCAACGACGTCTTGAACAGCACCGAGAAATTGGCCGAACTGGGCCAGCAAACCACGAAAGCCTGATCATGTCCGCTCAACTGACTCCAGGCGGCGCTCCCGCCGCCGCTACCGAATTGGCCTTGCTTGACCAGATCGTCGAGCAGAGCAAGGTCGCCAAATCCAGCGCCGAACATGCGCGCGCCAAGGATTTGATTTCCGAACTGGTGAACCAGGTCATGGACGGCACCGTGGTCGTCTCCGACAACCTGGCCGCCACCATCGACGCCCGCGTCGCTGAACTGGACCGCATGATCTCGGCGCAGCTGTCGGCCGTGATGCACGCGCCGGAATTCCAGAAGCTGGAAAGCAGCTGGACCGGCTTGAACTACCTGGTGCGCAACAGCGCCACGGGCCAGAACCTGAAGATCAAGATGCTCAACGCGACCAAGAAGGAATTGGTCAAGGACTTCCAGTCCGCGCTGGAATTCGACCAGAGCACCATGTTCAAGAAGGTCTACGAAGAAGAATTCGGCACCTTCGGCGGTGCGCCGTTCGGCGCGCTGCTGGGCGATTACGAGATCACCCGCCAGCCGGAAGACATGTACTTCATCGAGCAGATGTCGCACGTGGCAGCCGCCGCGCACGCGCCGTTCATTTCGGCCGCGTCGCCGGAGCTGTTCGGCCTGGAGAGCTATAGCGACCTGGGTAAGCCGCGCGACCTGTCGAAGGTGTTCGACACCGTCGAATACGCGAAGTGGAAGTCGTTCCGCGAATCGGAAGACTCGCGCTACGTCGGCCTGACGCTGCCGCGCTTCCTGGGCCGCCTGCCGTTCAACCCGGCCGATGGCGCTACCACCGAAGGCTTCAACTTCGTCGAAGATGTCGACGGCACCGACCACCAGAAATACCTGTGGTGTAACGCGGCCTACGCCTTCGGCACCAAGCTGACCGCAGCCTTCGAAGACTACGGCTGGTGCGCGGCGATCCGCGGCGTTGAAGGCGGCGGCCTGGTCGAAGACCTGCCGACCCACACCTTCAAGACCGACGAAGGCGAAGTGGCGCTCAAATGCCCGACCGAAATCGCCATCACCGACCGCCGCGAAAAAGAACTGAGCGACCTCGGTTTCATCTCGCTGGTCCACTGCAAGAACACCGACTACGCCGCCTTCTTCGGCGCGCAATCGGCGCAGAAGGCGCGCAAGTACAACAACGACGCCGCCAACGCCAATGCCGTGCTGTCGGCGCAGCTGCAGTACATCTTCGCCGTCTCGCGCATCGCCCACTACATGAAGGCGATGATGCGCGACAAAATCGGCAGCTTCGCCGCCGCGTCGAACGTGGAAGACTTCCTGAACCGCTGGCTGACCCAGTACGTGCTGCTGGACGATAACGCCAGCCAGGAACAGAAAGCCCAGTTCCCGCTGCGCGAAGCGTCGGTTCAAGTATCCGAAGTGCCGGGCCGTCCGGGCGTGTACCGCGCCGTGTCGTTCCTGCGTCCGCACTTCCAGCTCGACGAGCTGTCCGTTTCACTCCGTTTGGTCGCGGAGCTCCCTGCATCGACCAAGAACTAAGCAGTACTTACTTTAACAACTGAAAGGAATCACAATGGCAATCGACGTCTATCTGCAAATCGACGGTATCAAAGGCGAATCCGCCGATGCTACCCACAAGGACTGGATCGAGGTATCGACCGTTCAATGGGAAGTGCTGCAGCCTAAGTCGGCTACCGCATCGACCGGCGGCGGCCACACTGCCGAGCGCACCGAGCACAAAGATATCGTTGTCTCGAAGCTGGCTGACCTGGCTACTCCTCTGCTGCTGCAAACCTGCTCGTCGGGTAAAACCATCCCTAAGGCCAAGCTGGAATTCCTGCGCGCCGACGGCAATGGCGAGCGTATCAAGTACTTCGAAATCGAACTGGAAAATGTTCTGATCTCCAGCGTTGCACCAACCGTCAAACAGGGCAACATCCTGACTGAAGACGTGGCGATCAAGTATTCGAAAGTGAAGTGGAAGTACACCCAACAAAAAGTTGGCGGTGGTTCGGGCGGTAACACCTCGGGCGGCTGGGATCTGTCGGCTAACAAAACCGCGTAATCGACTGACTGTTTGATGGGATACCGATGAAGGGTTTTACGCCGGGACTATTCGACCGGCTGATGGATATGCCGGTCAATGGCGCCTCCAGCGGCACGGTATCGCGTTTGTCGATCGAGGACTTGAAGGACTCGGTCGCGCGCGATCTGGAAGCGCTGCTGAACACGCGCACTGTGATCCCGGAAGAGCTGCTGAAGCGGTATCCCGAATGCGGACGCTCGATCGTGACATACGGCTTGAACGACTTTGCCGGCTTGTCGCTGTCGAGCACCGATGACCGTGCTTTTATTTGCCGATGCCTTGAAAAAGCCATCGCGCGCCACGAGCCGCGCCTGCGCAATGTGCAGGCTTCGCTCGAACTGCGCGCCGATGCGATCAACCGCCTCAACTTCGCCATCACGGCGCTGCTGGTGGTTAGCTCGGCACATGAACCGGTCAATTTTGACGCTGTGTTGCAGCCGTCCAGCCTGCACTACACCATAAGCAAGGCACGCCGCGTGGCGCAATCGGGAGCCTGAGTTGGACCAATTATTACCGTATTACGAGAGGGAGCTGGGATTCCTGCGCCGCTATTCGCGCGAATTCTCCGAACGCTACCCCAAGATCGCCGGCCGGCTGCTGATCGGCGGCGAGGTGTGCGAAGACCCGCACATCGAACGCATGATCGAATCGTTCGCGCTGCTCAATTCGCGCATCGCCAAACGGCTCGACGACGACTATCCAGAATTTACCGAAGCACTGTTCGAGGTGCTGTATCCGCACTATCTGCGGCCGTTTCCATCGTGCTCGATCGCGCGCATGGACTTCAGCGGCGCCGCGGCGCAGCTGACGACCGCCAGCGAAATCCCGCGTGGTACTCAGCTGACTACGCGCCCGGTGCGCGGCGCCGTGTGCACCTTCCGCACCGCATATCCGGTGACGATCGCGCCGCTGGCGCTGACGCATGCGGCCTTCGCCGCCATCATCGACGCTCCGGAAGCGACACGCACGCCACCGAATGCGACATCGAGCATCAGCCTGACCATCTCCAGCACCTCGGCCCAGGTGGCGGTGCCGCAGCTTGGCCTGTCGAAGCTGCGCGTGTTCATCGACGGCGAGCCATCCTTCTGCGCCGCGCTGCGCGACGCGCTGTTCATGCGCGGCGTATGCGCCTATGTGGAAGCGGACGGCAATGGCCGCTGGATACCGCTGCATAAAATACCCGTCAGCCCGGCTGGCTTCGAGGAAGAGGAATCGCTGATCGATTTCTCCGCACGCTCGCATGCCGCCTACCGGCTGCTGACCGAGTATTTCTGCTTCCCCGAGAAGTTCAACTTCTTCGACATCGACCTGCATGCGCTGGCCGGCGTGCTGCCGTCCGGCTGCAAGTCGGTCACGCTGCACCTGGCCTTGTCCGGCATGCGTACCGATTCGAACACTGCCCGCATGCTCGGCACGCTGAACACCAACAACGTGCTGCTGGGCTGCACGCCGGTGGTCAACCTGTTCCGTCAGCGCGGCGAGCCGATACGCCTGACGCATACCACCGCCAGCTATCCGGTGCTGGCCGACGCGCGCCGCGCCTTCGCCTATGAGGTGCAGTCCATCGACTCCGTGAAGCTGGTGCGGCAAACGCCGCAAGGCGAATCGGTGCTGGAGTTCCGCCCGTTCTACTCGCTGCGCCACGGCCAGACGCCGGAAAAGAACGGCCATTACTGGGTCATGCGGCGCGACGACATCATCGCCGAGAAGAGCCCTGGCTATGAAACGCAGATTTCCATCGTCGACATCGATTTCGATCCGGCCGAGGTGGAGACCGACACCCTGAGCCTGGAGCTGAGCTGCACCAACCGCGATCTGCCAGCCTCGCTGAGCTACGGCCAGCGCGGCGGCGATCTGTTCCTGGAAGGCGGCTCCAGCGTGCGCGCCATCAGCTTCCTGCGCAAGCCGACATCCTCGCACCGCTTCGAACGCGGGCGCGGCGCGCACTGGCGCCTGATTTCGCACCTGTCGCTGAACCACCTGTCGCTGAGCGACGGCGGCCTGGACGCCTTCCGCGAGATGCTGACGCTGTACGACCTGCCGCGCTCACCGTCGTCGCAGCGGCAGATCGGCGGCGTGCTGGCGGTGTCGCACAAGGCGGCCAACACCTGGCTGCCGGGGAACCCGTTCGCCTGCCTGGTGCGCGGCATCGAGGTCAGGCTGACCATCGACGAGGAAGCCTTCGTCGGTAGCGGCATCCACGCGTTCGCCCACATCATCGAACGCTTCCTGGGCCTGTACGTGCACGCCAATAGTTTCACCCAACTGGTGATCGTATCGAATAAAACCGGAGAGGAGCTGTTGCGATGCACGCCACGAAGCGGCGATTTGAGCCTGCTGTAATCGAGCGGCTGTTTGCGCAGCCGTACCGGTTCGAATATTTCCAGGCCGTGCGCATGCTGGAGCTGTGGCTCAAGCGCCATGGCGCGCCGGGCGAGGGCGCGGTGGCGAACTACCTGCGCTTCCAGAATTCGACGTCGCTGAACTTCCCGGCCAGCCAGCTGGAAGCGATGCAGCCGGAGCCGCGCGATGTGCCGACCGACCCGTGTGCGCTGGCGGCCGCACTGCAATCGACGCAGCTGAAGTACATCCGCATCACGCCTGCCTTCATGGGATTTTTAGGCAGTAACGGCACGCTGCCCGCGCACTACACGGAGCGTATCGCCGCGCATGCGCTATACGAAAAGGACGAGGGACCGCGCGCCTTTCTCGACACTTTCTCCAACCGCGCGCTGGCCTTGTTCTACGAGGCTTGGCGCAAGTACCGGCTGGAGCTGAAGTACCAGGTCGATGGCAAGGATACCTTCCTGCCGCTGCTGCTGTCGCTGGCCGGCATGGGCAACGAGTCGCTGCGGCGCCGCTTGTCCGACGACGGCGACGGCGTGCTTGACGAGTCGATCGGCTACTTCGCCACCGCCATGCGCCAGCGTCCAGCGTCGGCGGTGCAGATCGCGAAGGTGCTGTCGGAGTACTTCAACCAGCAGATCAAGGCCGAACAGTTCATCGGCTGCTGGTACGACGTGCCGCAGGAGCAGCAGACGGTGCTCGGCATGGGTAACGCCATGCTGGGCGCGGGCGCGATGGCCGGTTCGCGCGTGTGGCAGCGCGATTTGCGATTACGGCTGGTGATAGGCCCGCTGGACCTGGAAGGCTACGAATCCTTCCTGCCCGGCGGTAAAGCGGCGAAGGCGCTGAAGAGCATGTTGACCATGTTCACCGGGCTGTCGCTGGAGTATGAAGTGCAGCTGGTGCTGCGCGCTGCCGACGTGCAGGGCGCGCGGCTTGAGGACGACCGCGTGGGCGGACGCCTGGGTTGGGACAGCTTCCTCGTCACCGACGCCCAGACGCAGGACCGCGCCGATGTGCGCTATGAGATTCATACGGTATAAAAACAGTATAAATAATAAGGAACCATCATGAGCATCAACCTGAAGACTTTGATCGGAAAACTGAACGACACCAGCCGCACGGCCGCCACCCGCGCCGCCAGCCTGTGCGTCTCGCTGGGGCAGTACGAGGTGGATATCGAACACCTGTTCCTGGCGCTGCTGGAGCAGCCCAAGAGCGATTTCGTCGTCATCGCGCGCCAGAGCGGCATCAGCGTCAGCATGCTGGAAGCGGATTTGCAGGCCGAGATTGCGCGCCTCAAGACCGGCAACTCGCGCACGCCGGTGTTCTCGGAGCGCTTGCCCAAGCTGTTCGAGCACGCGTGGCTGATCGCATCGCTGGACCTGCAAGCGGGCCAGCAGGCGCAGATACGCAGCGGCCATCTGTTGCAGGCGCTGTTGACGGAGCCTGAGCTGGCGCAGCTGGCGTATCGTGGATCCAAGCTGTTCGCCAAATTCGAAGTCGACCAGATCAAGCATAACCTGGACAAGCTGACCGCCGGCTCGGACGAGGCAGTGGCCGCCAACGCCGCCGCGAGCGGCGAGCATGAAGAGCTGGGCGGCGATCCGGTCGGCGACCTGTCGGCCAAGGCGGCGTCGAAAACGCCGGCGCTGGACCAGTTCACCACCAACCTGACGCAGCGCGCCCGCGACGGCAAAGTCGATCCGGTGATCGGCCGCGACATGGAAATCCGCCAGGCCATCGACATCCTGATGCGCCGCCGCCAGAACAATCCCATCCTGACCGGCGAGGCCGGCGTCGGCAAGACCGCCGTGGTGGAAGGCCTGGCGCTGCGCATCGCATTGAACGACGTGCCGGATGTGCTGAAAGGCGTGGAGATACATACGCTGGATATGGGCCTGCTGCAAGCCGGCGCCAGCGTCAAGGGCGAGTTCGAGAACCGCCTGAAAAACGTCATCGACGAAGTGAAGAAAAGCCCGCACGCCATCATCCTGTTCATCGACGAGGCGCACACCATGATCGGCGCGGGCGGCCAGGCAGGCCAGAACGATGCGGCCAATCTGCTCAAGCCTGCGCTGGCGCGCGGCGAACTGCGCACCATCGCAGCCACCACCTGGGGCGAGTACAAGAAGTACTTTGAAAAGGATGCCGCGCTGGCGCGTCGCTTCCAGGTCGTCAAGGTCGAGGAACCTAGCGAGGAACTGGCCTGCGCCATGTTGCGCGGCATGGCGCCGCTGATGGAAAAACACTTCGGCGTACGCGTGTACGACGAGGCGATAACCGAGGCCGTGCGTTTGTCGCATCGCTACATCATGGGCCGCCAGCTGCCGGACAAGGCGATCAGCGTGCTCGATACCGCCTGCGCCAAGGTTGCGCTGGGCCAGAACGCCACGCCGGCCTTGATCGAGAACCTGGCGCGCAAACTGGAACGCATCGCTGCGGAATCGGCGTCGCTGCAACGCGAGCAGAGCACCGGTGGTTCCGCGCACGTGGCGCGACTGGCGGAGCTGGAAGCGGGCCGCGTGGCCGCCGCTGCCCAGCATGCCGAACTGTCCGCGCGCTGGGAGAAAGAGAAAGCGCTGACGGAACAGATCAAGGCCGGCCGCGTGGTGCTGGAGGCGGGCGGCGAGGGCGGTGCTAGCCAGAGCAAGGATCTGCAGGCGCTGCAAACGGAATTGAAGTCGCTGCAAGGCGAAACGCCGATGGTGCCGGTGCAGGTGGACGGCCACGTGGTGGCGGAGATCGTCGCCGGCTGGACCGGTATCCCACTGGGCAAAATGGTCAAGGACGAGATCAAGACGGTGCTGAACCTGAAGCCGATGCTGGAACAGCGCGTGCTGGGCCAGCCGCATGCGATCGAGGCGGTGGCGCAGCGCGTACGCACGTCGCGCGCCAATCTGGACGACCCGAACAAGCCGAAGGGCGTGTTCCTGTTCGTCGGCCCATCCGGTATCGGCAAGACCGAGACCGCGCTGGCGCTGGCCGATGTGCTGTACGGCGGCGAGCGTAAACTCATCACCATCAACATGAGCGAGTATCAGGAGGCGCACAGCGTCTCGGGCCTGAAAGGTTCGCCACCGGGCTACGTGGGCTATGGCGAGGGCGGCGTGTTGACCGAGGCCGTGCGCCGCAATCCATACAGCGTGGTGCTGCTGGATGAAGTGGAAAAAGCACATCCGGACGTCATGGAGCTGTTCTTCCAGGTGTTCGACAAGGGCGTGATGGACGATGCGGAAGGCCGCGAGATCGACTTCAAGAACACCATCATCATCCTGACCTCGAACGTGGCTTCCGCCGCGATGATGCAGGCTTGCCTGAACAAGACGGGCGATGAATTGCCCGATCCGGCAGCGCTGGAAGAGTTGATCCGTCCGCATCTGATGAAGCAGTTCAAGCCGGCCTTCCTGGGCCGCTTGAAGGTAATTCCGTACTATCCGATTCCCGACGATGTGCTGGTGGAGATCATCAAGCTCAAACTGGGTAAGATCCAGCAGCGCATCAGCGTCAATCACAAGGCGGAGTTCAGCTACGACGAGGCGCTGGTAGAAGCGGTGCTGGCGCGCTGCACGGAAGTCGATTCCGGCGCGCGCAATGTCGACAATATCCTCAATGGCACGCTGCTGCCGGAAGTGGCCGAATCCGTGCTGACCAAGATGGCCGAAGGTGCGGTGATCAGCAAGATCAAGGTCAGCGCCAACAAGCAGGGTCAGTTCAAATACACCGTTAAATAAGGAAGATGATGATCATGAAACGCCAAGCTACGATTGCGGTATTGATGTCCACGCTGATACTGACCGCGTGCCACAAGAAGGAACAACCGGAGGTCGCTCCGGCGGCCACTGCTCCGGCGCCGGCAGCTGCGCCAGTTGCTGCTGCGCCGGCTGCGGAGCAGACTGCCGAGCAGCAGGAAATGGCCAAGAAGCAGGCACTGCTCGACTATGGCACGATGGAAGACAAGTACCTGAACGACCCTAAAGGCCAATGGGCGACTGCTGCGAAAGCCAGTTCGACCTTCGGCGACGACAATGGGAAAGAGCCGTCAGAGGTCAACGTGGCGAAGAACGTCGTCGGTGCGTCGGATGATCGCGATTGGACCAACAATAACCAGGACAAGGGTTTCGACTGGCTGGAATTGGGCTATGCCAAGCCGGTCAACGCTACCGAGGTGCGAGTGATTATCCCCGGCGGCGACGGCGTGGAGGCGGTGAACAAGGTGGAGTTGCAGGATACGGATGGCAAGTGGAACACCATCTGGACCGGCATCAGCGAAGTTAAGCAGGACCGGCGCGGCAACCGCACCTGGTTCGTGCGCAGCTTTGAGAAGACGGCTTATAAAGTCAAAGGCGTCAAGATCACCATCGCCAACAACGTCCAGCATGGCTACAAGCGGATAGACGCGGTTCAACTGATCGGCGAATAAAAAAAAGGGGCTAGCCCCCTTTTTTTTAGTTTGGTGGCTGCACGCCCAGCATCTCTTCGATGTGGGACAGTGAGCTTTCGTCCTTGATGACGGAACGCAGCCAGGTGTGCAGATCCTGTTCGCCGGCGTTGGCGGCTTTCTCCGCGAAGTAGGATACCGGGCTGTGTGGCTCGGTATCGCGGAAGAACTTCGCCACGGCGCGCAACTGCGCGATGGCCTGGGTGCGGTTGCGGATAGGGCCGGACACGCCTTCCCGCTGCTGCGGCGCCGCTGCGCCGTTGTCGGCATGAGATGGCTGCTCGTCGGCATAGTCGTCCGCGTGCGCCTCGGCACCGTTGGATTTGGCTGCCACCGGCATCACATGCAGCATCGATTGCACGGCGTCGCGCGCGGCGGAGAAGCCGGGGCTGTCCTGGCCCAGCTTTGCATCCGCTACCTTCTCCAGTTGTAGCAGCGCGTCCATGCAGTATTGCGCGTCCGTGGAAAATTTGGCGATGAACTGCGCCGAGTTGGAACGCTTGGCCGCTTCCATGTCTGCCAGTTTCGGTGCGCCGGATTGGTCGTTGTCGCTGCCGCCATTACCACCATTGGCTCGCTTGCGCGCCGTTTCGAAGTCGATGGTGGAGTAGGCCGTATTGCGGCCCTCGGTCAGCGGCAGCTCGCGGATCAGCGTCTTCGTGCGCGCCAGTATCCAGCTTAGATTGCCGATGCGCTGGTCGTTGTCGCCGCCGTCCGCTTCCGGATACAAGCCCATGTCCCAGTATTGTTCAAACAGGCCCGCCAGCAGGCGATAGCCTTCACCCAGGCCGCGCAGGTGATGCTGCTTGGCGGCGGCTTCGGTCAGCCAGACCGCCAATCGCAAGTCCTTGCTTTTTTCCGTCAACAGCGCTGCGCAGCGCTTGACGACGAATTCCCAGTCCGCTTCCTTCAACTCCGTCACCCATTCGCCTTGATCGAGCGAAGGATCGTCGAATTTGCGCGCCTGCGCTATGGCGTCCAGGTCGGACGAAAACGACAGGTCTTCGCCGGAAGGGCGGCTGTCGCTGATGGGGATGAGTAACTGCTCTGCTGAAAACATGATGTCCTCTTGTTGATTATTGGGCCATGCGGAATTCGATGCGGCGGTTGCGCGCGCGTCCATCCGCATTGTCGTTGCTGGCGATAGGCCGGTCGGGACCCTGGCCGCTGGCGGTCAGCAGGTCGCCGTTCAGGCCATGGCTGGAGAAGTAGGCCTTGACGGTTTCCGCGCGCGCCTGGCTCAGGCCAAGGTTGGTGGCGCGCAGGCCGGCGCTGTCAGTATGGCCGATGATCTCGACCTTACGGCCTTTGAGCTTGAGCAGCGCGGCCAGCATTTCGTCGAGAATGGCTTTACCGGCCGGCGTCAGCGTGGCCTTGCCGCTCTCGAATTCGACGGTGCGGTTGGCCAGCGTGGTGTCCAGGATGCTCTGGTCTGCCGCCGATACACGCAGGCCGTTGTTGACGGTGTAGGTCGGATTGAGGCTGGTGGCGACGGTGCTGGCGATGCGCTGGCGCAGCGCCTCATTGGCGACCTCGCCGCGCAGGCTGACGTTGCTGCCGTCGATTTTCAGCTGTCCACGGCTGATCTGCTTCAAATCGGAGGTGATCAGTTTTTGTACGTAGCCGTTCCAGTTGGCCGGCATGGCGACCGGGCCGATGGCGATCTGGTCGACCACCTTGTCGGCGCCGTAGACTTCGCGCAGCTTGGCCAGTACGGCGGCCTTGCTGCCTTCGTCCGGCACGGTGCCGCTGGCGAGTACCTGGCCAGGTTCGGGTGCGGCAGGTGCCAGGCCTGGGTTCTGGGCATTGGCGCCGGTGGCGATTGCGCACAGGCCGGCCAGCAGGGCTTGGGCTATCAATTGGTTAGAGCGCATGGTCAGGTTCCGATAAACGCCGCGCCGACGGAATCCAGCGCGGACTTGAGTGACAGGTTGGCTTGCGCCAGATAGGTGGACAGCTTCTTGATGCCGTAATCGGAATCGATCTGTTCTTCCACCCAGTCCAGCTGTTCGAAGTCGATGTGATGATCCAGTCCCGTTTGCGGGTCCATGATCGCGCGCAGCGTTTGCGCCGACGCGCCGCTGAAGCCGAGCACCAGCGCGGGCCGTTGCTCGATGCGGGTGACGAACAACGCCAGTTCGAAATCGGCGCGCGCCAGGAATGGCGTGATCAGGTGCATCCAGAAGGCGGCCACCAGGTTGCGGTACATCGGATCGGTCGGCAGCGGCAGCAGCAGGCTTTTCTCCAGGCGGCTGGAGCTGCTGGCCATGACGGGTTGCAGCAGCATGCCCAGGGCCAGCAGGATCTGCCGCGCCGAGCCTTTGAATCCGGTCTGCGCCAGCATCGCGTCGAGCGCGCCGATGGTTTGCAGTTCGAGGAAGTCCTCGAAGGCGGCGTCATAGGCGGCCGAACGCAGATCGAGTTCGACCAGATGGCTGGCGGCGCTTTGCAGCGGCAGCGCCGGGTCGCCGGCTTCGCGCACGCTGGTGGTCAGCGCTTCCAGGCGATTCCACAGGCGCGTGAGCACCAGCGGGGAGTTCGGCACGAAGGCTGCCGGTTCGTTCACCTCCATCGCGCCCATCATCAGGAAGGGATAGCGGCGGCTGGACTGGTCGCTGCTGGCGACGATGTGGCCGGCGATGGCGTGCCGGCGGCGTGGCCCGACGAAGGCGAAGTGCAGCGGCGCGACGGCGTCGTAGTTCAGCTTCCAGCGGGCGTCGGTGCTCATCAGGTCCATCGCCTGCGACAGCCAGTCGTCCAGCACCTTGATCAGTGCCGGGCTGTCGCTGCCCTTGACGAAATCGCCACGGGTAGGAATCTTGCCGAAGTAGCCGACGCTGATCGGGGTTGCGCCGCGGCTCATTGCGTGGCTCCCGAGGTGACGGTGGCTGCTGCGGTGCGCGCCGGCGCCACGGGCGGTTTGGGCGCGGGTGTGGCCGCAGGCGCAGTTGCCGGAGCCGCCGGAGCGCTTGGCGCCGAAGGTGCTGCCGGCGTAGCCGCAGGCGCCGGTGCGGCAGGTGCAGCGGCGATGATCGATTCCGGCAGGCGCAGGCGCTTGAAGCCTTGTGCGGCTTGCACCGGTTGCGGCGCGGGAGCCTGCGTGGTGGCGACGATCTTCAGGTTGGCGGTGACGACCACGCCAGCGTTGTCCCAACTCAGTTCAAACGCGCCGTTGTCCTTGCGCTTGCGTTTGGCGGCGTCGATCATTTTCTTCAGGCCGAAGTGGCCCGGTTCATTGAGCAGCACAATGTTGCGGCCTTCCGGCGTGATCGCGGTGATCTTCGATCCCGGCACACCCTGTGGATTCGGCCACGCCATGTGTACCCATGGCTGCGGCTGGCCGCGCCAGCGCAGCGACTGGCCGTCGATCTCGATGGTGAACTCGGTCGCACCGGCGGCGCTCAGAGCCTGCAGGTCGAACATGGTCTGCGCTTCGCCGCCGCTGGATGCCGCCGTGTTGGCGACGCCTGCTGCCGACAGTGGAGCGATCCAGTTGGGGAAGGCCGCCACCACAGGCGGCGACAGGTTGACGCCCATATTGGCCCAGGTCTTGGCGCTCAGCGAATCGCCGCGACGCACCACCAACGGTCCGATGGTGGTGTTGAAGAACTTGGCGATGGCGCCGTCCGGGCCGAAGATCTCGCCGATTTCTGCGTTGGTCGCTTCAGCACGGGACTCGGTGGCGAACGGGTATTTCAGCGCCAGGTTCTTGCTGAACGGTTGCAGTACCTGCGCGGACCAGACCTTGTCGATCTCGGTCTCGGTCGGTTTGACGATGACGGCGAAGGTCTGCATCAGCGGACGAACCAGGATAGGGCGGATCGCCGTTTTCTGTGCATCGGTCATCCCGGTCAGCATCTGTTCGTCGACGTATTTCAGCGCGTCGGCCAGTTCGGAACCGGTGCCGTCCAGCGTCTGCTGCATCAGCTGCTTGGCGCCCGGGCCTGGATCGCCCTGGTTCTTGATCTGATTGAAACGCGTACGCAGCTTGGACATCTGGTCGATATAGCCGCGCATCAGCGAGGCATCCTTGTCCTTGGCGACCACCAGGCGGGCCACGCCGGAGAACTCGCGGCCGACGGGGCCCAGCGGCAGGGCGGCGTTCTGCACGTTGCTGCCGTTGGCGGAACCGAGGTTGACGTTGATCTGCGAAGGCTTCTGGCGCAGGATGGTTTCGCGGAACCAGCCGCTGACGCCGCGCTGCGCGCGTTGCAGGCCGGCGTCCAGCAGCGACGGGTTGTCCCACGAGGTTTGCTCGTAGACGGTCGTCACCAGTTTGTTGATCGGCGAGGTTTGCGGATCGCCCAGGCGGTTCATCGCGGCGGCGGCGGTGTCGAAACCTTCCAGTTCGCGGATGGTCACGCCCTGTACGAACTTCTCCCATTCCTTGGCGTAGTCGTTCTTGTACAGCTCCACCAGCGATTTCTGGATTTGCTCAGGGCTGCCTTCCAGCGTCAGGTCATCCTTGGACGAGGTTTTCAGCACCCAGTCGGCGCTCTGCATTTCGCGGTTGGCCGCTTCGCGGAAGGCGTCCTGCACAAAGCCTTCCCAAGCCTGGCGCGTGAAGCTGCCTGGAATGGCGTAGCTGCCCAGTACCAGTTCCTTGTCCTGGTCGCCGACGATGCGGGCCACGGTCATCGATGGGAAGCGGGTCGCGGCGCGGGCCTTGACGTCGGCGTAGACGCGTTCGCGGGCAGGCATGCCGCGCACTACGCGGCGCAGGTTGTCGCGGGTCTGGTCGACCAGCGCCAGTTTGCCGTCGATCTGCGGCCACGAGGTGTCGTTGACCTGCGCCAGGTAGAAGGAGATCATGCGTTCGGCGCTGCGTATCATCTGCTCGCGCGGCATGGCGCCACGGTTCCCGTCCAGCCACACGCGCCAGAAGCGGGTCAGCTGGTCGTTCAGGTGGCCGGCTTCGGCGCGCGATTTATCGCTCAGCATCAGGTAGGTTTTCAGCGCGTTGTAGGCGTCTTCCGCGTTGGCGGGCGAAGCGTCCTTGAACTGCGTGGCGCCGTTGTTGACCGGAGCGGCTGCGGTGGCATCGGCGCCTGCGGTGGTTGCTGCGCCGGCAGCAGCCGTCACCGGCTTGGCCATAGGCTGCAACTGCGCCGCGCCGCTGTTGACTTCCGCCAGGAAGGACTCCAGCGATTGACCCACAGGTTTCAGCATCACTTCGCGCACGCCGGCGAAGTATTCCTCGCGCAGCTTGCGGTCCAGCAGGTCGCCCTGGTACAGGCCCAGGCCCAGCGACAGCGGACGGTGGTCGCGGTAGTTGTCCAGTTGTTCGATGCGGTCTTGCAGGATCTCCAGCGCCTGGAAGCGCGATTGCAGGTCCATGCGGTTCTGCTGGACCTTGATGGCCTGGTCCAGGTCCGCCTGGACGTTGGCGACCAGCTGGCGGTTGTTCATGTAGGACCAGCTCCAGCCGGCCAGCGCCAGGCCGACGAAGGCGGTGGCGGCGAAGAAGGCGGCGTAGCGCACGCGCGTCTTGGCCGGGCTGGCGTACTGCGCGACGAGATCCTTGTCCGCGAAGATCACTTTGCGGAACAGGTTAAGCAGGAAGTAGCCTTGCTGCTGATGGGTTTCTTCGTGTTCCTGCGGTTGCAGCTTCAGGTCGAAACGCTGGGCCACGCGGTGCGACGAGGCGGAGACGGATTCGCCTTCCTGCAGCGCGCTGGTGAAGTAGAAGCCACGGAACACGGGCTTGAACTGGAATGGATTTTCTTCGAACAGCGTGGCGATGAAGGCGCGCAGCGATGGCTTGACTGAGCTGAATTCCAGCGGGAAGGTGAACACGCCCGGCGGCATGGTCTCGCGCCATTGCAGCGCCATATTGGCCTGGCTGAGGTCTTTGAGGCCGTCGTACAGCTCATCGAAGCGGGCGTCGAACTGGTCGAGTATCTGCTCGCTGGTGGTGGACTGGCTGTAGGGCAGGGTGGCGCCCCAGATCTTATCGCGCTCTCCGCGTTCGGCGTCCTGGAAGAATTCGTTGAAACCGGTGATCAGGTCGGCCTTGGTGAAGACCACGTATACCGGCGCATGCACTTCCAGGCGCTCGGTCAGTTCCTGCACGCGCTGGCGCAGGTTCTTGGCCAGGTTGATGGCGAATTCGGGACGGTTGCGCGTCAGTTCGGCGACGCTGACGGCGATGATGACGCCGTTGATCGGCGCCTTCTTGCGGTATTTTTTCAGCAGGTCGAGGAAGCCGAACCACTCGCCGCGGTCTTCGTCGACGACGGAATAGCGGCCCGCCGTATCGAGCAGGATGCCGTCGGTGGTGAAGAACCAGTCGCAGTTACGGGTGCCGCCCACGCCTTGCACGATCTTGGTGTCGGCGAACGGGAACTGCAGGCCGGAGCTGGCGATGGCCGTGCTCTTGCCGGCCGCCGGATTGCCGATCACCATATACCACGGCAGCTCGTACAGCGCGGCGTTGCCGGAGAACTGGCCGATCTTCGATCCCTTGATGGTGGCGATGGCGTCCAGCAGGCGCTTGCGGATCACGTCCGTTTCCTGGCGCTGCGCCGGGTCAGGCTTGGCGGGCGCCTTGTTGACCTGCTGTTCCAGCATGTCGCCCAATTGGGCGGCGGCGCGCTGGCGGCGATGGCGGCGCCATAGCCAGACGATGGCGCCGAACAGCAGCGCGATCGCCAGCACCGTCCAGGCGACGCTGGCCGGCCATTCGAAGATGGCGGCGGCGATCAGCAACAAGGCGGCGAAGGCCACCCAGCCGATCACGATCAGGCTGTTGCGGGTCGTCAGGAATTGCCAGGTTTTTTGCATCATGATTGAGGGCTCTAGAAAAATTCGGGAAAATCAAACTGCTACGGGTGCTGCGGGGCCGATCACGGCGACGTCGCGCCGGAACGGGTCCAGATTGCTGATGCACAGGATGGCGGCGTTGCGGCTCTCCGCTTCCTGCCGCGCCAATGCCAGCGCGGTCAAATACGTGACGGCGCCGCAGCTGCCGCATCCCGCGCCGACGCTGAATACGTCGGCGCCGGGATCGAGCTGCGGCGTCGCTTCCGACATCACGCCCATCAGCTCCATGACGCGGCTGGTGCGGTGGTCGGTGTCGGCGGTGATCAGGGCGATGGCCGATGCTTCGCGGCCCGCGCTGTGCAGCGCCTTGGTGCTCAGTTCCAGCAGCAGTTCGGCGTTGGTGCGCTTGGATTCGTCGGTGGAGTGGGGCAGGCGGCCGCTGTTCACGGCCAACAGCTGCGGCAGTTGCTGGCCGGGCGCCAGCATCTCGGCTTGCGCCGCATCGGCCAGCAGCAGGCCGGCCGCGCCTTCGCCGGGGATCTGGCCTTGCGGATGGCTGGCGTTGAACAATGCGGCGGCGCTGCCCAGGCGCTCGACGCTGTCGGCGCCGATGTGCGAGCCGCAGGCCACCACCAGCGTCAATGCAGGCGGTTCGTCGGACAGCAGCCGCGCCAAGGCGGTGGTGACTTCGGTATCGGCCGCGCCGCGTTCCGGCGCGACGGCGATGCGTTCTTCGGGCCAGCCGGCTTGCGTCAGCATGTGGCGCAGCCACAGGGCGGCGGCCTGGCGCTGCTCCGGCTTCCATTCGGCCTGCCATACGGGCTGCAGTTGCAGCATCGGCAGCGGCGACGGTTCGCGCCGCGCCACTCGGCCGGCATGCGGCTCCAGTTGCGGATGGCCGCTCAGCGGCGAGGACAGTTCGCTCACCACTTCGCTGCCTGCGCTGAGCGCACGCCATTGTTCGTCGCTGAAGTGCGGCTCCAGATCGTGGGCGGCCAGCCATTCCGATACTTCCTCGCGCAGCGGATCGGGATCGATGTCGGCGATGCGCGCGCTCATGATCGGATAGCCCTGGTCGTCGTTCAGTTCTGAGTCCAGCGCAGGGCGGGCCTGGGCGCCTGCCAGCGCCGCGCCAAGTTCGGAAGCGGACATGCCGTGCGGTGCGCGCACGGCGGCCGCTACCAGCGACAGCGCCGGTCCGCGCGCCGGTTCGGCGGGAACCTCGGCCTGGGCCGCGGCGCCGCCCGAGGCAGCGGCGGCGGGCGCGCTGATGCCGAGGTAGATTTTGCGGCACAGCCAGAACACGGCCAGCAACGCCAACGGCAGCACCAGCAGGTACAGCACCAGGTCGTCCGTGGCCGGCATGCGGTTGTTCGCGCGCCAGTACCAGACGGCGCCCAGCCAGCTGCCGCCGAACGCCAGTACCGCCATCATCAGAGTTTTAAGCCATGCCGCCATTTTGCCCGTACCTTATCGTTTCATCACACCGGCCACACGCAATTCCGTGTGCCCGAAATCCATCATCTTCCAGCGCCCGCCCCAGGTGAGGCCCAGCGATTCGGCCACTTCGCCGTACAGCTGGTAGCCGTGCATGGCCCACGGATCTTTTTCCGAGATCACCAGCTTGCCGTCGCGCAGAAACGCGCAGTCGGCGGCCAGGCCGTATTGGTGCCAACTCTGGAACGCCGCCGCATTGGTGACGTTCGGTCCCATCGCGGCCAGCGCGTTCTGGCGTTCCGGGCTGCGGTAGCCTTCCAGGATCGCCATGTCGTAGCCGTGCTTCTCCTTCATGATCTTGAAGGCCATCAGCAGGCGCTGGGCGTAGGCCGCATCCATCAACGCCCAGTCCCGGCTTGCGGACACCAGCATCGGCCGTTCCAGCGCCACTTCTGCCGAGGCGAATACCAGCGGCGGCAGCGTCGGCGGCGGCACCAGCTGCTCGCCCTGCAGCAGATCGGCGACCTGGGTGTTGACTTCCCGGGTCGAGGTTTCGAAGCCGCTCAGCGTGCTTCTGGTGCTCATCATCAGCGCCAGCAGCGGCGGGATGCAGATCAGTGCCGCGCCGCCCAGGCACAACACATAGTGCTGGCGCAGGAACGCGCCGATCTCGCCGGCCGACGCGCGGCCCGTGCGGCCCAGCGCGCCGGCGTCCTGCTGCCCGCGTGCGGCGAGGCGGCCGACCCGCTGTTGCAGCCGCTGGCCGGCGCCGGCCAGTGCATTCAGCACGAATTCGCGGCCGGCCGGGAACAAGACCATCCAGCTGATCAGGCAGGCAATAACGAAATATAGTGCGATTGCCAATATCAGCACGACAGCATCTCCCCAGCGTAACGGTGCATCATTAGTGTCCTTAAAGCATTGCTTTGAGTATATCTTACAGTTATGACAATCCAGCGCACGATTGAAATCCCCTTGGCAAAGCACGGAAATATGAGGTGCGCACTGTTGACTTCGTACTATGCGTCGTGTTTTTCTTGAATCGCGTAAAGTAATGCGAAATTAACAAGGAGTACATTTTGCAACGTCAAGACGATCGCCCTTCGAAAGGGGGCAGGCCCAGTCTTCTTTCTTCGGAACAGCAGGCGGAGGCCGAACGCAGCCGCATCCTGAGCACGCTGGACAGCAAGCCGGCCGCGCCGGCCGTTGCCGGTGCTCCGGGCCAGGCCAAAGGTTCGGGCCGGCTGGTGGTGTGGGGTGTCGTAGGCCTGGGCGCATTGGCGGCGGTCGGCGGCGTGCTTGCCTGGATGAGCAACACGCCCGACGTCGACAGCTTGCCCGTGGTGGCCGACGCCGCGCCGGCCAAACCGCCTGTGACCACGGCCGCACCGGCCGAGGCGGAAGTGTCCACCGCGGCGATCCTGGAAGATACGACGGCCGCCGTCAGCCCGCCGGCGGAAGGCAAGCTGCCGTCGCTGAAGGAAATGCTGGCCGAGCCGCCCAAGCCCAAGTCCGGCCACGACGAGCTGACGCAGGCGTTGGAGCGGCCGCAGCCGAAGGCCGCGCAACTGGCCAAGGTGGAACGCAAGCCCGAACACAAGCCTGAGCACAAGGCCGAACGCAAGGTGGAAAGCAAGCCGGAGCGCAAGTCCGACAACGTCAAGCTGGCGCAGAAGACCGCGCCGGCCAAGGACAAGGCGCCGGGCAAGCCGGCGGATAACGATGTCACGCTGATCAGCGCGCTGATGGCGCATCTGCAGACCCGTCCGCCGGTCAAGAAGACCAGCACGCCGGCCGACCAGCTCAAGACCTGCAAGCAGTACAACGCCGCAGGTGAAGAGCAGTGCCGCGCCCGCCTGTGCGCGGCCGACGCCAAGAAAGAGCCTGAATGCAAACCGGCGCCTGCCGCGAAGACAGCATCGAACTCATGAGCGTCGCCTTGCTTCAGCAAATCACCACGGCATTGGCGCAGTTCTCAAGCGCCACGCGTTTGTACGCGCTGAAGCTGGGCGATGACGGTGACGAGCTCGGCTCCGGCGGCCTGCTGGTCGAAGCCTTCTGCGCCGACGACATGGTGCAGGGCAGCGGCGCGCGCGACATCATCGTGCTGTCGACCGATGCCCATGTCGCGCTGGCGCCCTTGCTGGGCAAGCCGGCCAGTCTCGAAGTGAGCCTGGCGGACGGCAGCCGCACCACCTTCAGCGGCGACATCACGCAGGCAGCCATGCTGGGCAGCGAAGGCGGCCTGGCGCGCTTCCGCCTGCGGCTGACGCCGTGGCTGTGGCGCCTGAGCCAGGTCCGCAACAGCCGCGTATGGCAGGACAAGACGGTGATCGAGATCGTCGAATCGGTGTTCGCCGCCTATCAGCCGCTGGCGCAATGGCGCTGGAGCGAAGAGGTCGACAGCTTCCTGGCCGACGTCTCCGCGCGCAGCTATTGCTGCCAGTACCGCGAGTCCGACTACGACTTCGTGCTGCGCCTGCTGACGGAGGAAGGCCTGGCCTGGCGCTTCGAGGAAACCGAAGACGGCCTGTGCATGGTGCTGTTCGCCGACAGCAGCCAGCTCGGCGCGGTGCCCGAGGACGCCAGCAGCGAAGCGGGCGGCGGCATCCGCTTCCATGGCGTGCGCGCCGGCGAGAAGCAGGACACGATACAGGCCTTGCAGGCAAGGCGCAGCGTGACGGCGACGCTGACCACCTTGCTCAGCTACGACTACAAAGCCAGGAAAGCCGTCGCCGCCAGCGCACCGGCCCAGCAGCAATACAAGAAACTGCCGCAGCTGGAAAGCTTCGACGTGCCGGGCCAATATGCGTATGCGAGCGGCGCGCAGGCACAGCACTATGCCGAACTGCAGATGCAGGCACGCGAGGCGCGCAGCCAGCAATGGCGCGGGCGTTCGACGGTGCGCACGCTGGCGGCAGGGCGCCGCGTCAACGTTACGCAGGGGCCGCTGGCTGCCGCCGATGGCGCGGAGACCCCGGCTTATACGGTGCTGCGCGTCACCAGCGTCGGTGTCAACAACCTGCCGTCGCCGGCCTCGCATGGGCTGGCCGAACTGTTCGGGCCGATTCCGGAATTGCTGGAGGAACTGGCGCCTGCGCATGACGACGACTTCGCATTGGTGATCGAGCAGGCGCGGCAGACCGGCTATGCCAACAGCTTTGAAGCGGTCGCCGCCGATGTGATCTGGCGTCCGCAACGGCCGGACAGCGACGGCCGCAACCACCACAAGCCGACCGCGTCGGGCGCGCAAAGTGCGATCGTCATCGGTGCCGATGGATCGGACCAGCCGGCCGGATCGGACGAGCTCCATTGCGACGCGCTGGGCCGCGTGCGCATCCGCTATCACTGGCAGGACAACGGCGACGCGACTTGCTGGGTGCGCGTTGCGCAGCGTTCGGCCGGCGGCGGCATGGGCAGCCAGTTCCTGCCGCGCGTGGGGCAGGAGGTGCTGGTGCAGTTCATCGAGAACGATATCGACCGGCCCATCATCCTCGGCGCTTTGTACAACGGCCAGGGCGAAGGCGGCGTGGCGCCGACCCCGGCGGGACAGGCGGGAGGCGACAGCCAGGCTGCGCTGTTCAATCCGGCCAGCGATCATGCACCTTCGGCGCAGGGTAATCTGGCGGCGGGCAACAGTCCCTTGTGGCATGGCGCTTCCGCCGATACGGCCGGTCACGGCAATGCGGCGGCGCAGTGGGGCTTGCGCAGCAAGGAGTTTGGCGGTTCCGGTTACAACCAGCTGATGTTCGACGATACCGATGCGCAGGGCCGCGTGCAACTGCGCTCGACACACGCCGCCAGCGAGCTGACGCTGGGCCATCTGATCCACAGCGCGGACAATTATCGCGGCAGTCTGCGCGGGCAGGGCGCCGAACTGCGCACCGATGCGTATGGAGCCTTGCGTGCCGGTGGCGGGTTGCTGGTGTCGAGCTACAAGATCGATCATAGCGCCAGCGAGCGTGAGCCGATGGGCGATAACACGGCAGGCATCGCGTTGATGAAGCAGGCTGTGCAGCTAGGGCAGACCTTCAGCGAGGCGGCCAAGACGCATGAGACGGTTGCATTGGCAACGCACATCGGCGCGGCCAAGGCCGGTGCGAGCGTGATGGACGACAAGTCCGCACCGTTGCAGGCGATGTTGACTGCGGTGTCGGGCATGGTGGGCAGCGCCAGTCTTGGTGCAGCCCAGGGTGATGCCGGCGACAAGAGTACCGCCGCTGGCGATGGCCGGCTGCCGCACATCAGCTCTCCGGTGATCGCCGTCAGCGGCAAGGCCGGTTTGAGCGTGACGGCCGGGCAGGCGATGCAGATGTCCAACGGCGAGACCATCGTCCTGATGAGCGGAGCGGATAGCCAGTTCGCCAGCGGCGGGCAGTTGCGCGTGCATAGCCGGCAGGCCATCGGCGTGCTGGGCGGGGCAGTCAAGCCGGGCGAAAGCAATATCGGCGTGCAGATGATCGCCGCCAAGGACACTGTCGATATCCAGGCCCAGGCGGAGGTGCTGAAGGTGCAGGCGAGGGACGATGTCAACCTTGTCAGCGCCAATGCTTTTGTCGACTGGGCGGCGGCAAAGAGCATTACGCTGTCGACGGCGGGCGGGGCGAACATCACGATCGATGGCGGGAATATCACGGTACAGTGCCCCGGAAAGATCACCATCCATGCAGGGACCAAAGCCTTTGAAGGCCCGGGAAAGGCTGACTATGCGCTGCCGGTTATGCCGCGCAGCATCTGCAAGGAATGCCTGTTGAATGCTGCGAAGAGCGGTTCGCCAGTGGCAGCCAAAGGAGCCTGACAGTGAA
The DNA here is from genome assembly GCF_009380165.1 of Rugamonas rivuli. Classification (GTDB taxonomy): domain Bacteria; phylum Pseudomonadota; class Gammaproteobacteria; order Burkholderiales; family Burkholderiaceae_D; genus Rugamonas; species Rugamonas rivuli. Next base: position 305,795 of record NZ_WHUF01000001.1, read on the forward strand.
GACGACGGATTTGCTGCCCTTGCTGAACCTTGAAGACGATGCCAGCCTGTTCAGCCTGATTGACGGCGCCCAGAATCAGGATCTGCACAAGCTGGGTCTGGAGCGGAAAAAAGGCCTGGGTTTCCATTCCCTGCTGGACGCATCGGCCAATTTCGACGCTGTCTATGCTGGTCCGCTGTTGGTCGAGCACGCGCATCGTAATGCATGCACGGTGCTTGCCGGTATTGTGAACGTTGAGGGCAGTGCAAACTATGTTTCGCTGATGACCACATCGCAGCCGGTGGAAGCGTTGGTATCGCGCCTTGCGTGGATGACCAATGTCGTGCATGAGGATGGAACGGAATGGATCATGCGCTATTACGATCCACGGATCTTGCCGCATTGGCTGGCGGTCTTGAACCGCGACCAGCGTGATATTGCGCTGAAGGGAATCAAGCAGTGGCTGTATATCGATGTGCGCGGCAGTGCCCAGATCATTCACGGCACACCCGCCTTGGATGCAAGCTTTGAGGCGGCGGCGCCGATGTGTATGTCTCCAGCGCAGCATGAAATTCTCATGGCGCGCTGCATGCCGTATATGATCATGGATTTGCTGGCCTCGGACAATGTCGACGAGCTGCAAGCCATGCCAGCCCACGAGCGCTATGATTTTCTCGCCACTCAGCTTGGCCGCGCCCAAGCCTACGGCCTGGAAAGCGTGCCGGATCTGAAAACTTACTGCATGCTGGGATTGATGTTCGGTCCTGGCTTCGATCGTTATCGCGTTGCCGCTGCGACGCTCGATACCCGTGACGCCGGTTCATTCAATGACCGCATCCTGGCCTGGGCGCCGGCGCATTGGGGCGCCATGTCGCAGGATGCCGAGTTGGCGTTGCATAGTTAAATGGAAATCACCATGAAGTTTATCGCTGTAATTTTATCTTTCACCATTGCCTTGCTGCTGACTGCATGTAAGCCACAGGGGAGTCCCGGGGACTCGGCAGCGGAAACGTTGGCGAACACGATGACGACCAGTTCGTACAACTACACCACTCACAATCTTTACGACATCAGCTTCAAGGATGCCACACTGCCTTTTAACGTGGCTGATGCTGCGCGTGCCGGCTCGGTCTTTTTCCGCAATTCCAGTCGCGCGCTGTTAGACGGTGGCGAGCAGTATCGCTTCGCTTTCGCGGATTGCTGTTTTATCTGGGACAAACACCTGCCAGCCCCCACGAAGCTCAGGGTGGTATGGAATGTGGTGTACGACCTCGATCTGTTCGAAGGCGAGAGCGGTAAACATTACGACGACCGCGCCAGCAAGGAGCCTGCGCCGGGAACCCGCTGGTGTTCCGCCATGGTGGAGGTGCCGGGGCCGGCCCCTGTAACTGCGGACAATCTGTCGCTGCATTTCCTGCCGGACGGTACGGTTATCGGCAGCTACGGCAAGGCATCGGCGCCGGCTCCGCTCAGTTCGGCTCAAGTGCTTGCACATGCGGCTCCGATGCCCAAGGGCCAATACTGCAAGCAGGAGATCACCAATCCGTGGTTCGGCATTCCCCGGGCGCCACACAAGGAGTAGCGCATGAGCAAACCAACCGTGCGGCGGCTGACCGACCTGAGCAAGGACGAGAAGGCAGCGCGCAATATCTACCGCAGCCAGCTGAACAAAATCGAGATGACTGCGGACCTGGCCGATTGCAGGAAACCGGTCTGGATCAGTTGTTTCTTCGACGGTACGGGGAATAACTTCAAAGAAGATGGCAACGGCAAGCTTAACAGTGACGTCGAGAAGTACAGCAATGTCGCCAAGTTGGCGAAGTTTGCGCACCCGGACGAGGACGCTGCCAAGCGTACCTATGGCTTATACGCGCCCGGGGTGGGAACGCCGTTTCCCGCAGTGGGTGACAGCGGCAAAGGTATCGACCAGGCGGCCGGCATGGCGTCCGCTGCCAAAGGGCAGGCGCGCATTACGTGGATGCTGCAGCAGTTTAAGACACGGGTCGAGCGCCACATGCCGCATGTCAGCCAGATTAACGTGGCGGTTTTTGGTTTCAGTCGGGGGGCGGCCCAGGCGCGCGCATTTGTGCGGCAATTGGCCGATCAATGCTACAAGCAGGGCGAGGAACTGATCTGGACCAAGGGCAGCGGCTTCAAGCAGCCGCGTCTGGTCATTTACTTTCTTGGCATCTTCGATACCGTCGCTTCGGTAGGTTTTGGTGGCAGCCGCATGGAATCCAGCCTCAAGTATGTGTTGGGGCCGGTTTGGGGCGGAGTGCTGTACAGCATAGACGATGGCGGCCATGCAGACTGGGCCAGCGACCTGAGGATACCCTGGTATGTGCGTTTTTGTGAGCACTACGTCGCTTCTCACGAGGTGCGGGAAAAATTCCCTTCCGATTCAGTGCGGGAAGATCAAAACATCAATTCCAACTGCCGGGAGACGTTCTATCCCGGCGCCCACTCGGACGTAGGTGGCGGTTATGGTTCGATGACCCAGGAAGGCCGATCGAACGAGCTTTCCCGCATCGCGCTGTGCAATATGTATTTGTCCGCTTATGCCGCCGGTGTGCCGCTCAACCCGCCGTCTGAAGTATTGGAAAACAGCGGCTCGTTGTTCGAGATTACCAGCGAGTTGCAATCCTGTTTTGAAGCGTATATGAGTGTCGTGGCCGAGGGGAGCAAGCTGGAACAGCAAGTCATCAGCCACATGGCCGGCTACTATCATTGGCGTTGGGGACGGACGGAGCGGCAACGTGCTGCGCTCAAGGAGCGGCAAGCGTTGATAGCAAAGGGGCAGTCGGTGATGTACGCAACGCCGGACACGTATATGACCACTACCGATCAGGAATGGGAAACCGACGTGCAGGACATTGCCGAGAAAAAGACGGGATTTTTCCGCAGCTCCACGACGCCGTTGGAAGATGTGATTTTCGACGCGTGGAAAGGCAAGTTGAGAAAATCGATGAAGGCCGAGAAGCGGGCACTGTTCGATAAGTTCTTTGACCGTTATGTCCACGATTCCGTTGCCGGCTTCAAAAACCAGATGGCCGATTCGCATCTGGGTTCCGTCGAAGCCAGCCGCTGGTCGCGCAATCGCCAGTATTTCATGGGGAAGCGGGGCAAGAAGTTTTTGTACTGGCGCTATGAGGGCGACCACCCGGAAACGGAGGGGGCAAAAGAGGCTATGCTGATGCCTAAGAAGGGTCAGTTGCCGACGGACGGTACTGCGATCGCTTAACTTCCGCTTGTTAATAGGAGGTCGAGCACGCTGTCGTGGAAGATTTGGAACAGATGCACAGAGCAGGTGGGGAATGCGCTATTTTTTAACTATCTGTTTGTTAGTCCTGCTGATACCTGGCGGACTGACGCATGCTGCTCCAGAACGGAAAACGGTGGCCGAACTGTGGAGTAAGGCAGTCCGGAAGGCGGCTCAAGCTACGGGCACCGAGACTCAAGAACATAATTTCGGTGAATCAAGAACGGTCTCGCGTGGTGCTCGGCCTGAAATTATTCTCCGGCAGGACAAAATACTCTATAACGGGAAAAGGTTGGAACTCGGCAGGACTGCTTCTCAATGGGATGCGATACTCCCTGGCGAACGACGCTGCGATGACCTCTCAAACCCGAGCTGGTGCAATTGGGATGATCTTGGCATCCTGGTTGGATTCACTGATAAAAAACCCAAGAAAATATCATATGTCACCATATATCTCCGCTTGCCGGAAGTCGATCCGAATGACGGCTTGGTGACTATGTCGGCTGACGGGACAGCGTTGCCGCCGCTGGTGCGGTTTTATCCCAAGTCTCCATTTCCTGGCTATCTTGAGCTTGATGGTTATGGCATGGACAGGCGTACCATGTTTTGGGAAGTATTGAAACGCGCAGAAAAAAAGCGAAATCTACATTGCGGTCTGCGCGACTGTGTCGCTCCGGGCGGGACGTTTGGAAGTAACACGGTTATGTACTTTGATCTTGATGAGCCGGTGGAGACGGGCGCCGTAAACAACATAAACATCAGCTCTCGAGCAGCCAAATAACCGGGTGCCAGAATACTGTGCATACCACCAGCGAACCCCTCCTTCTTTCAAGCCGCCGACGCGCCTTTTGTGCCGCCGGGCTGATGTTTTGTCTCTCATCTGCTTGTAAGGGGAAATCATTGGCCATCGTTGTCGAGGCAGTGCTGTTTAGTTATCTGGACCGGCCTATTTTTGACGTGGTTGTTGGCGACACCGACGTCGGCGTATCGGGCGTGTATCCAAGTACGGGTGGTGGAACCATGTCGGGCGCCAGGTTCTCCAGTGGTGCGCAAACTGTGCGTTGGACGCTTGATGGGCCTCAGGGCATGCCACGTAACGGCGAGGTGGTGCACGCGCAAAACCGTCCCGAACTGGCACCTCCTTCGGCAGGCGAACATTATCTCGCTGTGCATATCTATCCGGATAACACAGTTGAACTCATCTACTCGAAAAATTACCCGCAATTTTCACCACGAGGGTTGCAGTTCGCAGCATCTCGCCGGTCCGGGTGAACGTCTAGCTACACCACGCACAATCTTTACGATGACGAGCGGCAGGGCGATCTCGTTACCTCAAGCGCCGCCTCAGCCACGCGATACCGGCGCTGAAGCAGCGATGCGCGCCGCAGATCAGGCGATTCTTCAAGCTCGCGCGCATCAGCAGCACGTGGGCGCGTTGCACGGTGACGTTGGTGGAGGTGTAGCTGTGCCCCGGCTTGCCGTAGCCGAGATCGATGCGCTTGAAGTTGCGCCGCTTGCACATGTCTTCGATGGCCATATGCAGCATCGTGGTGCCGACCGATAGATGGTCGAGCGCGCTGTCGTGGAAGATGTTGAACAGATGTAGTGTGTCGCTGGACTGCAAACCCAGCATCAGCGCGCAGGGCAGGCCGCCGCAGTCGATCTGGTAGCACAGCAGCATGCCGTGCCGTGCCAGCTCGTGCATCTCTTCCGGAGTCCATAATTGTGCCCGATGCTCCGGAGTGCTAAGCCGCGACAAGGCCTCGCTCATGGCCGCCAACTGCCCGGGATGCTCGATGCAGCGCAACGCCAATTGTCCGCCGCCATGCTCGCACAGCTGGCGTTGTTGCCGCTTGAGATTGTAGCGGCGCTTGGAGTTGAACTGCGCCATGAAGGCGTCGAAGCTGGCGGGCAGGGGGATCTGGTGGCAGTCGCGCCAGTCGTTGAGCACGTGCGTCCGATAGCAGCGCCGGCCGCGGGCGATACAACGCCACAGGCCGCTGTCCGACGGCAGCGATGTCAGCGAGATCGCCTGGCATTGCGGGAAGTGCTTCAACAGAAAATCCAGCAGCAGGTCCAGCAGCGCCGGCTCGGCAGGCATCAGCGGCGCGCTGCCGAGCAGAACCACGCTCGGCACCGGCAGCGAGCCAAGGCGCAGCCGGCCGGCGGAAAAATCGATACTGTGACGTCGCAGCGTCAATGGCACCACGCCGACCACGACGCCGCTCCAGCGGTGCTTCACGGTGAACAGCTGCGGCGGCGCATGCTGTGTCGCCGTGGACAGCAGATAGTCGAAGAATTCCGGACTCTGGTAGACGCGGCCATGGCTGTCGCTATCGGCCAGCAGTGCGCGCCAGCGCTCCATCAGTGCGTGGTCGCCGACCTGCTTGCTGGCGTCTTCAATGAGGTAGGTATCGTTGGACATGGTCGCTAGACGATCCCATATCCCGCGCCGGCGCCTGTTGATGCAGGTCGAAACGAGGCCATCAGCGGCGCCGGCGCCACACCGTATCCATCAGCGGCTTGACGCTGAAACCATGCACCAGTATCGACAGCATGATGACGAACAGTGCTATGCGCGTCAGCTGCGCCGCCAGTTCCGGCGCCAGTCCCGCCTCGATGGCAAACATCAGGTAGTAGATCGAGCCTATGCCGCGCACGCCGAACCAGGCGGTCATGGCGCGCATGCGCAGGCTGGTGTCGCTGCCGAGCAGACCGGTGAAAACGCTGAGCGGGCGGGCGATCACGAACAGGAATAAGGCCATCCAGAAGGCATCCCATTGCATGCTACGCAGCGAAATCATGCCGCCCAACAGCAGCACCAGCGTCAGCTCGGACAGCCGCTCCAGGTGTTCCTTGAATACCAGCGACCCGGCGCTGACGATCAGCGGCGCCTCATGCGTTGCGCTGGTTCTGGCCGCTTCGGATTTCGCCGTATCCGGCTCCATCATGCCGTGCCTGTCCGTGGGGGCGCCGGCCAGGACCAGCTCGGTCTGGCGCAGCGCGACGGCGGCGAAGAATACCGCCAGGAAGCCGGACGTCTTGGCCAGGGTGGCGATGCCGTAGACGACGGCGATCATGCCCAGCCCCACGAGGTCGTCCATGATTTCGTGCTTGGGTTCGCTGCCGCGCAGCTTCCAGCCCAGCCTGGCGACGCCGGCCCCGGCCGCCACGCCGATCAGCACCGCGCCCGTCGTGCCCCACAAGACATCCACCAGCAGCCAGCGCAGGTGGTGGTGGCCGGTGTCGGCCAGCCCCAGCATGCCCAGGCCGAGGATGACGAAGGGGAAGGCGCTGCCGTCGTTCATGCCGGCCTCGCAGGTCAGTGTGAAGCGCAGCTGGTCCTTGTCGCCGGCGTGGCGCACCTGGACGTCGGTGGCCAGCACCGGATCGGTGGGCGCCAGGATGCCGCCGAGCAGGACCGCCGCGCCCGGCGGCAAGTGCAGCACGTAGTAGGCGAACAGCGCCACCAGCCCCACCGTCAGCGTCATGGACAGCCAGGCCAGGCGCATCGGCGCGTTCCAGCGCTGCCGCTTGAACGGCACCGGCATCTTGATTCCGGCCGAGAACAGCGAGATCAGCAGGGCGATTTCGGTCAGCACTTCCAGCAGGGCCGATTGCAGCTTGGGGTCGAAGCCGAAGATGTTGAGGAAGGTCGGGCCCAGCAGGATGCCCACGCCCAGGTAGACGATGGCGGACGTGAAGGGCGACTTCGAGATCGTGGTGGCCGCCAGGCCGCGCGCCAGCATCAGGCAGCCGACCAGCAGGAACCATTGAGTGGTGTTCACAGGCCTCCTTTGCAGCGGGGCGCTGACTTTCGACATAGTCTCGACCGGGCCGGGAGTTTTGTCTGTGGCATAACCCACGGTCGGCGGCTCAGGGGCTATACATTGTGTAGGCGTCCTCCTACAATAGCCTGCAAGAATGATTTATTGCTAATGGAGAGGGCATAGATGACTGAAGTGGTGCATTGTCTGTTTATTGCGCGGGAGGGCAAGCCCCCGCTGGTCGTCAATCTGACCAAGACCTATACCGTGACGGTTTCGGCGCCGAAGACATTGACCGTCGCCCGCAATACCAAACGCTATGTGACGAAGGGCATGACGACAGCCGGCGTGGCGGGCATGGCGGTTTTGTATGGCGAGAACGGCGCGGGCAAGACGAGCGCAATGATCGATATGGCCACCGTGTTTGGCGACAATCGGAAATTTAAAACCGCAGGCGGTTTGTACGAAAAAAACGGCAAGTTGTTCGTGCGCCCCGGCAAAGCGCTTCAACGTTACGCGATCGTTGGTAAGGAGGGGGACATCCAAAAAAGTGACGACCAGTTGCGTTGCCTGTCGGTGTTCTATACGACCTCGCCTTTTGATGCGGATCGCCGCCGGCGACTCGGCAACAACCATTGGGTCCGCGATGTCTCGCCTGCATATGGAGAGCGGAATACATTCGACGGCTTGTCGTTGTTGAAGGTTCGCGATCAGTTGCAGATGCCGTTTCTTGACCACGCCAGCATCCGTATCCGGTTGCTGGTCAGGAGCGTGTCGAATTCGATGATCGCGATCTCCAACCAGATGGGCAACACCCGCAATCCGCATGTGCCGCTAGTCCGCCGCAAGGTGATGGAGGCTGCTGCCGATCTGCCGGAACATGAACAAATGCAGTTGCGCTGCTGGCTGAGTTTATTTGTTGTGGCCCACGAGCGCAAGTCGCGGGCGTTTCCTGCCAAATTTGTCAGGCAGCTCGATCTGTTCCCGAAGTCGGCTGATTCGCGCGGGGACCTGTACGAGCTTTGGAAGACGGTGATCCGTGCCACTTTCAGATGCATGAAAAAGGATGACGTGGTGCAGGTCATGGAACTGCTGCAGCTGTTGTCGCAACCAGAGTTTTCCAAGAGGCTGGCGGAGCGCTACACCCCGGCGGAGTTGCAGGCGATGATCGCGCTGCGGCTTCCCGGCCGCAACGAAAGCTTGCGGCAGTGTACCGAGCTGGGGGTGCTGGAGTTTTCGTTGTCCGGCCTCAGCTCGGGCGAGACGGCGCATGCGATCATCTTTGCCTCGCTCTATGGCGGATTGGAGCGGATGAGCCGGGAAGGTGGACAGCATCCGGTGTTCCTGCTGTTGGATGAAGGCGAAATGTTCCTGCATCCAAGCTGGCAGCGCGTCTACATCGACAAGCTGCTGGAGTTTGTACGGCACATGCGCAAACTCAAGGGCCGTCTTTACCTGTTGCTGGCAACGCACTCTCTGATCGTTGCGGCGGACGCTCCGCCGTATAGCCTGGTCAATGTAAGCTCCGGCGAACAGGTCAACGGTTTTGGCCTGGGGCCCCGCAGTACGCTGGCCGACGTCTACAAGGTCGCAGTCTTCCAGGGGAAGAGTTCGGAGACCGAGTTCAAGCGGATCGAGGCTTTTATCAACGCCCCGCGACGCCAGGACTATGAGCCGATCAGGAAGCTGACAGAGGCGCTCGCCGACGTGCATGTCAGAAAATTTCTCGAGCAGCAGGTCGCCGAGGCTTTGGAGCGGTGCCGCGCATGATCAAACTCGAATATTTCGATCAGGCCGTGGTGGATAAGCATTTCGACCGGCTTAGCGAGCATGCCGACGATCGCCTCGATGATCTGATCAAACACCTGGATGCCAAAACACGCAAGCGTGTGCCCAGGTCCGATTTGGACTACATGGTCGTTTACTTCCGTTCCAATCTCAAGCAGATATTGGTGGCTCAGCCGGCCGCACTGAGGAAATTCATCACCAAGACCAGTAAAACCAAGAAGCTGGCATGGCTGGAAGCCATCCTTGCCAAGGCTGCCAAAGACCGCGATGCATGGGAACAGGATATCGTGGCCGGCTTGCTATGGGTGTTCGATTACGCTGCTTTCAGCGGCTGGGTGCATCCAGGATGGAATGCATACGAGCTGGTGGAGGAGCACAAGCTGAGGATCTGTCCCTACTGCCATACCTCGCATCTGAACTTTCACGTTCACGGTTCGAAGGACATGCGTCCGCCGCTCGATCACTTTTATCCACGGTCGCGCTATCCCTACCTTGGCACCAGCCTGTACAACCTGATACCGAGCTGTTACCAATGCAATTCAAGCATCAAGGGCGCCGAGAATCCCTTGGTCAAAGCGTTGACGCACCCGTTCGAGATCGGCAAAAAATCGGTCAAGTTCCGTCTGCGGCTGGCGGATGGGACGCGCTTGTCGCCCAATGCTGAGAAGGTGGCCGCAAAGCAGATCAAGATCGAAGTGCTTGGTTCAGACGCGGCAGCACAGACGTCGGTGGACTTTTTCATCCTGCCACAGCGCTATCAGTGGTACACGCGCGAAATCGCGGAGGTTCATTCGCGGGTGTTGTCGCAACTGGACGCGGGCGGCACGCTGGCCCATCTGGTCGGCGTGAAGCGGTTTGTGTACGGGTTCAGGGAATCGGAGGTGCGCAATTTTGCGCTGGGAATTTGCATCAAGGATATCGCGGACAGCCTGATATCGAGCTACTCGCCTTGATCGCTTGAGTATCGTCCCCCGGCAGCGGTGGCTGGGGGACGAGGACTGGCGTTAAGCCTTGTTCAGCACCGAGCGGCTGCGGGCGTAACCGAAGTAGATGCCCAGGCCCAGCACCAGCCAGACGGCAAACGCCACCCAGGTGAACCAGCTCAGGTAGGTCATCAGCATGACGCAGAAGATCACGGCCAGCGCCGGAATCACCGGCACGCCAGGGCAGCGGAAGGCGCGCTTCAAATCAGGACGCTTCTTGCGCATGATGACCACGGCGATCGATACCAGGCTGAAGGCGGCCAGCGTGCCGATGTTGATCAGCTCGGTCAGCACGTTCAGCGGCACCACGGCGGCGATCAGGCCGAACACGATGCCGACCATCCACGTGGCCAGGAACGGCGTGTGGAAGCGCGGGTGCACGGTCGACAGCGCCTTAGGCAGCAGGCCGTCGCGCGACATGGCGAAGATGATGCGGGTCTGGCCGTAAGCCATCACCAGGATCACGGTGGTCATGCCCAGGATCGCGCCCAGGTCGACGAAGCCGGCGAACCAGTTTTCACCGGCGTGCTTCAATGCCAGCGACACCGGATGGTCGATGCCCAGGTACTGCTGGTAAGGCACGATACCGGTCATGATGGCCGAGACCACCACGTACAGCACGGTGCAGGCGGCCAGCGAGCCGATGATGCCGATCGGCAGGTCGCGCTCGGGACGCTTGACTTCCTCGGCGGCCGACGTCACCGCATCGAAACCGATGAAGGCGAAGAACACCAGCGCGGCGGCGCTCAGCATGCCGTTATAGCCAAACGGCATAAACGGTTTCCAGTTCGCAGGCTCGACATGGCGCGCGCCGACGAAGATGAACAGCAGCACCACGCCGACCTTGATCGCCACCATGATGTTGTTCAGGCGGGCCGATTCGCGCACGCCCCAGCTCAGCATCGCGGTCAGCACCAGCATGATGCACAGCGCAGGCAGGTTGATCAGCGTGTGCACGCCGGGTATGGCGCCGGGCGCGGCCGTCAACTCGACCGGCAGGTTGATGCCGAAGCCGGAGATCAGCGACTGGAAGTAGCCGGACCAGCCGACCGACACGGCCGAGGTGGCCAGGCCGTATTCGAGCAGCAAGTCCCAGCCTATCATCCAGGCCGCCAGTTCGCCCAGCGTGGCGTAGGTGTAGGTGTAGATGGAGCCGGCCACCGGCACGGTGGAGGCGAATTCGGCGTAGCAGAGTGCGGCGAAACCGCAGGCGATGGCGGCCACCACGAAGGACAGCGTCAGCGCCGGGCCGGCCGTGACGGCGCCGGTGCCGGTCAGTACGAAAATACCGGTGCCGACGATGGCGCCGATACCCATGAGTATGAGGTCGAAGGGTCCGAGTACTTTCGCCAGGCCGCCAGGTTTGCGGCTGTTGGCGATCATATCGTCCAGGTTCTTAGTGCGAAATAGGCTCAAAATGGCTCCAGTTTTATTTTGGTGGTCTCCGTCCCCGGATTGGTGCCTTGTGGGCGGCCGGGCGACGGCAAATAATACAGTAACTTCGAGGTGATGCCGAGAAGTTAAGTTGTTAATAACGATGATACGTAGATCAAGAATCGGTCTTCCAGCTTGCCCAGGTCCAGCCCGGTCGCTTCGCCGATGCGGCGCAGCCTGTAATCGAGCGTGTTGCGGTGGATGTGCAGGGCGGCGGCGGTCGCGGCGGGATGACCGTCGTGTTCAAACCACACTTCCAGCGTGCGCCGCAACAAATCCTTGCTTTTGTCCACGGCTTTGAGCTGGGCCATGGGGCGGCGCAACTCTTCCGCCTCCCAGCCGGAACCCAGCCCGGACAGCAGCACCGGCAAGGCTTGCTCGTAATAGCTGAAGCGCGAACGGCGCGGATGACGGGCGCGGCCGATGCGGGCCGCCGTCTGCGCGCTCTGCCAGGAAATCGCCACCCCGGCCATGCCGGACTGGGCGATGCCCATGGTCAGCGTGTGCGGCTGTTGGCATTCCTCGCGCAGCATGGCGGCCAAGGCTTGCAGGCGGCGCTGCGGCCAGTGCGCGTCGTGCGGGCCCGGGGCCTCGTGGAAATCCAGCAGCACCATCTGGTCGGCGGCGGCCGAGGCCGTCAACACCGATGGCTGCCGCGCCAGCATGCGCAGTTGCAGGCGCTGGAGCTCGCTGAGCGCCTGGTCGGTGCCGGCGGCCTTGTCGTCCAGCTCCAGCAGGAATACCAGGTGACTGCGCTCGAAATTGACGCCGAGCCGGCGGGCCCAGGCGGCCAGGTCGGCCTCGCGCGCCGGTTCGTAGCGGATCAGGTTGAGCACGAAGGCTTCGCGGTAGCGCGAGTCGCGCTGGAGTTCGCCGGCCAGGTGGGCCTGTTCCAGGATCATTTCCGCCGTCAGCCGCACCAGCTCGCCGAACTGGCGTACCTGGTCCGGCACGCCGCTCAGGCCCACCGCGCCGCAGACCTGGCCGTTGACCGTCAGCGGCAGGTTGATGCCGGGCTGGGCGCCGTGCATATTGCGCGCGCCGGCGGCGTCCACCTCCACGGTCAGCCGCTTGGCCAAGGCCAGCATCGCGCCCGCATGCAGCTCGCCGATGCGCGCCGGATTGCCGCTGGCCAGGATGGTGCCGTTGGCGTCCATCACGTTGACGTTGTAGGGAATGATCTTCATCGTCCGGCTGACGATGTCCTGGGCCAGTTCGGTGCTGAGTATGTACATGGAAGGTTCTCCTTGCCCGCCATTGTGCCAAAGAACAAAGAAATCAAAAAGATATTGCTGTTTTCATGGGTTCTATTGTGCATATGCCCAATAAGCGGCCCGGCGACGCCGCATTTATGGTGCATTTGGCCGATGTTTTTTCGGCGTCGATTCCAGATAATCATCTGCACAAGCCCCTAAAAAAACCAAGGAGACAAGCATGAACACCACCACTACCGCCACACCGTGGCCGGCGGCGTCCGTTCTGGACGGCGCCTACAGGAAGGCCAGCTGGCACCTGATACCGTTTATCTTCGTCTGCTACTTCTTCAACTACCTGGACCGCGTCAACGTCGGCTTCGCCAAGCTGGAGATGCTGGACGCTCTCCAGTTGAGCAATACTGTCTACGGCCTGGGCGCCGGCATCTTCTTCATTGGCTATGTACTCAGCGGCGTGCCGAGCAACCTGATCCTCCACAAGATCGGCGCCCGGCGCTGGATCGCCGTGATGATGGTGGCCTGGGGCAGCCTGTCGGCCTGCATGCTGTTCGTGCACAACCCGGTGTCGTTCTACGTGCTGCGCTTCTTCACCGGCGTGGCCGAGGCCGGCTTCTTCCCTGGCATGGTGCTGTACTTCACCCACTGGTTCCCGGCACAGAAGCGCGGGCAGGTGATGGCTCTGTTCATGTCTGCGATACCGATTTCCGGCCTGGTCGGCGGCCCGCTGTCGGGCTGGATGTTGCAGCATTTCTCGGCCGGGCAGGCCGGCATGGCGGGCTGGCAGTGGCTGTTCCTGCTGCAGGGCTTGCCGACCGTGCTGCTGGGCGTGGGCGTCTACTTCTACCTGAACGACGGTATCTCGCAGGCCAAGTGGCTGAGCACCGAGGAAAAAGCCGCGATGCAGGCCGCGCTGGCCAGCGATGAAAAGCAGCGCCAGGCTAACAGCACTGTCGGCCAATCCTTCGCGGACGTGGTACGCAACGGCAACGTGTGGATGCTGGGCGTGCTGTACTTCTGCATCCAGATGGGCGTGTATGCGATCAACTTCTGGCTGCCTTCCATCATCAAGTCGCTGGGCTTCCAGAGCTCGGTGGCGGTGGGCTGGCTGAGCACCATCCCTTATCTGTGCGCCGCCATCTTCATGGTCTGGGCCGGCCGCTCGGCCGACCGCCGCCGCGAACGCCGCTGGCACGTCAGCCTGCCGATGCTGATGGGCTTTACCGGCCTGATGATGGCCGCCAATTTCTCCAGCAATGTGGTGGTCGTGATGGTCGGCCTGAGCATGGCGACCATGGGCGCGCTGGCGGCGCTGGCGATGTTCTGGTCCTTGCCGTCGGCCTTCCTGGGCAGCGCGGCGGCCGCCGCCGGGCTGGCGCTGATTAACTCGCTGGGCCAGATCGCCGGTTTCGTCAGTCCCTTCCTGGTCGGCTGGATCAAGGACGCGACCCAGAGCACCGACACGGCGCTGTATATTTTGTCCAGCGTGCTGCTGCTTGGTGCGATACTGGTACTGCGCGTACCCGCCAAGCTGGTCAACCGTTGATAGAGTTCTTCGATGAAAATAGTCATAGCGCCCGATTCGTTTAAGGAAAGCCTGACCGCCATGGCGGTCGCCAACGAAATCGAGGCCGGCTTCCGCGAGTTCTATCCCGATGCCGAGTACGTCAAGCTGCCAGTGGCCGACGGCGGCGAAGGCACGGTCCAGGCGATGATAGACGCCAGCGGCGGCCGCCGCGTGAACTTGTCGGTGTCCGGCCCGCTGGGCGAGCCGGTGGACGCGTTCTACGGCCTGATGGGCGACGGCGCGACGGCGGTGATCGAGATGGCCGCCGCCAGCGGCCTGGAGCTGGTGCCCACGGCCCTGCGCGACCCGCTGCGCACCAGCAGCTACGGCACTGGCCAGCTGATCCGCAACGCGCTCGACGCCGGCGCCCGCCGCTTCGTGCTGGGCGTGGGCGGCAGCGCCACCAACGACGGCGGCGCCGGCATGGTGCAGGCGCTGGGCGGACGCTTGCTCGATGCCGGCGGTGGTGAATTGCCGCCAGGCGGCGGCGCGCTGGACCGTTTGCAGCACATCGACCTGTCCGGCCTGGACGGGCGCATCAAGGACTGCGTGTTCGACATCGCCTGCGATGTCAGCAATCCGCTGGTGGGGCCGCAGGGCGCCTCGCACATCTTCGGCCCGCAGAAGGGCGCCACGCCGGCGATGGTCGAGCAGCTGGACGCCAATCTGCGCCACTACGCCGACGTCATCGAACGCGAGCTGGGCCAACAGGTGGCCGACGTGCCCGGCGCCGGCGCGGGCGGCGGCATCGGCGCGGCCATGCTGGTGTTCCTGGGCGGCAGCTTGCGTCCCGGAAGCGAGATCGTGACGGCGGCGGTCGGCCTCGACGCGGCCGTGGCCGACGCCGACCTGGTCATCACCGGCGAAGGCCGCATCGACAGCCAGACCATCCATGGCAAGACGCCAATCGGCGTGGCCCGCGTGGCGCAGCGGCACGGCAAGCCGGTGGTCGCCATCGCCGGCTGCCTGGCGCCGGGCGCGGCCGTCGTGCATGGACATGGGATAGCCGCCGTGTTCAGCGCGGTCAGCCGGCCCTGCACGGTCGAGCAGGCGCTGGCCGAGGCGGCGCAGAATGTGCGCAGTGCCGCGCGCAATGTGGCGGCCGTGCTCAGCCTGGGCGCGCGCCTGTAGTATCGGCGCTGGTCGCGGCGCATCTGTGCTAGAGTTGTTCTCGTGTAAGTAAATGACACCGAGAATGAATGAAGTCTGCCGCACACCGCCCGCTACCTTCGATACGAGCGCAAATTTACACGCTAGTGTGGGCCTGCGCGCTGCCTGCCATCGTCGGTTTTGCGCTGCTGGCGAATAATTTCTACGAACGCGAACGCGGCCAGATCCAGCTCGAATCGCTGATCACCGCCCGCGCACTGATCCAGGCGGTGGACCGCGACCTCAACACCGGCATCACGATGGCGCTGGCGCTGGCCAATTCGCCCAGCCTCGACAACAACGACCTCGCCGCCTTCCATGCGCTGGCGAGCAAGGCGCTGCGGCCCGAGTTCCCCGGATTTAATTTCGTGCTCAGCGACCGCGACTCGGTGCAGCTGCTCAATACCGTGCGTCCTTTCGGCACGCCCATGCCCGACCCCGGCAGCCTGGAACGGATCCGGAAAGTGTTCGACACCGGCCGCACCGTGATCTCCGACGTTTTCATCGGCGGCGCCCTGAAGCGGCCGCTGGTGGCCGTGCATGTGCCGGTGCTCAGGAACGGCAAGGTGATCTACTGCCTGTCCGTCGCCTTCGTGCCGGAACGCCTGGGCATGGTGCTGCGCGAGCAGCGCCTGCCGACCGACCGCGTGGCCGGCATCTTCGATTCGCAAGGCGTGATCGTGGCGCGCACGCGCGAGCCGGAAAAATATGTCGGCAAACGCGGCTCGCCGTCGTTGCTGGCCAAGATGGGCGGTAGCGGCGAGGCGGCCATCGAAACGAACACACTGGAAGGCATGCCGGTGTATTCGATGTACAGCCATTCCCGCATATCCGGTTGGGCGGTGGTGATCGGTGTACCGCGCAGCACCGTGCTGGCCGAGATGGTGGCGTCGATACGCTGGATCACGCTGATCGTGGCCGGTCTGCTGGTCCTCGGCGTGGTGTTGGCCTGGTACTTCGCCCGCCGCATGGGCCATTCGGTCCGGGCGCTATCCTATGCCGCCAGCGCGCTGGGCAAGGACACCGACCTGCGGCTGGACCGCGTGCGGCCAGTGTTCCGCGAGGCCGACGACGCCATCCACACCTTGCAGGCGGTGGAGTCGGAACTGCAGCGCTACCGCCACCGCCTGGAAAGCGCGATCGAGGAACGCACCTTGCAGCTGCAATCGGCGCAGCGCGAGGCCAGCGATAAGGAGCTGCGCACCCGCACCGTGATGGATAACGTCGGCGACGGCATCATCACCATCAACGCGGACGGCGTGATCGAATCCTTCAACCGCGCCGCCTGCAGCATCTTCGGCTACACGCCGCAGGAGGCCATAGGCGCCAACATCATGCGTCTGATGCCGGAGTCCATGCGCGGCGCCCACCACGCCGGCATGGCGCGCTACCTGGCGGGCGGCGCTCCCACGGTCGTCGGCAAGAACAACGTGGAGTTGCAAGGACTGCGCAAGGACGGCACCACCTTCGTGCTGGAGCTGTCGATACGGGCGCTGTTCGTCGAAGGCCATCATCTGTTCGTCGGCATTGTGCGCGATGTCACGGAGCGCAAACGGGGAGAGCGGGAGCTGCGGCAGGCCATGGAGCAGGCGCAGATCGCCAGCGCCGCCAAGGATGTCTTCGTGGCCAATATGAGCCACGAACTGCGCACACCGATGAACGCGGTGCTGGGCATGGCCCACCTGCTCAACACCACCGGCCTGTCGCCTGAGCAGGGCCGCTACCTGGAGATGATACGGGCGTCCGGGCAATCGCTGCTCGGCATCCTCAACGACATCCTCGATTTCTCCAAGATGAACGCCGGGAAGATCGAAATGCATCCGGTGCGCTTCCAGTTGGACGACGTGCTGCATTCGCTGGCCAGCATTATGAGCATCAGCGTCGGCGAGAAGAACCTGGAGCTGTGCCTGGGCGTGGAGCTGGACGTGCCGCGCGTGCTGGTCGGCGATGCGCTGCGGCTGCAGCAGATCCTGGTCAACCTGACTGGCAACGCCATCAAGTTCACCGAACAGGGCGAGGTCTCGGTGCTGGTGGAGCGCGCGGCCGGCGACGGCGCGGTGCTGTTGCGCTTCACCGTGCGCGACACCGGCATCGGCATGAGCGAAGAACAGCTGGCGCGTTTGTTCTCGCCGTTCACGCAGGGCGACCTGTCCACCACGCGGCGCTTCGGCGGCACGGGCCTGGGCCTGACCATCTCCAAGGGCTTGATCGAGCTGCTGGGCGGCGCGATAGAAGTGAGCAGCACCGTGGGGCTGGGCAGCGCCTTCTCCTTCACGCTGCCGATGAAGCAGGGCGAAGGCGCCGAGGCGTTGAAGCCGGCCCACCGCCGCCATTTGCTGGTGGTGGACGACAATCCGACCAGCCGTTCCTACCTCGGCAAGACCATCCAGGCCTGGGGTTGGACCTGCGACATCGTCGCCACCGGGACGGAGGCGCTGGCGCTGCTGCGCTCCGGCCGCGCCTACGACGCCGCGCTGGTCGACTGGCAGATGCCGGACATGGACGGCCCGGCCATCATGCGTGCGGTGCAGCAGGAATCCGGCACGCCGGTGATCTGCATGGTCAACGCCTACGGCCGCAGCAAGCTGGTTCAGGACATGGAGGCCGTCACCGCGCCGGTGTTCCTGACCAAGCCGGTGACGGCGTCCAGCCTGTACGACGCGGTGCAGACTGCATTGGCGCACCGCCATGGCGAGGCCGCCGCCGGTCCTGCCGCGCCGGGGCCGAAGGTGCTGTCCGGCGTGCGCGTGCTGCTGGTGGAGGACAACCCGATCAACCAGCAGGTGGCCAAGGGCATACTGGAGCAGGCGGGCGCCGTGGTGGCCGTGGGTGAAAACGGCGAGGAAGCGCTCAAGCTGCTGCGCGACGGCCTGCAATGCGACCTGGTGCTGATGGATGTGCAGATGCCGGTGATGGACGGCTTCACGGCGACCCGCGCGATACGCGGTGAGCTGCGCATGACGCTGCCGGTGATCGCCATGACGGCCGGCGTGATGGAATCGGAACGCGAACAATGCATCGCCGCCGGCATGGATGATTTCATCGGCAAGCCGGTCGACGTCGATCAGATGTTCGCCACCATCGCCAAGCATCTGCGCTGGGTGGCGGCCTAGAAGAAAGTGTTGATGGCGCGTTGCACGGTGTAGTCATCGTCCACGGCCAGCAGCAGTGGCCACTTGTCGAAGGTGGTGCAGGGGTGCGAGATGCCGCAGCCTATCAGGTCGCCCACCGCTAACTCTCCAACGATGGCATGGCCTTCGGGCAGGCGCAGGTACGCGTGCTGGTCGTTCATCTTCTCGATGCGGCAGCCCTCGGGCAGCGCGGACGGCAGGCCGGCGCCGGGGCGGTGCGAAACCAGGGCGCGCGGCAGCTCCATGTCGTAGGAGGCGTCGCGCTTGCCCATGCCCAGGATAGCCAACGTTGGCTCGGGCCGCGACAGCACCATGCTCCACACCTCCAGCGCCGGCCGCAGGCCTTGGCCGGGCGCGTAGCCCTCGCGTGTGTTCAGTTGTTCGATCAGGTCGTGATAGAAGCCGTGGTCATTGGTCAGGTAGCAGCCGCTGCGCAGTACCGGCAGCACGGGGCGCGACAAATCCTGGACTTGCGCGAAGCCGCTGGCGACGAAATCGAAATACGCCGATCCGCCTGCGGTCAGCAGGATTTCGCTTCGCTTGAACAGACGCTCGGCATCGGCCTGGCGCAGCAGGTCCGACAGCTGGGCCACGAAATGGCGTACTTGCTCGTGGTCCTTGTCGCGGTCGGGGCTGACCAGCAGGCCTTCGTAGCCCTCGATGCCGGCCAGTTCCAGGCCCGGCGCGGCGGCGATCTCACGCGCCAGCGCCAGTGCTTCCTCCATGCTGCGGCAGCCGGCGCGCTTGCCGGCCAGGCCCAGTTCCACCAGCAGCGGCAAGGGCCGCTCGATGCCTGCCTGCTGCGCCAATTGCGACAGCCGCGCAACGCCGGCGCTGGAATCGGCCAGTGCGAAAAATTCAAACGATGGATCGTCGCGCATCAGCGTCAGTACGGCGCCGATGTCGGCGGGCGCCACCAGCTGGTTCGCCAGCAGCACGCGCCGCACGCCGTGGCGGTGGGCGATCTGCGTCTGCGACACCGTCGCCAGCGTCATGCCCCAGGCGCCGTTGGACAGTTGGGCGTCGAACAGCTGCGGGCTCATAGTGGTCTTGCCGTGCGGGGCGAGTTGTACGCCGTAGCGATCGCAGAAGCCGCGCATCCATTGCAGATTGTGTTCCAGCGCCGAGGACTTCAGCAGTGCGACCGGGAAGCTGGTGTCGGCGTTCAGCACGTTCCATCGACGTGCGCCGATGTCGCCCTGGCGCAGCGGCGCGGTGATCGGCAAGCCTTTGACGCCGGGTTGCAGTAGTTGGTTTTCCAGTTCCATCATAGGGGCGGTGCGTGTCAAGTGGTGCTCCTGCGGTCGAAAGAGTGGAGTGCTGCGCCCAGTGCCTGGAGGCGGTCGCGGCGCAGCATGCCGTAGTTGTAGAAGCCGAGATGACGGATACCCAGGTCCCACAGGCCTTGCAGCGCCTGCGGCAGCTGTGCGCCGTCGTCGAGATCGGGCGGGCCGGGACGCAGGATGGCGCGGATGCAGTCCGGTGTGCCGATGCGGCGGATGCTGTCCCAGGCGTCGCTGCGGACGGCGGCGGCATCGGCTTCGTAGAACGGAATCTCCAGCCAGTCCGCGACCTTGGACAGCGCGTGCAGGTCGGTGCCTTCCAGCCAGCTTTGGGCGGTAGGGCGCTGCACCGTCGCCACCACGGACAGCTGCACCTGCGGCGGCATGGCGGCGCGGATGGCGGCGACCAGTTGCGTGACGCGGTCCTGCCGCAGTCGGTTCAAGGCGGCCAGGGCGCGGTCTTCCAGCAGGTCGGCGCTCAGCCAGGCGGCTGCCTGCGCTGGCGTGGCGTCAACCGGCGCATCGAGATAGCTGTCGATGTTGCGGCGGACGCGCTGGCGCAGGCCGTCCATGTCGATGTCCGCGGCCTGGCCTGCGGCCATGCAGGCATCGCAGAAGCACAGGCCCAGCATGGAGTCCAGCCAAAGGTTGCTGCGCACTTGCGCGAATTCGTGATGGTAGCCGTGGGCGTAGGGCAGCCAGCCCGGCGTCTCGACCACCACGCTGGCGACGCCGCGCGCGGCCACGTCGGCGCTGAGTGCGACGGCGTAGTCGAACACCGGCTGCTGCATGGGACAAAGGCTGTACAGGTAGCCGTCGCCGTAGGCGTTGCGGGCGGTGTATTGCGGGTGTGCGGCGCCGAGGCGGCTGTTATGCAGCAGCACAGTCCACGCGTGCACCGCGACTCCGCCATTGGCGACGAGCTTGGGTAGCACTTCGCGCAGCGCCGGGTCGGAGTGGGCTTGCGGCTTGATGTCGCCGTAGCGCGCCATGTCCGGCTCGAAGTAGACCACGCCGTCTTCGGGGAAGACGACACGTGGTCCGCTGGACGCATGTGGGCGCAGGAATTTTCCGGCATGGTAGCTGACGGCGAGCGTCGCGCCGTTCATGCCCAGGCTGCGGGCCTGGTCTACAAAGCGGTCCACATCCGTGACGTCCCACGGATAACAATACAGCGAGGTGTTGTTTGGAGAATTCATGCGCGTCATTCTAGCCCAAGGCCGGGGATCGCGGCGCATCTTCAATCCTGCGTTGAAGGTCTTTCAAGGGCTGGGCCAATTCTCAATTGGCGTTCCGGGCGGGAGAATGGACCACTTCATCATCAGGGAATGAATTATGAAAAACAGCTCTACGCTGGCGCCGCAGCGCCGCCAGTTCTTGACGCAGGCTGCCGGTGGCGCGGCCTTGCTGGCCGCCGGCATGGCGCACGGTACTCCGGCTCCCGCTACGGGTGGCGCTGCGCCTGGGGCCTTCTGGCCGAACGGTGCGCGGCTCGTGATCTCGATCTCCATGCAGTTCGAAGCGGGCGGCCAGCCGGTCAAGGGGGCCGACAGCCCTTTCCCCAAAGTGGACTTCCCGGCCGGCGTGCCGTCGGATGCAGCGGCCAATACCTGGTTTGCCTACGGCTACCGCGAGGGCTTGCCGCGCATGCTGGACCTGTGGGACAAGCACGGCGTGAAGGTGACGTCGCACATGATAGGCGAGGCCGCGCGCCGGCATCCGGAGCTGGCGAGGGAAATCGTCAAGCGCGGGCATGAAGCGTCCGGCCACGGGCCGCGCTGGAGTTCGCAGTACGCGATGAACCGCAAGGACGAGCGTGCATTCCTCGTCGCCGGCCGCGAGATGGTGCAGCAGGCGACGGGCGAGCAGACCGTCGGCTACAACTGCAACTGGCTGCGCCGCGGTCCGAATACCTTGTCGCTGTTGCAGGAGCTGGGCTTCCTCTACCATATCGACGACGTCAGCCGCGACGAGCCGTTTATCGAACAGGTGAATGGCCGCGATTTTGTCGTGGTGCCGTACACGCTGCGTAACAACGATATCCTTCTGATCGAGGGGCGCAATTATTCGCCGCAGGATTTCCTGGCGCAGATCAAGGGCGAATTCGACCAGCTGTACGAAGAAGCCGGAACACGCCGCCGCATGATGTCGATCAGCGCGCACGACCGCATCAGCGGCACGCCGCAGATGGTGCGGGTGTGGGATGAGTTCCTGACTTATGCCCGCAGCAAGGCCGGCGTGGCTTTCATGCGCAAGGACGATATCGCCCGCTACGCTCTGGGCAGCCCTTTGACGGTGCGGGAGAGCGAAACCATCTGATATATTGGGCGCTCCAATTCGTCGACAGGAGTTTGCATGCTCAATCGCCGCAGTTTTTTTCATGTTGCAGCCGGAGTTGCCGGCGGTTCGCTCATCGTGCCGCCGGCCCTGGCCAATTTGCCGCCTGCCAGTGAGGCGCTGCCGCAGAACGAAAGCTATTGGGCCAAGGTCGCCGCCCAGTACGACCCTGCGCCGGATTTCATCAATCTGGAGCAGGGCTACTTCGGCATGATGGCGCGTCCTGTGGCGGAGGAATACAAGCGCAATATCGACTACCTGAACGCGCACAGCTCGCGCTTCCTGCGCCAGGAGTTCGACAGCTCGGGCATCGAGGCGATACGTGCCCAGATTGCGATGGCGGTCGATGCGGATATCTCGGAGATCGCCATCACGCGCGGCGCCACCGAATCGTTGCAGAACCTGATCGTCAACTACAAGCCGCTCAAGGCCGGCGATACGATCATGTATGCCGACCTCGATTACGACGCCACCCAGTACGCGATGAACGAGCTGGGGCTGCGGCGCGGCGCCGAGGTGGCCGTGGTGCGCATCCCCGAACCACCCAGCCGCCAGGCTATCCTGGACGCCTATGCGCAAGCCATGCAGCGCCACCCGCGCACCCGTTTGCTGCTGCTCACCCATATCAGCCACCGCACCGGCCTGACGCTGCCGGTGGCCGAGCTGGTGGAGATGGCACGCCAGCGCGGCATCGACGTCATCGCCGACGCGGCACAGTCATGGGGCCAGACGGATTTCACGGTGGCCGATTTGAAGGCCGACTTCATCGGCTTCAACCTGCACAAGTGGCTGGGGGCGCCGCTGGGCGTGGGGTTTATGTACATCCGCAAGGCGCGGCTGGCGGACATCGCGGTGCATATGTCGGACCAGGATTATGCGGCCACCGACATCCGCTCGCGCGTGCATTCGGGCACGGTCAATACGGCCAACATCATGACGGTGCCTGCGGCGTTCCGCTTCCACGAGCAGATCGGCGTGGCGAACAAATCGGCGCGGCTCAAATACCTGCGCAACTATTGGGTGGAACGGGTGCGCAGCGTCAAAGGCTTGCAGATACTGACGCCGGACGATCCATCCATGTACGGCGCCAGCACATCCTTCCGTTTCGCCGGCAAGACCGGCAAGGAAGACAACCAGCGCCTGGCCAGGCGGCTGATGGACGAACACGGCATCTTCACCGTGTCGCGCAACGGGCCGATAGGCGGCAGCTGCGTGCGCGTGACGCCGGCCCTGTTCACGACACCGCGCCAGCTCGACCGGCTGGCGCGGGCGATCGCCGCTCTCGCCTAGGCTGCCTTTTTCTGCCGCATTTGATAGCCGACGCCCAGCACGGCCAGCCACACCGGGATCAGGTAGACCGACAACTGCAGGTCGGGCGTCAGGTACATCACGACGAGGATGCCGGCCAGGAAGGCCAGGCACAGGTAATTGGTCAGCGGGTAGCCCAGGCTGCGGAACGCGGTAGTCTGGCCCTCGGCCTTTTTCTGTGCGCGGAAGCGCAGGTGGATCCAGCTGATCATGCCCCAGTTGATAATCAGCGCCGACACCACAAGGCCCATCAGGAAGCCAAAGGCTTTGCCGGGCATGAAGTAGTTGACGGCCACGCAGATGCCGGTCGCGAGCGCCGAAACGCCCAGCGCCGCCAGCGGTACGCCGCGCTGGTTCACCGTCAGCAGCAGCTTGGGCGCATTGCCTTGCTTGGCCAGGCCGTACAGCATGCGGGTGTTGGAGTAGACGCCGCTGTTATACACGGACAGCGCCGCCGTCAGCACCACGGCGTTGAGCGCGTGCGCCACCAGGTTGCTGTTCAACGCGTGGAAGATCAGCACGAAGGGGCTGCCGCCGGTGACGACTTTCTCCCACGGGTACAGCGACAGCAGGATGCCCAGCGCGCCGATGTAGAAGATCAGGATGCGGTAGATGGCCTGGTTGGTGGCCTTGGGGATGGTGCGCGAAGGGTCGTCCGCCTCGGCGGCGGTGATGCCGATCAGTTCCAGGCCGCCGAAGGAGAACATGATGACGGCCATGGCCATCACCAGTCCGCCGATCCCGTTCGGGAAGAAGCCGCCGTGCTGCCACAGGTTGGCCACTGTGGCTTGCGGGCCGGCGTCGCCGGAGATCAGCAGGTAGGCGCCGAAGACGATCATGCCGACGATGGCGACCACCTTGATGATGGCGAACCAGAATTCCATCTCGCCGAAGGCCTTGACGTTGGCAAGGCTGATGGCGTTGATGATGACGAAGAAGGCTAGCGCCGACATCCAGGTCGGAATCGCAGGCCACCAGTACTGGACGTAGATGCCGACCGCTGACAGCTCGGCCATGCTGACCAGTACATACAGCACCCAGTAATTCCAGCCCGACATGAAGCCGGCCAGGTGGCCGCAGTATTTGTCGGCGAAGTAGCTGAACGACCCGGCCACTGGCTCGTCGACCACCATCTCGCCCAACTGGCGCATGATGAAGAAGGCGATCAGCCCGGCCACGCCGTAGCCGAGCAGCACGGACGGCCCGGCCATCTGGATGGTCTGCGCGATGCCGAGGAACAGGCCGGTGCCGATGGCGCCGCCCAGCGCGATCAGCTGGATGTGCCGGCTCTTCAGGCCACGCTTGAGTTCATTCTTCCCATCTGCCATCTGGTCCCCTGAGTGGTAAGCAAAGAGGACGATTCTAATGCAAAAGCCGGCCGGTGGAACAGAAAATCGGGATGCGCCGGAGATGGCTCAATCCACGTGCCGCGGCAGTGGCTTGAATTGGTACTCGTCGCGGGCGTACTGGTGGCCGCGCTTCACGGTCAGCACCACGCTGCGTACGTTGGCGATGTCCTGCAACGGGTCGCGCTGGAGGAACACCATGTTGGCGTACTTGCCCGCTTCCAGCGTGCCGAACTCGCGCTGCCTGCCCAGCGCCACGGCGGCGTTGGCGGTGGCGGCGCGTATCGCCTGCTGCGGCGCCAAGCCTGCGTACTTCACCAGCTTTTCCAGTTCGCCGTACAGCGCAGGCCAGGGATCGTCGCTGGTGTTGTCGGTGTCGGTGCCGGCGATGATGCGGACGCCGGCGGCATGCATGGCGCGCGTGATATCTCCCGCCAGCTCGATGTGGCAGTGCGGGCCGTCGGCCTTGTAGACGCTCAGCGTGGCGTCCATGATGGTGCCGGACTTGGCGAGCGCCGCGATGTAGCGCTTGATGCCGGGATCGTCCGCCGTCAGGCCGGCGTAGGACGGCTCGCCGTCGTGGCCGTAGGCCGTCTTGCCCGATTCGCGCACGTAGCGGGCGATCATGCAGGCGTGCGAGACGGCGGTGGCGCCCAGCGAATCGTACGGCGTGGCGGGGTAGACCTGCAGGTGAGTCCACACGGGGAAGTGCTGGCTGTTCGATTCCGCGATCAGCTTGCGCACCAGCGTGCCGGGCAGGTTGGCGTAGATCTTCATGCCGGTGGCGCCGGTGCCGCGCGCCTGTGCTACCGCCAGCGGCAGCCTGGTATGTTCGTCGACGGCGTACAGCCAGGGCACTTGCCCCGGTTGGGTGCCCAGTGCGGCGGCCACCGTACGCGGATCCTTGAAGAAGCTGGGGCCTGCGACCAGCGAAGCATAGAAGATGTCCGGCGAAGGGATCTGGTTCAGCAGCGCGGCGCGGGACAGGCCGGCCAGTTCGCGGACGTCGCCCGCCATGTCGCGCACGCCGGTGACGCCGCCATACAGGCTGCGCTTCAGTTCCGCTTCGGCGTAGGGACGGTCGGGATTGGTGGCGTAGTGGACGTGGGAATCGATCAGGCCTGGCAGGGCGTACAGCCCGGCGACGTCGACGATGCGTGCCTTGTCGCCAATGCCGTCATGGCGACGATCGCCAGTGTTCTTTTCATTTTATTCCCATTCGGCGCCGGCTTTACCGGCGCGGCGCGTAGGCCATGCATTCGACTTCCACTTCGCCACCCAGGGCCAGGCCGTTGGCGCCCATTGCGCTGCGCGCGGGCAGGCGCTGCGGCTTGAAGTAAGTGACGTACACCTTGTTGAAGTCCTCCCACTTGGCCATGTCGGCCATCATGATGGTGCACTTGACCACGTCGTCCATGCCGAGGTTCACGCCCTTGAGGATGGTGACGATGTTGTCCATGGCCTGGCGCGACTGGGCTTCGAAGCCCTTGGCCAGACCAGCCGGGCCGGTGCCCAGCTGGCCGGATACGAACACATAGTCGCCGGCGCGCACCGCCAGCGAGAACGGCCGCCCAGGCTCGTTGCCCTTGTTGTAGTAGTCGATGGCCGAGGTGCCGCCGGAGGCGAACAAGGCCAGTATGCAGGCGAGCTTCTTCAGGTGTGCACGTGTCAAGACGGTCTCCCAGTGAATGATGCGGCTATTGTCCCCACCGTTTCTGTTCCGCCACCATGTCCAGGTGCGCCTGTTCGCGCATCTGTGCACGACGCCGTTCAGCTTCTTCGATCTGCGCGATCTGCCGCTCCAGCAATTCGACGGTGCGCTGCAGATCCTCGATCTGCTTGGCCAACAGGCGGCGGACATTCGGGTCTGCCTCGTCCATCAGCTGCTTTTGGAGCAGCACGATTTTCTTGCGTAGCCCTTTGATCGACTTGAGGATCATGCTGATCTGGTCTTGCGCGCTGACGCTCAAATCCATTCTGCGCGCACTGCCCGATGAAACGCTGGATACCATGACCGCTCTCCGTGTTAATGTTTTGGTATGGTAGTCGAATTCTCTTGTAACTTCCAGTTGTATGAAAATAGGACGCCAAATTCTCCAAAAATGTAAGTATGCTTACGGTCTTTCGGATTTGGAGAGCTGGATGACTAGCAGTAGATCAGTCAAGGCGCGATCGTCGTCGGCGGATGTGGCGTTTGCGCAGTCTTCGCTGGGCCATGCGTTGTCCGCCGTGCTGGCCGAAGGTTCGGCGTCGAACCGCAGCATAGCCAATTTCGTGCTGCGCAACCCGATGCGTGTGACGGCGTTGAAGATCGACGAAATGGCCGAAGGCTGCCAGGTCTCGACCGCGACCATCAGCCGCTTTGCGCGCGACATCGGCTTTGCCAACTATGGCGCAATGCGCAGCGCCGTGGCCGAGACTTTGCATTCGGAGATGCAGCCGGTGGACAAGCTGCGCCACACGATAGAGAACCGTCAGGGTTCGGTGTGGCCGGGCGATCAGAGCATGGAGTACGCGCTGGCCAATATCGGTGCGACCCGCAACGCGCAGTCGCAGACTGAGATGGAGCAGGTGGTAAAGAAGTTGAGCTGCGCGCGCACCGTGTATGTGCTGGGCTTCGGGCTGTCGTCCTATCTGGCAGGCTTGTTGTCGCTGCACTTGCAGCCTTTCTGCCCGCATGTGGTGGAAGTTGCGGGGCAGGGCGGTACCGAGGTGGCGGCCGGCCACCTGGCCAACGTCGGCCCGAAGGATCTGCTGGTGGTGATTTCCTTCCCGCGTTATGCTCTGGATGTGGTGCGGTTGGCGAAGTTTGCGCGCGACCATGGCGCTTGCGTGATTTCGATCACCGACGCACCGGCCTCGCCGCTGGTCGAAGTGTCCGAGCATGTGCTGTATGCGAACAGCGGCCATGCCGTGCTGCCCAGCAGCGCGACGGCGGCGGTGGCGGTGATCGAAGCGCTGGCGGTATCGTTGATGGTGTCGAACAAGGATAATGTGGAAAAGGCGGCGCGGCTGACGGAGGCGATTTCCTCCTATCTGTACGGCCCCGCCACCAGGAAGCGTAAGACGAAAAAAGGGAAATAGCGTATGAGGCGATTTGCAGGGTTGTTGTTGGCTGGGCTGGTGTGGTGCATGCAGGCGTATGCGGCGGAGGCCGCGCCGCAAGGTTCGCTGGTCATCATCGGCGGCGCGTTGAGGGCTGATAATGCAGTGGTCTGGCAGCGGGTGGTGCAGCTGGCCGGTGGAGCCGGGGCGCGCATCGCCGTCCTGCCGACGGCTGCCGCGAATCCTGAACGCTCCGGCGCCAACCTGGCGGCTAACCTGAACCGCTACGGCGCGGCAGCCTTTATCGTGCCGCTGTCGGCGCGGCTGAAAGACCGCGACTTCCGGCGCGATGCCGAAGACCAGGCGCTGGCAAGCTCCATCCGCTCGGCCGGCGGCGTTTACTTTACCGGCGGCGACCAGGCCTTGATTACGCAGGCGCTGGTGCGTCCGGACGGCAGCCGCACTGCGGTGCTGGAAGCGATCTGGGATCTCTACCGGCGCGGCGGCGTGATCGCCGGCACCAGCGCCGGCGCGGCCGTCATGAGCAGCACGATGTACTACAACGCCAGGACCGTGTTCGCCACAATGAGCGAGGGCGTCAACGACGGCCGCGAGCTGGCGCCGGGCCTGGGCTTCATCGGCAACGACGTCTTCGTGGACCAGCACCTGCTGGCGCGCGGACGCTTCGCCCGCATGCTGCCGGCCATGCTGAAGAAGGGCTACAAGCTGGGACTGGGCATCGACGAAAACACGGCGATGGTGATTAATGCTGCACGCGAGGTTGAGGTGCTGGGCTATCAGGGCGCGCTGCTGCTCGACCTGTCGCAGGCGGTGGTTGGCGACGGCAAGGACTTCAACATCTCGAACGCGCGCATCAGCTATCTGGATCGCGGCGACCGCTACAACCTGTCCACGCGCTATTACACGCCATCGGCCGACAAGGTGGATGGCAAGGTCGATCCGCAAAAGCCCTATCTGAAGGACCCCGTGTATTCGTCCGACATCCTCGGCCACAACGCTGTACTGGTGACGATGGAAAGGCTGATCGACAACGCGCAGACCGAGGCGATCGGCATCGCCACCGCCGCGCCGGGCGAGCCGCGCCAGGAGCTGGGCTTCGAATTCAAGTTCACCCGCGTGGCCGACACTGTGGGCTACGCGTCGGCAGCGACGGAGGGGTATTCGATCCTCAATCTGCGGCTCGACGTGCGGCCGCTGCAAATTACCCGTCCGTGGTACAAATAGGGGTGGAAGTTTAGCGGATTCGCTAAACAAGCGGCTTTCAAGAAGGCATCCGGTTGACCGGTGCCGCGTGCAGGGCTATAAAGTTGGATCGCCCCCTACGATTGGAAGCCGAATGTCTGTCACCAAACTCCTGCCGGCTGGCGCGCTTGCGCTGGCACTCGCTGTTCCCGCCATCGCGGCGCAGCCGTCCACGCCCGCCGCTGCGGTCGATGTCTTCATCGGCACCGGCGGCGACGGCCATACATTCCCCGGTGCGGCGCGGCCGTTCGGCATGATCCAGTTGAGCCCCGATACGCAGGTGCGGCCGTTCCGCCAAAGCTATCCTTGGGCCGCCGGCTACCGCTACGAGGACGACAGCATACTGGGCTTCTCGCACACCCACTTCTCCGGCACCGGCCACTCCGACCTGGGCGACCTGCTGCTGATGCCCTACAGCGGCGAGACCAAGCTGGAACCGGGCTATCCCGAGCGCCCCTTCAGCGGCTACCGCTCGCGCTTCAAGCACCAGGACGAGCATGCGGAGCCGGGCTACTACGCCGTCAAGCTGATGGACAACGAGGTCGATGTCGAACTGACCGCCAGCGAGCGCGTGGGCATGCACCGCTATCGTTATGCCAAGGGCGCATCGGCCAAGGTGATACTGGACCTGCGCAGCAGCATCTACGATTACAAGGCCAAGAATCTGTGGTCGCGCCTGCGGGTGCGTGACAACACGCTCATCACCGGCATGCGCGAGACGCGGGGCTGGGCGGCGGGACGGCAGCTGTACTTCGCCATCTCGTTCTCGCATCCGCTGGCGTCGCGCGCACTGCGCAACATGGAGACGGACGTTGAATACAAAGGCTTCGCCGGCCCTGGCAGCGGCCCGGGTGACAAGGCTATGGTCGAGGGCAAGGCGCTGGTCGGCGCGCTGGACTTCGGCGTGCCGGCGGACGGCCAGCTTGAAGTGAAGGTGGCGATTTCCGCCGTCAGCGAAGAGGGCGCGATCGCCAACCTGGCCGAGATGCCGGGCTGGGATTTCGACGCCGAACGCGCCAAGGCATCGGCCGCATGGAACGAGGCGCTGGGCGCGGTGGCGATCGAAGCCGCACCCGATATGCGCAAGATGGTCTACACGGCGCTGTACCACAGCATGCTGGCGCCCAGCCTGTTCATGGACCGCGACGGACGCTATCGCGGCCCGGACAACGAAGTCCATCAGGCGCAGGGCTTCCGCTACCACTCGACCTTCTCGCTGTGGGACACCTATCGCGCGCTGCACCCTTTGCTGACGCTGATCCAGCCGGAGCAGCGCAATGTGGACTTCGTGCGCTCGCTGATCGAATCGCAGAAGGCCAGCCCCTACGGCATCCTGCCGGTATGGCAGTTCCACGGCCTTGAAACCTGGTGCATGATCGGCTACCACGCGGTGCCCGTCATTGCGGACGCTTACATGAAGGGCCTGAAGGGCTTCGACGCCGAGGAGGCCTTGAGGGCCATGACCAGCAGCGCGGAGTACGGCCCGTACGGTGGCCTTCAGCACTACATGAAGCTGGGCTATGTGCCGATCGACCTGGAACCGGAAGCGGCGTCCAAGACGGTGGAATACGCCTTCGACGACTGGACCATCGCCCGCATGGCTGAAAAGATGGGCAAGAAGGATATCGCGGCGCGCTACTACAAGCGGGCGCAGAACTACCGCAATTCCTTCGACGTGAAGACCGGCTTCCTGCGGGCGAAGAAGTCCGACGGCACCTTCCGCGAGCCTTTCGATCCGGTGCTGTCCAACTTCGGCAGTGACTATACCGAGGGAAGCGCGTGGCAGTACTCGTGGTATATGCCGCACGATAACGCAGGCCTGATCCGCATGCTGGGCGGCGACGCCGGCCTGCAGAACAAGATCGACATGATGTTCGACGCCAAAGTGGACGAGAAGGTGTATGCGCACATGGAGGATATCTCCGGCCTGATCGGCCACTACGCGCATGGCAACGAGCCGTCGCATCACGTGGCTTACCTGTACAACTACGCCGGTGCGCCGTGGAAGACGCAGAAGCGGCTGACGCAGGTGGTGGCGTCGCAGTACAACACCACGCCGGCGGGCTTGTCGGGCAACGATGACCTGGGGCAGATGTCGGCATGGCTGGCCTTTACGGCGTTTGGCTTTTACCCGGTTGCGCCGGGCAGCAATGAGTACGTGATCGGCCGCCCGTTCCTCGACAAGGCGGTGATGAATCTGCCGAACGGGAAGACCTTCACCATCCGCAGCGTGGGCCTGAGCGCGGAGAACGTGTATGTGGCCGGCGTGACGTTGAACGGCAAGCCGCTGGTGCAAAGCTTCCTGCGTCATGAGCAGATCACCGCCGGCGGCGAGCTGGTGTTCACCATGTCCGCCAAGCCGAATGCCGATTGGGGCAAAGGCCCGGCATCGCGTCCGTACACGCAGACCGCTTACTGAGTGGCTTGATCGGGTTCCTGCATGGGAGTACAGTAGCCGTTCCACTACTTTCAGGAGCCCTATATGAAACGTGTCACCGGCATTGGCGGTGTGTTCTTCAAATCTCCAGACCCGAAGCGGCTGACCGAGTGGTATCGGGTTCATCTTGGCTTCGATGTGTCGGAGTGGGGCGGCGTCGCCTTCCGCTGGTCCGGCACGGGAACCACGGCGTGGAGCCCGTTCAAGCAGGACTCGGACTATTTCGCTCCGAGCACCGCGCCGTTCATG
This sequence comes from Rugamonas rivuli, assembly GCF_009380165.1. Lineage (GTDB taxonomy): Bacteria > Pseudomonadota > Gammaproteobacteria > Burkholderiales > Burkholderiaceae_D > Rugamonas > Rugamonas rivuli. The sequence goes on from NZ_WHUF01000001.1 coordinate 337,331, forward strand.
TTCAACTATCGGGTGGATGACTTGCATGCGCTGTTGGCCGCGCTGCGCGCCGAGGGCTGCCAGGTCGAAGACAAGGTCGATGAATCGGAGTACGGCAAGTTCGGCTGGGTGATCGACCCGGACGGCAACAAGGTCGAGCTGTGGGAGCCGCCTGAAGGAAAATGATATGCAGGCCGCGCAGCAATGCGCGGCCTTTTTTTTGTCTTTGATTGATAGCGCTAACATTTCGGCTCTAAATTTTCAAGCGGAATTATGGTCAAAGTAGTGGGATAGGCCATAGCGTCCAAGCCACACCACAGTTTGTGCGCCGCAACACGGATTATCCTTTACAAAAAATGACGACCGGCTAGACTACAGGTCTTGTTAGCGCTAACAATTTGGAGTGTCTGTGAACAATAGTGCGGTATATCGTTGGGTCGTCATGGGAGTGAGTGGCTGTGGAAAGAGCGAGATCGGATCTCGCCTGGCCACGGAACTTGGGGTGCCTTTCCTTGAGGGGGACACTTTTCATCCGGCGGAGAACGTCGCCAAGATGTCGGCCGGCGTGCCGCTCGATGACGGCGACCGGGCCGGCTGGCTGTTGACGCTGCAAGCCAAAATCCGGGAAGCGGCGCAACGGGGCGAGGGGCTGGTGTTGTCCTGCTCATCCCTCAAGCGGCGCTACCGCGACCTGCTGCGCCAGGCCGACCCTGAGCTGCGTTTCGCTCATCTGGACGGCGAACGTGCCGTCATCGAAAGCCGCATGCAATCCCGCACCGGTCACTACATGCCAACAAGTTTGCTCGACAGCCAGTTGCGCGATCTTGAACCGCTGCAGGCCGATGAATCGGGCTTGCGCCTGGACCTGACGCTGCCGCCATCGCAGCTGGTCAGTCTTATTTTGCAGTATCCGGAGCCGCAGCAATAGCGTGCCATCCATAATTTAACTGGGAGACAGAATGAAAACCGATATCACCAAGAAGATACCGAAGCGGCGTTGGGGCATAGGCGCGCTGCTCGGAGTAGGCGTCCTGATCAACTACATCGACCGCATCGGCCTGTCCGTGGCCGCGCCGCAGATCAAGGAACTGTTTAACCTGACGCCGGTCGAACTGGGCTTGCTGTTCAGTGCCTTCGCCTGGTCCTATTCGCTGCTGCAGATTCCGGTCGGCATGGTGATGGATCGTTTCGGTCCTACCCGCGTTGGCCGCTGGGGGGCTTTCCTGTGGGGGCTGGCGGCTACGATCACCGCGTTTTCGAGCGGCTTCGCCGGCATCTTCGCTGCGCGCATCCTGCTGGGCATTGCCGAAGCGCCTGCCTTCCCGGTCAGCGCCAAGGCTACAGGTTACTGGTTCCCGCGCAATGAGCGCGGCATGGCAACGGCGATCTTCGACGCCGCCGCCAAGTTCTCCAACGTGATCGGCGTGCCGCTGCTGGCGCTGACCATCGTCACCTTCGGCTGGCGCTGGGGCTTTGGCCTGACCGCTGTGCTGAGCTTCAGCTATTTCATCGCGTTCTATGTGCTGTACCGCGATCCTAGCGCCGATCCCAAGTTGAGCAAGGAAGAGCTGCGTTACATCCAGGACGGTGGCGCTTCGCCGGAAGGTCCGTCCGAAGCGGGCGCGCTCAATATGCTGGGCTATCTGCTGACCAAAACCAAGATCTGGGGCCTGACCATCGGCTTCGCCGCCTACGGTTATTCGTTCTATCTGTTCCTGACCTGGCTGCCTGGCTATCTGGTGCAGACCATGCACATGAGTATCCTGAAGTCGGCCGGTTACGCGGCGATTCCGTGGCTGGTGGCGACGGTGGCCGACTTGTTCGTCGGCGGCTGGCTGATCGATCACCTGATCTCGCGTGGCAAGGACGAATCGCTGGTCCGCAAAGGCGTGCTGGTATGCGGCATGGTGCTGGGCCTGGCCGTGTTCGGCGCGACGCAGACCACCGATCCTGCCTGGGCGATCTTCTGGATCTCCATCGCCTTGGGCGGCCTGGCTTCGGCGGCGCCGGTGGGCTGGTCGCTGCCATCGCTGATAGCGCCGAAGGGCGGCGCAGGCACCATCGGCGGCATCATGAACTTTGCCAACAACCTGATGGGCGCGGCTGCTCCTATCGTCACCGGCATGATCGTCGGCGCCACCAACTCGTTCACCAACGCCTTCATGGTCGCTGGCGTGATTCTGTTGATCGGCATCGTGTCCTTCGTCTTCGTGCTCGGCAAGATCGAAGCCATCCCCGACCCTGAGCCGCGCGGCGCTATCCAGCCGGCGCGCTGATGTAAATCCTACCTGCGGATGAGGCGGCGCCGACAGCGCGCCGTCTCACCGACACACAAATCTGGAGACAAAAATGAAAAAAAGCATTTATGCAATGGGTGCGCTCGCCCTGGCTACTTGTTCCGCAGCCGCACTGGCGCAAAGCAATGTGACGTTCTACGGCGTGATGGACATGGGTATCTCGCAAGACCGCGGCGGCATCGCCGGCACATCGACCCGCGCCACCAGCGGCATGGCGACGCAAAGCCGCTGGGGCTTCCGTGGCAACGAAGACCTGGGCGGCGGCATGTCGGCCTTCTTTGTGATCGAAGGCGGGATTCATGCGGACACTGGAGTCTCGACGCAGAACAGCACGCTGTTCGGCCGCACCAGCATCGTCGGCCTGGGCACCAAGTACGGCGCGGTGTCTGCGGGCTTGCAGGACACACCGCTGTTCACCACGCTCAATACCGTGGTCGACCCGCTGCGCAACGGGATCGCGCGCTCCAACAATCTGATGTCGTCGACCGGATTCCGGGCTGGTAATTCGGTGTTGTATCGCACGCCGGTCATTGAGGGCTTCAGCGCCGACGCCATGTATGTGGCGGGCGAGGTGGCAGGCGACCAGCGCGCCAGCCGCGCGCTGGGTGGATCGTTTGGTTATAGCCGTGGTCCGCTGAACGTGCGGCTGGCTTACCACAACAAGAACAACGATACGGCCACCCTGAAGAACACTGGCTCGGCGCGCAATACGCTGCTGGGTGCGAACTATGATTTTGGTCCGGCCAAGGCCTGGTTTGGTTATGGTGTCGACCGTGGCTTGAACTCCTCGCCGCTGAACAGCTCCATCGTCAATTTCGATGGCCCGGCGCCGGTGGCCTCCACCGACAGCCGCGATGTGCTGCTTGGCGTGACGGTGCCGTGCGGCCTGAGCACCGTGGTTGCGACGTATATCAACAAGAACGACCGCACCGCGCGGAATCAGGATGCGCAGCAGTATGCGCTGGCGTATATGTATGCGTTCTCCAAACGCACCGATATCTACACCTCCTATGCGCTGATACGCAACCATAACGGCGGCGGCTACACGGAAGGTAATAGCGAGGAGCCGGGTATCGGCAACCGTCAGTTCACCGTCGGCTTACGCCACCGCTTCTGAGTTAAAGCAGCTCGATGCCGAAGCGGCGTACGAGCATCGCGAACAGGCCGAAGCAAACGATGGTGAGGACTATGCATGCCAGCAGCGTCGGCCAAAAGCCGATGCGTGGCAGCAGGAGAGGGAAGGCCAGGAACATCGGCAGCGTCGGCACCACGTACCAGAAGGTGTACCAGGCGTGATTGGCGATTTTTTGCTCGGGCTGTTTTTCAACGTACAGCCAGATCAAGGCCAGTACCGTCACCAGCGGCAGCGCGGCGATCAGGCCTCCCACGCGGTCGCTGCGCTTGGCAAACTCGGATACGCCTACCACAACAGCGGACGTTAATAAGTACTTGATGATTAACCAGGCCATACACTTCCTTTAAAACCGATAACAATGCGCCTGCTGGCTGTCGCTGCGCAAGGATGGCATGACCAGCACGGCGGACGTCTCTTGTTGGCACGCCAGCAGCGCTTTCCGGGATGCTTCGATCCCTTCCTGGATAAAGTCCTTTTTCGCGGCGCCGGCGATGGCGTTGGACATCTGTGCGTCGCGGGATTGTAGCTTATCTGTGGCCGGCACCGCACCGAGCTTCAGCTCCTGCAGCCCCTTGGCGAAGGTCGAGCGGGTCAGCTGTCCGCCGGTGGAGCTGAGTACTGCTTGTCCGTCGTCCGCGTGCGCCGTGATGCACGCCAGCGATAGTGCGAGCAGCAGCTTCATGGCGTGTCGGCGCCGACAAAGGTCAGCCGGTTGCCGGATGGGTCTTTGATCGACATCTCGCGACTGCCCCATGGCATGTCCTCGATGCCAGGGCGTGCGTATTTGAACTGCTTGGCCAGCAGCGCGGCGTGGAATTCATCCAGCCCGCTGGTCTCGATGCGGATGGCGCTGCCCGGGCTGCAATCGCCGAAATGTTCGGTCAGGTGCAGCACGCAGTCGCCACGGGATACCTGCATGTACAAGGGCGTACCTGGTTCGAAGCGGTGCTCCCAATCGACCTTGAATCCGAGGAAGCCGACATAGAATTCCAGCGTCTGCGCTTCGTCGAAGCTTCTCAGTATGGGCGTGATGCGGCTCAGGTTCATGGCGAAGGCCCTCTCACAGGTGCTGGTCGATCAGAACGGGATTGCCGTCGGGGTCTGTGAGGATGATGCTGGCCGGGCCGGCGGTGGTTTCGTCGGCCTCGGAGGCGAGGGCGAGGCCTTGCGCCTTCAGCTGGCGCTGGATCTCGCGCACGTCGGTGAAGCTGTCCAGCGCTGCGGCGTTCTGGTCCCAGCCCGGATTGAAGGTCAGCATATTCTTCTCGAACATGCCCTGGAACAGGCCGATGATATGGTCGCCGTTCTTGAGGATCAGCCAGTTCTGCGCGGGGTTGCCGCCGAACTGCTTGAAGCCCAGTTTTTCATAGAAAGCCCGCGAGGCGGCCAAGTCCTTGACCGCCAGGCTGATGGAAAACGCGCCGAGTTGCATGTCGATCTCCTAACATGGATGATCGGCCAACTTTAGCACAGCAACGTCGCTCAGTACACTTCCGGTACGATGATTTCGGCGGGCACCGGGCGGCGCACGTAGTCGTCGTGGTACTCGCGTTCCGGCAGCTGGATCGCCGGATGCTCGACTTCCACATACGGCATCTGCTCCAGCAGGTGGTGGATGCAGTTCAGGCGGGCCTTCTTCTTGTCTACGCCTTGCACCACCCACCATGGCGCTTCCGCAATGTGGGTGCGCTCCAGCATGATCTCCTTGGCCTTGGTGTATTCCTCCCAACGGCGGCGCGATTCCAGATCCATCGGGCTCAGTTTCCACTGCTTGAGCGGATCGTGGATGCGGCCGAGGAAGCGGGCGTTCTGTTCCTCGTCAGAGATCGAGAACCAGTACTTGATCAACTGGATGCCGGAGCGGGCCAGCATGCGCTCGAATTCCGGCACGGTCTGGAAGAACTCTTCGTACTGCTCGTCGGTGCAGAAGCCCATCACGCGCTCGACGCCGGCGCGGTTGTACCAGCTGCGGTCGAACAGTACGATCTCGCCGGCGGCAGGCAGGTGCGACACGTAGCGCTGGAAGTACCATTGCGTGCGCTCGCGGTTGTTCGGCGCGGGCAGCGCGGCCACGCGGCACACGCGGGGATTCAGGCGCTGGACGATGCGCTTGATGACGCCACCCTTGCCGGCGGCATCGCGGCCTTCGAACAGGATCACGACCTTGTGGCCGGTGTGGACCACCCAGTCCTGCAGCTTGACCAGCTCCGCTTGCAGGCGGAACAGCTCGCGGAAGTAGAGCCGGCGGGCTTCCTTGGCTTCGTCGCTGCGTTCGCTGACCAGCACCTGGCGGGTGACTGGATCGATCTCGCGGTCTTCCAGTTCCATCTCCAGCTCTTCGTCATAGCTGTCGGTCAGTTCGCGCTGCACGCGTTCCATCAAATCGGTTTCATTCAGTCGCATGGTCTATCCTGGGTCAGAAAATGTGGGAGAACAGCCAGAACAGCGAACCCGATAACAGGATCGCCACCGGCAGCGTCAGCACCCAGGCGATAGCCAGGTTGCGGACGGTGGACCATTGCAGGCCGGAGCGGTTGGCGGCCATGGTGCCCGCCACGCCGGACGACAGCACTTGCGTGGTCGATACCGGCAGGCCGTATGCATCGGCCGCGCCGATGGTCAGCATCGCCACCATTTCGGCCGACGCGCCTTGCGCGTAGGTCAGGTGGGATTTGCCGATCTTCTCGCCGACGGTGACGACGATGCGCTTCCAGCCCACCATGGTGCCCAGGCCGAGCGCGATCGCCACCGCCACCTTCACCCACAGCGGAATGAACTTGGTGGCGTCGTCCAGCTGCTGCTTGAAGGCCTTCAGGTTGGCGGAGGTGTCGGGATCGAAGGGCACGGCCTTGGTCTTGTCCATCACGCGCATCGCTTCGGCGGCCAGATACATATCGTTACGCACGTTGCCCACGGTTTCGGCAGGCACCTTGGCCAGCGAGCCATGCTGCTTGACCGCGTTGCGGATGTCGCCGATCAGCGCGGCCAGCGCAGGCACGACCTCCGGCGTCAGTTGCTTGCTGCGGATGTAGGCCGACAGTGCAGGGCGCGGCTCGGCCGCAGGCAGGGCGTTGGGCGGCAGATACCTTTGCAGCGACTGCTGCGTGACCTGGGCCACGGCGACGAACTGCGTGACCTGGTCCACCGGCATTGCGCGGTTCAGCGCATAGGCCATCGGCACGGTGCCGACCAGGATCAGCATGATCAGGCCCATGCCTTTTTGGCCGTCGTTGGAGCCGTGGGCGAAGGAGACGCCGGTGCAGGTCAGGATCAGCAGGCCGCGGATGTACCAGGGCGGCGGCGTGTTGCCGACCGGGGCTTCGTACAGCTCGCGGCTCTTGACGAAAGCGCGCAGCGCCAGCAACAGCAAGGCGGCGCACAGGAAACCGACCATCGGCGACAGCAGCAGCGAGTAGCCGACCTTGGCGGCCTGCGTCCAATCGACGCCGCTGGTGCCGTCGCGGCCGTGCATCAGCGCGTTGGCGATGCCGACGCCGAGGATGGAGCCGATCATGGTGTGCGACGACGATGCCGGCAGGCCGAGCGCCCAGGTGCCCAGGTTCCAGACGATGGCGGCGATCAGCAGCGCGAACACCATGGCGAAGCCGGAGCCGGAACCCACTTGCAGTATCAGTTCGACCGGCAGCAGCGAGATGATGCCAAAGGCGACCGCGCCGCTGGAGGTCAGCACGCCGAGGAAGTTGAAGCAGCCGGACCAGACGACGGCGGCGTTGGCCGGCATGGAGTTGGTGTAGATGACGGTGGCGACGGCGTTGGCGGTGTCGTGGAAGCCGTTGACGAATTCGAAGGCGAGGGCGATCAGCAGGGCCACGCCGAGCAGTACGTAAGGCAGCCAGTTGGTGGCGACAGGGCCGGCTTCGGTGACGTCGGTGCGCAGGCTGTAGCCGCTGAACAGCAGGCCGGCCACCAGCAGCAGGAAGAAGACGGCGGCGGTGATGGGGGTGTTCTTGCTCTCGGCAGGGCTGACCCGCGCGGGTTGGACGACTGTATTCATGCGATTCAGCTCCAGTATCAAGGTGGTAGCTGAATGTACTTGTCGAATATGACAGAGATATGACGACATCTATCGCAATAGTGTCGAAAGTTCTTGTTTTCCAGTTTGGCAATTCACTGTGAGAGAATAGTATCCTCGTAACTTGAAGATTTTCCGATGATCAGACTTTCCGTCGCTATTGCTGGAATGGGATTGCTGCTGGCCTTCTGCAAACCTGCGGAGGCCGCGCCGGCACCTGACGTTCCCACGGCAATGAAGCAGGCAGCGGCAAGTTTGCTGCAATCAAAACTGCTGCACGCCACCTCGATCGTAGTGGTTTATCGCGGCAAGGAATTCATCGTGCATGAGGGGGAGTTGGAAACAGGAAAAGCCAATCGGCCCACCGATGCGACGCTGTACGAAATAGGTTCGATCAGCAAGACCTTCGCCGGGTTGTTGCTGGCGAATGCGGTCATCGAAGGCAAGGTGAAGCTTGACGAACCTGTCCAACAATATTTACCGTCCGGCTATTCAAATTTGCAGTCCGGTGGTGAGCCGATCCGCTTGCGCCATTTGATCACGCACACCAGCGGCTTGCCGGGAATGCTGCCGCTTCAAGTCAATACGGTGTTGAAGGATTTCACGGATCACGGCACCCCGGGAAAACTGAACCTCGCCTATGCAAACTATGGACAGCCGCAGTTCTGGAAAGACCTGCACCAAGTTGATATCGAAGGTCCGCTAGGCAAGAACTATGCATATTCGAGCGTGGGTACGGAGTTGGTCGCGCACGTTCTGGAGCGAATCTACGGTGAGCCATACGAATCGCTGCTCGCAAAATTCCTGGCGCGCGAAGCCGGTATGCATGACGTACGGTTGCGCCTGCCTGCTGATGCCGTGGGCCGGCTGGCGCCTGGCTATCACAGCGACAATCCGGTCCCCACGTCGCCGATGCCCCAGCTGCCTTGGGGTGCGGCGGGCAATCTGAAGGCGACCATGCCGGATATGGTGAAGTACCTTCGGCTGCAATTGAGTGGCCATCCTGCGGTTTCCGAATCGCACAAGCCGCTGGCGCGCTTTGAGGATGACTTCAGCATCGGCTACTTTTGGAACATAGGCCAGAGCCGACAGCTGGGCACGCACTTCGTCCATCATGGCGGGGTGCCGCGCGCGCAATGCTATGCCTACATCGTTCCCAAGTATGAGTTGGCAGTTTTTATCATCACCAACCAAAGCGGTAACGCGACCGCCAAAGCCATGGAAGGAGCGTTGGCGCACATCTTCGACGCGGTTGAATCCATGGAGCAGGTAGTCGAAACACGAGTGAAGGTTCTTTGAGTTCCAGCCAATAGCGGCCAAGGAGGAAAACGTAATGGGATTGTCGACAGCAGGTGTGGCATTTAAGCCTGACTCATTCACTCCAGGGGATGAGCAGGAGATGATACGGCGTGCCTTCGGCAGCGCATTTCACCCCATTCCGGCTTCTGAAATTCGAAACTATCATGACATTCGCGTACCGGGCAACATAGCGGTCGAATCGAAGAACGGTGCGACCTTTATTTACAACGGTGAACTTGCGGAACGAGTTCTTTTCGAAGGGCAGGCGCTGGAACCGGCGCTGTTATCTGCACTCGGAAGCCCGGAGGTGATTGTGGTTTTCTGCCACTACGACTCCGGCGGTTCGTTCGGCTATGCCATCTGGGAAAAGGGCGTGCGAGTTCGTTCGCGCGTACACACCTTGGATAAGACGAGCGATGATGGCGTCCCCATGGAACTTGAACTGCCGTGGTTGCAAGCTGAGCAGCTTGTCGACGAAGACGGCGAGCTGGCCTACCGCAACATGGAGTCGGGAGAAATAGCCACGGAGGCCTACGTTACCGCACGTATGCTTGGCCAGGTCATGGACGGGCTCTTTGGCGTAGCCCCATGGGATGAGTGGGACTACAAGACCAAGTTCAACTACTACCTCAGGAGGCCTGAGGAAGCGGCTAAGCAAGCGCCTGGGAAATCGTGGTGGAAAATCTGGTGACGAGTTTTGATTCCATAAGGAGAAATGATGAAAATAGTTTTTTCTTTTGCCGTATTGACTTGCAGTCTACTTCTATCGCTGCATCAGCCAGCGTCTGCTGAAAACACTGGTGTGAGCGAGAAGCAGGTAGGGAAAATTATTGGGCAGTTTCAGGATGCAATCAAGAACAAGGATATAGCCGGCTTTATGGGGCTGTTCTTGCGAGAGGATGTTACGTGGACGGCCGCGTACACCGATGCCAGTGTCGAACGCTATAACGCCAGCATAAAGAACACGAAGGAGCCTTTGGCTACCAGGGTTCAAGCAGGTGGCAGCCCTCGTAAGTTCATTGAAAGTATCGCGAAAAACAAAGCGCCGCAGTCTGAAATTTTCTCCAACGTCCGCATCGATACGGACGGCGATATTGCACACGTCTGGTTTGATTACACTTTCATGGTGGGGACCTATAAAAGCGCTTGGGGCAAGGAAAGTTGGCAGCTTGTGCGAACGGAGACTGGGTGGAAAATTTCTGCCGTTACCTGGTCATCTGAAGAAAATCCGGTGCAGCCTGATGCTTGATGCTTGATGCATGATTCAACTCCTGAGTCGATGCGGCGTCGATCACATCGGAGATTTTGAGTACTTTTAAAATTAACAACATGCTACGCTATAGGAAAGGGCAACCAGGAGGGATCGATGGCGATTACCAGAACAAAGTTTGGCATCGGAATAGAAGATGATTTTAAATTGGATCACGAGACTATGGCACTCGTTCGAAGCGATTTTTTAGGTCGTGTTCTTCGGGATTTAGACGATATCTACAAATATAAGACTGGAAAACTTTTACTTGTTTACATACAAGGCGAGATAGAAGCAGGGAAGTCGGTAACGATTAAAGCAAACAAGCGACGTGAAAACCAGCAAATAAGAGGTGCACGCCGGGCTATCCGTGTGGCGCCACCTCCAAACCGAGGGCCATCCTCGGCATCTACGGCTACTTCATCCGGGCCTGCTTCATCTTTTAATACCCCGGGGTTGCTTCGTTCAAGCGAGAGCTCCTCATCGTCATCCGCAGATGCTCTTCCCGGCCCAAGGTCAACTCTAGGCGTCTTCGCGTTGTCTCATCCAAGCCCGGAGTCGTCGTCGACAACCGTTGTTACTTCGTCGGGCTCCGCGCCATCCTTGACTGATTCCAGCCCTTCTGAAGTGAGCTTGTCTCTGATAACTGAGACGAAAGCAGCGATGGCGAAGGAATCATCTGCAATCTACTATAGCGAGGGGCGCACTTGGTCTGAAGACAAAGACCAAACTGGGGGAAGCGGAGCACGTAAGATTAGAAGGGTATTGTGTGTTGATTATGACCCCTGCAATGCGAATTATGCCTTTGATACGCCGTCTTGGCTCGTGTTGGCTCACGAGCTGATTCATGCTCTCCATTACCTGACAGGCAGCGCTGTTGACGGAGAGACGGACTTTGATGGTGAGAGAGTAAAAAACGAGGAGATGAGTACAGTTGGGCTTGGTGCCTGGAAAGGAAATGTGTTTACCGAAAACAGACTTCGGAAGGAAGCGGGACTAAGGGATCGACCAAGATACAGCCGTAGCGCCCCTCATTTGGTGCAAACGAAAGTCCAATCCACTTCATCGAGCAGTTCCATCTGACACCAGGGCGGCGACTAATGGCGACGCCACGCCGGAAATGAAGCGCATTATTGAACGCTTCTTCCCCGGCACGGACTTCGATACGACTGGCTAACGGGCAGGGGCCAGCGGTGCTCCGGTCAGTTCGCTGTCGACGGCTTCCTCTGGCGTTTCAGCCGGCGCGGCGCGGGTGGCAAGCTCCAGTTCCTCGAAGGCATCGTAGGTCAGCGTCATCAGGCGCTCCGGGTCGGGCACCAGGTCGGTGTCGACGAACAGGGCCAGCTGGATCTGTCCCGCATACGAGATGAAGGCCAACCCCACGCCCAGCTTGCCTGCCTGCGGCACCCAGCAGATCAGATCCGTCATGCGCGAGCCGGCCAGGTAACGGCGGCTGCCCGGGCCTTCAATATTGGTCAGCACCACCGAGCCCTTGGACGTGAACAGGTTCAGCGCGAAGTGCTGCAGGGCGGTCGGCAGGCAGCCTGCGATCGACAGGAAAGCCATCGTCGCGCGCGGCTGGTGTGAGCGCTTGATGGCCGTCATGCGGTCGCTGGACTGGCGCAGCCGTACGCAGGGATCGTCCACATTGGTCGGCAGATCCACCGCCACCAGGCCGAACTCATTCCCAAGCTGGAAAGCGTTGGCCTTCTCGCGCAGATTGAAGGTGACGGCGGCGCGCAGCGCGCGGCCGTCGGGCCGCTGTCCGCGTTCGCCGAGGTACTGGCGCAGCGCGCCGGAGACGGCCGCCACCCACACATCGTTCAAGGTCACGCCCATGCGCTTGGACATGGCGCGCACGCGGTCCATCTCCAGCGGCGGAAGCCATACCAACTGCTTGGCGCCCGTCATCGGCGCTTTGAACTGGCTCTGCGCGTCGGGCCACAGCACCGACAGCCGCGCCACGTGGAAGGCGATCTTCAGCCACGATACGCCGCGCGCCACCGCCGAACACACGGCGTTGTGCGCCACCGTGGCGCGGTGCGGATGGCCAACCGGGGAGGGCGTGCGGCCATGCACACCGTTGTCGTCGGTGAGGTGGTTCAGCACATGCACCAGCCCCAGGCCGTCGGTGATGCAGTGGTGGACGCGGAACACGATGGCGTGGCCGCCGTTGACGCGGTCCAGCACCGTCATATGCCACATCGGCCGGTCGCGTTCCAGCGGCAGGTGGGCGATGCGGGTCATGTGGCCCTGCAGCTCTTCGCGACTGACTTCCTGCGACATCTGTTCCAGCTTGATGTGCTGGGCGATGTTGAACTGGTCGTCCTCGACCCAGTGCGGACGGCCGCGCCGCTGCACCACCTTCTGCGTGAAGCGCGGGTAGTTGGGCAGGCGCAGGCCGATGGTGGAAATCAGCCGCTCCATGTCGACCTGGCCTTCGAACAGCAGGATGCTGTTGATGACCATCAGGTTCTTGTCGGTGTCCATGCGGTGCCATGCATAGTCGCGCCGCGTCATTGCCGCCGGTGCTGCGGTTGGTTTGCTCATGTGATGCTGTCTCCTCGTGCGGCGCCGAATCTTTGTCGGTGTCCGCTTATATTTTTACTGGTCGTGCTTCTGCTTCCGTCGTCGGCGCAGGCGCTGCCGCCGCTGCCGCTTCCACCGATTTGGGTGAGCGCGGCCGCAGCGCATAACGGTTCAAGCCCGTCATGTGGATGCGGCACAGGTAGTCCGGCCAGTCGATGATGGCCGGGTCCACCGCGTAGCGCGCCTGGTCTTCGCTGCCGAAGCGCCGGGCCAGCGCCATCAGCGATTTGTTATGGAACACATAGCGCGGCGCGGTGTAGAACGAGAACGTCAATGCCAGCAGCTGCGTGGTACGCAGTGCTTCGAGCTTGGGCGATTCGCCCGCGCCCAGCAGGCGGCGTACGCCGCTCCAGGCGGTTGCGCCAAGGCTCATGGCCCGCAGCATCAACAGGAATACGGGACGGCTCACGACGCGGAAGCCATGTTTGGGCTCGTTGTAGAACAGGCGCTCGTAGTTGCGCCAGTTGCGTTGCGATTCGGTCTGGAATAATTCGATCACGCGGCCCACCGAGATCGGATTGGCCGAGCCGGTACAAGCCTGGTAGATGCGCATAGCGCCAGGTTCGGTCAGAGCCTCTGCTGCTGCCAGCAAGATGCTGTTCGCGACCAGGTCGGCCGGTACGATGTCGACGATCTCGTTCGGCTTGGCCGGGAAGAAGCTGGTCTTGCCGCGTGCGTAGGCGAGGATGATGGCGTCGGCCACCTTGACGCCTTCGATCCATCCCGGCGCCGGCTCCTGCAGCGTGCTTTCGATGATGGAAGGGCGCACGATGGTCAGCGTCTTGCCGCGCATGGCTTGCATCGCCAACTGCTCGCCCATCCATTTGGTGAAGGTGTAGGTGTCGTTCCAGCCGTGGTAGTTGGCTTCGGCGATGCCCAGCTCCGTCAGGCGCCGGGGCAGTTGTTCGGCATCGCTGGTGTCGGCTTTGATGGCGGCCACGCGGTGCTGCAGGTGTTGGAGTAAACCGTATAAATCATAATGCCCGTCGGCGTGGCGCGGGATGGCGGCGCGCGCCGGCGTCACGTTCTGCTCCAGCATGTCGCCGCGGTTGTAGCCGTTGACGTAGCAGGTCGATACCTGCACCAGCGGCGCGTTGGCGATGCGCGCCAGTTCGGCGATGTGCTGCACGCTGAGGGCGTTGATCGCAAGCGCCTCGTCCAGTGCTTCGCGGAAGTTGACGCTGGCGGCGGCGTTGACCACGAGGTCGATACGGCGGGCCAGCGTGTTGAACCCTGCCAGTGGCAGGCCGAAGCAGGGCTCGGTCACTTCGCCGGTGATGCATTCGATGCGCTCGGCGAAGAACTCGGCCAGGAAGGCCGGCTTTTCGGCGCGCAGGCGGTCGAACACGGAAGAAGTGGCGATGTCGCGCTCGAAGCGGGTGCGGGCATCGCCGTTGGTCTTGCCGCGGCCGCCGCGTATCACCAGCACGATGCGGCCGATGTCGGGCACGCTGCGGATGAGTTTTTCCAGCACTACCTTGGCGAGGAAGCCGGTGCTGCCGGTAATCAGTACGCGCTTACCGGACAGCGCCGCGTGCACATTCAAAGCTGGTTTCATGGGGGTTCTCAGAAACGGTGTCATTACTGCAATGAGCCGATCTTAGAGCGAAACCGAGGGGTGACTGGCGACTTTGCAGTGGCTTAGCGAGCCAAACGCATGGCTGTGCGAGTCATGGGGAGGTGGTGCTGGGGGAAACGGATATGGCACCGTTTGCAACATTGAGGCATTTGCGCAACGCCGCGTGGTTTTTGGTGGACTCGGGCTATCCGCACGTGTGGGACTTCATCGAAACTGACAAACATTGTCAAATGAGTTACAGTTTTAGAGCTGTTACTCACCAAGATCACAGCCAATCGGTAGTTTTCATTCCAAGGGATAAACGATGAGAGTTGTCTTTTCTGCTGTCGCACTTGCTTGTGGTCTTTTTCTGGTTACACATCAACCGGCTTTTGCCGAAACCCCTGCCGTGAGCAAGAAACAGGTCACGAAAATTATTGGGCAGTTTCAGGAGGCAATCAAGAATAAAGATACTGCTGCTTTCATGGGGCTCTTCTTGCGCGAGGATGTTACGTGGACGGCGACGTACACCGATGCCAGTGTTGAACGGTATAACGCCAGCATCAAGGATACGAAGGAGCCGGTAGCTATCAGGGTTCAGGCGGGCGGCAGTCCTCGGAAGTTCATTGACAGTATCGCGAAAAACAAAGCGCCGCAGTCTGAAACTTTCTCCAATGTCCGCATCGATACGGATGGCGATATTGCACATGTCTGGTTTGATTATACTTTTATGATCGGAACTTATAAGAGTGCTTGGGGTAAGGAGAGCTGGCAGCTGGTGCGTACGGAGGGTGGGTGGAAGATTTCCGCCGTTACCTGGTCATCTGAAGAAAATCCGGTTCCGCCGGGTGCCTGACACGCAGTTCAGCTCCCGAGTCGATTATTCGCACTCAGGAGTTGGCCTTGAATTATTGTATGGATGGAGCCGCGATGGGGTACGAAACTCATATCACTAGAAAAGAGAATTGGTTTGATAAGGACGGCCCTGTCATTACGATAGCTGAATGGGAACAACTAGTTGCCGAAGATGCGGAAATGCGTATGGATGGCTTTGCTGAAGCCACCTCTCCCAGCGGTGAGATCATACGCATCGAGAACGAAGGCATCGCGGTCTGGACTAGCCACGCAAACCGCGGCGAGAGCGACGATGTCGTATGGTTTTCTTTCCGACGGGGGAAAATCACAGTTAAAAATGCCGACGTTGAAGTATTGATAAAGATGGGGGAAATAGCTCGACGTCTATCGGCCAAAGTTCAAGGAGATGAGTGCGAGCTGTATGATGAACGTGGTCAGGTCCAGTAGCGCAGGAGCGTGCAATGAATGGTTCTCATCCGATCTCTGTTGTTACCGTTGAGCTTAATCCGAATGGCGATATTTTTTTAAACGGAAAACTTGTAGCGGAAATTTTCCTTCTGGGGGATGAGCTACAAGCTGAAGCCCAAAAAGTTCCCATGCCTAGTGTGCATATAACTGGCGCCAGGAGAGGCGGTGAGTCGGCCAGGTCACTTGGAAAAGTAATTTACTGCTCGCTGCGTGCAGGATTCACGGAGGAGCAGTTAATTCTTCTTGATCGCTAGCTCTATGTTCTTCAGGAACTCAGTCTTGTCTTACACGGTCCGGAGTGGAGCGCCTATACCGTGTCGTGGTCGCCTGGATGATGATGCGTTACCGGCCATGCCGGGCGTTCATATTCATACACTCACAGGAGATGATCATGACTCAGAATCAAAAACCGCAAGATACCAGCAAACAATCGGGCACGCCGGGCTCGCAGCAGAGCGGCACCCGCGGCGGCAGCCAGCAGCAGAGCGTGGATACCAGCCGCGATACGAAGAACAAGGAAAACAGCGATCCAGCCCAGCGCCAGTCGGGCAGCCGCGATGAACGAGGCAACCGCGACGAGCGCTGATCTCCTGCTGATGTTTTAGCTTATTGCTGGGCTTCCGGATACAGGCCGTGCACGCGGCCGAACAGCCGGGTCAGGCCCAGCAGGGCGTCGATGTGCGGGGTGGCCAGCTGCAAGCGCTGGCCGATCTCGCGCACGGCCGCCACCAAGGCGTCCAGTTCCAGCATGCGGCCGGCTTCGGCGTCTTGCAGCATGGAGCTTTTGAATGCGCCCAACTTGCGCGTCACCAGATGGCGCTGCTCGGGCGTTTCGGCGATATGGCAGCCGATGCGCTCGCCAATAACGGCCGCTTCACGCATGGCCGCGCGGCAGAACTCGGCCACCAGTTGGTCGTCCAGGATACGGTCCGCCGTCGCGCCGGTGATGGCCGACACCGGATTCAGGGTCATATTTCCCCATAATTTATACCAAATGTCGTAGCGGACGTCGGCCGATACCTTGACGTCGAAGCCGCCGGCGCGCAGCAGTGCGCCCAGCTGTTGGGCGCGTTCGGAATCGCCGCCCGCCGGTTCGCCGACGATCAGGCCATTGCCCATCTTGTGGCTGACCAGTCCCGGTGAAGGTGTGGAGGTGCTGGCGTGGACCACGCAGCCCAGCATCTGGCGGTAGGGCAGCGCGGCGGCGATGGCGCCGCCCGGGTCGACGCTGGCCAGCGGTTCATCGCCGATAGCCGCTACGCCCTGTCCAAACCACCAGGGCACGCCGTTCATGGCGGGCAGGATGATGGTGTCCGGGGTGAGCAGCGGGGCGATCTGTTGAGCCACGGCGGCCAGCGCCTGGCCTTTGACGGCGATGATGACCACGTCCTGCGGGCCGAGCTCGGCTGCGTTGTCGCTGGCGCGGGCGGGCGCCTGGATCAGGGTGTCGGCTTGTTGCAGGCGCCAGCCGTGCTGGCGCAGGGCGGCCAGGGTGTCGCTGCGCGCGTAGGCGCTCAGATCGCAGGCCTGGGCCGCAGCGAGGCGTGCGCCGATAAATCCGCCAATGGCGCCGGCGCCGACTATGCATACCTTCATTGAATACTCCGTGTGGGGAAAGTTTGCTTATTTTGCCACAGGAGGGAAAGCCCGGCTGGCAGTGCAGCCGGGCTTGGTCAGGCGGGGACGATCAGTTGCGGATGTCGAGGCGGCGGTTCAGGCTCAGCGCTGCCAGCGAGCAGACCGCGCCGGACAGCAGGTAAAGCCCCACATACGCCAGGCCGAACTGCGACGACACGCCCAGCGCCACCAGCGGTGCGAAACCTGCGCCAACCAGCCACGCCAGATCCGACGTGAAGGCCGCGCCGGTGTAGCGGTACTGCGCCGGGAAGTTGGCGGTGACAGCGCCGGCAGCCTGGCCGTACGACAGGCCCAGCAGAGCGAAGCCCAGCATGATGAAGGTATCCTGCGCGCCTTCGCCGCCGTTGAGCAGCATCGGCACGAAGCCGCTGAACACCGCGATCAGGATGGCCAGCGTGCCCAGCGTGCGGCGGCGGCCGATGCGGTCGGCGATGACGCCGGAAGCCACCACGCCCACAGCCATCAGCACCACGCCTATCATCTGCGTGCCGAGGAAGCCGGATACCGAACGCGGCGAGTAAATCGTGATCCACGACAGCGGGAACACCGTCACCAGGTGGAACAGCGCGTAGCTGGCCAGCGCGGCGAGGGCGCCGATGATCAGGTTGCGGCCCTGCGAGCTGGCCATTTCCATCACGCTGGTCGGTTGCAGCTCGCGCTCTTCCAGCAGCTTGGCGTATTCGCTGGTCGAGGTCAGGCGCAGGCGGGCGAACAGCGCCACCACGTTGATGGCGAAAGCCACGTAGAACGGATAGCGCCAGCCCCAGTCCATGAAGTCGAGGTCGGTCAGGTTGCCGATCAGGTACCAGAACAGGCCGGCGGCGATGAAGAAGCCGGTCGGCGCGCCGAGCTGGCCCAGCATGGCGTACCAGCCGCGCTTGTTCTCCGGCGCGTTCAGCGCCAGCAGCGACGGCAGGCCGTCCCACGAGCCGCCCAGCGAGAGGCCTTGGCCGATGCGCAACACCGACAAGATCAAGATGGCGTAGAAGCCGCTGTCGGCGTAGGATGGCAGGAAGGCAATGCCGGCGGTGGTCGAACCCAGCAGCAGCAGCGCCCCGGTCAGCTTGGCCTCACGCCCGTAGCGGCGCTGAATCGCCATCGAGATGACGGTACCGATAGGCCTTGCAATAAAGGCAAAAGAAAAGATGGTGAACGCATAAAGAGTCCCTTCCAGGCGCCCGTCGAACGGGAACAGCAGCGAAGGGAACACGAGTACTGAAGCAATCGCGTAGACAAAGAAATCGAAATACTCGGAAGCGCGCCCGATGACGACGCCGACCGCTATTTCGCCGGGGGAGATGTGGTCGTCGTCCCGGGTGTTGATGTTGCGTGCATCGTTACCGGCCTGAGATGGTTCTTGGGCGCCAACCTGCACGCCATTTGGTGTAGTCGTAGTGGCCATAATCTCTGTCTCTGTGCGTTGATATTTTTATCACGATCATGTCCTGGCACCTGGGACAAAGTGTCCAATGGCAAGAACATTCCGTGATTGGTACAGTAACACATCATCCACATACTGTAACGTAGATTACCTCATGATTCCTCCTCTCGCGCGTCGTGGACTGTTCCTCGCACCGCTGTTGTGGCTAGCAGGCTGCAACACGGTCGTGTTGAATCCGTCCGGTGATATCGCCGCCCAGCAGGCACACCTTGTTGTTGTGTCAACTCTGCTGATGCTGTTGATTATCGTACCCGTCATGTTCCTGATCTGCCTGTTCGCCTGGCGCTACCGGAAGTCCAACACTTCCGCCGAGTACAAGCCGGACTGGGATCACTCCACCAAACTCGAACTGCTGATCTGGGGCGCTCCGCTGCTGATCATCATCGTCCTCGGTCTGATCACCTGGATCTACACCCACTTGCTGGACCCATACCGTCCGCTGAGCCGCATCGATGAAAATCGTCCGGTCGCCGTCGGCGTCAAGCCGCTGGAAGTGCAGGTCGTGGCCATGGACTGGAAGTGGATGTTCATCTACCCGGAACAAGGCATCGCCACCGTCAACGAGTTGGTGACGCCGATCGACGTGCCGGTACGTTTCCACATGACCTCGTCGAGCGTGATGAATGCGTTCTACATCCCTGCGCTGGCCGGTATGGTCTACACCATGCCTAGCATGGAAACCCAGCTGAACGCGGTGATGAACAAGGTGGGCGTGTACGACGGCTTCTCGTCGAACTACAGCGGCGCCGGTTTCTCGGACATGAAGTTCAAGTACCACGGCGTGAGCCAGTCCGACTTCGACGCCTGGGTAGCGAAAACCCGCGCAGGCGGCGGCACGCTGACCCGCGCCGGCTACCTGGACCTGGACAAGCCGACCATCAAGCATCCGATCATGCACTTCGGCAGCGTCGATAAAGGCCTGTACGACCTGGTGCTGAACCGCTGCGTGGCCGAAGGTTCGGTCTGCATGAATGCCCAGATGGAGCAGGACGCCATGCGCATGCAGGCTGCCGCTGCCGCGAAAGATCTGCCGAAAGATGTGTGCGAACCAGCTAAAGTCGCCACCGCCACGGCTCAACCAATCCGTAAAGAATGACCATGTCTGATCTCAACCTGACCAAACTGATCTTTGGGCGGCTGTCGCTGGAAGCAATTCCATACCACGAGCCCATCCTGATCGGCACCTTCGCCATGGTGGCAATCGGCGGCCTCGCGCTGCTGGCCGTCATGTTCAAATTCCGCCTGTGGGGCCCGCTGTGGCGCGACTGGATCACCTCCATCGACCACAAGAAAATCGGCATCATGTACATGGTGCTGGCGATCGTCATGCTGCTGCGCGGCTTCGCCGATGCGCTGATGATGCGCGCCCAACAAGCGATCGCCTTCGGCGACAACGCCGGCATGCTGCCGCCGCACCACTACGACCAGATCTTCACGGCCCACGGCACGATCATGATCTTCTTCGTGGCGATGCCGCTGGTGACGGGCCTGATGAACTACGTGGTGCCGCTGCAGATCGGTGCGCGCGACGTGTCCTTCCCGTTCCTGAACAACTTCTCGTTCTGGATGACCACCTTCGGCGCCATGCTGACCATGGTCTCGCTGTTCATCGGCGAATTCGGCCGCACCGGCTGGCTGGCTTTCCCGCCGCTGTCGGGCATCGCCGCCTCGCCTGATGTCGGGGTCGATTACTACATCTGGTCGCTGCAGGTGGCCGGGGTAGGGACGACACTGTCGGGCGTCAACCTGATCGCCACCATCGTCAAGATGCGCGCCCCAGGCATGACCCTGATGAAAATGCCGGTCTTCACCTGGACCGCACTGTGCACCAATGCACTGATCGTCGCGACCTTCCCGATCCTGGCCGTCACCCTGGCCATGCTGTCGCTGGACCGCATGGTCGGCACCAACTTCTTCACCAACGACCTCGGCGGCAACCCGATGTTGTACGTCAACCTGATCTGGATCTGGGGCCACCCTGAGGTCTACATCCTGGTGCTGCCGGTATTCGGCGTGTTCTCGGAAATCGTGTCGACGTTCTCGGCCAAGCGCCTGTTCGGCTACACCTCGATGGTGTATGCGACCGTCGTGATCACCATCCTGTCCTACCTGGTATGGCTGCACCACTTCTTCACGATGGGCTCCGGCGCGTCGGTGAACTCGTTCTTCGGCATTACCACGATGATCATCTCGATCCCGACCGGGGCCAAGATCTTCAACTGGCTGTTCACCATGTACAAAGGCCGCGTGCGTTTCGACGTGCCTATGCTGTGGACCGTCGGCTTCATGCTGACCTTCACCATCGGCGGCATGACCGGCGTGATGCTGGCCGTACCACCTGCCGACTTCGTGCTGCACAACTCGCTGTTCCTGATCGCCCACTTCCACAACGTCATCATCGGCGGCGTGGTGTTCGGCTGCTTCGCCGGCCTGAACTACTGGTTCCCTAAAGCCTTCGGCTTCAAGCTGGACGAGTTCTGGGGCAAGGTATCGTTCTGGTGCTGGCTGGTGGGCTTCTGGGTTGCCTTCACGCCGCTGTACGTGATGGGCTTCATGGGCGTGACCCGCCGCATGAACCACTTCGAAGATCCTTCGCTGCAAAAATGGTTCGTGATCGCCGCCATCGGCGCGCTGATCATCGCCGCAGGTATCGGCGCGATGCTGGTGCAGTTCTACGTCAGCTGGAAGAACCGCGACGCGCTGCGCGACGTCACCGGCGACCCATGGGGCGGCCGTACGCTGGAGTGGGCGACCTCGTCGCCACCGCCGGACTACAACTTCGCCTTCACGCCAGTGGTGCATGAGAGCGACAGCTGGGCCGACATGAAGGCCAACAACTACAAGCGTCCGACCAAAGGCTTCGTGGCCATCCACATGCCGAAGAACACCGCTGCCGGCTTCATCATCTCGGCACTGACGTTCGGCCTGGGCTTCGCCATGGTTTGGCAGATGTGGATCCCGGCTGCCCTGGCGTTCGTCGCCATGATGGCCGCCATCATCACGCACACCTTTAACTACAAGCGCGATTACTACATCCCTGCGGAAGAAGTCGTCCGCACCGAAGAAGCGCATACTCGTTTGCTGGAAAGCCATGTCTGAAACTATCGCTAACGGCGCCGTGAGCGCCGACCCAAGCGCACGCTACTACGTGCGCGAACACCACCCGGAGAACGGCACGCTGCTGGGCTTCTGGCTCTACCTGATGAGCGACTGCCTGCTGTTCGCCGGCCTGTTCGCGGCGTACGCCGTGCTAGGCCGCAACTACGCGGGCGGTCCGACCGGCGCCGAGCTGTTCGACCTGCCGACCGTGGCGCTCAACACCGGCTTCCTGCTGATGTCGTCGATCACCTACGGCTTCGCGATGATCGCCTCGCAGCGTAAAAACCTGAAGGCCACCATCGTCTGGCTGCTGATCACCGGTGCGTTCGGCATGGCCTTCCTGTACCTGGAACTGGACGAGTTCGTCCACCTGATCCACGAAGGCGCGGGCCCGCAACGCAGCGCGTTCCTGACCTCGTTCTTCGCGCTGGTCGGCACCCACGGCCTGCACGTGACCTTCGGTTCGATCTGGCTGATCACGCTGGTGTTCCAGCTGGCTAAGCACGGCCTGACGCCTGAGAACAACCGTCGCCTGATGTGCCTGTCGATGTTCTGGCACTTCCTGGACGTGATCTGGATCGGCGTATTTACCTTTGTCTACCTGATGGGAGTCCTGCCATGAGCGCACACAATCACGACCACCACGGTCACGGTCATGACGACCACGGCCACGGCCATGAAGCAGGCGCCCACGGCAGCCTGAAGGACTACGCGATCGGCTTCATGCTGTCGGTGATCCTGACCGCGATTCCGTTCTACCTGGTCATGACCAAGGCCTTCGACAAGTCCAGCACCACCGCTGCGGTGATCCTGGCCTTCGCGGCGGTGCAGGTAGTGGTGCACATGGTGTACTTCCTGCACATGAACGGCAAGATCGAAGGCGGCTGGTCGCTGCTGGCGACCATGTTCACGCTGGTGCTGCTGGTCATCGTACTGGCCGGTTCGATCTGGGTCATGTACCACATGAACGTCAACATGATGCCGTCCATGGGTACGGACGTGCACAACATGCGCGACATGCAATGACGACGGGGGCATCGCGCCCACGTTCCCGCGCCCTGCGCGTCAGCCTGGCCATTGCGGCCGGGTTGATGTTCGCAGGGTTTTTTGCTTTGGGGACCTGGCAAATATTCCGCCTGCAATGGAAGCTGGCCTTGATCGAGCGCGTCGAGCAGCGCGTGCATGCGGCGCCGGTGGCGGCGCCCGCCAGCGCGCAATGGCCGCAGCTGAACGCCGAGGCCGACGACTACCGCCGCGTGCAGCTCAGCGGCGTCTACCTGCAAGGCTCGGACACGCAAGTGCTGGCCTCGCTGGACCGTGGCATAGGCTACTGGGTGCTGACGCCGCTGTGCACGGCCGACGGCGGCATCGTCATGGTCAACCGCGGCTTCATCCGCGCCGGTTCCGGCGGCTGGGCCCCGCAGCCCGCGCCGCCTGCCGCTGCGGCCGATGCCTGCGCCGCCGCCCGCGTTGCCGGCACTGCGCCGGTCAGCATCAGCGGTCTGTTGCGGATGGGCGAGGCGTCCGGCCGCCTGCGCCAGAACGAACCGGCGCGCAACTACTGGTACACGCGTGATGTGCAGGCCATCGCCCGCGCACGCGGCTTGCCGGCTGTGGCGCCATACTTCGTCGATGCCGACGCTGTCGCCGGCGCCGCCGAAGGTGCGCCCATCGGCGGCCTGACGGTGGTTTCCTTCGCCAACAGCCATTTGGTTTATGCTGTCACCTGGTTCGCGCTGGCACTGATGGTCGCCGGCGGCGCCGCATGGGTCGTCCGCGAGGGACGCAAACCACAAACTGACGCATAAATGGCCAGGAAAAACGATAATCCATACGACCGGGGGCGTCCCAACGCGCCCGTGATCGAACCGCTGGCGGCGGTGAAGGCTTCGGCCAACACCATCACCCACGCGGCCGGCCACAAGAACATGCAGCAGCTGATACAGCTGCGCTGGATCGCCGTGGTCGGCCAGATCACCACCATCTTCGCCGCCACCATGGTGTTCGAAGTGCAGCTGCCGTTGCCGGCCATGCTGAACGTGCTGGCCTGCCTGATCGCCTTCAACATCGCCAGCACCCTGCGCTGGCAGGAAAACCAGGTGGTGTCCAACAGCGAGCTGCTGCTGGCGCTGACAGTCGATATCGCCAGCCTGACGGCGCAGCTCTACCTGAGCGGCGGCGCCACCAATCCCTTTGTGTTCCTGTACCTGCTGCATGTGATCCTGGGCGCGGTGCTGCTGGAGTCGTGGTCGACCTGGACCATCGTCGGCGTCACCGGCACCTGCATCGCCGGGCTGGCGCTGTTTTCCGAACCGCTGGCGCTGCCGCTGGATCATGCGCGCGGCATCCTCAGCCTGTATGTGCAGGGCATGCTGATCTGCTTCGTGCTGGATGCGGCGCTGCTGGTCATCTTCATCACGCGCATCATGCGCAATATGCGGGTAACGGCCACCAAGCTGGCCGACCTGCGCCAGCGCGCCGCCGAAGAAGACCACATCATCCGCATGGGCCTGCTGGCCTCGGGCGCGGCGCACGAGCTGGGCACGCCGCTGGCGACGCTGGCCGTCATCCTCGGCGACTGGAAGCATATGCCGGAGTTCAAGGCCAACGCCGAGCTGCTGGAAGAGATCGGCGAGATGCAGACCCAGCTCAAGCGCTGCAAGTCCATCGTCAGCGGCATCCTGCTGTCGGCCGGCGAGACGCGCGGCGAATCGTCGGCGGCCACCACCATCAACACCTTCCTGGCCGAGCTGGTGGCGGAATGGCGCGTCGGGCGGCCGGTGGTGGCGTTTGAATTCGACAACCGCATCGCGCCGGATCATCCGGTAGTGTCCGACTCGACGCTGAAACAGATGATCTGCAATGTGCTCGACAACGCGCTGGAAGCGTCGCCGCAATGGCTGCGCATGGAGGCCAGCGTGGAAGAAGGCCAATTGGTGCTGCAGGTGATGGACGCTGGCCCCGGCTTCGCGCCCGACATCCTGGCGCAGCTGGGCAAGCCTTACAACTCCAGCAAGGGACGGCCGGGCGGAGGCCTGGGCCTGTTCCTGGTGGTGAACGTGGCGCGCACCTTGGGCGGCGCGGTCACGGCGTCGAACTGGCCGCAGGGCGGGGCGCTGGTGCGCCTGACGCTGCCGCTGGCCGAGATCGAAATCAAACCGGAATCGAATCAATATGACTACTGAAGAAGAACGCGTACTGTTGCTGGTCGAGGACGACGCCGCCTTCGCCCGCACCCTGGGGCGCTCCTTCGAACGGCGCGGCTACAAGGTGCTGCTGGCGGAGAACGTGGACGAGGCCAGCGCGCTGCTGGTCGACCACTCGCCGGGCTATGCGGTGGTGGACTTGAAATTGAAGGGCAATTCCTCCGGCCTGGCCTGCGTGCAGATGCTGCACCAGCACGACGCCGACATGCTGATCGTGGTGCTGACCGGCTTCGCCAGCATCAACACGGCGGTGGAGGCGATCAAGCTGGGCGCCTGCCAGTACCTGGCCAAGCCATCCAACACGGACGACATCGAAGCGGCCTTCGAACACGTGGCCGGCGCGGCAGAGCTGGAGCTGACCAACCGCGCCACGTCGGTCAAGACGCTGGAGTGGGAGCACATCCACGCGGTGCTGGCGGAGACCGACTTCAACATCTCCGAAGCGGCTCGGCGGCTGGGCATGCACCGCCGCACGCTGGCGCGCAAGCTGGAGAAGCAGCGGGTTAAATAGGGCGGCTGCCTACTTGTCATATTTGCACTGTTTATGGTATTCTATTTTGTGCCATTTTGACATCATAAAACAGGAGCTTATTTTGAAGACAGCGTTTTCGTTTGCCAAGCTGATGCCAGTCATCGCTGCGGCAGCATGTGGAACTTTGATGAACACGGCTTCGGCGGAAGCGTTGTCGCTGACCGGCGCGTCGGTGTACGACATCAACGCGGGCGGCGTTTACGTAGGCAACGGCTGGGATACTACTGGCGGCAACGGTGCTGCCAATCTGTACCTGCTGACCACGCCTAACGATGCCAGCTCGTTCATCAACAGCGGCAACGGCGCGACCACCTCGCTGAACCAGGACCTCTCCAACCCTGGCAGCTATACCTTCTATTTCCGCACTGACGGCGGCGGTTTCAACTGGCCTACGTCTTTGGCTGGCCTGAACCTGTTCTTCAACGGTGCCAACAACACGCCAGGCGTTTCGGCTTACGTGCCGTTCAATGTGGTTCATCCGGCGGTGGCGGCATTTGGCGGCAACAGCCTGGGTATCAATGGGGGCGATGTGCAGGCAGCTAATTCGCTGTCCTTCAGTGTGGGCAACACCACGCTGACGCTGAGTAATTTCACCTTGTTCGACTACGCCAATCCAGCGGCGCCGAACGCTGTCCCGGATCTGGTCGGTGTCTTCAACAGTGCGCCGAACGGCCTCGCCGACTATTCGGGTTCGTTCACGGTGAATGTTTCCGCCGTGCCGGAGCCCGGTCAATGGGCGATGATGGCCGGCGGTATCGGCCTGCTGGCGGCAATGCGACGCCGCAAGCAAGCCAAGCAGTAAAACATCGGGGGCCAGTTGGCCCCCGATTTTTTTAGCGGCAGGCGGCGTTTTTGAAGGTGCCCAGCTGCGGTTGTGGTTCCCAGCCGCTACCCATGTAGGCGTTAGAGCATGCCAGCGAGCCGTTCAGCTTGCTCTTGTACCACATGAATGGTGCTGGGCCGGCGAAGGCGCTGGCTGCACAAACTGCGGCGATCAAACCTGCAATGATCATTTTCGATTTCATGGTATTCCCTGATGATATATGGCCCCATGGCCAAGGAATAATATCCTATCGTAAACATTGCTGATTGGCTACGTTTGTTTGTTTGGTAATTTATTTGGTGATTTCCGTCACTATAAGTTGCATCTCCATACCGGCGTTGTCGTCCTGGGCGATCTTGACGGCGGCCGGCTCGCCGAGCGCCACCAGCAGGCCGGGTTTGCCGACCGGCTTGCCGTCGCGCGTTACGCTGCTGGCGATGTAGACCTTGCCGCCGTCGACCGGTTTCAGCGTGAACTCTGCCTGCCATTGCTGGGCGCCTTCGCCTACGCGCATCGCCGCCGGAGTACCGCTGCGGGTGTGCAGGTGTGGCGAGATGGTCGCGCCGTTGACGGTCATGTGCATGGCGATATCGTACAGCTGGCCTTCGGGTGCGCTGTTTTGCGCTGCCCATGCGGCCCAGCTGCCGGTGGTCATGGCGGCGGCGATCAGGGTGCTGCCGACGATGCGCAGTGCTTGTGGAGTGGTGCGGTTCAGGTTCATGACTCTTTCCTTCAGTGGGTGGTTGGACTGCCATTGACATGCGAACGGTGCGTCGTTCGCGGATAACTGCGTTTTGAGCATGGCGTCGGCGTAGGTGCGGCGCGAGTTGGGGTGGCGGCGTACGACTTCGGCGTCGCACGCCAGTTCCTGGTCGATGCGCATCAGGCGCTCGGCAATGTGGACCAGGGGATTGAACCAGTTCAGGCAGCGCAGCGCGGCGCAGGCTGCGTTGGCCAGCGGGTCGCGGCGGCGGGCGTGGGTGCGTTCGTGCGCCAGGATCAGCTCCCGTTCCTTCGCGGTGTAGCGGCGGTCGAAGTCGAACGGCACGACGATGATTGGCCGCCACAGGCCCACCAGCGCGGGGCCGGCATCGGGAGAATCGGCATAGGCGATGCCGTCGCGCCGCGCGAGAGTACCCATGCTGCGGATGTAGGCGCGTTGCTGGGCGAGTTGCAGGACAGCGGCCAGCAGCACGCCGGTTAACCATGCCAGTACGATGAGGTAGGCCTGTCCCGGCGGTGCGGCGGGCGGCGCCAGGTTGGCGATGCTGGTCTTCAGCGGCTGGATGGCGGCGGCGGGGAGCACCAGCAGGCTGCCGGTCGGCGCCGCCGGCAGCAATGCGGCCAATGCGCACAAGGGCACGGCCAGCCACGCGGCGTAGGCGACGCCCGCGCCAAAGCAGCGGCGCAGCGGCTGGCGCAGCGCAATCACAACGAGGGCGGCGAGGCTCAGCGCACAGCTTGCGCGCAGCAGCGATGGCAGGGCTGCGGACAAATCACTTGCTGTCATCGAGCTCTCCGATCAGGCGTTTGAGTTCTTCCAGGTCCGTCTTGCTCAACTTGCGATGGCGGCTGAAGTGCGCCACCAGCGGCGCGACGCGGCCGTCAAACAAGCGGTCCAGGAAGCCTTTGCTTTCGCTGTGCAGCCACTGCTCACGCGTGATCGCGGCCGAGTAGAGATAGCGCCGTCCATCCTTCAGCACCTTGACGGCGTTCTTGCGCAGCAGCCGGTTGAGCAGCGTCTTGACGGTGGACTCCTGCCAGGCGCGCTCTTCGCCGATTGCCGCCGCCACTTCCTCGGCGCTGCGCGGGCTGTGCGCCCACAACGCTTCCATGACGACCGATTCGGCTTCGCTGATCTGTGGGATAGGTTTCATCGTTCTTCCATTTACACGTGTAATCGTTGTGAATGATTACAGTTGTAATCGCGGCTGTCAAGCGCTAAACTGGCGGCATGACACAACAGACCTTGCTGCCGGGCTTTGAGCCCGAACCTGAACTGACGGACCGCATCTTCTTTGCGGTGCTGCCGGACGCCGGCGCCATCGCGCGCATCAATACGCTGACCGCGGAGCTCAAGGCCGCGCATGGCATGCGTGGCCGCGCCATCGCCGACACGCGCCTGCACGCCACGCTGTGCAACCTGGGCGATTTCCCCGGCATGCCGGACAGCCTGGTGGCGCGGGCAGGCAAGGCCGCCGCCTCGGTGGCCGAAGCAACGGCGCCTTTCGCCGTCAGCTTCGACACGGCCCAGACCTTCATCAACCGCTCGCGTAACCGGCCGTTCGTGCTGACCGGCGGCGATGGTGTAAGCGGGCTTGGCTCCCTGTATAAAAGTCTCGCGATGGCCTTGCTCAAGGCCGGCCTGCCCGGTAATCCGCCGAGCTATACGCCGCACCTCACACTGCTGTACGATGACGTGACGGCCCCGCCGCAGGCCGCCGGTCCCATTGATTGGACGGTGCGCGAGCTGGTGCTGGTCCACAGCCACATCGGCCAGAACCTGCCTTACACAGCGCTGGGGCGCTGGAGTTTGCAAGGCTAACTTTTTAAGTGGGGCCACCATGCTGATCAGACGTTGCGCCGTTTTGTTCCTGGAACCCCGAGAAGACCTCGACATCGATTGGACCGCGCTGTTCGCCGGCGATGCCGCGCTGGGCGCGAACATCCGCTGGATGGCGCTGGCGGCCCATCTGGGCGAGGAGGTCGAAGTCAGCCTGGAAGAGATGGCGGCGCTGGGCGGCATCGGCCTGACGCTGTGGCAGGAGCGCGGCGACTGCGAACAGAAATTCGGCGCGGCGACCATCGCCCGCCTGCTGCAAGCCGGCCTGCTGATCGGCGACGATGCCGGCGACGATGCCGAGCACCATGCGCACTTCTGCGAACGCGACGAGGTGCTGCGCTCGCAGAACTGGCGGCCGCTGTCTGCCACCGCGCACATGTTCAGCCGCTGGGGCGATATGCGGGTCGACAAAGGCATGCAGTTCCCCAGCTTCGAAGAGCTGGTGGTCTCCTACGGCACGCCGCCCGGCCCGGTCATCGAGCGCGCTGCGCCCGCCGATGCGGTGGCGCTGCCGGCACCCGAACGCGCAGGCCTGGACGACACGCTATTCCAACGCTACACCGGCCGCAATTTCGATGGCGCCGCCGTGCTGCCGATGGCGACCGCCGCGCGCCTGCTGCAGCGGGCCTTTGGCGCGCAGGGCGAACGCGAAATGGCGCCCGGCGCCTTCGTGCTGAAAAAGCTCAGCCCCTCGGCGGGCGGCCTGCATCCGGTGGAGGCTTACGTGCTGGCGCAGCGCATCGAAGGCGTCGCGTCCGGCCTGTATCACTATCATCCCGTACGCCACGTGCTGGAGCCGCTGGCGGCCATGGACACCACGCAAACGGCGGAGCTGGCGATGCGCATGGTGGCGGACCAGGATTGGTTTATCGATGCGCCGATGATGGTGGTGCTGGCGGCGCGGGTGGAGCGCAACTTCTGGAAGTACCGCAATCACGCCAAGGCCTATCGCGCGCTGCTGCTCGATGCGGGCCACTTGTCGCAGACGTTCTATCTGCTGGCGACTGAAGCTGGTATGCCGGCCTTTGTCACGGCGGCGGTGAATGAGATCGATATCGAGCGGGTATTTGGGCTCGATCCATTGAAGGACATGGTGATCGCCGTATGCGGCTGCGGGAAGGCTTCCGGCGCGCAGGATACGGTGGAAATGCGCTACGAGCCTTAACGCTGGCCGGACAGGAAGAATGGAATCGCACCGGCGGCGTTTTCCAGCTTGCCTTTGATGGCGTGGCGGCTGGCGATGAATACTTCCTTCGCTGGCAGGCAGCGCAGGGCAGGGATCTTGTCGGCGGCGAGCTTGATGCCCAAGGTGCCCAGCGCCAGTTGTGGGTCGTTCAGGAAGCTTGCACGGAATGTGTCGTCGCCGGACAGTTTGGACAGCAGCAGATCGAGATCTTGCGGGGAATGCGTAGCCATGTCTTAACCTTTCGTGTGGAAGTATGGAAATCTCGCGTTTCGAAACGCAACTTCATCGTAGGCTATAGCGGCCACTATCTCAAGGTAAGTCGTGTAGATAGCATCTTGCACCTGTTGCAGCTTGGCATCAAAATCAGGCCGGCGTCTCGGCCTCGCGCTCTGCCACATCCTGGCGCGCGCTCTCCATCACGACATCGAACGATTGCACAAACGCGTGCAGCACATCCTTGGGCGCGGGAGGGTGTCCCCGCAGGTGTTCTTCCAGCACGGTTGCGGATTCGTACAACTCTGTTGCCGAGATATTGCCTGCGGCGCCGCGGATCTTGTGCACCAGCTCGGCCGCTTGCGGGAAGTCGCCGGTGTCGATGGCGTGTTGTATCTGCTGCAAACTTGTATCGAAGTCCTTGGCGAACAGGGCCAGCAACTGGGACAGCAGGCGGCCGTGGCCGCCCAGGCGCTCCATCGCGGCCGGCATGTCGATGCCGCGCCGCGCCACCGTGCTTGCCTCGCTGGCGTAGCGTGGACCCTGCACGGCGGCGGGTTGCGCATCGGCGTCTTCCGGCAGGCCCGGTTCCGGCTCGACCCAGGTCGCAAGCACGGCGTACAGGGTGTCGGGGTCGATGGGCTTGGTGACGTAGTCGTTCATGTCCATCTCCAGGCAGCGCTCGCGGTAGCCGGCCACCGCGTGCGCGGTCATGGCGATGATCGGCAGCCTGGCGCTGTCCGGATCGGCGCGGATCAGGGCCGTGGCCTGGTAGCCGTCCATGTCCGGCATCTGGATGTCCATCAGCACCGCGTCGTAGCGGCCGGCGGCGGTCATGCGCGCCGCCTCTTCGCCGCTGCCCGCCAGGTCCACGCGCACACCGGCCCGTTGCAGGATCTCGCTGGCCACCTGCTGGTTGATGCTGTTGTCGTCGACCACCAGCACGTGGGCGCCGCGTATGCGCTGCACCGCCACCGACGGCGCGGCCACCAGCCTGACCGCGGGCTGGGTGCTTTCCAGGCCGAGCGCCGCCAGCACCACGCTGCGCAGCAGGTAGGGGTGGGCCGGCTTGTCGAGGAAGGGCATCAGGCGGCTTTGCTCGCCCGTCTGGCGGCTGTGCTCGCGCGCGTAGGCGGTGGTCATCAGCACCGCCGGCACGGCCGCCAGCTCGGCGTCGCCGGCGATGCGCTGCAGGGTTTCGATGCCGTCCATATCGGGCATGTCGGCGTCCATCATCAGGACGTCGTAGTGGTCCAGCTGCATCGCCGCCACCGCCGCGGTGCCCGACGCCACGGCGCGCGCCTTCAGCCCCAGGTTGGACAGCTGGATCTTCAGCATGTGGCGCACCGCCTCGCTGTCGTCCACCACCAGCACGCGCTTGCCCAGCACCGACGGCGGCAGCGGCGCGGCGCGCGGGGTCTGGTCGCTCGCCAGCTGCACGGCGATGCTGAAACCGAAGCTGCTGCCGACGCCCGGTTCGCTGTCGACGCGGATCACGCCGCCCATCTTGCGCACCAGCTGCTGCGAGATCGCCAGTCCCAGCCCGGTGCCGCCGTACAGGCGCGTGGTGCTGGCGTCGGCCTGGGCGAAGGCCTGGAACAGGCGGGCCTGCTGCTCTTCGCTGATCCCCAGGCCGCTGTCCTCGACGACGAAGCGCAGCGCGATGTAGCCGTCGCCGGGGACGGGGGCCTGGTGGTCGCGCTCGACCCGCAGCTCGATGTGGCCGCGCGCGGTGAACTTGAGCGCGTTGCCGACCAGGTTGACCAGGATCTGGCTCAGGCGCAGCGAGTCGCCCAGCAGGTTGGACGGAACGTCCGGCGCGGCCCAGATCACCAGTTCCAGTCCGCGCTCCGCGGCCCGCCACGAGAACAGGTCGGCCAGCTGGCTCAGGGTGTCGGGCAGGTCGAAGGGCAGCGCCTCCAGTTCCAGCTTGCCCGATTCGATCTTGGAGAAGTCCAGCACGTCGTTGATGATCTCCAGCAGGCTCTGGCCGGCGCGGCCGATCTTGCGGAAGTAGTCCAGCGGCTGCGGCGGCAGGTCCAGGTGCGTGCCCAGGCCGGCGAAGCCGAGGATGGCGTTCATCGGCGTGCGGATTTCGTGGCTGATGTTGGCCAGGAAATCGCTCTTGGCGCGGGTGGCCGCTTCGGCGTTGGCGCGCGCCTGTTCCAGCAGCCGCAGCGCGCGCGCCTTCTGGTAGGCCGACACAAACGGCTCCTTCAGCGCCTTGAGCAGATCGAGGTCGGTGGGGGCGAAGGCCGCCTGGTACTGGTAGTTCTCGAAGATCAGATAGCCTTCGACCTGGCCGTCGATCACCACCCGCACCGCCAGCAGCGCGCAGACGTCGCCGGGCAGCGAATTGTGGTGGTGGACTTCGAAGATGTCCGGCGCGATCATGCAGTTGGCCGGCGCGTAGCGCAGCTCGGCCTGGCGCAGGTCGATGGTGTAGGCGTCGGCCGCGGTGTCGATGCGGCCCCAGGCCGCGCGCAGCGACAGCGTCTCGGTGCCGGCCTCGCGCACCAGCGCCACCGCCGAGTCGATGCCCTTGATGACGGTCGACTCATGCAGGATGGTGTGCAGCAGCGCGTCGAAATCGAGCTGCTCGTTGATCGACTTGACGATGGCGTTGAGTTTTTCCAGGTGCTGGGTGCGCGAATACACCAGCGCCTGCAGCGTCTCGCCCTTGTGGTGCAGCTGCCGCACGCGCCAGCGCACCAGGCCCCACGCCAGCAGGCAGGCGGCCAGGAAGTAGCCCAGCCAGGCCCACCAGGTCTGGTGCCAGGCCGGCAGCACCACCACCCGCAGTTGCAGCTCGTCGGCGTTCCACAGCGCGTCGCGGTTGCTGCCGCGCAGGCGCAGGCGGTAGCTGCCGGGCGGCAGATGGTTGTAGGCGGCGATGCGGCGGGTGGCGTCGGCCTCCACCCAGCGCTGGTCGAAGCCTTCCAGCAGATGGGCGTAGCGGTTGCGCTGCGGCGCCGAGAAGTCCAGCGCGGCCAGCTCCACTTCGAAGCCCTGGTTCTCCGGCTTGAGCGTCAGCGTCGGGCCGTTATCGCTTGCCAGTTGGGCTGGAGCGACGGGCTGCTGGTCCAGGCGCACCGCGCTGATGACCAGCGGCGGGCGGTAGCCCCAGTCGTTCAGGCGGCCCGGATACACCACCGCCATGCCGGAGGTGGCGCCGAACACCAGGTCGCGTTCGGCCGTGACGGTGCTGGAACCGATGAAGAAGGTGCGGAAGGCCAGGCCGTCGGCGCGGGTCAGCGCGCGCGCCTTGAGGGTGGCGGCGTCGATCACGGCGATGCTGTCGGCGGTGGCGGCCCAGATGCGGCCCACGGGATCGGCCTGCATGGACATGATGGTGCCGGTCGCCAGGCCCGCGAGGGAACCGACCCGCTGGAACTCCGGCACCCCTTGCGCATCGCGCCCGGTCATGACGCAGATGCCGCCGCCGTAGGTGCCTACCCACAGCCGGCCGCGCGTGTCGATCACCAGTGAGCTGATGATGGCCTCCGACAGCGCGGTGGACAGGGCGGGATTGGCGCGTATCTGTTCCACCTTGCCGGTTTCCGGATCCAGCCAGTTCAAGCCGTTGCGGGTGGCGACCCACAGCGCGCCGTCGCCGTCGGGCACCACCGCGTGGATGCGGTTGTCGGTCAGGCCGCCGGCATCGGCCGTGCCCTGCACGTAGCGGCGCACGGTGTTGGCCTGCGGGTCGTAGCGCAGCAGGCCGTCGAAGGTGCCCAGCCACAGTTCGCCCCTGCGCGCCAGGATGGTGCCGATGCGCGGATAGGCGCTGGCCTGCGGCAGCGGCACGCGGCGCACGCTGCGTCCCTTGGCGCTGGTGCGGTAGAGGCCCAGCTGGGTGCCGATCCAGGCCTCGCCGGGACTGGCCTCGGCCAGCGCCAGCACCACCCGGTTGGGCAGCGCGCTGTCCGGACGGGCCGGATCGGGGCGCAGCACGGCGGAGCGGTCGCCGTTGGCGTGCACGATGTCGACGCCCTGGTCGGCCAGCGCGATCCACACCTGGCCCTGGTGGTCCGTCATCAGCGCGGTGACGGAAGCTTCTTGCGCGCCCTGGGCGCCGAACACCGAATCGACGCTCTCGTTGTGCGGATCGTAGAAGTCGACGCCGCGCTCTGTGGTCACCCAGATCATGCCGCTGCGGTCGCGCAGCAGGGCGGCGGTGCGGTCGTTGCTAAGGCTGAAGGGCACGGCCGC
This sequence comes from Rugamonas rivuli, assembly GCF_009380165.1. Lineage (GTDB taxonomy): Bacteria > Pseudomonadota > Gammaproteobacteria > Burkholderiales > Burkholderiaceae_D > Rugamonas > Rugamonas rivuli. The sequence goes on from NZ_WHUF01000001.1 coordinate 371,706, forward strand.
CTGGTGCTGGATGCGGTGACCCTCGTTGCTGCCGCTGCGGTACTCGACCACGCCGCCGCCGTAGGTGCTGGCCCACCAGGTGCCGGGCGTGGTCTCGATCACCGCCAGCACCATATTGGCCTGGAGTTCCTTGACGCCCTTGATCGGCAGGATGCGGCCACGGTCGGCCTGGGAGTCGATGACGCCGATGCCGCTCTTGAGGGTGCCGAAGGCGATCTGCCCCATGGCGTTCTCGCCCAGCGCCATGACGGTGTCGCTCCAGCCGGACTGGCCTTCGCCGCTGACCGCGACCTGGGTGATGGCGCCGCCCTCGCGCAGGCGCGACAGGCCGGTGCCCGTACCTACCCACAGCGTGCCGGCGTGGTCCACCAGCAGGGCGCGCACCTGGTTGTCCGGCAGTCCGGCATGGGTTTCGTGGGTGTAGCGGCGCAGCGTGCCTTGCACGGTGTCGTAGTATTTCAGGCCGGTGGGCGTGCCTATCCACAGGTTGCCCTTGGCGTCGCTGGCGAGGGCGCTGACCTGGCCCTTGCTCAGTTCATCGTTGAGGCGCGTGAACTGTTCGCTGCGTTTGTCGAACATGGCGATGCCGGCGGCGGCCGTGCCTATCCACAGGCGGCCGCGCGTGTCGACGTGCAGCACCTGGATAAAGTCGCCGGGCAGCGAGGCGGGGTTGGCGGCGTCGTGATGGAAGGTGCGCATATGGTAGCCGTCCCAGCGCGCCAGGCCGGTCTGGGTGCCGACCCAGATGTAGCCTTCGCCGTCCTGCGCCAGCGCCATGCCGATCGGGTGCGGCAGTCCCTGTTCCAGGCCGAGGTGTTCGAACAGCGGCGTGGCCAGCTTGTCCCAGCGCTCGGGCCCTGCGGCCGCGGGGCCGCACAGCATCGCGCATGCCGCCAACGCCGCGGATAACCAGCGGCGGAAGGCGAGGCAAGTTTGCGGGGTGGGGGCGGGGACGTTCAAATCGGGGCGCGCTCCAGGGTGGTAGGTCCAGCATACGGAAATGCCGACAGAAAGTCCATGCAAAGCAACGGGAATCTGGGCCTGCTTGTACAATCGCCACATGCATAAAGATACCGATATAAAACCGGAAATACTGGTGCTGGCGGCCAGTCCGTCGGCGGACGTGATGGCGCAGCTGGAGCAGGCGTTCCACTGCCACCACCTGTGGCGCCAGCCCTGCGAGGCCCAACCGGACTGGCTCGCCAGTGTGGCGTCGGGCATACGCGGGGTGTTGACGACCGGGTCGATCGGCATAGGCCCGGCGCTGCTGGCGCAGCTGCCGAAGCTGGAAATCGTCGCCGTCAACGGCATCGGCACCGACGCGGTGGCGCTGGAACAGACGCGGGAACGTGGCATTTTTGTTACCAACACTCCCGGTGTGCTGACCGAGGACGTGGCGGACCTGGCGCTGACGCTGTTGCTGTCAGCGGCGCGCGGGCTGCCGGCGCTGGACCGCCTGGTGCGCAGCGGCGCCTGGGAGCACGGCCCGTCGCTGGCGCCGACGCGGGCGCTGCGCGGCAAGGTGTGCGGGGTGTTCGGCTTCGGCCGCATCGGCCAGGCGGTGGCGGCGCGGGCGGCGGCCTTCGGCATGCGCGCGCTGTACTACCAGCCGCGCGCGGTGGATGGCGCTGCGGCCGGGCGCTGCGCGTCGCTGCTGGCGCTGGCGCAGGCCAGCGACTACCTGGTGCTGTGCGCGCCGGGCGGCGAGGCCACGCGCCATGCGGTGAATGCGGAGGTGATGGCGGCGCTGGGGCCGCAGGGTACGCTGGTCAACGTGGCGCGCGGGTCGCTGGTGGACCAGGAGGCCTTGGTTGCGGCCTTGCGCGACGGTGTGCTGGGCAAGGCGGCGCTGGACGTGTTCGACCACGAGCCGCATGTGCCGGCGGCGCTGCGTGAGCTGGACAACGTGGTGCTGACGCCGCACGTCGGCAGCCTGACGGTGGAAACCCGGTACGCCATGGGCCAGCTGGTGGTGGACAACCTGCGCGCCCACTTTGACGGCCGATCTTTGTTGACGCCGGTACGCTGAAGTATCGTTTCAGAGGGCGAGACATGAATTTGCGCTTTAACTTTACAGACGCCAACAGGGATGCAGGGCTGACGAGAGAAATTGTAGACCTGTGTCGCCCGATAGCGTCAATGGCAAATAGAAACGGAGCAACTCAACAAGCTTGGGGGGGCGGGCCATATCGCTTCGGCCAAGGCACTTTTGGAAATGCTCAATAGATGCTTCATCATTTTTTTGGCTCCGTAGCGATCCCAATGCCCAATTGGCGGTTTTTTGTATCAAAAACGAGTATCGCTTTATCATAAAAAACTGGATTGCCGAGTAGACCGTCAAGTCCGGTCTCTTTGAAAGGAATACCATCGCGAAGGCAATAGGCGGTCGTCAGTTTCCCCAGTCGAACTGGTCCAAAATCAATATCTAGTAGACTTGGAGCGATGATGCAAACAAGTCGCCTTCCAAGCGTATGTTCAATGATTTTCTTGTTACGGAAGTCATCCAAACTTCTTCCCGTGACTGCTTTCCAGGTATCCAAGTTAAAAATTGCCAACTCTGCGATGCTGAATCCTGTATCCAACACGAAAATTCCTTGCTTTTTTCCCATGGTGGAAAGTGATACGAGTGGAAGACCAGAAGACAAAGTGTAGTCCTGGTAATGTATATTCACTGGCGAGCTGGATCCAATAATATCGACGTTTTCTGCCTGCATGGCACGATTAGCAATGAAATCTATTGCCAATACCGCTGCGGAGAACGCATTTAACCCAACAGATCCGATAACGTGCGACTTCTGACCAGTTACTAAATTGTGAAATAGAAATGGCAACTTCGATATTGAAGCGTCGAGAATCTTTCCCTCTAAAACGACTCCATAGTTAGTTGCCTCATGATATTCTTTTGACAAATAAACGCGAGGACTATGATTGATTATTTCTGAGAGTTGTCGATCAAGGAAAACGTTATTTTTAAAAAGGAGAGAAACTTCCGCTCCAGTATCGAAATTAAAATAATATGTCTCGTTTGAACCAACGAGACTTACGGGAAGCAACATGCTGAGACGAGAAAATGTTCCGTCTGATTGCTTTTTCCATATCCATTGCGTAGGCGTCCATTCCTTGCTTAGCACGGTTGCAATATGGGTTATGAGAAATATCAAAAAATATTTCATCATGCATAGTTTCATTATTTCTCCTAGGCGCTTACTCGTCAAAAAATGGCATTATTGACGAGTAAGCACGGGGAATTCAGAGATCTTTTATGCTACGGTATAGTCCGCCAGTAACTCCGACTCCGCAACCTATTGCTGCTACGGCTCGGGTTGGAAAATTGGTGCTGGGACTTAATACTGATCCCATCTTTGCGACGCCGGCCGCAGCTGCCATCCCAGTAATGCAGTCTGTAGCAACAGTGGTTATACCCACGTCAATCCTCGCAAATATGGACTGGCCGTACGACGCGGCGGGTTGCGAATAAGAGTAATTTCCCTGATCTATCTGAGCAAATGCACCAGATGAATTTAATCCGGCTAGATCTAGCAGAACAGGTTTGTCGTCATCCAAGGTATAAGAAGGTCGTGGGCTGGCGATTCCAACGAATGCGTACGAGTTATGTTAGCGGGCGATTTAGTTTGGTTTTTGATTTGTGTTAATAATATTTTTTGGGAAATGAAGGATTTTTCAAGGAAACTCTCTTTTCTCTTTGGTTCGATCAACTCCAAATTACGCAAAGGTTGGCAGCGACAGGCGCTCCAAAGTGGAAGTGGAAATCGGCAGCAAGAGCCGCCGTGCGGCAGTCATGAGAAAAGCGGCGCTAGCTCACGCGGGAAGGGGGGGGCGTGTCGTTCGTCAAGCAATTGAGAGGGGCGCGAGATGGGCAGCCGAAGCAAACGCTCTTACAGCGACCTCCGTAAGGAGTCGGACAGCTGTCCTGTCGCCCGCAAATTCAATGGCAAGGAACTGAAATGTCTTCCGACGGCGGCGTGGCGGCCGGATGCGGCGGCGGCAGCATGGAATGCAGCTTGACGCAATTGCGGCCGGCGCGCTTGGCGGCGTACAGCGCTTCGTCGGCGTGGCTGTAGGCGGTTTCGAAACTGGTGCCGACACGGTTCCAGCTGATGCCGACGCTGGCCGTGATCTGGCGATCGATCGGCGCGGCGAACACCTGGTCGGCGATGGCTTCGCAGATGCTGGCCGCCACCCGCTGCGCTTCTTCCACGGAGCTGGTCGGCCACACCACCGAGAACTCCTCGCCGCCGACGCGGCCTATCGCCACCTCGGGGCCGAGCAGCGCCTGGAGGCACAGCACCACGGTCTTGATCACGGCGTCGCCGGCCGGGTGGCCGAAGTCGTCGTTGACCCATTTGAAGTGGTCGATATCGAGCACGATCAGCGCCATGTCGCCGCGCTCCAGACAACCGGAGGCGTGCTCGATGACGGCGGCGCGATTGAGTGCGCCGGTCAGCGGATCGTGAGTGGCGCGGTACTCCAGTTGCAGCGCCAGTTCGTGCAGCTGGCGGTTCATCTGGTTCATATCGAGTTCGGCGCGGTCGCTGCGGCGTATCAGGCGGCGGCTCTCGCGCATCAGGCGCTCGTAGTGGACGATCATCTCGGCCAGCGCGGCGCGGGCATCGGCGCGCGGGTCGGCGTGGGCCGCGCGGGCGTTGGCCAGCGCCGCGCTTTCCAGCGCAAACAGGTCAGCCTCTTCGCGGCCCGGGATGGTCATCATGGTCAGTTTCCGCTCACGGGGTGGTCGTGGAAGTCCAGCGCGTCGAAATCGTCCTGCAGCTCCTGGCCGAATTCGAGGATGGTGTCGTCGTCCTCGTCGTGGTACCAGTTCAGGCGCACCTGGTTGCCGGCGATGGCGGCCTTGTTCAGCGCATCAAAGAAGGAGAACAGCATCTTGGTGCTGGAGCTGTTGAAGTAGGCCAGCGAAACGTTGACGGTGATGCTGGCGTCGTTGCAGCCGTCCAGGTAGGCCTGCACGCGGGCGATCAGCGGGCCGTAGAAAGCAGCCGCGTTTTCGGGATAGGACTCGCCCTTGATCGACAGGGTGTCCTGGTCGAAGCGGAAGTCGATTTCCGGCGAGGTGGGCGAGGCGCTGATAAAGAGTGGTTCCATAACTGTTCCAGTACTGATTTTTTTAAATGATCGCTTTGATGCAGAACACCGTGGTGCCCGGATCCTGCGCTTCCTGCACGAACTCGAACTCCAGCGGCTCGCTGGCGTCGCGCGCCATGGTCAGGAAGCCCAGGCCCGCGCCCTTGCTGTCGGCCGGCGTTTCGTCGCGCAGCGCTTTCTTGTAGGCGGACTTGATCTCTTCCATCGTCATCGTATGCAGCGGCTCCAGGCGGCTGCGGATGCGCTCCACGTTGGTGCTGTCGACCGGGTTGGCGCACAGCAGGAAGAAGCTGTCGTCCTTCATGCCGATGCAGAAGGAGCCGCGGCGCATCTGGTTGTCGCTTTGCTCGTGCGGGGTCAGCGTGTCCGACGAGTAGTGCATGATGTTCTGCGACATTTCGACGAAGGACGAGAAGATGCGGCGGCGCGTCGGCCCGGCGGCGCCGGCGGTGTCCAGCCGCGCCTTGATGGTTTCGGAAATGGCGGCCACCACGTGCTGCGAGAAATAGCCCACGTAGAAAAAGATGATGTGGCGCTTGCGGGCCACGTCCCAGAAATCGTTGAATTCTTCGTACAGCAAAATCGGCGCTCCTATGGGCGGAAACAGAAAAAGGTCAGGTCGTCGCGGCGCGGCTGTTCGCCTTGCCAGGCCTGGTAGTCGGCCAGCATGGCGTCGCTGACGTCGCGCGCGCCGGCGCCGCGCTGGGCCAGCATCACGTCGCGCATGCGGCGCTTGCCGTAGGCGATTTCCTTGGGGCCGCCGATCTGGTCGATCAAACCGTCGGTGGTCAGGAACAGCAGGCTGCGCTCGGGGATGGTGATGATCTTGTTGGTCCAGGCGTAGTCCAGCGGCGTGTCGACATAGCCCACGCCCATGCGGTCGCCGTCCACCGTCTGCACCGCCTGCTGGTCCGGGTCGAGCTGGAACAGCGGCAGCTTGGCGCCGGCGAAGTGCAGCTGGCGGCTGGCGTAGTCGAACCACAGGAAGGCGGCGTCCATGCCGTCGTTGGAGGCGGCCGCGCCGTGCTGGCTGTGGCGCTCGTCGACCTGGCCCAGCATGCTCTTGACGCCGCGATTGACTTCGGCGATCAGCGCGGCCGGATCGCGCGGACCCAGTTGCTGCAAGGCCTGCGCCAAAGTCGACGAGGAGATCAGCGTCATGAAGGCGCCCGGCACGCCGTGGCCGGTGCAGTCGGCGATGGCGGCGAACCAGCCGTCGGGGTAGCGCGCGAAGTGATAGAAGTCGCCGCCGACCACGTCGCGCGGCTGCCATTCGAGGTGGGCGTCGCGCAGGGTCTCGGTCAGCGCCAGGTCGGATGGGCGCAGCAGCGAGCGCTGGATCACGCTGGCGTAGTCGATGCTGTGCATGATCTGGCGGTTTTTCTCGGCCTGCATATTGGCGACCACGTTCATCAGCTGCAGGCCGAAGCCGACGCCGGCCAGGCCGCCGTCGCGGGTGACGATGAAGCCGTCGGCCAGCGCCTTCTCGCCCGATTCGACGGCGCGGAAGGTCAACTCTTCGATGCTCATGGCGGCATCGACGATCAGCGGTTCCTTGTCCATGAAGGCGATGCAGCTCTTCTTGCCGTACAGCTCATGGTAGAAGGGCTTGGACATCTGCGACATGAAGATGTTGCGGCTGATGAGGCCGATAGGGCGGTCGCTTTCCAGCACCGGCAAGCTCATCAGGTCGCGGCGTTCGGTGAACAGTTCCAGCACGCCGAAGTTGCTGGTGTCGGACACCACCGAGACCGTCTCCACGCACAGGTCGGCGGCGACGGACAGGCGAAAACGGGGCAGGTGCAAACGAGAGGCGTTGAACTCCACGGGCAGTTACCTTTGGTTGACTACAGTGCCGGTAATGCTAGTGGGAAATTGTTACAAGCCTATTACATCTTAACCAAAAGAAAAGAATGTTATCAGTCTGCGCATAAGGACAACATGAAGCGCAGATGCTGGCTGATGGCGCCGCGTTCGGCGTCCAGGCGCGTCTCGGCGCTCTCTGCGGCGAATTCGTCGCGGATGGCGTGGCACTGCGCCAGCGTGGCGTCGAGCGAGCGCAGCATGCCGTGCAGGCCCGCTTCGCTGTACCAGATGTGCAACAGCTTGCTCAGCGCGAGCAGGGCGTCTTGTTCGGATTGCAGCAGATCGGCGTCGGCGGAGAGGAGTTGGCTCACGATTTTCAGAGGTGGCGAGTGTGTCAAAGCAGTATATACGAATCCCTCATAAAGTTTCTCTTGAAAAATATCTATTGTTTCGTAATAAACATATAAGTAGAAGTTGCCGTACGGTAATAAGGCGGTCATATTTGCTGCGTATAGTCGGCTTTATCTTGTACGAACCGCACTTCTCTTATAGAAACGTTATGAAAATCCCTCAATTGAATACCGGTGTCCGCGTGATGGCATCGTTCGCCGCACTGTTGTTTTTAATGGCGTGCATGTCGGCGGTGGCGCTGTGGCGCCTGCAAACGGCCAACGACACCGCCTCCAACCTGGTCAGCGAGAAGCTGGCCAAGCAGCAGCTGACCTCGGAGCTGCTGGGCATGACTGAGCTGAACGGCCTGCGCGCCACCTCGATCGCCCGCAGCGACAGCCTGGAAGTGGCCGACATCTTCCAGGCCCAGCTGACCGCCGGCGATAAGCTGGCCACGGCCATGGAAGCGAAGCTGGCGGCGATGCCGGCGCAGGGCGCGGAAACGGAGCTGCTGCGCGCGGTGGCCGCCAGGAAGGGCGTCTACATGGCTTTGCGCGCCGAACTGTTCAAACTGAAGGACAGCGGCCGCACCCAGGAAGTGAGCGATCTGCTGGACACCAAGATGGCGGCGGTGTTCCAGGCCTACACCGGCGCGCTGGGCAAGCTGCTGGCTTACCAGACGCAGCAGGCCAAGCAACTGGCCGAGCAGTCCGCCAGCCAGTTCCAGGGCAGCCGCGCGCTGCTGGCGGGCTTCGGCCTGGCGACGCTGGTTGTTGGCGCGGCACTGGCGCTGGCGCTGACCCGCAGCATCGTGCGTCCGTTGACGCGGGCGGTGGCGCTGGCCGAACAGGTGGCGGCGGGCGAGCTGCATGGCGCGATCCGCCATGGCCGCAGCGATGAGATCGGCCAGCTGTTCGATGCGCTCAGCCACATGACGGCGCGTCTGGCCGATACCGTGGGCCGCGTGCGCGATGGCGCGGTGGCGATCGATGCCGCTTCGCGCGAGATCGCCAACGGCAATATGGATTTGTCGCGCCGCACGGAGCATCAGGCCGGTGCGTTGGAGGAGACGGCTTCTGCGATGGTGGAGCTGACTTCTGCCGTCAAGCAGAACAGTGGCAATGCACGCCAGGCCAACCGTCTGGCCGAATCGGCATCGGCGGTGGCGGGCAAGGGCGGCAAGGTGGTGTCGGAGGTGGTGCAGACCATGGCCAGCATCAACGACTATGCGCACAAGATCGTCGACATCACCAGCGTGATCGACAGCATCGCTTTCCAGACGAATATTCTGGCGCTGAATGCGGCGGTCGAAGCGGCGCGGGCTGGCGAGCAGGGGCGCGGCTTTGCGGTGGTGGCATCCGAGGTGCGCAACCTGGCGCAGCGCTCGGCCAGCGCGGCCAAGGAGATCAAGCAGTTGATCAACGAATCGGCAGAGCGCATCGCCAGCGGCAGCGAGCTGGCGCAGGCGGCCGGCGCGACGATGGAGGAGATCGTCCTGAGCGTGGAGAAGGTGACGGGCATCATGTCGGCCATCAGCGCCGCCAGCGCCGAGCAGGAACACGGCATCGAGCAGGTCAACGCCGCCATCGGCGATATGGACGATGTCACGCAGCAGAACGCTGCGTTGGTGGAGGAAGCTGCTGCTGCTGCCGATGCGATGCAGGACCAGGCGCGCGAACTGGCGCAGCTGGTGGGCTCGTTCAAGATCGAAGGCGACAAGCACAGCGTGCACCAGTTCCCGGTGGCCGCACCGCGCACGGCCTTGCCGGCGCCGACGTCGGATGCAGGCAGCTTGCGCCGCGCAGCATGATGATTGGGGTGCGCGGCATGTAGAATGAATGCCCGACCATTCCGCACCCACGCCATGAGCCACTGCCGCCGCATCCTGATTCCGATACCGCTGCACGATTTCGATCCGACCGAGGTGGCGCTGAGCTGGCGCATTCTGCGCGATGCCGGCCACCACATCGAGTTCGCCACCGTCGACGGCACGCGCGGCCATGCCGACCCGTTGATGCTCAGCGGCGAGGGCCTGGATCCGTGGGGCTGGCTGCCCGGCCTGCGCAAGCTGCGCCTGTTCGGCCTGATGCTGCGCGCCGACCATCACGGCCGCCAAGCCTACGCCGCGCTGGAGCAGGATCCAGCCTTCCTGCAACCGCGCCGCTTTGAAGACCTGAACGCCGCGCAGTACGACGCCTTGCTGCTGCCGGGCGGTCACGCCAAGGGCATGCGTCCCTATCTGGAAGACCAGGTCCTGCAAGCCGTGGTGGCGGATTTTTTCGACAGCGGCAAGCCGGTGGCGGCGGTGTGCCACGGCGTTCTGCTGGCCGCCCGTTCAATCTCGCCGCGCACACAGCGTTCGGTGCTGTACGGCCGCAAGACCACGGCGCTGACGTGGAAGCTGGAACGCAGCGCCTGGGATTTGACGCGCTTCCTGGCGCGCTTCTGGGATCCGGGCTACTACCGCACCTATGGCGAAAGCAAAGGCGAACCCGCAGGCTATTGGAGCGTGGAGCAGGAGGTCAAGCGCGCGCTGGCCTCGCCTGAAGACTTTATCGACGTACCGGCCGGCACGCCGGATTATTTCCGCAAGACGGGCGGCCTGGTGCGCGACCGTGCGGGCGACGATCGCGCCGCTTGGGTGGTGCAGGATGGGAACTACCTGTCGGCGCGCTGGCCGGGCGATGTGCACACCTTCGCGCGCCGCTACGCCGCCATGCTGGCTGCGTAGCGAAGCACAGGAAACCGCTTACATCTTGTACGAAGCTTGCAGCGACAGGGCGCGTGGCGCCATCGGCAGGTCATGCGGCAGGCTCAGGCCCGGCGCCGGACTTGGCTCGCGCACGTCGGCATTGAAGGCGTTGCGCAGCGCCAGGGCGAAGTTCCACTGGTTACGGCCGTTGCGGGTCGCCAGCGTGAAGTCGATGGTGGTGTAGTCGGCAATCACCGGACGGGCATCGCCGAACGCACGCTGGCGGCCGGCCACCCAATTTAATTGCGAACCAGCCTGATAGCCGCTGGCGAAAGCCCAGTCCGCGCGGCCGAATGCATGATGACGCGGCGCGTAACCGGCATCCGTATGCGTGGTCTGGTCGGTCGAGCGCTGCCAGGCGTAGTTGCCGGACAGGCGCAGGTCGCGTGTCACCGTCCAGTTCGATTCGAGCTCGACGCCGCGGCCTTTCTGGTCGCCGGTGTTGGCATAGGTGGCGCCGGTGCCAGGGATGATGTTGGCCACGGTGCGGATGATGTTCTTCATATCGTAGCGATAGAAGGTCAGGTTGACGGTGGCGTCGGTGCGGGCCTGCCAGGCGAACGACAGTTCGGTGGTGGCGTTGCGTTCCGGCTTCAGGTTCGGATTGCCGAGCGCGACCGGGTTGCTGATGCCGTAGCTTTCCAGGAAGGCCGGGGCGCGGAAGGCGCGGCCGTACAGCAGCTTGGCGGTCAGGTCGAAGCTGGCGTCCCACACCAGCGCCAGGCGCGGATTGGTGGTGCCGCCGAAGTCCGAGTAATGGTCGTGGCGCACGCCGGCCGTCAGGTTCCAGTCCTTGGCGACATTCCACTCGTCCTGCAGATACAGGTAGTCGACCTTGCGCCGCTGCGGCAGCATGAAGGGCGAGGTGCCTATCGTGTCGATCACCGCAGGCAGCGGGATCGGCGTGCCGTTGGGCGCGTAGTTGAAGTTGCGGTGTTCGGTTGTACGGTACAGCTCGATGTCGTCGTGGCCGGCGCCGATGCGCACGTGATGATTGTTGAAGCCGCTGTAGTCGGCAAAGCCGGACAAGCGGTAGATCCGCTCGAAGGTCTCCGGCGCGCCCAGCATGCCGTTCGGGAAGGTGCCGGTCGGGAAGGTCAGGCCGGGCGGCAGCAACTGATACATGGTGCTGACTTCCTGCGAGTACTGTTGGCTGCTGAGGCTGGCACCCAGGCCCCAGTCGCGCGTGAACTGCGGATCGGCCCAGGCCAGGCTGCCGGTGATGCGTTCGCCGCGCTGACGGCCCACCGGGTCCAGCGCCGAGGCGATGCCGGCGCCGGTGCCCATGTCGTAGCGCTTCTTGTAGCCGAAGCGGCCGCGCCACTGGCCGTAGATCAGGTCGAGGTTGGCGTCGATCGCCTTGAGCTGGTTGTTGAGCGAGCCGGGCGCCAGGCTGGCGTGGGTCTTGAACAGCGTGTCGTTGCGGGTCTGGGCATCGGCGTCGACGATGGCGTCGGTGCCGTCGGTCTTGCCGAGGCGGACATAGGCTGCCACTTCGACCGGGCCGATCTTGCCGCCGTGCTGCACCCAGCCGTCGTAGCTGCCGAAGGAGCCGGCGCGGGCGCCGAACTCGCTGCCCTGGGCTTCGCCCGGGCCCTTGGTGATGATGTTGATGACACCGGAGAATGCGTCGGAACCGTACAGCGCGGAGCCGGGACCACGGATGATCTCGATGCGGGCGATGTGCTCGACCGGATAGCCGCCCCAGATATTGCCCTTGTTGCCGACGTAGGCGGTGGTGATGGGGACGCCGTTTTGCAGCATCAGGATTTGCGGCGTGTAGGCGCTGACGATGCCGCGCACCACGTACAGCGGCGAGTAGCTGTTCGGCGTGCGGTTGACGTGCACGCCGGGGACGCTTTCCAGCACTTGATCGAGGTCGGTGGCGCCCATGGCGGCGATGTCGGCCGCGGTGATGACGGAGGCCACGGCCGGGGCGCGGCGCAGCGCTTGCAGATTGCCGGTGGCGATGCTGACGCTGTCGCTGGTGCCGTAGACCAGCGCCAGTTCGTCTTCTTCAGTCACGGGATCGGCATGGGCCATGCCGTGGACTGCAACCAGCGGTAGGGTGAGTGCCGCGGTCAGGTACAGCCGGTGGGCGCTCAACGCTTTCAAAATGCTATCTCCTGTTACGTTTTTTTGATTCTAGCCTGCCGGTTATTGCTTATGTGTAAAAATCAACAAATTCGCGCGGCGACTGTTGTAGGCGTGTCGATATGGCGACGCACCAGTTCGGCGAATTGATCCGCCGGCACGGCCGGGCTCAGGTAGAAGCCTTGCAGCAGATCGCATTCGCGGGCCTTGAGGAATTGCAGCTGGGCCTCGGTCTCCACGCCCTCGGCCACCACCTCCAGGCGCAGGCTGTGGGCCAGCGCGATGATGGCGCTGATGATGGCGGCATCGTCGGCGTCCTGCGGCACGTCGCGCACGAAGGAGCGGTCGATCTTGATGATGTCGACCGGGAAGCGCTTCAGGTAGGACAGCGAGGAGTAGCCGGTGCCGAAGTCGTCGATCGACAGGCGCACGCCCAGCGAGTGCAGGCGGTGCAGCGCGGCCAGCGTGTCCTGGGCGTTTTCCATCAGCGTGCTTTCGGTGATCTCCAGCTCCAGCAGGTGCGGCGCCAGGCCGGTGTCGGCCAGCACGGCTTCGACCGAGGCGGTGAAATCCTTTTGCAGCAGCTGGCGCACCGACAGGTTGACCGCCACCCGCATCGGCGGCAGGCCGGCGCAGATGAACTGCTGCAGCTGGGCGCAGGCGGTGCGCAGCACCCAGTCGCCCAGCGGATTGATCAGGCCGGTTTCCTCGGCCAGCGGGATGAAGTCCACCGGCGCGATCATGCCGCGCGTCGGATGGCGCCAGCGCACCAGCGCCTCCATGCCGATGATCTTGCCGCTGGCCAGGCAGGCTTGCGGCTGGTAATACACTTCCAGCTGGTGCTGCTGTTCCATCGCGCGGCGCAGGTCGCTCTCAAGCCGCACGTGCTCGGAGATCGAATGCTCCATCGACGCTTCGTAGAACTGGAAGCCGGAGTTGGTGCGCTTGGCGCGGTACATGGCGCTGTCGGCGTGCTTGACCAGTGTGGCGACGTCGGCGCCGTCATGCGGATACATGGCGATGCCGACGCTGGCGGTGACGAAGATGTCGTGGCCGTCGATAGGGAAGGGCGCCGACAGCACGCGCACGATGTTATGGGCGGCGGTGGCGGCCGCGGCGGGGCTGTCGAGTTCGTTGAGGACGACGGTGAATTCGTCGCCGCCCAGGCGGGCCACGGCGTCGTCGGCGCGCACCGTGTGGCGCACGCGCTGGGCCACGGCTTGCAGCAGGCGGTCGCCGACGTCGTGGCCGAGGTTGTCGTTGACGTACTTGAAGCGGTCCAGGTCCATGAACAGCACGGCGACCTGCTGGCCGTTGCCGGCGTGACGGGCCTGCTCGATGCTGGCGGCCAGCAGCTCGAAGAACAGCGTGCGGTTGGGCAGGTTGGTCAGCACGTCGTTGTAGGCCAGGTGGCGGATGCGCTTCTCGGCGCGGTTGGCCTCGATGATGCGGCGCACCCGCTGCGACAGCACGGCGTAGTGGATCGGTTTCGGAATGTAGTCGCTGGCGCCGGCGGCGAAGGCGCGCTCGACCGAGGAATTATCCTGCAGCGCGGTGATCATCAGCACCGGCACGGCGCCGGCGTTGGGCAGTTCCTGCATGCGGGCGCAGGCGGTGAAGCCGTCCATCACCGGCATCATCGCGTCCATCAGGATCACGTCGGGCTGGAAGCGGGCCAGCATGGCCAAGGCTTGCGCGCCGTCGGCTGCTTCCTCGACGCGGAAGCCGTCGCGCTGCAGCGTGTGGCGCAGCGTGCTGCGGGTGCTGCGGTCGTCGTCGACCACCAGCACTTGCGGGCGGTCGTCGCCGGTCTGCGGCGTGGCCGGGGCGGTGTCGCTGATCTCGGCTTGCAGGAAGGCGGCCAGCGCTTCGTAGTGGGCGCGCAGCGGCGCCAGCAGCGGTTCGATCTGCTCGGGCTGCTGTTCGGCGGCGAAGTGCTCGGCCTGCTGCGCCAGTTGGGCCAGCGTTTCGGCGCCGAAGTTGCCGGACGAGCCTTTGAGCGCGTGGGCGCGGGCGCGGGCGGTGTGCATGTCGCCGGACTGTACGGCATGCTCCAGTTCGTCGAGGCAGGCCGGGGTGTCTTCCAGATAGGGCGTGACGGCGTGCGGCAGCGTGTCGCCCAGTACTTCGCGCAGCTTGTCGAACACGGTCGGATCGACTGGGCAGGGGATGCCGGCGCTGCGCGGCGCGGCAGCGTAGGACTGGGCCGGCGCGGCCTGCGGGGCCGGCGTGCCGAGCGGGCCGCCGTGCGGCAGCCATTTCTCCAGCTTGTGGCGCAGCTCGACCAGCGTGATCGGCTTGGCCAGGTAATCGTCCATGCCGGCGGCCAGGCATTTTTCGGCGTCGCCGACCTGGGTGTTGGCGGTCATCGCCACCAGAGGCGTGCGCCGGCCCATGGCCAGCTCTGCCAGGCGGATGTGGGCGGTGGCTTCGTAGCCATCCATCTCCGGCATGCTGCAGTCCATCAGGATCAGGTCGAAGCGCTCGCGCTGGGCGGCGCGCACGGCTTCGACGCCGTCGGCGGCGAATTCGCAGACGCAGCCGTTCATCGCCAGCATGCCGGCGGCCACCATCTGGTTGGTGCGGTTGTCCTCGGCCACCAGCACGCGGAACTGGCGCTCCGGCTCGGCGGCGGCCGGGCTCAAGGCCGGCGTCAGCGATGGCACCGGCAGCGGCGCGGCCGATGGCGTGGCGGTTGGCGGACGCATCGGCAACGGCGGGCCGGCCACTTGCTGCAGGGCCGGGCGGCACAGGATGGAGAAGGTGAAGGTGGTGCCACGGCCGACTTCGCTGTCGACGCCGATGCGGCCGCCGAGCAGTTCGACCAGCTGCTTGCAGATGGCCAGGCCGAGGCCGGTGCCGCCGTAGCGGCGCGTGGTGCTCGGGTCGGGCTGCACATAGGCTTCGAACAGGTGGCGGCGCACTTCCTCGTTCATGCCGATGCCGGTGTCGCGCACTTCGAAGCCGAGGCCGAAATCGGCGCCCGGCAGCAGCGTGACGGCGATCGCCACTTCGCCGCGGTCGGTGAACTTGATGGCGTTGCCGATCAGGTTGATGAGGATCTGGCGCAGGCGCAGCGAATCGCCGGCGATGCGGGCCGGCACGTCGGGCGCGATGGTCCAGTTCAGGGCCACGCCTTTCTGCTGGGCCGGGCGGGCCACCAGTTCGGTCACTTCGGACAGCAGGGTGCCGAGGCAGAATTCGGTTTCCTCCAGCTTGAGCTTGCCCGCTTCCATCTTGGAGAAATCGAGGATGTTGTTGATCAGCGCGATCAGCGTGCGGGAGGAATTCCAGGCGACGTCGACGAACTCCTGCTGGCGCTGGGTGAGGCGGGTTTCCTTCAGCATGTCGAGCATGCCGACCACGCCGTTGAGCGGCGTGCGCACTTCGTGGCTGACGGTGGCGGCGAACTGCGCCTTCATCTGCGCCATGTTGACGGCGGCGTCGCGCGAGTCCTTCAGTTCGGCCTCGCGCTGCTCCAGCACGTTCATCATCTGGTTGAAGGCGTGGGCCATCTCGATCAGGTCGCGCGGGCCGGCCGGCGCGGCGCGCATGCCCGACTCGCCTGACTCTGCACGGCGCATCAGCGTCGACAGCGCGTTGAGCGGATTGATCATGTGGCGCGTCAGCAGGCGGCCCAGCACCAGCAGCACCACGGCGAAGGACAAGGTCAGCGCCAGGTTGCCCAGCAATAGAGACCAGGTCAGCTGCTTGAGCGTGCTCTTGGCGATCTGTACGTGGACGTAGCCGAGCAGCTGCTGCTGGTGTTCCTGCAGTTCGAACGGCGAGGCCTCGCTTTGGCCGCCGTAGACCGGCGCGGCGAACAGCCAGCCGTCGGCGGTTTCGCCGACCAGGCCGGCATGCGCGGGCACCGCCTTGGACAGATTGGCTTCGTCCAGCCTCGCGCCGTCCACCACCTTGGACAGCAGCACCTTGCGCTTGGCGTCCATGATTTGCAGCGCCGCCACGTCGGGGAAGGACAGCGTGGAGTTGACCACGTCGCGGGCGTTCTCGGACGAGTGGAACAGCAGCGCCAGCGTGCTCTGGCGGGCCAGGTTGTCGGCGATGCGCTGGCCTTGTTCGATGAAATAGTCGCGCATGCGGGCATTGGCTTCCCACGAGTTCATCAGCGCGGAGAACACGGCCAGGCCGAGAATCGCGCCCGAGACGATGACGGTGAGCTGGCGCTGGAAACCGGTACGACGCAGGAAGTTACGGACTATGTTAATCATCAGGGCTGCGGATAGACGAAATCGAAACTGCGCTGTTGCAATGCGCCCAGGTTGAGACCGATGTGACTGGCCGTGCGGAGATTGATGGCGGTCTGCAGCTCGCGCAGCGGCACCAGCGCGCGGCGGCGCACATCGCCGGCGATCACGCCCAGCGCCGAGGCGGCCAGGGTGCGGCCCAGCTCGACGTTATCCGGCACCATGGCGAACAGCGCGCCTTTCTTCACGTGCAGCACGTTGCTGGAGAACAGAGGCACGCCGCTGTTCCACGATTCGCGCAGCACCAGCGGCAGGATGGTGCTTTCCTCGACGGTGGTGCTGTCGTGCGGCAGCCAGACGGCGTCGTGGCGGTTGTCGGCGGCAGCGATCAGCTGCGGATACAGCTGGGCGGCGCGGGCCAGGTCGCCGGCCACGTGGGCTTGCAGCTCCAGTCCCTGGGCCTTGGCGGCCTCGCGCGCCAGCTTGACCAGCCATTCGGATTTCTGCGGGTTGTAGACCACGATCACGCGCTTGAGTTCCGGCAGCAGCGCGCGCAGGCGCGAGAACAGCATGGCCGGATCGGGCGTCATGCTGATGCCCATCACGTTCTCGGCGTCGGACAGCAGCAGCACGCCGCCGGCCAGTACGGCGATCTCGCGGTCCAGCCCGGCGGTGGCGTTCAAGCCCTGGCGGCCCAGCGCGATCACCACCTTGGTGCCGTTGCGCTTGAGCGTGGCGTTCAGCTCGGCGGTATCGACCTTGGGATCGACCGGGTAGCTGCGGACCTTGAGCTTGGTGCGCTCTTCGATGCCCTGGATCATGGCGATGAAGGCGGAGCGGAACGGTTCCTCGACGTTGGGGTAGACCACGGCGATGGTGCCCTTGCCGATGGAGGCCTGCAATTCGGGGCGGCGCAGCTGGTCTTCCAGCTGGGCCAGGGTGACGGGGCGCACGTCGGTGCGCAGCGGCGCCGGCAGCGGCATAGTCGGGGACAACTGAAGCGGTGCTTGCGGCGCCGAGACCAGCGGCGCGGCCGGTTCGATCAGCATGCCGCCATGGGCGGCGCCGGCGCTGACCAGCGCTATGCTGGACGGAATCACGCCGCCCCCGGCCTGGGCGGCACCGGCGACGCTCGCCAGCAGCAGGGCGGCAGCGCGTCTCCAGCGCCGTGGATTGAATATTGTGTTTTTCATCAGACGATCTTTACTGCACTTCTACTGCGGCGCCAGGAATGGCGTTATTAAGATGCTTTCATAGTATAAGCTGAGACTTTGCAATTCGGAAATAAAATCGGCCAATGGCGAGCTCGTCCCTAGGGTTCGGGGAAGACGGCGTCGAAGCTCCGTTGTTGGCTGGAGACAAGATTGAGGCCGATGTGGCTGGCGGTGCGGGAATTGAGCGCGCTGCGCACCGCGCGCAGCGGCGTGACGCCGCGCTTGGGCTGCTCGCCGTTCTGCATGGCCAGCGCCAGCGCGGCCAGGTCGCGGCCCAGCTGCACATTGTTGGGATACATGCCGAACAACACGCCTTTCTTGACGTGCAAGACGCTGCTGGAGAACACCGGCACATTGCGGCTCCACGACTCCTTCAGCACCAGCGGCAGGATGGTGGTTTCCTCGACGGTGGTGCTGTCCTGCGGCAGCCACAGCGCGTCGCGATGGCCGTCGGCGGCGGCCAGCTGGGTTTCGTAGGCGCGCGCGGCGCCGGCCAGGTCGGACGCTTCCAGCGCGGCCAGTTCCAGCCCCAGGCCACGGGCGGCCTCGCGGGCCAGGCGGATCTGCGCCTCGTTGACGGCCGGGTTGTAGACCACGATCACGCGGCGTATGCCGGGCAGCAGGCTTTTCAGCATGGAGAACAGCAGGGCGGGGTCGGGCGTCAGGCTGATGCCGTTGAGGCGCTCGGCGTCCGGCGACGGGCCGACGCCGCCGACCACCACGGCCTGCGCCGGATCCAGCGTGCCGGCCGCCTTCAAGCCCTGGCGGCCGAGGGCGATCACCACCTTGCCGTTCTTGAGCATGTTGCGCAGTTCGCCCAGGTCGCTGGCCGCCGTCAGCGCGATGGCGCGCGGCCTGGCCTTGGATTGTTCCTCGATGCCCTGGAGGATTTCGGCGAACACGGTGCGGTAGGGATCGCCGATGTCGGGATACAACACCGTCAGCGTCTGGGCGTCGGCCCGCCCGCCGAGTAAGCTCAGCAGCAGGACCAGCAAATGGGCAACGACGTAAATGGTGAATCGCACAATGATAGTCGCGGCTGGGTAGGAACAGCGGAAGTGTATCCTTTGCTAACGATTCTACCTTCATAGATAATTTCAATGTAGAGCCTGAAAGCGCTTCCAGTTGATATAAACTAAGATTCTGGCAACACTTATTTAACATTCCTCCATGCCCGCTTCCAAAACGCCGATCCGCACGCCACCCATGTTCAACCTCGCCTGGCCTTTGCTCGTCGAGCTGGGACTGGCGATCGCCTCCAGCGTGATCGGCACGGCGCTGGCGTCGCGCATCTCCGACGCGGCCGGCGGCGCCTTCGCCATCGCCAGCCAGGTGTCGGCCACGCTGTTCATCCTGTTCCGCATCATCGGCGCCGGCGTCAGCGTGGTGGTGACGCAGAACCTGGGCGGCGGCCAGCGCGCGGCGGCCGACCGCGTGGCTTGCGCGGTGGTGGGCGCCAGCACCTGGCTGGGCGTCGTCACCGGCCTGATGGCGCTGCTGGGCGCGCATGGCGTGCTGCATCTGCTGAACGCGCCGGCCGAAGTGCTGCCGCTGGCGGCGCCGTTCCTGCAGGCGCTGGCGCCGGCCATGCTGCTCGATGCGTGGAACGCCTCCATGGCCAGCGTGATGCGCGCCCACCTGCGCACGCGGGATACGCTGGTGGTGCTGGTCATCATGCACGTCAGCCACCTGGCGCTGGCGATACCGCTGATGCACGGCTGGGGGCCGATACCCGCAATGGGTTTGCCCGGCTACGCGGTGGCGCTGGCGATCAGCCGCGCCATCGGCCTGGCGCTGCATCTGCTGATGTGGCGCGTGCACCTGCACATCCGCGTGGCGCGCGACGACTGGTGGCGCTTGCCGCGCCGCGAACTGGGCGCGGTGCTGCATATCGGCCTGCCCGGCGCGGCCGAGAACATCGCCTGGCGCCTGGCCTTCATGGTCAGCGTGGCGACGGCGGCGGAACTGGGTGCGAGGTCGCTGGCGACGCAAGCCTATGTGCTGCAGCTGATGGGCGGGGTGATGATGTTCAGCATCGCCACCGGGCTGGCGGTGGAAATCGTGGTCGGCTATCTGATCGGCGCGGGGCGGCTGCGCGAGGCGCATGGCGTGGTGCGGCGTTCGCTGGCGCGCGGGCTGGTGGTGTGCGTGCTGATCGCCGCGTGCGCCGCGCTGCTGGGTCGTTGGCTATTGGGCTGGTTCACGCAGGACCAGGAGATCATCGCGGCCGGCGCCACGCTGTTGTGGATCACCGTGCTGCTGGAGCCGGGCCGCACCTTCAACCTGGTGGTGATCAACGCGCTGCGCGCCGCCGGCGACGCGCGCTTTCCCGTGATGGCGGGCGCCTTGTCGATGCTGCTGGTGCTGGCCGGCGGCAGCTGGCTGCTGGGCGTGGTGCTGGGCTGGGGCTTGCCCGGCGTGTGGATCGCCTACGCCGCCGACGAATGGATACGCGGCTTGATCATGTGGCGCCGCTGGCAGACCCACGCCTGGGTGCCGCACGCCCGCGCCTCGCGCAAGCGGCTGCGGCCCGTCATCGTGGTCGAAGGCTAGGCCAGTTCCGCAAAACGCCCGGTGATCCAGTCGATGAACACGCGCACGCGGTTGCTCAGGTGGCGGTTGGGCGGGTAGACCATGTGGAACGGGTAGGGCGCCGGCTGCCAGCTTTTCAGGATGGGCACCAGCGCGCCGCTGGCGATGTGGTCGCGGGCGATGTAGTCGAAGGTCTGGATCACGCCCAGCCCGGCCAGCGCCGCCGCGAAGTGGGCGTTGCTCTCGTTGATGCCGATGGCGTGGCGCGGCCGTATCTCCAGCTTCTGGCCGGCGCGCGCGAAGCTGGCCGGCACCGGCCGTCCGCTGCGCGCGGACAGATAATTGATGAACCGGTGTTCGCCTTCCAGCTCCGACGGATGGCGCGGCGTGCCGTGCGCCGCCAGGTAGTCCGGCGCGGCGCAGGTGATCCACGCCGTCCTGCCGATCGGCCGCGCCACCAGCGACAGGTCGGTGATGACGCCGCCGCGTATCACGCAATCGACGTTGTCGCTGATGAGGTCCACATGGCGGTCGCTGACGCCCAGGTCGAGCTGGATGCCGGGATAGCGTTCCACGAATTCCGGCAGCGCCGGCACGATGATGCGGCTGGCCACCGAGGAGCCGGTGTCCACGCGCAGGTGGCCGCGCGGCGTGCCGTGGGCGGCGCCGAAGCTGTTGTCGATGTCCCCGAGATCCTTGATGAGCCGCGTGGCCTTCTCGTAGTACAGGGCGCCGTCTTCCGTGACGGCGACATGGCGCGTGGTCCGCTGCAGCAGGCGCACGCCCAGGTGCGCCTCCAGCGACTGCACCAGCTTCGTCACCGTCGCCTTGGGCATCTGCAGCGAATCGGCCGCCTTGGTAAAAGTGCCCGCTTCCACCACGCGGGCAAAGGTGCGCATTGCCAGTAGCTGATCCATGATTCCTCCTGTTTTTGATTATACACACAGGGGAATAAAGCATTCGTTTATAGCTACTTTATCGAACAATGACATGGCCTTAAAGTGGCTGCACTCAACTCACTTTATGGAGCAGATCATGAAACTTCAAGGCAAAGTAGCACTCGTCACCGGCGGCACCTCGGGCATCGGCCTGGCAACGGCGCAGGAGTTTGCGCGGCAGGGCGCCACCGTCTACGTTACCGGCCGCCGCCAGCCGGAACTCGACGCGGCGGTCGACGCCATCGGCCACGGGGCCGTCGGCGTGCGCGCGGACAGCGCCAACCTGGCAGACCTGGACCGCGTGTATGCGGAAATCGGCCGCCGCTCCGGCCAGCTGGACATCCTGTTCGCCAATGCCGGCGGCGGCGACATGCAGCCGCTGGGCGCGATCACCGAGGAGCATTTCGACCGCATCTTCGGCGCCAATGTGCGCGGCACCGTGTTCACCGTGCAGAAGGCGCTGCCGTTGCTGAAGGATGGCGCATCGGTGATCCTGTCCGGTTCGACGACGACGGTGCAGGGCACGGAGAACTTCAGCGTCTACAGCGCCAGCAAGGCGGCGGTGCGCAACTTCGCCCGTTCCTGGCTGCTGGACCTGAAACCGCGCGGCATCCGCGTCAACGTCATCAGCCCGGGGCCGGTGGCCACGCCAGGACTGGCAGGGCTGGTGCCGCCCGAGCATGTGGACGGTTTGTATGGCCACCTTGCCAGCCTGGTGCCGATGGGCCGCCTGGGCGATCCGGCGGAAATCGCCAAGGGCGTGCTGTTCCTGGCCTCCGCCGACAGCAGCTTCGTGAACGGCATCGAGCTGTTCGTCGATGGCGGCGTCGCACAGATCTGACGATAAAAAAAGCGCCGGAAATTCCGGCGCCTTTGTGTGCTTGCGGTGCGGCTTACTGCACCGTGAGGATCACCTTGACGGTATCGTCCACCGCCGATTTCTCGATGTAGCCGATGGCCTGCGGATCGGCCGCCACGGCCTTCTTCACCTCGGCGCTGGAGCCCAGCTCCTTCGGTGCGCTGGCCTTGCCGGTAAATACCAGCTTGGACCAGATGGCTTTGACCTGCGTGGAGTCCTTGTCCAGCACCTTTTTATAGAACTCGTTGCGCAGCGGGCCGTCGGTGTGCTCGATCGGCGTGAACAGCGTCGATTTGCCAAGGAAGAACTGGGCCGCCTGTTCGCTGAACATGCGCGTGGCCGGATTCTTCGGGCTGACGATGACGACGATTTCCGCCGCAAATACAGGGGCCGCGGCCAGCCATACGCCTGCCGCCAGCAGCATCTTGCCGATAGTCGTTTTCATATGGGTTCTCCTTAGAAGACGAAATCGATGGCGGCGGCGTAGACGTTGACGGTGCTGCCTGCAAAACCCGGTTTGGGATTGAGGAAGTAGCCCGCGCCGTCGCGCGTCTTGATGCGGTCCATCTGCACCTTGAACGCGGCCGATTTGTAGAAGTCCCAGCGCAGGCCGATGCCGGTGGTCGATTGCAGGCCGGCCTTGATGGCGGCATTGGTGCCGGCGGTCAGCGCGGCCAATGGTCCGGCGGTCGGTATGCCCGCGAAGTCGCGGATGCTGTCCTGTTTGACGTCGCCGTGCACAATGTAGGGGACGAACTTGCCGTAGCGGTAGCCCATCATGACGTACCACGAGCTGGTGTCCTGCACCAGGCGCGATTCGGTCTTGCGCTTGGCGTATTCGGCCTGGCCGATGATGTTGTTGTAGTCCATGGTGATGCCGGCCGACGTGAAGGTACCCTTGATGTCGGTGAGCTTGAGTTCACTCGCCACCGAGGTCAGGCCGACCTTGTTCAGCGTGCCGACCAGACCGGTCAGGCTGGCGTTGTCGAACAGGCCGAAGGTGGCCTGCGAGCGGCCCACGCGATAGGTGAACGGGCCATTTTCGACCACCAGCTGGGTGGAGATCACCGGCTTGAATTCGACGTAGTAATTGCCCGGCGAGCGCACCTTGGTGCGGCCCACCGCCGCCTGCGCGGTCACGGTGGTGTCGCCGAAGCTGTGCTGGTAGGTGACGTCGCCGCCGTCGGCGTTGTCGGCGGTGACCTGGCGGTACACCTCATTGGGCGGGCGCAGCATGGTGTTGGCGTAGCCGACGTTGCGCACGTCGGAGATCATGTACACAGGCAGGCCGATGCGGCCCAGGCGCAGCGAGAAATCGTCATTGAGCTTGAACTTGGCGAAAGCCCATGCCAGCTCTGCGCCGAACTGATCGTTGTTGCCATTCTTGCGGACCAGTCCTTGCGCGGTGAACGAGACGGTGTCGCTCCATTTGGCGGTGGCCTGGATGCCGAGATTCGAATCGACGCCAGGGCGTGCGTGCTTGGTCACGCCGGACGCCTGGTTGACGCGGTTGAATTCCGCCTGATCGGAGTTGGTCATCGTCAGGGCGCCGGTGCCGAAACCGCTGACGGTGATCGGCATGCCGTCCTGCGCATGGGCAGCGGTGGCGGCTAAGGCGCCGAGGACTGCTAAAGCTGTAATCGCAAGCTTGGGTTGTTTCATCGTGTACCCCTCCGTAGGTTGATGGCGCCGTTATAGGTTGTTGTGTGCGCCTTTTTTAGTGTGGCCCGGGGAGGGGGGCTTGTGGGCGATTTTGTGGAGAAATGTCACAATTGCGTTGTGCAGAGGCAACAAATTGCAAGATGGAAGCGGTATCATATGATGCAAACGGCAAGCTTGCCTAAAGGATGTGCTTGATCTACAGAGGGTGTGCGGCGGCGGCCGGCGCGCGTTGTCCAAGACAGCTATGACACAATTTGCGCCGGCCGCGGGCCGCTTACAGGGCCGGCATTTTGCGGAAGCCGACGCCCAGGCGGTTCCAGGAATTGATGGTATTGATGGCCAGCGTCAGGTCCACTTGTTCCTTGGGCGTGAACTGGGCTTGCAGCCGTTCGTAGTCGGCGTCCGGCGCGTGGGTGGTGGAGAGCTGGGTCAGCGCCTCGGTCCAGGCCAGTGCGGCCTGTTCGCGTTCGGTGAAGAACGGCGTTTCGCGCCAGGCGGCCAGGCCGTGCATGCGGCGGTCGCTCTCGCCGGCCTTGCGGGCGTCGGTGGTGTGCATGTCGATGCAGAAGGCGCAGCCGTTGATTTGCGAGCTGCGCAGCTTGACCAGCTCCAGCAGCGACGGTTCCAGGCCCAGTTTATTGACCGCGACTTCCAGCGCGATCATGGCTTTCATGGCGTCGGGGGAGGCGGTGTAGAAATCGGTGCGGGCGTTCATGATGGTCTTCCTTCAATGTGGTGGGTGAATGTAGCCATTGTAGGAGGCCAATCACGGGCAGGGAGAGGCCAATCCGGACTGAAAACACCAGTCCAATCATCAGGCCAGCGCGTGGGCCGATTCGATGGCCGGGTAGAACTCGCGGTCTTCCTTCATCATGCGCTCGTACAGCGTCCGCAGTACGCGGTTGGCTTCGTCGCGAAAGGCTTCCGGCTGTTCGACCAATTGGCGCGCGGTGTTCCAGCGGCCGGCGAAACCGAGGTAGTCGCCGGCGATGTTGTCCATCTCCTGGCGATAGCGTTGGCTCATGCCGGCCAGCGCGGCGTTGCCGCTCGCTTCCAGTGTTGGATAGAGCACTCGGTCTTCCACGGCCAGGTGCAGCTTGATCACGCCGCTCATGGCGACGATGCGGTGCGAGATGTCGGCCGCATGTTCGGCGATGCCGCTCTGGACCAATTTGCGCAGGTCGGCGATGGCGCTGAGGATGTCGATATGCTGGTGCTTGAATTTGTCGATGTTCATGGTGTTTTCGTGGTGAGGGTTGTATTAACGATGGAAGTCGACCTGGAAGCGTACCGGTCCGACCACTTGTACTTCGTGTTCGATGCGCGGTTCGACCACGCCGGGATGGTCCGGCGTGAGCAGCACTTCTTCGGCCGGTTGCGACAGGTCGGTGATGCGGTACAGCAGACTGCCTTCCAATATCGTGATGCGGCCCCACACGCCGGCGGCGGTGGTGTGGCTGCGTTGCAGCGCGGCGGGCACGGTGTGTTCGGTGAAAACGGGGCTGCTTTTGTAGTGGACGGCGGTGTCGGGGATGGTTTTCATGATTGCTCCTTGGGTTGGGCCACCTTCACTTCGCCGAAAAATCCATACTGGAGGCTGGCGGCGATGCGGCGGGCTACGGTCTTGAATTCGGTGGCGTCGGCGGGATTGAACAGACGGGTGGCGCTGGTTTCGAACAGCGCGAGCCAGCGCAGGAAGTGCTCGGGCGTGACGCCGTTCAGCAGCATGTGCTTGCCGAAGACGTTGCCCTGGAAGTTGCGGCTGCCCAGCATGACGGTGCACCAGAAATCGACCATGCGGTCCAGGTGCGGGGTCCAGTTGTCGCCGATGGCGGCGTCGAAGACCGGTTGCAGGATCGGATCGGCACGGACTTCGTCGTAGAACTCGTGGACCAGTGTGGTGATCGATTCAGGCGTCAGTGGCAGTTGAGACATGGTGGTTTGCTTTGCTTGGGTTGTTGGAGAATGCGGGCGCCAGGCGCCAGCACCATGCGATGGCTATCGCCACCGATGCGGCCACCAGGGCGGCGCCGGTCCAGGCCTGGTCGTCCAGCAGGTAGGCGTTGCACAGGCGTTGCGGCATGTCTTGGTACTGGATGCCGGCGATGGCCATCATCCAGCTGAAGTTCCCGAGGAAGAAGAGCTGCACGATCCAGTTGGCGCGCTTCAGCGATCCAGGCAGGATGGCGCCCAGTGCGATCAGCGAGATGAACTTCGCCACCTCGGCCCACGGCGTGTTGATGCTTTGTTCCAGCGCGCGCGGGATCATCCAGTAAGCGGTGATGAAGAGCAGGGCGGTCAGGCCGCAGACGCCGTGTTCGTCGTAGCGCGCCAATGCGCCGGGATTCGCGCCGCTGCGCCTGCGGGCGGGCATCCAGCCTGCCGCCACCAACAGCGGCAGTTGCAGCAGCATGTGGCGCAGCATCGAAGCTTCCAGCCAATGACGCGGCAGTGCTGCGAGCGCGAGGCAGGCCAGGCCGATGGCGGCGCGTCGCGGGTTCATAGGCGGCCTCGCGGCGTGGTGCGTGCCAGCTGCAGCGCATGTTCCAGCGCCTGCGCCGGTTCTTCGTAGTCGTCGATGCGTGCCAGTCTGCCCTGCGTATCGACCAGATGGAAAGCGGCGTTGTGCTGGAACTCGCCCAGCGGCGCAGGCAGCACGACGATGCCGAATGCATCCAGCACCGCCTTGCGTTCAAGCTCACGGTCCACGCTCACCATGCGCCACAGCGCCGGATCGGCATGCAGACGTTTCGCATAGTTCGCCAGCACGGGCGGCGTGTCGCGCGGATCGAAGCTGATGCTGACCAGCCGCACCTCGCGCTGGAGTCCGCGCCTGAGGATCTCCTGCTGCATCTGCTGGAACTCGGTGCCCAGTACCGAGCACACGGCGTTGCAACTGCTGTAGAAGAAGACGACAATGGCGACGCGGCCATCGGCACCCAGCATTCGCTCCGCCGCAGCCGGCAGTTCCCGCGGCTGGCGGCTCACCGCCAAGCGTCGCCCATCCTCGGTCGATACGACTTCGAAGCCCATCGTGCCCTGGTACAGCGCCGCCATGCCCACAGCGCACACGACGGCTAGTGCGGCCAGTGTCGAACGCAGGCTGTTACTGTTTGAGCTTGTCGAGGTCTTCATCGCCGTTCCATGGATCTTTACGATCCTTGCCCGCGTCGCGCTCCGCCTTGACGACATCGGCCGCGATTTTGCCTGCGGCGTTGCCGAAGTTTGCGCGCACATAGCTCAGCACCGCCGCGATCTCGGCGTCGCTCAACTTGTCCTTGAAGGCCGGCATCTGGCCGCTGTAGGCCGTGCCCTTGACGGTCAGCTTGCCGGTGATCCCGTGCAGCAGGATGTTGACCGGCAGCTTGTCCGCAGCCAGCACCCACTCGGAGCCGCCCAGCGGCGGGAACACGCCCGGCAGTCCGGCGCCGGTGGCCTGATGGCAGGCCACGCAGTTGGCCGCATACACCTGCGCGCCATCGGCCGCGCCGCCCGCGCCGGCGGGCTTGCCCTCCAGCGTGGACAGCGTGCGCTGGTCGCCCAGCTCCGGCGCATCGTTGCGCTGGGTGAGGAAGATGTAGCTGACCGCCCACACCAGCAGCGCCGACACCACCAGCAGCACCAGGCGCGGCACCGGACGGTTCTTCTCATGCGGATCGGGATACTCGCGCTCGCGCGCATCGTCGTTCGGCTGCTCGATCATTTGGTCTTCCCCTCGAATACCGGATAGGTGTGGTCCAGCCCTTGCAGGTAGGTGACGAGGTCCAGCGCCTCCTGCCTGGCGACGACGATTTTTTGCGGCGGCTCGTAGCCCGGCGGCAGCGTCAGCACACGGTCGCCGGGTTCGGCCTTGTCCTTCACCTCAAACAGGTAGGGATAGGCCGGCATGATGGAGCCGGGCGTGTAGGCGCGCGGCTGGTACAGGTGGCCCAAGTGCCAGTCCTGGCTGGGCTGGCGGGCGCCGATGTTGAACAGGTCCGGACCCGTGCGCATGGTGCCCAGCAGGTGCGGCTTGTCGTAGTGGTAGTCGCCGGCCACCGAAGCGCGGCCCCAGCCCCGCTTGTCGTCCGGCGCCAGCGCACGGTCGCGCGGCTGCTGCGAGTGACAGTAGATGCAGCCGTTGGCGATATAGACTTCGCGCCCGCGCAGCTGCGCCGAGGTGTAGGGTTTCAGGCCGGCCGGCGGCTCCACGCCTTTCAGCTGCATGAAGGGGACGACCACCAGTGCCGATGTCGCCAGCGCGAGAGTGACCATCGCGCCGCTGAGTAATTTAAGCTCGTCATGCATGATCAGGCTCCTGCCAGGTTGGTGCGGGGGACGTGCAGCAGCGCGGCGCCGGTGCGCGCCGGGCCGTGGCGCAGCGCCATCGCGGCGAAGTGGCCGGCGAATACCAGGTGGCCCAGCGTCATGATGGCGCCGCCCAGCGAACGGCTTTGCAGGTAGGGGATAGTCACCTTGACCGAATCCATGAACGGCCTGGCCGCATCCAGCATCGCCAGTCCCTGCAGCCAGCCGCCGATCGACAGGCCGATGAAGTAGATCGCAAAGCCCAGCACCACCAGCCAGAAGTGCGCGGCGATCAGGCCGGGATACGGCCATTCCCACGACATCACGCGCGGCATGACGAAGTAGATCGCGCCGAACATCACCATCGTGAAGAAGCCGTACAGGCCGAGGTGGGCATGGGCCACCGTGAAGTGGGTGAAGTGCGCCACCGTGTTGACCGCGCGGATGGCCTCGATCGAGCCTTGCAGGGAGCTGAGGGTGTACATCATCCCGCCCAGCACGATGAAGCGCAGCGTCGGCGAGTACACCAGTTTGGAGAAGTGACCCTTCATCGTCAGGTGCTGGTTGACCGAGAACGAAATCACCGGCACGATCATCATCACGCTCTGCACGATGGACAGGGTGATCACCCATCCGGGCACCGGACCGCCGATCAGGTGGTGGCCGCCGACCTGGCCGTAGAAGAAGGCCAGCGTCCAGAAGCCCAGCAGCGACAGGTTGTACGACTGCACCGGACGGCCGATGATCTTCGGCAGGAAGTAGTAGACCGAGGCCAGCGCCATCGGCGTGTAGAACAGGCCCAGGACATTGTGGCCGAACCACCAGTTCATCGTTGCCTGCTCGACGCCGAAGTGCATGGCCGGCAGGTTGGCGATCAGGAACAGGATGGGGAACCAGAACAGCGCCGCGCCCATGTACCAGACCGACACGTACAGATGGTCGACCTTGCGCGCCTGTAGCGTGTACACCAGCGGAAGCCCCATCAGCGCGCCGCCGATGACGATCAGGATATCGACCTGCCACGGCATCTCCAGCCACTCCATGCCGTCGCTGATGCCGGCGGCGATGCAGCCGACGCCTGCGATCAGGCCGGCGTTCCAGATCATGCAGCCCAGGACTGCGAAGCGGCCACCGACCAGCGGGGTTTTCAGCAGGCGCGGCAGCAGCCAGTTGGCGATGCCGAAGGCCGCCATCGGCGCCCAGCCGTAGGCGATGATGTTGAGGTGGATGGTGCGCAGCCGGCCGAAGCTCAGCCAGGCCTGCTGCACCAGCCAGTCCGGCTCGTGCAGCTTGATGGAGCTGGTCAGCCCGGCCAGCGAGCCCGCGACCAGCCATACCACGGCGCAGGTCAGGAATACGAAGGAGACGAAGGCGGTGGAGCGGTCGGCCTCGACGCGCTCGGCCAGTTCGCGGTGCAAATGCTCCTCCTGCGCCGGCGTCAGTTCGGCGTGCGTATCAGCGGCGACACGCTGCGCCAGGCCGGCGCGCTGGGCGGCGGTGGCGGACGGCTCCTCGCTTCGGCCGATTTCACCGGGCGAGAAAATCACATTGGCGGCTGCGGAAGTGGCATCGAACAGGCGCTTGCGCAGCGACCAGATGAAGACAAACAAACCGGTGATCGACAAAATGAACGAAGACAGAAGTATGCTGACTGTATCCATGATGCTCCCTGAAGTTTAAACAAGTAAATAGAATACTACATTAAATACCGGCAGAAGACAATCGATGAAATCGGGTATTGCGGCGCGGGGTCTAGCGGCCGGCGGCCGCGCGCTGGGCGGCCGGCAGGTTGCGGGCGATCGCGCGCAGCATCTGTTCGACGTCTATGGGCTTGGCGATGAAGTCGTTCATGCCGGAGGCGATGCACTGCTCGCGTTCGGACAGCATGACGCCGGCCGTCATCGCCAGCACCGGCAGCTCCAGTTTGAGTTCGCCGCGTATCCGGGCGGTGGCTTCGAAGCCATCCATCTCCGGCATCTGCACGTCCATCAGCACCAGGTCGTAGCGGTGGGCGTCGGTGCGCAGCAGGTCGAGCGCGGCGCGGCCGTTGTCCACCGACTCGATGCTGGCGCCGGCATGGGACAGCATGCTCTGGGCCACCAGCTGGTTGATCGGGTTGTCCTCCACCAGCAGAATGCGCACGCCGTCGATGCGCACGCCCGG
This sequence comes from Rugamonas rivuli, assembly GCF_009380165.1. GTDB lineage: Bacteria > Pseudomonadota > Gammaproteobacteria > Burkholderiales > Burkholderiaceae_D > Rugamonas > Rugamonas rivuli. The sequence goes on from NZ_WHUF01000001.1 coordinate 401,732, forward strand.
GGCGCCGGCGTCGGCGCCCGGCGTGGCGCTGGCGACGACAGGCGCCTTGTTCAACGCCAGCTGCAGGGTCTCGTTCAGGCGGGCCATGGTGACGGGCTTGAGCAGCACCGCGTTGGCCGCCTCCGCGCCCTGGGTGTGCAGCAGCTTGCCCTGGCCGAAGGCGCTGACCATCAGGATCACGGCGGGGCAGTGGTCCGGCATGGCGGCGCGGATCGCCTGCATGGTATCGAGGCCGTTCATACCCGGCATGTCCCAGTCGACCAGCACCGCGTCGTGGCGGGTGGCGGCGGTGCGCAGCAGCGTCAGCGCCTGCTCGCCGGAGCCGGCCCGGTCGCTGCTCCAGCCGCGCGCGACGATGGTGCGGCACAGGTAGTCGGCGCCGAGCGGATCGTCGTCGATCACCAGCAGGTGCTGCGGCGGCAGCAGCGCGCCTTGCGGCGGCGGCTCGTCGGTGCGCTGCAGCGGCACGGTCAGCGTGAAGGCGCTGCCGGCGCCGGAGGTGCTCTGGACTTCGATGGCGCCGCCCATCAGCGCGGCGATGCGGCGCGAGATCACCAGTCCCAGCCCGGTGCCGCCGAAGCGCCGCGTCATCGAGGCGTCGGCCTGCGAGAACGGCGCGAACAACTGCGCCAGCTGGTCCGGCGGGATGCCGATGCCGCTGTCGCGCACCGTGAAGCGCAGCGTGGCCGTGCTGCCGGCGGCGTCGCCATCGCCGATGCGCTCGACCAGCACCGACACCGATCCCTTCTCGGTGAACTTGATGGCGTTGCCGACCAGGTTGATCAGGATCTGCTGCAAGCGGTGGCCGTCGCCGAGCAGCGACTGCGGCACGTCGGCTTCGACGCCGATGGCCAGCTCCAGGTCTTTCTCGCCGGAGTTGACGGTCATGATGGTGGCGATGGCCTCCAGCACGGCCTGCAGCTGGAACGGCGCCGGCGCCAGCTCCATGCGGCCGGCCTCGATCTTGGAGAAGTCCAGCACGTCGTTGAGGATGCTGAGCAGCGAATTGCCGGACGACCGTATCATCTTCAGATACTTCTGCTGGTCGGGCGAGAGCGAGGTGTTGTTCAACAAATGCGTCATGCCCAGCACGGCGTTGAGCGGGGTGCGGATTTCATGGCTCATGTTGGCGACGAATTCGGACTTGGCGCGGCTGGCCGCTTCGGCCAGGTCGCGGGCGACGATCAGCGAGCTTTCCGATTCGCGCAGCGCGGCGGTCTTTTCCTCGGCCAGCGCGGAGGCGTAGGCCTGGCGGGCGGTCAGCGCCCGCACCACGCCGAAGAACAGCAGGCTGATAATGGCGCCGGCCAGCAGCACGATGTGCGACTTCTGGCGGTCGATGGAGCTCTCGAACGCCGGCAGCGACGTGAAGCGCAGCGTCCATCGATGGTGCAGCAGCTCCAGCGGCGCGGTGCGCAGATAGGGATTGGGATACTGCAGGCTGTCGTCTTCGCTGCGCTTGCTGCTGGCGTACAGGCGGGCTTCGGGCGCGGCCTGTTCGCCGTCGAAGATCTCCAGCTGGATCGCCTGGTCGGCGGGGCCGAGCAGGCCGGCCATCATGTCGTCGGCGCGGATCGGGCTGTACGAATAGCCCTGCAGCGCAGCCATGCGCTGCGCCGCCGTCAGCGGAGCGGCCGGCGCGGCGGCCTTGCGGTAGATCGGGAAGTACATCAGGAAGCCGGGCTGGCCCTCGTTGCCGCCGTTCTGCACCAGCACCACCCTGGCCGACAGCACCGGCTCGCCGGTGCGCGCGGCCTCCAGCAGCGCGGCGCGGCGGATCGGCTCGGACATCATGTCGTAGCCGAAGGCGCGCAGGTTCTGGCCCTGGAACGGTTCCAGGTAAAGCACCACGGTCGACATCTCGCCCAGGCTCTCGCCCGGCCGCGACCAGATGCGGAAGTCGGGATGGCCCTGGCCGCGCACCTGCGCCGCCAGCGCGTCGCGGCCGGCGGCCGGCACCTGCGGCGCGTAGCCCAGCCCCAGCACGCCGGGGAAGCTGTGCGGCAGGTCCAGCGCGTCGGCGAAGTCGCGCCACTGCGCGCGGGTCGGCTCCGGTTCGGCGTTGAACAGCGCCCGCGCCCCGCGCAGGCCCGATTCGTACAGCGCCATGCGGCTGGCGATGCGCTCGGCGATGTCGCCGCATTCGGTATCGAACTGTTCGCGCGCTCGGCGCTCGGTGCTCAGCGCCACCAGGTGCCAGACCACCACCGTCAGGCCGACGCCGATCAGCAGCGTGGCCCACTGCGCGGCGCTGTGGCTGCGCACCGCGCCGCTCATGCGCCGGCGTTCACTGGCGTCGGCGCACAGCACCATGCCGATCAGGCTGCACAGCACGACGAAGCTGTCGAGCGCGATCAGCGCGTCGTTCAGCGTGCCGACCGCGAACGGACCCAGGCCGCGGATGGTGCACCACACCGCGCCGCCGGCCGTCGCCAGGCAGGCCACGCTGGCGCCGCGCAGGCCGTGGCGGTACGAGGCCCAGCCCACGCACAGCATGAAGATGTAGGGCAGCCAGCCCAGGCCATCGTCGCCGGTGTATCGGCGGCCGAAGATCCAGGCGATCAGCGCGGCCAGCGCCGCCAGCGACAGCGCCGCCTCCAGCGCCACGGCCGGCCGCCAGCGCGGATGGCGCCAGGCCAGGATCGCCGGCGCCACCATCAGCACGCCGGCGATGTCGCCGACCCACCAGGTCAGCGCCACGGTGCCGTAGGCGGTGGCCGGCACCACGCCGCCGATCACCAGCGTGCTGCTGCCGATGCCGGCGCTGAGCACGCACATGAGCAGGGCGATCATCGCGAACTTGTAGACATCCTGCAGTTGGCTGAGCGGCCGCGCGCTGTCGGTGTAGCGCCGCATCAGCCAGGCGCCGGCCAGCGCTTCCAGGGTGTTGCCGACGGCGATCAGCAGCGAGGCCGTCACCAGGCCTGTGCTCAGCGGCAGGCCGTTGGCGGTGAAGGTGGCCAGGTTGGCGGCCAGCGCGCCCACCAGGATCGCCGGCCAGGCCCGGTAGCCCATCAGCAGGACGGCGGCGAAGGCGATGCCCGACGGCGGCCAGACCGGCGTGGCGTTGGTGTGGGCGAAGGCCAGCATCAGGCTGGCGTTGGCGACCAGGTAGTAGCAGACAGTCAGCAGCACCAGCGCGAGCGGCGCGGGGCCGGGGTGGGGTGCTGCCGGATTGTCCGGTTTGGAGCCTGCGCGCATGGCAGATAGCTAGGTTGTCTGGGTGGCAATCACTATACCCTGAAAAGCGGCGGGGCGATATTTGTTGGGTTTATGATAGCAGGACGTAGCCAACCGGCCTGCGACATGTAATACTTAAATTTCATCATTCTAGTGACCTTGCGCAGCCCATGGCGTTGAAACAGCATTTGCCGACCACCCTTAGATTCCGCCTCAGCGGCCTGGTCATGCTGTTGGTCCTCGGCGCGACCGTCACCGTCACGGTCGTCGCGCTGATGCTGGCCGAGCGCGATATGAAGGAAGTCATCGGCAGCCAGCAGTACGCCCTGCTGTCCGGCGCCGCCGCCCACATCGACGAACACCTGGCCGGCAAGAAGGCCATGCTGGCGGCGCTGGCCGAATCGCTGCCGGCGGCCACGCTGCGCGATCCCGCCGCGCTGCGCGCCTACCTGAAGGCGCGGCCGACGGCGCGCGGCCAGTTCTCCTTCCTTGAAATCTACGATGCGCAAGGCCTGCTGACCGGCGCGCTGGAGGAGGCCTTGCCGGACCAGCCCCACCACGTCGCCGGCGAGGAATGGTTCGACCTGACGCTGTCGCGGCGGCGCGGCGTGGTGTCGGCGCCGTTTGCGAGCAAGCTGGCCGGGGCGCCGACGGTGCTGATCACGGCACCGGTGCTCGACAGCGAGGGCCGCGTGGCGATGGTGCTGGCGGGCGGCATCAACCTGCTGCACTATGCGCCGTTCGAGTCGCTCAGCGCGCTCAAGCCGGGCAGCACCGGCTTCACCTTCATCATGACGGCCGAAGGCGTCCTGCTCAGTCATCCGAACAAGGCGCGCCTGCTGCACAGTATTAACGAACGCCCCGGCAAGAACCGGGCGACGGAGATGGCGCTCAACGGCTTCCAGGGCTGGACCGAGGCCGAAAACAAGGACCGCGTCAAGGGCATCTACTCGTATCGCCGCCTGCAGCATGCGCGCTGGATCGTGGCGGCACGCTTCCCCAGCGACGAGGCGCTGGCGCCGCTGCGCGAGATGCGCTACGAGGCCGCCGCCGCCGCGACGGTGTTCGCCTGCCTGGCCGGCGTGCTGGCCTGGCTGGGCATCGCGCGCTTGCTGCGGCCCTTGCAGCGGCTGCGCCGCAACATCGCCGAGGTCAAGGACAGCCGCGCCGGCATCCAGGTGCTGCAGCTGGACCGCAAGGATGAAATCGGCGAATTGAGCGGCGCCTTCTACCGCCTGATGGCCGAGCGCGAGGCGGCCCAGCTGCGCACCTACGAAAGCGAGAAGCGGGCGCGCATCCTGGCCGACAACCTGCCGCTGCTGATCGCCTACCTGGACCGCGACAAGCGCTACCTGTTCACCAACGAGCACTATCGCACGTTGTGGGGCATCGATCCGCAGGGCATGCTGGGCAAGAGCGTGAGCGAGATCTTTGGCCAGGCCGCCGACTCGTGGCAGGGCGACCTGGATCATGCGCTGGACGGCGGCCGCCTGCACTACGAGCGCGAGTTCGAGAGCGGCGGCCAGATCCAGCACTTCATGGTGGACCTGGTGCCGGATATCGACGCCCACGGCGAGGTGCAGGGCACCTACCTGATGGCCATGGATATCACCGACCGCAAGAACGCGGAGCTGATCCAGGCCGCTGGCGAGCAGCGCGCCGCCGCCGCCAGCCGCGCCAAGAGCGAGTTCGTGGCCAATATGAGCCACGAGATCCGCACGCCGATGAACGCGGTGCTGGGCGTGGCCTACCTGCTGGGGAACACGGAGCTGAGCGCGCAGCAGCAGGAGTACGTGGACATGATACGGTCCTCCGGCAATGTGCTGCTGGGGATCCTGAACGATGTGCTGGACTTTTCCAAGATCGAGGCGGGACGCATGGAGCTGGCGCCATCGACCTTCAAGCTGGCCGAGGTGCTGGAGGCGGTGAGCACGGTGATGACGCCGAATGCGGCCGCGCGCGGCATCCAGCTGACGGTGGCCGCCGACGCCGCGGTGCCGCAGACCGTCGTGGGCGACGCCATGCGCCTGCAACAGATCCTGATCAATTTGCTCGGCAACGCCGTCAAGTTCACCGAGCATGGGCAGGTGGCGCTGCGGGTGGAGCGTTCGGCCAACGGCATGGCCGGTTACGCCGGCGACGCCGTCGGCCTGCGCTTCGTGGTGCGCGACACCGGCATCGGCATGGACCTGGAGCAGCAGAGCCGCCTGTTCGAAGCCTTCAACCAGGCCGACGCCTCGACCACGCGCCGCTTCGGCGGCACCGGCCTGGGGCTGGCGATCTGCCGCCGGCTGGCGGAGCTGATGGGCGGCGGCATCGCCGTCAGCAGCATGCCGGGCAAGGGCAGCGATTTTGTCGTCACGCTGCCGTTCCTGCTGCCGCAGGCCGAAGCCTTGGCGCCGCCGCCCCCCGTTGACGAGGAGGCGGCGGAGCAGTGCCTCAAGGGCCTGCGCCTGCTGCTGGTGGAGGATCACCCGCTCAACCAGGTGGTGGCGCGCGGCATGCTGGAATACGCCGGCGCCAGCGTGGACGTGGCGGAAAACGGCCAGCTGGCGGTGGACCGCCTGCGCGCGCATCCGGCCGACTACGACATCGTGCTGATGGACGTGCAGATGCCGGTGATGGACGGCTTCGCGGCCACCGGCGCGATACGCCAGGAGCTCAAGCTGGACCTGCCCATCCTGGCGATGACGGCGGGCGTGATGCAGTCGGAGCAGGAGCGCTGCATCGCCGCCGGCATGAACGACTTCATCGCCAAGCCTATCGACGTCGAGCAGATGCTGGACATCATCTCGCGCCACATGCCGGCCGGCCGCCGGCCCTGACACCCCTGCATTTGGCGACGGCGGCGCGCATTTCGCGCCGGCCGGCCGCATTTCGTCGCATCGTCCCCGACGCTTGTGGAGCGCCGGCTAGAGTGGAGCCTCATTCACTCACCGGAGTTCATCATGCGCTACACCAGTCTCGTTGCCGCCTTCCTGTCCACCCTGACCATGCTGGCCGCCGCGCCATCGCAGGCCGCCGACCTGACGATCACCGTCACCGGCGTCGCCAGCGCCAATGGCCAGGTGCTGGTCGCGCTGTACAACTCGGCCGAGACCTACCAGAAGAAGGCCTTCCGCGTGGCGGGTGCTCCGGCGGTGGCCGGCGCCATCACGATCGAGATCAAGGACCTGCCGCCCGGCGACTACGCCTACTCGCTGTTCCACGACGCTAACGGCAACGGCAAGATGGACAGCAATTTGATCGGCATTCCGACCGAGGACTACGCCTTCAGCAACAACGCCATGGGCAAGTTCGGCCCGCCGGACTACGAGGCCGCGCGCTTCACGCTGCCGGCGGCCGGCGCCACCACCAGCGTCAACCTGCGCTAAGCGGAGGCCTGCCATGAGCGACCGCCGCCAATTCCTGTCCCGCAGCATCGGCCTGGCCGCCCTCGGCCTGACTTCCGGCGCCGCGCTGGCCGACGCCGATACCTATCGCCGCTTCCATCAGGCGCTGGCCCGCGAACCGAGGCTGACGGCCTTCGCCGGCGCCGCCGGCGAGCTGTCCGGCGACGCGGTGGTCCACGGCCGCATGCCGGCCGACCTGCAAGGCGTCTTTTACCGCAACGGCCCCGGGCGATTCGAATTGGGCGGCGAGCGCTATCACCACTGGTTCGACGGCGACGGCTTCGTGCAGCGCTGGCAGATCGGCGGCGGCAAGGTCAGTCATCGCGGCCGCTTCGTCGCCACGCAGAAGTTCGTCGAGGAGAGCGCGGCGGACCAGTTCCTGTACCCGGCCTTCGGCACCTACATCGGCCGCAAGCAGCCCAAGAACAACGACACGATGAACGCCGCCAATACCAATCTGCTGCCCTTGGGCGGCCGCGTGTACGCCTTGTGGGAAGGCGGCTCCGCCGTGGAGGTGGATGCGCAGACGCTGGAAACGCGCGGCATCAAGACCTGGAGCCCGGAGCTGAAGTCGATGCCGTTTTCCGCCCATCCCAAGGTCGATCCCGACGGCGGCGTATGGAACTTCGGCACCATGCCGGGTGCGAACCTGCTGGTGCTGTATCAGCTGAGCGCCACCGGTGAACTGAAACGCAGCGCCGTCGTCAAGGTGCCGCAGCTGAACATGGTGCACGATTTCGTGGTCAGCGGCCGCCACCTGATTTTCCTGATCCCGCCTTACGACCTGGAAGCCGGCGTGGACACCAGCTATCGCGAGAACCTGCACTGGGCCGGCGACAAGCGGCCCTTGCGCGCGGTGGTCATCGCCAAGGACACGCTGGAGCTGCGCCAGGTGTTCGAGCTGCCGGCGCGCTCGGTCTTCCACTTCGGGAATGCGTTTGAAGACGGCGCCTGCACCCGGCTGGACGTGGTGATGCATGACGGCGACATCCTGCCGGAACTGGGCCTGGTCATGCGTGGCGAGCTGCGGCCGTTCCACGCCTCCGCCAGCACGGTGCAGGTGACGCTGGACTACGCCAGCGGCCAGGTGCGCGAGGCACGCCTGTTCGGCGCCAGCGAATTCCCACGGGTGGCGCCGCAGGTGGTGTCGGCCCGCCACCGCAAGCTGGTGCTGCTCGGCGTGGCGTCCGGCAGCAAGGACTACATCCTCAACACCGTCAACCTGGTCGACATCGACAGCGGCAAGGCGGACAGCTACAGCTTCGGCGCCGGCTGGCAGGTGGAGGAGCACGTGCTGGTGCCCCGGCGCGGCGCCCGTTCCGAGACCGACGGCTACCTGGTCGGCGTGGCCCAGGACTCGCGCCGCGCCCAGACCGTGCTGACGGTGTTTGATGCGCACAACATCAAAGCCGGTCCGAGGGCGATGGCGAGGCTTTCTTATACTTCGCCGCTTTGCTTTCATGGTAACTTTCTGCCGGCATGACTAACTTGGAAAACACGATGAACCACCGCAGCGAGGCAAGCATGGCCTCATTGGATGTCGCAGAGCCGTCGCTGGCGCATCCGATGGACCTGATCCCGTTCTTCCGCCGCTGGCCGCCGACGGCGCAGCGCAACCTGCTGTACACGCTGCTGTGGAACTGCGGCCTGGGCACGCTCCTGACGGTGCTGGAGATGCTGATGTCGCCCGACCGTGGGGCGCTGCTGGGGGATTGGCAGTGGGCGCTGGTGCAGGCGCATTGGCTGCCGATGCTGTTCATTTCGAACCTGATCGGCTTCCTGGTCCACGGCGGCCACGCGGCGGTCAACGCGCTGACCCAGGACTGGCCGAGCCGCGCCAAGGGCATGCCCCGGCTGCTGTTCAACCTGGGGCTGGTGCTGGCCAGCGTGCTGATAGGCCTGAGCGTAGGCACGGCGCTGCTGAACGGGAAGAACATCTTTGAATTGCTGGACAACCGCAGCGCCGTGCTGCAGTCCGTGATCCTGGCGACGGTGATCGCGCTGCTGATGTACCTGGTGCGGCGCGGCGCCGAGCGCCGGCTGGCCGCGGCGCTGGAAAAGGCGCGGCAGCAGGAGCTGATCGCCTCCAGCGCGCGGCTGCTGGCGGAGGCGCGGCTGCGCGCCTTGCAGGCGCAGATCGAACCGCACTTCCTGTACAACACGCTGGCCAATGTGGTGAGCCTGATCGGCCCGCAGCCGGCCAAGGCCCAGCACATGCTGGAACGGTTCATCGACTATCTGCGCGCCAGCCTCGCTGCCAGCCGCAGCGAGGAAGCGACGCTGGGTTCCGAGGCCAAACTGATCGCCGCCTATCTGGACGTGCTGGCGGTGCGCATGGGCGAGCGGCTGCGCTACCGCATCGAGGTGCCGGACGAGCTGCGCCAGTTCGCGATCGCCCCGATGCTGTTGCAGCCGGTGGTGGAAAACGCGATATCGCACGGGCTGGAGCCGAAGGTGGAGGGCGGCGAGATCGTCGTCAGCGCGCAGCTGGATGGCGCCCATCTGCGCCTGCAAATCAGCGACACCGGCGCGGGCCTGGGCAGCACCATGTCGGCCAAGCCGGGCGGCGGGGTAGGGCTGAGCAACCTGCGCGAACGTTTGCGCAGTTTGTACGGCGCCGCCGCTCGGGTAGAATTACTGGAAAATCAACCTTGCGGCATGACGGTGCGCCTCATGCTGCCTTTGAATGCGAGCCTGACATCGAAACACTCCGCGCCCTGATCGCAGACGACGAAGAACATCTGCGCGACTATCTGGAAGGTCAACTGAAAACGGCGTGGCCGGAACTGAAGGTGGTCGCCAAGGCCGCCAACGGCATCGACGCGCTGCGCTTGATCGGCGAGGAGGCGCCGGACGTGGTGTTCCTCGACATCCGCATGCCCGGCATGACGGGGCTGGACGTGGCGGCCCGGCTGGTGGCGGACGCCACGCCGCCGCACATCGTGTTCGTAACGGCCTTCGACCAGTATGCGGTGGAGGCGTTCGAGCATTCCGCCGTCGACTATCTGCTGAAACCGGCGAGCCTGGAGCGGCTGGACAAGACCGTCGCCAAACTGAAAGCGGCGCTGCGGGCCAAGGAGCCTGCGGCGGCCGGCATCACGGCGGCGACGCTGCAAGCCTTGCTGGCGCAACTGGGCGGCGCGGCGCAAGCGGTGGCGGCTCCTGCAACGGCTCCCGCGCCCGCACCCACGCTGCAATGGATACGTGCTTCGCAAGGCGACCAGACGCGCCTGATCTCCGTCGACGAGGTGATCTACTTCCAGAGCAACGACAAGTACACCAGCGTCTTCCTGGCCGACGGCGAGAGCCTGATACGCACGCCGATCAGCAAGCTGCGCGAGCAGCTCGACGAGCAGAAGTTCTGGCAGATCCACCGCAGCGTGATCGTCGCCGCCCACCACGTGGCCGGCACGCGCCAGGATTTTCGTGGCCGCCTGATGGTGCAGCTCAAGGGCCGCGAGGAGCAGCTGGTGGTCAGCCGTAACTACGTCGACCTGTTCCGGCAGATGTAGGCGCCAGCAGCCTGGCGAATGCGGCGTGGCCTTTGGGTGTGATGCTCACCACGCGCGAACGCGGCGCGGGCAGCACCCAGCCTTCACGCACATACATCGCCAGCAGGGCGGCGCCCAGCGCGCCGGACAGGTGCGGCCGGCGCTGCGTCAGGTCCACGCAGCAGCGGGCGAACGGACGGCGGCTTCCCGGCGCCGGCTCCACCGGTACGCCCAGCGCGGCCAGTTGGCTCCTGCCGGCAGGCGTCAGTTCGTAATCCTGGCCGGCGCCGGCCAGCCATTCTTCATCGAGCATCATTTGCAGCAGCTGCACGGCGATCTCGCCGGCCAGGTGGTCGTAGCAGGTGCGTGCCTGCAGGAACTGCGGCGGCATGGCCCGTACCAGCGCGGGTGTTGGCGGTTGCTTGGGACGGGCCGCCATGCTGAACGAGGCCAGGCCTTCGATCAGGTGCGCGGCCTCGCGGCTGGCGATGCGGAAGTAGCGGTGGCGGCCCTGGGCGTCGGCCGCCAGCAGTCCGCCGTCAACCAGCTTGGCCAGGTGCGCGCTGGCCGACTGCGCCGAGATGTTGGCGGCGAAAGCCAGTTCGCCCGCCGGCCGCCGCGTGCCGTCGATCAGCGTCCAGGCGATGGTGGCGCGGGCGGGGTCGGCCAGCAGGGCCGCGATCGATGCGATGTCCGGAGTGTCGTCCATAGTTCATCCCGCGCTGAATTGTCAGGCCCTCATCTTGCATCACAATGCGACCCACTGTCCACAACCAGGAGGGAAGCATGAACAAACAGCACAGTACAGGTATCGCGGAACACGTGGGGCGCTATGCCGATGCGGTGGAGGCGCCGGCCGGCTCGCGCTGGCTGTACACGGCGGGTACGCCCGGCATGCGCGCGGACGGCACGCTGCCCAGCGATATCACAGGCCAAACGGAACTGGCGTGGTCGAACATCATGACGGCGCTGGACAAGGCGGGCATGACGGCCGCCGATATCGTCAAGATGACGCATTACCTGGTCAATCCCGCCGACCTGGCGGCATGCGTTGCGGTGCGCAGCCGCGTGCTGGGCGAGCTGCGGCCGGCGTCGATGCTGATGGTGGTGGCGGCCTTGCCCAGGCCGGACTTCCTGGTGGAGGTGGAGGTGGTCGCCGCGCGTGCGGCTACCTGACCAGCATGCTGCCGGGGGCGATGCGATAGGCGTCGTAGTAATAGCGCTTGTAGATCGCCGCGACAGCGCCGCTTCTTTGCATGTCGCGCATCGCCGCTTCCAGCGCCGCCAGGCGCTCCGGCGACACCGCCTTGCGCGATACCGCGACCGCGCGCGGCGGGCCTTCGTCGACCATGCGGTAGGCGGCTTTCTCCACCTGGTCTTCCATGTGCAGCTCGGCGACCACGGCCTCGCCCTGGTCCTCGGGTATCAGCACCGCATCGATGCGGCCCAGCGCGAGCTTGTGGAAGTTGGCCTCCATGTCCTTGACCGCTTCCTTCCGCAAATTGCAATCGTGCTCGATGCGGCGCACGTGCTCGGCGCCGAACTTGACGCCGATGCGCAGCGGCGCCAGGTCCGCATACTCGTTGATGACGATATTGCTGCCTTTGCGCACGTAGAACACGCGGTCGGCGCTGTGCTCGCGGAAGGGCGTTTGCAGGAATTGCAGGTAGGCGCTGCGGCGCGGCGTCTCGCGCACGCCGATCATGACGTCGGCATCGCCCTGTTCGAGCATGAACAGGCAGCGCCGCAGCGGACATGGTTTGATCTGCAGCGTCATGCCGCTGCGGCGGGCCAGCTCGCGCATGACTTCCGTGTACGCGCCGCCGTAGACACCGTCGCTCTCGGTGGTCCACGGCAGCACCCGGTTAAAGGCGAGTACCAGCGGGCGCTCCGCAGCCGTTTCGGCTTGCGCAGGCGCCGCCATCGACGCCGTCAGCGCCGCTGCGATCAGCAGGTGAGCGCGCAGAATTTTATTTGCCCAGCACAGGCTTGACCTTGGCCGCCGCTTCCTTGGCGCGGCTGCGCGCGGTTTCCACGTCGTCGGCGGTGGCCAGCGCCACGCCCATGCGGCGTCGCGCGAACGATTCCGGCTTGCCGAACAGGCGGATGTCGGTGCCCGGCACGCGCAGCGCCTCGGCCACGCCTTCAAAGGCGATGCCTGCCGCTTCGTGCTGGCCGTAGATGACGGCCGAAGCGCCCGGCGCCTTCAGCGCGACGTTGACTGGCAGGCCGAGGATGGCCTTGGCGTGCAGTTCGAATTCGCTCTGCACCTGCGTCGCCATCGTCACCATGCCGGTGTCGTGCGGGCGCGGGCTCACTTCCGAGAACCAGACCATGTCTTCCTTGACGAACAGCTCGACGCCGAACAGGCCCAGGCCACCCAGGTCGCCGGTGACTTTTTCGGCGATGTCGCGAGCGCGCGCCAGTGCCAGAGGGTTCATGCGGCAAGGCTGCCACGATTCGACGTAGTCGCCCTGTACCTGCACGTGGCCGATCGGGTCGCAGAACTGTGTCTCGACCTTGCCGTCGGCGCCGATGGAGCGCACCGTCAGCAGCGTGATTTCGTAATCGAAGTCGATGAAGCCTTCGACGATGACGCGGCCCGAATCCACACGGCTGCCGGCTGCGGCGTAGTCCCAGGCGGCTTTGACTTCGGCGGCGCTGTCGATCTTGGACTGGCCTTTGCCGGACGAGGACATGACCGGCTTGATCACGCATGGGAAGCCGATGGCGGCGGTGGCTTGCTCCAGTTCCGCCAGGCTGCTGGCGAAGCGGTAGGGCGACGTCGCCAGGCCCAGGGTTTCGGCGGCCAGGCAGCGGATGCCTTCGCGGTTCATGGTCAGCTGTGCGGCGCGGGCGGTCGGGATGCAGGTGATCTTGCCGGCTTTTTCCAGCGCGGCCAGCGTGTCGGTGGCGATGGCTTCGATCTCGGGCACGATCAGGTCCGGCTTTTCCTGCTCGATCAGCGCGGCCAGCGCGGCGCCGTCGGCCATGTTGATGACGTGGGCGCGGTGCGCGACCTGGTGGCCTGGCGCATTCGGATAGCGGTCCACGGCGATCACTTCCACGCCCAGGCGCTGCAGCGCGATGATGACTTCCTTGCCGAGTTCACCGGAGCCGAGCAGCATGACTTTGGTGGCGGTAGGAGACAGTGGGGTGCCGAAAATGCGTGGAGTGTTCATGTAGACGTCCGGGATATATAAAGGGAAAACGGTGGATGGTGTGCAGCCGCAGCGCTGCGCGGGCCGACTATATCAAACTGCGGCTATTTTGGACAGCCGGAGGGGCATTATAATAAGCTCAATCTTGGCATCGCATTAACCGGCGCTGCTTCGGGGGCGTTTATCGCGGCCTGGCCGCGCTTATCCGGCGCCGGCCGCGCCGGTCGCATGGCCGCCCGCGCCGCCGCGCCATCGGGCAAAGTGTGCCCATGACATCCCGTCATGGACATGATTAAGGACATAAGATGAAACCAATGCACGTAGTCGCAGCAGCACTCGCCGCCACCTCGCTGTGGGTGGTCGCCGCAGAATCGACCGGCAAGCTGCCGGCGCCGTGGTTCGTGACCGGCGGTGCGCCGTCGTCGTACCAGGCAGGCATCGACAGCGTCGAAACCGTCAGCGGCAAGGGCTCCAAGTTCCTGCGCTATACGCAGGGCGATGGCAAGAGCTGGGCCACGCTGGCGCAGGCGGTGTCCTCCCAGCGCTACCTCGGCCAGCGCGTGCGCTTCCAGGCGCGGGTCAAGTCGCGCGACGTGAGCAAATGGGCCGGCTTGTGGATGCGGGTCGATGGCAAGACGCCGGTCAGCCTGGCCTTCTACAACAGCCAGGACCAACCGATATCCGGCACCACCGATTGGCAAACCCGCAGCGTCACGCTGGACGTGCCGGAGGAGGCGACGTCCATCAATTTCGGTGTGATCAACGCCGGTGTCGGGCAAGTCTGGATTGACGATCTGTCGCTGGAGATCGTGGGCAAGGATGTACCGGTTGACGCGCCGCGCCCCAACAAGCTGCCGGAGTCGCCGACCTTATGACTGCCGCCGTTGGCAGCAGCTACCTGGCGTTGATGCAGGTGGCGTCAAGCACCGGGCGGCAGAGGGTGCTCAGCGCTGTGCTGGCCGCCGGCTTCGTGCTCGCATGCCTGGTGCTCAAGGCTTACACCTTGCTCGCCTTGTTCGGCGCGATGCTGTTGCCGGTCGGCGCCAGCGGCGCCAGCCTGCTGGCGCTGCTCGAAGCCGTGGCCAGGCTGCGGGACTGGCGCTTCCTGTGGCCGGCCTTGCTGGCGATGGTCGGCTTGTCCAGCTGGGCGGCAGGACTGCTTTATCACGGCGGACTGGCGACGGTCGGCATCATCACGCATAACGATTTGCTGGTGCAGCTGGCGGTGGCGGCGCTGGCCTTGCTGCTGCTGGCGCCACGCCTGTGGGTCGCGCAGCAGCAGTCTCGCGCCTTGCTGGTGGCGCAGTTGAAGCAGGCCGCCTTGTCCGCCGACCTGAAGGCCTTGCAGGCGCAGATCGAGCCGCACTTCCTCTACAACACGCTGGCCAACACGCGCTACCTAGCGCGCCACGATCCCGAACGCGCGGTGGCGATGCTCGACCATCTGATCGGCTATCTGCATACGGCCTTGCCGGACCTGCGCAGCCCGATGTCCAATATGGCGCGCGAATGCGAACTGGCGGGGCATTACCTCGCATTGATGGGCATACGCTTCGGCGACCGCCTGCAGTTCGAAATCGACTGTCCGCCAGAACTGGGCGCATTCGTGCTGCCGCCGTTGATGCTGATGCCGCTGGTGGAGAACGCCGTGCAGCATGGCGTCGAGCCGCATCCCGGCAACGTCACCGTGCGGATGCTGGTGCGCCGCCGCGAAGGCGCGTTGGTCGTGGCGGTGCGCGACAACGGCGCCGGCCCAGGCAAATCCGTGTTGGGCAGCGGCGTCGGCCTGCGCAACCTGCGCGAGCGGCTGGCGGCCCTGCATGGCGGCGCCGCCGCGTTCCGCTTGCAAGTGGCGGCGGACGGCTGGACCGAAGCCGAAATCACCTTACCGTTGGAGACTGCATGATGTCCTTGTCCACGCATCGCCCGCGCATATTGATCGCGGACGACGAGCCTTTGCTGCGCGCGGAACTACGGCAATCTCTGGCTTCCCTGTGGCCGGAGGCCGAGATGGTGGCCGAGGCGGCCGACGGCTACGAAGCCTTGCGGCTGGCCCGCGCGATGGAGCCGGACGTCGCCTTCCTCGACATCCGCATGCCGGGCCTGAGCGGCCTGGAAGTGGCGCGCACTTTCGGCGCGCGCACGCATGTGGTGTTCGTCACCGCCTATCAGGAACATGCGCTGGCCGCTTTCGACGAAGGGGCGATCGATTACGTGCTCAAACCGACCGACCCTGTGCGGCTGGTGCGCGCCATCGAGCGGGTACGTGCGCGCCTCGGCACACCGCCTCCGGACCTGGCGCGGCTGATGCAGCAGCTGTCGCCCAAGCCGGCCGCGCCCTCGTGGCTGCAGGCGACCGTCGGCAACGCGATCCACTTCATCGACTTGAGCGATGTGATCTACTTCTGTTCGGAGTTTAAATACACGAGGGTGGTCACGCCGCAGCAGGCCGAAGCCCACATCCGCACGCCATTGAAAGACCTGGCCTCCGAGCTGGAGGACGCGGGCTTCTGGCAGATACACAGGGGATATGTGGTGGCGGTCAAGCGCATCGCCGCCGTCAGCCGGGATGCCGACGGCGCTTTGTGGCTAAGCCTGCGCGGTCACGCCGACAAGCTGCCCGTGAGCCAGCGCTTCCAGCACCGCTTCAAGGGCATGTAGGGTTAGAACGAATACACCAGCGTCACCGACGTCTGGGTATCGGTGTTCTTTTTATCTTCCGGCACGTTGGTGTCGTTGCGGACGCTGAACGCGGCCTTCATCTGCATGGTGCTGTTGATTTTGGTGCGCAGCGCCGTCTCGGCCAGCGAGTGGATGTTGGACGTGCCGCGCTCCACGCTCAGGTTCTGCGTGAACTGGGCGGTGTCGCTCAGTTTCCATTTCAGGTTGGCCGCGCCGCGCACGGTCAGGCCGCTTTCCGACTCGCCTGTCGAACGCGTGCCGTTGAAATAGCCAGGACCGATTTCCACGTCCATGCTGTGCTCCGGCGTGGTGTACGTCTGCGTGCCGTAACCGACACCCACGGTGGAGTAGCGCGTGTAGGCGCCGAATTTATCGTTGACGTGGGTGGCCAGCGCGAACAGCTTGTCGTGATCCTGCAGCAGCTTGTACGCCGACTTGGCGGAGAACGAATAGCGCTGCGCCGAACGCTCGCGCACCTTCTCGCCATCAGCCTTGGTTACCTGCTCGTCCTTGAAGTATCCGGCCAGGATGTACTCGTTGCTCCAGTCGGGCAGCTCCTGTTTCGCATCCAGCTTGCCGGTGACGGAAGTACCGACCGTATTACCGGAAGTGGAGATGGCGCCCAACTCTGCGGAGTTGTTCCAGCCATGATCGGGGACGGACTCCGCGGCGGCATAGCCGTGAACCAGGGAGAGGGTGAGGGCGGGGATGAGGAATATCGCTTTCATGCCGATATTGTACCTTAGACCAAAAAACAACGCATTCAAGCGGGCTTCGCCCGTGCGTACGGCGTCGTACAGATAGATATCCAGGCTTGCGAGAAAATTAATATACTTTATTAAAGGACATCTATCATGGACGCCACCCTCCGCATCGCACAGTGCCTGTTATGCATCGGCCTTGTCGCCAGCACCGCCTATGCCGCAGCCGACGTCAATCGCTGCATTTCGGCCGACGGCAAAGTGCTGCTGACCGACGCCGATTGCCCTGTGGGCAGCCAATCCGACGCCAGCGACGACGGCTCGGCAGGCATCGCCATCAACAGCGGCGGCGCCGCTCCGAAGTCCACCAACGGTTTCGAACGCGTGGCGGTAGTCACGCCTGTCGCACAGCTGCCGCGCAGCCCATGGGCCGATCTGCCGCGCCCACTCACACACAAGACCATAGGCCAGGATGCGGGAACCCTCCAGGCAGCCTATCTCACCATGCAGATGCAGGACGAAATGCGCCGTCAACGCCATGTCGCCGCGCTGCGCTAACCAGGACACTACATGAAAATGACCACCGCTGCGGCCATGGCCGCGATGCTCTTCTCCTGTTACGCACACGCTGACGACAACGTCGCCTACCTCGCCGATGTCGACTCGTTTGGCGACGGCATGGGCGATTCCGCCGGCGCCACTTTGGGAGGCGGCATCGCGCGGATCGATAGCGTGACCGATGGCGAGTTCAATCCGATCGGCCAACAGTGGAATTTCGGCTCCGTGTACTGGTCCGGCGGGGACGCCGGCCTGACCATCACGCTGGCGCACGCCGCCTCCGTCAACCGTCTGGTCCTCGAAGCCGACAACGGCGACGACTACCGCATCGAATTCCTCGACCGCGCCAACGTCTGGCAATCGGCGACCACGGTCAATACCGACCGGTCCCCGACGGGACAGAATCTGTTTGGCGGCCCGCTGCTTACACCGGTGGTGGCCAAGGCCTTCCGCATCACGGCCAAGGGCGACAACCACTATTCGGTGGCCGAGTTCCAGGCCTACGGCGAACTGGTGGTCGACGATACGCCGCCCGGCGATCCGGTCGAACCGGGTTCGCCGGTTCCCGAACCTTCGACTTTGCTTATGATGGCTGTGGGCCTGGCGCTGCTGGCGGCCCGCCGCGCGCAGCTTGGCTACCTGGCCATCGCCAGGCGATAGCGCTCGGCGTCCCAGTCCAGCAGTTCGGCCAATTGCGGCGGCGTCAGCGTGGTTAATGGCGCATCGGATGGCTGGCGGGCCAGGATGTCGTAGTAGCAGCGCAGCTGCGCCGTGCGGGCTGCGCCGAAGTCCCCGGCCACATAAACACCCACGCCGGCGATGATGGCCAGCCTGGCTTCGTCGCCCATTGTTTGCGCGGCGACGAACGACTCGGCGTCCGCGTAGCATGCGGCTTCCGCGCCGAGGAACACCACATGATCCGGGCACAATGTCCATTCCTTCCGGAGCCGCTTGTACAGACGCGGATCGAGGGCCAACTGCTGTATGCCCTCATCGGAAATGGCTGTCAGCTTCGCCATTGTGCTTGCCTCGGCGCCCGTCGGTGCGACCGGTGCGACCGGCTCGGTGCGCATGCAGGCCAGCAGCGACGTTAGTATGGTTTCTACTTCGCCCACGTCGGCGCCGCCTATCACCACGCCATGATTCTGCAGGAAGATAATCTGTGCCTCCGGCTGTTCGCGCAAGCGCGCCACAATCGCCCCGGCCAGCGCGGCTCCCGGTTTGTGATAATCCACCCAGCACCAAGGCGCCGGGGCCGGTGCGGGGCCGGCGAAGTCCGGACGGACCAGATGCGCTAGAATCTCCACTGCATGCAGATGCATCACCACTGTCTGGGGCATCAACGCATGCATCAGCGTCTCGATCGACGGCCGCAGCGCGCTGCCCGCGAGCGCTCGCGGCACGACTTCCATATCGCCGGCGGCGATGGCGGCCCGTAAATGGGCCAAGTCAACCGGCACGAAGATATTCGTCCGCTGCGCCTCCGCCAGCCATGTGCCCGAAGCCTTGACCCACATCGTATCGCCGTTCTTCCACGATGCGTTGCCGCCCGCACCCTGTACCAGCAGGGGATCGGTGCCGACCCGCGCACAATAGGCGCTGACCTCAGCGCGCAGGCCGTCCTGCTTGTCATCGCGCGCGTTCAATGCGCCGCCCCTAGCCGTTCGAGCAGCTTGCGCACCTGGCCGAATTCCTGGAACACCGCGTCGGCGGCGTTCTCGCCCTGGCCTTGCTGCACGCCGTTGTGCAGTTTCTGCAGCGTGACGGCGTCTATCCTGCGGCGGGCGCCGCCGATATCGTTGACCGGGTTATCGCCGATCATCCAGATGCAGTTGCCGCTGGGGCGTACTTTTTTCAACGCCAGTTCGAACTGCGCGCCGTGCGGCTTGTCATAGCCCGCTTCCTCGCTGGTGACGATATAGTCGAAGTAGCGGTCCAGGCCAAAGTAGACCATCTTGCGGAACTGGATCTGCGCGGTCAGGTCGGTGACGATGGCGGTGGGGATGCCGAGCAGGCGGATGTCGTCCAGCAGCTCTTTCACGCCATCGAACAGCACCGCATTGCTGAGGAAGGTGCGCCAGTAGGTCTGCTCCAGGTCCAGCGCCACCAGGACCTGTGAGCCGAGGCCGATGATCTCCAGCATGCGCTGCAGGTACAGCAGGCGGCTGTGCGAGGCCGCCGTATCCTTCAGGCGCAGCTTGACTTCGCTGCGGGCACTGGCATAGGCCTTGTCGAAATCGTCCGGGTCGAGCGAGAAGGTGGCGGCCACCTTGCCGCGCACCGCGCTCATGGCCAGCGCGTGCGCCGGATCGTAGTGGTACAGCGTGTTGTCGGTGTCGAACAGGATGGCGTCCGGGATCTGCGTGAAGCGGTCGTCGTTGGATATTTTGATCATCATGATTTACCAGATTAAGCGTTTGTTCAAGGCTTGGTGTATGTGCGCCAATGCGATCAGCTGCATCAGCCCCAGCGCGCCGTCGCGCCATTGCGGTACGGTGTCGAGAAACTCGGTAATGCGCGGGAACAGCGTGGCGGCGGCCATGGCGATATCCTCGCTGGTGGCTTCGCCTTCAATGGTCAGGGCGATCTCGCTGGCGTCGTCGTCCATCGCCAGGTCCACATGCAGGCCGCACACGCCGACCAGCACCCGCCGCAGCGACAGCTCGTTGAGGCCATTGCGGGACCGCACCAGCAGCTTGACGCGCGGCGCCTCGCTGCCGACCGGATGCTCCAACAGGTCCGGATGAATGGGCCGCAGTGACAGCACCAGGCTGGCGTGGCGCGCCTGCGGCCGCACGAAGCGGATCGAGTCTGGCTCCCGCTTGTCGAGCGACGAGCGTACCCGTTCGGCGCTGTGGCCCCGTTCCAGCACGTCGCGCTGCAGCTTGTAGTAACGCCGCAGCCCTTCGTCGATATCGAGATAGATGCTCAGGTCATAGCACTCGCGCAGCACCGGCAGGTACAGCGCATGCAGGCCGCTGGCGATGATGAAGTCGTTGCTGCGCACGCGCTGCGGGCGGCTCATCTTGCCGCTGCCATGGTCGTAGTGGCGCGACAGGATGGCCTTGCCGTCGGTGAGGGCCAGCAGATCGTTGGCGTAGGATTCCAGGTCGTTGGCCATCGGGCTCAGATGGGTCATGACCTGCCACATCGGCTTGGCCCGGTCCCACAGGTGGTAGTCGTCGCCGGACAGGTGCGCCACCGAATGGCCGCCGAACAGGCCTCGCAGGGATTCGGCCAGCGTATCCTTGCCGGCGCCGGAATCGCCGGCGATGCCGATCACGAAAGGCTTGCGGCTGAAACGGAAGTAATCGTTCGAACTGACCGTTTCGCGCCACATCCGCAACGCCAGCACGATGCCGACGGCGGTCATCATCGTGTGCACCACTGGCGTCACCGATGCCAGCGGCAGCGCCGCCAAGACGTCGGGCGGCAGGTTATCCAGCACGAACAGCGCCGAGAAGCCCGCCGTCAGCAGCACGGCCAACCTGTCGCTGGCGGCTTGGTAGAACACCAGCGTCGGAACGATCCACACGAACCAGCCCGGGGAGGCTGGCGTCAGCAGCACCACCAGCAGGAAGCCCAGTCCCAGCAAGGCGCTGAACAGTTCGAAGTTCATGCGCCGCACGCGCCAGGCCAAGTACAGCGTGACCAGGTAGGCCAGCGGCATCACATACACGGTGGTGCCGGCGCCGACGTGCAGCGAGAACTGATAGACCTTGCCCATCTCCGGATTATTCAGCAGCATCCGCAGCGCCGCGTCCGAGTACAGGAAGGGCAGGCCGAACACGGCTCCCGCCAGCGCGGCGCCGCGCGCGAAGGCGGGCAACTGCTGCTGCAAGGCGCGGTTGCGGGTCAGGTAGATCAGGAAAAAGGGCAGCGCCAGCACCATGCTCAGTTTTGCCGATACCGCCGCAGCACACAAGGCGCCTGCCGCAGCCAGTTGCCGCCGCCGCGTGCAGTACAGCGCCGCCACCAGCAGCAGCATCGGCACGACGTCGTTCAGGCCCAGGCCATAGGTGGCCAGCAGCATCACGGGCGACAGCCAGTACAAGGCCAGCAGCAGCGTGTCGCGCCCGGGCAGCATCCTGCTCAGCACCTGCAGCAGCAGCATGTCCGCACCCAGCAAGCCGGCGCCGTAGGCATGGCCGATGCCGATGCCGGCCGCCTTGGCCACCAAGGCCAACGGCATCAGCGCCAGCCACATGACGTAACCGTAGGGGAAGGCCGCCGGCGTGCCCCCCTGGGCGAGGAACACAGCCCAGGGATCGGCAGACAGCTGGCTGGCGCTGGCGGAGAGGAAGGGCGCATACCACTCGGTGACGGCGTGCGGCACGATCGTCGCCAGCATGGCGATCCGCAGCACCAGGCCGAATGCGAATAGCGGATGGCGGAACAGGCGCATCATGCACGCACCTGATTTTGCGCCTGGCTTTGCCACAGGTCCGGCCGCTTGGTGCAGACCGCGTCGGCGACGATGCCGCGTTCGGCCAGCAGCGCCGCCAGTTGGGCGATTTCCTCAGGGCCGCGCCCCTGCAGCTCGGGCGACACCAGGCATAGCTTGAAGCCCGCTCCGCGCAGCCGCGCGGCGTCCCCGCCGCTGAGCGGGAAGCGGGTGAAGCAGTCGACCCACACCCAGTCTATCTGTCCGGCCAGCGTCAGCGCCGTGTCGATGGATTCGAACTCCGACACCCGTACCGCGCAGCGCCGCTCGCCGGCCCTGGCCCATTTGACCAGGAAGGGGAAGGACTGGTCGAGGAAAAAATAGTCGTCGATGCCGTGCTGGCGCAGCAGCGCGATCAGCGCCGCTTCCAGGCCTTCCTCCTTGACGTTGAGGATCAGCGTGCCGTGGCGGTAGGCCGCCAGCCACGGTTCGAACGCCTCGCCGGGCGTCAAGGCATCGTGATGGATGATGAGCCGTCCGCCGTCGCTGCGGATATCGACTTCCACGCCGAGGTGTTCGGGCGTGTCGGCCAATTGGGCCAGGGTATTGCGGCGATGTGAGATCAGATTCATGGTTTCAGTGAGTTTTTTAATTGCAGGCTGAAGTCGACGGTGCGCCGGATGAACTTCCGCTTGGCCGCCCAGTTGACGTTCCAGTGCGAGACACCGTGTGCGCGCTCGCCGAAGCGCACGGGAAACCGGTGCACCGCCAGTCCGGCGCGGCGTGCCTGGTAGTAGGCGTACAGGTCGAGCGAGAAGTCGTGCGGTGCGTTGCGCCATGTGTCGAAGAAGCGCCTGGAAAACATGGTCGGTTGGGCGTTGATGTCCCACAGCGGGGTCGCCAGCAACAGCGTCTCGAAGGCGCTCATGCCGGCCGTGAACAGTACGTCGGCCAGCGGCCTGCCGTAGCGGCGGCCCTTGACGAAGATGCCGTCGCCGTGGCGCTCGAACAGGGCCAGCCCGTGCAGCGCGTCCTGCGGATCGGTCTGGAGGTCGGCATGGGTCCAGCCGACGATCTCGCCGGTGGCCGCCGCCAGTCCCGCCAGGATGCCGTAGCCGTAGCCTTGGTTGACATCGACGCGGATGCTCCGGCAGCCGGGGCAAGTCGGCAGCAGCGTGGCCAGCACCTGCGGACTGTCGTCGGTTGAACCGTTATCGACCAGGATAATTTCGACGTCATCCCGCAGCGCGAGCGGAAAGCAGCGCTTGAGCAGCAGCGGCAGATTGGCGGCTTCGTTGTAGCACGGGATCACCAGCGAGAATCTCATGGCAGCTCCGTACGGCGGGCGTGGGAGAACACCAGCGTCTTCATGCCGATGAAGTTCAGCGTGGCCGATACGCCGGTCGCCGCCACGAAGGCCAGCGACACCGCGACTGCGGGACCGGCCGCGTCCAGTATCCGCAGCGCGATGGCGTTGACCGCGACGTTTGCGGCCAGCGTGGCGCCGTACAGGACGGCGAAGCGCGCCGCGCTGCCGGGAGCTGCGGCGCGGTGGCCGAAGGTCCAGCGGCGGTTGGCGCAGTAGGCGAACACCGTACCCGCCAGGAAGCCGACCGCTTTGGCCGGCGCGGTGGCCGCCAGCCCGGACGCCATCAGCGCACGATAGACCAGCAGGTCCACCAGCACCGTCAGCGTGCCGACAACCAGGAACACCGGCAGCTCGCGGCGCATCATGCCATCCTCCCGGGATCGGCCGGCGTGATGGCGCGGTAGCGGTGCGCCAGCTCCGCCAAGGCTTCGTCGGGAACGCGGGCGTCCTGCTCCAGCGTGTACGGATGGCCGGCCCATTTGTGGAAGCAGGATTGCCAGTACTCGAAGGTGCGCAGGTCGTCCGGCGTGCCCCAGGACAGGTAGTGGTCCACTTCGAACAGGCGGCAGTCGAGTCCCATGGCGATGGCGTCGTTGATGCAGGAGTCCAGGTAGTACTCGCCGTTGACGCGGCCATCGCGCGCGATCAGCGCATCCACCAGCCGGCGCAGGTCGGCGGTGCGGCGGAAGGTAAAGGCGCCCAGCACGATGGCATCGGTGGCGGGATCCGCCAACGGCGTCTTGACCGATATGCGGCGGATGCGGCCCTGGTCTTCGTCGATCCAGCCGAACATCTGCGGTCTGCGGATGGCGTTGGCGTTGCCGCGCACGCCCCATACGATCACGTCGACCTGCGGATCGTCGGCCAGCAGACGGAACGCCGCCTGGTCGTACAGCATGCCGAAGTCGCACGCGCCCACCGTCAACGGGCCTTGCGCTTCCAGGCCCGCTTCGGCCAGCGCGTCGACGCCGGCCAGCGCGGTGCACGCCTGGCCTTCGCTGACCTGGGGCAGCGTGGCGATCACAGCGCCGGGATGGCGCTGCCGCAGTTCTTCAGCGATTGCGGTATGGCCCGGCATGTCCGCGCGCAGCACGAAGCAGTGCTGCAGCGCCGGCGGCAGATCATGCACGGCCTGCGCCACCATGGGCTGTCCGGAGACGCCGATCAGCGGCTTGGTCAGCGCATAGCCCTGGTCGGCGAAGCGTTGGCCCATGCCGGCCATCGGCAGCACCAGCGCGCCCGCCGCCGGGGCCTCCGTTGACGCGGCCGCAGACTCCGGCCGCTGCGCGAGGCGGGCGAAGGCGGACGACCAGCCACGGTATTCGGCCACGTCCTCCGGCGTCCCCCACTGCATGAAGTGCTGCAGCGGATAGACAGCCACGCGCCGGCCGGCCGCCAGCATCGGACGGTAGGCCAGGCTGACGTAATATTCCCCGCCGACCGTCAGCTGCTGTTCCATCGTGGCCCTGAATGCTTCTTCCATCAGCCGTCCCGACGCAAAGTAGTAGCTGCCGCTGGACGCATACTCTTCCATGCGATTGTCGGTGTACGGCTGCTTCTCCTGGATAGCCTGCACCCAGCCGTTTTGCTCGCGCATGTAGGCATAGTTGGTGCTGCCCAGCGTATGCGGGTGGAAGCCGCGATAAGCCGGAATCGCTCCGTCGCACTCGTTGATCGAGACGAACTGCTTGAAGTGCCGCCAGTCCCAGTAGCAGCTGAAGTCGCAGTAGTTCACCAGCACCGGGCGCTCCGGATCGATCAGATTCCCGACCTGGAGCACCGCGTGCACCGGGCCGAGTTTATGCGGCGCGATAGCGGCGATGCGGCCCTGCGGGCACCAGCGGCGCAGCACTTCCTCCATGCGGTAAGCCGGCTCGCGCAGATGCTCCTCGTTGCAGATGAAGAGGAAGTCCGCATCCGCATCGAACATCTCGATGACATGGGCGATGATCGGCTTGCCGTCGATCTCGATCAATGGCTTGGGCAGTTCGTAGCCGGCACGGCGAAAGCGCTCACCGAAGCCGGACATCGGTACGATAATTTGCACGGGTCGCATGGTTCAGAGCTGGAACAGGTAATTGAGTTTGACGAAAGCCTTGCGGCCGGTGTGTAGCTCAAGCCCGCGCGTGCGCTCCAGCAGCGCCGGATTGCCCACCAGTTGCAGGTTCTCCTGGCGGTCCGTATAGCCGGCGAACAGCGACGTGCCGGGGCTGAGCAGATAGCTGAACAGCAGGTCGGCGGTCAGCTGTTTGCCGCCGGGGAGCGCGGTCAGCTGGCTGTTGGTGCGCAGGTTGGTGTAGTCCAGGATCAGGTGGGCCGACAGGAAGCGGCTGTACTGGTAGTTGAACTTGGTGCGCGACAGCAGCTCGCGGTACACGCCGGTGCCGGCGCCCACGCCGGCCATGCCGCTCTTGGTGCGCAGGTCGTTCCAGAACAGCGTCTGCTCGACGCGGAACTGCGGATGCGGCGTGAACTTGATATTGGCCGAGACGCTGCGGGCGTCGCCGAGGGCGGCTTGCGTGCCGGCCGCCGGCACATAGTTGATCACGTCGTTCTGGCCGACCTTGACCCAGCCGTTCAGCCAATCGAACCATTCGGTGCTGGCGGCCAGCTGGTAGCCGTTCTTGTGGAAGCGCTGGCCGGCGTACAGTTCATGCGCGTCGAGCTTGTGGGCTTCGAAGGTGGTGGCGCGCAGGCCCTTGACGGTGTACCAGGCGTCGCTCGACCAGTCTTGCAGCTGGCCGTCGTGGTCCTTGGTATAGAGCGCCTTGATGCTCGGCCCCGTGCTGACCAGCCAAGGGGCGTCGGTGAAGTTCCACATGTAGCTCGCTTCCTGGCCCAGCTGACGGATATCGGTGCGCGGAATGAAGGCCAGTTCGCTCTCGAAACGGCGCGATACGTCGAGGTAGGTGGTCGCGTAATTGAAACTGCGGTCGGTGCGGCGCAGCTCTGCGTAGGCCAGGCTGCCGGTGCTGTCCGGCGTGCCGCTGTCGCTGGTGCGGCTGCTGGCCGCCTGGCCGCTGGCCACCCAGTTCTCGTTCAGCTTCCAGCGTAGGTCGGCCCCGGCGACGGTGTTGGCATGGCCGGCGATGCGGCGGTCTGTCACCATCGCGCCCAGGTTCGAATCGGTGTCGAAGTCGCGCTGGCCGCGTGCCACGGTGATGCGGGCCTTCTTGCCATAGGCCGGGTCGCCCGGAGCCGCCAGTTTGCCGGCCGCCTCGTCGTTCATCAGCAGGCCGCCCAGCGACCAGTCGCCGGTGCGGCCGGTGATGCGCGCGCCCAGTTGCGGATCGATGATGCGGCGCGAGAAGAACAGCTGCTGCGGCGTGGCGAAGAAGCCGGAATTCTCCAGGAAGAAAGGGCGCTTTTCCGGGAACTGCACTTCATAGCGCTGATCGATGATGACCTGCGGTTCATCCGATTCGACTTCGCTGAAGTCGGGATTGAAGGTCAGGTCGACCGCGAAGGCGTCGGCCAGCACGAACTTCGCGTCCAGGCCGGCCTGGTTCTTGTTGTCGTGCTGCCAGCCGGGGCGCGTCGGATCGCTCTGGTCAAGCGCACGGCTGCGGCCCAGGTATGCGTAGGGATTGAGCTGGATGTTGCGGCCGGCCGATACCGGGGCGGCGATTTCCGCAGCAGCCATCTGCGGCACGAAGGCTTCCTGGCGCTGGGTGATGTAGGGCCAGTACGAGAACTCGTTCAGGCGCGGCACGATGCGGCCCACCGACACGCCCCAGTCCTGCACGTCGGCGCTGCGGAAGCGCAGGCTCTTGAACGGAATCGCCATCATGACGACGTAGCCGTCGGCGGTCAGTTTGCCGTCGGAGGTCCACTGGGTGTCGAAGTTGAAATCGTCGCCCACGCCCTCGGTGTGCTTGGCGTCCATCTGCACGCCGTAGGGATTGGCGTAGAAGCGGAATGAACGCTGCTTGTCGTGGAAGGTGTCCAGGTCCAGCTGCACGGCGTCGTCGCCAGGCAGGTCTTCACGGCGGGCGATGCGGGCGCGCACGAGTTTAGGATCGTCCTTGCAGACGAAGACGGCGTAGAAGTTCTGGTCGTCATAGGACAGGTAGGCGCGCGTCTCCAGCGACGCCGGCTGGCCATCGCCCGGCTGGAACTGGCGGAAGCCCTTGACTTCGACGCCGGCATCGGCCGGGATGCCTGAGACATAGTCGGACAGCACAGGCGCATGCGAGGCGCGCGGGATGCGCAGTTTATCCTCGGCGGCGGCGGAAGCGGTGACGAAGATCAGGGCCGACAACAGGTTGCGGCGCAGGCGGGAAGGGGTAGTCAGTTGCATCATATTGCTTTCATTGGTAGGAATCGGAACGCACCTGGGCCATGGCCGGCGCGGTAGCGGTGTTGGATGCGGTACTGCGGTGATGGGCGGCCCCGGCCCGGTCATGCGCCGCGCCGTCGCGCGGACGCAGCGTGGCCCACAGCCACAGGCCCAGCGCCAGCAGCTGGCTTGCTGTCGACACGGTCAGCAGCAGGGGCAGTTGTCCGGGCGCGGCGAGGCTGAATGGCATGACCAGTGCGAACCCCAGCCAGAGCACGGCCAGCCCGGCGATGCGCGCCGCGTTGACGGTGATCGAGCCGGCCAGCAGGCACCAGAGCCACAGTGCCGGGAACAGGCCGTAGTCGTCGGGCACGAAGGGGCTGCGCAGCGCCGCCAGTCCTAGCAGGGAAATCCAGACCGTGGCCTGGCGCAGTTGCGATGCGCCTTGCGTACGCCAGGCTGCGATCGCGGCGATCGCCACCAGCAGCAGCGACCAGACCCACGCGGCGCCGGCCACCATGTGATGATCCATGCCGGACAGGCCAAGCAGGCGCAGTTTGAATACCAGCCCGGGAACCGAGTCGTTGATGGCGGCGACGCCTTCCAGGCCGTCGAGCGCCAGCCAGCTCCACAACTCACCGCTGGCGATGCGCGGCAGTTCGAAGCCGATGAAGTCCTTGAACGGCGCGGCGCCCAGCAGCGCCAGGCCGAGGCCCGCGTAGGCCAGCGACCACGCCACGCTCCAGCCCAGCGCGCGCCAGCGGCGGCCGAACAGCAGGTAGGCGCACAGGATGCCGGGGAAGATCTTGACCATGGCGACGCCGAGCAGCGCGCCTCCCGCCAGGTCGCGGCCGCGCTGGAACAGCAGCATGGCCAGTACCGACAGGGCCAGCGCCGGCAGCTGGAAGTTCCCGGTCTGTAGCGTGATCAAGGTCGGCAGCGCGAGCCACGCGGCGGGCAGCAGCAGGGCGGCGCGACGTCCGGCCTGGCCGCCGATCCAACCGCACAAGGCCAGCATGGCGCCGGCCAGCAGCGCGGCATCCAGCGCGAACCATACCGCCCGCAGTTGCAGGAAGCCGCCGCCAACGGCGCCGACGGCGCGCGGCAGCAGCAGGAACTGCGGCGGATACAGGTAGGCGTCCAGCTTGAAGCGGCCCTCATTGCCTTCGTACGGGGTCTCTTCGTAGATGTTCACGCCACCCGTCTTGGCCAGTTCCGAGGCTTTCCAGTAACCGGACAGGCAGCTGTGGTTGACGTAGAACGGATCGAACCAGATCGCGGATGCCTGCGGGCGCTGCGGATCGGCCATGTAGACCCCGAGGCCGGCGGTGCGCGCCAGCGCGGTCAGTGCCAGCAGCAGCCACAGGATGGACAGCAGGCGGCGGCCATTGGAGATGCCGTCGAACTGCACCGGCAACCTGCGCGCCAGCCGTGGGCTGAGCAGCAGTGCGGCGGCCAGCGGCAGTAGCGCCAGCAAGGCTTGCGGCGACGACGGCACGAACAGCACGCTGCTGCCAACGGCGGCGAACATGCCGAACAACGCGGCCAGCAGCAGCGCAATTACGCGCCGCTCGATGGAGATGGAAACAGGTCGATTCATGGTTTGACTCCGATGGCGTAGGCCAGTCCGGCGCAGCACAGCGCGGCGATGCCGGCCAGCGCGGTGCGCAGCAGGCGTTCCTGGCGGTGCGAGCGTTCCAGCGCTTCGCCGTAAGGCATGGTGGAATGGGCGATCATGGTGTACAGCGGCAGCCAGCTGCGCGGCCACAATCGGTTCAGCGCAAGGTCCAGCCGTTTGCGGGCGATGAACCAGGGCGACTGCACTTTCTGCCGCAGCTCGACGAAGTTGGCCTTCGACAGTTCGGCCAGCACGTCGGTGTGGGGACGGCGCTGCTGTTCGTAACGGCTGAAGGCTGCGGCCAGATCCTTCGGCTGGTCTGCCAATGCGGCCATCAGCACGCAGCAGTCTTCAAAGGCGGAGTTCATGCCCTGGCCGTAGAACGGATAGACGGCGTGGCAGGCGTCGCCCAGCAGCACGGCCCAGTCGCCGAAGCGCCACGGTGCGGTGCGGGTGGTGATCAGGGAGCCGGTCGGATGGCGCTCCCATTGATCCAGCAGCCCTGGCAGCAGCGGCAGCAGGTCGGGGAAGTACTTGGCGAACAGCGCGCTGACCTGTTCCGGCGTGCGCACGGTAGCGAAGCTTTCCTCGCCCTCGAACGGCAGGAACAAGGTCAGTGTGTGCGAGCCGTCCAAGTTGGGATGCGAGACGAACAGGCAGTGGCTGCGCGGCCAGACGTGCAGCGCGGTCAGCTCGATCACCGAACTGCCGTCCGGGCGGGCGGCCAGCGTAAGTTCCTTGTAGCCCCATTCCAGGTATTCCTGATGGTAGTCGGCACGTTCGCCGTGCTGCAGCTCGCGACGCATGGCGGAGAAGGCGCCATCTGCGCCGGCCACCCACAGCGGCTGCACTGTCACGCTTCCATCCGGGGTGTCGAATTCCAGCGTACGGTTGGCCTTGTCCGCGCGTACCAGCCGGTGTTCGAAATGCAGCCTGACCTGCGGATGCTGCTGCGCGCGGTCCAGCAGCAGGTGATTGAGTTCGTTGCGGTCGATGGAATGGAGCACTTCGCCGGCGTCCTTGCCGTAGGCCTGGTAGCGGGTGCTGCCGTCTGGCGCGTGGATCACGCGGCCGCTCATCACCACCGAGCGGGCCAGCACATCGTCCAGCAGGCCGACCATGCGCAGGCCTTGCATACCGCGCTTGGACAGGCCAAGGTTGATGGAGCGGCCGGCGCCGGCCGACTGGCGGCGCGGGTCCGGCCGCCGTTCGTACAGGTCCACGCCGTGGCCTTGCCGAGCTAGCGCCAGTGCCAGCAGCGAGCCGGCCAGTCCACCGCCGACGATGGCGATGCGGGTGCTGTCGGCGTCCTGCGCGGGTTTGATCGCCGTGGTCATGGACGGCCTCCCAGCAAGGTGCCGGCAGCATCGGCCACTACGGCGGTAGGGCCTGCGCCTGCAACCGCCGCGGCATCGACGGCGGCAACGGCAGGCAGCAGCGCCAGGCGGATATCGATGCGTTGTTCGACTTCGGCCTCGATCACGCCGTCCAATGCCTGTTCCAGCTTGGTGCTCGGCAGCGTGCCGGCCATGCGGTACAGGTAGGAGCGCAGGAAGGCGGCGCGCACGCTGGCCGGATAGCCGGCACGCAGCAGGAAGGGCAGGTCGGAATCGACCATGTGCCGGATGGCGAGCATCGGGATCGGGCTGCGCAGTGGCCGGAACTCGGGGTTGCGCAGGCCTTCGCTCTCGTTCGCCGAGTGGAATTCGCCCAACATCAGGCCCATGTCGACGAAGTCGCGCTTGAGCCGGTACTGCACTTCGTCGACCACGGCTGCGCCTTCCGTACCCAGGTTCGGAAAGACCACCATGAACGCCTTGTTGATGGCATCGGGTCCGCGGGTCGGCTCGGTGGCCAGGAACAGATCGCGGTATTCGCTGATGATCGCGCTGATCTTGTCGAGGCTCAAGTCACGGTCGGTGATTTCCGCCAGCCAGATGCTGTCCTGTAGCAGCGAGACAGGCACGAACGGGCATACCGCGCCCTTGCGTCCCAGTTCCGGATGGGGGCGGGCCAGGAAGGCGCGCACCCAATCCATCACCTGGGCCAGCGGCGTGCCGCCCGGGTATTCGCGGTCGACTTCGGAAACGCGCATCAGGCGTGGAGATGCAGCAGGATGGGCTGCGGTCTCCGCGCGGGCCGCCGCCATCGGGCAGGTCGCCTGCGGCTGCGTGGATTGAGGATCTTTTTGAGTCATCATGTCACCATCGTGAGAAGTTGTTATGCACGGTCGCCGGAGTTAAGCTCATGCCGGCTCGCGATACGTCGTGGTTGGCGGCGTCCGCGCCGTTTCTGTTTGCGCCGGGCCGCTGATAGCGTCCGGCAGTTGTTCGACCTGGCGTATCGCCTTGATGCAGTAGGCCGCCACGGCGACTGCCGCCATCAGCAGACCGAGGACGATGAACATCAGGCCTATTCCGCGACCGGGCCCGGTGCCGATCACCAGTCCGACCGAGCCGGCCAGCGCGCCACCCTGCGTCAGCATCGGTTCGAACAGGTGCTCGGCCAGCGGCCCGGCGAGGCAGTAGCCGAGCGGCATGGCGGCCTCCGACAGCAGCCGCTGGATAGCGAAGCAGCGGCCCTGCAGTTCGGCCGGCACCTTGCTTTGCCAGATACTGTCGTTGGAGGCGCTGATGGCCGGCAGTACCGCGAACATCGCGAAGCCCGCCGCCGTCACCAGCACGAGCGACGGCGCCAGGCCATGCACGGCGATTGCTAATCCGGCCAGCAGCGAGCAGCCCAGCACTCCATGGATGCGGCGGCGTGGGCCGCCGGTCGCTGTCATCGCCAGGCCGCCGAGCAGCAGGCCGGCGCCGCCTATGCCCATCTGCAGCCCCAGTCGCGCCGGATCGGCGAACGACAGCACCAGCGGCGTGATGGCGATGCTGGCGATCCCGAACAGGAAGTTGTTGACGCCGAAGACCGACAGCAAACCAAGCAGGCCGCCGCGCTGGCGTACGTAACGGAAGCCGTCGCCGGCCTCGCGCCATAGGCTTTCGCCGCCTTCGCTGCGTTCCGGCCGCGGCACCCGGGCCAGCGCCAACGCGACGGCTCCGGCCAGGAAGCTGGCGGCGTCGATCAGCAGCACGCCGTGCAGGCTGAAGGTGGTCACGAGCACGCCGGCCAGCAGCGGCCCGGCCACCTGCGCGACGGCGGCGCCGGTTTGTACCAGGCCGTTGACGCGGGTCAGCTGGTCGCGGTTGGCCAGCAGCGGAATGCTGGCCGAGTAGGCCGGCGCCAGGAAGGCATTGGCCACCGCCGTGACGGCGACGGCGGCGTAGATGTGCCATAGCTCCAGGCGTCCGGCGGCCAGCAGTCCCGCCAGCGACAGCATGGTGGCGGCCGACAGCAGCTCGCAGCACAGCATGACGCGCCGCCTGTCCCAACGATCCACCAGCGCTCCGGCCAGCGGCGACACCAGCAGCGCCGGCACCGACATGGCGACGAAGATCAGCGCGAAGCGTGTCGTCGATCCGGTCTCCTGCAAGACCCAGATGCCCAGCGCGAAGGCCGACAGGCGCGAGCCGACGCCGGAGATCAGCTGGCCGAACCAGATCAGCAGGAAGTTGCGCAGTCCACGGTCGTGGCTCACAACGCGGCTCATGCTGCGGCCTCGTTCCGGCGCGGCGCAGGCAGGAAGCCACGCTGCTGCATGAAGCCGATGTAGGTCTCCAACAGCGCGCGGTCCGCCGGCGGGCAGACGGTGCCCAGCGGCGCCACCGCGTCCATCGTCGTGCTGCAATCGAAGGCTGGTTCGCGCGGATCGACCTGCTCCGGGAACAGCGGTGCGAAAGTGGCCAGCGCATTGTCGCGTGACTTGGCGGCGGCGTCCTGCAGCGCGGTCCTCCAGGTTCCGTAGTCCGCCTGGTCCACCGCGTAGCCGGCGGCGCGCAGCGTCGCTACCAGTTCTTCCAGCGACATGCGGTGCGGATTGAGGAAGTGGAAATTGCCATTCTGGTCGCCGGCGCCGAGTGCCAACTGGACGATGGCGCGGCTGACATAGTCCACCGACGCCATGTCGAAGCCGTCGCCGTCGATGCGTGGCGCCAGGCCCAGTTGCACGCAGCCTTTGATCCAGGAGCTGAAGTAGTCTCCCAGGTTGCAGCCGCCGGTTCGGCTATCGCCGGTAATGCGGGCCGGCCGGTAGACGGCGACAGGCAGGCCGCGCGCACGCGCCGCCAGCGCCAGTTGTTCGGCCACCCACTTGCTTTGGTTGTAGCCTCCTTGCTGGCCTTCCGCCTTGGGTGGCGCGGAGTCCTCGCTGACGGTCGCTTCCAGCTGGTCTTCGGTGACGTACACACCCAGCGTGGAGATCAGGTGCACAGGTTTGAGCCGAACGCTGGACGCCAGCCGCAGTACCGCCAGCGTGCCGCCGGCGTTTGCCGCCGCCAGGCTTTCATAAGGCGCCAGGAAGTTGACCTGGCCGCCGTTGTGGAAGATCACGTCAACGCGCGCCGCCATCGCGGCGAAGGTTGTGGCGTCCAGCCCCAGGTCCGGTTCGGAGAGATCGCCTTGCAGCGGCACGATGCGCCGCTCGTCGCCGTCACGCCATAAACCGTAGCTGTGCAGGTTGGAGCGAATGCGTTGCAGGCATTCCGGCAGCGTGGCGGCGCGCACGAGACACACCATTTCGGCATCGGTCGCGTCGAGCAGGTCGCGCAGCAGATAGGCGCCGAGGAAGCCAGTGGCGCCGGTGATCAGTAGTGACCGTGGCGCGGCGCGCGGTGCGGTCGGTGCTGCGGCGCGGGCGGGCTCTATATCGGCCGGCAAGGCGGCTTGCGCAGCGAGGTCCAGCACCGGCGCAGCCACGCCGGCGCGCAGGTCGTCGACCAGCTTGGCCATGGCTTCGATGGTGGGCGCGGAGAACACCGCGCTGAGCGGAACAGTGACGCCGAACGTCTGGCCGAGCCGGAATACCAGCGGCAATGTGAGCAGCGAGTCGCCGCCGACATTGAAGAATTCGTCGTCCACGCTCAGTTCTTTGCGGCCGAGCAGCTCGCGCCAGAGCTGCATGATGGCGGCTTCGGTGTCGGTCGCCGCAGGCTTGAGTACGCGCGCCGGCGTTTGCTGTGCCGACGGCGGTGGCAGGGCGCGGCGGTCGATCTTGCCGTTGACGGTCAAGGGCAGCGCGTCGAGGCGGTGGTATAGCGATGGCTGCATGGCGTCCGGCAGGCGGGTGGCCAGGTAGCCGCGCAGGTCGGCGACACTCAACCCGGGGCCGGCGACAAAGTAGGCCAGCAGCCTGCGGTCGCCCGGCGCCAGTTCGTGCACGGTCGCCACGGCCGCGCTGACGCCCGGGCATTCGGAGATGGCGCTTTCCACTTCGCCCAGTTCGATGCGGAATCCCCGCAGCTTGACCTGATGATCGCGGCGGCCGACGAAATGTAGCGTACCGTCGGCGTTCCAGCGTGCCAGATCGCCGCTGCGGTACAGTCGTGGCGCTTCCGAGCCGCCGGCATCGGCAGCGGCGGCGAACGAGTCGGCGACGAAGCGCGTTTGGTTCATGTCCGGTGCGTTCAGGTAGCCCAGCGCCACGCCGGCGCCGCCGACGCAAAGTTCGCCGATGACGCCGCGCGGCGCCAGTTGGCCATGGCTGTCCAGGATATGCACCTGCACGCCGGGCAGCGGACGGCCGATCGGCAGTTCCGCGCCGTCGAAACCGGCGCCGTCGCAGGTGCTGAGCATGGCGGCGCAGACGGTCGCCTCGGTCGGGCCATAGTGGTTGGTCAAGGTGACGCGTCCGCCGGTGAGGCGCGCGAAGCGGCGCACCTGCGACAGCGGCACGGCTTCACCACCGAACATCATCATGCGCAGTCCGGGCAGCAGGCCGTCGTCATGCCGCACCTGCGCATAGCCGTCGGTCCAGCGTCGCCACAGGGCTGCCGGGGCGTCGATGGCGGTGACGGCGTACTGCTCGCAGTAGCTTTCCAGTTCGTGCGGCCCCAGTTCATTCGGTGACGGATGTAGCACCAGCGTGGCGCCGGACGCCAGGGCCGGGAAGATGTCGCCGACGGAGGCGTCGAACTGCAGCGACGGCAGCATCAGCAGGCGCTGGCCGGAAAACTCGTGGCGCTGCAGGAAGGCCTGTGTCAGATTGATGACGTTGGCGTGGCTGACCGCGACGCCCTTCGGCGTGCCTGTGGAGCCGGACGTGTAGATGACGTAGGCGGCATCCGTTGGCGCGACCGCGACCACGGTGAACTGCTGGCCGGCGGTTTGCGTGGTGGACGCCACGGCCAAGCCCAATGGTGCGGCGAGAGTGCTTGCACGCTGGTGCAGCGCATCGGGCGTCAGCACAGCCAGCGCCTGTGAGTCGTCCAGCATGAAGCGCAGCCGTTCGTCGGGATGCGACGGGTCCAGCGGCACGTAGGCGGCGCCGGTTGCGACGATGGCCAGCAGGCCTATCATGGCCTCGGCGGAGCGGTCGGCCATCAGCGCGATACGCGTACCGGGCGCCGCGCCCAGCGTCAGCAATCGCTGGGCCACGGCGCCGGCGCGCCGCGTTAATTCGGCGTACGACAGGCTATGGCCATCGGCGACGACGGCGGCAGCCTGCGGGCTACGCGCAGCCTGCGCCGCGATCCAGCCATACAGGTTGCCGCCGTCCGGCGGCGCCAGCACCGCAGCGGCGGGACCGCCGTCGGCCAGTGCCAGCAATTCATTGCGCTGGGCCTCGTCCAGCAGCGGCAGCTGCGACATCGGGCAATCGGGATCTGCCAACGCCTGCACCAGCAGCGCCGCATATTGATCGCCCAGCCGCGCGATGGTGGCGTGCTCGAACAGTTCGGTGTTGTAGTCGAAGGTCGCCAGCATGCCATCGTCCTGCGCCGACAGCGATAGCGTCAGCTCGAAGCGCGCCGTGTCGATGCCGGTGCGCAGCGAAGTGGAGGCGAGTCCATGCAGTTGCAGCGGCGGCTCTTTGCCCGGCTGCAGAACGAACATGGTCTGGAACAGCGCGCTACGTCCCGGCACCCGCTCCAGCGTGAGCGCATCGACTATGCGTTCAAGAGGGGCATCGGCGTTACTGAAGGCATCGAGACAGTGGCTGCGGGTACGCGCCAGCAGTTGACGGAAGGACGGATCGCCGGACAAGTCGCCGCGCAGCGGCAGCGTGTTGGCGAACAGGCCTATCAACGGTTCGAATTCCTTGGCGCCGCGGTTGGCGAACGGCGTGCCGAGCACCACGTCATCCTGTCCGGCATGGCGGCCGAGCAGCGACTGGAAGGCGGCCAGCAACGCCATGAACAGCGTTGCGTGTTCGGCGCGCGCCATTTGTTCGAGGCGTTCGACCAGGGATTGCGGCAGCAGCGACATATGGGATGCGCCTTGCGTGCCCAATATGTCCGGACGCGGCTTATCGGTCGGCAGGGCCAGTAGTCCGCTGGTGCCCGCCATGGCGTTGCGCCAGAAGTCGACCTGGCTCGCCAGCTTTTGCTGTTGCAGCTGGCCGGCTTGCCATTGAACGATGTCCGGATAGCGAACAGGCAAAGCTGCCAGCAAACCGTTCAGCGGTTGGCGGCAAATGGCGGCGTTGTAGCAGGCTTGCAGCTCTTCGTGGAGCACACCGCAGGACCAGGCGTCGCCGACGATGTGGTGCATGACGACCATCAGCACATGGTCGTCTTCGCCGACGCGTGCCAGGCCGACGCGCAGCAGCGGTGCGCGCGACAGGTCGAAGGGACGCGTGTTCTCCAGTGCCAGCAGTTGCGTGATGCGCAGCTCCCGCGCGGCCGGTTCCAGCATCGACAGGTCGTGACGTTCGATTTCCAGCGTGGCTGACGCATGGACGGTTTGTACGGGCTTGCCGTCGATCTCTCTGAAGCTGGTGCGCAGCGCGGCATGACGGGCGACGATCGCGTCGAAGGCGGTGGCCAGCGCCGATTCGTTCAGCGCACCGCGCAGGCGGTAGTGCTGATACAGGTTGTAGGCGCCGCTGCCAGGCTGCAGCCGCTCGAAGAACCAGATGCGCTGCTGAGCCGGGGCTTGCTGGAAAGGGACGCCGTCCGCCACCGGTGCGAGCTGGCTTACTGCTTCGACGATGCCTGACGCCGATGCGGCGAAGGGGGCCGCGCCGCTCAGCCGCTGCCGCAGCAGTTCGCGCTGCTGCGGAGTCAAACGCGCAAGGCGCGCATCGAGCGGCGCCGCAGCGCCGCCGCTTGCTTGATCTTGAGTCATGGGGTTTCCAGTGCGCCGCTTAGCAACGCTTCGATATGTTCATCGGATAGGCCTTCGAGTTGGTCGAGCATGCCGTTCAATGCACTGTCGTCGATGCCGTCCAGACGGTCGCGCATCAGCAGGTCGGCGAAGGCCGCCACGCTGGGCGCTTCGAACAGCGTGCGCAAGGCCAGTTCTGCGCCCAGGCTTTGCTGGATCCGCATCATCAGCCGCGTGGCAAGCAGGGAGTGGCCACCCAGCTTGAAGAAGTCGTCGTCGATGCCGACCTGCGGCAGGCCGAGCACCTCCGCCCACAGTCCGCACAGGACTTCTTCTTCGGCGTTGCGCGGAGCGCGATAGCCGGCGGCCGCGCTGGCAGAGGCGTCGGGCTGGGGCAGGGCGCGGCGGTCGATCTTGCCGTTTGGTGTCAGCGGCAGCTGTTCCAGGTACACATAGGCCGACGGCAGCATGTATTCAGGCAGGTGCGCGGCGGCGTGGTTGCGCAGGTCTGCGGCGGACGGACGTGCCGCGCCATCGCCTGCTCCTACCAAGTAGGCGACCAGGCGCTTGTCGCCGGGGCGGTCTTCGCGGCAGATCACCACCGCCTGGCCGACGGCGGCATGCTCCTGCAGTACAGACTCGATCTCGCCCAGTTCGATGCGGTAGCCGCGCAGCTTGACCTGGTTGTCGATCCGGCCCAGCACTTCAATGCGGCCGTCGCGGGTGCGGCGGGCCAGGTCGCCGCTGCGGTACAGCGTGCCGCCAGGGACGAAGGGATCGGCGATGAATTTCTCCGCCGTCAGCTCCGGGCGGTGCAGGTAGCCGCTGGCGACGCCGGCGCCGCCGATCAGCATTTCTCCCGGCACGCCGGCCGGCAGCAGCTGCATATTGGCGTCGACGATATAGATCTGCGTGTTGGCGATCGGCTGGCCGATGGTGATCGGCTCCGCGCCCGGCTGGACCTTCTCCAGCGTGGACCAGATGGTGGTTTCGGTGGGGCCGTACATATTCCACAGTGCGCCGGTGCACGCCAGCAGGCTGTCGGCCAGGTCGCGCGTCAGCGGCTCGCCGCCGCTCAGAGCTGTCAGGCCGGGGCGGCCGGACCAGCCGGCGCCGAGCAGCATGCGCCAGGTAGCCGGCGTGGCCTGCATGATGGTGGCGTTGGAGTTGTCCAGCAGGCGGCCCAGGGCCGCGCCGTCGGCTGCGGTGGCGGGATCTGCGATCTCGATGCTGGCGCCCAGCGTCAGCGGCAGCAGCAATTCCAGCACCGCGATGTCGAACGACAGCGTGGTGACGGCGCAGATCCTGTCGGCCTCCGTCATACCGGGGCGCTGCGCCATCGAGACCAGGAAGTTGACCACGGCGCCATGCGGCAGCCGCACGCCTTTCGGGCGGCCGGTGGAGCCGGACGTGTAGATGACGTAGGCGATGGCGTCGCGGTCCTGCGCCACGTCGACTGCGGGCGCGCCGGCCGGTACGTCGTCGATCATCAGCAATTGCAGCGCCGTTTGCGGCAGTTCGGCGCGCAGTACCCGTTCGGATACGACCAGTTTGGCCGCGCTGTCGTCGAGCATGAAGGCGATGCGGTCGGCGGGATACGCTGGATCCAGCGGCACATAGGCTGCGCCAGCCTTCAGTATGCCCAGCAGCGCCACTAGCATTTCCGGCGAGCGCCGCATGAAAAGGCCGACCAGATCGCCCGCGCCCACGCCGCGCGCCAGCAGCTGGGCCGCCAGGGCGTTGGCGCGCTGGTCCAGCTCACCGTAGGACATGCTGCTGCCAAGGTGGCGCAGCGCCTCCGCGTCAGGCGTGCGCGCCGCTTGCGCCTCGATCATCGCGTGGACGCTGGAAAAGGCCGTGGTGTCGCAGGCGCTATCGTTCCAGTCGCGCAGCAGCTGGCGGCGTTCCTGCGGCGCCAGGATCTCCAGCGCGG
Source organism: Rugamonas rivuli (assembly GCF_009380165.1). Classification (GTDB taxonomy): domain Bacteria; phylum Pseudomonadota; class Gammaproteobacteria; order Burkholderiales; family Burkholderiaceae_D; genus Rugamonas; species Rugamonas rivuli. The sequence continues at coordinate 440,634 of NZ_WHUF01000001.1, forward strand.
ACAGGCGCTGCTGCGGTGCGCCGACGGCGCTGCGCAGCAGCTGCGTCAGATGGCCGGCGAAAGCGTCGATGGTAGAGGCTTCGAACAAATCGGTGGCGTACTCAATGTAGAGCGTTAGGCCGCCGTCTTCCTCGCCGGCGAACAGCGTCAGGTCCGAGCGGCTGGTGCCGGCGTCGAGCGCTCCGTGCGCGGTCGGATGCAAGGTCAGGCCTGGCAGTTGTACTTCCTGGGCGGGGAAATTCTGGAAGAACAGCATCACCTGGAACAGTGGCGAGTGGCTCATCGAACGTTCAAGCTCCAGTTCTTCCAGCAGGCGTTCGATCGGCAGATCCTGGTGCGAATAGGCGCCGAGCGTGCCTTCCTTGACGCGGGCCAGCAGTTCGCGGAAGCTTGGGTCGCCCGACAGGTCGGTGCGCAGCGCCAGCGTGTTGACGAAGAAGCCGACCAGCGGTTCCAGCTCCTGGCGACGGCGGTTGGCCACGCCGACGCCGACGATCTGGTCCTGCTGGCCGGTGTAGCGGGCCAGCAGCGTCTGGAACGCGGCCGCCACCACCATGAAAGGCGTGGCGCCTTCGTCGCGGCCGAAACGCTTGATGTCTTCGTACTGCTTCGCGCTGATCCGGTGGCAGCGCGCCGCGCCACGCTTGCTTTGCACGGCGGGGCGGGCGCGGTCGCCCGGCAGCTCCAGTATCGGCAACTGGCCGGACAGGCGCTCCTGCCAGTACGCCAGCTGCTTGGCCAGCGCTTCGCTGTCCTCGGCCAGCAGCTCGTTCTGCCACAAGGTGTAGTCGGCATATTGGACCGGCAGTTCCGGCAGCGGCGAGGGCTGGCCGGCCTGGAACGCTTCATACAGCGTGCACAGCTCTCCGTAAAGAACGCCGTTGGACCAGCCGTCAAACGCGATGTGGTGGGCGTTGAGCACAAACAGGTGTTCGGCATCGTCCAGCCGGATCAGCGTGGCGCGCAGCAGCGGGCCGACGTCCAGCTTGAACGGGGTACGCGCCTCCTGCCGCGCAAGATGAAGGGCGGCGTCGCGGCGCTCTGCGGGCGGCAGCGCGCCGACGTCGTGCAAGGCCAGCGCGAACGGCGCGGCCGGCAGTACCTTCTGATACGGCCCCTGCTCGTCGCGCGCCATCACGGTGCGCAGCACTTCGTGGCGGGCGACGATCTCGCTCAGGGCGCGCTCCAGGATGTGGCGCTCGGTGCGGCCGCGCAGCCACATCGCGCTTGGCACGTTGTAGGCGGGCGAACCGGGTTCCAGCTGGTCGAGAAACCACAGCCGCTGCTGGGCGAACGACAGCGGCAGGCGTTGCGGCCGCGCCCTGCGGCCGATTGCCTTGCTGACGGCGGGTGCGGCCTGCTTGCTCAGCTGTTGCATCAGCAATGCGCGTTTCTCTGGCGAGAGGCCCGCCAGGCGTTGATTCAGATCGGTCATGTGATTATCCGTGGTGGTTGTGAGAGCGCGTCACTGGCTGGCGGTGCGATGGAGCTGCGCGCTGGCTTGTGCGTCGCTCAGGTTGTCGAGCTGTTGCAGCAGTTGATGCAGGACGTCGGGTTGGCAGTTGGCGCGTTCGATGGCGATGCGCGCCGCCATCTGTCGCAACTGCGGCGCTTCGAACACGGCGCCGAGCGGGAACTCGATGCCGTGCTGCTGTTCGATGCGCGCTACCAGCCGGGCGGCCAGCAGCGAGTGGCCGCCGAGGTCGAAGAAGCTATCCTCGGCGTTGATGTGCGACTGGCGCAGCAGTTCGCGCCAGTGCTCGGCCAGCGCCGCTTCCTCGTCGTTGAGTGGTGTCGTTGCATCGTTGCGCGATGGCGTGGTCTGCGGCGCCGGCAGTGCGCGGCGGTCCACCTTGCCGTTCGGTGTCAGCGGAAGACGTTCCAACGGCAGCAGGGCGGCCGGCACCATGTAGGTCGGCAGCACTGCCTTGACCTGGTCGCGGATGGCGGCCGTGTCGAGCACTGCACCCGGGATGGCCGTGAGATAGGCCACCAGGCGCTTGTCGCCGGGGCTGTCCTCGCGCAGCACCACCAGCGCTTCGCGCACGCCTGCGCATGCTGCGAGGCGGGTTTCGATTTCACCGAGTTCAATGCGGAACCCGCGCAGCTTGACCTGGGCGTCGTTGCGGCCGATGAATTCGATATTGCCGTCGGTCCGCCAGCGTCCGATGTCGCCGCTGCGATACAGGCGCGCTTCCGGATCGGCGCTGAACGGGTCGCGGACGAAACGCTCGGCGGTCTGCTCCGGGCGGTTCAGGTAGCCGCGCGCCACGCCGTCGCCGCCGATCCAGATCTCGCCCGCCACGCCGGCTGGCACCGGCTGGCCTTCCTGGTCGAGGATGTACACGGTGGTGTTGGCGATCGGTTTGCCGATAGGGATGGAGCGCGCATTGGCCGCAGCCATGCCGATCTCGAAGCTGGTGGCGAAGGTGGTGGTCTCGGTCGGTCCGTAGCCGTTGAGCAGGCGCTTCGGCCGCCGCGCCTTGCCCAGGACATGAGCGATGCGCCTGGCGTCAAGCACATCGCCGCCGACCAGCAGGCAGCCCAGCGTGGCGAAGGCTGGTTCCAGGTCGTCGGCGTATTGATTGAACAGGCCGACCGTCAGCCACAGCGCCGTAACGCCGCCATCGAGCAAGGCCAGGTTGAAGGCCTCCGGCCGCAGTACCGTGGCGCTGTCGATCACCACCACGCCCGCGCCGTTGAGCAGGGCGCCCCAGATCTCCCAGGTAGCTGCGTCGAAGGCGGGATTGGCGCAGTGCGCGACGCGGTCGTGCGCAGCCAGCGGGGCGTAACCGCTGTTGACGACAAGGCGCACGATGTTGCGGTGCTCGATCATCACGCCTTTCGGCACACCTGTGGAGCCGGACGTGTACATGACGTAGGCCAGGTTGCGGGCCTGCAGTCCCGTTACGCAGGGATTGTGCGTCGGCCGTGCCGACACGCGGGCGGTGGCATCCGCGCCGGCCAGCGCCAGTTGCGGCCAGGCTGCGTCCAGGTCTTCCAGCGGCCGGGCGCACAGCACCAGCTTCGCTGCGGAGTCGCCGAGGATCTGGACGATGCGCGGGCGCGGGGTGTCCACTTCCAGCGGAACGTAGGCGCCGCCGGCCTTCAGCACCGCCAGCATGGCGACGATCAGCAACGGGCTGCGTTCGAACACCAGCGCCACGCGGTCCTCTGGCTGCAGGCCGCGGGCCAGCAGCTCGTGCGCCAGCTGGTTGGCGCGGCGGTCAAGATCACCGTAGGCGATGTGCTGCCCGGCGTGCTCGATGGCCAGCGCATCCGGGTTGGCTGCGGCAGCCTGTTCGAACAGTTGATGCACCAGCGCGTCGCGCGGATAAGCGGTGGGCGCGGGGTTGAACGCCTTTAGCAGCTTCTCGCGCGCCGGGACCGACAGCAGCGGCAGGCGGCTGAGCGTCTGGGTGTCGTCGGCCGCCATCGCCGCCAGTATCGACTTCAGGCAGTCGCCCAGTTGCTGGACGCTGGCGTGGTTGAACAAGTCGCTGGCGTATTCCAGGTTGCCTGCGATACCCGCGCCATTGTCGGCCACCAGCAGCGACAGGTCGAAGTGCGTGGTGCTCTGTGGCAGTGTGGCCGGCGCCAGGACAAGTCCCGCCAGCGCGCCGCCGTGTTCACTCGCCGTGTTGTCGAGAGCGACGACGGTCTGGAACAAGGGGCCGTAAGCCATGCTGCGCGGCGGGTTGAGTGCTTCCACCAGATGGTCGAAGGGGAGTTCCTGATGCTCGTAGGCGGACAGCGTGCCGCTGCGAACGCCGGCCAGCACCTGGGCGACGGTCGGATTACCGTCCAGCTGCACCCGCAGCGCCAGCGTGTTGGCGAAGAAGCCGATCATCGCCTCCAGCTCGGGACGCGGACGGTTGGCGACCGGCGTGCCGACGACGATGTCGAATTGGCCGCTCATGCGGGACAGTACGCAGGACCAGCCGGCCAGCAGCACCATAAACAGCGTGGCGTTGTGGCGCAGCGCCAGGGCGCGCAACGCGGAGGTGGCATCCGCGTCGAGGGCGAAGAAGATGCGGCTGCCGCGATAGCTTTGGCGCTCGGGACGCGGACGGTCGGTCGGCAGCTCCAGCAGCGCCGGGGCGCCTGCCAGGTGGCCGAGCCAGTAGGCCAGCTGGCGTTGCAGCGCGGCGGCCTGCTCGGGGCGGCGCTGCCAGGCGGCGTAGTCGGCATATTGCAGGGGCAGCGGCGGCAGCGGATCGGCCCGGCCTTCGAGATAGGCGCCGTACAGCTCCGCCAGCTCCGCCTTGATCACGCCCATGGACCAGCCGTCGGAGATGATGTGATGCTGGATCAGCAGCAGTTCGTGGGTCTCGGGTGCGAGGCGTAGTAGCAGCGCGCGGAACAGCGGGCCGGCCGCCAGGTCGAAGGGGCGGGAGATTTCGGCTGCGTACAGCGCGCCTCGCGCCGCTGCCTGGTCTTCGGGCGACAGATAGCTCAGATCCTGCTCCAGCAAAGGAGCCGTCTGCCCGGACGCGGCGACACGCTGCACCGGCACGCCGTCGGCCGCCACAAAGCTGGTGCGCAGGCTGTCGTGGCGGGATACGATGCGCGCTAGCGCGGCCTTCAGCGCGTCCTCGTTCAGCGGCCCGCTCAAGCGGTAGCAGACGGGCATGTGATAGGCCAGGCCTGCGGCCGGATCGAGCTGGTTGAGGAACCACAGGCGCTGCTGGGCGTGCGACAGCGGCGCCGCGCCGTCATGCGCGCCGATGGTCATCGGCGTCCAACTGGCTTGGGCAGCGCCGGCCATCAGGCCCGCCATGCCGGCCAGGCTGGCCTGCTCGAACAGCGCGCGCGGCGACAGTTCGACGCCGAGATCCTGGCGCAGCCTCGCCGCCAGCCGCAGCACCATCAGCGAGTGGCCGCCAAGTTCGAAGAAGTTATCGTGGCGGCCGATCTGCCGCAACGCCAGCAAGTCCATCCATATTGCAGCCAGTGCGGTTTCGTGTTCGCCCTGCGGCGCTTCGAAGTCACCGGCTGTGGCATCCTCGCGATCCGGCGCGGGCAGGGCCTTGCGATCGACCTTGCCGTTGACAGTCAGCGGAAAACGCTCCAGCACCACCAGGCTGGCCGGCAGCATGTAGGCCGGCAGTTCCGCCTTGAGACGCTCGCGCACCGCCTGCTTGTCGATGCCGGCGCCGACCAGGTAGCCGACCAGGCGCTTGTCGCCGGGGCTGTCCTCGCGCAGCAGCACCAGCGCTTCGCGCACGCCATCGCACGCTGCGAGGCGGGCTTCGATTTCACCCAGCTCGATGCGGAAGCCGCGCAGCTTGACCTGGAAGTCGTTGCGGCCGATGAATTCGACCACGCCATCGGCACGCCATCGTCCCAGGTCGCCGCTGCGGTACAGCCGCGCCGCCGGATCGTCGCTGAACGGATCGGCGATGAAGCGTTCCGCGCTCAGCTCCGGGCGATTGAGGTAGCCGCGTCCCACGCCGTCGCCGCCGATGTGGATCTCGCCGGTGACGCCCAGCGCCACCGGTTTTCCCTGCTCGTCGAGGATGTGGATCTGCGTGTTTGCGATCGGGCGGCCGATGGGAATGCTGCCCGCCTGCGCCGCCGCCTCATCGATCTCGAAGGTGGTGGCGAAGGTGGTGGTCTCGGTCGGGCCGTAGCCGTTGAGCAGATGGCGCGGGCGTCCCGGCTTGGACAGCACCTGCGCCACCCGGCGCGCATCGAGCACGTCGCCGCCGGCCAGCAGCCAGGTCAGGCCGGCGAAGGCCGGTTCCAGCTCGTCGGCGTATTCGTTGAACAGGCCTGCGGTCATCCACAGCGCCGTGGCGCCGCCGGCTATCAGGGCCTGGCAGAACTCGCGCGGCCGCAGTAGCGTCTCCGATGCGATCACCAGCAGGCGCGCGCCGTTGAGCAGCGCGCCCCAGATCTCCCAGGTGGCGGCGTCGAAGGCGGGGTTGGCGCAGTGCGCCACGCAATCGGCCCCGGTCAGCGGCGCAAAGCCGGCGTTGACGGCCAGCCGCAGCACGTTGCGGTGCTCGATCATCACGCCCTTGGGCATGCCAGTGGAGCCGGAGGTGTACATCACGTAGGCCAGGTGGTGCACGTTCAGTCCCAGCGCGGCGGCGTCGGGATTGTGCGTCGGCAGCCGGGCGATGTGTTCCGCCTCGCTGCGCAGCGACAGCTGCACGATGGTGGATGGCTGGCCGGCGACGTGGGCGTCGCACAGGATGGCCGCCGGCGCGGCGTCGGCCAGGATGGCGGCCAGGCGTTCGGCCGGCGTGGCCGGATCGAGCGGCAGGTAGGCGGCGCCGGCCTTCAGCACGGCGAGGGTGGCGATCACCATCTCGGCGCTGCGGTCGAGCACCAGTGCGACGCGCTGGTCCGGCCGCACGCCGAGCGCGATCAGGCGATGGGCCAGCTGGTTGGCGCGGCGGTTGACGTCGTCGTAGCTGAAGGTCCGGCCGCCGCAGTCGATCGCGGTGCGATCCGGCGCCGCCGCGGCGATTTGCTCGAAAACCTGGTGGACCAATCCATCCCGGGGATAGGGGCGGGCGGTGGCGTTGAAATCGGAGGGAACCGGCTGAAAAGCGGGGATTTCCAAAACTGAGTTGCTCAAAACCATGTCGGCACGTCGCAAAAAAAGTTGGGGCGAGATGGGTTGTGACCATCTTTCTTCATAGACATATGATTGATAGTCGATGTCTATTTACCAACGAAAATATAGCACCGTTGTTACACTTTTTTACGTAAATGCCTTTCCGTCACTTTTATCCAACAGATAATCTTTTCTGTCAATTTGTGGTATACCGCGTACGTTTTATAATCCGTATAAGGCGCGCTTTTGCACGATTTGCTTGCCTTATGCAAGTTGTTATAAAAATAATCTAGCTATCAAGTTAAAAGTAAGTGCCATTTTGATATCAAAGATTTAACAAAAATAGTGCCAAAGAGTAACAAAACTCACAAAATTGTCAAAAAAAACTGGGATGTTGTCAGCGCGAACGATATTTTTTTATTGAAAATAAAAAAAGGCGGCCATTGGCCGCCTTTGCGTGACAAATTGGATACAAACCGCTAGCGCCGCAGCCAATAATCCGGCCGTGCGTAGATCTCCTTGAGCATGTCGATGAAGAAACGCACCTTGGCGGGCAGGTGCCGTTGTTGCGGGTAGACCGCCATGATGTCGTATTGAGGCAAAGCGAAATCGTCCAGCACCGTGATCAGTTCGCCGGATGCCAGCTGCGATTCGATCTCCCATGAAGACCGCCACGCCAGGCCGAGTCCCTCAGTGGCCCAGCGGTGCAGCAGCTCGCCGTCATTGCAGTTCAAATTGCCGTCCGCGCGCACCGTCACCTGCTTGCCCTGATGCTGGAAATACCAGCCGCGCTGCTGCCCGCCTTGTAGATTGAAGGCCAGGCAATTGTGGTGGGAGAGATCGTCCAGCGTGCGCGGTATGCCGTGGCGCTCGAAGTACTCCGGCGTGCCGCAGACCACGCGGCGGTTGTTGGCCAGCTTGACGGCGACGAAGCTCGGGTCGATCACGCCGCCGATGCGGATGCCGACGTCGTAGCCGTCGCGCACCAGGTCGACCACGCGGTCGGTGAGATTAAAGGAGATCTGCACGTCGGGATGCGCGCGCACAAAGCCCGCAGCATGCGGCGCCACGTGCTTGCGGCCGAACGCCGCCGGCGCCGACACGATCAGGTGGCCGGTGGCGCGGTGCCGTCCTTCAGACACCATGCGGTCCGCATGGCCCAGATCCGCGAGCAATTTGCGGCAATGGTCCAGATAGAGCGTGCCTTGTTCGGTCAGCGTCAGGTGCCGCGTCGTGCGGTGCATCAGCTTTACACCGAGGCGCTTTTCCAGCGCGTCGATACGCCTGCCCAGCATGACGGGCGTGATGTGCTGACCCATCGCGGCGCGTACCAGGCTGCCCTTTTCGGCCACGTCGACGAAGGCCTCGATTTGCGTCAGTTTATCCATAACCCGATTATTCCACATTTATTCAATATTTTGAGTATCGAATAAAGCGAGAGTTTGTCTTCTTATCACAGCAGGTCTTTCCCGCTACGATGATCCCATCAAGTTCAGTACTTAACCATCAGGGGACAATCATGGCACGGATGACAGCAGCGCAGGCAGCAGCAATCGTTTTGGAAAAAGAGGGCGTGAATCAGGTGTTCGGAGTTCCGGGCGCTGCGATCAACCCATTTTACGCGGCATTGAAGAAGCAGGGCAGCGCCAAGCACATATTGGCGCGTCACGTCGAAGGCGCATCGCACATGGCCGAGGGCTACACCCGCGCCAAGGCCGGCAACATCGGCGTGTGCATCGGCACCTCCGGGCCGGCCGGCACCGACATGATTACCGGCCTGTATTCGGCCCAGGCAGATTCCATACCTATCCTCTGCATTACCGGGCAGGCGCCGCGTGCTCGCCTGTACAAGGAGGACTTCCAGGCAGTCGATATCGAATCCATCGCCAAGCCCGTGACCAAGTGGGCGGTGACCGTGCGCGAACCGGCGCTGGTGCCGATGGTATTCCAGCAGGCCTTCCACATCATGCGCTCCGGCCGTCCAGGCCCGGTGCTGGTCGATCTGCCGTTCGACGTGCAGATGGCTGAAATCGAATTCGACCCGGACACCTATCAGCCGCTGGAAGCCTACAAGCCGAAAGCCACCCGCGCCCAGATTGAAAAAGCGCTGACGATGTTGAACGACTCCGAATATCCGCTGATCACGGCAGGTGGTGGCGTGATCAACGCCGATGCCTCCGACCTGCTGGTGCAGTTTGCAGAGCTGACCGGCGTGCCGGTGATCCCGACGCTGATGGCATGGGGCGCGATCCCCGATGACCACAAGCTGATGGTCGGCATGGTCGGCCTGCAGACCAGCCACCGCTACGGCAATGCCACGCTGCTGGCGTCGGACTTCGTGTTCGGCATCGGCAACCGCTGGGCCAACCGCCACACCGGCACCATCGAGGTGTACACCAAGGACCGTAAATTCGTCCACATCGATATCGAACCGACCCAGATCGGCCGCGTGTTCGGCCCGGACTTCGGCATCGTCTCCGACGCCGGCGCCGCGCTGAAGCTGATGATCGAAGTGGCGACCGAGTGGAAGGCCGCCGGCAAGCTGAAAGACCGTTCCGCATGGGTAGCGCAGTGCAATGAACGCAAGCGCACCATGCACCGCAAGACCCACTTCGAACAGGTGCCGGTCAAGCCGCAGCGCGTGTACGAAGAGATGAACAAGGCCTTCGGCCGCGACACCTGCTACGTCAGCACCATCGGTCTGTCGCAGATCGCCGCCGCGCAGTTCCTGCACGTGTATAACGCACGCCACTGGATCAACTGCGGCCAGGCTGGCCCGCTGGGCTGGACCATCTCCGCCGCATTGGGTGTGGTGGCCGCCGACCCGCAGCGCAAGGTCGTGGCGATTTCGGGCGACTACGACTTCCAGTTCATGATCGAAGAACTGGCCGTGGGCGCGCAATTCAAGCTGCCTTACCTGCATGTGGTGGTCAACAATTCCTACCTCGGCTTGATCCGCCAGTCGCAGCGCGGCTTCGACATGGACTTCTGCGTGCAGCTGTCGTTCGAGAACATCAACGCGCCGGAACTGAACGGCTATGGCGTCGACCATATCGCCGTGGTGGAAGGCCTGGGCTGCAAAGCCATCCGCGTCACCAACGCCGACGATCTGCCGGCCGCCTTCGAGCAGGCCAACAAGTGGATGGAAGAGTTCAAGGTGCCGGTGGTGGTGGAAGTGATTCTGGAGCGCGTGACCAACATCGCCATGGGTACCGACATCGACAAGATCAACGAGTTCGAAGAGCTGGCGCTGCGCGGCGCCGACGCACCGACCGCTATCTCCCTGCTGGACTGAGAGGACAATGTCATGACCAAACTTGCAGCCAACCTGACCATGCTGTTCACCGAAGTGCCGTTCATCGACCGCTTCGAAGCGGCGGCCCGCGCCGGTTTCCAGGCGGTGGAATTCCTGTTCCCGTATGCGTACAGCGCCCGCGATTTGTCCGAGCGCCTGAAGGCCAACAAGCTGGAACTGGTGCTCCACAATCTGCCGGCCGGCCATTGGGAAGCGGGTGAACGCGGTATCGCTTGTCATCCGGATCGCGTGGCCGAGTTCCGCGACGGTGTCTGGACTGCCATCGCTTATGCCAAGGAGTTGGGCGTCAAGCAGTTGAACTGCCTGGTCGGCATTGTGCCGCAAGGCGTGACGCGGCAGGACGCGCAGGTAACGCTGGTGGACAACCTGCGCTTCGCCGCCGAGGCGTTGAAGGACGAAGGCATACGTCTGCTGATTGAGCCGATCAACAGCTACGACATTCCCGGCTTCTTCCTGACCAATACGGCGCAGGCGGCGTCGCTGATCGCGGCGGTTGGATCGGACAACCTGTTCATCCAGTACGACATCTACCACATGCAGCGCATGGAGGGCGAGCTGACGAACACGATCAAGAAGCACCTGCAATTGATCGGCCACGTGCAGCTGGCGGACAACCCGGGCCGCAACGAACCGGGCACCGGCGAGATCAACTACCGCTACCTGTTCCAGCAGCTGGATGCAGCGGGCTACACCGGCTGGATCGGCTGCGAATACAAGCCGCGCACCACAACGGAAGCAGGCCTGGGCTGGCGCGCCGCCCACGGCGTTTGATTAGACGTTTGAACCACATCTTTACAAGGAAAATATCATGTCTCGAGTTGGATTTATTGGTCTGGGTATCATGGGCGCTCCGATGGCGCAGCACCTGCTCAACGGCGGCCACAAGCTGTACCTGCACGACATCAAGAACCCGCCGTTCCCGCTGATCGAAGCCGGCGCCACGGTCTGCACCTCGGCCGCCGAAGTGGCCGCCCGCGCCGACATCATCATCGTCATGGTGCCGGATACGCCGCACGTTGAAACGGCGCTGTTCGGCGAAGAAGGCGTGGCCAAGGGCCTGCGTCCGAACACCATCGTGGTCGATATGAGCTCGATCTCGCCGATCGAAACCAAGAAGTTCGCCAAGAAGATCAATGCCCTCGGCTGCGAATACCTGGATGCGCCGGTCTCCGGCGGTGAAGTCGGCGCCAAGGCCGGTTCGCTGACCATCATGGTCGGCGGCTCGCAGGAGGCGTTCGATATCGTCAAGCCGCTGTTTGAACTGATGGGCAAGAACATCACCCTAGTCGGCGGTAACGGCGACGGCCAGACCACCAAGGTCGCCAACCAGATCATCGTAGCGCTGAACATCCAGGCCGTGGCCGAAGCGCTGCTGTTCGCCTCCAAGGCGGGCGCAGATCCTGCCAAGGTGCGCGAGGCGCTGATGGGCGGCTTCGCCAACTCGCGCATCCTGGAAGTGCACGGCGAGCGCATGGTCAAGCGCACCTTCAACCCCGGCTTCCGCATCGAACTGCACCAGAAAGACTTGAACCTGGCGCTGCAAGGCGCCAAGGCGATGGGCGTGTCACTGCCTAACACCGCGATGGCGCAGGAACTGATGAACGCCTGCGCGGCCAATGGCCTGGGCGGCATGGACCACTCGGCCCTGTGCCGCGCGATCGAACTGATGTCCAACCACCAGATCGCCGAGGCATAATGAGCACGCTGAATCCACGCCAATTCCTGCTCGATCTGTACGGCAGCGCGGTGGACGCTGTCAGCGCGGAGAAATGCCTGCCGGCGTTCCTGCCGGAGCCGCCGAAGAACGGCCGCACGCTGGTGATTGGCGCCGGCAAGGGTGCAGCCGCCATGGCGCGCGCCGTCGAGCGTCACTGGAAGGGTGACATCTCCGGCCTGGTCGTCACGCGCTACGAGCATGGCGTGGACTGCGAGCGTATCGAAGTGATCGAGGCCGCGCATCCGGTGCCGGACGAAGCCGGCCGCGCCGCAGCGGGCCGCATGATGGAGATGGTCAAGGGCCTGAGCGAGAACGATCTGGTGCTGTGCCTGATCTCCGGCGGAGGCTCCTCGCTGCTGGCGCTGCCCGCGCCCGGCATCACGCTGGAGCAGAAGCAGGCGCTGAACAAGGCCTTGCTGAAGAGTGGCGCCGCCATCTCCGAGATGAACTGCGTGCGCAAGCACCTGTCAGCCATCAAGGGCGGCCGGCTGGCGCTGGCCTGCGCACCGGCGCGCGTGGTGACGCTGCTGATCTCCGACGTGCCGGGCGACGACCCTGGCATCATCGCCAGCGGCCCGACGCTGCCCGATCCGACCACTTGCGCTGACGCGCTGGCGGTGCTGCGCAAGTACGACATCGCCATCCCGGACAGCATCCGCGAGCACCTGGAATCCGGCGCAGGCGAAACGCCGAAGCCGGGCGACCCGCGCTTCGCCCGCAACAGCCATCATGTCATCGCCATCGCGCAGGATGCGCTGGAGGCAGCGGCCGCGCATGCAAGTGCGGTCGGCATCACGCCCTACATTCTGTCCGACGGCATCGAGGGCGAATCGCGCGATGTCGCCATCGTCCACGCGGCTATGGCGAAGCAGGTGGCGGCGCGCGGCCAGCCTTTCCAGCGTCCCTGCGTCATCATCTCCGGCGGCGAGACCACGGTGACGGTGCGCGGTTCGGGACGTGGCGGGCGCAATGCCGAGTTTCTGCTCAGCCTTGCGGTGGCGCTGGATGGCCATCCCGGCATTCACGCGGTGGCTTGCGATACCGACGGAATCGACGGTTCCGAGGACAACGCTGGTGCGCTGTACAGCCCCGATTCGCTGGAACGCGGCCTGACGCAGAAGCTGCGTGCCAAGACTCTGCTGGAAAACAACGACGGCTACGGCTACTTCAGCGCGTTGAACGATCTGGTGGTCAGCGGCCCGACCCGCACCAACGTCAACGACTTTCGCGCCGTCTTAATTCTGTAAAAAAGGAACACCCAATGCGACGTCAACGTCAGGCCAAAATCGTGGCCACGCTCGGCCCGGCCAGCAGCAGCAAGGAAGCCATTCAGGCATTGTTCGAAGCGGGCGCCGATGTATTCCGTTTTAACTTCAGCCATGGCACCCATCAGGACCATCAGGCGCGCTGCAACATCGTGCGCGAGATCGAACGTACTGCCGGACGGCCGATCGCCATCCTGGCCGATCTGCAGGGCCCCAAGCTGCGCGTGGGCCAGTTCGCGGAGGGTAAGGTAACGCTGGTCGCGGGCCAGGAGTTTGCCCTGGACCGCGATCCCGCGCCCGGCACGGCGCAGCGCGTGTGCCTGCCGCACCCGGAGCTGTTCGAAGTGATAGGCGCCGGCCAGTCGCTGCTGCTGGACGATGGCAAGCTGCGGTTGGCGGTGCTGGGCAACGAAGGCCGCGTGATCCGCACCCGCGTCGTCAATGGCGGTGTGCTGTCGGACCGCAAAGGCGTCAACGTGCCGGACGTGGTGCTGCCGATTCCCGCGCTGACGGAGAAGGACTTGCGAGACCTGGACTTCGCGCTGGAGATGGGCGCGGACTGGATCGCACTGTCCTTCGTGCAGCGGCCGGAGGATCTGGTACAGGCCCGCGCCATCGTCGGCAACCGCGCGGCCTTGCTGGCCAAGCTGGAAAAGCCGGCGGCGCTGGATGCACTGGACGCTATCGTCGCCGTATCGGACGCCATCATGGTGGCGCGTGGAGATCTGGGCGTGGAAGTGCCGCCGGAACGTGTTCCCGGCGTACAGAAGCGCATCCTGCGCGCCTGCCGCCTGCAAGGCAAACCGATTGTGATCGCCACGCAGATGCTGGAGTCGATGATATCGGCGCCGGTGCCGACGCGGGCGGAAGCCTCCGACGTCGCCAGCGCGATCTACGACGGTGCCGATGCGGTGATGCTGTCGGCGGAATCGGCCAGCGGCGCTTATCCGACGGAAGCGGTGTCGATCATGAATCGCATCATCTGCGAGGTGGAGAAGGATCCGTTGTATCGCCAGATGATCGATGCCCAGAACCAGGCCCCTATGCCCAACAGCGGCGACGCGATCTGCTCGGCGCTGCGCGAAGTAACGCAGATTGTCGGCGCGGTGGCGACGGTGACTTACACCAGCTCCGGCCACACCAGCCTGCGCGCGGCGCGCGAGCGTCCGATGGCGCCCATCCTGAGCATCACGCCCAACCTGTCGACCGCGCGTCGCCTGGCGCTGGCGTGGGGTGTGCATTCGACGGTCAGCCCGGACGTGCGCAATGTCGACCGCATGGTGGCTGCGGCTTGCCAGGCAGCGTTGCGGGAAGGCTTCGGCCAGCCCGGCGACCAGATCGCGATCACGGCGGGTGTGCCGTTCGGCCAGCCGGGCAGCACCAACCTGCTGCGCATCGCGCAGATCTGGCCGACCGACGAACCGGCAGCGGCATGATCCTGTCGTCGGTGCCTCGCGTTGCAGTGCCTTTGGTGCTGCAACGCCAGTTGACGGCGATAGGGCAGATCTACTTCCAGGATTCGCCGATATTCGGCACCGTGCTGCTGCTTTGCCTGTATCTGAGCGGGCCGGTGTTGGCATTGGGTTGTGTGTTTGGCGTTGGTAGCGCCGCGCTGGCGGCATGGGCGTTGAAGCTTCCCGCCGAGCGCCGTGATAACGGTTTATACGGTTACAACGGCGCGCTGGCCGGCGTCGGCCTGTGCGCCAGCTATCAGTTGGGTGGAACGCTGCTGCTATGGATCGCGGCGGCAGGCGCGCTGACGGTTGTGTTGACCTATGCCGCCGAACGTGCACGCATTCCGCCATTGACGCTGCCGTTTGTGTTGATGATGTGGCTCGCCGGCGTGGCGGGCGCGGGCTATGGCCTGCAAGGGGTCGCGCCGCCTGCGGGCGCTTGCGGCACGAGTGCTGTCAGCTATCTGTTTTGCTCGATGGGGCAGGCGGTGTTCATCGGCGTCGCCCCGCTGGGCATGCTGCTGTGGGCCGCCATGGCTCGCCGCCGCTGGCATATGGCGATGTGGGGGCTATCCGGCGCTGCATTGTCCTGGTTGTCGATTGCGTTGGCAGGTCGGCTTTGGCCGGGTTCCGGCATCGAAGTCCATGCCGCCGGCGCCGGCATCAACGGCACGCTGACCATGCTGGCGTTGAGCGCTAGTCAAACCCGCTGGCCGCTGCGCCTTGCGGGAGCAGCCCTCGGCATCGCGCTGTCCGTGGCCCTGGGAGACGCCGGTCTTGCGTACTTTACGCTGCCATTCATCCTGGCGACCTGGCTTGCACGGTGTCGTTGAATCGGATATTCTCGCGACACCATCCTCAATTCCCTTCACATTGAACACTTCACGGACGACGTGGCATAAACTGCGAGGCGGTATCGACCTGTGTCTGCTGGAGTACGCTCTGGAGGACTTCAGCGTTGAAGCATTCAGTCAAACCGGTTTGCTGTTGCCCCCAACGATCTCGCACAGCGTGCCTAAACGGCAGGCCGAGTACTTCCACGGGCGGCTGGCCGCGCGTATCGCCCTGCGTGCCGCTGGCGCCATCGATGCCGACGTCTTGACCGGTGCGCAGCGCGAGCCGGTGTGGCCGGCCGGTATGACAGGCTCCATTACCCACCAGGGCCCGTACGCAGGGGCTGCGGTCATGCCCACAGACGCGGTCAACGGAATCGGTATCGACATTGAAGCCCCAATTTCGGACGACGCAAGAGAAGCGGTGGAGCAGATGGCCGTGACAGCAGGTGAGCTTGACGCGCTGCGCAGCGAAAGCGCGCTGCCCGATCCGGTCCTGCTGGCGCTCGCGTTCTCGGGGAAGGAGTCCTTTTACAAAGCACTCTTCTATCGAGTCGGCCGCTTCTTTGGTTTCGAGGCGGTCCAGTTGACTGGCCTGGACACTGAGCGCGGTGAACTGCACTTCGTTTGCCAGGCCGCGTTGACTCCTGAATGGCAGCAGGGCAGCAAGGGCGCTATCGCTTTTGAGTTCCTGCCGGATGGCGCAGTATTGACCAGTTTTGTCTGGTAACTCGCAATCTAATTGGCATATTCGGTGAGCCCCTCGGCCAAGGCTGCGAAGGTGGTGGCGCAGGCCGGGTTGCTGCGCAGGTTTTCGTGCATGGCCAGCCAGGTGTCCATCGGGATGGTCAACAGGTCGGGTATTACGCGCACCAGCCGCGCATCGCGCTCGGCCAGCTTGACCTGGCAGATGCCGATTCCCAGCCCGGCGCGGATTGACGCCAGGTGTACCAGGTCGCTGTCGCTGCGCAGCGCGAAGGAAGCGTTCTGCAGGCCGCCCATCAGGTGCTGCAGCTTGCGCGTGAATGCCGTTTCGCGGTCGATGCCGATCAGGGCATGCTCCGCCATCTGCTCCCACGTTTGCGGCGTGCCGCGCCGTTTCAGGTAGTCCTTCCTTGCGTGGAAACCCAGTTCGATATTGCCGATACGGCGCGCGACCAGCACATCCTGCTCCGGGCGCTGCATGCGCACGGCGATGTCGGCGTCGCGCCGCAGCAGGTTTTCGATGCGGTTGGACGTCGCCAGCTCAATGGTGATGCCGGGATGCGCGCGCGTCAGCCGCGCCAGGATGGGCGGCAGCACTTCGACGCTGACCACTTCACTCGCGGTGATCCTGACGGTACCCTTGATCTCCCCATGGCCCAGGCCTGAAGCCGCCCGTAGCAGGGCGGAGGAGGTGGCGGCCAGCGTCTCCGCGTACGACTGGAGCGCATAAGCCGCGTCGGTCGGGATAAAGCCGGACTGCGAGCGCGTGAACAGCGACAGCGACAGCGATTGCTCCAGCGCGTCGATATGACGGCCGACCGTCGGCTGGGTCAAACCCAGCGCGCGGGCGGCGCCTGACAGCGAACCCTCCGTCAGTACAGACAGAAAGGATCGGTAGAGGTCCCAGTTCGGTTCATTTATGGTCATACGAAATTGTATAGCGGCTATGCTGTTTTAGCTAATTTTCTTTTAATCCGGTTTGGGCGACACTGACTCCATCAACTCACCAAATGGAGAACGAAATGAAAAAAACAGCACTGGTACTGGGCGCAACGGGCGGCATCGGCGGCGAAGTGGCTCGTCTTCTGGTGGCGCGTGGCTGGAATGTGAAGGCGCTGCACCGCGATCCGCAGCGCGCCGCCAAGCCTGGCGACGGCATGCAATGGCTGGCCGGCGACGCCATGAACCGCGACGACGTGGTCAATGCGGCACAAGGCACGCAGTTGATCGTCCATGCCGTGAATCCTCCCGGCTATCGCAACTGGGGTGCGCTGGTGGTGCCGATGATCGACAACAGCATCGCCGCCGCCCGCGCCAGCGGCGCCCGCATCCTGTTGCCGGGCACCGTCTACAACTACGGCCCGGATGCGTTCCCGATCATCGACGAGGAGTCGCCGCAGCGTCCCGTCACCCGCAAAGGCGCGATCCGCGTCGAGCTGGAAGCCCGTCTGCAAGCCGCCGCTGCCGATGGCGTGCGCACGTTGATCGTGCGGGCAGGGGACTTCTTCGGCCCCAAGGTCGGCAACAGCTGGTTCTCCCAGGGCCTGGTCAAGCCGGGCAAGCCGCTGACGTCGATCAGCTATCCAGGCAGTGCGGGCGTCGGCCACCAATGGGCCTATCTGCCGGATGTCGCCGAGACCATGGTGCGTTTGATCGAGAACGAGGACAAGCTGGAGACCTTCGCCCGCTTCCAGATGGAAGGGCACTGGGACGCCGACGGCACGCGGATGGTTGCCGCGATCGCCAACGCGGCCGGGAAGCCTGAACTGAAGGCCGGCGCATTCCCATGGTGGCTGATGGCGTTGGCCTCGCCATTCGTGGCCGTATTCCGCGAACTGCGCGAGATGCGCTACCTGTGGCAGCAACCGGTGCTGATGTCGAACAAGCGCCTGGTGCAGGTGCTCGGCGCCGAACCGCGTACGCCGCTCGACGTGGCCGTGAAGCGCACCTTGGCGGGCCTGGGCAATCTCTAAGCGAGCTTGTACCTGGCCAGGATGCGCCGCGAAGTGCCGTCAGCATCCATGGCGGCTTTCGCGCGCTGGAACTGCTGGACGGTGGCGTCGTCGAAATCCAGCGAACCGGCCAGCCAGGCGGTGGTAGTGCGTACCTGCGGGCTGAGTCGAAAATCCTTCTGCACGGAGCGGCTGTTCAAGGAGTTTTGGATGATATTGCGCTCACCGAAGGCGGCATCGGCCATCCCGCCTATCAGGTAGCGATGGACGTCTTCGATGGAGTTGGCTTCGATGATGTTGTGGTAGCCAAGTTCCTGCAGAATCGCGGCCTGGGCCGCGCCGCGCATCAGCGCGATGCGGCGGCCTTTCATGTTCTCTGGATGCTCGATGTCGAACTTGCTGTTGTGCGCAGCCAGGAACAAGTAGTGCTCTTCATACAGGGGCGCCAGCCAGCGGAACGTGGCTTCGCGCTCCGGTAGGCGGGTGACGGGGAAGATGGCGGTGACAGGCATGGACGTGGCGAGGAACAGCGCACGCTTCCAGGGTACGAACTCCAGCTTCAGGGCCATCTGCACCCGGTTGCATAGTTCGTCCACCAGTTCGCGCAACGCGCCTGGGTGCGTCCCGCCGTTCTCAATGACTAGCGGCGGGATGTGCGCGGTGAAGGCACGCAGTTGTGCCGCAGGAGCAGCGCGCGCCAGTCCCGCGCTGCATCCAAGCGCCATTGCCGCGCCCAATAGTGTTCTTCGTTCCATAGTGCGTTCAACAGATCAGCGCCAACTGCGCCGACCATATCGTAACCTATTTCCGCCGCCGGTTCAGTCCTGGCGCTGGTGGACTACCTTGCCTGCGGCGTAGGTGGCGGAGATGGAGCGGTCGTCGCCCAACATGGCAATGGCGAACAGCAGCTCTTCCACCGAATCGGTACGCTCCGTGCGGCGAGCCAGCAACGGCGTGGCCTTCGGATCGAGGACGATGAAGTCCGCTTCCGCGCCCGGTACGAAATTGCCGATGGTGCCTTCCAGCTGCATGGCGCGCGCGCCGCCCAGCGTGGCGAGGTAGAACATGCGCATCGCTTGCAGGTAAGTGCCGCCCATGCGGGCCACCTTGTAGGCTTCATTCATCGTCTGCAGCATCGAGAACGAGGTGCCGCCGCCGACGTCGGTGGCCAGCGACAGCGGTACTCGCTTCGCATCTGCACGTTCGAAGTCGAACAGGCCGCTGCCCAGGAACAGGTTGGAAGTAGGACAGATCGAGATGGCGGACTGGGTTTCGCCCATGCGTGCGCGGTCGGTGTCGTCCAGCCAGATGCAGTGCGCGTACATCGAGCGCGGGCGCATCATGCCAAAATGGTCGTACACGTCCATATAACTGCGGGCGTTCGGGAACAGCGACTTGACCCACGCCACTTCGTCGGTGTTCTCGGCCACGTGGGTTTGCAGGTAGGTGTCCGGATAGGCTTTGGCCAGTGCGCCGGCCAGCTCCAGCTGCGCTTCGGTGGACGTGGGCGCGAAGCGCGGCGTGATCGCGTACAGCTGGCGGCCACGCTTGTGCCACTTCTTGATCAGCGCTTCGCTTTCGCGCGCGCCGCTTTCTGCGGTGTCCTGCAGGAAGTCGGGGCAGTTACGGTCCATCAGCACTTTGCCGGCGACCATGCGCAGGTTGCGCTTCTCGCTTTCGGTGAAGAAGGCGTCCACCGATTGTGGATGCACGGTGCAGTAGACCATGGCGGTGGTGGTGCCGCAGCGGGTCAGCTCGTCCAGGAAGAAGCTGGCGACGTTGGCCGCGTGTTCGGGGTCGGCGAATTTGCGCTCGGTCGGGAAGGTGTACTTTTCCAGCCATGGCAGCAGGCCCGGCGCTGGCGAGGCGATCATGTCGGTTTGCGGGTAGTGCACGTGGGTGTCGATAAAGCCGGGCATGATGATCTTGCCACGATAGTCGTGCAGCGGCGTACCTTGCGGCAGGAAGGCGATCAGCTGGCTGAAATCGCCGGCCAGGTGGACCTTGCCGTCGTTGACGATCAACAGGCCGTCTTCGTGCCACCAGCAGGCGTTGGTGGCGAAGGCCGGGTCGTCGCTGAAGTGCAGCAGGCTGGCGCGGTAAGCCTGGAAAGTGCCGGTCGGAGTGATGATGCTTGCCATGATATTGATTCCTTGTTCCGTAGTGCGGACGCCAGTTGACGCGCGCGGCGATGCGGCGCGACTGACATGGTCGTCGGCGATGAAAGCGGGCGCACGGCGCCACGCCGGTTCTATATGTGTTGGGGTGTTGCTAGCGCGTTGGCTAGACTAATGAGAGGCGATGGCGCGCTCCCGCCCCGGCGCTGCCGGAGAGTGAAGGCGCCTGGCGTGCAGGCAGTTGGAAGGACATCAATTGGTGCATATTGTTTGCGTTTCCGATAATACGGCAGATGCAGATACGCTCATTTTAGCACCGATTTCCGCCGGCGCGGCGAGTGCGGCCGCTTCCCACACCTGCATCAACTGCGCCGCCACCGATACGGCGATCACCGCCGGCGCCTTGTCGCGGATGCCTGGCATGCCGATCGGGCAGGTCATGTCCGCCATGCGCGCGACTGGAATGCCGCGTTCCTGCAGGCGGCGTTCGAAGGAGACGCGCTTGGTCGCGGAGCCGATCAGGCCAAACCAGGTGAAGTCGGTACGGCGCAGGATGTGCTCTGACAGCTGCTGGTCCAGCGCATGGCTATGCGTCAGCACCAGGAAGGAAGCGCCTGCCGGTGCTTCCTCGACCACCGCTTCCGGTGTATCGGTCGCTTCGACGCGCACATTGGCCGGCAGGACCGACGGGAACATGTCGTCGCGCTCGTCCACCCACACCACCTGGCATGGCAGCTCCGCCAGCGCACGCACGATGGCCGCGCCCACGTGGCCTGCGCCGAACAGGTACAGGCGCGGACGGTAGGGCAGGCAGGAGTCGATCAGCCAGCGCTTGCCGTGGTCGTCGATGCGCACCTTGCAGTCGATGCCGGGACCGGGGCGGGCCAGCATCGCGGGGCCGGGGCCGCTCAGGTGCAGGCCTGCGGCGTCATAGATAGCGGCCGGTTCGGCGCAGTCCAGCGGCACCAGGCGCCAGCTGTCCTGGCCTTCGCGCCAGCGGCGGGCCAGCGCGCCGAAATGTTCGCCTGCTTCCGGCATGATGCGTTCGAAAGCCAGGTGCACCACGCCGCCGCAGCATTGGCCCAGGCTGGGACCGAGCGGGAAGCGTTCCAGCCGGCGCTCGGCGAGCAGTTCGCCAGGCGGCATCGCCAGCATTTCGCGGGCGATGTCGGTAGCGACCATTTCAAGGTGGCCCCCGCCGATGGTGTCGAAGGCGTGATACTGGGTGATGAGCATCTTGGCGCCGGGTTCACGCGGCGCGGAGCCGGCGACCTGCGCCACCGTCACCAGCACGCGTGGAACTGCTTTGCTGGCGGCCGCCGTCAGGGCGGTGAGATTGAACGGAGTCGACATGCTTAAGCCGCTCCCTGCGCCTGTACCGCGCTGATGGCGTCGAGGATAGCCTCGCTGGTGGCCGGAGCGCGCAGCGGTGGGTTGTAGCGGTGGCCGCCGACGCTGGAGCAGGCGTCGCGGATCGCCAGGAACACCGAGAACGGCAGCAGCAGCGGCGGTTCGCCTACCGCCTTGGAGCGGTGGATGCTGTCCATGACGTTGCGGTTCTTGAACAGGCGCACATTGAAGTTCTCCGGGCAGTCCGACACGCCGGGAATCTTGTACGTGGATGGCGCATGCGTCATCAGCTTGCCGGCCGGGTTCCACCACAGCTCCTCGGTGGTCAACCAGCCCATGCCCTGTATGAAAGCGCCTTCAACCTGGCCGACGTCGATGGCCGGATTCAGCGAATTGCCGGCGTCGTACAGTGCGTCGGCTTGCAGCAGCTTCCATTCTCCGGTCAGCGTGTCGACCACCACTTCCGACACCGAGGCGCCGTAGGCATAGTAGGAGAACGGATTGCCGCTCATGGTTTTCGGATCCCAGTGCAGGCCTGGTGTGGCGTAGAAGCCGTCGGACCACAACTGGATGCGCGCCATGTAGGCCTTCTGCACCAGCTCCGCGAACGGAATCGCCTGATCGCCGACGTGGACGAAGTTGGCTTCGAAGCGCACGGTGGCGGGATCGCCGTCGTGGCGCTTGGCGGCGAATTCGGCCAGGCGCTTGCGGATGGTGTTGGCCGCGTCCTGCGCCGCCTTGCCGTTCAAGTCCGCGCCGGTGGAGGCCGCGGTGGCCGAGGTATTGGCGACCTTGCTGGTATCGGTGGCGGTGGCGCGCACCATGGCCAGGTCGATGCCCAGTTCATGCGCTACAACCTGGCATACCTTGGTGTTGATGCCCTGGCCCATTTCGGTGCCGCCGTGGTTGACCAGCACCGAGCCGTCCGTGTAGATGTGCACCAGCGCGCCGGCCTGGTTGAAGTGCGTGACGTTGAAGGCGATGCCGAATTTAACGGGCGTCAGCGCCAGGCCGCGCTTCAGCACTCTGCTGCTTGCGTTGAAGGCGTTGATCTCTTCGCGGCGCTTGCGGTAGCTGCTTTCTTCTTCCAGTTGCGCGACCAGGTCGTGGATGACGTTGTCGACCACCTTCTGGTTGTACTGGGTGACGTTGCGGCCTTCCTCGTCGTTGCGGCCATAGAAGTTGATCTTGCGGACGTCCAGCGCATCCATGCCCAGGTTGCGGGCGATTTCGTCGACGATGTATTCGATGGCGATCGCGCCCTGCGGGCCGCCGAAGCCACGGAACGCGGTATTCGACTGGGTGTTGGTCTTGCCCGCCATGGCGCGGATGTCGACATCGCCCAGGTAGTAGGCATTGTCGAAGTGGCAGACAGCTCGCGTGGCGACCGGTGCCGACAGGTCGGCCGAGAAGCCGGCGCGCGACACCATCTCCACCTTGGCGGCGATGATGCGGCCGTCGTCGCCGTAGCCCATTTCGTACTCGTAGTAGAAGCAGTGGCGTTTGCCCGTGACCATCATGTCGTCGTCGCGGTCTGCGCGCAGCTTGACGGGACGGCGCAGGTGCGCGGCAGAGATGGCGGCGCAGGCGGCCCACAGCGCCGACTGCGATTCCTTGCCACCGAAGCCGCCGCCCATGCGACGGCACTCGACAACGATGTCGTGCGACTGGCGGTGCAGGGCGTGTGCGACCACGTGCTGCATCTCGGTCGGGTGCTGGGTCGAGCAGTAGATCAGCATCCCTTTGCCTTCCTTGGGAATGGCATACGAGATCTGGCCTTCCAGGTAGAACTGCTCCTGGCCGCCGACATGCAGCGAGCCTTTCAGCTTGTGCGGGGAGCGTTCGAACGCCGCCTGTGCATCG
The DNA here is from genome assembly GCF_009380165.1 of Rugamonas rivuli. Classification (GTDB taxonomy): domain Bacteria; phylum Pseudomonadota; class Gammaproteobacteria; order Burkholderiales; family Burkholderiaceae_D; genus Rugamonas; species Rugamonas rivuli. The sequence goes on from NZ_WHUF01000001.1 coordinate 463,774, forward strand.
CCGCGCGCCAGGTGCATCGGCGGGACGACGAAGGATTTGGCGTCGCGTGCTGCCTGCGGCGTCAGGATGGCCGGCAGTTCTTCATATTCGATGACCGCCTTCTTCACGGCGCGGCGGGCGTTGTCGTGCGACGTCGCCACCACGATGAAGATCGGCTGGCCGACATATTCCACCAGGCCTTCCGACAAAATCGGATCGTCGTGGATGATGGGGCCGCAGTCGTTGGTGCCGGGGATGTCCTTGTGGGTGTACACGGCCACCACGCCTGGCATGGCTTTGACTGCGTCGAAATTCATCGACAGGATATTGGCGTGCGCCTTGGCCGAGATGCCCAGCGCGGCGTGCAGCGTGCCTGCGGCTTCGGGGATGTCGTCGGTGTAGGTGGCCTCGCCGAGTACGTGCAGCACCGCCGATTCATGCGGGTGCGACTGGCCGACTTCTGCCCATGCCATCGGCACTGCAGGCGTTGCGGGCTGCGTCAGGAATGCTTCGGTTTTGCTGTTCATGCTGCGACGGCTCCCTCTGCGTAGTGATAGGCGTTGATCGATTGCACCGGTTCGGCGGAATCCGGATTGGTCTCCAGCCAATAGCGGTGCAGCAGGTTCTGCGCGGTCTTCATGCGGTAGGCGGCGGTGGCGCGCATATCGCTCAGCGGCGTGTAGTCCTTCGCCAGTTCGGCCATCGCCAGCTTCAGCGTGGCTTCGTTCCAGCGCTTGCCGTTAACGGCGGCTTCGGCCAACGGCGCGCGGCGCGAGGTCGCGGCCATGCCGCCGTAGGCGATGTGGGCGTCGCTGACCACGCCGTCCTTCAGCGTGAAGGCGAAGGCGGCGCAGACGGCGGAGATGTCCTGGTCGTAGCGCTTGGCCAGCTTGTAGGTGCGGAAGTGGATATCCTTGCGCGGCAGCGGAATGCGCACGGCTTCGACGAATTCGCCCGGCTGCCAGTCCTTCTTCATGTAATCGAGGTAGAACTTCTCCAGCAGCATGGAGCGTTGACCCTTATCGCTGCGGATGACGATTTCCGCGCCCAGCGCGATCATCCACGGCGCCGAGTCGCCGATCGGTGAGCCGTTGGCGACGCTGCCGCCCAGGGTGCCGGTGTTGCGGATCGGTTGCGATGCGAAGCGCTGCCACATCTCATGCAGCTCGTCCTTGTAATGCTTGCAGACTGCCTCGTAGGCGTCGTTGAGGGAGACAGCGGCGCCGATGTAGAGCATGCCGTCATCCTCTTCCATGCGGTGCAGCTCCTGCACCAGGCGCACGTAGATCATGTCGCCCAGGTTGCGCATTTGTTTAGTGACCCACAGGCCCACGTCGGTGGAACCGGCGACGATGGTGGCGGTGGGTTTTTCCGCCCGCAGCGCGGCCAGTTCGGCCAGTGTGCGCGGCGCGTCGAAGGTTTGGCCGTCGTGGGTGTAGCTGTACATTTCGGTTCGCTGGATGGATTGCAGCGAGGCTTTAAGCGCCTCGCGGTCGAAGCCGACGTGCGGCAACTCGCCCATGCGGCGCGCGGCGTCGATGATGGGACGGTAGCCCGTGCAGCGGCACAGATTGCCGGACAGGGTTTCGTCGACGGTCTTGCGGCATGGCGGCGTGGTTTGGCCGTCCTGTTTCAGGTAAAGGCTCCACAGCGACATTGCGAAGCCCGGCGTGCAGAAGCCGCATTGCGAGCCATGGCATTCGACCAGCGCTTCCTGCACCGGATGCATTTTGCCGTCGGCCTGCTTGAGGTCTTCGATGGTGAAGACGGCCTTGCCGTCCAGCGTGGGCACGAACTGGATGCAGGAGTTGACCGACTTCATGGCCACTTCGCCATCCGGCTGCAGTTCCGCCACAACCACGGTGCAGGCGCCGCAATCGCCTTCGGCGCAGCCTTCCTTGGTGCCGGTGCAGTGCAGGTCTTCGCGCAGGTGCTGGAGCAGGGTGCGGGTCGGGGCGCCGCTTTCAACGGAGCGCACTTCGCCGCGATAGAAGAATCGAATTGGTTCAGACATGATTGCTCCGCTTACTTGGTTTGGAACTGGCGCAGGAAGTCCAGGAAGATCTGTGCCGATACTTCGGCGTCGTCCGCCGTCATGGTTTCCAGCGGGTTGTGGCTGATGCCGCCGTTGCCGCAGCGCGTGAACAGCATGGCGACGTCGGTCATGCGGGCCAGCGCCATGGCGTCGTGGCCGGCGCCGGAAGGCAGTTCGAATACTTCGACGCCGGCGCGTTCGGTGGCGGCAGCCAGCTGCTTGACCAGCCATGGCGCGCAGGGCGCGGCGGGCGCCTGCATGATCTTGGTGATCTTGAGGCCGATCTGGCGGCGCGCACACACGGCTTCTGCCTGATTGAGGATGTCGGTGACGGCGGCGTCGCGGGTTGCGTCGTCGGCGGCGCGGATGTCCAGCGACAGTTTGCATGCGCCGGGGATCACGTTGACAGAGCCATCCGGCACGTGCAGCTGGCCGACAGTGCCGACCAGCGAACGTTCGCGGCCGCACCGGTCTTCCACGTACAGCACGATTTCGGCGGCGGCAGCGGCGGCGTCTTTACGCATGATCATTGGCGTGGTGCCGGCGTGGCTGGCCAAGCCAGTCAACTCGACCTGATAGCGGCAGCTGCCGGCGATGGAGGTGACGACGCCGGTCGGCAGGCCTTTGCCCAACAATACAGGGCCTTGTTCGATATGGACTTCGACGAAGGCCAGCACGTCTTCCGGCTTGCGCGCCACCGAGGCGATCTTGCTGACGTCATGCCCGGCTGCGGTCAATGCATCGCGCATGGTGATGCCTTGCGCGTCGACCTTGTCCAGCAGCGCCATGTCGAACTGCCCGATGACGGCGTTGGAACCGAGGAAGGTGCTTTGATAGCGCACGCCTTCTTCTTCCGAGAAGCCGATGATCTCCAGGTCGAAAGGCAGGCGCTCGCCGCGTTCGTGCAGGTGTTTGACGACGGCGATAGGCAGCAGGATGCCTTCGCGGCCGTCGTACTTGCCGCCGTTGCGGACGGTGTCGTAGTGGGAGCCGGTCAAGAGTGCCTTGGCGCCCGGCTTGTCCGACTTGTAGCGGCCGACGACGTTGCCGACCGGGTCGATGGCCACTTCCATGCCGGCTTCCTTCATCCACGCCGCCAGCTGGGCGGCGGTTTTGCGGTGGGCGTCGGTCATGTAGGCGCAGGTCAGGTTGTCGGCGTCGTCGCTCCAGGCGCCGATGGTTTCAGCCCATTGCATGATGGTGGCGCCGAATTGCAGCTCCACTTGCAGCAGCACGTTCAGGCGCATCTCGGCGATGCGGCCGATCTGGCGCAGGCACTCGGCCAGTTCATCGTCGCGCTGCGAGCGCAGGCGGCGGCTGAAGGCGGCGATGATCTCCTGGCGCGACAGGCCGTTGCCGGTCGGGCCTTTGACGGCGAGGATGAAGGGGAAGCCGAACTTGCTGTTGTAGTCGGCGTTGAGCTTGTGCAGCGTCGCCAGTTCGTCGGCGGAGCAGTGGGTCAGGCCGGCCTGCGCCTGCTCTCCGGTAGATTCGGCTGTCAGTTCGCCTGCCAGTGCTGCCTTGCCGGCCAGCTCCGGGTGGGCGCGGACCAGGCCCAGTTGTTCTTCTTCGGTGGCTGCGCGGACCACGCCTTGCAACGCCTGCTTCAGCGCGGAGATGGTGGCGAAGGGACGCTGCGCGGAGGCGCGCTGCGGTATCCATGGCGAGTGTTCGTAGAGGCCGTGCAGCAGGGCGGTGAATTCTTCGGCGGTGCTGCGGTTCAGGTGATCTAGTGTGATTGTCATTGTTGTGCAGGCGTAGCCAGTCTCCTCTTGATATAAGGGGAATGATATATGGCGGGGGAGGCTGTTATATACGCTCGCGGCCATAACCGCATTCAGCGCGGGCTTATGGAGAGTGTTGTGGGCGTGCCACGCCCACGGCGGTTTATTTGGCGGTGAGGGCCTGGGCGGCTTGCGTGACCTGGTCGCGCAGCCACTTGTGTTCCGGCGCGTGGTGCACGCGTTCGTGCCACAGCTGGTAGAAGCGCATCGTGGGGAAGCGCACCGGCACGGTGAAGGTCTTGATCGGCAGGTTGCGCTCGTAGAAGCGCAGGTACTGACGCCCCGTGGTGAGCACCATGTCGGTCTGCGTCAGCATGTACGGAATCAGGCTGAAATACGCCGATTCCACCACCACGTTGCGCTGGTAGCCCTGCTGCGCGAGGAAGGTGTCGATCACGCCGTGGAAGCCGGGCAGCGTGGGCGAGGGCGCCACGTGGGGCAGGCTTAGGTAATCGTCCAGCGTCATGTCGTTGGCGCCGGTGCGCTTGGCGTAGGGCGCGTCGGCGCGCATGGCGCAGATGATGGGGTCTTCGAATAGCCGCGACAGGTGCAGGTGCTCGGGCGGCTGCTCCCAGTTACCGATCAGCAGATCGAGTTCGCCGTCGGACAGCATGCGGATCGCGTCCACTTCCGCGCCCAGGCTGTGGATGATGACGCGGCTTTTGGGCGATTCGCGTCGCAAGCGCGCCACAACGTTGGGCAAAAATTGAATATCGAGGTAGTCCGGTGCACCGATGCGGAAGGTGCGGCCTTCTTCCTTGGAGGCGAAGGGCGTCTTGTGCAGGAATAGCTGTCCCACCTCGTCGAGGATGCGTTTGGCCGGCTCCTTCAGGCTCTCGCCGTGCTGGGTAGGCACCATGCCGCGGCCGCCGCGCACCAGCAGCGGATCGCCTGTGAGCTCGCGCAGTTTTTGCAGCGAGGCCGAGATGGAGGGCTGCGTTTGATCCAGTTTCATCGCGACGCGCGAAACGTTTTTCTCGCAGAGGAGCATGTACAGAATACGAATGAGATGCAGGTCTAGGTGGTCGGGTAGTTGTGCCATGTTGGTCTATCTATAACGGTGAGCCTATTTTTAATATACGGCTACTGCCATAAGAAAAGCCAGAATTAGTTTTATCGTTCGTTCCACACCATGCGTGATCTGCGCGTGGTTTTCAATCGGTCGCAGCGGAGCTTTCAACAGTTCGCGGCCAAAAGGGAAATCATCCCAATCGTCTGGAGCGCCCGCGGTGGCAGACGAGCTTAATCCAATCATGGGGACAACATGGAATTGCTCGCTTACGGCGTGGACTGGCTCAATCTATTGGTGCGCTGGCTGCATCTCATCACGGGGATAGCGTGGATCGGCGCATCCTTCTATTTCGTTTGGCTGGACAACAGCATACGCCCACCGAAGCCCGGCTCCGACTTGGCGAAGAAGGGTGTGTCCGGCGAGCTGTGGGCCGTGCACGGCGGCGGCTTCTACAACCCGCAGAAGTACCTGGTGTCGCCGGCCGAGCTGCCGTCGGACCTGCACTGGTTTAAATGGGAGGCCTACGCCACCTGGATCTCGGGCTTCTCGCTGCTGTTCATCGTCTACTACTTCAACGCCCAGGCGATGATGATCGATAAGTCGGTCGCGGACCTGACGCAGTTCCAGGCGATCGGCGTGGGCCTCGGCTCGCTGCTGGTGGGCTGGCTGTTCTACGACGCGCTGTGCCGCTCGCCGCTGGGCCAGAAGGATGGCCTGCTGGGCATCATCATGTTCGTGTTCATCGTCGCCATGGCTTATGTGCTGACCAAGTTCCTGAGTGGCCGTGCTGCCTACATCCACGTCGGCGCCATGATCGGAACCATGATGGTCGGGAATGTGCTGATGCTGATTATTCCTGGCCAGCGCAAGCTGGTTGAGGCTATGGAGCAGGGCAAGTCGCCCGATCCTATCCACGGAAAGAAGGCCAAGCAGCGCTCTGTTCACAATAACTACTTCACGCTGCCGGTGCTGCTCATCATGATCAGCAACCACTATGCGATGACCTACAGCCACGCATACAGCTGGGCGCTGCTGGGCGCGATCATCGCGGCCGGTGTGCTGATCCGCCACTTCTTCAACCTGCGCCATCATGGCCGCACGGCGTGGCAGTTCCCTGCTGCCGGTGTGGCGATCCTGGCTGCTGTGGCGGTGGTGATTGCCCCGCGTCCTGCGGCTGCTCCTGCGCCTGTCGTGGCGGGTGATGCTGCCGGTGCTGCCCACGCCAGCGTGGCCGCCCCAGACTTCAGCCGTGTGCAGGCCATCGTCAACCAGCGCTGCGTCAGCTGCCACGCTGCGCAGCCTACGCAGCCCGGCTTCGCTACCGCGCCGGCCGGCATCATGCTGCACACGCCGGAACTGATCCACCAGAACGCGGCCAAGATCAACCAGCAGGCCGTGGTGCTGAAGGCTATGCCGATCGGGAATATGACCAACATCACGCCTGAAGAACGCTCCGAACTCGGTGCGTGGTTCGCCGCCGGCGCCAACTGACAAGAAGACAGATCATGACTACTACCACCATCAATGGTTTCAACCTGACCGCCGCCCAAGTGGTCGCCGTCGCCCGCGACCACAGCATCGAAGTGAACCTGGCCGCTTCGTCGCGCGCCGCGCTGAAGGAAAGCCGCGACTACATCGAATCCACCTGGATGCATGACGAAGCGCCGATGATGTACAGCTTTAACACCGGCGTCGGCATGCTGAAGGACACCCGCGTCAAGGTGCAGGACATCGTGCTGTTCCAGACGCAGCTGATCAAGGCCCACGCCTGCGGCATGGGCGAGCCGTTCTCTGAAGAAGTCAGCCGCGCCACCATGCTGTTGCGGGCCAACGCCTTCGCCAGTAACTACTCGGCGCCGCGCGTGGAGGTGGTCGACCGCCTGCTGGCCTTCGTCAACGCCGGCATCCATCCGATCATGCCGCAGAAGGGTTCCGTCGGCGCGTCCGGCGATCTGGCGCCGCTGGCCTACCTGGCGGCCGCCATCGCCGGCTTCGACGAAGCGGAAGTGATGTACAAGGGCCGCCGCATGTCGGCGCCCGACGCGATCCGCGAATCCAAGGTCGGCCCGGTGGTCTTCGAACTGAAGGCCAAGGATGCATCGGCGCTGATCAACGGCTGCACCGTCTCGCTGGCGGTGGCGCTGCTGGCCGCCAGTGATGCGCGCAACATGCTGTCGGACGCCTGCCTGTCGCTGGGCCTGACGCTGGAAGCGATGCGCGCCGAGATGTCGGCTTTCGACCCGCGCATCCACGAAGCGCGTCCGCACGCGGGCCAGATCAAGACCGCCGCCATCATCCGCGACCTGCTGGATGGTTCGACCCGCACCACCCACGAGGCGCGCGCCGTGCAGTTCCCGGAAGAGCTGCGCCGCACCGACATCCCGTACACCGCCCGCATCCAGGACGTGTACTCGCTGCGCTGCGCGCCGCAGGTCTACGGCCCGGTGTTCGACGCGCTGGACTACATCGACACCATCCTCGACAAGGAAGTGAACTCCGCCACCGACAACCCGCTCATCTTCGGCAAGGACGGCGGCGGCTTCGAGATCATCTCCGGGGGTAACTTCCACGGCCAGTACCTGGCGCAGGCGATGGACCTGCTGGCGATGGCCGTGGCGGACCTGGGCAGCATCGTCGAACGCCGCGTCGCGCGCCTGATCGACCCGACGCTGTCCTGGGGCTTGCCGCGCAACCTGATGTCCGGCGTGCGCGGCGTGAACACCGGCTACCCGGTGATGCAATGCTCGCTCAGCTCCCTGGTGATGGAGAACCGCACGCTGTGCATGCCGGGCAGCGTCGACTCGATTCCGGCCAAGGGCAACAGCGAAGACCACGTCTCCAACTCCACCTGGTGCGCGCGCAAGGCCGCAACTGTGGTATCGAACACACAGTACATTGTCGGCGTAGAAATGTTATTGGCCTCCCAGGCGCTGACCATGACGGAAAACCTGCTGCCCGGTTTTGTGCTCGGCAAAGGCACGCAGGCGGCCTACGAATCGGTGCGCAGCCAGATTCCGGCATGCCTCGACGGCGACCGTTGGCTGCACAACGACCTTGAAGTAGCGCGCTCCTTCATTGTGAGCGGCTCGGTGCGCAAGGCAGTGGTATCGAAAATCGGCGAATTCGTTTAAACCGGCGGCACACAGCACAGGGGAGGATCAACAAGGGGCTACGCCGTCATTCCAGACGGCGCGTCCCGACTGTTATAGGCCATAACAGATAGCAGGTATGCCACCAGACTAATTTCACGCAGTGGCCCCTGAGATAAGGTCGATGCCGATTGTTCCCATGTTTAATCGGCGGATGACACACATAAGCAGTTAAAAATAGAACACGGAGACGTTATGTTATTTCTAGAGAAGTACTTCAAGCTGAAAGAGAATGGGACCGACGTGCGCACCGAATTGGTCGCAGGTCTGACCACCTTCCTGACGATGGCTTACATCATCTTCGTCAACCCCTCCATCCTCGGCGACGCCGGCATGCCCAAGGGCGCCGTGTTTGTCGCCACCTGTATCGCGGCCGCATTGGGCTGTCTGATTATGGGCCTGTACGCAAACTATCCGATTGCTATGGCGCCGGGCATGGGGTTGAACGCTTACTTCGCGTATGTGGTGGTCAAGGGCATGGGCATGCCGTGGGAGATGGCGCTGGGCGCGGTCTTCATCTCGGGTTGCCTGTTCCTGTTTGTCAGCGTGTTCAAGCTGCGGGAGATGATCGTCAACGGCATCCCGCATTCGATACGCACTTCGATCACCGTCGGCATCGGCCTGTTCCTGGGCTTGATCTCGCTGAAGAGCGCGGGCATCGTCGTCAGCAGCCCGGAGACGCTGGTCAAAGTGGGCGACCTGCATTCGGCGCCGACGCTGCTGGCCATTGCGGGCTTCTTCATCATCGTCGCGCTGGACCGCCTGAAGGTAAAGGGCGCGATCCTGATCGGCATTCTGGCCGTGACGGTGTTGAGCTTCTTCGTGGCCGGTAACAAGTTCAATGGCGTGGTCGACATGCCGCCTTCGCTGGCGCCGACGCTGTTCAAGCTTGATCTGATGGGCGCGATCTCGGTCGGCCTGCTGAACGTGGTGCTGGTGTTTTTCCTGGTGGAGCTGTTCGACGCCACCGGTACGCTGATGGGCGTGGCCAACCGCGCCGGCCTGCTGGTCAACGGCAAGATGGAGCGTCTGAACAAGGCGCTGATGGCTGACAGTACCGCCATCCTCACCGGTTCGCTGCTGGGTACTTCGAGCACCACGGCCTACATCGAAAGCGCGACCGGCGTGCAAGCGGGCGGCCGCACCGGCCTGACCGCCGTCGCTGTCGGCGTGCTGTTCCTGGCCTGCCTGTTCATCTCGCCGCTGGCCGGCGTGGTGCCCAACTACGCCACGGCGCCTGCGCTGCTGTACGTCTCCTGCCTGATGCTGCGCGAACTGGTCGACATCGACTGGTCCGACACCACCGAAAGCGTGCCAGCCGCCATCGCGGCGCTGACCATGCCGTTCACGTACTCGATCGCGCTCGGCGTGGCGTTCGGCTTCATCTCCTACGCGGTGCTGAAGCTGTTGACCGGCCGCGTGCGCGAAGTGCGTCCAGTGATCTGGGCGATCGCTTGCGTGTTCACCTTCAAGTTCGTCTACCTCGGCGCAGGCTGAGGCTTTAATCCCTAACGGCTGATACCTGCCGGCGCCTTCCACGGCGCCGGTGGGGACGGTCACGTCCGCATACTTTGGAAAAAAACTAAAATGAAAACGAGACAAATTCCGCAACTGTTCTGCATCGCCTTTATGAGCCTGGCCGGTTCGGTCCACGCCGCCGACTGGAGCGACACCTCGGTCAGCTGGCGCTACGGCAGCGACTATCGCGAGCCGTTCAACCCGAACGACATCGCCAAGAACATCGTGGCGCTGACCCACGTCAGCGGCTACAAGTACGGCACCAACTACTTCAACGCCGATTTCCTGATGTCCGATAAAAACGATCCGGCCTCGCTGACGCAGAAGTCCGGCGCCAACGAAGCCTACATCCTGTACCGCAACACCGTGGACCTGAGCAAGGTGACGGGCAGCGAATACAAGTTCGGCCCGGTGCGCGGGCTGGGCATCACGGGCGGTTTCGACGTCAACACCAAGAACGATGTGGGCTACAACTCGCGCAAACGCATGTTCGTGCTGGGGCCGACTTTTATGTGGGACGTGCCGGCCGGCCACTTCAACACCAGCCTGTTCCTGCTCAACGAGAGCAACGCGCCGAGCGGCGCCTTCCCGCCGATCTCCACCGTCACTGGGCGCTATACCTACAAGACGCATGCGATGCTGTCGTCGGAATGGGGCATCCCGGTGGGTTCGCTGTGGGCCTTCGAGGGCTATGCGAACTTTATCGCGGCCAAGGGCAAGGACGAAGTGGGCAACGATACCGGCGCCGAGACCAATATCGACATGCAGCTGATGTTCGACGCGGGCGCGGCGATCGGCAAGGCGAAGAACACCTTCCGCATCGGCGTTGAGTACCAATACTGGCGCAACAAGTTCGGCAACACCTCGGCCACCACCGGCGGCCAGGGCTACGTCGCCAAGACGCCGATGATACGGGCCGAGTACCACTTCTAAGCGGCCGCGGTCGGATAAGCAAGGGCAATCGTGAGGTTGCCCTTTTTTATTACCTCCTGTCGCTGTGTCGGTTGCGCTTACAGCGTGGAGCTGGCCAGCCTTGCCGTAGCAGTGCGCCGGCTGCATGGAACCTAATTTGCTTCTTCTGCTGGGCGGCATACAACCCAGGAGATAGCCATGAAATATTTTCCGATGAACGTGTTTTCCCTGAAGCGAGGCGCGATGTGTGGCGCCTTCCTGCTGACGCTCGCCGGCGCGGCGTCGGCGGACCCAATGCATGTGAGCGACGGCTTGTTCGGCCCGACAGAGTGGACGGCCTCGCCAACCAGCGGCGCGCCGGCCCGTTCCACCGTGAGTTCCTCCAGCTTCAACGTTGGCGCACCGGGCGGCACCCGTTTCTACGTGGAGCAATCGACCGGCGGCGCGCCCAGTGCTACGCTGGGCAACACGCTGAACCTGATGTACGACCTGGGCAGCTTCACGCCCGGCGCCAGCGGCACCAGCGGATTGTTCTTTGACGTGTTTTTTCAGAACGGTAGCGCAGACTATGTCGTGCATATCACCGACAGCGGCATCCAGTCGTTTGAAAAGAGCAGCGGCGTGAGGTCTCCGGTCAATGCTGCGGGCGGCTTCGACCTGAGTTCGCCGGTGTGGTCCGCGCTCGACGCCGGCGACCTGGCACTGGCGAAGTTCCACGCCGGCGCCAGCATTGGCTCCAGTCCGAACTATGCCGCGCCGCACCTCATCGTTGAATTCGACCTCAGCGTGGACACCACCGCCGGCGCGACGCTGGCGGCCTTGCCGCCGGACGGCTTGTACAGTCCGGCCCCGTCGTTCTGGTCCGGCTCCCTGGGTGGGGTGGGGCGCCCAACCATCGTGGTGGGGGCGGCGATCTTCCAGCTTCACGCCAACGGCACGACGGCGGTGACGCCGGTGCTGGGCCCGGGCGGGCTGCCCGCGCTGCAGCCGATACCGGAACCGGGCACCCTGCTGTTGCTGGGCGCCGGGTTCCTTGGAGTGTTAAGCGCAAGCCGTCGCCGCCGGTGAAGCCTCGGCCAGCCAGGACTGGAAGGCCGGCAGCGGTTGCGGCCGGCTGTACAGATAGCCCTGGTAGGCGTCGCAGCCCAGCTCGGCCAGCAGTTGGCGCTGGGCCTGCGTCTCGACACCCTCGGCGATGACGTCCAGCCGCAGGCTGCGCGCCATGGCGATGATGGTTAGCACGATGGCCTGGTCGTTGGGATCGCTGGCCAGGTCGCGCACAAACGACTGGTCGATCTTCAACTGGTCCAGCGGCAAGCGCTTCAGGTACTGCAGCGACGAATAGCCGGTGCCGAAATCGTCGAGCGAGAACTTGATGCCGAGCGCCTTCAGCGCCGTCATGCTGGCGATGGTGTCCTCGATATTGTCCAGCAGCAGGCCTTCGGTCAACTCCAGCTTCAGGCGCGCGGGCACAATGCCGTAGCGCTCGATTGCGCTGCGCACCCGGGCGCAGAAATCGGGCTGGCGGAACTGCTTGGCGCTGACATTGATCGACAGCACCAGCTCGCGCGTGGCGGCGTCGTGCTGCCAGTCGCGTAGCTGCCTGCAAGCCTGCTCCAGCACCCAGTCTCCCAGCAGCAGTATCAGTCCGGTTTCCTCGGCCAGCGGGATGAACTGGGCCGGCGAGATCGAGGCGCCGTCCGGTTTGATCCAGCGTATCAGCGCCTCGGCCCCGGTGGCGCGGCCGTCGGCATCGACCTGGCCCTGGTAGTACAGCTCGAACTGCTGATGGTCGAACGCCGTCCGCAACTCGTTCTCCAACTGGGCGCGGGCGCTGAGGGTGTCCTGCATGCGCTGGTCAAAGAAGCGCATGCCGTTGCGGCCCGCTTGCTTGGCCTGGTACATGGCGATGTCGGCTTGCATCAGCAGCTCGTCGGGATGTTGGCGCTGCTGGTCGTGGAACAGCGTGGCGCCGATGCTGGGCGTGCTGTGGCAATGGTGCGGGCCGAGCTGGTAGGGCTGGTTCAGCGTCGCCAGGATCTTGCTGCCCAGCGCCTCGGTCTGGGCGGCCGCTTCCAGCGCGTGGCGGCTCATGCCGTCGATCAGCACCACGAACTCGTCGCCGCCCAGCCGCGCCACGGTGTCGGCCTGGCGCAGGCAGGTGCGCAGGCGCGACGCCACCTGTTGCAGCAGCAGGTCGCCGGTGTTGTGGCCGAGCGTGTCGTTGAGCGTCTTGAAGTTGTCGAGGTCGATGAACATCAGCGCGCCGTAATTGCCGTTCAGCGCACTGGCGGCCAGCACCTGGCGCAGCCGGTCCATCAGCAGGCGGCGGTTGGGCAGGCGGGTCAGCGGATCGTAGAAGGCCAGGTTCTTGATTTCATCGTTGGCCGCCTTGCTCAGCGTGATGTCGGTCAGCGCCGCGACGTAGTGGGTGGTGCGGCCATCCTCGTCGCGGACGGCGGCGATGTGCAGGCGCTCGGGGTAGATTTCGCCGTTCTTGCGGCGGTTCCAGATCTCGCCCTCCCAGGTGCCGCTGGTGGCGACGGCCTTGTGCATGGCCTGGTAGAAGGCGGCGTCGTGGCGGCCCGAACTGAGCATATTGGGGCGGCGGCCTATGACCTCGTCGCTGGCGTAGCCGGTGATGTTGGTGAAAGCCTGGTTCACCTGCACGATGTTGCTGTTGGCGTCCGTCACCATCATGCCTTCGGTGGATTCGAAGGCGATGGCGGCGATGCGCAGCCGGGCTTCGTGCTGGCGGCGCTCGGTGATGTCGCTGTGGGCGATCACCACGCCGGCCGTGCCGGAGCGCAGCGGCGTGACGCTCATGCTGAACCAGCGTTGCTGGCTCGGCGTGTGGCAGGCGTATTCGAGTTCGAAACTGGGCGCCTCGCCGGCCAGTACCTGTTCGATGCCGGTGCAGGCGCGGTTCGCGCAGTCGGCGTCGTCGCCGGTCGTCGCGCGGCACACGGCCAGATAATTGCTGCCGATCTCGGCGCAGCCGAGATGACCCGTGTTGTCGCGGGCAAAGTTGCGCCAGGCTTCGTTGATGGCCAGGATGGTGCCGTCCAGACCCAGCACCACCACCTGGGCCGGCAGCGCGTCCAGGATGGCGCAGGCGAAGTGATGGCAGGCGTGCAGCGCGCCGTTGTGCCATGGGCATGGCGGCCGATCCGCATGCAGTGTGTGGGAGTGGGGGTGTTCCATGTCGCCGCCTTGCCGATGTGATTTGAGAATGACATGCAGCGTATCGATTTACATCAAGAAAATAATTGATGTAGATCAAAGAATCGGCGTTAAAGTTGCCCGAGGAAAATACTAGCACATGGCAAGTCTCAGGCGGCGGCCTGTATGGCCCCGGCCAGCACGTAGCGGTTCTTGCCATGCCGCTTGGCGAGGTAGAGCGCCTCGTCGGCGCGCTTGTAGCTGACCGACAGGTCGCTGTCCCTGTCGAATTCGGCGATGCCTATGCTGACGGTGCGCGGTGGATGGGCGGCGGCGCGCACGCCGTCCAGCAGCGCGGTGGCAAAGTCCAGCGCGTCGGCCGCCTCGCCGCGGAACAGTACGCCGAACTCCTCGCCACCCAGCCGTCCCGACAGGTGGCCCATGCCCAGCTTGCCGATCACCCCGGCCGTGTGGATCAGCACTTCGTCGCCGGCATCGTGGCCCAGCGTGTCGTTGATTTTCTTGAAGTCGTCGATGTCTATCATCAGGAAGAACAGCGGAAGCTGCGACGGCAGTTGTTGCGCGCGGCGTGCTTCCAGCGTGAATTTGCGGCGGTTGAACAAGCCGGTGACGACATCCTTGTAGGCGATCTCCGCCAGCTCGCGCCGCGCGCTGTGGCTGCGCACGCGCAAGTTGAGGAAGTAGGCGTGCAGATAGATCGCCATGGCGAAGCTGCTGCCCATGACCAGCAACGACAGGTTGAAGCTGAGCTCGCCCGGTCGGGCCGGGAAATTGCCGATGGTAAGAATGGCCCACACGCCGACGGCGGCGCCGATGTAGTTCAGCATGCCGCCGAAGATGGGCGCGGCCGACAATGTCAGCACGGTGCCGACCGGCAACACCCAGAACGTCGGGTCGGGGCAATAGGCGGTCAGCAGGCGGAAGGCGAAGGCTGTGGAAGTGGTGCCGATGATGCCGGAGACCACCAGCGCCTTGACGGAAGGGGCACGCAGCGAGATGAGCAGGCTGAGCAGCATGCCGGGCAGGCCGAACAGCACGCTGGCCTGCAGCGTCTGCCCGCTGGCAGCGAGCATCAGCGCCGCCACGAACCAGCTCAGTATTCCTACGCTCTGGGAAATGATGGCAACCGGACGCAACTCCGAGAAGAACAGTTGCTGTTCATCGTGGTCGCCGCCGTAGTAGGAATAGGGTAGTAGTTTGCGCATGCAGTCTCGAGGCCGTCCCGTGGAGGGCATTGAGTATACTTGTTAGTTTGCCCACATCCCAGTGAATTCCTGAAATGTGGGCAAATATTTAAGCATTACATGCGTGGTTCGCCGGTATTGCTGTTGACGGCGATGGACTGGCCTGGAGGCGTGCTCATCTGCACACGGTGTTCCTGGCCACGGTAGTTGTACGTCACATCCCAGTATTCCGGCTTGGGATTGCTGACATTTTCACAGCGGCGCACGTCGCGTGCATAGCTTTGCTGGCCACTGTTGTTGGCCATATTGTTGCCGATGGCCGCGCCCGCTACTGCGCCGCCGGCCGTCGCCACGTCACGACCCGTGCCGCCGCCCACCTGGTGCCCCAGGATGCCGCCGATCAGGGCGCCGGCAATGACGCCGCCGACGTTGGTGCCGCTACGGGCAGGTTCGGCCACTTGCTGGCTTTCGACCCAGCAGCGTTGTTCCGGCGTGCCGACCACGGCGCGTACCGAGGTGACAGGCACTTCGACCAAGCGCTCGCTTGGACGGCGGCGGTATTCATAGGTCGGCTGCGGCAGTGGCGCCGGCGCCTCGTTGGCGTAGCTGGCGCGCTTGCCCACGGGACGAACCGACGAAATGCGGTCGTTCATGCCCATGCCGCGCAGCGACTCGTAGCTGCCGCGGCGCAGCACCATGCAGTTGCCGCGGAAGTTGGCGTCGTCGCAGACTTCCCACTGGCCGCGGTCGACCACGACGGAAGAGGCGCGGTCGTTGAAGCCGTTGCGCGTGAAGTCGCGTACCTGCTGGTTGGCGGTGAAGGTGCGGCCGCGCCAGCCGTCGTTCTCGTAAAACGTGATTTGCGCCATGGCTTGCGACGCCAGCGTCAGCGTAGCGATTGCCATTGCGATGTTGAGGGGCTTGTTCATGTTTCATCCTTTTATAGTTATTCGAGCACCTGCAGAATGACCCCTTTGCAGCGGTCTATCTGTGCGGTCGACAACATAAGAGGATGGCCGTGAATTGATGCGGTTTTTACGGTTCGACCGAATGGGCGCGCTTCAGGCAGCGCAGCACGAAGGTCGAACGGCTGTGGCGCAAGCCGGGCAGCTTGTACAGTTTGCGGCGCAGGAACTCCTCGTAGCCAGCCGTGCCGGCTACCGCCACCTTGATCAGATAGTCGTACTCGCCGGTCAGCAGATAGGCCTCCATCACTTCCGGCAGGTCGGCCAGCGCCTGGCCGAATTTCTCGAAGATGTCGTCGTCGTGGCGGTCCAGCGTGACTTCGATGATCACCGTATCCGGATAGCCGAGCGCGGTCTGGCTGAGCAGGGCGGTGTAGCCTTCGATCATGCCGCCGTCCTCCAGCGCCCGCACGCGGTTCCAGCACGGCGTGGTGGACAGGCCGACTTTCTCCGCCAGCTTGGTGTTGCTGAGGCGGCCGTCGCGGCGTAGTTCGCGCAAGATCTTACGGTCGAGTTCGTCGATTTCCATGCGATGTACCTGTAAAAGATGAATATTCCTCATATTTTACAGTGACTGGAAGAATCTACTGAGCCATGCCAATAATCGAGCAAAACAAGGAAGCCTATTTTGCAGCTTCGCGGATATTCTGGTTGCATGAATACCACACAAAAAAGCTACCGATTTTGCGTCGAACAGGACGCCCCCATCGCCACGCTGGAAGCCGTGCTGGCGATAGTGCGCCGTCTGGGACTGGAGCTGCGCAGCCTGCGCACCACCCTGCATCCGCAGGGCATGGACGTGCAGATCCGGCTGGCGGCGGACGATGAGGAACCGCTGACGCTCTGCCGCATGCGGCTCAACAACGTGGTGGGGATACTGGCGGTGCGGGAGATGCCATCGCTGGTGGCATCTCCGCAGCGGACTGCGGCTGGCTGAGCTCAGCCCTTCAGGTAGGTGTACTTGAACAGGAACAGCGCGGCGATCACCCACACCACCGGCTTGACCTGGCGTGCCTGGCCGGTCAGCAGCTTGAGGCCGGCGTAGGTGATGAAGCCGAAGGCGATGCCGTGGGCGATGGAGTAGGTGAACGGTATCACCAGCGCGGTGATCGCGGCCGGCACGCTCTCGGTGGTGTCGCTCCAGTCGACATCGACCAGGTCGCGCAGCATCAGGCAGGCGACAAACAGCAGGGCCGGCGCGGTGGCGTAGGCCGGCACCACGCCGGCGATCGGGGCGAAGAACAAGGCCGCCAAAAACAGCAGCGCCACCACCAGCGCCGTCAGCCCGGTGCGGCCGCCGGCCTGCACGCCGGCCGCGCTTTCCAGGTAGGCCGTGGTGCTCGACGTGCCCAGCACGGAGCCGGCCACGATGGCGCAGCTGTCGGCCAGCAGCGCCTTGTTCAGGCGTTTCATTTTTCCGTCGACCAGCAGGCCGCCACGGCTGGCTACACCCATCAGCGTGCCCGTCGCATCGAACAGCTCGACCAGGAAGAACACCAGCACCACGTTGAACAAACCCAGCGAGGTGGCGCCTTTCAGGTCGAACTGGAACAAGGTCGGCGCCAGCGACGGCGGCAACGACATGAAGCCGTGGAAGGTATTCCCGCCGAAGAAGAAGCTCATGATCGTCACCACCACGATGCCGATCAGCAGCGCGCCCGGCACGCGCAGGCGGTCCAGCGTGACGATCAGCAGGAAGCCGAAGATGGCCATGATGGTTTGCGGCTTGTGCATGTCGCCCACGCGCACCAGCGTCTCGGGGCTGGCGACCACCAGGCCGGCGCTCTTCATGGCGATCAGCGCCAGGAACAGGCCCAGGCCCACGGTGATGGCGACCCGCAGCGAGTGTGGTATCCCGTTGACGATCAATTCCCGCACCTTGAACACGCTGACCAGGATGAACAGGCAGCCGGAGATGAACACGGCGCCCAGCGCCGACTGCCAGGGCACGCCCATGCCCAGCACCACGGCGTAGGCGAAGTAGGCGTTCAGGCCCATGCCCGGCGCCATGCCGATCGGGTAGTTGGCGTACAGGCCCATGATGATGGTGCCCAGCGCGGCCGCCAGGCAGGTGGCGACGAACACGGCGTCCTTCGGCACGCCGGCGTCGCCCAGGATGGCCGGGTTGACGAAGATGATGTACGCCATCGTCAGGAAGGTGGTGATGCCCGCTACGACTTCGGTGCGGACGTTGCTGCCGTGCTCAGTGAGCTTGAAAAATTTGTCGGCTGGCGACATGTGCGTTCTCCCTGATTGCGTCGAGGCCGAAGAATATCATGGGGTGGAGATTCTTCGCAGAATTGCTTCTTGCACAAAAAGATGTAAAAATGAAAAAAACCAGAATAAAACGCTATCTTTCGCTTTCTTCCCCAGCACAGCGTACAGGCCACCACTATGGAACTTCAGCCGCAGCAATCGGGCCGCACTCTGGTGCTGAGCCCAGCAGGGCGCATCGATCATACCCATGCCGATGCCTTCAAACTCGCGCTGGATCCGCACCTGCGCGACTGTACCAAGGATGGCGTGGCGCTGGTGATCGATTTCAGCGGCGTCAACTACATCAGCAGCATAGGCCTGCGGGCCTTGATGGTGGCGATCAAGCAGGTCAAGGCGCAGGGCGGGCGCATGGTGCTGGCGGCCTTGCAACCGCTGGTGCTGGAGGTGTTCACCATCAGCCGCTTCGACATGCTGTTTGAAATCTTCCCGGACCGCGATGCGGCGCTGGCGGCCGTCGGCGGCGCCTCATGAAGGCGCGCATCTGGGGCGCGCGCGGCTCGCTGCCGGTGGCGCTGAACCATAAGCAGATCCGCGCCAAGCTGGTGACGGCGCTCGAAGGCGCCATCGGCCGCGGGCTCGATACGCCGGACAAGGTGGCGTCGTATATCGATAACGACCTGGGCTTCGAGGTGCGCGGCACTTACGGCGGCAATTCCAGCTGCGTGGAGGTCGAGGTCTGGAATCCGGACTCCGTCTACGAGCACATCATCCTGGACCTGGGCTCGGGCGTGCGCGCGCTGGCCGGCGCCAAGCTGGCCCGCTACGGCCCCGCCAAGCCGCAGACCTACCATGTGTTCATGTCCCATCTTCACTGGGACCACATCATGGGCTTCCCGTTCTTCACGCCGGCCTACATACCGGGCAACCGCATCGTCATCTACGGCTGTCACGCAGAGCTGGAAACCGCGTTCCGCCGCCAGCAGGAGCCGATCAGCTTCCCGGTCGGCTTCCACCAACTGGGCGCGGCCATCGAGTTCGTGCAGATGGAACCCGGCGTGCCGCTGCAACTGCATGACGTGACGATCACCGCCAAGCTGCAGCTGCACGCGGGCGACTCCTATGGCTACCGTCTGGAGCATGGCGGTAAGACCATGGTCTACAGCACCGACTCCGAACACAAGCTCGATAACGCCGCCGAACGCGTGGCCTTCGTCGACTTCTTCCGCGACGCCGATCTGGTGATCTTCGACGCCATGTATTCGCTGGCCGATTCGATTTCGGTCAAGGCCGACTGGGGCCACTCCAGCAACGTGGTCGGCGTGGAGTTGTGCCAGCTGGCGGGCGTGCACCAGCTTTGCCTGTTCCACCACGAGCCTATCTACGACGACGCGCAAATCGCCCGCGTGCTGGCCGAGACGCGGCGCTATGCCGAGATCACCGGCGAAGCGCCGCTGGACATCGTCTCCGCCTACGACGGCATGGAAATCGAACTGTAAGCGCGGCCATGCTGCTCCGCTTGCAAACCCAGGCCCTGGGCGGCGTGCGCGCAGGCCAGGGCCGGCCGCTTGCGCTGGTGCTGGCGTGTTTGCTGGCCTTGGCCCTGGCGGTCGGCGGCGATGGTCCGCTGCCGTCGCTGCGCCTGGCGCTGTTCAACGCCTACCAGCTGCATCTGCCGCGCCAGCGCGCATCGGGACCGGTGCAGATCATCGCCATCGACGAGGCTTCGCTCAAGGAGTTCGGCCAGTGGCCGTGGCCGCGCACGCGCCTCACCGAGCTGATAGAACACATCAACGCCCAGCAGCCGCTGGCCATCGGCCTCGATATCCTGATGCCGGAGCCGGACACCACTTCGCCCGAAGCGCTGGCCTCGCGCCTGTCGCCCGGGCCTCTGCGCGACAGCCTGGCGGCGCTGCCCGCATACGATGACGTACTCGCTGCGGCCATGCGGCGCGCGCCCGTGGTGCTGGGCGCGGCCGGCTTTGCGCACCCCGAACCCGGCACCAGCGATGCGCTGCGCGTGTGGCCCGTGCACGTGAAGGTGTCGCCGTCGTCCTTGCCGGTGATGCGCTTTCCGCAGGCGATGTCCAGCCTTCCGCTGTTGCAGGCGGCCGCGCGGGGGCAGGGCTTGTTGTCGGTGAACTTGGAGAAGGGCATCGTGCGGCGCGCGCCGTTGCTGGGCGCTGTGGGCGATACACTGGTGCCGGCACTGTCGATGGAATTGCTGCGCGTGGCCACCGGCAGCTCGGCGCTGGAGGTCGACGCCGATGCCGACGGCGTCCGCAGCGTGTCTGTCGGCGACCTGCACGTGCCGACTTCCCCTGACGGCGCGGTGTGGGTCAACTTCTCGGCGCCGGCGATGGACCGCTATGTCTCCGCGCTGGATGTGATGCGCGGCCGTCTCGATCCCTCGGCGCTGCAGAACAAGATCGTCATCGTCGCCATGACGGGACTGGGCCTGACCGATTACAAGACCAATGCGCGCGGCGACTTCATGCCCGGCGTGGATACGCATGCGCAGATGATAGAAAGCTTCTTCGACGGCGCCTTCCTGCGCCGGCCGCCGGCTATGCGCTGGATTGAAGTGGCGGTGTTCGGCGCCTGCAGCCTGCTGCTGGTCTGGCTGCTGCCCAAGTTGCGCATGCTGGTGGCAGTGCCGCTGGGCTGCGCCATCGTGGCGGGCCTGTTCGGCGGCGGCGCCTTGCTGTTCGCCCGCGCCGGACTGCTGTTCGACGCGGCTGCCGTGTCCTGCGCCTTTGGCATGGTGGGATTGAGTCTGTTGACCAGCATGCTGACGGCTGCCGTGCGTGACCGCAAGCAAAGCGAGCGTGCCTTGCAGGTGGCGCGGGTCTCGGCCGCCAAGACCGCCGGCGAACTGGGCGCCGCGCGCCGCATCCAGATGGCGACCTTGCCGCAGGCCGCGTTGTCCTTCCCCGGCGAGACGCGCTTCGCATTGGAGGCACTGCTGGAACCTGCACGCGAAGTGGGCGGCGACCTGTATGACTTCTTCATGCTGGACCGCGACCGCGTGTTCTTCATGGTCGGCGATGTATCCGGCAAGGGCTTGCCGGCCAGCCTGTTCATGGTGGTGGCGAAGGCGCTATCGAAAAGCATCGCGCTGCGCGGCCCCTGGGAGATGGCCGCCATCATGAACGGCGCCAATCGCGAGCTGACGCGCGAGAATCCCGAGATGTTGTTCGTCACAAGCGTGGCCGGCATACTGGACGCCGTCAGCGGCCAGGTCTTTCTGTGCAACGCCGGCCACGATGCGCCGCGCCGCCTCACGGTGGACGGCCGCGTCGAACACCTGCAAGCGGCCGACGGCCCGCCGCTGTGCGTGATGGACGATTTCGAATATCCGGTGCAGCACTACCAGCTGCGGGCGGGCGAGTGCCTGTGCCTGACCACCGACGGCATCAACGAGGCCATGGACGAAGCGGGGAATTTGTACGGCAACGAGCGGCTGGACCGCCTGCTGGCGGCGCTGCCCGCAACGGCGGCCGCCACGCCGGCGGCGGTGGTGCAGGCGGTGCGCGATGACGTGCGTCTGCACGTGGGCAAGGCCGAGCCGTCGGACGACCTGACCTTGCTGGTGCTGCGCTGGGACGGCGTGGCCTGATCAGCGCACGCGGATTTCCACGCGGCGGTTGCGCGGCTCGTCGACACCGTCGGCCGTGGGCACCAGCAGTTCACGCTCGCCGCGTCCCTGCACGGCGATGCGGTCTTCCGCGATGCCTACCTCCACCAACAGGCGCTTGACGGTGGCGGCGCGGCGCAGCGACAGCTCGTCGTTGTATTCGCGCTTGGCGACGGTGTCGGTGTGGCCGATGACGATGATCTCCGGCGCGGGGCGCGAGGCCAGCTGCGCTTTGATGTCCACCAGCCGGGCCGCCGATTCCGGCACCAGCGTGTCGCTGTCGGTGATGAAGTACAGCGTGAACACGGCGGCCCGTTGCGGCAGCGCCGACAGCGTGGCATCGTATTGTTTGGCGATGGCGGCGCTGTCGCCGGTGGCGGTGGTCGCGCCTTTGCTATCGATGGCAGCGATCTGGTAGGGCTTGTCGAGCACCGTCTCGACGCCGGCGGTGGTGATGATGACCGCGCTGGCCTTGCCGTCCTGGCTGGGCAGCAGGGTGATTTGCTCGGTCGGCGTGCGCTGCTGCGAGACGGCGGCCAGCAGGCAGGCGATCCAGATCAGCATGACCATGCTTTATTCTCCGTCTTTGACGTCGATGAGGAATTCTGTACCGCGCACGCCCAGGATGGAGGTCGGTGTGCGGAACTGCACCGCCCCCGGCGATTGCTTGGACAGTTTGCCGGAGATGACGCCCAGCGTACCGCGCTTGACGGTTGCATTCAGCACGCCTTCATGCGAGGTCGGATCGAAAGCGTATTTTTCCAGCCACACGTTGCTGTTCGGGCCCACCGCCAGCAGCGTTTCGTCGCGCAGCGTGATGCCCACGCTGCCGTCGGCGCCGGTGACGACGCGGTCGCTGGCCATCAGCGCGGCGCCCGCCGCCGCCGGCGTCTGTTTTCCCGCTCGCTCTATGGAGGCGGCGCCCTTGGTGGTCTTGACCATGCCGGCCGGCTGCTCGGCGGCGCAGACGCCGGTCATGAAGAGGGCCAGGGCCGCTGTGGCAGCGGCGACTTTTAAGTTTCGCATGTTGCTTCTCCTGAGGTGAGCATTCCGATAATATGCTTGAATGGACAGAAAAGAAACCGGTGTTGCGCATCTGCTGCGGTTTCCCGCGCGACTGGACGCGGTGCCCGGCGCGATGTCGTTTGCGGCGATGGCGCTGCAACAGGCTGGCCTGGGGCCGAGCGTGGTCGCGCGCGCCGAGTTGATACTGGAAGAGCTGCTGCGCAACAGCATCCTGCACGGCCATGGCGGCGACAGCGCACATTCGGTCTGGGTCGGCGTGGAAGGCGCGCTGCTGGTGTATGAGGACGAGGCGCCTGCCTTCGATCCGCTGACCCAGGGACCGCCGCCACCCGATCCGGTGCGGCCGGTCGAAGATCAGCAAGTGGGCGGCATCGGCCTGCTGCTGATACGGCAGTTGGGCAGCGCGGTGGCATATCGCTATTCCGGGGGACGCAACCGCATCGAGATCGTCTTACAATAGCGGCTGTCACCAACCAACAGGATTCATGCATGAGCGAGTTTTCCAGCGATATCTATACCGAACCGTCCACCATCGACGTCAACACCCTCGACAACCTCGGCCCGCTGGCGCCGATGGCGGGGATCTGGAAAGGTGAGCGCGGCCTCGATATCAAACCGAAGGCGGATGGTCCGCGCAAGCAGGCCTACGTCGAGCGTATCGAGCTGTATCCCATCGATCCCGTGACCAACGGCCCGCAGCTTTTCTACGGCCTGCGCTACCTGATCATCATCAACAAGCCAGGCCAGGCCAAGACCTACCACGAGCAGGTAGGCTACTGGCTGTGGGAGCCGGCCACCAGCACCGTGATCCAGACGCTGGGCATTCCGCGCGGGCAGATCGCCATGGCCTCGGCCGTGGTGGCGCCGGACGCGAAGGAGTTCGAACTGGTGGCGCGGCTGGAGTCCGATACCTACGGCATCCGTTCCAATCCCTTCCTGGAGTATGGCTTCAAGACCGTCGAGTACCGCATCAAGGTGACGATCAACGACGACGGCACCTGGGGCTACGAGGAAGATACGGTGATGATGATACGCGGCCAGGAAGAACCCTTCCACCACGTCGACCGCAACCTGCTGTTCAAGGTCGCCGAGCCTGTCGCGAATCCGATGGCGACTGGCGTCCCGGCCTAGTCGGCGATGGCGTAACCGTCGCGGCCTTTGCGTTTGGCCGCGTACAGCGCGGTGTCGGCGCGCGCCACCAGTTCGGCCGGCGTCTCGCCGTCGCGTTGATGCAGCGCGATGCCGATGCTGGTGGTGATCTGCATCGTCTTGCCGGCCACATTGAACGGCCGGCGCACCGCTTCGACGAATTTGGCCGCCAGCCGCGCGGCTTCGTCCGGGCCGTCCACCTGTTCGAGCACGATCACGAATTCGTCGCCCGCCAGCCGCGCCACCGTGTCCGAGGCGCGCACGCTGCCCGCCAGCCGCGAGGCGAATTCCTTCAGCACGATGTCGCCGGCGCCGTGGCCCAGCGTGTCGTTGATGCTCTTGAAGTTGTCCACGTCCAGGTAGGCCAGCGCCAGCGGCCTGCGGTTGCGCTTGGCCCGCACCAGCGCCAGTTGCAGGATCTCTTCGAACATCAGGCGGTTGGCGATGCCGGTCAGCGTGTCGATGCGGGCCAGCTGCGTCAGGCGCTCCTCGATCTCCTTCATGCGCGTGGTGTCGTGCGTCAGCGAATAGATGCCGACCACCTGGCCGGCCGCGTCGATCTCCGGCACGAAGGTGGTTTCCAGCGTATGCAGGCTGCCGTCGATCTGGGCCTTCAGCTCGTAGGTGGCGATCTGGCCGTGATAGGCCTGTTCGAGATAGGACTCGGCGTGTTCGTAGTGGTCGCGGCCTATGCCGTCGACCAGGTGGCGGCCGATCAGCTTTTCCGGCTCAACGCCGAACCACTGGAAGAAGGTCGCGTTGACGAACTGGAAGCGGCGCTTCTGGTCCAGGTAGGAGATCAGCACCGGCAGGTTATCGGTCAGCAGCTTGAGGCGCTTTTCGCTGGCGGCCTGGCGCAGCTCGGCGTTTTTACGCTCGGTGATATCGACCGCCATCAGGTAGACGCCGGCCACGCTGCCGTCGGCGGCGATGTCGGGTATCAGGTCGCCCATCACCTGCTGCAGCTTGCCGTCCTTGCGGCCTTCGCGTTCGTAGTGCACGCGGTCGCCGCGCGCCGCCGCCGCGTGGTAGGGCGCGATGGAGGCGACGAATTCCTCGCCCAGTACCTCTGTCATGGTCCGCCCCAGCATGGACTGCGGATCGAGGCCCAGCATGGTGCGGAAGTATTCGTTGGTGAAGTGGTAGCGGTTGTCGCGGTCGATGTAGGCCACCAGCGCGGGGATGCTGTCGGCGATCATGCGCAGGCGTTTCTCGCTGGCGGCGATCAGCGATTCGTTCTCGCGTATCGCTTCCTGCGCCTGTTCGCGCTCGGCCATCAGCTCGTGGAAGGCGCTGCTTAATTCGCCGATCTCGTCGCGGCGGCGCCGTTGCAGCACGCCGATGCTGACGTCCCCGCTGCGGATGTCGCTGATGTTGCGGCGCAGGCGGCCCAGTGGCTTGAGCAAGGCCTGGATCGCCAGCCAGGCCATCAGCCCCGCCAGCGCGGCGAAGGCGCCGGCCGCCAGCATCGCGTGGCGGCGCATCTCGATCATCGGCGCGAAGGCTTCGTCGACCGGGAAGCGGGCGCCGATGACCCAGTTGGTTGTGGCCAGGTGCTTGTATGAGTAGATGCCTTCGCTGCCGTCCTTGTTGGCCGCTTCGGTCCAGCCTTCGAAGCCGCGCAGCGCCATCTCGGTGGCGCGGTTGTAGCCGGGGCGCGCGTTGATGTGCTCCAGCAGCCGCTTGGGGTTGGGGTGGTGCAGCAGGATGCCTTCGCTGGTCATGATGAACATGTAGCCGGTCTTGCCCGGTTTTTGCGCCGCGATCTGCGACAGGAAGTCGGAGTCGGTCAGGTCGATGCTACCGCCCAGCAGCATCACGGCCTTGCCTTCGGCATTGAGCAGCGGATGGATGATCATGATGGCGGGGCGGCCGGACAGCAGGCTTTTGAACGGCGGCGACACTACCACGCGGCCTTGGGCCAGCACCTTCTGCATGTAGGTGCGCGGCCGCTCGTCCAGCGCCAGCACGGCGGCGCCTGCGCCTTCTGTGTGTATCAGCACGCCGTTGCGGTTGAAGATGTGCAGGTTGAGGAACTCCTTGCGCACGGCCGGATGGCGGGCGACGAAGGCGCTCATGCGCTCGGGATCGAGGCCGGCGTCGGGCGGCATGGCATCGGCCAGGCTGGCCAGCAGGGCTTTCTTGGCGGTGATCTGGGCGTCCACCTGGGCGGCGGCCGAGGAGAGCAGGGCATATTGCTGGTCGCCGATCACGCTCTTCATATCGCGTTCGGCCAGCACCAGCGCGACCCAGGTGACGATGACCGTCGCGGCCAGCACCAGCATGACGACCACCGCCGTCATGCGGAATTTGAGGCTGCGCGGCAGCAGTGCTAAAACGGCCATTTCGCTCTGTTCTTGGTATGTTGGACGGAGTATTACATACACGGCCCCGCAAGGCCAGCGGGTACAATGTGCGCTTTACACGGAACAGTGACTATGCTGCGGGCGATTTTGTGGGACAACGACGGCGTTCTGGTTGACACGGAGCGCCTGTTTTACGAGGCTAACCGGGAACTGTTCCGGCCCCTGGGACTGGAGCTGAGCGAGCAGCACTTCTTCGACTGGTACCTGGCCGACAACTGCGGCGCATGGCATCTGCTGGAGCCGCAATTGAGCATGGCCGACATGGATGCATGGCGCAGCGAGCGCAATCGCCACTACGCGGCCACGCTGGCGTCCGAGCATATCCCGGCGATCGACGGCGTCGGCGCGGTGCTGGCCAGCCTGTCGCCGCGCGTGCGCATGGGTGTCGTCACCAGTTCCAACCGCAACCACTTCGAGATCATCCATCAGCGGCTGGATCTGCTGCCGCACTTCGAATTCGTGCTGACGCATGAGTCCTACGCGAACAGCAAACCGTCGCCGGAGCCTTATCTGCTGGGCCTTGAGCGGCTGGGCGTGGGTGCCGCCGACTGCCTGGTGGTGGAAGACTCGCCGCGCGGCTTGCAGGCTGCAACGGCGGCCGGCATCCGCTGCATCATCCTGCGCAATGCACTGACACGCGGCCATGACTTCCCAGGCGCTTGGCGCGTGGTCGACACCATGCCCGAGCTGCTGGCGGAGATCGAACTGCTGATCGCCGCTTAACGCGCGGACGACGCCAGCTCGGCAAACTCCTGCTGCGACTCCTTCTGCGACCGTGCGGCCCCGCGTCGCGCCGACTTGATCGGCTTGACGCTGGCGCTACGGCGCGCAACCCCATCGCCACTGAGCTTGAACACGCCCACCGCGGCTTGCAGGTGCGCGGCTTGGTCGCGCATGGTGGCTGCCGCCGCCGATGCCTGTTCGACCAGCGCGGCGTTCTGCTGCGTGGTCTGGTCCATCTCGGCGATGGCGCCGTTGATGTGCTCAATGCCGGACAGCTGCTCCTGGCTGGCGGCGGCGATGTCGCTCATGATGTCGGTGAAGCGGCGCACGCTGGCGACGATCTCCGTCATCGTCACGCCGGCCTGGTCGACCAGCCGCGCGCCGGCATCGACCTGGTCGACCGAGTCGCCGATCAGGCCCTTGATTTCGCGAGCGGCGGCGGCGGAGCGCTGCGCCAGGTTGCGCACCTCGTTGGCCACAACGGCGAAGCCGCGTCCTTGCTCGCCCGCGCGTGCCGCTTCGACTGCGGCGTTCAAGGCCAGGATGTTGGTCTGGAAGGCGATGCCGTCGATGACGGCGATGATGTCGACGATCTTGCGCGCCGAGGCGTTGATCGAGGCCATCGTGTCGACCACCTGCGCCACCACCGCGCCGCCCTGGCCGGCGACGGCGGACGCCGATACCGCCAGCTGGTTGGCCTGGTTGGCGTTGGCGGCGTTCTGCTTGACGGTGGAGGTCAACTCCTCCATCGACGACGCGGTTTCCTCCAGCGAGCCGGCCTGGCGCTCGGTGCGCTCGGACAGGTCCATATTCCCCGCTGCGATTTCGGCCGAGGCGGTGCCGATGGCCTCGGTGCCGCCGCGCACCTCGGAAACGATGTTGATCAGGCTGGTGTTCATATCCTTGAGCGCGGCCGACAGCTGGCCGATCTCGTCGCGCGAACGCACTTCGATGTTGGAACTGAGGTCGCCGCCGGCCACGGTGCGCGCCACCCGCACAGCGTGGCGGATCGGGCCGACGATGCCGCGCGTGATGTACCAGGCGGTGAACAGGCTCATCACGCCGCCGGCTGCGCCGAGCGCGATCATCAGCGTGGTGTAGAACGAAGCGATGCCGGCGGCGGTGCCGGATGCGTGCTCTGTGCTGGTGGCCCGCATGCCGATGGCGCCTATCGTCACCACCACGGCGAGCATCAATGTTGTTAATGAAAAAGCAATTGTCAGGCGTTGGCCTATCTTGATATCGGCAATCTTCATGTCTCGTCTTTTATTATGTTTGTAAGAACCGGTATTTGCTCCGGGGAACGGAAAGTGTATCAGCGAACGGTCGTGCGAATCTATTACTTTTAGCAATATTTCGCTGCCGTGCGATGAAGGTGTTGCACTTTGGTTCGGGAAGGGAAGCGGGAGGCGGCAGGACGCCGTCTCCCGGTGGCGGCACCGGGGTCCGGTGCGCCAATTTGGTGCGGATCAGACGCCGCAGTATGCCGTCTTGACGGTGGTGAAGAACTCGGCGGCGTAGCTGCCCTGTTCGCGCGAGCCGTAGCTGGAAGCCTTGGTGCCGCCGAATGGCACGTGGTAGTCGACACCGGCGGTCGGCACGTTGACCATCACCATGCCGGCCTGGGCGTGGCGCTTGAAGTGGGTGGCGTGCTTGAGCGAGGTGGTGACGATGCCGCTCGACAGGCCGAACTCGGTGTCGTTGGCCAGGGCCAGCGCGTGTTCGTAGCTGTCGGCCGGGATCACGCTGGCGACCGGGCCGAAGATTTCCTCGCGGCTGATGCGCATGTCGTTGCTGGCGTCGGTCAGCAGGGCGGGGCGCAGGTAGAAGCCGGGCGTCGGGCCGTCCAGGCGCTCGCCGCCGAAGGCCAGCGTGGCGCCTTCATCCTTGCCGATGCGGATGTAGTTCATGTCCTGCTCCAGCTGGTTGGCGTCGACCACGGGGCCGATGTCGGTGCCCGCGGTCAGGGCGTCGCCCACGTTCAGTTTGGCCAGCTCTTCCTTGACGGCGGCAACGAAGCGCGGGTAGATGTTCTTGCCGACGATCAGCCGGCTGGACGCGGTGCAGCGCTGGCCGGTGGAGAAGTAAGAACCTTGCACGGCGCAGTACACGGCGGTGGCCAGGTCGGCGTCGTCCAGCACGATCAGCGGGTTCTTGCCGCCCATTTCGATCTGCACCTTGGCCAGGCGGCCCATGGCGGCGATGGCGACTTTCTTGCCGGTGGCGACCGAGCCGGTGAAGCTGATAGCGTTGACGCGGCGGTCGTTCAGCAGGGCCTGGCCGACCACGCTGCCGTGGCCCATCACCAGGTTGAACACGCCCGGCGGCAGGCCGGCGCGGCTGATGATCTCGGTCAGCGCCCAGGTGCTGGCCGGCACCAGCTCGGCCGGTTTCATGACGACGCAGTTGCCGTAGGCCAGGGCCGGGGCGATTTTCCACGACGGGATGGCGATGGGGAAGTTCCACGGGGCGATGATGCCGACCACGCCGACCGGCTCGCGCGTGACTTCGACGTCGAGGTTGGGGCGCACGGACGGCAGCTTGTCGCCGCGCAGGCGCAGGCATTCGGCGGCGTAGAATTTGAAGATATTGCCGGCGCGGACCACTTCACCGATGCCTTCGGGCTTGGTCTTGCCTTCCTCGCGCGACAGCAGCGTGCCCAGCTCTTCGCGGCGGGCCAGGATTTCGTTGCCGATCTTGTCCAGCGCGTCGGCGCGCAGCTGGATGTTGGACAGCGCCCAGCCGGGTGCGGCGGCAGCGGCGGCGGCAATTGCCAGCTCGGTCTGCTGCGCGTCGGCCAGCGCGTAGTGGCCGATGACGTCGTTGGTGTTGGAAGGGTTGATGTTGGCAGAGCTGCTGGCGCCGTCGAGCCAGGCGCCGTTGATGTAGAGTTGTTTCATTATTTCCGCTTTAGGCCTGAGAGGTGGGGAAGTTGACATTATCGCTCGTTATCACAATTTTCACCTATTTGGCCGTAAACGATGTAAAATAGTAACCAGTGTTGTCGCATTAGAAATTAAACTAAGCCTCTGGTAGGGCGGATGTTTCGAAAGGGTTGGAACCGTCGAGGTTCCAGCCCTTTTTTGTTTTTACGGCGCGGTCCAGGCCTGGCTGGCGCTGAGGATGGCGGTCAGTATCAGCAGCGCGCCCATCAGGCGGGCAGCCACGGTGGCGGCGGCGGGATGGGCGGCGAACCAGCCGCTGGCGCCGCTTGCGGCGTAGGCCAGCGCCCCGTAGACGCCCAGCTGTGTCAGCGCGGTGATGCCGCCCAGTACGCCGGATTGGACCCACAGCGGCCCCTGGCCCGGCTTGAGGAATTGCGGGAAGATCGCCAGCATGAAGATGTAGGCCTTGGGATTGAGCAGGCTGGTGGTCAGCGCGCGGCGGAAGATGACGGCGTCGGCCATCGCCTCGGCGCCGGGCGTCGGGTGGAAGATGCTGTCGCTGCGCAGCAGGCTGTAGCCCATCCAGGCGATGTAGGCGGCGCCGGCCAGCAGCATGATCTTGAACAGCGGCGGCCAGTATTGCAGCGCCACGGCCACGCCGACGGCGCCCATGCACAGGTGGCAGAAGCCGCCGGCGATGATGCCGCCCACCGCCGCCATGCCGGAGCGGCGCCCGCCCAGCATGGAACTGCCCATGACGAAGGCCATGTCCAGGCCGGGCAGGGCGATCACCCCGAAGACGACGACAAAATACAGCCACAGGTTGGCGGTCTGGCTCATGTTGATTCCTTGGAGAGGTTGTTTGCCGCAGTTTAATGATTAAATAGGACGGATTCGGCCCTGTTAATCTGCTATCTTTGCGGCATGTACCATCCAACCACCCGCGTTCTGGCCGTGCTGGAACTGCTGCAAACCCATGGCCGCCTGAGCGGCGCCGAGATGGCTGGCCGCCTGGGCGTGGACGGCCGCACGCTGCGCCGCTACATCGTCATGCTGGAACAGATCGGTATCCCCATCACGACCGAGCGCGGCCGTCATGGCGGCTATGCGCTGATGCCGGGTTTTAAGCTGCCGCCCATGATGTTCACCGACGACGAGGCGCTGGCCTTGTCGCTGGGGCTGCTGGCGGCGCGCAGCCTGGGGCTGGCCGAGGCGGCGCCGGCGGTGGCCAGCGCCCAGGCCAAGCTGGGCCGCATCATGCCGGACGGCCTGCGCCAGCGCGTGGACGCGATCGACGCCACGGTACGGCTGGATTTGCGCTCGGCCACGCAGTCCGGTGGCGCGCAGGACGGGGCGACGCAGGACAATGCGGCGCTGACCGCGCTCAGCCTGGCGGCCAAGTCGCGCCGGCGCGTGCACCTGCGCTACCGTGCCGGCGACGCCGACAGCGAGCGCGATGTCGATACCTACGGCCTGGTGTACTACAGCGGCTACTGGTATGCGGTCGGGCATTGCCATCTGCGGGGCGGTATCCGCACCTTCCGCCTGGACCGCGTGCTGCAGGTGGCGCCGGCCGAGGGCGGCTACGAGCTACCGCCCGGCTTTGACGCGCTGGTGCATCTGCGGCAGTCGGTGGCGACGCTGCCGCGCAGGTTCGCCGCCAGGATCCTGCTGAAGACCGACCTGGCTTCGGCTCGCCGCGCCTTCATCGACACCTTCGGCCTGTTCGAGCAAACGGCCGATGGCGTGCTGCTGCACAACCAGTCGGACGAGCTGGGCTGGCTGGCGCGGCAACTGGCGGCGGCGCCGTTCGAATTCACTGTACTGGAGCCGGATTCGCTGCGCGCCGAACTGCGCACCGTTGCCGAACGCTTGGTGCGCGCGGCCGGCCTCCGCTAGAATGCCGCCACGCAAATTAATTCGAAGGAACTATGTATCTGATTCAACGATCCGTGGCAGCGGCGGCGCTGGCCTGCGGACTGCTGGGCGCCAGCCTGGCCTGGGCCGGCAACTGCCCGGCGCATTATGTCGATGGCCGTCTGCCGGAAATCCGCAACGCCAAGATGAACAGTGCCACCACCGAGCTGTGCTACGGTGTGTTCGGCGTCATGCATTCGGGGATCACGCGCACGCCGCTGTGGTCGGCCGAGCATCTGACGGCCGACAATATCGAGGCGGCCAAGAACCTGTCGCGCGAGAATTCCTTCCACACCGAATCGCAGCTGCCGGCCGGCCGCCGCGCCGAGCTGTCGGACTACGCCCGCAGCGGCTTCGACCGTGGCCACATGGCGCCGAACGGCGACATGCCGGACCGCGAGACCCAGCACGAAAGCTTCACGCTGGCGAACATGGTGCCGCAGGATGCGGATAATAACCGTCATGTGTGGGCCGGCATCGAGGGCGCGGTGCGCAAGCTGGCGCAGAAGGAGGGCGATCTGTACGTGATCACCGGCCCGGCCTTCATCGGCGGCAATCTGCAAAAGGCTGGCAATGTGCTGGTGCCCACGCATTTGTACAAGCTGGTCTACAGCCCGCGCCAGCGCGCCGGCGCCGCCTTCTTCATCGAGAACCGCGCGGATGCGGAATATGAAACGCTGAGCGTTGCGCAGTTGGAGGCCCGCGTCGGCATCAACCTGCTGCCGTCGCTGGCGGATGGCCAAAAGGAGACGATGTTGCGTCTGCCGAAGGTAAAACCACGTAAATCCCGGAGCTAATCATGAGCAAATTTGTACCCTACGCCAACGAGGCCGACGTGCTGAACATCGGCCAGCTGTCGATAGAAAACCGGCTCGACCGCATCACCATCAGCGGCGATGTCGACCTGACCGCCGACCTGGCGGGCCTGGCCGACGCGCGCGCGCTGCATGCGCTGCTGGGGGAGGTGGTGGCGCGGCTGGAGGCGCAGAAACTGCCGGCGCGCTTGCCCCCGCCGGCCACGCAGACGGTGGCCAACCCCTTCGATTAGTGCCGTTCTGATGCTACTATCGTGCAATCGTATCCTTGGGCATCATCATGACTTTCTTCGCGACCGGTAATAACTCGATTGACGCGCTGGTGTACAGCAGTTGGGCCAGCCGCCCCGGTACGGCCGTGTCCTTGACCTACAGCTTCATGACGGTAGCGCCCAGCGATGGCACTGCGGACGATGTCAGCGGCTTCCTGCCGATGACATCGTTCCAGAAGCAGGCGGTGCGCACGGCGCTGGACACCTGGTCGGCGGTGGCCAATGTCAAGTTTGCCGAGGTGTCGTCTGGCGGCGATATCCAGCTGGGGACCAACAACCAGGGCAGCCAGAGCAGCGGCTATGCCTACCTGCCGAACGGCAGCGATCCGACCTATCTGTTCACCAACAACGCGGACACCTTCAATACGGTGTTCACGCCGGGCACGTTCGGCCCGGCGGTGCTGATCCACGAGTTGGGGCACACGCTGGGCCTCAAGCATCCGGGCAATTACGATTCCACCGGCGGCACCATCGATGGTCCTTTCCTGCCGTCCGCCACCGACAATATCGACTACAGCCAAATGTCGTACAACACCGGCGCGGGCTACCAGCTGAACCACCAGTACGGCATCACGCCCATGTTGTACGACATCCA
Source organism: Rugamonas rivuli (assembly GCF_009380165.1). Lineage (GTDB taxonomy): Bacteria > Pseudomonadota > Gammaproteobacteria > Burkholderiales > Burkholderiaceae_D > Rugamonas > Rugamonas rivuli. The sequence goes on from NZ_WHUF01000001.1 coordinate 497,094, forward strand.
GGCGATGCAGTATCTGTACGGCGCCAACATGACGTACCACGCCGGCAGCGACAGCTACGACTTCGTGCAGAGCTCGCCGATGCAATGCATCTGGGATGCGGGCGGCAGCGACACCTTCAATTTCTCCGGCTGCACCGATGCCGTCGTCATCAACCTCAACGCGGGCACGTTCAGCTCGACGGCGCCGGGGTACAACAATATCTCCATCGCCTACAACGTGACGATCGAGGCGGCCGTGGCCGGCTCGGGCGGCTCGACCATCTACGCCAACGGCAGCGGCGACCGCATCACCGGCGGCGCCGGCGTCGACGTCATCTACGAAGGTGCGGGCAACGATACCGTCTTCGGCGTCGGCAGCAACGATACCGTGGTGTTCAATGGCACGCTGTCCAAGTTTTCCTTGTCCGGCACCGGCGCGGCCCTGACCGCGGTGGGCGACGGCACGGACAGCCTGTTCGGCGTGAAGAACCTGCAGTTCGGCGACATCACCATCGATGCGTCCACCGTCACCCGTTTTGCCAGCGGCGGCGCCGGCAACGACGTGCTGGTGGCCGGCACGGGCAACGAGGTGTTCACCGGCGGCGCCGGGCTGGACTACGTGAGCTTCGGCGGCGCCCGCAGCAACTACTCGGTGATCGCCAGCGGCGGCGCCTACCTCGTCACCGACAGGAGCGGGGCGGGCGGGCAGGATATCGTTTCCGGCGTCGAGCGCCTGACCTTTGCCGACGGCCGCGCGGTGGCGCTGGATATCGGCGACCACAACCCGGCGGGCGAGGCTTACCGGCTGTATCAGGCGGCTTTCAACCGCCTGCCGGACCAGGAGGGATTGGGATTCTGGATACGCGCGCTGGATGCCGGCTTCGGCTTCTACGACGTGGCGCAGAACTTCCTGATCAGCTCGGAGTTCGCCAAGACCTACGGCACCAATCTGAGCGACCAGCAGTTTGTCGAGCTGCTGTACCACAACATCCTGCACCGCGATCCGGACGCTGGCGGCGAGGCCTACTACCTGCACGCGCTGTCCATCGGCGCGACCCGGGCCGTGGTGCTGGGCTCGATCTCCGAATCGCCGGAGAACCAGCTAGGCGTGGTGGGCCAGATCACCAACGGTATCGACTACAAGGTTTACACCGGCTAGGACGGATCCGGCTCCGGCAGACTGATGCGGTTGCGGCCCATGTGCTTGGCGCGGTACAGCGCCGAGTCGGCCGTGGCCACCAGCTGGCTGGGATCGGTGCCCGGAGCCGCCAGCGCGGTGGCCGCGCCTATGCTGACCGTCACCACATGTTGCTGGCTGCCCAGGTTGGGCAGGTGCAGCTGCTCGACGCGGCAGCGGATGCGCTCGGCCACGATGGCCGCTCCCTTCAGCGACTGGTTGGGCAGGATCACCCCGAACTCTTCTCCGCCGTAGCGCGCCACCAGGTCGTTGGCGCGCATCTCGCTCGACACCGCGCAGGCGATGCGCTGCAGGCATTCGTCGCCGCCCAGGTGGCCGTAGGCGTCGTTGTACTGTTTGAAGTTGTCGACATCGACCATCAGCAGCGATAGCGGCTGCTGGTGGCGCTGGGCGCGCTGCCATTCCGCCTGCAGGGTGTCGTCGAAGCAGCGGCGGTTGGCCAGGCCGGTCAGGCCGTCGCGCGTGGCTAGTTGCTCCAGCGCTACCTGGGCACGTTTTTCGTCGGTGACGTCGCGCAGCGTTTCGGCCACCGCCACCAGCTTGCCTTCGGTGTCGAAGATCGGGCTGGCGTCGGCTGCCAGGTAGCGGCGCCGCCCCACGCGCGGCATGTCGCACCAGTTTTCCGCGCGCAGGCCGCTGTCGTTGTCGTTGCGGCGGGCATGCTGGTAGTACAGCGTCTGGACGTCGGCGTCGCGGCCCTGGATCACCAGGTCGGCCAGCGTCGGGCGCTGCTCGTGATAAAAACTCTTCCAGTGATCGGTCGTGCCCAGCACCTCCCAGGCTTCGACCCCGGTCAGGCGCTCGCAGGCGCGGTTCCAGATGATGACCTTGCCGTGGACGTCGATCACGAACGTCGGGATGACCAGCAACTCCATCAGCTTGAGCGCGAAGCCGTGCTGCATGTCGGCCTGCGAGTACTCCATCAGGTGCTGGATTTTTTGATTGTGCATGGACGTGCCCCGCTGTAAATTATTGAACCGGGAAGGACATGGTCAGCGCCGTGCCATGGCCGGGCTGGCTGGCGATGTCGAAACGACCGCCGGCCTCGGCCACCCGCTGGGCGATGCCGCGCAGGCCGCAGCCGCGCCGGGCGGGCGGGTCGGGCAGGCCGATGCCGTTGTCGCGCACCGTCAGGCTCAGGCTGCCGGCCACGCGGCACAGGCCGATGCACACCTCGGACGCCTGCGCGTGGCGGGCGATGTTGCTCAGTGATTCCTGCAGGACGCGGAACACCACCGCATCCATGCGCTCATCGGTGGGGGCGCTGAAGGCGGCCGGCTCGGCCTCCAGCCGGCAGGGAATGCCGCTGAGGCGGGAAAACTGCTCCACCTGTTGCTGAACTGCACCTTGCAATCCGCTTTCCAGCTGTTCCGGCTGCAAATCGCGCACAATGGTGCGCATGGAGCGGCTGGCGGCCTGCAAGCGGGCTTCGATCTGGGCCAGCGGCTTGGCCAGCGTGTCGTGGTGCTGCGCCAGCTGGGTCACGTCGAAGCTCAGCGCCAGCAGGTGCTGGCCAAGGTCGTCGTGCAGGTCGCGGGCGATGCGGCGGCGCTCGGCGTCGCGCAGGGACTGCTGGCTGGCGCCCAGGCGGCCCACCTGCTGGCGGGTGTCGGCCAGGGCTTGCTCGGCCAGCTGGCGGCGGTCCAGTTCCTGTGCCAGCTTGTGCTCCAGGGCCGCCAGGGCGTTGCGCAGGTGGCGCTGGCGCCACAGCAGCAGCAGGGCTATGCCCGCCAGCATCACGGCGCCGCCGACGATGATATCGATTTCCAGGAGCGGTTGAGCGTAGCGCATGATTTTTCTTCCCCGGGGTAAGCGTCCACCGGACCAACATATCGTGCTTGCCTCCCGGTAGCATTGTGGAATGTCAATATTCCACGGCATAGACCGAAAAGTGTGGCGTAGGATATAATCGAGGGTTGTCCTTTCAGGAACTGCCGTGACTTACAGCATCAAAGAGATTTTTTACACGCTGCAGGGCGAGGGCGCCCACGCCGGGCGTCCCGCCGTGTTCTGCCGCTTTTCGGGTTGCAATCTGTGGACCGGGCGCGAGATCGACCGCGCCAGCGCCGTCTGCCAGTTCTGCGACACCGACTTTGTCGGCACCGACGGCGAAGGCGGCGGCAAGTTCAAGACCGCGCAGGAGCTGGCTGCCACCATAGCTGCGCTGTGGCCAACCAGCTACACCGCCAGCAAGTACGTGGTGTTCACCGGCGGCGAACCGTTGCTGCAGCTGGACGCCGCGCTGATCGAGGCGATGCACGCGGTCGGCTTCACCATCGCGATTGAAACCAACGGCACGCTGCCGGTGCCCGAAGGCGTGGACTGGATTTGCGTCAGCCCGAAAATGGGTTCCCAGCTGGTGGTGTCCAAGGGCAGCGAAATCAAGGTCGTGATCCCGCAGACCGGGCAGGACTTGAGCGCCTACGAACATCTGGACTTCGAGCACTTCTTCGTGCAGGCGATGGACGGCCCGCTGGCCGAGTTCAATACCAAACTGGCGATCGAAACCTGCAAGCGCAATCCGAAATGGAAGCTGAGCTTGCAAACCCATAAACTTTTACAGATACCCTAATCATGCTGACCATTACCCGCAAGCTGGAATTCGACGCCGGCCACCGCATCCCGGACCACAAGAGCCAGTGCCGCAACCTGCACGGCCACCGCTACACGCTGGAAATCACGCTGACCGGCAACATCATCACGGCCGAAGGCAATTCCGACAACGGCATGATCATGGACTTTTCCGACATCAAGGCGCTGGCCAAGGAACACCTGGTCGATGTCTGGGACCATTCCTTCATCGTCTACGAGAAGGATGCGGCGGTGCGCGACTTCCTGGCCACGCTGCCGGGCCACAAGACCGTGGTGATCGACCGCATTCCCACCGTGGAAAACCTGGCCCACGTTGCCTTCGGCATCCTGAAGTCGGCCTACAAGGACCGCTACGGCACCGGCCTGCACCTGCACAAGCTGGTGCTGCATGAAACCCCTAACTGCTGGGCAGAAATCACCGATGCCTGACGACGTGCCGCAACAGCCCGCGCCGGAGCAGCTCGATTTCATGCGGCAGGCGCTCGAACAGGCGCAGCACGCGTGGGACGAGGGCGAGGTGCCGGTCGGCGCCGTCGTCGTCAAGGATGGCGTGGTGATCGCGCGCGGCTACAACCAGCCGATCGGCAAGCACGACCCGACCGCGCATGCCGAGATCGTCGCGCTGCGCGCTGCGGCCGAGGCGCTGGGCAACTACCGTCTGCCGGGTTGCGAACTGTATGTGACGCTGGAGCCTTGCGTGATGTGCTCGGGTGCGATGATGCACGCGCGCCTGGCCAAGGTGGTGTACGGCGCCACCGATCCCAAGACCGGCGCCTGCGGCTCGGTGCTCGACCTGTTCGGGCAGGAGCAGCTCAACCATCACACCGACGTCACCGGTGGCGTGATGGCCGAGGAATGCGGCGCCATGCTGAAGTCCTTCTTTGCCGCCCGCCGCGCGGCGGCCAAGCGCAACACCACAGAGTAGTGGCGGTTTTCCCCGGTACGGCAAAAATGGTATGCTCAAGCTACTGTTACCGCACCATCGAAGGGGAGGCCGCGTTGGCTACCGCACAAGCAAACGGCATTACGATCGCGTACGAAGCCAGCGGCAATCCGCACGACCCTGCGGTGCTGCTGATCATGGGCCTGGGCATGCAACTGGTCGCCTGGCCGCAAGACCTGGTCGACGGCCTTGTCGAGCAAGGCTATTACGTGGTCCGCTACGACAACCGCGATATCGGCTTGTCCAGCAAGTTCGACCATTTCAAGCGCCCCAATCTGGTGCTGGCCTACCTGAAATCGCTGGTGGGCTGGAAGCAGGCGCCTGCCTACACGCTGAACGACATGGCCGACGATGCGCTCGGCCTGCTCGACGCGCTGGGCATAGGCGGCGCGCACGTGGTTGGCGTGTCGATGGGCGGCATGATCGCGCAGATCTTCGCGGCCCGCTTCGGCCATCGCGCGCTGAGCCTGAGTTCCATCATGTCCAGCAGCGGCCGGCGCGGCCTGCCGGGCCCCACTGCCGCCGCGCGCAATGCGCTGATGCGCGCGCCCGCGTCGCCGCACAACCGGCGCGAAGTGGTCGATCGCATGGTGCAGGTGTACCGCATCATCGGCAGCCCGTCGTTCCCGACGCCGGAACCTCAGTTGCGCGGCAACATCGAACGGGCACTGGACCGCAGCGTCTACCCAGCCGGCATGGCGCGGCAGATGGTGGCCATCGTCGCTTCCGGCGACCGCACGCCGCTGCTGCGCAAGATCGCCTGCCGGACCATGGTGATCCACGGCGCGGCCGATCCGCTGGTGCCGCTCGCTTGCGGCGCCGACACGGCCGCCGCGATTCCGAACGCCAGGCTGCATGTGATCGAGGGCATGGGCCACGACCTGCCGCCGCAATTGATCGAGCGGCTGCTGGCCCTGCTTGAGCTGCACCTGCGCGGCAACACGATATCCGGCATTCCTCCGCTGGCGCCGCATCGCGCGGACAGCGGCACGCATTATTGAAGACGGAGCGCCCGGCAGTGTGAATGTCAAATTAATAATTATTGTTTTCGCAATGCAAATATGGTAAGTTTTGTCCGGTTCCTTTTTTTAACCAACAGGAGTTCTGGATGAAAACCATAAATTTATTTGCATTGGCATTGCTGTCGCTGGGCGCGGCTCAGCAGGCCGCCGCCGGTACCTGGCAGTTCAGCTATACCGGCTTTTACCATCAGCAAACCCAGGCTTTTGATCCGAATTATGCGATCTCCGGAAGTTTCTCGGGAACGGACACCAACCATAACAATGTTATCGACGCCAATGAGCTCACCGGGATAGAGGTCCACAGCAACGATAACTATCTGTCCTGCGGCAGCGCCAATTCGCCGTATTACTACTGCGGAATGTCCTTTGGCTACAACCCCGGCACGCAGCAGCTGTATTTCAACATCCTGCGCACCACCACCGACCCCGAGGGATGGCGGAACACGTACACCAATGTTCAAACCGGCGTGTCGTATGTCGACGCGATTTATTTCCCCTGGCGGACGCAAATGGACCGATACGACTGGACCGACCAGACCGTTCTTTCCATCTCCGGCCCTGGACCGGTGCCCGAGCCTGGCGCGTACGCCATGCTGCTGGGTGGCCTCGCCCTGCTGGCTTGCATAGCGCGCCGCAAGCGCGGGTAGTCCGGCGGCCGCAACTTGCCGCCGCTATCGATCGGGCGGCTGCTCGCCTTGCCTGAGCTGCACCTGCGCGGTAATATGACGGCGGACATTCCTCCGCTGTTGCGACATCGGGCGGGCAGCGGCACCCATCATAGACTGAGACATTTTTGAGCACATCGACTATCGGCATCGCGATTGCCGCGACGGGCGGCTACGCGCCCGACCACGCGGCGCTGCAAAACGGCATAGAGCGCCTGCGCCAGCAGGGCCACCGGGTCCACAATTACTACGACGACGATAAGAAATTCCAGCGCTTCGCCGGCACCGACGCCGGCCGCCTGGCGCAGCTGAACGCCGCCGCCGCCGATCCCGAGGTGCAGGTGGTGATCGCGCTGCGCGGTTCCTACGGCATGAGCCGCCTGCTGCCGATGATCGACTTCCGCGCGATGGCCGACAGCGGCAAGCTGTTTGTCGGCTACAGCGATTTCACCGCGTTCCAGATGGCGCTGATGAAGCAGACCGGCCGCATCAGCTTCGGCGGCCCGATGATGTGCGACGATTTCAACCGCGAGACGCCGGTCGACTACACCATGCGGCAATTCTGGGATTGCCTGCGCGGGCCGGTGCACACGGTGCGCGGCACGGTGCCGGAGGGCGGTTCGGACAATCCGCTGGTCGACGTCGGCGGCAAGCTCTGGGGCGGCAACCTGGCGATGATGGTGAGCCTGTTGGGCACGCCGTATTTCGCGGCGCAAGCCAACGGCATCCTGTTCCTGGAAGATATCAGCGAGCATCCTTACCGCGTCGAGCGTATGGTGCTGCAGCTGCTGTACGCCGGCGCGCTGGAAGGCCAGCGGGCGCTGGTGCTGGGCGACTTCTCCGGCTACAAGCTCAGCGCCTTCGACAATGGCTACGATTTCGAGACGATGCTGGCCTATCTGCGCGAACGGCTGCCGATACCGGTGCTGACCGGCCTGCCGTTCGGCCACATCAAGGAGCGCGCGACGCTGCCTTACGGCGGCATGGCGCACCTGGTATCGAGCGCGCGCGGTTTCGATCTGGCCATCAGCGACTACCCGACGCTATGAAGCACTTGTTGGCAGTCATTGTGATGGCCGGTTGCGCGGCAGCGGCAGTGGCGGCGCCCAAGACTTCCGCAGCCAAGACTCCCGCACCCAAGGTCAAGAGCGATCCCGTGAAGGAGATGGCGGAGCAACGCAGCGTCATCGTCGAAAGCTTGTATCGCGGCGAAAGCCGGGAGCGCGCGTGCGCCATCGTGGCTCAGCAGTTTTCGCTGTGGTGCTCGGTGAGGGGCAAGGATTTCATCCTGGTCCGCGGCATGGGCACCAGGATCACTTACTTCACGACGCTGCGCGTTCCCTGAAAATAAAATCAACCGGTCTTCCGGCGGCGCGCTGCGTAGCCCACCAGGCCCAATCCGGCGAGCAGCATGGCGTAGGTCTCAGGTTCAGGAACGGGGCCGGGGCCCGTCACGGTAAGAACTGTTTGGTCGGTCCAGTTATGCTGGTGGCTCCATTGCAAGGTCACAGTCCAGATGCCAAAGTATTGTTGCTGCAGAATCGAGGAACCGGTGCGAATGTCGGTGAACCAGTAGTAAAATCCTTCCGGGTCGCTGTGATGCTCGTGTATCTCGAAATTCAATTCTCTGCTGCCTAGAAGGTAACTAAACGACGGTATGTCGCAGCGGCGACGCGGACGCATGTTCGGTAACTGCTCGCAAGGGATATAGGAAAAATCGCCCTGGAGTTTGAGGCTGGTCAGCTCACTTTTCTCTATCTTGTTGTCGAAATTGGTGTCGATGCCCGAGAAACTGCCGGCGACCCGGTAGTTTGGATCGAAGACGCCTGCGTCCGCATCGTAGAAGCCTGTGTAACTGAATTGCCAGGTGTCTGCTGTCGCGGGTGCTATTGACGCCAATGAAATAAGTGCCGATGCCAGAACATGTAATGGTTTCATACGGAATCTCCAGGTGAACGAAGAATATGCCCGCTGTAAATTTAGCATCATTTAATTATAAATAAAACATCTATTGAATTACTTGCAAGACAACGTATGACTACCATGGATTTTCACCGGCGCCTAGAGTGGTTGATGGTGGTTGCTGTATAATGCTGATCTTTCGCCTAACGGCATGATTACATTAAGAAAACTCCAAATCCAGTATGCTCTCTACAGCTAACATCACGATGCAGTTCGGCGCCAAGCCGTTGTTTGAAAACATCTCCGTTAAATTTGGCGATGGCAACCGCTATGGCTTGATCGGCGCCAACGGTTGCGGCAAGTCCACCTTCATGAAAATCCTGGGCGGCGACCTGGAGCCGTCGGGCGGCAACGTGATGCTGGATACGAACGAGCGTCTGGGTAAGCTGCGCCAGGATCAGTTCGCGTACGAAGAAATGCGCGTGCTGGACGTGGTGATGATGGGCCACACCGAGATGTGGGCCGCCATGCAGGAACGCGATGCGATCTACGCTAATCCGGAAGCCACCGACGACGACTACATGAAGGCGGCTGACCTGGAAGGCAAAGTCTCCGAGTACGACGGCTACACCGCCGAATCGCGCGCGGGCGAGCTGCTGCTGGGCGCGGGCGTGAGCATCGACCTGCACCAGGGTCCGATGAGCAATGTGTCGCCAGGCTGGAAGCTGCGTGTGCTGCTGGCGCAGGCGCTGTTCTCCAATCCGGACATCCTGCTGCTCGACGAACCGACCAATAACCTGGACATCAACACGATTCGCTGGCTGGAAGACGTGCTCAACGAGCGCAACTCCACCATGATCATCATTTCCCACGATCGCCACTTCCTGAACCAGGTCTGCACCCACGTGGCCGACATGGACTACGGCACGCTGAAGATCTACCCGGGCAACTACGACGAGTACATGTTCGCGTCGACCCAGGCCCGCAACCAGCAACTGGCCAACAACGCGAAAGCGAAAGAGAAGGTCGCCGAGCTGCAAGACTTCGTGCGCCGCTTTGCCGCGAACAAATCCAAGGCCCGCCAGGCGACTTCGCGCGCCAAGCAGATCGAGAAGATCAAGGTCGACGACATCAAGCCGTCGTCGCGCGCCTATCCGTTCGTGCGTTTCGACGGCGAGAAGAAGCTGCACCGCCTGGCTGTCGAAGTCGATTCGATCGCGAAGAAATACGACCGTCAGCTGTTCAACAACTTCAGCATCATGGTTGAAGCCGGCGAGCGCATCGCCATCATCGGCGCCAACGGCGCCGGTAAGACCACGCTGCTGCGTTGCATCGGCGGCGACGATATCGCCGGCCTGCACGCCGACCACGGCATGGTCAAGTGGGCCGAGAACGCCAACGTCGGCTACATGCCGCAGGATCCGACCGAAGAGTTCGCAGCCGGCGAAACGCTGACCGACTGGATGGGCAACTGGACCAAGGAAGGCGACGACGACCAGGCTGTGCGCTCCATCCTGGGCCGCCTGCTGTTCGGCGGCGACGAGGTGAAGAAGTCGGTCAAGGTGCTGTCCGGGGGCGAGAAGGGCCGCATGATGTACGGCAAGCTGATGCTGGGCCGCCACAACGTGCTGCTGCTCGATGAACCGACCAACCACATGGACATGGAATCGATCGAGTCGCTCAACATCGCGCTGGAAAAATATGCCGGCACGCTGATCTTTGTCTCGCACGATCGCGAGTTCGTGTCCTCGCTGGCCAACCGCGTCATCGAGATCAAGGAAAACGAGATCGTCGATTTCCGCGGCAACTACGAAGACTACCTGACCAGTCAAGGTATCGACTGATCACTCTAAAAGAATCCCGCTCCAAGCGGGATTCTTTGCAATGTGCCATAGTTATTGCTTCCCGTTTCACGTTCACTGAACACCATGCAAACCATAGACATCAAATCCGTCGAGTACGAGCATCCACAAGACGGAGCCAGCTGCACCGCCCACGCCTGGGCGCGCACGCCAGCGACTCCATCGCCTGAACAACGCATCGAACTCAAGGAGCGCATCAAGCGCCTGCTGAAAGAAAAGCAGGCCGTGCTCGTTTCCCACTACTACGTCGACGCCGACCTGCAAGACCTGGCGGAAGAAACCGGCGGCTGCGTTTCCGATTCGCTGGAGATGGCGCGCTTCGGCCGCGACCATCCAGCCAAGACGCTGGTGGTGGCCGGCGTGCGCTTCATGGGCGAGACCGCCAAGATCCTCAGTCCCGAAAAACGCATCCTGATGCCGGACCTGGATGCGACCTGTTCGCTGGACCTGGGTTGCCCGGTCGATGAATTCACCGCCTTCTGCGACGCCCATCCGGACCGCACGGTGGTGGTGTACGCCAACACCAGCGCCGCCGTCAAGGCGCGCGCCGACTGGATGGTGACGTCGTCGATCGGCCTGGACATCGTCAAGCACCTGCACGAGCAGGGCAAGAAAATCCTGTGGGCGCCGGACAAGCATCTGGGCTCCTACATCCAGAAACAGACCGGTGCGGACATGCTGCTGTGGCAGGGCTCCTGCCTGGTGCACGATGAATTCAAGGGCATCGAGCTGGACCTGCTGAAGGCCGAGTATCCGAACGCCAAGGTGCTGGTGCATCCTGAGTCGCCGGCCAATGTGGTGGCGCTGGCGGACGTGGTCGGCTCAACCACGCAGATCATCAACGCCGCCGTGGAGTCGGACGCCGATACGTTTATCGTCGCCACCGACAACGGCATCCTGCACAAGATGCGCGCCGCCGCGCCGGGCAAGCGCTTCATCGAAGCGCCGACCGCCGGCAACAGCGCCAGCTGCAAAAGCTGCGCGCATTGCCCGTGGATGGCGATGAACGGCCTGCAGAACCTGGCCGATGTGCTGGAGAATATGGACAATAATTCCGCCAACGAGATCCATGTGGATCCGGAGATCGGCAAGCAGGCGGTGACGTCGATCAACCGCATGCTCGATTTCGCGGCGGCCAAGACGGCCAAGGTTCAGCCTGGTGCTGACCTGGCGAAAGAAGCTAAACTGTTTTCGGGAATCGGTCCGGCATGAGTACTTTAGTTAATTCCTTTGCGCCGTTTGACGATGCGCTGAAGTCGGCCTTCGAAGGCAATCTGCTGGCGGCCCTGCTGGAAGACGTGGGCGCGGGCGACCTGACCGGCCTGCTGGTGCCGGACGGCGGCCGCGCCACCGCACGCGTGATCGTGCGCGAAGACGCGGTGCTGTGCGGTGCGCCCTGGTTCGAAGGCATCATGAATTGCATGCAGGCGGGCATAGAGATCGACTGGCAGTATGCCGAGGGCGATCTGATGAAGGCGGACAGCCTGGTCTGCACCATCCAGGGTCCGGCGCGCGCGCTGCTGACGGCGGAACGCGCGGCGCTGAACTTCCTGCAATTGCTATCCGGCGTGGCGACGGCGACGCGCAAGTATGTCGATGTGATCGCCGGCACCCGTGCCGCCATCCTCGATACGCGCAAGACCATGCCGGGCTTGCGTCTGGCGCAGAAGTACGCGGTGCGCGTGGGCGGCGGACAGAACCAGCGGCTGGCGCTGTACGATGGCATCCTGATCAAGGAAAACCATATCGCGGCGGCCGGTGGCATCACGGCTGCTGTGCTGGCCGCCAAGCGCTTGGAGAAAGGCGTCAGCATCCAGGTCGAGGTGGAGAGCATCGATGAGCTGGAAGAGGCGCTGGATGCGGACGCCGGTTCCATCCTGCTCGACAACTTCAGTCTCGACATGATGCGCGAAGCGGTGCAGCGCAACGCCGGCCGCGCCTTGCTGGAAGCGTCCGGCGGCATCAACTTCGATACGGTGCGGGCGATCGCCGAAACCGGCGTCGACCGCATCTCCATCGGCAGCCTGACCAAGGACGTGCGCGCCACGGACTACTCGCTGCGCATCGTCGGTTAAGGCTTCAACCGGCCAGCCTGCGCATCAGCGCTTCAACCGGGCCGCGCTCGAAATGGCGCGACCACCACCAGGCATAGACGGTGGCGGCCACGCAGAATATCAGCGCGGCCGTCACCGAAGTCGCCAGGCTCTGGCCGTCGAGCAGGCCCAGGGCTTCCATCGTTCCCATTCCTAGCAACACGTGCGCGATGTACAGCGTCAGCGTCTGGCGGCCTGCGGGTATCGCCAGTTGCAGCAGGCGCTGGCGGTGCAGCCAGTCGGCGCTGCGCAGGCACAAGCCGATCGCCAGCACGGCGCTGCCGGACGCGGCCAGCATGTACAGGGGCATCGGTGGAATGGGCTTGGTCGTCAGCAGTTCGGACAGGTCGGGCAGCAAGCTGCGCAGCACGAAACTGGCGCTTTCCGCCGTCAGCATGACCAGCGCGCCCCAGCCCATCATGCGGTGCTGGACGGCGCGCTGCGCCAGCGGCAGCTTGCCCAGCAAAATCCCCAACAGCAGGAAACCCAGCCACGGCAGCACCGGATGCCAGCCGTTGAACAGCAGGTTGCGGCCGAAGCCGGCTGGCGTCCAGAAGCCGCTGTAGGTGTAGGTGTGCCAGTCCCAGCCCGCGCTGTAGTTCTGCGTCAGCACCAGGGCGACGAACGCCAGGTCCAGCGCGACGATGCAGGCGGCCAGCGCGCGCCACGACAGCTTGAGCAGCAAGGCGCCGAACACGAAGTAGAAGGCGTAGTAGTGCAGGATGTCGGCCTCGAACAGCAGCATATTGCACAAGCCCAGCACCAGCAGGAAGAGGGCGCGGCGCAGGGTGGCGTTGACGGTTTGCGCGTGGTCGTTGCGGGCGGCGGCGATGCCCAGGCCGATGCCCGCCAGCACCACGAAGCAGGCGGCGGCCCGGCCTTCCAGCGCGCCGGCGAGCGCGGCCAGCGGGCCGTTGCCGCCCTTGATGCCCATCGCCATGCGGAAGTTGACGATGACCATGCCGACAAAGGCAAGAAAACGGGCCAGGTCTAGCCCTTGAAGACGTTGTTTCTGGTATTGCATATGGTTTCCTCATCTGGTTTGGAGTATGATGAACGAACGTTCGTTCATACTATGGGGTATTCATGGCTGAGTCAAGAAAGCAGTTGATCGTCGAGGCGGCCTGCGCCTGCTTCCTGCGCAAGGGCTACCACCAGACCGGGGTGCGGGATATCGCGGCCGAGGCTGGCATCAGCCTGGGCAATCTCTACAATCATTTCGCCGGCAAGGATGCGGTGCTGGCGGAGATCGCCGCACTGGAGGCCGAAGAGCTGACGCCCTTCGTCGCCGATCTCCAGGCTGCGGCCGATCCGGCCAAGGCCGTGATGGGATTCGCCGCCGCCTATCTCGACTACGCATCGCGCCCCGAGCATGCGCTGATGACGCTGGAACTGGTGGCCGAGTCGGTGCGCAATCCGGCGATCGCGCAGACGTTCGGCGGCAACCGCGATGGGCTGCTGGCGGTGTTGAGTACGCTGCTGGCAGCGGGAGCGGCCAGCGGCCGGCTGCGGCGCCTAGCGCACCCTGCAGAGACCGCCAGGCTGGTGCTCGATCTGGTGGAGGGCCATGCGCTGCGCGTGGTGCTGGGCGACGCCGTGCCGGACGCCGCCGCGCGCGAGGAGGTGATGAGCTTTATTGCCTATTCCCTTGGTATGCCATGAGAATTTGTCATATATGCATGTAAAAAATATTAATTAAAGCTGACTTAAATGCAATATAATCTCGCTTGTTTTTTTAACACTATTAACAAACGGAGCGAATTAGATGAAATTGCAATTTTTGGCGGGTGTCGTGGCAATGGTCGGCCTGACGGGTCTGGCCCACGCAGATGGCTTTACCAACGGCGGCTTCGAAGCCGGCAGCACCGCAGGCTGGACCACCGGAGGCGGTTATCGCGGCAACGTGTTGAACGCGGGCTTGCTGCCTGCGGATTTCCTGCCAGGCGGCAGCCTGAACGGCGATACCGGCAACCGTGGTCAAGTGATCGACGCCAGCTACGTCGATCCTAACCTGGGTGCTTTGCTGGGTTCGACCGTCCACAGCGGCAAATACGCCTACCGCGCGGAAGACACCACCAACGGCGGCAACGCTACGGTTATCAGCCAGAAGGTCAGCAACTACACCGAATCGAACATCTACTTCGCCTGGAAAGCCGTGCTGCAAAACGGCGGCCACGTGGAAGACGAATCGGCGCTGATGATGCTGACCCTGACCGACGACACCACCGGCCAGCTGCTGATCAGCCGCAGCTACAACGCCGGCTTCAGCGGTTCGGGCGTGGACAGCCGTTTCAGCACCGAAGGCAGCATTTTCTACACCCCGACCTGGCAGGTTGAGCAGCTGAGCATCGACCAGTCGCTGTCCGGCCACAGCTTCACGCTGTCGCTGCTGGCTGCCGATTGCAATCCAACCGGCCACACCGGCTATGCCTATCTGGATGGTTTCGGTTCGGCACCACCGGTACCAGAGCCTACCACCTACGGCATGATGCTGGCTGGCCTGGGTCTGCTGGGCTTTATGGCTCGCCGCAAGAAATCGGCTTAAGCGCCTCAAGGAAGAGCGCCGGCGGCAGAAATGCCGGCCGGCGCTTTTTTTATGCGCCTATGGTTTTGCGCATTTTTGCCAGCGGCACGCTGACGTTGCCCGGCAAGTTGATCTCGAATCTTTCGACCACGGTGAAGCCGCAGGCCAGGTACAGCGGCACGCCCGGCATCGTGGCGGCCAGTTCCAGCGTGCGGAAGCCGCCGGCCGCGGCCGCGTCGCTGCAATGGCTCAGCAGCAGCCGGCCCAGTCCCTGGCGGGCCGCCGACGGCTCGACGAAGAAGGCGCGGATGCGCGCCGCCTCGGTGGCCGGATCGAGCAGCGGATCGGCGCCTTGCTTGGTGCGGTCAGCGCCGAACAGCGTGCTGCGCTTGCTCCAGCCGCCGCAGGCCACCAGTTCCCCATGCTTTTCAATCAGAAAATACGTGCGGTCGGCAACCAGCTGGGTGTCGACGCCGAACACGTGGCGCGTGACGGCCGCCGCCTGTTCTTCGCTGTAGAAACCATCGCTGAGCTCGATGCCCGAGCGGGCGATCAGCGCTTCCATCGCGGGGATGTCTTCTGGCAGGGCGGCGCGCACGGCGATCATGCAGGGCTCCTTATTTGCGGCGGGACGGCGTCATGATGCTGGGCAGGGCCTTCGGCAGCGTTTCCGGATAGTCGCGGCTGAAGTGCAGGCCACGGCTTTCGTGCCGCTGCAGGGCGCTGTTGACGATCAGGTTGGCCACGTCGACCAGGTTGCGCAGCTCCAGCAAGTCGTGCGTGATGCGGAAGTTGCGGTAGTACTCGTCGATTTCTTCTTTCAGCAGCGCGATGCGGTGCTGGGCGCGCTCCAGCCGCTTGGTGGTGCGCACGATACCGACGTAGTTCCACATGAAGCGGCGCAGCTCGTCCCAGTTGTGGGCGATGACGACTTCTTCATCCGCGTCGGTGACGCGGCTTTCGTCCCAGTCCGGCAGGTAGGGCACTTCGCCGGCTTCCTTGGAGGCGATGTCGGTGGCGCAGGCGCGGCCGATGACCACGCATTCGAGCAGCGAGTTGCTGGCCAGGCGGTTGGCGCCGTGCAGGCCGGTGCAGGCGGTCTCGCCGACCGCGTACAGGCCCGGCAGGTCGGTGCGGCCTTGCAGGTCCGTCACCACGCCGCCGCAGGTGTAGTGCGCCGCCGGCACGATGGGGATCGGTTGCTTGGTGATGTCGATGCCCAGTTCCAGGCAGCGCGCGTAGATGGTCGGGAAGTGTTCGATCAGGAACTCGGCCGGCTTGTGGCTGATATCCAGGTGCACGTAGTCGAGGCCGCGCTTCTTGATCTCGAAGTCGATGGCGCGGGCAACCACGTCGCGCGGGGCCAGTTCGGCGCGCTCGTCGTGGGCCAGCATGAAGCGGGTGCCTGCGGCCGCGCCGGCTTCAGGCGGCAGCTTGAGCAGGCCGCCTTCGCCGCGTATCGCTTCGGTGATCAGGAAGGATTTGGCGTAGGGGTGATACAAGCAGGTCGGGTGGAACTGAATGAATTCCATGTTCGACACGCGGCAGCCGGCCCGCCAGGCCATGGCGATGCCGTCGCCGCTGGCGGTGTCGGGATTGGTGGTGTACAGGTAGACCTTGCCGGCGCCGCCGGTGGCCATGACCGTGTGTTCGGCGGCGAAGGTCAGCACCTGGCCGGTTTTCTCGTCCTGCACGTAGAGGCCGTAGCACTTGGGCTGGCCGCTGCCTTTTTTGCCGGGATGCAGCTTGTCCGAGGTGATCAGGTCGATCGCGCAGTGGTGCTCGAACAGCGTGATGTTCGGATGGGCGCGGACTTTTTCTTCCAGCGTCACCTGCACGGCGTGGCCGGTGGCGTCGGCCGCGTGGATGATGCGGCGCTGGCTGTGGCCGCCTTCGCGGGTCAGGTGGAAGCCCAGTTCCGCCGATTCGTCCTTGGTGAAGGGCACGCCTTGCTCGATCAGCCATTCGATCGCTTCGCGGCCGTGCTCGACGATGTAGCGCGTGGCGCTTTCGTCGCACAGGCCGCCGCCGGCGATCAGGGTGTCGTCGATGTGCTGGGTGTGGCTGTCGCCCGAATCGAGCACGGCGGCGATGCCGCCCTGGGCCCAGTTGCTGGCGCCATCCTTCAGGGCACGTTTGGAAATGATCGCGACTGTGCGCGTTTCGGCCAGGTGGAGGGCGACCGACAGGCCGGCCAGTCCGCTGCCGACAATTGCAACATCAAATTTCATGATTACGTTTGGATGCGGTAGAGAACCATGACTATAGACCATTTGTCATGAACGCGTCATATTCTGCCGATTTTCGCGGTTTTGGGACCGGAACCGGCGGGGCGATTGTGGCCGCTCAAGACGTCGCCGCTGAGTGTTGGCGATGATCGGCATTACACCGCTATTTGGTGCCGGGGAGCGGATTGTGATCAGGATATTCCACCACTATGTGTCCAAGATAGCCTTCATGCTGTTGCTGCTGGAGTTGCTGGTGCTGCTGACGGCGGCGGTGGCCAGCGCGCCGTTGTGGCTCAAGGGACGGCATGGCGCCGACCAGCTATACCTGCCGGCGCTGGCGTTCGCGCTGGTGATGGTGCTGAGCATGGGCACGCTCGGCATGTACCAGCACGATCAATCCCGCGAAGATATCAAAAGCACCTTGCTGCGCATCCTGCCGTCGTTCGTGCTGGGCTTTTGTTTGATGAATCTGCTGGCCAATATGATCCCGGGCGTGCAGTTCGGCCGGCTGGGCAGCGTGGTGTTCGTGCTGGGCGGGGCGGCGGTGTTGCTGGCGCGGCTGGTGGTGTTCACGTCGGCGCAGTCGAGCATGATGGAGCAGCGGCTGATCGTCATCGGCGACGGCGCCACGGCGCGCGATTGCCTGGAGCTGGCCGCCAGCAGCGTCGGCTTCCATGCGTTCAAGGTGGTGGGCTTTGTGCCGGTGGCCGGCGAGCTGTCCTGCGTGCCGAGTACGATGTTGCTGCCGGCCGATTTGTCGCTGCTGGCCTTGGCGCGGCGCCATGCTGCCGATGAGATCGTCGTGTCCGTCGGCGACCGGCGCAATGGCGCGTTTCCGGTGCGCCAGTTGCTGGAGTGCGCGCTGGGCGGTGTGCCGGTCACGGACGCCGCCAGCTTCTTCGAACGCGAGGCTTGTCAGATCCGGGTCGATTCCTTGCAGCCGAGCTACCTGATTTTCGGCGGCGGCTTTGACCAGAGCTTGCTGCGGGCCGCAGTCAAACGCGCCTTCGATCTGCTGGCCAGCGGGGCGATCTGCGTGGCGGCGCTGCCGGTGATGCTGCTGGCGGCGCTGGCGATCCGCATCGAGGATGGCGGGCCGGTGTTCTATCAGCAGGAGCGGGTGGGGCGCGACAACCGCTTGTTCAAGGTGTTGAAGTTCCGCAGCATGCGGCTGGACGCCGAACAGGACGGCAAGCCGCAATGGGCTACGCTGAACGATCCGCGCGTGACCGCCGTCGGCCACTGGATACGCAAGCTGCGGATTGATGAGTTGCCGCAGATGCTCAATGTGTTCAAGGGCGAGATGAGTTTTGTCGGGCCGCGTCCGGAGCGGGCGTATTTTGTCGATCAGTTGTGCGGCCAGATCGCCTATTACAACGTGCGGCACAGCATCAAGCCGGGCATCACGGGCCTGGCCCAGGTGCGCTACAGCTACGGCGCGTCGGTAGACGATGCGCTGCGCAAGCTGCAATACGATTTGTACTACGTGAAGAACAACAGCCTGTTCCTTGACCTGCTGATCCTGATTGATACGGTGCAGGTGGTGTTGTTCGGCAAGGGCGGGCGCTGATGTCCTGGCCGCTGGTGGCCGGCATCAGTTATGGCCTGGCTGCGCTGGCATATTTTCTGTTGGCTGCCTTGCTTCTGCGTGCCGGCCGATACCAGCGCGGACGGGCAGGCTTGTTCGGCGCAGCCTGCCTGGCCACGGCGGTCTGGGCGGCGGTCGCAACCGGCGGCGCGCTGCGGTGGACGGCCTGGCTGGCGGCGCTGGATGGACTGGAGGCGTTGCGTACCGCTGTCTGGCTGGCCTTGCTGCTGATGCTGGCCGGTGGCGGTGGTCGGCGGTGGGCTTGGCTGTTGACGGTCTGCGGGCTGGCATTGGCGGGCTGGGTGGCGGCGGCCAGCCAGCATGTGCTGGCGCTCGTGGCGATCCGGCTGGGGCTGGCGGTGATGGGCATGCTGCTGGTCGAGCACCTGTACCGGGGCACGCCGCCGGATGGGCGCTGGGGTATCAAGTTCGCCTGCCTGGGCATGGGCGCCTTGTTTGCCTACGATTTCTATTTGTACAGCGAGGCGCTGCTGTTCCGCCGCATCAACGAGGAAATCTGGGCCGCGCGCGGCGCTGTCAACGCGCTGAGCGTGCCCCTGCTGGCGCTGGCCGTGGCGCGCAACCCGGTGTGGGCCGAGGGCTTGTTGCTGTCGCGGCAGATGATGTTCCGCTCGGTGGCGCTGCTCGGTTCGGCGCTGTATTTGCTGGCGATGGCAGGCAGCGCCTGGTATCTGCGCTACATCGGCGGCGAGTGGGGCACGTTGATGCAGCTGGCCTGCCTGTTCGGCGCGGGGCTGCTGCTGTCGGGCGTGCTGTTTTCCGGCACCGCCCGCTCGCAGCTGAAGGTCTTCATCAGCAAGCACTTCTACCAGGGGCGCTACGACTACCGGCAGGAATGGCAACGCATCACCCACGCCATGGCCGAGGACAGCGCGCCGCTGGCGCAGCGCGCGATACAGGCGGTGGCGGAGCTGGTGGAAAGTCCCGCCGGGCTGCTGTGGCTGCGCCGCGACGACGGCGATTTTCATGCCGTGGCCCGCTGGAACATGCCGCCGCCGTCTGTTGCCGAAGCGGCCGATAGCGCGCTGTGCGGCTTCCTGGCCGCGCGCGGCTGGGTGATCGAGATGCCGGAGTGGCGGGCCGATCCGGGCCGCTACGGCGGGCTGGCCTTGCCGCGCTGGCTGGCCGGCGACGATGGCGTTTGGCTGGTGGTGCCGCTGATGCTGGAACGTAGCCTGCTGGGTTTCATTTGCCTGGCGCCGCCGCGCACCAGGCTGCTGCTGAACTGGGAGGTGCGGGACGTGCTCAAGATCGCCGGCAGGCAGGCCGCCAGCTACCTGGCACATCAGGCTTCGGCCGACAGCCTGGCGGTGGCGCGGCAGTTCGAATCGTTCAACCGCATGTCCACCTTTGTCGTGCATGACTTGAAGAACCTGGTGTCGCAACTGTCGCTGCTGCTGGTGAATGCCGAACGGCACAAGAGCAATCCGGCGTTTCAGGAGGACATGCTGGAAACGCTGGCGCATTCGCTGGCCAAGATGAAGACGCTGCTGCTGAAGCTGCGTCGTGATGAGCAGCCCGAGCGCGCGGAGCCCTTGCCGCTGGTGCCCCTGCTGGAGCAGTTGGTGCGCGATTGCGCGCAGCTGGAGCCAAGGCCGGTGCTGGAACTGTGCGCGGCGGAGCTGGTGGTGCTGGCCAACCGCCAGCGGCTGGAGCGGGTGATCGGTCATCTGATCCAGAACGCGGTGGAGGCGACGCCCCGCAGCGGGCACGTGGCCTTGCGCTTGTCGCGCAGTGGGGCTGCCGCCGTGATCGAACTCAGCGATACGGGCCACGGCATGAGCGAGCAATTCATCCGCGAACGCCTGTTCCAGCCGTTTGTATCGACCAAGAGCGCGGGCATGGGCATAGGCGTGTTCGAGAGCCACGAGTACGCGCGGGAAATCGGCGGGCGTCTGGAGGTGAGCAGCGTGCAGTCGCGCGGCACTACTTTCCGTCTCGTGCTGCCCCTGCATGCCGATGCCGCAGCCGCCTGAACTTCGGAGCGAGACTATGGGAAAAAGTAAATTGCTGGTGGTGGAAGACGATACGGGTTTGCAGAAGCAGCTGCGCTGGAGCCTGGACGCTTATGAAGTCGTGGTGGCTGACGATCGCGAGTCGGCCATGGCGCAGCTGCGCCGGCACCAGCCAGCGGTGGTCACGATGGACCTGGGCCTGCCGCCCGATCCGGACGGCGCACGTGAGGGGCTGGCTTTGTTGCAGCAGATGCTGGCGGCGGCGCCGGATACCAAGGTGATCATCCTGTCCGGCAACCAGGTGCGTGAGCATGCGCTGAAGGCGATTGCCATGGGGGCCTACGATTTCCACCAGAAGCCGCTGGATGCCGACACGCTGTCGCTGGTGGTGGCGCGGGCCTTCTATCTGCACACCATGCAGCAGGAAAACCGGCGCATGCTGCAAATCCAGTCCGATTCGCCGCTGGCCGGCATCATCAGCCGCGACCCGGGCATGCTGAAGGTGTGCCGCAGCGTGGAGCGGGTGGCGCCGTCGTCGGCGTCGGTGATGCTGCTCGGCGATTCGGGCAGCGGCAAGGAGCTGATCGCGCGCGGCCTGCACCGCCTGAGTACGCGCCATGACAAGCGTTTTGTCGCCATCAACTGTGCGGCCATCCCCGAGCAGCTGCTGGAAAGCGAGTTGTTCGGCTACGAGAAAGGCGCGTTCACCGGCGCCCAGCGGCAGACGCTGGGCAAGCTGGAACTGGCGCACGGCGGCACCTTCTTCCTCGACGAGATCGGCGACATGGCGTTGCCGCTGCAGGCCAAGCTGCTGCGCTTCCTGCAGGAGCGCGTGATCGAGCGGGTCGGCGGCCGCCACGAGATCAGCATCGACGTGCGCATCGTCTGCGCCACGCACCAGAACCTGAAATCGCTGGCCGACAGCGGCCGCTTCCGCGAGGACTTGTTCTACCGCTTGAGCGAGATCGTGCTGTCGATACCGCCGCTGCGGGAGCGGGTCGGCGACAGCGCCTTGCTGGCGCATCACTTCAAGAACAAGTTCTGCGCCAGCGAGTCACGCTCGGCCCTGCATTTCAGTCCCGAGGCGCTGGCAGCGATCGAGGCCTATCCCTGGCCGGGCAATGTCCGCGAGATGGAAAACTGCATACGGCGGGCCGTCATCATGGCAGATGGCCCGCAGATTGCGCCGCTGGACCTGGGCCTGCCGGACGGCGCCGAGGGCGATGCCAGCGTCAACCTGCGCCAGGCGCGCGAGGCGGCCGAGTACAAGGTGATGGTGCAGGCGCTGGCGCGGGTCGACGGCAATATCGTCAAGGCTGCCGAGCTGTTGGGGGTGAGCCGTCCGACCTTGTACGACTTGATGAGCCATCACGGCTTGAAGTAACGCCTAGTCCGATTCGCGCCACTGGCCGGCCGCCGTCAGCTGGTTCTTCAAGCCCGGCAACGGGAAACCCATGGAGTAGGCCTTGTGGGCGCTGGCGCGGGCTAGTTCGTAGTCCTTGCGTTTCAGGTAGAGCAGTCCAAGGTTGTAGTGGGTGGTGGGGTTTTCCGGTTCCAGGCGGGCCGCTTCTTTCAGCTGGTCCAGCGCGGCGGCGGTCTGGCCCAGTCCCAGCAGGTAGGCGCCGTACAGCGCGCGGACGCGGGCGTCGTCGGGACGGAAGCGCATGGCGCGGTCGAAGAAACAGTCGATCGAGTAGCGGGCGCCGACCGGCTTGCGGTTCTTGTCGCGCAGCGCCAGTTTGGTCATGGCGGCCAGTGCGCGGTGGTGGTTGGGGAAGTGCTCCAGCGTGTAGCTGATGTCGGCGCCGAGCGGGCCGGTGGCGCCGCGCACCAGCCGTTCGACTTCCGGAGTGAAATGGTAATTTTCGACCACGCTCAGGCCTTCGCGGTCGGTGGCGTTGGTGTAGTCGCCGCCGGGATCGTGGCGTACGTAGCTGCCGCAGTCTTCGATGGCGGCTTGCGGCGGCATGGCTGCGGCGATGCCGGAGGCGAGTATCAATAGGGCGGGACAGGTCAGGCGGGCGTTGAGGTTCATGTCGGCTCCTGGGCGCTGGCGCGGTCCAGCAGTGCGGCCAGCTGGCGGGTGCGGGCGGCGCGCGAATGGCTGAGGATCAGGGAGGGCGCGGCGCGCGGCGCCTGCTTTGTGCGGCACAGCTGCAGAAAGCGCATCAGCTGGGCGGCGATGTCGCTGGCGTTGTCGAGCTGGCCTATCGTGTGGATGCCGGCGTGGCGCAGGGCGGCTGCGGTGTCGCCGGCGGCGTCGGCCAGGGCCAGCAGCGGACGGTCGGCGCGCAGGTATTCGTAGAGCTTGGCCGGAATCTGGTCGTTGCAGTTGGCGGCCTGGAGCAGCAGCAAGCCATCGGCGCCCAACATTTCGGCCAGGGCCTCGCGGTGAGGCAGCGGCGGAGCCAGTTCGACCAGATCGGCTGCGCCCGGGTGGCGCTGCATCAATGCACGCAGGTGATCGTCGTGCGCGCTGGCGCGCAGGCGCAGACGGAAATCACTGGGGGCGAGGCGGCCTTCGTTGCGCAGCTTGGCCAGGGCAGCAAACAAGGGGCCGGGGTCGCGTTCGGATGGGTAGATGACTCCGCTGTGCAGTAGCGTGAACGGGCCGTTCGGCGATGTTGCCGGGGCCGGTGCAGTCTCGGCATCGATGAAGCTGGATTCGTCGTAGCCATTTTCGATCAGCACCAGGCGTTGTGCGTTGGCGCATCCATGGCGCTGGCCCAGCCGCTGCAAGGCGCCCGGCGTGGCGCACACGACGGCGGCGGCCTGGCGCATGGCTTGCTGCTCGATCCAGCCGTGGATGCGGCGGCGGCGGGGATCGGGCGGGTAGCCGGTATCGACCATGGGGTCGCGCTGGTCGGCTATCCACGGGATGCCGCTGAGCCGGTGCAGGCTGAGCGCGATCAGGTGGGCGGTGGCGATTGGATAGCTGGACCAGATGGCGTCCGGCCGGTATTTGCGGATCAGCCGCAGGCCCGCCGGCACGGCGCCCAGCCACCAGGAGATCCAGCGGTCCGGTTGGGCCAGCAGTTCAAGGTAGCGCCCGCGCAGCGCGAGATGGCGGGAGCTGTCCAGCGCGAAACTGCGGTGCACTGGCACATGGGGGGGATCGTCTTCGGCGCCGATGTCTTCATACGCGCGCGGGTGGACCGTCAATACCAGCGGCTGCCAGCCGTGCTGCGGCAGATAGCGCGTGAACGCCAGCGTGCGGTGGATGCCGCTGCCGCCGCTCATGGGCGGGTAGTGATAGGCGATCATCAGTACGCGTTTTACCATGATGAGATCCAGGCGAGGCAGGCAGCGGAAACGTCGGCACGCCAGTGCTTGCTGGAGAAGGTGTGGTTGGCGTGCGGAACGTGGCTCAGTTGCACGCGTGGGCCGGCGAGAAGCTTGCGCCAGTGAGGATGGTGGTCCGGCAGCGCCGAAAATTCCCTGGCGCCCAGGTCCGCGCCGCTGAGCACGATGAGGATGCGACCCTGGAACTCGGACAGGGCGCGGTGTAGACGCTGCGGCAAGGAAGGCGCGGACTTCGCGCTTTCACCCGCGTTCGGCCGTTGTCTCGCCGCGGCCGCCAGTTCGATGACGGAATGCACGGTACGGCCGATGTGCAGCGTGCCACCGGCAAGCTTGCGCCAGAAGCCGCGTTCCAGCAGGCGCTGCACGTAGTAATGGCGCAGCGTTGCGCGGGCATGACCGTGTTCGGTGCGCACCCAGGGGTTGAGCATGACGAGCCCGGCGACGCGGGGATCGCGCGCCGCGTGGCAGGCTGCGGCAGTGGCGCCGTCGCACAGCCCCCACAGCACCAGCTCCTTCATGACCGGCATCAGCCTGAAGAATTCGGCGATGGCAGCGTCGAGATCGTCGTCCACTTGTTCGAAGTTGTGCGGATCGCCTTCGCTGTCGCCCATGCCGCGATAGTCGAAGCGCATCACCGGGATGCCGGACGCGGCCAGTTCCTGCGCCATCAGGACGAAGTGGCGGTGGCTGCCGACGCGGTACTGCGGGCCGCCCGTGACGATCAGCACGCCGCGTGGCTTGGGCACGGCCGGAAGATCCACGACGCCGACCAGCCAGCAATCGCTGCAGGAGAAATACACCGCCCGGCGTTGCCCGTTCATACCGTTTGCACCGGCATGGCGGCCAGCGTGGCCTGGATCAGTTCGGGGACTTCGGCGATTTCCGGCGTAGACCAGAAGGGGACGCCGGGCAGCGGGAAGGCGTCCACTTCGGCGCCTGCGCGTTCCCAGCGCTCCAGCAGCAGGGCCGACGCCGGTTGCAATGCGGCGGCTTGTTCCGGCGGCGATAGTTCCAGCCATTGCACAGCGCACGGCGGCGCGCTGGAGGCTTCGGCCTGCTGGATGGCGTCGGCCAGTTCGGCTGCCAGCATGTAGCCGGCCACTTCGCTGGCCTTGGCCGGCAGCGACGGCGCGGACTGGGACGTGCCCAGCATCCGGGCCGCGTTGTTCAGGCGCATGAATTGGTGCAGATGGGCGCGTCCGCTGACGACCGCTTGCCACATCACCAGCCCCGCCGGCGCCGGCCGCGCTCGCGTCGCGAACTGCAAGGCCAGCAGGGCGCCGAGGCGCAGACCCCACAGGTAGGCGGGCGCTGGGCAATGCTGCGTCAGCCATCGCCAGCCCAGCGCGAGGTCGGCCAGCCACAGGTGCCAGCGGGCTTCCGCGAAGTCGCCGCTGCTGTCGCCGCAGCCGTACAGGTCCAGCTGCAGCACGCCATAGCCGGCGCGGGCATAGGCGCGCGCCTGCAACGCCGCCATGCGCCGGCTTCTATTGAGCTCTTCCGCGAACGGATGCACATACAGCACCGAACCGCGCAGCGGCACATCCGGGTGCGGCGGGTGGTACAGGCAAAAGCGTTCGCCCACATCCGCCGGCAGAAAGAAGGGTTCCGCGTGGGGCCGCTGAAGACGAATGCTCACGTCAGTTTTCCTTCCACGAAAGAGGTCAGGGTGCCGACGGTGGCGAAGTGGACGGCGCTGATTTCGTCGTCCTCGACGGTGAAGCCGAATTGCTCCTCCAGCGCCATGATCAGGTTGACGACCGCCATCGAATCAAGCTCGGGCAGGCTGCCGAGCAAGAGTGTTTCCTGATCCAGGGGCCTGGCGCCCAGACCCAGCGTGGCGCGCAGAATCCGGCAAACTTGATTGGGTACGGGCATGTAGCCTCCTAGGGGGCGATGTCTTGCAGCGAACTGGTGTCGAGCGTCAACTGCGGGCAATCGGATGGATGGCGCGAGAGATGGAAATAGGGCGCCAGGGTCGCCCACATCCATTGCCAGCGGCCGCAGCGCAGGAAGAGCGCGCCGCCCAGCCGGACCACGCCGATGCGCGCGTGCGCCCGCATCGAAGCGGGGTTGAAGGCGGAAATCCGGCTACACGTCCAGCGCACGCCGCGCTGCCGCAGCTGGCGCCGGGCGGCTTCCCACAGGCGCGGGAAGACCCAGCCCACGCGCTCCTCCGGCCGTACCCAGACATCGAAATCCCACGTCGCGCGCGATGACGCCAGCCGGTAGCGTACGCGTACTTCGTCTTCCAGATAGGTATCGGAAATCAGCCACAGGAAGCCCGCCAGCTGTCCTTTGCGCCAGGCCGCCAGGCTGCTCGCGCCCTGGGCGTAACGCTGGCTCACCACGCTGTCCGGACGGGGATAGTCGGGCGGCCTGGCATCCGCGGAGGTTTGCTCACGGATTTCGATGTCCAGCCCGCGTGCGCCGAACAGCGGGATGTCGCCGACGTACTGGGCCACAAAATGGTAGCGATGCAGCGCCCAGGAGCCGGCGCTGGCCGCCGCCAGCAAGTGGCCGAGCCAATACAGGATGGCGTTGAGCCAACCCAGTTGCGCATAAGTTTGACGCAGGCCGGTGGTCATGGCGGCGAGTCTGAATGTGAGCGGAATTCGAATTAGACTCCTCTGTCGATGCAGCGAGTTTGAGCCAGCACAAGCGAACGCCATGCTTGAGCGAGATCAAGAACCGAGGGGCGATTTATCTCAATCATAGGGGGCAGTCCTTCTATGGGGTGTCGCCATGACGCAGTTAGTTCACCAATTAATTTTTCAGTCGGCGCAGCGCGAGCCCAGGCGGCAGGCACTGTCCTACCAGGGTGTCGGGCTGAACTATGTCGCGCTGGCGCAGATGGTGCAGGTGGCCGCGGCCGCCTGGGTGCACAACGGACTGGGGCGTGGCGAGCGGCTGGCTGTCTTCATGGAAAAGCGCGAAGAGGCAGTGGTAGCCATGTTCGGCGCGGCCGCGGCCGGCGCGGTGTTCGTGCCGGTCAATCCCGTGCTGAAGCCGGACCAGGTCGCGCACATCCTGGCCGATTGCGATGTGCGGATATTGGTGACGACGCGCGAACGGTACAATATCCTGGCGGCAGCGTTGGCGACGTGTCCGGCGTTGCGCAAGGTGATCGTCATCGGTCCGATGGAATCCCTGGCGCCTCCGGATGGACAGCAGTTGCTGGCATGGCGCGATTGCATGCGCGATGCGCCGCAGCTGGCGCCGCATGCGTGCATCGATACCGACGTTGCCGCGA
This sequence comes from Rugamonas rivuli, assembly GCF_009380165.1. Lineage (GTDB taxonomy): Bacteria > Pseudomonadota > Gammaproteobacteria > Burkholderiales > Burkholderiaceae_D > Rugamonas > Rugamonas rivuli. The sequence continues at coordinate 524,222 of NZ_WHUF01000001.1, forward strand.
TACTGTACACCTCGGGCAGCACGGGCAGGCCGAAAGGCGTGGTGCTGTCGCACCGCAATCTGGTGGCCGGGGCGCTGAGCGTTTCTTCTTATCTGAGCAATACGCCGGAAGACCGCATCCTGTGCGTGTTGCCGTTGAGTTTTGACTACGGGCTAAGCCAGCTGACCACGGCGTTTGCCGTCGGCGCCTGCGCGGTGCTGCTGAACCACCTGCTGCAACGCGATATCCTCGATGCCGTCCAACACGAGCGCATCACCGGGCTGGCCGCCGTGCCGCCGCTGTGGATGCAGCTGGCGGAGCTGGATTGGCGTCACGCGCAGCGGCTGCGCTACATCACCAACTCCGGCGGCGCCATGCAGCGTCACACGCTGGCGGCGCTGCGCAAGAGCTTGCCGTACACGCAGATCTACCTGATGTATGGCTTGACCGAGGCCTTCCGTTCCACGTTTCTGGCGCCGGAACAGCTGGACCGGCGGCCCGATTCCATCGGCAAGGCGATTCCGAACGCGGAAATCCTGGTGCTGCGCGGCGATGGCTCCAGCTGTGCGCCCAACGAGCCGGGCGAACTTGTGCATCGCGGCGCGATGGTGGCGATGGGCTACTGGAACGATGCGCAGCGCACTGCCGAGCGCTTCCGTCCGCTGCCCGACCGCCTGGGTGGCCTGCCGGTGCCCGAACTGGCGGTCTGGTCCGGCGACACCGTGCGTTGCGACGACGAAGGCTACCTGTACTTTATCGGCCGCAGCGACGACATGATCAAGACCTCGGGCTACCGCGTCAGTCCGACGGAGGTGGAGGAAGTGGTGTACGCGACCGGTCTGGTGGCCGAGGCAGCCGCGCTCGGCGTGCCGCATGCGACGCTGGGCCAATCCATCGCCCTGATCGCGGCCGCCATGCCGCAAGGCGCCGTCGACAGCGCGGCGTTGCTGGCTGCCTGCCGCCAGGCCCTGCCTGCCTACATGGTGCCGGCGACGGTTGAGATTCGCCAGACGCCTTTGCCGCGCAATCCAAACGGCAAGATCGACCGCAAGCTGTTGGCCGATCAACTGGCCGGCTCACGGTGCGAGCCGTGATGGCGCCGCTGGATGCGCCGCAGCACGTCGCGTTGAACCAGTTCCCGGTACTGGAGGATGTTCTGCTGCTCGGGGGCATCCGGCTGACGCGGCTGGCGGAGCGCGTCGGCCGCACGCCGTTCTATGCCTATGAACGCAGCCATATCGCCACCCGCGTCGTCACGCTGCGGCAGACGCTGCCGGAAGGCGTGCATCTGCACTACGCCGTCAAGGCCAATCCCATGCCGGCGCTGGTGCAGATGATGGCTGGGCTGGTGGATGGGTTTGACGTCGCGTCCGGCGGCGAGATGAAGGTGGCGCTGGATGCGGGCATGCCGGCCGATTGCATTAGTCTTGCCGGGCCTGGCAAGCGCGATGAGGAGTTGCGGTGTGCGGTGGCGGCGGGCGTGCTCCTGCATCTGGAGTCCGAGGGTGAAATGGAACGCGCCGCCCGCATAGGTGGCGAACTGGGCATGGTGCCGCGCGTGGCGGTGCGCGTGAATCCGGATTTCGAATTGAAGCTGGCGGGCATGAAGATGGGCGGCGGCCCGCGCCAATTCGGCGTCGATGCGGCGCGGGTGCCTGCGATGCTGCGGCAGCTGGTGTTGCTTGGCCTGGATTTCCACGGTTTCCATTTGTTTTGCGGCGCACAGAATCTTTCCGCCGCAGCCATTTGCGAGGCGCAGCGGCTCAGCGTGCAGCTGGCTTTGCGACTGGCTGAGCATGCGCCCGCGCCGATGCGCATGTTGAATATCGGCGGTGGTTTTGGCGTGCCGTATTTCCCCGGTGAGCGTGCGCTGGACTTGCCCGCTGTCGCCGATGGCGTGGCGCAGTGCCTGAACCTGCTGCGGCAGGCCTCGCCAAAGACCACCCTGATCCTGGAGTTGGGCCGCTATCTGGTGGCGGAGGGCGGTATCTATGTCTGCCGCGTGCTGGAGCGCAAGCGTTCGCATGGGCAGACGTTCCTGATTACCGATGGAGGCCTGCACCAGCATCTGGCGGCATCGGGCAATTTCGGCCAGGTGATCCGCAAGAACTATCCCGTCGTTATCGGCAATCGTGTGCATGGCGGGCCGCGTGAGACGGTGTCGGTGGTCGGTCCGCTGTGCACGCCGCTGGATCTGCTGGCCGACCGCATGGAACTGGCGCGCGCCGAGGCCGGCGACCTGGTGGTGGTGCTGCAGTCCGGAGCCTATGGATTGACGGCGAGCCCGACTGCGTTTCTCGGCCATCCTGCGCCGTTGGAGGTGTTGGTATGAGTGGCTTGTGCGGCTATCTGGGTACTACGGAAGGCGCAGCGGTCCAGCACCTGCTGGCCGGCATGGCGGCGCCGTTGGTACGTTTTGACGATAGCCCGATCCGCATCGCCGCCGCGCAACGGGGCGGCATCGCCGTGGCGGCCGCTGCGGGCAGTGCCAGCGTACACGGCAGTGGTGGCGTGCTGGTGGCGGTGTGGGGGCGTCCCCTGTTGAATGGTTGCGCCGAGAATCTTGCTGAACGTTTTTCCGCTTTGTGGCAGATTCATGGCGCGAAGGCTTGCGCAGCCTTGTCCGGTCCGTTCGCGGTGTGCGCGATGGCGGAGCCGGGCGGCCAGTTGCTGCTGGCCATCGACCGCAGCGGTGTGCACACCATGCACTATCAGCAGCTGACGCAGGGCGTGTTGTTCGGTTCATCGGCTGCGGCGCTGCAGGCCCACCCGATGGCCGTGAAGACGCTGGACCCGCAGTCCATCTACAATTATCTGTATTTCCACACGGTGCCGGCGCCTCGCACCGTGTTTCGCGGCCAGCGCCGCCTGCAGCCTGGCGAGTATGTGCAGTACCGCCACGGTCATCTGGAGACTGGCCAATATTGGAAGATGGAGTATCAGGAAGAAAGCAATATGTCCTTTGGCGAGCTCAAGCGGCAATTCCTGAGCACGCTGGAGGGCTCAGTGCGGCGTTCGTCCGGCGGCGCCAGGACCGGCGCCTTCCTGAGCGGCGGGACGGACAGTTCCACATTGGCCGGCATGTTGGCCAGCGTCAGCGGCACGGCGCCGCGTACGTACTCGATAGGTTTCGATGTCGCGGGCTATGACGAAATGCGCTACGCCCGCATTGCAGCGCGCCATTTTGGCGCCGACCATCATGAGCTGTACGTGACGGCCGGCGACGTCGCCAGCGCCATACCGCGCCTCGCGGCCGCTTCGGACCAGCCTTTCGGCAACTCGTCCGCCGTACCTGCCTATTATTGTGCCAACATGGCGCGCGCCGATGGCGTGACGCGTTTGCTGGGCGGCGATGGCGGCGACGAACTGTTCGGCGGCAACGAGCGCTATGCGCACCAGGCCGTGCTTTCGCGCTACGAACAGTTGCCGTCGGCATTTCGGCAGGTGGCGCTGGAGCCTTTGCTGTTCGGCCTGGCCGGCCAGCTGGACTTGACGATGTTGCGCAAGGCGCGCAGCTATATCGAGCAAGCGCTGATGCCTATGCCTGCGCGGCTGGAAACCTACAATCTGCTGCAGCGTTATGGGCCGGCGGAGGTGCTGCATGCTGATTTCCTGGCCGGCGTGGACGAGAGCGGGCCCATCGGCCAACTGAACGATTGCTACTGGCAGGGCAAGGGGCTGAGCCAGATTAATCGCATGCAGACCCTGGATCTGCGCTACACGCTGGCCGACAACGATTTGCGCAAGGTCAGCCTGGCATGCGAACTGGGCGGCGTGGAGGTAGCTTTTCCCTTCCTGAGCGACGAGATGCTGGCGTTCTCGGGGCGGTTGTCGCCGAAGGACAAGTTGAACGGCACGCAACTGCGTTACTTCTTCAAACGGGCGCTAAGGGGCTATCTGCCGCCGGCGATCCTGCGCAAGAAGAAGCATGGCTTCGGGTTGCCGTTCGGCCACTGGTTGCAGCGTGACGCAGGCTTGCAAGGGCTGGTGCTCGATAGTTTGAGCGACCTGAAGAAACGGCAGATCATCCGGGCCGACTTTATCGACCGTTTGATGCGCACGCTGATCGCCGAGCACCCGGCCTATCACGGCACGATGGTGTGGGTGCTGATGATGCTGGAGCAGTGGCTGGCCCGGTCAGATGCGCCGGTTCGCAAGTAGACGCAGCAGAAAGCGCGGACGGTCCTGTTCCCAGGGCGTGTAGCGCGGCAGTTGCAGCGGGTCGCTGGCGGCATCGGCGGCGCCGGACACGGTGCTGAATGCGGCCGTGAAACCCGTCGCCTTGACCATGGCGACATGGCGCTGGTCGTAATCCAGGCCTGGCTTGCCGTTTGGATAGGCGAACAGCGTGACCGGCGTTTGCGTAATGGCTTCCAGTGCAGTCTTGCCTCGGACGATGTCGGCCAAGGCGTCGGCATCCGGCAGTCTCGCCAGGATCGGATGCGACGCCGTATGCGCGCCGATTTCCATGCCGGCCGCCTGCAATTGCCGGAGCTGATGTGCGCGCATCATTAATTCTTCGGCCGGCGCTGGCGCCATGCCGCGCGCCAGATCATGGCGTTGGCGCGGGGGCAGGTATTTCAGCGCATCGAGCAGGCGGTCAACGGCCAGCTGCTTCTGGCGTAACGTCTGCACCGGCAGCGCCGCGCAGCCGGGCGCCGGTATCTCCAGCACTTGTTGCTGTGCATGGCGCACGCCGGCAATTACATCGTCGTTCCACATCCGGCCGCCGTTCAGGTAGTCGCTGGCGATGAAGAAGGCGGCGGACAGCCCGTGGCGTTGCAGCACCGGCAGCGCCCATTCGGCATTGTCGGCGTAGCCGTCGTCGAAAGTGATGCAAGCGGCCCACGCCGGCAGCGTCCCCTGATGCAAGCGGGTGATGGCCTCGCTTACCGGCAGGACACGGAAACAGCGCTTCAGCAAGGCCATGTGGCGGTCGAACAGGCGGGCATCCGGCAGCTCGGGCAGCAGCGGATCGGGTTGCGCCAGCACCCGGTGATAGACCAGTATCGACAGGCGCCGGCTCATGGCTGCCCGATGGCATGGCGCCCGCCGCCGACGTGGCCCAGCATGGCCGGACTGGCTGAGGTTTGCTGGCCTGCGACCAGCAGGCGGGTGGCGACGATGACGCCCATCAAGTAGTACGGAACGTCGAAATACAGCAAGCTCAGGAAGGCGCCGCCGACTGCGAAACCGGCGAAACTGGCTTGTATCATCGTCGCAAGTTGCTGGGCCCATTCCAGTTCCGGCTGGTTCCTGCTGTGCCGTACGATCCAGGCTGCCGAACGCCAGGTCATGCCGAGCAGCAGCAGGTACAGCCCCAGCCCGACGAATCCATGTTCGCCCAAAGCCTGGAAGTAAATGCTGTGGGCGGCGTGGATGTCGGTGGGATTGGGCGCGTACAGGAAGAAAGTGCCCGGTTCGGCGATTTCGAAGCCGCCGCCGAAGAAGCGGTCTCTGGCCAGGTTCCAGGCCATGTACCAGGCGTTGATGCGGCCCATCGCGGATTCGTCTTCCTGGTAGGTGCCGATGCTGTCCATGCGTTCGCTCCAGCGCTCCGGCATGAACAGGAAGGCCAGCGGCGCCAGCAGGACGATCAGCGCGCCGCCGGCCAGCTTGTGGCGGCTCTTCAGCCACATGAAGACGACCATGGCGGCGATCGCCAGCAGGCCGCCGCGCGAGTAGGAACCGAGGGCCGCCAGCGCGCTGAGCAGCATGGTCGCGCTCAGGCCGCGCCGCAGCCAGCGCTGCTCGCTGCGCTGCTGCAGGTAGTGCATCAGCGGTATGGTCATGATCAGGGCCAGCGCGATGGCGTTGTTGTCGCCGATAAAAGTCCCTTCCGGCCCCCAGACGCGGTCGACGCCGCCGCTGCGTATCGTGAAGATGCCGCCTTTGACGCCGTAGTAGCCTATCGACATGGTCAACACCCACATCAGGCGCTGGATGTCCTCGCGGCTGCGTATCACCGTCATCGTTACCAGGCTCATCAGCATGATCTTCATGACCTTGCTCCATTGCGTGTAGGCCGGTTCGGGATACAAGGCAAACAGGGTGGTGACGTTCATCCACAACACCAGCGTGATCAGCGTGAACGTGATGCCGGACATCGGCAGCGCCTTGGGCAGGCGCGAGAGGGCGACGCTGAACAGCGTGGCGACGGCGACGATAAAGGCGAAGGGGAAGGTGGTGGCAAAGCCCCAGCCCTGCGTGTGCGGATTCATCACGCTGATCCACACCCACATCAGCACGCCGTTGACGGGATTGCGCAAGATCAGCGGCAGGCTGCCGAAGACGATGAGGGTAATCAGTATGTCGCGCATGGCCGGGGAAACTCGTTGATGCGGCTCAACGATGCCATTGAGCCTGTCACTACACTGGATTGTCACGTGCTGCAATCATAGGATAGCGAGGATGCACCCTTGTTGACCGTTCTCATGGCGACTTGTAATGGCGAGCAGACCTTGTCCAGGGTGCTGGAGGGATATTGCCGCTTGCAGGCGCCGCGCCAGGCCTGGCAGTTGCTGGTCGTCGAGAACGGCAGCAGCGACGGTACGGGCAAGCTGGTCGCCGGCTATCAGGACCGGCTGCCGCTGCATCTGTTGCGCAGCCCGCATCCAGGCAAGAACGCGGCGCTGAACCTGGCGGTGGAATGGGCCTTGCGCAACGACCGCGGCGAGGGCCTCTATATTTTCAGCGACGACGATGCGACGCCCGCGCCGGATTGGCTGCGGCAGTGGGAAGCCTGCGCCGCCGCCCATCCTGAGTATGCCGTCTTCGGCGGCGCCATAGAGCCGGATTGGGCGCATCCGCCGCCCGAGTGGCTGCCGCGCCTGGTGCCGACCGGCTTGACGTTCGGCCTGACCGCCCCCGACTTGCCGGACGGTCCAGTCTTCCCCGGGCTGGTGTGGGGCGCGAACATGGCGGTGCGGCGGGCGGTGTTCGCGGCCGGCTATCGCTACGACACGATGATCGGTCCCAACGGTGGCGCCTACGCCATGGGCGGCGAGACCGAGCTGACCCGCAGGCTTGCGCTAGCCGGCTATCCGGCCTGGTTTTGTCCCTTGGCGCGGGTGGGGCATTACATCCGTCGGCATCAACTGACTGCCGAATACGTGCTCGACAAGGCATGGCGCTACGGGCGCGGCAAGTACCGACAGGACCGGCCGGGCACGTTTCCCGAATGGCTGGGGGTACCGCGCTGGATGCTGGCGCGCTATGCGCTGGAATGCCTGGGCTATCTGCGGGCTCGCCTGACTGGCGCCGGCGACCGGCTGTTTCTGCGCCGCTGGGAGCTGGCTTATCTGCGTGGCTATTTTTTTGAAGCCAGGCTGGGGCGGCGGGGCACTGGCCGCCAGGTCTTGATCACCAGTTACTCGGGCGAACTGGGCGGCATGGAGATGCGCATGGCGCAGGAGGTCCGCTATCTGCGGCAGGCTGGTGCGGATGGCAGCCTGGCGCTGCGCCGCTTCGCAGGCATCGACGCGTGGGCGGCGCAGCTGGCGCGCGAACAGATCACGGTGGCGGAGTTCGATCCGCCCCGTTTTTTCGAGCAATGGGCGTGGCGCCGCTGGAATCTGCTGCGGGCGCGGCTGTGGGCTGCGCGGCGGTTGCGGGCGTTTCGCGCGGACCTGGTGCATGTGGCCTGGTGCTGGACGAATTATGGCGCTTCCGTGTTGTGGCTGGCGCGCTACTGCCGTTTGCCTGCGGTGGTCAGCGTGCATAACGCCTTTCCGGCGGCGGAGATCAGCGCCTGGCACCGGCCCTTGTTGCGGCAAGCCTTCGATGGCGTGCGCGGGGTGTACGCGGTATCGCAGTCCGCGCTGGAACACTTCATGGCGATCTACCGGCCATATCTGCGGGCCTCCACGCGCGTCGCCGTGATACCGAACTGCGTCGACGTCGATCGCTTCAAGCCGGGCGAGGGCTTGCGCCATGCCGCGCGCTCGGCGCTGGGACTGCCGGAGGATGCGCTGGTGATCGGCGCCGCGGCGCGTCTTTCCGAGCAGAAGCGGCCGATGGCATTGCTTGAGTTGTTCGTGTCGCTGCGTCAGCGCCATCCGCAATTGTATCTGCTCATGGCCGGCAGCGGGCCGCTGGAGGTGGCCGTGAAGGAAAGGGTTCGCCAGGCCGGACTGGCGCCGTTCGTCGTCTTCACCGGTTTTGTCGCGTCGATTGAAACAGTGTTGCCGGCGCTGGACCTGCACATCCTGATGAGCTGGAACGAGGGCTTCGGCATTGCGACCATCGAGGCCATGGCCTGTGGCGTGCCCGTGGTGGCGACCGACGTGCCGGGCAGCGCCGATATCCTGCGCGACAGCCAGGGCGGCGTGCTGGTGCCGGTGCACGATCTTGAGGCGGCGTCGGCCACTGTCTCGGGTCTGCTGGACGATGCGGAGCGGCGGCGGAGCATGGGACGGTTGGCGCGGGAAGAGGCGGTCTCCCGCTACAGCTGCGCGGTGGTGGGCAAGCAGGTGCTTGCCTTTTACGATCAGCTGATCTGAGGCGCGGCGATGCAGGCGCGCTGGTCCTTCCTGGTTTCCTTCGCCGAGAAATACACCTTGCTGGTGCTGAACACGGCCGGAACGATGATACTCGCGCGGCTGCTCACACCGGCCGAGATCGGCGTCTACGCAGTCGGCGCCGTGCTGGCCGGCCTGGCGCAGGCTGTGCGGGACTTCGGCGTCGGGTCCTACGTGATCCAGGAAAAACAGCTGACCGAAGAAAAGTTGCGGGCGGCGCTGGGCACCAGCCTGTGCGTCGCGTGGTCGCTGGCGCTGGCGGTGCTGCTCAGCAGCGGCCTGGCGGCGCGCTTCTATCGCGATCCGCGCTTGAGTACGGTGCTGCAACTATTGTCGATCAATTTTTTGCTGATCCCTTTCAGTTCGCTGGCACTGCCGTATCTGCGGCGGCAGATGCGGTTTTCCGCGATCTTCGGGATCAACATCACCAGCAGCGTGACGCAATTGCTGGTTTCCGTCGCTGGCGCGTGGTTCGGATACGGCTATTTAAGCCTGGTGTGGGGCGCCGTCGCCGGCACCGTCGCCGCGCTGACGGCGAGCATCTGCTGCTGGCCGCGCGGCCTGCCTTGGCTGCCAGCGCGGCGCGGGATGAAGGCGATATTGTCGTTTGGCTCCATCTCCACCGCGAGCAGCGTTATCGACGAGCTCGGAGTCGCTGCGCCGGACCTGATCATCGGCAAGATGATGGGCGTTGCCGAGGTTGGCATTTTCGGCAAGGCCCAAGGGGTGGTCAACGTGTTCAACCAGCTGGTGACGGGGGCCATCTCGCCGGTGCTGTTCCCGCTGTTCTCCGCGCAGGCGCGTGCAGGCGGCGACCTGCGGCTGGCCTATCTGACCACCGCCAGTTACATGACGGTGCTGGCCTGGCCCTTCTTCGGTTTCGTGGCGATCATGGCGCCGGACGTGGTGCGGGTGCTGTACGGCGACCAGTGGGACGCATGCGTCCCATTGATACGCGTCATATGTCTGTCGAGTGCCTTGTATAGCATGTTCAGCATGGCGCGCTATCTGTTCGTGGCGATGGGGGCCGTGCGTACACAGGCCAAGCTCGAAGCGCTGTCGGTGCCGGTACGCGTCGTGGCCGTTTTGCTGGCGGCGCCATTCGGCCTGGAGTGGGTGGCCTGGGCGGTGGTGGTTGGCGCGGTATTCAGAAGCTGCTGGACTTTTATGTATCTGCGGCGGCTGGCGGGCTTGCAGCTGTGGGCTTTGATTGTCGCGGTCAGGTGCAGCGCGCTGGTGGCATCCGTCAGCCTGTGCGGGCCGCTGTTGCTGGTCGCCTGCTATCCGATGCAACCGGCGTACGCGTTGAACCAACTGATGATCGCGGCGCTGTCCGCCTTGCTGCCGTGGCTGGGGGCGGTACTTTGCTTCCGGCACGAACTAGCCGCCGAATGCACGCTGGCGGGACGCAAGGCCTGGGCAATGCTCGGCAAATAAGGGATCGTATATGCGCATAGGAATCCTTTCATATCCCATGTTGTTCCAGCGCGAGGGCGGCCTCCAGGTGCAGGTGCGCTCGACGCTGGACGCTTTGCAGGCCCAGTCCGCGCCGGGGCTGGAGGTGGAATTGGTCGATCCCAATCGCCAGCGCCTGGATCAGTTCGACCTGATCCACGTGTTCTCTGCAATCAACGGCAATCACCGGCTGGTGGAGCTGGCTGCCGACCTCGGCGTGCCGGTCGTGCTGTCGGCCTTGCTGTCTCCGGGCTGGACGAGGATGGACGGCATGCGCGCCAGGCTGGCGGACCGTCTGACCGGCCGCCTGACGGGCTGGGCCGTGCAGACCAGCTACGCGCAGACCAAGCGCGCCTTGCAGCTGGCGCAGTTGGTGATCGCGCTGGGGCCGGCGGAGCGTGACGCCATCGTCAGCGCGTTTCATACGCCGGAGACCAAGATACGCGTGCTTCCCAACGGCATCAGCCCTCATTTCTTCGGTGCGCGGCAGGAGGAGTTCCGGCGCTGCACGGGATTGACCGGGCCGTTTGTGCTGATGGTGGGGGCGATCTCTCCCTACAAGAACCAGCTGGGGCTGGTGCAGGCGCTGGCGTCGACCGAATTGCCGGTGGTACTGATAGGCAGGGCACAACGCCAGCACCAGAGTTATCTGCAGCAGCTGCTGGCGGCGCCACGGGTGCGTTGGCTGGGCCAGCTGGAACATGACGATCCCTTGTTGGCCAGCGCCTACGCCAGCGCTTCGGTGCTGGCCTTGCCCAGCCACGGCGAAGTATTCCCGCTGTCGGTGCTGGAGGCCTTGGCGGCGGGTACGCCGGTGGTGATGACGAACGAGAGCGCGCTCAACCTGCCCGATAGCAGCTTCGCCTTGCGTCAGTTGCATTGGGATGATGCGACGGGCCTGCGGCAAGCCGTCCTGGAACTGCTGGGTAATCCGCCAGAGCGCGCGGCCGTGCGGGCGCTGGTCGAACGCTATAGCTGGCAGCGCGTGGCCGAACAAATGGTTGCCTGCTATACCGAGCTGTATCACAGGACGCGGCGGGAACAGGGGACGCGCCGTGCTGTTTAATTCGTCGGGATTCTTGTTCTTGTACCTGCCGTTCGTGCTGGCCGGGTATGCCTTGCTGGCACGCGTGCGGCCGCGCTGGGCCACCGGGTGGCTGGCACTGGTGTCGCTGTTTTTCTACGGTTATTGGAATGTGCGCTATCTGCCGCTGCTGATGGCGTCGATACTCTTCAACTACTGGGTCGCGGGACGCATGCTGGCGGCCGTCGCGGCGCGGCGCAGGCGCTGGCTGGTGTTCGCGCTGGCGGCCAATCTGGCTTTGCTGGGGTATTACAAGTACGCGAATTTCTTTATCGGCAGCGTCAATGCGCTGACTGGCGCGCATCTGCAGGCCTGGGAGGTACTGCTGCCGATCGGCATCTCGTTCTTCACTTTTACGCAGATCGCCTTCCTGGTCGATTGCTATCGCGGGCTGGCCGGGGAGTATCGCCTGGTGCACTACACCTTGTTCGTCAGCTACTTCCCGCACCTGATCGCGGGACCGGTGCTGCATCACAAGGAGATGATGCCGCAGTTCGAACGGCCGCCCGGCTTGAACGCGGCCGATATGGCGGTCGGCCTTTCGATCTTTGTCGTCGGCCTGGCCAAGAAGGTGTTGCTGGCCGATCCCTTGTCGACGCTGGCCGGCCCGGTGTTCGCCGTGGATGCGCACCCGCAGCTGGTGGAAGCCTGGATAGGCGCGCTGGCCTACGCCTTCCAGCTGTATTTCGACTTTTCCGGTTACTCGGATATGGCGATAGGCTTGTCGCGGCTGTTCGGCGTGAAGCTGCCGCTTAACTTCAACTCCCCGTATCAAGCTGCGAACATCGCTGAATTCTGGCGCCGCTGGCACATGACCTTGTCCCGCTTCCTGCGCGACTATCTGTACGTGCCGCTGGGCGGCAATCGCCACGGCCGCTATCGCAACCTGATGTTGACGATGCTGCTGGGCGGCCTGTGGCATGGGGCCGGCTGGTCGTTCGTGGTGTGGGGCGGCCTGCATGGTGTGTATCTGGTGATGCATCATGGCTGGGGCGCGCTGGCGGGGCAGGGGCCGCCGCGCTGCTGGGGGCGGATGTTGACCTTTTTCGCGGTGCTGGCTGCATGGGTGGTGTTCCGCGCGCCAGACCTGTCGACCGCCGGCGATATCCTGCATGCCATGGTGGGAGGCAATGGCGTGGCCTTACCGCACGGGCTGGAGGCGTACGCATCTTATTTCCCGGTGGGCTGCAGTTTCGAGGGCATACGTTGGATCGACTTCAGCGGCGTGGCTATGCCGGCGCTGCTGCTTGCCATGGTCCTGGCCTTTGCCGCGCCGAATACGCAGCAGATCTTCCGCCACTACGCGCCGTGCATCGAGCAGCTGCTGGGTACGCCAAGCTGCTTGCTGTGGAGCTGGTGCCCGCACAGTTACTGGGGGCTGGCGTTTTCCATGCTGTTTCTTGCTTGCGTGTTTAGCATGAACCGGGTTAGCGAGTTCCTCTATTTCCAATTTTGATCATGGACCCGCGTAGTTACGTTACCGTCTTTTGTGGCAGCAGTGCGCTGGTGATCGGCACGGTGACGACGCTGAACTATCTGGTCGATCCCTACCTGACCCACCAGTGGCAAACGCCGCAAGTTCTGCGTTTGCAGCCGGGCCGGGAAAAATTGAGTGCCTGGGGCAAGACTTATGCGCTGGCCAAGTTCAAGCCTGCCGTCCTGTACGCCGGCAATTCCCGTACCGAGTTGGGCCTGCCGCCGCGCGCGATGGCTTTTGCCGGCCAGGCTGTGTTCAATGGCGCGCTGTCGGGCGCGTCACTGGGCGATGCGATGGCGATGGTGCGTCACGCGGCCCAGGTTGGGCAGCTGAAAACTGTGGTGTGGGGCATCGATGCGCCATCGTTTTCCATGGAGATCGGTAACACGGACTTCGACCGCGAACTGGTGGCCGATGGCCCGCTGTACCTGTGGCGGCGCGGACTGATCAACGCCAGGCGGGCATTGAGCTTCGATATGACGGCCGATTCGATCCGTTTGCTGCGCGGCACTTTTGGCAGCGCCTGTCATTCGAGTCTGGCCTTGTACGGCCAGCGCGACGCTGTCTGCGTGCGCGACCGCATCGACAGTCAGGGAGGAACCGGAGCGGCCGTGGCGCCCAGAGTCCGCGAATTCATCCGTGGGGCGGGGCCGACCGTCTCGGCGACAGTGGCCTTGGACAGCAGCGTGGCCGCCCTGTGCAAGGCCGGGACCGTCATTCGGCTGTACATCAACCCCACTCACGCGATGACGATCGACGGCTTGTACTGGGCCGGAAAATGGCCCGCGATGGAAGCCTGGCAGACAGGCCTGGCGGAGCTGGTACAGCGGCATCGCTCGGCGGGTTGCGATGTGCGCATCCATGATTTTTCCGGCTTCAACAGCGTGACCACGGAGGCCGTACCCCAGGTCAGCAAGCAGTCCGATATGCAGTACTACTGGGAAACGTCTCACTACCGCAGCAATGTCGGCGCCATGATCGTGGCGCGGATGTTCGGGCGCGGCGAGGCGCAGGACGATTTCGGCGTCGAACTGCGGAACGACAACGTGGCCGGCCATCTGGCCAGGATGCGCGCCGCGCGCGAACGCTATCACAGTGCGCATCCAGAGGAGACCGGTATCGTGCGTACCGTGGCGGCGGAACGCTAGCTGAAGCGCAACACGGCACAGCCCTTTTCGCAGCCAGGGGACGAATGCGCCAGCTTCGGAAATTCCTGCCGCCAGCGGCGCAGGATAGCTTGCTCGTCCGGCCGTGCGGCGTCGTCGAGGTAGACGGCGGCGCCGGCCGTCAGGCGAGGGAACAGCAGCGGCCCGGCCGGGTAGCGCGCCTGTGCGCGCGTGGCCTGCGGCGGCCCGTCGATCACCAGCAGATCGAAGCTCGGCAGCGCCGGCAATTGCGCCAGGTCGTACCAGGGCCAGGATAGTCCATCGAGGTCGTACGGCGTCAGCGGCGCGTCGATCACCGTGGCGAAATCCTGCAGGCCGTGGCGGCGCAGTTGGGCGCGGGTCTGCGCCGCGAAATGCACGTCGTGCTCCAGGCTGTAGACCTTGCCCCCGCCGTTCAACTGCATGCAGCGCGCCAGCACCAGGGTGGAAACGCCGCTGCTGCACTCCAGCACAGTCGCCTGCCGCAGGGTGCGCGCATGGCGGGCCACTTCCAGCAAAAAGTCGGGCGACGCGGCCCAGCCCCGCGTCGGCGGCAGGCTGTGGCGGAGATCGAGTTCGATGTACAGACCTTGCAGGGCCTCCAGCTGCCGGAACAGGCCGGCCTGGTCGTGGTGCGCCTGGTCGCGCACGTCGTACAGCATGATGTGCATGCTGCGCAGCTTGTGCAGCGCGTAGAGCGAGATTGCCAACAGCAGGCTCAGCACGGTGTAGGAAACGATGGGCATAGGGCCTCCGGCTTCAATGGGACGAAACTTTGCTGATGACGTAGCGGTGCTTGCCCGACGCTTCCGCCGGGATGTCCGTCACCTCGTCGATCAGTATCTCCACGGACGCCCCCAGCCTGGCGCGGAACTGGCTGATGATGCTCAGCCGCAGGGCCGGGGGCAGTCCGCTCACGCTGACCAGCAGCACGCGGGTGGTGTCCAGGCTTTCCTGGATGATTTTGAAGGCGCGTATTTCGGGCAGGTCGCGCAGCACGTAGATCAGCGCCAGGCCGTGCATGACGGTGCCGTCGCGCGCCACGACAAAATCGGTGACGCGGCCTTCGACCCGCTTCAGCAGCGGCAGGCCGCGTCCGCAGGGGCAGGGGCGGGTGTCGAGCGCGCCGACGTCGCCGGTGGCGTAGCGGATGAAGGGGAAGTCGCGGCTGGCCAGGTGCGTCACGAGGATGGCGCCGCTGTCGCCCGGCGCGACCGGCGCGCCCTGGGCATCGACGATTTCGATGATGACGTCTTCGGCGGTGATGTGCATGCCGCCTTCCGGACATTCGTGGGCGAGGAAACCCGCGTCCCGTCCGCCGTAGCCATTGGCGACCGGGGCGGCGAAGGCTCGCTCCAGCAGCGCGCGTTGTTCGTCGTACAGGCGTTCGGCCGTAACGAACACGACCTTGACGCCCAGGCCGTCCAGCGCAATCCGGCGGCTGTGCGCGTGCCGGACCAGCAGGCACATGGCGGACGGGTAGCCGAACAGCATGGCGGGGCGCAGGCGTTGCAGCCGGCCCAGGTAATCGTCCAGGCGGGCGGGCGACAGGTCGAAGGCCGGCAGCAGCAGGCTGCGCAGCAGACGGTCGCGTCGCATGCGCCAGCGGTCCTGCGCGTTCAGTTCGATGGGCGAGCCCCACATCAACGCTTCGCGGTCGCCGATATCGACGCCCCACCAGCGCGTGGCCCGCCACTTGGCGGCGACGTCGTGGCTGACGCGATCCTTGCCCTGGAAGAAAATCAGCGGTTCGCCGCTGGAGCCGCCGGTGTTGAAACGTCGCAGCGGACCGGCGTTTTCTGCGACGAAGTCGTCACGATGGCGGTTGATTTCAGCTTTGTTCAGTATGGGCAGGCAGCGCAGGTCGCGCAGGTCGTGGACGCGGTTGGCGTCGAAGTTGAGTCGGGTGTAGAGCTGGCGGAAGTAAGGCACGTGCTCGGAGGCATGCAGCAACAGTGCGCGCAGGCGTTGCAGCTGCAGCGCTTCCAGTTGCTGCGGCGACCACCATTGGCTGCGCTCCATGTTCCGCCGCAGGCTGACGCTGCGGTGCCGCTTGAGCATCTCATGCACGGGGAACAGCAGGGTGGATACCAGCGCCGTGTAGCCGACAGCGGGCGGGCGTTTCAACACCAGCCGGTACTGCGCCATCAGCAACGGAGCGACCTGGGGCCAGGCGTAGCGCCGGGCTGCCTGCCTGCCCGCGCTGGCGAGCGACCACGCGCGGGATGGATGCTGGAGCACGGACAGCATGGCCTGCGCCATCGCCGCCGGGTCTTGCGGCGGAACGAGCACGGCGTTGATCTGGTCGCGCACCAGATGAGGAACGCCGCCGACGCCGGTGCTGACGACCGGCACGCCGCTGGCCCACGCTTCCAGGATGGAAATCGGCTGGTTGTCGGCCAGGCTGGGATTAAGTGCCAGATCGCAGAGTCGGTATTGCCCGGCCATGGCGGCATTGTCCAGCTTGCCGGCGAAGTGCACGGCGTCGCTGACGTCCAGTATCTGCGCCAGTTGTTGCAGCCGCTGCAGCTCGGGGCCTTCGCCGCAGATGGTCAGGTGGGCGTGCGGCAGGCTGCGGCGGACGATGGCAAAGGCGCGCAAGGCCGTCGCATGGTCGTACAGCGGCTCCAGGTGACGGGCGATCAGGATGGACGCGTGCGGGGCGGCGCAGTCCGACGGCCGGAACAGCGCCAGGTCGACGATGTTGGGGACGATTTGCGCGCTCACGCCATGGCGCCTGAAGACTTCGGCGAGGAAAGTGGACGGCACCACTACCTGGTGTGCGCGCCGCATGCTGAAGCGGACCAGTGAGGCTCGGCGGGCCAGGAAGGCTTCGGCCTCTCCACCGCGATAGTTGAGCAACACGCCTTTGCCGCGCAGGCGGGCGATCCAGATAGCGGGCGCGGCGTGCAAGTGCCATGACCAGCCGGAGTTGGCCATCACGTGGAAGAGTTGCGCCTGGCCTGCCGCCCGCCACAAGTGCCACAAATACGGGGGAAGGCGCAGCGCGGCGCGCAGTCCGCGCACGGATGCGGCCCAGGCCGGCCTCCACGGCGGGTTGACCTGCACTACATCGACTATGGCGCCGGCGTCGCGCAGCAGGCTGGCCAGCTGCGCGGTCTGGTTGGCCATGCCGCCGGCGGGGGGCGGCAGCGGTCCAACCAGCGCAATCCGCAGACCGGCGATGCCGTCCGGCGTGGCGCCGGCGTCGCGGCCAGCTGGCGCGTTCATGGCGCCTGCGCGCACAGGCGCTGGTAGATAGGAGCGTAGCGCGCAACGCTGGCGGGCCAGTTGCGCTCGCTCTCGACATAGGCACGGGCTTGCCTGCGCAGCGCCGGCCAGGTTTCCGCATGGCGCAGCAATTGCAGCAATTGCAGTGTCAGCGACTGCGCGTCGCCGGCCTTGAACAGCATGCCGGTCTTGCCGTGCTCGATCAGTTCGCGGTGGCCGCCGACGTCGGAGGCCAGCACCAGCCGCCCTTGCGCCATCGCTTCGAGCGGCTTGAGCGGCGTGACCAGCTCGGTCAGCCGCATCGGCAGGCGCGGGTAGACCAGGATGTCGGTGAGCTGGTAGTAGTCGGCGATGCGCTCGTGCGGCACGCGGCCGGCGAACTTGACGGTGGCGCGCAGGTCCAGCCTGTCGACCAGCGCGCGCAGCTCGGCTTCCTGCGGCCCTCCGCCGACCAGCAACAACTGCAGGCGCGGTGCGTCTTTCAGCAGCCGTGGCAGCGCGACGATCAGCAGCGCCAGGCCTTCGTAGGCGTAGAAGGAGCCGATAAAGCCCAGCACGGGCCCGTCGCCCAGGCGCAGGCCAAACGCGGGCGCCAGCGGGTGCATGGCGGGCGGGGGCGGCAGTCGGCTGCTCTCGACCGCGTTCGGTATCACGGTGACTTTGGCGGAGGGTATGCCGCGGGCGACGATGTCGCTGCGCAAGCCTTCGCAGATGGTGGTGATGGCGTCGGCGCGGTGCAGCACGTAGTTTTCCAGCGCGCGCGTGAGCCGGTAGCGGACACCGCCTGCGCGGCTGGTGCCATGGTCGGCGGCGGCGTCCTCCCAGAAGGCGCGGATTTCGTAGACTACGGGGATGCCCAGTGCGCGCCCGGCGCGCAGCGCCGCCAGGGCGGTCAGCGCGGGCGAGTGCGCGTGCAGGATGTGGGGACGGATCCTGGGCGCGATCTGCAGCAGGCGCCGGTGCAGGCCGGCGACCACGCTCCATTGCCGCATGAGCGGCAGGCGCGACCACCAGTTGCGCAGCGGTGGCGTGCGGTAGAAATGCCAGCCGTCGACTTCCTGCTCGCCCGGGCCGGCGCCTTGCTTGGCGCTGGTCAGGTGGGTGGTGTGCCAGCCCAGCGCGCGTTGCTGGCGCAGGATCGCCAGCGTGCGGAAAGTGTATCCGCTGTGTAGCGGCAGCGAATGGTCGAGGATGTGGAGCACGCGCATGGTCATGCCGCCTTTCGTGCGCAGTTGCGCGGCGCGGCGGCCGGCAACTGGCGCAGGAACGATTCGAACATCAGCAGCGACCACAGAGGGGCGCTGTGGTCGGAGCGGCCGGACAGGTGCTGCGCGACCAGTTGCTGAACCTGGTCGAGATTGAACAGGCCGCAATCGGCCAGCACGGGACTGGCAAGGCTGCGCTCCAGGTGGCTGCGCAGCGGTCCGCGGAACCAGTCCGCCAGCGGCACCGAGAAGCCCATCTTGTTCCTGTACAGCAGTTCCTTCGGCAGATGCGGCTCCAGGCCGCGCTTGAACAGGTATTTGCCGGTAGTGCCGCGCAACTTCAACTCCGGCGGCAGGCCGGACATCCATTCCACCAGCGTGTGGTCCAGCAGCGGTACGCGCACTTCCAGGCCGTGCGCCATGCTGGCGCGGTCGACCTTGGTAAGGATGTCGCCCGGCAGATAGGTTTTCAGGTCCAGGTACTGCACCCGCGATAAGGCGTGCCCGGAGGGACAGTTGCGCGCATGGCGATGCAGCACGTCGGCCGCGTGGTAGCCGTCGAGGTCGCGCTTGAGGCGCTCGCTGAACAGGGCTTTGCGCATGGCGTCGCTCATGATGCTGACGCTGTGGAAGTAGGCCGATACCGTGTCGCGCGCCAACGCTTCGAAGGTGGTCTTGGCGCGCAACGGGCGCGGCGCCCAGTCGGCTTTGGGGTAGAGCCGGCCGAGTGTGCCGAACAGCGGTTTGCGCAGGCCTAGCGGCAGCATGGTGCGCCAGCGTTCTTCGTGCAGGTGCCAGCGGTAGCGGCGGTAGCCGGCCAGGTTCTCGTCGCCGCCGTCGCCGGACAGCGCGACCGTCACGCGCTGGCGTGCCAGCTGGCAGACGCGGTAGGTCGGCAGAGCGGAACTGTCGGCGTAGGGTTCGTCGTACAGGCCGGCCAGTTGGTCGACCAGGTCGATGTCGTGCTGCTCCACAGTCTGCGTGTGATGGCGCGTGGCGTAGCGATCGGACACCAGCTGCGCGTAGGCGGTCTCGTCGAACTGGGGATCGCCGAAGGAAATCGAGCAGGTGTTGACCGGCTTCGTGGACTCCTGCGCCATCATCGCCACCACGGCGCTGGAGTCGACGCCGCCGGACAGGAAGGCGCCCAACGGCACCTCGGCCACCAGGCGGATGCGGACGGCTTCGCGCAGGCGCTGCAGCAATTCATCGCTGGCCTGGGCTTCGCTGCGCGGTGCCTGCGTGGCGAAAGGGATATCCCAGTAGCGCCGTGGCTGGGCCAACGGCTGGCCTTTGCGCAGCAGCAGCGTGTGGCCGGGCTCCAGCTTGCGCGCCTGGCGGAAGATGGTGCGCGGCTCGGGGATGTAGCCGTAGGCGAAATATTCCTCGACCGCAAGCGGGTCCAGCTCGCGCCGCAGTCCGTCGTGCGTCAGCAGCGCCTTGAGTTCGGAGGCGAACAGCAGTTGGCCGTCGTCGAGCACGGTATAGTGCAGGGGCTTGACGCCGAGCCGGTCGCGCGCGAGGAACAAGCTTTGCTGGCGACGGTCCCACAGCCCGAAGGCGAACATGCCACGGAAGTGGTCGACGCAGCGCTCGCCCCATTGCTCCCAGGCGTGGACGATGACCTCGGTGTCGCACTGGGTGCGGAAGGTGTGGCCGTAGTGCTGCAGCTCGCGCATCAGCTCGCGGTAGTTGTAGATCTCGCCGTTGTAGACCACGGCCACGCTGTGGTCTTCGTTGAACAAGGGTTGTTGGCCACCGCTCAGGTCGATGATGGACAGGCGCCGGTGGCCGAGGGCGATGCCCGGCTCCAGGTGAACGCCGCCCTGGTCGGGGCCGCGGTGGAACTGGATGTCGGTCATGGCGCGCAGCAGGCCGGCGTCGATGTCGGTGTGATGGTGGAGGTCGTAGATTCCGGCGATGGCGCACATGGCTATCCTTTCATCGATCGCGTTGCGGTGGGGCGGCGAGGGAATCGTAGACGGCCAGGTAGGCGTCGGCCATCGCGATCAGGCTGTACTCGGCCAGCACGCGGCGGCGGCCGCGCTGGCCGTGGCTGGCGGCCAGCGCGGGCAGGCGGTAGTAGTCGTTGATGGCGTCGGCCAGCATGGCCGGCGAACGGGGCGGCACCAGCGTGCCGGTCCAGCCGCTGTGCACCAGGTCGGGATTGCCGCCGACGGCGGTGGCCACCACCGGCAAGCCGCTCGCCATCGCTTCCAGGATGGTGTTGGACGTGCCTTCGGCCAATGATGGCAGGACGAACACGTCCATGGCCCGCATCAGTTGCGGGATGTCGTCGCGGGTGCCGGGCAGC
This sequence comes from Rugamonas rivuli, assembly GCF_009380165.1. GTDB lineage: Bacteria > Pseudomonadota > Gammaproteobacteria > Burkholderiales > Burkholderiaceae_D > Rugamonas > Rugamonas rivuli. The sequence goes on from NZ_WHUF01000001.1 coordinate 544,631, forward strand.
CAGGCAAGCTCTTCCATGCCAGCCTGGCGCAGCAGGTCGAGGCAGGCCTGGCGGCACGGGCCGTCGCCGGCGATGAGCAGGCGCAGGCGGTTGCGCGGCAATGCGTGCTCGGCGATCAAGAGGATGAAGGCTTGCACCAGCGACAGGTGATCCTTGACCTCGGCCATGCGGCCGACGCTGCCGATGACGTAGGCGTCCTCGCACAGGAAGCCGGCGGGGCCGACGGCGGCGGTCGGCCCCAGCCTGGGATGGAATTGCAGGCTGTCGACGCCGTTGCCGATGTGGGTGACGTGCTGCGGCCGCGCGCCGATGGTGCCGATCAGCCAGGCTTCCAGGTCTTTGCTGACGGCGATGAAGTGTCCGATCAGCGGCCGCAGCAGTTTGCGCAGGCAGCGGTACTTGAGGCTCAGGCCGTGCAGGTCGTCGATGTCGCGGCCGTGCTCGCCGTGCACGCGCAGGCGCACGCCGGCGCAGGCCGCCAGCAGCTGGCCTTCGATGCCGGACAGGTTGCGGGTGTGGATCAGCAGCGGGCGCAGGCGTTTGAGCGTCTGAAACAGGCGCAGATAGTGGCCCCAGTCTTTGCCGTCGCGCTTGTTGATGCTGATGATTTCCACGCCGGGCCGCTCGATGCGCAGGTGGTAGTCGGTGTAGTCGCGCAGGCAGACGATGGCGTGGCGGTAGCGGCCCGGCGGCAGGTGGTTGATCAGGTTGATCAGGCCGTTCTCCAGGCCGCCCACGTCCAGGCGGTGGATCAAGTGCACGATCAGCGGCGCGGCGGCCATCTCAGTGTCCGGCAACATGGGCGAGTCCTTGATCGATGGCGGGCAGCATGTCCGACAGCAGGCGCTGCATGGGGATGGCGGCTTGGGCCGGTTGTTCGTCGTAGCGGGCGACGAGGGCGATCTCTGCGCCGTCGTCATCCTTGCCCAGCAGCTTGCTGCGGGCCAGCAGCAGCTTGACCAGCAGCGGGCTGGCCGTGTCGCGGCCGGCAGTCCGGTACCAGCGCCACACCAGCAATTTGACGTCGCCGGCCTGCACGATGGTCTGCCGGACGGTGACGCGGCGCCGGGCCAGGTCGATCTGGCGGGTGGTGTCGGCCAGTTGCTTCCAGTGAGGGCTTGCGGACGGCGGCGTTTTCCACACTTGCGTCAGTATTTCCTTGTCCTTGGACTGGTGGCGGTACCAGGTCAGTTGCAGCGCGACCTGGTGGTCGCCGTTGCTGTAGTTGGCGCTCCAACGCAGCGGCTCGCCCGCATGGGGGATGAGCCAATCGCTGGCCGACAGCTCGCTGGCCTGCCATGGCGCGGGCGGCGGCGCCAACGACAGCTGCGCTTGCTGCTCTTGCTCCATCGGCGGCGCGCGCAGCGCGAGATAGGCCAGCGGCGGCCAGACTGCGGCTATCGCCATGCCGGCCAGCGTCGCCCGGATCAGCGCTGCCGGATGGACTGCCTGAGGCGGGGTTGCCGGAAGCGCGCTGGCCTTCGCTGGCGCGGGCATGACATCGTCGCGCCAGCGGGCGCCAACCCAGAACATCAGCGCCGAGACCATGCCGAAGAATAGCCAGCCGTAAATCAAATGGTCGATGCCGACGGCCAGCGTCATGTTGCTGTGGTGGCCGATCAGGACGATGAGGAAAGCGCGCAGGCCGTTGGCGACGATGGGCAGCACCAGGGCTACGGCGACGAAGGCGGCCTGCCGGAAGCGGCTGCGGTAGCTCAGGTGGGCGTACAGCGTGCCGAGCGCGACCGACGCGATCAGGTAGCGCAGGCCGCTGCACGCTTCGACGACGGACCAGCTGCCGCTCGGCAGGGACAGGACGTTGTTGTCCTGGAAGACGGGTATGCCCACCAGTTGCAGCGCGGCCACCGTGAAGGCGGCGGTGAATTCGATCAACGGTGGGATGAAGACTTCGCCGAACGGCACGGCAAGCACCAGGTAGGCCAGCGGAAAAGCGATGGCGCGCGCGTAGCGCCGGCCTTGCACCAGCACGACAGTCGCGACGATCATGAGGACCAGGCAGTACTGCTGCAACACCGGCACGTTGGCCACCGTGGCAAGAAACCAGAGCGCACCCAGCATTGCAAGAGGCAACAGCATGAACAGCGATGGATGACGCGGGCAAGCGGCGAGCCCGGCGCGTTGGCGCCATACCAGCCAGACGCAGACCGGCGACACCAGCAAGCCATGGGCGAAGGTTTGGGAATGCCACCACAACTCGGCAATGGCGGCAACTGTCGCCCAGTAGGTAGCGATCAGGCCAGTCAGCGCGAGCAGCAGGCAGGCATGTGTCCAGTGGTTTCCGGGACGTGGCGGCGGGATGGGGACCGGCGCCGTTACTGGCGACAGGGCGGCGGTCATGGCGACTGCTCCGCCTGGGATGGATGGGATTCGGTGACGCCCAGCACGACGCCCAGTCGTTGCAAGTTTTTCCCCCATTGATAGTCGTTCAGCACCCGCTGGCGGGCGGCGGCGCCGAGGTCGCCCGGGTTGCGCAGCTGCCGGCTGATGTGGTGGATGAATTCGGCCGCGCCGGCGGCACTGATCAGGTCTCGTCCTGGCACGGCGGAAAGGCCCTCCAGCGCTTGCGGCGTTGCGACCACTGTTTTTCCCATCGCCATCGCTTCCAGGACTTTGTTCTGTATGCCGCGCGCAATCTGCAGCGGGGCCACCGCGAGCGCCGCATGGTGCAGGTAGGGGCGGATATCTGGCACGGCACCGCTGACGTGGATGCCCGGCTGGCGTGTCAGCGCTTGCACGGCCGGGCTGGGCCTGGAACCGACGATATGGAACTGCACATCGGGGAATTCCTGCCGCAATGCCGGCATGACCTGTTCGGCCATCCAGACCACCGCTTCCACGTTCGGTGGGTAGTCCATGGCGCCGGTGAACACCAGCACGCGGGCGTTGGTGTAGGGATCGGGGAAGCCGGGCTGCGGGGAGAAATAGCTGCTGTCGACGCCGTTGTTGAAGTAGCCGGTCTTGTGGGCCGATTCCGGCGCGCGCAGGCGGAACAGGGCGGCTTCGGCGCGGGAGACCAGCAGCACCTGGTCGAAGCTGCGGGCGGCGGCGCGTTCGAATTCCAGCAGGCTGCGGCCTTCGCGCCGGTACAGCGCGGACGACGGCCAGCGTCGATGATCGGCGTAGTTTTGCCATTTTTCCGAGTCGACATCGACCAGGTCCAGCACGCGGTGCAGCGGGCCGTGTTGCGTGCGCGCGGGCAGGTATTGCGCCATGGGACCGGAGAAGGCCATGGCGATGTCGATGCGATGCCGGCTCAACGTGCCTTTGACCCAGTCGCGCAGTTCGGGGTGGCGGTAGTAGGCGATGCTGAGCGCGTCGCCACGCCACAAGGCCGGAAGGCTCACGAGGCGGGCAAGGGGCGGGTGCAGGCGGACGAAACAGCTGCTGGCGCAATCGCTAGCCAGGTGGTCGGCGTGGACCTGGTCGGCGGCGTCGTCAATGAAGCTGCCAAGGTGGACGCGGAAGTGGCGTTGCAGGTAGCGCAGGACGTGATAGGCGCGTATCTTGTCGCCCTTGTTGGGAGGGAATGGGATACGGTGGGTCAGATACAGCAAGTCGCGCATGACGCTACCCCAGCTGGCGCACGATGTGCGGCCCGAGTGCGTTCGCCACCGGCAGGGGCAGCAGGCGCCAGGCCCGTATCAGCAGTTGCAAACGCGGGTTCAGCGGCTGTACGTCGGCCAGTTTTTTGCCGCGATGCAGTTGATAGTCGTAGCGTAGCGGCTGCGGCGCGAAGCCCCAGTTCTTTTTGAACGCGAACGAGCCGGTGCCGTACTTGCTGCGGCCGAAGTCGAACAGCCGGCGGCCGCGCTCGACGGCGCGGCGCATCACTTCCCAGTACATGAAGTCGTTGCCGGCGAGCGCGCGGGCGGCGTCGCCGCCACCGCCGTAGTAGGGCAGGACTTCATCGCGAAAATGAAAGCTCATGACGGAGCAGATGGCCTTGCCGTTTTGCTGCACGCTGAGGATTTCGCAGTCGTCGCCAAAGGCTTGCTGCAGCGCGCGGAAGTAGCGGCGGCTGAATACCGGCGTTCCCAGTCTATGCACGCTGGCGGCGTAGTTGTCGTAGAAACGGTCGGTCTCGGCGTCGATCACGCTGCCCATCCCGGCGGCCATGCCTTTGCGGACCATGGCGCGCTGCTTGCGCGGAATGGCGAGCAGGTTTTGTTCGTGGTCCGGGCTCAGCGGCTTGCGGAAGGTGGCGTACAAGTCTTTGTGCAGCCAGTCCGCGTGGATAGACTGTTGGTGGCGGTACTCCAGGTGATCGACCCGCAGGCGGCGCGCAAGCTGCTGGGCGGCGTGGTCGAGCTCGGCCGCGGCGCCATCCTCCAGCGCGGCGATGCCGCCGTAGACGCAGAAAGGCAGCGAGCACAGGGTGTTGCCGAACAGGCGGCTGTTGATCTGGGCCAGCGGCAGGATGGCCTGGATCTGGCCGGCCGACTCGGCGTACAGATACCAGGTGGGATGGCCGAAGACGTCTTCGATCACTTGCTGCCAGCCGGCGCGGTGGAAGAAGGTGGCGCTGGGACAGCGCTGAACGAAGGCGTCCCAGCGCGCGTGATCATGCGTTCCCAGCTGTGCGACGCTCCATTGCATCATGCATTCCCCAGAAAGATGCGGTCGATCCGGTCCCACGAGAAATCGTGCAGCAGGCGGGCGATGCGGCCTTCCATCCTGTGCAGGTTGAGATAGTGCCGAAACCTGGTCTTGAGCGCGATGCCGCGCTGCCGGGGTTGACCGGGATCGAGTTCCCACGGATGAAAATAGAATATGCCAGCCTGGCGGTCGGCCGAATTGATGCGTCGCAAGGCCCAGCGCGAGGCGGCGTAGGGCAGCAGGCGGAAGTAGCCGCCGCCGCCCGCAGGCCAGTTGCGCCCCAACATGCGCACGGTGCTGACCGGCAGCTCCAGCACGCCGTGCGCGCCGCGCGGCCGCCAGGCGAAGCGCGCGCCGTCGGGCATGCCGTAGTGGTCGTGGTGGATCGGATAGATGCTGGAACTGTAGCGGTAGCCCGCCGCCTGCAGGCTGTCCAGGGCCCACAGATTGTCGGCGCCGATGGAGAAACTGGGGGCGCGATAGCCGAGCACGGCTTGTCCGGTCAACTGTTCCAGCAGCTGCTTGCTGCGGTTGACGTCGTCCAGGAATTGCTCGGGCGTCTGTTCGCTGGCGCGCAGGTGGGCGTAGCCGTGGCTGGCGATTTCATGGCCGGCGTCGGCGATGCGGCGCACCAGCGCGGGATAGCGTTCGGCGATCCAGCCCAGCGTGAAAAAGGTGGCGTGGGTTTGCCGCTGGGCCAGCAGCGCGAGTATGCGTTCGACATTGGGTTCGACGCGGCAGGGCAGCGCGGACCAGTCGGCACGCTGGATATGGTCAGCGAAAGCGGATACCTGGAAGTAATCCTCGACGTCGATCGACAGGGCGTTGCGCATCAGTGGTCATCCTGGTTGTTCAGCCACAGGCCGATGTGGTCGGCAATGCGTTCGGCGGCGTGGCCGTCCCATAGTTGCGGGATGCGGCCGGCCTTGCCGCCGTAGCGCAGGATGTCCCGGCCGAGCGCCAGGATGACGGACGGGTCGCGGCCGGCGATGGCGTTGCTGCCCTCGGTGACGGTGACGGGGCGTTCGGTGTTGTCGCGCAAGGTGAGGCAGGGCACGCCGAGGGCGGTGGTTTCCTCCTGCACGCCGCCGGAATCCGTCAGCACGACGCGGGCATGCTTCATCAGGCCCAGCATGTCGCGATAGGACTGCGGCGGCAGGCAGGCGACGCCGGGCGTGTCCAGCAGGCCGCTGAGCTCGTGGAGCTGCAGCATCGCGCGCGTGCGCGGGTGCAAGGGGAACAGGATGGGCACGTCGGCACTGAGCTTGACGATGGTTTCGATCAGCGTGCGCAGGCGGCGCGGATCGTCGACATTGGATGGACGATGCAGCGTCAGCAGCGCGTAGCTGCCGTTGTGGTCGACGAAGCCGGCCAGATGCGCCTGTCTCAGCACCTCTTTCGGCGGCGTGGCGTGGGGCAGCTCGTGCTGCAGCGTGTCAACCATCACGTTGCCGACGAAGTGGATGCGCGCCGGCGATATGCCTTCGCGCTGCAGATTGATCGTGCCGCTGGCCTCGCTCGTGAACAGTAGGGTCGACAACTGGTCGGTGAGCAGGCGGTTGATTTCTTCCGGCATTGCGCGGTCGTAGCTGCGCAGGCCGGCCTCGACGTGGAAGACCGGTATCTGTTTCTTGGCGGCCGTCAGTGCGCAGGCCAGGGTCGAGTTGACATCGCCGACCACCAGCACGGCGGCCGGCGCGGCTTGCTCCAGCACCGGTTCGAAACGCTGCATGACCTGTGCGGTCTGCTGTGCATGGCTGCAGGAACCGACCTGCAGACGGAAATCCGGCGCCCGCAGCGCCAGCGTGGTGAAGAATTCCCCATCCATGTTGTCGTCGTAGTGCTGGCCGGTGTGCACCAGCACGGTTTCCAGCTGTGGCAGGGTGCGCGCCAGCGCGCGCAGGATGGGCGCCATCTTCATCAGGTTGGGCCGGGCGGCGACGACGCAGACGATGCGTGGCATGGTTGACTCCTCTAGAACGCGACCATCAGGGCCGCACCGATGCCGTTTTCGCGGTAGTTGCCGCCGGCATTGCTGGTGTGGCGAACATGCCGGAGATCGACACTGGCGCTGAGCTTGGGGCGCAGCTGATGGGTCAGGGTCAGCGTCAATGCGGTGTTGCGGTCGCTGCGGCCGGTGGTCAGCGATTCCGCGCGGCTATGGCTGGCGCCGACGGTGAGGTTGCTGCGGGGCGACATGCGCCAGTTCCAGCCGGCCTGGGCGGCGCTTTGGCGGGTGCGGTCTTCCAGCGCCAGTTCATCCGGGCCCAGTAATGGGCTGTCGATGGCGCTGCTGGTTTGGGCCGTACGCTGCGTGGTCGACAGGTTGAATGCCAGCGCGCTGCGCGGGCCGCTGTAGACGGTCGCCAGCCGCCAGTCTTTTTGCAGATAGTAGCGGTGGCTGAAGAAGTTGACGTTGCCGTCCGGACCCAGCATCTGCGAAATCAGCAGGAAGACCTTGATGGTTTGCAAGCGCGTCTGCGGATCGGGAATGCGGGTGGCCCATAGCTGGTAAAGGAAATCGCTGAGGCCGGTGGGTGGAATGCTGAGAAACTCGCCGTGCGTGGTGGTGATGTTTTCGTTGTAATTGAGCGTCCAGGCCATGCTGCGCAGGCGGTATTCGGCGTCCAGGTTGTAGGTGTTGCCGAAGAAGCGGCGGCCCACGCTGGCGGAAACCCGGGTGCGCGGCGATGGCGTCCAGTTGCCGCCCACCGAACCGTAGCGTCCCTCCGGTTGCTTGCCGGTGGAGTGGTAGTCGCTTTTTTCATAGCCGCCGGTGACGAAGGTGGACAGGCGGCTGTTGACGGGATAGCTCAGTGTCAGCGCGGTGTCGCTCATGGTAACGGGCGGCAGCACGGCGTCGTCGATGTTTTTCCGGTCGGCGCGCAGATCCCAGTTCCAGCCCTGGCCGCCGTTGTCGCCGGTCAGTTGCAGATTGAGGCCGTCACTGCGCACGCCGAGCAGGCGTCCGCTGCTGACGCGCTGATAGTCGTAGCGCAACTGGGCGGTCGCCAATCCGTGGAAGTAGTGGCGCAGGACCGGGCTGATGCTGGTGGTGCGCACGGTGCTGCTGTTGCCGGTGGTTTGGCTCGGGTCCAGCAACTGCGGGCCGAAGGCCGACATGTTCTGCTGGCTGATGCCGGCGCGGGCGTCGATGGACAGCCAGTCGCGCACGAGGTCGGCGTGGCCGCTGGCGTCGAGTTGCTGGGTGCTGCGGTCGGCCTGGCGGGTGTGGAGGGTTCTCTGCAGAGAATAGTCCATCCGCAGTGTGAGGCCGGGTCCGTTAGCGTCGATGGAAACACCGGGTGACACTTCGGTGGTGAATTCGCCGCGTGCCTGGCCTGGCGGCGCCAGGTTCATATTGTCGGTATAGGACAGGCGCGCGCGCACCGACGGCACGATGGTCCATTCGGCCGGTATGGCGCAGGCCGGCAGCGACAGCAACACCAGTATGCTCAAGCGATAAGGGGCGCCGTTCGGGGCCAGGCTAATCATAATAACCATAGTATTCGCCGCCCGGGAAGGCCTTGCTTTTGTTGTAGATCAGGCTGACGTGCGGGCACTGTTCGATGTGGCGCAGCGCTTCCTTGACGGCATGCTGGCTGGTGGTTTCGGACTCGACCACCATGACGATCTGCCCCATCTGCGCCGCCAGCACGCTGGCCTCCGTGGTCATCAGCAGGGGCGGCGAATCGAAGATGACGATGCGGTCGGCGTAGCGCTCGGCAATCTCGGTCAGCAGCCGGCTCATGCTCCGGCTGGCCAGCAGTTCCGTGGCGTGCTTGTTGGCGCGGCCGGCCGGCAAGATGCTCAGCGTGGCGACATTGGTGCGCAGGATGACGTCGGACAGTTCGGTCTGCTCGCGTAGCAGGATGTCCATCAGGCCGGGCTCGGCAGGCAGGCCCAGCACCTTGAGCACCGAGGGCCGGGCGACGTCGGCATCGACCAGCAGCACGGTGATGTCCATTTCCATCGCGATGCTCATCGCCAGGTTGACAGCGCAATAGGTCTTGCCTTCGCCGGGCAAGGCGCTGGTGACGACGATCAAATTGCCGTGCCGCAGCGCCGCGACATCGTGGTCGCCGCGCGCGTTGCGCAGCAGCGGCCGCTTGATGATGCGGAAGTCCTCGGCCACGGCCGTGCGTCCGCCATCGTGCGTCACCATGCCCAGCTGGTTCAGGCGTTCGAGGTTGATCTCGATATGGCGCGGGGCGCCGCCCCGTTGCATCGCTTGCTCGGTCGATTGCTCCATACGCTACTCCTAGTATCGCAACGCGGCCACCGCCAGGACGGCGCCATAAGCCACAAACAGGCAGGACAGGGCGGTGCCGAAGGCATAGCGGCCGCGCCGGCGTTTGATTTTCTGATTCTCGGTCCAGTTCATCGACACCGTGCCCAGCACCGGCAGGCCGGTGCGCTCGCGCAATTCGCTGGGACTGAGGAAGGTGGGCCGCACCTGGCTGATCAGTAAGGCCGCGGCGACGCCCGTCAGCAGCGCGCCGCCGAGGACCAGACTGGACAGCAGAATCCGGTTGGGCCCGACCGGCGTCAGCGGAATGGTGGGTGGATCGATGATCTTGAAGGTCATCATGTCGGTGGCGGAGCTCAGTTCACCGGACAGTTTGGCGGCCTCGCGCCGGCCGATCAGCTTCTCGTAGTTGTCTTTGTTGATCAGGTAATCGCGGTTCAGCTGGGCCAGTTCGGATTCGACTTCCGGCACGGCGTTGGCCTGCGCCAGCAGGCGCTGGTGGCGGGCCGCATACTCCTGCACGCGGGCGCTGATGGCCGCGACCTTGGCGTCGGCCTCGGTCTGCGCCACCTTGAGCTGTTGCAGCATGGGGCTGTAATTCTTGCCGGGATCGCCGGCGGGTTTGAGTTTGCTTTCCTCGACCTTGCGCGCTTCCAGCTGGGCCACCAGCCGCTTGGCGGCAACGATGTCGGGATGCAGCTCGGTGTACTGCATGCGCAGGGTGTCCAGGTTCTTGTTCAGCGCGGAGATGCGGCTGTCCAGCTCGGGGTTGTCGATGTTGGCCGGATTCAGGTCGGCGCCCAGCACCGGTTCGTCGCCGCTGACCTGGCTGCGGATGGCGTTGCGCGCCTGTTCGGCTTCGACCAGCTCCAGCTTGGCGGTATTGAGCGCGTCGGACGACTGCATCAGCTGGTTGCTGTAGTCCACACCCTGCCGGGGGAGCAGGCCGTTGTTCTTGAGTTTGAATTCCTTGACCGAGTTTTCCGCCGCGATCAGCTTGTCTTCGTAGGCTTTGATCTGGTCGTCGATGAATTGCACGGCTTTCTTGGTTTCACCATTCTTGCCTTTGAAACTACCTTCGACAAATATGGTCAACAGCGATTGCACGACGTCGCGCACCAGCTTGGGATTGCGGTTGTTGTAGGTGATGGTGTAGATGTCGTAGGTACCGGTGCCGCCGATTTTAATCTTGCTCATTAACTCGTCCAGTTGTTGTTCGTGATCGCGCGGGGTCTTGGCGTTCAAATCCAGGTCCACCATGCGCATGACACGTTCGACGTTGGGACGGCTCAGCAAGGTGCGGCTCATGATGGAGACCTGCTGCTCGACGTTGGGCACGCTGGTCATGCCGGACAGCAGCGGCTTCAGGATGCTCTGGGTATCGACAAACACACGCGCCGACGTCTGGTAATCGTCCGGCAGCGTGGCGACCTTGGCCCAGCCGGCGACGGCGACCAGCCACATGACGGCGATCGCGTGCCAGCGATATTTCCATATCCCCTGCAAGCTGATTAACAACTGGCTAATCATCTGCTCCATGGCACGGTTTCTCCGGTGATCTGGGGGAAGTGAAGCTAAATTATATGGCTCGAAAAATGCGGATTTTTCTTAACTGGGCAGTAGTTGAGACAGATCAAGCAGAGGCGGACGGCTTTTCTGAATCATGGAAGCCAGACTATTCAAGCGAGAGACGTCATGCATCCAATTCTGCGTATGGCCTTGTCGGCCGGGCTGGTGCTGCTGGCCGGATGTGCGCACCGCGCCGTGCTGCTGCCTGAAGAAGCGGTCGCGCCGCAGGGCGACTATCTGATCGGCGCCGGCGATGTCATCAGCATCAATGTCTGGCGCAATCCTGAGGTTTCGGTCAGCGTGCCGGTCAGGCCGGATGGCAAGATCACCACGCCGCTGGTCGAAGATCTGCAGGCGGCCGGCAAGACGTCCACCCAGTTGGCGCGCGATGTCGAGAAGGCGCTGGAAAAATACATACAGCAACCGATGGCGACGGTCATCGTCAACAGCTTCGTCGGGCCGTACAACCAGCAGATCCGTGTCATCGGCCAGGCGGCCAAGCCGCAGGCGCTGCCTTACCGGCAAGGCATGTCGCTGATGGATGTGCTGATCGCGGTGGGGGGGATCACGGATTTTGCCTCGGGTAACAAGGCCAATATCATCCGCACCGTGAACGGCACGCGGCAAAGCATACCGGTGCGGCTGCAGGACCTGTTGCGCGATGGCGATATTTCTGCCAATGTGGCGGTGCTGCCGGGCGACGTGCTGGTGATCCCGGAAGGCTGGTTCTGAAACGCAAAAAAATATTTTGATTGTTGGGGAACTTTTCATCCAAAAGGCAGGTCTGAAGAGCATGAGCCCAGTTTGTCCGTTTTCGGCAGCTGGCCGACAGACCTGACAGGATGCCAACCGTGCAATATGACGACGCGATAGTTTCTTTTGAAGCTGGTCCAGGCCTGCGCGACCTCGTGGTCGGCGAAGGCGTAGCCAATCAGGAATTGGACCATACCTTAGACCAACAGATCTTCCATATCCGCATGGCCAACTCGCAAGGCCGCCGCGAAGCGGCCAGCTTGTTGCTCAAGAAGATGTACGGATGGCGAGGCTACTCGGTCGATCCCAACGCCATTCATGCGCCGAACAAGATAACGCTGTTCGCCGAGACTGGCGGCCAGACGGTGGGAACAATGTCCCTGTGCCTGGATAACGACGAAGTCGGCCTGCCCGCCGACGAAATTTTCCGCGACAAGCTGGACGAACTGCGCGAACAGCGGCGCCGCCTGTGCGAGCCTTCGAAGCTGGCGATCGACAAGGGCGTGTCCAAACGCGTGTTCGCGGCGCTGATCCACATCTCGTACATCTATGCGCGCAACATCCATGGCTATACCGATTACGTGATCGAGGTGAACCCGCGCCATGTGATGTTCTACAAGCGCATGCTCGGCTTCCGGGACTTCGGCGGCGAGCGCGCCTGCCCGCGGGTAGGTGCACCGGCCGTGCTGCTGCGGCTGGAGCTGGAGTACATGGGAGAGCAGATCCGCCAGTTCGGCGGGCTGATGGAGCAGCAGACCACGGAGCGTTCCTTTTATCCGTACTTCTTCCCCACCTGGGACGAGCCGGGTATCACCGGGCGCCTGATCGCGGGCAAGACCTGAGCCTACTGTTCCGTGGCCGGCGCAAGGAAGCTGGCGGGGATGGCGTAGGCGATGCCGCTGGGCGCGCTGATGGCTGTCTCCTTGACGCCTTTGACGAACACCATATTGACCACGCCGATGACTTCACCCGTGTCGGGATCGAACAGCGGGCTGCCGCTGTTGCCAGGATAGGCAGTGCCGTCGAGCTGGAACACGACATAGGACGATTTTTGCAGCTGGTTGAGCACTTTAACGTCGAGCTTGCTGGAGCTGGTCGAGGGCGCGGCTACCGGCGTGATTGCGGATACCGTGCACCGGTGCGTGACCTGGCGTAGCCCGAGGACCATGCCGAGCGGGAAGCCCATGAAGGCCAGGGACTTCCCCTCCTGGACTGCGGCGGAGTTGCCCAGCTTGAGGGCAGGGAGCGGTGTACCGCGCACGCGCAGGCGGGCGAGGTCATGCTCCTTGTCGATCATCGTGATGGTGGCGGCACGGAACTGCGCGCTATCGCCATCGCGCACGAGCACGCCCATCGTGTCGCCCAAGTCCGCTCGCAGCAGTTCGTTGACGACATGGGCTGCAGTGACGATGGTCAAGCCGTCTTCGATGACGAAGCCGGAGCCGATGAAGGACAGGGCGGGGCTGCGGGTCTTCTGGAAGCTGCCGATGCCAACGACGGATGGCTTGACCAGGCCGATTGTACGGCTGAGTTCGTCTGCGGATGCCGACGGAAGCAGGCTCAGCGCTAGCAACAGGGAACAAAGGTGATGTCTTAGCATGGGGGACTCGCGGTGGAAGGAATGGGATGCGCAGGCCGCAGGGCGGCGGCGCACAACAACAGCATGAAAAGCACGGTGATGCGGGGCACGTCGAACAGGCTGTCGAACAGGCCCACTGTCTGCAACGCCACCAGCGCGGCAAGGAAGGCGGCGGCTTCGGCGCGCTCGGCGGCGTCTTGCGCCCGCCGCAAGAGCTCGGCGGCGGCGCTGCAGAGCAGGCCGGCATAGGCCAGCAAACCCGGCCAGCCCATTTCGACATACAGGTTCAAACCGAGGTTCTTGACATGCCAAGGCAGGTGGTGGTGATCGCTGCTGAAAAACCAGTAATCATTTGCGTCGGAAAAGCCGCCATTGCGCACCAGTTCCTGCTGATCGGCTGATCCGCGCAGGCTGACGTTGTCGATATCCAGGGCGGCATGTTCGCCCTCCACGGATATCTCCAGCTGCACCGGCCGCGTTGAAGCGCCGAGCAGGCCGGACGCCAGTGGAAATTGCAGCCGCTGCCAATTGGGTGCGCGCAAAATTTGACGCAATGGGATGGCAATGCAGCCTTGCGGGTACAGTAGTTGCCGCTCGCATAGATTCACGTGCAGAAAAGCCGGTGGACCGCTGTTGCGCGCGTCCAGTGCCAGCACATAGGCGGTCTCTGGTTGCACGGGAACGATATGCAGCATGCGCAGCATTTCACCGTAGCCGGCTTGATATTCGCCGGCTGTCAGTCTCAGATAGCGGTTGTCGTCCTGCTCCAGATAGCGGTAGCCGGGCGGCACCTCGTGCTGCTGGTTGCGCCAGTAATAGAGCGATGGAAACTTGCCGAATCCTGCGCCCAGCATGGCGGTATCCAGGTTATCGTCCATAAAGGCCAAGGTTCGGCTCCAATGGCTCACGCGGGCGGACAGGTCGCTGCCCGCGTTGGCAAAACGTTCGGCGACGAAGTAGCCATGGCAGGTCGGTATGGCGACGGCCAGCACGGCCGAGGCGGCCATGAGCGCCGTCACGTTGCGGCGGTTGGGGTACCAAGCGGGGCGTCGCTTCAGAAGGTTGAGCGTGATCGGAGACATCGCCATCAGTATCAGTCCGGCGCTGGGCGCAAGCGTTGCAGCGCCCGCGTGGTGGTAGGCGATCCATACCGTGCCGACCATGAGGCCGGCGAGTGCGTGCACGGCCAGCAGCGACAGCGTGCGGGAATATTGCCAGCTCAGCGCGAAAGCCAGACCTGAACACAGGAACATGAGATACGGTGCTTTCAGGATCGCGACGGCAGGTTCGCCAACCGGCAGCAACCAGGCCAGCATGCCGGCCAAGCCCAGGCCGCATGTCAGGCCGCTGATCAGCAGCGGGGGATGCAAGGTGCGGGTCGACAGTACCAGGGTTACCGACAACAAGCCCAGCGCCGCGGCGTAGCCGCGATAACCACTGCTCGCAAACACCAGGCTGAGCCCGCACGCGAGCAGCGAGGTTGCCGCCAACGCGGTGGCCATGGTCCGCCAACGATGCCTGAACACGCCGGTTCGTGACCAGGCCGCCAGCGGAAAACCTGCCAGCACGAGGAGGGCGAGGGCATAAGCGAGGTAGAGCCCGCGTGAAAACGTGGCGAGACCGGTGTAGAGCGACAGAGGCAGCAGCGTCATTGCCACCGCCTGGCGCACGGCGGAACGCGTGCCGAACAGCCAGGCCGCCAGCAGTGGAACACTCATCGCAAGATAGCCATCCAAGGCCGCGCCGCCGGTATGCATGGCCGAGAACGGCGCGGTGATGCGGTAGTCGCTGGCGAAATTGAGCAGGCCCGGGAACTGCCAACGCTCGTGTATGGCGGCCATGAGTACGCCCGACAGTCCGAGCAGCATGCCGGGCAAGAAGAATCTGCGCAAGCCGTCGAGCGCCGGTCCCGCCGCCTGTTTTAACGACGGCAACAGTACGAAGCCCCAGAACCAGGCCTTGCCTACCCGTAGCGCGTTGTAGGGACTCAGATAGTTGTTGAAGGAATTCGCGTCGATGGCGGGCAATGGCTGCAAGCCGCGCCACAAGCCAATGCAGCAGGCGATGCCCAATCCCCACAAACTCAGATGGAACATCGGCGGAAAGTGCGGCTGCAAGGCCGAGCGGTCGAGACGCCAGTAGCAGGCGCCAGCCGTCAGGCAGAGCAGCACATCGATTTCCTCGACAAAGAACCAGCCGGTATGCGGCGCCAGGTCCAGCACGGGAAGCAAAGCCGGCAAGGCCAGCAGCCACAACGCAGGCCGCCACCACAGCAGC
Source organism: Rugamonas rivuli (assembly GCF_009380165.1). GTDB lineage: Bacteria > Pseudomonadota > Gammaproteobacteria > Burkholderiales > Burkholderiaceae_D > Rugamonas > Rugamonas rivuli. The sequence goes on from NZ_WHUF01000001.1 coordinate 559,675, forward strand.
GTGCCATAACCCATCACGATCGCCGGCAGCCAGCTGCCATGCAGGGGATAGACGCTCAGAACCGTAATCGCGCCGCCGAAAAACACCAGCGAAAGCAAGCGGTTGCACCACGGCGGCAGGCGCACGGACTTCCTCAACGCGGGCGAGCCGCGCGTTGTTCGCCGGACTTCGCCAACGCAGCGCTCAGGTGATCGCGGATGTCGTTGTTGGCGGGGGCGGTGGCGGCGGCCGACTTCAGCAAGGGCAGCGCGCGGTCCAGCCGGCCTTGTTCTGCCAGCAGCCAGCCCAGCGTGTCCATCACCGATGCGTCCGCCGGCGCCAACTGATATGCCTGCTCGGCCAGCGCCAGCGCGCGCGGATCTTTTTTCTGCTGATATAACCATGCCAGGTTGTTGAGCGCCATCGCATGGCGCGGCGACTGCTTGAGAATCAGCTCCAGCTGAGCTTGACTAGCGGTGAAATCCTTGTCGGCCAGCAGGCTACTGGAAAAATACAGGCGTGTCGTCTGGTCGTCCGGATGGGCATCGAGCCACTGCAGCACGCGGCTGCGGGCATCGCGTGACTGGCCCGCCTGCAGCATGGCGCCGTGCAGCGGTATCAACAGCGCGCCTGACGGCTGCATGTCATACGCCTTGCGGTACAGCGCCAGTGCCGGTTGAAGATTCTTTTGTGCCATCTGCACATCGGCTTCCAGCTTGTAGGGCAGCGCGCTGTCGCCAGCGGTCTTCTGGAAGCCGCGCACTGCCTGCATGGCTTTGCCGTAGGCGCGCTGTTCGAGCAACAACGTGACCAGGCCGACCTGCGCGGGCGCATAGTTCGCCTGCAGCGACAACGCCTTGTTGAGCGCTTGCAGTGCGCCATCGTTGTCGCCGGTGGCGCTGCGCAGGACCGCGATGCGCACCTGTACCTGGGGCGAGCTGGGCTGGACCACCGCCAGCTTGACCAGATGGTCCAGCGCCGCATCGTTGTTGCGGTTGCGCAGTTGCAGCTCAGCCATGAAGGACAACGCTTCCGCGTTGGCCGGGTTGGTCGCCAGCAGCTTTTGCGTCAGCACCAGCGCCTTGGGCAATTCCTTGTTGCGCACATAGAACTGCGCCAGCATCAGGTTCAGTTCCGGTACGTCCGGATGCTCCCGGACCGCGCGCTCCAGCCAGCCCCCGGCCTGCGCCGCATGGCCCTGCGAGATCGCCAGGTTCGCCAGCGCCGTCATGATGTCGGCATTCTTGCCATCCTTGGACAGCGCCGCCTCGAGACGCAGCCTTGCTGGCTCGGGCCGCTTATCGACCAGGTCCATCTGCGTCAGGTTGTCCAGCGCCGGCAAATACACGGGATCGAGCGCCAGTGCGCGCTCGAAGGCGGTCCGGGCGCCGGCGCGGTCGCGGTTCATCAGCAGCACGCCGCCTTTCAGGTTCTGCACCATGGGGTTGTCGCCATTCTGGCTTTCCAGTTGTTTGACGGCGGTCAGCGCCTTGGCGTAGTCCTTGTTGCGCAGGTGGGTGAGGGCGAGCAGCACGCCGGCGCGCGAAGATTTCCCGTCCAGGCTGGTAGCCCGCTCCAGCTCGGCGACGGCGCGCGCGGTGTCGCCCATGCCGATGTGGCTGACGGCGATGGCCGCGTGCAGCATCGAGGTCTGCGGTGCCAGCGCGCTGGCTTTCTCGAAATAGCTGGCGGACTGGGGATATTGCCTCAGCCGCATATAGATTTCGCCGGCCAGCGACATCATTTCCAGATCCTGCTGGTTGTTGTCGAACAGCGGCTCGACGATGGCCAGCGCCTGCTCGGGATTACCGGTTGCCATCAGCACCGCGGCCAGCTGCTTGCTCGCATAGGCGTGACCGGGCTGCGCGTCCAAAAATTTTCTCAAGTGCTGCTCGGCCTGCGGGTAGTTGGCGAGGCCGCGCAATACGGTTCCCATCAGCAGATTGCTGGGCAAGTGATCCGGGGCTGCGCGCAACACCAGTTGCAGACGTTCCTGCGCGGCCGCCAGCTTGCCTTCCCTGAAATCGAGGAGCGCCTGGGTATAGGCGGCCATCAGGCTGTTCGGTGAAATCTTGCGCGCAACGGCGAGTTCGGCCCTGGCTTCGTTCAGCTTTCCGGTTTGAATGTACAGGCTGGCGATGTCGATATGCGGCTGCACCAGCTCGGGCCCCAGTTTGAGCACGTGCTGATATGCCGTCAATGCCCCTGCAGTCTGCCCCAACGTGCGCAGCAGGTCGCCTTGCAGGCGCAGCGCGTCGACGTCGTCGGGCGTCCCCTGCAGGGCTTGGGTAATCAGGCGCAGGGCCGTCTCCCGATCATGCGCATCCAGCGCCAGCCTGGCCTGGCCCAGCAAAGCACCTGGCTGGCCAGGATGCTCGGCCAGCACCTGCGCGAAGACTGCGCGCCCCTCGTCCACGCGATCCAGCCCGACCAGGGCGTGACCGCGCAAGACCTGCAGTTGCGGCTGCTTCGGATCAGCCTTGATGTCTTCCAGCAGCCTGGCGTACTGGCCTTGCAGCAGCAAGCTTTTGCCCAGCAGCGGCAGCACGTTGGCGGGTGGCATGCCCAGATCCATTGCGCGGCGTAACTCTTTGTCTGCCGACAGGACGTCGCCGGCGCCCAGATACAGTTGCCCCAGCATCACCCGCGCGGGGCCGCTCGACGGGGTGCGTTGCAGGAGATTCTTGAGCTGGATCACGGCGGCGCGCGTATCGCCGGCGGCCAGATATTGCCTGGCCTCCGACATCAGTTGCTCGTCGCTTTGCATGCGGCCGCAACCGGCAAGCAGCAGCAATACCCACAAGACACGCAACATGAGACTCTCCCTGGCGAACGGTATGACTAGAGTAGGAAGTCTGATCGCGCCGCCCTTTGATCGGTCGCAAACGGACACGCCTTGCCCTGCAATCGGCAGCCGTTTGCGCCACCTCAACAGCGCGGCGGACACGCTCCGTAGAATCGGCCGAGACGTGTGGCCAACGCTTGGACGCGAGGTGACTTATGGAAGTCGTAGCCGTGGTGGGATTGGGATATGTGGGCTTGTCGCTGGCGGTGGCTTTCGGCACGCGCCGCCGCACCATCGGCGTGGACCTGTCGGCGCGCAAGGTCGCCAGTTACCGGCGCGGGATCGATCCGGGCGGCGAAGTCTCCGCCGCGCAGTTCGCGGCGGCGCGCTGGCTGGAGATGGGTTGCGACGCCGCCGCGCTGAGCGAAGCCGACTACATCGTGGTCGCCGTGCCGACGCCGGTCGACGCCGCGCACAATCCGGATTTCTCCGCGCTGATCGGCGCCAGCCAGTCGGTGGGGCGCTACATGAAGGCTGGGGCGGTCGTGATCTACGAGTCCACCGTCTACCCCGGCGCGACCGAGGAAATCTGCATCCCCGTGCTGGAACAGTGCTCGGGCTTGCGATGGCAGCGCGATTTCCACGTCGGTTTCTCGCCCGAACGCATCAACCCCGGCGACAGCGAACACACGCTGGCAACGGTGCGCAAGATCGTCGCGGGGGACGACCACGCCACGCTGCAACGCGTCGCCGCACTGTACGAGGAAGTGGTGGGCGCGGGTGTGCATCGCGCCTCCAGCATCATGGTCGCGGAAGCGGCCAAGGTGATCGAGAACACCCAGCGCGACCTCAACATCGCACTGATGAACGAACTGGCGATCATCTTCGACCGGCTCGATATCGATACGCTGGAGGTCTTGCAGGCGGCCGGCACCAAGTGGAACTTCCTGCCGTTCCGGCCTGGCTTGGTGGGCGGACATTGCATCGGCGTCGATCCTTACTACCTGACGCACAAGGCCGAGATGCTGGGCTACCATCCGCACGTGATACTCGCCGGGCGCCGCATCAACGACGGCATGGCCAAGTTCGTGGCTGAAAAAACCGTCAAGGAAATGGTGCGTGCGGGGTTCAAGCTCAAGGGTTGCCACGTCAACGTGCTGGGGCTGACATTCAAGGAAAACTGCCCGGATCTGCGCAATTCCAAGGTGGCCGACCTGATTGCCGAGCTGGAGTCCTACGGCTTGCAGGTCCACGTCCACGACCCGGTGGCGGACCCGGACGAGGCCCACCACGAATACGGTGTGCAGTTGCAGTCCTGGGAGGCGCTACCTTGCGCCGAGGCCCTGATCAGCGCGGTGGCGCATCGAGAACTCACCGAAAGGCCGTTGCACCAGATCCGCGCCAAGATCGTGCAGGACGGCTGCTTCATCGACCTCAAATCCCAGTTCGACGAGCGGGACCTGCGGGAGAGCGGGCTCAGCGTCTGGAGGCTGTGATGGCCGACTATGAAAATGGCACGCCGGCCACCACCAGTTACCAGGACGCGCGCGAGCAGCTGCAGCAGCGGCAGTACCGCTGGGTAGTCACCGGCGCGGCGGGTTTCATCGGCTCGAACCTGTTGCAGACACTGCTGGAACTTGGCCAGTGCGTCGCCGGCGTGGATAATTTCCTGACCGGCTATCACCACAACCTGGACCAGGTCAGGGATGCCGTCGGCTCGGAAGCCTGGCGCCGCTTCGAGCTGATCGAAGGCGACATCCGCGACATGGCAACCTGCACCCAGGCCTGCGACCGAGCCGATTTCGTGCTGCACCAGGCCGCGCTGGGCTCGGTGACGCGCTCCCTGCGCGAGCCCTTGCTGTGCAACGACATCAATATCGGCGGCTGGCTCAATGTGCTGGAGGCCGCGCGGCTGGCCGGTGTGCGGCGCATCGTGTATGCAGCCTCCAGCGCCAGCTACGGCGACCACCCGGCCTTGCCCAAGCAGGAGGCCCATGTCGGCAGGGCTTTGTCGCCTTATGCCTTGACCAAATATGTGAACGAACTGTACGCGGATGTCTATGCGCGCTGCTACGGCACCGAAACGATAGGCCTTAGATATTTCAACGTGTTCGGTCCGCGCCAGGACCCATCCGGCGCCTATGCCGCAGTCATCCCCCAGTGGATCGCGGCGATGATAGGACGGCGGCGGCTGGTCATCAACGGCGACGGCGAAAGCAGCCGGGATTTCTGCTACGTCGCCAACGCCGTGCAGGCCAATCTGCTGGCCGCGCTGACCGACCGCAAGGATGCCGTCAACCAGGTCTACAACGTCGCGCTCAATTCCCGCACCAGCCTGAACGAACTCTATCTGATGCTGCACGGCCTGCTGGTGGAGCGGTATCCCCACCTGCGCGACTTCCAGCCCGAGTATGGTGAGTTCCGCGCCGGCGATGTCCGGCATTCCCAGGCCGATATCGCCAAGGCCAGGGAATTGCTGGGCTACATGCCGACCCACGATCTGCGGCGTGGACTCAGGCAGGCTTTGCGCTGGTATGTGCACTATCTGGGTGGCTGACCGTCAGCACGCGCTGCGCACCGCGAAAGTCCACTGTATGCAGCGTGACCGGTTTGTGCCAGATGCGCGCCACGTAGTTGAGTACCTGTTCCGCCGCCGCCAAGTCCAGGCCACGGCCGTCGCTGGCATGGTCGTGCCGTAGCACCAGGCTTTGATCTTCGTGTACGCGGTCGACGGCGATGCGCGGCGCTCCGTAGTTGTAGCGGGGGCGCAGGATAGCCTCCCGCACAGCCTGTATGTCACGGCTGAGCACACGTGTTTCGCCATCCTTGCGCACCTGATAGCTGAACAAATTCAGTCGGTCCGCCAGCGGCGCGTCCAGGTAGTTGCGGATGAAGCCGAAATCGTCCTCTTCCGAGCAAATGCGGCGTGCCGCCTCGATGCCATGCCGCTCGACGATATGCTCCCACATGCAGAAACCCAGATGGTAGGGATTGATCGCCAAGGCCAGCTGATGTTCGCCTGCATACGGCCGCACGACGTCGGAATGCACCTTGAGCGCTTGTAGATAAAGCGCGTGCGGCAGGAATTCCGCCTCGCGCAGCAGGCGCGCGTGCCAGTAGCATGCCCAGCCTTCATTCATGATCTGGCAAGCATGGACCGGATAGAAATAGAGCGATTCCTCACGCACCGCCAGCAGGATATCGCGTTCCCAATCCTGCAGTTCCGGCGCGTGGCGGGCGATGAACCACAGCAGGTCGTACTCAGGATATGGCGGCTGGCCCGGCCGATCCACCGGCGCGGCACCTGCCGGTTCGCCACCAGGCAAAGCCTGATAGCGCTGCTGGAAGGGGCCGGGCAGCGGCGGCTCCGCCGGCGTGGCGACGGGGTAGGGCGGGCGATACAGCTCCTGCTGGATGTCGATGTGCGGTTCCAGCGCCAGCGCCGCGTCCAGCACGGCTTCGACGGCGGGCCGGCCGTGGCGCGTCAATGCCTGCTCCAGCCGGTGCGCCCTGGCGGCGCTCTGTTCCAGGATGTGCCCGCCCGCCATCTTCATGAAACGCTCGAACAAGGCGTTGCGGCGGACGAAGTCCGCGTGGCCGATGACATGGGCAGCCACCAGCGTATTCTCGGCCAGGCTGTTTTGATTCATCAGGTAGGCCCGGCAGGGATCGCCGGGGAACATCACCTCGAAGATGCGCGAGTGTCCCATGTTCTGATGCAGCAGCTGGTGGATGTAGCGCAGCCCGAACGACCAGTGATGCATGCGCACCGGCACGCCATAGACCGCAATTTCCAGCATGAAGTTTTGCGGCACCAGTTCGAAATCCACCGGATAGTATTCCAGCCCGAGTTCAGCGGCCAGTTGCTCGATGCGCGCGGTGTAGTCCTCCAGCGTACTCATGCACGCTCCTCCGCGGCCGCCTGCCGCACCAGGAATTGCTTCAGCGCGGAGACCACGTCTTCAGCCTGGGTCAGCACCACGCTGGACAGCGGCAAGCCCTGGCGCTCGCGCTCTTTCCACAGGCGGCCCATCTCGGTTTCCAGCATGCGCGGCATGCCGGGCAGGGTTTCGACATAGCCGAGATAGTTCATACGGCCGGCCAACTGTCCCAGCGATTGACTGGCGGCCGTCCGGTCTTCCGAAAAATTGTCGCCGTCCGAGGCGTAGAACAGGTAGCTGTTGTAGCTGGCCGCATCATAGTGCTCGTCCAGCAGTGATTGCGCGAGGTGGAAGCCGGTGGAAGCCATGGTGCCGCCCATGCCGCTGACCTCGAAGAAATCGCGCTCGTTGAACTCCCAGGCGCGCGCCGCGTGCGCAAGAAAGCGCAGCTCCACGTGGCGGTAGCTGCGGCGCAAGCCTTGCAGCGCCAGGAAAAAGAAGGTCTTGGCCAGGCGCCGTTCGGGCTGCGTCATGCTGGTCGACACATCGAGCATGAAGAACACCACTGCGCTGCTGCTCGGACGCGGCCGTTCCACCAGTTGGCGGAAGCGCAGATCGTCATTAGTGAAGGACGCCGGCGCGCTCTGCACGGCACGCCGCTTGATCGCCTCCTTGACGGTGCGGCGCCGGTCCAGCCGCGAGCGGGCGCCGTGTTTGTCCCATCCGCGCTGCAAGACCTCGGGCTGTTCCAGCGTGGCCTGGCCGCGTGGCTGCAGCGACGGCAACTGGAACTCCTCCCACAACCAGTCCAGGATGTCATCGATGGCAAGCTCCATCATCAGCGTTACCTCGCCCGGCGCATTGCCCGCGCCACTGCCGTCGCCGTGCTCATCGTCCGCCGGCAACAGCAGGTCGCCAGGCTGCCCCGGTCCCTGGCCGGCGGCCGTGTTGCTGTTCCCCTCGGCGAGGCGGAAACGTGCGTGTTCAAGCAGCCGCAGCGGCACCTGCACGCTGCGCTGGCCCGCCTCGCTCATCAGGTCGGGCGAGGAAATGATGTCCGGCAGATGGTCGCGCACGGCGCTGCGGACCTTGTCGTTATGCCGCAACCAGTCGCGCGCACCGCGGGAAAACAATTCGTACCAGTCGGGTTGGCGGGTCTGCATCGTCCGGCCTCATTCCTGCGCCAGCAGCGTGGTGACATAGTTCAGCGCCTCGCGCGCACCGTGGCTGTCGTAGCCGTACTCGTCGACCAGCCGGCCTTCGACGGCGGATATCTTGGCGCGCACATCGTCGTCGGGACGCTTGCTGGAACTGACCAGCCGCAGCACGTCGCGCCGCTGTTCGAACAGGTATTGCTGCAAGGCGTCGCGCAACTGCGCATGGCTGCCCAGGCCGAAGGGCTGGCCGCGCTTGTAGGCGCTCATGGCTTTGCGCACCACCTCTTGCCGGAACGATTGCTTGCCCGAATCGGAGATCGCGATCTTTTCCTCGACCGCGCGCAGGAAGCGTTCGTCCGGGCGCCGCTCCTCGCAGGTGATGGGGTCTTTCACTTGCCGGTTGTCCAGCATGGCCTCGACCTCGTCCAGGTACTTGCCCAGCAGTTCCTCCACCTCCTGCTCGAAGGAGACGAACAAGGCCTTGTGCACATCCTCCTTGACCCAGCGATTGTAGAAATCCTTGCGTGTCAACACGAGGTAGTCCACCCATTTGCGCTTGCGGGCCGATTCGATGCGGGCATCACTCTCGATGCCGTCCTTTAACGCCAGCAGCAAATCCATAGTGGTCAGGCTGCTGCGGGACGACTGGATAATGGCGTTCGACAGGGCGTTGATCACGAAGCGCGGCGACACACCGGCCAGGCCTTCGTCCGGCGCCCGGTCTTTGCTGCGTATCCGCTGCGCCTCGGCCTGGTGCACGCCGTCCACATCCTCGCCCGCATGGATGCGCACCCGCTTGGCCAGCTCGCCGTCGCGTTCCTCGCCCTCGTGCAGCCGGGTCAGCACAGCGAACACGGCCGCCGCGTGCAGCACATGCGGGTCCAGGTGCACGCTGCGGAAAGCGGGCGCGGCCGCCAGGATCAGCTTGTGATAGATGCGCGCCTCTTCGCGATAGTTCAGCGTGTAGGGCACTTGCACGATCACCATGCGGTCCAGCAAACCCTCGTTCTCGCTCTCCTGCAGGAACTTGCGGAACTCGGCCAGGTTGGTGTGAGCGAGGATGGTCTCGTCGAGATAGATCAGCGGAAAGCGCGCCACCTTGACGTTTTTTTCCTGCGTCAGCGTCAGCAGCAGGTACAGGAACTCGCGCTTGACCTTGAGGATCTCGATCATCTCCAGCATGCCGCGGCTGGCGGCGTACACGGCGCCGGACCACGACCACGCGCGCGGATCGCCCTCGTCGCCAAACTCGGCCACCTTGGACAGGTCGACCGAGCCGACCAGGTCGGCGATGTCGGCGGTGTTCGGGTCATGCGGCGCATAGGTGCCGACGCCGCTGCGCCCGGCTTCGGAAATGAAAATGCGCTCGACCGGCATGCGCAGGAAGTCGCCGCTCAGCTCGTGCTCAAGCCGGGCGCGGCAGTGCGGACACAATTCGCCCGCCACCTCCACGCCATAGGTTTCGCGGAAGCCGGAGCGCATGGTGTGCGGCACCAGGTGCAGCGGCGATTCATGCACCGGACAGCCGGCGATGCCGAACAGGGCGCCGGCATCGGTGTAGCTGTATTCCTCCAGCCCGCGCTTGAGCCGTATCACCAGCGTGGACTTGCCGCCCGACGGCGGGCCCAGCAACAGCAGCAGCCGCCGTCCGACCTCGGACCCGGCCGCCGCCGCCTTGAAGTAATCGGCCACGCGCGCCAGCGCATCGTCGATGCCGAACAGTTCGTCCGCGAACAACGTGCAGCGCAGCTTGCCGTCCTCGCCTTGCTGTCCGCTCCAGCACAACATGTCCCAGATGTATTGATGCGAGCTGCGCACGAACTGGCAGGGCGCCGCCGGCAGCACCTGCTCCATGAACTGCGCGAAGCTGCCGCTCCAATGCCCCGCCCGGTGCTGACGCGTGAAGGCGTGCAATTGCTCCCTGTATAGTTCGCGTTGATCCATCGCCCCATTCCCTCCTGTGTGGTCAGCACATTCGAGTATCTGCGCTGGCGCAGACGGGTCGTATGATCCGCGTCAAACGGAACCGGGGATTTTTATGGCTGAAAATCAGTCAACGCGGTCCCATGGCGGCGTGCCGGCGAATTCCTCGACCAGGAAATCGATCATCACCCGCACCTTGGCGCTCAGGTGGCGGCGGCTGGGGTAGACCGCCAGCACATCGATATCGGGCATGTGGAAATCGGGCAGCACCTGCACCAGGTCGCCGGCGCGCAAGTCGGCGCCGACCAGGAAGCTGGGTTGCCAGATCACGCCCAGGCCGCCCAGGGCGGCGCTGCGCGCAGTGTCGCCATTGTTGGTGTGCATGACGCACGCCACCCTGACCGCGTGCGGCTGGTTCTGGGCGTCGAGCATCTGCCATTCGTCGGCGGTGGCTGCGTAGCTGTAGCCGATGCAGCGGTGCCGCAACAGGTCGGACGGCTGCAGCGGCATGCCGTGCTCGGCGATGTAGGAGGGCGCGGCGCACAGGATGTTGCGGGAGGTGGCCAGCTTGCGCGCCACGTTGGACGCCGACCCGGCGCGCGAGATGCGGATCGCCATGTCATAGCCTTCCTCGACGATGTCGACCACGCGGTCGATCAGCGCCACATCCAGTTGCACGTCGGGATACTTCTTCATGAACTTGGCCCACAGCGGCGCCAGGTGCAGCACGCCGAAACTGAGCGGCGCGTTGATGCGCAGCACGCCCAGCGGCTGCATGGTGGCCGAGGAAACGATCGCTTCGGCCTCGGCCACATCGTCCAGGATGGACTTGGCGCGCTCGAACAGCGCCTCGCCGCTGGAGGTCAGCGACATCTTGCGCGAGCTGCGGTTCAGCAACCGGGTTTGCAGATGCGCTTCCAGGTCGCTGATGTAGCGGGTGACATTGGCGGGCGAGGTGTCGAGTGCATCGGCTGCGCGGGCGAAACCTTCCCTGCGCACCACTTCGACGAATACTTCCAGCGCACGCAACCTGTCCATACACGACTCCCATTCATGTTTTATAAAGTATAAATCAGCAAGAAAATAAAAAAGCCGCAGCACCCGTGTGGTGTTGCGGCTCTATGGCAGGGCAGGCAAGTCGCTCAGCGCGGAATGTAGTTCACGTTGGCGGCTTCTTTGATCACGCGGCTGGCACTGATGGTGGCGTTGCCGCCGCCTTGCACGGCCGCCGTATTGCCGTGGTACATGCCAACCAGTCCAACGGCCGCCTGGGCATCGCCGGCATTGGCGGCGCGTTCGAACAGCTGCATGGCCTCGTTACGTTTGGCCGGGTTGGACAGGTAGCGCAGCGCCAGTTCGCGCTGGGCCACCGGCGAGCCCTGATCGGCCCACTCCTGCAGCCGGCGCTCGGCGGCGGCCTGGCCTTGCGGCCCCAATTGCGTCGCCATGGCTTCAATCACGGTCGGCGAGGGTACCGCGTCTTCCTGCGCCTGACAGGCGATCAGCGCGCCCACCAGAACCAGTACCGACGATACCAGCACGCCAGACTTGTTGAATAATTCCATATTTTAGTTACCCTTGGTTAAAGCAGTACCACTGTCGGCGAGGAAAGCCTTCCTACAATTCTGTCCAAGGCTAAAACCTGAGGCCGTCTGCTGCGGCACTTCAAGTCCGGCGGGCGCGTGTTCCGCGCTCCGTCGCATTGCACCATTATACTTGCGCTGGGACAAATTATCAATTGCGCAAGATGCTCTGACGCAATAATTTCCTCTTTCTATTCTACAAAATTGCAAAAAAACATGGCGCACACTAGGTACGGCCTTGCTAGTCTGCTGTCGCTTGCCAATCCGGAGGGGATATTATCACGAAGCTTTTGCGGCTCCGGATTGCAAGACGATAATCAGGGTAACAATTGTAACCATTCGTTAAGGGGCGTCGGAAAGCCGTGGCACGGCGTCCTTGGTTGCATTGCAGCACAAGCAAAAATTCATATTTACTGAACAATATGCCCGAACTTAGTTGAGCGCAATCTTTGCGTCGTGATAAATAGTTGAGTGTGGCGCAGGAATCGCCAACGGCAGAGAAAACCGTGCAGTTACCACTGGTGATAGTGGTATGGAGCCAGTGCTAAGCCTGGGCTGTTTGTCCGCTTTGCGGGGCGTTGCGTTGCAGCCAGGCATCAGCTGACTGCAATACCAGCTGGTACTCGGATTCCAGCGTGGCAAACAGCGGGGGAATTTGATCCAGGTGGCGCTCGGCGATGGCTTGCTCCAGCTTGAGCGAGGCCACCACCAGCCGCTTGGCGCCCAGTGTGCCGATCGAGCCGCGCAGGCTGTGCAGCGTCTTGCCGGCGTCGGTGTAGCGCTCTTCGCGCAGCGCGGCGGCGGCTTGCTGTACCGGCGTCATGCCGGGCGCGCAGGCGTCGCGCACGATCTTCGAGACGATGGTCAACGCCTTGCCGTCATTACCCATGTACTTGAGCAAAGTATCGACCGAAAAGATAGTCTCCTCGGATGCCGGCGGGGTTGCGTCAGACATGCATCGCTCCATGAAGGTGGTTTTTTTATTTATCATACTCTTTCCAGCCATGCGCTACGTGCTGGAGTGTTGCAATTATGCAGTATCTCGGCCTGCTATTGCTGTCCGTCATGGAATTGCTGCGCCAGTGTCTGCAGCGGCGTGCTGGACGGTGGCGGCAGCGCCACGCCGGCCGGCGGCGCCACGCGCACTGGCTTGCTGCCGGTGGCGGCTGAATGCAACACGTTGCCGGTGGTTTCAGGCGCGGCATCCCAGACCGGCTTGTCCAGTCCTTCAAACACGCTCTTCAATTGATGGCCCCAGGTGTTGCGTATCATCTGGAAGTACTGGTTGCGTTCGTCGATGGTGACGAAATGGGTCACGGCCAGTTGTTCGTTACCGTAGACCAGCAAATCCAGGGGCAATCCTACCGACACGTTGGAGCGCAAAGTGGAATCCATGGAGATCAACGCGCACTTGGCGGCGTCGTCCAGGCTGGTGGCGGGCGTCACCACGCGGTCAATGATGGGCTTGCCGTATTTGGCCTCGCCGATCTGGAAATACGTGCTTTCATCGTGCGATTCGATGAAATTGCCGGCCGAATAGATCTGGAACAAGCGGCAGCGCTCGCCCTTGATCTGGCCGCCGAAAATGATGCTGACATTGAAGTCGATGCCGAACTCGGCCAGCGCCTTGGCTTCGCGCTCGTGCACCTGGCGCACGGCGTCGCCCAGGATGCGGGCGGCCTCGTGCATGCTGGGCGCGGTCCAGATGCTGCGGCCGTCGGCATTCTGCTGTTCGGCCACCAGCTGGCGTATCGATTGCGAGATCGACAGATTGCCGGCGGTCATCATCACCATCATGCGCTCGCCGGGAATCTCGAACACGCTCATCTTGCGGAAGGTGCCCACCTGGTCCACCCCGGCGTTGGTGCGCGAATCCGATAAAAACACCAGCCCGGCATCCAGGCGCATGCCCACACAATAGGTCATCGTTACAAGTTATTGATTAGAAGAATAAATATTGTACACCCCTCATTGGGGCACGATCTGCACATCCACGCTCATCGACTCCATGCCGCCACCGCGCCGCACACCGCGCACCGGCGCCGCCGCGTCGTAGTCGCGGCCGATGGCCAGGCGACAATACGCGTCCGTCATCAGGCGCGCATGGGTCACATCGATGCTGACCCAGCCGCTGTAATCGCGGTCCTCGGCCCAGGCGTCCACCCAGGCGTGGCTGGCCGCGTGGTCGCTGGTTTCCGGGTCGATGTAGCCGGACACATAGCGCGCCGGTATTCCATGCGCATGGCAGCAGGCCAGGAACAGGTGGGCATGATCCTGGCACACGCCCTCGCCAAGCGCCAGCGCGTCGCTGGCCGTAGTGGTGACGGCGGTCGCACCGCTTTGATACCGGACCGCACCAAAGATGTGCTCCGCCAGGCACATCAAGTCCTTGGTCTGCGCCTTGCCGTCCGGCAGGCAGGATGCCGCCAGCTCCAGGATGCCGGGCGTCTGTTCCGTCAGCCGCGTGGACACCGTGTAGATCAGCGGCGACAGGCTGTCGCCGTTGGGAATGCGGCCCTGTTTCGGGCTGCTGGTCTCGACCACGCCGCCGGCCACGATGGTCAGCCCCTGGTGCGGCAGGTTCATCGTCATCATGTGCGACAGGTTGCCGTAGGCGTCCGTGTAACCATGCACATGGCCGGGCATGGCGATATGCCAGGACAGCACATGCTGCTGCGCCTCCACCCGCGGTGTCAGGTGCAATTGCTGGATGGTGTAGGCCAGCGGCGTACTGTAGGTGTAGCGGGTTTCGTGACGTATCGTCAGTTGCATAACATGGCCTCGTGTCGTCAAACCGCCAGCGGCACCAGGAAATCGCGGCTGACGCGGTTGCCCAGTTGATAGATGTCCGACAGGAAGCCGGTCAGGGTGTCGTGCAGGCCGGCCGCGAGGATGTCATCGATCTTGCCGAATTGAAGTTCGGCGTGCAGCTTGCCGGCGCAGCGCTCGGTGTCGGCGGATACATCGTTGCGTACTTCGCGCAGATTCTGCACCACCTCGTCCATGCAGGCCAGCAGCGAGCGCGGCATGTCGGCACGCAGCATCAGCAGCTCGGCGATGCGCGCCGGGGTGATGACGTCGCGGTACACCTTGCGGTAGATCTCGAAGCCGGATACCGAACGCAGCAACGCACCCCAGTAATAAAAATCGCGCTGGGTCATGGCCTCGCCGGTGCTGTCGGCGCTGCCGCCGTGGAACTTCACATCCAGGATGCGGGCGGTGTTGTCGGCCCGCTCCAGGAAGGTGCCCAGCCGGATGAAATGCACGGCCTCGTCGCGCAACATGGTGCCCACGGTGACGCCGCGCGACAGGTGGGAGCGGAACTTGACCCACTCGAAGAACTTGCTGGGATCGGTTTCCAGCAGATCGCTGTTCAAGCGCTTCTGCATGTCCAGCCAGGTCTGGTTCTGGATTTCCCACACTTCCGTGGTCAGCGTACCGCGCACCGCGCGGGCATTCTCGCGCGCCTCGGTCAGGCAGGCCACGATGGAGGAGGGATTGTCCGGGTCGCGCACCATGAAATCGATGACGGCACGCGCTTCCAGCGTATCGTACTTGCGGTCGAAGGCGGACTGCAGCTCGGAAATGCCGAGCATGGCCCGCCAGCCCTGCAGGTTTTCCTCGTCGGACTGCGGCAGCATCGACGTTTGCACATTGACGTCCAGCATGCGGGCAGTGTTTTCGGCGCGCTCGGTGTAGCGCGCCATCCAGAACAGATGATCGGCGGTGCGGCTTAACATGGGGTCTCCTTAGCGTTCCAAAATCCAGGTATCCTTGGTGCCGCCGCCTTGCGACGAGTTCACCACCAGCGAACCTTCCTGTAGCGCCACGCGGGTCAAGCCGCCCGGCACCATGGAGATGGTCTTGCCCGACAACACAAACGGGCGCAGGTCGATATGGCGCGGCGCGATGCCGTTCTCGACGTAGGTGGGGCAGGCCGACAACGCCAGCGTCGGCTGGGCGATGTAGCCGTCCGGCCGGGCCAGCAGGCGCTGGCGGAAGTCTTCGATCTGCTGTTTGCTCGAAGCAGGCCCGACCAGCATGCCGTAGCCGCCCGCGCCATGCACCTCCTTGACCACCAGCTCCGGCAGATGAGCCAGCGTGTAGGCCAGATCCTCTTTCTTGCGGCATTGATAGGTCGGCACATTGTTCAGCACCGGCTCCTCGCACAGATAAAACTTGATCATGTCCGGCACAAAAGGGTAGATCGACTTGTCGTCCGCCACGCCGGTGCCGATGGCGTTGGCCAGCGTGACGCGGCCGGCGCGATACACCGACAGCAGCCCAGGCACACCCAGCGAGGAATCCGACCTGAACGCCAGCGGATCGAGGAAATCGTCGTCCAGCCGGCGATAAATCACATCCACTCGCTTGGGGCCGCGCGTGGTCCGCATGAACACCGTGTTATCGCTGACAAACAAGTCCTTGCCCTCGACCAGTTCCACGCCCATCTGCTGCGCCAGGAAGGCGTGCTCGAAGTAGGCCGAGTTGTACATGCCCGGCGTCATCACCACCACGGTCGGGTCGTTGATGCCCATGGGCGCGACCGAGCGCAGGTTATCGAGCAACAAATCGGGGTAGTGGTCGACCGGAGCGATCTTGTTGCGGGCGAACAGTTCGGGGAACAGCCGCATCATCATCTTGCGGTCTTCAAGCATGTAGGAAACGCCGGACGGCACCCGCAGATTATCTTCCAGCACGTAGAACTCGCCCTGGCCGGCGCGCACGATGTCGACCCCGGCGATGTGCGCATAGATATCCGACACCACCTTGATGCCCTGCATCTCCGGCCGGTACTGCGCGTTTCTGTAGATCTGCTCGGCTGGGATGATGCCCGCCTTGATGATGTTCTGGTCGTGATAGATATCGTGGATGAACATGTTCAGCGCGCGGACGCGCTGCACCAGCCCGGCCTGCAGCTGCTTCCACTCGGCCGCCGGAATGATGCGCGGTATCGTATCGAAGGGGATCAGGCGCTCGGTGCCCGCATCGTCGCCGTACACGGCGAAGGTGATGCCGACCCGGCGGAAGGTCAGGTCGGCCTCGGCGCGCTTGCGCTCGATGGTCTCGGCCGGCTGGCGCTGCAGCCAGCCGCAAAACTCGCGGTAGTGTTCGCGGACCTCGGCGCTGGCATGGTGGGCCAGGCCGTCGGCGGTCATTTCGTTGAAGAAGTTAGCCATGTCGGACATTCCCTGTTGAACACGTTTAACTTCTATCAAGAAACGTGCCAGACGAAATGCCCGGTTTTGGTGCGCTTATTTGGCCAGGTCGATCTGCCAGAAGCCGCTGCTGGTCTCGGTCTTGCGGGCGGCCATGGCCGGTGGCAGGCTCACGTTCAGCGCCGCCATGCGGGCCGGGTCGACCATCACCGTCGGTGTCTCCTGGCGCAGGATGGGCATCACGTCCGGCTTGGTGTGGCGCTGCAGGATCTTGGCGGCCTGGTTGCCGGCCAGCCGGCCGACCTGGGTGAAGTCCGCGCCCACGTACAGCGCCGCACCGGGTACGCGCACCATCGCCAGCGTCACCACCGGCACCTTGTTCTCGATGCCAAATTCGCCCAGGTCGATGGCCGCCTCGTAGCGGTGCAGGCCGTAGTAGGTGTCCAGCGGCACGGCGAACATCTCGACGCCGCGGCCGGCGCCATACAGTTCCTTCAGCGATGGCGCGATATGGTCGGTCTTGTTCACCAGCCGCGCGCTGACATCCAGGCCGAGCGGCTTGCCGTTGCGCGCCGCCGCCGCCACGTTGGCCACGCCGTTCTCGTCGTCGGTGTGCACCATGCCGATGCGGCGCACATTGGGAAACACATCCTTGACCAGCTTCAGCGAGTCCGACATGTCGGTGTACAGGGTGGAGCCAGTCACGCCTTCGCCGGCGTCGACCAGCGACACACAGCCCGCATCCTCGGGATTGGCTACCGCCGTGAATACCAGCGGAATATGCGCATCGGCCAGCATGCCGCGCGCGTACTTGGTGGCCGGCGTGCCGATGGTCAGCACCAGGTCCGGCTTGGCGTTGACGATGCGGCCGGTCTCCTGGCGGATGCGCAGCAGCACGCCCAGCTTGCTCCAGAAGCCGCCTTTTTCGACGTCGAAATCGATCGCCACGCGGTTAATGCTCAGGTTCTTGCCGGCCACCAGGCCGCTTGTTTGCAGCGATTTGAGGAAGCCGTTATAGGCTTCCTGATAGGGTTCGATATCCGTCACCTGCAGCACTTCGACCTTGAAGACGCGGGTATCGTCCATGGTTTCCGGCGGCAGCGGTTCAAACGCGAGGGAGTTGCCGGCACACAGGGCCAGCGCGAGCAGGGGAATGGCGAGGGATTTTTGCATGGTCGGTCTAATTGCTGTCAATGCAACAATTAGACCAGAGATGCCCGCCAGGCATGTTTGCTATCGCATGCCTTGACGAGCCAATGTGCGCGTTCTGTGGGCCAGTTGCTACAGGTTGCCGCTGCCGCTGCCGGGTTTGGAGCTGCTGCCGCTGTAGCCCGGATCGCTTTGCAGGCTGCCGCTGCTGCTGCCCATCACGCTGCCGCTGGCGGTGCGGGCGCCCGGCACGTTCTGCTGGGTGCCATAGAAGTCGTGGATCTGGGTGCTGAACTCGGTGCTGGCCATGTCCGGCCAGTTATCCTTGTTGAAGCCTGGCGCATTTTTCAGGTGGTCCTTCGAGACGTCCAGCAGGAAGCGCTTGTTGGCGGTGTCCAGCTGCAATGCCTGCCATGGCACGGCGAACAGCTTGTCGCCCATGCCCAGCCAGCCGCCGAAGGACAGCACCGCATAGGCGACCTGGCCATGGCGCATGTCCAGCATGATTTCCTTGATGTCGCCCAGGTCTTCGTCCTGGTGGTTGTAGACGTCCTCGCCGATCAGCGTGTCGGCGCCCATCAGGCGGGGGCCGGGGCCGCTGTTGTCCGAGGTGTCGCTGTAAATGCCATACGTATCGCGGTCTAGGTAGCTCATGGTGGTCTCCAGATGGTGAGTAAGGTCCCGCATTCGGTAACGCGGTGACAGGACTCATCATGCTTGGAGCGTTGCGGTACAGGTATAGGTGCGCGTGCGGTGTCGGTGTAGGACAGTGCTGAGTTCCTGGGGAACCAAACTCAGGCGGCCACAGCAGCCGGCGACACCACCCGGTTGCGGCCTTCGCGCTTGGCCTGGTAGAGGGCGCTGTCGCTGCGCTCTATCCACGCGTCATGGCTGCTTTCCTCCGCGTCGAACAAGGCGATGCCGACGCTGACCGTGAAGTGGAAGGCACCATGCTCGCTCGGCACGGGGATGGCCGCCACGGTGGTGCGCAGCCGTTCGGCAAAGGTATAGGCGCCCTCGGCATCGGCCTGTGGCAGGATGATGAGGAACTCTTCGCCGCCATATCGGCAGGCGCTGTCGATCTCGCGCGACAGGGCGCGGATCTCCGACGCCAGGATGCGGATCGCCTCGTCGCCGGTCGGATGGCCGTGGCGATCGTTGATCTGCTTGAAATGGTCGATGTCTATCATCACCAGCGCCGCCTGCAGCCCCAGCCGCTGGGCGCGCTGCCACTCGGAGGCGATGCGCTCGTCCGCCACGCGGCGGTTGTGCAGGCCGGTCAGGCTGTCGGTGCCGGCCAGCAGGTACAGCCGCTGGTTGGCATGGCGCAGGTCGCTCAGCAGCTTGTTGGTCAGCGTCTGCCAGTGGATGAACATGTGGTAGCCGAAGACGGCGATGAACACGATGATCAGCGCAAACACCCAGTAGAAAGCCCAGGTCGTATCTCGGGCCACCTCCAGCGAGCGCGCCAACGCCGCAGGAATGCCGGCCGCCTGCACCTGCAGCAGATTGTCAGCCAGTTTCAGCGTCACGAAACCGTAGACCAGCACGCCGATGGCGACGCAGCCCAGCAGCCGCAGCACCGAACCGCGCGGATCGGCGCCGGCATCGGCCAGCAATTGCGGCCGCGCCTGCTGCCAATGCTCCAGGCGCGGCCACAGCACGGCCATCACCGGCGCACACAGAAACACGCTTTGCAGAAAGGCGCCCAGCCACCAGCCTTGCCAGATCGGCAGCAGGGCGGTCGAATCGATACGGTTGGTATAGCACCAGACCAGCGCGCCGCTGGAGCTGAAGATGGAAGCCACAAACGACAGCTGCACGTAAAACAGCATCGCGCCGATACTGGTCAGATTGCGGCTGATGGCGATCGCGCGGTAGCCCAGGCCCATGACGGCGAAGCCGAGCGGGTTGGCGGCGCTGAACATCAGCGCCCACGGCCACGGCATGCCGCCGTACAGGGCCAGCGTCAAGGTCGCAAGATAGGCGGGAATCGCGCCCCACCACCAGCCGCAGGTCAGCGTCCACAGCAGGCAGATCACCAGCGGTGGGTAGACGGTGATGTAGAGCTCGGTCCCGCCCAGCTCCAGCGGCAGGCCGGACCATTTGTAGATCACGGAAGCCAGCCCCAGCCCGATACTGGCGGCCAGCGACGCCAGCCACAAGGCTGTGATGGTCAGTTGTTCGCGCCGATTACCGTGGCGGAACAGCCGCCGCACCGACACCGCGCGCGCCATCTGTGGAAGCTCAGTGGATGGCTGGGTATTTCTCATGGGGAAATCCTAGTTGCATACAGGATTGTACCGCGAGGCAATGTCCATTTGCTACGTTAGACGGGAGATAGCAGCTTTCTGTCGCAAAATGGAGGGAAAAGCGCGTTGCGGGCAGTCATTGCGCTCGCAAACCTTACATCCGTTGCCGATCGGCGTGGCGACATCGGGATTGGCCAGGTCCAGGCCCTTGGCGTAGACCATGCGATGCGCCTGGCTGATATCGCAACCCAGGGCGATGGCGAATGACTTGCCCGGCGCCATAAATCCGGCCGGGCCGCTGCTGACCTGGCGCGCGATCCACAGATGCGTGCTGCCGTCGGGCATGCGGGCGACCTGGCGCAGCACCTGACCAGGCAGGCTGAACGCCTCGTACACCACCCACAGCGGACAAGTGCCGCCCGCGCGGGAGAAGTGGAAAGCCGCCGCCGACTGCCGCTTGGAGATATTCCCGGCCCGGTCCACGCGCACGAAGAACACCGGCAAGCCGGCAAAACCCGGCCGCTGCATTGTGCTGAGCCGATGGCAAACCGCCTCGAAACCCACGCCAAACTGTCCGGCCAGCAGCTCGATATCGTAGGCGCAGGCCTCGGCCGCCTGTAGAAAGCGCCGGTAGGGCAGGCGCACCGCCCCGGCAAAATAGTTGGACAGGGCCAGCCGTGCGCCGTCGCGCGTGGCGTCGCTGGAAAAGGACGCGGCCTGCACCAGCGACTCGATCACACCCGGCAGTTCAAGCAGCCCCAACTGCGCCGCCATTTGAAACGCCCGCTGGCTTTCGCTGATCGTATCGGGCAGCCACAGCAGTTTTTGGACGGCGTCGTAGCGGCGTCGTTCCAGCGAAGGGCCAGACTGGTGCGAGGCCAGCACTGTCACGCCATGCCGCTCCGCCAGCCTTTGCTGCAAGGCGGCCGCGCTGGCGTCGACGATCAGCTCCGCAGCCTGGTCCAGTTCATCGATATAGTTTTGACGCTGGTTCAGATAGTCGCGCACTTCCTCGTCGATCGAGGGCGGGGCCACACTGATGCCGCGATTGCCGTCGTCAAACTGCGATTCCAGCGCCGCCGCCCGCTCGGCGGCCATGCGGTAGCGGCTCTGCAACTGCACCACGGCGCGGGCCACGCCCGGCATATTCTCCACCAGCGTCTTCAGCTCCGCCAGCGAGGTATCGGCGTCCGGCAGTTCGCTGAAGGCGTCGCGCAAGTCCGCCACCAGTCCGGCGCTGTCATGCTCCGAGAAAATCTGCGGATCGACGCCCAGCACCGCGCCCACCCGCAACAGGATGGATACGGTCAACGGCCGCTGGTTGCGTTCGATCTGGTTCAGATAGCTCGGCGAGATATCGAGCATCTTGGCCAGCGCGGCCTGGGTCAGCTTGCGCTCCTCCCGCAGGCGTTGCAAGCGCACGCCCATGAATACCTTAGACATCTTCGCAACCTTCGCAATTTTTCGGCAAAGACTTCGCAATTCCTCGCATTTTTACGTCTTTACGCAGGTTTTTAATAAGCGAATAATGCAAATAATTAGCAAATAAAGCAAGCTTTCGATAAACCACGAGGAGACCGACGATGACACAAGCTGTTCCTACCGTACCCCTGCTGATCAATGGCGAATGGGTCGAATCCCGCACCACCGTCTGGCGCGACGTCGTCAACCCGGCCACCCAGGAAGTGCTTGCGCGGGTGCCATTCGCCACCGCCGAGGAAGTCGCCCAAGCCGTCTCGTCCGGCCAGCGCGCCTTCAAAACCTGGCGCAAGACGCCGATCGGCGCGCGCGCCCGCATCTTCCTCAAGTACCAGCAGCTGATCCGCGAAAACATGGCCGACCTGGCCGCCACGCTTACCGCCGAACAGGGCAAGACCCTGCTGGACGCTGAAGGCGATGTCTTCCGTGGCCTGGAGGTGGTCGAACACGCCGCCAACATCGGCAGCCTGCAAATGGGCGAGTTCGCGCAGAACGTGGCCGGCGGCGTCGACACCTACAGCGTGCTGCAACCGCTGGGCGTGTGCGCCGGCATCACCCCGTTCAACTTCCCGGCCATGATCCCGCTGTGGATGTTCCCGATGGCCATCGCCTGCGGCAACACCTTCGTGCTGAAACCGTCGGAGCAGGATCCGCTGGTGACGGTCAAGCTGGTGAAGCTGGCGCTGGAAGCCGGCATCCCGGCCGGCGTGCTCAACGTGGTGCATGGCGGCGAGGACGTGGTCAACGCCCTGTGCGACCATCCCGATATCCGCGCCGTTTCCTTCGTCGGCTCCAGCCATGTGGGCAAGCATGTGTACCAGCGCGCTACGCTGGCCGGCAAGCGCGCCCAGTGCATGATGGGCGCCAAGAACCACGCCGTCGTGCTGCCGGACGCCAACAAGGAACAAACCCTGAACCAGCTGCTCGGCGCAGGCTTCGGCGCCGCCGGCCAGCGCTGCATGGCGGCCTCGGTCGCCGTGCTGGTGGGCGAGGCCCGCGCATGGCTGCCGGAGCTGGTGGAAAAAGCCGCCGCGCTGTCGGTCGGCGCCGGCAAGGACAATCCGGATCTCGGTCCCGTCATCTCCTGCGCCGCCAAGGAGCGCGTGCTGGCGCTGGTCGCCAAAGGACTGGAGCAGGGCGCCACGCTGGCGCTGGACGGCCGCAACGTCCAGGTTGACGGCTACCCGAAAGGCAACTTCATCGCACCGACCATCCTGTCCGGCGTCAAGCCAGGCATGGCCGTGTACGATCAGGAGATCTTCGGCCCGGTGCTGATCGTGGTCGAGGCCGATACGCTGGACGAGGCCATCGACCTGGTCAACGCCAACCCCAACGGCAACGGCACCGCGCTGTTCACGCAAAGTGGCGCAGCGGCGCGCAAGTTCCAGGAAGACATCGACGTCGGCCAGGTCGGCATCAACGTGCCGATTCCGGTGCCGGTGCCGCTGTTCAGCTTTACCGGTTCGCGCGGCTCCAAGCTGGGCGACCTGGGGCCGTACGGCAAGCAGGTGGTGCTGTTCTACACCCAGACCCAGACCATCACCCAACGCTGGTTCGCGGACGCGGCGTCGGTCGGGCAAGTCAACACCACCATCAGCCTGAAGTAACGATCATGGACTTCGCGCTCAACGAAGAGCAGCGGGCATTCCAGCAGGCGGCGCGCGAGTTTGCCGAGGGCGAGCTCACGCCCAACGCCGCCCGCTGGGATGCCGACGGCTACTTCAGCCGCGACGCGCTCGCCAAGGCAGGCGAACTGGGCTTCTGCGGACTGTACACGCCGCAGCACCTGGGCGGACTGGGCTTGTCGCGGCTGGAGGCGGCCATCATCTTCGAGGAACTGGCCGCTGGCTGCACCTCCACCACCGCCTATCTGTCGATCCACAACATGGCGACCTGGATGGTGGCGCGCTGGGGCAGCCAGGCCCTGTGCGAGCAATGGGTGCCGCGCTTGGCGAGCGGCCTGGCGCTGGCCAGCTACTGCCTGACCGAAGCCCAGGCCGGTTCGGACGCGGCATCGCTGCGCACCCGCGCCGAACTCCAGGGCGAGCGTTACGTGCTCAACGGCAGCAAGGCCTTCATCTCGGGCGCCGGCAGCACTGATTTGCTGGTGGTGATGGCACGCACCGGCATCGACGGCGCCTCCGGCATCTCCGCCTTCGCGGTCCCGGCCGATACGCCGGGCATCAGCTTCGGCAAGAACGAAGAGAAGATGGGCTGGAAAAGCCAGCCCACCTGCGCCATCCACTTCGACAACGTCGTCGTCCCGGCCGCCAACCTGCTGGGCGAGGAAGGCCAGGGCTTTGCGATCGCGATGAAGGGGCTGGACGGCGGCCGCATCAACATCGCCGCCTGCTCGGTCGGCACGGCGCAGGCGGCGCTGGCGCGGGCCTGCAGCTACATCAAGGAACGCATCCAGTTCGGCCGCGAGCTGGCGCAGTTCCAGGCGCTGCAGTTCAAGCTGGCCGACATGGTGACGGAACTGGTGGCCGCGCGCCAGATGGTGCGGCTGGCCGCCTGGAAGCTGGACCATGAAAGCCCGGACGCCAGCGTCTACTGCGCCATGGCCAAGCGCTTCGCCACCGACGCCGGCTTCACCGTCGCCAACGAAGCGCTGCAACTGCATGGCGGCTATGGCTACATCCGCGAGTATCCGCTGGAGCGCCATGTGCGCGACACGCGGGTGCATCAAATTCTTGAAGGTACTAACGAAATCATGCGTCTCATCATCAGCAGGGCCATCCTGCGCGAGGGCGCCACGGAGAATATCAATTGAATAAAACCTACGCAAACCTGCAAGTGGAACGGCGCCAGCACACGGCCGTGGTAACGCTCGACAACCCGCCAGCCCACACGTGGACGCTGGACAGCCTGTCAGCATTGGCCGAACTGGTCGCCGACCTGAACAACGAACGCGACATCTACGCGCTGGTCATCACCGGCGGCGGTGCCAAGTTCTTCTCGGCCGGCGCCGACCTGAAACTGTTTGCCGACGGCGACAAGGCCGTGGCGCGCGCCATGGCGCAACGCTTCGGCGCGGCGTTCGAAGCGCTGTCCGGCTTCCGTGGCGTCAGCATTGCCGCCATCAACGGCTACGCCATGGGCGGCGGCCTGGAGTGCGCGCTGGCTTGCGATATCCGCATCGCGGAAGAGCACGCGCAGATGGCCTTGCCGGAAGCGGCGGTCGGCCTGCTGCCTTGCGCCGGCGGCTCGCAACTGCTGTCGTGGCTGGTCGGCGAAGGCTGGGCCAAGCGCATGATCTTGTGCGGCGAGCGCATTGATGCGCAGCGCGCCTTGGCCATTGGCCTGGTTGAAGAAGTTGTCGCCAGCGGCACCGCGCTGGACGCGGCGCTGGCCCTGGCCGAAAAATCCTGGCGCCAGAGCCCGAGCAGCGTCACGGCCTGCAAAGCGTTGATCCAGGGCGCGCGCAGCTTGCCGCCGCAGCACCTGCTGCCGCAGGAGCGCGAGCGCTTCGTCGATCTGTTCGACACGCAGGACCAGAAAGAGGGCGTGCAAGCCTTCCTCGAAAAACGTGCCGCACGGTGGCGCAATGCGTGAATCGGCCAATCTCGACTACGCACCGGCCGTATTGCTGGAAACCCGTGGCGCCGTCGGCATCATCACGCTGAACTCGCCGGCCAACCTGCATGCGTTGACGCTGAACATCATCCGCATGATCTACCAGGCCCTGCGGGACTGGGCCGAGGATGACGGGATCGCCTGCGTGGTGCTGCAATCGAATACCGACAAGGCCTTCTGCGCCGGCGGCGACGTGCGCACGCTGCGCAACGCCATCCTGGCCGAGCCCAGCGCCATGCCCAATCAGCTGGCGCAGTCCTTCTTCAGCGAAGAGTACCGGCTCGACTACCTGATCCACACCTACCCGAAACCGCTGGTGGTATGGGGCGGCGGCATCGTCATGGGCGGCGGACTGGGCTTGCTGGCGGGCGCCAGCCACCGCGTCGTCACGCCGACCACGCGCATCGCCATGCCGGAGATCACCATCGGCCTGTTCCCGGATGTCGGCGGCAGCTGGTTCCTGCCGCGCATGCCGGGCCGCAGCGGCTTGTTCCTCGGTCTGACCGGCGCCGCGCTGAACGCGCATGACGCGCTGTTCACCGGCCTCGGCGACTACTTCCTGCCGCAGGAACAACGCGAGGCGACCATCGCCGCGCTGGCCGCCGCCGAATGGCAGGGCGACGCCAGCGGCGTGGTGGACCGCGTGCTACGCTCGCTGAGCTTGGCCACTGACGCGCTTCCGGTATCGGAAGTGCGCCAGAACTGGGATACCATCAATACCTTGACCGCCGGCCGCGAACTGGGCGAAGTGGTGGCCGCCATCACCGCTTATCAGGGCGATGTGGTCTGGTTGCAGCGCGCTGCGGCCTCCCTGGCGAAGGGCGCGCCATCGTCGGCGGCGCTGGTGTGGGAGCTGCAAAAACGTAGTCGCCACCTGAGCCTGGCGGACGTGTTCAGGATGGAACTGGTGGTCGCCCTGCAATGCTGCGCCCATCCGGACTTCCCGGAAGGCGTGCGCGCACTGCTGGTGGACAAGGACAACGCCCCGCAATGGTCGCCGCGCACGCTGGACGAAGCGCTTGCCGTCGTGGACGAATTTTTCCAGGCTCCCGGCCCGCAGCATCCGCTGGCCGACCTGAACTAAAACAAGGAGACAATATGCATATCGCTTTTATCGGACTGGGCAATATGGGTGCACCGATGGCGCACAACCTGCTGCGCGCGGGCCGCACCGTGTCGGTCTTCGATTTGTCGGCGGCAGCCATGGAGAGCCTGCACAGCGCCGGCGCGCGGGCCGCATCATCCGCGCTGGCCGCAGTGCGCGAGGCGGACGTGGTCGTTACCATGCTGCCGGCGGACCGCCACGTTCGCGAACTGTACCTTGGCGAGCAGGGCATCCTGGCGCACGCCACCGGCAACGCCCTGTTCATCGATTGCAGCACCATCGCCGCCGATGCCGCGCGCGAAGTAGCCGCAGCAGCAGCCGAGCGCGGCCTGGCGATGATCGATGCACCGGTGTCGGGCGGCACGGCCGGCGCAGCCGCCGGCACGCTGACCTTCATCGTCGGCGGCGAGACGGCCGCGCTGGAACGCGCCCGTCCCGTGCTGGAACAGATGGGCAAGAACATCTTCCACGCAGGCGGCCCCGGCGCAGGGCAAGTCGCCAAGATCTGCAACAACATGCTTCTGGGGATACTGATGGCCGGCACCTCGGAAGCGTTGAACCTGGGCGTCGCTCACGGTCTCGATCCGAAGGTGCTATCGGAGATCATGGCAAAAAGCTCGGGCCGCAACTGGGCGCTGGAGTTGTACAACCCGTGGCCGGGCGTGATGGACAACGTGCCGGCCTCGCGCGACTATGCGGGCGGCTTCGGCAGCTCGCTGATGTTGAAAGATCTGGGCCTGGCGCAGCAAGCCGCGCAATCGGCGCAGGCGGTCACGCCGCTGGGCAGCCTGGCACGTCAGCTGTATCAACTGCACACGCAGCAGGGCCATGGACAGCAAGACTTCTCCAGCATCCTGCGCCTGTTCCAGCAAAAGTCCTGATCGTCACCGGCGCAGCGTCAGCCCATCCAGTGCGATGGGTGCGGCAGCACCGCGCAGCATGCCGGCCAGCAGGCTGGCGGTGCCGCACGCAAAGGTGAAACCCAGCGGGCCGTGGCCGACATTCAGCCACAGATTATCGTAACGGGTCGCACCGATGATGGGCGCGCTGCTCGGCGTGGCGGGACGCAAACCTGCCCACGCCTCGGTGCGGTCGTAGTCGGCCGCGTCAGGCATGGCTTCCTTAGCCAGCCGCACCAGGCTTTGCACGCGGCGCCGGTCGATGCGGTTGTCCGCGCCCACCATGTCCACCATCGCCGCCATCCGCAATTGCTCGCCGATGCGCGCGTACAGCACTTTGCGTTCGAAGTCCGTCACGCTGATCGCCGGCGCCACGTCATGCGCGCGGATGGGCGCGCTCAGGCTGTAGCCTTTGAGCGGATACAGCGGCAGATAGATGCCCGCCGTGGCCGCCAGGTCGCGGCTTTGTATGCCGGCCGCCAGCACGAACTGGTCCGCGCGCAGCGGGCCGGACGTCGTATCCAGTCCCGTCACCTTGCCCCCCTCGGTCCGTAATGCCGTCACATCGCGATGCATCACGCCGGCAAAGTTGCGGTGCGTTTGCAAGCGCCGCGCCAGCTCCACACAGAAGGCATGGCAATCCGCCACCGCCTCGCCGGCATTGAAGATGCCGCCCGCCAGATCACCTTGCAGCGCCGATAGCGCGGGCTCGCGCATGACTGCGCCCGCGGCCGTCAGCACCTCGGCATCGTTGGCGGCCAGCTTGGCGGCGCGCTCGAACTGGTGCGCGCTGCGGTAGACCACCAGCTTGCCCGCATCGCGCCAGCCGAACTCGGACAAGGGCAGGTGCAGCGACAGCTCGCGCATCGCCTGGCGGCTGTGTTCGCCCAGTTGCAGCAGCGTGGCTGTGGTGCGCCGGTTGGCGCCAGCATTGCAGTTGCGCAGAAACTGAGCCAGCCAGCGCCATTGCCGCATATCCGCCTCCGGCCGAAAGCGCAGCGGGCCATCAGGCTGAACCAGCCAATGCAGCGCCTTCAGCGGCACGCCCGCATCGGCCAGCGGCGCCACGTAGCGGTAGCTGAGCTGGCCGCCGTTGCGGAAGCTCGCCATGCTGCCGACTCCGGCCTCGCGCTCGACCAGCGTCACGCGATAACCGGCCTCAGCCAGCCACCACGCCGAGGTCAGACCCACCACGCCGCCGCCGATGACGATGATCTCGCTCATGGTCTCACTGGCCGAGTATCGCGCGGCGATACAGCGCCGTCAGGATGCGCTCTTCGCTGCGGGTCATCGCCGAATAGCGGCCGGGATTCCGTTCCGGATCGGCGCCCGTGCCGCCGATCAGCGACACCATGCCGTTGCCGCGCTCCAGGTCGACAACGAAGGTGGAGATCAAACCATAAGCCTCGCCCAGATGCCCGGCCGCGCTGAACCCGCCGCCTTCGACCAGGCTGCCGTCGCCGAAACGCTGGCTGCCCAAGCCCCAGCTTTGATACAGGCCGCGATACGTATCGCCGTTGCCGCCGTCGTACTTCCACTGCTGGCTGAACATCAGCGCCACCGATTCCGCTTGCAGGATCTGCCGCCCCTGATGCTGGCCATGATGGATCAGCATCAGCATGATCTTGCCCATGTCGGAGGCAGAGATGCGCAGACCGCCCGTCGGGCTGAACAGCGTGCCGTTGCTGCCGATGACGTAGTTGCCGATGTTTGCGGGCGCGGCAGGAGGGCGCGCGCTGTAGTCGTCCACCTGCGCAATCCAGGGTCCGTCGGGATTCCAGCGTTCTGTGTCGATGGTGCGCTTGCGGTACAGCGTCGCCACATCGTCGATCTCGGCGGTGGAAAATTCGGCGGGGTTGTAGCCGCCGCGCAGGCCCATCGGCTCCAGCAGCAGCCGTTTCATCAGCCGGTCGAAACGCTCGCCGCTGACTTTTTCCATGATGGTGCCGATCACGCCCCAGTTCAGGTTGGTGTACGTGAAATACGCGCCCGGCCCGGCGTTGCTGGCCCACACGCCGGCCTCGCCGCCGGTCAGCTTGTCGCGGATGGCGACCTCGGCGCCCCAGAAATAGCCGGCCTCATCGCGTAGCGACGAAGTATGCGTGAGCAGCATGCGCAAGGTAATGGCCTGCTCCGGGAAATGCGGATTGCGCAGCGGATAGCCGAGATACTCGCCCACATCCGTATCCAGCGCCAGCCTGTGCTGCTCCACCAGCTTCATCAAGCCGAAAGTGGTCATCATCTTGGAGATCGATGCGATGCGGTACAGCGTGTCCGCCGTGGCCGGCGCGGCATGGACACCGATGCGGCGCCGGCCGGTTTGATACTGGTACTGCACCTTGCCGCCGCGCACAGCCAGCACCGACAGGCTCGCCAGCGGCATCGCCGGGTCGGCCGCGATGGCCGCCAGTTCCTGGTCCAGCGTAGCGGCCAGGCCGCCACCGCTGACGCCCGCCATCAGCAACATCCCCATCAAGGCCTGCATTTCACGTTTCATGTTGGCCCTCTTGTTCTCAATGGAAGCAAGAATACTGTGGGTGACGGACAGTCGCCAATGAAAACCGGCTCTTGCCGTATAACTTTTCGGAATGCCCTCCCGGCAAGCTTTCATGGCTGCGCGCCGAGCTTCGAGATTACACTGGCTACATGCTCAATACCGAAACCCCCAGCCAGGAACATGCCGGCCTGGACCAGTATCCGGTTGCCGAACTGGTCGATACGCTGATCGCCGACCAGTTCAACGCCATCGCCGCGGTCCAGGCGGCGGCGCCGTCCATTACCGCAGCGGTGGATGCGGCCGCACCGCGCATCGCGGCCGGCGGCCGCCTGATCTACGTCGGCGCCGGTACATCCGGCCGGCTCGGCGTGCTGGACGGCGTGGAGCTGCATCCAACCTTCTCCTGGCCGCATGAGCGCGCGTTGTCGCTGCTGGCCGGCGGCAAGGGCGCCATGTTCAAGGCTGTGGAGGGCGCCGAGGACGACAGCAAACAGGGCTTCCTGGACCTGGCCGCCTTGCTGCCGCAAGCGAACGATGTGGTCCTGCTGCTGGCCGCTTCCGGCAGCACGCCCTATGTGCTGGGCGCGCTGGACGCGGCCCGCACCGCCGGCGCGCTCACCATCGGCATTGCCAACAACCCCGACGCGCCAGTCGCCATGCGGGCAGAGCTCGGCATCACGCTGGACACCGGGCCGGAGGTGATCTCCGGCAGCACCCGTTTGAAGGCCGGCACTTCGCAGAAGATCGCGCTCAACACCATCTCCAGCGCCATCATGGTCCGACTCAACAAGGTCTACGGCAATCTGATGGTCGACATGAAGGCCACCAACGCCAAGCTGGTGCGCCGCGCCGTGGCCTTGACCCGGCACGCCACCGGCGCCGACGAGGCCAGCGCCCATTTCGTGCTGGAGCAGTGCGACTTTCACGTCAAGGTGGCGATCGTGGTGCTGAAATGCCAGGTGCCGATCGCGCGGGCCCGAGCCTTGCTCGCGCAAGCGGAAGGCAGCGTCCGGGCGGCACTCCTGCTACAGTAGCGCATCGTCATAGCGAAAGAGGAAGATGCGGCTGCGTCACATTGAAGTTTTCCACGCGATCATGCAAGTTGGCACCATCAGCGGCGCCGCCCAGGTGCTGCACATCTCGCAACCGGCCGTCACCAAGGTGCTGCAGCACTGCGAGCTGCAACTGGGCATGCCGCTGTTCGAACGCGTGCGCGGCAAGTTGTACCCGAAGCCGGAGGCGCATCGCCTGTTCGCCGAGACCGAGAAACTCAACCGCGACCTGCAAGGCATACGCCGCCTGGCGGCCAGCCTCAAGGGCCGTACAGTGGAAACCATCCGGCTGGTCTCGACACCGACCGTGGCCGCCAGCGTGCTGCCGCAAGCGATGAGCAACTGGCGCCGCGCCTTCGCCGACACCCGCTGCGAACTGGCGACCCACCACACCAGCGAAATCGTCAACACATTGCGCCTGGGCGAGGCCGACTTGGGCCTGTCGCTGCAGGACCCGCGCCATCCCGGCATCGTCGCCGAGCCCATCGCGCAGGGCGTGATGACGGTGATCGCGCCGCCTGGCCGCTGGTCCGCCGCGCAAGAGACACAGCCATTCTCCGCACCGCAGCTGGAAGGTGAACTGATAGGCTACGCCGACAACGACCCGCTCGGCGACCTGGTGCTGGCCGCCTGCGAAGCGCAGGGCATACAGCCGCATTTCCACACTGTAGTGCAGACTTACCAGATCGCCCGTTCGCTGGTGGAAACCGGCGGCGGCATGGCGGTGGTGGATCCGTTCACGGCGGCCTCCGGACGCGGCCGCCTGCAAAGCCGGCCATGGGCGCCGGAAATCCCGATCCAGCTTTACCTCCTCACGCCGGCCCACGCGCCGTTGTCCCACGGCGCCAGCCAGCTGGCCCGCAGCATCGCCGATGCCGCCCGCGCCTTGCTCGGCTAGTCTTTATTCCCGAGAAATGTGTCATAAATGATACAAGTGCCATTCCTGAAACCTCCGGTCACTGGCATGCTGCGGGTAAGAGTGCCACTTCATTACCAAAAGTTATGGCCGCAAAAGCTATTTTCATTGGCTGGCGAATGAAGCAAGGCGCTAATCTGAACAGATAACTAGTCAGATTCACCACAGGGAGAGACCGTGAAGGTTAAAAAACTGGCGCATATGATTGCGCTGATGGGCGTGTTCGTCCCGGCTGCGGGTACCGTGTTCGCGCAGGAAGTCATGCAGCGCGTGGAAATTACCGGCAGTAGCATCAAGCGTCTGGCGAAGGAGGGCGCTTTGCCGGTCCAGGTGATCGGCTTCGACACCATCGAGAAATCCGGCATCACCAGCACAGAGCAGCTGATACGCAGCCTGTCCGCCAACGGCACCGGCGCCGACAATATGACCTCGGGGAATAACGTCTTCGGCGCCGATGCAGACCGCGTCAGCGGCGGCGCATCGTATGCCTCGCTGCGCGGGCTGGGACCGAACAGCACACTGGTGCTGCTCAACGGCCGCCGCATCGCCACCTTCGGCGCCAGCGCCAAGGCGGTCGACCTGAACGCGATCCCGTTGGGCGCTATCCAGCGCGTGGAGATCCTCAAGGACGGCGCCTCGGCCATCTACGGCACCGACGCCATCGGCGGGGTCATCAACTTCATCCTGCGCACCGATTATCACGGCTTCGAGGCTTCGCTCAACGACAACTTCACCCAGCACGGCGGTGGCGCGACGCGCAGGCTGTCTCTGCTGGGCGGCATCGGCTCCCTGGAGAAAGAGGGCTATAACGTCATGGGCAGCGTCACCTATGACAACAACGAAAAGCTCAGCTCGCACGACCGCGCGTTTGCCAACGGCTTCCAGCCCGCACGCGGCCTGTCGCCGGACACCACCGGCACGCCATACGCCACGCAACTGAGCGGCGCCGGCACGGCGCTGGGCGCGGGCTTCAAGGTGCCGGGCGACAGCACCACTTATCTGCAAGCGAATGCCCTGAGCTTGCAGGGCAAGTGCGATTCCATCCCCGGCATGTCGCAGTACCAGACCGCACTGTGGAAGGACGTCACCGCCGCCACGCGCAGCACCTATTCCTGCGCCTACGATTACGGCGCCGACTACATCATCGCCTTCCCGGTCGAACGCCTGAATGCGGTATCGCGGGGCACGCTCAAGCTCAACGCCGATCATAAACTGTTCGTCGAAGCGCTGTATGGCCACACCAAGGCCACCGCGCAATTGACGCCGGTGCAGATCCAGACTTCGCTGGCGGCCGGCAACGCCTATCCGGTGGGCGGCGCCTACTACCAGGACTTGTCGGCCCTGATCCCGAGCTTCGACAAGACCAAGCCCATCATCTACAAGTGGCGGGCCAATCCCTGGGGCTACCGCACCCAGGAAAACGTCACCGACAATGCGCGCCTGCTGATCGGCGCCGAGGGCGTACTGTTCGGCAAATGGGATTACCGCACCGGGCTGTCGCACGGCGAGAGCACCACCAAGACCGCGCTGCTCGACGGCTACGGCTACACCAGCAAGATCTACTCGGCGCTGGGCGGCGGCAAGATCAACCCGTGGCTGAGCGCCGGCCAGACGCAGACGCAGGAAGCCATGGACTTGATCGAGTCGACCAAGTTCCGCGGCGCCTTCCAGCACGGTAAAACCAGCTTGACGCAACTGGATGGCAACCTGTCCGGCGAAGTCTGGCAACTGCCATCGGGCCCGCTGTCGATGGCGGTGGGCTTCGATCTGCGCCGCGAAGGCTACGACTTCGGGCAAGACGTGGACGCCACGCAGATCCTGCTGTCGCCGGGGAACGCCGCGCTGAACAACGCCAGCCGCAACATCAAGGCGGTCTACACCGAATTGATCGTGCCCATCACCAAGGAGCTGGAAACCCAGCTGGCCTTGCGCCGCGATCACTACAGCGTATTCGGTTCGACCACCAATCCCAAGATCTCGTTCCGCTACCAGCCGAACAACGTGCTGCTGTTCCGTGGTTCGGCCAACAAGGGCTTCCTGGCGCCGAGCTTTACGCAACTGTATTCCGGCCGCTTGTCGCAAGAGCTGCCGAACGGCACCATCGATCCGATCTTCTGCCCGCAGCATCCCGGCGATCCGGCATTCTGCGCGATTGCTCGCCTGCCGTACTTCAGCGGCGGCAATCCCGGCCTGAAGCCGGAAACCTCGAAGCAGGGCAGCCTGGGCATGGTGATCGAACCGGTGCGCGGCTATTCCGCATCGATCGACTACTGGGCGATCAACTCGCAGAACCGCATCCTCAACCGCACGCCGCAGATCGTGCTGGCCAACGCGGCGCTGCTGTCGCAGAACATCGTCCGCAACCCGGACAACACGATTGCGTATGTCGATGCAGGCTGGATCAACGCGGCCGGCACCAAGACGCGTGGCGCCGACCTCAGCCTGCGCGGCGAAGGCAAGATCGACAGCTACAAGTGGGCGGTCAACCTCGACGGTACTTACACGCAGAGCTTCAAGTTCGCCGAGATCGAAGGCCAGCCGTACAAGGAATACGTCGGCAACTTCTACACCCGCG
This sequence comes from Rugamonas rivuli, assembly GCF_009380165.1. Classification (GTDB taxonomy): domain Bacteria; phylum Pseudomonadota; class Gammaproteobacteria; order Burkholderiales; family Burkholderiaceae_D; genus Rugamonas; species Rugamonas rivuli. The sequence continues at coordinate 593,642 of NZ_WHUF01000001.1, forward strand.
ACCTGTACTTGCGCTGGAAGCACAACGCCAGCATCAGCCTGTCGCGCGGCGACTGGAGCGGCATGCTGATCCAGAACTACAGCTCCGGCTACAAGGACCAGCTGCCCAACGCCGGCAAGTCCGCGCCGCCCGCCGGCTTCAATCCGGACGTGAAGGCCTACACCAAGTACGATCTGTCGGCCACGTACACCGGCTTCAAGAACGTCACGATCACGCTGGGCATCCAGAACCTGCTCGATACCGATCCGCCGTTCACCGCGCATAATGTGGATGAAGTGGTGGGCGCGGGCTGGGATCCACGGGTGGCCGATCCACGCGGACGTTCGCTGAATATCCTGCTCAAGTACAAGTTCCTGTAATGCCGGGAGCCTACAGCCGGCGGCAGTTCGGCAACGCGCTGGCCGCCGTGCTGGGGGCGGGCGCCTTGCCTGCCGCCGCCGCGCCCGTGGGGAGGAAGAACATGCAATTGATTAAGCCAGCGCGCTTGCGAGAAGGCGATCTGGTCGGCCTGATCGCGCCAGGCGGCCATACCAATGATGCGGCGTTGGCGCAGGCGGTCAGCAATATCGAATCGCTGGGTCTGCGGGTGCGGCTGGGCGATAACATCAACTACGTCTACGGCAATTACGGCGGCACGGTCGAGCAGCGGATGGCGGATCTGCATGCGATGTTCCTGGATCCCGAGGTCAAGGCGGTGTGGACGGTTCGCGGTGGCTCCGGCTGCATCTCCTTGCTGGAGCATATCGACTACCGGCTGATCCGCGCCCATCCCAAAGTGCTGATCGGCTATTCGGATATCACCTGCCTGCATCTGGCGTTGCTCAGGAAGGCGGGGCTGGTGACGTTTCACGGCCCAGTGGGCTCGTCCACTTTTTCGGAATACTCGGTGGCACAGATGCGCAGCGTGCTGATGGCGCCGCAAGACAACTACACCATCGCCATGTGCGCAGACAACCCACCGCCGCGCACCGTGCACGATGGCGTGGCGACCGGGCGGCTCATCGGCGGCAACCTGTCGCTGGTCAGCGCGCTGGCCGGCACGCCCTATGCGGCGGACTTCAAAGACTGCATCCTGTATCTGGAAGAAGTCAACGAAGAACCATACCGCATCGACCGCATGATGACGCAGCTACAGCTAAGCCAAGGCTACCGCAACGCCGCAGCCGTTGTGCTGGGCATCTTCGAAAACTGCGAAGGCGCCGACGGCGAAAGCGCGCTATCGCTGGACGACACCATCGACCAGCACCTGCTACCGCTGACTCGACCAGCGGTGGCAGGCTATTCCTTCGGCCATATCCGCAACCAGTTCACCATCCCCGTCGGCCTGCGCGCAAGGCTGGACACGCAGCTGCAAACGCTGACCTTGCTTGAAGCCTCAGTAATGTAGACTTATCCGCAATTGATGAGACCGTCGACTGCTGACCGTATATACTGCGTCCTTTTTTCAGGTTCAAGGAAAGCCATGTCCAGCCCCACCGAGTTGCGTGCCTACGCGTTGCATTGCCTGCTGGAGAGCGATCCCGGCGCCAAAGTGGCTGCCGTCGCGGCCATGGCGGCGGCGTCGCAAGCCGGGCAGTGCGGGTTGGACCCTGCCGCAGCGCTCCAGGCACACGGCGCCATCCCCGGCCGCCCGGACAAGCCGGAACTGGTGCCGCCGCTGTCGGTGGGCCGCCGCTCGATGGCCACGGTGGAAGGCCGCGCCATGCTGATCCACGCGCTGGCCCATATCGAATTCAACGCCGTCAACCTGGCCCTCGATGCACTGTGGCGCTTCCCCGATCTGCCGATGGAGTACTACATCGACTGGCTGCGCGTGTCGGCCGAGGAGGCCACGCACTTCGCCATGCTGGCCGCCCACCTGCAAACGCTGGGCTACAGCTACGGCGACTTCCCGGCCCACGACAGCCTGTGGGAAATGGTCGGCAAGACCACGGAAGACGTGCTGGCCCGCATGGCGCTGGTGCCGCGCACGCTGGAAGCGCGCGGCCTGGATGCGATCCCGCCGCTGCGCGCCAAGCTGGCCCAGGCCGGCGACCGCGAGGCGGCGGCCATCCTGGACATCATCCTGCGCGACGAGGTCGGCCACGTGGAGATCGGCAACCGCTGGTACAACTACCTGTGCCAGCAACGCGGCCTGGAACCGCGCGCCACCTACGCCGAGCTGGCGGTGCGCTACAAGGCGCCAACGCCGCGCGGCCCGTTCAACGTCGAAGCCCGCCTGAAAGCCGGATTCAGCGAGGCGGAAGTGCGCGCCCTGCATGGCGAAACGAGCTAAAAACCGCAACCACCGGTGCTTTGCAGCGGTTGTGTGAACAAACGAACACTCTTGCGCCGGAAAACGTTTACCATGGAGATCGCCGATACCAGCCAGAGGATGCGATCTCATGAACGACTTCAGCGACATCAACCACGCCAGGCGCGATCTGCTCATCGCAGGCGCCTTGTCCGCCACTGCCGCAGCGGTGCCGCCGCTGGCCGCCGCCCAGCAAGCCATGCCCCCCAATCCGGACCCGATCACCGCCCGCTACACCATCCAGATCAACGGCAAGATCGAGCACCTGAGCTTGGACACCCGCACCACGCTGCTGGACGCCCTGCGCGAGCATCTGCACCTCACCGGCACCAAGAAGGGCTGTGACCACGGCCAGTGCGGCGCCTGCACCGTCATCGTCGACGGCCGCCGCATCAATTCCTGCCTGACGCTGGCGGTGATGCATGAAGGCGCCAAAGTCACCACCATCGAGGGCCTGGGCAACAAGGACAAATTGCATCCCATGCAGGCAGCCTTCATCAAGCATGACGGCTACCAGTGCGGCTACTGTACGCCGGGGCAGATCTGCTCCGCCGTCTCCGTGCTCGACGAAATCAAGCAGGGCATTCCCAGCCACGTCAGCGCCGATCTGAACGCGAAGCCGCTGCTCAGCGCGGACGAGCTGCGCGAGCGCATGAGCGGCAATATCTGCCGCTGCGGCGCCTATTCCAACATCATCGACGCCATCACCGAAGTCGCAGGGAGGACAGCATGAGGGTCTTCAGCTATCAACGCGCGCAATCGCCTGCGGAGGCGGCCGCTGCGGCGCTGCGCGTGCCGGGCGCCAAGTTCATCGCCGGCGGCACCAATCTGCTCGACCTGATGAAGCTGGAAATCGAAACGCCAGCCCACCTCATCGACGTCAACGGCCTCGGACTGGACAAGATCGAAGCTACGGCGCAAGGCGGCCTGCGGATCGGCGCGCTGGTGCGCAACACCGACCTGGCCGCCGACCTGCGCGTGCGGCGCGACTTCGCCGTGCTGTCGCGGGCCTTGCTGGCCGGGGCCTCGGCCCAGTTGCGCAACAAGGCCACCACGGCGGGCAATCTGCTGCAGCGCACCCGCTGCCCGTACTTCTACGACACGAATCTGGCGTGCAACAAGCGTGTGGCGGGCAGCGGTTGCGCGGCCATCGGCGGCTACAGCCGCAACCACGCGGTGCTGGGCGTCAGCGATGCCTGCATCGCCACTCATCCCAGCGATATGGCGGTCGCCATGCACCTGCTGGACGCAACTGTGGAGACGGTGCGCCCGGATGGCTCATCCCGAACGATACCGATCGCCGACTTCCACAAACTGCCCGGGAATACGCCGCATATCGAGCACGCGCTGCAAGCCGGCGAGCTGATTACCGCCGTCACACTGCCCAAGCCCGCAGGCGGAACGCACATCTACCGCAAGGTGCGCGACCGCGCCTCGTATGCATTCGCGCTGATCTCGGTGGCTGCCATCGTGCAGCCGGACGGCAGCGGCAAGGTCGCGCTGGGCGGCGTCGCCCACAAGCCGTGGCGCATGCCGGCGGCCGACGCCAGCATGCCCAAAGGCGGCAAGGCCGTGGCCGAACAGCTGCTGGCCGGTGCCAAGACTACGGCCGACAATGCGTTCAAGCTCACCCTGGTCCAGCGCACGCTCAACGCGGTGCTGGCGGAAGCGAAGAAAGGCTGACACCATGAAATTCACCACGCCCGCCACCACCAATCCCATCGACCAGCTGAAGATCATCGGCAAGCCGGTCGACCGTATCGACGGCCCGCTCAAGACCACCGGCGCAGCAATCTACGCCTACGAGCAGCACGCCGCCGCGCCGAATGCGGCCTACGGCTACATCGTCGGCGCAGGCATCGCCAAGGGCCGCATCGCTTCGATTTCTCTGGACAAGGCCGCGCGCGCGCTCGGCGTGATCGCCATCGTCACGGCCGACAGCGCCGGCAAGCTGGGCAAGGGAAGAATGAACACCGCCAAGCTGCTGGCGGGGCCGGACATCCAGCACTACCACCAGGCCGTGGCGCTGGTGGTGGCCGAGACCTTCGAGCAAGCCCGCGCCGCTGCCCAGCTGGTGCAGATCAAGTACACGCCGCAGAAGGGCGCCTACGACCTGGCGGCGGCCAAGGACCAGGCGGTCCAGCCCGAAGGCAAGGGCAACAAGGACAGCATCACCGGCGATTTCGACGGCGCTTACGCCGGCGCACCGGTGCGGCTCGATTCCAGCTACAGCACGCCCGACCAGTCGCACGCGATGATGGAGCCGCACGCCACCATCGCCGCCTGGGACGCAAGCGGCAAGCTCACCGTCTGGACCGCGAACCAGATGATAGACTGGGGCAAAGGCGACCTGGCCAAAACGCTGGGCATCCCGAAAGAAAACGTGCGCCTGGTCTCGCCCTACATCGGCGGCGGCTTCGGCGGCAAGCTGTTCGTGCGGGCAGAAGCCCTGCTGGCGGCGCTGGGCGCGAGAGCGGCGAAGCGGCCAGTGAAAGTAGCGCTGCAACGGCCGCTGATGTTCAACAACACCACGCACCGGCCGGCGACCATACAGCGCGTCCGCCTCGGCGCCAGCCGCGAAGGCAAGCTTGTCGCCATCGGCCACGAGAGCTGGTCCGGCGACCTGCCGGGCGGCGGACCCGAGACCGCCGTCCAGCAAACCCGGCTGCTGTACGCGGCCCCGCACCGCATGACGAAGATGCGGCTGGCCGTGCTCGATCTGCCCGAAGGCAACGCCATGCGCGCGCCGGGCGAGGCGCCGGGCCTGATGGCGCTGGAAATCGCGATGGACGAGATGGCCGAGAAGCTGAAAATGGACCCGGTCACGTTCCGCATCATCAACGACACCAGCTCCGATCCCGAGAAGAAGGAGCGCAAGTTCTCACAGCGGCGGCTGGTTGAATGCCTGCGCACGGGGGCCGACAAATTCGGCTGGAGCCAGCGCAGCGCCCAGCCCGGCAAGCTGCGCGACGGCCGCTGGCTGATCGGCATGGGCGTGGCCGCCGCCTTCCGCAACAACCTGCTGATGAAGTCCGCCGCGCGCGTGCGGCTGGACCGCGACGGCGTCGTCACGGTGGAAACCGACATGACCGACATCGGCACCGGCAGCTACACCATCATCGCCCAGACCGCCGCCGAGATGATGGGCGTGCCGCTGGCCAGGGTGGTGGTGAAGCTGGGCGATTCCTCGTTCCCGGTGTCGGCCGGCTCGGGCGGGCAGTGGGGCGCCAACAGTTCCACGGCCGGCGTGTATGCCGCCTGCGTCAAGCTGCGCGAAGCGGCGGCGCAGAAGCTGGGCCTCGATCCCGCCGATGCCGCTTTCGCCGACGGCCGCGTCAGCGCGGGCGGGCGCTCGCTGCCGCTGGCCGAGGCCGCCGCCGATGGCGAACTGGTCGCCGAAGACCAGATGGAATACGGCGACCTGGACAAGAAGTTCCAGCAATCGACCTTCGGCGCGCACTTCGTCGAGGTTGCCGTCGACGCCGCCACCGGCGAGACGCGCATCCGGCGCATGCTGGCGGTGTGCGCGGCAGGCCGCATCCTCAATCCCAAGTCGGCGCGCAGCCAGGTGATAGGCGCCATGACCATGGGCGCGGGCGCGGCGTTGATGGAGGACCTGGTGGTGGACCAGCGCGGCGGCTTCTTCGTCAACCACGACCTGGCCGGCTACGAGGTGCCGGTGCATGCCGACATCCCGCACCAGGACGTGATCTTCCTCGACGAGACCGATCCGATCTCCTCGCCGATGAAGGCCAAGGGCGTGGGCGAGCTGGGCATCTGCGGCGTCGGCGCTGCGATCGCCAATGCGGTCTACAACGCGACCGGCGTGCGCGTGCGCGACTACCCGATCACGCTGGACAAGCTGATCGAAAAACTGCCGGAGTCCGTCTAGAACGTCTTGCCCAGCCTTAGGCCGATCGTGCGCGGCCGGCTGATTGCGATGCGGCGCGTGCTGGGCAGGTCGGCGGAGATCGCAACGGGCAGGCCGGTCTGGCCAATCTTGTCGAGCAGGTTATCGACAAAGAAGGTGGCGTTCCAGCTCGGGCTTTTGCCGACCGGCTGCCAGCCCAGCTTGAAGTTCAGCTGCGAGAAACCGGCGCGGCGATAGAAGGCGCTGCTGCGGTCGTACAGGGAATTGGCGCCGCCGGTGTAGGTGGCGTCCAGCCGGCCGAACGCTGCGTGGTGTTCGCCCACGTTCCAGCTGTATTCGGCCGCAGCGCTGCCGCTCCAGCGCGGCACGTCCAACAACGCATCGCCTTGCTTGGCGCCGGTGCCCGGCACGTCGTTGTTGAGCGTGGCGTTGACGTAGCCCGCCGTGGCGCGCAGCGTCAGGCGCGGCGTGGCCTGGAAGGCCGCCTCCAGTTCGCCGCCCTTGCTGCGCGCCGAACCGAAATTGGCCGTGATGTTGAAGCCGCATTGCAGCACGATCTGCTGCTGCACCTTGCTCCAGTCTATCGTGTAGACCGAGCCGTTGACGGTGAGCCGACGGTTCAGCCACTGCGTCTTGGCGCCGACTTCGTAGTTCCACAAACTGTCGGGCGAGAAGGTGAGCAGGGCGCTGGCGCTCAGGCCCAGCTTGGCGACCTCGCTGGCACACAGCGCGGCGGGCGCCGGGTTGTTGGGGCCGCCGGGACGATAGCCCTTGGAGGCGGTCGCATACAGCATCGCATCCGGCGTCGCCTGCCAGGAGAGGTTCAGTTTGGGATTGTAGCCATGATCGCGTGAACTGCCGGTAATGGCGGACGGTCCGCCGTTGAACAAGCCGTCGCCTTGCTGCGCGAAACCCTGGCTGACGCGGAAGGCGCGCACGCCGAGCCGCGCGATCCATGCCGGCGCCAGTTGATAGCTGCCCTCGGCGAACAGCGCGGTCTCCCGCACCGTGGCCTGGCGCCCACCTTTGAAGAAGCTGCCGTAATCGGTGCCGAACTTGCTGTTGTAACCGTCCGGCACGGGGATCACCGAGGCCAGCGGCGCATCGACGTGGTGGTAGTAGGCGCCGGCGATCATTTGCAGCGGCCCGCTGAAATCGGACACCATGCGAACTTCCTGCGTGAACTCGCGGTTGATGTAATCGCCATGCATGCCGCCGGGGTAGACCGAGCTTTGCGGCGTCGGCGAGAAGAAGTAGTAGAGCACCTTGGACGCATCCTCGTCGACCGACACGCGCCGGTTGTAGTAGGAGGTGGACGACACCAGCTCGTAGCGCGCGAAGTTTTTGCGTATCGTCAGGTTGGACAGCGTGGAGTTCTGCACGCTGGGCTCGGGCACCAGCCGCGTCTGGATCAAATCATCCAGGCTGCCCGGTGGCGCATCGATCTGGAACGGCGCACCGAGCAGCATGTGCTGGTAGTACAGCGATGCATTCGCCACCAGGCCCGCGCCCAGGTTCAGGCGCAGCGCGAGCCGTGCACCCTTGGTCCGCTCGGTGTTGACGTTGGCCTGGCGCGCGCCGCCGGGTGCAATGGCCAGGATGTCGTTGAGCGCAACCGGGTAGCGGTCGATATACCCATCCTGGTTGCGGTAGTAGACGCCGATGCGTACCGCCGCCGCGCCATCGCCCAGCGGCACGTTGACGCTGGCATTGCCTTCCTCGTTCCAGCCGCCGCCCTGGGTGTGGGACAGCACTGCGCTGGCCTTGCCGCCCAGGCGATTCAGGTCCGGCTGGGAGCTCACATACTTGACGGTGCCGCCCATGGAGCTGGAACCATACAGCGTACCTTGCGGGCCGCGCAGCACCTCGACGCGGGCGATGTCGAAAATGGCCGGATCGATCAAGCCGCGCAGCGACAGCAACGCCGCGTTGCTCGATGCTGCGATGGGCGTATCGTCCAGATAGTAGCCGACCGTGCCGGCAGTCCCCGCCACCGACGAAATGCCGCGAATGATGAGGATGTTCTGGCCCGGCCCGGACGACACCACCGTCAACCCGGGCGTCTGCCGCGCGATGTCCGACACGTGCTCGACGCCCATGTGTTCGAGCTCCCGCTGGTCCAGCGCGGTCACGCTGAGCGGCACGCTTTGCAACGCCTCCGAGCGTTTCTGCGCCGTCACCAGCACCTGTTCGATGGGTCCGTTCTGGACCTGCGCCTGCACCGGGACCGCGCCCAGCGCGCCGCAAGCCAGCGCCACTGTTGACGGTATGGTTCGTATCGAAGGTGGACGCATCGTGCTTCTCCTTGGATCGGACGAAAAAAACAGCTAGGGTGAAGTGCGCTTCTGCGGCGTCGCCGCCAACAGGGCCTTGCGCGTTTCGGTCTGCAGGCGCAGCAGCTGGCCGCTCTCCTGCAGCTGCCGGTAGCCTTGCTCGAAACGATCCAGCAGCTCGCGCGCGTTCGGCAAGTCGCGCCGCAAGACCACGTAGGTGGGCACCGCCGAAATCGGCTTGGATTGGTAGCTGAGGCGCGCTTGCTCGGCCTCCGTCAGCGAGGTCTGCATCAGCATCTTGCCGGCTTCCTCCTCCATCGGGAACAGGTCGATGCGGCCCAGCAGCAGCTTGCGCATATTGTTCAAATCGCCGGCAGCCTCCTGCACCTTCAGCTTGTGTTGCGCGTGCAATGCCGAGAACTCTTCCGAGTAGTGGTCGCCAAGGGTGGTGCCGATCTGGTACTTGCCCAGGTCGGCCAGCGAATTCCAGTTCATCTGCATGTCGCGGCGCTGGAAGAACACCATGCGGAAGGTGTAGATCGAGGTGTCCGAATACAACAGCTTGCGGTCGCGCTCCGGCGTGTGCGCCCAGCCGAAGCCGCCGTCGTACAAACCCATCATCACACCGGTGATGGCGCGGTTGCTGGACACGCGCTCGAACTTGACGGTGACGTTGCTGGCCTTGAACGCTTCCACCACCACGCGCGTCAGCAGGCCGCCGTAGGGCAGGTCCAGGCCGATGAAAGGCGGGTAGTCGTGGATGGTGAGCGTGACGGAGAGCGGGGCGTCGGCGCGGGCGGCCGGCGTCGCCATAGGCAAGCCCGCGATCAGCAGCGTAAGCAGATACGCGCGGCGCCGCGGAAGGACCGGAGAACCGTAGCCAATTGCACGACACGGGAGGCGCATATGCATAAGTTGATACGGAAAATGATCTTTCCTTCATCTTACGACCAACCGGCAGCCGCGAGCATATTTTTTGTGCAGCATGCCCCTTCTCATAGCAGTGTTACTACGAATCGCTCTTGCAAATCGAAATGATAGTCATTATCATTCAGCTCGATTGGTTTATTGTTAATTTTGACTGCTTGATATGGGAGCGGACATGCAGCACGAGCGTCTTTACGAAGTGGTCATCAACACGGAGCGGCAGTATTCGGTATGGCCGGCGCAACAACCGGTGCCTGCCGGGTGGCGGGCGACCGGCTTCCGCGCCGCGCGCGAACAATGCCTGGCGCATATCGATACCGTCTGGCTGGATCTGCGCGAGCACAGCCTGCAATTGGCGCTGGCCGGCGGGGAGTCGCGCCATGGGTAACAAGCTGCCGCAAGACGCCACCATCGAACTGGTATCGCCGGCCCAGCGCAGCCTGTGGTTCCTGACCCAGTTGACCCAGACTTCGCAGCGCCTGCACATCCGCATCGAACTGCGCTGGCCCAAGCCCATCGACCGCGCGCTGCTGGCCTACGGCCTGACCGCCTTGCAGGCTCGCCATCCGATCCTGCAAACCACCTTCCATCGGCTGGCCTGGGGCGATATCGAACAGCGCCTGGGCAGCGCCGCGCCATTGCTGCTGGAGCGCAGCGGCGACTACGCCAGCTGGGCGGAACGCCAGGACTTCGACCTGGAACGCCAGCCCGGCATCAAGGCCTGGCTGGAAGGTTCGACCTTGATACTGGCCGTGCACCGCATGCTGGCCGACGCCGGTTCGGCCGGAATCCTGGCCGATGAACTCCTGCGCGGCATCGCCGGCGAACCGTTGCCGGCGGTCGGACCGCAGGCATTTCACCAGCACGCCGCGCGCCAGTTGGAGCAGCTGGGCGCCGGCACGCTGACGCCGGACTACGATTACTGGATGGCCAAGCTGGCCGGCGGCTCGCCGTCGCTGGCACTGGCGCTGGACCGGCCACGCACGGCAGTCCGTACCTATGCCGACGCCCAGATCGGGATGGAACTCGACGGCGCGCAGTCGGCGGCGCTGCGGGCCTTCTGCGCCGGGCGTGACGTTCCGGCCGAACAGGTGGTACGCGCCGCTTTCGCGGTGCTGCTGTATCGCCACACGATGCAAACCAGCCTGCGCATGGCGACCTTCGATAGCGGACGGCCGGCGGCGCTGGATGGCGTTATCGGTCCGTTCGAAAATGTCCTTGTCTCCAGCCTGACGCTGGACAGCAGCATGAACTTCTCCGACCTGCTGGAGGCGGTACGTGCCGAAGACGCGCGCAATCGCGCTCATGCCGCGCTGCCGTTCGACAAACTCCTTGAACGCCTCAATGCCGACGGCTTCCAGAAGCACGAGCTGCCGTTCCAGGTCGGCTATGCCTGGCGCAGCCAGGATGCGGCGCGGCGCCCATCGCCGGATATCGCCACGCGGATCGATGAAGACCAGGCCCTGCGCGTGGACCTGCTGCTGCGCGCCGGTGAGCGCGTCGGCGGAAGCCACGCGTCGACGCCGTCGTACGTCCTGACGCTGTCGTACGCGGCGGCGCTGTTCGATGCCTCCACCGCCGCCGCGCTGATGGATCGGCTGCGCTCCCTGCTGGCGCAAGCCCTGGCCGCGCCGCAGTCCCGGCTCGACGGCCTGCAACTGGTCGACGCCCAGGCGCTGGCGCGGTTGAGCGCTCCCTGGCCCGCAGCCAGCTACTCGCCGGTGCCGGTGCATCAGCTGATGGCGCAGCAACTGGCGCTGCACGGCGAGGGCGATGCGCTGGTCTGTGGCGGCGATACGATGAGCCACGCGCTGATGCATGCTGCCGCCAACCGCCTGGCGCACTATCTGGTGTCGATCGGCGTCGGTGCGGAAACGCGGGTTGGCGTGGCGCTGGAGCGGGGCGTCGGCATGATCGTCACCTTGCTGGCGGTGTTCAAGGCAGGAGGCGCGCTGGTGCCCATCGACCCGGCCTATCCGCAGGAACGCATCGAATACATCCTCAACGACGCAGCCGTCTTCTGCCTGCTGACGCAAACCTCGCTGCGGGACCAGCTGCCGCCGCTGACCGCCGGCGCCACCATCGCCGTCGATGCGCTGGACCTGACGGCATTCCCGGCGACCGCACCCGAGGTGGACGTTTCGCCGCAGCAGATGGCCTACATCATCTACACCTCCGGCTCCACTGGCAGGCCGAAAGGCGTGACGGTCGCGCATGGCCCGCTGTCGCTGCATTGCCAGGCCACGGCGGAACTGTACGAAATGAGCGCCGCATCGCGCGAGCTGCACTTCCTGTCGATCAGCTTCGACGGCGCCCATGAACGCTGGATCGTACCGCTGATCGTGGGCGGGTGCGTGGTGCTGCGCGGCGGCGCGCTGTGGAGCGCGGCCGAAACGCATGCGGCCATGCGCGAGCACCGCGTCAACAATGCCGGCTTCCCGACCAGCTATGTACAGCAACTGGCCGAATGGGCCGAAGGCCGCAGCGACGCCGCCTCCTTGCGATTGCTGTCCTTCGGCGGCGAGGGCATGCCGCGCGCCACCTTCGAACAGCTCAAGCGCGCACTGTCGCCGGAATGCCTGATCAACGGCTACGGCCCGACCGAAACCGTGATCTCGCCGCTGGCATGGAAGACCACGGCCAGCGCCAGTTTCGACGGCGCCTTCGCGCCCATCGGCCGTGCCGTCGGTCCACGGCGGGCGTATGTGCTCGACGCCGACCTCAATCCCGTACCGCCCGGCGTGGCGGGCGAGCTGCACATCGGCGGCGCGTGCCTGGCGCGCGGCTACCACGGCCAGCCTGCCGCCACGGCGGACCGTTTCATCCCCGATCCGTTCACGGCCGACGGCGGCCGCATGTACCGCACCGGCGATCAGGTGCGCTGGCGTGCCGACGGCATCATCGAATACCTGGGCCGTCTCGATCATCAGGTCAAGGTGCGCGGCTTCCGTATCGAACTGGGCGAGATAGAAGCGGCCCTCGGCAAGCTGGATAGCGTGCGTGAAGCGGTCGTCGTGCTGCATCAGACGCCGCAAGGCGCAAGGCTGGTTGGCTATGCGGTGGCCGACCAGAGCGCAGCGATAGACGGCGCAACACTGCGACACCGCCTGGCCGCGCAACTGCCGGATTACATGGTGCCCGCCGCCATCGTCATGCTCGACAGCCTGCCGCTCACGCCCAACGGCAAGATCGACCGCAAGGCGCTGCCGCTGCCGACGCAGGAACGGCGCGAAGTGGTGGAGCCGTCGACGGACCTGGAACGCCAACTGGTGGCGATCTGGCAGGAAGTGCTGCAACTGCAGCAGGTTGGCACCGCCGATAACTTCTTCGAACTGGGTGGCGACTCGCTCAGCGCGCTGCGCGTGCTGACCATGCTGGACAAGCGGCTGCCCGACCACGGCCTGGGCATCGTCGATCTGTTCAACTATCCGGACATCGCCAGCCTGGCGCGCGCGCTCACCGACCGGAACCTGGCCGGCAGCGAGGTCGTATGCCTGCGCCGTGGCGGCAGCAAGCCTACGCTGTACTGCTTCCCCGGCCTGCTGGTCAGCACCCTGGAGTACACGGGGCTGGTGAACTACCTCGGCCCCGACCAGCCGGCCACCGGCTTTATCTGCCACTCGCTGTCCGGCGGCGACGGCGAACCGCTGGCCGTATCGGCACTCGCGGCGCGCTACGCCGACCATATCCGCAGCCACAGCGCCGGCCTGCCGGTGATGCTGCTCGGCTGGTCGTGGGGCGGCATCCTGGCGTACGAAGCGGCACGGCTGCTGGGCGACAGCGTCGACGTACGCTTCGTCGGCATGCTCGACGTCTGCGCGCTCGATGCGGAGTTTGCGGTCGGCGGCGAAAAGCCTCTGGAGCCGTCGCTGCGCCAGCGCCTGCAAAGCGATATCGATGCATGGCTGGCCGTCAGCACAATGCGCGACCGCTGGCAGCTGCTGCTGGGCCGCATGGACGCCACCGTCTACACCCAGTTCCTGCACTACGTGAACAACAGCCCGGAATCGCTGCCGCTGGACGGCCCGGACATCGGCAGCCGCGAACATATCTTCTGGACGCTGATGGAGAACGCGCTGGTGTTCCGCGACTACACGCTGGAGCCGCTCGACTGCCGCATCCACGCCTGGATTGCGGAAGACTCGCTGCTGCGCGGGATGAACGTGATCGACTGGCGCAAGCAGTCCGGCAAGGTCGAACGGGTACATCCGATCCCCGGCAGCACGCACCTGAGCATCATCGCCGATCCGCAGTTCCACCAGAGCTTTGCGCAAAGCGTCGCGCAATCGCTGGCCCAATAACCATCCACCCCCTGAAAAAGAAGGCTTTACCCGATGCGACATCAGTTGAACAAGCAAGACCTGACACCTTTAGCCCGCGCCGTAGCCAGCGCCATCCTGCTGATGGGCGGCTATCACATGAACGCCGGCGCAAGCGAGGTGGAAGCCGCAACCCCAGCCGAGGCCACGATGGCCACGGTCGTCGTGCAAGGCCAGGCCGATGGTGTCGCAAAGCGCAGCAGCGTAGGCAGCAAGGGCGATACATCCATCATCGAAGTGCCGCAATCGATTTCGGTACTGAACCGCGAGCGGCTGGATGCGCAAAAGGCGCCAGGCATCCCGCAAGCGCTGCGCTACACGGCCGGCATGCAGACCGAGAGCTTCGGCGTCGATCCGCGCTTCGACCAGTACATGATACGCGGCTTCGAAACCGGCTCCAACGGCGTATTCCGCGACGGCCTGAATCTGCCGACGCGCGGCTTCACCGGCTTCACGATGGAGCCGTATGGCCTGGAAAGCCTGGAAGTGCTGCGCGGCCCAAGCTCCGTCATGTACGGCCAGGCCGAGGTGGGCGGCATGGTCAACGCCGTCAGCAAGCGCCCGACCGCAGGCCGGCTGGGTGAAGTCGAAGTCACTTACGGCAGCTACGACCGCAAGCAGGTAGCCGCCGATATCGGTGGGCCACTGGACGAACAGGGCGTGTGGCTGTACCGCCTGACCATGCTGGCCCGCGAAGCCAAGAGCGCCATCGACTACACCAAGGACAACCGCCAGTACTTCGCGCCGTCGCTGACGTGGCATCCGGATGCCGACACCACGCTGACGCTGCTGGCCTATCTGCAAAACGACAACGTGCCGCCCAACTTCTACCTGCCTTCGGTGGGCACGCAGAAGCCAGGTCCGTATGGCCAGATTCCCGCCAGCCGTTTCGTCGGCGAGCCGGGGCTGGACCACTTCAAGACTGAACAGCGCAGCGTGGGCTATGTGTTCGAAAAACGCTTCTCGCCAGCGTGGAAGGTTCGCCAGAACCTGCGCTACGCGACCGAGAAGGTCGACTACCACAGCCTGTACATGACCGCGCTGCACGACGACCTGCGGACCATCGACCGCGCCAATTTCTCGGCCCAGCAGAAGGCGCGCGTGTTCGCGGCCGACCAGAACGTCGAGTGGACCAGCCGCTTCGGCAACATCGATAACACCTTCGTTGCGGGTATCGACTACAGCCGCGCCGTGCAGGAAGGCCAGAACTACCTCGGTGAAGCACCAGCGCTGGACGTGATCGCGCCGGTCTACGGCCAGCCTGTGGGCGTGCCGGACAAGTACGAAGACAAGCGCAGCACCCTGACGCAAACCGGCATCTACGCGCAAAACCAGATGAAGTTCGACGGCCAGTATCTGCTGACGGCGGGCCTGCGCCGCGACCGCAGCAACATCGACAACGACGACTACTTCAACGCCGCGAAGAACAGCCAGAAGGACAACGCCACCACCGGCCGCCTGGGCGTGACCTGGCTCGGACCGAACGGCGTATCGCCTTACCTGAGCTATGCAACCTCCTTCCGCCCGGTGATGGGGCAGACCTTCGATGGCCGCAACTTCGTGCCTGAAAAAGGCAAACAGGTGGAACTGGGTGTCAAATGGGCGCCGCTGGATCGTCCGGCCCTGCTGACCGCCGCCGTGTTCGATCTTCGCAAGAGCAACGTGCTGACCGCCGACCCGGACCACCTGGGCGTCGGCGCCCAGATCCAGCGCGGAGAAGTGCGCGTGCGCGGCCTGGAGCTGGAAGCGGAAGCAAAGCTGGACAAGAACTGGAAAGTCAACGGCTCCTTCACCGGACTGGATGCAAAGATCATCCGCAATAACGACGGCAACGAAGGCAAGCGCCCATCGCTGGTGCCACGCGTGAACCTGGCCGGATGGGCGGAGCGCAGCTTCGATGGCGGCTGGCGTGCCGGCTTGGGCGTGCGCCGCATCGGCGTCAGCTTCGGCGACGACGCCAACACCTTCGAGAACCCCGGCGTAACGCTGGCCGATGCAGCACTCGGCTATCGCTTTGGCCACTGGGACTTCGCACTCAACATCAACAACCTGACCAACAAGGTCTACCTGGGTAACTGCACCGACGGCACCTGTAACTTCGCCGCTCAACGCCAGGCCCAAATCACAGCCCGCTACGTGTGGTAACACGGTGCCAGCCATTCCTCCATACGATTTATACGAAGGATAAAGCATGAACGACACTGTCAACCCCGCGCACTTCAGCAGCGCGATCCTGTCCGGACAAGCGCTGGACGTGGCCCATGCCGGCGACACGCTGGCCGTCACCCGCAACGGCCAGCCGGTGCTGCAACTGAACGTCGATATCGGCAACGAGTGCTGGCTGGCCCGTAAATCGGGAGCGCCGCAACCACCGGCGCTGCTGCAGCAAGCCTTGCTGGCGGCGCTGGAATCGCTGAGCGCCAGCCGCGCGGAACTGACCGCGCTGCGCCTGCACGCAGGCGAATGGCCGGAGATCAAGGCCGAACTGCTGCGCAGCGGCGTGGCCCGTGAAAGCGGCCCGTCGATGACGGTGGCCCCGGCGATGCTTTGGCAGTTGCCGCAGCTTTGGCTGCCGCAGGCGCCGGCCATCTACCCGCAAAACCATGTACGCACCGGTGAGCGCTGGCACCCGCAGCGCCCGGCCAAGCCGCATGGCTATGTGTACGAGCGCTTCATTCCATGGCTCGGCCAGACCATCGCCTTCCGCGCCGCCGACGTCGAGCAGGACCTGCACACCATGCACAAATGGATGAACGATCCGCGCGTGGCCCAGTTCTTCCAGGAAGAGGGCGACCTGGATTACCAGCGCGCCTACCTGAGCGGCCGCCTGGCCGATCCGCACATGCTGCCGCTGATCGCGGAGTTCGACCGCGTGCCCTTCGGCTACATGGAAGTGTATTGGGCGCAGGAAAACCGCCTCGGTCCTTACTACGCGGCCGACGACTACGACCGCGGCTGGCACGTGCTGGTGGGCGAGCAGGCCTACTCGGGCGGCCAGTACATCAGCGCCTGGCTGCCGTCGCTGATGCACTACATGTTCCTGGACGAGCCGCGCACCCAGCGCATCGTCGGCGAGCCTGCGGCCAGCCACCATCGCCAGGTGCGCAACCTGGAGCGCTCGGGCTTTGCCGCCGTCAAGGACTTCGATTTCCCGCACAAGCGCGCCACGCTGGTGATGCTGCTGCGCGAGAAGTTCTTCAGCAACCGCCTGTGGCATCCGAGCCCGAAAGCCTGAGGAGCAGACCATGTACACTGAACCTAGCACCTACGACATCGTCGGCGTCGGCTTCGGCCCGTCCAACCTGGCGCTGGCGATTGCGCTCGACGAGATTCTGCTGGAGCGCGGCCGCGAGCTGTCGCATTGCTTCATCGAGCGCCAGCCGCGCTTCACCTGGCACGGCGACATGCTGCTGCCGGGGACCGATATGCAGATCTCCTTCCTGAAGGATCTGGTGTCGCTGCGCGATCCGACCAGCCCTTACTCGTTCGTGAACTATCTGCGCCAGCACAATCGGCTGGAGGCCTTCATCAGCCAGAAGACCTTCTTCCCGAGCCGGATCGAGTTCAACGACTATCTGCGCTGGACCGCAGGCCACTTCGACACCCATTGCCGCTACGGCGAAAGCGTCACCCGCGTGGTCCCGGAATACAAGGGCCGGGACGTGGTTGCGCTGCAGGTGCATTCCGCCGACGCGGCGGGCCGCGAGCGCACGCGCCGCACGCGCAGCCTGGTGTTCGCGCCCGGCGGCCGGCCGTTCGTGCCCGCCTGCCTGGCGGAGAAGAACGATGACCGCATCATCCATTCGTCGCGCTACCTGAGCGAGATCGAACGCCGTCCGCTCGACGCGGCAGGCGAGCATCGGCTGGCGGTGGTCGGCGGCGGCCAGAGCGCGGCGGAGATCTTCCTCGACCTGGTGTCGCGTTATCCGAACGCCAAGGTGGACCTGATCCTGCGCGGCTCCACGCTGAAGCCATCGGAGGATGGCCCGTCGATCAACCACATCTTCGATCCGGACTACACCGATTTCTTCTTCGGTCAATCGCAGCAGGTGCGCCAGTCGCTGCTGGCGGAATTCCGCCACACGAACTACGCCGTCGTCGATGGCGACCTGATTGAACGCATCAGCGCCATGCTGTACGCGCAGCGCGTGGATGGCAGCGAACGGGTGAGGGTGCTCAGTTCCTGCGCTATCGAGCAGGTGGACTGCGATACGCAAAGCCTGACGCTGTCGCTGGCCCAGGCAGGCGCAGGCCTGCGCCAGGAACGCTACGACCGCGTGATCGCCGCCACCGGCTATCTGCGCGACACCAGCCGCTCGCTGCTGGCCGAACTGGAACACGAGCTGGAAGGCTTCACCATCGGCCGCCACTACCAGCTGGCCACGCCCGCGCACGTGCAGGCGCCGATCTTCGTGCAGGGTTCTTCCGAGACCACACACGGCCTGGCCGATACGCTGCTGTCCGTGCTGGCGATACGCTCGCACGAAATCGCGCTGTCGCTGGTGGACAAACTGGCGGCCAAACCGCCGCGTCCCGCTCGCGCTGACAACGCTGTAATGGAGGAAGTCGAATGAGTTTCGTTAGTGCCGCCTTGCCGGATATGGAGTCGCCGCACCTGAAGCGCCTGTTGTTCACATTGGCGCTGCCGGCGGTGATCGGCTTGTCGGCCAATGCCATGCACCAGCTGGCGAATGCGTTTTTCGTCAGCCAGCTGGGTGTACATGCCATTGCCGCGATCAGCATCTGCTTTCCGCTGCTGATCGTGTTCGGCGCGATAGGCGAGGGGGCCGGCGTCGGTGTGGCCAGCTGCGTCGCCCGCATGCTGGGCGCCGGCGACGAGCAGCAGGCCAACCGCACCGCCAGCACCGTCATGGTGCTGCTGGCGGCCGCCGGCTGCGTCATGGCGGCCGTGCTGATCCCCTTGCTGCCTGCGCTGCTGGCCGCGATGGGCACCACGGCCGACGCCATGCCCGCGTCGACCGTCTACGCCACCATCTTCTGCTACAGCGCACCGTTGATACT
This sequence comes from Rugamonas rivuli, assembly GCF_009380165.1. Lineage (GTDB taxonomy): Bacteria > Pseudomonadota > Gammaproteobacteria > Burkholderiales > Burkholderiaceae_D > Rugamonas > Rugamonas rivuli. The sequence continues at coordinate 612,347 of NZ_WHUF01000001.1, forward strand.
GCTGCAGATGCTGTGCGACTTCATCGCCATCTCGGAGGGCAACACGCGCTTCAGCATGTGGACGTTGATCGGCTCCTTCGCGCTGAACGTGATCCTCGATCCCATCCTGATTTTCCACTACGAGATGGGTGTGGCAGGCGCGGCCTGGGCGACGCTGATCTCCGCATTGGCCGCCTTGCTGGCTTATGCCGTCTACTTCTACAAACGCGTCGGCAAAATCCATGTCGCACTGCGCCATGTGAAAATCGACTGGCAGGGCTTGTGGCAGGTGGTATCGGTCGGCGTTCCGGCGGCCATGTCCACCGGCTTGGCGGCCGTAGCCTTCGCGCTGATCTACCGTAACGCCGCCACTTATGGCGATACCGCTGTGGCAGCGGTGGCGATAGGCCTGCGCATCCTCACCGGCGGCAGCCTGCCGCTGGTGGGCTTCTGCCTGGGAGCGCAAGCCTTGCTCGGCTTTAGCTGGGGAGGCGGCCAGCGTGCGCGCTTCCTGCAAGCGACGCGTCTGATGCTCACCATCTGCAGCGGTTTTGCCATCGTCTATTCCGCGCTGGTGATCGTGTTCGCACCGGTGATCGTCACCTGGTTCACCACCGATCCGGCCGTGCAGCAGTTGGCGGTGACGACTTGCCGCGTGTTCCATCTGGCTTTCTGCCTGTTCGGCTTCCACATGGTGGCGGTGGTGGCGTTGCAGGCGGCGGAGCGCAGCCGCAAGGCGGCCTGGCTGGTACTGGCGCCGCACGGCTACATGCTGATACCGCTGCTGTTCCTGCTGCCGCCGGTGTGGGGATTGAATGGCCTGATCGCCAGCATGGCGATAGCCGCCGCGCTGAGCGCAGCGTTGGGCGCGACCCTGCTGCTGGGCGAGATGGGCGCGCTGCGCCGTATCGCCCGGCAGGAAAGCGCGCCGACGGCTGAATCTTTGCGGGCGGTGCAATGATGCGGCGCCTGGCTACTTTGCTGCATCGCTGGGCCGGTTTGCTGATCGCCGGCTTCCTTTTCATCAGCGGTGTCACCGGCGCGGTGATCTCCTGGGATCACGAGCTCGATGAGCTGCTTAACCCGCACCTGACCAACGCTCCCGGCACCGGCCCGGCGCTGCCCGCGCTGCAACTGGCGCAGGCCGTGGAAGCGCGCCATCCGCAGATGCAGGTGCTGTCGATACCGATGGCGGCAGAACCGGGGCATTCGCTCGATTTCTACGTGGAGCCCCGCGTGAACCCGGCCACCGGCGAGCTGTATCCGGCGCCGTACAACCAGGTGTTCGTCGACCCTGTCACCGGAGCGGAGCTGGGCACGCGCAAGTGGGGCGCGGCCTGGCCGATCACGCGCGAGACCTTCGTATCCTTCCTCTACCAGCTGCACTACACGCTGCATATTCCGCAGATGTGGGGCATCGAGCAATGGGGCCTGTGGCTGATGGGCGGCATCGCGATGATCTGGACGGTGGACAGCTTCGTCGGCTTCTATCTGACGCTGCCGGTTCGCCGTCGGACGCCGGCGCTGACTGCGGTTACGGCGGCCGGGCCCAAGCCCAAGAGCTGGTGGCAGCGCTGGCGGCCCGCATGGTTGATACGCTTCGGCGCAGGCAGCACCAAGTTCAATTTCGATCTGCATCGCGCGCTCAGTTTGTGGACATGGATTCTGCTGTTCATCATCGCCTTCACCGCGTTCTCGCTGAACCTCTACCGGGAGGTGTTCTTCCCGGTGATGTCGCTGGTGTCGAACGTCACGCCTTCGCCGTTCGATGTGCGGAGCCCGAACGCGCCGAACCGGCCTTTCGCCGCCGGGCTGACATTCCAGCAGGTGCTGGCGCAGGCCTCCCCGGAAGCGGCGCGGCGCGGTTGGCGCGAGCCGGCGGGGAATATGTCGTATTCACGGGAGTATGGCATCTACACGGTGGCGTTCTTCCAGCCGCAGGACGAGCAGGGCGCCGGCGGCGTAGGCCACCGGCAGCTGTACTACGATGGCCGCAGCGGCGCGCTGCTCGGCGACCGCCAGCCGTGGAAGGGGACGGCGGCCGACATCTTCGTGCAGGCCCAGTTCCCGCTGCATTCGGGCCGCATCCTCGGCATACCGGGGCGGGTGCTGATTTCGCTGATGGGCGTGATCGTCGCGACGCTGTCCGTGACGGGTGTGCTGGTGTGGTGGCGCAAGCGCAGCGCGCGGATCGTCGCCGCTGCCCGGTCAGGGATGAGCGGCGGCGCGAAAATAGCGTCCCGGTGAGTCGCCGAAGTGGCGCCTGAACATGACGATGAAGTTGCTGGTCGTGGCGTAGCCCAGCGCATCGGACACCGCGTTCACCGATACGCCCTGGGCTAGCCGCTCCAGCGCGATGGACAGCAGGAGCTGCTGCCGCCATTGGCCGAAGCTGCATCCGGTCTCGCTGCGGAACAGGCGGCTCATGCTGCGCGCGGACAGGCCCGCCCACGCCGCCCATTCCGCCAGGTTGCGCTCATCCGCAGGCGCGGCGGCGAGGGCGGTCGTGATGCGCAGCAGCCGGCGGTCTTTCGGCATCGGCAGGTGCAGGGCGGCTTGCGGCTGCTGCTGCAATTCATCCAGCAGCACGGCCATGATGCGCTCCTGCGGTGGTGTCAGCGCCTTTTGTCCGGCCCAGTCGACCGCCTGCCGCACCAGTGCGCGCATGATTTCGGTAACGCCGATGACGGTGGGATGCGGCGGTAGCTGCACGCTGGCAGCGGGTGTCAGCAGCAGGCTCCAGCCGCTCATCGCGCCGGTGATGCTGACCTGGTGCGGCTCGCCCGGCGGTATCCAGCCGGCGCGATGCGGCGGCAGCAGCCACGATCCGCTGGCGGTGCGCACGCGCACCAAACCGCTCTCCACGCAAAACACCTGGCCGCGATGGTGGTGGTGCCAATCGTACTCCCGCGTACCGAGCTGGAATTCCTTATCCTCGCTGGTGTCGCCCCACAGCGCAATCAGGGCAGGTCCGTCGCGCCGTTCGCTCAAATTCCTTGGCATGGCTCAAATTCATTATTTATAGACCAAACAACGTTATCACTGCATGGCCCGATTGTCCAATACTGACGACTGTCAAAACAGGAAAGGACATATCAATCATGCAGAAGAATACGTTTCATGTCGCGATCATCGGCGGTGGGCTGGGCGGCTTGTGCCTGGCGCAGGGCCTGAAGCAGCAAGGCATTCCGTTCGATGTGTTTGAACGCGATTCGGCCTTGGACAGCCGCTCGCAAGGCTTCCGCATCCGTATCAATGCGGATGGACAGGCGGCGCTGCGGCATTGCCTGCCGCCGCAGCTGTTTGAATTGTTCACGGCCACTTGCGCCGATGACCTGCCCAACGTTCATGCGCTCGATACTCAGCTGAACAGCGCCAACCAGTGGATCGAAGCCTGGCAGGACGGCGAGCACAAAGAGGAGCGCGCAGAGCTCAAGGTGCACCGCCAGACCCTGCGCGAGGTGCTGATGTGCGGTATCGCCGACCGTGTGCACTTCAACAAGGAGCTGCGTGAAGTGCGGCAGCACGACGATAACGAGGTGGCTTTCGATTTTGCGGACGGCAGCAGCTACCGGAGCAACCTGCTGGTCGGCGCCGATGGCGGCAGCTCGCGCATGGCGGCGCAATGCTTCCCGGAGGCGCAGGGCCGCGATACCGGCGCGGTATGCATCTACGGCAAAGTGCCGTTCGATGCCGGCGGCCACCACCAGATCGCACCAGTGCTGTACGGCGGCACCACGGTGATTTTCGCTACCGGGCTGGCGGTCGTGATCGATGCGATGCGGTTCTCGCTGGCCGCCGGCGTTGCGGAGTACGGCCTCACGCCCGCCAGGAACTATCTGTACTGGGCCATGATCGGCATGCGCGAGCGACTCGGCCTGGCTGCCGGTGCGAGCCTGCCCGCCACCGATGCGCACATCCGCCAGTGCATCGCCGATGTCAGCGCCGATTGGGCGCCGGGACTGCGTGCCTTGTTTGCCGCGACGCCCGCCGGCATGAGCGCGATGCTGCCGGTGCGCCAGGCCCCGCCGCCGCAGGTCTGGCTGCAGGACAGGGTGACGCTGCTTGGCGACGCAGCGCATGTGATGAGTCCAGCCAGCGGCCTGGGTTGCAATACCGCGCTGCTGGATGCGGACCTGCTGGTTCGGCAGCTATCGATGGCCGCCACCGGTGCCTGCACGCTGGACCACGCCATCGCCCGCTACGAGCAGGGCATGCGCGAACATGCGGGAGAGGCGCTGCGTTCGTCGGAACGCAGCGGCGTACAACTCTACGGCGGCTAATCCAGCGCGCAGCAGCTGCGCAACGACGCTGCTACAAGACCGTTTCGATACCGTGGAAGTTCTCGTAGAAATCGGTAGCGAAACGCTGGCCCGGCGCCGGTTCGAAATGGCTTTCCAGCCAGGTGCCGATGCGGGCGGCCTGCGCCGCGTCGCCTTCCCATACCAGGTTGCCGATCTTGCGTTGCGGCGCCGGCACCACCGTGAACGACAGCTGCCGGTGGCCGCGCCGCACCTCCAGCGTCACCGGCTCCGTATGGCCGGCGGCCCAGGACAAAGCCGCCTGCGTGTACGGGAAGCCATTGACGGCGATGATGACATCGCCCGCCGCCAGTCCGCTGGCGCCCGCCGGCGTGTCGTCCAACACGTTGTAGATGGCCGGCGCGTTCTGGTTCAGGAACATGATGCCCAGCTGCCGCACCGTGGTGTGCTGCAGGGTGAACCCCAGCTGCGGGAGCAGCGTATCCGTCGTCAAGCCCGCCGGATGGCAGACCGCCGCCTCGATCAACTTGCCCAGGCCATCGCGCTGGCCATTGAAGTAGCTGATCACGTCGGCGTTGGTGTAGCCCTCGTATTGCGGGCCTCCGCTGAGGTACTCGTCGAAGAAGCCGCGGAAGGTGCTGTCCAGCGTCTGCTGGCGTGGCCCCAGGCGCAGCGTGGCGTCGATGTCGAAGGCGATCAGCATGCCCTTGTCGTAGTAGTCGATGCAGCTTGCGGTCCGACCCGGGAATTTCGGGCTGTGATTGAGGTAGGTCGCCAGCGACGAATCCGCAGCGCTCACGCGCTCATACGCCGGCACGGCGCGCAGGTGTTCCAGATAGCCGACCACGCAGCTGAAGAACTGCTCGGGGCTGTAGACGCCGGCCCTGGCGCAGGACAGGAACTCGTAGTAGCGCGTAAAGCCTTCGGCCATCCACAGCCCTTCGCTGAAGCTGCCGCAGGTCAGCGCATGCTCCAGCTGCATGAGGGGAGCAGGGCGCAGGCGCCGCACATTCCAGGCGTGGAACAGCTCATGGGCGCAGACGCGCACGCCGATGGCATTCTGGTCCGGGTCGACGAAGACGTCCGGCCCCAGCCCGCACATGGTGCTGGTCAGGTGCTCCAGTCCCCACTCGTTGTCCGGATTGAGGCTCAGCACAAAGGTGTAGTCCTCGAAGGGGAAGCCGCCAAACATGCGCCCGAAACCCGCCGACACCTTGGCGACCCGGTCAACGAAGGCATCTACGCTTTCCTCCATGCCGACACCGCCGTCGACAAAGGCAAAGTAGAACGGCGTGCCCTGGACGTTGCGCTCCAACAGGCGATAGCGGCCCATCACCACCGGCGTGTCGAGCAGGATTTCGTAGCTGGGATAGCGCCAGCTGTGGGCGTCCAGCTGCACCGCGCCGGATGGATGGTGGATCGTCCCTAGCCAGGCCTGGGGAAGCTCGTAACTGACGGTGCAGGTGCCGGTGTGGTTGGCGTTGTGCAGATAGCGCGCGCCCATCAGCACCGCGTAGTCGCTATCGAGGATGCCGGACTGCTCGCCGATTTCAGGCGCATAGGCCGTGGCGCGGTAGCTGACGCTGACGTCGCCCTCGCAGCCGTCGACCACGAAGGCTTGCCAGCCGTCGCGCCGTACGGCCAGCGGCTTGCCGCTGGCGGTGTCGTGGGCCCGCAGTTCGAACAGGTCGCGCGCCAGCGGCGCGAAGCTGTAGTCGCCCGGCACCCAGGTGGGGATTTCCAGGCGCATGGCGCCGTGGGCGAAGTCGCCGTTCAGGCGCATATGCACCGTGAGCTCATGGCGTTCGGGGTGGACGGCGACCTGGTAGTGCACGTTCGGTGGTGTGATTTGCTTAACCATGATGGATTCCCGATCAAAGTATGGTGGGCGGTATCGCCGTGAACATCAGCGGCTGGGCTTTGGCGGCGGGCGTCGGCTCGATCTCCAGCGCCACGCGGATGCCGGATTCGATTGCGCCTTCGATCCAGGCGTGGCGCAGCGTGGTCCAGTCGCCGGCAAAATGCAGATTGCCGACCGGTGGCGCGACATCGGCTTGCAGCTCGCTGAGCTGGCCGGGCGCGAACATCGCCGCTTCGCCCATCGCCAGCGGGCTTTCGTCCCAGTTGACGGAGTGGCCGGCGATGAAGTGCTTGCGCACGTAGTCGCCGTGCACCTGCGCCACGCCGTCCAGCGCGAACTGGATGCGCTGGGCGTTGTTGAGCGAACCCCAGCCGCGCGCCTCGGTTTCCCAGGTGTAGCTGGCCAACAGCACGCCGGCCGCTTCGCCGAAACCGTGGCTGGGGTAGTAGATGGTGCGGTTGGCCAGGTCGGTCAGCGAGCCGCCGCCCCAGATGTTGTCGCGGGTTTCCCAGAAGCGCTCGTCAAAGCTCATCAGGACTTTGGAGGCGGAGTCGTAGTACAGCTCACGTATCATCTTGCGCTTGCTATGCGGCAGCATGGGGCTGAAGTCCACCGTGCGCAGACAGGGCGTGGGCACGGTCAGGATCACGTGGTCGGCGCTGATGCGCGCGGGTTGCCCCGACACGGCCAGCTCCGCGCCCAGCGTCATCGTGCCGTCCCATTTGGCGTCGTAGGGTTGGAAGGCCAGGTGCGCGCGCTCGCCGCTGTCGGACCATTCCACGCCTTTCAGCCACTGGTTGAAGCACACCTGCACGCCGGCGGCCTTGAGCGGCGCTATCCAGGCGCGCACCAGATTGTCGGTGCCGTTGGTGATCTCCCAGTACATATTGTCGGAGTTAATCAGCGACATTTCGATCAGGTTCTGCACGAAGGACAGCGCGCGCCGGCTTTCCAGGTTCTGCATCACTTCGACGAACTCCACGCCCTCCGTCGACAGCAGCGAGTACTTGCGCAGGAAGCCGTTGATCGAATAGCTGTCGTAGCGGGCGATCGCTTCCGGCCAGTTGTCGCGCGGCGCGGCGTTGACGAAGTCCTTGACGAAGTCGGTCACGCTGGCCAGCAGCGCGGGGCCGTTCATGCGCTGCTGCGCTTCCGGCAGGTTGGTCAGGTCGTAGCCCAGCGCCTTGGCCGGATATTCCTGGTGCAGGTAGTCGCCGGTGCGCAGCTTGATGCCGTTCACATAGGTCCACGACTGGTAGGCCTTGGCCGGCGGCGTGGCGATGGCGCTGCCGCACAACACCGCGTGCTGGTCCTGCGGCTTGATGGTGTCGCGCTGCACGTCCACCTGGTAGAAGAAGTTGACCGGCACCGAGTACTTGCAGATGTAGGTGCGCAGCAGATGGTGGATCTGCAGCGGCAACCGCATCGGCCCGGCCTCGCCGTACAGATCCTGGCGGCCGAAGTAGCGTTCGCCCCTCAGCGTCAGGATGCGGCCGCCGATGCGGCTGTCGCCTTCGAAGATCGTCACTTCGTGGCCGGCTTCCGCCAGCAGCTGCGCCGACACCAGGCCGGCCATGCCGGCGCCGACGATGGCGATTTTCTTCGGCTGTTTGGTCTTGGGCAGGCCGTTCTTGATGATGGCCAGGTATTCGATAATGACAGGATCGTCCTGCTCCGCCAGCAGGTCCTGGATGCTCTTGCTCATGGATGGCGTCCTTTCAGTTCAAACGATGGCGTGTGGAGAGTCGGGGGCGTCGCCACCGAGTTTCCAGCGCGTGTTGCTGGGCAGGTCTTTGCAGACGTTGCGCACCGCCACCAGCGTGAACGTGGAGCGCGGCGCCGGCTGCGTGCCGTCGTCGAAGGTGCAGCAGCCGGTGGCGCATGCGCCGCCCGCTTGCGGCGGCGGAGGCGAGCCGGCCTTGATCTTGCCGATCACTTCCGCCAGTTCGGCGTTGCTGGTCACTTCGTAGCCGACGCCGCCGAAGCCCTTGGCCAGGGCCACCCAGTCCCACAGCGCGGTCTGCGGCACCCGCGTCAATGCCGCGAAGGCCGGCGCCTGCGGGCTGCTGCTGAAGGCTTGGGGGTTGATCAGGAATTGCTCGATCGCGAACACACCGTTGGCCATCACGAACACCACATTGTCGAGCCCCATTTCGGCCAGCGTGCCGATGGCGTTGCAGCTTTCGGCAAAGGCGCCGTCGCCGGAGACGGAAATCACGCGGCGCTTGCTGCCGTTGGCCTGCAGCGCCAGCTTGACGCCGCAGCTGGCAGCCGGCGAGTAGCCGATCGCCCCCCACGCCAGCTGGGCGATATAGCCGTTCTGCGGCGACTTGATGTTGTTCAGGTTGTAGAAGGTCAGGCCGGTGTCGGCCAGCACGACCGGAGCTTCGCCGTTCTCGTCGTTGCCGAAGGTGTTCAGATAGCCATGGTGCAGCAGCGATTTGAAGCTGTCCCAGGTGATCTGGGCGTCGGGCGCGTAGGTGGACGGCACGGGAATATCCCACACCGGGCCTTCGATGCCGGGGAAGGGCGCGGCCGGCAGCTTGCCCTGGGCCTGCTGGAGCGCTTGCTGGATCGGCAGCAGCGATGGGTAGGCGGCGCACAGCCGCTGCATGGTCGCGCCGCCGGGATTGGCGATGACGTCGTTGAGCGCGAGAATGAAGGAGCCGAGGGCAACGTCACCCCAGTACAGGCCGCCCGCCTGGCCGCCATGCAGGCGTGCCGCGCCCATGCGCACTTCGATGGCCGCGCTCATCGGCAACTTGGGCGGCATGGCCGGGTCGTAGTCGGTGTTGGCCAGGCCGGAGAAGTTGAAGTCGGTCTCCTGCACGCCCAGGCTGAGGATCAGGTCGGCGCCGCGCACCAGGTTCTGCACATTGGCCTGGGAATTCTTGCCGTTGTAGGTGCCGGCGAAGTAGGGCGCGTCGTATTCGCTGAGGATGCCTTTGCCCAGCAGGCTGGACAGATATGGCGCCTGCAGCGTCTTGAGCAGGTCGGCAAATGCGGTCTGCTGGCCGAAGCGGGCGATTTCCACGCCGCCCAGCACCACCAGCCGCTTGGCCTTCAGCAGCACAGGCAGGGTCGCGGCGACGGCTTCGTCCAGCGATATCTGCGGCAGCGGCACGGGCGACTTGAGCAGCTTGGGACGCGTCGCCACGGAGGGCACCGGCAGCAATTCCATCTGGTTGCCGATCTCGATGTAGACCGGCTTGGAGTCGGTGATGCAGGCGGTCAGGGCGGCATCGATCAGGTCGGGAGCATAGGCGGGATTGTCGATGCGCACGGCCATGCGCGTGACTTCGCGCAGCACGCGCAGGTCGGTGAAGGCGCCGTCGAACATGTGATGCCACAGCACCCCCTGGTCGCGCTGCGAGTTGAACTGGGCGGCCGACGGCGAACCGTTGATCAGCACCATGGACACGTTTTCGACGAAGGCGCCGGCCACCGCCTGCACGGCGTTCAGCGCGCCGACGCCGTAGGTGGTGGCGACGCAGCCCACCGAGCCGGGCGTGGCGCGGCCGCAGCCGTCGGCGGCGTAGGTGGCGCACATTTCATTGTTCGGGTGGACCCGGATCAGGCCGGCATTGCCTTCGGTGTCCAGGGTTTCCACCCATTCGCTGATGTAGTCGCCGGGTATGGCCATGACATGGCGCACGCCGATTTCGGCGAGCCGCTTGTTCAGGTAGGTGGCGACGGTTTCACCGGCGCCGGCCGCCTGCACGCGCAGCAGGCTGGCGCCGGCGGCGTCCGCCTGCTTGGCATCGACCACGGTTTCGGGGGCGCCAAACTGGCGGCGGTATTGTTTATGCGACAGTAGATAATTGAGCGGCATGGCGTATCCTCGATGGTCGATGGTCGATGTTGGGATGAGAGCGGTCAGATCTGGATGGCGTTGGTGGTCGCCGCGTTCAGGTACTGCGGCGACTGCCAGGAGACCAGCTCCGCGCTCAGGTAGTAGTAGGCCAGGCTGTTAGGCACCGGCAAGGCGCCATGCCAGGACGCGATGCGGGCCTGCTGGTTGGCGCTGATCGCGGCCGCCACCGACGAGCCGCCTTCCCAGACCACATTCCAGAACGCGCTCACCGCCGCCTGCTGCGCCGAGCCGGCCGCGTAGGGATAGACGGCCTGCATGGCGGCTGGGCTGCCGGAGTCGACGCCCAGCGTTTCCGAGACCGTGGAGGTGCCGCCCATCACGAAGGAGATCTGCGGCTGGATCACATTGGCCAGCGCCGCCGGCGATTGCGGGTCCGGCAGCGAATCCAGCACCGTCTGGGACGACACGGCGGCGGCATTGGCGGGCGGCGCGGCCTGCATGGCGAATGCGCCGTTGGGCGTGAAGCCCCAGCCGTTGAACATATTGTTGTTGACTGACGTATGCTGCACCGAGCAGGTGAACAGCAGGTTGCTGAACACGCTGGTCAGGTAAGCCTTGGTCGGCGTCCAGGTGAAACGGGCCGTGCCGTCGTGGTTGAAGGCGCCTTGCACGGTGCGCATCCACGAGTTCAGGCCGGAGTCGGCCGCGACCGCGTCGTCGCTGGCATAGCCGGCGGCGACGATGGCGGCGACGAAGCCGTTCAGCGCCGTCCACCAGCGCTGGCCGTCGTCGCGGTAAGGGAAGGCAACCTTGGTGATGGCGCCGGCGTTCAGGCCGCGGCTATCCATCTGCGCCGGGAAGGCGTTCTGGTCGAAGCGGTAGTTCTGGTACAGGCTGTTGATGACCTGGTACAGGCCGACCCGGCCGGTCGGCAGCACGTTGTCGCAGAAGCCGCCTTTTTGATAGATGCCTTTACCCTGCGTGCCCGGCATGTTGATCACGCCGCTGTTGACGTTGAACGATTTTTCCAGGAAGGGCTTGGCCAGGATCACCAGCGGATGTTCGGCGGCCAGCGCGCCGGTCTGGATCTGGTTGAGCGCGGCGGTGCCGAACAACATGTCGATGGTGTGGGTGTTGAACAGGTGCGAGCCGCTGAACCACCATTGCTGGTCGGCCGAACCTACCCAGAGTTTGGCCAGCAGCCAGGCGTCGCCCTTGGTGTCGGCCGGATCGGTCGGCGTGAAGATGTAGGCGCCGGGGTCGGTGGCGGAGATCTGTATCGCTTGCGGCATCAGCGTGTTGTCGCTGCCGATGGTGAAGAAGCACAGCGGCGCGGCCAGGTGGCGGCCCTTGACCACCAGTTGCCCGGTGACGGCGGCGCCCAGCACCGGCCGGTAGTCGCAGACGAACAGGCAGCCGTCGCGCTGGGCGTTGATCAGCGTCGTCTGCAGGCCGGCCAGCGCGGCGCCGTTGCCGGCCTTGGCGATCCAGGCGGCGATGTCGTAGTTGGAGGAGTCGGCCAGCTTGATGACGTTGGGATTGGCGCCGCCCAGGCGTTGGCGGGCCAGCTCGGCGTCGTCGGCGATCCAGTGCGTGGTCAGCGCGGTGATCTGCGCCGGACTGAAGATGCTGGTGTCGCCGGTCCACATGCCCTGGGTGTAGCGCTGGGCGATGATCTGGGCGGTGCTGGGGCCGGTGTACTTCTGGCCGGGCACGTTCTTGCTGATGTAGTCCATCGCGGCCACCCGCTGTGTCTCGCGAACTCCGGCGGCCTGGGCGTCCTCCGCTGTACGTTGCCAGTCCGCAGGGATGGTGGCGATGTCGTTCAGCCATGGCGGCAACACGCCGGCGAAGGTGCCGGCTACCGGGTATTCGCTGGTATCGTAGTTCAGGTCGGTCGCGGTCAGGCCGCTGAAGACAAATTGTGGCGCCGACACGTCGCTGGCGCGCGCCAGGGCTGCCGGCGCGCTGGCGGTTTGCTGGTGGCTGTGGACCGGGCCGCGCAGGCCGGCGGTGTAGGCGGCGACGCCGCCGTAGGATTTGTCGTGATGGTTCATGGCATGCTCCTGTTCAAGGTGGGAAGGAAAGATGTGACGGGATCAGGCCTGGGCCTGGTCGAAAAAGACGTCGCGGGCCAGCGCTTCGAGCCCGGCGTCGCCGAAATACGGAATCATGGTCGGCAGGATCAGGCCGCCACCCAGCGCATCGCGCAGGCGCGTCATCATGGCGCGGTCCATCAAGCCTTCCTGCACCAGCACTTCCCAGACGCAGCGGAAGGCCGAGTCGTAGGCGCCGGCGATCCAGTAGTGCACCATGTCGAGATGCTCGCCGGCGAAGTGGACGCCGCCCTGCGGTTCGCGCGCGGCCAGGAATTTGCGCGTGAACTGGCCGGGGCCGAAGAACTCGAAGCCGCCGCCGGCCAGCGGTTCCTGGTTCCAGGCGACCGCCGCGCCGTGGCCCAGGTACTGCTCGCGCGCGACTTCGCCGTGCAGCGTGACCAGGTGGCGCAGGCAGGCGTCGAACATCTGCTGCTCGGTGAGGTGGGCGAATTTGTCGGCGTCGTTCTGCCAGCAGTAGCTGGCCAGCAGATAGGCAGGGCCAGGCTCGCCGATGCCGAACGACGGGTAGACCACGCTGCGCACCGGCAGGTCGGTGTTGCTCTGGCCGCCAGCCATGTGGGCGCTGTGGGGGCCGGCGCTTTCCCAGAAGCGGGTCTTGAAGCCGAGCGCGATCTTGACGGCGTTGGTCATCTTCAGCGTGCGGATGGCGTCGTATTTGGCGGGCGACCAGCTGGCCGGCGTGTCGACGAAGCGCAGCGCGCTGAACGGCAAGGTCATGACGACGTGGTCGAACTCCGCCTGTTGCGGCAGCGCGCCGTCGCCGCGCTGATAGTGCAGCACCGTGCGGCCGGCGCGGTCTTCGACGCGGAATATCTGCGCGCCCATCTGCACCCGCTCGGCCGGAATGCGCTTGACCATTTCCTGGGTGACGCGGTCGGTGCCGCCTTCCATCGCCGACCAGGTTTTTTCTTCGAAGGAGAAATTGTCGAGCAACATTTCGGTGAAGGCCAGGTCGTACACGCCGGTGTAGCTGAGCACGGTCTCCATGTAGTCGACGATGGTGGCCGGGTAGGGCCGTGTGCCGTCGCCGATTTCCTGCAGATAGCTGCGGCCGGAATAGGCATCGAAGCGCAGCATGCGGTCCCAGGCGGCGTCGATCTCGCCGGCTTCGAGCAGCTCCATGAAGGGCGCCAGCGCGGCCGTCAGCAGCGATTGGGCCGGCTTCAGGCGGCCCTGGCTGTCCTTGAAGTAGGCGTATTCATCGGCCTTGAAGAAATCGTCGAAGCCGAGCAGAGAATTATCTTCCGCGACGGCGTTGCGGGTGGCCGGCGGACGGCCGTTGAAGCACAGCAGGTTGCCGGCATCGGCGGCCGTGCTGTGGTCGTACAGGATGTAGGGAATCCGGGGAATGGTGCGGGCGCCCGGCACTTCGCCGCTGGTCTTGTTGAGGTAATCCCAGAAGTTGAACAGCCGGGTTTGCATCCAGGTGTGGGGGAAACGCATGGCGCCCATTTCCGCATACTGGTGCGGGCCATCGTTGAAGTAGTGGGTTTTCACGCGGCCGCCCATGCGCTCGCCCGACGCCTCGAACAGGTGGTAGCCGATGCCCAGGTGTTCCAGCAGCAGCGCGGTGTACATGCCGGACATGCCGCCGCCGACGATGCCCACGCGCAGCGGCCCGGACGGTTGCGCCAGCCTTGCGTTGGCGGCCACGCGTCGCTGCGGACCGGCCTGGTCGCGTTCCTGCTGTTTCATGTGCCTTTCCATGGCCTCGAACAACTGCCTTCTGTACCGGCCTTTGAGTTCCCGGGACTGAGCATCGAGGTCGCTTCCATTTTTTGCTGCGGGCATGGCACTCTCCAAGTCCCGGCCGTCGCCGGAATGGTCTATGTGACATCGTGCCGCCCGTCGGCGGCCGATGGCGGCGCCGTCGGAACTAGCCGGCGCCGGATTGAAAGGTCGTACCTTGCGCCAGCAAGGCCTTGCCGATCGGCCAGGGATAGACGCGCTGGCGCGATGCGGCCGAATGGAAGGCTTGCGCGCTGACGCCGCGCGCCTGGTTTTGCTGGCGCAGCAAGGCGTAGGCGGCCGCGCCGACCGCGTGGCTGGCGGCGCGGCCCGGCGAGGCCATCAGGCCGAAGCATTCGTTGTGCAGCGTTTCCATGGACAGGCCGGTGGTGCCGGCCGCCCAGGCGATGAAGTCGGTGTAGGTCATCTCGCCGTTGTGGACGCGGACGTCGCACAGCGCGCGCACGTAGCGGATCAGGCGGCGGATATAGGTTTCCAGCTGGGCGCACAGCACGCCCTCGGCCTGGGTTTCCGGGATGGCGCCGTACAGCGACAGGTAGGCCGCCTGCACCGGATCGGGCGCGGCGACGGCCAGCAACTGGCGGGCCGCATCCCAGTATTCGAATTCCAGGCAAAAGGCCATGCCTTCGCTCATCGGCACCGCCAGCGCCGTTTGCAGGCCCAGCAGCGGCGAAGCGGCCAGGCGGGGCGAGATGGCCAGCCGCTGGCTGCGCGAGGCGCCACGCGCCAGCGCGTTGATCATGGCGAACATCGACGTCTGCCGCGGCGCCGGCGGGCAGCGCCAGGTGTCGTCGCCGAACACCGCGCCGGTATCGCGGATGGCCAGGTAGCGGGCGCCGTAGTCGTCGCAGGCGCGCGTGACCCGCGCCATCCACGCGTGGCAGTCGACCGCGTAGTGCGTGTTGACGCGGCACCAGACCGCCTGCAGGCTGCCGGCGCCGGCGGCGAAGGGCAGGGCGGCGATCTTGCGGGCGACGTTCTGCGCCAGCGGCAGCTCCTGCTCCAGCCAGGCCTGGGCCAGGGCGGCGATCTCGCGCGGGCTTTCCTGCAGCTGATAGCAGGCTTGAAGGCAGGCCGGGAAGCCGGGCGCGCGCGCCGGTCCGGCGATGGCGTCCCAGGCGCTCAGCACCGGCCAGTACACGCTGAAGCTGTCGGAACCCAGGCCCTCGACATCGAACAGCATCTGGTATTCGCGCAGCGCGGCCAGGATGGCGTTGATGCGGCCGCTGAATTCCGGCCACGCCTGCTGCAGCCGCGCCAGCGCGGTCCGCAGCTGATGCGCCGCGTTCAGGCACTCGCGCCGCACCATCACATTGAAATCATGGCCCCACCAGCGCAGCGCTTCGAAGTTGACCAGCTCGTGCACCGCATCCAGATAATCGGCCAGGCAGGGCAATTGCGTGTCGCGTTCGAGGAAGACGCGGATCAGGCCGTCTGCGGCGGCGCGCACGCCGCCCATGCCGGCGCCGGACGGCCCGGCGCCGCTGGGATGCGGCAGGTCGAGTTGCGCTTGCAAGGAACTGAGCAACGCATCGGCGGTGGCGCGCAGGTGCACGTCGGCGACGGCCGGCAATTGCTGGCGCAGCGCGTGGATGCGGCAGCGCATTTCCTTGACGTTGTGGGCCGTGGGTTTGAACAGCGTCGACAGCGTGGGCAGGCATCCGCACAGGTAGGCGGCCACGGGGTTGATCTCGGACCACAGCGTGACGACGGCCGCGGTCGGATCTGTCTGTAGTGTGCTTTCCAGGATAACCTCGCTGTGAGAACCTCAGGATCCGGCCGCCGCCGGAGCGGCGACGTAACGGACACAGGAGGATCTACAGCAAGCGGCGTGCCATCGTCGGATGGCGCCGCGCCCAGAGGGAGCGCGGCTGCGCGGCGAAAACCGCGCGGACGGATTCGTCCATCGCAGGACGCGGAGGCGGACGAATCCGGGAAGGTCTAGCCGGCGTACTTGCTGTAGCTGGCCCGGCTTGGACGCAAGCCCATGCGCACCAGCGACACCAGGAAGCTGAAGCCGGCCTGGTTGGGATCGACCACCGGCACATACATGCCCACGGCCGCCTGCAAGCGCTTCGTGACCTCGGCGGCGACGCCGACGAAGCCGGTGCAGCCGAGCAGGATGGATTGCGCGCCATCCTGCTGCACGGCCAGCGTGGCTTGCTCCAGCGTCAGCTTGACCACCAGGTCCAGGTCGCTCAGCTTGTCGACCGGGATGTTGATCGAACGGATGGAGGCGAAGGACTCGCTCAAGCCATAGGCCGGCACGTGGCCGCGCTGCATCGCCAGCGTGCTTTCCAGGATGGTGATGATGGAGAAGCGCTCGCTGAGGGCGAGGGCGGTGAAGGCCGAGGTCGGGAAGCCGCCGATGATGGGAATGTCGATGGCTTCGCGCGCCGCTTCCACGCCGCACATGTCGAAGTCGCTGAGCCAGATGCCGTCGAAGCCATCCTGGGCGATCTGCCGCGCCGCCTCGACCACCGGATAGCCGTTGTGCAGCAGGTCGATGCGGCTTTCAATGCAGTTGTGGCCCGCCGACAGATTGCGCACCGTTACCGTGACATCGTCCGGTATCACCGGCTGCACCGCGTTCAGCAGCATCTGGTTGAACTGGTCGGTGTTGACCGGCGCGAGGATGCAGATGCGGTATTGTTTTTTCATTTGACACCTCCGTTGTCGAACAGCGGCAGATAGGGGCCAAGATAACCGAGCTTGCCCACTTGTTCCATGAAGCTATCCAGGATCAGGCCGCCCGGTATGCGCAATGGCGCGGCTGCGGCTATGCCGATCACGCTGACCGGACGTCCCTGGACTTGCGGGTTGAGCGTGCCGTCGGCCAGCAGCAGGTCGCCGTTGGAAAACACTTGCTGCCCTTCGCCTTCGACGAAATAGGCCAGACTGTCAGGCGCCATGCCGATAGGCTGGCCCTGCGCGCTGTTCCAGGCCAGCAGCGATTCGTTCTGGTACACCACCGTGCACAGGCCGTCGTCGCTTTCAATGCTGACCTTGCCGACGTCGAAGCCGCCCGTCGTGTCTTCCTTCACGGCGGTGATGCGGCCCGGTCCGAACAGCGAGCGCGCGCCCAGGCCGGCTTTCTCCTCCAGGTAATGCACCACCTCGGCCGCGGTGCCCAGCTCGCGCTGCTGCAGCAAGCGGCCCAGGCGCAGCGCGCGGCCCAGGGTGCCGCGTATCGGCAGGGCGCGCGCCAGTTCGCCGCTGTCCATGACCCACATGGACAGGCCGCCAAACTGCCCGAACTCCTGTTCGGCGACGATGGGTCGCACCATCTGTTCGATGATGGCCGCGACGTCCTGTTGATGCTGGCTGCAGCCGTTGACTTCGCCGCGCGGCGTGACGTTCAGTTCCACCTGCAAGCCTTCCTGGCTGACCAGCATGGTCGGCCGCGGATTGATGCCTTCGGCCGCGAAGGTCAGCATGGGCAGCGAGGGCACGGCGCGGCCTGCGCCGTCGGCGTCGATCACTTCCAGTCCGAAGTGCGCCGCCACCAGGCAGGCGACGACGAAGCCCAACGCTCCGCTTTCAGGCGGCACGATATACGCGAGTGTGCGGCCTTGTTTTTCCAGATGCTCCTTGATCATGGCGACCGCCTTGACGGGGCCGTCCGGATACCTGACCTGGTTGATGGCGACCGGCGCGCCCAGATAGGCCACCATGACGGCATCGCCCTTGCTCGCATCCGCCACATCGATGACGCGCACGCTCGCCGCCGGATAGTAGTCGCCCGCGATGAAGTTTTGCGCCAGGTGCCGCGCCGACGTGATGGTGCCGCCGCCGCCGCTGCCGAAGAAGCAGCCACCTTGCAGCAACGCCTCCAGATCGGATTGTTTCAGTTCAAATGCCATGCTGGACCTCCCCTACAGTTGGAACACTGAGATCCCGGGGCTTGAGTTGCTCCATCAGCTGCAATGCGCGCGTCAAGGCCGGGTACGGAACGACACGTTCTACATCCTGGATACTTTTTTCGAGCAGAGAGACGGCCTGGCGCCGGCGGCCGTCCTGGTACAGCAGTTCGGCCAGGTGGGTGGCGGCGCGGATGCGGCCGGGCACCGAGCCCAGCGCCTGCGCGGTCGACAGCGCGCTGCGCAGTCCATCCTCGGCGCCGTCCAGGTCGCCCAGCATTTGTTTCGCCAGGCCGCCCACGCACATCAGCTCGCTCAGGTAGGCGCGCTCGTGGTGGGATTGCGCGATCTCCAGCGCCTGCTCGATCAGCGCGGCGCTGTCGGCGGCGCGGCCTGCGGCCAGCAGCGCTTCGGCGCGCTTCCAGGCCTGGAAGGAGTGGAACAGCGCGCCGCCCTGTTCGACGAAATAGGCCGCATAGGCTACACGCATGCGCTGCTCGCCCGGCTCCGGATCGCCCAGCGCCGCCATGTGGCAGCCGCAGAAGATCTCGCCGACGCCACGGTAGAAGCCGAACTCGTGGTCGCGGGCCAGCTGCGCCAGTTCGCTTGCCATCGGCCCCAGCGCCTGCGTGTCCTCGAACAGGCAGGCCAGCCAGGCCGCGCCCTGCAAGGCGATGGCGCGGTCGAACATGCTGGCTTCCGGGTCGGTGCAGCGCTGCGCCAGCAGCTCCCGCATCCGCTGCGCCCGCGCCAGCGCGCCGGTCTGGAACGAGGCCAGGCCGGCGAAGGTCTGGGCCAGCGCCACCAGGTCGATGCCCTGGGCGCTGTGGCGTTCGGCCGGTTCGGCGTCGAGCAGCTTGCTGAGCGCCAGGCAGGCCAGCGCTTCCTCGCTGTCGCCCAGCCAGAACAGGGTGTTGGCCAGCGCGAACTGGGCTTCGGCGTGGATTGCCGGATGCGCCGTCGTGTGCGCCAGCTTGAGCATGTCCTGCGCGGTGGCGCGGGCCGAGAACAGCTGCATCATCATCAGCTGCACGCTCCAGATGCCGAACATCAGCGAGTTCAGTTCGATCGAATCGACCACGCCCTGGCCGGCCCGCAGCGCCGCCTCGTGCTCGGCCTGGGCCTGCGGACTGTGCCAGCCGTAGATGCCGCGATAGCACACGGCCAGCATGCGGTGCAGCTCGAAGCGCAGCTTGCGGGTGGGCAGGTGCTCGTTGCCGCCGTCGAGCAAGGTGAGGGCGCGGCGCAGGGTCGCCGCCGATTCGCGGAACTCGCCCCGTTCCAGCATGCGCCGGCCGGCGATCATGCATTCGTCGACGGCGGTACGGCTCTTCTCGCGCGCCAGCAGGCGCCGCTCGACCACCTTGCGGTTCACGCCGAGCATGGCGGCGGCGGCGGTCTTGCTGCCGCCGTTCAGGCTCAGCGCGCGGTCGATCAGCAGGCGTTCGACCAGCGCCATCTTGTCCGGCTCGTCCAGGCGCAGCACGGCGTCGATCAGCGCGTCGGACGGCAATGCCTGCTCGGCCGAGGGAGTAAGGAAAGATTCCAGGATGCCGAGGCTGATCTCGGTTTCATCGCTGAGTACGGCGATGCGGCTGACCAGGCTGCGCAGCTCGCGCACATTGCCGGGCCAGGGCTGGGCCTTGAGCCGCTCCAGCGCCTCGGCGCTGAAGCGCGGCGGCGTGCTCTCGCGCGCGGCGAAGTGGTGGACCAGGGCAGGGATGTCGTCGCGGCGCTGGTCCAGGCCGGGCACGTCGATGGAGAACACGGCCAGGCGGTAGTACAAGTCCTCGCGGAAGCGGCCGCTACGGACCAGGTCTTCCAGGTTGCGGTGGGTGGCCGCCACGATGCGGCCGGTGAACGGGCGCTGCTCCTGGCCGCCGACGGGGCGGAAGGTCCGTGTCTCCAGCACGCGCAGCAGCTTGGCCTGGAGCGACAGCGGGAACTCGCCTATCTCATCGAGAAACAGCGTGCCCTGCGCCGCCATCTCGAAATATCCCTGCCGCTCGGCGGCGGCGCCGGTGAAAGCGCCCCGGGTGTGGCCGAATAATTCGGACTCGACCAGCTGCTCGGGAATGGCGCCGCAATTGATGTCGATAAAGCGGCCATCGGCATCGCGACTTCCTTGTTGATGTACCAGCTGCGCAACGATTTCCTTGCCGGCGCCGGTGGGACCGGTGATGAGCAGTGTGTGGTCAGTCGGCGCGATGCGGGCCACCAGCCGCAGGATCTTTTGAAACGCGGGGGAATGGCCAACGGCACGCAGGGGAGGTTCGGCATGGAGTACTGCGGGCGAACGCCCATGCCCTAGGTACGCAGTCATGATGGTTGCATGATGAAATTGTTGGTTGAGGCGTCTGGAAGCTAAAAAAACGCATATCGATCCTTTGAATATTAGCTCAAAATAAATGTTTTTTGGGAAATAAATAAATGACAATAATCAAGGATTTTCGATGTAGATATCGATTCAATCAAGCTTGCGATTGAGTAGCCGCAAGCGCCATCCACGGGGTGTGTCATATTAACAACATGGTGACAATTCGAGAGCATTCCACGGATGTTGCTGATAGAAAATGATGATGCAAAACCATTTATTATGTTTATTAATTTATAAGCATATCCATAAAATAATAACATTCAAAATTTAGGGAAACGTTATGCGAATCTTTTCCATTTTGCTCTTTGCATTCCTGGCTGGCTGCGCTAGCACACCAAGTGTTACCTACCGAAAAATCACCGCCCAGACGCCAGCCGAGACGCTAAAAAAAGTTTCCGATTCTTACTATCTCAATGCGTCTGTTATTGTCATCACGCCAGTAGAAAGTAAAGACCCAAAAAAAGATCCCGCCGTAACTTACACAATATCGTCCGCGCCGCAGGAGTATCCGGAATTTAAAATAGGTATTGAAGCAACTAACAACTGGCTTAGCACTACAAACATAAACATCACCAAACCGGACAATACAGAGCGTGTTGGGACTATCGGCACTGAGACCAAGGAAAATGCCCGTGAAATGGTTAAAGCAGTAGGCGGCATCGTGGCTAAAATAGCCGCGTTTGCAGCGCTCCAACCAGACGGCGGTGCTTCGCAATCCTGTACCAAGGAGCTTTCTGAGCCGGTTACGCTCGATTTGAGTGCTGTACTGAAGGAAATTGGTTCTGGTGACGCCAGCAACCAGGCCTGGAGCAAGCCGGTTACATTTAAGTTCAAAAAAGATGATAACCAGAGCGCTTGCGTCGAAATTGAATTCGCGCCAATCCCACTGGATGCTAGAAAATCAGATACACATCCTTTCGACGAAAAAACTAGCGCGTACTACTATTCAGCGTGCAGAGCAGTAACAGTTAAAGTTACATATCCAAAAGGAAAAATATACCCACAAGGAAAAGTTTTTAGCAAGAATTTAAAAGTTGCTGATCCAAACTTCATCCAATCGGTTCACTTTCCCTACAAAGGTGGAATAACAATGCACTCAGAATGCGGCGTTTCGGTCAAGACGGACGGAACGCCAGATCCGTTGTATGGCATTGGTGTACTAGCGGAAGTCTTGGATCAAATCCAAGCCGTCAAGAAAAGCGAGAAATGAACTAATCCGGAAACGCGTCCTGGCAATGTCATGGAGGCGACATCGGCGGCAGCTGCGGCATCACGGTGGAAAGCCAGCAGAGCACCTGCAGGCCTTTCACCTCCAGGGTGTTCTGGTTCAGCGTCGAATCGCGGATATCGAAGTAGCCCAGCGCGGTTGCCTGGCCCAGGTTCTGCCGGTCTTCGTTCGACCAGTTGGCGGTGATCTTGAGATCGCGGATCACGATGAACGATGTCGGCAGCAAGGGGAACATGCCGGGGTTATCGGTGGCGGAGCCGTTCGAATATTCGCCCAGCTTGGTGCCGTACATATACCAGTTCTTCATCTTCAGCAGGGCAAGCTTGAACCAGCTGCGGTCGATGTTGACGCGGCAGTACTTGAACGAAATGCTGAAGTTGTCGCTGGTACCGGCTGGCTTCGTGGGCAACTCCTCGTTGATCAGGTTCGTCAGATGATAGCGGTTGGCCAGGTCGATCTTGCCGAGGTTGAGATCCTTCCTGGTGAGGTCCAGCGCCTGGACCTGGTTGACGAGCTTGTATCGGTTGTAAGAACTCTCCGGCACGACTTTATGGTCGAACAAGGTCTGCGCCTTCACGTTGACCAGGTTGGCGGCAAACACCGGCGTATTGATCAACGCAGCGCTGGCATGCAGGCCGCCCGCGAGGTGCGCCACGGCCGGCGTTGCCTTGATCGCAGCGGCGGCTTGCAGGTTCAGCGGCTTGTGGATCACGCTTAATGGCGCCGCCGGCTTGACCAGCGAGATCTGCTGCACCTTCGCCACCATCAGCTTCACTCCCGACTTGACTGAATCCGCTTTGACGGTGTCGTTGGGGCGCAGCTTCCATACGCCCCGGTTCACCAGCGATGGGCCGCCGGCCCTGACGAAACGCGAATCGGGCGCGGCAGGCTTGACCGCGCCCGATTGCATATTGAAGGTCGGCCAGAACTGCGCTGCGGCTTCGTCATACCAGTTGGAGGGCGTGGCGACGCAAGGGTAGTAGAACGCGTTGGGATCGCTCGAACTCCCCATCCGCGCCTGCAGGAATTCGTATTGCGAATCGCCGAACAGCTTGAACATCGGATTGGTGCCGACGTCGGCCGGACCGGCTCCGCTCGGGATGGCGCCGGTGACAAGAATCTCGTACAGATCGTCCACCTCCAGGCCGGAGTTCTGGAAGTAGGCCTTGGTGAGCGTCGGCGCGATGTTGGCGAGATGCGAGAAAGTCTCCTTGGCCACTTGCGGATCGTAAGGCCCGTTAGGCGCATTGGCCGGCTTGAAGTCTTGCGGAGACAGGGAGAACCCCGGCCACGCCATCTGCATGGCGATGGAGGGATTAGCGTCGGTGATGTTGAGCAGTTTGGACAGTTCGTCATACACCGCTCCGATGAAGTCGCCGGTATTGGACATGGGGCCTCCTTGCTCAACGCATCGTGTTTGGTTGGCGGCCCCGCAGGGAAGCCGCCGCTGCTGGTTTCAGTTTGTGCGCGCGGTCAGGCAGGTGGCGAGTAGGGCACCACTTGGCTGATAAAGCCGATGATCTGCACGCCCGGCACCGTGATGGTTCCCGCCGCCATGGCCGACGTGAACGTCTGGTTGGTACTCGAATGCGCGTAGCTGCCGGAGATGGAGAACGGCCCGATGCCGAAGCCGCCGCCACCGCTGGTCTTGGACGTCATCAAGTCCCAATCCGCCTTGGCCCAGTTGGCCGAAATCTTCAACTTGCGCACCACCACAAAGGAGGTGGGAATCAACGGCATCAGCTCGCCGTCCTGGTGGGCCTTGGTGCCGTTGGACAGCACACCTTTCTTGTACAGGTTGCCGAGATCCCAGCCCTTGGTGGACAGCAGGCTCGCTTCGAACCACGGACGCCGTATCGTCACCAGCGTGTACTCGAAGCTGATGCGCAGGCCGTTGGTTTCGGAGCTGGCATGCTGGTGCGAATCCGCATGGCCGGCCGAGCCGCCTATGCTGAACAAGCCCAGGCTGAAGCCGGCGGAGCCGCCATAGGACGTGTAGTCCGACGAGGAACTGTTCGCCACGCTGCTGGAGGCCGAATCGAAGGTGGTCCAGCCGCTGGATTTGCTGGAACTGCTGTACCAGTCAGACGGCAGCAGCGAAACGCGGTAGACCTTGGGCGACAGGCCGGTGCCGGTATCGTTGAGCACCACGCCATAGCCTTCGAACAAATCCTGCGCATGCTTCCATGCCAGCTGCAGCGCGTTCTGCACCGAGGTCGTCTTGATCGCCAGGTTCTGCTCGACCTTGCTGGCATCCTCGGCACGCCAGCGATCGTAGGACGTCTTCACCGGAATCTGCAGCGTGGACGCGACCATCGGCCAGGTGTTTTTGCCGGTGGCGGTTTTCTGCGCTTCCAGGAAGGCGCCGATGTAGGCGATGCGGGCGTTGTTGTAGGCCGCCTGGTTGTCCAGGTAGTCGCGATAGACCTGCGATTCGATTTTCTTCTGGGTGACGTCGCCGGTATCCGGATCGGTCACGGAGACCATGCGGAACAGATAGTTCTCGGCATCCTGCAGTTGCTTTTCAATGGCGGGGTTGGGCGGCTGGGCCGGAATGTGCACGCCATCGAGCATCTGCTTGTACATGCCGCTGATCTTGCGGGTGCTGTCGGTGTAGATGGTGGACATCTTCGGCGCGACATCCACCAGCTCGGTGGTGTTGATCGCGGCATCCTGGCTGCCGCCGCTGTTGCCGGGGGTCCAGGGATTGCGGAAGTCGGCGGAATTGATCGCCAGACCGGGTTTCATCATCGAAAGCACGGTGCTCGATGCTTGAAGAACAGGCTTGCCACCAGGCTCGGCCTGCGTGACGGAATTGAAGATATTGTCGAAGATTCCCTGGATGAGTTTTGAGACTTCTGCCTGTGTCATGTTAACGCTCCTTTTAGATGCAACAACAAGACTAGCCGTGTCCGCGCGCGTTCGCGTTGCCTGATGGCGGCGAAGGCAACGGCCTGGGGTCATTTCGAATTGGACCAGCTGGAATAAGGGTTGGTTCCAACTGAGGCGGCGCAGACGATCAGCGAAATGACGTGGTGGTCTGAACAATATAGTCGGCCAAAACTGCCAAACATACGCACTTTGTCACGGTGCGAAGCTATCAAATATTGACCTATGCTTGCGCGGCCTCAAACACCCGTCAATTGGGCCGGATTGCCGATGAATCAAAGACGGGACGCCAGGTCGAAGTTACGCATGTCGTCGTACTTTAACTCTTACAATTGGGAGGCCGGATCATGGACCAGTATCGTCTCCGCGCACTGAGCGGCGCTTGCAAACCCAAGCCAGCGCTCGTTCCTATCCTCATGCTTGCCGTGTTGAGCGGAGCAACCTGGGCAAACTGTCCCGACGACCGGCCGTGTTTCAATGGGACTTACCAGCAGGGCGATAAAGTAATCTTCGAATTCAATGGCATCACGGGGTGGGATTTTTATAACGTTCGCTATCGGGAGAAGGGCGGTGGCGAGCGGCAGGTGGAAAACCGCTCGGGTATTTTCACCATCAATAATGTGCTGCCGAATCGTGTCTATACGATCTCGGTCCAGGGGTGCAATTCCCGGACCCTGGCGCCTTCACAATGCACACCCTGGGTCTCGGAATCGCTCACCACCGTAGGCGCCTACGGCCCCGACACCTGCAGGCAAGGCTTTGTTTGGCGGGAAGCCAAACCTGGCGACCATGTATGCGTGTATCCTGGCATCAGGGACCGGGTCGCGGCTGAAAATGCGGTGGCCGGGGCCAGACGACAGTCCGGCGGAGGCCCATATGGTCCGAATACCTGCATCCAGGGATACGTCTGGCGCGAGGCGTTCCCCGGCGATACCGTGTGCGTGACGCCTGCCACTCGCGACGATGTGCGCGCCCAGAATGAGCGTGCGGCGGCGACAAGGCTCAACTCGAGCGCGCTCAAGAATCCCAACGCCAGCGGCACGACCAAGCAGCTCGCCGGCTCGGTGACATCCCAGTCGCGCAAGACTCCATAAGGCGGCGACCCCATGGCGCACTACATCCTGACGGGCGCCGGTTTCAGCCGCAACTGGGGCGGCTGGCTGGCGAACGAGGTGTTCGAGTATCTTTTGGGATGCCAGGAGGTCGCCGACTCGGCGCCTTTGCGCACGTTGCTTTGGCGCCATCAGCGCATCAACGGGTTCGAGTCGGCGCTGGCCGAAGTGCAGCGGGCCTATGTGCTCAATCCCAACGAACACCTTGATGCGCTGCGAGGTCTGCAGGCGGCTATCGAGCGCATGTTCAGCCATATGAACCAGCATTTATTCACTCGCGCGTGGGAGTTCCATCAGGATCGCGAGCGGTCGATCACCGGATTCCTGGCGGCATCTACCTGACTTTGCGATACGGCTATCCGATGAGAACCTTTTTGTCCGAAAGCGCCCGGGACGCGTTGGCGGTGTCCACGGCCGCAATCTATATCGCGGCCCAAGCCGTCGCCCTCGGCGTTTGTGGCCTGATGGCGCTCAATAGTCGCCTGATCCTCAAACTCGACCTCAACACCCGCCAAGCAGTACGCCGACATAACTTAAGGGTCCCTCTCGCATCCACCGTTCTCTCTAGTGTGTTCAAATTCGCACCGTGTTAATGTCGTTCGACTGCGACATGATTTTGCGCCTTTTCAGGCTTGCGACATCATTAGTTAACTTCACGGGAAAACAAGCAAAAATACCACCGGCTCACCCTTGCAATAACATTATCCTTGTCTATGCTGAGGCTTAGACTGCGCGTCGACTTATGCCGCGCCAATTCATTATGGCAAGGTTATGGCGACGACATTGAGGAACTCACGTGGGCCACGGCTCGGTACGCAATTTCGCGGCAAACTCGCTGCGGCATACGGGCAGCGTGGTGTTGGCCCCAACAGTCTCTGGTACGTCTACAGCCCACGCAGCCAGACTGACTGGGTGCTTCGAAGTGATCTCGAATGGGACCACTTCGTACTGGTTGAGTCGGACCCCACCATAGTTTCCTGCAGCTATGAGCCCGCCAAGCAGAACCTCTCTCTAGACGGGAAGATGATTGATATCCCCGTGGACGCGATCATTACTTACAGTGACGGCAGCGTGGAATGGCGCCGGGTACGTTTCGGCCGCGGCGAAAGTGATGAGCAATCTCCTGCAATGCACCAGTTGAACGAACGCATCGCCGCAGCGAAGTTTGCGGGCGTAGCTTATAGATTGTGGACAGAGGAATCCATTCGCCGCAATGCCATCCGGCTCGCCAACTGGCGCAGAGCAATTGCCTGGATGGCCGCAGCCCGGGACCGTTCCCTGGCTGCTTATCAGGACGAACTTCGACAGGCTCTACGATCCGAAAGTTCGCTGAGGCTGGGGCAAATCGAGTCCATGTTCGGTGAGGCTTCGTTCGGGTTGTACGCCGCTGCAGCATTTGGCGAGCTCCAGCGCGGTGTCTACGTCTCCAACCTCGACGAAATGCCGCTGTCGCTGCATACCGTCATCCAGTTGCGGTGAGGCATCTATGAACAGGGAATGGACAGCGAAAACGCTGCCGCCAGAGCTGGCTGACACCTCGCAATGGCGCGCAGTCGATGATGACGCGCTCGGTGAGACTGACAGGATGCGCTTCCTGAAGTATCGAGCTGCCATTGAGGCTTACCTTCGGACCGGAAAACTCGCGGCCGTTTCGATGGAGCTTGGCCTACCAAGGAACTGCATCATTCGACAAATGAACCGCTGTGTCACTTTGGCCAGGGATGGCAAACCTTATGGCTGGGCAGCGTTGATAACCGGCCAAAGGATAGGCAGTTACGAGCGCAAAGCGGATCTGCCAGTTGGGCGTCATGAAACCGGTGGCGCGCGGGCAGGTGCGTTCTTGGCGTTTCTGCTTGCTCACCCGGAGATCAAGCAGAAAATTGATAATCTCATTCTCAAGCGAACTGCCAGAGGAGTAGTGCATGAAGCGCGCATCACGTTGAAAAACATTCACGCGGCGTTTATTGCCAATTGCGAGCAGGCTGGCATCACCGGACGGCAGTATCCGTTAAATAGCAAAACACGCGCGCGCCGGTCAGTTGAGCGATATGCATCAGCCGTTCTTCAAAGCGAATCCGAGGAGGCTTGCCGCGCGCGCTTTGGCGCCGTCGCGCGATCGCATCTCAATGTCGGTAGCGGTCGGCAATCCAGCCAGATGGCCTCTGCACCCTATGACGTGGTCGGTATCGATCCACATAAAATCGACTGCATTGGGTCGGTGCGTATTGCCGGCCCCAAGGGACCACAGCGCGTAGCCATTGAACGGCTGTGGATTGTGCCAGCTGTGGACGACCACTCGCGCGCCATCCTCGGTTATAGCGTCGGCATTCGCACAGAATGCTCGGCCGGCACAATCGAGCAATGCATTATCTCGGCAATGTCGGCATGGCAGCCGCGCACCTTAAAGGTCCCGAAGATGGTCTACGCTCCGGGTGCCGGCTTGCCGTCAGGGCGTTTCCCAAAGCTCATAGGCCGCGCATGGGCAGCAATGATGGTCGACAATGCTGCCGTGCATTATTCGCGTGCGATTGCGGAGCGGGCGAGGCGCCGTCTCGGCTGTGCAGTCAACTATGGCCCAGTAGGTCATTGGGAGCACCGTGCGGCACTGGAGCGGGTAATGCGCACTCTTGAAGCCTATGGCTTTCAGCGTCTACCGTCGACGATGGGCTCAGGCCCCCTAGACCCCGCAAAGGATGATCCCGTGCGCAAGGCAGTAGGGCTGGGTATCGATTGGGAAGTCCTACTCGATGTGATCGATGTAGTCATCGCCAACTACAATACTACGCCCAATGAGGCCCTGGGCAACCGGTCGCCGCTTAGCTTACTGCATGATTATGTTGAGGCCGGTTCGCTGGAGTTTCTGCCACGGCGCTTGCCGCCACCAGTTGCTACCGTAGCCGAACTGGGCATCACAATCGAGACGAAAATCGTACGTGGGAAACTGCAGGAGGGTAGGCGGCCCTATATCGAGATTGACCGGGTGCGCTATACCAGCTCTATATTGTCCAACTGCTTCGGCCTGCTCGGCAAGAAATTACGGGTGCACATCCGGGAATCGAATATGTGTAGCGTGACCGCCTATCACGAATCGGGGGAAATGTTAGGGATTCTGCATGCACAGGGCGCTTGGGGGCAAACGATACACACCAGGGAAATGCGCAAACACATCAATGCTTTACGGGACAGCGGTGATCTAGTGGTAGGTTATCAAGACAACCCTATCGTCGCTCTTCTCCAATACCTCGGTTCCCAGGCGCACAAGGACGCCGAGAAGAAGCCAATGAAGATCTCGCGCAATGCTACCAAACTGGCGCACGCCGCCGAGGCCTCCGGCCTGCCGGTTGTGCCCCAGGCTGCTAGTGATGCTGCCCAGACCTCTGCAACACCGCCGATTCTCACTGTCGTACCCATAGTTGCATCATCACCGGGGACCAGTACCCTTTCCACACTGGTCAAGCCCCCTCAATGGAAAACCGTGATCCGATAACTTGGAGGATTTATGTTGAAGAGTGATGAGCCTGCAGAAGCAACACCTGTTCCCGAAGTGCCAATGATGGAAGTAGACGTTGATGATGTTCGCTACCATCCGGTGGTGCGTAGCCAGATTCGATTGCCCACGCCCGCCATCCGGATGGCCTTTGATGTCCTGGCCAACACTGCGCTGCAGAGGGCTCCGGGCTGCTGCTTTCATGCCCATCCACGCTTTGG
Source organism: Rugamonas rivuli (assembly GCF_009380165.1). Lineage (GTDB taxonomy): Bacteria > Pseudomonadota > Gammaproteobacteria > Burkholderiales > Burkholderiaceae_D > Rugamonas > Rugamonas rivuli. The sequence goes on from NZ_WHUF01000001.1 coordinate 641,306, forward strand.
AAAAACTTCTGCCATCGAAGTACTGATGCAGCAGTTGTCTTACACATTTCCCGAAATGCCAATGTATTCCATCAGTGCGGTATGGCATCCACGCTTCTCTGAACTGGTCTACATGGGCGAATTGCTGGCGGGCTGCTCCCACGTAATGTCGGCGGCTGGCAAATTCGAAGCACGCCGTACACGCCTGCTAAATTTTCTCTGGAGTCAGGCAAAAGCGCGTGGAAGCGACCGTATCTTTATGTTTATCGATGAGGCCCAGAACTGGCATGAGCCACAGCTCACCATGCTGCGGGACATTGCAAACGACCTAGCCTTGCACCACGGCGTCAAACTCATAGCAGCCTTGTTTGGGGCGCCGGAGCTGGCAGCGCTGCGTACCAGCCTCATCCAGACAGGGAGAACAGATCTGATCGGCCGCTTCATGATACAGCTCTACGATTTTAGAGGCATTACTAGCCTGCATGAGCTGGCGACGACCATGGCCTATTACGACAATGCCGAAGTGTCTGAATACCCGGAAGCGAGCGGTAAGTGCTATAGCCAATACCTGTTACCTCAAGCATACGCCAGCGGCTGGCGTCTGGAGTACGAAGCGGCCCGACTGTGGGATCAGTTCCGCCAAGCCGCCCAAGCGAGTGGCGGACTCAATCAAGTCGGAATGCTGTGGGTAGCCGACAGTATTCGGCAGTTCTTCCTTGAACAGATCGAATTTGACCGTCCTGACTTAACCGGCTCAATCTCCAGCTGGACCAATGCGGTGGCGCTGTCAGGATTCAGGGACTCTCTTGGCGTTACCTATCATTCATGACCATGTGCCCGCCATCTGCCATGGCTCCGGTTGAGGGAGTCGCCTGGCTTACCGACTGGGAGCTTCCGTTCGAGGGCGGGTTCACTTTGTTGTCTAAGTTCGCATGGGCAAACGGTCTCGATGGCAGTCAGTTGTGTAGCACGATATTCGGACGAAAACTGCTCAATTCGGACAATGTTGGCCGCCACGGCCGATCTATGCTCGACGTCGGCTGGGCGGCCGGGGACAACCGTGGTATTCCGTACTTGCGAGATAAGGCTGTGCAAGGTGCGTTGGTTAGCAGGGCAGGGAGGTGGACGCGCTATATCGCGGCTGATAGCCTGTTCCGGTACTGCCCAAGCTGCCTTGCACACGGGTACCAAAGTGCCTTGTACCAGATCCAGGGCATGCTTTCGTGCCCGATCCACTGCGAGCCCTTGAAAACGGCGTGTTCACAGTGCGGCGCGCACGGCGTGAGATACGCGGTGACCGAAGCCGGATTTGCGGCAGCCTTCCATTGTCCGAGTTGCATGGCGCCACTCGCTGGGACCTTTAACCCAGCTAGGTGGTGTGATCCGGCTTTCAGGCATGCCGTCTACACTCACTTGAATCCCATCGCCAATTGGCTAATGCAGCTTTCCCGTTCGACGCTCAAATGGGCGGGCTGGGACGACTGGCACTTTCCATTACGCTGGCATTGTAGCGAGGAACTGCGCCGTATTACATCGCTCGACGTGCTGCTGAAAGCTTTCCCCGCGCCGCAGGAGGTTCAGGTGCTGTGCAGGCATCGCCAAGCCCCGCTAGTTTATTCCGGCGCGTTGAAAAAACTGCCTGAGTTCTCCATGCTACGGCGCGATGTACTGGCGCAGGATCAGGACTACGGGCGTGTCGCGGTGTATAAATCCGTGCGCCGGCATATTGCTCGCCATTTGCGTGGCTGCGCACGTGTAACAATACCGCATCTGCCGGATGAGATTGGAGTTTCGCAGGGCAATGAGACGATGTACTTATCTGCCGATGACTGCCCTAGATTTCAGGCTTTTTTACTCTGGCGGTTCCATTTTGAGGCTGTGCAACACGATCCGCACAGGCTGGTACTACGCCCTTCGGTCCTGCAGTGGCCCTCAGGCGCGATAATCGATGATGCGGGCTGGGCTGCCTATTGTCTCGCAAGCTCTTACGCCGCAGTTGCCGCCTTTGATGCATGGCGCAGACAGGCGAGAACCTTGTGCGATGCAGACATTCATGGCAAGGACCGTGACAATGCGCGCGCGCTCCATACGCAGTTTGCGCCGCTGCTAACGCCCTCGATACTAGCCACATTTCCAGCGGTGAGCAATCTGACCTACACCGATGCGCAGATGCACCCGCGAATTCTAGTTGTTTGCCCGGCCGATATGTTCATGATGGCGCCTGAAAGGAATGAGAGAGGTCTGTGGTGCGAATGCAAAAGCGCCAGCGTAGCAGGTGGCACGTGCGCGGAACACAAGCCTTCAATACCCACGCTGCCAAGCTCCGCAGCCGAAGTCTTTTTGCCAAGCGATATTAGCCACGTAAATCTGGCCTATTTTGTACCGATGAATCGGATGCAGCTACCGCCGGCTTTGGATGGTTCAATATGGAAAGCCGAGCGGGACAAGCGACATTGCTGGTTAGTCGCACAAAATGATCTGGAGGCGATTTTTCTCTGGCTCGATGCCTGCGATAGGCCCGCTACACGCACAGCGTATGCCCAACAAGTTGAGAAGGCGCTGATATGGTGTGTGGCGCAGCGCGGGATTGCTCTGTCAGAGATGTCGGTCGACGATGTGAATTCGTTCACCGATTTCTTGGCCAATCCCACGCCTCGTGATGTCTGGCTGCCATTGCATACGAATGGTGCCCCGCAGCGCTGGAGCCCATTTCGCAAGGCCCCGTCAAGCAGCACACAAGACCTAACCTTCCGCGTGCTGTCGAACTTGTTCCAACACTGGCACAGTAACGGTTTCATCTTGAGCAATCCATGGACAAGCAGCAAGCGGGCTATCCAAAAGGTTCAGGAGCGTACTGCCGGGGTTCCGCCGCCGGCAAAGCGAAACACATTGATCACCTTAGACGAATGGGGCTACTTGACCGACGCTGTAGGGACACAAATGGAAAACTTGGCTCATCGCCTGCTTCTGGCGCTTGCGTACTACGCGGCTTTGAGCCCCACGGAAATTGGCGCAATAAGGCTACAAGATCTGAAGCGGGTACCGTCCACCCGACTTGGCATTGATACGTGGAGCATTGATATCCCGACACGCAATGCGCAGCGTCGAAGAGTTTTCCTCCTGCCCCAGATTACTATACTGTTAAATAAAATCGTACCGGCGAACATACGGGAATTCGAGCGGGTAATGCAGGCTAATCCCGATGTACACCTGACGGATATCTTTGACCCGCCACCATGTCCAAGACGTACAGATCTGGCTACGCCACCTTCGGGCATTGCACTGTCGAACTGGATGAAACCCGTTTTTAACAAGGCAGCTGAACGTGCAGCAAGCTCCGGGGATGCAATAGCCGCACAACGCTTAGCGCATGCAACTCTATCGTGGCTCACCAATGCCTTAGAGAAGCAGGGGGAGATAAACGGAAAAACGGGTTGCGATTTTTGGCTTACGTTGGGAACATGTAAACTTTGCCCACGTTCGCTTCTGGATTATTTGCCGGATAGGCTTAACCTGAAACCGGCGGAGGTTGAGGGAGTGATGGCTGCGGTGCTGAAAGCTCTGGACCGCGACCCCATCGGCAGGATGACAAGAGCATAGAGCAATGTTGGGCGGAAATTTCCAACGTTGGAAATTTCGAGGCGCGCTGAGGGGACTTGCGAAATGATTTTTGAGGTATTCTTTCACAGACTACGGAAGGAGAGGACCATTGCCCAATGAGCACGATAAGCTAGATAAATTCAAGCTGCTTGTGGCCACTGAAATTCTAGCCAAATTTGGCCTTCGAACTATCCGGGCGCACAGTCTTGCCAACCTAGACCGGTGGAATTCGAACGACGTATGGTGTACTGCCCATGACGAATGGCGAGCGCTCATGAAATCGGGCTCAGATCAAGCAGTAACTAACGCCATGACCGACCTCGAGCAAAAATCGAATCGCCTGAGGCAGTCCCCTCCATATGTCGGGTTACTCAGCCAAGAAAGGCGCCGCGAGCTGCTTATTGAAGCAGGGCTTTCACCCGCGCCACGCGAGACAATAGAAAAGGCTGCGACCCTGCTTGCTGAAGGAAAGCTTTAGATTGAAAGGGTTATAGTGGGTCGGCCGGGATTCGTGTAAAAAAACTCAAATCTCGTCGTAACCATTTGATTTACTGAAGAATTCTAGTCTTATAAATCATTGGTGGCACCTTTCTTTCCAGGTCCAATGTATAGTCACCGTACCAGTTGATGTGCTCCGCCCGATACGGCGCCAAGCAGGCCAAAACCTCCTCATCGATCGGGAACTCTTCCCTCTGCATTGTTCGTTTGCTCGCAGAAATGACCCACTCGGTTTGACCCATCTTCCACCGTCTGGCAAACGCAGCCACATGATCATGCCAGAACAGATGATACGAATACAGTTCAAATTTGACCCATCGAAGGTTATGTCTGACCCTCGGTAGGTCAAAAAAATGACGATGACGGTCGAGGCGAGGCAAGTTAGCCGACGTCAAAAATTCACGCCGGCTCGCAATGGTGGATGCTCGTTACTTGACTTGCTTCGACTTTGACCGATGTGGATACACCGACAGCCCGATCAGCGCTACGACACAAAAGCCGGCGCCGGCACGGAACGTCCAGGCAGCCCCAACGCTATCCCATAGCAGTCCTGCCACGATACTGGCGATCAGCATTGCGATACCGCTCACCAAGTTGAAAAAGCCATAGGCCGTGCCACGCAGATCTGCAGGTGCCGTGTCCGCAACCATCGTCGCCAGCAGTCCCTGCGTAATACCCATGTGAATACCCCAAAGCGCGACGCCCGGAAGCACGACCGCCCAATGATCGGTCAGGGCCAGCACCAGATCGGCGGCGATCAGCACGATCAGCCCGATCGCCAGCAGGAAGGTATGACTCATGCGGCCTGAGAGTTTTCCAAACGGATATGCGGAGACGGAATAGACCACGTTCATCGCCACCATGACCAGCGGCACCAGCGCGACAGGCACGCCGCCTTGCTGGGCACGTAGGACCAGAAACGCTTCGCTGAAGCGGGCCATCGTGAACACCGCGCCGATTGCGACCACCCACCAGTATGCACTGCCGAGGCGTTTCAGGTTTTCCCTGCGAATGGGGTTGGTACGTTTGGCCGTATGGTGCCGCTCTGGCTCGCGTACCCCCAAGAAAAGCAAAGCCACTGCCAGCATGCCAGGAACGACCGCCACCCAAAACACTTTCCTGAAATCGTTGGCCCATAGCAGCATCAGTCCGACCGCAAGCAGTGGGCCGAGGAACGCGCCGACTGTGTCGAGGGACTGGCGCAGGCCAAAGGCGGCGCCCCGTAAGTGTGGCGGAGCGATATCAGCGACCAGCGCGTCGCGCGGCGCTCCCCTGATGCCTTTGCCAACCCGATCGAGCAGCCTGGCGGATAGCACCATGCCGCTCGTGCTGGCGATGGAAAACAGCGGCTTGGTCAGCGCCCCCAGAGCGTAACCAAGCACCGCCAGCCCTTTACGCCTGCCGAGATAGTCGCTCAACGTGCCTGAAAACACCTTGACGATCAGCGCGGTGGATTCCGCCATGCCTTCAATGACGCCCACAGTGAGGACGCTGGTCCCCAGCGTTCCCACCATGAACATCGGCAGCAAGCTATGGACCATTTCGGAGGAAATATCCATCAGCATGCTGACAAAGCCCAGCACCCAGACGCCGGCCGGGATCTGGTTCAATATTCCGCCGGTTGCTTTTATGCCCATCGCGCTTCCTATTGATGATTGTGCGGGGTCATGCGCTTGCAGGACCGTCGGAATCGACGACCGACCTCTGCGCGGTCGACACGGAATCGAATTCGTCCTCATTTGCGCCGTGGAACAGACGATACAGCAACGGTAGCACGAGCAACGTCAACGCCGTCGACGACAGGATACCGCCAATGACCACGGTGGCCAGCGGCCGCTGCACTTCGGCCCCGGTACCCGTCGCGATCGCCATCGGGATAAAACCAAGGGAAGCGACCAGCGCTGTCATCAGGACGGGACGCAGCCGTGCGATGGCGCCTTCCTCGACGGCGGTGTCGAGGTCGGTGCCACCTTCACGTAGCGATCGGATGAACGCGACCATGACCAGCCCGTTCAGCACCGCGACACCGGATAAGGCGATGAAACCAACCGCTGCCGAAATTGAGATCGGGATGCCGCGCGCCCACAAGGCGATGACGCCGCCGGTCAAGGCAAACGGAATTCCGCTAAACACCAGCAGGCCGTCGGTCAGGTTGCCGAACATCAGATAGAGCAGCGCCAACACCAGCAGCAAAGCGACCGGCACGATGATTTTGATCGTGCCGAGAGCTGACTGCAATTGCTCAAATTGTCCACCCCAGCGCAGCCAGTAGCCGGCGGGTAGCGCCACCTGCCGATCGATGGCCTGCTGCGATTCGGACACAAACGAGCCGATATCACGGCCCCGCACGTTGGCGCTGACCACCACCAGCCGCTTGCCGTCCTCGCGGCTGATCTGATTCGGACCCGGCGTGAGGTTCAGTGTCGCCACCGCCGCGAGTGGCACAAAGCTATTTTTTCCATCCGGTGCTGCAGTTTTTGGCAACGCCACCGGCAGGCGGCGCAGCGCATCCAGGTCGCTGCGAACCTGTTCGGGCAACCTGACCACCAGATTGAACCGTCGGTCTCCCTGGAAGACAATACCAGCCGACTTGCCGTTGACGGCGGTGGCGACGGTTTCCTGGACATCGGCGAGGCTGATGCCGTAGCCGGCGATCTTGTCTCGGTCAATGTCGATGGTCAGCATGGGAAGCCCGGCCGTTTGTTCGACCTTCACGTCAGCTGCGCCAGCCGTCTTCTCAAGAATGGCCGCCACCTTGGCCGCGACATCGTTCAGGACCGTCATGTCATCGCCGAAGACCTTGACGGCCACGTCGCTGCGCACACCGGAGATCAATTCGTTGAAACGCAACTGGATCGGTTGAGAGAACTCGTAGTTGCTGCCGGGGATTTTCTCAACAGCGGACTGCATCGCCGCCAGCAACTCCGGTCTGGAGCGTCGCGGAGTCGGCCATTGAGCCTCTGGCTTGAGCATGATGTAACCGTCAGAGATATTCGGGCCTTGGGCGTCAGTTGCAACTTCCGCTGTTCCCAGGCGGGTAAACACACGTTCAATTTCAGGGAAGCCCTGTTTTAGGGTGTGCTCGACCTGCTGCTGCATCAGCACCGCCTGTGTCAGGCTTGTTCCGGGGATGCGTAGGGCCAGGATCGCGAAGTCGCCTTCGTTCAGACTCGGAATGAATTCGCTACCCAGCCGCGTAGAAAGCAGACCGCATAGCACGACGACGATTGCCACGCCTGTGAGCACGACCGGCTTGTTGCGCATGCTCTTGCCCAGCAGGGGGACGTAGGCACGCCGCGCTACGCCCATCAAGCGGTTTTCGGACTCGCTGACTTTGCTGCCGATAAACAACGCAACCGCTGCGGGAATGAAGGTGATCGACAGGACCATCGCCGCCACGAGAGCGATGACCACCGTGAACGCCATCGGATGAAACATTTTTCCCTCCACGCCGGTAAGTGCGAAGATGGGAAAATACACGACGATGATGATCATTTGCCCGAACAGCAGAGGCCGCTTCGCCTCATTCGATGCGCGGAACACTTCATGTAGTCGCTCGCTTCGACTCAATGGCCGGCCCTTCACCGCTTGGGCATGGGCTAGGCGCCGAACGCAATTTTCCACGATGACGACAGCGCCGTCGATGATGATGCCGAAGTCGAGCGCACCAAGGCTGAGCAGATTGGCACTGATCTTGTAAGTGACCATGCCGGTGAAGGTGAACAGCATCGCCAACGGAATCACGAGCGCCGTGATCAACGCCGCGCGCAGATTGCCCAGAAACAGGAACAAGACTGCAATCACCAGCACCGCGCCTTCCAACAGGTTCTGCTTGACCGTGTGAATCGCCTTGTCGACCAGCACGGTGCGGTCATACACAGGCTCGGCGCGCACGCCCCGAGGCAACGTGCGGTTGATCTGCGCCAGCTTAGCATCGACGGCCTGGGACACAGCGCGGCTGTTTTCACCGATGAGCATGAACACGGTGCCAAGCACCACTTCCTCGCCGTTTTCCGTCGCTGCCCCGTTACGGAGCTCGCGGCCGAGGCTGACGCTGCCAACATCGCGCATGCGAACCGTTACGCCTTGAATATTGGTCAGCGCGATGTTGCCGATGTCCGACAGCGACAACACCTGTCCGGGCAGCCGGAGTAAAAGCTGCTCGCCCAGCTTCTCGATATATCCGGCACCCATGTTGCCGTTGTTGCGCTCCAGCGCGCTGACCACATCCTGCAAGCTCAAACCATAGGCGGCCAGCTTCTCGGGCGACGGTGCCACCTCATACTCCTTGGTATAGCCGCCGATCGAATTGACCTCCGTCACCCCCGTCACATTGCGCAATTGCGGCTTAATGACCCAGTCCTGGATCTCCCTCAAGTCCATCGACGAGTAAGCGGTGCCGTCGACCTTCCTGGCCTTGGCATCGGCCTTGACCGTCCATAGATAAATCTCTCCCAAACCGGTAGAGATCGGTCCCAGCGTCGGGCTGACATTGGGTGGCAGGCTGTCTTTTGCCTCCTGGATGCGCTGGTTGACGAGTTGCCGTGCAAAGTAGATGTCGGTCCCCTCCTTGAAGATGATGGTGACCTGGGACAATCCATAGCGCGACATCGAGCGCGTCTGCTCCAGCTGCGGCAGCCCGGCCATGGCTGTCTCTATCGGGTAGGTAATGCGCTGCTCGGTCTCCAGGGGCGAGTAACCCGGCACCGCGGTGTTGACCTGCACCTGAACATTGGTGATGTCGGGAACGGCGTCGATCGGCAATTTTTGATAGCTGTAGATGCCTAGTCCCGCCGTGCCCAGGACCGCGAGCAGGACCAGCCAGCGCAGCTCGACGGCGATGCGTATGATGCGTTCAAACATGATGGTGTCCTAGTCGTTATCTTTGGCGCTGCTCTTGCCGAGTTCGGCCTTCAAGATGAAGCTGTTGGCGGCGTATGGCACGCCCGTTTTCAGCCCGTTGACAATTTCGCTATGCCGGCCATCTGAGCGACCGACCGTCACAACCTGAGTACGAAAACCATTCTTCGTACGCACGAATATGGTTGGTTTGCCCGCCAGGTCCTGTAGCGCGTCGGCGCGCACGGCGACCGGAACCTTGACTTCCCCGTCGGCGACGTCGAAGTCCGCGAACAGTCCGGGGCGCCATTGTGTGTTCGGATTGGGTAGGACGACGCGCGCGAGCGCGCTGCGAGACTGGTCGCCGACCAGCGCACTCACGTAGGTAATCTTCCCGATAGCGGAAGTATCCTGTTGCCGGACCCGTACCGTGACGCTATCGCCCACGCGCACGGCGCCAAGATTATTCGCAGGGACGTTGATGTCCGCCCACACCGTGGTCAGGTCGGAGACCTGAAACAGGGGCGTGTCTTCCTTGACGGCGTTTCCTACCACCAGATGCTTCTCCGTCAGCATGCCATCGAACGGGGCGCGTACCTCATATCGGTTCAAAGCCGTCCCATTCGTTCCAGCCGCGCCTAGCGCCGCCAGTTTTTGCTGGACATTTTCTTTCACGACCGTCGCTTCGGTGAAAGCCTGCTCAGCCAGCAGAAAATCCTGCTCGGCCGAGATACGCTCCTTCCAGAGCACACGTTCCCGCTCATAGGAGGTTTTGGCCAGCGCCAGTCGATGCTGGGCGACGTTCAACTCGCTGCGTAGGTCGGAGATCGTGGCGCTGGCGATGGTCGCCAGCACGTCGCCACGCTTGACATGTTGCCCCAGTGTTCCGGTAACGGATTCGATGATGCCGGCCACCCGTGGGACCACGATGGCGGTTTTGTCGCCGTTTGCCCGGATTTCACCCGACAAGGTCAGCATCGTACGGATGGTGTCCGCCTGTGACATCTCGATCGTGACACCCGCCTGGCGGGCCTGCGCATCGGACAGGGTAACGACGCTGTCGCCGCCAGTACGATCCGATTCCGCCGCCGTGCCGGCGACGGCGGATACAGGGGCCGCGACCGTGCTCGCCGATGGGCCGCTGGCAGGCTTGTCGTCATCGTCGCGTTGACCGCCGCGTTCGATCCCCAGAATGAGACCGCCGATCAGCACGCCAACGGCGAGCATGGCGGATATGTAGCGCAATTGTTTTCCGGTGGGCTTGTTCACGGGGAGGTCTTTCCATTGAGCGAATTGGTGGCAATAGGTGCGCCGGTCAGGCGATCTATCTCGGCATGCGCGCGATGCAAGGATGCGACCGCGTTCAGATACTGCGTTTTTGCCTGCAGCAGGGTGCGTTGAGCGTCGAGCACGTCGAGGAAGGTGAATTTCCCGAACTCGAAGCCCTTTACCGCCGCGTCGTAGGCGCTCTGAGCGCCGGGCAGGATGTCGTTACGCAAGAGCAAGACAGCGTCACGCGCAGCGGTCCATTGCTGATGGAACTGCAACAGGTCGGCGCGCACACGGCTTTCGGTGGCGCTCAACTCATCGCTCGCCTTGTCGGTTCGGCGTAGTGCCTCCAATACATTGCCATGGTTCCGGTCGAACAGCGGCAGCGGCACGGATAAGCCGATGAGCGCTTGATTGCGTCCGATGTCCTCGGCCCGCTTGACGCCGACGCTAACTGTCACGTCCATGGTCCGCCGAGTCTTCTCGACCTCGGCCAGCGCGCTCCGGCGATCTACCTCCAGGGCAGCGCGGCGCACCGACGGCGACGCGGCGATCAACGTTGCGATGTCCCCAAACTTGGGAACATCCGGCATATCGCCAAGTACCCCATTGGCAACGCCAAAACACTGCACATCTCCATTCCACATCGCGCATAAGCGGCCGCGAGCGGCGACTACATCTGTGTTCGCCTGGGACCGTTCCAGCATGGCGTTCGCCTGGGCGACCCGCGCCTTGGTTTCTTCGACAGGAGAAATCTTGCCAGCAGTAACACGCTTGCCGGCGATCTCGCTCCCTCGCTGCGCCAGGACCACCGCGGCATCCGCGAGCACGAGTCTTTCCTGGGCGACGAGCACATCGAAAAATGCGGCGATCACGTTGGCGCGGATATCGGCCACCTTGACAACACGGTCGGCAGCAGCGGCGTCCCGCGCGCGCTCGCCGGCGGCGATTCGCGCATTCCGCTTTCCTCCCAGTTCGACTATCTGGTTGAGCTGCACCGTCGTGGTTCTGGTCCCCTTTTTGAGATCCTCCAGCGAATACGCGAGTTCCGGATTGGGGCGTGCTCCCGACTGCACCAGTGCCGCCTCCGTGGCCGCGATCTCGCTAGCTGCGGCGCGAATATCGCTGTTACGCCGTGTGGCCAACTGGATGGCTGCATCGAGCGACAAGGTCGGAGCGAATTCCCCGTCGGGCAATGGCGCGGGAATGCTGCTGAGTTCCGAGCCGATACCGGCGCTCCACGCGTACGATGCGGGCGCGTAGCCACCTGACAAGCAGACGATAAAAATGACGGTCGCGCGGACTGTTTGCGGCAAGCGCAATATCCGAACGACCCTTGTATAAACATGAGCCATGAATGATTCCTGTAAAACCTGATGACGTGATAAAACAGGCGCAAGCGCGCCGGATCAAGAAATGGTTTAGTTCAGGAACATATGGGAGGACGATCCAGAGGGATGGGGCTTGCGGATGTAAAATCTGAGACAACTATCGCCAGATGAATGTCAGGCTCGGCGGCGCCAACAAAATAATCGTGCACGGGCATATCTGCCAAATTTGACAGTGACGCGTAAAGACCGGCCGCATGACTGACTTGGGTCCTCTCGGGCTTGGCCACCGGATTGGTCTGGGGCGCGACAACCGATTCATGTTGAACCTGTGACTGTTCTTCCAAAACTTCATCCAGAAACGGCCAGTCACCCAGGTTCAAGACGAAGGTGAGCAAAACAAAATAGCTTGCGGCCCGAAAGAATTTCAACATAGTGCACAGACTAACATAGGTCAGCGGTAGGCTGGCTATGAGGAGCCCTCTGATGAGGGTATGACGTATTCGAAGGTACATAATCGGACGCTTGACGGGTTGATATGCAACGTTTATAAACCTTGTAGTCACTTTAAGGTCAAGCATCATGACGATATCCTTTTCGATCGGCCAGCTGGCCAGCGCCGCGCAAACGCCCTCGGCGACCATCCGGTATTACGAGAAAATCGGACTTCTTTCCACGCCGTCGCGCACCGGCAGCAACTACCGGCAATACAGCCAAGAGGACTTGGACCGGCTCGCCTTCGTGCGGCGGGCCAGGGGAACCGGATTTACGATCGACCAGGTGCGCAGCCTGCTGGCGTTCTCCGATCAGCGCGATGCAGACTGCTGCAAAGTGATGGCCATGACGTCCGAGCATTTACACGCGGTTGAGCAGAAGATTGCCGATCTGGTGGTGCTCAAGGAGCAACTGGCCAGTATGTTGGCGTCGTGCCAGGGCGGGACGGTGGCCAACTGCCGCATCATCGACACCTTGCAACCAAGGCAATGAACTCAAGGGTGTATTCAGCTTGACGTTAGAGCGGCTTCAAGGTTTACCCTTGTTGGATGAATACAGATACCGGCTTTGACCAAGAACCGTTCGCCGCCGCCATACCCCGCAGCGAGAGCGTCTTACTGTTGCCCAAAATGGACTGCCCATCAGAGGAAAACCTGATCCGGATGGCGCTTGCAGGCGTGGCTGGAATCGGCTCGCTCAATTTTGACCTTGCCGCCCATACGCTGAGCGTGACACACCAGGGCGAGGCCCAAGCAATCCTTTCCTGCCTCGCGCCGCTTGGCCTGGGCGCCCAGTTGATCACCTCCGAACCCATTGCCGACGGCGCATGGCCGGAAATTGAACCGGTCGATGACGCTGGCGAGGCGCGGACGCTGCGCTGGCTGCTGGCGATCAACGGCCTCATGTTCCTGGTCGAGATGGTATGGGGTCTTCTGGCCGAATCGACGGGCCTGATCGCCGACTCGCTCGACATGTTCGCCGATGCTGCAGTCTACATCCTGGCCCTGTATGCTGTGGGCCGCTCCGTGGCATTGAAACGCCGCGCCGCGCACTTGGCTGGATGGTTGCAGGTGATTCTCGCGCTGGGGGCACTCGGCGAGGTGGTGCACCGTGGCGTGACCGGCAGCGAGCCCGAATCGGTCGCCATGATGGGAATTGGCGCTGTCGCGCTGGCCGCTAACGTGATTTGTCTGATGCTCATCGCAAAAAAACGCCATCACGGCGCCCACATGAAGGCGAGCTATATCTTCTCGGCGAACGACGTGATTGCCAACCTGGGCGTGGTCATCGCCGGCGCGCTGGTGACGTGGACAGGCTCCCCCTATCCGGACCTGGTGGTGGGCTTTGTTATCAGCGTGATCGTCCTCATCGGCGCACGCCGCATTTTACGTTTGCAGTAATAGAGAGGCCACTCGTTCCATGTCAACATCAAAAGGTGCCTGGAATCGCAGCGAAAACAGGATGCGCCGTTTGAACGCGGTCACCGCCACGGCCGTTGTTTCACTTGTTCTCGCTGGATGCGTGACGGCTCCATTGGACGCCGTCGACTGGCAGCATGGCGCGAGACGCGGCCATGTGGTCAGTACTTATGCCGCCGACCTGCCGCCAGCACAGCTGCCGAAGTGCCTGGCCAACTTGCCGCTCGATCAATATGCCGCACAGCGATTTGTGCAGGTCCGGTATCACCACGGGCGCCTGATGTTGTCGGCGGTCGCGCCAATGCCGCCAACGCTCGATGTAAAGGATGGCGACATCGTTGAGTTGTGGCCTGCCGACTGCGCAGCCGGGAATATCGCGCGCATTACCCGGAAACTGAGTACCCAAGGACAGTGACGGACGGCCGAGACGCCGGCACCGGAAGCATCGCGCATGCAGGCGCTCATTTTTGACTGCTTCGGCGGTGGCCGGCGAGTTGTGCTAACATTTGCGGACCATGAAACTGTCACAACCTACACGCGCGATCGCGGCCATCATTATGCTGTTCAGCTTGCTGTTTGCTCAGCTGGTTGTTTCCGCGTATGCCTGCCCAGTGCCGGATAAGGTGCAAACGGTAGAAATGGTTAGCATGGCGGGTATGCCCGGCTGTACCGACATGAGCATGGACAAGAGCAGTCCAGCGCTGTGCAGCGCACACTGCGACACGGGCCACCAGTCGGCAGACACTGCCGACACGCCGGCCGTCCAGCCATTTATGGCCTGCAGCTTGGAAGTCGTGCTTCCGCGCATCGAGCGCGCCTATCTCTCGCTTACTTCCTCACTCGAATCTGTCCCGCTGACGCGCGCCACGGCTCCGCCCTTGGTCATTCAGCATTGCTGTTTCCGCATTTAATCCTCCAGAGCGCCTAGTTCGTCACCGCATCGCCAGCCCGGCGCGCGGTGTTGTCCATCGCATTCTGGAGATATCATGTCATCCCCATTTTCCGCACATCCCAATGCGCGAGTTTCCCGTCCTCGGAGCGTACCGAAGGCCGCGCTTGCGCTCTCGTTCCTCGTCGCCATTCATGGCGCACTGGCGGCGCCGCAGCCGCTGACAATCGGTGAGGCCCAGCAGCGGGCCGTCGCCCGCTCGCGCCAGCTAGGCGCCCAAGACCAAGCCATCACTGCCGCTAATGAAATGGCAGTCGCCGCCGGCCAGCGCCCCGATCCGGTGCTGAAGGTGGGCATCGACAATCTGCCCGTCAGCGGCTCTGATCGCCTTAGCCTTGGCAGTGACTTCATGACCATGCGCCGGATCGGTGTGTCGCAGGAGTTGACGCGCGCCGACAAGCTGCACTGGCGCTCCGCACACTATCAGATCGAAGGAGATAAGGCCCTGGCGCAAAAGGACGTGGCGCTGGCCGCCATCCAGCGCAACACTGCCATCGCCTGGCTGGAGGTCTTCTACACGGAGCAAATGGCCAGCGCAGTCTCCGCCCACGCGGCCGTGTCGCGCCAGGAAATTGAAGCCGCAGAGGCTTCCTACCGGGGTGGGCGCGGCAGCTCGGCCGATATCCTCGCGGCCCGCTCCGCATTGCTCGCGCTCGATGACCGCGTCAGCGAGGTCCAGCGCCGCCAGCGTGCGGCCCACAACATGCTCGCCCGCTGGACTGGTGAAGATACCCTGGTGGCCGGTGCGCCGAATATCGAGCGTATTCGGCTGGACCCAACCTCGCTCGACACCGATCTCGCCCACCACCCAGAGATCGCAGTCCTGAACAAGCAGGAGGACATCGCGCAAGCCGACGTCAATTTGGCACGGGCGAATCAGCACACCGACTGGAGCGTCGAAGTCGCGTTCCAGCAGCGTGGATCTGCCTATTCGAACATGGTGTCGGTCGGCATTTCGGTGCCGCTGCAGTGGGACCGCAAGAACCGGCAAGACCGTGAACTGGCGGCCAAGCTTGCCGTAGTCGAGCAGACGAAGGCCGAGCGCGATGAGATGCTGCGCGAGCATGTCGCCGAGACCCGCAGCCTGATCATCGCCTGGCAGAGCGGCCGGGAGCGGATTGCCCGCTACACCCACGAATCGTTGCCGCTGGCCTCCGAGCGCAGCCGGGCAGTGCTGGCGGCCTATCGCGGCGGGAAAGTGACCCTGGCCGATGTACTGGCCACGCGGCGCGGCGAAGTCGAGCTCCGCCTGCAAGCGCTGGAGGTGGAGCTGGACACCGCGCGCCTGTGGGCACAACTGAATTTCCTCTTTCCCGAGGGCGGAGCCGCCCAGCATTCCGCCGCCAACAACCACCAGGAAGCCAAATGAAGAACAAGAATATTCTCGCGACGATCACCGCCATTGCCATTGCCATCGCGGCCGGCGGTTACGGTGCCTACCGGATTGGCGTACACCAGGGCATGCAGGCCACGCCAGCAACAGGCGAAGCTGTGACAGTCGCCGGCGACACCGGCAAGAAGCCGCTCTACTGGCATGACCCTATGGTGCCCGGCCAAAAGTTCGATAAGCCCGGTAAATCACCGTTCATGGACATGCAGCTCGTGCCGGTCTACGCCGGCGCCGACGGCGACGACGGGTCCGTCACCGTCAGCCCGCGCGTCCAGCAGAACCTGGGCGTCCGCACGGCCATAGTCAATACCGGCAGGCTGTCGTCCGGTGTCGTGGCGGTTGGCAGCGTCGCGTACAACGACCGCGACGTCGCGCTGGTACAAGCCCGCAGCAACGGGTTCATTGAGCGCCTGTACGTCCGCGCCGCGCTCGACCCCGTCAAGCAGGGACAGCCGCTGGCCGAGTTGTATGTGCCCGACTGGATCGCAGCGCAGGAGGAATTCCTGACGGCCCGCCACATGCAAGGCAGCGACACCGCATCGCTAGTCGACGGCGCCCGCCAGCGCATGCGCCTGGCCGGCATGACCGATGGGCAGATCCGGCTGGTCGAATCGAGCGGCAAGGTGCATCCGCGCATCACTATCTCAGCCCCCGTCAGCGGAGTCGTCGCGGAGCTGGGCGCCCGCGAAGGCATGACCGTGACGTCGGGCGCACAACTGTTCCGCATCAACGGTCTTTCCACGGTTTGGGTGAATGCAGAGGTGCCTGAAAACATGGCTGCCAAAGTTCGGCCAGGCGACGCCGTCGAGGCGCGCTCGCCGGCGCTGCCGGGAGGCGTCTTCAAGGGCAAGGTCGGCGCGGTGCTGCCGGAGGTGAGCGCCGCCACGCGCACGCTCAAAGCAAGGATTGAGCTGGCGAACAGGGGAGGGCAGCTGGTTCCCGGCATGTTCGCCACGATCACCTTCGCGTCCAGTCGCGACGCCGACGTGCTGTTGGTGCCGTCCGAGGCGGTGATCCAGACCGGTACGCGCAGCGTTGTCATCCTGGCACAGGACGGCGGAAAGTTCCAGCCAGTCGATGTCGAACTCGGTGGCGAGGGCAATGGCAAGACCGAGATCCGCAAGGGCCTGACTGCCGGGCAGAAAATTGTCCTGTCGGGCCAGTTCCTGCTCGATTCCGAGGCCAGTCTGAAGGGAACGACGACGCGCATGGGCGATGCCCAGCCCTCCGGATCGGCCACGGAGGCAACGTTCCACCACGGTCAAGGCAAGGTCGAGCGTATCGATAAGGACGAGGTCACAATTTCCCACGGTCCCATCACCACCCTGCAGTGGGGAGCGATGACCATGGGGTTCAAGGCACCGGCGGCGGGGCTACCGCGCAATGTCAGCGTGGGCGACCGCGTGGCGTTCGACATCAAGCCGCGCCGGGACGGCACCTTCGAGATCGTCGCTATTTCGCCAGTCGCGGATGCGCCCGACACCAACGACAAGGGCATGGACGGCATGAAGATGCCTGCCGTATCGAAGGGAGCGAAGAAATGATAGCGAAACTGATCCGCTGGTCGATCAGCAACCGTTTCCTGGTCCTGCTGGCCACGGTGTTCATCGCCGGGTGGGGAGTATGGTCTCTGACGCGTACACCGCTCGATGCGATCCCGGACTTGTCCGATGTGCAGGTCATCATTCGCACGACCTACCCGGGCCAGGCGCCGCAGATCGTCGAGAACCAGGTGACTTATCCGCTGACCACCACCATGCTGTCGGTGCCGGGCGCGAAAACCGTCCGCGGCTATTCCTTCTTCGGCGATTCCTTCGTCTATATCCTGTTCGAAGACGGCACCGATTCCTACTGGGCCAGATCGCGCGTGCTGGAATACCTGAACCAGGTGCAATCACGCCTGCCGGCCCAGGCAAAGACCGCGCTCGGGCCGGACGCGACCGGCGTTGGCTGGATCTATGAGTACGCGCTGGTCGACCGCAGCGGCAAGCTTGACCTCTCGCAGCTGCGCGCCTTCCAGGACTGGTTCCTGAAGTTCGAGCTGAAGGCGGTGCCGAACGTCTCCGAGGTGGCCAGCGTAGGTGGCATGGTGCGTCAATACCAGATCGTGCTCGATCCCGACAAGCTGCGCGCCTATTCCATCCCACACAGCAAGGTGATCGAGGCCGTGCAGCGCGCCAATCAGGAGAGCGGTGGCTCCGTGATGGAGTTGGGTGAAGCGGAGTACATGGTGCGCGCCTCCGGCTATCTGCAGTCGCTGGACGATTTCCGAAAAATTCCTTTGACGACCACGAATGCGGGCGTGTCGGTGCGCATGGGCGATGTGGCGCGCGTGGAGCTGGGGCCAGAGATGCGTCGCGGGATCGCAGATCTGAACGGTGAAGGCGAAGTCGCCGGCGGCGTGGTTGTCATGCGTTCCGGGAAGAACGCGCTGGAGACCATCGAAGCCGTCAAGGCCAAGCTCGCGAAGCTGAAATCGAGCCTGCCGGCCGGCGTTGACATCGTTCCTGTGTACGACCGCTCCAACTTGATCAAACGCGCGGTCGACAATCTGGAGCACAAGCTGATCGAGGAATTCATCGTCGTCGCGGTGGTCTGCGCGATCTTCCTGTTTCATATCCGCTCGGCGCTGGTGGCGATCGTATCGCTGCCGCTGGGAATATTGATTGCCTACATCGTGATGTCCTACCAAGGGGTGAACGCCAACATCATGTCGTTGGGCGGCATCGCCATCGCCATCGGTGCCATGGTTGATGCGGCGGTCGTGATGATCGAAAACGCCCACAAACATATCGAAGCATGGAATCACGCTCACCCGGGCCAGAAGCTAACGGAGGACTCGCAGTGGACGGTGATTGGCGACGCTGCAGCTGAGGTCGGGCCGGCGCTGTTCTTCTCGCTGTTGATCATCGTGCTGTCCTTCATTCCGGTGTTCACGCTGGAAGCGCAGGAGGGCCGATTATTCGCACCGCTGGCCTTCACTAAAACGTACGCGATGGCTGCGGCGGCCGGCTTGGCGGTGACGCTGATCCCGGTGTTGATGGGCTACCTGATTCGTGGACGCATCCCGGATGAACAAAAAAACCCGCTGAACCGATGGCTGATCGCGCTCTATCGCCCGCTGCTGGAGGTTGTACTGCGGCGGCCCAAAGCCACGCTGGTAGCGGCCGGCGTGATTGCGCTACTGACGATCTGGCCAATGTCGCGCCTTGGCGGTGAGTTCATGCCGCCGCTGGATGAGGGCGACCTGTTGTACATGCCGTCAGCACTGCCAGGCATCGGCGCCGGCAAAGTCGCGCAGTTGCTGCAGCAGACCGACCGCTTGATCAAGACCGTGCCTGAAGTCCAAACCGTGTTCGGCAAGGCCGGCCGGGCCGAATCCGCCACCGATCCGGCGCCGCTAGAGATGTTCGAGACGACGATTCAATTCAAGCCGCGCGACCAGTGGCGGCCTGGCATGACCACCGATAAGCTAGTGGAAGAACTGGACCGCATCGTCAAAGTGCCAGGACTGTCCAATATCTGGGTGCCGCCGATCCGCAACCGCATCGACATGCTGGCCACCGGTATCAAGAGCCCGGTCGGCGTTAAGGTGGCCGGTGCGAGCCTGCAGGAGATCGATCGCATCACCGGGGAAATCGAGCGGGTCGTCAAGCGCGTACCTGGCGTATCGTCGGCCCTCGCAGAACGGCTCAACGGCGGGCGCTACGTCGATATCCATATCGACCGCGACGCGGCGGCGCGCTATGGCTTGAATATCGCCGACGTGCAAAGCATCGTGGCTAGCGCCATCGGCGGCGACAATGTCGGCGAAACGGTTGAGGGCCTGCAACGCTTTCCGATCAATGTGCGCTACCCGCGCGAGGTGCGTGACTCGGTCGAGAAATTGCGCGAACTGCCGGTGCTGACCGAGCGTGGCGCGCAGATCCGGCTCGGCGACGTGGCCACGATCCGGATCGACGACGGCCCACCCATGCTCAAGAGCGAGAACGCACGCCTGTCGGGCTGGGTGTATGTCGATATCCGGAGCCGAGACCTCAGCTCCGCGGTGCATGAAATGCAGCAGTTGGTCGCCAAGGAAGTCATTCTTCCGGCCGGCTACTCGGTGTCCTGGTCCGGGCAATTCGAATACCTAGAGCGAGCGACTGCCAAGCTCAAGGTCGTCGTGCCCATGACGTTGTTGATCATCTTCGTGCTGCTGTATCTGACCTTCAAGCGCATCGACGAGGCGGCGCTGATCATGGCGACGCTGCCGTTCGCTCTGGCGGGAGGCATCTGGCTGCTGTGGGCATTGGGGCACAACCTGTCGGTCGCGAGCGGTGTTGGCTTCATCGCGCTGGCGGGCGTGTCGGCCGAATTCGGAGTGATCATGCTGCTGTACCTGAAGCACGCATGGGAAGCCCGTCTGGTAAAAGGCACTGCAGGCGAGGTCGACCTCCTAGACGCGATACGCGAGGGCGCCGTGCTGCGTGTCAGGCCGAAGGCGATGACGGTCGCCGTGATCATCGCCGGGCTGGTGCCGGTCATGGTCGGATCGGGCACGGGTTCTGAGGTCATGCAGCGTATCGCAGCGCCAATGGTCGGCGGCATGATCACCGCGCCGCTGCTGTCGATGTTCGTCGTGCCGGCAGTCTACCTGCTGATACGCCGTAGATCCATCCGCGCAGCGGCTGTCTCGACATCCGGGACCGATCGTCCATGAAACACATCGTCACAAGGCACATGGTGCTGTGGCTCAAATGGATGCTTCTGCTGGGCAGCCTGCCGCTGCCCAGCACTGCCCAGAACTTGCCGTTGCAGATGGAAATGCGGGCCGGGGGGGCAACGGTAATGTTGTCGCCCGATGTGCCGACAGCTGACTGCATGTCCTTTGCATTTTGCTGTATTGCGCCGCCAGTCCCGGTACGCGCGTTTGGCACTCCGGAACGCTCGAACGCGCTGTGCGTGTCTGACGCCTGGCAACGTGAGGTCAACGACCTCACTGCCGCCGCAACGTCGCGACACATAGCACCGTCGACTGTGGCGCTACGTGTGTTGCACTGTTGCTGGCGAAACTAGATCGACGTCACATTCCTGCAATGAACTCCTCCTGCCATCGCGTTTGTTGTTGGCGGTTGGTTCAGCACATCGATCCACATTTGCAATGGGTGCCCAGAGGCGGCACCGAGCACTGATTTATTACGAAGGAATGCATCATGAACAAGTTCTTTACTACCTTAATCACCATCGGCGTCGGCACGGCGCTGACGGCCTGCGCCAGTACGGACCTGCCGAAACGTACCGTCCTCCCTTTGGACCACGGCCCGCGAGCGCAAGCGACGCCCTGGCTGAATCAGCAGCGCCTGTTGTATCTAGAACAGCAGACCAAACCTGGCGCCTAAAAGGTCCTAGCCGTCAAAAATGGAGTCCTCCGGCCGAGGACGCGGCTTGCCCACCATTTCCAACGTTGGAAATGGTGGGACGGCTCTCTCGAACCAGGCCCGCGCCGCCACCGCGTCAGATGCGCTGGCCACGCAGCGCCGAAGTGCGTTCGACTAAAATTCTCCTGCCGCGCAGAAGTGGCAGAAATGACCTGTTCGCGTTTAGATGCCGCCACCTATTTGCGTGACCGGCCGCCATCTATCCCGGTAGGTAGCAGTTCATTCGCCGGTTAGCCGATACACGACTTTGATTTGCTCATCGCTATCGATGGCATATCCGGTCAGTGCTTCGAAGCCTCGCTTGTTGTTCCGCTCATAGGCAAACCTCCCCGCCGAGAGTGCAGCAACTTCCCGCAGATTAGTTGGCCGTTCGCCGTCAGATTTGGTGATTTTCCAAGTTACTTGATCAACTTTCTTCAAGATCAGGCGGTTGATTTCGGGGGCTTTTTGAAAAATTTCGCCGAGGGTGGCGAGAGATGTGATGGTTCCTGTGATTTGGCTCATTTGCAACTCCATGCAAAAAAAATTGACCGCAACTCCTTACGGCCCAGGCGCTAATCATCCGATCAGCATTCACATACTACTCCAACTCCGTCCCGTTCGGCGACAACAGGTTTTAGATCTCCGCGACCGACTTGGTGATGGCCGTCATCGCGTGTTCATTGCGTTCAATGTAGCGATCGGTCAGAGAGTCTGAGGGACACTAGCGGCCAGACCGGGCTACGCCCCCACGCCAAGCCGTGGCAGCCATACTGGGGCATGGCAGCTTATGACTAACACCACTTCGTTCCGCGTTTCCTGCTTGAAGCGTGCCGCTCCGGCCCGGACGGGCTACTGTCCACCTTCCACTGGGACTATCACAAGAATTTACGCCACGGTCGGCATTCGCCCAAGGGCGTGGCCAAGCTATTTCATCTCTATAGCCTGAAAAGCGTTCCGGACGCAAACTGGATCGAGCGCGACTTCCTGGGGCCGCACGTGGATGATCCTGGCGCCGGCGCCTACCACGCCATTATGAATCTGGGCGTCGATAAACTGTCACCGTAGCAGGTCGATGCCTGGACTCGCTTCCTGGTTTCGCTAATGGTGCGTGGTCCTGACATGATGGCCCTGGCGCGTGCGCGCGGCGGCGATGTGCTGCGCCAGACGCTAGCCGAACGTCCGGACGAGTACCTGGCCGCAAGGGGCAACGATCCCGCCAAGACCTTGCTTGACTTCGTGGAAAACAACCGGCCCGAGATTTTCACGATATCGCGCCGCGTATCCTGCCAGATCTCGTGATGTCGCCCAATCTGACCAATGCGATCCGCGATGCGATCTGGATGACCCAGGATTTCACCCAGTCCACCGTCGATCTGTGTATTGGCGACAGGCCGCTGATCTACATGGGCACGATGGCCAGCAGCTTCTTGTTGGCGCTGCCCCTGAGTCCTCGCAAGGTGTTTTTTTCCTTCAACGAGCAGCGTACTGGCCAACATCTGGTCGGACGCCCGGTTTCGGCGCTGGCCAAGCAACTCAACCTTCACACCGTATCGCAGGCCATGCGGTACGTGTATGCGGCGCATGGTGGACACCACGAATTCATTCTGCGCCACCTGCCACTGCCGAGCGATTAAACTGGTGGGGCGACAGGTGTGTAGGTGTCGCCCCCACCGTTACGTTTTGCCGACAGGCAGGAGCAAAGATTATGAACGACGGAAATTTCGCCGGCAGCGACAAGGCGTGCGAGCTCGGTTGCATTTACTGCGGCCTTCAGCGCCCCTTCAATGATGAGCATGTTTTCCCCGCCGGCCTTGGCGGCGACGATCGGGCCTTCATGTTGCGTGGTCTCGTTTGTGAGACATGCAACAGCGAGACGTTTTCGCGTATGGAAGCCGGGTTGATGAGGAACTCGCCCGAGGCGTTCGCCAGGATTCATTCACAACCACAAGGTCGCAAGCGCAAAAAATCCAATGGCGGGCCTAAGTTTCAACCCGAATCCATCACTATCTTCCTCCCTGAAGGAGGCGACGCGGAAGCGGAAATTCGCGCGGGTGGACAAGTGGCCCTGTTGCCGCAGTTCTCGCTCCGAGAAAACCAGGTGAAGGGCCAAGGTAGCGAAGCGTCCGAACTGAAGCAATTTGCCACCGGCCTTCAGACGATCTTCAGGGAGGACAGCCTCTTGCTCGTCACGAAAACTGCCTGCGAAGATGGCGTGCACTACGATACCTTGACTTATCAATGGGATGGTATTTGCTATCAAGAGGCCGGAAGGTCGGTCTCATCCAAGCCTCCAGAGCTATGCATCTGGAAGGACCAACGCCCGAATGACGACGTGCCGGATCGTCCGCATCGGATTTTTCGTCGCTCAGGCGGCCAGATCGTTTTGCGCACCGGCGACAAAGGCACGGACAGTCAATTTCTCACTATCTTAAGACGGAACTGTCAGCAGGTGACAGGGGCAGCAAACAATGCAGGCCCCGGAACATCCATTACTGGGGCGCCGATCATGGTGCAGATGAGCGCGAGCTTCATTGATCGTGAACGTGTACTGGCGAAAATTGGGCTTAATCTCTGCGCCCATGTCTTCGGCGGATCTTTTGTGCGCCAAGAATGCTTTGACGAAATCAAGTTGAGCATCTTGACCGGCGCCAAGCCAATTGCGTGTAGAGATCATCATCCGCAGCACTTGGATGGTCAAGATATGATTGCACGAATCCTCTCCGCCACGCCTCCAAGGCATCACCTCTGCATGCTTACTGCGGGTCCGTTGCCAGGCGGCGCCGTTGCAATTGTGTTCGCCATCCAACTCTACGGCGGTGTACTCACCGCCGTGACGCTTACAGAGTCGGCGTCATTTTCTTTGTCAGGTACTCCGATATTCCTGCTGGTCGATTATCTGAACCACAAGTTGAGCGTCTTAAGCTTAGGAGATTTTGGCGTCAAGTATCCAATGCCCGGACAACCTGGTTCGTCATGACCGCTCGGAAAGCTGTGCCGGCCATCAGAGCGACGGAGGGGCGGTTTCGATGCGGGCGGACATGGCGCAACAGGTTCGAAGGCGATCCCGTACAGCCTGCCCGTTCCAATCAACCCGTACACGGCGGCGCGTTCGCCACCGCTGTCGATGCCGGAAACAAGACGTTGCTGCAGCCACGTGCGACGCCACGTAGCGTCCGCTCGGCAGCGGAGTTGTCGATTTCGATGCGGCCGTCGGCGGCGTAGAGGGTCAGAGTCGGCCACAGCTTGAGCTGGTACATGATTGCCGCCACGTCGGATTTGCGCGATAACGTGGCGTGCAGGCTGCGCTGCTCCTTTGTTCGCCTAAATGATGTATCCGCCGCCCACTTCGACGGTTTGTGCGTTTACCCAACCAGTTTCAGACGAGAGCAAGGTGACAATGACACGTCCTACATCCTCCGGTTCGCCGACGCGCCCAAGCGCTGTTTGCCCGGCCAGCATGGTTTCGAATTCATCATTCAGACCGCCACCGAGTTCGGTGCGAATTGCACCTGGCGAGACCGCGTTGACGCGGATGCCGCGTGCGCCAAACTCCTTTGCCATGTAGCGCGTGAGGACTTCCAGGCCACCTTTGAAGGCCGCATACGGTGCTACACCGGAAGTGGCCACGCGGGTTGTCGCACTGGTCAGATTGACGATGGCGGCACCGGACGCCATCAGCGGCAGCAGCGCCTGGGTCAGGAAGAACGGTCCCTTCAAATGCACGTCCATCAGGCCGTCGAACTGCGCCGCCGTAACATTTTCGATCCGATTGAACAGGCCATAGCCGGCGTTGTTGACCAGGCCGTGCAGGGCCGTGGTGGACCATTTGGTCGCCAGCGCCTGGATGACGGCCTCCTTGAAGGCGTCAAAGCTGTCGGCGTCCCCGACATCGAGCGGCAGCGCCACGGCTTTCCCGCCAAACCCTTCGACGATGGCGACTACCTTGTCTGCGGCGGCTACATTTGTGTTGTAAGTGAGGATGACGCCCATGCCGCGTTTGGCAGCTTCGATGGCGGCTGCGGCCCCGATGCCGCGGCTTCCACCGGTTATGACGATGACATTCATGTAAGGCTCCTGTGATTGAAAGTGAGGCGTTCACTGTAGCGGCGATAGCATGGTCGGGCACATACGATCCTGCCTAAAACCTGCCTAATCCTGCTTTTGCCTTGCGCTATGCCATACGTTCAGGTCCAATGCATCATGGAAAAACAAATCGATGAGCAGATGGCCCGGCTGCGTACCCTGGCAGCCCCGGGCCGGAATGGGCGCCTGGAGACCGGAATTCCGCGCGTGGCGATGGTGCGAGGCACCATTCCCGAGCACGAACTGGCGACTGTGTACGAGCCAATGATTAACCTAATCCTGCAGGGCGGCAAATCGATGACGGTGGGCGAGCAGACCTTCGACTACGATCCGGCCACCTATTTCGTTATGTCGGTCGAACTGCCGGCGGTAGGCGTGATCCGGTCCGATGCGGCCGGTGCGCCGTACATGGCAGTGGCCCTGACACTGGTGCCATCCATCTTGGCAGAACTGATCGCAGGCCTGCCGCCCGGCTGCGCCCAAAACGGTGGCAACGCCTTTTCGGTCGCCGCCGTGACGCCGGAACTGCTCGACGCCTGGACGCGCATGCTGGGCCTCATGGCCCATCCGGAGGATATCGCTGCGCTGGCGCCCGCATACGAACGCGAAATTCTGTATCGCGTGCTGCAAGGGCCTCATGGCAGCATGCTGCGTGCAATCGCGGCGCCCGACAGCGCCATGGCGCGCTTGGCGGCAGCCATCGCATGGATCCGACGCGATTTCAATCTGCCCCTGCGCGTTGAGGCGTTAGCGGACAGGGCTGCGATGAGCGTCTCGGCATTTCACCGCCACTTCAAGGCGACGACGTCATTGAGTCCGGTTCAGTACCAGAAGCGGATTCGCCTGATGCATGCACGCACGCTGATGGTGGCCAAGGGCAGCAGCGTAGCGGCCGCCGCTTACGATGTGGGATACGAGAGTGCGACGCAGTTCAGCCGCGAATATGCGCGCCTATTTGGGATGGCGCCGCTGCGCGACGCTGCGCGGATGCTGGCCCACATGCGCAATATTTGATCAATCAAACGGAGCTATAAGTGAATCTTGACCAAACTACGACAAGCCATCGCAAGATCGCCGATGCTTTTATCGCCGCCTCCAATTCCGGGGACGTTGACACTGTACTGAAGCTATTCTCACCTGATGCAGTGATCGACGACCCATCGACCGGCCATTGCTTCGATGGCCATACTGGCATTCGCGCTTATATCGAGCAGTTTTTCGTTGGGTACCACACGGTGACGCGCTTCCTCTCGCTGCAGGACCTTGGCGCCGGCCTAGCGCGAGTACGGGTCGATTTCACCGGCGATTTTGGACACGAAATCGGTTTGCTGGACATGTTTGTCGATGCAGCAGGCACCATCGTCCGCATCGAGGCCAGTCTCGAAGACGGCGTTGGTTTGTAGGCCTAACGCCAGCCCCGTCTTGAGGGTGTCGTCGAATTATTAGATGATGATGGCACACACCACTGGGAAGCGGCGTGTTGTTGAGCCGACGGGAGCTACGCGGCACAGTTGCAGGGCAGGAAATCTTCAATCTGACTGACCGGATGATCGCCGATATGCGTCAGCACGTGATGCAACCAGGCTTCGGAGGCGACGCCGTTCAGCTTGGCTGTGCCGATCAACCAGTAGATCGCGGCGGCGCGTTCGCCACCGCAGCCGGCGCCAGCGAAGAGGTAGTTGCGGCTATCGATGGCAACGCCATGCAAGGTGCGCTCGGTAGCCGAGTTACCGATCTCGACGGCGCAGTCGGCTAGGACGACGCTTACTTTTATTGGGCCGCACTGCTGATCGAGAGTGTACGCTCGATGCGATCTTTCATGAACGGCGCCGCCGCATCAACATATCTCAGGGCAGATTTCATATCCCGCCAGCCGACATATTCCATCAAGCTCTTTACATCCCAGCCATTGCCTGCGGCCCAATTTGCAAAGCCCCGGCGAAGCGAATGCCCGCTGTACAGACCCGCTGAGCTCAGGCCACCGTTGCCCAGGATCGTGCGCAGCAGTGGAGCGATACTGTCGATGTGCAGCTCGCTCTCGCCGACGTGTCCCCAGCGGTCGACCCGGCGGTACACTGGTCCGCTGTCCATCTGTGCGGAAGCAATCCAATCCAGGTACGCATCGACCGGGCAAAGCCGCGAAAGCGCCGGCGCCTTGAAGGTCGTGCCCAAATTCTGCCGGTCTCCTTTGGTGCTGCCCAGGTAGCAGCTGATGCCTTCGCCAGCCTTGGCCTGAACGTCCTCTATCCGTATGCGACTGAGTTCATCGCTGCGAAATCCACGCCAGAATCCAAGCAGAAGCAGTGACTTATCGCGTAGGTTGCGCAGCTCCGCGCCGCGGTCGGCGGCGCTGCGAGCAGCAGCGATCGCGGAATCGAGCGAGGCCACCACGCTTTCCAGCTCGGCCAGCAAAAGCGGCTTGGCCTGCTTTTCCTGGGCGGGATGTAGCGCTCGGATGCCGCGCAATGCTTGGCACACAATCGGTGCCTTGGTCGGATCAGGAAATCCCTGCTCCGTGTGCCACTTCGCGAGTGCCGCCAGGCGCTGACGCAGCGTGCTGATGGCGAGCGTGCCGGCATATTCGGCCAGATAGCGGGCAACGCTATCGGCCGTCGCAGGCAGCACTCCCTGCCACTCAACCTCGAAGTGTTCAATGGCGCCCCGATAGCTCTGGCGCGTGCTTTGGCGGGTGGCCGCCTCGATGTACTGGTCTAATTTCGACATAAGGATTAATGTCCGACCTTGGCGCTGATGTAGTTGAAAATGGTGCGGCTGGCGTTGACGGCCAGATGGGCTTCCGCTTCGCCCAGCAAATCCTCGGAAGGATGCGCGACGCTGCCATTATTGCGCAGCGAATTCAGGGCGTAGATGGCCTGTGCAAAGCCCTGCAGCACGCGCACCAGATCCTTGTCATACGAGCCCAAGGACTGCAGAACGGAATGCTCCTGGCGCAAGATTTTGAATAGCGCGGTCAGCGAAGCATCGTCGGCAACGGCGATCCCTTCCTCAATGCACAGACTGCGGAAATAGCCATGCAGTACCGTGTGCAGGCGGTCTACGGCGCTGACCGGGCCGCTGACTTGCATGAGATGCTCGGCGTCATTGAGCGCGCGCAGCACCACGTCTCCGCTGGACAGACCGGTTGGCGCCTCGCTCTTGACGCTTTCAAGCCCGCTGAGCACGAAAATTGACAGCTCAGCGCTATCCCTTAGCAGAAGGCTGGTCAGCTTGGCATGGTTGATGAGCTGTTCTACGGCCACCATATCCTCACGGAAGAGATGCTCCAGCGTCTGCAGGACGCACTGGCCATAGTCCTCATCTCCCCAGCTCAGGCTGCGAATGAGACGTTTGTGTCCTTGGATATATTCAGTATGGCCGGACAAATAGCCGAATTCTTTCCAGTCCTCAGCGGTGAATTCACTCACGATGGTCCGCCGCAAGGCGAGGATCAACGAGCCTCGTTTTTTCGGGTCAGTGGTGTAATCGTCGAGCGTCACTATCGCTACCTCCACGGCAAAGCATCAATGTAGCTGGCCAACGGCGAAATTACAGGGAAAAATGCGAAAAATCGTACGGTTTCTATCGTCACGCCGGATAAACCTACTTTATCCGATATAAGATTTAAACGCAATTTCTCTTGGAATTTGGTGAGAAGTGGTATGTAATTACGTGGTATGTAATATATTATCTTATTTCATCCTCGGAGACCCTATGGCACGCAGCGGGCTTTACAAATCGGACGTACAAAAGGCGCGTGACGCCCTCATTGCGCAGGGTATAAATCCGTCGGTAGACGCCGTTCGCGTGGCACTGGGGAATACTGGCTCCAAAACCACTATCCACAAATACCTCAAGGAATTGGAGGAGGATGGCGGCGCCGGCGACAAGCGCAGCTCGATCAGCGAGGCGTTACAGGACCTGGTCTCGCGGTTGGCCGCGCGGCTGGAGGATGACGCACAGGAACGGATAGCGGCGGCCCGTGCCATATCGGATGCGACGGCGGCCGAACAGGTGGCGCTGTTGCAGGCGGCCCAGAACGACAATGCGTTGCAGCGGGTCCGCGTGCTGGAGTTGGAAACGACCCTCCAAGAGCAGGCGGCGGCGTTGGCGGCCAGCCGTAGCAATCATCAAAGGGAATCGACCGCGCGCCAGGTCGCCCAACAGCAAGTGGCTGACCTGCAGCAGCGACTTGCCGAGAATGAAACACATCGGCAATCTCTGGAAGAGAAACACCAGCACGCGCGCCAGGCCCTAGAACACTATCGCCAGTCGGTAAAAGAGCAGCGCGAAGCCGATATCCGGCGCCACGAACTACAAGTACAGCAAGCGCAGGCTGAGCTGCGCCTGGCTCAGCAGGCGGTCGCCGTCAAACAAGACGAGATGACCCGCCTGAACCAGGAAGGAGCGAAATTGGTGTCGGAGTTGTCGCACACCAAGCAGGACCTGTACGAGCAGCTGACACAGGTCCGTAAGCTGGAGCAAAAAGTCGACGCGTTGCAGTCGCTACAGGTGCGCGCTGCGGATACCGAGCGCCAACTGGTCAGTAAAATCGCCGAAGCTGAACTACTGACCGAGCAGCTAAACAATGCCAACGACCAGATCGCGCCGATCAAGACACAGGTCCGTGAGTTGGAGCTATTGCTGGCCCAGGCCAATGCAAAGGCGCAGGCACAGGAACAAATCGGAGAACAGTTGCGGACCTATCTCGACAAGATTGCCACCACGTTGACCGCACCCGAGGTAAGGAAGTAAAGGTGCCAGTCAATCAGGATATTTACCGAACCCATGCCGGTTCTGACATGTGCGCAAAATAACGAAACAGGCCGAAATGTCATGCGTGATTGCCTAACGCACAAGCGATCCACGTCTTGCCGGTATCCGAAGATTGGATCAGCGCGAACTTGGAAGTCGCAAGGCATCAACCACAAGCGAGAGCACTAACACTTTATTGCCCCGCGCCGCTCAAAACTGCTTGACGAACGACATGCCCCGCTGCACAAGGTGTTAAAAAAGATATATGATAAAAGAAAAATAACACTAATTTCCAAATATCTATCCGGGGAAGGCGGGCGCATGGCGAGCAAACTGGAGCGTATCCTGATCTTGGCTAAAACCTATCCGTCGCCCAGCGCCAAACATACCGAGACTTCGTGCGTCGCCGGCATCAACGAGCATGGCCAGATGCGCCGCCTTTACCCCGTGCCGTTTCGCATGATCGCTGAAAACCAGCAATTTCAGAAGTGGCAATGGGTGACGCTGCGCGTTGAAAAATCGCCGGCCGATCATCGTCCTGAAAGCCACAAGGTATTTGTCGATACGATCCAGATCGGCGAAACGATACCGCCGGATAAGGGGTGGGTGTTTCGCCGTCCTTGGTGGGAGAAGATCCCCACGTTCGGCAGCTTTGACGCACTGGAACAGGCCAGGCAAACGCAGCACATCAGCTTGGCATTACTGCGTCCAAAGCGCATTGAAAGACTGGAGATCACGGCGGTCGACAATCCAGAGTGGACTGATGAGGAACTGACCAAGCTGTCGCAGGAGCAGAGCCAAGGCAACTTGTTTTCAGAAGACGAACAGCGCAAGCAACTCAAGCAGCTGGAAAAGATGCCATTCGATTTTCACTACCACTATCTATGTGACACGCCGGACGGCGAACGCGCTTACCGTCACAAGGTCGTAGACTGGGAAGTGGCCATGCTGTTCCGAAACTGCCGCAAGTCGCATGGGGACGCCTGGGAAACGCCTTTCCGGGCAAAGCTGGAACAGGATTTCGCTGCACGCGATTTGACGTTCATGATGGGAAATATCCATCGGTTTCAGCACCAGTGGCTCATTATCAGCCTGATCTATCCGCCTAAGCCAGCGCCAGGTGACGCTGCGCAGGGTTGTTTGTTTTAAGGGCTGCCGCTTGCAGATGGTTGATCTGCAGGCCGCAGTCCTGGTGGACTGCGTCGGCCACCATAGATCGATGGCACATCTGGTAATCGGCCTCAAAGCAAAGTAACGCGCAATGACTTTCCTGTGCGATTTCGGATAATTCCGCCACCACGGCGCGTTGACTGGTGAGGTAGCGCTTGAAGTCGCGTTTGTAGCGCGACCAGTCGCCGTCTTCCCGATACTGGTTGCGGATCGGTTTGGGGCACCCCAGCGCGACGATATGACGATAGCCCAGGCCATTGGCCTGTAAGATTTCCCGCAGCCCGTTCTTTGAAAAACCGCGCTTACGCGACAACGGCAGTTCGCGAATATCGACCACCGTATCGACCTTGCCCAGTTTCAGCAGCTTGATGAACTGGTCGATATCCAACCCTTCGTAGCCGATTGTAAAAATACTCATAATGAATTCCTTGTGAGGCCGCAGTTTACACGATTTCTTGCGATGGACCGCTCCAACGGCCGCTTCAGCGCCGCGCGTGTGCCGGTTCACCGCGCCAGTTCGCCAGTCTCCCGGGTTGGCGCCCACGCCGGCTCTGCTGCACTATGCAGGGGCCAGGAAGGGGAGCGCGTACCCCAGGAACTCATTATGCGGGCGACGGACGACATCCCACCGCTTCTGGTAGTTCGGCGGTTTGGGCCGTTGATCGGCGTAGGTCAGCACCAGCCGACGCTTTGCCCGCGAGACGCCGACGAAGAACACACAACGCTCGTCGGCCAGATTGCCAAAGAACGCTTGCTCCTCGATCCCGAGCATGATCACCGAATCAAATTCCAGGCCCTTGCTTTTGTGGATCGTCAGCAAACGCACAGCCTGATCGTCAGCAAAACGATTCAGTGCCGATGGCAGCACCGGTTCCAGTTGGAGCAACTCCTCAATCTTCGTCTTGACCTGCTGAATGACCTCTCTCAGCCGAGCGTGTGTTTCATAGTCCGGCGACAGGGCCACCAACGTCTCCAGGCCAACCGCACTGAGAAATTGCTTCGCGTGCTCCCACCAACCATCGTAAGGGGCACCTAGCAACTGCGCCACCGCGACTTCTTTCCTCTGCTTCTTCACAAATTGATGAAAGGCGCGTCGCTTGGCGGACTGCAGGTCGTCATCGTCATATGGCAGCAACTGCTCTGACAGCCGTGTCCAGGCCTTCGGCTCGCGCTGCCCGTACAAGCAGGCGAGGAAATCGACAATCAACCGGGCTGCCGGTTCCACCGACAAGTCCTGCAGTTGCGTTTCGTTGCGATACGGGATGCCCAAACGCGTGAGCGCCTCCATCAAGTCGAAGGCATATTGATCTGGCAGTTTGGAAACCAATACCGCAACCTCGGAATAGGGGAGCTTGCCACCTTGGGTCCAGCCCGCGATCAGGTTGGCCAGATACTCGGCCTCTTGGCGGCTATCGGGAAAACGCCAGGCAAATACTTCGCCCCCTTCACCGGTCAGCTGCTCCGGAGGCATTACGGATGCCGGGTCCAAGACCCGAATGATGTCGTTCTGCATGCGCAGGAGCTTGGGCTGCGAGCGGAAGTTGCGGTACATGTTCAGCGGCACCGCCGCAAAGTCACGCGCGTAGAGTTGAAAAATCCCCTCCAATGCACCCGCCCAGCCCATGATTTTCTGCTTGACGTCACCGACCGCAGTCATGCGGATCGCCGTCCCTTTGAACGCCACTTTGATCAGCTCGTACTGATCACCCGTGCAATCCTGGAACTCATCGAGAAACACGTCCGTATAGGTCTGGCGGATGGCATTGCGGGCACTTTGGGACTGCCGCAATATCTTAATGGCGAGGGGGAGGAGGTCTTGGAACGTGATTTGCGAATGCCCGACGCGATTGTTCCCGATCTGATAGCCGGGATCGAGGGCGTCGGCGCCGGTGAGCACCGGACGAAACCGGTCGATAATGCGCTTGGCAAAGGCGTGGAAGGTATGACTGTCAAACCGGCGCCCCAATGCGGTGCCGCAGCGTCGCTTGACGCGCTCTTTGAGGTTGGTGCTGGCGTCCACCTTGAACGATATGGCCAGGATGCGCTTGGGATAACGGCACGTGTCGGTGCGCAGCAGGAAGTCTGCCCGTTGCGCCAGCATCTCCGTTTTGCCTGCACCGGGCCCCGCGGTCAGCGCCAGGTTCGCCTGTCGCTCCCTTGCCGCGCGCAACGCGTTCGGTTCCAGTGTCAGTCCGTCGGCCGGCGCCCATGCATCGGGCGCAATCATTCCGGCAGCTCCGCCAGGCGTGCAATCACTGCATCGGCAAGCCGCGCCAACGAAGGTGGCATTGCCGCCAGCATCGCTGCATCGGTGATCTGTGCCAGTGCCTCGATGTGCGCGGCAGGTTTGCTACCGACTTTGAACAAGCTGTGGTAAGTGCCAAATAGCTGTAGCTGCGCTTGCGCATACTGCTGTGCACCGTGGTGACTCTTGCCCAGCACGGCCTTGACGGTATCGGCGTCAGGGTCTTCCAGCGTTACGCCGTAGTGAACGGGGAAGGCCATAAGCAGCGCAAAGTCCAGGTCCATCGGGGAGGAGAAGAAAACGCCACGTTGTTCCAACTGCTCGAAATAATTGAAAAAGGTGAGTACTTTATGCGTGTCATCGTTCCACTCGGGTATGACGAAATTAGCGGGTAACTGCTTGGCCGGCTCATGCTTTCCGAGTTGATCGTTCACATACTTGATCCGGCCCCAGCCCCCGCGAAACCTGGCCAGATCCAGATCCAGCAACGTGAGGTAGGGGATCTGGAGTTCGGACAACAGACGCCAGAAGTGATTGACGTGGCGCCCTCCGAGTGGTGCCACCGTCACGCCCGATTCATCGACGGGCGCCCCTTTTGCGCGCAGTAACTTCGGCAGGACGATTTCCTCGCTGTCGCCTTCACCAAGCACGACCAGCCGCGAAAAATAGATCTCGGGGAACGCCTGAACAGCTTCCCGAACAAATTTGTGCGCCTCGTCCTGGGCCTCTGGCAGGCGTATGGATCGCACTTGCGTCGTGCGTCCCGCGTTCAAGCGAAGATACCGGATGTTTTCCGGCGGTACGCGCCGCAACATCGAAGGCGCATGGGTCGCGATCAGCGCCTGGGCGTCACCGTCGCTGGTGATCTTCGATAAGGTGTTGACGATACGGCCGAGAAAATGCGGCGATAAGCTGTTCTCAGGCTCTTCGATGGCGATGATGGTAAAGACCGGGGGACGCAGTTTCTCGACATCGAAACTGGTGTCTTCTCCTGTCAGCACCTTGCGACCGATGGCGTGGGATGACACCACTAGGGACAGGTACAGCATGGACTTCTGGCCGTCGCTCAGCCGCGAGAAATCAGCGACGCGATCGTCGTGCGCAGGGGAGAAGGAGATCGACAGATGGCGAAGTAAGGCTTCCACTTCGGACGCCGCGAAAGTGATCTTCGGATCGGCAAAATAACTCCCCTTGTGCAGCGACGTCCACGTGTCGGAAAGACACTCGCTAAAAGCGCTGATGGATGGGTTGCTCGACAGGCGCTCGGTAATTTGGTCTGTCAGTTCCTTGATGTCGGCCCGCTCGTTGTCCCAGTTGACAGCCCGCAGCATCCTGCCCAGCAGCGCGTTTGCACCGTAAGCGATATGGTCCGCCGGATCACGGCGAGCCGGCAGATAGTGGACGTGAATTTCGTTACGCTCGGCCTTGGGTACCTGGGCGGTACTTGCGATGGTGCCATCCTCCTTCACGTCGAGGACGTACACCAGCGACTCATCGATTTCACCTGCGTCAGAGAGAGTCGCTTCGAGGCGGAAGCGCACGCGCACCAGGCCATCGGCCTCATCAAGACGCATGTGCCCGAAATTGGGCGCGACGCCGTTGGTCTCGTCACCGTCTTCCAATTCCGGGAACACGAAATCGACCTCAATCCAGAGTTTGCGCTCGGCCGGTACTTCGGCTTCGTCGTGCGGGACATGAAAATCGGATTTCTTGATGCGGCGTAGGGCCGGATCGAACGCAAAGAGCCGGCAGAGCGCTTGCAGCGCGGCGGTTTTTCCCGAGCCATTGGGGCCAATGAGGTAGCACAACTCGGGGACAGTGAAGCTGACGGGGGCTGGGCCGAAGGATTGGAAATTCGACAGGCGAATGTGGTGCAGGTTCATGGCTGGAAGGCTCACTAGATTGGAGGAGTTGTTTTTGTCGTGTTGCGTGTCAGACAGAGAGTATTGAGGAAAAGTGATGCTTCAATTCTCTCCATTCGTCACACACACGGCCTGTCATGTCTTTTTGAGGACATCGGGAATATCGGCGCCGCTGCGATACGCCTTCTGGCGGAACGTCTCCAGCAGCCGGCTGTCGAGCTGACGCTGTCCTTCCAGATAGGCGGCCCGATCCTTCCAGGTCCGTGTCTCGCTTCGGGCGTCGTCGATGGCCACGAGCGCGAACTTCCTGAGGTCGCCCACCTCGGGTCGCCCACCTCGGCAGTCAGCTTGGTGATCGCTTCTTTTTGCACGGCCACGATGCCACGTAATTTCTCAACTTCCTCTTCCAGTTCGACAGCCGTTTGCCAGGACTGGCTCAGCGCTGCCTGCAACTGCGCGGCGTTGGCCTGCTCGGTACGCAGTTCCAACTCAGTTTCTTGGAGACGGTTCGCATAAAGGCCGCCTGGGCCGTGGCGGCCCCTCCCACGCGGCGACTTTGGGCCATCGCCTCGGCGAACGCGTTGGCGATCAGGGCGGGCAGGGCAGATGGCATCGTAAGTGGTGCAGCGGTCTCGGACGTCGATTCGACCGGCGTGCAGTGTGCAACTATAGGTAAGAGCGCTGCTGTGGATTGTGTCCGCCTGTTCTTGGCTGAATATGATGGAATGGCTTTATTGAATGATCGGCGCGACATCTAGTCGTAACTTTTCTACCAATTTCAAAGTCACCCCACGATGATGTCGCAAAACACCCCGGAATGATGTCGGCGTACTTTCATTAGACGATTAGACGGTAAGAGCGCTGTTACTGCCTGAGGAGAGAAGCAGACCGGAGAGTGATTTTACATAATATAAATTATGCGAAATTTGACTAAGGCGGCCTAAGTAGCACCGAGTTTCTCTCCTAGGTCTCCGAAGTGAACTTTAATACGAATCGGGAAGTAGATTTTCAATCTAGACCTCGCCGTTGACGCCATGCACGCCAACGGCCAACCTTGAGCGTGCGACGATGTCCCGGCCGCGTTAAGCGTATAGCACGTTTTTTGTGCGCCGTCGGCAGAGTGATCTTTGGTGAGAATTCCTCAAGCTTTCTGCTGGTGCAATAAGAGCCTTGCCATACAGCTAAAATTCTTACATTATTCGCGTATGAGCAAAATTCTATTATTTGTGCACGGCACGGGCGTGCGTCAGGCCGGTTACGACGCCTCCATGAAATTAATCGAGCATCAGCTGCTGGCGCATCGGTGCAACGTGAAGCTGGAGGGATGCTTCTGGGGTGGCAGCGTCGGCGCCACCCTGCCCGACGAATGCCGTTCCGTGCCCGGCTACGGTAACACCCGCAGCATCGGCAACACCGCTGAGGATGCCGACCTGGCCCTTTGGGACCTGCTGTGCCGGGAGCCCACCACGGAACTGGGTATGCTGGCCACAAGCGGGGGCGTGATGGCGGCTTATCCTCCCCACCTGCCGCATCCGGGCGCGCAGCTTGGGCAGCGATTCGCCGGCCTTGCACGCGATCCAGACCTGGCGCGCGCAGTCGCCGACCTGGCGCCGGAACACACGTCCGCATCCATCCTGTCCCTGATCAGTGAATCACCCGCCTACGCGGCGGCCGAACAGTGCGGCGCTGCGGGAACGCCCAGCCACGGCGCCGCGCTGGCGCGCGCGGTGGCCGCCACCCTTCAATATCTGGCGTTGGAACAGGGCTTGCCCGTGTATGACGCGCATGGCAGTAACGCCCTGGCGACCCGGCTGGGGCAAGCGCTGGGCAACGACGTGCGCGGCCCGGTCGGCGCCGCGCTCATGTCGCTGCCGTCCTGGGGCGCAACCTGGTACAGCCGCACCCGCCGGGGACGGCTGACCGACCAAGGCTATGCTGCCGTGGGTGACATCCTGTGCTACCAGTCGCACGGCGATGCGTTGCGAGATTTTCTGCTCCGTAAGATCGCCGAGTTTCCTGACGACCAGGTAATTTTGTTCGCGCACAGCCTGGGCGGCATCGCATCGTTCGAAACCCTGATCCAGCACCAGCCCGACAATGTGGCCAAACTGATCACCTTCGGATCACAGTCGCCCTTCCTGTACGAGATCGACGCGCTGTCCAGGCTGCGGCGGAGCGCGGAGTTGCCCGTGTCCTTGCCGGACCGGTTCCCGCCATGGAGCAATTTCTACGACCTCAACGACCCGCTCAGCTACCTGGCTGGCGGGTTGTTCGACAGCCGGGTCAGCGACCATGAGGTGCAAAGCGGCCTGCCCTTCCCGGCCGCGCACAGCGCCTACTTGCGCAACCAACCGTTCTGGCACCTGGTCAGCAGTAAGCTCGCACTTGTTTAATCCCGATCCCAAGCAACTGCGGGCCGTGTTGGTAGGTATAGACCACTATGACTACCATCCAAACTGGCGTCTGGACGGCCCCGAGGCGGACGCCAGACGCATGGCCGACTGGCTGATGACGCAAGGAGTGGAGCCGGACCAGATCACCATATTCCTGTCGCCGGCCAGCTGGCAAGTGCCCGAGGTGCGGCAGTGGGCCGATCGGTGCGGCCTGGACATGAA
The DNA here is from genome assembly GCF_009380165.1 of Rugamonas rivuli. Lineage (GTDB taxonomy): Bacteria > Pseudomonadota > Gammaproteobacteria > Burkholderiales > Burkholderiaceae_D > Rugamonas > Rugamonas rivuli. The sequence goes on from NZ_WHUF01000001.1 coordinate 679,200, forward strand.
ACGGCGCCGCTACGCCACCCAGGCGGAGATCAAGTGTTTCGTGGACAGCGACCTGCCCAAGGACGGCGGCGAGGCGCTGCTGGTCTACTGGGGCGGCCACGGCCTGATCGACGATCAGGGCGCCGATCGCTTCCTGGTGCTGGCGGACGCCACTACCGACAAAACGTATTACGTCAATTTGCAGCAATTGTTGTCGGCGCTGAAACGGTCAGAGCTCAGCCATTTGCGGCGGCAGGTGTGCATCGTCGATACCTGCGCCACGCCCAAGGACGCCATCAAGACCAAGCTGACCCCCAACGACACCAATTTCACCATCGGTTCGCTGGCGCACCAGGCGATCACGCAGCACATCCTGCTTGCTGCCTCCGATGGCTTGTACGCCAAGAATGACAGCGTCGCCCGGCGCGGTGTGTTCTCCCACCTCCTGCTTAATGCGCTGGCGAAGGGCCCCGAGCGGCCCGGCCCCGAGGAATTCGCCGCCGCGTTCCGGCGCACGCTGAAGGACCCCGAGCTCGGCGAGCAACGCCCCCGCATGGTGGTAGTCGACACCGCGAACGAAGGAGAAGTGTATGGCCGGGGCGCCCGCGCAGACGATCCGGTCGCGGGCCTGCTGGCCCTGGTGCGCGCCCATATTCCCAATATCACGGTGGCGCATTACGAACGGCTGTATCTGCGCAGCCTGCCTAATCCCAGCCGCGCCGTGCCGCAGGGGAGAGCGGAGGATTGGCTACGGCATCTGCACGACGTGCCCTTGGCGGATGCCCGCCATCCGCCGCCGTTGGTAGAATTCGCAATGCGCCTGGCCGGAGAAGTCGGAGAGCCCGGAGCGGCCTTGCTGGCGCAATGGATGGAAGGCGCCTGCCAGCCGGAGCTGCTGCTCCAGCTGCAGCACAAGCTGCGCAACGAGCAACTGGCGCAAGGCGCCGAACAGGCCACCTTGTTCATCGAACTGGACGAGACAGCCCGACAATTGCGCTGGTGGCTCAGCAGCGCTCAGCCCCATCTGCGCACCCAGCCTGTCGCGGTGGCGCTGTCGCCCACGCGCCTGCGCGACAGTTTCGCGGCCGCGCTGGCCACCGTGCTCAGCGAAGCGCATCGCCGCACGGGCTGGGAATGCGAGTTGCGGGTAGGCCTGATCTTGCCCAGCGCGCAACTGGCAGCCGGCCTGGAAGACGTCGACATCAGCGTGACGCTGGACGGCATTGCCAGCAACGAATCCCTGCACGAACGCTACCCGCTGCTGCTGCACTGGAGGGAGCGTGCAGGAAGGGTCGGTGTCGGGCGCTCGTCGCCGTGGGGACTGGCGGTGGAGATGATCGAACAGCGCATGGGCCAGGGCTACGGCACGCGCATCCACTGGCTGGACCACAGCTGTCGCAAGCCGCAAGAGGTGGCTCTACGAGAACTGACCGTGGATCAGCTGGGGCCTACTTGCATCGGCATCGATGGCGGACCGGCGGCGCCCAAGCGGCTGGAAGAACTGGTGTTGGGCTGCCTGCAGCAAGGCATACCCTGTCTGCTGTGGATCAGGCAGTCCGCTGCCAACGCCGTCGACGCTGGTGCGGCGCGCGGCGAACTGGACGAACTCGAGCGCTCACTTGGCGCAGCACCGGCGGCGCACACCCCGGACCAGCTGCGCGACCTGTGGGCCAAGTCCACCACGAACAGCATTCTGTCCGGCGCCCGGCTGGTGTGGGACTTGCCCTCGCACTTGCCGGAAGCCGGACAACTTCAACCTCCCCTTTCAGGAAATCAGACATGAGCATCGACAACGAACAGGATTGGCGCATTTACCACGGCGACGGCCAGGTCCGCACCGCATGGCAGCCACCGGAACCGCCGATCTGGCGCCCGCGCCGCGCCGCCGCGCCGGCCGCGCTCCCCGTTCCGCCACTGTCGAAGGCGGCCAGCCACCATGGGAGCCATTACAAAAGCAGTGAGGAAATCGTCCGCATCGTCAACGCTGCCCTGCACCTGCGCCGGCCGCTGTTGATCACCGGTGCGCCGGGCACCGGCAAGTCCACCCTGGTGGACGCCATCGCCCATGAGCTCGACCTGGGAGAGCCGCTGCGTTGGTCGGTCACCTCGCGCAGCACCTTGCACGACGCGCTGTACAGCTACGACGCCATCGGTCGCGCCCAGCACCGGGAGACCGAAACGCGTGATGGCCAGCAGCTGGACATCGGCCACTTCATCAAGCTGGGGCCGTTGGGCACGGCCCTGCTGCCGGCCCAACGACCGCGCGCCCTGCTGATCGACGAGATCGACAAGGCGGACATCGACCTGCCCAACGACCTGCTCAACGTGCTGGAGGAAGGACGCTTCCATATCCCGGAACTCGGCCGGCTGGGCAAGAAGACCTACAAGGTGCTGACCCGGGATGGCGAAGCGGCCGCGATCACCGGCGGCGACGTGGAATGCTATGAATATCCACTGGTGGTCATGACCAGCAATGGCGAGCGCGACTTTCCCGCCCCATTTCTGCGCCGCTGCCTGCAACTGCGCATGCCCGACCCTTGCGAAAATCCCGAGCGGCTGCGCGCCATTGTCGCGGCCCACTTGGGCGACGCGATGGCGAACGACGCGTCCGGCATGATCGGGCAGTTCATCCAGCGCGCGCAAGACGGCGAGGTGCTGGCCACGGACCAGTTGCTCAACGCGGTGCAGCTGGTCATGGGCGCCTACGCCATGAGCGAGGGGGACCGGCAGGCCCTGGCCGACCAGCTCACAGCCAGCTTGGGCAGAAAGCCCTGAGCATGATCGCTACCCTGCTCGATGCCCTGCTCCAAGCCGGCCTCGCCTTCACCTCGCGCGAGCTGCAGGACATCGTGCTTCTGGCCAGCCGCATGGACGCGTGTCGTGCGCAGGATGGTCCGGCCGGCGATGATGCCAGGGCCGTGCCGGAGCGCCCCGCGCCGGCAAGCACACCCGCGCCCCGGCAGCATGCGCCCGACCGGGCTGAGACGCCTGCCACGGCGGCACCGGCCACGCCCGCTGCAGCGGCGCTGGAAGGGGCACAGACGGCCCTGCACGCGGCCGTCACCACTGGCACCGTGCGCGGCAATACGCTGCGCGTTCCCGGCGTGGCGCCGCTAGCCGCGCCCACCGGCTACCGCCGCGCCCTGCATCCATTCATGCGCCGCCTGGTCACCCCGGGCGCGGGCGCGCTGGACGAGGAAGCCACCGCCACGCAGGCGGTGGAGACGGGAGTCTGGATACCGGTCCGCCGGAGCGCACGGGAGCGCTGGTTCAACGTCACCCTGCTGGTGGAAGACTCGCCGTCCGTCGACCTGTGGCACGAGGCGCTGGCGCAGCTCGCACAAAACTTCCACAACCATAGCGGCATGCGCAGCGTGGCGGCGTATCGCCTGGCGGTCGGCTCGACGCCACACCTGGTAGCCATCGGATCGGGCACGCGCCACCCGCTGGCGGTATTGCGTCAGGGCGGTGCGCGTCAGTTGATCGTGTTTGCCACGGACGGCACCAGCGTCCGCTGGCGCGACGGCCGGCTGCACGGCCTGTTGACCCGTTTGGCGGCCGCCAGCCCGGTGAGCATCTTGCAACTGCTGCCCCGGCATGCCTGGCGCTACACGGCGCTGGGCGCTCCCGGCATCGAACTGCAGGCCAGCTGGCCCGGCCAGCCGAATGCCGCCATGGCGGCCGACGTGCCGTGGTGGCTGGACGACGCGGGCGCGGCCAACGCACTGCGCCTGCCGGCGCTGAGCCTGGATCTGGCCGACACCGCGCACTGGGCGCGCGCCATGCATGCGCAGGGTGGCGCGCGCGTACCCGGCTGGCTGCTGCCCGCCCCGCTCCCGGCTCCCGACACCGAGACGACTGCCGCTGCCGCCAGTGCCGCCGAGGCGCCGGCGGCCGTCGATCCCGCGCGGCACATCGCCAGCTTCCAGCACATGGTGTCGGCACAGGCCTACGACCTGGCCGTGTTCCTGTCTGCCATCGATCCGCTGACGGTGCCGGTCATGCGCCTGGTGCAACGCGCCATGCTCCCGTCCACCGGCACCGACGTGCTGGCGGAATTTTTCGTTGGTGGCCTGCTGGAACACAGTGGCCCGGCGGACGTGCCTCGTGACGAGCGCCAGTACCGCTTCCGCCCAGGCCTTCGGCAGGAACTGGCCGGCGCCCTGCGGCTGAGCGAAGGCCAGCGGATCGAGGACCAGCTGCGCACGGTTGGCAAGCTGATCGCCGCACAGCAGGGCGGCGGCGCCACGCTGGAGGCAAGCTTCCCCACGCCGGACGGTCACCCGATGCTCTGCGAATGGAGTCTGCCGTTCGCGCAGGTGTCACTGCCCGCGCTGGGCCGCATCGTACCAGCGGAGGCGACGATCCAGGTCACGGCGTCGATGACGGCCGAGGCCAGCGTCCAGTCCGCGACCACTGCTGTGACGGCGCCGCTGGCAAGCGGCAACCTGCGCATCCTGCACCTGTCCGACCTGCACGCGGGTGAGGAACAGCGCCAGGCTTGGCACGAGCGCAAGGAATTCGGCGCCGCATGGCACGAGAACCTGCGCACGCTGAGAATCCATGGCGGCGTTGACATGGTGTGCATCTCGGGCGACCTGACGTGGAATGGCGAGCCCGAACACTTCGAACAGCTGTCGCTCTTCCTCGACCGCACCCTGTCGGTGCTAGGCTTGACGCGCGCCAGCCTGTACACCATCCCCGGCAACCACGACATGGCGGTGCAGCAGTTCACCCCGCTGTACAGCGCCCATAGCAAGGAACTGCTGGCGAAAACCAGCAACTACCGCCGCTGGGCCGCCAGCTACCTGGGCCGCCACTATGACGACGCCAACGCCCCCTACGCGGACTGCACGGTCCAGGCGGACCACGGTTTCGTGCCCGTCCGGGTGCTGGAATGGGGCAGCTCATGGCGCATGTTGAATCGCGCCGGCCAAGACGCCGCCATCGAGCAGCTGCGGGAGTTGCTGGAGCAAGGCCGTCGCGACAGCCGCGCCTGCATCAGCATCGTGCTCAGCCACATGCCGCTGTCCGTTATGCCGCAGCGGGAACGGATCGAACGGCTGCTGCGGGAGAGCGGCGTGCACCTGGTGCTGCACAGCCACGATCGCACTAACGACGAGGGCGGCTGGTCCATGGCGGACGGTTCATCCATGTTGTTCAGCCGTGTGAGCGGCACCGCCAGCCGCTCGCGCGTCGGCGGCGACCTGCAGCTGCTGGACTTCATGGTCATGCCGTCGCAGGCGTTGCCCAGCCGCTGCTGGCAGCGCGTCTGGTCGGACGTGCAGGGGCGCTGGGAATCCCGGGCCGCCGCGTATTGGGATGAACAGGGTCATCCCTATCCCCTCAGCGGGCCACGGCAGCCAGCGCCATTGCAGGCGCCGTTTGTCGGACGGCAGGCGGAAATGAGCGCGCTGGACTCCGCAGTGCAGGCGGGCCTGCCCTTCTGGATCAGCGGTCAGGAAGGGATGGGCAAGACGGCAATGGTGTTTGAGTATGCCATCCATCGGCAGGACCGGGCGATCGCGTGGCTGGACGCTGCCGCCGGCGGCGATTTGCGCCGGGAATTGATGCGCGCCACGGGAAAATACTATCCGCCAGATGTGTTCTACCGGGACTTGCGTGAGGATCTGCAAGAGCGCCGCATCCTGCTGGTCATCGATAACATCAATACCCCCGAGCAGGCAGCGGCCATCGAGGCCTTCCTGCACGAACTGGAAACCTGGCCTGTACTATTGCTGTCGCGCTTGCCAGCGCCGCCATCGGTGCGCCAGCACCTGGCTTTGGGGCCGCTGTCAGAACACGATGCAGTGGAATTACTCCACGCGGCGACGCCGCATCGGCGCATCATGCCCGGCCCGCTGCACGAGCTGATCGATGCCTCGGGCGGTGTGCCGAAGCGGCTGTTAGCACAGGTCGGAGCAACCGCCAGCACGGTCGCCGAAGCGGACAGCGAAACTCCGATGCCGCTGGGTGGCGATCAGCACGAGCTGATCGAGGCAGCGCTCTCCGCAACCTGGAAGGCGCTGGATGGTGGCAATCGCAAGGCGGGAATCCTGGTGCAAACCGCCGGCACAGGCTCAGCCTCGATCTTGAGGGGGTATCTGGAACGCTGTCACCAGGTGCTAAGGTCGGCGCACTACATTGTCGTCATCGACCAGGCTGGCCTCGCCGATAAGCTCCGGCAAACGTTGGTGCGTGGTCCATTGTCGCGGGTCATTGCAGCGGATTCCGTCAAGCAGCTGGAACGCGTGCTGAACGGCGATAGCGCTTCAAGCGTACTGATCGCGACAGCTCGACAACTGGAATTGCTGAAGGTGTGCGAGGCCACCTGTATTGTGGTCTATTACAATATGCGCGCACCGTCGATCCGCTTGATGGAAAAGTTCCCCACCAGCACGTCGATTGTGTTTGCGGCTTCTCCTTTGGGGGCATTGAAAGAATTCGGCCAGCAGATCAACACGGCGAAAAAACTTCGCTCCAGGCCCGACATACGCTTTGAACGCCCCGCTGAGCCGGTCGCGTTTCTGCGGCGGGGCAATCTGGACCACATACTGATGAGCACGCTGGCAAGCTTTATTTTACGTGACTTGCTGCGGCACCGTGACCCGTCGGAGGCGCTGGTGCTGGTGATCGTACCCAGCATTCCTTGCGCCAAAGGTGTCAGCGCCGAACTCGAAGGACAGCTCGCTACCCAGGGATATGTCGTCAACGCCGCCACCAAGGCGGGCCAGCGGGAATGGCAGCGCTATCGTTCCGACAAGCACGGCAGGCCCGCCATCCATGTCGTGACCAGCAACCAGGTGACGCACGAGCGGTTCAAGGCGCCAGCGGTCTGCTACGTGTGCTGCCCCTTGCCACAGTCCGCGCAGAGCAATCTACTGGCCTGTGTGAGCGAAGTGCAAGGTACCTCCGCTACCCCTGTCATCGTTGACCTGGCAGGACACGACTGGCAGCAACAAGTACGGCGGATGCTGGAGCTGGATGGCGGCATGTCTGCCCTGCCATCGGCGGTGGAGCGCTCGGCAGGGTGATCGGCATCCACTTGTCGCCGGCCCCGCGCCGGCGCAACAAGGCCCGTTGCCTCGCATCGTTCAGCTAGAATGAGTTCTTCTTCGTTAAAGAGGGGCGCTGCCGGCTGATCGACGAGGCCAGCGCTAACGCCCCCGGAAGCAGCTTACTGGCTCCCGCATGATGATTACACCAAATCCCCAATTTGCATGTAAAATGCGCGCCAATACGTGAATGGTGTCCTCCTGCCTATCGGCCGGAGGGTGAAACGGGAAGCCGGTGACGCGCGAGATTTTCATTTCGCGCCAGTCCGGCGCAGCCCCCGCTGCTGTGAGCCTGACGACCCTGATCAACCGCCACTGTGCAGCGCACGGGAAGGCAGGATCGGGGAAGGATGACGGCGAGCCAGAAGACCGGCCAGTCACGATGCATGGCAAAGCCCGGGGTGTGGCTGCGCCAGAGATATGTTCGTCGTTTTTCCTTTTATCGCTTGAGCAATCGCACACCTGGACTGTGCGCGTTTCCGTTCGCACTCCGCGCGCGGCGCCGCGTCGGCCCATGTGCGAGCGCTCAGCGTATCACTTACCACTGAGATGCTTCCATGTTCCTACCCAGCCCAGCCCTTTCCACTTCCCTGCGCCCTATCGTTACCGCTGTCGCACTGCTGTGCGCCAACGCCGCGCTGGCCGAGCAGACCGTATCCATGCCGACCGTGACCGTGCAAGCGGCGGCGTCGCACGAGGGACTGGGACTGACGCGTCCGAACGCCACGGCCAGCCGCTTGAACCTGACCGCCATGGAACTGCCCGCCAGCCTCGATGCGCTCAGCGCCGACACCATGCAAGCGCGCGGCGATCTACTGGTCAAGGATGCAGTCACTCGCACCACCGGCCTGACCGACATCAGCTCGCCCGGCAACGGCGTGGCCTATTCGGCGCGCGGCTTCAGCGGCAACGGCGCCATCGCGCTGCTGGAAAACGGCCAACGTCCGCAAGTCGGCTCGGGCACCGCTACCTATCCGGCCGATCCCTGGGGCTATGAATACATCGAAGTGCTGCGCGGTCCCGGCTCGATCGTGTATGGCAGCGGCACCACCGGCGCCACCATCAATGCCGTGCGCAAGGCGCCGCAACGGATATCGTCGTTCGAAGCGATGGCCGGCGTCGGCGACGGCAAGGCGCTGCGCGGCGGTGTTGGCGGCACCGGCGCCATCGGCGAGCACGGCGCTTTTCGCGTCGATGCCTACGCCGATCGCAGCGATGGTTTCATCGACCGCGGCGACTCCCGCCACGGCAAGATCCTGAGCAGCTTCACGTATGCGCTGACGCCCGACCTCGACATCGACCTGTCGCTCGACCACCTGGAACAGAAACCTCAGCGCTATTTCGGCACACCGCTGGTGAACGGCCGCCTCGCGGGCGAGCTGCGCGGCCAGAACTACGACGTTGCCGACGCCGACATCGCCTTCACCGACGACAAGGCGGTGGCGCGCCTGAGCTGGCGCGTGACGCCGGCGCTGACGATCAGTAACGAACTGGCCTACATGAAGGCGCACCGCAACTGGCGCAACGCCGAGTCCTATTCCTACGATGCGCAAGCCAAGTTGGTGGAGCGCAGCGACTACATCGCCATCCAGCACGCTCAGGAGCAGACCGGCAACCGCCTGGAGGCGCGCTGGAACGCCGGCGCCAACCGCGTCGTGGCTGGCTGGGAAGCGGCAGGCATCAACTTCCAGCATAACAATAACTCGCCTTACCGCGGCTCCTCCGCGGTGGCGCCCACCGGCTTCAATCCGGGCGTGTTCGATAGCCCGGACCCGCTGCGGCCAAACTTCAGAACCCATACACGTACCAGCGCACTGTATGCCGAGGATGCCTACAGCATCAACGACAACTGGCTGTTGCTGGCTGGCGTGCGTCACGACCGCTATCAGGTGGAGCGCATCAGCCTGCTGGGCGCAGCCGGCTTCACGTCGCGCCTGAACGCGAACGCGGCGCGTCTGGGCCTGACATGGAAGCTGGCCGCCGATACTTCGCTGTACGGCCAGGTCAGCAGCGGCAGCGATCCGGTCACCAGCCTGTTGTCGCTGAACCTGGCCAACAGCCGCTACAAGCTGACCAGCTCTCGCCAGGTCGAAACCGGCGTCAAGCAGTCGCTGGCCAATGGCAAAGCGGAGTGGACGGCGGCGCTGTACCGCATCCGCAAGGACGACATCGTCACCCGCGATCCATCCAACCCCGCGCTGTCGATCCAGGGCGGGTCGCAATCGTCGCGTGGTGCCGAGCTCAGCGCCAGCGTCAGCCTGGCGCAGGCATGGCGCCTGGAAGCGAACGCGGCCTACACTGATGCTCAGTTCGATCAGTTGATTGAAGGCGGCAACGTCTCGCGCGCCGGCAACCGTCCGTCCGACGTGCCGAAGATCTCGGCCAATCTGTGGCTCAACCACCGCGCCGGCGCCTGGCGCGCGGCACTCGGCGCACGCTACGTCGGCGAGCGTTTCATCGACAACGCCAACTCGCAGGTATTGCCGGCCTATACCACCATGGACGCCACGCTGGGCTGGAGCGTCAGCCGCAACGTAGTGGTGCAACTGAACCTGCGCAATCTGAGCAACAGGCTGTACGCCAGCACGTCGTACAGCGATAGCCAATACCTGCTGGGTGATCGCCGTCACGGCGAACTGACGGTGCAATGGCGCTACTGATGGGAAGCGCCCTGGGTTCCTGGAAGCGGCAGTTGCACCTGCTGCATCGCTGGCTCGGCATCGGCATCGGCTTGCTGGTGTTGCTGTGGTTCGGTTCGGGCGTCGTCATGATGTATGTCCCCTACCCTGCGTTGACCGAACAGGAACGTATGGCATGGCTGGCGCCGCTCGACGTCGCCCAGGTCCAGGTCAACGCGTGGGACGCCTGGCAGGCCGCCGGCCGGCCAGGCATGCCCAGCGCCGTCAAGCTCAATACGGTGGCGGGCCGGCCGGCCTACCACTTCATGGCCGACGGTCGCTGGCGCTCGGTCTGGGCCGACACCGGCGCAACGCTGCAGGTAACGGACGACATCGCCAGGTCGGCCGCCGCCAGCGCCGCGCCCGGCGCCAGGACACTGGCGGTCGACACCGTCGATCAGGACCAATGGACTTTTGGCGCCGTCCAGGCGCATCGCCCCCTGTACCGGGTCGAGGCTGACGACGCGGCGGGCAGTGTGCTCTATGTCTCCGGCCGCACCGGCGAACTGGTGCGCGACACGACGCGCAGTGAGCGGGCGTGGAACTGGGCTGGCTCGGTGATCCACTGGATCTATTTCACGCCATTGCGCACTCATGGCCAGCCGTGGCGGCAAGTAGTGATGTGGACTTCCGGCGCGGCCTTGGTGCTGGTCATGCTGGGCATGGTGTTGGGCGTCCAGCGTTTGCGCGTGCGTAGGCCGTATGCCGGCGGCCGACTTTCACCGTATCGCGGCTGGCAGGCTTGGCACCATTGGCTCGGCCTCGGCGCGGGAACGTTGACGCTGACATGGTTATTCAGCGGCTGGCTTTCGGTCACGCCGTTCGACTGGCTCGCTTCGCCGGGCGTGACGACGCAAGACCGGCTGGCGTTCGCCGGCGGCCCGCTGACGCGCGATGACCTGTCCGTGGCGCCCGCGCGCGTCGCCAGCGAGCACACGGATTTGCTGGAACTGGAGTGGCGGCGAGTCGATGGCAAGCTGTATTTCAGTGCACTTGATCGTCGCCAGCGCCGCCTGCTCGATGCCGACAGCGGCGCCGTGGTGCCAGCGATTCCTCATCAGGTGCTACTGCATGCCGTGCGCGCCACCCGGCCGGAAACGCCGCTGCTCGCCGCGGAAATGATCACCAGCGACGACAGCTATTACTACAGCCACCATGCGGAGCGGGTACTCCCGGTGCTGCGCGTGCAGTTCCAGTCGGCGGATCAGACCACTTTCTACGCTGATCCGGCGCAGGGGAAATTGGTCGGCCACGCGGACCGCAACAGCAAATGGAACCGTTGGCTGTTCAACGGCTTGCACCAATTGGACTTTGCTGCAGCAGTGCGTGTGCGCCCGGTGTGGGATGTCATGGTGGCGTCGCTCTGCGCACTGGGGGCGTTATTGAGCGCGACCGGGCTGGTCCTGGGCTGGCGCCGAGTGAAAAAGCGCGGCGCCGTCCGCCGCAGCAGCATCTCATAGCAAATGAAGATTACGCCTGGAATCAGCCTATCCGATTCATGATGCGGTCGAAGATGGATTGCCGTTCCAGCGCGTCATCGAGCTTGTTCAGCGACGCCACGACATTGCCCGCCTCGGCGTTCAACTCAAGCGCTGCCGCATCAAACGCCATCCAGATCGGCTGCAGTTTTGCGACCAGTCTCTTGCCTGCGGCGGTGAGCATGATCTTTTTCTTGCGGGCGTCCCCGGGGTCGGTCTGCGATGTCACGATCCCGGCTTTCTCAAGCGATTGCCGTGTCTGGCTCACGGAAGCATGCGTGATTCTCAACGTCGCCGCCAGTTCCCCCACCGTGGCAGCACCGTTGATGGCCAATTGATTCAGCACCCCAAACCAGCGCTGCTCGAACGAGATTCCCAGGGCGGCGTACACCCTCGCCGAGTCGCCATCGAGGCTTTCCGACAAACGACGCAGTCTGGCGCCGATAGCCGCCCCGCCGGCAACGCGCGAATAATCTTGCTTGCTCATGGTATTTTTGGTTGACATTTACGTAGGCACCTACACATACTAGCACATCAGCATAGAGAGAAAGCGACAACATGCCCAACCATGCCCCCGTCTCTGTATTCCCGCTGTCCCGGCGCGCCTTTCTTGGCGCGGGATTGTCTGCGCTCCTGCTGCCGCAGGCCACACTGGCGGGCGAACTTGCCTCGCCCTCCCCGGATCTGGCGTCGTTTATCCAAAACGAAATGCGCACGGCCAACATCCCGGGTCTGGCCGTCGGTTACGCCCGCGATGGGCTTGTGCGTTACGCCCAAGGTTACGGCCTGGCCGATATCGCCCAACGCAGGGCTGTGACTGCCGATACGATGTTCCACATTGCCTCCGTCACCAAGACCGTCACCGCCACCATGATCATGCGGTTGGCGGAACGTGGCAAGCTGGCGTTGGATGAGCCCATCTCACGTCATCTGGACTTCCCCGTTGTGAATCCACGCTTTCGCGATACGGCAATCACCTTCCGACAGCTGCTGACACATACATCAAGCATTTCCGACGCGCGGTACTACAAGATCGATTTCCGCGATCACGGCCATGATGCCAAGCTCGCCCTCCCTGACTTCCTCAAACAATATCTCACGCCCCACGGAGCCAACTACTCGGGCGCGAAATGTTTTTCCACTGCGCGCCCCGGAACGGCCTGGGACTACTGCAATGTGGGCTTCGGCTTGCTGGGGCATCTTGCGGGACGCATCGGCGGGATGAATATGCGCGAACAAACGCGCAGGGACATTTTTGCGCCGCTGGCTATGGATCATACGAGCTGGACGATCAAAGACACCCCATCGTTGCACAGCGCCGTGCCGTACGACCTCGTCGATGGAGCACTGGTCGCCGTTAAACCGGTCGGCTTTCCGGATTGGCCGGCCGGCATGTTGCGTTCATCGATCAGCGATTTCATGAAGTTCGTTGCCGCATCTGCAAACGGCGGCAGATCCGGTGGCGTCGAGTTGCTGGGAACGGCAGCGATGGCGCAAATGCTGGACATGCAAACGCCGCCCGGACTGCCTGAATGGCTCAGCGGCCAGGGCCTGGGCTGGATGGAATCCCCCTTGGCCGGACAGGTGCGGCCCAACCATTGGGGCGGCGACCCGGGCGTCTTTAGCGCCGTCTACCTGGCGCCGGCCACGCGCAGCGGCGTGGCGATATTCACCAACGTCGGCGCATCGGCGGAAAATAGAACTGCGGTCAAGAATATCGCCGACCGCCTGCTTCAGATGGCCTCCTGAGGGACACGCATAAATCATTGGCCGCGCCGGTGATTTTTGCACTTGTGCGGCTGCGCGCGCTGTCACCACAATAGCTCCCATTATCAAAACGAGACTGGGAGATATCGAATGCTCAAACGATCCTTGTTGTATCTGATCGCGGCCGCCGCGTGCGCGCCCGCCGCCGCGCAGGCGCCGGCCGCGCCGCCGGAACTGCCGACCGTCCTCTACGGCACAGCCTACTACCACGAATACATGCCCTACGAGCGGCTGGATAAAGACGTGGCCATGATGAAGGCGGCCGGCTTCAACGTTGTGCGCCTGGGCGAATCGACCTGGAGCTTGTGGGAACCGGAGGACGGCCGCTTCGAGTACGCGTGGATGGACCGCGTCATCGACGCCATGGGCAAGGCCGGCATCAAGGTCATCATGGGCACGCCGACCTATTCCATCCCAGCCTGGATGGCCAAACAGAATCCGGAAATCCTGGCCCGCAAATTCAACGGCGTCCAGAACACCTACGGCATGCGCCAGAACATGAACACCGACTCGGCCGCCTACCGCTTCTATGCCGAGCGCCTGATCCGCAAGATCGCCGCGCGCTACAAGGACAGTCCCAACGTCATCGGCTGGCAGGTCGACAACGAGACCGGCAGCTACGGCGCCGCCAACGATGATGTGTTCATCCGCTTCCAGCACTACCTGGAAAAGAAATTCGGCCCCCCGGAAAAGCTCAGCCAGGCATGGTTCCTGAACTACTGGGGCCAGAACCTGCACAGCTGGGTAGACCTGCCGCGTCCCGACGGCGCGCAGAGCACCGGCTACAAGCTGGAATGGTCGCGCTGGAGCCAGATGCGCGTCACCGATTTCCTGAGTTGGCAAGCGGCGCTGATACGCGAATGCGCATCGCCGCGCCAGTTCGTCACGCATGATTTCGCCGGCTCCATGCACAGCGACGTCAACGAGGTCGACGTGGCGCGCGCGCTGGACGTCCCGGCCGTCAACATCTATCACTGGGGCCAGCGCGAGTATTACAACGGCGCCGAACAAACGCTACAGGCCGATTTTACCCGCTCACTCAAACGGAAAAACTTCCTCGTCACCGAGACCAACGCCCAGAGCACCGACTGGAGCTCGTCCTTCCAGTATCCGCCTTATGACGGCCAGTTCCGCGAAGACGTCTACACACATCTGGCAAATGGCGCCAACATGGTCGAATACTGGCACTGGGCGTCCATCCACGCCAACCAGGAGACCTACTGGAAAGGCGTGCTGTCGCACGATCTGGAGCCCAACCGCGCCTACGCCGAGATGAGCCGCACCGGCCGCGAGCTGCAAACGATAGGCCCCAAGCTGGTCAACCTCAAGCTGCACAACGATGTCGCGATCCTGTGGAGCCGCGATTCTCTGAACGCCCTCAATGACATGCCGTTTGCCAAGGACTCTCAATGGGGCGGCAGTGGCACCAAGGCCGACTACGGCTCGGTGGTACGGCAAATGCACCGCGCGCTTTACGATTTGAATGTGGGCGCCGACTTCGTCTTTTCGGACACGCAGGATTTCTCATCCTACAAACTGCTGATCGTGCCGCCGCTGTACGTGGCCGATGATGCGCTGCTGCAGCGCATCGCGGACTATGTCCGCAAAGGCGGCCACGTGGTGATGAGCTTCAAGAGCGGCTTCGCCAACGAAAACGCCGCCGTGCGCTGGACCATGGCGCCGGGGCCGCTGCGTGAAGTACTGGGTTTCCACTACCAGGAATTCTCCAACCTGGCCCAGCCATTGAAGTTGAAGGACGATCCCTATCACGTCGGCGCGGAGCACAACAAGGTGCAGCACTGGGCCGAGTTCCTGCAACTGGACACCGCCAAAGCGCTGGCCTACTACGATCATTCCTTCTTCGGCCGCTGGCCCGCCGTCACGAGCAACCAGTACGGCAGCGGCAAGGCCATCTACGAAGGCACCTTGCTGTCGGACCCGTTGCAGAAAGCCGTGCTGCAATCGACGCTGCAGGAACTTGGCCTGATCGGCGCCGACCAGCAATTGCCGCCCGCCATACGCACCCGCACCGGCACCAACCGCGCCAACCGCACCGTCCACTACTACTTCAACTACTCCGGCGCGGAAATGCGCTTTCACTATCCGCACAAGCCCGGCATTGATTTGTTGACCAAGCGGCATATCGCTTCAGCGGAAAACCTCACGCTGGGGCCATGGGATCTAGCCATCATCGAGGAAGACGCCCAGTAAGCCGGGCAAAAAAGGGCCGTGCATGGCACGGCCCTCCTCCCTACTCCATCAAGCGGACCGTCAACGCCGCGCACGGCGCCCGGCCAGACCCAGCACCAGCAAGCCGGCCCCCAGCATCAACGGCATGCCCGGCTCCGGCACCGGCGCGGCGGCGGCGGCGAAGTCATCCATCACATACCAGCCGCTGTCGCGCGTCACGCTCAAGCGCGAAACATTGTTGAAGCCGCCGGCCACCCACAGGTAGTTGACGCTGATGGCGACATTGCCGGTGCTGCCGATGACATGATCGGCCGCGTCGTAGGCAGTGATGTTGACCCAGCCGGCCTTGTCATCCACGCCCTGGGGTGCGGCGAACCAGGCGCCGGCAAAGCTGAACGGCGTGGTGCTGCTGATGCCGGCCGCGTCACCGCCAAAGCCATTGACGGCAAAGTTGGCGCCGGAATGCGCGCCATTGGCGTAGCCGGCGATGCTGTTGTCGCCCGCGTACCAATCGGTGCTCCAGTTCAGACCGGCATACGGGCTGATGTCGCCCAGGCTGGCGAAGTCGCCGGCCGTGGCCAGCCCATCGAAATTGACGACGTCGGCACGGGCGGCGCCGGCCAGCATCAGGCTGGCGCCGGCGAGCAATGCAAACAGAGATTTTTTCATGGCATGCCCTTTGAATTTGTGGCGGCTCATTTGCAAACGTCGCCGGTAACCGCCGGGATCGCGGTGAAGTCGGGACCGACCTGGCCGCCCACCACCATGCCGACCGTGGCGGTCTGCCCTGGATAGATATCGTGGTTCCAACCCTGGCCGTCGGTGGCCGAGAAGTTCGGCGCGGTGCCCGTCACTACGCCATTCCAGGCGCTCGATACCGACGAGTTGTCGCTGTAGCGCCAGTTCACGGTCCAGCCATGGATCACGGATGCGCCCTGGTTGGTGATGCGCACCTCGGCCATATGGCCGCCCCACCAGCCATTGGTGACGACGTATTTGCACTCGGCGCTGCCGCCGCCCGGCGCCGCCGGCACTTGCGGCACCACTTGCACGTCGCCGTCCGGGTCGATCTTGCCGTAGGCGCTGCCGCGGCCATTAGTGCTCATGTAGACCGTACCATAGGTGTTCATATCGCCCGTCACCCAGGCGCCCGACAACGGACCGCCGTACTGATGCTGATCGTCGTTGATGCGGTCCCAGTGCGCGCCCTGGTCGGTCGAGCGCAACATGCCGCGCGCGCTGCCCACCGCGCCCCACATGTACAGGGTCGGATAGTCGGCGCCCGGCGCTTCCTTGCCCAGGCCCATGGCGGCGCAGGCATTGATCCCGGCCACGCTGGTGAAGGTGGCGCCCGAATCGGTCGAGTGGCTCAAACCTTTCGAGTCCAGGCACACCCACAGATCGCCGTCACGGCCTGGAGTGGTGCGCACCCAGGTCGAACCGCCGGCGGCCAGCCGGGCTTTCGGACTGAACGAAGCCCCGCCATCGGAGCTTACCAGCAGCTGGCCGCTGTCCTTGTCGTAGACATAGAACTTGGCCGGGTTGACCTTGTCGGCCACCGGGTTGGCATTGTTCACGGCCAGGCCGACCACCGCCGTCCAGTTGGCGCCGAAATCGGTCGAGCGATAGCTGGTGCTGGAACTGTCGGGGCTATGCAGCAGCACAAAGCCATCGGCCGACAGCGCCAGGTTGCCGCCACCGCCCTTCACGGACGGCGCCGGCTGCCAGCTGGCGCCCATGTTGGTCGAGACGTACAGCTGCGACCAGCCGACCCGTGCCAGCACGTGCGGCGCTTGCGCGGCCACCGCCATGCCGGTGTTGGTACCGATGTTGGGCGTGTGGCGCGGACCGTACTGGTCGGGCGCGCTGTTCAGGAAGCCGTCGACGTCGCCGGTCACCGTCATCAGCGGCCCGCCCGGGATGCTTTCGGCCGCGTACACGCCGGTCTCTTCCATGCCGACCGTGTCGAACTTCCAGCTGCTGGTGGTCGCATCGATGTCGCTGGTCTTGAACAAGCCCTGGCCCGACACCACCCATACGGTCTTAGGATCGAAGGGGTCGAATTCGATCGAGCCGGCCCAGTGGATCGCCGTGCTGCGGCTCCACTCCATGCCGTTCGGGTCGACCGTCATACCGCGCCCCACCACGTCGGTCCAGCTGCGGCCGGCGTCCAGCGAAGTGAAGATGCGGTCGCCGTAGGTGGCCGGTTGCTGCTGCTGGGTCCACCACGTGTTGATGGTCGAGGCCACCAGGTGCTTGGGATTGCCCGGGTCGACGCTGATGCCGCCGAACGCGTTGCTATAGCCGGCCGGCGTAATATTGGTCCAGGCGCCGCCGACGCTGTTGTATTCCCACATCTGGCCGGTGGTCATCGGTTCGCCGGTGCCCTGGTGCGGCCCGGCGCCATTGGCGTAGGTCAGGTACAGGCGGCCCTTGGCGGTGATCGCCGCGCGTTGCGGCATCAGGCCGGATGGAGCGCCAGCCACCGGCGCGAAGCTGACGCCGCCGTCCTTGCTGAAATACAGATTGGGACCGACCGTGCCGAAGCGCGATACGCCGACGTAGATGCGCTTGGCCGTGCCCTGGGTGACGCTGGCCGGATCCAGCAGCACGAAGCTGATGCCGTTGTCGTTCGGGGTGCTGGTCACGTTGAGGCCGTTCACGCGGGTCCAGGTCGCGCCCGAGTCGGTGCTCTTGAACAAGCCGTCGCGGCGGGTGCCGACGAACAGCACGTTGCCCGAGCCCGGATCGACCTGCAGCTTCTCGCCGTTCTGGCGCCCCATGCCGTTGCCGTGGGCCTTGAACTGGGCCGTCACGTCGGTCAGCGTGAAGTGGCGCCCATAGTCGTTCGAGCGCATGATCACGGTCTTGCCGTTGCTGAAGTAACTGGTGCCGGCCAGGATGTACACATTGGCCGCGTTGCGCGGGTCGATCGCCAGCGATTCCGCGCCCATCAGGCCCGTGTCGCTCTCGCCCAGCCAATTGGACAGCGCGGTCCAGCGCCCGGTCTGAGGTTCCCAGCGGTAGGCGCCGCCCACGTCGGTACGCGCGAACACCACGCCGCGCTCGCTCTTGCTGGGGATGACCCCGGTGACGAAGCCGCCGCTGCCCATGGCAACGGCGTCCCAGTGATACGTTTCGGCCGTGGCGCCGAACGCCATCAGCAGCCCGGCCGTCAAGCAGCCCAGGTTTTTTTTCAAGCGCATAAAGCGTCCCCTCATTGGATTTATCAGGATTGCCAACCAGGCAAACGGTCCTTGTCAGAAGCTGTAACCGACCGACAGGCGGAAGCTGCGGCCTGGGTCGTACCAGGAGCGCCCCATGTTGCCAGGGGTTTGCTGGTTGGTCTGCTTGGTCACCACATTGGTCAGGTTGCTGACGTTGAAGCTGCCCCATATGTTTTCGCTGAAGCGGTAGTTGACGCCCGCATCCCACTGCCCCACCGCCTCTTGCCAGACCGGCAGGCCCCAGCCGACGTCGGTCGGCGCGACGCCGCCGTTGGCGGCGATACGCACCGGATCGGCGCTGGTGCCGTTGTTTCCCGACGCGCCATAGACGCCGGTCGCCAGCAAGGTGCGGTCGCGCCAGCTGTAGGCCAGGCGGGTCGACAGCGGCCCGTTGTCATACATGAACGCCAGGTTGAAGGCGCGCTTCGACATGTATGGCACCGGCAGATCCTTGTAGGGAATGCCGTTGGTGTCGCAGCCGTACAGGTCGGCACCCGTGGTCAGGCTGCCGGCCGGGCAATACGGCAATTTGTACGGGTGATACAGCTGCTGCTCGCTCTTGATGTAGGTGAAGTTCGCGGAGACGCCCAAGCCCTTGGCCCACGCCGGCAGGCGCTCGGACCAACCAGGAATCTTGTCCAGATAGGTGAACCCGGCCAGTTCTATGCCGCCCAGCCACAGCTTGGCCGCGTTGGCCGGTCCGGTGATGGTGAAGTCCTGTTCACTGCCGGCCTTGTCCTTGAGCGTCCGGGTATACGTCTCGGTCATGATGATGTCCCTGACCGTCTTGTAGAACAGCACGGCGGTCAGCGACTGGCCATTCTGCGGATACCATTCCAGCGACACGTCGAAATTGTTCGACTTGAGCGGCTTCAAATGCGCATTGCCGTCGTTCTTGCCGGTGTAGGTCACCAGGTCGACATTCTTGCCATCGGCGTTCATCTTGACATCCTGTTTCAGCGTGATGTACTCCTGCATCAGGTCGAAACCTGGACGGGAAATGCCCTGCGACAGCGCGATACGCGACTGCAGCTGGTCCGTGATGTTGACCTTCAGGTTCAGGCTGGGGATCACGTCGATGTGGTTGGACTTGATGTCGATCGGCTCGTCGATCTGGCCGAACTGGGGCACGCTGGGCGGTGAGGTCTCGCTGTAGGTCGGCTTGAACACCGTGTGGCCGTGGGCCACCGTATTGGTCCGGACCACGCGCACACCCGCATTGCCTTCCAGCGGGAATTTCCAGTTGTCGAAGCCGAAACGCAGGGTGGAGAACAGGGCCTGGGTTCCCTCGCTGTGCTCGCTGATGTACTTGGCTTCATCGCTGTAGCCAGGAGGCAGCCAGTCATTGCCCATGGTCGAGCAATCGGTGGTGCCGCCCTTGATACGGTTGGCGTCTTCGCAGTTGTAGCGCAGCGCGGTCAACAGTTTCTTGTACGCGCCCGGAATGTCCTGGATCAGGGCCTGGGTCGGCAACACGATCGATGGCGGCGCCGCCATGCGGCCATTGAAGAAGTTAGGGAAGGAGAAGGTCTCGACGCTGCCCAGGGCCGCGTAGCGCGGATCGCTCAGGTAGCCGAAGTTGCTGCGCTGCCAGCCCAGGTCGGCCACGTTCGGCAACTGCCCCGGCACCTTGGTGGTCGCCACGCCCCAGTCCTCGGAGTAGGATTTCCAGCCGGTGCCGGCGTTCTTGTATTTGGTCGACTTGCGTTCCGTCAGGCGCACGCCAAAGCGCACGTCGCGCAGCACCGGGCTGTCGAAGACATATCTGCCGTCGGCCTTCCACGCCACCAGGTCGGCCTTGGCCTTGTTGATGTCGGGCTGCGAGATGTCCCAGTAGTAGTTGCCGGGGTTGGCCAGGAAGTTGCGGGTCTTTTCGTCGAACTGGAACACCGGCCGCGAACCGGAAACGTCGATGCCCATGCTCGGCCCGTAGGTGCCGAGGTTGATCATGCCGAAATTGCCGGAATTGGTCGCATGCACCCATTGCAAGTCGTTCTGGAACGACCAGCTTTCACTGGCCTTCCACTTGAAGTTCCAGGCCAGTTCCTGCGTGCGGCCGTGCACATCGCTGAAGCTGCGGGTGGTGCCCATGCGCAGGCCGCCGTCGGCGAACTGGTTGGCCCCCTTGCCACCGGTCGGATAGGTCAGCGTGCCCGACTGGAACACGCCGTTGGCGTCGTACCTGGAGTCGCTGCTGTATTGGGTCAGGTAGGGATCTTCGCCACCGGTGTACATGGCGGCGCCGGCATTGAACGAATGGAAGCCGGAATCGAAGTAGGTCAGCGAGGTTTCCTTGTCGTTCTTCTTCCACTGCAAGGCGGCATAGAAGCCCTTGCGTTCGGTATCGCCGGTGCTGCTGCCCCAGTTGGTGCCGACCGGCACCCACACCGTCTTGCCGGGGACCACGTTGGTGCGCGGGTAGTAGACGGATTGGTCGATCGAATCGTAACGGTTGGAGCTCTTGTTGTAGGACACATCGACCAGCGCGCCGAACTCGCCCATGTCGGTTTGCCAGCGGTTGGAATACAGCGCGGAGACGGCCGGCGAATTTTTCTTGCCCAGCACGGTATAGTTGTCCGACATGGACAGCGCGCCGCTTTTTCCCTTGGAGTCGAACGGCAAGCGCGTGCGCAGGTTGACCTGCCCGCTGATGCCGCCTTCGATCAGGTCGGCGGACGGGTTCTTGTACACGTCCACGCCCGACATCAGTTCCGGCGGCACATCGCCCCAGCTCAATTCGCGCCCCGGCCATCCGGCCGAGAACGATTCGCGTCCGTTCAGCGTGGACGAGCCCCACGACAGGCCGCGCACCTGGATGCCCGAGCCTTCCACGTCGAAGCCCAGGCCATTGGCGGCCAGGTTGGCGCCGGTGCGGGAACGGTTGCGGTCCATGGTCACGCCGACCACGCGCTGCAGCACTTCGGTGATCGATTTGTCCGGCAGCTTGCCGGCCTCGTCGGCCACGACCGAATCGACGATCTGGTCGGACTCACGCTTGATGCGCGCGGCGGTTTCCGCCTGGCGGCGCTGGCCGGTCACGACCACGGTATTGGCCGCCGCGGTATCACCGGCGGCCGGCGCCGTCTGCGCATACGCGTCACCGCACAGGAGAGCGACCTGCGCGGCGGCGAACGCCAGCGCGGTCATCTGGAGGGGCTTCCGGTGGAGCATAGTCTCAGTATTCTTCATTATATTTTTCCTCGTGTGGATACCCGCCGCCACGCCGGGCGGCGACAGGCAATATCAGTCCGGTGTTACTGGAAGGTGATAGGGCCGGTCAGCGTGAGCTGGGTCGTATAGGTCGGTTTGTCCGCGCCCGTGCTCGACACCGAGATGTTCGCGCTGTCGGCGCCGAACGAGATCTGGGAGATCGGGAAATCCTGCATCGCAAACCAGGGGTCCAGGCCCGTCAGGCCGCAAGCTTCCGTCACCGTGACGTCCTTCAGCGCGATGCTGTACTCGGCGGTGGTCGCGGTCGGCGTGACCTTGGCGCCCAGCTTCACATTGCAGGCGTCCAGTTTGCCGTTGTTCGGCTTGAGGTTGAACAGGCCGAGCACCAGCTCAACCGTGACCGTGTGATTGCCGCTGTTGACCCATTCCACGTTTTGCGCGAGTTTGAACTTCACCGTCGACTGGGAATCGATCCGCAAACCGACCGGCGTCGTGCCAGCCTTGAACAATTCCTTCAGGCCGGGGGCCAGCAGGTGCAAGCCATAGTAGGCGCCGAGCCCGCTGGCGGGTTTGTCCAGCTTGATATTGAAGGCGAAGTTGACACTGCTGCCATCGTCCGACGCGGTCTGAGCGCACCAGTTGTTGCACCACCAGCTATTCTCGCTCGAACCGGCGAAACCGTTGACCGTGCCGCCCTCCTTGGTGGTCGAGCCATCCTTGAAACCGCTGGCGTAAGTCAGCACAGGCGCCTTTTCGGTGCCGATCGGGATATTCTTGACCACCGACGTGGTGGCAAAGAAGTCATCGCCGGCCTGGGTGCCGGTAACGGTGCACAAGCCATTGGCGAGCTTGTTCAGCGTGGTGCCGCTGACGGTGCACACCGACGGCGTGCCTGAGGCAAAGGTGACGGGCAAGCCGGTGCTGGCCTGGGCCGTCAGCGCCACCGGCTGCGTATCGAGCGGCTGCGCGCCGGGGTTGCGGAAGATGACGATCTGCGGCCGTTTGGGAACCACGAACAGCTGACGCTCCGAGACCGGGGCATAGCCGGCATAGCCCGCCTGGGCCGCGGTCACCGCGCATTCGCCCGCTTTCAACAGCGACAGCGTGGCGCCGTCGACGGTACACACCGACGGCGTGTTCGAGGTGTAGGTGATCGGCCCGCCGGAACTGGCCGTCGCATTCAGCTTGGTGGTCGCAATCTCCGGAGGGAGTGCGACGGTGGCCCCGCCTGCGAACGGGAAGGAAATGGACTGCACCGCGCCGCCGCCATTGGCGTCGCTGCCACCGCCGCCGCAGGCGCTCAACAGTAATGCGGTGCCGGCAAGCGCGATTGCCGAAATATGGAATTTCATCGTTTGTCTCCTCATGGTTGCTCTTTTCTGATGCATTTTTTGTTCACTGCCTATTGCCTCGCTGTAGTAACCGCAAGGGGCAATTTATTTTCTGTGTAGCGACATTCGCCATCATGCGTGCGTCGATGTCGTCCGGCAATTGCGATATTGTCCAATGCAACATATAAATTCACGCAATTGACGGCCGCCGGTATGGCTGTTACTTCGGCACGGGCAGCGGCTTGATTGCGGTCGCCGGCGAATCCAGCTGCAAGGCGATGATGGTGTCGATATCGTTGCGCGCCGCAGACGGCACGGCCAGTTCGATGCCCTGCCCCGTCTGCGTGTACCGCACCGTACCGCCGGTCAGCACAGACGCGCCGACTATCCTGACTGGAATCGCGGGCAAGGCCAGCTTGTCCTGACCCTGCGGCCATTTCAGCACGTGGACGTAGATGGTCTGGTCGCGATGGGTTGACGCACCATACTCGCCCGGCAGGAAAGGACCGCCGCGCGTGGCGTAGATGCTCTTGCCGTACTGGCCCAGCCAGCCGCCGATCTCGCGCAGGCGTGCCGCTTGCGATGCATCGATCTGGCCGTCCGGAGCGGGGCCCACGTTCAGCAGCAGATTGCCGTCGCGTCCCGCCACGTTGGCCAGCAACTGCAAGTAGTGCTTGAGCGGCTTGGGCTGCATGTTGGGCTGGTAGCCCCACGCGCCGGCGATGGTGGTGCACAGTTCCCACGGATGCTCGTTGTCGAAATCGCCCAGCGCGCCGTCGCCCTCGCGCGAACGGAAGTCCGGCGGCATGTCGGCGCGGCCGTTGATGAGCACTTGCGGTTGCAGCCGGCGCAGTGTGGTGTGGACCTGGTCGTGCTGCCAGCTGAAGCCACCCTGATAGTGCTTGCCGTAGCCACGCTTCTTCCATTCTGCGATGGCCTCGGCGCCGGCCCACTCGCCGCTGAAGTTAAGCCAGTCGGTCTCGCCGCCGTCGAACCACAGCACGTCGATCTTGCCGTAGTTGGACATCAGCTTCTCGACTTGGCGGTGATACTGCGCCCGCATCGCCTCCGCGCTTTCGCGCTGCAGGTCGGGGAAGAAGAAGCCGGGGAAGCGCCAGTCCAGCGGCGAGTAGTACAGCCCCACGCCCAATCCCGCCTCGCGCACCGCCTTCACATACTCGGCCACGAAATCGCGGTGCGCGCCGCTTTTCACGCTGGTGTAAGGATTGTCGCCGTCGTCGAACAATGCGAACCCGTCGTGATGCCGCGCCGTCAGCACGGTGTACTTCATGCCGGCGGACTTGGCCAGCGAAGCCCAGGCCTTGGGATCGAAATGGGTGGGCTTGAACTGGTCGGCCAGCTTGGCGTATTGGTTGACTGGGATCTGCTCGCTCCACTGCACCCATTCGCCGCGGCCGGGTATCGAATACAAGCCCCAGTGGATGAACATGCCGAAGCGTGCCTCGCGCCACCACTGCACGCGTGCCGCCTGTTCGCTATCGGCGGGCGCCTGCGCCATCACAGGATTCGGCGTCATGGCTGCTGCACACAGCAAGCCCGCCAGCATTGAGCTCATGCGGCGCACGTTGGTTTTGAATGTCGTCTTCAAAGTCTCTTCCTCTTCTATTTTGTTCAGCATAAAAACCGGCTCAAGATAGATAGAAAATAATTCAAAGGCAAGCCAAGTTTCCCGAACTTTCCGTTTTGCGAAATTTCGAACGTCGCGTTCATCAAATTAGTAATCGCGCCTCGCTTACCATTTTTCTGCTGGCCTACGCCAACGCGTTTAACTCCCTATCAAGGAAATCCACACCATGCGAAAAGCCATACTGGCACTGCTGTTGCTCACCGCTGCCACAGCCCAGGCTCAAACCAAAGTACTCACGCTCTGGCCGGAGGGCGTGCCCAACGCCAGGACCGCGCCCGGGCCGGAACAGCTGGACGGAGAGCGCGTCAGCAACGTCAGCCAGCCCACGTTGACGGTGTACCCGGCCACCTACGACCGGCAGGCCCGGACCGCGGTCGTCATCTGTCCCGGCGGCGGTTACTCCTTCCTGTCCGACACCCGCGAAGGACAGCAATACGCGCAATGGCTTTCAAGCTTGGGCGTGACGGCCTTCGTGCTGAAGTACCGGCTGTCCGATTACGGCCATCCCGCGCCGCTGCAGGACGTGCTGCGGGCGATCCGCACGGTGCGTTCGCATGCGGCCGAATATGGCGTCGCGCCGGACCGCATCGGCGTCATGGGCAGCTCGGCCGGCGGACACCTGGCCGCCAGCGCCGCCACGCTGTACAACCATCCGGCCGGCCGCACCGGCGCGGCGCTGGACGCGGTCAGCGCCCGGCCCGATTTCGCGATGCTGATGTATCCGGTCATAACGATGGAAGAACCGGCGGTGCACGCCGGATCGCGCCAGGCTTTGCTGGGCGCTGCGCCCTCGCCCGATCAGATGCGGCTGATGTCGGTCGAGCGGCAGGTCAACGCCGATACTCCGCCGACGCTGCTGATCCATTCGCAGGACGACGGTCTGGTGCCGGTCGAGAACAGCATCCTGTTTTACCAGGCCCTGACCCGCGCCCACGTGCCGGCCGAGATGTACCTGTTCGAGCACGGTGGTCACGGCATGGCCATGCGCCTGGGCCAGGGCACGGCGTCGGACTGGCCGCGCCGTGCCGAGGAATGGCTGCGCGGACGCCAGTTGATCCCCCGCTAAGAGGACCGGCGCCCGCACCAGGTGCTTACAACGGTTCCAGAATCACCGCCGCGCCGCCGCCTGGCGCCAGGCGTAACTCCAGCACGTCGGCGGGGCCGACCTCGCGCTCCACCCGGCGCAACTCATTGGGTGTGGCGCCGTCTTCCCAGACAGTGGCGCGGTACCTGCCAGGCGCCAGGAAACGCAGCGGCACGCGCTCCGTGGCGCCGGCTGGTTCCTCGGCCCGCATCGCGCCGACGTACCAACTGCGGCCCTGCCGCCGCGCCAGCACGATATCGCGCCCCGGCTCGCCGGACAGGAAGCGCGTCTCGTCCCAGGCTGCCGGCACGCGCCGGACGAAATCGAAACCGGCCGCGTCGCGATAGGCTTCCGGCGCATCGGACACCATTTGCAGCGGGCTGTCGTAGACCACATACATGGCCAGCGCCTGGCCGCGCGTGGTCTGCGTCAGCGGCAGCACGTCGCGCACTTTGAAGCTGGCCGTGGTGCCGTTGCGGAAGCCGCCCGGCGTGTAGTCCATCGGACCGGTCAACATGCGCGTGTACGGCAGCATCAGGTTGTGCTGCGGCGTCACGCTGCTATCCAGCTTGTTCCATTCGGCGCCCAGCACGCCCTCCTGCGTGATGAAGTTCGGGTAGGTGCGCTGCAGGCCGGCCGGAACATAGGCGCTGTGCAGGTCCAGCAGCAGCTTGCGCTCCGCGGTGGCGGCGGCGATGCGGTAGTAGAACGCCACCATGTCCTGGTCGTCGCGGTTCATGAAGTCGACCTTGACGCCCTTGATGCCCCAGCGCGCGTAAGTATCGAGCACCTCGTCCATGCGCGGTGCGATGTGCTCCCAATGGGCCCACAGCAGCAGGTCGACGCCTTTCGCGGCGGCGTAGCGCACCAGTTCCGGCATGTCGATGCCGTCGGCCGCGCGGGTGATGTCGGTGCCGGGCAACGCTATCCAGCAATCGGGACCGGAGCCCCAGGCCCAGCCGGCGTCGATCAGGTAGTAGCGCAAGCCGGAGGCCGCGGCGAAATCGATGAAGCGGCGATAGCTGTCCATGTCCGGCTTCAATCCCGACACGGGGCCCGACCACCAGTCCCACGCCGCCTTGCCCGGCTGGACCCAACGGAAGTCCTGCGTCGGCTGCGGATTCAGGTTGCCGATCAGGTGCGAGGCGATCATGTCGCCGGCACGGTCGCCCATCATCACCACGCGCCAGGCGGTGGTCAGTCCGGCCGGCGATACATATGCGGGCGCGGGCCGCTCCGGTGTTGCCGACAGCCGCACCTGCAGCGCGCTGCCTTCGCGCCACAGCGAAGCCCCGGTGTAGCCGGCCAGGTTGGCCTGGGTGATCGCGTAGGAGCTGCGCCCCGATGCGGTGGTGCAGACCACCGGCACATCGTAGGCGACGCCGTCGCGTAATGCCGACACCTTGCTGCGCTCGAACGGCTTTTCGTGCGAGCCGATGGCGACCGACACCAGGCACTCCGGGTCCGCCGCCGGCACGAAGGCGGTGCGTTCGCCGCGCAGGCGCACCGGCGCGGCATCGTCGATGCGGTAGCGGAAGGCGATGCCATCGTCATAGGCCCGCACATCGAGCAGCAGGCGCCGACCAGCCGGTGCCTGTTCGCGGAACACCAGCGTCGTGCCGTTGTAGCGGTCGCGTGTGCTGGAGGCCTTGGTGGCCACCAGCGGGATCACGCGGTTGACCTTGACATCCTCGCGCCGTTCCAGCACCAGCGGGCCGAAGCCAGGGGCGCCGTCCAGTTCAAGCCCCAAGGGCGACGCCGCGATGATGGTTTCGCCACGGCGGACTATCGAAAACTGGCTGGCGTCACGGGCGATGCGGATCGCCGCGCTGCCGTCCGGCGAGGCCAGCACGGCCGGTCCCTGGGCGGCCGTCGCCGCCACCGGAGCCATCATGCAGGCGACGGCAACGGTCGGTAAAAATCGTTTCATTCTGCTTCCTTTTCTCAGTTGTGCGGAATTTTCTGCGTGCTGGCGAATTGTGTGTCCTGAGGCGCAACGTCTTCATTACAAAAATCACCAAGCTGACGAATGAAAATTTCGAACCGGCACGGAAGCTTCCATGCGGCGGGCAGTAATGAGCAATAATGTTTTCGCATTGAATTGACAACAGGGCCCCGGCGCGCAGCGCACGGTTGCCCATCCAGAGACAACCTTTTCACCGTGAGCCTTTAATGAGCACATTTTCGACCATCGACCTGATCGTCTTCCTCTGTTATTTCGTCCTGGTGGCCGGTTACGGCCTCTGGGTCTACCGGCGCAAGCAAGCAGGTTCCGGTTCCGCCTCGCACGACTATTTCCTGGCCGAGGGTTCCTTGACCTGGTGGGCCATCGGCGCCTCGCTGATCGCCTCCAACATCTCGGCCGAGCAGTTCATCGGCATGAGCGGCTCCGGCTACCGCATCGGCATGGCCATCGCCGTCTATGAGCTGATGGCGGCCGCCACGCTGGTGATCGTGGCCGTGTTCTTCATGCCGGTCTACCTGAAGAACCGCATCTACACCATGCCGCAATTCCTCGAACAGCGTTACGGCAAGGCGGTGGCCACCACCATGGCGCTGTTCTGGCTGGGCCTGTACGTCGTGGTCAACCTGACCTCCATCCTGTACCTGGGCGCGCTGGCCATCAGCAGCCTGTCGGGCATCGGCCTGCTGCCGTGCATGCTGTTCCTGGCCGTCTTCGCGGCGATCATCACGCTGGGCGGCATGAAGGTGATCGGCTACACCGACGTGGTGCAAGTGACCTGCCTGGTGATCGGCGGCCTGGTAACGACCTGGCTGGCGCTGGACATGGTGGCCAACCTGGCCAATCAACACGGTGCATTGGCCGGTTTCTCGGAGCTGTATGCGCGCGCCCATGACCACTTCGAAATGATCCTCAAGCGCGACAACGCCAACTACATGGACCTGCCGGGCCTGTCGGTACTGCTGGGCGGCATGTGGATCGTCAACCTGAACTACTGGGGCTGCAACCAGTACATCACCCAGCGCGCGCTCGGCGCCGACCTGCCGACCGCACGCAAAGGCTTGCTGTTCGCGGCCTTCCTGAAATTGCTGATGCCAGTGATCGTGGTCCTGCCAGGCATCGCCGCCTTCGCGCTGGACAAGTCCGGCGCACTGGGCGGCGCCATGACCCAGGGCGGCGAGCTGAATCCGGACCGCGCCTACCCTATCCTGCTGAACCTGCTGCCATCTGGCCTGAAAGGCATCGCCTTCGCCGCGCTGACCGCCGCCGTGGTGGCCTCGCTGGCCGGCAAGGCCAACAGCATCGCCACCATCTTCACGCTCGACATCTACAAGAAGTCCTTCAACAAGGCTGCCGATGAAAAACGCATGGTGTGGATCGGCCGCGTGTCGGTGGTGGTGGCCATGGTGCTGGCGGTGATCATTGCCCCGATGCTGGGCATCGACAAGAAAGGCGGCTTCCAGTACATCCAGGAATACACGGGCTTCGTATCGCCCGGCATCCTGGCCATGTTCCTGATGGGCTTCTTCTGGAAGAAAACCACTTCCGGAGCGGCCATGTTCGCCACCATAGGCGGCCTGCTGGGCTCGATCTTCCTGAAGTTCCTGCCGCAGATGATGGACCTGTCCTTCCTGGCGCCGATCGGCTTCGCCAAGCTGACTTCCGCCGGCGTGGCCGAGATCCCCTTCCTTGACCGCATGTTCATCGTGTTCTTCTTCGTGGTCGGCGGCATGGTGCTGATCAGCAAACTGGCCGAAGCCAAGCGCGACGATACGATCAAACACCTGCATATCGATACCGCGCTGTTCCGCGTCGACGGGGCTTTTGTATTCGGCTCTGCGGTCATCGGGCTGGTGCTGACGACTATCTACGGCGTTTGGTGGTAAAGGCTGGCCAGGTATGATGTCTGTACGCGGGCTCAGCCTGGCCATCTTCGGCTTGCTGGCCCTGGCGACCCCGCTGACCCATGCCATTCCGCTAACCAGTCCGGTCAACGTCACCGGCGGCGCCATCGTCGGCATGCAGGCCGACACCCACAGGACCTACTTAGGCATCCCGTTCGCCGCGCCGCCGGTCGGCGATTTCCGTTGGCGCGCGCCGCAACCGGTGGTGCCATGGACGGGCTTAAAGTTGACCACCAGCTTCTCGCCGGCATGCGCCCAGACTGCGGACTGGATCACGAATCCGAAAAGCGAGGATTGCCTGTACCTGAACCTCTGGACGCCCAACAAGGCGAACAAGCTGCCCGTCATCGTGTGGATTCATGGCGGCGGCATGTATGGAGGCACCGCCGCCGTACCCGTCCAGAACGGCGCCAATCTGGCCAAGCGCGGTGCGGTTGTCGTCACGCTCAATTATCGCCTCGGCATATTCGGCTTCTTCGCGCACCCGGAACTGAGCGCCGAATCGCCCTCGCACACCTCCGGCAACCAGGGCATCCTGGACCAGATCGCGGCATTGCACTGGGTGAAGAACAACATCGCGGCCTTCGGCGGCGACCCTGAGCGCGTCACGATCATGGGCAATTCATCGGGTGGCGAATCGGTCGGGCTGCTGGTCGCCACACCACTGGCCCAAGGCCTGTTCCAGCGCGCCGTGGCCGAAAGCGGCAACGACGCCCTGCCGATCAGACCTGACGACAGTCACCGCTTCGACCAGAACGCCGCAGCCGAAGCGAAAGGCCTGGCGCTTGCCAAGTCCGTCGGCGCGGAACATCTGGCCTGGTGACTACGCTGCTGGGTCACGCGCCGTCCGAGCGCATGCTGGCGGCCTACCCGGGCGGCAGCGACGCACAGGCTGTCGCGTCCATCCACCAACTGACCAACGACTGGTGGGGTTGGCGCATGGAACACTGGGCCGCACTGCAGGCGAAATACGGCCGCGCCAAACCGTATGTCTACTACTTCGCCCACCGCCCGGCCGCGCCAGCGACGCCGTGCAACTGGGGTTGCGGCGCTGGTCATGGCGTGGAAATTCAATACCTGTTCGACAATCTGGACATCGACGGCCGCGCTTGGGCGCCAGCCGACCGGCAGTTGGCCTCGCGCCTGGCCGACACCGTGATCCAGTTTGCCAGCACCGGTGCCCCGACCGGAAAAGGCTTGCCGGCCTGGCCCGTGTTCGACGGGACGCCGGCGACCACGCTGCGCATAGGCAGCGAGGCGGAGCTGAAACAACATCCGCTGCCCGATTTCACCCTGTTTCCACAGGTCGCGGACTAGGCGCAGGCCAGCTGCGCTTCGCTTGTGCCCAATACGCGTTCGCGATAGGCACGCGGAGTGCAGCCCAGTTCACGCTTGAACACCAGATGCATGTACTGGGGCGACGTAAAGCCGCAATCCAGCGCCACGTCGGCAATGCTGCGCGCCCCGTCTTCCACGCCGGCTTTCGCGGCTTCCAGCTTGAAGTGCAGGATGGCGTCATGCACGCTGCAGCCCAGCTCCTGGCGGAAGTAGGTTTCCAGCGACGAGCGCGAGACTCCCACGTATTCCGCCACCTGGTCGGTCTTGATGCCCTGGCAGGCGTACTGGCGGATGAAGTGCTGGGCCCGCATCACATGGGGATGCTTGAGCGGCTGGTGCTGGCTGGACGCAAACACATTGATGCCGGCCGGCGGCACGTGGATGCGGGTGTCCGCCAGACGCCCGCCGTGCAGCATCTGGTCCAGCAAGTGGGCCGCCGTGCGCCCCATTTCCTGCGCACCCTGGATCACAGAGCTGAGCGGAATGCGGGTCAGCATGCGCACCATGGGGTCGTTGTCGATGCCGATCAGCGCCACCTGCTCCGGCACCGCGATGCCGGCGATGGTGCAGGCTTGCAGCAACTGGCGCGCACGGGCGTCGGTCACGGCGATGATGCCGACCGGTTTAGGCAGGCTGCGCAGCCAGGCGATCTGCCCCTGGACCGCATCGTCCCACGAAGAGGCGCTGGTTTCGCAGCCGCGGAAAATTTCGGCTTCCATCTGGTCTTCCTGCGCCAGGGAGCGAAATGCATGTTCGCGCTCCTGCGCCCAGCGTTGTTCCGGCGCCTTGGGCAGGCTGAACAAGGCGAAGCGCTGCAGGCCGACATCGATCAAATGGTCGCGCGCAAGCTTGATGAGTTTGTAATTATCGGTTGCCACGTACGGCACACCTTGCGGATAGTTGGCCTGGTCCACGTAGGAGCCGCCCACCGCCACCACCGGAACGCGGCAACGGGATAATGCTTGCGCCACGGCCGGATCGTCAAAATCGGCAATGATGCCATCGCCCTGCCAATGTTCGATGCCATTCAGGCGCAAGCGGAAATCTTCTTCGAGGAATAAATCCCAGGCAGAACGCCTGCTGCCCAGATAAGCGCCTATGCCGGTGATGATTTCACGGTCAAAGCTCTTGTTCGCGTTAAACAACAGCGCAATACGATGCGATTTGGTGGTATTCATTCCCACCTCATCGTTTGGCAGCGAAATACTTCATGATCTTGTCTCCTTTAGTATTGTTATTACGTTTTCGCTCTGGTGGCGAATAACGGCATTAACACTGCGGGGGCGTTGATTGCTTAAACTAACCCACAACTAAAGCATATGACGTTCAGGCGTGGAGACGCTAACGCCAACGGAGAGATTTCTAGCAAAATGCAGAAATTGCGATCATTTCTGCAAAAAGTGCAAGTGGTCAGGTCGAGGTGTCTGCCGGGACGGTCGGCGGAGAGGATGTTGAAAGTTGCTGAGTTGCTGAGTTGCAACTGAGCGGAAGGCTTTCGGCGTACAGTCGTATTCTTCCTTGAAGAGCTTATTAAAATACGACACGTTCGCATAACCTACAGAATAGGCTATTTCAGCGACCGCCGCACTGTTTTTTTCGGCCAGTAATCGGGCCGCCTCGGTCAGCCGCAATTTATTCAGGTAGCTGGTGAATGTCATGTCCAGCTCTGTTTTAAGAACCTCATTGACTTTATTGCGGTTGGCGCCGGTTCCATTGACTACGCATTCAAGATCCAATTCAGGATTGGTGTAATTAGTGGCGATAAAACGCAATACCGATGCTTTTTCTTTATCCTTATACGGCTCCAGCGTCAATTGGCGGTAAGCCACCAAGGGCAGGTCCTTCTTCATTTTCGACTCGAGGCTCGCGATCAGCGCGCGCGTATGGGCCCGGAAAAACCAGATGCCGAAGATGGCCAGGCTGGCCGCTATGGCGACGGCCAATGCGTAGAGATAGCGATAATCGCGGCCATGCAGCGTCAGCTCGCTGATCTCAACGTAGGACGCCACGTTGCGTGGGCTGTTACTACTGGTTCCAAACAGGATCTTCGCCACGTGGTCCAGCTTGTACGCCTGCTGCGACAGGTTGAGCTTCATGGCGTCAAACCACCACTCCGGCTGGGAAAGCCGGTTCAGGTCCAGCGACACCGGCACGCCCTGCTCGTTACAGGAAAAGTAGCTGCCCGGCGAACGGTAGGTCTCGAATTTTCCGATCTTGGAGAAGCTCGGGTCAAAGTTGGTAATGACCAGAAAAATCGAATTGGCGG
The DNA here is from genome assembly GCF_009380165.1 of Rugamonas rivuli. GTDB lineage: Bacteria > Pseudomonadota > Gammaproteobacteria > Burkholderiales > Burkholderiaceae_D > Rugamonas > Rugamonas rivuli. The sequence goes on from NZ_WHUF01000001.1 coordinate 712,279, forward strand.
GCGAGCATTTGGCCAGCAACGACACGCTGCTGTACTTCGACCAGTCCGCAAAGGCCGGCCGCCCCTTGTCGTCGTCCAGTGCCAGCTCGCTGGACAGGAAGGGATAGCGCGCCTTGTCCGTCAGCACGAAGTCCATCCGCATGCGTTCGTGCGAAGCGTCGGGCAGGCGTACAGTCGACGAGCCGCCGGTAACAACGTCCGAGTAAGTGCCGTAGTGCCAGCGGGCGCCATCGGTTTTCGCCGGCAGCAGGGAAAGCGACAGATAGCTCTGATATACCAAAGCACATGCCAGCAGCGCGTCCGCAAGCACCAGGAAAATGAGCGCTAGCAGCGCCTTCTTATAAAACTCTTGCATACCATACCGTGGGGTGAACTGTCTCGGCGCATCATAACAGTTCAGTCCCCTACCGGCGATTCCCGCATGCCTACTTGCCGATGCGCTGCAGGGTCATGAGCGTGATGTCGTTGCTGCGCATGGGCACGCGGACCTCGGCCGTGCCGCGTGCGCCGATCTTCAGCTCACGCGTGGTTTCCGGCGTATCAGTCGTCAGCCCCTGCAAGCGGGCCAGTTGCTCCGGCGTCAGCGCCTTCGGTGCGCCCATCTCGATGTAGGCCGAATACGCATCATTGGCCTGGTAGCCGGTACGGCGCAGCTGCAGCCGGTACTTGCCAGCCTTGAGATTGCGTAGTTGCAGAGCCACCGGTGCGGCCGGCCCGGCCGGCACCAGCCGGCTGTAGAACGAACGGTTGCTCAAGGTCTGCTTGGGCTGCTGGAAGTCCCACACCAGTGCGCTGACCGTATTGCCGTCGGAGGCCGCCATCGCCAGGTCGTCCGCCAGCGGTATCGCCTTGCCCTGCAAGGCATGCAGGTATTTGTAGGCGAAGTAAGCCGGCTTGCGGATACCCTCGCGGTTCAGCAGGCCGAAGCCGCCGTGGAATGGCGTGTCCGGCGGGCCCGGTTCCTCGAACAGGTCGCTATACACCCAGTAGCTCATGGCCTGCACCAAGCCTTGCGTGCCCTTCAGCTTGCTCAGGATGTAGGGCGCGCTGACATAAGAGTCGTGCACCAGGTCGCGCGGCGTATAGCTGGTGCTCCACTCGCTGAAGTACAGCGGCAGCTTGGGGAACGGCGAGGCCGCGATCTGCTCGCGGACCCGGCGCACGTCGCCGATGACGGCATCCGGCGACGGCGACAGCTTGGTATCGTCAACGCCCTTCTCGTCCAGGAAGCCGCTCTCGACGCCATAGGTATGGGTGGTCACGAAATCGACGGCGGCCCCGCTCTGCTTGACGTGCGCCAGGAACTCCGGCACCCACGCCGCGCCCGCGGTCGACGGGCCACCCACGCGCAGCGCCGGGTCGATGGCCTTGATGGTGCGCGCCGTCAGGTCGTACAGGGCGAAATAGGCAGGCTGGTCGGCGCGCTCCCAGAAGCCGTCCAGATTGGGCTCGTTCCATACCTCGAAGTACCAGCTGTGCACTTCCTCCTGTCCGTAGCGGGCGATGATGTGGTGGATGAAGGCGTCCACCAGCGCCTGCCATGCGGCCGGCTCCGGATGCGAGGTGTTGCCCTCCCAGTAGAACACCTTGTTGTTCGAGGTGGCCATGGCCTTGGGCGTGAAGCCCAGCTCCACGAAGGGCTTGATGCGGCGGGCCAGCATATTGTCGTACAGCTGGTCGATCTTGGTCCAGTCGTAGACGGTCTTGCCGTTCTCGACGCGCACGGTGCCCAGCACGTCATGGAAGATGGCGTGGAAACGCAGATAGCGGAAGCCGAGTTCGTCCACGGCGGTCTTGAGCTGCCCCATGCTGTCGTCGCGGATCAGCGTGCCCGGGTAGTCCGAGCCGACCGACAGGTCGAAGAAACGGTCCACCGGCTGCTGCGCGCGCGCCGCGTCGACGACGATGTTGCGCACCGCGTCGGCGGCCCGGGTGGTGGGATGGGTCAGGCACAACGCGGCCAGCGTGGCCAGCAATGTATGGTGCAGATGCTTCATGCGACAGGTCTCCTGGTTGGTCTTCGCCGCATGCTATCACCGCCTTTTCCGTTTGAAACGGGTCCGGGCGCCACTTGCTACGAATCATGCACCGGATTGGTGATTTTCATAATTGCCCCGCCGGAAACACGTGCGCACAATACCTCACACTCAACAACAATACATCCAATTGGAGAAGACATGGTATTACGCCACCAGCGTTGGCTGCTCGCCGCATCGATGACAGCACTGACCAGCGCAGCATACGGAGCGCCCGCCGCGCCGCTCGCAACACTCGACCGTGACGGCGCCTGGGTCACGGTAGAAGCCTACGGCCCCAACGTGGTGCACGTCACCATCGCCGCCGACAAGGCCGAGGCGCTCAAAGGCCCCGGCTACGGCATCCTGGCCGGCAACGCCGACCACGCCGCCTTCCGCCACAGCGGCGGCAAGGATGGCGACAGCTTCACCTCCTCCGCGCTGAGCCTGAACATCAATCCGGCACCGGCGCCGCGCGTTCCTTCGATGAGCGAGAAATACTTCGCCCCCCAACTGGCGCCGGTCGCGCTGCAAGTCAAGAACGCGCTCGGACAAACCATCCTCAACATGACCGGCTGGGACATGGCCCCCACCACCGTCAACGGCGAGAAAACCTTCCAGGTCGGCGCCTCCTTCGCCGCCCCTGCGGATGAGCACTACTACGGCATGGGCCAGAACCAGGAGTCCACCGGCCCGCTCGACCTGCGCGGCCGCGTGATCGACTGCCAGCACTGGTACGACGCCCCGGCCGGCGAATCGGTCTGCGTGCCGTTCATGGTGTCGTCCAAAGGCTATGGCATCGTCTGGGACAATCCTTCGCCGACCCGCCTGGTGGCCGCCATCAATGGCCGCACCAGCCTGCAATCCAAGGTGGGCGAGCGCCTGAGCTTCTTCATCATCACCGGCAAGAGCGCCGACGAAATCTACGCCGGCTATGCGCGCGTCACCGGCAAGACTCCTATCCCGCCCAAGGCCGCCTTCGGCCTGATCCAGTCCAAGGCCCGCTACGAAAGCCAGCAGGAGGTGCTGCGCGTGGCCAAGACCTACCGCGAGAAACGCTACCCGCTGGACATCATGGTGGTCGACTGGTTCTACTGGACCCGCATGGGCCAGCTCGATATCGACCCGGCGCAATTCCCCGATCCCGACGGCATGAACCGCCAGTTGCACGACATGGGCATGCAGTCGATCGTCTCGATCTGGCCGCGCTTTGAAACGGGCAGCCGCTACTTCAACGAGCTGGACTCCAAAGGCTATCTGCTGAAGGACAAGGACGGCAAGACCGTCGACGGCCTGCCCTTCCGCTCCGACCGCACCGGCGGCCTGATCGACGCCACCAACCCTGCCGCCCGCAAGTGGTTCTGGGAACGCTCCCGCGACAACATCCTGTCGCACGGCTTCGACTACCCATGGCTGGACGAGACCGAACCGGACCTGGTACCGGACGGCTACGTCTATTCGATAGGCTCCGGCGACCGCTACCACAACCTGTTCCCGCTGCTGCACGTGGAAGGCTTTGCCGACGGCATGCGCGCCTGGAAGCCCAACAAACGGCGCCTGATCCTGTCGCGCGCGGCCTACCTCGGCTCTCAGCGCACCGGCGCGCTGTTCTGGTCCTCGGACGTCCACCCAAGCTGGGAGGCGCTGGCCCGCCAGATCCCAACCGGCCTGAACATGACCGCCTCCGGCATCGCCTACTGGGGCAATGACATCGGCGGCTGGCAGTGGCTGCCCCAGTCGACCCAGGCCACGCAGGCGCCGCTGCTCGATCCGTCCGGCGCGCGCGACACGGTCGGCCAGAACCATGACTACCCCGAACTGTTCACGCGCTGGTTCCAGTACGGCACCTTCCTGCCCACCTTGCGCATACATGGCGACCGCAAGCACACCGAGCTGTGGGAATTCGGCCAGCCCGCCGAGGCCATCCTGGCGCGCTTCGACCGCCTGCGCTACCAGCTGCTGCCCTACCTCTACAGCCAGGCCAAGCAGACCTACGACACCGGAGCTCCGTTCATGCGTCCGCTGTGGATGGACTTCCCGCAGGATCCGAACGTCGCCAACATCGGCACGCAGTACATGTTCGGCCCGGCCTTCCTGGTGGCGCCCGTGACCGCACAGGGCCAGACCGAGAAAGATATCTACCTGCCGGCCGGCAGCGACTGGTACGACTTCTGGACCAATGAGAAGCACTCGGGTGGCCGCTGGATCAAGGCCGCTGCGCCTATCGACCGCATACCGGTGTTCGTCAAGGCAGGCTCCATCGTGCCGCTGGGATCGGAAATCCAGTCGACCGCAAGCAAGCAATCCATTGCCGAGATCCGCGTCTACCCAGGCCGCGACGGCCAGTTTGCGCTGTACGACGACGACGGCATTTCCTACGACTACGAACAGGGCAAAGGCAACCTCACTCGCCTGCAATGGAACGATGCGACGCACAGCCTGAGCGTCAGCGGCGCCGACAAGGACCTGGCGCGCACCGCGCAGCAGCTGCTCAAGGTGGCCAAGTGAAGCGGCGCGAACTGTTCAAGGCGGCGCTGGCCGGCGCCGCCGGCACACAGCTGAACGGCGCGCTGGCGGCGCCCATCGCCCGCGCCGGGCGCGGCATCGAAGGCCAGCGCAAGGCCGACCTCGGCAACGGCACCTACGTCAACCCCATCATCGGCGGCGACCATGCCGACCCGACCGTACTGAAAGACGGCGACGATTACTACATGACGTTCTCGTCCTTCATGTCCTACCCCGGCGTCGTGATCTGGCATTCGCGCGACCTCGTCAACTGGACGCCGCTGACCGCCGCCCTCAGCAAGCCCATCGGCTCGGTCTGGGCCATGGACCTGGTCAAGCACCAGGGCCGCTACTACATCTACATTCCCGCCGGCGGCACGATCCACGTCATCCACGCCGAACAGATGCGCGGCCCGTGGAGCGATCCGATCGACCTCAAACTGGCCGACTGCATCGACCCCGGCCACGCGGTGGGCGAAGACGGCAAGCGCTACCTGTTCGTTAACGGCGTGCGCCGCGTTGCGCTGAGCGACGACGGGCTGTCCATCGCCGGCAAGCTGGAGCACGCCTACCAGCCCTGGCGCTACCCGGACGACTGGGTGGTGGAGATGTTCGCGCCGGAAGGCCCTAAGGTCTTCCGCCGTGGACCGTGGTTCTACATGGTGCTTGCGGTGGGCGGCACCTCCGGCCCGGCCACCAGCCACATGGTGATCGCGGCCCGCTCACGCTCCATCCATGGCCCGTGGGAGAATTGTCCGCACAACCCCATCGTGCATACCGCCAGCGCCGACGAGCCGTGGTGGTCGCGCGGCCACGCCAGCGTGGTCGAAGGGCCGGGCGGCGACTGGTGGATGGTCTATCACGGTTACGAGAACGGCTTCCGCACGCTGGGCCGGCAAGCCCTGCTGGAGCCAATCGAGTGGACCGCCGACGGCTGGTTCCGTGCCAAGGGCGGCAAGCTGGCCAAGGCTTTGCCCAAGCCCAGGGGTGGCACGGCTGGTCCGTCCGGGTTGGCCCTTTCCGACGATTTCTCCAGCACCAGATTCGGCGTGCAATGGAGCTTCTTCGCCCCTGAACCGGACGAGATGCGACGCGTGCGCTACGAGGACAACAGCCTGGTCATCCGTGGCAAGGGCAATTCACTGGGCGATTCATCGCCGCTGACCTGCATCACCGGCGACCGCGATTACGAGGCCTCCGTGGTGCTGGAAATGTCGGACGATGCGCAAGGCGGCCTGACGCTGTTCTACAGCCAGCGCGGCTACTGCGGCGTGGGATTCAGCAGGAAGAAAATGTTCACCTACCAGTACGGCGAGGAACAGAGCTGGATGCGCGAGGACATCAATGCGGAGCGCGTGCATATCAGAGTCACCAACCGTTCCCAGGTCGTGACCTTTCACTATTCGCTCGATGGAGAGCGCTGGATCAAGCACTCGTGGCAGGTGGACGTGTCGGGATTCCATCACAATACCTTCGGCGGCTTCCTCAGCCTGAAGCCGGGGATCTTCAGTACGGGCAAAGGCGAGGTGCGGGCGCGGAACTTCCGCTACCGCGCCCTCGCATAAGGTTCACTGGGCTCAGTACGTGCCCAGTTTCACCCTCAGGACCACAGGCCGCGCGGTCAGGTTGATGCCGTAGTCGGCCTGGTCGCCGTTCCAGTTGCGCTCCATGATCCATTTGCCGGCGGCGTCGAAATGTCCTTCCTCGATCCGCGCGTACATCGAGGGCTTGCCGGCATTGACGCCGTCTCCCTCGAAGCGCAGGCGGGCCCGCTGGCCGACCACGATGAACTCATTGTCGCAGGTCTGCGCCAGCGCCACGCCGCCATTCGGCTGCTCGGTGCCTGGCGCCATTTCCTTGCGCTGGGCCAGCCAATCCTCGTCGCCGAATTGGCCCATGCGGAAGGCCACCGTCAGTTTCCAGTTCTTCAGCGCGAGGTGTTGCGGGGCGCGGTCGTCGCCCTCGGCCACGCCGTGGGTGCGGCCTTCGTAGGCCCACTTGGCCCACAAACGCTCCATCGGCCGGAACGCTGCGAAGACTTGACCGAACGGCTCGGCCATGCGCTTGTCGGTCAGCGGCGAGCCCAGCGGATAGTTGCTGTAGTCCGCATAGTCGATGCCGAACGGCGCCACGCCGAGCGCGCCACGCCCCAGGATCTGGTAGATGTAGCGCGCATAAGCGGTGGCATTGCCCATTTCCGGCACGAACAGCGCATTGTCCGGGCGCTGAAAACGTTCCAGGTTGGCCGTGACCTGCTGCGAATCCGGCGCATACAGGTCGGGACCGACCACATCGATATGCGGCGCCGCCGCCTTGTAGATGCCGATCACGTCATAGGTCGGGCCGCCGCTGGCGAAGTTGCTCTTCCACGGCGCCAGCGCCTCCAGCGGATTGCGCAGCGCGTTGTTGACGTACATGGGCAGGTCGTAGACCGCCCTGCCCGCCTTGGCGATATCCTCGATGTAGCGCGCGATCGCGTAGGAGTGGAAGTACTGGTCGGCATACGGGCCATAGACTTCGGCCCAGCTGCCGCTGGCCGCGCCGCCGGCTGGCGCCTTCTGGCGTGCCAGCACCGCGGCCGGCACCGGCTGGTTGAACTCGGCCTCCGCCTGCGCGCCGAAGTCGCGAGCGTGGCCGTAGGTGCCGACTTCGTTTTCCACCTGCACCATGATGACGCTGCGCTGCGCCTGGTCGACCTCCTTCAGGTGGCGCATCAGCGCCACAAAGGCGCGCTGGTCGGCCTTGAGCGTTTCCGCGCCCAGCGGCGACAGGCAATATGTCAGCTTGCCGTCCTTGTCCACCATGCGCGGAAAGCGCTGGTTATTGAACTTGACCCATTCCGGCACATACTGCGGATTGGTGTTCTTCCAAGTGCCAAACCACAGCAGCACCAGGCGCACCTTGTTCTGGCGTGCCTGGGCCAGCAGCGTGTCGACATAGCTGAAATCGAACTTGCCCTCCACCGCTTCGATCTGCTCCCAGGCCACCGGGATTTCCAGCGTGTTGGCGTGGGCGTCCTTGACCGCCGACCACACCTGCTTGAGCGCGCCGGGATAGTTGCTGGAATTGTGGGCCTGCACGCCCAGCATGACGAACGGAGCGCCATCGACCATCAAGGCGTAACGGCCATCCTTTTGCTCAAGGTGGGGCAAGGATGACGTGGCGGCCAGCGCCACGCTACACGACAGGGTCAGCAGGCTCAGGGCGGGCAACAACTGCCGGGATAATTTTTTCACGCGATAGTCTTCCTGAAGAGTTGGGCTCATTAGAACGAGTAGCGCAGCTGGGCCGAGTAGCGGCGACCGGTGGCGAACCACGCGCGGCCGTTCATGCCGGTGCTTTGCTGCATCAGCTGATGGAACTTGGCGTCGTTCAGATTGGTCACTTCAAAGCCCATCGTCATTTGCTCGTTGATCTTGTAGAACAGCGAGGCATCCAGCTGGCCGTAAGCGGCGGCCCAGGTCGGCAGCGCCCAGGCGACGTTGTGCTGGCCGTAGGTCGGGCTAGCCGGGTTGTTATCCAGGCCGTCTCCGCCGCTGGTGCCGTTGGCGTTGACGCCTTGCAGGCTCTTCGCCCGCCAGTTGTAGGCCAGGCGGGCCGACCACGGGCCTTTGTCATACATCAGCGCCAGGTTGTACGACTGGCGCGACAGGTTTTCCAGCGGCAGGTCGCCGAAGGTGAGGCCGTTGGTGTCGCAGCCGTTCAGGTTCAGGTTCAGGTTGGCCGCGCTGTTGCCACCACCGCAGTACTTCTGGTAGACCGGCGTGTACAGCTCACGCTTGCTGTCCACGTAGGTGTAGTTGGCCTGCAGGCCCAGGCCCGACCAGGCGCCCGGCAGCATGTCGAAGTACTGCTGGTAGGCCAGCTCGATGCCGCGCGCGTGGCCCTTGGCGCCGTTGATCGGCGCCGTGACGGTGAAATTCTGCGGATTGCCGGAAGTATCGTGCAGCTGGAAGTTGGTCAGCTGGTTGATGATGATGTCCTTCAACTGCTTGTTGAACACCGCGACGGTGAACGAACCTGCGGGCGCGAAATACCACTCGGTGGTCAGGTCCAGCTGCTTGGACGTGGTCGGACGCAGGTTCGGGTTGCCGGAGGCCTTGCCGTCCTGCGTAAGGCTGTTGATGACGCTGTTGCTGACCACGTTGGGCGGCGTGCCGGTGACGGTGGTGGTGATGTCGGCGCTTTGCCCCAGGTTGGTGTAGGCCTGCAACTGGCTGAAGTCCGGACGCGTCAGCGCACCGGCGAACGCCAGGCGGAACTGCAGCTTGTCGGTGGCCTTGAGACGCAGGTTCAGGCTGGGCAGGATGTTGTGATAGGTATTGTCGAAGTCCTGCGCCTGGGAGAACGGTGCGATGTCCGGAATGTTTTTACCGGTCACGTTCCCCGCAGGGATGGACACATTCGACTTGAACACCGTGTAGCCATGCGCGGCCATATTGGTCTGCACGTAGCGCAGGCCGACGTTGCCGTCGATCGGATACTGGAGCTTGTCGAAGCCGAAGCGCAGCTGGCTGTACACGGCCTTGGTCTTTTCGTCCTGGCTGTTGCTGCCCGCCGGATCGGTGCCGAAGGTTCCCGGGGTCCATGGCGTGCAGCTGGCGCTGGAGCCGTTGTGCGCCTCCGCGCACAGGATGTCGTGATAGGTGTGCAGCTTGGCATAGCTGTCGGGATATTGCTGCGCCAGCGAGACGTCCGGGAACACCACCGCCGGCACCGAAACGCCGCCGCCAAAGAAATTGTTAAAGGTGTGCAGGTTGGTGTTGCCCGAGAAACGGGGATCGCCCAGCGAGGCCAGCTTGCTGATGTCCCAGCCCAGTTGCCATGGCTGCGAGATCGCCACCCAGTTGTAGCCCGGGTTGGAGTTCATCGTGACCGCGTCGCGCTTGGTCAGGCGCACGCCGAAGCGCAGGTCGTGCAGCACCGGGTGGTCGAACTCGTACTTGCCGTCGCTGCGCCAGGCGGTTTCATGGCCCACGCTGCGGTCCATGTGCTCCATCGTGAAGCCCCAGTAGTAGTTGTTCGGGTTGGCCAGGTAGGCCCGGTCGCCGGCGTCGAAGATCAGGCTGGGGATGGTGCTGGTCAGGTCGACCTGTTCCTTGGGCAGCATCAGGCCGGTGGCGACGGTGGAATCGAAACTGCGGGTGCTGGCGCGGATGTGCTGCAGGTCGCTGGTGATGGTCAGGCGGTCGTTGGCACGCCAGCGCACGTTCCAGGACAGGTCGGTGGTGTCGGAATTGCGGGTCGAGGTGCGGACGTCGTTGCCGAAGTTGATGCCGCCGTCCTGCGGATCGCTCAGGGTGCCGGTCAGCAGCACGCCGTTCGCGTTGTAGGTGCCGTTGGCAACCTTGATGTTGTAGCCGTTGGAGCCGGCAAAGATGGCCTGCTCGTCCCACTTCATCTGGTAGCGCGACTTGAACCAGGTCAGCGAGCTGGACCAGTCATTGTTCTTCCATTGCAGCGCACCGTACGCGCCTTCGCGGCGGCGGTTGAACTCCAGCGTGCGCCACTGCGCGCCTTTCGGCACCCAGATGGTCTTGCCGTTGGCGTCAGTCTGCGGATAATAGGGTTCGACCTGGAAGGCGTCGGTGCGGACCCCGCTTTCCGAATATGCCAGGTCCAGCAGCACGCCAACATCGCCGATCGGCGTCTTCCAGCGGTCGGAGACCATGCCCGAGACGGACGGCGAGGACTTGCCCTTCTTCAGCGCGGAATAGGTCTCCATACCGGAGACCGAGGCCTTGAAGCCTTTGTAATCGAACGGCATCGCGGTGCGCAGGTTGACCAGGCCGCCGATCGCGCCCTCGATCTGTTCCGCGGACGGGTTTTTGTAGACGTCCAGGCCGGCCATCAGCTCGGGCGGCACGTCCTCGAAGTTCAGCGAGCGGCCGCCGTTGGCCGAAAACGAATCGCGGCCATTCAGCTCGGACCGCACATAGCTCAGGCCACGGATCGATATGCCCGAGCCTTCGACCGAGAAGTGCTCCGGATCGCCCTTGGCCATGGTGCGGTCCATGGTGATGCCGACGATACGTTGCAGTACCTCGGTGACTGATTTGTCGGGCAGCTTGCCGATGTCGTCGGCGACGATGGAATCAACCACTTCATCCGCGTTCTGCTTGATCTTCTGCGCGGACTCCAGTGCGGCGCGCTGGCCTACCACCTGCACAACCTGTGGTTTGGCGGTATCGGTTTGGGCAAACACTGCGCCACTGGCCAGCAGTACAACTTGTGCGACGCCTGTGGCGATCGCAGTCTTTTTTAGTTGTTTCATTATTATTGTCTCCTCTGTCCTTCATTGTTTCCAGGTCGTTCGGCTTGTTGTTGCGTCGCTCGTTCGCACAAGACGACCAATAAAGTTTGCTTGCCGCTCCCTTTCCTCGCAATTGCGAAAATGACCAACTCAAAAAATGAAATTCCGCACGAAGGCTGGCCGCATGCGGGTATCGCTGTTAGTGTGGTTTTCCGTTCACGTCGTAGACCGCGGCATCGAGGTGCACCACCACGCTGCTCGCTTGCGGGTCCATCGCGCTGGCCGCGAGCATCAGGCGGTAATCGCCGGCCGCCACCTTCCAGGTCTTGCTGGCGGAGTCGAACACCGCCAGCAGGCGCGGGTCGACGCTGATGGTGGTTTTGGTGCTGGCGCCAGGTTTGAGATCGACCTTCTGGAAACCGGCCAAGCGCTTGGGCGCTTCCCATTTGGCCTGCAACGGCGCCACGTAGACCTGGGCCACCTGCTTACCCTCCACGCGTCCCGTGTTCTTGACAGCGAACGAAACGCGCAGGGCGCTCCCCTTCACTTCGGCCGCCAGGTCCGTCATCGCGAATTCGGTGTACGACAAGCCATGCCCGAACGGGAACAGCGGCTTGAGTCCTTTCAGGTCGAACCACTTGTAGCCGACAGCCGCGCCTTCGTGGTAGTCGACGTCGAAGCGGCGGTCGGCCACTTCGGGGAAGCCGTCCAGCGCGGGGCGAGGCAGTTGCGACTCGGACGCCGGGAAGGTGGCCGGCAAGTGGCCGGAAGGATTGACCTCGCCCACCAGCACGCCGGCGATCGCCTCGCCGCCGCTGGTGCCGGGATACCAGGCCTCCAGCACGGCAGACGCTTGCGACAGCCACGGCATGGTCACGGGGCCGCCCGTTTCCAGCACCACGATGGTGTTCGGATTGGCCGCCGTCACCGCCGCGATCAAGTCATCCTGCTTGTTCGGCAGCGACAGGTTCGGCACATCCATGCCCTCGCCCGTCCACTGGGTGGCGAACATCACGACAACATCGCTGTCCTTGGCCAGGCGCGCGGCGGCGGCCGGATCGGCGCCGTCGTTGAAGCTAAGAGTCGCCTTGGGCAGGCGTCGCTGCAGGGCCTTCAGCGGCGAGGATGGATAGACCATCACGGGGCCAGGCCAGGTCTTGGGTTCCAGTCCCGGCACCGCATTGCCGCCCGCCGGATACACCAGCGAGGAACCGCCCCCAGCCAGCACGCCCTTGTCGGCGTAGCCGCCGATCACGGCGATGCGCTGCGAAGAGGATTTCAGCGGCAGCAGTCCGCCGCTGTTCTTCAGCAGGACCATGCCTTCCTGCGCATCCTTGGCCGACACGGCGGCGTGGGCCTTGAAGTCGATGCCGGCCGGCGCGGGGGCCACCGGATGATCGATCACGCCGTGCTCAAACAGCGGTGACAGAATGCGGCGCACCATGTCATCCAGGCGTGCCGGCGGCACCCAGCCATTCAGCACCGCCTCCTTCAGCGGCGCACCGAAATAGTCGGCCAGGTCGAACGGGAAGCCGGACTGCTGGTCCAGGCCCGCATTCGCCGCCGGAATGGTGCTGTGGGTCGCGCCCCAGTCGGACATCACCCAGCCCTGAAAGCCCCAGTCCTGCTTCAGCACTTCGTTCAGCAGATAGCTGTTCTCGCAGGAGTAGACGCCGTTGATACGGTTGTAGGCACACATCACCGAGCCGGGATTGCCCTCTTCCTTGGCAATTTGCAGCGCCAGTAGGTCTGACATGCGCGCCGAACGGTCATCGATCCTGACGTTGAGCGTGGTGCGGCCGGTCTCCTGGTCGTTCAGCGCGAAGTGCTTGAGGGTCGAGACGATATGGTTGGACTGGATGCCCTTGATCTGCGCGCCCACGATCTTGCCGGCCAACAGAGGATCTTCGCCGCCGTATTCGAAGTTGCGCCCGTTGCGCGGATCGCGCATCAGGTTGACGCCGCCCGCCAGCATCACATTGAAGCCGAAGGCACGCGCCTCCGCGCCGATCATGGCGCCGCCGGCGTAGGCGGTGTTCAGGTCCCAGGTGGCGGCGGTGTTCAGGCCCGATGGCAGCGCCGTGCCCTGGCGCGCGTTCGGGCCTGCCTGGCTGGCCACACCGAGGCCGGCGTCGGTTTGCCACAAGCTGGGAATGCCCAGGCGCGGCACGCCGTAGATGAAGCCTGCGGACTGCTGGTGCGATTCCGCCGGCGGCGTGTTCTTTTTCCATTCGGTGCCCACGTAGCCAAACACCAGCTTGAGCTTCTCGTCCAGGCTCAACTCCATCAGGACCAGGTCGGCCCGCGCACGCGCGCTCAACTTCCGGTTCATCCATGGCCGGCTGGAGTCCGGCGCCTGCTGGGGATTGGTATCGGCCGCTGTGGCCAGGACGGAGCCGCAGCACAGGGCAACGGCGACAGAAATCAGGCTGATTTTGTGGGAGATTTTCATGGGAGGATTATCGTGTAAAAAAAAGGGCAGCCCAGAGGCTGCCCCAAAAAACTGCCGGAGGGGAGGCAGCTGGAGACAGCAACTATGCGTACGGCATTGGGTGATGAGAATTCATGCGGATGTTTCCTTTTCAGTTGTCTGCATTGTGGAACCCGCGCTATCGGGCAGCAATTGCGAAATCTGCGAATGCGTCATATGAAATCGCACAGCCACGGACTCAGTTCGCCGAAGTTCCGTAGATGACGCCCCGGCCCATGCCGCCGGCGACACTCAGGTACACCGTGCCAAAGGTCCGCATATCGCCGACGACCTGGCTGATGCCGCCCCACTGGTGATTGCTGTCGTTGATCTTTACCCAGCTCGCGCCGCCATCGATGGAGCGCATCAAGCCGGTGCTGCCATCGGCGAACTGGCCGCCGGCGTAGATGGCCGGATAGGCGGCGCCGCTGGCGGCTTTGCCGAAACCGACAGTGGTCAGAGTCAAACCAACGCCAATCGGCGCACTCCACGAGGTGCCGGCGTTGGTGCTGTGATACAGCCCCTTGCTGGTAGCCGCCCACACATCGCCGGCCCGTCCCGGCACGCTCGCCACCTGCCTTGGCACTGCCGGCAGCGAAGCCGCCTGGCTCCACCTGGCCGCGCCTGCGCCGACATAGAAACTGGTCGTGCCGGGTTTCCAGGCATAGAAAGTATTCTGGCCGCCATCCGAAAGCAGCCTGGCGCCAACCGGCAAGGGGCTGCCCATGATGGCGGCGGTGCTCCAGCTCCTGCCGCCATTGGTGGTATAGACCGGCGCCACGTTGTCGAGGGACTCCGGCGCCCATACGATGGAAGCACCGTCATAGCCTATGGCCGCCGATCCCGAGCCGTGCGTCACGCCGGCCGGCAGTGTCGGGAAGGCGCTCCAGCTGCCGCCGCCATCGTTGGAGATGACGCCAACCGGCACCGTCCGCGCATAGGGATTCTGCCCCACCAGTACCACCGCCGACGGCTTGCCCTTGGCCCAGTCGATGCTGCTGCCGAAAGTGCAGGCGCCGGGCACGCCCACGCCACGGCTGGTGGATATCATCGATACGGGTGGCGTCGTCAGCGAATTGAAAACGAAGCCGCACACGTCGGCCATCGCGGCGATCAACGGCGCCCCAGTGCTGGGCGACGCTATGGACTGCGGCACGATTTCCTCGATGCCCTTGGCGTGCACGCTCCAGGTGGTGGGCTGGCCGCTGTCGGCCTTGGTCAGGTTGGTGGTGCCGAAGACGCCGCCGCCAGTGCCGTAGAAGGCACGGTCGGAATCGAATGGGTCAATCACAGGATTCATCCAGTTCTGGAAGCCGTCGGCGTGTCCCCAAGGCGCCCACGGCGACTGCGCCCAGTTGAACTGCGCCCTGGCCTTCAAGTCCCTCCAGCTGCCGCCGCCGTTGGTCGAACGGTACAGGGTGTCGCCCTCGCCGTAGCGGTTGACCGTGGAGACCAGCACTGTGCCCGGTTTCTGCGGATCGAGCGCCAGGCCGTCGTAGCCAAAGCTGTCGCTGCCGGTGGGTGCCAGCGGCGTGATGTTCTGCCACGTCCTTGAAGCGATGTGGTATTTCCATACCTGCCCCGTGCTCATGCCGTAAGGACCAGGCCCATTGCCGTAGGTGATGTAGAGGCTTCCATCCGTACCGATCAGGCCATGATTCGGATACATGCCGCCCCTGCTGGTCGCGCCAGGACCGCCGCTGACGGGGCTCCAATGTGCTCCGCCGTCATTGCTGACGTACAGGGTGGAAGGCGCCTTGCTGTCGGACAGGCCTGCGAATATGGTCTGGCTGCGCCCCGCCCCCAGCGACGGCTTGAGGAAGGCGATGAAAGCGATGCCGGCGCCACTGCCGTCGCTGGACAGCGGCGGCGCATTGACGGCGGCCACCTGAGTCCATGTGCTGCCGCTGTCGGTACTGGTCCACAAGCCGTTCATCCCGTTGTTGTAGGGTGACGGCAGCTGGTCGTTGCGCGTGCCGTAGAACAGCACGGAACCATTATTCGGATCGACCTGCAAGCGCTCGCCGGCGTCGCGGCCGGTGTTGTTGGCGCCCATGGGGAAAGGCATGGGATGCGCGGTGAAGCTAGCGCCCTGGTTGGCCGACACCAGGATCGCCCCGGCCGGCACGCCAGGCCAACCGTCATAAGCGCCGACGGACATGTAGAGCATCTTGGGATTGCCCGGATCGATGGCGATGCTGTCGATGCCCATCCAGTTGTTGTTCGCCGACGGCGTCCAATCGTTCAAGGGCGCCCAGGTGCCGGTGGTCGCGTCGTAGCGATAGGCGCCGCCGACGTCGGTCCTGGCGTAGAACAGGCCCCGCTGGGCGGGATGGGCGATGATGCCGTCCACATAGCCGCCGCCGACCATCTGCACGTTTTGCCAGCTGTAGGCCGGCATTGGAGCCGCGCCAGCCAGCAATCCGGAAGCCACAAGGCACAGCGATACAACGGCTGCCGCCCTCAATCGGATTGGTCGTTTCATGGTTTGAACAGTAGTTGAGCGAAGTGATACAGGTTGTCGGCCCAGCTCTCGCGGTCATGTCCATGGCCGTCAACGTTCCAGACGTGCGGGATGTCGTTGGCCTTGAGGTAGCGATGGAAGCCCTGCGAGACGCCGAACAAGTTGTCCTGCGTGCCGCACGACAGATAAAGCAGCCGCAGTTGACCACGCGCGCGGGCCGCATCAGGCAACAGCGCGGCCGCCGCGCCGGTGTTGGGCGCCGACGAGAAGCCGCCAACCCAGCCGAAGGTATCCAGATGGCCAAGGCCGAAATTCAGCGCCTGCCCGCCGCCCATCGACAAGCCGGCAATGGCGCGCTGCTGGCGCCCGGCCAGTGTGGCGTACTGTTTGTCGATGGCCGGTATCAGCGATTCCAGCAGCTCGCGCTCAAAGGCCGCGAAGCCTGCCACATGCTCGGGCGAGAACGTGCGCTCGGCCGGTGGCGGGCGGTCGTCCGCCAGCGCCCGTCCGTTGGGCATGACGACGATCATCGGCGCCGCCTTGCCGTCGGCGATCAGGTTGTCGAGGATGGCGCTGGAGCGCACGTAGCCGCGCCATTCGTCCTGGTTGCCGCCGATTCCATGCAGCAGGTAGAGCACCGGGTAGCGGCGATCCTTGCTGTAGCCGGGAGGCAGATAGACGCTGGCCTTGCGCCGGGTTCCTGTGACGTTTGAATCGTAGCTGAACTCCTCCACCCTGCCCTGGGCGACGTTAGCTCGCACGTCCGCAAAGCCGGCAGGTGCGGCCTGGAAGGCGCGCATGTCATCGGCCGTCAGCAGCGATTCGATATCGGGCCGCATTGCATCGGCCAGTACCCGGTAGCCTTTCTCGGAAAAGTGCAGGAAATCGGGCTGTAGCTCGGCCGACAAGGTGCCGTCCGCACCGACAAAGCGCGCGCCGTAATCGCGGAAGAAAACCGTCTTGCCATCTCCCAGCCCCGCGACCATCTTGTTGAGCGCGACCACGCTTTGACGGCCGCTGGAATCCGCACGTTCGCCTTCCGGCAGCACCGCATTGAGCAGGATGCGCGCCGACGGATACTGCTTGCGCAGTTTCGCCACCACGGCCTCGATGCCGCCGAAGACCGCCTCCGGTCCCTCGCCGCACAGATTGATGTTGTTCACGCCGATCAGCAGCACCACCAGTTTGGGCTTGAGGCCAGCGATGGCGGGATTCTGCAAGCGCCACAGCACATTGCCGGTATGGTCGCCGCCGATACCGAAGTTGGCGGGTTTGAACTTCTGGAAGTTCGCCTCCCACAAGGGCTTCGGCCACATCTCGGTAATCGAGTCGCCCACGAACATGACATCGATATTGCCTTGCTCCGCACGCGCCACCTGGTCGGCATGCATCTGCTGCCAGCGCGCCATGGACATCCAGGGATAGTCGACGGAGCGAGGGGCGGCGCTGAGCGCGCAGGAAGGCTGGTCCGACATCAGCTTTTGCAAGGTCGGTTCCATGGTGCGCGCCCAGATCTCGTAACCACGTTCCTCCGGATGGAGCAGGTCGGGCATGACGTCTGGCGACAGCGTGCCGTCCGGATTGAGCAGCGCGGCATTGATATCGGCGAAGTAGACATGGCGTCCATCCGCCAGCGCGGCGATGCGTTCGTTCACCTTCTCGTTCAAGCGGCGCTGGAAGGAAGTCGGCTGCGCGTCTCGCGGGAAGATCGCCAGCAGCAGCAACTTGGTCTGCGGCAGGCGCTGGCGCAGCTCCTCGACGATGCGCCGGACGCCGGCGGCGGTGGCAAACGGCTCGTCCTGGCGGTCGCCGGTGTTGTTGGTGCCGATCATGAGCACTGCTACCTTGGGCGCCAGCCCATCGACCTCGCCGTGCTGCAAGCGCCACAGCACGTTCTCGGTGTGATCGCCGCCGAAGCCCAGCGCCACGGCATCGTACTTCTCGTAATAGCGCTGCCAGACCTGCTTGCCGGACTTCTCCCAGCCCTCCGTGATGGAGTCGCCGATGAACAGCAACTGCGGATTCTTGCCGGCCTGTTTCAGGCGGCGATTCTCCTCCAGCTTTTTCTCATGACGCGGTATCCACGAACCAAGCGACCAGGAATGCGCCAGCGGCGTCGGCGTGACCGATTCGGTGCGGTAGTCCGGGCAGCTGGCGTTGGCCTTGCCCTGCTTGACCAGCTTGATGTTGGCCAGCGCCACTTCACCCGCGCCGGTGGCATCCATCGCAAACGGCGTCACCACTTTGCTGAAGTCGTCCTCCTTGCGCGCAAAGCAGGACAGAGAGAACGACAGATGCTGCCATCCCTTGCCCTGAAGTGCGCGGGCAGGCAACACGTAGGGCAGCTTGCGATTGCAGTCCGCGCCGCAGCGCATCGTGAAGTAGATGCCACCTTGGGCCAGTTCGATCACGTTGATGTCGAATTCGAGCGTGCCCGCGGCGGTATAGGGCCGCAAGTCCAGCGGCAAACCACCGTCGAACCGCAGGCTGGCATACCACGCGTCCTTCCAATGCAGCGTGAGCGCATCATGCCTGCCTGCGGCCTCGCCCTGGCGCGCACCCACGACGCCGCTGGGCACGCGGGAGTCCGCAGGCTTGGGAATCGTGACGGCGGCACCGTCCAACACCTGCTCCGGCCCCTCGAACCCAGCCACCGTGACATGCCAGGACGGAAGCGCTTTGCCCTGGTACAGATTCAATTCGCGCGGCGCTTCGGCGCGAGCGGGATGGATGGCGACCGCCAGGCAGGCGGCCGCCATCAGATAGCTGAATTTTTTCATGGAGTCCGATAGATTCAGGCGATCTTCAGCGCGATGGCGTAAGGCAGCGCGGATTTTTCGGACGGCAGCGTCACATGCAAGCCCTCCGCGCTCTGCTTGAAGGCCAGCGGCTTGCCGCGTCCCACCAGCTCAACCCGGGCAACGCGCTTTTTCAGGTACTCGCCGCCGCTGCGCATGGACTTGATGGTCAGCTTGCCGTCAGCCGGCCATCCCATGGCGAACGCATACACCGCGCCATCCTTGGTGGTGAAGCGAATATCCTGCGCGGTGAACGGTTTGTTCTTCCCTTCGTTGAAGCCCTGCCCCGTCGTCGGCGCGGCGGACTCCATGGCCGGACCTTCGCCCAGCACGAACCAGGGACGGGTATCGTAGATGCCCTCGCCGTTCACCGCGATCCAGCGCCCGATCTCTTCGACGATGGCGCGTTCTTGTTCGTCGATGGTGCCGTTGCCGCGCACCGGTACGCTCAGCAGCAGGTTGCCGTTCTTGCTGACCACATCGATCAGCGTCTGCACCACCGTCTGTGCGCTCTTGTAGCTCTTGCTGTCATAGACGCGCCGGTCATAGTGCCAGCTGCCGATGCAGGTACAGGTCTGCCATGGCAGCGCTTCGATCTGGTTGCTCTGCCCGCGTTCGATGTCCAGCACCATGCTCTGGCGCTGTATCGGGTCGAGGATCTTGCCGTTGATGACAGCCTCCAGCTGCCCCTTGCGCATGATGCTGCGGTTGTACATATGCGCCGCCAGACGCATGCCGACATCGCTGACGGGATACAGCGGCAGTACGGTGTCGTCGAAATAAACCAGGTCCGGATCGTAGGCGTCGATCAGGTTGACCGTGCGGTCGTACAGCTTGTCGGCATAAGCCTTGCTGGGAACCGAAGCGCCGCTGCGCCAGTGCCATTGCTCGTCGAAGTTGGCGCCGTCGGCAATGCTTCTGCTGAGGGGGTGCTTTTGCGCGTACAGCGCCTGCGGATCGCGGCCGTCCCACCACTTGCCCTTGCCGTCGGCGGCGTTCAGGTTGCCGTCGTAGGGTATGCCGGCCTTCGGGCCGCTCTTGTCGGCGCCTTGCGCCACTTCGTACCAGCTCCACGCGTGGGCCGCATGCACGCTGACGCCGAAGCGCAGGCCATGCTTGCGCGCGGCCTTGCTCCAACCGCCGATCAGGTCGCGCTTGGGACCGAGCTTGGTGGCGTTCCATTCCGGCTGGTGCTTGCTGTCGTACAGGTCGAAGTTGTCGTGGTGGTTGGCCAGCGCGACGAAGTACTTGGCGCCGGCTTTCTGGTACAAGGACACCAGCGCATCCGGATCCCACTGGTCCGCCTTCCATTCCTGGATCACATCCTTGAAGCCGAACTCGGACGGATGGCCGTATTTTTCCAGGTGGTGGCGGTAGGCGTCGCTGCCCTCCTCGTACATGGCGCGCGCGTACCAGTCGCCGAATTCAGGCTCGCACTGCGGGCCCCAATGCGCCCAGATGCCGAACTTCGCGTTGCGGAACCAGTCCGGCGTGCGGTAGTTGGACAGGGATTTCCAGTTCGGCGTGAACGGTCCCTGGGCCATGGACTCGCTCTGCCCATCGGCCGCGAAAATATAGGGGGATGCAGCCAGCGCGGGAATGGCGGCAGCCAGGTGCTTCAGTAACTCTCGTCGTCTCATTATCGTCCTTAGTGGGCCGGTTAGTGGTTATGTCTCGGCAGATCCTGGCCTACGCCTCGGTAGGCCAGCGCCAGTTCCATGCAGGCGCCCGACTGCAACTGGCCGACGGTGGCGCGGTAGATTTCCTGCCACGGCGTCTGGCTTGGCGGGACTGGCGGCGGCGCTATTTTTTTGCGCTCGGCCAGCTCTTCATCGCTGATCAGCACATTGCAGCTGCCGGTGTTCAGATCGACCCGTACCGTGTCGCCGGTACGCAGCCAGGCCAGGTTGCCGCCCGCCGCGCTTTCCGGTGAAGCGTTCAGGATCGAAGGGCTGTCCGAAGTGCCGGACTGGCGGCCGTCGCCCAGCGTCGGCAAGGCCGTGATGCCTTGCTTGATCAGGGCGTCCGGCGGCTGCATGTTGACCACTTCGGCCGAACCTGGCCAGCCTATCGGACCCGTGCCGCGTATCACCAGCATGGTGCGGACATCGATCTCCAGTCCCGGATCGTTGATGCGCGCATGGTAGTCATCCGATCCCTCGAACACCACGACACGGCATTCGAACACGCCTTCCCGGCCGGGCGTGGACAGGTAGCGCTGGCGGAAGTCCGCCGAAATCACGCTGGTCTTCATGATCGCGAAGTCGAACAGGTTGCCCTTGAGGACCAGGAAGCCCGCCTGCTGCTTCAGCGGTTGTTCGAACGCGAATATCATCTCGCGGTCGGCGGTGGCGCGGCCCTCCAGGTTGGCGGCCATGCTGCGGCCCGTCACCGTAGGACGGTCGGCGCGCAGGCGGGTCGCCTGCAGCAGCTCCCACATCACGGCCGGCACGCCGCCCGCGCGGTGGAAGCGCTCGCCGAGATACTTCCCGGCCGGCTGCATGTTGAGCAGCAGCGGCACGTCGTAACCGTAGCGCATCCAGTCTTCCGGCGTGATCTCGACGCCCGCGTGACGCGCCATCGCCATGATGTGCGGCTGGGCGTTGGTCGAACCGCCGATGGCGGCATTGACCGTAATGGCGTCGAGGAAGGCGTCGCGCGTCATGATCTGCGATGGCCGCAGGTCTTCGATCGCCATGGCCACGATGCGCCGCCCGGTTTCATAGGCAATCTGGCCGCGCTCGCGGTAGGGAGCGGGAATCGCCGAGCAACCGGTCAGCGACATGCCGAGCGCCTCTGCGATCGCATTCATGGTCGATGCCGTGCCCATGGTGTTGCAGTGGCCGGCCGAAGGCGCGGAAGCGGAGGCGATCTGCAAGAACTTCTCTTCATCGATCTGGCCCGCCGCCAGCATGCGGCGGCCCTTCCAGATGGCCGCGCCCGAGCCCACCAGTTCACCTTCGAACCAGCCGTCCAGCATCGGACCGCCCGACAGCACGATGGCCGGCAGGTCCAGCGTGGCGGCCGCCATCAACTGGGCCGGAGTGCTCTTGTCGCAGCCGGTCGTCAGCACCACCGCATCGAGCGGATAGCCATGCAGGATCTCGACCAGACCCAGATAGGCCAGGTTGCGGTCGATGGCGGCGGTCGGACGGCGACAATTCTCGAAGGTCGGATGCAGCGGAAATTCCATCGGGATGCCGCCTGCGTCGCGTATGCCTTCGCGTACGCGCTTGGCCAGCTCCAGGTGGATGCGGTTGCAGGGATTGATGTCGCTGCCGCTTTGCGCGATGCCGATGATGGGCCTGCCCGAACGCAACTCATCGGCGGTGATACCGTAGTTCATGAAGCGTTCGAGGTACAGCGCCGTCATGTCGACCCGCTCGGGGTTGTCGAACCAGTCCTGGGACCGGAAGCGGCGCATGGTGGTCTTGGTCGCGCTCATGCTCCGTACCATCCGGCGTCGACAAAGTAGTTACGTCCCGTGCAGCGGGCCGCGCTGTCCGACGCCAGGAACAACGCCATCGCCGCCACGTCCTGCACTTCGACCCGCTGCGGCAGGCATTGCCCGGCCAGGATGCGCTCTTCCTCTTCCGGCGTATGCCACAGCGCGATCTGGCGTGCCGTGCGCACCGCACCGGGGATGATGCAGTTGACGCGGATGCCGTCGGGGCCGAGATCGCGCGCCAGGCCGCGCGTCATGCCCTCGATGGCGGCTTTGGCGGTCATGTACAGGCTCAGATTGGGCAGCGCGAGATGCCACGAAATCGAACCGAGATTCAGGATAGCTCCGCCACCCGAAGCACGCATGCCGCGTGCCGCCGCCTGGGCGCAGAAGAACTGGTGGCGCAGGTTCACAGCCATCCGCTGCTCCCAATACACCGGCGTCACATCGGCGACGGTATGGCGGTCGTCGTTGGCGCAGTTGTTGACCAGGATGTCCACCGCGCCGGCTTCCTGCTCGATGCGGGCAAATGCGCGGCCGACCGCGTCCAGGTCCGCCATATTGCAGGGAATGTAGACCGGTGCGTGATCCGCGCCGCGCAGCGTTTGCGCCAGCTGCTTCGATTCCGTGTCGGCGATATCGAGGAAGTACACGCGCGCGCCCTGCCCGGCAAAGGCGGAGACGATTTCCGCACCGATGCCGCTGCCGCCGCCGGTAACGACCACACAACGGCCGGCCAGATCCCGATAGCTGGCGTAAGGCGCCATGGTTGCTGGTTGGTTCATCGCACGCCTTTCCACAGGCCGCGCGCGGCCAGGTTTTCGAACAAGGCGCGCAGGCCGAAGGTCCACGGCGCGATCTGGTCGCTACGCTGCACCTCGTTGACCAGGGTGCCCAACGCGGGAGTCGAGATGCTGACGCGGTCGCCCAGGTGATGGGTGAAGCCGGCGCCGGGAGCGTCGCGGTCCTTGGTGGGCGAGAACATGGTGCCGAGGAAGAGCATGAAGCCATCCGGATACTGGTGGTGCGGGCCGCAGGCCTGCGTCGCCAGGTCGAGCGGATCGCGGCTGATCTCGCGCATACGGCTGGTGCCGGCCAGTTCGAAGCCGTCGTCGACGCCTTCTATCAGCAGGCTGACTTCCGCGTTGCGGATGGTGTCGATGGTGAAGTGCTCGTCGAACAGGCGGATGAAAGGACCGATGGCGCACGAAGCGTTGTTGTCCTTGGCCTTGCCCAGCAAGAGCGCGCTGCGGCCTTCGATGTCGCGCAGGTTGACGTCGTTGCCCAGCGTCGCGCCCAGCACCACGCCGGTGCTGTTCACGGCCAGCACGATCTCCGGCTCGGGATTGTTCCACTTCGAATCCGGATGCAGGCCTACCGCGTCGCCGTGGCCGACCGCCGACATAGGCTGCGACTTGGTGAACACTTCCGCGTCCGGCCCGATGCCCACTTCCATGTACTGCGACCACAGGCCGCGCGCTATCAGGTCATCCTTCAGCCGCATCGCCTCTTCGGAACCGGGACGTATCGTCGACAGGTCGGCGCCGATGTGCGACTGGATCTCGCCCCGCAAGTGATCGGCACGTGCCGGATCGCCTTTGGCGCGTTCTTCAATCACGCGTTCGAGCAGGCTGACGGCGAAGGTGACGCCGCAAGCCTTGATCGCCTGCAGATCGCACGGCGCCAGCAGGCGCAGGCCGCCGATTGTGTTTTTGACCAAATCGCGCACATTTCCGAGCGACTCGCCGGGCGCTTGCGCGACCACCAGTTGCAGGTCGGCGCGCTCCAGCAGCGCGGACACGGTGGATGCGTGGGACGTGATGTCGAACACCTCGCCCCGTCGCACCACCACCACCGCCGGCCCTGCGCCATCGCGCCAGACCCGGCCTACCAGCAATGCCCGCTCTATGTCGGCGGGCAGCATCGCATTCGTCACTTGTAAAGTCTCCCTATGTACGTTGGATGTACGACGATTGAAATGTTGCCCGTTGCACTGTGAATCCGCAATTACGAAACTCACCAATAAGACTCATGATTACGCACACTACGCTAGCGTGATGCGATAGATCGTGGTCTGCCGGTACACCTGGCCCGGGCGCAGGATGACCGCTGCCGCGTGCTCGCTGTTGAGCTGATCGGGGAAGGCGCCTGCCTCCAGGCAAAAGCCGTCGTGGCGCGCATAGGGACGGACCGAGCGTCCGCGCACGCCACCCAGGTAGTTACCGCTGTAAAACTGCAGCCCGGCCTCGGTGGTGGAGACCTGCAGGCAGCGCCCCGAACCGGGATCGACCACGCGCGCCACCGCGCTCAGCGCGCCGCCACGGCCGGCGGCGCGTCCGCGGATGCAGTAGCAATGGTCGAATCCATTGGCCTGGCGCAGCTGCTCGTCGGGCCAGCACAGCCGCGCACCGATGGCGGCGGGCCGCCGGAAATCGAACGGCGTGCCGCTCACCGAAGCCACGCCCAGCGGAATGCCGGTGGCGTCGGTTTCCAGATAGTGATCGGCTTCGATCTGCAGCATGTGGTCGCCCACGTCGGCGCCGCCGCCGTTCAGATTGAAATACGGATGGGCCGTCAGGTTCATCGGCGTCGGCGCATCCGTCACCGCTTCGTAGTCGATGGACAGCGTGCCGTCGTCGCCCAGGCGGTAGCGCACCTGCACTTCGACCTTGCCCGGAAATCCCGCCGCTCCCGCAGGCGACACCAGGCGCAGCAGCACCTCATCCTCGCACGCCTCGCCGCGCCAGCGCAGCGCATGGAAGCCTTGCGGGCCGCCGTGCAGGTGATTGCCACGGTCGTTGACCACCGTTTGCACCGGCTCGCCATCCAGCAGGAAACGGCCGCGGGCGATCCGGTTGGCCCAGCGGCCGACCACCGCGCCCAGATAAACCTGGTTGTCGCGATAGTCGGCCGGGTCGGCATAGCCGAGCACGACGTCGGCATAGCGGCCGTAGCGGTCCGGCGTCCACCACGACACCAGGGCGGCGCCGCGCTCGCTGATCGTCACCCGCATGCCGTCGGCGTTACGCAGCGTGAACAGTTGGTCTTCCGGGTAGATCGGACTCCCGGCATCTGCAGATGGGGCTATCATCACAGCTGGATTCCTTCGAGTGGTACAGGCGGCGCGTGCCGGTCCTGCGTGGCGCGATGCTGGTAGGCCCGTGGCGTACAGCCCAGCTCGCGCTTGAATACCAGATGCATATACTGGCTGGAAGTGAAGCCGCATTTCATCGCGACGTCGATCAGGTTGCAGTCGCCGCCGGCAAGGATGGAGGTGGCGGCCTCCAGCCGCAGGCGCAGGATTTCGTCGTGGACGCTGTAGCCTAGCTCGCGGCGGAAATAAGCTTCGAGCGAGGAGCGCGAGATACCGACATAGTCGGCCACCTGGTCGGTCTTGATGCCCTGGCAGGCGTACTGGCGGATGAAGTGCCGCGCCCGCATCACATAGGGATGCTTGGTCGCTTCGTGCTTGCTGGAGGCCATGACGTTGATCCCGGCCGGCGGCACCAGGATGCAGGTGCCGGGCAGGCGCACGCCGTGCAAGCGCTGGTCCAGCAAATGGGCCGCCGTGCGCCCCATCTCCTGCGCGCCCTGGATCACCGAGCTGAGAGGAATACGCGTCAGCATGCGCGCCAGCGGATCGTTGTCGATGCCGATCAGCGCCACCTGTTCCGGCACGGCGATCCCGGCGATGATGCAGGCTTGCATCAGCTGGCGGGCGCGCGCATCCGTCACGGCAACGATGCCCACCGGCTTGGGCAGGCTGTGCAGCCATTGGATCTGCTGCTCCATCGCCTCGTCCCAGGATTGGGCGCTGGTGGCGAGGCCACGGAAGATTTCCACGTCGAAGCGCTCGCGCCGCATCAGCGCGCTGAACGCTTTTTCGCGCTCCTGTGCCCAGCGGTTGCCCTCGGCCTCGGGCAGGGAGAACAGCGCAAAATGGCGCAGGCCGGCCTCGATCAGGTGGTCGTAGGCAAGCTTGATGAGCTTGAAGTTGTCGGTGGCCACGTACGACAGGCCGACCGGGTAGTCCGCCTCGTTGGCGTAGGAACCGCCCAC
This sequence comes from Rugamonas rivuli, assembly GCF_009380165.1. Lineage (GTDB taxonomy): Bacteria > Pseudomonadota > Gammaproteobacteria > Burkholderiales > Burkholderiaceae_D > Rugamonas > Rugamonas rivuli. The sequence continues at coordinate 738,288 of NZ_WHUF01000001.1, forward strand.
GGCGACCACCGGCAGGCGGCTGTCCGCCAATGCGGCGGCCACCGCCGGATCGTCAAAATCGGCGATGATGCCGTCTCCCTGCCAGCGCTCGATGCCCGACAGGCGCAGGCGAAAGTCTTCCTCCAGGAATAGATCCCAGGAGCTGCGGGTACTCGACAGATAGTCGGCGATGCCAGTGATCACTTCCCGGTCAAATATCTTGTTCGCGTTGAACAACAGGGCGACGCGATGCGTCTTGGGCGTCGACATTGTGGCGGTCTCCTTTGCCTTTTGGCTTATTTTTGTCTAGCCCAGCCATTCTGCAAGCGAGCGCCCGCCGACTCAATTATGAAAATCATCAAATGGCATACCGATTATTTGCTATCCCCAGGACGGGGTAAGGAGAAACGCCCGCCGCTCGGGGCGGGCGTATGGTGAAGATCATCGCGCGGGGAGCGCGATTCACCGGGCAGTGCGTTTACTTCGAGAACGAGGCGCGTGCCTTGTGCAGCTTTTTGTAGCTGTCGATCAGGCGCGCGTGCCGGTCGAGTCCTTCCAGCTTCATGCTGGTCGGCGTCAGGCCGTAGAAGCGCACGCTGCCGTCCACCGAGCCGATGACCGCGTCCATCCGGTCGTTGCCGAACATGCGGCGGAAATTGAACTCGTACTCGTCCAGTTCCATGTCGTCATCCAGCTCCACTTCCAGCACCGCATTCAAGGCCTGGTAGAACAGTCCGCGCTCAACCGAGTTGTCGTTGTACTGCAGGAAGGCTTCCACCAGCTCTTGCGCCTCTTCGAACTGCTGCAAGGCCAGTTGAATCAACAGCTTCAGCTCCAGCACCGTCAGCTGGCCCCAGACCGTGTTCTCGTCGAACTCGATGCCGATCAGGGTGGCGATATCGCCGTACTCATCCAGCTCGCTGTTCTCCAGGCGGTCGAGCAGCGCTTCCAGCTGCTTGTCGTCCAGGTGATGCAAGTTCAGGATATCGGCGCGGAACAGCAGCGCTTTGTTGGTGTTATCCCAGATCAGGTCTTCCACCGGATAGACTTCCGAATAGCCCGGCACCAGGATACGGCAGGCTGCGGCGCCAAGATGCTCATACACCGCCATGTACGACTCTTTGCCCATGGTTTCAAGAATGCCGAACAAGGTCGCGGCTTCCTCGGCGTTGGAGTTTTCACCCTGGCCGGAGAAATCCCACTCGACAAATTCGTAGTCGGCCTTGGCGCTGAAGAAGCGCCACGACACCACGCCGCTGGAATCGATAAAGTGTTCGACGAAGTTGTTTGGCTCGGTCACGGCATTGCTGACAAAGGTAGGACGCGGCAAATCGTTCAGGCCTTCGAAGCTGCGGCCTTGCAGCAATTCGGTCAGGCTGCGCTCCAGCGCGACCTCAAAGCTTGGATGCGCGCCGAACGAGGCAAACACGCCGCCGGTACGCGGGTTCATCAAGGTGACGCACATCAGCGGGTACTGCCCGCCCAGCGACGCATCTTTCACCAGCACCGGGAAGCCCTGCTCTTCCAGGCCTTGAATCCCAGCCAGGATGCCCGGGTACTTCGCCAGCACTTCTTGCGGCACATCCGGCAAGGCGATCTCGCCTTCCAGGATTTCGCGCTTGACCGCCCTTTCGAAAATCTCCGACAGGCACTGCACCTGCGCTTCGACCAGCGTGTTACCCGCACTCATGCCATTGCTGACGTAGAGGTTTTCGACCAGGTTGGATGGGAAGTACACGACCTCGCCGTCCGATTGCCGCACGAACGGCAGCGAGCAGATGCCACGCTCCACGTTGCCCGAATTGGTGTCGTACAGATGAGAGCCGCGCAGCTCGCCATCCGGGTTGTAGATTTCGAGGCAGTACTCGTCGAGAATTTCAGCGGGCAGCGCATCCTTGCGGCCAGGCTTGAACCAGCGCTCGTTCGGGTAATGGACAAATTCGGCGTTGGCGAGGTCTTCGCCCCAGAACGCACCGGCGTAGAAATGGTTGTTGTTCAACCGCTCGATATACTCGCCCAGCGCCGAGGCCAGCGCGCTTTCCTTGGTCGAACCCTTGCCGTTAGTGAAGCACATCGGCGAGTGCGCATCGCGGATATGCAGCGACCACACGTTGGGAACGATGTTGCGCCATGACGCGATTTCAATCTTGATGCCTAAACCTGCCAACAAGCCCGACATATTGGCGATGGTTTGTTCCAGCGGCAGATCCTTGCCCGGGATATAGGTGCGCGCTGCCGAATCGGGATTCAGCACCAGCAGGCCCTGGGCGTCGGCATCCAGGTTTTCCACCTCTTCGATGACGAAGTCGGGGCCTTCTTGCACCACCTTTTTGACGGTGCAGCGGTCGATGGAGCGCAAGATGCCCTGGCGATCCTTGTCGGAGATATCCGCCGGCAGTTCAACCTGGATCTTGAAGATCTGCTTGTAGCGGTTTTCCGGATCAACGATATTATTCTGCGACAGGCGGATATTTTCGGTTGGAATATTGCGGGTATTGCAATACAACTTCACGAAATACGCTGCGCACAAGGCCGATGACGCGAGAAAGTAATCGAACGGGCCAGGCGCCGAGCCATCGCCTTTATAGCGGATCGGCTGGTCGGCGACCACCGTGAAGTCATCGAACTTGGCTTCGAGACGAAGCTTGTCGAGAAAGTTGACCTTAATTTCCATGAAAGAATCCCAAATAGCGCTCAAAATTGACGTAGCCGCTATTATCCGTTCTTTTAGCTGTGCAGCATAGGCTGATGACCGCCGTCAGTTCTTGTCCTTCTCGCCCAGGTATTTTTGGTAGATCGCGTTGAACTTGCCGTTGTCCTTCAACTGCTTCAGGCCCGCGTTGAAATCGTCGCGGATCTTGGGGTCGCGAAACACCGGCCGATAGTCCATCGGATTGAATTTGACGAAGCTCTGCTCGACGATGGGCTTGGGACGGAAAGCCTTGTTGAGCTTGAGTTGCAGGGTGAAATACTTGAAGATGTTGCGGTCGCTGAGCACCACGTCGTAGCGCCCGATATTCAGCGTCAGCACCTGCAATTCCTGATTGTTCTGCTCGAAATAATGGCCTTGGCGCTTGACCTCGTCCAGCCATTCGGGATAGCGCTTGGCCGCGCCCACGAACGAGATGATCTTCAGCCCGCGCAAATCCTCCGGTTTCTTGATGACCAGGTTGCGCTCCTTGAGACTGATGAACACGTTATCGTAGAACACTGCGGGGTCGCCGTAGTATCCGCCCCAGGCCGTCATGTCCTCGCCGAGGTCCGTCATGGCGGCGTCCACCTCCCCTGCCTTGAACTCGACCGGAATCCGGGCAAACGAGTAGTAGCGCGGCTTCAATGTGTGTCCACGATATGCCAGTGCCGCGCGCATCACTTCCAGCTCGATGCCTGAGTCACTCTCAGGAAAACAAAACGGCGGAATCTTTTCGCCGAACGCCATGATCACCACACCCGCACTGGCCCAGCTGCACCAGGCGCATGACAGCACCAACATGGTCTTGATCATGCGTACCGCAAGATTCTTACTGCGCATCGTAAACTCCACTGCTTAAAATTGATGACGTATCCCGGCGGCGACTATCCGCCTTGTCCCGCCCGGCAGCGCCGCCTGGTAGCCGGCGTTGGCATCGTTGGCCAGCCGCGAGCCGATCAGGTAGAGATTGGTGCGCTTGGAAAGGGTATGGTAATAAGCCAGTGCCAGCTGGGTGGCATCGGCGTCGGAATAGAATTTGTCTTTCTTGTGGACGTAGTCGGCTGCGACGGTATCCAGGCCCAGCGGCATGCTGATGCCGAACAAGGTGTCCTCGGTATCGAGCGTGGTGTCGTTGCGGCTGCGCGCGACCACGGCCCAGCCGCGCACCGGCCCGAAATTATAGTTGCCGCCGACCAGATAGCTGCGCGCGGGATTGCTGCCGAAGGCATCGTAGGTGCTGTGGTAAGCCAGCTGGACATTCAATGGCCCGCGCGCGTAGCCGAGGTCCATGCTCAGCTGCCGGTTTGCGCGGGCATTGCCGGCGACCTCGCCGGCGCCATACGCCACATCGCCATAAAAGCCACGCAAGGTCGGCGGCAAGGAATACTTGACCGTGTTATTCATGCGCACGCCGCTGTCGTAAAACACGCGGGTGGATTCGCCCGGCCCCTTGGCATCGAAGGGATCGTTGGTCGCTATCGCGCCGAAGTAAGGCGTGAAAATGCGGCCTATCGTGACGCTGCCCAGAGGACCAGCCAGGCTGACCCAGGCCTGGCTGCCGAACAGCGTTCCCGCAAAAGACGGCACGCCCCTGTCCGCCTCGATCTGGGATTCGAGCACGAATCTGGCGACCAGGCCATCCCCCAGGTTTTCACTGCCTTTGATGCCAAAGCGCGAGGCGGTCTGCTGCCCGCTGTCGACCGCCGCCATCGTCTTGCCGGAATTGCTGTCGGACGTGACGGCCAGGTCCACCACCCCGTACACATTGATGGCCTCCTGGGCCTGAGCCTGTTGCGAGAGCGATAGAAGTAGCGCCGCGGCGATGAACGTTGATCTCATAAAAGTCTCCCGGTGAAGAACACTTGCCCGCCAACGCGCTCGCTTTTCTACCTCACAGTTTTACTCTTTGCCATGACGCCGATCAACAACTATTGCAATACCGCGTTACACGTTCACCACAGCGCAATAAACCGTCATTTTTCGTTGTAATATTGCATCAAACATAATGTTTACAAAAAAATACTTAATCCCTATACTTTTCCGGTGCCGACGATCGCAGCCGGAAGCCAGCGATGGCGGCATTCAGAAACGTAATGACCATGGCCGTATTTTTGGTGAAATGCTGATTTACATCTCGCAAATTAATCCACAAAAAAATAGGAAAAATAATGGCATCAACACTTTCTCAAAGCTTCAAACCGCTACGCGTTGCAGCGGCTCTCCTGGCGTGCTCGGTTGCGCTGCAAGCCTCGGCGGCACACAGCTACACCGACAAGCTGGTCGCCGGCGAGACTCTGCAAGCCAACGAATCCATCAAACCTATCGATAACAACCTGGTCTATCTGGTCATGCAGGGAGACGGCAATCTGGTGTTGTATCGCCGATCGGACAACGTGCCTCTGTGGCACGCCAACAGCTGGGGCCATCCGGGCGCCACCACGGTAATGCAGGGCGATGGCAATCTGGTCGTCTACGGTCCGAATAATGAGGTCCTGTTCCACACCAACACCTGGAACAATCCCGGCTCCTACCTGCACTTGCTCTCCAGCGGCAACCTGGTGGTCAAGTCGGCCAACAACACCGTGCTGTGGGCCAGCAATACCTCGGTCCAGCCTGTTCCTACCTACTCCACGCCTTCGTACCAGCCGACCTACTGGAACGACAACGGCACCGCCCAGCGCAATAACAACTGCTACAACTACGCGAACAACAAACGCACCGACACCTTCGCCCAGCCAGGCCGCGCGCACGGCGTGAGCGGCTATCCGATGACGGGATCGGCGGTGTACAACGCGGCCGTTGCCGATGGCCTGGTGCCAACCACCGCCACCGGCACTTCGCCGGATGGCAAGACCAAAATCGCGCTGGTGGTCGCCCCTGGATACGACTACCATTGGTATCGTCAAGACAGCGATGGCCGTTGGACCCACAAGCCGGGACAGACCCGCGCTACCGACGTCGACAACAGCGGCGTAACGATTTCCAATCCCGAAACGGCCAATCGCGGCGCCTACACCCAGTTCGTCGGCTACTTCTTCACGCCGTCGGACGCAGTCCAAGGACAAGGCAAAGCGGACATCCGCTAATCCGATCTCTCCACACAGACAGGACATATCCATATGAAGCAATCTTTTATCAAGCACGCGCTACTGGTGGTCGGCACATTTTGCGCTCTGACGAGCGCGCAGGCGGGGGAAATCGTGAAGTCGCTGAAAGTTGAACTGCTGGTCTTCTCCGGCCGCCCCAACCCGACTTTCGTCGTGACCGATCCGGCCCAGATCAAGGAGATCCTGGCGCTGGCGAAAAACCTGCCGAAGAAAAAAGGCGTCAGCGCAAGCGACAGCGACCAGCCTGAACCCAAACTCGGCTACCAGGGCTTTATCGTCACCAACAATTCGGACGTCTCGTCCGACATCAAATCGTTCGCGGTGCATGGTTCGAATGTGCATCTGGCGCTGGTGACGGGCGCCAAGGAAGCCGGCAAGTCTGCCGTCGTGCAAGCTGCCGCCGTCGATGCGGACAGCGCGCTGGAAAACAAGCTGCTCGCGCATGGCCAGAAAATCGGTGCGGTCGATGACAAGCTGCTGGAGTTTATTGAAAACTCCAAGTAATCCCTCGTAAGTCCGATGGAGCGCCGCAGCCGGCGCTCCATCTGCCGCCAGATCAGGCGGCTTCTTTCTCCACCAGCTGTTCGAGCGCGCCGAAGAATTTCTGCCAGCCGAACTTGGCGCCTTGATAGGCCTGCTCCTGGTCGGCACGGAAGCCCGACTGTTCCATCCGCAGATGCGTACCCTTGCCGCTGGCTTCCAGCGTCCAGGTGACGACACTCTCCAGTCCCATGGCCGACCACGTGTAGGCCAGCGTCTTGATCGGCTCGACCTCCGTCACGCGGCAATCGACCGTGCCCCAGTCAGCCTTGAAATTGAAATTATGTCCCGCCACAGGCAGGAAATCGTTCTTCATCAGCCAAGCTTCGATCAGGTGCGGCTGGGTCAGCGCGCGCCAGAGTTTTTCCGGCGGATGTGCAAACTCCCGTTCGACAACGACGGTACGGAGTTCAGGTGCGATAGCGTTCATTGGTCCATCCTTTGCAGTAGGTTTTCAAGATCGTCGAACCGGTCGTCCCAGAAGCGAGCCATCTGGTTGGTCCAGTCGAGCAGCGGAGCCAGCGCCTTGACTTGCGCGCTGTAGTGGGTCTGGCGCCCTTCGTGCCGGTCAAATACGAGCCCGGCTTGCTTCAACACGGCCAAATGCTTGGATACGGCGGGCTGCGAGACCTCGGCCTGCGCGGTCAGCCCTCCGACCGTCTGCTCGCCGTTGGCGCACAGCCGCTCGAAGATGGCCCGCCGCGTAGGATCGGCCAGTGCCCGGAAAATCGCGTCGTGAGAATGTGTCATTTCAATCCATAACCGTGTGGTGATGGAATTAATAATAACCCTGCGGTTATTGATCGGTCAAGCGAAAAATGTGGATACCTTCAGGCCGGCGTGACCTGTGGGGCCTTGCAGGCCAGCACGATGTTGAAGACGGCGCCGCAAGGGACGCCGTCGGCAGCCTCGATGGTGCCGCCCAGCAGGCCCGTGACCAGGTTGTAGCAGATGCTCATGCCCAGTCCGCTCCCGCCCTTGCCCAGGCGCGTGGTGAAGAAGGGATCGAACACGTGCTGCTTGACTTCATCCGTCATGCCGTTGCCGTCGTCGCGGTAGATCAGGCGCACGTTCTCGCCCTCGGCGTAGGCCTCCAGCGTGATCAGGCCCTCGCTGCGGCCGTCGAAGCCGTGCAGCACCGAATTGCCGATCAGGTTGGACAGGATCTGGTCCAGCGGCCCCGGATAGCTGTCCATCCACAGCCCGCCCGGGATGTTGACGGCGATTTTGTACGGCGTCTTGCGCAGTGTCGTGTTCATCAGGATGACCACGCCGCTGACGATATCCTTGAGGTCGAAGGTGCGCCGCTGCGAACTGGCATGGTCGACGGCCACCTGCTTGAAGTTGGACACCAGCTCGGCGGTACGGAACATCCCGCGCAGCATCAGCTGGGAAGCGGTGCGCGCGCGGCCCAGATGCTCCAGCAGCTGCGAGCGTTTCAATGGCTGGCCGCTATTGAGGATCTGCTCCATTTCGGCGATGTCGGCGTCCAGCGTCGAAGCCACCGTCATGCAGTTGCCGATCGGCGTGTTGAGTTCGTGCGCGACGGCGGCCACGATGGGGCTGAGCGCCGCCAGCTTTTCCGATTGCACCAGCTTGTCCTGGGTCATGCGCAGGCGGTCCAGCGCTTCCTGCAGCTGCTCGTTGGACGCCTGCAAATCAAGCGCGTGCTTTTCCAGCGCGGCCTCGCGCTCGTGCAGGCTTTTGTACAGGCGCACGCGGTTCAGCAGCAGGTTGTCGTCGAGCGGCTTGGCCAGATAGTCGACCGCGCCCAGGCCGTAGCCGCGCTTGCTGAACTCCTCGGCCTTCAAGGTGGCGGTGACGAACACGATGGGGATGTTGCGGGTGCGCTCGGTCATTTGCAGGTGCAAGGCCGTTTCGAAGCCATCCATCTCCGGCATTTGCACATCGAGCAGGATCAGGTGCACCTCCTGTTCGACGGTCAGCAGCAGGCAGGCGGCGCCGGAGGCGGCTTCGATGACGCCGCAGCCGGGCAGGCGCCCGAGCAAGGCGCGCAAGGTCAGGCGGTTGTTGACGTTGTCGTCGACCACCAGGATGTTGAAGCGCTCACGCATGATGCCCCTCCGCACGCCGATACACGTAGTTGCCGCCCGGGTGCGGCACAAACCCCTGCTCCAGCGCGACCAGGTTCAAGCCATCCTGCGGCCCCAGCACCAGAAAGCCGTCCACATGCAGTGAGCGGGCAAAGCGTTGCAGAACCTGGCGCTGCAGCTCGACGTCGAAATAGATTAGCACATTGCGACATACAATCAGCTGAAATTCATTGAAGCTGCCATCCCCGGTCAGCGAGTGTCGGTGGAACAGCACTTTCTGGCACAGGCGCGGCACGATCTCCAGGAAGCGCCGGCGCGGCGCCAGGTAATCGTCGAAGCTGCCTTCGCCGCCGCTGGCCTGGTACTGGCTGCGGTTGAGCGCCAACGCGCCGGCCGGGAACAAGCCGCTCTTGGCCTGGTCCAGCAGGTAGGGATTCATGTCGGTGGCGAACAGGTGGCTGCGTTCGAGCAGGCCCAGCTCCTCCAGCAGGATGGCCAGCGAATAGGCTTCCTCGCCGCTGGAGCAGCCGGCCGACCACAGCTTGATCAGGGGGAAGCTGGCCAGGTAGGGCAACACGTCCTCGCGCAGCTGCCGCAGCTGGGCCGGATGCCGGAAGAAGCTGGTGACGCCCACCGGCAGCTCGGCCTCCAGCCGTTCGAACAGCGCGGCGTCGGACAGCAGCGCGCGCTGGAACTGGTCGAAGCCGGCATGGCCGCACTGCCCCATCAGCAGCTGGATGCGCCGTTGCAGGCTGGCGCGCTGGTAGTGCCGGAAGTCGTGGCCGTATTGCTGCGCCAGCGCATCCAGGAACAGGTTGAGCAGCTTGCCTTCCGGCGCCGCCTCCGGCCCGGCCACGGTGGCGGCCACCACGCTGGTCAGCGGCGCCAGCGCCAGCACGTGGTCGGCATGGCCGGCGGCGTTGACCGCATCCGGCATGACGCGGGCGTCGCCGCATTCGGCGCCGTCCTCGACCAGCACGCTGGCGCCGGCCGCGCGCAAGGCGGCGCAGCCGTCGACGCCGTCGCAGCCGTAACCGCACAGCAGCACCGCCAGCGCCGCCTCGCCGTATTCGTAGGCCATCGATTCCAGCAGCAGGTCGATGGACGGCCGCGAGTATTGCACCTTGCGGTCGCGCGTCAGGTACACCAGGCCGTGCGCCACTTTCATGTGATAGCCGGGCGGCGCCACATAAATGGTGCCCGGCTTCACCGGCATCAGCTGCTGCGGCATCACCACCAGGTAGTCGGTGCGGGTCTTGAGCAGCTGGTCCAACAGGTTCTGCTGGTTTTCATCGACGTGCTGCAGCACGAACACGGCGACATCGGCCAGCGGCAAATGGCCGGCCAGGTGCAGGATCTTGTCCAGGCTTTCGGCCGATCCGCACAGGGCCAGCGCGCGGCAGCGGGTGGCGGCGGCGCGCGCCGGCTGCGGCGCGATATGGCGTACCGGCAGCGACAGGCGCATCAGGCTGCGCGCCAGCAGCACGTGATAGGCGACGATCTTCAGCAGTCCGCCGCGTTCCAGCCGCGCCGCCAGCAGGTCGAGGATGGCGCGCGGCAGCTGGTCGGCGTCGTAGAAGATCAGCTCGACCTCTTGTTCGGCCGGCGCGTCCAGCGCGGCGGCCAGCCTGTCGCGGTCGGCCTCCAGCTCGCGGCCCAGCACGGCGATGCGCCACTTGCCGCCCTGCTCCTGCGCCGCCACGCTCATGACACGCGGCCGCCGCACCACTTGACGGCCTTGGCTACCAGCACGTCGTAGTCGACCGGCTTGGACAGGTAATCGTCGGCGCCGCTGGCCAGGATGTCGGCCATGTCGGCCGGCGACGCCTTGGCCGAGATGGCGACGACCGGGATGCTGCTCAGCGTGCTGTCGGCGCGCAGCGCGGCAATCGCCTGCATGCCGTCCATTTCCGGCATCATGATGTCCATCAGGATCAGGTCGACGCGCTGCTCGCGCAGCAGATCCAGCGCGCGGCGGCCGTTGACGGCATTGCTGATCCTGGCGCCATGGCGCTCCAGCGCGGCCGTCATCACGAACAGATTGCGCGGATCGTCGTCGACCACCAGGATGTGCTTGCCGGTGAGCGGCTTGCCGTCGCGCCCCGCAGGCGTTTTGGCCGACGGCGTGGCGCGCTGCTGCGGCACGGCGCGCAGGAAGCGTTCGACGTTTTCCAGCAGGCGGCGGTCGGCCTGGCCGGTCTTGACGATCACGCATTCCGACCAGCGCCGCAGCGCCGCGCTGTCCACGTCGCTGGGGTGGTCGATGGCGTAGAACACCAGCGCGATGCCGGGGTTGGCCTCGCGCAGCCTGGCGGCCAGGTCCAGGCTGGATTGCAGCGGCGCGCGGCCGAGGTCGATCACGGCCAGCGGCCAGCGCTGCTGTTGCAGCAAGGCGTCCAGCGCCGCGCCGGGCGCGGCCGCCTGCACCGGCCCGTGGCTGGTGCCGATGATGGCGCCCACTTCGGTGCCGGTGATGCCGCCGTTTTCGACAACCAATATGCCCTTGCCACCCGCCCCCACACGCGCCACGGCGCCGAGCAACGCCACTTCGGCCCGCTCCAGCAGTACTTCGTCCGCCGGCTTTTGCAGGAAGCCGATGGCGCCCTGCAACAGCAAGGCGTCGTCGCGGTCGCGCGATGAAACGATGTGGACCGGAATCGGCGCCAGCTCGGGCCGGCTCTTGAGTTGATGCAGCACCTCGCTGCCATCCATGTCGGGCAGCGACAGGTCCAGCAGGATGCCATGCGGCTTGTGCCGCGCCGCCAGTTGCAGGCCCTCGGCGCCGGTGCGCGCCAGCACGGTCTTGTAGCCGAGCCGCCGGTTCATGGTCAGCACGCTCAGGCAAAATGCCTCGTCGTCGTCGACCAGCAGGATGAGCAGGTCGTCGGGGCCCAGCTGGGCGCGGTCGTCGGCCTGGGGCGCGACGGCCGCCGCCGGCGCATGCCCCATGGCGGGGGCGGCCACGGGCAGCGCCTCCGCGCCGCCGCTTGCCGCGACTTCCGGCAGCAGCACGATGAACTCGCTGCCCCGCTCCGGCTCGCTGTTCAACTCGATGGCGCCGCCCAGCATCTGCACGAAGCGCTGGCTGATGGTCAGGCCCAGCCCGGTTCCGCCGAATTCGCGCGAAGTCGAGCCGTCCGCCTGCTGGAAGGCTTCGAAGATCACGGACCGCTTGTCGACGGCGATGCCGATGCCGGTATCGCGCACGCTCAGGCACAGCGGCAGCGCCGCGCCCGGCCGCCGGCCGATGGTGAAGCTGACGCCGCCCTCCCGGGTGAACTTGACGGCATTGGCCAGCAGATTGCGCAGCACCTGCGACAGCTTGTCCCAGTCGGTGACGAAATCGCCTTGCAGCTGGTCGGTGACGGTCAGGCTCAGGCCCTTGTCGCGCGCCATGTGTTCGAACATGCCTTGCAGGTCGGCGCAGACCTGGGCGCTGGCCACCGGCGCCAGGTGCACGTCCATGCGCCCCGCCTCGACCTTGGACAAGTCCAGCACGTCGTTGATCAGCCGCAGCAAGTCCTGGCCCGAGCGGTGGATCACCTGCGCCCACTTGTAGGCCTCGCCGCCGACGCCTGCCGCGTCGTCGCTGCACATCATTTTCGACAGCAGGATGATGGAGTTGAGCGGCGTGCGCAGCTCGTGCGACATATTCGACAGGAACTCGGATTTGTACTTGCTGGCCTGGTCCAGCTGCTGCGTGCGGATCTCCTGCAGGCGCCGCGATTCCTGCAGGTCGGCATTCTGCTGCTGCAGCTGCTGCTGTTGCTCCTCCATCTGCGCATTGGTCTGCTGCATTTCCTCGGCCTGCTGCTGCAATTGCTGCTGCTGTTCTTCCATCTGCGCGTTGCTTTGCTGGAGCTCCTCGGTCTGCTGCTGCAACTGCTGCTGTTGCTCTTCCATGCGCGCATTGTTTTCCTGCAGCTGCTCGGTGCGCTGCTGCAGCTGCCGCTGCTGTTCCAGCATCTGGTCGTTGGCCGCGCGCAGCTGCTCGCTCTGGGCGCGCATCTCCTTCTCGCCCGCCTCGCTGGCCAGCAGCAGCTTGCGGATATGCGCCCGCTGGTCGGCCACGAACAGCAGCGACGACAGCAAGGTCGTCACGTTGTTGAGAAACTCGACGCGGCGCTCGTCGAAGCCGACCATGCTCGACAGTTCCAGCACGCCCACCAGCTCCTTCTCGTGCACCAGCGGATAGGTGTAGGTATAGCGCGGCGTCTCCTGGACGGTGCCGGTGACGATGGGGGCAGGCTCGTCGTCGGCCACCGCCAGGATGATGGGCTTGCGTTCGCGCGCGACCTGGCCGACCGCGCCCTCGCCCAGCGCGTAGCGGGCGCCGATGCGGTTGCGCTCGGTGTACATATAGCTGCCGATCAGCTCCAGCTGCTCGCTGGCTTCGACGTAGCGGTAGAACACGCCGCGCCCCGCGCCCAGGTAGCGGCCTATCATGGCGACGGCGCTGTCGGCCAGCTGTTCCGAGCTGAGGTCGCCGCTCAGCGAGCTCGACAGCTGGGCGTAGCCATCCTTGAGCCAGTTGCGGCGCTCGTTCTCTTGCTTGCCGGATCGCAACATTCGTATCATCTCATTCAATGCCTTGCCCAGGCGGTCGTGTTCGGACGACAGCTGGACCTCCTGTTCCAGGTCGCCTTTGCCTATGGCCTCGGCGCGGCTGGCCAGGCGTTCCATGGCGGCGATCATGGTCTTGATCCTGGCCATCACGCTCGCGGTATCGCCCGGCCGCAGCTCGATGCGCTCGGTGAGGTCGCCGGTGGCAAAGCGGGCCGCCACGCTGGCCGCCGCTTCGGGATCGCCGCCCAGCTGGCGGATGATGGAGCGCGCCGTGCCGAAGCCCATGCCGCCGATCAGCACCACCATGACCGCGCCTATGCCGAGTGTGATGTATAGCGCTTCGCGCTTGATGAGCATGGCCTTGGCCGTGAAATCCTTGGCGATGTCGACGTTGTAGACGATGTGCTTGGTGATCAGATCGTGCAGCTCGTTGGCCATCGGATCGGCCTCCAGCATCATGCTGCGCGCCTTGGCCATCTCGGACGGCCCGCCGCGCGCCGTCTTCAGGATGGCGTCGAGCGCGGCGTCGTACTTGGCCCAGACCACTCTTTCCTTCTCCAGGTAGGCCTTGTCGGTGTTGTCCGCGTAGCAGTTGTTGCCCAGGCAGCCGTCGATATCGTATTTGTTGATGGCGTCAAACACTGCCTGGCGATCGGCCTTCAACAGCTTCTCGGTCTCCGGCGAAGACTCGCCCGCATAGGTGTGGATATGACGGCTGAGCTGGACACTGAGCTGCAAAAAACTTCTGCGCATCTCGTCGAGCACCACCAGGCTGGGGGCCGCGTTGAAGTTGCCGAAATTGGCGCCTTCATAGACCCTGTCCGTTTGAAATTGATTAACGGCCGTTACCGTCGCCAGTCCTAGCAAGGCGGTCAGGGTCAACGCCGCCATTTTGGCGGCCACCGTGCGCATCATGTCCATCCCCTCTAGGCATTCGGCCGGAACCGGATGCTTCATTGTGCCTTCAAAAAATACACTACGGCACAGTTTGAGTTCCTTTTACAACAAGATCGACGTTGACAAAGGGCGACTATCAGGATCACAGTAACAACTCTCGCAGCAGTCCATCCCGTTCGGGGCCCAACCCTCGCCCCAGCCTGCCGTTACGCATTTGATCTGCATCCTCGACAAGGAGAGCAACGTGAATGTCTCGAACTGGAACATTGGAACCCGCCTGAGCGCGGGCTTTGGCATTGTGCTCGCGCTGCTGCTGGCCGTTACCGTGCTGGGCATCACCCGCATGGCCCAGGTGCAGCAGCGGCTGGACGAAATCGCCAACGTCAACAACCCCGAGGGCAAGCTGGCCGACCTGATGCTCTCCACCGTGACCGACCGTTCCATCGCCTTGCGCAATCTGGCACTGCTCAACGACATGAAGGACATGCGGCCCGAGGCGGATCGCATGCGCGCCGACGAAAAGAAATACGCCGAGGCGGAAAAGAAGCTGAACCAGATGTTCACCTCGCTGTCCGGCACCACCGACCGCGAGCTGGCCTTGATGCCGAAGATTAAGGAGGCCGAAACGGCGGCGCTGCCGCTGATCGCCAAGGCGGAAAAACTGGGCCTGGACAACAAGGCCGACGAGGCGACCAAGGTGCTGATCGGCGAACTGCGGCCGGTGCAGAAAAAATGGCTGGAACTGCTGACCCAGCTGTCCGAACTGGAAACCGCACTCAACACCGAAGCGGGCAACGACGCCGCCGTCGCCTACAAAAGCGCGCGCCTGATGATGATACTGCTGTCGATGGCCGCCATCGGTATGGGGGTGCTGATCGCCTGGCTGGCGACGCGCTCGATCACGCGGCCGATGCAGCAGGCGGTGCGCGTGGCGCAGACCGTGGCGGCGGGCGACCTGACCAGCAGGATCGAGATCCGCACCACCGACGAAACCGGCATGCTGCTGCAAGCGCTGCTGGACATGAACAACCATTTGCAGGACATCGTCGGCCAGGTGCGCGGCGGCACCGACACCATCGCCACCGCGTCGAGCCAGATCGCCAGCGGCAACCTCGACCTGTCGCAGCGCACCGAGGAACAGGCCAGTTCGCTGGAAGAGACCGCCTCGTCGATGGAGGAATTGACCTCCACCGTCAAGCAAAATGCCGACAACGCCCGCCAGGCCAACCAGCTGGCGGCCTCCGCCTCCGACGTGGCCGGACGCGGCGGTTCGGTGGTGGCCGAGGTGGTGGTGACGATGAATTCGATCAACGACTCATCTAAAAAGATCGTCGACATCATCGGCGTGATCGATGGCATCGCCTTCCAGACCAACATCCTGGCGCTGAACGCGGCGGTGGAAGCGGCGCGCGCCGGCGAGCAAGGCCGGGGCTTCGCGGTGGTGGCGTCGGAAGTGCGCAACCTGGCGCAACGCTCGGCCGCCGCCGCCAAGGAGATCAAGGCGCTGATCAACGATTCCGTCGAAAAAGTCGGCGTCGGCGCCCGGCTGGTCAACCAGGCCGGCGTCACGATGGACGAGATCGTCGCCAGCATCCGCAGCGTGACCGACATCATGGGCGAAATCACCGCCGCCAGCCGGGAGCAGGAAGTGGGCATCGAGCAGATCAACCAGGCGGTCGCGCAGATGGATACCGTGACCCAGCAGAATGCGGCGCTGGTGGAGCAGGCGGCCGCGGCGGCGGCCTCGCTGCAGGAGCAGGCTGCCGGACTGTCCGAGGTGGTCAGCGTATTCAAGCTGGACCAGGCGCACCGGCCGCCGGCCAGGCTGGCCCGTCCAGCCGCACAACGGCTGGCCCTGCCGGCGCATGGATGACGGCATATACGCTAAACCATATATATCGATTCTGGCCGCGACACTGGCCGGCCCACCGGCCGGTCGGTTAACATAACTCCTTTGAACGATCCACCACAGTCAAGGAGAAACCATGTTTACCAGTGCTCGCAATCAATTGAGCGGCAAAGTCTCGTCCATCCAGCGCGGCGCCGTGAATGACGAAGTCGCCATCACCCTGCCCGATGGCCAGGTCATCGTCGCCATCCTGACCCACAGCAGCACCGAATCCCTGGGCCTGCAGGCCGGTTCGGACGCCTTCGCGCTGATCAAGGCTTCCTCCGTCATCCTGCTGACCGACACCACCGGCGTCCGCCTGTCCACCCGCAATCAGCTGACCGGCACGGTGAGCGAAGTCGTCGAGGGCGCGGTCAACTCGGAAGTCAAGCTGACCGTCGGCAGCGGCACCCTGATCACCGCCATCATCACCAACGACAGCGTGCAAAACCTCGGCCTGGCCGCAGGCAAGACCGCGACCGCAGCCTTCAAGGCGTCCAGCGTCATCGTCGGCGTCAAGGCGTAGTAAAAAAATCGCGCAACTGCGCTTTTCAACCGTGCGCGCACGCACGCTTGACATGTCTGATGACTCAAGATATCTTCACAACTATTGCCCCATCGAAAGTTTTCATAAAACTCAATCCGGGCAATAGTTCACCGCTCCAACACCCCAGTACCTGATTTGAACCGTAACACCCCGATCGGAAAGCCACGGCCGGATATGGAAACGCTTCCACATCCAGCACCCCGCCATCACGAACAAGGACGTACTATGAACAAACGTAGCAGGAATCTCGCGGCACAGGGCTTGCCCCTGGCCTTGACGCTCGCGTTGGCCGCATGCGGCGGCGGGGGCGACCAGGCCGCCGCGCCGCAAAGCGCGCGCATGCTGAGCGCGATGAAGGTCCAGGGCGGCGCGGCGCAGTCGGCCGAAGTCGCGCTGACGCCGCTCAGCGCCACCGCCAGCTCTTCCGAACGGGGCGACCTGTCGGCCGCCGCCGCCATCGACCACAACGATACGACCCGCTGGGGCAGCGGCTTCGCCGACGACCAGTACCTGACGCTGGACTTCGGCAAATCCCAGCCGATTACCCGCGTCCACATCGAGTGGGAAAACGCCCACGCCACCCAGTACCTGCTGCAGGTCTCGGACGACAATGCGACCTGGACCACGATCAAGACCGTGGACAACAGCCAGGGCGGCAGCGAAGACTGGACCGGCCTGAACGGCCAGGGCCGCTACCTGCGCATGAAAGGCATCAAGCGCTCGACCAACTACGGCTATTCCATCTTCGAGATCCAGGCCTTCTCCGGCACGCCGGTGACAGCGCCGCCGGTCACGCCGCCGGTGGACAATCCGCCGCCGGTCGTCATCGACCCGAGCCAGCCCGGCGTGGCGATCAAGCCGGTCGCTGCGACCTCGTCGCAGGTGGAAAACGGCGGCCTGGCGGCATCGATGGCCATCGACGGCAAGGCCGCCACCCGCTGGGCCAGCACCGCCGAAGACGGCGCCTGGATACAGTTCGACTTCGGCGCCAAGACCCAGGTCGGCTACATGAAACTGCTGTGGGAAAACGCCTACGGCAAGCAATACTCGCTGCGCGTGTCCGACGACGGCCAGACCTGGTCGCAGGTGCGCTACGTCAGCGCCGGCCAGGGCGGCACCGAAGAGTTCTTCAACCTCGGCATCAACGCCCGCTACATCCGCCTGCAAGGCGTGGCGCGCGCCACCCAGTACGGCTACTCGCTGTACGAAGTGGAATTCAAGACGCCAGGCAGCGACAACACGCTGGCCGGCAGCGCCACCTCGCCGCTGAAGTATCCGGCCAGCGGCGCCGGCTGGGCGCCCTTGCCCGCCGCCGCGCAGCCGCTGGAAACGCTGCAATTCACCCTGCCCGACGGCACGCTGGTGACGCGCTTCGGCGCGCGCGGCCTGGCCCGCCACGGCCGCGAACGGGGCGAGGACTGGAACGAGATCGGCTACGGCCCCAACGAGACGGTCGATCCCGCCACCGGCCTGCCGGTCGACAAGGGCCCGGGCAACTACCTGACCTTCGTCTCGAACTACTTCAAGAACCGCAGCTGGGGCGTGGAGATCATCGACAACAGCCGCGTGCCAGGCGTTACGAAACCTACGCTGATCGTCAACCAGTACACCACGGTGGACTTCCTGCCGGGCGGGATCGCCTTCTTCCGCGGCTTCGACCGTCCGGGCGTGACCGGCTACGGCTGGATGGCGCCGGGTGAGCTGGTGGACCGCAACGTGACGATCTGCAAACCGGTGGCCTACCCTGCCGCCGGCAAGCTGGCCAGCGCGGATGGCTTGAACAACGCCTGCACGCTGCGCATCAAGGAATACCCGGGCCACGGCGACCTCGATGCCAACGGCATGCCCAACGGTCAGGACGTGAAAGCGCGTCCGCTGGTGGCGGGCGACATCATCGAAGTCTCGCCGTCGATGTTCTCCACCTCCGCATCGATGACCGCCAACGGCGACACCGGCGGCATCCGCTACTACTCCTACGAGTGGACCTATGTGGTCGGCGCCGGCCTCAAGCCGTGGTACGGCGTGCAGCCCCGTTTGAACTCGGTGCCGCTGCCGGAGGAGACGCTGTCCGGCGGCCAGGGCTCCGTGTCCTACAACTACTCGGACAACGGCGCCTTCATGTTCCAGCAGCCGCATAACAACATCGGCATGCAGAACATGCAGCGCTTCGTCGAAGGCCGCCGCCTGGTGCACACCAACTTCACCACGGGCGACCACAACGAACCCGGCAACGACCGCTACGCAGCGGCCGTGGGCTTGCAGGGACAGCGCTTCAACCAGTCCGCCTGTATCGCCTGCCACGTCAACAACGGCCGCAGCCCGGCGCCGATCGCCGTCAACCAGAAGCTCGACGCCATGTCGATCCGGGTGGCGAGCACCAATGCGCAAGGCCAGCAAGTACCGCACGCGCAGTACGGTACGGCGGTGCAGATGAACGCCTACTCGGCCGGCGGCGCACCGCAAAACTGGGGCAACACGGTCAGCGTGGGCGGCTTCGAATCCCGCACCGTCAAGCTGGCCGACGGCAGCGCCGTCGAACTGCGCAAGCCGACGCTGGCCTTCGAAGGTCCGGTGCCGGACATCTGGTCGCTGCGCGCCGCCCAGCCGATGATCGGCACCGGCCTGCTGGAAGCCGTGCCGGAAGCGGACATCATTGCCCGCGCCCGCACCGTGCCCGATGCGGATGGCGTGATCGGCGTGGCCAACTATGTGTACGAGCCTGAGACCGGCGCCGTGCGCCTGGGACGCTTCGGCTGGAAGGCAGCCAAGGCCACGCTGCGCCACCAGGCCAGCGAAGCGCTGCTGCTGGATATGTCGGTCACATCGCCGGTCTATCCCAACCGCGCCTGCGCCACCGGCCCCGCCGGCTGCGCGGCCGGCGGCACGCAAAAAGGCATCACGGAAGCGGACCTGCAATCGATCTCGCGCTATCTGTCGCTGGTGGCCGTGCCGGCCCAGCGCAGCATTCCAAGCGGCTTCCCGAAAGGCGTGGCGCCGCTGGATGAGCATCGGGTCGATGCGCAGCAGGTCGCGGCGGGTTCCAAGCTGTTCCAGGGCATGCGCTGCGTGGCCTGCCACACCGCCGAGATGAAAACCGGTTCGGGCCATCTGTTCGCGGAACTGCGCAACCAGACCATCCGTCCCTACTCCGACCTGCTGCTGCACGACATGGGTGCGGGCCTGGCGGACAAGTTCGCCGAAGGCCAGGCCAAGGGCGGCATGTGGCGCACCTCGCCGCTGTGGGGCCTGGGCTACACGGACAAGGTGATGGGCAACAGCAGCAAGGTCGGCTATCTGCACGACGGCCGCGCGCGCAACCTCACCGAAGCCATCATGTGGCACGCCGGCGAGGCCGACAAATCGCGCCAGCGCTTCGAGAATCTGTCGAAGGCCGACCGCGATGCGCTGCTGGCGTTCCTGAAGTCTCTGTAAAAGCAGCATCCATCGCCGCCGCCATCCCGGCGGCGGCGATGTCGTTACAATCGCGTCAGTTCAATGCCTTGCCGATCCGCGAGAGCTTGCCTGCCGAGCAGTCCGCCGGCCACAGTTCGATCTCATCCCCTGCCTTGATCGCCATGCCCGGCGGCAGCTCGGCTATTTCGTGGTGTATCAGCCTGGCGTGGTGGTATCTCACCTCGACGAAATGCCGGCTTGCGTAGTCGGCCGCGGATAAATTGGCCAGGCATGGCCGCAACGTGGCACGCGGTGCATCAGGGTCCAACTCGCTGACCACCCATGCCCGCTTGCCGCCCTGCTGCCAGTTGACCGTCCTGGTGTCACTTTTACTTGCGCAAGCGGCCAGCAGTACGGCCGAAGCAGCAATCGATAAAACGCCTGTCATCCGACGCATAGTGCTTCCTTGATTGATTATGTGAATAAATATCGTCATGGCTAGTCTTCCTTCCGATGCCACCAGCCGCCGCCCAGCGCCTGGAACAATGCCGCCGTATCGCCGAGCTGGCTTGCCTGCGCCTGTGCCAATTGCAACTCGGCCTGGCGCAGATTCTGTCCGGCCACGATCAGGGCCAGGCGATCCTGGGCGCCGTGCGCGTGCTGCCGTTCGGTGATGTCGACAGCGGCCCTAGCGGCATCCCTGGCGTCGACCGCCGTTTGCAGGGTGCCCGAGTCTGCATTAATGGCGTGCAGTACATCCGCAACGTTTTGAAAAGCGGTGGCGACTGTCGACCTGTAGGTTGCAACAGCGCCCTTCAGCGACTCATGCGCAGCCGACTCGCGGTGCTTGAGCGTGCCCGCATCGAACAGCGATTGCGTGACGCTCGCGGTCAGGTCGAAGAATTTCCCGCTGGTCCAGAACATCTGCCCGAACTGGCTGGCCGCACCTCCTGCCGAACCCGAGATGGAAAATTGCGGCAGGCGCGCAGCACGCGCTATGCCGACCTCGGCGCTGGCAGAGCGCAGCGCTTCCTCGGCCGCCCGCACATCGGGGCGCTGCTCGACCAGGGACGAGGGCAAGGTCAATGGCAATTCCTCGGGCAGATGGAAGGAAGCCAAGGCAAACCCTGGCACCTCGCCGTCGACCGGAATGCCCGCCAGCACCCGCAGCAGATCGCGATTCTGTTCGAACTGCTTCTGCAGCGCGGGCAGCAGCTGCCTGGACTGCGCCAAGGCGCCCTGCTGCGCCGACAACTCCAGGCGGGAGATATAACCGGCCTTCAACTGACGCTGGGCCAAGGCCAGCGCAAGCTGGTTCGCCTCGATCATCTCGTTGACCACCGCCATTTGCCGTCGCAACAAGGCATCCTGGAATGCGGCAGCGACGATGTTCGATGCCAGCGTGACGTACGCCGCCTCCAGTTCAAAGCGCTGTATCTGCTGCTGCGCTTGCAGCGACTCCAGCTGCCGGCGGTTGGCGCCGAACACGTCGGGCGTGTAGGCGACAGTCAGCTGCGCGGTGTGGAAGTTGTAGATCACGGGCGCGTTGAATGGCGCGGTGCCGCCCTCGCTGGCAGGCGTGTTCTGCTTGGCGCTGATCACCGATCCATTGCCCTGGACGCCGGGAGAATTACCGCCCAGATTGCCCGCAACCTTGGTGCGGGCCGGCGTGTAGCCAGCCTGCACGGTCGGATAGAAATAGCCCTGCTGCGCGTAGACGTTCTCCTGCGCCGCACGCAGCGCAGCCTCAGCCGCTTCGATGCCCGGATTCGCGGACCATGCCTGCTCGATCAGCGCATTGAGCTCCGCAGACTTGAACAGCGTCCACCAATTGTTCTGTATGTCCTGCTGCATCACATACCGCTGCGCGGCGATGACGGCCGGCGCCGCACCATACGTCTGCGGCACGGCCAGCGCGGGCCGTTGATAGTCCGGCCCGGCCGCGCATCCCGCGAGCTGTATCGCCAGCATCGCGGCGCAGATGCGGCGATGGCGCAATTTCATCGGCAATAGTAAGGTCATGGGTTCATGGGGGCGGTGTCGCCCGGTTCAGAGAAGTTACCAAATAGCCGCAGCGCGGCCGGCAGCACCAGCAGCGTGAACAGCGTGCCGCTGACGATGCCGCCGACGATCACGCAGGCAAACGGCCGCTGCGTCTCGCTGCCGATGCCATGCGACAGCGCGGCAGGCAGCAAGCCCATGCCGGCCATCAGGGCCGTCATCAGGATAGGCCTCAGGCGCATCGCGGCGCCGCCGACGATGGCTTGCGCCACCGCCGCGCCTTCGCGCACGCGCTGCATGACTTCCTCGACCATGATGACGCCGTTCTGCACCGAAATACCGGCCACCGCGATAAACCCGACCGCCGCCGACACCGACAGGTGCAACCCGGCCAGGCCCAGCGCCGCCAGCCCGCCTATCATGGTGAACGGCACCATGCCCAGCACCAGCCCCGCCAGCCGCACGGAACGGAACGCCCAGAACAGCAGGGAAAACATCAGCAGTATCGTCAGCGGGATGATGACCGCCAGGCGCTTGGCCGCGCGCTGGGAATTCTCGAACTGGCCGCCCCAGGTGATCTCATACCCCGGCGGCAGCTTGACCTTTTCGCTAACAGCGCGCTGGGCCTCTTCGATGAAGCTGCCCTGGTCGCGTCCCAGCAGGTTCATTTTGACGATGACGCTGCGGGAGCCCGACTCGCGCTGGATGCGCGACACGCCTTGCCGCAATTCGATGGTGGCCACATCGTGCAGCGCCACCGTGCCCATGCCGTTGCCGACCTGCGTCCCCGGCACAGTGAGGCGCAGATTGCCGATGGCATCGATGCCCTTGCGGTTTTGCTCATTGATTTTCAAGACCACGTCGAAGCGCTTGTCCTGCTCGAAGTAGCTGGTCACGGCCGCGCCGGACAGCGCCTGGTTGACCAGCGTGTTGACGTCGCCGATCGAAATCCCGTAGCGCGCCATGCGGCTGCGATCCGGCGTCACCACCACTTCGCTCTGGCCGCCGATGCGGGTCGCATCGACATCGGAGGCGCCGGGGATGGACTGGATCACGTCCATCAACTGCTGCGCCTTGCTGTCGAGGATAGCGAGGTCGCTGCCGCTGATCTTGGCGACGATCTCGCCGCGAAAGCCAGACAGCGATTCCTCGACGTTATCCTGGATGACCTGCGAAAAATTCGTCGTCACGCCGGGAATAGCCGCCAGGCTGGCGGACATGTCGGCCACCAGCGCTTCCTTGTCACGGAAGCGCCACTGGCTGCGCGGTTGCAGGTCGATCAGGCTTTCCAGGTTGTTCGGGCCCTTGGGATCGGAGCCATCGTCCGGGCGGCCTGCCTGGCTGATGACGTGCGCGACCTCCGGATAAGCCAGCAGCTTTTTCCGCATCTGGCGTTCGACGGCCTTGGTGGTCTCCAACGCCGCCGAGGTGGGCAAGGTAATCGTGAGCCAGATATTGCCTTCATCCAGCTTGGGCATGAACTCGCTGCCCAGGCGCGGCGACAGGGCAAACGCCAAAGCCAGCGGTAGCAGCGACACCCACAGCACGAGCTTAGTTTTGCGCAGCGTGCCATCCAGCAGCGCGTGATAGCGCCGCTGCAGATTGGTCAGCCAGGCCCGGTGCACCTCGACCAGCGGCCTGCGCTGGGTGGTCCAGGACAGCAAGGTGGGCAGCAGCGTGAACGTCAGCAGCACCGCGCCGGCCAGCGCGAACGACAGCGTCAAGGCGACCGGCGTGAAGATCTTGCCCTCAACCCGCTGGAAGGTGAAGATCGGCACAAAGGCCAGGATAATAATCGCCTTCGAGAACAGCACAGGATGCGCCATGTCGCTCATCGTCCGGTGCAGCACGTGCATGCGCGCTTCAATCGGATTCGCCTCATGAACCGGCATCAGCGCCATGCGCACCATCAGCGCTTCCACGATCACCACCGCGCTATCGATGATGATGCCGAAGTCCACCGCGCCCAGCGAAATCAGGTTGGCGGATACGCCGCGCGCATTCATCAGCACAAACGCAAACAGCAAAGCCAGGGGGATCACGGTTGCGACGATCAGCGCGGCCCGCCAGCTGGACAGGAACACGACCAGGATGACGATCACCAGCAAGGCGCCGATCACCAGATTCTCCGCCACGGTTTTCACGGTATGGTGAACCAGTTCGGTGCGGTCGTATATCGGAATGATTTTCACGCCGGCCGGCAGGCGTTTCTGCAGCTGCGCAATACGCTCCTTCAATTCGGTATTGATCTTGGATGGATTGCCACCCTTGGTCATCGAGACGATGCCCTCGGCCACGCTGTCACGCTGGTCGGCGGCGACGATGCCGAAGCGCGGCCGTTCGCCCGCCTGCACGGTGGCGACGTCACCCACGGTGATCGCCCTTCCCTGGCGCGACGTGACGACGATCTGCCGCATGTCGGCCAGGCTGGTGAACAGACCGGCCGAGCGCACGATGAGCGATGCGTCGCCCAGCTTGACCAGGCCACCGCCGGCGCTGCCCGTGCCATTGCCAATCGCCTGACTCACCTGGTCCAGCGTTACCTGGTACTTGGCCAGCAAGAAGGGATCGGCTTCGACCTGATACTCGCGGATGGTGCCACCGAAGCTGACCACATCGGCCACGCCGGGCGTCATGCGCAGCGCGGGCCTGATCGTCCAGTCCTGCAAGGTGCGGATGTCCGCCTCGGACATGTGCGGCGCATCGATCGCATAGCGGTAGACTTCACCCACGGCGGTCGACAAAGGGGCCAGCTGCGGTTGCACGCCGGTGGGCAAGGTGACGGTCGACAGCTTCTCGCTGACCTGCTGGCGCGCAAAATAGTTATCCGTCTCGTCGTCGAACGTGAGTGTGACGATGGACAGGCCGGTCATCGTCACCGAGCGCACGTTGATCAGGTGGGGAATGCCGGCCACCTCGCGCTCGATCGGCAGCGTGACGGTACGCTCCATATCCTCCGGCGCCTGGCCCGAGAGCTGCGAAATCACGCGTACCTGCACATCCTGCACATCCGGAAAAGCTTCAATCGGCAGGTTGGACAACGCGTAGAAGCCGAACCCTATCAAGGCACACACCAGCACCATCACGAACACCCGCTGGCGCAGCGCGAATACGATCAAACGGTCGATCATGGCGCTCCGCCCGTGCGTGCGCCCATTTCAGCATCCAGCAACAGCGCGCCGGTGGTGACGATGTTCTCTCCGCCGGACACGCCCGCGCCGATATAACTGGCATCGTTCCCGCGCGTGAGCATCCTCACCTGGCGCCGCTGGAACTGCTGCGGCGCCGACTGCACGAACACATAGGTGTACACGCCGCGATTGACGAGCGCCGTGTTGGGCACCTTGACGGCGTTGCCGCGCTCCTGCAGCAGCGTGCTGCGGACGTACATTTCGGGAAGCAGCTTGCCGGCCGGGTTGTCCAGACGCGCACGCACCGTGACGCGCCGCGTGTTGGGATCGACCACCAGGCCAGGCTGCGCTATCGTGGCCTTGAAATGCTCGTTCGGGAAAGCATCGCTTTCAACATCCACGCTTGCGCCCTGCCTGACGCTGGCCAGCATGGATTCGGGCACGTCGATCATCAGCCAAAGCCGCTTGGGATTGGTGAGCACGAACAGCGGCGCCGGCATCCCCGGCGACACTTCCAGCGCCGGCGTAACGCTGCGCTCCGCAACGACGCCGTCGATAGGGCTGACCAGGCTGAAACGCTGCCCTTGAATACGGTCGCCATGTGGATTGATGCTGTGTACGCGCTGCTGCGCGCGCAAGGTCTCAGCGTGCGCCTGGTCGAGATCCGACTGCGCCGCTTCCGAGTCCTTGCTGGCGATGGCCTCGCCGGGCACCAGTTCCTTCGCGCGCTCCATCGCCTTCCGCTTGCGTTCTTCGTCAGCACGCGCCTTGCTCAGGTCCGCCAGGGCGGCGCCAAAATCCGGAGAATCGATTTCGGCCAGCACCTGTCCCGCATGGACCGGAGAGCCCGGCGCCGCCTTGATCGCGGCCACGCGGCCGTTGACGCCGACGCCTATCCTGGCCGTCACATCTTCGTCATACACCACGCGGGCGCTGAGGGTGTCGCCGGCGGGAATGCCAACCGCAGGCAGTATCTGCGCCTGTATCATCGCCAGTTGCGGTGCTCCGCTCGGGAACTGTATCCGGTCGAGATCCGGCGCCGGCGCCGCTGCCACATTGGCAGCACGTGCGGCCGGCGGCGGCTGGAACAGCAGATATCCGGCGATGGAAGCCGATGCCAGTAACAAGACCATGACAATGGCGGCCGGCTGCTTTTTCATACCCATGGAGCTTCCTGTGTCAGTTAGAATGCGGTGACGTACCTCACCGCGATAGTTGATGATACAAAGTCAACCTTGCCTGAACCTTGCCCATATTGAATCGCCATGCCACTTTTGCTTGTTGAGGATGACCGGGAACTCGCTCATGGTTTGAGCAGCTCACTCGCGCAATCCGATTACGTGACCGATGTCGTGTTCGACGGCCGTTCGGCACTGGAGGCGTGTGCGCAGACGACCTACGACCTGGTGGTGCTGGACCTCGGGCTACCCGACATGGATGGATTGGAAGTGCTGCGCCGCTTGCGCAAGGCGGGACTGACGGCGCCCGTGCTGATACTGACCGCGCGCTTCGATCTCGACGACCGCGTGCTGGGCCTCGACGCCGGCGGCGACGACTACCTTGCCAAGCCGTTTGCGCTGCCCGAGCTGGAGGCCAGGATACGCGCGCTACTGCGCCGCAGCGCGCCGAACGAGTCGCAGCTGATCTTTTGCGACATCGTTTTTGAGCCGGTCTCCAAACAAGCGAGTGTGCGCGGCCGCGAGCTGGCGCTGACCGCCGCCGAAGCATCGGTGCTTAGCCTGTTGATGCGACGTCCACGGCGCGTGGTCAGCAAGTCGCAGTTCCTGGACGATATCTATGACCATGCCGAAGAAAAGAACTCCGCGATGATCGAAGTATTCGTCAGCAGGTTGCGGCGCAAGCTGGCCGACGCCCAGTCGCAGGTACACATACGGGCGCTGCGCGGCCTGGGATACCGCCTGGACGAGCGTGTAGATGAATAAGCCGCAGCCCAGCCTGCGCCGCCAGCTGCTGCTGCACCTGGCGATTCCCATTCTCGTGGTGCTGACGCTCGGCGCGGTAGGCGGCATGTTCATCGCCCGCCACATCGGCTATCAAGTACACGATCAATGGTTGCTGGACTCGGCGATGACGCTGGCAGCCCAGATCAAGTCCGAAGATGGACGTGTGCGACTGGCCTTGCCTCCCGAAGCAGTGCAAATGTTCCAGTGGGACCGGGTGGACCGGATCTACTGGCAGACGTCGTCGTCCAGGCAGGGCAACCTGTTGAGCAACGCAGTGATTCCGCCCGCCCCTGCGGCGAAGGCGACCGAGCAACCGGCCTTTTACGACGCCGTCCTGGATGGGCGGCTGATACGCGTGGTATCGATGGACATGCCTGCGCCTTCGGGCGTCAACGACACCATCCATATCCAGGTCGCGGAAACCATGAATAAGCGCGAACAGGTGGCTGGCAAGATATTCTCGCAGTGGGCGCCGTTGCAGATCGCGGTGATGGTGATGGGCGGTGTGTTCATCTGGCTGGCGGTCACGCGCAGTTTATCGAAAGTCGACAGCGTCGCTGCCCGGCTGGGGAGCTACGAAACCGCCAACCTGGCGCCCGTGGCCGACACTGAGAATATGCCGGCGGAGATCAAGCCCCTAATAAACGCCATCAACCTGCTGATTGCAAAACTCAGCGACGAACAGGAATCGCAAAAACGGTTCATCTCCAATGCCGCGCACCAGCTGCGAACGCCCCTGGCGACGCTGCAGGTGCAAACCCAGCGCGCGTTGCGCGAACGGGATGTATCGAAGAGGGATCAGGCGCTGGATGACGTGCATCGCGCAGTTACCAGGCTTCATCGTGTCGCGCATCAGCTGTTGACGCTGATGCGCTCCGAACACCAGGCCGAAAAACATCTCAATCTTGACAATGTCGATCTGGCCGATCTGGCGCGGGAAGAAGTGGAACGCTGGGCGGACAACGCCCTGGACAAACAGATAGACCTTGGCTACGAAGGACCGGAGCACGGCGTCGTCATTTTCGGCAATGCCCACCTGCTGCGTGAGTTGATGGGCAATTTGATCGACAACGCCATTCGCTACAACCGGCCCGGTGGCGTCGTCACGCTGGCCTTGCACGCGGATCCGGTTCATCTTTCGGTCGAAGACGACGGGCCAGGCATTCCCGCTCATGAACGCAGCCTTGTGCTTGAACGCTTCTATCGCGGCAGCAGCAGCGATGTCGCAGGCGGATGCGGATTGGGTCTGCCTATCGCCTTCGAGATCGCTGCCCGCCATCAAGCGCAACTCCGCATCGCCTCCCAGGCTGCTGAACGCGGCACGCGTGTGGAAGTCCTGTTCTCGCCCGTCAAATAGCTGTCGGCGGCTGCTGCGATGTCAGCATGGCGGCGGCCAGTATGGCGCCGAGCAGCAGAACCGTCTCTATCCTCAACGCCAGCCGCACCACCGCAACGCCATCCGGCGACCGCGACGCGGCCGGCAAACCGATAAATTTGTTGTAACCGCCGATGCCGATGGCTACCAGCACCAAGGCCACCTTGCTCAGCAAGGTAATGCCGTAAACGGTATAAATCAAATTCCCGGCGCTGCCGACGCGGTGCCAGCCGCTGTAGATCCCGGTGATAGCGATGGCCGCCAGCGCTGCCGTTGCGGCATGCGACATCCAGTTCAGGTAGCGATTCACCGCGTCCATCTCCCATCGCACCTGCAACACCAGCAAGCCAGAAACCGCCACCACGCCTGCCCACACAGAGATGGCCGACAGATGGATGGACTCCGCCGCCATGGGCAACGACCAAAGCCCCTGCTCGCCCGCGTGGCCCATCGATGAACGTGTGCCGGCGAACACGCCCATGCCCAGCAGTACCGCCAGTTCGCCAGCCGGCGGCAGGCGCCGTCGGACGCTGCGCAACGCCAGCACAGCCGCCAGCGCAGCGACGGCGACGCAACCGGACCAACCGTAAGCGGTAGTTGTCGCCATCATCCAGAACATGCCGCAAGCTTCGCGCAGGCCGGTGCCGCCCATGACGGCGGTGGCGGCCAGCAGCGACAACCCACCGGCCGCGATGGCGACTCCCGCCGCCAGCATATCCAGCACACGCATGCACGCATCGAAACCTGCCGGATCACCGGCGCCAGCTGGCAGCCAACGGCGCGCGCACCAGGAACCGGCCAGCCAGCTAAAGCCGCAGTTGAGCAGGAAAGCCGAGCCGACTTGCAGCAGCCAGACGGCATCGACGCCCGCCTCCACTATTTGACCGTGAAGGTGAACTCACCCTTGCGGCGATGTCCGTCAGGACCGGCCACTGCCCAGGCTACCGTGTACACGCCCGCTGACAGCGGCGGCAACACCAGCCGCAGAATCGCCGGATTGCTGGCGTCGACGGTAGCCTTGGCCTTGTCGGACACGGCGCCGGCAAGCACATGGCCGGCGGCACCGGTCAGCGTGATGCTGCTGAACGCAGGTTCGACCTTCTCGTTGAACGTCAGCGCGATCTCTTTCGGCGCGGCGTCCAGCACGGCATTGGCCGCCGGGTTAGAACTCTTCAAGCTGGCATGTGCGGCAGCGAAAGGCGCCGACAGCGTCGCCACCGCGACGACGGCGGCTGCCACCAGATTATGCAAAGTCTTCATGTGTATTCTCCTTAATGGCCGCTATGGCCGCTGGGTTTGCGTACCGTGAGTTCCACGTCCGGCGGGTTCAGTGCCGGCATGGACTGGCCGCCGGCGGTGTACTTGCGCGCTGGCTCGGGCAAGGCGCCGGTCCACTCGTAGGCTTGCGTGCCAGGGGGATGCTTGTACCAGCCCGGGTCCGTGTAGTCGCCGCGTTTCTGGTCCTTGCGCACTTTGACCACGGTGAACATGCCGCCCATGTCCACGCCGCCGAACGGGCCTTCGCCCGTCATCATCGGCAGCGTGTTCTCCGGCAGCGCCATCTGCATGCCGCCCATGGCGCCGCCCTTGTCGCCCATGGTCATATACTCCGGCACGATCTTGTTGATCTTCTCGGCGATGCCGCGATGGTCCACGCCTATCATGGTCGGCACGTTGTGGCCCATGGCGTTCATCGTGTGGTGCGATTTGTGGCAGTGGAAAGCCCAGTCGCCCGGATCGGTGGCGACGAATTCAATCGCCCGCATCTGGCCGACAGCGATATCGGTCGTCACTTCCGGCCAGCGCGAGGCCGGTGGCGTCCAACCGCCATCGGTGCCGGTGACGAAGAACTCGTGGCCGTGGATGTGCACCGGATGGTTGGTCATCGTCAGGTTGCCGACGCGGATGCGCACCTTGTCGCCCTGCCGCACCGGCATGGAATCGATGCCGGGGAAGACGCGGCTGTTGAACGTCCACAGGTTAAAGTCCAGCATGGTGTTGGTCTTCGGCGTGTAGCTGCCGGGATCGATGTCGTAGGCGTTCAGCAGGAAGACGAAGTCGCGGTCGACCGCAAACTGCGTATGGTCTTTGGGGTGCGTGACCCAAAAGCCCATCATGCCCATCGCCATCTGCGTCATCTCGTCTGCGTGCGGGTGGTACATGAAGGTTCCGGGACGCCTGGCGACGAATTCGTAGACGAAGGTTTTGCCCGGTGCGATGCCAGGTTGCGTCAGGCCGGTGACACCATCCATACCGTTCGGCAGGCGCTGGCCATGCCAGTGCACGCTGGTGTGCTCCGGCAGCTTGTTGGTGACGAAGATGCGCACGCGGTCGCCCTCCACCACCTCGATGGTCGGGCCGGGCGACTGGCCGTTGTAGCCCCACAGATTGGCCTTCATGCCGGGCGCCATTTCGCGCACCACCGGCTCGGCGATCAGGTGGAATTCCTTGACGCCGTTATTC
The DNA here is from genome assembly GCF_009380165.1 of Rugamonas rivuli. Lineage (GTDB taxonomy): Bacteria > Pseudomonadota > Gammaproteobacteria > Burkholderiales > Burkholderiaceae_D > Rugamonas > Rugamonas rivuli. The sequence continues at coordinate 768,885 of NZ_WHUF01000001.1, forward strand.
ATCCGCCACGGCAGCGACCAGCCGTTCAGCGTCACCACCGGGTTGAACGGACGGCCGTTGGACGGCAGCGGCGGCACGTGGGTGTCGGCGTTATCCATGGTCATCGCCTCCGGCAGCGTGGCCGCGCCGGCCTTGCTGACGGCGGCCGCGCTGACCGCGACGGCGCCCGCGCCCTTGAAGAAGTCTCTACGTGAAATCATGGGGTGGTCCTTGTTTCGTTGGCGCTGCCGCCGTTGACGGCGGTGTGCAGCCGGGTTTCGGCGATCCAGAAGTCGCGCTGTGTTTCGATGGCGGTGTTGACGCTGTTGAGCTGTTCGCGCGAGTCGGCCAGCAGTTCGAAGACGCTGGCCAGCATGCCGTTGTAGCGCAGCAGTACCTCGTCCGAGATCTTTTTACGCAGCGGTACCACCTCGTCGCGGTAGTGGCGGGCGATGTCGTAGGTGGTGCGGTAGGACGAATACGCCTCTCGCACTTCCGAACGGGCTCGCACCGCCGTGTCGGTAGTGCGGTGCACGGACTGCATGTACTGCGCCTGCGCCCGCGCCACCTTGGCGCTGCCCCAGTCGAAGATCGGCAGTTCGAACGTGACCTGGTAGCCGTTCTCGCGCGGCTTGCCGGTGCTGCTCTTGTTGGCGTAGCCTGCGTCGAACACGTTGATAAAGCCGGTGGCCTTGGTCAGGCCGAGGGCGTCGGCCGTGGCTTCGGTATCGCGGCGTGCGGCCTGCATGTCCAGGCGCTGCGTCAGCGCCTGCGCCTCGGCGTCGTTCATTTCCTGAGGCTGCGGCGGCAGGTCGGGCAGACGGTCCGGCAGCGTGAAATTCTGCTGCTCGCCCCAGAGGCCGAGAAGGCGGATCAGCTGCTCACGCGAGGCGGTCGCCTCGTGGCGGCTGCGGGCCAGCTGCGTCAACGCATCCTGATAAAAGGCGCGTTCGCGGGCCTGATCCAGTTTGCTCCAGTTGCCCACCTTGGCCATCTTTTCCGCCAGCTCGGACGAGGCGTCCGCAGCCACGCGCACCTGCTCGGCGAAGGCCGCCGATTGGGCCGCCGCCACGGCGGTGAAGTAGGCGCGGCGCGTATCGGCCGCCAGTTGAACCGCCTGGGCTGCGGCCTGCAGCTTGGCCTGTTCGAAGCGGCGGCCTTCAATGCGGGAACGTGCGGGTAAAGTCAGCAAGCCCGCGATATCGAACGTGACGCTGCGGTCGATTTCCGTTTCGCTGCCGCCACGGATGCGGCCAAAACCGAGGCTGGGATTGCGCATGCGGCTGGATTGGATGAACTCCGCCTCCGTCACACCCAACTCCGCCAACGATGCCTTCAATGCGGGGCTGTTCAGCAGCGCTATCTGCACTGCGGTCTCCGGGGTCAGCGGCTGCGCCAGCAGCGTGCCTACCTGCAGGCTGTTGTCGGCGTCGCGGGACAGGCTGGCCGGTTGGCCGATGCGTTCCTGCGCCAAACGGGAGACATCGGCCAGGCCGCCGTCGTTGGACAGGCTGGCGCAGCCTGCCAGCAGCATGGCGGAAAATCCTGCCGCTGCCGCCTTGGGTAATCGTGCCATGTTATTGGCCTTTCATATGCTGGTGATGACCCTTGTGCGGGTCGTCGCTGGTTTCAGCCTTGGGCGTCTCAGGCTGCATCTGCGGCTGCATTTCCATCTGCATGTGCATGGAGTGGCCGGGTTGCGCGGCGAGTTCGCGGTTGGCCTGCAGCCAGACCTTGTCCGGCGTGACGGCGGTGTCCGGGGTTGGACGTATATCGGCAAAGGCCGAACGGTATGCCGGCGGCGGCACCTTGGCATCCGCATCCGGCGCTTTAGGCGCGGATTGGGCGGATGCATACACAGGCGCGCAGGCTACTGCCAGCAGCAGTATGCGAAAGCGATTCATAGGATTCCTAGAAAAATGGCGGATACGCGGGCAAGCCCGCAGCTTCGGCAAATATCAGGAAAGGCGGGGCGGACGCTCCAGCGTGGCGGGGATATAGGCGGTCATCGCAGGTTCAGGCGCGATGAAGGCGGCGCCGAAAAACGCCGCAGGCAGTACGATGGCGGGCACGCCGGGTGGCGCGGACGCACCCACGCAACTGGCGCAATGGCTGCATTTTCCATGCGCTCCCGACGCCGGCTCGGGCTTGTCCGGCGCGCAGTGCTCCGACCGCGCTTCCGTCTGCGTCGTCACCGTATGGCACGGAATCAAGGCAACAGCTACCCCTTGCAGCGGCAGGGCTGTTATCAAAATCCAGAGCAGGAAGCGGATGAATGGACGCATAGTGGACAGAATCTTACACCTTCCCACGGAGGTAAGGTCAAGCGACTTTTGTGCTAGAGTCCTCGCATGCGAATAATCCCTGCGCTTATCCTCTTGTCCTGCTTGAGCTGCCAGCTCGCCCATGCCGCTACGCGGCCCAAAATAGCCGTGGTGCTGTCGGGCGGCGGTGCTCGCGGCGGCGCCCATATCGGCGTGCTGAAGGTACTGGAGGAACTGCGGGTGCCGGTCGATATCATCGTCGGCACCAGCGCCGGCGCCATCGTCGGCGGGGCCTACGCCAGCGGCATGCCATTGGCAGAGATCGAGCGCGAAATGCAGACGCTCAGCACCGCCAACCTGTTCCACGACGTCGCCCGGCGCGACCTCTCCATCGCCCGCAAGACCGACGATGCGGACAGCTTCGTCGGCCCGGAGATCGGCATCGGGCCGGGCGGCCTGTCGCTGCCGAAAGGCGCGGTATCCGGCGTGGCGCTCGAAGCGCTGCTGCGCCGGCTGACCGTGCGCCAGTCCGTCCCCGACTTCGACCAGCTACCCATCCCCTTCCGCGCGGTCGCCACGGACGTCAGCAGCGGCGAGATGGTGGTGCTGGAACACGGCAACCTGGCGCAGGCCATACGCGCCAGCATGGCCATCCCCGCCGTGATCACGCCGGTGGAAATCGACGGCCAGTTACTGATCGACGGCGGCATCGCCCGCAACCTGCCGGTCGATGTGGCACGCAAGATGGGCGCGGACATCATCATCGCCATCAATATCGGCACGCCACTGCTCAAGCGCGACGAGATCAAATCCGTGCTGTCGATGTCCGAACAGATGACGCGCATGCTCACCGCCAGCAACCTGCGCACTTCCCTGGCCGAGCTCAATCCCCAGGTCGACGTGCTGATCACGCCCAACCTGGCGACCGTGGATGCCGGCAGTTTCGATCTGCTGAAAGAGGCCGCAGCTTACGGCGAACAGGCCGGCCACCAGGTCGCAGAGCGCTTGCAGCGCTACGCCGTGTCGTCCGAGGACTATGCGGTACTGAGTGCGCGCCGTCGTCACGCCCAGGCGCCGCAAGGCGTGCTGCTGTCGTCGGTGCGCATCGACGGCACGCAGCGGGTGCCGGAGGAATCCCTGCGTGGCATCATGGAGACCCAGCCCGGCGACCAGTTCGATGTCGCCAAGGCCGAGCGCGACATGCGGCGCCTGTTCGGGCGCGGCGACTTCGAACACGTCAGCTATACGCTTACGCCGCTGCCGGACGGCCGCCACGAGCTGACCACCATCGTCAACGAAAAATCCTGGGGACCGCAGTATCTGCGCCTGGGCCTGGGCGTATCGACCGACTTCGAAGGCGATTCCTTCTTCACGCTGCGCGCCATGCACCGCTGGACCTGGCTCAACGCGCTGGGCGCGGAGTGGCGCAACGACCTGGAGATAGGCCACACCGACCGCCTCAGCACCGAATGGCTGCAACCACTGACGCCGGCGCAGCGCCTGTTCGCCAGCGCCTCGCTCTCGGGCGAGCGCACGCCGCTGGACATCTACTCCAACGGCAGCCGGCTGGCGCGCTACCGCTACGAGTCGATCGCGGCGGGCCTGGACCTCGGCGTGCCGCTGGGTGAATGGGGCGAGGCGCGCATTGGCGTCACGCGCGGCCACGTCAACCTGCTGCTGGACACCAGCTTCGTGCCGCCGTCCGATCTGTTCCCCAAGGCGCGCACAGGCGGCGTACAGCTGCGCCTTCGGGCCGACACGCTGGACAGCCGCTCCTTCCCGCGCTCCGGCGCAGAGGCGGACCTGCGGGTGTACTCCTCCCGCACCGCACTGGGTGCGGACACCAACTACAACAAGCTGTCCTTCTCCGCGTTGACAGCGTTGGCTACCGGCCCGCACTCGCTGCAAGGAGCGCTGGAAATTCAGCACAAGCTGGGAGAGAACGCCCTGCCGGACCACGAAATCGTATCCTTCGGCGGTTTCCTGCGCATGTCCGGCTACCGCACCGGCGAATTGGTCGGCAACAGCCTGCACTTCGGCCGGCTGGTCTACAACTACCGCATCTCGGGGCCCGGCTTGCTGGACGGAGCCTACATCGGCGCATCGGCGGAACTGGGCCGCGTCGGCAACACCATCGACTCGCTGAACGGCGAGCAGACGGTGCGCAGCAATGCGCTGTACCTCGCCATCGATACGCCTCTGGGGCCGCTCTACTTCGGCGCCGGCCGCGCCTCGCGTAACCAGACCGCCTTATACCTGCTGATCGGGAAGCCGTGACGGGATGATCTCGGCGATCATCTCGCCATTGTCGTCGATCCCGCATTCGCGGAAGCCGAAGCTGCGATAGAAGGCCTGCGCCACAGCGTTGCCCGGCTTGTAGTAGATGATGATGCGATGGACGTCCGGCTTGCTGTGCAGCTCGTCGAGCAGCAGCGCCATGGCCTTGCGGCCTATGCCTTTGCCCTGCTGCGGAAAATCGACCATGAAGCGGTAGATGCCATACAGGCCGTCGACGTCCTCGGCGCGCACGTCGTACAGCAGGAAGCCAGCCGGCTCGCCGTCGCAGTAAATCCCGCGCGTGACGAAATCGTCGTAGAACCTGGACTGCGCAATCGAATACGCATTGCTGTCCAGGTAATCGCGCTGGTGCTCCGGCAGCTCCATGTCCATGAAGCTCTCAAAATTGTCTACGGTGATGTCCTGCAGTGTGACGCTTGTTGCCATTAATTGAAGTCCAGTCGTTCGTGAGGTTCGAGGTCATGATACACGTCCTCCTGGTGCAGCGGAATGTAGAACTTGAGCGCTTTGCCGCGATGGAAAACGCCGCGCAGCTGGTTGCAGACGCCCCATACCCGTTCGTAGGAATCGGCGACGTCGATCAGGGCCCATGGATTGTCGTCCATCCCCTCGCGCACCATGTTGACATGGGTGACGTGGAAGAAGCGCGCCAGGCCTTCGGCCACCGTGGTTTCAGTTGCGTCGCCATGCAGGCCGGATAAAATGATTTGCATCTGCCGCTCCTTTCAGTTCGCCGTCAGGCGATGATATTCAAGCCGCCATCAACATACACTGTGCTGCCGGTCAGACGATGCGCATACGGCGAGGCCAGATAGGCGCAGGTATTGCCGACATCGAGAATGTCCACCAATTGTCCAAGCGGCGCACGCGCCACCGCATCGCTGAGCAGCAGGTCGAAGTCCTTCAGGCCGGAGGCGGCCCGCGTTTGCAGCGGCCCGGGCGAAATCGCGTGGACGCGGATGCCGCTCGGCCCAAGCTCGTAGGCCAGGTAGCGGCACGACGCCTCCAGCGCGGCCTTCACCGGTCCCATGACGTTGTAGTTCGGGACCACCTTGTCGGCGCCGTGATAGCTCATGGCGAGCATGCTGCCGCCGTCCGTCATCAGCGGCGCCGCCAGCTTGGCCATGCGGACGAAGGAGTGGCAGGACACATCCATCGCCTGCAGGAAGCCGTCGAGCGAGCAGTCCAGCAGCCCGCCCTGCAGATCCGCCTTCGGCGCATAGGCTATCGAGTGCACCAGGATATCGAGCTTGCCGTGCTCCGCCAGCGCCGCGAATAGCGCCTCCAGTTGACCCGCTTGCGTAACATCCAGCGGCAGCAGCTGCGCATCGATTTCGGCGGCCAGCGGCGCCACATGCGGCAAGGCCTTCTCGTTCAAGTAAGTGAGCACGACTTCCGCTCCCAGCTTGCGGAAAGCCAGTGCGCAGCCCCAGGCGATCGAGTGTTCGTTGGCGACGCCGACGACCAGCGCCCGCTTGCCGCTCAAAATCGGATATACCGTTTCCGTATTCATGCCTTCTCCAGCAAGGACAGGGTGTGCCGGGCAATCATCAATTCCTCGTTGGCCGGCACCACCCACACCGGCACCCTGCTGCCGGCGGCGCTGATGCGCGCAACGCCGCGTGGATTGGCGGCGTTGGCCTCTACATCCAGTTCCACGCCCAGCCAGGCGGCATCCCGGCAGACGGCGGCGCGCAAGGCGACGCTGTTCTCGCCTATGCCGCCGGAGAAGACCAGCGCATCCAGTCCGCCCAGCGCCGCCGCCAGCGAACCGAGTTCGCGGCCGATTCGGTACACCATCAGGGCTATCGCCGCCCTGGCGCGCGGATCGTCGCTTTGCTCCAGCGTGCGCATGTCCGACGAAATGCCGGAAACGCCGAGCAGGCCGGACTCCTGGTACAGCAGCTTCTGCACCGCGCCCACGTCCATGCCCAGTTCATCGATCAGGTACAGCACCACGCCGGGATCGAGCGCGCCGCAGCGGGTGCCCATGGGCAGGCCATCGACGGCGGTAAAGCCCATCGAGCTGGCGACGCTGCGCCCGGCCGCCATGGCACACATGCTGGCGCCATTGCCCAGATGCGCGGCCACCACCTTGGCATGGGCCAGCGCCGGATCGGCCTCCGGCAAACGGCTGGCGATATATTCGTACGACAGACCGTGGAAGCCGTAGCGCCGCACGCCCTGCTCCGTGATCCGCGCCGGCAGCGCGAACGCCTGCGCCTCCGCCGGCTGGCCGATGTGGAAGGCGGTGTCGAAGCAGCCCATCTGCGGCACATCCGGCGCCATCGCCATCACGGCGCGCACCGGCGCCAGGTTGTGCGGCAGGTGCAGCGGCGCCAGCGGGATCAGCTTCTCCAGCGCCGCCAGCACCTTCGCGTCCAGCCGCTGCGGCCCGCTGTAGGCCACGCCGCCGTGGACGATGCGATGCCCGACCGCCACCACGCGGTGGCCTTCCAGATGCGTCTGCGCGAAGTCGATCAGGAAGCGCATGCCCGCTTCGTGGTCCAATGGTGCGGCAGGCCAGCTGCGCTCACCGATGGACTGCCCCTGCGCGTCCTGCGCACTGAAACGCGTCACGCCGCTGTACAGGTTCTCGATCTTGCCCTTGAATGTCAGCGCCAGCGCGGCGCCGCTGAACAAGGAAAACTTGATGCTCGACGAGCCGGCGTTGATGACGACGATGCTATCGTTGGGTGCCATGCGGTCAGCCTCCCAGGATACGTTTGCCGGCCAGTTTGCTGTGCGCCACCAGCACCGCCACCGCACAGGAAGCCAGGCGAGCGGCCACGGAATCGGCACGGCTGGTCAGGATGATCGGCACGCGGGCGCCAAGCACGATGCCGGCCGCCGCCGCGCCAGCCATGAAGGTCAGGCTCTTGGCGAGCATGTTGCCTGCCTCCAGATCGGGCGCCACCAGGATGTTCGCCCTGCCCGCAACCGGTGAGACCAGATGCTTGATCTCGGCCGCTTCAGGGTCGATGGCGTTGTCCATCGCAAGCGGGCCGTCGAGGATGCCGCCGGTGATCTGGCCCCGGTCCGCCATCTTGCACAGCGCCGCCGCGTCGATCGTGGACGGCATCTTGGCGCTGACCGTCTCCACTGCCGCCAGTATCGCCACCTTCACCGGATCGAACTTGAGCACGTGCGCAAGGTCGATGGCGTTCTGGATGATGTCGACTTTGTCGTCCAGCGTGGGATTGATGTTGACTGCGGCGTCGGTGATGATCAGCGGCTCGCCGCGGCCCGGCACGTCCATCACGAAGCAGTGACTGAGGCGGCGCCCGGTGCGCAGGCCCGTATCGCCGGCCACCACGGCGCCCATTAATTCGTCGGTGTGCAGGCTGCCCTTCATCAGCACCGCCGCCTGGCCTTCTCGTATCAGCTCCACCGCGCGGAACGCCGAGGCGTGACTGTGCTCGGTGTCGACCAGCGGCAGCGCCGAAATATCCAGCTTGGCCTCATCGGCCGCCTGGCGGATACGCGCCTGCGGGCCGACCAGGATGGGCAGGATCAATCCCATGCTGGCCGCGTCCAGCGCAGCCTCCAGCGCATGACGATCGCAGGCATGCGCCATGGCGACCTTCACGGGGCCGACTTTGCGCGCTGCGGCAATCAGGATTTCGTAGTACGGGTGCGGCGTGTTCATGGCAGTCATCTACTCTCCTCAGCAGTAAGCCTGGGAAATGATAGCAACAAATACAAATAAAGCAATTGAATATTGCTGCGGTGCCGCATACATTTTTTTTGCGGATTTAACCCCGTCCACCGCGCCGCGCCGTTACATGCATATCGCCGGGCTTTTCCGGCAAAGGAGATGTCATGTTGCGCCCACTGTTTGCGGTTTTCCTATTGAGTGTATCGATGATGGCGCAGGCGCTTACGCCGCTGCCGCCCATCATGCCGCCACGGCTGATTGTCCCGCGCGCGCAAACGCCGGTGCGCCTGCAAAGCCTGCGCATCACCGCCGACATCAGCGGCGGCCTGGCGCAGACCACGGTGGAGATGGTGTTCCACAATCCCAACGCGGTGCAGCTGGAGGGCGAGCTGCAATTCCCGCTGCTGCCCGAACAGCGCGTGACCGCTTTCGCGCTCGATATAGACGGCGCGCTGCGGCCAGCCGTGCCGGTCGAAAAAGCCAAGGGCCGCCTGATCTTCGAACAGGTCGAGCGCACCCGTGTCGATCCGGCGCTGCTGGAGACCACGCAGGGGAATAACTTCAAGCTGCGGGTCTATCCGATTCCGCCGCACGGCACCCGCACGGTGCAGCTCAAATATGCAGAGCCGCTACCGCGCCGCGAAGCGCAACGCCTGTATCGCCTGCCGCTGGCCTACGGTGGCGGCGTCGACGAATTTGATCTGGCGCTGAACGTTCACGGTGCGAGCGCACCGCCGCAAACGCGCGGTGCACTGGGCAGCGTGCAATTCGAACGGCAGCAGGACGGCTATCGCGCCCGCATCGCCAAGACCAGCTTCCGCGCCGACGGCACACTGGAACTGGCGCTGCCCACTACCGAGCAGCCACAGACCTTTGTGCAGGAGTTCGACGGCGATACCTTCTTCCTGAGCGAGATCGCTGTCGCCGGCGACAACACGCATCCGGTACGCCTGCCGCCCGCCGTACTGGGACTGTTATGGGACAGTTCCGGTTCAGGCGCACAACGCCAGACCGATGCCGAACTGGCTGTACTGGATCAGTACTTCAAGACAGTGCGCAATGTGGACGTGCGCCTGTTCCGCCTGCGCGACCGGGCCGAGGCCAGCCAGCGGTTCCGCGTCGTCAACGGCAACTGGAGTGCTTTGCGCGCTGCGCTGGCCGCCACGGCCTACGATGGCGCCAGCGCCCTCGGCGCGTGGAAGCCGGAGGCGGACGTCAACGAATATCTGCTGGTCAGCGATGGCCTGTCCAATTATGGCGACGCGCCCTTCCCGGCCCTGGCCAAGGGGCAGCGCCTGTTTGCTTTGAACTCGGCGCTGGTATCGGACAGCGCACGGCTGTCCGCACTGGCGGAGCGCAACGGGGGCCGGCTGGTGCAGTTGCAGGCGAACCAGCCAGCGCTTGCCGCACAGGCCTTGCTGGCCGATGAACTCCAGTTGAGCGACGTCTCTGCGACCGGCGCCAAGGACATCTCGTTCGAGGCCCGCGAGCCGCAGGACGGCATGCTGCGCGTCGCGGGCCGCCTGACGCAAGCCACGGCCGAGCTGACGCTGACCTTGACCCAGCAGGGCAAGAGCCGCACGGTCACGGTCCCAGTCAGCGGCAGCGCGCCCTTTCACCCGCTGGCCGCCGGCATGTGGGCCAGCTACCGCCTGCATGCGCTGGAAGCGGACTACGATTTGAAGCGCGGCGAAATCCGCCGCCTGGGCCAGCGCTTCGGCATGCCGACCCGCGAGACCTCGCTGCTGGTGCTGGACAGGCTGGAAGACTATCTGCGCTATGACATCGAACCACCTGCGGCCTACAAGGAAGCCTACGCCAAGCTCAAACAAAACCGCTGGACGCAACGGCGTCTCATCGCCACGCAGCACAGCGACCAGATCGTGCGCGAGTTCGAACAGAAGGTCGCCTGGTGGGAAAAGAGCTATCCGAAGTCCGGCCTGCCCAAGCAGGCTGACCTCAAACCCATGGACGACCCGCAAGTGGAAGCCGCTCCCGTACTGATGGAGGCCGCGCGCACGCTATCCGCACCGGTTGCATCGCCAAAGGCCATGGGCTCACCACCGCCACCGCCGGCACCGGCGCCCGCCGCCTATGGCCGCGCCGATCTGCGCAGGTCTGAATCGGCCGCCAAGCCATACCCGGCGCTGGGTGACGAGACGCCAAATGCCGGCATTCAGCTCAAGAAATGGTCGCCGAACGAGCCATACCGGGCGCGCATGAAAGCCGCCAAGGGCGCGGACCTGTATGCCGTGTACCTGGACGAGAAGCCGAACTACACCAACAGCAGCGCCTTCTTCCTGGACAGCGCGGACATGCTGCTGGAACAAGGGCAGCGCGACCTGGCCTTGCGCGTGTTATCGAATCTGGCGGAGATGGACCTGGAAAATCGCCAGGTCCTGCGGATACTGGGCTACCGCTTGCTGCAAGCGGGCGAGCCTGCGTTGGCTATCCCTGTTTTCAAGCAGGTGCTGCGCCTGGCCGAGGAAGAACCGCAATCGTATCGCGACCTGGGCCTGGCATATGCCGCCGCCGGACAAGTGCAGCCTGCTGTCGACCAGCTGGCCGAGGTACTGAACCGGCCATGGGATGCACGCTTTGCGGAAATCGAGCTGGTGACGCTGGCGGAGTTGAATGCCATCGTCGCCAAGGCTGCCGTCAAGCCGGATACGAGCCGTATCGATCCGCGCCTGCTGCGCAACCTGCCACTGGCCTTGCGCGCAGTGCTGACCTGGGACGCGGACAATACCGACATCGATCTGTGGATCACCGATCCGAATGGAGAGAAGTGCTACTACGCGAACCGCTACACCTACCAGGGCGGGCGCATGTCGCGCGACTTCACCGGCGGCTATGGGCCGGAAGAGTTTTCGCTGCGGGTGGCCAAGCCAGGCAAGTACCGGGTGGAAGTCAATTCATTCGGCCATCGCCAGCAGATCGTGGCCGGAGCGACTACCGTGCAGCTGCGCTTGAGCATCGGCTTCGGCACGGCGAAACAGCGCGATCAGATGGTTACGCTGCGCTTGCGCGATACTGGCAGCACGGCGCTGGTCGGAGAGTTCGAGGTTAATTGACGGTTTCGAGTTGCCGCTGGAGTTCGGGCGGCACTTCAGTATCGGGATAGCGCGCGCGGAACTTGAGCCATTCCGCGTGCGCTTCTTTCGTTTGGCCGGCCTTCAGCATTTCCTCCATGCGGGCCAGCCATGTGGATGCCGGCGTCGCTACAGGCGTGGACATGACTTCAGGCCCAGGCAAAGCCGCATGCGCAGGAACGGGGGCACGTGCAAGCACCGCCGCAGGCGCAGAAAAAGATAGGGATGCCGGCGCCGGCGCCGGCGGCGGAGCGGAGCGCATCGCCAGCGACGGTGCAGACGCAATATCCGCCATCGGTGCAGACTGCGCCAATGGCGGATATTGCGGCATGGAGGCAGCAGGCTTCGCAGCGCGAACGGCGGCCGAAGCGACAGATAGCCGCGGCGGCGGCGGCGGCGGTGCCGGTACCGCCGCCGGTTCGGCGATGGCGATGGTTGTCTCAGCCACGTCCCGATTCGGCGCAACCTCCGCCATCTTCGCAGCCGGTGGCGCCGATTCCTGAACAACGCTGTCCTGCCGAACCTCAGGAGCAAACGCCTGCGGCATCAAACCGCGCACCACGAACAACGCCAGCACCACACTGGCCGCAATCCCCAACGGCACCCGAGCGCGCCGCAGAAAATGCCGCGCCGGTGAAGATGCCTGCGCCCCGCCATGCAACGCATCGTTGGCAGACTCCCCCGCGCGCGCACCGCCGCCCAAGTCCGCCGCAGCCCGCGCCAGAATGGCGGCAGACAAAGCCTCCGGCACCGACGGCTGCGGCAACCCTTGCAACTGACGCGCCAAATCCCCCTCACCCTTGAGGAAGTCTTCGAACGCCGCGTCTTCAGTGTGATCGTGTGGATTCATGCTCTCGCCTCTTCGGCAGCCGGCGCCAATTCCTGACGCAGTTTGCGCATCGCATAGCGCAGACGACTCTTCACCGTCTCCACCGGCGCCGCCACCAGCTCCGCAATCTCTTCCAGGCTCATACCGTTAAACTGCTGCAGCACCAGCGCCTCGCGCTGATCGACAGGCAGTTGCCGTATCATCGCATGCAAATGGCTGGTCTGCTGCTTGCGTTCCAACTCGCCGTCCGGAGCCAGCCCGTCATGCGCGGCATCGGCGACACGCTCGAACCAATCATCCTCCCCGCCATCGCTGGCCAGCAGCACGCGCTCGTTCAAGCGTATCAGGTCGATCAAGCGGTTGCGGGCGATTTGAAAAAGATAAGTACGGAAGCTGGCGCCCGGCTCATACCGCGCGCGGGCCTGATGCAGATTGGCCCAGCTGTCCTGCATGATGTCGTTGACCCACTCCCGCCGCGGCGAGCGCCACGTCAAAAACAGATACAAGCCCTGGCTGTGGCGCCGATACAGTTCCGCGAACGCAGCCAGATCGCCATCGCGATAGCTGAGCATAAGAACTTCATCGGATCGGAGGGCGGTCATACCAACATGATAACGCAAGCCCCGCGTGCCGCAGGCCTGCGCGTTGTTACAAAATATTGCCGCGTCATAAAGGCTTTCCCGCAACGGCGGGCTGTAAAAACGCGTAAATTTCACCACTCGATATATTTCCTGAGATAAACTTTAATGGCTAAAGCTCAGGAGCACATCATGCGCATCTCACCCCGCCCCTCCCTTTCCGCTGCGGCCTGCGGCCTCGCTCTGGCGCTGGCCCTTCCAGCGATGGCACAGCCGCAGAACTGGCGTGCCACCCACTCGCACGCACCGGACGCCAGCGATTACACAGCGGGGGCGGAAATGCGCTCGGGCGACACGCTGCACGTCGCCGTCTCGCTCCAGCTGCGCAACCGCGAACAGCTGGATGCCTTTGCCGCCAGCCTGATGTCCGGCCAAACCAGCACACCGCTGACCAGCGAACAATTCCTGTCCCGTTATGCGCCCACCGCCGCCGATGTCGCCGCCGTGGTCAAGCACCTGAGCCAGAGCGGCTTTGTCAACATCGAGGTCAGTCCGAACAATCTGCTGGTCAGCGCCGACGGCTCGGTAGGCACTGCGCGCTCGGCGTTCAATGTCCAGATGCGCCACTATTCGCGCGGCGAACGTAACGCATATGCCAACACCAACGACCCCGTCGTGCCCAAGGCGCTGGAGGGCATCGTGCTGGGCGTGCACGGCCTGCAAACCGTGCACCTGGCGCACACCGCGCAAGTCCAGGCACAGGCCACTACCTACGCCACCGCCGGCAAAGTTGGGCACAGCCCGACCGCCTGGCCGGCCATCTACAACGCCGGCGCCTTGCCGACGGCCGCCAAGACCACCATCGGCATCATCACCGCCGGCAGCATGACGCAAACGCTGACGGACCTGAGCAGCTTCGCCCGCACCGCCGGCTACGCGCAGCCCACCGTCAGCGTCGTCAACATCGCCAGCGCCAGCCGGCGCCAAAGCACATCTTCCAGCGCGGACAACACAGCGGAATGGGATATCGACAGCCAGAACGCGCTGGGCGCGGCCGGCGGCGCGGTCAAGTCCATCGTGTTCTATGCGGCGAACTCGCTGAGCGAGGCGGACCTGACGGCGGCTTACAACGCAGCGGTAGCCGCAAACGTGGCGAAGGTGATCAGTGTGTCGCTGGGCGAATGTGAAACCAATGCGCGCCTGACCGGCACCCAGGCCACCGACGACCAGATCTTCCTGGCCGCCGTTGCGCAAGGCCAGACCTTCGTCGTCGCCAGCGGGGATTCTGGTTCCTACGAATGCGGCGGCAGGACCAATGCGCAAAGCTACCCTGCCGTATCGCCGTATGTGATCTCGGTCGGCGGCACTTCGGTGACGACCAGCAGCACCGGCGCATGGACCGGCGAAACCGTTTGGGCATGTTCCAACTACAGCACCTGCGCCAGCAGCGGCGGCACGGGCGGAGGCGCCAGCCTGATTGAGGCGGCGCCCGCATGGCAGCTGTCGTCCAAGGTGCTCGGCACTTCCACGCGACGCGGCGTGCCGGACATCGCCTTCGCCGGCGATCCGGCTACCGGAGCGATCACCATCGTCAACGGCAGGAACGCGCAGTATGGCGGCACCAGCCTGTCGGCGCCGATCTTCGCCGGATTCTGGGCGCGGATACAGTCGGCCAACAACAACCGCCTGGCTTTCCCCGCGCCGGCACTGTACAAATACGGCGTGGCGCAGACTGCGCTGTTCCACGATGTCGTCACCGGCACCAACGGCGGTTATGCCGCCGCCAAAGGCTGGGACTACACCACGGGATTCGGCAGCCTGAATGTCGGCAGCTTCGCCGCCTTCGTCACTTCCAGCGGCGGATTCTAAACTAGTAGATATCGCGGCGCAGGCGCTGCATTTGCTGGTCATGGCGCTCCACCCAACGACGGGCGTCATCCAGCTGGCGCTCCAGGCGCTGGGCATACTCCGACAGGTCGCGACGCTCCTGCTCGCGGCGGGCGTCCTGCTTCCTGGTTTCGTCTGTGATCACGCGGTCCTTGGCTTCCAGGTTGGAGCGGATCTCGCGCTCCAGGCGGTTCAGGCGATGATGGATATCGCTCAGACGCCCTGAGATCTCGTTGACATCGTTGATGGCCTGTTGCCGCTTGGCGGCCGTGATTTCGTAATCCTGGCCGCTGACATAGGCATGCTTCAACTGGTTGCGCAGTTCGACACGGCAGACATCGACCGCCATGCCGCTGTTGGTGCGGCCGCGTTCAAAAGCGTTCTCCGGCACGCAGTACTTGGCGTTCTGATCGTCCCATGCCGCCGTGTACAGCTCACGCGTGGCGGCGATCACGAACACGCCGTTGCGGCCCGCGTTGGCGATGCGGTCATCCAGCATGAACGGCTTGCCGTAGCCGTCATCGGCGCCAGCCTGGCGCCAGTAGTCGGTCAGGCGCGCATCCCAGGCCTGGCGGTACTCCGACTCGAAAATCTTCAGGCCTTTGGCGCGCGCTTCCTTGCTGCGCATGGCGAAGTCCCTGCCGCTGACGGCGTCCTGCGTGCCGAGATTGCGCCAGTAGTTGACGATCTCCGCGTTCCATGCGGCACGGTAGGCGTCTTCCTGCACCTGCACGCCGGCGCTGCGGGCGGCCGAGGCGCGTTGGCGGAACTCGCTGTCCGGCGTGCCGTTGCGGGCGTCGTTGTAGCCGGCGTCCTGCCAGAAAGTGCGGTTGCCGGCCTGCCAGCCGTTGGCATACGCCGCTTCATCGAAACGCAGCTGCATGCCGGCGGCGCGAGCGCGAGCGGCTTCCTTCTGCGCGGCCAGCGGCTGGCCGTCGGTGCCGGCGTGCTTGCCCTGGTTTTTCCAGTAGTCCGAATTGCCGATCGCCCAGCCGGCATCGTAGGCGGGACGGTTCAGCGGCGTCTTGTGTTTGCGGACCTCGTCGCTGGCGGCATGCGCTTCGTACTGCGCCTGGAACCCCTTGCCGCCGTCATTCTGTCCGAGCTGCGACCACAAATCCCAGTTGCCCTGCGCCCAGCCGGCGGTGTACTGCGCCTCGGCGCCGATGGCGGCGGGCTTCTTGTCGTCGGCGTGATCGTCGCAGAATTCCTTGCGCTCGGCATAATCGGCCGGTTCGCCGGACATGCCGTCCTTGTGGCCGATGGCGGCCCAGTCGCCGACTTTGCAATCGGCGATGCGCTGCATGGTGGATTGGCAGCCGGCCAGCAGCAGCGGCACGGCGAGGATCAGGGGACGAAAGCGGGTCAGATAATTCATGGTGGCGTATGAGAGTACGTATCGGAGTCTAAGCGGCCAGATTATATGGCATAAATGGCAAAGAAAATATACGTCACTCCCTTACGCCATCAAAGCTGACCTCCACCTGCAAGCCGGGACCATCGTCGCGGTTGGCCAGCCGGATCCGGCCCTGGTTGCGCGCTGCCGCCCGCTCGGCGATCGCCAGCCCCAATCCGCTTCCGGCCTGGTCCTGGTCCGGCAGGCGGAAGAAGCGCTCGAACACCTTGCGCTGCATCTCCGGCGCGATGCCCGGGCCCTGGTCCGCGACCGACAGCACGATGCGGCCGTCCGCCTCGGCGATGGCAACCGTCACGCGGCCGCCCTCCGGCGAATATTTGACGGCGTTGCTGACCAGGTTATCGATCAGCGAGGCCATGCTCTCCAGATGCATGGCCAGCATGCAGCGTTCCGGCGCTTGCAGTTCGATCTCCACGTGGCGGGTGGCGGCGATCTGTCCGGCCTGCGCCAGGCGGTCCGCCACCAGTTCGACCAGGTCGCGCGGCATCAGGCTGGTGTGATCGCGGTCGCCGCCGGATCGGGCCAGGGCCAGCAACTGGTGCACGGTGTGCGTGGCGCGCTCCACCCCTGTGCGCAAGCCCTGCCCCGCGTCTTCCACCCGCTGCGCCGTGCGTGTCGTGGTCAACGTGTCCGCGTTGATCTGGATGATGGACAGCGGCGTCTTGAGTTCATGCGCTGCATCGATGAGAAATTCCTGTTCGCGCTCCAGCCGCTCGGTCAGCCGCTCCATCAGCCGGTTGACCGAGCCGACCAGCGGCGACAGCTCCAGATACGGCGAAGGCGCCAGCGGCGACAGATCGGTGGCCGAGCGCTCCTCGATCTCGCCGACGATGGATTTCAGCGGCCGCAGCCCGACCCGGATGATGAGCCAGGCCGGCAGCAACAGGAACGGTATGCTGAACAGCAGCGGCGCGAAATAGTAGCCGATGCTGGACACCTGCAGCATCCATTCGCCGATCACCTCCGTCGCCATGCGCACGGTGACGCCGGTGGCGGCATCGGTTTCGACCGAGACCACCCAGCCATCCTTGAGCGGCTGGCCGTACGGCCCGGCGGCGGCGTCGGTCGGCGGCAGGCCCTGGTCCTCCGACGCGTACACCAGCGCACCGTGCCGCCACACCTGCGTTTGCAGCGCCGGGATGTACCAGCCCAGTTCCGTGTACAACGCGTAGTGCAGCTGCTCCATCTTGTGCACCAGCGGCTTGATCTGCTCCGGCGGCCGCTCGCCCACGGTCTGCATCAGCACCATGATGCGCAAGGCGCTGGCGCGCAGTTCGCGCTGCATGTCGCGCCGCTTGCTGGTGCGGGTCTCGTAGACGTCCAGCGCCAGGTTGGCGAGCCAGATCAGCATCATCACCGAAATGAAGCCGTACAGCAGGCGCTTGAACAGCGAGCGGTTATGCCGCGTCATTTGTCAACCACGTAGCCGACGCCGCGCACGGTACGGATATAGCCTTCGCCGATTTTCTGCCGCAGGTGCGACATGTGCACGTCCAGCGCCGCGCCTTCGCTGTGCGGCAGCGCGCGCGACTCCAGCTCGCGCCGCGTCAGCACCCGGTCCGGATAGCGCATCAACGCGTGCAGCAGCGCGAACTCGGTCTTCGACAAGACCACATTGACGCCGCTGCGCGTGAGCAGCATGCGTTTATCGTCCAGCACCAGATCCTTGACCTTCCAAACCGGTTCGCCGGATTCGCTCCAGCCGGTCGCGCGCCGCATCACCGCGCGCAGCCGCGCCAGCAGCTCCGTGACGACGAAGGGCTTGACCAGGTAATCGTCGGCGCCGCGATCGAGGCCGTTCAAGCGGTCCTCCAGGCTGTCGCGCGCCGTGATCACCAGGATCGGCAATGTGTGGCCGGCGGCGCGCAGTTCGCGCAGCACGTCGATGCCGTTCCCGTCGGGCAGGCCCAGGTCCAGCAGCACGGCGTCGAACGGCTCGGTCTCGACCCAATGGCGCGCATCGCTGGCGCGGCGCACCCATACCACTTCCTGTCCCGCGTCCTGCAAGGCCGCTTGCAAGGCCTTGCCCAATTCCAGGTCGTCTTCGACCAGGCATATCTTCATGTGTCGCTACCTCTTTCGTGAAGCCCGTATCTACGCATCTTCTTAGCGAACTGTCAATCGCCTGCGCGCCACAACGTTAGGAAAACCTTAAGGTTCCTTTTGGATTTCGTTAAGGAAGACTGCGGACAATCTGCTCACACTAAAACAATCTTCAAACGAGGGAGACTAGATGGACAGCAAAGCAGGGATGAAAACGGCGCCTACGCCGATCGCGTCGGCAGTGGCGTTGATGCTGGCATGCGCAGCATCGGCGACGCCGGCACTGGCGCAGCAGGCGGCGGACGACAGCGGCAAGCAGCTGGAACAGGTGGTAGTCACCGGCATCCGCGCCTCCCTGCAGCAGGCGCTGACCCGCAAGCGCAACAGCGATACGCTGTCCGAAGTGGTATCGGCCGAGGACATCGGCAAAATGCCGGACAAGAACGTGGCCGACGCCATCCAGCGCGTACCGGGCGTGAACATCTCCTCCTCCGCCGGCGGCGAAGGCGGCTTCGCGGAAAACGACCGCGTGAGCATCCGCGGCACCAGCTCCAGCCTGACGCAAACCCTGGTCAACGGCCACTCGATCGGCACCGGCGACTGGTTCGTGCTGGACCAGGCCGGAGCCGTTGGGCGCAGCGTCAGCTACGCGCTGCTACCATCGGAGATCGTCAGCGCCGTCACGGTGCAGAAAAGCCAGCAGGCCGACATGGTCGAAGGCGGCGTGGCCGGCTCGATCAATATCGAGACCCGCAAGCCGCTGGACTTCAAGAAGCAGCTGACATTGGAAGCGTCGGCCCAAGCCATCTACACCGATCTGCCGAAGAAGACCGATCCGCAATTGAACGCGCTGCTGGGCTGGAAGAACGACGCCAAGACCTTCGGCGTACTGGTGCAGCTGTTCTCGGAAAAACGCCATGAACGCCGCGACGGCCAGGAATTCTACGGCTACACCGCCATCGCCGCCGACAGCAACGCCGCCAAGGCGCACCCCGAACTGGCGGGTATCCTGGCGCCGGCCGGCATCAGCGCCTCGCTGTTCGAGCAGACCCGCAAGCGCACCGGCGGCGCCATCGACCTGCAGTTCAAGCCGAACAAAGACCTGAGCTTCGACATCAACGGCTTCAGCTCCACGCTGGACGCGGCCAACTACAACCGCAGCTTCTACAACAACATCGCCGCCAACATCAACGCCACCAATCCCGACACCGGCGCATCGGTCGGCGTGATCCCGTCCACCTACACCATCAAGAGCGGCACGCTGGTGGCGGCGGCCATACCGGCTTCGCAATATCCGGGCGTCAGCGCCACGCAGACCTACAACTCGTCGCTGTACTCGGCCTTCGGCGACCAGATCTACCGTCCCGGCTCGTCGTCCTCGTCGGCTTACATCGACCTCGATGGCAGCTACAAGGTCAATCAAGACCTGCGCATCACCGGCACCGTGGGCTACACGCGCGGCGAGGGCAAGACCCCGGCCGATATCGGCTACGAGGCAGGCCTGACCGGCGCCGGCTCCAGCTACACGCTGAACGGCATGTCGCCGGCCACCATGTCCTTCCCTGGCGCGGACACCTCCAAGTTCACCAACTACGTCACCGCCTCCGCCTGGGGATCGCACGTGATCACCAAGGACAGCGAAAAATACGCGCAGGCCGACGGCGAACTGCGGCTCGATCGCGGCGTATTCGAATCGGCCAAGTTCGGCGTGCGCTACGCCGAGCACCATCGCAGCGTGAGCCAGCCGGAGAACCGCAGCTGCAAGGCCTGCGACGGCACCACCTCGGCGCCGCTGCCGGTGTGGAACGGCACCACCTATCCATCCAACTTCGGCAACGGCATCAGCAGCGCCGCAGACTTCCTGCGCAACGTCTGGCAGATCAGCCCTGACAATATCGCCGCATGGGCCGCCAAGTACGACCTTGCCGGCGGCCCGACCACCCAGAACTGGGCCGGCGAGATGGATGTGAAGGAAAAATCCAGCGCCATCTACGGCATGGTCAACCTGGCCGGCGACGGCTGGCGCGGCAACGTGGGCGTGCGCTACGTGCACACCAACCAGGCCACCGTCACCAACATCCCCGGCGGCGACCATCCGATAGGCCTGGACAACACCAACGGCCCTTACACGCCTACACTGAACCAGCGCGGCTACAACGACGTGCTGCCTAGCGCGAACTTCAAGATCGACCTGTCGCCAACGCTGGTGGCCCGCGCTGCGGTCGCCAAGACCATGGCACGTCCCGACTTCAGCGCGATGGTCGGCGCGGTGACGCTGAACGACACCAACCTCACGGGCAGCAGCGGCAACTCCAGCCTGAAGCCGGTGCGCTCGACCAACTACGACCTGGCGCTGGAATGGTACTTCTCGCCTAAGTCGCTGCTGTCGGCCGGCGTGTTCTACATGGACATGTCGTCCTACGTCACCTACGGCACCGCCAACCTCACCTACTTCAACAACTCGTTCAAGCGCTTCGACAGCTATTCGATTTCGTCGCCGACCAACATCAGCGCCAAGAACAAGGGCATCGAACTGGCTTACCAGCAGCACCTGTTCGGCGGCGTCGGCGTGGTGGCCAACTACACCTACACCGACGGCAGCGCGGCCGACGGCAAGCCGGTGGTGGGCAATTCGAAGAACACCTACAATGCCGAGACCTACTACGAGGACGACCGCCTGAGCGCGCGCCTGGCCTACACCTATCGTTCCAGCTTCTCCGGCGGCTTGTACAACAGCTTCCCGCAGGTGATGGCCGGAACCGGCAACCTGGCGGCGTCGGTCAGCTACAAGATCAACGAGAACCTGTCGATTACCTTCGATGCGCTGAACCTGAACAACGCCGTGCTGCGCTACTACGGCGAGAACAAGGACCAGCCTATCGCTTCGTACTCGAACGGCCGCCAATACTACCTGGGACTGCGTGGCAAACTCTAAACCCGCGCGGATACTGGCGATCGACGCCTTCCGCGGCATCACCATCCTGGTCATGATCTTCGTGAACACGCTGGCGGGCGTGCGCGGCATGCCCGCCTGGATGGAGCATGCCCCGGCGGACGCCGACGCCATGACCTTCCCGGACGTGGTGTTCCCGGCCTTCCTGTTCATCGTCGGCATGTCGATACCGTTCGCCATGGCGCAGCGGCAGGCGGCGGGCGGCACGGCGGCAGCCCGCTGGCGGCACGTGCTGGCGCGCGCCGCCGGGCTGCTGGTGCTGGGCGTCTTCATGGTCAACGCGGAGGATGGCTACAACGAAGCGGCGATGGGCATGTCCATCCATTTGTGGTCGCTGCTGTTCTATGGCTGCGCCATGATGGTGTGGATGGTCTACCGGTTCGAGAGCAAGGCGCTGGCCTGGGCCTTGCGGGCGGCCGGCGTCGCCGGTCTGCTGGCCCTGGCGCTGGCGTTTCGCGGCGGCCCCGACGGCAGCCTGCGTCTGGCGCCGCAATGGTGGGGCATACTGGGACTGATAGGCTGGGCGTACCTGTACAGTGCCGTGGCATGGGAGCTGACACGCGCACGCCTGCTGCCGCTCGGTGTACTGGTGCTGGCCTGCACAGGCCTGTACTGCGCCACCCATGGAGCTTCCTCGCAGGCCGAGAACGCGGTACACACATCGATCGCGCTGTGCGGCATGCTGACGGCGCAGATCTTCTTCGGCCGCCAGCGCAGCCGGCCGTTCCGCGATGCGGTCCTGCTGGCGGCGGGATTGGCGGCGCTGGCCTTTGTGCTCCAGCCCTACTTCAAGATATCGAAGATCTACGCCACGCCCAGCTGGGCGCTGTACAGCTCCGCCATCTGCGTGCTGCTGTTTGCCGCGCTGTACTGGCTGGTGGACCTGAAGCGCCAGAGCGGCTGGACCGCACTGGTCCGGCCGGCGGCGGCCAACCCGCTGCTGGTCTACCTCATTCCCTACATCGTCTACGCGCTGATGCAGTACCTGCACCTCGCGTTCCCCGGCGTGCTGGGTTCCGGCTTGCCCGGATTTTTCTGGGCCATCGCCTACGCCATGATCGTCATGACGCTGGCCGTTGGCCTCAACCGCTTGCACATCAAACTGCAGCTCTAAAACATACAACTATGCGCATCAATTCTATCGACGCAGTGCGCGGCCTGACGGTGGCCGCCATGCTGCTGGTGAACGACGCCGGCGACTGGTCGCACGTCTACCCCTGGCTCGAACACGCCGAGTGGCACGGCTGCACGCCGCCGGATTTCATCTTCCCCATCTTCATGCTGATCGTCGGCATATCGATCAATCTGGCGCTGAGTCCCCGCCTGGAGGCCGGCGCGGCCACCGTGCCGCTGGCCCGCTCGGTGCTGCTGCGCGCCGTGCGCATCGTGCTGCTGGGGCTTGCGCTGCACGTGGTGGCGATGCTGCTGCTGAACGGACGCGGCTTCCGCCTGTTCGGCGTGCTGCAAAGGACGGGCATCTGCTTCGCGGCCGCCGGCCTGCTGGCGATCCACGTGCGCAGCGCACGCGCGCAATGGGCCATCTTCACCTCCATCCTGCTGGCTCACTGGGCATTGCTGGCCGCCGGCGGAACGCTGGAGCCGGGACTGAACCTGTCCGACCGCATCGACAGCGCGCTGCTGGGCCACCTGGCCTACCAATACGACGCCGCCACCGGCATCGGCCACGATCCCGAGGGCATCCTGGGCACGCTGCCTTCGCAGGCCACCGTCATCCTCGGCCTGCGCGCAGGCGACTGGCTACGCTCGGGCCAGACCCGCAAACTGGCGCTGGCCGGCGTGGCGGCGATGCTGGCCGGCGGCCTATGGTCGCTGGCGCTGCCGTTCAACAAGCAGTTGTGGACCTCGTCGTTCGTGCTGTGGACCGGCGGCTTCGGCATGCTGGCGATCGCGCTGGCGCACCAGCTGATCGATGTGCGCGACTGGCCGCCGCTGGGCCGGGCGATGGGCGTCAACGCCATCGCCGCGTATGCGGGATCGTGGATTGCAACTTGCGTCATCGAAGGCAGCGGCATCATGGGCCCGCTGTACGCCCACGTTTTCAGCCAGCCGCTCACGCCGGTTTTCGGCCCTTGGGTCGCGTCGATGGCGTTCGCGCTGGCCTTCACGGCGGTGTTCTGGCTCGCTATGGCAGGCGCCGACCGGCGCGGCTGGCGGATGACGATTTGAGGGCGCCATTTACTTTCACCTTGCTATGGGAACGCTCCCAGTTTGTAGCACAGGGGTTGAGTTAAATGCAACTTCCTTTACAAATTAAAAATATTCCTTTTTAAACTATTTTTAAGCATAATGCTTTCCGAACAAGATCATTGCTTTTTAGCCAGTGATCTTTCCTCACCGCCGGCGGCCGGAAGCCCGTCCGAATCGAGAATTCTGGAGCTACACTATGCGTATCAAATCCTTGCTGCTGGCCGTTACCGCCGCAGCTGCACTGAGCACCGGCGCGGCCAGCGCCTCCACCGAACTGATCGTCAACGGCGGCTTCGAAACCGGCGACTACGGCCAGATCGACTGGAACGGCCATCAACTGTCCGGCTGGTCCAGCGGCGGCTACAACTTCCTGTTCAACGGTTCGAACGTGGACAACGGCGGCGTGTCCGGCAGCTACGGCAACCTGGAACTGTGGGGCCCGAACAATGGCGCCTCGAACGGCCTGCAAGCCAGCCCGGTCGGCGGCAACTTCGTCGCAGCCGACGGCGCGTTTGAAATCGCACCGCTGCAGCAGACCGTTCACGGCCTGGTCGCCGGTCAGCAGTACAACCTGACCTTCTACTGGGCTGGCGCCCAGCAGTCCGGCTTCGACGGAGCGACCACCGAGCAATGGCAAGTATCGCTGGGCAATCAAACCCAGTCGACCGCCATCAAGAACAATGTCAACCACGGCTTCACCGGCTGGCAGAAAGAAACCTTCACCTTCACCGCGTCCGGCGCCACCGAAGTGCTGAGCTTCCTGGCCGTTGGCACCCCTGCCGGCGTTCCACCGTTCTCGCTGCTGGATGGCGTATCGATGGTCGCCGTGCCGGAACCGCAAACCTGGGGCATGCTGGGTCTGGGCCTGGGCCTGGTCGGCTTCGCCGCTCGCCGCCGCAAGGCCAAGGCTGCTTAATTCGCAGCTGCTGTTCATCGATGCCGGACCTTCGCGTCCGGCATTTCTATTTCCGCTATGATGCACGCCATGACACTGATAAACGACCTCCTCGCCTACCTGCCCACCTTCGCCGTCAACGTGGCGCGGCTGTGCGTATGGCTGGTGCTGCTGTCGCTGGTGTTTGTGCCGCTGGAGCGCTGGCTGGCCGTGCGCAAGGCGCACTTGCCGCGCCGCGCGCTGGCCCTGAATCTCGGCCTGTATTTTCTCAACAGCCTGCTGCCTGCCGCCATCGTCGGCATGCTGATGGCGGTGGTGGCCGCCGCCGCGCAGGCGGCGCTGCCGGCCGCACTGCCCGCCGCCGTGGGCGCGCTGCCGCTACTGGTCAAGCTGCCGCTGTCGCTGCTGATCGCCGAGATCGGCTTCTATTGGGGCCACCGGCTGAGCCACCAGTGGCCGTGGCTGTGGCACTTCCATTCGGTGCACCACAAGCCCGAGCACCTGTACTTCCTGATTAACACGCATGCGCATCCGGTCGACATGGTCGTCACGCGGCTGTTCGGCATGACGCCGCTCTACATCCTGGGCCTGGCCAGCGCCAGCGCGGGCGGCAGCGCCACGCCGGCACTGGTGATCGTCATCGGCACGATATGGGGATTCTTCATCCATTCGAATCTGCGCGTCCGCCTGGGTCCGCTCGAATCGCTGATCGCCACGCCGGCCTTCCACCACTGGCACCACACCAGCGTCGCGCCGCTGGACCGCAACTTCTCTTCGACGCTGCCCTTCCTGGATCGGGTGTTCGGCACCTGGCATCTGCCGGACAGCTGGCCGGCCGCGTACGGACTCGCCGAGCCCGCCGCCAGCGCACCACCCCAGCCTGCTACAACGACGCCTTGATGGTGTCGGCCAGCTTCTCGGCCATCATGATGACGGTCGGGTTCAGGTTGATCAGCGGGATCTCCGGGAAGATCGACGCATCGATCACCCGCAAACCCTGCACGCCATAGACGCGGCCCTGTTCGTCCACCACGGCGGCCGGGTCGTCCGGCAAGCCCATAGGCGCGGTCGAGCAAGGATGCTGTAGCGTGCCCACGCCTTGCGCCAGCGCGGTCCGTATCTCGGCATCGCTGTCGCCGACGGCGGGGCCGGGATACATTTCCTCGACGATCATGCTCTTCAGCGGCTCCGTCGCGGCCAGCTTGCGGGCCAGGCGGAAGCACTCCACCATGCGCGCCATGTCGTCCTCGCTGGTCAGGTGATTCAGCTCGATCAGCGGCGCGGCCTGCGGATCGCGGCTCTGCAGGCGAACGCGGCCCTCGGACGTGCAGTGCATCAGCTCCAGGCCGAGCGAGAACGCCACACCGGTCGGGCTGCTGGCCGGGTCGAGCAGGTGCGATGGCGAGATGCCGATATCGAGTTCCCGCTTCGATCCCGCCAGCGACGAGTTGGTCCACAACTGGGCGCCGACCACCGGGTGCTCCTGGCCTTTCAACGCTTGCTGCCCGCTGAAGTTCATCCAGTAGAACGCGTGGTCGAGCAGGCGCACGCCGACCGGAGCATCCTTCACCACCGGAATATCCAGCGCCTCCAGATCGGCTTTCGGCCCGATGCCCGAGCGCAGCAGGATCGCCGCCGAGCCGTACGAACCCGCGCTGAGGATGACTTCCCTGCCCCGCACCACGCGGCCGTCGGCCAGCAGCACCGACTGCACCTTGCCGTCTTCGATCACCAGCCGGTCGATCAGGCTGCCGTCCAGGATGCTGAGGTTGCTACGGGCCCGAACGGCGCGGCTCAAGTAGACCATGCCGGTATTGACGCGCACGCCGTTGACGATGTTCATCGGATTGGGACCGGCGCCGTTGTTAGCCTCCGGGTTGTTGAAGTCGTCGACGCGATCGACGCCCAGCGCCCAGCACGCCTCCACCATCGCGCGCTGCACCGGCGTGATGTAGTCCATGCTCATCTGGTGGATGGGCAGCGGGCCGCTGCGGCCATGCCAGCGTTCGTCGCCGTGCGGCGCGCTTTCCATTTTTTTGTAGTACGGCAGCACTTCTTCAAAGCTCCAACCCTTCAAACCCTTGGCGGCGTAGCGGGCGAAGTCGAACGGCAAGGCGCGGCAAGCCACCGCGCCATTGATGGCGGAGCTGCCGCCGAGCACCTTGCCACGCGGCGCATACACAGGCTGGGCCTGCTCAACCGGCTGCGCGTGGTAGCCCCATTCATAGCGCGGGTCGCCCTTGGCGGCGATGATGTTGCTGCTGTAGATCTCTTCGGGATAGGCGTCCGGATCGAAGGCGCGGCCGGCTTCGACCAGCAGAACCTGGCGCCGCCCGTCTTCGGACAAACGATTGGCGAGTACGGCGCCGGCCGAACCGCCGCCGAGAATGACAAAATCAAAAACGTTGCTGTGTACGGTCATGGTAGTCCTAGGTTGTTGAAGCGTCGGGATGCGGCATGACGACGATGGCTTTCACCACGGCGCCGGAGATGCCGTTTTCGATGGCCTGGTTGATGTCGGCCAGCGGATACAGCCGGGAGATTTTTTCCAGTGGCAGCAGGCCCTGGCGATAGAACTCCACCAGGCGCGGGACGAACTGCGACGGCAGGCAGTCGCCCATCACGCTGCCCCGCACGGTGCGGCCGCGCAGCAGTTGCCAGGCGTCGAACTCGACCACGCTGCCCTGCGGCAGCACGCCGGTGATCACGCAAGTGCCACGTTCGCGTATCGCCATCAGCGCGGTGCCGATCACGCTTTTCACGCCACTCGATTCGAAGGCGTTGTGCGCGCCCAGGCCGTCCGTCAAGGCGCGGACCTGTGCGGCCACGTCAGTATCAGTGGTGGAGAGGATGGTGTCAGTAGCGCCCAGTTCGCGCGCCAGCGCCAGCCGCTCCGGCTTGTTGTCGACCACGATGCGGCGGCTGCAAGCGACGATCTTGCTGGCCATCAGCGCGCTCAAGCCCACCGTGCCAGCGCCGAAGATCACGATGCTGGTGCCGGCCTCCGGTTTCAGCGTGTTGATGACGCCGCCTGCGCCCGTCATCACGCCGCAGGCGAGCGGCCCCAGCCAGCGCAGGTCCACATCATTCGGTACCTTGACCAGCGAACTCTGGTGCGCCACCGTGAAGCTGGCGTGCGACGATTGCGAGAAGAAATGACTGTGCACGTGCTCGCCGTGCTCGTGCATGCAGACCGAGCCGTCCGGGCGCGAGCCCATGAAGTTCAGCGGCACGTGTTGCACGCAGTAGGCCGGCATGCCGACCTGGCAGGACGGGCACACGCCGCACGAACCCATCGACATGACCACGTGGTCGCCCGGCGCGAACTGGCGCACCAGCCGGCCCACGCGCACGACCACGCCGCTGCCCTCATGGCCCAGCACGACCGGCGTGGGCGTGGGCAGATAGCCGTCGCGCACATCGATATCGGTGCGGCAGATGCCGCTGGCGACAACGCGGACCAGCACCTCGTCATCGCGCGGCTCGTCCAGTTCCAGCTCCGTGACGGCCAGCGCCTGTTTGGCGCCGCGCGCCAGTGCTGCGGTAATTTTCATGTTAGTCCTCCGAAAAGAACGGCAGTCTACGATCCGCGCAAGCGGACAACTAGACCATGAAAACGGGCAGCACCTTCCCATCCTGCGGACCAGCGCCAACCTTCGCTATAATCCATCGTCCCCACCATGACGAAGAAAGCTTCGGATGATCAAAAGTATGCGTATAGCCGGCGCCCTGCTGCTGGCCGGCCTGTCGGCTGGAGCGATGGCCGACACCTTCGAGACCATCGAATCGGCGCCGCTGAAGGAAGTGTGGCTGAACGGCGGCTTCTACTCCTACCACTTCCAGCGCGACAAGGGCCTGAACGACAGCAACCCCGGCCTGGGCGGCGAGTACCGCTTCTCGACGGTGGCGTCGGCCACGGCGGGCCGTTTCTACAACAGCGACCGGGCGTATTCGAATTATGTGGGCGTGTACTACCAGCCATGGAAAGTCGGGCCGGTGAGGTTGGGCGCGGTGGCGGGCGGCTTCAGCGGCTACCCCAAGATGCGCGATGGCGGATGGTTTCTGGCGGCCATCCCGACCGCCAGCTTCGAATACAAGAGCGTAGGCGTCAATGTCGCCATAGTGCCGACCTATAAGGACCGGCTCTATGGCGCCATTTCCGTTCAGCTCAAACTGAAGGTCTTCGACTGATCAGTGACGCGCCTTGGACGAGACGGCGATCTGGTCGAGGATGTGCTTGGGCACGGCGGCGTAGTGCTTGAACTCCATCGTGTACGTCGCCCGGCCCTGCGTCAGCGAACGTAGCGTGGTGGAGTAGCCGAACATCTCGGCCAGCGGCACCAGCGCGCGGATGATCTTGCCTCCGCCGCCAGGGATTTCGTCCATGCCCTGCACCATGCCGCGCCGCGCCGTCAGGTCGCCCATGGCGTTGCCCATGAACTCTTCCGGCGTTTCCACTTCCACCTGCATCATCGGTTCCAGCAGCACAGGATCGGCGCGCTTCATGCCGTCCTTGAAGGCCATCGAGCCTGCCATGCGGAAGGCATTCTCGTTCGAGTCGACATCGTGGTACGAGCCGAAAGTCAGCGTCACCTTGACGTCAACCACCGGATAGCCGGCCAGCACGCCGCTGCGCAAGGTTTCCTGCACGCCCTTGTCGACCGCAGGAATGAACTCGCGCGGCACCACGCCGCCCTTGATGGCGTCGACGAACTCATAGCCCTTGCCTGCCTCCAGCGGTTCCAGCGTCAGCACCACATGGCCGTATTGGCCGCGTCCGCCGGACTGCTTGACGAACTTGCCCTCGACATCGCTGGCCGTGCGCTGTATGGTTTCGCGATAGGCCACCTGCGGCTTGCCCACCGTCGCTTCGACGCTGAACTCGCGGCGCATGCGGTCCACCAGGATCTCCAGATGCAGCTCGCCCATGCCGGACATGATGGTCTGGCCCGATTCCTCGTCCGTATGCACGCGGAACGACGGGTCTTCCTGCGCCAGCCGGTTCAGGGCGATGCCCATCTTTTCCTGGTCGGCCTTGGTCTTCGGTTCGACCGCCTGCGAGATCACCGGTTCCGGGAAGATCATCTTTTCCAGCACGATCACGTGATCCGGCGAGCTCAAGGTATCGCCGGTGGTCACGCCCTTCAGGCCGACTGCCGCCGCGATGTCGCCGGCGTAGACTTCCTTGATCTCCTTGCGCTCGTTGGCGTGCATCTGCAGGATGCGGCCCAGGCGCTCCTTCTGGCTCTTGGTCGGGTTGTAGACCGTGTCGCCGGAATTGACCACGCCTGAATACACGCGGAAGAAGGTCAGCTGGCCGACGAACGGATCGGTCATGATCTTGAACGCCAGCGCCGAGAACGGATCGCTGTCGGTCGGATGACGCTCGATCGGATTGTCGTCCTCGTCGTGGCCGGCGATAGCAGGCACATCCACCGGCGACGGCAGATACTCGACCACCGCGTCCAGCATCGCTTGCACGCCGCGGTTCTTGAAGGCGCTGCCGGCCAGCATGGGCACGATCTCGTTGCGGATGGTGCGCAGGCGCAGGCCGGCCTTGATCTCTTCCTCGCTCAGCACGCCGCCGTCCAGGTATTTTTCCAGCAGCTCGGGCGTGCCTTCTGCGGCGGCTTCGACCATCTTGTCGTGCCACTCCTGCGCCAGCGCCTTCAGGTTCTCCGGGATGTCCTCGTAGGTGAACTTGACGCCCAGGCTCTCGTCGTCCCAGTTAATCGCGCGCATCTTGACCAGGTCCACCACGCCGTGGAAGTTGTCCTCGGCGCCCAGCGGAATCTGGATCGGAATGGCGACGCCCTTCAGCCGCGTGGCGATCTGCTCGCGCACCCGGAAGAAGTCCGCACCGACGCGGTCCATCTTGTTGATGAAGGCGATGCGCGGCACGGCGTACTTGTTCGCCTGTCGCCACACGGTTTCCGATTGCGGCTGCACGCCGCCGACCGCGTCATACACCATGACGGCGCCGTCGAGCACGCGCATCGAGCGCTCGACTTCGATGGTGAAGTCGACGTGGCCCGGCGTGTCGATGATGTTGATGCGGTGCTCGGCGAAATTGCCCGCCATGCCTTTCCAGAAGGCGGTGGTGGCGGCGGAGGTGATGGTGATCCCGCGTTCCTGTTCCTGCTCCATCCAGTCCATCGTCGCGGCGCCATTGTGCACCTCGCCGATTTTGTGGTTGACGCCGGTATAAAACAGGATGCGCTCCGTGGTCGTGGTCTTGCCAGCGTCGATGTGGGCGCTGATGCCAATGTTGCGGTAACGCTCGATGGGTGTCTTGCGGGTCATCATTCTCTCCTTGTTGCAGTTGTCATGCAGGAAGTCGTAGATATGGCGCATGCGATGGAATTCAAGCCCTGCCGTGCGACATGACTGGTGGCAATTAATATAGTCTGTAGACTAATTCCCAAGTTTATCTGAAAGTTCCACATGACCGTACCTGGCAAAACCGTTCTTCTTCTCTCCTTAGGCATAGCTCCGGCTATGGCATGGGCCCAGCCGGTATCCGACCTGGAACTGCGCATCGAGCGCTGCTCCGTGCTGGGCGACGCCAGCGCGCGCCTGGCCTGCTACGACGGCCTGGCCAAGACCGGTCCGGCGCTGAAGGCCGCTGGCGGCGCCGCGGTCGGCGTACCCGACGCCGGCAAGGACAGCAAGCTGGCCGTCGCCTTGACGCTGCCGTCGAGCACCCAGCCTGCGGAGCCGCCCACGCCGCCGGTATTGCCACCCACGGTCGCCGCGCTGACGACCATCCCGCCGGAAGACACCGTCTCGCGCATGGTGCAATGGTGGGAGCTGGACCGCTCGGCCAAGCGCGGCGTGTTCAACTTCCGCCCGCACCGCGACACCTATCTGCTGCTGGCCAATTACAGCACCAGCTCCAATGATGCGCCTTTTGAGAACTTCACGCCTGCCGGCGTCGAGTCGAAACACGTCGAACTGACCTATCAGCTCAGCTTCAAGATGAAATTGATCGAGCAAGCCTTCAAAACGCCGGTCGACCTGTGGTTCGGCTACACCCAGAACAGCTTCTGGCAAGCCTACAACCGCGCCGCATCCAGCCCCTTCCGCGAGACCAACTACCAGCCCGAGCTGATGCTGACCACGCCGCTGAACATCGACCTGGGCAGCGCGCTCGACGTGCGCTACCTGACGCTGGGCATGGTGCACCAGTCTAACGGCCAGACCTCGACGCTGTCGCGCAGCTGGAACCGGGTGTATGCGGAGGTGGGCGCGGAGCACGGCAAGTTTGCCGCGCAGTTCCGCCTGTGGAAGCGGCTGGACAACGCCCGCTCGGACAACGACAACATCGACATCACCGATTACCTGGGCCACGGCGACCTCAACCTCAGCTACCGCAACAACGGCCACGAATTCTCGCTGATGGCGCGGCGCAATTTCTCCAAGCGCCACGGCGCGCTGCAGGCCGGCTGGGCCTTCCCGGTGGTGGCGAATCTGAAGGGTTATGTGCAAGCCTTCAGCGGCTACGGCCAAAGCCTGATCGACTACAACTACTCGCAGAAATCCCTGGGCGTAGGCTTCCTGGTCGACTTCTAAACCTCTTCCAAACCAGTCGCACCGTTCCCGTCACCTGTTGACAGGAACGGTTTTTCAGTCTAATTTAACCTTATGGTTAAATACGAAACTCAGCTGGATGCGATCTTCACGGCGCTGGCCCACCCTGTCCGCCGGGCGATGCTGGCACGCCTGGGCACAGGCGATGCCACGGTGGGCGAGCTTGCCCAACCGTTCGACATGTCCATGCCGGCCGTCACCAAGCACCTGAAAGTGCTGGAAAGAGCCAAGCTGATCAGCCGTGGAAAGAATGCCCAATGGCGGCCCTGCCGTCTGGAAAAAGCGCCCTTTGAAACGGCATCGGGCTGGATCGACGAGCAGCGCAGCATCTGGGAGTCCCGTCTGGACCGCCTGGAAGACTACCTGCATACCTTGGAAAAAGAGAAAGGAACACGCAATGACGACGAGTGAAAACGAACGCGAATTAGTATTGCAGCGAGAATTGCCTTTTGCCCGCGAGCTGATCTGGAAAGCCATGACCATGCCCGAGCATGTGAACCGCTGGTGGGGCCCGGACGGCTTCAGCAACGAAAGAGTGAGCATGGATTTCCGGGTCGGCGGCGAGTGGACCTTTGACATGGTTGGGCCGGATGGCACCCGCTATCCCAACCACTCGGTATTCAAGGAAATCACGCCGCCATCCCGGCTGGTGTACGACCATGGCTGCGGCGAGCGGATCTGGTTCGAAGCCAGCATCACGTTGCAGGAAATCGCCGGCGGCACCCTGCTCACGCTGCGCCAGCTCTATCCCAACAAGGAATCGCGCGACGAGGTGGTCGAGAAGTACGGCGCCATCGAAGGCGGCAAGCAGCACCTGGCCAAGCTGGAAGCCTATCTCAAAGCCAACCTGGCCTGAACAAACGGAGACTTCAACATGACACTCGCACTTTACGGGCACGCATTTTCGTCATACACGCAGAAGGTGCTGATCGCGCTTTACGAAAATGACCTGCCATTCGAATTCCGCAGCCTGGGGCCGGATACGCCGCAGCACTCGGCCGAGTGGCAGCGGCGCTGGCCATTGCACAAATTCCCGCTGCTGGTGGACGACGATCGCAACGTCGTCGAAACCAGCATCATCATCGAGCACCTGCAACTCAAGCATCCGGGACCGGTACGCCTGATACCCACGGACTCCGCGGCCGCGCTGGAAACGCGTTTTCTCGACCGCTTTTTCGATCTGCACGTGATGAGCCCCGTGCAGCACGCCGTGGGCGAGGCACTGACTGGCATTGCGGAGAAAAAGGAGGAAGGACTCGCCTACGCGGCGAGCAAGCTGGAAGCCGCGTATGCGTGGCTCGAAGAATATCTTGTCGACAGGACTTGGGCCACGGGCCAGGATTTCTCCATGGCCGACTGTGCCGCTGCGCCGGCGCTGTTTTACGCCGACTGGGTATTTCCGATTGCCGAACGGTTTCCAGTGCTGCGTGCCTACCGTGCGTGCTTGCTGGCGCGCCCGTCGTTCGCCCGTGCGGTGGATGAGGCGCGGTACTTCCGCCCCTACTTTCCGCTCGGTGCGCCAGACCGCGACTGACTCAGCGGCCTGGCGAACCGCCCAGGATGCGCGCCGGCAGCATGACGATGGCGCGCAGCACCTCGAACAAACCCTCAACGCCGATGCCGATCAGGCGGAACGGCAGCGTGATCAGCCAGAACAGCGGATAGAGCACCAGCGCCAGCAAAGCCAGCGGCCAGCAGAGGAACAGCAAAACCAGCCACAGCATAAATCCGAACATGAGATGCTCCCGATGCAGTTAATGCGTTGTCAATGCTGTCACTTTAGTGCGGCTGGTCTCCGGCGGCAATTCTCATGCGACCAACTGCAGAAACACTGCGGTTAATCGCGTGAAATGGCGGATGAATGGGAATTACTGGCCGACGCAGATGATCTTGGTGACGTACTCGTGGGCGTTCGGTTTTTTCTTGGCCGCCCATTCGATGGCCTGGTTGGCCTGCTCGATGGTCAATATCGAGGCCTTTTCCTTCGATTTAATGAAGGAAACGCCTTCGAACACGCCTTCCTTGCTGCGCATGACTTTGGCAAAGACGGGTGGTTTCTGGTCGCCGTCGGCGATCTTGTTCTGCTGGATGAGGTAGCGTTGGTCGTTCTGTTCCATATATTTCTTTCTGCAAAAGACGAAATATACGCTTCAGAACGACCTGCGGGAAGGGCTTTTTAAGCGTAGGCCGGGATGTAGCTGGCCGGTTGCAGTGCGGCTTCGTAGAGGATTTCGGCGCGCAGCGAGGCTTGCAGCGATGGAATCGAGCCACCGGCGCGGTACTGGAAGCTCACTTGCAGCACATCGCCCTCGCGCGCCTTGACCGGGGTGGCCAGCGGCAACGTCATGTAGTGGTTGAGCCAGTCGATGGTGGTCGAACGCTCGGCCACCACGGCCAGGATGTTCTTGGTGACGAAGCGCATGGCGTTGATCTCGCCGTTGCGTTCGACCACGAACTTGCCCTGCCACGAATAGGTCAGCTCGTTAGGCTGGTTGAAATCGATGATGCTGTAGACCGCAGGCTGGGACATTTCCACGGTGCCCGGATAGATCACGGTGGTTTCCTGGAACTGCACGATAGGCGCATAGAAGCCTTCGAAATCGTATTCCTGCTGCAGCGGCTGCACGGCCATGATGACGGCTTCCGGCAGGAACACCGGCAACGGGCCGCCGAAACGCTCGGTGTAGCGGCGCTTGAACGATTCAATCACCTCCACCTGCTTCTCGCGCAGCATGCCGACGTGGATCATCTCGCAGATGACGACGTCGACCGGCTCCGGCGGCAGGTATTCGAAGGCGTCGGCATGGACGACCTCGACCTTTTCGCCGTTGGGATTA
The DNA here is from genome assembly GCF_009380165.1 of Rugamonas rivuli. Classification (GTDB taxonomy): domain Bacteria; phylum Pseudomonadota; class Gammaproteobacteria; order Burkholderiales; family Burkholderiaceae_D; genus Rugamonas; species Rugamonas rivuli. The sequence continues at coordinate 803,413 of NZ_WHUF01000001.1, forward strand.
AGCGCCAGCATCTTGCGGGCTTCCTTGACCATGTCGGGATTAAACTCGACGCAATACACCTTGGACGCCTTGGCCGCCGCGAACCACGACAGCACGCCGGTGCCCCCACCCAACTCCAGCACCTTGGCGCCGGGCTTGACCGCGTAGTCGATGGCCGACTTGAAGCCGTGCATGCGGTTTTGATCCATCAGCATATTGTGATGGTAGTGGACTGGAATGAATTGCCCCAGATAGCAGCTTTCAATCTCGCGTTCGTTCAGCATGGGTATCCTTGGTTAATGAGCATTGTGTCTGGAGGCAATGCACTGGATCCATTATCGCCAACAAACCCCGGCGCCGAAGCGGCGAACTGCGCGCAAAAGACCTGCCAATTCCGATCTTGCACTTTTAACAGTCATCCTCGTGAAAATACAATAAAGACAATATATAATTAAAAACAACTTAACCAAGGAGGTTGCATGAAGACTTTATCAAAGTTGCTTATGGTCGCTGCATTGGGTGCAGCAAGCGCAGGTGTTCGGGCGGAAGTGATCGATTTCAATGGACTGGCGGGGTCCGCCATGCCGGGAGGCCAGCAGTCTCCCCTGACGAGTGATCCCTACGGCCATTCCGCCTATACCGAATTCCTAGGCAATACCCCCTCGCATGTTGCAGGCTATGCGCTCACCGGATACAACCACGTCTACACTACGCCAGTCTTGGGTATACATTGGGCAGCCGGGCTCCCCGGTACGGGTGCGGATAACGGTACCGACTATCTGGTCAGCTTTGACACGTTGCGGGTTCGTCGCGACAACGGCGGCTCGTTCAGCCTGAACGGCCTGGACTTGACCAACTTTTATGACGAGCAGCCTGTTTGGAGCGAATACCCGGCGCAAACCACATTTGTGCTCAGCGCTACACTCTCTGCCGGTGGCAAGGTCAGCACTGTGCTGACCCTGGACGACATACCTAATTATTGGGGTAATCGGGAAGGCAAAGCGTTTAACCATTTCTCGCTGACAGGTTTTAACGACATCACGTCGTTCCAGATCGAACGTCCAGACGGGCTTGCGGGTTTTGCAGGCATCGCCATAGACAATCTCGATCTCACGACGAACACCAGCCCGGTGCCGGAACCATCCTCGTGGGCGATGATGGGCCTGGGCCTGCTGGGTCTGGCTGCTTACGCCAAGCGCCGCAAAGCCTGATTAAGGCCTGGCCTTTGCGGCCAGGTGGGCATTGATGGTTTTCGCGATCCAGGGCTTGTCGGCCTTGGTCGCGAACTCGGCGGCCGTCAGGTGGAAGCCGCCGTCCTTCAGGGTCGCGTCCGCACCCTGCTCCAGCAATAACTCCACCACTTTTTCCTGGCCCTCACGGGCGGCGATCATCAGCGGCGTCATGCCGGACGGCGACTCGGCGTCGATGTAGGCGTGCTTGTCGAGCAGGATGGTGGTGATCTCGGTACTGCCGGCCGCTGCCGCGTAGTGCAAGGCGCACCAGCCTTTCTGGTTCACCTGGGCGCCACGCTTGATCATGTCCAGCACGGTTTCCTTGTTTTGCCGGAAGGCCGCCATCATCAGCGCGGTATTGCCGTTGGGCGCTTTCGCTTCCAGGTCGATGCCGGGTTGGTCCATCAAGAATTGAGCCACCCGGTAGGCCTCGTATCGCATCGCGACGATCAACGCCGTCTCGCCGCCCGGTTCGCGCACATTCGGACTCAAGCCACGCGCCAGCAGCTTCTTCACGGCGGACAGGTTATCCAGCTGTATGGCGCGGAACAGGTCGACTTCGTCATCGGTCTGCTCGGCGGCGAAAACTGGCGCGGTCACAGCCAGCGCCAGGGCCGCCAGCAGCGCGCGGCGTTTCGATAGATTCAGCATAGGAAGGTCACGCCGCGACGTTGAACAGCTTGAAGAAGTTGGCCGTCGTCTGCTCGGCGACCTGCTCCACCGGCACGCCCTTGAGCTTGGCGATGTACTCGCCGACGTGGGCCACGAAGCCCGGCTCGTTCATCTTGCCACGGTGCGGCATCGGCGCCAGATAGGGCGAATCGGTCTCGATCAGGATGCGCTCCAGCGGCACTTCCAGCGCCACCGCCTGCAGATCCTTGGCGCTCTTGAAGGTGACGATGCCGGAGAAGGAAATGTAAAAGCCCATCTCGATCGCCGCGCGCGCCACTTCCAGCGACTCGGTAAAGCAATGCATGACGCCGGCCACGCCGCCCGCCTCCGTGCCTGCGCCCTCTTCGCGCATGATGCGGATGGTGTCCTCGCTGGCGTTGCGGGTGTGGATGATCAGCGGCTTGCGCGTGATGCGCGATGCCTTGATGTGCGTGCGGAAGCGCTCGCGCTGCCACTCCAGGTCGCCTTGCAGGCGGAAGTAGTCCAGCCCGGTCTCGCCGATGGCGATGATCTTCGGATCATTGGCCAGCTCGACCAGCTGTTCGACGCTCGGTTCGGGCGTGTCTTCATAATCCGGATGCACGCCGACCGAGGCGTAGATGTGCGGATATTCGTGGGCCAGCGCCAGCACTTGGGGGAAATCCGGCAAGTCGACCGACACGCACAGCGCGTGGGTCACTTTGTTGTCGGCCATCTTGGCCAGGATTTCGGGCATGCGAGCAGCCAGCTCGGGGAAATTAATGTGGCAATGGGAATCGATAAACATGGCGTGATTGTAACTCAAGCGCGCCTGGCCTAGAATCGGTGTTCCCAATCACTGCCGGAGTCCGCCTGATGTTCAGTCGTATCGCGCCCGCCCTCGTACTCGCCCTGCCCCTGGCCGCCATCGCCGCCGATGCACCGCCCCAGCAATTCGCCGATCTCGGCGATGTGCACCTGGAAAGCGGCGCCGTCATCAAGGACTGCAAGCTCGGCTACCGCACCATCGGCACGCTGAACGCCGCGCGCTCCAACGCGGTCGTGTTCCTGCCGTGGCACACCGGCACCAGCGCCGAGGCGGTAGAGCTGCTGGGCCCGAAAGGCTTGCTCAACACGACCGGGCATTACGTGATCGTCATCGATGCGATCGGCAACGGCGTGGCCTGCTCGCCCTCCAACAGCGCGACGCAGCACGGCACGGCCTTCCCGGTCTTCACCGTGCGCGACATGGTGGAATCCGAGTTCCGCCTGTTGAACGACAAGCTGGGCATCAAACATGTGCACGCGATCATCGGGTATTCGATGGGCGGCACCCAAACCTTCCAGTGGATGGTGAGCCATCCCGACTACATGGACGTGGCAGTACCGATTGCCGGCACGCCGCGCCAGACCAGCTACGACCTGCTGTTCTGGCGCACCGAGGAAGCGGCGATGCTGGCCGATCCGGAATACGCCAACGGCGAGTACAAGCAGAACCCAAGGCTGCCGCTCTACCACCAGATCTTCGCCACGCACTTCGACACGCCGGCTTACCGCAACGCCAAGACCAAGCCGGCGGAGGTTGAGAAGTTCATCGCGAAGACAGTGGAGCCGGACCCGGATGCGGCCGACGCCAACGACTCGCGCTGGCAAATCCGCGCCTTCCTGGCGCAGGACATCGGCGACGATGCCGCCGGCAAGGTGAAGGCGCGGGTGCACATCATCAACCCGCGCCAGGACTTGATCGTCAATCCCGAGCCGGCGCTGGCGTTTGCGCGCAAGGTGCGGGCCACGACCACGGTGCTCGAAGGCGATTGCGGCCACTCGGCGGTGGTGTGCGCCACCGACCAGATACGCGCAGCCGTCGACCGCGCGCTGAGGTAGCGATCAGCCTACGCGCTTGCCCAGGATGATCAGGTCGCGCTCGATGCCGTCCAGATTGGCCACCTTGGGCAGGTTGGCCCAGGTGGCAAAGCCGAACTTGGCGAACAGGCCCAGGCTAGGCTGGTTGTGGCCGAAGATAAAGCCCAGCAAGGTATGCACCTTGATCGAAGGCGCGTGGGCGATGGCCTGTGCGATGCAGTAGCCGCCCACGCCCTTGCCGCGCCAGGCTTCGGCGATGTAGATCGAAATCTCCGACGTGCCCGAATAGGCCGGGCGGCCGTAGAAATTCGAATACGACATCCAGCCCAGCGTTTCCGGTTGGGCAGCCGTATCGTCGGCGCGCTCGATGATCCACAGCGGGCGCTTGTCCGGCGTGTGCTCGTGGAACCAGCCCAGGCGCGACTCCACCGATACCGGCTCGGTATCCGCCGTCACTTCGCGCGAGGCGATGGTGGTGTTGTAGATGGCAACGATGGTCGGCAAATCGTCGAGCGTGGCAAGGCGGTGGCGGAAAGCTGTGGTCATGTCGTTCGGAACAGTGGGGAAGTTAAAGCGTGCATTAAAGCGTATGCGTGGCGCGCGACGAACGCAGCGCCGCGCCGAGTATCTCTTCGATGCGCAGGCGGGCGCGCTGGCCGCTCTCGTCTTCCGGGAAATGCACGCCTATGCCCTGCGCCTTGTTGTTGTGCGCGCCGGCCGGCGTGATCCAGGCGACTTTGCCCGCGATCGGATATTTGTTGGGATCGTCCATCAGCGCCAGGATCAGGTAGATCTCGTCGCCGATCTTGTACGGCTTCTGGGTCGGCACGAACATGCCGCCGTTTTTCAGGAAAGGCATATAGGCCGCGTACAGCGCGGCTTTTTCCTTGATGGCCAGCGACAATACCGTCGGCCGCGCAACGGCTGGCGCGGCGGTCGGGTCGAGAGGGCTGGCAGCGGACATGGACTCCCTTTCAGGCGCAGCAGGCGGCGTAATCGAGCAACATATCCTCCAGGAACAGCTTCGGCGACAGCGGATGGTCGGCGGTCGCCCGGCGTTCATTCGCTCCCTTGATCGCTGCCATCAAGCGGCTGACGTGGATCTTGCCAGCCAGGCTGGCCAGTTCCTTCTGGTAGCGCGGATAGTACCGGATGTTACCTGCCAGTTTGTAGGAAAACAGGTCATAAAGCCAGCGCTGCAACCAGGAAACCTGTGCACTGAGCGGCACTTTTTGCAGTTTATCAGCAACTTTTAACGCGCCTTCGACGCTCGGATGCGCCAGCAGCTGCAGCAGCACTTCCAGATCGTCGCGGTTGCCCGTTTCCGCCTGCGTCATCGCGGCCAGCGGCGCGCCGCCCTGCTCGCGCAGCCAGCTGTCGGCGTCCGGCACGCCCTGGGCCTTCAGCCAGGCCAAGGCCTCGGCGTGGCTGGGCATCGGCAGCGCAAACTTGCGGCAGCGCGACAGGATGGTCGGCAGCAGCCGGTCCAGGCTGTTGGAGGCCAGCAGGAACACCGTGCCCGGCGGCGGCTCTTCCAGCGTCTTCAGCAAGGCGTTGGAGGCCGGCATGTTCAGCGCCTCGGCCGGATACAGCACCACCACCCGCAGCCCCTGGCGGTGAGTGGAAATGTTCATGAAATCCGACAGGTTGCGGATTTGCTCGATCTTGATCTCTTTGGACGGCGCCTTGGTCGACTTGGCGGTCTTCTTGGCCTCGCCTTCGCCCTCCTCGCTCTCGGCGGGCTCGTCTTCCAGCGCCTCCGGCCGCACGCGGCGGTAGTCGGGGTGGTTTTGCTGGGAGAACCAGCCGCAGGACGCGCACTGGCCGCAGGCATGGCCGTCCGGCAGCACGGCCTCGCACAACAGGCCCTGGGCGAAGCGTTCGATGAAGTCGGACTTGCCTATCCCGGCGGCGCCATGGAACAGGATGGCGTGCGGCATGCGCTGGCGCAGCAGTTGCAGCTGCTGCCAGGACGATTCTTGCCACGGATATATGGAATTGCTCATTATTGGTATTCTGTTTTAAAACAATCGCTTATGCAATACTTTTAAAGTGCAAGCATTTCATCGAGGATGCCCGCGATCCGCAGCTGGATGTCCGGAATCGACTGGGTCGAGTCGATCACGCGGAAGCGGGCCGGGAACTGGGTGGCGCGGCGCAGGTACTCGTTGCGGGTGGCGGCGAAGAAGTCGGCCTTTTCCTGCTCGAACTTGTCCAGCGAGCGGGTGGCGTCCAGGCGTGCGCGCGCTACTTCCAGCGGCACGTCAAACAGCAGCGTCAGGTCCGGCTGCAGATGCGGGTGGACCCACTGCTCCAGCGCCTCCAGCTTGGCCAGGTCCATGCCCCGGCCGCCGCCCTGGTAGGCGAAGCTGGCGTCGGTGAAGCGGTCGGAAATGGCCCAGGCGCCGCTGTGGAGCGCAGGCTCGATCACCTGGGCGATGTGCTCGCGGCGGCTGGCGAACATCAGCAGCGCCTCGGTTTCCAGATGCATTTTTTCGTGCAGCACCAGATCGCGCAGCTTTTCGCCCAGCGGCGTGCCGCCCGGCTCGCGCGAGCTGACCAGCTTGATGCCCTTGTTCTTCAGATAGTCGCCGACAAAGGCGATGTGGGTCGATTTGCCGGCGCCGTCTATGCCTTCAAAGGTGATGAATTTACCGCGGTGTTGAGTCATGAATTATCTTTGGTACTTGTTGACCGCCCGGTTGTGGTCGGTCAAATTATCGGAGAACTGGCTGGTGCCGTTGCCCTTGGAAACGAAATACAGCGCCGCCGTCTTGGCCGGCGCCAGCGCCGCCGCCAGCGATTGCACGCCCGGCAAGGCGATCGGCGTCGGCGGCAAGCCGGTGCGGGTATAGGTATTGTACGGGGTGTCGGTCTCCAGATCCGATTTGCGGATCTTGCCGTCGTAGCGGTTGCCCATGCCGTAGATCACGGTCGGATCCGTTTGCAGCAACATGCCTAGCTTCAGGCGGTTGACGAACACGCCGGCGATCATGCCGCGTTCGGACTTCTGGCCCGTTTCCTTTTCGACAATCGACGCCATGGTCAGCGCCTCATACGGAGTCTTGTACGGCAGCGCCGGATCGCGCTTTTCCCAAGCCTCGTTCAGGCGCGTGAGCAGGATGCCGTGCGCCTGCTTGTAGATCTGCAAATCGCTTGCGCCCTTCGCGAACAGATAGGTATCGGGGAAGAACATGCCCTCCGGCAGCTTGTACTCCGAGCCGATCGCGCTCATCACTTCCTTGTCCGACAGCGCCACCGTATCGTGCTTCAAGCCCTTGTGGGCGGCGATGGCGGCCCGCATCTGGCGGAAGGTCCAGCCTTCGATGATGGTCAGCTGCTCCTGCGCGAACTCGCCGCGCACCAGTTGCTCGATCAGGCGCAGCGGCGTGGTGCCCGGCTTCAGTTCATAGGCGCCGGCCTTCAGCTTGCCGCTTTTATTGGTCACGCGCGCCAGCAGGTTGAACAGCAGCGGCTCGATGGGCACGCCTGCTTCGGCGATCTGCTGGCCGGCGGCGTGGGCGCCGCTGCCGGGCGCGATGGTGAATTCGATGGCTTCGATCTCATCGCCGATGATCGGGTGCTGGGACCAGTAGACAAAATAGCCGCCGCCGGCGATGGCCAGCATGATGCAAAGGGTGATAATTTTTTTTATAAAAGCCATTGTTAAAGCCGTTGGGTTGGATCAAGTCGCACAGCTTGCCACTTCTTGGCACAGTCCGCCAGTGCCGCGTTTTGCGCGGCATCCGACGCGATCCGTCCGACATCACTATAATGAGCCCGTAATGATAATGCTTTAATCGTCAAATTATTGGAAATTATGTCTTCTTGGAATGAACTTTTAGTACAGCAAGCCCAGGCGCTGACCACCACCCAGCTGGCCGTGGGCTTTGTCGCGCCGATCGGCGACCAGGGCCTGATCGCGCTGGACGGCGAGGAATCGGCCGGTTTCCTGCACAATCAGCTGACCAACGACGTCGAGCACCTGGGCACGGGCGAAGTGCGCCTGGCCGGTTACTGCTCGCCCAAAGGCCGGCTGCTGGCCTCGTTCCTGATGTGGCGTAACGCAAGCACCATCTTCCTGCAACTGCCGCGCGAGATCCAGGCGCCGGTGCAGAAGCGCCTGTCCATGTTCGTGCTGCGCGCCAAGACCAAGCTCAGCGACGCGGGCGAACTGCCGGCCAACCAGGTCGTGCTGGGCCTGGGCGGCGGCATGGCCGAAGACGCGCTGCAAAACTGGTTCGACCCGCTGCCGGACCAACCGCTCACCAAGCTCGACCATCCGCTGGGCACGCTGCTGCGCGTGGCCGATGCGTTTGGTGCGGCGCGCTACCAGTGGCTGATGTCGGCCGAGGTCGCGCAAACCGTGGTGCCGGAGCTGGCGGCCAAGCTGTCGGTCGGCCGCACGGACGCCTGGCATTTGTCGGAAATCCACGCCGGCATTCCGCAGATTACCAAGGCCACGCAGGAACAGTTCGTGCCGCAGATGGTCAACTTCGAGCTGCTGGGCGGCGTCAACTTCAAGAAGGGCTGCTATCCGGGGCAGGAAATCGTCGCCCGCAGCCAGTACCTGGGCAAGCTCAAGCGCCGCACCACGCTGGTCAGCATTGCCGACGCGGCCGCAGCGGCCGGCGTCGAAGTGTTCGCCACGGCCGATCCCGAACAACCATGCGGCATGGTCGTCAACGCCGCGCCCAACGGCAAGGGCGGCATCGATGCGCTGGTCGAAATGAAGCTGGCCGCCATCGAAGCGGCCTCGGTCCGCCTGGGCTCGGCCGACGGCGCACCGCTGATCTTCCTCGACATGCCTTACGTGCTGGACCCACTCGATCTCTAGCATGGATCTCTACATCTACTATCAGGTCAAGGATGGTGACGCGCCATCCTTGCTGGCGGCGGTCGTCCCCATGCAGGCCGCGCTGGGCGCGCAGCATGGCGTCGCCTGCCAGCTCAAGCGCAGGCCGCAAGCGACCGACGGCAAGCAGACATGGATGGAAGTCTATGCCGCCACGCCCGACGGCTTTGCCGCCGCGCTGGAGCGCGCCGTCGAACAGGCCGGATTGCCGGCCTGGATCGCCGGCCCGCGTCATACCGAAGTTTTTACGGATTTAGTCACATGTGCCTGATCGTTTTTGCCTGGCGGGTCATACCGGCAGTACCGCTGGTGGCTGCGGCCAACCGTGATGAGTTCTACCAGCGCGCCACCGCGCCGGCCGCCGCGTGGCCGGAGCATCCGCAAATCTACGCCGGCCGCGACCTGCAGGCCGGCGGCAGCTGGATGGGCATCACCCAGCCGGCGGCCGGCCGCAACGCCTCGCGCTTTGCCGCCATCACCAACATCCGCGCACCGTCCGAGCACCGCGACGATGCGCCCTCACGCGGCCACCTGGTCGCCGACTTCCTGGCCGGCAGCATGACGCCGCAGGAATACGTAGACGCCATCCGCGCCGATGCCGCCGCCTACAACGGCTTCAACCTGGTGCTGAGCGACGGCGACACGCTGATCTGGTTCTCCAACCGCGGCGACGCCGACCCGCGCAACGGCCAGCCTTTGGAGCCGGGCGTGTACGGCCTGTCGAACGCGCTGCTGGATGCGCCGTGGCCGAAGGTGGTCAAGACCAAGGCCCAGTTCGCCAGCCTGCTGTGCCTGGGCGCGCCCGACGACGCCTTCTTCGAAATGCTGGCCGACACCACGCCCGCGCCCGACCAGCGCCTGCCGGAAACCGGCGTGCCGCTGGACCTGGAACGCATGTTGTCGGCGGTGCGCATCGAAAGCCCGAGCTACGGCACGCGCACCTCCACCGTGGTGAAGCTCTACGCCGATGCACCGGCGACCTTGCAAGAGATGCTGATACACTAGCGATCAGACCCGTCTGCGTCCGGCCATCCCGGCCCGCCGCAGGACTTGCCACTTGTACCATGCCCATGCGTGTAACGCCGCTGCTGTTCCTACCGATGTTGACCTTGCTGGCCGGCCAGGCTACAGCGGCCTGCGCGCCACTGCGCTTCGGCTACACCGACCAGGCCGTTCCACCCTACTACCTCGGCAACGGCCCCAACGAAGCCAAGCCGGCGGCCGGCGCGCTGGCCGAACTGACCCGCGACGCCGCCGCCAGCGCAGGCTGCGAGACGGTGATGGTGCGCATGCCGCCGCCGCGCCTGCGCATGAGCATGGAAGCGGGCAAGATCGACGCCACCTCGCTGTTCTCCCCCGACGTGGTCGGCGCTTCGCCGCAGATCGTTTATCCGCTCGACAAACACGGCAAGCCCGACCCCACGCGCGGCATGGCCTTGTACAGCGTGGTGTTCGTGCGCACCGCCGACGGCCTGCCCAAGAACGGCGATCCGGCCGTGGTGATGCGCGGCCGCATCATCGGCCTGTCGCACGGCGCGCCGCACATCAAGGTGCTGCGCGAGCGTGGCGTGCAGGTCGACCAGGGCGCCGCCAATCCCGACACCAATTTCGAAAAACTGCGGCGGCATCGCATCGACGGCTTTGCCGTGTCGCTGGCCTCGCAGGATGATATGGACGCCACCGTGGCCGCGCGCTACGGCAAGGAGTTCACCCGCCTCGACAAGCCGCTGTTCACCTCCACCGCCTGGCTGGCGCTGAGCAAAACCTACTACGACCAGAACCCCAGGCAGGCCGAAGCCATCTGGCAATGGTATGGCACGCACGGCCCCGCGCGCCTGGGCGCCCTGCTCAAAAAGTACGGCCAGTAAGCCTGTTGCGTTTCTGGGCGATAAAGACGTAAATTGTTTACACCCTCCCATCTTGTTGCGTAAAGTGTTCCGTTAGAAATAGAACGCTAGCAACCAGAAATCCTGTTTTCGTCCATCCAGGAGGGTTAGCCATGACAATAACGATCTCGCGCCGCAACGCATGGCGCGCTTTGGGGGCTTGCGGCATGGCGCTCGGCAGCCAGGGCGGCTGGGCCCAGGACGGCGCGGCGGACATGCCGACCGTGCACGTCACCGGCACCCGGCTGGCAGCTCCCGGTGCGGAATCGCCCTCGCCGCTGCAGATCCTCAGCGCGGCCGACATCGCCGCGTCCGGCGCCACCAACCTGCAGGAACTGCTGCAAAAGAATCCGACGCTGGGCACGCCCGCGTTCAGCCGCAACAATTCCAACTTTTTGCCGACCAGCGGCGGTGTCACCAGCGTCAACCTGCGCAACCTTGGCGACGCCCGCACGCTGGTGCTGGTCAACGGCCGCCGCTTCGTTGCGGGCGTATCCGGCAGCAGCGCGGTCGACCTCAACGCCATCCCCACCGACTTCATCGAGCGCATCGAACTGCTGACCGGCGGCGCATCCGCCACGTATGGATCGGACGCCGTGGCCGGCGTCATCAACATCATCCTCAAGCGCAATCTGAATGGACTGAGCTTCGACGCCAGCACCGGCCGCAGCAGCCATGGCGACGACTTCAAGAAGAAAATGGCGCTCAGCTACGGCTACGACAGCGCCGACGGCCGCACCAGCCTGATGGGCCATCTGGCCTACACGCGCCAGGGCGCCGTGTCCTCGCGCGACCGCGACATTTCGGCCCAGGACCAGATATCAAAAATGCTCAGCAGCGGACTGGCGGCCGACGCCTTTGTCCCGGTCCGCAACTACTCGGTGGCCGCGCCGCAGGGCCGCTTCTTCTACAACAAGGACGCCGCCGGCAAGGCCGGCAACTACACCTACGATGCGCAAGGTAACGTGATCCCCTGGTCCACCAACGGCGACGCCGCGCTCGGCCTGGCCGCGACCGGTTTCAACCGCTCCGCCTTCCGCACCATCGCCGTGCCGACCGAGCGCTATCTGCTGGCATTGAACGGCGAGCATGCATTCACGCCGGCCGTTATCGGCTTCGTCGAAGGCAACTACAGCAGCACCAAGGTCCGCACCATCATTGAACCGCTGGCCTTGTCCTCGGCGGACTTCTACAAAAGCAGCAACGGCCAGGTGCCCGCCGAAACCATGGTCAATGGCGTAGCGGTGCGCAATCCGCTGGTGCCGCAATATCTGTTCGACCGCAGCGCCGACAGCACCGGCGACGGCCTGCGCGACTACAGCTTCAGCCGCCGGCTGGCCGAGATCGGCAACCGCCAGGCCGGCATCGACCGCGACACCTCGCGCCTGGCCACGGGCCTGAAAGGAACGCTGGACGGCTGGCGCTACGACAGCTATCTGGTCTACGGCAAGACCCGCGAACACCAGCGCGCCGACGGCCAGGTCGACCTGCAGAAATTCCGCAACGCCATGCAAGCCATTCCCGACGCCGGCGGCGCCGCCGTCTGTGCCGATGCAACGGCCCGCGCCCAAGGCTGCTCGCCGCTGAATATTTTTGGCTACAACACCATCTCGCCGGCCGCGCTGGCCTATGTGACGGTGCCCAGCATACTGGACGTGGAGATCACACAAAAACTGGCCGGGGCCTCGTTCAGCGGCGAAGCGTTCGCACTACCGGCGGGCAAGGTCGGCGTGGCGGCCGGCTTCGAATGGCGCAAGGAGAGTTCGTCCAGCGTGCCCGATGCACTGACCCAGGGCGGTCTCAATTCGGGCGCTGCCTTGCCCGCCACGTCGGGCAGCTTCTCGGTACGCGAGTTCTTTGCCGAGGCGCGGGTGCCGCTGCTCAAGGACCGCGCATTTGCCACGGACCTGAGCTTCCTGGGCGCCTTCCGCTCCGGCCACTACTCCACCGTCGGCACCGCCAACAGCTGGAACGCCGGCCTCGAATGGCGCACGGCGGATACGCTCAAGCTGCGCGCCACCCGCGCGCTGTCGACACGGGCGCCCAATATCAACGAGCTGTACCTGCCGCCCAGCCAGGTCTTCCCGACCGGCATCGTCGATCCGTGCAGCGGCGTCACGGCCAGCTCGACCGGCGCGCGCGACACCGCCTGCCGCGCCGACGCCGGCGTGCTGGCCAACATCAACGCCAACGGCAAATTCACGCTCAGCCAGCCGGACATCCAGGCACTGAGCGGCTACAACCGCGGCAACCCCGGCCTGAAGGCGGAGAAAGGCCGCTCCAGCACGGTCGGCCTGGTGTACACGCCGGCCAGGTTCACCTTCACGGCGGACTACTTCAACATCAAGATCGCCGACGCCATCGTCACCACGCCGCGCCAGTACGCGCTGGACCAGTGCTACAACGGCGGCAACAGCAGCTTCTGCCAATTCATCACGCGCCGCGCCAGCAATTCCGGGGCTTTTAGTGCCGGTGCGCTGACCTATATCGACAGCGCCGTCACCAACAGCGGCGGCACCGGTACATCGGGGATCGACCTGACCGGCGCCTGGACCGGCACGCTGGGACCGGGGCGCCTGGCCGCTCGGCTCGCCTACACGTATCTGAAGGAGTTCTACAACATACCGCTGCCCGGCACGCCGGCCGACCAGGCTGCTGGCGAAGTGGGCTACCCGCGCAACAAGGCCATGCTCAACCTGGGTTATCAATGGCGGGAATGGACACTCAACTCGACCACCAGCTACATCGGCGCATCGGCCGTGGATGACCAGTTGCTGGCACAGTTCAAGCAACCGGCAGGCAGCGTCAAGGTCGGCGCCAAGGTCGTCAACGACTTCCAGCTCAGCTACGCGCTGCGCAAGACGCTGTCGCTCTACCTGGGCATCGACAACGCCTTCAACACCAAGCCCGCGCCGGTGATCAGCGGCCTGACCGGCGACACCGTCGGCACCGAGACCAACGCCAGCGTCTACGACCCGATCGGCCGCCGCTACTACCTGGGCGTGCGCGGCAGCCTGTAGCGGAGTTTAAAAGGTGTACTGCATATTGATGTGGGCGATGCCGGCTTCGTAGAATTCGTCGCCATCGATGGCGAAGCCGTGGCGCTCGTAGAATGGCGCGGCGTGGGATTGCGCGCTGAGCACCACTTGCTTGTCGCCACGGGCGCGCGCCTGGGCCATCAGCGCTTGCAGCAAGGCGCCGCCGATGCCCGTGCCGCGCCCGGCCTGGCGCACCGCCATGCGGCCGATGTGGCCGTCCGGCAGCAGGCGGCCAGTGCCGATCGGCGTGCCATCCGCATCGTAAGCCACGGCGTGCAGGCAGACTGCGTCCATGTGGTCCATTTCGAGTTCGGCGGGGACTTTCTGTTCTTCGACGAAGACTTCAAAGCGTATCAGTTTGGCGTCGGCCTGGAGCGCGGTCCAGTCTCCGATACGGATGTCATGCTTGGCGGTGTGGCTCATCGGCGTGCGGGCTTGGTTGGTGATGCGGGATTGTCGCATGCCAGATGCCGCTCAAGGAAGTCCACGCACACGCGCACCTTGGCCGAACCCGCCAGCCGTTGCGGATACACCGCCCAGACGTTGGCGGTCTGTGTGTATTCGGGCAGCACCTGCACCAGCTCGCCACGGTCGAGCAAGGGCTGCGCATCCCAGCGCGAGCGCAGCACGATGCCGGCACCCGCCACCGCCCATTGCAGCGCGATCTCGCCGTGGTTGGACGACAGCGGCCCCGTCACCTTGACCGCAATCTCTTCCTGCGCGCCGCTGCGCAAGCGCCACACGCCGAACGGCATGTCGCGCTCCTTGATCGCCAGGCAGTCATGGCCGGCCAGTTCCAGCAGCGTGCGCGGCGTTCCGCGCCGTTCGAGATAGGCCGGTGCGGCGCACAGGATGCGGTGATTGTCCATCAGCCGCCGCGCGATCAGATGCGGCGCGATGTCGTCGCCGACGCGGATATCCAGGTCGAAGCCCTCGCCGACGATATCGACCAGGCGGTCGAACACCTCCAGCCGGACTTCCAGCGCCGGATGAGCTTTGAGCAGTCCGGCAATCGCCGGCGCGACCACGTTGCGGCCGAAGCCGAAACTGCTGCTGACCCGCAGCAGCCCGCGCGGCACGCCCTTGCGCTCGGCGACGTCGTCGAACAGGCTGGCCAGGCTTTCCAGTATCGTCAGCGCGCGGGCGTGGACCTGCTCGCCATCCTCGCTGAGCACGACACGCCGCGTGGTGCGGTGGAACAGCCGCACACCCAGCATCTCCTCCAAGACCCCGACACGCTTGCTGACATAGGCCGGCGACATGCCCAGCGCCAGCGCCGCACCGGCGAAGCTGGATGCGCGCACCACCGCCACCAGCACGCGCAAATCGCCGTTTTCTATCCCATTATTCACGATACGTGTTCCATGAAGCCACATTTCAACACATTCTAAGCGAGACGGATCGCGCTATCCTAGTCGCCAAGGAGAACGCCCATGAAAACGCACAAAATCGCAGTCATCGCCGGAGACGGCATCGGCAAGGAAGTCATGCCCGAAGGCATACGAGTCGTCGAAGCCGCGGCCCGCCGCTTCAACATCCAGATCGAATGGACCCGCTTCGAGTGGGCCAGTTGCGACTACTACGCCGCGCACGGCAAGATGATGCCGGACGACTGGTTCGAGCAGCTGAAAGGCTACGAAGCCATCTTCTTCGGCGCGGTCGGCTGGCCGGCGCTGGTGCCCGACCATATTTCGCTGTGGGGTTCGTTGCTGAAGTTCCGCCGCCAGTTCGACCAGTATGTCAACCTGCGGCCGGTGCGCCTGATGCCCGGCGTGCCCTGCCCGCTGGCCAACAAACAGCCCGGCGACATCGACTTCTACATCGTGCGCGAAAACACCGAGGGCGAATATTCGTCCGTCGGCGGCCGCATGTTCGAAGGAACGGAGCGCGAGTTCGTGCTGCAGGAAGCCATCTTCACCCGCACCGGCGTGGACCGCGTGCTGCAATACGCCTTCGAACTGGCGCAGAGCCGGCCGCGCAAGCACCTGACCTCGGCCACCAAGTCGAACGGCATCTCGATCAGCATGCCCTACTGGGACGAACGCGTGGCCAACATGGCCAGGGACTACCCGGACGTGACCTGGGACCAGTACCACATCGACATCCTGGCTGCGCGCTTCGTGTTGTCGCCGGAGCGTTTCGATGTGGTGGTGGCGTCCAACCTGTTCGGCGACATCCTGTCCGACCTGGGCCCGGCCTGCACCGGCACCATCGGCATCGCGCCGTCGGCCAATCTGAATCCAGATCGGCAATGGCCGTCCCTGTTCGAGCCGGTGCACGGCTCGGCGCCCGATATCTACGGCCGGAACATCGCCAATCCGGTCGCCATGATCTGGTCTGGCGCGATGATGCTGGACTTCCTCGGCAACGGCGACGCCAATTACCGCGCAGCGCACGATGCCATCGTCACCGCCATCGAAGCATGGCTGCTGGACGGCGAGCGCACGCCGGACATGGGCGGCAAGGCCAGCACCACCGAGGCCGGCCTGGCCATCGCCGCGAAACTGTAGCCGATGGTGCCTGTCGCCCCGGCCGGCGCCCGGCCTGACAAAGCGAAAGTCACGGCCATGCGTTTGTCGGGCTGGGGGCCGATCAGTCCAGCTTCATCTTGGCGCGCAGCGCTTCGCGCACATGCGGCGTGGCCGCGTACGGATCGCCGGGATTGGTGCCGGCCACGATATGCTGCATGCGTTCCTGCACGCCGGCCAGCGCGCCCGGATGCGAGTAGATGTAGAAGTCGCCGTTGGCGATGGCCTTGAAAGTCATCTCCGCCACATCCTGCGCCGACACCTTGCCCGACGAAACCGCCTTGTCCGTCATGGCCTGCGCCGCCAGCTGGCTGGCGGTCGGGCCTTGCGTCATGCGCACATCCTCGGGACGGTTGCGGTGCGACTGGCTGATCCCGGTCGGCACAAAATACGGGCACAGCACCGAAGCCCCTATCGGCGCCCCGACCAGTTGCAGATCCTGGTACAAGGTCTCCGACAGCGACACCACCGCATGCTTGGAGACGTTGTACACGCCCATCGCCGGCGCGTTGAGCAAGCCCGCCATCGACGCCGTGTTGACGATGTGGCCTTCGAACGATGCATCCTGCTTGGCCGCCTCCAGCATCAGCCTGGTGAAGATGCGCACGCCGTGGATCACGCCCCACACATTCACACCCATCACCCATTCCCAGTCGGCCTCGGTGTTCTCCCAGATCAGCCCGCCCGAACCGACGCCGGCGTTGTTGAACACCAGATGCACGGCGCCGAATTCAGCGACCGCCGCATCGGCCAGCGCCTGCACCTGCTCGCTCTTGCGCACATCGCACAGCTGCGCGATGACGCTGGCGCCCTGCGCCTTCAGCTCGTCGACGGCGCGTTGCAGCGCATCGGCCTGCACGTCCGCCAGCACCAGCTTCATGCCTTCACGCGCCGCCACGTTGGCGAATTCGCGACCCAACCCACTCGCGCCGCCGGTGATGACGACGACCTTGCCTCTGAATGTTTTCATTAGATGAGCTTGACCAGTTGTTTGCCGAAGTTATGCCCTTGCAGCAGGCCCATGAACGCTTGCGGCGCGGCCGCTAGGCCCTCCGCTACCGTTTCGCGGTATTTGATCTGGTGATTGGCGACCAGCACGGCCAGCTCCTGCAAGCCCTGCTGCCAGAATTCCATGTGTTCGGTGATGATGAAGCCGCGCAGCGTCACGCGGTTGAGCAGCAGCAGGCGCGAATTCTTGATCGGCATTTCCTGGCCGTTGAAGCCGGCGATCAGGCCGCACAGGGCCACGCGCGCAAACGCATTGGTGCGCGCCAGCGAGGCATCGAGGCAGGCGCCGCCGACGTTTTCAAAGATGGCGTCGACACCGTCCGGCGTGGCGGCGGCCAGGTCGGCCTCCAGGTTGCCGGCCTTGTAGTCGACGCAGGCATGGAAGCCCAGCTGCTTGACCACGTACTCGCACTTCTCCGGCCCGCCGGCGATGCCGACCACGCGGCAGCCGCGCAGCCGCGCCAGCTGCCCGACCACGCTGCCCACCGCGCCGGCGGCGGCCGATACCACCACCGTATCGCCAGCGCCAGCTTCGAGTATCTGGTTGAAGCCGTACCAGGCCGCCATGCCCGGCATGCCGACCACGCCCAGATAGGTCGACAGCGGGATGCGCGTGGTGTCCAGCTTGCGCAGCAGGACGCCGTCCGACACGCCCATGTCGGCCCAGCCCAGCATGCCGCCGACGAACTCGCCGACGCGGTAGTAGTCGTTGCGCGAGGCCACGACCTGGCCGGCCGTGCCGCCTATCATGGTCTGGTCCAGCGGCTGCGAACTGGCGTAGCTCTTGGCCGAGCTCATGCGGCCGCGCATGTACGGGTCCAGCGACAGGTAGTGGTTGCGTATCAGGACTTCGCCGTCGGCCAGCTCGGGCACGTCCAGCGTCTCCAGGCGGAAGTTTTCCGGCGCCACCGGGCCGCGCGGACGCGCCGCCAGCACGATGCGCTGATAAGTCTTGGGAATGCCGGTCATCGTCACACCGCCGACACGCCGCCATCCACCGCCAGGATCTGGCCGGTGATGTGCTTGCCCGCGTCGGACGCGAACAGCACGGCCGCGCCTTTCAAGTCCTCGTCGTCGCCGAGGCGGCCCAGCGGTGCATCCTTGGACAATTCGTCAGGGCCGAGTTTTTCCAGCAAGCCCTTGGTCATCTTCGACGGGAAGAAGCCCGGCGCCAACGCGTTGACGGTGATGCCGTGACGGCCCCACTCGCCCGCCAGCGTGCGCGTGAAGTTGACCAGCGCGCCTTTGGACGTGTTGTAGGCAATGGTCTGCATGGTGCCCGGCGGATTGCCGGCCAAGCCGGCGATCGAGGCGATGTTGATGATGCGACCATAGCGGCGCGGGATCATCGAACGCTTGCCGACCAGTTGCGACACCACGAAGATGCTGCGGATGTTCAGGTTCATCACCTTGTCCCACGCTTCGACCGGATGGTCTTCGGCGGGCGCACCCCAGCTGGCGCCGGCGTTGTTGATGAGGATGTCGATGTGGCCCAGGTGGGCCAGCGCGGCCGTCACCAGAGCGTCCGCATGCGCATCCTGCGACAGGTCGGCGGCGACGGCGTGGGCATTGATGCCGTGGCCGATCAGGAAGGCCACGGCCTCGTCCAGGTCAGCCTGCTTGCGCGAGGAGATGACGACCTTGGCGCCCTGCTCGCCCAGCGCCAGCGCCATTTGCAGGCCCAGGCCGCGCGAACCGCCGGTGATCAGCGCGGTCTTGCCGGCCAGAGAAAACAATTCTTGAGTTGTACGCATCGCGATATCCTTAAATTTCGTAGTCCATGCACTGGCGCGCATCGCGCACCGCGACGAAGAATGGCTTCATCGCCACGTGGTCGGGATGGTTCTGGTATTCGTCCAGCGCGGCCTTGTCGGTGAACTCCGAGTACAGCATGAGGTCGTAGGTCGCCTCCAGGCCGGGCTGGGCGATGACCGCCTCCAGCTTCAGCAGGCCCGGCACCAGGCCGACGCAGCCGTCCAGCAGCGCTTTCATCTTGGCCGCGTTGGCGGCGCGGTCAGCGCCTTCGGCATGGTCTTTCAGTTTCCACATTACGATGTGCTTGATCATTGTGTCTCGCTTTAGTTATCGCTTCTTTAGAACCACGCGTCGCGCATGTCGAGCGTGGTGGTGTCTATGCTGGCCAGCAGTTCCAGCTGCTGTTCGACTTTCGGCAATTCCCAGCGGAAGAAGTAGCGGCAGGCTTGCAGCTTGCCGCGATAGAAATCGGCGTCGCTTCCATCCAGGGCCGCAGCGGCCAGCAAGGCCTGCTGCAACCAGATCCAGGCGACCACGACGTGGCCGACCGCTTCCAGGTACAGGCTGGCGTTGGCCAGGGTTTTGTTCATGTCGCCGGCAGCATACAGCTTTTGCGTGACGAGTTCCACTGCCTGCCACGCGGCGTCGAGCGCAGCGGCATGGGCCAGCAGCTCCCGGCTGATGTTGGCCAGCTCGGCCAGTTCGGCCGGCAGCGCATCCGGCGCACCGACGCTGCCGCGCACCTTGCGCACCGTCTTGCGCAGCTCGGCGCCGAAGGCCTTGAACAGCGCGCCGTCCTGCATGCTGGCCTTGCGGCCCAGCAGGTCGAGGCCGTGGATGCCGTGCGTGCCTTCGTGGATGGCGTTCAGCCGGTTGTCTCGATAGAACTGCTCGACGTTATATTCCCGCGTATAGCCGTAGCCGCCGTGCACCTGGATCGCCAGGCTGTTGGCTTCCACGCACCACTGCGACGGCCATGATTTGGTGACCGGCGTCAGGAAGTCCAGCAGACGGGCCGCATGTTCGCGGGCTTCCGGCGTTTCCGCGCTGTGCTGTTCGTCGACCAGGCGGGCGCTGTACAGCACCAGACCCAGGCCGCCTTCAACATAGGCTTTCTGCGCCAGCAGCATGCGCCGCACGTCGGTGTGTTCGATGATGGGCAGTTGCGGCTGGGCCGGATCTTTCTGCGCCGGATGGCGGCCTTGCGGGCGGTTGCGCGCATAGTCCAGCGCGTGCAGATAGCCGGTGTAGCCCAGCACCGCCGCGCCCAGGCCGACGCCGATGCGCGCTTCGTTCATCATGTGGAACATCTGGGCCAGGCCCTGATGCGGATTGCCGACCAGGTAGGCGATGGCGCCGCCCTTGCCTTGCGGCTGGAACTTGCCTTCGCCGAAATTGAGCAGGCAGTTGGTGGTGCCCCGGTTGCCCATCTTGTGGTTGAGGCCGGCCAGTACGACATCGTTGCGTTCGCCGAGACTGCCGTCTTCGTCGACCAGGAACTTGGGCACGATGAACAGCGAAATGCCTTTGACGCCGGGAATCAGCTGGCCGTCGGGGCCGGGTATCTTGGCCAGCACCAGATGGACGATGTTGTCCGACAGATCGTGCTCGCCGGCCGAGATCCACATCTTGTTGCCGCTCAGGCGGAACTGGCGTTCGCCGTCCACGCCGGACTGCGGGTCGGGCACGGCGCGGCTGGCGATGTCGGACAGGCTGGAGCCGGCCTGCGGTTCGGACAGGCACATCGTGCCGAAGTAGCGGCCCGCGAACATTGGGTCGACGTAGCGCCGCACCTGTTCCGCCGTGCCGCACTTGAGCAGGGTGTTGGCATTGCTCATCGTCAGGAAGGTGTAGGCGCTGGTGGCGACGTTCGCCGCCGTGAAGTAGGCGGCCAACGCCTTTTCCACCACCACCGGCAGCTGCATGCCGCCGCGCTCGTAGTCCTGGCCCGCTGCCATCAGGCCGGCGGCCGAGAACGCGTCCAGCGCGGTCTTCACCTCATCGATGATGCGCACGTCCAGGCAGTGCTCGCCTGGCACGGCCTGCGGTTCCTCGTTGTCGCTCTTCTTGTTATGCGGCGCGAACAGCTCGGTGGCGAGCTGTTCGGCCGTGTCGAGGGCGGCGTCGAAGGTTTCGCGGTTGTGGTCCTGGAAGCGGGCGTGCCGGGTCAGCGCCTCCGCATCCAGCCATTCGTACAGCATGAAGGCGATATCGCGCCGCGACAGCAGTAGCGACTGCATCGCTTACACCACTTCGAACAGGCCCGCCGCTCCCTGGCCGCCACCGATGCACATGGTGACGACCACATATTTGACGCCACGGCGCTTGCCTTCCAGCAGCGCGTGGCCGGTCAGGCGCGCGCCCGACACGCCGTACGGGTGGCCGACGGCGATCGCGCCGCCGTTCACGTTCAGGCGGTCCATCGGGATGCCCAGCGTGTCGGCGCAGTACAGCACCTGCACGGCGAAGGCTTCGTTCAATTCCCACAGGCCGATGTCTTCGACTTTCAGGCCGGCTTTCTTCAGCAGCTTGGGAATCGCGAACACGGGGCCGATGCCCATCTCGTCCGGCTCGCAACCGGCGACGGCGAAGCCACGGAAAATGCCCAGCGGCTGCAAGCCCTTGGCGGCTGCAGCCTGCGCGCTCATGACGATGGACATCGACGCGCCGTCCGAGAACTGGCTGGCGTTGCCGGCGCTGATGACGCCGCCCGGCACCGCGCTGCGGATCTTGGAGACGGCTTCATACGTCGTGTCGGCGCGGATGCCTTCGTCAGCGGAGATGGTCACTTCGCGCGTCAGCAGCATGCCGCTGGCCTTGTCGGCCACGCCCATGGTGGTGGTCATCGGCACGATCTCGGCGTCGAACAGGCCGGCGGCCTGGGCTGCGGCGGCGCGCTGCTGGCTTTGCACGCCGTATTCATCCTGGCGCTCGCGGCTGATGTTGTAGCGCTTGGCCACGGTTTCCGCCGTCTGCAGCATCGGCCAGTAGATTTCCGGCTTGTGCTGCGACAGCCAGACTTCCTTGTACATGTGCATATTCATTTCCTGCTGCACGCAGGAGATCGATTCCACGCCGCCGGCGGCGTAGATGTCGCCTTCGCCGGCGATGATGCGCTGGGCGGCGGTGGCGATGGTCTGCAGGCCGGACGAGCAGAAACGGTTGATGGTCATGCCGGCGGTCGTCACCGGGCAGCCGCCGCGGATGGCGATCTGGCGCGCGATATTGCCGCCGGTGGCGCCTTCGGGATTCGCGCAGCCGATCAGCACGTCTTCAACCTCGCCCGCTTCGATGCCGGCGCGGCTGATCGCCGCCTGCAGCGCATGGCCGCCCAGCGTGGCGCCGTGCGTCATGTTGAACGCGCCTTTCCACGATTTGGCCAGGCCCGTGCGGGCGGTTGAAACGATGACGGCGTCGATCATGAATGTCTCCTGTAAGTATAGGTGGGGGTTTTTAGTGAAATCAGAATAGCATATTTTAGTACGGTCGTTCGCAAATTATTTCTGTAAGTTTCGCGTAAGTTTGAAGCAAGCCTGACGTAAGGTTCGCAGTCCACACTGCGCTCAAGCTGACGAAAATGTAACTATCTCGGCTGGGGAAATCCAAAAAATTAACGGAGACAAAAATGACGACAACATCAGGCACTGCCGACCCGCGCAACCTGCCCAAGTCCGGCAGCATCACGCCGGAAGAACGCAAGGTGATCTTTGCGTCCTCGCTGGGTACGGTTTTCGAATGGTACGATTTCTATCTGTACGGTTCGCTCGCCCCCATCATCGCCAAGCAGTTCTTCATCGGCGAGCCGACCACCACCTTTATTTTCGCACTGCTGGCGTTTGCCGCCGGTTTCATTGTGCGTCCATTCGGCGCGCTGGTGTTCGGCCGCCTCGGCGACATGATCGGCCGTAAGTACACCTTCCTGATCACCATCCTGATCATGGGCGCCTCCACCTTTATTGTCGGCCTGCTACCCGGGTACGCGGCCATCGGCATCGCGGCGCCCATCATCCTGGTGTCGCTGCGCATCCTGCAGGGCCTGGCGCTGGGCGGCGAGTACGGCGGCGCGGCAACCTATGTGGCCGAACATGCGCCGCACGACAAGCGCGGCTCGTTCACCTCGTGGATCCAGACCACTGCAACGCTGGGCCTGTTTCTGTCGCTGCTGGTGATCCTGGGCACCCGTACCGCCGTCGGCGAAGAAGACTTCGCTGCGTGGGGCTGGCGCGTGCCGTTCCTGGTGTCGGTGCTGCTGCTGGGTGTTTCGGTGTGGATCCGTCTGTCGATGAATGAATCGCCGGCCTTCGCCAAGATGAAAGCCGAAGGCAAGACCTCGAAAGCTCCGCTGAGCGAAGCCTTCGGCCAATGGCGCAACCTGAAAGTCGTGATCCTGGCGCTGCTGGGCCTGACCATGGGCCAGGCTGTGGTCTGGTACACCGGCCAGTTCTACGCGCTGTTCTTCATGACCCAGGTGCTGAAGATCGATGGCGCCAGCGCCAACATCATGACCGCCTTGTCGCTGGCACTGGCCACGCCGTTCTTCATCTTCTTCGGCATCCTGTCGGACAAGATCGGCCGCAAGTGGATCATCCTGGGCGGCTGCGTGCTGGCCGCGGCGACCTACTTCCCGCTGTTCGGCGCCCTGACCCACTACGGCAATCCAGCGCTGGAAACCGCACTGAAGAACTCGCCAGTGGTGGTGGTCGCCGATCCGGCATCCTGCCACTTCCTGTTCAACCCGACCGCCACCAAGAAGTTCCCTTCGTCGTGCGACATCGCCGCCGGCATGTTGTCCAACGCCTCGGTGAACTACACCACGCAGGAAGCCCCGGCCGGCAGCGTCGCCAAGATCAAGGTGGGCGACAAGGAAATCACCGCCTTCAACGCCACCATGACGCCTGACGGCCTGAACTTCGACAAGGCCAGCAAGGACGCCGAAGCCGCGCTGAAGAAGGAAGTCGGCGGCGCCATCAAGGCCGCAGGCTATCCGGCCAAGGCGGACGACACGCAGATCAACAAGCCGATGATGGTGCTGGTGCTGTTCATCCTGGTGCTGTACGTGACCATGGTGTACGGCCCGATCGCCGCCATGCTGGTGGAGATGTTCCCGACCCGCATCCGCTACACCTCGATGTCCCTGCCTTACCACATCGGTAACGGCTGGTTCGGCGGCCTGCTGCCGACCATCTCGTTCGCGCTGGTGGCGTTCAAGGGCGACATCTACTACGGCCTGTGGTATCCGATCATCATCGCCCTGATCACGGCGGTGATCGGCGCGCTGTTCGTCGGCGAAACCAAGAATAACAACATCTACGCCAACGACTAAGCCTGCTTGAGCAGTGCGAAATAGCCGCCAGCGATGGCGGCTATTTTTTTTGTCTTTTAGGCTATGGCTCGCGTTAAATTATTGATAAACTTAAACTTTCAATATCACACCACAATTCGTAGCCAAGGGAACGTTATGCCATACATCAAAGTCGAAAACGGAGTCATGCAGGAGTACAACAATGACGGACTCAACACCGGACCTGTTGCCAGCATCGGATTGAATGCCTACAGCTACCTTGAGCGTCGAGGCTGGTCGGCAACGGGCAAAGGGGTGACCGGCCCCAGCAATCCCGACTACCTTGAAGACTTCCCCTATCTTCAATCGAAAGGCATTAAATACCTGCAAGTGATGGCTGCGCCATTCTCAGCCTCTGGCAGTTATTTGTCGTGGAGCGTCGTAGTGGGCCAGCCCAGCTTCAACGGCAATGCCGTCAGCGACCTCAAAATCAATGACTCTTATTGGGCCGCCGTCCAGAACTTGCTCGATGCCGCCAAGGCGCACAACATCGGCATTATCGCTTGTCCGTTCTGGAACATCCTGGCCATTCCCGAATTGGTGGGCGAGGACAAAAGCGCATTGCTGCAAAGCGATTCCAAATCCCGAAACTACCTGCGCGCTTTTGCCGCTGCATTCGTCGCCAGGTACAAAAATCATGTGGGTATTGCCGCCTGGATGGCAGGCCAGGAAATCACACTGAACACGGGCCTGGACTACAACACGGCGCCAGCCGTACTGAAGGACATTGCTGAAACCATGCGGGCGCAAGACACGCTGCAGCGCATGATCTCCTCCGGCAACGCGGCGCTACCGCACTACAGTCCACGAAAGTATACGATCGACGAACATGTCGAGATCGTCCGTGCGATGAATCCAAGCCCGATCGACACCATCTGCGAAAACCTGTTCCTCAATAGCGAGTACTTCAGCAGTGGAGAAGCGCCGGTATCCGGCCAGAGCGGCGCATTGCGGGCGGATTTGACGTCATGCTCTTTGCCGTACCTGAAAGTGATGCAGAAACTGGCCAGCGATTTGGGCAAGCCATACTATGTGGGCAGCTTCGGCTTGAACAAAGACGAGGAGGCGGCGCTGCAGGACACTACAACACAGCACAACCTGTCGATTTTGCTGCAAAACTTCTATCGCACCGGCGTGCAGCTTGCTTGCCATTGGGTATGGAACAGCGGCGAGGTGAAGGATTTAAAACCGTGGAATGTGCTGGTCACTGACGCTGGTAACAACATCCGCCCGGAAGTGTTCGCGGCCATCACCGCCGTGCTCGACCGTTCACGCACCGCGCCACCCGATGCCCTGATCAACCGGAAATTGAACAGTATTTTCTCCGAGCGTTCGGCCACGTTCACCAATACACCGTCGCAATGGTGCTGCTTCACCATCGCACCCAAAGCAGCGCTCTGCTCGTCGACAAATTTCTCCATCTCTTACACCGTCAATCAAAGCGTCAAGTCGCTGGAGACCGCAGGCCCCTTCATCCGCCGGGTCACGGGCGCGGTCAATGCCGATGCGCGCGGCTGGGTGATCTATAAAAACGGACTCGCCGACGCCAACGCCTTCATGCAGTTATTTGACGGAAAAACAGTGGGCATCGACGCCGGTCATAAAGGCCGTACAGATGTCGCCGATACCTGGACGCGTATCACGTTCACTGTCGAAGCGAATTCGCGTATTGCGCTCTACGTCAACGACTTCCTGATGGGGTACACGCAACCGGGGGCTCCGTGGTCCAACGTCGGCGGCCTGGAGGCCATTCAGATTGGGCGGACGAGCCTGACTTCAAACGCGGATGTCGTAAGCTGGAAAGTCTCAGACATCATTCTGTATGACCGCGTATTGACCCCGCAGGAAGTCTTCGACTATGGGATAAGCGGACAGGTGGTCAATGCCGCGGGCAGGTGGCGTTTAAACGGCGACTTCAAGGACGCCATTAACGCCAACGACGGGACTTTCGCACCCGACAGGAACCTGATTTCCTTCAGCTAAATCCAGCAGAACGGACGGAAGACATGCAGATTGCTGCATGTCTTTCCGTTACGCGGCGCCGGTCAGTTTCAAGAAATGCGTGAAATTCTCGGGCGAAGAAAAGAACTGTTCGACCGGGACAGGCTGACCGTTGCGCACCATCGCGCTCAAGTCCGGCGCAGTGACCGGATCAGCAGACGCGGCCAGCGTTACCGGCGAGTCCGACGACAAGAGCGAGCTCGCCTGCTTCCCCACCATCAACCCGCAGGTAGCAGTTGCTACGGTGAGCGCCGCACCTTGTACAAGAAAACGGCGACGTTGCTGCGCAAACGGCGACGAATTTAATGGCTTCATACTTCCCCCTGGTTTCATGTTAAAGAGTGAACGTATCACAACAATATAATTATTGCAATCACATGCAGGCCGCAGCAGCAGGGCAAAAAAAGGCCGCCTGAAAGGCGGCCGAAGCGCTTAAACGAGAAAGCGGAATATTTATCGAACTTGTTGACGACGACTACCCACTACCCCCACCAGGACCAGTCCGGCCAACAACATAGCGTAGCTCGACGGTTCAGGAACCGCCGCTACGTCGGAAGACAGGAATTCCACACGCAGGCCGGTCGGATTGCCGCCGTTCTGCGCCCAGTTGCCAACCACGAATTGCAAAGTATTGACGCCAGCCTGGAAGCCGCTGCTGGCCGCAAAGCCGTTCCAGGCGGTGAAGCCGCTGCCGCTGGCGATGACTTGATTGTTCAGTTTGATCACGGCGTCGTTGTCGGCGGCAAAGCGGCCGGTGAAGGCTGCCGTGGCGGCGTTGTAGCCACTCAGGTCGAACGATAAGGTGTAGGTGTAGGTGCCGGCGCTGAACGCGTCAAAACTCTGGCCTTGCGAGGCGGTTGGCGTGATCCATTTCGACGTGCCATCGTTGGCGAGCCACGGGCTGATCGGCCAGACGTTGTCGAACGTGATCACCGGCACGGTGTTGCCGATGACGGTATCGCTGCTGGCTGCGTTCAGGCTGTAATGGGTGTCGCCGCTGCCGTTGGCACCGATGCCGGTGTTGTACAGGTTGTTGATGCGGACTGCGTGCGCGGAGGAGATTGCTGCGAATGCCAATGCTGCGGCAAGGACGATGCGTTTCATGTGTGCCTCTAAAAATGAGTTGGGTGGTAACGTGTACTTCACGCTGCGACTCGAACCGTTTTTTAGGGCTTCGAAGAAAGTGCTGCTGGTTTGGAGGAATTATAGCGACAATTGGAGAGAAATGCTCACACGCAACGAAAATTTTTTGTGCATGTGAGCTTTTTCAGACAGCAGTGAACGATCAGCTATTGAAGCCCTTGCCCTCTTCGGCCAGCTTGACCAGCAGCGGCGCCGGCTTCCACGCACCGCCCTGGTGGCCCTGGGCGTACTTGTTGATCGCCGCCAGCACGTTCGGCAGACCCACCGTGTCGGCATAGAACATCGGGCCGCCGCGGAACAGCGGGAAGCCGTAGCCGGTCAGGTAGACCATGTCGATGTCCGACGCGCGCAAGGCGATGCCCTCTTCCAGGATGTGCGCGGCTTCGTTGACCATCGAGTACACCAGGCGTTCGACGATCTCCTGGTCGCTGATCTTGCGGCGCGCAACGCCGATGTCGGCCGAGTGCTGCACGATCATGGCGTTGACCTGCTCGTTCGGATACGCCTTGCGGTCGCCCGCCTTGTAGTCGTACCAGCCGGCGCCGGTCTTCTGGCCGAAGCGGCCCATCTCGCACAGCAGGTCGGCAGTCTTGGAATAGCTGATTTCCGGCTTCTCCACGTAGCGGCGCTTGCGGATGGCCCAGCCGATGTCGTTGCCGGCCAGGTCGCCCATGCGGAACGGGCCCATGGCGAAGCCAAACTTCTCGACCGCCTTGTCGACCTGCTCCGGCAGCGCGCCCTCTTCCAGCAGGAAGCCGGCCTGGCGGCTGTACTGCTCGATCATGCGGTTGCCGATGAAGCCGTCGCACACGCCCGACACCACGCCGGTTTTCTTGAGTTTTTTCGACAGCGCCAGCGCCGTGGCCAGCACGTCCTTGCCGGTCTGCGCGCCGCGCACGATTTCCAGCAGCTTCATCACGTTGGCCGGCGAGAAGAAGTGGGTGCCGATGACATCCTGCGGACGCTTGGTGAAGCCGGCGATCTGGTTGAGGTCCAGCGTGGACGTGTTGGAGGCCAGGATGGCGCCCGGCTTCATCACCTCGTCGAGCTTGCGGAACACGGTCTCCTTGACGCCCATGTCCTCGAACACGGCCTCGACCACGATATCGGCCTGGCCGATATCCTCGTAGGCCAGCGTGCCGCTGACCAGGGCCATGCGTTGGTCGAACTTCTCCTGCGTCAGCTTGCCCTTCTTCATGGTGTTTTCGTAGTTCTTGCGTATCGTGGCCAGGCCTTTGTCCAGCGCTTCCTGCCTGGTTTCCAGCATGACGACCGGGATGCCGGCGTTCAGGAAGTTCATGGCGATGCCGCCGCCCATGGTGCCGGCGCCGATCACGGCGGCCTGCTTGATGGCGCGGGTCGGCGTGTCGGCCGGCACGTCCGGCACCTTGCTGGCGACGCGCTCGGCGAAGAAGGCGTGGCGCAGCGCTTTCGATTCGGTGGTCTGGATCAGGTGCAGGAAGCGCTCGCGCTCGAACTTCATGCCGTCTTCGAATTTCATCGTCACCGAAGCGGCCACGGTTTCCACGCACTCCAGCGGCGCCGGGAACGGGCCGGACATGGCCTTGACGGTGTTGCGCGAGAATTGCAGGAAGGCTTCGTGGTTCGGGTAGTCCACCTTACGGTCGCGCACTTTCGGCAGCGGACGCGCATCGGCGATCTTCTCGGCAAAGGCGACGGCGGAGCTGACCAGGTCGGCATCGGCGGCGAACACCTGGTCGAACAGCGCGGTGCCGGCCAGCTTGTCGGACAGCACCGGCGTGCCGGAGACGATCATGTTCAGCGCCATTTCCAGGCCGAGCACGCGCGGCAGGCGCTGCGTGCCGCCTGCGCCCGGCAGCAGGCCCAGTTTGACTTCCGGCAGCGCGATCTGCGCGCCCGGCATCGCCACGCGGTAGTGGCAACCCAGCGACAGCTCCAGGCCGCCGCCCATGCAGACGGTGTGGATGGCCGCAACCACCGGCTTGGTCGAGCTTTCGGCGGTGGCGATCAGCGTGTGCAGGCTGGGCTCGGTCAACGCTTTCGGCGAATTGAATTCCTTGATGTCGGCGCCGCCGGAAAAGGCCTTGCCGGCGCCGGTGATGACGATGGCTTTGACGGCGTCGTCCGCCAGCGCCTGCTGGATGCCCTTGACCGCCGCCGTGCGGGTGGCCAGGCCCAGGCCGTTGACCGGCGGATTGTTCAGCGTGATGACGGCAACGGTGCCGTGGACTTGATATTCAGCAGTCATGTCTCTTCCTTATGTTTTTTGGTGGGAATCTCAGCCCGCCTACTATACCGCATAAAAGAACGGTCGTATTATTTTTTTGAAGGGCGTTACGGCATGGTACAGGAAGGTGCGATGGGCAGTCTGGCAAACTTGCCGTTTCGCCCACCGCTTTTGAATGCCGCGATTACGCTTTTTAAATAAGCGAGATTCTAACCAATACTCACATTCATATTAATTCCTCGTGGCAAATTAAGTACATGCGCGACGAAATTATAAATACGAGGCTTGTGTTCGATTCAAATCCGGATAAATAATGGCTACAGATTCCTCGGCAGCGAATGAATACAGCCAATTGAATTCCGATCAATATTTCCCCTCAATTAATTCTCTCAAAATATAACAGGACTTTATATGGACGCGCATAGCCAGGTAATCAAATCACAAGATCTTGATATTCAAGCCATTAATACCGCGCTGAATCGCGTGCAGGCGCTGATCGAGTTCTCCCTCGACGGCACCATCCTGCACGCCAACGAAAACTTCCTGAAAACCGTGGACTACACGCTGGAGGAAGTCCAGGGCAAGCACCACTCGATCTTCTGCGATCCCGAATACGTAAAGACTCCTGAATACAAGGACTTATGGGCCCGCCTGGGGCGCGGCGAGTACGACCGCGGCGAGTACAAACGGGTCGCCAAGGGCGGCCGCGAGGTGTGGATCAGCGCCTCCTACAACCCCATCATCGACGCCGACGGCAAGGCCTACAAGGTGATCAAGTTCGCCACCGTCATCACCGACAGCAAAATCAAGAACGCCGAGTACGAAAGCAAGGTGGCCGCCATTTCCAAGGCTCAGGCGGTGATTGAATTCGACATGGCCGGCCATGTCCTGAATGCTAACGATAATTTCCTTAATACCATGGGTTATACCCTGGAAGATATCAAGGGCGAACACCACCGCATGTTCTGCGAACCGGAGTATGCGAATAGCTCGGAATATAAACGATTCTGGCAGAAATTAAACCGCGGCGAATTCGATGGTGGCCGCTACAAGCGAATCGGCAATAATGGCAAAACCATATGGATACAAGCCACCTACAATCCCGTGCTCGATCTGAACGGCAAACCGTATAAAGTCGTCAAGTTCGCCAGCGACATCACCGACCAGGTCAACCTGGAAAACTCGGTGGCGGCCAAGGCTGAGGCGGACGGCGCCAAGATCACGCGCCTGCTCGAATCGGTCGACCGGGCCGCATCGGGCGACCTGACCAGCAAGATCGTCGTCGACGGCGACGAGCCGCTGGACCACCTGGCCCAGGGCATAGGCAAGATGATCACCGACCTGCGCAAGGTCATCAGCGATGTCGTGGCCTCGGCCAACGGCTTTGCCGACGCCTCCACCACCATCGCCGAGCGCTCCAACGGCGTCGCCGTGGGCACTCAGGCGCTGGGCGCCACCGTGGAGGAAATGAATGCCTCCATCGACGGCCTGACCAATTCGATCAACACCATCGCCCAGAACACCAACGACGCCGACTCCCTGGCCAAGGCCACCCAGCACGAAGCTGAGGCCGGCGCCAAGGCGGTGGCCAAGTCGATCGAGGCGATGGACCTGATCAACCGTTCGTCCGAGGACATCGGCGAAATCGTCAAGGTCATCAGCGAGATCGCCAACCAGACCAATATGCTGGCCTTCAACGCCGCCATCGAGGCCGCCCGCGCCGGCGAACACGGCCTGGGCTTCTCGGTGGTTGCCGACGAGGTGCGCAAGCTGGCCGAGCGTTCGTCGCAGGCCACCAAGGAAATCTCCAAGCTGATCAACGAGTCGGTCAAGCGGGTCTCGGCCGGCAGCGAGATTTCGCGCCAGGCCAGCGACGCCTTCGACAAGATCGTCGCCGGCGTGGCCAAGACCACCATTGCGATCTCGGACATCTCCACCGCCACCAACGAGCAGCTGCTGACGGCGCGCGAAGTCAGCACGGCCGTGCAGTACATCGCCGAGGAAGCCGAGAAATCGGCCGCCGCCTGCGACAGCATCGCCCGCTCGACGGAAGGCTTGAACCAGCGCGCCGGCGACCTGAATAAAACCGTAGCCGGCTTCGTGGTGTGACGATGAGCGCCAGCGCCGGACTGAGCCCAGCAACGCTGAGCGCCCTCATCGCGCTGGTGCGCAAGCACACCGGCATCGCGATGAGTGAGCGCAAAAGCATCTTGCTGGAACGGCGCCTGCGGCCACGCATGCAGGCGCTGGAGATCGGCAGCTACCAGGCTTATCTGGACAAGGTGGAACAGGACCGGGCCGAGATTCCGCATTTCATCGACCTGGTCACGACCAACGACACGCTGTTCTTCCGTACGCCGCAAGTCTGGGACTACGTGGAGCAGGAGTTTCTGCCGCAGTGGTGGCAAACGCATCAAGGCAAGCGACTCAAGGTGTGGTCGGCCGCCGCCGCCAGCGGCGAGGAGCTGTACTCGATGGCCATGTTGTGCGAAGAGTTCCAGGAAGCGCATCCGGGCTTCAGCTACCAGATCCACGCGACCGATATCTCGCAGCAGATCCTGGCGGTGGCACGGGCTGGCGAGTACACCGGCCGCTCGGTCGAGCGCATCCACGCCTCGCATCCGGACTGGGTGAAGAAGTACTTCAAGCCCAGCGCCAAGGGCCTGCAAGTGGTCGAAGCGCTGAAGAAAAACGTGGAGCTGGCCCAGCATAACCTGCTGACTCTGCTGAAGCCGCACAAGCAATTCGACCTGGTATTCCTGCGCAATGTGCTGATCTACTTCGACCAGCAACATCAGGAGACCGTACTGAAGCAGGCCCGCCACAGCATGGCCCCCCACTCCAGGTTGATCCTGGGCGAATCCGAATCGATCGGCGGCCTCGATACCGCCTACCACTTCGAACGGCCGATGATTTATTCGATGGAAAAACCTGGGTAGCCCGACCATGGAAGCGACAACCAGCGCCGGCAGCGGCATCAACACGATAAGCGAATTCGGCGGTCTGAACCCCGCCGCCATGCCGCACTGTCTGCAAGTCCCGATGGGCAAGCTGAAGATAGGCGTGCGCACCGACCAGCTGCAAGCGCTGCTGGGCTCCTGCGTCGGCATCGCCTTCCTGTGGAAGAAGCGCGGCTGCTGCGGCCTGGCCCACTGCCTGCTGCCGGAAGCACCGGAGCAGGACTGCGAGATCGGCGCCCGCTATGTCAGCCAGGCCGTGCCCTCGCTGCTGCGCCTGATGGGCGCAACCGAAGCCGACTATCCCGATATCGAAGTGGTGGTCGCCGGCGGCGCCCATATGTTCCAACGCCATTCGTCGCGGCTGCAGGTGGGCCAGCAGAACGCCGCCGCCGCCCACAAATACCTGCGCCAGTGCGGCCTCAACGTCAGCTACTGCCGGCTGGGCGGCAAGTGCGGCCGCACGCTGACCATCGATTGCGCCA
This sequence comes from Rugamonas rivuli, assembly GCF_009380165.1. Taxonomy (GTDB): domain Bacteria; phylum Pseudomonadota; class Gammaproteobacteria; order Burkholderiales; family Burkholderiaceae_D; genus Rugamonas; species Rugamonas rivuli. Next base: position 836,323 of record NZ_WHUF01000001.1, read on the forward strand.
CCCAGAGCTACGCCGTCACCGACATCATCGCCACCGCAGAGGACCAGCTCCATGCCCGCCACTAGCAGCAACGCCGCCACCTCCTCCGTCACCGAACTGTTCGGCTCCTTCGTGCTGGGCGGCGAAGAGTTCGCGCTGCCCGCGATCTGCATCCGCGAGGTGGTCAACTTCCCCGCCAAGATCAGCGCCCTGCCGCTGTCGCCGGCCTTCCTGGAAGGCGTGTTCACGCTGCGCGGCACGGTGATCCCGGTGGTCAACCTGGGCCGCGTGTTCCGGCCGGAGGCGCGCGCGGCCGAGGTCAGCGACAAGATCGCCATCCTCGATTTCCAGGGCGTGCTGGTCGGCATATTGTTCGACGCCACCGGCGAGATCCTGCGCGTGCGCCCCGAACAGCGCAGCACGCTGAGCTATGCCAACGGCGACACCCACGGCGTGGTGGCCGGCACCATCCTGCTGGACGACGGCGCCCGCCTGGTGCAGGTGCTGGACCCGGGGGCGCTGGTGCGCATCGAGAACGTGCCGCAGGTGCTGGCGCTGCAAGGCGCACACCGGCAGCAGGCGCGGCGCAACCAGGGCGAGCGGCGTCAGTGCGTCAGCTTCCGCGTCGCCGGCTCGTCGTTCGCCTTCGAGATGAGCGCGATCCAGGAGATCATCCGCGTGCCCGAGCTGCAAGCCTCGGTGCTCAACAGCGCGCTGTGCCTGGGCCGCATCAACTTCCGCGGCAGCCAGGTGGCCGTGGTCGATTTCAACACGCTGCTCAACGCCGCGCCGGTGCAGGCGGTGCAGACCGAGCGCCAGTTCCTGCCAGATCAGCGCATCGTCATCGCCCGCATCGACGACGCCACCATCGGCTTCCTGGTCGATTCGGTCGACAACATCGTCAACTTCTACAGCGAGGAAGTGATGGCCATCCCGCTGCTGAGCAAGGCCCGCGCCGGCATGTTCGGCGGCTGCATCGCCAAGCCCGAGCTGGGCGACATCATCTTCCTCAACCACCGCGAAATCTTCAGCAGCAACGAGATCAAGGAAATGCGCGCCGGCCACGCCAACCTGTATCCCAAGGACGAGGCCGTGAAGACGGAGCGCGATCCAAAACAGGGGCAGCGCCAGGTCTACATCACCTTCGCGCTGGAGAACACCTACGCGCTGGAGATCAAGCAGGTGCGCGAGATCATCGATTTTTCCGGCGACATCACGCGGCCGCCCGGCATGCCCGCCTTCATGCGCGGCATGCTGAACCTGCGCTATCAGATGATCAGCGTGATCGACCTGCGCCAGCTGTACCAGATGCCGCCGCTGGACAAACTGGAGCAGGCCAAGATCCTGATCGTCGAGCGCGGCGAAGACTTGTACGGGCTGATGGTGGACGCGGTCGAGAACATCATGACCGTCAACGACAGCCGCCGCTTCGCCGCACCCAAGATGCTGCGCAACCCGAACGTGGAAGGCGATCCGCGCGGAGAAATGGACGAGGTGATCGACATCGAAGGCGAAGGCGGCAGCCACAAGACGCTCAGCGTCTTCGAATGCGACCGCCTGCTGCAACGGCTGGCGCGGGAGTTGCCGGCACTGGCGGCATGAGCGGCGCTGGGGTACAGTAGCATCATGCCGGCGACCGCCGGCCGTGCCAACCTGGAGGTCCACCATGCTCATTTCCCGCCGCGCCGTCGCCCTGCTGCTTCCCCTGACACTGGCTGCGGCCAGCGCCTATGCGCTATCGCTGGCCGATCTGAGCAACCAGGATGCATCCGGCGGCCTGAAGGCGGCGCTGGAAAAAGGCTCGTCGCTGGCCGTTTCCAAGCTGGGCGCGGAGAACGGCTTCCTGAACAATGAGAAGGTGCGCATCCCGCTGCCAAAGATACTTGAGCAGGCGCGTCCGCTGTTGAAGATGACCGGCAAGGGCCAGCAGCTCGACGATCTGGTGGTGCAGATGAACCACGCGGCCGAGGCAGCCGTGCCGATGGCCAAGCCGCTGCTGATGGATGCCGTCAAATCGATGAGCATCACCGACGCCAAGAATATCCTGACCGGCGGCGACACCTCGGTGACGGACTTCTTCCGCGAGAAGACGTCGCCGAAACTGGCGGTGCAGTTCCTGCCGATCGTGAAAAAAGTCACCGACCGCTCGGACCTGGCCAACAAGTACAACACCGCGATGGCGATGGCGCCCAAGCTCGGCGTACTGGCCAAGGACCAGGCCACGGTCGAAGGCTATGTCACCCAGCGCGCGCTGGACGGCCTGTACACGATGATAGGCGAGGAAGAAAAAGCCATCCGCGCCGATCCGCTCGGCGCAGGCAGCAAGCTGATCGGCAAGGTGTTCGGCGCCCTCAAGTAGCAGCAGCTTTAACAGACGTTTCCTCCCTCAGCCCGGTTCGCCGGGCTTTTTTTTGCCTTGAAAAGCGGCAGGCCGTGGTTTAATATAGATAGGTAGCCTACCTATTTTATGAGATACCCATGCCCGCCGAACCTCCCATCCCCAAGCACGCCATCGCGCTGGCCGACGACTTGCGCACCGCCCTGCACCACGTGTTCCGCCGCATCCGCCAGGAGGGCGACAGCGATCCGCACGGCTTGTCGCTGCAGCACAAGCTGCTGCTGTCCGCCATCAGCACGACGCCCGGCATCGGCGTGGCCGAGCTGGCGCGCATGGAAAAGCTGCGCGGCCCCACCATGAGCGGCCACATCAAGGCGCTGGAAAACGCTGGCCTGGTGCGGCGCGATACGCCCAATCCCGAGGACCGCCGCCGCGTCGGCCTGCTGCTGACCGAGCAAGGCGCGGCCGTGCTGCAAGACATCCGCAGCCGCCGCCTGGACTGGCTGGCCCGCAAGCTGGCGCAGCTGCCGCCGGAAGGCGCACAAGCACTGCGCCATGCCATCCAATACCTGAACGAGGTCGGCGAATGAGCGCTCATACCGCAAACGGTGCGCCGGCCACGGCGAAGGAAATCCGCGCCATCTATATGGGCCTGGTCATCATGATCGGCCTGGCCGCGCTGGACCAGAGCATCGTCGCCACCGCGCTGCCGCGCATCGTCTCCGACCTGGGCGGCATGGCCCATCTGTCGTGGGTGGTGACGGCCTATGTGCTGGCATCGACCGCCACCATGCCGCTGTACGGCAAGCTGAGCGACCAGTACGGCCGCAAGCCGCTGCTGTACGCGGCCATCATCATCTTCCTGACCGGCTCGGCCTTGTGCGGCCTGGCGCAGAACATGATGGAGCTGATCGTCTTCCGCGCCATCCAGGGCCTGGGCGCGGGCGGCTTCCTGCCGCTGGCGCAGATCGTCATTGGCGACCTGATACCGCCGGCCGAACGCGGCAAGCGCCAGGGCAGCATCGCCGCCGTGTACGCGGCCACCAGCGTGCTGGGGCCGGTGCTGGGCGGCCTGTTGACGGACTGGCTGTCGTGGCACTGGATCTTCTACGTCAACGTGCCGGTGGGCGCGGCGGCGCTGTATGTGATTTCCAAGTCCATGCACCACAACAGCCCGCACCGCGAGCACAAGATCGACTACCTGGGCTCGGTGCTGATGACCGCTGCGGTGACGGCGGCGCTGCTGGTGCTGGCGCTGGGCGGCACCGAATGGCCGTGGGATGGCAGCGAGGTGAAATACCTGAGCGCGCTGGCGGCGGTGCTGACGGCCGCGCTGCTGTGGCATGTGCGCCGCGTGCCGGAGCCGGTGCTGCCGCCGGACCTGTTTCAGAACCGCGTGTTCAACGTCGCCAGCGTGGTGCTGGCGTTGACCTTCGTCGGCATGATGGGCTCCAGCGTGTTCTTCCCGCTGCTGTTCCAGATGGTGATGGGCGCCAGCCCGGCCAACTCGGGCCTGCTGACGGTGCCGATGATGGTGGGCCTGGTGATCTCGTCGTCGCTGAACGGACGCGTGCTGGCCAGGTCCGGCGGACGCTACAAGCCGGCGCAGCTGCTGGGTCTGAGCCTGGCGACCGCGTCGTTCGGCGTGCTGGCCTGGGGCATCGCCGGATCGGCGGGCTATCTGGTGATGGAGCCTGCCATGTTCGTGCTCGGCGCCGGCCTCGGCCTGGTGATGCCGAATATGACGATGGCTGTGCAGAACGCACTGCCCGCCTCGCGGCGCGGCGTCGGCACGGCGATGCTGGCCTTCTTCCGCTCGCTGGGTGGGCTGGTCGGCGTGACCGGTTCGGGCGCCATCCTGGCCCATCAACTGCACGGCCAGGCGGCGACGGCGCAAGTCTACCGCCACGCCATCGGCAATATCTTCGGCGCCGGCACGCTGTTGGTCGGGCTGGGATTGCTGACCTTGCTGCTGTTACCGGAGCTGCCGATGGCGCTGCATCCAGCCGCCAAAAAATAAGGCGGCTTTATGCGGTGGGCAGGCGGTAGTTCCTGTAGTGCTCGCGCAGTTTGTTTTTCTGGATCTTGCCGGTGCCGCCCACCGGCAAGGCATCGGTGAACACCACATCGTCCGGCAGCCACCATTTGGCCACCTTGCCGTGGAAGTGGGCCAGCAAGTCGTCGCGGCTGACTTCCTGCCCCGGCCGCAGCACCACCACCAGCAGGGGCCGCTCGTCCCACTTGGGATGGGCGACGCCGATGCAGGCGGCCTGCATCACCGCCGGATGCGACATGGCGACGTTCTCCAGGTCGATGGTGCCTATCCATTCGCCGCCGGATTTGATGACGTCCTTGCTGCGGTCGGTGATCTGCATGTAGCCGTCTTCGTCGATGGTGGCGACGTCGCCAGTCGGGAACCAGCCGTCCTGCAGCACGTCGCCGCCTTCGTTCTTGAAGTAGCGCGAGATGATCCACGGGCCCTTGACCAGCAGATGGCCGTAGCTGACACCGTCCCACGGCAGTTCCTTGCCGTCGTCGTCGGTGATCTTCATGTCGACGCCGTAGATGCCGTGGCCCTGCTTTTGCAGGATCTTGCGCTGCTCTTCCTTGCTCAAGTCCAGATGCTTGGTCAGCAAGCCGCCGGCCGTGCCCAGCGGCGACATCTCCGTCATGCCCCACGCATGGATCACCTCCACGCCGAACTCGTCGATCAGCGCGTTCATCATCGCCGGCGGGCAGGCCGAGCCGCCGATCACCGTGCGGCGGAAGGTCGAGAACTTCAGCTTGTTCTGCATCGCGTAGTTGATCAGGCCCAGCCACACGGTCGGCACGCCGGCCGAGAACGTGACCTTTTCCTTCTCCATCAGCTCGTAGACCGACTTGCCGTCCAGCGCGGGGCCGGGGAACACCATTTTCGCGCCGGACAGCGGCACCGAATACGGCAGCCCCCAGGCGTTCACATGGAACATGGGCACGACCGGCATCACGGTATCGCGCGAGGAAACGTTGAGCACGTTCGGCAGCGCCGATGCGTAAGCGTGCAGCACCGTTGAGCGGTGCGAGTACAGCGCGCCCTTGGGATTGCCTGTGGTGCCGGAGGTATAGCACAGCGTGCAGGCGGCGTTCTCATCGAACAGCGGCCATTCGTAATCGGGGGAATGGGCGTTGATCAGGTCTTCGTAGCACAGCAGGTTCGGTATCTTGGTTTCGGCCGGCATGCGGTCGGCCGCGCCCAGCAGGATGTAGCCCTTGATGGTCTTGCACATCGGCGCGAACGCTTCCACCAGCGGCAGGAAGCAGAAATCGAACATCAGGTACTGGTCTTCGGCATGGTTGCAGATGTAGGCCAGCTGCTCGGGATGCAGGCGCGGATTCATCGTATGCAGCACGGCGCCCGAGCCGGACACGCCGTAATAGGCTTCCAGGTGGCGATAACCGTTCCAGGCCAGCGTGGCGACGCGCTCGCCCATGCGTACGCCTAAGCCGTGCAAGGCGTTGGCCAGGCGTTTGCTGCGCTGCTGGCATTCGCGCAGTGTGTAGCGGTGCAGGTCGCCTTCAACCCGCTGCGAGACGATCTCGCTGTTGGCGTAGTGCCGGGCGGCGAAGTCCAGTATGCTGGAAACGAGCAAGGGCTGGTTCATCATCTGGCCCATCAGCGGACTCTGGGGATACATGCAAGCTCCGGGAAAAGTTGATTTTATATGAACGAGTTTGGAATGCCCGGCCAAGGAGCGTCAATGCATTTCGATGCTGCACTGCGGCATGCCCTTGCTGCGGTAAAATCGCAGGCTTGCGCCCTATGGGGCTTATTCAGAAACGGGAACTGCCATTACTGCCTCTAAACTGCCGCTGGACAATTCCTTCGCGTCCCTGCCGCCCGCCTTCTACACCCGTCTGATGCCGACGCCGCTGCCGGCGCCGTATCTGGTCGCCGTCAGCGCGCCGGCCGCCGAGCTGGTCGGGCTGACGCCTGCGCAACTAGCCGACAGCCTCGACGTTTTGATCGGCAACGCCGCGCCAGAGCGCGCGCTGCCGCTGGCCGCCGTGTATTCCGGCCACCAGTTCGGCGTATGGGCCGGCCAGCTGGGCGACGGCCGCGCCATGCTGTTCGGCGATGTCGCCACCGCCGAAGGCCCGATGGAACTGCAATGGAAAGGCGCAGGCCTGACGCCGTACTCGCGCATGGGCGATGGCCGCGCGGTGCTGCGCTCGTCGATTCGTGAATTCCTGTGCTCGGAAGCGATGCATGGGCTGGGCATCCCGACCTCGCGCGCGCTGTCGGTGGCGGGATCGGACCAGGGTGTAATGCGCGAAACCGTGGAGACATCCGCCGTGGTGGTGCGCATGGCGCCCACCTTCGTACGCTTCGGCTCGTTCGAGCACTGGTTCTACCGCAACAAGAACGACGAGTTGAAAATCCTGGCGGACTACGTCATCGACCGCTTTTATCCGGCGTTGCGCGAAGAAGACAATCCTTACCAGGCTTTGCTGGCCGAGGTGACGCGCCGCACGGCGCAAATGATCGCCCACTGGCAGGCTGTCGGCTTCATGCATGGCGTGATGAACACCGACAATATGTCCATCCTCGGCCTGACGCTGGATTACGGCCCGTTCGGCTTCATGGAGGCCTTCGATTCCGACCACATCTGCAACCACACCGACCAGCAGGGACGCTACTCGTACGCCAACCAGCCGCAGGTCGGCCATTGGAACTGCTACGCACTGGGCCAGGCGCTGCTGCCGCTGATCGGCGAGGTCGAGGCCACGCAGGCTGCGCTGGACGTCTACCAACCGGCATTCGCCGCCAAGATGGACGAGCTGCTGCGCGCCAAGCTGGGCTTGTCCCAGTTGGAGCAGCATGCCGACGCCGACCGTGCGCTGTTCGACGCCATGTTCGCGCTAATGGATGCCAACCATGTCGATTTCACCCTCTTCTTCCGCCGCCTGAGCGGCTTGAAGGCAGCCGACACCAGCGGCGACGAACCACTGCGCGACCTCTTCATCGACCGCCCGGCCTTCGACGCCTGGGCCGCGCAGTACCGCGCCCGTCTGCAGGCCGAAGCCAGCGACGACAGCGCCCGTCAGCTTGCGATGAACAAGGTCAACCCCAAATACGTGCTGCGTAATTACCTGGCGCAAATTGCCATTGAAAAAGCACAAAATAAGGACTTTACTGAGGTGGAGCGATTGCTGTCAGTTTTGCAGCGCCCATACGACGAACAGCCTGAGCACGATCAATATGCAGCCTTGCCGCCGGACTGGGCAAGCCATCTCGAAGTAAGCTGTTCTTCTTAAGCGAGCACTAAGCCATGAGCAATAAAGTCACCAAATCCGACGCCGAATGGCGCGCCATGCTGGACCCTATGGAATACCAAGTCACCCGGCACGCCGCCACCGAACGCGCTTTCACCGGCAAGTTCTGGGATCATCACGAACACGGCATCTACACCTGCGTGTGCTGCGACACGCCCTTGTTCCGTTCCGACGCTAAATTCGATTCCGGCTGCGGCTGGCCGAGCTACTTCGAAGCGCTCGATCCGGCCAATGTCATCGAAAAAACCGACCGCACCCATGGTATGCTGCGCACCGAAATCATTTGCGCGGTGTGCGACGCCCATCTGGGCCATGTGTTCCCGGACGGCCCTCCTCCAACCGGATTGCGCTATTGCATCAATTCGGCCTCGCTGCGCTTCGACCCACAATAACGCCTGAGACAACATGAAATTTCTGTTCGACCTGATCCCGCTGCTGCTGTTCTTTGTCGCTTACAAGCTGTCGGGCTGGAATGCGGAAGCGGCCCAGCACTTCATTAACACCTATCTCAGCGGCATCGTCTCCGGCGGCTCGGTGACGGCGGATCAGTCTCCTATCGTCATCGCGACGCTGGTCGGCATACTCGCCACGGCGTTGCAAATCACCTACGCCAAATTACGAAACGGTAAGGTTGATTCCGTGCTGTGGTTCTCGCTGTTCATGTTCGTCGTCTTCGGCGGCATGACGATCTATCTGCACGACGAAGATTTCATCAAATGGAAACTCAGCATTTTCTATTGGGCATTCGCGCTGGGCCTGTTCATTAGCGAGTTCGTCTTTAAAAAGAATCTGATGCGCAAGTCGATGGAGGAAATCGTTCAATTGCCGGACCAGGTTTGGAGCCGCTTGAATTGGGCCTGGATCTGCTTCCATACGGCAATGGGATTCCTGAATTGGTATGTCGCCTTCGTTTGGTTTAAAGGCGACACCAGCTCCTGGGTCAGTTTTAAGGCCTTTGGCGCCACCGGCATCATGTTTGTGTTTATCGTCGGTCAAACCATCTACCTGTCGCGTCACATGAAGGATGAAGCATGAGCGGAATCAATACAGACGACCGCATGGAGCGCATGCGCAGCCGCTTCCAGGCCGCCCTGGCACCGCTGGAACTGACGCTGGATGACGACTCCGCCCTGCACGCCGGCCATGCCGGCGCGGCCTCGGGTGGGGGTCATTACAACGTTAGAATTGTTTCGTTACAATTCGAGGGGCTCAAACTCGTCACAAGACATCGACTCGTGTATGATTCCGTGCACGATATGATGCATAAAGAAATTCATGCATTGGCCATTACCGCATTGGCTCCGTCCGAAGTATGATGTAGCGCTTGGTCGGGGAGCGGTCGCTATCGGTTTCAAAATAATTGAACACAAAGACAGATAGCAGATCCAACTCCTGCCCAGGCAATTTCGCTAAAACTTTCCCCTTACAGGAATTAATAATGACTTTCAAGCCAGCCAGTTTGCTGATTGCACTTCTCGCCGTTGCCGCCGTACCTGCTTTCGCTCAAAACGTTGCCGTAGTTAATGGCAAAGCCATCCCAACCTCGCGCGTTGACGCCGTGGTCAAGCAAGTCGTTGCCCAAGGCCAGCAGCCGGATTCGCCTCAACTGCGCGAACTGATCAAGAAAGACCTGATCGGCCGCGAAGTAATGATGCAGGAAGCGGAAAAACAAGGTTTCGGTAAAGATGCAGCGGTCAAGACGCAAATCGAAAACGCCCGCCAGGCCATCATCGTCAACGCACTGGTCGGCGACTACATGAAGAAGAACCCGGTTTCGGATGCCGACATCAAGGCTGAATACGACCGCTTCGTGGCCCAGAACGGCGACAAGGAATACCATGTCCGCCACATCATGATGGCAACCGAAGCTGAAGCGAACGACGTCATCGCCAAGATCAAAGGCGGCGCCAAGTTCGAAGAACTGGCAAAAGCGTCGAAAGACACCGGTTCCGCAGCCAATGGCGGCGATCTGGATTGGGCAGTACCTTCGTCCTACCCACCAGCATTCTCGGCAGCCTTCGTCGGCCTGCAAAAAGGCCAAGTCACCGAGAAGCCAGTTCAAACCCCGAACGGCTTCCACGTGATCAAAGTGGACGACATCCGTGCAGCCAAACTGCCGACCCTGGAAGAAGTGAAGCCGCAAGTTGCGGAAGCACTGGCCCAGAAGAAACTGCAAGCCTACCAGGAAGAACTGGTCAAGAAAGCAAAAGTGCAGTAATGTTATAGATGAGGCGGCGCCCTGCGGGGCGCCGTTTTTGATTTTGCGTTGGTACAATGCACCGCCCGAGTGCGATTTCTTGTTTTTTTATAGGATTTAATAATGATGTTGAAGCCAACCCGCCTGTTGTTAGCACTGATCGCTGTCGTCGCAGCTCCGGTATTCGCGCAAAACGTCGCGACCGTTAATGGCAAGGCTATTCCTGCCGCTAAAGTAGACCAGATGGTCAAACAAGTAGTAGCGCAAGGTCAGCAGCCTGACAGCCCGCAACTGCGTGAGATGGTCAAGAAAGAATTGATCGGCCGCGAAGTCATGATCCAGGAAGCGGATAAACAAGGTTTCGGCACCAAGCCTGAAGTTAAAGCAGCAATCGAAAACGCACGTCAAAGCATTATCATCAACGCGATGCTGGCTGACTACGTTAAAAAGAATCCGATTAAAGACACCGAGATCAAAGCTGAATACGACAAGTATAAAGCTGCCATGGGCGAGAAAGAATATCACTCGCGTCACATCCTGGTCGCAACCGAACAGGAAGCCAAGGATATTATCGCCAAGCTGAAAGCCGGCGGTAAATTCGAAGAACTGGCCAAAGTGTCGAAAGACGGTTCGGCTAATAACGGCGGCGATCTGGGCTGGATGGCTCCGGGCAAACTGGTAAAACCTTTCGCCGATGCGATGGTTGCTCTGAAAAATGGTGAAATCACCCAGACCCCGGTTAAAACCGAGTACGGTTATCACGTGATCAAGCTGGAAGAATCCCGCGCCACCAAACTGCCTGCAGTTGAAGAAGTCAAAGGCCAGATTGCTGAAGCACTGCAGCAGCGTAAAATCGCCGCCTTCCGCGACGAGCTGACCAAGAAAGCCAAAGTCCAATAAGCCGGGCTTCCGCTCTCCCCAAAAAAGCGCCTCCTGAGGCGCTTTTTTATTTGACCGGCGACGTAGCACTCGCCGTTTCTTTTGCCCACCGCAAGCCAGAATCTGGCAAATACGTGCCAACTTCTGGCGTACCTAAGGGGCTACACGCAAAATCATCTATACTGGCCAACGATGACTCCAGAATTCCACACAGCACTCGACACCGCCCTCGCCCATGCCGCCACGCCCGGGCGCGCTCCGGCCGTGCGCGCTTACATGCGCGACCAGTTCGATTTCCTGGGCGTCGGCACGCCGCAAAGACGGCAGGCCGCCAAGCCTTTACTCCAGCAATTAAAAGGCATAAGCGCGGATAATTTAATTCTTTATGCGCGCGCATTATGGGATTTTCCGCAAAGGGAATATCAATATGTCGCAATCGATCTGCTGGCGATGCACTGGAAACAATTGGAGCTGGCGCATATTCCCGATCTACTGGAGCTGGTCCAGAGTAAATCATGGTGGGATACGGTGGATGCGCTGGCTGCGGTAATCGGCGATGTTTTGCGTTATCGCCATGATGGAATGGACCAGGCTATCGAGCATAACGATATGTGGGTGCGCCGGATCGCCTTATTGCATCAATTAGGTTGGCGCGACAAGGTGGATGTTGAAAGACTATTCAATTACTCTCTCATGCTCGCGCACGAAAAAGAATTTTTCATACAAAAAGCAATCGGCTGGGCGTTGAGGGATTATGCCCGCCATGATCCCGATGCCGTCCGCGCATTTACATCAAAAGAAAAACATCGGCTTTCAGCGCTCAGTTATCGCGAGGCCAATAAACATCTTTCGACGCCATGAGCTGGGTGTATCGCCGCTCCATCGTAAAAAGGCGCGATTAAAAGCGCTTTGCTCGGAATAACCCAACAGTAATGCGACTTCGGGCAATGCCAGGCGCTTATCACGCAAATAGCCTTGCGCCATCTGCAGACGAGTTTCGTCCAATAACACCCGGAATGTATTACCGCCTTGCTCCAATTTCCGACGCAGTGTGCGGCCGGACATATTCAATTCGTCCGCGATTTGATCAAGAAACGGCTCGCCTTTAATCAAAGCGCTGGCAATATGGCGCCGGACCAGTTGGGCCAGATCGTCTTTTTGCGGCAATGCCGCCAGACGTTGTTGCACCTGAGACTCCAGCATCGCCACCAAAGCCGGATCAGGCTGGCGTAACGGCAAGCTCAGCAAACTGACCGCAAAGTCGATTCTGGTGGCCGCCGCAGCAAAGACCAGCGCACAACGGAACAGCGCAACATACGGCGCCAGATCCGCTGGTTGCGGCTCAACGAAGTGAACGGCCAAAGGCGCCACATCGCTGCCGGTGATATCCCGGGCGAACTGCACCAGCGCCGCCATACCGCATTGATTCACCAGCAAGCCCACGCCGCGCGACTCGGCGCTCCATTCCAGCACCAGAGCGTTGTTGTCGAGCCGGTAGCCGACCGGGCTGACATCGTGCACCAGCCGCTGATAGCGCACGTAGCGCTCCAGTGCCGCCGGAACCCCGCTGGATGCCAACAGAACGTAGCCTAAGGCCCCCAAATGCGCGGGAGAGATGGTCGCGCCCACCCGCAGGCCCAGCGCGGGATCGTCCAGGTGCCGCGCGGCGCGCTCCAGCAGCATCTGCCAGTGCCGGGCGGAATAGGACAGCCCGCCGGCATCCGCCGCAGGCGCAGACTCTCCCAAGACTGTCTCAGCGGCGCACCCCTGCCCTTCGAGGTAATCGAACAGCATGCGGACGTAGGTGCCTGGAATGGCCGGAGGAGTTTTCTGCATGGCCTGAATTGTCAAAAAATATGTCCTACCTTGTCAAGCCAGCAATGCTCCCCGTGCCTAGAATCGTTTCATCTTCACCACGGGAGCAAGCCATGATCGCAGCATCCGCAGCACCGGCCCAGGAACTGGTCCGCAACGCATCGCATTTTCAGTGGTACATCATTCCGCTGCTTTTGCTGGTGATACACGCCTACGGCGAACAGGCTTCCGCCAGACGCTGGAACGTGGTGCTGGCGGGCCTGGCGTTCTGGCTGATGGATTGGGTCAACGAGATCTGGAACGGCATGCTATTCCACTTCTCCGGCTTTGCGCCGGCCTGGAGCACACCGAATGGTTCCGCCTATGTCTTGCTGATCGGCCTGAACATCGAGATCAGCTTCATGTTTGCCATCATGGGGCTGTACGCGGCGCGCACGCTGCCCGCCGACCGCAAGCTGAAGATTGCCGGTATCAACAACCGCTGGCTACTGGCCGCCGTCAACTCGGTGCTGTGCGTGTGCGTGGAAGTCTGGCTGAACCACATCGGCGCGCTGGTCTGGGAATGGCCTGCGTGGAACCTGAGCGCGCCGTGGCTGATCTGGCTGATCGGCTACCTGCCGTTCTTCGTGGTCGCCTACTGGGTGCACGACATGACGTCGCTGAAGCGGCAGATCACCGTGGTTGCCGCGCTGGCTGCGGGCGTGAGCGTAGCGCTGGCAGTCTTCGGCGGCGTGTTGGGCTGGATATAAAAAAAGGCCGGATCGCTCCGGCCTTTGCTTATCTTACCTGCCTTGCTTACCCAACGAACTTGCGCGCGTTGCGGAACATGCGCATCCAAGGCGAATCCTCGCCCCACGATTCAGGGTGCCACGACTGCTGCACCGAGCGGAATACGCGTTCGGCGTGCGGCATCATCACGGTGAAGCGGCCGTCGGCCGTCGTCACCGAAGTCAGGCCTTGCGGCGAACCGTTCGGATTGTACGGATAGGCTTCGGTAGCGGCGCCACGGTTGTCGACGAAGCGCATCGCTGCCACGGCTTCGTTGATGTTGCCGGTCTGCGTGAAGTCCGCATAGCCTTCGCCGTGGGCGATGGCGATAGCGGTCTGCGTGCCGGCCATGCCGTTGAAGAAGATCGACGGCGAGTCCAGCACTTCCACCATCGCGAAGCGCGCTTCGAATTTCTCCGATTTGTTGGTGGTGAACTTAGGCCACGCATGCGCGCCAGGGATGATCGACTTCAGATTGCTCATCATCTGGCAACCGTTGCAGACACCCAGGCCGAAGCTGTCGGTGCGCGCGAAGAAGCGGGCAAACTGCTCGGCCAGCGCGGCGTTGAACAGAATCGTCTTGGCCCAGCCTTCGCCGGCGCCCAGCACGTCGCCGTACGAGAAGCCGCCGACGGCGATGATGCCCTGGAAGTCATCCAGCTTGACGCGGCCAGCAATCAGGTCGCTCATGTGCACGTCGACGGCGTTGAAGCCTGCCTGGTGCATCACGTATGCGGTCTCGATGTGCGAGTTGACGCCCTGCTCGCGCAGGATCGCCACGCGCGGACGCACGCCGGTCGCCAGGAACGGCGCCGCGACATTCTCGGTCAGGTCGAAGGTGATCTTCGGCGTGATGCCAGGATCGGTTTCGTCCAGGATGCGGTCGTATTCGGCATCGGCGCAGGCCGGATTGTCGCGCAGGCGGGCGATACGCCAGCTGGTCTCACTCCACAGACGGTGCAGTTCCGAGCGCGGCTTGGTGTAGATGATCTTGGCGTCACGGGTGAACTCGATCACGCCACGGTCGTTCGGCTTGCCGATGATATGGCTGCATGCGCCCAGGTTGAAGGTGCGCAGCACGTCCATCACCAGCGACTTCTCTTCGGCGCGAACCTGGATCACAGCACCCAGCTCTTCGGAGAACAGCGCGCGCAGCGTTTGCTCGTTGCGGCGTTCGGCGATCTGGCCGGCCCAGTTCTTGGCGTCGCCCTGGTCGGCGCCGTGGCCTTGTTCCAAGGTCAGGATGTCGAGGTTGATCGACAGGCCCGCACGGCCGGCGAAGGCCATCTCGGTCAGCGTGCCATACAGGCCGCCGTCGGATCGGTCGTGGTAGGCCAGCAGCTTGCCGTCGTTGTTCAGTTGCTGGATCGCGGTGAAGAAGGCTTTCAGGTCTTCAGGGCTGTCCACGTCAGGTGCTTCGTTGCCCAGCTGACCCATGACCAGCGACAGCGCGGATGCGCCCAGACGGTTCTTGCCGCGACCCAGATCGATCAGGATGATGGCGGTGTCGCCAGCGTCGGTCTTGATCTGCGGGGTCAGCGACTTGCGTACGTCGTGCACCGGCGCGAAGGCCGAGACGATCAGCGAAACCGGCGAGGTGACAGCCTTTTGGTCGCCTTCATCCTTCCAGGTGGTGCGCATCGACAGCGAGTCTTTACCGACCGGGATGCTGATACCCAGCGCCGGGCACAGCTCCATGCCGACTGCCTTGACAGTGTCGAACAGCGCTGCATCCTGGCCAGGCTGGCCGCAGGCGGCCATCCAGTTGGCGGACAGTTTGATGTCGGAGATATCCTTGATCGGCGCGGCGGCGATGTTGGTGATCGCCTCGGCGACGGCCATGCGGCCCGACGCTGCGGCGTTGATCACGGCCAGCGGAGTACGCTCGCCCATCGCCATCGCTTCGCCCAGATAGCCTTCGAAGCTCATCGCGGTGACGGCGCAATCGGCTACCGGCACCTGCCATGGGCCGACCATCTGGTCGCGCACGGACATGCCGCCCACGGTACGGTCGCCGATGGTGATCAGGAAGGACTTGTCGCCAACGGTAGGCAGCAGCAGCACGCGCTTGGCGGCTTCTTCCAGGTCCATGCCGGTCAGGTCGATCGCAGGGAATTCGTTTTGTACGTGATGCACGTCGCGCTGCATCTTAGGCGGTTTGCCCAGCAGGACGTCCATCGGCATGTCGACAGGCTCGTTGCCCAGCTCAGGATCGATCAGCTTCAGTTGACGCTCTTCGGTCGCGGTACCGACGACTGCGAACAGGCAGCGCTCACGCTCGCACAGCGCCTTGAACATCGGCAGGCTGTCCGGCGAGATCGCCAGCACATAGCGCTCTTGCGATTCGTTGGACCAGATTTCTTTCGGCGCCATGCCGCTTTCTTCCAGCGGGATCTTGCGCAGGTCGAAGATCGCGCCGCGCTTGGCGTCGTTGGTGATCTCCGGGAAGGCGTTCGACAGACCGCCTGCGCCGACGTCGTGGATCGAGATGATCGGATTGTTGGCGCCCAACTGCCAGCAGCCGTTGATGACTTCCTGCGCACGGCGTTCCATCTCTGGATTGCCGCGCTGGACCGAGTCGAAGTCCAGGTCCGCAGTGTTGGTGCCGGTGGCCATCGACGACGCGGCCGAGCCGCCCATGCCGATGCGCATGCCCGGACCACCCAGCTGCACCAGCAGGCTGCCGACCGGGATGTCGTTCTTGTGCGTGTGCTGGCCGGAGATGTTACCGATGCCGCCCGCGATCATGATCGGCTTGTGGTAGCCGAACACGGTGTCGTGCGCGCCGGCGAACTGCTTGCCGATATTCTGTTCGTAGGTACGGAAGTAACCGCCCAGTACCGGACGGCCGAATTCATTGCTGAACGCAGCGCCGCCCAGCGGGCCTTCGATCATGATCTGCAGCGCCGAAGCGATGCGGTCTGGCTTGCCGTAGGCCTTGCCGCTGTTGCGGTAGTCGGCCACTGGCGCGGTGACGTCGGCATCGTTTTCCCATGCCTGCACGGCGCCCGGCAGCATCAGGTTCGACACGGTGAAGCCGGTCAGGCCAGCCTTCGGCTTGGCGCCACGGCCGGTCGCGCCTTCATCGCGGATCTCGCCGCCGGCGCCGGTGGAGGCGCCAGGGAACGGGGAGATCGCGGTCGGGTGATTGTGGGTTTCCACTTTCATCAGTGTGTGCGTCAACTCGGTGGTCGGCGCGTACTGGTGCGCGTCGCCCTGCGGGAAGAAGCGCATCACTTCCGCGCCTTCCATGATCGACGAGTTGTCGCTGTAGGCGACGATGGTGCCTTTCGGCTGCAGCTGGTGGGTGTTCTTGATCATGCCGAACAGCGACTTGGTCTGCGCTTCGCCGTCGATGGTCCAATCGGCGTTGAAGATCTTGTGGCGGCAGTGCTCCGAGTTCGCCTGCGCGAACATCATCAGCTCGACGTCGGTCGGGTTGCGGCCGGCCTTGGTGAAGGCGGCGTCCAGGTACTCGATCTCGTCGTCCGACATCGCCAGGCCCAGGTCCGTGTTGGCCTTTTCCAGCGCTGCCTTGCCCATGCCGATCACGTCCACCGATTCCAGCGGCTTCGCTTCCAGCGTGCGGAACAGGCCGGCGGCTTCGTCAGGATGGCGCAGCACCGATTCCGTCATGCGGTCGTGCAGCAACGCGGCGACGGCCTGCACTTCTTCGTCCGACAGCTTCTTGGCGGCGCCGATGCTGCTGCCCAAAATGCCGGTCTTCAGATTGATGCGGAAGGCGATGCCGCGCTCGACGCGCTTGATGTGCGCCATGCCGCAGTTGTGGACGATGTCGGTGGCTTTCGAAGCCCACGGCGAGATCGTGCCGAAACGCGGAATGACGAAGAACTCTTCGACTGCACCGTCGGTGTTGTCGGCGTGGGCCGGCTCACCGTAGGTCAGCAGCGCGCCGAGGCGGCTGGTGTCGTCGGCCGATAGCGGCGCGGCGGCATCGATGAAGTGGACATAGCGCGCCTGGACGGCGGCGACGGCAGGCAGCGCGGCTTGCAGTTGAGTTAACAGGCGTTGGCTACGGAATGCGGACAGGGCGTTGGAGCCCGGCAGGATCAACATATTTGGAGGATGGTTGATGCAGCGTGGCTGCGGATTAAAGGTAGATGGAGCACGAGATACTTGTAATGCATAATTTCCTTTGCGCGCATTATACCCGTTACGCCGTCGTCTATACAGCGCCAATTCGGGCCAAAAACTGCCGTCAAAGCAACATTTTCAGTCATTTTGGGCGGGTTTATGCCCCTGCCACGGGCAAAGCGCCGGGTTTTCATAACATTTTGACTTGCCATGGAGTATGCTAGATTTAACTTTAGCTAGGATGCGTAACATGGCGGAATATAGTGATTTGTCGGTGCTGATCGTCGACCCCAACCCGGGGATGCGCGGTAGCCTGCACAATATGCTGAACCAGGCCGGCATCACCAAGATCGACTACGCGGTCAGCTCCGGCACGGCCATCCGCCAGCTGGGCAAGAAACCGTTCGACATCGTGCTGTGCGAGTACGACCTGGGCAACGGCAGCGGCGAGAACAACGGCCAGGATGGCCAGCAACTGCTGGAAGACCTGCGCCTGCACAAGCTGATACTGCCGTCCACCATCTTCATCATGCTCACCTCCGAAGGCGTCTACAGCAAAGTGATAGGCGCGGCCGAACTGACGCCGACCGATTACGTACTCAAGCCCTTCACCGTGGACGCACTGCTGCAGCGCATCCGCAAGGCGGTCGAGCGGCGCGACGTGTTCCTGCCGATACACCAGCTGGTGGAAATGGGTAGCATCCGCAAGGCCGTCGCCGAATGCCTGATCGCAGAGGAAAAGAATCCCCGCTACGCCATCGACTTCGCGCGCCTGCGCGCCGAGCTGCTGGTGACGCTGGAGGAGCTGGCCGAGGCCGAGGTGGTGTACCAGGTGATCCTGATGACCCGCCCCATCGCCTGGGCGCACCTGGGCATGGCGCGCTGCCAATTCGGACAGCAGAAGTACATCGAGGCGCAGGACACGCTGCAGGACCTGCTGACCCACAATCCCAAGTTCATGGCGGCCTACGACCTGCTCGCGCGCACGCACGAGGCGCTGGGCCAGCAGGAGTCGGCCAAGAAGATCCTGGAAGACGCGGTGGCGATCTCGCCCAATATGGTGCACCGCCTGCGCCACTTGGGCGAAGTGGCATACGAGACCGGCGACGTCGGCGTCGCCGAGAAGGCGTTCAAGCAGGTGGTGGCCAAGGCCAAGTACTCCGAATTCCGCGACCCGGAAGACCACGTCAAGCTGGTCAAGACGCTGGTCAAGAAAGGCGACGCCAACCAGGCCAGCGGCGTGATACGCGACATGGAACGCTCACTGCGCGCCAGCGCCAACGTCGAGGCCTGCCGGGCCATCGCCGCCGGCCTGCTGCAGGAAATGAGCGGCAATATCACCGCAGCGGCGGCCGAGCTGACCACCGCCGTCAATGCCATCGGCGCCAGCCGTGGCCTGTCGACCGGGCTGAAAATCGGTCTGGTACACAGCTGCCTGAATGTGAAGCTGGACCAGCAGGCGTCCGACCTGATGCTCAACCTGATGAACGATACCGAAAGCGGCGTGTCGATGGACGATGCGGTGCAGGTGTTCGAAAAGGCGGGCCGCCACGATCTGGCGGCGGGCATGGGCGAGCAGATCAAGCATCATGTGGAAGAGCTGATCGCCCACGCAGCCGAGCAGCGCGGCCAGGGCGACCTGCGGGCGGCGGTCGATACGCTGAACGCGGCCTTGCGCAAGGCGCCGGCCAATATGTCGCTGCTGCCGGCGGCGACGTCGGCGATACTCAAGCAGCTGGACGATCTGGGTTGGGAGGTTCCGCTGGCCGAGCAATGCGCCTTCCTGCTGGAGCGCATGCGCAAGATCGACCCGGCCCATCCTTCGCTGGAGGCGCTGCAGGCGCAGTATTCGCACACCCAGCGCAAGTACGGTATCGCGACGACGGCGTAATCAGAACATCAGCGAGCCGGGGAAGTTCGACAGGTGGGAAATCAGGTACCACGTCACGAAGTACAGGGCGCAGAGCAGAAAGGCCGACCGGATCGCGCGGTTCGCCGAGCCTCGTCCACGCAGGAGCTTGAGTATCGTACGCACTGTGTCCTCCCTTCCCGTCTGTTCATCGAACCAAAACTGTACGCTGCGTCCCGGCCATCGACAAGCCGGGAATCGCTGGTACTATTTTTCGATGCCGACGGTATCGGCAGGCGCACCGGTCTGCGAGGCTAGGCCGGTATCATGGAGAAGACGTGGGCATCCACGCAAAGGCCGCGCAGCTTGAGGCGGTTGCGGGCCAGGCATTCGTGCGTGGCACCGGCCTTGCGGGCCACGGCGGCACTGGGCTCGTTGCCCGCCGCGATCACGATTTCCACCCGCGATTGATTCAGCTGCTCGAAGGCGTAGCGCGACAATGCACCCACCGCTGCCGCCGCCGCGCCCTGCCTCTGCGCCGAGGCGCGCACCCAGTAGCCCAGGTTGCAGAAGCCGTTCACCGCGTTCAGCTGATTCAATCCGCCACCGCCGACCAGCGTTACGCCGTCCGCGAGGAAGATGCCGAATTCGTGTGCGCTGCCATCGGCACGGCTGGCGTCGCACCATTCGAACCAGGACAGCGCCTGCTCATCGGAGTATTCGGCGTGCGCCCAGGTCATCCACATGCCCACGCTGTCCATCGATTCCCGCACGCCTGCCGCGAAGGCCGGCGCGTCGGCGGCGATGAAGGGCCGCAGCAGGAAGCTACCGGCCTGCAGTGGCGTCATCGTCCACCCTCGCCGCCGGCCGGGCCGTAGCCGCCGCCGCCCGGCGTGTCGATCACGAACATATCGCCCGCCTGCATATCGGTCTTGCCGATGTGGGCCAGTTCTTCGACGCGGCCGTCCGCGCGCACCACCGTGTTGCGGCCCAGCGCACCGGGCTCGCCGCCCGCCATGCCGAACGGCGCATGGATGCGGTTATTGGACAGGATGGCCGCCGTCATCGGTTCGAGGAAGCGCACCTTGCGCGTGCCGCCGTTCCCGCCATGCCACTGCCCCGCGCCGCCGCTGCCTTCGCGGATGGCGTAGCTCTCCAGCCGCACAGGGAAGCGGAACTCCAGGATCTCGGGATCGGTCAGGCGCGAGTTGGTCATATTGGTCTGAACCACGCTGGTGCCGTCGAAGCCCGGCCCCGCGCCGGAGCCGCCGCTGATGGTTTCGTAGTACTGGTAGCGCGCATTCCCGAAAGTGAAATTGTTCATCGTGCCCTGCGCCGCCGCCATCACGCCCAGCGCGCCGTACAGCGCGTTGGTGATGCAGGTCGACGTCTCCACATTCCCCGACACCACCGATGCCGGATAATGCGGATTGAGCATGGAGCCCGGCGGTATCAGCACCTTCAACGGTTTCAGGCAGCCGGCGTTGAGCGGAATCTCGTCGTTGACCAGCGTGCGGAACACGTACAGCACAGCCGCCATGCACACCGCCGACGGCGCGTTGAAGTTGTTCTCCAGCTGCGGCGACGTGCCGGTGAAGTCGATCTCCGCGCTGCGGCTGGCCTGGTCGACCCGCACCGCCACCTGTATCTGCGCGCCGTTATCCAGCTGCAGCGTGTAGCTGCCGTCCTTCAGCGCGCTGATGACGCGGCGTACGGATTCCTCGGCATTGTCCTGCACGTGGCCCATGTAGGCCTGCACCACCTCCAGCCCGAAGTGCGCGACCATCTTGTGCAGCTCGTCCACGCCCTTCTGGTTGGCGGCCACCTGCGCGCGCAGGTCCGCCATGTTCTGGTCGGGATTACGGGCCGGGTAGCGCGCGCCCGCCAGCAGCGCGCGCGTTTCTGCCTCGCGCAGCTGGCCGCCGGCGGCGCCCGCATTGGCGCCATCCACCAGCTTGAAGTTGTTGATCAATACACCCTCTTCCTCGATCACGCGGGAATCTGGCGGCATCGAACCCGGCGTGGTGCCGCCGATATCCGCATGGTGTCCGCGCGAGCCGACGTAGAACAGGATGTCCACGCCCGCCTCGTCGAACACCGGCGAGATCACCGTCACATCCGGCAAATGGGTGCCGCCGTTGTAGGGATCGTTGAGCATGAAGACATCACCTGCGCGCATCTGACCCGCGTTCTCGCGCATCACCGTCTTGATGCTCTCGCCCATGGAGCCCAGGTGCACCGGCATGTGCGGCGCGTTGGCGATCAGGTTGCCGTCGGCGTCGAAGATGGCGCAGCTGAAGTCCAGCCGCTCCTTGATGTTGACCGAGTAGGCGGTGTTCTGGAGGCGCAGTCCCATCTGCTCGGCGATCGACATGAACAGGTTGTTGAAGATCTCCAGCATCACCGGATCGGCGCTGGTGCCGATGGCGCGGCGCTCCGGCAGCGCCGTCACGCGCTTGAGCACCAGATGGTCGTGCAGCGTTACCTCGGCCTGCCAGCCCGCTTCGACGATGGTGGTCGCATTCGCCTCGGCGATGATGGCCGGGCCCTTGACGACATCGCCGATGCGCGTGGCGCCGCGCTGATACAGATTGGTCTGGCGCCATTTGCCGCCGGTGTACATCGGCACCACCGCATGCGGCATCAGGCCGGACACGCGGCGCGCGGCCGGCTCCACCGTCTCCGACGGCGCGTCGGACTTGCCGACCGCCTCCACCGACACCGCCTCGACGATCAGCGCCTTGGAAGGCATCAGGAAGGAATAGCGCTTGCGATAAGCCGCTTCGAACTGCGCCGTCATGCTGTCGGTGGTATCGAACAGCACCATGAGCGCCGAATCGGTGCCCTCGTAGCGCAGATGCACGCGCCGTATCAGCACGATGCGCTCGTCCTCCACGCCCTGGTGATGCAAGTCGGCGCGCGCCTGGCGGCCCAGCGCATGCAGGCGCGCATCGAGGTCCACCAGCGCTTCCACGCTCAGGCGCACTTCCACCGCCGCCTCGCGTATCACGGTCTGGTCGGCCAGGCCCATGCCGTAGGCCGACATGACGCCGGCCAGCGAATGCACGAACACCGTCGTCATGCCCAGCGCATCGGCCACCAGGCAGGCGTGCTGCCCGCCCGCGCCGCCGAAGCTGGTCAGCGTGTATTCGGTCACGTCGTGCCCGCGCTGCACGGAAATCTGCTTGATCGCGTTGGCCATATTGCCGACGGCGATTTCGATGAAGCCCTCGGCCACCTGTTCCGGCGTGCTCTCCTTGCCGGTGGCGGCCGTGATCTGCGCCGCCAGTTCGGTGAAGCGGCTGCGCACGGCCTGCGCATCGAGCGCCTGCCGGCCTTCCGCGCCGAACAGCTGCGGGAAGTGATGCGGCTGGATTTTGCCCAGCATGACATTGCAGTCCGTGACCGCAAGCGGGCCACCGCGCCGGTAGCTGGCCGGCCCCGGATTGGCGCCCGCGCTGTCCGGGCCAACGCGATAGCGGCTGCCGTCGAAATGCAGGATGGAGCCGCCGCCCGCCGCCACTGTGTGTATGCTCATCATCGGCGCGCGCATGCGCACGCCGGCCACCTGGGTTTCGAACACGCGTTCGAACTCGCCGGAGAAGTGCGACACGTCGGTCGAGGTGCCGCCCATGTCGAAGCCGATTACCTTGTCGAAGCCCGCCAGCTTGCTGGCGCGGACCATGCCGACGATGCCGCCGGCCGGGCCGCTCAGGATGCTGTCCTTGCCGTGGAAGGCGCGCGCGTCGCTCAAGCCGCCGCTGGACTGCATGAACTGCAGGTTCACGCCCGGCATTTCCTTCGCCACCTGGTCGACGTAGCGGCGCAGGATGGGCGACAGGTAGGCGTCAACGACGGTGGTGTCGCCGCGCGCCACCAGCTTCATCATCGGACTCACTTCGTGCGAAACCGATACCTGGGTAAAGCCCATCAAGCGCGCCATC
Source organism: Rugamonas rivuli (assembly GCF_009380165.1). Lineage (GTDB taxonomy): Bacteria > Pseudomonadota > Gammaproteobacteria > Burkholderiales > Burkholderiaceae_D > Rugamonas > Rugamonas rivuli. Next base: position 859,500 of record NZ_WHUF01000001.1, read on the forward strand.
TCGGCCACCTTGACCTCGTGCGCCTGATAGCGGTAGCCGTGCATGAAGACGATGGCCAGCGAACGCAGGCCCATGTCATAGGCTGCGGCCAGGCCGGCGCGGGCGGTCTCCATGTCGAGATCGAGCACGGTCTCGCCATGCGCGCCCATGCGTTCGTCGATTTCGATCACATGGCTGTACAACAGCTCGGGCAGCAGAATGTGGCGGTCGAACAGGCGCGGACGGTTTTGATAAGCGATGCGCAGCGCATCGCGGAAGCCGCGCGTGATGGCCAGCGCTGTCGGCTCGCCTTTGCGCTCCAACAGCGCGTTGGTGGCGACGGTGGTGCCCATCTTGACGGCGCCGATCTGCGCCACAGGTATCGGCTTGCCCTTGGCCACGCCCATCAGCTGGCGTATGCCGGCGATGGCGGCATCGGGGTAGTGTTCGGGATTCTCGGATAGCAGCTTGAGCGTGCGCAGGCGTCCATCGGGCGGACGCGCCACGATGTCGGTGAACGTACCGCCCCGGTCTATCCAGAATTGCCAATCCATGCCTGCCTCGTTACGATGACTGAAGCGTATATTGTAGTAGCTCGGCCGCGCACGGGACAGCGGGCTTACAACATAATTTAGATGCTAAAATTACACCATGAACCCACTCTACTCCAGCGCGGAGATACGCGCCATCGAACAAGCCGCCGCCGCTGCGCTGCCGGACGGTGCACTGATGCAGCGCGCCGGCCAGGCCGGCGCCAATGCCGCGCTGGACCTGCTGCCCTTCTCCACCGCCAATGCCAAGGTGCTGGTGCTGGCTGGCCCGGGCAATAACGGCGGCGATGCGCTGGAGACGGCGGCCCATCTGGCCTATGCCGGCGCGCAGGTCACTATCCTGCATTTCCCGCCCCAGTCGGAGCGGTCCGCCGAGCGCGCGGCCGCGATGCAGCGGGCGCAGACCAGCGATGCCCGCTTCGCCGACCTGGACGCGGCGGCGATCGCAGCCACCGAATGGACGCTGGTGGTCGACGGCCTGTTCGGCATCGGCCTGCAACGTCCGCTGGCCGGCGCGCTGCGCGCAGTAGCTGAAACGGTCAACGGCCTCAAATGCTCGGTGCTGTCGCTGGACCTGCCGAGCGGGCTCGATGCCGACACCGGCGCCATCGTCGGCCCGGACGGCGTCGCGATCCACGCCACCCACACCGTCACTTTCATCGGCAACAAGCCCGGCCTGCACACCTGCGACGGCCGCGACTACGCGGGGCTGGTGGACGTATCGCGGCTCGACATCGACGCCGCCCACTTCGCGCCGGCGCGGCTGCACCTGAACGACGTCAAATTCTTCTCGCGCCACCTGCGCGCGCGGCGCCACAATACGCACAAGGGCAGCTACGGCAACGTGGCAGTGATCGGCGGCGCGCAAGGCATGACGGGCGCACCGCTGCTGGCATCGCGCACGGCGCTCAACAGCGGCGCCGGCCGCGTCTACACCCTGTTTGTGGAAGACGCACTGCCCTGCGACTTCGGCCAGCCGGAGCTGATGTGCCGCACGGCGGCCGGGTTCGACCTGGAGCAGGCCACGCTGGTGGCCGGTCCGGGCCTGGGCGCATCACCATATGCCTCGGACATGCTGGCCAGTGCCATCGCCAGCGGCAGCGCGCTGCTGGCCGATGCCGACGCCCTCAATCTGCTGGCGGCCAATCCGCGGCTGCAAACGGCGCTGGCGCAGCGCCCAGGTGGCAGCGTGCTGACGCCGCATCCGCTGGAAGCAGCGCGGCTGCTCGGCTGCTCCATCGCCGAGGTGCAGGCCGACCGTGTCGGCATGGCCCGCAAACTGGCCGCGAAGTTGAACGCGCATGTGGTGCTGAAGGGTTCCGGCACGGTGATCGCCGCGCCCAACGGCGATGCCGTCATCAACACCACCGGCAATCCGGCGCTGGCCACGGCCGGTACCGGCGACGTGCTGTCCGGCCTGTGCGGCAGCCTGATGGCGCAAGGCTGGCCGATGTGGGAAGCCGCGCTGGCCGGGGTCTGGCTGCACGGCATGGCGGCCGATGTGCTGGTAACGGAAGGCGCCGGGCCGATAGGCTTGACCGCAGGCGAACTGATACCGGCGATCCGCGTGGCGCTCAACCGCATGGTCCAGCACCACGGGCGCTAGAAGGCGTCAACCTATACCAGCCGGCCCGCCGCGATGGTGATGGTGCGGCCGCAGCGCTGCGCCATGGACTGGTCGTGCGTCACCAGCACCAGCGTCGAGCCATGCTGGCGATTCAGGTCGAACATCAGCTTGATGACGGCTTCGCCGGTGGCGGCGTCCAGGCTGCCGGTCGGCTCGTCGGCGAACAGCAGCGGCGGTTCGGTGACAAAGGCGCGCGCCAGCGCCACGCGCTGCTGCTCGCCGCCGGACAGGTACTTGGGATAGTGCTTCAAGCGGCTGGACAGCCCCACCCGCTCCAACATGGACTCGGCCTGCTCGCGCGCATGGTGGGCGCCGCGCAGTTCCAGCGGCAGCATGACGTTCTCCAGCGCCGTCAGATGCGCCAGCAGCTGGAAGGACTGGAACACGAAGCCCAGCTTTTCCTTGCGCAGCGCGGCTCTGCCATCCTCGTCCAGCGCGTAGATATCGACGCCATTCAACATCACCTTGCCCGCGCTGGGCGTATCCAAGCCCGCGAGCAAGCCGAGCAAAGTCGACTTGCCGGAGCCGGAAGCGCCTACAATGGCGAGCGTCTCGGCTTTTTGCACGGTAAAATCCACCTCGTGCAAGATCGTCAGCTCGCCGCTGGCGTCGGCCACGCGCTTGGCCAGGCCCTGGACCGCGATGGCCGGCTGCGTGCCGGACTGCGGCGCGGCTGCGGCGCTGGCCGTCAAGCCCGGACCATCCGGCATAAAATTGGAAGACGCTTTAGGGAAATCAGGCATGCTGAATGTGTTAGATGGTTTAAAAAACGGTTTATCAAAAAAACTGAGTGTACAGGCTTTGTCGGCCCTGCTGCTGTTATCGGCGGCGGCGAGCGCCTATTCTGCACCAAAAACCGTGCTGGTGCTCGGCGACAGCCTGTCGGCCGAATACGGCCTGGCGCGCGGCGCCGGCTGGGTCGCGCTGGCCGAACAGAAGATCAAGGCGCAGAAAATCGACGCCACCGTGGTCAACGCCAGCGTCAGCGGCGAGACCACCAGCGGCGGCCGTTCGCGCCTGCCGGCGCTGCTGCAAAAGTACAAACCGGCGCTGGTGGTGATCGAACTGGGCGCCAACGACGGCCTGCGCGGCCTGCCGGTGGCCGCCGCCGAAACCAATCTGCGCGCGATGGCCGATGCCGCCGCCAAGGCCGACGCCCGCGTCATGTTGATCGGCATGCGCATGCCGCCCAACTACGGCCGCGACTACGCCGACAAATTCTTCGCCATGTACGGCAGCTTGAGCAAGGAGATCAAGGCGCCGCTGGTGCCGTTCATGCTCGACGGGATCGCCGACAAGCCGCAGATGTTCCAGCCCGACCGCCTGCACCCGCTGGCCGAGGCCCACACCACCATCCTGTCCAACATCTGGCCAGTCCTGCAAAAAAGTATCAAGGCAAAATGAAGTATCCAGAAATCCTGAGTTTCGATGACGTGCTCCAGCAGCTCGACAGCTTCGACGCCATCATCGATGCCCGCAGTCCGGCGGAGTACGCGCTCGACCACCTGCCCGGCGCCATCAACGCGCCGGTGCTGGACGACGAGCAGCGCATCCGCGTCGGCACCATGTACAAGCAGGTCAACTCCTTCGAAGCGAAGAAGGTCGGCGCCGCGCTGGTGGCCAAAAATATCGCCGCCCACATCGAGGCGCTGTGGCTGGACAAGCCGCGCGAGTGGCGGCCGCTGATCTACTGCTGGCGCGGCGGCAACCGCAGCGGCTCGATGGCCCACATCCTGGCCAAGATAGGCTGGCCGGTGGTGCAGCTGGACGGTGGCTACAAGGCCTTCCGCGCCCACGTCAACGCCGCGCTGGAACAGGCGCCGGCGCTGCACTTCAAAGTCATCTGCGGCACCACCGGCAGCGGCAAGAGCCGCCTGCTGGAAGTACTGCATGCGAACGGCGCGCAGGTGCTGGATCTGGAGCAGCTGGCCGCGCACCGCGGCTCGGTGCTGGGCCACCTGCCCAGCCACCCGCAGCCCAGCCAGAAAGCCTTCGAGAGCGCGATCTGGAATACGCTGCGCCGCTTCGATCCGGCGCTGCCGGTGTTCGTCGAATCGGAGAGCAAGAAGGTCGGCAACCTGCGCGTGCCGGCCGCGCTGATGGAGGCCATGCGCGCCTCCGACTGCATCGCGCTGACGCTGTCGCGCGCCAACCGCGTGCGCCTGCTGATGGCGGACTACGCGCATTTCACCGAGAGCCCGGCCTCGCTCAACGAGCAGCTGGAATTCCTGGTGCCGCTGCACGGCCGCGACAAGATCAAGCGCTGGCAGGCCATGGCCGTGGAAGGCGCGATACCGGCCCTGGTGGAGGAGCTGCTGGCCGACCACTACGATCCGGCCTATCTGCGCTCGATCGACCGCAATTTCGTCCGCTATGGCCAGGCGCAGCCGCTGGAACTCGAAGACATCGACGCCGCCGCCTTCCAGGCCGCCGCACTCATCCTCGCGCCCTGAAAACACCAAGCCCCGAGAGTCGGCTTCCAACTGTCGGGGCTTCGCTTAGATTGCGTTTTTGGCGCGCAGTGCTGCTGTTTTTTTAGCTTTGTTTTCGGCGGCGACCGATGTAGGACAGGATACCCAGACCACCCAGCATCATGAGGTAGGTTTCAGGCTCCGGCACGGGATCGATGTTCAGTGTGCCGCTATAGCTGGCGGTGACACTGTTCGAGATACCGTTGACCGTCAATACCAGCGGACCGCTGACCCAGGTAGGATCCAGCCAGCCAGCCTCGATACCACCCGTTGGCGTGAACGTCAGGGCATGACCGTTCAGATCCGCCGACCCGAAGTCGATATCGTGGTTGCCACCCAAATTCATGGTCTGCACCCAGGCATTCAGCAAGCTCGGCCCCACGGATGGGCTGAAGGTAAAGACATCGGTAAACGAGCCAACCACCAAATGCGTCAGCCCGAAGTTCGTGCTATAGCCCGTTGCAGGAGTACCGTACAGGGTAACACCCACACTCTGGCTATCGCCGACGGCGGCATAAGTTGTCATCGAGGTGGCCGCCAGCACAGTCCCGATTAAGAACGATTTTAGTTTCATTTTTTCCCCGGTAAGAAAGTGGAAACCTGACGCGCACTGATGAGCTAGGTGCGCCAATCAAAGTTACACCTGCCAAATTTAGATGTCAATTAATTATTCAAAAACGCTAACTTACTATCAATAATGAAGAGGATGGCGGTGCGGAAACTACTTGGGGGACGGCGTGGGGCGCCATAGGAGGAAGGGGTGCTGCGGAGCCGGGAAGCGCGCTGCGCTTCCCGGAAAACTCAATTACTTGACTTCAACAACTGTGGTTTTTGTGATCGGTTTCAGAACCTTGACCTTGGCTTTTTGCTTCAACAGTTCGATGTAGTCATGCATCTCTTGCTGGGCAACGATGTTGCTGATCTGTTCCGCTTCCGATTTGCGGCGCGCTTCGTCCTGCACCGCAGGCTGCTGCACCTTGCCGATGCGGTAGATGCCGTAGCCCATGCCAGGCACATCCACGCCGACGTAGGCTGGCAGCTTGGCGGTATCGGCTTTCATCACTTCCTGCATGGCCAGGCCGTTCACGCCTTCAGGCTTGGAACGGGACACCAGCTTGGCGGCGGCGAAGCCGGTAGCGTCGCCGGATTTCTTGAACGCAGCCAGTTTCTCGGCGCCGGTCTTGGCGGCCAGCTTGGCAGCCTCTTCCATCGTCACGCGCTGGCGGATGGCGGCATCGACTTCGGCCAGGGGACGCTTGCTGGCGGCCTTGAACTCGACGATACGGCCGGCTACCAGCGTGCTCGGTGCGGTCTCGACCGCTTCGGTGTTGCGCTTGCTGCTGATCGACTCGTTGGAGAACAGCGCAGCCAGGAACTTGGCGTTGTTGTACGGAGCAGGACCGGCCATCGGCGACGGCGTGCGCGAAACGTTGGCGGCGGTTTCGATCTTCAGGCCCAGCTTGTCGGCAACCGGTTTCAGGCTGTCGGACTGTTCGTAGACGGTGTTGGTGAAGGCTTCAGCCATTTCCGAATACTTCTTGGCGGCTTTCTGTTTTTTCAGCGTTTCGGCCACTTCGGTTTTTACTTCGTCCAGCGGCTTGACGACGGCTGGTTTCAGCGCGGTCACGGTCAGCACGTGGAAGCCGAAGTCGGATTGCACGGCATCGCTGATCTCGCCCTGCTTCAGCTTCAGCACGGCCGCTTCGACCGGGGCCGGCAGCGTACCCTTGGTGACGATATCCAGATCGCCGCCCTGCTCGCCCGATACCGGGTCTTCCGACTTGGCCTTGGCGACCTTGGCGAAGTCGCCAGGGGTCTTGCGCAGTTCGGCCACGATGGCGTCGGCCTTGGCCTTGGCGGCGGCGGTTTCAGCGGCGTTGGCGCCCTTCTTCAGCGTGATCAGGATGTGCGCGGCGCGGCGGCTTTCAGGCGTGGCGAAACCGGCTTTGTTGGCTTCGTAGTAGGCGGCCACGTCGGCGTCGGTGACGGACACCTGGCTCATGACGGCGTCGCTGTTGAAGACCACGTATTCGATCTTGGCCTGCTCGGGCACTTCGAAGAACTTGGCGTTCTTGTCGTAGTAAGCCTTGACCATGTCGTCGGTGATTTTCACCTGCGGCACGAAATCGGCAACCGGCAGCAGCAGTTCCTGCACCTCGCGCTCCTGCGCGCCGATGTCGGACAGGGTCTTGGCCACGGCGTGCGGCGCGAAGCCGGTGGCCTGGATGGCGTTGCCCAGCTGTTGCAGCGTCAGGTCGTGGCGCAGGCGCTGGTCGTACATGCTCGGCGTCATGCCTTGCGCGGACAGGATGGCCTTGTAGCGCTCCATGTCGAAAGCGCCTTCGCCGCCGAACTGTTCCTTGATGACCTTCTGCAGCTGGATATCGCTGACGTTCAGGTGCGCATGCACAACTTCCGCAGCCACAGCGCGCTCGGCGATCAGCTGGTCGAGGATGTTTTGCTTGAATTCAGGGGTGTCGAACATCTTCTGGTCGAACTGTGCGCCCAGGCGCTGGCGGTAAGTGTCCAGCTGATTGCGCACGGCGTTGTCGAACTCCTGCTGGGTCAGCGGCTTGCCGTCGATCTTGGCGATCGTATTGGCATCCTCGCCGAAACCCTTGTAACTACCGAGGCCGACAAATGCGAACGACGGGACGATAATAATCGCCAGGAGAATCTGCATCAAACGTTGATGGGTACGAATAAATTCAAACATGGTCTGCCAATTCGGATTGAGTGGAACTTGCACATACAAAAAAGGCGAACTCGCGTTCGCCAATTCCGGTTGCCGGATTTTACAGTGCACACCCCTCTATAGCAAGAGTAAATCCTTGGCAAAACGGTCACACCGTACGGCCTGCAACAAAACGCCCACCGAAGCGGGCGCTGGATATTCCCGGCCGTGGTATCAAGCCTGCCGGCGACGGCGCGTCACCGCACCCAGCACCGCCAGGCCGCCCAGCAGCATGCCATAGGTTTCCGGCTCAGGCACGGCCGTCACCGTCACGCGATCGAGCAGCGCGCCCTGCCTGTCGTTGCCCTGGTCCGCAAAGCTGAAGGCAACGTTGCCGCTGGCGGTCGCCGTGTAGTTCAGTGTGAACGTCTGGAAGCTGTCCCCGGCCTGGCGGGTGAACGTCTGGCTGTTGCTGCCAAAATTGACCACCACGGTATCGTTGCCGGCATTGCGGTTATTGCCAGCCAAATCAAAGCTCAGCGTGTAAGTGACGCCACTGGCGACGGCCACGGAGTTGGCGAAGACGCCTGCCTTGAAGCTGGAACCATCCAGATCGATGTAGTGGCCGTTACCAGGCTGCAGGTCGAAATAATTCGGCGCTCCGATGACGTCCACAGCGCCGTCGCTCACCGACCAGCCACCGTTGAAACTGACGACATTCAAGCCCAGCGCATCGCCGTCGAAATTGTCGGAAAAAATCGTCGATGCCTGCGCCGCCGACGCGCACAGCAAGGCTACGGCCATGCCAACTTTTTTCAAAAACATTATGTGCCCTCTCAATAAGTTATAAAACAAATAATTTAATGAATATAGATTCAGTACAGCGGCGCGCATTCTACTATTGATGAATTCGCTCCAGGCGCACGATACGATTGGTAAATATTTGTTTCTAAAGGAGATATATTCGCGAGCCGCGCTATTTGCAGGATGGGGCTGGAATTAATATGGGGCGGAAAAAGAAAAACCCCGCAGCTAATATTAGCTGCGGGGTATCTTGTTCTTGGCGGAGCGGACGGGACTCGAACCCGCGACCCCCGGCGTGACAGGCCGGTATTCTAACCAACTGAACTACCGCTCCTTGGTCAAACTCAATATTGTATTTTGTTGGCGGAGCGGACGGGACTCGAACCCGCGACCCCCGGCGTGACAGGCCGGTATTCTAACCAACTGAACTACCGCTCCAACAAAACACTGGGTACTACCTTTACTACTTGCAAAACTGGTGGGCGGTGAGAGGCTCGAACTCCCGACCTAAGCCTTGTAAGGGCTCCGCTCTACCAACTGAGCTAACCGCCCGTTTTGCCTTTAGAGAGCAGCTTTACTGCTTGCTGCTCACTGAAGTCCGTTAGTTTACAGCATCTTTCAAAGCTTTACCAGCTTTAAATTTAGGAACTTTAGCTGCGTCGATGATGATCTCTTCTTTGGTGCGCGGATTGCGGCCGGTACGGGCAGCGCGTTCGCTCACGGAGAAGGTGCCAAAGCCGACCAGGGTGACGCTGTCGTTCTTTTGCAGGGTGGTGGTAACGCCGTCGATCACCGCGTCGAGTGCGCGTGCAGCAGCCGCTTTCGAGATATCAGCGGTGGTAGCAATATGGTCGATCAATTCAGTCTTATTCAAAGCAATTCCCCGTCACAAAGGTTATATCGTTTTAGCTCGTAGATAACGGTAGTTGAATACCGTATCCAGGCCGAGAAAAATCTCAGGCCGTATTAAACAAGCCAGCCCGCCCCTGTGTCAAGCGCTGCACCATAGAAAATCGGGGTGAAATAACAAACAGGCGCCATAAAAGCGCCTGTTTGAGCATCAACTCTACTAATCGCTAGTAAAAATTAATGTTTTACCACTTCCGTTTGGCCGTCGGCCTTGGCGGCTGCGGCGGCTACGGCTTCCACCGGAGCGGTTTCCGTCAGCGCTTCCGGCATGCGTTCCAGAGCGATTTCCAGTACTTTGTCGATCCAACGCACTGGCACGATTTCCAGTTTGTTTTTGACGTTGTCCGGAATATCGGCCAGGTCCTTGACGTTCTGCTCAGGGATCAGCACGGTCTTGATGCCACCGCGCTGGGCCGCCAGCAGTTTCTCTTTCAGGCCGCCGATCGGCAGCACTTCGCCGCGCAGCGTGATTTCGCCCGTCATCGCCACATCAGCGCGGACCGGAATGCCCGTGAACACCGACACCATCGCCACCGTCATCGCCGCGCCGGCCGAAGGACCGTCTTTCGGCGTTGCGCCTTCCGGCACGTGGATGTGGATGTCGCTCTTCTCGAACACTTCGTTCTTGATGCCGAGACGATTGGCGCGGCTGCGCACCACGGTGCGGGCTGCCTCGATCGATTCCTTCATCACGTCGCCCAGGGTGCCGGTGCGGATCACTCCGCCCTTGCCCGGCATCTGCACGGCTTCGATGGTCAGCAGATCGCCGCCCACTTCGGTCCATGCCAGGCCGACCACCTGGCCGATCTGGTTGTCTTTCTCGGCCACGCCGAAGTCGTAGCGGCGCACGCCCAGGAACTTGTCGAGGTTCTTGTTGGTGACGGCCACTTTCTTGTCCGACTTCTTCAGCAGCAGCATCTTCACTACCTTGCGGCAGATCTTCGACACTTCGCGTTCCAGCGAACGCACGCCGGCTTCGCGGGTGTAGTAGCGGATGATGTCGCGCAACGCCGACTCGGCCACCGAAATCTCGTCTTCCTTCAGACCGTTGTTCTTGATCTGTTTAGGCAGCAGGTAGCGCTGGGCGATGCTGGTCTTCTCGTCTTCCGTGTAGCCGGACAGGCGGATCACTTCCATGCGGTCCAGCAGCGCCGGCGGGATGTTGTACGAGTTCGACGTCGCCACAAACATCACATCGGACAGGTCGAAATCGACTTCGATGTAGTGGTCCGAGAACGTATGGTTCTGCTCGGGATCCAGCACCTCCAGCAGGGCCGACGATGGATCGCCGCGGAAGTCCGCGCCCATCTTGTCGATCTCGTCCAGCAGGAACAGCGGATTGCGCACGCCAACCTTGGCCAGCGACTGCAGCACCTTGCCCGGCATCGAGCCGATGTAGGTACGGCGGTGGCCGCGGATCTCGGCTTCGTCGCGCACGCCGCCCAGCGCCATGCGCACGAACTTGCGGTTCGTGGCGCGGGCGATGGACTGGCCCAGCGAGGTCTTACCCACGCCAGGAGGACCGACGAAGCACAGGATAGGCGCTTTCAGCTTGTCGACGCGTTGTTGCACCGCGAGGTATTCCAGGATGCGCTCTTTGACCTTATCCAGGCCGTAGTGATCGCCTTCCAGCACTTTCTCGGCGTTCGACAGGTCGTTGTTGACCTTGGATTTTTTCTTCCATGGCAGGCTCACCAGCGTGTCGATGTAGTTACGCACGACGGTGGCTTCGGCCGACATCGGCGACATCAGCTTGAGTTTTTTCAGCTCGGCGGTGGCCTTGTCCAATGCCTCTTTCGGCATCTTGGCCAGCGCGACCTTCTTCTCCAGCTCGTCCAGGTCGGCGCCGTCCTCGCCCTCGCCCAGTTCCTTCTGGATGGCTTTGACTTGTTCGTTCAGGTAGTACTCGCGCTGCGACTTTTCCATCTGGCGCTTGACGCGGCCACGGATGCGCTTCTCGACTTGCAGAATGTCGAGCTCGCCTTCCAGCTGGCCCAGCAGGTGCTCCAGACGCTTGGCGACGCTGAAGATTTCCAGGATCACCTGTTTCTGCTCAAGCTTCAGCGGCAAGTGTGCGGCGACGGTGTCGGCCAGGCGGCCGGCGTCGTCGATGCCCGACAGAGAAGCGAGGATTTCAGGTGGGATCTTTTTGTTCAGCTTGACGTACTGGTCGAACTGCTGAACGATGGCGCGGCGCATGGCTTCGATCTCCGAATCGTCGCCCAGCTCGGAATCGAGCGGCGTCAGATCGGCGATGAAGTGCGTCGGTGCGTCGGTGATGCGGTTGATGCGTGCGCGCTGAGCGCCCTCGACCAGCACCTTCACGGTGCCGTCCGGCAGTTTCAGCATTTGCAGAATATTGGCCACGCAGCCGATTTCATAGATATCGGAAGCAGAAGGTTCGTCCTTGGCTGCAGCTTTTTGCGCGGCAAGCATGATGCTCTTGCCCTGCTCCATAGCCGCTTCCAGCGCCTTGATCGATTTTGGGCGCCCTACGAACAGCGGTATCACCATATGCGGGAAAACTACAACGTCCCGCAGCGGCAATAACGGCAGTTGAGTTTGCTCAGTTAATTTGGAAGTTGTCATGGCGTACCTTATGTGAAAGCGTGATTATGATGTGGGCGCTGTTTCGCCGAATCACAAGACCGACCTGCAAGAAATAATTCTCCTAAAAAAGAGTATTTTCAACGAAGCCAATCATGTTCTAAAAAAACGCGTCAAATAAAAAAGCCACGCGTGACAAACGATGCTGTCACGTGTGGCTTTCCGAATGAAGCCTGCATTCTTTTATTGATTTAAATTGTACCGCCTTGCCTGACAGATGCGAAATGAATTTTGCTGCTGAGCGAGGCAAGTGTGCACAAGTTATTTAATTCTCACCAGACGCTTTTGCCTGGTCCTGATAAATCAACAAAGGTTTCGCACCGCTGGTGATCGTGTTTTCATCAATGACCACTTTGGTGACATTGGTTTCATTCGGCAGCTCGTACATCGTATCGAGCAATGCGTGTTCCAGGATCGAACGCAGGCCGCGCGCGCCGGTCTTGCGGGCCAGCGCTTTCTTGGCGATGGCATGCAGTGCGGCAGGACGAATTTCCAGCTCGGCGCCTTCCATGTCCAGCAGCTTGGCGTACTGTTTGACGAGTGCGTTCTTCGGCTCGACCAGGATCTGGATCAGCGCTTCTTCGGTCAGCTCCGACAGCGTGGCGACCACCGGCAGGCGGCCCACCAGCTCGGGAATCAGGCCGAACTTGATCAGATCTTCCGGTTCCGCTTCCAGCAGGACGTCGCTGGCGCTGCGCTCTTTCTTGCTCTTCACGCTGGCCGAGAAACCAATGCCGGATTTTTCCGAACGATTCGAGATAACCTTGGCCAGGCCGTCGAACGCGCCGCCGCAAATGAACATGATGTTGGTGGTGTCGATCTGCACGAAGTCCTGGTTAGGATGCTTGCGGCCGCCTTGCGGTGGCACCGACGCCATCGTGCCTTCGATCAGTTTCAGCAGCGCCTGCTGCACGCCCTCGCCCGACACGTCGCGGGTGATCGATGGGTTGTCCGACTTGCGCGAAATCTTGTCGATCTCATCGATGTAGACGATGCCACGCTGGGCTTTTTCCACATCGTAGTTGCAGCTCTGCAACAGTTTCTGGATGATATTCTCGACGTCTTCACCCACGTAGCCCGCTTCGGTCAGCGTGGTGGCGTCGGCGATGACGAACGGCACGTTCAGCATGCGCGCCAGGGTCTGGGCCAGCAGGGTCTTGCCGGAGCCGGTAGGGCCGACCAGCAGGATGTTGCTCTTGGCCAGTTCGATGTCGTCTTTCTTGCCCAGGTGCTTGAGGCGCTTGTAGTGGTTGTACACCGCCACCGACAGGATGCGCTTGGCCGTTTGCTGGCCAATGACGTACTGGTCCAGCAAGTCCTTGATTTCGTGCGGGGTCGGCAGGTCCGACTTGGCGCCCGTGACCGACTCGATGGCCGAGGTTTCATCGCGGATGATGTCGTTGCACAGGTCGATGCATTCGTCGCAGATGAAGACCGACGGGCCGGCGATGAGTTTCTTTACCTCGTGCTGGCTCTTGCCGCAAAACGAGCAGTACAGTAATTTTTCGCCGCTGGAGGATTTTTTGTCTGACATGGGGCAGTTTTCTTTGGGTTACAGAATGGCTTGGCTGTTGCCAGGAAGCACGTGAATCGAACAAACAGCGTCCGGAAAAGTCCGCCTATGACTACATGCTACCCGAAATAAAAACGAAACGCCCGAACGATTAATCGCCCGGGCGTTTTTTCAGCAATGCTGCGAAGGAAGCATCAAGCCCGGCTGGACAACATTTTGTCGATCAAACCGTACTCTACAGCCTCTTCCGCCGACATGAAACGATCACGATCCGTGTCTTTGGCGATCTGCTCAACGGTTTGACCCGTGCGCTCGGCCATGATCGAGTTCAGACGGTGGCGCAGATACAGGATTTCCTTGGCCTGGATTTCGATATCCGAAGCCATGCCCTGCGAGCCGCCCGAAGGTTGATGGATCATGATGCGCGAGTTCGGCAGCGAAAAACGCTTGCCCTTGGCGCCGGCTGCGAGCAGGAAGGCGCCCATGGAGGCAGCCATGCCGGTGCACAGCGTCGACACGTCAGGCTTGATGAACTGCATCGTATCGAAGATCGCCAGGCCGGCCGAAACCGAACCGCCTGGGGAGTTGATGTACAGCGAGATATCCTTGTCCGGATTTTCGCTTTCCAGGAACAGCAACTGGGCGACGATCAGGTTCGCCATCTGGTCGTTGACGGGACCGACCATGAAGATTACGCGTTCCTTCAGCAGGCGCGAGTAAATATCATAGGAGCGTTCGCCGCGGCCGCTCTGTTCGACCACCATCGGCACCAGGCCGAGCATTTCAGTGTCCAGCGCCGGATTACGGTTCATACCAGTCATTCCATTTCCTTGTGAAGCAGCTAGAGGCCGGAGTGATTATCTTACATCATCCGGCCCACGCTGGATTACGCTTGTGCGTTGCTTCCCATCAGTTCGTCGAAGGCCACAACCTTGGACGAAGTTTTCGACAGGCCCAGGACGTAGTTGACGACGTTTTCTTCCAATACAAGGGCTTCGACTTCAGCCAGACGACGACGATCGCTGTAGTAGTACTTCAGCACTTCGCGTGGGTCTTCGTAGCTCTGTGCGAAGTCTTCGACTTGCGCTTTGACTTGTTCAGGCTGGGCTTGCAGCTTGTTCTCGCCGACCAGTTGCGACAGGATCAGGCCCAGGCGTACGCGACGCTCGGCTTTTTCTGCGAACAGTTCTGGTGGGAACGGGATGTCCTTGACGTTCATGCCGCGCTGCGCCATGTCTTGACGGGTCATTTCAGCCAGGCGCTCGGTGTCTTGGGCGATCAGGGCTTGTGGTACGTCCAGGGTCGCGGTTTTCACCAGCGCTTCCATCACGGCTTCCTTGTTGCGGGCTTTGACACGACCGGCAACTTCGCGTTCCAGGTTGACTTTGATGTCTTCGCGCATTTTAGCGACGTCGCCATCGGCCACGCCCAGCGACTTGGCGAATTCACCGTCAACTTCCGGCAGGTGCGCCCATTCCAGTTTTTTCAGGGTGATGGTGAACGATGCGGTTTTGCCGGCAACGTCTTTACCATGGTAGTCCTCTGGGAAAGCCAGCGGGAAGGTCTTGGCTTCGCCGACCTTCAGGCCTACGGTGGCTGCTTCGAATTCTGGCAGCATGCGGCCTTCGCCCAGCACGAAAGCGTAGTCTTCAGCTTTGCCGCCTGGGAATTCAACGCCGTCGATCGAACCGACGAAGTCCACGGTCACGCGGTCGCCGTTGGCTGCAATGGCTGCGCCGCCGTCGCCGTGCTCGCCAGCTTCGCCTTTGGTGTGGAAGTGCACGCGCTGTTTGCGCAGGATTTCAATGGTTTTGTCGATTTCGGTTTCCGACACGTCAGCCTTGACGGTTTCGATTTCCACGGTGGTCAAGTCGCCAACGACGACTTCCGGGTAGATTTCGAAGGTCGCGTCGAAGGTCAGGACGCCTTCTGGCGACTCTTCCTTAGGCTCGATGCGCGGGTAGCCTGCTACGCGCAGTTCGGCTGCGTTGGCGGCATCGTTGAAGGCGCGGCCAACTTTATCGTTCAGCACTTCGGTTTCGATCTGATAACCGTACTGTGCTGCGACCATTTTCATAGGAACTTTACCCGGACGGAAGCCTGGTGCCTTAGCCGATTTGGCTTGCACTTTCAGACGCTTCTCAACTTCAGCGCGGACCTCGGTCAGCGGGAAGGAGATCGTGATACGACGTTCGAGTTTGCCTAAGGTTTCGACTGCAGTTGCCATGTAAAAATCGTCCAAAAAAATAGTAATACAGTTGGTGCGAGGAGGGGGACTCGAACCCCCACACCATTGCTGGCGTCAGGACCTAAACCTGGTGCGTCTACCAATTTCGCCATCCTCGCGGCATGTTTGCACAAAAGCAAAGGGCGACCCGTAAGTGAAAACGGTCGCCCCATCCCGCCATAGGCGAGAGCTTTCAACTTCAACGCGGTATTTTAACGGGTTTTTCGGCGCCATGTGGCGATTTTTAACCTATCGCCAACATTCTATGCTTCTTTAACTAACTTCTTCGAAAACTCAGGCTTCCCCTCTCACAAATACGCGAAAACGCCGTCACGTTTTAGCGTGCGGGGAAGCCGTCCGGCGTCCAGTTGGGGTCGAACTTGCCCTGGCTTAGCGGTTTTTGCGTCGCCGCCGCCTGCACCACGGCGAGCAGCGCCTGGTACAAGTCGTCGAATTCCGCGTTGTGATCGTGCTGCCAGCGGCTGACATCGACGCTGCGGCCGGAGGCCAGGCGCACCGAGATGCGCGGCCTGGATGCGTCCGGCAAGCCGGGCGCGGTGCTGGAGGGGATGGGCGCGGCCGCGTGGCTGGCGGCCAGGCGGCGCAGCCGGGCCATCGCATCGGCCGGCACCGCCAGCCGATAGCGCTTCTCGGCCAGCGCCACGACCTCGGGCAGCCTGGACACCAACTGGCAATAGCCGCTGCCGTCGGCGGCAAGGTAGACGACTTGGCCGCCGTGCAGCGCTTGCACGTCACGCAGGATAATCGCCGCCACCTGATCCACTTTGGTCCGCCCTTCCTCCAGTGCGCAGGCAGGCAGCGATGCAGCGACCAGCAAGGCCGCCAAGATCACCGCCCTACGCTTGACGTTTGCGTCCATACATTCCCATCAAGAAGAACAGCCCGCCGCACAACAACATCACCTCCGACGGCTCCGGCACCGCAACCAGCGTAAACGGCGTGTCCGGATTCAGCTGCTTCATGTAATCGTAATACTGTTGATAGTACCGCGGATACATGACCGGGTTGGCATTGAGCGCGCCCAATCCCATCAAACCGTCGTTCGACAGCGTCGGATTCGGATATTTATCGACCGCGCCGCCGATGTATTCGTCGAACAGGCCCATCATGTGCCCTACTTCATGGGCGTTGACGCTGGCACTGTCTCCGGTGTACCAGTTCAGCATGTCGGAACGGCCGGGGCCGGCATGCACCTGGACCTTCTGGTTGAATGGCCCGTCCGTCGTCACGGCAACGAAGATCGGAATCACCTGGCCAGTACTGTTGTCCTTGACCGCGTATTTATTGTCCCACACCGAGGAAACCCCGGCCTTCGCCGCCTTGATATAAGCGTCCTTCTGGGCGGCCGTGTAGTTGAGCGCGGCATCGAAGCTGAAGTCGATCTGGATATCCTTCTCCAGCTTTTTGCCATCGAAGCTGCGCGTATAGCTGTAGTCCCAGCTGTAGGGACCGAAAGGACCGGCGTTGCCGGCATTGTCCTTCAGGTTCGCATCGCCGTAAGCCGGCGTGGTGCGCGTGCCGGAAATGTTCTGGCTGCCCGTTGCAAGCGCAGCCAGAGTCGAGGTTGAAAACGTGGCAAAAACCAACGCCACAAGTAGTGCAGATCCCCTGTTTTTGCTGTTCATTTTAGTTCTCGAATAATAGTTATTAGCAATACCGGATGGCATACCGCAACAATTACCCACATTTCGAACATGCTACGCACACCTGCCGGCAGACCCTAGCGACAGCCACCGCCTGAGCAATGGCTAGACCAACTTAGGATATGAAATCCAGGGTGTCAAGGATGCGTCCGCCAGTACCCGCAGGGCTGGCTCCAAGCGTTTGATTCCCAAAGAAAAACGGCGGATTCCGGGCACGGAATCCGCCGTTGTTTTCCATCCTTGACTAAGCGACGGGACGGGTTTGTGGTTTTTTAACCCTGAACCAGGCGGCGTACAAAGCCGGCAGGAACAGCAGCGTCAGCGCGGTCGCCAGGATCAGGCCGCCCATGATGGCCACCGCCATCGGTCCCCAGAACACCGAACGCGACAGCGGGATCATCGCCAGCGCCGCCGCGGCGGCCGTCAGGATGATGGGGCGGCAGCGGCGCACCGCCGATTCGACGATCGCGGTCCACGGATCGTGGCCGGCCTTGATGTCCTGCTCGATCTGGTCGACCAGGATCACCGAGTTGCGGATGATCATGCCGAACAGCGCGATGATGCCCAGGTTGGCCACGAAGCCCAGTGGACGGCCCAGCACCAGCAGCGCCATCGCCGCACCCGCCACGCCCAGCGGGCCGGTCAGGAATACCAGCAACGCCCGCGAGAAGCTGTGCAGCTGCAGCATCAGCAAGGTGAAGATGATGAAGATCGCCAGCGGCAGGTTGGCCGCGATCGACGCTTCCGCCGTGCCACTGTCGGCCGCCGCACCCTTGACGGTGATGGCGTAGCCGGCCGGCAGCTTGTCGCGCAGCTCCTTCAGCTTCGGATCGACCTGGCCGGACACGGTCGGGCCCTGGATGTTGTCGACCACGTCAGACTGCACGGTGATCGCCCATTCGCGTCCTTCGCGCCACACCACGCCCGGCTCCCACACGAAGTGGGCGCGGGCCAACTGGCTGATCGGCACCGACTTGCCGCTGGCGGTCGGGATATTCGTATCATTCAGGATCGAGATGGTGTTGCGCTCCTCGATAGGCTGGCGGATTTGAATGTCGATCAGCTTGATGTCCTCGCGGAACTGGCCGATCGTGGTGCCCGACAGGATAGTGTTCGCAGCCCGCATCACGGTCTGCGAGGTCACGCCCAGCGCGCGCATCTTGTCCTGGTCCAGGTCGAGGCGCAGCACCTTGATCGATTCATTCCAGTTGTCGTTGACGCCCAGCGTGTTCGGATTGGCGCGCATGATGTCCTTGACCTGGTCGGCGATGGCGCGCACCTTCTCCACCTCGCCGCCCGTCACGCGGAACTGCACCGGATACGGCACCGGCGGCCCGTTCGGCAGCAGCTTGACGCGGCCGCGCACTTCCGGGAAGTCATGCTTGAAGACGTCGACGATCTTGTCGCGCAGCGCCGAGCGGGCATGCAGGTCTTTCGGCAGCACGACGATCTGCGACACGTTAGTCTGCGGGAAGATCTGGTCCAGCGGCAGGTAGAAGCGCGGCGAACCGGTGCCGACGTAGCTGGTCACGCTGACCACGCCTTCCTGCTTGCGGATGAAGGCTTCGAACTTCTTGACCTGTGCCTCGTTGGCGGCGAAGGTCGTGCCTTCCGGCGTCCACAGCTCGACCATCAGTTCGGGACGGCTGGAATCCGGGAAGAACTGCTTCTCGATGAACTTGAAGCCGTACACGCCCAGCGCGAAGATCACCAGCGTGGCGACGATGGTGGTCTTGCGGAACTCGACGCACCAGTTGACCACGGCGCGGAACTTGCGGAAGCCCGGCGTGTCGAACAGGTCGTGCTCGCTGCCGCCCTCGGCGTGCGGCTTGACCTTCAGCAGCACGTAGCCGATGTAGGGCGTGAACACCACCGCCACCACCCACGAGATCACCAGCGCCAGCGCGTTGACCGAGAACAGCGAGAAGGTGTACTCGCCGGCCGCCGATTTGGCCAGGCCGATCGGCAGGAAGCCCGCCACCGTGATCAGCGTGCCGGTCAGCATCGGGATCGCGGTCGAGGTGTAGGCGAAGGTGGCGGCGTCGAAGCGCGACATGCCCTCCTCCATCTTGCGCACCATCATTTCGACGGCGATGATGGCGTCGTCCACCAGCAGGCCCAGCGCGATGATCAGCGCGCCCAGCGAAATCTTGTGCAGGTCGATGTCCAGCATGCGCATGCACAGGAAGGTCACGGACAGCACCAGCGGGATGGTCAGCGCCACCACCAGGCCGGGGCGCACGTCCAGCCGCAGCTTGGGTTTGCTGTGCAGGCCCAGCGCGACGAAGCTGACGGCCAGCACGATCAGCACCGCTTCGATCAGCGTGTGCACGAACTCGCCCACCGAAGCCTTGACGGCCTCAGGCTGGTCGGACACGCGCTCCAGCTCGATACCGACGGGCAGCTTGGCCTTCATCGCGGCCACGGTCTTCTCCATGTGCTTGCCGAGCTGGATGATGTTGCCGCCCTTTTCCATCGACACGCCCAGGCCGATCACTTCCTTGCCGTTGAAGCGCATCTTGTTACCCGGAGGATCCTGATACAGCCGCTTGATGGTGGCGAAGTCGCCCAGGCGGAAGGTGGTGCCGTTGGCGCGCAGCTCCAGCTCTTCCAGATCCTTGACAGTCTTCAGCGCGCCGGTGACGCGCACTTGCAGGTTGTCGGTCGGCGTCACCAGCACGCCGGTGGCTTCCACCGTGTTCTGGGTGGCGATCTGGTTGGCGATGGCTTCGATCGGTATGCCCAGCTGCGCAAACTTCTTGTGCGAGAACTCGATGTTGATCTTCTCGTCCTGCACGCCGAACAGCTCGACCTTGGACACCAGCGGCACGCCCAGCAGCTGCTGGCGCACGAAGTCGGCGTAGTCCTTCATCTCGGCGTAGGTGAAGCCGTCGCCGGACAGCGCGAAGATAGAGCCGTAGGTATCGCCGAATTCATCGTTGAAGAACGGCCCCTGCACGCCCGGCGGCAAGGTGCCGCGGATGTCGCCGATCTTCTTGCGCACCTGGTACCAGGATTGCGCCACTTCCTTGGGCGGCGCCGATTCGCGCAGCTTCAGGATGATGGTGGTTTCGCCCGGCTTGGAGTAGCTGCTGATCTCGTCGATGTCCGGCGTTTCCTGGAGCTTTTTCTCCAGCTTGTCCGTAACCTGCTCGGCCATTTGCAGCGAGGTCGCGCCCGGCCAGTTGGCCCGCACCACCATCGCGCGGAAGGTGAACGGCGGGTCTTCATCCTGGCCCAGGTTGGAGTAGCTGAGCATGCCGCCTATCAGCAGCACGGCGATCAGGTAGCGCGTCAGCGGGATATGCTCCAGTGCCCAGCGTGAGAGATTGAATCCGTCCTTCATTTGGCGGTCCCCGCAACAACCGGAGCCGTCGGCAAATCGTTACCGAGGATCTTGACCTTCTGGCCCGGCTTGAGCAGGTTGACGCCCGCCGTCACCACCGTCTGGCCGGCCTTGACGCCGCTGCCCAGCACAATATCGTTGCCGGCCGCGCCGGAGATCGTCACCGGCACCAGCTTGACCACGCCGCCGTCCACCACCCACACGGACGAGGCCGATTTCTCATAGTACAGCGCCGTCAACGGCACCTTGATCTGCGGCGTCGCGGTCTTGGAGGCGAACTGCACCACGGCCGTCATGCCCAGCTTGGCTTCGGCCAGCGAGTCGGGGATGGATACCTTGACGGTGTAAGTACGGGTGGACGGATCGGCCACCGGCGAGATCTCGCGGATCTTGCCGGCCACCGTGTTCTTTGGGTCGGCCCACAGGCGCACCTGCACGTCCGGCACGCGGCGCAGCGTCTCGACCTTGTCTTCCGGCAGGCCGATGACGATTTCCTTCTCGCCCTGGCGGGCCACGCGCACCACCGGCGTGCCCGGCTGCACCACCTGGCCGACTTCGGCATCGACCGCTGTCACCACGCCGTCAACATCGGACACTAGACTGGCGTAGCCGGCCTGGTTGGACTGGCCGCGATAGGCAGCCTGCGCGGCGTCGACATTGGCTTGCGCCGCCTTGTAGGTCGAATCCTTGGCGTCCAGCACGGCCTGGCTGACGAAGTTCTTGCTGCGCAATTCCTGATAGCGCTTGAGTTCGGCCTTGGCCAGGTCGCGGTTGGTCTCTGCGGCGCGCAGGCCGGCCAGCGCCTGGGCCTGGGACAGCTGCAAGTCCTGCGGATCGAGCTGCATCAGCACTTGGCCATGTTTGACCAACGTGCCGACGTCGACCTTGCGGGTGACGATCTTGCCGCCGACGCGGAAGCCCAGGCGCGATTCCACGCGGGCGCGCACTTCGCCGGAAAACTCGGCGTTGACATCGACGTCGCTGCTGGCGAGCACGATGGCGCGCACCGGGCGGATGTCTTCGGTTTTCTCGACGGGCTTGGAACAGCCGGCCAGCACGGCGGCGGCCAGCACGCTAAGTATGAGAGGGGAAATCTGACGCTGTTTTTTAAAGGCGACCACGGTGTATTCCTTTAGCTTGCTCTGGAGTGTAGATGGCACTACTATTACGGCTCGGAAATTAATGACTTTCCGTTAATTTATTATATGCCGAGCAAATCCGTTTGCAAATGACTTTCGCGTCATTAATTTTTAAAATTTTGCTTTGGGCCCTGTTTTATGTCGGTAGATCACTACGAAAATTTCCCTGTTGCATCAATTTTGCTGCCTGGCCGCTTGCGGCCGGCGGTGGAAGCGATCTACGCCTTCGCCCGCAGCGCCGACGATCTGGCCGACGAAGGCGACGCCACGCCCGAGCAACGCCTGGCCGCGCTGAACGCCTACGAGGCCGCGTTGGACCGCATCGAGGCCGGCGCCACCGACCACGAGCCGATGTTCGAACGGCTGGCCCAGGTGGTGCGCGCGCATGACCTGCCGCTCAAGCCGCTGTACGAGCTGCTGTCGGCGTTCAAGCAGGATGTGCTGGTGAGCCGCTACGCCACCTACGACGCGCTGCTGGACTACTGCGCTCGCTCGGCCAATCCGGTCGGCTTCCTGATGCTGCATCTGTACGGCCAGGCCGACGAGGAAAATATCCGCGACTCCGACGCCATCTGCACCGCGCTGCAGCTGATCAACTTCCTGCAGGACGTGGCGATCGACATCCACAAGGAGCGCATCTACATTCCGCTGGAGGATTTGAACCGCTACGCGATCTCGCCGGCGGCGCTGGACCACGCCAGCGCCCGTCCGCGCTGGCGTTCGATGATGAAGTTCGAGGTGGACCGCGCCCGCGCGCTGATGCTGAGCGGCGCACCGCTGGCGCTGCGGCTCAAAGGCCGCATCGGGTTCGAGCTGCGCATGGTGGTGCAAGGCGGGCTGCGCATCCTGGATGCGATCGAGGCCGCCGAATACGACGTCTTCCTGCATCGCCCCAAGCTGAGCCGGCGCGACTGGCTGGGCATCTTCTGGGCCGCCGTGCGCATGAAAAAACAGATGAAAACGGTGTTCAGCGCCGCCTGAGGCGGAGATAGAATAGCCGCGCACGATTAAATCGTTGCCGCTGCACAATTACCCCGCTCCGTGCTACCTTCGCAGAAAATGGAGAGGTGGCATCATGGAAACGATAGACCGGTCGTCGCGACCGGATATGGAAACATCGAAGGTGGTGGAATTGGGCGTCAACCTGCTGCAAAGCCGGGGCCGCGCCTTTGCGTCGGAATTTTTGGTCCGCAGGAATATCCCGTTCAGCGTCATCGTCCGCGTGCTGTCGGACCCGCCGGGGCGCCGCCGCGCCCTCGGTCTACGGCGCTAGCGCAGCATTGGCGTCCAGCGGCGCCGGTGGCGTGCGCGATTGCTTCAACACCGACTCGCGCAGCGCGGCCGCGTCCGTCACCGAGATCGCCGTCTGGCAATTGACCCACTCGTTGGACATCTGCCACTCCTGATAGTCGCGCGCGCTCATCCGGCGCTGCTCCTGCTCGTTGAGCTGGTTGCAGCGGTTGGCCACCTGCGTGGCTTCCTGCAGGTGCTTGGCGTAATACGTCGCGGACTTCATCTGCACATCGATTTCCGCCGGCGCGCGCCCGCATCCCCACAAGGCGGGAACAAGCATCAGAACGGCGGCATACGAAGCATTCATACAGATCATCTCCAGGGAAACGTAACATATTGTATCCTTGAAGATGAGTATCCGTCATCACGCTTGCGCTGGCGCACCTTTCAGTTCGACCACATTGCCTTCCGGATCGGTGAGATAGATCGACGGCCCCTCCCCCTCGGCGCCGTAGCGCGACTCCACCTGGCCTGCCGTCACGCCGTGCGCCGCCAGGTGGGCGCGGATGGCCGCCTCGCCGAAAGGCTCGACGCGCAGGCAGAAGTGGTCCATATTGCGGCCTTCGGCGCCGGGCGGAGCGCCACCCATGCGCCCCAGCTTGCCGTCGACCGGCACCAGGTCGATCAACGAGCTGCCGGCGCGCAGTTGCACCAGCCCGATGGCGTCCTGCCGCCGCTCGATCGTACAGCCCAGCGCGCCGCAGTAAAAGGCCAGCATGCGCTCCAGGTCGACGATGCGCAGCACCAGATGGTCAATTTCGCGAATTTTAATCATGCGTACATCTCATTCAACAGGCGCTGCATCTCCTCGCCTGAAACCTCTTTCTTATGCGTGGCGATGGTCCAGGTATTGCCAAACGGGTCCATCACCCGCCCCTCGCGGGTACCGAAGAACATGTCGCCGACCGGGCTCAGCTGCTGAGCACCTGCCGCCAGCGCGCGGGCGAACACCGCATCCGCATCCGCCACATAAATCTGCGCCAGCAACGGCTGCTCCGGCCAGCCCTCCATGGATTCGCCCAGGTTGATGCGCGAATCGCCTATCTTCAGTTCGCAGTGCACTACTTTGCCATCGGGCGTATGCAGACGCAAGACCTCCTCCGCGCCGAACACCTCCTGGTAAAACACCACCGCGCCCGCCACGTTGCGGACAATGCTGTTCGGTGTGATCGTATTGGCCCCCTGCGGCCGGCCTTTGTTATCCATGACAGTCTCCTTAGCGAGTGAGCAATCTTGCCAATTTAGGAACTGGGAACTGTACTCCAATCCTGCTCGCTGTGGCGACAGTGGCCCACATTGTTACACTTAACCTATAGAATAGCGGCTTCGATGTCATCCTTGCTTTTTTATCCATGTCTCCCGACGACTACTGCCAGCAAAAGACCGCCCAGAGCGGCTCCAGTTTCTACTACAGCTTCCTGTTCCTGGCGCCGGAGCGCCGCCGCGCAATCACCGCCCTGTATGCCTTTTGCCGCGAAGTCGATGACACCGTGGACGAGTGCACGGACGAGTCGATCGCCCGCATCAAGCTGGCCTGGTGGCGCAAGGAAATCGCCAATATGTACGAAGGCCAGCAGACCCACCCGGTAACGCTGGCATTGCAGCCGCACCTGGCGCCGTACAACTTGCAACAGCAACACCTGCAAGCCATCATCGACGGCATGGAAATGGATCTGAACCAGACCCGCTACCTCGACTACACGGCGCTGAGCAAGTACTGCTGGCACGTGGCCAGCGTGGTGGGCATCCTGTCGGCCAGCATCTTCGGCGCGACCAAGCCGGAGACGCTGCAATACGCGGAAAAACTGGGCCACGCCTTCCAGCTGACCAACATCATCCGCGATGTCGGCGAAGATGCGCGCAAGGGCCGCATCTACCTGCCGGTCAACGAGCTGCAGCAGTTCAACGTCACCGCCGCCGACCTGCTCAACGCGCGCCACACCGAGAACTTCGAGAAGCTGATGGCTTTCCAGGCCGCCCGCGCGCAAAAGGTCTACGACGAAGCGTTCGCGCTGCTGCCGAAGGAAGACCGCCGCGCCCAGCGCCCGGGCCTGATGATGTCCGCCATCTACCGCACGCTGCTGACCGAGGTGGAGGCCGACGGCTTCCACGTGCTCACGCAGCGCATTTCTCTGACGCCTATCCGCAAGCTCTGGCTGGCGTGGAAGACCTACATTCGTGGCTGAGCAAGTGCAGGACAAGCGCGCCGGCAAGTGCGAGCCGGGTCTGACCTCCCGTTCGGTCGCGGTGATCGGCGGCGGCTGGGCCGGTTGCGCGGCGGCCGTGGAAATGGCGCGCGCCGGCTACAAGGTCACGCTGTTCGAGGCGGCGCGCACACTGGGCGGCCGCGCACGCCGCATCGAGACCGACCACCGGCATCTGGACAACGGCCAGCACATCCTGCTGGGCGCCTACAGCGCCACCCTGCGCTTGATGAAGCTGGCCGGCGTCGACCGCGAGCAAGCCTTGCTGTCGCTGCCGCTGCAAATGCGCTACCCGCCCGGAACCGGCGGCATGGACTTCCTGGCGCCGCGCCTGCCCGCGCCGCTGCACCTGGCGCTGGCGCTGCTGCGCGCGCAAGGCCTGGAGCGCGCCGATAAACTCAGCCTGGCGCGCTTTTCCACCACCGCGCGCTGGATGGGCTGGCGCCTGCATACCGATTGCAGCGTAACCGAGCTGCTGGAACGCTTCGACCAGACCCCGCGCCTGATCCAGCTGATGTGGCGCCCACTGTGCCTGGCCGCGCTGAACACGCCGCCGGAGCGCGCCTCCGCGCAGGTCTTCCTCAACGTGCTGCGCGACAGCCTGGGCGCCAAACGCAGCGCCTCGGACATGCTGCTGCCGCGCGCCGACCTGTCTGCCCTGCTGCCCGAGGCGGCGGGCGCCCTCGTCGAAGCGCACGGCGGCTCGATCCGCACCGGCGCCAAGGTGCGCGCGCTGCGCTCCATCGAAGGCCGCCTGTGGCAGCTCGACATCAGCGGCGCAGCCGTGGGCGGCAACTGGAGCACCTATTTCAGCGGCGTGGTGCTGGCCACCGGCGCCAGCCAGGCGGCGGCCCTGCTGCACGAGATCCCGGATTGCGACACCAGCGCCGTCTGCAGCCAGCTGACCGCCTTCGAGCCGGAAGCCATCACCACCTGCTACCTGCAATACGATCCGGCGACGCGGCTGGAGCTGCCCTTCTTCGCCCTGCTGGACGATCCGGACAACTACCAATGGGGCCAGTTCGTGTTCGACCGCGGCCAGCTGGACGCCGGCCAGGCAGGCCTGCTGGCGGTGGTCATCAGCGCCTCCGGCAGCGCCGCGGAGCAAAGCCAGGATCTGCTGGCCGAAGCGGTCGCGGTCCAGCTGGCGGTGGCCTTCCAGCGCCCGGAACTGGGACGCCCGCAGTGGTTCAAGGTCATCACCGAAAAGCGCGCCACCTACGCCTGCACGCCGGGGCTGGCCCGTCCGGCCAACGACATCGGCCTGCCCGGCCTGGCCATCGCCGGCGACTACACCGCCGGCGACTACCCGGCCACGCTGGAATCGGCGGTCCGCAGCGGCGTCGCCGCTGCCGCGCTGCTCAAGGGGGCTGCCTTCTAGTCCCCCTTTTTTGTCGCCTGCCCCGCTATTTATGCAGCCTGTCACATGCCGATGGCATCCGGGCGAGCGCTTGCG
This sequence comes from Rugamonas rivuli, assembly GCF_009380165.1. Taxonomy (GTDB): domain Bacteria; phylum Pseudomonadota; class Gammaproteobacteria; order Burkholderiales; family Burkholderiaceae_D; genus Rugamonas; species Rugamonas rivuli. Next base: position 885,964 of record NZ_WHUF01000001.1, read on the forward strand.
TACAGTAGCATCATCGACAAAAGACAATAATTGGAATCAACATGAACCTCGCCCTCAGCCTGAAAACCCTCGCCCTGGTCGCCTTCGTCGCGGCCAGCACGGTCGCCATCGTGCAGACCAAGCCGGTGGCGGAGAGCGCGATGGCCGTGGCTCACAACAGCGCAACATTAGGTATTTGATATCATGAACAAGCAGGCATACCTCGACGCGCTCAAACAGGCCATGCAGGGACTGCCCCCGGAAACGGTGGCCAAGACCCTGGCCTACTACGAGCAGCGCTTCATCGACGGCCTGGTGGCCGGCCGCAGCGAGGCTGAGGTCTACAAGGAACTCGACGAGCCGCGCAAAGTGGCCATGACGTTGCGCGCCAACCTCCACCTGAACGCCTTCGAACAGAAGAAAACCCCGGTCAACCTGGCCCGCGTGATGGTCTCCTTCATCGGCCTGGCGATCTTCAACCTCTTCATGGTGATCCCGGCGATGGTGTACGCCTCGCTGCTGGGCGCCGTCTACATCTCGGCCTTCGGCTTCTACATCGGCGGCGTGGCCCTGGTGGCGAGCGGCCTGTCCGGCCAGAACGAACTGGCGCTGGAAGGCCCGCTGCGCCACGTGATGGAGTTCACCAACGCCCACTTCGACTCGCCGGAGCAGCAACAGGAGACCGAAGGCTGGCGCATGGCGATCAACAGCATGGGCGTCCAGATCAACAAGGAACCGGACGCCCAGGACAACAGCAGCTCCGGCGACGAAAACCTGAGCCGCAGCGGGCGCCTGCTGAACCGCGCCGAGGCGGTGGCCACCGGCGATCTCCACATCACCACGGATTTCGACAGCGGCGCCCGCACCAGCCAGTCGCTGATCGGCTTCGGCCTGATATTGGGCGGGATCGGCCTGTGCCTGATCAGCATCGTCGCCACCCGCTACACCCTGATCGGCCTGAGACGGTATGTCGCAATGAATGTGTCCCTGCTTCGCGGACGCTAAGGAGTCATGAACATGCGCGCTTTATTAAAAATCGGTACCAGCCTGCTGCTGCTGTCCTTCGTCCTGATCGGCATCAGCTACAGCATGTTGAAGGCCTACGGCAGCACCAGCCCGACCAGTGCGGCCGGCCGCGCCCTGGGCAGCGAAACCCGCAAGATCGACGCCATGGCCACGGCCATTGAGCTCAACGGCCCGATAGACCTGATCCTGATCCAGGGGCCGGTGGCCTCGCTGAAGGTACGCGGCGAACAGCGCTCGCTGGCCAATATCGAGACCATCCAGGATGGCCGCGACCTGCACATCGGCACCAAGGGCATGCTGCTCAATCCGCGCCATCCGCTGCAGGTGGAGCTGGTGCTGCCGCAGCTGGAGGAACTGGCGGTGCGCAGCAGCGGCGACACCAAGGTCTCCGGCTTCAGCGGAGACAAACTCGACTTGCAGCTGCACGGCTCCGGCAATGTGAACTTCACCGGCCGTTATCGCGAACTGAACGCCAGCGCACACGGCAGCGGCCATCTGAACCTGAACGCGGGCAGCAGCGAGAATGTGGAACTGGAGCTGGTGGGTTCCGGCCAGATCACCTCGTCCGGCAGCTGCAAGTCGCTGACCGCGGAGCTGACCGGCTCCGGCGACCTCGATGCGCGCCATCTGGCGTCGGAAAAAGTGACGGTCAACCTGAAGGGTTCAGGCACCAGCCAGGTCTTCGCCAAGCAGTCGGCCGACCTGACCTTGCGCGGCAGCGGCGATATCCGCGTGATGGGCAATCCCGACAACCGCAACGTCAGCCGCACCGGTTCGGGCGACGTGACCTGGGAATAACGATCTAGCTGCGCGCCAGCCAGGCCAGGACATCGCGTCCTGCTGCCTGGCCGCCGGCCAAACAGGCCGTCAGCAAATAGCCGCCGGTCGGCGCCTCCCAGTCGACCATCTCGCCGGCCACGAACACGCCCGGCGCGGATTTCAGCATCGTCCCTTCCAACGCATCCCAACGCACGCCGCCGGCGCTGCTGATCGCTTCGTCGATCGGGCGTGGGCGCAGCAGCCGCACCGGCAGGTGCTTCATCGCCTGCGCCAGCTGGCCCTCGTCCGCGTACTGCTCCTTGCTCAGGCATTCGCGCAGCAGGCCGGCCTTCACGCCCTTGATCCCCAAACGGCTTTGCAGATGGCTGGCCATCGAACGCGCGCCACGCGGCCGCGCTACTTCGTCCGCTACGCGTTGCGCCGTCAGGTCGGGCAGCAGGTCGAGATAGATCGTGGTGAAGCCGTCGGCGGCGATCTGGTCGCGCAAGGCCGCCGACAAGGCGTAGATCAAGCTGCCCTCGATGCCGCCCTGGGTGACGACGAACTGGCCCTGCTTGCGGAAGGACTTGCCATCCGCGCCGGTCGAGACGATGGCGACGGTGGTCAGCGGCTCGCCTGCGTGACGGCTGCTGAAATGCTCGCTCCAGGCGACGTCGAAGCCGCAGTTGGCCGGCGCCAGCGGCGCCACACCCGCGCCGCGCGCCTCCAGCAAAGGCACCCAGGCGCCGTCGGAGCCCAGTCGCGCCCAGCTGCCGCCGCCCAATGCCAGTACTACCGCGTCGGCTTGCACCAGCAGCTCGCCGTCAGGTGTGTTCAGCACCAGCGCATCGGCGCGCCAGCCCAGCCAGCGGTGCCGCATGTGGAACTGCACGCCGCTCTCGCGCAACCGGTGCAACCAGGCGCGCAACAGCGGCGCTGCCTTCATATCGGTCGGGAACACGCGGCCGGACGTGCCGACAAAGGTATCGACGCCCAATCCATGCACCCAGTCCCGCACATCCTGGGGGCCGAACGCGTCCAGCATGCCGCACAGCGGCGCCGAACCCTTGCCGTAGCGCGTGACGAAGTCCGCATACGGCTCGGCGTGGGTGATGTTCATGCCACCGCGCCCGGCCAACAGGAACTTGCGGCCGACCGACGGCATCGCGTCATAAACATCGACACGCGCCCCGCCCTGCGCCAGGGTTTGAGCGGCCATCAGGCCGGCGGGGCCGCCGCCGATGACGGCAACGCGAAAAGGTGTCAAACTAGACTGCATGCATTCGGTCCGATATGAGACATTGTTAGAGGAGACATGATGGGCGCGACATTCTGGATGAAACGCTATTTACAGGCCGCGGTGCCCTTGTTTGCGATACTGGCGGCGGTGGAATGGATCAAAGGCTCGACCACGCGCGAAGACTATCTGAGCGCCGCCGTCTGGGCGCTGGCCGCAGCCGGTATTTTCACCTATGCCGCCTGGCGACGCTATCGCAACGCCAAGGCCTGCGGCATGTGCGACGATTTGGCCGCCGCACGCAACGCCAGCGCCAAGGTAAAAAAACCTTGAGCCGCTACTTTAGCCGCCGGTGACCGGCGGGAAGAACGCCACTTCGGCGCCGTCGGCCAACGCCGCATCGGCGCCGCACATCACCTGATTGCAGGCCATGCGCAGAGCCGGATTACCCAGCGCCTGCTGCCAAACCTCGCCGCGCGCGGCCAGGTGGGCGCGCAAGTCACCCACGGTACCGACACCAGCCGGCAGCTCCAGCGTCTCGGACGACGCGCCCAGCGCCTCGCGCACGCTGGCGAAAAATTTTACAGTAACAGCCATTAGTACATTAACTCGCTAAACGGTATAAATCGAACCGTGTCGCCGGCGGCGATGGTCTGGCCCGGCGGATTATCGATCACGCCGTCGCCCCACACCGTCGACGTCAAAACGCCGGAACTCTGGTTGGTGAACAGTTCCAGGCCGCCGGCGGCATTGATGCGGGCACGCAGGAACTCATTGCGCTTGTCCGCCTTCGGCCAGTTGAAATCGGCGCGCATCGCGAACGAGCGCGGCGCCAGCCCTTCCGTCACACCTTGCAGGCGCAGGAGGAACGGACGCACAAACATCAGGAAGGTGATAAAGCTCGACACCGGATTGCCCGGCAGGCCGACAAAGAAGGCCTTGCCCACCTCGCCGAACGCCAGCGGCTTGCCCGGCTTGACGGCGATCTGCCACATATTCAGCTTGCCCTCCGCCTCGACGGCGGGCTTGATGTGATCCTCCTCGCCGACCGAAACGCCGCCGGAAGTGATGATCAAATCATGCGCCTGCGCGCATTCGCGCAGCACCGAGCGCGTGGCCTCCAACGAATCGGGCACGATGCCGAAGTCGGTAATCTCGCAGCCCAGGTTTTCCAGCAGCGCGCGCAGCGTGAAGCGGTTGGAGTTGTAGATGGCGCCAGGCGCCAGCGGCTCGCCCGGCATCGTCAGCTCGTCGCCGGTGAAGAACACGGCCACGCGCAGCTTGCGCTTGACCGGCAATTCGGCCAGGCCGACCGATGCAGCCAGTCCCAGTTCCTGGCTGCGCAGGCGCGTGCCGGATGGCAGGATCACGCTGCCGTTGGTGATGTCCTCGCCGGCGCGGCGTATCCATTCACCGGACTTCGGCGCATGGCGTATCGTCACCAGATTGCCCACCAGTTCGCACTGTTCCTGCATCACGACTGCATCCGCGCCCTCGGGGATCAGCGCGCCGGTGAAGATGCGCGCAGCGGTCCCCGGCAGCAAAGGCTGGCCGACATGGCCGGCCGGGATGCGCTGCGACACAGTCAGCGCCGCGTTACCGCTGACGCAATCGGCGGCGCGCACCGCGTAGCCGTCCATCTGCGTATTGTCGCGGCCCGGCACGTTCATCTCCGACACCTGCGCCTTTGCCAGCACGCGGCCATTGGCCGTCAGCGTAGGCACCACTTCCACATCGGTCAGCGGACGCGCGGCGGCGGCCATCAGGGCCAGCGCTTCGCTGACCGCCAGCAGGGGCTTGGATTTGTACTCGCTCATTTTTACAGGCCGGTATTCGCAGCGATGTAGGCTTTCATCTTCTCCACGTCCGGCGGCATGACGACGAACTTCTGCGGCAGGTCTTCGATGTTCTCGAAGCCTTCCGGACGTTCTGCGTCCTCACCCAGCGCGTCGAGGATGGTTTCGTTGAACTTGGCGGCCAGCGCGGTTTCCAGCACGATCATCGTCACGCCTGGTTCCAGGTGCTCGCGCGCGACCTTGATGCCGTCGGCGGTGTGGGTGTCGATGACGATGCCGTAGTCGTCGGCCACGTCGCGGATGGTGTTCAGGCGGTCGTCATGGGTGGATTTGCCGGACTTGAAGCCGTACTTCGCCACCAGTTTGAACTCGTCGCCGTCGGCGCCCGGTTTGCCGGACAGGTCGAAACCGCCGTGGGTTTCCACTTTCTGGAACAGCGCGCGGGTGCGGTCGCCGTCGCGGCCCACCAGGTCGTAGATGAAGCGCTCGAAGTTGGACGCCTTGGAGATGTCCATCGACGGGCTGCTGGTGTGGTACGTCTCGGACGACTTGCGCACGCGGTACACGCCGGTGCGGAAGAACTCATCGAGCACGTCGTTTTCGTTGGTGGCGGCGACCAGCTTATCGATCGGCAGGCCCATCATGCGGGCGATATGGCCGGCGCAGATATTGCCAAAGTTCCCCGACGGGACGGTGAACGACACCTTCTGGTCATTCGACGTGGTGGCCGACAGGTAGCCACGGAAGTAGTACACCACCTGCGCCACAACGCGCGCCCAGTTGATCGAATTGACGGTGCCGATCTTCTGCTTGGCCTTGAACGGCAGGTCGTTGGAGACTGCCTTGACCATGTCCTGTGCATCATCGAACACGCCTTCGATGGCGATGTTGAAGATATTCGGGTCCTGCAGCGAGAACATCTGCGCGGTCTGGAAGGCGCTCATCTTCTTGTGCGGCGACAGCATGAACACGCGGATGCCTTGCTTGCCGCGCATTGCGTATTCGGCGGCGCTGCCGGTATCGCCGGAGGTGGCGCCGAAGATGTTCAGCTGTGCGTTCTGCTTGGCCAGCGTGTACTCGAACAGATTACCGAGCAACTGCATCGCCATGTCCTTGAAGGCCAGGGTCGGGCCGTTGGACAGCGCCTGCAATACCAGCTTGGTGCCGTTTTCGCCCTCTTCCAGCACGCGCAGCGGCGTGATCTGAGATGCTTTTTCGCCTTTGCGGGCGTTCTTGTAGACTTCCTTGGTGTAGGTCTTGGCGGTCAGCGCGCGCAGGTCGGCTTCAGGAATATCGGTCGCGAACTTCTTCAGAATCTCGAATGCCAGATCGGCATAGGACAGCTGGCGCCAGGCATCGAGCTCGGCGCCGGTCACTTGCGGATAGGCAGTCGGCAGGAACAGGCCGCCGTCGACGGCCAGGCCACCCAGAAGGATGTCGGAGAATTGTTGGGAAGACGAAGCGGCGGCCGATGCGGCGGCGCGGGTAGACACGTATTGCATAGATTAGAAAGTCCGGTTGAGCTAACGGCTAAAAGGCAGAACGGTACGAAGCGAGCGGATATTATAGTGCGCCCGGCCGATTCCCGTAAAATCCTGTTGTTTTGCCATCACCCAAGCCGGACTTTCCCGGCGTATCAGCAGGCTGCGTGGTTCACCGTAATGACGTGGATAGCCAGGCCGCCCAGCGACGTTTCCTTGTACTTGGCCTGCATGTCGGCGCCGGTCTGGCGCATGGTTTCGATCACTTCGTCGAGGCTGACGAAGTGGGTGCCGTCGCCCTTCAGCGCCAGCGAGGCGGCGGTGATCGCCTTGACCGCGCCCATGCCGTTACGCTCGATGCACGGAATCTGCACCAGGCCACCGATCGGGTCGCAGGTCATGCCCAGGTGGTGCTCGATGCCGATTTCGGCCGCGTTCTCGATCTGGGCGTTGGTGCCGCCCAGTGCCGCCACCAGTCCGGCCGCCGCCATCGCGCAGGCCACGCCCACTTCGCCCTGGCAGCCGATTTCCGCGCCGGAGATCGACGCATTACGCTTGCACAGCATGCCGATGGCGGCAGCCGTCAGCATGAAGTTGCGCACGCCGGTGACAGGATCGCTAGGCTTGCAGTCTTCCGCGTAGTAGCGCAGCACCGCAGGGATGATGCCGGCCGCGCCATTGGTCGGCGCGGTGACAACACGCCCACCTGCTGCGTTTTCCTCGTTGACCGCCATCGCGTATAGGCTGACTTGGTGCAGCGCATCGTGCGGCAGGTCGTTGGCGCGGTTGTCGGAAGCCTTGGCGTCGCTGGCCTGTTTCCACAGATTCGCGGCGCGGCGCTTGACGTTCAAGCCGCCCGGCAGCTGGCCCGGCGTGTCCAGGCCATGGGCGATACAGTCGCGCATCACGTGCCAGATCTTGTCGATGCCGGCGTTGACTTCCTCGTCGGTGCGCTTGACGTTTTCGTTCGTGCGCAGCATCTGCGGAATGGTCAGGCCGGTGCGCTCACCGTGGGCCAGCAGCTGGTCCATCGTATCGAAGGCGAACGGAATCTCGGCGGCCGGCGCGCTGCCCACCGTCGGCGCGGCCTGATGGGCCTCGCCCTCCTCTTTGATGAAGCCACCGCCGACCGAGTAGTACACCTTGCTGAAGGTGCTGCCGTCGGCGCGCGTCAGCGTGAAGCGCATGCCGTTCGGGTGCTCGGCCAGCGACTCGGCCATGTGGAACACCAGGTTGACGCCGCGCTTGAACGGCACCTTGTGGGTGCCCAGCAAACGCAGTTCGCCCGCCTGCTCGGCCTGCGCCAGCTGGACGTCGACGTTGGTCGGCACCACGTCCTGCGGGGTTTCGCCCATCAGGCCGAGGATCACCGCCTTGTCGGTCGCGTGGCCGACGCCGGTCAGCGCCAGCGAACCATACAGCTCGGCGGTGACGCCGGTGACATCGTCCAGCGGAGCGCTATCGAGCAGAAAACGGCGTGCCGCCACCATCGGCCCCACGGTGTGGGAACTCGACGGCCCGATGCCGATTTTAAACAGGTCGAATACGCTCATGTCCATCAGATGTCTCTCTTTTTTATAGTGTGTTGAATTACGCTGCTTTGCCCAGGTGGACGTCGACGTTGGCCAGCATGTCGGCCACCATCTCGTCGACGCCGATGCGGGCTTTCCAGCCCCAGTCCGCGGTCGCGGTGGCGTCGTCCAGGCTTTGCGGCCAGGTGTCGGCGATGGCTTGGCGGCTGTCCGGCTTGTAGCCGATCTTGAAGTCCGGCAGTGCGCGGGTGATCGCGGCGGCCAGTTGTTCCGGGTTGAACGACACGCCGGCCACATTGTAAGCGGAACGGACCTTCACTTGTGCTGCCGGCGCGTCCATCAGTTCAATGGTGGCGCGGATAGCATCGGGCATGTAGATCATCGGCAGCGTGGTCTGCGGGCCGAGGAAGCACTCATAGCGTTCACCGCGCAGCGCCGAGTGGAAGATGGCGATGGCGTAGTCGGTGGTGCCGCCGCCCGGTGGCGACTTGAAGCTGATGATGCCTGGGTAGCGGATCGAACGCACGTCCACGCCGTACTTGATGAAGTAGTACTCGCACAGGCGCTCGCCTGCCAGCTTGCTGATGCCGTAGATCGTGGTCGGGTCCATCACCGTGGTTTGCGGCGTGTTGACGGCCGGCGTGTTCGGGCCGAAGGCAGCGATCGAAGAAGGCCAGAAGATGCGCAGCGGCTTGCCGATGGCGCCGCGTTCGCGCGCCACTTCCAGGATGTTGAGCAGGCCGTCCATGTTCAGCGTCCAGGCTTTCAGCGGCGCCGCTTCGCCGGTGGCCGACAGCATCGCCGCCAGCTGGTAGACCTGGGTGATGCCCTCGTCGGTGACCAGCGCCGACAGCGCGACCTTATCCAGCACGTTGAGCGTGGTATAGCGCGCCGCGTTGTACAGATTGGTCGGGCTGATGTCGGCGGCGATGACGTTCTGCGCGCCGTGTTGGGCGGCCAGCGCTTCTACCAGCTCGCTGCCGATCTGACCATTGGCGCCGATAACGAGGATGCGTTCTTGAGTGTTCATATTATTGTTCCTGACGATTTTCATGTTTAGTTCTTCAGCAGGCCGAGTTCATGGCCTGCCTGTTCGAATGCTTTGAGCACGGTTTCCAGCTGGGCGCGGGTGTGGGCCGCCGACAGCTGGACACGCACACGCGCCTGGCCCATCGGGACCACCGGGTAGAAGAAGCCGCTGAGCAGAACGCCCAGCTCATACATTCGTGCCGCGAATTTCTGCGCGACGGGCGCATCGAACAACATGACAGGAACGACAGGGTGCGTACCCGGCTTGATGGTGAAGCCGATACGCTCGATCTCCTTGCGGAAGAAGGCGGTGTTTTCGTGCAGGCGGTCGCGCAGTTCGGTCGATTCCGACAGCTTTTGCAGCACGGCCAGCGAGGCGCCTGCGATCGATGGCGCCAGCGTGTTCGAGAACAGGTAAGGACGCGATTTCTGGCGCAGCATGTCGATCACTTCCTTGCGCGCCGAGGTGAAGCCGCCCATCGCGCCGCCCAGGGCCTTGCCCAGGGTGCCGGTGATGATGTCGATGCGGCCCATGACGTTGTGGTGCTCATGCGTGCCGCGGCCGGTCGCGCCCATGAAGCCGGAGGCGTGGCATTCGTCGATCATCACCAGCGCGCCGTATTTGTCGGCCAGATCGCAGATCTTGTCCAGCTGGGCGATGGTGCCGTCCATCGAGAACACGCCGTCGGTGACGATGACTTTATGGCGCTTGCCGGCGGCCGCTTGCAGCTGCACTTCCAGGTCTGCCATATCGTTATGGGCATAGCGGAAGCGCGCGGCTTTGCACAGGCGGATGCCGTCGATGATCGACGCGTGGTTCAGCGCATCCGAGATGATGGCGTCGTTTTCGTCGAACAGCGGCTCGAACACGCCGCCGTTGGCGTCGAAGGCGGCCGCGTACAGGATGGTGTCTTCGGTGCCGAGGAACTTGGAGATCGCCTGCTCCAGCTGCTTGTGCACGGTCTGGGTGCCGCAGATGAATCGTACCGACGACAGGCCGTAGCCGTACTTCTCGGTCGCATCGATGGACGCCTGCGCCACCCACTCCTGGCCGGACAGGCCCAGGTAGTTATTGGCGCACATATTGATCAGCATTCGACCATCCTCGCTCGTCACTTCCGCGCCCTGGCGCGAAGCCAGAACGCGCTCTGGCTTGTAGAGGCCCTGCTCGCGCAACTGGTCGAGGTTCTGTTGCAGGCCGCTGAAGAAGGTGGTTTTTGCTGGAATGGTCATGATGGGTCCCTGTCTGTGGTACGATTTCACTGCGTTATACGAAATCCGTTATGTCGAACTCAAATTCAATATATCGAATATTACAGAACACCAGTGAACTGCGCAAGCCATCAACGCGCAGCGATTCACTTGAAATTTAGCCCATCTGCCGAATAAAACAATGAATACTCCCGTTTCGACGAATGCACCTCCAGAAGTCGGCGCAGCCCTGCAGCGGCTGCGCCTGGCCCGTGGCCTGACGCTGGAGGATTTGTCCCGCATCGCCGGCGTCTCCAAATCGATGCTGTCCCAGATCGAGCGGGAAAAGGCGAATCCGACCATCGCCATCACCTGGCGGCTGGCCAACGCGCTGGGCGTGCAGATCGGCGAGCTGCTGGCGACGGCCGAGAGGCAGACCGAGACCGTGCGCGTGATCGAGGCGCACGAGATCCCCACCCTGCCCGGCCATCACGCCGGTTATGTGCTGCGCATCCTGGGCCCGCTGGAGCTGGCCAGCAAATACGAGTGGTATGAACTGACGCTGGTGCCGGGTGGCGAACTGGCCTCGCAGGGCCATGATCCCGGCGCGCAGGAGCACCTGACGCTGCTGCACGGTTCGGTGGAGGTGGAGGTCGGCCCCGACAAGAAGAAGGTAAAGCTGGGCAGCACGGCGCGCTACCCGGGGGACCAGCAGCACATCATCCGCAACGTCGGCAAGACCGAGGCGAAGGCGCTGCTGGTGGTGATACACCGCTGATCCCTTGCATGGGAAGGTCATACGATATTCCTTGACCTTCGCGCATTGTTTACTAACATGTAAAACTTAGTGTTTTTACATCGGGAGTATCCAATGCCACTCGCCCCCAAGAAACCCTACACCCTCCTCGCAAATACCAACCTCTCCGGCGTCAAGGCGATCCAGTGGTTGACGCCCGTAGCCGATGCCCATGCAAGTCACTCGGAAGCCATTGCGAACGAACTGCTCGCCGGGCCGCTGGGCCACGCAAACAGGCACGTCGCCGCGCTGCGTCAGCGGCTGCTCAGTCGCGTGTGGCCGGATAACGCGCGCATAGTCCCCCATCTGGTGCCGCAGATCGGCGTCACCCATCTCCTGACGCCGCCGAAACGCATCTCCGACACCGCATACACCTCCAACAATTGGGCTGGCAGCACCATCCCGGGAACCTGGGCGCACGCCGTCGGCATCTGGAGGGTGCCGGTAGTGACTGTTCCCTCAACCCCAGCCGGGACCGACGGCGGCTGGGACTCCTCGTCCTGGGTCGGCATCGACGGGGCCTACGGTTCCAACGATGTGCTGCAGGCGGGCGTCCAGCAATCCGTCGGCGCCGACGGCTCCACCACCTACGTCGCCTGGTACGAATGGTTCGCGCCGAAGGTGAATGGGTCGCCGGACTACATCTACCAGACCAACATCGAGAACATGCCCATCGAACCGGGCGACGAGGTGTTCGCCGGCGTGCACTACCAGAACGGCCAGGGCTACGTGATGTTCGGTAATGTCGACCGGGGACGCTACTTCAGCATCCAGCTCGCTCCGCCGCCCGGCGCTTCGTTCAACGGCAACAGCGTGGAGTGGATCGTCGAGGCGCCGAACACCGGCGAACCCGATACGTCCCTGCCCCGATTCACTCCGGTCAAGTTCCTGGCGGCGATGGGTTCCGATGCGAACGGCACCGCCAGCGCCGACCCAAAAAACGGCGACTCGACCAACATCGTCGCGTTCGGACGGCCGTTGACCAACGTTGACCTGGCAACCGATGCGCTCACGGTAGCCTATCTGGATTCGGGATTCTTCGCACTCCCCGGCGCGGCCGTCTTCGACCACGAGAAGCAGCAGATCGCGGCGGTATCGCGCGCACCGGGCAATCTCGACCTGTTCGTGATCGGCTTCGACAATCACGTCTGGACTACGTTCTGGAACGACCGCACCGGCTGGAACGCCGACTGGTTCCCGCTGCCAGGCCAGGCGGTATTCGACCGCGAGCGCCAGCAAATCGCGGCGGTATCGCGCGCGCCCGGCAATCTCGATCTGTTCGTGATCGGATTCGACAACCGCATCTGGAGCACTTTTTGGAATGACCGCACCGGCTGGAACGCCGACTGGTTCCCCCTGCCGGGCCAGGCGGTATTCGACCGCGAACACCAGCAGGTCGCGGCGGTCTCACGCGCACCGGGCAATCTCGATCTGTTCGTGATCGGCTTCGACAACCACGTCTGGAGCACCTTCTGGAATGACCGCACAGGCTGGAATGGCGAATGGTTCCCGCTGCCAGGCCGCGCGGTGTTCGACCACGAGAAGCAGCAGATCGCGGCGGTGTCGCGCGCACCGGGCAATCTCGACCTGTTCGTGATCGGTTTCGACAATCACGTCTGGAGCACGTTCTGGAGCGACCACACCGGCTGGAACGCCGACTGGTTCCCGCTGCCGGGCCAGGCGGTATTCGACCGCGAACACCAGCAGATCGCGGCGGTGTCGCGTGCGCCGGGCAATCTCGACCTGTTCGTCATCGGCTTCGACAACCGCGCCTGGAGCACCTTCTGGAACGACCAGACGGGTTGGAACCGCGACTGGTTCCCCTTGCCCGGCAATGCGGAGTTCCATCGCGAGAGGCAGAAACTCGCCGTGGTATCGCGCGCCCACGGCAATCTCGACCTGTTCGTGATCGGCTTCGACAACCACGTCTGGAGCACGTTCTGGAACGACCACGCCGGCTGGAACGCCGACTGGTTCCCGTTGCCGGGCCAGGCGGTGTTCGATCGGGAGCACCAGCACATTGCGGCCGTGTCGCGCGCGCCGGGCAATCTCGATCTATTCGTCATCGGCTTCGACAACCATGTGTGGAGCGATTTCTGGAACGATCGGGTGGGCTGGAACTGAGCCGGTGTTTTAAGCTACGCCTACCAGTTCGATTCACGCTCCGGCGTGGAGCTGATGCGGTGGATCGACAGGTCTGCGCCCTGGAACTCTTCTTCCGGATCCAGGCGCAGGCCCAGCGTGGCTTTCAGCGCGCCGTAGATGGCGAAGCCGCCTGCCAGCGCGATCGCCACGCCCAGCAAGGTGCCGCCCAGCTGCGCGGCGAACGATACGCCGCCGATGCCGCCCAGCGCCTTCTGCCCGAAGATGCCCGCAGCGACGCCGCCCCAGGCGCCGCACAGGCCGTGCAGCGGCCACACGCCCAGCACGTCGTCGATCTTCCATTTGTTTTGCGCCAGCGTGAACATCCACACAAACACCGCGCCCGCGATGCAGCCGGTGGCCAGCGCGCCCAGCGGATGCATCAGGTCCGAGCCGGCGCACACCGCCACCAGGCCGGCCAGCGGGCCGTTGTAGGCGAAGCCGGGATCGTTCTTCCCCATCAGCAGCGCGACCAGCGTGCCGCCGACCATCGCCATCAGCGAGTTGACGGCGACCAGTCCATTCATCTTGTCGAGCGCCTGCGCGCTCATGACGTTGAAGCCGAACCAGCCCACCGTCAGGATCCACGCGCCCAGCGCCAGGAAGGGAATCGACGACGGCGGATGGGCGGCGATGGCGCCGTTCTTCATGTAGCGGCCGCGGCGCGCGCCGAGCAGCAGCACCGCAGGCAGCGCGATCCAGCCGCCCACCGCGTGCACCACCACCGAGCCGGCGAAGTCGTGGAACTCGGCGCCGAGGGCCGACGCCAGCCACTCCTGCACGCCGAAACGATGGTTCCAGACTATCCCTTCAAAAAATGGATAGACCAGCCCCACCAGTAGCGCGGTGGCGATCAATTGAGGATGGAAGCGGGCCCGCTCGGCGATGCCGCCCGAGATAATCGCCGGGATGGCGGCGGCAAAGGTCAGCAGGAAGAAGAATTTGACCAGCTCATAGCCGTTCTTGGCGGCCAGCACCTCGGCCGAGGAGAAGAAATTGACACCATAGGCGATGCTGTAGCCGACGAAAAAATACGCAATCGTCGACACTGCGAAGTCCACCAGGATCTTGACCAGCGCATTGACCTGGTTTTTCTTGCGCACCGTGCCCAGCTCCAGAAACGCGAAGCCGGCATGCATGGCCAAAATCATGATGGCGCCAAGCAGTATGAACAATGCATCGGCGCCGTCTTTGTATCCACCCATCAAAATCTCTCCCCAAAATAAAGCAAAAATTGACAACGAGTATCGTTAAAAGCAATATTCGTTCCAATTTGGTGCAAATTTTAAGTACTTGATTTCACGGTGTTTTTATTTTGTGCATGAATCTGCACCAAGGCCGTGCGCACCGAAATAAGGCGTCATTTTGGTGCGCGCGGCCTTGGAGGGTCAAATCGGGGCGCCCGGCGGGATCGCCGGCATGGCCCGCAGTTTGACGCTGCGCGGATCGCTCAGGTAGGCCGCTATCAGCTCGGCGGCCTGCTTGCGACTGTCAGCGGTGACACCTTTGCCGGGATTTTTTTGCAGCCATTGCGCCAGCTCACGTACGGCCTGGCGCACTTCCGCCGCCACCTGCGGATGCAGTTTGCCGTCGTCGAGCAGGTTGAGCGTAGCGTCGACCACGACCCAGTTGGCGGCCAGCTGCACCGCTTCGCCACCCGCCACCGAGGCGGGTACCGGCTCGCGCTTCCAGGTTTTTTGCAACAGCAGCGACAGCACCTCCTGCACGCCCGGCTGCTGCGCGTCGCACGCATGCTGCCAGGCGACGCGATTGATGCGGGCCGGGTCGAGCAGGAAGCCGGCGGTCTGCGCGGCGCCCGCCTCGGCGATCGAGAAGGCGTCGAACACGGAATCCATGCGGGTGGCGAAGTATTCGCGGCTGCGTTCATGGCCCATGGCCGGCGGCGTAAGGATATCGAGCACGCCGGCCGGCAGCGCAAGGTACTCCGCGCGCAGGCTGTCCACCAAGCGGCTCAAGGCCTGGCGCTGCACGGCCGCCGGCGTGGCCTTGACGCCGGCCTTGGCGATGCCGGCTTTGACGTCGCCGCTGCTGGCGTAATCGAAATCGCCGCCGCCGATCAAGCGCGCAACGGCCTCGCCCTGATAACGTTGCAGCAGATAGACCGGCACCAGCCGCGCTTCCAGCTCGCCGATCTGGCGCGCATCCGGCAGCACGTCTACCGAGAAGGTTTGCAGCGCGCGCTGGCGTACGGCGCCCAACTGGTCCCAGGTCTTGATCGAGTCCGGGCCGAAGTCCCACAGCAGACCGTCGGGATGGCTGGAGCTGGGCGAGCGGTCGTCCTGGTCGCTGGAGTACAGCATGCCGGCCGCGCGCGCATCGGCACGCAGCTTGGCCAGCGCCGCCTGTTCCTGCGCGCCGCCGCCGAAGTCGCCGTAGATGTACTTGACGATGTAGTCGTCCCACGGCCCGACGCCCACACCGTAGGCATCGGCGATATCGACGTTGCCCTTGGCGTCCAGCTTGAGGATGGGGTGCGGATAATCCATCACCGAGCCATTGCCCATGCGGCTGGCGGCGAAGTTGTGGGCGAAGCCCAGCGTGTGGCCCACTTCGTGCGCGACCAGCTGGCGCAAGCGCGCCAATGCCATCGCCTCGGCCAGCTTCTGCTTGTCGGCCGGGGCGTTTTTGCCGTACGGTGCAAGCAGGCTTTCGGCGATCAGGATGTCCTGGCGCACGCGCTGGGAACCCAGCGTGACGGCGCCACGGATGATCTGCCCGGTGCGCGGGTCGGTCAGCGCATTCCCGTAGGACCAGCCGCGCGTGGCGCGGTGTACCCAGTGGATCACGTTGTAGCGGATGTCCATCGCGTCCACGCCTTCGGGCAGCAGCTCGACGCGGTAGGCGTCCTTGAAGCCGGCCTTCTCGAAGGCGCTGGCCCACCACGAAGCGCCGGCGATCAAGGCCGAGCGCACCGGTTCGGGTGCACCACGGTCGACGTAGTAGACGATGGGTTTCTTGACGGTGCTGACCGCCGCCGACGGATCGGTCTTCTCAAGGCGGTGGCGCACCTGCCAGTGCACATCGATGCTGCTGGCAAGCGGCGTGGCGAAATCGTAGTAGTTGGCGTCGAAGCCGCCGGAATATGGATGGTAGCTGCGCGGCAGCCAGCCGCCCGCCTGCGCGCGGACAGCAGGCAGGCGCACCATGCTGATGCGCTGGCGCAGCGACAAGCTGCTGGCGTCTGCGGCCACCTGGCGCACGTAGTCGGCCTGGCCCGGACCGGCAAAGGTCAGCAGCGCTTCCAGCTCGACGTTGTCCGGGAAGGCCTTGGCCTGATCTGCCAGCACCGCGCTGCGCGCAGCATCGACCTGATACGCGCCCTGCTTGGCGGCGGCGAGGCGCGCGGCGATGCCATGGCGGTCGGCCAGCAGGAAGCTGGAAAAATCGACCAGGTGGCGTTCGCCCTCGCTGGCGACGATCTCGCCGGACCACAGCACGCCGCTGGCAAACGACTCGGCGACGGCGGCGCGTTCGTCCTTGTCCGCAGAGGCGGCGATGAAGTTGGTGTTCTCCTGGACCAGGAACAGGCGGGCGCCGTGTTTTTCAAAGTGCACCATGCGCATCTCGCCCGGCTGGCCGCGATCGAGGCCGACGTCGTTCGAGCCCAGCGCATAGGGCAAGGAGCTTAGCAGCAGAAAGGGCTGGTCCAGCGACGACACGGAGAGCAGCACCCTGCCCTTGTCCGTGTCGCGCCAGACGTCGATGAAGCCCGGCTGCGATTGCAGGCCACGCGTGGCATCGGCGATCTTCTTCGGCGATGCCGGCGCGGTCGCGGCGGCCGCGTTATCGGCGGCGGTGGCCAGCCCCGGCGCTACTGGCGCCACGCCCAGCATCAGGATGGCGAGCAGCAGCGGCCCGGCGGCCGGCGCGGGCCTCACTGCTGGCCTGCGGATTTGACCGCTTCGGCAGCGCCGTCCATTTTCAACGCGCGGGTCAGGAAGCCCCAGCGATCAGCCACTTCCTCGATCTGCTTGGTGGTCGGCTTGCCTGCGCCGTGGCCGGCCTTGCTGTCGATGCGGATCAGGATAGGCGCTGCGCCAGCCTGGTCGGCCTGCGCCGCAGCGGCGAACTTGAAGCTGTGCGCCGGCACCACGCGGTCGTCATGGTCGGCCGTGGTGATCATGGTGGCCGGGTAGCAGGTGCCCTTCTTCAGGTTGTGCAGCGGCGAGTACTTGAACAGTGCCTTGAACTCGTCGGCGTTGTCGGACGAACCGTAGTCCGAAGTCCATGCCCAGCCGATGGTGAACTTATGGAAGCGCAGCATATCCAGCACGCCCACTTGCGGAATCGCCGCCGCGAACAGGTCCGGGCGTTGCGTCATCGTCGCGCCGACCAGCAGGCCGCCGTTGCTACCGCCGCCGATGGACAGCTTGGCCGGCGACGTCACCTTGTTGGCGATCAGCCATTCAGCCGCACCGATGAAGTCATCGAACACATTCTGCTTCTGCAGCTTGGTGCCCGCCGCGTGCCACGATTCGCCGTACTCGCCGCCGCCGCGCAGGTTGGCCATCACGTAGACGCCGCCCATTTCCAGCCACGCCAGGTTGGCGACCGAGAACGCTGGCGTCAGCGAGACGTTGAAGCCGCCGTAGCCATACAGGTAGGTCGGATTGCTGCCGTCCAGCTTCAGGCCTTTTTTCGATACGATGAACATCGGCACCTTGGTGCCATCGCGGCTGGTGAAGAACTCCTGGCGGGTTTCAAACGCGGCCGGGTCGAAGTCCACTTTCGGCTGGCGATACACGCTGCTCTTGTTGGCCTTCAGGTCGTAGCGGTAGATGGTGCTTGGCGTGGTGAAGCTGGTGTACGAGTAGAAGGTCTCGGTGTCGGTGCGCTTGCCGCCGAAGCCGCCGGCCGAACCCAGGCCAGGCAGTTCGATATCGTGCAGCGGCTTACCTTTCAGGTCGAACACCTTGACCAGGCTGTGGGCGTCGCTCAGGTAGTCCACCAGCAGCTGGTTGTTGACCACGGAAGCGGACACCATGGTGTTGGCGCTTTCCGGCACGATCTGCTTCCAGTTCAGCACACCGGGCTTACGGGTGTCGATGGCGACGATGCGGCCGCGCGGCGCATTGCGCTCGGTGCGGAACCAGAACACCATGCCGTCGTTGCCGATGAAGTTATACGACGCGTCGAAGTCCTCCAGCAACGGCACCACCTTGGCGTCCTTGCGCGACAGGTCTTTGTAGTAGACGCGGTTCTTGTTCTCCGTGCCCTGCGAGGCGGTGATGATCAGGAAGCGGCCGTCTTCGGTGACTTCGCCGCCGAAGCCCCAGTCCTTGTGGTCCGGACGGTCGTAAACCAGCGTGTCCGCGCTTTGCGGCGTGCCGATCTTGTGGAAGTACAGCTTCTGGAAGTAGTTCACGTCGGCCAGCTTGGTCGCTTCCTTCGGCTCGTCGTAGCGGCTGTAGAAGAAGCCGGAACCGTCGTGCAGCCATGCGGTGCTGGAGAACTTCACCCACTTGATGTGGTCTTCGATATCCTTGCCGCTGTCGATATCGCGCACCTTGATCTCGTTCCAGTCGGAGCCGGAAGCGGCGGTGCTGTAGGCCAGGTATTTGCCATTCGGGCTCACCGCCAGGCCGGCCAGGGCGACGGTGCCGTCGGCGGCCAGGGTGTTCGGGTCGAGCAGCAGGCGCGGCACGTCGGCCAGCGTCTTCATCGTGTACAGCACCGATTGATTCTGCAGGCCGTCGTTACGGCTGTAGAAATAGCGGCCGCCTTCCTTGAACGGCACGCTGAAACGCTCGAAGTTCCACAGCTTGGTCAGGCGGCTCTTGATCGCGTCGCGGCCGGGAATCTGCGACAGGTAGTCCTGCGTCAGCTTGTTCTGGGCGACGACCCAGGCGTGGGTCTCGTCGCTGTTGGCGTCTTCCAGCCAGCGGTAAGGGTCGGCCACTTTGACGCCGTGATAGTCGTCGGTCTGGTCGACGGTGCGGGTGGCGGGATAGCTCACGCCAGGGCCGGCAACGGCGCAGGTTTGGGCGGAGGCGCTGTGCGCCAGCAGGACGGCAGCCACCAGAGCGGCGCGCTTGATATGCTTCATGCGAAAGTCCGTAAAATCGAAAAATATTCGGAAGCGGCGAACCGCGCTGCGGCGCCGCCAGGGCTCAATGACAGCCGTCGCCACAACGGCTGCAGCTGTCGATCATAGCTTGCTTTGTAACAAATAAGCAATGATAGGAAAGCGTTATCGGCGTGTTTTATTCGGCGCGCAGGATGGCGTCGGTGCTGATAATGCGCGCATCCTGCATCTGGTCCAGGTAGGCTTCCAGATAGCCCTTATGCGACGCGCCGACGATGACAAGCATACGGCCTCCGGGCCGCGCGGACATCGCCTCGCGGATGTTGGACGCCATCCGCAAATTGCGCGTCTCCCAGGCGCCGACGTAGGTGCGGCCGAAATGCTGGGGCGAAGGCTCTTCCAGCGCGGCGCCGAAGTCGGCGTGGAGCACCTGTTCGGCGGCGCCGGCGGCGTTATGCGCACGGTACATCGCCAGCACCCCGGCCGGTGTCGCCAGGTCGGCGCGCAGGGCATCGTCCTGGCGCTTGCGCGCCGCGCTGTACGAGTTGTCCCACGCTTTCATGATCGCCGCACCGTAGGCCTTTTCATCGGCGACGTCGAAGTCGGACGTGTGGTCATCCATCGGGTACACCCGTTCATGCCCGCAGCGGGCGGCCAGCTGGGCGGCGATCAGATAGTCTTCATTGCGTTTTGATCGCAGCTTTTCCAGGATCTCCACCAATTGATCATTCAGGCCGTCGCCGGCGTGCCGCTCTTCGGCCGAAAGGCGCAGCCATTGCACCGTTGCGGATGCGCGCTCGCCCGCCGCCAGGAACAGCGACGCCAGCTTGCGGCGCTGGGCTGCCGACGGCGCCGACGGCCAGGCAGCCAGCAGACGGTCCACCTGCGCGGTGGCCGCCGGCACGTCAAGGCCGGTGGCGCTGGCGGCAGGCGCCGTGTCCCAGCAATAGGTCTTGACTGTATCGGCGTAACGCTCGGGATAGGCGCGCATGAAGGCGCACTGCGGCCCGGACAGCGCTTCGATGGCGATGGCCTTCGGCTGCCAGCTTGCCAGGCGGTCCATCAGCAAACTTAGATTGGCGGGATCGAAGGTCTTCGGCAGTTGCGACAGGTGGGCCGTGCCGAGCACCAGCACCTCGTTCGACGACCCCCGTTGCAGCTTCCATGCGCCGGGCTTGAATTGCGAGGAGACTGGCGCTTCAGCCGCGCCAACGTAGCCGTGGACCACGGCAGCAACAAGGATACCGGCGATTAGACGCTGCATGAAAAGCCTCCTCAGATAGATGGAATCCGCCATCTTAGGAGGCCGCGCAATGCTCGTCCAAACTATGCGATGTACTGCAGATTCAGCTAACCAAAATGCAAATTTTCCGGATAGAGCGCGATGCGGGTATCCGAAAAATCAACTGCCCATTTCGACTTCGCTGTAGTCCGGCGCCGGGATGGCGATCGGCGCCTGCCATTTCTCCAGCCAGGCGATCAGCTGGTCGCCGGGGATGGGACGGCTCATGAAGTAGCCCTGGCCCTGGTCGCAGCCCAGCTCCGCCAGCAGGCGCCATACGGCCTCGCTCTCGATGCCCTCGGCCACCACGCGCAGGCCCATGTTGTGGCCTAGGTCGATGGTCGAGCGGACGATTTTGGTGTCGCCGACATCGTTCTCCATGTTCAGCACGAAGGACTTGTCGATCTTGAGCTCATTCACCGGCAGCCGTTTCAGGTAGGCCAGCGACGAGTAGCCTGTGCCGAAATCGTCGATCGACAAATCGACGCCCATCGCGCTCAGGCGCTCCAGCGTGTTCTGGGCGCGCACCGGATCGTCCATGATCGCGCTCTCGGTGATCTCCAGGCAGAACGAGCTTGGCGCCAGCTTGTGGCGGGCCAGCGTTTCGGCAAACTTGGCCGGCAAGTCCTGGTCCAGCAGGTCGCGCGTGGACAGGTTGACCGACACCTTCAGCGGATAACCCTTGGCCGCCAGCTCGTGGCACAGCTCCGCCGACTTCTCCATCACCCAGCGCGTCAGCACGCGGATAAAGCCGGTCTGCTCGGCGAAGGGGATGAACTCGTCGGGGAACACATTGCCGCGCTCGGGATGGACCCAGCGCACCAGCGACTCCATGCCCACCACCTTGCCGGTATCGAGCATGATCTTCGGCTGCACGTGCAGGCGGAACTCGTTGCGCTCGATGGCGTTGCGCAGCTCCGTCAACAGCGACAGGCTCTTCTCGCTGGACTTGTCCATCGCCGCGTCGTAGACCACGGCGCCGTCGTTGCGCTGCTTGGCCGCGTACATCGCCACCTCGGCCATGCTCAGCAAAGCCTCGCCGTGGTTGCCGTGTTCAGGATAGCCGGCGATGCCCAGGCCCGCGCCGATGTCGACCATCTGGTCTTCCAGCGACAGCGGCGTCTCCAGCGCCTGCAGGATCTCGGCCGCCATGCGCTGCGCTGAATCGAGGTCGGAGTCCGGCAGCAGCACGGCGAATTCGTCGCCGCCCAGCCGCGCCACCTGCGCCGACGATTGCCGGCGGTTGGCCAGCAGCAGCTGCAAGCGCCCCGCCACCTGGCGCAGCAAGGCGTCGCCGAAGCTGTGGCCCATGACGTCGTTGACGTGCTTGAAGCGGTCCAGGTCCATCATCAGCACGAACACGGATTCCTCGCGCTTGGCCGCTTCGGCCAGGGCGTCGTCCAGCAGCAGCACGAACTGCGCGCGGTTCGGCAGATTGGTCAGCGTGTCCCAGTACGCCAGGCGGCGGATTTCCTGTTCGCGCTTGGCGATCCCTTCCCGCATGGCGTCGAAGGCGTGCGCCAGCGCGCCGATTTCGTCTTCGCGGCTGGTGTCGATCTGGCCCTTGTAGTCGCCCTGCTCCAGGCGCTTGGCGGTGTCGGCCAGTTCGCTGATCGGCTGCGCGATGCGCTTGGCGGTGAACACGATGGCCAGCGCCGACAGGAAGATGCCGCCCAGCGTCAGGCCGATCAGCCAGCGTTCCAGGCGGCTGTACTCGGCGGTCGCTTCATCGATGGAGCGGGCCAGCAGCACGTTGGCGGTCTGGTCGCCGTACTGGCCGATGGCCAGCAGGCGCGCGCTGTACTTCCCTGCTTCCAGCATCAGGTCGAACGGACCGGCCGGCGCGCCGGGCAAGGCTTGCAGCTGGTCGACCACGGTCTGCGCGGTCGGGCCGCCGAAGGTCGAGCCGACGGCCAGCCATTTGCCTTGCGGGTCGCGGGTCAGCACGGTGGTGTCGAGCGAGCTGACCTCGCGCATGTCGGTTGCCAGCTGGCGGTCGATCGGGAAGGTCATGACGATCCAGCCAATCGTGATCGGCGCCTTGATCGGCATGACGACGATCTGGTAAGGCCGGTGGTCGACGATGGCGATGCCGTTGGCGCCGTCCGACGCTTCGGCGGCGTCGAGCATGCTGACGACTTGTTTTTCCAGCGCGGCGGACTGGCCGTTGTTGGTCGATACGCTGATCTTGCGCTCGGAGCTGATCAGCATCGTCAACGTGGCCTTGATGCGGCGGCCGCTGTTGACCAGCGCCGATTCGATGGTGGCGCGGTCGCTCTCGTCGTTGTTGCCGATGGCGGCGACGAAGGCGGTGTCGCGCGCCAGCAATCGCGCGCCGAAGCGCAAGCTTTGGGCGTTCTGGTCCAGCAGGCGGCGGAATACCTTGGAGCCGTTGTTGAGCTCACTGCTGATGGCGAGCCGCGCATTGTTGTCGATGCCGCGCTGGATCACCAGCAGGCCGATCAACTGCACAGCCACGACCAACACCAGGAACAGTGTGACGATCCGGCTTTCCAGGCTACGGAAGCGCATACGCATGCTCGGACTATCCCCTAAAGAGTGGACGACGCCGCGTCGTCGGCCGCCGGCGGTTTCATCGGCAGCTTGAACACGGCGGTTGCCAACGCGTCGCCCGCCTTGACGGTCAACACCTGCTCCGGCGTGGCGCCGCCGACGGTGTTGTAGTGCCAGGCCTTGACCACGTACTTGCCGCCGGCCGGCAGTTCGATGCGGGCGGCGCCGGCGCCATCGGTCTTGGCGAAGTACGGCGTGTCGACGACTTTGACATACGCCACCATTTTGTCATGGATATTACAACCGAGTACAACGGTACCCGCTTTATCGAAGATCTGCGGCGTCGCCGACTGGCCGGAATACAACTTCTGGTCGAATTTGTGGGCCGGCGAGAACGAGTAGATGTGGTGGCGGACCTTGTCGTTATTCGGGAAGAAAATCTTGGCGCCGGTCTGGACCACGCTGACCAGCGGCACGAATTTCAAGCCTTTTTGCTCGATCTCCGCCGTGGCCGGTGCACGGCCGGTGGTCGGGCCAGTTTCCGGTTCGACATAGATGATGGTATCGGGCAGCACCTTGCCGGCGGCATCCTGCACCTGCACGGCGATGCCGGTGGCGCCGGCACTTGCCGTGCTCAGCAATAACAGGGGGAAAAGCGCCTGGCGTAAGGTGTGACGATGCATGGGTGGCCTGATTGTGAAGACGTAGCTGCGATTGTAGCGCCTGGGCAATAATCCACAGAGTTGTTTTTCACCGATAGTCGTAAAATATTTCCGCAAGTCATTAACCGGTCACAAAATCTCTATAGGATCGTACAGTTAAACAGACTTTTGGCAAGTACATCGTGAATACCGTCCTCAACTCCAACATCATTTATCTGCCGCCCCAGGCCGAGGACGAAGAGGCGGTGTTGCGCGCGCATCTCTACGATATCCTGGCCCGCCGCCAGCTCAGCGCGCTGTTCCAGCCCATCGTGCACATGCAGAGCGGCGAGATCATCGCCTACGAAGGCTTGATACGCGGTCCGTCCGACAGCCCGCTGCACGCGCCGATGAATCTGTTCAAGGTGGCGCGCGCCAACGGTTTGACGGTCGAGGTCGAACACCTGTGCCGGCGCGTGGTGCTGGAGCGCTTCGCCGAGCTGGATCTGCCGGGCAAGCTGTTCCTCAACGTCAGCCCGGAATGCCTGCTGCAACGCGACGCCCGCCATGGCGAGACGCTGGAATACATCCACCAGATCGGCATCAACCCGGACCGCGTCATCATCGAGCTGACCGAGAACCAGCCCACCTACGACTACGAACTGATGCGCGAGGCGGTGCTGCATTACCGCACCATGGGCTTCCAGATCGCCATCGACGATCTGGGCGAAGGCTTTTCCAGCCTGCGGCTGTGGTCGGAGCTGCGGCCCGAGTATGTCAAGATCGATATGCACTTCATCCAGGGCATCAACCACGATCCAGTCAAGCTGCAATTCGTGCGTTCGATCCAGGAGATCGCCGACAAGTCGGACACGCTGGTCATCGCCGAGGGCATAGAGACCCAGGCCGAGCTGTTGGTGCTGCGCGATGTCGGCGTCGCCTTCGGCCAGGGCTACCACCTGGGACGTCCGCATGCGCAGCCGGCCCGGGCCGCGCCGGCCGAGGTGGTCAAGGCACTGGCGCGCAACGGCGTGGCGGTGTACCCGCAGCGCGGCGGCGAAAAGCACGGCGCCAGCATCTACAAGCTGCTGCACCAGGTCGACGCCGTGCCGTCCAGCATGAACAACAACGAGGTGTACGAAATCTTCGTCAAGCACCCCAAGCTGCTGATCATTCCGGTGGTGGACCATGGCGTGCCGCTGGGCCTGATCAGCCGCTTCGACATGATCGACCACTTCGCCCGCCCCTACCAGCGCGAGCTGTACGGTAAAAAATCGTGCAAGCAGTTCATGGACGCCAACGCGCTCATCGCCGACAAGGACACCAGCCTGCAAGACCTGAGCTTCCGCATGGTGCAGGCCGACGCCCATCATCTGTTCAACGGTTTCATCATCACCGACCAGGGCCGTTACCTGGGCATGGGCACCGGCCACGACCTGATGCGCGAGATCACGCAGATGCAGATCAACGCCGCGCGCTACGCCAATCCGCTGACCCAGCTGCCGGGCAATGTGCCGATCAACGAGCATATCGACCGGCTGCTGGAAAGCGGCGCGCGCTTCTGGGTGTGCTACGTCGACCTCGACCACTTCAAACCGTTTAACGACGTCTACGGCTACCGCCGGGGCGACGACGTCATCCAGCTGACCGGCAAGCTGCTCAGCGAGCACAGCGATGCCGACCGCGACTTCATCGGCCACATCGGCGGCGACGACTTCATGATCCTGTTCCAGAGCGAGGATTGGGAAGCGCGCTGCCGCGCCATCCTGGACGAGTTCAGCCGCCATGTGCTGGACTTCTACAGCATCGACGACCGCGACCGCGGCGGCTACATCAGCGAAGACCGCCAAGGGAAGAAAGTGTTTTACTCGCTGATGAGCCTGTCGATCGGTGCGATCCGCGTCGAACCGCACCAGTACTACACCCACCACCAGATCGCCACCGCAGCGGCCGAGTCGAAGAAACAGGCCAAGAAAATCCACGGCAACAGCCTGTTCATGGATCGCCGCCAGCAGACCGCCTGACCGGTGCAGGCTCAGGCCGGCCGCGCCTGCACGGCATGGGCCGCGCGCCAACGGCGGGCGGCTTCGCCGGCGGCGGCCATCGCCTGCGGCGTCAAGCTCAGTTCGGTTTTCTTGCGCTGGCTGGCCGCCGCCAATTCGGTGGATTCCGCCGCCAGCGTCAGCCACATGCAGGACGCCTGATCGTCGCGCGCCACGCCACGGCCGCTGCCGTACATGCCGGCCAGGTTGAACTGCGCCAGCGCGTGGCCCTGCTCGGCCGCCCTGCGGTACCAGCTCACGGCCACTTCCTCGTCGCAGGCCACACCCAGGCCGTGGGCATACATCACGCCCAGGTTGTTTTGCGCGCTGGCGTCTCCCTGCTCCGCCGCGCAGCGGTACCAGGCCACCGCCCGCGCCTCGTCCTTGGCCACGCCCTGGCCGTTGGCGTACATCACGCCCACATTGAACTGGGCGTTGGGCGCCCCCTGCTCGGCCGCCATCCGGTACCATTCCAGCGCGCGCTGCTCGTCGCGCGGCACGCCGCGCCCGCGCGCATACATGCCGCCCAGGTTGTACTGCGCCAGCGCATGGCCGGACTCGGCCGCGCGCCGGTACCAGGTGAACGCCAGTTCGTCGTCGCGGTCCACGCCCTTGCCGTTGGCCAGCATGATGCCGAGATTGAACTGGGCGTCCCCATCCTCCTGCTCCGCCGCGCGCAACAGCCAGGCGTAGGCGCGCAGCAGGTCGGGCGCCACGCCCAGTCCCTCGGCGTAGGCGACGCCCACCATGCGCTGGGCCACGGCACAACCCTGGGCGGCGGCTTGCCGGTACCAGGCCAGCGCCTGCGCATCGTTGCGCGCCACGCCGTGGCCGTTCCGGTACATCAAGCCGAGATTGAGCTGGGCGCTGGCGTCGTTTTGCAGCGCGGCCTTGCGGAACCACGCCAGCGCCAGCGGATAGTTGCGGCGCACGCCACGGCCATGCACATAAGCCTCGCCCAGCAGCGTCTGCGCGCTGGCGACGCCCTGCTCGGAGGCGCGGTAAAACCACGACAAGGCGGTCTCGTCGTTGCGGGCCACGCCGCGCCCTTTTTTATACATCTGCCCGAGATTTTGCTGCGCCGATACTTCGCCCTGCAGGGCGGCGGCGCGGAACCAGCGCACGGCTTCCTTGTCGTTGCTGGCGACGCCGCGGCCGTTGTAGTACATCACGCCCAGGTGATTCTGGGCAAACGCCAGACCCTGCTGGGCTGCCTTGAGCATCCAGTAGAACGCGCGCGTATCGTCGCGCGCCACGTCCTGCCCTTTTTTATAGACCAAGCCCAGGTTGAACTGGGCATAAGGATCGCCGCGCTCGGCCGCCTCCCGGTACCATAAAAAGGTGTCGTATCCTGCCCTCGCCGAGCTATGATTTTTCATGGTACACCTCTGACCAACACCATCACAATGTTGGTTAAAGTGTAAAACGCGGTCCCGGCCAGAGTTTGAGCGCGCTCAAACGAGTCATGATAAAATGTTATCGTTTTAGTGGTTGGCTACCCGCTGTGCACCATCGGGTTTAGGACCGAGCGCGTACACGCCCATCGCCAATACCGTCAGGCACCAAACGATCAGCGCGCCCGATGGCAAGTCGTACAGCGTGGACAGCACCAGCCCGCTTGCATAGCCCGCCGCGCCGATCAGGTAGGCCAGCACCAGGCGTTTCTTGCCGACATAGTGACGCACGGCCAGGCCCGGCACGATCAGGCTGGTGAATACCAGGTACACGCCGACCAGTTGCACCGAGGCCGTCACGGCCAGCGCGAAGATCAGATAGAAGCCAAGCCGGCTCAGACGGTCGCGCAGGAAATACAGCAGCCCGCAGATCAGCGCCGTGCCGACGGCCGGCAGCAGCAACTGCTCATAGCGCACCCACAAAATCTGGCCGGCCAACAAATCCTGCAAGTGCTCGCCGCCGTGAGGATTGTGGGCCACCAGCAGCAGCCCCGCCGTCGCGGCCAGGATAAACATCACGCCGATCTGCGCCTCCTGCACTTCCGGCCAGCGTTTCTCGGTCCACGTCAGCAGCAGCGCGCCGAGCACGGCGGCGGCGGCGGCGGCGGCCTGCACCGCCCAGCTTTGCGGATCGAGCTCGGCCGCGCCGGCAATGATGACGCCCAGCGCGGCGATTTGCGCAATCGCCAGATCGATGAACACGATGCCGCGTTTCAGAACCTGCGCGCCCAGCGGCACATGGGTCAGCAGCACCAACAGGCCCGCCAGCAGCGCCGGCAGGATGATCATCAGATCGAGCGATTCAGTATTCATTTATTGGCATCCACCAGGCGTTGTACAGTCGAGTCAAACAGGCCGAACAAGTCTTTGCTCTTGTCGTCGCCGCCCACCGAGAACGGCAGCACGACGGCAGGAATCTTCGCATGTTCGGACAGCCATTGCGAAGCGCGCCCGTCTTGATAGGCCGCGCGTATCACCATCTTGGCCGGCGCCCGCTGCAACTGCGCCAGCAGTTCGGACAGGTGCGCAGCGCTCGGCTCCACGCCCGGCTTGGGTTCCAGCGTGCCGACCTGGCGCAAGCCCAGCCAGCCCATCAGATACTCCATGTTCTTGTGGTGCTCGACCACGGCCACGCCTTTCAGCGGCGCCGCCTGCTTCTCCCACTTGAGCATGGCCGCATCCCAGCGCGCCGCGAAGTCTTTCTGGCGAGCCTGGTAGTAGGCGGCGTTGGCCGGGTCCAGCTCGGCCAGGCGCTTGGACAATGCCACGCCCACCAGCGCGATATTGTGCGGGTTCTGCTGAATGTGCGGATTGCCGGCGGCATGCACATCGCCTTCGCTGCGGTCGACCTTGTTCGGCACGTCGAGGCGCGGCACGAAGGCGCCCGCTTCGAAGTTGCCGGGCTGGCCGGCGGCGATCTTGCTGTTGCCCGATTGCTGGATCAGCACCGGCAGCCAGCCCACCTCCAGCTCCAGCCCGGTGCAGACGAGCAGGTTGGCGTTGCGGGTGCGCGCGATCAGGCTCGGGCGCGCTTCGATGCGGTGCGGATCCTGCAGCGCGTTGGTGGCGCTGGAGACTTTGACCTTGTCGCCGCCGAGTTCATTGGCCAGCGCTTCCCATTCCGGCTCGCAGGCCAGCACGTTGATGGCTGCATGCGCCGAGCCGGCCATCATGAAGGCTGCGGCGAGCAGCAGTGATTTGAGTGTAGGTTTCATGCCTGCTCCTTTAGAAAGCGTGGGCAGCGTGCGTGCCCAGGCTCATGATGTATTGAAGGAAGATCTGGTTGTCGGTGACGCCGGGACGCGATTTGTCGCGCGCCAGTTGCAGGCGCAGGCGCGAGAACTCGGACGGGCTGTAATCGATCATGAAGTTGCTGCGCGACGGGTTGTAGGCTTCGAGGATAGGCAGGTTGGCCCAGGCCAGCGTGCCGTTGTCGATCAGGCCGATGCGCTGCGAACCGGACGACAGGCGGTCGTAGCGCAAGCCCACGCGCCAGGTCGGCATGAACTGGTAGACGCCTTGCAGATACCAGCCCGACTGCACGCTGCGGTAATCGCCGCTGGCGGCGGCGTCGGTGTCGACCGCGTAGTTCAGCGTGCCGGTTTCCTTGCGGCGGAAGTACTCGCCCTGCAACTTGAAGTTGGTGTTGACGGGGTTGCCGTTCGGCGCCCATTTGTAGATGGCGTCGGCGATCCAGGTGTTGGACTTTCCGCTGAAGTTGTTGGTCAGGCCGTCGTCTTCATATGCGCGCTTCTCGGCGCCGGTATGCAGGTAGGACACGCCCGCGCGGTAGCTCGATGAAGCGCCGATGTCGTCGCCGATGTGGGCGAACACGCTGACCGCGCCGGCGCCGTTCTTGTTGCGGTCATTGCCCGGGAAGGCGCTGCCGCTGCCGGCTTCCGCGCCGATCTCGACGAACTGGTCGAGCGGCGCCAGCCACTTGGCCTGCACGCCGTCCGGCTTGTACTGGCCGCCGAGGAAGGCTTGATACGCCAGCGGCGCATCGACGAAATCCCAGGTGTGGGCGTGCTGGCCGTTCAAGTAGCCGATCGACGACAGGAAGCGGCCGGCCTTGATGTTCAAGCCGTTCGTCATGGCGCGGGTCTGGATGAAGGCTTCCTCCACCGACACTTCGTTCTCGCCGCTCAGCGAAAAAGTCAGCTGGCCGGCGAATTGCGGGTCGATGTTGGCGGCCATGGTCAACTCGGACTCGCCGAGGCTGAAGCCGCGCTTGCCAGGACCGGTCTCGCCGCCGCTCGGCGCGAAGCCTTGCAGGCGATACTGGCCCGGATCCTGTTTCAGGTTTTGCAGCGTGCCGCCCAATATCATCGAGATGTTCGGGTTGAACAGATTGCTGGCGGTGTTGGCGTTTGCGGCGGCAGCCACCGGAGCGGCAGGCGTTTCGACATATGGCGCGGCGGCGACGGCTGGCGCGGCGGCAACCGGGGCTGCGGCCGGCGTGCCACTACCGATTGCAGCCAGCTGCGCCTTGGCGGCGGCACTGTCCGTCTGCGCCTGCTGCAAGCGCTGTTCCATGGCTTGCAAACGAGCCTCGTAAGCTTGCTTCATCTGGCGGATTTCCGCGCGGATTTCAGCCAGTTCTTTCTGTTCTTTTTTATCTGCGGCATACACTTGTGGGGCCGCCACGGCGGCGCTCAGTGCGGCCGCGATTACGCTGTGTTTCAACATTTTTTATTCCTGTAGATGACTACGACAAACCGCACCCCTGCTCAAACGGCAGCGGCGGCGGATCAACGGGAGACGATCAAGACAGGACGGGCGGCGCTCGCGATCGGAAGCCGCAAATGGTGCGCTGGCAATCGAGCGGCACCGGCGTGAAGACGACGGCCACCGAGGTATTGGCAGCCAGCGGGAAGGAATGGAAACGACTATCGACCGCCGAGGCGATCTGCGCGAACGCCATACACTGCGCGCAACTGTGATCCAGCCCCAGCTTGGTGATGCTGGTGCTGACCTCGTCATCCGCCTGCTCCGCAGCCTGCACGATGCCTGTCGCGGCCGAGGCGTGCGACAGCGCGTGCGAGTACCCCATCTGCTGGGAGAACACCAGCAGAAGCGACAGCAGCACATGGAAGAAGTTGCGGCGTATGTTCACGAAATACCAACTAACGATGCATCAGTGCCGGTATTGTAATGCGAGCCGCGCATTTTTAGCGTACTTTTTGTTTTTCGAGGAACTGGTGCACCTTGGCGGCGGCCAGCTTGTTGATCGCCACCAGCAGCGACGGATCGACGCCGGCGATGCCGTAAGTCGAACCGATGTGCTTGCCGATATGTATCAGCACCTCGGCCGCCACTTCCGCATCGGACTCGGCCCGGTGGGCCGCGCTCTTGAAGCGGATGCCCAGCTCGCCGGACAGATTGCCCAGCTTGTAGCTCGACAAATTGGGGAACACGCGGCGCGACAATTTCAGCGAACACACCAGCGATTGATAGCCGGGCGTCAGGCCCAGCCGGGCCGCCTCGGCGCGCAGAAACTTGTCATCGAAGCTGGCGTTGTGGGCCGACAAGGCATCGCCGCCGATGAAGTCCAGCAGCTCCGGCACCACCTGCGACACCGGCGGCGCGCCATCCACCATGGCCTGCGTGATGCCGGTCAGACCGGTGATGAAGGACGGTATCCGCACATTGCAATTGATCAGAGAAACATAGCGCTCGACCACCTTGCCGCCGACGATGCGCAAGGCCGCCACCTCGGTGATGCGGTCGCCCATGTCGGGCGACAGGCCGGTGGTCTCGAAGTCGAGCATGACGATAGGTTGGTCGAGCATTGTGGTCCCTTTGATTAGCCGAACTTGCGGACGGCATCCAGCGCCAGCCCGGCGCCGATGCTGCCGAAGAGATCGCCTTCGACCTTGCGGGCGGACGGCACCAGCGCGCCGATGCGTTCGCGCAGCATGCGCACGCCGCTGGAACCACCGGTGAAGAACACCGTGTCCACATCGGCAGGCGCGACGCCGGCATCGCGCAGCAGCGACAGCACGGTGTTCTCGACCGAACCGACCAGGTGGCCGATGGCGTCGTCGAACTGCGCGCGGTCCAGCTCCAGCGTCACGGCCGGCGACAGGCGGTCCAGCGACAGCTGCACCTTGGCGGCGTCGGACAGGGCGATCTTGCCCTCCTCCACCTTCATCGCCAGCCAGTGGCCGGCACGCTGGTCGATCAGCTTTTGCAGGCGGCCGAGCTTTTCCTGTTCCGCCGCATCGCGCAGCAGGTCGGACAGCTGGGTCCACATCTTCTTGGTGTAGGCCTGGTTGATGGTGTGCCAGGTCGCCAGGTTGAAGAAATAGCTGGACGGTACCTCGCTGTTGTTGCGCAGGCGGCTGCCGTAGCCCAGCAGCGGCATCACAGAAGACAGGCTCAGGTATTTATCGAAATCGGTACCGCCGATGTGCACGCCGCCATTGGCCAGGATGTCGTCGCGGCGCTCGGCCTTCTTGGCGCGCTCGGGCGACAGGCGCACCAGCGAAAAGTCCGAAGTACCGCCGCCGATGTCGGCGATCAGCACCAGCTCTTCGCGGGCTATCTGCGACTCGTAGTCGAACGCCGCAGCGATCGGCTCGAACTGGAAAGCGATGTCCTTGAAGCCGACGGAACGCGCCACCTCGGCCAGGGTATCCTCGGCCAGCTGGTCGTTTTCCTTGCTGTCATCGATGAAATGCACGGGACGGCCGAACACGGCCGACGTGAACTGGCGTCCGGCCGATTGTTCGGCGCGGCGCTTGACCTCGCCGATGAACTGCGCCAGCAAGGCGCGGAACGGCAGCGCGCGGCCGCCCACCTCGGTCTGGCCGTCGATCAGGCTGGTACCGAGCAAACTTTTCATGGAGCGCATCAGGCGCCCCTCGTAGCCGGCCAGATATTCGGCCAGCGCTGCACGTCCGAAGGTAACTTCTTCGTCCTCGGCGTTGAAGAAAACCACCGACGGCAAGGTGGTCTTGCCCTCTTCCAGTCCCAACATCACCGGATGTCCGGGACGCACCCAGCCCACCGTGGAATTTGACGTGCCAAAATCGACGCCGCAAGCAATGGCCATGTCGACCCTTCACGTGAATAAAGGGGCGTTATGTTATCAGAAAACCCCGTCTCCATGGAAAAATTGCAGCCGAACCACACCTGCCTTAATATTTCTTGAGAGAAAAACGATTATTGTTGCCATTGGGTAAGATTTTGATTATGCTGAATTAACTGACAAATATGCAAGCCGCTGTACGCAGGCCACGAGACGATGACCAAATCCAAGCCGACCATTGAAGTCTGCGCCACCGAACACAAAGCCAGCATTGCCCGGGAAGCCCGCCGCGTCACCTCGTATGACGTGGCGCTGGTGGCCGGCGTGTCGCAATCGGCGGTGTCGCGCTGCTTCAAGCCGGGCGCCAGCGTCTCCAAGTCCACCCATGCGCGGGTGATGAAGGCCGCCGCCCTGCTGGACTACATCCCCAACGCCGCCGCCCGCAGCCTGATCACGCGCCGCTCCAATATGGTGGCGGTGCTAGTCACCAACCTGGCCAATCTCTACTACCCCGAACTGCTGGCAGAACTGAGCAAGCAGCTGAGCGGCCTGGGCAAGCGCGTGCTGCTGTTCCCGCTGGCGCGCGAGGCCGATGTCGACCGCGTGCTGGCCGATGTCTGGCAATTCCAGGTCGATGGCGTGATCGCCGCCACCCGCCTGTCCGCCGAACACGTGGCCGAATTCGAACGCCGCCGCATGCCGCTGGTGCTGTTCAACCGCACGCTGCGCGACCAGTCGGTCAACACCGTCACCTGCGACCATCTGGAGGCGGGCCGCATGCTGGTGTCGCGCCTGGCAGCAGCCGGTCATCGGCGCTTCGGCATCATCGCCGGCACCGAGGATTCCACCGTCGCCAACGAGCGCCGCCGCGGCGCCGTCGAACGGCTGGCCGAGCTGGGCCTGCCGCCGCCGGTGGTGGTGCCGGGCGAGTACGACTACAACAGCGGCGCCGCCGGCCTCAAGGCCCTGATCGCGCAAATGGGCGGCGTCCCGGACGCCATCATCTGCGGCAGCGACGTGATGGCCATCGGCTGCCTGGACTGCGCCCGCCATGAACTGGGCATCGACGTGCCGGGCCAGTTGTCGGTGGCCGGCTTCGACGCCGTCGAGCCGTCCAACTGGTTGAGCTACAACCTGACCACGCTGCGCCAGCCCATGCCGAAGATGGCCTGCGCCGCCGCCAGCCTGCTGTGCGCCGTCATCGACAGCCACGAAAGCCAGGTCGAACGGCGCGTCTTCAGCGCCCAGTTCATCGAAGGCGCCACCGCGCGCCTGCACCCGCTGGCGCACGCGCCCACGCTGGAAACAGCATCCGCCACCGGCCCGCGCGTGCCGGTCGCTATAATGTAGCGGATGAACGATGCCAACCCTCCCCGCTTCACCCCGCAAGGCCTGATCCCGACTCCCGAACAGACCGCCATCCAGCTGGCCAGGAACAAGGTCGTGCTGGTGGACGCCAACGCCGGCGCCGCCAAAACCACCACGCTGGCGATCCGCATCGGCGAGGCGCTGGCACGCAAGCTGCCGCCGGAGCAGATCCTGGCGCTGACCTTCACGCCGGAAGCGCGGGACGTGCTGCGCCAGCGCCTGCTGGATGTCGGCGTGCCGCCGGCGCAAGCGCATCGCGTCGCCGTGCTGACCTTCGAGGATTTCGCCGGCCAGCAGCTGGACCGCATCGACGGCGACAATCTGCGCCAATGCGCCGAAGCGCGCCAATTGAAGGCCTACGCGCTGGCGGCGATCGACCGCGCCGCCGAGCGCCATGCGGGCCGCATGGAGGGCCTCGATCTGCAAACCCACAGCATCGCGCTGGCCCAGTTCCTCGACGTGCAGCTGCAACTGAAGGCCACGATGGCGCTGGCCGCCGATGTCGAATACATGGGCCTTGAAGAAATCGCCGAGTTGATGGGCGTGCCGCTGACCGATTACCTCACCACCGTCGAATACGAAACGCTGCGCCTGGACGGTGGCGCGGGCGCCGTGTTCCGTGGCCCGTTCGACGCCACCTACGACCTGGCCAGCAATCTGCAAGCGGGCGCGCGTCTGGCCGAGCACTTCCCGGACTACCGGATCGTGCTGTGCGACGAGCTGCACGACTTGAATGAAGCGGCCTTCCAGATCCTCGATGCGCTGATCGCCAAGCCGCACTGCTACTTCGTCGGCGCCGGCGACAAGGACCAGGTAATCCACGCCAAGCTGGGCGCCAGCGACGAATACCTGAACCGCCGCTTCGCCCAGAACTATCCAAACCTGGTGCGCTACCCGCTCACGGCCACCTATCGCCACGGCCCGCACCTGGCCTACGCGATGGCGGAGTTCAAGCAGAAGGCAGTGGAATCGGGCCTGCCGCTGCGCACCGAAATCCGCCAGGCCCACTACGACGGCAGCGCCGCCTGCGCGCAGCAAACCGTGGCAGCAGTCCAGCAGTGGAAGGCCGACGGCTATCCGCTCGACGGCTGCGCCATCCTGATACGCGACCGCCATCAATCGATGGCCATCGAGAACGCGCTGATCGAAGCCGACATCGACTACCGCACGCCCGCCATGGCCGGCTACCTGCAACGCGACGAGATCCTGTTCCTGCGCGGCCTGCTGGCGATCGGGCTGAAGGACTTCGCCGCCGTCAAGTCGGAGCAGGTGCGCGGCGCCGTGGTCGACGCCATGATTGCCTTCAGCGAGATGCGCTTCTCCACGCGCCGCCTGGACAACCTGAAGGCGCAGATCGTCAAGGATCCGGCACTGCTGGGTGAACTGTTCCTGATCGAAGACGAGCAGCGCGACGGCGATGAGCTCAACTACCGCGACGTCGCCAGCACGGCCACCAAGAAGGCCGTCATCGACACCATCGCCTGGCTGTCCAGCGTAGATCCGGCCACGCCGGCGGCGGCCGTGCTGACCGAAGTGTGCGAACGCGTGAAGCTGGTGGCGACCGCGCGCCGCATCTTCGTGCGTCCATACGAAGCGGGCGTAGTCAACAAATCGGTGGCGGGCTTGCTGGAAGCGGCGGCCGCCTCGGGGCAAACCCTGGCCGAGTTCTGGGCCGCGATGAACGCGCGCGAAGCCTTCGTGCGCCGCAAGCGCGAACGCAAGGCGGTGCTGATCGAATGCGTGGCCAACGCCAAGGGCAAGGAGTTCGACCACGTGATCCTGCCCTTCCTGCAGGCCGACGAATTCCCGCACCCGACGCAATCCAGGGCCGAGGAAGAAAACCTGTTCTACGTCGGCGCCACCCGCGCCCGCGCGCGCCTGACGCTGCTCTCGCCGGCCGACGCCGCGCTGCGCAGCGCCTTCATCGCGCAAATGCGCCTGCCCAAATCGGCCGCCGCAGCCGATGCCGCCATCGCCCGCAACCAGGCCAAGCCGGCCGCCGCGCCGTCGCGCCAGTACCTCGTCGCCAGCTACCAAGAGAAGGACCAGGTCAAGGCGCTGGGCGCCCAGTTCGACATCGCCCGCCGTGCCTGGTACGTCGAAGCTGGCAGGGATTTGGCCCCGTTTGCCCCTTGGATAAAAAAATAATGCAGTAAGTCAATTTTTCTGAGGGAAACCCTTATATAATGTCGGACGCGGCTGGAGTAGCTAGCCTCACACCCAATGCATGTCCAAAAACCAATTCGGGAGCATTACAATGAAAGCACAACAAAAAATTCTGCTGGCAGCCTGCGCGCTGGCTGTTCTGAGCGCTTGCAGCACCCCAGCCCCAGTCGTCGCCCCAGCACCGGCTCCAGAGCCAGTCAAAGCCGCACCGGCCGCACCAGCACCGGCACCAGTGGCCGCGCCAGTCGCCGTGTCCCTGCCAGCCTACCTGGACCCAAACAGCTCGATCTACAAAAACCGCAGCGTTTTCTTCGACTTCGACAAGTACACCGTCAAGCCTGAGTTCACCGCACTGGTCGCCGATCACGGCAAATTCCTGTCGGCTAACCCGAACGTGTCGATCAAAGTCGAAGGCAACACCGACGAACGCGGCGGCGCAGAGTACAACCTGGCCCTGGGCCAGAAGCGCGCACAAGCCGTCATCACCGCCCTGAAAGTACAAGGCGTGAAAGACACCCAGATGGAAGCCATCAGCTACGGTAAAGAAAAAGCCACCGGCAGCGACGACGCAGCCCGCGCCCAGAACCGCCGCGCTGACATCGTCTACCCAAGCAAGTAATACGCTGTAATACGCGGCAGTTTTCCGCGACATCAGGTAGTATCGAACGCCCGGCTCAACAGTCGGGCGTTTTTGTTTTGGGGCTCTCTCCTAAGGGAGCTGTGCAAGAGCAATGTGTTCGTTATGCTGGAAGTTTCCATTCACCCTCAAAACTGTTGAAGGAAGTTTCATGAAGAACCTCACTACCGCAGCCGGCGCGCCGGTCGTCGATAACCAAAACACCCAGACCGCCGGCCCGCATGGCCCGGTCCTGCTGCAAGATGTGTGGCACCTGGAAAAGCTGGCCCACTTCGCGCGCGAGGTGATCCCGGAGCGCCGCATGCACGCCAAGGGTTCCGGCGCCTTCGGCACCTTCACCGTCACCCACGACATCAGCAAGTACACGCGCGCCGCGCTGTTCTCCGAAGTCGGCAAGAAGACTGACATCTTCATGCGCTTCTCCACCGTGGCCGGCGAACGCGGCGCGGCCGATGCCGAGCGCGATATCCGAGGCTTCGCCGTCAAGTTCTATACCGAGCAAGGCAACTGGGACGTGGTCGGCAACAACACGCCGGTGTTCTTCTTCCGCGACCCGCTCAAGTTCCCGGACCTGAACCACGTCGTCAAGCGCGACCCGAAGACCAATCTGCGCAGCGCCGAAAACAACTGGGACTTCTGGACCCTGCTGCCGGAAGCCCTGCACCAGATCACCATCGTCATGAGCGATCGCGGCATCCCGAAAGGCTACCGCCACATGCACGGTTTCGGCAGTCATACCTTCAGCTTCATCAGCCCGAAGAACGAGCGCTTCTGGGTCAAGTTCCACTTCGTCTGCCAGCAGGGCATACAGAACTTCAGCGACGCCGAAGCCACCGAAGTGGTGGGCCGCGACCGCGAAAGCTCGCAGCGCGATCTGTTCGACGCCATCGAGAGCAAGGACTACCCGCGCTGGAAGCTGGCGGTGCAGATCATGCCGGAGAACGAAGCATCCAAGGTGCCATACAACCCGTTCGACCTGACCAAGATCTGGCCGCACAAGGACTATCCGCTGATCGACGTCGGCGTGCTGGAATTGAACCGCAATCCGGAGAACTACTTCGCGGACGTCGAACAGTCGGCCTTCTCGCCGGCCAACGTGGTGCCGGGCGTGAGCTTCTCGCCGGACAAAATGCTGCAATCGCGCCTGTTCTCGTATGGCGACGCCGCGCGCTACCGCCTGGGCGTGAATCATCACGCGATTCCGGTCAACGCGCCCAAGTGCCCGTTCCACAGCTACCATCGCGACGGCGCCATGCGCACCGACGGCAATCACGGCGCCGGCACGTCGTATGAGCCGAACAGCCGTGGCGAATGGCTGCAGCAGCCGCAGTTCGCCGAACCGCCGCTGTCGCTGGAAGGCGCGGCCGGCCACTGGGATCACCGCGTCGACACCGACTACTACTCGCAGCCGGGCAATCTGTTCCGCCTACTGACCGCCGAGAAGAAGCAGCTGCTGTTCGAGAACACGGCGCGCGCCATCCACGGCGTATCGAAGCCGGTGCAGCAACGCCATATCCACAACTGTACGCAGGCCGATCCGGCCTACGGTGCGGGCGTGGCGGCGGCGATCGCTGCGCTTGAAGGCAAATAAACCAACCTTGTAAAAATAGTAAATGCCGGTAAAATGGAGCACCTTGCCGCTCCGTTTTACCGATGCCCTCCCTATTCCTCCGCCTGGCCTTGTGCGCCCTGCTGCTATGCCCTTGCGCCGCCCGCGCGCAGGCCGTCGCGTGGCTGTGGGACGAAGCGCTGCTGCCCGTGTGGTCGGCGCCCGAAGCGGCCGTCCTTCAACGCCATATCCTGCTGACCGGCGACACCGCACGCACCCGTCCGCGCATGCGCCAGCCCGCGATGCCCGCCGCCACGCGGGTGACGCCGGTGCTGCATGTGGAAGTCAGCACCGTCAATCCACCACAGAATATTGAAGCCAGCCGCGCAATGATCGTGCAGGCGCTGCTCGATGCGGCCGCAGTCGGCACGTCCGGCTGGGTGCAGCTGGATATGGAGGCCAAGCCCTCGCAGCGCGAGTTCTATCGTTCGCTGGTCAAACAACTGCGCGCCGCGCTGCCGCCGCACATCAAGTTGAGCGTGACCGCGCTGGCCTGGTGGTGCCGCTCGCCGGCCTGGCTGGACGGACTGGCAGCCGACGAAGTGGTGCCGATGTTCTTCCGCATGGGCCGCGACAACGCCGGCATGCGCGCCATCGTCGAACAATCGCCCGCGACGCTGCACGCCAGCTGCCGCGCGGGCAGCGCTGGATTCTCGCCTCAGGAACCGTTCGCACCGCAAGTCGCGGCGCGATATCATAAAACCTACTGGTTCGACCGCCACGCATGGAAGCGTGCCGGCGCGGACCTGTCGCCGCTTTCAAGGAGCACTCCATGACACATCGTCTTCGTCCACTCATCATCGCTGCGGCACTGCTGGCCTGCGCCAATGTCGGCGCCAGCGGCGGCGGTTCGTGGGATTCCTACGTCACCCGCAGCGGGCCGGATATCGCGCTGGGCCGCTATCAAAGCGGCGAGCTGGGTGTGCTGATGCCGACCTACGAGCGGATGTACCTGTACACCGCCTGGCGCAGCGTGCTGCTCGGCGCGGACGATATGAAAGCCGCGCCGAATCCGCAGGGCGGCCTGCTGCGCGCGATCGGCAGCCGTAACGGCGGCTGGGTCGACGCGGGCGAAGGCAAGAAGGTCTATGCCGCCTGGCAGGCCGCCATCAGCACGGCGCTGAAGCAGGCGCCGGTCGCGCCCAAGGACGACGACAGCATGGCCAACGGCTACCTCACTTGTCCGCTGGGCAGCTACACCTTCGCCACCGCCACCTTGAACGATCTGGCACGCCGCAGCGATGCGACGCCGGCCCGCCTGAACGCGTGGATCACGACGCAACGCCAGGTCTTCAAGTTCTGCGGCGACGATGCGGAAACGAAGCGCAATTTCTACGATGGCGTCAAGCGCGTGATACCGGCACCGGTGGAGTTGCCGGCAACGGAGGCGCTGTACTGGCGCCAGATGCAGCAGTACCAGCTGGCGTCGGCCGCCTTCTACGGTGAGAACTATGCGCTAAGCGGCAGCCTGTTCGCCAAGATCGGCGCCACCGACAAGCATCCGCTGCGCCAGTGGGGCGAGTATCTGAACCTGCGCTCGCAGGCGCGTGCCGCCGTGTTTGTGCCGGGCCCGAACGCCGATCAGGCGATGTGGCAGGAGCGGCTCGACGCCCGCCGCGAAGGCCCGGCCGCCGCAGCGGTGCGGCTGGCGGCTGCGCAGAAGAAGCTGGCCGTGATCCAGGCCAGCGCCGATCATATCCTCGCCAATCCGG
Source organism: Rugamonas rivuli (assembly GCF_009380165.1). Lineage (GTDB taxonomy): Bacteria > Pseudomonadota > Gammaproteobacteria > Burkholderiales > Burkholderiaceae_D > Rugamonas > Rugamonas rivuli. The sequence continues at coordinate 925,936 of NZ_WHUF01000001.1, forward strand.
AGCTGTCGTCGCTGCATGAGGCCAGCCGCGCCATCGTGCGCAGCATGCAGGTGCGGTTGACGCCGACGCTGCGCTTTGCGGAACTGAGCAAGCTGCTGGACGATCCGCGCACCAATCCGTATCTGGACGATCATCTGGGCGACTGGCGCGTGCTGGCCAACGACCTGCTGCAACCACCCGTCGCCGAACAGGCCGACGCCCGCCCCGCCCTGCGCGGCGCGGCAGGCTTTATCGACTGGATGCAGACCATCCAGGCGTGCCAGGAGTACCAGGCCAAGCGCAGCTGCGCGGTCGAGCGCACGCACGCGATCGACCAGTGGAACCGCTACGCCAAGCAAGGCAACAAGGCCCAGGCGCGCGTGTGGATGCTGGCCGCTGTCATGCTGTCCGATACGCTGACGCCGGAATTGGAGAAGGCCGTGCAGCAGGCGCCTGTTTCCGCGCCTGAGTATCTGACGCTGCGTTACGCGCTGGTGCGCCACTACCGTCTGAGCAAGCAGGCCGACAAGGCGCGCACGCTGGGCGACGCGATTCTGAGCGGCCCAACGCTGGCGGCCAACCGTTCGGTCAGCGCACGCAACCAGTTCCTGCAGGAGCGCTTCGCGGTGGCGTCGTCGACGGCGGATGCCGCCAACTATCTGCTGCGCACGGAGAGCCACGATCTCGACCCCGATACCGGCGAGTTGGCCAAGGCAAGCGAAGAGCCAGGCGCCACGCCAGTCGCAGCGCGGGTGGACATCGCCGCCGACGGCATCCGCTGGTTGAACAGCGGCCTGTCCACGGCCGACCTGTCGGCACTGGCCGCGAACCAGAAGCTGCCGAAGGCCCTGCGCGCGCGCATCGCCATCGCCGCATGGATGCGTGCAGACCTGCTGGGCCAGGACGAAACTGCGCTGGGCGCAACCCAGCAAATCGAACAGAACGCGCCGCTGCTGACGCCCGTGATGCAGAAGTACCGCAAGCTGGCGGGCACGCCGGAGCATCGCTACTGGATGCTGGTGAACGCGCTGAAATACGGCCTGTCGCCAATGTATAACGGCTACAACGGCGAGTTGGCGGTGCGCGCGCCGGACGACACGCTGGCCGACATGTGGTGCAAGGTGCCGGCCAAGGCTGGCGACAGCTACGGCGAAAACACCGACGCCGAACATACGCTGCCGATGCCGGACCTGGGCAACGGCGCCGCCCGCGACAAGGAGCTTGCGCAACTGTCCACCTTGAAGACGGCCACCGGCTACATCGGCGACCAGATCCTGCAACGCGCCACCGCCGTGCCGAACGATCCGGAGCTGCCGTGGCTGCTGTACGTGACGGTGCAATCGACGCGTGGAGGCTGCCTGGACGCGGATTCCAAGACCTTGTCGAAGAACGCCTTCACGCTATTGCACAAGCGTTACAAGAACAACGAGTGGGCGCGCAAGACACCTTATTTCTATTGAGCGGAATCAAACGCGGGGACCGGTGAAGGACTAGCATGGCGCCTCTGGAGGTGCGCCATGCAAACCTTGGTCCAATCCCGCAAATACCCGAGCTACGACGACGATCTGGCGCAGTGGATAGATGCGCAAATCCAACTGCTGCTGGATCGCAGGTTCTCCGAGTTGGACATAGAGAACCTGGTCGCGGAGCTCGACGGCATGAAAAAACAATATGAGCACGAACTCGACAGCAGACTGACGGTGCTGATCATGCACCTGCTCAAGTGCCAGTTTCAAAAAGACTATCCGCAGAACAAGTGGCAATCCACGTTGATAGAGCAGCGCTACCGCATCGCGCGGCTGCTGAAAGATAGCCCGAGCACACGCGCAAAAATGCCGCAGTTTGCCGTGGAGTGCTACCCCATCGCCCGCCGCAGAGCGGCAAAAGAGACGGGGCTAGACGAAGAAACCTTCCCGCTACGCCTGCCCTATTCAATGGCGCAGTTGATGGATCAGGACTTCATGCCCTAGCGGCCTTGAGGTGCGCCATGCAAACCCTGGTCCAATCCCGCAAATACCCTAGCTACGACGACGATCTGGCGCTGTGGACAGATGCGCAAATCCGGCTGCTGCTAGGTCGCAGGTTCTCCGAATTGGACATCAAGAATCTGATAGCGGAGCTCGATGGCATTAATAAGCGAGAGCTGAGAACACTGAAAAACCGGCTGCGCGTGCTGGTCATGCATCTGCTCAAATGCCAGTTCCAGCCTGAGCATCCAAAGAACAGGTGGCGGGCCACGTTGATCGAGCAACGAGAACGCCTGACGCTGCTGCTGGAAGACAGTCCCAGCCTGCGAGCGGCGCTGCCGGAATACGTTCACCAGATCTATCCCGCCGCAGTCCGAATGGCAGCGGCGGAAACCGGCTTGCCTGCCAGCGCCTTCCCGGCCGACAATCCGTATTCCGTGGCGCAGATACTCGATCAGGACTTCATGCCGTAACCGCGGCTCCCGCCCTGTCCAGCAACAGTTCGCAGCGCCTCGATAAATTCTGTATCTGCAATGCCTTGCCAGCCTTGGCATAACGCTCGTGCAAGGCGGACACCGCCACCACGGCAGAATGATCGGCCAGCCGCAGATGGCGGCAATCCAGCGTCACCGCAGACGGATCGCCCTGCACGTCGAACAGATCGTTGAAGTGCGCGACCGAGGCGAAGAACAAGGTGCCATGCGGCGTGTAGTGCTTGACGCCGTCGGCGCCCTGCGCCACATCGGCCCGGACCTCGCGCGCGTGGCGCCAGGCGAAACTGAGCGCCGCGATCACGATCCCGCAAAGCACCGCTACCGCCAGATCGGTCGCCACGGTGATGGCAGTCACCACCACGATCAGCAAGGCATCATGGCGCGGCACCTTGCCCAGCACCCGCAGCGAGCCCCAGGCAAAGGTCTGCTGCGCCACCACGAACATCACACCCACCAGCGCCGCCAGCGGTATGCGCTCGATCAGCGGCGACAGAAACAGTATAAACAGTAAAATCATTATCCCCGCTACCGCGCCGGACACCCGCGTGCGGCCGCCGGAGCCCAGATTGATCATGGTCTGGCCTATCATCGCGCAGCCGCCCATGCCACCGAACAGACCCGAGACCATGTTCGCCGCGCCCAGCGCCACGCATTCGCGATCCGGCAAGCCGCGCGTTTCCGTGATTTCATCGGTGAGATTGAAGGTCAGCAACGTCTCCAGCAGGCCGACCACCGCCATCAGCAGCGCATAGGGCAGTACGATGCGCAGCGTCTCGACCGTCATCGGCACTGTGGGGATCTGCCAGGCTGGCAAGCCGCCGGCGATATGCGCCATATCGCCCAGCGTACGCGCCGGCAGGTGCAGCAGTTGCGACAGCAAGCCCACGCCGACGATCGCCACCAAAGCCGGCGGCACCGCCTTCGTCACACGCGGCAGCAGGTACACCACCGCCATCGTCAGCGCCACCAGGCCGCACATCCACATCAGCGCGTCACCCTGCATCCACGCGCCGCCCACTTTAAAGTGCTGCAGCTGCGACCAGGCGATGACGATGGCCAGGCCGTTGACGAAGCCCAGCATCACCGGATGCGGCACCATGCTGATCAGCTTGCCCAGCCGCAGCAAGCCAAACATCAGCATGATGAGTCCGCTCAGCACCACCGTCGCCAGGAAATATTGCAAGCCATGCTGGGCGACCAGCGCCACGATCACCACCGCCATCGACCCGGCGGCGCCGGAAATCATGCCCGGGCGGCCGCCGAACAGCGCAGTCATCGTACAAATGAAGAACGCACCGTACAGTCCGGCCAGCGGATTGAGCTGCGCGACCAGTGCAAAAGCTATGCATTCGGGTACCAGCGCGAAGGACGTGGTCAAGCCCGCCAATGCGTTCCTGGAAAAATTAATTGGCGACATGGAAATATTTCGGGCGGAAGGTGATGTGAAAACACAACAGAGGCAGCATTTTACACGCGCATATTCGCTTTCTGATCGCCATGGGTGAAATGGCGCACATTCAGAAAGGGGGCAAGCCGGGCACAATGGCACCGCATACTACTTAACCCTAGCCAGCATCGCCACCGCCATGACTACTCTGATATCTGCCACCTACGCCCTGCAAAGACAGAAAATCGCCGTGGAGAGGACGCTGTATGCGCGTTCTGCGGAGGAATCACAACTGGCGGCCCGCTGGGCCAGCGCCTGGCATAAACTGGTGCAACGCAAGCTCGACCAGGCCCAGGCCATTCATCTTGAGCCGCGCATGGACTATGCCGGCTTCAGCATGCAGCCCCGTTCCCGGGTGCTGCACTAATCCTTACGCCGCGTATCGCATCGCCGTTGCCGCACCGGAGCGCGCTGCCTGATAGCAGCTGCCGGCGCGGCGTTCCATCAGGTCGCGGTCCAGCACCGTGACGCAGCCGCGGCGATAGGCGATCAACCCTTCCTCCGACAATTTGCCTGCCGCGCCGGTGATGCTTTCGCGGCGCACGCCCAGCATATTGGCGATCATTTCCTGCGTTACCTTCAACTCGTTCGACGTCGAGCGGTCCAGGCGCTCCAGCAGCCAGCGGCACAGCTTCTGTTCGATGCTGGTGTGGCGGCTGCCGGCGACGCTTTGCGCCAGCTGGGCAAACATCGCGCTGGTGTAGCGCATCAACAGCTGGGCCAGCGGGCCGCCGCTGTAGAAGGCTTCGCGCAGCACGTCGGTGCGCAGGCGATAGCCGTAGCCCGCGCACTGCACCACGGCCGAGTAGCTGGCGCGTTCGGCCGGATACAGCGCCACGCCCACCACGCCCTCGCTGCCGACGACGGCGATCTCGGTGCTGGCGCCGTCTTCCATCACATATTGCAGGGAGACGATGGCGTTGGTCGGGAAGTAGGAGTATTCCACCTGATCGCCGAAGTCGAACAGGTGCTTATCTGCGGGCAGCGTGACCAGTTCCAGGTCGCCAAACAGAGCTGTCAGATCTTCGCGTGACAGGGCGCGCAGCAAATCGTTCTGTTGCGCGCCGATCAGGCTGATGGTTGAACCAGGAGCTGCGTTGAGTTGGGTGCTGTTCATGATGCGCCTCTTGTGTCTGATTGATCCTTCGAATCATGTCGTGTGGATCACAGCGGCGAATTCGCCTTGCCGATGTAGACACTGTATCCGCGCACCCAATCAGCAGGTATAGGAGCACCCTGTAGTCCTATGTAGGTTATGAACATTGCAAAATGTCATCTTTGTCCTACGCCCCGAGCCAGCCTATTTAAAAGGTGGCCCGCAGCTGGACGTAGGCCATGCGCGGGGCGCCCACCATGCGGCCGGCGTTGCCGTCGACGTTGCGGGTGTAGTAGCGCTTGTCGGCGATGTTGTTGACGCCTGCCATGACTTCGTAGCCCGGCTTGCCCGGCAACTTCCAGCTCAGCTGCGCATTCCACAGGCGGAAGCCCGGCACCACGCCGTTGCTGCCGTTGGCCGCTTCGGCCACGGTGTTCGCGGCGTCCGAATACTGCTTGCTTTGATGCGTGGTCGACAGGTTGGCCGTCCATGCACCGACGCGGTAGCGCGCGCCCAGCGTGTCGGTGTTGCGCGAGTAGAACGGCACCTCCATGCCGGCGGTCGAACCGGAATCCTGGATCGCCCGGGTGTAGGTGTAGTTGGCGTACACGTTCAACCCGGCCAGCGCGCCGGCGTCGTCGAAGCTGTAGTCGGCCGCCGTCTCGATGCCGTCGTGACTGGTGGCGCCGAGGTTGCGGAACACGGGCGGCGTCGTGCCCGGCACTTGCAGGATCTGGTTATCGAACTTCAGCTTGAAGGCCGTCACTTCGGCATTGACCGCCCCGCTCTTCCAGCGCGCGCCCAGTTCGGCCGTCTTGGCCAGCTCGGGCACCAGCGGATTGGTTGGCGTCTGCGAGTTCAGCTGCGTGTTCTGCACCGGTCCGAAAGACGTGGTGTAGTTGGCGAACACGGTCAGCGCGCGGTTCACCAGGTACGCCACGTTCAACGACGGCAGCGCCTTGCTGTTCTCGGTCTCGAAGGTCGATTTGGCGCTCAGGTCGTTGCGCTCGGACTTGATGTGCTCGTATCGCACGCCCGGCGTGATGCGCCATGCACCCACGGCGATGCGGTCGTCGATGTACACGGCATGCGCATCGGTGCTGTTGACGAAGGTGGAGATCGCTCCCTTGGCGCCGGTGGACACGGTCTGGATGTAGTTGTTGTCATCACCCCGCTCGCGCAGATAGCGGTAGCCGACCGTCACGTCATGCGTCATGCCGCCACCGGCAAAGCGCTGCGTGTAGCGCGGTTCGATGCCCAGCACCTCGTAGTTGCGCGGCTGCCAGGTCAGCTGGGTCTTGGCGGCGTTGATCAGCGAGCTCTGACGGAAGCTGTCGCTGTAGTAGGCCTTGACCTCCAGCTCCTGCGTGGCCGACAAGGTGTTCAGGTAGCCGACATCGGCGCTGCGGCGGTCGCCGCTCCAGAAGTCGGTAGGCCTTGTGTTCTGGAATGGATCGGCGTTGTACTGCGCCACCGTCAGGCCGCCCGGCGTGCGCGAATTGACTTCGTAGTAGGACAGCTTGGCGTTCACCTCGCTGTGCGGCGTCAATTGATAACGGAACTTCAGCGCCAGATCGTTGACCTTCTCGTCGCTGCCCGCGCGCCATTCGCTGCCGGCCATGCCCGAGTACAGCACCGCCACGCCCAGCCCACTCTCCTGCTGCGTGCCGACGAAGGCGCTGTATTGACGATTCTGGCCACCCTGGCCAAAGTCGTTGTAGCGGAAGCTGGCGTCGCCGCTCACGCCCGCCGTGTCCGGAATCGAACGGCTGCGGAAGTTGATGATGCCGCCGACGTTCTGCGGGCCGTAGCGCACCGCGCCGCCGCCGCGCACCACGTCGATCGATTCGATGTTGTTCAGGCTGACCGGCGCGAACGACAGCTGCGGCTGGCCGTAAGGCGCGACCGCCAGCGGAATGCCGTCGAGCAGCACGGTCGAGCGCGGCGAGTAGCGCCCCGTCAAGCCGCGCACGCCGATGTTGAGCGAGACCGCGCTGCCGGCGGTACCGGAGTTGTCGGTGGCCTGCACGCCCGGAATGCGGCGCATCACGTCGCCGATGTCGGCTGCGCCGGTGTTGTCGATGTCTTCCTTCTTCATCACGGTGCGGGCGCCGGCGAAGTTCTTCACGCTGTTCTGCAAACCCGACCCCAGCCAGCTGCCCGACACCTGGATCGATTCGATGGGCGCGGCGGCTTCCTGCGCATGGGAAGACAAGGCCAGCAAGGACACGGCGGCGGCGATCAGCGAACGTTTGAACGGGAGGGTAGTCAGCGGCATAGTGAGGTGTAGTTCAGTTTCAACGGCGCAAATGATAACACTTCTCATTCTCAAATGTAAATGCGTGGAGATTTGTTATAATTGGGACCATGCACAAATTCGTGAAACGCCGGACACTGTACCTCTGGATCGCCATCATGGCCGTCCTGTTCAGTGCACTCGCGCCTGCTGTTTCACGCGCCATGACGCCGTCTTCACCTTACGGCTACGCCGAGATCTGCTCGGTCGACCAGATCAAGAAATCCCCGGCCAAGTACGACCACACCACGGAGCACTGCCCGTACTGCGCCACCCACGGCGGCACGTACGCGCTGCTGCCGCCTGTCATGGCCAGCTTCGCCGTCATCGGCGGCCATGACTACTACCCACCGCTGTTCTACAACGCCCCGCGCCCGCTGCATAGCTGGAGCGCCGCCAAACCGCGCGGACCGCCCGCCCGTTCCTGATCGTCTGCCGTATCCGCTGCCGCCCGTCGCCATCGTGCGCGGGTAGCGGTCATCATCCCAACATCAGGAACACCATGAAAACGACCATGTCACCATTGGCGCTGGCGCTGCTTGCCGCCTTCTCCACCTTCGCCTGCGCGGAGGACGCGCCAGTCCATTTACTGGGCACCGTCACCATTACCGGCAACCGTCCGACCTCGCTGCCGACGCAGATCCCGACCACGATTGAAGGCATCACCCAGGCCGAAATCGAAAAGACCATCAACGCCACCGACGCCGAAGACGCGTTGAAATACCTTCCCAGCCTGCTGGTGCGCAAGCGCTACATCGGCGACTACAACCACGCCGTGCTGTCCACCCGCGCTTCCGGCACCGGCAACAGTGCGCGCTCGATGGTGTACGCCGACGGCATCCTGCTGTCCAACTACCTGGGCAACGGCGCCAGCTTCGCGCCGCGCTGGGGCATGGTCAGCCCGGAGCAAATCGATCGCGTCGATGTGCTGTACGGTCCCTTCTCCGCGGCCTACGGCGGCAACTCGGTCGGTGCGGTGGTCGATTACGTCACCCGCATGCCGACCAAATTCGAGGCCCACGCCAAGCTGACGCTGACGCACCAGCCCTTCGACCTGTATGGCACCAGCGACAGCTACGACGGCAAGCGCGCCAGCATCGCGCTGGGCGACCGCCAGGGCGCCTGGTCGTGGTATGTGGACGTGAGCCGCACCGACAGCGAAGGCCAGCCACTGACCTTCCCCGCCAAGAACGTCAGCAAGCCAAGCAGCGCGGGCATCCCCGTCACCGGCGCGGTCGCGGGCCTGGACCGCACCAACAGCAACTGGCTGCTGCTGGGCGCCGGCACCCAGTACCACACGGTGCAGGACCAGTTCAAGGCCAAGCTTGCCTACGACTTCTCGCCAACGGTGCGTGCCACCTACACCTTCGGCCTGTGGCGCAACGATTCCGAAGGCCGTCCCGAAACCTATCTGCGCGATGCGGCGGGACGCCCGGTCTACTTCGGCGCCGTCAACATCGCCGGCAGCAGCTACACGCTGGGCGCGACGGACTTCAACGTGTCGAATGAAAAACTGCAGCACGTGATGCACGGCCTGACCGTCAAGTCCAACACCAGGGGCGTGTTCGACTGGGAGCTGGCCGCCAGCCTGTACGACTACGACAAGGACCGCCTGCGCGCAGCCACCGTCGAACTGCCAGGCGCATTGTCCGGAGGCCCGGGCCGCATCGTCAACCAGGGCGGCACCGGCTGGAACACCTTGTCGGCCAAGGGCGTATGGCGTCCGGATGCCGCGCATGTGGCGGAATTCGGCTACCAGCGCGAAGCCTACAAGCTGGCCAGCATCGAGAACACCACCAGCAACTGGATCGACGGCGCACCGGGCGACCGCAACTCCGCCTTCGCCGGCAAGACCGAAACCAACAGCCTGTATGCGCAGGACAGCTGGAAGTTCGCACCGGAGTGGAAGACGGTGCTGGGCATGCGCTACGAGCGCTGGACCGCGCACGACGGCGCCACCTCCAACCGCCTGACCACCAAGCCGCATCCGGAGCGCAGCGAAAACTACCTGTCGCCGAAAGCCGCGCTGGCGTATCAGGCCAGCGATGCATGGGTGCTGAAAGCCTCGCTGGGCCGTGCCGTACGCATGCCGACCGTGTCCGAGTTGTACCAGGGCGGCATCAATGCGAGCGGACAGCTGATCAACAACGATCCGAATCTGAAGCCGGAAAAATCCTGGACCACCGAGCTGACTGCGGAACGCCGCCTGGCCTCAGGCCAGCTGCGCCTGACCGCGTTCGGCGAACGCACCAAGGACGCGCTGTACTCGCAAGTGAACGTGCTGGCCGGCGCCTCGGTCAGCACCGTGCAGAACGTCGACCGCATCAACACCAAGGGCCTGGAAGCCGCCTACACGGCGGACGATGTGTGGGTGCGTGGCCTGGGCCTGAGCTCCAGCCTCACCTGGACCGATTCCAAGATCGCCCGCAACGACAAGTTCGCCGCCAGCGTGGGCAAGTGGCAGCCCCGCATACCCGAGTGGCGTGCCACCGGCGTCGCCAACTACGACGTGAACGACCAGCTGTCGCTGACGCTGGCGGCGCGCTACAGCGGCCGTCAATACTCGACGCTGGACAACACCGACGTCAATGGCTTCGCCTACATGGGCGCCAGCAAATACTTCACCACCGACGTGCGCGCACGCTACCGCATCAACCGCCAGTGGAGCGCCGCCGTGGGTATCGATAACCTCAACAACTACAAGTACTGGAACTTCCACCCGTATCCGCAACGGACCTACGTGGCGGAACTAAAGTTCGATCTTTAAGCAGCAAGCCCGCAGGCGCAATCGGATTTTTTCGATTGCGCCTGCTCTGACATTTAAACATTCATGTGATATACTTCTTTATGTCGAAACCAAACATGGACCGTAAAATGCTCAGCACCGAACAAAAAGCCATCATCAGCGCCACCGTCCCGATTCTCGAACAAGGCGGCGAAGCGCTGACGCGCCACTTCTATCTGACGCTGTTCCGCGACTTCCCGCAAGTGAAGCCCATCTTCAACCAGGCCAACCAGGCGGACGGCAATCAACAGCGCGCACTGGCCAACGCGGTGCTGATGTACGCGAAGAATATCGAACGGCTGGAGCAACTGGGTCCGCTGGTTTCCACCATCATCAACAAGCATGTATCGCTGCAAATCCAGCGCGAGCACTATCCTATGGTCGGCGCCTCGCTGCTGAAGGCGATCCGCGAAGTACTGGGCGCCGACGTCGCCACCGACGCGGTGCTGGACGCATGGGGCGCGGCTTACGGACAACTGGCCGACATCCTGGCCGGCGCCGAGCAAAGCATCTACGAAAAGAACGCTGCGGCAGAAGGCGGCTGGAGCGGCGCGCGCGAGTTCAAGGTCGTATCGAAGACGGCGGAAAGCGACGAAGTCACCTCCTTCGTCTTGCAGCCGGCGGACGGCGGCAAGGTGGTGGCGCATGCTCCGGGCCAGTATATCGGCCTGCTGGCAGTAGTGAACGGCGAAGAGCAGCGCCGCCAGTACTCGCTGTCAGCGGTGAGCAACGGCAGCAGCTACCGCATCAGCGTCAAGCGCGAGCCGGGTGGCGCGGTGTCCAACTACCTGCACGACCATGTCGGCGTTGGCGACAGCCTGCAACTGTTCCCGCCGTCGGGCGACTTCACGCTGGCGGACAGCGACAAGCCGCTGGTGCTGATCAGCGGCGGCGTCGGCATCACGCCTACGCTGGCGATGCTGACGGCGGCGCTGACCTCCGGCCGCCGCATCCACTTCATCCACGCGGCACGCCACGCCAACGTGCACGCCTTCCGTGACCACATCGACGCGCTGGCGGCACAACACCCGCAACTGCAACGCTTCTACTGCTACGAAGCGGCCAATGACGCCGGCCCGCAGCCGCATGCCACCGGCTACATCGACCAGCAGAAACTGGGCGCCTGGCTGCCGGAGACGCGCGACGTCGAAGCCTACTTCCTCGGCCCGACGCCATTCATGAAAGCCATCAAGTCGCACCTGCTGGAACTGGGCGTGCCGCAGTCGCAAACCTACTACGAGTTCTTCGGCCCGGCCGAAGCCTTGGGCTGATCTTTAGCCGGGCGTGATAAGATGTCGGTGCTTCATCCACTAACACCGACATCATGCATACCCCAGTAGCAGACCAAGCAGAAACCCTGATACGTGCCACCGGCGCCCGCGTGACGCGCCCGCGCGTCACGGTGCTGGAGTTTCTGCTGGCCCAGCACAAGTCGCTGACGCATCACGAGATCCACGCCCAGTTGTCCGACGCCGCACTCGACCCGGTCACGCTGTACCGCGTGCTGGAATGGCTGACCGAGAACGAACTGGTACACCGCATCGCCGGCGCCGACACCGTCTGGCGCTTCAGCGCGGGCGCCGGCCACCACTCGCACGAACACGCACACTTCCAATGCACCAGCTGCGAGGAAGTGACCTGCTTTACCGAGGTCGCGCTACCGCGCAAGATCAAGCTTCCCGAAGGCTTCCAGAGCCAGGAAATGGACTTCCTCATCAAGGGCACCTGCCCGCACTGCGCCAAGCGCTAACTCCCGCAATCGTTCGTCCTCATAGCGACAGGCCCCGGCAAGGGCGGCCTGCCGCATCGTCACGTCCATTCCCACCGCAGAAATTTTAATGCAACTGTATTGCATTAACAATCCAGACCAACTATGATGCAGATCGATTATGCAAGTCAATTGCATTAGAGAGTATCCCATCAATCCCTGCGCACACGCGCAACCACCGCGAGAATCTCATGTCCAAGCTCGATACCCGGCTGCCGGTCACAGTCCTTTCCGGCTTTCTAGGCGCCGGCAAGACCACCCTCCTCAACCACGTGCTGGCAAACCGCGAAGGCCTGCGCGTCGCCGTCATCGTCAACGACATGAGCGAGGTGAATATCGACGCCTCGCTGCTGCGCAAAGGCGCGGAGAACGCCGGCGCCGCGCTGTCCCGCACCGAAGAGAAGATGGTCGAGATGAGCAACGGCTGCATCTGCTGCACGCTGCGCGAAGACCTGCTGCTGGAGGTGCGCAAGCTGGCCGCCAGCCAGCGCTTCGACTACCTGCTGATCGAATCGACTGGCGTCGGCGAGCCGATGCCCATCGCCGCCACCTTCGATTTCGAGGACGAACACGGCGACTCGCTCAACCACATCGCCCGCATCGATACGATGGTGACGGTGGTCGACGCCCTCAATCTGCTCAACGACTACCACAGCACCGACTTCCTGGCGCAGCGCGGAGAAACCGCCGGCGAAGGCGACGACCGCACGCTGGCTGCGCTGCTGTCGGAGCAGATCGAGTTCGCCGACGTCATCGTCGTCAGCAAGACCGATCTGGTCACGCTGGAACAGCTGGGCGAAGTCCGCGCCGTCATCAAGGCGCTCAATCCCACCGCCGCGATCACCTACGCCGAACAAGGCCGCGTGGCCCTCGACAAAATACTCGGCACCGGAAAATTCAACCTTGAGCGCGCCAGCCAGATGGCGGGATGGGCGCGCGAACTGGCCGGCATCCACACGCCGGAAACCGACGAATACGGCATCGACAGCTTCGTGCTGCGCGACCGCCGGCCCCTGCATCCACAGCGCTTCGACCAGTTCCTGGACCAGGCCTTCCCCGGTCTGATACGGGCCAAGGGCTACGTCTGGCTGGCCAGCCGTCCCGAATGGGCCGTGGCGTATTCGCGCGCCGGCAAAATCGCCTCGGTGGAACCGGTCGGACAATGGTGGGCCGCCAGCGGAAAGGAGAACTGGCCGCCCAAAGGCGATCCAGACCGCCTGGCGATTGAAGCCGTATGGGCCGAACCGTATGGCGACCGCCTCAACGAACTGGTATTCATCGGCCGCCACATGGAAGCAGGCGCCATCGAAGCCGCGTTCGACGCCTGCGTACTGACCGAGGCGGAACTCGCCGCAGGCCCCGCTGCATGGCGCAGCTACAGCGATCCCTTCCCGGACTGGAGCCGCGAAGACGACGAACCACAAGCACTATCCAACTAAGACCCAACTATGAACCTGACCATACGACCTTTGGCCGCAGCGATCTCGCTGGCACTGGCCACCGGCGGCTACGCCTGCGCCGACGATGCAGCCATGCCGACCGTGACCATCAACAGCGCCCGCAGCAGCCTCGATCCCGACCTGCCGACCACCAGCGTCACCAAGACGCAGGAAGAACTGCGCCAGCAGCAGAACATCTTTAACCCGGAAGACGCGCTGCGCAACCTGCCCAGCATGACGATCCGCAAGCGCTATAGCGGCGACCGCAATGCGCTGGTCGGCGGCCGCAGCTTCTCCACCACGCAGGCGCCGCGTGCACTGGTGACGATGGACGGCTATCTGCTGTCGAACTTCCTGGGCCGCTTCGATGCGCCACGCTGGAACATGATCGCGCCGGAAGAGATCACCCGCATCGATGTGCTGTACGGCCCCTTCTCCGCGCTCTATCCCGGCAACGCCATGGGCACCACCATCGCCGTCAGCACCAGCCGCCCGACCCGGTTCGGCGGCTCGGTGCGACTGGCGATGCAGGACCAGAGCTTCGACCAGTACGGCGACAAAGGCCACTACCGAAACTATCAGGGATCGGCGCTGATCGGCGACAGGCTCGCTTCCGGCCTGTGGTACAAGCTGATGCTCAACCATCAGGACTCGACTAGCCAGCCGATGGGCTACTACACCGTCACCGCCAACGCGGCAGGCGCATTCCCCGTGCCGGCGGGCGGCGCGGCCACGCCGGTGACAGGCATCCGCTACGACACTGGACCTTTCGGCACCAAACGCGCCATCTTCGGCGCCAACGCTGGCGCCATCGACCACACGCAGCAGAACACCGCCAAGGCCACCTTCGGCTACGACTTCTCGCCGGTGCTGGGTGCGGAAGGCTTCGTGGCGTGGTGGGGCAACCAGAGCGTAACCCGCAACCAGACCTTCCTGCGCGACGCATCCGGCGCCAGAGTATGGTCCGGCCGCGTCACCGACGGCGCCAATGTCTTCGTGCTTCCGGCTTCGGCTTTTGCGCCATACACGCGGGACGAGCACCATGGCCAGGCCGGCCTGACGGTCAAGAGCCGCAACAAGATCGGCTGGAACGCCAGCGTTTCCGCCAGCGTCTATCGCATACTCGACGACGTGCAGCGCAACGCCGGCAGCGCCGATCCGCTTGCGGCCAGCGGCGGCGCGGGCAACGCGGTGGTCCGCGACGGCAGCGGTTTCGGCTCCATCGACCTGCAATCGACCTACACGCCGACGCCTGGCGACTGGACCGGCGGCGCACACGCCCTCACCTTCGGCCTGCACGCGGACGACTATCGACTCAAACAAACCACACGCAACACCGCCGACTGGCGCAACGCCAACGGCCCGGAAGCGCAATTCGTCGGCGGCGAGACCCAGGTGCTGGCGGCATACGCCCAGGATGCATGGCGCTTCGCGTCGCACTGGCAAGCCACCTTCGGCCTGCGCGCCGAATCGTGGGAAGCCACCAACGGCGTGCAGCGCGTGGGCGCGGTCGCGCAGCCCTATCCACGCCGCAGCGAGCAGGCCTGGTCGCCGAAGTTCTCGCTGGCCTGGGATGCATCGGCCGACACCACGGTACGTTTGTCCGCCGCGCGGGCGACCCGCTTCGCCACCGTGGCCGAGCTGTTCCAGGGTACAGCGGCAGGCAGCAGCATCATCGTCAACGATCCGAACCTGAAGCCTGAGCGCTCCAACGCGCTGGAGCTGATGGCGGAACAGCGCTACACGGCCGGCAGTTTGCGCGCCTCGCTGTTCCAGGACGACGTACGCAACACCATCTGGAGCCAGTTGAATCTCAACGTCTTCCCCAACGTGACCAATGTCCAGAACGTCGGACGCGTGCGCACGCGCGGGCTGGAGCTGGCCGGCCAGATCGACAGGCTGGGCATCCAGGGCCTGAGCGCGGACGCAAATATCGCATTCAGCAAATCCACCATCCTGGAGAACGACAACTATCTGCCGTCAATCGGCAAGAACTGGGCGCGCGTGCCGCGTGTGCGTTCGGCCACCACGCTGACCTATGCGCCAGCCGACACCTGGAGCGCCTCCGCAACCTACCGCTATGCCGGCGCGCAGTTCAACGAGATCAATAACAGCGACTACAACTCCGACGTCTACGGCGGCGTCTCCCGCGTCAGCCAGCTGGATGTGCGGCTGCTGATCAAGCCCGCCAAAGGCGCGGAAGTCGCCATCGGCATCGATAACCTCAACAACAACCGCGCCTACCAGCTGCATCCCTATCCGGGACGCACGCTGTCGGCCGAAGTGCGCTACGCCTTCTAGGGAGCCCGCATGATACGCATCGAACAACTGAGTAAACGCTACGACGGCCGCACCGTGGTCGACGCGCTGGACCTGCACGTGCACGGCGGCGAGATCTACGCGCTGCTGGGCCCCAACGGCGCGGGAAAATCGACCACCATCGGCTGCCTGCTGGGCTTTGTGGAAGCCGATGGCGGCAGCATCCGGCTGGCCGGATCCTCGCTACCACCGGCACGCGCCGCCGTCGAACATGCCGCCTACATCGCCGAGAACATCGCGCTGTACGAACGCCTGACCGGCGTGGAGAACGTCGAGTTCTTCATGCGCTTGCTGGGCAAACGCCCAAGCCGCGCGCAGATCGAGGCGCTGCTGGAACGCGCCGGCCTGCCGGAACATGCCTGGCACCGCATGGCCTCCGGCTATTCGAAAGGCATGCGACAGAAGGTCGGCATCGTCATGGCGCTGGCCAAGGGCGCGCAGGTGCTGGTGCTGGACGAGCCGACATCCGGCCTCGATCCGGAAGCCAGCGTGAGTTTCGGGGAGCTGGTGCGCTCGCTGGCCAAGGATGGCGCGGCGGTGCTGATGGCGACGCACGACCTGTTCCGCGCGCAGGAGCTGGCGGATCGTTGCGGCATGCTGGTGGGTGGCCGCTTGGCCGGTGAATGGAGACTGGGAGAATTGAATGCAGGCGAACTTGAACGTAACTACCTTGACATCCTCGCCCGCCGCAACTGAGCGGACCGGCTGCACCGGCTGGCGCGCATGGGCCACCGCCTGCCATGGCGCATGGCAGGCCGACTGGCGCGAACGCCGCCGCGACTGGCGGGTATGGCTGGTGATCGGCGTGGGCCTGGCGCTGGCTGTCTGCGCGGCGCTGCTGTCGTCGCTGGAGCTGAACGCCACGCTGGCGGCACGCGCCGACGCGCAGCATGCGGAGCAGGAGCGCTGGTCGCATCAGGGCAAGAAGTATCCGCATGCGGCGGCGCACTACGGCGTCTATGTCTTCAAACCCTTGTCGGTGTTGGCGGCGCTGGATCCCGGCGTGGAGCGCTACGTCGGCTCCAGCGTATGGCTGGAAGCGCACAAGCAGAATGAACTGATCTACCGCCCTGCCGACGACGAACCTGGCGCCACCCGGCAGTTCCGCCTCACGCCCGCATTCGTGCTGCTGGTGATCGCGCCGATGGCGATGGTCTTCCTCGGCTTCGGCATGTTTGCCGGCGAGCGGGAACGCGGTACGCTGGCGTCGCTGCGCATCAATGCGGCGCCGCTGGGCGCTATCGCACTGGCGCGCGCGGCGGTGCTGCTATGCCTGGCCGCGACGCTGGTGCTGCCCGCGTGCCTGGCGGTCGGCGCGCTGGAATGGTCGACGGCCGCACGCTCGCCCTTCAGCGACGGCGCCGCACGCACAGTGCTGTTCGGCGGCGGCTACCTGCTCTACCTGTGCACCTGGGCGGCCTTGATCGCTGGAGTTTCGGCGTGGGCGCCATCGTTGCGCGCCAGCCTGGCGGTGCTGATCGGACTTTGGGCCGCCACCACGCTGGTGCTGCCGCGCGCGGCCATCGAGCTTGCGCAGCTGGCGGCGCCGCTGCCGACCATGCAGCAGTTCCGCGCCGATCTCGACGCCGCACTCGGCACGCCGGACGATCCCGATCAGGCCAGGCGCGACCAGCAGCAGCTGCTGCGTCAATACGGCGTCAGCGATGTCAAGGACTTGCCGGTCAACTGGGCAGGCATCAGCCTGCGGCGCGGCGAGGAACACGGCAACCGTTTGTTCGACGCACATTACGGCCGCCTGTTCGCGGCCATGCGCAGCCAGGACAACGCGGCCGCGCTGGCCGGCTGGCTGTCGCCCGCAGTGGCGCTGGCCGGCCTGTCCGGGGCCGCCGCAGGCAGCGACACCGCTCACCATATCCAGTTCGTCAATGGCGCGGAACAGCAACGCCGCGCGATACAGGAAGTGTTGAACGTCGCGATCACCGCCAATCCGGAGAAGAACGGCGTGCGCTACGACGGCGACCAGGCCCTCTGGGACCGTGTGCCGCCGTTCCGGTTCACTTACGCGCCGCTGGATCTTGACTCGCTGGCGCTGCGCCAGGTGCTGCCGCTGGCATTCCTCTTCCTTGCAAGCCTGCTTCTGTGCGGTTCAGGCTTGCGTCATCTCCGTCGCGGAAGCTTACGATGAAAAAGATATTGACCCTGATCGCGTATGACCTGCGCATCCAGTTGCGCGAACGCGGCAGCATCGCGTTGATGCTGGTTGCGCTGCTGCTTGCGGGCTTCGGCCTGTTTGAAGGTGCGCGCTTCGACCACCACCAGCGCCAGGCTATCTCCGCCGCGCAGGCACAGGAAGCGCAGGCGCGTAGCGACGCGAACTCGCTGGCGCAGCGCTACTTCGCCGATCCCGGCGCGGAAGAATTCAAAAGCCTGCAATGGTTCCGCACCGCCATCGACGTGCGCGGATACGCATTCCGCGAGCATGTCGGTTTTGCCGCCAAACCGCAAACCGCGGGTTCCGCACTGGCGGTCGGCCAGGCGGACCTGCAACCGGCGTATGTACGCGTGCGGGCAGAATCGATGCAATCCGCCAGCACTGCGGTGGAGATCGAACACCCGGCGCGGCTGGCCGCTGGCCGCTTTGACCTGGGCTTCTTCATCGTCTATCTATGGCCGTTGATACTGCTGGCGCTCTGCAGGTCGGTCCTGACGCAGGACCGTGAAAGCCATCGCCTGCGGGCCTTACAGCTGCAAGGCGTGCGCCAGGGCCGCATGCTGGCTGCACAGGTGACGGCACGCACGCTGGGCGCAAGCGCTGTATTGCTGGCGTTCTGCACGGTCGCCTCGCTGCTCGTTGGCGCGGTGGCGCCGGATGCCCCCGGTTTGTCCGCGCTGGCCGTATGGAGCGGCATCGTCCTGCTGTACTCGGCCTTCTGGGGCGCAGTGGCGATTGCCATCTGCGCGGCCTGCGACAACCGCATGATGGCGGCCTTCGCCGGCTTCGGCGTGTGGCTGGCTTTGGCGGTCATGCTGCCTGCGGCCTTCACCGCAGCGACCCAGCTGGCCGTACCGGTACCGGAACGCGAGCGCTATGTGCAGGCGATGCGCGACGCCGGCGACCGCCTGCCCGGCGGGTTGCAGCGCCTGGACCGCGCCGTCGCGCTGGAGGGCCAGATGGCCGGCGTCGACAGCATGTTCCAGCAAGCCCGCACGCGCAGGCAACAGCTGTTCAATCAGGTGCTTGTGCTCAGTCCAGTCACGCTGGCATACGAGAGCATGGCAGCCATTGCGGGCAACGACAGCGAACGCCATCAACAGTTCATGGCTGACGTTCAGCAGCATCAGCTACGGCTACGCGGATACTTCCAGGACGTCATCGGGAAAGCAGCGCTAGGCGATGCGAAACACCATTGCCCCGCCACCTGCCTTGGTGGATTTGGCTTCCTGGACTTCGACGGCGTGCCGCGCTTCTCCGCCTCCGCAGCGATGAAGGTATCGCCGCAAGCACCGCCGCAGCTGGGCGCGCTGGCCTTGTGGATCGCCGCGCTGCTGATGCTGGCCGCCGTCCTGCTGGAAAAAAAACGCCGCCGGACCACTCGCTGAAACGGCCTACCCCACGTTATACTTCGCGCATGAATATGAAACCATCAATGCCCATATGGCGCCGTGCCATATCGCTGCTCGCCTTCCCGCTTCTGTTGGCCGCCTGCGCGCCGATGACGGCGACCAAGGCGCCGCCGGATTCCGTGGCTAGCCTGCGCTTTATCGGCGAGCAGCGCCTGCCATGGCGCCTGCAGTTCCAGGACACCATGGTCGGTGGCCTGTCCGGCATCGACTACGACGCAGCCAGCGGCGAATGGCTGCTTATCAGCGATGACCGGTCGGCCAACAACCCAGCCCGCTACTACCGCGCGCGCCTGGACTACGACCTGCAGGCATTCAAGTCCGTCGAACTGACCGGCGTATCGTTCCTGCTGCAACCGGATGGCAGCACCTATCCGTCCAAGGAAGAATACAAAACCCGTGGCGGTGTCGTGCCGGATCTGGAAACCATCCGCGTCGACCCGCAGGACGGCAGCATCTGGTACGCCAGCGAAGGCGACGCCGGCATGGGCCTCGATCCCTTCGTGCGCCACGCAACGCGGGACGGCCGCTATCTATCGACGCTGCCGCTACCCGACATGTTCAGCGTATCGGCCGACCACAAGACCGGGCCGCGCAACAACCTGAGTTTCGAAGGCATGAGCTTCGCGCCGAATGGCCGTTCGCTGTGGGTGTCGATGGAAGGCCCGATGTACCAGGACAGCGAGGCCCCCACGCCGGAACAGGGCTCGGTCAACCGCATCACGCACTTCGCCCGTGACGGCAAGGTGCTTGGCCAGTTCGCCTATCCGCTGGACGCCATACCGGCCGCGCCGGGCAAAGGCAAGTACGCCGACAATGGCATCTCCGAGATCGTCGCGCTCAGCGATACCAAGCTGCTGGTGATGGAGCGCTCCGGTGTGCAAAGCGCGGACGGCAAGTACAAGGATTATGTGCGACTGTTCGAGATAGATGCCGACGGCGCCACCGACATCCAGCATCTGCCGGCGCTGCACGGCGCAAGCTACCAGCCTGTGAAAAAGCGGCTGGTGCTAGACCTCAACCAGTTGAACCTGCCCACGGTCGACAACCTGGAAGGCATGTCCTTCGGCCCGATGCTGGCCAACGGCCACGCCAGCCTTGTACTCATCTCCGACGATAACTTCGGCAAGAACCAGGTCATACAACTGCTGCTGTTCGAGGTGAATCCTTAACCAATGCCCGCAGCTGCGGCTCCGGCACCGGACGGCTGAACAAATAGCCCTGGTAACGCCGGCAGCCCAGTTCCTCCAGCAGCGCGCGCTGGGCTTCGGTCTCGACGCCTTCCGCGATCACGTCCAGTTGCAGGCTGCGCGCCATCGCGATGATGGTGCGCACGATCGCTTGATCGCTGCTGTCGCTGACCAGGTCACGCACAAAGGACTGGTCGATCTTCAACTGGTTCAGGGGCAGGCGCTTCAGGTATTGCAGCGACGAGTAGCCGGTGCCGAAATCGTCCAGTGCGAAGCGCACGCCCATCGCCTTGAGCAGCTGCATGCAGGCGATGGTGTCCTCGATCTTATCCAGCAAAACGCCCTCGGTCAGTTCCAGTTTCAGCAAGCGCGGATCGATGCCGTGCCGCTGCACCGCCGCGCGCACCTGCTCGCCGAACTCCGCTTGATGGAACTGCTGGGCGCTGACATTGATCGCCAGGATAAGATGCGCCATCTCCGGCATCTGCTGCCAGGCCTTGAGCTGCGCGCAGGCCGTCTCCAGCACCCAGCTGCCGATCGGCAGTATCAGGCCGGTTTCCTCCGCCAGCGCAATGAAGCTGGCGGGCGACACCATCGTGCCGTCGTCGCGCACCCAGCGTATCAGCGCTTCGGCGCCGCGGGCGTTTCCGTGCTGGTCGACCTGCACCTGATAGTGCAGCGCAAACCGGTGCCGCTCGACGGCGTGGCGCAGATCGTTTTCCATTTGCGCGCGTTCGCTGATGCGATCCTGCATCTGCCGGTCGAAGAAGCGCATGCCATTGCGGCCGGCCTGCTTGGCCTGGTACATGGCGATATCGGCCTGCATCAGCAGCTCGTCCGGATGCGGCGGCAGCGCGCCATGAAACAATGTGACGCCGATGCTCGGCGTGCTGCGGCACAGATGCTTCCCCAGTTCGTAGGGCCGGTTCAGCGTTGCCAGTATCTTGGCGCCCAGTGCCTCGACCTCCGCGCCCGCATCCCGCGCACCGCTGCTCAAGCCTTCGACCAGCACCACGAACTCGTCGCCGCCCAGCCGCGCCACGGTATCGCCCTTGCGCAAGCCCGATTGCAGACGCTCCGCCACCTGCTGCAGCAACTGGTCGCCGACGTTGTGGCCCAGGGTGTCGTTCAAGGTCTTGAAGTTATCGAGATCGATGAACATCAGCGCGCAGTGGCTGTCATGCTGGCTGCTGGCCGCCAGCACCTGCCGCAGACGGTCCAGCAGCAGGCGGCGATTGGGTAGCCTGGTCAACGGATCGTAGAACGCCAGGCTGCGGATTTCATCGTTGGCCGCTTTGCTAAGCGTGATGTCGGTCAGCGCCGCGACGTAGTTGATGATGACGCCATCGCGGTTGCGCACCGCCGTGATGCTCAGGTGCTCGGGATAGACCTCGCCGTTCTTGCGGCGGTTCCAGATCTCCCCTTCCCAGCTGCCGTCGCGGGCGATGGCCGCCCACATCGACGCATAGAAACCCGGCACGTGGCGGCCGGAGCTCAATAACCTCGGCGTCTGCCCCAGCACTTCGTCCGCACTGTAGCCGGTGATGCGGACGAAAGCCTGGTTGACGCGCACGATGCGGCCGCGCGCATCCGTCACCATCATGCCCTGCGCGGCTTCGAACACGGTTGCAGCCACGCGCAGGACGGCGTCGGCATCGGCCGTGGCGATGGGCGCCGTTGCACAAGCGCTCATGGAGTAATTCATCTAAAACCTTTGTTGCTAACAAATCAGTCCGCAGAGACTACTGATCTTCATCAAGAAATTAATTGATCTGGATCAAAGAAATTAAAGTTACACATCTCTAACATGATCTCATCGTAGCAAAGATTAGAAAATCATGAACATCTCAAACGAGCGCAATAACTGCACCGAATGCGAACACCGCATGACCTGCGTGGGCGCCGCCGCAGGCAGCCGGGACGCCAGCCAGCGCATACGCATCGAGCGCCACACCAGCCTTTACGAGGCCGGGTCCATGGTCGGCGACCATATCTTCAACATCCGCAAGGGCAGCTTCAAGGTGCTGCGCGCCGCGCCGTGCGGCCCGGCGCAGATCATCGGCTTCGCGCTGGCGCCGGACTTCCTCGGCCTGGATGCGCTGGACAGCCGGCAGTACGCCAATACGGTCGTCGCGCTGGAAGACAGCGAGGTATGCAGCATCAACTGGAACCGCCACGCTTTCG
The DNA here is from genome assembly GCF_009380165.1 of Rugamonas rivuli. Classification (GTDB taxonomy): domain Bacteria; phylum Pseudomonadota; class Gammaproteobacteria; order Burkholderiales; family Burkholderiaceae_D; genus Rugamonas; species Rugamonas rivuli. Next base: position 948,482 of record NZ_WHUF01000001.1, read on the forward strand.
AGGGCCGTCGCCGTCCGGTCATGCGCGCCAGCCTGCACGCGCTGTTGAGCCGCGAGATACGCCGCGAACAGCGCGCCGCCCTCATGCTGCGCAACACCCAGGCCGAACAGCGCATGGCGGATTTGCTGCTGTCGCTGTCGCAGCGCCGTGCCGAATACGGCCATGAACCGGAGCAGTTCCGGCTGCCGATGTCGCGCTGCGATATCGCCAGCTACCTGGGCGTCACCGCCGAATGCGTGAGCCGGCTGCTGTTGAATTTCAAGCAGCGGGCGCTGTTCGAACTGCGCCGCCGCGATATCAAATTGCTGGACATGCCGACGCTGCACCATCTGGCATTGGGCCGTACGCCATCGCCGGTGCTGGTGGCGGCATGATGGTCATGGACCTCGCCCAGTACCAGCTTGGCACTTCGCTGCAGGTGCCGCGCGGCGCCCACCTGTTCCGCACGCAGGATGAGGTGTGCGGCGATCTGCACTTTGTCCGCAGCGGCCATCTCAAGCTGTACCAGCCTTGCGGCGACGGCGTTAATCGCATTATCGATTTCGTGCGGCCCGGCGACTGGATGGGCATCGACACCATAGGCGAGCAGCAGCGACATGCCTCCGCCCTCGCGCTGACGGACTGCCTGATCGATGTGGTGCAGTATCGCCAGCTGGCGGAGCTGATGGATGAAGAGCCTTACAGCTGCGACCTGTTCAGCGCGATGCTCAGTCGCGAGATCGACCGCCAGCAGCTGGCCGCCGCCATCCTGCGCAGCGCCGGCGCCTGTCAACGTATCGTGATGTTCCTGCTGCAGCGCGCGGGACCGGCGCCGCAAGCGCCATCGCCGGAGATGCACTCGCCGCTGCCGATGTCGCGCCAGGACATCAGCGACTACCTCGGCCTGACCCCGGCCACGGTCAGCCGCACGCTCAGCGCCTTGAAGCGCAACGGCTGGATTTCGCTGGGCCAGCGCGGCTTCGTGGTGCTATCGCGCTCCGCACTGGAACAGGTGGCGGCCGGTGCGCCCGCGAACATCATCCAGCACGCCGCCTGATTTTTATACCGCAGCCTTGGGGCACCGCCTGCGGGTAGTGATGCTCTCTCGGTTCAGTCCCCAGTTATCGGTTTCCACCTCGTCGATGATGACGAAGGTGGTTGCCGGATCTTTGCTCAACACGCGGGTGAGCAAATCGGTGACGCCTTCGATCAGCTCCAGCTTCTGGGCTGACGTAACGCCTTCATTGGTAACGCGGATATTCACGTAGGGCATGGCGCAGCTCCTTACCAGGTGCCGGCGGTGGCCCCGCCGTCGACCGGCAGCACCACGCCGCTGGTAAAACCGGATTCGGTCAGGTACAGCACCGCGTCCACCACATCCTGCACGCCGCCGATTTCCCCGGCAGGCGACAGTCCCTTCAAGAAGACCCGCGTGCCTTCGTCCTTGCCGTGCATCGGCGTATCGATGATGCCGGGAGCGACCGCGTTGACCTTGACGTTGGACGCCGCCAGTTCAAGCGCCAAACCACGCGTGGCGTTATTCAGGCCGCCCTTGATCAGGATGGGCAGCAGCGCGGGCACCTTGGCGGTCGGCTGCAGCGCAAGGCTGGCGGTGATGGTGACGATATGTCCGCTACGGTTGGCGCTCATATGCCGCGCCGCCGCTTGCGACGGATAGAAGAAGCCCATCAGGTTGGTGTCGACGATGGACTTGACCTCGTCCTGCGTGTAGTCGCCGACGGGCTTGGCGATGAAGATGCCGGCGTTGTTGATCAGGATGTCTACCTGGCCGAAAGCTGCGACGGCGCGCTCGAACAGCAAGGTGGCGGTGGCCGGGTCGGCGATATCGCCCGCTACCGGCAGGAAGTTGGCGGGATTGCCCCACTGGGCGGCCGCCGTTTGCAAACGGTCCAGCGTGCGGGCGTTGCCGACGACGTTGTAGCCGCGTTTGATATAAGCCTCTGCGGTGGCAAAGCCGATGCCGCTCGATGCGCCGGTGACGATGACTGTTTTCATGGTGTTTCTCCTTTTGGGTTACGGTGAAAATCACTATACTTATGACCCCTGCGTTGATAAACACATGCCAATGCAAGATAATTGATACACAATGTAATCAATGAGGCGGATATGAAGCGCTATTTCGACGATGTCCTGTTGGGCAGCATAGAGCTGTTCTGCTTTGCTGCGGAACTGGGCAGCTTTACCGCAGCAGCTGCCGCCGCCAGCGTCACACCCGCTGCGGTGAGCCGCTCCATCGCCAGGCTGGAGGAAAGGCTGGGCGTACGCCTGTTCGTGCGCACCACGCGCCAGATACGCCTGACGGACGGCGGCAGGATCTACTTCGAACAATGCCGGCAGGCGCTGTCGCAGTTGACGGACGCGGAGCGCCAGGTCACGGGCAGCCAGGCCAAGCCGGCCGGCATGCTGCGCGTCAGCGCGCCGACACCGTTTGCCCATTACCGCCTGCTGCCGCTGCTGGGTGAGTTCCGCCGCAAGTACCCGGAAGTCACGCTGGACATCCACATCAGCAACCGCAATATCGACTTCGCCGACGAGGGCTATGACCTGGCGATACGCGGCCGCGCGCCGGCCGATTCGAATCTCATCGCGCGCAAGCTGGAGGATGCGGAACTGGTGCTGGTGGCGTCGCCCGCCTATCTGAAGCGCCACGGCAAGCCGCGCAAGCTGGAAGACCTGGCCAAACATGAATGCATACAGTTCGAACTGCCCAGCACCGGCCGCCGCATACCGTGGCTGTTCATGCAGGACGGCGTGGAAACCGAGATGCCGACCAGCGGCGGCCTATGCTGCTCGGAAGAAGTGCTGGGTATCGTGACGCTGGCGCGCGCCGGCGCAGGGCTGGTACAGACCTACCGCTACATCGTCGAACAGGACCTGGAGCGCGGCGACCTGGTCGAACTGCTGCCGCAGCATGGCGGCACGTCGCGCCCCTTCATCCTCCTCTACCCGCACGCGCGCCATCTGTCTCTGCGGGTACGCACCTTTGTCGACTTCCTGGTGGCGCACCTGCCGCGCCGCTGAGCGAGGCTTCAAGCGAGGATTTCCGCGAAGGCGCTGCGGGCCGGGTGGTGCAGCACGTCCTTGCGCCACACCAGCAGGGTCTCCACCTGCGTGATATGCGGCGGCAGCGCGTGCTGGCGTATCGTCCTGGCCAGCTTGCGCTGGTTGAGTATCTCCTTCGGCATGATCGCGACGCCCATCCCGGCCGCCACGCAGCCGAGGATCGCTTCGTAGGTGCCGAACTCCGACACGCGCGCCGGCGCCACGTCGCCCTCGGCGAACCAGGCTTCCAGACGGCGTCTGTAGGTACAGCCGGAACGGAACACCAGCAGATTGCGCCGCGCCACGTCCTGCGGCGACGCCACCGGCAGATGGTCGTGGCAGGTGATCAGAACCAGCTCTTCCTCGAACGCCGGCAGGCAGGCCAGTTCGGTGTGCGGCACCGGGCCGGCCACCAGGGCCACGTCCAGCCGGTGTTTCAGCACGCCCTCAAGCAGCTGGTCGGTCGGCGCGGTATCCAGCATCAGCTCCACATGCGGATGCTTGCGATGGAACGCGGCCAGCGCGTGCGGCAGGCGGGCGGCCGCCGTGGTCTCCATCGAACCGATGCGCAACTGGCCGGACGGCTTCTGGTCCGGCTGCACGGCGGCCTGCGCCTCGTCCGCCAGCTGCAGCAGGCGGTCGGCGTAGGCCAGCAGCCGCGAACCCTCGGCGGTGATCTGCAGCTTGCGGCCGGAGCGCAGGAACAGCGCCACGCCGAGCGAGTCCTCCAGCTGCGTCAACCGGGCCGACACATTGGACTGCACGCGGTTCAGCCGCGAGGCGGCCAGCGTAACGCTGCCTTCTTCGGCAACCGCTTTGAAAATGCGCAGGGCGGAGAGTTCCATGGTCGATTCTTAAAATGAGATAGATAGCTTCATTATTATTCATTTTTTTAAATAGTCAAACCATCCTATAGTGCAGTCATGAAAACCGACCACACCCCCTCCCTGGCCATCCTGCTCGCTTGCAGCTTCGCCTTCATCATCGTCCAGCTGGACGTCACCATCGTCAATGTGGCCCTGCCGCAGATCGGCCGCGAACTGGGTGCGAGCGTGACGGACTTGCAGTGGGTGGTGGACGCCTACACGCTGGGCTTCGCCGTATTCCTGCTGTCCGCCGGCGCGCTGGGGGACAAATTCGGCTCGCGCCGCATCTTCATGACCGGCTTTGCATTGTTCACGGCGGCCTCGCTGGCGTGCGCGATGGCGCCCACGGCGCTGGTGCTCAACATCGCCCGCGCGCTGCAAGGCACCGGCGCCGCGCTGCTGGTGCCCAGCTCCCTCGCCATCCTCAACACCGCCTATGCGGACGACAAGGCCATGCTGGCGAAAGCCATCGCCTGGTGGACCGCGGCGGGCGGCGTGTCGATCGCGGCCGGGCCGGTGCTGGGTGGGCTGCTGCTGTCGGTATCGGGATGGCGCAGCATCTTCTGGGTCAACATCCCCATCTGCATCGCCGGCTTCTGGCTGACCCGCCGCGTGGTGCCGGCGGCAGCCGGCCGCGATCCCCACCGCGCGCTGGACCTGGCGGGACAGCTGCTGGCCATCGTTGCGCTGACAGGCCTGATCGGTGCCATCATCGAGTTCGAATCGCTGGGCTGGACGCACTGGCTGGTGCGCACAGGTTTTGCCGCCGCCATCGTGGCCGGTGCGCTGTTCATCCGTGTCGAGGCACGCAGCGCGGCGCCGATGCTGCCACTGCCGCTGTTCCGCAACGCGCCCTTCTCCGGCGCCGTGCTGTTCGGCGTGCTGATGAATTTTTCATACTATGGCGTGATCTTTGTGCTCAGCTTCTACCTGCAAAAACTGCGCGGCTTCAGCGTGCTGCATGCGGGGCTCGTGTTCCTGCCGCTGACGGCGACTTTCATCCTGTCGAACATCGTCAGCGGCTGGATGGCGCCGCGCACCGGCTTGCGCCTGCCGATGATAGCGGGCGCCCTGATCGGCGCCAGCGGCTACGCGCTGCTGGGCTGGCAGGGTATATCCAGCGAAGCCACTTTTCTGCAGATGCTGCCCGGCCTGGCGTTGATCCCGGCCGGCATGGGGCTGGCCGTGCCGGCGATGACCACCTCGATACTGTCCGGCGTGGAGCGCCGCCAGGCCGGCACCGCGTCGGCTGTGCTGAACACCGCGCGCCAGGTCGGCGGCGCGGCGGGGGTGGCCGTGTTCGGCGCGCTGGCGGCGGCGGACGGCAGCCTGCGCGCGCTTGGCGGCATCCAGCAGGCGATGGCGGTATCTAGCGGTTTGCTATTGATCGCGGCGTTGCTGGCAGTGGCTTGCATCCGTCCGTTTCAAGCATCCAACACACTGAAGGTTCAGCCTCGGTAGCCGTCCAAATCTGTCATACTGATGTTTTTTCGCTGGTATGGATAGATGGACCCGAGACGAGAACATGTGCGCCGGCTGCTACAAGTGGATGCCCACGTCAGCGACATGGATGGCCAAAACAACGCTATCGCACAAATCATAGACATTTCGCGCATGGGCGTGGCCTTCCTCAGCGATCACCAGCTGCCGGTGGACAGCACCTATGTACTGACTTTCAGTTTTCCGGGCAGCCCTGTCCAGAACAAAGTCACGCTGATCGTGCTGCACAGCGCCATGATCGGAACGCAGGGCCGTTACCGCAACGGCGCGCGCTTCCTGACCATACCCGACGAGACGGCGGAGCTGATCTTCGAATACGTGACCAGCGCCCCCGCAAACTGAAGCCGTCAGGGCGCCAGCCAGCCGGCGGCGCGTTGCAAGGCCCGCCGCCACTGGGCCATCTGCTGCTCGCGCTGGTCGCGGCCCATGGCCGGTTCGAAGCAGCGCTCCACCACCCAATGCGATTCCAGCTCGTCCAGCCCCTGCCAGTAGCCCACGCCCAGCCCCGCCAGTTGCGCCGCGCCGAGGGCTGTGGTTTCGATGTTCACTGGCCGCACCACGGGCACTCCCAGCAAGTCGGCTTGCAGCTGCATCAGCATGTCGCTGCGCGAGCCGCCGCCATCCACCCGCAGCTCGGTCAGCGCCATGCCTGCATCGCTCTCGATGGCCGCCAGCACGTCGACGTTCTGGCAGGCGATGCCCTCCAGCGCAGCCCTGGCGATATGGGCTTTGCCTGAGCCTCGGCTCAAACCAAGGATCGCGCCACGCGCGAACGGATCCCAGTGCGGCGCACCCAAGCCGGTGAAGGCCGGCACCAGCATCACGCCGTCGGCATCGGGCACGGTCGCGGCCAGTGCGTCGATCTGCTCGACGACGTCGACGATGCCCAGGCCGTCGCGCAGCCATTGCAGCGTGGCGCCGGCCATGAAGACGCTGCCCTCCAACAGATAGCTGGTCTCCTTCCCGCGTGTCCAGCCCAATGTCGACAACAGCTTGTGCTGCGACGCCACCGGCTCGGCGCCGACGTTCATCAGCATGAAGCTGCCGGTGCCGAAGGTGTTCTTGGCGCTGCCGCGACGGTGGCAAGCCTGGCCGAACGTGGCCGCCTGCTGGTCGCCCGCGATGCCGGCCAGCGGCACCGGACAGCCCAGCAGTTCCGGCAGCGTATGCGCCGCCACGCCGCTGCTGTCGACCACCTGCGGCAGCAGCGCGGGCGGTATGTCGAACAGTGCCAGCAAATCCGCATCCCAGGTGCGGGTATGCAGATTGAACAGCATGGTGCGGGAGGCGTTGCCCGCATCCGTGATGTGCGCGCCCGTCAGCTTGTAGGCCAGCCAGGTATCGACCGTGCCGAAAGCCAGTTCGCCGCGTTCCGCGCGCTTGCGGGCGCCGGGTATGTGCTCCAGCATCCACTTCAGCTTCGTCGCGGAGAAGTAGGCGTCGATCACCAGGCCTGTCTTCTCGCCCACCCACGGTTCCAGCCCGTCGCGGCGCAGGCTTTCGCAGTAGTCGGCGGTGCGGCGGTCCTGCCAGACGACGGCGTTCATCAGCGGCAGGCCGGTGGCGCGGTCCCACAGCACGGTGGTCTCGCGCTGGTTGGCGATGCCGATGGCGGCCAGCTGCGATGGCGCCACGCCCTGCTGCGCCAGCACCTGCCGCATGACGGTCAACTGCGATTTCCAGATCTCTTGCGGGCAGTGCTCCACCCAGCCCTGCTGCGGAAAGATCTGCCGGAACGCCTGCTGCGCCATGCCCGCCATCCGGCCCGCACGGTCGAACAGCACCGCGCGCGAACTGGATGTACCCTGGTCCAGCGCCAGTATGTAATCACGCATGATGGTGCATCCATTCCGTCAGCGCCGCAGCGGTCTCCGGATGCGTGTGCAGCCCAAGCTTGGTGCGGCGCCACAGCACGTCGTCTGCGCTACGCGCCCATTCCACATCGATGAGATAGCGCACCTCGCGCTCGTACAGGTCGGCCGCGAACTGGCGGCCCATGCAAGCCGGCGTGCTGCATCCGTCCAGCATGCGGTGCATGCGGGTGCCGTAGGCGTGGGCATAGCGCGTGATCACACGTGCAGGCAGCCAGCTGTATCGGCGCTGCGCCTCGCGCACGAACGCTCCGAAGCCGACCACCGAACGGTCATCGGGTCGCATGCCGTGGATGTCGCCGCCCGGCAGGCAAGTTCCGGCGGTCCAGGCATCGCCCTGCGCGCCAAGGACGGCGCACACGCGGTCTACCGCTTCCTCGGCCAGCTTGCGATAGGTGGTGATCTTGCCGCCGAAGACGGACAGCAACGGCGCCGCTTTCTCGTCCATCACCAGTTGATAGTCGCGGGTGACGGCCTTGGCGTCGCCTGCGCCGTCGTCCACCAGCGGCCGCACGCCCGCATAGCTCCACACCACATCGGCCGGCCGTACCGGCTGTTTGAAGTAGGTGCTGCTCAAGTCGCACAGGTAGGCTACTTCCTCCGGGCTGATCTCGACCTTACCCATGTCGCCGTCGTAATCGAGGTCGGTGGTGCCGATCAGCGTGTACTCGCCCTGATACGGAATGGCGAACACGATGCGGCCGTCCGCATGCTGGAAAATATAGGCGTCATCGTGCTGGAACAGGCGCTTGACGACGATATGGCTGCCTTTCACCAGACGCAGGCCGCCTTTAGCCGCGCCCACCGCGCCATGGCGCAGCTTCATCGCCCACGAGCCTCCGGCGTTGACCACACAACGTGCGCGCACGCCAGTCACAGCGCCGTCGGTGCCGCGCAGCGTGGCCGTCCAGTGGCCATCCTCGGCCATCAGGGTCAGGCACTCGGTGCGCGTCAGCACGCGGGCGCCCCGCTCCGCCGCGTCGATGGCGTTGGCGACCACCAGCCGCGCGTCGTCGACGGCGGCGTCGAAGTAGGTAAAGCCGCGCCGGTAGGCTGACTTGAGCGGCGCTCCGGCGGCATGGCGCCGCAGGTCGATGCCTTCCGATCCGCCCAACAGCTTGCGCGGCGCCAGATGGTCGTAGAGGAACAGGCCGGCCCGCAGCATCCACGCGGGTCGCAGGCCGGGCGCGTGCGGCATCACGAAGCGCAGCGGCGCTATCAGGTGCGGCGCGCAGCGCATCAGCACTTCGCGTTCGATCAGCGCCTTGCGCACCAGGCCGAATTCGTAGTACTGGAGGTAGCGCAGGCCGCCGTGTATCAGCTTGGAGGATGCGGACGAGGTATGCGACGCCAGGTCGTCCTTCTCGCACAGCAGCACAGACAGGCCGCGCCCGGCGGCGTCGCGCGCGATGCCTGCGCCGTTGATGCCGCCACCGACCACCAGCACATCGCAATCGAAAACAGGCGGCTTCAAATGCTGGTGCTCCGAGGCCGCAACGAATCGACCAGCATGGCGCCGAATTCATGGCCGCCTACCGCCGTCTGGCCGCCGTCGATGGGCAGCACTACGCCGTTGATATAGTCGGCCGCGCCGCTGGCGAGGAACAGGGCCAGCGATGCGATCTCCTCGCGCGCGCCGGCGCGGCCGGAAGGTATGCTGCCCAGCAGCCGGTCCCAGCTCCGTTGCCCGTCCGGCGCCAGGCGCCGCATGCCCTCGGTGTCGCCGACTGGACCCGGGGCGATGCCGACGCAGCGTATGCCTTGAGCGCCCCACTCGACGGCCAGGGTTTTCATCAACATGTCCACGCCGGCCTTGGCGGCGCAGACGTGGCTCTGCGTGGCGGTCGGCATGGTGGACTGCACCGCCGATATCGCCAGCACCAGGCTGCCCGGCTTGGCCAGGTATTCGTGGGCCGCATGTACGGTGTTGAAGGTCCCGATCAAATCGATATCGATCACGGTACGGAAGCCCTTGGACGACATGTCCATCGCCGGTGCGACGAAATTGCCGGCCGCGCCGGCGACCACGATATCCAGCCGCCCGAACTCGCGCTGCGCGTGATGCAGCGCCGCGCTGACCTGGTCGTAATCGCGCACGTCGGCGGAAAGGCCTATCGCCCTGCCGCCCGCCGCGTTGATCGCCGCAGCGGCGCGCTGCGCCTTCGCCAGATCGCGGCCGACGATGGTGACGGCCGCGCCGGCAGCGGCCATGCGCTCGGCGATGCACTGGTTGATGCCGCTGCCGCCGCCGGTGATAAAGGCAGCCTTCCCCGCCAGCAGATTCGGTTGAAACACGTCTTTCATAATTCTCCTGTCACCCTGGCCAGCCAGGCGAGCAAATTGGCGATGACCTCATCGCGGTTGGTTTCATTGAGTACCTCATGACGCGCGCCGCCGTAGACATGGGTCGAGACATCGCGCATGCTCGCCTTGCGCAGCCGCGCCACCAGCGGATCGAACCACGCCAGCATACCGTTGACCGGATCGCTGTCGCCGGTGAACAGGTACATCGGCAGATCCTTGGGCATGCGCGCCAGTTGCGCCGGATCCGCAGTGCGCAGGCCGGTGTCGAAGATCGAGAACAGCGACGCCTCGGTCAGCGGGAAGGCGCACAGCGGATCGGCGATGTAGGCCGCCGGCACGGCAGGATCGCGGCTCAGCCAATCGACCGGCGATTGCGCATCCGGCACCGTGGCGTTGGCCGTTTCGACCGTCCAGCCGGAGACGCGCGGATCCAGCAGCTCCAGCGCTGTGGTGCCGGACAACGCCACCGCGTCCAGCAAGCCGCCGTGGTCGAGCAGGTAGATCTGCGCGGCCATGGAGCCCATGCTGTGCGCCAGCATCACCATCGGCAGGCCGGGGTGGCTGTCTTCGGCGTGGCGCGTCACGCGCACCATGTCGTCGACCAGCCCCTGGAAGCCGCGTGGGCCGAAGTCACCCAAAGTGCCGAGTTCACGCGCCAGCATGCCGTGGCCGCGATGTTCGCTGGCGTAGACCACGTAGTCCGCCGCCACCAGCGCTTCCGCCACGTGCCGGTAGCGCATCGAATGCTCGGCCATGCCGTGCACGATCTGGACGATGGCGCGGGGCTTGGTGCGCCCCTGCCAGCAAATGACTTCGATCGATTGGCCGTCGTCGGCCGTTAGCGTGAGCCGTTGTTCCTGTATCGTCATCGCGACCTCCCTTAGAATCGGACCGAGGCTTCGATCCCGTAACGGCGAGGATACGGCATGGTGGTGAAGCGGGTGGCGGAAGTCGGATCGAGCACGATGCCGGTGGCGACCTGGTTATCGGTCAGGTTTTTGCCGTAGATCGCGTACTCGTACTTCTTCGATGGGCTGGTCAGCGAGACGCGGGCGGCGACATCGCGCGATTGCCCGACGCGCGACGGCTGCGTGTTGGCGGCGATGAAGTACTGCTCGCCCACCAGCGTGGCGTCGGCGTGGAAGTTGAGCGACCACGCGCCGGCCGCCACGCGGTAGTCTGCGGCGGCGTTGGCCGTGTAGCGCGGCGCTTCGATCATGCGCTTACCGGACAGGTCGACGCCGTTGATGAGCAGCTCGCGGTAGGAAGCGTTCAGCAGGCCCACGCCGGCCGACAGGCGCAGGCTGCGGGTCGGCACGTAGATCGCTTCGATCTCGGTGCCGGTGATGCGCGAGGAGCCTGCGTTGACCAGCTGCTGCGTGCCGATGCCCACCACGTTCAGGAACTGCTGGTTCTTGAAGTTGTACAGAAAGGCGGAGGCGTTCAGCGTCAGCTTGCGGTCGAACAGCTGGGTCTTGATGCCGGCTTCGAAGGAGTTCAGGTCTTCCGGCTTGGCCACATTCAGGTCGGCGACGTTGGTCAGCGTGCCGCCGTTGAAGGCGCTGCTGCGGTAGCCGCGCGCATAGTGGCCGAACACCATGACGTCCTTGTCCAGCTGCGCGCTCATGCCGATACGGCCCGTCGGCTTGCCGTCGTTGTAGCTCAGTTGTCCCTGCTGCGGTATCACCGGGTCGACCTTGAAGTTATTCAGCCGCCCCTCGTCGCGGGTGTAGCGCAGGCCGCCGTACAGGGTGAGGATTTTGCTCAGCTCATAGGTGCCGTCGGCGTAGGCGGCGTACGAACGGCGACCCTGGTTGTAGCTCTGGCGCAGGATGGGCAGCACCGGCGGGCCGCCGAAGATGGTGTAGGTGGTGCCGATATCGATGTCGTCGCGCTGGTGATACAGGCCGGCGATCAGCTGGAGCGGGCCGTCCAGCGCAGTGGTGAAACGCAGATCCTGGCTGATCTCGCGGGTCTTGGAGCTGAAGTCGATGTGCAGCAGCGGATCGATGGTGCCGTCGGCGTCCACCAGGTTGTAGAAGCGGCCGTCGACGTAGGAGGTGATCGAGGTGAAGGTGCCGAGGTCCGTGTTCTTGTTGATGGTGAGGTAGCCGCCGCTGCCGCGTACTTCGATCACGCCGGAACGGTCGGTCGCCACCTGGTGCAGCGACAGCGGCTGGCCGGTGTAGGGATTGATGCGCGGATTGCGGCCGTTGGCATTCAGGCCGCCAGGTCCGCTGCCCTCGTTGACCGCGCCGACCGCCTCGGGATTGTTGTTGACGCCGAACAGGCGCAGCGTGCCGTTCCAGCCGTCGCCGTCCTTGTAGGCCAGCGTCAGGCGCGCCGCCTTGCGGTCGATGTTCGACAGGTCGTGGCCGGCCGGGTTGACGTTCTCGATGTAGCCGTCCGAATGCGCGGCGGTGAAGGCGAAGCGCGCGCTCAGGCGGTCCTCGATCAGCGGCACTTCGATGGCGCCTTTGGCTTCCTTCAGATTGTGGCTGCCGTAGCCCACCGTCAGGTCGCCGTTCTGGCGGAAGGTAGGCTTCTTGGAGATGAAGTTGACCGCGCCCGCCGTGGTGTTTTTGCCGAACAGCGTGCCCTGCGGCCCGCGCAGCACCTCGACCCGCTCGACGTCGAAAATCTGTGCGCCGCCCAGGAACGGTGCGCCGACGTAGACTTCATCGAAGAAGATACCGGTGGGCGAGATGGCGTTCAGGTTGAACTCCGGCGTGGAGATGCCGCGCAGCGAGAACTTGGGCTGCGATTCATCGCCCAGCACCGATACGCGCAGGTTCGCCACCTGGCGCGCGATTTCGGTGCCGGTGTCGATCTTGGCGCTCTTCAGCGAGTCGGAATTGATGGCGCTGACGGACACCGGCACGTCCTGCAGCAGCTGCTCACGCTTTTGCGCCGTGACGACCACGCGCGCGGTGTCGCCCTGATCGTCGCTTTGCTGCGCTTGCGCGGTGACGGCCAGGCCCAGCGCGGCCATCGTCCCGCAGAGTTCTTTGGTATATCGCATACATGTCTCCTTCTTTTATGATTGTTTTGGTTTCCCCGGCACCGCACATCCCTGGCCGTGGGGATCGGCAGGGACTATTCATTCGGTTGGCGCTACGCGCGCACGGTGGGCAGGCGGTGGTCGCGGAACTGCTCGCGGATGCGGTTCTTCAGCACCTTGCCGGTCGGGCCTATCGGCAGCGCGTCGACGAACACCACGTCGTCGGGCGTCCACCAGCGGGCGATTTTTCCTTCGTAGAAGCCGAGCAGCGTGTCGCGGTCCAGCACCGCGCCCTGCTTGCGCACCACCACCAGCAAGGGGCGCTCGTCCCACTTGGGGTGGCTGACGCCGATGCACGCGGCCAGCCGCACCGCCTCGTGCGTCATGGCGATGTTTTCCAGTTCGATGGAGCCTATCCATTCGCCGCCGGACTTGATGACGTCCTTGCTGCGGTCCGTGATGCGCATATAGCCGTCGGCGTCGATGACCGCCACGTCGCCGGTGGGGAACCAGCCGTCGCGCAGGGCGCCGCCGGGAGGCTGCTTGAAGTAGGAGTCCATCACCCACTGGCCGCGCATCATCAGGTGGCCCGAGGATTCGCCGTCCCAGGGCAGTTCTGCACCGTCGTCGTCGATGACCTTCATGTCGACGCCATACAGCACATGGCCTTGCGCCTGCAGCACGCGGCGCTTTTCGGCCTTGGTCATCGACATGTGCTGCGCCTGCAGCGTGCAGGTGGTGGCCAGCGGTGATAGTTCGGTCATGCCGAAGGCGTGCACCACGTCGATGCCGTAGTCGTCGCGGAAGGCGTCGCTCATCGCCGGCGGGCACGCGGCCCCGCCGATCATGGTGCGCTTGAAGGTGGAAAAGCGGAGGCCGTTGGCGCGCACGTGGTCCAGCAGTCCCATCCAGATGGTCGGCACGCCGGCCGAGAAGGTGACGCCCTCCTCTTCGAACAGCTGATAGAGAGAGCGGCCATCCAGCGCGCAGCCGGGCAGCACCAGCTTGGCGCCGGCCAGCGCGCAGGTGTAGGGCAAGCCCCAGGCGTTCACATGGAACATGGGCACCACCGGCATCACGCAATCGCGCGCCGAGATGTTCATCGCGTCCGGCATCACCGACGAATACGAATGCAGGATGGTGGAGCGGTGCGAATACAGCACGCCCTTGGGATGGCCCGTGGTGCCGGAGGTGTAGCACAGGCTGGAAGCGGCGTCTTCCTCGAACACCGGCCAGGTGTAGTCGCCGCCGTGGGCGCCGATCAGCTCTTCGTAGGTCATCATCGAGGCGTGGGCCGGCAGGTCGGCGCGGGAACCGAGCATGATGAAGGCTTGCACCGAAGGACACAGCGGCGCAATGGCGGCGATCAGCGGCAGGAAGGAGCGCTCGAAGAACACCAGCTTGTCGTCGGCGTCGTTGATGATCCAGGCCAGCTGCTCTGGATGCAAACGCGGGTTCAACGTATGCAGCACCGCGCCCGATCCGGAGACGGCGTAGTACAGCTCAAGATGCCGGTAGCCGTTCCAGGCCAGCGTGGCGACCCGCTCGCCCATGCGTATGCCCAGCGCCGACAAGGCATTGGCCATGCGCCGCGTGCGGGTGTGGCAGTCGCGCCACGTGTAGCGGTGGATGCTGCCGTCCTCGTTGCGGCTGACGATCTCGCGCTGGCCGAAATAGCGGTCCGCATGCCGCAGCAGCGACGAGATCAACAAAGGGCGGCGCATCATCTGTCCCGGTACCGGGCTGTTGCATTCTTCTACCATCATGTCTCCATGCCTGCCATAATGGAACCCACTGTAGGCTGGCGCGGGCGCCGCGTCTTTGCCGCAGAAGCCAGCTTATTGTTTGAAGAAGACAGCGGCGCCAAAAGCCGCGGATACGCAACAGGAGACCACATGAGTCAACTCACCACGGCAGGTACGTGGCTGAACGGCATATGGGAGATGCTGACCTCCATCGGCATGGACCCGCACCGCATCTTCACCGACGCCGGCATCGACACCAGCGCCATGCAGGATCCGCACCATCGTTTCGACAGCGATCAATTGAGCATGCTGTGGAATGTCATCACCGCCGCCACCGGCAACGAAGCGGTCGCGCTGGAGTCGCAGGAAAACCCGCGGCCGGCGATGCTGGACCTGCTCACCTATACGATGATGACGGCGCCGACCATGCGCGCGGCCTTACACCGCTTCATACGCTATGTGCGCATCGTCAGCGATGCCGCCAGTTTCACGATGGAGGCCGATGCGCGCGGCGGCGAGTGGCTGCGGCTGTTCATCGCCGGCAGCAGCCTGCCGGTGCCGCGCCAGCGTTTCGAGTTCGTGCTGATTACCATCCTCAACGTGTGCCGCTGGATCGCCGGCCGCACCATCAACCCGATCGGCATCGAGCTGACGCACGAGGAACCGGGCAGCACGCAGGCGCACGCGCGCTCCTTCGCCGGACCGTTGCGCTTCAGCGCGGCAAGCAACGGCATCCTGTTCGCGACCGCCGACCTGGACGCGCCGCTGCCCGCGTCCAATCCGCGCCTGGCCGAGGTGCACGAGCGCTACGCAGCAGAATTCCTCCAGCAGATGGACAAGGACAAGCTGACCTCACGCGTACGCGAGCTGATCGTGCGCAGCCTGCCGGACGGCGACCCGCCGCGCGCCGCCGCAGCCGCCGCGCTGAACATCAGCGAACGCACCTTGCAGCGCCGCCTGCAAGATGAAGGCACGTCGTTCCAGCAACTGCTGGACGACACCCGGCGCGACCTGGCCCGCCAGTTCCTGGCGCAGGAGCAGATCGTGCTCGGCCAGGTCGCCTTCATGCTGGGCTTTGCCGACCAGAGCACCTTCTGCCGCGCATGCCAGCGCTGGTTCGCCACGTCGCCGGGCCAGTACCGGCGGCAGCTGGGCAGCCAGGCCGGCCAGGCCTAAGGCCGCTACCAGCCGATATCCCTGAGCAGCGGGAAGGTCAGGTCGCGCGGCGGCGCCACGTCATGCGACAAGTCGCCATTGATGGACGGCTCCATCAGCTGGTTGGGGAAGGCGCTGGTGTCGTAGTGCGATACGGACGATCCCGGCTGGCTGGGATTGGGCGCATACATCAGCACTCTGCCCGCCGCGTCCGCACCCGCGCGTATCGCCAGGTTGACGCCCAGGTTGGCAAACACGCCGGAATGCTGGCGCGACCGGGCGGCCAGCGCGGCCTTGAGCCGGTTGCCGTCGTCGAGCGTAATGCGCACCGCCGGAATCGTGATCGAAGGATCGGTGCCGCCCAGGCCGGGCGGCGGCGCACCGGCCACATTGTCGGCGATGATGACGCCGATGGCGCCGGCGCTCTGCGCGTTCCTGACCTTGATCACGAAGGTGCAGGTACCGCGATCGATCAGCGCGATATGGCCGCTGACGGCGGCGGCGTTGTTGGCCGACAGCGGATCGCAAGCCAGGCCACGGCCGTCCGGCATGTCCACCACCGGCATCACCTCGCCCGTCACGCCCGGGCTGGCAAGCACCGGCCCGAAGGCGGCCGTGCCGACCTGGATAACGCCGGCCACGCTGGCCGGCGCCAGCACCGTCAACACCGGCGTGCCTTGCTGCAGCACCGTCTGCGCGGCCGCCTTGACGTTGGAGCCGTTCCACACCAGCTTGCCGGACTTGACGGCCGACGCCACGCGCTCGGCGTCGCTCATGTCCTTCCACAGTTTGCCGGTGCCGGTGTCTAGCAGGAAGTAGTCCCAGATGCTGGGGTAGCCTTCCAGTTGTTCGCCGGTTTGGGCGTCGGTAAAGGTCTGGAAGCCGAGGCCGTGGGCGAACTCGTGCTGCAGTACCGTCACCAGATCGATCTGTGCGCCATGCTTGTTGTCCAGGCCCAGGTAGAACGGCGAGCCGGTGAGGCAGCCCGGCTTGCCAAGGTTGATATTGAAGCGCGCGCGGATGTCCGCCGTGTCGGGATCGACGTCCTCGCCGACGTATTTATTGGTTTCCGCCTTGCTGAACCAGGCGTTGGCCACCGGTGCGCCGGGGAAGTCGCGGAATACCTCCAGCGCACCGGCGGAGCCGAGCACAGCGCCGCCGGCGTCGCAGGGCAAGGCTTGCCAGGTGGCGAGAATGCGGATCGGCACGGTGCTGGTGAGCGTGGCGCCCCATTTGCCGGCGGCGGCCTGGAAGGCGTTCAGGCGCTGGGCGCCCAGCGTGGTGCCGGTGTTGCCGCCGACCGGCGCCACCGTGGTCACATCGTTGAAGCCCACGCCGGGGCTGTCCGCGTTGACGATGGTGATGGTCGCCGCGGCCCAGCCTGGCGACGAGCACAGCAGCGCCAACGCTGCGATGAAGATGGGCAGCATGCGTTTCATTTTTGTTCTCCCCGTGCGGCGGGCGTCTTGCGCGCGACAGCGTAATGGGTGTGCGATTCATCGAGCACGACGCCGATGCCGCCCTGCGGCGGGTGGACGATGCCGGGACTGGTGGCGCGCAACCTGCCGGCGTTGCTGGCGCGGATCGCGGCATCCAGATCGGCCGCCTGCTCCGGACTGGGCTCGACCAGCTGGCCGGTGACGGGGTCTTTGTAGGCCTTGAGTCCGGACGCCGTCTGTTGCGGCGGCGGGGCCGCCTGCCTGACGACATTCACGTGCGGAAAGGTCATGACGCCATTGTCCGGCGCGGCCTGCACGGCGCAACCCGCGGCGGCTGCCAACAGCCCCGCCCATCGTTTCATCGTATCCATATTTCTCTCCCAAGTGATCTCAGCTTGCCTGGGTTAGACCGGCCAGCCGCTCATCAGTTCCCGCACCGGCAAAAAAAATCCGGCGCAGAGGCCGGATGGTCGGGAGAGCGATACCGCTGCCTAGATGATCGAGGTGGCGATGGCCATGCCGGCCTTCAGTGTCAGCGTCACCGGCGTCTTCTCGGCGATTTCCGCGAGGCGGTTTTTTTGCTCGGCATCCAGCGCGCCGGTGAACGACAGCGTGCGCTTGATCTGCATGAGGCCGTCGTCGCCCGGACTCAGGTGCAGGCCGACATCGACCGCGTCCAGCGGCCACTGCTTGCGGTCCGCATACATGCGCAGCGTGATGGCGGTGCAGGAACCCAGGCCGGCCAGCACGAAATCGTACGGGGCCGGGCCGGCGTCGTGGCCGCCGTTGCGCTCCGGCTCGTCGCCGACCAGCGCGTGTCCGCCGACTTCTATCTTCGTTTGGTAACTATCCTTGCCGATGTGGGCGGTACCGCGTGCCATGTGAGTCTCCTATGTGAAGCGCTATTTTAGCCCGGGCATGTGCTGATAAGTAAAGTATTGTAAATGGCAATCATTCTTAGTTGAGTTCAACTGTAAAATGGCACCCTTTCAATGACGACCCCGACGGCGCCATCGCGATGGCCCGCCCAACCATGCACAAGATTTTTCTGACCGCCTGCCTCGCCGCGCCGTTGACCGCCCTTGCCCAGACTCAGCCCCAGGCCCAGGGTCAAGCCACCCCGGCCAAGCCCGCCACCTCCGCCAAGCCCAAGGAGGCCGCGCCGGTGGTGCCGTCGGTGACGGTGGCCGGCGAGCGTCCGACCAACCGCATCGACCGCCAGGTGTACGACGTCAAGTCCGACATCAGCAGCACCAACGGCACCGCCGCCGACGCGCTGAACAACGTGCCCTCGGTGGCCGTGGACCCCGACGGCACCGTGACGCTGCGCGGCAGTTCCAATGTGCAGATCCTGGTCGACGGCAAGCCGTCCGCCATGCTGCAGGGCGATAACCGCGGCCCCACGCTGCAGGCGATGAATGCCGACGATATCGAATCCGTCGAGGTCATCAACAATCCCGGCGCACAGTTCGGCAATGAAGCCGGCGGCGGCCCCATCCTCAACCTGGTGATGCGCCGCAACCGCAAGCCGGGCGGCTTCGCCAACGTCAACGCCAACGCCGGTTATGCCGGGCGCTACAACAGCGCCGCATCGGGCAGCTACAACGAAGGACCGTGGGGCTTCCAGGGCGGCGTCAACGTGCGCCATGACGGCCGCAACTCGACCGCCATCGTCAGCCGCGACCGTCTCGATCCGGCCACCGGCAATTTCGTGCACAGCAGCCAGACTTCGTCCGGCGCAGGCCTGAACGACATGGGCGGCGTCAACGGCACCGTCAGCTACAACCTGGACCAGAGCGACACGCTGACCGCCAGCGCCAACTACATGGCACGCGGCAACGACCAGCGCGGCATCGACCACTACCTGAACGGCGCCACCGCCGGCTTCCCCGCCACCGACTACGTGCGCACCACCGCGCGCGAAGGCGACGCCAAGAACTTCAGCTGGGGCACGCGTTACGACCACAAAGGCCAGCTGCCCAACGAAACGCTGAAGATCGACCTGCGCGTGTCGGCCTCCGAGAACGACAGCAACAGCGCCTACGCCAACGACTACGCCAGCGGCAACTTGCCGGACACGCGCGCCCATCAGCGCAACGACACCAGCACCCACATCGTCGACTTCACCGGCGACTACGAGCGGCCGCTGGCCGGCGGTAGCCTGAAGGCAGGCTACAAGGTCGCCACCAACAAGAACAACTTCGACACGCTGTACACCGACATCAATCCGCAGACCTCGGCGGCCGTGGTCAATCCGGCGCGCAGCAACCGCTTCGACCTGGAAGAAACCGTGGTCGCGCTGTACGGCTCTTACCAGCTCAAGCTGAACGACCGCTGGGGCGTGCTGGGCGGCTTGCGCACCGAGTACACCGACATGGATATCCACCAGATCACCAGCGGCACCGAGGCCAAGAACAGCTACACCAACTTCATCCCGAGCCTGTTCGCCACCTACAAGGCGACCGAGGATGCCAATATGCGCTTCTCGTACGCGCGCCGCATCCGCCGTCCGAACGCCAACGACCTCAATCCGTATGTGGTGTATCGCGACGAGTTCAACGTCTCGTCCGGCAATCCGATGCTGAAGCCGACCAAGACCGATTCGTTCGAAGTGGGCTACGAGACCAAAGTGGCCGGGCTGGAAACCAATCTGCGCGGCTACTACCGCAAGGACACCGACGCCATCGTCGACTACCGCACCTTCATCGCCAACAACGTGTTGCTGACTACGCGCCAGAACGGCGAAGGCAGCCATTCGAGCGGCCTGGAGTTCACGGTCAGCGGCAAGCTGACGCCGTCGCTGACGCTGAACTCCAGCGGCAACCTGGCGCGCAGCCAGCAGACCACGCAGGACGACACCGGCGCGCTCGTCACCCGCACCGCCAATTCGCTGAGCGGCCGCGTGCGCCTGAACTATGCATACAGCGCCGCCACGCAAGTACAGATGGCCTTGCAGATGCAGGGCAAGACGCTGTCCGGCCAGGGCTACCGCTCGCCGAACAACACCTTCAACCTGAGCGTGCGCCAGGCCGTGACGCCGCGTCTGAGCCTGGTCGGCACCGTGACCGATCTGTTCAGCACCAACAAGATGGAGACCGTCATCAACAGCGCCACGCTGCGTGAGACCAGCACCCGCCGCTTCGACGGCCGGGTGTTCTACGTGGGCCTGTCCTACCGCCTGGGCGGTCCGGCGACGGCGCCCGAGTCGAACAACGAGCCGCGCTTCGGCCCGCCGCAAGGTCCGGGCGGACCAGGCCGTGGCGGCCCGGGCGGCCCGTCGGACGGCTAAAAATCCCCGGAGTTTATTTCATGACCGTCACCTTCTCGCGCTTGCCGTTGCGGAAGGTGAAGATGGTCAGCACGCCGTCCTTGACGTCGCCGCGCGCATCGAAGGTGATGTTGCCGGTGACGCCCTTGTGCGTGATCCCGGCCAGCGCCGGCAGGTAGCGCGCCGGGTCCGGCGAGCCAGCCTTCTGCATCGCCTCCACCATCGTCATCAGCGCGTCGTAAGTGTACGGCGCGTAGGTCTGCACGCCGATGCCGTACTTCTTCTGATACGCCACGCGGAAATCGGCCATGCCCTTTTCCTGCGACGGCTCGACGCCGCCCGCTTCCGCGCAAATCACCTGGCCGTCGCTCATGGCGTCGCCCGCCAGGCGCGGCACCGAATCCGAACACATGCCGTCGCCACCCATGAACTTGATCGGGATGGCCAGCTGCTTCATCTGGCGCAGCATCGGCCCCGCCACCGCATCCATGCCGCCGAAGAAGACCATATCCGGCTTGGTCGCCTTGATGGCGGTGAGGATGGCGCTGAAGTCGGTGGCCTTGTCGTTGGTGAACTGGGTCGATACGACGGTCGTGCCCGTCGCCGCCCCGCCGTGCTTGATGTTCTTGATGAATTCGTCGGCCAGCCCCTTGCCGTAGGCGGTGCGGTCGTCGATCACGGCGATGCGCTTGGCCTTGACGTTCTGCATCGCATAGCGGGCCAGCGCGGAACCCAGCTGCTCGTCGTTGGCGATGTTGCGGAAGGCGGTGTTGTAGCGCTGGCGCGTGTACTGCGGATTGGTGGCCGACGGCGAAATCTGCGGTATCCCGGCATCGTGATAGATACGGGAAGCCGGGATCGTGGTGCCCGAGGTCTCGTGGCCGATCACGCCGTTCACCCTGGCGTCCACCAGTTTTTGCGCGGCGGCCGTGCCCTGCTTGGGATCGGCGGCGTCATCCTCCGCCTGCAGCACGATCTTGTATTTCTTGCCGCCGATGACCACGCCCTTGGCGTTGAGCTCGTCGACCGCCATGCGGGCGCCGTTTTCATTGTCCTTGCCCAGATGGGCGATGGCGCCCGAAGTCGCCGCCACGTGGCCGATCTTGATGATCTCTTCCGCTTGCGCGGCGCCGGTGGCAACGAAGGCCAGCGCAAGCGCCTGGGCCAGTGTTTTTATTGTCAGCTGCATAAGATTATTGAGGCTTCCTCATTGGTTAAGTGACCAAGGATACCACCAGGCAAATATGTATGTCATGCGTGCGTACCGACTTGCGTATCTGAAGTAAAATGACAAATCGAAACATTTGCCATAGAGACATTTTGTATGGAAACTTCACAACGCATTGGCCGCTCCCGCCCGCTGGCTACCACCGCCATGCACGGCCGGGTCGACGCCATGAAGGCGCGCGGCGAAAACGTCATTGATTTCTCCATCGCGATCTCGCACTTCCAGGCGCCCGACAGCGTGCTGCAGGCGGTGCGCGACGGGCTGGAACTGCCGGCCCTGCACTACACCACCGTCGGCGGCGACGCCGCCATCCGCGCCCGCCTCGCCGCCAAAGTGGTGAACGAGAACGGCATCGCCGCCAGCGCCGACGAGATCATCGTCACCAACGGCGCCAAGCAGGCGCTGTATCAGGCGCTGTACGTGATGGCCGATCCGGGCGACGCCGTCATCATCTTCAAGCCGCACTGGCCGGCCTATGTCGCCACCTGCCGGCTGCTGGGACTGGAGCCGGTGCTGGTCGACCTGCCCGGCGCCATCACCGACGAGCTGCTCGACAGCCTGCCGCCGGCCAAGATCCTCATCATCAACAATCCGCACAACCCCACCGGCGCCGTTTTGAGCGCGGACGAAGCCGACCGCATCGCCGCCTGGCTGAAACGCACCGGCACCCGCGCCATCGTCGACGAGAGCTACGAAAAGCTGATCTTCGAAGGCACCCATATCAGCCTGGCCGCGCGGCCGGACTGGCAGGATATCGGCATCGTCACCATCTACTCGGCCTCGCAAAGCTATGCCATGATGGGCTGGCGCGCGGGCTTCGCGGTGGCGCCGGCCGCGCTGGTGACGGCCATGGAAACGCTGCAAGGCCCGATCACCGCCGCCGCGCCGATGCTGATGCAGCTGGCACTGGCGGCCGCCTTCGAATCGGGCGAGCCCTCGGCCATGCTGAGCGAATACCGCCAGCGCCGCGACCTGGTGCTGGACCTGGTGCAAGGCCTGCCCTGGCTGCGCATGCACTGCCCCGCTTCCGGCCCCTACCTGTGGGGCGACATCTCGGCCCTGACCATGGACACCACCCAGTTCGCCGAACAGCTGCTGAGCGAATGCGGCGTCGCGCTGATGCCCGGCGAGGCGCTCGGCATGCCGGGCTACATCCGCATCGGCTACATATCCGACGACATCTTCACGCTGCGCCGCGGCGTCAAGGCGATCATCCGCTTCGGCAACGAGCGCTATCAGGCACTCAGCTAAGCCGCCAACATGGCCTTCCTTCTCTTCCAACTCAACAGCCTGCGCAGCCGCCTGATCCTGCTGGTGGCGCTGGCGATCGCGCCGATCGCGGTGATGACGCTGGTCAGCGGCGTGCGCGAACGCGAACACGCGGTCGAGGTGGCGGAAGAGAACCTGCAACGCCTGACCAACCTGGCCGCCGCCAACGAAGCGCAATCGATCGAAGGCGCGCGCCAGATCCTGCGCGACCTGGCCAGCATTCCCGACCTCACCGGCGACCAGGCCCATTGCAGCCGCCTGCTGGCCAACATCCAGCGCCAGAATCCCGACTACGCCAACCTCGGACTGATACAGCTGAACGGCGACGTCACCTGCAGCGCCATACCGGCGTCGGCGCCGGTCAACCTGGCCGACCGTTCGCACTTCCGCCGCGCCGTGCACCTGCGCCGCTTCGTCGCCGGCGGCTACGTGTTCGGCCGCGTGATCCAGAAGCACACCGTCAACCTCACCTACCCGCTGCTGGACGACGACCAGCAGGTCAAGGCCGTGGTGTTCGCGGCGCTGGACCTGACCAAGCTCGATCGCTTCGTGGCCGACATCAAGCTGCCGCCAGGCTCGCTGCTGCTGACCGCCGATTCCGAAGGCAAGATCATCTCGCGCAAGCCCAATCCGGAGCAGTGGTTCGGCAAGCAGGTGTGGCCGGAGATGCGCGCCGCCATGGCCGGCGAACCGGGCAAGCCGGTGCTGCTGACAGGGCCGGACGGCATCGAACGGCTGCACCGCTTCGCCCGCGTCGGCAACAACGGCTTGTCCGACTACACCGTCACCATCGGCATTCCGGTCGACGACATCACCGCCGTCGCCCGCCGCGACCAGTTGATGGACATGACGGCGCTGGCCGTCACGCTGCTGCTGGCAATGCTGGCTGCCTGGTTCGTCGGCGACGTGCTGGTGCTGCGCCGGGTCAAGCGCCTGGCCGCCACGGCCAACCGCATCGCCTCCGGCACGCTGGGCGCGCGCAGCGGCATCAGCTACGGCAACGAGGAAATCAGCGAACTGGCGCGGGCGCTGGACGCGATGGCCGAGGCGCTGCAGGAAAAAGAACAGCAGCACCTGAACGCCGAGCGCCAGCTGCGCCTGGCCGACCAGCGCAAGGACGAGTTCCTGGCGATGCTGGCGCACGAGTTGCGCAATCCGCTGGCGCCGATCAGCGCCGGCGCCCAGCTGCTGCAAAGCGGCCACGCCACCGAGGCGGTGGTGTCGCGCACCGCCGGCATCATCGTGCGCCAGGTGACGCACATGACGCGGCTGGTCGACGACCTGCTCGACGTATCGCGCGTCACGCGCGGGCTGGTGACGCTGACGCGCGTGCCGCTGAACGTGGCCGATGTCGTCGCCGACGCCGTCGAACAGGCGGAGCCGCTATTCCACACCAAGCAGCACCGCTTCGAACTGACGCTGCCCGAGGTGCCGCAGCAGGTCGCGGGCGACCACAAACGGCTGGTGCAGGTGCTGGTCAATGTGCTCAACAACGCCGCCAAGTACACACCGGTGGGCGGCATCATCAAGCTGTCGGTGCACGGCGAAGCGGGCCTGGTGCGGCTGGTGGTCAGCGATTCCGGCATCGGCATGGCGCCGGAACTGCGCAGCCGCGTGTTTGAATTGTTCGCACAGGCGGACCGTAATCCCGACCGTTCGCAGGGCGGGCTGGGACTGGGGCTGGCATTGGTCAAGTCGCTGGTGGAGCTGCATGGCGGCACCATCGCCGCCGACAGCGCCGGCGAACACCAGGGCAGCACCTTCACCATCACCCTGCCCGGCGGGCCGGGCCAGAAACCATCCTTCCCGGCGGGGCCGGCGGCCACCGGCGGCGCCAAACTGCGCGTGCTGGTGGTGGACGATAACGTCGATGCCGCGCAAACGCTGCAGCTGCTGCTCGATGCGTCCGGCCATGAAGTGCTGGTCGCGCACACCGCGCTGGACGCATTGGAGATCGCGCAGCGCTCGGCGCCGGAACTGTGCCTGCTCGATATCGGCCTGCCCGACATCAGCGGCAACGAGCTGGCGCGCGGCCTGCGCGCCCTGCCGCAAACGGCCCACGCCACGCTGGTGGCGGTGACAGGCTACGGCCGCCGCGAGGACCGCGACCTGGCCGACGCCGCAGGCTTCGACCACTACTTCGTCAAGCCGGTCGATGTCGAAGCCCTGCTGGCGCTGATCGCGGGGCTGCAGCCCGCTACTCCCAGGACTTAGCGATACGCTCCAGCTCTCCGCTTTTCTCCAGTGCCTGCAAGGTCGTGCGCAGCCGTTCGACCAGCGCCGGGGCGACCTGCCGGCCCATCACAAAATACAGCTGGCTGGTGGTCATCACCGTCGGCAGGATCTTGACTTTGCCGACCACGCCGGAACGCTCCAGCACCGCCTGCAAACCCGGCGAGCGGTGGAAGAAGAAGCGGCCCCGATGCGCCAGCAGCTTTTGCAGATTCAGTTTGGGATCGGTGGCGCCGGCATCGACCTGGATACCGCCCAGGCTTTCCAGTATCGTCGCCCCGGCAAAGCCACGGTTGGCCAGCACCACGCTGTCCTTGCCCAGATTGCGCAGGTCGTCCCAGTTGTTGATCGTCGCCGCATCATCGCTGCGCGCGACCAGGTAGTAGCGGATGCTGAACAGCGGCGGGCCGACGAACTGGTATTTTTTATCCCGCTCCGGCGAGTGCGACAGGCCGCAGGACGCATCCTGCATGCCACGGTCCATGGCGGAATAGATGCGGGGTAAAGGCTGCCAGACCTGGTCGCCGGTGAATTTCAGGCCGGGATCCAGCCGCTCGACGGCGCGCATGATGTCGATGCAGATGCCCACCACGCGGCCGGAGTTGGCGTCGGCCTGGAATTTTGGCTCGGTGCCGTGCTGCGCCGACGTACGGATCTCAGTCGCGGCCACACCTGCGCCAGCTGTCCAGAGCATGGACAGCAACGCGCAAAGCACAGACTTGCTGGTTGAAATGCGAAGCACAATTTGCCCGCCGGCGGGCGGTGGTGGCTACGATCAGCCCATTGTAGCGCGCCGCTACGGCGTCGTCACCAATACCGTGAAACGCTGCTCCACCAGCGTCGGAAGATAAAGCTTGCCGTTGGCATGGTCCATCGCCATGGTGCGCGCGCCCTTGAAAGTCTTGACGGTGACTGGCGTCGCATAGTGATCCGCGTCGGTCTGGCGTATCAGCGTCAGCGTACCCTCGCCGTTGGACGAGAACACCGTGGCGCTGGCGGCGTCGAACACCACCGCATCCGCGCCCTTGCCGATGGCGGCCCGCGCCACGGCCTTGCCGCTGGCCGCGTC
Organism: Rugamonas rivuli; assembly: GCF_009380165.1. Classification (GTDB taxonomy): domain Bacteria; phylum Pseudomonadota; class Gammaproteobacteria; order Burkholderiales; family Burkholderiaceae_D; genus Rugamonas; species Rugamonas rivuli. The sequence goes on from NZ_WHUF01000001.1 coordinate 974,471, forward strand.
GGTGACGGCCAGCACGCCGTTGCCGCATACCGAGAACAGGCGCTTGTGCGCGGCATCCAGCGCCAGGCCGGTCGGCTCGTCGCAACCGGCCAGCGGCCATTGCGCGACCAGCTTGTCGGTGGCGATGTCGATCACGGCGATCTGGTTCTTGTCCTCGATGTTGACGTAGATGCGGCGGCCATCGCTGACGGCGAATTCCGGCTTGCCTTTGACGGCGATGGTGGCCTTGGGCGCCATCGTGGCGGCGTCGAACACCGACACGTCGGCGCTTTTTCCGTTGAAGGTGTACAGCTTGCCGCTGTCCTCTTCGTACAGCACGGCGTCGGGGTTCTTGCCGGAGACGCGCACTTCGCTCCTGGTTTTCAGGCTCTCCAGGTCGAACACCACCACGCTATCGGCATCGCCGCTGGTGACGAAGCCCACGCCCAGCTTGGGCGCGAACGCTACGCCGTGCGCGCGTCGCAAGCCGCCGACCTCCCCGGCCACCTTGCCCGACGCCAGCTCCAGCGCCTGCAAACGGTCGCCGCGCGTGATGAACAGGCGCTGATGCGCGGTGTCGATATCGAGGTAGTCCCAGCGGCCGGCGCCGTCCAGCGGCCATTGCTGGCGCACCGCGTAGTCCGCAGCGCCGGCGGCGCCGGCAGTCAAGGCCAGCGACAGTAGTGCCGATAGTGTTTTTTTCATGTTCAGAATTGGATAGTTTTTAATCGTTGAGTTTTGCCGTAGTGCTCATCGAAGCCGTACACCTCGATGCGCACCTTGCCGCTTGCGTGCACTCGCACCAGCGCCCAAGCATACACCCTATCCTGCGGATTGCGGCTATCGCCCGGTTTGGCGCTGAACGGCGAGCCGCCGGAGCCCACCATCACCTGCCATGCCTTGCCGCCTTCGGTGCGCGTGGGCTGCTGGGCGTTGAAGATGTGCTGGTGGCCGCAGAAGTAGGCGCCGCCGTATTCCTCCATCACCTTCCAGAAGGCCTTGACGTTGTCCGGGTAGATGTCCATGCCGTCCCGCTCCACACTGTCCTTGAAGTAGTAGGTGTAGGCCGGCTTGTGGCCGAACACGAAGAAGCGTTTGGCGCCGCGCGCCTTGGCCTGCCTGAAGTCCTCCGCCAGCCAGTGCGCCGGGCCGTGGCCGTCGTTGCCGACAGGGTCGGTGTCGATCACGGCGAAGTGGCTGCCGCCGGCATCGAAGGAGTAAGTCAACTGCGACTGGCTGGTGCGGTTGCCGTCCGGCCCATCGACGGGCGGCGCGTTGCTGGCGTCGAAGGCGGTCGCCTCGATGCCGGTGACGGCCTTCCAGCGCGCCGTGTCCAGTATCAGATCGCCCATGCTTTCGCGCCACAGCTCCTCGTTTTCGAGGCGCGCGATCTTGGTGGTTTTGCCGGCGGCGTCTTTGTCCTTGAACTGCATTTCATGGTTGCCCGTCACCGGCACCACGTAGGTGCCGCTTTCCATCAGGCCCGCCGTCATGCCGCGCCAGTAGGCGTACTGGCGGCCTATCACGGCCTTGTCGGCCGTATAGCCCATGATCATGTCGCCGTTGAAGAACAGCGCCTTCGGCCGCGCGGCCTGGATCTCGCGCAGGATGCGCGACAACGCCCGCGTGTTTTGCAGGTAGACCTTGTCCTGCGCCGTTTCGGCGGTGGCCGGATCGGCGCGCGAATCGCCGACGGTGGCGAACGACATCACCACCGGATCGGACGCCGCCTGCGCGGCGCCCTGGCTCAACACCAGCACCGCGCCGCAAGCGGCATGGCGCAGCATCGTCGATATGCGCATGCGCCGCTCCTTAGAAGTCGGCATTGAGCGACACGGTCCAGCTGCGCGCTGGAATGAAGGTGTACTGGTCGAACGCCACGCCCTTGCTGTTGGCCGCGATCGACGTCACATCCTGCTTGTTGAAGATGTTGTTGACGCCCACCTGCGCCTTGATCACCTTGACGATGCCGCCGCCCACACGCCAGCGGTAGCCGGCCGTGAAGTCGGTCACCGTGTAGGCACCGATCTGGTAGGCGGCCGGTTCGCCGTCCTTGGCGTACTGGCTGCCGTTGGACTTGGCGATCAGCGAGCCATACAGGCCATGGTCCTTGTACAGCAGGCCCAGTGCGGCGGTCGATTTAGGCACCTTGGCGATCTGCAGGCCGGTGTCCTTGGCCTCGGCCTTGTTGACCGAGCCGTTGGCATGCAGCGAGAAGCCGCTGCCCACGTACCACGTGGCCGCGCCTTCGATGCCTTTGTAAACCACGCCGCCCTGGTTGTAGTAGACCAGGTCATTGCCGGTGCCGGTCGAAGCGATCTTGTTGTTGAAGTCGATGTAGTAGACGTCCGCATCGAAGGTCAGGTTGCCCGACTGGTGCACGGTGCCCAGCTGGTAGTTGGTGGACGTCTGCGGCTTCGGCGTGCTGAGGTTCGGGTTATTCACGTAGAACATCGACAGGTCCGGCACCAGGAAGCCGCGCGCCACCTGGGCGTAGGCCGACCATTCCTTGTTGATCGCATGGTTCGCGGTCAGGAACGGCAAGGTGGTGGTGTAGGTCTGGTCGGCCGTGGTCGGGATGCGCGTGCCCTGGTTGACCACGGCGTCCAGCGAGCGCTTGAAGTTGACGTACTTGACGCCCGGCGTCACAGTCCACTGCGGCGCCACCGCCCATTCGAATTCGATGAAGGGCTGATACTGCTTCCACGACGAGTTCTGGTTGTACGAAACGTCCTTCGGCGCGGTCGCTTCTTTCGGGTTCGGCACGTTCAGCGTCCAGTCCAGATCGAAGGTGTGGCGCTCGGTGTCCGAGCTTTCGAGCCAGACGCCGGTGCGCAGCAGGCCTACATCCAGGCGCTTGGTCAGTTTGAAGATGTCGCCGTTGACGCGATAGGAATTGAGCTTGTTGTAGCCCGGGACGTTCTTGTTGCCTGCCGCGCCGGACTTGGTGCCGTTGGCGGTGGCGCCGCTGGCGTCCTGGCCGGAGAAGGTGTTGTTGTCGTAGGCGTAGGTGTAGAGCGTGTTGTCGATCGCCCAGCCGCCGTCCAGGTTCGATTGCAGGCGGATGTATTCGAAGTCGGTGCGCTTGTCGTTGTAGTTGTAGCCGAAGTAGTTCTGGCTGGTCCTGTCGTTGTTCAGCGAGTAGTTCTTGCCGTACAGCGCGACCTGGGCCAGCGTGACGCCGGCCTTGTCCGGCACGAAGCTGTGGATCTTGTTATAGGTCGAGAACACCGTCAGCATGGTGTCCTTGCCCAGCGGCTTCTGGAACTTGAACTGGTAGTTGTCTTCCTTGACGCTGCTGTAGGTCTGGTAGCCGTCGCTGGTCAGGCGCGAGGCGTTGAACATCATGCGCGCGTCGCCGAACTGCTCCAGCTGGCCGGAGTCGACTTCCGCGCCGAGGATCTTGGTGTTCCAGGAACCGTAGGTGGCATACGGCGAAAAGCGGAATTCGGTCGCCAGCTCTTTGGAGAACAGGTTGATCGAACCGCCGAACGTGGCCTGCCCCAGATTGCTGGCGTTGCCCGGGCCACGCTCGATCACCATGCCGCCGATGATGCGGGCCGGGAAGTAGGACGTCGAATGGTGGGTGGGGTTGTTGGTGTCGCCGAACGGGATGCCGTCGTAGGTGACGTTGTACTCGCCGTCCTGGAAGCCGCGCAGCGAGACCTTCGATTCGCCCAGGCCTGGACCGTTGGCCGACAAGCCCGCGCCGACGCTGGGCGCGATGCGCGCCACGGCGTTGAAGTCCGCCAGCGGCGTCACGGCCTGCTCGATGAAGGTCGCGGTGATGATGGACTGCGGCTGGGTCGCCTGCAAGGAAGCCTGCACCGGCGCGCGGTTGACGGCGTTGGAGCCGGTGATCACTACGCGGCTTTTGATCGCCTCGGAATCGAGCGCCGTATTCGACACGGGGACGTCGTCGATGGAAGGCGTGGCGGTTTGCGCGTGCGCGGCGCCGGACATCAGGGCCAGTGCCGCCAGGATCAACTGCTGCTGCGAGTTCTTCATAGGACTTTCCAGTTTGCGAGGTGTAAAAACCGGCAAGTGTATGAATCAAATGTGACGGCATCATGAATGCAGGTGAACGTCACACTATCGGCCAGGCTGACGGATAAACCACAAATGCCGCACATAAATTGGCATAAAAGTAACCTATCGGCGATAATGCGAATTGCTATCATTTACATTCACCGATTAAATCCGCAATGCGTACACAATTTTCCCGCACCGCCCTCGTCCCCGCAGCCCTGCTGCTGGCCACCCTGGCGGCGTGCAGCGGCGGCGGTTCCTCCGCGCCGTCTCCAACGCCGACACCAACACCGCCCGCCCAGGCGGAACTGAGCCAGGCCGCCCAGCTGGGCGAGTTGATCTTCAAAGACCAGTCGCTGTCCGCCTCCGGCAAGCAGTCCTGCGCGACCTGCCACGATCCGAGCAACGCCCACGGACCGACCAACAATCTGGCCGCCCAGCTGGGCGGCGCCACCGGCGACGTGCAGGGCTTCCGCGCAGCGCCGTCGCTGCGCTACCTGAACCAGAACCCGGCCTTCTTCTTCGCCAAGGATGGCACGCCGACCGGCGGCTTCAATCGCGACGGCCGCGCACAAAGCCTGGCGGAACAAGCCGAGCGCCCGTTCCTGGCGCCGCACGAAATGGACAACGCCAACAAGCAGAGCGTGGTCGACAAGCTGAAAAAAGCCGCCTACGTCGAGAAGTTCCGCGCGCTGTTCGGCGCCGGCATCCTGGACAACGCCGAGCAGGCCTTCAGCCGCATCACCTTCGCGTTGCAAAAATACCAGCTGGAAGATCCGGATTTCCATCCGTTCGATTCCAAGTACGACCAATTCCTGGCTGGTAAAGTCAAGCTGTCCGACCAGGAGTTGCGCGGCCTGGCGCTGTTCAACGACCCGGCCAAAGGCAATTGCATCGGCTGCCACACCAGCGCGCGCGGCGCCGACGGTGCGCCGCCGCTGTTCACCGACTTCACCTTCGACAATCTCGGCCTGCCGCGCAACAAGAAGCTGGCGGCGACCGCCGATCCAACTTACTTCGACCTCGGCGTGTGCGGCCCGGACCGCACCGACCTGGCAGCGCGTGCGGACCTGTGCGGCGCCTTCAAAGTGCCGACCCTGCGCAACGTGGCCACGCGCCAGACCTTCTTCCACAACGGCGCCTTCGACAACCTGAAGGACGTAGTGGCCTTCTACGTGCGGCGCGATACCAATCCCGAAGAGTGGTACCCGACCGGCGCCGACGGCGTGGTGCAGAAGTTTAACGACCTGCCGCCGGAGTACCGCAAGAACGTCAACACCACCGAAGTTCCTTACAACCGCCAGCCCGGCATGGCGCCGGCGCTGTCGCCCAGCGAGATCGACGATGTCGTGAAATTCCTCGGCACGCTGACCGACGGCTACAAAACCAACCCTTAATCGCAGAGCTTAATAGCAGAGATATGAACATGAACAAACACCTGATCGCCACCGCCCTCGCCGCCGCCTTCCTCAGCGCGCCTTTCGCCGCCACCGCAGGCGAGGCTGAACTGATGGCCCGTATCGAAAAGATGGCCGCGGAACTGGAACAGCTGAAGGCTGAACTGAAGGCCAGCGTCAAGAAAACCGAAGCCGTCGAACAGCGCCAGCAAGCCATCGCCGCTGCCGCGCCTGCGCCTGCACCAGTCGCTGCACGCGCCTCGGCGCCGGCCGCCGAGACCACGCTGGCCGCAGCAGGACCGTCCACCATCTTCGGCGGCTACGGCGAAGTCAATTACAACCGTCCGACCAAGAACGCCAGCGGCGCGCAGGCCGATGTACGCCGCGCCGTGATCGGCATCGAACACCGCTTCGATCCCAAGACCAAAGTGGTCGCCGAATTCGAATGGGAACACGCCATCGTCTCCGCCGACGACAAGGGCGAGAGCGAAGTCGAACAGCTGTATGTCGAACGCGAATTCGGCAACGGCTTGCGCAGCAAGGTCGGCCTGTACCTGATTCCCATGGGCCTGCTGAACGCCAACCACGAACCGACCGCCTACTACGGCGTCGAGCGCAACTTCGTCGAAACGGCGATCATCCCGTCGACCTGGCGTGAAGTGGGTGTGAGCCTGTCCGGCGACACCGCCGGCGGCCTGACCTGGGACACCGGCATCACCACCGGTTTCGATCTGGGCAAATGGGACGCCGCCGGCAGCGACGGCCGCGAATCGCCGCTGGGCTCCATCCACCAGGAAGGCCAGCAGGCCAAGTCGCGCGACCTGAGCGTGCACGCGGCGCTGAACTGGCGCGGCGTACCGGGCCTGCTGGTGGGCGGCTCCATCTTCACCGGCAAGGCTGGCCACAAGGCCGACGGCTTCACCGCCAACGATGCACGCATCACCATGTACGACTTGCACACCCGCTACACGCCGGGCCGCTGGGATCTGTCGGCGCTGTACGCGCGCGGCCAGATCAGCAACACCGAAGCGCTCAACGAAACGCTGGTCGGCAACCCGACGCCGGTACCGAAGAGCTTCGCCGGCTGGTACACCCAGGCCGCGTACCGCCTGCTGGAAGTGGGCGACTACACGCTGAGCCCATTCGTGCGCTACGAGCAGTTCAACACCGCGAAGAGCTATGCCGCCGTGCCGCAGGGCTTGGGCGTGGCAGCGTCGCCTGACGAAAAAGTCACCACCGTCGGCGCCAACCTGAAGGTAGGCGAAGGCGTGGTGCTGAAGGCCGATTACCAGAAGTTCAAGGAAGACAAGTCTCGCGACCGCCTGAACCTGGGCCTGGGCTTCTCGTACTAAGATGCGCTACCAGCACTGGATACCGCTGGCCGCCTGCGCCATCTGCGCGCCCGCGTTCTCGGCGCAGTACCTGAACGCGGAGCAGGCGCAGAAGCTGATCTTCCCGGAGGCGACCGCGTTCCGTCCGCAGGACGTGGCGTTGTCGCTGCCGCAGATGCAGCAGGTGGAAAAGCTGGCCGGCCTGGCCGCGCGCTCGGTCAACTGGCGCGTGGTCGGCGCCTACAACGGCGACAAGCTGCTGGGCTTCATGGTGCTCGACGACGTGATCGGCAAGTTCGAGCTGATCTCGTATGCGGTCGGCCTCAATCCCGACGCCACCGTGCGCCAGATCGAGATCCTGACCTACCGCGAAAGCCACGGCGGCGAAGTGCGCCTGCCCGCGTGGCGCCGCCAGTTCACCGGCAAGTCCGCGCAGACGGGCGGCCTGACGGTGGGCGATGGCATCGCCAACATCAGCGGCGCCACCCTCTCCTGCACCCACCTGACCGACGGCGTGCGGCGCATTGCCGCCGTCGCCCAGGTGGCGCTGAAAAAATGATGCGCCGCGCCCAGCCCTGGCTGGGCACCCTGGTCGATATCACGGCGGACGGCGATCCGCAGGCAGTGTCGCTGGCCTTCGACGACATCGCGCTGGTGCACCGGCTGATGAGTTTTCACGACGCCGCCAGCGACATCTCCCGCCTGAACCGCGCGGCGGCCCGTGAGCTGCTGGACGTGCATCCGCATACCTGGCAGGTGCTGCAGCTGGCAGGGCAGATCGGCGAGCTGTCACACGGCTTGTTCAACATCGCCTGCGCTCCGAAGCTGGTGGACTGGCGATGCCTGCCGCAGCCGGACAATGCAAACATCCCCTCCTATCAACCGGCGCTGGCCGTGTACCGCTGCGAGCAGGGCCACCAGGTCCGCAAGCTGGCGGCGGGCTGGGTGGATGTGGGCGGCATCGCCAAAGGCTATGCGGTCGATCTGGCGGTGGAAGCCTTGCAGCGGGCGGGCGTCGTTGCCGGCTGCGTCAACGCGGGCGGCGATCTGCGCTGCTTCGGTGAGCGAACCTGGCCGGTCGCTGTACGCGACCCGCTGGAGCCTCGGCGCAGCGGCGCGCAGCTGGAACTGCGCAACGAAGCACTGGCCACATCGGCCGCCTACTTCTCGGCCCGCAGTCATGAGGGTCGGCCAATCAGCGCGCTGGTGGACGGCCGCAGCGGCGAGCCGCTGGTGATGGCGACCAGCGCTTCCGTGCGCGCGCCGCGCTGTGCAAACGCCGATGCGCTGACCAAGGTGGTGCTGGCCAGCGGCGATGCGCACCACGCGGCGCTGGCCGGATTGCAGGCCTCAGCGTTTATAATCTGAGCGATGCACACACACCGTCACCGTCCCCACATCAACCTGCGCGTCGAACGCTGGCACCGGCGCTGCATCTACGCCAGCTTCGCGGCCCTGCTGCTGAGCGGCGCCGCCTGGCTGCTGGCGCGCTACTTCTTCCGGCCGGTCGGCCAGTTCGGCGAAACCATCAATCCATTGGAGCCGTGGTCCATGAAGCTGCATGGCGCCGCCGCGATGGCGATGCTGTTCTTCATCGGCAGCCTGATGAACGCGCATATCCGCCGCGCGCTCAAGGCCGGACGCAATCTGCGCACCGGCTGGGGCATGATCGCCGCCATGCTGGCGCTGACCGCCAGCGGCTTCGGCCTGTACTACCTGGCCGGCGAGAGCGACCGGCCGGCATGGTCGTCGGTGCATTGGGTGATCGGACTGGCCGCCGCGCTGCTGTTCGTACTGCACGTAGTGCTGGGCCGCCGCGCCGTGCATCATCCTTAAGCACGGCCGATCTGTTCAGGCATCGGCCTCGATGCCGCTCATTTGCAGGGCGATGGCGAGCGCGGTGTCGGCCGTGGCCAGGTGGGCGTGGAACCACGGCAGCACCAGGCCTACCGCAGCCCTGCCGCTCTTGATGTCACCCATTTCCAGTTGATGCAAGGTGGCCAGCACGCGGGCGTGCTGCTCGCGATGGCTGCGCAGGGCTGGATAGTCGATCGCCTCCATCAGCGTTTCCTCGTGGCGGAAATCGTCCTCCAGGCAATCGATCAGTTGGGCCAGGCCGGTGGCGAAGTCCTCGTCCTTGCAGTGTGTCAGCAGTTTGATCTGCTCGGCCAGCGCCTCGTGCGCTTCGTCGAACAGCGGTATGCCCAGCGCCATGTCCGGGGTCCAGCCGGTATTGTCCATCATGTCCTCCCTGTGGTTCAAGCGGACACGGAACGCGCCGCCAGCACAGACTATGGGCGGATGACGCCCCGAAATCCATGATGCAGATCAAAAATCCCCAAGCCGGCGGTCTTCCAGCCGCGACTTCGCCCCGGCGTGGCCTAGTTCGGCGGCCTGGCCGTGCCCTGGCCGTCGGCGTACATCTTGCCCAAACAGACCGGCAAAAATGAAGGTCTTCAAGCGCGATAGCTCTTTCCTGAGGAGTACAATAAAACAAGTTACTCATCCAATTCTACTCCCTGGGGTCGACCGTGAGATCTGCCGCCTGCCTGCTACTGTGCGCTGCCCTGATGCACGGGACCACAGCCACTGCGCGCGACACCATATTGCTCGCCCACCCCTACCCCAAGGAAGCCACTTACGCAGCCCACGTGCTGTCGCTGATCTGCTCGGAAGCCTTCCAACAGTTGAATATGGATGTCGAAGTGCGACTGTATCCGCCCTTGCGCGGCGCCCTCGAAGCGGAGGCCGGCAATGTCGATGGCGAGGTCGGCCGGGCCTACACCTACCTCGATACCCATCCCCACCTGATACGGGTGGAGCAATCGCTGATCTCCTTCCGGGTGGCTGCTTTTGCGCGGATTCCAGGTTTGCGCATCACCGGTTGGGATAACCTGAAAGGTACGCCCTATCGCGTGGAATACCGTAGCGGATACAGCACTTTCAAGGCACGGCTGGAACAAATCCTGCCGCTCCAGCAAATTTCATCGGTGGTCGACAGCAAGATCGGCCTGCAGAATGTGGCGTTGGGCCGCACAGATGTCTTTATCGATCTTGAGGAAAACGTGCAGCTGCAGCTGGACCGATTGCAGAGCCGCTACGCCCAAGTCTACAACGCCGGCCTGGTGCAGGACACGCCGGTGTACATCTACCTGCACAAGCGGCATGCGGCCCTGGCGCCGCGCCTGACGGAAATATTGTCCAGGATGAAAGCCAGCGGCGCCATCAACCGTCACATCGCCACCGCGCTCAGCGACGAGCATGGCGGCTCGCCATAGTCCCGGCGCGCTTAAAAGTTGTCGTGAATCAACCTCACTAATTGCTGCCGCGGCTAGGATGTCTCTCGGAAAGCAATTGGAGGGATATCCAATGGGAAAATCAGCTTCGGTCCCGAATCGGCCGCTGCCACGGCGCCACCGATCCAGCGGCATTGCCGCGGTCGAGCTCGCCCTCGTCATGCCGACCTTTTTCATCCTGATCGCCTGCACGCTGTTCTTCGGCCAGGTTCTGCTCGCCTATCAGACCGCGTGCAAGGCATCCCATGACGCGGCGCGCTACCTCTCGTCAGTCTCGGCGATGGATGTGCAGAACCCGGCCAGGATCGGCGACCACATGACGCTGGCCAGGGCCATCATCACCGAGGAAATGGGATCGCTGATGAGTTCGGGGCCCTATGCCCCCGTTGTTACGATACTGTGCGGCGGCATGATATGCAGTGGTTTTTTCACGCCCAGTTCGGTGAATGTCGCCATACAGATATACGTCGCCGACGACGTGTTGCCGGGAATTAGCCTGAACCTGCTCGGCTTCCCCGCGGTCACGGTCACGGCTACCGCGACGATGCCCTATGTCGGGCGCTGATTCATGGCCTGACCTTCAACTATCGGCCAAATAAGAGTAGCCTGCGATAACCGGCGATAGAACTATGATGGGCTTGCTGGCCGCCGGCAGTTATGCCGACGTGATGATGCCATTCAGCTTACGGACTGCTTCCGGCGGCAGTATCAGATCGGCAGCGGCGGCATTTTGACGCAGGTGGGCAACAGATGAGGTGCCGGGAATCAGCAGGATATTCGGCGAACGTTGCAGCAGCCAGGCCAGCGCTATCTGCATGGGCGTGGCGCCCAGCTGCGCGGCGACCTCGGACAGGATAGCCGATTGCAGCGGCGAGAATCCACCAAGCGGGAAAAACGGCACGTAGGCGATACCATCTTTTGCCAGCTCGTCGATCAGTGCGTCGTCGTGGCGGTGAACCAGGTTGTATTGATTCTGCACACAGACAATCGGGGCGATGCCGCGCGCCTGCCTCACTTGCTGCGCGGTCGCGTTGCTCACGCCAATATGGCGTATCAGGCCGCGATGCTGCAGTTCCGCCAGTGCAGTGATGTGGGCTTCAATGTCGCCTTCCGCCGGACCCATGACGTCAAACATGAGACGCATGTTCACCACATCAAGTCGTTCCAAACCGAGGTTGCGCAAATTGTCATGCACTGCTGCTTCCAGCGCCTTCGGCGATTGGGCCGGCTGCCAGGAAGCGCCGGCGCCGCGCGAAGCGCCGATCTTGGTGACGATCACCAGATCGTCCGCGTACGGATGCAGCGCTTCGCGGATCAACTCGTTGGTGACATGGGGGCCGTAGAAATCGCTGGTGTCGATGTGATTGATGCCCAGCGCAGCAAGCTCCCTCAGCACGGCCAGCGCTTCCTCGCGGTTCTTGGGTGGGCCGAAGACGTGCGGGCCCGAGAGCTGCATGGCGCCATAGCCCATGCGGTTGACAGCCAGATCGCCAAGTTGGAAGGTGTTCAAAATGTGCTCCTGAAGGATGGGTTGACGAGCACAGTCTAGGCGCGAAAACTTTGTGCGACAATACATCGCAATGGCACAACTTGTGCCAAATACAGGACAATCACCGATGGCTGATCTGCAGGATATCGGCGCCTTCGTCGCGGTCGCCAAACACGGCGGTTTTCGCGGCGCCGCGCGCATGACGGGCAATAGCGCGTCACAACTGAGCGAAGCGGTGCGACGGCTGGAGGCAGGCCTTGGCGTGCGCCTGCTGAACCGCACCACCCGCAGCGTGGCCACCACCGACGCCGGCCAGCGCTTGCTGGAGCAACTGATGCCGGCGCTGGGCGCGGTCGAATCCGCGCTGGATGTGGTGAACGGTTTTCGCGACCGCCCGGCTGGCAGGCTGCGGCTCAACGTGCCGCTCAGCGTATCGAAACTGATCCTGCCGCGCATCATTCCGCCGTTTATCGCCGCGTATCCGGACATCTGTCTGGAGATCATCGTCGATGACAGCTTTGTCGATCTGCAGCGCTCCGGCTGCGATGCCGGCGTCCGCTACGAAGAACACATGGAGCTGGATATGGTGGCGATTCCGATTGGACCGCGCCGACAACGTTTTGCGCTGGCAGCGTCCCCTGGCTATCTGCGACAGCACGGCCTGCCCAAGCGGCCGGAAGACCTGCTGAGACATACTTGCCTGCGCGGGCGCTTTTCCAGCGGTACCATGCCGGATTGGGAATTCGAGCACAAAGGCAAGAAAGTCGTCATCAAACCGGCCGGTCCGCTGATCGTCAGCCTGGGCGCTGGCGCCGACTTGAAGGTGGATGCGGCGTTGGCCGGCAGCGGCCTGGTGTACCTGTTTGAAGACTGGCTGAAGCCCTATATGGAGCGCGGTGAACTGGAACCGGTGCTGGAGCGCTGGTGGCCATCCTTTAACGGTCCCTCGCTGTACTATCCCGGCCGGCGCTATCTGCCGGCGCCGCTGCGCGCGTTTGCGGATTTTATTCCGACCATGCGCTGGTAGGGCCCAAAACAAAAAAGGCCTACATCTAAACGATGTAAGCCTTTGATATCAAACGTATTCTTGGTGGGAAGTGCAAGTTTCGAACTTGCGACCCCTGCAGTGTGAATGCAGTGCTCTACCCCTGAGCTAACCTCCCGAAGCGGGGCGAATTATCGCACACATCGTCCCGACTAGGGAAGACCCGCAATGAAAATTGTCAGCCGGCGGCCGGCGGCGCCGTGGTCGCGGTCCAGATGCACTGGCCCTTGACCGCCTTGTCCAGCCCGGCCAGCGTGGCGGCGTGCGCCGCCAGCTCGTCTTCCGATGCCGGCATGAAGATGATGTCGGCCAGCGGCACCGGCTCCAGCAGCTCCGCGCCGGCCACCACTTCCTCTTCCGCGTCCATGCCCAGGCTGTTCTGCCCGCGCGTCATCGCCAGGTAGACGTCGGCCAGCAGCTCGGCATCGAGCAGCGCGCCGTGCAGCTTGCGGTGCGAGTTCGACACGCCATAGCGGTCGCACAAGGCATCGAGCGAGTTGCGCTTGCCCGGGTGGAGTTCCTTGGCCTGCACCAGCGTGTCGATGACGCCGCCGATGTGGCTGCTGAAGTCCGGCAAGTTCAACAGCTTGAACTCGTGATTCAAAAAGCCCAGATCGAACGGCGCATTGTGGATGATGACTTCGGCGCCCTGGATGTACTCGCGCAGCTGCTCGACGATCTCGCGGAACTTCGGCTTGTCGCTCAAGAACTCGGTGGTCAGGCCGTGGACGTTCAGCGCGCCCTCTTCCGATTCGCGCTCCGGGTTGATGTAGAAGTGGAGATTATTCCCCGTCAGCATGCGGTTGTGCAGCTCGACGCAGCCGATCTCCAGGATGCGGTTGCCCAGCTTGGGGTTGATACCGGTGGTTTCAGTATCGAGTACGATTTGGCGCATAGTGTTCCGTGATGAATCTGATCGTCAAGTATAACAGGCTGCGTACGGTCAACGGCTGCGGGCCAGCTCGACGCCGCGGTTGGCCAGCATGTCGGCCCGCTCGTTGCCCGGATGGCCGTTGTGGCCGCGCACCCAGCGCCATTCGACGGTGTGCATGGCCTGGGCGGCGTCCAGCGCGCGCCACAGGTCTTCGTTCTTGACCGGCTCCTTGGCGGCGGTCTTCCAGCCGCGCGCCTTCCAGCCGTGTATCCATTCGCTGATGCCTTTTTGCACGTACTGGCTGTCGGTGTGCAGCGTCACCATGCAGGGACGCTTGAGCGCGTTCAGCGCCTCGATCACCGCCTGCAATTCCATGCGGTTGTTGGTGGTGTCGCGCGTACCGCCGCAAATTTCCTTTTCGGCGCCTTCAGCCACCAGGAATGCGCCCCAGCCGCCGAGGCCGGGATTGCCCTTGCATGCGCCATCCGTAAAAATCTCTACCTTATCCATCCTGCTGTTCCCGCCTTTTATTTGTTGCCGGGACGACCGCGGGGGCCGACGCCGTTTTTTTGGTCCAAGCCGGACCGATCAAATGCATGCCTTTCACGCGCTTGATCGCTTGCACGATGTAGACGCCGCCGAAATACGGCCACCAGCGCGAGCCGGCATTATCCATGAATGCGTAGCGATGCAGCCACTTTTCCGTGCGGCAGGCTGGCGCGTAGCAGCCGAAATGACTCTGGCTGGCGCCCATATTCAATAATTTTAACCAGTCTTTCATGCGCGGCATAGAGATCAACTCCTCCGTGCGCGGCAGGAAGGAAGTGCCGCCGACGCGCCGCAGCACATGGCGCGCGCCCCACAGGCTGGCCGGGTTGAAGCCGCAGATGATCAGCTGGCCTTCCGGGATCAGCACCCTCTCCACTTCGCGCAACACCTGGTGCGGATCGGTGGAAAATTCCAGCACGTGCGGCAACACCACAAGATCGATTGATTGCGAAGCGAACGGCAGCTCGGTGTAATCGAGCGTCAGCGAGACCGGACGCAGCCCGGCATCGACGGCCGAGCCCGGGCGCACCTTGCGGTCGGCCAGCAGCTTGTACGGCATGCGGCTCGCGGCCAGTGCATCGATTTGAGGCATGCCGATCTGCACCGCGTTGTATCCGAAGATATCGGCTGTTAAATTATCGAGACAGGTTTGTTCCCACTCACGCAAGTACACACCGGCGGGCGTTTGCAGCCAGCCTTCCAGCGCTATAATGGATTTCTCAGATCCTGCCTTGTCCATGCCCAGCCTTTTGCGATCCAATGACCAATTCTTCTACTCAAGCTCTTAGTGTTCTGACGGTTCCCGCGTTCCACGACAACTATCTGTGGCTGATTCATGACGGCAGCCACGCCGTCGCAGTCGACCCCGGTGACGCCAAAGCCATCCTGGCGGCACTCAAGGCGAACGGGCTCAAGCTCACCGCCATTCTACTCACCCATCACCATGCTGACCATATTGGCGGCGTTCCTGAATTATTACAGCATTATCAGGTTCCCGTTTTCGGTCCGCGCAACGAGAGCATCGCTGCCATCACCCTGCCCGTCGGCGAAGGCAAGCAGATCGACGTGCCCGGCCTGGCGCTGCGGCTGTCGGTGCTGGACGTGCCCGGCCACACCATGGGCCACATCGCCTACGTGCGCGAACCGTCCGACGACGAACCGACCTGGCTGTTCTGCGGCGACACGCTGTTCGCCGGCGGCTGCGGACGCTTGTTCGAAGGCACGCCGGCGCAGATGATCAGCTCCCTGGGCAAACTGGCCGCGCTTCCCGATGATACCAAGATCTACTGCGCCCACGAATATACGCTATCCAACCTGCGCTTCGCGCGCGTGGTGGATCCGGATAATCTGGCGCTGCAGGAAAGGGTGAAGACGGAGACCGACAAGCGCGAGCACAACATACCGACGGTGCCGAGCACGATAGGCGTGGAAAAAGCGACCAATCCCTTCCTGCGCTACCGCGAAACGGCCATCGCCGAACAATTGGTCAGCGCCGGACGGCTGGACCGCGTCGATACGCCGCTGGCCACCTTCACCGCGCTGCGCTTGTGGAAAAATGACTTCTAATGAAAAACGGCCCTTGCGGGCCGTTTGCTTTTAGATCTCTTCGTACAGCGGCAGGGTCAGGAACTCTGCGAACTCGGTCGAGGTCGACATCTCTTCAAAGATGTGGCCTGCGCGGACGTAGGTCGGGCCGTCGCCGCCTGGCGCATCGCGCTGCACCTTGACCAGTTCTTCCTTGATCATTGCGCGCACCATGTCGGCGGTCACTTTGCGGCCGTCTTCCAGCACGCCCTTGTCCGAGCGGATCCACTGCCACACTTGCGAGCGGCTGATTTCCGCCGTCGCCGCATCTTCCATCAGATTGTGGATAGGCACGCAACCGTTGCCAGCCAGCCAGCTGCCCAGGTAGTGGATGCCGACGTTGATGTTGTAACGCAGGCCGGCTTCGGTGATCGGCGCTTCCGGCTTGAAGTCCAGCAGTTGCGCGGCGGTCACGTCGATGTCCGGACGTTGCTTGTCGATCTGGTTAGGTTTGTCGCCCAACACCTTGGTGAACTCGGTCATTGCCAGTTCCACCAGGCCCGGGTGGGCAACCCAGCCACCGTCGTAGCCGTCGGTGGCGTCGCGCGCCTTGTCGTTGCGCACGCCGCCCATGGCGACTTCGTTTTTCTCCGGATCGTTCTTGATCGGAATCAGCGCGGCCATGCCGCCGATCGCCGGCGCGTTGCGCTTGTGGCAGGTCTTCAACAGCAGCAAGGCGTAGGCGCGCATGAACGGCGCGGTCATCGTCACCTTGGCGCGGTCGGCCAGGCAGAAATCCTTGTCCAGCTTGAATTTCTTGATGCACGAGAAGATGTAGTCCCAGCGGCCGGCGTTCAGGCCCGAGCTGTGCTCGCGCAGTTCGTACAGGATTTCGTCCATCTCGAAGGCGGCCAGGATGGTTTCGATCAGCACGGTGGCCTTGATCGTGCCTTGTGGCAGGCCCAGTTCGTTTTGCGTCATCACGAAGATGTCGTTCCACAGGCGCGCTTCCAGATGCGATTCCATCTTCGGCAGGTAGAAGTAAGGGCCGGCGCCGCGCGCCAGTTGCTCTTTGGCGTTGTGGAACATGAACAGCGCGAAGTCGAAGATGCCGCCAGAGATGCGCTTGCCGTCGACCAGCACGTGCTTCTCGTCCAGGTGCCAGCCGCGTGGGCGCACCACCAGCGTGGCGATCTTGTCGTTCAGCTTGTAGGACTTGCCGTTCTGTTCCAGCGAAATGGTGCGGCGCACAGCGTCGAACATATTGATCTGGCCGGTGATCTGGTTATCCCAGTTCGGCGTGTTCGAATCTTCGAAGTCGGTCATGTAGCTGTCGGCGCCCGAGTTGAAGGCGTTGATGACCATCTTGCGCTCGACCGGACCGGTGATTTCCACGCGGCGGCATTCCAGCGCCTTCGGAATCGGTGCGATCTTCCAGTCGCCGGCGCGGATGTGCGCGGTCTCAGCCAGGAAGTCGGGACGCTCGCCCGCGTCCAGGCGCTTGGCGCGCTCGACGCGCACGGCCAGCAATTGTTGGCGGCGCGATTCAAATTCGCGCGTCAGCTTGACCACCAGCGACAGTGCCTCGGTGGTCAGGATATTTGCGTAACCAGGCTTGATCTCGCCCGTGATTTCCATGCCTGCCGGCAGAGTGATGGTGGACTGCGTCATGTGCTATCTCCGAAAGAAAATATTAACTACAAGATCAAATTATAAGCACTGGCCTTCTTGTTGCACGTTGATTCTTTTAGTGTGCAGGCTCAGTTACGCCTCGATATGTTTTACAGTATATTCACTAATAAGTTATGCAAACAAGACTAAAAATCACATCATCTATGCGTTTTTATCACAAGTGACGGGGACAGCAGGCTCATGGGTCAATTCAGGCAGATTTCCACCTTTGTAGAGGTGGTTTCCAAGGGCAGCCTGTCGGCTGCCGCGCGTGCCGAGGGCATCGCCCCGGCCATGATAGGCCGTCGTCTGGATGCGCTGGAAAGCCGTTTGGGTGTCAAACTTTTGCAACGCACAACGCGCAAACTGGCGTTGACCAACGAGGGTGCGGCCTTTCTGGAAGACTGCCAGCGCATCCTGGCCGAGCTGGAGGAAGCCGAAACCGCCGTCGCCGAACGCAGCGCGCACGCCACCGGTCACCTGATGATCTCGGCGCCGGCCGGCTTCGGACGCCAGCACGTGGCGCCGCTGATCCCGTCCTTCCTGGCCGAGCACCGCGATGTCAGCGTCACGCTGAACATGAGCGACCGCGTGGTCGACATTGTCGGCGAAGGCATCGACGTGGCGATCCGCATCGCCAGCCTGTCGGACTCCAACCTGGTCAGCGTCAAGCTGGCCGACAACGAACGCGTGGTGGTGGCCGCGCCCTCCTACCTCAAACGCTACGGCGAACCGAAAACGCTGGCCGACCTGGCCAAGCACAACTGCCTGGCGATCAGCAGCGAAGGCAGCCAGCGCGGCTGGACCTTCCGCGACAACGGCAAGAATGTGGTGATGAAAGTCAGCGGCAACATGGGCAGCAACGACGGCCAGGTGCTGCACGACTGGGCGCTGGCCGGCAAAGGCCTGGCGTGGCGCTCGATGTGGGAAGTGGGCAATGAGATCGAAGCGGGCAAGCTGCAGACCGTGCTCAACGAGCATTCGGCGCCAGGCAACGATATCTACGCGGTGTTCGCGCAGCGCCGCCACCTGCCGCTGCGGATACGGGCGTTCGTGGACTTCCTGCGGCACACCTACGCGCAGCCGGATTATTGGCGCAAATCCTGGAAATAGCGGCGGGAAATAATGTCGATTTAACAGTCCGCACAAAAACGCGGGCGAAAAAAAATCCTCGGGTACCGAGGATTTCTTTATTTCGTTTGATTCAGCGTATTACAGTGGCTGAATGTTCGAAGCTTGCTTGCCCTTAGGACCAGCGGTCACTTCAAAAGAAACGCGTTGGTTCTCTTGCAGCGACTTGAAGCCTGCGGACTGAATCGCCGAGAAGTGAGCGAACAGATCTTCGCCGCCTTCGTCCGGGGTGATAAAGCCGAAGCCCTTCGAATCATTGAACCATTTTACGATACCAGTTGCCATTACAATTCCTATTTCAGTTAAGTTGGGCTTGCGCCCGTGATATCGTTTGAGGCAAGAAAGAAATGACAGACAAACTGCACTACTCTTGAATCTAAACGATCCCGCATTATACCCATTTACGAGAGAAAAGCACGTTTTCGCGAAAATAAATGCAAAGCCAGATATTTTTTGGTAGAAACCACCGCAAACACAGGACTTTCCGTAGCTCAACTCCCTCGTCCACTAGGGCGTGTGTGTCACTATAGACAACTTAATAGTAACGGACTTGAGCTGGATCAAGCGCACACTTATTCGTAAGTTGTTGCTTGCGCGTCACGGGCGGCCCATTTCAGCAGCTGTTCGACCTCCGGAATCACCGCCGGCCAGCCTGTATGCTCGGCCAGAACGCCGCGCACCATGTGTTCGATGCGCCGTGCCTGCTGCCCCAGCATGCCGAAACCGAAGGTGCCGGCCGAGCCCGCAACACCGTGCAGCAGTTCATGCAACTGGTGCAGATCGGCTTCCGGCGGCAAATCGCCCGGCGCAGCCTTGCACGCGGCCAGCGCCTGGCCGATCTTTTCCATCGTCACCGGCACGGTGGCGGCGAATTTCTCATTCAACGCCGCCAGGCGGGCGCGGAAATCGGGATCGACTGGGGTAGCCATCGCGTGGGTCCGTTGAATTACTTGGTGCCGAAGATGCGGTCGCCGGCATCGCCCAGGCCTGGCACGATGTAAGCGTGGTCGTTCAGGTGCGAATCGAGCGAGGCGCAGTAGATCTTCACGCCCGGATGCGCTTTCTGGAACACTGCTATGCCTTCCGGCGCGGCCACCAGCGCCAGGAAGATGATCTGGTCGTCGGTGACGCCGCGCTTTTTCAGCACGTCGACCGCGTGCACGGCCGAATTACCGGTCGCCACCATCGGGTCGCACAGGATGAAGGTGCGTTCCACAGTGTCCGGCAGGCGCACCAGGTATTCCACCGGCTGGTGGGTTTCCGGATCACGGAACACGCCGATGTGGCCGACGCGTGCCGACGGCACCAGGTCCAGCAGTCCGTCGCTCATGCCGATGCCGGCGCGCAGGATGGGAACGATGGCCAGTTTGCGGCCGGCGATGACCGGTGCATCGATGGTCATCAGAGGGGTTTCGATGGTGCGGGTGGTCAGCGGCAGATCGCGGGTGATTTCGTAACCCATCAACAGCGTGATTTCCTTGAGCAGGTCGCGGAAGGTACGGGTCGACGTATCCTTGGCGCGCATGTGGCTCAGTTTATGTTGAATCAGCGGGTGGTCGGTGATGAACAGGTTGGGAAAGCGCGGATCTTGTTTCATTGTGTGCTCTTTTGTAATCGGTATGTGCCGCTCATTATACTAGGCCTCAGGCCCCAAAAACATGGCGACCGCCTCTTCCGCTATCTGGTCCAGGTCCGATCCCTGGCCCGGTTTGTACCATAGCACGCTGTAGTTGATGGCCCCCATCAGCAGCAAACGGGCGACCGCGCTGTCGCTGCGCAGCAGTCCGGCGGCTGACAATTCGCTCACCACATCCTGCCACAGCTGGTCGTAGCGGTCGCGCAGCACCTGCACGCGTTCGCGCAGCTCGGGCGTGAGGCGGCGCCAGTCGTACAGCAGCACGGGGATGAAGTCGTGGCCTTCACCCAGCACGATCTCCAGGTGGGCGCGCACCAGCGCGTGGAACTTGACGCGCGGCGGCAGCTTGCCGGCGACGATGTCTTCGGCGGCCGGCAGACCCGCCACCAGCCCCTCCTCCATCACTGCGGCGAGGATCTCCTGCTTGCTCTTGAAGTGATAGAACGGACTGCCGGAGCGCATGCCGACGGCATCGGCGATATCGCGCGTGGTGGTGCCGTCGAAGCCGCGCTCGCGAAACAGGCGCGCGGCCACCCGCACCAGATCGGCGCGGCGATTATCGACAGGAGCTGTATTCGTCATAACTGTTTATCCAATTTACTCAATTAATGCCCGCGCCAAGATCGCGGCGCAATCGACGCCCGCCGGCAAGCGTCCAAACGCGCCGCCCGGTTCACGCGCCAGCCGCGACTCGACAAACGCCGACGACACATAAGCCGGCGCATGCCGCAGCAGCAGGCCCGCCTGCACCGCCAGCACGACGCGCTCGGCCAGCACGCGGGCGCCGAATTCGTCGGACTGCGGTTGCTCCAGGTCGGCCAGCAGCGATTGCGTGTAGCGGACGTAGTCGGCATCGGCATCGCCAGCCAGCGCCAGTTCCGCCGCCAGCGCTGCGCGCGCGGCAGGAGTTTTGCCGAAGGCGCGTAGCAAGTCAAGGCACATCACGTTGCCGGAGCCTTCCCAGATCGAATTGACGGGCAGCTCACGGTAGAGCCGCGCCAGCGGGCCGTCTTCCACATAGCCGCTGCCGCCGATGACTTCCATCGCCTCCGCGCCGAAGGCCGGGCCGCGCTTGCAGATCCAGTACTTGCCGGCCGGCGTGAGGATGCGCGCCAGCAGCGCCTGCGCAGGATCGTCGCCCTGGTCGAAGCAGCGCGCCAAGCGCATGGCGAAGGCCGTCGCCGCTTCCGACTCCAGCGCCAGGTCGGCCAGCACGTTCTGCATCAGCGGCTGTTCAGACAAGGGACGGCCGAACGCAGCGCGGCCGCGCGCATGGTGCAGCGCATGCGTCAGTGCGGCACGCATGGTACCGGCGCTACCCAAGACGCAATCGAGACGCGTATGGCTGCCCATCTCCAGTATCGTCGGGATGCCGCGCCCCGGCTTGCCAATCAACCAGCCGTAAGCGCCGGTGAACTCGACTTCCGACGAGGCGTTTGAGCGGTTGCCCAGCTTGTCTTTCAAGCGCTGCACGCGGATCTGGTTGCGACTGCCATCAGGCAGATAGCGCGGCAGGAAGAAGCACGACAGCCCTGCGCTGCCCGCGTCGTCGGTCTGCGCCAGGATCAGGTGGGCATCGCTTTGCGGCGCCGAGAAGAACCATTTGTGGCCGACGATGCGGTACACGTCCTCTCCCTCATCGCCGAACATCGCACGCGCATCGGCCGGCAGCACAGGCTCCGCGCGGGTGGTGTTGGAGCGCACGTCGGAGCCGCCCTGCTTCTCCGTCATGCCCATGCCGATGATGGCGCCGCGCTTCTGCTCCACCGGCAGCGAACGCGGATCGTATTCCATCGACAGGATTTTCGGCAGCCATTTGGCGGCGATCTTCGGCGCCTGCTTCAGCGCGGGCACCGAGGCGTAGGTCATCGTCACAGGGCACTGCGAGCCGTTTTCCAACTGCCCGAACAACATGTAGCGCGCTGCGCGGACGACCTGCGCACCGGCACCGCCCAGCCATGGCGATGCGTGCGCGCCGTTCTCGATCAGCAGCGCCATCAGGCTATGCCAGGACGGGTGGAACTCCACCTCGTCGATGCGCTTGCCGCCACGGTCGAAGTTGTGCAGCTTGGGCGTGTGCAGATTGGCTAGCCGCGCCAGGTCGAGCACCTCGGCCCGGCCCAGTTGCGCGCCCAACGCGTGCAGCGATTCCGCGGCGGCCGCGCCGCCTTCGCGCAGCAAGGCTTCCTGCAAGGCCGGATCGGCCGCGTACAGATTGACGTTCTCAAACGGCGCAACCGTGTTGCGTACTTCATGCGTATCGAATGGATTCATTTCCTCTCCTTTTTCGGCAAGATGCCCATCTGCTTGGCGATGATGCCCAACATGACCTCATCCGCGCCGCCCGCGATGGACGTCAGGCGGCCGTCGCGGAACATGCGCGCCACGCGGTTATCCCAGCTGTAGCCCATGCCGCCCCAGAACTGCATACAGGCGTCCGGCACCATGCGCAGCAGGCGCCCGGCCTTCAGCTTGCACATCGACGCCAGCTCCGTCACATCCTTCCCGCTGATATAAAGCTGCCCTGCGCGATAGGTCAGCGCACGCAGGCTCTCCACTTCCGTCTTCAATTCCGCCAGCTTGAAATAGACATGCTGATTATCCAGCAAGCGGCCGCCGAACATGGCGCGCTCGCGCGCCCACTCCACCGTCAGATCGATACAGTTTTCCAGACTCTGCACCGCGTTCGCGGCTGCCCACAGGCGCTCCTCCTGGAATTGCAGCATCTGGTACACGAAGCCCTGCCCCTCCTCGCCGATCGCGTGGCGCTGCGGTACGCGCACCTCGTCGAAGTAAATCAGGCCGGTGTCGGAAGCGTTCATGCCGATCTTACGGATCTTTTTGCCGACCGAGACGCCCGGCGTATCCATCGGCACCATCACCAGCGTCTTGTTCTTGTGCGCCGGGCCGTCGGAGGTGTTGACCAGCACGCACATCCAGTCCGCTTGCAGGCTGTTGGTGATCCACATCTTGCTGCCGTTGATGATGTAGTCGCCGCCATCCTTGCGGGCGCTGGTCCGGATGGCCGCCACGTCCGAGCCGGCGTGCGCCTCCGACACGCCGATGCAGCCCACCATCTCGCCGCTGATGGCCGGCGTCAGGAACTCGCGCCGCAAGGCGTCCGAGCCAAAACGTGCCAGCGCCGGCGTGCACATATCGGTCTGCACGCCGATCGCCATCGGGATCGCGCCACAGTCGACATGGCCCAGCGTCTCGGCCATCGCCATCGAATATGAATAGTCCAGGCCCAGCCCACCGTACTCGACCGGCTTGGTCAGGCCGAGCAAACCGAGCTCCCCCATTTTCCTGAACAGGGCGTGCGCGGGGAAGATGCCCGCCTCTTCCCACTCATCGACATGCGGATTGATTTCGCTCTCGATGAAGCGCTTCAGTGTGCGTTGTAATTCCTGATGCTCGTGGCTGTCAAACATGGCCTCTCCCCCGGTGATCAGGCCAGACTAGCGCAAATACCCCCACGAAGCAAGCAGTTGCTTTGTTGTCGTTTGCACTCTATGATAATCGTCCAGACAAGGAGATTCCATGACCGAAGCCTATGTGTACGAGGCCATCCGCACCCCGCGCGGCAAGGGCAAAAAGGACGGCAGCCTGCATAGCGTGAAGCCGATCACGCTGCTGTCGGGCCTGATGCGTGAGCTGCAATCGCGCCACAAGCTCGACACCGCATTGATCGACGACGTGGTCCTCGGCTGCGTCACGCCGGTGGGCGACCAGGGCGCCGACATCGCCAAGATCGCCGCGCTGGCGGCCGGCTGGGACTGGAAGGTCGCTGGCGTGCAACTGAACCGCTTCTGCGCCTCGGGCCTGGAGGCGGTCAACCTGGCGGCGCAGAAAGTGCGCTCCGGCTGGGAAGACCTGGTGGTGGCCGGCGGCGTCGAATCGATGTCGCGCGTGGCCATGGGCTCGGACGGCGGCGCCTGGGCGCTGGACCCCGAGACCAGCCTGAACACCGATTTCCTGCCGCAAGGCATAGGCGCCGACCTGATCGCCATGCTGGACGGCTACACCCGCGAGCAGGTCGATGCCTACGCCATGCGCTCGCAGCAGAAGGCCGCCGCCGCGCGCGCCGCCGGTCGTTTCCGCTCGGTGGTGCCGGTGTGCGACCAGAACGGCGTGCTGATCCTGGCCGAGGACGAGTTCATCAAACCTAACACCACCATCGCCACGCTGAGCGGTCTCAAGCCTTCGTTTGAAACGGCCGGCAAGATGGGCTTCGACAGCGTGGCGCTGCGCAAATATCCGCAGCTGGAACGCGTCGATCACATCCACACGGCCGGCAATTCGTCCGGCATCGTCGACGGCGCCGCGCTTGCGCTGATCGGCAGCAAGGCCGCCGGCGACCGCCTCGGCCTGAAGCCGCGCGCGCGCGTGCTGGCCACCGCCGTCACCGGCACCGATCCGACCATCATGCTGACCGGCCCGGCCCCGGCCGCCCGCAAGGCGTTGAAGAAGGCCGGCCTGGACATCGCCGACATCGACCTGTTCGAAGTGAACGAAGCCTTTGCCTCCGTGGTCATGCGCTTCATGACGGAGCTGGGCGTGCCGGAAGAAAAGGTCAACGTCAACGGCGGTGCCATCGCGCTCGGCCATCCGCTGGGCGCGACCGGCTGCATGCTGCTCGGCACCCTGCTGGACGAACTGGAAGCCCGCGAACTCAAGCGCGGCCTGATCACCCTGTGCGTGGGCGGCGGCATGGGCATTGCCACCATCATCGAACGCGTATGAACGGAGCGAGCATGATCACCACACATCAAAACGGCGGCGCCATCACCGTCATGCTGGCCGCGCGGGCCATCAATCCCCTCAGCCGCCTGTTCCAGCGCGAGCTGGCGGCGCTGATCGACATCCTGGAAGCCAAGCGCACCACACTGCATGGCGTGATCATCGGCTTCCATGCCGAGCCGTCCGACTTCGACCACGAGCTGGAACACCTGATGGCGCTGACCGCCGCCCAGGCCGGCGACTGCATGCACATGCTCGGCGCCTATAACGCCCTGCTGCGCCGGCTGGAAAACCTGGGCATCCCGGTCATCGCCACGCTGGGCGGCGCAGTCAGCGGCCACGCGCTGGGCCTGGCGCTGGCCTGCCATCGCCGCATCAGCCTGGACGACGCGACCTTCAGCCTGCCACAAGTACAGCTGGGCGTAGCGCCGGTGGCCGGCGAAATCGCCCGCACCGTGCGCCTGGCCGGCTTGCAGGCCGCCATGCCGCTGCTACTGGAAGGCGTGACGCTGAGCGCCGAGCAGGCGCTGCACGCCGGCCTGCTGCACGGGATGGCCGACAACGTCGAAGACGCCGCCGAGCTGGTGCGCGACGCCATGGACACCGATGCGATCGCAGCGCAGCCATGGGATATCAAAGGCTATCGCCTGCCCGGTGGCGCGCTCAATTCGGCGCCGCTGCAAACCCTGCTGCAGGTGGCGCCGGCCATGCTGCGCGAGCGCACCGGCGGCCACCTCCCCGCGCCCGAGACGATACTGTGCGCGATGGTCGAAGGCCTGCAAGTCGATTTCGACAGCGCGCTGCTGATCGAAAGCCGCTACTTCTGCCAGACGGCGATCAACCCGGTGGCGTACAACCTGATGCGCTTGAGCCAGCTGCGCGCCAACCTCGCGGCGCCGGCCGCGCTGGAACTGGCCGCCGCGCTGCATACGCGCTACGCCGACGAAGTGCGCGCCTTGCGCGCGGCGGCGGTGCCGGTAGCCTTGCTGCGCAACGCCGCCCGCGCCGCCGGGCTGCCTGCGCCGCCCGACACCGGCGAGGGCGCCGTCGCTGCAATCGAAAACCAGGACGTCCCTCCACTTGCGTTTGCCGACGTCCGCGACCGCCTGCTGTATGCCTTGTCCAACACTGCCCGGGATCAAGTTGAAAGCGGTGCGCTCAGCGGCGACGAAGCCGACCTGGTTTCCGTGCGCCTGTTCGGTTTTCCAGCGCATACCGGCGGCGCCATCCGCTTTGTCCAGCACATCGGCGCACAGCGTTATGCCGAGCTTGCTTCTTGGGCTAGTGCGCCTGCCGCCCAAAGCAGCTAAGTCCGCCAGCACGGCTGCCCCAAACAGCCGTGCTTTCCCTCTATAGCCACCGTTTTTTTGGCCCAACTCAAGAGAAAACTGTAAAAGTAGCCCGGATGTTGTCATTTTTCATGTAATTTCACTCTCATCAGTGATACATTGCGATTTGGTTTTGCAAGTTTCGCGCAGCCACGTTACATGCATAAAATGAAAGATTAAATCCTCGCGATGTTTTCCAGTATCCCTGCCCCATCCCCGCGTCATGAATTGGATAACCTCATGGAAGAGGCGGGCGATGTTGTCTTCCGCCTCAATCAACTGGGGCAGATACTGTTTGCCAGCAAACGCGCGGTCGCGCTGATCAACAGCCAGGCGCCGCTTGCCGGCGACACGCTGGCCCGCCTGCTGTCGCTGGACGACCAGGCGCCGCTGAACGCCCTGCTCGCCGAAGTCGGCGCATCGACCACCTCCCGCCTGCTGGAAGCGCGCATCAAGACCCCGGACGCCGAGATCTGGCACGAACTGCGCATCTCCTGCTACGCCAACCAGCACGGCCTGAGCGAACTGCTGGTGGTCGGCCGCGACATGACGGTGCAGCACGCCACCGAAGAACGCCTGCGCCACATGGCCACCCACGATGCCCTGACCGAGCTGCCCAACCGGCTGCTGCTGTCGGACCGCATGCGCATGGTGATCGCCAACGCGCGCCGTTCCGGCCAGGGCTTCTCGGTCGCCACCATCGGCCTGGACGGATTCAAGAAAGTCAACGACGGCCTCGGCCACCCGATCGGCGACGCCGTGCTGCGCACCGCCGCCGCCCGCCTGCGCAAGACCCTGCGCGACAGCGATACGCTGGCCCGCGTCGGCGGCGACGAGTTTGTCGCCGTGCTGCCCGGCACCGCCACCGAAGCGCAGATCAAGCTGGTCACCGGCCGCCTGATCGCCACCCTGCAGTCGCCGTTTGAAATCGAAAACCACGTGATCTACGTCGGCGCCTCGGTCGGCGTGGCGGTCTACCCGCAGCACGCCGAGGACGAAGTGCGCCTGGTCGCGCTGGCCGACGCCGCCATGTCGCGCGCCAAGGAAACCGGCAAGGCCCGCTGCGTGGTCTACAGCCAGTCGCAGTCCGGGCCGCCGGAGCACGACATCTCGCTGGAAGCGGCCATGTTCCAGGCCGTGCGCGAGGGCGAGTTCCTGCTGTACTACCAGCCCATCGTCGACGCCCGCACGCGCGAGATCCAGGGCTTCGAAACGCTGATGCGCTGGAAGCATCCGACGCTGGGCATGGTGCCGCCAGCCCGCTTCATCCCCATCGCCGAGACCAACGGCCTCATCAATTTGCTGGGCGCCTGGGCGCTGAAGGCCGCCTGCGTGCAGCTGAAGCAGTTCGAGGAGGTCGCCAAGCGCAGCCTGTACATCTCTGTTAATATCAGCCCGCGGCAATTCCGCAACGATAAATTTTTAGATGTGCTGGACGATGCGATCGCCTTCTCCGGCCTACTTGGTGAGCAATTGGTATTAGAAATCACAGAAGGCACGCTGATGATAGACCCGGTGCATGCCGAGTCCATCCTGTCGAAAATGGCCGAGCGCAATGCCCGCATCGCCATTGACGATTTCGGCACCGGCTATTCCTCGCTCGCCTACCTGAAGCGCTTCCCCATCTCCGTGTTGAAGATAGACCGCACCTTCATCCGCGACCTGCCCGGTTCGCAGAAGGACGGCGCCATCTGCAACGCCGTGCTCGACCTGGCCAAGCACCTGGACCTGTCCGTGGTGGCCGAGGGCGTCGAAACCGAAGGCCAGCTGGAATACCTGGAACAGCGCGGCTGCCAGTACATCCAGGGCTACCTGACCGGCAAGCCGATGGCCGCCAACGTCGCCATGGCCGCGCTCAAGGAAAGCATCCACGTCAAGGTGGTGCCGGCCGAGCTGCGACAGGTGCTGCAATGACCGTGCGTTTCACAGCCGGCACGCCGCTGGGCGAGAGCACGCTGGCGACGCTGTGGGAATGCACGCGCCGGCGCGGCGACATGCCCGGTTTCGCCAAGGCCATCACCGCCATCCTGGGCGCGATGCGCGGCGAGGACGATCAGGAATTCAACATGACCCGCACCGTGCTGTCCGATCCGGTGCTGACGCAAAAGGTGCTGCGGCTGGCCAACAGCGGCATGTACTCGGCCTTCGGCCAGCACGTCAACACCGTCTCCAAGGCGGTGCTGGTGCTGGGCACGGAGGCCATCGGCCACCTGGCGCTCGGCCTGAAGCTGATTGAGGAACTGGCCGCCGGCTCGCCCGACGCCACCGTGGCCCACGTCGAAATGGAAAAGGCCGTGCTGGCCGGGATCGTCGCCCAGCAGATCGCCTACACGGCCGAAAGCCGCCACGGCGAGGAAGCCGTGGTGTGCTCGATGCTGCACACGCTGGGCCGCATGATGATGACCTTCTACATGCCGGAACGCTGGCACGACCTGCAGCACGCCGCCGACCAGGCCGGCCGCCACATCGACGATGTCGCGCCGGAGATGCTGGGCCTGAGCATGGAAGCCATCGGCCACGCCGCCGCCCTGCACTGGGGCCTGCCTGCCACGCTGGTCAACGGCATGCGCAAGGTCACGCCGCCGGAGCCCGGTGCGGAAGTCAGCTCCTCGGACTGGATCGCCGGCCTGTCGACCATGTCGGCCATGTGCGCCGAATCGCTGTGGCACGACGATCCCGCCGGCGCCGCCGTGGTCAAGGAACTGACCGAGGCCTACTCCGCCATGCTGGGCGTGGAACCCGCCAACCTGATGCACGCCATCGAGCAGGCCAAGGTGGTGGCCGCCAACGACCTGACCATCGCGCCCTTGTCGCGCCCTGCGGAACGCCGCGCCAAGGCGCTGGCCAAGACGCGCCAGCGCGCGGCCGGCAACAAGATCCTACTCAGCGGCCTGGCCGACATGCGCGACATGCTGGAGACGGCCAACCCGGGCCAGATGGTGCAGATCGCACTGGAAACCGTCTACAAGGGACTGGACTTCTCGCGCGCGGTGGCCTTCGTCCGCAACCGCAAGGACAACCAGTATGCCGCCAAGATCAGCTTCGGCGAAGGCAGCAAGGAGCTGCTGCCGGCGCTGACCTTCGACGACGCCTACGAACCGAATGTCTTCCACGCCGCGCTCAATAGCGACCGCGTGATCTTCATCGAAAACGCCCGCGACGCCAAGTTCGCCGCCAAGCTGCCGTTGTGGTGGAAGAGTTCATTATCCGAAGCGCGCAGCTTCGTGATCCTGCCGCTGTCGGCCAACGGCCAGCCGGCAGGCTTCCTGTATGGCGACTGGGACGATTCCTTCCCGCCGATTCAATTGAGCCAGACCGAGTTCTCGCTGTTGAACGACATGCGCGCGCTGGTGGTGCGGGCGGTCGAGCGCCGCCACAAACTGGAAGCCGTCACCAGCCGCAGCTAGCAAGCAGGCTAGTGGCCGTCGCGCTCCTGCCAGCGGTAGGACAGCACGGCGGCCAGCGAAGAGCACAACACCAGCACGGCCGCCACGTAGTACACCGACTGCGGCCCCGCCCTCTCCCACCACTGCGCCAGGAACAGCCCGCCCAGCGAGCCGCCCACGCCATACGAAATGCTCATGTACAGCGCCTGCCCGCGCGCCTGCAAGGGCCCGGAGAACCAGCGCTGCAAGGTCATCACGCACGACGAGTGATGCAGCGCGAACGTGGCCGCGTGCATGATCTGCGCCACGACCAGCAACCACACCACCTGCGGGCCGAAGCCTATCATCAGGAAGCGCACCAGCGCCACGGCCAGCGTCACATACATCATGACCTTGGCGCCCCAGCGCCGGAACAGCGGCGCCTGGTAATAGAACAGCAGCACCTCGGCCAGCACGCCCAGCGACCACATGCCGCCGATCACGGTCTTGCTGTAGCCGTTGCGCTCCAGGTAGAGCGAATAGAAGGTGTACAGCGAAGTGTGGGCCGAGACCATCAGCGCGGTCGACGCGAAGAAGGCGATCACCTCGCGCCGGCGCAGCAGCGACATCAACGGCGGCGGCGCCGTCTTGTGCTGGCGGCGCGGCACGTCCTTCAGGCGGAAGGCGGCGGCGATGGTCAGCACCAGCAGCGCGGCGGCCACCCACGGCAGCGAGACGATGCCGTAGTGCTCCAGCGCGTACGAGGCCAGCGTGACGGAGACGATGAAGCCGATCGAACCCCACATGCGGATGCGGCCATAGAAGGTCAGGTCGCCGCGCATCTCGGACAGCATCAGCGCCTCGCAGATCGGCGCCTGGCCGCTGGTGAACAGGTTCAGCACGATCATGGCCAGCATGAAGTGGGTGAAGGTGCTGCCGAACAGGAAGCCTGAGAAGCCGACCAGCGCGGCAAAGCCGGCCATGCGCAGCACCAGCACGCGGCGGTCGTAGTGGTCGGCGACGTAGCCCCAGACGTTGGGGCCGACGATGCGCAGCACCTGGATCATCGACATCAGCACGCCGATCTGCGCCACCGTCATGCCGTGGTCGGCGAAGAACAGCGTGGCGTAGGTGCTCCAGGTTCCAGCGTGTGCGTAGTAGCAGAAGAGGAATAAAGCGAAGCTGAAGGCTTGTACCGGCACCGCTTAGCGGGCGGCCGGCGGCATGGCCGGCGCGATGTTCGGGGTTGCCACGCGCACGTCGCCGCACTGCGCGCGGTGCATCAGCGCGTGGTCGATCAGCACCAGCGCCAGCATGGCTTCGGCGATCGGCGTGGCGCGGATGCCGACGCACGGATCGTGGCGGCCGAAGGTTTCGACCATCACCGGGTTGCCGTCCTTGTCGATCGACTGGCGCGGCGTGCGGATCGACGAAGTCGGCTTGATGGCGATCGACACCGTGATGTCCTGGCCGGTCGAGATACCGCCCAGCACGCCGCCGGCGTTGTTGCCGATGAAGCCGGTAGGCGTCAGCGAGTCGCCGTGCACGGAACCCTTCTGCTCCACCGACTTGAAGCCGGCGCCGATTTCCACGCCCTTGACGGCGTTGATGCCCATCATCGCGTAGGCGATGTCGGCGTCGAGCTTGTCGTAGATGGGCTGGCCGAGGCCGACCGGAATATTCTGCGCGATGACGTCGATGCGCGCGCCGATCGAGTCGCCGGCCTTGCGCAGTTCGTCCATCGCATCTTCCATGCGGGCGATCAGGGCGGCGTCGCCGCTGGCCGCGAAGAACGGATTGTCGTGCACGTGCGACCAGTCCTGGAACGGCACGACGATGTCGCCGAGCTGGCTCATGCAGCCCTTGAACACGGTGCCGTACTGCTGGTTCAGCCATTTCTTGGCGATGGCCGCGGCGCCCACCACCGGCGCCGTCAGGCGGGCCGAGGAGCGGCCGCCGCCGCGCGGGTCGCGTACGCCATACTTGTGCCAATAGGTGTAGTCTGCATGACCTGGGCGGAAACTCTCGGTGATGTTGCCGTAGTCCTTGCTGCGCTGGTCCTCATTGCGGATCAGCAGCGCGATCGGCGTGCCGGTCGTCACGCCCTGGTAGACGCCGGACAGGATCTCCACCGTATCTGGCTCCTTGCGCTGGGTCACGTGGCGCGAGGTGCCCGGCTTGCGGCGGTCCAGTTCCGGCTGGATGTCCGCTTCCGACAAAGGCAATCCCGGTGGGCAGCCATCGATCACACAACCAATCGCGGGACCGTGCGACTCACCGAAGGTAGTAACTGAGAACAACTTGCCAAATGTATTGCCGGACATAGGAAGAGAATCTTTGGAAAAAGGTGGAAAGTACCTAATTCTACCAGCCTGCCGCGCTTGGCGTCCGGCCGGCACAATAATTTCCACAAAGCAAGTTTCTATTGGTAAAATATCATTCTTCCGTTGTAAGCATGGCAAACTTGCGCGCCGGTATGCAACGTTCTGTATAAAGCGCTGGAAATCCGCGTTCTTTTTAACAATTCGCTATATACTTGATCTCAAGAACACCGAGAAATCCTGGAGAAGCTACACATGCCCCCACCGATCACACCCCTTGCGCAACCCAAGGATGATCACGACGATCTGGTATTCTTAGAAGAGCATCCGGCGGCGCCTGCGGTACCGGGCGCCCGCAACGTATGGCGGGTCATGATTATCGACGACGACGAAGACGTCCACTCGACCACCACCTTTGCGCTCGGCAACCTCGACATGCAACAGCGCCCGCTGGAATTCGTGCACGCGTATTCGGCCGGCCAGGCGCGCGAACTGTTAAAGCACGAATCCGAAATCGCCGTCATCCTGCTGGACGTGGTGATGGAGCAGGACGACGCCGGCCTGCATCTGGTGCGCTACATCCGCGAGACGCTGAACCTGGCCGACGTGCGCATCATCCTGCGCACCGGGCAGCCCGGCTATGCGCCGGAGATCGACGCCATCCGCGATTTCGACATCAACGACTACAAGACCAAGTCCGAGCTGACCCGCATCAAGCTGTTCACCACGGTGACGGCGGCGATCCGCTCCTACGAACAAATCCGCAAGATCAACGACAGCCGCCGCGGCCTGAACCAGATCGTCCACGCCAGCACCCAGCTGATGGCGCTGCACGGCGTGCAGAACTTCGCCTCCGGCGTGCTGACCCAGATCACCGACCTGCTCGGCCAGGACGGCAACGGCGTGCTGTGCGTGCAGGAGTGCCCGGACGACGGCTGCCACGAGCTGATGGTCATGGCCACCGCCGGCAGCTACCGCCACCTCGACAACACCACGCTGTGCAATGTCGAGCACAAGCACATCTACGACGCCATGGAGCTGACCCTGGGCCAGC
Organism: Rugamonas rivuli; assembly: GCF_009380165.1. Taxonomy (GTDB): domain Bacteria; phylum Pseudomonadota; class Gammaproteobacteria; order Burkholderiales; family Burkholderiaceae_D; genus Rugamonas; species Rugamonas rivuli. Next base: position 1,007,230 of record NZ_WHUF01000001.1, read on the forward strand.
GCCGCAATGTCTACGGGCCGGACTTCATCACGCTGTACTTCGCGGGCAAGGCCAGCCGCGACTTCGTCGCCTACCTGGAAGTGGGCCGCGCGCCGACCGAGATCGACGAGCGCCTGCTGGAGGTGTTCTGCGCCAACGTGGCCGTCGGCCTGGACAACGTAGAGCTCGTGACGCACCTGCACAACGCCGCCTTCTACGATCAGTTATCGAAGCTGCCCAACCGCACCCGCCTGGTCGAGATCCTCGACGCCACGCTGTCCGGCCCCGCGCGCGACGACGCCACGCTATCGCTGGTCGACCTGGACCACTTCGCCGAGACCAACGATGCGCTGGGCCACCAGTTCGGCGACACGCTGCTGGTCGCCGTCGCCGGCCGCCTGCAAACGCAGCTGGGCGGCCAGCTGACGGTGGCGCGCATCGGCGGCGACATCTTCTGCGTTCTGGGCGATTCGTCGCAGGTCAACCCGGCCAACATCCTGGCGCTGTTCCAGCATCCGTTCAGCATCGACGGCCAGGACGTGCAGCTGTCCGCCACGCTGGGATTGGTGCGCCTGGGCGAACACGAAGGCAGCGGCGCCGACGCGCTGAAAGATGCCGACATCGCCCTGAAGCGCGCCAAGTCGCAGCAGCGCGCCGGCCACTTCTACTTCTCCCGCTCGATGGGCGTGGAAATCCGCGAACGCGTGCGCATGATGCACGCGCTGCGCACGGCCTTCGGCCAGAACCAGCTGTTCGTGGTGTACCAGCCGCAGATCGACCTCGCCACACGCCGCCCTGTGGGCGCCGAAGCGCTGCTGCGCTGGCAGACGCCGGACGGCAAGTTCATCTCGCCGGACCGCTTCATTCCCATCGCCGAGTATTCGGGCCTGATCATCGACCTGGGCGAATGGGTCATGCGCACCGCCTGCCGCGAGCTGGTGGACCTGCGCAAGGCCGGCCACCAGAACTTCATGATGTCGATTAACGTCTCGCAGGTGCAGTTCCGCCATCCGCATTTCCTCGAGATGCTGCGCAAGGCGCTTGAAGATACGGGCGCTCCGCCGGAATTCGTCGAACTGGAAATCACCGAATCGATGGCGATGGAAGAACCGGACCTGCTGATCAAGATGCTGGCCCAGATCAAGCAGACCGGCGTCAGCATCGCGATCGACGATTTCGGCACCGGCTTCTCGTCGCTGTCCTACCTGCAGCGCCTGCAGATCGACCGCCTGAAAATAGACCGTGCTTTCGTCACCGAGATCACCGGCTCCGCGCGCGGCAGCAGCATCGCCGAGATGGTGATCCAGCTGGGCCGCAACCTCGGCCTGGCCGTGATCGCGGAAGGCGTGGAAGACGAACGCCAGGCGCAGATACTGCAAGCGCTGGGCTGCCCGCTGGCGCAAGGCTTCCTGTTCGCGCGGCCGATGACGGCGACAGCGCTCAACGGCTGGTTGAGCAACGACGCGCTGGAAGGCGCGGCATAATAAAAAACGCCATCCTCGGATGGCGTTTTATTTTGTGGGCGCTGCCCGCTGAACTTAGTCGGATTGGTCAGCCGTTTCGGCCGGCCAGTCGCGGATGTAAGCCTTGAGCATGCGGTTCTCGAAGCTTTGCGCTTCCAGCACCGCGCGCGCGACGTCGTAGAAGGAGATCACGCCGAGGATGGTTTTCGCGTTCATCACCGGCAGATAGCGCGCGTGCTTTTCCAGCATGATGCGGCGCACTTCATTGACTTCGGTATCCGGCGTGACAGTGATCGGATGATCGTCCATGTGCTTGCGCACCGTGCCGGCGCCGACGGTGCCGCCGTTTTCGTGCAACGCGCGCAGCACTTCGCGGAAGGTCAGCATGCCGGCCAGGTCGCCGAATTCCATGACCACCAGTGAGCCGATGTCTTTTTCCGCCATCGTGTTGGCGGCGTCCGCCAACGGCTGGTCAGGAGAAATCGTATAAAGAATGCTGCCTTTAACCTGAAGAATTTCGGAGACTTTCATTTTGGGCCGTCCTGTCCGCTGATATGGGCTATGTGAATGGAGTTTCTAGTTATTGTAGCCTTATAGCGAATGTAGCCTATGCCCGGCAAAAAATCCAGCGATCTGGATAAGCAAATCGCAACATTTTTACAGCGCTGTTGCCCAGTCGCGATTCAGGGTAGGATGCCGGGCATTCCTATAACTCTAACGAGACCCTATGAGCGGCCCCAAATACCCCGGATTTGATACCCTCGCCCTGCACGCCGGCGCCACGCCCGACCCAGCCACCGGCGCGCGCGCCACGCCCGTCTACTTCGCCTCATCCTTTGCGTTCAAGGACTCCGACCACGCCGCCTCGCTGTTCAACATGGAGCGCGCCGGCCACGTCTACTCGCGCATCTCGAATCCGACCAATGCGGTGCTGGAGGAACGCATCGCCGCGCTGGAAGGCGGCGTGGCCGGCATCGCCACCGCCAGCGGCCAGGCCGCGATGCATCTGGGCCTGGCCACCATCGCCGGCGCCGGCTCGCACATCGTCGCCTCGCGCGCGCTGTACGGCGGTTCGCACAATATGCTGGCCTACACGCTCAAGCGCTTCGGCATCGAGACCACCTTCGTCGATCCACGCGACCTCGATGCATGGCGCGCCGCGATCCGCCCCAACACCAAGGTGCTGTTTGCCGAAACGCTGGGCAATCCGGGCCTGGACGTACTCGATATCGAAGCCGTCTCCGCCATCGCGCACGAGCAGCACCTGCCGCTGATGATGGATTCGACCTTCACCACGCCCTATCTGCTCAAGCCTTTCGAGCACGGTGCCGACCTGGTGTTCCACTCCGCGACCAAGTTCCTGTGCGGGCATGGCACCGCCATCGGCGGCCTGCTGGTGGACGGCGGCACCTTCGACTGGCAAGCCGCCCACGACAAGACCGGCCGCTTCGCCGAACTGTGCGAACCGTACGACGGCTTCCACGGCATGGTGTTCGCGGAAGAGTCGACCGTGGGCGCCTTCGCGCTGCGCGCGCGGCGCGAGGGCCTGCGCGACTTCGGCGCCGTCATGAGTCCCCACAACGCCTTCGCCGTGCTGCAGGGCGTGGAGACGCTGGGCTTGCGCATGGACCGGCACGTGGCCAACACCCGCAAGGTGGTCGAGTTCCTGCTGTCGAATCCCGCTGTGGAATCGGTGTCCTATCCCGAGCTGGATTCGCACCCGGACTACGAACTGGCCAAGCGCCTGCTGCCCAAGGGCTGCGGCGCCGTGTTCTCGTTCAGCCTGAAGGGCGACCGCGCCGCCGGCCGCCGCTTCGTCGACAGCCTGAAAGTGTTCTCGCACCTGGCCAACGTCGGCGACGCCAAGTCGCTGGCGATCCATCCCGCCTCCACCACGCACTTCCGCGTTCCGGCCGACCAGCTGGCGGCGTCGGGCATCACCGAAGGCACGATGCGGCTGTCGGTGGGATTGGAGGATGTGGATGACCTGATCGAAGATTTGGCGCGCGGCCTGAAGCTGTCGCAGAAAGGAGCATGACATGCTGCTGACCGTACAAGGCGTGGACGCCTACTGCTACACCGGCGGCAAGCCGTTCGACGCCGCACTGCCGACCGTGGTGTTCATCCACGGCGCGCAAAACGACCATTCGGTGTGGGCTTTGCAGACCCGCTACTTCGCCCATCACGGCTACAGTGTGCTGGCGGTGGACCTGCCGGGCCATGGCCGCAGCAAGGGCGCGGCCAAGACCGGCGTGCCCGAACTGGCGGACTGGCTGCTGCAAGTGCTGGACGCGGCGGGCGTGCAAAAGGCCGCGCTGTTCGGCCACAGCATGGGATCGTTGATCGCGCTGGAAGCGTCGCACAAGGCGCCGGCGCGCGTTACGCATCTGGGCATGGTCGGATCGACCTACCCGATGAAGGTATCGGACTCGCTGCTGGAAACCTCGCGCACCGATGAGCAGAGCGCCATCGACATGGTCAACATCTGGTCGCACTCGACCATCGCGCAAAAGCCGTCGTGCCCGGGGCCGGGCTTCAATACGATGGGAGGCTCGCGCCGGCTGATGCAGCGCATCTCGCAGATCAATCCGCAGCAGGTGTTCTATACCGACTTCACGGCCTGTAACGCCTACGCCAACGGCGAGGTGGCCGCGCAGGCGGTGCGCTGCCCCACCCTGTTCCTGCTCGGCGCGCGCGACATGATGACGCCGCCCAAGTCCACCAAACTGCTGACCTCCACCATCAGCCACGGCAAGGTGGTGACGGTGGACAGCGGCCACTCGCTGATGAGCGAGCAGCCGGATGCGGTGCTGGATGCGCTGTTCAGTTTTGCGGGAACTTGAAGCGGATAATCCGGTTCGCGCCCTGCATCACGATGCCGCGATAGCGGCGGCGGTAGATGACGATGCCGGCGGTGCAGGCCAGTACCACCAGGATCAGCGACACCAGGTCGGTGCCTCCGTGGGTGACAACCGGGCGTTGGGCCGAATGCATGGTCGACGCCTGGAACTTCTTGCCGACGTAGCGCGCACCGATCACCAGTTCCTCGGCGTTGATGTTATTGACGAGGTACAGCCCGAAACCACCCGGATGCACGCTCATCTTGCCGTCGCGGTAGACGAAGGAGCGGCGCTCGTCGCCGATGCGGATGCTGCCCACTACATGGCCGGCGGCGTTGATGGAAGTGGCGAAGCTGTCGCCGTAGCCGATCAGCGCGCCGAGATCGACCATCTTTTTACCGTCATGGACGAAGGCGTGCCAGCGGCGATCCGGCGTTTCCGAGGTGCCTACCACCACGCCGGAATCGTTGACCGCCGTGGCGCCGCTTGAGCGGCCGCCCAGCGTGCCCAAATCCTTCATGCCCTCACCGGGCTTGTAGATAAAGGCGCGGCGATAGCCGTCCGACAGCGCCGCCGTGCCGACGATCACGCCGTCGGTGTTGACGCCGGCCGCGTAACTGATGTTGCCGCCCAAGGTGCCCAGGTCGACCAGGGGGCCGTCGCCATTGCGGCCGGTGGAGAAGGCGTGGAAGTAGCCGTCGCTGGTGTCGGCGTATCCGACCGCCTGGCCGGAACGGCTGATGCCCATGCCGTAGCTGCTGTTGCCGCCCAGCGTGCCCAGGTCTCGCATCGCCAGGCCGGCGCGGAAGACGAAAGCGCGCCAGTGGTTGTCGCTGTCCTGGGCCGAGCCGACGACGTCGCCTCCGATGTTGATGCCACGGGTGAAGCTGTCGCTGCCGCCAAGGGTACCCAGTTCGACCAGGCGTTTATCCCACAGCACCGCGCGCTGACGGCCGCTGTCTTCCTCGATGATGCCGGCCACCTGGCCCGCCGCGTTGATGTCGACCGCGATGCTGGCCTCGTTGCCGCGCTCGCCCAAACCCGGCGGATGCAGTTGCTGGGCTGACGACGCCATACCTGCAATTCCCAACAAGACCACCGCAATCGGCATTCTCAGCATGACGTCTCCTAGTTGATTTTAATGAATGCCGATTCTATAACGGTATCCGAACGATGGGCAACTGTAGCGGTAAATCGACTGATACAGCATGGGTCTGTACCCTGGCCCTTGTGCCTTGTGCCCGCCGCGCCGCGCTTCTAGACTGGCACCACTCCCAAACCGTGAAGGCATCGCATGACCGAACTCCTGCCCTTGATAAGCTATTGCTTCGTGATGTCGGCCACGCCCGGGCCGAACAACGTCATGCTCGCCACCACCGGCGCCAATTTCGGCGGCCGCGGCGCGCTGCCGGTCGTGTTGGGCATCCAGGCCGGCATGTTCGTGCAGACCATGCTGATGTGCGTGGGGCTGGGTACCGTGTTCGTTACCTACCCATTGGCGCACCAGGTGCTGCGCATCGCGGGATCGTTATACCTGGTGTTCCTGGCCTGGAAGCTCAGCGGAGCATCGATGAGTGCAGCGCAGGCGCCCAAGGCGGTATCGTTTTTCCAGGCTACGGTATTCCAGGCGCTCAACCCAAAGAGCTGGGTCAAGGCCGTTACCGTGGCCTCGGTGTTCATGCCCGCCGGGCACAACACGGTCGCCGATGCGCTGCTGGTGTCGGCGATAGGCACTGCGGTCGGAGCGCCGTGCAATGCCATGTGGGCGCTGTTTGGCGTCTCGATCCGCCATTTGCTGAAAGACCCGCGCAAGCAGCGCATCTTCAATTTGACGATGGGCGCCATTCTGCTCGTACTAGCCGTGATGTTTTTACGCTAGACTCTCGCCATGTTCACCATCGATCGCACCTCCCCCATCGCCCTGTCCAAGCAGATTGAGACACAGCTGCGCCACATGGTCGAGAGCCGCGCGCTGCCTGGCGGCGCCAAGCTGATGTCGATACGCCAGTTGGCCACCCAACTGGCCGTCAGCACGAATACCGTGGTGGTGGCCTATGACCGGCTGGTCGCCGCAGGCGTCATCGATTCGCACGGCACGGCGGGGTTTTTTGTGAGCGCGCCTAACGACGCGGGCAAGTCGATTCCCGATGAAGTCGCGCTGGAAGCCGGCGAGGAGCAAGAGCCGGTCTGGCTGGCGCAGCAGGCCAACGATCAGCGCGCCGGCATCCTGCTAGCCAGCAGCGGCGCCTTACCGCCGACCTGGCTGCAGGACGCAGTACCGGCCAGCGCCGTGCAAAAGGCCTTGTCCCGCAGCGCCGCAGGCATGGCCTCGCGGTGTCCGCCGCAGGGACTGCCGGAACTGCGCGAGCATATTGCCTTGCTGTTGCGCGGCATCGGCATTGCCGCCGACGCCGGCCACATACTCACGACCTTCGGCGGCACGCATGCGATCGACCTGATTTGCCGCAGCTTTTTGCAGCCCGGCGACACCGTGCTGGTGGAAGATCCCGGCTACTTCCTGATGTTCGGCCGCCTGCGGCAGGACGGCATCCGTCTGGTCCCCATCAAGCGCGGCCCCGATGGCCTCGATCTGAACGCATTGGAAGCTGCCTGCCGCGAACACCGTCCACGCCTGCTGTTCGTGCAAACGGCCCTGCACAACCCGACTGGCTGGAGCAGCAGCGCCGCCAATTTGCACAAGGTCCTGATACTGGCGCAGCAGCATGGCTTCCTGATCGCCGAGGACGACGTGCACGGCCACTTCCAGCAAGGCCACAGCACGCGGCTGGCATCCCTGGCCGGACTCGATGGCGTGATCTACTACTCCAGTTTTTGCAAGGCGCTCAGTCCCGCCTTGCGGATGGGCTATCTCGCCGCCGCCCCGGCCTTGCTCAAAGTGCTGATGCGGACCAAGATCCACTCCATCATGACGATGCCGGCGCTGAACGAGTACGTGCTGCTGGAAGTACTCAAAGCCGGCAACCTGCGCAAGCACCTCGACCGCATGCAACGCAAGATCATGGCAGCCCGCAACGCCAGCACGCAGCAACTGAGCGCAGCGGGCGTGCTGTTCGAGCAGCCCGGCGACGCGGGCATCTTCTTGTGGGGCACCATGCCGGAAGGCCTGGACGTGGACTTGCTGGTGCAGGACGCCTACCGCAACAACATCCTGCTGATGCGGGGCGCCGCCTTCTCGGCCAACGACACGCCCGACCAGCATATCCGCTTCAACGTCGCGTTCAGCCAGCATCCGCGCCTGAGCACCTACCTGCAGGAACGCCTGCAAGCGGTGGCGGGAGCACGCTCAAGCCTGGCACGCGCCAGCAGCGCAGTTTGACAAGCGCTTAACGGCAGTCGATCGGTCCGAAATGTTCGGCCAGGGTCTTGCCCAGGCCTGCTTCGACGGCCGCTTCCACTTCACGCGCCAGCGAGGCGGCGGCGCGAGCGGCCTGCAAGTCGCGCTCATCGTCGCTGTCCGATACCACACCGGCGTTGATCGGCATGCCGGAGAACACGAAGAGGCGATAGACCTCGGCCAGCGTCAGCTTCTCGACATTGGCCAGGATGACCCAATGATCGCCGCCGTCGCTGATACGCTTGCCCCACTGGACGCGCTGCGGCGCATCGACCTTCACGCGCCCCACCCAGCCTTCGGCCATCATTTTTTCCAGCAGCGTGTCCATCTCATCGAAGCCCAGCCGCGTGCGTGCGCGGATCGCGCCGGCGCTGACCAGCGCCGTGTCGCCGCATTTGCAGGCCACATGCAGCACCCGCAGGATCGCCATCGCATCGACAAATTCGCCGCCCGGCTGCGCCTCATGCCACCAGCGCTCGTACTTCACCACCGGCAGCGCGGCCACCAGCAGTGCGCCGAACAGCGTAATCATCCACGACACATACACCCACAGCAGGAACAACGGCAGCGCCGCCAGCGCACCGTAGATCTTCGAATACGTCGGGAACTGCGTGATGAACACCGCGAAACCGCGCTTGGCCACCTCGAACGCCAGGCCGGCCACCAGGCCGCCCCAGGCCGCGTCGTACCAGTCGACGTCGCGGTTCGGCACCGCCACGTACAGCAGCGTGAAGGTGGCCGTGGTCAGCGCCAACGACAACACCGTGTAGATCAAGGCGCCGATCACCGGCACGTCGCCTATCAGGTCGCTGGTGGCCATGAAGACCTGGCCCGACAAGGTCAGCGACACGCCGATCAGCAAGGGCCCGAGCGTGATGATGGCCCAGTAGACCAGGATGCGCTTGGTCCAACGCCGCTCGGCGCGCACGCGCCAGATACGGTTGAAAACGCGCTCGATCAAATTCATCATCGCGATCGACGTGAAAATCAGCGCCACCGCACCCACCGCCGACAGCCGCGTGGCCTTGGAGGCGAACATGGTCAGGTAGTTCAGGATCGTGCTGGAAATCGACTTCGGCATCACGCTTTGCACGAAGTAGGCTTCCAGCGACGTGCGGAAGGTATTAAACAGCGGGAAGGTGGTGAAGATCGCCAGCGCGATGGTCAGCAGCGGCACCAGCGCGAACACCGTGGTGAAAGTGAGACTGCCGGCCACTTGCGGCAGGCTCTCCTCGCGCAGGCGGCGATGGGCAAACAGGAACAGGTCCCGCACTTCGGGCCAGGACAACGAACGTACTGTGTCTATCCCGCTACGGCAACTGCGGGAAACATACTGTAAAACCGGGTGTATATATTTTTCGTACATGAGCGATAATCGAAATACAAGGTGGCGACGCTGCCACCCGCTAAAGCGCCCTATAATACCGCCGATGAACCAAGCCAATCTGATTATTCTCGTATTGTTTTACTCACGCCATGGCGCCACGCGCAAATTGGCCGAACTGATCGCCCAGGGCGTGGAAAGCGTACCAGGCTGCGACGCGCGCCTGCGCACGGTTCCAGCCGTATCGACGGTGGCCGAAGCCACTGAGCCGGACGTGCCGGCCGACGGCGCTCCCTACGTCGAACTGGAAGACCTGGCCGAATGCGCGGGCCTGGCGGTCGGCTCGCCTACGCGCTTCGGCAACATGGCCTCGGCGATGAAGTATTTTTGGGACGGCACGGCGGCCCAGTGGCTGTCCGGCGCGCTGGCCGGCAAGCCGGCATGCGTGTTCACGTCCACCGGCAGCCTGCACGGCGGCCAGGAATCGACGCTGCTGTCGATGATGATACCGCTGTTCCACCACGGCCTGATGGTGCTCGGCCTGCCCTACACCAACCCGGAACTGATGACCACTTCCAGCGGCGGCACGCCCTACGGCGCCAGCCACTGGTCCGGCCTTGACGGCAAGAAGACCATCACCGAAGATGAAAAACGCCTGGCCATCGCGCTGGGCCGGCGCCTGGCCGAAACGGCCGTCAAACTCCGCGCCGCCGCTTGAACAGGGACGCATGATGGAAAACACGATGCAAAAGTATTGTCACTGGGGCGCCATCGGCAGCCTGGTGACGCTCATTATCTGGTGCGTGCTGTGGGAGATGGTGCTGGCGCCGCTGCATCCGGGCGGCTCGTGGCTGGTGCTGAAGGCCGCGCCGCTGCTGCTGCCGCTGTACGGAGTGTGGAAGCGCGACATCTATACCCTGCAGTGGACTTCGATGATGATACTGCTGTACTTCACCGAAGGCGTGGTGCGCGGCTGGAGCGACAAGGGCAGCCTGTCCGCGTGGCTGGGCTGGGGCGAGGCCCTGATCGTCTGCGTCTACTTCGTGTGCGCCGTCATGTATCTGCGTCCGTATAAAAAGGCAGCGAAGAAGCTGGCCAAGGAATTGCTGGACAAGGTCAAGGTCAACACCGTCAAATGACTGACTTCCTCACCCACTGCCGCTCCGTGGTGGGCGATGCTTTTGTGCTCGACGCGCCTGCGGACATGGCGCCCTTCCTCACCGACTGGCGCGGCCGTTTCACCGGCAAGGCCCTGGCGGTGCTGCGCCCTGCGACGGTGGAACAGGTGGCGGCGCTGGTGCGGGCTTGCGCGCAGTGGCGCGTGCCGCTGGTGCCACAGGGCGGCAACACCGGCCTGGTGCTGGGCAGCGTGCCCGATGCCGGCGGTGGCGCAGTGGTGCTGTCGCTGGCGCGGCTGAACGCCATTCGCCAGGTCGATCCCATCAACCGCACCATGACCGTGGACGCGGGCTGCATCCTCCAGCAAGTGCAGGAAGCCGCAGCCGCCGAGGGCTGCCTGTTCCCGCTGTCGCTGGCGGCAGAGGGCAGCTGCACCATCGGCGGCAACCTGTCCACCAATGCCGGGGGCACGGCGGTTCTCCGCTACGGCAACACGCGTGAGCTGTGCCTCGGGCTGGAGGTCGTTACGCCGCAAGGCGAGATCTGGAGTGGCTTGCGCGGTCTGCGCAAGGACAATACCGGCTACGACTTGCGCGACCTGTTCATCGGCGCCGAAGGCACGCTAGGCATCATCACCGGCGCGGTGCTCAAGCTTTACCCGCAGCCCAAGGCCAGCATCACCGCGTTGGCCGCACTGCCCTCGCCTACGCACGCGCTCCAGCTCCTGAACCTGATGCAAGACCATTGCGGCTCCAGCCTCACCGGCTTCGAGCTGATGTCGCAGTACTGCCTGAACCTGGTGGCGCAGCAGTTCCCGTCGCTGCCCAAGCCGTTCGCCGCGCAGCATCCACAGTACGTGTTGATGGAGCTGTCAAGCAGCGAATCGGAGCAGCACGCCGTCGGCCTGCTGGAAAACGCCATCGGCGCGGCGCTGGACCGGGACATCGTCAGCGATGCCGTGGTGGCGGCTTCGGTGGCGCAATCGGCCGGGCTGTGGCAGCTGCGCGAACACATCCCGCTTGCGCAGGCCAAGGCCGGCAAGAACATCAAGCACGATATCTCGCTGCCAGTGTCGCGCATCGCCGACTTCATCGCCGCCACCGGCCCTTTGCTGGAGGCGGCGTTCCCCGGCTGTCAGCTGGTGTGCTTCGGCCATCTGGGCGACGGCAACCTGCACTACAACGTGGCGCCGCCGGACGGCATCTCCAATGAAGACTTCCTGCGCAATCAGGACAAGGTCAATCGCGTGGTGCACGACAGCGTGGTCGGTTTCGGCGGTTCGATTTCGGCGGAACACGGCATCGGCGCGCTGAAGCGCGACGAGCTGGCCCACTACAAATCGCCGGTGGAGCTGAACATGATGCGAGCCATCAAAGCGGCGCTGGACCCGCTGGGCATCATGAATCCGGGGAAGGTGCTATGAAGGCATTGCTGTGCGGGGTCTTGATGTGCGCCGCCGCGTTGACCGCACAGGCGCAGAGCGTCCACAAATGCACCGTGGACGGCAAGGTCAGTTATAGCGACACGCCTTGTCCATCAGCCGCAGCATCCGCAACGACGCTGGCGGTGCCGGCTGCGCCACCGGCCGATCCGGTGGCTGCGGCCGATCTGGCGCGGCAAAAGAAGCAAGCGGCCGCGTTGGAGAAAGCCCGCCACCGGCGCGAAGACCAGGACGACCGCGCCGCCGAAAAGGCCGCGCAGGCCGCAGCCGTACAGCGCAAGAAGTGCGGCAAGCTCAAACTGAACAAGCAATGGGCCGACGAAGACGTGCGCCGCGCATCTGTCGCCAAACTCGATAACGCCAAGCTTCGTGCCAAGCGCGCCGCTGAAGCCCTGGCGCTGGAGTGCCCACAGTAATGCCCGAACCGATACAGGAATCCACTCGCAGCGCCGCCATGGGCCGCCTGTCGCGCTGGCTGCTGCTGGGCGAATGGCGCGCGCACCCGCTGCGGGCGCTGGTGGCGATTGCCGCAATCGCCGTCGGCATCTCGCTGGGCTTCGCCATCCACTTGATCAACGCCGCCGCGTTCAACGAATTCTCGTCCGCCATCAAGGGCCTGTCCGGCGTGGCCGACATCCAGGTACGCGGCACCGAACCGTTCTTCGACGAAGCCGTCTACCCGATGCTGGCGCAGCGCCAGGGCGTGGCCGTGGCCTCGCCGGTGCTGGAGTTCGACGCCTCCGTGCCCGGCGAATCTACAGCGCTGAAAATCCTCGGCATCGACGCCTTCCGCGCCAGCTTCATCTCCTCCGACCTGGTCGGCGCTCCGTCCGAAGACCACGTGACCGATACGCTGGCGGACGACGCCCTGTTCCTCTCGACCGCAGCCCAGCAATGGCTCAAGCTTGCCGACGGCGGACAACTGAAGCTGCAAGTGGGCGTCGGCGAACTGAAACTGCGCGTGGCCGGCTCGCTGCAACGCGCCCGCGCCGGACAGCGCATCGGCGTGATGGACCTCGGCGCAGCACAGTGGCGCTTCGAAAAGCTCGGCCAATTGTCCCGCGTCGACCTCAAACTGCGCGACGGCGTCAATCGCGACGCCTTCAAGGCGGAGCTGGAGCAGCAGCTGCAGCACGATTATCCCGGCCGCTTCCGCGTCAACCAGCCCAACGACGAAGAACAGAACAGCCGCAACGAAGGCATGAGCCGCGCCTACCGCGTCAACCTGACCGTACTGGCGCTGGTCGCGCTGTTCACCGGCGCCTTCCTAGTGTTCTCCACGCAGGCGCTGTCGGTGATACGCCGCCGCAGCCAGTTCGCGCTGCTGCGCGTGCTGGGCATGGACCGCAAGCACCTGCTGCGCCAGATCCTGATCGAAGGCCTGAGCCTGGGCATCGCCGGTTCCGTCATCGGCATCGCCGCCGGCTACGGCATGGCGGCGGCGGCGCTGCACTTCATGGGCGCCGACCTGGGCGCGGGCTTCTTCTCCGGCGTGCGGCCGCAGGTGCAGTTCACGCCGGTCGCCGCCATCGTCTACTTTACGCTGGGCGTGGTCGTGGCCCTGCTGGGATGCGCCGCGCCGGCGCTGGATGCGGCGCGCGCCAAGCCTGCGGTCGCGCTCAAGTCGGGCACCGAGGAAGCGGCGATGTCGCGGCTGTCCCGGGCCTGGCCGGCGCTGGCCTGCATCGCGCTCGCCGCCTTGCTGTCGCAGGCGCCGCCGGTGTTCGAACTACCGCTGTTCGGCTATCTGTCGATTGCCCTGCTGCTGGTCGGCGCCATCGCCCTGATGCCGCGCCTGGCCGCCATCGTGTTTCGCCTGGCGCATCAGCGCTGGAGCGCCGCCACAGCCCACAAGCCTGGCGCCTCGCCGGTGGTGACGCTGACGCTGTCGCGGCTTGCCAACGCCTCCAGCCAGGCCGGCATCGCGCTGGGCGGCGTGCTGTCCAGCTTTAGTTTGATGGTGGCGATGGCGATCATGGTCTCCAGCTTCCGCGTGTCGCTCGACGACTGGCTGCAGCACATCCTGCCCGCAGATATCTACGTCAGCGTCGCCAGCGCAGGCACCACGGCAGGCCTGCGGCCGCAGGAGCAGGCCGCCATCGCCGCCCTGCCCGGCGTCGCCAAGGCTGATTTCCTGCGGGTGCGCGCCGTTTCGCTGACCTCGGCCCGGCCGCCGGTCGCCCTCATGGCGCGCAATCTCGACGTCGCCGATCCCGGCGCAGCGCTGGCCATTGTCGGCGCCACGCAGGTGCCGGGGCCCGGCGCACCGCCGCCGGTATGGGTGTCCGAAGCCATGGTCGACTTGTACGGCACGCACGTCGGCCAGCGCATCGAACTGCCGCTCAACGGCAAGCTGCATGCGTTCCAGGTGGCCGGCGTCTGGCGCGATTATGCGCGTCCTACCGGCTCGGTCCAGATACGGCTGGACGACTACCGCGCCATCACCGGCGACATGGAAGCCAGCAACGTCGCGCTGTGGCTCAAGCCCGGCGCCAAGGCGGCCGACACGGACAAGGCACTGAAGCAGCTGCCGTTCGGCGCCGCGCTGGCGACCACCGCGCCCACCGAAATCCGCGAGATCAGCATGAAGGTCTTCGACCGCAGCTTCGCCATCACCTATCTGCTGGAGGCAATCGCCATCGTCATCGGCCTGTTCGGCGTGGCCGCGACCTTCTCGGCGCAGACGCTGGCACGCGCCAAGGAATTCGGCATGCTCCGGCACGTCGGCGTCACGCGCCGCCAGGTGCTGTCGATATTGGCCATCGAAGGCGGCGCACTGACGGGTCTCGGTATCGTCACCGGCTTCGTGCTGGGCTGGATCATCAGCCTGATACTGGTGTTTGTCGTCAATCCACAGTCCTTCCACTGGTCCATGCAACTGCACCTGCCGTGGCCTCTGCTGGCCACTGTGGCGGGACTGTTGCTGGCCGCCGCCGCACTGACCGCGCTGCTGGCCGGCCGCCAATCGCTGTCGGGCGGGCCGATACGCGCAGTCAGGGAGGACTGGTGATGATACTGATACGACTATGTGCAGCGGCGCTGGCGCTGCTGATGACCATGTCCGCGCAGGCGGCCGAGCCGGTATTCCAGACGGTGACGCCGCTGGCGCCCGGCGCCGCGCTGCGCTTCCCGGCGGATTTCGGCGCCCATCCCGGCTACAAGACCGAATGGTGGTACGTCACCGGCTGGCTGAACACACCGGACGGCAAGCCGCTGGGCTTCCAGGTGACGTTCTTCCGCACCGCCACGCCGCACGATCCCGCCAATCCCAGCAAGTTCGCGCCCAAGCAGCTGATCATCGGCCACGCGGCCGTCTCCGACCCGGCCAACGGCAAGCTGCTGCACGACCAGCGCAGCGCGCGCGAAGGCTTCGGCCTGTCCTACGCCAAGGTCGGCGACACCGACGTCAAGCTAGAAGACTGGCACATGACCCGCGCCGCCGACGGCAGCTACCAGGTGCATCTCGACGCCGCCAGCTTCAAGCTGGAATTGAAACTGAAGCCTACGCAGCCCGTGCTGCCGCAGGGCGACCGTGGCTTTTCGCGCAAAGGTCCGCGGCCTATCGACAGCAGCTACTACTACAGCGAACCGCAGCTGGCCACCACCGGCACCGTCACGCGCGCCGGCCGGCCGGTCGCCGTCACGGGCGCCAGCTGGCTCGATCACGAATGGTCCACCCAATACGTCGCCGCCGATGCCGCAGGATGGGATTGGCTCGGCGCCAACCTGGCCGACGGAGGTGCTCTGATGGCTTTCCAGATGCGCGGCAAGACAGGTGCTAAACTATGGGCGCACGCGACATGGCGCGATGCATCCGGTAAGATCACACAGTTCTCGCCGGAGCAGGTCAGCTTTACCCCGCAACGGCGGTGGCGTTCGCCCCGCACCAATGCCGAGTATCCCGTCTCGACCCAGCTGGCCACCGGCAGCACCGTGTGGCAGATCGTCCCTTTGCAGGACGATCAGGAACTGGACTCGCGGCGCTCCACCGGCGCGGTGTACTGGGAAGGCGCGGTAACGCTGGAGCGGGACGGAAAACCGGCCGGCCGCGCCTACATGGAGCTGACCGGCTATGTCCAGCCGATCAAGTTTTAGCAGCACCGAACAATTTAGCATCACCCGAATCGTCAACAAAGAATACTTACAAACCGCAGCCACACGATGACCAACAGCACCACCGCAAGCACCATGTCCGCCGCCGCTCCAAGTACAGCAAGGGAAGCCAAGAAAGGCAGTCTAGCCACCCTGCGCGGACTGACGCCTTTCCTGCTGCCGTATAAACGTCAATTCGCCATGGCCGGCATCGCGCTGGTGGTGGCCGCCTGCTCCACGCTGGCCATCCCCGCCGCCTTCAAGCAGATGATAGACCTGGGCTTCGGCGGCGCCGGCGACAAGAGCATCAAGCACGTCGACCTGGTGTTCCTGGCCCTGTTCGGCGTGGCGACGGTGCTGGCGCTGGCCACGGCGGCGCGCTTCTATACGGTGTCCTGGCTGGGCGAACGCGTCACCGCCGACATCCGCAGCGCGGTCTACAAGCACGTGGTCACGCAGAGCCCCGAGTTTTTCGAGACCACGCAGACCGGCGAAGTCCTGTCCCGCATCACCACCGACACCACCTTGATCCAGGCAGTGGTTGGCACCAGCATCTCGATGGCGCTGCGTAACGTGCTGCTGTTCGTCGGCGGCTTGGTGATGTTGTTCGTCACCAGCGCCAAGCTGTCGGCCATCATCATCGGCCTGCTGATCCTGACCGTGCTGCCTATCGTGATGTTCGGCCGCCGCGTGCGCAAGCTGTCGCGCGATTCGCAGGACCGCATCGCCGACGCTTCCGCCATGGCCGGCGAAATCCTCAACGCCATGCCGACGGTGCAGGCCTTCACGCACGAGAAGATCGAATCGAACCGCTTCGGCGCCTCGGTCGAAGGCGCCTTCGCCACCGCAATGCGCCGCATCCGCGCCCGCGCGCTGCTGACCATGATCGCCATCGTGCTGGTGTTCGGCACCATCGTGTTCGTGCTGTGGCTGGGCGCGCACGCGGTGCTCAACGGCGACATGACCGGTGGCGACCTTGGCCAGTTCATCCTGTACGCGTCCATCGTGGCCGGCGCCATCGGCGCCCTGTCCGAAGTGATGGGCGAGGCGCAGCGCGCCGCCGGCGCCACCGAGCGCCTGCTGGAACTGATGTCGGTCAAGTCGGCCATCCAGTCGCCTGCGCAGCCGCTGGCGCTGCCGCCACGCGCCGCCAATGGCGCGGCACTGAGCTTGCAGGACGTCAGCTTCTCCTACCCTTCGCGTCCCGATACGGCGGCGCTGGGCCACGTCTCACTGGACATCAAGCCGGGTGAAACGGTGGCCGTGGTCGGCCCTTCCGGCGCCGGCAAGACTACGCTGTTCCAGCTGTTCCTGCGCTTCTACGATCCGCAGAGCGGCAGCATCAAGCTCGATGGCGTCGACATCACCCGCCTCGATCTGCACACGCTGCGCGGCGCCATCGGCATCGTGCCGCAGGATACGGTGATCTTCTCGGCCGACGCGATGGAAAACATCCGCTACGGCCGCGCCGACGCCACCGACGCTGAAGTGATCCAGGCCGCCAAGCTGGCCGCCGCCCATGAATTCATCGAACGCCTGCCGCAGGGTTATCAATCCTTCCTGGGCGAGCGCGGCGTGCGCCTGTCCGGCGGCCAGCGCCAGCGCATCGCGATTGCGCGCGCGCTGCTGAAAAACCCGCCGCTGCTGCTGCTGGACGAAGCCACCAGCGCGCTGGACGCGGAATCGGAACGCCTGGTGCAAAAGGCGCTGGAAGCGGCGATGGTCGGCCGCACCACCGTCATCATCGCACACCGCCTGGCGACCGTGCAGCGCGCCGACCGCATCATCGTGATGGAAGATGGCCGCATCGTCGAAACCGGCACCCACGCATCGCTGGTGGCGCTGGGCGGCATCTACGCCAACCTGGCGGCGCTGCAGTTCCATAACGTCCACGTCGAACAGCACGCGGGTTAATTAAAAAATAATTTAGCAAATAAGCACAACGGTTCCGGGTCACGCTAATATGGCGTTATTTTAAAATCAAGGAACCGTTATGCTGGAACGTCTGCTACGCAACATATGGCATAACATTCTCGGAGGCGCCTGGTCATACGTCCTGGTGGCCGGTATTTTTACGCTGCTTTGGCTGTGGTGGCACTTCCTGCCAGGCCGCAGGCAGCGCTTGCAGGCCAAGCGCGTCGGCCTGCCCCAACTCCGGCGTGAAGTTCTCACCACCGTTGTCAGCCTGACGGTGATCGGCGCCGTGCTGCCGCTGGCCTTTGCGCTGGGCCTGCGCCGCTATTCGCCGATCTACACCGGGCTGGATGACTATAGTCACGGCTGGGCGTCCACCGCAGGCATCGTGATGTTGATGATGATAGTACAAGACACCTGGTTCTACTGGACCCACCGGCTGATGCACCACCGCCGGCTGTTCCGCTGGACGCATCTCACTCATCATCGCTCCACCAACACCAACCCCTGGTCCACCTACGCGATCAGCCCAGTGGAGGCAGTGGTCGACAGCAGCGCCATCATCGTCATACTGCTGCTAGTGCCAAGGAACTATGTGGCGCTATTCATTTTTTCCTGGCTCAACACGGCATACGCCGTCTACACGCACCTCGGCTACGAGATCTTCCCGCGAGGTATGTCGCAGCACTGGCTGGGCCGCTGGATCAACACCTCCACCGCCCACAACACCCACCACGCGCGGGGCCGATACAACTACGGCTGGTACTTCTTATTCTGGGACCGCATGATGGGCACCCTGTCGCCGGACTATGAAACGCACTACAGCAAAGCAGGGTTTTTGGCCGCCTCCGCAAAAAGCCGGTAACATTCTCCCTTTCAGGAGAACGCCTTGACCGACGCCGAACTGCGGCTCAGCTGCACAACCCACCTTCCAGGCCACCGCCAGCCCTCGCCCGCCCAACTGTTCGGGGCGATGGCTGCATGGTGCGAGGCCAACGGCGTAGCGCACGATACCTACGGCAGCGGCGCGCTGATACAGGATTTCGAGCAGAAGATCGCCAGCCTGCTGGGTTTTGAATCGGCGCTGTTCTGCATCAGCGGCACCATGGTGCAGGCCACGGCGCTGCGCATCGCCTGCATGGAGCGCGGCAGCCGGCTGGTCGCGCTGCATCCGACCTCGCACATCCTGCGCCACGAACGGGGCAACCATCAACTATTCGAGCACTTCCAGGCCTTGCAAATCGGCGACCCGCACCGCCCCTGGACGCTGGAAGAGCTGCAGGGCATACCGGACAAGCTTGGCGCAGCCACGCTGGAACTGCCGATGCGCGAGATCGGCGGCCAATGCCCAAGCTGGGACGAGCTGCAAGCCATCAAGGACTACTGCCGCGAACAATCCATCCACCTGCACCTGGACGGCGCCCGCCTGCTGGAAACTGCCGCCGCATACGGCCGCCCCGCCGCCGACATCGCGGCCGGCTTCGATTCCGTCTACCTGTCGATGTACAAAGGCATAGGCGGCATGGGCGGCGCCATGCTGCTGGGTAGCGCGGCCTTTGTCGCCAAGGCCCAGGAGTGGTTCCGCCGCCAGGGCGGCAATGTCTACCAGCGCACGCCGTACGTGGTGGCCGCCGCGATGCAGTTCGACGCCAGGCTGGCGGCCATGCCGGTCTACTTCCAGCGCACGCTATGGCTGTACGACGTGCTGCGCGACTACCCGCTGCTGACGCCCAATCCCGCCCGTCCGCAAGCCAGCATGCTGCACCTGCATCTGCCGGTGAGCCGCGAGCGCGCCAACGAGATCCGCAATCGCATCGCCGAGCAGCACGGCGTGTGGCTGTTCAACGCCGCCAGCCATGCCGCGCTGCCCGGCCGCAGCTCGGTGGAGCTGTACATCGGCGACAACCTGGTCAAGCTGCCGGACCAGCGCGTGCGCGAAATCCTCACGCTGTGGTCGGACGCGATGTCCAACTAAATTCTGCACAAGCCGGTACAACCGGCTACACTGCGCCCCTTTTCGCGCATTTTTGACATTACTGAGTACATCATGACCTTCCAAGCCCTCGGCCTGATCGCCCCCATACAGAGCACGCTGGACACGCTGGGCTACAAGCAGCCCACGCCCGTCCAGAAGCAAGCCATTCCCGCCGTGCTGGCGGGCCGCGACCTGATGGCGGCGGCGCAGACCGGCACCGGCAAGACGGCGGGCTTCGCCCTGCCCATCCTGCAGCGCCTGACGATGGACGGCGTGACCGGCCCGAAAGCGGTACGCTGCCTGGTGCTGGTGCCGACGCGCGAACTGGCCGAGCAGGTCTACGAGAGCTTCCGCAGCTACGGCGGCAACCTGCCGCTGAAATCGGCCGTGGCCTATGGCGGCGTGCCGATCGAGCCGCAGATCACCAAGCTGCGCAAGGGCCTGGACGTGCTGGTGGCGACGCCGGGCCGCCTGATCGACCTGCACAACCAGGGCGCGATCAGCTTCGCCATGCTGCAAACGCTGGTGCTGGACGAGGCCGACCGCATGCTGGACCTGGGTTTCGAGCGCGATCTGGACATCCTGCTGGCGGCCCTGCCCAAGCAGCGCCAGACCTTGCTGTTCTCGGCCACGTTCTCGGACGAGATCCGCAAGCTGGCCGGCGGCATGCTGCGCGATCCGGTGTCGATCCAGGTCAGCGCCAGCAATACCGCCACCAAGACCGTCAAACAATGGCTGATCCCGACCGACAAGCGCCGCAAGCCCGAACTGCTGCTGCATCTGCTGAAGAAGCTGAAGTGGGGCCAGGTGCTCGTCTTCGTCAAGACCCGCAAGGGCGTCGAAACCCTGGTCAAGACCTTGCAGGAACACGGCATTTCGGCCGACTCCATCCACGGCGACAAGACCCAGCCGGCCCGCCTGCGCGCGCTGGCCCGCTTCAAGCAGGCCGAGGTCCAGCTGCTGGTGGCCACCGACGTCGCCGCGCGCGGGCTCGATATCGAGGCGCTGCCGCAGGTGGTCAACTTCGACATGCCGACCGTCGCCGAGGACTACATCCACCGCATCGGCCGCACCGGCCGCGCCGGCATGGAGGGCGAAGCCGTGTCGCTGGTCTGCGCCGATGAAGTCGAGATCCTGAAAGCCATCGAAACGCTGACGCGGCAAGTCATCGCCCGCATCGAGGAGCCAGGCTTCGAAGCCGACCACCGCGTGCCGGAGACCGGCCCGAAAGGCGTGGCCGCCGCATTGGCCAAGAAGGCCGCTGCCGAAGCGCCGGCCAAGAAGAAGCGCCCGTTCACCGGCCCTGCCGGCGGCAAGGCAGCTGCGGCGGCGGGCAAGCCCGCCGTGACCGCGCGTCCGGCTGGCGGCGACGCCTCGCTGGGCACGTGGGCACCGCCTCCGCCGTCTGGCAAGCCAGCCGGTGGAGCGCGCTCCGCAGGCGGCAAGGCCCCCACGGGCCGCATCTACGGCGGCGCCAAGCCGGCAGCAGCGGCTCCCAAGGGGGCAGTCGTCGTCACCGGCGGACGTGGCGCCAAGTCTCTTGCGCGGACTGCGGGCAAGGCCACCGCAAAGCCGGGCGGCCGCAAGACTGGCCCACGCTGAGCGCTTGGGGCGGCCATGTGCGCCGCCTGATAAAATAGCTACCTTTCCGGGCCGTTGCGGCCCGCGCACCACGTTGGAGAATTGAATGCAGCAATACCAGGAACTGATCCAGACCGTCCTCGATACCGGCAGCTGGCAAGACAACCGCACCGGCATCCGCACGCTGAGCGTACCGGGCGCGATGATGCGCTTCGACCTGCTGAACGGCGGCTTCCCCGCCGTGACGACCAAAAAACTGGCATTCAAATCCGTGGTCGGCGAACTGTGCGCCTTCCTGCGCGCCTCCAGCAGCGCCGCCGATTTCCGCGCGCTGGGCTGCAAAGTTTGGGACCAGAACGCCAACGAAAACCAGCAATGGCTGGACAATCCCTACCGCCTGGGTGAAGACGACCTGGGTCCGGTCTACGGCGTGCAGTGGCGCCAATGGCCGGGCTTCAAGCTGATCGCCGTCGACCAACCGGCGCAGATCGCCGACGCGCAAAAGAACGGCTTCCGCCTGATCTCGCAGATCGAAGACGAAGGCGTGACCAAAGTCCTGCTGCACAAGGCCATCGACCAGCTGCGCGAATGCCTGGACACCATCGTCAACAATCCAGGCAGCCGCCGCATCCTGTTCCATGGCTGGAATCCGGCCGTGCTGGATTCGGTCGCGCTGCCGGCCTGCCACCTGCTGTACCAGTTCATCCCCAACCCGAACACCCGCGAACTGTCGATGTGCCTCTACGTGCGCTCGAATGACCTGGGCCTGGGTACGCCGTTCAACCTCGCCGAGGGCGCGGCACTGATGCACCTGGTCGGCCGCCTGACCGGCTACACGCCGCGCTGGTTCACCTACTTCATCGGCGATGCCCACATCTACGAGAACCACATGGACATGGTCAAGGAACAGCTGACCCGCGAGCCTTTCCCGGCGCCGCAGTTCCGCATATCCGACCGCGTGCCGGACTTCGCCAAGACCGGCAAGTACGAGCCGGAATGGCTGGAGAAGGTAGAGCCTTCCGACTTCTCGCTGGAAGGCTACCAGCACCACGCGCCGATCACGGCGCCGATGGCGGTATGACGCAACTGGACTTCATCCCCGGCACGCTGTGCGACGAAAGGATGTGGTCCCGTTTGACGCCGCTGCTGGGCGACGGTTTCGAATTCAACCACGTCCCGCTGCACAAGGCGCACACACGTGAGCAGATGCAGGAGCTGATCGCGGCGCACAGCGCGCCGTCGGCGCATCTGGTGGCGTTCTCGCTAGGTTCCTACCTCGCCATCGAATACGCGCTGCTGCACCCGGAGCGCGTGCAATCGCTGGTGCTGATCGCGAATTCGGCGCGCGGTCTGAGCGAGACCGAAAAGGAAACCCGCCGCCGCATCATCCCCATATTGAAGAACAACGCCTACACCGGCATGACGCGCATGCGCCTGCGCGAGCTGCTGCATGAGACGCACCTCGGCGACCAGTCCATCATCGACACCATCCAGCAGATGGCGGTGGACCTGGGTAAGGACGTGCTGCTGGCGCAGTTCACCGCGTCGATGGAGCGCCCCGATCTGATGGAGCGCCTGGCGGAGATCAAGTGCCCGGTGCTGATCGTCGGCGCCGAGGGCGACCAGTTGGTCGATCCCGCCGACCTGCGCGAGATGGCGCGCCACCTGTCCGATGCGCGCCTGAGCATCCACGACGGAACCGGCCATATGATCCCGCTGGAAGTCCCGCAGGTGCTGGCCGCCGACATCAAAGCGTTTCACCACGCCACATGAAGCGCCTGGCCCTCGCCGCCATCGCGTTTTATCGACGCCACCTGTCGCGGTTGAAGGGCTTTGCCTGCGCCTTCCGCGTCCACACCGGGCGGGATAGCTGCTCCGCCTACGGCCAGCGCGTCATTGCCCGCCATGGCCTGATCCTCGGCCTGATGCTGCTGAACCGCCGCATGAACGCCTGCGGCGAGACCCATCGGCGGCATCGCCCGCCAGCGCCAGCGACGCGCGCCATGAGCGCGCGCCACCGCACCCAGGCCGGCTTCTGCGACCTGTCCTGCGACGTGCCCGACCTGCCCTGCAGCGCCGGCGACGTCGGCGAAGCCTGCGATATCGCCAACTGCGGCTGCGAACTCGCCAACTGCGGCACGCCGGATTGCAGAAACTGGTGGCGCCGGCGCAGGGGCAAAGACGAGGACCAGTACGTCCGCGTCAATCCCACGCAGGGCCTGGAATAGCTCAAGCCTTGACGATCAGCGTGCCGGCCATCTCCTCATGGCCGCTGCCGCAGAAGTTATCGCACAAAAAACCGAACTGCCCCGCCTCCTCCGGCTTGAGCTTCACCCGCACCGGCTTGCCGATCACCAGATCGGCGCGAATCTTGAAGTCCGGCAGGCTGAAACCGTGCGGGAAGTCCAGCGCTGTCAGCTCCAGCACCACCGCCTCGCCCTTCTTCAATTCGATCACATTCGGCGCGTAGCGGAACTTGCGCGCCTCGATCTTGATGACGCGCTCCTTCACCCCGGCCTGCACGGCGCCAAAGACGGCCAGCGCCAGCGGTGTACACATCAGCATTCTACGTTTGGTCAGCATGGCGATTCATCCTTTCATCGCAGGGAATTCGGTGATCTGGTAGGCCACCGGCTTCATCTCCGCCTCCACCTCGCGGAAGCCCAGTCCCTTGCCTGGCGCCGCCGGATCCCACGGCAGCGGCGTGCGCTTGTCCTGCGAGCCTGGCGCCGGCAGCGGGAAGATCAGCGACTTGGCCGCGTGATGGGCAATGTGACCGCTCATGTGGTGGTTCTCCTGGTGGATGTGGCCATAGAACACCGTGACGTTCGAATACGGCATCAGCAGCGCCATGGCCTGCTCGCCGTCGCGCGTGGCCCAGTCCCACTTCGGCGCGAGATCGAACAGAGGCCGGTGCGTCAGCACGACGATGCGCGCATCCTTCGCCTGCTTGGCCAGATCGGCCTTCAGCCACGCCAGCTGCGCCTCGCCGATGCGCGCGCCCGGGTCGGACACGTTGTCGATGGCGATGAAATGCACGCCCTTGTGATCGAAGCTGTAGTGCGTGGGCCCAAAGAACTCCTGGAACGCCGCGCCGTTGTCGAGCGAGGCATCATGCTCGCCCGCCAGGTAGTGCACGTCCTTGACCTTCAGCTCAGCGGTAATCTGCTTGAACTCCGCCATGCGCCGGCGGCGTTCGGCCGGATCGTCGGTGGTGTGGGTCAGGTCGCCGGTGAAGACGATGAAATCCGGCTGCACCGCCAGCGCGTTGACGCTGTCCACCGCCTGCCGCAGCGTGTTCTGCGCTTCCGGGTTGGCTGGCCCCTTGTAGCCCCAATGCGAATCGGACAGCTGCACAAAGTAGAAATCTTCGTAGCCGTCGGCGGCCATGGCCTTGCCGTACAAGCCGGACATGAAGACGGCGCCACCGCCCACTGCGCCCAGCCTTAGAAATCCTCTGCGATCGATCATGATGTGCTCCGTAATGTGGTTGAAGAGACGGCGCCGCGGCATGGCATAATCGGCGGGCGCCGGTCGTACCGGCTAAAACCCGGATCACGGCCCGGATATTCCCGATTATTTTTTTATTTCTCGATCGGGAATAAAACCGCGCCGAACGGAGTCTTCATCCACTGGACCACTGCAATGGATAAGTACTTGGGCGACGACGACAAAACCGCGCAGTTCGAAGCGATGGCCATGCCGCACCTGGATGCGGCCTACAACCTGGCCCGCTGGCTGACCCGCGACGAGCATGACGCCGACGATCTGGTGCAGAACGCCTATCTGCGCGCCTTCCGCTTTGCCGACGGTTTTCGCGGTGGCGACGTGCGCGCCTGGCTGTTGACCATCGTGCGCCACACCTACTACAGCGCACTGCGCGACGGCCAGGCGCAACGCGGCGATATCAGCTTCGACGAGGCGCTGCACGGCGACGACGAGAGCGCCGATCCGGCGGCCATCGTCGCCAGCCGCGACACGGGCCGCACCGTCAACGCCGCGCTGGCCCAGCTGCCGCAGGCGTTTCGCGAGGTACTGGTGCTGAAGGAGATGGACGATCTGTCGTACAAACAGATCGCGCAAGTGACCGAAACGCCGATCGGCACGGTGATGTCGCGGCTGGCCCGCGCGCGCAAGCTGCTGCTGGCCTACCTGAAGCACGGAGAGCAGCATGGAATCTAAGCACAGCCAGGACAAGTTGTCGGCCTACCTGGATGCCGAACTGAATGCGGCCGACCGGCGGCAGCTGGAAGCCCATTTGTCCGGCTGCGACGAATGCACCGCCGCGCTGGCGCAGCTGCAGGCGCTGCGCCAGCGCGTCGCCTCGGAGGCGCAGCACTACGCCGCGCCCGCATATCTGAAGCACCGCATTCACGCGGCGCTTCAGGCGGAGCCCAGGCCGCAGCAGCGTGCAGCGGCGCCGCGTACGTGGTCGTGGGCATGGATCAATCTCGGTCTGGCGGGCGCCGCCACGGCGGCTTTTGCCGTCACGCTGACGCTGTACCTGGGCCAGCCCACACCCAACGAACGCATCGAGCAGGAACTGGTGGCCAGCCACTTCCGCGCGCTGATGCCCAACCACCTGGCCGATGTGGCCTCGACCGACCAGCACACCGTCAAGCCCTGGTTCGCCGGCAAGCTGGATTTTTCGCCGCCCGTGTACGACCTGGCGCCGCAAGGCTATGCGCTGATCGGCGGCCGCCTGGACTATCTGCAGCAGCGTCCCGTGGCGGCGCTGGCCTACCGCCACCGCCAGCACATCCTGAACCTGTACATCTGGCCGGACGCCAGCGGCAGCAGCAGCACGCCGCATGCGGCGATGCGGCAAGGCTTCCACCTGCTGCGCTGGTCGCAGGACGGCATGCAGTACTCGGCCGTGTCGGACATCAACCCGCAAGACCTGTCGCAGTTCGCAGGCATGGTGCGCCAGAAAGTGGCACAGGCCGACGCGCAGTAGGCGCCGCATTCCGCTGCGGCATACCACCCCGGATCAAATTGAACGATAATGTCGGCTCTGCATCTGATAGCATCAAAAAATGAGCACATTGACCATCATCGTCGCCATGGACGCCCAGCGCGGCATCGGCATCAACAACACCCTGCCGTGGAAGCTGCCGGAAGACCTGGCGCATTTCAAGCGTTTGACCACCGGCCACCCTATCGTCATGGGCCGCAAGACCTTTGACTCCATCGGCCGGCCACTGCCCAACCGCCGCAACATCGTCATCACCCGCAACGCCGGGTGGCGCCATGAGGGCGTGGAAGCGGTCGGCTCGGTCGAGGCGGCCCTGGCGCTGCTGGACGGCGCCCCCGGCTTCGTCATCGGCGGCGCCGAGATCTACCGGCAAGCGATGCCGCTGGCGGACCAGTTGATAATTACCGAGATCGCCCGCACCTTCCAGTGTGACGCCTTCTTCCCCGAGCTCGACGCCGGCGTATGGCAGGAAGCCGCCCGCGAGAAACATGCGTCGGAAACGGCGGATTTGCAGTACGCTTTTGTTACACTGCGCCGCAAGGCCCAGGCTTAATTTCAACCTCATCAAGGAATCAACAGCAAATGTCAGGCGACGGTTTTCACGTACACGGACCTCATGACCACGCGGTCGAGCACGCGGCTCACGGCAGCGATGGCTTTTCGAACAATATTGCCGTCATGACGGCGATCCTGGCCACCGTCGGCGCCACCTTCGGCTACCTGGGCGGCGCCACGCAGAACGACGCGGCACTGTTCAAGAACAACGCGGCCATCGACAAGACCCAGGCCGCCAACAGCTGGAACTACTACCAGGCCAAATCGAGCAAGCAAAACCTGGCCGAACTGGCCATGGTGCTGCCCGGCGTCGATCCGAAGAAGTACGAGGCCGACGTGGCCCGCTACAAGTCGGAGAAGGACGACATCAAGAAAGAGGCCGAAAAGTGGGAGGAATCCTCTAAAGAGTGGAACCACAAGTCGGACGAGGCCATGCACCAGCACCACCAGTGGGCGCTGGCCACCACGGCCGAGCAGATCGCCATCTCGCTGGCCGCCATCACCCTGCTGACCCGCAAGAAATGGATGATGGGCCTGGCCTACGGCGTGGCCGGCGTCGGCATCGCGCTGGGCGCGTTTGCCTGGTTCCACGTCGATCCGGTCGGCCAGATGCTGGCCAAGCTGGGCGGCGGCGCAGTCGGCCATTGAGGCGATGTAATGCCGTGGTAACACTGTTGCTGCAACCTTAACGGGTTTATTGCAATATTTTTTTCCCGCAGAGCCCGCATTTCTGCGAGAATCCCGTTCTTATTTTTTTTATGCGACTGCCGAACCAGTAGTCGCGCCCTAGTCCGCCCCTCCACACAAGTCAGGGGCGGCTTGCTTTTTTGGAGACATGCATGAAATTTCGTTTCCCCATCGTCATCATCGACGAGGATTTCCGTTCCGAGAACACGTCCGGCTTAGGCATTCGCGCCCTGGCCGATGCGATGGAAAAAGAAGGCATGGAAGTGGTGGGCGTGACCAGCTACGGCGACCTGTCCCAGTTCGCCCAGCAGCAGTCGCGCGCGTCGGCCTTCGTGCTGTCGATCGACGATGAGGAATTCGGCGCCGGTTCGGCCGAGGAAACCGACGTGGCGCTGAAGTCGCTGCGCGCCTTCGTCGAAGAGATCCGCTACAAGAACGCCGACATCCCGATCTACCTGTACGGCGAAACCCGCACCTCGCGCCATATCCCCAACGATATCCTGCGCGAACTGCACGGCTTCATCCACATGTTCGAAGATACGCCGGAGTTCGTTGCGCGCCACATCATCCGCGAAGCCAAGTCCTACCTGGACGGCCTGTCGCCACCGTTCTTCCGCGCGCTGGTGCACTACGCCAACGATGGTTCGTACTCGTGGCACTGCCCTGGCCACTCGGGCGGCGTGGCTTTCCTGAAGTCGCCGATCGGCCAGATGTTCCACCAGTTCTTCGGCGAGAACATGCTGCGCGCCGACGTCTGCAACGCCGTTGAAGAGCTGGGCCAGCTGCTGGACCACACCGGCCCGGTCGCCGCCTCCGAGCGCAACGCCGCCCGCATCTTCAACGCCGACCATTGCTACTTCGTGACCAACGGCACCTCGACCTCGAACAAGATGGTCTGGCACTCGACCGTGGCGCCGGGCGACATCGTCGTGGTCGACCGCAACTGCCACAAGTCCATCCTGCACTCGATCATCATGTGCGGCGCGATTCCGGTGTTCCTGATGCCGACCCGTAACCACCTGGGCATCATCGGTCCGATTCCGCTGGAAGAGTTCACGATGGAGAGCATCATGCGCAAGATCGAGGCGAATCCGTTCGCCCGCGAAGCCGTGAACAAGAAGCCGCGCATCCTGACCATCACCCAGTCGACCTACGACGGCGTGGTCTACAACGTGGAAACCCTGCGCGAAATGCTGGACGGCCAGATCGACACCCTGCACTTCGACGAAGCATGGCTGCCGCACGCCACCTTCCACGATTTCTACAAGAACATGCACGCCATCGGCAAGGACCGTCCGCGCGCCAAGGAATCGATGATCTTCTCGACCCAGTCGACCCACAAGCTGCTCGCCGGCCTGTCGCAGGCTTCGCAGGTGCTGGTGCGCGAATCGGAATCGGTCAAGCTGGACCGCGACGCCTTCAACGAGGCTTACCTGATGCACACCTCGACCTCGCCGCAGTACTCGATCATCGCTTCGTGCGACGTCGCTGCCGCGATGATGGAAGCGCCAGGCGGCACCGCGCTGGTGGAAGAATCGATCCTCGAAGCGCTGGACTTCCGCCGCGCGATGAAGAAGATCGACCAGGAATGGGGCAAGGACTGGTGGTTCCAGGTGTGGGGCCCGCAGGAGTTCGCCGAAGAAGGCATCGGTTCGCAGGAAGACTGGATCATCAAGGCAGAAGACGACTGGCACGGCTTCGGCAAGCTGGCGCCGAACTTCAACATGCTGGACCCGATCAAGGCCACCATCGTCAACCCGGGCCTGTCGCTAGACGGCCAGTTTGCCGAGTCCGGCATCCCCGCGTCCATCGTCACCAAGTACCTGGCCGAGCACGGCGTGATCATCGAGAAGTGCGGCCTGTACTCGTTCTTCATCATGTTCACCATCGGCATCACCAAGGGCCGCTGGAACACGCTGTTGACCGCTTTGCAGCAGTTCAAGGACGATTACGACAAGAACCAGCCGATGTGGCGCATCCTGCCGGAATTCGCGGCCGCCAACCCGACCTACGAAGGCATGGGCCTGCGCGACCTGTGCCAGCAGATCCACGATTTCTACAAGGCTTACGACGTCGCCCGCCTGACCACCGAGATGTACCTGTCGGACATGATCCCGGCCATGAAGCCGTCGGACGCGTTCGCCAAGATGGCGCATCGCGAGATCGAGCGCGTCGCCATCGACGAGCTGGAAGGCCGCATCACCTCCATCCTGCTGACGCCATACCCACCGGGCATTCCGCTGCTGATCCCGGGCGAGCGCTTCAACAAGACCATCGTCGACTATCTGCGCTTTGCACGCGACTTCAACGAGCGCTTCCCCGGCTTCGAGACCGACGTGCACGGCCTGGTCAAGCGCGAAGTGGACGGCAAGCGCGGCTACTTCGTGGACTGCGTCAAGCAATAAATCCCGGCCGCATGGCCGCAAGCCCGCCGGCATCGAGCGACAAGCGCTCGGGCCGGCGGTTTTTTTTACGTCAAAAATAAATGCTGCGTTGCGCAAAATTGACGTTTCCTGGAGAATATTGTTATTTGCAACGTAATAAGTTCGCTTAACTTTAGTCGATTATCTTTTAATTCCAGTCAAATTTTTCAGTATTGCCGCGCGGAATTGAAATCAGTTTTCTTTTGAAAGTCGGCCTCTTCTACAATCTCCGCTCTTGGAATTCCAAAAGGCAAGAGAATGAAGTTCGCGACCCTGAAAACGATATCTGGACTAATTTTAGCCCTGGCAATAAGCGCATGTGGCGGCGGCGGACCCGGCGCCGACGCCTCGGCCAACCGCACGGCGGCCGGCATCACCAGTTCAGGCGGCAGCTCCGGCATCAGTTCCGGCGGCAATCGTCCGACTACAGGCCCCAACGCCCCCCTAACTCCCTCGCAACCGGACACCGCGCCGACGCCCAGCACTCCCGTTCCGGCGACGCTGACCCCGGCCGCCGCCTCGCACTTCCTGGCCCAGGCCACGTTCGGCCCCACCCCGGCCGGCATCGCGGCGCTGACCACCAGCAGCAAGGCAGCCTGGATAGCCGACCAATTCCGCAAGCCGCAGACCTCGCATCGCAACACGGTGCAAAGCGTCGCCGCCCAGCTGCCTCCGGGAATATTGTCCGAAAACCAGGTCTTCGAATCCTTCTGGCGCCAGGCCGCCATCGGCGACGACCAGTTGCGCCAGCGCGTGACCTTCGCGCTGTCGCAGATCTTCGTGATTTCCATGGCCGACCCCAACCTGGTGTCGCGGCCGGCCGGCGTCGCCAGCTATTACGACACCCTGGGGCAAAACGCCTTCGGCAACTTCCGCAACCTGCTGCAAGCGGTGGCGCTGCATCCCATGATGGGCATCTATCTGAGCCACATGCGCAACCAGAAGGAAAGCGGCAACCGCGTACCGGACGAGAACTTCGCCCGCGAAGTAATGCAGCTGATGAGCATCGGCTTGTACGAGTTGAATCCGGACGGCAGCCTGAAGCAGCAAAACGGCCGGCCGGTCGAGACCTACACCCACGACGACGTGGCCGGCATGGCCAAGGTCTTCACCGGCTGGAGCTGGGCCGGCCCGGACAAGGCGCCGAATCGCTTCAACGGCAACCTCGCCGATCCGAACCGCGACTGGACGCCGATGCAGAATTATCCGGCCTACCATTCGACCTCGGCCAAGAGCTTCCTCGGCACCACCATCGGCGCCGGCGGCACCGGCGAGACCGACATGAAGGCCGCGCTCGACACGCTGTTCCAGCACCCCAACGTCGGCCCCTTCATCGGCCGCCAGCTGATCCAGCGCCTGGTCAGCAGCAACCCCAGCCCCGCCTATGTGTCGCGGGTCGCGGCGGCCTTTGCCGACAACGGCAGCGGCGTGCGCGGCGACATGCAGGCGGTGATACGGGCGGTGCTGCTCGATCCGGAAGCCGCCGACACCGGCAGCGCGAAAAAGCTGCGCGAACCGGTGCTACGCATGGCTAACTGGATGCGCGCCTTCAACGCCAAATCGGCTTCCGGCCGCTTCCAGATCCATATCACGGACGATCCGCTGTACGCGCTGGCGCAGTCGCCGCTGCGGGCGCCGTCGGTGTTCAATTTCTTCCGCCCCTCCTACACGCCGCCCAACACCAGCCTGTCGACGCGCGGCCTGGTGGCGCCTGAAATGCAGATCACCGGCGAGCCTTCCGTCACCGGCTACCTGAACTTCATCCAATACCTCATTCCCTACGGCGCCGGCTCGGCCCGCGACGTGCAACCCGACTACAGCGCCGAGCTGGCGCTGACGGGCCAGCCGGCGCAGCTGGTGGACCGCATCAACCTGCTGTTGCTGAATGGCGGCATGACGAGCACGCTGCGCAACCAGATCATCAGCGCGGTCAACTCCGTCAACATCCCGCCCCCGAGCGCCGCCTTCCCCACCCGTACCGACGACGCCCGCCGCAACCGCGTCTACCTGGCCATCGTGCTGGCGATGGCATCGCCCGAATACCTGGCGCAACGATAAGGACTAACCCATGCATTTCGAATCCCCCTCCCGCCGCCGCTTCGTCGGCAAGATGCTGGCCCTGGCCGGCGGCAGCGCCGTCCCCTTCACGCTGAACCTGGCCGCGATGGGCAATGCCGCGGCCGAAGGCGCCAGCGACTACAAGGCCATCGTCTGCCTCTTCCTCACCGGCGGCAACGACCATTTCAACACCGTGCTGGCCACCGACAGCGCGTCGTGGAACGAATACAAGCGCCTGCGCACCACGCCCGACAGCGGCTCCATCGCCCTGCCCGGCGTCGGTGCGCCCGGCGGCGTACTGCCCATCGTGCCGAACAACCCGCAGGCTGGCCGCACCTTCGCCCTGCACCCATCCCTGCGGCCGCTGAAAGACTTGTTCGATGCCGGCCGTGTCGCCGTGCTGGCCAACGTCGGCACGCTGGTGCAGCCGCTGACGCTGGCCCAGTACAAGGCGGGCGGCGCCGCCCTGCCGCCACGGCTGTTCTCCCACAACGACCAGCAGGCGATGTGGCAATCGTCGCAGACCGAACTGACCGGCGGCGCCGGCTGGGGCGGACGCCTGGGCGACCTCATGGCCAGCGCCAACGGCAACGCCACCTTTACCTGCATCTCCAACGCCGGCAATGCGCTGTACCTGAGCGGCCGCACGGTGCGCCAGTACCAGCTGGGCGGCACCAGCGCGATGCCGATCAACCACCTCAGCGACACCCTGTTCGGCGCACCGGCGGCCGCCAACCCGCTGCGCCAGATCATTTCAGCCGACCAAAGCGACCTGTTCCAGAAAGAACATGCGGCCGTCACCGCCCGCGCCATCAACTCCCAGGCGGCGCTGTCCGGCGCCATGCTGGGCGCCGGCGCGACCGGCGTGCCCGACCCGCTGCCGTTTATCAGTCCGCGCACCGGTGCGGCCACGGTCAATCCGCTGGCCGTGCAATTGCAGACCATCGCCCGCATCATCGGCGGCCGCAACGCGCTGGGCGTCAAGCGCCAGGTGTTCTACGTCAGCCTGGGCGGCTTCGACAGCCACGACTTCCAGGCGCTTAACCAGCCCGACCTGCTGGCCAAGGTGGCCCACGCCATGGCCTATTTCGACAGCGCGCTGGCCAACCTGCAAGGCAACGACATGCGCAAGCAGGTGACGTTGTTCACCGCCTCCGACTTCGGCCGCACCTTCGCCAGCAACGGCGACGGCACCGACCACGGCTGGGGTTCGCACCACTTCATCATGGGCGGCGCGGTCAAGGGCAAGAACATTTACGGCAGCATGCCCGTCACCGGCGTCGGCCACGATCTCGATGTCGGCTCGGGCTCGCTGCTGCCGACCACCTCGGTCGACCAGTACGGCGCCACGCTGGCCAGCTGGTTCGGCCTGTCCGCCACGCAGCTTGCCGATGTGTTCCCGAATATCGGCAACTTCAGTATCCGCAACCTGGGCTTTATGGGATGATGCTGATCTTTCAACCTGCGCCCGGCCCATGGACAAGCAACTGGTTTTCATCTGCTTTCTAACCTTCGTCATCCATCTCATCGGCACCCTCGCCTACTCGGTGAGGATAGCCGGTGTGCGTACCCGGCGCATCGCCGTCTCGCTGGCCCTGTTCAGCATCCTGGTGCTGGTGTCGCGCACCTCGAATTCCTTCCTGGGCCCCTTCCTCGCCAAGCGCATTGAGTCCTGCCTCGGCCAGCCGCTGGCCGCCGGCATGGTGCTGGCCGACCTGCGCTGGCTGCTGCTGTCGGCCGCGCTGGCGACGATGGCCGGCGCCGTGCTGATCCCGACCTTCCAGCGCGTGTTCTGCCGCGCGGTTGAACACTTCCAGGTGCACCGCTCGGTGCCCAAGCTGCTGCTGCACGGTTTCTTCAAGGGTGGGCTGTCCTACGTGCGCGACGTGGCCGCCATGCCGTCGTCCGGCAATGTGCGCGGCCTGCGCGACAGCGGCAGCGTGTCGGCATCGGTCACGCTGCTCAACGTCGGCGCGGTCGCCTTGTGGACCGTCGGCGTGTTCGCCTCGCTGTACGCGGGCGTGCTTGATCCCGAGGTGCGCGTCACGTCCAGCACGCTGTCGTCCATCATCAACGGCGGCGCGACGGTGATGATGGCGGTGTTCATCGATCCCCATATGTCGGGCATGACCGACGACGTCGTCGAAGGCCGCGTCAGCGATACGCAGTTCCGCCGCGCGGTGGTGTGGCTGGTCGGCAGCCGCCTGGCCGGCACGCTGCTGGCGCAAGTGCTGCTGGTGCCCTCGGCGACGCTGATCGTCTGGGTCGCCAAGGTGCTGTAAGCAGACTTGCTTCAGGCGGCCACGCCCACTGTCAGCGTCACCACGTAACCGTCGCTGGCGTTGCCGGTGACGGCGGCCATTTGCAGCGAGTAGCCGTCGCTGAAGATGTTGTCGCTGGCGTAGCTGATCTGCGCCAGGTTGCGCACGCTGGCGCTGTAGCCGCTGGTGGCGTAGACCTCGTTGAGCGTCGCCATCGGGAAGGTGAATTGCGAAGTCTTGATGCGGTTGGCCGCGCTGGTGCTCTTGTCCAGCGTCGGATACACCTCGAAATGCACGTGCGGCATGCGGCCCGCATAACATCCCGGGAAGATGGTCTGGAAAGCGAGGTTGCCGCTGCTGTCGCTGACCTGCACGCCGCGCAGGTAGTTCTGCGCCGTGACGCCGCTTGAATACAGCGAGTAGTTGCCGTCCCTGTCGCAATGCCAGAGATAGACGGCGTAGCCGGACAGCGCCGCGCAACTGCCGTTGGCGTTGACGATCTGCAGCTTGATGGTTAGCGGCACGCCGGCCGCCACGCCGGTCGGGCCGTTGAAGCTGCCGCGGATATCGCTGCGCACCACGCCCGACTGCGTCAGCACGTTGACCACGCCGCTGCTATTGCTGTTGGTGCCGTCGCCCGGATATGGGCCGCCGGTCTCCTCGGGGATCACGGCGCAGCTGCCGCCGGCGGGTGCGGTGGTGCCCGGCGTGGTCGTGGCCGGGCTGGCGGTGGTGGCCGAACTGGTGCTGTCGCTGGCCGATGAACCGCCTCCGCCGCAGCCAAGCACCGGCAGCGCCGAAGCGCCGGCCAGTAGCCAGCGCAGGGTCTGGCGACGGTCGCTGGCGAGGTTCAGCATGGCGCTCAGGTCGGCCGCCAGGCTGTGTTCGTGGGTGTTGTGCATCATCGCTCCTTGCTTATACCGTTGTGTTGACCAGGTTGCCGCTGGCGCCGCTGCCGCCGACCTTGGTCGACAGCGCCTGCAGGAAGGCGGCCAGCTTGGTGTTGGCGTCGGTCGCGCTGCTACTGTCCGTGCTGTCCGCGCTCGCCGTGCCGCCGCTGAGCTTATCCAGCAGATTGGCGAAGCTGCTTTCCAGCTGGTTGACGGCGTCGCTGCTGTCCGCATCGGCGGTGGCATCGGTGCTGCTGGTGGCCGTGCCGGAAGTCAGCTTGGCCAGCAAACTTTGCAAGTCCGATTGCAGCTTGCCAGGACCACCGCCGCCGTGGCCTCCGCCCTGCTGCGCCTCGCCGTATGGCGGCGGCGTATCGTTGTCGCTGTTCTGCGCATGCAGCGCGCCCATCAGGCTTTGCAGGAAGCTGCCCAAGGCCTCGGCCACGCTGCCGGTGTCCGTGGTATCGGTGCTGTCGGTGGCGGCGGCCGAAGCTGTCGCGCTGCTGGTGCTGCCGGAACTGCCGCTGGCGTCGCCGAGGCTGGTGATGCCGATGGCTTTCAGCGCATCGGCGATGGCCGAGGCGAAGCCGCCGCCTTCGGGCGGGCGTGGCGGCGGTGCGCCGCGTGTCGCCTCGGCGCTGCTGCTGGCGTTGGTGCTGCTTAAACGGCTCAGGAAGCTGAGCTGGCTGGCATTGCTGGAACTCAGGGAGCTAATCGACATAAGGTTCTCCGTTCAGGGTGAGTGGCAAATCAGGGGCGCGGCGCATGGCGGGCAATACCCTCGGCCTGCTTCGCGCGCTGCTCCGGGGTCAGCACGCCAAGCAGCTTCTGCTCGGTGCGCACGTGCTGCAACGCGATGTTCGCCATCGCCGTCGCCGCCTCCTTGGCCAGTGCGGCGGCCTTGGCATCGTCGTACTTGTCGGCGCGGCCCAGCGCGCGCAAGGCGTCGTGCGCCTTGGCGGCGGCCTTGCCCTGTTCGCGCAGATACGGCTGCTCCGCATGCAGGATCGCAAACACCTGGTCTTGCTGCGCCTCGCTCAATTCCACGCCGTGCAGGAACGGCGGACGTCCGCCCATGCCGGGACCGCCAAGCGGCGGCATGCCCCCGCGGAAACCTGGGCCCGGGCCATGGCCGTCCTGGTCGGGCGCCACGTGCATCATCGGTGGACGCCCGCCGTCGCCGCCCAGGTCATCGGCGCGGGCCGCGCCGGCCGTGGCGATCAGCGGCAGCGCCATGGCGGCCGCCAGCAAGATATTGTGTACGCTGGTTCTTGGAGTTTTCATGCAAACAATCCTTGGTTGGTAGGGAGTTGCCATTCTCTTGCCGCCCCATGTAAAGCGCCGTTAGCCGCCGGTAAATCGAGGTAAAGATGGCCATTTTGGCATGCAATTGGCATCGGGCAATGCGTTGTAAAACGGGGTAAAAGGCCGCCGGATGCGGCTGGGAGGCTGTTATGATCGCCACATCCACATAGAAAGAACCACGCGGCATGAAGAGCAAAGTACTGCTGATAGACGACGACATCGAACTGGTAGGCATGTTCAAGGAGTACCTGGAGCAGGAAGGCTTCGACGTCAAAATGGTGCACGACGGCGAGGCCGGCACCGCCGAAGCCTTCACCGGCCTGTACTCGATCGCCATCCTGGACGTGATGATGCCGCGCATGAACGGCCTGGAGACACTGCGCCGCATCCGCACCAACAGCCAGCTGCCCATCCTGATGCTGACCGGCCGCGGCGACGACACCGACCGCATCGTCGGCCTAGAGCTGGGCGCGGACGATTACGTGGCCAAGCCCTGCACGCCGCGCGAGCTGACCGCCCGCATCCGCGCCATCCTGCGCCGCGCGCAGAGCGTGCCGGTCGACAGCGGCGCGGCGGCCGCCATCACCGTCGGCCAGCTGACCATGTGGCCGGAGCAGCGCCGCGCCGCCTGGGCCGGCAACAAGCTGGAACTGACCAGCACCGAATTCAACCTGCTCGAAGTCCTGGCCCGCAACGCCGGCCGTCCGGTCAGCAAGAACGCCTTGTCCGAACAGGGGCTGGGGCGTCCGCTGGCGCGCTTCGACCGCAACATCGACGTCCACCTGAGCAGCCTGCGCCACAAGCTCGGCACCATCGCCGACGGCCGCTCCTGCCTGCAGACCGTGTACCGCCTGGGCTATCAGCTGATCAAGGAGTAGCCTGTGGGCCGTCTGTTCTGGAAGTTTTTCGTGTGCATACTGCTGGCACAGCTGACGGCCACCGTCGGCATCGGCGGCGCCGTGCTGCTCAAGAATAGCCAGCAGGCTGGCCTGACCACCGATCTGGATACCAGTCCGCCAGCCGAGATGGCGATCAATTCAGCCGCCGCCACGCTGGAATTCGGCGGCGTCAAGGCCTTGCGGCGCTTGCTGGAGAATATGGAACGGCACCGCGTGTTCGCGGTCGACGAGCAAGGCCATGAGCTGCTGGGCCGCACGGTCAGCGCCGCCATGCTGCGCGAATCGCACGCGCTGCTCAAGCAGGAAGGCAAGCGCCGCGTGGTGCGCCAGGTCAGCGATCAGGAAGGGAAACGATATATATTGTTTCTGCCATCGCGCGGACTCAATCTCGACCGCCCGCTGATGGCGGGACTCGGCGGCGCGCAGATGGCGCTGCAAGGCGCACCGGCGATGCCACGCGGCGCCCAGCCGGGCCCACCGGCCGACGCAGGCGCCGCGCGCGGCCCGGGCGCTGGCCCCGGCACTGCGGGTGGCCCGGGTGGTCCCGGTGGGTTTGGCGGCACTGGCGGTCCGGGCGGCCCCGGCGACATGCGCGGTCCGCGCTTCCAGCCGCTCACGCCCTGGGTGCCGATCGTCGCCGCCGTGCTGGCCAGCCTGCTGTTCTCGGTACTGCTGGCGTGGTACTTCTCCCGCCCTATCCGCGCGCTGCGTCAAGCCTTCGACGCCGCAGCCGGGGGCGACCTGGCGCCGCGCTTCGGCGCCGGCAAAGGCAGCTCTGAACTGAACGACCTTGGCCGCGACTTCGACCGCATGACCGCCCGCCTGCGCAGTTTGATCGACGGCCAGACCCGTTTGCTGCACGACGTCTCGCACGAACTGCGCTCGCCATTGGCGCGCTTGCAGGCGGCGATCGGCCTCGCCCATCAGCAGCCGGAGAAACTGGCGGCGTCGCTGGAGCGCATCGAACGCGAAAGCGTGCGCATGGACAAACTGGTGGGGGAACTACTGACACTGGCGCGTCTGGAGGCCGGCGCCATCAAGGCCAATCAGGAAGAGATCAACATGGCCGAACTGCTGGACCAGATCGCCGACGACGCCAACTACGAAGCGTCCAGCCAGCAGCGCAGCGTGGTGCAGGAGGGTGAAGCGGACGTGCTGGTGGCCGGCCAGGCCGACCTGCTGGGCCGCGCCATCGAGAACGTGGTGCGCAACGCCATCAAACACAGCCCGGAAGCGGGCGTGGTGCAGCTGCAAACCCTGGTGCTGCCGGACGCCCGCCAGTTGCGCATCCGCGTGCTCGACCGCGGGCCCGGCGTCGCGCCGTCCGACCTGGCGACCATCTTCCAGCCCTTCTTCCGCTCCAGCAGCGCCAGCGTGGAAGGCCACGGGCTCGGGCTGGCGATCGCCCAGCATGTGATCGAAGCGTACGGCGGAAATATCAAAGCCACCAACCGTGCGGATGGTGGCTTGTGCGTGGAGATGGTGCTGCCGGTAAAACGCTGACTACGCTTTCGGCAACGTTACGCCGCGCTGGCCCTGGTATTTGCCGTTGCGGTCCTTGTACGACACGTCGCACACTTCATCGCTCTCGAAGAACAGCACTTGCGCGCAGCCCTCGCCGGCGTAGATCTTGGCCGGCAGCGGCGTGGTGTTGGAGAACTCCAGCGTCACATAACCTTCCCACTCAGGCTCGAACGGCGTCACGTTGACGATGATGCCGCAACGCGCATAGGTCGACTTGCCCAGGCATACCGTCAGCACGCTGCGCGGAATGCGGAAGTACTCCATGGTGCGCGCCAGCGCGAAGGAGTTCGGCGGGATGATGCAGACATCGCTCTTGATATCGACGAAGGAGTTCGAATCGAAATTCTTCGGATCGACGATGGTGCTGTTGATGTTGGTGAACACCTTGAATTCGTCGGCGCAACGGATGTCGTAACCATACGACGAGGTGCCGTAGGAGATCACCTTGCGGCCCTCTTCCTGGCGCACCTGATCCGGGAAGAACGGTTCGATCATTCCATGTTGCTCCGCCATCCGGCGTATCCATTTGTCGCTTTTAATCGTCATCGAAGGCATTCCTAAAGTTCAGGGGGCGGCGCACAGCACCGAATGCCCGAGATTTTACGCGATCATCCGGTTTTTAAGAACATTTTTGCACTGGTAATAGCTGTTGCATCGACAAATGCGGTGATAGCGATTCAGAAAATTAATTTGCACAATGACAAAAGAATTGTAAGCTGGACTAGCAGTCGAATACCTGAAATCCATAAAACCTTTCTGTCAAATAAACTTAAATGGATAGCCAAATGAAAAAGTTTCTAATAACGGCAGTAATTGCGATGGGGATCGCATCAGGGACTCAAGCACAGATCATCAGTTCGGCAACGGTCATACCGGACGCTAATGTCTTGATTAATCTAAACAATTCGGGGCTGGATTGGGTCTACGCAGGTCCGATCGGACCAAACGAATGGGGGCCAGGCAACATCCAGCCCGCCACCTACCGCGCGGCAGAAGGCTGGCGCGTGGCGACCGCGAACGAATGGGCCATGCGTCCGCTATGGACCGACTTCATCGTGCCAGGCAATCCCGGCGGCATCGTCAGCCCACCTGCCGGCTACAACAACCACGCCGGCTACATCTTCGCTTCGGAATACTGGGGCAATTTCTACCACGTCGACATCAATGACTATGCCAATGGCTACGTCACCGATGGCGTCAACGGCGGCCCTATCGGCGGTGTGCCGGAAACCATCTACGTGCGCAACACACTGGTGGTACCGGAACCTGAAACCTATGGCATGCTGATTGCGGGCCTGGGCATACTGGCATTCCTGGCACGTCGTCGCAAAGCATGACCCGGTTGGCTAGGCTAGGCAACAGCCCGCTCCACGCGGGCTTTTACCGTTAACAGGCTGGCGATCATTTCGCGGGTCGCCTGCGCCGCCAGCACCGGCGACTCCATCGGGAACAAGTGCCCGCCCGGCACGATGCGGAAATGCTTGCCTACCAGTGCCTGCGTGTGCTCCAGGCCGGACTGGCTGGTCTCCCACGAATCGGTGCCGCCGATGAAGCCGATAGGCGCCGGGAAGCGGCCCCGTACCAGCTTGGGCAGATGATGCGGCAGGCTGGCGTAGATGCTGGTCTCCACTTCGCGGGTAAAGCGCAGCTGCACGCCTTCCGGATGCGGCTTCAGGCCGCTCTCCATGTAGTCGGCCAGCACGCCGGGCGCCCAGGCCGCAAACAAGTCCTTGCTGGCGAAGTGCTGGCGGGCCGTTTGCACATCCGGCCACACATTGCGGCGGCGGATGGAGAACTTGGCCGGCGGCACGCGATTGGCGCTGCCGCTCAATTTGATCAGGCGCCAGAACAGCGCCCGCCACCCCGCCACCACCGGCGCATCGAGCATCACGACACAGCGCACCAGGTCTGGCCGCGCATGCGCCACCATCAGGCTGAGCATGCCGCCCAGCGAGTGGCCGACCAGGATGACCGGTTCCTTGTAGCGGGTGGTGAGTTCGTTGATGTATTCATCGACCAGGTGCGGCCAGCCGTCGCTGACCGGATAGCGCGGGCTGTGGCCGTGCATGTCCAGCGCCTGGATATCGAAATCGTCGGCCAGCAGCTCGAAGTACTGGCGGTACACGCCCGCCGGGTAGCTGTTGGCGTGGGCAAAATGCAGCTTGGGCTTGCTCACAAGCGGTCTCCGTATGATTGTTCGTATGATTGTTTTCGAGCCATTGTAATGGCACTTACCCTGCCCGGCTTGGATGAAAGGCTCTAATTTAACGGCCGTACCAATAGCGAGCGTGGGCCTGGCGCCAGGCGCTGATGGCGATGGTGTCGCCGAATTCCAGCGTCAGCGCGCCCGCCTGGTCGGTGCGCAGGCGCACGATGTGCAGCTGGCCGTAACGCTCGTAGACGTCCGGCCTGGGGTGGTGGTAGCGATTGCGGTAGCCCACCTGGAACACGGCGGCCTGCGGGTGCACCGCCGACAGGAACGCGGAGGTGGACGAGGTGCCGCTGCCGTGGTGCGGAACCAGCAGCACGTCGGCCTGCAGGCTGGCGCGGGCGCGCTGCAGCAGCGCGGCTTCCTGCGGGGCTTCGATGTCCGCGGCCAGCAGCATCGATTTACCGCCCGCCGTGATCTTTAACGTGCAGCCGCGCGCGTTGGGTTTGAGTGCGGTGTCGGCGTAGCTGGCCGCCAGCGGGTGCAGCAGCTCGAAGTGGACACCGTCCCAGTCCCAGTGCTGGCCGGCCGCGCAATGCAGGTGACGGCGCGCGGCCATGGCGACAGGATGCTGCGGCGGCAGCGAGGACAGCACCCAGTCCACACGCACGCCGTCGAGCACAGACAAGGCGCCGCCCGAGTGGTCGGCGTCGCTGTGGGTGACGATCACGCCATCCAATGCGGCGATGCCGCGCGCTTTCAGATACGGCAGGATGACGCGGTTGCCGGCGTTGGATGTCGCCGCGTAAAGCGGGCCGGTATCGTACAGCAGCCGGTGCTGGCTGGTCTCTATCAGCAGCGCCGTGCCCTGACCGACATCGAAGGCGGTGACGGTCATGCGGCCCGGTTCAGGATGCGCAGGTGCTGCGGCCAGCAGCGGTATCCAGGTCGCCAGTCCCAGCCAGCGCGCGGGCCATCCACGTGGCGCCAGCAGCCAGACGGTGCCCAGCATGGCCCAGCAGAATAGCCAGAACGGCGGCGTCGGTGCGCTCCAGACGGCGTAGCGCATGCCGCTGAACCATTGCAGGCAGACCGCCAGTAACTCCACCAGCAGATGCGCCAGGCCGAGCACCGGCGC
The DNA here is from genome assembly GCF_009380165.1 of Rugamonas rivuli. Classification (GTDB taxonomy): domain Bacteria; phylum Pseudomonadota; class Gammaproteobacteria; order Burkholderiales; family Burkholderiaceae_D; genus Rugamonas; species Rugamonas rivuli. The sequence goes on from NZ_WHUF01000001.1 coordinate 1,049,177, forward strand.
GGCCAGCGTTGCGGGCAGCATGCTGCCTGCCAGCGCGAGCGGCGTCACCACAAGGCTGATCAAAGGAATCGCCACGGCGTTCGCCAAGGGACTGATCACCGATACCTGCGCAAACAGCAGCATCGTCAACGGCACCAGGCCGAACGTCACCGCGTACTGCGTGTGGGCGCCGACGCTCAGCGCAAGCCACAGCCGCTCGCGGCGTGACGGTGGCGGCGCATCGTGCGCGGGCCGCTGCGCGGTGCGGCCTACCGTCGCATACAAGATCGTCGCGACCGCGCCGAACGATAGCCAGAAGCCCGGCCACAGCACGGCCCACGGGTCGATCAACACCACCACGCCCAAGGCGCTGCACAGCACCTGCGTCACGCTGGCGATGCGGTTCAGCCACAGCGCGGCGGCCACCACCATCAGCATGTACAAGGTGCGCTGCGCCGGCACGCCAAAACCGGCCAGCAGCACGTACAACAGCGCCACCGACGCCCCCACCAGCGCCGCCACCTTCTGCGCGGGTAGCAGCAAGGGCAACTGCGCGCGCGTGAAGAACGAGTGTCGCCAAAGATTGAATGCAGCCAGCGCGAACAAGCCAGCCACCATCGTGATATGGAGCCCGGAGATGGAGATGAGGTGCCCCACGCCTGTGCGATTGAAGACATTCCAGTCCGATTGGTCGATGCTGCGCTGGTCGCCCACCACCAGCGCGACGATCACGCCGGCATATGGTTTGTCCGGCAGCGCGGCCAGGATACGTGCGCGCAGCAGAGCGCGGGTATGCTCGATCACATTGCCGGCGCTGAAAACGAAACTGTCCAGCCGCCGGTTGTGCGGCGCGGGCCGCACATAGCCGGTCGCGCGCAGGCCTTGTTCCAGCAGCCACGCTTCATAATCGAAGCCGTAGGGATTCGCGTTGCCGTGCGGTCTTTGCAAGCGCACGGTGAGCTGCCAGCGCTCGCCCGGTTGCACATCCCCGACCTCCGTCACCTCGTTGCGAAAGCCCGCATACCAGCCCAGCGAAATGCGCGGCGGCACAGTGCCCGGTGCGGCACCCAGCACGCGTTCGACGGCGAAGTTGAAGCGCACGCCCTGATCGAAGCGGTACGGCAGGTTGTCGATGGTGCCGATCAACGTGAAGTCGCGGCCTTCGTCGGCGGACGCCAGTTGCGGCGAGAGCACGCAGTGGGCCAGCCAGGCGGCCCAAAAGAATCCGACCACAGCGCCCGCCAGCAATGCCGCCGCGCAGCGCAGCAAGGCCTCGGCGTGAGCGCCAACGCGGAGCACACGCCGCTGCAGCCAGCCGTGCCACAACAGCAGCCAGGCCGCCAGCACCAGCACAGCCGCGACGCCAGCCGACAAAGACGGCAACACCGCCTGCGTTTGCAGCCACGCCGCCCCTGCGGCAAAGCCTATCGTCACCGCCCTCATCGCGCTGTCCGGCCAAGCGGCCGCTCCTCAAGTATCGCAACAGTCCGATACTACGCAGCCGACCTTATCGCCGCTTGATGCGGATCATGCGGAGAACTGCAACTGGCTCTTCATCAGGTGGAAGTACACGCCGTCGCGCTGCTCGATCAGCTGCGCATGCGGGCCGCTCTGCACGACGGCGCCGTGCTCCAGCACCAGCACGCGGTCGGCCTTGACGATGGTCGAGTAGCGGTGGGCGATGACGATGGTGGTGCGCCCCGCCATCAGCGTGTCCAGCGCCTGCTGCACTTGCTGCTCGCTGGCCGAGTCGAGCGCGCTGGTGGCTTCGTCCAGGATCAGGATTTTCGGATCGCGCAGTACGGCACGTGCGATGGCGATGCGCTGTTTCTGGCCGCCGGACAGTTGCACGCCACGCTCGCCGACCACGGTGTCGTAGCCATGCGGGAAGCCTTCGATAAAGTCATGGGCATTGGCCAGTCGCGCCGCATCGACCACTTCCTCACGCGTGACCTCGCGGTCCGGCAGCGCGAAGGCGATGTTCTCGAAGATACTGCCTGAAAACAGCGATGGCTCCTGCTCGACGATGGCGATGTGTGCGCGCACGCCGGCAAGGTCGAGCTGCCCGGCGGGCACGCCATCGAAGGCGATGCTGCCGCTGCCCGGCTGGTAGAAGCCGAGGATCATGCTGGCGATGGTGGACTTGCCCGCACCCGATGCCCCCACCAGCGCGACGTTCTCGCCCGCAGCGATGGCGAAGCTGACATGATCGAGCGCCAGTTTTTCCGGCCGCTCCGGATAGACAAAGCCGACATCGCGGAACGCCAGCTCGCCGCGCAGCACAACCGCGTCGGCGGGCTGCTGCGATGCCTGCGGCTGCGGCTCGCTGCCGATGATCTCGAACACCCGCTCCGTGGCGCCGATAGTCCGCATCCAGTCGCTCCAGAAATCGCTGACCGCGCCGGACGAACTTGTCACCATGCCCGCGTAGATGACAAAGCTGGTCAGCTCACCGACCGTCAGGCTGCCCTGCCCGATCAGCCTCGCGCCCAGCCACAACGTCGCCAGCAGCGCCACGTACATGACGAACGACGACACGCCGCGAAACGACGCCAGCAAGCGCGTATTGGCGATGGCGGCGGTCAGCGCATGCGCGGTGGCGTTTGCATACCTGGCGCCGGCGCCGCGCTGCTGGTTGAAGGCGTGCACCAGGCGGATGTTCGAAAAGTACTCGTGCGCCACGCTGCCGCAATCGGCCTGGCGCTGCCGGATCTCACGCGAGCGGCGGCGCACATGCTTGCCCAGCCAGTCGCCCATGAAGAGCGTCAGCGGCACATACACCAGCAGTATCAGGCTCAGTATCGGGGAAATCAGCAGCAGCATGACCACGCAGCCGGCCAGCACGCACAGGGAGCGCAGCGAAATCGCCAAGCCCATGGTCAGCGTGTCGTGCAGGATTTCGACGTCGCCCGACAAACGGCTGGTCAGCTCGCCGACGTTGTGTTTGTCGTAGAAGCCGACCGGCTGCTGTATCAGCGCGCCATACAGCAGCCGCCGGATGCGCGCGACGATCAGGTGGCCGGTCGATTCGAACAGGTAGTAGCGCATCGTGGTCGCCACCGCCTGCAGCGCCAGCACGGCCGTCACCGTCGCGGCGAAGGGGCCGAACCAGCTGCCGTCGCTTTTCAGGCCGATGTGGTCGATGAAGTACGCCAGCGCCTTCGGATAGCTCAACTCGACCAGCACCGTCAGTGCCATGAACATCAGGCCCAGCGCCAGCCGTGGCGCGAAGGCGCGCAGCAGCGCCAGCCTTTGCAGATGCGGATTCGTCATGCGAGCGCCACTTCTTCCAGTTGGGCGCGCAGGCTAAGCCAGTCGTCGTCGCCGATCAAGCCAGCTGCCTGCAGATCGCCGGAGGGGCCGATAAACAGGTAGTACGGCGCCTGCATCGCCGGATTCAGGCGCGCATATCGGCGCCCGCCTACCCGCACGGTGATGGCGCGCAGCGCATCGCCGGCCAGGAAGCGCCGCAGCCGCCACGCGGGTTCGGCGCTGACCAGGCGGATTTTCAGTCCGGCTTCCACCGCAGGCGCCAGCAGGCCTGCAATCTCGGGCAGCTTGCCGCGGCAGCTCGGGCAGCGGCTGGACAGGAACAACAGCGCCACGGCCTGTTCGACGCCGGGGAGCATCTCCGGCCGGCCGTCGTCGAGCATGCGCCCCATCACGGCCGCGACATGTTCGCCCAGCGCCGGCGCCTGCGGCGCGCGCGCGACGCGGAATCGGACGATCATTTCGTGCAGCCGGCTCAGGCCCACGGCCAGCACCAGCGCGGCGGCCGACGCCAGCGCCAGCTGCGCAGGTGTCCACTGCGCCGGCGGCGCGGGCCAATACAGCCAGCAGGCGATGGCGCCGATCAGCAATCCGTTGCGCAGCAGGTCGTAGACGGACAGCGGCCGCTCGGCCTCGCCGAAACAGCTGCAACGCACGCTGTCGGCGGTTACGTATTTGTAGGCGACAAAGCAGGTGAAGCCGATTAGCAGCACCAGCGCGGCAGGCATGGCGAACGTCCTGGCCTGCACGTCGCCAAGCAGCATGAGGGCCAGCGCCGCTTCGGCCAGGATCACGGCGGGCGTCAGCGCCATTCCCAACGCGGGCGGCACACCCATCGACTCGGTCAGATTGGCGCGGAAGCGCGCCGGCGCCCGCAGCTTGCCCAGCACGGCCAGCAGGAAGACCGCACCGACAAGAAGGCGCAGCACCAGCGCCGCTGCGGGCAAGGCGTTCATGCGGCGCCGGACCAGCGCGGCAGCAGGCCTTCCTGCCGGCGGTAGCGCACCGACAGCCCGTCGCGCGTGGCCAGCAAGGCGTCCTGCACCGGCGCCTCCACCGAAGGCCGGGCGCCTCCGCCGATATGGGCTTGCAGCATCAGCGAGATATCCCAGGCCAGGTCCTCGACCTTGGATTCGCGCCGCACGCGCAGGCCCAGTGCCGCCATCTCCTCGCCGGTGATCGCGTAGTCATGCGAGTGGTAGCCGGACATCAGCTGTTCGACGATGTTCGCGCGCGCCTCTGCGGCGAGCTGCGGCAGCTGATAGCGCAGCAGCTCCTCGCCGATCTGGCTCAGCTCCAGCGTGGTGCGGTAGAACGCCGTCAGCGTCGGCGGGAATACGCTGGCGCTCAGCAGCGACAAGGCTTCCGTCCGCGCCTGCTCCGCATCCGCGCCGAACCAGGCGGAGCACATCTCGCCGAACAGCTTGATGTCCTGCGACGACACGGCGGTCGAGGCCCCGCCCTCGGCATCGCCTTGCAGATGCGGATCGATGGGCGAGAACATCGCCAGCTCGCCGGCGATGATGTCGTCCGCCGCCAGCGTCAGCAAGGTGGCCGACGACTGGCAGTAATGCGGCACGATGAAGCACAGCTGCCGGCTGTACTGCCGCAGCACCAGCGCGATGCGGCGCGCGGCGTTGACCATGCCGCCACGGCACTGCAGCACCACGTCCAGCCGCTCGCTGCGGCCGATGGCGCGCAACTGCTGGTACAGCGCGGGCAGCATCTCCATATCGAGGTGCGAGGCCGCCAGCACCAGCACGCGATTGCCGCGCAGCGCTTCGATCTGTTTGATTTTTTCGGGCAGATGCTCGTTCAACGGGTGCTGCATGCGGCCTCCTGCAACAGCTGGTCGGCCAGCGTTTCAAGCAGATTGAATTCGGGGATCAGCTGTTCGATGAACAGGAACTGCCCTGCGGGGTTATTTTCAAGGAAGACGTATTCGTTGTCCGGCGTGACGATCAGGTCCAGCGCGCTGTAGTTCAGGCCATAGCTGGCCACCAGCTCCAGGCAGCGCCGCTCGATCTGCGGCGGCAGCAGCGTGGGCGTGTAGCGGATCGGGGCCGACATGTCGCGGCAATCGACCGCCGTGCGGCTGTCGTCCTGGCTGTGTATCTTTGCGGCGAACACGCGGCAGCCGATGACCGTCACGCGCAGCTCGTACTGCTTGGCGATGTATTGCTGGAACTGGCAAGGCAGCTCGGCCACCGCGTCGATGGACTCCATCATGTCGTCGTCGATCACGGTGGTGGTCAGGCCTTCGGCCACGCAATCGGCGGCGGCCACTTCTTCCGCCGCCAGCGTCGGCGTCGACATGGCTTTGAAGATCATCTGTTCCGGCAGCTGCGCGTGGAACTGCCGCACCTGCGCGGCCGAATTGGTGATCAGCGTGGTGGGGATGCGAAAGCCCAGCCGCTGCGCGCGTTGCAGCTGTTCGCCCTTCCACATGGCGCCACGCATCGCCAGCGGATGGCTGACCCAGTAGCAGTCCAAGCCGTACAACAGGCCAAACAGCGCCTGTTCGCTTTCCATTTTGGCGTAGGCCAGTTCCTGCGGGCCGAGGTCTTCGCTGCGGTAGGCAAAGTCGCCCGGCTTGCGGGCCCAGACCGCGCCGATCTCGGCCACGTCGATGCTGGCGCCCGATGGCAGGTGGCGGATCTCGCTGCGGCAGCCGTGGGGCTGGAAGGATTGAATCAGTTCGTAATCGCGCGGGAAGGTATCGAGATCGATGCGGAACCAGGCGCCGCCTTTGGCTGCCAGGATGGGAGTGAGCAAATCTGCGTGGAGGTCGCCGCTGTGGGTGACGATCAGGATTTTCTTGGTCATGGAGACGGCTGTCGGCCGGACGGATGGCCGATCCGGCAGATGCCGGATGCAGCCATCGCCGCCATCAGGCGCTTAGCACCAGATGCCGGCGTCCAGGCGACCGTTTTTCGAAGCACGGGCGTCAGGGCCGGAGCAGCCGGCCAGCGCCACGCCTTCGCGGGCTTTCCATTGCGGATCGGCTTTGACTACGGCTTTTTTCTCGGCCAGTTTGAATGCGAACAGCTTTGTCTCATTTTGCTTTTTCATTATTAGAACCTTTTTAGATAGATTTAAAGTTCAAACGATTGCCACGGGTAGTGGTGCAACAACGATATCATTGCCGATAATTCATGTCAATAAAGCTACTATGACAATAGCTTCACATTGCCGATCGTGTGTTTATTTCACCGAAACGTCGGTGGCTTTGACCGCGACGTGCTCGGTGATGTTCTTCGCCGCGATGGTCTCGGCCAGGAAAGACGTCGACTTGACCAGCAGGTCGCGCGCCACCTCTTCCAGCGGCGAGCCGCTGATGCTGGCGTGGCTGCCGCCCAGGCCCACACCGCCGCCCCAGCCCAGCGCCGAGACGCCGAAACCGTTTTTCTCGTTATTCGCCTGGAAGGTCTTGGAGGCGATGATCTTGGCGCGCTTGACGTCCACCACGCGGATGTCCATGTTCATGTGCACCTTGGATTTCTTGAAGTCGACCGAGCCGGCCAGCAAGCCCAGCGGGCCTTTGAGGAAGCCCAGGCCGCCCAGGCCGGTGGAGCTTTGCTCGAAGCCCAGCGAGGTGATCGATCCGGTGATCATGTAGTCGGCCGCTTCGGCTTCGACCTTCTTGCCGATCAGGGCCAGTTCCTTGTTGATCTCTTCCATCTCGGCGCGTTCCTGCACGTCGAAGCAGCCGGTCTGGGTCAGCGCGGTGGCCAGCATCTCGGTCATGCCGGTGCCGACGCCGGTGTAGCTCGGCTGCGACACATTGCCCTGGCGCTCCCACCAGCGATACTGGCGCGGATCCTGCTGGCCGGCGCCCGAAGAACAATCGGCCGACTTGCACTTGAACTCGGTGAACACGACCTTGGCGGCCGGACGGGCGCACTTCGGAACGTCGATCTCGCGCTCGGACACCTGGCTGGTCTCGGCGAAACCGGCAACAGGAATGAACACCAGCGCTGCAAGGCAAGTACTACGGACTATGTTTTTCATTACGGGCTTTCGATGGATTGTGCAAATTGTGCAAATATTAAAGTGTTAAATTATGCACTATTGACCACACGTCAAATCTATCGAAATCTAACCGTGCGCACCCATGCGCGGGAGCACGGCGCGCGCATTGGCGCTGGTGGCGTCGGCCACCTCTTGCAGTGGGATGCCGCGCAATTCGGCCAGCACCGCGCCGATGCGGGGAATCTGGTCGGGGCTGTTGCGGCCGGGGTGTATCCAGCTGGGGGAGATATCCGGCGCATCGGTTTCCAGCACGATGCCGTCGAGCGGCAGTTCGGCCGCCAGGCGGCGGATTTGCAGCGCGCGCGTGAACGTCATGGCGCCGCCGAAACCCAGCTTGAAGCCCAGGTCCAGATAGCCCTGCGCTTGCTGGAAGCTGCCGTTGAACGCATGCGCGATGCCGCCCGCAGGCCGGATCTGGCGCACGTGCTTGAGCACCACGTCCTGCGAGCGGCGCACGTGCATCAGCACCGGCAGCTCGAAATCGCGGGCGATCCTGAGCTGCTCGCGGAAGAAGAAGATCTGCTTTTCGCGCATGGCCGGCTCGGTCAGCATGGGAATGAAAAAATCCAGGCCGATCTCGCCCAGCGCGACGAAGCGGCGGTCGGCCATGGCGGCGGCGACCTGCTCGCGCAGCACGCGCAAGTCGTCCTCCTCGGCGTGCGGCACATAGATCGGATGGATGCCCAGCGCGTAGCAGCCGTTGTCCACGCTGGCGGCCAGCTGCGCCACCACCGGGAAGTTGGCCGTCTCCACCGCCGGGATCACGATCATCGCTACGCCCTGCTCCCGCGCCAGCGCCGCCTGCGCGGCGGACTCGCCGCCGAATTCGTGGGCGTCGAGGTGGCAGTGGGTGTCGATCCACATGGCGTCAGTCCACGTAGGGCTGCAAGCCTTCGTCGGTCAGGCGCAGCACGCGGTCGCAGCGGCGGGCCAGTTCGATATCGTGGGTGACGATGACGAAGGCCGTGCCCAGGGTGCGCGACAGCTCCAGCATCAGCTCGAAGATCTGCTGCGCGGTGGCGTGATCGAGGTTGCCGGTCGGTTCGTCGGCCAGCACGCAGGCCGGCTGCGTGACCAGTGCGCGCGCCAAAGCCACGCGTTGACGTTCGCCGCCGGACAGCTCGCCCGGCACGTGTGTGACGCGCTTGGCCAGGTTGACGCGGGCCAGGATCTGCTGCGCCGCGCTGCTGGCGTCTGCGCGTTTGACGCGGCGTATCATCAGCGGCATCGCCACGTTATCGAGCGCGCTGAATTCCGGCAGCAGGTGGTGGAACTGGTAGACAAAGCCCAGCGACGCGTTGCGCAGATCGCCGCGCGCGGTTTCGCTCAGGCTGGCGAAGTCCTTGCCCAGCAAGGTGACGCTGCCACGGCTCGGCGTATCGAGGCCGCCCAGCAAGTGCAGCAGCGTCGATTTGCCGGAGCCGGAAGCGCCGACGATGGCCACGCGCTCGCCGCGCCGCACGTCGATGTCGATGCCGTTCAACACCTGCACCGAGTAGGAGCCTTGGGTGAAGGTTTTGCCGAGGCCTCGGCAGGACAGGACCACAGGTTCCAGGTTACTCATAGCGCAGCGCCTCCGCAGGTTTCACGCGGGCGGCCCACCAGCTTGGGTACAGCGTCGCCACGAAGGCCAGCACCACGGCCACGCCGCCGATCTTGAACACGTCCGGCCAGCGCAGGTCGGACGGCACGCTGCTGATGTAGTAGATATCCTTCGACAAGAACTGCACTCCCAATAAATGTTCGATAAACGGCACGATGACGTCGATGTTGAGCGCCACCAGCACGCCGCCGGCCACGCCCAGCGCGGTGCCGAGGATGCCGACCAGCGCGCCCTGGATCATGAAGATCTTCATGATGGAACGCGGCGAGGCGCCCAGCGTGCGCAGGATGGCGATGTCGGCCTGTTTGTCGGTCACGGTCATCACCAGCGTCGACACCAGGTTGAAGGCGGCCACCGCGATGATCAGGGTCAGGATGATGAACATCATGCGCTTCTCGGTCTGGACGGCGGCGAACCAGTTGGCGTTGAGCTTGGACCAGTCGCGCATGATCAGGTCGCCGGACATCGAATTCTTCAAGTCCTGCGCCACTTGCGGCGCGCGGTGCATGTCGGACAGGCGCAGGCGCAGGCCGGCCGGCGCATCCATGCGCAGCAGTTTTTCAGCGTCGGTCAGGTGGACGAAGGCCAGCGCCGAATCGAACTCGTTGTGGCCCGCCTCGAAGATGCCGACCACGGTGAAGGAGCGCAGGCGCGGCAGCACGCCGGCCGGCGTCGGCTGGCCCTGGGCCAGCGCCAGCGTCACCTTCTCGCCGAGGTTGACGCGCAGCGCGCGCGCCAGCTCGATGCCCAGCACGATGTTGTAGCTGCCCGGCTGCAGCGCATTGAAGCTACCGCGGCGGGTTTGCCTGGCGACGTCGGAGACGTTGGGTTCCTGCTCCGGCAGCACGCCGCGGATGATGGCCGGACGCAGCACATCGTCGCGCACCAGCATGCCCTGGGTTTCGGCGAACGGCGCGGCGCCGATCACTTCGGGGTTCTTGCGCGCTTCGGCGGCGGCGGCGTGCCAGTCGGGCATGGAGCCGCGCGCGTCGAACACTTCGACGTGGGCCAGCACCGACAACATGCGGTCGGTTACTTCCTTCTGGAAGCCGTTCATTACGGACAGCACGACGATCAGCGCCGCCACGCCCAGGCCGATGCCGGCCATGGAAATAAGCGAGATAAACGATATAAAACTATTGCGCCCGCTGCGCTTGCCGGCCCGCGTGTAACGCAGGCCGACCAGCCACTCAAAGGGCAGGTTCTGGATAAGGCTCATGGGCTCCGGAGGGATTCAACATTGTGAGCCCGCAGTGTGCCATACAAATAGCATTTCATGGGTGAAACACCGCACCCTGCCCCCATAAAAAAGCCGCGCCGGGCAGTGGACACTGCGCCGGCGCGGCCGATTCGCTTAAGAACTAATTAAAGCCCTGATTACGCGAACTTTTCGCTTTTTTCCGACTTGCGGCGACCGATCAGGCCAACCAGGCCCAGGCCGACAGCCATCATGGCCCAGGTGTCGGCTTCAGGAACGGCCGACACCCCCATCAGCGATTGCGTACCGGCTGCGGTGTACTCGGTGTACAGGTAGCTGCCGCCGAGGCCGTGGTAGTTCAGCGCATCGGCCAGCATGGCGTAGGCATCGGCCGCCAGGGCGTCGTTGCCTGGGTTTAAGCCGCCGGTCAACGGCAGCACCATGTTGCCGGTCGGGTTGGTGAAGCTTTGGTCGTCCTTCAGTTCCCACAGGGCCAGCTGGAAGGCGGCGGCCTTGTCGGCGTTGTACACGCCGTTGTTCAGCACGTACTTGTAGTTGGTCTCGTACAGGCCCATGATGGCTTGCGAAGGCACGACGGGGGTGGCGCCGTAGTTGACGTGGTACACAGCGGAGGTGTCTTGGTCGATGCAGAACGCCAGGGTCTCGACGCCGCCGATTTCAAATTTCCAAGGGGTGATCGTGACCGCGATATTGCCGAAGAAGTTGGCGTCGAAGTTCAGGTATTCGACCGCACCAGGCATTTCACCCGTGATGCTGGCGGCCTGGCCAACGCTGGAGAATGCCAGGGCGGCGGCAACGGCGGCGGCTTTGATTGCGGTGTTGAATTTGATGGTCATGATGAATTCTCTTTTTAAAAATTGTTTTAAAAGTTGTTTTAAAAATCTTAGACGTGCGATACAGGGCACTGGCCCACCAGGGTTGCCGCCGGCTCTGCGCCGATCAGGTCGGCGATGGTCGGCGCGACCACGCCGGCCGCCGCCGCGTCTTCCCTGGCGACGTCGAAGTACACGTCGGTCATGTCGGCCGATTTGCCGTTACTCAGAACCACGCTGCTGCGCTCCAGGTGCAGGTTGTTGTTGGCGTCGACGAATGGCAGTTCGGTGTAAGCCACTTTCAGGCTGACCACGCCGGCATCCTTCAGCGACAGCAACTCGCCAGCGTCGGTCTTGCCGTCGCTGTTCTTGTCCTGCCAGATCAGCAGGCTGGAGAACTGCGCATCCTTGGCATCGACCACGCCGTCGTGGTTGCTGTCATAGGTTTCCAGCTTGGCGAAGCCCGAACCCTTGCTGGCGCCGCCGAACAGCTCGTTGATGCTGTCGATCTTGCCGTTGCCGTTGCTGTCGATGGCCAGGAAGCCGTCGCTGCCCGACAGCCAGCCGGACTGGATCGCCTTGCCGGTGCCCAGCAGGTCGAAGCTGCCCGTCATCGCCGAGCGGGCGATGGTGTGGATGCCGTCGCCGTTCAGGTCGATCGCGATCGGGGTGATGGTGGCGTCCCAAGTCATGTCGTTCTTGCCCGAAGCCAGCGTGATGGTATCGGTATGGGTCACGTTGGTGTACGCCTTGGCGTCGCCCACCACGTCCGAATCGATCGCATCGTTGCTGCCGACGTTTTTCACGCCCCACTTCCAGTTGCTCATGTTGTAGGTGGCGTTATCCGACGAAAAATGCACGCTGACGTTGGTCTTGTCGAATACCAGGTAGTAGTCGCCAGGCGTCAGGTCGGCAAACTTGTAGTTGCCGTTCACATCGGTCTTGATCGTATTGCCGATCTGCTTGTTGGTGGCGGCGTCGAACAGGCCGACGCTGACGCCGCCGATGCCTTCCTCGCCGCTGTCCTGGATGCCGTTGTGGTTGGCGTCGCGCCACACCTTGTCGCCGATGCTGGCCTTGCGGTAGATGCCGGCGTCCTCGGTGGTGATGTTCTGGCCGGTAGCCAGCGTGATCGCATCGGTGCGGCCGGTGTTGCCGCTGACGTTGGTGATGTCCGAATCGTTGGCGTCGGTGCCCATGCCGGTCTTGGTGAAGTACCAGCCGCTGTTGTTGGTCACTTCCACCTTGTACGAGCCTGCCTGCAAGCCGTTGAACAGGTACTGGCCGCCGTCATGGGTGACGGTGGTGGCCTTGAGCACGCCGGATGCGTCGTACAGCTTGACAGTGACGCCATCGACGCCCTTCTCGCCGCTGTCCTTGACGCCGTTGTAGTTGGCGTCTTCCCACACGGTGTCGCCGATGCTCGATGCCTTGACCAGGCCGGCGTCGCGGGTGGCGTCCTTCGCGCCCGAAACCAGCGAGAACTGCGCGGTCGCGCCGTTGCTGCCGGCGTCGGAGTCAGCGGCGTCGTTGCTGCCCTGGTCCTGCTTGGTGAAGACATAGCCTTCCGGCGCATCGAACTTGACCGAGTACTTGCCCGGGCCGACGTCGGTGAACGAGTACAGGCCGTTGGCATCGGTGGTGTCGGTCGCGATGACCACGCCTTTTTCGTTCAGCAGCGAGACCACGACGTTGCGCGCGCCGGCTTCGCTCGATTGCTGGATGCCGTCGCCGTTGGTGTCGTACCAGACCTTGTCGCCGATCGAGCCTTTCTGATACAGGCCGGCGTCCATATTGGTGGCGTTCTGGCCGGAGACGACGGTGATCGAACCCAGGTTGCCGCTGGCGTCCGCATCGCTGTCGACGTTGCCGTCGCTGCCCACGTCCTTGGTGGTGATCAGGTAGCCGGTCGGCGCCTTGATGTCCACCGAGTAGGTGCCGGCAGCCACCGAGAACTTGTAGTTGCCGTTGCTGTCGGTGGTGGTGGTCTTGACGATGTTGCCGTCGGCGTCGCGCAGGTTGACGGTGACGCCGGACTTGCCGCTGTCGCTGCCGTCGTCCTGCAGGCCGTTGCCGTTCTTGTCGATCCAGACCTTGTCGCCGATGGTGGCGGCGGCCAGCAGGCCGGCGTCGATGCTCTTGTCGACCTGGCCGGAAGTGACGGTGACGGTGTGCGACAGGCCGTTGGCGTCCACGTCCGAATCGGCGGCGCCATTGCTGCCCTGGCCGGCCTTGGTGAAGACCATGCCTTCCGGCAGCGAGGCTTTGTCGAACTGCACGGTGTAGGTGCCTGGCTTGAGGCCGGTGAACATGTAGTTGCCGTCGCAATCGGTGGTGACGGCATTGCCCACCTGTTTGCCGTCGGCGTCGATCAGGATCACCTTGACGTCGGACACGCCGCATTCGCCGCTGTCCTGGATGCCGTTCTTGTTGGTGTCCAGCCAGACGCGGTCGCCGATCGAGGCGGTCTTGTACAGGCCGGCGTCGACGGTGTTGTTGACTTCGCCGGCGGCCAGCTTGACGACATTGCTGACGCCGTTAGTGCCGAAGTCGCTGTCCTTGGCGTCGTCGCTGCCCACGTCCTTGCCGGTGAAGGCGTAGCCGGACGGCGCGGTGACGGACACGGTGTAGCTGCCCGGATCGGCGGTGAAGGTGTAGTGGCCGGCGGTGTCGGTGGTGGTGGTCGCCACGATCTTGCCGGTGGCGTCCTTCAGCTGCACGGTGACGCCGCAGATGCCGGCTTCGCCGCTGTCCTGCACGCCATTGCCGTTCTTGTCTTCCCACACGGTGTCGCCCAGCTTGGCTGGAACGGCCACCAGGCCGGCGTCCAGGTCGCTGTTGACGGCGCCCGAGGTCAGCGTGACCTGGCCGGTCTTGCCGGTGGTGACGTTGGCGTCGGAATCCTTGGCGTCGTTCGTGCCCTGGTCGGCCGCGGTGAACAGGTAGTTGGCCGGCAGCGAGGTTTTGTCGAACTGCACGCTGTAGGTGCCCGGCTTCAGGTTGGTGAAGCTGTAGTTGCCGTTGGCGTCGGTGGTCGCGGTGGTGCCGGTCGGGTTGCCCGCCTGGTCCAGCAGGATCACCTTGACGCCGGCCACGCCGAGTTCGCCGGTGTCTTGCAGGCCGTTCTTGTTGCTGTCGTACCAGACCTTGTCGCCCAAGGTCGCGCCCTTGTAGAAGCCGGCGTCGACGTCGTTGTTGGTCTGGCCTGGCGTTACGGTGATCAGGTCGCCCTGGCCGGCGGCGTTGACATCGCTGTCGACCGCGCCGTTGCTGCCGGTGTGCTGGCCGGTGGCCGTCATGCCGGCAGGCGCCGTGACCGAGATCGCGTACTTGCCTGCGTCGACGGTGAAGCTGTACTTGCCGTCGGTGCCGGTGGTGGTGGTCTTGACGATGTTGCCCTGCTCGTCCTTCAGGTCGACCTTGACGCCGACGATGCCGGCTTCGCCCGCATCCTGCACGCCGTTGCCGTTCTTGTCTTCCCACACGCGGTCGCCGATGGTGGCTTGCAGCGCGGAGACGCCTGCATCGAGGTCGTGGTTGGACGCGCCCGAGGTCAGCGTGACCTGCTGGGTCACACCGGTGCTGACGTTGGCGTCGGAATCGACGGCGCCGTTGCTGCCGGTGTGGGCGCTGGTGAACACATAGCCGTTGCCCAGCGTGGCCTTGTCGAACTGGACGCTGTAGGTGCCCGGTTTCAGGTTGTTGAACAGGTAGTGGCCGTCGACGTCGGTGGTGGTGCTTGCCACGGCGGCGCCGGTGGAATCGAGCAGCGTGACCTTGACGCCGGCGCGGCCGGTTTCATTGGCATCCTGCACGCCGTTGCGGTTGGCGTCGTTCCAGACGGTGTCGCCCAGTTCGGCGAACTTGAACAGGCCCGCGTCCACGGTGGTGTTGACCTGGCCGGCGGTCAGCGTGACGTTGCCGCTCTTGCCTGCGGCGTTGATGTCGCTGTCGGTGGCCGCGTTGCCGCCCTGGTTTTGCGCGGTGATGCCGTAGCCCGCTGGCGCCGTGACGGCGATCGAGTAGGTGCCGGGATCGACGGTGAAACTGTACTGGCCGCCGTCATGGGTGACGGTGCTGTTGACCACGTTGCCCAGGCTGTCCTTCAGGTCGACCTTGACGCCGTCGATGCCGGTTTCGCCGCTGTCCTGCACGCCGTTGCCGTTCTTGTCTTCCCAAACGCGATCGCCCAACGTGGCTTGCTGCACGGTCAGGCCGGCGCGCAGGGTCAGGTTGTCGCCGGAGGCCAGCGTGACTTGCGCGGTCTTGCCGGTGCCGGTGTCGGCGTCGGAACCCGCGCCGCCAGGGCCGCCTTGTGCAGCCGAGGTGAAGTTGTAGCCGGCCGGCAGCGTGCTCTTGTCGAACTGCACGCTGTAGACGCCAGGCGCCAGGCCGTTGAACTGGTAGTGGCCGTTGGCGTCGGTGACGGCGGAAGCGCCGGCCACCGGATTGCCGCTGGCGTCGAGCAGGATGACCTTGACGCCCGCTGCGCCGACTTCGCCGTTGTTCAGGCGGCCGTCGCGGTTGGCGTCGATCCACACCACTTCGCTCAGCGAGGCCGGACGGTAGATGCCGGCGTCGATGTTCTGGTTGACTTCGCCAGCGCCGACGTTGACGCTGACGCTGCCGTCACTGCCGACATCGCTGTCCAGCGCGCCGTTGCCGCCCTTGCCCGCGCCGGTGAAGACGAAGCCCGAAGGCGGCGCCACCGACACGGTATAAGTGCCCGGATCGACGGTGAAGCTGTACTGGCCGCCGTCATGCGTCGTGACCGAGTTGACCACGTGGCCGCCGGTGTCCTTCAGCGTGACGACCACGCCGTCCACGCCCTGCTCGCCCGCATCCTGCACGCCGTTGCCGTTGGCGTCGAGCCAGACGCGGTCGCCGATGGTGGCTGGCAGCGCCACGATGCCTGCATCCAGGTCGTGGTTGTTGTCGCCGGAGTTCAGCGTGACCTGGCCGGTCTTGCCGGTGCTGGCGTTGGCGTCGGAATCGAGCGCGCCGTTGCCGCCCTGGCTTGCATTGGTCAGCACGTAGTTGGCTGGCAGCGAGGCGGTGTCGAACTGCACGCTGTAGGTGCCTGGCTTCAGGTTGGTGAAGCTGTAGTTGCCGCTGGCATCGGTGGTGGCGGTGGCGCCGGCCGGATTGCCGCTGGCGTCCAGCAGAATCACCTTGACGCCGGCCACGCCGGCTTCGCCCGCGTCCTGCACGCCGTTGCGGTTGCTGTCGAGCCAGACGCGGTCGCCCAGCGTCGCGCCCTTGTAGAAACCGGCGTCGACATCGTTGTTGGTCTGGCCGGCGGTCAGCGTGAACTGATCGCTCTGGCCGTTGGCGCCGGTGTCGCTGTCGGCGGCGGCGTCGCTGCCTGCGTGCTGGCCGGTGGCCGTGTAGCCCGCAGGCGCCGTCACCGAGATCGAGTACTTGCCCGGATCGACGGTGAAGCTGTACTTGCCGTCGGTGCCGGTGGTGGTGGTCTTGACGACGTTGCCCTGCTCATCCTTCAGATCGACCTTGACGCCGACGATGCCGGCTTCGCCCGCATCCTGCACGCCATTGCCGTTCTTGTCTTCCCACACGCGGTCGCCCACGGTGGCTTGCGTCACCACGATGCCTGCGTCGAGGTCGTGGTTGACGGCGCCCGAACCCAGCGTGACTTGCTGGGTCAGGCCGTTGGCGCCGGCGTCGGAATCGGTTGCGCCGTTGCCGCCGGCGTGGGCGGTGGTGAACTCGTAGCCGTCGCCGATGGTGGTCTTGTCGAACTGGACGCTGTAGGTACCCGGCTTGAGGTTGTTGAACAGGTAGTGGCCGCCGTTGTCGGTGGTCGCGGTCGCGACTGCGGCGCCGGTGGCGTCCAGCAGCGTGACCTTGACGCCGGCGCGGCCGGCTTCATTGGCGTCCTGCACGCCGTTGCGGTTGCTGTCGACCCAGACGGTGTCGCCCAGTTCGGCCAGCTTGACCAGGCCGGCGTCGATGCTGTTGTTGGTCTGGCCGGCCGTCAGCGTGACGGCGGCGCTGGCGCCGGTGGCGTCGATATCGCTGTCGGTGGCGGCATTGCCGCCCTGGCCCTGGCCGGTCGAGGTGTAGCCGGCCGGCGCGGTGACGGCGATCGAGTAGGTGCCGGGATCGACGGTGAAGCTGTACTGGCCGCCGTTGTGGGTGACGGTGCTGTTGACCACGTTGCCCAGGCTGTCCTTCAGGTCGACCTTGACGCCGTCGATGCCGGCTTCGCCCGCATCCTGCACGCCGTTGGCGTTGCTGTCTTCCCACACGCGGTCGCCCAGCGTGGCTTGCTGCACCACCAGGCCGGCGCGCAGCGTCAGGTTGTCGCCCGAGGCCAGCGTGACTTGCGCGGTCTTGCCGGTGCCGGTGTCGGCGTCGGAACCGGCGCCGCCAGGGCCGCCTTGTGCGGCGGTGGTGAAGTCGTAGCCTGCTGGCAGGCTGGATTTATCGAACTGCACGCTGTAGCTGCCAGGCGCCAGGCCGTCGAACTGGTAGTGGCCGTTGGCGTCGGTGGTGGCGACGGCGCCGGCAACCGGGTTGCCGCTGCTGTCGAGCAGCGTGACCTTGACGCCGGCTGCGCCGACTTCGCCATTGTTCAGGCGGCCGTCGCGGTTGGCGTCGATCCACACCACTTCGCTCAGCGAGGCCGGGCGGTAGACGCCGGCGTCGATGTCTGCATTGTTCTGGCCGGAGACCAGCGTGATGGCGGCACTGTTGCCGTCGGCGCCGACATCGCTGTCCAGTGCGCCGTTGCCGCCCTTGCCCGCGCCGGTGAAGACGAAGCCCGCAGGCGGCGCCACCGACACGCTGTACGTGCCAGGGTCGACGGTGAAGCCGTACTGGCCGCCGTCATGGGTGGTGACGGTGCTGACCACGTGGCCGTCGGCCGCCTTGAGCGAGACGACCACGCCGTCCACGCCCTGCTCGCCCGCGTCCTGCACGCCGTTGCCGTTCTTGTCTTCCCACACGCGGTCGCCCAGCGTGGCTTGCACCACGACGATGCCGGCGTCCAGGTCCTGGCCGTGGTCACCGGAATTCAGCGTGACCTGGCCGGTCTTGCCGGTGTTGACGTTGGCGTCCGAATCGGTGGCGCCGTTGCCGCCCTGGCCGGCGCTGGTGAACACGTAGTTCGCAGGCAAGGTGGCCTTGTCGAACTGCACGCTGTAGGTGCTTGGCTTGAGGTCGTTGAAGCTGTAGTTGCCGTTGGCGTCGGTGGTGGCGGTGGCGCCGGTCGGGTTGCCGCTGGCGTCCAGCAGCACGACCTTGACGCCGGCCACGCCGGCTTCGCCCGCGTCCTGCACGCCGTCGCGGTTGCTGTCGTACCACACCTTGTCGCCCAGCGTGGCCGGACGGTAGAAGCCGGCGTCGACGTCGGCGTTGTTCTGGCCCGGGGTCAGCGTGATGGCGGCGGTGTTGCCGCTGGCATCGATGTCGCTGTCGACGGCATTGCCGCCTGCGCCCTGGCCGGTGGCCACGAAGCCTGCCGGTGCGGTGACGGACACCGAGTACGTGCCAGGATCGACGGTGAAGCTGTACTGGCCGCCATCATGGGTGGTGACGGTGCTGACCACGTGGCCGCTGGCGTCCTTCAGGTCGACCTTGACGCCGTCCAGACCCAGCTCGCCGCTGTCCTGCACGCCGTTGCCGTTGGTATCTTCCCACACGCGGTCGCCCACGGTGGCTTGCTTGATGACGATGCCCGCATCCAGATGCTGGTAGCTGTCGCCCGAGGCCAGCGTCACTTGCGCGGTCTGGCCGGTGGAGGCGTCGGCGTCGGAATCCTTGGCGACGTCGCCGCCCTGGTTCTGCGCGGTGAACAGGTAGTTGGCCGGCAAGGTGGTCTTGTCGAACTGTACGCTGTAAGTGCCTGGCTGCAGGCCGCTGAACTGGTAGTGGCCGCTGGCGTCGGTGGTGACGGTGGCGCCGGTCGGATGGCCGGCCGCGTCCAGCAACGTGACCTTGACGCCGGCCACGCCGGCTTCGCCGTTGTTCTGCACGCCGTCGCGGTTGGTGTCGTACCAGACGGTGTCGCCCAGCGAAGCCAGGCGCACCAGGCCGGCATCGGCCTTGTTGTTGGTCTCGCCCGGAGTCAGCGTGATGGCGGCGGTGTTGCCGCTGGCATCGATGTCGCTGTCGACGGCGTCGCCGCCCTGGCCCTTGACGGTGGCCGCGTAGCCGGCAGGCGCCTGCACGGAGACCGAGTAGGTGCCCGGATCGACGTCGAAGTGGTATTTGCCGCTGGCGTCGGTGGTGGTGGTCTTGACGACGTGGCCGTCCACATCCTTCAGCTGCACGGTGACGTTGGCCAGGCCGGCTTCGCCCGCGTCCTGCACGCCGTTGCCGTTCGTGTCTTCCCAGACGAAATCGCCCAGGTGCGACATCGGCACCTTGAAGGTCAGGTAGTTCGGCGTGACGCTGGTGTCGGCCGCGCCGCAGCCGACCAGGCCGCCCGCGTCGCGCACCTTGAAGCCGACGTCGAAGCTGCCGGCAGCCGTCTGGCCAGGCACGAAGGTCAGGTGGCCGGCGGCGATGTCGGCAGCCGAGATCTCGGCGTTGACGGCCACGGCGGCGCCGTTGAGCATCAGCTTGCCCGCGTTGGGCAGCGAGGTGATGATGACGGACTGGAAGGCGTCATGCTCGACCGCATCGACGAAACCGAAGTCGCCCTGGGCCAGCGTGACCGCCGCGCCGTTGGTCAGCGCGAACACCTTGTCGGCGCCGGTCGGCGCGTCGTTGACGGGATCGACCACCACCGTCATGCTCAGCGTGATGCGTGGACCTGCGTCGCCCTGCTGGACGATGAATTCGACGGTGGCGAACTGGCCGTTGTAGTTCGGCTTCCAGTCGCCCGGATGCACATAGACGGTGTCGGCGTCGACACGACCGAACAGCGGAGTATTCACGCTGGAGGTGGTGCCGTCCGGCAGCTTCACCACCATGGTGCTGATGTTCAGGCCCGCGACAGGAGTAACGCCAGCCGCGAGCAGCACGTCACGCATATCAAAGGTCGCATTGGTGTCTTCGCACACGTGGACGGTGGTATTGACGGAAATAGTACTCATTTCGTCACCTCTGCCGACACACCGCTGTATTTGAACTTAATCATTCTTATTGGCCTTCAAAAAATCGTTTTGGAGTGGATTGCTGACCGGCGCGGCTGCTGACGGGGGTGGGGTCAAAGGCGGCAGGGAAATGCTGAACAACTGGCGTCACCGGGCTGAAGTGATGCTGTCAATACATGTTAGTTGTCGCAATTATAGCTAAATTTTTCCCAAAACAATTAATATTTTTTACTTGAATGATTCTCTTGATCATTTTAACGTTCCTTACGGCAATATCCCGTCATTGGCCGCTATGCCCTACAATCTCGCCATGACTGAAATTACCCTAGCACTGCCTTACGCCCTGCCTCCGCCGGAGATGGCGACCGACCTGTTGCGCGCGCTGAAGACCCCGTCGCTGGCGACGTTGTTGTCCCGCTACACCGACTTCGAATACAACAAATACGACAACGACAGCCGGGTGCTGCCGCACGAAGCCTGGCTGGCCCACGCGCTGGGGCTGGCATCCGCGCCCGACCGGCCGGACACCGCCGCGCCGCTGTCCACCGCCGTCATGCGGGGCTGCGGCTTGCAGGCCGACGCCGGCGCAGGATTGGGCCATTGGTTCATCGTCCAGCCCGCGCATATCCAGCTGTCGCGCACCCACCTGCTGCTGTCCGATCCGCGCGCCCTGCACCTGAACGAGGCGGAATCGCGCGCGCTGTACGAGCTGGCCCGCCCCTGCTTCGAAGAACAGGGCAAGACGCTGCTGCATGCGGCGCCGGGCCTGTGGTTTGCGCGGGCCGACGACTGGTCCGGCCTGGCCACTGCCTCGCCCGACGCCGCCGCCACGCAAAACCTCAGCGACTGGATGCCCGAGGGCGAACACGCCCGCGCCTACCGCAAGCTGCAAAACGAAATCCAGATGCAGTGGCACGAGCACCCGGTCAACGAAGCGCGCCAGGCGCGCGGCCTGCAGCCGGTGAATGCTTTCTGGATGTGGGGCGGCGCCGGCCCGCTGGCCGCCTCTCCGCAGCCGCTGGCGATCGCCGGCGGCCCGGCATGGATGGAAGCGCTGGCCGCGCCCGCGCTGCGCCAGCCGACCGCCGCGCAGTTGATCGCGGCGCCGGGCACGGTGATGCTGGCGGAGCTGATCCCGTCGGCGCAGACCGGCGACTGGGCCGACTGGATCGCGCGCATGCAGCGCATCGAACAGGAGTGGCTGGTGCCGCTGCTAGCGGCCTTGCAGGACGGACGTATCGGCCGCGTCACGCTGGTGCTCAGCCACCGCAACGGCTGGAGCACCGTCAGCACCGGCAAACTGGCGCTGCACAAATTCTGGCGCAAGCCGAACCTGAACCTCTTGATGAAGCAAGCCTGACATGACCCGTATCGCCATCCGTCCCTGCCCGTTCCGTGAATCCGAAATGCTGCGCCAGGGCGGCATCCACCCTGTGCTGGCACGCTTGTACGCATCGCGCGGACTGACTGACGTCAAGGAGCTGTCGAGCGAGCTGGCGTCCATGATCCCGCCTTCGGGCCTGCTGCACATCGACGCCGCCGCCGTGTTCCTGGCCGACTCCATCGCCGCCGCCAAGCGCATGGTGATCGTCGCCGACTACGACTGCGACGGCGCCACCGCCTGCGCGGTCGCGCTGCGCGGCCTGCGGGCGATGGGCGCCAACATCGACTTCATCGTGCCGAACCGCTTCGAGTACGGCTACGGCCTGACGCCGGAGATCGTCGAACTGACGGCGCGCGAGAAGCAGCCGGACATCATCATCACCGTCGACAACGGCATCGCCAGCATCGACGGCGTGGCCGAGGCCAACCGGCGCGGCATCGAAGTCGTCGTCACCGACCACCACTTGCCGGCCGATACGCTGCCGGCCGCGCGCGTGATCGTCAATCCGAACCAGCCGGAGTGCGGCTTCCCTAGCAAGCATATCGCCGGCGTCGGCGTGGTGTTCTACGTGCTGCTGGCCTTGCGCGCGGAGCTGCGCAGGCGCGGCGTGTTCGACGCCCAGACCCAGCCCAAGCTGGACAACCTGCTCGATCTGGTCGCGCTGGGCACCGTGGCCGACGTGGTGCGACTCGATCCGAACAACCGCATCCTGGTGGCGCAGGGCCTGAAGCGCATGCGCGCGGGCCGCATGCACGCAGGCGTGGCGGCGCTGTTCCGCGTGGCCGGCCGCGAGCCGCGCACCGCCAATCCCTTCGACCTCGGCTTCGCGCTGGGCCCGCGCCTGAACGCGGCCGGACGGCTGGAGGACATGTCGCTGGGGATCGAGTGCCTGATCACCGACGACGAAGGCCGCGCATGGCAGCTGGCGCAGCAGCTCAACGAGATCAACCTGAAACGCCGCGAGATCGAGGCCGAGATGCAGGATGCGGCCTTGCTGCACCTGGACGCGTTCGAGCCGGCCAACAGCAGCACCATCTGCGTGTTCGACGAATCGTGGCACCAGGGCGTGATCGGCATCGTCGCCTCGCGCCTGAAGGAAAAGTTCTTCCGTCCGACGATCACCTTCGCGCCTGGCGCCGATGGCTGGATCAAGGGCTCCGGGCGCTCCATCCCCGGCTTCCACCTGCGCGACGCGCTGGACCTGGTGTACAAGAAAGCGCCGTCGCTGATCGACAAATTCGGCGGCCACGCGATGGCGGCCGGCCTGACGCTGCGCGCCGACGCCTTCGACGCCTTCGCCGCCGCCTTCGAGGAAGTGGGCCGCGCGTGGCTGAGCAAGCAGCAGCTGGAGCGCGTGATCGAAACCGACGGCCCGCTGGAAGACGCCTACTACACCACCGCCTTCATCGATCTGATGGACGGCCAGGTATGGGGCCAGGGCTTCGCGCCGCCGGTGTTCTGCGACGAGTTCCGCGTGGTGAGCCAGCGCATTTTGAAGGAACGCCACCTCAAGCTGCTGCTGGAAAAGAACGGCGCGCGTTATGACGCCATCTGGTTCGGCCACGTCGACTCGCTGGGCGAACGCGCCAAGGTCGCCTTCCGCCTCGACGCCAACGAATACAACGGCGTCACCAAAGTGCAGCTGATGGTGGAGCACGCCGAGCCGGCTTGATTTCAAATAGATTGAAAGCCGATGAAACGATATAAACGATTAGCACTGTTTGCCTTTTTGGCAGCAATGGGCGGCAAGGCCGATGCGACTCCCGCCATGGATGACAACAGTATCGCTTACAGGGATAGCTACGTGTGGTACTTGGCGAATCACATGGCATCATCTTTTCTCAGACCGAACTCGCCTGAGGAACGGGCACAGTTTCAGTTTGACGTGGCGCTTCTATATCACCACGCGCTGATCGACTGCACCGGGCCCTTGGATCAAATTGCCGCTGTCTTAAATTACTCATTCCTTTCGGATAAAAAGGGCATTCAGACAGTCGATACCGACGATATCTTGTTCGCACTGGGGCGCACCGAAGAATATATCGAACCAATATTGGGCAAATGGAATCAGGTCGTTTTCCCAGGTATTTTGGAAAAATTTAGCACAGGTAAAGTCACGACAATCTTTCCAACCTGTATGAATCCCAGATATGCCGTCCCGCCATTAGCCAAGCCCTCGGTTGGAAGTTAGCACCGGAGAAGAAGGAAGCGATTCAAAGAAAGTCGCACTGCATAAGACGTTTGGTACTGCAAGCCAGTTCAAGCTCGCCAGGCAAGGATAAGCGCACACTGGACTGAAGTAGTCTGCTAATGTGCGCACTATCTTTTGAGAGGAGCCTTGATGAGATTTCTGCTTGCGGCACTAGCGCTGACACTTCCCATGCTCGCTTCGGCGGAAAGAGCCGACAGATTCCAGAAAACCGTTATTTCCTATGACGGCGACATGCATTACGACACCGTCAAGGGCGTCAGCAAATTCAGCGACCATGTCGAGGCATCGAAAGGCAGCCTGCTCATTTCGTCGGATTATCTGACGGCAGCCCAGTCGCCCGAGGGCGACTACCTCTACACCGTCACTTCGTTGAAAGACAATGTGGCCAAGTTCAAGCAAAAACAGGATTCTGCGAATGACAAATGGGTGAACGGCGAAGGCAAAAGCATCGCCTACCGCGAGAAAGACGACCTGCTCACGATTGACGACAACGCAAAAGTCAGAATCATCGAAAACGGCAACGTCACCGGCGAAGCGACAGGCGCCAAAATCACCTATGACGCCAAAACCGAACAGATCGTCGTGAAAAGCGCCAGCGACACCACAGGAAGCGGCAAAAAGGTGCGTTCCATGTTAATCCTGATGCCCAAGCCCGCCCCATTAAAAAAATAGCTCTGTGCTCACCGGTATAGCCGCCAGTTTGGCGTGCAGTGGATGCTGAACTGCGCCTCCCGAGCTTAAAAACAACATTCCGAATTAAATACAAAATTAGCAATTAAGAGGCTATGATATCCCTTCCTGCTTAGCGCGCCCTCCCTCCAATGCCCACCATCGCCTGCCCCGATTGCAACCGCTATGTCCAGGTGCCCAACGTCAGCGGCAACGCATTTTTCGACTGCCCGACCTGCCCACGCCTGACGGCGCGCAAGTTGCTGTACAAGTGCAGCGCCTGCATGAAGGTCTCCATGCTGGCGCCAGGCGCCAGGATTTGTCCGAAGTGCTCGACGATGGTCAGGCCAAACGTGCGGCAATTGCTGGCGCCCACGGTACACTTGCCATCGCAGCCCAGCGACTGGATCTATCACACGACCAACGTCGAGATAGCGAACTCCATCAAACTCGCAGGATTGATTCCCACTTTCCTGCGTACCGGCAACGATATCGCGCATCCGCAGGGGGCATTTGCCCGTAATCGCGATAAGCGGCTAGCCTCGCAGATGAATACGGTTCTCAGCACGCATCCGCTATTCCAGAAAGTGAAAGAAGGCTTGGCCTACTTGATCTGCCTTGGGGCGCCGTTGGCCACGATCGAGCTCCTGGTGGCGGTGCCTGTGGCAATAGTCTTCGTGCCCAACGGCGGCGACGGCGACGGCCCGAACCTCAGAACCAGCAGCGATGCGGCCCTACAGGCGCTGGCAATACAGCTCGGTTACGGCGCTGCGCCATTGGTAATCAACACGGTGCCCAAATACTCTGATACAAGGAAGCTACCTGGGGTGATCGCCAAGGCGCTGCAAATTGCCAATATGCCGGGGCACTGCCTGACGATCTGGGCGATGCAGTACGTCACCCTCTACTACCGCATCGAGGAAATGAAAACGGCGCGCAACGTCTACTTCACGAAGCACAACTTCGCCGTACCTTGCTATAACGAATACACTGCGGGCGTCAGCAAGGCGATCATTGTGGTGCTGCGTGTACGCAAGGCACAGATTGTGGGGCTGATCGACGACATATCGGAGTTCAAGGCCGAATGCACACCCAATATCGTGCTTCCCGGCATCATCGAGATTTTCGTGGCGCTGAATCCGGACAAGTTCGTCATCGAGATCCAGCGCGACAGTCCGGCAAACTGGATCGCCATCCAGCACTGGGGAGCATAAACGGGCCACGCCGCGCGAGGAAGCGGCGCATCCCTATGGTTTTTTACAGTCGCAGACCTCCACGCCGCCATCGAACACGATGCGCCAGGTGTTTGGCGCTTCCAGCCGCCAGACCGAGCTGAATCGCGCGATCAGCTTGCCGTCGGGGCCGTGCACCGGCCCCGAGGTCTTGGCCAGCGTGCCTGAGGCCAGCACTTCGACCTCGTCCGGCTCCCAGGAAAATGGCGCGTCCGGCTTGGCGAAGAACTTCTTCCACTCGTCCGCCACAGCCTTCTTGCCGCGCAAAGGCTGCGTGCCGCCGCTGAACACCGCCTCATCGGACAAAAACGCGACGAAGGCCGCATGATCCCTCGCCTTCATGGTTGCCGCGAAAGCTCGCTCGACGTTAGCCACCTGCTCCTGCACGCCCGTAAAGGCCGGCGCCGCGACCGAAGCCGCCGCCATCACCATCAACACGTTCGCCAGCGCCAGATTTGCCCATTTCATAACCGCCCCCCCTTATTCTATCGACAAGACAATGGTAGTCCAGTTGATCCCCGATTGCCATCCATCCTAAAAAGGAGTATAACTACTCCATCAACGGAGGATTTATGAATCTGACCTACGCCTACCCACGTAGCCGCTTCGAACCAACCGTACTGATCGACCTGAACGCCAAGGCCGAGCGTGAGCGGCTCTCCAAAGCGGCCCTGAAGGGCTTTTTCAAGCTGGCCGCCGCCTGGAAACTGCGCGACGACGATGCCCGCGAACTGTTGGGCGGCATCTCCAGCAGCGCCTACTACGAATGGAAAAAGAACCCGGAACGCACGCTGGAGGTGGACTGCATCACCCGCATCTCCTACCTGCTGGGCATCTACAAGGCACTGCACATCCTCTACGGCGACAAGCTCGCCGACGAATGGATGGGGCTCGCCAACACCAACATCATCTTCGGCGGCCGCACACCGCTGACCTATATCGCCGCCGGCGGCCTGCCCGCCATGCAGACCGTCCGCCAATTGCTGGACGCCCGCCGCGGAGGACTGTAAGTGCCGGTCAGCCTGATTCCACCCCTCACCACGCTGCGCCAGTTCGACACCTGCCGCCTGCTGCCATCGCGCTTCGCCGACATGGAAGACTCGGTACTGGCCCCGCTGGCCGACAACGACCAGGATCTGCGCGACCTGTTTGAACTGGATAACGCCACCAACGCACGCCTGCAGGCGCAGAACGGCGGCGCCCCAGGCATCACGATGGATGAACTGGTGTTCGGCGTGCCGAACTTCCGCATCGTGAACGCGGCCTATACCTACGCCCGCCCTGAAGGCAGCCGCTTCAACGGCGGCGATCGCGGCGCGTGGTACTGCGCCTTCAACGCCGAAACCGCACTGGCCGAAATCACCTTCCACAAAACCGTCGAATACGCCGAGATCAACCGCTTCGACGACAGCGTCCAGTACCAGACCATGCTGGCCGACTTCACGGCCCAGTTCCACGACCTGCGCGGCCAGCCGCGCTACCTGGGCTGCCTGGCGCCGGACAGCTACATCGAATCGCAGATCCTGGCCGAGCGCCTGCTGGAAGGCGGTTCGCTGGGCATCATCTACCCGAGCGTGCGGCTGGCGGGCGGCATCAACCTGGCCTGCTTCCGGCCTGCGCTGGTGGGCAATGTTCGCAAAGGTGCGGCCTATCGGTTAACATGGCGGGGTAGCCCGGAACCGATCATCGAAATTATCTGAATCATGCAAACCAAACCTGAAAACGACACCGACCTGCGCCTCAAAGTGAACCGCGAAACCGCGCGCCTGCCATGGACCGAACTGCTCAAGCATTTCGCCGCCGGCAATGTGGTGTGGATCGCCGATTCGCTGGACCTGGTCGACGTGGCTGTGCGCATCTCGCACGACGACAAGGCCAACATCGGCCAGTGGATGAACGCCGGCCTGCTCGCCAAAGTCAGCGACGAGCAGGCGGCGAAATGGCTGGAGACCAACGCCGAACTGTGGGCAGTCGTCGTCAGCCCCTTCATCCTCGTCCAGCAGGAAAAGGCTGTTCCAGCCAGCGTGCATTAAAACTTGAAGCTGCCCGCGTCGAGCGTGACCGATCCGCCGCAAGCCGGCGTGGTCGCTTCGCGATTGCCGCTGGCGGTGGACTGGTTACTCTCCCACACGGTGCTCACGCCGTACTTCATGAACTTGTACTGGATCGCCGTCGACGGCGGCAGCTGGAAGGTGCGCGACCATGGCACGTTGGCGCCGCTGCCTTCGATGTTCAGCTGATCGCTGGCGCCCTGTACCCAGTTGCCCAGCTCCGCGCGGTTGCCCACCACGTAGACGTTCTGCCCCACCACCGTATTCGCGTTCGCCACACGGAAGGTGACTGGCACCGTGGTGCAGCTGCCGCCGCCACCGGCTATCTTCTGGTTGATGTGCAGCGCCACCGCAGGCACCGTCGCGCCGCCATTGGCCGGTATGCTCACGCTGATGACGCCATTGCTGCCGACGGTGACACTGTCGCTGGTGCAGGCCGTGCCGGCGGCGTTCAGCTGGCCGTGCACCACGTTGCAGTAAGTCCCGGCAGGCAGCAGCGTTTGCAGCGAGGCGTTCCAGGCCGCGTACTCATTGTTGATCGCCACGAAGCCCTTGGCGCCGCGGCCGAAAGCGATCTGGTTGGCGGTGCCGTTGGTGAAGTAGTCCACGCCCTGTCCCGACGTCGCCGCGCGGAACGCGACCATGTTCGAGATGTCGCTCCAGCGATGGATGAAGTCCCACTGCTGGTTGATCAGCGGGTTGCCGCTGGCGTCGAACGGACTGGCGCTCGGCGGGGCCTGGTCGAAACTGGTGAAGCGGAAGCCCGAATGCAGTTGCGCCGAACCGTAAGGCCACGCCAGCATGAAGATGTTGGCCAGGTCGTAGCGCTTGGTGCCTTGCGTGTCGTTGGTGGCGCCGGAGACGTAATTGCTGGCCACCAGCGAGCTGCCGTTGCGCTCCGTGTCCCAGTTGTTGACGAAGACGGTCGCCTTCTCGCTCGGCACGAAGCCCCAGGTGCCGCCCCAGTTGCCCGGCGTGCCCATGATGGCGCGCACCTGCGACAGGCTGGCGCCGTTCTCGTTGCGGAACATGGCCTTGATGGCGAAGGTGTACTGGAATTCGTTCAGCGTGCCGACGCTGTAGTAGTCGGAGCGCACCACGTTACTGTCCGGGATCACCTCCTGCGTGATCCACAGCGCCTCGCCGGCCGTGGTGGTGTGCGTGACGCCGCTCATGATCGCCTGCAGATCGCCAGGCTGCATATGCTTGGCGGCGTCGAAGCGCACTCCATCCACGCCCATGTTGATCAATTTGGTCAGGTAGGTCTTGACCTGGCCTTGCACGTAGGCGCCGTCGGTCTTCAGGTCCGGCAGGCCGCTCAGGCGGCAGAACATCACGTTGTAGCGGTTGCCCGGCGAGCCGTAGTCGCCGCCGGCGATGTCGCAAGCGGGATGGAAATCGTTGGCGCTGAAGAAGGGATAGGCCAGCGTCGTCGAGTTCCATGTCGAGCCATCGGTGGCGGTGCCGGAACCTGCCGCCAGATGGTTGACCACCACGTCCGCATACACGCGCACCTTGGCGGTGTGGCAGGTGTTGATCATGGCCTGGAACTCGGCTTCGGTGCCCATATTGCTCTTCAACGAAGCGAAGTTCACCGGCTGATACACGTCCCACCACGCGCCCAGGCTGGCCGAGGCCTGCGGCGGCGACACCTGCACCGCGCCAAAGCCCTGCGGCCCGAGCCAGTTGGTGCACTCCTTGGCGATGTCGTTCCACTTCCAGCGGAACATCTGCACCGAGGTATCGGCGGGGTTGAATGCGGCATGCGCAGGCGCGAGGGCGCAACCGCCCAGCAGGCCGGCGGCCAGTAAGGTTTTCATCATTTTTATCTCCGTGTCGTTATATTTTGTATTTTGGGAAATACTGCAGCCCAGATAAAATGTAGCAGAACTACAGTAAACAACAAGCGGAAATCGCTATCGTTTTCACAATTAGCTGCGGGAATCGCTTCCATAAAATTATCATTCGACACATATGTAATGCGATTACGCAGACAACACTGCCACATAGTCAATCCCATGCAGCCGATGTATCATGGGACGAAAAAACGACACTACGATACCAACAGCCACTTCATGTCCAGCACACTCCCCGCCGAAAGCGCCAACGATATCGCCAACAACCTCGCCGAAGCCATCGCGGCGCGCAAGCTGCCGCCGGGGACCAAGCTGCGCGAAGAAGCGCTGTGCCGCCTGTACTCGGTCAGCCGCACCAAGATCCGCGCCGCGCTGCTGATACTGTCGAAGGACAAGTTGATCAATATGGTTCCCGACAAAGGCGCCGTGGTCAGCCAGCCGAGCGAGCAGGAGTCACGCGAGATCTTCGCAGCGCGCCGCATCATCGAGGCGGCGCTGGCGCGCGAGTTCACCGCCAAGGCCAAGGCGGCCGATTACAAGATGCTGGAGAAGCATCTGAAGGAGGAACGCAACGCGCTGTCGCAAGTGCCGTCGAAGATGCGCCAGCAGTTGCTGGGCGACTTCCACGTGCTGCTGGCGGACGTGGTGGGCAACCAGGTGCTGAAGGAAATCGTGCGCGAACTGGTGGGCCGCAGTTCGCTCATCACCATGCTGTATCAATCGGAGCGCGACGCCGCCTGCTCATCCGACGAACACGCAGCCTTCCTGGCCGCCGCCCGCTCGGGCGATGCGGACAAGGCGGCGGAGTTGATGCTGCATCACCTGAGCCACGTGGAAGCGGCACTCAATTTCGACGTCAACGCCAGCCCGGCGAAGAAAGACCTGGTCTCCGCGCTGCTGATGTAGCGATACGGATCGCGGTATCAGTCTCCGATAAAAATTCATTGGACGCGTCCTCGCGCCTGTCGCAGCATGAAATCCTGCATCGGCAGACACAAAACCTATAACGCGAGACGACAAATGACTAAACAGCTACTCAAGCAATGGGCGGCGGCGACGGCTATCGCCTTCTGCGCCGCAGGCGCACAGGCGTCCACCTGGACGCTCACCGGCTCCCTCATCACGCACGACCCCAGCGTCTACAAGGAAAACAGCACCTGGTGGATCACCGAGACCAGCGACACCGGCATCGGCGTGAAGTTCTCGCCGGACGGCCACGCATGGACGCAGGGCGTGAGCATTTTCGGCGGCGGCCTGTCGTGGTGGGGCCAGTACAACAACAACTCCAAGACGGTGTGGGCGCCGGATATCCACGTCTGGAACGGCAAGGCGATCCTGTACTACGCGGTGTCCACGTTCGGCTCGCAGAAATCGGCCATCGGCTTGGCCACGGCCAGCAGCATCGCAACGGGTAACTGGACCGACAAAGGCGCGGTCCTGACCTCCGCGCCGGGCAACAACTACAACGCCATCGATCCCAACTTCTTCGTCGATAAGGCAGGCCAGCCGTGGCTGTCCTTCGGCTCGTTCTGGACAGGGATCTACACCACGCGGGTCGATGCGAACACGCTCAAACCCACCGGCAGCTGGTACCACCTGGCCGCCGACAGCACCGGCATCGAGAACTCCTTCATCATGAGTAATGGCTCGTACTACTACCTGTTTGTCTCCAAGGGCAAATGCTGCGATGGCGCCAACAGCACCTACCACATTTCATATGGCCGCTCGACCAGCGTGACCGGGCCTTACCTGGACAAGAACGGCGTCGACATGCTCAATGGCGGCGGCACCACGCTGGATGCGGGCGGTGGACGCTTCATCGCGCCGGGCGGCGAGTCAGTGGCGAATGGCGTGATGGTGCGGCATGAACTGGATAGCCAGAACGGCTACAACGGCGTCCTGTTCATCAACGACCTGACCTTCAGCGGCGGCTGGCCGACGTACTGATGAAAGCAGCTGCAGCACTCGCGGCGGTGATGATGGCGGCGGCCCTGCTCACGGTGTGGGCGCGGCATGCCGAAACCGCTCCCACGCCGGCGCCAACGCCCATGCCAGGCCCTGCGCCCGCCGGCAGCCTGGCCGCCCGCGCCACCGCGAGCGCCGCAGCCTATCCCGCAGCCGCCGCCATCGCGCCCGACCTCTCGCTCACCGACAAACAGGAACTCATCGCAGACTTCGCGCTGCATCAGTTGATGGACAGTTTTCTGCTAAACCGCGGTGAAGCCGAGCTTGAAGCCTACCTGCGCCGCGCACTGCCAACCGGCGCAGCCAACGAAGCAATCCAGATCGCCGCCCGCTATCAACGCTACCTGACCGCGCACGACGAACTGCTGGCGGCGCAGCACTTCACCTCCGCCGACGCCGCGTCGCAAGACCTGAACCGCATCATCAGCTGGCAGCAGCAACGCCGGCAGCTGCGCATCCGCATGCTCGGTGAGCGCATCGCACTCGAATGGTTCGGCAACGAAGACGCCTATCTGGAGCAAGCGCTGGACGAATGGCGCCAGCGCAGCGAAGGCCAGGCGCCTGCCACCGCCGGCGTGGCGCCGGAAGACCAGGCGGCACACGAACAGCACATGCAGCAGGCCCTGAGCCAGGCCATCGCCAGTTATCAGCGAGCGGCCAAAGCCAATTGATGCGCCAGCGCGTTGTGGCGCTCGATGACCACCGGCAGATCGATGGTGCCCAGCACACCATCGCGCACCACCACCTTGCCGTTGATGATGCTGTATGAGACATTCGGCGGCGTACAGAACACCAGCGCCGCAACCGGATCATGCAGCGCACCGGCGAAACCTATCGTATCGAGCTTGAACATCACGATATCCGCCGCCATGCCCGGCTTGAGCGCGCCGATATCGTCGCGGTTCAACACCTTGGCGCCGCCGAGCGTCGCCATCTCCAGCGCCTGCCGCGCCGTCATCGCATCGGGGCCGAAGCCCACGCGCTGAAGCAGCATCGCCTGCCGCACTTCGCCCATCATGTGGCCCGAATCGTTGGATGCGCAACCGTCCACGCCCAGGCCCACCGGCACGCCGCTGTCGATCATCTTGCGGATCGGCGCGATGCCGGATGCCAGCCGCATGTTCGAACACGGGCAGTGCGCAATGCCCGTGCCGGTGCGGCCGAACATGTAGATGCCGTCGTCGTCCAGTTGCACGCAGTGCGCGTGCCAGACATCGTGGCCCACCCAGCCGCAGTCCTCGGCGTATTCGGCGGGCGTCATATTGAATTTTTCGCGGCTGTAGGCGATGTCGTTCGCGTTTTCCGCCAGATGCGTGTGCAGCGATACGCCGAAGCTGCGCGCCATCGTCGCCGCTTCCTTCATCAAATCGCGGGACACCGAGAACGGCGAACAAGGCGCCACCACGATGTGCTGCATCGCATAGCGGCCCGCATCGTGATAGGTTTCGATCAGGCGCTGCGTATCCTTGAGGATAGCGCCCTCCTCCTCCACCACGCGATCCGGCGGCAAGCCGCCCTTGGACTGGCCCACGCTCATCGAACCACGCGCGGCATGGAAGCGCATGCCGATCTTGCCGGCCGCCTCGATGCTGTCATCGAGCTTGCAGCCGTTGGGGTAGATGTACAGGTGGTCGCTGCTGGTCGTGCAGCCGGACAGGATCAGCTCCGACATCGCCGCCAGCGTCGATACATGGACCATCTCCGGCGTCAGGTTGGCCCAGATTGGATACAAGTTCGTCAGCCAGTTGAACAACTCGCCGTTCTGCGCGGCCGGTATCACGCGCGTCAGGCTCTGGTACATATGATGGTGGGTGTTGACCAGGCCGGGCATCACCACATGGTTGGCGGCATCGATGATCTCGTCCGCCTGCTGCGGCAGATCGGCGCTGCGGCCGACCTGTTCGATCAGGTTGTCCCGGATGTAGACGGCGCCATCGGCGATTTCACGGCGCTCGTCGTCCATCGTCACCAGCACGCGCGCATTCTTGATCAGTAGGGTTTTAGTCATAAGTTCTATGATGGTTAAACACTGCGGAAACAATGCGCGGGCACTGCGGAAACAGTAGGGTTGATATCGGACGTATTTTAAGCTGCTTCACGCTCCGAGGTTAAAAAAGCCTGCGGTACTTCCTCTTCTTCGTCATCGTCGTTCAGTTCGAGCGGACGTTCAGGCAGCACCAGGTTCAAGACCACAGCGACCAACGCGCCGACCGTGATGCCCGAGCCGAAGACTTCCTTGACGAAGGCTGGCAGCTTGGACAGCAGCTCCGGGCGCACCGTTACCGCCAGACCGCAGCCGATCGCCACCGCCATGATGACGCCATTGCGCTTGGTGTGCTCGACATGGCTCAGCAACTGCACACCGGCCGAGATAATCATCGCGAACATCATCAGCCCCGCGCCGCCCAGCACCGGCTGCGGTATGGTCACGACCACCGCTCCCAATATTGGGAACAGACCGGCCAGGAACAGCATCGCACCGGTCAGCGCAACCACGTGGCGGCTGGCGACGCCGGTCAGAGAGACCACGCCGACGTTCTGCGCAAAGGTCGATACCGGAGGGCTGGACATCAGCGCGGCGAAAGCCGAACCGACGCCGTCGCACAGAATGCCGCGCGCCAGCGTCTTGCCTCGCATCTTGGTGTTGGTGGCGGCGCCCAGCGCCATGAAGGTACCGGTGGTTTCGACCATCGTCACCAGGTAGGCGATCGCCATGGCGACGATGCCGGCCAGCGGGAAGGTCATGCCGTAATGGAGCGGCTGCGGCAGCGCAAACACCGGCGCATTCTGTACCTGCGAGAAGTCGATCATGCCGAGCGATACGCAGACCAGGTAGCCGATGAACATGCCGATCACCACCGCCGCCGCCGACACGATGCCCTTGCCGAATTGGACCAGCATGATGACCGTGACCAGCACGAACGCTGCGATGCCCAGGTTGAGCGGAGAACCATAGACGGCGCCCGGCGCATGCCCGCCCGCAGCCCAATCCACAGCCACCGGCACCAGCGACAGGCCGATCATCGTCACCACCACGCCGGTAACGGCATGCGGGAACAGCTTGCGGATCTTCGGCATGAAGCAGCTGCCGACGATCATCACCACCGAAGCGGCCAGCGAGGAACCCAGTATCGCCGGGACGCCGTGTTCAAGACCTACGCTGATGGCCGCGCCGACGAAGGCGAAGCTGGTGCCCATCACGCAAGGAAGCCTGATGCCGACAGGGCCTATGCCTTTGCACTGGACCATGGTGACAATGCCTGAACCCAGCAAGGCGGCGTTGATCAGCGTGATGATCTGGTCGGCCGGCAGCTTGAGCGCAGCGCCCACCACCAGCGGCACGGCGATGATGCCGCCAAGCGCGGCAAGCATGTGCTGGGCCGCCAGCAGTACGGTTGTGAATAGGGGTGGCCGATCCTCGACCTGAAATAACAAGTGATTCATAAACGCGTCTCCGTCTGTCTTTTTTTAATGGGCGTTACTTTGCAACTACTACCCACACGGGCTGCCCTTAACCGTGTGTAGAAATGGTGCTTAGCAACGCAACAGCTCGTGACCGACGCGTTTATTGACGACGATATTGCGCCTCGCCGGATACATTGTCAACGAATTTTGTATACAATTTTATCGGGCCAGTGCGTCGTCGCCACGCAGCGTGGCGATCGCCATGTCCAGGAAGGCGCGCAGCTTGCGGGAGGAATGGCGGCCTTCGTGGTGCACCACGCTCACCGGCACCGGGGGCGTTTCGTAGCGGTCCAGGATGGTTTGCAAACGGCCGTCGGCCAGATACGGCGCGGCCATGTAGGACAGCACGCGCGTGATGCCGAAGCCATCCAGCGCGGCGCGCAAGGCGGCATCGTTGCTGGTGCTGCTCAGGCGCGGATGCACTTTCACCGTCTGCGGCTTGCCCTCGTATTCGAAGCGCCAGTCGTTGGTGGCGGTGACGGGACTGGCGGCGATCAGATCGTGGTGAGCCAGATCCTGCGGTATAGCGGGCGTGCCGCGTGCGGACAGGTATGCGGGCGATGCGCACAGCACCTGCCTCACCTGCCCCACGCGCACCGCCTGGTAACTGGAATCTGGCAGCGTGCCGATGCGGATCGCCGCGTCCACGCCCTCGTCCATCATGTTGACGACGCGGTCGAGGAAGCGGCATTCGACATCGGTCTCCGGATAGCGGCGCAGGTATTCGGTGACGATGGGCGTGACGTACATCGCGCCGAACATCACCGAGGCCGTAATCACCAGGCGCCCCCGCGGCGCTCCGTGCGAGCCGGCGGCGGAGGTTTCGGTCTCCGCCACGTCGGCCAGGATGCGGCGGCAATCGGCGGCGTAGCGCGCGCCGACCTCGGTCAGCCGCACCACGCGGGTGGTGCGCAGCAGCAGGCGCACGCCCATGCTCCCCTCCAGCTCCGTGACGGCGCGCGTCACCACCGGCGGCGAGATCTTCAGCTTGCGGGCGGCGGCGGCAAATCCGCCTTCATCGACGACGGCCACGAAGATGGCCATGGCGGAGAGCTTGTCCATATTATTCCTGATTTAGAAATAGTTTATTGTAAATTTAACGGATTCCCATTATCTCGCTTATCGATGAAACTGCAAGTGTTCGCTGAACAAACAACCCTCAACCAAGGAGAACCACCATGACCCGCATCGCCACCATCGAAAACGCCACCGCCAACGCCGAACAAAAAGCCCTGCTGGACGCCATCCAGGGCCAGCTGGGCATGGTGCCCAACTTCCTCAAGGTATTCGCCAACTCGCCGGTCGCGCTGCGCGCCTTCCTCGGCCTGCACGGTGTCGCCAACGGCGGCACGCTGGACGCGCTGACCCGCGAGCGCATCGCGCTGGCGCTGGCGCAGCAGAACAGCTGCGAATACTGCGTCTCGGCGCACACCGCCATCGGCCGCAAGACCGGCTTGAGCGGCGATGAGATGACCGCCGCCCGCAACGGCACCAGCGAGGACGCGCAAGCCGCCGTGGCGGTAAAGTTCGCGCAAAGCCTGATGGAGAAAAAGGGCGAGATCAGCGCCGTCGAACTGGCAGAAGTCCGCAGCGCGGGCTACAGCGAATCGGATATCGTGGAGATCATCACCCACGTGGGCATGAACTTCCTGACCAACATCCTGGGCAAGGCCAGCCGCGTGGAGATCGACTTCCCGAAAGTCGAACTGAAAATAGCAGCCTGATTTCATTCTGATCGAGGAGCACATCATGGGACGCGCCTATTCCGATATCACCTTCACGCCAACGGTACGCGAAGTTCAAACCGACATGGGAAGCCGTGACCAGTATGCCTTCCTCGATCAGATGGAAAACCGCCAGGACAGCCTGGGACGCAGGGAGACCTCCTTCATCGAAGGGATGGATCACTTCTTCCAGGCGACCGTCGGCGAGACCGGCTGGCCCTACGTGCAGCATCGCGGCGGGCCGCAAGGCTTCCTGCGCGTGCTCGACGCGAAGACGCTGGGCTTCGCGGATTTCCGCGGGAATGTGCAGTATCTCAGCGTGGGCAACCTGAAAACGGATGACCGCATTTCGCTGATACTGGTCGACTACGCCGAGCAGGTGCGGCTGAAGATCATCGGCCGCGCACGCACGGTGGAAGCCGCCGACGACCCGGCGCTGATCGAGCAGTTACGCATGCCAGGCTACAGCGCCCGGATCGAACGCGCCTTTATCATCACCGTGGAAGGCTATGACTGGAACTGCCCGCAGCACATCACGCCGCGCTACACGGAGCAGGAAGTCGCCTCGATGACGGCGCCGCTGCACGCGCAGCTCAAACGATTGAAGGAGCAGGTTGCCAAGCTGGCGCAGGCCGCCTCGCAGCCAACCGCGTCCGCGCAGGCAGAACGGCTTGGCGCCGGGCCACTGGCATTGACCATTAGCGGCGTACGCCAGTTGACGCCGCGCGTACGCTCCTATGAACTGCGCAGCGCGGACGGCAAGCCCCTGCCTCCGATACAGGCTGGCGCGCACATCGACGTACCCGTAACTCTGCCCGGTGGCGCGATCGGCACGCGCCGCTACTCGATCGCCTCCGCCCCTGACATGGCAAGCACCTACGAAATTGCCGTCCAGCGCGAGGACAGCGGAAGCGGAGGATCGCAAGCCGTCCACGCCGAATACAGGCTGGGAATGACGCTGCATTGCGCCATGCC
Organism: Rugamonas rivuli; assembly: GCF_009380165.1. GTDB lineage: Bacteria > Pseudomonadota > Gammaproteobacteria > Burkholderiales > Burkholderiaceae_D > Rugamonas > Rugamonas rivuli. The sequence goes on from NZ_WHUF01000001.1 coordinate 1,086,687, forward strand.
GGGCAACGACTTCGCACTCTCGCAAGGCGCCCGGCCCGCGCTGCTGATCGCAGGCGGCATCGGCATCACGCCGTTAAAAGCCATGGCACACACGCTATCGGAACAAGGCCGCACCTTCGTCCTGCACTACGCGGTGCGTTCGCGCGCCGAGGCACCCTTCCTCGATGAGCTGGCGGCAGCGTTCGGAGAGCGGCTGGTAGTCTACACAGCCGACGAGAACAAACGCATGGATATCGAAGCGCTGCTCGCCAACGCAGGACGCGACACGGAGATCTACACGTGCGGACCGGAGCGGCTGATCGCCGCCGTACAGGCAGCCGCCCGCAACGCTGGCATCGCCGACGACCGCGTGCGGTTCGAACGGTTTGCCAGCAACACGGCGCGCAACAGCGACCGGACAATCGCCGTAACGCTACGCCGCAGCAGTAAAGTGATCGAGGTCGCAGCAGACCGCAGCATCCTGGACGCCGTCCAGGCAGCGGGTGTGGCGGCGCCAGCCTCCTGCCGCATCGGCAACTGCGGCGCCTGCGCGGTCGATGTGGTGGCCGGGGTTCCCGACCATCGCGATGATGCGCTCACGCCGGAGCAGCACGCGCAAGGCCGCATGTGCATCTGCGTCTCGCGTGCTGAAGGTGCGGCGTTGACGCTTGACCTTTAGTTAGCGGTCAGCAGACATCCACCCACTGCGCTTGCGTGACCGACGCCAGCATGTCCGGCGACATCCGCACCACGCTGTTGACCGAGCCAGCGGCCGGCAGCACCTCGTCGAAATTACGCAACGACTCATCGACATACACCGGCAGTGCCTGCGCCAGGCCGAAAGGACAGACACCACCGACCGGATGGCCGGTGGTTTCCGCGACTTCTTCGGGCGGCAGCATCTTGCCCTTGCCGAAGGCTTCGCGGAACTTGCGGTTATCGATGCGGGCGACACCGCTTGCAACCAGCAGGATCACGCGTCCATCACGAACGCGGAAGGCCAAGGTCTTTGCGATGCGGCCCGGCTCGACGCCGTGCGCCTCCGCCGCCAGCGCCACAGTAGCGGTGCTGACGTCCAGCTCCACGATGGGAAGATGAAGATCTCGGGCGAGGAAAAACTCACGAACGGATTGAAGGCTCATAGATGTTTGCAGGTCAGGTTGGGGTATCGACTTCGTCCCAGTCGCGGTCTTCGAAATGCACCAGCCAGTTCAAGGCATGGTGGCGCTCTTGCAGCACACCGTCATTCAGTCCGGCGGGCGCAGCGGCCTTCTTCAGAATCGCCTGGCGCGTGGCCCAGTGCTGGCGGTAGTGCAGATCCAGCGCATCCAGGATCTCCACCGCCGGACGCATGGCCAGCTGCTTGCGCAAGCCTTCAGTACCGCGTTCGATGACGGTGCGCGAGATCGAAGCCACGTCGCAGATCGCGTCGGCAAACGGCAATTCCTCCTGCAGGCCAAGAACCCACTGCAGCACAAGGATGGCTTCATACCGCCACAGGAACTGCGTGGTCTCCTGCTCCGTTGGCGCATCCTTCGCGAGGAAGGCCCGCTCCGCATCGGTCAAGCCGGCAAAGGCAGGCGGGAAGCGTTTTTTCAGCTCGTCGACGGCAATGGCGTGGCCACCCGACAGCGACTCCGCGCGGATCGCGACCACAAATAGCGCCAGCATCCTGCGCAGCACATCTTCCGGCATGCGCAAACGCAGCTCCGGCTCGGAGACTAAGGGCGGCAGCGTCGCTGGCACAACGATCTTGCGCGCTGCAAGCAGCTGTTCCGAGCGCGCCTTGCGCTGCCAGGCCTGCTGCGGATATGGCACGACGGCTTTAGGGTCGCCATCGTCACCGCTTGCGGGCAGCAGGATGCGCCCTTGCGGATCGCGCACACTGCCATTCTCCATGAACGCGATCGCGTTTGCAGCCTCCGCCCAGGCAGTGAACCCGTCCATTGCACCGGCCTCGATGGACAGGCTGACATGCTGGCGCACGCGCTGCACATGGCGGATCGTGTGGTACCGAACCTGCGTCATCTTCCCTCCGCCAGCCTGCGCCAGGTGGTTCATCAACCCGTTGAGATGCGGCTGTAGTTCCCGATTGGACAGGTCGCGCCGGGCATTCAGCACATGCGGGAAGCCGGGCTTGGGCACGTCGGCAACCGTGCAATAGGCATTGATCAGGATATGGTTGCTGGTGTCCTTGGACGAGAACAGCTGCTTGATTCGATTGAACATAACTTTTACTTGGAGCTTTACATGGACGCCGTCGAGAACTCGTACTCGATCAGCGATTCGTCATCCCAGCTGGTGTCGGCCACCGGCGGAGAAAACACATTCTTGTACTTGGGGATAAACGGCAGCGGCATGCGGCGGTCGCCGGAGACCAGCGTCACTCCGGTCGCATTCAACGGCGCCTGGTAGCGTAGCTGGATACTCTTGATGTGGCAAGCGCCACCAGCCAGCGCAAGGCCGTTACGAATCAGGAAAGGGATGTCTTCCCGATTAACGGCCCACCCGATCTCGCACTCCATGCGCAGATCGCCCAGCCGGCGTGCATTTACCGGAACGCCGGGGGTGTGGATATCGCCGCGCCAACGAACTACGCTCTTCTTCTTGTTCGTTACCAGATCCGCCTTGTCGTCGATGGCAGCCTGAATGCGCGGCAGGACGAAGGTGCCATCCGCCGCGACCGGGACGTTTTCCGAGGTATTGTCGCCGGCGATGCGCAGCGTAACACCCTCCACCGATGCGCCGGGCGTGGCGGACACCAGCTTGAATTTCATCGGCGCGGCGGGCGCGTATTTGCGGTTCGCTTCGAAAGCGTCCACGCCTTTCAGCATCACCTTGTAGGACTTGAGTTCGGGGTTCTTCACGCCCCCCACTTCCACCACTTGCGGCGCGTCGGCATCGGCATCGGGAACTTCCTGTGCCCAGGCGCCGGTACTGGCCAGCAGCAGGCTTAAACAAAGCAGTTTATGTTTCATAGATCCTTTAACGCATGTCGAGCGCGCGGCGCCGACGTGGGGGTGGGAATGCATGATCCAATGCGGCCAGATCCTGCGGGGAGAGTTTGATGTCGGCAGCGGCGCGGTTCGCGCGCACGTGAACGGGGTCGGTGGCTTTGGGGATGGCGATCACGCCATCCTGGTGCAGCACCCACGCCAGCGCGATCTGCGCCGGAGTGACGCCGTGAGCGTGGGCGACAGCGTGCAGACCGGGATTGTCCAGCAACGCGGCTTGTTCGCGGCCGCTCGATTCCAGCGGCGAGTAGGCCATCACCGGCATGCCCTGCTGGCGGCACCACGGCAGCAGATCGAATTCGATGCCGCGTTTGATGAGGTTATACAGCACCTGGTCTGTGGCGACGGCGCCGCAATCGACGGCGTCCTGCATGCCTTCGAGATCGAAGTTGCTGACGCCGTAGTCCTTGATCTTACCGGCCTTCTTGAGTGCTTCGAAACCGTCGAAGGTCTCGTCGAGCGAGAAGCAGCCGGGCCAGTGCAGCAGATAGAGATCGATGCAATCGACCTTCAGACGGCGCAAGCTGCGTTCGCAGGCGGCCTGCGTGCCTTCGAGGTTGGCATTGTGCGGATAGACTTTGCTGACGAGGTAGACCTCGTCGCGACGGCCGGCGATGGCTTCGCCAACCACTTCCTCAGCACCGCCGTCGCCGTACATTTCGGCGGTATCGATCAGGGTCATGCCGAGATCGAGGCCCAGTTGCAGGGCGCGGACCTCATCGCGCTTGCGCGCGGCCTCCTCGCCCATATTCCACGTGCCCTGCCCCAGCACCGGCACGGACACCCCCGAAGGGAAGTTCACAGTTTTCATCGCGGGGCCCGCCGTCAAAAAAACGTATGGTAGCCCCAACGGTGCTTTTTTTGCAAACGCGCGGGATTATTTGACTTCGAAGCTGAGTCGCCGAGACTCACTCTCCACGTGTTTTGAAATGATCTGACATACATTGCAAATACGCCTGGAGTCTTTGTGGATCTTCCGAGAAGTCTTGAACCATACTATATGTCCCGTTTTTGCTAACCACATGCGCCCACTTGATTCCAAGCGTAGCGTCTAGCGGAACATCAATTTCCCTAGATCGAAAAAACATCCAGCAGTGTTCAGCTTCCAGATATTCATTTTCTAGCACCTCTGAAGTGAACCTGCGTATCCTTCAAGATCAATACGTGCTTGCTGATCGGCGATCTCCCTTGCCTGAAAAAGGGATATTGGCATCAATTTTTCATTCATAACAATGGCTCTCCCACCTTCGCCAGTTAACCATGTCAGCAATTACTCAACGCTGTCAATATTTTATTATAACTTAACGTTAAATACAGCATCGTTTCTGAAAATAATGAAATCGCTGACCCCATTGAATTTACACAAGAAACCTTCCGAAAATTCACGATTCAGCACACCCGATATTTTGGCCTTATCGCAGTAACTTATTTTTCCACCGCCAAATGCAGGTACACAAGAAAGCAATTTATTTTCAAGATCTGGATGCTCTATAAAAATAGATTTTTCTTTATCGCCTAGGTCATCCATATTTTGCACAAAACATCCGATGCCGCAGCTCATCACAAAAATTCCCTCAAGCGTTATTCTGTGACCCACGGGAATACTCTTTGAAGAAAACACTTCTGAAACCTGCATACGATACCCTATAGATCCTGCTTCGCCCCCGGAACCAAAAACTCACTTCACACGTTGAGCCAACTCCAGATCTTTTTCATCTACTGTTAATACAGCCAACGAATCACCAGCATCGTTGACAAATTCAACTTCATATCGAGAATTCGTCGATTCGAACACCATCAATACAGCGCCAAGTGTACCCTTCGGAACATTCTTATTCAGCGAACGAACGGACTTTACAACATCATAGTCAAGAAATTTCGTCTTCATTTTTGTAGTAGCTCACTAATTTACTGAAGGATTGCATTATCTTTTCCGCAAGGAAGTCCTGGTTTCGATATTACCATTGACCATTGAGGTTCCATCGCAATCAGAATTCCTCAATAAATCGCAGTCCGTCTTCATCATTTACAACATAAATGGTTTCATATTGAAATGAGAGCAGAAAATTGCCACTAGTCAGCTCTGCCAGTCGATGCAGGAATTGATGCAACTCCTTGCTGCACTCAGCATATCGCTCCCTGACATATTTAAACGAGATTCGAGCGCAAACATCCCAATCCAGCGGCTCAGAAACGCCTTCAGTTATCACACAAGATCGCATTCCATTTTCAGTCCAATATGAATTGTTACGATCAAACAGACCAAAATGCATATTTGATACAGAAAAATTCCCACTTAAACCAAATTCTTCCTCCACGAAATCGTCTGCTCCTGCACTCTTAAGGGCACTTATAATTTCCCGCAGCTGAACCTTACAATCCGCTTCCAAATTCAAAGTAAATGACATTATTTATTTCCAAGCTTTAGCGATCAAACTCTTTAATGTGGCTATCTGACTATCAGTCATGCCCTTTGTTGGCGTCGATTATGTACCCACTGCCACTTTGATCTACCCGTGAGTCAGCAATTCATTTGCTTCTTCCGCCGTTGCAAGATCAACCGGCTCAAACTGCACCGATAACCCTTCAAATTTTGATAGAGCATCTTTGACGATCATCGAAAGGAAGTCTTCGCGAGTGAGGACTTTTATCGATATCGCATCCGACTCGAATCTGGAAATCTGAGAATCTATTAGACGCAACACCGTAAACTCCTCAAGTGACACCCATTTTTCACGAAGATACTGCACCACATCTTCTTTTAATGACGAATCATTCATTGCCAATCCAAATGTTGCCCATCCCCATCGCGCAAGACTCTGGCGCGAAGGAATTTCCTCATCAGCGAGAATTTTCGCTCCACAATTTGTGCAGCATGTTTCATTTTCCGAATATTTCCCACATGTATCGCAAATAGTTCTCACGCTTATTCTCCATTGAGATGACCACCTGCGTACCGCTCAGCTTGATGCCCTGGCCAGCGACCATCGCCAGGTCGCCGCTGCTGGTGACCTGGCTGGTCTTATACGTCATGCTGCTGTCATTTTCCGTGATGCCGGCCACTTGCGACGCATAGGTGCTGCCGGTCTGCAGCGCATTGAGGGGCAACGTCGCGCCCCGCGACGATGCCGACGCTGGCATATCCTGCCCCGCCACCAGCACCGTGCGGCCGTTGATCCCGTTGTAGGAGCTGAACAGACAATCGCTGGCTTCAATGTCAGATCAGGTCGCAATCACTGCAATCAAACCTGTACAACATCCATTTCTGCAAGTACCTGACCAAGAGACTGCGACAGTCCTGAGTGCATTGCCTCCCAGCTATCGAGTTCAAACATTCGCAGCAACTCAAGCAATTTTTGAGTGCCAGAAAGATGCATGACATCCCAAACCAAATCAACATCGAATCCGTTTTCCGAATCACCTTCTTGCAAAAGCCCCCTGACCTCTTCAGCACTTTTAGCCTGATAACCCTCCATTCCTGACAATGGAGTAACAAGTCCCGCCGCCAACATACTGCAGGCAAGTGAAACTACATCTTTACGCCACTCCAAAGGCGTATCGCCATATTGCCCTCCATGTATTTTTGGCAGCATTGCATTAGGAGAAGAATCATCCAATCCAAACGAAATAATTTGTTGCTGCATTTCAATATTGAATTTAATCATTTACACCCTCACTGGCAGGAAATTTAAATTTAGCTACGTTGCCTTTGTTAATACCTTTGACCGCTGCGCTGTTCACCTCAACGTGACTGTTGATATATTCCTGCTTGATGGTCAGCGACTGGTTGATGACATCGCGCCCAGCCGACAAGCCCACCGCGCCGCCCTTGATGGCGCCGCCCTGGTTGACGATATCCTGCCCCGCCACCAGCACCGTGCGGCCGTTGGCGCCGTCGATCAGGCCGCCACGGTTGACGATGCTGTCTCTGGTGTTGATGGCCACGCCATCGCCAGTCACCAGCGCGCCGCTGGCCTTGACCGCGTCGCCGCCCGCGTGCGCCAGGTAGACCTTGGGCACCTGCACGTTTTCCACCGTGCCGTCCGGCAGGCTGACGGTTTGCGTTTCCATCCAGACGATGTCGCTGGTCAGGTGGCTGATCTGGTCGGCGCTCAGCGCGATACCCGGACGCAGGTCGTATTGCTGCGCGAAGCTGATGCCGCTGGTCATCAGATCCTTGTAGCGGCTGTCGTCGTTCTGGCCGCCGGTCGGTGCGCGGCCGGTCAGTTCGATCAACTGGTCGCGCACCAGGCGCTGTTCGTAGAAGCCATCGCCCAGGCGCTTTTGCGTGACGGCCGGATCGGTATCAAGCGCTTTCAGCAGGTAGTCGCTGCTGATCCAGTTGCCGTGGTTGGCGAACTGGGGACGGGTTTCGAACACATAGCTGCCGTTGGCGTTCGGGTTCAGCAACGACAGGCCGTTCGGCGCCACCTTGACCGCCGTGCCGCTGTTGGCTGCGTTCTGCGCCAGGCTGGCGCCATGGCCGGAGCTGACGTCGCCCAGCGCCTTGCCGCTGGCGTTGATGTTATCGACGTCGCGGGCCCCGTTGTAGGCGCCGCTACTGTCGACATCGTCGCTAGAGCCAACTCACATCATTCGTTGAATCAGCTCCAAATCTTTTTCGTCTACTGTTAATACAGCCAACGATTCACCAGCACGGTTGACAAATTCAACTTCATATCGAGAGTTCGCCGATTCAAACACCATTAATACAGTACCAGTTGTACCCTTCGGAACACTCTTAGTCAGCGAACGAACTGATCTTACAACGTCATATTCAAGAAATTTTGTCTTCATTTTATGGGGCAGGCTCACCCGGTTACTCATGGATCAAATTATTTATTTCTACCAGCCCAACCGCACTCAATCAGTTTCTCGCCATAGATTTTATCCGCATCGAAATTAAAATTTAAATCCAAAGAACGTATAGCAGAAATAAACTCAAGAGGCGGAAAATAGTTGTGAAACTCAATAAAATGTATAATTATAATAGGTGAGGCATAAATACAATTTCCTGACGGAATCCAAAGTTCAGCATTTGGAAGAAACTTCCCTCCCTCCCCTTTTAACTCCACGGACCCACAAACCTCACAAAAAGGCATTTCTCTAATTGGTTCAACAAGCGGCTTTAATGCAACCCTCCCAGAAGCTAAAATTTTCAATTTAAGAATAAGTTCCGATGGTACCTCCCCCACTGAAAATTTCTCACCAATGTTGAGCCATCCAACATTTTTTACGTCTCTCATCTCGTACGGTGAGATCTGATGGGTGTAATTTGTCAAATCTTTAAAATAATTCATTTTTCACCATAATTATTTAGGAATATATGGAACTACTTGAGTACATGCGGCCCAGAAAACACAACCCATATTTGGTTTAAGAAATACCGAAAGATGAGTCGCTGCGTCCGTGGTCGTCGATTTGCTAAATATATTTAACGGCTTATTTTTATAACCAGGACTGAGTAACGTGTAATTAAACCCTGTTTCACCTGGCGATATAACATTATACCCCGCCAAATCCGCAAAGTTTCGAGGTCGAAGAATTTCTCCATTTGGACCAATACCCGAACTCAAAATACTTTCAAGATGTTCCACGGAGGTAACATTTTCCAATATACGGCCGGTAGAATCTGCTATTGTAATTCCCGGTCGTGGCGTAATCACCGTGGTTCCTGCTGGCGAGACATACTGGCCGTTGCCAAGAACAGTAGCACTTGTATCCATTACACCATGGCCCGCCAATGCTTGCCCGCTACCACCGTCAGTAACATTAGCAGCAAATTGATGACCATTGGCACCGCCCAAACCCCGGTCAAGGGAGTTAAATGTTGGCCCAAATTTTACGACCGCATATCCACCTCCAAAGCCTGCTCCGATTTGCGATCCAGAATAAAGGAGCTCTGCCCATCCTGGCGACAACCCCGTACGTTGAAGCAATTGTCCGCCTGTCGTTGCGTGAAGAGTTCCATCACTAACGTTCTGGCCTCCCGTGTAGACATTGTCCACTCCCGACAGCACTTGAAAACCGCCAAACGCTGCGACGAGGCAGCCTCCGCCGAGGGTTTCCATACAGCTGGCCAAGCCGATGCTGACTAATGCACCGCCACCGAAACTTTGCGTGCCCCCGCCAGCAATCTGTACTACTCCAACAAAACGATTTTCTCCCGACTTCCCTATTGCATTGGGCAACACATCAGCAGCACACTCAGCAGTGATACAGCCATTTGCATTCGGTGTAAACGGATTGACAGCAGGCTCAGGCTTACTCGGCGAGACTTGCCCAAGCGTGCTCGCTCTTGCTGTAACCGAGCGCGCCGGAGGCGACATTGAACGAGAACCCGCTGCGATCGTGCTGTTCGCTATGCTTTTCACTATCGCTCTGCTGCGCGCTGGAGACCAGCAGATCGCGGCCCGCGTTCAAGGTCAGCGCCTGCGTGGCGCTCAACTGGCTGCCGTTGACGACGATATCGTTGCCGGACTTGACCACAACCGAATCGCCGCTGACGCTGCTGCCCACCACCTTGTCGATCTTGCTGTAGTCGGCCGACGTATTGCTGCTCTTCTTGAACATGCTGCTCGATTCGTCATGGTGCGCCAGATCGGTCAGGTGGTTTTCCTGCACCTGCGTGATGCTGACGTCGCCACTGGCCGCCAACAGCACCTTGCCGCCGCCGGCCAGGTTGCTGCCAGCAATCGCCAGATTGCCCAGGCCGCTATCACCGGCCTTGACCGCCAGATCGCCGCCAGCCGTTACCGACGCGCCGACCACGCTCTGGTTCTGGTGGATCTCCTTGTCATACAGCTTGCTGCCCGGGTCGTTCTGCTTGCTGATGTTGACTTCGTTGACGACGGCCGCGATGCTGACGTCGCGCCCCGCCACCAGCGTGCCGCTGCCGGTAGCGCCGATGGCCACTTGCGTGCCGCTCAGCTTGATGTCCTGGCCGGCCACCATGGTCAAATCGCCGCTGCTGGCGACCTGGCCGGTCTTGTAGGTAGTGCTGCTGTCTTTTTCCGTATAGGCCGCCACCTGCGAGGCGTAGGTGCTGCCGGTTTGCAGTGCGTTGAAATTGACGTCACGCCCCGCGCCGATGCCGACACTGGCGCCGGCTATCGTGCCGCCGGTATCGGCCACATCGAGCCCAGCCTTGATCGCCACCGCGCCGCTGCCCGTGATGCTGGCCTGGTTGGACAAGGTGGTGTAGTTGCCGCTGGTGTTGACGCTGGCGTATTCCTGCTTGATGGTCAGCGACTGGTTGATGACATCGCGCCCAGCCGACAAGCCCACCGCGCCGCCCTTGATGGCGCCGCCCTGGTTGACGATATCCTGCCCCGCCACCAGCACCGTGCGGCCGTTGGCGCCGTCGATCAGGCCGCCACGGTTGACGATGCTGTCGCTGGTGTTGATGGCCACGCCATCGCCAGTCACCAGCGCGCCGCTGGCCTTGACCGCGTCGCCGCCCGCGTGCGCCAGGTAGACCTTGGGCACCAGCACGTTTTCCACCGTGCCGTCCGGCAGGCTGACGGTTTGCGTTTCCATCCAGACGATGTCGCTGGTCAGGTGGCTGATCTGGTCGGCGCTCAGCGCGATGCCGAGGAGCAGATCATACTGTTTGTGTTGCCAGTGCTTCGACTGCTGTCAACCGCTAATTAAAAGCAAGTTCCTCCAGAACTCAACTTTTAATTAGATTCAGTCCCATCGTGTTTTTATTATTTCAGCTACCTCAACTGCGCGATGTGGATGTGCTATCGCATATGCTAATAAGGTTTCTCGGACGGCGGCGTGAAAAGTTGCAGTATCGTACATGGTCTCTTCATCGCAAAGACCACTTACGTTCTTATCAGCCCACACTCTGAAATTATCACTACCAGAAATATCTGTTACATATTCAATTTCCCAACCAGGATCTCCGCCAAAACCTCGCTCATCCCCAATGACTCTCTTGAGGAAATGATCTACTGGACGATTATCATATGGAGCAACAACCCACATGAGAACCATATAAAGCAAATAATTTTTTGGTTCGATTCCATCCAATTTTCCCCACTTCATTTTATTTAACCTTTCCGACAGGATATGCAGTACTCACCGTGGCGGGAGTTCCAGGTGTGACTTTGATATTGACATTGAATTTCATTCCATTAACAGTAATTTTTTGCGTTAACTCACCGGTTATCTGATACTGCATCAGGGCCTTGCTAGCGGCCTCCGAAGTCAATGAAGGCATATCTGGATACATTTTTGGATCGTACAATGTCTTCTCAGCACTCTTCTTGGCTTTGGGGAGTTGGTACTCTACCTCATATATTCCCGGTGCAACTTCCGTCCTTGAAATTTCTACGCCACCGGCATCCTTCAATGCTGTCTTAAAATTATCCAAATCATGCCCCCCTGAAATCTGTTTTCCAGAAACTGTTGCCTTAGTCAAATGCTGCTCCAAATCCGGGCGGGCAGAAAACTGACCAGCAAAGTCAGCATCTGGCAAAAGGGCATCGGGCGTTCCTTTATTGTTGATAGGTGGCTCTACAGGCTGAACAGCAGGGTCTTTTGATGGCATTTTTAAGTTCCGCAGACCTTTAATCGTCGCCTGCGTCGCTAATGGAACGGCCGTCCCGACCGCCATTAGTATTGCTACCCTTGCCTTCTGATCGGCCAGCGCTTCCTTGACCAAGCCGTCACAAGTACCTGCGCTCACACCACCGCAATAGCTCAGTCTGAACTTCGCCACTTCGGCGGCCTGCTGCGCATCAGTACCGAACAAGGAAGCCGCACCGTTCACCGACTGGTATGACAATACATTATTCTGTCTGCCTGCGAAAATCGTGAAATCTGCCCCAACCAAGTCACGCCCCAGCTCGCTGGAAGTTGCAGCTTGTCCTTCAAGGGCAGATACGCAGGCTACGTTACCTGTGAACACACAAGATTGAACTTGCGCGATATTTTTGTTCGATAGCGCCAAGTATTTATCGCGGATACTGACGTACTCTGAGTCAGTACATCCTCCTGCCTTTTTATCACATTGCTCAAACTCCTTCCTCATTGCGGTTGCCTGCTCATGCTTGAGGAAGTTGTTCTCTACCTGATTGTAGCCACTGACCAGTCCCGCATCGCCGGCCAATGCTGCCACACCGGAACTAGCGGCCGCGATTACCAGCTTTCTGACTTCTTCAGGTAGTCCGATATCAGAAATCAGCTCGTTAATTTTGGGCGCAGCAATCGCGCTGATTCCCGCCCCGAGTGCACCGTTCATGCCGCCCGTTACAGCCCCTATAGCAGCATGCGCAGCAACCCGATATTCACCACCCTCGTCCCATTTAGCAGCTGTTGCCTTGTCGCCTCGCGCCAACGCCTCATCCCTTTGCGTGTCGGCGAAGTCACCAACCTTCTGAGCAGCGACTTGACCAAATGCGGTTGTAATTGCCACTTGGGCATCAACGTCGCGCTGCAATTGCTTGGCATCCCATCCTTTGGCTAGGGCACTGGTGTTGGATGCCGCCGATTCCGTCGTCACGTCTCGATCCAGACCGGACACAGCCTTCGCAGCGTCCTTACCAGTCTCCAGTTGCTTGGTTTGGTCGGTGATCGCGATCAGCCCGCCGCTGATACCAGCCGCCGTCGTGCTGTTCTGGTCGCCGCTGGCCGAGCCGAAACCTGCACTTCCACCTGATTTCCCGTCGGCTGACGCCGCTTTCTTTTGATCCTCCGTGAATTTTTTGTCCGACGGTATGGTCTGATCACCGAGCTTGCCACTAACCGAACCTGACAATGCAAAACCACCCGCATCGTAGTGATCCTTGTTCTTCAGATCGCTCGACGTCAGGCTGCCAGTGATCAGCACGTTCTTGCCCTGATCAACCGCCGCCTGGCTGCTACTCAACAGACCGGCCTTCAAGTCCGTATTGCCGCCCACCGCCACCTGGAAGCCGCCGTCGCCCGCCTTGATGCCGCTTTGCTCCAGCACAGACAGGAAATCGCCATTCACATGCGATTTGCTGATGCTGCCGCCCACGGTGCTGGCGCCATAACATGCCGGTGGAATACACAGGCTGGCGTTGAAGCCAGCGCTGCTTTGCTTGCTGTTGAATTTACTGCTGTCCTGCAGGCTCTCGATGTTCAGGTTGCCGCCGATATCGGCCACCACGGTCGGTGCCGTGATTACGCCGCCCTTGAGCGTGGTGTCGCCGCCGCTGTTCACGTTGACTGTGCTGCCTGCGGTAACGTGGCTGTTGGTATAGCCGATATCGTCGCCGTCGGCCTTGCCGCGCGCCTGGCTCACCGCCAAATCGATCGTGAAGCCGTTCGATGTGCCACCGATGCCAAAGCCGATGCCAATGCTGGAACCGCTGGAGCTGTTGGTGCTGTGCTGGCTCGCCGTGCCCTTCGCCGCCAGCAGGTTCACCTGGTTATCCGCCGACAGGCTGACATCCTTGCCCGCCTTGATGTCGCTGCCGATCGCTGTCAGGTTGCTGTCCTTGCCGGCACCGGTCGCGTTGATGGTCACGCTGCCCCCGGCCGAAACGGACGAGCCAGCCGCCGTGTCGCTGGTACGCACCACCGTGCTATCGCTCTTCTGGTTGCTCAGGCTGATGCTGACCTTAATGCCCGTATCCTGAACTGCGGTATAGGCTTTGTATGCATCCTTCAGGCTATTCGCCGCGTTCATCGCCGCCAATGCCTGCATGCGGCCATCGCTGGTGCTCTTCGCCGCGTTGACCATGCTGTTCGCGCTCTTCAACGCATCCACCACCGGCATGCTGACGGAGCCGCCGATGGCCGTCTTGCTGTACGTCGTATGGTCGCTGCTGTCACTGCTGTTCATGGCCGCGTTGATCAGCACGTCCTTGGCATCGATACTGATATCGCCCTTCGGCGCCGTCACTTCGCTCGACGTTTGCGTGTACTGCTCGCCTGCCTTCAAGGTCACGTTGCCGCCCAGGCTGGCGATCTGGCTGCCCACCTGCGTCACGCTGGAACTGGTGCCGTCGCTCGCGTTCTTGACCGTGCCGATAGCCGGTTGGAACGTCGTGCCGATCGAGCCCGACTTCTTGCTGCTGCTCGACGACGCTCCGTCGCTGCTGTTCTCGGCGCTGACGATGCTCAGGTCGCGCTTGGCGTCGATGACAATGTCGTGGTCGGCCACCACCGTGCTGCCCTTGATGGTGGTGTCGCGTCCGCTGCTGGCGCTGACGCTGCCGCCGCTGAGCACACTGCCCACCTGCGTCACCGTATCGCTATTGCCGGCCTTGGCCTGCTCGCTCTTGCTGTAGCCGAGCGCGCCGGAGGCGACATTGAACGAGAACCCGCTGCGATCATGCTGTTCGCTATGCTTTTCACTATCGCTCTGCTGCGCGCTGGAGACCAGCAGATCGCGGCCCGCGTTCAAGGTCAGCGCCTGCGTGGCGCTCAGCTGGCTGCCGTTGACGACGATATCGTTGCCGGACTTGACCACAACCGAATCGCCGCTGACGCTGCTGCCCACCACCTTGTCGATCTTGCTGTAGTCGGCCGAAGTATTGCTGCTCTTCTTAAACATGCTGCTCGATTCGTCATGGTGCGCCAGGTCGGTCAGGTGGATTTCCTGTACCTGCGTGATGCTGACGTCGCCACTGGCCGCCAGCAGCACCTTGCCGCCGCCAGCCAGGTTGCTGCCAGCAATCGCCAGATTACCCAGGCCGCTATCACCGGCCTTGATCGCCAGATTGCCGCCAGCCGTCACTGACGCGCCGACCACGTTCTGCTCCTGATGGACTTCCTTGTCGTAGTGCTTGCTGCCCGGGTCATTCTGCTTGCTGATGTTGACTTCGTTGACGACGGCCGCGATGCTCACGTCGCGCCCTGCCACCAGCGTGCCGCTGCCGGTAGCGCCGATGGCCACTTGCGTGCCGCTCAGCTTGATGTCCTGGCCGGCGACCATCGTCAGGTCGCCGCTGCTGGCGACCTGGCCGACCTTGTACGTCGTGCTGCTGTCTTTCTCGGTGATGCCGGCCACTTGCGATGCATAGGTGCTGCCGGTCTGCAGCGCATTGAAGGCGATGTCGCGCCCCGCGCCGATGCCGACGCTGGTGCCGGCGATAGTGCCGCCGGTGTCGGTCACGTCTCGCCCAGCCTTGATCGCCACCGCGCCACTGCCCGAGATGCTGGCCTGGTTGGACAAGGTGGTGTAGCTGCCGCTGGTGTTGACGCTGGCATATTCCTGCTTGATGGTCAGCGATTGGTTGATCACATCGCGCCCAGCCGACAAGCCCACCGCGCCGCCCTTGATGGCGCCGCCCTGGTTGACGATATCCTGCCCCGCCACCAGCACCGTGCGGCCGTTGGCGCCGTCGATCAGACCGCCACGGTTGACGATGCTGTCGCTGGTATTGATGGCCACGCCATCGCCCGTCACCAGCGCGCCGCTGGCCTTGACCGCGTCGCCGCCCGCGTGCGCCAGGTAGACCTTGGGCACCAGCACGTTTTCCACCGTGCCGTCCGGCAGGCTGACGGTTTGCGTTTCCATCCAGACGATGTCGCTGGTCAGGTGGCTGATCTGGTCGGCGCTCAGCGCGATACCCGGACGCAGGTCGTATTGCTGCGCGAAGCTGATGCCGCTGGTCATCAGATCCTTGTAGCGGCTGTCGTCGTTCTGGCCGCCGGTCGGTGCGCGGCCGGTCAGTTCGATCAACTGGTCGCGCACCAGGCGCTGTTCGTAGAAGCCATCGCCCAGGCGCTTTTGCGTGACGGCCGGATCGGTATCAAGCGCTTTCAGCAGGTAGTCGCTGCTGATCCAGTTGCCGTGGTTGGCGAATTGCGGACGGGTTTCGAACACATAGCTACCGTTGGCGTTCGGGTTCAGCAGCGACAGGCCATTCGGCGTCACCTTGACCGCCGTGCCGCTGTTGGCTGCGTTCTGCGCCAGGCTGGCGCCATGGCCGGAGCTGACGTCGCCCAGCGCCTTGCCGCTGGTGCCGCTGCCTTTGGCTGGTTCGCTGGTCGCCGCCGTGCTGGCTTTGCCGCTGGCGTTGATGTTGTCGACGTCGCGTGCGCCGTTGTAGGCGCCGCTGCCGCTGGTATCCAGACGCGTACGCGCCTGGTTGCCGAGGCCGCTGCCGCCGGCCAGTCCGGCGTCCGCCGCCTGGTTGGACAATCCGCTGTCGCCAGCCTGTGCACCCAGCGCGGCGTTGTTGCCGACACCGCTGCCGCCGGCTTGCGCGCCCAGTGCCGCGTTGTTGCCGACGCCGCTGCCGCCGGCTTGCGCGCCATGCGCCGCCTGGTTGGCGATGCCGCTGCCGCCGGCCGCGCCGGCGCCGCTTGCGTTGTTGCCGATGCCGCTGCCGCCGACATGGCCGCCGGCGCTGCCGCCACTGGCGCCGTTGCCAGTCGCATGGCTGGCGCCGCTGGCGCTGTTGTTGCCGGTCGCGAGCACGGTGACGCTGTCGCGGATATTGCCAACCGTGCCGGCCGTGATGTCGACGTTGCTGAAGCTGCGGCCGGTGATCGATACGCCCTTGCCGCCGGAAATCACACCGGCGGCGGAGCCGATGATTTCGCTCTGCGATGGCATGGTGTAGGCCGTGACGTCGCCGTCATAGGTCTTCCAGGTGCCGTCGAAGGTGTGGTTGCGGTACAGCGTCGCGCCCTGGTTGCTGATGGCGGCGCCGCCGTCGATGGCCAGGTTGCCGGTCGCCATGATCTGGCCGTACTGGTTGGTCAGCGCCTGGCCGACGGTCAGGTGCATATTGCCGCCGGACAGAATCTGCGCCACGGCGCCGGAACCTGGTGCAATCTGGTCCTCTTCCGCCGTGTGATGCGCCAGACGGGATTTCTCCAGCTTGCCCGCTTGGGGTACCAGTGCCCGCGCCGTACTCCGGTTGATGATGCTGGTTGGATCGTCATAACCCGGTTGCGTCACGAAGCGCACGCAATTGGCCGCGCAGCTGCCGTACATATTCGAATACGCCGGCGGACCGCTGGTCCAGTTAGTGACATGCTCCAGATAGAAGCCGTCAGGCGTACCGGTCGGCCCACCCTGGTCGGGGTTGGCCTGGTTGTCCTGGCTGTACTTGTAATACAGCACCCTGGTGCCGTCGCTCATCGTGATGCGCTGGCGCGCGCCTTGCGCGTTATAGGCGCCGGTCGAGGCCCAGAAGAAGGCCGAGTCATTCGCATGCGTGCGGATCACCGCGCGGCCATAGGCATTGCCGTCCGGCGCGTACATGATTTGATTCTCAAGAATGTCGTCGGGATTGACGTAGTAGAGCTCGTGCGGATAGTAGTTCGCCGCGTTGGTGTCGTAGTTGTCGTGGTTATCGCCGTTGTGGTCCCAGCTCGGCAACTCCATCTGCTTGGTCTCGTCCACCGTCTGTACCTTGACCAGCGTGACGTTCTCGCGGATGTTGTTGACGCTGGCCGCGTTCAGCGACAGGTCGCCGGCCGCTTCGATGGTCGACGACATGTTGTTGACCAGGCCGGTCGTGCCGCCGCTCAGCGCGCCTACAATGCTCAGGCTGCCGCCACTGTAGATGCTGGCGCCGCCGGTGTTGTTGACCGTGCCGGCCACGCCCAGCGCCATCGTGCCGGTCGAGCCGAGCAAGGTGCTGGCGCCGGTGTTGTTCAGGTTTTGCGCCGCCAGGGTCAGGTTGCCGCCGACAATGGCGTTGGTGTTGTCGATGGTGCCGCCGCTTTTCAGGTCCACCGTCGCCGAGCCATTGATCTGGCCGGCGTTGGCCAGATTGCCCGCCGCATTGACCGCCACGCCCTGCCCCTGCATGACCGCGCCGGCGTTGTTGCTGACATTGTTGCCGCTCAGCGTCAGCTTGCCAGCCGCTTCGAAGGTGGCGTTGTTGACGATATTGCCGGTGACCGTCAGGCTCAGGTCGCGATTCGAATGGAACTGCTGGGTACCGCTGCCCTGGGTGTAGTCGCCGTCCATGCTCAGCGACAGGTCGCGGCCGCCCTGCAGTTCGCCGTTACCTTGCAGTACGTGGGTGATCACGGTCAGGTCGCGGCCGGTGGTGATGTGGCCGGCCTCGTTGCTCAACTGCTGCGCGGTCAGGCTCAGGTCGCCATCGGTGCCGGCGCCGGTGCCGATGCGGCCGCCGTTGTTGTTGATCTGGTTGGCGACGATGAGCGCATTGCCGCCCGAGACGATCAGGCCGCTGTTGTTCAGGTTGGCGCCGGCCTGGTTGAAGGTCAGCGTGCCGGCGCTGTTGATCGTGCCCTGGTTGTCCAGC
The DNA here is from genome assembly GCF_009380165.1 of Rugamonas rivuli. Lineage (GTDB taxonomy): Bacteria > Pseudomonadota > Gammaproteobacteria > Burkholderiales > Burkholderiaceae_D > Rugamonas > Rugamonas rivuli. The sequence continues at coordinate 1,104,892 of NZ_WHUF01000001.1, forward strand.
AACTGCGTCACTTGCAAGGTCATGTCCTTGCCCGAGGCGACGATGCCAGTGCCGCTGTTTTGCAGCGTGACGGCGCTGAGCAGCAGCTTGCCGCCGCCGGCGATCACGCCGGCATTGCTCACCGCGCCCACGCTGGTGATGCTGGTGTCGCCGCTGCCGACGTTGACGATGCGGCCGGTGCCGTTGTCGATGGACAGTGCTTTCAACGTCAGCGCGGAGGTGGCGCCGGCCGCTTCGATGGCGCCGCCGTTGTTGGTCAGCGCGCCGCCCGCAGTGATTTGCAAGTCCTTGCCGGATTGAATGGTGCCCTGCACATTGTCCAGCGCGCCGGCGATGGCCAGCACCGCCTTGCCGTCCGCGAGGATCTGCCCTTTTTCGTTGCTGAGGCTGGCTGCGGTCAGCGTCAGGTCGGCGCCGCCGCTCTTGGCGGTGGCGATCTGGCCGTTATTGTTGTTGACGGCTTTGGCGACGATGGTCATGGCGCCGCCGGCAACGATCTTGCCGTCGTTGTTCAGGTTGGCGCCGGCCTGGTTGAAGGTCAGCGTGCCGGTGCTGGTGATGGCGGCGTGGTTGTCGACTTGCTGGTCCACCGCCAGCAGCAGCTTGCCGGCCGCGCCTATGCTGCCGCCGGTGTTGTTCTTCAGCGTATGCGCGTTCAGATTGAGGTTGCCGTTGGCGGCGATCAGGCCGCTGTTGACGAGGTCGCTGCCGATCAGCACATTGGTATCGCCGATGCCGACGTTGACGATGCGGCCGCCGCTGCTGTCGACGGTTGCCGCCGTCAAGTCCAGCGTGCCGGCCGTGCCGTCGGCCTCGATCGTGCCGCCCGTATTGCCCAGCGCGCCGACGGCGCCGAGTTTCAGGCTCTTGCCCGCCTGCAGCGTGCCGGCGCCGTTGTCCAGATCGGCACCGCTGCTCAGCGTGGTATCGCCGCTGGCAAGTATCTTGCCGCCGCGGTTGCTGATGCGCTGGCTGGTGACGCTGATGTCGGCGCCGGATGCTGTAGTCGTGGCGATCTGCCCGCCATCGTTGTTGAAGCTGGCCGCGTTGAACGTGGCCGTGCCGCCGGCGATCATCTGGCCGCTGTTGCTGAAACTGGCGCCGGTTTGCGTGAAGCCGAGCGTGCCGGCGCTGCTGACCGTGCCCTGGTTCTGCATCTGCTGCGTTACCGCCAGCTCCATGTCGCCGCCGGCGGCGATGGTGCCGCCCACGCGGTTTTGCGCGCTCTGCGCCGACAGCAACAGCTTGCCATTACCAGCGATCATGCCGCTGCTGACGATGCTGCTTTGGCTGCCGATGCCGGTATCGCCGCTGCCGACGTTGACGATGCGGCCGGCCGTGTTGTCGATGGACTGGCCCTGCACCGCCAGCGTGCTGCCGGCGGACAGCGCTTCGATCACGCCGCTGGCGTTGCCGAGTGCGCCGCCTGCGCTCACTTGCATGTCGCGGCCGGCTTGCAGCGTGCCGTGGGCGTTGTCCAGCGCGCCGTAGACGTTGACTCCGGCATTGCCGCTGGCCAGCACGCTGCCGCTGCGGTTGCTCATGGTCTGGCTGTCCAGACGGATGTCCGCGCCGGAATTGCTCAGCGTGGCGATCTGGCCACCGTCGTTGTTCAAATTGTCCGCGTTGAAACCGATCCGGCCGGCGGCCGTCATCGTGCCGCTGTTCGTGATTTGCGAGATGGTTTGCAAGGAATCGAGCGTGCCGCCGCTGTTGATGGCGCCGCGATTGTCCAGCAACTGCGACAGCGACAAGCTCATCGAACGAGCGGACGACACGGTGCCGCTGTTTTGCAGGCTCTGCGCGCTCAGGTCCAGCGTACCGTTGCCGGCAATGGTGCCGCTGCTGCTGATGCCGCCCTGTGCGCTGACGCTGGTGGCCGCCGTACCGACATTGACGATGCGGCCGCTACCGTTGACGATGGCGCCCGCCTGCACCTGCATGGTGCTGCCGGAAGCCAGCGCCTCGATCACCCCGGCGTTATTGCTCAGCGTTCCGCCCGCGGCAAGGCGCATATCCTGCCCCGCTTGCAACGTGCCTTGCGCGTTGTCCAGCGCGCCGACGACGTTGAACACCGCGTCGCCGCTGGCTTGCACCCGGCCGCCGTGGTTGCTCAGGCTTTGGCTGCCGATCACAATGCCGGCGTTGGAATTAGGCAGTGTCGCGATCAGTCCGCCATCGTTGTTCAGGCTGCCGGCGGCGATGGTCGCCTGCCCTGCCGATGTGATCTGCCCGCTGTTGTTGACGATGGCCGTGGTCTGGTTGAACGTCAACGTACCGCCACTGTTGACCACGCCCTGGTTATCCAGCTGCTGGACCACGTCCAGGCTCATGCGCTGTCCCGACAGCACGTTGCCGCCGGTCAGATTGCGCAAAGACCCAGCCGCCAGATCGAGGCTGCCGTTACCGGCGATCAAACCGCTGTTGGTGACGAGCCCCTGGGCGCTCACCGTGGCAGCGCCCGTGCCGACGTTGACCACGCGGCCGGCGCTGTTGTCGATTGCGCTCGCTTGCAGCGCCAGGCTGCTGGCTGCCGTCACGGCTTCGATCACACCGCTCGCGTTGTTGAGTGCGCCGCCAGCTGTCAATTTCAGGTCGCGTTGCGCCTGGATCGTGCCGCGCACATTGTTGACGGCGCCAGCGACCGCCAGCGTGGCATCGCCGCTGGCCAGCACGCTGCCGCCCTGGTTGCTCATGCTCTGGCTGTCGATGGCAATGCTGGAACCGCTATCCTTCAGCGTGGCGATCTGGCCGCCATCGTTATTCAAGCTGCCGGCGGCGATGGTCGCCTGCCCGGCCGAAACGACCTGGCCGCTGTTGTTGACGATGGCCGTAGTCTGGTTGAACGTCAGCGTACCACCGCTGTTGATGACACCTTGATTATCCAACTGCTGCACCACGCCCAAGCCCATGCGCTGCCCCGACAGCACGTTGCCGCCCGTCAGGTTGCGCAAAGACCCGGCCGCCAGATCGAGGCTGCCGTTACCGGCGATCAAACCGCTGTTGGTGACGAGCCCCTGGGCGCTCACCGTGGCGGCGCCAGTGCCGACGTTGACCACGCGGCCGGCGGTGTTGTCGATCGCACTCGCTTGCAGCGTCAGGCTGCTGGCTGCCGTCACGGCTTCAATGACGCCGCTCGCGTTGTTGAGTGCGCCGCCTGCCGTCAATTTCAGGTCGCGTTGCGCCTGGATCGTGCCGCGCGCGTTGTTGACGGCGCCGGCGACCGCCAGCGTGGCATCACCGCTGGCCAGCACGCTGCCGCCCTGGTTGCTCATGCTCTGGCTGTCGATGACAACGCTGGAACCGCTATCCTTCAGCGTGGCGATCTGGCCGCCATCGTTGTTCAGCGCGCCCGCCGCCACATGGGCTTGTCCGGCCGAGATGATCTGGCCACTGTTGTTGACCACGGCCGTGGTCTTGCTGAATTCCAGCGTGCCGCCGCTGGTGATCGTGCCCTGGTTGTCCAGTTGCTGCGTCACGGCCAGGTCCATCGCCAGGCCCGACGACACCTTGCCCGCCGCCTGGTTCTGCAGGCTGCCGGCCGCCAGGTCCAGGCTGCCGTTGCCGGCAATCAGTCCACTGTTGATGACGGCGCCCTGCGCCGAGACCGATGCCGCCGCACTGCCGACGTTGACGATGCGGCCGGCGCTGTTGTCGATGGAGGCGGCCTGCACGCGCAATGCGCTGCCTGCGCTGATCGCCTCCATGACGCCGCTGTTGTTGTTCAGTGCCGCACCCGCCGCGAATTGCAGATCCTGCTTGGCCTGAATAGAGCCGTGCGTATTGTCCGCCGCGTAGGCAACGCCGACCGTCACGTTGCGGTCGGACTGGATCACGCCGCCGCGGTTGCTCAGGCTCTGCGCGTTGAGCGCGATGTCGGCGCCGGAGCCGCGCACCGTGGCCAATTGGCCGCCGTCATTGTTGAAAGCACCCGCGTTGATCGTCGCCGTGCTGCCGGCGACGATGCTGCCGCCGTTACGCACCGCGACCGTGGTCTGCGTAAAGTCCAGCTTGCCGGTGCTGCTGATGGCGCCCAGGTTGTCCAGCTGCTGGGTCACGCCCAGCACCAGGTTCTTGCCTGCCGAAATGGTCGCGGTAGCGTTGTTCTGCAAGGTTTTCGCAGCGACCGTGAGATCGCCGTTGCCGGCAATCAGACCGCCGTTCAGTATCGCGCCCTGGGCGGTTACGCTGCTGGCGCCGGTACCGACGTTGACGATGCGGCCGTCCGTGTTATCGATGGAACCAGCCTGCACTTTCAGCGCGCTGGCAGCGCCGACCGCTTCCATCACGCCTTTGGTGTTGTTCAGCGCGGCGCCTGCCGTGGCCTGCAAGTCCTTGCCGGCCTGAATTCCGCCCGAGGTATTGTTCAGCGCGCCGCCGACGGTCAGCGTGGCGTTGCGGTCGGCGACGATGGCGCCGCCCTGGTTGCTGGCGCTGTTCGCGGTAATATTGAGGTCCGACTGCGATTGCTTGACGGTCGAAATCTGTCCCTTATCGTTGTTCAATACGCCTGCGGCCAAATTGATGCCGCCTTTGGAAACCATCTGCGCGTCGTTGTTGACGACGGCCGTGGTCAAGCCGAAGTTCATCAGGCCGTTGCTGCTGACCGTGCCGTGGTTGTCCAGCAGGTCGCGCACCGACAGGCCCAGGCCCGCGCCCGCCAGGATGCTGGCGCCGCTGCTGTTGCTGACCGATAAAGCGTTCAAGTCCAGCTTGTCGCTGGCGGCGATGCGGCCGCCGTTCCAGATATAGCTGGCGCTGCCGATGCTGGCGCCGTTGCGGCCGGCGCCGACGATGCTGCCATCGGTGTTGTCGATGCCATAGGCCTGCACCAGCAAGCGGCCATCCGCCCCCAGCGCCTCGACGGCGCCGTTGGTGTTGTTGAGCGCGCCGACAGCGTTCAGCGTCACATTCTGCGCGCCCTGGATCACGCCGATCCGATTGTCCACCGCGCCGCCAACCTGGAGATCGGCGCTGCCGGCGGCAAGAATGCGGCCGTTGTGGTTGCCCAGCTGCTGGCTTTCGATCGAGATGTCGCCGCCGCTCGCCTGGGTGGTGGCAATCTGCCCGCGATCGTTGACCAGGTTGCCGGCCTTGATGACCAGCTCGCCGTCGGCAATGATGGAGCCGCTGTTGCCGACGTTGCTAGTGGTCTTGCTGAACACCAGCGATGCGCCGCTCTGGATGGTGCCGTCGTTCTGCAGCAGTTGCTGCACCGCCAGCGTCATGTCCTTGCCCGACGTGAGCGCGCCGCCCTGGCCGTTGTGCACGGTATAGGCCGTTACCTTGACGTCGCCATTACCCGCGATCACGCCGCTATTCTGGATGTCGCCCTCCGCCGTGATGCCGGTATCGCCGCTGCCGACGTTGGCGATGCGGCCGCCGGCATTGACGATGGCGCCCACATTGAGCTGCATGCGGCTGGTGCTGCCCATCGCCTCGATGACGCCTGCGCTGTTGTTCAGCGTGTCCTTGGCGGCAATGGTCAGGTCGCGGCCGGCCTGCACGGTGCCGCTGCTGTTGTTGAGCGCACCGTCCAGCTGGATATCGACGGCGCCGCTGGCGGCGATGCCGCCGCCGTGGTTGTCCAATGCCGCGCCGTGCAGGGTGATGCCGCTGCCGGAGCCGGTCGTCGTGGCGATCTGGCCAGCGTTGGCGACGTTGTGCGCCAGCACGTTGATGTCGCCCGCCGCGACCATTTGGCCGGTGTTGCGCATGTCGGCCTTGGCGGTGCCCAGGTCCAGCGTGCCGGCGCTGCTGATCAGGCCGGCGTTGTCGAGCTGCTGGGTCACGGCCAGGTTGAACGGTCCGCCGCTGGACAGCGTGCCGCTGTTGCTGACCGTGGCGGCCGTCATCGCGAGCTTGCCGTTGCCGGCGATCAGTCCGTCGCTGACGATGGCGCCGGCGGCGGCCACCGTGCTGTCGCCGCTGCCGGCGTTGACGATGCGGCCGCCCTGGTTCTGGATCGCGCCGGTGTCGAGGTTCAGTTTGCTGCCGGCGCTGACCGCTTCGATCAAGCCGCCCTGGTTGAGCAGCGTTTGCGCGGCGTTGACGGCGGCGTCGCGCTGGCCGTGGATCACACCCTTGCTGTTGTCGAGGTCGCCTTGCGAGGCGGAGATGCCGATGTCGCGGTCGGCCAGCAGGCTGCCGCCGCGGTTGCTGATATCGGCCGCGCTGAGCGCCAGGCTGGCGCCGGACGCGGCTGCGGTGCCGATCTGGCCGCCGTCATTGGCGGCGTGCAGCACGGCGATATGGATGTCGCCGCCGGCCGCCATCTGGCCGGCGTTGTTCAGCGTTGCGCCGCTCTCGTCGAAGTTGAGCTTGGCGCCGCTGGCGATGCTGCCCTGGTTGTCCAGTTGCTTGCTGACGGCCAGCGCCAGGCTGCCTGCCGCCTGGACGGTGCCGCCGCTTTGGTTCGTCATCGTCTGCGCGGCGACGCTCAAGGCGCCGTTTGCGCCGATCACGCCGGTATTCAACAACTTGCCGGCCGCGCCGACCTCGCTGGCGCCGCTGCCGGTGTTGACGATGCGACCTTTGGTATTGTCGATCTCGCCTGCGCGCACTTGCATGGCAGCGGCGGCGCCTATGGTCTCGATGGCGCCGGATTGATTATCGAGCTTGCCGCCGGCGTTGAGCGCGAGGCCGGTGACGGCCTGGATCTGGCCGTTGTGGTTGTCTACTGCTCCGCTGGCGGCGACGGCCGCGCGCGCACCCGAGACCAGCTTGCCGTCACGGTTGACGATGGCGCCGCTGTCCAGCAGCAGGTCGCCGCCGGCCGAGAGCGTGCCGCTGCCGTTGTCCATGCCTTGCACCTGGATGTCGACATTGCTGCCGGCGACCAGCTTGCCGACGTGGTTGTCGAGGGTGGTGCCGTGGATGCTGGCGGCGCGCTGCACGTTCAGCTGTCCGGCGCGGTTGTTGAACGCCCCGCCGTCGACTGCCAGCGACGACAGGTTCATCTGGCTGCCGGCGTTGTCCAGCGCGCCGACCGCCAGCGCGATGCCGCCGCCGGACAGGATCTGGCCGCCGTCATTGTTGATCGCACCGGCGACGCGCACGAAGCCCGGTGCGATGGGCGCAGGTGGCGTGACGCCGGTGTTGGCGCCGCCCGTATCGCTGCCGGTGCCCGTGCCCGTGCCCGTTCCAGTACCGGTGCCGGTGCCGCCGGTGCCGCCGGTGCCGCCAGCATTGCCCGTGCCAGCGCCGCTGTCGGAACCGTTCCCGGTACCCGCGCCACCGTTGCCCGCACCGTCCGTGCCCGCAGTCGCAGGCGCCGCGCCGACCTGTCCACCGCCCGCATTGTGCAGGCTGGCCGCCGCCACATCCAGCGTCACGGCCCCGCTTTGCAGCAACTTGCCCGATTGATTGTTCACGCCACCGGCAACGCTGCTCAGCGCCAGGCTCTGCGCCTGGATCACGCCGTGGCTGTTATCCACATCGCCCTGCATGGCCAGCACCGCACGACCCGAACTGCTGATCAGATTGCTGTTGCTCAGCGTATCGGCCGTCAGCTGCAAGCCGCCCGTGCCATTGATCGTGCCGCTGTTCGACACCGCCGCAGGCGTGCTCAGCGCCAGCGTACCGCCCGCAGACATGCCGCCGCTATTGACGATGCCATCCCGTGCCTTGGCCGACAACGCCAGGCTGGCCGCCAGGCTACCGGTGTTTTCCAACCGCCCTTCACTGGTGACGACCAGCTCGCCGGCCGCCGCACCAATGGCGCCGGCGTTGCGCACGCCCACACCGGCCTCGGTGCCAACCAGCGTGATCTTGTTCGCGTACATGCCGCCCAGCAGCGAGGCGTCGATGCCGTAACGCGGCGCCGTGCCGCTGCCCGCCACCGGCGCGGCCGTATTGCCCGGCGCCGCGCCATCGGCCGCCAGCGTGACATCGTTCGTACCGGTCGTCACCTCCAACTGCTGCGCCCACAGGCCTGCGTTGAGCTGCACCGAACGTGCGATCAAGGCCGCATAGTCGGTCTGCCGCGCATCCATGCCCGCGCCCTCGATGCTGATCATGCCGCCGCGTACCGCATAGCCCCGCAGCGCGCCGTCGGCCTCGCTCAGCAGCGGCTTGCCGGTGGTCAGCGTGGCGCGGCTGACGTTGATGAAGCCAGCGCCATCGACCACGATGCCGGCCGGATTGGCGATCACCATCTCCGCCCGCGAACCGGCGATTTCCATATAGCCGCGCAACTGGCTGGGATCTTTGGAATTGACTTCGTTCAGGATCACGCGCGCGGTACCCTGCGCCATCCACGGATTGGCGTCGATCCAGCCGCCCAGCTGGCTCTGGACCGCCGTGCGTGAATTGTTCAGCACGACGCCGGTCTTGGGCACGTCGAAGCGGCTGTAGACGTTGCGCGATACGCCCGCCGCGCTCGGCGTCTGCACGTTGACCTGCAACACGCCGTTGGCCGCATTCAGCACCGTGGCCTGCTGGCGGCCCGCCGCGTTCGGGTCCGCAATGATCTGCGCCGACGCCAGGCCGGCCAGCAGCAACGAACCGCCGAACGCCCCCAGCATGGCCAACGCCAGGCTGCGCAGGCGCGTCGCCAGGCCGCCCTGCCATTCGCCCATCGCTGCGCCGCCCGCAGGACCGGCCTGCCCCGCGCCCTTGCCCTGGCTGCGTGCGCCTTCCTGCACCACCATGCAGAGGCCACGGGCTTTGTTGAAGACGATACGGTAGCAGAGCTTGTTCATTGCGATTCCTTCCGCCGGCGGGGTTGGGGCCGGCGTAAATAATTAGTACTGATAATTGAGACTGAAGCCGCCGGCGTTTGGGGCGGTGCGGAAATGCTCGGGCTTGCGCAGCGGCCGCCCGATGAAGAGATCGATCTGGATGCCGCCAAGCTGGCCGCGCCAGCCCAGCGCGCCGCCGGCCAGGCTGGTGCCGGCCAGCGCAGCGGCATGCGCGCCCGATACCTGGCCATAGTCCAGGCCCAGGTACAGCTGCATGCTGTCGCTGACGGACCAGCTGACGTCGTTGCGCAGCAGCCAGCCGCGCTCGGCCGACAGGCTGGTCTCGCCGTCGAAGCCGCGCACGGTGTAGCGGCCGCCGATGGCAAAGCGGTCCTGCGGGATCAGCGTCGAGCGGTTCCACTGGGCGCGCACATTGCCCTGGTATTGCAGCTTGGATGCGCCCAGCGCGAACGGCAGCGTCAGCGTGGCGTCGGCATTGATGATGGCCGGCCGCGAGGTGCCGTCGCCGAATTCCTCCTCGGGCGCCGGCAAGGTGCCGAACATGTGGGCGCCGCGCTTGTACAGCAGGTTGGCGTCCAGCGTGGCGTCGCCGATGAATTCCTTGTGCGTCAGGCCCAGCTCGAAGCCGCCCATCTGGCGGCGCTGCACCTGCACCTCGGTGTCGTCGATGAAGTTGTTGCTGCGGCGCTGATACAGGCGCAGCGACGCCGTGGTCTTGCGGGCGGCGTCGCGGTACAGCACGCGCGCGGCCTTGAGGTCGACGTTGCCGCTGGTGCCGCTGTAGACATAGGTCTGGTTGGCGCCGGCGATGGCCTGGTAGTAGCGGTAGCGGCTGGCGTTTAGCGAGAACAGCCAATACCCGGCCGGCATCGAGTAATGCAGCGCATAGTTGCGGGTGCCGTGGTCGCGGCCGTGCGCGGTCAGGTCGCGGTTGACGCTGAAGTAAGCCAGCTCCTGCCAGCCCAGCAGGTTGTCCAGCGAGACGGTGGCGCCGCCCTGGTATTTGCCGGTGGAGTCGCTGCCGCTGTCGTCGGCGGACAGGCTCAGGCGAACCGGCCGCGCCTGGCGCCACTTGATCAGCAAGTCGCTTTCGCCGGGCTGCTCGCCGGGCACGATTTCGATATCGGCCTCGGCCGTGGGCACACGCTTGAAGTTTTCCAGCGCCTGCTCGATGTCGCGCAGGTTGAGGATGTCGCCCGGCCGAGCCGGCAGCGCGGTGCGCCACGAGGCGCGCGCATTGCTGGCGCCGGCGGCCGCGTCGGCGAATCGGATGGCGCGGATGCGGCCCGGCACCAGCACCAGGTTGAGCTCGCCGCCGCGCAGGTCTTGCGGCGCGGCCAGCACGCGCGTGGTGACGTAGCCGGCGGCGATCAGCGCGTTCTGCACCTTGCCGATGACGGCGTTGACGCCGGCGCTGCCCAGGCACAGGCCGGCGGCATCGGCCACCGCGCCCAGCGCCCACGCGAACTGCGCCGACTGCTCGCCCTGCAAGGCGATGTGGCGTATCGGGAAGCATGGGGTTTCGTCGAGCGGATAGACGGCGGCGGCCTTGACCGGCTCGCGCGGCAGGCGCACGGCGGGCCGCTGCTCCTCGGCCTGCTCGTTCTGTGCCCGCTCCCTCTGCTGCTGACGCTGGATTTGCTGCGCCGCGATGTCGGCCTGGCTCTGGCCGTGCGCGCTCTGGTTGACCAGGCCGTACAGCAAAATCATGCCGTACAGCCGACTGCTTGCTTGCTGCATTTGTTGCCTTGCGGAAATTCAATAGTTGCGAATTATATCTATTGAATTTCCATACGGCAATTAAATTATTCTAAAATTTATAACTTTTATTTTGATAGTTGATCAATGCCCCTGCCCGCCGCCGAGGTAGGCGGCGATCACTTTCGGGTCGGTTTTGAGGCTTGCCGCAGGGCCGTGGACCGATATCGTGCCATTTTCCAGCACGTAGCCGTAGTCGGCCACGTTCAGCGCGGCGGCGGCGAACTGCTCCACCAGCAGCATCGTCACGCCCTCCGATTTCAGGCGCGATATGATCTTGAACACTTCTTCGACCAGGATCGGCGCCAGGCCCATCGACGGCTCATCCAGCAGGATCACCTCCGGGTTGAGCATGACGGCGCGCGCCATCGCCAGCATCTGCTGCTCGCCGCCGGACAGCGTGCCGGCCAGCTGGGTCTGGCGCTCCTTCAGGCGCGGGAACAGCTCCAGCGCTTTTTCCAGGTCGTGCTTGATGTCGCCCCGGGGCCGCGCCCGCGTGAAGCGCGGGAAGGCGCCCAGCAGCAGGTTGTCCGTCACCGTCATCGAGGCGAACACGCGCCGCCCTTCCGGCGAATGCGCCAGGCCGGCGCGCGCGATCTTGTGCGAGTCGGCGCCGGTGATGTCCTTGCCGTCCAGCGTGACGGTGCCGCCCTTCGGTTTCAGCATGCCGGAGATGGCGCGCATGGTGGTGGTCTTGCCGGCGCCGTTGGAGCCGATCAGCGTCACCAGCTTGCCCTTCGGGACGTCGAGCGAGATGCCGTGCAGGACTTCGACTTTGCCGTATGACGCTTGCAGATTGGAGATCGATAGCATGTGCTGTCCTCGTTAATGCGCCGCAGGCGCTTTGGTGCCGCCATGTTCTTCGCCACTGCCACCCAGGTAGGCTTCGATCACCTTGGCGTCGCTTTGCACCGCCGCCGGCACGCCTTCGGCGATCTTCTGGCCGAAGTCCAGCACCGTCACCGTGTCGGACAAGGCCATCACCACGTCCATGTGGTGCTCGATCAGGATGATGGTGATGCCGTGGTCGCGGATCTTGCGGATGATGGCCATCAGCTCCTTGATGTCTGGCGCGGTCAGGCCGGCAGCCGGTTCGTCGAGCAGCAGCAGGCGCGGGCTCAGGCCCAGTGCGCGGCCTATCTCCAGCAGGCGCTGTTTGCCGTAAGGGAGATTGCGCGCCTCTTCATCGGCCATCGCCGTCAGGCCGACGAACTCCAGGATGCTGGCGGCCCGCTCGCGCGCGGCGCGTTCCTCGCGCTTGTAGCGCGGCGTTTGCAGCATCACATCCAGCACATTCGATTCGAAGGTGTTGTGCAGGCCGACCAGCACGTTCTCGGTGGCCGTCATCTCGCCGAACAGCTGCACGTTCTGGAAGGTGCGCGCCACGCCGCCCAGCGCAATCTCGGATGGCGTGCGGCCGGAGATCACCGCGCCGGAGAATGATACCTGCCCTGCGGTCGGCTTGTAGATCCCGGTCAGCACGTTCATCATCGTGCTCTTACCGGAGCCGTTAGGGCCGATCAATCCATGCACCGATCCCTGCACCACGTTCAGGTCCACCTGGTTGAGCGCCTTCAGGCCGCCGAACTGCATCAGGATCTTGTCGACGCTGAGCAGCGTGTCGCCGGCGTTGCCGCCCTTGGCCCGCGAGAACGGCTCGACGCCGCCGGCCGCCACCGCCTTGGCGTGCGCGGCGCCTTTGCCCACAAGGCTGAACAGGAAGCCGACAATGCCGTCCTGCAGATAGTAGACCACGAACAGCGTCATCAAACCGAACACTGTCAGGCGCCAGTCGACGATGTTTTCCAGCTTGTACGAGAACGCCGCCATGCCGATGGTGGCGATCAGCGGCACCAGCACGCCGCGCAGCGTCGAGCGTTTTTTCGCCAGCATGAACGCCGATCCGATCACGCCCAGCACGGCGGCGGCGGTGGCGATCTTGCGGAACAGTTCAATGTCGGCCAGGAGGCTGGGCAGCATTACCACGATCAGCGCGCCGATCAGCGAACCGGAACGGGTCTTGCGGCCGCCCATGATCACGGCCAGCAGGAACAGGATGGTCAGCTCGAAGTTGTAGGTATTTGGCGAGATGTACTCTTCCGAATACGCATACAGGCTGCCGGCCAGGCCCGCGAAACCGGCGCTGATGATGAAGGCGTAGACCTTGTAGCGGTACACCGAAACGCCCATGCAGTCGGAGGCGATCGGGCTGTCGCGCAGCGCTTCGAAGGCGCGGCCCAGGTTGGATTTCAATATCCTGTGCACGACGATCAGCGACACCACCATCAGCGCCGCCACCATGTAGTAGTAGCCGACTTCACTGAGCTTCTGGCCGACGATCATGGGCTTGGCGATCTTGATGCCCATCGGGCCCTCGGTGAGGAAGGTCATTTCGTTGATCAGGATCTGGATGATGGTGCCGAAGGCCAGCGTCACCATCGCCAGATAAGGACCGGTGACGCGCAAGGCCGGCAGCGCGAGGATGGCGCCGAACACCGCGGCGCCGGCCACGCTGGCCGGTATCGCGATCCAGAACGGTGCGCCCAGCTTGAACACCATCACGCCGGTGGCGTAAGAGCCGATGCCGAACAGGCCCGCGTGGCCCAGCGACACCTGGCCCGTGTAGCCGACCACGATGTCCAGCCCGAACAGCAGGATCGCGTAGATCAGGATCGTTTCAAACAGATGGATGTAGTACGGGTTGGGGATCAGCACCGGATACAGCACCAGCACCGCCAGCCCCACGATGCTCGCCGCGACGATTTTCTTGTTCATGGGTCAGACCTTTTTGATGGCGGCTTTGCCGAACAGGCCGGACGGCTTGATCGCCAGCACCAGCAGGAGCAGCAGCAATCCCGGTACTTCCTTGTAGCCGGTCGAGATGTAGTAGCCGGTGGTGGTTTCGGCGATGCCCAGTATCAGGCCGCCGACGATGGCGCCCACGCCCGAAGTCAGGCCGCCGATGATGGCCACCGCGAAGGCCTTCAGGCCCAGCGAGGCGCCCATGGTGGCGCCGGTCAGCGTCAATGGCGCCACCAGCACGCCTGCGAATGCCGCCGTCGCCGACGACAGCGCATACGAAAACGTGATGACCATGCGGGTGTTAATGCCCATCAGCCCCGCCGCGTCGCGGTCGTTGGCGGTGGCCACCACGGCCTTGCCGTAGATCGATTTGCGGTTGAAGATCTCGACCGCCGCCATGATCGCCAGCGCGCCGACGATCACCGCCACCTGCATCGGCTGCACATTCGCGCCCAGCACCTGGAACGGCGTGGAGCTCAGCGGCGACGGGAAGGTCAGGTCGTCCTTGCCCCAGATATTCTCGGCCACGTTCTTGAAGATGATGGCCAGCGCGATGGTCGACATGATCCAGCCGAATTCGGACTTGATCTTGATCGCCGGCCGCACGCCTATCCATTCGACGAACATGCCCTGCAGCGCGCCGAACACGATCACCAGGGGGATCATCAGCAGATAGCTCATGTAAGGCCCGCCGTGAATGGTGCCGACCAGGCTAAGCCCGACCAGCGCGCCGAGCATCAGCGATTCGCCCTGGCCGAAGTTGAGCGTGCCGGAAGTGGCGAAGGTGAGCTGATAGCCGAAGGCGATGACGGCGTAGATCATGCCGAGCGCGATGCCGCTGAATGCCAGTTGCAGGAAGATTTCCATGATAACCACCACTGTAGGACGACAAGAAAAAGGCCAGGCTTGAATCCTCAAGACTGGCCGGTACCCATGCGGCGCTGGCTTACTTGGCCGGCACTACTTTGCCGTCCTTGACTTCGCCGAAGACCGTGATGTCCGCGGTGATGGCTTCGTGGTTGTCTTTGCTGAACGGTTTGCTGTAGGTGGTGACGACGCCTTCAATCTTCTCGTTCAGGCCTTCCAGCGCGGCCTTGACTTTGGGACCGTCGGTGGAACCGGCCTGCTTGATGGCGGCCGCCAGCAGGTAGATCGAATCGTAGCCCTGTGCCGCCGACACCGCCGACGGCATGCGGCCGCCCGGCGGATTGTAGGCTTTGACATAGGCGTCGATGAAGGCCTTGCGCTTCGGCGTGGTCGGATCCTGGATGAAGGTCTGCGGCATGCGGGTGCCGTTGCCGTTCTTGCCGGCGTTGTCGATGAAGTTAGCCATCGACAGCGTCCAGCTGCCGATCAGCGGCACTTTCCAGCCCAGTTTTTCCATGCCGTTGGCGATCTGCGCCAGCTCCGGGCCGATACCGTAGGTCAGCACCACTTCGGCGCCGGCCTGCTTGGCCTTGAGCAGTTGGGCCGTCATGTCGACGTCCTTCAGGTTGTATTTCTCGGTGGCGACGGCCTTCAGGCCTTTTTTATCCAGCGCTTTTTCCAGATCCTCGCGGCCCAGCTGGCCGTAGTTGGTGGAATCGGCCAGGATCGCGACCTTCTTGAATTTGCGGTTCTCGACCGCTTCGTGCACGATCATGCCGGACTGGATCTGGTCGTTGGCGGAATTGCGGAAGATGTAGTTCTCGGGCTGGTCGGCGAACTGCTTGGTAACGATGGAGCCGGTGGCGACGTTGTTCATGACCGGGATCTTGGCTTCCTGGTAGAAGCGCTGCGAGGCCAGGGCCACGCCGGTGTTGATGTAGCCGACGGTGGCGGCGACTTTCTCTTTGTTGATCAGTTCCTGGGCGATCTGCACGCCGCGTTCGTTCTTGGCTTCGTCGTCGCGTTCGACCAGCTGGATCTGGCGACCCAGCACGCCGCCCTTGGCGTTGATCTCCGCCACGGCCAGCTTGACGCCGTCGCGCATCGACACGCCCATCGGCGCGGAACCGCCGGTGAACGGACCGGCGACGCCGATCTTGATGGGGTCTGCCGCCATGGAAGAAGCCGAGAAACCGAGTGCAATGCCTGCTATGAGCAATTTCAACTTAAAGTTCATCTGTGATCTCCTGTTTACAACGTTTTTTATAGTAGTACCCCATCGATGGGCCATTGTAGGTGAGTCGATCAGCAGCAGCAACACATAGATGTGCGGCATCGCAGCAAGCCAAAAATGGCCTGCCGCGTGTAAGGAACTTGTAAGTAAGCAGTGAGTAAAGCGCGCGTGCGGCGGAGGAATTACATGCCGGAAGTGCGCTGCGCCAGTGCGCGGTTGGCGAAGCGCATCTGCGTTTCGGACAGCGCTTCGTTGCGGTCGAAGCCCATGGAGCCGTCGCGCAGGCCGATGGCCATCGCCATCACCGCTTCAGGATACTCCAGATCGGCGGCTTTTTCTATCAAATGGCGAGCGGCCTGCTCGTCGCGCTTGACGCCGTCGCCGCTCAGATACAGGTTCGCCAGCGCGAACATCGCCGCCGGCATCTGGCGGCTGGCGGCGAACTTCAACCAGCGCGCTGCGGCCTTGGCGTCGCGTGCGACGGCCATGCCGTTCCGGTACATCATGCCCAGGTAGTAGGCGGCCAGCGGGTCGCCGGCCTTGGCGGCGCTGGTGAAGAGCGAGAATGCCTTCGGCAGGTCGACGGCCACGCCGGAACCGCCGCGCAGGTACAGGCGCGCTTCGTCGACCGGCCCGACCGGTCCGGCCGCAGCAAAGCCGGCCGCGCCGCCCACCGCCATCAGTACCAGCCCTGCCAGCGTTTTCCGCACTTGCTTCATGCGCCCTCCGTTCATTTCGACAAATCGATGGCGTACAGGGCCAGGCCCTTGCCGCCGCCATCGTCCGTTTTAATCTGCGAGACCGCCTTCAGGCCGGCCTCCCTTGCCAGGTCCAGCATGTCCGGGGCCGAGTGGAACACCACCGCGCCCTTGACCGCCACCGGCGCGAAACGCCAGCTGCGCGTGGAGCCGTTGCGCGCGCGGGTGACGTTCTTCTGCTGCTGGATGTAGGCGATCAGCACATCGCGGCTGGCGTCCGGCGAGGCCAGGATGGTCTTGCTGCCGTCCAGCCCAGGGAACGCCCCGCCGCCGCTGGCGCGGTAGTTATTGGTCGCGACCAGGAATTCCTGCGACGGCGACAGCGCCGCGCCCCGGTACTGCAGCGCCGTGATGCGCTGGCCGACAGGTTTAGTGACGTCGATCTGGTAGCTTACATCGGCGCTGCTGAGCACATCGAAGTTGAAACCGGGGACCGCCGTGTTGACCAGCTCCTGCTGCGCGCTGCTGGCCGGGGCGATGCGGTTGAAACGTTCGGCCGCCTTCTCCAGCCAGGCTTTCAGGCCCGCGCCGTCCACCTTCACCACATGCAGCGCGTTCGGGTACAGATACAGGTCGGCGACGTTGTTCAGCGCCAGGCCGCCGGACTTGACGTCGGTGTAGTCGCCCGCACCGGCGGCGCCGGCCTTGAACGGCGACGCCATCGACAGCACCGGCAGCGCCGCGTACTGCGGCAGATTGGCCTTGACGTAGTTCTGCACGTAGGCGGTCTGCGCCTGGTTCACCAGCTGGATGGCGCTGATGTCGCCGACGTCGGCGAAATAGGTCGTCATGCGGAAGTCGCTGCTGCCGACCGGCGTCTTGACGTAGCCGATGGTGGCCTCGTGCTCGGCCGCCACCAGCGGCGCGACGGCCGGCTCGGCGGCGACGTAGCTGCCGTCGGCGTTGCGGGTGGCGCGCACTTCGACCGTGGTGCGACTCTTGTCCACCACCCAGGCCTTGCCGTCGTACTTCAGGCGCAGGCCGATCACGCCCAGGTGCTTGCCCCACAGGTTGGCCATCACGGCGGGCACGCCGAAGACAGTGCCCTTGGCCTTGTCCACGTTCGGCAGGCTGAATTCAGGCACCTTGCTGGCCGCATCCGGGAACGGCTGGTGCGCGTGGCCTATCATCATCGCGTCCACGCCCGGCACCTGGGCCAGGTAGTAGTTGGCGTTCTCCATCTCCGGCGCATACGGATCGCCATCGAGGCCGCCGTGCGAGATGGCCACCACCAGGTCCGCACCCTGGGCGCGCATCTGCGGGATGTACTTCTGCGCCGTCTCGCGCACGCCTTCCGCGTAGACCTTCCCTTCCAGCCAGTGCTTATCCCAGGACATCACCACCGTCGGCGCGAAGCCGATGATGCCGATTTTGATCGTGGCCGTCAGCGGCTTGCCATCCGGCCCTGTGGCGCTGATCCGGCGCGTGAGAATACGGTATGGCTCGAACAGCGGCTGCCGGGTCTTTACGCTGTAGATATTCGCCAGCACGATGGGGAAGTTCGGCCCGGCGCAGCGCGGCGCATCGGCGGCCACGCCGTCCACGTCGAAATGGCTGCCCGTCACCTGGTTCAGGTAGGCCAGGCCGAAGTTGAATTCGTGGTTGCCGATGCCGCCGCCGTCCACGCCCAGCAGGTTCATGGCCTTGTAGATCGCCAGCGGCTGGCCGCAGGCGACCGGCGCGACCAGCGCCTGGTAGTCTGCCAAGGCCGTGCCCTGGATGGCGTCGCCGTTATCGAGCAGCAAATTGTTGGGGAATTCGGTGCGTGCCTGCTTGATCAGCGTCGCAGTGCGTTCAAAGCCGATCGATGGATCGGCCTTGAGCTTGTAGTAGTCGTAGCTGAGGACCGTCGCGTGCAGGTCGGTCGTTTCCAGCAGCGCCAGCGTGGCCTCGGCGCCCATGGGCGTCGGCGTACCCTGCGGCAGACCGGCACAGCCGAGCAACAAGGAGGGCAACGCGATGGTGAGACGGCAAACTGCTGGGCGCATGAATGAACTATATTTGGGGTTGCGATTTTTTAGGCAACGGAGCTATGCGCGACATCATACGCAGCGAATTTCCTTGCATCAAGCAACTTAAGCCAGAGGAGTCGCATTTTATGCTTTTTGTGGCAAAAGTGTCAGCATTGTGCGTCAATCGGGACGGGGTCGGGCACGCCCGGACGGCCGCCGGCGCGGCCTCGGCTATTTAGCTGCGAGGGAGCGGCCCGGCTAGGGTATAATCGAAGGTTTGATTTCAGCCTTAGAGAAGAAGAAAACATGGAAGCCGAACGCATCAACGCCCTCTCCGCCCTGCTCGCCGATCTGACCTCGCGCGAAGCCGAACTACGGAGGTATCTTTGACTTCGATAAAAAGTCAGAGAAACTCGAACAAGTAAACGAAGAACTGGAAGACCCGACGGTCTGGAACGACCCGAAAAAGGCCCAGGATCTCGGCAAGGAAAAGAAATCGCTCGAAGCCATCGTCTTCGCGCTGACCAAGGCCGACACCGACCTCAAAGACATGGGCGACCTGTTCGCCATGGCCAAGGAAGAAGGCGACGACGACACGCTGGAAGCGCTGATCGTCGATGCTGAAGACGTGCGCCTGGTCATCGAGGGCATGGAGTTCCGCCGGATGTTCAACAATCCGATGGACCCGAACAACTGCTTCATCGACATCCAGGCCGGTGCCGGCGGTACCGAGGCCCAGGACTGGGCGTCCATGCTGCTGCGCCAGTACCTGCGCTACGCGGAACGCAAAGGCTTCAAGGTCGAGGTCATGGAACAATCCGACGGCGAGGTGGCCGGTATCAAGACCGCCACCATCAAGGTCGAAGGCGACTACGCCTACGGCTACCTGCGCACCGAGACCGGCGTCCACCGCCTGGTGCGCAAGTCGCCGTTCGACTCGGCCAACGGCCGCCATACCTCGTTCACGTCGCTGTTCGTGTATCCGGAAGTGGATGATTCGATCGATATCGAGATCAACCCTGCCGACCTGCGCATCGATACCTACCGCGCATCGGGCGCCGGTGGTCAGCACATTAACAAAACCGACTCCGCAGTGCGTCTGACGCACGGCCCTTCCGGCATCGTGGTTCAGTGCCAGAACGACCGCTCGCAGCACCGCAACAAGGCCGAGGCGATGGAAATGCTGAAGGCGAAGCTGTACGAGATGGAACTGCGCAAGCGCATGAGCGAGCAGCAGAAGCTGGAAGACTCCAAGACCGACGTCGGCTGGGGCCACCAGATCCGCTCCTATGTGCTGGACCAGTCCCGCATCAAGGACTTGCGCACCAACTTCGAGACGGGTAACACCAAGGGCGTGCTGGACGGCGACCTGGACGACTTCATCTCGGCATCGCTGAAGCAAGGCGTCTAATGAGCATCTCGAATTCGCAGCGCGCGTTCATCTTCGACATGGACGGCACCATCGTCGACAACATGGCCTTCCACACCAAATCGTGGCTGGCCTTCTTCGCCCGTCGCGGTCACGACCTCGACGCCGACGAATTCTTCCGCGCCACCGCCGGACGCCAGGGCCATGAAATCATGAGCAAATACCTGGGCAAGCCGGTGACCAAGGAAGAAGGCGCCGCGCTCGACTTCGAGAAGGAATCGCTGTACCGCGAACTGTACGCGCCGCACCTGGCGGCGGTGAATGGCTTCGAGGACTTCATCGCCCGCGCCAAAAGCGCAGGCGTCAAGCTGGCCGTGGCCACCGCCGCTCCGAACGAAAATATCGACTTCACGCTGGACGGCCTGGATCTGCGCAAGCAGTTCGACGCCATCGCCGGCGCGGCCGACGTTGCACATGGCAAGCCGGCGCCGGACGTGTTCCTGCTTGCAGCGCAACGCAGCGGCGCCCTGCCCGCCAACAGCATCGTGTTCGAAGACGCGCCGCTGGGCGTGGAAGCGGCGCGCCGCGCCGGCATGCGCGCGGTGGTGCTGACCACCACCCTGCCGGCCGACGCCTTCGCCGAATTCGACAACGTCATCGCCGTCGTGCGCGACTTCAGCGAGCTGGATGTGGAAGAGCTCTTCGCATCCGCCACCAACTAATCATCACCTCAACAAAAGAACAGACCATGACTACGGATCTTCAAGAACAAGCAGGCAACGCCACCCCGCCGGACGAAAACAAGATCATCGCCGAGCGCCGCGCCAAGCTGGCCGCCATCCGCGAACAAGGCGTCGCCTTCCCGAACGACTTCAAGCCTCAACATAAAGCCGCCGACCTGCACGCGCAGTACGGCGAGAAGTCGCGCGAAGAGCTGGAAGCCGCGCCAGTCACCGTGGTGCTGGCAGGCCGCATGATGCTCAAGCGCGAAGCCGGCAAGAAGGCCGCTTTCGCCACGCTGCAGGATTCGTCCGGCCCTAAAGCCGATGGCCGCATCCAGATCTACGCCACGCTGGACCTGACCGGCGAAGCCGCGATGGCCGCGCTGCACCACTACGACCTGGGCGACATCCTGGGCGTGGTCGGCACGCTGTTCAAGACCAAGACCGACGAGCTGACGATCAAGGTGTCGGAACTGCGCCTGATCACCAAGTCGCTGCGCCCGCTGCCGGACAAATTCCACGGCCTGGCCGATCAGGAAACCAAGTACCGCCAGCGTTACGTCGATCTGATCATGAACGAAGAAACGCGCCGCACCTTCAAGGCGCGTACCGCTGCGATTTCGTCGATGCGCCGCTTCATGGAAAAGAACGAATTCATGGAAGTGGAAACGCCGATGCTGCACGCCATTCCAGGCGGCGCCGCGGCCAAGCCATTCATCACCCACCACAACGCGCTGGACATGCAGATGTTCCTGCGTATCGCGCCTGAGCTGTACCTGAAGCGCCTGGTGGTCGGTGGTTTCGACCGCGTGTTCGAGATCAACCGCAACTTCCGCAACGAAGGCGTGTCGGTCCGTCACAATCCTGAATTCACGATGATGGAGTTCTACGCGGCCTACACCGATTACCACTGGCTGATGGACTTCACCGAAGCGATCATCCGCCAGGCCGCGATCGACGCGCACGGCACCGCGACGCTGACCTACGGCGGCCGCGAGCTGGATCTGGCCAAGCCATTCCATCGCCTGACCATCGTTGAAGCGATCAATAAGTACGCGCCGGGCTACACGCCTGAGCAGCTGACCGACGTTGAGTTCATCAAGAAGGAACTGCTGAAGTTCGGCGTCAAGCCGTTCGCCACCGCAGGCCTGGGCGCGCTGCAACTGGCGCTGTTCGAGGAAACCGCCGAAGCGCAGCTGTGGGAACCGACCTACATCATCGACTATCCGGTCGAAGTGTCGCCGCTGGCCCGTGCTTCGGATACCCGCGAAGGCATCACCGAGCGCTTCGAGCTGTTCATGGTCGGCCGCGAGATCGCCAACGGCTTCTCCGAGTTGAACGATGCGGAAGACCAGTCGGCCCGCTTCCTGTCGCAGGTAGCGGCCAAGGACGCAGGCGATGAAGAGGCGATGTTCTACGACGCCGACTACATCCGCGCGCTGGAATACGGCATGCCGCCGGCCGGCGGTTGCGGCATCGGCATCGATCGTCTGATGATGATCATCACCGACTCGCCGAACATCCGCGACGTGCTGCTGTTCCCGCACTTGCGCCGCGAAGAGTAATCAAGCAAAAAGCCGCTCACTGAGCGGCTTTTTTTTGCGCAACCGAATGGCTTGCAGCTGGCGGCGCCCAGCCGGTGATCACCCCGTCATTGCAAATAAATCAATTTTCCTGTAGAATCTTGGCTTTCCGTTTGACATCACCTCTCCGGCTTCGCCGCCGCTCTCGCAGCGGACTTTGGCGTTGCTCGGGTCGAAAGCCCTCCCCCATGAAAAAAATTGTTGCCTGTATTTTTGCGGCGCTGCTGAGCGCCTGCGGCGGCGGCGGTTCCAGCACGTCGCCGGGCGCCACGCCAGTTCCGACACCACCCCCGACGCCAAACACACCGGCGACCGCCGACGATCGCTGCCTGACGCTGTCTCCGAATCCTCTAAGCCTGGCACTCACGCAAGGCTCGCCGGCAGCCGTCCAAGTCCAGGCTACAGCCAATTGTAATTTCCCCGATATCATCAACGTCGCCGTGGTCGATAAAAACGGCGCGTTCTCCGCCAACATCAGCTTGACTGCTGCATCCCAGTACAGCTATACGGCAAGACTGCAAACGCTACCGTCCCTGGCCGCCGGAAGCTACGACGGCATGCTGGAAATCCATTTGTGCAAAGACGACCCCAAGATCTGCAGCCGCCCACACAGCGGCTCGCCATGGCACCTGCCCTACCACATACAAGTTAAGCAAGCTGCCGCACCGATCATCTGGTCGATTCAGGAGCCGCCCGCCATCGTTGCCAACAGCAATTCCACGCAGGCTTCCTTGACGACGCAAACTGCCGTCGGCCTGTCGGGTGCCGGACCGGCCCAATGGTACGCCACCACCACCGCGCCCTGGCTCAAATTGGTCCGGAGTGCGGGCATCACCAACTCGTCCAGCCTGCAGTTCGCAGTCGATCCCATCGAATTCGCCAAGCTCCCCAACTTCGCCGACCACAAGGCCATCGTGACCATCAGCGCCAACGCGACGGACGCGCCGAGCACCACGACCACGGTCACGCTGAAAAAAAATATCGCTGAGCTGAACTATGCCGGCCCCTATACGATGCAGCCAGGCCAATCCGCCCAGATCCGCTTGCGCGGCCGCGGCCTGGCCAGCTTGAACGACCTGGGTCAGGCACTGCAAGTGAACGGCATCAGCATCAGTAACCCGCGCCTGATCAGCGATACTGAAATTACCGTGCAGGCCTCCTCCGCCGGCATTGCGGGAACCGCTCGTTTCGCCATCGCCAACGCCATGGGATTGGACACCGATTCGGCCATACTGAAAATCGTCGCGCCGACCAGTTACGGCTATCAGGCCTTTGCTTCCGAGGGATACAAAGGCACGCTGCGCTTCGACGTCGAACGCCAAGCCCTGTTGCTCGTTAACCGGGGCGATCAAAAAGTACTGCGTTATGCCTACACGGGCGGCAGCTGGCTGCAATCCAACATTAATATTGCCGGCGCCGACGATGCTGCCTTAAGCCCGGACGGCAAATCGCTGCTGGTGACTTCCACCTCAGGCCTGTTGTCGCTGCTGGATCCGGCGACGCTCGCACTGCAAGCCAGCTACCAGGGCGGCCCGTATGCGATCGGCACCTATGTATCGCCACGGCTGGCCATGCTCAATGACGGCAGAGCTCTTTTCCCGCAAGGGAATCAATGGAATATCATGGCGACTTTCGACGTGCGCACGCGCCAGTTCGGACATCTCGGGGGCAGCTACTACAGCGGGCCATGGTTCTCGTTGTCAGGTGACGGTGAGCGTCTCGTGATGTCGCAATCCGCATCGGTCAGTCCGATGCCGCCGATGCAGTATTTCGATGCGGCCAACAGCGTGATCCGGGACGTACCCGATCCCGATCTATATTTCTTTTCCACCTCGTCGCAAAACCGTGATGGCAGCCGTATCATCCTCGACGATCGCGAACTGCGCGATAACACATTCAAGTTGCTTGGCAAATTTGCGCCGCCAAGCGGACCTTATGCACTGAGCTACGCATATGGATCGGCACTCGCTTCGGATAGCATGCGCAGTTATGTGATGTACCTCGGCCCCAGCACCGATCCGACTCTCAAACCACGCATCTACGTCTTCGACACCAGCAAGGCGGTTAGCGGTGTTTTCCCGGTACTCGGTTACTTTGAGGTTCCCGATTCGCCGACAAGCTGCCTGCCGGATGCGTACTGCGATCCGCGTATGTCGACTGTTGTGAGCCCGGATGGCAAGACCCTGTTCTTTGCTGGAAATAAGAACGTGCTGGTGATTCCTGTCCCCTCCGTCTTGCAACACTAGGCGCCAGGAGGCGAGGCGCCCGCACCTGCGCCGCGAAGAGTAATCCAGCAAAAGCCGCTCAACTGAGCGGCTTTTTTGCGCGCTATACGGATTCGCCAGCCCATGTTGAACTCGTCGGTGAAGCGCCGCGACAGCGTGCGCTCGGACACGATCGCCGCCTTGTCCACACAAGTCTTCTGCGCAGGCGGCGGCCTCGCCAGCGACGCCGGCCAGCGCAGCAAAAAATGTTTGTGAGCTGCTGTCCAATCCCGCTTGCCGCTCATCCCAGCGAGCCGCATGCTGGATCATTTCCGCGATCAGCGGCGTGACCCGGAACACCTGGCACGGCAGTGCAGGCGCGACGACGCATCCCGGCGAGAAAAGCACCGAGGCCGATGTAGCGGCGGCATGGCTAAGGATGCGGATCGCCGTCCCCGCCTGAATCAGGGCCGCCCGATGCGGAGGCAGCAGCCAGCTGCGCTCCTGCACGTCCAGGTGAAAGGCGCTGGCCATGTCGAACAGCGCCCAGTGTTCGACGATGCGGCCATCGGCAATGCGAAAGGTGCGGTATTGCGTGATGTCGATCATATTGCCGGTGGCGGCGATGTCGCGAAACTGGTCGGTTTTACGCCAATTGTGGATCACGCTTGACTACCTAACGAACGTTAGTTAGAGTTGTGGCTTCTGCTTATAAAAGGAATTGGCAAATGATTCTGGCTCAACAAGATGACCGCAACTGGAGCGACTCAGGCATCCCCGGGGTGCAGACCTGCTCGACCTGGACCGGCAACGATGGCGATGGCGGCTACCTGGCCAGGTTTGAAGCCGGCGCACGGTTTCCAAAACATGCTCACCATGGGTGGGAGCAGATCTTCGTGATAGCGGGTGCGATCCGCTTTAACGATGTGGAGATGCGTGCTGGCGATGTGCTGCAGGTTCAGGGAAGCGATGAGCATGAGGCCTGCGCATTGGAGGAAACGCTGCTGTTCGTCGCTCACCACGGCGGTATCGAGATTCGGGAGTAAGCGCCATGACACAAGCGAAAAAAAACCAGCCGTCGCTGACGCGGGAGACCATACTCGGCGCGGCGATCCGCCTGTTCCAGCAACGTGGATTCAGCGGGCTGGGCATGCGTCAGATCGCTGAGTACCTGCAAATCAAAGCGCCCAGCCTCTACCACCACTTCACTTCGAAAGAAGATTTGACCAGGCAGGCGCTGCAGCAGTATCGGGAGGAGCAAGCCACGCAGCTGCTCGTCATCGAGGGTATGGGGGACTTGAGTGAGCAGCTTCGCATGTATGCAGGCCTTTTTGCCGAGATGCTCCACGACGGGAATCGCCTGTGCATGTATGTGACGATGGTGCGTGAGCCGTCCTTTCAAGAGCAGGCTTGTATCGACGAGCTGCAGCTGTTTGCAAAGCAAAATGTGGACTGGCTTGAGAAAATTCTGCATGCTAAAAACGGCACGCAACGGTTGCCGTCGGGCCTACGAGAACGGGAACTGGCGGAGATTATTTTCGCGTCCCTTGAAGGAATCATGACCGTTTCCCTCGCCGATAAAATGCCACCCGTGGCGTTTCGAGAAAAAGCCAACAATTTCCTGAAGATTGTGATGCACTCCACGCCGTGAATGCAGTGCTGCTACTCTTCCTTCAAACACTCTATTTGGCCGTCTTCAGAAGCTGAACACTTTGAATTTTCCAGAGGCCGCCTTCTCTTGCAAGAGTGATCGAGAGCTTGCGGCGGCTTTCGCTACTCGCCCCAAGTTGCAGCACCACTAGCGCCCTACCACCATCGACCAGAGCCTTGTCAGCGACAACAGTCCGCTCCCAATCTTCAAGATAGTCCTGGGCCTTGATGAAGTAGTCCTCATCCAGGCCTTCATCGCTGCGCATGCGTTGCCGAATTTCGCGAATCAGCGGAGTGGAAACGTACTTTGATATCTCCACTCGATCATCAGCGAGTGGTTCACGGCCGGCAGCGAGTGAACGCAAATACCATTTGTAAAATACGGATACGGTCTGTTCTGCTGGCTGCGGGGCGGCAGCCGTCACATGGCTCCAGCAGATAAGCAATATCAGGAACACCGAGAGCGAGATGGCCTGGATTTTCCCGAGGCGGCTAAACGGCGTTTTCATGGATGACGACAGGTCGTAAATGCCGGCTTCAATCTCCGATACGATTCGCTCGGATAGAGTCCATGGCGCTGCTTAAAATCGGATACCCATTTCACGCCGTCATACATCGCCACATGTCCGTGACGATGGCCGGTGATTGGTTGTATAACGACGACATCCCCAGCATTAAGTATCGAGCTATCCTGAACTGAAAAACCCGCGGCGATAAGGCTCTCACCATAGTCCTTTGCCGATACATGTCGATGCAAGCGCACACCGCCCGCCTCGATTGCCTTTCTGACGTATGCCGCGCATTTTCCTTGACTAGCTGAACGAGCATGTTTATCGAGATAAGCCACAGCTACTTTCGTGTCCCACATAGACGCTCCTCGTCGTAGACATCGCCTGCCATTGCCTGGAGGCAAACGATAAACTGGGAAGTCCAATGTAACTGCTTGTGCAATTCTCGCTATGAAGTTGCTCAATGTCACGAACAGCAAGTCAATATTTTTGCTCGACCGGGTTCGATAAACCAGGTAGTCTTCAGCAGAGTATCCAATGAAAAAGGAAGAAAATGGCTGGCCGCCGCTCGCTGCTGCGCCTGAGTGCAGTGCTGTTGATGATTACGTGCTTCGCTGCGCGCGCATCAGAGCCGTTGGTACTTTATACCGAAGAATACCCGCCCTTCAATTGGACCGACCGGACGACTGGCTCCGCCACAGGACTTTCCACCGACATTGTCGTTGAGCTGATGCGGCGGGCCGACACTCTCGCCTCCGTCCCGATGCTGATGCCCTGGGCGCGCGCCATGGCGTTGACCAGCAAGAATACCAACACCTGCCTGTTCTCCATGGCCCGCACGCCGGAGCGCGAAACCAGCTTTGCCTGGATCGGCCCGGTCGGCCGCAACGAGTGGGTGATGTATGCGCGCGCCGAGGACCATATCCGGCTCACCAGCCTGGCCGACGCCCGCCCCTACACCGTCGGCACCATCATCGACGATGCGATGATTCCGCTGCTGCGGGCGAACCAGCTCAAACTGAGCATCGTTCCCTACAACCGCACCAACGGCCCAAAGTTGAAGATGCAGCGCATCCAGCTATGGTCGGAGGGCCGCCTTCCGGGTCTATACATGATGGAGCAAATGGGCATCACCGGTGTCGAAGCGGTGCTGACCTTCGCTCACTACGATATGTACCTGGCCTGTAACAAGACGATGGACGCGTACGAAGTCGCGCGACTCAACACGCTGCTGCGCACGATGTACCGCGATGGCACCGTAAGGCGCATCTACGCCAGCTACGGCTTCGACAACTACGCCCCTCGCGCGGAGCAGGTGGCGAAGTAAGCCAAGTAGCGCAACCGCGTTTACGCCGTAAAGAGCAATCAAGAAAAAGCCGCTCAATGAGCGGCTTTTTTTCATCGGAATCATCAATCGCCATGTTTGGCTCCATACCTATTCCTGCGTAACACTAGCACACACGCCAGCATGATTGCCAATCCGCTCAGCGTGATAGTGGACAGCACGCGTAAGTCAAGAGCAAAAATGCGTGCGGCGACAATCCCTCCAAATCGCGTGACGCCCAAAAGAAGCAACATAGCGATTCCAAACGATAGCGCCACCACAGCTATATTTTTAATCCACATATCCCGCCCTCCCAAGTATCAAGTAGAGCCTAGTCCCACGGCAGGAACCGGAGGCTATGCCCACCACTTCCGCTTATCACGCCCATACCGTACATAGAGCTACCTAACCACATCGCCCCCGATGCAACCCCGTACACTGCAGCGGCAACGCCGATAGCAGGCGATGCAGAGACCAAAGCGAGCCCTCCTAGCGCGGCAGCACCAACCGCTGTTATCGCCGCGCCATAATTCAAAATATCCGAACGATTGACAGCACCACCTACTTGTTCGATCTCAAATCCAGAAAGCGTTTCCATTTCATTCTCCTGAGTTGATCGCCCATAAAACTTACTCCATGCTAAGCAAACGTGGATCGTAGGCACTGAGAAGAATCACACAATTGAAAGTTGAAGATCAACTATCCGGGTCTGGAATTGATATAAAAGATTTCCCCCTATCGCGCCGCCACATGTTGGCTACATTGAGTCAGGACTAGGCACAACGGCTTGGAAGCGAGGCAAAAATCAGATCAAAGGATCAGAATAGCTTTCCGCGCATGCTCAGGCTTCAGGCACTGACAGAAACTCCGGACCATCCCATCCGTCCAGGTACTTGATAAGCCGATCATCGATGTCGACAACGCGGTGGCGGTAGAACAGGTGCATGGTCGGCCCAAGGCCGGTGGGCAGATCGCCGCCGCTGGCGCGGGCCGCCAAGCTGTTGGGCACAACCCGCATATCCAGGCGGTTGATGCCGAACATGGTCTCGCCGCACCCAGCGCAAAACGCCCGCGACATCTGCTTGGCAGGATGCGCGAACGTGGTGACAGCCCCTTGGACTATACGCACGGAGGATGCCGGCCACGCCGTGGCCGACAACATCGGCGTTCCGTAGAAATCGCGGCATGAGCCGCAATGGCAGTTCGCCCGAGCCGCAGGCTCGCCACGCAATTCAATATGTACAGCACCGCACAGGCACTGTATGGAAATCGGTTCGGCCATGATCGACTGAAGATGTCCGACGTCCGCGCAAGCTGCGCGCGGACGCCGGTTAGGGTTACTGGATCACCCGATAGCAAGGCGTGTACTGCTTACCCGCCAGCTTCATGCGATGCTGCGATACGAAGGACGCCAGCAGCGCATCCATCGGCCCCATGATCCCCTTGTCGCCGTGGATCTCGAAGTGGCCGAACTTCTCGATCGCGCGTATGCCTTCGTCCTTGACGTTACCCGCCACCACGCCCGAAAACGCCCGGCGCAGATTCGCCGCCAGCAGGTGCACTTCCTGGTTCTTGTGCAGGCTCAGGTTGCGCATGTTCTCGTGCGTCGGCGCGAACGGATGCTGGAACTCCTGGTCGATCTTCAGGCCCCAATTGTAGTAGTAGGCGTCGCTGCGGGATTTGCGGAACTCGCGCACCTGCTTGATCCCCGCCTGCATCTCGCGCGCCACCAGCTCTGGATCGTCGATGATGATCTTGTAGCGCTGCTGCGCCTCTGGGCCCAGCGTATCGTGGATGAACTGGTTGATTTGCACGAAGTACTCGCGCGAAGTCTCAGGCCCGGTGAACACCAGCGGGAACGGAATGTCCGCATTATCGGGATGCAGCAGGATGCCCAGGATATAAAGGATCTCCTCGGCCGTCCCCGCGCCGCCCGGGAACACGACGATGCCATGGCCGGTGCGCACGAACGCTTCCAGTCGCTTCTCGATATCCGGCATGATCACCAGCTCGTTGACGATGGGGTTGGGCGATTCCGCCGCGATGATGCCCGGCTCCGTGATCCCCAGATAGCGCCCCTTGTGCAAACGCTGCTTGGCGTGGCCGATGGTGGCGCCCTTCATCGGGCCCTTCATCGCGCCCGGGCCGCAGCCGGTGCAGATATCCAGGTCGCGCAAGCCCATTTGATAGCCGACTTCCTTCGAGTAGTTATACTCGGCGCGGTTGATCGAATGCCCGCCCCAGCACACCACCAGGTTCGGATTGAGCATAGGTTTGAGCACCCCGGCGTTGCGCAGGATGTGGAACACCGAGTCGGTGATGCCTTCGGTACTGCCCATGTCGAACTTCGGATTGTCGCTCACCTCATTGCTGACGAAGACGATATCGCGCAGCACCGCGAACAGGTGCTCATGGATCCCCTTGATCATCTTGCCGTCGACGAAAGCGATCGCCGGCGCTCCCTTGATATCGAGCTTGATGCCCCGCTCGCGCTGCACAATGCTGATGTCAAACGACTTGTATCGTTCCAGTAGTTCCTTTCCATCGTCGATCGTGCTGCCGCAATTGAGCACCGCCAGTGCGCAATTGCGGAAGATGTTATAGAGGCCGCCCTGGCTAGTGTCGAGCAGCTTGTTCACTTCCGCCTTCGAAAGCACTTCCAGATGGCCTTCGGGTGAAATCAGGGTATCGACAACGTCATGTTCCATGATGCGTAAATCCTTATTCAAATTCGATGCATTCCGATGCATTACAGGTAAGCCTGCAGTGCCAATATACGACAAACCGGAAGATTTTGGGGCGGAGATTGCCATAGCAGGAAAGTACATATTTATTAGCACAAAAGACATATCTTTGCAGGCAGGCCATCAAAATGTACGGCCGGAGCGATTTGTAGATTAAAATGGCGCCCAATTTGGCTCCCCACGAGGGAACCCGAGACACTTTTCATAGATCATAAAATTAGGAGAAGCCGCATGAGCGGTGCTACCACCACCAATACGGAAGTCGCTATTCCCGAATTCAAGCAGATCATGGGCCACCCTGCTCCGCTGTGGATGTTGTTCATGACCGAGTTCTGGGAGCGTTTCGCGTTCTACGGCATACGTTGGGCTTTGGTGCTCTACGTCGTGGCGCAGTTCTACAATGGCGACCCCTCCGGTGAGGCCCCTGCAAACCTGATTTACGGCTCCTATCTGGCCGTGGTCTATGCCGCCGCGCTGTTCGGCGGCTACATCGCCGACCGCGTGTTGGGCTATCAGCGCTCCATCCTCGTCGGCGCGTCCTTCATGGCGGCCGGCCTGTTCATGATCGCGCTCCCTAATCAGACTGTGTTCCAACTCGGCCTGGCCACCATCATCGTCGGTAACGGCATGTTCAAACCGAACATCTCGACCATGGTCGGCAAGCTGTATAGCGCCGCCGACACCCGTCGCGACTCCGGCTTCACCATCTTCTACATGGGCATCAACTCGGGCGCGATGGTCGCACCGGTGCTGACCGAGTGGCTGGCGACCGCCATCTTCGGCTCCAACGGCATGCCTGCTTATAAAGTGGTGTTCATGTCCGCCGGCGTCGGCATGCTGATCTCCCTGGTGTGGTTCTTCATCGGCCGCCGCAAGCTGCAAGGCATTGGAGCTCCGGATGCATCGAACTCCGACCCGAAACGCGTGCTGTACGTGGTTCTGGGCTCGTTCTGCGTGATCCCTGTGGTCTACTTCCTGCTGGCTGCCGGCGCGCAGAACCTGCAGATCGTGCTGTCGGCGCTGTTCATCCTGCTGTCGATCATGCTGCTGGTCGAAGGTATCAAGAACGGCAAGGTAGCCCGCGACAAGGTCATCGCCATGCTGCTGATCTTCTTCTTCAACATCATGTTCTGGATGTTCTTCGAACAGGCAGGCAGCTCGTTCACCTTCCTGGCCGATAAGATCGTCGACCGCCAGATGTTCAACTGGACCTTCCCGGTTGCCTGGTTCCAGACCGTGAACTCGCTGGCCATCATCTCCTGCGCTCCGATCATCGCGTTCATCTGGGTCGCCATGCGCAACAAGAACCCGTCGATCCCGCGTAAATTCGGCCTGGGCCTGCTGTTCAACGGCGCCGCTTTCGGCCTGCTGATGTTCGCGCTGTCGTCGCTGGTCAGCATCGACAACCACATTCCGTTCTGGACCCTGTTCATGGTCTACGTGCTGCAATCGATCGGTGAGCTGTGCCTGTCGCCTATCGGCCTGTCGATGGTGACCAAGCTGGCCCCTACCCGCCTGGTTGGCCTGGGCATGGGCGGCTGGTTCCTGTCTACCGGTATCGGCAACAACCTGTCGGGCATCTTCGCTTCGGCAGTCAGCGGCGAGAGCGGCATGTCGGTGACGTCGGCGCTGTCCGGCTACACCTTCGGCTTCTGGTCGCTGATGGCTGGCGGCGCGCTGCTGTTCCTGATCGCTCCGCTGATCCAGAAGCTGATGCACGGCGTGAAGTAAGCGCTTTACGCTCCAATAAAAACGGCGCCTCGATTTTGGGGGCGCCGTTTTTTTATGCCGCTTGCTTGTACTGGAAGGGGTTCGCCCCTAACCAGACTTGCAGCTTATCGCCGGTATCCGGCGGCAGGTGCAGGCCAAGCTTGGAGCGCCGCCACAGGATATCCTGCGCGGTGCGCGCCCATTCGTAGCGGCGCAGGTATTCCACTTCCGCCGCGTACAGGCCCGGCGCGATCTCTTCGCCCATCGCGGCGATATCTTCCTTCTTCCCGAGCAGCGTGTGGATGCGGGTGCCGTAGGCGCGGGCGTAGCGCGCCACCAGCAACGGCGGCAGCCAGCTGTAGCGACCCTGCACGTTGCGCACCCAGTTGTCGAACTCCAGCACCGAGCGGTTCTGCGGCTCGGCGCCGAACAGGTCTCCGCCCGGCAGGCAGGCGTTGTGGGTCCAGGCGCCGTGGCGGTTGCCCAGCGCCTTGGCTATCTGGTCGACCGCCTCCTCGGCCAGTTTGCGGAAGGTGGTGATCTTGCCGCCGAAGACGCTCAGCATCGGCGGGCCTTCGCTGTCGACTTCCAGCCTGTAGTCGCGCGTGACCGCCTTGGCGTCGGCGCCGTCTTCCACCAGCGGCCGCACGCCCGAATAGGTCCACACCACGTCGGCCGGAGCTATCGGCTTGACGAAGTACTGGCTGGCCAGCCCGCACAGGTAGGCGATTTCGTCTTCGCTGATGGCGACCTGGCCGGCGTCGCCCTGGTAATCGAGGTCGGTGGTGCCGATCAGCGTGAAGTCGCGCTCATACGGAATCGCGAACACGATACGGCCGTCCGGGTGCTGGAAGATGTAGGCATTGTCATGCTCGAAGATGCGCTTGACGATGATATGGCTGCCCTTGATGAGCCGCAGCTTGCCCCGGCCCTCTTTCGGCAGCGCCGAGTGCAGGAAGTCCGCCGTCCACGGCCCGGCCGCGTTGACCACGTAGCGCGCGTTGACGCGAAAATCACCGCAGCCGCTCTTGTGCAGCGACGCTTCCCAGCCGCCCGCCTTGCGCGCCAGCGTGCTGCACACGGTCTGGGTCAAGATGGTGGCGCCTTTTTCGCAGGCGTCGATGGCGTTCAGCACCACCAGCCGCGCATCGTCGACCCAGCCATCCGAATAGATAAAGCCGCGCTGGAACTCCGGCTTGAGCGGCTTGCCAGCAGCATGCGTGCGCAGGTTGATGCCGGCCGATGCGGGCAGCAGCTCGCGCTTGGCCAGCAGGTCGTACAGCATCAGGCCGGCCCGTATCATCAGCGCGGGACGCTGGCTGGGCGCGTGCGGCATCACGAAGCGCAGCGGCCACATGATGTGCGGTGCGGCGCGCAGCAGCACCTCGCGCTCGATCAGCGCCTTGCGCACCAGGTTGAATTCGTAGTACTCCAGATAGCGCAGGCCGCCGTGTATCAGCTTGGTGGAGGCCGACGAGGTGTGCGAGGCCAGGTCGTCCTTCTCGCACAGCACCACCGACAGCCCCCGCCCCGCCGCGTCGCGCGCGATGCCCGCGCCGTTGATGCCGCCCCCTACGATGAGGACGTCGCAATCGAGAGTGTGCTGCGGTTCCGCCATGTCTTCCCCGGTAATAAAGCGTGAGTAAAGCGTCATTGAGTCGAATATCTGTTACGTTACGACAAAATCACCAATAGTCATAGAGCTGAGTGACCATATTTGCATAAAAAACCACTTTTCCGCCCCGTTTGATTTAAGAGTGCCCAAATTTTGTTGGTCTATAATCGCGCCTACCAATGCTACCGTGAGACTACGCCTTGACTGCTTCCCCCACTGTTTTGTCCAAATGGCTGACCCGCCGCAACGCCATCCGCGGCTTCGTCCTGGCCGGCGTCGCCGCGCTGATCGCCGGCGGCCTGCTGCTGGCCTACATGCTGCTGTACGTTGCGCCCAACCTGCCGTCGCTGGAAGTCATCACGGATTACCGGCCCAAGATCCCGCTGCGCATCTACACCGCCGACAACGCCCTGATCGGCGAATTCGGCGAGGAGCACCGCGATTTCGTGCCGATCAAGGACATTCCGGAGATGATGAAGAAGTCCGTGCTGGCGATCGAGGACAAGCGCTTCTACGAGCATAACGGCATCGACTGGCGCCGCGCCCTCGGCGCCGCGCGCGCCAACCTGGGCGGCGCCATGCGCCAGGGCGGCTCCACCATCACCATGCAGGTGGCGCGCAACTTCTTCCTCACCCGGGAGAAATTCTACGGCCGCAAACTCAATGAGGTCATGCTGGCCTTTAAGATCGAGGCAACGCTCAGCAAGGAGCAGATCCTTGAGCTGTATATGAACCAGATCTACCTCGGCCAGCGCTCGTTCGGCTTCGGCGCGGCTTCGCAGGTCTACTTCGGCAAATCGCTGAAGGATCTGGATATCGCCGAAATGGCGATGCTGGCCGGCCTGCCGCAGAACCCGGCCCGCCACAACCCGGCCGTCAACCCCAAGCGCGCCAAGCAACGCCAGCACGTGGTGCTGAAGTCGATGCGCGACCTGGACTACATCACCGAAGAGCAGTACCAGAAGGCGCTGCATGAAACCCTGCACGTCAGCCATCGCGGCCAGGAGTTCGACACCCACGCCGAGTACGTGGCCGAACTGGCGCGCCAGGTGGTGTACGCCCAATTTAAAGAGGACTCGTACACCAAGGGCATCAGCGTCTACACCACGATCCTGAAGGCCGACCAGAACGCGGCCTACGAATCGGTGCGCCGCAATGTGCTGAACTACGACCAGCGCCACGGCTATCGCGGCCCGGAAGCCTTCATCACACTGCCGGCCGGCGAGGAGGAACGCGACGACGCCATCGAGGACGCGCTGCAACGCCGCCCGAGCAGCGACCGCCTGATCCCGGCCGTGGTGCTGGACGTCGGCGCCAAGTCGGTGAAGGTGCAGAACCCGTCGGGCGAAGAGATCACCATCAGCGGCGACGGCCTGCGCCTGGCCGCCAGCGCGCTGACCGACAAGGCCAAGGACAACGTGCGCCTGCGTCCCGGCGCGGTGATCCGCATCATGCAGGAGAAGAACGGCTGGAGCATCTCGCAGGTGCCGCAAGTGGCGGCGGCCTTCGTGTCCATCGATTCGGTGACGGGCGGCTATCACGCCATGGTCGGCGGTTTCGACTACAACCTGCAAAAGTTCAACCACGTCACGCAGGCCTGGCGCCAGCCGGGTTCCTCGATCAAGCCGTTCGTGTATTCGGCGGCGCTGGAAAAAGGCTTCTCGCCGGCGACGCTGATCAACGACGTGCCGCTGGACCTGACCGGCGCCGAAACCGGCAACGAGGCATGGAGTCCTAAAAACGACGACGGCAAATTCGACGGCCCGATCACCATGCGTACCGCGCTGGCGGAATCGAAGAACGTGGCGTCGGTGCGCATCCTGCGTTCGATCACGGTGCCGTACGCGCACAACTACCTGGGCAAGTTCGGCTTCGACCTGGCCAAGCATCCGAAGAACCTGACCATGGCGCTGGGCACCGGCTCGGTGACGCCGGCGCAGCTGGTGGGCGCGTACTCGGTGTTCGCCAACGGCGGCTACACTGTCGAGCCCTATCTGATCGCGAAGATCGTCGATGGCAGCGGCAAGATCATCTCCGAAGCCAAGCCGCGCACGACGCTGCCGGACGACGCCCGCGTGATCGATCCGCGCAACGCCTTCGTCACCGACAGCATGCTGCGCCAGGTGACGCGCACCGGCACCGGCGCCGCCGTGGCCCGCCTGGGCCGCCCTGACCTGGCCGGCAAGACCGGCACCTCCAGCGACGCGGTGGACGGCTGGTTCGCCGGCTACGGCGGCGGCATCGTCGCGGTGTCGTGGATGGGCTACGACGATTCGAAATCGTTGGGCGGCAAGGAGTTCGGCTCCAGCGTGGCGCTGCCGATCTGGATCGACTACATGAAGGTGGCGCTGCAAGGCCGCCCTGCGCAGGAGCGCCAGGTACCGGCGGGATTGACGCAGGTGGACGGCGAGTGGCTGTTCGACGAGTTCATGGGCGATGCCGCGCGCCACACGCTGGACATGGACGACGCCGCGCCTGGCGCGGAGAACGTGGCGCCTCAGCCGGCTGGCGCCACGCCTCCGCCGCCGACCAATTAAATTTAAAAACCATGTCCGATCACCACTGGAAAAAAATACGCGATGTTGCGCGCTCCCTGTTTAAGACCGCACCCGCGCCAGAACACGCCGACGCCGACTTGAATCTTCAGGTTGCGCAAAACCTGTTTAGCCAGGCAGTCAAACTGGGGCAGACAGGGAAGATCGATGACGAAATCTCCATCTATGACGACCTGGTTCGCCGCTTCGGCGACAGATCCGAACATGAGCTGATCGGCGTGCTGGCGCGCGGTTTGTGCAACAAGGAGGCGCTGCTGGGCAGTCTGGGGCGGTTCGACGAGCAATTGGCGGCGTTTGACGACATTGAACGACGCTTTGCACGCTTTCCGCTGCAGTCCCCCTTCGGTGAAATCACAGCGAAGAATTTGCTGAGGAAAAGCCAGACGCTCAGGCAACTGGGCCGCTTCAACGAAGAAATCGCCGCTCTCGCCGAATTCGATCAGCGCTATGCCCGCGAGCCTTTTCCGGCGCTGCGCCAAATGGTGGGTGCCTGCCTGCTGGACAAGGGCGTCGCCCTGGCGCGCCTGAACCGGTTTGAAGATGAACTGGCCGTCTATGATGAATTCATCGAGCGTTATGGGCAAGATTCCACGCTGGAGATACGCAAGCTGTTGTGCATTGTGTTCAACAACAAAGGCCTGCGCCTGGAAGCCCTGGCCAGGCCGGAAGCCCAGATCGCCCATTGCGACGAGATCACCCGGCGCTACCGGGACGACGCCGCCACAATGGAAAAAGAACTGGTGGCATTCAGCCTGCTCAGAAAAGCAAACAGCCTGCATGCCCTGCAGCAGATTGATGCCGCCAGCGCCACCCTGGGCGACATCGCGCAGCGCTTCGGCGCCAGCGAACAGACGGCATTGCGCGAACTGGTCGCACAGGCACTGCACCAGCAAGGGCTATTGCTGGCCAACGCGGGGAAATTCGATGAGGCGGCCACCGCTGCGGATGGCGTCGCGCGCCACGCAGGCCCGCACGCCGCTTTGGGTTTGCGCGTCAAGATAGCGAGCGGCCTGATAGGCAAAGGCTCCAAGCTGGCGGCCGTGGGCCAGATAGCCGAAGGACTCGCCGTCTACGACGAGATCGTCGCGCGCTTCGGCGACGACCCCGCGCCGCCACTGCGTGAAAAATTGGCGCGGGCGCTGTTCAACCGCGGACTATTGTTCTCTCAACTGGATCGCGCCGAGGAGGCGATCGCCTCCCACGACGATCTGCACCGCCGCTTTGCCGACGATCCCTCGCCAGCCTTGCGCGAAATCGTCGTCATGGATTTATTGAACAAGAGCGCCAATCTGCTCAAGTTGCAACAGGCAGACAGCGCCCTGCTCATCTTCGCGGAAGTCGATCAACGCTACGGGCAGGATGAAGACCCCAAGCTGCGCGTGCATGTCGCCTCCAGCCTGTTCAAAAAGGGCCGGCTATCGAACCTCCTGGGCCGGCAGGATCAGGCCATCGCGGCGTATGCCGATCTTGACCAGCGTTTTGCGCACGACAATGTACCGGAAATACGCAGCATGGTCGCCGACAGCAGCGTCGAACACGCCAAGATATTGGAAGGCCGGGGGATGGCAACGGAAGCCCGCGCGATCTACCACACGATTGTTCACCGCTACGCGCAAGACCCGGCCCCCGGCATGCGTCAATTGGTCGCATGGATCAAGGCGCTGCCGCATACGCCGGGCGGCAACGCCTGAATTACACGGCCAGATAGCCGCGCATCATGCGCACGGCGCTATCGGCAAACTGGTCCGGGCTGATATCCGCAGCCCGGTACTTCCAGCGTTTGACGTACCAGTCCTGGAACATCGCCATGACGTGGGCGGCCAGCAGTTCCGGGCTGCCTTCGGGACGCTGCGGAATCTGCGCGATCACCCCGGCGAACAAGGCCTGCACATACAGCTCCGATTCCTTGGCCGTGGTGCGCTGCGCCGCCTGCAGCACGCGCGAATCCATGAAGACGAAATAAAACCAAGGCTGCAGAATCTCGGACACGTAGATCGATGCGCGCATCAGCGCTTCCAGCTTGTCCAGCGGTTCGGTGATATCGGTGAACAGGCGCGGCATCTCCAGCGTGGCGTGGCGCACCACGTCTTCTATCATCTCCGCCAGCTGGTCCTTGCTGCTGATGTATCCGTACAAACCGCCCATCGACAGGCCGGTTTCCTGGCACAGGTCGCGCAGGTTCATGGCGCGGAAGCCGACATCGTTGGCAAGCTTGAAGGTGGCGCGGAAGATGCGCTCCAGGTTTTCCAGCGCCGGCTTGCGGCGCTTGACGGTGATGCGCTCAGCGTTGTGGTCGAGCAGATACGCCCAGATATTGGCGCCGTCCAGCGGCGTCATCGCCTGAAATTGTTGGAAGTCGAATCGCGCCCGCAAGATAGTCTCTTTGTATGATTTTTGTAACCGATTATAGCCCAGGAAAACAACTGGCATCAGCGCCGCCGCAGATTGGCTCCCCAGGCCTAGCGTGCGGACTGCAAGGCCAACGCCCCGGTGCTACATTTTGCTGACCGGGGAAATACCCGGACCTCAAAATACAATCGGAGACTTCAATGAAAACACGCTTCTGGAAGTATCTGGCGGTCTGCCTGATCGCCCTCGCCGCCCTGCCCTCGCCCTCATGGGCTGCCGGCTACACGCAAACCAAATACCCCATCGTGCTGGTGCATGGACTGTTCGGCTTCGACAGCCTCGGCCCGGTCGACTACTTCTACGGCATCGCCCCGGCGCTGCGCAGCGGCGGCGCCAATGTGTACGTGACGTCGGTATCGGCCGCCAACAGCACCGAGGTACGCGGCGAGCAGCTGCTGGTGCAGGTCAAGCAAATCCTGGCCGCCACCGGCGCGTCCAAGGTCAACCTGATCGGCCATAGCCATGGCGGCCCAACCGCGCGCTATGTCGCTTCGGTGCGGCCCGACCTGGTGGCCTCGGTCAGCAGCGTGGGTGGCGTCAACAAGGGTTCGAAGGTGGCCGATGTGCTGATCGGCGCGGTGCCCAACGTGACCTACAGCCTGGCGAACGCGGTGTCGGGCCTGATCAGCTTCCTGTCCGGCAGCCCGACCTTGCCGCAGAACGCGCGCGCGGCGGCCGCATCGCTGAGCACCGCCGGCACGCTGGCCTTCAACAGCCGCCATCCGGAAGGCGTGCCGGCGTCGGCCTGCGGCGAAGGCGACTACCAGGTGCGCGGCGTGTACTACTTCTCGTGGAGCGGCGCGCAGCCCTATACCAATCTGCTGGATGTCAGCGATCCGGTGCTGGCATTGACCGCCATCGCCTTCGAAGGCGCCAAGAACGATGGCCTGGTCAGCAGCTGCTCCAGCCACCTGGGCCGCGTGATCCGCGACGACTATGCGCTGAACCATCTGGACGAGGTCAATCAACTGGTCGGCATCACCAACCTGTTCGAGACCAGCCCTGTCACCATCTTCCGCCAGCAGGCCAATCGCCTGCAGGGACTGGGACTGTAAGGAGCTCGCGATGGACACGAACGCAAAACTGCTGCGCCTCGGCGCGCTGGCCGCAGTCGCCGGCATCGGCTTGTATTTCGCGCTGACGCACGGTGAGGCGCCGGCGGTGCAGGCCAAGCCCGCGGATCCCAACTACTTTGCGTTCGTGCCGTCGATGACAGGCACGCGGCCGGACGGCGACGTGCGGCAGACGGCGGCAGACAAGCTGACCGTCAACGCGGAACTGGCCTACCTGTTCGACTACTATCTGGCGGGGCTGGGCGAGAAGCCGCTGGAAGCGATCCGCGTGGAGATAGGCCGTGAGCTGGATCGCCGCCTGAGCGCCGCGCCGGCGGCCGAGGCCAAGCGCCTGCTGGACGCCTACCTGGCCTACAAGCGCGCGCTGGTCGATGTGGAGCGCGGGCTGCCGGCGGCGCAGGATCTGGCGCAGGGCGCGCGCCAGCGGCTGGAAGCCATGCAGCGCCTGCGCCGCTCCTACTTCAGCGATGCGGAAGCCGAAGGCCTGTTCAGCGCCAGCGACGCCTACGACCTGGATGCGGTGGCGCGGCTGGAGGTCAACGGCGACAAGCGTTTGAACGATGCGCAGCGCAAGGAGCGCATCGCCGCTCTCGATGCGAAGCTGCCGCAGCAGGTGCGCGATGAGCGCGACGCGCCGGCCAGGGTGCTGAAGCTGGAGGAAGCGGTGGCGAAGGCGCGCGGGCAAGGCTTGGGCGACAACGAAATCTACCGCATGCGCGCGGCCGCGTTATCGCCCGAAGCGGCGGCCCGCCTTGCGGACGTCGACCGCGAGGAAGCCGACTGGCATCGCCGCATCGCCGCTTATCAGGTGCAGCGCCAGCAACTGGCGGGCGCTTCCGATCCGGCGTCGCTGCAAAAACTGCGCGATTCCATTTTCTCTGCAGACGAGCAAAAACGCCTTGGCGCATATGAATAATAAAATAAAGGTGCAAAAAAAACATGGTAATATCGCCATACTTTTAACTCGCAAAATGATAATGAAATTCATCGCCGCCGCTTTTTTATCCTGCTTCGCTTTAGGCGCTCAAGCCCAATCGACTATTCACACCTATGAGTTCACTGCAAAAGTCGACCATTTATATAAATACGACTTCAATGAAAACAGCACTCCCGATTCAGCTGGAGGCAAACTTGCCGGAACCGTGATTTCCCTCGGTGACAAAGTCACCGGATACCTCACTTACGATAGCGCCTCGCCCCAGTTCATCTTCGATCCGTTCCCAGCTCACAATCCAGACTCGACCGCTCCAGGCGGATTTACCTACGGCGCTCCCGGATTGAAAAATGAATTCTCATTCACGATTCAGCCTTCGGGACAAAAATTCTCCAGCAAGGAGTTGAGAACGTGGACCAGCCTTGCCGTTAACCATCAGGTCGGCGGTGCAGATAGTTTCGGCATAAGTGCCGGCGACTACCCAAATGATGCTGACGTGGTGTTCAGTGCTCCGTCGGTCTTTACCAACGGTCATATTCCTACTAGCCTCTCCCTCTCTGTATTCACTACGGCGTACGCTATATCCAGCTGGACTAGCGCCGAAGACGGCTCCTGGGTTATGGCAACCGCTCGTCTGGATAGCCTGACCGAAGTCAGCGCTGTACCAGAGCCAGAAACCTACGCAATGATGCTCGCGGGAGTACTGCTCATCGGATATAGCCGCAGCAGAACTGCCAAGGCTGCATAAAACGCTTCAAGAACTGGATTGGCTCGTCAGCGCCTTGTGAGATTCCCGCTTTGGACTCATGCCAGCGCGCTGGCGCTCCTCAGAACTCGAGGAAAATTGCACGCATCCACCGGCGATTTAATGCACGTAGCGGGCAATGTAATACACGCCGGCGATCAGCAGTGAAGCCAGGCTGTAGATTTTCCATGCATGACTTGCCAGGGTTTTGTGCAACTCGATGGATTGCATGGCCAATGCAGCATGGAAGTCTTCGCGTTGTTTGGCCAATGCAGCGTTGACCTCCTCACGATGCTTGGCCAACGCATCGTAGAGATCCTCACGTTGCTTGGTCAATGCATCGTAGAACTCCTCACGATGCCTAGCCAATGCAACGTTGAACTCCTCACGATGCTTGGCCAATGCATCGTAGACTTCTTCACGTTGCTTGGCCAACGCATTATTGAAGTCGATCCGTTGAGTCGCCAGTGCGGCAATGACTTCTTCGCGCAACTTGTTAATTTCTGCCTTCACATCAAGCTTGAGGCTGTTGAATGCGGCAGTAACGCGTTCGAAACCCGCGTGCATTTCCTCTCGCAACGCTTGCAGGTCATCCTTGGTGGCAAAGTTATTTTGCATAACAACCACTTCCGTCTCCAGTGCCGTCAATCGGGCAACGATGCTTTCATCATAGGGCCGGTGCGGGACATTTTCAACTTGACTTCCTTCAACGTTCGCTGACATGACAGGTCCTCCCAAGCAGGCAACCCTCCACACTAGCGCCTGCGTCTCGCGCACGGTTTGCGCCAGATCACAGATAAAAAAAGGCAGCCCGGAGGCTGCCTCACTTTGCCGCTGCGCCAGATAGTGGCTTACTTTATTGTTAGAACTCTTCCCAGTCGTCGGACGCTACGGCGGCCATCTGGCGCGCTGGCGCTTTGGCCGGCGCGGCTTTCACCGCGGGCCGCGCCACCGCAGGCGCCGCCACCGCAAGCCGCTCGCGCACCGGCGCGGCCGCAACGCGTGTCTGCCGCTGCGCCATCGCCTGCGGACGCGGCGCCGATGCCTGGTCCATCTTGAACACGCTGACCACTTCCGCCAACCCCGCCGCCTGCTCCTGCAGCGAGGCCGCAGCAGCAGCTGCCTCCTCCACCAGCGCGGCGTTCTGCTGCGTGACAGTGTCCATCTGCCCGACCGCCATGTTGATCTGGTCGATGCCCACGCTTTGCTCCTGCGTCGCCAGCGTGATCTCGGCCATGATGTCGGTCACGCGCTGCACGCTGGTGACGATCTCGCTCATCGTCTCGCCCGCCTCGGCCACCAGCTTGCTGCCGGTGCCGACCTTGCCGACCGAATCGCCGATCAGTTCCTTGATCTCCTTGGCCGCCGCCGCCGAGCGATGCGCCAGCGTGCGCACCTCGCCCGCCACCACCGCGAAACCGCGTCCCTGCTCGCCGGCGCGCGCCGCTTCCACCGCCGCATTCAACGCCAGAATATTAGTCTGGAAAGCGATGCCGTCGATGACGCTGATGATGTCGACGATCTTCGACGACGAGGCATTGATCGACTCCATCGTATCGACCACGCGCGACACCACGTCGCCGCCGCGCACCGCCACGCCGGACGCCGATACCGCCAGCTGGTTGGCCTGCCGCGCATTGTCCGCGTTCTGCCGCACGGTCGATGTCAGCTCCTCCATCGACGATGCGGTCTCCTCCAGCGAGCTGGCCTGCTCCTCGGTGCGTGACGACAGGTCCAGGTTGCCGGTGGCGATCTGCGACGAGGCCGTGGCGATCGTCTCCGTGCCGCTGCGCACCTGGCCGACGATGCGTATCAGGCTGCTGTTCATGTCCTTCAGCGCCTGCAGCAGCTGGCCGGTCTCCTCGGTGGTCTTGACCTCGATGCGGCTGGTCAGGTCGCCCGACGCCACCGTCTGCGCCACCTGCACCGCCTCATTGATCGGCGTCGTGATCGCCGCCGTGATGTAGGCCGCGCAGCCGATCGCCACCAGGGCCGACAGCACCGCCGCGATCACCATCGCCCACTCTGCGCTCTTCACCGCTGCCGTGCCCTCTTCCACGCTGGTGTTGGAGATATCCTCGTTCAGCTTCTCGATCTTCATCAGCGTCGTCTCGGCCTTCTGGAACAGCGGCCGCGACAACTGGTACTGGGCGTAGAAATCGACAAACAAATCCTTCTGCTTCTGCTCGTCCTTGTTGCCCGCCATGGCGCCGATGATGGAACCGAGCTTGTCGTCCACCGCCTTCCACGCCGCCCACTCGCCGGTGAACTGCTTCCACATCACCGCCTCTTCGGCCGTCTGCGGCAACGGCTCGTAGCGCTTCCAGCCGCGATCGATATTGGCCCAGGCTTTCTTGCGCAGTTCCTGGGCTTCGGCGAATTTGTCCTGCGAGTGATAGTCGTTCTCATAGACCGCCGTGTACAGCGTGGCCGACGCCACCGCCGTCTGACCCTCGCTCATGGTCAGCAGCCCCTGGATCGATGGCAGCCGCACCACGCCGATTTCCTCGACGGCGCCGCCGACCTTGACGATACCGCGATAGCCGGCCGCGCCGACGATCGCCAAAGCAACCATCATGATAGCCACCAGAACGGCGAGCTTCCACTTGATGAGTAAATTCTTGAACATGCTGTACCTCGTGAAGTGGTGTGGTCTGTGTGAGTAT
Organism: Rugamonas rivuli; assembly: GCF_009380165.1. Lineage (GTDB taxonomy): Bacteria > Pseudomonadota > Gammaproteobacteria > Burkholderiales > Burkholderiaceae_D > Rugamonas > Rugamonas rivuli. Next base: position 1,148,777 of record NZ_WHUF01000001.1, read on the forward strand.
TCGTGATATTTCCACAGATAACTAAATATGCTGCCCTGCCCCGGCAGCGTCAATCACATTCGTACAGTGTGTGGCTCAGCGCTCACAGTTGTAGGTTAAGCTTGCGGTTTTTACACTGAGAATCAAGACACATGGAACCATTGGATATCGTCGACACGCAGAGCGACGCGCCGGCCACCGGCAAGAAACTGAACGCGACCGTCGCCATCACCGTCGCCTTGCTGGCCACCTTCATGGGCATCTGCAAGGTCAAGGACGACAACATCAACCAGAGCATGCAGCAGGCGCAGGCCAACCGGGTCGACCACTGGGCCTTCTACCAGGCCCGCAACGTGCGCGAGGAAGTGGCCAAATCGACTGTGGTGCAGCTGCGCCTGGCCGCGGCGGGCAAGCCGGCCGCCGAGCAGGCGGCGTATAGCGAAGCGATACAGCAGTATGAAAAAATCGCGCAGGACCAGGCCGGCAAGAAGGCCGACGCCAAGGCCCAGGCCGAGCAAGACCAGAAGACTTACGACGCCGCCAATTTCAAGGACGACCAGTTCGACCTGTCCGACGCGCTGCTGGCGATCGCCATCTCGCTGCTGGCCATCACCGCGCTGACCCAGCTGTGGGCGCTGTACTTCACGGCGCTGGTGCCGACGGCGTTCGGTGTGCTGATGGGATTGTCGGGACTGGCCGGCTGGGGCCTGCACCCGGATGCGCTGATCGCACTGCTGTCCTGACGCGGCCGCAGCCCAACCGCGGATCAGCCGCCGATCACGCGGTTGCGGCCGGAGCGCTTGGCCTCGTACATGGCGGCGTCGCCGGCGGAGATCAGGCGTATCAGGTCGTAGCCATGCTCGTCCGACGACACCACGCCGACGCTGGCCGTGTAGCGCACCGACAGCGCGTCGATCTCCACCAGTTCCAGCTCGATGCGCGCGCGCAGGCGCTCGGCGACCTTGATCGCCGCATCGCGGTTCAAGCCGTCCAGCACCAGCACGAACTCCTCGCCGCCGAAGCGCGCCAGCAGATCGTAGGGCCGCAACTCCAGCCGCAGTATGCGCGCCATGTGGCGCAGCACTTCGTCGCCGACCGGATGGCCGTAGGTATCGTTGATGGTCTTGAAGAAGTCGACATCGATCATGATCACGGCCAGGCTGCGCCGCCCGCGCTGCGCCCGCAAGCCCACGCGCTTGCCCTGGATCTCCAGGCCGGCCCGGTTCAAGGCGCCGGTCAGCGCGTCCAGCGTCGACAGCTTGCGCAAGCGTTCCGCATAGCGCCACATCACCATCAGGATCAGGCCGAAGGCGATGCAGACCTGTGCCAGCGGGATCGCCAGCATGCTGGCCCCCATCACCACGGAGCCCGGCACGTCGGCCGGATCGCTGTGGAACACCATGTTCATGCCGCGCGCGAACAACGCCAGCCCCAGCACGGTGAAGCCGGCCACGCTGATGACGATGCCGCGCCAGCCGCCATGGCGCGCGAGCGTCAGGGCGCAATGCCAGTTCAGCAGGGCGAAATAGAAACCGCTGTAGCACAGCCGCGCGCGCAGGCTGGGCACGATGAAGGTGAAGTAGGCGGGGATCAGCAGCGCCACCGCCGTCACCACGATCGCCTCGCGCCAGCGCGGCACCTCGGAGCAGTAGACGCGCAGGCCGCGCAGCACCAGGCCCATGCCGAAGGCGATCATGCCGTAGCCCAAGATGGTGTTGAAGATGTCCGGCACGCCGTACATATTGGCCATCGCCAGCCCGAGCGACACCACCAGGTTGCCCGCCGCCCACCAGCGCTGCTCGGACGGGCTGCCGGTGTAGCAGGCGGAGGCAACCAGCAGCGCCGTCGTCAACAGCGTGATGCAGACCTGAACCAGTAAGAGAGTGTCGAGATTGAGCACGCCGGAGTCCGTCCTGAGGATGCCCCAATGTATCGCAGCCCACGGCCAGTGGCAATCGTCCATGCAAGAAAGAAACAAAAAAAGCTGCCGAGGCAGCTTTTTTGGAGACGCCGGGCCAAATCCGGCTCAGGCTCAGGCCGCGCGGCGGCGGCGTGCAACCACGCCCATCAGTGCCAGGCCGCCCAGCAGCATGGCATAGGTTTCCGGTTCAGGAACCGGCGTAGCGACGTAGCCTTTGAAAGGCTCGTAGCCGATCTCGACGGCGCTGATCAGGGACTTGGCGACGATGCTGCCTTCCAGGTGGCCGGCGCCCGACAGTACCGCGTCGTTAGCCAGCACCGAGCCCCAGACGAAGGTGTTGACCTTGACCACGTTGGCGTCGTTCAGGTTGAACAGCACGTTGGCGCGCAGCTTTTCCAGCAAGCCATCCTGGCCGCCGCCGAAGACCACGTCGCCGCTGCCGGTCACGTTGATGACCACGGTGGCGCCGTCTTTCACGTTGCTCAGCGTCAGGTTGCTCAGGTTGCGGGTGTTGACGTTGAACACTTGCAGGCCGGCGGTGTTGTTGCCGACCAGCTCGATGCCGCCGTTGGCGAAATTGACCGTGCCGTTGCCGGCCTGGCTGTTCAGAGTGTTCGACAGGCCGGTCAGCTGGGTCTTGGCCGCGCTGAAGTCGGTATAGCTGGAGATGTTGGCCTTGCTCAGGTTCAGGTACGACGACGAAGTGTTGTTGCCGCCGTAGACGCCGTAGCCGTTGTAGTTCTTGGTGTACTCGGTGATCGGGCCGATCGACGCGTTGGTGTTCACATTGGTCAGCGGGGCGGCATAGATGTCGCCGCTGCTCAGTTTGACGTTGCCGCCGACCACCACGCTAGGCGCGGTCACGCCGTACGGGGTGCGGTAGCCGATCGAGGCGCCGTTAGCCGACAGGTTGCCGCCGACGGCCAGGCGGCCTTCGACGTCGGTGAAGTTACTGGCGTTGCCGTAGAAATAGCCGCTGTAGCCGGAAGCGAGGCCCAGGTCGAAGCTCGGTGCTGCGGCCTGGGCGCTGCACACGGCAGCGACGCCCAGCACCAGCGGCAAAATGCGGTGCATCAAAGTGGAAATGGTCATGGTATGTAATTGGTATGTTCGTTGAGAAACAGGGAAAACCCGCAAGCAAGGGCTGAATTATATCTCATTAACAACATCAATAATATTCTTGATAAGAAAAATATTTTATCTATATTACCAATACAATACCAATAATATGCCGCGCATGATGATGGCGTATCGGTTAAAGTGATGCTTATAGCAATCCACCGACTAGACCATGGCCTACCCTATCGAGCACAAACTGGTGATCGGCATCGCTTCCAGCGCGCTGTTTGACCTGACCGAATCGCACAAGATCTACCTGGAAGGCGGCGCCGAGGAGTACCGCAAGTACCAGGAGCAAAATATCGACGTCATCCTGGGCAAGGGCGTGGCCTTCCCCTTCATCCGCCGCTTCCTCGGCATCAACAAGCATTACGCGCAATCGGCGCCGGTGGAAGTGGTGCTGATGTCGCGCAATTCGCCGGAAACCGGGCTGCGGGTGATGAATTCCATCGCCCACTACGGGCTGGACATCTCGCGCGCCTGCTTCGTCACGGGCAAGTCGCCGTACAGCTACCTGCCGGCCTTCAATACCTCTTTGTTCCTGAGCGCCAACGAAGAGGATGTCCGCAACGCGCTGGAGGCCAATTATCCGGCCGGCCTGGTGCTGCCGTCGCGCACCGAGGACGATGACGACGAGGAATTGCGGGTCGCTTTCGACTTCGACGGCGTGATCGCCGACGACGAATCGGAGACCGTCTTCAAGCGCAACAACGACGTCGACGAGTTCCACGCGCACGAGCGCGAGCGGGTCGCCATCCCCCACCAGCCCGGCCCGCTGGCCGACCTGTTCCAGAAGCTGTCGCTGATGCAGCGGCTGGAAGAGCGGGCCCAGCGCCGCGATCCCTCGTACAAGCGCATCCTGCGCATCGCCATCATCACCGCCCGCAGCGCGCCATCGCACGAGCGCGTCGTCACCACGCTCAAGAGCTGGGGCGTGTCCGCCAACGAGACGTTTTTCCTGGGCGGCATGGAAAAAGCGCGGGTGCTGGGCATCTTCAAGCCGCACATTTTCTTTGACGACCAGCTCAGCCACCTGAAGTCGGCCGACGGCAACATACCGATGGTCCATGTGCCCTTCGGCATAGCGAACCGGCCGCCCAAGCCCGCCTGAGCGGGGTTGCGCGGGGTTGAGCTGACCTCGGCGGGAGGACGGTGCTTCGTCTATAATGTCGGCAGCGGCATTGCCCCACCGGCGGTGCATTGAGGTCTCCTTAACCGTTGAATGTGTGTTGTGTCCCTGGTCTTAAAAAACTCCCTACCAAAACCCGGCACCCGCTTCGCCCTGCCTGCGCTGCACGGCTCGTCGGACGCCTACGCACTGGCGCTCACCGCGCTCGAACTCAAATCCCAGGGCCAGATGCTGGCCGTGATCGTCGCCAACGCCAGCGACGGCCAGCGCCTGCTGGACGAGATCCCGTGGTTCGGCGGCGACCAGCTGCGCTGCCACCTGCTGCCGGACTGGGAAACCCTGCCCTACGACGCTTTCTCGCCGCACCAGGACCTGGTGTCCGAACGCCTGGCCACGCTGCACGAAATCACCAGCGGCCAGTGCGACGTGATGCTGGTGCCGGCCACCACGGCGCTGGTGCGCATGGCGCCGCCGTCGTTCCTGGCGGCCTACACCTTCTTCTTCAAAAAAGACGAGTCGCTCGATGAAGCGCGCCTGAAATCGCAGCTGACGCTGGCCGGCTACACCCACGTGGCGCAGGTGATGTCGCCCGGCGAGTACTCGGTGCGCGGCGGCCTGATCGACCTGTTCCCGATGGGTTCCGCCCTGCCCTACCGGCTCGACCTGTTCGGCGACACCATCGAAACCATCCGCACCTTCGACGCCGACACCCAGCGCTCGCTGTACCCGGTCAACGAGGTGCGATTGCTGCCCGGCCGCGAGTTCCCGATGGACGAAGCTGCGCGCACCACCTTCCGCAACCGCTGGCGCGAACAGTTCGAAGGCGATCCTTCGCGCTCCGTGGTGTACAAGGACATCAAGAGCGGCATCGCCTCGGCCGGCATCGAGTACTACCTGCCGCTGTTCTTCGACGAAACGGCGACGCTGTTCGACTACCTGCCGCAAGGCGCGGCGCTGGCCCTGGTCGGCGACATCGACGCCGCCATCAAACGCTTCTGGACCGACACCGGCTCGCGCTACCGCTTCCTGAAGGCCGACCGCGAGCGCCCCATCCTGGCGCCGGAAGCGCTGTTCCTGTCGGACGAACAGTTCTTCACGCTGGCCAAGCCTTACGGCCGGCTGGTGGTATCGAAGGACGCCGACAGCGGCGCCTCCGAGCTGTCGGCGCCGGTGCCCAACATCGCCGTCAACCGCCACAGCGAAGACCCGCTGACCAATCTGCGCGCCTACCTGCTGCAGGCGGGCCGCCGCGTGATGATCTGCGCCGAATCGAACGGCCGCCGCGAAACGCTGCAGCAGTACTTCAACGAATACGACCTGGCGCTGACGCCGGTGGAAGGCTACGAAGGCTTCGCCACCTCCGGCGAAAAGCTGATGCTGGGCGTGGCGCCGCTGCACGCCGGCTTCGAGCTGTCGACGCCGGGCGAGCACCTGATTTTCATCACCGAGACCGAGCTGTATGCGGGCTCCGGCCGCCGCGTCGGCAAGAAGAAGCAGGAAGCCGTCACCCAGGTCGAATCGATGGTGCGCGACCTGTCGGAACTGAAGATCGGCGATCCGGTGGTGCACATCAACCACGGCATCGGGCGCTACATGGGCCTGACCAGCATGGACCTGGGCGAAGGCGAGACCGAGTTCCTGCACCTGGAGTACGCCAAGGACACCAAGCTGTACGTGCCGGTATCGCAGCTGCACGTGATCTCGCGCTACTCCGGCGCCTCGCCGGAAGACGCGCCGCTGCACGCGCTGGGTTCCGGCGCGTGGGAGAAAGCCAAGCGCAAGGCCGCCGAACAGGTGCGCGACACCGCCGCCGAGCTGCTCAACCTGTACGCCCGCCGCGCGCTGCGCCAGGGCCACTCGTTCGAATACTCGGCGCACGACTACGAACGCTTCGCCGACAGCTTCGGCTTCGACGAAACGCCGGACCAGCAGGAAGCGATCAACAACGTCATCAAGGATATGACCTCAGGCAAGCCGATGGACCGGCTGGTGTGCGGCGACGTCGGCTTCGGCAAGACCGAAGTGGCGTTGCGCGCGGCCTTCATCGCCGTCATGGGCGGCAAGCAGGTGGCGATCCTGGCGCCAACCACGCTGCTGGCCGAGCAGCATGCGCAAACCTTCGCCGACCGCTTCGCCGACTGGCCGGTGCGCATCGCCGAAATGTCGCGCTTCCGCACCGGCAAGGAGATCACGCAGGCGATCAAGGGCATGGCCGACGGCACGCTGGACATCGTCATCGGCACCCACAAGCTGCTGTCGGACGACGTCAAGTTCACCCGCCTCGGCTTGGTCATCATCGACGAGGAGCACCGTTTCGGCGTGCGCCAGAAGGAAGCCCTGAAATCGCTGCGCGCCGAAGTCGACGTGCTGACGCTGACCGCCACGCCTATCCCGCGCACGCTGGGCATGGCGCTGGAAGGCCTGCGCGACTTCTCGGTGATCGCCACCGCGCCGCAAAAGCGCCTGGCGATCAAGACCTTCGTGCGCAGCGAGGGCGAATCCATCATCCGCGAAGCCTGTTTGCGCGAATTGAAGCGCGGCGGCCAGGTCTACTTCCTGCACAACGAGGTCGAGACCATCCAGAACCGCATGGCGATGCTGACCGAGCTGCTGCCGGAAGCGCGCATCGCCGTGGCCCACGGCCAGATGCACGAGCGCGACCTGGAAAAAGTGATGCGCGACTTCGTGGCGCAGCGCTACAACATCCTGCTGTGCACCACGATTATCGAAACCGGCATCGACGTGCCGACCGCGAACACCATCATCATGCACCGCGCCGACAAGTTCGGCCTGGCGCAGTTGCACCAGCTGCGCGGGCGCGTCGGCCGTTCGCACCACCAGGCCTATGCCTACCTGCTGGTGACGGACGTGCAGGGATTGACCAAGCAGGCGCAGCGCCGCCTGGACGCGATCCAGCAGATGGAAGAACTGGGCAGCGGCTTCTATCTCGCCATGCACGACCTGGAAATCCGCGGCGCCGGCGAAGTCCTCGGCGACAACCAGTCGGGCGAGATGACCGAGATCGGCTTCCAGCTGTATTCGGACATGCTGAACGAAGCGGTGCGTTCGCTCAAGGCCGGCAAGGAGCCAGACCTGGCGGCGCCGCTGGCCACCACCACCGAGATCAACCTGCACGTGCCGGCGCTGCTGCCGGCCGATTTCTGCGGCGATGTGCACGAACGGCTATCTATTTACAAGCGCATGGCCAACTGCAACGTCCAGGACAAGATCGACGACATGCAGGAAGAAATGATCGACCGTTTCGGCAAATTGCCGGACGCCGTCAAGGCCCTGATCGAGACGCACCGCCTGCGCATCGCCGCCAAGACCGTAGGCATCATCAAGATCGACGCCCATGGCGAGGCGGCCACGCTGCAGTTCATGGCCAAGCCGCCGATCGACCCGATGCGCATCATCGACCTGATACAGAAGAACCGCCAGATCAAGCTCAATGGCCAGGACAAACTGAAGATCACCGCCGCCATGCCGGACCTGGCGGCGCGTGTCGCCCAGATCAAAGGTGCGATCAAACAGTTGACCGCGTAAGCCTTAACACGTAACTTGGGCGCTTAGCCCAAAAAACGCTATATGCCTGAATGAAGATGAAGAACGCAAAAAACACCATGAATCTTGTGCTGCAAGGGTTGGACGATTGCAAGGCCCGCCTGGAGCGCATCGCGGCGCTGACGGCGCCGAAAAACATCACCTGGCTGAACGACCGCGCGCTGCGCTGCGAAGGCATCACCTTCTCGCCCGCGCTGCGCCAGACCATCGAAGTGGCGGCCCAGGCGGCGCAGCTGGACGCCACCTACTCGATCGGCATGCACAAGATGAGCGAGTTCAAGCTGGTCGCCATGGACATGGATTCGACGCTGATCACCATCGAGTGCATCGACGAAATCGCCGACATGCAGGGTCTCAAGCCTCAAGTGTCGGAGATCACCGAGGCGGCGATGCGCGGCGAGCTCGATTTCTCCGAAAGCCTGAAGCGCCGCGTGGCGCTGCTGGAAGGCCTGGAAGCGTCGGCGCTGGAGCGCGTGTACGAAGAGCGCCTGCAGTTGTCGCCGGGCGCCGAGGCCATGCTCAAGGCGGTGCAGCAGGCCGGCCTGAAGACGCTGCTGGTGTCGGGCGGCTTCACCTACTTCACCTCGCGGCTGAAAGAGCGCCTGGGCCTGGACTACACCCACGCCAACGAACTGGAAATCGTCGACGGCCGGCTGACCGGCCGCGTGGTCGGCGGCATCGTCGATGCGGAAGAGAAGAAGCGCACGGTGGAGCGCGTGTGCGCGGAGCTGGAGATCGAGCCGTCGCAGGCGATTGTCATGGGCGACGGCGCCAACGACCTGAAGATGATGAGCATTTCCGGCATGTCGGTGGCCTTCCGCGCCAAGCCAGTGGTGCGCGAGCAGGCCAACGTCGCGCTCAACTTCGTCGGCCTGGACGGCATCCTCCCGCTGCTGACCTGAGCCGCCGGTCTCACTCCTGACGGCGCGCGACCTGCTCGGCCCCGAGCAGGCGCACGCCGGCCACGCTGCCGTTGTCGCGCTGGTCGAACTCCACCCGCAGGCCGCCCCAGCGCGTGATGAACACACCCTTCCCTGCGGCCTCCAGCTCAACTGCCGGACCGCCGTTCATCTGCGCATACAGTTTCTTGCGGCGCTCGGTCACGGTCAGCGTGCGGCCGTCTGCCAGGTCGTACTGTCCCTTGAAGTCTTGCAGCTCAATAGTTTGTGCCGGTTTCTCGGCCGCGCCGGCGGCGCATGGAACGCAGCAGCACAATGCCAAAGCCCAGATTAAAGTACGCATGATATTTTCCCGTTCAGGTAGTATCGCCATCGCTCTCAATGTGGATGGCAATGACTCACTGTAGGCAAAATAACCATGACCCGCGCGCGGCATCCGACCAAGCCCCAGTTTGTGGCGACGAATGGTCGTTATCAGGGGTTAAACGGGACGCCCGGTTTAGGCGATCAGCACGCCGCTGCGCGCCACCGAGTAGATGACCTTGCCGACGCGTTCATAGTCGATGCTGCTCTCTACCTGCAAGTCTATCCGCTCGATTTTCTGCTCGAATAGCAGCTTGACCAGTTCCTCGGCGGTGCTTACGTTGGTGCCTAGCACCTGGATCTGGTCCTTGCCGACGACAACCAATGTTGGCGGCGCAGGCGATGCAGTCCAGGCGGGAGGTAGTTTATTCATGGCGATATCAAACACAAAATTTGACTAAAATGATAACATCAAAGCCCATTTGTCATTGCCTTTATCGCCGCCTTTATTCATGATCCGCCACCTCCTGCTCTGCGCGCCGCTGCTGGCCGCCGGCGCCAGCCACGCCGCCGAATGCCGCTACACCGAACTCGCCACGCTGACTATCGGCGCCGACGACCAATGGGGCCAGCCCTACATCGATGCGCAGATCAACGGCAAGCCGGTACGCATGCTGATCGACACCGGCGCCTATAAAACAGTGCTGGCGCACGCGGAAATCGAACGCCAGCAACTGCGGCTTACACCCACGCAGGACAAGGCCTACGGCGTGGGCGGACAGGCGCAGATGTACGCCGCGCGTCCCGACGAAGTGATCATCGGACCTGCGCGGGTGCGCCAGGCCTTGTTCCCCGTGATCGAAGGCTTCGACCATCCCGGCTACGGCGGCATCGTCGGCGCGGACTATCTGCTGCAGGCCGATCTCGAAATCGCGCTGGCGGACAAGCAGCTGAAGTTCTTCCGTGCCGAAGGCTGCGAGGACAAGTCCCTGGCCTATTGGGATGTCAACGCGCTGGACGTGCCGCTGAGGATTCCGGCCCAAGACAGCCGCGCCACGGTCCCGGTGGAGCTCAACGGCAGCAAGCTGACGGCGCTGATCGACACCGGGGCCACCGTCTCCACCATCACCCAACACGCCGCGGAGCGCCTGGGCTTCGCCGTCGACGGCGCCGGCGTCCGCTCAGGCAGGCGGCTGGTGGGCGTCAACGGCAAATCCCGGCGTGCGTGGATCGCCACCTTCGACAGCTTCGCGATCGGCGAAGAGAAGATCGACCATCCGCGCCTCACCGTGATGGAAGACGGGGAAGAACTCGATACCCGAAGCCACCAGATGATACTGGGCCGCGACTTCCTGCGCGCCCACCATGTGCTGCTGTCGAAGCAGCAGCACCGCTTCTACTATTCCTACCTCGGCGGACCGGTGTTCTCCGCCTCACACTGACCGGAGACGCGATGAACGACTACATCATCCTCATGCTCGACGATGCACCCGACAGCAGCGACGGCGACTGGGACGGCTACATCGCCGGCCTGCGCCAGACCGGCCAGTTCGACGGCGGCAGTTCCATCGGCAGCGGCCAGCGCCTGAAGAAAGGCCAGCCGGAGCAGGCGGCCGGCTTGAACGTCACAGGATTCATCCGCGTGCGCGCCGCCAGCATAGCCGACGCCAAGCTCCTGCTGGCCGGGAATCCCGACTACGAAGCCGGCGGCAGCGTGGAAATCCGCGAACTGCCGCCCGGCTGAGCGGACTGCGACATCACTGGGGTTTGGGCGGGCGGATGCCGGTGTACTGCGCCGACGCCAGCTTCCACTTGCCGCCCTCGTTCACCGCGACATAGCCGACACGCAGAGCGAAGCTGCGCTTCTCGGCATTGGGCACGGCCACCGTGCCGGACAGCTTGACCAGGATGGTGCCGGTGTTGCCGTGCATCTGGATGGACGGTTCGGACACTTCCATCGTCGGCGCTTCGCGCTTGTTGGCCGGCAGGTAGAAGCCCAGCACCTTCTCGCGCGGATCGACCTCGCCCAGCGGCGACACTTCGTAAAAATCGCGCGTGACGATGGCGTCGATCTTCGACGGCTCGAAATCGCGCTGGGCCTCGGTATAGGCCTGCACCAGCTTGAGCAGCTGCTGCGGCACGGCTTCCTGCGCATGCACCTGCGCCGCGGCCAAGGCCAGGACGGTCGCCGCCAGCAAAACGGATTTGAATTTCATGCGGACTCCTTATTGAGCTTCCGGCGCGGAAGCGCCAGCATTATCGAGGGCCGGCGCCGCTTCGGCCACGCGCGGCAGGCGCATATTGCGGCCGCCCTGCTGCAGCGTCACCGCTTCCACCTGCCCGGCCGCGTCGCGGTTCAATTCGAGCTGCGCATCGACCTTGCGCAGGAAGAGCAGGTTCGCCGACTCCGCATAGATGGGCAGCACGCCCTGCCCTTGCAGCTGCGACGTCATGCCGCTGCCGTTCGTGCGCAGCCACAGGCGGCGGCCGTCCGGCATCGTATAGGTGCCGGCGATGGCGGCCATCTGCGCAGCCGACAGCGCGATATCCTTGCGCTCAGACGGCAGCATATATTTGGCGTTGCGCGCAGCCGCCGTCAGGCCTGCGGTCAGCGACTCCAGCTGGCTGCCTTCGACGTTACTGAGCACGATCACGCTGATCTTGTCGTCCATGCGGTAGCGCACCTCGGTGGCGAAGCCTTCGATGCCGCCGCCGTGGCCGACCTCCTTGCCGCCGTCCTTCTGCTGGATGCCCAGCCCGAAGCCGTAGCCGGAGTGATAGGGCGTGGTCATCGCCTCCAGCGACGCCGGCGACAGCAGCCTGCCTTCATACAGGCCGCGCTGCCAGCGCAGCAGATCGCCGGTGGTGGAGTACAGCGCGCCGGCGGCGTGCGGGATGCTCATGTTGATAAAGCCTGCATTGCTCACGCCTTTTTTGCTGCGCGCATAACCGGCGGCGCGGTTCGGCAGCACAGCGGCGTTCCAGTCGTAGCCGCTGTCCTTCATGCCAAGCGGCTCGAAGATATTCTTGCGCACGAAGACGTCGTAACCCTGGCCGCTGACCTTCTCGATCAAGGCTCCCAGCAGCACGTAGCCGGTATTGCTGTAGTTGAAGCGCGAGCCGGATTCGAACTCCAGCGGCAGGTCGCGCACCAGCGCCACGACTTCCTCAGGCTTCCTGGCGAACGGCTCGATCGACTGGTATTCCTTGGTCGACGTGAAGTTGGCGATGCCGGAGGTGTGGTTCAACAGCTGGAATATCGTCACCTTGCTCCACGCCGCGGGCAGGCCGCCCAGGTACTTGCTGACCGGTTCGGAGACCTTGAGCTGGCCGCGCTCCTGCAACAGCAGCACGCTGGCGGCGGTGAACTGCTTGGTGACGGAGCCGAGGCGGTACTTGGTGCTCGGCGCGTTGGGGATGTTCCATTCCAGGTTGGCCGAGCCGTAGCCCTTGTCCAGCAAGACCTGGTCGCCTTTGGCCACCAGTACGGCGCCGGAAAAATGGTCGTTGGCGGCGGCCGAATCGACCAGCGCCTCGATGCGTTTCAGATCCTGCGCCTGCCCTGCTCCGCCGGCCAGCATGGCCGTGGCCAAGCCTGCAGACAGCATCCACTTGCGATATTGCGACATGGTTGTCTCCTGATGCGGATCGCTCCCGAATGGCGATCAACCGGCGTATGCTGCCACCATCTTATGTTTTTCGCAATTGCTTTATCAAACCGTCGGATGCGTCTTCGATATAGTCGAGCACCAGATCGAAACCGCGCCCGCCGCCGTAGTACGGGTCGGGCACCACATCCGATCCGCTGCGGCTGGCGTGCGCCATGAACAGGCCCAGTTTGTGTCGGTGCTGCGGCGGACAGGCCGCTTCCAGCAGGCTGAGATTGTCGTAGTCCATGGCCAGCACGTGGTCGAACTCTTCGAAGTCGCGGGCCGCCACCTTGCGCGAGCGCTGCGTGGACAAGTCGTAGCCGCGCCTGGCCGCATACTCCATCGAGCGCGCGTCGGGCGGCTCGCCGGCGTGGTAGCCGTGGGTACCGGCCGAATCGATGCGGAACTGGCCGGACAGGCCGGCCGCCTCCACGCGATGGCGGAACACCCCCTCCGCCGTCGGAGAGCGGCAGATATTCCCCATGCAGACGAACAGCACCGAAGTTTTCGCCATGAGAGCAAGCCACTTATATAATTAATATGTTTATATTTTATAGATTAAATCCGCATCTCGCGACACGCCGGCAAAATAAATGAACCGCCCCAACGACCAGTCTCCCCGCGCCGAATACACGCGCCGCATGAACCGTGTGCTGAACTACATCGACGCCCATCTGGACCAGCCGCTGGAACTGGCGCAGCTGGCCGATGTCGCCAACTTCTCGCGCTTCCACTTCCATCGCATCTTCCAGTCGTGGATGGGCGAAACGCTGGGCGACTATGCGCGCCGGCGGCGGCTGGAGAAAGCCGCCTTCCGTCTGAGCTGCACGCCGCCCGAATCGGTGCTGGAGACGGCGCTGGCCACCGGCTTCGGTTCCGGCGAAGCGTTCGCGCGCGCCTTCAAGCTCAGGTTCGGCTGCACGCCGACCGAGTGGCGGCGCGACACGCGCGAGCGCCTGGCCTCGCAGGCGCTCGGCGGCGACCGGCGCGCGCAGAGCAATCTGGATCAGGTACTTGGCAAGTACGATCAGACGCCGCAAACCGGCATCGGCGACGATGACATCTCCAACCACCCATCAGGAGATTTCAATATGGACGTTAAAGTGATCGACTTGCCCGCAGCCCGCGTCGCCTACCACCGCCACATCGGCCCTTACGGTCCGGGCATCGGCGCCTTCTGGCGCGGCACGGTCGCGCCGTGGGTGCAGTCGCACGGCCTGGGCCAGGCGCTGTGCTACGGCGTCGGCTACGACGACCCGAGCATCACGCCGCCCGACAAATGCCGCTACGACGCCTGCGTGACGGTGCCGGAAAGCTTCACCGCCGCCGGCTCGGCCGACATCACCACCCTGCCCGGCGGCCGCTACGCCGTCGCCCGCTTCGAAGGCCAGCCCACCGCCATCGCCGACGCCTGGACCCGGATGACGCGCAACTGGCTGCCTTCCAGCGGCCTGCAATGCGACGACCGCCCCTGCTTCGAAATGTTCACGCCCGAACTGGCGTTCGATCCGCAGACCGGCGCCATGACCTGCGACATCTGCATTCCGGTGCGGCCGCTGTAGCGAAAATTCTCGCTGCCGTAGCTGGGCATCGCCCGGGAAGTGTGATATTTTTCACAATTCGCACAATACGGGAGGGCGACAGCATGCAACAGGATTTGAGTTTTTTGAACTTGGGGCACGGCCGCAACACGCGCCGCTCCAGCCTGGCGTTGATCGTCGCGCTGCACTTGCTGATCGTCTGGTTCATGCTGCAAAAGACCGGCAAGATCACGCTGTTCACCTACGAGGCGCCGAGCCGGATCACGCAGGTCTCGATGCTGAGTTCCGGCGCCGGCTCCAGCGCGGCGCCGGCTGCGGACATCGCCGTCGACAGCATGCCTGCGCCGGCGATGCCACGGCTGGATTTCGGTCCGTCCTTCACCATCAAGGCCGAAGCCACCACGGAAGATGCGGCGATTGTGCACGCCAGCCCCCGGACCTCAACGCAGGCCGCAACTCCGGCCCGCAACGAGCCGGCGACGCCGCCACTATCGCCACCGGACCGCGCAACGGCTGCCACTGCGGCCACGGCGTCGAACGCCGGTTCGGCGGCCGACCGCTCGGCAGGACCGGGCACCGGCGCCGGCACGTTGGCGGGCAAAGGCGCGGGCAGCAGCGTGGGGCCGGACGCTTTCGAATCGCTGCCGGTGGCGGTGCTGGCCATCGAATGCGATACGCCGGCCTACCCGCTCGACGCCATGATGAAAGGCCAGGAAGGCGTCGCCCGCATGGCCCTGCTGATCGACGCGCAAGGCCGCGTTGCCGAATCGCGCATCATCAAATCGACCCGCTCGTTCTCGCTGGACCGCGCCTCGCGCGAGGCCATCGCCCTGTGCCGCTTCGTGCCGCCGATGCAGAACGGCGTAGCGGTCGGCGGCTGGGTATCGCTCAAATACACGTGGCGGCTGCGCGAATCCATGGGCGTGTTCCGCGACGGACCTTGACGACACTGTGCGCCGCCTGAAATACGGCGTCGCTATACTGGCAACCACTACCTCGCAAAGGAGCGATCATGTCACAAGAACTGGTACTGGATAATCGCCTCGAATCGGCCAAGACCACCGCCTGGTGGCTCTACATTATCCATGCGGTGAGTTTCATCTTTTCGCTGGGCCTGTTTTCCGTGCTGCCGCTGGCGATCAACTACCTGCAGCGGCCCAGCACCGAAGGCACGTTCGTCCACACCCACCACAGCTGGATGATCCGCTCGTTCTGGTGGTACGTGGCGTTTGTCGCGATCGGCGCCGTGCTGTTCATCACCATCATCGGCATACCGCTGGCCTACCTGGTCTGGCTGGGCGCCTGGCTGTGGAAAGCTTATCGCCTGATCAGCGGCATCGTGCGCCTGAACCGCAACGAAGCGGCCAACGTCTAGACGGCGGGCAGCAGCGCTTTCAGCGCGTCGACCAGTTGCGCGCATTCGCCGTCGGTGCCGATGGAGATGCGCAGGAACTGGTCGATGCGTAGCTGCTTGAAGTGCCGCACCAGGATCGCCCGCTCCCGCAGCCCCGCCGCCAGTTGCGCGGCGTCGTGCCCGGGATGACGGGCAAAGATGAAGTTGGCCTGCGATGGCAGCACGTCGAAGCCCAAGGCCTGCATCTGCGCGATCAGCCATGCGCGGGTGGCGATGATGGCTTGCGAGGTTTGCTCCATGTAGGCCGCGTCGTCGATGGCCGCCACCGCGCCTGCCTGGGCGACCTGCCCCAATGGATAGCAATTGAAACTGTTCTTCACGCGCTCCAGTCCCGCGATCAAGTCGGGATGGCCGACCGCATAACCTACCCGCAGCCCCGCCAGCGAACGCGATTTGGACAGCGTCTGGATCACCAGCAGATTATCGTAGCGGCCCAGCAGCGCAATGGCGCTCTGGCCGCCGAAGTCCACATAGGCTTCGTCGATCACCACCACCTGGTCGGGATGCGCGGCCACCAGCGCCTCGATACGCTCCAGCGGCAGCCCGATGCCGGTCGGCGCGTTGGGGTTGGCGATGATGATCGCACCGCACGGACGGTTGTAGTCCGCCACATCGATCTCGTAACGCTCGTTCAGCGGCACCTGCACCGCCTCGATGCCGTACAAGCTGCAATAGGTCGGATAAAAACTGTAGCTGATGTCGGGACAAAGCAGCGGCAACGCGTGCTTGAGCAAGGCCTGGAAGGTATGCGCCAGCACCTCGTCCGAGCTGTTGCCGACGAAGACCTGCTCGCGTGCGAGGCCGTAGCGCCGGGCCACGGCGTCCTTCACGGCGGCGTTGCCGGGGTCGGAGTACTTGCGCAGCTGGTCGCCGACGGCGGCCTGCATCGCTGCCACCGCCCTGGGCGACGGGCCGTAGGGATTCTCGTTGGTGTTCAGCTTGACCAGGCCGGGCATCTGCACCTGCTCGCCCGGCGTGTACGGCGTCAGGCCGTGGACCACATCGCTCCAGTAGCGGCTCATTGCAGCTCTCCCAGCGCGCGTTCGATGTCGGCGATCAGGTCGTTGATGTCCTCCAGGCCGACGTTGAAGCGCACCAGGATGCCCTTGTCCTGCCAGTCATTGCGCATGCGCTGGATACGGTAAGGCATGACCAGGCTGTTGGCCCCGCCCCAGCTGTAGCCGATCTTGAAGAACTTGAGCGCATCGACAAAACGGTCGGTCTGCGCTTCCGTGTAGCGTTCGTCGAACACCACCGAGAACAGGCCGCCGGCGCCGCTGAAGTCGCGCTTCCAGATTTCGTGGCCGGGGCAGTCGGTAAAGGCGGGATGCAGCACCCGGGTGATTTCCGGGCGCGCCTGCAGCCACGCGGCCAGCTTGCGGGCCGCAGCATCGTGCGCGTCGAAGCGCAGGCGCATGGTCGGCAGGCCGCGCGCGACCAGGTAGGCGTCGTCCGCGCCCACGCCCATGCCGAGCCGCATGTGCGAGAGGCTGAGGCGTTCGTGCAGCGCAGGATCGCGCGTGATAACGGCGCCCATCAGCACATCCGATCCGCCAGACTGGTACTTGGTCAGCGCCTGCATGATGATGTCGACGCCCAGCTCGAAGCCGCGCAGCGCCAGGCCGGCCGACCAGGTATTGTCCAGCGCAACCACCACGCCGCGCTCGTGCGCCGCCTTGCAGATGGCCGGCAGGTCCGGCACTTCCATCGATACCGAGCCGGGGGCCTCGGTCCAGATCAGCTTTGTATTCGGCTGGATCAGCGCGGCGATGCCCTCGCCGATCAGCGGATCGTAGTAGCGCGCGGTGACGCCGAAATCGGCCGACAGCCAGCTCCCCAATTCGCGGTTGGGGTTGTAGACATTGTCGGGCAACAGCACATCGTCGCCGGCCTTGAGCAGCGCGAAGTCGACCATCGCGATGGCCGCCAGGCCGCTCGGCGCCAGCAGGCAGTGCTTGCCGTCCTCGATCTCGGCCAGGCGCGCTTCCAGCGTGAAGGTGGTCGGCGTGCCGTGCAGGCCGTAAGTATAGGCGTTCTTCTCTTTCCAGTCGCCCGAGCGCATGGCCGCCACGTTCTTGAACAGAACCGTCGAGGCATGATGGATGGCCCCGGGGAAAGCAGCAAAGCCTTCTGGCGCCTGGTAGTCGGTATGGACGAGCGTGGTCTGGAGAGATTTTGGGATAGTCATGGCTTGATTATAAACGCATTGCGCGGCCGGCCTGGCGCAGCCCCACACCTTTGACACACCTCAAACTTCAATTGGCGTCGATCGTTAAGTTAGTACTCATGTCCGCCCCCCCACCAACCGTTCAAGGAGAACGTCATGTCGCAACCGACCACATGTCACGATCAAGAGTTGAAACTGAATCTCACCGAGGAACAACGCAAGGAACTCACGCACTTTATCGCCAGCAG
The DNA here is from genome assembly GCF_009380165.1 of Rugamonas rivuli. Lineage (GTDB taxonomy): Bacteria > Pseudomonadota > Gammaproteobacteria > Burkholderiales > Burkholderiaceae_D > Rugamonas > Rugamonas rivuli. The sequence continues at coordinate 1,166,711 of NZ_WHUF01000001.1, forward strand.
CGGCCGCGTCAAGCTGGATATCGACCTGCTGTTCGAAGGGGATGTTTCGGTGAAGGCCGTCGCCCCCGTTGCAGTATTGGTCGGCAACGCCATCTGACCGCAGCGAGGCGAGCATGGTCCCGGACGTCCGCATTCGTCAAGAAGACTTCGGTTTCATCCTGGCGTTCGGTACCGGCGAGATCGGACTGTACAGCCATGCAGCCGCAGGCGCGCTGTTGCATGGCACGACGCGGGAAGCGCTGGAGCCGTACCGTCTGCCATCCGTTCCGGTCAGGGATGAGTTTCATCTTAGCGCGCCGCTCATCGTCTGGTTCGAGATTACCCGCGCCTGCAACCTGACATGCCGGCACTGCTACATCGAGGCCGGCAAGCCAAGGGACCAGGAGCTATCGACACCCGAAATCTTCGACGCCCTCGACCAGATGAAAGCGGCGGGCGTGTTTGCCCTGGTGCTGGTTGGCGGCGAGCCGATGATGCATCCGGATTTCCTGGACATCGTCAATCACGCCAACCAGCTTGGTTTCGTCATCTCCATCGCGACCAACGGCGCCTACATCACGCAAGAGCTCATCGATCGCCTGCCGCGCAAGGAATGCGTGGTCAGCGTCAGCGTGGACGGCACAGCCAAGCACAAGGAGTTGCGCATCCGCTCCACATGGGACGACGTGCGCGAACGCATACTGCTGCTGCGCAGGAACGGCATCCCGACCGCCATCATGTCGACGCAGACGGCAGGCAATGTGCACGAATTGCAGACGCTGCTGGACTTCGCCCGCGAGCACCAGTGCTTTTTCGGATCGACGCCGATGAGCCCCATCGGTCGCGGCAGGTTTTTCCCGCAGTATCAACCGCAGGCGGACATAGTCGAGGAGACCGCCCGGCTGTATATCGCCGACAAGCTCCACGACCAGGTCATGAACGATACCGTCGGGCTGTGCGTGGCCAAGTTTCTGGACGAGTGTCACAACATCGCGAAGGCGACCGGCCGCGAATTTTGCGGCGTGGCGATGGCCTACCTGATGAGCGACGGCTCGCTGTATCCATGCTCGATTTGCGCGTCGAATGACAAGTTCCTCGCCGGCAGTCTGCGCGAGCATACGTTCCAGCAGCTGTGGCGGGATTCGTTCAAGGATATCCGTCAGTTCACTTACGACAAATTCAAGGAGTGCCCCAACTGCGAGCTGTCGCGCGATCCCTACTACTGCACTTCGCGCTGCGCCGTGATGGCCGAACTCTATACCGGAGACCCGCTCGGCTGCGGCTCCACACCCTTCGTGAAGGCCAGCCTCAAGCGCCGCACCGAACTGCTGCAGACCGAGTTCCCCGGCGCACCGGTGGCGACATGAACGGCAACGGCGCGCGGCGGATCATCCCCGTCATTACCGGCATCGGCCATGGGCAGACCGAACTGTCCGCCTACGACGACGCGCTCTGGAAAACCGGCATCGGCAATTTCAACGTGATCGCGCTCTCCAGCGTGATCCCGCCGGGATGGGAGCCTGTGTTGCAGTCGGAGCCGGACCTGCGCCGGAAGTGGGGCAACCGCCTCTACGTGGTGCAGGCGGCGGCGTCTTCCAGCGGGCTGCGCGACACCGGCCTGGCGGCAGGCATAGGCTGGGCCATCTTCGACCATGGCGGCGGCGTATTCGTGGAGCACCACGGGGCAGCGGCCGATGCCGCCAGCGCCTTGCAGGCAGTCGAGCGCGACATCGAACTATCGATCGCCGACTTGTGCGAGCGCCGCGCCGCCGTGCCGGCAAGACTAGGCAAGGCAACCATCTCCGCCACGGCATGCGGGCCTTGCTGTGTACTGGCCGTTGCCGTATTCCAGCAAGAAGACTGGTGAAAGGACGCCACATGCCCATCGCGCATTTCCGCAATCAACCGATCGCCTACGATGACCATGGCGACATTCCGCTCGATGTGCCATTTCGTTCGCTGCGTCCCGAGGACATCAGCCTCTATCTGCAACTCGACACCACCGTAGGCCGGAAAACCTGCCGCCAGGCGTGCGTGCACTGTTTTTACATCAACCAACCGGCGGCCGCCAACCGCTCCATCGACCTGGTCGAAGGCCGCCGCATCATGGACTGCCTGGCGGTGCAGGGCTACCGCGTCTTCCCCATGATTTCCGACAGCTTCGGCGGGGATGGCATGTTCCTGCGCCTGTTCGGCGACTCGCACAACCGGGATTTTCATCAGGAAGAAAACCGCAGGCCAACCAAGACCATGCAACGCGGCGACATGTGGACCAGCGGCGCGCCCCTGCTCGATGCGCAATGGAAGGAATATTTGTGGACCGGTATCGAGAACGGCTTCGGCAATGTCACCATCACCTTTCACGGCATACTGGACAGCGATCTGAAGCTGTTGCCGGCGGAAGAGTATCCGATCAAGGGTGTGTTTGCGGGCCGCGACTGCGAGCGCGTCATTGCGCGCATTCACGCGTTCAACAGCGAGGCGCAGCTGGCGGCGCCGCTGGACATCAATATCGGTGTGACGATCGGCAAGCATAACCACACCAGGGAGCATCTGCTGCGCTACACCGCCTACTTTGCGAGGCTGGGCATTTCAGTACTGCGGTTCAATGCCTTCCACGATCATGGCGGCCGGCTACCGCAGCTGCCGCTGACGGCGGCTGAACGAGCTCAATGGTATAGCGACCTGAAATGGGTACATGAAAATGTCCCGCTGGATTTTCAGCTCGGTGTGGATGAGGATTTCGGCAGCAGCGGAGTCGAGGCCATGGGATTCCCACCGCATGTGGGGTGGTGCCGCGCGGGCCAGCAGCTGTTCGCCATCGTCCCCGATCCGCCGCAAACCATCGCGTCCGGAGACTTCGGCCGCATCGAGCACATCGGATCGATAGCCGCCTGCGTCGATGCTTTCCAGCCCATCGTCGGCAAACTGGTGCGGGTGACGCCGGCGGCCGTGGACCAGCCGAGCTACAAGCTGGAGTTCTACCACGACGTTATCGAAGACTTGCAGCGCAAGCGCCTGGACGGCACTTACCGGGATGGCTGCTACGCGCCGGAAATGCTGGCGAAGCGATCGATTGCGATCGCCTCGGCGCATTAAACCGGCACAAAGACCGAGGCTTATTGCGCCTCGCCCCACAGGTCGTGGGCGTCGGACGTGGTGATCTTCACGTCGACGAACTGGCCGACGGCCAGCTTCTTGTGCGGCTCGTACGGCGGCTTGACGTACACCACACCGTCGATTTCCGGCGCATCGGCGCTGGAGCGGCCGACGCCGCCGGTACGGTTGACTTCATCGATCAGCACGCGGACGGTCGTGCCGACCTTGGCCTTCAGACGCGCTTTCGAGATCTCTTCCTGCAGCAGCATCACGCGGCCGCGACGCTCTTCGCGCACTTCTTCCGGCACCGGATTGGCCAGCTCGTTGGCGGTAGCGCCTTCGACCGGCGAGTAGGCGAAGCAGCCCAGACGGTCGATCTGCGCTTCCTTCAGGAAGTCCAGCAGGTATTCGAATTCGGCCTCGGTCTCGCCAGGGAAGCCGGCGATGAAGGTCGAACGGATGGTCAGGTTCGGGTTCATCGCGCGCCAGGCCAGGATGCGGTCCAGGTTCTTCTCGCCGCTGGCCGGACGCTTCATGCGCTTCAGCACATCGGGATGCGCGTGCTGCATCGGGATGTCCAGGTAAGGCAGAATGTGCTCGCCCATCATCGGAATGACCTGGTCGACGTGCGGGTATGGATACACGTAGTGCATGCGCACCCAGGCGCCGTAGGACTTGGCCAGCTCGCCCAGCGCTTCCATCAGCTGCGTCATGTGGGTTTTAATCGGACGGCCGTTCCAGAAGCCGGTGCGGAACTTGACGTCCACGCCATAGGCCGAGGTGTCCTGCGAAATCACCAGCAGTTCCTTGACGCCGGACTTGAACAGATTCTCCGCTTCCAGCATCAGCTCACCGATAGGACGCGAAACCAGGTCGCCGCGCATCGACGGGATGATGCAGAACGAGCAGCGGTGGTTGCAGCCCTCGGAGATTTTCAGGTAAGCGTAGTGCTTCGGCGTCAGCTTGATGCCCTGCGCCGGAATCAGGTCGAGGAAAGGCTCGTGCGGTTTCGGCAGGTGCAGGTGGACGGAGTCCATCACTTCGGCCAGCGCGTGCGGGCCGGTCACGGCCAGCACCTTCGGGTGCACCTTCATGATGATGTCGTCGCCGGCGGCGTCTTTTTTCGCGCCCAGGCAGCCAGTCACGATCACCTTGCCGTTTTCGGCCAGCGCTTCGCCGATGGCGTCCAGCGATTCCTGCACCGCGGCGTCGATGAAGCCGCAGGTGTTGACGATGACCAGATCGGCGCCGTCGTAGGACTTGGCCGTCTCGTAGCCTTCGGCACGCAGCTGGGTCAGGATCTGTTCGGAGTCGACCAGCGCTTTAGGGCAGCCGAGCGAGACGAAGCCGACCTTCGGTGCGGCACCCGTCACGGAGGTGCTTGCGGCGGCGGGCTTGGTGATGCGGGAGATTGGTTGCGATTGCATGATAGGTTGCTTTAAACGCCATGAAAATTACGAGCAATCGAGCATTATACCCCATTCCCCATAGGGAGATCATGTTAGGATAGAGGCTAACCCAGTGGCCGCATCCGCGCGCGCCGCATCACCCAGTTCAGGAGAATTAGTGGCAACGCTGAAAGACGTCGCATTGCTCGCCGGTGTAGGCATGTCGACAGCATCGCGCGCCATTTCAGGCGCCGGTCCGGTATCGGCCGAGGCGATGAAAAAAGTCCAGGCCGCGATTGAGCAACTCAACTTCCGCCCCTCCTCCATCGGCCGCTCGCTGTCGGCGCAGTCGCTGGGCATGATAGGGATCTTCGCCCCCTCGTTCTTCGGCGCCTACTACGGCACCATCCTCAAGCAGACCGACATCGAACTGCGCGCCATGCGCCGCCATGTGGTCGTCGCCACCGGCTGCGGCGACGGCACGCCGCGCGACGAAGCGATCGAAGCGGTCAAGTTCCTGATCGGCCGCGATTGCGACGGCATCGTCGTGCTGGGCCACGACCTGTACGACGAGGATCTGATCTCGCTGCAGAAAATGCATCCGAAGATGGCCTTCCTCAACCGCCGCAGCCCTCAGCTGCCGGAGGCGTCGTTCTGCCCCGACCACTATCACGGCGGCGAACTGGCGGCGCAGACCCTGCTGCAAGCAGGCCACCGCGAACTGGCGGTGATCTCCGGCCCGTCCGCCACGTCGGACAACAAGGAACGCCTGGACGGCTTCTTCGCCGAGCTGCAACGCAACGGCATCGCCCGTTCGGCGGTGCAGCTGATCGAATCGGACTTCTCGCGTGAAGGCGGCTTCGGCGCCACGCAGCGGCTGATCGGCGACGGCCACAAGTTCACCGGCCTGTTTTGCGCCAACGATGAAATGGCGGTCGGCGCGCTGTCGTGCTTCCACCGCGCCGGCATCAGCGTGCCGGGCGACGTCTCCATCGTCGGCTATGACGATGACTACTCGGCAGAGTTCTCGTCGCCGGGCCTGACGTCGGTGCACATCCCGATGCAGCAGCTGACGCAGAACGCCGTGCGCTGGCTGCTCAACCAGTGCTACGGCACACAGCACGAAATCGTCCGCGACTTCCCGGTCACGGTGACGATGCGCGGCTCGGTCGCGCAGCGCAAGCCGTAAAAAAAGGCCGGCATCGCTGCCGGCCCAAAACCACTAGTCACTTCCCTGGATCAGAACTTCATCGACACCCGGCCGCCGAAGGTGCGCGGGTTGTTGTAGTACGCAGCCCAGATCTGCTGCGTCGGCTGGCATGGAGCGCCGGTCTGCGTGCAGATTTCGATGGCGTCGTACTTCACTGCCTTGTCGGTCGCATTGTTGACGAACAGCTCCGCCGTGTAAGCCTTGTTCAGCGGCTCATAGCGCACGCTCAGGTCCAGCGTGGTGTAGGCCTTCTGCTGCTTCACGCCCGGATGGCCCGGCACGTCCGTGTTGAACGCGCCCGATCCGACGAACGATTCCGACTCGTAGTGCGCCGAAGCGCGCGGCGTGATGCGACCCTTGCCGGTGTCGAAGTCATGCTCGTACATCAGCGTCGCGGCAAACGTCGGCGCGTGCTTCAGCGTGGCGCCGCCAACGTTGACGGTCGGCGCGGTGGTGCCGCAGGACTGGTTGTTGGCGCGCGCCGCGTCGACATCGCAGGACAGGAAGTCGTCATAACGCGCCTTCAGCCAGGTGGCGTTGCCGCTGAAGCGGTCGGCGCTGGTCGGACGATAGCTCCACTCAGCCTCGACACCTTTCACCGAAGCGCCGGCCGCGTTGAAGTTCTGCAGCGTGTTGTTCACCACCTGCGATTCCAGCTTGTCCTTGTACTTCATCCAGAACGCGTCCAGGTTCAGCGACAGCTTGCGGTCGAACAGGTCCGACTTGAAGCCGATTTCATAGCTGGTCAGCTTCTCCGGCTTGGTGGTGGCGCCGCCGTCGCCGATGGCCGGCGAATGGAAGCCTGTCGTCACCGAAGCGAAGGTCAGGATGTCCTTGGCCGGTTTGTACTCGACCCGTCCCAACCAGGTGGACTGGCCGTATTTCAGGTCGGCCGTGTTGTCGCCGTAGGTGTTGCCGCAAGTCTGCTGGTTCACCACGCCGCCGGGGCCGATGTTGTGCGTGTTGATGGTGCCCACGCCCGGCGTGACCAGCTGCGCGATCTGGTTAGGCGTCAGGTTGACGGTGCCGCGCGGCGCGTTGTCCGGCCAGTTCGGGCAGGCCCAGTTCTGGCCGCCGATGTCGAACTTGTGGTCCTTGGTGTAGCGGGCGCCGCCCGTCACCTTCCACATTGGATCGATGTCGTAGCTGGCTTGCGCGAACACGGCTTTCGAATGCAGCTCGCGGTCGCCCTGGATGAAGGACATCGCCGACGCATACTGGCCCACGGTAGGCTGCACGAAGATCACGCTGCCGCTGGCGATATCCTGGTCCAGCATCGCCTGCGAAATCTGGCTGCGGTCGATGTCGAAGCGGATCTTGTTCTTCTCGCGGAAGAAGAACAGGCCGCCCACCCATTGCAGCGGCGATTCGGAGTCCGAACGCAATTGGACTTCGTTGGAGACGCTGTCGAACTGGCTCCACTCGGTGCGGTTCTCGGCCTTGAAACCCGGGTAGAAACCGGCGTCGGCATCGCTGCCGTTGGTACGTTTCAGGCGGCTCCACGAACCCAGGTACTGCGTCGCCAGGCCATCCATCGGCCGCCACTCAACCTTGCTCTTGGCGGTGATGATGGACTGGTCCAGCGTGCCCGGCGTGTCGATCAGCGCGGAGCGCAGGTTCTGGCCCGGCTTCGGTTCGGCCGACAGGTAGATGTTGCCGGCGCCGGTGTCGCTGTAGTAGTCGGCGATGAAGGTGGCCTTCAGGTCCGGCGTGAACTTCCACAGCAGCGAGGCGCGCGCGCCCTGCTGATCGCCGGCGCCATACTTCTTCGTGCCCGGCTGGACGTTCGAGCCTTTGAGGAAGTCGACATAGCCGTCATGCTGGTCCTTGATGGCGGCGATGCGCAGCGCGATGTCTTCGCTGAGCGGGATGTTGATCATCCCCTGCGTCTGAATGTGGTGGTAGTCGCCCAGCGTGATGCTGGCCGAGCCGAAGGTCTTGGCGGTGCTAGGCGCACCCGAGACCAGGTTGACCGCGCCGGCGGTGGAGTTGCGGCCATTCAGCGTGCCCTGTGGACCGCGCGCGACTTCGACGTGGTTCAGGTCATACATCAGCGCCGTCGCGCCTTGAGGGCGCGGCACGTAGATGCCGTCGACATAGAACGCCACGGCCGGGTCGCCCAGCTCCGTGTGATTGGCCGAGCCCACGCCGCGCATGTACACGTGCACACCGCCCGAATCGCTGTGCGGCTCCACCACCAGGCTAGGGACCATGGCGGTCATCGTCGCCAGATCCTTGACCTGGTTGTTGGCCAGCGTGTCCTGCGTGTAGGCGGTGATCGCCAGCGGCGTGTCCTGCACCAGCGTGTCGCGGCGGGTGGCCGTGACGATGATCTTCTCCACTTCGCCGCCCGCTTGCGCTACCGGCGCCTGCTGCGCCATGGCGCCACCGCTGAATGCGAACTGCGCGATCTGCGCGATACTCAAAGCTAAAATCGTTTTCTTCATTTCGTCTGTCCTCGCTTCTTCCATCAGTTTAGTTTGCGTGCCCCGTTCTGTGTGACGGCTTATGCACGTGTGGAACCGGTACCACCGCAAGACGCACCGATGCGGCGGGCCATGCCGTGGCGGCCCGGTCTTACAACACAACTACTGCTACAGTGTTAGAGCCGCTGTTCGCTGGCCCCGTCAAAAAGAGAAATGCGCTTGGTGCGTATCGAGAAGCTGATGTCCTTCTCGGTTTCGATGTTCTGCTGGTCCTGCACGATGCCCGCGATCTGGGTGCCGTGGAAGTCCAGCCACAACACGCGATGCGCGCCCATGGCCTCGACCAGCGAGACCGATGCGCACACCACGTTATCGGCGCCGTCGCAATTGCCGACGTCGATGTCTTCAGGCCGCACGCCCAGCACGCACTCTTGCTTGCCGGCCGGCTGCTGCTTGAATGGATAGCCCGTCACGTCGACGGACATGTGATCGTTGCGGAACAGCGTGCGGCCGCCCTCCTGTTCCAGCCAGCCCTTGAACAAATTCATGCCCGGCGAGCCGAGGAAGGTGGCGACGAACAGGTTGGCCGGCTCGTTGTAGATATTGGCCGGCGTGTCGAACTGCTGCACCACGCCGCCCTTCATCACCGCCATGCGCTGCGCCAGCGTCATCGCCTCGACCTGGTCGTGGGTCACGTAGATCATGGTGGCGCCGAGCTGCTTGTGCAGCTGCTTCAACTCGCGCCGAAGTTCGGTGCGCAGCTTGGCGTCCAGGTTGGACAGCGGCTCGTCGAACAGCATCACGTCCGCCTCGCGCACAATGGCGCGGCCGATCGCCACGCGTTGGCGCTGGCCGCCGGACAGGTTGGCCGGCTTGCGCTTCAACAGCGGCCCCAGTTGCAGCATGTCCGAAGCACGCGAGACGCGGCGGGCGATTTCCGCTTTCGGCGTGCCGTTGATGCGCAGGCCGAAGGACATATTGGCTTCCACGTTCATCGTCGGGTACAGCGCGTACGACTGGAACACCAGCGCGATGCCGCGATCCTTCGGGTCGGCCCAGGTCATGTCCTTGCCGCCGATTTCGATCTGGCCGGAGGTGGTGTCGATCAGCCCCGCGATCGAATGCAGCAGCGTCGATTTGCCGCAGCCCGATGGGCCCAGCAGCACCACGAACTCCCCTGCTTTCACGTCCAGGTTCAGCGACTCGATGACCTTGTTGCCGCCCAGCTGAATCTGCAGATTACGAATAGCTACGTTAGACATTGTTTAACCCTTCACAGCGCCAGAGGCGATGCCGCGCACAAACCAGCGGCCGGAGATGAAATAGAGAGCCAGCGGCACGACCGACGTCAGGATGGTCGCAGCCATGTTGACGTTGTACAGGCGCTCGCCGGTGGTGGTGTTGATGATGTTGTTCAGCTGGACCGTCATTGGCAGATGCTCGGAACCCGCGAACACCAGGCCAAGCAGGAAGTCGTTCCAGATGCCCGTGACCTGCATGATGACCGCAACCACGATCACCGGCGTAGACATCGGCAGCATCAGCTGCAGGAAGATGCGCCAGAAGCCGCCGCCGTCGATGCGGGCCGCCTTGAACAGCTCCATCGGCAGCGCCGCGTAGTAGTTGCGGAACAGGAGCGTCATCACCGGCATGCCGAAGATGGTGTGGATCAGCACAATGCCGGGCAAAGAGCTGAACAGGTTCACCGCAGCCAGCACGCGCACCAGCGGATACACCATCACCTGTACCGGAATGAAGGCGCCCATCATCAGGATGGCGAACAGCAGCCCCGCGCCGCGCGGCCGCCAGAACGACAGCGCATAACCGTTCACCGCGCCGATGGCGATCGACAGGATGGTGCTCGGCACGACGATGGCGACCGAATTCCAGAAGCCGCCGCGTATGCCGTTGCATTCAAGTCCCGTGCAGGCGGACTGCCACGCTTGCAGCCAAGGCTCCAGCGTCGCATGCACCGGCAGCGCGAACAGCGTGCCGAGACGGATCTCTTCCATCGGCTTGACCGACGTTACCAGCATCACGTACAGCGGCAGCAGGAAGAACAGCGCCGCCACGATCAGAAATCCGTAGACGCCGATGCGGGCCGGAGTCCACGCCAGCGTGCGGCGTGGCTTGATGGCCGGCGGCGCTCCGGCAATGCTATCGTTGGCGGCGACGCCCGGCGCCAGCCCTGCTGCTTTTTCCATTCCTGCCTTATCGAGTTTGACGACCTGACCCATCATGCCCCCTTCGCTGCGCGACGGTTGCGCACATAGTACAGCGGCGCGACGATGGCCAGCACTGTGGTCAGCAGCACGATAGACGCCGCCGAAGCGAGGCCAATGTTGGCGCGGCCGAACAGGTAATCCATGATGAACTTGGCCGGCACTTCGCTGGCCGTGCCCGGGCCGCCCTGCGTCATCGCGACCACCGAGTCGAACACCTTCACCACCATCACGAACAGCAGCACGAAGGCGGTGGAGACGGAAGGCCCGAGCATGGGCAGCACGATGCTGACGTAGACGCGCCAGCGCGGGATGCCGTCGATGCGGGCGGCCTTCCACAATTCCTCGTCCACTCCGCGCAGGCCGGACAGCATCAGCGCCATCACCAGACCGGAAGCCTGCCACACGGTGGCGATGACGATGGTGTAGATCGCCATGTCCTGGTCGACGATCCAGTCGAACTTGGCGTCGGCGAAGCCCAGCTTGTGCAGCACTTCCTGAATGCCCAGCTCCGGGTTCAATATCCACTGCCAGATCAGGCCCGTGGCCACGAACGACATCGCATACGGATACAGGAAGATGGTGCGCAGCGCGCCTTCGGCCATCACCTTCTGGTCGATGAATACGGCCAGCAGGAAGCCGATGATCAGGCACGCCGCGATGAACAGCACGCCGTACACGGCGACGTTTTGCAGCGACAGCAGCCAGCGCTCGTTGTTAAACAGGCGGATGTACTGCGATGCACCGACAAAATCGCTGGCCGGGAAAGTGCGCGAGCTGCTGACCGACACGCGGGCCGTCCACAGCATCGTGCCCAGGTAGGCCAGCAGCACCGTCAACGCCATCGGTATCATGGCGACGTAGGCTGCGAAGGAAACGCTTTGACGCTTCTTGGCCATGGCTTATTGGTCCTTCAGCGCGCGGGCAAAGGCTTTTTGCGCGTCTTCCGGCGACTGGTTCTTGTTCCAGTAGCTGGTCAGCACGTCCTGCAGGGCGCCGGTGGTGTCCGGCGACGCCAGCATCTCCGCGTTCGGCAGCTGGCGGCTCTTGTCCTTGATGATGGCCAGGCCCTGCCTGGCGCAGATGTCCAGCGTCGATTCGTCGACGTCGCCGCGGATCGGGATCGCGCCCTTGCGCGAGTTGAAGGCCACCTGCGCGGCCGGCGATGTCACCACCGTCGCCAGCAGCTTCTGCGCCTTGATGGCGTTGGCGTCCGTGGTTTTCGGGAACACGAAAGCATCACCCGCCACGATGTACGGCGCCTTTGGCCCGAAGCCTGGGAAGCAGCCGAAGTCCTTGCCCGCCACCTGCTTGGCCGACGAGAACTCGCCCTTGGCCCAGTCGCCCATGATCTGCACACCGGCCTTGCCGCTGACGACCATGGCCGTCGCGTCGTTCCAGTTGCGGCCCGGCGAGCCTGCATCCACAAAGGCTTTCAGTTTTTTGAAATCGACCAGCACCTGTTTGAAGGCCGGCGACATCACGGCTTTCTGGTCGCGGTCGCGGTACACCTTCAGGTAAAGGTCAGAGCCGCCCACCATCGCGAAGATGGCGTCGAAGGTGATCTTCTCCTGCCACACCTGGCCGCCGAAGGCCAGCGGCACCAGGCCTGCGGCCTTCAACTTGGCCAGCTGCGCCAGGAACTCGTCCCAGGTCTGCGGCTCGTTGGCGATGCCGGCTTTTTTATACGCGGCCTTGGAGTAGAAGAACCAGGCCGGCATGTGGATGTCCACAGGCGCGGCATAGAAATGGCCGTTGATCTTGATCGCCGCCAGGATGGACGGCGGCATGATCTGGTCCCACTTGCCGGCGGCGGCGACGTCGTCGACGTTATTGAGCAAGCCCTGTTCGACGAAATCGCGGAACTGCTTGGAGGTGTTGAACTGTGCGGCCGTCGGCGCATTGCCGCCGACGATGCGGTTGATGGTGGTGGCGCGCGACTGGTCGGCGCCGGCGATGGCGTTGTCGACCCACTGGCCGCCGGCCTTGTTATAAGCATCCGCGAACTGCTTGACCGCCTGGGATTCGCCGCCCGACGTCCACCAATGGATCACGGTCGCCTTCAGCGGCGCCGATGCCGGTGCAGGCGCTTGCGCCCGCGCAGCGCCGCATGCCGCCAGGGCGAGCGCGATGGCGCTTCCCAGCTTTGTAGCATTAATCATTCTGTCTCCTGTGGGCGTCGAGCGCCCATTTTATTCGGATGCCTGCGGGAAGTTCAATTATTTGGCGTCCCGTTTAGCGAGGAAGTCCGCAACCAGCTTGGCGCTGCGCTTCAAGGTGCGCTTCTGGGTCGCATAATCCACATGGATGATACCGAAACGGCGCACATAACCGAAGGCCCATTCGAAATTGTCCATCAGCGACCAGATAAAATAGCCGCGCACGTCGACGCCCGCCTTCACTGCTTGATCCACCGCAGCCAGGTGCCGGTTCAAAAAGGAGATACGGTTTTTATCGTTTACCTCATTGTCGACCACCTTGTCGTCCGAGGCGGTGCCGTTCTCGGTGATGTAGATCGGCGGCAGGTTCGGGTAATCGCGGTGGAAGCCGATCAGCAGGTGGCGCAGCCCGTCCGGATACACCTCCCATCCCATCTGGGTGCGCTCGACGTTTTCCAGGTCCACTTCGATGTAACCGTGCTTGCCGTCGCTGACCACGTTGGTGCGGAAGTAGTAATTGATCCCCAGGAAATCGAGCTGGCGGCCAATGATGTCCATGTCGCCGTCCAGCATCATCGGCTGCGCGCCAGGCCACAGCTCCCACAGTGCCGACGGATAGGACTTCTTCAGCAGCGGATCGAGGATCCAGTTATTGTGCTGCAGCTCGAACAGCCAGGCGGCGCGCTGGTCGGCGTCGCCGGTGCCGGTACTGGTGCCGCGGCCGACATTGGTGACGATGCCCACTTGCGCCGCCGGGTCGTTGGCGCGCAGGTGCGCCACCGCCAGGCCGTGGCCCAGCAGCAGGTGGTGCATGGCCTGGGTGGCGAACACCACGTCCTGCTTGCCCGGCGCGTGGTGGCCGGTGCCGTAGCCGTGCATGGCCGAGCACCATGGCTCGTTCAGCGTGGCCCAGGAATCCACCAGGCCGGCCAGCTCGCGGCTGATCATGTCGGCGTATTCGGCGAAGCGGTAGGCGGTGTCGCGATTGACCCAGCCGCCCTTGTCTTCCAGGTGCTGCGGCAGATCCCAGTGGTACAGCGTGACGTAAGTCTTCAGGCCCTTGGCGCGCAGCGCCGTCAGCAGCTTGCGGTAGAAGGCGATGCCCTTTTGATTCGGCTGGCCGTCGGCCGTCATCACGCGCGGCCAGGAAATCGACAGGCGGTAGGCGCCGACGTTCAGGCTGGCCAGCAGCTCGACGTCCTGTTCCCAGCGGTGATAGTGGTCGCAGGCGACAGCGCCGGTGTCGCCGGACAGCGTCTTGCCCGGCGTGGCCGAGAAGGTGTCCCAGATCGATGGGATGCGGCCGTCTTCAGCGACGGCACCTTCGATCTGATAGGCCGCGGTGGCGGCGCCCATCAGGAAATCCTTGTTCCACAGGACCGAATCGGCCGGCGGGGAGAACGTCTCTTCCAGTGCAATTGATGCTTCGACTACCACAGCAACTCCTTCGTTTGATCGTGAAGTGGAAGCGCTTCCACTGATGTTGTCGATAGTACTACTGAAGAAATTCTGGTGTCAACGGGTTTCTGGGAGTTTTTGTAACTTGCCTACAAAAACGGCACAGCGACCGAAGTGGCTGTGCCGTTTGCAGTGTGGCGGACCGTGAAGGATTACTTCTTGTCGGTCGGCGGCACGCCCGGGACGAATGGGAAAGTGCCGAAGATGTTCTTGCTCTGGCTTTGCATCTGTTCCTGCATCTGCACGAACAGGCTCTTGCTCTGGTCGATGTAGTTATTCATCATGCCCTGCATCATCGGGCCCTGCACGTTCATGAACTGGGTCCACATTTCCGGGCTGAAGGGCTTGCCTTCCAGGCCGCCGACGGCGGTGCCGGTGAACTTGCGCTGGATATCGGTAAAGGCCTGGACGTTCTTCTCCAGATAGGAGCCCATCATGCCCTGCATGGCGTGGCCGTAGAAGCGGATGATCTGCGCCAGCACGTCGCTGGAGAACATCGGTGCGCCGCTGGCCTCTTCTTCCAGGATGATCTGCAGCAGGATGCTGCGGCTCAGGTCTTCGTTGGTCTTGGCGTCGACCACGGTGAATTCTTCATTGTCCAGCACCAGTTGCTTGACGTCGGTCAGCGTGATGTAGGAACTGGTCTGCGTGTCGTACAGACGGCGATTCGGGTATTTTTTAATCAGGCGGTCAGCATTTTTTTTCGCACTACTCATCACAAGTCCACTTATTGCGCCGCAGCGCGTACTCTAACAATTCGAAAAAAAAGCGAACTTCGGTCCGCTTTCCCACTAGCCTACTTTACCTATTATAGAGGGGAAAAAGCATATCTTGCACAATCTGATATAACTTTTAGGTTTTATTGCAACGCAACCAAATTTACAGATCGACAATAAGACGCCTTTCCCCCACCGCTTCTAGTCGGCCCGCACCTTCACGTAGCGGCCCGGTGCGGGCTCGATTGGTACGTAACGGGCATTGCCCGGCTTGGCCTTGGGCTTGACGTCCTTGCCGCCGTGCTCGGCCAGGAAGGCGGCCCACTCCGGCCACCAGCTGCCCGGGTTCTCGGTGGCGCCGGCCATCCAGGCTTCGGCGTCCTGCGGCTTGGCGGCGGCGCGGCCCAGCGGCTTGTCGTTGGTCCAGTAGCTGCGCTTGTTCTTCACCGGCGAGTTGATCACGCCGGCGATATGGCCGGACGCACCCAGGATGAAGCGGTTAGCCTTGACCTTGCCCGGATTGAGGATGTTCATCGAACCGAAGGCCGACATCCACGGCACGATGTGATCTTCCCGCGAGCCGTAGATGAAGGCCGGCGCGTCGATGCTGGCCAGGTCGACCTTCTGCCCCGCCACCTTCAGCTTGCCGGTCTTCAGTTTGTTTTCCAGGTAGGTGTTGCGCAGGTACCAGCAGAACATCGGGCCCGGCAGGTTGGTACTGTCCGAGTTCCAGTACAACAGGTCGAACGGAGGCGGCTCGTTGCCCTTCAGGTAGTTGGACTGCACGTAGTTCCACACCAGGTCGTTCGGACGCAGGCTGGAGAAGGTGCTGGCCAGGTCGCGGCCCGGCATCAGGCCGCCGCCCTTGAGCTGCTGCTCGCGCATGGACACCTGGGCTTCGTCGACGAACACGTCCAGCACGCCGGTATCGCTGAAGTCGAGGAAGGTGGTCAGCAGCGTCAGGCTGGAGGCTGGCTTCTCGCCGCGCGCCGCCAGCACCGACAATGCGGTCGACACCAGCGTGCCGCCGACGCAGAAGCCCAGCATATTCATCTGATCCTGGCCGCTGATGTCCTGCACCACGTGGATGGCTTCGATCACGCCCTGGTCGACATAATCGTCCCAGGTGGTGCCGGCCAGCGATTGATCGGGATTGCTCCACGAGATCAGGAACACGCTGTTGCCCTGCTCCACCGCGTAGCGCACCAGCGAGTTTTCCGGCTGCAGGTCGAGGATGTAGAACTTGTTGATGCAAGGCGGCACCATCAGCAGCGGGCGCTGATGCACGGTGGCCGTCACCGGCTTGTACTGGATCAGCTGGAACAGCGGGTTCTCATACACCACCGTGCCTTCGGTCGTGGCCAGGTTGCGGCCCACTTCGAACGCCGATTCGTCGGACAGCGAGATATGGCCCTTGTTCATGTCGGCCAGCATATTGGCCAGGCCCTTGGTCAGGCTCTCGCCCTTGGTTTCGATCAGCTTTTGCTGCGCTTCGGGATTGGTGGCGAGGAAGTTGGCCGGCGACATGGCGTCGATGATCTGCTGCACGGCAAAGCGGATCTTCTGCTTTTGCTGGCCCGAGGTTTCCACCGTATCGACCATCGCATTCAGGAATTTGGCATTCAGCAGGTATGATGCCGCATTGAATGACGACATGGGATTGCCCTGCCAGGCAGACGAGGTGAAGCGGCGGTCGCCCACATCCGGCGTCTTACCGGACAAAAACTCCTGCCACAAATCGCCGAAATCTTGCATGTACTGGTTTTTCAGCTGCTCCATGGCCTCCGGCTTCACCGAGGCGCCCACATCCTGCATCATGGCGGCCAGCGGGTTGGCCTCCGTGGTGGGCGCCATGTTGAACCAGGATTGCCACTGTCCGGGGTCGCTCATCTGCGACATCCAGGCATTGGCAATGGCTTGAGGATCTGGCAAATTCATGTTTGATTCCCTAAAAATAGTTAAATATCTTTACCTGGGCTGCTGATGCTGATTGTTGCTATTGCTTGGATATACGTGGTCGGACTGATGGCTCTGACCGAGCCCACCGTCGTTGCGGGAATTGTAACGTTTTTGTTCTACTGCGTGCTGCCCCTGGGCACTTTGATTTACATCGCCGGCACCGGCAAGCGCAAAGCGCGCCGCCGCGCCGCCGAACTGGCCGCGCACGAGGCCCGCCAGGCCGCCGCCAACACCGACGGCGAAGCCTAAGCCAGCGCCGCTTAAACTCATTTGATCCAAATCAAGGCAGCCTGCCGGCCGGTGACGCCGTCGCGGCGGTAGGAATAGAAGCGGCCGGAATTGGAGACGGTGCAGAATTCGCCGCCGTGCACCTGCTGCACGCCGGCCCGGTGCAGCAGATAACGCGCCAGGCCGTAGATATCGGCCAGGTGCTTGCCAGGCTTGCCCTCGATGGGCAAGAACGCCGCCTCGACGTGGCGCACGCCGGAAGCGTCGACCGCGCCGCTCAGGAAGGCTTCGCGCACCTCCGGTCCGACTTCGAACTGGTAGGCGCCGATCGCCGGCCCCATCCAGGCCATCAGCTCGCCGGCGCCGGCCGCGCGCATCGATTCCACCGTGTTCTCCAGCACGCCGGCGGCCAGCCCGCGCCAGCCGGCATGCGCCGCCGCCACGGTCTTGCCTTCGACATCGCAGAACAGCACCGGCAGGCAGTCGGCCGTCATGATGACGCACACCTTGCCCGGCGTGGTCGTCAGGCTGGCGTCCGCTTCCGGCACCTCCTGCGGCCCCAGCCGGGACAGATTGGCCACCGCCGTGCCATGCACCTGCGTCAGCCAGCCCGGGTCGCCCGGCAGCATGGAACGCAGGATTTCACGGTTGCGGGCGACATTGTGCGGCTGGTCGCCGACATGGGTGCCCAGGTTCAGGCCGCCCTGGCCCATGCCGTCGTCATACGGCGCGGGGCTGACGCCGCCGCGCCGCGTGGTCGACAGTGCCCCTACCCCGTCGGGCAAGCCCGGCCAGTGCGGCACCAGCCATTGCTGCTGTAATGTAGTCATTAACCCTGTTCCGGTTCCGTTGCCTCGATACCGGCACGGGCCAGCAGCTCGGCAAAATCGTCGGCCAGCGGCACGGTCCATTCGCATTGCTCGCCGGTGGCCGGATGGACCAGGCCCAGGCGGCGTGCCTGCAGCGCCTGGCGCGGGAAATAATCGGCCAGGTGCTGCTTGCCGTACGTCGTATCGCCGACCAGCGGGAAGCCGATCGACATCATGTGCACGCGGATCTGGTGGGTGCGGCCCGTTTCCAGACGACACTGTACCAGCGTCACGGGACGGCCTTCGCCCAGCTTGCCGCCGCCCAGCACCTGGTAGTGCGTGATGGCCGGCTTGGAGCCCATGCCGGTCGACACCGCCATCTTGATGCGGTCTTTCGGGTGGCGGCCCATCGACGCATCGATAGTACCGCTGATGCGCGGCATGCC
This sequence comes from Rugamonas rivuli, assembly GCF_009380165.1. Lineage (GTDB taxonomy): Bacteria > Pseudomonadota > Gammaproteobacteria > Burkholderiales > Burkholderiaceae_D > Rugamonas > Rugamonas rivuli. The sequence goes on from NZ_WHUF01000001.1 coordinate 1,184,810, forward strand.
CCACACGACTGCGTAGTACTCGCGCTTGACGGTGCGGGCGGCCAGCTGGCGCACCAGGTCGGTCTGGGACGGCAGCGTCTTGCCGACCACCATCAGGCCGCTGGTATCCTTGTCCAGGCGGTGGACGATGCCGGCGCGCGGCACGCCGGCCAGCTGCGGGCAGTGGTGCAACAGGCCGTTCAGCAGCGTGCCGGACCAGTTGCCGGCGCCCGGATGGACCACCAGGCCGGCCGGCTTGTTGATGACCATCAGGTGCTCGTCTTCGTAAACGATGTTAAGTTCCATCGGTTCCGGTTTAAAAGCCTCGTCTTCCGGCGCCGGTTGGGGCAGAATGACGATCTTCTCGTCGCCATAGACGGTGTCCTTGGTGCTTTTGGCGGTTTTGCCATCGACGGTGACGAAGCCGTCGGTGATCCACATTTGCAGGCGGCCGCGCGAGAATTGCGGCACCAGGTGGGAAATCACCTTGTCCAGGCGTTCGCCGCAGACTTCCGGCGTCAGTTCCAGATGGATCGGAGCCAGGCCGTCGTCGTCGCCAAAATCGCCGTCGTGCTCGACCAGCAGGTCGGCGTCGGAGTCATGATCGGAGGAAGATTCGGCCAAATTCGGCTTTGGAGTTAATATCACAGCATTCCCATCGGCTATAATCAGCCTATTGTAAAACTTTGGTTAAACAGCTTCTTGCAAAACATATGCAAAAAAAATTGAAAGTAGTCGCAGCAACGTTGGTTCTGCTTAGTTTGTCCGCTTGCGGTTTGTTCTCGGAGAAAATCGACGAGACTAAAGGTTGGAGCGCTACGAAATTATACTCGGAGGCGAGCGAAGAGCTGGAAGGACAGCACTACGAACGCGCAATTCAGTTGTACGAGAAGCTGGAATCGAGCTATCCGTTCGGCACTTACGCCCAGCAGGCGCAGATGCAGATCGCTTACGCCTACTACAAATCGCAGGACCAGGCCCAGGCGCTGGCAGCCGTGGAGCGCTTCATCAAGCTGCACCCGAACCACGCCAACGTCGACTACATGTACTACCTGCGCGGCCTGATCAACTTCAACGACCAGATCGGTTTCCTGAACTTCATCTACGAGCAGGATGCCACCGAACGCGACCCGAAAGCCACGCGCGAAGCTTACGCGGCCTTCAAACAGCTGGTGGACAAATTCCCGAACAGCAAGTATACGCCGGATTCGCTGGATCGTATGCGTTATCTGATCAATGCGATGGCTTCGTATGAAGTGCACGTGGCGCGCTACTACTACCGCCGCGGCGCCTACCTGGCAGCGGCCAACCGCGCCATGGGCATCATGAACGATTACCGCGACTCGCCGGCCATCGAAGAAGCGCTGTTCATCATGATCCGCAGCTACGACAAGCTGGGCATGACCGAGCTGCGCGACGATACCATGCGCGTGTTCAAGCTGAACTACCCTTCCAGCAAGTTCCTGGACGAAGGCAAAAAAGCCGAACGTCACTGGTGGAAACTCTGGAACTAAGCTAAAAAATCAGCAAAAACCGGGACCCAGGTCCCGGTTTTTTATTATTTACCCCGTTTTACGCTTCGACCCGGCGGCGGAAAATCCAGGTCTTGTCGTCCGAGTCTTTCTTGTCGAAGGCATAGCCGTCGACGTTGAACTTCTTCAGCTTCTGCGGATCGGTGATGCCCTTGACGGCGGCGAAACGCGCCATCAGCCCGCGCGCCCGCTTGGCGTAGAACGAAATGATCTTGTATTTGCCGTTTTTCCAGTCCTCGAACTGCGGCGTGATCACCGGCACGTCCAGCAGCTTGGGCTTGACCGACTTGAAGTATTCTTCGGACGCCAGGTTGACCAGCGTTTCGGCGCCCTGCTCGGCCGCCGTCTTGTTCAGCGCCTGGGTGATGGTCTCGCCCCAGAACGCGTACAAGTCCTTGCCGCGCGGGTTGCTCAGGCGGGTGCCCATTTCCAGCCGGTGCGGATGGATCAGGTCCAGCGGCCGCAGCATGCCGTACAGGCCGGACAGGATGCGGATGCGCGATTGCGCATAGTCGAGCTGGGCCGGCTTGAGGCTGCGCGCATCGAGGCCGCCGTAGACGTCGCCGTTGAAGGCCATCACGGCCTGGCGGCCTTCGGCGGTGTCGTGGGTCCACGTGGCATAGCGGGCAACGTTGAGCGCCGACAGGTTGTCGGACAGATCCATCAACTCGCCGATCTGCGCCGGCGAGAATTCGCGCAGACGCTCGATCAGCTGGGCTGAGTGGTCGAGAAAATCGGGTTGGGAGTGCAACTTGGTGGTCGGAGGAGTCTCCAGGTCGAGACTTTTTGCAGGCGAAAGCACTATCAGCATAAGATTCCAGATAAACATAATTACGAACTAAGCACATGATACCTGTTCCAGAGAAACTCACACCGACGCGCATCGTTATCGATACCAACGTCTGCCTCGACCTGTTCGTGTTCAAGGACCCGCGCTGGGCCGCGCTGTTGACGGCGCTGGAAAACGGCACGGTCGAAGCGATCACCCGTTCGGACTGCCGCGACGAGTACAACATCGTGCTGCACTACAAGCACCTGCCGCTGGACGACGACTCACGCCCGCTGGCCGCCGCCCGTTTCGACGAGCTGATCAAGGTGGTCGCCCCGCCCGAGTCCGGCATCCGCCTGCCGGTCTGCACCGACAAGGACGACCAGAAGTTCCTCGAAGTGGCGCGCGACGCCAACGCCGCCATCCTCATCACCAAGGACAAGGCGCTGCTGAAACTGGCCCGCCGCCTGGCCAAGGCCGGCATGTTCAAGGTCATGGTGCCAGAGGCGTGGAGCCCGGAAAGTTAAGGTTTTTTTCACCACACCAAACCCGGCGCGCTGAGCTAGAATAGGCTATCTGTCCACTACACCGCCGCCATGAATAGCCGTAATAATCTGCCGAGCAGCACGCCTTTCACGCCGACTCTGACCAGCCGCCTGCCGGCCGTCGGCACCACCGTGTTCACCCGCATGTCCACGCTGGCCGCGCAAGCGAACGCGGTCAACCTGGGCCAGGGCTTCCCTGACTTTGCCTGCGAGCGCAGCCTGCTGCAAGCCGTCAACGACGCCATGCAGGCCGATTTCAACCAGTACCCGATGATGAGCGGCGCACCGGTGCTGCGCAACGCCATCGCCGCCAAGGTCGCGGCGCTGTACGGCCACCAGTACGACGTCAACGCCGAGATCACCGTCACCGCCGGCGCCACCCAGGCGCTGACCACCGCCATCCTGTGCTGCGTGCATCCGGGTGACGAAGTCATCGTCATCGAGCCGAGCTACGACAGCTACGTGCCGGCGATTACGCTGGCCGGCGGCGTGCCGGTGCTGGTGCAGATGGAAGCCGGCGCCGACGGCTACACCGTGCCATGGTCCAAGGTCGCGGCCGCCGTGAACGGCAAGACCCGCCTGATCGTCATCAACACCCCGCACAACCCGACCGGCAGCGTGCTGCGCGTGGCCGACATGGAAGCGCTGGCCGACATCGTGCGCGGCACGGACGTGCTGATCCTGTCGGACGAAGTCTACGAACACATGGTCTACGACGGCGCCCGCCACGAGTCGGTATGCCGCTATCAGGAACTGGCGGCGCGCGCCTTCGTCGTCTCCAGCTTCGGCAAGACTTACCACGTCACCGGCTGGAAGGTTGGCTATGTCGCCGCGCCGGCCGCGTTGATGGCGGAGTTCCGCAAGGTCCACCAGTACAACGTCTTCACCGTCAACACGCCCATGCAGCATGGCATCGCCAGCTACATGGCCGATCCCAAGCCTTACCTGGAACTGCCGGCCTTCTACCAGCGCAAGCGCGACCTGTTCCGCGAAGGCTTGAAGGGCTCGCGCTTCGAACTGCTGCCGGCCGACGGCACCTACTTCCAGTGCGTGCGCTACGACAAAATTTCAACGCAAACGGAAGCGCAGTTTGCGGAGTGGCTGACCACCGAGATCAAGGTGGCGGCGATACCGGTATCGGCGTTTTACCAGCAAGGCAAGGAATCGGGCATCGTGCGTTTCTGCTTTGCCAAACAAGATGAGACCCTGGCACTCGCACTGGAGCGACTGGGCAAAGTTTAATTCGGGGACGAGAATCATGGCCGATACCAACCAGGCGGACGCCCCGCTCGAAGCGGGCGTCTTCGCCGAACAAGAGCCGCCGCCGTCGGTGCTGCATCTGCTCAACCAGTCGAACCGCCGGCTGGAGCGCCTGCTGCAAAACCTGCGCAACGAACACAACGCCGAAAGCGAATTGCGCGACATCGCGCGCGACGTGATCCATGCGGTCGAGCTCAATCCCGACATCGCGCTGGCCTGCATCTTCCTGTGCCAGATCGCCGGCAGCTACGCCGTGCGCCACTGCATCGAGACGGCGGTGGTGGTGGTGGTGATCGCGCGCAGCCAGAACAAGAATCCGGTGGAAACGCTGACCGTCACGGCGGCCGCGCTGACCATGAACGTCGGCATGCTGCGCCATAACGAAACCTTCCAGAACAAGAACACGCCGCTGAGCAGCGAGGAAATCGCCATCGTGCGCCGCCACCCCGAGGAAAGCGCGGACATGCTCAAGTACGCGGGCATCCAGGATGACGAGTGGATTTCCTGCGTGCTGCTGCACCACGAGAACGATGAAGGCAGCGGCTATCCGGCCGGCGTGGCCAGCCCGGAGGTGACGCTGAACGCCAAGCTGCTGAGCCTGGCGGACAGATATTGCGCGCAGGTGTCGGCGCGCAATTACCGCCGCTCCATCCTGCCGGACCAGGCCTTGCGCAATCTGATCGACGACAAGGTGGCGCCGGTCGATCCCACGCTGGTGCAGTGCTTCCAGCGCGAGCTGGGGGATTTCCCGCCGGGGGCGCTGGTGCGCCTGGCGAATGGGGAGATTGGCGTGGTCAGCCGCCGTCAGGGTGGTGCGGGTGGTTTGCAGGTGCACTGCCTGCGCGATCCTGCGGGCGCCTCGCTGTCGCCTGCCGTGCAACGCAGTACGGCCGATCAGGCATGCGCGATCGCGCAGGTGCTCAGCGAAGACGAGGCTTCGATCCGCTTCAGCATGAAGCAGATCTGGGGCGCGCAGGCCAGCCTGTAGCCCGTTGCCGGCTTAGCGCGACAGCGATTCGATCTTGCGGTCGATGAAGGCTTGCAGCTCCGGCGACAAGCCATTGGCCGCGCGGGCGCGGCGGTAGGCTTCGCGCGCTTCCGGCAGATGCATGTCGGCCTGCAGCGAGATCCCCAGGCCCATCCACCACACGCCGTTCTGCGGCATCAGCCGCAGCGCTTCGCGATAATGATCGGCCGCTTCGGTGTGGCGCTGTTCGCGTTGCAGCACGCCGGCCAGGAAGGCCTGGTACTCGGCGCTGTTGCCGGCATACGGCAGCGTCGTCATCAGCGTTTCCAGCGCGGGACCGCCCTTCTCCAGCTGCAAGCGCGCCAGCACCATCGCCAGGCCGGGCTGGCGCGGATCGATGCCCAGCGCCAGGCGCAGCTGACGCACGGCGTCTTCATTGCGCTTCTGTTCCAGCAGCAGGCTGATGTTGGTCTGGCGCGCGGCTTCGTTGCGCGGATCGATTTCCAGCGCACGGTCGAAGTCCGCCAGGGCGGCGTTGACGCGTCCTTCCTGCAAGGCCACCAGCCCGCGCCGATAGGTATTCTCCGCCATCTGTTTCGGGCTGATGTCGTGCGTGATCGTGCCGGTGTTGCCAACCGCATCGTCGCTGCTGCGCGCGGCGGCCTGGCGAACAGGCTTGCGCTCGGCCGGCGCAGGGACGGCGTGCGGCGCGTCGTGCGATGCCGCGACATGCGGCGTGGCGGCAGGTGCGGCAGGTACGGCGGCAGGCTTGTGTGGGGCCGGCGCGGCGGCTTCCTGCGTTGCCATCGGCTCCGGCGGCATTGCAGCGACCTTGACCGCTGCTGGCTGGCTTGCGGCTGCAGGTGCGGGTGCAACTGGCGCTGGCGGCTTGGCCGCCACCTGCGCAACCGCCGGCAGCGATGCGGCGCGGTGGCTCTGCCAGTACTGCCAGCCGAACCATCCTCCGCCCACCACCACCGCCGCCAGCGCCAGCGAACCGGCGATCACCAGCGGCCGCTTGTCGCGCACCTGTCCACCCACGGCATGCAGCTGCTGCTGGCGCAAAGCGCCATCGCCCGCACCACCGCGCGCATCCAGGTCCTGCAACATTTTATTAATCAAACTCATTTCGTCAACGCCCAAGTCAGGCCGCATGCGGCGATCAGCAAACTCAGGCCGGCCATCAACCACGGCCAGCGCAAGCCGGTGCGCGACTGCACGGTATCGACCGCCGCCATGTCCACGTGGCGGCGCGTCACCTGCTGTTTGCCCTCGCCGTAGCACAGCATCAGCGATTTATTCGCCATGATATTCACCAGCCGCGGTATGCCGCCACTGGCCTTGAACAAGCGGCCGATGGCGCTCCGGCTGAACAAGCGGCTGCCGGCATAACCCGCCACGCGCAGCCTATGGGCCAGATAGTACTCCAAGTCGTCGCGCGTCAGCGGTCCCAGATGGTAATGGAAGGTGATGCGCTGCGCCAGCTGGCGGATCGAATTCGTCTGTAAATGCTGGTTCAGTTCCGGCTGCCCGAACAGCACGATCTGCAGCAGCTTGCGCTTCTCCGTCTCCAGATTGGTCAGCAGGCGCAAGGCTTCCAGGCTTTCCAGTGGAATCGCCTGCGCCTCGTCCAGACACATCACCACCTGCTTGCCTTCGCGCGCCAAGTCCATCAGGCGCAAGGTCAGCGACTTCAGCAGCTGATGCTGGTCCACATCGCGTTGCAGCGGCAACTCCAGTTCATCGGCCAGGGCCAGCATCAGCGTGCGCGGCTCCAGATACGGGTTCGGAATATAGGCCGTGACAAAGCCCGGCCCCAGCGTCGCCATGAACTTGCGGCACAACAGCGTCTTGCCGGTGCCGACTTCGCCGGTGATCTTGATGAAGCCTTCCCCGCTGCGCGCCGCCACCAGCAGCGTGTTGAGCGCCTGCTGCGAATGCGGGCTGGTGAAGAAGAAGCTGGTGTCAGGCGTGATCCCGAAAGGCATCTCGCCCAAGCCAAAGTGGGCCTGGTACATTTACTTGCGTCCTCCGGCAGGGGGCGGCGCCAGTTGCTGGACCCGGCGGCTGGCATCCTCCAGGTCCTGCGCATAGCTGGCCGCGCCATCGACGATGGTAGGCTTGATCAACACCACCAGCTCGCGCTTCTGCGTGCTGCGCTCGGTGTTGCGGAACAAGGCGCCCAGCACCGGCACATCGCCTATGCCCGGCGCCTGGTTGTTGTCGGCCGTGGTGGACTGGCGCATCAAGCCGCCGATGGCGACGATGCGTCCATCCTGGCCGCGCACCATGCTGTCCATTTCCGACGTGCTCGACGCCGCCAGCGGCAGTTGCAGCGAACCGGCGCTGCCCAGGTTGACGATCTTGTTGATGGTCGACACCTGGCTGACCGAAGGATGGACGTGCAGCATGATGTTGCCCTCCTCGTCGATCTGCGGCGTCACATCCAGCACCACGCCGGAGAAGAACGGCTGCAGCGTCACGTTCGGGCTGGTGGTGTTGCCGCTAACGTTGGAGTTGGTGGTGGTGCTGACGCCTGTCACATAAAACTCGTCGGTGCCGATCTTCAGCACGGCCTTCTGGTTGTTCATCGTCGCGATGCGCGGGCTGGACAGCACATGCACCGAGCCCTGCGACTCCAGGAAGGAAATCATGGCGGCGAAATTACTGGTCTGGAAGGCCAGGCCGAACAGCGAGCCGGCGTTGTTGGCGGCGTTCGCCAGCGAGAAGCCGGTGCTGGCCGCAATGCCCGCCGTGCCGCCGCTGACCAGCACGGGAGGCTGGCCGCCGGCCGCCGGCAAAGGCGCCAGGCCGGTGCCGGGCGCGAGGAAGCCGGTCGACATGCGGTTGCTGCCGCCACCGCCGAACGAGGCGAAGCTGGCCCAGTTGATGCCGGTCTGGAAGCCGCTGTTGAGCTGCACCTCAAGAATCTTGGCTTCCAAAATCACCTGGCGCTCCACCGCCAGCCGGGTCGCCTTCAGATACTGCTCGACGCTGCGCAATTGTTCCGGCAGCGCACGCACCACCACCACGCCCGACTGCGGACTGATCACCACGCTGCGGCCATCGCCGACGCCGCCGACCAGGGCCACCAGCGCCTCCTTCAGGTCGGTCCAGAAATCGGTGGAGGAAGAAGTCTTGACGTTGCTGGCGTCTTCCATCGAGTATTGCTGGTTGGCCTGGCCCGGCTGCTGCGGCTGGTTGTTCTGGCCGTTGCTGCCGCTGCCGCTCTGGCCGCCCTGCCCGCCGGACACCACCGTGCCCACCGTGTTGACCGAGGTCGACGACACCCGCACGTTCGAGCTGCCCTTGCGCGTGGCGCTCAGGTAGTTGACCTGGAAGATCCGGGTCTGCATGGTCAGCGGACGGATGTAGACGCGCGTGCCTTCGACCTTGTAGTCGTAGCCGTACAGCTCGCGCACCGCGTCCAGCGCCTCGAACAGCGTCACGTCCTTCAGGTTGGCGGTGACGGTGCCGCTGACGTCCGGATGGATCAGCATGTTGTAACGCGTGCCGGCCGCGATGGAGTTGTAGAACTGCTGCACCGGCACCTGGTTGAACGATACATTGAAGCGCTCTTCCATCACCGCGCGCGCTTTCGGCAGCTCGGCCGCCATGGTGACTGCGGGCGGCGGCAGCAGCGCCGCCTCCACCGCGGCCGAACTGGCGGGCGGCGTGGCGCGGGCCTGCACGGCGGCGTCGTGCACCTGCTGGTCGATGGTGTTGTAGGTATCGCGCGGCACCCGGCTGCTGCATGCGGCCAGCACGGCGGCCGCGCCCAGCAGCGCGACCCGGCGCAGCATCTTGTCCATGAACTTGTTATGTGTCGTCATTTTGTTTTCCCTGTCGGGTCAGCGGCCTCGGCCGGTTTGGGAAACAGGGTCAGGGTTTCCAGATTCTTGCCCCGGCGTAGTAGCACCGAATTGTCGTTGATGCGTTCAAGTATCGCGTCGCCCACCTTGCCGCCGATGCGCACGGTCACGCCGTCGATCACCGCCAGCCGCCGGCCGCCGGGTGCGCGGCCGATCAGGATCGATTGCAGGCGCGGCGCGGACGGCATGCCATCGGCCTCCGCCGCAGCGCTGTCGGGCGCGGCCATCGTGGCCGGAGGACGGGTCGGGTCGGCCAGCTTCTGCGCCAGCGCCGGCAGCGCCAGCGCGGCCAGCATCAACGTGGTCAGGCGGCGTTTCACAGTGCTATCCATTTCTGGTCCAGGCTCAGGGTGTACAGGGTCAGCGTCAGCCGGGCCTGCGGGTATTGTTCGGCATCGAGCGCGGCAGAGCCCCAGAACAGCTGGCTCGGCAGCGCCTCCAGCGCTTCCAGGTAATCGATCATCTCCAGGTAGCTGCCTTGCAGGACCAGTTGCACGCCGTGGCGGTACAGCAGCGGCGTCGGTGCGGCGGCTGGCTGCGGCTTGGCTGCGGGTGCGGCTGTGTTCGAGGTTGCGGCCGGAGCCACCGCCAGGATGGAGGCCGGTGTAGGCGCCGATGGCGCGGCCGGGCGCGCGGCCGGCGGCTCGTTGGCGTCCTGCGCGGCGAAGTGGCCGTCGGTCGTGCCTTGCGGCGGCAGCGTCTTCAGCGACACCAGGCGCAGCTTGCCATGTCCCTGCACCATCTGTTGCAGCAATGCGCCCATGCGCTCCGGCGCCACCAGGCCCTTCTGCGCGCTGCGCAGCTTGCTCCGCAACGCCACGCTGTCGGCCTGCAAGACCTTCAGTTGCTCGCGCACTTCGCGGTCGGGATCGCGGCGCGCGGCCACGTCCAGCTGCTGCAGTTCGGAATCGATGCCGGCGATCTGCACGCGCTGCTGGCGCATGGTGTCGCGCAGCAAACGCTGGCGCGCATAGGCCGGATCCAGCACCAGCTGGAACACCAGGAACGCCAGCACCGCCGCGCCCGCGCCCACCACCATCAGGCGTTCGCGCTGGCTCAGCGCCATCAACCAGGCATCGAGTTTGATCCAATAGGCTTTCATGGCTGCTCCGCCTTGCCCTGCTCGCCGGCCGCCGCCGATTGCAGGCTGAATTCCACATAGCGCGGCGCCGCCGGCGCAGTCTCGGGCGCCGACGCGCCATCCGCCGCCGCTGCCTTGGGCGGCGCTTTCGGCTCCGTCATCTGCAACTGGCCGAAGGTTTTTCCGCGCAATACAGCCTCGCCGGCCAGGCCGTTCAGGTAGCCGGGCAGCAGGCTGGCTTTCAACGCCCGTCCCTGCAGGCCGATGGCCTCGCCGCTGCCCTGGATGGTGACGCCGGTCAGCCACAAGCCGTCGATGCCCCGCCGCGCAAAGGCGCGGAAGTAGGCCGAGTAGCCACGCGTGGCGCCCGGCTCGCCCTGGTCGAGAATGGCGGCCACCTGTTGCAGATTTCGGTACTGCACGCTGGTCTGGTCCAGCTCCTGCTGCAAGGTCTCGCTCTTGCGCGGCGCCACGAAGGTGGCGGTGACGGCGGTCCGACGCGCCTCGCGCGCGGCCAGGTCGGCCTTGACCACGGCGGCCTCGCGCTCCAGCGTCGCCAGTTCGACGTTGGCCAGCACCGACGCCACGACCAGCACCAACACCAGCACGCCCAGTCCCGTCGCCATCGTGCGCGTGGTCGCGTAGTTTTTCTTGCGCTTGAAGCCAGCGTTGAACAGGTTGATCTGTTGGCTCATGCCGTCTCCAGCTCGCGCAAGGCGGCGCCCAGCGTGCGCAGGAAGCCGGCCTGCTGCGCCGGGTCTTGCAGCAGGTCAGCGCCGTTCAGGTCCAGTACGCTGGCCAGGTCCAGCTGCTCCACCGGCAGGTACAGATTGCTTGCCAAATAGGCGCGCAGCGCGCCCTCGCCCACCGGCGCCACCACCATCTTGGCCACCGTGACAAAGGAGAATTGCCGCTCGAAGTGGTCCAGCGACCGTTGCAGTTCCAGCGTGATGCGGTCATGCAGATGCTGCAGGCGCTCGGGATCGGGATCCAGCAACTGGTTCAGCGTGACGTCGATGCGGCGGGCCAGGTAGAGCTCGGTCTGATAGCTGACGGTCAGCAGGCCGCCGTCGGCGTCGAAGGCCAGCAGCGCCAAGCCGCGCCCTTCCGGCTCCAGCAGCGCCGAGATATTCCGTTGCGCCATCTCGCCGATGTCGATGGCGGACAGCGAAATCTTGTTGTCGGCGAACAGGCGCTGGTGCGGCTTCAGCACGCTGTTGCGGGCCGCCACCGCGAACGCCTGGCGGGCGTGGTTCAAGCCGTTGGCCAGCGGCAGCATCGCCATGTCGATGGTCGCTTCCTCCAGCGGAAAATCGATCATGTCCTTGACGCGCCAGCCCAGTGCCGTGCGCATTTCCTCATCCGGCACATTGGGCGCCTCGACCAGCAGCAATTGATAGCCGCCCGCGCCCAGCAAGGTGGTGCAGCGGTAGCGGTTGGCCTGCAATTCCTTGCCCAGGCGCGCCAGGCTGGCGCCGGCCTGGTCGGCCTTGCCGGGGTAGGACGCGGCCAGCAGCACACGCGGCGGGCCGTCGGTGCGGCGCTCGATCGCTGCGGCCTGCACGCCGTCCGCCGTCAGGCCGATGGCCAGCCAGCCATTCTTTTTTTCCGCTTTTCCGAATAAACGCATCCGACTGTCTCAAATGATTAAGCACGGGATTCAATAATCGCCGCACATCCTTGATTATATTCAAGTTTCACTACGCCATTTCTGCAAATTGGCGCCATGCCCTCAGTTTGCCCTGTTAATGCTCAGTTCCCAAATAAAATGAGGCGGATTCAATACACTTCCCTCAAGAAAATCACCGGGCTGCGATACACGCCGAAGGTCACGCGCCCCTGCGTGGTCGGCAGCCAGGTCGGGCCGTTGACGGTGATGGTGGCGCCGCTCTTGCCGGCGCTGCTGCCCGCCTTCAGCGTGGCGGTGGCGGCGCCGCCGCTCATCCTCACCGTCGACAGCGCGCTCGGCGGCGGCGCCGGGCAAGCCACCAGGCAGCTGGCGTACTGGAAGTTGCTGGCCGGCGTCACAAGCGTGGCGCTGTCGCTGGCGTTGTTGCGCCAGGCCAGCACGGTGCTGCCGTTGACCGAGCTCTGGCCGTAGTACTGCGCCCCCAGTTGCAGCGGCACCGGCAGGCTGGACGAGCCGTAGGCATTCGGCACGAACAGGCGGCCGGACACCACCGAAATGCCGGCTTCGACCGCGCCGGCGCGCAGCGAGCTGACGCCATCGTTGGGGTTGCCGGTCTCGGTGGCGCGCACGTACACCAGCGTCGGCGTGACCCAGTTGTTGGCATACGGCGCGGTCGCCACGAACGGCCGCGGCAGCGTGTAGACCGGCGAACCGCCGGCCACGCCGGGCGTGGCCGCGCCGAAGGTGCTGGCGGCGTTAAAGGCGCTGTAGGCAATGCCGTTGGCGCTGAGCACCGCGCCGCTCGGGTTGGCAGGCGGATTGGCGGTCGCGACGCTGCCGGCCGCCGACCAGGCCGACAACGCCACCGCCCGCGCCAGCGCGCCGCGATAGTTGACCGTCGGCTGCTCCTGCACGTTCATCGCGGTGACGGTCAGGTTGAACGGCTGGCCCGAGTACGCCATGCCGACGCTGGCCGGGCAAGTCATGCCGGCCGGATCGCAGGCCATCGGCGGCACAATGATCGCCGTGTTGAAATGGTCGGGCACGAAGCGGCCGACGTTGAGCGTCTCCAGGATCAAGTCGCCCGAGCCGAGATAGTTTTTCGGCGAGGCCAATGGCGTCAGTTCCAGCACGCCGACATCGCCGTAGGAAAAACCGCTGCCGCTGGCGATGCCGCCGCTGAATGCGCCGAAGCTGCCGTTGAAGGCCAGCTGCTGATTGGGGTCGTTCCCGCCCAGCATATCGGCCAGGCGATCGCCGTTCTGGTCGATCGCCGCCAGCGCGGTGATCTGCACCGTGGTCGGCGCGGTCTCCCTGCCGAAGTTCGGCGCCGGTGCGCCGCCATACATCAGCGCCTTGACCGACAGCGTGAACGCGGTGCCGGCAGTCACAAACTTGGGATCGGTAGCCGAAGCCGGCGTCCCGGCGCCGTTCGAAGCCGGCGCCACCAGCAGCAGCTTGTCGGGCCGTTCGACGAAGGGGCTGCTGGTGCCCAGGCGGCCGGTGTTGTCGCTGACCAGGAATTCAACCCGCCCGACGTCGGCATAGCGGAAGTTGTAGACGTCGGCCGTGGTCGCCTTGCCCCCGGTGAACACCACGTCGTTGAGTCCGGTCCAGGTGGCGGACGTCTGCGCCGGCAGCGCGCCGGACCTGGCGCACAGCGGCAGCGTCACGGCGCTGCCGCCGACCTTGGTGAAGCTGGCGTTGACGCCCGCATCCTGGATCGGGTCGTAGCACGACAGCGCATACTTGACCTTGAGCGTGCTGTCCGTATTCGAAAGCGCGGTCGGCACGCCCAGCACGACGAAGGTCAGGGACACCGGAATATCCTTGTTGGCCGTGTTTTTCTGCGCGTTGAAATTGAACAGCTTGCAGGGCTGGCCCGGATCGCCGAACGGCAAGCCGTTCACGCACTGGGGGGACAGCGGATCGGTGAACACAAAGCTCGGCGTGATGGCCGCCGCCCCCACCTGCGAGCTGACGGTCGAGGTGTCGTTGCCGTCGTAGTAATCGAACAGCTGGCCGCTGACGGTGGCGCTGTTGGTGACCAGCCCACTGGCGGCGGCGGCCGTCGTCACCCGCAGCGTGATCGGCGGCAGCGTCGCGCCCGAGGCCATCGTGCCGCTGTAGCTGCAGGTCAGCCTTTGCCCGGCCATGCCGCAGCTCCAGCCGGTGCCGGTGGCGCTGACGAAGATCAGCGACGACGGCAGCGTATCGACCACCGTGGTCGGCCCGCCCTCGGCCAGCGGGCCGTTGTTGCTGACGCTGATGATGTAGTTGCTGATCTGCGAAGGCTGCAGCGGCGTCTGCAAGGTCATCGATATCGCGCGGTCGGCCGCCGGCACATTCGGCGCGGCGATCACCTCGGCGTTCATCAGCACCAGATCCTGGCCGGACTGGTAATCGCTGCGCGCCGAGGTCTGGCCGGCCTTGATGGTCGGCGACGACACCGTGTAGGCATCGAAGTCGATGCCGTAGGAGAAGCTGTCGTTGTTGATGTTGGAGATGGAGTTGAACTGGTTGCCGGACGGGTTGAGCGCATCGGTCATCTCGACGCTGTTGTACATCAGGATCTCGCCGCCGCCCGACAGCGTGCTGTCGCCCTCCCACGTGATGTGGCCGATCTTGCCGGTCAGGCTGCCGATCGGCGTCGGCGTCTTGAAGTTGGCCAGCGTCAGCGCCACGCTGGAATTGCGGATGTACTGGAAGCCCTCGTAGACGTTGAGCACCCGGAACGTCTCGCTCGGATGCGAGTACACCACCAGCAGCTGGAAGCCGCCCAGCACGCCCTCGACCGCGCAATACGGACTGCCGTTGTTGATGACCAGCCCGCCGACGGTGTAGTTGGCGTTGCCCTTGGCCACCACCTGCGAGGTCACGTCCACCGCGCCGGCGAAGAAATCGTAGCCGACCGTGGCCGAGGTGTAGCTGCGGTTGCTGGGCGCCGTCACGGTGACGCCGTCGAACACCACGCTGTAGTCCGGCGTCGAACTGGAGCCAGCCCAGTACAGCTGCGCGTTGAGGATGGTGGCGCCGGCCGGCACGCCGGTCAGCGCCATGGTCATGGTGCCGGTGTTGATGGTGCACGGATTGCTGGCGTTGGCCTGGGTACGCATGGTCTTCTGCGTACCGGTGAAGCTGACGTTGCCGGCAAAGCTCTTGAACAGCGTGATCGGCGAATCGGCGCGCGACCAGCCGGCGGCCAGGCTGCACAGCAGCGCCAGCAGGCAGGCCAGCCAGCGCGCGATTGTATTCGGGACGGGGTTGAGGGCGAGGTTGGTTGGTCGCATCGTCGCCTCCTCAGAACTGCACCGTGACCGTGCGCTGCACATAGTCGGCGCTGGTGGTGACGGCGTTGGGACAGACGCCGGCGGCCGGCACGTTGCAGGCGACGGCCGTCACCGTGATCCGGTTCATGCTCGCGCCCATGCCGGGCGTCGGCACGACGGCGCACTGCACGGTGACGGTGAAGGCCGACAGCGTCCCGCCCGGCACGAAGCTGCGGCTGGCAACGCAGCTGCCGTTGATCTGCTGCTGGTACAGGCCGTACTCGACGCCGGCGCGGGCCGCCTCGTAGGCGCGCGCGCCCAGCAGGTCCAGCGCCGAGCTGCTCTGCTGCGAGCGCGACAGCGACATCGCCGCCACCGCCAGCGCCGACAGCACCACCACCAGGAACACCGCGGTGACGATGGAGAAGCCGGCGGCGCGGCGCGGCAATGTGCGCAGGGTTTTCATGGCGTGTTGTCCACGTGGACCTGGCGCACCAGGCTGATGCTTTCGCCATTGTTGCGCGTCAGCATCAGCGACACGCCGACCAGGGCGGTGTTGGTATTGGCCAGCACCACGTAATCGAAACCGCAGCCGGACACCAGGCCGGCCAGCGTCGCAGGCGTGCCGAACGGCGGCGCTCCCAGCCCGTTCAGGCCGAAGATCTGGGTGCTGAAGCTGCGGATCAGCGTGCCGCCGCCACCGGCCACCGGCGCGCAGACGTAAGTGACGGTGCCGGAGACCACCTGGAAGCGGTTGGTCGGCGACTGCATCGACGGCGCCTGCGCGGCGAACGGGTTGTTGGCCAGCGTGATGCGGGTGCCGTTGACCGCCGTGACGCGCGCGATGTTGCCGAAGCTGCGGGCGTCGGCCGGCGCCACGCCGATGTTGAACACGGCGATCCAGTCGTTCACCAGGATGGCCTGGCGGCCGGTGGGCGCGGCGCCGGCGATGTCGAATTGCAGGCTGGCGGTGGGGCTGAAGTCCAGCGGCAGCAGCGCGGGCGGCGGCGAATCGCCGATGTCGACGTAGCGGCCGCCGGTCTTGGTCAGCTGGAATTGCAGAGTGCGGCGGTCGGCCGAGACCAGGATGCTGTTGGGCAGCGCCAGCCGCAGCTCGCGGGTGATGCGGCGCAGCGCCAGGTCGGCCACGTCGGTCATGTCGCCGCGCGCGGCGGTGTCGACGTAGTTCTGCACCGGGGTCTTCAGGAACACCGCCACCATGCCGGCCAGGATGCCGGTGACGACGATGACGATGACCGCCTCGACCAGCGTGAAGCCTTGTGGGCGTTGGGGCGCTTTCATAGCGACCTCGGCGCGTAACGGGTGCGGTAGCCGTCCAGCACGACGTCGTCGCCACCGTTGTAACTGACCCGGACGGTGATGCGCAGCACGTTCATGCCGGCCGCCGTAGCGTCGCCCACGATCAGTGCGCCCGCCGGGCCGAAGGCCGGGTCCGGGTTGATCGACACCGTGGCTGTATATCCGGCCGGGAAGGCATTGCCGGCGGCATCGGTGCTATAGATGACGGCGGCGCCAGCACCATTGCCGAAAGCGGTCACATAGTCATTGACATTGTCGTAGGGCCGGTTGGGGTTGCCGCCCGCGTCCGCGGGGCCGACCGTCTCCGGGGTGTTGCAGCCTGCCGTAGCCGTGACGCTGGGGTCTTCGGCCATCGGGTCATTACCGTCGCAAAACGTGAAGTGGGCCAGGCGGACCTCTTCCATCATGCTCTCGGCGATGGCCAGCGCCTGCTTGCGGCGCATCGGGTCGGGACTGGTGCGCGCGCCTATGCCCAGCACCTGCAGCACGCTGACCACGGCGATACCGACGATGACGATGAACATCACCAGCTCCACCATGCTCAGGCCGGCGGCTTTGCGATGGGCGGGCTTAGAAGACATAGCCTGTCACCGCCGTCACGGTCACGTTGTGGGTGGCGCCGTCGCCGCTGACGGCCAGCGTCTGCGTGGCGAAGGTCGAAACGACGCTGCCCACCGGGTCGGCCAGCGCAAATGGCTGGCCGTTCGGATCGAAATAAAAGCTGGGGACGGCGGACAGGGCCAGGCCGTTGGGCACGCCTTCGCATGCCCACGGGGCGGCGCCGCAGTTGGTGACGGTCGACGCCGTGCCGCTGTTGGCGCCGCCGGGCGGCGCCACGCGGCTGTTGCAGCCGGCGTCGTAGCACAGCGCGACGCTGCTGCCGTTGAGCCGCACAAACACATAGCGCCCCTGGGCGATGGCCGCTTTCTGGCCGTAGCGTATCTGCGCCTTCAGCTGGTCGGTAAAGGAAGCCGCGTCGAAACCTTTGGTGTCGAAGAAGCGCGGCGCCGCAATGGCGCCGAGTATGCCCAGCACAACGATCATGACAACCAGCTCGACAAAGGTGAAGCCGCCCGGCCCCGGGGACCGGGTGCGGCGCCGCGGCGCCGTTCCCTTCACGCCCATCTCCGGCCGGTCATGAACGCTGGATCAGCAGCCGGAGCTGTCAACCGTCGCGGTAGGGCCGGCGGCGGTGGCCGCGTAGGTGACGGTGCAAGTGGCGTGGCCCGTATCGCTGCGATAGACGCCGGTGGCGACGTTAGTCAGGTCGAAGTCGGTAAAGTTCAGGGCAAACTGCATGCCCGCGAGTGTCGGGTAGCCGGTCGCGTTGTCGACGATCACCGTGCCATCGAAGGTCGTGGTCGCAACGGGGGTGATGCCAGGCGAACCCGCCGCCAGCCAGCGGCCATGGTACATATTGGCGGCGCTCAGAATGGCCGCGCGTGCCGAGTTGAGCTTGGCGACGCGCGCATCGGCGCCCAGGCCGGCAAAACGCGGCAGCGCGGTGGCGGCCAGGATGCCCAGGATGACGATCACGACGATCAGCTCGATCAGCGTGAAACCGCCTTGCTGGGAACGCGATTTGAACGAACTTGCTTGTTTGGTTTGCATATGACTCTCCAGACCTGACTAAAAAAGATCATTAACGCCAAGCTGCGGCGGAGTGCGGCAGCGGCTGCTACTGAGTGACTTCATTTAGCGCGATACCGGCATTTCCCGGCTGGCGCTCTGCGTTGGCGTTTTTCGAGGGCAAGCGCAGTGATTCTACCTTGAAATAAATATTCTTTGAGGCACTATTTAACAAATCTTCTTGCGCGCCCCTCACGAATACCAGTTTGTGTTGCACCAGATCAAAATACCAGTTGCCAGCTTTAACACTCTTTGCCGCTTCCGGCGCCAGTTCGCCGGCATAATTGTCCGGCGCCCGCTCCAGCCAGGTGACGGGATTGGCCCCGGCCAGCGCGCCGATTTCCCCCTCCCTGCCCTGCGCCTGCAAGGCCATCACCTTGCCGGACAAGGCGCTGCGCATATTGATCAGCAAAGCCTGCACGCCCGCCTCGTCGCCGGCGCGGCGGTAATATGCCACCCGTTCCAGCGCCACCATCATCAGCAGGCCGAAAATGCTGGCCACCACGGCGAACTCGAACAGCGTGAAACCGCGCACCCGCCGTCGTTGCGGCCACACAACACCAGCAGGACGCAAGCCGCCCATCAGTGCGGCAACGCCACTTTGCCCAGATCCCAGATCGGCACAAAGATGCCCAGCGCCAGCACCAGCACCAGCAGGCCGAGGAAGGTGATCAGGATGGGCTCGATCTGCGCGGCCAGCGTCTTCAGTTCGTAATCCACCTCGCGCTCGTACATCTGGGCGATTTCGTCCATCAGTTCGTCCAGCGAGCCGGATTCCTCGCCCACCGCCACCATCTGCAGCACCACCGGCGTGAACACATTGGCCGCGATCGAGGTGCGCAGGATGCTGTCGCCGCGCTCGACGCCGTCGCGCATCTGCTCCACCCGCGAGCACAAGTAGGCGTTGTCCACCGTCTGCGACACCACCGTCAGCGCCTGCACGATGGGCACGCCGCTGCGGCTCGACAGCGAGAAGCTGCGGGCGAAACGCGCCATCGTGGCCTTGTGGATGATCTTGCCGGCGATGGGGAACTTGAGCTTGTAGCGGTCCCATTTGTAGCGCCCGGCGCTGGTATTGATCCAGTAGCGGAAGCCGAAGAAGCCCGCGGCCGCGCCCACCAGCAGCTGCGGCCAGTACACCACCATGAAATGCGAGGTGGCGATCAGGATGCGCGTCATCAGCGGCAGCGTGGCGTGGAAGCTCTCGAACACCTTGACGAACTGCGGGATGACGAAGATGTTGACGATCACCATGGCGATGATCATCGCCACCACCACGAAGATCGGGTAGCGGGTCGCGCTCTTGACGCGGGCGCGCATCTCGCGGTCGAACTCCAGGTGGTCGAACAATCGCAGGAACACTTCCTCCAGCCGCCCGGTCATCTCGCCCACCCGCACCATCGACAGGTAGAAATCGTTGAACACTGTGGGATGGCGCCGCATCGCCGCCGACAGTTCGCGGCCGGCGTCGAGCGATTCGCGCAAGTCCTTGATGACCTTGCCGAACGACTTGCTGATCGCCGATTCCTGCAGGCCGGCCAGCCCGCGCATGATGGGCACGCCCGACTTGAGCAAGGTGTAGAGCTGGCGGCTGAACAATTGCACATCCATCGACGTCACCTTCTTCTCGAACAGCTTGGTCCACCAGGCCTCGCCGCTGGCGCTGCCGGTGGCGGCCTTGCGGGTCAGCGCGATCTCCACCGGCGTGGCGCCGCTGCCCAGCAGATGGTCGGCCACGGCGCCGCTGTCGGCCGCCTCCAGCACGCCCTGCATCAACTCTCCGCGCGCGCTGCGCGCCTTGTAGGCATAGAACGGCACGTCAATCCTCGGTCTGGTTGCTGATGCGCATGGCCTCGGCCACCGTGGTACGCCCCTGTATCACCAGCGCCACCGCATGGCGGCGCAGGGTTTCGCCGGCCATCTGCGTCGCCGCCACCCGCAGGAAATGCGAGGGATCGGGATCGTTGGCCGCATCGACCACTTCGCGCGTCATTTCCAGCAGCTCGTACACGCCGGTACGGCCGCGATACCCCATGCCATTGCAATGCGAACAACCCTTGCCGTGGAAATAGCGCGCCATGCCCACCTTGTCGTGCAACTCCATGCGCAGCCACTCGTGTTCGGTCGGCGTCAGCTCGTACGGCGTGGTGCAGCTTTCGCAGATCACCCGCACCAGGCGCTGCGCCAGCACGGCTTGCAGCGAACTACCGACCATGTAGCGCGGTACGCCCATGTCCATCAGCCGCAGCGGCGTGCTGGCCGCATCGTTGGTGTGCAGGGTCGATAGTACCAAGTGTCCGGTCATGGCGGCGCGCAAACCGATCTGTGCCGTTTCCTGGTCGCGCATCTCGCCCACCAGCACGATGTCCGGGTCTTGCCGCAGCGCCGAACGCAGCACGCGCGCGAAGTTCAGCTCGATCTTGTCGTTGACCTGCACCTGGTTGATGCCGGGCAGCCGGTATTCGACCGGGTCTTCCACGGTGATCAGCTTTTTCTCCACCGAATTCAGCTCGGCCAGCGCGCAGTACAGCGTGGTGGTCTTGCCGCTGCCGGTCGGCCCCGTCACCAGCACCAGGCCGTTGGGGCGCTGGACGATGGCGCGGAATTTCTCCAGCAAGCCTTTCGGCATGCCGATCGCGTCCAGCCGCAGCTGGGTGTTGCTCTGGCTGAGCAGACGCATCACCACCGATTCGCCGTACTGGGTCGGCATGGTCGAGATACGCACGTCGATGCGCTGGTTCTTCACGCGCACGGCGAAGCGGCCGTCCTGCGGCAAGCGTTTTTCCGAGATGTCGAGGTCGGACATCAGCTTCAGGCGCAGCGCCAGCGAGGGCGCGATCTTGATGTCGGCCTCGGTTTGCAGGTGCAGCACGCCGTCGATGCGGAAGCGGATCTGCAGCCGGCCTTCCTGCGGCTCGATGTGGATGTCGGACGCGCGCACCTGGGTGGCGTCGTCGAACACCGATTGCAGCAGCTTGACGATGGGCGCCTCTTCCAGGTTGGAATTGGCGGCCGCCAGCGCGCCGAAGTCGACCGAGACATCGCCCAGGTCCTGCTCCAGCTCGCGCGCCAGGTCGGAGATATCCTCGGTGCGGCGGTAGATGCGGTCGATCACGCCCAGCACTTCGGTCTCGTTGACCACGGCCAGCTCGATCGGCTGCTTGACGATGCGCTGGATCTCGTCGTACGCGAACAGGTCGGTCGGGTCGGACATGCCGACCAGCAGCGCGCCGCGCCGGTCTTCCAGCACCAGCGCGCGGAAGCGGCGGGCCTGGGTTTCCGGCAGCAGCCGCACGATCTCGGGATTGACGTTGAAGAACTTCAGATTCAGGTACGGGATGTTGAGCTGCCGCGCCAGCGCGCCGGCGATCTGTTCCTCGGTAACATAGCCGTTCTCGATGAACACCCGGCCCAGCTTGCGTCCGCTGCGCTTTTGCTCGGCCAGCGCCAGGCCCAGCTGTTCCTCGGTCAGCAGCTTTTGCTGCACCAAAATTTCCCCAAGCCGCACTTTCTCTGGCCTTGCCATGCCCCGCTCCTTGTGATCTGTGCCATCTGTTGGCTTGCGGCCATTCTAGTGCAGAAAGCGGCGCCAGCGAGACTAGTCTTGCTCCGTGCGCCACAGGGTGTCGCTTTCTTCGCACGAATGCGCTACAGTGTCGTTCGTTTCCCAGCCCCACAGAACCGCCACCTTCCATGACCGCCCCTGCCCTGCGCTTCCAGCAAGTCGTCAAACGCTATGGCCAGGCCAGCGTCTTGCAGGGCGTGGATCTGGAGCTGCAAGCGGGCGAATGCTTCGGCCTGGTGGGCGTCAACGGCGCCGGCAAGACCAGCCTGATCAAATGCCTGCTGGATTTCTGCGCCCTCGACGGCGGCAGCATCGACATCTTCGGCCAGCCGCACGGCCGCCCCGCCAGCCGCCAGCCGCTGGGCTTCCTGCCCGAACGCTTCACCCCGCCCTACTACCTGACCGGCGCCGACTTCATCCGCTATTTGCTGAGTTTGCAAGGCCTGGCCTACGATCCGGCCGCCGTGGCCGTCATGCTGGAGGCCTTGGACCTGGACCCTGGCGCGCTGCGCCGCACCGTGCGCGACTATTCGAAAGGCATGACGCAGAAGCTGGGCCTGGCCGCCTGCCTGCTGGCGCGCAAGCCGCTGTACGTGCTGGACGAGCCGATGAGCGGACTGGACCCGAAGGCGCGCGCGCTGCTGAAACAACAGCTGCGGCAGCTGCACGCCGGCGGCAGCACCGTATTCTTGACCTCGCACATGCTGGCCGACGTCGACGAGCTGTGCGACCGCATGGCCATCCTGCATGAAGGCCGCATCCGCTTTACCGGCTCGCCGGCCGAATGCCGCCGCCATTACGGCGTCGACAGCCTGGAGCAAGCCTTCCTGGCTTGCATCGCGTGAGCAGCATGTACCAATCCCACTTCGGCCTGCGCGAATCGCCGTTCGGCATCACCCCGAACCCGGCCTTTTTCTACGCGGGCAACACCCGCGGCGAAATCCTGCAAGCCTTGCTGTATGCGGTCTGCCACGGCGAAGGCATCATCAAGGTCACGGGCGAAGTCGGCGCCGGCAAGACCATGTTGTGCCGCATGCTGGAGAGCCAGCTGCCGCCGCACATCGACGTCATCTACCTGGTCAACCCCAACCTGAACCCGCAGGAAGTGCAGTACGCCATCGCCGCCGAGCTGGGCATGGACGGCCACGGCCTGCGCATCGACGAGATCCAGCGCCGCCTGCAAGCCGACCTGATCGCCCGCCACAGCCAGGGCCGCCAGGTGGTGCTGCTGGTCGAGGAAGCCCAGGCCATGCCGCTCGACACGCTGGAAGCGATACGCCTGCTGACCAACCTGGAAACCGCGCACAGCAAGCTGCTGCAGATCGTGCTGTTCGGCCAGCCGGAGCTGGACCAGCACCTGGCGCTGGCCAGCATGCGCCAGCTGAAGGAGCGCATCACCCACAGCTTCGAGGTGCCGGCGCTGGCCCCGGCGCTGATCGACGAATTCCTCGAATGCCGGCTGCGCGCGGCCGGCCACGACGGTTCGCCGCTGTTCAGTCCGGCCGCCGCCAGGCTGATCGCCGAGCGTTCCGAGGGCATCGTCCGCCGCATCAACATCCTGGCCGACAAGGCCCTGCTGGCCGCCTTCGCGGCCGACGCCAGCACCGTCGGCGTGCGCCACGCGCGCCAGGCGATACGCGAATCGGCCTTCCGCCGCCGCCGGCTGCGGCAAATCTTCCCTTTGCGCGCTGTTGCTATAGGGGCCTTGGCGGTCCTGCTAATTTGGGCTATTTGGGGGGCTATCCTTGCGGTGGCACCGAATTTGTAAGATCATGGTGTCTATATTGCAAATGCACAACATCCTGCATTCCCCCTGGGCCGGAAAGAAACAATGAAAAAACTCGCCTCCCCCATCGTCCCCATGGTGTGCAGCGTGTTGCTGAGCGCCTGCGCGACCCACACCCTGCCCAAATCGCCGACCCATATTTCGGAAGCGCCGCGCGCCACCGGCTCCATTCCCGAGACCGTCCAACAAAGCGCCGTGCTGCCGCCGCCGTCCGCCGCGCCCAAGACCGAGACCTACAGCGTCACCGTGCACAAGGTGCCGGTGCAGTCGCTGCTGTTCGCGCTGGCGCGCGACGCCGGCATGAACGTCGACGTCCATCCCGGCATCGAGGGCACGGTCACGCTGAACGCGCTGGACCAGACCCTGCCGCAGCTGCTGACCCGCATCCAGCGCCAGGTCGACATGCGTTATGAAATCAACGGCAGCACGCTGACGGTCTTGCCGGACACGCCGGAATGGCGCAACTACAAGGTCGACTACGTCAACATCGCCCGCAGCACCAACAGCAGTGTCAGCATCGCCACCCAGATTTCGACCGCCGGCGGCGGCACCAGCAGCGTCGCCAGCCCGGCGTCCAGCAACAGCGGCGCCGGCCAGCAGCAGCAACCGCAACAGCAGCAGCAGGCGGCGCCGGCCAACAATGGCAGCGGCAACGGCGGCGGCAACAATTCGACCACCGTGGTCAACAACCGCTCCGACAACAACTTCTGGTATAGCCTGGAAAAGAACATCCGCGACATGCTGCGGGCGTCCAACCTGAGCGACAACCCGGTCGATCCGCTGGCGTCCCAGCAGGCCGGTGGGCAGGCCGGCACGCCGCAGAACGCCCAGCCGCAAACGCCGTTCGACGCCGGCGGCTTCGGCGGCGCCAAGGCCGGCGGCGGTGGCGCGGCGCAGCGCGGTTCCTCGGTCATCGTCAACGCCGAGGGCGGCCTGATCGCCGTGCGCGCGACCGCCCGCCAGCATGAAAAGATCCGCGAATTCCTCGACGTCGTGCTGGGCGCGGCCAAGCGCCAGGTGCTGATCGAAGCCACCATCATCGAAGTGCGGCTCGGCGACCAGTACCAGCAAGGCATCAACTGGCAATCGATCGCCAGGGGCGGCCTCAAGCTGAACCAGGGCGCGCTGGGCACCGCCACGCTGCCGACCGCCACCAATCCCGGCGTGTTCGTGCTGAACTACACCAACCCGACCAGCCGGCTGGGCAATATCGCCGCCACCATCGAGTTGCTGGAATCGTTCGGCAAGGTCAAAGTGCTGTCCAGCCCCAAGATCAGCGTGCTCAACAACCAGACCGCGCTGCTCAAGGTGGTCGACAACAACGTCTTCTTCTCGATCAAGGTGACGCCTGCGGTGCGCGACCTGAACGGCACCATCGTCTCGCCGGCCACCTATGAGTCGCGGCTGGAGACGGTGCCGGTCGGCTTCGTCATGAGCGTCACGCCGCAGATTTCCGACACCGACGAGGTCACGCTCAACGTGCGGCCGACCATCACCCGCATCGTCGACTACGTCACCGATCCCAATCCCGACCTGGCCAAGGCCGGCGTCAAAAGCCAGGTGCCGGTGATCCAGGCGCGCGAGCTGGAATCGCTGATGAAGGTGTCCAGCGGCCAGATCGCCGTCATGGGCGGCCTGATGCAGGATTCGGTGGACAACGCCAAGGACGGCATCCCGCTGCTGAGCAGCGTGCCGGTGCTGGGCGAGCTGTTCTCCCACCGTAACGAGAAAACCACCAAGACCGAACTGGTGATCTTCATGCGGCCGGTGGTGGTCAAGGACGCCAGCGTCAACGGCGACTACAAGGATTACCGTTACCTGCTGCCGGGCCAGACACCCGACAACGCTCCCTATGGCGAGGCCGCGCCGGCCCCCGCCCCAGCCAAGGCGAATGGATCATGAGTCTCTTAATGCAAGCGCTCAAAAAGGCGGAGCGCGCCAAACAAAGCTCGGGCGCCGACGATGAGACCGACAAGCCGTCGCAGGCTTTCGATGAAATCCTGGCGCTGACGCCGGAACCGGCGCCGGCGCCCGCGCCGGCGGCCCAGCCCGGCCTGGGCATGAGCCTGGACCTGGAACCGATGTCCGGCCTCAGCCTGGAGCCCATCCCGGCCGAACCAGCGGCCGCGTCCGGCCAGGCGCCGCAGCCCTCGCCCGACCCGCTGCCCACGCCCAGCGACCACAAAGGCCCCGGCCTGACGCTGGACCTGATGCCCGATCCATCGGCGCCGCCGGCCGCCGCACCCGCAGCCACCGCTGCCGCCGCGCCGTCGCCCGCACACGCCGCCAAGAGCGCCGCCTCGCCCGAGCCCGCGCCTGCCTACGCGTCCGCTGCCGCGCCTGCCCCCGCACCTGCCGCGTCGGCCGCCAAAGCCGCAGCCGGCAACACCCCGCGCGCCAACAAAGCCGGACCATCTTCCACCGACCAACCGCGCGGCGCCGCCCGCGCACGCGCCGCGGCGGCCGCCACAGCCCCGACCGAATCGGCCGGACTGGACCGCGACCGCCTGCGCCTGATCGGCTGGATCGCACTGCTGGTGCTGGTCGCCGCCGGCATGGGCTATTACTACTGGCAAGCCGTGCTCGCGCCCGGCGCCGGCTCGCGCCTGCCGCCGGTGCCGATGCCGCCGATCGGCGCCACCGGTGCCACCTCGGTCAAGGTCGCGGTCGCGCCCGGCGCCATCGAAGCGCTGCCCGACGGCGCACCGATCGCCCCACCGGCCCCCGCGCGCACCGGCACCGAAGATCTGGAGCGCCGCCTGAACGCCACCGAACAGGCGCTGGTCGCCTCGCAGCAAATCATGCAGCAGCAGCTGGCGCAACTGAACCAGCCGCGTCCCGACCAGTTGCCGCCGATCGCCGCGCCGGACAATAGCGAGATCCGCGTCGCCCGCGCCAGCCAGCAGCCGGTGCTGGCGCCCGCGCTGGAAAGCGGCTACCAGGCCCTGAACAGCGGCGACCTGCCGCTAGCCCAGCAGCAATACGAGGCCGCGCTGCGCGACGCGCCGACCAGCCGCGACGCCCTGCTCGGCCTGGCCACGGTGGCCGCGCGCAAGGGCCAGGGCGAACAGGCGGCCGGCTACTACCTGCGCCTGCTCGAACTCGATCCCAACGACAGCACCGCCGTCGCCGGCCTGGTCGGCGTGCGCCAGGGCGACAGCGGCCAGAGCGAAGCGCGGCTGCGCAACATCCTCAACACCAGCCCGGACGCCGCGCCGGTGCTGTTCGCGCTCGGCAACCTGCAATCCCAGCAGGGCCGCTGGCCGGAAGCCCAGCAGTCCTACTTCCGCGCCTACACCGCCATGCCCGACAACGCCGACTACGCCTACAACCTGGCCGTCGGCCTGGACCGGCTGAACCAGCCCAAGCTGGCGATGAAGTACTACCAGCGCGCGCTGGCGCTGGCGCAGGACCACGCCGCCGCGTTCGACCGCAACGCGCTGCGCCTGCGCCTGCACGAACTGGGCGCGTCCGCGCGCTGATCGCCACCATTCATGTAAGAGATCCATGGCAGAACAAGTCAAACTCCCGCTCGGCAAGCTGCTGATCCAGAAAGGCGTGATCAGCGAAGACCAGCTGCGCATCGCCCTGATCGAGCAAAAGCGCAGCAGCGAGCCGCTGGGAAAACTGTTGATCACGCTGGGCTTCGTCACCGAGGCCACGGTGCGCATGGCGCTGTCGGAAAACCTCAACCAGCAGAGCGCCGACCTGACCAGCCTGGTGGTGGACGCCATCGCCCTCAAGCTCATCCCCAAGGACGTGGCCAAGCGCTACAAGGTGTTCCCCATCGTGTATGAGCGCGCCACGGACAATCTGATCCTGGCCATGTCCGACACCAGCAACATCGTCGCGCTGGACCAGATCAGCGCCATGCTGGTCAAGGGCATCACCATCAGCCCGCTGCTGGTCAACGATTCCGACATCCAGCGCGCCATCGACCAGTACTACGGCTTCGAGTTATCAATCGATGGCATCCTGCACGAGATCGAAACGGGCGAAGTCAATTACGCTAGCCTGGGCGGCACCTCGGACGAGTACAGCCAGCCGGTGGTGCGGCTGATCGACGCCATCCTGGCCGACGCCGTGCAGAACGGCGCCTCCGACCTGCACTTCGAGCCGGAGCAATCCTTCCTGCGCATCCGCTACCGCATCGACGGCATCCTGCGCCAGATCCGCAGCCTGCACAAATCCTACTGGCCGGCCATGGCCGTGCGCCTGAAGGTGATGAGCGGCATGAACATCGCCGAGACCCGCGCGCCGCAGGACGGCCGCATCTCGATCAAGTTCTCCGGCCGCCAGATCGATTTCCGCGCCTCCGCGCAAGCGACCACCCACGGCGAGAACTTCGTGCTGCGCGTGCTGGACCGGCAGAAAGGCATCGTGCCGCTGGACGGCCTGGGCCTGGAGGAAAACGAGCTCAACCTGCTGAAGCTGATGATCGCCCGTCCCGACGGCGTGATCCTGGTGACGGGGCCGACCGGCTCCGGCAAGACCACCACGCTGTACTCCATCCTCAACCACATCAACACCGAGAGCGTCAACATCATGACGCTGGAAGACCCGGTCGAGTACCCGATGAACATGATACGGCAGACCGCCGTCAACGAATCGGCCAAGATGGGCTTTGCCGACGGCATCCGCTCGATGATGCGGCAGGATCCGGACATCATCCTGGTCGGCGAGATCCGCGACCGCGAAACCGCCGAGATGGCGTTTTCTGCGGCGATGACCGGCCACCAGGTGTATTCGACGCTGCACACCAACTCGGCGATCGGCTCGATCTCGCGCCTGCTCGACATCGGCGTGGTGGCCGACATCATGGCCGGCAACATCATCGGCATCATCGCCCAGCGCCTGATCCGGCGGCTGTGCCCGCACTGCCGCGTGGCCTATCCGGCCGAGGCGCTGGAGCGCCGCCTGCTGGGCCTGCCGCAGGGCGAGGACGCCGAACCGTACACGCTGTACCGCGCCTGCGGCTGCGAACGCTGCGGCCACCAGGGCTACAAGGGCCGGCTGGCGATCATGGAACTGTTGAAGATGACGCCGCAGCTCGATGAAATGGTGGCCCGCCGCGCCTCCTCGCGCGAGCTGAAGAACGCCGCCGCCGCGGCCGGCGTGCGCTCGCTGGTGGACGACGGCCTGCGCCGCGTGCTCGAAGGCGTGACCACGCTGGAAGAAGTGGCGCGCGTGGTCGACCTTACCGACAGGCTGAGCTGATGCCCCAATACCTCTACCGCGCCATGGATGCCGGCGGCCAGCTGACGCTGGGGAATATGGACGCGCTCAACGAGCCCGACCTGGAGCTGCGCCTGCACCGCATGGAGCTGGACCTGATCGATTGCCAGGTGTCGCGCCAGAAGCTGGCCGCCATCGGCCGGCGCGATATCACGCGCAAGGACTTGATCAACTTCTGCTTCCAGATGGAGCAGCTGACCGGCGCCGGCGTGCCCATCCTCGACGGCTTGAACGACCTGCGCGACAGCATGGACCATCCGCGCTTCCGCGAAATCATCACCGACCTGATCGAGAACATCGAGGGCGGCCTGCAGCTGTCGGCCGCGCTCGACGCCTACCCGGACGTGTTCGACAAGACCTTCACCAGCCTGATCACGGCCGGCGAGCGCACCGGCAAGATCGCCGAAGTGTTCCTGAATCTGTCGGACAGCCTGAAGTGGCAGGACGAGCTGGCCTCGCAATCGCGCAAGATCGTCATGAAGCCCATGTTCGTCGGCATCGTCATCCTCGGCGTGGTAGCCTTCCTGATGATCTACCTGGTGCCGCAGCTGACCGCCTTCATCAAGAACATGGGCAACGAGCTGCCCTTCCACACCAAGGCGCTGATCTTCGTTTCCGACATCTTCATCAACTACTGGTACGTGCTGCTGGCGCTGCCGGTGGCGGCCTTCTTCGGCGGCCGCGCCTGGCTGGCGCGCAGCGAGGACGCGCGCTACCGCTTCGACGCCTTCAAGCTGCGCATCTGGATGATAGGCCCGGTGCAGCACAAGATCATCCTGGCCCGCTTCGCCACCTTCTTCGCGCTGATGTACGGCGCCGGCATCACCATCCTCGAATGCATACGGCTGTCCGAAGGCATCGTCGGCAACCGCATGGTGGCGGCCGGCCTGCGCCGCGCGGCCCAGCTCATTTCCGAAGGCCAGAGCGTGACGGCGGCGTTCCAGAACACCGGCATCTTCCCGCCGCTGGTGATCCGCATGCTCAAGGTCGGCGAGGCCACCGGCGCGCTGGACGGCGCGCTGCGCAACGTCAGCTATTTCTACAACCGTGAAGTCAAGGAAATGATCGAGAAGGTGCAGGCGATGATAGAGCCGGCGATGACCGTGGTCCTGGGCCTGCTGCTGGGCTGGATCATGCTGTCCGTGCTGGGGCCGATTTACGACACCATCAGCAAGATCCGACCCTGAGGCCGCCGTGTTGCACAGACATTTACTTTATCTCAGCAGCGAATATGTGTGGGCCTACCCGTGGCACAAGGGCAGGCTCGGCGAACCCGTGCGCTACACCAACGACCGCGCCGGCGTCGACGCCTTCATGGATTACCTGGACACCCAGCCCTACGGCCCGGTCTATCTGATGGTCGACCTGATCGAGGAAGACTTCCAGCGCATCACGCTGCCGCACGTGACCGGCCGCTCCGGCCGCCGCCTGCTGGCCCGCCGGCTGCTGCAGCAATACCGCGAAACGCCCTACCGCTACGTGCGCGTGCAGGGCCGCGAGCCCGACGGCCGCCAGGACGATATCGCCCTGCTCAGCGCGCTGACAAATCCGGCGCTGGTGCAACCGTGGGTCGAGGCGCTGGAACTGCTGCGCGCGCCGCTGGCGGGGCTGTACTCGACCACGCTCATGAGCCCGTCGCTGGTGCGCAAGCTGGGCCTGGCCGACGAGCGCCTGCTGCTGGTGACACAGCAATCGGCCGGCCTGCGCCAGAGCTATTTCCTCGACGGCCAGCTGAAGTTCTCGCGGCTGACGCTGGCGGTGGACCGCGACGGCGACCCGGTCGACGTCGCCCGCGAAACCGCCAAGACCCAGCAGTTCCTCACCAGCACCCGCCTGATCGGGCGCGGCGAGGTGCTGCACACCGTCATCGTGGCGCCGGAAGCGACGCTGGACCGCCTCGAACCGCAATGCCAGGACGGCCCCGAGACCGCCTACCACTTCGTCCCCATGGACGACGCCGCCCACCGCACCGGCCTGGAAGACACGCCGGCGCTGGCCGATACCGTGCTGCTGACACTGCTTGGACAGGAACGCCCGCCCACCCAGTACGCGCTGGGCGCGGCACGCCGCTACTTCCAGCTGTGGCGCGCGCGGCTGGGCCTGTTCAGCGCCAGCGCGGTGCTGGCCACCGCCACGCTGGTCTGGCTGGGCATCAATGTCTGGCGCTATGCCGACGCCACCTCGGCCACCGCCACCATGTACGCCGAGGCCGACCAGTTCGACAAGCGCTACCGCGACGCGCTGTCGACCATGACGCCGGCCATCGACAAGACCGTCAACATGAAGGCCGCCGTCACCGTGGCCCAGCTGCTGGTGCGCCAGGGGCCGCAGCCGCTGCCCTTCATGGCGCAGCTGAGCACGGCGCTCGACAAGGTGCAGCAAATCCGCCTGATCCAGCTGGACTGGAAGATCACGCCGCCGGCCGCGCCCACCGAGCCGGTGGCCGGCAGCTTCCTCAACGCCGGCAGCGGCACGCCGCTGGCGCCGATCTCGTCGCTGATGCTGGGCCTGCCCGTGGTGGTGCCGCAGGCGCTGCGGCTGGAGGCGGAGATCATGGTGCCGCCGGAAAATTACCGCGAAGTGGTCAACACCATGAACGCCTTCACCCAGGAACTGGCCCGCCAGCCGCGCATGGTGGTGGAGATCGTGCAGCAGCCGGTCGACACCCGCTCCAGCGTCAAGCTCAGCGGCAAGGCCGGCGCCGGCGCCGCCGGCGGCGTCGAGAGCAAGGCGCGCTTCATCCTCAACCTTGTGTGGCAGCCATGAACGCCTCCCCCGCTCCCTTCAGCAAAAAGCCGCCGCGCGCCGCGCCGCCGCTGCCCTACTGGATGCGCGAATTCGCGCTGATACGGCTGGCCGTGGTGACGGCCGCCGGCGCCCTCAGCATCGGCGTGGCGGCGGTGTTCGCCAGCACCTGGTATGTCAACCACGCGCAGGACGAGCGCGCCCAGGCGCAGCAGACGCGCGACGCCGCGCGCCAGCGCTTTGCCCAGGTCGAAAGCGAAAAGCGCGAAATCCGCAGCT
Organism: Rugamonas rivuli; assembly: GCF_009380165.1. GTDB lineage: Bacteria > Pseudomonadota > Gammaproteobacteria > Burkholderiales > Burkholderiaceae_D > Rugamonas > Rugamonas rivuli. The sequence continues at coordinate 1,216,273 of NZ_WHUF01000001.1, forward strand.
ACCAGCCGCAGTTCGTGCTGCTGCGCAAGCGCGGCCTGATCGGCGACGAAAACCGCCTCGACTGGGTCGAGCAGATCCGCCAGATCCAGGAGCGCCGCAAGCTGCCGCCGCTGAGCTACGAGATCGAGCCGCAGCAGGCGGTCAAGCTCGACGCGCCGGTGCCGCTGGGCGACTACGCGCTGCGCGGCAGCCGCATGAGCCTGCGCATGGAGTTGCTGCACGAGGGCGATCTGTTCAACTTCCTCGAAGACCTGCGGCAGCGCAACTATTACGCGGTGCAGGAATGCACGCTCAAGCGCATCGGCGGCCCGACCAACGTGCCGAACACGCCGACCATGGGCGCGGACTGCAAGCTCAACTGGCTGACGCTGGCGCCGGCCGCCGCGCTCAACGCCGCCGCGCGCAAGAAAGGCTCGTGATGAAACGCTCCCGATTCCTCCCGCTGCCGGCCCTGCTGTCCGTGCTGCTGGCCGCTGCCATGCCGGCGGCGGCGCAGCAGGTGACGCTGGGCCGGCTGTTCTCCACGCAGGAAGAGCGCGGCAACCTGGACCGCCAGCGCGATGGCGGCCCCAGCGGCCAGGCCATCGCCGCGCTTGCCGCCGGCGGCAGCGCGGGCGGCGCCTTCCCGGG
>NZ_WHUF01000020.1 GCF_009380165.1 Rugamonas rivuli
CGGTTAAGCTACCTACTTCTGGTAAAACCCGCTCCCATGGTGTGACGGGCGGTGTGTACAAGACCCGGGAACGTATTCACCGCGACATGCTGATCCGCGATTACTAGCGATTCCAACTTCATGCAGTCGAGTTGCAGACTACAATCCGGACTACGATACACTTTCTGGGATTAGCTCCCCCTCGCGGGTTGGCGGCCCTCTGTATGTACCATTGTATGACGTGTGAAGCCCTACCCATAAGGGCCATGAGGACTTGACGTCATCCCCACCTTCCTCCGGTTTGTCACCGGCAGTCTCATTAGAGTGCTCTTTCGTAGCAACTAATGACAAGGGTTGCGCTCGTTGCGGGACTTAACCCAACATCTCACGACACGAGCTGACGACAGCCATGCAGCACCTGTGTAATGGTTCCCTTTCGGGCACTCCCCAATCTCTCAGGGATTCCATCCATGTCAAGGGTAGGTAAGGTTTTTCGCGTTGCATCGAATTAATCCACATCATCCACCGCTTGTGCGGGTCCCCGTCAATTCCTTTGAGTTTTAATCTTGCGACCGTACTCCCCAGGCGGTCTACTTCACGCGTTAGCTGCGTTACCAAGTCAATTAAGACCCGACAACTAGTAGACATCGTTTAGGGCGTGGACTACCAGGGTATCTAATCCTGTTTGCTCCCCACGCTTTCGTGCATGAGCGTCAGTTTTGACCCAGGGGGCTGCCTTCGCCATCGGTGTTCCTCCACATATCTACGCATTTCACTGCTACACGTGGAATTCTACCCCCCTCTGCCAAACTCTAGCCTTGCAGTCTCCATCGCCATTCCCAGGTTGAGCCCGGGGATTTCACGACAGACTTACAAAACCGCCTGCGCACGCTTTACGCCCAGTAATTCCGATTAACGCTTGCACCCTACGTATTACCGCGGCTGCTGGCACGTAGTTAGCCGGTGCTTATTCTTCAGGTACCGTCATTAGCCCACTGTATTAGAACAGGCCGTTTCTTCCCTGACAAAAGAGCTTTACAACCCGAAGGCCTTCTTCACTCACGCGGCATTGCTGGATCAGGCTTGCGCCCATTGTCCAAAATTCCCCACTGCTGCCTCCCGTAGGAGTCTGGACCGTGTCTCAGTTCCAGTGTGGCTGGTCGTCCTCTCAGACCAGCTACTGATCGATGCCTTGGTAGGCTTTTACCCTACCAACTAGCTAATCAGATATCGGCCGCTCCAGGAGCATGAGGTCTTGCGATCCCCCACTTTCATCCTTAGATCGTATGCGGTATTAGCGTAACTTTCGCTACGTTATCCCCCACTCCAGGGTACGTTCCGATATATTACTCACCCGTTCGCCACTCGCCGCCAGGTTGCCCCGCGCTGCCGTTCGACTTGCATGTGTAAGGCATGCCGCCAGCGTTCAATCTGAGCCAGGATCAAACTCTTCAGTTTAATCTCTGTTTATTTGGCATTTCTGCCACCG
>NZ_WHUF01000021.1 GCF_009380165.1 Rugamonas rivuli
AAGGAGGGCGCTTACCACGGTAGGATTCGTGACTGGGGTGAAGTCGTAACAAGGTAGCCGTATCGGAAGGTGCGGCTGGATCACCTCCTTTCTAGAGTAGCACTGGTCTTCGGACTACTCATCAAGCGTTCACACTTATCGACTGTCAATATTAAAGAACAGCATTTGGGGCTGTAGCTCAGCTGGTTAGAGCACCGTGTTGATAACGCGGGGGTCGTTGGTTCGAGTCCAACCAGCCCTACCAGTTTCTGCCTTGTAGTAAATCTCAGGGGGATTAGCTCAGCTGGGAGAGCACCTGCTTTGCAAGCAGGGGGTCGTCGGTTCGATCCCGTCATCCTCCACCAAGAGTTCAAATGTAAGGGTAAGCCTTTAGATTTGATCTTTTAGAGATCAAGTGCTGTACGTTCTTTAACAATCTGGAAGAAGTAAGTAAATTTTTATTGATCGTTTTGCGGTAAAACGCAAGACGATGGGTAATGATTGTATGTATCAACAAACGCAACAACGTAGTACTTCTTATTTCTATAACCGCTCCTTTGTTTAGTCGCAAGGGGCTAACGTTATAGGGACAAGTGAATAAGTGCACATGGTGGATGCCTTGGCGATTACAGGCGATGAAGGACGTAGTAGCTTGCGATAAGCTGCGGGGAGCTAGCAAACAAGCTTTGATCCGCAGATTTCCGAATGGGGAAACCCGGCCTTTTAGGTCATTGCATACTGAATACATAGGTATGCAAAGCGAACGCGGCGAACTGAAACATCTAAGTAGCTGCAGGAAAAGAAATCAACCGAGATTCCCAAAGTAGTGGCGAGCGAAATGGGAAGAGCCTGCACGTTTTAGCA
>NZ_WHUF01000022.1 GCF_009380165.1 Rugamonas rivuli
GAAATGCGATGTGTGGAACTAAGCGTGCGACAAGTAGGGCGGGACACGAGAAATCCTGTCTGAATATGGGGGGACCATCCTCCAAGGCTAAATACTCGTAATCGACCGATAGTGAACCAGTACCGTGAGGGAAAGGCGAAAAGAACCCCGGGAGGGGAGTGAAATAGATCCTGAAACCGTGTGCATACAAACAGTAGGAGCGGACTTGTTCCGTGACTGCGTACCTTTTGTATAATGGGTCAGCGACTTACATTCAGTGGCAAGGTTAACCAGATAGGGAAGCCGTAGAGAAATCGAGTCCGAATAGGGCGATAGTCGCTGGGTGTAGACCCGAAACCAAGTGATCTACTCATGGCCAGGATGAAGGTGCGGTAACACGCACTGGAGGTCCGAACCCACTAATGTTGAAAAATTAGGGGATGAGCTGTGGGTAGGGGTGAAAGGCTAAACAAACTTGGAAATAGCTGGTTCTCTCCGAAAACTATTTAGGTAGTGCCTCAAGTATCACCATCGGGGGTAGAGCACTGTTATGGCTAGGGGGTCATCGCGACTTACCAAACCATTGCAAACTCCGAATACCGATGAGTGCGAGCTTGGGAGACAGACGTCGGGTGCTAACGTCCGGCGTCAAGAGGGAAACAACCCAGACCGCCAGCTAAGGTCCCAAAGATTGGCTAAGTGGAAAACGAAGTGGGAAGGCTAAAACAGTCAGGATGTTGGCTTAGAAGCAGCCATCATTTAAAGAAAGCGTAATAGCTCACTGATCGAGTCGTCCTGCGCGGAAGATGTAACGGGGCTAAGCCAGTCACCGAAGCTGCGGATAT
>NZ_WHUF01000023.1 GCF_009380165.1 Rugamonas rivuli
CCGCGCCGCTGGCGCCGCCGGCAGCCCCTGCGCCGCCCACGCCGCCGGTCGCAGTGCCGGTGCTGCTGGTCGCATTGCCCGACGTGCCGGCCCCGCCGGTCCCGCCGCCACCGCTGGCGGTCGCCGCCTGGTTGGGTGGTGGCACCGGCGGAGGTTCGCTGCTGCTCGGCACACCGGTCGTATTCGAAGCCGAAGCCGATCCGCCGGATGCCCCGCCGCCGGTGCCTGTGGTGGTGGCCGAACCCGAGCCGCTGCCGGCGCCACCGCCAGAAGCTCCGGCACCGCCCGCGCCAGCCACGCCGCCATTGCCGCCGGTCGCATTGCCGGTGTTGCCCGTGCCGCCGCCGTTACCGCCATTGCTGCCGGTGGCCGCGCCGCTCGCGCCGCCATAGCCGCCGGTCGAGCCGCCGTTGCTGCCGCCCGCGCCGCCTGCCGCCGCGCC
>NZ_WHUF01000024.1 GCF_009380165.1 Rugamonas rivuli
ACTGAATACATAGGTATGCAAAGCGAACGCGGCGAACTGAAACATCTAAGTAGCTGCAGGAAAAGAAATCAACCGAGATTCCCAAAGTAGTGGCGAGCGAAATGGGAAGAGCCTGCACGTTTTAGCATGACGCATAACAGAATCCTCTGGAAATAGGAGCCATAGCGGGTGATAGCCCCGTATGTGAAATGCGATGTGTGGAACTAAGCGTGCGACAAGTAGGGCGGGACACGAGAAATCCTGTCTGAATATGGGGGGACCATCCTCCAAGGCTAAATACTCGTAATCGACCGATAGTGAACCAGTACCGTG
>NZ_WHUF01000025.1 GCF_009380165.1 Rugamonas rivuli
CACGGTACTGGTTCACTATCGGTCGATTACGAGTATTTAGCCTTGGAGGATGGTCCCCCCATATTCAGACAGGATTTCTCGTGTCCCGCCCTACTTGTCGCACGCTTAGTTCCACACATCGCATTTCGAATACGGGGCTATCACCCGCTATGGCTCCTATTTCCAGAGGATTCTTCTATGCGTCATGCTAAAACGTGCAGGCTCTTCCCATTTCGCTCGCCACTACTTTGGGAATCTCGGTTGATTTCTTTTCCTGCAGCTACTTAGATGTTTCAGTTCGCCGCGTTCGCTTTGCATACCTAT
>NZ_WHUF01000026.1 GCF_009380165.1 Rugamonas rivuli
GCACTATCATCGGCGCAGAGTTGTTTCACGGTCCTGTTCGGGATGGGAAGGGGTGGGACCAACTTGCTATGGTCATCAGGCATTGACTTGTACGAGCGACGCTTTCAGCGGCGCTCCGAATCTGGAAAAAGTAAGTAATGGGGTAATGAAGTTGTATCAACGAACGTTTCAACGCACTTCTCATTCACCATAACCTGCTAAGGTTATAGGGACAAGCCGTACGGGCAATTAGTATCAGTTAGCTTAATGCATTACTGCACTTCCACACCTGACCTATCAACGTCCTGGTCTCGAACGACCCT
>NZ_WHUF01000027.1 GCF_009380165.1 Rugamonas rivuli
CGATAACCTACTTTCACACTGGTTGCAGCACTATCATCGGCGCAGAGTTGTTTCACGGTCCTGTTCGGGATGGGAAGGGGTGGGACCAACTTGCTATGGTCATCAGGCATTGACTTGTACGAGCGACACTTTCAGCGGCGCTCCGAATCTGGAATCAGTAAGTAAATGGGGTAATGAAGTTGTATCAACGAACGTTTCAACGTACTTCTTATTCACCATAACCTGCTAAGGTTATAGGGACAAGCCGTACGGGCAATTAGTATCAGTTAGCTTAATGCATTACTGCACTTCCACAC
>NZ_WHUF01000028.1 GCF_009380165.1 Rugamonas rivuli
TGGGAAGGGGTGGGACCAACTTGCTATGGTCATCAGGCATTGACTTGTACAGGCGTCGCGTCTTTTTCCGCGCCGCCAAGAATCTGGAGGAAGTATTATAAACGATTTATATCGTTTATGTAGTAAAAATTTTAGGTAATGAAGTTGTATCAACGAACGTTTCAACGCACTTCTTATTCACCATAACCTGCTAAGGTTATAGGGACAAGCCGTACGGGCAATTAGTATCAGTTAGCTTAATGCATTACTGCACTTCCACACCTGACCTATCAACGTCCTGGTCTCGAACGACCCT
>NZ_WHUF01000029.1 GCF_009380165.1 Rugamonas rivuli
CCATGTGCACTTATTCACTTGTCCCTATAACGTTAGCCCCTTGCGACTAAACAAAGGAGCGGTTATAGAAATAAGAAGTACTACGTTGTTGCGTTTGTTGATACATACAATCATTACCCATCGTCTTACGTTTTACCGTAAAACGATCAATAAAAATTTACTTACTTCTTCCAGATTGTTAAAGAACGTACAGCACTTGATCTCTAAAAGATCAAACCTAAATCGCAACCATGATTGGCTGACTTACGTTTGAACTTTTGGTGGAG
>NZ_WHUF01000002.1 GCF_009380165.1 Rugamonas rivuli
GGCGGTCTCGGCGTCGGCCGCGCCCGGCGTTGCCGGCTGGCCTGGCGTGGCGTTGCCGGCGGGTGGGCGCGCGGTGCCCGGCGGTGTGGCCGGCGCGTCTTGCGAGGGGAGTGCGGGCGAGTACAGGCCGTCGCCGGCGTCGGCGGTTTCGCTGTAGACCAGCGTGGCCGAACTGCCGGGAGGACCGTTACCGAGCTGGAAGGTGGGACGGGGCTGGGCGCTGAGCACGGTCAGCGGCACTTCGGCGCCGACCTGCACGCCGGGCGGCAACATCATGCGCACCGCGTTGTCGGCTACCTTGACCAGGAAGCTGCCGTCGTTGAACTTGGACATGACCTCGGCCGTGACCGATTGTCCGACCAGGCTTTGCAGCGCGCGCTGGAATGCCGCCTGGCGGCCGTCGCCGACCGGGGCGACGGCGCCGGTGCCGACAGCCGGGCCGACCGGCAGGATGGTGACTGCTGGCGGCAGCATGGCACGCCCCCGCTTTAGACGCTGCCGTAGGCGTTGAGCACGCGCCGTTCAGTGCCGGTGGAGTTGAGCAGTTTGGACAGTTGCGCCATCCACGGCATGGTCAGGTCGCGGATCTGGCGGTCGGCGTTGAGCATCTGGCGGATCAGGTTGATCTTGCGTTCGCGGTCGGCGCCCTGCATCGGCTGCGCCGGCTCCTGCTCGCGCAGCGCCTGTACGTGGGCGGCGCAGCGCTGTTCCAGCAGCACCAGCTGGTCCCAGTCGCTGTGCGTGGCGGCCCGCACCATCTGTTCGGTCAGGTCGGCCATGGCGGCGTACACGGATAAGATATCTTGGCTGGTCATCATGAATCAGGCGCTCGCGAGATTGGTCGGGTGGATGCCGGTGGCGGCGGGGGTGTCGGCGATCGCATTCCAGGCGTCGCGCAACTCGGTCAGCAGGCGCTGCACTTCTTCCAGGATCGCTGGATCGTTGGTCAGGTTGGCCGTCAGCAGGCGCGCGCTCATGTATTCGTACAGCGCGTCCAGGCCCTCGGCGATTTCGCCGCCGGCTTTCTTGTCGAGCGCGGCGCGCAGGCCGCTGTCGATGATCATGATGGCTTTGGAGATCGATTTGCCCTTCTCGCCGATGTCGCCGCTGCGCATGCCGTGCAGCGCCGCGTTCAAGGCCACCATCGCGCCGTCGAACAGCATGACGATCAGCTTGTGGGGACTGGCGGCGACCACGCCGGTTTCCATGCCAACCTTGGCATAGGCGTGCACGCCAGTTTGTCGAGATCCAAACATACTCTGTCTCCTGTTAAAGCGTCAGCGGTTATTGCTTGGCAAGCGCCGCGAACTGTTGCGCCAAGAAGGACGCGGTGGTATTCATGCTGGCGATCGACGAGTCGAGCGCCGTGTACTGGGCGCGGTAGCGCGCTTCGATGTCGCCCAGCCGGGAGGCGAAGGCATCCTTCTGCTTGGCGATATCCTTGACCGAGTTGTTCAAACCCGTGGTGCGGCTGGTGAGCGCGCCATTGGCGCCCAGGTAGCCGGCCGCCAGCGCGTTGAGCTGATAGGCGTAGCCCTGGGAGAAGCCGAAGTTGCCGCGCGAGCCGGTGGTCTCGCCGGTGACCGTCAATTTCAGTCCATCGACCGGTCCGCCCGGCGAACCGGTCAGGGTCTGGCCGCTGCCGGTGGCGGTGTAGCCGCCGATGGTGCCGGCCACGTCCAGACCGTCGACCGATGCTCCGGTGCCGAATACGGCAGAGATGTCGGTGCCGGTCGCCGTGGCGATATGGATGTTCGATTTCGAGCCGTAGTTGGTCGAGGCCAGCTTCAGCTTGCCATCGTCGCCGACGGTGGCGGTGACGGTGGCGCCGGCGTTGGCAAACGCGCTGACGCCGTTGATCGACGATTGCAGCAGCGTGGCCAGCTGGCTGGGATTGTAGCTGCCGGCCGGCAGCGAGATCGTGGCGGTGTTGGCCAGCGTGGCCGGCTTGGTGTCATTCAGCGTCACGGTCCAGGTGGTATCGGCATCGATCACCGTTTCGGCCGGCAGCACGGCGTCGCCCTGCAGCGTTCCCTGGGTGGCCAGTTGGGTGATGTTGATCGGGTAGTCGCCGGCCTTGGTGTTGGTGCCGGAGCTGACAAACTTGACGTCCGGATCGCTGCTGTGGCCGACCGCTGCGAACAGGCCGGCGATGTCGCTGAAGTTGTTGGTGACGGCCTTTTGCAGCTTGGCGTTGTCCAGGGTCAGCGTGCCGTCCTTCTGGAACGAGATGCCGATCTGCGACAGGTTGGTCAGGCTGGTGCCTTGCAAGCCGGTGATCGAGGTGCTCAGCTGGCGACGGATCGAAGCTTGCAGATTGCGCAGGGTCGTATCGCCCAGCAGCGGGCCGCCGGTCTTGGTGTCCGGGTTATAGGCGCCCAACTGCGCTATCTGGTTGTTCAACTCGTTGTAGGCTTTCACGAAGCCGCTGACCGAGCCGGTCAACGAACCGCTGTCCTTGCTGACCGACAGCGACGAACTGCCAACCTTGAGGACGTTGATGGTAACGCCGCTGATCGCGCCGTTGATGCCGGTGCTGGTACTGGTGACGGCGATGCCGTTGACGGTCGCCAGCGTATCGGCGGCGGCCGCCTTTTGGCTCAGGTTTTGTACGCCGCCGGGATCGTAGCCGAGCAGGTTCACCAGTTCGCTATCCGGCGGATTGCCGCCGGAGCCGGCCAGGGTGATCTTCATGGTCGAACTGGCGCCGGTGGAGGACGAGGTCAGTATCAGGTGGTTCGGGGTGGCGTTGGTGCCGCTGGAACCGTCCGAAACGATGCTGGCGGTGACACCGAAGTTGCCCTTGTTGATCGCCGCCATGATCCCTTGCAGCGTATTGTTCGAGCTGTCGATGACGATGTTGCCGCTGGTGCGGCTGGAGTCCGCCGCGAAGCTGGCGCCGATGTAGGCGCCGCCGACACCGGCGGTGAATCCTGCCTTGGTGGGATCGGTGCCGCCGACAGTGATCGGGCTGCCGTCGGCGGACACCAGCGAGATGGAACTGACGGCTGTCGTGCTGGAACCGATATTGGCCGTGCCGCTGTTGCCGATGCCGCCGGTAACGGTGCCGCTGACGGCTTCGGTGATGGCGATGTTGCTGCCGTCCTCGTTCTTGAATTGCAGGTCGCCGCCGGCGGCTGTGCCGGTGATGGTGATGTTGGCGTCCGCCAGTGCGCGCCGGGCGGCGCTGTTGGGCGCCAGGGCGGCATCGAGCGAGGCGGCGGTGATGCCTCCGGCTGCTCCTGCGGCCACACCGGTGGCCTGGGTGGCGATTTCCACACCGCCGACCGACAGCGTATAAGTGCCGCCGCCGCTGGTGTCGATATTGCCGAAAGTCGAAGCGCCGGCGGCGCCGAACAGGGTGGCGCTGGTCAGGGTGGCGGCGGCCTTGGCCGACACGCCGGTGGTGGTGCTCTTGGCGTTGATGGCGTCGGCCAGCAGGCGCGCGCTGCGGGTGTTGCCGTCAGTGGCGATCGCGGTGTTGTTGATGCTGAGCGAGCCTGGCGACAGGCCGCCGCTCGACAGGCTGGCGCCCAGCTGGGTGCCAGTGATGCCGAAGGTGCCGCCGCTGGCGGTGCCGAGCGAGAAATTGATCGTGGTCTTGGCGCCCAGGCCGATGGCGGCCGTCGTGCTCTTCTTGCCGGTCGAGGCCAGCGTTTGCGCCTGCGCGATCTGGCTGACGTTGACGCGGTAGTTGCCTGCCTGCGCGGTGCTGCTCGCGGTGGCGGTCATGACCGTCGGGTCGCTTGGCGTGCTGATCAAGGTTTGAAAGCTGGAGACCGAGGTCAACCCGGACAGCGCCCCCTGGAACGAACCCAATGCGCCGGATAAATTGCCGAACGCGGACACCTTCGCCAGATAACTGGCCGACTTCTTGTCGTAATCGGCCAGCGGCTGCGACTCAACCGCCATCAGCTTGCTGACGATTTCATCGACTTTGATGCCAGAGCCTATGCCTGGTGAAGAGATGCCCACGATGTGCTCCTAAGTAAAGCAATAATATAAGACAATATCGGCAGAATCAAACCGGACTTGAGAGGGGAGAATACCTGCCAGTTCAGGCAAAGCTGAAAAAACGGGCAGCGGTCGGCGGTGCAGGGCGTGGCGGGGCGGCGGTATGGCTGCGCAACGGGCTTGGCCCGTGAGATACACAGCGTCGGCATGCCTGCTTGCAGGATGCCATGAAGACAGAAAAAGCGGCGCGCGCGAGCGCGGCCGCTTCAGGCGGTTTGCTGGATCAGCAAGCCGGAGGCGCCGGATTTCGATTCCAGCGATTTGGCGATTTCCAGCGCTTCGGGCGATGGAATCTGGCGCAGCACTTCCTTGGTGGTCTGGTCGATCACCTTGACGACGGTGCGCTTGGTGTCGCTATCGACCGAGAATTCCAGTCCCTGCGACTTGGCTTGCGCCGACTTGTTCAGCTGCGACACGGCCTGGTTGACCTGCTCCAGCGTCGGTACGTTGGCCGGGCCTTTGACGGCGGCCGCGGTTTCGACTGCCGTGGCCGGCGCGCGCGCAGCGCCCTGGGCGGCGACATCGCCGCTGGCGGCGTTGGCCGGGCGGTCTACTGGGCGGGCCTGGGTGGCCGTGCCGATGGTATCGATAGTCATGATGCTTCCTTTGTGAAAAATCCCCGGTTGAATAAATCAACCGGGGAACCTAGTCAGAGCGACCTTACCGCGTCAACCCTGCCCCGGATTTTAGCCACGCAGCAGGGACAGCACGCCGTTCGGCAGCGAGTTGGCCTGGGCCAAGATCGCGGTACCAGCTTGTTGCAGGATCTGGCCGCGGGTCAGGTTGGCCGTTTCCGATGCGAAGTCGGTATCTTGAATCCGGCTACGCGAAGCGGACAAGTTCTCCGTCGTCGTGTTCAGGTTCGAGATGGTCGAAGCGAAACGGTTCTGGATCGCACCCAGCGACGCGCGGTTGCTGTTGATCTGGTTCAGCGCCGAGTCGATGGTTTTCAGAGCCTTGTTGGCGCCGTCCACGCTCGACACGTCAACCTTGGCTACCGATTGCAGGTCCGAACCAGTGGAGCCGCTGACGATGGTCCCTAAGCCGCCTGCCGAAGCGACGGTGAAGCCGGTGTCGGAAGAGAAGTTCAGCTTGCCGCCGACGGTGATCGTGCTGCCGGTGGCTGGGCCGAGCTGCGAGTTCGCTGCCTGGGCAGCGGTGTTGCCCACCGCTGGCTGGTCAGTGCCACGGATGTTGGTCGTGGGCTTGGCCAGCAAGTCGTCGGTGGCGGCGTTGGTGTTATTGATCTCGATGTCGGCACCGGACGCATTGGACAGCGCCAGTTCCTTGACGCCGGTCGTGTTGTTGGTTTTAATCGATGCCGAGACACCGGTGGTGCCGACCTGGGCATTGATTGCCTGTGCCAAGGCCGACAGGTCGCCGCCTTTGACTTTAGCCGAGATGGTGACCGCGGTCGAGTTAGGGTCGTTTTCCAGCGAGTTATCGCCGCGCAAGGTGAACTGCAGCGAACCGTCGCCAACGCCTGCGGCGGTCAAGCCGGAGATGGTGGCGCTGGTGGAGGCCGTCGCGCTGACGCCGCTCTGTGGCGACAAAGCGTTGACACTGGCTGCAATCTTTTTGGCGGAGTCGCCAGCGGCAATGCTGACATTGGTAGCGACACCACTACCGGAGGTCAGGTTCAGCGTGTCGGCTGCCTGATTGTTGGCCACGTGAGCGCCAGGGGTTGCAGGGGCGGAAGCGGCAGTGGCGTCCGACAAGGTGCCTGGGCCGGCACCACTCTGGAAGAAGGCCGACAGCGTGTTATTGCCGATATCAGTGGCCTTGGCCGATTGTACGCCGATGCTGATGGTCTGGCCGGAGTTGGCGCCGACCTGGAACTGGGCCGAAGTCAGCGAACCGTCCAGTACGTTCTGGCCGTTGAACTGGGTCGACGTGGCAACGCGGTCGAGCTCGCCCGACAGAGCCGATACCTCGTTCTGGATCGATTTGCGGTCGGAATCGGAGTTGGTGCCGTTGGCGGACTGGACTGCCAGTTCGCGGATACGTTGCAGCAGGTCGCCTGCAGTGCTCAAGCCACCCTCGGCCGTTTGAGCCAGCGAGATACCGTCGTTGGCGTTACGTGCAGCCGTGGTATTGCCGCGAATTTGCGAGGTGAAGCGCTCGGAAATCGCCAGGCCGGCGGCGTCGTCTTTGGCGCTGTTGATGCGCAGACCGGAAGACAGGCGTTGCAGGGAAGTCGACAGCGAGGCTTGCGACGTGGTCAGGTTACGTTGCGAATTCAGCGATGCAATATTAGTGTTAATGACTTGTGCCATGATGTTTCTCCAAAATACTTCGATTCGGCGATATGCTCAGTTCCCATTGGTCTGCCTCCACATTCCGAGACAATCAAACCGCTGTTGTAATCGGTAACGGTTGCCCTGCGGGAAAATTAAGGGGCAAACAGCCGGGAAATTTTCGGAATCAGGCCTAAAGTTCAACACGCTTGCCCGTTTAAACGACCGCATTCGGGGAATCTTTAGGGCAAAAATAATTATATTTCGCTCTTTATTTTGGGCAAAAAAAAGCCCGGCGGGCGCCGGGCTGTAAGTATTTTGATAATAAAGCGGCTTAGTCGGCCACCACCACCCGGTTTTTGCCGGTCTGCTTGGCGGTGTACATGGCCTTGTCGGCCCGCTTGACCAGTTCGGTCTGCTCTTCGTTCGGGCGGCGCAGCGCCACCCCGGCCGAGAAGGTGATCAAGACTTTCTCGTTATCGTGCAGGAAGAAGTGCTTGGTCAGCTCGCGCTGCAGCCGGGTCATGGTGCTGGCCGCCGCCTCGACCGAGGTCTCCGGCATCAGGATCAGGAATTCCTCGCCGCCGAAGCGGGCGATCACGTCCATCGAGCGCAGCGTGTCCTTGACGATCTTGACCAGGTGCTTGAGCGCGGCGTCGCCGGCGATGTGGCCGTAGGTGTCGTTGAGCTTTTTAAAATCGTCGAGGTCGAGGATGGCGATGCACAGCGGCGTGCCGCGGCGGTCGGCGCGCGCGGTCTCGCGCTCGAACACATCGTCCAGGCCACGGCGGTTGAGGCTGCCGGTCAGCTGGTCTTCCCGCACCAGTTCGCTCAAATGCTGCAGCTTGGCCTCCAGCGCGTGGATGCGGTTCTCGGCATCCTGCACTTCCTGGCGCGCCAGCACCATCTTGTCGCGCGCCTTCAGGGCTTCGCTCTGCACCAGGCGGGTTTCCTTGAGCACTTCGTCGAGGATGGTGTTGAGCTCGGCGATATTGTCGGCCTTGCTGATCTTTTCCGAATAGCCGCCGATCTTTTCGTGGAAGTCGCCGGTCGAGGCCGCCACTTGGCCGAGGCGGTCGATAAAGGTCATCATCATGTTCTTGACGGTGAGCTTGACGTCCGACAGGCTGTGCTTGAGCTGGCCCTGCTTGTAGATCACTTCCTTCAGGCTGCGCGTGGCTTCCTCCAGCGCGCGCACGTCGATCGGGCCGGTGATCAGGTTTTGCACCGATTCGATCTGGCCGCGCAGCCAGCTGTCGTCGTCGAGCAGCTCGCTGACGTTTTCCAGCAACAGCTTGAACAGGCGCAGCAGCAGTTCCTGCTGTTCGCCGCTGTCGGCGCCGCGCAGCTCGATCTGGTAGCACAGCTGCTTCAGGCGCAGGGCGATCTCGGCCAGCGCCTCTTCGCTGTGGGCCAGCTTGGTGGCCGCGCCCAGCGATTCGGCCTCGGCCACCAGCACCGGGGCGCCGGACAGCAGCGAGGCGACCGCGAAGGTCAGCGTGCGGCTGAGCAGGTCGCGCAGCGTGCGGCTTTGCTCATCCTCGGCCGGCATGCCGGCCACCTCGATGCCGGACTTGCGGCTGATGAAGTGTTTTTCCACCAGCTGCGACAGGGCCTTGGCATAGCCTTCCCAGTCGCGCGACTTGACGGCGCGGTTGAAGCGGCGGCCGAAGTCGGCCAGGTCGCCGGTGTTGTCGGTCAGGCGGGTGGCGAACTGGCTCAGCACCGATTCCGGGCCGGGATCGACCGCGACGACGGGCGCGGCGGCCGGCTCGGCGGGAACGCCGGCGATTTCGTTATAGATGTCGCGGTAGGCCTCCGGCGTCGGCGCTATGCGGCGCACCGCCAGGCGCTTGAACGCCTCGCGTGCGATATCGGCCGGATTCTGCTCGGGAGTGGTGGGTTTGCTGGACATGTTACGCGCGGCCTCTTAAAGGTTTACTCATTCATACCATGATAAGTGCGCGTTGCGTTGGGCATAGCCCGGATAAAAGGCCGGAAGGTAGCTTTCATCTCGGCATTAAGCCTGAGCATTCCTGCAACCGCGTGCGCGCGCCGTCCAGTGCCTATTCTATCAATTGGTTCTTGATTGCGTAATGGGTCAATTCCGCGCTGTTTTTCAGCTTCATCTTGACCAGCAGCCGGGCCCGGTATTCGCTGACCGTCTTGACCGACAGCGACAGTTCCTTGGCGATCATGCCCACCGTCTTGCCGGAGGCGATCATGGTCAGCGTCTGGTACTCGCGGTCGGACAGGCTGTCGTGCGGCGGCGCCTCGTGGTCTTCGCCGACGTGGTTGGCCAGCTCCTGCGCCAGCGCCGGGCTGATGTACTTGAGCCCGCCCGCGACCTGGCGGATCGCCGTCACCAGCTCGCGCGGCGCGCTCTGCTTGGTCAAATAGCCGGCGGCGCCGGCCTTGAGCGAGCGGATGGCGTACTGGTCTTCGCGGTGCATGGACAGCATCAGCACCGCCAGCTCCGGTTTTTCCTTCTTGATCTGCTTGAGCACCTCGATGCCGCTGCGGTCGGGCATGGAGATGTCGAGCAGCATGACCTGGCAGTCCGACTTGCGGAACAGCTTGATGGCGTCCAGGCCGTTCTCCGCCTCGCCGGCCACGACGATGTCGCGCGTCTCGGCCAGGATTTGTTTCAAGCCTTCCCGCACGATGGCGTGGTCGTCGGCGATGAAGACCTTGATGATGGCTTTTTCTGACATGTGATTCTTGATCCTATCTTTTACTATTTCACAGCAGAAATGTTTTCACCCGCTATTGTAGCGCCGGCGGCGGCCGCGATGAGGGCCGCACGCTCGGTTTCGCGCTTAATTTTGATCGTCACCACGGTGCCGCCGCCGGCCGCGTGGCTCAGGTTGAGCGTGCCGCCCAGCGCGCGCGCCCGTTCGGCCATGCCGCGCAGGCCGAAGGAAGCGGGCTTGGCGCGGTCGGCCTGGCGGATGCCGCTGCCGTTGTCGCTGATTTTCAGGCTGACATGGTGCCGCAGCCGCGCCAGCTTGACGCTGACCCGCGTGGCGCCGGCATGCTTGGCGATATTGGTCAGCGCCTCCTGGGCGATGCGGAACAGCGCCGTCGCCTGTTCGTTGTCGAGCTCGACGTCGCGCTGGTTGGCGTTGAAGGTGCAGGCGATGCCCACCTGTTTCTCGAATTCCTTGACCTGCCACTCCAGCGCCTCGACCAGGCCCAGGTCCAGCACGGCGGGCCGCAAGTCCAGCGAAATGCGGTGCACGGCGTCGATGGTGCGGTCGACCAGGGCGTCGACGTAGTCGGTCTTGTCGCGCAGCACCGGATAGTCGCCGATCTCGTCGAGCCGCGCGGCCAGCATGGCCAGCGCCATCTTGATCGCCGTCAGGTTGCCGCCCAGCTCGTCGTGGATTTCGCGCGCGATGCGGGTGCGCTCCTGCTCCTTGACGCGCTCGGCATGGGCGCTCAGCTCGGCCAGCCGGGCGCGCGAATGGCGCACTTCCAGCTGCTCCTGCTTGCTGTCGCTGATATTGGTCATGATGCCGTCCCAGCGCACCGCGCCGCCGGCCAGCGCGTGCGGCGTGCAGCGCAGGTTGATCCACTTGACGTCCTTCCAGGCGTCGACCCAGATCCGGCCCTCCCAGTTCCAGCTCCACAGCGCGGCGGCCGACGCTTGCATGGCGTCCAGGTAGGACTTGCGGTCGTCCGACAGTATCAGTTCGAGGAAGCGGCCGGGATGGGCGTGCAGCTCGGCCGCCGTCAGGCCCAGCAGCGCCTGGCAGCCGTCGCTCAGATAGGGGAAGGAGACGGCGCCGTCGGCATGCAGCACGAACTGGAACACCAGGCCCGGCGTGTTGGAGACGATGGCGTCGAAGCGCGCGCGCACCTGTTCCAGTTCGTCGGCCAGGGCCGCGCTGTCGGGGCGGGGAGGGGAAGCTGCGCTCATGATAATGTTATAAATAGTATGGTTGATTTGACTGCGTCAGCGGGCCCGCCAGCGCGCGCGGAAGCGCCGCAGCAGCCGGCGGAAGCGCGCCATCCAGCTGCCCGGCGCCGGCGCCGCGTGCCGGCGCCAGTGGCGCCAGGCCTTGGCCAGCGCATCGACGCGGCGCCAGGCGGCGGTGGCGCGCAACCGTGCTATCCAGCGCTCCTTCAGCGCCAGGAACCAGTGCAGCAGCCGGGCGAACCAGACGATGGTCATCAGCACCGGCCGCGTCAGCAGGAAGATGCGCGCCACCGCCGCCGCGCCGCCGATCTTGGCCAGCACGATCACGAGCAGGCCCAGCAGCGCGTGGCCGTGCGCCATCGCCCACAGCGCCAGCAGCTTGACCGGGAACAGCAGCGTGGCCGGCAGCACGAACAGCGCCAGCGCGGCGCGCGGGCCCAGCGTGCAGATCCAGGCTTCCAGCCGGTGCAGCGGCGGCCACGACGACAGGCGGCGCAGCACGCGCATGCCGATGTCCCACAGCCAGTCCTCCAGCAACAGCAGCAGCGCCGCCAGGTAGACCAGCGGGGCAAACAGCGAGCGGCAGAAGCGGTGGAATAGTTTCATCGTTGAAGCGTTGTTCTATCGTTATCATGATACGTGAAAGCATCGCCGGCGCGGGGAAAAACACCGAACGTGCACAACAGCCCCGCCAGCGCACGAAGCCGTTACAATAGCCCGCATGAATAAAGCATTTGTCAAAGAGTCGGACCAGGACGACGACGAGGAAGCCGCCGCGCTGGCGCTGGCGATACCGGCCGGGTCGAAGAACTACATCCGTCCGGAAGGCTACCAGCGCATCAAGGATGAGCTGCTGCAGCTGATCGATGTCGACCGGCCGGAAGTGGTGCGCATCGTGCACTGGGCCGCGTCCAACGGCGACCGCTCGGAAAACGGCGACTACATCTACGGCAAGCGCCGGCTGCGCGAGATCGACCGCCGCATCCGTTTCCTGACCAAGCGCATGGACTCGGCCGCCATCGTCGACCCCAGCGTGCACCACGGCAGCGACCAGGTGTTCTTCGGCGCCACCGTCACCTATTGCAACCAGCATGACGAGACGCGCACCATCACCATCGTCGGCATCGACGAGCTCGATCCGCTGAATGGCAAGATCAGCTGGGTGGCGCCGGTGGCGCGCGCGCTGACCAAGGCGCGCGAAGGGGATGTGATCACCTTCCAGGCGCCGCACGGCGTGGAGGAGCTGGAAATCCTCGAGGTGAGCTATCCGGCCCCGGCTGCCGACTAGCGTCCGCCGATCGCTGCGCGGACTGTGCCTGCTGGCGCTGCTGGGCTGGCAGGCTTCCGCGCTGGCGCTGGACAGCTACATCATCGACCTGAACTCCAGCAAATCGGATTTCTATAACAGCCACATCCGGCGCCTGCTGGTGGCTGCGCTGGACGCGTCGAGCCCGAAGTATGGCGCCTACGAGGTCAAGATCTCGACCCTGCGCGTGCAGCGCGACCGGCTGATGCTGGAGATGATGAAAGGGCAGGGCGTCAACCTGAGCGCGCAGGTGACGTCGCCGGAATGGGAGCAGAAGCTGATCCCGGTGCGCATCCCGGTGGACAAGGGCGTGTCGGGCTACCGCATCTCGCTGATCGACGGCCGTGACCAGGCCGATTTCACCGCCGTGCGCACGCTGGCGCAGTTGAAGGCGATGAGCATGGGGGCGGGGCGGCAATGGAGTTCGACCGTGGTGTTTGCGCGCAACGGCTTCACGGTGCAGACGGGGGCGACCACGTCGGGCCTGCACCGCATGCTGGCGGCGCACCGCTTCCAGCATTTCCCGCGCGCGATAGACGAGGCGCTGTTCGAGCGGGAAGAATATGCGGCGGGCTTCCCGCAGCTGGCGCTGGAGCGCAGCATGGCGATCTACGTGCCGCTGCCGCGCTACTTCTTCGTCGGCGCGCAGCCGAGGCTGGCGCAGCGGCTGGAATACGGGCTGCAACTGCTGGTCGCCGACGGCCGCTTCGACCAGATCTTCCACGAATTCTATGACGGCCTGATCGAGAAGGCGGGCCTGCGCAAGCGCCGCCTGTTCCGGCTGGACAATCCACTGCTCTCCCCGCAGACGCCGCTGGCCAACAAGGCCTATTGGTACGACCCCTTCGATCAGCGCTGAGCGCTTGACGCCAGCGCGCAATGGCTTGCCAAATAAAATATCATTTATTGGCAATGTTACTTTTATGGTAAATTCCTTGTGGAAATAATTTCAAGCGAAGACTTCGCTTGATTGTGTTCTTGAATTTACCTAAGGGAGTTTGCATGGAGTCATTGCATCGCCGCCGGGTTCGCTCTGCGTTGACCGGCATCGTTGGAGCATCTGTGAGCTTGAGCATGTTCGCGGGCGTGGCATATGCCGCGCCCGATATCACGGTCCGGTATGTGCCGATGTCGCCAGGCGAGGCCGTTCTGAACCTCTCACTCAGCGGAGACGGCCGCTACGTCGCTTATCGCTCTCTGGCTTCCACCGGCACGCCGGACGATATTTATGTTCATGACCTCATTGGAGGCAGTCGTGTCAAGGCTAACCTGACCGTCAGCGGCGGCGAGTCCAGCGCCGCCAAGTGCGATGCACCGGTCATGAGTTCGGATGCCCGTTATGTTGTCTTCGGTTGCCTTGCGCAGCCCATGGGATCGCCGCCGCCGGTTGGTGGAGAGTCCTACTACGTTTACGACCGCATCGGCAACAAGACCGAGGTGCTGCCGATGACGAACTCCAACAGGATGTCGAGGGCTGTTCCTGCGGCGATCAGCGCGGATGGTCATTACCTTGCCTATCGAACTTACGACCCGACCTCGCCCCTTACCGCCAGCATTTACCTGCGGGATATGGTCAACCATACGACGCAAGTCACCAAGGCGAAATCCGCCATGAGCTCGTCGAGTATTGCCGACCAGATGACTTTCAGCGCCGACGGCCGTTACATCGCGTACAGCGGCAGAGTTTCTGTCAGTGCCGCGTTGATCGACACTTTTGTGTATGACGCGGCGACTGGCGTTAGTGAACAAGTCAATGTCGGCCCGAACGGTGCGCCGGTGCGGAATGCTACGCAGGCTTACTCGGCGTCCATGAGTGCGGATGGCGGTGCGGTGGTGTTCGTCTCGCCAGATGCGGGCCTGACGTCGCCAGCGGCGCCTGCGGGACTGGGCGCGTATGTGCGTGATCGGCTTGCCGGTAAGACCGAATTTGTCAGCGGCGCTACGAAAGGTCGCGTGCTCTCCGCGAGCATCAGTGCCAACGGGCGCTATGTCTCCTTCACGGCAGATCCCGCCCCCGGATTTGAGCGGGCCATGTATGTATATGACCGGTTGACAAAAAAAAGCAGGATTGTTCCGGGAGTCTTTGCTGGTTTCACTGCCGCTACTGGCACTCCTCGGCTCTCTGCGGATGGCCGCTATGTAGCGTTTGCGTCCCAGAACAGCTCGACCGGAGCCAGGTCCATCGGCCTGGCGGATCTGGGCGTCGCGGCTGGGTTGAAGATCACCAGTGCTGCGCTCTCGCTGACTGAAGGCGGCGCCGCCGGTACTTACACGATCGCCTTGGCGCAGGTGCCGAATGCCAGCGTGAACGTCAGCGTCACGCCGGACCAGCAACTGAGCGTGGCGCGCACGCAGCTGGTGTTCACGCCGGATAACTGGAACGTGCCGCAAGTGGTCAGCGTGCAGGCGCTGCAGGATGGCGTGGCCGAAGGCAAGCACAGCGGCGTCATCACGCACACCGTCACCAGCACCGACATCGACTACACCGTGGTCAAGCCGGCCAGCGTGACGGTGGCGATCACCGACGCCGTGGTGCCGACCGTGGTGCTGCCGGGCGCGACCTGGAATCAATCCGAACTGCCGGTCAGCGGCACCGCCGCGCCGGGCGCCAACGTGCTGCTGACGGCCACCAACCGCAGCACCGGCTGGCTGACCTCGGTCAGCGTGCTGGCCGATGCGCAGGGCAACTGGAGCCGCACCTTGAGCGGCCTGAGCGACGGCGTGATCGAGATCGATGCGCAAGCCGACGGCATCCACAGCGCGGTGCAAAGCATCACCGTGGCGCTGCTGCCGCCACCGCCGATCAGCCTGCCTCCGGCACAGCAGTAAACGCAAAAGGGCAGGCGCGATGCCTGCCCTTTTTATGCTGTGCGACAGCAGAGCTCGTGTCCAAATGTCAGACTTGACCCCGATTTTTAGCTGCGCTCGCGCAGGATGCGGTTGACGCCGGCCACGCGGCGCACATTGCGCAGCAGGCCCGCCAGGTGCACGCGGTCCTTCACCTGGATCGTGAAGCGCAGCTGGTGCAGCACGTGTTCCTTGTCCTCGTCCATGCCGACATAGGTGATGTTGGCGTCGGACTCGCCGATCTCGGCCGCCACGCGCGCCAGGATGCCTTTCTCGTTGTTGATCAGCAGCTTGATGCGGCTGTCGAAACGGCGGTTCAGCTCAGTTCCCCACTTGACCGCGATCCAGCGGTCCGGCTCCTTGACCTTCTGGCGCTTGGCCAGCGTGCAATCGTTGGTGTGCACCAGCAGCCCCTGGTCGCGGCGCAGCTGGCCGATGATGGAGTCGCCCGGTATCGGCAGGCAGCACGGCGCCAGTTGCACCGACACGCCTTCGCTGCCGCAGATGGTGACGGGATCCAGCTCGGCCGCGCTGTTGTGGTCGACCGGCGCGCTGGCCGATTCGCCGCCGCGCAAGCCGAAGATGTGGCGCGCCACCAGCGCCGCCATGCGCTTGCCGATGCCGATGTCGGCATACAGCTCGTCGAGCGACTTGGCGCTCGATTCGTTCAGCAGGCGTTCGGCCAGGTGCTCTTCCAGCTCCGGCTTGATGCCCAGCGACGACAGCGCCTGCGACAGCAGCTGCTCGCCCAGCGTGATCGATTCCGGCAGGTTGATGGTGCGCAGGTGGTGGCGGATCGCCGAGCGCGCCTTGCCGGTGCGCACGAACGACAGCCACGTCGGGCTCGGCCGCGAGTTGGCGTCGGTGACGATTTCCACGATGTCGCCGTTGCGCAGCTCGGTGCGCAGCGAGGCCGGTTCGTTGTTGATGTTGACCGATACCGTGTGGTCGCCGATGCCGGTGTGGATCGAGTAGGCGAAGTCGATCGGCGTGGCGCCGCGCGGCAGCGCGATGATCTTCGATTTCGGCGTGAACACGTAGACCGAATCCGGGAACAGGTCGACCTTGACGTGTTCGAGGAATTCGGCCGAGTCGCCGGTCTGCTGTTGGATGTCGAGCAGCGATTGCAGCCACGCGTGGGTGCGCTGCTGCAAGTCCGACATATTGGCTTCGCCGTTCTTGTACAGCCAGTGCGCGGCCACGCCCGATTCGGCGGTGCGGTGCATTTCCTGGGTGCGGATCTGGAACTCCACCGGCGTGCCGTACGGGCCGATCAAGGTGGTGTGCAGCGACTGGTAGCCGTTGAGCTTGCGGATCGCGATGTAGTCCTTGAACTTGCCCGGCATCGGCTTGTACAGCGAGTGCAGCGTGCCCAGCGCAACATAGCAGTTGGGGAAGCTGTCGACCACCACGCGGAAGCCGTACACGTCCAGCACCTGCGAGAACGACAGGTGCTTGCTGCGCATTTTTTTATAGATGCCGTACAGCGTTTTTTCGCGGCCGTAGACCTCGGCTTCGATGCTGGCCATGGACAGCGTGTTCTTGACCGATTCCAGGATCTTCTTGACCACCTCGCGGCGGTTGCCGCGCGCCGCCTTGACGGCCTTGGCCAGCGTGCGGTAGCGCAGCGGATACAGGTGCGAGAACGACAGGTCCTGCAGCTCGCGGTAGATGTTGTTGAGGCCGAGGCGGTGGGCGATCGGCACATACACTTCCATGGTCTCGCTGGAGATGCGCGCCTTCTTGGCCGGCGCCATCACTTCCATGGTGCGCATATTGTGCAGGCGGTCGGCCAGCTTGATCAGGATGACGCGCACGTCGGAGGCCATGGCCAGCAGCATTTTGCGGAAGTTTTCCGCCTGCGCTTCGATCTGGCTCTGGAACTCGATTTTTTCCAGCTTGGACAGGCCGTCGACCAGGTTGGCGACCGGCGCGCCGAAGCGCTCGATCAGCTCTTCCTTCTTGACGTCCTGGTCTTCCATCACGTCGTGCAGCAGCGCCGCCATGATCGCTTGCGCGTCGAGCTTCCAGTCGGCGCAGATCTCGGCCACGGCGATCGGGTGGGAGATATACGGCTCACCCGATTTGCGCACCTGGCCCAGGTGCATCTCGTCCGAGAAGCGGTAGGCTTCCTTGACCTTTTTCAGGTCGGCGGCGTTCATGTACTCGGCCAGTTTTTCAGTCAGGTGCGTGACGGAGGCGACGCCGGCGGTCAGGGTGGGCGTGGCCAGGGGCGACGAAGAAATCACAGGCGGTACGGGAGCTGGTGCGGATGAGGCGATGGTGGAGGCGGTGCTGTCCCCTGCGTCGGCGCCGGACATGGCTTCAGCCGGCGTGGTGGCCGGCTGTTTGGCCCGGGCGGGCTTGCCACTCAATGTCGGATCGGCAGGGATCAGATTCATACGGTTGCGTTCCGTCTCGATGAGAATGTGAAATCATAATATGCGATACAAGGATATCCCATACTACTGCTAAACCGCACCATTCACATTGTTCGGGAACGCTGGGCCCAACTTACATTGGGACCTTTTTCAACATTTCCAGACCGACTTTGCCGGCGGCGATTTCACGCAGGGCGACGACGGTAGGCTTGTCCTTGGCTTCCACTTTCGGGGTGTGGCCTTGCAGCAGTTGGCGGGCGCGGTAGGTCGCGGCCAGGGTCAGCTGGAAACGGTTAGGGATAGTTTTCAAACAATCTTCAATAGTAATGCGGGCCATCTTAACTCCTAAAATCTTGTGTAATTATTCAGCGTGGATACCCAATTGGGCAAAGAGCGAGGCGTTGCGCGCCGCTTGTTGCGCAAACCGGCAACGGGCCGCTCTGACAATCGCCGTCAGTTCCGACAGGGCGACTGCAAATTCTTCGTTGATGATAGCATACTCGAACTCGGGAGCGTGGGCGATTTCGCCGCCCGCCGCCAGCAGCCGGCGCGTGATCACATGCGGTGCGTCGGTGGCGCGTTTCTTCAGGCGTTCCTCCAGCGCGTCGATCGACGGCGGCAGGATGAAAATGCCGGCCGCCTGCGGGAACTGCTTCTTCACCTGGCGTGCGCCCTGCCAGTCGATTTCCAGCAGGATGTCGGTGCCGGTCTTCATCTGTTCTTCGACCATGATGCGCGAAGTGCCGTAGTAATTGCCGTGCACTTCGGCCCACTCCAGGAACTCGCCGGCGTCGGCGCGCTGGACGAAATCTTCGGCGGTGGTGAAGTAGTATTCCTTGCCGTGGGTCTCGCCCGGACGCGGCGCGCGGGTGGTGGTGGAAATCGACAGCTTGATGGTCGGTTCCTGCGCCAGCAGCGCGTTGACCAGCGTGGACTTGCCGGCGCCCGAAGGCGCGACGACCATGAACAGGCTGCCTGCGAATGAGGTGGTTGAGCTCATGTCTCTCTTTCGAAAACGTCAGCGGGCGAACAACTGCGTCGCCCAAAGACGTATTTTACCAAGAGCAAGCACTTGCATCCAATTTACAGCAGTGTGAGCAGGTGCAGGGCGGCGGCCGGTGCGCGTTCCTTGGCGCCGTTGATGAAGTAGACGTAGGCGTCGCCGGACTTGGCGCCTTGCTGCCACTGGCGCGCTTGCGCGGCCCACTGTTTCAGCTCGGCGCCGGTGTAGCCGGTCTCCAGCTCGCTGCGGGCGTTCATCAGGCGCGCGTAGACGAACTCGCCGGTGATCTCGGCGACGTTGGGATACTTGGGCGTGTCGGTGATGACGGTGGCGATCTTGTGCTTGCGCGCCAGCTGGTAATAGTCCTCGCACAGAAAGCTGGGGTGGCGGGCGTCGAGCACGTGGCGCAGCTTGCGCGTGCCGAGCTTGGTTGGCAGCAGCTGGAAGAAGGCTTGCAGGTCGTCGGGGTCGAACTGCTTGGTGGCGGCCAGCTGCCACAGGATGGGGCCGAGCTTGCCGCCCAGTTCATCGAGGCCGCTGCTCATGAAGCGGGCTATGGATTCGCCGGCTTCGGCCAGCACCTTGCGGTTGGTGGCGAAGCGGCTGGCCTTGACCGAGAACACGAAGTCGTCCGGCGTCTGCGCGGCCCAGGAGGCGAAGTGCTCGGGCTTGGCGGTGCGGTAGAAGGTGCCGTTGATTTCGATGCTGGTGACCTGGCGGCTGGCGTATTCCAGCGCCTTCTTTTGCGGCACGCCTTTGGGATAAAACGTTTCGCGCCACGGTGCGAAATCCCAGCCGCCTATGCCCACCCTGACACTTGCCATGCGCCTCTCCCCGAAAGTCGATGCGGAGATGATAACGGTTTTTGGTGGCCGGGGCTTTTCCTTTCGCCTGCCGCCCCCATCATGGAGGTTTCCGTTCACTCCAGGAGTTCTCATGCAAGATCTGATCGTCGTTGCCACCCTGACCGCCAAGCCTGGCCACGAAGCCGTACTCAAGGCCGCGCTGGAGCGCATCGTGCCGCTCAGCCGCGCCGAGGATGGCTGCATCCGCTATGACCTGCACGCCGACCTGGCCAACCCGGCCAGCTTCGTCATGCTCGAAGCCTGGCGCGACGCCGACGCGCTGGCGCGGCACGAAGCCACGCCGCACTTCCATGAGTTGCTCAAGACGGTCGGCGGGCTGGTGGAGGTGCAGGTCGTCAAGCTGAATCAGTTGCTGTAGTCACGGCCCCGCGCGGGCTTTACTCCAGGTTCTGCACCTGTTCGCGCATCTGCTCGATCAGCAGTTTGAGTTCCATCGACGCATCGGCCAGTTCCTTGACCGAGGCCTTGGCGCCCAGCGTGTTGGCTTCGCGGTTCAGTTCCTGCATCATGAAGTCCAGGCGCTTGCCGACCTGGCCGCCTTTTTTCAGGATGTGGCGGGTCTCGGTCAGGTGGGCCGACAGGCGGCCCAGCTCTTCGGCCACGTCGATGCGGATGCCGTACAGGATCACTTCCTGGCGGATGCGCTCCAGCGCGTCCTGACGCGACAGCGCCGAATTCGAACCCTGGCAGGCCAGGCCCAGCGCGTCCTGCATGCGCTCGACGGCTTTCTGCTGGAAGGCCGCCACCACCTGCGGGATCAGCGGCGTGATGCGCTTGACGATCACTTCCATCGCCTCGATGCGCGAGGTCAGCATCGCTTCCAGCGCCGCGCCTTCGCGCTGGCGGCTGACGACGAAGGCTTGCACCGTGCGTGCGGTCAGCGCGGCGACGTCGGCCTGCAGCGATTCCTGGCCGATCTGGGCTTCCTCGATGACGCCGGGCCAGCGCAGCAGCTCGGCCACCGACATGGTGGGCGCGGCCGGGAAATGGCCGCTCACTTCCGCCTGCAAGCGTTGTAATTCGGTCAAAAGCGGCAAATTCAGCGCCTGCGAACCGGCGGTGGCGGCCTTGCGGCCAAAGCTCAGGCGCAATTCCACCTTGCCGCGGGTGATAGCCGCCATGATTGCCGAGCGCAAATCGGGTTCCAGCGCGCGTAAATCGTCGTTTATTCGAAACTGCAAATCTAAAAACCGCGAGTTGACACTCTTGATTTCGATAGTCAGTGTTCCCGCCGCACTTTCACTGGTGGCGACCGCGTAGCCCGTCATGCTGGAAATGCTCAATGGATGTCCCCGATTTAATCTTTACAAAACAGTGATTTATCCACACAATCCGGTTGTTGAGGCGAGGAATCCTATGGCTGCACAAAACAACGCCCCGTTGCCAGATGGTCTGGAAATTGCTGGATATCGCATTGTAAAGAAAATTGCGTCCGGTGGGTTCAGTATTGTTTACCTCGCGTACGACGGCGACGGCGTGGCGGTGGCCATCAAGGAGTATTTGCCCAGCTCGCTGGCCCTGCGCCAGCAGGGCGAACTGGTGCCGGCCATCGCGAAAGCGCACCTGCCGGTGTTCCGCATCGGCCTCAAGTGCTTCTTCGAGGAGGGCCGGGCGCTGGCCCGCATCTCCCATCCGAATGTTGTAAGCGTGCTCAATTTCTTCCGCGCGCACGACACCGTCTACATGGTGATGGCCTACGAATCGGGCCATTCCTTGCAAGAACACATACAGCGCCAGCGCGCCAAGGGCAGCAAGGTGGGCGAGGCCTTCATCCGCACCATCTTCCTGCAGGTGCTCAAGGGCCTGCGCGAAGTGCACGCCAACAAGCTGCTGCACCTGGACCTGAAGCCGGCCAATATCTACCTGCGCACCGACGGCACGCCGATGCTGCTGGACTTCGGCGCCGCCCGCCAGACCGTCAACAACGACATGCCGACGCTGACGCCGATGTACACGCCCGGCTTCGCGCCGCCCGAGCTGTACGCCAAGACCGGCGGCCTGGGGCCGTGGTCGGACGTCTACAGCATCGGCGCGTCGATGTTCGCCTGCATGGTCGGTTCGCCGCCGCAACCGGCCGACCAGCGCAAGAATGAGGATAAAATGGCCGGCCACTACGACAAGCTGGCCGGCCAGTACACGCCGGAGCTGGTCGCCATGGTGCGCTGGTGCCTGGAGCTGGACCCGCTGGAACGCCCGCAAAGCCTGTTCGCGCTGCAGAAGGTGCTGCAGGCCGCGCCGGCCGCCGCGCCCACGCCGCCGCCGGCGCCGCAGGGCGTGATCGACCGGCTGGGCGACGGCCTGCGCGGCCTGGTCGGCCGGCTGGGCGGGCGCGGCAAAGCCAAGGCCAAGGCCGGCCCCGATACCTTGATTTAACCGACAAAAGGCTCATCCATGCAATTCTCCGTGTATCAGGAAAGCCACATCGGCGGCCGCAAGGTCAATCAGGACCGCATGGGCTACAGCTTCACCCGCGACGCGCTGCTGCTGGTGCTGGCCGACGGCATGGGCGGCCACCTGCGCGGCGAGATCGCCGCCACCGTCGCACTGCAATCGATTTCCGCGCTGTTCCAGCAGCAGGCCACGCCGTACGTGAAAAAGCCGCAGCGCTTCCTGGAGGAGGCGCTGCTGACGGCGCACCGCGACATCCACCAGTACCGCGCCGACCACGGCCTGGCGGAGACGCCGCGCACCACCATCGTCGCCTGCCTGATCCAGCACAACACGGCGACCTGGGCCCACTGCGGCGACTCGCGCCTGTACTGGATGCGCGACGGCCAGATCCTGGCGCGCACGCGCGACCACTCGCATGTGGAAAGCCTGATCGCCAAGGGCCTGGCGCAGCCGTCCGAATGCGCCACCCATCCCGACCGCAACAAGCTGTACAACTGCCTCGGCGCCGACAGCCCGCCGAAAGTGGACATCTCGGCCGGCGCCGGCATGCTGCCGGGCGACCTGATGCTGTTGTGCTCCGACGGCTTGTGGTCTATGCTGCCGGACGACGACATGGTGCGGCGCCTGCACAGCCAGACCGTGGTGCGCGCCGTGCCCGACTTGCTGCAGGCGGCGCTGGCCGCGGCCGGCAGCGCCAGCGACAACGTCACGGCGCTGGCCATCATGTGGCAGGGCAGCTCCTTGATCGACGGCGTGGGCGCCAGCACGCTGGCGGCGGCCGAACTGTCGACCGTGGTGTCGACCGAAGCGCTGCCGCAGGGCCTGCACAGCACCACGATCAACAGCGCGCCGGTGCCGGAGCAGGCCGCCGCGCCGGCGCCGCCAGCCGACCCCATCGACGCCTTCGACGACGATGAAATCGAGAAGGCCATCGCCGAGATCCGCGGCGCCATCGAAAAATCCTCCCAAATCCTGAAATAACATTGAAATAAGGAATACTGTTTATGACGTTTGAATCCCGCCCGAGCGGCCGCGCCGTCGATGCGCTGCGCACCCTGCGTCTGACCCGCGACTACACCAAGCACGCCGAAGGTTCGGTGCTGATCGAATGCGGCGACACCAAGGTGATCTGCACCGCCAGCATCGAAGACAAGGTGCCGGGCTTCCTGAAGGGCAAGGGCCAGGGCTGGATGACGGCCGAATACGGCATGCTGCCGCGCTCGACCCACACCCGCATGGACCGCGAGGCGGCGCGCGGCAAGCAGTCCGGCCGCACGCAGGAAATCCAGCGCCTGATCGGCCGTTCACTGCGCGCGGCGTTCGACCTGGAAGCGTTCGGCGAGCGTACCTTGCACCTCGACTGCGACGTGATCCAGGCCGACGGCGGCACCCGCACGGCGTCCATCACCGGCGCCATGGTGGCGGCGTATGATGCGTTCGCCAAGCTGGTGGCGCGCGGCGCGGTGCCGGCGATTCCGCTGAAGAGCTTCGTGGCGGCGATTTCGGTCGGCGTCTACCAGGGCATGCCGGTGCTGGACCTGGACTACATCGAGGATTCCGGCTGCGACACCGACATGAACGTGGTGATGAACGACGCCGGCCACTTCATCGAAGTGCAGGGCACGGCCGAAGGCGCCGCCTTCGACCGCGCCGGCATGAACCGCCTGCTGGACCTGGCCCAGGGCGGCATCGCCGACCTGATCAAGCTGCAGAAGCAGGCGCTGGGCTTGTAATGCCGGGCTAGTGGTCGTCGGTCAGCGTGTCGTCGGCGCGCCGATGTTTCGGCAGGCGGCGCTCGGACATGGTCTTGGTTTGATGGTCTACGTGCTCGATCAACATCAGGGCGGCGTTCAACGCGTCGCTCATCGTTTTGACGGCGGCGGTCATCGCCGTGGCCGGCGTGGGTTGCGGCACGGCTGCTTGCCGCTCCAGCTTGGCGCGCAGCAGCGCCGCGTTCGCCCAGTTGCGCTCTCCGGGCAGGCGTAGCCACAGGTCGCGCCAGGCGTTGCGGCCATCGCCTGCAATTTCCATCGTCATCTGGCGCGGCGACACGGCTTCGCCACGAAAGATCAATTCGTCACCGACGACCTCGGCGTGATGGTAGTCGTCGCGGTATTTCATGCGTACGCGCGTGGCTTCCGGCAGGAACAGGCATTTCCATTGATAGCCGCGCACCGGGGCCGCCAGGGCGCGGCCGGCGGCGATCCACTGCTTGAGCGCGCCGACGATCGCCTCGGCGGGCGATAAGGTGCTGCCGCTTTGCCGCAAATAATCAAGCAGCTCGGTATATGCGGCTGGTGGCACTGCGCAGATGCTTGGGGCATTCATACTCGTTCTCCTTCCTTGTTGTGTCCTGTTTTGTCTTGTTCTGTCTCGTTAGACCCGCTGCACTGCACAAAGTTCAAACGGGACGAAACGAGACAGAACGAGACAAGCAAACGAGTAACGATGCCCCAAGGGCCGTTCGGGGGGAGGGGGTATGCATGTCCTCCCGGCCGGGGCCGGCTGGGTTGCGGGCAAAAGGTTTACAATGGCGGCTTCACCGCCACATGCAGCCCTACACCATGACCCAACGCCTGATCCTCGCCTCGAACAACGCCGGCAAACTCAAGGAATTCAACGAACTGCTGTCCACCGTGGGCTTTTCCGTCCACGCCCAGGGCGAGTACGACGTGCCCGAGGCCGACGAGCCGTTCCACACTTTCGTTGAAAACGCCCTGCAAAAAGCCCGCCACGCCTCGCGCCTGACCGGGCTGCCGGCGCTGGCCGACGATTCCGGCGTCTGCGTCAACGCGCTGGGCGGCGCCCCCGGCGTGTACTCGGCGCGCTTTGCCGGCGAACCGAAATCGGACGCCCGCAACAACGAGAAAATGATCGCCGACCTGGCAGCCCATGCCGACAAGTCCGCGTACTACTACTGCGTGCTGGTGTTCGTACGCCACGCCGACGACCCGCAACCAGTCATCGCCGACGGCCGCTGGAACGGCGAAATGATCGCCACCCCGCGCGGCAACGGCGGCTTCGGCTACGACCCGCACTTCTACATCCCGGCACTGGGCAAATGCGCCGCCGAGCTGACGGCCGATGAAAAAAACGCCTTGTCGCACCGCGGCCAGGCCCTGCGCGCGCTGGTAGAGAAACTGAAATGATCCCGATTAAAATCGTCGGCGCCACCAGCAAGGCAGCCAAGCCGGCCACCGACATCAGCGAAGCGGCCGGCGTCGCCGCCAAATACCTGCAGGCCGGTTCGCTGAACCTGCAGGCGCTGCCGCCGTTGTCGCTGTACATCCACTTCCCGTGGTGCGTGAAGAAGTGCCCTTACTGCGACTTCAACTCGCACGAAGCCAAGGACGGCCATACATTCCCCGAACAGGAATACCTGGACGCGCTGCGCACCGACCTGGAAATGGCGCTGCCGCTGATCTGGGGCAGAAAGATTTATACGATATTCATCGGCGGTGGCACGCCGAGCCTGATGTCGGCCGCAGGGCTGGACCGCCTGCTGTCGGACGTGCGCACGCTGCTGCCGCTGGACAGCGACTGCGAGATCACGATGGAGGCCAATCCCGGCACCTTCGAGGCCGAGAAGTTCAAGTCCTACCGCGCCAGCGGCATCAATCGCCTGTCGATCGGCATCCAGAGTTTCAACAGCCGCCACCTGAAGGCGCTGGGCCGCATCCACGACGACAATGAAGCCAAGCGGGCGGTGGAAATCGCGCAGGCCAACTTCGACAACTTCAACCTCGACCTGATGTACGCGCTGCCGTCGCAGACGCTGGAGGAAGCGCGCCACGACGTCGAAACCGCGATGGCCTTCCAGCCGCCGCACCTGTCGCTGTACCACCTGACGATGGAGCCGAACACGCTGTTCGCCAAGTACCCGCCGGCGCTGCCGGACGACGACGCCAGCGCCGACATGCAGGACCTGATCGCCGAGCTGACCGCCGCCAACGGCTACGGCCAGTACGAGGTGTCGGCCTATGCGAAGGAGGGCCGCCGCGCGCGCCACAACCTGAATTATTGGGAATTCGGCGACTATCTCGGCATCGGTGCCGGCGCGCACTCCAAGCTGTCGTTCCCGCACCGCATCCTGCGCCAGGCGCGCTACAAGCAGCCCAAGGCCTATATGGAGCAGGTGCGCCTGGGCGCGCCGGTGCAGGACGAGTACGAGATCGGGCGCGACGACATGGGCTTCGAGTTCATGCTCAACACGCTGCGCCTGCACGGCGGCTTCGATCCCAACCTGTTCAGCGAGCGCACAGGGTTAAGCCTGAACGCGATCGAGCAGCAGTTGAACGCGGCCGAAGCCAAGGGCCTGCTCTACCGCGACTACAAGCTGATCAAGCCGACCGAGCTGGGCCAGCGCTTCCTCAACGACTTGCAGCAGATGTTCCTCAAGGGTTAGAACTCTTCCCAGTCCTGGTCGCCGCCGACGGCGGCGGGCTTGCCTGCCGATAGCCGCGAGGCTGCCGTTGCTGGCGCTGCGGGGCGCGCGGCGGGCGCTGAGGCCGGACGGGCAGGGCGGGCCGCCGGCAACGCCGTGGCTTGCACCGCTGCCTGCGTCCGCGCAGGGGCCGGAGCCGACCGCGCCGGAGCGGCCAGCGCCGTCTGCCGCACCTCATCCCCCAGCTTGAACGACGAAGCCACATCGGCCAGGCGCGCCGCCTGTTCCTGCATGCTGGCCGCCGCCGCCGCCGACTGTTCCACCAGGGCCGCGTTCTGCTGCGTCACCTCGTCCATCTGGCCGATGGCGATGTTGATCTGGTCGATGCCCAGGCTTTGCTCGCTGCTGGCCGAGGTGATCTCGCCCATGATGTCGGTCACGCGGCGCACGCTGGCCACCACGTCGCCCATGGTGGTGCCGGCCTGCTGCACCAGCCTGGCGCCGATGTCGACCTGCTCGACCGAATTGCCGATCAGCTCCTTGATTTCCTTGGCCGCCGCCGCCGAACGCTGCGCCAGGTTGCGCACTTCGGAAGCCACCACCGCGAAGCCGCGCCCCTGTTCGCCGGCGCGCGCCGCTTCCACCGCCGCGTTCAGCGCCAGGATATTGGTCTGGAAGGCGATGCCGTCGATGACGCCGATGATGTCGACGATCTTGCGCGCCGAGGTGTTGATCGAACCCATGGTGTCGACCACCTGGCCGACGATGGTGCCGCCGCGCTCGGCCACGTCGGACGCGGCCTGGGCCAGCTGGTTGGCCTGCTTGGCGTTCTCGGCGTTCTGCTTGACGGTGGAGGTCAGCTCCTCCATCGACGACGCGGTCTCCTCCAGCGAGCTGGCCTGCTCCTCGGTGCGCGACGACAGGTCCATATTGCCGGCGGCGATTTCATTGGAAGCGGTGGCGATGGTGGTGGTGCCGCTCTGCACCTGGCTGACCACATTGCGCAGCGCATCGTTCATGCCCTTCAAGGCGGTCATCAGGTCGCCGATCTCGCACTTGGTGGTCTCGGCGTCGAAGCGGGTGGTCAGGTCGCCGTTGGCGACGGTGGCGGCGATGTCCACCGCCGACTTCAGCGGCACCGTGATCGAGCGCGAGATCACCCACGCCGCCAGCGAGCCTATCGTCACCATCAGCACCGCCAGCACCATCAGCAGCATGTTGCTGCGGTCGTTGGCGGCGTCGATCGCATGGGCGGTGTCGTCGATGGCCTTGCGCTGCAAGGTCAGCAGCGCCTGCACCTTGTTCTGGTACGCCGTGGCCGACGGCATGAAGACATCCTTGTACAGTTTTTCCGCCTCCTCGGCGCTGCCGGCCTTCTTGGCGTTCATGATGTCGGTCTTGGCCTTCTGGTAGGTGGCGCGCAGCGCTGCGGAGGCGTCGAACACGGCCTTTTCCTCGTCGCTGACCAGCAGTTCCTTGAGTTTGCCTATCAGTTCGCCGCCGCGCTTGGTGCTGTCGGCGATGACGTCGGCGAAGGTGGTCGACAGCGTGTCGTCGCTGCTGCGGGCGATCAGCGCGGTGCGCGCCACGGCCGAGTAGATCAGCACGTACCAGTCGGAGGCCAGGCGTTCCTTGGCCAGCGGTTTTTCCATCATGTGGCGGGTGGCCTCGGCGTTGGCGCGGGCGTTGTACAGCGCCACCGAGGTGGCGAAGATGGCCAGCAGCAGGACGATGGCGAAGCCGACGGCGAGGCGGGTGCCGATACGCAGATGAGCCAGAAAGTTCATGATGTCACTCCGATGGAAGCGGCTGTGCGCGCCGGGCGGCGCGGCTTGCAGGGTTCAAGTATGCACCCGTGGCCCGGCGGCGGTCATGCAACTTCGGAGGGTTCCGTTGCTTTTTTGAAACAATCAGAAGGCGGCGGCCAGGCTCAGGTCGGGCCGCTCGCACCAGCGGGCGAAGGCCTCGGCCAGGCGTTCGCTTTCGGCGATGGCGCGGGTCCAGTCGCGGGTGCGGGCGGCGTGGTCCTGGCCGTAGAACTTGAAGTCGCGGCGGTCGGGCAGCTTGCCGTTGGGCAGGCTGGCGACGAAGGCGGGCGACGGCGACACCAGGATCACATTGTCCAGCGCCGGATCGCCGCCGCGGGCGCCGGCGCGGCGCCACGGCATGGCCTTGTCCAGCCAGCCGGGCACGATGTAGTCGCTGAAGTGCGGATACAGCACCAGGCCGGGATCGCGCTGGTAGGGCAGGTGCAGGTGGTAGTCGATCAGGCCGCCGTCCCAGTAGGCGCCGTCCGGGGCGCCGGCGATGGCCGACACGGCGTCGAGCACCAGCGGGATCGAGCCCGAGGCCAGCAGGGCGTCGCGCAGGTTGGCCGGCTGCAGGCCGACGAAGTGGGCGGCGAAGGCGTCGAAGGGCTGGCGCAGCCAGTCGGCGTCGTCGCCGGCGTGGTGGAAGACCACGCGTTCCATCGATGCGGCCAGGTGGCGGCGCGCCAGCGTGTTGCTGGCGGCGGCGTGTAGGAAGCCGGCCATCTCGCGCCAGCGTTGGCCGCCGGTGCGGCCGAGCGGGCCGACGCCGCGCACCGTCAGCACCGACAGGTGATGGTCGGGGTGGCTAACTGCTTCGGCGGCGCGGCCGTCGAGCAGTTCGTCGAGCAGGGCGCGGCAGGTCTGGCTGACGTAGGCGGGCGTGACCTTGGCCGGATAGCGCTGGGCGGCGTACAGGCGGGCCAGGCGTTTGTGGGCGGCGACCGGATCGTCGAAGGTGGAGGCGGCCATGCGCCAGGCGCCGATGGAGGCGCCGACCAGGCGGCGCTGGCGCGGCGCGGCCTGCAGCCAGCCGCCGAACATCCAGCAATCGAGGCCGTGCAGGATCAGGCCCTTGGGGCCGCCGGCGGCGGCCGGCACGATGGCGATATCGGCCGCTTGCACACCTTCGGCGGCAATACGCTGCCGGGCGCGCGCGCCCAGGCGGATGGTGATCGGAGAAGTCATGGTTGAAAATCCGCGAGTCATTCCCGCGCAGGCGGGAATCAATACTGAGCTTGTGACGGATACATTGTATGGGTTCCCGCCTGCGCGGGAACGACGGTGGTTATTTTATGCCGCCGCCGAGGGCGCGGTACAGGTCGATGGCGCTGGTGGTGCGCAGCAGGCGGGCTTGCACCAGGGCTTGCTGGGCGCTGAACAGTTCGCGCTGCGCGTCCAGCACGTCCAGCGAGCTGGCGACACCGTTGTCCTGGCGCAGTTGCAGCAGCTTCAGGCGGTCGGCCTGCGCTTCCTGCACCGCGCGCTGCGCCGCCACCTGTTCGCCCAGGTAGTCGCGTGCGGCCAATGCGTCGGCTACTTCGCGGAAGGCGGTCTGGATGGCTTTCTCGTAGTCGGCTACGGCGATGTTCTTGCGCACTTCTGCCAGGCCCAGGTTGGCGCGGTTGCGGCCGGCGTCGAAGATCGGCAGCGTCAGCTGCGGCGCGAACGACCAGCTGCCCGAGCCGCCGTCGAACAGACCATTGAGCGACGGGCTGCTGCTGCCCAGCGCGGCCGTCAGGCTGATGCGCGGGAAGAAGGCGGCGCGCGCGGCGCCGATGTTGGCGTTGGCCGATATCAGCCGCTGCTCGGCGGCGCGCAGGTCGGGACGGCGGGCCAGCAAGTCCGACGGCAGCCCGGCCGGCAGCGCGCTCAGGTCATCGATCTGGCGGTCGCTGGGCATGGCGCCGGCTGCACCGGCATTGGCGCCGCTGGCGGGTTGGCCGACCAGCAGCGTCAACGCGTTGTCGGCCTGTGCGCGCTGGCGGGCCAGCGTCAGCGCGGCGGCGCGCGCGGTTTCCATCAGCGTCTCGCTGGAGCGCAGGTCCAGGCGCGACGAGGCGCCCACTTCGGCGCGCTGCTGCGTCAACTTGTAGGTGCGGGCGCGGGCGTCGTAGGTCTGCTGCGCCAGCGCGTACTGCTCGGCGTAGGCGCGCTCGGTGTAATAGGCTTGCGCCACCTGCGCCACCAGGCTGATTTGCGCCGCCTGGCGCGCTTCGCTGGTGGCCAGGTAGGCCGCCAGCGCCGCATCGTTCAGGCTTTTCACGCGGCCGAAGAAATCCAGCTCGAAAGCGGAAATCGCCAATCCCGCGTCATAGCGCTTGCCGATCGAGGTCTGCCCGCTCGGCGACAGGAAGGCCGGTGTCTTGGCCTTGGTGACGGCCGCATTGGCGTTCAGATTCGGCAGACGGTCGGCCGACTGGATGTCGTACTGCGCGCGCGCCTCCTCGATGCGCAGCGCGGCCGTGCGCAGGTCGCGGTTGTTCTCCAGCGCGGCGGCGATCAGCTGCTGCAGGCGCGGATCGGCGAAGTAATCGCGCCAGCCGGTATCGACCGCCTCGCGGGCGCCGGCCGCCAACGGCAGCGGCACGCTGGTGCGGGCGGCCGCGCCAGCGGTATCGGCCGGGAAGGCCGCAGCCACCGGCGCGGCCGGGCGCTGGTAGGTCGGCGCCATCGAGCACGCCGACAGCAGGGCCGCCGCCAATACGGCCAGGGGCAGGACAGGCTTATGGACAGGCTTACGGGCAAACTTAGTCATAGGTTTCATGGTTCTTATCGTTCATTTCATGTGCGGCCAGTTTGCGCTGGCGTTCGCTGCCCTTGAAGATCTTGCGTATCACGACGAAGAACACCGGCACCAGGAACACCGCCAGCACCGTGGCCGTGATCATCCCGCCCATCACGCCGGTGCCGATGGCGCGCTGGCTGGCCGAACCCGCGCCGGTGGCGATCACCAGCGGCAGCACGCCGAGAATGAAGGCCAGCGAGGTCATGATGATCGGTCGGAAGCGCAGATGCACCGCCTCCAGCGTCGCTTCGATCAGGCCCTTGCCCTGCGCCTGCAAGTCCTTGGCGAATTCGATGATCAGGATCGCGTTCTTGGCCGACAGGCCGATGATAGCGATCAGGCCGACCTTGAAGTACACATCGTTCGGCAGCCCGCGCAGGCTGGCGCCCAGCAGCGCGCCCAGCACGCCGAGCGGCACCACCAGCAGCACCGCCACCGGGATCGATTCGCTTTCATACAGCGCCGCCAGCACCAGGAAGGCGGCCAGCAGCGACAGCGCGAACAGCATCGGCGCCTGCGAGCCGGAGGTCTTCTCTTCCAGCGACTGACCGGTCCATTCGATGCTGAAGCCCGGCGGCAGCTGCGCCGCCAGGCGTTCCAGTTCGTCCATCGCCTCGCCGGTCGAACGGCCAGGCGCGGCGTCGCCGGTCAGCTTGATGGCGGGGTAGCCGTTGTAGCGCACCAGCTGTACCGGACCTTGTATCCAGTGCGATTTGGCGAACGAGGAGAACGGCACCATCGTGCCGCTGGCGCTGCGCACGTTGAGCTGCATGATGTCTTCCGGTTGCAGGCGGCGCGGCGCGTCGGCCTGCACGATCACGCGCTGCTGGCGCCCGCTGCTGGCGAAGTCGTTGACGT
Organism: Rugamonas rivuli; assembly: GCF_009380165.1. GTDB lineage: Bacteria > Pseudomonadota > Gammaproteobacteria > Burkholderiales > Burkholderiaceae_D > Rugamonas > Rugamonas rivuli. The sequence goes on from NZ_WHUF01000002.1 coordinate 30,806, forward strand.
AGGACGAGCCGAGCGCGGTCGACATCATCGAATTGATGTCGGCGAAGCTCACGCCCAGCGCATTGGCCTTCTCGCGGTCGATATCGACTTGCAGCTGCGGCGAATCCTCCAAACCTTCGGGACGCAGGCCCTTGAGGATGGCGCTCTTGCCGGCCATGCCCAGCAGCTGGTTGCGCGCCGCGATCAGCGCGTCGTGACCCAGCGCGCTGCGGTCCTGCAGGCGCGCGGTGATGCCGGTGGCGTTACCCAGTTCGCGGATCGGCGGCGGCGACAGCGGGAAGATCACCGCGTCGGCGATGCCGGACAGCGCACCGAACGCGCGCTGCGCAATGGCCTGCGCCGATTCCTCGGGGCCGCGTTCCTTCCAGTCCTTGAGCGGAATAAACACCAGGCCGGCGTTCTGGCCGTTGCCGGAGAAGCTGAAGCCCGCCACCGCGATGGTGCGGGCCACGCCCGGCTGCTTGCGGAAGTAGGCGTCGGCCTGCGCCAGCACGGCCTGCGTGCGGCTGGTCGACGCGCCGGCCGGCAGCTGCACGTTGGCGATCAGGTAGCCCTGGTCTTCGTTCGGCAGGAAGGACGACGGCAGGCGCGCATACAGCCAGCCCACCACGCCGCAGATCAGCGCGAACACCACCAGGTAACGGCCGGTGCGCTTGATCATCTTGGCGATCACGCCCTGGTAGCCGGTGGCCGTCACCGCGAACTGGCGGTTGAACCAGCCGAAGAAGCCTTTCTTCTCGTGGTGATGGCCGGCCTGCACCGGTTTCAAAATGGTGGCGCACAGCGCCGGCGTCAGCGTCAGCGCCATCAGCGCCGAGAACAGCATGGCCGACACCATCGCCAGCGAGAACTGGCGGTAGATCGCGCCGACCGCGCCGCCGAAGAAGGCCATCGGAATGAACACGGCGATCAGCACCAGCGTGATGCCGATGATGGCGCCGGTGATCTGGCCCATCGCCTTGCGGGTGGCGTCGCGCGGCGACAGGCCTTCCTCGCTCATGATGCGCTCGACGTTTTCCACCACCACGATGGCGTCATCGACCAGGATGCCGATGGCCAGCACCATGCCGAACATGGTCAGCACGTTGATCGAGAAGCCGAACAGCTGCATCGCGGCGAAAGTGCCCATCAGCGCCACCGGCACCACGATGGTCGGGATCAGCGTGTAGCGGAAGTTTTGCAGGAACAGGTACATCACCAGGAACACCAGCACCACCGCTTCGAGCAGGGTCTTGACCACTTCCTCGATGGAGATCTTGACGAACAGCGAGGTGTCGTAAGGGATGGTGTACTTCACGCCGGGCGGGAAGTACTTGGCCAATTGATCCATCTTCTCGCGCACCGCGGTCGCCGTTTGCAGTGCGTTACCGGTCAGCGACAGCTGCACCGCGATGGCCGCGAACGGCGCACCGTTCAGGCGCGCGTTGATGTTGAAGTTGGCGCCGCCCATTTCGATGCGCGCCACGTCCTTCAAGCGCACCAGCGAGCCGTTGGGATTTGCGCGCAGTACGATCTGGCCGAATTCGGTGGTGGACGACAGCTGGCCCGTGACCACGATGGGCGCGGAGAAGGTCTGCTTGGCGGGGCTGGGCAGGTCGCCCAGCGTGCCCGATGTGACCTGGGCGTTCTGTGCGCGGATGGCGGCGGTGACGTCGGCCATATTCATCTTCAGGCCGATCAGCTTGGCCGGATCGACCCAGATGCGCATCGCCCGTTCGGTGCCGAACAACTGCGCCTGGCCCACGCCCGGTATGCGCTTGATCTCGTTGACCACGTTGCGCGCCATGTAGTCGCCAAGGCCGGTCGGATCGAGGCGGCCGTCGGTCGAAGTCAGGCCGACGAACATCAGGATGTTGGAGCGCGCCTTGTTGACCTGCACGCCCTGCTGCGTAACGGCGGCCGGCAGGCGCGATTCCACGCGCTTGATGCGGTTCTGTACATCGACCGCCGCCAGGTCCGGATTGGTGCCGGGGACGAAGGTGACGGTGATGGTCACGGCGCCGCTGGCCTCACTGGACGATTCGACGTACTGCAGGCCGTCGGCCCCGTTCATCTCCTGTTCGATCACGCTGGTGACGGCGTCGTCCAGCACCTGCGCGGTGGCGCCGGGGTAGTTGGCCGTCACCACGATCGATGGCGGCGCGATGGTCGGGTATTGCGACACGGGCAGCACCGTGATCGCCAGCATCCCGCCCAGCAAAATGAATAGTGCGATCACCCACGCGAACACGGGGCGGTCGATGAAAAACTTGGCCATCAGGACTCCCCGGGGTTATTTGGCGGAAGCAGCAGCTGCGGCCGGCGCGGCGGCGGGCGACGTGCCCACCGGGCCTTTCCACGGCTGCGGATTGACGGTGGCGCCGGGCTTGGCCTTCTGGAAGCCTTCGACCACGATGCGCTCGCCGCCTTTGAGGCCGGAGCTGACCACCCAGTTCTGGCCATCGTTGGCGGTGGCCGTCACCGGCTGCGAGATCACCTTGTTGTCGGCGCCGACGATCAGCACCGACGAGCCTTCAGGGCTGCGCACCACGGCCTGCTGCGGCACGCTGATGGCCGCTTCGCTGACGCCTTGCTCCAGGCGGGCGCGCACATACATGCCGGGGAGCAGGGTGCGGTTAGGGTTGGGGAATTCGGCACGCATCGCCACCGCGCCGGTGCTTTCGTCCACCGACACGTCGGAGAACAGCAGGCGGCCGGCTTGCGGATAGGCCTGGCCGTCTTCCGTCACCAGCGTCACGCGCGCCTCGTTCTTGCCGGCGCCTTTGAGCTTGCCCTCGGCCAGCGCGCGCTGGAGCTTCAGCAGCTCGGTCGACGACTGGGTAATGGTGACGTAGATCGGGTCCAGCGTCTGCACGGTGGCCATCGGCGTCGCTTCGCCCTGGCCGACCAGCGCGCCTTCCGTGACCAGCGCGCGGCCGATGCGGCCGGAGATCGGCGAGCTGACGGTGGCGTAGCCCAGCGTCAGGCCGGCGTTGGTGCGCGCGGCCTTGGACGTGGCCAGGTCGGCGGCGGCCTGCTTCTGCGCGGTGACGGCGTCGTCGTATTCCTGCTGGCTGACGGCTTGCGCGGCCAGCAACGGTTTATATCGTTTTACCTTTAAGTCGGCCTGGGCCAGGTTGGCCTCGGCCTTGGCGACGGCCGCCTGGGCGCTGTCGTAGGAAGCCTGGAACTGGGCCGGATCGATGCGGAACAGCACCTCGCCCGCCTTGACGTCGCCGCCTTCCTTGAACACGCGCTGCAGCACGATGCCGGCGGTCCGGGCGCGCACCTGCGCAATGCGCGACGCTTCCGTGCGGCCCGGGAGTTCGGTGCTCAGGGTGAGGGCGGCGGGAGCGACGGTGATGACGGCGACGGCGGCGGGGGGCGGAGCTGCGGGAGCCGCGGCTTTGTCGCCGCAGGCAGTCAACAGGGATAAGGCGAAAACGGCGGAGGCAACGGCGGTATAACGAGGGACTGATCTCATGGATGAAGGTCTCGTGAAAGGAGGTATGTATCGAGCTTGGTCAGCCATGCTGGGGCGCTGGCTAAGGTCGCAACATTGTAATACAGCCAGTAATGTAACGTTTTGTATAGGTCAAAGGCGAAAAAAAGCGGGGACGCGGCCTGCGCCGCGTCCCCGCCTGGTGTGCCGCCGTGCGCCGGATCAGCGCATGCCGGAGATGATTTGCTTCAGTTTGCCGGAGTCGGCGCAGAAGGCGCGGATGCCTTCGCCCAGCTTTTCCGACGCCATCTGGTCTTCGTTGAGCTGGAAGCGGAAGGTCTTCTCGTCCTGCGACAGCTTGATGATGCCGGCGCCCGGCACGCTCTCCGTGCTCAGCTTGCGCTCGACCGGCGCGTTGGAGTCGGCCAGCTTTTGCAGCAGGTCCGGGCTGATGGTCAGCAGGTCGCAGCCGGCCAGTTCCAGGATCTGGCCGGTGTTGCGGAAGCTCGCGCCCATCACTTCGGTCTTGTAGCCGAACTTGCGGTAGTAGTTGTAGATGCGGCGCACCGACTGCACGCCCGGGTCTTCGGCGCCGACGTAGTCGATGCCGGTCGATTTCTTGTACCAGTCGTAGATGCGGCCGACGAACGGCGAGATCAGCTGCGCGCCCGCTTCGGCGCAGGCGATGGCCTGGCCCAGCGAGAACAGCAGCGTCATATTGCAGTGGATGCCTTCTTTTTCCAGGATCTCGGCGGCGCGGATGCCTTCCCAGGTGGCGGCCATCTTGATCAGCACGCGCTCGCGCTCGATGCCGGCCTGCTCGTACAGCTTGATCAGCTCGCGGCCCTTGGCTACCGAGCCTTCGACGTCGAACGACAAACGGGCGTCGATCTCGGTCGACACGCGGCCCGGGATGATGCGCAGGATCTGCTTGCCGAAGGCGATCAGCAGATGGTCGATGGTCTCGGCGATCGAGTTGTCGAGGTTGTCGCGCACGGCCTTTTCCAGCAGCGGCTTGTACTCGTCCTTTTGCACCGCCTTCAGGATCAGCGAAGGATTGGTGGTGGCGTCGCGCGGGGTGTAGGCCTGGATCGACTGGAAATCGCCGGTGTCGGCCACTACGGTGGTGAATTTCTTGAGCTGTTCGAGCTGGTTCATATGCGCTGACTATCAGTTGAGGGGAGTAAGGCTTGCCTTATTGTACTCAACCGTGAAGAATTGTTAAAGAATGCGAAATCCAATAGTCTCCATATTGTCACGCAATAAAGGTCAGTTTGCCGATTAGGCAAGATCATTCCCTTCGTTGCTCCAGCTGGGACAGGATGCGGTGGGCGGCTTCGATCCGCGCCGCGCCCGGATAAAATTTGTTGGCCAGCATGACGATGCCGGTTTTCCGGCCGGGGCTGAAGAGCACGTAGGCGCCGAAGCCGCCGGTCGATCCGGTCTTGTGGAGCAGCGCATCGGCTTGCGGCGCCAGCGGCGGCGTCAGCGGCGTGACCGGATTGCTCTTCCACGTCACCTGTTCGGACGCGCTGACCAGCAGGCCCGGCAGGCCTGCGGCGGCGGGGTATTGTTCCCAGATCAGATCCTGGGTCATCGCGCCGAGCTTGAAGTAGCCGATATGCGTAGCCTCGACCGCCTGGCGCAGCGGTTCGTCCAGCGCAGCTTGGCCCAGGTTGGCGTCGACGAAATGGATCAGGTCCGCCGCCGTGGTCTTGATGCCGTAAGCCTCGGGTTCCAGCACATCGGGATGGACGCGCACCGGCGCATTGGCGTTGTTATAGCCCTGGGCGTAGTGCCTCATCTGCTCCGCCGGCACCTTGATGTAGGTTTGCCGCATGCCCAGCGCGGGCAGCAGCTGCTTTTCCATCGCGTCCGCAAAGGGCAGCCCCATGCTCTGGGCGCTGATCATGCCCAGCAGGCCGATAGTCAGGTTGGAGTAGGTTCGGCTGGCGCCGGCGGCGCTGGCCGGCTGTTGCCAGCTGCGGTAATAGTCCATCAGCTGATCGTAGTTCTTGATGTTGTCGGGCACCTGCATCGGGAATTCGCCGGCCGTGTGCGTGCCCAGGTGGATCAGGTTGATGTGGTCGAAGCTGCTGCCGCGCAGCGCCGGCATATGCTGGCTGACCTTGTCGGACAGCGCCAAGCGGCCCTGGGCTTGCGCGTAGGTGGCCAGCGTGGCCACCAGCGTCTTGCTGACCGAGCCGACCTCGAACAGCGTGTCGCGGTCGACGGGCTGGCGGGTCTCCCGCGAGGCGAGGCCGTAGTTGAAGACGTAGTTTTTACCGTGATCGGTGAGCGCCAGCGCCATGCCGGGGACATCGTATTTTTTCATCAGCGGCTCGATGGTCTGGTCCACCGTTTCCCTGAGCAGTGCCTCCTGTTCCACGGAGCCCAACAGCAGCGGGAGTTCCTTGAGCAGCGCCTCGCGCGCCAATACGCCGGCCGGGACATTCTTCGGCTGCGTGTCGTCCCTTTGCATCAGGTGCGCGAAGCTGAAGCTGCGCTTGCCCTTGCTTGCCCATCCCACGTACCAGCCGTAGCCGGAAGCGGAGCCGGTCTTGCCGTGGATGCGCCATCCGGCCAGCGGCTGGTCGATCTGCGTCAGGCGCGCAGTCATGTCGTAGGCGCGGGCGCTGACGCCCAGCTGGCGGTTGACCACCTTGTTCAGGAAGGTCAGCTGCTCCAGCGGCGAGATCTTCAGCGACGAGGAGATCCACGACAAGGTCAGGCCGTCATGTTCGGCATCGCCCGCGACGTCGGCGTTCCCGTATTTGAATTTGCTGGCGTAGCCGGCGAAGCGCTGCATGCCCAGCTGCTGCGTGACCTGCTGCGAATACCAGACCACGGAGTCCTTCATCCACTTGGTGGGATCGGTATCCTGGCGCCAGTCGTCGCGCCAATCGACATAGCCTGCACGGAACGGCAGCTTGGGCGTGTGCTGGTCTTTCAGGATGCCGGCGTCGTAGCCCATCAGGCTGATGGCGATCTTGAAGGTCGACGCCGGTGTCACCTGGCGCTGGCACTCGCCCCGCTGGAACAAGGTCGGGCCGTTGCTGTCGGCAAGCGCCGTGCACACTTCGGTGGCGTGGGCGGCGGAAATCGGGACGAGACTAGCCAGCGCCCCCAATATGATGTGGCGAAAATTCATACAACTCCTTTGGTGGTGTTACGTGTGTTTAGAGCGCGTCCAGTTGCGCAGGCAGGTCGCGCAGGAACGCGTCCTTGGTTCTGGGGCCGGCGGCGGAGCCGGCCTGTTTGTCCGCCAGTACCAGGCGGGAAAAGACCACGGTGCGCCCGTCCTTGGTGGCCCAGCCGACAAACCAGCCGTAGCTGTGCTGCGGGTCGTCGCTGCCGTCGGCCAGCACCGGCGAGGCGGTGCCGGTCTTGCCGTGGAGCTGCCAGCCGTTCGGCAAGGTGCCCAGTGCGGTGAGGCGGGCGGTCATGTCGTAGGCGTGGGCCGACAGCGGCAACTGCCGGTTGACGACCTTGCGCAGGAAGGCCGTCTGCTCGGCCGCCGATATCTTCAGGCTGGACGCGATCCAGGACATGGCCAGGCCGTTGTCCTTGCCGGCGTCGCCCGAGACATCCAGGTTGCCGTAGCCGAAGCTGTTCACATACTGCTGGAAACGGCGCGCGCCGATATCGGCCGTCACCTGCTGCGCGTACCACACGGTGGAGTTGCGTATCCAGCTGGTCGGGTCGGTCGTGACGCGCCAGTCGGGGTTCCAGTCGATATAGCCGGGCTTGAACGGCAGGCTGGGGGAGTGGGCGTCGCGCAGTATGCCGCTGTCATAGCCCATCAGGCTGACGGCGATGTTGAAGGTCGACGCCGGCGTGACGCGCTCGTCGCAAAGGCCGTCGTGGACCAGCTGCGCGCCGCTGGCGGCATCGACCATTTCGGTGCAGCTGAAGGTGGCCGGCGTTGCCGTATGCGCTGTCGGCGCGGCGCGGTCGGCCAGGGCGGGCTGGAATGCCAGGCTGGTGGCGAAGACGCCTGCCAGGCCGGTGATGGTGGCGGCGCGCGCCCACGGTCCGCGCGGCGTGGCGCCCGGTTCGCGGATCAGGCTGATGCGCGCGGCCACCGTACGGGCGCTGACGCCGCCGAAGGCCAGCGCTGTATTGGCTGGATGCGTAGCTGGATGCGTGGCCGGATGCGGCTGCAAGCGCAGTTGCGCCACCAGCGCGGCCGCATACGCCTTGCGCTGCGCTGGAGGGCGGTTGCGCAGCACGTCGCGGTCGCAACCGAGCTCCTGCGCCCATGCCAGGTTGTCGCGCAGCAGACGCATGAAGGGATTGAACCACAGCAGTGTTTGCAGCACGATGCCGGCGCTCATCCATTGCAGGTCGTGACGGCGCAGATGCGTCAGTTCGTGTTCGACGATCATCTGCTGCTGCTCCGGGTCGAAGCTGCGCAGGTGGCGCGGCAGCAGCAGGCGCGGGCGGAACCAGCCGAACAGCATCGGCGAGATCGGCGCATCGACTTCGATGACGGTGAGCGATGGCGGCGGCGGTGTGGCGGCGATGTCCAGGCCCAGATGCCGGCCCGCCAGGATCAGGCGCTCGCCGGTGGCGGCCAGGCCGTTCAGTGTGCGGTGCGCCTGTAGCACGCGGCCTGTGGTGTAGGCCAGCCCCAGCAAGTAGAGCGACAGCCAGGCTTGCGCGCCGAAGGTCAGCCAGGCGCGGTAGTCGGTTGCCGCATTGCCGCTATCGGCCTTGGCGGCGGCCGGCGCCGGTGTAGCGGCGTGGTCCGGAGCGGCGGGGGAGGCCAGCATGGTCTCGGGCAGTTCTATCGCAGGAAGCAGGCGCAGCCGCTCGCTGTGCGGCAGCAGGATGGCCAGGAAGGTCGCGATGATCGTCATCTGGCCCAGCAGCCAGGTGGAGCGCTGCACGGCGACCTGGGGCAGGTGGCGGCGGCAGGCGGCCGTCAATGCCCACACCACCAGGCCGGCGGCCAGGCAGCCCAGGCTGGCGAGCAGAAAACGGAATATCAGAAAGGTGGAAATGGCCATACGACGCCTTTGTGCGACAGATGTCACGCATTATGTGACACGTGTCGCAAGACGTCAAGAACCTTTGTTGCCCGGGTTGGTCAGCCGATGAAGGAGTCGAACTGCAGGTCGAACTCTTGCAGCGCTTTCTGGGCGTTCTGCATCTTCTTGCGGAACTCGGGGCCGCGTTGCAGCGCCAGGCCGACCGCCAGCACGTCGATCACCACCAGGTAGGCCAGGCGCGCCGAGATCGGCGTGTAGGGATCGATGTTGAAGATCAGGTCGATCGGGATCAGCACCGTCGCCAGGTCCGCCAGCGGCGTGCCCGATGGCGCCAGCACGATCACGTCGGCGCCGCCGCGGCGGGCCAGCTTGATCGAGCGCACCAGCGACGGGCTGTTGCCGCGCTGCGAAATCGCCACCACGGCGTCGCCGGTGCGCAGCAGGGCGGCGGCGATACTGTGGATGTGCGGGTCGGCGTAGGCCACGGTCGGCACGCCGGAACGGAAGAACTTGTGCTGCGCATCCGCCGCCACGATGCCCGATGTGCCCTGGCCGTAGAACTCGATCTTGTTGGCCTTGGACAGGATGTCCAGCGCCTTCTGGATCGCTTCCGGGTCGAGGTTGTTGCGCAGGTCCAGCAGCGTGTTGATCGAGCGGCTACAGATCTTGTTGACCAGGTCTGCGGCCAGGTCGTCCTGGGTCGGCTGCTCGTTCAGGCCGGGCAGGGCCAGCGCCAGGCCTTGCGCCAGCTTGAGCTTGAACTCATGCCAGCCATCGTAGCCCAGCGTGCGGCAAAAACGCACCACGGTCGGCTCGGACACCTGCGCGCTCTTGGCGAGCGCCGTGATGTTCTGGCTGACCGTCTGGCCCGGATGATCGAGTACGGCCAGCGCGACCTTGCGCTCAGATTTGGAGAGCGAGTCGAGCTGGGTACGGATGGAGTCTAAAAGCATTTAATCCTCAGGCAAAGCTTCTTCGCGCCACTGAAGGCCATCGCGGCCGATCAGTGCCGATGCGGCGGCAGGGCCCCACGTGCCGGAGGCGTATGGAATCGGGAAGCTGTCGTCGGCTTCCCAGTTGTTCAGGATAGGTTCGACCCATTCCCACGCCGCTTCCAGTTCGTCGCCGCGCATGAACAGCGTCAGCTGGCCGCGCAGCACGTCGAGCAGCAGGCGCTCGTAAGCGTCCATGCGTGGCGATTTGAACGATTCGCGGAAGTCCAGTTCCAGCTCCGCCTGCTTCAGGCGCATGCCGTCGCCCGGCGTCTTGGCCATCAGGTTCATGCGCAGGCCTTCGTCCGGCTGCAAGCGGATCACCAGCGAGTTGGGCTGGAAGCTGTTGGTCGGCTGCGCGAAGATCGAATGCGGGATCTGCTTGAAGCGCACCACGATCTCGGCCAGGCCGTCGGCCATGCGCTTGCCGGTACGCAGGTAGAACGGCACGCCGGCCCAACGCCAGGTATCGATTTCCGCCTTCATCGCCACGAAGGTCTCGGTGCGCGAATGTTCCGGCGCATCCGGTTCGTCGCGGTAGCTCGGCACTGCCTTGCCGTCCACGTGGCCGGCGCGGTACTGGCCGCGCACGATGTTCTGCGCCAGCGTGGTCGGGGTGAATTTTTTCAGCGAACGCAGCACCTGCAATTTCGCATCGCGCACGGCGTCCGGCGCGATCGAGGTCGGCGGCTCCATGGCGACGATACACAGCAGTTGCAGCAGGTGGTTTTGCAGCATGTCGCGCAGCGCGCCCGAGGTGTCGTAGTAGCCCATGCGGTTGCCCACGCCCAGCTTCTCGGCGATGGTGATCTGCACGTCGGAGATCCACTCGCGGCGCCACAGCGGCTCGAACAGGATGTTACCGAAGCGCAGGGCCAGCAGATTCTGCACGGTCTCCTTGCCCAGGTAGTGGTCGATACGGTAGATCTGCGACTCTTCGAAGACCTTGCCCACTTCGGCGTTGATCTGTTTGGCCGAGGCCAGGTCGCGGCCCAGCGGTTTTTCCAGCACCACGCGCGAGTTCTTCGTCACCAGGCCGTTGGTCTTCAGGTTCTCGCAGATCTGAGAGAAGATCGCCGGCGGCGTCGCCAGGTAGTAGACCTTGGTGATGGCGTCGTCCTTGCGCAGCGCCTCGACCAGCGATTTGTAGCTGTCGGAGTCGGTGGCGTTGAGCGACACATACACGATGCGGGCGGTGAACTTGGCCCAGGCGGCCGGCGTGACGGCCGGCGACTTGATGTGCGGTTTGGACGTGGTCTCTACCGTGTTGAGGAAGTCTTGCTGGCTGGCGTCGGCGCGGCCGACGCAGATGATGCGGGCGGTGGCCGGCAAGTCGTTGGCCACGTCGCGGGCGTACATCGCGGGCAGCAATTTGCGCATCGCCAGATCGCCGCTGCCGCCAAACAGAACCAGGTCAAAATCGGTAAGAGCCATAATTATTCGCAGTATGTAGAGTGCTGAAAGAGGGATGTCTAGTCGTGACCGTAAATTTACTACGCAAATTATCGTTTTGCAAGAAAATTTACTACAAATGCTGCGGTTGCAGCATATAGTTTATTCGATATAGGCAGGCTCCGTGCGGCCGGCCACATCGACGCGGATGGCCAGCAGTTTGCCGCTGAGCGGATACTGGGCCAGTTCGGGCGCGGGACGGGCGCCGGCGCTGGTGACGTACAGCGTGCGCAGGTCGGCGCCGCCGAAGGCCATCATGGTCGGGCAGCGCACCGGCAGCGCGATCTCGCCGATCAATTCGCCGGACGGCGACAGCTTGACCAGGCGCGCGCCTTCGAACATCGCCACCCAGTAATTGCCTTCGCTGTCGACGGCGGCGCCGTCGGGACGGCCGCCGTAGTTGTTCTCCTTGTCCATCGAGAACTGGTGCAGCAGGCGCTGGTTGGAAGCGAGTCCGGTGGCGACGTCGAAGTCCAGCTTCGTGACGCGGTGGGCGCTGGTGTCGGCGTGGTACATGGCCGTGTAGTCCGGGCTGAAACCTAGGCCGTTGGAGTTGGTCATGCCGCCCGACCAGGCTTTGCGGATCGCGCCTTTTTCGAGCACGAACATCTCGGCGGCCGGCTTGTCGCGCGGTTCGTAGATGGTGCCGACCCAGAAGCGTCCGGCGCCGTCGACGTGGCCGTCGTTGAAGCGGGTGATGGCGGTGTCGTAGGGCGCGGCGGCGATTTCGGTCAGGCGTACTTCATCGCTGCCGGTGTCCAGGTGCGCGAAGCCGCTGCGCATGGCGACCACCAGGCCGCCCTGGTTGCTGACGGCCAGCGTGGCCGGTTCGCTGGAGAGCTTCCACGAACGGTGCGCGCCAGTGGCGGGGTCGAGGCGGTGCACGGTGAAGGTGGGGATGTCGACCCAGTATAGCGCCTGCTCCTGCGCGTGCCACAACGGGCACTCGCCGGTTTGCATGACGGCGTCGTAGGCGATTTCGATGTGTGGTGTGCTCATGGTCTTAGATGTGCTGTGCGGCTTTGGCCATGATGATCAGGCCATTGGTGGAACTGTCGTGGCGTTCCGGCTTGATGTCGCCGGTCAGCTCCGCGTGGATGTTCTTGGCCAGGACTTTGCCCAGCTCCACGCCCCACTGGTCGAAGCTGTTGACGTCCCAGATCACGCCCTGCACAAAGGTCTTGTGCTCGTACAGCGCGATCAGCGCGCCCAGCGTGGACGGCGTCAGCTGGTCCATCAAAATGGTGTTGGACGGACGGTTGCCGGGGAAGGTCTTGTGCGGCGCCAGTTCGTCGATCTCGGCTTCGCTCAGCTTCTGCGCGGTCAGGTCGGCGCGCACTTCGGCGGCGGTCTTGCCGGTCATGAAGGCTTCCGATTGCGCGAAGCAGTTGGCCAGCAGCGAATCGTGATGTCCCGCCAGGTCGTGCGTGGCGCGCAGCGCGGCGATGAAGTCGATCGGCGTGACGTCGGTGCCTTGATGTAGCAGCTGGAAGTAGGCGTGTTGCGCATTGGTGCCGCACTCGCCCCACACCACAGGGCAGGTCGGCGTATCGACTTCGGCGCCGCCACGTGTGACGCGCTTGCCGTTGCTCTCCATGTCCAGCTGTTGCAGGTAGGCCGGGAAGCGGCTCAGGTCCTGGTGATACGGCGCGATCGACAGCGAGCCGGCGTTCAGGAACTGGCGGTTCCAGAAGCCGATCATCGCCAGCAGCACCGGCATGTTCTGTTCCAGCGGCGCGGTGCGGAAGTGCTCGTCCATCGCATGCGCGCCGGCCAGGAAGTCGCTGAAGTAGCCGAAGCCCACCGCCAGCGCCACCGCCAGGCCGATCGCCGACCATACGGAATAACGGCCGCCCACCCAGTCCCAGAACGGGAACATATTGGCCGGATCGATGCCGAAGGCCTGCACCGCCGCGGTGTTGGTGGAGACGGCGACGAAGTGGCGCGCCAGGTCTTCCTCTTTCGCGGTCTGCAGGAACCAGCTGCGGGCGGTGCCGGCGTTGAGCATGGTCTCGGCGGTGACGAAGGTCTTGGAGGCGACGATGAACAGCGTGGTCTCGGGATTGACCTGCGCCAGCGCGGCGTCCATGTCATGGCCGTCGACGTTGGAGACGAAGTGCATCTTCAGGCGCGGATGCGCGTACGAGCGCAGCGCCAGCACGGCCATCTTCGGGCCCAGGTCCGAGCCGCCGATGCCGATGTTGACGACGTCGGTGATCGGCTTGCCCGTGTAGCCCAGCCAGGCGCCGCTGCGCACGCGGTCGGTGAAGTCCTTGATGTGGTCCAGCACCGCGTGCACGTCGCGGCCGATGTCCTGGCCGTCGACGGTCAGTGCCTTGCCACGCGGCATACGCAGGGCCGTGTGCAGCACCGCGCGATGTTCGGTAAGATTGATCTTTTCTCCGGCCAGCATGGCGTCGCGCTGGCGCTCCACGCCGCGTTCGCGGGCCAGGTCCAGCAGCAGGCCGATGGTGTTGGCGTCGAGGCGGTTCTTCGAATAATCGAGGAACAGGCCGGCCGCGTCCACCGTCAGTTTGGGGAAGCGCTGCGCGTCGGCGGCGAACAGCTGGCGCAGTTGCCAGTCTTTTGCATCGGCGGCGTGGGATTCGAGGGCGAGGAAGCTGGAAGTGGAGGTCAGTGCTGGCTGGCGCATAATCATTGGGCGTCGTTAAGTCTGAGGGAGGGATGCGTGAATGATACATGAAAAAGAGGTAAATTCACTACGGTTCCGTTAAAACTCTCCGTTCCGGGCTGCGCAGGGTGGGCGGCCAACAACCCCGGACGCGGGCGGGATAATAAAAGTAGGCTGAATTCGAAATTTTGTAGTAAAATTTCACGGAATTCATTCATAAGGAACGATCATGGCGTTGCATCCAGTCCTAGAAACCGTCACCGCACGCATCATCCAGCGCAGCAAGCCGTCGCGCGGCGCGTATCTGGCCCATCTTGAGGCCGCCCGCGTCAAAGGCGTCCAGCGCGGCGCGCTGGCCTGCACCAACCTGGCCCACGGCTTTGCCGCTTTCCCCGCCAACGACAAGCTGTCGCTGAAGGAACTCAAGAAGCCATCGGTGGCGATCGTCTCGGCCTACAACGACATGCTGTCGGCCCACCAGCCGTTCGAAGGCTATCCGGCGCTGATCAAGGATGCGGTGCGCGAAGTCGGCGCGGTCGCCCAGTTCGCCGGCGGCACGCCCGCCATGTGCGACGGCGTCACGCAAGGCCAGCCGGGCATGGAGCTGTCGCTGTTCTCGCGCGACGCCATCGCCATGTCGACCGCCATCGCGCTGTCGCACAATATGTTCGACTCCGCCGTCTACCTGGGCGTGTGCGACAAGATCGTGCCGGGCCTGCTGATCGGCGCGCTGCACTTCGGCCACCTGCCGGCGGTGTTCGTGCCGGCCGGCCCGATGACCACCGGCCTGTCCAACTCCGAAAAAGCCAAGATCCGCCAGCTGTACGCGCAGGGCAAGGTCGGTCGCGCCGAGCTGCTGGAAGGCGAATCGCAGTCCTACCACAGCGCCGGCACCTGTACCTTCTACGGCACCGCCAACAGCAACCAGATGTTGATGGAAGTGATGGGCCTGCACCTGCCGGGCGCCGCCTTCATCACGCCGAACACGCCGCTGCGCGACGAGCTGACCAAGGCTGCCGCCCAGCGCGCCGCCGTCATCACCGCGCAATCGAAGGAATATCTGCCGGTCGGCCACGTGGTCGATGAGAAGTCCATCGTCAACGCCATCGTCGCGCTGCTGACCACCGGCGGCTCGACCAACCACACGCTGCACCTGGTGGCCATCGCCAAGGCGGCCGGCATCGTCATCGACTGGAACGACTTCGACGAGCTGTCGAAAGTAGTGCCGCTGCTGACGCGCATCTACCCGAACGGCAACGCCGACGTGAACCACTTCCACGCCGCCGGCGGCACCGGCTTCGTCATCCGCGAACTGCTGGATGGCGGCCTGCTGCACGACGACGTCACCACCGTGCTGGGCAAGGGCCTGCGCGCGCACTGCGCCGAGCCTTTCCTGGGCGAGGGCGGCAAGGGTGTTATCTGGAAAGACTCGCCGACCGAGTCGGGCGACGAAGCGGTGCTGCGCAAGATCACTGCGCCGTTCTCGCCGGACGGCGGCACCGTGCTGGTACAGGGCAACCTGGGCCGCGCCGTGATGAAGGTCTCGGCCGTCAAGCCTGAGCACCAGACGGTGGAAGCGCCGGCGCTGGTGTTCAACTCGCAGGAAGATTTCATGGACGCCTACAAGGCCGGCCAGCTCGATCGCGACTTCGTCGCCGTGCTGCGCTTCCAGGGCCCGCGCGCCAACGGCATGCCGGAACTGCACGCGCTGACCCCGGCGCTGGCCAACCTGCAGGACGCCGGCCGCCATGTGGCGCTGGTGACGGACGGCCGCATGTCGGGCGCCTCGGGCAAGGTGCCGGCGGCGATCCACGTGTCGCCGGAGATCCTGGCTGGCGGTCCGCTGGGCCTGGTGCGTGACGGCGACATCATCCGCGTCTGCGCCAAGAGCGGCACGCTGGAAGCGCTGGTTGAATCGAGCGTATGGCATTCGCGCTCGCTGGCCACTGCCGACCTGACGCCGAACGGCGTGGGCATGGGCCGCGAACTGTTCGCCATGTTCCGCAACAGCGTGTGCGAAGCGGAGAAGGGCGCGACCACGTTCCCGCTGCCGTCGCCGATTCCTACCACGGTGGGCCTGCATGACAAAGACCCGGTCGGCAACACCGTGCCTGGTTCCGATGAAGATTACTCGATGAAGAAAGATGCGTAAATCATGACCATGACTCTGCTCGACATTATGCGTACCTCGGCCGTGATCCCTGTGATCGCGATTGACGAACCTGAACATGCAGTACCGCTGGCGCGCGCGCTGGTGGCCGGCGGCATCCGCGTGCTGGAAGTGACGCTGCGCACCAAGCACGGCCTGGGCGCGATCAAGGCCATGTCGGCGGTGGAAGGCGCCATCGTTGGCGTCGGCACGTTGACGCAGCCGGAGGAGTTTGCTGCCGCGCGCGATGCGGGTGCGGTGTTCGGCGTGTCGCCGGGTTTGACGCCGGCGCTGATCGCCGCCGCCAAGAGCAGCGGCCTGCCGCTGCTGCCGGGCGTGATGACGCCGTCGGAAGTGATGGCTGCGCGTGAGCAGGGCTTCCGTCAATTGAAGCTGTTCCCGGCGGTGCCGGCGGGCGGCATCGGCATGTTGAACGCGATTGGCGGTCCGCTGCCGGACGTGATGTTCTGCCCGACCGGCGGCATCTCGCAAGAGACCGCGTCGCAGTTCCTGGCGCTGAAGAACGTGGCCTGCGTTGGCGGCTCGTGGTTGACGCCGAAAGATGCTATCGCAGCCGGCGACTGGGAGCGCATCACTGATCTGGCGAAGGCGGCCAGCGGTTTGCGCTGATTGGGCTAGACAGAAAATAAAGCGGCATCAGGTAAACGAAACCCCAAAAGTTGGCTTCCAACTTTTGGGTTTTTTTTCATTGAGGCGCTTTCGTGGTCAGAACAAGTACGTGCTGCTGAACTAATCAGCAGGAACAGGGTGTCGGTAGGCAGCTGCACGGCTATTGTGGTATTCATCCGATTTTCTCCCCTATTTTCTTCTGCTTTCCCCGAGTTAGACCGGGAGTCGCGGAGATAGTTCAATCCATGGAAAAATAGGGGAAAGCAGGGGTGAAAATCGGGCTTTTGCCACAAGGAGCGGGGTGGGGTACCCCATATACATACTCGTCAGCGATTCGGATTCAGGCAGAACAAGCCCGCTTTGGTCGCGAGCTCCAGTACCGGCGCGGCTTGTTCGCGGTTTTTGAAGTACAGGATGTTGGTGTCATCCCAGCCCGCCGCGTAGATGCAGCCCAGTTCCGGCAGGATGATGAACTGCGACGGCACGCCGTAGTCGTTGAAGCGCGACTGCCGCACAAAGCCTTCGCGGTCCGTGTAGCGCTTCAGCACCAGCTTGGCCTTGGCCGGCCAGCGGCCGCGGTAACGCAGCGTGTAGACCGGCGTCAGGTCGAACAGCGCCGCCCAGTGCTGCTCGAACTTCTTGTTGCGGCGTACGCGCTCCTCGCCTTCGAAGCAGTCCAGCAGATCCCACTCGCTCTCGTCGTCGAGCCAGTGGTCGAACACGGAAATCGCCAGGCGCTCCATGCCGCCGTCCGAGTCCAGCTCGCGGATTTGCTTCAATTGCGGAAACTGCCGATCGATTTCGGCAGCGACGTTCGCGTCAACGCGAGACAGCATCTTCATATACTTCTTTCATTGGTGACTGGGTCTTCAGCGCCGAAGTATATACGCTCAGCGGCCCAACACAAATGTGGCGAGGTATTTCGCCGGCACCGTCACCTCATACAGAGCGCCGGACAAGGCCGCGACGATCAGTGTGGCAGCAGCGAAGCCGGAGACCACCAGCAGCGCGGTGGCGCCGCGCATCGCCACCGCGCCCAGGCGATCACGCGCCAGCCAGTGCAGCGCCCGGGCCAGATGGACCGTGATCGCCAGCACGGCCAAGAAGTAGTAGGGCATGAAGAAGTAACGATACGGCAGCACATGCATGCCGGCGGCGGCATAGTAGAAGTTCGTATCGAGCCCGAACTGCATGCGCCCGGCCAGCACCGCCCCCACATGCACCAGCAGGAAGAACGCCAGGTACAACCCCGAACCGAGTTGCAGCAGGTCGAGTCCCTGATGCCGGTCGCGCCATCTGCGGCGGACGAAGGTCAAGCCGCTGGCGACCTGGCTCGCTGCACATAACAGCAGGATGATTTCAACCACCCGGTTGCGGTACACCGCGCGGAACGCCTCCATGAAGTGGATGTGGGCCTCCACGCTGCCGATCGCCAGCAGGTGGTTGAACAGATGTAGCGTCAGAAAAGCGCCGAGTACACCAGCGCCTGCGCGATGGATCCTGTGCAGCATATGGCTTACGCGACGCGTTCGCGCAGCCGCATGCGCAGGCCGACCGGCGACATCGTGAACGCCATCAGCTCCTCCGGCTCCTCGCCGTCCACCGTGTCCAGCGTAGCGATGTCGAAGCTGCTGAGCACCATGGCGCTGGCCAGCTTGATCTCCAGCAGCGCCAGATAGCGCCCGGGGCAGGTGCGCACGCCGGCGCCGAAGGGCATCGACACATGCTTGTCCATCGCGCCGTCGCCTTTTTTCAGCCAGCGTTCCGGATCGAACTGGTCGGCCTGTGGGACGTGGCTGTCGCTGACGCTGTCATGGCGCATCACGCACCACACCAGGCCACCCTTGGGAATCTGCACATCGCCGATCACGCTGTCGCGCAAAGCCTCCAGCGGCATGAAGGGCGCCACCGGCTTCAGGCGCATCGCCTCCTGGGCGCAGGCGTCGAGGTAGTCCAGGCCATCCATCTGCTCGATGTTGAACGCCGCCGGATCGGGCGCGACGCGCAGCACTTCTTCACGCGCCTTGCGCATCGCGGCAGGGTTCTGCTGCAGCAGGTAGAGCATCCAGGCCAGCGTGTTGCTGGTGGTGTCCTCGCCGGCCAGCAGCATGGTGGTGACGTTGCCCGCGACGGCGACGTCATCGAGGCCGCTGTCGCCTTCGTCGGCGGCGCAGATCATCGCCTCCAGCAGGTTGGCGGGATGCTCGCGCCGTTGCGGCTCTGCGGCCAGGCGGACGCGCGCCGCGGCGATCAGCTCATCGACCGCCTTGTCGAGCTCCCGCACGCAGTTGTCCAGATGATGGTCGCGCGGCAGCTTGACGTAGCGCCAGTAAGGGAACAGCGAAAACGAGCGGCGCGACACCTCCGGCAGGATGGTGTCCATGTGGCGCTGGATCACGTCCTCGCCGCCGTCGATGGTGTTGACCTCGGAGCCGAACGCCAGGCCGGCGATTACGTCGACGCTGAAGCGCTTCAGATCCTCGGTCAGGTCGATGGCGCTGCCGTCGCGCGCCGCCTGGCGCCAGCGCCGCTGCAAGCGCAGGCCGACCGACACCAGCGAAGGGAAGTAGGCCTTCACCGCATGCGGCGCAAGCGCCGTCATCACCATGCGGCGCTGGTTGCGCCAGGCCGCGCCTTCGGCCAGGAACACGCCGGGACGGCCGCCCATTTCGTTCGATACCTGGGCCGTGATGGACGGGCGGCGGAAGCCGTCGGGCCGGTCGCGCAGCGCGGCGTTGACCAGATCGTGCCCGGCCAGCACCACCGTCGTCGTCTTGCCTATGCTGATCTTGAACATGGGACCAAAGCGCTTGCTCCACTCCTCCACGCTCTGGTGGATGTGCCGCAGCTCCATGTTCGGCAGGTTGCCCAGCAGCGGCCATGGGCGCGGACCTGGCAGGCTGTCCACGGTGCGCAGGCGGGTGGCGGCGGGGGCGGTGATCGTATTCTCCATGTCGGCTTCCTCTCGTTATGATGGCTCCATGATGCCGCGCCGCCGCCGCCGCGTATTGAACGTTTGCGACAGCTTTGGTATAAACTTTGCAAATGTCCGACACCGAACCATCCCTGACGCGTTTGATCGTGCCGCCGTTTGCGCTGGCCTCCTGCGTGCGCGCCTACATCACGCGCAGCACGGTGGAAGCGCCGCTGACCGATCCGGCCGACCGCTTCAATCACTTCCCGGCCACGCCGCATTGTTCGATCACCTGGTTCATCGAAGGCGAGGCCGAAGTGGTCGAACCGCCGGGCATGCCGAAGACCGAAATCCGCGCCGTGTTCGTCGGCCCGCAGACGCGGCCGATGGCGACTTACAATCCGGGACCGGTGCGGATACTGATGGTGATGTTTTATCCGCAGGCGATGCACGCGCTGAGCGGCATCGACGTGCCGGCCTGGGTCAACCGCTGGGATGACGCCGGGACGGTGCTGGGGCCGGAGTGGGCCGCGATGTCCGACGCGGTGCTGGCCGCCCCCGACGACGTTGCGCGGCTGGCGGCGCTGGAAGCCTTCCTGACGCCGCGCTGGCAGGCGGCGCGTCCCGGCGGCGCGGGCGCGACGGCGGGCGACTGGGTGCGCCACCTGGCGTGGCAGGTGGCCGATACGGCGCTGGGGCGCGGCGTGCGCAGCATCGAGCGCCACATCAAGGCGCGCGCCGGCCAGCCGATGCGCAAGCTGCTGCGTTTGCAGCGCGCGGAGCAGTCGTTCTTCGACGCCCGCGAAGAGTTCCTGGCGGGGCGGGTGGTGTGGTCCGACGTGGCCGCGCGCGGCGGCTATTCCGACCAGGCGCACTTCTGCCGCGAAGCGCGCGAGATCACCGGCCACAGTCCGCACGAACTGGCCCGCATCATGAAATCCGAAGACGAAAGCTACTGGATCTACCGCATCTGGACTTGAGCCGGGATCAGCGCAGCGTGCCGCCCCAGGCGGCCGGGTCGATGTCGGCGATGGTTTGCGTGAAGGTCCAGATATGGCCGCCGGGATCGGCCACCGAGTACTGCCGCTCGCCGAACGGGTAGCCGGTCGGCGGGCTGAGCGAACGCGCGCGGGCCGCCATGGCGCGCTTGTAGTGCTGCTCGATGTCGGTGATGCGCACCATGATCGAGTGGCAGGGATGCGGGCAGGGCGGCGCGGGACTGGGGCGCTGCGCGACCACCACCGCGCCGGCGCCGCCGTCGATGTCGAGCTGGATGCGGTGGTCGCCGATGCGCAGCCGCTCGCTGAAGCCGAATGCGCCGCACAGCCACTCCGCCGCCAGCGCCACGTCGGGGTAGTGCAGCACCGGTATCACCAGCACCGCCTGGATCGAACGGTTGGGCGCCAGCGGCGTCATAAAGTGCCTCCGCAGGCGCCGCGCACCAGCGGGAATTCGATGCGCTTCAGCGCGCCGTTGCGCTGGCCTTCGATGCTGGCGCGCAGCGTGGCCGGCGCCTCGTAGCGGTAGATCACGCGCTGCGGAAAATCGTGTTCCAGGTTTTCAAACACCACTTCCGTGGCGCTCTGCGCGATGGCGTGGAAGCTGGCCGCCGGCTTGCCGGCCGGCTGCGCATGGAACACGGCCTTGCCGTCGCCGCCGTCGGCGATGCGCATGAATTCGTACGTCGCCAGCTTGCCGCCCCTGATGGTGCGGCCCATGCCCAGCATGGAGCCGGCGGCCGGCGCGGTCCATTGTTCGCCCGATCCGGCCTCGCCGGCGGGATCGACCCAGCAGCCGCTGAGCCAGGAGAGCTGCTCCAGCGGCGCCGCGTGGACGGAACATAGCGCGCCCCAGGCTGCCAATAAAACGGTCACGTTGCGCATACTGATCCTCGGTGTGGTGGGTGGTCAAGCCGGCAGCATGGATTCGATGCGGTTGCGGCCGTTGCGCTTGGCCTGGTAGAGCGCGCGGTCGGCGGCGCCTATCAGCGCTTCGATCTCGACCGCCGTGTCGACCTTCTGCGTGGCGATGCCGATGCTGACCGTGATCTGGCGCAGCTCGCCGTTGTTGCGCTCGTGCGGGATGGCCAGCTCCTGCGCGCGGGCGCGGATCGCCTCGGCCATCACGGTGGCCTGCTCGACGTCGGTCTCGGGCAGTATCATCGCGAACTCCTCGCCGCCGTAGCGCGCCATCAGGTCGCACGGGCGCTTGAGCATGCCCGCCAGCGCGGCCGCCACCTGGATCAGGCACTGGTCGCCCTTCTGGTGGCCGTAGTGGTCGTTGTAGGCCTTGAAGTGGTCGATGTCTATCATCAGCAGCGACAGCGGCGTGCCGCCCCGCTTGGCGCGGCGGTGCTCCTTTTCCATGGCGACGTCGAAGTGGCGGCGGTTGGCGATGCCGGTCAGGCCGTCGGCGAAGGTCTGCGAGCGCAGCACCATGGCCTGCTCGCGCAGCAGCTTCTCGCGGCCGACGGCGATGCTGACGTCGCTGATCTGGATCAGGCAGTGGCGCGGCGCCCCCTCGACGGCGATCGGCGTCACTTCCACCGCCTGCTGGATGCGCTCGTTGCGGGCGGCCGCCACCGGGCTGGCGTGCAGCGCGAACGGCGCCTTGTTGAGCGTCTGCGACAGCAGCGACGGAAAATTGTTGTACAGCGCCTGCTGGATGGCGGCGTCGACCCGGCCGCCGCGCAGGCCGGGGCAGACGGTGAAGAAATCGGCGCCGATCACCTTGTCGTGGCCCAGGCCGGAATACTTGATCATCCACGAGTTCCACAGCACGATGCGGCGTTCGTTGTCGAGCACGATGGCGCCCAGGTTCACCGTGCACAGCACGCTGTGCAGCAGGTGCAGGCGGTGCGCTTCGTTCAACGGATTCATCATGCCTGGCCCATCGCGCGGGCAATGTAGAGGTTGATCTGCTCCTTCAGATCGTGCAGCGCCGAGATGTCCAGCACGAAGGCGACGTAGCCGTGGATCTGGTGCTTCTCCAGCACGAAATCGATGTGCAGCATCAGCACCACGGTGTCGTGCTGGCTGCCGGAGGCGATCAGGATTTCATCGCTGGTGCCGATGTGGTACTGCGGCAGCGAGCCGTGCAGCTCGCGCTGGAAGATGTTGGCCAGCGTGCCGACGCAGGAGTTGAGGATGATGTTGCCGATCTCGCACATGGCTTCCTGCTCCATCTCGGTCAGCTCCTTGAGCGGCACCGATTCGCCCACCATCAGGCGCACGATCTCCAGGCTTTTATCCTCGGGGAACATGAGGATGGCCTCGGTCGAGAAGGCGCCCTCGTAGTGCTGGCTGACGCCGCAGATGGCGCCGGCCTCGGGCGCCTTGCCGTCGAGCACGCGCGCGGCCTCGGCGCGGTTGATGAAGCTCACCGACGGCACCGACATGCGCACCGTCTCGTTGACGATGGCGCTCATCGACGCCGCCGCCTGGCCGACGCCGATGTTGAAGATTTCGATCAGCGCATCGGTTTCCAGTTCGGACAGTGAGAACATGATCAAGCCGCCTCCAGCGTGGCCAGCAGTTGCGCGATGCGCGCCTCGGTGATCGGCTTTTCCATGAAGCCGATGCCCAGCTGGGCCGCGCGCTCGCGCGTGGCCGCCTGCACATTGGCCGTCAGCAGCGAGATCGGGATGGTGGGGAATTCCTGGCGCAGCTGCTCGGCGGCGGCGATGCCGCCCATGCCGGGCATGTTGACGTCCATCAGGATCAGGTCGGGCGGGGCGGCGCGCGCCTTGGCCAGCGATTCCTCGCCGGTGCCGGCCTCCTCGACGATCCAGTCGGCGTGCAGGCCGGCGATGTACTGCCGGGCCATCATGCGCGAAACGCGGCTGTCATCGACAATCAAGACTGTTTTGGCTGGCGTCATGTCTCATCCCCGGCGATCGTTTTTGGACCTGCGTGCACTTCATTCTCGCATATCCGGCCCCATCGCTGGCAAGCATCGTTGCGTAGTCGCAGCGCTTGTGCCAGTCTGCGACACCGGCGCCCGCAGCGTGTTGTCTGAGCGCAATTTTTGGCCGAAAACGGTGGCGGACGGGGGCGATCCGTTAAAATAGCGGGATAGCCTTCCCCTCTCTTATAGAAACATCATGACCCAAGACGAACTGAAACAAGCCGTAGCCCGCGCCGCCATCGATTACGTGGTGGACAACGAGATCATCGGCGTCGGCACCGGCTCCACCGCCAACTTCTTCATCGACGAGCTGGCCAAGATCAAGCACCGCATCAAAGGCGCGGTGGCCTCGTCGGAAGCGACCGCGGCCCGCCTGCGCGGCCACGGCATCGAAGTGTTCGACCTGAACGACGTGCCGGCCATCGCCGTCTACATCGACGGCGCCGATGAAATCACCAATACCGGCGCCATGATCAAGGGCGGCGGCGCGGCGCTGACGCGCGAGAAGATCGTCGCCTCGGTGTCCGGCCAGTTCGTCTGCATCGCCGACGGCTCCAAGCTGGTCGACGTGATGGGCAAGTTCCCGCTGCCGGTGGAAGTGCTGCCGATGGCGCGCGCCTCGGTCACGCGCGCGCTGGCCGCCATCGGTGGCACGCCGAAGCTGCGCCTGAAGGCCGGCACCGACGAGGCCTTCATCACCGACAACGGCGGCATGATCATCGACGTCGCCGGCCTGTCGATCACCGATCCGGTGGCGCTGGAGCAGCAGATCAACCAGATCGTCGGCGTGATCGCCGTCGGCCTGTTCGCCGCGCGCGGCGCCAACGTCTGCCTGCTGGGCATGGCGGACGGCGTCAAGACCCTGAAGTTCTAAGCGTGTCGTTCCCGCGCAGGCGGGAACCCATGCTGAGTATGGATTCCCGCGTGCGCGGGAACGACAGTTCACCTTTTCCGGGCTTCCATGAAACGCTCCTTGATCCTCCTGCTGTGCGGCACGTCCTTGCTCAACGCCTGTTCGTGGCTGCCTGCCTCCCTGGGCAAGGCGCGGGAGGAAGCGGCGCCGCCGCGCAAGCCGGCGCCGCGCACCACGGCCGACGATGGCACGCCGATCAGCTACAACGATGGCGTCGAAATCCAGAAAGTGCCATTCCGCGCCGGCGTCTCGTCGGCAACGGTGGAGAAACTGGCTGCGCAGCAGGGCTGCAAGGGCGGCTGGGGTGCGGGCTTGGTGAGCGAACCGGGACCGGTCGAGGTGTATCGCATGACTTGTGAAAACGGCAAAGTTTTCATGGCAAGATGCGAACTGAAGCAGTGTAAAGCGATGTGAAGTACTACGCACCGGCGGCAGGCGCCGCCGGCGTTGACCGGATTTACTCGGTAGGCGGCACGTAGCCCATGGCCGCGTCGGCGCCGTCGCCGAAAAAGTGTTTTTCCATCTGCGTCGCCAGGTATTTGCGGGCGCGCTGGTCGGCCAGGTTCAAACGGTTCTCGTTGACCAGCATGGTCTGGTGCTTCAGCCAGGCCGCCCAGGCTTCTTTCGAAACCGATTCATAGATCTTCTTACCCAGTTCGCCCGGATACGGCGGGAAGTCCAGACCTTCGGCTTCTTTGTTGAGTTTGATGCATTGAACGGTGCGGGCCATCTGTGTTGCTCCTAAAGCGGTATGTAAAACGACATTATAAGGTCTTAATCAAAACCTGGGACTTGCGCTGCCAGTTGTACATGCGCTGGCGGTCCTTGGGCAGGGCGTCGACGGTGACGGGCACGAAGCCGCGCTTCTGGAACCAGTGCGAGGTGCGGGTGGTCAGCACGAACAGCTTTTGCACGCCGATGGCGCGCGCGCGGTTCTCCATGTGCTTGAGGATGCGCTCGCCGTCGCCCTGGGCCTGGACTTCCGGGTTAACCGTCAAACATGCCATTTCGGCCATTTTTTGTTCCGGGAACGGATACAGCGCGGCGCAACCGAAGATCACGCCATCGTGCTCGATGACGGAGAAGTAGTCGATTTCGCGCTCGATCAGCTCGCGGCCTCGCTTGACCAGCGTGCCGTCGGCCTCCAGCGGCTCGATCAGCTTGATGATGCCGCCGACGTCCTCGATGGTGGCCTGGCGCAGCGATTCCAGGTTCTCGTGCGAGATCATGGTGCCCACGCCATCGTGGGTGAACAGCTCCAGCAGCGCCGAGCCGTCCATGCTGAACGAAACGATGTGCGAGCGTTCGACGCCGTTGTCGCACGCCTTGATGCAGTGCTTCAGGTAGAAGGCGGTGGCGTCCGGCAGGAAGCCGGCCTGCAGCACGGCTTCGGCCTGGTGCGACGACAGTTCGCGGATCTCGGTGCCGCCGGCGTCGGTCATCATGCCGGTCTCGGTGATGAAGATCAGCTTGTCCGCATGCAGGGCGATGGCGGTGCTGCACGCCACGTCTTCCATGGTCAGGTTGAAGGCTTCGCCGGTCGGCGAGAAGCCCAGCGGCGACAGCAGCACCAGGCCATCCGAGCCGAGGATGGAGTGGATGGTTTCGGCGTCGACCTTGCGGGTGACGCCGGTCAGTTCCAGGTCCACGCCGTCGATCACGCCCAGCGGACGGGCGGTGATGAAGTTGCCGGAAATGATGCGGATGGCCGCGTTGGACATCGGCGTGTTCGGCAAGCCCTGGCTGAAGGCGGCCTCGATATCGAGGCGCAGCTCGCCGGCGGCTTCCTTGGCGCACTCCATGGCGGCGATGTCGGTGATGCGCACGCCGTTGTGGAAGCGGCCTTCGACGTTACGCAGGGCCAGCTGCTCGGCCACCTGGGGGCGCGAGCCGTAGACCACGGTAACGTTGATGTCGAGCGCGTGCAGCAGCGACAGATCGTGGGCCAGCACCTGCAGCGCGCCGGCGCTCACGAGCTCACCAGGGAAGGCGACCACGAAGGTCTTGCCACGGAAGGCGTGGATGTAAGGCGCGACTGAGCGCAGCCATTGGACGAATTGGGTAGGGTTTTCCATTAGCCGCATTATAATTCGGTGCGCGACTTCCGCGCCAAAACCTTTGTAAAAAACAATGTCAGAAGCCAGTAACAAGTCTAAAGGCGCGTCCAGCACGCCCGCCAGCACGCAGAACCGCCCCTCCCGCACCCCGCAAGCGCCCAACGCCCGGCCAGGGCAGGGCCAGCCACGCCCGCAAGGGGAGGCCCGCCCGCGCAGCGGTGAGCCGCGTCCGGCCGGCCAGCAGCGCCCGCCGCAGCAGCCGCGTGTCGCGCGGCCGCCCCGCGCAGCGCTGTCGGACGGCGAGGGCGGACTGATTGCGCCGCCGCGCCGCGAGCCTCGGCCACGTCTGACGCCTGAAGAACAAGCGGCCCGCGACGCCGAACGCGCCTTCCGCAACCCGCTGCCGCCGATCACCTATCCCGAAGACCTGCCGGTCTCCGGCCGCCGGCACGAAATCGCCGAAGCGCTGCAAAACAGCCAGGTCATCATCGTCTCCGGCGAAACCGGCTCCGGCAAAACCACGCAGCTGCCGAAGATCTGCCTGGAACTGGGCCGCGGCCAGAAAGGCCTGATCGGCCACACGCAGCCGCGCCGTATCGCCGCCTCGTCCACCGCCAAGCGCATCGCGCAGGAGCTGGGCACGCCGCTGGGCGAAACGGTAGGCTTCAAGGTCCGCTTCGCCGACACGCTGACCAAGGGCGCCTCGGTCAAGCTGATGACCGACGGTATCCTGCTGGCCGAAACGCAAACCGACCCGCTGCTGAAGAACTACGACACCATCATCATCGATGAAGCGCACGAACGCAGCCTGAACATCGACTTCCTGCTCGGCTACCTGAAGCAGCTGCTGCCGCGCCGTCCGGACCTGAAGGTGATCATCACCTCCGCGACCATCGACGCCGACCGCTTCTCGCGCCACTTCGGCACGCCGGAAAAACCGGCGCCGGTGATCGAAGTCTCCGGCCGCCTGTACAAGGTGGAAGTGCGCTACCGCCCGATCGAAAGCGATATCGTCAATCCAGCCGTGGCCAACGCCGAAGGCAAAGGCCAGCGCACCGCCGCCGCCCGTGAAAAGCGCGACCTGATGGACGCCGTGGTCGACGGCGTCGACGAACTGGCCCGCCTGGGCTCGGGCGACGTGCTGGTGTTCCTGCCCGGCGAACGCGAAATCCGCGACGCCGCCGAAGCCCTGCGCAAGCACCATCCACCGCACGTGGAAATCCTGCCGCTGTTCGCCCGCCTGTCGGCCGAAGAGCAGGAGCGCGTGTTCAAGCTGACCAACGCCCGCCGCATCGTGTTGGCCACCAACGTCGCCGAAACCTCGCTGACCGTGCCGGGCATCCGCTACGTGGTGGACGCCGGCCTGGCCCGCGTGAAGCGCTACAGCTACCGCAACAAGGTCGAGCAGCTGCAGATCGAACCGATCGCGCAATCGGCCGCCAACCAGCGCGCCGGCCGTTGCGGCCGCGTGGCCGATGGCGTCTGCATCCGCTTGTACGAAGAGCAGGACTTCCTGCAACGGCCGAAGTTCACCGAGCCGGAAATCCTGCGCTCGTCGCTGGCCTCGGTCATCCTGCGCATGAAGTCCCTGCATCTGACGGACGTGGAGACCTTCCCGTTCATCGAACCGCCGCTGGCGCGCGCCATCGCCGACGGCTACCAGCTGCTGCAAGAGCTGGGCGCTGTCGACGAATACAACCAGCTGACGCCATTAGGCAAGAAGCTGTCCAAGCTGCCGCTGGATCCGCGCGTAGGCCGCATGATCCTGGCCGCGCTGGACAACGTCTGCCTGAACGAAGTGCTGATCATTGCATCCGCGCTGTCGGTGCAGGATCCACGCGACCGTCCGATGGAGCACCAGCAGGCCGCCGACGAAGCGCACAAGAAGTTCGCCGACGAGAAGTCGGAGTTCCTCAGTTATATCAAGATCTGGAAGTGGTTCGAAAACGCGATTGAGCACAAGAAGACCAATCGCCAGCTGATGGACAACTGCCGCACCAACTTCCTGTCGCAGCTGCGGCTGCGCGAGTGGCGCGACGTGCATTCGCAGTTGCTGACCATCGTGAAGGAGCAGGGCTGGCGCATCAACGAAACGCCGGCCACGTACGAGAACCTGCATCTGGCGCTGCTGACTGGCCTGCTGGGTAACATCGGCTTCAAGGGCGAGGACGAACCGGGCGCCGGCTACCTGGGCGCACGCGGCATCAAGTTCAATATCTGGCCGGGCTCCTCGCTGCTGAAGAAGCCGGGCAAGTGGATCATGGCGGCCGAACTGGTCGACACCACGCGCCTGTATGCGCGCTGCGTGGCGCAGATCCAGCCGGAGTGGCTGGAAAAGGTCGGCGGCCATCTGCTGAAAAAATCGTGGGGCGAGCCGCGTTGGGAGAAGAAGTCCGCGCAGGTCAGCGCATCCGAACGCGCCACCTTGTATGGGCTGGTGGTGTACAGCCAACGCCGCATCAACTACGGTTTGTTCAATCCGGTCGAGGCGCGCGAGATTTTCATTCGCGATGCGCTGGTCGGCGGCGACTACGAAACGCGTGCGCCGTTCTTCGCGCACAACCACAAGTTGATCAAGGAGATTGAGAACCTTGAACACAAGTCGCGCCGTCTCGACGTGCTGGTGGACGATGAACTGATCGCCGCCTTCTACGACAAGCTGATACCGGCCGATGTGGTCAACGGCGCCGGTTTCGAGAAGTGGCACAAGGACGCGACGTTCGCCGAACCGAAGCTGCTGTACCTGAACCGCGACGAATTGATGCGCCACGAAGCGGCCGGCGTCACCACGGACCTGTTCCCGAAAATGATGTCGGTGACAGGGCTGGAAATGCAGCTAACCTATCACTTCGAACCTGGCAGCGTGCGCGATGGCGTGACCATGGCGGTGCCGCTGTATGCCTTGAACCAGCTGCCACGCGAACGTTGCGAATGGCTGGTGCCGGGCATGTTGAAGGAGAAGGTGCATCTGCTGCTCAAATCCCTGCCGCAGAAGCTGCGCCGCCATTGCGTGCCGCTGCCGGATTACGCCGCCAAGTTCTGCGAGCGTGTGCATGAAGCGGGCGTGTTCGGGCGTGGTGATCTGGTCGACGCGATCATCGCCGACATCCGTTCGCAGATCACGATCTCGGTGCTGACCAGCGACTTCAAACCGGAGACGCTGCCGGCGCACCACTTCATGAACTTCAAGGTGATCGACGAGCACGGACGCCAGCTGGAGATGGGCCGCAACCTGGCCACGCTGCAAGCCGAATTCGGCACGCAGGCGCGGGAGAGCTTCCAGAAGATGGCCGAGTCGTCCGGCGGCCAGGGCGTGAGCATGCGTGCGTTGGGCAGTGGCGGCAGTGCGTCGTCGTCTGCCGCATCGTCGTCGGCGTCGGCGAAAGCTGGCGCACCGGCGGCGCAAGGCAAGGGGGCTCCCGCAGCCGCCGGCGCCGCGCCGACGGCCACCAGCGGCATCACGCTGACCGGCCTGACCTCGTGGACTTTCGGCGAGCTGCCGGAGCTGCTGGAAATCGCGCAAGGCAAGCTGACGCTGATCGGCTTCCCGGCGCTGGTGGACAAGGGCGCGCACT
This sequence comes from Rugamonas rivuli, assembly GCF_009380165.1. Classification (GTDB taxonomy): domain Bacteria; phylum Pseudomonadota; class Gammaproteobacteria; order Burkholderiales; family Burkholderiaceae_D; genus Rugamonas; species Rugamonas rivuli. The sequence goes on from NZ_WHUF01000002.1 coordinate 60,441, forward strand.
GCGATCTGGAAGTGTTCGACGATCCGACCGTGGCGGCGCGTACGCACCGTGTCGGCTTGCGCCGCCTGTTCTCCTTGCAGATGAAGGACCAGATCAAGTTCATCGAAAAAGGCATCCCGGGCTTGCAGCAGATGGGCATGCAGTTCATGAGCATGGGCACGCAGGAAGAGCTGCGCGAGCAGATCATCAACAAGGCGCTGGATATCGCTTGCCTGCAAGACCCGCTGCCGGTGGATGCGGCCAGCTTCGCCAAGCGCAAGGACGAAGGAAAGTCGCGCCTGGTGCTGCTGGTGAACGAGATTGCGCGTCTGCTGTCGCAGGTGCTGACCGAGTTCCATGGCCTGCCCAAGCGTTTGCAAGGGCTGCCCGCGCAGGCTGCGTCGGATATGCAGGCGCAGTTGCAAGGGCTGGTCAACAAGCGCTTCCTGTCGGAGAACGAGTACAGCCAGCTGTCGCACTTCCCCCGCTATCTGAAGGCGATGAATGTGCGTATCGAGAAGCTGCGCGGCGACCCCGCGCGCGACGCCAAGCTGATGGCCGAATGGCAGCAGGCGGCGATGCTTTACCAGCGCGCCAACAAGGATAAATCGGCCGGCAAGAATACCGATCCGAAGATGGTGGAATTCCGCTGGATGCTGGAGGAGTTGCGCGTGTCGCTGTTCGCGCAGGAGCTGCGCACGCCGATGCCTGTATCGGCCAAGCGTCTGCTGAAAGTGTGGGAGTCGATGCAGCGCTAAGCGCGCTGGCGCACGCAGGCTGAGGGAGGTTCGGAGTAGACTTTATCGCAACAGGAGATCGCCGCGATGAAGAGAGCCGCCAGCAGTTTGTTACGTACTTTGGTCCGCTCGGGGAAGCGGCAGAGCCGTGCCGTCAGCAAGATCGTGACGGCGTTGTTCGCCGCGCCCGCAGCCGCCAAGCCGAAACGAAAACGCAAACCCGCCACGAAGGTCGCCAAGGCGGCGACGCGTGTACGCGCCGCGCCGGCGGCGATACACGTCCCGCCGTCGCCCGGCAAATGGCTGGCCTCCCACTTCTCCGCACCGCCCGGCATCGGCACGCCCGGGCGCCGCATGAGCTACTGGCTCTACCTGCCCAACAATCCGCCCGAAGACACGCAACGCAAAGGCTTGCCGTTATTGGTGATGCTGCACGGCTGTCATCAAACCGCCACCCAGTTCGCGCAAGGCACGCGCATGAATCAGTGGGCGGAGCAGATGGGCTATGCCGTCCTCTATCCGCAGCAGTTGGTCAGCACTCATGCCCAGCGCTGCTGGAAATGGTATGACCGCGCTACGCAGGAAGGCGGCGGCGATGTGCCCATCATCGTCGGAATGATCGATAAAGTGATGACGCAATATGCCATCGACCGTTCGCGCATTTACATCGCCGGCATTTCGGCGGGCGCCGGCATGGCCAACATCGTCGCGCTGAATCATCCGCACTTGTTCGCCGCAGTGGGGCTGCATTCAGGCCCCGTGTTCGGCGCGGGCCACAACACCATCGGCGCGCTGGGCGTGATGCAGCATGGCGCCGCCCTGCGTGCCGACGCCGCCGCACACGAAGTGCTGACGCGCCATCCCCAGTTCCCCGGCATGCCCGCGATCCTGATCCAGGGCGCGGGCGACAATGTAGTCCGTCCCATCAACCAGATCCAGCTTGCGCGCCAAAGCCAGCTGCTGAACCGCCTGTCGGCAGTACCGAAGATCACCCACAAACCGCAAGGACGCAGCGGCCGCCACAACGCCCACCAGCTGCACGACTTCTACGAAGGAAGAAAACTCCTGCTGCGCGTCGCCCACATCGCCGACCTCGAACACGCCTGGAGCGGCGGCGATCCGGCACTAGCCTTCAACGCCAAGGCCGGCCCGGATGCCAGCAAGATGATGCTGGAATTTTTCTCACGCCATCAGCGCGGCTAGGCGTTACAGCAGAAACGCCAGCGCAGCCACGGCCGTCGGCGCCAGTGCGCCGGCCAGCAGGCCGATAGCGCCTATCGATTCATCCTGGAAGCCGCGACGCAACAGCGATACGCCGGCCGGATTCGGCGCGTTGGCGATCACCGTCAAACCACCGCCCGCCACCGCGCCCGCCACCAGCATGTATTGCGACTGCGCCGAAATCCCTTCGATCAGCGAGCCGAGATAGGTCAGCGCGGCATTGTCCGTAATCGCCGTCAGACCCAGCGCGCTGAAGAACAGCGCCACCGGCGGCAGGCTTTCCACAATCGGCTGCAACCACCATTGCTGCATGCCGCCCAATACCACCAGCCCGGCCAGGAAGAAGCCCACCAGCAGGCCTTCCTTGACGATCAGGGGATTCTGGTAGCGCTGGTAAGCCTGCGTGAATCCCAGGAACAGCATGAAGATGCCGAGGAACAGCACCGGGTGATGCCCCAGCACCACCACCGCAGCCAGGAAGACCAGATGAATGGCCGTCACCATCAACGGCACGGCGGGCGCCGCATCAACCCCGGCCGGCGCGGCGGCCGGCGCGCGCAAATGCGGACGCAGGATGAAGCTGACCACGGTCGCGTTGATCACCACCGCGATCGCCGCCTTCCAGCCGAAATGCGTGGCCATGAAGGCGCTGTCCCACTGCCAGGTGGTCGCCACCATCAGCACCGGCGGCGCGGCGTAGGCGGTCAGCGTGCCGCCTATCGAGACGTTGACGAACAACACGCCCAACGCGCCGTACTTCAGCCACTCCGGCATGCCCTCGCGGAAGATCAGCGGCGCCAGCATCAGCGCGGCCAAGGTCATCGCGGCCGGCTCTGTGATCAGCGAACCGGTCAGCGGCACCAGCGCCAGGCCGAACCACACCAGCGCCAGTTCGGTGCGCATCGGCAGCAGCCTGGCCAGCACCATCAGCATGCGCTGCACTATGTCCAGCACCGGCCGCGACGCGGCCACCACCATTACCGTGAACACGAACAGCGGCTCGGTGTACTGGCGCGATTCGGCGTAGCTGATGGCGGCGTCGCTGCCGCCCAGCAGCGCCATGGCGATAATCAGGATGAAAGCCCAGAAACCGAACACCACTTCCACCTCGCCCAGCAGGTGGAACAGCCCCGCGTGGCGCGGATGGCGGTGCGATAACACTTCGAAGGATTTGGCTGCGAAGGTGTGCAGCAGCGCCAGTCCGAACAGGATGGCGCCGACCAGTTGTATGGTTTGCAAAGGATGTCCTTGTTGAGTTGCCTGAACTACATGGTACAGCAAGGGGCGCACGATACAGTTTTGACCTTGCCAAAATCGCCTGCAAATAGTACTGTGTATTTATACAGTATTTGCGGTAAAATCCGTTCCACATCATGAACCGATCAGCTACTCTTGCCGCGCCTGAAGCCGTCCATCCATCGCTATGGCTGGCGTCGCAGCTGGCGCACAGCGCTACCCGCTGCGTCGACACCGGCTTTGCCGCCTTGTCGGCGCAGCTGCCGGGCGGCGGCTGGCCGTTGGGCGTGCTGATCGACCTGCTCGTGCAGCAGCACGGCATCGGCGAGCTGCGCCTGCTGCGGCCGGCGCTGCTGGGACTGGGCAAGCGGCCCATCGCGCTGCTGCAACCGCCGCACGCGCCGCAGGCGCTGGCGCTGGCGGCCCTGGGGCTGGAACCGTCGCAGCTGATCTGGATACGCAGCGGCGCCAAAAGCGGCGACGCCTTGTGGGCCGCGGAACAAGTGCTGCGCAGCGGCTGCTGCGGCGCGCTGCTGCTGTGGCAAAACCATGCGCGCGGCGAAACGCTGCGACGCCTGCATCTGGCGGCGCAAAGCGGGGACACGCTGTTCTGCATGCTGCGGCCGCTGGCCGCCGCGCAGGATGCGTCGCCCGCGCCGTTGCGGCTGTCGCTGCATACCGCGCCGGGCGGCGTCAACATCGGCTTTGTCAAACGACGAGGGCCGCAGCGCGACGCCCCCTTGTTCTTGCCCTTAACCCCATCGCTCTTACAACGCCATGCGCCTCTGGATCGGAATACACCTGCCACGGCTCCCGCTCGAAGTGTTCTGCCCGCGCTGGTCGGATGACCGCTGTACGGTGGTGCTGGAGCAGGAGCGGGTGGTGGCCATGTCAACGCTGGCGGAACAGGCCGGGGTAGAGGCGTGCATGCGGCGCGGCGGCGCGCTGATGCTGGCACCGCAAGCGCAGTTCCAGCAGCGCGCGCTGCAACTGGAGGCGGATGCCCAGCACGCGGTGGCGATGGCGCTGCTGCAATTCACGCCGCAGCTGGCGCAGGCGGAGGAGGCCACGCTGCTGCTCGACGTGGGCGCCAGCCTGCGCCTGTTCGGCGGCGTGCGCGCGCTGTGCCGGCAAGTGGCGGCCAGCATGGAGGCGCTGGGTTTTACCGCCGTGCTCAGCTGCGCGGCCACCGCGCGCGGAGCCTGGTTGCTGGCCCGTAGCAATGCCGGACGGGCCTTGACGATGGAGGCGTTAGCGCGGCGCATGGACCGCTTGCCCAGCAGCCTGCTGCCCCCGGCTCGGCCCTACCTGAGCTGGTTGGAGGGCATCGGGTGCCTGACGCTGGGCGAGATGCGCCGCCTACCGCGTCCCGGCTTGCAGCGCCGCTGCGGCCGGGCCTTGCTGGACATGCTGGACGACGCCTACGGCGAACGGGCCGAGATGCACCAATGGCTGGCGGCGCCGGCCAGCTTCCGCGCCAAACTGGAGTTGTTCGACCGCGTGGAAAACGCCGAGGCCTTGCTGTTCGGCGCGCGCCGCCTGCTGCAACAGCTGACCGGCTGGCTCAGCGCGCACCAGTTCGCGGTCGAGCGCATCCGCCTGCTGCTGGAGCATGAACGCGGCAAGGTGGCCGGCCCGCCGACGGTGATCGACATCGTGCTGGCCGAGCCGGTCTGGCGCGACGAGCATCTGGTGCGCCTGCTCAAGGAACGACTGGCCAAGCAGGTGCTGGATGCGCCGGTGATCGGCCTGTGCCTGGAGGCGCCGCAGGTACAGCCGATGGCGCCGCCGAGCGACTCGCTGTTCCCCGAGCCGGGCGGCAGCAAGGAGGACTGGCAGCGCCTGCTGGAAGTGCTGACCGCGCGGCTGGGGCCGGAGAACGTGCTGCAGGCCGCGCCGCGCGCCGACTACCGCCCCGAGCAGGCCAACGCCTGGGTCAGCGTGCAGGAAAAAATCCGTCCCTCCGACGCCCGCGCCCAGCTGCCGCCGGACATGCCCAGCCTGCCGCGCCCTGCCTGGCTGCTGGCCAAGCCCATCCCCTTGCTGATGCGCGACCACCGGCCGTTCTACGGCTCGCCGCTGAAGATCATGTCCACCGGCGAGCGCATCGAGGCCGGCTGGTGGAGCACCATGCAAACCCGCGACTATTTCATGGCCGAGGGCGAGGATTTCGCCCACTACTGGCTGTACCGGGAGCGCACCGGCCACGAGGGCGAACAGTCGGCGCGCTGGTATCTGCACGGTTTGTTTGGTTAAATGGAGGCTGTCATTTACAGCAGGAAGCACCATGCGATCTGAACGATTTGAATTCCCCGGCGCCGACGGCCAGAAGCTGGCGGCCCGGCTCGATATGCCGACGGGGGAGATCAAGGCCTATGCCTTGTTTGCCCATTGCTTCACCTGCGGCAAGGACGTGTTTGCCGCCAGCCGCATCGCCCAGGCCCTGACCGAGCATGGCTTTGCCGTGCTGCGTTTCGACTTCACCGGCCTGGGCGCCAGCGAGGGCGAATTCGCCAACACCAATTTCTCGTCCAACCTGGCGGACCTGCTGGCGGCGGCCGACTATCTGCGCGGAAGCCGCATGGCGCCCAGCCTGCTGATCGGCCACAGCCTCGGCGGTGCGGCGGTGCTGGCGGTCGCGGCCCAGGTGCCGGAAGTGAAGGCGGTGGTGACGCTGGCCGCGCCGAGCGACCCCGGCCAAGTGACCGGCATGTTCAGCCAGCACCTCGATGAAATCGCCCGCACCGGCGAGGCGCAGGTGCAGCTGGCGGGCCGGCCTTTCCGCATCAAGCAGCAATTTGTCGAGGATGCGGGCGCGCACAATTTGAAGGTGAAAATCGCGGCCCTGAAGCGGGCCTTGCTGGTGATGCACGCGCCGGGCGATGACACGGTGGGCATCAGCAACGCGATGGAGATTTTCACCGCCGCCAAGCATCCGAAGAGCTTCATCTCGCTCGACAGCGCGGACCATTTGCTGACCGATCGCGACGACGCCGTCTACGTGGCGAACCTGATCGCGGCCTGGAGCGATCGATATATCTGAATAACATTGTTATATAATATTTTCTTTTGTTTAATGCCTGGCTGCGCCGGCAAATCAGGAAAGGTTAGCGATGAACGTATTCAAACAGAGCTTCGGACAGTGGCGCGCACTCGGCGCCGTGGTGGGCATGGCCGGCGCGATGCTGGCGCCGCCGGCGCAAGCAGATGGCCGCAGCGCAACCCACAACCTGCTGACCAACGTGGCGCGCGCCAACAGGAGCCTGGGCATCACGGAAAACGACAGCCGTGCCGTGCCAACCCTGGTGCGCGGCATGTACGTGCTGAACGATAACAAGGGCGCCTTTGTTGGCATCATCAATGAAGCGGGCACGATCTACGGCGACGCGCAAGGCTTTCAGGTATTCACCACCAACGGCACTCCGCCGCGCAAGATGAACAGCGAAGAGTTGAACGATCTGCGGCAGGAGGTGATGGGCGCCATCGAGTACGACAAGCTGATCAAGGTCACTTATGGCGACGGTGGCGGCCGCAAGCAGGTGCTGTTCTCCGCCGTCGATTGCGGCTTTTGCCAGCGCTTCGAGCAGGAGCTCAGCAAAAATGGACGCGGTGTGAACACCACCTTCTACGTTTTGCCGTCGTCGCTGCAGGAGCTCAAGGGCGCGGGCGTGGCGAAATGGCAGACCGCGTCGCGCCTCTGGTGCGCCGAGAATGGCGCCGCCGCCTGGAAGAAATACTGGAGTACGCTGGACGTGGCGCCTGGCCGCACTTGCGAGTTCGATCCGAAAACCGCCGAACAAACCGGACTGAACCTGAAGCGCATCCTGGCCGGCCTGGGCGCCCGCATCCACGGTACGCCGAGCATCTTGCGCGAGGATGGTTCGATCCTGAACAACGAGATCAATATGGACTTCGCTTACATGAACAAGGCTTTCGGCAGCGATGGCTTGCCCAAGCTGGCGGCGGCCAAGCAGCCGCAGTGGCTGGTGGCGGCGGCCGATGTGCCGTCATCGCAGAATGGCGACGACGCACAGCAGACCGCTGCGCAGCCGGGCGCGCAGCAGTCGAAGAAAATCAAGATCGATGTGAAGGATGCGTTGAAGAAGCTGTTTAACTAAGGCCGGAGTTACTCGTCGTCGAATTCTTCGGCGAGGTCTTTCCAACCCTTGCCGGCGGCGAAGGTGTTGAATTCGTCCGGCGCTTCCAGCACCAGCAGTTTGCTTTCCTGCAGGACGGAGTCGCCGGCGGTCAGGGCCGGGCCCTTGTAGCCGACGGTGCGCAGTTGCGCGACCACGGCGTCGATCAGCGATTTGTCCTTGTGCAGGCCGCTGATCGAAGCGCTAAAGTCCACATACACGTCGATCGCGCCGTAACCTTCGTCGAAGATACGGATCGCCTTGGCGTCATGGGCACGGCCGGAGCCGTCGGTGGCCTTGAAGGGGCCGCTGAGTTGGATGTCGGTGTCTTTGTTCATACGATTAGCATACACCAAATCATCCGTTCGCCGAAGCGCCCGGGCTGGCCGGGCCTAGCGCGAGACGGCGTTGCGGCCCTTGTGCTTGGCCCGGTACAGCGCCTGGTCGCCCAGTTCGTAGATCTGGTCCTGGCTCAGCGTCGCGTCCGGCTGTATGAAGGTCAGCCCCAGCGACAGCGTCACATGACCGCCGGGCGTATTGGCCTGGTGCGGGATGCGGCGCGCTTCCACGTTGGCGCGTATCTGTTCGGCCAGCGCCTCGCTTTCATTGCTGCTGTTGCTGGCGAACAGGCAGGCGAACTCGTCGCCGCCGATGCGGAAGCACAGGTCGCCCGGCCGGTGCAGCGTCTTGTGCATGGCGTCGGCAACGGCCTTGAGCACGTGGTCGCCTTGCGGATGGCCGTAGTGGTCGTTGTATTCCTTGAAGCGGTCGACGTCGATCAGCAGCAAGGTCAGCAGGCGGCGGTCGCGTTGGGCGCGCTTTTGTTCTTCGCCGAAGCGGATGTTGAAATAGCGGCGGTTCTTCAGCCCGGTCAGCTCGTCGGTGACGCTGTCGACCTGCGCGGCCTTGGCTTCGGTGATGTCGGTGGAGAAGGCGCAGGTGGCATAGACCTCGCCGTCGTCGTCGAGCAGCGGGAACTTCACGGTCATGTAGGTGTGCAGCGTCTTGTCGCGGTGGTAGACCGATTCTTCCTCGTGGATGGCGCGCTTTTCCAGCGCGGCCATGCGGTCGTTGCGCCACAGCTGTTCGGCGATTTCGCGCGGGAATAATTCAAACACATTGGAGCCGACGAAGCTTTCGGCATCGTAGCCATCGAGGATCTCGAAGTGGCGGTTGGCCATCGTGACATTGCCTTGCAAATCCTTAGTCGAGATCAGGACGGAGGCATTGTCGAGCAGGGCGCGGAATATGCGGTCGGACGCGCGCAACTCTTCTAGCTCGGTGCGCGGTGGAGGATGGGTGTCGTTCCGATCTGGCATGGGGCCAGTATAACCTGATGGGGCGCCGGCACAACTGGCCGGCCCCCAACGGTACGACAATTACTTCAGCGGTTGCAGAATTGCCTCAAGGCGGTCCGGCGTGCCTTCGATGCGTTCCAGGCGCGGATACTTCAGGCCGCCGTGGTAGTCGAGCGCGTAGGTCTGGTACAGATTGCCCTTCTTGACCAACAGGCTGATCGGTTCCTTGCCGGTCTTGGCCGCGGTGACGGCGGCGCGCAGCACTTCGGCCTTGTAGGCGCGGCCGTTGACGGCCAGCAGCGTGCTGCCGCCCGACAGGCCGGCCTTGAAGCCCAGGCCTTCCCACTGGAAGGCTTCCAGCTTGCCTTCCGCACCCACCGAGAAGCCCAGCGAGTACTGGAAGTTGGCCGACTTGCTTTGTTCTTCCTGGGCCTTCATGAAGTCGGTCGGCTTGTCGGTGTAGACCAGTTTCCAGCCGGCGCGCGCCAGGCCGTCCAGCGGAGCGCCTGGGCCGTGGCCGTCGAGGCGGGTGCGCAGGAAGCTGGCCCAGTCGTAAGGCTGGATGGCGTTGAGCGCCTTCACCACATCGTCAAACGTGTAGTGCTTGGCGACGTTGACGCCGTCGTCGACGCCGAAGAAGTTGCGGGCGAAGTCGTTCAGCGAGCGCTTGTCGCCGGATTTTTCGCGTATCAGGGTGTCGGCGTCCAGCCAGATCAACTCGCCTTCCGAGTAGTAGTCCTCGGCGCGCTGCCAGTTGTTCCAGCCTTGCGGACGGCGGGCGTTGACGATCGGATCGTTGGTGGTGTCCTGCACCGCGCGCCATTCGCGGCCGCGGGTGTTGTCGTAGCGGGCGGCGGTGGCGGCCAGCAGGTCGCGCGTGTGCTCGGTCTTGATCAGTCCGGAACGGGCGGCGATCACCGCGCCCCAGTACTGGGTCTGGCCTTCGTACACCCACAGCAGCGAGTTCTGCAGCGGGGTGTTGAAGTTGGGGACGTTCTGGTCGGCCGGGCGGCGGAACTTGCCGTTCCACGAGTGCGTGAATTCATGCGGCAGCAGTTCGCGCCGCGCCTCGTGCTTGGCCCACTCGCTGAAGTAGCCCAGCTTGACGCCGTTCTCGCTCGACTGGTGATGCTCGCGGCCTATGCCGCCGAACTCGTCGCTGATGGCGAACAGGAAGTCGTAGTGCTGGTAGTGCTGCGAGTTGAACAGCTTGTAGGCCTGCTGCACCATGGCGCGGTGCGGGGCGATCTGTTCCGGCGTCGCTTCCAGCTGCTCGGCCGTGTCGGCCACCACGTTCAGGTGCACCGGCACTTTCGCGCCCGGGTCGAGGTCGATGCGGCGGAAGTGGCGGCCGGCGAACAGCGGCGAATCCATCATCGCTTCCAGGTCCAGCGGCTTGAAGGCGATCTCGTCGCCGTTGCGCGTGGCGGTCTCCAGCGCGGTGCCGTATTGCCAGCCGGCCGGCACGGTCAGGTTGGGCTGCATGGTGATGCGGCGGCTGTTGTAGCCGGCCGGGTACAGCGTCAGCGATTGCCATTGCACGCCGAGGATGTCGTTGGTGATCGTGGTGCGGCCCTGGTTGGCTTCCACCGGCGACAGGTACTGGAATTCCACCTCCACCGACGATGCATCCTTCGGCACCTCGATATGGAAGGCGTAAACGTTGACGGTGTCGCGCTTCCATTCCAGCGGCTTGCCGTTGGCGCTGACCTTGAGGCCGGCGAACTGGTTCAGCGCGCCGCTCGGGCCGTGGTTGGCCGGTATCCACTGCGGATACAGCAGCGTCAGCTTGCCCGGCTTGGCGGGGATGCTCTCGCGCACGCGGAAGATTTGTTGCGCCGTGTTGGTGGCGTCCACTTTCAAGACGATGGTGCCTGGGTAAGGCTGTTCGGAGATGGCTTCTGCCTGGGCGCTGAAGGCGGTAGCCATCAGGACGGCGAGGGCGGCACGAGATATAGACATGTGGTCGATAAATGGGATGGACAAGAAGAAGAGTGTAGCACGGGGGTAACTTGCAAATCTGGCAAAGGCATGGCGCAGTGCAGCGTAAATATTTTCAAAAAAATTTGCGGCTCTGGGGATCTTGTGGCCGTTTTTCAAGGCCTTGAAAGCCCCGGAAACCATCCTATATCGGACTCAGTGGTTGCCCAGATGGGGACCACCGAGGGGAATCTTCCCCGCCCATATCGCTTAACTTGAAAAGGATATCTACCATGCGCAACTTCGACCTGACCCCACTGTATCGCTCCGCCATCGGCTTCGATCGTCTGGCACAACTGCTGAACGACGCCCAGCGCGGCGATGCCACCCCTAGCTACCCACCGTACAACATCGAGCTGGTCTCGGACGACCAATACCGCATCGTGATGGCGCTGGCCGGCTTCGACCGTTCGGAAATCGACATCACCTTCGAACGCGATTCGCTGCACGTGGTTGGCCGCAAGCAGAAGGATGCCACCGAGCGCACCTATCTGCACCGCGGCATCGCGGCCCGCGATTTCGAGCAGCGCTTCCAGCTGGCCAACCATGTCAAGGTGACCGGCGCCAGCTTCGACAACGGCATGCTCAGCATCGAGCTGGTGCGCGAAGTGCCTGAAGCGCTCAAGCCGCGCAAGATCGTCATCGGCGGCGGCGAGAACGTCACCGCCCTGGAGCAGCGCCAAGCCGCCTGATCCGGCCTGACTGAGTAGTCCTGACTGGCCGGTATATCCGGCCAGTTTTGCGTAAACTTCACCCCGCTTGTAAGCAATTGTATAGTTAAGACGGGTCTAAGTTTTTACCCTCATATTGGATACATCTACAAACCTCATTCATTCAGGAGTGCAGCTATGTCCGTATCGACTCTCAAACGTGCAGCCCTTGCCGTGGCCGTGCTGGGCGTGATAGGCGTGGGCGGCGCCGTCGCCGTTCAACAGGGAACCGCCGTTGCCGCCGCCCCCGCCGTGGCCCAGGCCGCCGCGCCGCAAGCGGGTACGCCCGTCGCCGTGCCTGCGCCGACCATCGCGCTGCCCGACTTCAGCGTGATCGCCGAACATAACGGCCCGGCCGTGGTCAACATCAGCGTCACCGGCAGCACCAAGACCGCCTACGACGGCGGCGAACAGGCCGGCCGCGCAGATCCGTTTGCCGACGATCCGTTCTATGAATTCTTCCGCCGCTTCCAGGGCCCGCAGCAGCGCGGCGGCCAGCGCAGCGTGCCGACCCACGGCCTGGGCTCGGGCTTCATCATCAGCGCCGACGGCATCATCCTGACCAACGCCCACGTGGTGCGCGACGCCAGCGAAGTGGTGGTCAAGCTGACCGACCGCCGCGAGTTCCGCGCCAAGGTGCTGGGCTCCGATCCGAAAAGCGATGTGGCCGTGCTGAAGATCGACGCCAAGAACCTGCCGGTGGTACCGCTGGCCAAGGGCAACGACCTGAAAGTGGGCGAGTGGGTGCTGGCCATCGGCTCGCCATACGGCCTCGACAACACCGTGACCGCCGGCGTGGTCAGCGCCAAGGGCCGCTCGCTGCCGGACGGGAATGTGCCGTTCATCCAGACCGACGTCGCCGTCAATCCCGGCAACTCGGGCGGCCCGCTGTTCAACACGCGCGGCGAGGTGGTCGGCATCAACTCGCAGATCTACAGCCAGACCGGCGGCTACCAGGGCTTGTCATTCGCGATCCCGATCGAGGTGGCCGGCAAGATCAAGGACCAGATCGTTTCGACGGGCAAGGTCACGCACGCCAAGCTGGGCGTGACGGTGCAGGAGATCAACCAGGGCTTCGCCGATTCCTTCAACCTGGCCACGCCTGAGGGCGCGCTGGTGTCCAATGTCGAGAAGGGCGGCCCCGGCGACAAGGCAGGTCTGAAACCGGGCGATGTGATCCGCACGCTCAACGGCGCCAAGATCGTCAGCTCCGGCGATTTGCCGGCAATGGTGAGCCTGGCCACGCCAGGTGATAAAGTGACGATAGAAGTCTGGCGCCAGGGCAAGCTGGAATCGCTGAAAGCCACGCTGGGCAACGCCAACGACAAGGTCGCGGCGGCCGATGGCGAGCGCCCCGACCAGGCCAGCGCCAAGCTGAAGCTGGGCTTGTCGCTGCGTCCGCTGGAAAGCATCGAGAAGCGCCAGTCCGGCATTCCGAACGGCTTGCTGATCGAGGATGCGCGCGGCGCGGCGGCCAATGCCGGCGTGCAGCCGGGCGATGTGCTGCTGTCGGTGAACGGCCGTCCGGTCAACACCATCGAGCAGGTGCGCGAGGTGGTCGACAAGTCCGGCAAGTCGGTGGCATTGCTGATACAGCGCGGCGACGATAAAATCTTTATCCCGGTGCGACTGGGCTAAGCCGGAACGCCGGCAGAACGCAACACAAAAACAGAAAGGAAACAATATGCGACTTCTGCTGGTAGAAGACGACACGATGATCGGCGAGGTAGTGCTCGACCTGCTGAGGGCCGAGCACTACGCGGTCGACTGGGTCAAGGACGGCGACATGGCCGACACCGCGCTGCAAACCCAGACCTACGACCTGGTGCTGCTGGACCTGGGCCTGCCGCGCAAAGACGGCCTCGACGTGCTGCGCTCGATGCGCGCGCGCAAGGAGCTGACTCCTGTGCTGGTCGCCACCGCGCGCGACGCCAAGGAACAGCGCATCGCCGGCCTGGACGCCGGCGCCGACGACTACGTGCTCAAACCCTACGACCTCGACGAACTGCTGGCGCGCATCCGCGCCTTGCTGCGCCGTTCGGCCGGCCGCGCCGAGCCGATCTTCGAACACGGCGGCGTGACGGTCAATCCGCAAACCCGCGAAGTGATCGCCGAAGGCAAGCAGGTCAACCTGTCGGCGCGGGAATGGGCGGTGCTGGAAGCGCTGATCGCTCGGCCGGGCATCGTGCTGTCGCGGCATCAGCTGGAGGAAAAGCTGTACAGCTGGAAGGATGAAGTCAACAGCAACGCGGTTGAAGTCTACATCCACGGCCTGCGCAAGAAGCTGGGCGCGGAACTGATCCAAAACGTGCGCGGCCTGGGATACATGGTGCCCAAACTATGAAGGTGAAGATGCCGTCGCTGCCACGGGTGCCCGTGGTAACGCACTCGCTGCGCGGACGTTTGCTGTGGTTCCTGCTGGCCGCCATCACGATGGCGGCCATCGCGCAGGCGATGATCGCCTACCGCAGCGCGCTCAGCGACGCCGACCAGATCTTCGACTACCACATGCAGCAGATGGCGATGTCGCTGCGCTCCAGCGCCACGCTGACCAACAAGGCGGCCGACACGGCGGCCGATCCCGAAAACGACGACCTGGTGGTGCAGGTATGGACGCCGGACGGCGCGCAAGTGTTCCGTTCGCTGTCGCGCGCGGCGCTGCCGCAGCGGGCCGTGCTGGGCTTCTCCAACGTCAAGGCCAACAACACCACCTACCGCATCTTCTCCGTCCAGACCAGTAACCAGACGGTGCAGGTGGCGCAGGACATGGCGGTGCGCCAGCGCATGGCGGGCACGCTGGCGCTGCGCACGGTCGGCCCGATCGCCGTCATGGCGCCGGTGCTGATGCTGGTGGTGTGGTGGGTGGTCAGCGGTTCGCTGGCGCCGGTGTCGCGCGTCAAGCGGCAGGTGGCGGCGCGTCAGGCGGACGATCTGTCGCCGGTGTCGGAAAACGATTTGCCCGATGAAGTGCTGCCGCTGGTGCACGAGCTGAACCTGCTGTTCGGCCGCGTGCGCACGGCGTTCGACGCCCAGCAGCACTTCGTCGCCGACGCCGCCCACGAACTGCGCTCGCCGCTGGCGGCGCTGAAGTTGCAGGTGCTGAGCCTGGAACGGGCGCAGGACGAGGCCGCGCGCAGCGTCGCCATCGGCCGCGTCACGGCCGGCATCGAGCGCGCCACGCGGCTGGTCGAACAGTTGCTGGTGCTGGCGCGGCAGGAAGGCTCGGTCAACGACGTCAAGCTGGAGCCGGTGCCGATCAGCGACCTGGTCAAGCGCACGCTAGGCGACATGGCCGGCCTGGCGCAAGCCCGCCAGATCGACCTGGGCCTGCATCATGCCGACGAAGCCGCCGTGGATGGCCAGCCCGATGCGTTGATCATCCTGCTGCGCAACCTGGTCGACAACGCCATCAAGTACACGCCGGCCGGCGGCACCGTCGATATCGACCTGCGCCGTGTTGCGGGCGCGACCAAGGCCGCGCCGGGCCGCGTCATCCTCTGCGTCGAGGATTCCGGCCCCGGCATCCCGCCGGAAGAGCGCGAGCGCGTGTTCAGCCGCTTCTACCGCGTGCCGGGCAGCTCGGCCGGCGGTAGCGGGCTGGGGCTGGCGATCATCAAATCCATCGCCGAACGCCACGGCGCCGCGCTGACCCTGGGCCAGTCCGAGCGCCTGGGCGGGCTGCTGATCAAACTCGATTTTCCTGAGACTGCAAGGGCCACTCCAGTCTAAAATGCAACTTTGACATGGCGTTGGAGTGGCGTATGAGGAAAATCGGCTTTTCGGGCACCCTGGACCCGATCACCAACGGGCATATGTGGGTGATGAACGAAGCCCGTTCGCTGGCGGACGAGGTGGTGGTGTTCCTGTCCGAAAACCCGGCCAAGAAGCCCAAGTTTTCGGCCGAGGAGCGCAAGAACATCATCGCCCTCAGCTGCGCCGAGCAGGGCTGGGACAATGTGCAGGTGGTCATCGTCAAGGGTGACTACACGGCGCGCGCCGCCAAGAAGCAGGGCGTGCACTGCCTGATACGCGGCATCCGCACCACTGCCGATTTCGACTATGAAAACCTGATACAGCAAACCAACGTCGACGTGCTGCAGGGCGCCAAGACCATCTTCGTCATGCCGCCGCGCGACCTCGGCTCGGTCAGCTCCAGCTTCGTCAAGGCGCTGGAAGGGCCGATCGGCTGGAACTGGATCATGAAGAAATTCGTGCCCGGCCCGGCCTACCACGCCTGGGTGCTGAGCTGGCTGCGCAAGGAGTGGGAAACGCTGTGGGACTACGCCCACCGCGACGCCACCGCCATCGCCCATGCCGATCAATGGTTCGCGCAGCTGACCGGCGCCTCGGCCTACGGCGGCCCGGCGCGGCACTATCACAACCTCGACCACCTGGTGCACGGCCTGTGCGAGATCCGCGTGTGGGCGGCCAACACCGGTCCCGATCCGGCGGACGTGGACATCGTCAAGCAAGCGTTCTGGTTCCATGACGCCGAGTACGGCCACGGCGGCGATCCGGGCGCGCTGACCAACGAGGAAGCCAGCGCCCAGCTGTGGCTGGGCAGCCACCTGGGACAGGAGATGGGCGACGCGGCCGAGCTGATACGCGCCACCGACCACTTCCAGGAAGCTTCGATCAGCCACCGCCTGAAGGACACGCTGCTCAGCGTCGACCTCGCCATCCTCGGGCAGGACGACGAGGTCTACCAGAACTATGCGCGCGCGATCCGGCAGGAATACATCCATCTGCCGGACCCGGAGTACCGCCGGCAGCGCGGCGGCGCGCTGGCCCATCTATGCCGCAAGGCCGAGGCCGGCCAACTGTTCGGCAACGCCTATTTCGCCGACCAGTACAACGAGCGCGCCATCGACAATATGCAGCGGGAGATGGAGCGGCTGGCCGCTGCGTGAAAAAAAATCACGGGGCCACCGTCATAGGTGCGCGGTATCCGCGGTGATAAAGTGTGTAGATTCGATGCATATTACGAACTATAGTGCATTGACTTTCCGCAAACTTTCTCACCGGAGGAGTTATGCCTGCTCATCTTCAAGTGATCGCCAATTCCGATGATGCCCTGCTGGCCTGGACGCCAGAGCCCTGGAGCGATGACATCGTCGGCTTCCGCCTGGAACGCAAGGATTTGCTGACCGGCAATATCAAAGTACTCAACAACCGCATCCCGGCCAGCTCGGCGGGAACGGCCGTGCCGGCCGGCGGCATCGCCTCCACCGACTCGCCGATACGCCGCTGCATGTGGATGGACCACGACGTCGAACAGGCCGGCAAGGCCGCCTACCGGGTGACGCCGATGACGGCCGGCGCGAACGGCGCCGGCGGCTTCGTGCTGCGCGAGGCCGAAGCTTCGGACTGGGTGGCGCCGCGGGCGGCGGACGCGTCGTCGGAAGGCGTGGCCGCCTACTTCAACCGCGGCACCATCATGTCGCAGGTGGTGACGCGGCTGGTTGGCGGTGAAGTCAGCATCAAATCGCTGAAGGCCCTGAAGGCGCAGCTGGCCGAGCCGGGCTATCCGGGGCGCCGCTACCTGGCGGGGCAGGCCCGTCATGCGCTGCTGGACTTCATGGCCAATGCCGACCGTCGCGGCAACCACATCTACGCCGCGCTGTATGAGCTGAACGATCCCGAGCTGATCGCCGGCCTCAAGGCGTTCGGCGAACGCTGCCATCTGCTGCTGGGCAACGGCACCTCCACCTTCGACGACACCGCGCATGAGCTGGAGGCGGCCGGCGTCATCGTCAAGCATCGCGACCTGTCGCACAAGGGCGCGTCCAGCCCCAGCGTGCACAACAAGTTCGTGGTCGAGGTGGAACCCGCAGGCGGCCAGGCGCAGCGCGTACTGACCGGCAGCACCAACTGGACCACCACCGGCTTGTGCACGCAGTTGAACAATGTGCTGGTGGTCGAGCGTCCCGTCACCGCCAATCGCTTCTATCAGCAATGGCGCAAGCTGGCCGAAGTGGGCGACGACATGCCCGACGCGCTGCGCGTTGCCAACGGCCGTCCCACGGACGACGGCAAGGTGACGACCTTCTTCGCCGCCACCAAGGCGCAGGCGGAATTTGCGCCGGTGCTGGAGGCGATCGCCAACGCCAAGCAGGGCGCGCTGTTCTTGATGTTCATGCCGGGGCAGTCGCCGCTGCTGCAGGCGCTGCTGGCGCGCGTGACCGAGACGGATGCGCCCTACATCCGCGGCGTGGTGTCGGCGGTGACGCAGAGCGAGAAGGGCGTCGTCACCGAGCACAACGCGCAGGTGATCGCCAACGGCGCCGACCTCAATCGCTTCCATAACGAAGTGCTGAAGCCGGACGGCGTACCGCCGGCCAATCTGCCGGCCTGGGCGCTGGAGGAATTCCAGCGCAGCATGTACCTGAATGCGGGCTTGAACGCGATCATCCATTCGAAGACGATAGTCATCGATCCGTTCTCCGACGACTGCATGGTGGTGACGGGATCGCACAACTTTTCGCCGGCGGCGTCGAGCAAGAACGATGAGAACCTGGTCATCATCCGCGGCGACAAGGCGCTGGCGCAGGCGTATGCGGTGCATATCGAAGGCGTGTACGACCACTTCGCGTGGCGGGCCTTCCTGTCGAACGGCGGCGATCCGAAATCCATCTTCCAGCCGCTGACGGGCTGGAAGAGCGGCAACCGCGCCAAGGAGCTGGCGTTCTGGATGAGCCAGGCCTAGTGCGGAGGCAGTTCGATCTGTTCCTTGCGGGCGGCGACCTGGGCGCCGAGCGCATCGAGGTCCAGCTTGGCCTTGCGGGCCTTGGGGAACATCTCGGTTTCTTCTTCCTTGACGTGATGGTCGATCAGCTCGGATAGGACCTTGACTTTGGCATCGTACAGATCGCCGGTGGGCTCCATCGAAATGATTTGTGCGATCAGGTCCTTGGCAGAGGCATGCTCGACGACGGCTTCGTCGAGCATGTCGTCATCCTTGGTGGCGGCGCGCACGGCGGGGTAGAAGATTTCCTCTTCGGCGGTGGCGTGCTTGGTCAGTTCGGTGCAGATCTGCAAAGCCAGTTTTTGTTTGCTGACGTGCGCGCGGTCGCCCAGTTCTTCGTATTGTTCGAACAGCGACTTGACGTGCTCATGGTCTTCCGTCAGCAACGTGATCGCATCCTGGACATCGGTTTCGGTCGGGATAGGCTTGGGGATTTTGTCCTGCGGACGGGCGGTGGTTCTCATGTCGGCTCCTTGCGTGGCGAATGATAGGGGGATACTGCTTACCCAGTCTAGGAGCGCGACTAATGAAGGTCTGTGCGCTGCTCAACGCTGCCGTTGTTGTCGCTGGCTCTGTATTGCAAGAACAAACACCGTGTCGATATCGGCAAAGTACCTGTAAATAACGACATAGCCATGTCTTCGCTTGCCAATGAAGAGTTCCCGTTTGCCGTCGCGGATGGAATGGCCGATCAATGGGGTAAGTTTCAGAACATTGATCGATTGCTGGATTTCCTGAATCTTGGTTGATGCGTTTGGCGTTTTGTTTTGAACTAGAAAATTCAGAATGCGATCGAGATCGTCGATCGCTTCTGGCATCAGTTCCAGGCGTGCCATGATCTGATCAGGGAGTGAAGTTCTTAGGCGTCGGTGGTGGAGGGGTTTCGCCAGCAGCTCGTCGCTTCAGGTAGTCGCTGGCCTCTTCCCAGGAAATTGAGCGCTTGTCCTTCAGGAATTTCTCGAATCTTTCATCGGCGATCGAGTGGATTTTTTCTTTTCCCATGAGCTGGGCAATCTTTTCCGCTATCGACTCCAGGATAAATTCCTGCGCTTTGATTTTGTCGTTGTCCGTTAGGGCATTGAGACTTCGACTGAGTGCGGTTGGCAATTCAATGGTGAGTTTTGGCATGACATTCTCCCGCAGTGATGGTCGATTCTAGCACTGCGGGCCCGCCGGATTTACGACGCCATCAAATGCGCGTCAAAAGCGATTCCAGTTGTTGTGGCGGTGTTCGGCGGCTTCCTTGAGCAGGTAGCCGGCGCGGCGTTCGTCTTTGGGACTCAGGGCGTCGCCCAGTTGTACCGTCATCGCCAGTTCCTGGATCGCCGGCGGATATTCGTGCTCGGCGGCTTCTTCCAGCAGGTGGCGGGCGCGCGCCGTGTCTTGCGCCACGCCCCGGCCTTCCTGGTAGATGTTCGACAGCAGGAACATCGCATGCGGATTGCCCAACTCGCTGGCGGCGTTCAGCCAGTGCGCGGCCTGTGCGTCGTCGCGCGCGACGCCGTCGCCGTTTTTGTACAGCATGCCCAGCACCAGCGCAGCCTTGGCATGGCGCTGCCCGGCCGCCATCGCGTACCAAGGCGCGGCCGCTGCCGGCGCCGCCTTCACGCCCACCACGCCCACCCGCAACATCTCGCCCAACTGGAAGGCGGCATCGACGTCGCCGCCGCGCGCGGCCTGCTCGAACAGCTTGAGCGCATCGGCCCGCTGGTCGGGACGGGTTTGATACAGCAACGCCAGCTCACGCTGCGCCACCGGCATCTGCTGCGCCGACCACGACATCAGCTTGCGCTCGGCGCTGGCGTCGGCCTGCTGCATGGCTCTCATGCCCACGGTTTCGATTTGCGCCGAGGTCGGCTTTTCCTGCTGCAGCTGGCAGCCGAACAGGAACACGCCGGCCAGCACGGCGATCAGCGCGACAGCAGGATAATTTTTAACTTGCATGATATGGACCTCACGATAAGCGGAGCCGGCGTCACCGGCCCCGCGCACCACGCTTTTTTTGCTCAGACTTACTTGCTCAGATCCACCGCGTACTTGGCGAAGCCGTTCGCATCCGTCGCGCCTTCAGCCGTGACGGCGGTGATGCCGCTGCTCTTCGCCAATGCCAGATGGCCAGGCGCCGAACGCAGTATCACCGGACCAGCCGTCGCCACCTTGACGAAGCTCCAGCTGCGCGCGCTGCCGTTGGCCGCCAGCGTGACCTTGCCGCTGGCCGCGCCTTGCGCCGTCAGGTAGTTGCTGACCACGGTCTGGTTGGCGTCCGGCGACTTGATGATGGTCTTGCTGCCGTCGATGCCAGGCACGGCGCCGCCGCCGCCCGCGCGGTAGTCGTTGGTGGCGACGATGAAGTCGTCACCGTCGGCCACTGCCTTGCCCAGGTAGGTCAGGTTGACGATGCGGCTGCCCACCGGCTTGGTCACGTCGATCTGATAGGTCAGCGCATTGTTCTCGGCGTAGAACACGTCGTAGTTGTAGATCGTGCCGTACGACGGTACCAGGTCCTGCTCGGTGGTTTTGGCCGGATCGATCTGGCCGAACTGCTTGGCCGCCGTTTCCAGCCAGGCCTTCAGGTCGGAACCCTTGATCTTCACTGCCTGCAGGTTGTTGTTGCTGTACAGGTAGAGGTCGCCCGGATTGCGCACTTGCAGGCCGATTGGTGCGGCAGCGCTGGCGCCCGGCGCGACGTCGGTGAAGTCCGAAGCACCATTGCGGCCCGCCTTGAACGGCGCGCTGCACGAGATCACCGGAATGTTCTTGTAGCTGGAGATGGTCGCATCGGTGCTGGCGGCGATGAATTTCTTCACGTAGTCCAGCTGCGCCTGGTTGACCAGCTGGATTGCGCTGACGTCGCCGACCAGCGCGAAGTAGGCCGACATCTCGAAGTCCGTGGTCACGCCCAGCGGCTGCTTGGCGTAGGCGATGGTGGCCGCGTGCTCGGTGGCGACGATGGGCGCGATGGCCGGGTCGGCCTTGACGATGGTGGCGCCGTCGGTGTACTTGAAGCCGCGCGATTCCACGCTGGTCTTATCCTGCTGCACCACCCACTTGCCGCCGGTGAAGACCAGCGTCATCTTGATGATGCCCAGGCGACGGCCCCAGCTCTGCGCCATCACGGTCGGCACGCCGTTGACGAAGCCGTTGACGGCGTCGATCTTGGCGCTGGCCGGGAAGGCGGCGAACGATGGATCCAGTGCCGCCGCGCCGGTCTCTTTACCTTTCGGGAAGATCAGGTGCGAGTGGCCGATCAGCAGCGCGTCGATGCCGGTGCTGGTCAGGTGATAGCTGCCGTTTTCCATTTTCGGGCTGTAGGCGCTTGGGTCCAGGCCGCCGTGCGACAGCGCCACCACCAGGTCGGCGCCCTTGCTGCGCATCTCGGGCACGTACTGCTTGGCCGCTTCCTGCACGCCGGTCACGGCGACTTTGCCGGCCAGGTTTTTCTGGTCCCAGTCCAGGATCTGCGGCGGCACGAAGCTCATGATGCCGATGTTCATCTTGACGTCGAGCTTGCTGCCGTCCGGCTTGGTGGCCGAGAAGGTGCGCGGCAGCAGGGTGTACGGCTGGACGATGGGCTTGTTGCTGGCCACGCCGGTGACGTTGGTTAGCACCAGCGGGAAGGATGGCGCACCGCAGGTGCCGGTCGGCTTGGCGACGCCGGGAATGCCGAAGTCGGTATTGGTGATCTGGCTCAGCAGCGGCAGGCCGTAGTTGAACTCGTGGTTGCCGAAGCCGCCGCCGTCGTACTTCATGGCGTTCATGGCTTTATGCACGGCCAGGGTGTCGGTGCAGGCGATCGGCTTGGTCGCGGCTTGCAGGTCGCCCAGCAGGGTGCCCTGGATGACGTCGCCGTCGTCCAGCAGCACGTTGTTCGGATTCTCGGTGCGGGCGGCGTTGACCAGGGTCGAAGTGCGCTCCAGGCCCAGGCTGGTGTCTTCGGCCAGCGAGTAGTAGTTGTAGCTCATCACGTTGGCGTGGATGTCGGTGGTTTCCATCAACGCCAGGGTGACTGTCGTGCCTTCCGGGATCGCCGGAGGAGGCGTGTAATCGCCGCCGCAACCGACCAGACCGGCTGCCGTCATCGCAGCCAACATCACCAGATTTAGTTTCATCGAGACCTCAAAGATTAAGAAAATTCAAGGTGGCGACTGTACCCAACGCAGATGACATGGCCGTGACAAAACACAAACTATTACGTACTAGTAAGCCCAGAGCGGTCCTGGCTTGCCGTTGACGGTGGCGCCCTCCATCACCACGAACACGCGGCGGCCGTAGAAGAAGGGCAGTCCCCAGTCGAAATAGCTGCCGGCGCCGGTGGCCGCGCCCACCGTGCCGCCGACCTGCGCCGCCGAGATGGTGGATGCCAGTTGCACCAGGTTGGCGACGCTGAAGTTGACGGCGCCGCTGGCGCTGCCGTCGGCGGCGGCGTTGACGGCGCTGAGCGACAGCGTGGCTGCGGGGCAGTAGAAGTCGCCGCCCGAGCAGGTGCGTATCGTGCTGTCGCTGAAGAAGTAGCCGTTGGAGCCGCTGTCGATGAAGCTGGACGCGTAGTTCTTGCCCTTGTAGGTGGTGCTGAAGTCGCCGCTGCTGTTGGTCTTGAACAGCGTTTCGCCGGCGATAGCGTTGTTGGCCTGCGTGTTGACGCCGAAGATCAGCGTGCCGCTCACCGAGCTCAGGCCGGCCGTGCCGACGGCGGGCAGCACCACCAGCACGCCGTTGTTGTTGGCCGCGAACGAGGCCACCGGGTTGCTGACCTGCGACGCCAGCGGCATGCTGCTGGCCGTGCAGCCGTTGGCGGTGCAGGCGTAGTAGGCGCCGCCGACCGCCGACCTGGCGCAGCTGTCGCCGCAATCCTGCTTGAACAGGCCGACGCCGAGTATGCCCTTGGCGCCCATGGCCGCCAGCGTGCCGAGGTTGTTGCCGGCGCTGCTGCAGCTGGACGGCGTGGCCGCGTAGTTGGCGCCGCCGTCGCCGATGACCTGGATGGAAATGCCGGCCGCCTGTTCATCGGCCATGCGCACGTCGGCCTGGCGCACCGCGCCCCAGGTGTAGCCGCTGATGAACTTGCTGCACTCGCCGGCGTCGGCGCCGGACGGGGCGGCGACGGCCGGCAGCTTCAACGCCGCGTCGAGCGGGGCCAGCAGACGCAGGCCGTAGGAGCCGGTGTCGAGCAGCACGTGGTCGATGGTCTGGCAGGTGCTGGTGCCGGGCCGGCACACCGTCACGCTGACGTAGGGGATGTTGATCGCGCCGTTGACGCCGGTCGGGCCGCTGTCGACGATGATGGCGGTGCTGTTGCTCAGCGGCGCGGTCACGCTCAGCGCGGCGCTGGCATTGACGTTGCCGCCGTCGCCGCTGCAGGACAGGTTGTAGACAAAGTTGCCGGCCGCGTTGGGCACGATGTTGACCGAGCCCGATGTCGCCTTGGCGCCGCTCCACGCGCCGCTGGCGGTGCAACTGCCGGCGTTGGCCGACGACCAGCTCAGCACCGAACTCTGCGCCGTGGTGATGCTGGCCGGCGCCAGCGTGAGGTTGACGCTGGGCGAGGGCGGCGGCGTGCTGACGACCACGCTGGTGGTCTTGCTGACGCCGCTGCAAGTGACGGTGTAGTAGGCGGTGCCGGCCGCGCCCGCCGTGACGGTCTGCGTGCCGCTGTTGTCCAGCGCGCCGCTCCAGGCGCCGGACGCTGTGCAGCCGTTGGTGCTGGGATTGCTGACGCTCCAGCTCAGCGTGACGACCTGGCCGACGGTGGTGGCGGTCGGCGTGGCGCTGATGCTGACCACCGGCGTGACGGCGGCGGCTGCTTGCGTGGTGGCGGTGCTGGCGGCGGTGCTGCTGTCGCCGCCGCCGCCGCCGCAGGCGCTGAGCAACAAGGCCAGCAGCGCCGCGCCGGCGCGATGCCGCAGACGGCCGGAGGCAAGGGACGTTGGCATGCGCGGCTCCCTATTCGATGACGCTGGTGTCGAAGCCGGCCGGCAGCGTGCCCGGTATCCACGCATGGCCTGCATAGGCGCGCATGTGGCCGCCGGAGACGATCACCACGTCCTGCTGCTCGACCGCCAGTTGCGAATGGCCGGCCTTGGGACGCTTGGCGGCGGTGCTGGTCAGCACCGCGAACTTGTCGCCCAGCAGGGTGCGCAGGTCGGGCAGGGCGGGGCCGTTCCAGCTGACGGCGAACACCACGCCCTCGGCGTTCATGTATTCGCGCACCACGGTGCCGCTGTCGAGCGTGCTCTGGCTGACGGTGTAGACCGCCGTGCCGCCGGCGCCGGCCGTAGCCAGCGCGCGCGCGCCCTGGCGGACGGGCGCCGTGCCGAAGTTGGACGGGGAACTGCCCAGCGCCGCATAGGCGAGCGCGCCTTGCAGCAGGGAGAGTAACAACATGAGTAAGAATGCCCGGCGCATAGCCCGCTCCTGTGCCTAAGATGCAGGCAGTGTAGAACGGCATCGGGTTGGATGGCGTTAGCGAGATGTAAGCAAACGTTACGCGCCGGCGGAAACGAAAACGGCGCCCGCAGGCGCCGTCGATGCTCACCGCAGCAAGCTTAGAACTTGACGTACAGGCGGCCGAAGTAGGACGCGCCGTTCAGGCCGAACTGCACGCTTTCATACTTGAAACCGTTGTCGGTCTGGTCCGGGTTCTGCGTGGTCGGCTTGACGTTGAAGATGTTGTTGCCGCCGAAGGTGAACTTCATGTTTTTGTTGATGGTGTAGGTGAAGCTCAGGTCGGCCGAGGTCTTCGACTCGTAGTGCTGGTTAGGCACGCCGGCTGCCGTACCGTCGAAGGTGCCCAGCGTTTGCGGACCGAAGTGGATGATCTTCAGATCGCTTTCCCACGGGCCAGTCACGTAGTCGAAGCCCAGCGTGGCCTTCGAACGCGGCGCGCCTTGCTCGATGTACAGGCGCTCCTTCTCCGACAGTAGCACGTCCTCGAAGCCTTTCAGCGATGCCGGCGCATGGATGCCGGTCACTTCCGTCTTGCTGACGTTGAGCGCCAGGAAGGTGGTCAGCTTGTTGGGACCGAAGTTGGTCTTGTGCGACGCGGTCAGGTCCAGGCCCTGGGTCTTGGTGTCGACCGAGTTGACGAAGAACTGCGCTTCGCCCACGCCCAGCTTGGCCAGGCGCTCGGCCAGGGCTGGATAGGTGTCGGCATTGAAGCGGCCGGACAGCACGATGCGGTCCTTGATCTTGATGTTGTACAGGTCGGCGGTGACGGAGACGGCGGCGTTCGGCGTCCAGGTCGAGCCCAGCGTGAAGCTGGTCGATTTCTCTTCCTTCAGCTTCGGAATGCCGGCCTCGTTGGCGACGGCGCCACCGTTCGGCGCCAGCACCACGTCGGTGGCCACGCCGCCGATGAAGTCGGTGAAGGTGGACGAGAAATACACCTGCTGCAGCGACGGCGCGCGGAAGCCGGTACTGGCCGAGCCGCGCAGCAGCACGCTGTCGGCCACGCGCAGGCTGCCGGCCAGCTTGCCGGTGACGGTCGAGCCGAAGTCGCTGAACTTCTCGTAGCGCACCGCGCCCTGCAGCTTGACGGTCTTGCTCAGGTCAGCTTCCAGGTCGAGGTAGGCGGCGGTGCTGTGGCGCTTGGCGTTGACCTGGTCGCCCGGCTGGAAGCCGGGGAAGCCCTGGCTGCCGGCGTTGCCGCCGAAGCCGATGCCGTCGACGTCGTTGTACGAGCCCGGTTCGCCGGCGAAGATCTTGTAGTTCTCGCTGCGGTACTCGCCGCCGAAGGCGACGTTCAGGCCGTCACCAATGAGGCCGTCGTAGTAGTGGTTCAGGTCGAGGTTGGTGGTCAGCTGCTGGAACGAGAAACCGCCGGCGTCGAAGCGGTCCGGGCTGATGCCCTTGCCGCCGCTCAGCAGATCCTTGTTGGCGATCGATGCGTTGATCGTGTGGCTGATGTTGTACTTCATCTTGTTGTAGCCGTAGGTCTGCGACACGTCCATATTCCAGTCGCCTACCGTGCCGCGATGGCCGACGGTCGCATAACGGTCGTCGATGTCGGCGTTGATGAACGGCACGAAGCCGTTCGGGTACATGGCGGCCGAGTTGCGGCTCGGGATGTCGTCGGAACCGACGCCGCCGCGCGCGAACGCGGCGCTCGATGCATCGCGGGTCTGGGCGCCGGCGGTGAAGTAGAGCTTGCCGGTGCCGGTGGTCGGCAGTTCGCCGTTCAGGTACAGCGACTGGTTCTTGGTCTTGGTGTCGCCGATGATGCGCGGGTTGCCGGCGTCGGCGCGGTTGGAGCGGCCACGGTCCAGGTACTCGCCGGTGATGCCGAGCACGCCGCCGCTGCCGATCTCGAAGCCGCAGTAGGCCGAGGTCAGGTAGTTCTTGCCGTCGCGCTTGGAGTATTCGCTGAAGCCGGCGATGGCTTCGCAGCCCTTGCTCTTTTTCAGGCCGATGTCGATCACGCCGGCGATGGCGTCCGAGCCGTACTGGGCGGCGGCGCCGTCGCGCAGCACCTGCACGTCCTTGATCGCCAGCAGCGGAATGGTGTTCATGTCGGTGCCGGTGTTGCCGCGGTTGCGGGCGCCGAACAGGTTGACCAGGGCGGTGGTGTGGCGGCGCTTGCCGTTGACCAGCACCAGGGTCTGGTCGGAGCCGAGGCCGCGCAGCGCGGCGGAGTCGACCAGGTCGGCGCCGTCGGAGCCGCTCTGGCGGGTCGAGTTGAACGATGGCGAGATATAGGTCAGCGTTTGTGCCAGGTCGAACTGGCCGCCTTGTTCTGTGCTCTTGCTCATCGGGATGATATCGACCGGCACGACGGTGTCGGTGGATGACGTGGTCGCGCGGCGCGAACCGACCACGCTGACCGACTGTATCTGGGTTTCCTGCTTGGCTTCGGGGGCGGTCTGCGCGAAGGCGGAGGGGGCGAAGCTCAGGGCTGCTGCGCCGTACAGGCTGAGCAGTACGGCATGACGTAAAGGCGTGGTGGCGAACAAGTTTTCTCTCCCGTGAAAAATCTGATTCTAGTCAAATAGTTCATAAGGAAATGATTTTTCTGACAATTTTGCAGCCAAACTTTATTTACTGTTGTTTTTGTCGCGCCGGCCCTGCGTAGTCCTACGTAGGGCCATAGTTTTAGCCAATAAATTCGCTGGCGTTGCCTATTGCACTAGGCCGCTGGTGACATTTTAATGATTTTGCTTTGCGGAAAATATGTACTATGGTCCCGATCCCAACCACATCGGCCATCCAAGGAGCGGAATGATGAAACGTGCGCTTGCTCTCGTTCTTTCAGGCCTCGTCATGGCCTGCGCCTTTGGCCAGGGCAATCCTGCTCGCGGCGTGCGTCGCCCGCCTAAACTTCAGCTCTTCCATGAAGTCAACCTTTCAACTTTTTGGCATCAGGCGATTATTCGCCAACTGGCATTCAGCCCTGACTCCCAGTACGTGGCCGTGAAGCTTGATCCGGTGCTGGGGACAACGGAGCTGGTGATTGTCGAGGTGCTCACCGGGAAAAAAATATCCACCCTGCGTTCTCCGGAATACCTGGGGATGTCTCAGAACGACAGGGTGCAGTGGCTTGATAACCAGGTGGTTTTTCTTGGCTCATACTATCGATGGAATGCGCTGTCTGGAGAACGGCTTGCAGATGCGCCAGTGGTCGGCTGGCAGGCCATATTCAATCAAGACCGCACTCAACTTGCCACGGTGGAGAACGTACTGGGTACGCCTTCGTATCTTCATGTTTATGATACGAAAACCTGGTCCGACAAAAAAATATACGCGGATGGTCTGTCGATTGGAACGATTGCATGGACCTCAGACGATCATCTCGTCATGAGCGTAGGCGTAACGCGAAAATCGATGGGGAAGACTATCGCCGGGCACCAGATCGGCCGCGGTCCTGACGTAGGTCCTGACGTAGCACTACTTCTATTCGATCCCCAAAGCCAGCAGTTCATCAAGTCGCTTTGGTTCCCGGCCCGCGCAAGGAAAACCGCCAAGGGGATAGAGTGGGATATATCCGCTGACTTAATGCTAGGGATTTCCTGCTTCGGTTCCAACAGCGTCACATTGAGCGTCAACAAAATTCTGGATGGACGCACGTTCGACATCAAGCAGTTTTATTCGGACCAGCAGGTCAAGTCGAATTCCGTTGCGATGGTAGGTGGCCAGGCATGTTCGGCGGACGGGCGGTTTTTATTCATTAAGGATGTCGATAGTTGGGATGGCCGTCATAAGGCGTCCAATAGCATCATCGACCTGGCTTTATCCAGGCAAGTCGCGAGCTTTCCAGGCGGGAAGGAGGAAATCGCAAGCAGTGAGAACGGGCAGTTTTTGGCTTTTGGCGGCAAAAAAGGTATCTCAATCTTCCTCTTGAATGGAGAGTAGGGTGTATTATACTGTATAAAAACACAGTATAAAATCATGAGTACATCCTCTGTGCAGGGTTTGCCGGCTTATGCCGAGCTGTTCTGCCTGACTAATTTTTCCTTCCTTCAGGGCGCGTCCAGCGCCGAGGAACTGGTCGCGCGCGCCGTGCAGCTGGATTATGCCGGCCTGGCGATTACCGACGAATGCTCGCTGGCCGGCGTAGTGCGCGCTCACGCCCAGGCCAAGGCTGCCGGGCTGCCGCTGCTGATCGGTAGCCATTTCCACCTGAAGAACCCGGACGGCAGCCCGGCCCTGTCGCTGATCGCCCTGGCGCAGGACCGCGAAGGCTACGGCAATCTCTGCGAGCTCATCACGATAGGGCGCAACCGCGTCGCCAAGGGCAGCTATCTGCTCACGCCGGCCGACCTGGCCGCACCGCCGCCCACTCATGCACACCTGAAGGGCTTGCCAGGCTGCCTGATGATCTTGCTGCCGCATTACCCGGCCTTCCAGCCGGACGATGTCGACCGTCTGCACGCGCAGGCGGCGTGGATGGAGGCCAACTTCCCCGGCCGCAGCTGGATGGGGCTGAGCCTGTTGCAGCGTGCCTTCGACGAGGCGCACCGCCTCAGCATCGACGAGGTGGCTTTGCAGCACGGCATGCGGGTGGTGGCGGTCGGGCAGGTCTGCATGCATGTGCGCTCGCGCAAGCCCTTGCATGACACCCTGTGCGCGGTGCGCGTCGGCAAGCCTGTGGGGGAGTGCGGCTATGCGCTGGCGCAGAACGCCGAACAGCATCTGCGCTCGCGGTTGCGGCTGGCGAACCTGTATCCGCCGCAGGCTCTGGCGGAAACGTTGAGCATCATGCGGCAGTGCAGCTTCAACCTCAACCAGCTGCGCTACGAATACCCGCGTGAGCTGGTGCCGCAAGGCCAGACGCCGGCCAGCTATCTGCGGCAGGAAGTATATGCCGGCGCGCAGGGGCGCTTTCCGGCGGGCCTGTCCGTCAAGGTGCGCGGCCAGATCGAGAAGGAGCTGGAACTGATTGCCGAGCTGGAGTACGAGCCTTACTTCCTGACGGTCTACGATATCGTCCGTTTCGCCCGCTCGCAGGGCATCCTGTGCCAGGGCAGGGGATCGGCGGCCAACTCGGTGGTCTGCTATTGCCTCGGCGTGACCGAGGTCGATCCCGAACGCAGCAATATGCTGACCGGGCGCTTCATCTCCAGGGAGCGCAACGAGCCGCCCGATATCGATGTCGACTTCGAGCACCAGCGGCGCGAGGAGGTGATCCAGTACATCTACAAAAAATACGGCGCGGACCGTGCCGCGCTGGCGGCCGTGGTCATCAGCTACCGTCCGAAGAGCGCATTGCGCGACAGCGGCAAGGCGCTGGGCGTGGACCTGGCCATCGTCGAGAAGGTGGCCAAGGCGCACCACTGGTTCGACAGCCGCAACGACCTGCTGGGCCGGCTGGCCGAGTGCGGACTGGACCCGGAGTCGCAACTGGCGCAGCAATGGGCCGCGCTGGCGATCAGCCTGCTGGGCTTCCCGCGCCATCTGTCGCAGCATCCGGGCGGCTTCGTCATCTCGCACGACAAGCTGTCGCGGCTGGTGCCGATCGAGGCCGCCACGATGGAAGGACGCTGCGTCATTCAATGGGACAAGGACGATCTGGAAGAACTGGGCCTGATGAAAGTGGATGTGCTGGCGCTGGGCATGTTGTCGGCGCTGCGGCGCGCGCTGGACCTGGTGGGCGCGCAACGCGGCGAGCCGTTCCGCATGCAGGACATTCCCAAGGAAGACCCCGCCACCTATGACATGATGTGCGAGGCCGACACCATCGGCGTGTTCCAGATCGAATCGCGCGCGCAGATGAGCATGCTGCCGCGCCTGCGTCCCCGGAAGTTTTACGATCTGGTGATCGAAGTGGCGATCGTGCGGCCGGGGCCGATACAGGGCGGCATGGTGCATCCGTATCTGCAGCGGCGCATGCACCCCAAGCTGATCGATTCTCCGCCGGGGCTGGACGAGGCGCTGAAGCGCACGCTCGGCGTGCCGATCTTTCAGGAACAGGTCATGCAGGTCGCCATCATTGCCGCCGGCTTCACCGAGGGTGAGGCCGACCAGTTGCGGCGGGCAATGGCCGCCTGGAAGCGCAAGGGCGGCGTCGATAAGTACCAGCAAAAAATTATGGATGGCATGAGGCAGCGCGGTTACGAGGAGGCGTTCGCGGCGGCCATCTGCGAACAGATCAAAGGCTTCGGCGAATATGGCTTCCCCGAATCGCACGCCGCCAGCTTCGCGCTGCTGACCTATGCCAGTTCCTGGCTCAAGTGCCACGAGCCGGCCGCCTTTCTGTGCGCGCTGTTGAACAGCCAGCCTATGGGTTTCTACACCCCGTCGCAACTGGTACAGGACGCCAAACGCCACGGCGTGCAGGTACGCGAGATCGACGTCACCATCAGCGGCTGGGATACCTCACTGGAAGAACGTGTAGGCAAGCGCAGCCAGCCGGCGGTGCGCCTGGGCCTGTCGCTGCTGAAGGGCATGCGCGCCGAAGCGGCCGCGCGCATCGAGCAGGCGCGGGCCGAGCGCCCCTACGCCAGCGTGGCCGACATGGCGCGGCGCGCGGACCTGGAGCGCCACGACCTGCAAGTGCTGGCCGCCGGCAACGCCCTGCAGCAGCTGTCGGGCAACCGCAGGCAAGCCTTGTGGCAGGCGGTCGGCGCCGTGCCGGACAAGGATCTGCTGCGCCCGACCATGCCGGACGAAGACATTCCCGTGCTGAAACCGCCGACGGAAGGCGAGGAAATCCTGGGCGATTACCGCTCGCACGGCCTGACGCTGGGCCGCCATCCGCTGGCGCTGCTGCGCGCCAGGCTGCTGGAGCACCGCTTCCTGCCGGCCGCCACGCTCAACACCTACACCAACGGCATGCTGGCGCGCGCCTGCGGCATGGTGACGGTGCGACAGCGCCCCGGCACGGCCAAGGGCGTGCTGTTCATCACCATCGAGGACGAGACCGGCAACGTCAACGTCATCATCTGGCCGACGCTGGTCGAGCAGCAGCGGCGCGAGGTATTGAGCGCGCCGCTGCTGGGTGTGTATGGCGTCTGGCAGCAGGAGGGCGTGGTGCGCCACCTGGTCGCCAAGCGGCTGGTCGACATGTCCCACCTGCTGGGACGGCTGCCGACCATCAGCCGGGATTTCTGCTAGCGCCGCTGCGCGTCGTGCTGGCTGCCGGTGGCGTAGTAGGTGTGGATCTGGCTGGCCCAGGTCTGGTTGGCCATGTTCGGCCAGTGGTCGCTGTCGAAGCCGGGCGCGTTTTCGATGCGCTCCTTCTCCAGGTTCAGCGTGAAGCGCTTGTTGATGGTGTCCAGCGTCAGCGCCTCCCAAGGCACGGCGAACAGTTTTTCGCCGAGCGTGAACACGCCGCCGTACGACATCACCGCATAGGCGATGTTGCCGGTGCGCATGTCGAGCATGATTTCCTTGATCTCGCCCAGGTGCTCGTCCTTCAGATTGTGCACATGGTTGCCGATCAGCGTGTCGGCGCCCATCAGTTCCGGACCGGGGCCTTTATGGCCGTTGTCCACATACATGCCCAAGGCATCGAGTTCTTCGTAGTTCATCATGACCTCCCTGTTTGATTGAGTTGTCATTTTTGCCTGCCCACGGACGGCGGTCTGTACGGTGAAACACCGTGCTGACGGATAGGCAAGCTGGCTATTTTTGCACTTTCCCTCATAGGCGTTTCCCGCCCGGTTGAGGATTTTTCCGGGCAGGAAGGTGAAGAATCGGACGTTTTAGGGTATAATTTCAATTTCCCGCACGTGCCGTTCGGCACCATCTGCAATGACCAAATTTGTCTTCGTCACTGGCGGCGTCGTGTCTTCCCTTGGTAAAGGGATTGCCGCCGCCTCTCTCGCCGCGATCCTCGAATCGCGCGGCCTCAAAGTCACCATGCTCAAGCTCGACCCGTACATCAACGTCGATCCTGGCACGATGAGCCCTATGCAGCACGGTGAAGTATTCGTCACCGACGACGGGGCCGAAACCGACCTCGACCTCGGCCACTACGAGCGCTTCATCTCCACCCGCATGAAAAAGGTGAACAACTTCACCACCGGCCAGATCTACGAATCGGTGATCCGCAAGGAACGCCGCGGCGAGTACCTGGGCAAGACCGTGCAGGTCATCCCTCACATCACCAACGAAATCCAGGACTACATCCGTCGCGGCGCCGAAGGCTACGACGTGGCCCTGTGCGAAATCGGCGGTACCGTGGGCGATATCGAATCGCTGCCGTTCCTGGAAGCCGCACGTCAGCTGAGCCTGCGCGCTGGCCGCAAGAACACCGCCTTCGTCCACCTGACGCTGGTGCCGTTCATCGCCTCCGCCGGCGAGTTGAAGACCAAGCCTACCCAGCACTCGGTGCAGAAGCTGCGTGAAATCGGCATCTCGCCGAACGCACTGCTGTGCCGCGCCGACCGCGCCATCCCGGAAGACGAACGCGCCAAGATCTCGCTGTTCTCGAACATCGAAGAGCAGGCCGTCATTTCCGTGTGGGACGTCGACACCATCTACAAAGTGCCGCAGATGCTGCACGACCAGGGCCTGGACGCGATCATCTGCGAAGCGCTGGACCTGAACCCGGCCCCTGCCGACCTGTCGGTCTGGAGCCGTTTGATCTACACGCTGGAGCATCCGAAGAGCGAAGTGTCGATCGGCATGGTCGGCAAGTATGTGGAACTGACCGAGTCGTACAAGTCGCTGACCGAAGCGCTGCGCCACGCCGGCATCCACAACGAATCCAAGGTCAACATCGAGTACATCGACTCGGAAGAGATCGAAACCACCGGCTGCGCCGCGCTGGGCAAGTACGACGCCATCCTGGTACCGGGCGGCTTCGGCAAGCGCGGCGTGGAAGGCAAGATCATGGCCGCCCAGTTCGCCCGTGAAAACAAGATCCCTTACCTGGGCATCTGCCTCGGCATGCAGGTGGCGCTGATCGAATACGCCCGCCACAAGGCCGGCCTGACCACCGCCAACTCCACCGAGTTCGACCTGGACACCGCACAGCCTGTGGTCGCCCTGATCGACGAGTGGCAAGGCCAGGACGGCAAGGTCGAGAAGCGCGACGAGAACTCCGACCTGGGCGGCACCATGCGCCTGGGCGCGCAGACCTGCGCCATCAAGCCGGGCACGCTGGCTTCGGAAATCTACGGCGCGGTCGTCACCGAGCGTCACCGTCACCGCTACGAAGCCAACAACCACTACCTGCCGCGCGTTGAAGCGGCCGGCCTGGTGGTCGCGGCGCGTACCCCGACCGAAGACCTGTGCGAAATCATGGAACTGCCGCGTACCGGCGAAAACTCGCACCCTTGGTACATGGGCGTGCAGTACCACCCAGAATTCAAATCGACCCCGCGTGACGGCCATCCGCTGTTCACGTCCTACATCAAGGCAGCACTGGCCCACAAGGCCGCCGGCGGCAACCGCCTGCACGCTGTGACCGATGCACTGCAAGGAGATGCAGCATGAAACTGTGCGGATTTGACGTTGGCCTCGACCAGCCGTTCTTCCTGATCGCCGGCACCTGCGTGATCGAATCGCGCCAGATGGCGTTCGACACCGCCGGCGCGCTGAAGGAAATGACGGCCGCGCTGGGCATCCCGTTCATCTACAAGTCCTCGTTCGACAAGGCCAATCGTTCCTCCGGTACCTCGTACCGTGGTCCGGGCCGCGACAAGGGCCTGGAGATCCTGGGCGACGTCAAGCGCGAACTGGGCGTGCCGGTGCTGACCGACGTGCACTCGATCGACGAAATCGCCGAAGTGTCGGCGGTGGTCGACGTGCTGCAAACCCCGGCCTTCCTCTGCCGCCAGACCGACTTCATCGTCGCCTGCGCCGAGTCCGGCCTGCCGGTCAACATCAAGAAGGGCCAGTTCCTCGCCCCGCACGACATGAAGAACGTCATCGACAAAGCCCGCCTGGCCGCCAAGACCAAGGGCCTGAACGAAGACAACTTCATGGCCTGCGAGCGCGGCGCCTCCTTCGGCTACAACAACCTGGTCTCGGACATGCGTTCGCTGGCCATCATGCGCGAATCGAACTGCCCTGTGGTGTTCGATGCGACCCACTCGGTGCAACTGCCAGGCGGTAATGGCACGTCGTCCGGTGGCATGCGTGAAATGGTGCCGGTGCTGTCGCGCGCGGCCGTGGCGGTCGGCGTGGCCGGCTTGTTCATGGAAACGCATCCCAACCCTGCAGAAGCCCTGTCGGACGGCCCGAACGCCGTACCGCTGGGTCGCATGAAGGAGTTGCTGTCCACGCTGATCGAGCTGGACCGCATCACCAAAAAAGCTGGCTTCCTGGAAAACAGCTTCAACTAATGCAGCATACCTGGCGTACGGGTTTTCGTATGATCGGCCCTCCGGCGCCGGGTACAATTCCCGTTATTTCGTCCGCAACGCGCATCAGAACGCGTAGCGACTTCGCATCGCCTAACTTTGGAGAATGACATGAGTGCTATTGTTGACATTATCGGCCGTGAAATCATCGACTCGCGCGGCAATCCTACCGTCGAATGCGACGTGCTGCTGGAATCCGGCGTCATGGGCCGCGCTGCCGTACCGTCGGGCGCATCGACCGGTTCGCGCGAAGCGATCGAGCTGCGCGACGGCGATCCGAAGCGTTACTTCGGCAAGGGCGTGCTGCAAGCCTGCGAGAACATCAACACCGAAATCTCGGAAGCCATCATGGGCCTGGACGCCAATGAACAAGCTTTCCTGGACCGCACTCTGATCGACCTGGACGGCACCGAAAACAAGGCACGCCTGGGCGCCAACGCCATGCTGGCCGTGTCGATGGCTGTCGCCAAGGCCGCCGCTGAAGAAGCCGGCCTGCCGCTGTACCGCTACTTCGGCGGTTCGGGCGCGATGCAACTGCCAGTGCCGATGATGAACGTGATCAACGGCGGCGCGCACGCCGACAACAACCTGGACATCCAGGAATTCATGATCATTCCAGTCGGCGCACCTTCCTTCAAAGAAGCGGTCCGCTACGGCGCCGAAGTGTTCCACACGCTGAAAAAGATCCTGCACAAGAAGGGTCTGAGCACCGCCGTGGGCGACGAAGGCGGTTTCGCGCCATCGCTGTCCAACCATGAAGAAGCGATCAAGCTGATCATCCAGGCGATCGAAGAAGCCGGCTACGAGCCAGGCACCCAGATCGCCATCGGCCTGGACTGCGCTGCTTCCGAGTTCTACAAGGACGGCAAGTACGAGCTGGAAGGCGAAGGCCTGAGCCTGACCGCCACCGAGTTCACCAACCTGCTGGCGACCTGGTGCGACAAGTACCCGATCATCTCGATCGAAGACGCGATGCACGAAGGCGACTGGGACGGCTGGGCGATCCTGACCAAGGAGTTGGGCAAGAAGATCCAGCTGGTGGGCGACGATCTGTACGTCACCAACACCAAGATCCTGAAAGAAGGCATCGCTAAAGGCATCGCCAACTCGATCCTGATCAAGATTAACCAGATCGGCACCCTGACCGAAACCTTCGCCGCCATCGAAATGGCCAAGCGCGCCGGCTACACCGCCGTGATCTCGCACCGTTCGGGCGAAACCGAAGATTCGACCATCGCCGATATCGCCGTTGGCCTGAACGCCCTGCAGATCAAGACCGGCTCGATGTCGCGTTCGGACCGCATGGCCAAGTACAACCAGCTGCTGCGTATCGAAGAAGATCTGGGCGATATCGCTTCCTACCCAGGCCGCGACGCGTTCTATAATCTGAAGTAATTAAGCAAGCGCGGCCGGATCACTTCCGGCCGCTGTTCACTCCATGCGTCTGATCACCCTCGCACTGGCAGCCCTGCTGCTGTTGATACAGTACCCGCTCTGGCTGGGGAAGGGCGGGTGGCTGCGCGTGAAAGACTTCGAGGCCCAGGTCGACACGGCCCACAAGAAAAACGCGGAACTGATCGCCCGCAACGCCAAGCTCGACTCCGAAGTGCGCGACCTCAAGGACGGCACCGGCGCAGTGGAGGAGCGTGCTCGCTACGAGCTCAGCATGATCAAGCAAAACGAAATCTTCATCCAGATCGTCGGCAAGGGCCAGGCCGCTGCGCTGCCGCCGCTGGCGCCCAAACCTTCCGACAACTGAGCCCCTTCATGGCAATCCGCGCTGGCATACTGCTGATGTTGGCCACGCTTGCTCCGCTGGCACAGAGTGCAGGCGTTTGCACGCCGCTGCGGGTCGGCTATATGGACCAGAACCGGCCGCCCTACTGGATGGGCGAGGGCGAGCAGGTGCCCGAGCCGCCCGGCGCGGCGGTCGACCTGATACGCAACGCGGTCATGGGTTCCGGCTTCAACTGCCTGCCGACGCTGGTGCGGCTGCCGGTGGCGCGCTTGAAGGTGGCGCTGGAGGCGGGCGACATCGACATGACGCCGCTGGCCGAGCAGCCCAGCTATTCCGCCGAGATCGCGCTGCCACGCGACAAAGAGGGCAATATCGACCGCAACCGCGCGCTGCACAATACGCTGGTGGTGCTGGTGCGCGTGAAGGACAAGATCCCGGCCGCTGCCAATCCCAATGACTACTTCCGAGGCAAGGTGCTCGGTTCGCCGCAAGGCAATGCCTACAACGCGCGCCTGCGCGAAGCCGGCCTGACCATCGACGACGGCGCCCGCGACCTGGAGCGCAATATCGAGAAGCTCAAGCTGGGCAGGGTGGACGGCGTGGTGGTCAACCTCGTCAAGCCCGAGCATCTGGCCGTGACGCTGAAACGCTATCGCGGCGTGGTGGTGCAGTTGCCGCAACCCTTGATCAACACGCGGCTGTGGCTGGCGTTCAACGCCGGCTACTACCGCGCCCATCATGACCAGGTCGAAGCGCTGTGGAGCTGGCTGGACTCGCACCGCGGCCGTCTCGGCGACGTCATGCAAAAATACCGCAAGCAGGAGTGAAGCCGTGAGCAATCCTTTGCACCAACTCAGCGCCATCAGCCTGTTCGTCGAAGACGTGGCGGCGGCCAAGGCGTTTTATCTCGATGTGTTCGGCGTGCCGGTGGTGTATGAGGACGAGGTATCGGCCGCGCTCAAGTTCGACAAGCTGATCGTCAACCTGCTGCACGTGGGCAGCGCGCCGGTGATCATCGAGCCCGGCGTGGTGGCGCCGCGCGATGCCGGTTCGCGCTTCCAGATCAGCATCTGGGTGCCGGATGTGGATGCGGTCTGCGCACAGCTGCGGCAGCGCGGTGTCACCATCCTGGCAGGCCCGGTCAACCGCCCCTGGGGCATGCGTACCGCTAACTTCGTCGACCCCGCGGGCCACAGCTGGGAAGTCGCACAACAACTATGAAAAAACGCACCATCTTCGCCATCGGCG
Organism: Rugamonas rivuli; assembly: GCF_009380165.1. Lineage (GTDB taxonomy): Bacteria > Pseudomonadota > Gammaproteobacteria > Burkholderiales > Burkholderiaceae_D > Rugamonas > Rugamonas rivuli. The sequence goes on from NZ_WHUF01000002.1 coordinate 98,208, forward strand.
CCGGCTACGGTTTGCTGATGCGATTGCTGTTCGCCTATTTCCCGCCGCTGCAACCGTTTGGACAAGAGGCCGCAAGCGGGCCCATGCTCGGTTCCTTCGTCGTCCTGGTGCCGCTGCTGATCGGCATCTACACGGTCTATTCCGCGCGCGGGCAATCGCCGTCGGCCAGCTTTGCCATCGTCGCGCCGTGGGCGCCGCTGTTCGCCTTCGTGGCCGGCACGGCGCTGCTGCTGATCGAGGGATCGATCTGCATCGCCCTGGCTTTCCCGATCTTCATGCTGTTCTCCTCGCTGGGCGGCGTGATCGGCATGATGCTCGGCAAGCTCAACCGGATCAAGACTGGCGCCATGAACGCCTTGCTGATGCTGCCGCTGCTGACCGGTTACGCGGAAACGCATGTGCAGTTGCCGCAGCAGCTCAGCCGCTCGACCGAGTCGGTCCACATCGCCGCCAAGCCGGAGGTGGTGTGGGGGCTGATCAATCACGCGGTCGACATCCAGCCGGCCGAGATGCGCGGCGGCCTGGCCTACGCGATAGGCTTGCCGTATCCGATCGAAGCCGTCACCCAGCCGGTGGCCGGCGGCCGCGTGCGCAAGCTGCGCTGGGCCAAGGATGTGCACTTCGACGAACCGATCACGGCGTGGGAAGAAAACCGCTACATCCAATGGACCTACGATTTCAAGCCGGAGTCGTTCCCGCCCGGCGCGCTGGACGATCACGTGCTGATCGGCGGCCGCTATTTCGACCTGGTCGACACCTCCTACCGCCTCACGCCGGAGGCTGGCGGCACCCGGCTCGACATCGTCGTCAACTACCGCGTCAGCACCAACTTCAACTGGTACGCCGCCTGGTGGGGCAGGGTGCTGGTCGACGATTCGGCGCGCGCCATTCTGCGCTTCTACCAGCGCCGCAGCGAACAGGCCTAACGCACAGGCTTAAGCTAGAATAAGCGCCCATTACGTTATTCGAGTCTGGCTTGAGAGTCTTATTTTTTGTCGCATTGCTGGTGGCTGGCACGGCCGGCGCAGCCACCGTCGGCCCGAAGGCGCACGGCCCGGAAGTGCTGCGCGCACAAGTGCTGCTGGACCGCGCACATTTTTCCACCGGCGAAATGGACGCCGCCTACGGCAGCAATATGCGCCAGGCCATACTCGGCTTCCAGAAGCTGCATCAGTTGCCGCTGACAGGCGTGGTCGATGCTGCCACATGGATCGAGCTGGAGCGCGACCAGGCGCCCGTGCTGGACACTTACACCATCACCGCGCAAGACATTGCCGGTCCCTACACGCCCATCCCGGCCGGCATGATGGCCAAGTCCAAGCTGCCCGCGCTGGGCTATGCCAGCCTGGCCGAAGCGCTGGGCGAACGCTTCCATTGCAGCCCCGATCTGCTGCGCCGCCTCAACCCCGGCAAGTCGCTGAGCCGCGCCGGTACCCGCATCACCGTGCCCAACGTGGCCGCCGCCAAACCGCTGCCGAAAGCCAGCTCCATCCTGGTCGATGCGAAGGACGGCACGCTGACCCTGCTCGACGCGGGCGGCATGCCGTTCGCGCAGTTCCCCGCCAGCACAGGCAGCAAGCACGACCCGCTGCCCGAAGGCCGCTGGCAGGTGCGCGGCGTCGCCACCGATCCCGAATACCGCTACAACCCCAAGCTGTTCTGGGACGCCAAGGCGGGCGATGCCAAGGCTCGCCTGGCGGCCGGCCCCAACAACCCGGTCGGCGTCGCGTGGATAGAACTGAGCAAGGAACACTACGGCATCCACGGCACGCCCGAACCGGGCAAGATCGGCAAGACCCAGTCGCACGGCTGCATCCGCCTCACCAACTGGGACGTGATGACCGTGGTCCGCTCCATCGCGCGCGGTGCGGTGGTGTTATTGCAAGAGTAGTGACATTTCAATAGATTTCCAATAAGAAATTTTTTGTACAATCGGGCCGTCGATTCTTCATGAGAACAATCCACCATGCCCCGCTTACTACTGACCATCACCTTGCTCTGCGCCAGCGCCGCCGGCCACGCGCAAGTCTACAAATGGGCCGACGCCCAAGGCCGCATCCACTACACCGACAACAAGGACGATGCCGGCGACTTGCCCGTCGCCGAGTTGAAGATGAACGGCCAGCCGACCGTGCTGCCGGCGCCGCAAGCCCATGGCCCGACCTGGCAGCAGCGCGACGCCGAGTTCAGGCAACGCCTGCAATACAAGCTGCTGGCGCCCAACTATCGTCCGCGCAAGCCGGCCGCGCCTGCACCCGCCGCAGAACGCCAGACCTGACGATATTCGCGCCCCTCGCCGCCAGCCTGTTTTACAATGGCGGCACAGGAGGTGTTCATGACTATCCATCTTGATCATTTGTTGATACCCGTGCGCGACAAGATCGCGGCGGCAAAGCAGCTGGCGGAACTGCTGGGCGTGCCCTGGTCGGCCACCGGCGTCGGCCCCTTCGCGCCGGTGTTCGTCAGCGACAGCCTGACCATCGACTTCGACCAGTGGCCCGAACCCATCCCGCTACAGCACTATTGCTTCCGCGTGGAGCAGGCGGACTTCGACGCCATCCTCGGCCGCATCAAGGCCGCCGGCATCCCTTATCGCAGCTCGGTGTTTGCGGATAACGACAACCAGGTCGGCAGCTACAACGGCGGCAGCATCGTCTACTGGAACCAGCCCGATGGCCACCAGTGGGAAATCCTGACCGTCAGCTACGCCCGTCCCGAGGCCTGAGCAAAAATACCCGGCGGCGTGTATGCTTGCGGGCCGGGCCCGCGTGTCGCGAGGCCGGTTTTGCGGAGGGAGCGCGGTTGAAAACAATAGGCCTGATAGGCGGCATGAGCTGGGAATCGACGGTACCTTACTACCGCCAGATCAACGAGACGGTGAAGCAGCACCTGGGCGGTCTGCACTCGGCCAAGGTGGTGCTGTACAGCGTGGACTTCCACGAAATCGAACGCCTGCAACACGCCGGCGACTGGGACGCGGCCGGCGCCGTGCTGGCCGATGCGGCGCGTTCGCTGCGCGCGGCCGGCGCGGATTTCCTGGTCTTGTGCACCAACACCATGCACAAGGTGGCGCCCGCCATCGAGGCGGCTGTGGACATCCCGCTGTTCCACATCGCCGACCCGACCGCCGCTGAAATCAAGCACGCCGGCCTGCACAAGATCGGCCTGCTGGGCACGCGCTTCACGATGGAGCAGGCGTTCTACAAGGACCGCCTGCGCGAGCGCCACGGCCTCGACGTGGTGGTGCCGGAGCAGCACGACCGCGACATCGTCCACCGCATCATCTACGAAGAACTGTGTCTGGGCCGCATCGTCGACAGTTCGCGCGACGAGTACCGGCGCATCATCGCCGGCTTGGTGGAGCAGGGCGCGCAGGCTATCATTCTGGGTTGTACCGAAATCTCGCTGCTGGTCGCGCAGCGGGACGCCGCCGTGCCGCTGTTCGACACCACCGCCATCCACGCGCGCAAGGCCGCCGAGTGGGCGCTGGCCCAGGTTTAACTATTGGAGAAAACATGAAATTAATCGGTATGCTGGATTCGCCTTACGTGCGCCGCGTAGCCGTCACGCTGCAGTTGATGGGTGTGCGCTTCGAACATCAATCGCTGTCGGTGTTCAGCACCTACGAGCAATTCCGCCAGATCAATCCGGTGGTCAAGGCGCCGACCCTGGTGGCCGACGACGGCACCGTGCTGATGGACTCGACGCTGATCGTGCAGTACGCGGAAGCGCTGGCCATGCCCGCCAGCCGTCTGACGCCGTCGATGCCGACCGAACTGATGCGCTCGCTGCGCGCGCTGGGGCTGGCGCTGGCCGCCTGCGACAAGGGCGTGCAACTGGTGTACGAGCGCATGGTGCGTCCGGCCGAGAAGCTGCACCAGCCGTGGGTGGACCGCGTCACCGCGCAGATGCTGTCGGCCTTCGATGCGCTGGAAGCCGAACTGCGCGCGCATCCGCTGTCGGTGGCGGCGCTCGATCATGCCGGCGTGATGACGGCCGTGACCTGGCACTTCATGCAGCAGATGTTGCCGGAAGTGGTCGATGCATCCCGCTATCCGCTGCAAGCCGAATTCTCTCGCCAGGCCGAAGCACTGCCTGCCTTCCAGGCCGCGCCGCACGGCGACACCACCTACATCGCATAAACGACATGCCTATTTCCAGTTATCTCAACACCAGCCCCGTCCTGGGCGAAAACATTTATCTGCACGCCTCCGCGCAAGTGATCGGCGACGTGCGCATCGGCCGCGACAGCTCGGTCTGGTGCAATACCGTGCTGCGCGGCGACGTCAACCGCATCGTCATCGGCGAGTGCAGCAATGTGCAGGATTTCGCCATTGGCCACGTCTCGCACAAGAACGCCGCCAAGCCGGACGGCTCGCCGCTGGTCATCGGCGATTACGTGACCATCGGCCACTCGGTGCTGCTGCACGGCTGCACCATCGGCAATGAGTGCCTGATCGGCATGGGCTCCATCATCATGGACGATGTCGTCGTGCAGGACCAGGTGATGGTCGGCGCGGGCAGTCTGGTTTCGCCGGGCAAGGTGCTGGAAAGCGGCCACCTCTACGTTGGCCGCCCGGCGCAGAAGGTCAGGGCGCTGACCGCCGAAGAAATCGCTTATCTGAAATATTCGGCGGAGCACTATGTCCGCGTGAAGAACAACTACCTGGCGGCTTGATAGTCATCGGGCCGCAGTTTCTGGCTGGCCCAATAGCCATAGTCGACGTCGATGTTTTCCAGCAGCGCCACGAAGTTGGTGGCCTGGCTGGTCAGCAGGTCGGCCGACTGCGACATCAGGTTGCTCTGCTTCTCCACCAGCTTGGACATGGTGTTGGCTTGCCGCAGCTGTCCATAATCTTCGATCAGGATGGCGCAGCCTTTGTGCCAGTTCTCATTCTGCGCGTGCAGGCGCTGCATGATGGCGGCCTGCAGCTGCGTCCACTCGCTCCAGACGACCGGATCCCAGAGCCGCGCTGCCAGCGCCAGCGACACGGTGCTGTTGTTGATCAGGTGCGCGGCGTCTTTTTGCACCAGCCTTTGCGCGGTCATGGCATGCGCCAGCGGTGCGATCGCATTCGACGCGATGGCTGCGGATTCGGCGACGAGGCCCGATGAGTCGAGGGCGTTCACGCGGGTCGTGATGGGAAATTTGCTCATTGAATTCTCCTTGGTCGCTCAAGCGCACAGGCGGTCGAGCATGGCGTGTATCGCCTTGATCTGCACCGCGTTGCGCGAATAGTACGGCGACGCGGCGTCCTTGTTGCTGTATCCCCACCAATCCCAGCAGCCATCCGGATTCTGGATGGAGCCGTTGTCCGTGCCCTCGGCCTGCGGATAGAGCACGATGATGTCGTTGCTTTCGGCGATGTGGTTGTAGCCCGTCGTCGTGATGTAGCGGTTGCCGTACGGCGGCTGGTTGGCGATGTCCGCGCGGCCGTTGACGTAGTCGGTGTAGTTGTAGCCCTGCTTGCAGCCGTGCAGCGCGATATGCACGCGCGGCGCCTTCACCGCGCCTTGCAGCACTCTGGATGGAATGTAGGCATAGCCGAAGCGGCTCATGCTGGCCCACGGCGCATCCTCGCCCAGGAACTCCGTCTGGTCGAAGCGCAGCAGTTGGCCGTTGGCCTGCGCGGCCGGCGCTTTCAGGTCGTCGTAGATATGGCGCAGGATGTCGTGGGATTGCATGAAGCCGCCGTTGTTGATGTAGGGCGGCTGGTTGGTCGGCAAATCCGAATCCTCCGGGTTGTCGGTGATGATGCTGTGGCCGGCGGGCACGTCGTCGCGGTAGACGATGTTGTCGCGCTTCACGCCCAGCATTTCGTAGAACTGGCGGGTTTTCGCCACGACGTCGGAATAGACCACGTCATCTTCGCTGCCGGTGAAGATGTAGAGCCGGTCGTCGGCGAGGTTGGCGATGTCGTCGATCAGGCCGGCCTTGGCTGTGTCGCGCGCCATCTCGACCAGGCGTTGTGCGTCGGGACCGGTTTGCGGGATCAGCGGGTTCATGCAGATGTACAGGGAATTCTCGATGCGGGAATCTTCCGCCGTCACCAGTCCGCTGGGCTGGTAGGTTTCGGCGCAGCGGAACGGCCCGCCCGCGATGATGCCCGCGCCCGCAAAGCTGGCCGAACGGGCCAGGTGCAGCTGCACGGTCATGAAGGCGCCGGACGACAGGCCGGAGATGGAGTTGTTTCCCTTTGACGCAGCATACGATCCGAGTTGAACGATTTTCCCGTCTGCACTAGCAACCATCGTGGACCTCCTGTCATGAATTTTTCGGGGGAATTGGCCTGTAGCTGCCGGCCGGGTAGAAGCGGTATTCTGCGTGCGCCTCACGGCGGACTCTTGAGCTTTATCAAGATACGCGAAGAATAGAAAGATGCAAGAAGAATAATGTTTAACTTTTATCTAGCAATGCAGTCGCGGAATCTCACAGCGCCCGCGCTTGTAAATGAGAATCATTATTGTTAGAATGTATTTTTGCCAGCAATCGCCGTAGGTCCGAGAGCCAGCCGTCACCCTCACTCTTGGAACTCTATGGCCGCTATCATTTCGGGCGCCCGGCATACGGCCGCGCCTTTGTCTCCCCACGCCGTGACACTGGCGGTGCGATCCGCTTTGCTGACCTTGCTGGGCGCCGCGCTGCTGCCGGCCTACGCTGTTGAAACCGCCGATGCACCCGCCGCATCCGCCGCGCTCGGCGAGATCCTGGTCAAGGCCAAACGCGACGACAGCAGCAACACCCGCAGCGGCGCCACCGTCGTCATCGGCGCCGAGCAGATCAGCCAGAACAACGCCATCGACATGGCCAATATCGCCCGCTACGCGCCGCTGGTCAGCGTGCCGACGGCGGCCAGCGGCTCCGGCAATATCTGGGACGGCGCCGGCAATACCGGCATCAACATCCGTGGCGCCGAAGGCAACCGCGTCAGCCTGGAGCTGGACGGCATCGCGCTGCCGGACGCTGCACCCAAGCCGGACGGCAACTCCACCAACTCCTTCGGCATCGGCCGCGACTACTTCGATCCCGAAACCTTCCGCGAAATACGCATCGGTTCCGGCACCAGCCCGGCCGGCGCCGGCACGCCCGGCATCGGCGGTTCGGTATCGTTCATCACCAAGACGCCGGAAGAGTACCTGACCACCCGCAAGCTCTACGCCGACTACAAAGTTGGCTACACTTCCGACCGTGGCGCCCGCGTGCACGCGGTCACTGCTGCGGCCACGCTGAGCGAGAACCTGAAGGGCCTGATCGTCGGCGTGCACCGCGCCGGCGACGAAGGCAAGAGCCGCGGCAATGTCGCGCTCAATCCGGACGACTGGACTTCCGACGCCGTACTGGCCAAGCTGAACTGGACGCTGAGCGGCAACCAGAAACTGGGCTTCACCGTCGACAACTACAAATCCACGCACGACCGCGTCTACGCCAACAAGCTGGGCCCGTCGTATCCCGAAGGCGCGACGCAGAACTCGCGCACCGAGCGCACCCGCTACAGCATCGAGCACCACTACACGCCGGGCTCCGGCCTGCTGTTCGACACGCTGGACACCCGCGCCTACACGCAGAACGCCTCGGTGGTCGACCTGACCCGCGCCAGCTACATCACCGGCAACCAGCCTTACCTGCGCAACATCACGACCGGCTTCTACAACAACAGCAAGGGCCTGGCGACGGACGCCACCAAGCAGCTGGACGCGAACAGCCTGCTGAGCTACGGCATCAGCTACGAGCAGCAGGAAAGCCGCCGTCCATGGCAGGAAGACCGCACCGTCATCAAGACCGGCGCGCACCAGATCACCATGAAGAACCGCATGGCCGACATGGACACCGACAAGCTGGCGGCCTATTTGCGCGGCGAGTTCGGCTTCACGATGCTGGGCCGCCAGGCCACGCTGACGCCCGGCTTGCGCGGCGAACAGCGCAAGCTGCATCCGAAAAACCTGGAAGCGTATTTCATCGCCGTGCCAAGCGCGGCCAAGGAAATCAAGGATGAAACCGATTCCTTCTTCACGCCCAGCCTGAACCTGTCGGTCGAACTGGCACCGGGCTTCAGCGCCTACGCGCAGTACAGCCGAGGCACCCGCCTGCCGACCGCGGCCGAGCGCACCGGCACCTACGATTCGTTCACCTACACCGCCGCCGGCAACGCCTACGCCGTGATGGGCAATCCGAACCTGAAGAAGGAAACCAGCAACGCCTTCGACATCGGCCTGAAAGGCACGCCGACGCCGGGTGTGGAGCTGAGCACCTCGGTGTTCTACACCAGCTACAGCAATATGATCGAGTACGCAGCGCAGCCGCTGGACCCGGTCAACTATCCGACCATCACCTTCGGCCTGTTCCGTCCGGAGAACGTCGGCAAGGCCAACACCAGGGGCATCGAAGTCAGCGGCCGTTTCCAGCTGGGCCAGTGGCTGGCGCCGATGAAGGGCTACAGCGTGGCGCTGGCCGGCGGCATCTCGCAGGGCACGGCGGAAAACCGCACGACCGGCAAGAAAGCCGACCTGCCGTCGGTGCAGCCGTACAAGGCCAACGCCGTGTTCGCCTATGACGATCCGGCACTGCGCGGCGGCGCGGCCTTCGCGGTCAGCACCGTGCGCGGCAAGAAGGCCGCCGACGACGTGATCTCCGATAACAGCACCGCGCGCTTCAGCGTTCCAGGTTCGACCGTGATGGACTTCACGGCCTACTGGAACATCGGCAAGCACGTGGTCCTGAATGCCGGCGTCTACAACCTCGGCGACAAGAAGTACTGGGACTACGCTTCGGCGCGCAGCCTGCCTGCCGGCACCACCGCCGCCACGCTGGCCGATATCGAACGCTATGTCCGTCCGGGCCGCAACTACGCGGTCAACCTCAAAGTGATCTACTAAGGAGTTACCCATGAAAGCTCATCACCGCTTTGCCCTGGCGCTGACCGGCGCCCTGTTGCTGAACTATCTGCCAGCCAGTGCCGCCAGCTTGTCCGAACGCTACGACGCGCTGCGCACCAGCCAGCCACGTCTGCAAGCGCGCGACGCCGCCAAGACCTTGAACGTGTCCGAAGCCGACCTGCTGGCGATCGGCATCGGCAAGACCGTCACCCGTTTGCAGGAAGGCGAGAACGTGCCGCGAGAAATCATGCGCCGCGCGCTGGACCTGGGCACGGTGATGGCGCTGACGCGCAACGAGAACGGCGTACTGGAACGCACCGGCGTCGCCACCAGGCTCAAGCCGCAGGAAGAAATCACCGGCCTCGACGCCGACAAGGAAAAGGAACGCGAAGCCCGCATGCGCAACATCGCCGGCGGCTACCTGGGCGGCGAGATCGACATGCGCTTCACCTTCAAGAATTGGAAGTATGCGTTCGCCGTCGTACAGCCGGGCAAGGACGGCGTGGTGTCGCGCAGCCTGCAATTCTTCGATGCGCACGGCGACGCCGTGCACAAGGTCTACGTGAAGAGCGAGGCCGGCGTGCCGGTGTTCGACAAGCTGGTGGCGGACTTCCGCAACCCGGTGCAAAGCGCGGACCTGAAAGTGACGGCGGCGCCAGTCAAGACGGCCGAGAAGCCGGACAGCGCCATCGACGTCAAGGAATTCCAGATGGCGTGGAACGAGCTGACCGATGTGCACCAATTCAACCGCCTGCTGGGTGAGTTCGGCGTGTCGCGCGAACAGGCGATGCGCCTGGCGCCGGCCAGTTCCGTGCAGCGCGTGACGCCGCTGGCGGTGCGCCAACTGCTGGAAGAATCGGCCAAGCAGAAGCTGGAGATCATGGCCTTCCTCGGCAACGAGGCGGCGATCCAGATCTACAGCGGCAAGGTCAGCAAGGTGCAGGAGGCGGCCGGCTGGTTCAACGTACTGGACCCCGAGTTCAATCTGCACCTGCGCGACAACGCCTTCAACAGCGGCTACGTGATCAAGCGCGCCGGCGTGACGTCGGTGGAATTCTTCGACAAGAACGGCGAGCTGGTGGTGAGCTTCTTCGGCGTCCGCGAGCGCAACAAGCCGCAGCCGCAAAGCTGGGTCGACATGACGGCCGCGCTGCCTAAGGCCGGCGCCGATCGCCGCTGATCGGTAAAAATAGACGGAACTTGCATGCGAAAAGCCAGCTGTTGCTTTTCGCGCAAGCGGAAAAGTAACTGTTGATTTTTCAATCGGACGATGTCAAATTGCATATCTTAATAAAAATGCATGGAGACCGGAATGAAATTGCTGCCCGTCGTCAGTGTGCTCTTTTCCGTATTGCTGGCCGGCCCCGCAGGCGCCGATGAAACCTGCAACTCGCCCTACATGGCCAACCTGATCAAGGGCCAGGAAGACTACGTCCATGTCTGGACGCTGGGCATCCAGGGCGTCGGCAATGGCCAGGACAAGCTGGTGACGATCGACGTCAACCCGGCCTCGCCGAAGTACGGCAAGGTGATTCATTCGGTGTCGGTGCCGGGGCGCGGCGACGCCCACCACGTCGGCTTCACCGAAGACCGCAAATACCTGTGGGCCGGTCGTCTGCAGGACAGCAAGATCTTCGTGTTCGACGTCGGCACCGACCCGGCCCATCCCAAGCTGGTGAAGACCATCAACGATGTGGTCGACAAGAGCGGCTTCGTCGGCCCGCACACCTTCTACGCGCTGCCGGGGCGGATGCTGGTCGGCTTCCTGTCGAACCCGCGCGACATGGGCGGCGCCACCGGCATGGCGGTGTACAACAACAAGGGCGACGTGGTGGCCCGCTATCCCAACCCGACCGACAAGATCGGCGACGTGCAGGGCGACGGCTATGGCTATGACCTGGCGATCAATCCCGGCCGCAACGCCATGCTGACCTCCAGCTTCACCGGCTACAACAACTACCGCACCGACCTGGGCAAGCTGATCAAGGATCCGGCGGCCATGCAGAAGTTCGGCAACACCATGGTGCTGTGGGACTTCAAGGCCATGAAGCCGCAGCAGATCTTCAGCACCCCGGGAGCGCCGCTGGAAGTGCGCTGGTCGCAAGCCGCCGGCGACAACTGGGCGATCACCGCCACCGCGCTGACGTCCAAACTGTGGCTGGTCCGGCCGGACGCCAGCGGCCGCTGGCAGGCGCGCGATGTCGGGGCGATCGGCGACCCGGCCCAGACGCCGCTGCCGGTCGACATGTCGATCACGGCCGATGGCAAGGGCCTGTGGGTCAACACCTTCATGGACGGCAAGACCCGCTTGTTCGACCTGAGCAATCCTGAAGCGCCGCGCCAGGTGTATGAAAAAGTCACCGGCAAGCACGTCAACATGGTCAGCCAGAGCTGGGACGGCAAGCGCCTGTACATCACCACCAGCCTGCTTGAACACTGGGACCTGGACAATGACGACCACTTCGTCAAGCTCTACCACTGGGATGGCCGCGAGCTGAACCAGCAGTGGAAGATCGATTTCTACAAGGAGAAGCTGGGGCGTCCGCACCACATGAAGTTCAGCGCGAAGCCGGCTCCCAATGTGGCGTCGATACGCTGACATCTGGGCGCTGCTGCCGCTGCTGCTGTTGAGCGGAACGGATGGCGCGCGGCTGGCCGGTGCGGCGCAGCGCCAGGCGGCCGTGCCGCCGCAGCTGATCGTGCCCGCCGCCGGCAGCTACCACCTGCCTGTGATCCAGCAGGGGCCGCGCGGCACGGTGCTCGACAGCGACGGCCGCGACATGCCGCTGGAACGCTACACCACCGGCCGCGTCACGCTGCTCAATTTCATGTACACCTATTGCAGCGACCCGACCGCGTGTCCGGCGCTGTTCTCCACCTTGCACGGCTTGCGCGAGCGTCTGCTCAACACGCCTGCGCTGGCGCGGCGGGTGCAGTTCGCCAGCGTGTCCTTCGACCCCGTCAACGACACGCCGGAGGCGATGCGTTTCTATGGCGGCGCGCTGGGCAGCGCCGGCCAGCCCTTGCGCTGGCACTTCCTGACCTCGCGCTCGGTGGAGAAGCTGCAACCCATCCTCGACGATCTGGGGCAGAGCACGTCGGTGCAGCTCGACGCCCAGGGCAAGCCGACGCGCCTGTACTACCACCAGGTCAAGCTGTTCCTGCTCGACCGGCAGGGGCGGGTGCGCGAGATCTACAGTCCGGCCTTCCTGCAGCCCGAGCTGATCTACCGCGATATCCAGACGCTGCTGCTTGAAACGGACACCGCCCAGGCGGCGGACGGCCGGCGGCGGTACTAGCGGCCATGTCGACGCACAGCCGCATATCGGCCAGGCACTCGGTGGTCATCGTCGGTGGCGGCGCGGCCGGCATCGCCACGGCGGCCAGCCTGCTGGCGCGGCATCCCGGGCTCGACGTCGCCATCGTCGAACCGGCCGACACCCACTACTACCAGCCCGGCTGGACGCTGGTGGGCGGCGGCGCCATGCGCAGCGCCGCCACCGCCCGGCCGATGGAGAGGGCGATGCCGCGCGGCGCGCGCTGGATCAGGGCGGCGGTGGCCGGCTTCGCGCCGCAGCTCGACGCCATCGTGCTGGCCGATGGCGGCCTGCTGCACTATCGCCAGCTGGTGGTGTGTCCCGGCCTGAAGCTGGACTGGGACGCCATCGCCGGACTGTCCGGGACGCTGGGCCGCAACGGCGTCACCTCGAACTACCTGCACCGGCTGGCGCCCTACACCTGGCAGATGGTGCGGCAGCTGCGCGGCGGCCGCGCGCTCTTCACTCAACCGGCCATGCCGATCAAGTGCGCGGGTGCGCCGCAAAAGGCGATGTACCTGGCGGCCGACCATTGGCGCCGCAACGGCGTGCTGGGCGATATCGGGATTGAATTCTGCACGGCCGGTGGCGTGCTGTTCGGCGTTCCGGATTATGTGCCGGCGTTGATGGAGTATGTCGACGCCTATGGCATCGACCTGCGCTTCGGTAACGCGCTGGTCGCGGTGGATGGCGCGGCGAGAACGGCGACCTTCCGCCGCGCCTTGCCGGGCGGCGGCAGCGAAGAGATCCGGCGCGGTTTCGACTTGCTGCACGTGGTGCCGCCGCAGGTGCCGCCGGACTTCATACGCGGCAGCGCGTTGGCCGACGCGGGCGGCTGGCTGGACGTCGATCCGGCCACGCTGATGCACTGGCAATGGGACAACATCCATGCGCTGGGCGATGTCATCAACTGCGGCAACGCCAAGACCGTCGCCGCCGCCCGCCGCCAGGCGCCGGTGGTGGCGCACAATGTGCTGGCCGCGCTGGGCGGCGTCAAACAGGGAGCGCAAGGCCTCGCGCGCTACGACGGCTACGGCGCCTGTCCGCTGACGGTGGAGCGCGGCAAGGTGGTGCTGGCCGAATTTTGCTATGGCGGCCGCTTGTCGCCCAGTCTGCCCGGCTGGCTGATCGAGGGCACCCGCCCGTCGCGGCTGGCCTGGCTGCTCAAGCGGCATGTGCTGCCGCCCCTGTACTGGCGGGCCATGCTGAAGGGACGGGAGTGGCTGGCCGGGCCGGACGTCGATTGCATTTAAATTAATACTTGGCTATGCTGCGCTCTCCATCGTATCGAGGAGAATTCCATGTGGACTCATGTAGCAAGCATAGAAACAAGCGCCACGCCGGCGGCTGTCTGGGCGTTGTGGTCCGACGTCGCCGGCTGGAAGCAGTGGAACGCCGGCATCGTGAATATCGAACTGCACGGGCCCTTTGCCGACGGCACGCGCTTCACGATGCAGGTGCCGGGTGACGACATCTTCACCAGCACCCTGTTGACCGTGCGCGAGAACCAGGAGTTCACCGACGAGACCGTCATCGACGGCAATCGCGTGCTGGTGTTCCACCGCATCGAAGTACTGCCGTCCGGCCTTACGCGCATCAGCTACAGCACCGAGATCACCGGCCCGCAGGAAGCGGAATTCGGGCCGATGGTGGTGGGCGATTTCCCCGACGTGCTGGCGGCGCTGAAGCGCTGCGCGGAAAATCAGTAGGCGTAGCTGACGTAGACCGCGGCGGTGGGGCTGGTCTTGCGCTCGGTGAGCGGGCTGCGCGCGGCTTCGCGCAGCAGGTGAGTGGCGCCCACCATCGTGGTGATGCCCCATTTCTGGTCGAGCTTGTGCTGCCATGTCAGCATGACGTTGGCTTCGTACAGGCCGGACTTCGGCTGATAAGCCTTGAACTTGGACGTGCTCGCCTGCTTGGCGGTGACGCCGTAGTAGGTCTGCGCATATTTGCTGTCCGCAAAGCCGGCGCCGACGCCCAGCGAAATCTTATCGTTGGGCGCGTCCAGCAAATGCGCCGTCACGCCGGTGTGGAAGGTCTTGCCGTTCTCGCGCTGCGACAGCGGGATGTCCGCGCTGACGTTAAGCTCCAGCAAAGGGATGGGCTTGTAGCCCAGGCTCAGCATGGCGTTGGCGCTGCCCTTGATATCGCCCATGCCCTTCAGGTTCGCGCTGCCGGTGTTGCCGAACAATCCCTTTTCATTCTTTTCCTTGCGGTCGCCGCGATAGCCCAGTGCCGCGCTGTAGGTCAGCGGGCCGCCGTCGCCGCCGTAGCCGATGCCGCGCAGGGTGCTGGCGAAGAAGCCGCTGGCATGGCTGTAATCGATCAGGATCACCGGTGCGACGGTGTTCTGCTTGGAGCCGGAGTAGCGCGCACCGGCGGCCACGCCGCCGCCGAGCATGAGTTGGCTGTCGTCGGCCGCAAGGGCCAGGGTGGGCAGCAGCAGGCAAGCGGCGGCTGCGGAGATCAGGCGTAAGTTCATGGTGAAGTCCATTCAAAAGTAGTGCCGGCGCCCCAATGGCCCGGTAAACTGCGAGCAGTATGTTCACCACGCATGAAGGCAATCTGAGCCTTTGATGAAGAAAGCATGAAGATGGTTCTTTAGCTCATCTTCAGATTCGGATGTTCTAATACCGCCTATGAAAATCCTGCTGATAGAAGACGACCTGGACCTGGGCAACGGCGTGCGCATCGCGCTGTCGGAGCAGGGCATGGACGTGGTCTGGGTACGCACCCTGGACGACGCCGCACGCAGCCTGGCGCACGATGGCTGCGACCTGGTGCTGCTCGACCTGGGCTTGCCCGACGGCGATGGCCTGGCCCTGCTCGCCCAGTTGCGCCGCAACCCGGTGCAGGGCGACAGCGGCGGCCTGCCGGTGCTGATCCTCAGCGCGCGCGATACGCTGGACGACCGCTTGTCCGGCCTCGACCGGGGCGCCGACGACTACCTGGTCAAGCCCTTCGTGCTGGCCGAGCTGCTGTCGCGGGTGCGCGCGCTGGCGCGGCGCAGCTACGGCTTCGACGGCGAGAGCATCGAAGTGCGCGGCCTGGCGCTGCATGCGCCGACGCGGCGCGTCAGCGTGGGCGGGCGCGCGGTGGAGCTGACCGCCAGCGAATATGCGCTGCTCAAGATGCTGATGATGCGCACCGACCGCGTGCTGACGCGGCGCGTGCTGGAGGAGCAAACCCTGCCCGGCAGCCAGACCAACGCCAGCAACACGCTGGACGTGCACATGGCCAACCTGCGGCGCAAGATAGGCGAGGGCTATATCCGCACCGTGCGCGGCATCGGCTACGTGATCGACCAGCAGGCGCGCGGCGGTGCCGCGTGAATTGGCTGCGGCGCCTGTGGCGCGTGGTCGCCGAGCCGACGCTGGCGCGGCGGCTGATGATGGTGCAGGTGGTGCTGGTGCTGGTGATGTGGGGCGGCGTGATTACCCTCATCGTCCACAATGGCGGCGACAGCTCCAGCTATCTGAACTCCACCAAGTCTTTCGATGCGGTCATCCGCGTGGCGGAGAACCTGGCCAGCCAACCGGTGCTGCAGCAGCAAAGCCTGCTCGCCATCGACGAGGCGCTGCGCGAGGAATTCGATGCCAGCGAGCTGCACGAGCTGGGGCCGATGCTGCTGGTCTGGCAGGGCGAGCGCCTGGTCTACCGTTCGAAGGCGGCGTCGCTGGCTCTGAGCGGCAAGGGCGCGGACGGCGTGGAAACCGTGTATATCCAAGGCGAGCGTTACCGCGCGCGCACCGTGCGCTCGCGGCGGTCGGACATGTGGCTGACGGCGGCGGCGCCGGTCGGCTGGATCAATGTGTTCGTGACGATTAATTCTCGCGGCTACTTCCTGCTGCCTTTGCTCATCAGCCTGCCGCTTTTGCCCTTGCCGGCGTGGTGGTCGATCCGCATCGCGATGCGGCCGTGGCGGCGGGTGGCGCAGGAGGTGGCGGCGCGCGGCCCGCATGATCTGACGCCGTTGCAGTTCAAGCCGCCGCACCGCGAACTGGCGGCGATGGTCGACAGCGTCAACGCCTTGCTGCTGCGGGTCAGCCAGAGCGCGCTGCGCGAACGTAGCTTCATCGCCGACGCCGCGCATGAACTGCGCACGCCGCTGGCGGCCATGCGCGTCAATGCGGAAGCCTTGCAGGGACAGGACAACGGGCCGGTGCAGCGCGAGCTGTTGAACGGCATCCTCAGCAGCGGCAACCGCGCCGGGCGGCTGGTCGGCCAGTTGTTGCAGCTGATGCGCAGCGACGCCACCGGCAGCGAGCCGCACGTGCGGCTGGGGCTGGACGCCTTGCTGCAGGATAGGCTGGCGGCCTTGTCGGGGCTGGCTTCACGCGACGGCATTGAGTTGGAGTTGGCGGTGGCGGAGCCGGTGTGCGTGATGGGGCAGCACGAGAGCCTGGTGTCGCTGGTGGACAATCTGGTGGAGAACGCGATCAAGTACAGTCCGCCGCATGGCGTGGTCAGGGTGAGTTTGTCGCGGGTGGCGGGGCAGGCCTTGCTGACGGTGGAGGACCAGGGGCCGGGCATCGTGCCGGAGTTGCGCCTGCGCGTGTTCGACCGCTTCTTCCGCGATCCGCAGCAGACCAAGAGCGGCAGTGGCTTGGGGCTGGCGATCGCCGCCTCGGCGGCGGCCAGCCATGGTGGCCGCATCGAGCTGGGCGACGCCCAGGGCGGCGGCTTGCTGGCGCAGGTGCAACTGCCGTTGACTTAGCGCACGGTACGAAATGTGTTGTTAATACATTCATGCTGGCATATTATAAAGTTATCAAATAATTTATAAGGCCGATCATGAAGAAGATGTTGAAAGTTGCAGCCACCTTGTGCGTGGCGCTGGCGTGTTCGGCCAGCGCCGGCGCGGCGTCGATCACCATCGATTTTGAACACCTGCCGGGAGCCGATGGCGTGCTCGGCACGGCCGACGATGTGCCGACCCCGAACGAGTTCCTGCAACCATTGGGCGAGAGTTACGCCGCCATCGGCCTGCATTTTTCGCAGGGTTCGCTGCTGCAGGCGGCGTTTTACGATGGCGATGCGCAGAACCATTTCATCAGTTCGACCAGTCCTGTCGCCACGCTGTCCGTGCCGGTGTATGGCATTTCCATCGAGAGTTTTTCGTTCTGGAATGCGACGCTGACGGCCTATGACAGCCAGGGCCACGTGCTGGCCACGAATACGCTGGTGAACCCGTTGTCCGGCCAGGAAGCCATGCGCGGTGCGCTGAGCATCACCAGCGCCGCGCCGATTTACCGCTTCTCGATTCTGCCGCCTGAACAGCAGCAGATCCTGAATCTGGACCGCCTGGTGTTGAACACGTCGCCGGTGCCGGAACCGGGCCAGTTCGCCATGCTGCTGGCCGGCCTGGCGCTGACGGCAGGCTATGCCCGCCGTCGCTCCCGCTCAGTGCGCTAAACCCATTCAGCCCAGGATGGCGGCCCGGCCCAGCGCCGGGTCGTCGGTGAAGAAGCCGTCCATGCCGGTGGCGATGTAGCGCTTGATCTCGGCGATCGAGCCTGCCTCGTTGCGCGCAGCATCGCCGGCATTGTTGCGGAAGTCCGCCGCCAGGAAATGATTCTCCGGACGGAAGGTCCACGGCTCCACTCGCAAGCCCACCTTGTGCGCATCATCGACCAGCGAGCTAGTCTGGTCCAGGCTGCCGTCCTTCTTCAGCGGGATCAGCGAGCGCGTCGGCGGCGCCACCACGTCGGCGTATTGCGCGATGTCGCGCAGGCCGGCCGGCGTGCACATCTGCGCGAAGGTCAGCGTGCCGCCGGCCTTGGCCACGTCCATCGGTCGCACGTTCTCGGCGATCACCAACTGCATCAGGCGCAGGTTGGCGCGCTGGCCCAGCTTGCCGCGCATGTACTTCAGGTTGGCCACTTCGAAGGACTGGATCTCGACCGGATTGCGGCGCGTGTAGTCGTGCGCGGCCAGGATGGACAGGAAACGGTCTTCCAGCGGCAAACCGACGCTGGCGAAATACGTCGAATGTTTGAGCTCCGGCACCAGGCCGATGATGCGACCGCGCGCCGCCGCTTCCGCCGCCGTGAAGTCGATGATCTCTTCAAACGTCAGCACCTGGAACATGCCGTCGTACCGGGCGCTGCCCGGACGGTATTGCGGCAGGCGCTCGACCGCGCGCAGCGTCTTCAGCTCGGCCAGCGTGAAGTCGTCGACGAACCAGCCTTCGTGGGTTTCGCCGTCGATGGTCTTGCGCGTCTTGCGGCCGGCGAATTCGGGATGGCTGGCGACATCGGTGGTTTCGCTGAGGAAGGCTTCATGGCGCGCGACCAGCACGCCATCCTTGGTGCTGCACAGGTCGGGCTCGATGTAGTCGGCGCCGTCGGCGATGGCCTTGGCGTACGAGCCCAGCGTGTGCTCGGGACGCAGCGCGCTGGCGCCGCGGTGGCCGAACACCAGCGGGGTTTTCGGACCCGCGCCGACCGCGCCCACGCCCGGCATGCCGGACAGGTCGGGCGAGGCAGGCGAGGCCGCCGCCAGCACGGAGCCGGGCAGCATCAGCGCGGCGCCGGCTGCCGCCGCCGTCTGGATGAAGCCGCGCCGCGACAGGCGTTGAGGTAAATACAGTCCGTTCATCAGAAGTCCGCCATCAAAGTCAGGAAGCCCTGGCGTGGTGCGATCGGGAAGGTGTTGTACGTGCCGCTGGCCGCGCCGACCACCACGTTCAGGCTGCCTTCGCGATTGGCCAGGTTGCTGACGTTCAAACGGTAGCGGGCGTTCTTCACCCAGCTGTTGTTCAGGAAAGGCAGCTTGCCCGATACGCCCAGGCTCATCAGGAAGTAGCTCGGCACGTCCAGGTCGTTGGTGTAGGTGGCGTAGCGCTTGCCGACGTAGTCGCCGATCAGCTGGAACTCGGTGTCGGCCACGGTCATCGTGGCGACGAACTTGTTCATCCACTCCGGGCTGCCCGGCACGGACTTGCCGGAGGTCGGCACCACATCCTTGCCGTTGTTGTAGTTGTCCGAGTAGGTCGAACGGTTGAACGATACAGCATCGTAGAACGAGAACATGCGGCCGAAATGCAGCGTGCCGGAGATGTCGATGCCGTCGGTCTTGACGCTGCCGACGTTGGCCAGCACCGGATTGCCGCCGATGATGGAGGTGATCACCGGCGTCGGGCTGATGGTCAGCAGGCGGTCCTTGAAGTCGACGTGGTACAGGCTGACCTGGCCGTCGAAGGCTTTCAGCGGGCCCAGGTCCAGCTGGTGGCTGGTGCGCATGCCCAGCTCGTAGGTGATCGAGGTCTCAGGCTTGGCGGTGCTCTTGAACAGGTCGAACGCGGCCTGGCTCGCCAGGCTCCACGGCGAGGCGCCACCGCCGCCGTAGGTGACGAACTGGCGCATATTCTTTTGCACGTTGACGAACATCTGGTCTTGCGGCGTGATGTCCCAGCGCGCGCCGACCTGCGGCAGGAACCATTTCTTGGTGATGATCTCGCCGACCGGCAGGGCCAGCGAACCGTTGGCGATCGCGCCCTTGGCCGGCTGCACCGGGAACTGGCCGTCGGCAAACTGCAGGCTGGACTTGAAGCCGGCTTGCAGCGCCAGGTCGTCGCGCACGCGCCACTCGTCTTGCAGGTGGATCTGCGCGACCTTGTTGTTGATCTCGCTGCCGTACTGCGTGATCAGCGGATTGCTCGGACGGTCGTATGGCGAGCTCGGGTTGTTCACGTCCAGCGCGTACCAGCGGCGGTAGGCCGACGAGCGGTTGTGCTCCAGCCACAGGCCGCCTTGCAGCTTGTGGTTGCCGAACTCGCTGGTCAAGGTCGACAGCCAGCCGTTGCGGTTGATCGCGTATTCGGTGGTGCGGGTGGCGTAGCCGGAGTTGCCAAACACCTGCTTCAGGTTCTGGCCGGGGAAGTAGACCGCGAACAGGCCAGGCAGGCCGGCCACGCCGATCGGACCGGCCACCACGCCGACGCCGTCGTCGTTGTGGTAGTAGACCTGGTTGGACCAGGTGGTCGATTCGCCGATGTTCATGTCGAACTTGGCGTAGGTCAGGTAATCCTTGCGCTGGGCGTCGCTGTAGTAGTTGCGGTAGTTGTTGCCTTCGGCCGCAGGCGTGGCGCCGGTCGGCGACAGGTAGTTCAGCGCGGTCTGGAAGTTCGGGTACATGAACGGACGGGTGTACGGCTGGTACTTCTCGGTGGCCGAGCGCACGGTGGCGTCTTCGTTCGGCTCGATCTTGTCCGAATAGTTGAAGAACAGCGTCAGCTTGCCGGCGTTGCTCTGGTTGACATACTTGGCGTTGACCTGGTCGCCGCCCTGGCGGCCGTTGAAGTCCCAGGCCTTTTGCTCGTGGTGGACGGCCGAGATGTAGGCGCTGTTGCCGCTGCCGAAGTCGCCGGTGTCGTAGCGCAGGAAGGTGCGCGAAGTGTTGTAGCTGCCGACGGTCTGCTGCACGGCCAGGTTGCGGCTGCGCTGCGGATCGCTGGAGAAAGTCTCGATGGTGCCGCCCAGGTTGCTGGTGGACGCGGTCGACAGGTCGCCGGCGCCGGACGACAGGATGACGTTGCCGACGTTCTCGCTGATGACGGCGCGCTGTGGCGACAGGCCGTTGTAGTTGCCGTACTGCTGGTCGCCGAGCGGCACGCCGTCCATGGTGTAACCCAGTTGCGGGCCGCTGAAGCCGTGGATGAACAGCGACAGATTCTGCTCGTTGTTGCCCCATGGGTCGGCGGTCTGGAAGCTCACGCCCGGCAGGGTTTGCAATGCCTTCAACGGGTTAATGCCCGGCAGGATCTTCTGCATATCGCCCTTGGTCAGCGCGACCGAGGAGCGGGTTCTGCGGGTGGCGATTTCGATCGTGGCGACCGGAGCGGCGGCCGCCGCTTCGGCTTCCGTAGCGTGGCCGGCTGCGGTGGCCGGTGCGTCGGCGGCCATGTCGGCCACGGCGGCGGCGACGTTGGCGGCCATCGCCAGCATGGGGAAGCTCAGCGCGGCGAAGCACACTGCGGATAATTTCTTGTTCATGATCGGCCTTGAATACCAGTTGGAGGGAAATGAAAACTTTGCGCATGATAGGCACTGAGTGTTACCGGATCATGACGCCGGTGAGATACACTGCTGACTGCAAACAAGGAGAGGATCACGATGCGCAAACTTTTGATGCTGGCGCTGGCGGGGTTGGTAGCTCAGCTGGCCGGCTGCTATACGGTGAACCAGGCGGCGCTGGGCAACTTCATCACGCAGACGGTGCAGCCTGGCATGCCGCTGGATCAGGCGCTGGTGCGCATGCGGACCGAAGGCTTTTACTGCAATACCAGTTCGGCCGGCACGGTGACGATCTGTACCCGCAACCAGGAGCGCTTGCTGCGCGGTTCCTGCGTCGAGCGGGTTGACCTGGTGCGCAGCACCACCTCCACCCAGACCCTGGGTTCCATCGACGTGATGGAAACCCGCTGCGCTAAATTCTGACCATGGATACCAAGCCGAGCTTGCAAGACTGGGCGCTGGCCGCGATCGGGATCATGTTTGTCCTGATGGGGCTGGTGATACTTCCACACGATCTCAACATCGGCGTGACGACCATCGCCTTATTCGGCGTGTGCGCCGCAGTGGGCGTCAACACGATCGTGCGCAAGCGGCGTTATGCGCGGCAGCGCGTGGATGGGGTTCAGGTTGTCGGTGGCGTGCGCATCCGGCCTTCGCGGCTCCGGCTGGTCTTGTTTGGCGGTTTGCTGCTGGGACTGGGTGTCGTGCTGCTGGTCTTTAGTTCCACCGCGCCGTATCTGATCTGGCTCAGCTTTTGGGTGATCGTCGTCGTGGGCGCGCTGATGCTGGTCGGCGTCGCCGTGGGGTATCTGCCAAACCAATATATCGAGTTCAGGCCGGACGGATTGGTGTTGGGCTTCAAGAGCTGGGCGGTGCTGCTGCCATGGGACCGGATAGCGCGGGTGTCCGCCGGCGAGATGCACCGCAATCCGGTGCTGCTGCTATCGCTCGACGCACCGGAAACCTGCGACGTCACGCCACCCGCCAAGCTGGGCAAATTCCTGAAATACGTTGGGCAAAGCCGAGGCTGGATTGGCGCCGATATCTTCCTGATGACGACGCACTTCGGCATCGATCTGCCCGTGCTGGTCGGCGCCATCAGCCGCTACGTGGCGGACCCCGCAGCGCGCGCCGAGCTGGCGCCGCCGAAGGCGTTGGAGGGCTGACCCCGACGGGGACAGCCCGAGGGGTTTAGTGCTTCACTTCACCAGCCGGGATCAGCGCTTCGACCGGCGCATCGGTGGCGAACAGCTGGGCGCAGTCGACCTTGTCGTAGTCGTAGTGCTGGCCGCAGAAGTCGCAGTTGACGCCGACGTGGCCTTGCTCTTCCAGCACGCTGTCGACTTCGGCGCGGCCCAGCATCTTCAACATATTGCCGACCTTCTCGCGCGTGCAGGTGCAGTGGAAGGCAGGGTGCAGCGGCTCAAACACGCGGATGGTCTCCTCCCAGAACAGGCGCTCCATCAGCACGTCGATGGTGGTCGACAGCAGTTCCGCTTCCTTCAGCGTGGAGCCGAGGATCACGGCGCGGTTCCAGGTTTCCAGCGCGTCGTCTTCGGTCAGCGGCGCGGTCTCGACGGCGGTCTTGCCGCCGTTGTAAGGCAGCTTTTGCAGCAGCAGGCCGCGCGAGACGTTGTCGTCCGCCGCCAGCCACAGCTTGGTGTCCAGCTGTTCCGAACGCAGCATGTAGTTTTCGATGACGGTGCTGACATCGTCGCCGTCCAGCGGCACGATGCCCTGGTAAGGCTGCTGGCCAGGCATCTTGTCGGCCGGGTCGAGCGTGATGATGAAGCGGCCCTTGCCATGCTCGTTCAGCAGCGCTTGCAGCTTGGCGTCGTCGGCGATGGCCGCGTCGGGATCGAGCTTGGCGGTGGCGCGCAGGTTCAGGTCGGCGTCGCATTCGACCACCAGCAGGCGCAGCGGGCCGTCGCCGTGGATCTGCATGATGATGGTGCCGTTGAACTTCAGGTTGGCCGACAGCAGCGCGGCCGCAGCCACCATCTCGCCCAGCAGTTTCTTGACCGGGGCAGGGTAGGCGTGGCGCGACAGCACCTCGCGCCAGGTGGCGGAAATGTCGATGAACTCGCCGCGCACGGCGGCGTTATCGAAGATGAATTTTTGCAGGGTGTCCTGGCCGGTGATGGGGGTAATGCTCATGTGTTATCCGATCTTTTTGAGTTGCGTCTTGAACAGTTGGCCGCGCTTGACATAGCTGTCGGCGCTGGCGAGCAGGCGGGCCGCGTCGTCGGCGGTCAGCGTGCGCACGGCCTTGGCCGGCGAGCCGATAATCAGCGAGTGGTCCGGAAATTCCTTGCCTTCCGTGACCAGCGCGCCGGCGCCGACCAGGCAGCCCTTGCCGATCTTGGCGCCGTTGAGGATCACGGCCTGGATGCCGATCAGGGCGCCGTCGCCGATGGTGCAGCCGTGCAGCATGGCCTGGTGGCCGATGGTGACGTTGCTGCCCACGGTGAGCGGGTAGCCCATGTCGGTGTGCATGACCGTGCCTTCCTGGACATTGCTGTTTTCGCCGATGGTGATGCGTTCGTTGTCGCCGCGCAGGGTCGCACCGAACCACACCGAGCTGTTGGCGTGCAGGCTGACTTTGCCGATGATGGTGGCAGAGTCGGCTACAAATGACGATGCATCGATCTCGGGCGCGTGTTCGCCCAGTTGATATATAGACATTGGAAACCTTAGTTGAGTGCTGAATACAGCGCTGATGAGCGGTGGGATGGCGCTATTTTACGCTTGAGCGGCTATCGAACGGTCGTGCTATTATTTTACTTCATCGCCAGCAAGCAACCGATATTGCGCCGGCTTACGCATTTTCAAGGACCATCATGACCTTCACTTCGTCCCGCTCGGAATTCCTGACCATCCGTGGCCTGCGCTGCCACGTGCGCCACTGGGGGCGGGATGGCGCTCCCAAAATCTTCATGCTGCACGGCTGGATGGATGTCGGCGCCTCGTTCCAGTTCGTGGTCGACGCCCTGCAGGGCGACTGGCATGTGATCGCGCCGGACTGGCGCGGTTTCGGCCTGTCGCAGCGCTGCGGCGGCGATACCTACTGGTTCCCCGACTACCTGGCCGACCTGGATGCGATCCTGCGCCACTACTCGCCGGACGAGGCGGTCAATCTGCTGGGGCACAGCATGGGCGGCAACGTGGTCGGGCTGTACGCCGGCGCGCGGCCGGAGCGCATCCGCAAGCTGATCAACCTGGAGGGCGGCGGCCTGCGCTCCAGCAAGCCGGAGCAGGCGCCGGGCCGCTACGCCAAGTGGATGGACGCGCTGCTGGAGCAGCCCGAGCTGCGCAACTACCCGTCGCAGGCGGCCGTCGCGGCCCGTCTGCAAAAGACCAACCCGCGCCTCGGCGACGAGCGCGCGGCCTTCCTGGCGCAGCACTGGTCGGCGCAGAACGATGCGGGCGAATGGGAAATTCTCGGCGATCCGGCGCACAAACAGCCCGGCCCGCTGCCCTACCATGTGGAAGACATCATGGCGTGCTGGAGCGCGATCACGGCGCCGGTGCTGTGGGTGGAGGCCGAGCAGACCAATATGTGGACCTGGATGGGCGGCGAGCAGGAGGGGCGTGCCGAACTGGAGCGCCGCCTGGCGCACCTGCGCGACCTCGAATGCAAGGTGCTGGCCGACGCCGGCCACATGCTGCACCACGACCAGCCCGAGGAGCTGGCCCACCTGATCGAAGCCTTCCTGGCGCGCTAAGCGGAATCGCTTGCCAAGGCTTTAGCTATTTGGCATGATTGAACACATGACCTCTTATCCGACCATCTTGCCAACCCGCCGCCACGTCGCTTCCGACGCTGGTGCCGCTGCGTTGGCCGGTCGGAGCCTGTCCGCCGTCTCCATTATTCGAATTATTCAGGGTCGCTGAGCTGCGGCTGCGCCGGTGCTCGGCGCCCCCAGCCTCCACGGGCTCAGCCCGCATTCCCTCGAATATTTTATGGAGCAGCACCATGAGCACATCCTATCCCTCGCTGGCCGAGATCCGCGACACCGCCCATCGCCTGCAAGGCAAGATCCTTGAAACGCCCGTGTGGCGCTGGCAGACCGGCGTCATCGAAGAACAATTGGCCGGCGGCGAAGTCTGGCTGAAACTGGAATTGTTCCAGAAGACCGGCACCTTCAAGTTGCGCGGAGCCCTCAACTGCATCGCGGCGCTGGACGAGGCGGCACGGCGTCGCGGCATCGTCGCCGTCAGTGCCGGCAACCACGCGATCGCGGCGGCCTATGCCGCACGGCTTGCCGGGTGCAGCGCCAAGGTGGCGATGCCGCAGCACGCCAGCCCTGCCCGCATCGCCGCCTGCCGCGAGCTGGGCGCCGAAGTGCTGCTGATGCCCGATGTGCACCAGGCCTTCGCGCGCGGCCGCGAGATCGAGCGGGACGAGGCTCGCACCATGCTGCACCCCTACGAGGGGCCGCTGACGGCGCAGGGCACGGCGACCATCGGCCTGGAATTGATGGCGCAGATCCCGCAGCTGGACGCGGTAGTGGTGCCTGTGGGCGGCGGCGGCCTGTGCGCGGGCATCGCCGCCGCCGTCAAGCAGATCAACCCGGCCTGCGCGGTGTACGGCGTGGAGCCCTACGGCGCCGATGCGCTGTACCGTAGCTTCGCCTCGGGCCGGCCGGAAGCGTTGGAGCGGGTCGACACCGTGGCCGACAGCCTGGGTGCGCCGTATGCGATGGCCTACAGTTTCGGCGTATGCCGCCGCTTCGTCGACGAAGTGGTGCGGGTCAACGACGACGAGATCTGCCTGGCGATGCTGCACCTGTTCCGCGACGCCAAGCTGGTGGCGGAACCGGCGGCGGCTGTGGCGACGGCCGCCCTGTTCGGGCCGCTGCGCGAACGGCTGGCGGGCAAGCGCGTGGCGCTGCTGGTGTGCGGTTCGAACATCGATCCGGTGCGCTTCGCCGAGCTGCTGGCGCGGGGCGCGCGCGTCCGCAGCGCCGGGCTTGACGCGGCGGCACATGGTTTGAGCGCAGGCAGCGTACAATGATCACTTCATTGCCGTAATCACTGAGCCATATGTTGAAAGTCGATCTGCACTGCCATTCCAATGTTTCCGACGGCGTCCTCGCTCCGGCCGCCGTGGCGCAGCACGCGCGCAAGGCGGGGGTGGACGTGTGGGCCTTGACCGATCATGACGAAGTGGGCGGCATCGCCGCCGCCCGCGTAGCCGCCCAGGAGCAGGGCATGCGCTTCGTCACCGGGGTGGAGATTTCCATCACATGGGCCAACGAAACCGTGCACATCGTCGGCCTGCAGATCGACGAGCACAACGCCGGGCTGGTCGCCGGCCTGGCCCGCACGCGGTCCGGCCGCGACAACCGTGGCCGCGAAATCGCCCATCAGCTGGCCAAGGCCGGCATACCGGACGCCTACGAGGGCGCGCTCAAGTATGTCGGCAATCCCGACCTGATGTCGCGCACCCACTTTGCACGCTACCTGGTGGAAGTGGGCGCCTGCGCCAACATCCCCGAAGTGTTCAAGAAATACCTGTCCGAAGGCAAGCCCGGCTACGTGCCGCATTGCTGGGCCACGCTGGCCGATTCGGTCAACTGGATACGCGGCGCCGGCGGCGTCGCGGTGATCGCCCATCCGGGCCGCTACAAGTTCAGCCAGCTGGCGCAGGGCCAGTTGTTCGACGAATTCAAGCAGCTGGGCGGCACGGCGATCGAGGTCGTCACCGGCAGCCATACGCCGGACCAGTACGCGGTCTACGCCCAGCTGGCCAACAGCTACGGTTTTCTGGCTTCGCGCGGCACCGATTTCCATGCGCCGGGCGAATCCCGCGTCGATTTCGCGCTGCTGCCGCCGCTGCCGGCCAACGTCACACCCGTCTGGCACGACTGGTTTTAATCGGTAAATTACCGCGTCGATTACCGGCGCGTTGTAAGAGCTTGTATCTTGCATTTGCGTTCGCACGGTCATACCTTATGATTTGGGCAAATTTTTTGCCTGTACCGGAGACCCTCCCATGAAACGCATCATCCTGTTTATCGCCACCAACCTCGCCGTGATGCTGGTGTTGTCCATCGTCCTGTCGCTGCTGGGCATAGGCCGTCCGGGATCGGGCAACACGCTGCAACTGGGCAGCCTGCTGGCGTTTTCGCTGGTGGTGGGCTTTACCGGCGCGATCTTCTCGCTGCTGATCAGCAAGCCGATGGCCAAGTGGTCGACCGGCGCCCGCGTGATCGCCGCGCCGTCGTCGTCGACCGAGCTGTGGCTGGTCAACACCGTCAAGGCGCTGTCCGAGCGCGCCGGCATTGGCATGCCGGAAGTGGCGGTCTACGACGGCGAGCCGAACGCCTTCGCCACCGGCGCCTTCAAGAACTCGGCGCTGGTGGCGGTGTCCACCGGCCTGCTGGAAAACATGAACCGCGACGAAGTCGAAGCTGTGCTGGGCCACGAAGTCGCCCACATCGCCAACGGCGACATGGTGACGATGACCCTGATCCAGGGCGTGGTGAATACCTTCGTGGTGTTCCTGGCGCGGGTGGTGGGCTTCTTCGTTGACAACATGCTGCTGAAGAATAACGACAATGAGCGCCGTGGCCCTGGCATCGGGTACATGGTGACGGTATTCGTGTGCGAGATCATCTTCGGTCTGGCCGCCTCGCTGATCGTGGCCTGGTTCTCGCGCCAGCGCGAATTCCGCGCCGACGCCGGCTCCGCCAAGCTGCTGGGCAGCAGTGTGCCGATGCAGCACGCGCTGGCCCGCCTGAACGGCATGGAGCCGGGCTCCTTGCCGCAGTCGATCGCGGCGGCCGGCATCACCGCCGCCGGTGGCTGGAGCGCGCTGTTTTCGACCCACCCGCCGTTCGAACAGCGTATTGCCGCCCTGCGTAGCGTACAATCCTAAGCGTTATTAACAGCGGCCGGGAGCATGCCCCGGCAGCGGCCATATGAGTCAATTTTTCCAGGTCCATCCCGTCAATCCGCAGCCGCGCCTGATCAAGCAGGCGGCGCAGATCGTGCACGACGGCGGCATCGTCGCCGTGCCGACGGATTCCTGCTATGCCCTGGTCTGCCATCTGGATGACAAGGCCGCCGTCGAGCGGCTGCGGCGCATCCGCGGCATCGATGAAAAGCACCACCTGACCCTGCTGTGCCGCGACCTGAGCGAGATCGGCGTCTACGCGCGGGTCGACAACCGCCAGTTCCGCCTGCTGAAGGCGGCCACGCCGGGTCCGTTCACCTTCATCCTGGAAGCGACCAAGTGCGTGCCGCGCCGGCTCAGCCATCCGTCGCGCAAGACCATCGGCCTGCGGGTGCCCGAGGATGCCATCGTCCACGCGCTGTTGGAGGAATTGCAACAGCCGCTGCTGGGCACGACGCTGATCATGCCGGGCGAGGACGATGCGCTGAACGACGCCGACACCATCTGCGAACGCCTCGGCAAGCAGATCGAGCTGATCATCGACGGCGGCGCCTGCAGCATGGAGCCCACCACGGTGATCGACCTCACCGGTTCGGACGCCGAGCTGGTGCGCCAGGGCAGGGGCGATGCGGCCATGTTCGGCCTGTAAGCCCGGCCTAAGCCTGGGCTGTCATTGTCAGGCATTCAACAGGGCAAGTGCGCCGGCCCCTGACGGCGCAGCAAGTGGCTTACCCGGCCTCTGGTAAAATCCCCCTCATGAACGAAACCGACAGTATTATCCAGACCATCACGGTCTACCTGATCCCTGTTCTTTTTGCAATTTCCCTGCACGAAGCCGCACACGGATACGTCGCCCGCTATTTCGGCGACCCCACCGCAGCCAACGAAGGGCGCCTCACCGCCAATCCGCTGCGCCACATCGATCCTTTCGGCACCATCATCCTGCCGCTGATCCTGAGCCTGCTGCACTTGCCTGCGCTCGGCTACGCCAAGCCGGTGCCGGTCGATTTCGGCCGCCTGCGCAATCCGAAGAAGCAGATGGCGCTGGTGGCGGCTGCCGGTCCGGCGGCCAACTTCGCCATGGGCCTGGGCTGGATGGCGCTGTGGGTGGTGATGATCCAGGCGCTGGGCATGCCGCCGGACGACTTCTTCGTCAAGATGGCCGAGGCTGGCTATGGCGTGAACTCGGCGATGTGCATCTTCAACCTGATACCGCTGCCGCCGCTCGATGGCGGCCGCATCGTCACCGGCATCCTGCCGATGCCACTTGCGCGCAAGTACGCGCAGATCGAGCGCTACGGCATGTACGTGTTCATCGGCCTGATCCTGATGATGCAGTTCGGCTTGTTGACCGGCTTCCTGGTCGGCGGCATGCACTTCTTGCAAAGCATCTTCTATGTGCTGTTGTACCCCCTTATTTTCATTCTGAGCTGAGCCCGACTATGTATCCCGATCGTGTTGTATCCGGCATGCGCCCCACCGGGGCCATGCACCTGGGCCACTATCACGGCGCCTTGAAGAACTGGATCAAGATGCAGTCCGAGTTGCCATGCCTGTTCTTCGTGGCCGACTGGCACGCGCTGACCACGCACTACGACGACCCGACCGTCATCGAGCGCAGCACCTGGGACATGCTGGTCGACTGGCTGGCCGCTGGCATCGATCCGTCGCAGTCCACGCTGTTCATCCAGTCGCGCGTGCCGGAACATGCCGAGCTGCACCTGCTGCTGTCCATGGCCACGCCGCTGGGCTGGCTGGAGCGCGTGCCGACCTACAAGGACCAGATCGAGAACCTGGCCAACAAAGACCTGGCCACCTACGGCTTCCTCGGCTACCCTCTGCTGCAGGCCGCCGACGTGCTGATCTACCGCGCCA
The DNA here is from genome assembly GCF_009380165.1 of Rugamonas rivuli. Classification (GTDB taxonomy): domain Bacteria; phylum Pseudomonadota; class Gammaproteobacteria; order Burkholderiales; family Burkholderiaceae_D; genus Rugamonas; species Rugamonas rivuli. The sequence goes on from NZ_WHUF01000002.1 coordinate 128,192, forward strand.
GCCAGGTGCCGGTAGGCGACGACCAGGTGCCGCATATCGAGATGATGCGCGAAATTGCGCGCCGTTTTAATCACTTGTATGGCAAGGAAAAGGGCTTCGAAGAGAAGGCGCAGGACGCCGTCAAGAAGCTGGGCAGCAAGCGCGCCAAGCTCTACAACGAACTGCGCACCGAATACCAGCAGGACGGCAAGGAAGAGGCGCTGGAGCAGGCTAAAGCCATGCTGGACGACGCCCAGAGCCTGTCGATGGGCGACCGCGAGCGCCTGTTCGGCTACTTGGAAGGCAGCCGCAAGCTGATCCTGGTCGAACCGCAAGCCCGCCTGACGGCCGCCTCGCGCCTGCCGGGCCTGGATGGTCGCAAGATGTCCAAGAGCTATGGCAACTCGATCGCGCTGCGGGAAGACAAAGCCTCGGTCGAAAAGAAGATCCGCACCATGCCGACCGACCCGGCCCGCGTGCGCCGCACCGACGCCGGCGATCCGGCCCGTTGCCCGGTCTGGCAGTTCCATCAGGTGTATTCCGACAACGCTACCCAGGAATGGGTGGTAAAAGGATGTAAATCCGCCGGTATCGGCTGCATCGAATGCAAACAGCCGGTGATCGACGCCATCGTCAAGGAACAGGAGCCTATGCACGAGCGCGCCCAGCAATATCTGGACGACCCGTCGCTGGTGCGCGCCATCGTCGCCGACGGCAATGACGCGGCCCGCAAGCTGGCGCTGGAAACCATGCGCGACGTGCGTGAAGCGATGGGGTTGGCCTACTCATGAGCGAACTGATCTCTCCTTGGGTGCAGCGCTATGCACCGCTGATCCCGGGCGGCGAAGTGCTGGACCTGGCCTGCGGCAGCGGCCGCCATTCGCGCCACCTGGCCTCGCTGGGCCATGCTGTGGTGGCGGTGGACCGCGACGCCGAGGCGCTGGCCGCCGCGGCCGGACCGGAAATCACCACCAGCGCCATCGACCTGGAAGAGGCGGGCGCCGCCTGGCCCTTCGGTCCCGACCGATTTGCCGGCATCGTGGTCACAAACTACCTGCATCGCCCGCTAATCGCCGACATGTTGACCAGCCTGGCGCCGAATGGCGTGCTGATCTACGAGACCTTCGCGGACGGCAATGCCCAGTTCGGCAAACCATCGAATCCGGCCTTTTTGCTGCAGGCCGGCGAGCTGCTGGAACTGGCGCGCAGCCACGGTTTGCGCGTGGTGGCCTTCGAAGACGGCGTCATCGATACGCCGAAAGCTGCCATGGTGCAACGTCTGTGCGCCGTGAAGCCTGATTTTCCCCGCGTGGCGGCACTTTTACCGCCATTTTGACGGCCGATTTGTCGCCCCGAATGCACCATATCGGCGGCCTATCGTCTACAATCGTTGTTTTAATACTTTATGCAGTGGTTTCCTATGATTAAGGGCAGCATAGTAGCAATCGTCACCCCGATGAACGCAGACGGCAGTCTGGACTTCGAGGGTCTGAATCAGCTGATCGACTGGCACATCGCCGAAGGTACGGACAGCATCGTCATCGCCGGCACCACCGGCGAATCGGCCACGGTGAGCGTGGAGGAGCACTGCGCGCTGATCAAGGCGACGGTTGCCCACGCCAAGGGCCGCATCCCGATCATCGCCGGCGCCGGCGCCAACTCGACCGCCGAGGCGATCAAGCTGACCCGCTTCGCCAAGGAAGCCGGTGCGGACGCCACGCTGCAAGTGGTTCCTTACTACAACCGTCCTACCCAGGAAGGCATGTACCAGCACTTCAAGGCCATCGCCGAAGCGGTGGACCTGCCGGTGATCCTGTACAACGTGCCGGGCCGTACCGTTGCCGACATGAGCAACGACACCATCCTGCGCCTGGCGCAAATCCCTAACATCGTCGGCGTGAAAGATGCGACCGGCAACATCGGCCGCGGCTACGACCTGCTGCGCCTGGCGCCGAAATCGTTCGCCGTGTACTCGGGCGACGATCCGACCGCGATGGCGCTGATGCTGGCCGGCGGCGCCGGCAACATCTCCGTCACCGCCAACGTTGCCCCGCGCGACATGGCCGACATGTGCGAAGCGGCGATCGCCGGCAATATCGCCAAGGCAGTGGAACTGAACAATAAAATGTTCCCGCTGCATCAAAAACTGTTCATCGAGCCGAATCCGGTGCCGGTCAAATGGGCGCTGGCGGAAATGGGCAAAATGCCCGCCGGCATCCGTCTGCCGCTGGTGCCGCTGGCGGCCGACTGCCACGAAGCGGTGCGCGCGGCCCTGCGAGAAGCCGGCGTGCTGTAAAAACCTTAGCAACAAGCCCCGACTTCGGTTCGGATCAACCCTGATTTGCTGCTTTTCAGCTTCTTAAACAGTAACGACATGACTATTCGCAAGACAGCTTCTATTTCCTCGCAGCGCGCCGTCGTAGTAGGCGCATTGATGGCCAGTTTGACCGGTTGCGGCATGATCAGCTCCGTTGTCGGTAACGATAAAGTGGACTACAAGTCCGCCAAGAAGGCCAGCACGCTGGACGTGCCGCCGGACCTGACGCAATTGCAGAAAGATAACCGCTACTCGCTGCCGGATTCGAACAACGGCGTCGCTACCGCTTCCGGCTACAACGCTTCCAAGGGCATCGTCGCCGGTCCTGGCGCCATCGTTCCAGGCACGCCTGCGGCCGGTACCGTGGTACCGACCAGCATCAACGATATCAAGGTCGAGCGCGACGGCAACCAGCGCTGGCTGGTGATCAAGCAGACGCCTGAGCAACTGTGGCCGCAGCTGAAGCAGTTCTGGGAAGATTCGGGCTTCGTGCTGGCCAAGGAAAACGCCACCGCCGGCACCATGGAAACCGAGTGGAACGAAAACCGCGCGAAGATTCCGCAAGATTTCATCCGCAATACCATCGGCAAGGTCTTCGACTCGGTTTATTCGAGCGGCGAGCGCGACAAGTTCCGCACCCGCATCGAACGCCGCGCCGACGGCGCCAGCGAGATCTACGTCAGCCATCGCGGCGCGCAGGAAGTTGTCACCGGCGCCCAGAAGGAATCGACCACCTGGACCCCGCGTCCTAACGATCCTGGCCTGGAAGCTGAATTCCTGGCGCGCCTGATGACCAAGCTGGGCAATGGCGCTGAAGTAGCGCAAGCCAAGACCGCCGTCGATGGCGCGATTGTGCAACCGCAGCATGCATCGCTGGTAGGTGCAGGCGCCGAGCGTGCCGTGCAGGTGGACGAGGGCTTCGACCGCGCCTGGCGCCGTGTCGGCCTGGCGCTGGACCGCGCAGGCTTCACGGTTGAAGACCGCGACCGCACCCAGGGTACTTACTTCGTCCGCTACGTCGACGACACGACGGAAACCAAGGGCTTCTTCGGCAAGCTGTTCAGCTGGGGTTCGTCGTCGGAAGCCGATAAGGAAGCGCAGCGCTACCGCATTTCGGTGAAAGCCGGCGCGGGCAATAGCAGCACCGTTACCGTGTTGAGCAATGCCGGCAAAGCGGAAGCGTCGCCGGTCGCCGATAAGATCCTGACGCTGCTGCACGAGCAATTGAAATAAAACGATACAAAATAAAAAACCGGCTTTAGCCGGTTTTTTTATATCTGCATCGACATGGTTCTTTCCATTTGGATGCAAAAGCTTGAGACGAAAAAAAACCCGCTGGCACTGAACGCGATCTTGAGCGCGTTCAGGCTAGCGGGTTTTTTCGCAAGCTGATTACTTCGAAGCAGCAGGAGCAGCAGCAGCCGAAGCGGCTGGAGCAGCAGCAGCGTCCGAAGCAGCAGGAGCAGCAGCGGCTGGAGCAGCAGCGTCAGCAGCTGGAGCAGCGGCTGGAGCAGCAGCAGGAGCAGCAGCTTCTGGAGCAGCTACTGGAGCTGGAGCAGCAGGAGCTTCTTCTTTTTTGGAGCAAGCAGCCAGAGCAACAGCCAGCAGGGAAACGATCAGCAGGGATTTTTTCATGGGGTTTTCCTTAATTAATTCAAAATTAAACACATTGTTGCGATTAATAATTACCGGTAATTATCGCTCATTAGGTCGTCTTCGAAGGCTTTCGTACCTAGAATGGTGCCTGCCAGACAACGGAAACTTCCTAACCGAATATTATAGCGATTTTTAGTGCGTCGCAATAGGACAAACAGCCGTTTCCACAACTATTTTGCGATATCGCAACATTTCGGTTTCGACTCCACTTTAGCAGAGTTTGCACGAAATACCAGTGTTCGCATCGAACTCCGGCATTTTACCTTGAACTGACTCATAATCCAGTTGAGTTTGCGTACAATCCGGGCGCCGACTCTAACCAAATTGTAATAAAACGTTCGGCACTGGTTTGGGTATCTTCCGCCCCGTCAAAAACCGCTTCGCCACGGAAATGATCGGCATGAAAGCGGCGCACAATGTGGCGGTCGTCGGCGATGCAGAATGAGTCCGTCAGCTGGCGCAATTGCTGGCTGGTGCGGCGCACTTCGACCAGGTGGCCGTAGTCCTTGATCAGGCGCAGGAAGCGCGGCGCGTCGCGCTCGACGGCGCGGCCCTCGTGCGCCGCCAGTTGCAAGCGGCCGCCGTTTTTCAGGTAGTGCCGCAGCTGGGCGTCGGTGGAGCTGGCGCCCAGTTCCCAGACGTGGAAATCCGGGTCGAACATGGTCAGCGTATGCTCGGCGCGGGCGATGCAGCTGGACAGGTGCTGGAGAAATTCCGCCCTGGTGGTGAATGGAAAACTCTGCCGTTCCATGCTGCTTCCCCCGTGGTTAGCCCAACTCGATCCAGCCGTCCTGATACCAAGTGTATAACGCGTCCATAACGTCGTCCGACGCCTGGCCCAGCTCGGCGCCGGTCAGTGCGCGGTTGTTGGCCAGCAGCTCCAGCGTGATCTTGTCGGCGCGGCTGACGCCGAACGATTCGCCGTTGATGAACACATGTTTGCCGCGGTACAGCATTTGCGTCTTGCGCGACAGCGACAAGCCTTTTTTGGCCGCGCTTTCGCCGAACTTGCCGAACGTCAGCGGCTTGGCCGGGCCGGTGAAGAACACATTGTGCTTAGGCTCGGACATGTACTCGCCCAGGAAGATGGTGATGTCTTCCTCGGTGAAGCTGACCTTGTTGATTTCCTCGGCGATCGTGTTCAGCATGTGGCGCGGGATTTCCGCCGGCTTGGCGGTCGCCTCCAGCTCCGGATCGCCGTAGCGGCCCGGCAGGTCGATCGAGTCGGCCATGAATTGCAGGAAGGCCTCGCCCAGCTCCTGGTAGGACGGCGAACGGAAGCCGATCGAGTAGGTCTGGCAATCGCCGATGGCGATGCCGTCGTGCGCGTAGTGCGGCGGCAGGTACAGCATGTCGCCCGGGTTCAGCACGAACTCTTCGTTCGGCTTGAAGTTGGCCAGGATTTTCAGCGGCAGGCCTTCGACCAGCGTCAAATCCTTCTGCGGGCCGATGCTCCAGCGGCGCTGGCCCTGGGCCTGCAGCAGGAACACATCGTAGGAATCGAAGTGCGGACCGACGCCGCCGCCATCGGTGGCGAAGCTGACCATCAGGTCGTCCAGGCGGGCATCGGGAATGAAGCGGAACTGGCGCAGCAGCGCGTCGGCCTTGGCGTCGAACAGATTGACGCCCTGGACCAGCATGGTCCATTCCTGCTGGTCCATCGGCGGCAGGCTTTCCAGCGGGCCGTGCTGCATATTCCACTGGCCGTCGACGTTGGTCACCAGGCGCGATTCCGCGTGGTTGGTCGAGGCCAGCTTGGTCAGTGCCTCCATGCTCAGCAAAGGCTTGAATCCGGGGATGGCGTTGCGGATCAGCAGGGGCTTCTTGTGCCAGTAGTCGCGCAGGAACTGCGCCGGCGTGATATCGCCGAGGAGAGGTAATTTTTTCATGCGCTCATTATAACCATCGCCGCGCCGATTGTCGGGCTGGCGGCGGTCCGGCAGGCGATCCAAGGTATAATTCCGGGGCTTATATACAGAAAGGAATTACAAAATGAAGATTGCCAAGAACACGGTCGTGACTGTGAATTACAAGCTGTCCGATGCCCAGGACAATCTGATCGAAGACGGCCGTCAGCCTATGGTTTACCTGCACGGCGGCTACGAGAACACGCTGCCTAAAATTGAAGAAGAGCTGGACGGCAAGGAAGTCGGCTATTCGTCGATCATCCAGATCGAGCCGGAAGATGCGTTCGGCGACTACGACGCCACGCTGGTCAAGGTCGAGCCGCGCAACCGCCTGCCGGAGCCGCTGGAAGTGGGCATGCAGTTCGAAGGCATGCCGGACGGCGACGATGGCGAAGAAGCGATGATCTTCACCGTCACCGATATCGCTGACGACAAAGTGGTCCTGGACGGCAATCACCCGCTGGCCGGCATGGCGCTGCGTTTCTCGCTGAGCGTTGCCGATGTGCGTGAAGCCTCGGAAGAAGAAATCGCCCACGGCCACGTGCACGGCGCCCACGGCCACCACCACGGTGACGAGGACGACGAAGGCGAAGACGGCGATCACGTCGCCATCCACCCGATTCACTAAGCAGCAAGTGAATTAAGGCGTCGCCTCGGCGCTGCCGCCTTTGAGCGTGAACAGGGCGGCGGTGCCGGGTGCGACGCGCACCTCGGCCCATTCGGCGGCCAGGCTCAGATGTCCCACATTGCCACGCCAGACGATGGCCGGTTCGGTCCCCGCGCCGCTCTGCGTATCGACCAGCAGCACCTTCCCTTTGAATTTTTCCGCCATCGCCCGTATCTGCCGGCGCGGTTCGGCGAAGCCATCCTGTTTCGATTGAAAACTCGGCAGCAGCGAGAAGCCTTGCTCCGCCTGCACGCCGACATCGCCGTCCGAGAACAGCACCAGTCCCTGCATCTTCTGCCGCTCCGCCAGCGTGAACAGGCGGTGCAGCCAGGCGCGGTTGGCCACCAGGCGGTCTTCGTACTCGCTGTTGCGGCCCGCCTCGGCGCGGAAGTGGTTGTTATTGGCCGGCAGGTTGATGGTGGCGAACAGCACCTTGCCGTATTCCCAGTGCGCGTTCTCGGCATAGCTGCGGAACTTGGCGCTGGCCGACAAACGCGTCATCGGCAGGCGGCGTTCGCCCAGCGATTCGCCGTCGGCGTAGAACAGTTCGCGCAGGCGGTTCAGGCGTTCGATGGCGTTCGAGCGGCCGATGGAATTGACGCACGCGCTCCAGTCGCTGCCGGCCAGCGATACGATCATCGGCGGCGCCGCATCGTTGAGCAGCGCGCGGCGCTGGGCATACAGCCTGTCGCTGCAAGGCTCGGTGCTGGCCTTGATGCCGGTGGCGACGATGAAGGCGGGCGCGATCAGCGTGGCGTCGGCGATGGCGCGCTTGAGCACCGATTCATCCGGCCCGCTCTTGAACGAGTGGCCGATCACGCCGAACTGGAAGCCGCGCATCGCCGGCTGCACGGCCTGCGCCGGGCCGGCCGTCAGCGCCGCCAGCGCAGTCAGCGCCGACAGGCCAACGGCCATGGCAAAACCGTGGGCGCGCTGCCGCATCATGCCTGGGCCGTCTCCGTCAGGCGCTTGAGTTGGTACAGACGCTCCAGCGCTTCGCGCGGCGTCAGCGCATCCGGATCGAGATCGTCGAGCGCATCGAACAGTTCGCGCATCGCCGGGCTGGTGGCGGCGGGCGCGCTGTGCGCCGGTGCTGCGAGTTCCTCGTCGTCGGCATCGGCGGTCGGCGCGGCGAACAGGTCCAGCTGCGGCGTGGCGTCCAGCGCCTGCGCTTCCAGGCGGGCCAGGTGCTTGCGCGCGGCCTTGATCACCGGCTGCGGCACGCCGGCCAGCTGCGCCACCTGCAAGCCGTAGCTTTGCGATGCCGGCCCGTCCTGCACCGCGTGCAGGAACACGATGCTGTCCTTGTGCTCGACCGCCGACAGGTGGACGTTGGCCGCCGTCGGATGGCTCTCCGGCAGCTGCGTCAGTTCGAAGTAGTGGGTGGCGAACAGCGAGAAGCTGCGGCTGGTGTCGATCAGGTGGCGCGCGATCGCCCACGCCAGCGCCAGGCCGTCGAAGGTCGAGGTGCCGCGGCCCACTTCATCCATCAGCACCAGCGAATGCTCGGTGGCGCCGTTCAGGATCGCCGCCGATTCGGTCATCTCCACCATGAAGGTCGAGCGGCCGCCGGCCAGGTCGTCGGTGGCGCCGATGCGGGTGAAGATGCGGTCGATCGGGCCGATGGTCGCGCTGGTGGCCGGCACGTAGCTGCCCACGTAGGCCAGCAGCGTGATCAGCGCCACCTGGCGCATGAAGGTCGATTTACCGCCCATGTTAGGGCCGGTGATCAGCAGCAGGCGGCGGTCTTCGACGAAGCGGCAATCGTTGGCGATGAAGCGTTCGATCTGGTTCTCCACCACCGGATGGCGGCCTTCGGCGATGTTGATACACGGCGTATCCACCAGCTGCGGCGCGCACCAGTTGTGGCGCAGCGCGTGGTCGGTCAGCGAGGTCAGGGCGTCCAGCTGGGCCAGCGCCTTCGAGATCGTCTGCAGGGTGCCGATGAACGGCGCCAGGTCGGCCAGCAGCTGGTCGTACAGCATCTTCTCGCGCGCCAGCGCTTTGTCCTGCGCCGACAAGGCCTTGTCTTCGAAGGCCTTCAGTTCCGGCGTGATGTAACGCTCGGCGTTCTTCAGCGTCTGGCGGCGGCGGTAGTCGTCCGGCACCTTGGTGGTCTGGCCGTGCGTGACTTCGATGTAGAAGCCGTGCACCTTGTTGTACTCCACGCGCAGGTTGGCGATGCCGGTGCGGGCGCGTTCGCGCGTCTCCAGGTCGACCAGGAACTGGCCGGCGTTTTCGGACAGCGCGCGCAGCTCATCGAGTTCCGCGTCGAAGCCGCGTGCGAAGACGCCGCCGTCGCGCACCATCGCCGCCGGCTCCAGCGCCACCGCGCGTTGCAGCAGATCGAGGCAGGCCTCGGGCGTGGCCATGTCGGCGTGGATCGCGGCCAGCAGGCCGTCGGTGTCGGTCAGCGCGCGCTGCATCGCGTGGCGCAGGGCCGGCAGTTGCTGCACGCCGTCGCGCAGGCTGGCCAGGTCGCGCGGGCGTGCCGACAGCAGCGCGATGCGGGTGGTGATGCGTTCGATATCCGGCACCTGCGCCAGCGTGTGCGACAGCGTGCCGGTGGCGTCGGCCTGGCCCAGCGCGGCGATGGCTTCGTGGCGCGAGCGGGCGATGGCCTGGTCGCGGCGCGCGTGGTGCAGCCAGTGGCGCAGCAGGCGCGAACCCATCGCGGTGCGGCAGTGGTCCAGCAGCGAGAACAGGGTAGGGGATTCCTGGCCGCGTATGGTTTCGGTCAGTTCCAGGTTGCGGCGGGTGGCAGCATCGAGGCCGATGAATTCGTTTTCGGTTTCGGTGGTCAGCGAGCGCACGTGTTGCAGGCCGCGTCCCTGCGTCGACTGGGCGTAGCGCAGCAGCGCGCCGGCCGCGCCGAACGCCGCGCCCAGGCCGTCCGCGCCGAAGCCGGTCAGCGTCGCCACGCTCAGCTGGTCGAGCAGCGCCTTGTGGCCGCCGACGACGTCGAAGTGCCAGTCGGGCACGCGGTTGACGTGGCAGCTCAGGGTTTCCTCGAACAGGTCGGCGTTATCGCCGCGCAGCACCTCGGCCGGCGCGATGCGCTCCAGCTCCTGCTGCATGCGGGCGGTGACGGTGCGGGTGTCGCCGGAGAATTCCATCAGCTTCAGCGCGCCGGAAGCCAGCGACAGCCACGCCAGTCCGGCCGTGGCGACTTTGCGCTGGCTGATGATGCACATCGCCAGCAGCGGACGTTCGGCCTTTTCCGGCAGCAGGTCGGCGTCGGTCAGCGTGCCCGGCGTGACTACGCGCATCACCTTGCGTTCGACCGGGCCCTTGCTGGTGGCCGGGTCGCCGATCTGCTCGCAGATCGCGCACGACTCGCCGATCTTGACCAGCTTGGCCAGATAGCCTTCGAGCGAATGGAAAGGCACGCCGCACATCTTGATCGGCTGGCCGCCCGAGCTGCCGCGCGCGGTCAGCGTAATGCCCAGCACGCGCGCCGCCTTTTCCGCATCCGAGTGGAACAGCTCATAGAAATCGCCCATGCGGTAGAACACTAGCATGTCCGGGTACTCGGCCTTGATGCTCAGGTACTGCTGCATCATCGGGGTGACTTTTTCGGTGGGGCTGTTCTTGACGGCGGCGGCGTTGATTTCGGTCGGGACGGTGGTCATTGGTTCTTTTTCGGCGGTGCGTGAGTCTGGTTTTGCTGGGGCGAAAACGGCCCCGGCGCGTAACCCGTCATTCTACCGCTTTCGGGCGCGCACTCCCAAAGAACCGAACGCGGAAGACTTCATTCCCGCTTGCGGTGTAAGATTGCATAAAAAGTAACCGGAAAAGAAGGCATGCAGCAATGGATAAATTGAAGGCGATGCAGGTTTTCGTCCGGGTCGTGGACAAGAAGAGCCTGACGGTCGCAGCGCAGAACTCCAATCTTTCCGTTGCGATGGTGAGCAATTACCTCAAATATCTTGAAGACGACCTGGGAACCGCGCTGGTCGTTCGCACCACCCGCGCGCTGTCGGTCACCGATTTCGGCACCTACTATTACGGCATCTGCCTGAACGTGCTGGCGATGATCAAGGAGAGCGGCGAGCTCGCCGCCAACTTCACCGGCAATCCCGAAGGTACGCTGAACCTGACCGCGCCGCGCACTTTCGGCGTCGTCGCGCTGCTGCCGCGCCTGAACGCGTTCTACGCGCAGCAGCCCCGGATACGCATCGACGTCTCCATCAGCGACGACATCGTCGATATGAGCAAGACCGACTACGACGCCGCCATCCGCCTCGGGCCCTTGCCCGATTCGAGCCTGGTGGCGCGGCCATTGCGCCCGTATGGCGTGGTGCTGTGCGCGTCGCCGGACTACCTGGCAGTCAACCCGCCGCCGTCGACGCCCGACGACCTGGTCCGGCATCAGTGCATCGCCACCTACTTCGACCACAAGACCGTCTGGAACCGCCTGCAGACGACGTGGGCATTCATCGGCGCCGACGACGCGACGCATCAGGTGAACGTGCCCTTCAAGATGCAGGTGAACGATGCGCAGGGCGTGTGCGCGTTGGTATTGCAAGGCGCGGGAATTGCGGTGCTGCCGGAAATCCTGGCGCAGCCGTGGCTGCAAAGCGGCCAGCTGGTGCGCCTGCTGCCGGACTACCGCCTGCCCGATCGGGCCATGCATCTGGTCTACCGGAAAATGGACTTCATGCCGTCGAAGCTGAAAGCCTTCATCAACTTCCTGCTAGACGAGTTTGCGTAACGGCAGGCTCGAATTTTCTCAAGCCCAAAAAGCCGACCAGGCCGCCGATGGCCAGCGCGGAAATCGACCACAGCAGCGCGGGAGCCATGCCGCCGGCGAAGCGTTCCGCCGTGACGTCGCCGACGATCAAACCCATCGCGGCGACGCCGATCAGGCCGCCGATCTGGCGCGATGCGTTGAGCACGCCGGAGGCGACGCCGATGTAGCGCTGCTCGGTCGACGACACCATCGCATTGGTCATCGCCGGCACCGCCAGTCCGATGCCCACTCCGGCCACGATGAACTGGATGCCGATATCGGCATAACGGCCATCGCCGACAAACGGCAGCATCGACAGGTAGCCCAGCGCGGCCAGGGCGATGCCGCAGGTGAGCACCGTCCGGTAGCCATGCTTGACCATCAGTTTTCCGCACAACAGGTTGGCGGCCATGATGGAGCCGGTCATCGGCAGGAACGCCAGGCCGGTGTCGAGCGGCGTGTAGGCCCACGCATACTGGAAGAACAGGCTGAACAGGAAGATCAATCCGTAGAACGCGAAATTGACCAGGACGCCGATCAGCGACGATGCGGCGAAATGGCGGTTGCCGAACAGGTGCAGCGGCAGCATGGGGTGGGCCATGTGTTTTTCGATCGCGACGAACGCTGCGCCGGACAGCAGGAACACCATCATGCCGCCGACCACCGCCGGCGAGTGCAGGCCGGACGCGTTCACCTGTATCAAGGCCAGCGTGAAGCCGCCCAGCGCCAGGGCGGCCAGCATCTGTCCCGGAATATCGACCACGCGGCCGGCCGTGCTGGCGGCGTCCTGCACGCAGCGCCAGGCGATGAGGCTGCCAAGCAGCGCGATGGGCACGTTGACAAAGAAAATGGCGCGCCATCCCGTCAATGAAATGAGCGCGCCGCCGAACACCGGGCCGAGCGCCAGCGCCATGCCGCCCGACGCGGCCCACAGGCCGATCGCCCGGCTGCGTGCGTTCTTTTCCGGGAAGGTCTGGTTGACGATGGCCAGCGAGGCCGGCACCACCAGCGCCGCGCCCAGTCCCTGCAACAGCCGGCAGGCGATCAGCGCCGTCAGGCTGCCGGCGAGGCCGCACAGCAAGGAAGCCAGCGCAAACAGCACGAAGCCGAGGATGAAGACTTTCCTGGGGCCGAAACGGTCGCCCAGCGCGCCTGCCGTCAGCAGGAAGGCGGCGAAGGTCAGCGTATAGCCGCTGACCACCCATTCGAGATGCGCGATGGTGCCCGCGAATTCGACGCGCAGGCTGCGCAGGGCGACGTTGACCACGCTGACGTCGAGTATGACGATGACGAAGGCGAGGCAGGATGACAGCAGCGCGAGTTGCTTGCCGGTTCGAATGGACATGGTGAGTTCTCCTGTTGCGTGAGGCTGGGTAGCAGGAGGCCATGCTAGTTTCCCAACCATCGTGCGGTAAAGAATTCATCTCTGAAAACACTTTCAAGCGGCGCTGAACAAACGAAGGCGCGCCGGCCGTCTGCTTTCGTTTTGTGCTTGCCTGCGAACAATATAAACCGGAGCTGTGTATTAAAGACAACAGTGGTTTTTTGTGTTTGTGGCTGAAATGCTCAGATTTCCACGACGCGGCAAAAAAATCCGGCGCAACTGTTGTGACAATAAATTAAGTAAGTAATACTTAAGTTGAAACTTTTGCATGTCTTGTTCGCAACGCATGCCTGTTTCGTCGAGCATATTTGTTCTTGCTGCACAGGGAAAACGGACCTTTCGGATCAACAATAAAATTAAGGGTATAGCAGGCATGAAACTTTCAGTGAATCCGTCATCGACTCCCCGCCTCAAAAAGGCCAGGGCAACGCTGCGTCCTACCGCTGGACGCATGTTATTCGCTTTCATGGCACTGGGCTGGACCGTCTCCGGCTCCGCCGCCGTCATCGCCGCAGAGGCGTCAGCCCAGAGCCAGCCTACCGGCGACTTCTGGCAAGACGTCGGCCCGGCCGGCGGCCGCACCGCGCAAGCCGCCGGCACCACCGGGCCGCGCCGCTTCCACGCCGCCAGCCTGAACCGCAACGGCCTGAAGAAGCTGGCCCAGTCGGCGCCGCTGGAGCGCACCGAGGCCGCCGCCGTCAGCCCGCTGATCATTTCCCTGCCGCACCCGGACGGCGGCTACCAGCGCTTCGCCATCGTCGATTCGCCTATCATGGAAGCCGGCCTCGCCGCCAAGCACCCTGAAATCAAGACCTACGCCGGCAAGGGCATCGATGACCCGAACGCCAGCCTGCGCATGGACATCACGCCGCTGGGCCTGCACGCTTCGGTGCGCACGCCGAAGGGCGCCTGGTATGTCGATCCGCAAACCGCGCTGGACGACAGCGTCTACAACAGCTATCACAGCCGCGACCTGGCGAACGCCCACGGCGCCTTGCGCGAAGCACCGCTGACCGAGGCGCAGATCGCCGTGTCGCAGGGCTTCTACCACGCCGACGACAAGGTCCAGGTGCGCGGCGCCGGCTTCACGCCGGGCGCTTCGGTGACGGTTTCGGTGCGCAACGAAGGCGACACCGGCAGCCGCCAGAGCGTGGTTGTCACCGCCGACGCGGAAGGCGTGATCAACACCACGCTGGTGGCCGATCCATCGCGCAACACCGGCGCCTACGAAGTCGTCGCCAGCGACGGCACGTCGTCCAGCACCGTGGCCTACCACGTGGTGGACGATCTGGCCGCGGCCGCGCCCGCCTCCGGCAACCAGCTGCGCACCTATCGCCTGGCGCTGGTAACGGACCCATCCTACGCAACCTATTTCGGCGGCTCGGCCAATGTCACGGCGGCCAAGGTCACGCTGATCAACCGCGTGACCCAGGTCTATGAAGACGAGACCGCGATCCGCCTGGTGCTGATCAACGCCACCGACGCGCTGAACCTGGACACCGCCGCGCAGATGACCGGCGCCAACGGCCCATGCGGCGCCGCCGCCTGCTTCACCGCCAGCCAGTCGTCCAGCTGCGGCAGCAGCACGCTGACCCGTAACCGCATCGTCGCCGGCTTGCTGGCCGGCGCCCGCAACTTCGATGTCGGCCACATCGCACTGGGCCTGAACGGCGGCGGCATCGCCAGCCTGGGCGTGGTCGGCGGCAACAGCAAGGCGCAGGGTTGCACCGGCATTCCCACCCCGGTCGGCGACTTCTACGCGGTCGATTATGTGGCGCACGAACTGGGCCACCAGTTTGCCGGCAACCACACCTTCAACGGCGTGATCAGCAATTGCTCGGGCGGCAACCGCAACGCCGGCACCTCGGTGGAACCCGGCAGCGGCTCGTCGATCATGGCCTACGCCGGCATTTGCGGCACCGACAACCTGCAAACCCACAGCGATGCCTATTGGTCGCAACGCAGCTTCGATGAGATCGTCACCTACACCTCGGGCGCCGAAAGCACGCTCAACGAAGTGCAGCAGCTGGCGTTGACCAACTTCGGCGGCACCCAGCAGTTCAAGCTGCGCTACAACGGCAACGATACGCCGGCCATCATCAACGGCACCAACTACACCACGGCCGGCGTCAAGGCGGCGATCCAGGCCATCAGCGGCTGGCCTGCGGGCGCCACCGTCACCGTCAGCTCGCTGAGCGCCACCGGCGCAACGATCACCTTCGGCGGCACGCTGGCCGGCACCCCGGCCGACGTGCTGCAGGTGGTGGCTTGCAGCGGCGGTTGCAGCGGCTATGTCGGCGAGATCGCCGTCGGCGGCGCCACCACCCGTCGCGGTTCGCTGTCGTTCACCGGCAATACCACGCCGGTCGTCAGCGTGCCGGCCGGCTACACCATTCCGGTGCGCACGCCGTTCGCATTGACCGGCAGCGCCACCGATGGCGAAGGCGACACCCTGACCTACTTGTGGGAGCAGAACGACCGCGCCTCCGCCAACGGCACCGGCTTGATCAGCAACAGCAAGGTCGACGGTCCGCTGTTCCGCCAGTTCGGCGTACAGGCCGTGGTCAGCAACGCCGACACCATCAAGTATGGTTCGCCGGGCGAAAACCACGTCACCACCAATCCGACCCGCGTGTTCCCGGACCTGGCGCAGATCCTGGTCAACAACACCAATGCTGAAACCGGTGTTTGCCCGACCGCCGCCGCGACGCCAACCGCCGCCGACATTGCGTGCTTCTCGGAATACCTGCCGACCGCCGCCTACGTGGGCTACAACGCCAACGCCAATCCGGCCGCGCTGAACTTCCGCCTGACGGTGCGCGACGGCCGTGGCGGCGTGGGCAACGCCAGCACCAAGCTGACCCTGGCTCCGAGCGCCGGTCCCTTCCTGGTGACGTCGCCGAACAGCGCAGTCTCGGTGGATGCCGGTTCGACCCAGACCGTGACCTGGTCCGTGGCCAACACCGACGTCGCACCGGTGAACACCGCCAACGTGAAGATCACGCTGTCCACCGACGGCGGCAACACCTACCCGTACACGCTGGCGGAAAGCACCGCCAACAACGGCAGCAAGTCGGTCACGCTGCCGCTGGTGGCCAGCACCACGGCGCGCGTCAAGGTGGAAGCGGTCGGCAACATCTTCTTCGATGTGTCGAACGCTGACTTCACGATCCGCCTGGTGGGCGACATCAATGCCGACGGCGCCGTCAATTGCGACGACTATGCCATCGTCAAGGCGTCGCTGGGCAAGCGCACCGGCCAGGCCGGCTTCGATGTCCGCGCCGATCTGAACAAGGACGGCCTGGTGGATGCACGCGACCTGGCGGTCGTGTCGCAACGCATCGCCGGCGGTTGCCGTCTGTAAGCCTACCTGCTGTCGGCGCCGCTTGATGGCGGCGCCGATGCCGAATCTAAGCCCGATGGGCAAAGGAAAATGAATATGTTGAGTTTGAATAAATGGAAATACCAGGCCGGTGCCGCGCTGCTGGCCGCCGCTTTCGCCGCACCGTCGGCCTACGCCGCCGATCCGTCGCTGAGCATCGTCGCCACGCCATCGACCGGCGTGGTCGGCTCGACCATCGACCTGGACATCCGCATCGCCGACGTGACGGATTTGTACAGCTACAATTTCTCGCTGGTGTTTAACCCGTCCTACCTGCAAGTGACGGGCGCGAGCGAGGGCAGCTTCCTGGGCACGGGCGGCGGCGCCACCGACTTCGGCGTGGTCGACCTGAACGGCACGCCGGGACTGGTGTCCTATGTGTACGGCGCGAAATTCGGCGCCGTGCCAGGCGAGAGCGGCAGCGGCAGCCTGGCGCACCTGAGCTTCAAGGTGATCGGCGCCGGCACCAGCACCCTGGGCTTCTCCGACGTCGGCTTCTTCAATTTCGCCGGCAACGACATCGCACCGCAATACGGCGCGCTGACGCTGGTGACGACCGCCGTGCCGGAACCTGAAACCTATCTGATGATGGGTGTCGGCCTGATCGGCCTGGCGGCATTGCGCCGCCGTCGCGCGGGCTAAGGCCGCGCAGCGCTGCCGCTACCCTGCGGCGGCAGCGCTTCATACTTCTTCAGCAGTACCGGCAGGCGCTTGCGGCCCTTGCTGCCCATCCAGTTCCACATCTCTTCCACGGCCGCGCCGTGCGAGCCGTAGTAATCCTTGTTGACCATCAACCACAGCGAGTGCGAACTCCACAGCTGTTCCAGCCGCACCAGATCCTTGCCGTATTCGCGCGCCAGCACCTCGTCCATATCGCCGGGCACGTTCAGCGACATGGCGACGGCGTCGACGCGGTGGCGCTTGAGCTTGTCGAAATTGCGGCGCGCGTCGGCGGCGCCGTCGTCCACGGCCAGGCCGGCCGCGCGCAGATCGCCGGCAAACGAGACGCCGTGCGTGACGCCCACCCGCCGCTTGTGCAGGAAGCCGGGCAGGTCGCGCTCGGCCGCCGCCCGGTCGGCCGCGCGCACGATGATCACCGTGTAGTGCTGCAGGCCGCGCATCGGATCGGGCTTGCCGTCGGCGCCGCGTGGATAGACCACGGACGGCAGGCCGGCCGGCGGCGACGCCAGCGCGGTGGCGTCGATCTGGCCGGCGTTCACCGCCAGCAGCAGGCGCGCGGTCGGCAGGCGCACCAGTTCGGTCTTGCAGCCCGCCGCCGCAGCCATTTCGTTCAGCAGGTCGACGGTGGCGCCGGGCGCCGCCGGGATCGTATCCGTGCCGATGAAATAGGGCGGGGCGTTTTGCGAGGTGTAGCCGATGCGCAGCACGCAGGCATCTGCTCCGGCGCTCAGCAGAACAAGTAGTGAGGTGATGAAAGGGCGTCTGAGGTTCATGAATTATGAATGATCACTTGCCTTTTGGCTGATTGATAGCCATGAATTTAAATCATATAGTGATTGCACTACCCACCCACTCAGGAGCCTAACATGAACACCAGCACCACGATTCTTCGCCGCACCATGCTTGCCGCCGCACTGGTTTTGAGCACCGGCCTGGCCGCCGCAGCCGCCGCCCCGATCGACGTCAAGGTCGCCGGGTTCACCGACAAATACGCGCAAGTCAACGGCGTCAAGCTGCACTACAAGATCGGCGGCCAGGGCAGCCCGGTCGTGCTGCTGCACGGCTACGGCCAGACCGGCCATATGTGGACGCCCGCGATGGCCGAACTGGTCAAGCGCCACACCGTCATCGTGCCCGACCTGCGCGGCGCCGGCGGTTCGGAAAAACCGGAGAGCGGCTACGACAAGAAAACCATGGCCACCGACATCCATGAACTGGTCAAAGGCATCAGCAAGGAGCCCGCCGCCGTGGTCGGCCACGACATCGGCCTGATGGTGGCCTACGGCTACGCCGCCCAGTTCCCGGCCGACACCAGCAAGCTGGTGTTGATGGACGCCTTCATCCCGGGCGTCGGCGACTGGCGCAACGCCTTCCCGGCCAAGGCCGTGTGGCACTTCCACTTCTACGGCGAAACGCCGCTGGCGCTGGTGAAGGGCCGCGAACGCATTTACTTCGAACACTTCTGGAACGACTTCTCGGCCGATAAAACCAAGTCGGTCAAGGAAGCGGACCGCAAGCTGTACACCGCGGCCTATGCCCAGCCGGGCGGCATGCGCGCCGGCTTCGCCTACTTCAGTGACTTCGAACGCGACGCCGCCGACTTCGGCCCGCTGTCGCAGACCAAGCTGACCATGCCGGTGCTGACGCTGGCCGGCCAGTACTCGGCCGGCGAATTCCTCGGCAAGCAGGTCGGCACCGTGGCCACCAATGTGAAGAGCGTGATCGTCCAGGGCTCGGGCCACTGGCTGATCGACGAAGCGCCGGAGCAAGTGGTGCCGGCCATCGTGGGCTTCATCGACCAGTAATCCATCTGTCGCGCCGGCCTCCGGGCCGGCGCGCGATGCCGGCAATAAAAAAATTAAAAAATATTTTAAAAAGTCTGTCGATTTGGTTCGTGCTGCTTCGTCGTGGAGGTAGAGTGAGCGTTTCACTCGGTTCAACCCACACTTCAAGGAGAGCACCATGACTGCAAAAGTAGATCCTATCCCTCAAGGCATGCACAGCGTCACCCCGCATCTGGTGGTTGACGGCGCGGCGGCGGCCATCGAGTTCTACAAAAAAGCCTTCAGCGCCGTCGAGACCGCGCGCATGGGCGGCCCCGACGGCAAGATCATGCACGCCGCCGTGCGCATCGGCGATTCTCAGGTCATGCTGGTGGACGAGTTCCCCGACTTCGGCAACCTCGGCCCCCTCAAGCTCAAGGGCAGCCCGGTGACGCTGCACATCTACGTGCCCGATGCCGACGCCACCTACGCCCAGGCGATCGACGCCGGCGCCACCGCCAGGATGCCGCCGGCCGACATGTTCTGGGGCGACCGCTACGGCCAGGTCACGGATCCGTTCGGCCACGTCTGGTCGATCGCCACCCACGTCAAGGACATGACGCCGGAAGAAATGGGCGAAGCCATGAAACAGCAAATGCCTAACTGCGGCTAAGGGGAGAATGACATGCGCTTCATGATTATCGTTAAAGCCACCGAGGATTCCGAGGCCGGCAAGATGCCGAGCACCGAGCTGCTGACGGCGATGGGCAAGTTCAACGAAGAGCTGGTCAGCGCCGGCGTGCTGCTGGCCGGCGAGGGCGTGCATCCCAGCTCCAAGGGCGCGCGCATCCGCTACGACGGCGCCACGCGCACCGTCACCGACGGTCCGTTCGCCGAAACCAAGGAGCTGATCGCCGGCTTCTGGCTGCTGCAGGTGAAGTCCAAGGAAGAGGCCATCGAGTGGATGAAGCGCTGCCCGAATCCGTTCGACGTGCCGTCGGAAATCGAAATCCGCCAGGTGTTCGAGATGGAGGATTTCGGCGAGGTCGCCACGCCGGAGCTGGTCGCGCAGGAAGAAGCCTTGCGCGCCCGCCTGTGATGCTGCTACCTTAGCGGAAAAAAGGAGCATGCGATGGAATTCATGATACTGCGCCGCGCCAACCAGAGCACCGAACGCGGCCAACAGCCGCCGGCGCTGGAGCCGGGAACTTTTCTCAAGCCCAGCACCGAGGCGGTGCGCCTGTTGCGCCGCGGCGGCGAGTGGAGCCAGCTGCACGGGCCGTTCGCGCCCAGGGAACTGGTGGCCGGCTTCACGCTGATCGAGGCGGCATCGAAAGAGGATGCGATCGAGCAGGTGCGCTGGTGGCCCTTGTTCGACAGCGGCGCAGTGTATGAAATCCGCGACGCCGGCTGTGCCGGCAATTGCCACGGCTTCGACGAGCGCGGCACGGTGGAGGGCAACGTCCCGCGCCGTGACGAGGCCTTGACGCGCTACGTCATCTTCATCCGCTCCGACGCCGGCGCCGAGGCCGACCTGGTGCCGCCGCCGGAAGTCATCGATCGTATGAACGCCTACAACGAGGACGGCGTGCGGCAGGGCGTGCTGCTGGCGGGCGAAGGCCTCAAGGCCACCGCCACGGCCACGCGCGTCCATTTCGCCAATTCGAAAACCTCGGTGGTCGACGGTCCGTTCACCGAAGTGAAGGAACTGATCGCCGGCTACTGGATGGTGCAGGCGGCGTCGATGGAGGAGGCCATCGCCTGGGCCAAGGTCTACCCCTATCCCGGCGACGGCGACCTGACGCTGGAGATACGCGAAGCCTGCGAGCGCATCGCCCACCAGGAATTTACGCCGGAAATGCGCGCCGCCGAAGAGCGCCTGCGCGCCGAGCTGCTGGAAACGGAGCTGCGCGAAGCGTTCAAGAAAAAAGCCCGTGGCGGATAAGATCCACAAAATCGTCGAGGCGGTGTGGCGGATGGAGTCCGCCAAGATCATCGCCGTTCTGGCGCGCATGTTGCGCGATGTCGGCCAGGCCGAGGAGCTGGCGCAGGATGCGCTGGTGCTGGCGCTGGAGCGCTGGCCCGAAAGCGGCGTGCCCGACCAGCCGGCCGCGTGGCTGACCACGGTCGCCAAGAACCGCGCGCTGGATGTGCTGCGCCGCCGCCAGATGCATCAGGAAAAAGAAGCGGAGCTCACCTACGAAATCGAAGGCGTGCTGCAGGACGCCGCGCCCAACCTCGACGCCGCCGTGGCCGATGCGCTGGAAAACGATATCGGCGACGACCTGCTGCGGCTGGTGTTCGTGGCCTGCCACCCGGTGCTGCCCACCGACGGCCGCGTGGCGCTGACGCTGCGCCTGCTGGGCGGCTTGAGCACCGAGGAAATCGCCCGCGCCTTCCTGGTGCCGGAGGCGACGGTGGCGCAGCGCATCGTGCGCGCCAAGCGCACGCTGGCCGAGGCCAAGGTGCCGTTCGAAGCGCCGCGCGCGCACGAGCTGGTCGAGCGGCTGGCGTCGGTGCTGCAAGTGATCTACCTGATCTACAACGAAGGCTATTCCGCCAGCGCCGGCGCCGACTGGATGCGGCCGGCCCTGTGCGAGGAAGCGCTGCGGCTGGGCCGCATCCTGGCCGAGCTGGCGCCGGACGAGGCGGAAGTGCACGGCCTGGTGGCGCTGATGGAGATCCAGTCGTCGCGCGCCCGCGCCCGCGTCGGCCCGGGCGGCGAACCTATCCTGCTGCTGGAGCAGGACCGTTCGCGCTGGGACCAGCTACTGATACGGCGCGGCCTGGCGGCATTGGCGCGCGCCGAGCAGACCGGGCGCGGCCTCGGTTCCTACGGCGTGCAGGCGGCCATCGCGGCCTGCCATGCGCGCGCGCTGCGCGCCGCCGATACCGACTGGCAGCGCATCGCCGCGCTGTACGACGCCTTGTCGCAGCTGGCGCCGTCGCCGGTGGTGGAGTTGAACCGCGCGGTGGCGCTGTCCATGGCCTTCGGGCCGGCGGCGGGATTGGAAGTGGTGGATGGCTTGATGGAGGTGGCGGCGCTGAAGCACTACCATCTGCTGCCCAGCGTGCGCGGCGATTTCCTGGCCAAGCTGGGACGGCACGGCGAGGCCCGCCTCGAATTCGAACGCGCGGCGCAGTTGACGCAGAACGAGCGCGAACGCACCCTGCTGCTGGCGCGCGCCGCCGCGCAATAAAAAAGCCCGCGTAGTGCGGGCTTACGTAGGGTTTCGATCTATCATTTTATGGGTGCCTATCCGTCTTAGAGTCGCCACCTCTCCGTCGATCTCAAGGGAAATTTTGTGGGAGTGATTTGAAAATACGTCGATCGTGTACACCTTTGGATTCTTGAATCCAGAAAGCGGATGGAGTCGCCGCATCGTGGGGATAGGGTCTTTTTGAAGGTCTCTCACCGCTTCCTTCACTTCCTTCTGAATATCAACCGGAAGCGCTTTAAGATCCCTCGCGAACTTTGGATGGAATTTTATTGACGTGATCAGAATGCGGCATCGCAATTACACACCTATTGCCTTGAAGAGCTCGTCAACGTTCGCGAACGAACCAGGCACAACCTCTTCTGCCTCCGCGATGTGCTCGCCAACAATCCAGGCTAATGTGTTCAGGTTGTTGTGGAACGCTGCAACTTGATCCAGTAGTGCATCGTACGACGCGACGATGCCATCCTCTTCAGTAAGGCGACAGTCATCGATAGCGCACTGGCGCTTTACGACCAAAAGTCCGTAGTATTCATCGGCGAGTGCCGCAGACTTTGAGAAGACGGACTCCAGTTCATTCAGTCCCTTCGTCGTGGGAAATACAGTCTTTTGCAGAGTTTGGATGTAATGATCCATCGCCAACGCCATAGCTTGAAACTTCACGGTTTTATCCGCGAGCGCATCCACAGTTTCATCGATTTTTCCGAGGAGACTAAGATCTCGAGCTTGGGGGATGGCATTTATGACTTGGCGCCCCAATGCGCCTAGCTTCCGTAATTCAGTTGCTGACATTTTGACCTCCTAACGGAGTTCCAGTAGGTATTTGGGTAAGTATAGGGTACTGGAGCAAATTCGCGTGTGAGGGAGGTCACAATATTGAGTGCCATGCTGGATTTATTGAAAAAATGGCAATTAGTTGGGTCTATTCGCATAAAAAAAGCTGGCCCCCACGGGAGTTAAGGGCCAGCAAACCTTGGTACAACAGACTCTTACAACAACCTCTTTACAACTTCAAACTACCCATTACAGCTTGGCGCGCAGACCCAGGTAGAAGGTGCGGCCGTTCGAGTAGAACGCGCGCGGCTGGTCAGGCGTTTCCGCATACATCTTGATGGTGGTGTTGGTCAGGTTCAGCGCATCGAAGGTGACGGTCAGCTGCTCGTTGATCTTGTAGTTCAACGAAGCGGCCAGGTTGCCCGCGCCCTTCACGTGCTGGCTGGCGCCACGGTCCACGCCGGCCTTGTAGCTGGAGCGGTAGTTGTAAGCCAGGCGCGCACTGAACTTCGCATCCTCATAGAAGCCGGTGATGTTGTAGGTGCTCTTCGACGAGTTCAGCAGCTCGGAACCGTCGGCCAGCTTGCCATCCGCGTAGGTGTAGTTGGCCAGCACGCCGAAGCTGTTGAACAGCGGCTGCTGGTAGCTCAGCTCCACGCCCTTGTTCTTGCCGCTGGTGTTGAATGGCGAAGTGATCTGGTACTCCGTCATCTTGTTTTGCTTGTTGTTGAAGAAGGTGCCCACGCTGCCACCCTGCGCCACCACCGACACCAGATCCATGTAGAACAGGCCTGCCGACAGCGAGGATTTCGGCGCGAAGTACCACTCGGCGCTGACTTCCGCGTTGTTGGAACGTACCGGATCGAGCTTGACGTTGCCGCCGGTGGCGCTGAGCGCGTCGTCGTTCAGCGATACCGAGCCGCCCAGCGCGCTGTAGTCGGGACGCGAGATCGCCCGCGACAACGCACCACGTACCACCAGGTCTTTGTTCACGTCGTACTTGATGTTGGCGCTAGGCAGAACGTCGTTGTAGGTGCGTTCGAACGTGGTCGGGGTGTAGTCGCCGAAGGCCGAGCCTTTGATCGGGTTGGTGCCGCCGGACAGGTTGACGATCGAGGTCTGCTTGGTGCGCACGCCGCGCAGGCCGACGTTGCCGCTCCAGCTGTCGCCAGCCAGGTTGGCCATGCCGTACACCGCGGTGGTCTTCTCGTTGACCTTGAACTCGTCCTGCCAGTTGTGGCGCAGGACGAAGTCGATCACGCGGTTGCCCGGTACCGCGCCCCATGCGCCCAGCGCCGCGCCGTCATAGCGGAAGTAGGACGACGACAGGCCGCCGCCCAGGTTGGAGGCGAAGTCGCTCGGATACTGCTGGCCGCTCCATGCCGGGCCCGGATTGGTGGCGCCCAGCGGACCCAGTCGGGATTCCAGCGGGTGCTCGGCGCTGCGTTTGTGGTCGGTCAGGCGCACGCCGAACTTGACCGAGTCGAACACGCCCTGGCTGATGCGCAGGTCGCCGTCCAGCTGGGCGTAGTGTTCCTTGTCGATCGACTGCGATTCGCCGCCGCCGGCCCAGGCCGTGCTGCCAGGCGTGGTGGTTACGCCGCCGGGGTAGGAGACGGTGGCCGGGCTCAAGCCGTTCAGCTGGTAGTTCATGCCGCCGCTGACGTTGTTCTGGTAGTAGACGTCGCCGTGGTCCCAGCCTTCGCCGTGGGTCATGCCGGCCTTGCCGCTCAGGGTCAGGTCTTGCGTGGCGCGGTACTTGAAGTTGAAGTCGACGTAGTAGGCTTCGCCGCCCGCATCCGGACGGTAGATGTTGTCGACCTCGCCCGAGTTGGTGGCGAAGCTGGCGGCGGTGACGGTGCCGCCCTTGGTGGTGAAGGCGGTCGGCACCAGGTTGTCGCGGTTGAACGAGTTGCCGGGCGCCGCCAGCCAGTTGGTGTTCTGGTGCGGAGCGCTCAGCTTGGAGTAGAAGCCGTTCAGGTCCAGCGTCAGTTCCTTGCTCGGTTTGATTTCCACGTCGAAGGCGCCGCCTTCGCGTTTTTTCTTTTGCTCGAACAGCGATGCGCCGATGAAGGTCGGCACGTACAGGCCGGCCAGCGACGGATTGGCCTTGGCGGCCGCGCTGTTCTTGCCGATCGTCACATAGCCCAGCACTTCCTGGCCATCGCGGCGCACCGTGGTTTTTTCCGAGAAGGCTTGCACCAGCACGCCGGCGGTGTTGGTGTCGTTTTTCCAGTTGAACAGGCCGGAGAACTGCGGCTCGGTCTTCTTGGCCAGATCGTTGTACACGGCCTGTACCGACGCTTCCAGCGTCAGCGCTTTCTTGAATTCCAGCGGACGGCGGGTGATGACGTCGATGGCGCCGGAGACGCCGCCTTCGACCAGGTCGGCGGTCTGCGATTTATGCACGACGATGGAGCTGACCAGTTCGGACGGCAGCAGCGAGAAGCTGCTGGAACGGCCGACGTTGCCGCCGAATTGGTTCAGCACGAACCAGTCGCCGGTGCTGATGGCGTGGCCGTTGAACAGGGTTTGCTGCAGGGAAGGGCTGGTGCCGCGCAGGCTGACGCGGTCGTTCTCGCCGAAGCCGCCTTCGCCGCCGGCGGAGGACTGGATGTTGACGCCCGGCAGGCGCTGGATGGCGTCGGCGACGTTCTTGTCCGGCATCTTGCCGATGTCTTCGGCGGTGACGACTTCGACCACCGAGTCGGCATTGCGTTTTTGTTTCAGCGACTGTTCCAGGGCGGCGCGTACGCCCGAAACGGTCACGATGGTTGGCGTTTCTTCAGGTTGCGTCGCCTGTTGCGCCATGGCCGGCGCCGCAAACACGGCGCTGGCGATCATCAAACCGACCGCGGCTGCGATCGGGGTCAGGCCGGCACGGGCCGGCGTCATAGTAGTTGCTGCGTGCTGTTGAAACTTCATTGCCAATCTCCAATATGGCCCTAGCTTGAGCCTGTTCACTTCTTGTGATGATGAATCTTTCGCAAGATTCCCCCTTGCAAACCAAACAACAAAACCAGTTCGATGCCAATATACTGTAAACAATGATACCAAAGCGCTACCAGTTACAAAATAATTGTGATTGTGGTGCTTTTTAGACAAAAAATGGCTTAGTATTCCCCTTGTTGGTGCAAAAAATTAAAAATACACCAATGTTTCTGCAATATTTTGGTACTAAATTGGTACTTGTTTGTGGGTAGAGGGAATCAAATGGTGACGCTAACCAACATCATGCAAGTGCTCAGCGAGAGCAGCAGCCTGCCGCTGTATCACCAGTTGCAGCGGGCCTTGCGCGAGGCCATCGCCCAGCGCGTGCTGCTGCCGGACGACGCCCTGCCGCCGGAACGCAAGCTGGCCACCGACCTGAACGTGTCGCGCCTGACGGTGCGCAAGGCGCTCGACGGCCTGGTGGCGGAGGGCTTGCTGGTGCGGCGTCCCGGTTCCGGCAACTTCATCAACCACACCCGCATCGAGCAGAATTTTTCCAAGCTCACGTCATTTTCCGAGGACATGCGCGCGCGCGGCCGCCGGCCCAGCAGCACCTGGGTGCACCGCGCGGTCGGCATCGCCACCAGCGAGGAGGCGGTGCGGCTGCGCCTGAGTCCGGGCGAGCAGGTCTACCGTTTCCACCGCATCCGCTTTGCCGACGACACGCCGATGTGCGTGGAGTACGCGACCGTGCCCGGCTGCTACCTGCCGTCGATGGAGTCGGTGGATAAATCGATGTATGAAGCGCTGAACCGCTACGGCAACCGGCCGGTGCGGGCCTTGCAGCGGCTGTCGGCGCTGCTGCTGAGCGCGGAGCAGGCGCGGCTGCTGGACGCGAAGGAGGCGGATGCGGGACTGGCCGTCGAACGTTTGGGTTTCCTGTCCGACGGCCGGGTGGTGGAATTTTGCCGCTCGTACTTCCGCGGCGACGCCTACGATTTCGTGGCGGAGCTCAGCTCGGTCTGAAGCTGCAGCTGCAGCCAGCCCAGCGCGTCTTCCCACAGCGGCTGGGCGCTGGCCCGGAAGTAGCCCATGTGGCCGATGGCGCCGATGCCGGCGCGGGCCGGATCGATGTCGGCGGTGGTGACGCTGGCGTTGCGGTAGCCGGCCATGAAGGCGTCGCGCGAGGCCGGCGGCGCCCACAGATCGTCCAGCGCGTTGACCGCCATCACCGGCATGCGCACGCGGTCGTAGCTGCTGCGGATGTCGCCCATCCTTGGATCGTCGAAGAAGTAGCGCGGGTAGCCGCACCAGCGCTTCCACTGGCGGTAGATGGACAGCGGCAAATCCTCTCCCATGCCCAGCTTGCTCCAGGCCAGGTAGCCATGCCAGCGCGTCAGCAGCGGGCCGGCGATGTGCCAGGTGATCCAGACCTTGATGCGTTCCAGCGGCGGCATCCAGCCGTGCCAGCCGGCGCTGGTGCCGAACAGGTAGCAGGCGGCGATCTTGTGCTGGTTGGGCAGCAGGCCGAGCGCGTGGCCGCCGTAGGAATGGCCGATCATCAGCAAGGGCAGCGGCTCGTCGGCCATGTAGTCGACGGCGGCGGCCAAGTCGAGCCGGCCCCAGTCCAGGAAGTCCACTTCGAAGCCCTTCAGTGTTGCCGGGCTGGACAGGCCGATGCCGCGATAATCCAGCGTCAGCACGCGGTAGCCGCGCGCGGCGGCGAATTCGGCGAAGCGGCGGTAGTAGCCCTGCGGTACGCCGGTGGCGCTGGCGACGATCAGCTGCGCCTGCGCCGCGCCGGCGGCCGGGTAGAGCGTGGCGACGACCGGGTAGCCGTCGGCCGCTGTCAGGGTGAGCTGCTTAGTCATGGGCGTTTCCTTGAAGTTGGGTGCGCAGCAGCGGGAACAGGGTGGCGCTGACCAGTTCCATCGGCGCCACGCTGCCGGCCACGCGGGCTTGCAGCAGCGCGCCTTCGTAGGCGGCCACGATCAGCGCGGCCAGGCCGGCGGCGTTGGCGATTTTCCCCGACGCCTGGAAGGCCTGCGCCAGTCGTTCGCGGATGGCGGCAAAGCCGTCGGCCAGCGCCTTGCGGATGGCGATGTCGTCCACTTCCGATTCCAGCGCCACCGTGGCCAGCGGGCAGCCGCGCTGGAAACCGCTGGCGGCCAGCAGTTGTTGGGCGCGGGCGGTCCATAGTTCCAGTGCGGCCACCGGGTCGGACGCGGTGGGCAGCAGCTTGTCGAGCAGGGCGCACAGTTCGGCCACCTGCTGTTCGATGGCGGCCACGGCCAGTTCGGTTTTACCGCCGGGGAAGTGGTGGTAGAGGCCGCCCTTGGGCGTGTCGGCGGCGGCCAGGATCTCGCTCAGGCCGACGCCGTGCAAGCCCTTGCGTTGCAGCGCGTCGCCCATGGCGCGGATAAGGCGGTCCCGGGTAGGTGGGGTGGTCATGGGTTTACTGTACAGACCGGTCGGTCTGTTGGCAAGCGAAAAAATAGTCCCGGCGCGCCGGGACCATGTTTTTTAAGCCAGCGTGGCTTCGAGGATCTTGACCAGCATCTCGATGCCGTCGGCGTCGGTCTGGTCGAAGCGGTTCGGCAGCGGGCTGTCGAGGTCGAACACGCCGACGATCTCGCCGCCGGCGCCGCGCACCGGCACCACCAGCTCCGAGCGGGAGTTGACGTCGCAGGCGATGTGGCCAGGGAATTCATGCACGTCCGGCACGACGATGGACTTGCCTTCCACCACGGTGGTGCCGCAGACGCCGCGCCCCTTCTTGATGCGGATGCAGGCCGGCTTGCCCTGGAACGGCCCCAGTACCAGCTCGTCGCCCTTGAGGAAGTAGAAGCCGGCCCAGTTCAAGCCCGGCATGCTGTTGAAGACCAGCGAGCTGAAGTTGGCGGTGTTGGCGATCAGGTCGCGCTCGCCGTGCACCAGGCCGGTCAGTTGCGAGCGCAGGTCGTCGAACATGGCGAGCTTGGCGGCGGGAGTGTCGGTGCCGTAGGCGGTGTCGCTGAGGGTGAAAGTCATGATGTTCTTCTAAGAAAAATATGCCGAGGACGATATGGTAGCCGTTTCCGCAGCGGCGCGCTGCGGATCAGCCCAGCGTCTCGGTGGCCAGGCGCCGCAGCAGGGCGGTGGCGGGATGGCCGTCGGCGACGATCAGGCCCAGGCCGGCCGCCAGTTCGTCGCCTTCCTTCAGCTTGCGGTAGGACACGCCGCTGCGGCTGATCGCCGCGAACGAGGCCGGCAACAGCGCCATGCCCTTGCCGGCCGCGACATCGCTGAGCAGCACATGATGGTCGTGCGGCTCCAGCAGGAAGCGCGGCGCGAAACCGTGGCGGCGGAACACGGCATGGCTGTGGTCGAAGAAGGCCGGCTGGCGCGCGCGTTCGAACCAGTACACCGGCTGGTCTTGCAGGTCGGCCAGCGACAGGCTGCGGCGTTTGGCCAGCGGATGGCGGCTGGCCAGCGCGACCAGCGTCGGCTGCTTGCCCAGCTGGAGCACGGGCAGGTCGAAGGTCTTGGTCGGCAGCGCGATGATGGCCGCGTCCAGCCGCCGCGCGCGCAGGCGGGCCACCAGGCGCGGCGAGGCGTCGAACACGGTGTCGAGCGGGGCGCCGTCCAGCGTGGCCGTCACGCCGTCGGTGAAGGCGCGGAACAGGTCGGACTCCATCGACGACGTCATGCCCAGCCGCAGCCGCGTGGCCGGCTGGCGTGTCTGCAGCGCCTGCTCGGCCTGCTCCAGCAGCGCCAGGATGCGCAGCGCGCGCGGCAGCAGCTCGGTGGCGGCCGGCGTCAGCGCGACGTGCTGGGTGTCGCGCTCGAACAGGCGCACGCCCAGCCGTTCCTCCAGCTGCCGCACGGCGCGGCTCAGCGGCGGTTGCGTCATGTGCAGCTGCTCGGCGGCCTGGCGGAAGTTCAGGCATTGGGCGACGGCGACGAAGATCTCCAGTGCGTGGGTGTCGAGTTTTCTCATGATACCGAAAAGGTATCACGATTTTGCACATTCCGCGCGCCGCCCATGCTGGCTAGACTCGCCTGCATCGACAAACAAGGAGGTCAGCATGAAAAAATTATCGGGTATTGGCTTGGGCTGCATGGGCATGTCGGAGTTCTACGGTTCCACCGACGACGCGCAATCGCTGGCGACGCTGGAGGCGGCCTACGAGGCGGGCGTCACGCTGTACGACACGGCCGATTCCTACGGCGCCGGCCACAATGAAGAGCTGGTGGGCCGCTTCCTGCGCGGCAAGCGCGAGCATGTCACGCTGGCCACCAAGTTCGGCCTGGTGCGCAAGGCCGGCAGCTACGAGCGCCGCGTCGACAATTCGCCGGCCTACATCCGCGAAGCGTGCGAGGCCTCGCTGCGCCGGCTGAACGTCGAGCATATCGATTTATACTATATACACCGTTTGAACCTGGCGGAGACGCCGCTGGAAGTGTCGATGGAGGCGCTGGCGCAACTGGTCCGCGAGGGCAAGATCGGCGGCATCGGCCTGAGCGAAGTGTCGCCCGCCACCTTGCGCCGCGCCGCCGCCGTGCATCCGGTGGCGGCCGTGCAAAGCGAGTACTCGCTGTGGACGCGCGACCCGGAGGATGGCGTGCTGGAAGCCTGCCGCGAAGTGGGCGCCGTGTTCTGCGCCTACAGCCCGCTGGGCCGCGGCTTCTTGACGGGCAAGGTGATGCCGCTGGAAGAGGGCGATTTCCGCAAGTTCAGTCCGCGCTTCGCCGGGGACAACCTGGCCGCCAACCAGCGCATCGTCGACATCGTGCGCGAGATCGCCGCCGGCAAGGGTTGCACCCCGGCGCAACTGGCGCTGGCCTGGCTGCTGGCGCAGGGCGACGATATCGTGCCCATCCCCGGCACCAAGCGCATCCCGTATTTGCTGGAGAACCTGGGCGCGCTGCGCGTGCAGCTCAGTGGCGAAGAACTGGCGCGCATCGGCGCCGCGCTGCCGCCCGGCATGGCCGTCGGCGAACGCTATCCGCTCGAAGGCATGAAAGGACTCAACTCTTAACGACTCCTGGCGACTCCTAGCCGTTTTCCGTGACACTCCTACGATAGTTGTAGGCAGCCTCCGATGGCGTGCGCGCGCCGCCCGCGATACTCTGGAGTCGGTGCGCTGCGGCCTGTGGACGTGGCGTTTTGTTGACCACTTAAAACGGATTACATATGTCGACCAGAAAAAAGAACGCCGTCCTACCGCGTCAGGGAAAACAGGGAATATCGTCCAGGGAAGAGAAAGCCGCGCCGTGCGGACCGCCGCGCTTGTCGCCGGAAATGGGCGCCATGCTAATGGTGGGCGAGGAGCACATCATCATCAATCAGGAGGTGAACGACAACATCGGTTTCATGGCGGACTACATCGAATCCGTCTGAGTGAAAAATGTAAGAGACATTCGGTTAGCCGACCAACCGGTACCCGGAATGATCCTACGTGGTTGGCTGTCTGCGTCCTATATTGTGCGGCTGGGTCGTGCACTACGATGACTGCTCCTGTGCAGCAAGCAGGATCAGTCAGCGGTAGGCAACGACAGGAGGCAATCATGGCCACTTCCAACCAGGGCGGGGATCAAGGCAGCAAGCAAGGCGACAAATCCGGCAGCCAGCAGAAGGACACCAGCAAGCGCGGTTTCGCTTCGATGGACCCGGCACAGCAACGTGAGATCGCGGCCGAAGGCGGTCGCGCGGCTCACGAGAAAGGCACGGCGCACGAATTCACATCCGAGGAAGCGCGCCGCGCAGGCAGCATGAGCCATAAGAACGATGCCCGCAGCAGCCAGGGCAGCACCGGCAGCAGCGCATCGCAAGGCAGCGGCAGCGGCAGCAAGGGCCGCAACGACGAGGATGAGGATGACAATAGCCGAAGCGGCCGCAGCGGTTCCAGCCGTTCGGGGTCGTCCGGCGGCAGCTCCAAATCCTGATCGATAGCATGACGGGGCAGTTCAGCTGCCCCTTTTTTTACAGGCAGATCGTCGTGTGGCGCCCGGGCTGCGTCGGCGCGCGGCCGCTGAGGGCGGCCCTGGCCAGCTGGAACAGCTGCTTCATCCTGCCTGCGCCCGCATCCCAGTACTCGGCGCTCTGGATGCGTACCCGGATCAAGGCGAGGTGCGGATCGTCCAGCCCGCCGGGGAACCAGCCGCGCACCATCGGGTTCCATAGCTCGCGCGCCTTGGCCCTGTCCTTCAGCAGATAGGCCCGACCGGCCACCGACAGGTACAGGCTCTCGGCCGGGTTGGAAAAACTGACATTGACGCCGGGATGGCGCTCCAGGTCGCCCGCGAAGTCGGCTTCGTCGGACGTGAAAAACCATAGATTGCCTTCGTTGTCGATCTGCTGCGCGGTCAGCGGACGGCTGCTGATCTGTTCGTCTTCGCCAGCCGTGGTGAACATGCCGAAGCGCACATCCTTGATCTTGGCGGCGAGGGTGTTGATTTGTTCCTGAGTATAGAGCGGCATGATGCGCCTCCATGATGGTCGTGGACGGTCAGCCCCAGCTTAACCCGCCTGCGCCGCGCTCACCGTGCGCGACTTCACCCAGATTTACATTGTCGATACACGATGGCGATTGACTTCGCAAATGATAATCATTATCATCTGCGTTTATCCCATTGAAGGAAAGCCCTTGAGCGCCCAAGCCGCAGCCTCCACCCGCAACGCCAGCCGTGCCGTTTGGCTCAAGCATCTGCACCAATGGCACTGGGTCAGTTCGGCGATGTGCCTGATGGGCATGTTCTTGTTCAGCATCACCGGCATCACCCTGAACCACTCGTCGCAGATCGAGGCCAAGCCGGCCGTCGTGCGCCAGCAGGCCATCGTGCCGGCCACGCTGACGGCGCAGCTGCGCGCCTACGCCTCCGAGCACGACGGCGACAAGCAGCCGCTGCCGGCCGCCGCCGAGCAATGGCTGCTCGCCACCTGGAAGGTACAGGCCGGCGGCCGCGCCGCCGAGTGGGCCGCCGATGAAGTCTACCTGCCGCTGCCCAAGGCCGGCGGCGACGCCTGGGTGCGCATCGCGCTGGAAGACGGCGCTGCCGAATTCGAAAACACCGACCGCGGCTGGGTCTCCTGGCTCAACGACGTGCACAAGGGCCGCAACACCGGCACGGCCTGGAACTGGTTCATCGATATCTTCGCCGGCGCCTGCCTGGTGTTCTGCATCACCGGCCTGCTGATCCTGAAATTCCACGCGGCCAACCGCCCGTTCACCTGGCCGATGGTGGGCCTGGGCGTCCTGATTCCGTTTGTCATCGCACTGCTGTTCATTCATTAATCTCACGACAGGTACTCCATGAAACTACGCTATTCCATCGCACTCAGCCTGCCTCTGGCCAGTGCCTCGGCCATGGGCGCCGATCTGGCCCTCAAACTCGAAGTGCCGCAACTGAACGTGGCGGAGTACCACCGCCCCTACATCGCGGCCTGGCTGGAAAACGCAGACCAGAAAGTGGTGGCCAACCTGGCCGTGCTGTACGACACCAAGAAGAAGGACAACGCCGGCACCAAGTGGCTTAAGGACATCCGCCAATGGTGGCGCAAGAGTGGCCGCGATCTGGAAATGCCGATGGATGGCGTGAGCGGCGCGACCAAGGCGCCGGGCGAACAGTCGCTGAGCTTCCCGGGCGCGAAAGCCACGCTGGACAAGCTGCCGGCCGGCCAGTACACGCTGGTGGTGGAAGCCGCGCGCGAAGCCGGCGGCCGCGAAGCGGTCAAGGTGCCGCTGCAATGGCCGCCGAAGTCGGCGCAGAACGTGAGCGGCCAGGGCAAGGAAGAGCTGGGCGCCGTGGTAGTCCAACTCAAACCTTAAGGCTTGTCCATGAAACTGTATAAATCGTTTATCGCCTTGGCGCTGGCCGGCCTGTCCCTGAGCGCGCAGGCGCACAAGCCGTGGCTGCTGCCGTCGTCGACCATTGTCGAAGGCAAGGAAGCCTGGGTGACCGTGGATGCCGCCATTTCCGAAGGTCTGTTCGATATCGATCACCAGCCGCTGAAGCTGGACGGCATCGTCATCACCGGCCCGGACGGCGGCAAGCTGGCCATGGAAAACGTCGGCAACGGCAAGCTGCGCAACACCTTCGACGTCAAGCTGCCGAAGCCGGGCACTTACCGCATCGCGCTGGTGTCGCAGAGCGTGATGGGCAGCTACAAGGACAAGGCCGGCGAGATGAAGCGCTTCCGCGGCACCGAGGAATCGCTGGCCAAGGATGTGCCGGCCGACGCCACCGATGTCAAGCTGACGCGCACGCAGGGCCGGCTGGAGACTTTCGTTTCGACCGGCACGCCGGACATGGCGGTGTTCAAGCCGACCGGCGTCGGCCTGGAGCTGGTGCCGGTGACGCATCCCAACGATATGCGTGCGGGCGAGAAGGCTACCTGGCGCTTCCTGTTGGACGGCAAGCCTGCGGCCAACCAGGGCTTCAGCCTGATCCCGGGCGGCGTGCGCTATCGCGGCACGCTGGGCGAGATCCGCAAGAACACCGACGCCAACGGCGAAGCGACGTTCGAGCTGCCGGCTGCGGGCATGTATCTGGTCAGCAGCGCCTGGCCGGCCGCCGCGCCGCAGGTGCCGGGCCAGCCGCCGCAGATGGCGCCGCGTCGCGTGACCTACGCGGCGACGGTAGAAATCCTGCCGCAGTAAGTTTGTGATGCGTCGTGTCCTGTTGCCGCATGTGGTGTCCGACGAGCCGGCGCCCGCCGACGGCGTGATCCGCGATTTCGGCGGCCGCAGCATGGGCACCAGCTGGTCGGTGCGGCTGGTGGCCGCGCCTGGCGGCGATTGCGCCGAGTTGCAGCAAAGTCTGCAGCAAGGTCTGCAACAGCAGCTGGACGCGGTGGTGGCCGAGATGAGCCACTGGGAACAGGACTCCGACCTGGGCCGTTTCAACCGCGCCGAGGCGGGCAGCTGGCGTCAGCTGCCGCCGGCGTTTTTCGATGTGCTGGCGTTTGCGATGGAGGTGGCGCGTGCCTCGGGCGGCGCCTACGATCCTTGCGCCGGCGAACTGGTGAACCTGTGGGGCTTCGGCCCGCACGGCAGGTTCGACCAGCCCGATTTCGTGCCGCCTGCCGACGCGCAGATCGCCGCCGTGCGCGCAGCGCTGGCCGCGCATCCGGTGGTGCTGGAGCGCGACGGCCGCCGCGCCTTGCAGCCGGGCGGCGTGCAGCTGGATTTGTCGGCCGTGGCCAAGGGCTACAGCGTCGACCGGCTGGCGTATTTTTTGAAGTCGCAGGGCTATGCGCACTACCTGGTCGAAGTCGGCGGCGAGCTGCGCGGCGCTGGCGTCAAGCCGGACGGCCAGCCGTGGTGGGTGGCGCTGGAGCAGGTGGCCGATGAGGCCGCTCCGCCGCTGGATGAACTGGTGCTTGCCCTGCACGGTCTGTCGGTAGCGACCTCGGGCGACTACCGCCGCTATTTCCAATCGAACGGCCAGCGCTATTCCCACACCATCGACCCGCGCAATGGCATGCCGATCGCCAATGATCTCGCCTCCGTCACCGTGGTCCATCCGCAATGCATGGCCGCCGACGCCTGGTCCACCGCCTTGACGGTGCTGGGCTGCGAGCACGGCCTGCGTCTGGCCGAACAGCAAGGCCTGGCGGCGCGCTTCGTCGCCCGCCATCGCGACGGCGGTTTTACCGAACACATGAGTACCCATTTACGCAGCATGCTCGACGAATGATCTGGACCAACGACCCCACCCGATTGATGCTGGTAGCCAGCCTGGCGATGAGCTATGCGCTGGTCTGCCTGGCGCCGTATCTGCGCACGCGCCGCAAGCACCTGGCCGCGCAGCGCGCCAAGGCCGAGGCGGCCGCGAACCCGGGCTGGATCGTCGCCTACGCCAGCCAGACCGGCAACGCCGAGGAGCTGGCCGGACAAACGCTGGCGACGCTGCGGCTGGCCGGCATCCCGGCGCAGCTGAGCGAACTGTCGGCGTTGCAGGACGAGGATCTGCAACGCGCCGAGCGCATCCTGTTCCTGGTCAGCACCTACGGCGAGGGCGACGCGCCCGATGCCGCCGCCGCCTTTGCCGGCCGCCTGATGACCAGGGGCCTGGCGCTGCCGCACTTGCATTACGCCGTGCTGGCGCTGGGCGACAGCGCCTACGCCCAGTTCTGCGGCTTCGGCCGCGCGCTGGATGCATGGCTGCAGGAGCAGGGCGCGCAAAGCCTGTTTCCCCGCGTTGAGGTGAACCGCAGTTCGGCCGAGGCCATCGGCGCCTGGCGCCAGCAGCTCAGCCATCTGGCCGGCACCAGCGATGCGCCGGACTGGGGCGCACCGGCCTTCACGCCGTGGCGCCTGGCCGCGCGCGTGCTGCTCAATCCGGGCAGCGCCGGCGCCCCGGTCTACCACCTGGAACTGGAACCGCAGGACGGCGCGCTGCCGGCCTGGGAATCGGGCGACCTGGTGCAGGCCGCCGCGCCGTCCGATGCCGAGCGCGCCCGCGAATACTCGATCGCTTCGATACCGGCCGACGGTCGCGTGCACCTGCTGGTGCGCCTGCACACGCATGCGGACGGCAGCCACGGCGCCGCCTCGGGCTGGCTGACGCAGCAGGCCGAGGTCGGCCAGACGGTGCAGCTGCGGCTGCGCCAGCACCGCCGTTTCCGGCTGGAAGACAATCTGCAACGGCCGCTGATCCTGATCGGCAACGGCAGCGGCATCGCCGGCCTGCGCGGCCACCTGAAGGCGCGGACAGCGGCAGGCAGGGCGCGCAACTGGCTGCTGTTCGGCGAGCGCAATGAAGCTCACGATTACCACTATCGCGAGGAACTGGCGACCTGGCAGTTGCACGGCAAGCTGGAAAAACTGGACATGGTGTTCTCGCGCGACCAGCCGCAGCGGCGCTACGTGCAGGACCGCCTGGCCGAGCAGGCGGACACGGTGCGCGCCTGGGTCGCGGCCGGCGCCGCCATCTATGTGTGCGGCAGCCTGGACGGCATGGCGGCCGGCGTCGACGCCGCCCTGGCCGCCGCGCTGGGCCGCGATGCGCTCAACCAACTGGCCGCCGCCGGCCGCTACCGGCGCGACGTTTATTGATGTTTTATTACAACGCACCAACTCAGTGCAAATTCACAAGTTCTGATAGTATTAAAATATTACGTTTTATCCATTATAAATTTTCCGCATATTGAAATAAAATTTTGTAATTTTGCGTAAATTTCGAACTTGTGAGGTTTGTTCTTTATTTGCTTCAATAATGTATCAAATTGTAGTCCCAGCCCCGATAATTCTGTTATCGAAGAGCAATGTTGATGGTGTTGCCCTCGATTTCTATGTTTTTATTCGGGAGTTTGAATGGTATTGCAAGAAAAAATCGGCGTACGCTCCGTGCGCATCGCTTTGAGCGTGCTGACCGGCACGGTACTGATCGCTGGCCAGGCCTTTGCAGACGAGGCTATCCAGAAAGTTGAAATCACCGGTTCGAGCATCAAGCGCATCGCCGTCGAAGGCGCACTGCCTGTGCAGCGCCTGTCGCAGGAACAAATCGCCAAGACCGGCGCCACCACCGTTGCCGACCTGATCCAGTCGCTGCCGGCCATGCAGGGCTTCAGCATCGCCGCCACCGCCGCCGGTTCGAACTCGGGCGGTATCGTCTCGGCCTCGATCCACAACATCGGCGAGAGCTACACCCTGGTCCTGCTGGACGGCCGCCGCATCGCGCCGACCGGCTCGGGCAGCACCATCAACCTGAATTCCATCCCGATGAGCGCGGTTGAGCGCGTCGAGATCCTGACCGACGGCGCTTCCGCCCTGTACGGTTCGGACGCGATCGCCGGCGTGATCAACTTCATCCTGAAGAAAAACGCCCAAGGCGGCACCATCGACGCCACCTGGTCGCAGCCGACCGCCGGCCGTCCAGGCCAGTCGTACAACACCAACCTGACCTATGGCTTCGGCGATCTGCAGGAAGACCGCTTCAACATCCTGGCGACCTACCGCCACGACGAGCAGAGCCCGGTCAAGGCGACCGACCGCTCGTTCGCGTCGACTTCCTACATCCCGTTCAACTACAACGGCCACAACTACATCTACGACCGCACCAGCCCTGCGGCGGCACCGGCCAACGTCGGCGTTACTTTCGGCAACGGCATGGCGCCGATCGGCTTCAGCCCTTACCTGATGAAGAACGGCAGCTGCCCGCAGCAGACCTACCTGAGCCTGAACAACACGGCCGACACCCGCAACTGCTCGTTCGACTCCACCCCGGCCGTGGAAATCTCGCCGCAGAACAAGCGTGACAGCTTCTTCTCCAAGGCCCAGTACAAGGCCAGCGACGATATCACCGTGTTCGCCGAAGTGGCCCTGTCGCGCCTGGACCTGACCGCGCGCATCGCCCAGAACATCGCGCCGTTCACCATCGCGCCGGGTTCGGACCGCTACAACACCTACGTGCTGCCTTACCTGACCGCCGAGCAGGCCGCCAACGTCAAGCAAGTGTCGGGCAGCTACCGCACCTACGACTGGGGCACCCGCAACAGCCAGACCGTGACCGACGCCCAGCACTTGGTGGTGGGCGCCGACGGCGAGATCGGCGCCTGGAGCTTCGGCACCGGCCTGACCTGGTCGCGCAACAAGCTCGACGAGCGTTATGTGGGCGGCTATGCGCTGACCAAGGAATTCAAGGACATGTTGGCCACCAACGCCTTCAATCCGTTCGCACCGATCGGCGCCCAGAGCGACGCCACCAAGGCGCAGATCGCCAACTCGATCTTCCACGGTTCGGTACGCGAAGCATCGACCACGCTCAAGGGCGTGGACGCGCACGGTTCGCGTGAAGTGTTCACGCTGCCTGGCGGCGCCGCCAACCTGGGTATCGGCGCCGACTACCGCGAGTACGCTTACCAGCAGACGCCATCGGCTGATGCTGTCGGCGGCAAGATCTACAACCTGACCGCACAGCCTGCCTACGACATGAAGCGTGCGTCGTACGGCGTGTTCGGCGAGCTGCTGGCGCCTGTGACCAAGGAGCTGGAAGTGAGCCTGGCTGGCCGTTACGACAGCATCGCCGGCGTCGACAACCTGCTGGCTCACCGCAAGATGGGCGAGACCCAGTCGGCCAGCACCTACAAGGTGTCGGCACGCTGGCAGCCGGTCAAGACCGTGCTGGTGCGCGGCTCCTACGGCACCGGCTTCAAGGCGCCTAGCATGCTGGACATCGGCCAGCCGCTGGTCAGCGCCGGCGTGACGCAGAACAGCTACGCTTGCCCATTCCCTAACACCGACATGTGCCGTCCAGGCAATGTGCAGTACAACCTGCTGTCCGGTGGTAACGAGAACCTGAAGCCTGAGCGTTCCAAGCAGTACTCGATCGGTTTCCGCGTCGAGCCTAACGCGTCGTTCTCGTTCGGCGCCGACCTGTGGGATGTGAAGATCAGCGACGCCGTGTCGTCGATCAGCGAGCAGCAGATCTTTGCCGCTCCGGGCAAGTTCCGCGACCTGTTCACCACCTTCACCGAACCGTCGACCGGCAACACCTACTGGGCGATGAAGAGCCTGTCGATCAACATCGGCAAGACGCACAACCAGGGTATCGACTACGACATGGTCGGCCGCCAGAAGTTCTCGTTCGGTCAGCTGACCGCCAACCTGAACGGCACCTACCTGATGAAGTCGGACTACACCCGTCCGGGCACCGATGGCGACTGGACCAGCGACATGAACTTCTTCGGCATCGACAACAAGGTAGCGTTCCGCCACATCGTGCGCGCCGCGCTGACGCTGGACACCGGCAAGGTCAGCAACACGCTGAGCGCCAACTACCGCAACGGCTACCAGGATGCACAGGCCACCGTGCGTAACGTCGACACCGGCAAGGACGAGAGCATCCGTCTGTGGGTGCCGTCGTACCTGACGATCGACTGGCAGGGCAAGCTGGCGCTGAGCAAGACCGCGTCGATCCGCATGGGCGTGAAGAACTTGCTGGACCGTGAACCGCCGCTGTCGCTGCGCGCTTCGTCGGGCCACCAGGTCGGCTTCGACCCGCGCTACACGGACCAACTGGGCCGCTCGGTCTACCTGACCGGCACCATGGCGTTCTAAGCGCTTGATCCTGTAAGTAAAAAAGCCCTGACCGGTCGTTCTGGTCAGGGCTTTTTTTATTCGGCGCTGGCTTGTTCCAATCCGCGCGCCAAACTGGAGATGCTGGGGTTGTCGATGAACACGCAGCGCTTGCCGGTGCGCTTGCAGTAATCCTTGACCCGCCAGTAGGCGCTGTGGCTGATGCAGCCGGTCTGGCAGATCACCAGGTCGGCCGCCGCCAGGCTGGCGTCGAGGCGGTTGGCGTTGTCCTCCAGGCCGCCGTCGTGGTGGGCGAACTGCGCGCCTTCGCGCTCGATCAGCTCGCGGTAGGTGGCGACGTTGCCGCTGCGTCCGCCCACGCACAGCACGGCGCGGTCGTTCAGGCTGAGCGGCATCTTCATGACGTGCTCGACGATCTGGCGCGTCTCTTCCTGCACCGGTTCGGCCGCCGTCTGCAGCTTGGCCAGTTCGAGCTTGAGCTCGTTGATCTGGTTGCGCATGGCGCGTTCGCGCTCTTCCATCTGCCCCAGGCGCTCGGCCAGCTTGGCGCGGCTTTCCAGGCCGGGGATGGACTCGCGCAACTGCTCCAGCTCGACTTTCAGCGAATCGATCAGGCTGTCCTTGCCGACCGACTGCGCGCGCAGCTGCATCAGCTGGGCTGCATGCCGTTCGGCGTCACCGCTCTTGTCCGCCAGCAGGGCCGCGCTGCGTTGCTGCGCCTTGGCCA
Source organism: Rugamonas rivuli (assembly GCF_009380165.1). Lineage (GTDB taxonomy): Bacteria > Pseudomonadota > Gammaproteobacteria > Burkholderiales > Burkholderiaceae_D > Rugamonas > Rugamonas rivuli. Next base: position 168,334 of record NZ_WHUF01000002.1, read on the forward strand.
GGTCATGCGTCAGGCGCGCATTCTCGGCCAGCGTGGCGTTGAACTTGGTGATGTCGGCGCGCACGCAGGCGCCGGCCTGGTGCTGCACCATGTGCAGGTCGCGGCACATCTGTTCTTCCAGCTCGGCATTGCAGCGCGGATGCGTCAGGCCGGCCCAGAAGGCGCCGGCGACGTCGCCGTTGGCCACGGCGGTGCGCCACATGGCGGCGACCTGTTCGGTGGTCTTGGCGGCGCGGAAGCGCAGCAGCACGGCGGCGTAGCGGCGCTCCAGTTCCTTTTGCAGCGCTTCCGACAGGCGGTTGCGGTTGCCGCACTCGGTGACGGCGCCGACGTGCACCTCATAGTCGTCGGCCAGCACCTTGCCGGACGTGACCTTGTCCACCAGCTTGCGCAGCACGCCCAACGGGAAGCCGACGCCGACCAGCGGGCAGTGGCAGGCATGGCCCAGCTCCCACAGCCGGCGGCGGCGCGAGGCGTGCGAGTCTTCCTGCTGCAGCGCGTCCATGACATTGCCGATCACCGGCTTGAGCACTTGCTGTTCGGCGGGGCGGGGTGGGGCGGCGGCGGGCGCCAGCGTGCCGGCCACCTGCGGCATGGCGGCGGCGATGATGGCCGCCAGCGGATCGTGTTTCTCGCACATGGACGGGCTCCTCAGGCGGTGGCCGGCGCGGTACGCGCGCGGGCCATGATGCGGCTGAGGAAGTTGGTCTTTTCCTGCAGGTGCATATTGCGTTCCACCTCGGTGGCCCACTGCTCGGACAGCTGCTGGCAGGTGGCGCTGAGCACCGGCGCCAGGTCCGGCAGGCTGGCCAGCGCTTTCAGGTGGCGTTCGATGACCGAGGCCAGCTTCACGCAGCCGCCGGCGTCGTCGCTGCCGGCCGTGTAATGCGACATCAGATGCAGCACGGCGGACAGCATCAGTTCTGGATTGTGCCCGCCGTGGGAGGGGGCGAGAAAAATCGGATTGCTACGGTCTATGGCCATCAAACGCTCCTGGATTCAGTGGGAGTCTGGCTGGCGATCGCTGGCTTGCTCAAGGGGAGTGCGGGCGCGGCAAGCGCCCGGGTTCACGCACAGTGAACGGCTTACATCATGCGGTCAGGATCAGCTTGTTGAGCTGGGTGATGCGCAGACGGTAAATGCGGCCCGAATGTTCGATCTCGACTTCGCGGCCATCGCCCATCAGGCTGGCGCTGGTGATGCGCTTGGTCGGCACGACGGCCGGCGCGGCCACGAGGGTGGCGGCGTGGGCGTGGGCGGTGATGGCGGGTGGGGTGGCGGGCATGGTCGTAGTCATCTTCTGGGCTCCTTAAATAAGAATGATTCGTATTTGCATTCATTATTGTAGAAGCGCGGAAGGAATGCAAGGGTTATTTCAACGTTATTTAAAAGTTATTTGACGGAGATGCAGGGGGAGCATAAAAAAAGGCCCGGCTGGAGAGACCGGGCCCAAGCTGGGTAAGGCGGCGGGGGCCGCGCGGGGCTTACAACGCAGCTAGCAATTGACCCGGCGTGACGCTGTCGCCACCCTTGGTTTTGGCGGCCGCCAGCTGCTTGGCGCGGGTGCGGGACGGCGGCAGGCGGCGCAGGGTTTTCAGCGCTTCCGGATCCTTGATGCCGATGGTGCGCTGGTCGACGCTGATCAGGCCGATCTCGTTGAAGGCCGACAGCGTGCGGCTGACCGTTTCCAGCGTCAGGCCCAGGTAGCTGCCGATTTCGTGGCGCGTCATGCGCAGGTTGAACAGCTTGCTGGAATACCCCATCTGGGCGAAGCGCTCGGCCAGCGACACCAGGAAGCGCGCCACCCGCGCCTCGGCGCTCAGCGCGCCCAGCATGCCGATCATGGCTTGCTCGCGCACCAGCTCGCGGCTCATGACGCCGTACATCATGTTCTCCAGTTCCAGGTGGACACGTCCCAGCGCCGTCAGCTTTTTGAACGGCAGCAGTATCAGGTCGCAGTCGGACAATGCCACGGCTTCGGAGGAATAGTGGCGAGTGTGGATGCCGTCCACGCCCAGCATGTCGCCCTTCATCGGGAAGCTCAGCACCTGCTCGTTGCCGAACTCGTCGATCAGCACCGTCTTCAGGAAGCCGGAGTTGACGATGTACAGCGTGTCGAAGGGCTGGCCGATGGTGTGGATGCGCTGGCCGGTCTTGAACTGCACGTGCTGGAACAGCAGTTCCTCGGTGGTGATCGAGCACGCCGCCGGGATGTGCAGCAGGTCGCAGACTTCCTTCAGGTTGGACCAGAGCCGCCCTTGACGCTGACGGCCCGCCTCCATCGACGAGGACTGCATGGTCGCGGTGGTGGCCGGGCGAATTTCAGACGTTTGCGTAGACAGCATGTTGATCTCCTGTGTACAGGTATTGCTTTTCGAAAGGACGGGAACGGGGCTGTGCCGCGCTGCTTGGTTTCCTGTTGTGGTGTCGCACGGCATCGTGCTGCCTGTCTGGTGCCGTGCAGCATGAATCGTATGGTTTCAGTATGCCAACGCGGTGGGGAGATAGATATCAGCAATGGCTGAATATGCGCGTAGGAGCCAGCGCAGGCTTGTAGGAGTTGTCCTAACGAGGGACGGGGAGATCAGGTCTTGAAGGGGGATAACAAACGATGAGCCACGGCATATTGCACCATCTCCGACAGCGAACTCATGCCCATCTTCTGCATGATGCGGGTCTTGTGGGTGCTGACCGTCTTGACGCTCAGGTGCAGGCTGTTGGCGATTTCGGTGATGGACTTGCCGGCCACCAGCAGCGAAAACACTTCGAATTCCCGGTCCGACAGCTGTTTATGCAACAGGCTTTCGTTGGGCATCATGATGTTGAGCGCCAGTTGCTCGGCCACCTCGGTGCTGATGTAGGGGCGGCCGGAAGCCACCTTGCGGATCGCGCCGACCAGCTGGGTGCCGGCGCTTTCCTTGGTCAAATAACCCTGGGCGCCGGCGCGGATGGCGCGCACCGCGTACTGTTCCTCTTCGTGCATGGTGAGGATCAGGATGGCAAGCTTGGGCGCCTCCGCCTTGATCTGGCGGATCAGGTCGACCCCGCTGCGGCCGGGCATGGACAAGTCCAGCAGCAGCAGGTCGAACCCGCCCTGGCGCACGTGGCCCAGGACTTCGAAGCCGTCGATGGCCTCGCCTACGATATCGATGTCGGGTGCGCCGTCGAGTATGCGCTTGAGACCTTCGCGCATGATGGTGTGGTCGTCGGCAATGACAATACGAATCATAGTGGTGCTTAAAAAGTGATTAAAAGTAAGTATTCTTATTTTTGAGCTAATCTTGTGATCTTACTACAAAAATGTAACACGTCCGCGCTTTATTTGCTGCCGGGTTCCTTGATCAGGCGATGCACCAGCACCGGTGTTTTGGCGTGCGACAACACCTTGTTGGTCACGCTGCCCAGCAACAGCTGGCCCCAGCCGCTGCGGCCGTGCGAACCCATGAAGATCAGGTCGCAACGGTGTTTTTCCGCCACATCGACGATCTTCAGCGCCGCGCTTTCCGCGAACGCCGTCACCGCCTCGCAGGGCACGCCGCGCTTGGCGCAGGAATCGACCACGTCCTGCGTGTGCTCCTGGCCGGCGCGCAGCATGGCGGCGCGGTATTCGTCCTCGCTGGGGTAGCTGGGCGGGATGATCTCGACGTAGATCGGGTACTGGTACTCGGGCGCCACGAACAGCACCAGTACCTCGGCCTTCATCTGTTCGGCAAAGGCCACCCCGGCGCAGGCGGTTTTGCTGGAAACGGCGGAACCGTCGGTGGTAATCAAGATTTTGCGGTACATGATGAACCTCCTTTTAAAACCAGCTGGCTGCTCTTAATTGTAGTCCCGATTTACATTATTGTTAGTATGGAAAGACTTGATGATTATCAAATAAAAGCAGTTTATCCCGTAGCGCTCGTGTTGGCTTTCATACTTTTTACCTGCTTTTTTTGCACCCGAGCACTACTTTTGTGTCTCAAGGCGTGTTTTGTCGATCTAACCAATGTTAGTATCTCCAAATACAACGAAACTTGGCTTGGACCCGGAGCGCAGGGCAGGCGACCCTACTCCGGGATTGAATAATCTGGCTGCGCCCTGCTACACTCGGGTAAGTGCGTTATATTGCCGAGCGTCATCACAGACAAGCAAGTTTAGGGCAGCAATTTTACAAATTATGGAGAAGCAGGGATTATGACCAACGCCGCTGACGATTTCGACGCATTATTTGATGAAGTGTCTGCTCAGAGCAAGACCGCAGCGCCTGCTCCAGCGCCTGCTCCCGCACCAGCTTCGGCGGAAGACGACCTGGAAAGCCTGTTCGACGAAGTCTCGTCGGCCCGGCCTGCGGATGTCGCGGCTGCCGCGCCCGCCCCAGCGCCCGCGGCCAACGGCGCCGCGCCGGCCGACGGCGCCGAGGCCGAAGACAAGCCGATGTTCGAACGCCTGGGCGGCATCGTCCGCCTGCTGCACGATTCGCTGCGCGAACTGGGCTACGACAAGGCGCTGACCGAGGCTTCGTCGCAGATCAACGACGCCCAGGACCGCCTCGAATACGTCGCCACCCTGACCGAACAAGCCGCCAACAAGGTGCTCAACACTCTGGATGAAGGCATGCCGGAGCAGGATACGCTGTCGAAAAAATCCAAGGACATGGAAAACCGCTGGGCCGACCTGTTCGCAGGCAAGCTGAGTCTGGACCAGTTCAAGCAGCTGGCCGGCGACTCGCAAGCCTTCGCGGTGGCCGTGTCGGCCGCCACCGAGGCCGAAAAAGCCCGTTTGCTGGAAATCATGATGGCCCAGGACTTCCAGGACATCACCGGCCAGCTGATCAAGAAAGTCGTGACCATCACCAAGACGGTGGAGCACGAACTGGCAGAACTGCTGCGCGACAATGCGCCGCCGGCGGTACGCGAGAAAATCGCGCAAAAAGAAGTGTCCCTGATGTCCGGCCCGTCGGCACCTGCCGTCGCGCTGAACCAGGACAATGTCGACGACCTGCTTGCTGACCTGGGATTCTAATGGACGATATGCTCAAGGATTTCGTCGTCGAGGCGATGGATCTTGCGGTCAACGTTGAAGAGCATCTGCTGCGGCTCGAACGCGACCCGGACAACAAAGAGACACTCAATGCGGTGTTCCGTTCCTTCCACACCATCAAGGGCGGCGCCGGTTTCATGGGCCTGCCTGCGCTGGTGGCTGCCTGTCACCTGACCGAGAATCTGTTCGACGCGCTGCGCACCGGCGCCGCGCCGGTCACGCCGATCGCGATCGAGGCGGCGCTGCAAGCGTCGGGCTTCGTGGCCGACCAACTGGCCGAACTGAACAACGGCGCCGAGCCGGACAGCCTGCCGGCCATGCCGAAGGATCTGGAAGTCATCCTGACCGACGCCATCGAAGGCAAGACCACCGCTGCTCCGGCCAAGGCCGCCGCGCCGGCGCCAGCCCCTGCTGCCGCACCGGCTGCTGCCGCTGCTCCGGTCGCAGCGCAAGCCTCGGCCCCGTCGGCCGATGGCCTGGACTGGGAAGGCATGTACGAAGCCGTGATGCCGGCCGGTAGCTACACCAAGCCTGCGGCCTCCGCCGCGGCGCCTGCTGCACAGGCTGCGTCCGCACCTATCCCTGCCGCCGAACTGGCCGCCGTTGTGGCCGCCGTGCACGCCGCCGCCCCGGCATCCTCGCCGGCCAAGCGCGAAGCCGCCGAAAAACGCGAAGAACGTCCGCACGCCGCGCCGGCCAAGGAAGAATCGATCCGCGTCGACGCCGTCAAGCTGGACGCGCTGCTGGAAGTGGCCGGCGAATCGGTGCAGGCCGCCAACCAGGCCGCCGTGCTGCTGGAACGCCTGCTGCAATTCAAATTCGAAGGCCAGGCCCAGACCCTGATGGCCACGCTGGCGGAAACGCTGGAGCGCGCCTCGCGCTACTCCACCGAACTACAACGCGCCACGCTGGCGACCCGCATGCAGCCGGTCGGCCGCCTGTTCCAGAAGTTCCCGCGCCTGGTGCGCGAACTGGCGAAAGACCTGGGCAAGGACGTCGAACTGACCATCGAAGGCGCGGAGACCGAAGTCGACCGCGTGGTGGTGGACAGCCTGTACGATCCGCTGGTGCACATGCTGCGCAACTCGCTGGACCACGGCGTCGAATCGCCGGAAGACCGCCTGGCCGCAGGCAAGCCGGCCAAGTCCTATATTTCGCTCAAAGCATGGCAAGAAGCAAATAGCGTTATGATTGTGCTTCAGGACGACGGCAAAGGCATGGATCCGGTGGTGCTGCGCACCAAGGCCCAGCAAAAAGGCTTGATCTCGGAATCGGTGCAGCTGACCAACGACGAATGCTTCCAGCTGGTATTCTTGCCGGGCTTCTCGACCAAGGAAGTCGCGTCCAGCGTGTCCGGCCGCGGCGTCGGCATGGACGTGGTGAAGACCGCCGTGGAGAAAAACCGCGGCGCCATCCACATCGAATCCGCGCTGGGCAAGGGCACCAAGTTCGCCATCCGCCTGCCGATCGAGTTGTCCATCGTGCCGACCATGCTGGTATCGACCTCGGGTGCCGCGCTGGCGCTGCCGATGGCCGTGGTGCAGCGCGTGGTCGAACTGCCGGAAGTGTTCATGGAAGTGGGCGGCGCGCCGGTGCTGAAAGACCAGGGCCGTCCGCTGCCGGTGCGCTCGCTGGCCGATTCGCTGGGCTACGAGAGCTGCCGCGAGAAGGTGGGTATTGTTGTCGCTGCACCACAGCCGTACATCCTGGCGGTGGAAGCGGTCGACGGCACTGCCGACCTCGTAATTAAACCGATGACCGCGATTACCGTCGAGGGCATTACCGGCACCGCGCGTTCGGCCGAAGGCGAACTGGTGCTAGTGGTGGGCCTATCGTTCCTAATGGACGGATGTCGAGGTAGTGTACGCATGGCGGCCTAGTCTGAGGACTGGGCCAGATAGACCAAAAGCCTGCGTTCACGCAGGCTTTTTTTTATTTGTAGTTTTATTTTCAATACCAAATTTTGCAAAAGGAGTCATAAAAAGTGTATCGGTAGGCGGAACTGCATCGGCTCACGAGGCCGGCCAGCGGCGGCCGCTACCGCATTGCACAATATGGCATAATCGAAGTGGATCACTCACACAGGCAGCAGTAGTTCCCTTGATTGGGTACTCATAAATCATGATGAAGACGCTTTACGACAAACTCTGGGAATCCCACGTGGTCAAGGCCGAGGAAGACGGCACCACGATCTTGTACATCGACCGTCACCTGGTACACGAAGTCACCAGCCCGCAGGCTTTCGACGGCCTGCGCGCCGCCGGCCGCCAGCCGTGGCGCATCTCGGCCAACCTGGCCGTGGCCGACCACAACGTGCCGACCACCTCGCGCGCCGACGGCATCGCCGATCCGGTCTCGCGCCTGCAGGTGGAAACGCTGGACAACAACGCCAAGTCCTACGGCCTGACGTATTTCAACATGAACGACAAGCGCCAGGGTATCGTCCACGTGATCGGGCCCGAGCAGGGCGCGACCTTGCCGGGCATGACGGTGGTCTGCGGCGACTCGCACACGTCCACCCACGGCGCGTTCGGCGCGCTGGCGCACGGCATCGGCACCTCCGAAGTGGAACACGTGCTGGCCACCCAGACGCTGCTGCAAAAGAAATCCAAAGCCATGCTGGTGCAGGTCGACGGCGCGCTGCCGGCCGGCGTCACCGCCAAGGACGTGGTGCTGGCCATCATCGGCAAGATCGGCACCGCCGGCGGCACCGGCTACTGTATCGAGTTCGGTGGTTCGACCATCCGCGCGCTGTCGATGGAAGGCCGGATGACGGTCTGTAATATGGCGATCGAAGCGGGCGCGCGCGCCGGCATCATCGGCGTCGACGACACCACCATCGACTACGTCAAGGGCCGTCCGTTCTCGCCGGCCGGTCCGCACTGGGACCGCGCGGTCGATTACTGGCGCACGCTGCACAGCGACGCCGGCGCCAAATTCGACCTGGTCGTCACGCTCAACGCCGCCGAGATCAAGCCGCAAGTGACCTGGGGCACCTCGCCGGAAATGGTGACGTCCATCGACGGCCGCGTGCCGGATCCGGACCACGAAAAGGACAGCGTCAAGCGCGACGCCATCGAGAAGGCGCTGGTCTACATGAACCTGAAGCCGAACACCGCGATCGAGGACATCCGCATCGACAAGGTCTTCATCGGCTCCTGCACCAACTCGCGCATCGAGGATTTGCGCGCCGCCGCCGACGTGGTGCGCGGCAAGCACCGCGCCTCCAACGTCAAGCTGGCGCTGGTGGTGCCGGGCTCCGGCCTGGTCAAGGCGCAAGCCGAGAAGGAAGGCCTGGACCGCGTGTTCCGCGACGCCGGTTTCGAATGGCGCGAGCCGGGCTGTTCGATGTGCCTGGCGATGAACGCCGACCGCCTGGAACCGGGCGAGCGCTGCGCCTCCACCTCGAACCGCAATTTTGAAGGACGCCAAGGCCAGGGCGGACGCACCCATCTGGTGTCTCCCGCGATGGCAGCGGCAGCCGGTATCGCCGGCCATTTCGTCGACGTACGCAGCCTGCGTTGATTTGACTACACCATAACGAGAAATCCTCATCATGAAAAAACTATTCGCCCTGTCCATCATCGCGCTGATCCTGACCGGCTGCAACACCGTCAACGGCTTCGGCAAGGACGTCAAAAAAGTCGGTGAGTCGCTGGAAGGCGCTTCGACCAAAAAATAAACCGCAGCACGGCGGGCCGCGACGGTCCGCCGTCGCACAACCCGAACGAGAATCATGGACAAATTTACGATCTACGAAGGACTGGTGGCCCCGCTCGACCGCGCCAATGTCGACACCGACGCCATCATTCCGAAGCAATTCCTGAAGTCCATCCACCGCACCGGCTTCGGCCCGAACCTGTTCGACGAGTGGCGCTACCTGGACCACGGCGAACCGGGCCAGGACAACAGCAAGCGTCCGCTCAATCCCGACTTCGTGCTCAACGAAGCACGCTACCAGGGCGCATCGATCCTGCTGGCGCGCAAGAACTTCGGCTGCGGCTCCTCGCGCGAGCACGCGCCGTGGGCGCTGGACCAGTACGGCTTCCGCGCCATCGTCGCGCCTTCGTTCGCCGACATCTTCTTTAACAACTGCTACAAGAGCGGCTTGTTGCCCATCGTATTGCCTGAAGCGCAGGTCGATCACCTGTTCAATGAAGTCAAGGCCTTCCCCGGTTATCGCCTGGTGGTCGACCTTGAACAACAGCGCATCTCCACCAGCAATGGCAGCGTCTCCTATCCCTTCGAGATCGACGCCTTCCGCAAATACTGCCTGATGAACGGGCTCGACGATATCGGCCTGACGCTGCGTCACGCCGACGCTATCCGCGGTTTCGAAGAGCGCCATCTGGCAACCCAACCTTGGTTGGCCAACGTCATCTAATCGAAGAAGAACTATGAAAATCGCTATCCTCCCGGGCGACGGCATCGGCCCGGAAATCGTCGCGCAAGCCGTTAAAGTCCTGAACGTACTGGGCGAAAAATTTGAGCTGGAAAGCGCGCCGGTCGGCGGCGCCGGCTACGCGGCCCACGGCCACCCTCTGCCGGAAGGCACGCTGGCGCTGGCCAAAGCGGCCGACGCGGTGCTGTTCGGCGCCGTCGGCGACTACCAGTACGACACGCTGGAACGCGCGCTGCGTCCGGAGCAGGCGATCCTCGGCCTGCGCAAGCAGCTGGGCCTGTTCGCCAACCTGCGTCCGGCGATCCTGTATCCGGACCTGGCCAACGCCTCGACCCTGAAGCCTGAAGTGGTGTCCGGCCTGGACATCCTGATCATCCGCGAACTGACCGGCGACATCTACTTCGGCCAGCCACGCGGCGTGCGCGAGTGCCCGGACGGCGCCTTCAAGGGCCAGCGCGAAGGCTACGACACCATGCGCTATGCCGAAGGCGAAATCCGCCGCATCGCCCACGTGGCGTTCCAGGCTGCGCAGAAGCGCGGCAAGCGCCTGACCAGCGTGGACAAGGCCAACGTGCTGGAGACCTTCCAGTTCTGGAAAGACATCGTCACCGACGTCCACAAGGAATACCCTGACGTGGCGCTGGAGCATATGTACGTCGACAACGCCGCGATGCAGCTGGTGCGCGCGCCGAAGAAGTTCGACGTCATCGTCACCGGCAATATGTTCGGCGACATCCTGTCCGACCAGGCGGCGATGCTGACCGGTTCGATCGGCATGCTGCCGTCGGCCTCGCTGGACGCCAACAACAAGGGCCTGTACGAGCCGTCGCACGGTTCCGCGCCTGACATCGCCGGCAAGGGCATCGCCAATCCGCTGGCGACCATCCTGTCGGCCGCGATGATGCTGCGCTACTCGCTGAACAAGGCCGAACAGGCCGACCGCATCGAGAACGCCGTCAAGCACGTGCTGTCGCAAGGCCTGCGCACCGCCGACATCTACGAAGCCGGCACCACCAAGGTGGGCACGGAAGAGATGGGCAACGCGGTGGTCAAGGCTTTGGTATAAACGGTATAAATATTTAAGACAAGGAAGAGCAAAATGAAACTCGTAGGCTTGGTAGGTTGGCGCGGCATGGTTGGTTCGGTCCTGATGCAGCGCATGCAGGAAGAGGGCGATTTCGCCCACATCGAACCGGTGTTTTTCACCACCTCGAACCCGGGCGGCGACGCACCGGCGATGGCGAAGAATGAAACCAAACTGAAAAGCGCCACCGACATCGACGAACTGAAAAAGTGCGAGATCATCATCTCGTGCCAGGGCGGCGACTACACCACCGAAGTGTTCCCTAAACTGCGCGCCGCCGGCTGGAACGGCTACTGGATCGACGCCGCCTCCACGCTGCGCATGGAGAAGGACGCCGTCATCGTGCTGGACCCGGTCAACCTGCACGTCATCAAGGACGCGCTGGGCAAGGGCGTGAAGAACTACATCGGCGGCAACTGCACCGTGTCGTGCATGCTGATGGGCCTGGGCGGCCTGTTCCAGCACAACCTGGTCGAGTGGATGACCTCCATGACCTACCAGGCGGCATCGGGCGGCGGCGCCCAGCACATGCGCGAGCTGCTGACCCAGTTCGGCACCATCAACGCATCGGTGAAATCGCTGCTGGACAATCCGGCCGCGGCCATCCTGGAAATCGACCGCCAGGTGCTGACCACCCAGCACGGCCTGAGCGCCGAAGAGACCAAGCAGTTCGGCGCACCGCTGGCCGGCAACCTGATCCCGTGGATCGACAAGGACCTGGGCAACGGCCAGTCGAAGGAAGAATGGAAGGGCGGCGCCGAGACCAACAAGATCCTGGGCCTGGGCGCGGACTTCGGTTCGAAAGCCATCCCTGTCGACGGCCTGTGCGTGCGCATCGGCGCCATGCGCAGCCACTCGCAGGCGCTGACCATCAAGCTGAAGAAAGACGTGCCGATCGACGAGATCCACGACATCATCGCAGCCAACAACCAGTGGGTCAAAGTGGTGCCGAACACGCGTGAAGCGTCGGTCAAGGATCTGTCGCCGGCCGCCGCTACCGGCAGCCTAACGATTCCGGTCGGCCGCCTGCGCAAGATGAGCATGGGCGACGACTACCTGTCGGCCTTCACCGTCGGCGACCAGCTGCTGTGGGGCGCGGCCGAACCGCTGCGCCGCATGCTGCGCATCGTGCTGGACAAGTAACAAGCTCTCGGGCAATTGTTAAAGCAGAAGGGGTTTTCTCTATGAGCTCTCATAGGGGAAATCCCTTTTTTTGGTTTAAAGTAGGCATAGACGTTACACATCCTCATGTATCACTAGAGAAACATCGTGCAAAGCTTGCATGCTCTGGAGCATGATGATATGTTGATATATCTGGGAAAGTAACATTTTCCCTCTGACAACCAGATGCCGCCCACTATGCACGTACCAACTCGCCCCAGTATTGTTTCATTCGCGTTGAAGACGCTCACTGGAGCTGTCGCCAGCGCGGTCTTGGTGGCTTCGGCCAACGCAGCCGGGCTCGGCAAGCTGACCGTCCTGTCGTCGCTGGGGCAGCCGCTGCGGGCGGAGATCGAATTGACGGCCGTGTCCGCCGATGAAGCGGGCGCGCTGGTCGCCAAGCTGGCGCCGGCCGAAGCCTTCCGCACCGCGAACATCGATTTCAATCCGACCTTGCTGTCGCTGCGCTTCGAAGTCGAGCAGCGCAATGGCCGCCAGGTGATACGCGTCACCTCCACCCAGCCGGTCAACGAGCCCTTCGTCGACATGCTGCTGGAACTGAACTGGACCGGCGGCCGCATGGTTCGCGAATACACCTTCCTGCTGGATCCGGCCGACATGCGCGCGACGCAAGCGCCGCAAGTAGCGCCGCCGGTGGACCTGAACCGCAACACCGCGCCCGCCGCTGCGACAACTGCGCCTGCCGCGTCCGCTCCGGCCGCCGCATCGGTTGCGCCGGTCGCGCAGAGCACGCCTGCACCGGCACGCCAGCCGGCCGCCAAGCCTGCCGTCAACGAATACACCGTCAAGTCCGGCGACAACCTGACCCGCATCGCCAACCAGGTCAAGCCGGTCGATGTGTCGCTGGACATGATGCTGGTGGCGCTGTACCGCGCCAATCCGGAAGCCTTCTCCGGCAACAATATGAACCGCCTGAAGTCGGGCCAGATCCTGGCCGTGCCGGATGCCGACACGATCCGCAACAGCGCGCCGGAAGGCGAGGCGCGCGGCGTGGTGGTGGCGCATGCGGCGGACTTCAACGCCTACCGTGCCAAGCTGGCGGGGCAGGTCGCCAACAGCACGCCGGCCAAGGAGCCGGACGCCACCCAGAACGTCTCGGGCAAGATCACCGCCAAGGTGGAAGAAAAGCCCAGCGCCGTCAACACCGCCAAGGACAAGCTGACGCTGTCGAAAGCCACCTCCAGCGCGCCGGTCGAAGGCAAGACCGGCCTGGCCGTGGAAGACAAGATCGCCCGCCAGAAGGAAATGGACGAGGCCGCCGCGCGCACCAAGGAACTGGAAAAGAACGTCCGCGACCTGGAAAACCTGATGTCGGTCAAGAACAAGGCCGGCGCGGAAAACGTCAAGCCGTCGGCTTCCGCTTCGGCGGCGGCTTCGATGCCGGCCTCGGCTTCGGTCTCGGCCGAAGCGTCGGTGCCGCCCAAGCCCAAGCGCACGCTGGTGATCCCGCCGAAAAAGCTGGAGCCTAGCCTGTTCGAAACGCTGATGGACAACCTGCAGTACGTGGGCCTGGCCGGCGCCGGTTTGCTGGCCGCCGCAGGCGCGTTCATCGCTTCGCGCCGCCGCAAGAAATTCGAAGTGCCGAAGGAGGAAACCAGCATCCTCGGCGATACCGCGATGCCGTCCCAGGTGCTGATCGCCGAAGCCGGCGGCCAGAGCGTCGATACCAACAACAGCGTCTTCAATTCCAACTTCGCGCCATCGGCCAGCCAGCTCGATACCAACGAGGTCGATCCGGTGGCGGAGGCCGACGTCTACATCGCCTACGGCCGCGACGCCCAGGCGGAGGAAATCCTGAAGGAAGCGCTGCGCAGCCATCCGGAGCGCCACGCCGTTCGCCTGAAGCTGCTGGAAATCTACGTCACCCGCAAAGACCCGCGTTCGTTTGAAACCCAGGCTTCCGAGCTGTATTCGCTGACGCGCGGCCAGGGCGACGAGTGGGCGCAGGCCGCCGCCATGGGCCAGACGCTGGACCCGAGCAATCCGCTGTACTCCGAAGGCGCCGCCGCATCCGCCGACGGCGACGGCTCCACCATGTTCGCCGCCGCGCCGGCCGCTGTTGCCGCTGCGGGCGTAGCCGCCGGCGCCGCCGCCTTCAGCGCATCCGACTTCACCAGCGACTTCGACGCTCCGGCGCCTGCTCCCGCGCCTGCCGCTGGCGGCCTCGACCTGGACCTGGGCTTCGACGCCCCGCCTGCCGCCGCCGACAACTCCATGGACTTCGGCAGCGACATGGACACCGCCTTGCCGCAAGCCGCTGACGCCTCCGTGTCGCCGGCCTCGGTAGCTGCGGAATCCGACAACCTGATGGACTTCGATCTGGGCGGCTTGAGCTTCGAGCCGGCCGCCGCCGCGCCTGCGCCAGCCGAGGCTCCGGCCCCGGCCGCACAGCCGGAAGACGCCTTCAACCTGGCCTTCGACGCGCCAGCACCGGCGGCGCCAGCACCCGCGCCAGAGGAAGACCTGAGCATGGACTTCGGCCTGGACCTGCCGGCTGAAGCCGCCCCGGCTCCAGCCGCGTCCAGCCTGCCGTCCGCCAGCAGCGATCCGCTGGACCTGGACTTGATGAACTTTGAGATTCCCGAAGTGCCGGCCATGCCCGCACCGGCGCCTGTCGGCGAAGTGGATATCGACGATTTCGCGCTGCCAGAGGCGGAAGAGGTGGCTCCGGCGCCCGCACCTGCGGCGCAGGAGTTCGACCTGTCCGGCATCGACCTCGACCTGGACACCGCACTGGGCGGCGCCGGCACGGCCGCCGCAGCCGATGCAGCCCCAGGCCATGTGCGCGACGACAACCTGTCGGCCCACCACATGGAAATGGACACCAAGCTGGACCTGGCGGTCGCCTACCAGGAGATCGGCGATAAGGAAGGCGCGCGCGAACTGCTGGACGAAGTGCTGCGCGGCGGCAGCGACGAACAGATCGCCAAGGCCAACGCCATGCGCGCCCAATTGGGGTAATGCGGCTCCGTATATAATGGCTGACTCAGACATTACATCGGGCAGCAATTGAAACGGATAGCAATCGGCGTCCAGTACGACGGGACCGCGTGGAACGGCTACCAGAAACAGGCGGACGGCCACACGGTCCAGGACAAGCTGGAACAGGCGCTGGAGAAATTCGCCAGGGTGCCATTGGCCACCACCTGTGCCGGCCGCACCGATACCGGCGTGCACGCGCTGGAGCAGGTGGTGCACTTTGACACCGAGCTGGTCCGCGACACCCATTCCTGGGTGCGCGGCGTCAACGCCTTCCTGCCGCCGTCGATCGCCGTGCGCTGGGCCAAGCAGCTCGACGGCGACCCGACCGTCAACGACTTCTTCCACGCCCGCTTCAGCGCCCGCGCCCGCACCTATCACTACGTGCTGTACAACAATCCGATCCGTTCGCCGCTGCTGGAAGGGCGGGCCGGTTTCTGCTTCCGCCCGCTGGACGTGGAACTGATGCAGCAGGCCATCCCGCCGCTGCTGGGCTGGCACGACTTTACTGCTTTTCGCGCCGCGCAGTGCCAAGCCAAGTCGCCGGTCAAGCTGATGCACGACATCCAGATCAAGCGCCACGGCGAGTTGGTGGTGTTCACCATCACCGCCAACGCCTTCCTGCACCACATGGTGCGCAACCTGGTCGGCTCGCTGGTCTACATCGGCACCGGGCGCGAGAAGCCGGAATGGCTGGGCCAGCTGCTGGAAACCAAGGACCGCCACGCCGCCGCGCCGACCTTCATGCCGGACGGCCTCTACCTGGCGAAAATCGACTACGACCCCAAATGGGAATTGCCGCTGGAAACCACCAGCGCGCTGCCCTGGTTTTAAGGAACGTTATGCGCACCCGTATCAAAATCTGCGGGCTGACCCGCGTGGAAGATGTGCAAGCCGTGGTGGATGCCGGCGCCGATGCGATCGGCTTCGTGTTCTACCCGAAGAGCCCGCGCTACGTCACGCCCGGGCAGGCCGCCGAACTGATACGCGCCGTGCCGCCCTTCATCACCTGCACCGGCCTGTTCGTCAACGCCATGCCGGAAGAGGTCGCTGCCACCTGCAAGGTGGTGCCGATCTCGCTGATCCAGCTGCATGGCGACGAGACGGTGGAGCAGTCGGCCGCCATCGCTGCGGCGGCCGGGCGACAGTTCATGCGGGTGTTCCGCGTCAAACCTGACACACAACCGTCCGATTTGCTAGAATACGAGCAGCTATGCCGCGCCGCCAGTCCCTTGTTCACCAGCCTGTTGCTGGATACCTATGTGGATGCCTATGGTGGCGCAGGAAAGGGTTTTGATTGGTCTCTCATTCCAAAAGATCTCGCGCCTCGGGTCGTTTTAAGTGGTGGCTTGAGCGTACACAACGCGACTGACGCGGTGGTACGTGTACGCCCCTACGCCGTCGACATCAGCAGTGGTGTCGAAGCGTCCAAGGGGATCAAGGATGCCCGCAAGATCGCCGATTTTATCGCGGCGGTGCGGGCCGGAGATGCCATGAAAGAAAGCGAAGCCCATCATGATGAAC
Source organism: Rugamonas rivuli (assembly GCF_009380165.1). Classification (GTDB taxonomy): domain Bacteria; phylum Pseudomonadota; class Gammaproteobacteria; order Burkholderiales; family Burkholderiaceae_D; genus Rugamonas; species Rugamonas rivuli. Next base: position 184,527 of record NZ_WHUF01000002.1, read on the forward strand.
ACCCCACCAAAGCCGCTGTTCCACGCTAAAGACTATCACCTGCCCGATACCAAGGGCCATTTCGGCCCCTACGGCGGCTCCTTCGTCGCCGAAACCCTGACCTACGCGCTTGCCGAGCTCAACGAAGCCTACGCGCGCTACAGCAAGGATCCCGAGTTCCTCGACGAGTTCCGCTACGAGCTCAAGCACTTTGTCGGCCGGCCGTCGCCGATCTATCACGCCAGGCGCTGGTCCGAACTGGCTGGCGGCGCGCAGATCTACTTCAAGCGCGAAGACTTGAACCACACCGGCGCCCACAAGATCAACAACGTCATCGGCCAGGCCCTGCTGGCCAAGCGCATGGGCAAGCCGCGCATCATCGCCGAGACAGGCGCGGGCCAGCATGGCGTCGCCACGGCCACCATCTGCGCCCGCTTCGGGCTGGAGTGCGTGGTCTACATGGGCAGCGAGGACGTCAAGCGCCAGGCGCAGAACGTCTACCGCATGAAGCTGCTGGGCGCGACCGTGGTGCCGGTGGAGTCCGGCTCCAAGACCCTGAAGGACGCGCTCAACGAAGCGATGCGCGACTGGGTCACGAATATTGAAAACACCTTCTACATCATCGGCACCGTGGCCGGCCCGCATCCTTACCCGATGCTGGTGCGCGACTTCCAGTCGGTGATCGGCGAGGAGTGCCTGGTGCAGATGCCGGAAATGACCGGCCGCCAGCCCGATTGCGTGGTCGCCTGCATCGGCGGCGGCTCCAACGCCATGGGCATCTTCTATCCGTACATCGACCAGAAACAGGTGCGCCTGATCGGCGTCGAGGCGGCGGGGGAGGGGCTGGACGGCGACAAGCACGCCGCCTCGCTGACCAAGGGCTATCCGGGCGTGTTGCACGGCAACCGCACCTATCTGCTGCAGGATGAGAACGGGCAGATCATCGAGACCCATTCGGTATCGGCCGGCCTGGATTATCCGGGCGTTGGGCCGGAGCACGCTTACCTGAAGGACAGCGGCCGCGCCGAGTACGTATCGATCACGGACGAGGAGGCGCTGAAGGCCTTCCACGACTGCTGCCATATCGAAGGCATCATCCCGGCATTGGAATCGTCGCACGCGCTGGCGTACGCGGCCAAGCTGGCGGCGACCATGCCGAAAGATAAAATCATTTTGGCCAACCTGTCGGGCCGGGGCGACAAGGACATGCATACGGTTGCAGAACGTATGGGTTTGAACTTCAACTAAGGAAAACGACATGTCCAAAATCGCAGCAACTTTCAGCGCCCTGAAGGCGCACAAAAAAACCGCGCTCGTCACTTTCATCACCGCCGGCGATCCGTCGCCCGAGCTGACCGTGCCGCTGATGCATGCCATGGTGGCCGGCGGCGCCGACATCCTGGAACTCGGCGTGCCGTTCTCCGATCCGATGGCCGAAGGCCCGGTGATCCAGCGCGCGTGCGAGCGGGCGCTGGCCAACGGCGTTGGTATCCACGACGTGTTCGGCTACGTGGCGGAATTCCGCAAGACCAATCAGACCACGCCGGTGGTGCTGATGGGCTATGCCAATCCGATCGAGCGCATCGGCGCGGCGACGTTCATCGCCAAGTCGAAGGCGGTGGGGGCGGATGGCGCCATCGTGGTCGATTACCCGCCGGAAGAGTGCGAAGAGTTCGCGGCCGCGATGCGCGCCGCCGAGCTGGACCTGATCTTCCTGCTGGCGCCGACCTCGACCGAAGCGCGCATCGCGCAAGTGGCCAAGGTTGGCGGCGGTTTCAGCTACTACGTCTCGCTGAAGGGCGTGACGGGCGCCGGCAATATCGACACGGTGGAAGTGGCTGAGCGGCTGACGGCGATACGCCGCCACGTGCAGTTGCCGATCGGCGTAGGCTTCGGCATCCGCGACGGCGCCACCGCGCGCGCCGTGGCCGAGGTGGCCGACGCGGTCGTCATCGGCAGCCGCATCATCCAGGAAATCGAAAGCGCCGGCAAAGACAAGGCTGTGGCCGCAGTACAAACCTTCGTCACCGGCATCCGCACCGCCCTCGACGCCTGACCTCCCGCAAATCCCGACCGCTCACCTTGATACATAGTTAAGAACTGACTATGTTGAAGGGGAGCGGTCGTGCGCTTCGAATGGGATGCCCGCAAGGCTAAAACCAACCTCCGCAAGCATGGAGTGAGTTTCGACGAGGCGGTATCGGCATTTCATGATGGCCGGTCTAGGTCGTTGGCCGATGTCGAACACTCTGGTGATGAGGAGCGGTTTATTCAAATCGGCGCCAGCGACCGGGGCAGGCTACTCACGGTGTGTTATTGCTATCGCGATAATGATGTCATTAGAATATTTTCTGCGCGCAAGGCCAATTCATTGGAAGCGCAACTTTATTTTTGGGAGTGAGCCATGTGCGAGGACGATATCGACATTTCCCGGTGTGTCCCGGTTTCAAATCCGTTTAGAGAATTGTTGACACATGAGCTGGCTCTGCGCTTGCCCAACGATACGATCAGCTATTTCCAGAAAATCGGCGATGAATTTGGCTGGCCAGCAGATCGAATAATTGAGTTGTATTTAAGGAATCTGGCTAGTACCGGACACCGAATTTCCTTGGATTTGCCTATATTGGACGCGGAGCGTGCGCGGGAAGCTGTAGGGGATTCCTTCTAAAACCCCATCAATTTCATGACGAACCTTAAAAATTGTTGTACAGCAAAGTTCGACAGGGGGGCAAGAAACGGCTACACTTCGGCCACAAGTTAGCTGCAAGGAGAATTTATGAGTTGGTTGGAAAAACTGCTGCCCCCACGTATCCAGCGTTCCGACGCTGCCGCACGCAAGACCATGCCCGAGGGCCTGTGGGTCAAATGCCCATCCTGCGAAGCCGTCCTGTACCGCACCGATCTGGAATCGAACCTGCACGTTTGCCCGAAATGCGACCATCACATGCGTATCCGCGCTCGTGAACGCCTCGACAGCCTGCTCGACGCCGGCGGCCGCTATGAAGTCGGCATGGACACCCTGCCAGTCGATACGCTGAAGTTCAAAGACAGCAAGAAATACCCAGACCGCCTCAAACAAGCCATGGAAGCCACCGGCGAGACCGATGCGCTGATCGTCATGGGCGGCGCCATCATGAGCCTGCCTTGCGTGGTGGCTTGCTTCGAATTCGAATTCATGGGCGGCTCCATGGGCTCCGTGGTCGGCGAGCGCTTCGTGCGCGGCGCGCAAGTGGCCTTGGAACAGAAAGTACCGTTCATCTGCATCACCGCCACCGGTGGCGCCCGTATGCAAGAGGGCCTGCTGTCGCTGATGCAAATGGCGAAAACCACCGCCATGCTGACCAAGCTGTCCGACAAGAAGCTGCCGTTCATCAGCGTGCTGACCGACCCGACCATGGGCGGCGTGTCCGCATCGTTCGCCTTCATGGGTGACGTCGTGATCGCCGAGCCGAAAGCGCTGATCGGCTTCGCCGGCCCGCGCGTGATCGAAAACACCGTGCGCGAAAAACTGCCGGAAGGCTTCCAGCGTGCCGAGTTCCTCGTCACCAAGGGCGCCGTCGACATGATCGTCGACCGCCGCAAGATGCGCGAAGAAATCGCCCGTCTGATGGCCCTGCTGCAAAATCAAGCGGTGGAAGTGCTGGCCTAAAAGCAGCGACTTCCTCACGCAACGGCGCGCAATCGGCTATCATGCCGGCCTGCGCGCCGTTTTTCATTTCTGAGCCATCATCATGTCGAACCTCCCAACTACTTTGCCTGCCTGGCTTGCGCTGCTTGAATCGCGCCATGCCGAAACCGTCATCAACATGGGCCTGGACCGCGTACTCGCCGTCAAGGAGCGTCTGCAGCTGAGCTTCAGCTGCCCCGTCATCATGGTGGCCGGCACCAACGGCAAGGGTTCGACCTGCGCCATGCTGGAATCGGTGCTGATGCGCGCCGGCTACAAGGTCGGCCTGTACATCAAGCCGCACTTCCTGGACTTTAACGAGCGCGCCCGCATCAACGGCGAGCTGGCCAGCGACGAAGTGCTGGTGGCCGCCTTCAACGCGGTCGAGGCCGTGCGCGGCGATACCCCGCTGACCTATTTCGAATTCACCACGCTGGCCATCATGCATCTGATCGCGGGCGCCGGCATGGATGTCGCGATTTTGGAAGTGGGCCTGGGCGGCCGCCTGGATGCGGTCAACATCGTCGATGCCGATGTCGCCATCGTCACCAGCGTCGACATCGACCACACCGACTACCTGGGCGACACCCGCGAAGCGATCGGCTTCGAGAAGGCCGGCATCTTCCGCGCCGGTAAAACCGCGATCTGCTCGGACCCGGTGCCGCCGCAGTCGCTGATCGACCACGCCAACGCCATCGGTGCCGACCTGTGGCTGATGGGCCGCGATTTCAACTATTCCGGCGACAAGCAGCAGTGGAACTACGGCGGCCGCTCGCAGCGCCGCAATTCGCTGGCCTACCCGAGCCTGCGCGGCGCCAACCAGATCCTCAACGCCTCGGCCGTGCTGGCCGCGCTGGAAGCGCTGAAGCTGGAATTGCCGGTGGGCGCGCAGGAAGTGCGCACCGGCCTGGTGACGGTGGAACTGCCGGGCCGCTTCCAGGTGCTGCCTGGCCGCCCGACCGTGATCCTGGACGTGGCGCACAATCCGCACGCGGCCTCGGCGCTGAACCAGAACCTCGGCAACATGGGCTTCCACCCCTACACCTACGCGGTGTTCGGCTCCATGCACGACAAGGATATCGACGGCGTGATCGCCGCCATGTCCGAGCATGTGGACCACTGGTGCCTGGCCACGCTGCCGTCGCCGCGCTCTGCCAGCGCCTCGGAACTGGCGGCCAAGGTGCAGATCGTGCAGGAAGAAAAGGCCGAGCGCACCATCAATATCTTCGACGATCCAGCCGCCGCGTATGCAAATGCGATCAGCCGAGCCGGGGAGAATGATAGAATTGTGGTCTTTGGATCTTTCCTCACGGTCGCCGGCGTCATGGCGGCGCGAAAATCCGCATTCCATTGAACGCACAGGACTGAAATCACGCATGGGCTTGTTCTCGAAACTCGGTAAAAACAAGCAAGAGACCGCTGGTCAAGACAGCGGCTATTACACCAGCGCAGATGACCAGGACGCGACGGAGCGCGCACGCTCCAAGCGCGCCTCGTCGGCGGATGGTTCCGCCAAATCCCGCCGCGGCAAAGACCGCGAAGCGGACGACCCGGTGTTGCCGGAAAAGAAACGCGCACGCCGCCGCCTGGTCGGTGCGATCGCGCTGGCGCTGGGCGTGGCCATCGGCCTGCCGATGGTGCTCGATTCCGAACCCAAGCCGCTGTCGTCCGATATCGAAATCAAAATCCCTGCCAAGGACAAGCCGGCCGAAGCCGCGCCTGCCGCCGCACCGGTAGCCCAGAGCGCCGCGCTGGACAGCAGAGAAGAAATCGTCGAAGACGTCAAACCGTCCAAACCTGCCGCAGCCGCGCCGGTAGCCGCGCTGGCCGCCGCTGTGCCGGCCACGCCGCCTGCCATCGCCCCCATCAAGGTCGACACCACCAAGGCCGACGCCCTCAAGCGCGAAGCCGAGCAAAAGGCCGAAGCCAAGCTGAAAGCCGAAGCCAAGGCGGAAGCCATCGCCAAGAACAAGGCCGACAACGAAGCCAAAGCCCGCCAGGACGCCGACTACAAGGCGGAAATCGAACGCAAGCAAGCCGAGGTGAAAGCCGAAGCCAAGGCCAAGGCCGACGCCAAGGAAACCGAACGCAAGCTGGCCGAAGCCAAGGCCGCCAAACAGGCCGAAAGCGCCAAGCCGGCCGCCGGCAACTCGGAAGATGCGCGCGCGCTGGCCATCCTGGAAGGCAAGGCCGCCGCCAAGCCTGCTGCTGCCGCCGAGACCGGCCAGAAATTCGTCTTGCAAGTGGCCGCGCTGAGCGACCAGGGCAAGGTGGACGAGCTGCGCGACAAGTTGAAGAAAGCCGGCATCAGCTCCTTCACGCAAAAGACGCCGTCCGGCGACATCACCCGCGTGCGCGTGGGGCCGTTCACCAACAAGGATGAAGCCGAAAAAGTACGGGCCAAGCTGACCGCGATGGGCCTGAGCGGCCGTCTCGAAACCGTTTGATCCAGCAGGCTGCCCGACGTGACGATCTTTGATTACCTGGTGATTTTTGTATTGGTCGCGTCGGTCATCATCAGCATGATGCGCGGCCTGGTGAAGGAAGTGTTGTCGTTGGCAAGCTGGGTGGTGGCCTTCGTGGTCGCCAACGCCTACGCCGCCGCGCTGGCGCAGATGCTGCCGCCGGTGGTGCCGGGCGAGGTGCTGCGCCTGATCCTGGCTTTTATCGCGCTGTTCATCGGCGTACGGATTTTGATGGGCCTGCTGGCCATGGCGCTGGGCGCCTTGCTCGATGCCGGCGGCCTCAGCCTGGTGGATCGCGCGCTGGGCATGGTGTTCGGCTTCGGCCGCGGCCTTGTCATTGTGCTGGCCGGTGTCATCCTGTGTGGGATGACGTCGATACCGCAACAAGCATTCTGGAAGGATGCGCTATTGAGTCCGCTCGCGGAGACCGGAGCGCATACGGTGAAAGCCTTTCTTCCCGCTGCCATGGCGCAGCATGTGAATTTTTGAATTCTTTAAATCTGTAGCACCAAGTCCAGGAGCAACATCATGTGTGGCATCGTCGGCGTCGTATCCCATCAACCTGTCAATCAACTGCTGTATGACGCATTGCTGCTGCTGCAGCACCGCGGCCAGGATGCGGCAGGTATCGCGACCAATCACAGCAGCATGTTCGCCATGCACAAGGCCAACGGCCTCGTTCGTGACGTTTTCCGTACCCGTAACATGCGTACGCTGCAAGGCAATTCCGGCATCGGTCACTGCCGCTATCCAACCGCCGGCTCGTCGAGCGAGGAAGAAGCGCAACCGTTCTACGTCAACGCCCCGTTCGGCATCACGCTGGCGCACAACGGCAACCTGACCAACTGGGAACAGCTCAAAAAAGAAATGTTCCAGAACGACCGCCGCCACATCAACACCGATTCCGATTCGGAAGTGTTGCTGAACGTGCTGGCCCACGAAATCCAGAAAGCCACCACCGGCATCTCGATCGACGCCGACACCATCTTCGAAGCCGTGACCGTGCTGCATCGCCGCGTGCGTGGCGGCTACGCTGCCGTGGCGCAGATCGCCGGCGTCGGCCTGCTGGCCTTCCGCGATCCGTTCGGCATTCGTCCGCTGTGCCTGGGCATCAATGAAACCGAGCAGGGCGCCGAGTACCTGATCGCTTCCGAGTCCGTGGCGCTGGAAGGCATGGGCTTCCGCTTCGTGCGCGACATCGCGCCGGGCGAGGCCGTCTTCATCGACGCCGACAAGCAGCTGCATTCGCGCCAGTGCGCCGACAACCCGTCGCTGAACCCTTGCGTGTTCGAGTTCGTCTACCTGGCTCGTCCTGATTCGGTGATCGACGGCGCGTCCGTCTACGCCACCCGCCTGAAAATGGGCGAGTACCTGGCCGAGAAGATCAAGCGCGAATTCAAGGATGGCGAGATCGATGTCGTCATGCCGATTCCGGATTCGTCGCGTCCTGCCGCGATCCAGCTGGCGCTGGCGCTGAACGTGGAATACCGCGAAGGCTTCATCAAGAACCGCTACATCGGCCGTACCTTCATCATGCCGGGCCAGGCTGCGCGCAAGAAGTCCGTGCGCCAGAAACTGAACGCCATCGCTTCCGAGTTCAAGGACAAGGTCGTGCTGCTGGTGGATGACTCCATCGTGCGCGGCACCACCAGCCGCGAGATCGTGCAGATGGCGCGCGAAGCCGGCGCCAAGAAGGTGATCTTCGCTTCGGCGGCGCCACCGGTGATCTTCCCTAACGTGTACGGCATCGACATGCCTACCCGTGACGAGCTGATCGCCTACGGCCGCAGCACCGAGGAAGTCTGCCGCGAGATCACCGCCGATCACCTGGTCTACCAGGATATCGACGCGTTGAAGCGCGCCATCTCGGACGTCAACCCGGCGTTGAAGAACTTCGAGGCTTCGTGTTTCGACGGCGTCTACGTCACCGGCGACATCTCCAAGGACTACCTGGACAAGCTGGAATACGCGCGTCATCATCCGAAGGCCGCCGGCCCCGAAGATGCGGGCCGCTCGCAACTGAATCTGAATCTCGCGACCGCCGAAGGCTGATGTCGCGCCCGGTGCGGTTCACTCCGCACCGGGCTTTTTTTTTGACTGCTTGAACATGAACGACAAGAAAAACTACGGCTTCACCACCACCATCCTGCACAACGATCGCCAGAAGGGCATCGAGCACGGTTCGCTGCACAAGCCCATCCACACCTCGGTCGCCTTCGGTTACGCAGACGCGCGCCAGCTGGCCTCGGTATTCCAGGGCAAGGAGCCGGGCTTCCGCTATGGCCGCCAGGGCAACCCGACCATCTCCGCGCTGGAAGACAAGGTCAACAAGATGGAGCAGGGTGTGGGCACGATCTGTTTCGCCACCGGTATGGGCGCGATCGGCGCAGTGTTCCAGTCGCTGCTGCGCGCGGGCGATCATGTGGTGTCGTCGTCGTTCTTGTTCGGTAACACCAACAGCCTGTGGCAGACCACCATGGCACAGGGCGTGGGCGTATCGTTTGTCGACGCCACTGACGTCGCCAATGTCGCCGCCGCCATCACCGACCAGACCCGCGTGGTGTTTGTCGAAACCATCGCCAACCCGCGCACGCAAGTGGCGGACCTGAAGCGCATCGGTGAGCTGTGCCAGCAGCGCGGCATCCTCTACATCGTCGACAACACGATGACCACGCCTTACCTGTTCCGTCCGAAATCGGTTGGGGCAGGGCTGGTGGTCAACGCGCTGACCAAGTCCATCGGCGGCCACGGCAATGCGCTGGGCGGCAGCCTGACCGATACCGGCGCCTACGACTGGACCCGCTTCCCCAACATCTACGAGAACTACAAGAAAGCCGCGCCGCTGCAATGGGGGCTGGCGCAGATCCGCGCCAAGGGCTTGCGCGACTTCGGTTCCTCTTTGGCGCCGGAAGCGGCCCACCACATCGCCGTCGGCGCCGAGACGCTGGCGTTGCGCATGGAACGCACCAGCGCCAATGCGCTGGCGCTGGCCAAGCTGCTGGAATCGGACGAGCGCGTGGCGGCCGTCTACTATCCCGGCCTGGCCTCGCACCCGCAGCACGCGATCTCCAGCGAGCTGTTCCGCAGCTTCGGCTCGCTGCTGAGCTTTGAGCTGAAGGACGGCATCGACTGCTTCGATTTCCTGAATCGCCTGAAGCTGGCGATCCCGGCCTCCAACCTGGGCGATACGCGCACGCTGATCATCCCGGTGGCGCACACCATCTTCTTCGAGATGGGCGCCGAACGCCGCGCTTCGATGGGCATCGCCGAATCGCTGATACGGGTGTCGGTCGGCATTGAGGATACCGACGATCTGTTGGACGATTTCACCTGCGCCCTGGAAGCTTGCTGATCACCGCGGCCAGTTGTGATAATCTAAGCTTTCAATTTTACTAAGCACGGAGGAGGCGTCATGAGAGCAGCATGGGTTCTGGCTTTGACCGTGCTGTCGAGTAACGCCTTTGCCGAAGAGCCGTCCCGCCGCCTGGCCCGGCAAGCGGAGATCGAGTACTACACCAGCCACTACGACGGCGCCGATATTTCCCTGGCCCGATTCGACTGCCAGCAACCCTACATTCCGATGCGTCCGGCCACGGCCAGCCGCGCAGCGGTGTCGCAGGCGCTGGCCGCGTGGCGCGCCTGCTACGACAGGTTCCTTGCCAACTACAACGCAGCTCTGCCGGTCGGCAAGAGCATCCCCGCCGACCTGGCCGATTTGATGACCGACGATGAGATGAGCGCCGCGCAAACGCTGATGAGCCAGGTGTTCGTGCAAGTGGCGGACGACGCCAAGCGCCAGGCGGACGCGGTCACAGTGGCGGAGGCCGCGTGGGAAGGCCGGCGCGGCGACATCGCCTTGAGCGCGCGCGAGCTGCCGCACCTGCCGGTAACGGCCGGCAAGCGCTGAGCTGCCGCCGTTTGGCAGGAATTGACGCAATATTGTCTGTCCGTCGTGGCTAGAAGTTTGCTAGTCTGCGCGACATGACTATCCCTTTCCCCCTGAAGCGAATGCTGGCCCTGCTTGGCGGCGCGCTGCTGGCCGCCGCTGCGCAAGCGGCCCCGGTCAGCGACGCCGAGTTGCTCGCCATGATGAAAACCCGCGTCGATATCGACCACGCCGGCACCGGCATGGTGATCGGCATCATCGACGCCAAAGGCAGTCATGTGCTGGCCTACGGCAGCCTGAGCGAGGGCGGGGCGGCTGTCGATGCGGACTCGGTCTACGAGATCGGCTCCATCACCAAGGTGTTCACTGCCACCATCCTGAGCGACATGGCCCTGCGCGGCGAAGTGAGTCTGGCCGATCCGGTGGCGCGCTACTTGCCGGCCGCTGCTGCGCCGCCGGCTTTCGGCGGGCGGCAGATCACGCTGCTCGACCTGTCGTCGCAGGTCTCCGGCATCCCAAGCATTCCTTCCAACCTTGCGCCCAAGGATGACGACAATCCCTTCGCCGACTACACGGCGCCACAGCTGTACGAATTTGTGCACGGCTTTACGCCCTCGCGTGCGGCGGGCGAGCGCTACGAATATTCGAATGCCGGCGTCGGCCTGCTGGGCCATGCGCTGACGCTGCGCACCGGCGTCGATTACGAAACCCTGGTGCGCCAGCGCATCACCGGCACGCTGGGCATGAACAGCACGGCCGTCACGCTGACGCCGGCCATGCGCCAGCATCTGGCCATCGGCTACGGCATGCCGGGCGTGGTCGCGGCCAACTGGGACATGCCGGTGCTGGCAGGCATGGGCGCGCTGCGCTCGTCGACGGCGGACATGCTGAAGTTCGTAGGGGCGAATATGGGATTGCTGAAGACGCCGCTATACGGCGCGATGCAGGCCGCGCACCAGCCGCGTCACACGATCGAGGGCAGGGTAGGCGCGTCGGTGGCGCTGGGATGGCATGTGCTGGAGCAGCATGGCTCGCACATCGTCTGGCATAACGGCGGCACGGGCGGCTACCGTACGTATATCGGCTTCGACACCAGCACGCAGCGGGGCGTGGTGCTGATGTCGAATTCGCACATGGGTTCGGACGATATCGCCAGGCGGGCGCTGAACAGCGCCTTCCCGCTCATCGTGCCGAAGCCGATGTCGATGTAAGGCTTAGTGCCAGCTGCGCATCAGGCCGACAGCCAGGCCTTCCAGCGCGAACTCGTCCGCTTCAGGATCGACCTTGATGATCTTGAAGTCCGGGTTTTCCGGCAGCAGCTCCAAGGTGGAGCCGGTCTTGCGGTAGCGCTTGACCGTGACGTCGTTGCCGATGCGGGCCACGACGATCTGGCCGTTCTTGGCGCTGTCCACCTTTTTCACGGCCAGCAGGTCGCCGTCCATGATGCCGGCGTCGCGCATCGACTCGCCGCGCACCTTGAGCAGGTAGTCCGGCCGGGAAGAGAACATGGCCGGGTCGACGCTGTAGCTGGTTTCCAGGTTTTCCTGCGCCAGGATGGGCGAGCCGGCGGCCACGCGGCCGATCAGCGGCAGCGACATCATCAGCGACACCGGTACTTTCGGCGTGGCCGGTTCGGCGTGCACGCCCAGCAGGCGGATGCCGCGCGAGGTGCCGGCGGCGATCTCGATCGCGCCCTTGCGCGCCAGCGCCTGCAGATGCTCCTCGGCCGCGTTGGCGGATTTGAAGCCCAGTTCGTTGGCGATCTCGGCGCGGGTCGGCGGGAAGCCGGTGTTCTCGATGGCATCCTTGATCAGATTGAGAATTTGTTCCTGTCTTGCGGTGAGCTTGATCATAGAGTGCTTTGGGCCTGTGTATATAGACAGTCTGTATTTTTGTACAGTGTGAAGCGAAATGCAAGGGAATTTGTTGCTTTGCGCGAAATAAATTCATGATGGGGTCAAGTCTGACATTTGGACACGACCTCGACCGTAGCGCCGCGTTGCGGTCGAGCTCGTGTCCAAATGTCAGACTTGACCCCGGATTGTCTTTTGCCGGAAAAGCTGATATAGTCGCGGGCTTACCTCTTCCCACACCTGTCTTGACGCCAGGGTGGGCTATATTCACAGTCCTTAAGGGAGTTTGTATGCGTCACTATGAAATAGTATTTATCGTCCACCCGGACCAGAGCGAGCAAGTGCCCGCCATGATCGAGCGTTACAAGACCTCGGTTACCACCCGCGGCGGCGCCGTGCACCGTGTTGAAGATTGGGGCCGTCGTCAAATGGCTTACTCGATCCAGAAACTGGCTAAAGCACACTACATCTGCCTGAACATCGAATGCGACAACGAGACCCTGGTCGAGCTGGAAACCGCCTTCAAATTCAATGATGCCGTGCTGCGTCACCTGACCGTCAAGATGAAGAAAGCGGAAACCGCTCCTTCGCCGATGATGAAGTCGGTACAACGTGAAGATGCAGCGAAATCGCATCGCACCGAAGCTCCAGCAGTTGCTGCTGCTCCTGCGGCCTAATTGTTGCCAGGAACCGAGCTGAACCAGCTCCAGTTTATTGCCCTCATCGCCGAACGGGACGCCTTGCGCTACACCCCGGCCGGCATGCCGATCGTGAATGCTGTACTCCAGCACCGGTCGCAGCAGATGGAGGCAGGCATTGCCCGATTGAGCGAGTTTGAAATTTCCGCGGTTGCCGCGGGCGAGATTTCAGGCCGCTTCAGTCAGGCGCCACTGGCCGGCATGTATCAGTTCACCGGGTTCCTGAACAAGAAGAATCGCAATAGCAAAAGCCTGGTGTTTCACATCATTGATTTTAGTGCTGTCCCAGACAGCTCAATTTAGATACAGGAGCCTAAAATGGCATTCGGTAAAAAGTTCGACAAAAACAAGCTCAAGCTGAAAGAAAAGCGCAAGCAACAAAACCCACTGTTCAAGCGTAAGAAGTTCTGCCGCTTCACCGCAGCAAACGTTGAACAGGTTGACTACAAAGACGTCGACACCCTGAAAGACTTCGTCCAGGAAAACGGCAAAATCATGCCAGCACGTCTGACCGGTACCAAAGCGCACTACCAGCGCCAAGTTGACACCGCAATCAAGCGCGCTCGCTACCTCGCGCTGCTGCCTTACACCGATCTGCACCACGCTTAATCGCGTCGTCTAGATAAGATCCTGGAGAAGAACTATGCAAATCATTCTGTTAGAAAAAGTCGTCAACCTGGGCAACCTGGGTGAAGTCGTTAAAGTTAAAGACGGTTACGCACGTAACTTCCTGATTCCGCAAAAAATGGCCCGCCGCGCTACCGCGTCCGCCGTTGCTGAATTCGAAGTCAAGCGCGCTGAACTGGAAAAAGCTGCTGCTGAAAAGCTGGCCGCTGCTCAAGCTCAAGGCGAGAAACTGAACGGCATGACCGTGAACGTTTCGCAAAAAGCTGGTGTTGACGGCCGTCTGTTCGGCTCCGTCACCAACTTCGACATCGCTGAAGCCCTGACCAAAGCTGGTTTCGCTGTTGAAAAAGCTGCTGTGCGCATGCCTACCGGTCCTCTGAAGACCGTTGGCGAGCACCCAGTAAGCGTTGCTCTGCACACCGACGTGGTGGTAGAAGTGACCGTTGCTGTCGTAGGCGAAGCTGCCTGATATCAGACCGGACGGCAACGTCTGGTCGGTATAGCAACACATTGAAAAAGCCGGGCTTGCCCGGCTTTTTTCTCGTCATAAATTTGTAATACGGCTCAAGCAAGCAGGTATAATTCGCGCCATGAACGCCCCCTCCGATCCGCAAGTAGATTCACTCCGCGTCCCGCCGCATTCCATCGAAGCAGAACAGTCCGTCATTGGCGGCCTGCTGCGCGATAATGCGGCGTTCGACCGCATTGCGGATATGATGAACCCCGAGGACTTCTACCGCTACGACCACCGCATCATCTTCGAGCAGATCGTCAAGATGATCAACGGTTCGCGTCCGGCCGACGTCATCACCGTGTTTGAAACCCTGTCCCAGCTGGGCAAGGCGGAAGACGTGGGCGGCCTGACCTACCTGAACGCGATGGCGCAAAACACGCCATCGGCCGCCAACATCCGCCGCTATGCCGAGATCGTCCGCGATCGTTCCATCCTGCGCCAGCTGATCACGGTGGCCGACGAAATCTCCGGCCAGGCCTTCAGCCCGCAGGGCAAGGAAGTCAAGCAGATGCTGGACGAGGCGGAATCGAAGATCTTCGCCATCGCCGAGCAGGGCGCCCGTGGCGCCGCCGGCTGGATCCCGGTGCAGCCGCTGCTGACCCAGGTGGTCGAGCGCATCGACGAGCTGTACTCGCGCGAAAGCCAGTCCGAAATCACCGGCGTGCCGACCGGCTGGATCGACCTCGACCGCATGACCTCCGGCCTGCAGCCGGGCGACATGGTGGTCGTCGCCGGCCGTCCGTCGATGGGCAAGACCGCGTTCTCGATGAACATCGCCGAGAACGTCGCGGTGGAAGAAGGCCTGCCGGTCGCCGTGTTCTCGATGGAGATGGGCGGCGTACAGCTGGCCATGCGTATGCTGGGCTCGGTCGGCCAGCTGGACCAGCACCGCCTGCGCACCGGTAAGCTGAACGACGAGGATTGGCCGCGCCTGACGCACGCCATCCAGAAAATGAACGACGCCCAGGTCTACATCGACGAGACCCCGGCGCTGAACCCGATCGAAATGCGCGCCCGCGCGCGCCGCCTGTCGCGCCAATGCGGCAAGCTCGGCCTGATCGTGGTCGACTACTTGCAGCTGATGACAGGCTCGACCCAGGGCGACAACCGCGCCTCGGAAATCTCGGAAATCTCGCGCTCGCTCAAAGGCCTAGCCAAAGAGTTGCAGTGCCCGGTGATCGCACTATCTCAGCTGAACCGCTCTCTGGAGCAACGCCCCAATAAACGTCCCGTCATGTCCGACTTGCGCGAATCCGGCGCTATCGAGCAGGATGCGGACGTCATCATCTTCTTGTATCGCGACGAGGTCTACAACCCGGACTCGCCCGATAAGGGAACGGCCGAGATCATTATCGGTAAGCAGCGTAACGGCCCGATCGGCTCGGTTCGCCTGACCTGGATCGGCCAATACACGAAGTTTGGCAACTACGCCGGTAATCTGGCGCTGTACCAAGGCGACTAATCTTTACGCCGTCCCGTACCCGGGGGCGGCGATCTGCAGTACACATTTACGGAGAATAAAATGTTTGGACGTTTGATGCCCACCGAGGGCAAATTTTTTGACCTGTTTAACCAGCACGCCGACCTGTGCGTCAAAGGTGCAAAAGAGATGCTGGGCCTGATGTCCAATTTCGACGATCTGGAAAACCGCGTGCACGCCATCGAGTCGATCGAGAAGCAAGCCGACAAGATCACCTACGCCACCGTCGACCTGTTGCACAAAACCTTCATCACGCCGATCGACCGCGACGACATCCACAAGCTGATCACCCGCATGGACGACATCCTCGACCTGCTGGAAGACGCCGGCCAGACGGTATCGCTGTACGACCTGCATTCGGTGACGCCGGAAGCCAAGCGCCTGGCCGAACTGGTGCTGGCCTGCACCGAGAAGGTCCAGCAAGCCGTGGCCCTGCTGCACAACATGGACAACTCGCGCCAGATCGTTGCCATCTGCGAAGAGATCGACCGCCTGGAATCGGACGCCGACCATGTGATGCGCGCCGCCATGTCCAAGCTGTTCCGCGACGAACCGGACGTGCGCAACCTGATCAAGATGAAAGCCATCTACGAAATCCTGGAAACCGTGACCGACCGTTGCGAAGATGTGGCCAACATCATCGAAGGCATCATCGTCGAAAACGCATAACTACAAAAAGAATCGTCCAATATGCATACCCTACAAATCAGCATCTACGTGCTGGGCCTGTTGATCGCCCTGGCACTGGTGTTTGACTTCATGAACGGCTTCCATGACGCCGCCAATGCGATCGCCACCGTGGTGTCGACCGGCGTGCTCAAGCCGCAGACGGCGGTGGCCATGGCCGCGCTGTTCAACTTCATCGCCATCTTCGTGGTCGGCCTGCACGTGGCGTCCACGGTGGGCAAGGGCACCATCGATCCCGGCGTCGTCGATCAATACGTGATCTTCGGTGCACTGGTCGGCGCCATCGCGTGGAACCTGTTCACCTGGTACTACGGCATTCCTTCGTCGTCGTCGCACGCGCTGATCGGCGGCCTGGTCGGCGCCGCGGTGGCCAAGTCCGGCACCAGCGCGCTGGTCGGCGATGGCCTGCTGAAGACTGTCAAATGGATCATCATTTCGCCGCTGATGGGCTTTGTGTTCGGCTCCATCATCATGCTGATCGTGTCGTGGCTGTTCGTGCGCTCGACGCCGCGCCGGGTCGACAAGTGGTTCCGCCGCCTGCAACTGGTGTCGGCCGCTTCGTACAGCCTGGGCCACGGCGGCAATGATGCGCAAAAAACCATCGGCATCATCTGGATGCTGCTGATCGCCGTCGGCCAGGTGCCGGTGGACGCGTCGGCGCCGCCGCTGTGGGTGGTGATCTCGTGCTACGGCGCGATCTCGTTCGGCACCCTGTTCGGCGGCTGGCGCATCGTCAAGACCATGGGCCAGAAGATCACCAAGCTCAAACCGGTGGGCGGCTTCTGCGCCGAAACCGGCGGCGCGATGACCTTGCTGATCGCTTCGCACTTCGGCGTGCCGGTATCGACCACGCACACCATCACCGGCGCCATCGTCGGCGTGGGTTCGTCGCAGAAGATGTCGGCCGTGCGCTGGGGCGTGGCGGGCAACATCGTCTGGGCCTGGGTCTTCACGATACCGGCCTCGGCGTTTGTCGCCGCGCTGGCGTTCTGGGTCGGACACCACATCATGTAAAACCAAAGGGAGCTTCGGCTCCCTTTTTTTACGCCCGCTCGGGTAGTGGCGCAGGCGCCGCGTGGCGCCAGAGCGCGGCGGAAGTCAGCAGCAACAGCGTGCCGGCGCCAAGGAAGAGGGCGCCGGTGCCGATCTGCGCCAGCAGGCCCGCCGCCGCCAGCGACAGCGGCGTGATGCCGACCGAGGCCAGCGCCAGCACGCTCATGGTCCGTCCCAGCATATCGCTGCGCACGCTGCCTTGCAGCCAGCTCAGCACCTGGATGTTCACGTAGCCGGCCACCGCGCCGAGCAGGGCGGCGTCCAGGCCCACCCACCACAGCGGCAGCGGCAAGGCCAGTCCGGCCAGCAGCAGGCTGAGCGCAAACGATGCGGCCGCCGCGCTGCGATGCACCGTCAGCGGCGAGCGCCATTTGGCGGCCAGCGCCAGGCCGAGCAGCGAGCCGGCGCCGGCGCACGCCATCAGCAGCCCCAGTCCCGACGAGCCGTGCCGCTCACCGGCCAGCACGACCAGGCCGATCTGCGTCGCGCCGGTCGCGCAGAAATTGATGCTGGCGAAGCTGATCAGCACAGCGCGCAGGCCGGCGTCGCGCCAGACGTAGCGCAGGCCGGCGGCGATGGCCGGCATGATGCCGCCGGCTTCAGCGCCGGGCATCGCCGTGTGCGGGCGGGCGGCCATGCACAGCGGCACGATGATGATGTAGGCATAGCTGGCCGCGTCGGCGATGAAGACGAACAGCAATCCGTACTGCGCGATCAGCAGGCCGCCCACGGCCGATCCGGCCAGCACGCAGATCTGCATGCTCGATTGCAGCAGCGCGTTGGCGCGTTGCAGTTGTTCCGGCGGCACCAGCTCCGGCAGCAGCACGCGCAGGGCCGGCGAGGTGAAGGCGTCGGCCACGCCGAAGCAGAAGGCGATCAGATACAGCAGCTGCAGGTTCAGCGCCTGCCGGTGCAGCAGCAGGGCGATCAGCGCCACGCACAGCGTCTGCGCCGTGTAGGCCACGGCCAGCACCGTGCGCGCGGGGAAGCGGTCGCTGACGGCGCCGCCCAGCAGCATCAGCAGCGCGCGCGGAATCGCCAGCGCCATCATGACCGAGCCGAGCGCCAGGCTGGAACCGGTCATCTGCAGCACCAGCCAGGGCAGGGCCAGCATGAAACCGACATCGCCCAGTTGCGAGATGGTCGAGCCCACCCAGACATGCTTGAACCGGCTGTTCATTTTGATCTCCAAAAAAAGTGAATGTGTGTTTACATTCGCATATTTCGGCGGAATTGTCTATGATTCCGTGCATGAGCCAAAACAAAGTCGTCGCCGCCCCCCAACAAAAGCGCAGCCAGGCCACGCTGGAGCGTCTGCTGAACGCCACCATCCGCTCGCTCGACGAGCACGGGCTGGAAGGCACGGTGATCCCGCGCATTGCCGCGCTGGCCGAGGTCGCGCCGGCCAGCGTCTACCGCCGTTTCGTCAACAAGGATGCGTTGATGCGGGCTGCCTTCCTGCACCTGCTGGAGCGCAGTAACGAGGCGAACAAGAGCCAGCTGCCGGCGATGCTGCAGCACCCCACCTTGCGTGAAAGCGCCGACGCGCTGATACGGCTGATGTTTTTGCAGTACCGCCAGCATCCGCGCCTGCTGCGCGCGCTGGCGCGCTTTATCGACGCCGACACCGACACCGCATTCGTCGCCGCCGCCCGCGCCATCATGGAAGAGAATGTGCAGCTGTCCGTGCAATGCCTGCTGGTGCATCGCGGGCAGATCCGCCACGCTTCGCCCGAGCGCGCGCTGCAATTCGCGGTGCTGCACGCCATCACATCGATCGAAGCGATCGCGCTGGAGCCGATGTCCTTGTGGCATAACGTGATACCGGAGCCGGATGAAAAGCTGGCCGAGGAACTGGCCCGCAGCTTTGTCGCTTATCTGAGCTGATAGTAGGGCAACGGTCTTAATGCCCTGATTCTGGCTGAATGCCGAGTCGACGATAGGCTTCGTCGAGAATCTGTTGGCGCTCCGCTTCGAGGAGGTCAGGCGGTAGTACCACGGTAGTTTTTTTACCGTTTTTATTCTTGAGTACGTAGGTGTAGTCATCTTCCGGCTTGGCCGGGAAGAATCGGGGAATTGCCCAAGCGCAGAAAATTGCAACTGTCATCGAGCCTAGCATCCACGAGCCGATGTACAGCAATCCATCAACGACTTCTGGCCAGTTCATTTTTTTGGCCCCTCAAGACATCAAAAAGCACTGCAATCGGCCACAGTATAGCGCCGATTAAATTCGAGATTCGCTCGCTATCCGCCTGGGTAAAGAGATCGTCACGGCGAGCCAGGCTCAGATACAGACTCACCGCCCAGACTGTTAAACCGATCCACACGGCGAGGTTGGCCTTTTGTGCCCAACGGTCTTCGCGGCGATCGAAGGAGATGATGCCTGGCGCATGCCGTTTTGTACCCCGGATCTCTCTGGCCCGCGTAAAAGGCAGCAGCATTCCCAAAGCCGCGCCACCGACCGTCGGCCCTATGAATGCAGTTGCGCCAGCGTCGTGTATGCTTTGGCGTAGCAAAAATTCCAGGATGGCCATCAGCCATGGGAATGCCCAGCTAAGAATTCTAGTTTCCATGTCGTCGCTGCCGGAATTGGAATTGCCACTGTAGGTCCGTTCTGGCTGCGGTGAGTTGATCTGGATTGCAGTAAAATCGGATACCCCATTGACGGACGCAGCATGAAGAAAATTGATTTTCCCCAGTTGATGCAACTGGCTCAGGCTTCCGCCGGCATCACGGCGCCGTGCAGTTGCAATGCTGTGTCGCTGGCGGCGTGGCAGCGTCTGCCGACCTCGCTGGAGCTGGACCGTTTCGAGGAAATCGGCACGCTGATGGACGACCCGTACGACGAGCCGACCTTCGCCGAATACCATCCGCACGGCACGCGCTACGAAAGCGACGACGCGCCCATCGCGCCGCGCTACTATCCGTGCAACCGCAGCCAGCTGGCGCGCTGCCTGGACTGCGGCCGCCACTACCTGCGCTACAACGAGGCGGGCGGCTACTTCACCGAGCTGCGCATCCGCGCGCTGCAACCCGGCTTACTGGTCGACGCCGCCCTGTAAGCCCAGCATGCGCGCCGCCATGGCGCGCGCCAGCACCGCCGGCGCGGGCACCGCTACCGGCAGATCCGTGAACGCTTCGTCGATCGCCAGGTTCGCCAGTCCGTGCGCCAGGCTCCAGCCGGTCAATGCCAGCTCCGGGCCGCGCTCCGCATCGAAGGCAGTGGCCGCCATGACCAGGACATTGAACGCCGCTTCCGCCGCCTGCTTCAAATCGGGGTAGCGCGATTTCTGCGCCAGCAGGGGGCCGAACATCAGGCGGAACTGCGCCGGCCGCGCGCGGGCAAATTCCACATACACCTCGCAGATATCCATCAGCCGCAGGCCCTGGCTGCGCGCGCCATCGGCGTCCGCCGCCGCCATCGCCGAGGCCAGCCCGGCGAAGGCCTGCGCCGCCACGGCGGCCAGCAAATGCTCGCGGCTGGGAAAGTGGTGATACGGCGCGGCATGCGACACGCCGGCCGCCTTGGCGACCTCGCGCAAGGTCAGCGCCTGCGCGCCGTTCTGCGCCAGCAAGAGAGCGGCGGCATCGAGCAGGCTGTCGCGCAGATTGCCGTGGTGGTAGGGTTTGGTGCTCATAAAGTCATCTTGACACGAGAAAGATATCGTCGCACTATACAGATCTTTCTTGTGTAAAGATTGGAGGCGATCATGTACCACTTTATCGTTGGCCGCAAATTGCAGCGGGCGTTCAGGGACATCAACGCGGGCGCCTACGAGCGCGTGCTGCCGCAATTCGCCGCCGCGCACCGGCATTTGATGCACGGCCACCATCCGCTGGCCGGCGAGCGCCGCACGTTGGCGTCGACGACGCAGTGGTATGCACGCCTGAAGCGGCTGCTGCCCGGCCTGCGCTTCGACATCGACGCCATCGCCGTCACCGGCTGGCCGTGGCGCACCATCGCCACCGTGACGTGGAAGGACCGCTTCACGCTGCCCGACGGCAGCACTGGCGCCAACCAGGGCGTGCATGAGTTCGAATTGCGCTGGGGCCGCGTGCACAAGCTGGAGGTGCATTGCGACACGGCCAAACTGGAAAACTACTGCCGCCACATGGCCGCCGCCGGCATCGCCGAAGCCGCCGCCGCGCCGATCAGCGATGTCTGATGACGACGTAAAATAGGCTATCATGCCGCCTCTTTACCCGTTTGATCGTTTTCCCCATGATAGTTCCCCGCAGCAAGCACTTTTCACCGCGCCGGAGCAGGCTGGAGGCGTTGGTGAATCTCGTCCTGATGGGGGGCGTGGTCAGTGCGCTGAGTTACCACTGCGGCCTGCACGGCCGCCTCGGCGTGACCCGCCATGCGATCGCGCTGCCGGAAGGCAAACGCCTGCCGCGTCCGCTCAAGATCGCGTTTGCTTCGGATTTCCACGCCGGCCCGCCCACCCATGCGGGCATCTTCCATGACCTGTTTGCCGCCATCGCCACCGAGCAGCCGGACGTGCTGCTGCTCGGCGGCGACTACGTCTCCGGCCCCGCCGCCAATGCCGCCGTGATGTGCCCGCCGCTGGCGGCTTGCCAGCCGCCGCTGGGCAAGTTCGCGGTGCTGGGCAACCACGATTTGTCGACCGACGACGCCGACATCTGCCGCCGCTTCGAAGCGGTCGGCGTGCAGATGCTGGTCAACCGCGCGATGACGCTGCCGGCGCCGTTCGGCAACGTGTCGATCTGCGGCCTGGACGATCCCTGGACCGGTGAGCCTGATGCCGCCGCCGCCTTTGCCGGCGCAGGCGCCGTGCGCGTGCTGCTGATGCACGCGCCGGACGGCCTGCTATCGCTGGAAGGGCGGCAGTACGACGTCGCCTTTGCCGGCCACACGCACGGCGGCCAGATCGCGCTGCGCGACGGCACGCCGCTGGTGCTGCCGGAAGGTCCGCTGTCGCGTCCCTATCATTATGGACGCTTCCCGGTGCGCGGCAACGGCGAGCTGATCGTCAGTCGCGGCGTGGGTTGCAGCCGCATTCCGGTGCGCATCAACGCCAATCCGGAACTGGTCATCTGTACTGTGCAATAATTTGCATATCATGCATACCGACATCCAACTCCAAACCGAAGATCCCGCCGCGCGCGATTCCCTGTTGTTGATGGAAGAATTGTCGACGGCGCTGGAAGCCATCACCGGCGACAGCGGCAACGCCTCGTTCGACGCCAACGATGTCTACGGCCCGGCCGGCTGTTTCGTGGTGGCGCGCGACGCCAGCGGCCATGCGCTCGGCTGCGGCGCGCTGCGTCCGCTGGAACCGGGCGTGGCCGAGATCAAGCGCATGTATGCGCGCCACGGCACGAGCGGCGTCGGCAGCGCCGTGCTGCGATTCCTGGAGGATGAGGCGCTGGCCATGGGTTACCAGGCCGTGTGGCTGGAGACGCGGCTGGTCAACCGCCGCGCCGTCGATTTCTACGAAGCGCGCGGCTATCAGCGCATCGCCAACTACGGCAAATACATCGGCAACCCGCTGGCCGTCTGCTTCGAAAAACAATTGCCCACGCCGTAACAGCTTGATAGCACGCCGGCCTTAAGCACACGTTAGCTGTCAGCCTGGTCTTACACGCAGATGGCCCGTGCGCTGCTTACGCGCAGGCCTGAAGCTTGCGACAATGTTGCCTGAATTTTAAAGAAGACATTGGCTATCATGAAAATCATCGATCAGCGCTACCTCGCCAGCGACAACCGCTATTCCTCACAACCTTGCCTGCTCAGCATACTGGAGCTGGACCGCGACGCGCCCACGCCCGCCGCCATCAGCGCGCTGGAGCGCCGCCTGCAAGCGATCCTGCCGGGCCTGCGCCGCCAGCGCAACCTGGTGGGCAAGCGCTGCGCCGACGTGCCGCCGCTGGTGCAACTGGTGCAGCAGGTGGCGATGGAATTGCGCCGCCTGGCTTTCAATGAAGTGACCTTGGGTTTCGTCGGCGTGGTGCCGCACATGCGCGGCCGCTACCGCTTGGTGCTGCCGTATTCGGCCAAGGCCGCCGTCGCGCCGGCGCTGGCCATGGCCACGCAGCTGGTGGACCGCCAACTGGCCGGCCGCGCCTTCAATCTGCAAGCCGGCCTGACGCGCCTGCGCGCGCTGGCCGACCGCCGCGTCCTGCCGCGCAACGGCAAGCGCGCCTACTTGATGCAGACCGCGCGCACCATCTTGATGTCGGTAATGCCCAACAAGACTTTCTCGATGCCGTCCATCTTCAAGGTCAGCATGCCGTCTTCCAATGCGGCCGCCAGCAGCTGAGCAACGCGCGCATGTTCCTGCAGCAGCTTCTTGACCTTGTCGCTGCCTATCAGCAGCTCGTGCAAGCCGACGCGGCCCTTGTAACCCTTGTTGCACTCCTCGCAGCCGACCGCGCGGTATAGCGTGAACTTGCCGTCCTTGGCGTAGCGCTGGCGCCAGCCGTCCAGCACGGCGGCGCGGCCGGCGGCGCCGTCCTTGATGAAGCTGTCGGTGTTGAGCAGCTCTTCGCAAAACTCCGTCAACAGCAGTTTCAATTCCTCCTCGCCCGGCTGGTAAGCCTGCTTGCACTTGCCGCACAGGCGCTTGGCCAGCCGCTGCGCCAGGATGCCCAGCAGCGCGTCGGCGAAGTTGAACGGGTCCATGCCCATGTCCAGCAGCCGCACGATGGATTCCGGCGCGCTGTTGGTGTGCAGCGTGGCGAACACCAGGTGGCCCGTCAGCGAGGCTTCGATGCCCATGCCCACGGTTTCCTTGTCGCGCATCTCGCCGACCATGATGATGTCCGGATCGGCGCGCAGGAAGGCCCGCATCACCGTGGCGAAGTCCAGCCCCGCCTTGCGGTTGACCTGCACCTGGCGCAAGCCTTTCTGCGTGATCTCGACCGGGTCTTCGGCGGTCCAGATCTTGGTGTCCGGCGTGTTCAGGTAGTTGAGCACCGAGTGCAGCGTGGTGGTCTTGCCGGAGCCGGTCGGGCCGCAGACGAAAAACAGACCATACGGTTTCTCGATGGTGGCGCGCAGGCGCTCCAGGTTGAAGGGCAGCACGCCCAGCTTGTCGAGCGGGATAGGTTCGCCGGCCGCCAGTATCCGCATGACGATGTCCTCGACGCCGCCGGCCGACGGTATCGTCGCCACCCGCAGCTCGATGTCCAGCGGACCGTACTTCTTGAACTTGATCTTGCCGTCCTGCGGCTTGCGGCGCTCGGAGATGTCGAGGTCGCACATGATCTTGACCCGCGCCACCAGCGCGCTGCGGTAGGAAGCGGGTATCTCGATGTAGGGCACCAGCGTGCCATCCTTGCGGAAGCGGATGCCGGTCTTGCCCTTGCCGGGCAGCGGTTCGATGTGGATGTCCGACACGCCCTGGCGGTGGGCGTCGACGATGATCTTGTTGAGCAGTTTGACCAGCTCGTTTTCCACCGCCTCCGACACCTCGACCGTGCCGCCTTCGCCGTCGACCTCGTCGTCGTCCATGCCCGACAGCAGCTCGCCGACGCTGCCCATGTCGCTGGTGGCGCCGAAGAAGTGCTCCAGCATCTGCTGGAACTCGCGGTTGCTGGTGACGCGGTACACCGGCTTGGCCTTGGGGAAGATCTGGTTGACGATGTGGGTGTGCGCCACCCGGTCCGGGTCCAGCGCCACCACCAGCATGCCTTCCTTGCTGTCTTCCAGCGGCATCCAGCCGGATTCCTCGACGTACTGGCGCTTGAGGTTCTTCAGCAGCTCCACCGGCTTGATGCGGTCGGGCCGGAAGTGCTCGTACGGCACGCTGAAGTGCCGCTCCAGCGAGGCGCCGATGGCCGCCAGCTTGACCTGGAATTCATCGATCAGCACATCCTCGACATCGAGATCCTTCTTGCGGGCCGAACGCGTGGCCAGCTCCAGCTCGGGCAGCGACAGCACCGCGTCCGTCACCAGACCGTCATATTTGGTGCGTACCATCTGCGGTGGTTTCAAACGCTGGCTGAAGGCCACCGACAGCGTATCGCACAGCTCCTTCACGCCGGCCTCGGCGATGGCGGAGAAGGGGCAGCGGTCGCGGTTGTTGATGAATTGCACCACGCCCAGCAGCTCGCGCGATTGCACCGAGATCAGCGGCGCCACCAGCATCTGCTTGGTGCGGTAGCCGGTGCGCTGGTCCACGCCCTGCTGGAAGCGCAGCTCCGGCGAGTAGCGCGACAGCTCGGCCTGGTCGTAGACGTCGGCGATGTTGACGGTCTTGCGGGTCAGCGCGACGTAGCCGGCGATGGAGGCCGGCGTCACCGCCAGCTTGAGGTCGCGGAACGAGGTCAGTCCGGTCTTGACCTTGGAAACGATGTAGTCTTTTTCATGGTCCATCGCGTACAGCGTGAAGCGGTCGCAATTGAACAGGTCGCAGAACTCCATGCCGAGGTCGAGCATGATTTCGTCCAGGTTGCTGGTGGCGTGGATCTTGGTCGTCACCGTTTGCAGCTTCTGGAAAAACGCCAGCCGCAGGTCGACATCGCTGGGGTGTGGACTGGGGTTGCCGGCGTCGTTCATGATCGCTTTCGCTAGGTCAAGTGAACTTCCATGCCTTCATAAGCGAGGAAGACCTTCAGATCACCCAGCAGCGGCGCGTGGCGCGCCATGACATCGGCGAACACGGCTTCGAGTTCGTCGTCGCTGCGGGTCGGTTCATGATGGGTGCAGTATAGCGCTTTGGCGCCGGTGCGCAGCGCCATGGCGAACGCGGAATCGAAGGTGCCGTGGCCCCAGCCCTGCTTGGCCGGGTATTCCTCGCGGGTGTAGGAGCAATCGACGATCAGCGCGTCGACGCCTTGCACCACGGCGTCGATGGCGGCGTTGCGTTCCGCCATCCACAGTTCGTAGGCGGCGTGCTCCGGGTGGCCGGGCGGATGGATGTTGTAGTGCGGCTCATGGTCGCCAGTGAAGAACACGGACTTGCCATGGCATTCGATACGATAGCCGAGGTCGGTCACCGGATGGTTCATCACCACGTTGCGCACCAGCGCGTCGCTGACCTGGACCGGCTCGTCGATGGTGAGCGTCTGGTATTCGATGGTGGCGTCCATCTGGGTTTCGCTGACCGGGAAGTAGCTGTTCTGCAGCTGCACGCCCATCACATGCTCGATGCCGTTGCCGGTGACGGGGTCGGTGACGCCGTGCAGGCGCACCCGGCTGCCGCGCACGAACAGCGGCGTGAAGAAGGGCAGGCCGTGGATGTGGTCCCAGTGGCTGTGGGTGATGAAGATGTTGGCGTGGATGGGCGCTGTCTTGTTCTGCAACAGGGACTGGGCCAGCGAGAATATGCCGGTGCCGCCATCGATGACGATCAGGGTGTCGTTGTCGGTGCGCACTTCGATGCAGGTGGTGTTGCCGCCATAGCGCGCGGTGCGCGGGCCGGGGGAGGGTATGGAACCGCGCACTCCCCAAAAAATAAATTTCATACAAAGTCCCTGTTTTTTTCGCTCTATGCTACGGCCGATGATAGCTTTTTTTCCCGGCAACAGGGAAAAACCCGACACTGGCCGAGGTAATTTTGTGTCATGGACCATTTCCCGATGTACAACAGCTTGCGCTGGAGCTACACTTCAAAAGTACTCCTGCGCGCCCTGCGGCAGCGAGCGCTTCTCCAACAGGTATCGAAAAAACAACCATGCAAGAGTTGAATCAAACGCAGATCGCCCAGCGCCTGGACCAGCTGACCGAACTCAGTGTCCAGCTGGGCAGCAGTCACGATACCGAGACGCTGTTGGAGCGTATCCTGATCGTTGCCAAAAGCATGACCAACGCCGACGGCGGCACGCTGTACCGGCCCAGCGAGGACAAACGCTACCTCGACTTCACCATCCTGATCAACGACACGCTGCAAACCCACCAGGGCGGCGTCAACGGCGCGGCCATCACCGCGCCCGGCGTGCCGCTGTTCGACGACAACGGCGAGAAGAACCTGGCCTCGGTGGCGGCCTACGCCGCGCACTTCGGCCTGTCGGTCAACATCGAGGATGTCTACAAGGCCGACGTGTTCAACTTCTCCGCCATGGTCAAGTTCGACCAGCTGCGCCACTATCATTCGCAATCGTTCCTGACGGTGCCGATGAGCGACCACGAGGGCGAGCTGGTCGGCGTGCTGCAGCTGATCAACGCCAAGGACGACAGCGGCGCGATCCGCGCCTTCAGCCAGACCGACCAGCGCTTCATCGAAGCCCTGGCGGCGCAGGCCGCCGTGGCGCTGACCCACCAGCGCCTGATCGCCCAGTTGGAAGAACTGCTGGAATCGCTGGTCAACCTGATCAACATCGGCATCGATGAAAAATCGCCGTACACGGGCCGCCATTGCCAGTTCGTGCCGGAGCTGACGATGATGCTGGCCGAGGCCGTGCACAACACCGAGACCGGCCCGATGGCCGATTTCCGCATGAACGACGCCGACCGCAAGGAGCTGTGGCTGGCCGGCCTGCTGCACGACTGCGGCAAGATCACCACGCCGGTGCACGTGGTCGACAAGGCCACCAAGCTGGAAACCATCTTCGACCGCATCGCCCTGATTGACACCCGCTTCGAGGTGCTGCAGCGCGACGCCGAGATCGCCGCGCTGAAGCGCCAGGTGGCGGCCGGCGGCGACCAGGCCGCCGTCGCCGCCATCGCGCAGGAGCTGGCCGAACAGCAGGCTGCGCTGCGCGCCGAGCGCGACTTCATCCGCGACGCCAACGTCGGCGGCGAGGGCATGCAGGCGGCCGACCAGGACCGCGTGCGCGCCATCGCCCAGCGCCGCTGGACCGGCCCCGACGGCGTCGAGCGCGACTTCCTCGACGCCGACGAGGTGATGAACCTGACCATCAAGTTCGGCACGCTGACCGAGTCCGAGCGCAAGGAAATCAACAACCACATCTCGATGACGATCCGCATGCTGGAGGCGCTGCCGTGGCCCAAGCATCTGAAGAACGTGCCGGAATACGCCGGCGGCCACCACGAGCGCATGGACGGCAAGGGCTATCCGCGCGGCCTGACCAAGGACCAGATGTCGGTGCAGGCGCGGCTGATGGCGATCGCCGACATCTTCGAGGCGCTGACCGCCAAGGACCGCCCCTACAAGAAGGGCAAGATGCTGTCGGAATCGCTGCGCATCCTGGGCAACTTCTCGCTCAACGGCCACATCGATCCCGACCTGTTCGACATCTTCATCCGCAGCAAGATCTACCTGGAGTTCGCCCACAAGAATATGGACGAAAAACAGATCGACGTCATCGACGAAGCCAAAATCCCCGGTTACACGCCCTGAGCCGGGCAAGGAGAGCGCGTGCGCCTGTTCCCCGCCAAGTGGGCCAAGACCCTGCTGAAGTATGGCCCGCGCTGGCTGCTGGGCATCCTGGTGACGGCGTTCGGCGTGGCCTACACGGCCGGCGTGGTCGAGATCGACGCCGTGCGCCGCCTCGACAGCCTGCTGGCCGGCGAGCGCATGAAGCTCGAACCGCCCGTGCTCGACCCCCGCATCGTCATCGTCGACATCGACGGCAAGGCCCTGACCGAAGTGGGGCGCTTTCCGTGGAGCCGCAACATCCAGGCCAGGCTGGTCACGCAGCTGACCCGGCACTACCAGGTCAGCGCCATCGGCTTCGATATTTCCTTTCCCGAGCCGGACACCAGTTCCGGCTACGGCGTGCTGGAGCAACTGTCCAACGGCGAGTTGAAGGACGTGCCGGCGCTCAAGCAGCGGCTGGCAACGCTGAAGCCAGCGATGGACTACGACGGCCTGTTCGCCGGCGCGCTCAAAGGCCAGCCGGTGGTGCTGGGTTTTAATATGTCGGCCGACCAGGTCAAGGGCCAGCTGCCGGCCCCCATCATCACCGAGCAGGACTTGAACGGCCGCGAACTGCTGGCCTATTCCGCGCCCGGCTACGAGGCCAACATCGGCGTGCTGCAGAGCGCCGCCGCCGGCGCCGGCAGCTTCAGCGTGGTCACCGACCTGGACGGCATCGTCCGCACCGCCGGCCTGATCCAGCAGGTCGGCGACAACTACTACCCGGCGCTGTCGCTGGCGACGGCCGGCGTCTACCTGAAGGCGCTGGCGATCAAGCCCTTCCTGTCGCAGACGGTGGACCAGCTGTCGCAAAACCAGCTCTCCAGCGGCGGCTTCGATTCCGTCACCATCCTGTTGCCGGGCAAGCGGCAACGGGTGATCCCGGTCGGCGAGGCGATGACCACCGTGGTGCAGTTCCGCGGCCAGGGCGGCCCGCGCGGCGGCGCCTTCCGCTACGTGTCGGCGGCCGACGTGCTGGCCGGACGGGTGCCGGAAGCGCTGCTCAAGGGCGCCATCGTGCTGGTCGGCACCACCGCGCCCGGCCTGGTCGACTTGCGCGCCACGCCGGTCAACCCGGAATACCCGGGGGTGGAAATCCACGCCAACATCATCAAGTCCATCCTCGACATGCGCTTCAAGTCGCGCCCCGACTGGGCCGGCGCGATCGAGGGCATCGTCATCCTGCTGGTGGGCCTGGCGCTGAGCCTGGCGCTGGCGGCGCTGTCGCCGCTGCGCTCCATCCTGCTGGGCGCGCTGGTGCTGGGCGCGGCGGTCGGCGTCAACTACTACGCCTACAGCGAGCTGAACCTGATCTTCAACCTGGCCATGCCGCTGATCGTGATCTTCGCGGTGTTCGTGCTCAACGTCGCCTGGGGCTATTTCTTCGAGGTGCGCAAGGGGCAGGCGCTGGTGTCGCGCTTCGGCGAATACGTGGCGCCCGAGCTGGTGGCCGAGATGGCCGACGATCCCGAAAAATACAATATGGACGGCGAGAGCCGCGAGCTGACCGTGCTGTTCGTCGACGTGCGCGGCTTCACCACCATTTCCGAAGGGCTGACGCCCAAGCAGCTGCGCGAATACATCAACCTCTACCTGACGGCGATGTCGGAAGACATACGCGACAGCCATCGCGGCACGCTGGACAAGTACATCGGCGACGCCGTCATGGCCTTCTGGGGCGCACCGGTGGCGTTTGCCGACCACGCCAGCCGCGCGGTCGCCACCTCGCTGCTGATGCAGGCTTCGGCCCACCGCCTCAACGACGACTTCGTGGCGCGCGGCTGGCCGCCGCTGAAGATAGGCATAGGCCTCAACTCCGGCCTGATGCACGTGGGCGACATGGGCTCGAAAATCCGCCGCGCCTACACCGTCATGGGCGACGCCGTGAACCTGGGTTCGCGGCTGGAAGGCATCACCAAGGTCTACGGCGTCGGCATCGCGGTGGGCGAGGCCACCCGCGCCGCCGCGCCGGAGTTCGCCTACCGCGAACTGGACCTGGTGCGGGTCAAAGGCAAGAACGAGCCGGTGGCGATTTTCGAACCGATCGTGCTGGAAAAAGACCTCGATGCCGCCACCCGCGACGAGCTGGAGCGCTGGCATGCGGCCCTCGCTGCTGTGCGCCTGCAACAGTGGGACCAGGCAATGCAGATTATTGTTGAGTTGATGGCAATATTTCCAGAGCGCAGCCTTTATTCCCTCTATACTGAGCGCATCACTTACTACCGAGCACATCCTCCCGGCGTGGACTGGGACGGCGTCACCACGTTCGAAACCAAATAGTAAAAAAAGCTCAAAGATGATGGCGAAACAATAAAGCGCAATCTAGCCACAAGCTGGGAAAAAACTGTCTTCGGGACAGGAAAAAAAGTGGCGGCCACGGCAAAGAAGACTACACTGGTAGGAACATTAGTTTCCTACTGGCTATACTTTGCGGGGTGCTTTTATCCCTCCTGCACAACCAACCTGAAAACTCGCCTGCGGGGCATCATGACGCCCACGGGCACGAATCCACACCGGATAGAGGATGTCGTTATGAAAGCCCAGACCAGCCGCTCCCCACAACGCCGCGCCGCAGCCGCGCCGCTGCGCCGCAAACTGATCGCCGTGCTGGTGGCCACGTGCTACGCCACGGCGCAGGCTGGTCCGGTCAACCCGTCGGTGGTGGCGGGGCAGGCCAGTTTCAACCTCACCGGCAAGACCTACTCAATCACCAATACGCCCAACACCATCATCAACTGGCAAAGCTTCTCGCTGGCCTCGGACGAGATGGCGCGCTTCATCCAGCAGAGCGCCGACAGCAAGGTGCTGAACCGCATCACCGGCCAGGACCCGACGCGCATCCTCGGTTCGCTGCAATCGAACGGCAAGGTGTTCCTGATTAATCCGAACGGCGTGATCTTCGGCGCCGGTTCGCGGGTGGATGTCAACGGCCTGGTCGCGTCCAGCCTGGCGATGTCGAACGCCGATTTCCTGGCCGGCAAAAACAACTTCAGCGGCAGCGCCACGGCGGGCAAGGTCAGCAACGCCGGCGCGATCACCACGCCGTCCGGCGGCCAGATCTTCCTGGTCGCGCCGGCGGTGGAAAACAGCGGCGTGATCTCGTCGCCGAACGGCGATGTGGTGCTGGCGGCGGGGCATAGCGTGCAGCTGTTCGATTCGAAGGATCCGAATGTGCAGGTGGTGGTGTCGGCGCCGGCCGACCTGGCGCTGAACCTGGGGCAGATCGTGGCGCAGGGCGGCCGGGTCGGCGTGTACGGCGCGCTGGTCAGCCAGCGCGGCGCCATCAACGCCAACAGCGCGGTGCGCGGCGCCGACGGCCAGATCATCCTGAAATCCAGCGGCACCACGCTGCTGGAGGCGGGCAGCACGACCACCGCCACCGGCAGCAATCTGAACACGGGCGGCGATATCCGGCTGCTGGGCGCGCAGGTGGGCCTGACCGGCAATGCCGTGGTCGACGCCAGCGGCGCGGCGGGCGGCGGTTCGGTGCTGGTCGGCGGCGATTACCAGGGCAAGAACGCGGCGGTGCAGAATGCGCAGCAATCGTATGTGGGCAAGGAAGCCGTCATCAAGGCAGACGCCACGGGCTATGGCGATGGCGGCAAGGTCATCGTCTGGAGCGACAAGGCGACGCAGATGTTCGGCAGCATTTCCGCGCGCGGCGGCGCGGCCGGCGGCAATGGCGGCTTCGTCGAAACCTCAGGGCACTACCTGGACATGCAGGGCAACGTCGATACCCGCGCGCCCAAGGGGACCACCGGGAATCTGCTGCTCGATCCTACCAACATCTTTATCGCATCCGGCAGCGGTGACGCCATCGCCCAAGGGATGGTGTCGACCGGTTTCGGTACCTTGTCGGGCAGCGGGCCCTTCCTGGAGACCGGCCTGTTCCAGGATTCCTTGCTGCTGACGGGGACGCTTCAAACTGCATTGAACAACAATACCGTCACGGTCAACACGGCCAACGTCAAGGGCAGCGGCAGCGGCGATATCACGGTCGCGAGTGCGCTCGTCTTCGCCAACGGCGGCACGCTGTCGTTGAATGCCGACCGCGACATCAAGTTGAAGGCCCCCATCACGGGCACTGGCGTCAATCTGGCGCTGACCGCGGGGCGCACCATCGACCAGTCCACCCAGCCTATCGATGCGCTGACCATCCAAAGCCTCAATGCGATGGCCGCCACCGACATCAAGATGGATAACGAATTCAACACCATCGGCGGGGTGGCATCGCTGCAGACGACCACCGGCAACGCGACGCTGACGGCGGTCAACGTCAATCTCGGCAACAGCAACATCGGCGGCACGCTGACGGCCAAGGCCAAGAACGGCGATCTCGTCGTCAGCGGCAACGTCAGCAGCGTCGGCGATATGGCGCTGACGTCGACCAAGGCCAACGGCCTGCTTACGCTGAACAATGGCGTTGCGGTGGGTTCTTCCGCCGGCAACATCACCGTGACGGCCGACAATATGGCGCTGAGCGGTACGCTGTCCGCCATTGCCGGACATGGCGTGCTGCTGACGCCGTTCACGGCCTCCACCGAGATTCGGGTCGGTGTCGGCGCTACCGATGGCGCCGGGGTGCTGGGCTTGAGCCAGGCTGAACTCGTCGGCGTGACCCTGCCGGCAAACGGTTCATTGACGATAGGCGGCGGCTCCGGCGGTCCCGGCAACGGCACCAGCGGCCTGACCGTGGTCGGCAACCTGGATCTGACCGGCGGCCAGAATGCCGGCTCGCTGACGCTGCAAACCGGCGGCGGCGACCTGACCATCAACAACGGCGCCGCCATCAACAACACCGGCGTGATCAGCCTGCAGACGCCGTTCAGCGGCGATCACCACATCACCAATAACGGCAGCGTCACCTCAGCCTCCAACATCAATCTGAACGGCGCCCGGATGACGCTGGCGAACGGCTCGGTGAACGGCACTGCCATCAGCCTGTACACCACCAATGCAGTCAATCTGGGCCTGGCCGATGGCCCGTCCAGTACGCTGGCGCTGAGCAGCGCCGACCTGGCTGGCGTGCACCCCAGCGACGGCGCGCTGCTGGTCACCTCCACAGCCGGCAATATCGTCGTCAGCCAGCCGATGACGTCGACCAACAAGCTGACGCTGACGACAACCGGCAACATCGACCTGCAAGCGGCGCTATCGCTGGGCGGCCTGACGCTGCATGCCGGCAGCGACATCACCGCCACCGGCGGCGTCACCGTCAACGGCGTGTTCAACCTGGACGCGGGCAACTGGTCGCAGCTCGGCAGCCTGCCGGCCTTCAGCGCCTACGATTTCCGCATCGGCAGCGGCGGCAACTTCGTGCGCGCGGCTGGCGGCGACGGCAGCCGCGGCTCGCCGTTCCAGCTGGTCGACGTTTATGGTCTGCAAGGCATCGGTTCGCTGTCGCGTGTCAGTCAATCCTATGTGCTGAACAACGATATCGACGCCAGCGAGACCGCGCACTGGAACCAGACCGGTCCCTCGGCCTTCTCCGGCTTCAAGCCGATCGGCGATCCCGACCACTCTTACTCCGGCACCTTCGACGGCAACCACAAAACCATCAGCGGCCTGAACATCAGCCGCGCCGCCGACAACCATGTCGGCCTGTTCGCCATCCTGGGCTCGGGCACGATCCGCGACCTCAAGCTGACCGACGCCGCCGTCGAAGGCTTCGGCTACACCGGCGCGCTGGTGGGCGGCATCCAATTCGGCGGCACCGTCAGCGGCGTCGCCGTCGAGGCCAACGTCAAAGGCAACGACGCCCGGGTCGGCGGACTGGCGGGCTATTCCAACGGTTCCATCAGCAACTCCTTTATGGTCGGCGACGTCATTGCCCTGAACGTCAACAGCGTCGGCAATACCGGCGGACTGGTCGGCGAAGTGAGCGAGAGCGCCGCGCTGAGCAGCACCTTCAGCAGCGGCACGGTCAGCGCCAATGGCGTAGGCCTCAACGCGCTGGTCGGCCACAATGGCGGCATCTCGCCCAGCGCGGTCACGTCCAGTTTCTTCAGCACCACGAGCAACGTCATCGACAGCGTCAACGCCGCCGGCCTGACCAGCACGCAGATGATGCAGCAGGCCAGCTTCAGCGGTTTCGATTTCGTCAGCACGCCGGTATGGCGCATCTACGAAGGCCAGACCACGCCGCTGCTGAAAGCCTTCCTGACGCCGCTCACCGTCAACGTCACCGGTCCCGGCTCCACCAAGGTGTACGACGGCCTGCCGGGCAGCTACGTCCAGGCGTATAGCCACCCCGATGTCAGCGGCGCGATGGGGTATATCGGCGGCGTCAACGCCGGCACCTACCAGATCGCCACCGGCCTGTATTCGACCAAGTACGACATCAGCTACAGCGGCTCGGCGCCGCTGGTCATCACGCCCGCCACGCTGAGCGTCAACCTGCTCAGCCGGGAATACAACGCCAACAACAACGCCACGCTCAGCGGCGCCACCCTGAGCGGCGTGCTGCATCAGGGCGAAGGGCCGCTCGATGTGGTCACGCTGGTCGCCGGCGAAGGCAGCATCGTCCACTATGCCGACAAGAATGTCGGCGTCGACAAGACCGTCACCCTCAGCGGCTCCGCGCTGGGCCTGTCCGGCGCCAGCGCCGGCAACTACGTGCTCGGCGCAACCCCCAGCATCAAGGGCACGATCACCGCGCGGCCGGTATCGACCTGGACCGGCAACAGCAGCAACGGCCTGTGGAGCGACGCCGGCAACTGGACCGCGAACATCGGACCGGACGGCGCCAACGTGCTGGCCGCGGTCATCGGCCCCAGCGCCGGCACCATCACCTACGCCGGCGGCGTGAACGACGCCACGCTCAACACCATCACCGTCGGCAGCGGCAGCCAGCTGGCGCTGACCGGCGGCACGCTCACGATCGCCAGCGGCGGCAGCAAATCCTATCTGACCGGCGCCACGCTCAACCTCAACGGCGGCGGCCTGGTGCTGAACGGCGCGATGGAAGCGACCAACCTGACGCTGGCCAACGGCGTGGTGAGCGGCACCAACAGCGCCGCCAACCTGACCGTCAACACCTTGACGCAGACCGGCGGCAGCATCAATATGAGCGGCTCGCTGGCCGTCAATGCCTTCGGCAACATCGCCGTCGGCACCCTGCGGGCGCAGAACGGCATCACGCTCAACGCCGGCGAGAGCGGATCGATCTCCCAGACCGGCGCGCTGACGTCGGACAGCCTGCACGTGATGGCTTCCAGCGGCATCACGCTGACCAACACCGGCAACCACGTGGGCGCCTTCTACGGCGCCAACGGCACCGGCGGCATCCAGCTCAACAACACCGTCGCCAGCGGCGAACTGCAGCTGGGGCCGTTGAGCAGCTCCAGCGGCAACATCGTCATTGACAATCACGGCGGCATCCGTACCAACGGCGCCATCGTGGCGGGCAACGGCGGCGGCGTGTCGATCGCCGCGCACAGCCCGGTGACGATCACCGACAGCATTTCGGGAAGTGACATCACGCTGTCGGCCAGCACCGACATCATGTTGATCGGTAACTCGAATCTGCATGCCAACAACACCATCAGCCTGGCCGCCATCAATGACATCGTGCTGGGCGGCCATTTGACGGTGGATTCGGCGACCGGCAGCATTTCGGCGCTCGCCACCAACGGCAACATCAGCGTCGGCAGCCCCACCGACATCAACAGCAACGGCGGCGCGCTCACGCTGGCTGCGCCGTTTGGTTCGGTGAGTGCGCAATCTATCTCGCTGGCCAACGGCACCGTGCCGAACATTAACTCCGGCAACGCCGCCGCCGACGCTGCCGCCAAGGCCGCCGCCGATGCCGCCGCCAAGGCCGCTGCCGATGCCGCCGCCAAGGCTGCCGCCGATGCGGCCGCCAAAGCCGCTGCCGATGCCGCCGCCAAGGCCGCCGCCGATGCGGCCGCCAAAGCCGCGGCCGATGCTGCGGCCAAGGCTGCTGCGGACGCCGCCGCCGATGCCGCCGCCAAGGCTGCTGCGGATGCCGCCGCCAAAGCCGCCGCCGATGCCGCCGCCAAGGCCGCTGCGGACGCCGCCGCCAAAGCCGCTGCCGATGCCGCCGCCAAGGCCGCTGCGGACGCCGCCGCCAAGGCTGCCGCCGATGCCGCCGCCAAGGCCGCAGCCGATGCCGCCGCTGCCGCTGCCGCAGCAGCAGGCAACCAGACGGCCACGCCGGTGGCCCAGGCGCTCAATTCCACGGTCAACATCATCAACACCATCACCCAGGCCACCAACGGCAAGCCTTCGCCGGCGGTCTCCACCACGCCGGATACGGTGCTCGCTTCCAATACGTCCAGTGGCGGCGGCAACAGCAAACCGGATGACAAGGTGCCGGATGAAAAGGACAAGGGCGGCAGCAAGGTGGAACAGACCGCTAGCAAACTTGAACCGACCAAAAAGATGTACTGCAATTGAAATCGCGTCGAACGCAAGGGGCCCGTCGCCGGGGCGGGCCCGTTTGTGAGCTGAAATGCCACACAATGCGCCAGCCCTATCAAATTCAACGTTTCAAATAGGCATTGCTTATAGCGGCTATGCTAGCATCGGAAGAGCGTTTGCAAACTGCGTCATCGTGCACGACAAACTTTCCAAGTTAGCAAAACACACGCGATAAAACTAAGAGCCTACCCATGAGAAAAAGCTTAACGCGCCTGCTAGCAGGTTCCCTTCTTGCCGCCGCTGTCGCCTCCGCCTGGGCAGCCCAGCCGGCCGACGATGGCGCCGCCATCCGGTTCGAAATTTCCCGTTTTGAGGTCAAGGGCAACACCTTGTTGCCGCAAGCCGAGATCGACGCGCTGCTGGGCAAATTCACCGGCAAGGAGCGCGACTTCGGCGACGTCCAGCGCGCGCTGGAGGCGCTGGAAGAGGTCTACCACAAGCGCGGCTACAACGTGGTGACGATCGAACTGCCGGAGCAGGAACTCAACCGTGGCGTGGTCGTGCTGCGCGTGGTGGAAACGCGCATCGGCCGCATCAGCGTGCGCAACAACCTGTACTTCGACGAGAACAATATCCGCCGCAGCCTGCCGGCCTTGCAGGAAGGCCGCACGCCGGACCTGAAGGCGGTCTCGGCCAACCTGAAGCAGGGCAACGAGAGCCCCGCCAAGGAAGTCACGCTCAAGCTGCAAAGCGGCGACAAGGACGAGGAAGTCGACGCCGTGCTCGACGTCAAGGACCAGCGCATCTGGAAGGGCATGGTCAACATCGACAACACCGGCACCACGCAGACCGGCAAGACCCACGTCGGCTTCATCCTGCAGAACGCCAACCTGTTCAACCTCGACCACCTGGCCTCGCTGCAGTACACCACCTCGGCCGAGGAGCCGGGCCGCGTCAAGGTGTACGGCGCCGGCTACCACATCCCCTTGTACGCGCTGGGCGATTCGCTGGACTTCTTCGCCAGCTATTCGAACGTCGATTCCGGCACCGTGTCGGCCGGCGCCGTTAACCTGGCCGTCAGCGGC
Organism: Rugamonas rivuli; assembly: GCF_009380165.1. Classification (GTDB taxonomy): domain Bacteria; phylum Pseudomonadota; class Gammaproteobacteria; order Burkholderiales; family Burkholderiaceae_D; genus Rugamonas; species Rugamonas rivuli. Next base: position 222,188 of record NZ_WHUF01000002.1, read on the forward strand.
AAGGGCGCGGTGTACGGCGCGCGCTACAACCAGAGCCTGGCCAAGCGCGGCGAGCTGGAATCCAAGCTCAGCTACGGCATCGACTACAAGGCCTTCAAGAACAATGTGCAGCTGCTGGACCAGGCCGCAGGCCAGCAGCTGGGCAACGACGTCACCGTGCATCCGCTCAGCATCAGCTACCAGGGCACGCTGCCGATCGCGCAGGGCGAAGTGAGCGGGCAGGTGACGCTGCTGCGCAATATCTCCGGCGGCACCAATGGCGGCCAGGCCGCCTTCACGCTGGCGCGCGACGGTTCCAAGGCCGACTACACCATCCTGCGCCTGGCCGGCAGCGTGACGCGCGCGGTGGCCAACGACTGGCAGCTGCGCGCCATCGTCAACGGCCAGTACAGCAGCGATGCGCTGATCCCCGGCGAGCAGTTCGGCGCCGGCGGCGCGACCTCGGTGCGCGGCTTCGCCGAACGCGAAATCTCCAACGACTCCGGCCTCGGCGTCAACCTGGAAGCCTACACGCCCAATGTCTGCAGCCACGCCGGCTGGAACTGCCGCTTCCTGGGTTTCTACGACACCGCCTACGTCAAGCGCAACCATGCGCTGCCGAGCGAGATGACCAGCACCACCATCGCCAGCGTGGGCCTGGGCGCGCGCTTCGTGCTGTCGACCTACGTCAACCTGCAACTCGATTACGGCCATGTGGTGCGCGCCGGCGCCACCGGCCGCGACAACGCCAACCGCCTGCACCTGCGACTGGGCCTGGCCTACTGATGCGGCACTGAATACACTGGAAATCAAAATGCTACAGCCAAAAAACTCTACCGTACTCAAGACCCTGTTCCGGGGCTTGCTGTTGCTGGCGCTGTGCGGCATGGCCGGCGCGGGCTGGGCCGCGCAGGTGGCGGGCACCATCGTGCAGCTGAGCGGGCCGCTGCTGGCCAAGAAGGCTGACGGCGTGGTGCGCATCCTGTCGATGCGCTCCGAAGTCGAAAGCGGCGATACGCTGGTGACGGAAAAGAACACCTACGCCATGGTCAAGTTCATCGACAACAGCGAGATCACGCTCAAGCCGGCCACCACGTTCAAGGTGGAGAACTTCAGCTACGACGCCGGCAAGCCGGATGCGGACAACGCGTCCTTCAACCTGGTCAAGGGCGGCCTGCGTTCGGTGACGGGTTTGCTGGGCAAGCGCAACAAGGAAAAATTCGCCATGAAGACGCCGAGCGCCACCATCGGCATCCGCGGCACCACCTTCATCGCCGACATCGTCGAGCCGAGCGCGGAGGCGGTGGCCGCGCGCATGGCCTACAACCTGGCCAGCACCGCCGCGCTGGACCCGACGGCCGCGCCGGTGCAGCCGCTGATGCTGGCGCAGTTGACGCTTCCATCGCCGACCGCCGCCCGCGCGCCCGGCCTGTATGTGCAGGTGCTCGACGGCTTGATCCACGTGACCAACCCTTCCGGCACGGCCAACTTCAGCGCCGGGCAGTTTGGCTTCACGCCGAGCTTCAGGACGCCGCCGATCATCCTGCCGGCCAATCCCGGCATTCCGTTCACGCCGCCGCCGGCGTTCAGCCAGAGCACCGGCCCGTCGTCCAGCACCGGCCCAGGCAAATCGAATACCGTCGATTGCGAAGTGCGCTGAAAAGGACTTGACCTTCCCATCGTGGGATACTTGATGCTGTCGTCATCGAGTCGCCCATTGGGTTTGCCATGTCCACTTCCGTTAATCCCGTAACACTGTCGATCAAAATCGAGGGCATGACCTGCGCTTCCTGCGTGGGCCGTGTCGAGCGCGTGCTGGCGGCCGTGCCGGGCGTGGACAAGGTCAGCGTCAACCTGGCGACCGAATCGGCGCGGGTGGAGTCGTCCGCGCCGCTCGATGTCGCGGTGCTGGTGCAGGCGGTCGACAAGGCCGGGTATCAGGCTGCGCCGGAGCAGCCTTTGTCCGCCCCGGCCCCGGCTCCCGCTCACGGCGCGTTGCCGCATCTGCTGGCGGCGCCGGCGGGCGGCCGCGCGGTGCTGCTGGCGGCCTTGCTGTCGCTGCCCTTGCTGCTGCCGATGCTGCTGGAGCTGGCCGGCGTGCACTGGATGCTGGACGGCCGCGTGCAGATGCTACTGGCGACGCCGGTGCAGTTCTGGCTGGGCGCGCGCTTCTACCGCGCCGGCTGGCTGGCCGTGCGCGCCCGCAGCGGCAATATGGATCTGCTGGTAGCCTTGGGCACGAGCGCGGCGTATGGCTTGAGCGTCTATCAGCTGCTGTCATCGACGGCCGCCATGCCGCATCTGTACTTCGAAGCGTCGGCGGTGGTGATCACCTTGATCTTGCTGGGCAAATGGCTGGAGGCACGCGCCAAGCGCCAGACCACGTCCGCGATCCGCGCCTTGCAGGTGCTGCGGCCGGAATCGGCGCGGGTGCGGCGCGGCGCGCAGGATGTGGACGTGCCGATCGCCGAGGTGCTACCGGGCGAACTGGTGGTGGTGCGGCCGGGCGAGCGGGTCGCGGTCGACGGCGAAGTGGTGGAGGGCGCCAGCCATGTCGACGAGGCGCTCATCACCGGAGAGAGCCTGCCGGTAGCGCGCCATGCGGGCGACCGCGTGACGGGAGGCGCCATCAATGGCGAAGGCCTGCTGCTGGTGCGGGTGACGGCGGTGGGCGCGGAGAGCACGCTGGCGCGCATCATTCGTCTGGTCGAGGATGCGCAGGCGGCCAAGGCGCCGGTGCAGCATCTGGTGGACCGCGTCAGCGCGGTGTTCGTGCCGGTGGTGCTGGTGCTGGCTGTGCTCACGCTGGCCGGCTGGTGGCTGGCGACCGGCGACGCGGAACGGGCCATCATCAATGCGGTGGCGGTGATGGTGATCGCCTGCCCATGCGCGCTGGGATTGGCGACGCCCGCCGCCATCATGGCCGGCACCGGCGTGGCCGCGCGCTATGGAATACTGATCAAGGACGCGGAAGCGCTGGAACTGGCGCACCGCATCACCACCGTGGCGTTCGACAAGACCGGCACGCTCACCGAGGGCAAGCCATCGCTGGTGGCGTTTGAGCCGGCGGAATCGGCCGGCGTCGATAAAACGCGGCTGCTGCAACTGGCCGCCGCCATTCAGCGCGGCAGCGAACACGCGCTGGCCCGCGCCGTCACAGATGCCGCCGCTGCCGCCACCGCGAGCGCCGCGACCGGCGACGGCGCCATCGCCGCCGCGCCGAGCGTTTCCGGTGTCGCCGCATTGCCCGGCCGTGGCGTTGCGGCCACCGTCGATGGCGCGCGCCTGATCCTGGGCAGCACGCGCCTGATGCAGGAAGAGGGCGTCGCACTGGACGCCCTGCGCGCCCGCGCTGCAGAACTGGAGCAGCAAGGCCTGACCATCTCCTGGCTGGCCGCATCAAACGCGCCGCAGCCCGTGCAGCTACTAGGCCTGCTAGCCTTCGGCGACCGCATCAAACCCCAAGCGCGGGCCGCCCTGCAAGCGCTGCACGACATGCACATCCAAACCATCCTGCTCACCGGCGACAACCAAGGCAGCGCCGACGCCGTCGGCAAAGAACTGGGCGCAGGCCGCATCGTCGCCAACATGCTCCCCGCCGACAAAGCCGCCACCGTCGCCGCGCTGAAGAGCAAGGAAAGCTGCATCGCCATGGTCGGCGACGGCATCAACGACGCCCCTGCGCTGGCCGCCGCCGATGTCGGCATCGCCATGTCCAGCGGCACCGACGTCGCCATGCACGCCGCCGGCATCACGCTGATGCGCGGCGATCCGGCGCTGGTGGCAGCCGCCATCTCGATCTCGCGCCGCAGCTACAGCAAAATACGCCAGAACCTGTTCTGGGCTTTCATCTACAACCTGGTTGGCATCCCGCTGGCCGCCTTCGGCCTGCTCAACCCCATGGTCGCAGGCGCCGCGATGGCGCTCAGCTCCGTCAGCGTGATCAGCAACGCCCTGCTGCTGCGCCGCTGGAAGCCGGACCACCTGAAAGGACAAGCATGAACATCGGACAAGCGGCAACAGCCAGCGGCGTCTCCGCCAAGATGATCCGCTACTACGAAAGCATCGCCCTGATCCCGGCGGGCCGCCGCAGCGAAGCCGGCTACCGCATCTACGGCGACAACGACCTGCACACGCTGCGCTTCGTCAAGCGCGGCCGCGCACTGGGCTTCTCGCTGGACCAGATCCGCGATTTGCTCTCGCTGTGGCAGAACAAGGAGCGCGCCAGCGCCGACGTCAAGACCATCGCTCTGGGCCACGTGACGGAACTGAACCAGCGCATCGCCGAGCTGACCGAAATGCGCGACACCCTGCAAACGCTGGCCGGCTGCTGCCACGGCGATCATCGCCCCGACTGCCCGATTCTCCAAACTCTTGCCGGTTAAAGTATAATCGCCCGGTTTTGGTGCCCGCGCGTCTGTCCAGATGCGCAGTTAAACGGGAAACATGAAGCTGGCCACGCCAGCCCACATGTGCTGCCCCCGCAACGGTAAACAAGCGTCGTCGTTGACGACAAATCCGCCTCTTCAGACCACTGTGCCCGCGCATGGGAAGGTCAGGCGGTGTCGCTTGCCAGCCCGGATACCGGCCAAGACAGGTGGAAATGCCCAGGCATTTCTGTTCAATCCGCTCACGGGGAGGTGAGCGGCTTGCATCTGTTTTGATCTACACCTATGCATCGATTTTTCGCGCCACGGCTTTGCCGACTGGCGGCCGTGCTTCGCGCACGCGCCGTCCGCGTGCGCGCACGCCCTGATTTTCTCTCCCTGCCTATTGGACCATCCCATGTTTAACCTGCCCACCGACGCGGCCGTGCACTCCATCGAGACACTGCTTTACTCCATCTCCACCGTCCTGTATCTGCCCGTGCTGCTGGGGATTGCAGCGCTGGTGCTGCATATGCTGGTGTGCTTCGGCACCTTCGGCGCTGAATGGCTGGAACGCCGGCGCGGCGTACGCGTGCTGGTCGCCACCGCCAAACAGGAAATGGCCGCCGTGCTGACCGCGCAGGAAGGCGAGCCGGGACTGGACGCCCGCCTCGAACGTCTGGTGCAGCGCGCCGACGCCAACGGCGTGCGCCGCCTGGACGCGGTGCGCTTCGTGGTGCGCGTGGGCCCGGCGCTGGGTTTGATGGGCACCCTGATCCCGATGGGCATTTCGCTGGCCGGCCTCGCGCAGGGCAACCTGCCGAAGATGGCCGAGTCGATGACCACCGCCTTCACCGCCACCGTGGTCGGCCTGGCGTGCAGCGTCAGCGCGTATGTACTGAGTTTGGTGCGCGAGCACTGGCTGCGCACGGACCTGACCGAGATCGCCTACGTGGCCGAATCCCACCTTGCGGCGCAAGACCACAAGCCGCACCTCGTGCGCGCGGGAGCCTGAGATGCGCTATATGAACCGCCACCGCTTCAGCCGCATCGGCGAGCATAACGAAGATCCGCTGTCCGGCGTCGCCAACCTGTTCGACGCCAGCATCGTCTTCATCGTCGCCATGATGCTGGCGCTGTTCTCGGCCTGGAACATGATGGACCTGCTGGATCCGAACTCCGAAGTCACCATCGCCAAGAAAAGCGCCGACGGCCACGTCGAGGTGCTGACCAAGAAGGGCTCTGAAATCAAGGTCAGCAAAGTGAGCGACAAGCCGCTGTCGGGCTCCGGCAAGCGCTTGGGCACTGCGTATCAGCTGCCGGATGGGAAGGTCGTCTATGTACCGGAATAACAAGCTGTGGGTGCTGCTGCTGTTGCTGGCGTCCCTGTGCATCGGCGGATATGTGCACTCCGCGCAGGCGCCGCGCACGCTGGCGCTGATGCTGGGCGATGTGGAATCGCGTCCGGCCGTGCTGGCGGTGCGCGGCCTGCAAGCCGAGTTGAAAGAGCTGAACGTCGCCGTGCGCATCATCCCCGCCAACGGCATGACGCCGGCCGACCGCGCGGCCCTGACCAGCGCCGATGTCGCCGTCGTCAACGCCAAGGGCCGCCAGGCCATGGTGGGCCTGAGCGCCGAACTGCTGGCGCTGCAAAAGGCACGCCGTCCGGTGTTCGCGGTCGGCGGCGCCATCGACGACAGCCTGCGCGAGCAGGGCGTGCGCGATGACGCCGCCATCCAGTCCTACCACCGCGAAGGCGGCGTGGAGAACGTAGGCAATCTGCTGCGCTACATCCTGCGCAACCACTTCGGCGCCAAGCTGTCCGTGGCGCCGGTGCATGCGATGCCGGAAGTGGGCCTGTACGACGTGGCGGCCAATCGTACGTCGAGCAGCTACGAGCAGTACCTGCAAGGCTACGCCAACTACAAGGCCGGCGCGCCATGGATCGCCGTGCCGTTCTACCGCGCCAGCCTGGTGGCGGGACAAACGCTGCCGCTGGCGGCCATCGTCGCGCGGCTGGAGGCCAGCGGCTACAACGTGCTGCCGGTGTTCGGCTATCCGTACGACGTGCCGCTGCGCTTCCTGCTCGATGAAAACGGCAAGAGCCGCGTCGAGTTGATTGTCGCATTGGGCATGAAGGTGGGCGGCACCGCCAACACCGGCGCGCTGCTGGACAAGATCGGCGTCCCGGCCATCAACGCCATCACGCTGAGCCAGCAGTCGCTGGCGCAGTGGCAGGAGTCGAAGATAGGCCTCGACATCATCGAGCGCACCTGGCAGCTGGCCGGCGCCGAAGTGGCGGGCCTGATCCAGCCGACTGTGGTCGCCAGCCGCGAACGCATCAGCGATGCGCAGACCGGCCTGGCCTACGTCGAGGAGACGCCCATCCCCGAACGCATCGAGCGCCTCAATGAGCGCGTCGCCAGCTGGATGGCCTTGCGCCAGAAGGCCAACGGCGACAAGCGTATCGCCATGATCTACTTTAACTATCCGCACGGTTCCGAGACTATCGGCGCGGCCTACCTGAACGTGCTGCCGGAAAGCCTGTGGCAGATCGTCCAGCGCCTGAAGCTGGAGGGCTACCAGACCGGCGCCGCGCTGCCGCCGTCGCAGGACGAGCTGCAAGGCGAGATCCAGCAGTGGGGCAATTATCCCGGCAAGTCGAAGGGCGACTACATGGCGGGCCTGAAGCATCTGGCCGAAAGCGGCCAGGCGTTGCTGGTGCCGCTGGCCGATTACCAGAAATGGTTCGCCACGCTGGCGCAGCCGCTGCGCGCATCGATAGAAAAATCCTGGGGCAAGCCGGAGAACGCGCCTGTCCTGTGGCGCAACGCCAAGGGCGAGCCGTTCTTCGTCTATCCTGCGCGCCGCTTCGGCAATGTGCTGATGGCGCCGCAGCCCGGCCGCGCGTGGGAGCAGAACCTGGAGAAGCTGCACAACGAAGTGAGCATGCCGCCATCGCATGAATACATCGCCTTCTATCTGTGGCTGCAAAAGGGCTTCCAGGCCAACGCCGTTATGCACATCGGCACCCACGGCACGCAGGAATGGCTGACCGGTAAAGAGGCCGGCCTGTCCGACAGCGATCCGACCGAAGCGCTGATCGGTGCCATGCCCAACATCTATCCGTATGTGATGGACGACGTGGGCGAGGGCATACAGGCCAAGCGCCGTGGCATGGCCGTCATCATCGACCACATGACGCCACCGTTCGACGTGGCGGGCCTCAACCCCGACCTGCGCGAACTGGGCGCGCTGCTGAACGACTACCGCGTGGCCGAACAAAAAAGCCCGCTGCTGGCGCGCAGCCACCTGACGGCGATCAACCGCCTGGCAGCCAAGAGCGGCGTGTTGAAGGACATGAAAAAGACCGAGCTCAAAACCGAAGCCGACATGGAAGGCCTGGAGGAATACCTGGACGACACCGGCAGCAAGCTGACGCCGTTCGGCCTGCACACCTTCGGCGTGGCGCCGAAAGCGGAGCTGCGCAACGCCACCGCGCGCGCAGTGGTCAGCCTCGACACCACGTCGACGCCGGAGCAGAAAACCAAACGCATCGCGCAGCTGGAGGGCGATATCGAACGCAGCGCCGGGCTGGAACTGGAGCGCCTGATGCAGGCGCTGTCGGGCCGTTACATTCCGACCGGCGCCAGTGCTGACCTGGTACGCAATCCGGACGCGCTGCCGACCGGCCGCAACTTCTTCGGCCTCGATCCGTCGCGCATCCCGAGCAAGACTACCTACGAAGCCGGCTACAAACTGGCGCAGCAACTGGCGGAAGACTACCGCAAGCGCCATGGCGCCTGGCCGGACAAGTTGAGCATGAACCTGTGGGGTGTCGAAACCTCGCGCCACGAAGGCATCATGGAAGCGCAGGCGATGGCGCTGATGGGCGTGCGTCCGACCTGGGACGAGCGTGGCCGCGTGACCGGTGTGGAAGCGCTGACCCGCAAGCAGCTGGGCCGCCCGCGCGTGGACGTGACGCTGATCTCGTCCGGCCTGTTCCGCGACCTGTTCGGCAATCTGCTGACGTTGATGGACCAGGCGGCGCAGCTGGCGCAGAAGCAGGACGACAACGGTCCCGGCGAAGGCGGCAACGTGATGCAGGCGCACAGCCAGAAAACCGTGGCCGCATTGCAGGCCAGGGGCATCTCCGCCGAGGAGGCGCAGCGCATGGCGTCGGTGCGCATCTTCGGCCTGCCGAGCGGCGCCTATGGCACGCAGATCGAAAAGCTGATCCCGCTGACCAACGCCTGGCAGAACGAGAAGGAAGTGGCGGACGTGTTCATCAACCGCATGAGCCATCCGTTCGGCGCGGGCTACTGGGGCGACGACAAGGCCGATCCGGGCCAGCGCCGCGAGCTGTTCAAGCAGGCCATCAGCGGCAGCAAGATCGCGCTGCACAGCCGTTCCAGCAATCTGTTCGCGACGCTGGATAACGACGACTTCTTCCAGTACCTGGGCGGTACCGCGATGGCGATCCGCAGCGTGGACGGCAAGACGCCGGAGGTGATGGTCAGCGACCTGTCCAACCCGCGCAAGCCGGGCCACAAGACGCTGGAGCAGTACATGGGCCAGGAGATGCAGGCCCGCTACCTGAACCCGCGCTGGGCCGACAGCATGCTCAAGGAAGGCTATTCCGGCGCGCGCTACATCAACCGCGTGGTCGACTACCTGTGGGCCTGGCAGGTCACGGTGCCTGAGGTGGTGGACGGCGGCAAATGGCAGCGCATGTACGACACCTATGTCGAAGACCGCCACGGCCTGAAGGTGCGCGAGCGCTTCGCCAACAGCGGCAACCTGCGCGCATTCCAGGCGATCACAGACCGCATGCTGAGCGCGATCGAACGCGGTTACTGGAAGCCGAGCGACGCGGTGCGCGAAAAACTGACGCAGCAGAACGCGCAGGCGATCAAGGATGGCGGCGTGTCGTGCAGCGCCGATTCATGCAGCAAGGCGACGATGAAGATCGCGCCGCACTTCAGCGGCCAGTTCGTGCCCAACGTCGGCACCAACGCGGCGATCGCGCGCGGTGCGGCGGCGCAGCTGCAAGCCTTGCAGGCCAAGGCGCAAGAGACACCTTCGCCTTCGCCCGCGCCAGCGCCTATGCCCGCGCCCGCGAAAGACAAACCGGCCGAACCTGCGGCCAAGACCAAGCCCTCAACCGAAGCCGCTGACGCCAAGGTCAACGGCTTTGAAATGGAAACCCTGGCCAAGCTGACGCCGGTGCAAAAGACCATCGGCACGCTGGCCCTGCTGGCGCTGGCCGCCGGCCTGATAGGCGTCGGCTACATCGGCCGCCGGAACAAATTACGCAAACTGAAGGAGTATCTATGATTGTTTCATCGATTGTCGCGTTGGCGGCCATAGTGCCGTTGGTCGCAAGTGATAGTACCGTGGTGGAAGCAGTGGAAGTGCGCGGCCACTACGACAATGGCGTTGGCACCTCCGGCGCCGCCAGCCAGGGCTCGGTGACGGCGGCGCTGATCGCCAACCGCCCGGCGCTGCGTCCCGGCGAGCTGCTGGAGTTCGTACCCGGCGTGATCGTCACGCAGCACAGCGGCGACGGCAAGGCCAACCAGTACTTCCTGCGCGGCTTCAACCTCGATCACGGCACCGACTTCGCTACCTTCATCGACGGCATGCCGGTCAATATGCGCACCCACGCGCACGGCCAGGGCTACACCGACCTGAACTTCCTGCTGCCGGAACTGGTCGACCGCATCAACTACAAAAAAGGCCCGTACTACGCGGACGAAGGCGACTTCGCATCCGCAGGTGCGGCGCATATGGGCCTGGCCAACAAGCTGAAGGAAAACACCGCCAGCGTCACCGTCGGCGAGCACCAGTACTACCGCGCCAATGTGACCGGCTCGACGCCGCTGGGCGAGGGCAACCTGGTCTACGGCGCGGAGCTGGGCCACAACAACGGGCCGTGGGTCAGCCCGGAAGCTTTCCACAAAAGCCTGGGCGTGCTGCGCTACAGCCAGGGCGGCAGCGACAACCAGTTCAGCATCACCGGCATGGCCTACAAGGGCGCCTGGTATGCCAGCAGCCAGATTCCGAAGCGCGCGGTGCAGAGCGGCGAGATCGATCCCTACGGCGCGATCGACCCGACCGACGGCGGCATCACGTCGCGTTACAGCCTGTCCGCCACGCTGCGCAAGCGCAGCAGCGACACGCTGTTGCAGGCCAACGCCTATGTGGTGCAATCGAGCCTGGACCTGTACAACGACTTCACCTACTTCCTCGACGACCCGGTCAACGGCGACCAGTCGCGCCAGACCGAGAAGCGCCGCATGACGGGCTTCGACGTGGCGCATACGTGGTTCAGCAAATGGGGCGGGCTGGATGTGAACAACAAGGTCGGCGTGCAGGGACGTTATGACTACCTGTCGCCGCTGGCGCTGCACAGCACAGTCAAGCGCCAGATCACCGGCACCATTTCGGAATCGAAGGTCAAGGAGGCCAGCGCCGGTGTCTATCTCGAAAACACGGTGCAGTGGCGCGAGTGGCTGCGCACCACGGCAGGCCTGCGTTACGACCGCTATCGTTTTGACGTCAGCAGCAACATCGCCGAGAACACGGGCAAGGTCAGCGACGGTGTGACCTCGCCGAAAATTTCGATGGTGCTGGGGCCTTGGGCGAAGACGGAATTCTTCCTCAACTACGGCGAAGGCTTCCACAGCAACGACGCGCGCGGCACCACGGTGCACCTGACGCCGAAGGAGCGCGAGCCTATCGATCCGGTCACGCCGCTGGTCAAGACGCGCGGCGCGGAGCTGGGTGTGCGCACCGAGTTCCTGCCAGGGCTGCAAAGCTCGATGGCCTTGTGGAAGCTGCGCTCCGCGTCCGAGCTGGTGTTCTCCGGCGATGCTGGCGATACGGCAGCAAGCCGCGGCAGCTACCGTTCGGGCATCGAGTGGAACAATCACTACATCGCCGCGCCATGGCTGTTGTTCGACCTGGACCTGGCGTATTCGCGCGCCCACTACACCGAGCATGACGAGGCGGGCGACTACATTCCCGGCGCGGTCGGTAAGGTGGCTTCGTTCGGTGCGACCATTGCGGATATCGGCCCGTGGTCCGGCGCGTTCCAGATGCGCTACTTCGGCCCACGTCCGCTGATCGAGGATAACAGCCAGCGTTCGGCGACGACGGCGATCGCGTATGCGCGCATCGGCTACAAGATCGACCGCCGCTGGGCCGTGTCGCTGGATGCCTTCAATCTGTTCGACCGCAAGGCCAGCGATGTGGACTACTACTACCCATCGCGCTTGCCGGGCGAGCCGGCGGAAGGCGTCAGCGAAATCCACTACCATCCGGTGGAGCCGCGCACCTTCCGCCTGACGCTGAAGGCTACGTTCTAGAGAACATCCAGATCGTCAGCACCGCGCCGACGATCACGACGAAGCCGCGCATGACTTTTTCCGGCAGGCGGTGGATCAGCCATCCGCCGCACAAACCGCCGGCGATGCCGCCCACGCACAGCGCCAGTGCGGCGGGCCAGCTGATCAAGCTGGAGGTGGCGAAGATCAGCGTGGCGGCGGCGTTCATCGCCATCGCCAGCACGTTCTTGGTGGCGGCGGCGGTGCGTACCTGCTGGCCGGCGATGGTCAGCGCGGCCAGCATCAGGAAGCCGATGCCGCCGCCGAAGTAGCCGCCGTAGACGGCGATGCAGCTTTGCACCAGCACCAGCGTCCAGCGCGGCATGCTGCCCGCTGCGTGCAGTGGCTTCTTGCGGAAGCTGCCCCACGCGAACACGCTGGTGGCAAACAGCACCAGCCAGGGCACCAGCCGCGCGAAGAACGACGGCGGCGTATTCAGGAGCAGGATGGCGCCGAAGATGCCGCCTATGGCGCTGATGATGAGCATCTGCTTGAACGTCAACGGCCCGACGTCGCCCGCCAGCTTGCGGCCGGCGTGCGCGGAAGTGATCTGGCTGGGGAACAGCGCGATGGTCGATGTCATGTTGGCGGCCAGCGGATTCAGGCCGGCCAGCAGCAGCGCCGGGAAGGTGATGAAGGAGCCGCCTCCGGCCAGTGCGTTCTGTACGCCGGCCAGGAAACCGGCGGCGGCGACCATCAGGACGATGTGGATTTCAAGCGGCGGGACTGGCGGCATAGGGGCTCGGCGTATTCAGGAGTGGTCGGGACAGCGGTCGATTATAACCGTGTGATGAATATCGTTCCGGGCGCTGCGCGAAGCTTGTCAATGCTACTATCTTGGCATGACGACACCATACCAACTTTACTATTGGGACGGCCTGCAGGGCCGCGGCGAATTCGTGCGGCTGGCGCTGGAGGAGGCGGCAGCGCCGTACGTGGACGTGGCACGGCAGAAGAAGGGCATGCCGGAGCTGCTGGCCTGCCTGGATGGCGGCCAGGTCGATCATCCATCGTTCGCGCCGCCGGTGCTGCGCGCGGGCGAGCTGCTGATCGGGCAGACGGCCAATATCCTGATGTATCTCGGCGCGAAGCACGGCCTGGCGCCGCGCGCGGAGGCGGGGCGACTGTGGACCAACCAGCTGCAGCTGACCATCACCGACATCGTCAGCGAGGTGCACGACACGCACCATCCGATTTCCACCAACCTGTATTACGAAGACCAGAAGAAGGAAGCCAAGGCGCGCGCCAGGGATTTTCGCGAGCAGCGCATACCGAAGTTCCTCGATTACTTCGAGGGCGTGGTGGCGCGCAATCCGGGGCGGGGCGGCTATGCGGTGGGCTCGCGGCTGACGTATGTGGACTTGTCGCTGTTCCAGCTGGTGGAAGGCCTGCGCTATGCGTTTCCGAAGACGATGGCCCGGTTGGAGCCATCGTATCCATCGCTGATCGCCTTGCGCGACAAGGTGGCGCTGCGGCCGAACATCGCTGCCTACGTCCGGTCGAAGCGGCGGATACCGTTCAATGAAGACTGCATCTTCCGCCGCTATCCGGAGCTGGACAAATAATCAGGCCGCGCTGGTGACGGGATATCCCGCATCGGCGATGGCCGATTTCAACGGCGCCAGCGCGCTGGCGCTGGCGATCCTGACGGTCTTGCTGGCCAGGTCGATCTCGACCTGCGCGGCCGCATCGACCGCCTGCACCGCCTTGGTGACGGCGCCTACGCAATGGCCGCAGCTCATGTTTTCCACTTGCAGCTGATACATCGTGTACTCCCTAAACAGTTTCGATGTACATACTGTAGCCCTTCCAGTGGTGGGAAGGTCAAGTGCTGCTTCGCTGCGGCCCCGCTCAGGGCGATTTGCGCCGGCGCAGTGCCGCGCCGACCAGGCCCAGGCCGGCCGCCAGCATCGCGTAGGTCTCCGGCTCCGGCACGGGCGGCGGCGGCACGTAGGTGTAAGTGACGCTGCCATAAGCATCGAACGAAGGCTGCACCAGCGAGCGCGTGTTGCCGGAGGTGCCGATGACGCTGGCGCTGGACGTGCCGGTCAGGGCAGCGTGGAGGTTGCCCAGTCCCGAGAACAGGGCCAGCGTGGGCAAGTCGGTATAGCTCATGGTGCTGCTGAACGGCGCTCCCGAGAAGGTGTACACGGCTCCCGAGGTGCCGGCGAAATTGCTGATGCCGTCGAACTTGGCCTCCAGGAAGACATGGCTGCCGCCCGAGGTCAGCGTTTGCGTCAGCGTCGGTACCGTCATGGTCAGCACGCTGCCCGCGGTGCCGGTGATGGTGGAGACCGAGTTCTTGCTCAGGTTCTCCACGCTGATGGAGGTGTTGAAGTCGCTGAACAGCGTGATCTGCACAGATTGCAGCGTACCCAGGCTGAGGTTGAACTTGCTGAAGTCCAGGCCGCCCGTGTTGCCCTTGGCGTTGGCAATCACGTTGGAGTTGACGGTGTAGCTCTGGGTCGGGACGTTGGCGTATGCGTTGCTTCCCGCAATAGCAGTACCGGCCAGCAGCAGTTTGGTGAGATTTTTCATGGCATTCCCCGCGTTTTATCCGTTAGCGTTGGTCATGGCTGGCCGTGGATCAGGCTTGCCTGGTGCGCGCTTGCCGGCGCTTGGCGAGCACGCCCATCACGCCCATGCCCAGCAACAGCATGCCGTAGGTTTCCGGTTCGGGCACTGCGGGGGTGTAGGCATAGGTCACGGTGCCGTAGCCGTCGGCCGTGGTGGCGAACTGCGAGTCGATGCCGTCGCCGGATGTCGTGGAAGTGGCTTGTGCGGTGATCAGCGTATTGATGCTGCCCGGGCCGCTGAACAGGGCCAGGTCGCTGGGGCCGCTGTAGGTGGCGGAATTGTAGGCCAGGAAGCTGTTGGCGGTGCCGCCGGTGCCGCCGCCGCCCGCCACGGTGATGACGGTGTTGAACAGCGAGGCGCTGATCAGCACCAGGTTGCTGTTGTCGGGACGGTCCAGGAACACGCTGACGTCCAGCGTCACCGGAACGTCGGCGGGGTCGTCGTTGTAATTGGTCAGCATGACGCTGCCGTTCAGGTGGGAGTACAGCTCGAACGTGACCGAGGTCAGGGTGCCCAGGGCTGGATTGAATTTCTGGAAGTTCAGGAAGTCGGACCAGTCGGTATCCTGGCTGACGATGACGTTGCTGGAGTTCGATACCGTCAGCGTTGTGGCAGACGCGGCAGTCGCCATCAGGCAGGAGGCGGTCAGCAGCAGTGCTGTAATCTTGTTGAGCTTCATAAAAATCTCCTACCGGACTGAGGGGTTTGGTTAATTATTTGCAATGCAAATTGACTTAGGCACATCGACTTCCGAATGAATCCAGATTAGCATTCGGTGAGAAAATTGCATTCCTTTTTTGAATTTATAGGTGCATTTTTGCAATTGAAATGACACCAAAGAAATCTTCCGTCGCGTTGCATCCACACCCCTGATTTTCCGTTGTAATTACCACAATTTCTGGACCGATGGCGGGGCTGGTGATAGTATGAAACCCAGTCAGACCGGGCCTCCGTCTCACTTTTGTGGATGCTGAATACATGAAACCTCATCCTGCAACGCGCGATATGGTGCGACTCAGCATCGACGAGCTGGTCGAGGCAATTCAATGCATGCCCGTGGGTGTAACGATTATCGACCGCAGCCTGACGATGCGGTTCTGGAACGATGCGTTCAGCCGCTTGCTGGATTTTCCCGATGACCTCATGCGTCCGGGCGTGGCGCTGGAAGACCTGTTCTATTTCAATGCGCGGCGCGGTGACTTTGGCCCCGGCAACGCCGACGAGCAGGTCCGCGAACGGATCCGCCTCAGCCTGATGTTCGAACCCCACCATTTTGTCCGCACCCGTCCCAACGGAACCATCCTCGACATCACCGGCCGCGTGATCCATGGCCAGGATGGCGAGGTGATCGGCTTCGTCACCATCTACCAGGACGTGACGGTGGAGCGGCAGCACGAGCAGCGCCTGCTGGCGACCAACAAGGAACTGCAGGTCGCCTATGACGACTTGCGGCTGGCGCAGATCGGCTACGCGGCGATGGAGGAGGACCGGCGCCACTACTATCAGCTGGCGGTGCGCGATCCGCTGACGGGCCTGTTCAGCCGCTACTACATGGAAGACGCCGCCGCGCGCCTGATTGAAATGCATGAGCGGAACACGTCGACCCAGCTGGCCCTGCTGGTGTTCGATATCGACCGCTTCAAGCAGATCAACGATGTGTACGGCCATCTCAGCGGCGACACCGTGTTGCGCCGGGTTGGGCAGTTGCTGGTCCAGCAGTCGCGCCGCACCGATGTCGCGGTGCGGTTTGGCGGCGACGAGTTTGCGGTGTTCCAATCGGGTGTCAGCGACAATGAATGCCTGGCGTTTGCCGAGCGTTTTCGCGCCGTCGTGGGCGCGGCGGAGTTCGACGGCGACATGGCGCCGATCAAGCTGTCGATCAGCCTGGGGGTGGCCGAGCACCGGATAGGCGAATCGATGAACGATTTGCTGTACCGTGCCGATGCGGCGCTGTACGAAGCCAAGCGCGCCGGCCGGAATTGCGCGCGCAAGGCGCTGTAGCGGGGAAGGGGCTAGTCCTCGGGCGGATCGTCCAGCTTGGCCAGATCCAGGCTGACCAGCGCCCAGATGCCGCCGGCGTAGTCCGGCTCGCGGGACAGGTATTCGACCTCGGAGGGTTTGATTTCGAACGCCTTGCCCTGTTCGACCAGCTGGCCCACGTGGCCGTAGATGGCTTTGGTGGCGTTGCTCATGGCCTTGTCCACGGTTTCACCCGTGGTCACACAGCCGGGAATGTCCGGCACGGTGACGCCATACTTGGTATCGCCTTTTTTTCGGATGAGGATAGGGATGTCCATGGTCTTACCTTGGCGGTGGTCCGAAAGGCTGGCGAAATCAATGACTTGGAGTGTCTAGTGTCATACAGGTTGGTGCCGGTTTCAAGCAATTTCGTGGCCGACCTCGTATGGATTGTGCACTGCATTAACGATTGACATTAAAAATTGCTTGCGATACCATTTAATTAATTCTTAATTGCATTTTAAATTGCAAATTGGAAACTTTAGGCCGGTCCCCAATCCACGTACCTGCCAACGCTCAGATACTCCATCCAACCTTTTCTCTACGGGATCAGCATGAAAACCATTAAATTCGCCGCAGTTGCACTCGCCTTGGCCGCCATCGGCAGCTCCAACGCCGCCGTCATCACCTTCCAGACCGGCAGTTCCGGCGCCGGCCCATTGGCCACCGCGGATGACTACCGCAGTGTGGTGGACGCAGCCGTAGTGGGCGGTCACTCGACCGTGCTGGGCAGCTACGACAATGTGTCGAACAACTCGATATTCGGTGCCGGTTCGACGAACATCGCCTTCAAGTCCACCATCGATTTCGGCCTGAGCGCCGCCGGCACCTACTCGTTCCGCGCCGGTGTCGACTTCGGCCGCGGCGGCGCCGTGTTCCTGGACGGCAGCGCTGTCGCGCTGAACACCAACGACATGTGGTGGAACTACGACTACAACACCGCCAACGGCTCCTTCCTGATCAACAACCAGGCCCTGTCGGCCGGCAACCACACGCTGACCATCTACGGCCTGGAAGGCTGCTGCGACGGCGGCCAGCAGGTGCAGTACGCCGCTGCCGGCAATGCGTTCCAGAGCTTCAACGCCGACACCCTGGCGCCGGTACCTGAACCGGAAACCTACGCCATGCTGCTGGGCGGCCTGGCGCTGGTCGGCGCCTACAGCCGTCGCCGCAACAACAAAGCCTGATAGCAAAAAGAAGCCCCGCCGGCATTGCTGCGGGCGGGGCTAACAGGTACGGGTTTATTCTACTACATTACAGAACGTCACTCGCGTGATCTGCCAGGCGCGAGCGTTCGCCGCGCGCCAGCGTCACGTGACCGCTGTGCGACCATCCCTTGAAGCGATCCACCACATACGTCAGGCCGCTTGACCCTTCGGTCAGGTAAGGTGTGTCGATCTGCGCGATATTGCCCAGGCACAGAATCTTGGTGCCGGGACCGGCGCGCGTCACCAGCGTCTTGACCTGCTTGGGCGTCAAGTTCTGCGCTTCGTCGATGATCAGGAACTTGTTGACGAAAGTGCGGCCGCGCATGAAGTTGAGCGACTTGATCTTGATGCGCGAACGGATCAGGTCCTGCGTTGCCGCGCGACCCCACTCGCCGCCGTCCGAATCGGACTTGTTGAGCACTTCGAGGTTGTCGTCGAAGGCGCCCATCCATGGCGACATCTTCTCTTCCTCGGTACCCGGCAGGAAACCGATGTCTTCACCGACCGGCACCGTCACGCGGGTGACGATGATTTCGTTGTAGAGCTTGGTCTCCAGCACTTGCGCCAGGCCGGCGGCCAGGGCCAGCAGGGTCTTGCCGGTACCGGCCTGGCCCAGCAGGGTGACGAAGTCGCATTCCGGATTCATCAGCAAGTTCAAGGCGAAGTTCTGCTCGCGGTTGCGGGCGGTGACACCCCACACATTGTTCTTGTTGTGGCTGAAGTCGCGCAGGGTCTGCAGCACGGCGGTCTTGCCGTTGATCTGCTTGACCTGGCCGTAGAACGGCGTTTCGCCATTCTTGGGCTCCAGGAAGATGAACTGGTTGACCAGCAGCGACGGCACGAACGGGCCGGTGACGCGGTAGAACGTCGCGCTCTGGCCGTTCTTGTTTTCCTGCCAGCTCTCCAGATCCTTGCCGTGCTTGGTCCAGAAATCGTCCGGCAGCTGGACGATGCCCGAGTACAGCAGGTCGGTGTCTTCCAGCACGTGGTCGTTGAAGTAGTCCTCGGCCGGCAGGCCCAGCGCGCGCGCCTTGATGCGCATGTTGATGTCCTTGGACACCAGCACCACAGGGCGGCCTTCCTGTTCCGCTTCCAGCGAGCGGACCACGGACAGGATCTGGTTGTCGGCTTTGCCGACCGGCAGGCCGACCGGCAGGTCGGCCGTTTGCAGGCGCGTCTGGAAGTACAGGCGGCCCTTGGCGTCCTTGTTGCCCAGCTTGGACAGCGGGATGCCATTCTCGATGGCGTCGTCGTCGGTGTTGGAGACCAGCGCATCCAAAGTGCGCGACACCTGGCGGGCGTTGCGCGCCACCTCGGTCATGCCCTTCTTGTGGTTGTCCAGCTCTTCCAGCGTCATCATCGGCAGGTAGACGTCGTGCTCCTCGAAGCGGAACAGCGACGATGGATCGTGCATCAGCACGTTGGTGTCCAGCACGAACAGCTTGGTGGTGCCGGTCTGGTCGGCGTGGCGGCTGGTCGACGACTTGATCGCCACTTCATGCGGCTTGTGCTTGGCCGGATGCGGGGCCTCGGCGGTGATCGGCGTGACCTTGCCGCGCGCGGCCGGCACCGGCTTGGCCTTGGCGGCCGGTTTGGCCGCGGCTGGCGCGATGCCGGCTGCGGCGTTCTTCAATACGGCTGGGGCGGCCTTCAGTACGGCCGCCACGGCTTTGGACTTGCTGCTGGTTTTCGGTGCTTCGACTTTGGTTTTTGCTACAGGCACTGCTTTGACAGGCGCCGCTTTCTTCGGCGCGGGCGCGACTTCAGCCACCGCTGCGATGGCGGGGACTGGGCGCGGCCCTGTCGCTTTTGGATAATCTTTCGCCAGAAGTAAAGTCGCTGGCTTACTAGGTAATTTTGGCAGTGGCATCAGGATCTCATTTGAAGAATATCTGGAGGAATCCGCCCATTGGTGCAGCACGCTTCCCGGTCAAGGAAACGTTGGGACCGTTGGGGTGGATGCTGGGTAAAAACAGGGTTATAAGACTGCCGACGGGCGCTCATCATGCCCGGAGAAAGTACCGCGTGGTGGCCGGCTGGCCACCATGTAGGGTGGTGGTGTGAATTACAGTGATGACTCAAAATAGCTGAATAGGCTTGGTTCGGTTGGGCAACTCCGGAAGCTGCAACGCGCATCCTGAAACTAAGCCTGACGCGCTACAAATTCCAGCACTTCATCGACGTGACCCGCTACCTTCACGCCTCTCCATTCTTTCACCAATTGACCGGTAGCGTCAATCACAAACGTACTGCGTTCGATGCCGCGTACAGTCTTACCGTACATTTGCTTCATCTTCATGACGCCGAACTGCAGGCAGACGGCCTCATCAGGGTCGGAAATCAGCTCGAAGGGCAGGCCCAGCTTGGTCTTGAAGCTTTCGTGCGAGCGCAGCGAGTCGCGGCTGATGCCGTAGACTTCGGCGCCGGCGGCCTGGAATTGCTCGTGCAGGTCGCGGAAAGCCATGTTTTCGGTGGTGCAGCCCGGGGTGTTGTCCTTGGGGTAGAAGAACAGCACGGTATGGCGGGCGGGACGGCCCGACAGCTGGAAGGTCTGGCCGCTGGTCATGGCGGCGGAAAAATCGGGTACGACGGATGGGCTATCAGCCACAGGCACTCTCCTGAACGATACGCATTAAGAACGGGCGGCGCCCTGTACGATCAGCTGTCCCGAACGACCCGGCAGCTCGCCCCAGGTGATCGGACAAACCGGCATGGTCTGATGCCGGACCTTCTGATGGTAATCGGCCATCGACGCCAATGTGTAACCCTGCGCCTTCCAGCCAGCCAATAACTGCTCGAATATGGGGGCGAGTTTTTGCCCTTCAAGTTCGGAATGCAAAGTATAAACGTGGTCGCGCGTGGCGCCGGCCGTCAGCTTCAGCAGGAAGGCGGCGATATTGCCGGTGCCGATGGTGACGCCGTCGATTTCGCGGCCCAGCAGCTCATCCAGCGTCGGCAGCGTGGTCGGCAGCTGGATGTGGGACAGCACCTTGTCGCCGTCGGATAAGCGATGCGGGCCGTCGGCCGGATTGGCCAGCGTGCCGTTGTCGTTCAACACGCAGCGGCCGTCGGACGCGTAGGCGTAGCCGGCGGCGTCATGCTCGGCGAAGGCGGCGTTGTTCATCTGCCAGCCGGCGGCGCCGTGGGTGCGTGGCGCCGTGCCGAACACTTGCGAAAAACGGGCGGCGGCCTTGCGCATCATCCTGGTGGACCAGGCGCCGTCGCGCTTGGCGACATTGTCCTGCCACAGCACGTGGTCCCAGGTATGGATGCCGCATTCGAAACCGGCGTCGCGCACGGAGCGCATCTCGCCGGCGCAATCCTTGCCGATATCCGGACCCGGCAGCAGGGTGCCGTACATCAGCGTCTTGAGGCCGTAATGCTCAACGACGGACGTGCGCGAGACTTTGCTGAAGAAACCCGGACGCAGCGCGCGGCGCAGCGCCCAGCCGGTGTGATCCGGCCCCAGCGAAAACAGGAAAGTCGCCTGGGCCTTGTGGGCCTTCAGCATCTGCACCAGGTTCATGGTGCCTTCACGGGTGCCGCGGTAGGTGTCGACATCGATCTTCAACACCATCAGCGGCGCTTGCGTTTGCAAAGTCTCGGTCAAATCTTAGTCCATCAGTTTTTGTGCTTCGGCCACCTGGCCGCGGTAGGCGTCGAAGATTTTCTTCAGCGCGTCGGCCATCGAGGTGGTCGGCTTCCAGCCCAGCTCTTCGCAGGTGTTGGTGATCTTAGGCACGCGGTTCTGCACGTCCTGGTAGCCGGTGCCGTAGTAGGCGCCCGAAGTGGTTTCAACGATCTTGACCTGCTTGGCGCCGGTGGCGTACTCAGGATATTCCTCGGCCAACTTCAGCATCATGCCGGCCAGGTCGCGGATCGAGTAGTTGTTGACCGGGTTGCCGATGTTGTAGATCTTGCCCGAAGCAGCGCCGTCCTTGTTGTCGATGATCTTCATCAGCGCGTCGATGCCGTCGTCGATGTCGGTGAACGCGCGTTTCTGCGCGCCGCCATCGACCAGCGAGATGTTCTCGCCGCGGACGATGTGGCCGAAGAACTGCGTCACCACGCGCGACGAGCCTTCTTTCGGCGTGTGGATCGAATCCAGGCCGGCGCCGATCCAGTTGAACGGACGGAACAGCGTGAAGTTCAAGCCTTCCATGCCGTAGCCCCAGATCACGCGGTCCATCAGCTGCTTGGCGTTGGAGTAGATCCAGCGCGGCTTGTTGATCGGGCCGCAGACCAGTTCCGAGTTCTCAGGATCGAACTCGTCGTCGTGGCACATGCCATACACTTCCGAGGTCGACGGGAACACCAGGTGCTTGCCGTACTTGGCGGCCGAGCGGACGATAGGCAGGTTGGCCTCGAAGTCCAGTTCGAACACGCGCAGCGGCGCCTTCACGTAGGTCGACGGTGTGGCGATGGCGACCAGCGGCAGGATCACGTCGCATTTCTTGACGTGGTACTCGACCCATTCCTTGTTGATCGTGATGTCGCCTTCGAAGAAGTGCATGCGCGACTTGTACGCCTCGTTCTCCAGCACGTCGGTGATGCGGTCGGTGCTCATGTCCATGCCGTAGACATGCCAGTCGGTCGTTTCCAGGATGCGCTTCGACAGGTGATGGCCGATGAAGCCGTTGACGCCGAGGATGAGGACTTTTTTCATTTGATAGTTACCCAGGTAATGTTCATTGTCCGCCAGCGGACAGCTCCGCCAGGCGGGATTGCAACTGCTCAGCCGTCACGGGTTCCCCGTCGGCCGTCAAGGCGGAAATCGTCAGCATGCGGCCATCGCCGCACACGCCAAAGATGCAATTATCCACTACTGTCAAGCCCGGTGGCAAACTTAGCGATACAACATTGCCGAAATTGCCAGACAATCGGGCCCGTTGCAGCACATAACGCACACCGCCGATATCGGTGAAGGCGCCCGGGTAGGGCGGCGCCACGGCGCGGTGCAGGTTGTACACATCCTGCGCCGGCATCAGCCAGTTGATGCGGCCATCCTCGGGCTTGCGGCCGCCGAAGTAGCCGCCCTTGCTCAGGTCGTTCTTGATGCGCGGTGCCGTGCCGTCCAGCAGCGACGGCAGCACGCGCCACAGCGCCTGCTCGGCCGCCACGGTGACTTTGCCGAACACTTCGTGCGCGGTGTCGTCCGGCAGGATGGGCACTTCCATCTGCGAGACGATGGCGCCGGCGTCGGGCTTGACGGTCATCTCGTGCAGCGAGGCGCCGGTGACGGTGGCGCCATTGAGCACCGCCCAGTTGACTGGCGCGCGGCCGCGGAATTCCGGCAGCAGCGAGCCGTGCATATTGAACGCGGGCGCCACCGCCAGCAGCTCGGCCGGCAGCATGTTGCGGTAGTAGAAGCTGAACATCAGGTCCGGCTTGGCCGCCTGGACCTGCTCCAGCAGCTCCGGCGATTTGGCATCGTCCGGCGTGATGTAGGGAATGCCCTCGGCCTGGCACAGCGAAATCACCGATTCGAACCAGATGTTTTCGTTGTCGCTGTCCTCGTGCGTGACCACCAGCGCGACGTCGACACCGCCGGCAAGTAGCACCTTCAGGCAGCGGACGCCGACGTTGTGGTAGCCGAAGACGACGGCGCGTTGCGGTTTATCGAAATCAGTCATGGCCTCGGCCTACGGTACGTTTCTCCACACCGGCCGGCATGTCGAGCGACTGGCCGGGTTTTTGTTCCAGTATCGTTTGTACCACGTAGCGAGGGCGCGCGCGCACTTGCTGGAAGATGCGGCCGACGTATTCGCCCAACAGGCCGATGCCGAACAGGATGGTTCCCATGAAGAAGAATGCAATCGCGAACAGCGTGAACAGACCCTCGGCTTCCGCGCCCAGGAACAGGCGGCGTATCAGCAGCACGAACACCAGCAGGCCGGAGGCCAGCGACAGCAGGATGCCGAACATCGAGAAGAATTGCAGCGGCACCAGCGAGAAGCCGGTGACCAGGTCGAAATTCAGACGGATCAGGCTGTACAAGGAGTACTTCGATTCGCCGGCCGCGCGTTCCTCGTGCTCGACGATGATCTCGGTCGGCTTGCGGGCGAAGCGGTAGGCCAGCGCCGGCACGAAGGTGTTGACCTCGCCGCACTGGTTGACCAGGTCGATCACATTGCGGCCGTAGGCGCGCAGCATATTGCCCTGGTCGGTGATCTTGATGTTGGTGATGCGTTCGCGCAGGTGGTTCATGGCCTTGGACGCGTAGGTGCGCCACGCCGAATCCTGGCGCTTGCGGCGGATCGAGCCGACGTAGTCGTAGCCTTCGCGGATCTTGGCGACCAGGTTGCCGATTTCCTCGGGCGGGTTCTGCAGGTCGGCGTCCAGCGTGATCATGATGTCGCCGCGCGACGCTTCGAAGCCCGCCAGGATGGCCATGTGCTGGCCGTAGTTACCGTTGAACAGCACCACGCGGGTGACGTCGGGGCGGGTGCGGAACTGCTCGGCCAGGATCGACACCGAGTTGTCGCGGCTGCCGTCGTTGACGAACACGATCTCGTAGGTCGTGTCCAGCTTGTCGAGCGCCGGGTACAGGCGGTCGAACAGCGCTTGCAGGCCGGCCTGTTCGTTATAGATCGGGATAACGACGGTAATTTCAGGTTTCATCAACGACACGCTCATTTGATCAAAATCGCTTTCACGGCTGCGACGGCACGGTCGACATCGGCCGTAGTCATGGCATAGAACATCGGCAGGGTGACGGTCAGGCGGCCGATTTTTTCCGAGACGGGGAACATGCCCTCCTTGAAGCCGCGCTCGCGGTACATGGTGAACAGGTGGATCGGTGCGTAGTGATAACCGGTGCCGATGTTGTAGCGCTCCTGCATGGCGCGCATGAAGTCGGCGCGCGTGGTCGGGCCGTTATCGGGCAGCACGATCTGGAACAGATGGTAATTGCTGGACTCAAACGCCTGCAGCGGCAGCTGGGTGCCGGACAGGGCTTCGAAATCCGCGCCGAAAGCCTGGTAGTAATGGCGCGCCAGGTTGCGGCGGTGCGCGGTGATGTTGTCGATGTTGGCGAACTGGCCCAGGCCGATGGCGGCCATGATGTCGCTCATGTTGTACTTGCCGCCCAGGACATCGACATCGATGCCGTCGACGCCGCTGCGGGTCACGCCTTGCAGGCGGTACTTCTCGGCCAGCTTGGCTTCTTCGAGATTGTTCAGCACCAGCGCACCGCCTTCGCCGGTGGTGATGTTCTTGTTGGCCTGGAAGCTGAACGAGACGAAATCGCCGAACGAGCCGATGCGCTTGCCATTCCATTCGGAGCCGAAGGCCTGGGCCGCGTCCTCGATCACGCGCAGATTGTGCTTTTTGGCGATGGCGTACAGGCGGTCCATGTCGACGGGCAGGCCGGACAGGTAGACCGGGATGATGGCCTTGGTGCGCGGGGTGATCGCGGCTTCCACTTTGTCGAGGTCGATATTGCGGGTGATCGGGTCGATATCGGCGAACACCGGCGTGGCGCCTACTTCGATGATGACGTTGGCCGTGGCGACCCACGAGATCGACGTGGTGATGACTTCGTCGCCGGCGCCGATGCCGGCGATGCGCAGCGCGATTTCCATCGTGCAGGTGCCGGAATTGAAGGTGCGCACGGGGCGGCCGCCGAAATACTCGGACATCTGGGCTTCGAAGGCGGCCACTTTCGGGCCGCTGGTGATCCAGCCGGAACGCAGCACGTCGCTGACGGCGGCGATGGTTGCCTCATCGATTGTAGGTTTCGAAAAAGGCAAGAAGGGTAAGGCGGAGGTCATTGGGTAGTTCGCTCTCGTTGTTTTTGGCTTATGGCCGCATTCTAAATTGTTCGTCAGGTACGCGCCAGCAAGGCGACGCCCACCAGGATGATGCCGATGGCGACCAGGCGCTGCACCGTCAGCGCTTCGCCGAACAGGTACCAGGCGCCGACCGCCGTCACCACATAACCCAGCGACAGCATCGGGTAGGCGATCGACACGTCCACCCGCGACAGGGCGATGATCCACAGCACTACCGACAGCACGTAGCAGGTCAGGCCGCCGATGATGGGCAGCTGGCTCGCCACCTTGAGGCCGACCGAGAACAGATTGTTCAGCGTCAGATGGATCTCGCCGATGTTCTTGGTGCCGGCCTTGAGCAGCAGCTGGGCCACCGCGTTGAGCAGCACGCCGACGACGATAAAACTGAAAGTTGCAATATTCATTAATATTATTTATAAGATTTACAGGTTGGCCACCACGACGCGGCGCGTATCCTCGGCCACCACGCGCATGGTCAGGCCGTCCTCCTTGAGCTCGGCATACTTCTCCGGGCTGAGGATGGCCAACGCCTTGACGCCTTGCGCGGTGTGCTGATTCCACAGCACCACGAACTGCTCGACCGTCGGAATCGACAGCTCCGGCTGCTGGCGCAGGCCGAAGGTGAACTCATCCCAGTAATCGACCAGCACCACGGTGCGTTGCAGGTAGAAGGTCATCGACTGCTCGTAGGTGTCGACCGAATAGATCTTGGTGTCGGGCTTGAGCTCGGGCAGCATCTTCATTGCCACCACTTTACCGGCGCGCATTTTGCCATACGGCTCGAAGCCGGTCAGTATCAGCTGGGTCGCGATGAAGCCGGCCACGGCCATGGTGAGCACCGTCAGGTCGCGGCGCAGGTGGCGCGCATGCAGCAGCGCCAGCGCGCCGCCGGCCGCGGCGATGATGCCTGCCATCAGCACCCACGGCTGGTAGGCTTCCAGCAGCGCGGTTTCCTCGTGGTGGCGCACGGCCATGTGCACCATCTGCGGCACGGCGGCCACGCCGCCCACGCCGATCAGCACCAGCAGGCCGGCGGCGATCATGCGGTTGCGGCGCGAGGCGTTTTCCAGATACACGGCGATCAGCAGGGCCAGCGCCGGGAAGATCGGCAGGATGTAGCCGGGCAGCTTGGAGCTGGAGTAGCTGAAGAAGAAGAAAATGAACACGGCCCAGATCAGCAGCATCAGCTTGGGCTGGAACACGCCGCTGCGCTCGCGGCGCACGGCGCCCCACAGCGCCTGCGGCAGCACGCCCAGCCACGGCACGATGCCGGGGATCAGCATGGCGAAGAAGTAGTACCACGCGCCTTCGCGGTGGTGAGTCTTGAGGAAGAAGCGTTCCCAGTGCTCGTGCACGAAGAAGAAGTGCGGCTGCTCGGGATTGCGCAGCGCCACCAGCACGAACCACGGCGTGGCGACGGCGAAGAACAGCAGCAGGCCCTTGCCCAGGTGCAGGCGCTTCCAGATGGCGATATCGCCCGACAGCGCCGAGTACAGCACCAGCACCGCGCCCGGCAGCACCAGGCCGATCAGGCCCTTGGCCAGCACCGCCAGCGCCATGCCTGTCCAGCACAGCAGCATCCAGTTGCGGCGTTCGCCGTCGGAGGCGCCGTCGCGCTGGGCGATCAGCACCGCGCACAGCACGATGGTCATCATGCCGGACAGGCTCATGTCCAGCGAATCGATCTGGCCGGAAGCCACCCAGAACAGGCTGGAACCGAGCGCCAGCGCGGCGTAGAAGCCGGCACGCGCACCGAACACGCGGTTGCCCGCGTAGCCGGTCAGGATCACGCCGCCCAGGCCGCACAGGCCGGTCCACAGGCGGGCTTGCCACTCGCCCAGGCCGAACACGGCAAACGAGGCCGCGTTCATCCAGGTTTGCAGCGGCGGCTTCTCAAAATACTTGATGCCGTTCAGGCGCGTGGTGATCCAGTCGCCGTTGACGAACATTTCGCGCGCCATTTCGGCGTAGCGGCCCTCGTCGGGCGGCACCAGCGTGCGCACGCCCAGCACGTACAGCCAGACGATGATGAACGCGGCCAGCAGCGTCCAGACGAATTTCTTGGAGTTGTACAGGTCGTTCATCAGGCGGGCTTGCCCTCGGTGTGGTCAATGATCAGAGCGAGCGTGACCTTGCGGCCTTCGCCCATCAGGATGTTGTAGGTGCGGCAGGCGGCCTGGCTGTCCATGCATTCGACGCCGATGCGGCGCATGGTCAGCGCGGCGGTCAGGCGTGGGTGAATGAAGCGCTGCTTGGCGCCGGTGCCAAGGATGACGACGTCCGGGTTGTCGCCGCCGATAGTGACGAAATGCTCTGCGGTAATAGATTCGAAGGTGGGGGCATCCCAGGCGCGCGGCGGGATTTCCGGCAGCACGATCAGGCTGTAGTTATAGCGCTGGGCGTTGATTTCGACCCCGGTTTCATCGTAACCGGTAACGGTCTGGTATTTTTGAGTATCGCTGGCGTGGAGCTTCATGACAGAAATCGCGGTTTTAGTCGGCAAAAGAAGCGCCATTGTAGCGTTTTTCCGGGGTGTTCCTGAGCTTTCCATTCCTCAAAGGTTGATTAAATGGGAGGCTTTCGGCAGAATGGGTCTTTTCGCATTGCAGCACGGGCCGCCGGGGCGATTTTGGCAGTCCTGAGCGGTTTGCCTCACCAAGACAGGATTTTATTTTGCGACCGATTCAAAAATCGAACAAATTAGCGGAAGTCTGCTACGAGATCCGCGGCCCGGTGCCGGAAAAAGCCCGGCAAATGGAGGAAGAAGGCCACAAGATCACGAAGTTGAATATCGGCAACCTCGCCGTGTTCGGTTTCGATCCGCCGGATGAAATCGTCCAGGACATGAAAATCAACCTGCACAATGCTGCGGGTTACACCGATTCCAAGGGCATGTTCGCGCCGCGCAAGGCCGTGGTGCACTACACCCAGGGCAAGAATATTCCCGGCGTGACCATCGAGGATGTCTACCTCGGCAATGGCGCGTCCGAGCTGATCGTGATGTCGATGAACGCGTTGCTCAACACCGGCGACGAAGTGCTGGTGCCGGCGCCCGACTATCCGCTGTGGACCGCCGCCGTGTCGCTGTCGGGCGGCACGCCGGTGCACTATGTGTGCGACGAGATGCAGGACTGGTTCCCGGACATCGAAGACATGCGCCGCAAGATCAATTCCAACACGCGCGCCATCGTCGTCATCAACCCGAACAATCCGACCGGCGCGCTGTACCCGGTCGAGCTGCTGTTGCAGATCATCGAACTGGCGCGTCAGCACCAGCTGATCATCTACGCCGACGAAATCTACGACAAGGTGCTGTACGACGGCGCCGAGCACGTGTCCATCGCCTCGCTGGCCGATGACGTGCTGTTCGTCACCTTCAACGGCCTGTCGAAGAACTACCGCGCTTGCGGCTACCGCGCCGGCTGGATGGTGGTGTCGGGCGAGAAGGGCCATGCAAAAGACTATATCGAAGGCCTGAACATGCTGGCCTCGATGCGCCTGTGCGCCAACGCGCCGGGCCAGTTTGCGATCCAGACCGCGCTCGGCGGCTACCAGTCGATTCACGACCTGGTGGGACCGGGCGGACGCCTGCTCAAGCAGCGCGACCTGGCTTACAAGCTGCTCACCGATATTCCAGGCGTAACTTGCGTCAAGCCGAAAGCTGCGCTGTACATGTTCCCACGCCTTGATCCGAAGATCTACCCGATCGCGGACGACCAGCAATTCGCCTACGAGCTGCTGGCTGAAACAAAAGTGCTGATCGTCCAGGGCAGCGGTTTCAACTGGATCGCGCCGGATCATTTCCGCGTCGTGTTCCTGCCGAATTCGGACGATATGATCGAGGCCTTCGGCCGCATCGCCAAATTCATGGAAGGCTACCGGAAACGTCACGGCGCCAGCTTCTAATAAAACAATAGAAACGATTTATATGAAACCCATCAAAATAGGTTTGTTAGGCGTCGGCAATGTCGGCGGCGGTACGTTCGATGTGCTGGCCCGTAACCAGGAAGAAATTCGCCGCCGCGCCGGACGCGGCATCGAAGTGGTGGCCGTCTCGGCCCGCAACCTGGAGCGCGCCAAGACGCGCACCGGCGGCAAGGTCAAAGTGGTGGCCGACCCGTTCGACATCGTCAACGATCCCGAGATCGATATCGTCGTCGAGCTGATCGGCGGCTACGACCAGGCCAAGGCGCTGGTGCTGCAAGCCATCGCCAACGGCAAGCACGTCGTCACCGCCAACAAGGCGCTGCTGGCCGTGCACGGCAATGAAATCTTCGCCGCCGCGCAAGCCAAGGGCGTGATGGTGGCGTTCGAAGCGGCCGTGGCCGGCGGCATCCCCATCATCAAGGCGCTGCGCGAAGGCCTGACCGCCAACCGCATCGAATGGCTGGCCGGCATCATCAACGGCACCACCAACTTCATCCTGTCCGAGATGCGCGACAAGGGCCTGGACTTCGCGACCGTGCTCAAGCAGGCGCAAGAGCTGGGCTATGCCGAAGCCGACCCGACCTTCGACATCGAAGGCGTGGACGCGGCGCACAAGGCCACCATCATGTCGGCGATTGCCTTCGGCATTCCGGTGCAGTTCGACAAGGCGCACGTTGAGGGCATCTCCAAGCTGAACGCCATCGACATCCGCTACGCCGAGCAGCTGGGCTACCGCATCAAGCTGCTGGGCATCGCCAAGCGTGCCAAGGTCAACGGCGTGGAAGGCGTGGAGCTGCGCGTGCATCCGACGCTGATCCCATCGAAGCGTTTGATCGCCAACGTCGAAGGCGCGATGAACGCCGTGCTGGTGCATGGCGACGCCGTCGGCGCCACGCTGTACTACGGCAAGGGCGCAGGCTCCGAGCCGACCGCGTCGGCCGTGATCGCCGACCTGGTCGACATCACCCGCCTGGCCACGGCCGACGCCGAGCACCGCGTGCCGCACCTGGCCTTCCAGCCGAACGCGATGACCGATATCGAGATCCTGCCGATGGCGGAGATCACCACCAGCTACTACCTGCGCATGAACGTCAGCGACCAGCCGGGCGTGCTGGCCGACCTGACGCGCATCCTGGCCGACGCCACCATCTCGATCGACGCCATGATGCAGAAGGAGCCGGCGGAAGGCGAGACGCGCACCGACATCATCTTCCTGACGCACCAGACGCAGGAGAAGAACGTGCTGGCGGCCATCGCCAAGATCGAAGGCCTGGCCACAGTATGCGGCAACGTCACCAAGATCCGCCTGGAAAACCTGAGCTGATTTAAAGACGAAAAAAAACCGGACAGCGTCTACGCACGCTGTCCGGTGAAGGGTTTCTCCTATTTACTCCGGGGTTGCTGCTACTACGGTACTGCGGTACTACTTACTTCGAAGCGACGGTCAGTTCGCTTTTTACTTCTTTCACGCCAGGCACAGCCGACGCAACCTGAATCGCCTTGGTGCCGATGTCGGTGCTCGCTACCGCGCCGCTCAACACAACCACACCGTCGGTGGTGGTCACGCCGATTTGTTTTTGATCTGCCAGGGAAGCCTTGATTTTGCTGGTGATGGCTTCGTCATTGGTGGCGGTGCCGGTCTTGGCGGCGCCGGCCATGGCGGCTTCGGTCTGGCCTGCGGCAAACGCGGTGCCGGTGGCGGCAGCGGCGGTCAGGGTGGCGGCAACCATCAGGCGGGCGATCAGTTTGGTAGTCATCATGATTTGCTTCCTTTTTTCAGTTTAAGGGTGAAACGTCAGTGACGTTATCCTCTCCTTTGCAAACCCCGTGCCAGCTCTGAAAACCACATTGAAATCAAAGGCTTATGTATAATTTTCCTAGTGGAAACCGATCGCCCGTGGTATTTCAGGCCATATTGCCCGGGTTTTGTCGGGAGATGGCGACAAGCTTCCGCCGCCATTCCGCAAGTGGCTGATTTGTAAGGGATTATTCCTGTCGCTCGGCGGCGACAGCGGCGCCGTCGGCGCGGAACAGGCTGGCATCCAGGTCGTGTTTTTGCAGCAGACGGTAGAACTCCGTGCGATTGCGTTCGGCCAGGCGGGCGGCGTCGGCCACGTTGCCGTCGGTCAGCTTCAGCAGCTGGACCAGGTAGTTGCGCTCGAAGCGCTGCTTGGCTTCGGTGTAGCTCAACACCTCCAGCGACGGCACCCGCAGCGCCCGCTGCACCAGCGACAAGGGCACCAGCGGCGCCGTCGCCAGCGCGCACACATGTTCGACCACGTTGTACAACTGCCGCACATTGCCCGGCCAGGCGGCCGTGGTCAGCGCCTCCAGCGCGCCGGGGGCATAGCCGCGCACGGTCTTGCCGTACTTGGCGGCCAGCGTCTGCAGGAACTGGGTCGCCATCGGCGCGATGTCTTCGCGGCGCTGCGACAGAGGCGGCAAGGTCAGCGTGATGACGTTGAGGCGGTAGTACAGGTCTTCGCGGAACTGGCCTTCCTGCATCGCCACGTCGAGGTCGCGGTGGGTGGCCGACAGGATGCGTACGTCCACCGGGCGCGCGATGTCCGAGCCCAGCTGGCGCACCACGCGCTCCTGCAGCACGCGCAGCAGCTTCACTTGCAGCAGCAGCGGCATGTCGCCGATCTCGTCGAGGAAGAGCGTGCCGCCGTCGGCCGCCTGCAACAGGCCTTCGCGGCTGGCGACGGCGCCGGTGTAGGCGCCCTTGACGTGGCCGAACAGTTCGGACTCCAGTAGCGCCTCCGGTATCGCGCCGCAGTTGACGGCGATGAAGGGCGCCTTGCTGCGCCGGCTGGCGCGATGGATGGCGTTGGCCAGCAACTCCTTGCCGGTGCCGCTTTCGCCGCGGATCAGGATGCTGGCGTCGGAGGCGGCTACCAGCCGCGCTTCGGCCAGCAGCTCGTCCATGCACTGGCTGCGGCTGATCAGGCCCGCGCGCCAGGCGTGGTCGCCGCTGGCGGGGCCGGGCTCGGGCGCGGACAGGCTCAGCGCCTGGACGATGCGCTCCAGCAGCGTCTTGGCGTCGAAGGGTTTGGTCAGGTAGGCGTAGGCGCCCAGCGTGGTGGCTTCGACCGCGTCGGGGATGGTGCCGTGGGCGGTCAGCAAGATCACCGGCAGCGCAGGGTAGGTGTGGCGGATTTCCTGGAATAGCGACATGCCGTCGCGGTCCGGCAGGCGGATGTCGCTGATTACCAGGCGCGGCAGCTCGATCGACATGCGCGCCAGCGCGGCCTCGGCGCTGCCGACGGCGGTGACGCGGTAGCCGTTGGCGGTCAGGCGCATGGACAGCAGACGCAGCAGGTCGGCGTCGTCGTCGACCAGCAGCAGGTGGGCGCCCTGGCCGGCGTCGGCGCTGCGCGGGGCGCCGTTGTCGCGCTCGCGGGTCAGCGAGCCGGGCTCGCGCCGCTGGCTACCCGCCGCCGGATCGGCGCCGGTCGTCATGTCATCGGCCCGGGCGCTCATTTGATCACCGCCTGCGGCCCCACCGCCGGACGGGCCGGCAGCGTGCGTTCGATGGTCTTCAAGCCTTCCAGCATCTCGTTGAGCTGGTCGATGCGGCGCTGGCTGTCCTTTTGCTGCAAGGCCAGCTTGTCGGCATGCTCGGCCAGTCGCCGCGTCTCGGCGCAATTGCTGGACAGTAGTTGCGCCAGCGCCTTGAACGGCTGCGCCTCGGTCTCGGTGGCGGTGGCCACGCTGTCGAGCAGCGCCTGGGCGCGCGCCAGGTCGCCGCTGCCGCGCGTCAGCATCAGCACCATGCCCATCTGGATCGCCACGCGTGGGCTGCGCTGTTGCAGGCCCAGGCCGCTCAACTCTTTCAGCATATCGCCCTGCGTCATCTTGCGCAGTTGCAGGTGATAGCTGAGCAGCGGCCCGACCTCGTCCGGCGGCGGTGGCGGCGGCAGTTCGACGATGACCGGTGGCGGCGGCAGCGTCACCTCGGCCGGCGTGGGCAGCGTGGGGCGGGGCGTGGTCAGCGTGCAGGCGGCCAGCGACAGGCTGAGCATCAGCAGCAGCCAGCGGCGCCCCGCAACGGAAGTTAAATCATAGGTCATAAGGCAATTCAATTCGGAAATGCGCGCCCCGTTCGGAGGGCAGCAGTTGCAGGGCGCCGCCATGGGCGGCAACGTATTCGTACACGATGGACAGGCCGATGCCATTGCCCCGGCGCGCACCGGGCGGCTGGCGCGCGCCCTGGTAAAACGGTTCGAAGATGCGGGCCGCGTCGTCGGGCGCCACGCCCGGTCCCTGGTCGATGCAGTCGATGCGCAGCTTGCCGCCGGCCTCGGCGAGATGGAAGGCCACCTGTCCGCCGTGTGGACTGAAGCGCACCGCGTTCGACAGCAGGTTGCCGACCGCGACCGCCAGTTTCTCGGCGTCGACGGCGATGGTCCGGGCCGTGCCCTCGACCGTGACGCTCAAGCCGGCGGCCTGCGTTTGCAGGCGCTGGGTGGCGATGGCCTGGGCCAGCAGCACCGCCACGTCGGTCGGCTCGCGTTGAAGGTGGTGGGCGTCGAAGGTGGCGGCGTTGTAGCGCAACAGCGCTTCGATCTGCGATTGCAGCGCCGCCGTGTTCTGGTTGAGGATGCCGGCGATCTCGCGCTGGTTGGGCGACAGTGCGCCGGCCACGCCATCCTCCAGCAAGGCCACGCCTTCGCGCAGCGCCGCCAGCGGCGTCTTCAGCTCGTGCGATATTTGGCGCAGGAAGCGCGCCTTGTCCGCCTCCAGGTCCGACAGCCGCTGGCGCAACCAGTTCAGCTGCTGGCCCACGCGCTGCAAGTCGCTGGGGCCGCGCACGGCGATGGGCTGGTCGTAGCGGTTCTCGCCGAGCCGGTCGATGGCCGACTCGATCTGCGCCAGCGGGCGCGACAGCCACAGCCCAAAGCCGCCCGCCAGCAGCGCCGCCAGGACGATGGACGCCATCACTTGCCCCTTCAGCACGCCGCGCCGCTGGTCCAGCTCGCTCAACAGCACGCTGTTGCGGCGTTCCACTTCCAGCTTGACCTCGTCGGCCAGCTCGGCGTTCACCGACGGCAGCGGCGCCAGCACTTTCTCCAGCGCCTGCTGGCGCGCGCTGGAGCGCGGCCGCGCCGGCGCCTGCAGGATGTCCCAGGCCTGCTCGCCGGCACGGCGCCAACGGTCGAAGGTGCCGGGCGGCGTGTAGGGCAGGGCGGCGGCCACCGCGTCCAGCGCCGCGCGCGCCTCGCGCCAGGCGTCGGCGTAGCGCGTGCGGAAGGCGGGATCGTCCAGCACCAGGAATTGGCGCGCGCTGCGCGCCATGGCGACGCTGCGCTCGGCAAGTTGTTGGGTGTTTTCGGTCAGTGCCAGGGCGTGGCGTCCGCTGTCGCGGCTGTGGGCGGCGAGCCGGTCCAGTGTCCACAACGCGTGCAGCGAGGCCGCGCTCAGCAGCACGGCGATCAGCAGGAAGACGCCCAGCAGCAGCTGGCGAAACGAAAGTTTCGTTAGCATCGTCGTTAATTAGTCTCTATATGGTCTGAATGATATGGTGAAAGCGGCCTTACAGCCTGTTCGATTGGTTGCGTTGTTGTTCGGCACGGAAGCGGAATATTATGTTGCGCATGGCAACACTCTTCGATTACGCTGATTTACAAATGTAGTTGTGCCGATTTAACCTTTGGGGAGTGTCATGGCTAGTCTTCTGCGGCGTTTGTCGATCCAGCAAAAACTGATGCTCAGCATGGCGGCCTGCCTGCTGCTGTTCCTGGCGATTTCAGCCACGCTGAGCGTGGTCATGACGGGCAACAGCATCCGCGAGCGGGTGGTCAACCAGGAGCTGCCGGCCGAGGTGGGCGAAATCCGCAACGACATCCTGCGCCAGATCGGCGAACCGCTGGCGGCCACGCTGTCGGTCAGCGGCAATACCTTCCTGCTGGACTGGGAAAAGGCGGGCTTGCCGGACAGCGGCGTGCCGGCCTGGATCGCCTACTCGGCCAGCATCCGCAAGACCATGAAGGCCGCCGCGGTGTCGTGGGTCTCCGGCAGCACCGGCAAGTATTTCGACGACAAGGGCTACAACCGCACGCTGGACAAGGGCGCGGCGGGCGACCAGTGGTTCTACGGCTTCCTCGCCAGCGGCAAGCCGTATTCGCTGAACCTGGACAAGGAGCCGGGCGCGACCACCTACAACGTCTTCATCAACACCCGCTTCGATACCGGCGACGGCAAGATCGGCGTCGCCAGCCTGGGGCTGTCGGTCAACAAGCTGGCCGAGAACATCCGCAGCTACAAGGTCGGCTTGTCCGGCTTCGTCTACCTGGTGCGGCCGAACGGCATGCTGATCGTGCACCGCGAGACCGCGCTGGCGGACGGCCAGCATTTTATGAAGGATCTGCCGGGCTTCAACGCCGAGCTCAGCACCAAGCTGCTGGGCGGCCAGAGCTACGCCAGCGCCAGTTACTCGGCGCCGGGCGGCAAGCGCCTGGTGGCCTCGTCCTTCGTGCCGGAGTTGAACATGTATGTGATCGCCGAAGTGCCGGAGGCCGAAGTGCTGGGCGCCGTGACGCGCTCGGTGACGATCTCGGCGCTGGTGGGCGGCCTGGTGGGCGGCGGTATCGGCCTGTTCGTGGTCTTCCTGGTCAGCCGCGCGATTGCCGCGCCGGTGGCGCGCGCCGCGCAGATGCTGGGCGAAATCGCCGACGGCAATGGCGACCTGAGTCGCCGCATGCCGGTCGAGAGCGAGGACGAGGTGGGCGCGCTGGCCG
The DNA here is from genome assembly GCF_009380165.1 of Rugamonas rivuli. Lineage (GTDB taxonomy): Bacteria > Pseudomonadota > Gammaproteobacteria > Burkholderiales > Burkholderiaceae_D > Rugamonas > Rugamonas rivuli. The sequence goes on from NZ_WHUF01000002.1 coordinate 258,186, forward strand.
ATGGCTTCAACCGTTTCGTGTCATCGCTGAACGCGACGATACGCAAGGTGCGCGACAGTACGGAAACCATCGCCACGGCATCGAGCGAGATCGCCAGCGGCAACCTGGATTTGTCGGCGCGCACCGAGGCGCAGGCCTCCAGCCTGGAAGAGACGGCATCGGCGATGGAAGAGCTGACCGCGACCGTGACGCAGAACGCGGAAAGCGCCAAGCAGGCCAACCAGCTGGTGCAGTCGGCGTCCGGCTATGCGACCGAGGGCGGCGAGGTGGTGGGGCGCGTGGTGCAGACCATGGTGTCGATCAAGGATAGCTCGCGCAAGATCGTCGACATCATCGCCGTGATCGACGGCATTGCCTTCCAGACCAATATCCTGGCCTTGAACGCGGCGGTGGAAGCGGCGCGCGCCGGCGAGCAGGGACGCGGCTTCGCGGTGGTGGCCTCCGAGGTGCGCAACCTGGCGCAACGCTCGGCCAGCGCGGCCAAGGAAATCAAGGAACTGATCAGCGATTCGGTGGTCAAAGTGGATGCGGGCAGCGTGCTGGTGGACGAGGCGGGCGTGACGATGAACAAGATCGTCTCGTCGGTGGAGCAGGTGACCAGCATCATGGGCGAGATCGTCGCCGCCAGCCACGAGCAGAGCGAAGGCATCGCCCAGGTCAACCTGGCGGTGACGGAAATCGACAGCACCACGCAGCAGAATGCCGCGCTGGTGGAGGAGGCCGCCGCAGCGGCGGGCTCGCTGCAGGAGCAGGCAGCCAACCTGGCGGAAGTGGTCAGCGTGTTCAAGCTGGAAGACGCGCCGCGCGCGGGCGGCTCGCGCCTGGCCTTGCGTTAGGCCTGATCGCGGGACGTCAGCACGCGGTCGATCAAGCCGTATGCCGCGCCCTGCTGGGCCGACATGTAGTTGTCGCGGTCCGAATCTTTTTCGATCCGCGCCAGCGGCTGGCCGGTGCGTTCGGCGTAGATGGTGTTGAGGCGATGGCGCTGGTACAGCACTTCGCGCGCCTGGATCTCGATGTCGGACGCCACACCCTGCGATCCGCCGTGCGGCTGGTGCATCATGATGCGGGCGTTGGGCAAGGCGTAGCGCTTGCCGATGGCGCCCGCCGCCAGCAGGAAGGAACCCATGCTGGCGGCGAACCCCGTGCACAGCGTCGACACGTCCGGCTTGATGAACTGCATCGTGTCGTACACCGCCATGCCGGCGTACACCGAGCCGCCCGGCGAATTGATGTACAGCGAAATATCCTTGCCGGGATCGTCCGATTCCAGGAACAGCAGTTGCGCGACGATCAGGTTGGCCGATTGCTCGGTCACTTCTCCCACCAGGAAGATCACCCGCTCCTTCAGCAAGCGCGAATAGATGTCGAACGCGCGCTCGCCGCGTGCCGTGTGTTCGATGACGGTGGGTACCAGGCCGAGCGCCAGCGGAGATTGCGAAGTCATGATGGTCCTTTTGCGATAGAGTTGGGTATCGCTTGACGTTTGCCGGCCGGCGCTGTGTGACAATAAAAAAATATATCGCCGGCGTGTCACACTTTGGCCCTGCCGAGCGTCAAGTGGCACCAGCCTCATACAAGGAGATTCACCATGTCCAGCATTGCCGACACCGACGGCGCCCTGTTCGAGCGGTTGCGTCCGCGCCTGAAAGCGATCAGCTGCCGCATCGTCGGCAGCGAGGCGGAAGCCGAGGACATCGTGCAGGATTGTTTTCTCAAATGGCGGGTCGCCGAGCAGGGCGCGCTGGAAACGCCGGCCGCCTGGCTGACCACCGTCGTGCAGCATCAATCGATCGACCGGCTGCGCAAGCGTGCGCGGGATGCGGCGGCCGCGCACGCCGCGATGGAGCTGGCGTCCGATGCGGCGGCCGAGACGCCGGAAGAGAGCCTGCTGCGTCGTGCCGAACTGGGCGAGGCGCTGGCCCGCTTGCTGGCCTGCCTGTCGCCCTCCGAGCGGCTGGCGGTGGTGCTGCATGACGTGTTCGAGTGCGGGCACGCCGAGATCGCGGCCAGGCTGGGCATCAAGACGGCGGGCGCGCGCCAGCACCTGGCGCGCGCCCGCCGGCGCTTGCGCGAGGATGACCTGCCGCCGGGAGAAAAGCTGTGCCGCGAACTGCTGCGCCGCTTCCAGGCCGCGATCAACGGCCTGGACGTGCCGGCGATGATGATGCTGCTCGGCGACGAGCAGCCGGTATCGGTGCTGGCGTCGCGCCGCGTGCAGGCATGCGCCAACGATGCGTCATACGCGCTGGCGGCTTAGACTGTTGCTTTCCATTGCGCCCTAAGTTGGGTTAAGCTTGTAAATTAACCAAGACTACCAGGAGCGTCGATTGAGCAGGCCGTTTTCCAGAACATATGCTGCCGCAGCACTGATGTGCGCTTTCGCGATGATGCCGGCCGTGGCGTCCGCCGCCAGCGAGCAAGCGGATGGCGTCAACGTCGGCGCCTATCATGTCGATGCGGTCAGCGCGGGCAGCGGCTCGTACACAGTGATTTTCGAATCGGGCTTCGCCAGCGACCTGTCGGTATGGCGGCGGGTGGCGCCGGAGATCGCCAAGTCGGCCAAGGTGTTCGTCTACTCGCGTGCCGGCATCGGCAAATCCGATGCGCGTCCCGAAGCGCGTACGCCCCAGCGCAGCGCCGCCGAATTCGAACAGGTGATCGAAGCGGCGCACCTGTCGCCGCCGTTCATCCTGGTGGGCCATTCGTATGGCGGCTACCTGATACGCCTGTTCGCCCAGCGCCATCCGGAGCAGGTGGCGGGCATGGTGTTTGTCGACGCCAGCATGGAGCGCTTCGATACCGAACTTAAAAAGATCGACGCCGCCAAGGTGGCGCAAGACCAGAAGTATCTCGACACTCTGACGCCCGCGCCGCTGAAGGCGGAGAGCAAGCTGGTGGACGAGGCTTTCGCGGCGGCCAGCCTGCTGCCGGCGCCGAAGCTGCCGGACGTGCCGGCCGTGGTGCTGACATCGACGATGGTGCGCGAGCAGCCGGAGTTCTTCATGCACACGGTGCCTGCGGTGGCGGTGTGGCGTTCGCTGCATGAGCAGCTGTTCACGCAGTTCTCCAGCGGCAGCCATGTCGTAACCGCCAACAGCGGACACAATATCCATCTGGAGGAACCGGCGCTGGTGGCCGGCGCCATACAGCAGGTGATCGCCAGTGCGACGGAAAAGGAGCAGCGCCGCGTGCGCAAGCTGGCGCAGGAAAAGCTGCTGGGCACCCTGGATCGCGCCGGCGCGCTGTTGCAATCGAAGCGCGACGGCGAGGCCGGGCAGCTGGTGGCGAGTGCGCTGAAGGAGAGCGGCTATGGCGAGAACGAGATCAACGGCCTGGGATATACGATGCTGGGCAAGCGCAAGCAACCGCAGGTCGCGGCGCTGGTCATGAAGTTCAACGCCGACACCTTCCCGGCGTCGGCCAATGCGCATGACAGCTATGGCGAACTGCTGCTCGAATTGAAACAGCCCTTGCAGGCAAAGGCGCAGTTCCAGCAGGCGATCGCGCTGGGCACGGCCGGCGGCAAAAGCCCGCAGGCGATGGAAGGCTACCGGGGCAACCTGGCGAAAGCCGAGAAGGCGCTAGCTCAGTAACGGCAAGCGCCAGGGGGCGGAAATCAGACGGCTGGGCCGACGTCCATGCCGTCGTAGGATTCGAGCTGGTGCTCTTCGGCGAACTTGTAGAGTTCCTGGTTGCGGACGTGCAGCGTATCGGCGGTGTGGTGTTCGACTTTTTCAACGTGCAGCCACCACAGCGCGGGTACGCTGGCTTCCGGCTTGGAGTCGTAGATGCCGACGATCTGATAGCCCTTGGCCTTCAGCAGCGCCGAGACGCCTTCCAGTTTGCTCTTGGTAGTGTCGGCGAAAAAATAGCCCCACAACAGCGGCTTCGAAATATCCCACGGCGCGTTCTGCTTCATGTCGGCAAACAGCTCGACCATGTCTTCTTTGGTGATCATGTACTTATCCTTGGTTGGTGCGGTAGCGCTAATGCGGTAGCGCGTATTTTACCGCAGCGGCGTTGGGGGCCGTGGTTCAGGTGTGGGGGAAGGTTACGGTGACTTTCAGGCCCTGGCCGCCTGCGGCTTCGTCCAGCGTGATGCTGGCGCCGTGCAGCGTGGCGATGTCGCGGACGATGGCCAGGCCCAGGCCGGCGCCGCCGGGATTGCGCTCCAGCGTCGCGGCGGCGCGGTAGAAGGGGGCGAAGACCCGCTCACGCTCGGCGGCGGCGATGCCATGGCCGCTGTCTTCCACCTCCAGCAGCACGCCGCCCGCGCCAGGCCGCACCCGCAGCGTCACGGTGCCGCCCTGCGGCGTGTAGCGCAGCGCGTTGTCCACCAGGTTGGCGATCAGTTCATGCAGCAGCAAGGCCTGGCCCTGCACCACGCACTCGCTGTCCGCCTCCAGCGACAGGTCGATCTGCTTGGACACCGCCGCCATCGCCATCTCCAGCCCCACCTGGCGCGCGATGTCGCGCAGCGAGGCCGGTTCCGATTGGGCCGCCGCGCCGTCGGCGTCGCCGCCATGTTCGATGCGCGCCAATGTCAGCAGGCGGTTGGCCAGGTTGACCGTCGAATCGGTGGTGGCGGCGATGCTGTGGACGATCTCGCGCAGCGCCGCCCGCGTGGCTTGCGGATCGGCGTTCGGCCGGTCGCATTCGCGCAGCGCCAGTTCGGCCTGGGTCTTCAGCACCGTCAGCGGCGTGCGCAGCTGGTGCGAGGCGTCGGCGATGAAGCGGCGCTGGCTGCTGATCAGGATCTGCAGTCGCGAGCGCGAGCTGTTCATCGCCGCCACCAGCGGCCGCACTTCCTTGTGCACCAGCGTCGGATCGACATCGGAGGAGTCGTTCAGCTTGCGCGTCTCCACCGCGATCTTCAGGCGCATCAGCGGTTGCAGCACCAGCCGCACGGCGAACCACACCAGCAGCGCCAACGCCAGCAGCAGCAAGGCCTGCCACGCCAGCGTATCGAACAGGATCTGGTTCGACAGTCCGCGCCGCGCCTCCAGCGTTTCGCCGACTTGTATCAGCGCGATGCCGCGCATCGAATCGTCGTACACCGGCTGCAGCAGCGCGGCGATGCGCACCGGCTGGCCGTTGTAGTTGGCATGGTAGAAGCGCACCAGTGCCGGATAGGCCTCCGAGCGCGGCACGTTGGCCGGCACCGGCGGCAGATCGGCGTAGCCGGACACGGTCTCGCCCTTGATGCCGGTGACTTTGTAGTAGATGCGGCCCAGCGTGTCGGTCTCGAAGCTGTCCAGCGCCACGTAGGGCACGTCCGCCACCACCTTGCCGTCGACGATGGACACGCGCTCCGCCAGCGCCCGCGTGGAGGCCAGCAGCGAGCGGTCGTAGGCGACATCGGCCGCGTCCAGCGCGTTGCGGTAGACCGAGATGGTGTTGAGCGCCACCAGCACCAGCAAAGGCCCCAGCAGCCAGCGCAGCAGCTGGCCGCGCAGGCTGCCCAGCGGGGCCCCCGGTCCGAAGCGGCGTGCCAGTCGCTCCAGCAGCGGCAGGCGGCGCGGCGCCCCGTTCAACGTCAGCCGCCCTTGGCGCCGCCGGCCGGCGCAGGGGCGGGAGCAGGAGTGGCCGCGGGCCGCGGTTGCAGCAGGTAGCCGATGCCGCGCAGCGTGGTGATGACGGCGGCATCCGGCGCGGCGATGTCGAGCTTCTTGCGCACGCGGTGGATATACAGCTCGATCGCATCGAGGTTGGCATCGTCCGCCAGTGCGAACACTTCGTCGAACAGCTTCTCCTTGGAGACGGCGCGGCCGGAGCGTGTGATCAGCGTCTCCAGCACCGCGTGTTCGCGCGGCGTCAGCGCCAGCGCGGTGCCGGCGTAGGTGAACATGCGGGTGACGGTGTCGAAACTGAGCGCGCCGCAGCTGTGCACCAGCGCCTCGTTGCCCACGCTGCGGCGCAGCAGGGCCTTGACGCGCGCCTCCAGCTCCGCCAGCTCGAAGGGCTTGGCCAGGTAGTCGTCGGCGCCCAGGTTCAGGCCCTGCACGCGGTCTTCCAGGCCGCCGCGCGCGGTCAGTATCAGCACGGGAGTCTGGCCTCGCGGGCCGCCGCGCGCGCGCAGGCGCTTGAGCACTTCCAGGCCGTCCATGCGCGGCAAGGTCAGATCGAGGATGAGCAGCGCGTAGTCCTGGGTGTGCAGCAGGGCGTCGGCATCGGCGCCGTTGTCGGCGCATTCCACCGTCAGATTGGCGTCGCGCAGGGCTTTGGACAGCCAATGTGATAGCTCGGTGTGGTCTTCAACTAACAGAATGCGCATAAATTCTTGCCAACAATATGAAATAAGTTCAGTGTAAGGCCAGAATCATGGTCTCAGCCGCCCCAAAAGGGAAGCCCTTACCTGATTTGTGGTGCATGGGCGACAGCAAACCATGCCGAAGCAGCTATGAAAGGTAATTGAAAGGAAGCGACTCCTATAGTGACAGCCTGATTGAAAAGATCAGGCATCACAAATAACTACATCCTCTGGAGACCTACATGAAAAAATCCTCGTTGACCCTCGCTATCATGGCATTGGCGGCAGCCGCCGGCGGCGCCGCCCAAGCCCAATCGAACGTGCAGGTCTACGGTTTGCTGGACGTCGGTGTGGAAACCGCCAACAACAAGACACCAACCGGCGGCAGCATGACCAGTGTGATCTCCGGCGGCATGAACACTTCGCGCTGGGGCCTGCGTGGCACCGAAGACCTGGGCGGCGGCCTGAAAGCCGTGTTCAACCTGGAAGGCGGCATCCTGATGGACACTGGCGCCCAGGACGGCGTGCTGTTCAAGCGCCAGGCCAACGTCGGCCTGGAAGGCGCCTTCGGCCGCGTGATCATCGGCCGTTCCTTCACCAGCGTGTACGACACCGTGATCTCCTTCGACCCGATGGGCTTTGCGCCTTACTACTCGTGGGCGACTTCGGGCCCGGCCACCGGTCCTAGCAAATACGGCTTCACCACCCAGTACGACAACATCATCAAGTACGCCGGCACCGTCGGCGACTTCAAGTTCGGCGCCAACTACGCAGCAGGCGAGCAGACCACCGGTGCGCAGGACAGCGCCAAGGTCGGCATGTCCGGCGTCTACAAGATCGGCGCCGTCAACCTGATGGCGACCTGGGAGCGCAACAACGGCAACACCGTCCCAGCCACCGGCAACCGCGACAAGAACACCGTCTGGCACCTGGGCGCGAACTATGAAAACGGTCCGGTGAAACTGTGGGGCGTGATGCGCGACTACAAACTGGTGGCCGGCAAGGCGCTGACCCCGGACGTCAAGGCCACCACCACCTGGGCCGGCATCGCCTACAAAACCGACGACGTGACCACGCTGACCGGCGCGATCTACCACGTCAACGTCAAGAACGTCGCCGCCGGCAAGGACGCCGATCCAACCATGTACGTGGCGCGCTATCGCTACGCTCTGTCCAAACGCACCGACCTGCATGTGTCGGCTGCCTATGCCAAGGCCAAGAATGGCCAGCTGACCGGCCTGTCGCGTGACGATGCCGGCTACGGCGACACCCAGCGCGGCGTCACCGTCGGCATGCAGCACCGCTTCTAAGCCGAAGAATGGAGCGCGGCATTTTGCAAAAAATGCCGCGTTCTGAAAGCGCTTTGAAAGCTTCACCGTTCTAAGATACCTACCAAGATGACTAAAGTTTTGCTGGCTTTGATTGCCGCGCTCCTTTTGTGCGCGGCAGCGCAGGCGGCAAGCCTGGAGTGCATCGTGCCGTCCAAGCCGGGCGGCGCGATGGACCTCACTTGCAAGCTGGCGCAAAAGGGTTTGCAGGGCTTGCGCGGCACGCCGAAGCCGCCGCCGTCGGATATGCACATCAGCTATCTGCCGGGCGGGATAGGCGCGGTGGCCTGGCATTCGCTGGTGTCGCAGCGGCGCGCGGAACCAAACACGCTGGTGGCTTTTTCGGGCGGCTCGCTGCTCAATCTGGCGCAGGGCAAGTTCGGCAAGGCCAAGGCTTCCGATGTGCGCTGGGTGGCGGCGCTGGGCGCCGACTACGGCATGATCGCGGTGCGCGCCGATTCGCCCTACAAGACATTGGGCGAGCTGGTGGCGGCGCTGAAGGATCACCCGGAGAAGGTGCTGATCGGCGTCTCCGGCACCATCGGCAGCCAGGACTGGCTGAAGATGGCGATGGTGGTCAAGACCGCCGGCGTCGATCCCAAGGTGCTGCGCTTCGTGGCGCTCGAAGGCGGCGGCGAGGCCTTCACCGCGATGCACGCGAACTACGTGCAGGTGGTGTCCGGCGACGCCAGCGAGGCGACGCTGTACGCCGCAGGCGGCAATACACGGGTGCTGGCGATACTGGCCGAGCACCGCCTGCCGGGCGTGTTGGCGAATGTGCCGACGGCCCGCGAGCAGGGCATCGACGTGGTGTGGCCTATCATCCGCGGCGTATGGATGGGGCCACAGGTGTCGGATGCGGATTACCAGCACTGGGTGTCGAACTTCGACCGCGTGCTGGCCAGTCCTCAGTTTGCGCAGATGCGCGCGGCGTCGGGCCTGTTCCCATTCGGACTGACCGGCGATGCGCTGGCAGCATATGTAAAAAAGGCCGTAGACGATTACGGCAGGCGTGCCGCCGAACTCGGTCTGGTGCGCTGATCACCAAAAATATCAATAACGACGGAGACAATTATGATGTTGAAAACCACCTTGGCCGCTGCATGCGCCACCCTGTTTGCCGGCGCGGCCTTTGCACAGGTTCCCGCCGGTTATCCCGCCGACTACCAGAAGATCATCGACGGCGCCAAGAAGGAAGGCAAGCTGGTAATCTACGGCGCCACCGACAGCAAGGCCACGCAGCCGCTGATCAAGGACTTCAACGCGCTGTACCCGGGCATCACCGTCGAATACAACGACATGAACTCCACCGAGGTGTACAACCGCTTCATCTCCGAAGTGGCCGCCGGCGGCAATACCGCCGATGCCATGTGGTCGTCCGCGATGGACCTGCAAATGCGCCTGGCCTCCGACGGCTACGCGCTCAAATACAAATCGGTCGAAGCGGCCAAGATCCCCGGCTGGGCGGTCTGGGACGACCAGGCCTACGGCACCACGTTCGAGCCGGCCGCCATCGTCTACAACAAGCGCCTGGTGGATGCCAAGGAGGTGCCGCAGACGCACGCCGACTTCGCCAAGCTGATAACGCAGCCTAAATTCAAGGACAAGGTCACGACCTACGACATCGAGAAATCCGGCGTCGGCTTCATGTTCATGACCCAGGACGCGCGCGAAAATCCGAAGTTCCTGGAACTGGAAAACGCCTTCGGCGAAGCCAAGGTGCGCGTGCAGTCGTCCACCGGCACCATGATGGAGCGTATCTCGTCGGGCGAGAACCTGATCGGCTACAACGTGCTGGGTTCCTACGCGCTGGTGCGCGCCAAGGCCGATCCGTCGATCGGCGTGGTGCTGCCGAAGGATTACACGCTGATCCTGTCGCGCGTACTGTTCATCAACAAGGCCGCCAAGAACGTCAACGCCGCCAAGCTGTGGCTGGACTACATGCTGTCGCACCGCGGCCAGGTCATCATCGCCAATGATTCCAAGCTGTTCGCGATCCGCGCCGACGTCACCGGCGAAACCACGTCGGCGGACCTGATCAAGCAGATCGGCAAGGACAACGTCAAGCCGGTGCCGGTCCATCCTATCGTGCTGCAGTTCCTGGGGCCGGCCAAGCGCATGGCCTTCCTCAAGCAGTGGAAAGAAACCGCAGGCAAGAAGTAATCGCTGACAGGCCAGCCCGCACGCCGCGCGCATTCGCCGCGCCCCGTGCGGGCCGCAACATCCCATCCGCCTCATCGGAAATACTATGCAAACTCTGACTCTCCCGGGCTCGGGCCGGCGCAGCATCAACTGGACGCGCGGCGTCGTGGTGACGCTGGCCGCCATCGCCATCTTCCTGCCGCTGCTGCTGATTTTCTACCAAAGCTTTTTGAACGCGCCGTTCTTCATGCCCGCCAAGGAGCTGGGCCTGGACGCCTATCGCTTCATTTTCGAAGACCCCGATTTCTCGGTGGCGTTCAAGAACGCCTTCCTGCTGGCCGCCGGCCTGACCGCCATCGCCGTTCCGCTGGGCGGCATGCTGGCCTTCCTGATGATACGCACCGACCTGCCGGGCCGCGGCTTCATCACGCCGATGCTGCTGGTGCCCATCTTCGTCTCGCCGATGGTGATGGGCTTCGGCTACGTGGTCTCGATGGGGCCTGTCGGCTTCTACTCGCTGTGGGCCAAGGACATCCTCGGCTTCATCCCGTGGAATATCTACTCCTTCACCAGCATCGTGGTGATCGCCGGCCTGACCCACGTGCCGCACGTCTACCTGTACGCCTCGTCCGCGCTGAAAAGCCTGGGCTCCGACGTCGAGGAAGCGGCGCGCGTCACCGGCGCCTCGCCGCTGCAGGTGATGTTCAACGTCTCGCTGCCGATGATCACGCCGGCGCTGGCCTATGCCGCCGTGCTGGTGTTCTTCCTCGGCTTCGAGGTGTTCGGCCTGGTGCTGGTGCTGGGCGATCCGGAAGGCCACCTGGTGCTGGCCACCTATCTGTACAAGCTGACCAACAAACTGGGCACGCCGTCCTACCATCTGATGGCCGCCGTCGCCGTCTGCCTGGTGATGGTGACGATGCCGCTGGTGATGATCCAACGCTGGCTGCTCAAGTCGGCCAACAAGTTCGTCTCGATCAAGGGCAAGGGCGCGCGCTCCAAGGCCATGCCGCTCGGTAAATGGAAGTGGCTGGCCTTCGCGCTGATCTTCGCCTGGCTGATGTTCACCATCATCATGCCGATGTCGGGCATCGTGCTGCGCTCCTTCGTGCAGTACTGGGGCGAGGGCGTCAACCTGCGCGACGTGCTGACGCTGCAGCACTTCCGCGAAATCATGGAACAGCCGGCGCTGATGCGCGGCATCCTCAACACCGTCCTGATCGGCGTGATCGGCGGCGCCTGCGCAGTGATCTGCTACTGCGCGATCGCGCTGGCCATGCACCGCAAGCCGGACGGCATCACCCGCTTCCTGGACTACAGCGTGTTGGTGCCGCGCGCCGTGCCTGGCCTGCTGGCCGGCCTGTCCTTCCTGTGGGTGTTCCTGTTCGTTCCGAGCTGGCTCGATGGCATGTTGAAGGGCATGGACAATGGCGTGGCGCTGTGGCTGAGCGAGAACGCGATACCGCTGCTGCGCTCCGTGCGCTCGACCATCTTCGCCCTGTGGCTGGCGTATTCGGTGGTGTGGCTGGCCTACGGCATGCGCCTGATCTCCACCGCGCTGCTGCAGGTGGGGCCGGAGCTGGAGGAAGCGGCGCGCGCGGTCGGCGCATCGCGCAGCCAGGTCACGCGCGACGTCACCGTGCCGCTGGTGAAGTACGGCCTGCTGGGCGCGTGGCTGATGGTGTTCCTGATCTTCGAACGCGAATATTCCACCGGCGTGTATCTGCTGTCGCCGGGCACCGAGGTGATAGGCGCGATGCTGGTGTCGCTGTGGGCCACCGGTTCCACCGACCTGGTGGCGGCGCTATCGTTCATTAACATTTCGCTGGTGGCCATCGGCCTGGGCGTCGCCCTGCGCTTTGGCGTGAAGCTGCATAACTGATAAAAATTATGAAACGAGACCTCATCATGAATGAACTGACCGTCAACGACCTGCACCTGGACTACGGCACCGGCGCCCACGCCAACCAGATTCTGAAGGGCGTGTCCATGCATCTGCAAAAGGGCGAAGTGGTGGCGCTGCTGGGCCCATCGGGCAGCGGCAAGACCACGCTGCTGCGCGCGGTGGCCGGCCTGGAAAGTCCGAAGCAGGGCACCATCGCCATCGGCGACCGCAATGTGTTCGACGGCGCGAAGAACTTCGAGATGGCGGCCGAGCACCGCAACCTGGGGCTGGTGTTCCAGTCCTATGCGCTGTGGCCGCACAAGACCGTGTTCGATAACGTCGCCTATGGCCTCAAGCTGCGCAAGATGGGCAGCAGCGAGATCAAGGACAAGGTCGCGGACGTGCTGAAGAACCTGGGCCTGGGCCATCTGGCCGAGCGCTTCCCGCACCAGCTGTCGGGCGGCCAGCAGCAGCGCGTGGCGATCGCGCGCGCGCTGGTGTACAACCCGCCGGTGATCCTGCTGGACGAGCCGCTGTCCAACCTGGACGCCAAGCTGCGCGAGGAAGCGCGCGCCTTCCTGCGCGAGCTGATCGTGCGACTGGGCCTATCGGCGCTGATGGTGACGCACGACCAGGCCGAGGCGATGGCGATCTCGGACCGCATCCTCCTGCTCAACAACGGCAAGATCGAACAGCAAGGCACGCCGCAAAGCATGTACGAAACGCCGGACACGCTGTTCACCGCCGAATTCATGGGCAGTAACAACCGCCTGCCGGCCAAGGTGGTGCAGCGCGACGGCGCCAACGTCATGCTCGACATCGGCGGCGCAAAACTGCAGGGCATCGCGCGCGGCGCCGGCAGCGGCGAGCCGTCGACCATCATCCGCGTGGAGGAAGTGAAGGTCAGCGCCATGCCGGTGGAGAACGCGATCGAGCTGCCGCTGCTGACCTGCATGTACCTGGGCGACCGCTTCGAATGCCTGTTCAAGAGCGAGGGCGGGCCGGAAATGAGCTTGCGCGCCTACTCCAAGCACAGGCTGGAGGCGGGCAAGTATTGGCTGCAACTGCCGGCCGACAAGCTCTGGGTGTTCTGACCCGCCCGACGTCCCGCCTAATCCGGGGACCTGACCCCGGATTAAGGGACGTGCCCCGCTTTCGCATCCCCGCGAGACACGCACTCAACAGTGCTGAATCATTTTCCCCTCCGCTGCATTTGCTTTCTTCTGCCAAAAAACGTGATTTTTGGAGAGAATTTGCGCTGCCGTATGCACAAAATATGAAGTTAAACGACAAAAAAGTTGCCCTAGGTCCATTTATTTGAGGTGACAGCAAGAACTGTCGTTTATAATTTGAAAAGTACGTCGGCTGGCGGTTCTGCGGCATGTGAGCATGAGGTCGTACCTTCTTTTTATCTCAAAGCTCTGGATTATTTAACAACATGCGTACGAATGGTGTCAGTTTTTCTATCTCCCGGCATGCCGAATGGGCGCCTGGCCTGACCGGCCCCGAGGCCTGGCAGCAATGGGCGCAAGCGCCGTTCGCCATCCAGCCCGGCGAAGAGCCGGGCGTCAAGGCGATGCCGGCGATGCTGCGCCGCCGTGCCGGTTTTCTCGGCAAGATGGCGCTGGAAGTCGCCTACCAATGCCTGGACGGGCGCACCGATATTCCGACGGTTTTCTGCTCGCGCCATGGCGAGGTTGCGCGTTCTCTTGAATTGCTGACCGACCTGGCGCGCGGCGAACCGCTGTCGCCGACGGCGTTCAGCATGTCGGTGCATAACGCCATCGCCGGGCTGCTGAGCATCGCCCGCAGCGACCGCGCCAATCAACTGGCGCTGGCCGCCGGCGCGGCCACCATCGAGCACGCGGTCATCGAAGCCTGCGGCATGATGGCGGACGGGGCGCCCATGGTGCTGCTGGTCGCTTGCGATTGCCCTTTGCCGGCCTTGTTTGCATCGTTCGAGGATTGCGAAGAACAGCCCTATGCCTGGGCGTGGCTGTTGACGCCAGCAGGCGACGATGCCGTCTCGCTGAGCTGGAGCGCGAGCGCCGAGGCGCCGTCCGCCGGCATGCCGGCCGGCCTGGAAGTGGCGCGTTTCCAGCTGCGCGGCGCGCGGCGCCTGGAGCGCAACGATGGACGCATGCGCTGGAGCTGGAGCCGCGATGCGTGAGTGGCTGCCGGCCAGGCTGTCGCTATACTGGCGCGTGTTCGCCACCGGTTTGAGCTTTCTGGTGTTCGGTATCGGCGGCCTGCTGTTGCGGGTGGCGGTGTTCCCCGTGCTGAATGTGCTGGTGCGCCAGCCGGAACGGCGCGTGGCCGCCGCGCGCACGGTGATACGGCTGGCGTTCCGCAGCTACGTCGATCTGATGCGCGCGCTCGGCGTGCTGCGCTACGAAGTGCGTGGCATCGAGAAGCTGGACCGGGGTGGATTGCTGATACTGGCCAACCATCCGACCTTGATCGACACCGTGTTCCTGATGGCCTTCGTGAAGAACGCCGATTGCATCGTCAAGGGCGCGCTGTGGAACAACCCGTTCACGCGCGGGCCCGTGCGGGCGGCGGGCTACATCAACAACGAGGGCGGGGCGGAACTGGTGGACGATTGCATCGCCTCTCTGCGGCGCGGCAATAACCTGATCGTGTTCCCGGAGGGGACGCGGACGCCGGCCGATGGCGTGATCAGCATGAAGCGCGGCGCGGCCAACATCGCGGTGCGCGGCGCGCGCGACATCACGCCGGTGCTGATCCGCTGCGAACCGCCCACGCTGGGCAAAGGCGAGAAGTGGTGGCGGGTGCCGCCGCGCCGCGTGCTGATACGGATAGACGTGCAGGACGACCTGGCGGTGGCGGCATTTACCGACGCTGCATCCAGCGAGGTGATGGCGGCGCGTCAGTTGACTGAATTTTTACAGAATTATTTTACCGGGAAGTGCGAAAGCCATGCTTGAACTGGAAGTGAAAGAACTGATCATCGATGTACTGCAGCTGGAGGACATCACACCGGCCGATATCGATAGTGCGGCGCCGCTGTTCGTCGAGGGCCTGGGCCTGGACTCGATCGACGCGCTGGAGCTGGGCGTGGCCCTGCAGAAGAAGTACGGGATTTCCCTGTCCGCCGATTCGGAGGACACCCGTCGCCATTTCGCCTCGGTGCAGGCGCTGGCGGCCATGATCGACAGCCACAGAAAAAAATAAGGGAGTAGTACATGATTGATTTGAATGAAATGAGCAAGGACCAGCTGCAGGCTTGGGTGGTGGATCTGCTGGCCGAGATGTTTGAACTCGACAAGGCCGATCTGAGCGCCGAGTCGAACCTGTACGCCGACCTGGATATCGACAGCATCGACGCGGTCGACCTGGCGGTGAAGCTCAAGCAGCTGACCGGCAAGCGCTTGCAGCCGGAAGTGTTCAAGACCATCCGCACCATCGGCGACGTGGTCGATGCGCTGGCCGGCATGACGGAGCAGGCGGCGTAAGCACGATGCCGATGACTGTATTGACGGCGGTGGTGACGCTGCTGTATCCGCTGGCGATCTGGTTCGGTCATGGACAGGTGGAGCCGCGCTGGCTGGCCGGCCTGCTGCTGCTGGCCGTGGCCACGAGGCTGCCCGCGCTGAAGCTGAGCGGCGTTGCACGCTGGTCGGTGGCGGGCGCGCTGGTGCTGATGGCCTGCGCGGCGTGGAGCAACCTGCTGCTGCCGTTGAAGCTGTATCCGGTGCTGGTCAATGCGGCGCTGCTGGCGGGCTTCGGCTACAGCCTGGCGACGCCGATGTCGGCGGTCGAGCGCATGGCGCGTCTGCGCGGCGAGGACTTCCCGCCGGTGGCGCAGGCCTATATGCGCAAGGTGACGCAGGTGTGGTGCGGCTTTTTTATCGTCAACGGCGCCATCGCTTTCGCCACCGCGCTGTGGGCGTCGGAGGCCGTGTGGTCGCTGTACACCGGCGTCATCTCGTACGCGCTGATGGCGTTGCTGTTCGGCGCAGAGTATCTGGTGCGCCTGCGTTTCAAGCGCCTGCATCATGTCTGAACGGATTGAAAACCTGTACGCGGCCGTCGCGGCGCGGCCCGCCGACGGCGTGGCCGGCTGGTGTGCCGGCGCCGCCGTGGACAACGCGGCCTGGCTGGCGCGTGCACGCGCATGGCACGCGCTGCTGCGCGGCCTGCCGGGCAGCGACTTCGCGCTCTACCTGGACGATAGCCTGGAATTCGGCGCAGCCTTGCTGGGCGCCTGGCATGCCGGTAAAACCATCTGGCTGAGCGCCGATACACTGGATGCCAGCTGCGCTGCCTTGCGCGGCTCGGTGGACGGCTTCCTCGGCCAGTTCCCGGCGGAGCTGCTGCCGATGCAGCCGGCCGAATCGGGCGCGGTGTCCAGCCCCGAACAAATGGGCGGCGTCCTGTCCGCCGATCTGCCTGCGCTGGTGGTGTTCACCTCCGGCAGCACCGGCGCGGCGCAAGCCATCCCCAAGAAACTCTCGCAACTGGCGAGCGAGGTCGCAACCCTCGACGTGCTGTTCGGCGCCACCGCAGGCGATGCCGCCGTGCTGGCGACCGTCTCGCACCAGCATATCTACGGCCTGCTGTTCAAGGTCTTGTGGCCTTTGAGTAGCGGCCGCGCGGTCCACGCGCTCAGCATCGCCTATCCGGAAGAACTGGCTGCCGCCATCGCCGCCGGCCCGTGCGTGCTGGTAGCCAGCCCGGCGCACCTGAAACGCTTGCCGGACCATCTGGACTGGAGCGGCGCCGCGCGCGCGCTGCGCGCCGTGTTCTCGTCCGGCGGACCGTTGGCTGCGGACGCCGCGCTGGCCGCTGGAGCCTTGCTGGGCAGCGTGCCGGTGGAAGTGTATGGCAGCTCGGAGACCGGCGGCGTGGCCTGGCGTCAGCGCAGCGGCGTCGCCGACGACGCCTGGCAGCCTTTCCCCACTGTGGCATGGCGCCTCGGCGCGGACGACACGCTGGAAGTGCGGTCGCCGCACCTGGCCGACGACAACTGGCTGGCGCTGGCCGACCGCGCAGCGCGCAGCGGCGAGCAGCGCTTCCTGCTGCTGGGCCGCAGCGACCGCATCGTCAAGATCGAAGAGAAGCGCATTTCGCTGACGGGGATGGAGGCGGCGCTGCTGGCCTGCGGCCTGGCGGCCGAAGCCCGCGTGGTGCTGTGCGAGCCGGATGGCGGCGAACGCCAGCGCCTGGCGGCCTTCATCGTGCCGACGCCGCGAGGCCGCGAACTGCTGGCGGCCGAAGGCAAACCCGCGCTCAACGCCCGCCTGCGCGCCGTGCTGGCCGCGACCGTGGATGCGGTCGCGCTGCCGCGCCGCTGGCGCTACCTGGATCAGATGCCGGTCAATGCCCAGGGCAAGACCACGCTGGCCGCCTTGCTGGCGCTGCTCGGCAGCGACGATGGCACCACCGGCCAGCGCCCGCGCTTCCCGCGCATGCGTGAGCTGGAACGCGAACCGCTGCGCGTGCTGCTGGAAGTGGACGCGCCGGCCGACCTGCTGTACTTCGACGGCCACTTCGACGTCGCGCCCATCCTGCCTGGCGTGGTGCAGGTCGACTGGGCCATCCACTACGGCCGCCAATATTTCAGCCTGCCGCCGCGCTTCCTGGGTGTGAACGCGCTCAAGTTCCAGCAGGTGATACAACCGGAGCTGCCGGTGCAGCTGGAGCTGGTGCACGACACGGCCAAGGGCTGCCTGCAATTCCGCTACCTGTCGGACGCCGGGCAGCACGCCAGCGGCCGCGTCATGCTGGGAGGCGCGGATGCCTGACTTTAAACCCTGCATCGTGGTCCCCGTGTACAACCACGAACACGCGATCGCTGCGGTGCTGGACGGGCTGCTGCGTCACGGCACGCCGTGCATCCTGGTCGACGACGGCAGCAGCGCCGCCTGCGCCGCCGTGCTGGACGCGCTGGCGCTGCGGCATGCGGGCAGCGTCACGCTGGTGCGCCTGCCGCAGAACCAGGGCAAGGGCAGGGCGGTGCTGGGCGGCTTCCGCCGCGCCGCGGAACTCGGATACAGCCACGTGCTGCAGATCGACGCCGACGGCCAGCACAATACCGCTGACGTACCGGCCTTCCTGGCGCAGGCGGCCGCCCATCCGGACGCCGTCATCGCCGGCCATCCGGTCTACGACGAGTCGGTGCCCAAGGCCCGCCTGTACGGCCGCTACGCCACCCACATCTGGGTGTGGATAAATACGCTGTCGTTCGACATCAAGGATTCGATGTGCGGCTTCCGCGTCTATCCGGTCGCCCCGGTCAATGCGCTGGCGGCGCGGCGTCCCATCGGCGCGCGCATGAACTTCGATACCGACATCCTGGTGCGGCTGTTCTGGGACGGCCTGCAGGTGATCAACCTGCCGACCCGCGTCAGCTATCCGTCGGACGGCGTATCGCACTTCCGCGTATGGCGCGACAATGTGCTGATCTCGTGGATGCACACCAAGCTGTTCTTCGGCATGCTGCCTCGCATCCCGCGTCTGCTGGCGCGCAAATGGCAGGTTCGATGAGCGCGCGCGGTCGGCACTGGGCCTCCATCAACGAACTCAGTTTCGTCGCCGGCATGCGCCTGCTGTTCTGGATCTGCCGCGTGTTCGGCCGCTGGCCGTTCCGCGTGGTGCTGTATCCGGTGCTGGGCTGGTATGTGCTGACCAAGCCGCTGCCGCGCCGCGCTTCGCAGGAATACCTGCGGCGCGTGGCAGGCTACACGTCGACGGCGGTGCCGGGCGTGCTGCACCACTTCGCCGCTTTCGGCGAGAGCATTCTGGACAAGATGCTGCTGTGGGGCGGCTTGTTCAAGCTCGATACGGTCGACCTGCACGGCAGCGAACTGATTACCGACGCACTTGCGGCGGGGCGCGGCGGCCTGCTGATCTGCGCCCACCTGGGCAACCTGGAGCTGTGCCGCGTGCTGTCGCGCCAGCGCCGCGACATGAAGCTGACGGTGCTGGTGCACACCAAGCACGCGCAGGCTTTCAACGACATGCTGGCCCGCCTGAATCCCGACAGCCAGCTCAATCTGATGCAGGTGACGGAGATGTCCCCGGCCACCGCGATCTTGCTGTCCGAGCGCGTGGCGCGCGGCGAGTTCGTGGTCATCGCCGGCGACCGCGTGCCGGTGTCGCACAATCCGCGCGTGGCGATCGCCGACTTTCTCGGCGAGCCGGCCGCCTTCCCGGTCGGCCCCTACGTGCTGGCCAATATCCTGCAATGCCCGGTCTACCTGCTGTTCTCTGCCCGCCAGGGGCGCAGGTCGGCCGTGCATTTCGAAGCCTTCCGCGACGCCGTGCGCATTCCTCGCCAGGGCCGCGACGCCGCCTTCCAGCAGCTGGCCGCCGATTATGCGCGGCGGCTGGAGTACCACAGCCTGCGCACGCCGCTGCAGTGGTTTAACTTTTACGATTTCTGGCACTTACCCCAATTGGAACGTTCCGATGCACCTCGCTGACATAGCCCAACTTAACACCACGCCGCGCACCGTGCGCTTCGACCGCAACCGTCTGACGATCGAGGATATCGTCGACATCGCGCAAGGCCGCGCCGTCGCCGAGCTGTCGGACGATCCGGCCTTCCGCGCCGCCATCGCGCGCGGCGCCGATTTCCTGGATCGCCTGCTGCGCGAGGACGGCACCGTCTACGGCGTCACCACCGGCTACGGTGATTCCTGCACCGTGGTGGTGCCGCCGGAACTGGTGGCCGAGCTGCCGCACCACCTGTACACCTACCACGGCGTCGGCCTGGGCGAGTACTTCACGCCGCCGCAGACGCGGGCCATCCTGGCCTCGCGCCTGGCGTCGCTGAGCAAGGGCTATTCCGGCGTCAGCGTCGAGCTGCTGTTGCAGATCACGCGCCTGCTCGACGCCGGCCTGCTGCCGCTGATTCCTTCCGAAGGTTCGGTCGGCGCCAGCGGCGACCTGACGCCGCTGTCCTACCTGGCAGCGGTGCTGTGCGGCGAGCGCGAAGTCTGGCGCGACGGCGTGCAGGTGCCGGCCGCCCAGGCCTTGCAGGAAGCCGGCATTACGCCGCTGCGCCTGCGGCCGAAGGAAGGACTGGCGATCATGAACGGCACCGCCGTCATGACCGCGCTGGCCTGCATGGCCTACGACCGCGCCGAATACCTGGTCCAGCTGACCACCCGCATCACGGCCATGGCTTCGTTCGCGATGGATGGCAACGCCCACCACTTCGACGAAGTGCTGTTCTCGGTCAAGCCGCACGGCGGCATGCAGCAGGTGGCGGCGTGGCTGCGCAGCGACCTGCCGACCGACCAGTGGGAACGCAACGGCAAGCGCCTGCAGGACCGCTACTCGATCCGCTGCGCGCCGCACGTGATCGGCGTGCTGGCCGATGCGATGCCGTTCTTCCGCTCATCCATCGAGAATGAACTCAACAGCGCCAACGACAATCCGCTGATCGACGCCGACAACGAGCGCGTGCTGCACGGCGGCCATTTCTACGGCGGCCATATCGCCTTCGCCATGGACGGCATGAAGAACGCCGTCGCCAACCTGGCCGACCTGCTGGACCGCCAGATGGCGCTGCTGGTCGACAGCCGCTACAACCACGGCCTGCCGGCCAACCTGTCCGGCGCCACCGGGGCGCGCGCGCCGATCAACCATGGCCTGAAGGCTTTGCAGATCAGCGCATCGGCGTGGACGGCGGAAGCGCTCAAGCTGACCATGCCGGCCTCGGTGTTCTCGCGCTCGACCGAGTGCCACAACCAGGACAAGGTCAGCATGGGCACCATCGCCGCGCGCGACTGCCTGCGCGTGCTGGAACTGACGGAGCAGGTCGTGGCCGCGCTGCTGATCACCGTGCGCCAGGGCGTGTGGCTGCGCTGCCAGCTCAGCCCCGAACTGCAACCGCAGGCCGCGCTGGCGGCGATGCAGGAAGCGCTGGGTGCTGACATCAAGCCGGTCGAGGAAGACCGCCGCCTGGAGCCGGACCTGCGCCTGCTGCTGGAGCGCATCCGCGCCAAGGCATGGGATCTGTATGCGCCGAACTAACAAGGACAGCCGCTGGTTCGCGGAAATCGAGATGCAGGTGCAGTTCTTCGACCTGGATCCGATGGAGATCGTCTGGCACGGCCGTTACGTCAAGTACCTGGAAGTGGTGCGCTGCGCGCTGCTGGACAAGATAGGCTACAACTACCCGCAGATGAAGGAGTCCGGCTACGCGTGGCCGGTGATCGACATGCAGCTGCGCTACGTGGGTTCGGCGACGTTCGGCCAGACGCTCAAGCTGCGCGCCGATATCGTCGAATGGGAAAACCGCCTGAAGATCGACTACCTGATCACCGACGCCGCCACCGGCAAGCGCCTGAACCGCGCCAGCACCACCATGGTCGCCGTCGATATCGCCACCAAGGAGATGTGCTTCGTGTCGCCTCCTGTGCTGTTTGAAAAATTGGGAATAGAGCCTGTATGAAGCTGATGAAATCGATCCTGCTGGCGGCCGCGCTGACTGCGCTGGGCCAGGCCCACGCCGCCGTGCCGGTGGCGAAGATCCAGGCCATGCTGGCCAAGCCGCCGGTGATGTGCGGCCGCTTCGACCAGAGCAAGCAGCTGGCCGGCATGAAGAAACCGCTGGCCGCCAACGGCCGCTTCTGCGTGGTCGCGGGCAAGGGTGTGCTGTGGCGCACGCTGCAGCCTTTCCCCAGCACGCTGCGCCTGACGCGCGACGAAATCGTCAACTACCAGGGCGACCGCGTGGCGATGCGCCTGGACGCCAAGACCGAGCCGACCGTCCGCATGATCAACAACGTGCTGTTCTCGCTGTTGTCCGGCGACCTTGGCCAGCTGGAGACGCTGTTCGAGGTGGATGGCACGGTCGACGCCAGCAGCTGGAGCGTGATGCTCAAGCCGCGCCAGGCGGCGCTTGAAAAAGCGATCGGCACCATCAAGCTCGATGGCGGCGCCTACGTCAAGAGCATCGTCATGGGCGACGCCGCCGGCGACCGCACCACCATCGTGTTCTCTGCGATCCAGTCGGGCGAAGCCGCGATGAGCAAGGAAGAGGCGGCGCTGTTTTGACCCGCACCCGCCAACTCGCGCTGCTCTGGGCCTTTGCCGTCTGCCTGCTGCTGGGGCATAACGCCTATCTGTGGCTGGTGCAGCGCATCGTGCCGGACACCGACATCATGGCGCTGCTGCCGGTGCAGGAGCGCGATCCGTTGCTGCAGCAATCGTTCAGCCACATGGTCGATGCGGCGCAGCAGCGCGTGTTGGTGCTGGTCGGCGCGGCCGACTGGGAAGACGCCAAGCGCGCCGCCGATGCCTACGGCGCCGTGCTCGCGGCCCGCAAGGATGTCTTCGAGGCGACGCCGATCAACGAACAGACGCAGAGCGACTGGCTGGCGCTGTTCCAGCAGCATCGCCTGGCGCTGCTGACGGCGCAGCAGGAAGCGCAGTTGCATCATCAGCCGGCGCAGTTCTGGCTCGAAGCGGCGCTGAACAAATTGTATAGCCCGTTCGGTGGCCCGAACCTCGGTTCGTGGCGCGAAGATCCATTCGGCCTGTTCGCCGGCTGGGTGCAGGAGCGCGCGCAGGAAACGCCGGTGCGTCCGCGCGACGGCCACCTGTTCGTCGCCGATGCGCAGCGCCAGTACGTGCTGCTGCCGCTGACGCTGAAAGTGCCCGCGCTGTCGATGACGGCGCAGGACACCGTGCTGCCGCTGCTGAAGCAGGCCGGCGACGCCGCCCGCAAGGCCACGCCGCAAGTCGAATTGATACAGGCCGGCGTGATCCTGCACGCGGCCAACGCCAGCGCGCAGGCCAGCGGCGAGGTGTCGACCATCGGCATCGGCTCGCTGCTGGGCATTGTGCTGCTGATGTGGTTTGCCTTCCATTCGTTCAAGCCGATTTCCCTGATCCTGCTGTCGATCGGCATCGGCTGCCTCGGCGCGCTGTCGGTATGCTGGCTGCTGTTCGGCCGCGTGCACTTGATGACGCTAGTGTTCGGCGCGAGCCTGATCGGCGTGGCGCAGGACTACGGCATCTACTTCCTGTGCAACCGCCTGGCGGCCGACGAGCAACTGGCGTCGCCGGCGCTGCTCAAGCGCCTGCTGCCCGGCCTGGGCCTGACCCTGCTGGCGGCGGTGATCGGCTACATGGGACTGGCGTTGACGCCGTTCCCCGGGCTGCGCCAGATGGCGGTGTTTTCCGCGCTCGGCCTGGTGTTCGCCTGGCTGACCGTGGTGTGCTGGTTCCCGGCGCTGATCGGCAGCCGCACGCTGAAGAGCGGGGCGCTGGTGCGCGGCTATGGCGCGGCCTTGCTGCGCTGGCCTTTGCTGCGCGCGAACCGCACCACGCTGCTGGCCGCCGTGGCGTTCGCGCTGGCGGCGGGCTATGGCATCAGCCGCCTGGGCGCCAACGACGATATCCGCCTGCTGCAAAATCCGCCCAAGCACCTGATCGCCGACCAGCTCAAGCTGAGCAAGCTGCTGGACGCGCCGACGCCGGTGCAGTACTTCCTGGTGCGCGGCGACTCCGTCGAGACGGTGCTGCAGCGAGAGGAGGCGCTGAAGGCGAGGCTGGACCTGATGGCCGCGGCGCGGCGCATCTCCGGCTACCAGGCGATGTCCAACTGGGTGCCGTCCGCGCGCACGCAGGCAGGACGCCTTGCGCTGATTGAAGAAAAACTGTTGGCCGACGGCGGCCCGCTGCAAGCCATCGCCGCGCAGACCGGCGAGGATGCGCAGTGGATCGCGGCCACCGCCGGCGGCCTGCGCGCGGCCGGTGCGCCGCTGACGCTGGACGCCTTCCTGAAAACTCCGGCCAGCGAGCCATGGCGCCATCTGTGGCTGGGTGAAACGAATGGCGTCTACGCCAGCATCGTCGCCCTGCGTGGCCTGTCCAACGCTGCCGTGCCGCAGGTGAAGCTGGCCGCCGATGGCCTGCCGGGCGTGCAATGGGTCGACAAGGTAGCCGAGATTTCATCTGTGCTGGGCCGCTATCGCGAATACATGGGCTGGGTGGTGCTGGGTGCTTATGCGGTGGTGTTCGCGCTGCTGTTCCCGCGCTACCGGCGCCGTACCTGGCGCGTGCTGGCGCCGACCGCGCTGGCCAGCATCGCCACGCTGGCCTTGCTCGGCTTTGCGTCGCAAAGCCTTCAGCTGTTCCACGTGCTGGCATTGATGCTGCTGCTGGGCGTAGGCGTCGATTACGGCATCTTCATGCAGGAACATCCGGACCGCCGCGACCGCACGCCCTGGCTGGCGGTCGGCATGTCGGCGGCGAATACTATCCTGTCCTTTGGCTTGCTGGGCTTGAGTTCCACCCCGGCGCTGCAAGCGTTCGGCCTGACGATGCTGCTGGGGACCGCGCTGGTCTGGCTGATCGTTCCCTGTTTTGGCTCCACTAAAGAAAGCAACAATGACTGACGCAATGAACATCGAAGCCGTTGAAATCCTGATCGTCGGCGCCGGTCCCGCAGGTTCCGTGGCGGCCGCGCTGCTGCGCCAGCAGGGCCGCCAGGTGCTGGTGATCGAGCGCGAACAGTTCCCGCGCTTCTCCATCGGCGAGAGCCTGCTGCCGCAAAGTATGGCCTACCTGGAGCAGGCCGGCATGCTGCAAGCCGTGGTCGAAGCGGGCTTCCAGTTCAAGAACGGCGCGGCCTTCATGCGCAATGGCTGCTACACCGATTTCGATTTCCGCGACAAGCACTCGGCCGGCTGGGGCACCACCTACCAGGTGCAGCGCGCCGACTTCGACCACGTGCTGGCGAAGGAAGCGGAACGCTTCGGCGCCGAAGTACGCTATCGCCATGAAGTGCTGGATATCGAACTTGGCAAGGACGGTGCGTCCGCGCTGGTAACGGTCAAGGGCGCGGACGGTGCGCAGTACCAGGTGCGCGCAGGCTTCATCCTGGACGCCAGCGGTTTCGGCCGCATCCTGCCGCGCCTCCTGGACCTGGAGACGCCATCCAATTTCCCGGTGCGCGGCGCGATCTTCACCCACGTCGAAGACGGCATCCACGGCGGCGGTTTCGACCGCACCAAGATCCGCGTCACCGTGCACCCCAAGCATTGCAATGTCTGGTTCTGGACCATCCCGTTTGCCGGCGGCCGCTGCTCGCTCGGCGTGGTGGCGGAGACCAGCTTCCTCGACCGCTACCAGGGCAGCGCCACCGAGCGCCTGCAAGCCATCGTGGCGGAAGAGCCGTCGCTGTCGGCGCTGCTGCAGAACGCGAAGTGGGATACGCCGGCACGCCAGATCGTCGGATACTCGGCCAACGTCGACAAGTTGTGGGGCGAGGGCTATGCCTTGCTGGGCAATGCGGGCGAGTTCCTCGACCCGGTGTTTTCGTCGGGCGTGACCATCGCCTTCAAGTCGGCCAGCCTGGCCGCCGCCGCGTTGCAGCGCCAGTTCGCGGGCGAGCAGGTGGACTGGCAGGCCGATTTCGGCGCACCGCTGCGCAAGGGCGTGGACACCTTCCGCGCCTTCGTCGAATCGTGGTACGCAGGCGGGTTCCAGACCATCATCTTCCACGACAAGCAGCAGCCGGAGGTGCGGCGCATGATTTCGTCCATCCTGGCCGGCTATGCCTGGGACCAGAGCAACCCGTTCGTCAAGGACACGCCGCGCCGCCTGGCGGCGCTGGAGGCGATATGCGCGGCAGCGTGATGCGCTTTCGCGCGTCGGCGCTGGCGTCAGCGGCGCTGCCGCTGCTGCTGGCCGCCTGCGCCACCACGCCGCCGCCTCAGGCCAGGCTGGGACTGAAGCTGGCGCCGGCGGCGCTGGGCACGTCCATCAGCGTGCAGCAGCATCTGAAGGTGGAGCGCAACGGCCGCACCGACGATCTCGATGTCGCGCTGCAGGTGGAGCCGGACGCGATCGACGTGGTGGGCCTGGCGTTCAGCCAGCGCGTGCTGACGCTGCACTACGACGGCAAGGAACTGAGTTCGTGGCGGCACGTGATGCTGCCGTCGCAGGTGCGTGCCGAAGATGTGCTGGAAGACATGCAGCTGACTCTGTGGCCGGCCGAGGCCATCGCCGCCGCGCTGCCGGAAGGCTGGCGCATTGCCGAGCAGGGCGCCTACCGCACCCTGTTCCTGAAAGATGAACCGATTATGCAGATCAGCTACAGCGGAACGCCGCGCTGGAGCGGCACCGTAGTGCTGGACAATCTGCGCTATCACTATAAGCTGACGATACAGTTTGCGGCGCCTACCGACTGAGACCGAGGAATGTTGAATTTTTATCTGAACGCTTGCGGCATCATCTGCGCACTGGGCGACGGCCCGGAGCAGGTGAAGGCACGCCTGTTCGCCGGCGAGACAGGACTGGCGGCAACCGAACGCCATTCGCCCGGCCGCGCGCTGCCGCTGGGCTGCGTGCAGGCGCAGCTGCCGTCCGTGGAGCATCTGCCGCTGCATCAGCGCAGCCGCAACAACGCGCTGGCGCTGGCGGCGCTGGCGCAGATCCGTTCCCAGGTGGACGCCGCCGTCGCGCGCTACGGCGCGGACCGCGTCGGCGTGGTGATCGGCACCAGTACGTCCGGCATCGGCGAGACCGAGCAGGCCATGGCCTGTCATGTCGCCACCGGCGAACTGCCGCAGGACTTCCACTACGGCCAGCAGGAGATGGGATCGCCGGCCGATACGCTGGCGCGCGAACTGGGCCTGGGCGGACCGGCCTATGTGCACTCCAGCGCATGCTCGTCGAGCGCCAAGGCCATGGCCAGCGCGGCCCGCCTGATCAAGATGGGCTTGTGCGACGCCGTGCTGACCGGCGGTGTCGATTCGCTGTGCGCGTTCACGGTGGCCGGTTTTGCCGCGCTGGATTCGGTCAGCGCGGCGCAGTGCAATCCGATGAGCGCCAACCGCGACGGCATCAATATCGGCGAAGGCGCGGCCTTGTTCCTGATGACTTCCGAGGCGGCGCCGGTGGCGCTGATGGGCTGGGGCGAATCGTCGGATGGCCATCATATGTCGGCCCCCGATCCGGCGGGCGTCGGCGCGCGCATGGCGATGGCTCAGGCGCTGGAACGTGCCGGCGTCGCCGCGGCGCAGATCGACTACATCAATATGCACGGCACGGCGACGCGGCAGAACGACGCCATGGAGTCGGGCGTGATCGCGGCGCTGTTCGGCCACGAGGTGGCGGTCAGCTCGACCAAGCCGTTCACCGGCCATACGCTGGGCGCGGCCGCCGCCATCGAGGCGGCGCTGTGCTGGCTCGCCATGCAGGACGATAACCCGCAAGGCCGGCTGCCGCCGCACCTGTGGGACGGCGTTGCCGATCCGGCGCTGCCGGTGCTGAACCTGGCGGCGCCCGGCGCGGTGCTGGGCCGTCCGCTGCGCCGTGTGCTGAGCAGCTCCTTTGCGTTCGGCGGTTCCAATGCGGCGCTGCTGCTGGGGAGGACCGCATGACGATGCCGGACGTGCGCGAACTGGTGCCGCATTCCGGCCAGATGGTGCTGCTCGACCGCGTGCTGAGCGCGGACACCGACACGCTGTGCGCCGAGGTGCGCATCCACGCCGGCAGCATGCTGGCCGGGGAGGGCGGCGTCGGTGCCTGGGTCGGCATCGAATACATGGCGCAGGCGATAGCCGCGCACGCGGGCTGGCTGGCGCTGCAGCGCGGCGAAGCGGTCAAGGTGGGCTTCCTGCTCGGATCGCGCAAGTATGCGTGCAGCGTGCCGCTGTTCGCCACCGGCAGCGTGCTGCACGTGCATGTGCAGCGCGTGCTGCAAGGTGAAAACGGGCTGGGGGCTTTCGACTGCCGCATCGATGTTGCGGACGGCGCAAGCGCGGTGGCGACGGCCACGGTGACGGTATTCCAGCCCGATAATGTCAATCAATTTCTCAAAGATGGAAACGCGGTATGAATCAGAATAAGTCCATGAGCGTGCTGGTGACGGGATCGTCGCGCGGCATCGGCAAGGCGATCGCGCTGCGCCTGGCGCGCGACGGTTACGATGTGGTGCTGCATTGCCGCAGCGCGCGCGGCGAGGCCGATGCGGTCGCGCAGCAGATCGCGGAAATGGGCCGCGCGGTGCGCGTGCTGCAGTTCGATATCGGCGACCGCGCCGCCACCGCCGCCGCGCTGGAAGCGGACATCGCGGAACATGGCTGCTACTACGGCGTGGTGTGCAACGCCGGCGTCGCACGCGACAACGCCTTCCCGGCCATGTCCGGCGAGGACTGGGACATCGTGCTGCAAACGAACCTGGACGGCTTCTACAACGTGCTCAATCCGCTGGTGATGCCGCTGGTCCAGCGCCGCAAGCCGGGCCGCATCGTCACGCTGGCGTCGGTGTCGGGATTGATCGGCAACCGTGGACAGGTCAACTACAGCGCGGCCAAGGCCGGCATCATCGGCGCCACCAAGGCGCTGGCGCTGGAGCTGGCCAAGCGCGCCATCACCGTCAACTGCGTGGCGCCGGGATTGATCGAAACCGACATGACCAGCGAGGTACCGATGGAAGAAGCGCTGAAGATGATACCGGCCCGCCGCATCGGCAAGCCGGAAGAGGTGGCGGCCGCGGTCAGCTTCCTGATCGGCGAGGAGGCCGGCTACATCACCCGCCAGGTCATTTCCGTCAACGGGGGGCTGGCATGAGCCGCCGCGTCGCCGTCACCGGCATGGCCGGCATCAGCCCCCTCGGCAACGACTGGGCCACGATACGCGAGCGCCTGGGGCAGTACCGCAACGCCGTCGTGCGCATGGAGGAGTGGGAGGACTACGAGGGCCTGAACACGCGCCTCGGCGCACCGGCAGCGCCGTTCCCGCTGACCGAACGTTATAACCGCAAGGCGATCCGCAGCATGGGCCGCGTCGCCCTGATGGCCACGCGCGCCAGCGAACTGGCGCTGGCCGACGCAGGCCTGCTGGAGCACCCGCTGCTCAAGAGCGGCGACCTGGGCGTGTCCTTCGGCTCGTCGGCCGGCACGCCAAGCGCCATCGGCGATTTCGGCCGCATGATGGAGGAGCGTACCACCAAGGGCATCAACGCCACCACCTACATCAAGATGATGGCGCATACGGCGCCGGTGAACATCGGCGTCTTCTTCGGCATCACCGGCCGCGTCATCACCACTTCAAGCGCCTGCACCTCCGGCAGCCAGGGCATAGGCTACGCCTACGAGGCTATCCGCGGCGGCAAGCAGCTGGCGATGGTGGCGGGCGGCGCCGAGGAGCTGTGCGCCACCGAGGCGGCGGTGTTCGACACGCTGTTCGCCACCAGCACCCGCAACGATGCAGGCCATACCACGCCAAGGCCGTTCGACGGCGGCCGCGATGGGCTGGTGATCGGCGAGGGCGCGGGCTGTCTGATCCTGGAGGACCTGGATCATGCGCAGGCGCGCGGCGCCGTGATCCACGCGGAGCTGGTCGGCTTCGGCACCAACAGCGACGGCTGCCATGTCACCCAGCCGAATGCGGCCACCATGCAGAAGGCGATGCAGCTGGCCTTGCAGGACGCGGGCCTGCAGCCATCGGACATCGGCTACATCAACGCGCACGGCACCGGCACGCACCAGGGCGACATCGCCGAGTCGCAGGCGACGCTGGCGGTGTTCGGCGGCGGCACGCCTATCAGCTCCCTCAAGAGCTACATGGGCCACACGCTGGGCGCCTGCGGTGCGCTGGAAGCCTGGATCAGCATCGAGATGATGCGCGAGGGCTGGTTTGCGCCGACCATCAATCTGGACGTAATCGATCCGGCGTGCGCAGCGCTGGATTACATCGCCGGCGAAGGCCGGCAACTGAAGTGCGAGTACGTGATGTCGAATAACTTCGCTTTCGGCGGCATTAACACGTCGCTGATTTTTAAACGGTACTAACAGCTATTTCACGCTAACTAGGAACGGAAAATGAAAAAGAAATTTCTTCTACTGACACTGACTTTGATTGCGGTTACTGGATGCCGTACGCGGCCACTTCCGATCTCATATACTTTGACCACGTTGCCTGAGGTTGGAATGCAAGCTACGGCCGGGGTTGGAGAACGCCTTGTAACACAGGCATTGGCTAGATCTGTTCCGGTTTTAGCGATTCAAACGGATCAACCTATCGGTGACTATTTGGTTCTGAAAGGACGCTATCAGCAGTCTCAACAAAATACTGAGTACGCCACTTTTCCGAACGTGAAGATGAGGAAGATCTCTGACAATGGGAATCATTCTAACGATCTATTTTTCTTCGAAAAAGATAAAGGTACAAAGGTTCTCTGTGTCTCTCGAAGAAGTTGCGCGGAGGTTGAGTACATTACGGAGTACGCAACATCTTATAGCCCCCAATCGCTTCAGCAGACACTTCTCTATAACGGAAAAATCGGCAATCGCATCACTTTAAGCTATCGTGAATTTTCGCAAGATCTCGCGCGGCCGGCCTTCACTAACGAGGTTGCATATGATCTTTCAGAATCAAAGATTCTTGGTTATAAGGGGGCTAGGCTAGAAGTGATATCTGCGACAAACACTGAACTGACGTATCGCGTTGTCGCAGGATTTGATGCGAGATAGATCCATATGATGATATGAGTGTTCACGCAAATTTGTGGTTGACGGATCTGGACCTAGTCACGGACGAGGGACTGATACTGCATCGCGACTGGTTGTCCGCGAGCGAGATGGCGCGCTACAGGCGGTTCGTCCGCGCCCAGCGGCAGCGCCAGTTTGTCGCCGGCCGGGTGCTGGCGCGGATGGCGCTGGGCTCCTTGCTGGGCGTGGCGCCGCGCGATATCGTGCTGGAGGACCGGCCGGGCCAGGCGCCCTTGCTGAAGTCTCCGGCGCCGCGCGGCGGCCTGCCGGGTTTCAGTATCGCGCACAGCGGCCGCTGGGTGGCGTGCGCGGTGAGCGGGCAGACCGCGTTGGGACTGGATATCGAAATGCGCGACCCGCAGCGCGATCTCGCGGCATTGGCGGCGCAAGCCTTCGATGAGGACGAGATGGCGCAATGGGCGCGCTTGCAGGAATTGGATGAGGCGCGACGCGTAGCCGGTTTCTACGGCTTGTGGAGCGCGAAGGAAGCCCGCTTCAAGCTGGGCGTGGTGGCGGCGGCGCATAGCGTGGCGGTGCCGCACGAAGAATTATCGGTGGTGCTGTGCAGCGAGCTGCCGCTGAAGGCGCCGCCGGCGATAGCGCTGCATAGGTTGCCGTGACTGCGTTGCCCGATCACTGCCACAGCCAGCCCCACAGGCCGGGCAGGCGCTGTTTGGCGGCAGGGTCGTCGACGGTGCGGGCCAGCGCGGCGCGCTCCAGTTCCGCGCGGTCGTCGTAGAAGGGTTTGTCGGCCAGTGGCACGTTGAGTTCGCGCGCGACGTCGAGCAGGATGTCCAGGTATTCCTGGATGTGGCGCGAGGTGTAGGTGTTCACGTCGTGGAAGGTGACGACCACCGGCGTGCTGCCGTCCACCGCCGGCATGTCGCCTGCGGCCCAGCGTATGCGGGTCTCGGCCAGGTGCGTGAGCATGTTGGAGCGTTTGTGCCAGCTGAAGTTGATGCCGTAGATTTTGCCGTCGTTGGCATTCAGGTCGGTGAGCAGCATGTGCATGCCGTGGCGGTGGTAGGAGTCCAGCGTGCTTGCGTCATAGGCCCAGAACGGCGGGCGCACCAGCTTGGGGGCGACGCCGGTGACGGCGGTCAGGTCGTCGACGCCGCGCTGCATCGATTCGTCCAGCGTGTCGCGGCTCATGAAGCGGTGGTTGGAGTGGAAGGTGGTGGCGCTGTGCAGCGCGACCACGTGGCCTTCGTCGTGCTCGCGCCGTATCAGGGCGCGGCCGACGTCCGTGCCGCCGCCGTTCCAGGCGCGGGTCTGGGTGAAGAAGACTGCCTTGATGTGGTCCTGCAGCGGATTGCTGGCCAGCGTTTCGAGGATATGCACGGTCGGATTGTCGCTGCCGGCGGCGGCCGGCCCGTCGTCGAACGTCAGCAGGAAGCGCACCGGCGCGGGCGGCGCGTCCTGCGCTGCGGCGGGGGCGTTCAGCAGCAGCGCACAGACAACAGGCAGCAAGCGGGAAAGATGGACTGGCACGGGCAATCGGCATGGCGTTCAAAGCAGGACCGATATTGTACGTTGGTTTGCCGCCAGGGTCGCTTTTTTGACATTTTATAAACTATGGAACAACAAAGGGTTTTATGAGCGCCAACCTGGATTTACTACAGCCACCGGCGGAGCCGCACGTGCCGGAGACGGCGTTCGGCAAATGGTTTCTACGCACGGAGACCTGGACCGTGCATGTGCTGGAGCGCGCGCTGGCGGACTTGCAGCGCTTGATGCCGGCCGACCAGCCGCGCGAGTTCGGCGTGGTGGCGGACGTGGGTTGCGGCTTCGGCCGCTCGCTCGGCAAGCTGCACCAGCGCTACGCGCCGCAGCGCCTGATCGGCATGGATATCGATCCCGAGATGCTGCAGGAATCGGCCAGGGAAGTGGCGGCGCTGGGCATCGCCGCCGAGTTTATCTGCTGCTCCAGCTCCAACATCAAGCTGGAGGACGACTCGGTCGACCTGCTGTTCTGCCACCAGACCTTCCACCACCTGATCGACCAGGAGCGCGCCATCGCGGAGTTCTACCGCGTGCTGAAGCCGGGTGGCGTGCTGCTGTTCGCGGAATCGACCCGGCGCTACATCCACTCGTGGATCATCCGCCTGCTGTTCCGCCATCCGATGGATGTGCAGAAGACCGCGCCGGAGTACCTGGCCATGGTGCGCGCCGCCGGGTTCTCCGTGCCGGATAGCGCGGTGTCCTATCCCTTCCTGTGGTGGAGCCGCGAAGACCTGGGCCTGCTGGAGACGGCGCTGCGCATCAAGCCGCCGGCCGTGCGCGAGGAAACGCTGATCAACCTGGTCGCGGTCAAGCCGCGCTAGAACGCAAAAAAGCCCCATCGGCCTGGACGCGATCGAGATCGCGCCCGGTGCCGATGGGGCTTTTTCTATGTGGTGCGGGGTAGCTTAGAAGCTGTAACGCACGCCGGCCGAGAACATGTCGGCTTTGACGTTGGACGAACCGTCTTTGGCGACTTTGCCGAAGTTTTCGTATTCAGCAACGAAGCTCACTTGCTTGTTCAGTACGAACGCTGCGCCAACGCTGATGTATGGCGTGGTGCGGGTTTCGGTGTCGGACGAGTAGGTCGAGCGGTATTGGGCGGTCACTTTTTCGTGAGCAGCGGCCAGGCCCAGTTTGCCGATCAGCGAGAACTGTTCGTTCAGTGGCAGGGTGCCGGTGGCGGCGGCGTAGAAAGCGCGCGGCTTGGAGGTCAGGGTTGCGCCGTTGCCGGAAACCGATACTTCACGCAGGTCGGCGTAGCCGATTTCGGTGCCGAAGTTCTTGTTGTAGTTGTAGCCGCCAACCAGCTTGTAAGCGGTGGTGCTTTCTTTGAACGATGCGATACCTACGTCCGCTTTTTGTTCTGCACGGCCGATGTTGCCGCCGACGTAGAAGCCTTCAGCCTGAACTGCCAGTGGGGCGGCCAGAGCTGCGATCATTGCGATCATGGTGATTTTTTTCATTGTTGTTTCCTTTAGTGGCTAAATTGAATGGCTAAAAAAGCGAAACGAAATGTCCGGCCAAAACCGGGCATTTCGTTTCGCAAGGGCAACATTATACAGTTTGGTACTAAATCCGGCAAGTCATCTCAAACCAGCTTAATCATCCAGGCTCCAGACGTACTGCATGCGGGTCCAGGATTGCTGGGGCACACCGTCCAGCGTGCCGGGCTTGAACTTGCACAGCCCCAGGCCGACCTGGGCGGCGCGGTCCAGATCGCGGAAGCCGCTGGATTTTTCCACCTTTGAATCGGCCACGCGGCCGTCTGTGCCGATCAGCAGGGCCAGGGTGACGGTGCCGGTGTCGCCGTTGCGCAGCGCGCTCTTTGGATAGTCCGGCTTGGCGCAGGCCTTGGCGTCCACCACGGCCGCCACCAGCAGCGGGGCGGCCTTGACGGCTGTCTTCTCGCCCGGTTCGGCGATCCCGGCCTGCGGCGGGCGGGCCGGCGGCTGGTCTGTCAGCGGCCGCGCCGTCACCGGCGGCGGATTGGTGGGCAGCACCGGCGTTTCCATCTGCGGCACGAAGATCTCGGGCGGGGCCAGCTTGGGCAGTGGCACGTCGGGCGGCAGCACCTTGGGCGGCGGTGTTTCTGGCGCGGTCGGCGTCAGGTCGATCACCGATTCCTTGACCTTGAACACCGTCAGCTTGGAGCCATGCAGGAAGGCGGCCAGCAGCGCCACGTGCAGAACGGCCACGACCGTCAGACCGGTGAGATTCTTTTTCTGGTGCATAAAGTGCTCCTTGGTGGTGGTGGAAATTGCTATGTGTTGGAAGTATACTATTCCATGTAATAGCAAAATAAAAGGAAATTGGAAGAATATTTTGCGCGGTGCCGGTGTGTTATGCTTCCACCATCGGGTAGTAAATATTCCAGGAGGTAGTAGTGAAGAAAATACGGGTGATGCTGGCGGACGACCATCCGATCGTGATGACGGGCTTTGCGATGTCGCTGGAAGGGCAGGGGCTGCATGTGGTGGCGCAGGCGCGCACGCCGGAAGAGGCGGTGGAGCAGTACCGCGCGCACAAGCCGGACGTGGCCGTGCTCGACCTCCGCTTCGGCGAACAGCTGACCGGCCTGGACGCGGCCAAACAGATCCTGGCGCAGGCGCCGGACGCCGCCATCGTCTTCCTCAGCCAGTTCGACCAGGACAGCCTGATCAAGGAAACCTACCGCCTTGGCGGCCGCGCCTTCATGACCAAGGATTGCGATCCGGCCGACCTGGCGGCGGCGGTGCGCCGCGCCCATGACGGCGAACTGTACTTCCTGCCGCACATCGCCGAGCGGCTGGCCAATCTGTCGGTGCGCGGCGATGCGTCGCCGCAGTCGCAGCTGGACGAGCGCGCGCTGGAAATCTTCACGCTGATGGCCGAGGGACTGACCAACGCGGAGATCGCCGAGAAGCTCGATGTCTCCACCAAGACCATCAGCAACATCAGCCAGGCGGTGAAGGAAAAGCTGGGCGTGCACCGGCCGGCCTACATCACGCGGCTGGCCGTCAAGCACGGATTGATCGAGCCGTAAGCGCATGCGCTTCGACTTCTGGCGCCACTGGAGCGTGCGCGCGCGGCTGCTGTGCGTCACCGTCATCCCGCTGGCCTATATGTTCTGCACCTTCGTCTGGTACGCCTATCATTCGCGGCTGTCCGAAGTGCGCGAGGAGATGGCCGAGCGCGGCCCGCTGGTGGCCAAGGTGCTGGCCGGGAGCAGTGAATTCAGCGTGCTGTCGCGCCGCTACGACGACCTGCGGCTGACCATCAACGGCCTGCTGCAATCGGATGCCAGCATCGACCGCATCGAAGTGCTGGACGCGCAGCGGCACGAACTGGTACAGGCCTCGACACGCGCGCCGGGCCGTCCGGACGCCCGCTACTACGAGGCGCCCATCCTCAAGCGGCTGATGTTCGTCACCATGCTGGCGGCCGACGGCAAGCCCTATCTGAAGGACAAACCGGCCGGCAGCAGCGTCGCCGTCGAGACCATGGGCTATGTGCGGGTGACGATGTCGCCGTCGGCGATGCTGGTCAAGCAGACGCGCCGTTTTTACGTCGAGCTGCTGGTGGCCAGTATGGGCCTGCTGGTGTGCGCGCTGCTGGCGTGGCAGCTGTCGCAGGGTTTGAACGAGTCGCTGCAGGCGTCGATGCACAAGCTGCGCGCGGCCGATGCCGAGAAGCGCCGCCTGATCCGCAAGGTCAACACCGCCGTCGAGGATGAGCGCAAGAGCATCGCGCTGGAGATCCACGATGAATTGAACGCGACGCTGATCGCCGCGCGGCTGGAGGCGCAGCGCATCGTCGACGTCAGCCCGGCGGGCGAGGTGCGCGAGCGCGCGCAGTCCATCATCACGCTGGCGCTGGGGCTCTACAACAGCGGCCGCACGCTGGTGCGCCGCCTGCGCCCCGAGGTGCTGGACATGCTGGGACTGGACGGCGCGGTGGAGGAGATGGTGCGCCACCACGACCGCGCCGGCTGCCGCATCACCTTCCAGGCCGAGGGCGATTTCGCGCGGCTGGAAAGCGGCATCGGCATCTCGGCCTATCGCATCATGCAGGAGGCGCTGTCCAACATCGCCAAGCACGCCCGCGCCACGCAGGCGACGGTGGCGCTGACGTTGGACGCGCAAGGCCTGCGCATGGAGGTCGCCGACAACGGCACCGGCTTCGATGCGGCGCAGGCATCGGCGGGCATAGGCCTGGTCGGCATGCGCGAGCGGGTGGCCGCATTCGACGGCCGCATCGAGGTCGCCACCGCCATCGGCGCCGGTACCCGCATCGTCATTTTCTTGCCCATTTTGATTTGACGCTAGCCTATTGCCCGATGGCATGTTCGTGCAGGATTGCATGAGGTTATAATCCGCTCAATCTTTCCGTAACACTCACCAGAACGGATGCCGCACGATATGAGCCAGCCCAATCAGTTTTCCCTGTTGACGCAACGCCGCTTCGCGCCGTTTTTCTGGACCCAGTTCCTCGGCGCGTTCAACGATAATCTGTTCAAGACCGCGCTGGTCGTGATGCTGACCTTCGATGCGCTCAGCTGGACCACGCTGTCGCCGTCGCTGATCACCAACCTGATCCCCGGCCTGTTCATCCTGCCCTACGTGCTGTTCTCGGCCACCGCCGGCCAGCTGGCCGACAAGTTCGAGAAGTCCGGCCTGACGCGCTTCGTCAAGTGGCTGGAGGTGGCCATCATGTGCATCGCCGGCGTCGGCTGGATGACGCACACCCTGTGGCTGCTGGTGACGGCGGTGGTCGGCATGGGCATCCACTCCACGCTGTTCGGCCCCGTCAAATATGCCTACCTGCCGCAGCAGCTCAAGCCCGATGAACTCATCGGCGGCAACGGCGTCACCGAGATGGGCACCTTCGTCGGCATCCTGCTGGGCGAGATCCTGGGCGCGGTGCTGGTGGTGCAAAAGCCCAACGGCATCGTCTTCGAAGCTGTCGCCACCATCGCCGTGGCGCTGCTTGGCCTGATCGCCAGCTACCGCATCCCCAACGCGCCGGCGCCCGTACCTGAACTTAAAGTGAGCTGGAACTTCGTCGACGAATCGATCCGCAACATCAACTTCTCGCGCAAGAACCGCGTGGTGTTCCTGTCCATGCTGGGCAACTCGTGGTTCTGGTTCTACGGCGCGCTGGTGCTGGCGCAGTTCCCGGTGTACGCCAAGGATTATCTGCATGGCGACCACAGCGTGTTCGTGCTGCTGCTGACGGTGTTCTCGCTGGGCGTGGGCAGCGGTTCGCTGCTGTGCGAACGCCTGTCCGGCCGCAAGGTGGAAATCGGCCTGGTGCCGTTCGGCTCCATCGGCCTGTCGCTGTTCGGCGCCGACCTGTATTTGTCCAGTAACGCCTATGCCGCAGCCGCAAGCAGCGCCGCGCTGGCGGCCGGCCCGCATCTCGACGCCTTCGCGATGATGGCGCAGCACGGCATGTGGCGCATCCTGCTCGACGTGCTGATGATCGGCATGTTCGGCGGCTTCTTCATCGTGCCGCTGTTCGCGCTGATCCAGACCCGCTGCGATCCCGCCCACATGTCGCGCACCATCGCCGGCATGAACATCCTCAACGCGCTGTTCATGGTGGCGGCGGCCGGCCTGGCCATCGTGCTGCTGGGGCAGGGCTTCACGATTCCGCAGCTGTTCCTGGTGACGGCCGCGCTCAACGCGGTGGTGGCGGTGTACATCTTCTCGCTGGTGCCGGAGTTCCTGATGCGCTTCCTGGCGTGGATGCTGATCCACACCGTGCACCGCGTGCGCACCATCGACGCCGACCGCATTCCGGCCGAAGGCGCGGCGGTGCTGGTTTGTAACCACGTCAGCTACGTCGACGCCATCGTCATCGGCGCGGCCAGCCCGCGTCCGATCCGCTTCGTGATGGACCACCGCATCTTCAAGCTGCCGCTGCTGGGCTGGATCTTCCGCACCGCGCGCGCGATCCCGATCGCGCCGGCCAAGGAAGACCCGTGGCTGATGGAGAAGGCCTACGTCGACATCGCGCAGGCGCTGCACGAGGGCGACCTGGTATGCATCTTCCCCGAAGGCCGCCTGACCAGCACCGGCGAGATCAATGAGTTCAAGGGCGGCGTGGCCAAGATCGTCGAACGCACCAAGGTGCCGGTGATCCCGATGGCGCTGCGCGGACTGTGGGGCCACCTGTTGAGCCGCAGCGGCGACAATGTGTTCGAGCGCGCCTTCCGGACCGGCCTGCGTTCGCGCCTGGCGCTGGCGGTCGGCACGCCGGTGGCGCCGAACGACGTCACGCCGGAAGGCCTGAAGGAGCGCGTGCTGGCGCTGCGCGGCGACTGGAAGTAGCAGTCGCTTACGGGTGGTTACAAAGTAGTTATAAAAACGTACAAGTTTTCTTTAGAATAAGTCGCTGCCTTACCAGGGCAAAGCACACTCCAGGGAGAACCAATGTACGTACAAAAAAAACTCATCACCGCACTGGCTGTCGCCGGCGCCTTCACGCTGGCCGGCTGCGGCGGTGGAGACTTCTTGCCCAACCCGATCAAGTTGCCGGACTACGGGACGCCGGTGGCGTCGACGGTGACGGTCGACTTCAATAACGGCATCGACGGCTGGACCAGCGACGTCGCCGACTACAACGACCAGGACCGGCCGACCGAAGTGGCGTCGGGCTGGAAGGATTTGCCGGCGCCCTTGACCGGCAAGGGCTACTACCTGGCTTCGCATAACAACAGCGACGA
This sequence comes from Rugamonas rivuli, assembly GCF_009380165.1. GTDB lineage: Bacteria > Pseudomonadota > Gammaproteobacteria > Burkholderiales > Burkholderiaceae_D > Rugamonas > Rugamonas rivuli. Next base: position 296,488 of record NZ_WHUF01000002.1, read on the forward strand.
CGTGCTGACCTACGCCAGGCGCCAGCTGGACGGCTTCGTCAAGCACGCCAAGTATCTCGTCACCTTCGAGATGCGCTACGCGACCGATGCGGCCACCGGCTGCATGGGCGTGGGCGGCTCGCGCGGCGAGAGCGTGTGGATGGTGGCGGCGGCCAGCTACGACTACATCAAGACCGTGCAGCAGCCGAACGGCAACTATCGCGTGAACGTCGACCGCGGCAACCAGGCCGCCTCCGGCCCGCAGGGCAAGGTGCTGGGCACGCAGGGCGTCGAAGGGCTGAGCTGCTCCGGCGGCAAGTGGGCCAGCACCACGCGCAAGTCGAGCGAGGCGATCGAGGTGACAGCCGACAAGGACGGCCGCATCTGGGTCATGCTGGGCACCGATTCCGGCTTCGAAGGCACCAACGCCCTTTACCTGCAAGGCGCCACCATCAACATCAAGCCGCTCTGACAGACGCCGTCAGCGCGCCGCCTGCACCTGCTCGCGGTTCTGCCGCGCGCCGGCCAGGCGGATGATCTGCTCCAGCTCCACCGGCTTGACCAGGTGATGGTCGAAGCCCGCCTCGCCGGTGCGGCGGCGGGCGTCGCTCTGGCCCCAGCCGGTCAGCGCGATCATCAGGATACGCTCCGTGCCGGGACGCTGGCGTATCGCCCGCGCGGTTTCGTAGCCGTCCATGCCGGGCATGCCGAGGTCCATGACGATCATGTCCGGCATCGCCTCGGCCGTCGCCGCGATGGCGCCGGCGCCGTCGTACACGGCGCGCGCGTCGAAGCCGTCGATCTCCAGCAGCGCCGCCAGCGAATCGGCGGCGTCGCGGTTGTCGTCCACCACCAGCACCTGCATCTTGCGGCCGTCGGCGCCGTTGGCGGCCGGCTGCGGCGCCGCCTCGCGCGCCGCGCTGCTGACCACCGGCAGGCGGATCTCGAATTCGCTGCCGCGCCCGGGGCCTTCGCTGCGCGCCTCCACCGAGCCGCCGTGCATCTCGGCGAACTGGCGGGCCAGGCTAAGGCCTATCCCCAGGCCGCTGGAGAACTGGCCGGAGACGGTCTTGCTTTGCTCGAACATGCGGAAGATGCGGGCGATCGCCTCCGCCTCCAGCCCTATGCCGCTGTCGCGCAGCGTCACCCGCAACTCGTCGCCGCTGCGCTCCGCCCGCACCACCACGTTGCCGCCCTGCGGCGTGAACTTGACCGCGTTCGACAGGATGTTGGCGAAGATCTGCACCACGCGCGCATAGTCGGCGTCGATCATGATCTCTTCCGCCGGCAGCTGCCAGGCGATGTGGATGCGCTTGGCGTTGGCCGCTTGCAGGCAAAGCTCGCTGACGTGGTTCATCACCGCGCTCAGCGAGACCAGCTGCGGTTGCAGCTTGATCTTGCCGCTGGTGATGCGGGCCACGTCCAGCAGGTCGTCCACCAGTCGCGTCAACAGCCGCACCTGGCGCTCCACCATGTCGCGGATGCGCGCCACCGGCGCCGCGTCGGGATACATATGCGTCAGCAGCGAGACCGAGGTGCGGATCGGCGCCAGCGGATTGCGCAGCTCGTGCCCCAGGCTGGCGAGGAATTCGTCCTTGCGCCGCGCCGCCTCGCGCACCTGGTACTGTTTTTTGCGCGCGCGCAGCGTGGCGTGCAGCGCGGTGATCAGGGCCAGCGAGCGCACCGGCCGCTCCATCAGGCTCAGGTTGCCCAGACCGGCCACGGCCTGGCGCACCGTCGACGAATCGGCGCCGCGATGGGTCAGCAGGATGATGGGCAGGTCCGACCAGTCGGGCTGGCGCTCGACGCATTCGAGCAGCAGCTTGTAGCCGCCCGGCGCCAGCGCTTCCTCCACCGTCAGCACGGCGCCCGCGCCCAGCTCCAGCTGCGCCGCCAGCTCGGCCAGCGAGCGGCACACATGGCTGTCGATCGCCGCCATCGCCAGCACCTTGGCCGCCAGCGGGGCGTCCTGGCCGATCGGGGCGTAGATCAGGATGCGCGTCTCCATCGCGTTCAACCGGCCGCCCGGCCGCCGCCCGGCCCGTCGTAGGTGGGCACGCCGGTCAGGATGCCGTGGAAGTCCTTCAGCACCGGGCCGACTTCGATGCCGCCGCTGCCGATCTGGAAGCGGCGGATGGTGCGCTCGTGCGAGCTGCCGCGCTTCTTGAACACGGAGATCGCCTGCCGCACCTCGCCCTGCGCCTCGAAGTAGCGCAGCATGATGACGTTGTCGGCGATGTAGCTGGCGTCGACGGTGGTGGTCATGCCGCTGCCTATCATGCCCTGCTGGACGCCGACGATGATGCTGACCACGCCGCGCTGGCCCAGGTAGGTCAGCAGCTCGTGCAGGTAGATGGAGAGGAAGCGTTCGTCCGGCACCGCGTTCAGGTAGCCGTTCAGGCTATCGATGACCACCACGCGCGCGCCGCGCTCCACCGCCTGCATCACCGCGTGCGAGAACTGGCCCGGCGCCAGCTCGGCCGGGTCGATCTGCTGTATCGTCAGCAGCTGGCGGTCGATCGCCTCGTTGAGCCGCAGGCCCAGGCCGGCCGCGCGGTTCAGCATATTGTTGCGCGCCTCCTCGAACAGGAACATCGCGCACGGCTCGCCGCGCTGGGTGGCGGCGTGGACGAACTGCGCCGCCAGCGTCGACTTGCCGGTGCCGGGCGGGCCGGAGATCAGGGTGCTCATGCCTTCTTCGAGGCCGCCGCCGATCTGCTGGTCCAGCGCCGGCAGGCCGCTCGACAACTGGCGCCGCGCGCCGCTCACGCGGCTGGTGGCCGCCACCAGCCGCGGGTAGATCTGCAGCCCGCCGCTGATGATCTTGTAGTCGTGGGCGCCGCCGTGGAAGGCGATGCCGCGGTACTTGACCACGCGCAGGCGGCGCCGGTCGGTGCCGTAGGCCTGGTCGGCCAGGTCCAGTGTCAGCACCGCGTGCGCCACGCTGCGTACCTGCAGGTCGGTGCTCAGGGCGGTGCGGTCGTCGAGGAAGATGGTGGTGCAGCTGCGGCTGGTCAGATACTGTTTGAGCGCGAGCACCTGGCGGCGGTAGCGCAGCGGGCTCTCCGCCAGCAGCTGCAGCTCGGACAGCGAATCGAGCACCACGCGGCGCGGCTTGTACTTGTCGATGGCGCTGACGATGCGCTGGGTGGTGGAGCCCAGTTCGATCTCGGACGGGTGGAAGATGGTGTACTGCTGCTCGGGATCGAGCACGTCCTCGTTCGGCAGGATCTCTTCGATGTGGATGCCTTCCATGCTCCAGCCGTGCGAGTTGGCGACGCTGAGCAGTTCGACGGCGGTTTCGGCCAGCGTGATGTACAGCACCGATTCGCCCAGGCGCGCGCCCTCGTTGAGGAACTGCAGCGCCAGCGTGGTCTTGCCGGTGCCCGGTTCGCCCTCGACCAGGTACAGGCGGTCGCGGGTCAGTCCGCCGGCCAGGACTTCATCCAGCCCCGGCACGCCGGACGAGAGAAAGAGGTTGGTGACGCTGTTCTGGGTTTGCATGTCCGCGATCCGAAAAGTAGGCGCCGCAGGCCGGATGGCACGGCTTGTTTTCAGCTGATACTACCTGAATCGGGACGGACGGGATTTTCGATAGCAAGCGTGCGTACGCTGGCGTACATAGCGGTCTCGCAGCGGCGACGGGTCAGCGCCGCGCCCTTTGCTGCAGGCTTTGCTGCTTGTTGAGGTACATGGCGCGGTCGGCGCGGCCGAGCAGCATTTCGATATCCTGCGGGTCGTCCGGGTGGTGGATGGCGATGCCGATGCTTGCGCTCAGCGAGACGGTGGCGGTCTTCAGCGTGAACGGCAACTGCAGCGCGGGGTGCAGCTTGTCCGCGGTTTCCTGGGCGGCGGCGTCGCTGTGCAGGTTCTCCAGGATGACGACGAATTCGTCGCCGGCCAGCCGGCCCACGGTATCGGTCTTGCGCACGATGTGCCGCACGCGGTCGGCGAACTGGCGCAGCAGCTCGTCGCCTTCCTCGTGGCCGTAGCGGTCGTTGATCTGCTTGAAGCGGTCGAGGTCGAGGAAGAACACGGCGCAGCTCTGGCGCAGGCGGTTGGCGCGCTGGATCGCTTCGGTCAGCGCGGCCATCAGCGCGCGGCGGTTGGGCAGGCCGGTCAGCGTGTCGCGCAGCGCCATCGCCTCCATCGAGGCGAACAGCGACTTGCGCTCGCTGATATCGTGCAGGAAGGCGATGAACAGATGGCCGCTGCTGCGCGGCACATAGGCCAGCGACACTTCCACCGGCAGCTCCTTGCCGGCGCGGTTGTGCAGCGTCAGTTCGATGCGGCGGTTGAGCACCGTGTCGGTGTCGCTGTCGGCCAGCTGGCGCATGTCGCGCTCGTAGGCGCGGCGCAGCAGCGGCGGCAGCACCATGGCCGCCAGCGGCTGGCCGATCACTTCGGCGCGGCTCCAGCCCATCAGCTTCTCGGCCTGGCGGTTCCAGTCCAGCACCACGCCGCCCGGATCGAGGGCGATGAAGGCGTCGTGGGCGTTGTCGAGGATGGCCCGCAGTTCGGCGGCGCGTTCCTGCAACAGCAGCTGCGTGCTTTGTTCCTGCGCCAGCGCGCGTTCCAGCAGCAGCGCCTTGCGGGCGATTTCGCGGGTGCGCTCGGCCACCGTCGATTCCAGCTGCTCGTTCATGCCGCGCAGCGTGGACAGGTGGCTTTGCTCGTTGCGTACCAGGTCGGCCAGCGCGCGCGACAGCACCTGCGCCTCGTGGAAGCTGTCGACCAGCGGGATCGCCGGCAGCGATTCCGGTGGGGTATCGGCCGGGGCGGCGGAGCGTTCCTCGATGTTCTTGCTGAGCGCATTGAGTGGGCGCGTCAGGCGCCGCGCCGCCGCCGACGCGGCCAGCGCCATGGCGCCGCCGAGGATGGCGCCCAGCAGCAGGATCTGGCGCTCCAGCGCGCGCGCGCCGGCCAGCGCCACGTCTTCCGACTGGCGCACCAGCACCGACCAGGTCAGCGTGGCGGGATCGTTGGGATGGCCGGTGCGCGAGAAGCCGGTCAGGTAGCTTAGTCCGTCGGCCCAGGTTTCCTTCAGCGATCCCGGCACGCCCGACTGCGACAGCGCCAGGCTGGTGTTGTTGAGGGTTTTCTCTTCCATGCCCTTGGGACCCAGCATCACGGTGCCGTCGCCGCGCACCACGATGATGTCGGCCGAGTACTGCTTGTCGGCCGGCGCCAGGATGGTCTGCACCAGGCGCCGCGCCCAGCCCCAGCTCATGTGCACGCACAGCACGCCGCGATAGCTGCCGTCCGAACGCAGCACCGGGCCGGCCGCGTCGACGAAGCGCCACGGGTCGGCGCTGTAGGGCAGCTTCTTGCCGAGCAAGGTGGCGGGGTGGAAGTCGCCGGCGTACAGCTTGTCGTGGCCGCCCTTGAACCAGGCGCGCGTGCTGACGTCCTGGCCTTCGAGCAGGCCCTGGGTGGCGGCGTAGACGCTGCCGTCCGGATTGGCGAGGCCGATCCAGGCGTAGTCGGGGAAGGTTTTTTGCAGGCTTTCGAGCACCTGGCGGATTTCGGCGGGGGACTTGGCGTCGCGGATCTGCGGCAGCTCGGTCAGCAGCTGGACGTCGCCGGTGGCCTTCTGCACCACGCGGTTGAGCGAATCGCGCATCTGCCACGACAGCTGCTGCAGCCGCTGGCCCGCTTCGCGCTCGGCGTAGTCGATGGCGAAGTGATCGACCAGCACCAGCAGCGACAACACCGACATCAGCACCGTCGCAGCGACGCCCACCGTCACCAGCGTGGTGAGGCGAGGCCGTGCCGTGCTTTTGGAGTGCGGCGAAATCATGAGCGCGGGCCGAAAAAATGATGTCCTGAAGTAATTAATTCATTGTAGCACCGGCCATGGCGCGCGCCTCTGCCACCCCGAGAAATTCATTGCTGAGAGCCACGTTCTGCCTTGCACTGCACAAAAAAGTTGCTTGACTTAATTAGAATGATCGTTCATTCTATGACTTATGCACATTTTTTATACAGAAAGTCCCACTATGGAAGCTCTTTTCTGCAGGACAGCTGCCCTGATCACCGCAACCGTGCTGATTGCCGGTTGCTCCAAATCCACGGCCGAAGCACCTCATGCGCAGGTGGCGGAAGTGGGCGTTTTTAAAGTGGCGCCGGAAGCGCTGCAGATCACGACCGAACTGCCGGGCCGCACCGCCGCCTTCCAGGTGGCCGAAGTGCGCCCGCAGGTCAGCGGTCTGATTCAAAAACGCCTGTTTGTCGAAGGCGCCGACGTCAAGGCCGGCGTCGCGCTGTACCAGATCGACGCGGCCAGCTACCAGGCTGCCTACAACTCGGCCAAGGCGGCACTGGCCAAGGCCAGGGCCAACCTGATGACCAGCGGCCCGAAAGTGGCCCGCTACAAGGATCTGGTGGCGATTGAAGGCGTGAGCCGCCAGGACTACGACGACGCCGTCGCCGCCAACGAGCAGGCCAAGGCCGATGTGGAATCGGCCGCCGCCGCGCTGGAGCAGGCGTCGATCAACCTGAAATACACGCATGTCGATGCGCCGATCAGTGGCCGCATCAGCCGTTCGGCCGTGACGCCGGGCGCGCTGGTGACGGCCAACCAGGCCGCCGCGCTGACCACCGTGCAGCAGCTGGACCCGATCTACGTCGACGTGACGCAGTCGAGCGAAGACCTGCTGCGCCTCAAGCGCGAGATGGAAAGCGGCGGCTTGAAGCAGTCCGGCGGCCAGGCCAAGGTCACGCTGCTGCTGTCGGACGGCAGCAAGTACGCGGAAAGCGGCAAGCTGCAGTTCTCCGACGTGACGGTCGATCCGGGCACCGGCAACGTCACGCTGCGCGCGCTGTTCCCGAATCCCAAGCACGATCTGCTGCCAGGTATGTTCGTGCGCGCGGTGCTGGAATCCGGCGTCAACGAGCAGGCCATCGCCGTGCCGCAGCAGGGCGTGACGCGCAACCCGAAAGGCGAGGCGACCGCGCTGGTGCTGAACAAGGAAGGCAAGGTCGAACAGCGCACGCTGGTCACGGGCGGCACGCTTGGTAACAAGTGGCTGGTCAAGTCCGGCCTGAGCGCGGGCGATCTGTTGATCGTCGAAGGTGTGCAGAAGGTCAAACCGGGTGCACCGGCCAACGCCGCCAAGCCTGTCGCGGCGCCGGCTGCCGTCGCTGGCGGCGCCATGCCGTCCAACGCCAAGAGCGCCCAATAAAGGAGCATCGTCATGTCACGTTTCTTTATTGATCGCCCGATCTTCGCGTGGGTCGTCGCCATCGTCATCATGCTTGCGGGCGTGATCGCGATTCTCGGCCTGCCGATATCGCAGTATCCAAGCATTGCGCCGCCGTCGATTTCGATCAGCGGCTCCTACCCGGGCGCCTCCGCCAAGACGGTGGAAGACGCCGTCACCCAGGTCATCGAACAGAAGATGAAGGGCATCGATGGCTTGCGCTACATGTCCTCGTCGAGCGACGGCACTGGCGGCATCAGCATCACGTTGACCTTCAAGAGCGGCACCAACCCGGACATCGCCCAGGTGCAGGTGCAGAACAAGCTGCAACTGGCGACGCCGCTGCTGCCGGCCATCGTCACACAGCAAGGCCTGGTCGTGGCCAAGGCTACCAAGAACTTCCTGATGGTGCTGGGCTTCGTCTCCGAAGACGGCAGCATGAAGCAGGCCGACCTGGGCGACTACGTGGCTGCCAACGTCATCGACCCGCTGAGCCGCGTGCAAGGTGTGGGCGATGTGACGCTGTTCGGTGCCCAGTATGCGATGCGCATCTGGCTCGATCCGGCCAAGCTGCAAAGCTACCAGTTGACGCCGGCGGACGTGACCGCCGCGATCACCGCGCAGAACACCGAGGTATCCGCCGGTGAGCTGGGCGGCGCACCGGCCGTGCCGGGCCAGCAGCTCAACGCCACCGTATCGGCGCAGAGCCGCCTGCAGACGCCCGAGCAGTTCGGCGCGATCCTGCTGAAGACCGCGTCCAACGGCGCCACCGTACGCCTGCGCGACGTGGCCCGCATGGAGCTGGGCAGCGAGAACTACAATGTACTGGCGCGCTACAACGGCAAGCCGGCCACCGGTGTCGCGATCAAGCTGGCCACCGGCGCCAACGCGCTGGAAACCGCCAACGCCGTCAAGGCCAAGATCGCATTGATGGAGAAGCAGTTCCCGAACGGGATGAAGGCCGTCGTGGCTTTCGACACCACGCCGTTCGTCAAGCTGTCGATCGAGGAAGTGGTCAAGACGCTGGTGGAAGCGGTGATCCTGGTGTTCCTGGTGATGTACCTGTTCCTGCAGAACTTCCGCGCCACGCTGATCCCGACGATGGCGGTCCCGGTTGTGCTGCTGGGTACCTTCGCCATCCTGTCGGCGCTGGGCTATTCGATTAACACGCTGACCATGTTCGCGGTAGTGCTGGCGATTGGCCTGCTGGTGGATGACGCCATCGTGGTGGTGGAAAACGTCGAACGCGTGATGACGGAAGAGGGCTTGTCGCCTATCGAAGCGACGCGCAAATCGATGGGCCAGATCAGCGGCGCGCTGGTGGGTATCGCGATGGTGCTGTCGGCGGTGTTCGTGCCGATGGCCTTCTTCAGCGGTTCCACCGGCGTGATCTACCGCCAGTTCTCAATCACCATCGTTTCGGCGATGGTGCTGTCGGTGGTGGTGGCGATGGTCTTTACGCCGGCCTTGTGCGCGACGCTGCTCAAGCCTGTGGCCAAGGGCCATACGGCGATCAACACCGGCTTCTTCGGCTGGTTCAACCGCAGCTTCGAGCGCAGCAGCGTGAAGTACCAGGGCTGGGTCGGCGCACTGCTGAACCGCAGCGGACGTTCGCTGCTGATGTACGCGCTGCTGCTTGGCGTGCTGGCCTTCGTGTTCGTGCGCCTGCCGACTTCCTTCCTGCCGGAAGAAGACCAGGGCGTGCTGTTCTCGCAAATCCAGTTGCCGACCGGCGCGACGCAACAGCGCACGCTGAAGGTGATTGAGAAAGTCGAGCAGCACTTCCTGAACGAGGAGAAGGATTCGGTAGCGTCGGTGTTTGCGGTGGCTGGCTTCAGCTTCAGCGGCAACGGCCAGAACACCGGTATCGCCTTCGTCCGCATGAAGGACTGGGCGGAGCGCAAGAGCGCCGGCCAGCGCGTGAACGCGATTGTCGGCCGCGCCATGGGCAGCTTCTCGCAGATCAAGGATGCGATGGTGTTCGCCTTCGCGCCGCCTGCGGTGCTGGAACTGGGTAACGCCAGCGGTTTCGATTTGCAGCTGCAGGACCAGGGTGGCGTCGGCCACGATGCGCTGATGGCTGCGCGTAACCAGATGCTGGGCATGGCGTCGAAAAATCCGGTGTTGATGGCTGTGCGTCCGAACGGACAGGAAGACACGCCGCAGTACAAGATCACCGTCGACCAGCAGAAGGCCACGGCCCTCGGCCTGTCCATCGCCGATGTGAACAAGGTGCTGAGCACCGCATGGGGTAGCGCCTACGTCAACGACTTCGTCGACCGTGGCCGCGTGAAGAAGGTGTACATGCAGGGCCAGCCCGATTCGCGCATGTCGCCGGAAGACCTGGGCAAATGGTTTGTCCGCAATGCGGATGGCGAGATGGTGCCTTTCTCGGCCTTCTCGAGCGGCAAGTGGGTGTTTGCGTCGCCGCGTCTGGAGCGTTACAACGGCTTGCCGTCCACCGAGATTCTCGGCATGCCTGCGCCGGGCCAGAGCTCGGGCGCCGCGATGGCGGAGATCGAAAAGATGGCGGCCCAGCTGCCGCCTGGTATCGGCTTCGAATGGACCGGCCTGTCGACGGAAGAACGCGACTCCGGCTCGCAGACCACGCAGCTGTATGCGATCTCGATCCTGATCGTGTTCCTGTGCCTGGCTGCGCTGTATGAAAGCTGGTCGATTCCGTTCTCGGTGCTGCTGGTGGTGCCGCTGGGTGTGATCGGCACAGTGCTGGCGACGTTTGTGTTCAAGCTGTCGAACGACGTGTACTTCCAGGTCGGCTTGCTGACCGTGGTGGGGCTGGCGGCGAAGAACGCGATCCTGATCGTGGAGTTCGCGAAGGAGCTGCAGGAGCAGGGCGTAGAGCTGAAGCAGGCGACCTTGCAGGCCGTGCGTCTGCGCTTGCGGCCTATCCTGATGACGTCCATCGCCTTCGGCCTCGGCGTGCTGCCGCTGGCGATCAGCAGTGGCGCCGGTTCCGGCAGCCAGAATGCGATCGGCGTCGGCGTGTTGGGCGGGATGCTGTCGGCTACCTTCCTGGGCATCTTCTTTGTGCCGGTGTTCTTTGTGCTGGTACGCGGTTTCTTTAGTAAAAAGGCCGCCGCTCCAGCTGCTGCTGTGGAGGCGCATTAATCATGAAAAAATCCTTACTCACGATGGCGGCGCTGGCGATGCTGGCCGGTTGCAGCCTGGCGCCGGTGTATGAACGCCCGGTGCAACCGGTGGCGCAAGCATGGCCGGCCGGTGACGCCTACAAAGGCGTGCCTGCTGCGGCGGCCGATGCCAAGCCGGTATCCGAAATCCAGTGGCGCGAATACTTTGCCGACGAACGCCTGCGCAAAGTGATCGCGCTGGCGCTGGCCAACAACCGCGATCTGCGCGTCTCGGTGCTCAACATCGAGAAGGCCAAGGCGCAGTACAACATCGACAGCGCGGCGCTGCTGCCCAAGCTGTCGGCCAACGTCAGCCAGAATGCGTCGCGCACGCCGTCCAACATGACCGGCACCGGCGAGGCGGCCATCAACCGCCAGTACAGCGGCGGCCTGGCGATGGCGTCGTATGAGCTGGACTTCTTCGGCAAGGTGCGCAACCTGTCGGAGGCCGGCTTGCAGACCTACCTCGGCACCGAGGAAGCGCGCCGCGCGCAGCAGATTACGCTGGTGGCCGAAGTGGCCAACGCCTATCTGACGCTGATCGCGGACCAGCAACGCCTGAAGCTGGCGGCGGAAACGCTGCAAAGCCAGCAGACGTCCTATGATCTGAGCAAGAAGCGCTTCGATTCCGGCGTCACCTCCGGCGTTGATATGTATGAAGCGCAGACCAGTGTGGAAGCGGCGCGCGGCGACATGGCGGTCTACACCGCGCAAGTGGCGCTGGACCAGAACGCGTTGACGCTGCTGGTCGGCGGCAGCGTGCCTGCGGACCTGCTGCCTGCCGGCGAACCCGGCGCGGTGACGCAGATGGCGGCGATTCCCGCCGGCCTGCCGTCCGACCTGCTGCAAGACCGTCCCGATGTGCAGGAAGCGGAGCGCGCGCTGCGTGCCGCCAACGCCAACATCGGCGTGGCGCGTGCGGCCTTCTTCCCGAGTATCTCGCTGACGGCGTCGGGCGGCAGTGCGAGCAGCACCTTGTCCGGATTGTTCAAGGCCGGTTCGTCGACGTGGAGTTTTATCCCGCAGATCAACCTGCCGATCTTCGACGGTGGCGTCAATCGCGCCAACCTGAATATCGCCAAGGCCAACCGCGACATCTCGGTGGCGCAGTACGAGAAGGCGATCCAGGTGGCGTTCCGCGAAGTGGCCGACGCACTGGCCCAGCGCGGCACGCTGGACCAGCGCATCGCCGCGCAGCAGGCCCTGGTCGATGCGGCCGAGAAGAGCTTCCGCATCCACGAGGCGCGCTACCGCAAAGGCGCGGACTCCTATCTGAACGCGCTGGTGTCGCAGCGCGCGCTGTACGCTGCGCAGCAGGGCCTGATCACGGCGCGGCTGGGCAAATCCAGCAACGCCGTCACCCTGTACAAGGTGCTGGGCGGCGGCTGGCAGCCGGAAGTCGCGCCGCAACGCGGCTAAACCGAGAGCAGCGGCGCGCGCGCGTATTGTTGCGCGCCTGCCGCCTTTGACTGTTGGTTCATTGACAAAAGCAGCCCGCTTCGCCACAGTACCGCCTCAGGCAAGCCCGTTTTCCAAGAAAGACCCCATGACCACAGCCCCCACCGCAAAACGACGCACCGACCCGGAACGGGCGCAGAACCGGCGCAACCAGGTGCTGGAGGCGGCTGCCGTGTGCTTCGCGCGCAGCGGCTTCCATGGGGCCAGCATGTCGGAAATCTCCAAGCAGGCCGGCATGAGCGCAGGCCATATCTACAACTACTTCGACAGCAAGGACGCCATCATCCTGGCCTTTGTCGACCGCGAGGCCGAATACGTGTCCGGATTGCTGCGCGACCTGGCGACGCGGGAGGATCCGCTGGAGGCGATACTGGACGATGCGCACATCCACATCGACGAGTCGCTCGACCCGCAGCCGTGGACTGTGCCGCTGGAGATGTTCGCCGAAGCGTCGCGCAATCCGGTGATCGCGGCCAAGCTGCGAGAGAACGAAGAAGTCTCGCGCGCGCAACTGCGTGCGCTGGTCAAGAGCGGCCGCGAAAGCCGCCAGCTGCCGGTGGACGATGTGCTGCTGGATGGCCGTCTCGATACGATGATTTCGTACTTCCAGGGCTTGTCGATCCGCGCGCTGTACCGGCCGAACATGAACCGCGCCAGCCTGGTCGAGGCCTTCCGCGTCGCCATGCGCGCGCTGCTGATGACCTGATTTGTCTCGTATTGTTTCCGTCCGCTGCACGCGGGCGGAGGCTGTTGTACCATGTCCGATCTGCCGTTTCAGCTGATCGGAGCATCATGACTTCCTACGTAATTCCCGCCCACGACATCGTCGGCCTGCCGGTTGCCGGCACCGCCGATCTGTTCCCTGTACGCCGCGTCTACTGCGTCGGCCGCAACTACGCGGCGCACGCGCGCGAGATGGGCTTCGATCCCGATCGCGAGCCGCCGTTCTTCTTCTGCAAACCGAATGACGCGCAGGCGGTGATCGCCGTCGCGCCGGGCCAGGTGCTGGACCTGCCGTATCCGCCTGCCACCGCCAACCTGCACTACGAGTGCGAGCTGGTGGTCGCCATCGGCAAGGGCGGCAGCAATATCGCGGTGGAAGACGCGGCCCAGCACATCTTCGGCTACGCCGTGGGGCTGGACATGACGCGGCGCGATCTGCAGTTCAAGATGCGCGACGCCGGCCGTCCATGGGAGATCGGCAAGGCCTTCGATTATTCGGCGCCGGTGGGCGTGATTCAGCGCGTGGCCGAAGCGGGCGATATCGGCCACGCGGCGATCCAGCTGGATGTGGATGGCGTGACCAAACAGTCGGCCACCATTGCGCATCTGATCTGGTCTGTCAGCGAGACGATCGCCAACTTGTCCACGCTGTTCGCGCTGGCGCCGGGGGATTTGATTTTCAGCGGTACGCCGGAAGGCGTGGGCGCGGTGGTGCGCGGCCAGACGCTGGTGGGCAAGGTTGATGGTTTGCCGGGTATCGCCGTCAAATTGGTGTAAACGGTTTAGCTATTTTAGCTGCGGGCTGGTAGCAGCTCCGCGATCCCGGTCAGGGCGGCGAGGGCGCCCATCGCCAGGCCGACGTCGAGCGGGTTGGCGACATTCGGCTCACGGGGATTAATCCGTATCATGCGGCCGTTGTGGTGCATCACCACGCGCTGGCCGAAGTTGCGCACCGATGGTATCACCGAGCCTGCGCCCAGTTCGATCACCAGCGGGCGCTCGGCCTTTTGCAGCACGGCGTGCAGGCGGGCTTCCTGTAGTACCGCGCGGCGCTCATTCCATCCCCAATCGCCGAACATCAGGATGTTCGGCCGCGCCATGCCGCCGCAGTGCGGACAGGTTGGCGGCTCGTTCAGCAGGCGGCAGGCTTCGGTGTCGACTTCGGGGATGAACTGGTCGGCGCTCCAGATATCGGGGCCGCAGGGTTGCATGCATTGCAGGTGGTGGATGGAGCCGTGGCATTCGTAGATGCGCTGCGGGTCGAAGCCGGCGCGCTGGAAGTGGCCGTCGACGTTGCTGGTGAAGACGCCGTAGCCTGCATCCATCGCGTCGCCCCAGGCCTTGAGCAGGGCGAAGCCCGTGTGTGGCGGCGTGTCGCGGTAGAGTTGCAGGCGGTGGCCGTAGAAGCCCCAGGCCAGGGTGGGATCGGAGCGGAAGGTGTAGGGTGTGGCGACGCTGGAAAACTCCATGCGCGCGCGGCCGAGGGCGGGGTAGACCTTCCAGAAGCCGTCGTTGCTGCGGAAATCGGGCAGGCCGGAATCGACGCCCATGCCGGCGCCGGCCGCCACGATCAGGGCATCGGCCTGTTGGACGAGGTCGGCGGCTTGTTGCAGTGCGGCGAGGTCGGCGGAGGCGGGCATGCGGGTTTTCGATGGCGGGCGGAAAGGCACATCTTACTCCTGCCGAGGGTGGCGGAGGTTGCAACGCGGGTCAAAAGCAAACATGACAAATACTTAAAGCGGCTGCTATAATTCCAAATTCGTCGGGGCGTAGCGCAGCCTGGTAGCGTACTTGCATGGGGTGCAAGGGGTCGGAAGTTCGAATCTTCTCGCCCCGACCAATAGAATCAATGAGTTAGGCCAGCCTTAGGGGTGGCCTTTTTCATTTCTACGTGTCCGTCTCCGGGTTGTGTCCGGAATGAGAGACGTCGCTTGGGCAGAGGAAGTGTAGCCGAGGAACTTCCCCAAGTGCTTACATCAGCGCGCATTGTAGTAGCGGCAATGGCCGCCAAAGGCCCCGAAACCCTTTCCTTCTTGTTCTGTATTGCAGAATTACGGGGCGCAAACGGCTGCATGCGTAAAAGTGGCATGTAATCATGCCTTGGGGGGCAAGAAAAAGCGTGACAATTCGCGCATTTCTCGTTTTGGCAAGATGCTATTCTTGCTCTGGGAGTTTCGGAAAAATAGCTACTGCAGTGAATGCACTAATAAAGTATTGAACTCTAAAGGAGTCAACTATGTCGATGGTAATGGCGCAGGCTGCTCCAGAGCCCAGATTACTTGGTGCCGCCAAAGTTAAAAAACTGACTGCCAGCATTGGAGAACCTATTCCCACTGAGCTATTGCTCGGAAAGAAGAGGGTGTCAATTGCAGGCCTCGTCGGGCGGGTGATCGACAATTTTCGGCATCAGCGAGAGATGCTTGAAAGCAATGGACGATCGTGGCCGTGTGTCAGAGTCACGCCGTACGCGTCAGACTCGAAGCCAGCATATTATCTAGTACCGCTCGACTTAGGGACCGACGCAAAGCCGAAAGGTGACCGAGCAGAAATTAGTAGTGGTCGTGCTGGTAATCGAGCGGCGAAAGCCGCGCACGCCGCTGGCTTTAAAGTACAGGAAATCTCGCCATCGGAGGCAGACAAGGCATTCGCTGAAAGACTTGGAGAGCTTCTTGAAAAACATGCGGTTGGTGGAATTGGAAACAGCGAGCCTCCGCATAGCCCATTTGAGGTAACAACCGATTCTGCGGGCGTCGAGATTGTCTACTCGATAGGGTACTTTGTCAGTACCAAACAGGGTTTCGGATTTTCCTCCCCTGCTAAGCGTGAACTCGAGTGGGGTTCATATCTCTTCGGCACAAATATAGGCGGTGTCATTAACTTCGGCGATACCCTATGGCCTGTCCCCGATGTAGATTTAATTCATATATCTGTCTGAGTCCGGGAGTGACATGAGTGCTGACTATGGTCAACTGAAGGATATCGTTGGGGCCGCTACCTCGCTGATGGCTGCTGCATCAGCTATCGGCGTAACTTGGCTCCGCCGGGCAAAGTGGATGCCCCCTGAAGAATCTGTGCCTGGAGGAACGCTGCGGGTAGCTGGTCTTGTGTCGGCGGTAGCTATTGGCATTCTATTTTTAGAACGCCAAAAAATTGGCCTAGAAACAATGTTACTTATTGGTGCCCTCGCAGGTTTATTTACAATAATGTCGCTAACAATAAGCATATACACAAATACACGCTACTCCTTCGTTTACCCGGAATCGAGTAAGCGTGGGGCACCGTTAAAACGAACGCTTGGCGGCCATAAGCTTACTGCGGAAGCACAACATATTTCGGAGGAGCGCCGGATGGAGCCTCAAGCGTTATTTGTAAACGCCGCATACGACAAAAATCTAGTATGGACACAATCGTCCCAAGCTCTGGTTCAGACCGCAAGCGTTCTTGGGTTCATTGCGTTGCAGGCATCCGGCTCCATCGCATTATCAGCGATAGCTATCGGATTGAGCATATAATTTATTTCACGCTCCCCCGCATAACGTTCATGAGTGTCGTTGGCTAGGAAAATTGGCGGGCGTCTGCACTACAGTAAGGACTGTAGCCTGTTGATTTGCACCGAAAATTGCCCCACTTTCCCCAGTAATTTGCAACTGAATCTGACCCACGTGAAGGGCACAATTCGGCCTGTCTTACTGGCAGGAGATCGGAGTGATCAACGTGGCTTTACTAGGCATAATTCGACGCTGGCACATTCGTGACCAGATTCCCCTACGCGAGATCGCCAGGCGACTAGGCATCTCACGCAATACTGTCCGACGCTATTTGCGCTCGGAAATTACTGAGCCCAGCTATGCCGAACGCCGTATCGCGAGCGGGTTGGACAAATACTCTCTGCAATTATCAGGATCGCTTAAAGCCGAGACAAGCAAGCCGCGTAAGCTGCGCCGCAGTTTGAAACAGATCCACGCGGACCTGAAAGAGCTGGGTTATGAAGGATCGTATGACCGCGTAGCAGCGTTTGCCAGGCAGTGGAAGGCGGGTCAAACTGAGTGGGTCAATTCATCTAGCAAACGAACAGCAAGAGACTTCTACACCAACTTCGTTGTACTGGTTCCTGGAACGTCGAACGATGCAACGGTCGATTGATTCGGGAAGACGGTAGGCTTGTTCTATTTCGCCTCCTTGTCCGTAGGAGCAAATCAGCCATTTTTCGCGCGATGCCAAACCGCTGTATGTGGTCTTCTCAAGCCTTGCGTTGAGTTGCGTATAGTCTCCCCTGAGCTCTGCTCTTGGCTCTAGGTCAGGCGGCCCAATCACGAGGCCAGCATTCGCGAGCAATAGGCGAGTTGGAACCAGTCCTCTCCAGCCTGGCGAGGATTTGATCTGCACAGCAGAGGCACTGATCTCAGTTGGGCACTGCGGAACTTCTGCGGAAGCTAGTCCGCTAAGGGCCGCGATCAAAAGAGAGGCTGCTGTATGCATGGTTATTGAATGATGTAGAAGGCATCGGCATTATCGCAGTCCATGATGCGCTTGGCCTTGGCTTCTTCTGGGCTGTAGTAATCGAAGCGTCGTGACTTGATCCTGCGACCTTTCCATTGGTCCATGACGACGATGAATTTTGGCTTTCCGGTGGCTGTGTCCTTCGGGCCGGAGTACATGAAAAGGGCAGCGTGACTGCCGTGTTTTCCGATGAAGCCGGCGACTGGACTAGAGAACGTTGCGATGGCTGTTCCCTGTGCGATCCGTGCCGCGTCGAGAACGTGCTTGCCTGCGCGCCAGTGCAGGGTACGAGGTGCGTTCGCATAAATCTGTACCAAGGCGACGCATTCACTGCTGCCGACCGGCGCGTGTCCTTGGAGTTTGTTGATATCGCCTGCGTATCTGTATTCCATGTTGCCACCTCGATGAACGGGATCACTTGGTCGATAGTGATCCTGCTCACGAGACGGCTAGTTGGGAATGCTCAACGGCTTATCGTTTAAGTCATACCGCGCGACGATCTCTATCGCTGTCGCGGGGCATTGTTGAACAACGCCATAACGTTCTTGATCTGGGTTTCGGTCTCCGGCGTCATGTTGACGAACATGCAGCCGAGATGGATCTGCTCGCCCGCCAGGAAGGACCGGAAGGCGCGCGTGTAGCGGATTTCCAGTTCTGCGACGATGACGGTTTCCTCGTCCAATACCAGTTGCACATCCACCAGTTTGCGCCCCTTGAGCAAGCCCTTGGCCTGGCTCTTCGAGCAGTGCAGGCCGACCCCGCCCAGCGAGAAATCATAGATCGACCATTCTTGTTCGATGCCGTGCAGTTCCAGCGCAGCCGTGAAACTGGTGCCCAGCGGCGTTTCCACGCGCTCCGAGGCGCGCCGGTCCAGCACCGAGCAGGTTTCCGGGAAGGTCATCGGGATCAGCTGCGGCTGGCCGGGGAGCGAATCCCAATCCGGCTTGGACAGGCGGAACTGCAATTTCGCTGTGCGCAGCACGGCGACAAAGGTGATCTTGCCAGCCGGCAGGCTTGCACCTTCGTTTAACTCCATCACGAAATGCGGCTGCTCGGGGTCGACGGACAGTATGCGTCCGAGCACCGCTTCGCGGCTGCCGGACACGTACATCGAGATCGCGTCGCCGTGCGAAGCCAGGAGGGTTAGCGTGTCGCCGATCTCGTCTTCGCTCGCCATTTCATGGAAGCTGGCCGAGGCCGGGATCGGCGTTATGGCATCTTGTGGCCGTGGCGGTCCTTTACGGATCGGGACGGCAAGGGGTTCGTTGAGCATCATATCGTTTGCCTGATAAGTGCAACTACAGACGCGGTTTGGGTCTGTTTATAAACCCATCATAGACCACAGATTGCCGAAAGGCAATTTATTTTGCGTGCCGAGAAATGGTGAGGAAGGAACAACGGGATGGTCTCGCCGCAATCGTTTGTTGACATGTCAGTTGAAGCTAATATAATGCATGCACATGCATATAATTATCTCCCAACCTCACCTAAGGACATGTATGAACTGGATCTATCTTGGAATCGCCGTACTCTTTGAAATTGCGGTCGCTATCTCTGCCGGCAACGCGAAGGGCTTCGCCCACTTCTGGTGGAGCGTCTCTACCCTCGTCACCGGTGCGATCGGCACCTACTTCCTCAGTCTCGCATTGCTCACCTTCCCGGTCGGCGTTGGCTACGCGATCTGGACGTCCGTCGCCGGAGTAGGGATCGTGGTCCTCGGCACGCTGTTCTTCGGGCAGCGGCTTAATCTGAAAAAAATCATCGGCATCGCGATGGTGATCGGGGGCGTGGTCGGCCTTCAACTGAGCGGCGCATAAGGAAAGGAACCATCATGACTACAACTGACAATCAACGCGCATGGATCATGTTGCTGCTGGCCGGTGTCTTCGAGATCGGCTACGCCCTCAGCGTGGGCGGCAGCAAGGCCTTCACCTTGTGGGGCTGGTCGATCTCCGCCGTCGTGTTTTTCCTGCTGACGCTGTACGCGCTCAGCGTGGCCCTGAAGACGATAGACGTCGGCATCGGCTACGCGGTGTGGGCGGGAATCGGCGCGGTCGGCGCGGCGGTGTTTGGCAGCGTTCTGTTCGGCCAATCGCTTGCGCTGAGCCAGGTGTTTTGGCTGGCGCTGATCATCGCCGGCGTGGTCTGGCTGAAGCTGGCGGACAGCGAGAAACTCCAGGCGCGCAGGGGGGCGTGATGTAAAATAGTCCGGCAATTTCTTATTGGAAACTACGGACTGATTTATGTTAAAGAGAAGCGATTCATGGCTCAACCTGACTCAAGTGGTCGCCAATGTTGAGTCCGCCCTTGCTTCGGTTCTCCAGGCCCGCCATGGCATCGGCCTGTCGGAATATCGCGCGCTGGAAGTGCTGGCCCGCTCGCCGAAAAGCGAGCTGCGCATGCAGGAGCTGGCCACGCATCTGCGTCTGAACCAGAGCTCGGTTTCGCGCCTGGTCGAGCGTCTGGAGCGCGACGGTCTGACGATCCGCGATCTCTGCCCCGCGGACAAACGCGGGGTCTACACGGTGCTGACCAGGGAAGGGCGCGCGCGCCTCGAACGCGCGCAGCCCGATTACGACAGCGCGCTCGACGCGGCGCTGAAGGAGCATGGCGGCGAGCGATTGCTGTCGGCGCAAGGCGAGGCCGGCGCCCGCTAGCTGCCGGGCGCGACGCGCTGCTGTATGGCTTCGATGACTTTCTCAGCCCGCATCTGGCGCAGCACGCTGGACAGCCGGGGCACCAGCTCCTCGTGCTTCTTGTGCAGGTAGTGGTACACCGGGAACGAGGCCAGCGGGGGACTGAGCACATGCACCTCGTCCAGCTTCAGGGTCTTGACCACCGCCAGGCCCGACAGGCGGTTGCCGACCACGATGTCGGTCCGCCCCACCATCATTTTCTGGAAGGCTTGTGTCATCGTCGGCACCGCCTCGGTCCGCATGCCTATCGTATTCTCCTGGACGATCTTGATCCCGCGCACGTGGCCGATGGTGAACGGCCTCAGGCTTTCCCAGCCGTGGACGATGAAATTGGTGCCATGGGTGAACACGACGATTTCATAGGTCAGCAGCGGCACCGGCACGATCAGCAGATTGCCGTAGGTCTGGTCCATGCCCAGCTTGCGATACAGCTCGCCGTCCATGCGGCCTTCGTTGGCGTAGATCAGCGTGCGTTCGCCCGGCAGGCGGTGCACCGTCAGCTCGTAGCCCAGCCGGTTGTAGGCTTCGCGCAGGACTTGTTCGGCGATCTCGGTGGCGGGGTCGGCGCCCACCAGGGTGGAGACGTTGACCATCGGCTTCCCGGGCGCGGTGTAGGCGGCGGGGAACCAGGGCAGTAATGCCAGCCGGAGGAAGGTGCTGCGCCGCATGGTCAGGTACGTTGTGCGTGGAGGGTCACGGAGCTCAGCACCAGCATATACGTTGCCCGCCGGATGCGCCATTGGATTCTGGACAGCGTCCGGAGCGGCCGCGCGCGGTGCGGCGGGTTTTTGCAGGAAAGCAACACTGTAGCTTGCCGGCATCGACAGGCGCGGGCGGCGAGGCGTAGGATCGAAGTGCTTACAGCGGCGGCGATCCCGTCGCTGTGGCAGGCACAGTCCATTCCATTCACCTCACCATAAGGAACGCCCATGAAACGTCTCGCCATTGCTGCGCTCAGTTTGCTATCGGCATCGCTGCCGGCCTTCGCCGCCGACAAGATGGCTACGCTCGACCCCAAGGTGCCCTGCGTGATCGAGTATCCCAAGGCCTCGCTGATGAATGAAGAAAAGGGCACGGTGGTGCTGAGCCTGAAGCTGTCGGCCGACGGCAAGGTGCAGGAGTCCAAAGTGAGCAAGTCCAGCGGCTTCAAGAACCTGGACAAGGCCGCCTCCACCAGCATCACCAAATGCAAATTCCAGGCGCCCGGCGGCGAGCAGTGGCAGACCCTGGAGTACGTCTGGAAACTGGAGTAAGCGTTCAGGGGCATAGCGGACTGCCCGGCAGCAGGCCCAGCGACTCGGCCTTGGCGATGGTGGTTGCTAACGGCAGCGCGCCGGGCACGCTGAACAGCGGCACCATGGTCTGGTAGGCCACCGCGTCGCAGCCGCCATTGCCGTTGGGCGTGCACACCCGGGCGCGCACGAAGCGGATGCAGCTGGCGCCGTTCGGGTCGGCGATGCAGTTCAGGCGGGCGCGCGCCACGCAGGCCGGCAGGCTGGCCGTGGGGATGGGCGTCAGCGTCAGGGCGCCGTTGCCGGCGCGCATCAGCGCCAGGTAGTCGATCTGCACATGGGCGTCGCTCACCGGCTGCCCCATCGTCAGCATGCCGGGCGTGCTGCGCAACAGCGCCGTCTGGCGCACCTGGTTCATCACGCTCGCGCTGCTGAAGTCGCTCACGGCGGCCATCGCGGCGGCGCGGCGCGTCACCTCTTGCAGCGTGTTGAGCAGGTACATCGCGCGCGCCACTTCCATCACCACATACAGCAGCGTAAAAAACACCAGGGCGATCAGGCTGAACTCGACCGTGACGATGCCGCGCGTCTTCATGGCAGCAGCTCGATGGCGCCGCCCAATTCCTGGTCCTGCACGGCGCCGGCGAATTCGGCGTGCAGGGTGGTGGCGGTGGCGGGCACGGTCATGAAGAACTTGCCGACCGCCAGTACGCTGGCGGTGACGGTGCCGCCGGCCGCCACCGGGCAGGACAGCAGCGCCACGTTGAGCACGCGGCGCTGGCGCAGCCCCGGCTGGTTGGCGCTGGACGGCGCCTGGAAGTTGGCGCCCACCAGCGCCTGGTAGGGCGGCAGCGCCGGATAGCTGGCCGCCACCGGCACGCCGGGCGTGTACAGCTGGGCCCAGGTGGCGACGGCGAAAGGGGTATAGCCGCCCGCCGGCTCGGGCGAGCCGGGCGTGTAGGAGCTGTAGGGCACGGCCTTGGCGTAGGACCACAAGGGGCCGTAGTCGGCGTTGACGGTGCCGGCCGGCGAGGGCAGGGGATCGGCCACCGTCCACAGCTTGTTGTGGGCGGCGTCGCCGTACGACTTGGCCGACTGCGTGGTGCGCGGGGTGCTCATCCACGGTATCGCCGCGTAGGCGTAGGCCTTGATGTTGGCGTCGGGCGGGGCGCCGTTGGGACTGCAGGCGCCGCCCACGTACTGGTCGAAGCGCGAGTTGAGCTGTGGGTAGAGCGTGGCCAGCGGGAAGCCGCGCTTGACCGTGATGGCGCCGCCCTGCAGGCGCGGCATCTGCAGCGTGCCGGTGCACACATAGGGGCCGGTCACGCTGTCGGCGGTGTTGGCGGCGCTGCCGGTGCTGCCGGGCGGCGACAGCGGATCGATGACGAAGTGCTCCGCCGCCAGGCCGCTGGCGTTGAGCTGCATCAGGTCGTAGGCGATGCCGCGCCGGAAGCCGTATTCCACCAGTTCGTTGCGCGCCGGCGGGCCGGGGTTGGCGCGCGAGGCGGCCGGCGTGGCCGACAGCGCGCACACCGCCAGCGGCGTGGCGGCGATGGTCTGGCGTCCGGCCACGGCGCGTGCCGACGTGGCGAGGTCGGCCAGCGTGCTCGATAGCGCGCGCATGAACACGGTGGCGACCTGGCCGTAGGCGGCGTTCAGCGCGCCGGTGTCGGCGCGCGCGTACAGCAGGCCGTCCGGCGCGGACTGGGCGCTGGCGGCATCCTGCCATGGCCCGGCCGCGTCCGGCGTCGCGCTGAAGCGCAGGGCCGCGCTGGACCAGGTGATGGCCAACTGGCCGTGCTGGTAGCGCAGTTCGCTGGCGGCCGTGGCCGCCTTGGTCAGCGCGCTGGCGACGCCGGCCGCGGTTCCGTTGAGTTCGCGTGCGGCGGCCAGCGCGGTGGCGTCGGCCAGCACTTGCAGTTCGGCCTTGCGGTTGTACAGCTGCCCCAGGTCGAGCGCCATGCCGACGAATAGC
The DNA here is from genome assembly GCF_009380165.1 of Rugamonas rivuli. GTDB lineage: Bacteria > Pseudomonadota > Gammaproteobacteria > Burkholderiales > Burkholderiaceae_D > Rugamonas > Rugamonas rivuli. The sequence goes on from NZ_WHUF01000002.1 coordinate 319,402, forward strand.
AGCAGGCCGAGCAGGGCCAGGCCGAACATCATGGCAAACGCGCCGCGCTGCCGGCGCGGCCTGCGGCGGTGGGTGTCCATGCGCGGGCTCCTGATGGTCGATACCCTTCGATTCTATCCACCTGGAAATATCCGCTTTTGATCGAAGGCAAGCGCCACGCTCCTGACAGAAACTGTCACAGCCTGGTCTTACCATGGTGTTCATGCGGTGCCGGAAATGAGCGCCGCGCTAACCCACCAGGAGAACATTCATGATCAGCCCTAACTATGTCTTGCTGTACGTCGACGATCCGGTCGCCAGCGCCGCCTTCTACGCCGACCTGCTGGGCCAGCAGCCGGTGGACACCGCGCCGACCTTCTCGCTGTTCATGCTGGAGAACGGCCTGAGGCTGGGCCTGTGGTCGCGCCACACGGTGGAGCCGAAGGCGCTGGCTTCCGGCGGCGGCAGCGAGCTGTGCATCAGCGTGGCCGACCGCACGGTGGTCAACGACATGCACGCCGACTGGTCGGCGCGCGGCGTCGCCATCGCCCAGCGCCCGGTGGCGATGGACTTCGGCTACACCTTCGTCGCCGTCGACCGCGATGGCCACCGCCTGCGCGTGTTTGTGCGCGAAGGCGAGTAAGCGTAATTGGTGGCGCCGGCCTGCCGGCCCGGCTCCACCATTTACGGTTGACACTCAAAAACAATGAATGCTATATTCGTCAACATGGATTGGTAACGTTTCCAATCCATGCGTTTCTTCATGACACGCACCCCTCGTCTCTTCGTATCGAAGTTGCCGGCGCCCGGTGGCGCCGGATTTTTTACGCTGACGGGGCGGGCGGCGGTCATGCATAATCAAGCGCCGGGAGACATCGGCGTTCAAGGAGACAGGATGACTAAGCAGGGTAGGGGCGGCTTGGCCGCCGGATGGCTGGCGGCATGGGCGCTGGCGGCAGGCGCCGCCCAGGCGGCCGCGCCGGCCGGCCCCAGGGCCGAGGTGATGCACTGGTGGACGTCCAGCAGCGAGTCGGCCGCCGTGCGCAAGTTCGCCGAGGCTTACCGCGCCGCCGGCGGCGTCTGGGTCGACACGGCCGTGGCCGGCGCCGACCAGGCCAAGGCCGTGGCGATCAACCGCATCGTCGGCGGCAATCCGCCCACCGCCGCCCAGTTCAACACCACCAAGCAGTTCCGCGACCTGATCGACCAGGGCTCGCTCAACAACGTCGACGACATCGCCGCGCGCGACCACTGGGACCAGCTGATGCCCGGCCCCATGCTCGACGTCATCCGCGTCAACGGCCATTACTACGCGCTGCCGGTGGACATCCACATGTCGACCTGGATCTGGTATTCGAAGGCGGCGTTCAAGAAGGCCGGCATCGCCAAAGAGCCGGCCACGCCGGACGAGCTGTTCGCCGCGCTGGACCAGCTGAAGGCGGCCGGCGTGGTCGGCCTGGCCCACGGCGGCCAGCCGTGGCAGGAAAACATCCTGTTCCAGGCCATGCTGGCCAATGTCGGCGGCAAGCAGCTGTACCTGCAGGTGCTGCGCGACCGCGACCCCAAGGCGCTGAACTCGGAAGCGTTCAAGAAAGTGCTGGTGGCCTTCAAGCGCCTGCAAAGCTATGTCGACACCGGCTCGCCCAACCGCAACTGGAACGACGCCACGGCCATGCTCATCAGCGGCAAGGCCGGCGTGCAGATCATGGGCGACTGGGCCAAGGGCGAGTTCGCTGCCGCCAAACAGACCGCCGGCAAGGATTACGGCTGCATCGCCGGCCTCGGCCCGGCCGTGCCCTACCTGATCCAGGGCGACGCCTTCGTCTTCCCGAAAACCACCAACGCCGACGCCGTCAAGGCGCAGAAGCTGCTGGCCACGTCCATGCTGGCGCCGGCCGCGCAGCTGGAGTTCAGCAAGCTCAAAGGCTCGCTGCCGGTGCGCAGCGATATCGACGTGGCGTCGATGGACGCCTGCGCCCAGGCCGGCATGGCGATCATGAAGGACAAGTCGCGCCAGGTCGGCATGATCGAAGTGTTCCTGACGCCGGACCAGAACGGCGCGCTGCAGGATGTGCTGACGGCGTTCTGGAACACGAAGATGCCGGTCGAGAAGGCGCAGAAAAGCATCGCCGCCGCGCTGCGCGACTGACGCCGCCGCGCTTGTCACCGCCGTATGCCATGGGGTATGCTTGCCGCCGCATAGACTGAACGGATAAGGGGACTTGTGGCAACCATCAAAGATGTGGCCCGCCTGGCGGGAGTGGGGCTGGGCACCGCGTCGCGCGTGATCAGCGGCAAGGGTTCGGTCTCGCAGGCGACGCTGGAAAAAGTGCGCGCGGCGATCGACGAGCTGGAGTTCCGCCCCTCGCACGCGGCGCGCACGCTGCTGTCGGGCAGTTCGCAGATGATCGGGGTCTACATTCCCTATCTGAGCGGGACGTTTTATACGCCCATCCTGCAGTCGATCTACACCGCGCTGCGGGCCGCAGGCTTGAACATGGTGGTGGCCTTCGGCGTCGGCGAGGGCGATGCGCGGCAGCAGGCGATCGAGGGCGTGAACTTCCTGATCGAACGCGGCAGCGACGGCCTGATCGTGATGAGCAATGCGCTGGAGGATGAGGATTTTGTCGCGCTGGGACCGTTCCAGCAGCGGGTGGTGGTGATCAACCACGCCTTCGCCAGCATCGCCGGGCAGTGCTTCACCGTCGACCACGAGGCCGGCGGCCGGCTGGCGGCGCGCACCTTGCTGGAGCAGGGCCATCGCTGCATCGCGGTGATCGCCGGCCGCGCCAGCGCGCCGGACAACCAGCAGCGCATCGCCGGTTTTATGGCGGAGCTGGCGGCGGCGGGCATAGACCCGGCCTCGGTGTGGATGGAGGATGGGCAGTTTTCGCCGGAGGGCGGCTGGGCTTGCGCCGAGCAGCTGATGGCGTCGGGGTACGAATACACGGCGGTGTTCTGCGCCAATGACGAGATGGCGGTGGGCGCCTTGTCCTGCTTCCAGCAGGCCGGGGTGGCGGTGCCGGAGCAGGTGTCGGTGCTCGGCTACGACGATACGCACAGCGCGGAATTCACCGCGCCGCGCCTGACCAGCGTGCATATCCCGTGGAGCGAGATGACCTTGAACGGCTTGAATTACCTGCTCAACCACTGCTATGAGCTGGAGCGCCCGGTGCAGCGCGAGTATGCGCTGCATGTGACGCAGCGGGCCTCGCTGGGGCCGGCGCCGGACGGCGGTAAAAAGGCGTAAAGAATGAGGGTGTGCGCTGGTCGCACGCTCTTTTTTTGGTGTATATTGGAAACGATTCCACATACGGAGATGCTGGATGGTGACAACAAGATTGCTAGGCACCGCCTGGCTGGCGGCGGCCTTGCTGGGCGGCGCGGCGGCGTGGGCGCAAGCGCCCGTGCCCGCGCCCGCGTCCGCGCTGCCGATGCTGCACACCGAGGGCACGCAGTGGCTGGCGGCCGACGGCAGCCGGCCGGCGCTGCGCGGCGTCAACCTGGGCAACTATCTGATCCAGGAGTTCTGGATGATGGGGCAGGGCAGCGCCGGCATCGACGACCAGTGCAAGCTGGAGGCGGTGCTGGACCGCCGCTTCGGCTACGCGGAACGCGAACGCCTGTACGCGCTGTACCGCGACAACTGGATCACGCAGCGCGACTGGGACATGCTGCCCAAGATGAAGCTGAACCTGGTGCGCCTGCCCTTCATCTACAGCGTGGTGGAGGATGAAAAGAACCCGCGCCACCTGCGCGCCGACGCCTGGCGCTATCTGGACAACGCGATAGCCGAAGCCGAGAAGCGCGGCATCTACGTGATCCTCGACCTGCACGGCGCCGTCGGTTCGCAGGGCTGGGAGCACCACAGCGGCTGCGCCGGCAAGAACAAGTACTGGGACACGCCGGACTACCAAGCCCGCACCATCTGGCTGTGGCAGCAGATCGCCGCGCGCTACAAGGACCGCGGCGCGGTGGCCGGCTACAGCATCCTCAACGAACCTTGGGGCACGACGCCGGAAAACCTGGCCGTGGTCATGGGCACGCTGTACCGCGAGATCCGCAAGGTCGATCCGAATCACGTCATCATCCTGCCCGGCCACAGCAAGGGCATAGACGCCTACGGCAAACCGTCCGAGCATGGCCAGGTCAACGTCGCCTTCGAGATGCATCCGTACCCGGGCCACTTCGGCTGGGGCAAGCCGGGCGCCGAGGTCCACCGCGACTGGCTGCAATGCGACGCAGATAAGGGCGGCAAAGGCGGCGTCTGCGCATGGAAGGCGCAGCAGCAGCAGCAACTGAACACCGCCTACTTCATCGGCGAGTTCCAGCCCTGGGCCTTCATGGGACCGGAGCTGGGCGGCCAGGTCACGCGCGCCACCTACGATACCTACGTCGCCAACGGCTGGGCCTCGACCGCCTGGTCCTACAAGCTCGTGACCAATCAGGGCGGCCAGGGAAAAGGCACCTGGGGCCTGGTGACGAACGCCCCCGGCGCGAAGATACCCAAGCTCGATTTCAACACCGCCCCGCTGGCCGAGATCGAAAACCTGTTCCGCCTGTTCGGCAGCGTGCCGTACGAGCCGCAGCAAACCATCATCAAGTGGATGAACGCCAGCGTTCCGCCTACTCCCTTCGCCCCATCAATAAAAAAACCATGACCATGATTCTTACCGACCTGCCTACGGCGATCCAGCGTTCCGATTTTGCCAGCGACTTCCTGTGGGGCGTTTCGACCTCGGCCTACCAGATCGAGGGTGCCGCCGCCGAAGACGGCCGCGTGCCGTCGATCTGGGACACCTTCAGCGAGACCCCGGGCAAGATCCGCGACGGCGCCACCGGCGCCGTGGCCTGCGACCACTATCACCGCTGGGAGGAAGACCTGGACCTGGCGCAGTCCATGGGCCTGAACTCCTACCGCTTCTCGATCTCCTGGCCGCGCATCTTCAACGGCGTGGACGCCGAGCCGAACGCCAAGGGCCTGGAGTTCTATTCGAAGCTGGTGGACGGCATGCTGGCGCGCGGCCTGCAACCGTGGTGCACGCTGTATCACTGGGATCTGCCGCAGTACCTGGAAGACCGTGGCGGCTGGGCCGACCGCGCCACCGTCGACGCCTACCTGCACTACGTCGACGTGATGAGCAAGCACCTGGGCGGCCGCGTGCAGCACTGGATCACGCACAACGAGCCATGGTGCACGGCCATGCACGGCAACTGGGACGGCATGCACGCGCCGGGCAACAAGAGCCTGCCGCTGGCGCTGCAGGTATGCCACAACGTGCTGGTGTCGCACGGCCTGGCCGTGCCGCTGATACGCGCCAACGTGCCGGGCGCGAAGGTGGGCATCGCCCTGAGCCTGCATCCGGTGCAGGCGGCCAGCGACAGCCTCGCCGACCAGCAGGCCGTGGTGCGCCACGACGTGCTGCGCAACCGCTGGTTCCTGGACGCGCTGTATGGCCGCGGCTATCCCGAGCTGGCGCTGCAACTGGTCGGCCAGGATGCGCCGACGGTGCTGCCGGGCGATATGGAGGCCATCGCCGCGCCCATGGATTTCCTCGGCGTGAATTACTACTTCCCCGAGGTGGTGCGGCATGCGCCGGACCAGTATCCGCTGCGGACCTCCATCGTCTATCCGCAGGACCGCCAGCGCACCGACTTCGGTTGGGAAGTATCGCCGCAAGGCTTGATCGATCTGCTGGAACGCGTGGCACGCGACTACCCCACCGGCGATTTGTACGTGACCGAAAACGGTTCCTCGTACGACGATCACCTCACCGCCGACGGCGCCGTGAACGACACAGCGCGCCGCGACTACCTGATCCGCCACCTGGCCGCCATGCGCGACGCCATCGGCGCCGGCGGCAACATCAAGGGCTATTTCGCCTGGAGCCTGCTGGATAACTTCGAATGGGCGGAAGGCTATCTGCGCCGCTTCGGCCTGACCTACATCGACTATCCGACGCAGCGCCGCATCCTCAAGCAGAGCGGCCAGTGGTACAGCGCCTTCCTGCGCCAGGCATAAAAAACAATATCAACAACGGAGACAAGTACACGAATGAAGACCAATAACCACACCCTGCGCCGCGCCGTGCTGGCCGCCACGCTGGCGCTGGGCGGCGTCTGTTTCGCCACCGCCGCATCCACCGCCGCGCCGTTGACCGACTGGCCGCACATCACCAGCGCCGTCAAGCAGGACAAGGCCATGGAAGCGCGCATCGCCAGGATCGTCGCCGGCATGACGCTGGCGCAGAAGGTCGGCCAGATGACGCAGCCGGAAATCAAATTCAGCACGCCGGAAGACATCCGCAAGTACTACATCGGCTCCGTGCTGAACGGCGGCGGCAGCTGGCCGGACGGGAACAAGCACGCCAGCGCGGCCGACTGGGTCAAGCTGGCCGACGCCTACTACGACGCCTCGATGAGCACCGACATGAAGGTGCAGATCCCCGTCATCTGGGGCATCGACGCCATGCACGGCAACAGCAATATGTACGGCGCCACGCTGTTCCCGCATAACATAGGCCTGGGCGCCGCGCGCGACGCGAAGCTGATCGGCGAGATGGCCAAATCGGTCGCCAAGGCGGTGCGCGCCACCGGCATCGACTGGGTGTTCGCGCCGACGCTGGCCGTGGTGCGCGACGACCGCTGGGGACGCACCTACGAGTCCTTCTCGGAAGATCCGGCTATCGTCAAGGACTACGCCGGCGCCTACGTCAAGGGCCTGCAGGGCGATCTGAAATCGGACAACACCGTGGTCGCCACCGCCAAGCACTTCATCGGCGACGGCGGCACGGCCGAAGGCAAGGACCGCGGCGAGAACCAGTCCACCATGTCCGAGATGATCAACATCCACGCCCAGGGCTACTACCCGGCGCTGCAAGCGGGCGTGCAGACGGTGATGGCCTCCTTCAACAGCTGGAACGACGTCAAGGGCGGCTCCGACCACGGCAAGATGCACGGCAGTAAAGAGCTGCTGACCGACGCGCTGAAAACCAAGATGGGCTTCGACGGCCTGGTGGTCAGCGACTGGAACGCCATCGCCGAAGTACCCGGCTGCGCCAACGACAGCTGCGCCGCCTCGATCAACGCCGGCGTCGACATGGTGATGGTGCCTGAGCACTGGAAGGCCTTCATCGCCAACACCATCGTGCAGGTGGAGAAGGGCGAGATCCCGATGTCGCGCATCGACGACGCCGTCACCCGCATCCTGCGCGTGAAGCTGCGCGCCGGTCTGTTCGACGGCAAGAAGCCGTCGCAGAACATCTACGCCGGCAAGCAGGAGCTGCTGCAGGCGCGCGCGCTGGCGCGCCAAGCGGTGCGCGAATCGCTGGTGCTGCTGAAGAATAACGGCGGCGTGCTGCCGCTGGCGCGCGGCAAAAAGATACTGGTGGTCGGCAAGAGCGCCGACAACATGGCCAACCAGTCGGGCGGCTGGTCGCTGACCTGGCAGGGCACCGACAACAAGAACAGCGACTACCCGGTCAGCGACACCATCCTGGCCGGCATCCAGGACGCCGCCGGCAAGGACAACGTCACCTTCAGCGAAAACGCTGCCGGCGTCGATGTCAGCAAGTTCGACGCCGTCATTGCCGTCATCGGCGAGACGCCGTACGCGGAAGGCGATGGCGACATCGGCCCATCCGGCACGCTGCGCCTGTCCGGCCGCCATCCCGAGGATCTGGCCGTGCTGCAGGCCGTGTCGGGCAAGGGCAAGCCGGTGGTGACTGTGCTGATGACCGGCCGTCCGCTGTTCGTCAACGACCTGCTGAATTTGTCCGACAGCTTCGTCTCGGCCTGGCTGCCGGGCACCGAAGGCAAGGGCGTGTCCGACGTGTTGTTCCGCAAGGCGGACGGCAAGGTCAATGTCGACTTCCACGGCAAGCTGTCGTTCTCGTGGCCGAAGTCGGCCTGCCAGTCGCCGCTCAACGTCGGCGATGCGGCCTACGATCCGCTGTTCAAGTACGGCTACGGCTTGACCTACGCAGGTGCGGCAAGCAAGGGCGCCTTGCCACTGCTGGACGCAAGCTATCCGGCCGGCGGCTGCGGCAAGGCCACCTCGGTGCCGGTGTACGCGCCGGCCGATCGCTCGACCTACGCGCTCTACGTCCACAGCGGCGGCAAGCGCGTGGCCCTGGGCGCGGACCTGAACGCCGTCTTCAACCTGCCGACCGTCAAAGTCGAAACCGCGCAGATCAACACCCAGCAGGACGCCAAGCGCCTGACCTGGAGCGGCCCGGCCAAACTGGAAGCGCAAGCGGCCCAGGCGCAGAAGCTCCCAGCATTCGCATCGGCTGACGGCGCGCTGCAATTTGATGCTATCGTGTCGGCTGCGCCGCAGGGCAAGGTCGGCGTCGGCATCGAAACCGTGGAGCTGGACGCCAGCGCCGTGTTCCAGCGTTTGGCGGGCAAGGGCAAGCAGACGGTTAAAATCCCGCTGGCCTGCTTCAGCGCCAAGGGCTTGTCGATGGCGGCACTGAGCACGCCGTTCAGCGTGTCCGCCGATGCGCCGTTCGCGGCGACGTTCGCCAACATCCAGATCGTTGGCGGCGCCGCCAAGGACAAGGATGCGCTGGCATGCGGCGACTTTAAATAAAACATCAGGAGACTCTTAAAGCATGGAACACTATTCGCAAGCCGTCCCGATGCAGGGCGGCCAGACGCAGACCGGCGGTAATACCGGTCCGCTGATTATCGTCACCATCCTGTTCTTCATGTGGGGTTTGCTGACCTCCCTGAACGACGTGCTGATCCCGCACCTGAAGGCGGTCTACACGCTGACCTATGTGCAGGCGATGCTGGTGCAGTTCTGCTTCTTCGGCGCCTACTTCATCGTCTCGCTGCCGGCCGGTATGCTGATCAAGAAAATCGGCTACCAGAACGGCGCCGTCGCCGGCCTGACCATCGCGGCCGCCGGCTGCGCGCTGTTCTACCCAGCGGCCACCAGCGGCTACACGCTGTTTCTGATTGCCTTCTTCGTGCTGGCGGGCGGCATCACCATCCTGCAAGTGGCGGCCAATCCTTACGTGACGGTGCTGGGCGATCCGCAGACGGCCTCCAGCCGCCTGACCCTGACCCAGGCCTTCAACTCGCTGGGCACGACCGTGGCGCCTGCGCTGGGCGGCATGCTGATCCTGGCCGGTGGCGTGATGAGCTCCGCCGACCTGGCCAAGCTGACCACCGAACAGCTGTCGGCTTACCACGCGACCCAGGCGGCCAGCGTGCAGGGCCCTTACCTGGTGCTGGCTGCGGCCTTGCTGGCATTGGCGGTCTTGTTCGCGCTGGCGCGTCTGCCGAAGATCGTCGACGCCGAACAGGCGGACGGCGAGAGCGCCGGCTGGTCGGCCGTGCTGCAGCATCGTCATCTGGTGCTGGGCGCGCTGGCGATCTTCCTGTACGTGGGCGGCGAAGTCAGTATCGGCAGCTTCCTGATCAACTTCATGGGCGACCCTAAAGTGGCGGGCCTGTCGGCCGCCGACGCGGCGCCGTTCGTCAGCTACTACTGGGGTGGCGCGATGGTGGGCCGCTTCATCGGCTTCGCCGCGATGCGCTACGTCAGCCCGGGCAAGGCGCTGGCCTTCAACTCGGCGGCCGTGATTGTGCTGGTGCTGACCGCCATCTTCAGCGGCGGCCATGTGGCGATGTGGGCGATGCTGGCCGTCGGCCTGTTCAACTCCATCATGTTCCCGACCATCTTCTCGATGGCGCTCAACAAGCTGGGTCCATTGACCGGTCAGGGTTCGGGCGTGCTGTGCATGGCCATCGTCGGCGGCGCGCTGGTGCCGTTCGCGCAAGGCCTGCTGGCCGACACCATCAGCCTGCAGATGTCCTTCCTGGTGCCGGCGGTCTGCTACACCTTCATCCTGTACTTCGGCCTGAAATACGCCGGCATGTATTCGGAGAAGTAACTTGCCGCGGGTATATCCACCATGGGTGTACCCGAATTCTCCTTCTAGCAAACCTACTGAATTTTTTACTGAATTCTACTGAATTGAACTTCGCTGTACTCTGCGTGTCTAACTCAGTACCCGCAAGCAGAATTCAGTAGGTTTCAGTAAGGAGAACAGTATGGTTGCCACAATGAGCGTGAGCGTCTCCCCATCCACCTTGCTGGCGCTGATGGAGCGGCTACGTGAAACCGGCGCCCCCATCGACCCAGCGGAGGCCGTCGACGCCGCGATCCAGCTCTGGCTTACCACGACATGCGCCGCGCCGCCGGCCACACCGCGCGGCTATCAATGGAAAACGCTGTTTCTGCCTGAGGGCACATGGCTGCGCATGGCCTATCGCAACGACCACGAATATGCGATCGTCGAAGGCGACCATATCATGTACAAGGGCCGCGCCGTCTCGCCCAATCAATTTGCCAGCGGCTATGCCGACAGCGTGCGCAATGCATGGCAGGATATATCGATCCGCATGCCTGGCGAAAAACATTGGAAGATAGCCGACCTGCGACGCCGCGAATTGGTCCGCGCCGCAGCCGCTGTCCCTGTCATGGCGGCCACAGCGAGTTTGCCCGGTGCGCCACCTCCGCCATCTTCGCCATCTTCGCCATTGCCCGCGGCTGTTGTCATACCCCAGGCCCCTTTGGCTACTCCCGCGCCATCCTTGCCCCGCAATGTCACTCCGGGCCCCGGCTGGACGGAGCCTGAGCGCCGAAAATTCCGCTTCCGCCTTGAAGACGTCGCCTTCGACTGATGGCCGCAGTACAGGCCTGCCTAGCAGATATATTTTTTGGATTTTTGATCTAGCGCATGGAAGTAGTGCTTTAGCGTAACGTACGGCATTTTTGATAACAAATCCCGCACTATCATGGCAACTTATTTCCAAGGAAAAGGACAGCGCCATGAACAAATCCATCAAAGCATATCTGGTCGGCGGCGGCATCGGTTCACTGTCGGCAGCGGCCTTCATGATCCGCGACGCCGGCGTCGACGGCCGCAACATCACCATCTTCGAAGCCATGCCGCTGGCCGGCGGCAGCCTCGATGGCGGCGGCGATGCCGACAACGGCTACACACTGCGCGGCGGCCGCATGCTCACCACCGACAACTACGAATGCACCTGGGACCTGTTCAAGTCCATCCCCTCGCTGGAGCACGAAGGCCAGAGCGTCTACGACGAAACCGCCGCCTTCAACGAAATGCACAAGTCGCACTCGCAGGCCCGCCTGGTCGACCGCAACCGCTTCCGCGTCAACGTCACATCGATGGGCTTCACTATGCAGGACCGCACCGAGCTGCTGGCCCTGGCCGAAGCGGACGAGGAAAAGCTCGGCAACAGCGCCATCACCGACTGGCTGTCGCCCGAATTCTTCGACACCAAATTCTGGTACATGTGGGCTACCACCTTCGCCTTCCAGCCTTGGCACAGCGCAGTGGAATTCAAGCGCTACCTGCATCGCTTCATGATGGAGTTCTCGCGCATCGAAACGCTGGCCGGCGTCAAGCGCACCGTCTACAACCAGTACGACTCGCTGGTGCGGCCCTTGCAGCACTGGCTGCAACAGCAGGGCGTACAGGTCGTCCACGACTGCAAGGTCGACGACATCGAATTGATGGAGGAGGGCGGCGTGCTGACCGCCACCGCGCTGCGCTGCACCCGCAACGGTGAAGCCACGACCATCGCCGTCGCCCCGCAGGACCTGGTTTTCTTCCAGAACGGCTCGATGACCGACGCCTCCAGCCACGGCAGCATGCACAGCGCGCCGCCCAAGCTGGACAAGCGCGACAGCCAGGGCTGGGCCCTGTGGGAAAAGCTGGCGCTGGACCGTCCGCAGTTCGGCAATCCAGCCGCCTTCAATTCCAGCATCCCGGAATCGTGGTGGGAGTCCTTCACCGTCACGCTGAAAGACCCCGCGTTCTTCAACAAGATGGAGCAGTTCAGCGGCAACGTCGCCGGCACCGGCGGCCTGGTCACGTTCAAGGATTCGAACTGGCTGATGTCGATCGTGCTGGCGCACCAGCCGCACTTCGCCGGCCAGCCGGAAGGCGTGCAGGTATTCTGGGGCTACGCACTGCACCCCGACCGCATCGGCAACTTCGTCGCCAAGCCCATGGCCGATTGCAGCGGCGAAGAGATCCTGCGCGAGCTGTGCGGCCACCTGAACTTCGACATGGAGATCATGGACAAGGCCAACTGCATCCCTTGCCGCATGCCCTACATCACCAGCATGTTCATGCCGCGATTTAAAAGCGACCGTCCGCTGCCGGTGCCGCCCAACTCGCGCAACCTGGCCTTCGTCAGCCAGTTCGTCGAGGTGCCGGAAGACGTGGTGTTCACCGTCGAATACTCGGTGCGGGCGGCGCAGATGGCGGTCTACCAGCTGCTGGACGTCAAGCGCGAGATACCGCCGGTCAGCCACCACGACCAGTCGCTCAAGGTCAAGCTCGACGCGCTGGTCAAGGCCTTCAGGTAGACCACAGCCGCGCGGGCGTGTGGTAAATTCGGCGTTTCCCCGAATAGAAATTTCCCATGCCCGTTCAACTCCGCGGTATCGCCCGCGCCGGCGTGATCGCCTTACTGGCCTTGGCCGCCTGCACCCACGCCATCGCCGCCGCTCCGACATACTGGCGCAGCGGCCTGCTGCAAACCGGGTGGGGCAAGAAGGACGGCGCACCATCCTCGGTCTACTCGATGACGCAGGACAGCGCCGGCATGCTGTGGTTCGCCGCCCGCGACGGCCTGTATCACTTCGACGGCGCCCGCTTCGAGCGCGCCGACCGCGTCGACGGCAATCCGCTGCTGTCGCCGGTGACGCTGTGCGTGGATGCCTACGGCGACGCGCTGTGGGTGGGCTACCAGTTCGGCGGCGTCAGCGTTTTCGAACACGGCAAGGTGCGCCACTACCGGGAAGCACAGGGCGTGCCGGCCGGCTCCATCTATCATTTCGGCAGAACGCCGAAGGGCGCGATGTGGTTCTCCAGCAGCCAGGGCATGCACTGGCTCGATGGCGAGCGCTGGCGCCACGCCGGCCCGCAGGACGGCCTGCCGGAAGGCCAAACCAATGCTTTCAATGTGCTGCCCGACGGCAGCCTGCTGGTCTACTTCCCCGACGGGATATACCGCAGCGAGCCGGAGTCGCACCGCTTCCGGCGCGTGCTGGAGCAGCCCGGCGTCGAGGGCGGCGAGTTGCGGCCGGACGGCGCGCTGGTGATCAACAGCCAGCTGCACGGCATGCAGCTGTTCGATCCGGCCAAGGGCACGGTCGCGCCGTTCGCGCTGCACAACGGCCAACTGCCGATGCAGGGTTACGCCATCGACCGGCGCGGCGCGCTGTGGGTCAGCGTCGGCAACGGCGTGCAGCTGCTCGACCGCGACCAGCGTCCGCAAAAGACCTTCACGCCGGCACAGGGACTGGTGGGCAAGGGCTTCAGCTCCATGCTCGACGACCGCGAAGGCAATATGTGGCTGGCCACCGAGGCCGGCATCAACCGCATACGGGAAACCCGGCTGACGGCGATCGAGCTGCCGGTCGGCATGGACGCGCCCAGCGTGGTGGCCGGCAGCGACGGCATGGTCTGGATTAACAACCTCAAGTCGCAAGGGGCCTTCGACCTGCCGACCTTCGGCCTGGCCGCCGACGGCACGCGCAGCGCCACGGAGATCAGGAAAGTCTCCGCGACCTACCGCCACACCGATGGCACGATCTGGTTCGCCACCGACAAGGCGCTGTGGCGCCGCCAGGGCGCGCAACTGCAGTCGTGGCAGCGGCCCGCTGATCTGGGCGACAAGGATACGCAGGCGATGGCGATGGACGCGCAGGGCACGCTGTGGCTGTCGATCATCGGCAAGGGCGTGTACGGCTTCCGCGACGGCGCCTGGCTGGCGCGCAACGGCCGCAGCGACCTGCCCAAGCGCACCGCCGTTTCGCTGATGACGGATGCCGGCGGCGGCGTGTGGTTCGGCTACACCGAAAACAATCTGGCGCTGCTGGACCACGACAAGATCCGCCAGTTCGGCGCCGCCGACGGCCTTGAGGTGGGCAACATCCTGGTCATGTCGCGGCGCGGCGAGCGGCTGTGGGTCGGCGGCGAACGCGGGCTGGCCTGGTTCGACGGCAAGCGCTTCACCACCCTGCACGACGCCGACGGCAAGGGCTTTCACGGCGTCTCCGGCATCGTCGAGACGGCGGGTGGCGAGCTTTGGCTGCACGATGTCGATGGCCTGGTGCGCATTGACGCCAAGGCGCTGGAGGGCTTGCGCGGCGACGCTGCCGACCAGCCGGCCGAGCGCTTCAACTATCTGGACGGCCATGATGGCACGCCCGCCCAAGTGCGGCCGGTGCCCACGCTGGTGCAGGCCACCGACGGCCGCCTGTGGTACGCCACCGACAGCAGCGTGGGCTGGATCGATCCGGCGCACATCGGCCGTAACGGGCGCGCACCGCTGGCGTGGGTGACGGCGCTCAAGACCGCGCAGGGCAGCTACCTGCCGGGGCAGGGCATCGCCTTGCCGCCGCATACCGACAGCCTGGAGGTGGACTTCACCGCCGCCGCGCTGTCCATCCCCGAGCGCACGCGCTTCCGTTTCCGCCTGACCGGCCTGGAGACAGCGTGGCGCAACGCCGGCAGCGCGCGCCAGGCTTTCTACACCAACCTTGGCCCTGGCGACTATCGTTTCGAGGTGGTCGCCGCCAACGAAGACGGCGTGTGGAGCAGCACCGCCGGCAGCGTGGCGTTCAGCATCGTACCGTCGCTGACGCAGACGATCTGGTTCAAGCTGGCGTGCGGCGCCGCCGTGCTGACGGCCTTGTACCTGCTGTATCGCTGGCGCATGGCCGCGGCGACGGCGCGGATCGGCGAGCGCCTGCGCGAGCGGGCGCTGGAGCGCGAACGCATCGCGCGCACCTTGCACGACACCTTCCTGCAAAGCCTGCAGGGGCTGATACTGCGCTTTGACCTGATCAAGAAAGCGCTGCCCGCCGCCGATCCCGCGCAGCAGCAGATCGACAAGGCGCTGCAGGCCGCCGACGACGTGATCTACGAGGGCCGCATGCAGGTGCTGGACCTGCGCGTGACCAACGACTACCGGGGCGACCTTGGCGCGGCGCTGACGGACTTCGGCCGCGAGACGGCGCAGCAGCATGGCGTGGCGTTCTCGCTCAACACCTCAGGTGCGCCGCGCCAGCTGGCGGCGATGGTGCAGGACGAAGTATTCGCCATCGGCCGCGAAGCCTTGTTCAACGCCTTCCGCCACGCCGGCGGCAGCGAGGTCGCGGTCGACCTGGATTACTCCGTCCGCGCCTTCGGCATGACGGTGCGCGACAACGGCAAGGGTATCGACCAGGACGTGCTGGCGGCCGGACGGCGTCCCGGCCACTGGGGCCTGGTCGGCATGCGCGAGCGCGCGGAGCGCATCGGCGGCACGCTGGCATTGGACAGCTCGCCGGCATCGGGCACGCGGGTGTGCCTGCGCATGCCGGCGCGCAGCGCCTACGCGCCAAAATAAGGGCGCCGCCTGCATGATCTGCTGACCGCCGCTATACTTGCCATATTCGCTACGCGGAGGTGTTCATGGCAGTCGGCATCGGAAGGAAACAGTGGTTTGGATTGATCGTCCTGGCGACGATGTCAGCACATTATTTCTACTTCCGCGTGCCGTTCATCGCCAACGATTACGGCCGCAACATGGCCGACTGGCCTTTGCTGGGCGACCTGCTGGTGACGTTCCCGCTGCTGTACTACTTCATGTTCCGCCCGTCGTTGAAGGCGTTCCTGCTCAAGTGGCTGGTGTTCGCGATGGCGGGATGCGCTTTCGGCAGCGCGATCATCGCCGACGGCAGCAAGGATCTGTGGCGCGGCATCGAGCGTTTTTGGCCTTTGATGGCGCTGGTGCAGGGCGCGCTGGAACTGTACCTGCTGGTCTACATGGTGCGCCGTATCGCGGCCCTGATGCGCCTTGACGGCAACGCCGACGAGGCGATGGCGACGGCCATACGCGGCCGTTTCGCCGGCACGGGCTTTGCGCCGTTCGCGTTGTTCGAGGCGCGCATCTGGTACTACGGCCTGTTCATGCGGCGCGGCGAGCGTTTGCGCTACACCGGCCAGCAGCACTTCAGCTACGACAAGAACGACGGCAACGTCTCCAACCAGTTCGCGCTGATCATGGTGATGCTGTTCGAGATGCCGCTGTCGCACTTCATGCTGCATCTGGTGGCGGTGAAGCCGGTGTATGCGTGGGTGGTCGATGTGCTCAGCGTGTGGTCGGTGCTGTATCTGGTGGCGGAGTACCGCGCCAGCCAATGGCGCCCGGTGTCGCTGGACGAGAAGGCGGTACTGATACGCTGCGGCGTGTTCGCCGCCGACCGCGCGGTATCCTACGACATGATCGAATCGGTGGCCCGCTGCGGCAACGACATCCGCCGCCAGCGCGGCGTGCTGCGCTACCGGCAGTTCGGCAGCATGAATGTGGAGATACGTCTGAAGGCCGGCAGCAAATTGATGAACGGCTTCGGTCGCGCCCAAGCCATCTCGCGCATCTGCATCAGCCTCGACAAACCCGACGCCTTCATCGATGCCGTGCGCTCGCGGCTCGCGGCATTAGGCTAGAACGCCCATCAGCATTGGTCCTTATCCAGTTCCATGTCATTCTCCTGAGGTGGTTCCGGGAGCTTCATTGTAGGCCTTTCAGGCCCGGACCGACGGGCGCACGAATCCATCTTGCGACTGCTTTTCGGGATCGATTTGCGCGAAATCAGCAGTGCGCCGGACCAGGCGGCATATGAGTGTTACCATGGCCGCTCACCAGGAGTCCTATGCCTACCGAACTCCCCGCCAGCGACTATGGCCTGCATCAACCGACGCTCGATGGACTGGCCTTGCATGGCTGGTCGCAACAGAACCTGTTCCTATCCCATGATCTGACGCTGGCCCTGGCCGCCGAATGCCGCGCCGGCGCCGCTGCCGGCGCATTGGCCTTGGCCGCTGTCGGCCGTGGGACCGCGCAGGCGGTGCGCGGTGACATACGCGGCGACCGCATCCTGTGGCTGGAAGCCGGCCAGTCCGCCGCCTGCGACCGCTATCTGGTGGTGATGGAAGCCTTGCGCCTCGCGCTGAACCGGGAATTCTTCCTGGGCCTGGACAGCTACGAAAGCCACTACGCGCTCTACACGCCAGGCGCCGCCTACAGCAAACACCTGGACCGCTTTCGCGACGACGATCTGCGCACCGTGTCGGTGGTGATCTACCTGAATCCCGATTGGCAATTGGAGCAGGGCGGCGCGCTGCGCCTGCATCCGCTGGATGCGCCCAGCAGCGACATCGCGCCCATGGGCAGCCGGCTGGTGCTGTTCCTGTCGGCCGATATGCCGCATGAAGTGCTGCCGGCCACGCACGACCGGCTGTCGCTGGCCGGCTGGTTCCGCCGCCGGCCGCACTGAGAGACGCGCTTACAGGAAGCGGTCGAGGATTTTCTTGCTGTGCTTATCCAGATCGCGCACGTCGCGGATCAGATAGTGGATGCCGTGGATGTCGGAGATCAGCAGCGTATCCACCGTCAACCGGCGGATGTCTTCCTCGCCGCGCAGCACGAACTCCGTGTCGCCGCGATCGGTCGCCACCGACCAGGTGCACGGCGTCGCGAAGCTGGTCACGCTGTTGATGCGCGCGATCTCCGGCATGAACTCGCGTCCCTCCAGCTCCTCGCGCACCAGCTGCCCAACGGCTGCCGGCAAATCCTCGATGCGGTCGATCCAGCCCACTTCCTTGCCGTCGGTGCTCACCAGCGCGATGCCGTCATCCGGCGCCTGCACCGGGAAGGCGCGCACCGGCGCCACGCTCTCGTGGACTTCGCCGTCGGCCGTGGTCAGTACCAGGCGGCCGAAGACGTTGCGTGTCAAATCAAAATTCGTCGTCATATTCTTGTTCTCTTATTCTTTGCTGGCGCTGTCGTCGAGATCCGTATCGACGTTGCGGGCTTGCGCCTGATACAGGCGGTAGTAGGCGCCTTCGCGCGACATCAGGTCGTCGTGCGCGCCTTCCTCCACCACCACGCCGCGGTCCAGCACCACCAGGCGGTCTGCCTTCTGCAGCGTGGACAGCCGGTGCGCGATGGCGATCGTGGTGCGGCCTTGCACCAGATTCTCCAGCGCGCGCTGGATTTCCTTCTCCGTCTCCGAGTCGACCGAGGACGTGGCCTCGTCGAGGATCAGGATCTTCGGATCGATCAGCAGCGCGCGCGCAATCGAGATGCGCTGACGCTCGCCGCCGGACAGACCCTGTCCGCGCTCGCCGACCATCGAATCGTAACCCTGCGGCAGACGCAGGATGAACTCATGCGCGTGTGCGGCGCGGGCGGCGGCGATGATCTCGGCACGCGTCGCTTCCGGTTTGCCGTAGGCCAGATTCTCGGCGATGGTGCCGAAGAACAGGAAGGGCTCCTGCAACACCAGGCCGATATTGCGGCGGTAGTCCGACACCGCGAACGAGCGGATGTCCACGCCATCAAGCATGATCGCGCCTTCCGATACATCGTAGAAGCGGCAGATCAGGTTGACCAGCGTCGACTTGCCCGAGCCCGAATGGCCCACCAGGCCGATCATCTCGCCAGCCTTGATGTCGATGGAGATGCCGCGGTTGACGGCGCGGTTCCCGTAGCGGAAGCCCACTTCGCGCAAGGTGATATTGCCATCCACCTTGGCCAGCTTGACCGGGTTCGCAGGCTCCGGCACCGACGACACGTGGTCGAGGATGTCGAAGATGCGCTTGGCGGCAGACGCCGATTTCTGCGTCACCGACACGATGCGGCTCATCGAATCCAGACGGCCGTAGAAGCGGCTGGAGTAGGCGATGAAGGCCGACAGCACACCCACCGTGATATGGCCCTTGGACACTTGATAGATGCCGAACACCCAGATCACCAACAGTCCCAGCTCCGTCAGGAACGACACGGTAGGCGAGAACAGCGACCAGATTTTATTGAGCTTGTCGTTGACGGCCAGATTGTGCTTGTTGGCGGTGCGGAAACGCGACGCTTCGCGCGACTCCTGCGCGAACGCCTTCACCACGCGGATGCCGGGGATGGTATCGGCCAGCACGTTGGTCACTTCGCCCCACACGCGGTCGATCTTTTCGAAGCCGGTGCGCAGGCGGTCGCGCACCACGTGGATCAGCCACGCGATGAACGGCAGCGGCAGCAGCGTGAACAAGGCCAGCCACGGATCGATGGAGAACAGGATCACGCCGGTCATGATGATCATCAGACAGTCCGACGCGAAGTCCAGCAAGTGCAGCGACAGGAACACGCAAATGCGGTCGCTCTCGCTGCCGATGCGCGACATCAAATCGCCGGTGCGCTTGCCGCCGAAGTATTCCAGCGACAGCCGCAGCAAGTGGTCATAGGTCTCGGTGCGCAGGTCGGCGCCGATGCGCTCCGACACCAGCGCCAGCACATAGGTCTTGCCCCAGCCCAGCACCCACGCCAGCACCGCCGACGCCACCAGGCCCGACATGTACAACGCCACCAGCGACGAATCGACCGGCGCGCCGTTTTGATAAGGGATCAGCACCTTGTCCATCAGCGGGATGGTCAGGTAGGGCGGGATCATGTGCGCGCCGGTCGACAGCAGCATCAGCGCGAAGCCGAAGCCCAGCTGCAGCTTGTACGGCCCGGCGAAGCGCCACAGGCGGAACAGCGTCCAGGTCGACGGCGGCGTGTAGACCACCTTGGTGCAGATCGGGCACTCTTCCTGTTCCGGCTCCAGCGGCGCCTTGCAGCTCGGGCACACGCTTTTTTCCTCGCGCACCACCGGCACGCCTGTTGCGTGGCTGTCGCGGTGGGCGTCGAATTGTTCGACCAGGCGGATCGCGTGCAGGTTCTGGCCCAGCGTGAAGCGCCAGGCGCCCAGCCGGCCGCCCTGGTTGACCAGCTCCAGATGGCCGACGCCGGCGTGATCGTGGTGTTTCAGCGCCAGATCCTTGGCGAAAGCCCAGCTTTGCCAGTCGCTGCGGCCCGGCGCGCGCGCCAGTACGCGCTGGTCCGTGACGAGAATTATCCCCTTGGAAAAACGAAGTTGTTCATCCAAGTCAACCTCCAGGGCACTTGCAACGTTTTCCCCTTGGGAAAGTTGTGCCTGTATCTCGGAACGCCAGCGCTCAGGAAGCTCGCTCTGGCTGGAGTCGGAGGAAAGTTGTTCTGTTGTCATCGTGCAGCGTACTCCAGTGGCGAAAAGGTGGAACAAAGGTGGAACTAGTAGGTGTTGCAGCTGATAAAAGCGCTGTATTTACGGTATTCTGTCAGTTGATACATCCTTGACAGAAATCAAGAAAAATCAGTGTTTTGTTGGCGGCAAGTATAACGCACGCGCAGGGTGGGCCAAATGCAATTTGGCGGCCAGCGGTGGTACAGAGGTTAAAATACGGCGCGGGCTGGCCACGGCTGATAACAAAGATACAAGAATAGAAACATGACCAAGAAGAAAGACATAGAAGTTCTCCGCGTCACCCATTTGCGCGGACCCAATATCTGGACCTATCGCCCGGTGATCGAGGCATGGCTGGACATTGGCGAGCTGGAGAATTTCCCCTCGAATTTGTTGCCTGGTTTGTATGAGCGCCTGACCGCCATCCTGCCCGGTTTGATCATCCACCGCTGCGGCGTGGGCGAGCACGGCGGCTTCCTGGAGCGCCTGCGCGACGGCACGTATGCCGGCCACATCCTCGAACACGTTGTGCTGGAACTGCAAAACCTGGCCGGCATGAAAACCGGCTTCGGCAAGACGCGCCAGATCGGCGAGAACACCGGCCTGTACAAGATGGCCTTCCGCACCCGCCAGGAACAGGTCGGCCGCGCCGCCCTGGCCGCCGGACGCGACCTGCTGATGGCGATGATCGAAGACCGTCCCTACGACCTGGCCGCCACCGTGATCGACTTGACCGATCTGGTCGAGTCGGTATGCCTGGGCCCGAGCACCGCCAACATTGTCGACGCCGCCACCGTGCGCAAGATTCCATCGATCCGCCTGACCGACGGCAACCTGGTGCAGCTGGGCCATGGCGCCCGCCAGCGCCGCATCTGGACCGCCGAAACCGAAGACACCAGCGCCATCGCCGAAGGCATCGCCAGCGACAAGGACTTGACCAAGTCGCTGCTGGCCTCGTGCGGCGTGCCCGTGCCTGAAGGCGAGCTCGTCACCAGCGCCGAAGCGGCCTGGGAAGCGGCGCAGGACATCGGCGTGCCGGTCGTGGTCAAGCCGTATGACGGCAACCATGGCCGCGGCGTCTCGCTCAACCTGATGACCGAAGCCGACGTCACCGCCGCCTACGCCCTGGCCGCGCGCAAGGGCGACAGCAAGAGCGTGATCGTCGAGCGCTTCATCGCCGGCAACGAACACCGCCTGCTGGTGGTGGGCAAGCGCCTGATCGCGGCCGCCGCCGGCGAATCGCTGTGGGTCACCGGCAACGGCAAATCCAACATCATCGAACTGGTCGACGACCAGATCAACACCGATCCGCGCCGTGGCACCACCGAAGATTCGCCGCTTAACGCGCTGGCGCCTGAACATGGCGCCGAGATCATCCTGGAACTGGAGCGCCAGGGCATGACCGCCTATTCCGTGCCGCAGGACGGCCAGAAAGTGCTGATCCAGCCGAACGGCAACGTCGCCTTCGACGTCACCGACAAAGTGCACCCGCAAGTGGCCGCGATGGCCACGCTGGCCGCGCGCGTGGTCGGACTGGACATCGCCGGCATCGACGTGGTGGCCGCCGACATCTCGCGTCCATTGGAAGAGCAGGGCGGCGCCATCATCGAAGTCAACGCCAGCCCTGGCCTGCTGGCCCACCTGAAGCCGGCCAGCGGCGAGCCGCGCAACGTCGGCGAAGCCATCGTCGACCACCTGTTCGCGCAGGATGAAAGCGGCCGCATGCCTATCGTCGGCATTACCGGCAAGCACGGCGCCACCATGGCCTCGCGTCTGATCGCCTGGCTGCTGCAAATCAGCGGCAAGAAGGTCGGCCTGAGCTGCGCCGACGGCCTGTTCGTCAACGGCCGCTTGCTGCCGCGCGACGGCTTCACCGACTGGGAAACCGGCGAACGCCTGCTGCTGAACAAGAACGTCGAAGCCGGCGTGTTCGAAGCCAGCGCCCGCATGATCCTGACCGAAGGCCTGGCCTACGACAAGTGCGCGGTCGGCGTGGTGACCGACGTCAGCGATTTCGAAGACGTGGCCGAGTTCCACATCGCCAGCCTCGACAAGCTGTACGGCGTGCTGCGCACCCAGGTCGACGTGATCTTGCCGAGCGGCGTGGCGGTGCTCAACGCCGCCGACGCGCAAGTGGTCGACATGGCCGACCTGTGCGACGGCGAAGTGATTTTCTACGGCGTCGACGAGCATCTGGCCGCCATCGCCCAACACCGCCAGGATGGCAAGCGCGTGGTGTTCCAGCGCGCCGACCGCATCGTGCTGGCCCAGGGCTACGACGATGCCGCCAGCCTGCCGCTGTCGCCGCTGGTGCCGCCTGAAGCCGTGCTGGCCGCGATTGCCGCCGGCTGGGCGCTGGGCCTGACGCCGGAGCTGATCGGCGCCGGCCTGCGCACCTTCGAGGCGAACCCAAAGCGAACTCATCACTGATACATCACTGAAAGCATAAGCAGATTTATGGAAGTCATCCGCACCCGCGCCCTTCGCGGCCCGAATCTTTGGAGCCACCACACGGCGGTGGAAGTGATCGTATCGTGCCCGCCCGAGGAGCAGTCGATCGCCACGCTGCCCGGCTTCGAGCAGCGCCTGCACGCGCGCTTCCCCGCCATCGGCGCCCTGCACACCACCGGCCACGACGACGCCGTGCCGCTGGCGCGCGTGCTGGAAGTGGCGGCACTGAGCCTGCAAGCGCAGGCCGGTTGCCCCGTCACCTTCAGCCGCACTACGGCCACGCTGGAAGAGGGCATCTACCAGACCGTCGTCGAGTACACCGAGGAAGCCGTCGGCCGCCTGGCGATGACGCTGGCGCACAACCTGATCAACGCCGCCCTGGCCGACACCCCGTTCGACCTGACCGGCGCCTTGAACGAACTGCGCGACCTCGATGAAGACGTGCGCCTGGGCCCAAGCACCGGCGCCATCGTCAGCGCCGCCATCGCGCGCGACATCCCGATCCGCCGCCTGACCGAAGGCAGCATGGTGATGTTCGGCTGGGGCTCGCGCCAGCGCCGCATCCAGGCCGCCGAAATGGACAGCACTAGCGCCATCGGCGAATCGATCGCCCAGGACAAGGAACTGACCAAGAAGCTGCTGCACGCGGCCGGCGTGCCGGTGCCTATCGGCCGCTCGGTCGAAGACGTGGAAGACGCCTGGGCCGCAGCGCAGGAAATCGGCCTGCCGGTGGTGGTCAAGCCGAAGGACGGCAACCAGGGCAAGGGCGTCACGGTCAACGTGATGTCGAAGGAGCACCTGGAAAAGGCCTTCAACACCGCCAAGGAATTCCGCGACAACATCATGGTCGAGCGCTATCTGCCGGGCCACGATTACCGCCTGCTCGTCATCGGCAACAAGCTGGTGGCCGCCGCGCGCCGCGATCCGCCGCAAGTGGTGGGTGATGGCGTGCACACCGTGCGCGAACTGGTCAACATCGTCAATTCCGATCCGCGCCGCGGCAGCGGCCATTCGACCTCGCTGACCAAGATCCGCTTCGACGACATTGCCCTGGCGCGCCTGGCGCTGCAGGACCTGGAAGCCGATTCGATCCCGGCCAAGGGCCAGCGCGTCATCCTGCGCAACAACGCCAACCTGTCGACCGGCGGCACCGCCACCGACGTCACCGACGACGTGCACCCGGAAGTGGCGGCGCGCGCGGTGGAAGCGGCGCAGATGATCGGCCTCGATATCTGCGGCGTCGACGTGGTCTGCGACGGCGTGCTGCAACCGATCGAGAACCAGCGCGGCGGCGTGGTGGAAGTCAACGCCGCTCCAGGCCTGCGCATGCACATCGCGCCATCGTTCGGCAAGGGCCGCGCGGTGGGCGAAGCCATCGTCAACACCATGTTCGCGCCGGGCGAGAACGGCCGCATTCCCGTGGTCGCCGTCACCGGCACCAACGGCAAGACCACCACCGTGCGCCTGATCGCCCACCTGCTGACCGCCAGCGGCCTGCGCACCGGCATGACCAATACCGACGGCGTCTACATCGAAGGCCGCCAGACCGACAGCGGCGATTGCAGCGGTCCGCGCAGCGCCCGCAACGTGCTGCTGCATCCCGACGTCGACGCAGCCGTGTTCGAAACGGCGCGCGGCGGCGTGCTGCGCGAAGGCCTGGCCTTCGACCGCTGCCAGGTTGCCGTCGTCACCAACATCGGCAGCGGCGACCACCTCGGCCTGAACTACATCACCACGGTGGAAGACCTGGCCGTGCTGAAACGCGTGATCGTGCAGAACGTGTCCGAGAGCGGCTTCGCCGTGCTGAACGCGGTCGATCCTATCGTCGCCGGCATGGCTGCGACTTGCCGTGGCAAAGTGATCTTCTTCGGCGCAGATCGTGGCCACCCGGTGATCGCCACCCACCTGGCGCAGGGCTGCCGCACCGTGTACGTGGAAGACGGCCATGTGGTGGCCGCCGAAGGCAAGGACGTTCATCGCATCGCGTTGGCGGAAGTGCCGATCACCCGCAACGGCGCCATCGGCTTCCAGGTTGAGAACGTGATGGCCTCGGTGGCCGCCGCGTGGGGCGTGGGCATCAGCTGGGACGCGATCCGCCTCGGCCTGAAAACCTTCGCCAACGATTCCGACAATGCGCCGGGCCGCTTCAACGTGTTCGACTACAAGGGCGCGACGCTGATCGCCGACTACGGCCACAATCCGGACGCCATCCTGGCGCTGGTGCAGGCGGTGGAGACCATGCCGGCCAAGCGCCGCTCGGTGGTCATCAGCGGCGCCGGCGACCGTCGCGACCAGGACATCACGCAGCAGACCGAAATCCTCGGCCGCGCCTTCGACGACGTGATCCTGTACGAAGACCAGTGCCAGCGCGGCCGCACCGACGGCGAAGTGGTGGCCTTGCTGCGTTCGGGCCTGAACGGCGCCCCGCGCACTTCGCACATCCAGGAGATCTACGGCGAGTTCCTCGCCATCGACACCGCCCTGGGCCGCCTGAAAGAGGGCGATCTGTGCCTGATCCTGGTCGACCAGGTGGAAGAAGCGCTGGCCCACATCGCCAAGCGCATCGCCGGAGCCTGAGGCTAGGTGCTCCAAGTAAAAACCGGCCTGCTGGCCGGTTTTTTTTCGTCCCGGCGCCGGTGATATTTGGTGACATTGCAATCGGACGCGGGATTCCTGCGGTCAATGGGATAATGCTAAATCAGCAATTCTATTTATACCGATTGAGCATGCAAATGACCGAAGTGCCGGAGCAGCTGCGCGCGTCGCTGGCGGGCTTCTCAAGCGAACGCCGCCTGTACGCGCTGACCGTGGACGGCGCCAACCCCGACGACCTGATGGTGGAAGCCTTCTTTGCCGACGACCCGCTGCAGGGCGTGGGCGAACGCGACATCATCGCGCTCTCACCCAGCGCCCACCTGGCCCTGGCGAGCCTGCTGGGCAAACGCGCCGTGCTGGAAGTGAGCCTGGCCGACGGCAGCCGCGCGCGCTTCAGCGGCCATGTCAGCCAGGCGGGCATGCTGGGCAGCGAAGGCGGCCTGGCGCGCTACCGCCTGCGCCTGACGCCATGGCTGTCGCGCCTGCGGCACGTGCGCAACAGCCGCGTATGGCAGGACTGCAGCGTCACCGACATCGTCGACGCGGTCCTGGGCGGCTACGCGCCGGACGCGCTGTGGCGCTGGAGCGGCGACGTCGCCGCCTTCATGGAGCAGGTGGCGCCGCGCAGCTACTGTTGCCAGTACCGCGAATCCGATCACGACTTCATCCTGCGTTTGCTCAGCGAGGAAGGCCTGGGCTGGCGCTTCGAGGACACGCCGGACGGCGCATGCATGGTGCTGTTCGCCGACAGCACGCAGGACAGCGCCGTGCCGGAGGACGCCAGCAGCGCGGCCGCCGGCGGCCTGCGCTACCACGCCGCGCGCGTCGGCGAGAGCCAGGACACGATCCAGTCGCTGCGCGCCAACCGCCGCCTGCACGCCAGCCTGATGACGGTGCTCAGCTACGACTACAAAGCCAAGAAATCGACCGCCGCCAGCGCCCCGACCCGCCTGCCGGCCGGCGGTGGCAAGGCGCCGATGGTCGAGAGCTACGACCACCCCGGCCAGTATTTCTACACCGACGCCGCGCAGGCGGAGCGCTACGCCGGCCTGCAGATGCAAGCGCACGAGGCGGACGGCCGCCTGTGGCAGGCCCGCTCGACCGTGCGCACGCTGCGTGCCGGCACCCGCTTCGCGCTGACGCAAGGCCCGCTGGCCGGCGGTGGTGACACCCCGGCCTACGTGGTGCTGCGCGTGTTCAGCGTCGGCATCAACAACCTGCCGGCACCGGCGCGGCAAGGCCTGGCCGAGTTGTTCGGCCCGATTCCCGAATTGCTGGAGGAGGTCGCCGTCGAACGCTCTGCGCAGCTGCCGGACGAATTCGCGCTGGCGCTGCAGCAGGCGCGCGACAGCGGCTACGCCAACTGCTTCGAAGCGCTGCCGGCCGAACTGCCATGGCGGCCGATGGCCAACGGCCGCTCCGCGCGCCACCACGCCAAACCGACCGCGCGCGGCAGCCAGAGCGCCATCGTGATCGGCGCCGACGGCGGCGACCAGCCCAACGGCGCCGACGAACTGTATTGCGATGCGCTCGGCCGCGTGCGCATCCGCTATCACTGGCAGGACGACGCCAACGCCACCTGCTGGGTGCGCGTGGCGCAGCGTTCGGCCGGCGGCGGCATGGGCAGCCAGTTCCTGCCGCGCATAGGCCAGGAAGTGCTGGTGCAGTTCATCGAGAACGATATTGACCGCCCCATCATCATCGGCGCGTTGTACAACGGCCAGGGCGAGGGCGGCGTGCCGCACACGCCGGGCGGCGAACCAGGTGGTGACAGCGCCGGTGTGTTCGATCCCGCGCACGACCATGGCGTATCGGCGCAGGGCAATCTGGCCGGCGGCAACAGCCCGCCATGGCACGGCGCTTCGGGCGACAGCGCCGGCCACCGCAACGGCGCGGCCCAGTGGGGCATGCGCAGTAAGGAGTTCGGCGGCGCGGGCTACAACCAGCTGCTGTTCGACGACACCGACGCGCATGGACGCGTGCAGCTGCGCTCCACGCACGCCGCCACTGAACTGACGCTGGGCCACCTGATCCACAGCGCCGACAACTATCGCGGCAGCCTGCGCGGACAAGGCGCCGAACTGCGCACCGATGCCTATGGCGTGGTGCGCGGCGGCGCGGGCCTGCTGGTCACGAGCTACCAGGTCAGCCACAACCTCGCTGAGCGCGAACCGATGGGCGACAACACGTCCGGCATCGCGCTGATGAAGCAGGCGGTCAAGCTGAGCGAGACCTTCAGCGACGCGGCCAAGACGCATGAAGCCGTGGCCTACGCCGGCCACCTCGGCGGCGGCAAGGCCAATGCCAGCGTGCTTGATGAGAAGTCTGCGCCGCTCAAGGCGATGCTGGCGGCGGTGTCCGGCATGGTCGGCGACGCCAGCCTGGATGCGGCGCAGGCCGATGCAGCGGGCAAGGACAGCAGCCCCGGCGACGGCAAACTGCCGCACAGCAGTTCGGCCATCATCGCCGTCTCCGCCAAGAACGGCCTGGGCGTGACGGCCGGGCAGGGCCTGCAATTGGCCAACGGCGAAACGCTGACGCTGATGAGTGGCGGCGACAGCCAGTACGCCTCGGGCGGCCAGCTCCGCCTGCACAGCGGCCAGGCCATCGGCGTGCTGGGCGGCGCGGTCAAGGCGGGCGAGCAGGGCGTCGGCGTGCAACTGATCGCGGCCAAGGACGCCGTCGACATCCAGGCGCAGGCCGATGAGTTGAAAGTGCAGGCGCGCGACGATATCAACCTGGCCAGCGCCAATGCCTATGTCGACTGGGCCGCGGCCAAGCGCATCAGCCTGTCGACGGCGGGCGGCGCCAACATCACCATTGACGGCGGCAATATCACCGTGCAGTGTCCCGGCAAGATCACCATCCATGCCGGCACCAAGAATTTCGCCGGGCCGGAGAAGCTCGGCTATGCGCTGCCGCCGCTGCCGCGTTCGATCTGCAAGAAATGCAAGCGCAGCGCCGCCAAATCCGGTTCGCCGTTCTCGCTGGTGGAAGGTTGAGGATGCCATGCTGATCAATCGTCATCCCGTCGGGTGGAAAGACGCGCTGCACGCCAGCCTGCAAGGCTGCGAAGAAAATGTCTACGCGCTGGTGGACGGTGTGCACAACGAGTTGTTCTATCCAAAATTGAAGAAGACCGAAGGCTTCCGCTATCTGTCGCTGTACGCCACGGCACCGGCGGCCGACGAGGAAACGCTGGGGCTGGCGCCGATACTGGTGCAGTACAGCGGCGCGCAGCGCAAGCGGTGGGATGCGTTGATCGAGCTCACCGACGGCAAGCCCGCGCTCAGCATCATCGTTACGCCGGAGTCGATCGAGCAATTGGCGGCGCGGCTGCTCCCGTGGTGCGTGGTCGATGCCGACGGCTACACGCTGGCGCTGTCGTTCGCCGACACGCGCATCCTGCCAGTATTGGCGGACGCGCTGACGCCGCAGCAGCGCAGCCAGTTCCTCGGCCCCGCGCTGCGGTGGCGCTATACGGGCCGCGATGCAAGCTGGGTGGAGCTGCCGCTACCGCTTGAGCAAGCTTTGCCGCCGGCGGACAAAGTACAGCTGTCGGCGCAGCAGGTAGCGGCGCTGATGGCTGCGTCCGAGGCCGACAGCATCGCCTTCCAGTTCGCGCAGTACATCAGCAAACCGCTGGCCGCGTACACGGCTTATGATGCGCATGCGATGATCCGTCAGTGGCTGCAGGTGGCGGACCGAGTCCTGATCGAAGGCAATCAGGATCGCTTTGCACTGTGCGAATTTGGTATTGAACGGCCCGAACTGCTGAAAGACCAACGGTACCTGGCTTTGCTGGAACACGGCTCGGGCCCCCGCACACTGGATGAAACCCGCGCATTGCTGTCATAGCAGATGGAATCGAATACAAAATCATGAATCTGAAAACTACCTTCCGACTTGTTCTCCTGTTCGCAGGAGTGTCCACGCTGCTCGCAGGATGCGCGCATGCACAACCTGCGCCACCAAAAAACCTGGGTGTCGCCGTTCGCTCGATCAATTACTCCGGCAAGGAGGTCGTGCTGATGGTGATCGATCCGAAGGACAAGAAAAATGGCGGTGGCGGCGACGCGTTGAATCCCTACAGCACGGGCGGAACAATTTGTTGTTACTCCATTCCAGCGGAATGGCATCCGGGCTTGCAAGTGATTGTGAAGTACAACCTCTATCCCGACCCGACATGGCATGAGCAATTGGTCGACATACCGCCTTATCCAGAAGGCATCGCCGGCGAGATTTGGCTCGCCATGCACGAGGATGGTCGCGCAGAGGCCGTCGTGTCGCATTTCGACCCGACGCGGCCGGAATGGCCGGGGCGAGTAAAGGGAAGGCCAGTGCAGTCCGTCGAGTATGCGCTGCGAGTCAAAAGAGACAAACTGGCAAACAAAAAAAGTATGCTGGAATCGATGGAGAAGGGCCTTAAAGATGGCTCGGAACGGACCCAGGAACAGATCGATAGATTGCAATCATCAATTAAGTATATGAAAGAACAGATTCGTCAGATGGAAGAGGGCCGTCCATGACTGCAAAGTTAGGTGTAAGTATCTTGCCAAGCAATGCTGATCCAGCATCGGCTGGCTTGTTTTTTCTCCCTGATGAAGTGGGAACCATTGCGGACATAGATAAAGCTAGAGAATGTCCGCAAGTAGGGGCGTACCCACCGCCGTGTGGCGTGAAATTGCGTTTTGGCTTCTTTTTTGACGGGACAAATAATAACCTTCAGCGAGACTTCCCGACGTCCAACCACAGTAATGTGGCTAGGCTCTACTTGGCTTTTCCTGGTGACGATGGTGTCGAGCCATGGCCCAAGGACCAGACTTTTCCTCATTATTTTCGCACTTATATCCCTGGCGTCGGGACAAAGTTTGAACCGGTTGCCGATACCGGCGAAGGCGATATGAAGAAGGATGGCCTCGCGTTTGCCAAGCGCGGGCAAAACCGGATTATCTGGGCCTTGGTGGAGGCGATTAATCACGTTCATCAATACTACCTCGGCACCAGCCTGGTCAGCGCCGCCGCGTTTTTGAGCGAATACAATACGCTCGATCTCCCCAGCTTCGGCGCCACCAAAGGCGGCTGGTTTAATCTCAGTCGCGGCGAGGTGGACAAATTGACGGCCGCGTTCACCAAAACCTTGAGTGAGCTGCATACAAAACTCGCGGTCTATTTGCCGATCGGCGAAGGCCAGAAGAAGGACAAGGGAGTCGTCGAGCATCTCTACTATTCGATCTTCGGCTTCTCGCGCGGCGCGGCGGAAGCGCGCGTGTTCGCCAACTGGTTCCTCTGGCTATGCAGGCTCGACGCCAAGCTGACGAAAAAGCCGGGGCCGACGCTGGGTTCGATCCCGGTCACGTTCGATTTCATGGGGCTGTTCGACACCGTCGCCTCGGTCGGACTCGCATCGTCCGCACCAGTGTTCGGAGCCCACGGCCACTACGGTTGGGCGGACGCCACGGATTCGCTGAAGGTGCCTGAGGTTCCTCCCACCAAGTGCCTGCATCTGGTCTCGGCGCACGAGATCCGCCGCTCGTTCCCGCTCGACTCCATCATGAGCGGGAACACGTCTCCGGCTAACTGCACCGAGATCGTCATGCCGGGCGTGCACTCGGATGTGGGCGGCGGCTATTTCCCCAAAGAGCAGGGCCGTGGCAAGGACGCGCAAGGAGAGGATATGCTGTCGCGCATCCCCTTGTCGATGATGTACCGCGAAGCACGTTTGGCCGGCGTGCCGTTGAAGCTGGAAGACGCGCCGGAAACGGTCAAGCGCGGATTCCGCGTCAGTCCCAAACTGATCGAAACTTTTAATGCTTTCGTGACTGCCAGCGGGAGCACCGCTAAAGCTCCACCACAGCCGCTGCACGAGATCATGGCGAAGCAGCACCAGTTGTACATCCAGTGGCGAAAGAAAATGATCGGCAATATGAAGGCCTTGCAGAGCGTGATCGACAGCGACAGCTGCGACCGCGAAGACATCCTTGCCGCCGATAAGGAACTGGCCGAGGAAGTGGAGAAGTTCGGTGAGTGGCGTGCCTGGAAGCAGGGCATGAAGACCGACAGCCAAACGCAAACGCCATTCAGCTACCCGGAATGGTCGACCATCGAAACCTACTGGGATCAGCCTGCGCCGCCTGCCGCCATCACGGATTTGTTCGACAACTACGTGCACGATTCGCGCGCCTGGTTCAAACCGTTCGGCAAGAACTCGGAGGATGTTCTGGAAGGGATGGAGCAATTGGCGATGCACGAAGAGAAGATCCTGGAATGGGAGCGCAACCCGGTGGGACCCAAGCCGGAGCCATTGACCAAGGCGGAATTTGACGCGGTTACTAAATACAAGCCTTATCGCAATACCGCACAGGCCTGTGCTGCGGCTGGTTTCGTTTCGAAAGGCCGCGAGGGCGTCGGCTTGAGCGGCGGATTTTTGCGCTATCGAAAAATCTATATGGGCAACGACCGATTCAAGCCTGAAGGCGCTGTCTATGCGCAGGCCAAGCCGGCGACCAGCAATTCTCCTGTCGCCAGGGTTGATGCGGACGTCGTCGACCAAAACGCATAAGGGCTCAGCCCGAGGAGCGCACTGCTTGAAAACCATGTTTGCCAAACGCCTTGCCCTGATGAGCTTTGCACTGCCGGCGCTGGCTGCTGCGGCTGACCCGGACGTATTCTCCGGCATCTATTCCGTCACCGATCCGGTCACAGGCATCGAAGTCGATGTGCTGAAAATCCGTCAGTACTCGGACGGCTACGGTGTCTTTTTTTACCTGTCGGGGGAAGCACCGCGCGGTTCGGTGAGGGCAACGGAGGCAGCCGCTCCAGGCCGTATTCCGGCTGCATTCCCCACGGATCCGAATGTCCGCACCTTGTCGGTGCCGGATGTTGGCAGCCTGTACTACGCCCCCGGCGGCGCCTATTCTCCCGTAGGGCGCTCGGACACCGGCTATATGTCGCAGATGGATGGACTCGATATGTATGCGCTGAAGCGGCGGCCGTTGCCCAAGGCGCGTGAGCGCGGTGTCAACGGCATTCATGCATACACGCCGTCGGCAGACGAAGGAGAAGTCTCCGTCCGCGCCTTGAATTACTCCCCGAGCGCTTTCCAGCTTGGCATCAGCTCCGCTGCGAACAGCAAGAATGCCGTCGATACCGATCCGCTGAATCCCTACATGGCTAGCGCGCTCAATTGCTGCTTCTACCTGCCCGGGAAATGGAGCCCGTCCCTGCAAGTGAACATCGAGCTGCTCGCGCCGGATGGCAAGCTGAAAACCGTGCCTGTTGCCGTCCCTCGGTATGAGAGTCCGCAAGACTTGGACGTGGCGGTGAGTCGGGATGGCCGCGTTGAGATCCTCTTTCTACGAGACTCCGTGACGCAGCCATTACCAAAGCCTCCGGAAGCGGAAAGCACCATCGCGAAAGCCGCGGAATGGAAGCGCCGGCAATTGTTCCTTGATGACTTGACCAAGCGGCTGCCTGGGTTGCCTGAGGATGTCCAACGGAGCTACCGGGAAGAGATTGCGTCCCGCAGCAGCGCCCTGCGGGATGCCAAGCTCGGCAAGTAAAACACCGTTAATAGTGTTTAGCTATTGATTCAATAAAATTAATTGGCTTTGTGTTTTTGGCTGTGCTCCTTAGAATGATTTCACTATCAATCTTCAAGGAGTCATAGCAATGAGCCAGCCACCGATCACCACCGCCTCGGGCATCCCGGTCGCCGACAACCAGAACTCCGCCAGCGCCGGCCCGCGCGGCCCGCTGCTGCTGCAAGACTTCCACCTGATCGAAAAACTGCAGCACTTCAACCGCGAGCGCATCCCTGAGCGCGTGGTCCACGCCAAGGGTTCGGGCGCTTACGGCACCTTCACCGTCACCCACGACATCACCAAGTACACCAAAGCCAAACTGTTCTCCGCGATCGGCAAGAAGACCGACACCTTCGTGCGCTTCTCCACCGTCGGCGGCGAGAAGGGCAGCGCCGACACCGAACGCGATCCGCGCGGCTTCGCCATGCGCTTCTACACAGAGGAAGGCAACTGGGACCTGGTCGGCAACAACACGCCGATGTTCTTCATCAAGGACGGCATCAAGTTCCCCGACTTCATCCACACCCAGAAACGCGACCCGCAGACCAACCTCAAATCGCCGACCATGATGTTCGACTTCTGGAGCAAGACCCCGGAAAGCCTGCACCAGGTCACGATGCTGTTCTCCGACCGCGGCACGCCGGACGGCTACCGCCACATGGACGGCTTCGGCAGCCACACCTTCAGCCTGATCAACGAGGCCGGTGAGCGCGTCTACGTCAAATGGCACTTGAAGACCAGGCAGGGCATCAAGAACCTGCCCGCCGCCGAAGCCACCCGCATCGCCGGCACCGACCCGGACTACGCGCAGCGCGACCTGTTCGGCGCCATCGCTGCCGGCGACTTCCCGCAGTGGGACGTCAAGCTGCAAGTGGCCACCGAGGCCGAACTGGCCGCGTGGGAAGCGCGCACCGGCTGGAATCCGTTCGACCTGACCAAGGTCTGGCCGCACAAGGATTTCCCGCTGATCCCGGTCGGCGTATTCGAGCTGAACCGCAACCCGCTCAACTACCACGCCGAAGTGGAGCAGGCCGCGCTGTCGCCATCGAACGTGGTGCCGGGCATGGGCTACTCGCCGGACAAGATGCTGCAAGCACGCCTGTTCGCCTACCACGACGCCCAGCTGTACCGCGTCGGCACCAACCACCAGCACCTGCCGGTGAACGCGCCGCGCTGCCCCTTCCACAACCAGCAGCGCGACGGCGCCATGGCCATCGCCAACGGCGGCGCGGCGCAGAACTACGCGGCCACCGAAGCGGGCGGCAGCAACCCGCAAGGCCTGGGCCACGGCGAACCGGCGCTGGCGCTGCAAGGCGGCGCAGCCCGCTACGACGGCCGCGGCCAGGAAGACGATTACACGCAAGCCGGTAATCTGTTCCGCCTGATGCCGGCGCAGGAGCAGCAGAACCTGTTCGACAACATCGCCGGTCCGCTGAGCCAGGTGAGCGCCGAGATCATCGCCCGCCAGCTGGGCCACTTCGACCAGGCCGACCCGGCCTACGGCGCCGGCGTGCGCGCCGCACTGGCCGCGCGCGGAGTGGTGGCCTAAACAGAAGCTGCGGACTGCGCGCAATTGCACTACAATCGGATGGTGCAGTGCAGCGTAGTCCGCATCCTTCCGGAGGTCACACTTGAATCGCAAACCCGCTCCACTCGCGTCGCCTTCGATGCCGGGACAAGTCGTGCTGGCGCTGCAAGGCGGCGGCGCGTTGGGCGCCTACCAGGTGGGCGTCTACCAGGCCATGCACGAAGCCGGCGTCGAGCCGGACTGGGTGATCGGTACTTCCATCGGCGCCATCAACGGCGCCATCATCGCCGGCAACGAGCCGCGCTACCGCATGGACCGGCTGCGCCAGTTCTGGCACCGCATGGAGCAGAACGCGCTGGGCTTTTCCGCCATGCCGCGCGCTCTGGCCAACGCCGTCACGGTGGGGCAGGGCATACCGGCCTTCTTCGAACCCAATCTCTCTTCATGGTGGAATCCCGATGCGCGGGTCGGCGTCGAACACGCGTCCTTCTACCAGACCACGCCGCTGCGCACCACGCTCGATACGCTGGTCGATTTCGACTACATCAACGCCCGCCATACGCGCCTGACGGTGGGCGCGGTCAACGCCCGCAACGGCGACATGCGCTACTTCGACAGCCGCACGGAGGCGCTGAACGCTTCGCATGTGATGGCGTCCGGCGCGCTGCCGCCGGCCTTTCCCGCCGTGCGCATCGATGGCCAGCCTTACTGGGACGGCGGCATCTATTCCAACACGCCGATCGAAGCGGTGCTGGACGACGAGCCGCGCCGCAGCTCGGTGATCTTCTCGGTGCAGGTGTGGAACCCCGACGGCAGCGAACCGCAAAGCATGTTGCAGGTGCTGGACAAGCACAAGGAAATCCAATACGCCAGCCGCGCCAGCAACATCGAGCAGCAGCGCAAGCTGCACCGGCTGCGCCATGTGATCCGCCAGTTGACGCTGCACCTGTCGGACGAAGCGGCGATGACGCCGGAAGTGCGCGAGCTGGCCGCGTGGGGCTGCGGCACCACCATGCACGTGCTGTCGCTGAAGGCGCCGCGCGTCGGCAACGAGGACCACACCAAGGACATCGACTTCAGCGCCGCCGGCATCCGCGCCCGCTGGCACGCGGGCTACGAAGACACCAAGCGCTTCATCGAGATGCGGCCGTGGGACCGCGAGATCGACCCCATCGAGGGAATAGCGATCCACGAGCTGCCGCAGCGCTAGGTCGCCTCGACGATCTGGCCGATCCCGCCGCTGCCGGTAGCGTGGACGGAAAACAATTCTTGCAAGAAACTAAATATATTGCTTATAATTGTTTCCCTTGGTAAATATTTATAAGCCCATGAATTCTCTCTTTCTTTGTTTGACGGCCAGGCGGCTGGCCGCTGCGGTCATAGGCGTCGCCGCGTTGCAGCTCGGCGGCTGCGCCGTCAATACCTCGGTGGCCGATCCCTTGAAGTTGACCGCGCAATCGACGGATCTGCCGGTAGCCGTCAGCATCACGGCCAATACCGACGAGATTTCCGGCTTCAATACCATCAAGCTGCGCCGCATGGCGGAGGGGGAGAAGCCCGGGGGCGTGAAATTGCTGGCCGAGCATCTGGTCATGCGGCGCGTTGCGCCCGGCATGGCGCGCGACACCTCGCTGTTCATCGGCGCGCTGCAGCCCGGCGAATACGAGTTCGTCGAATTGATCGATACGTCCTCGAACAAGTTATTGCGGGTTTATTCGTCCGGCATGGTGGGGACCTTCAAAGTCGAATCCGGCAAGGCGACGGATCTGGGGCGCCTGATCGTGACGCGCGCGAACTTCAGCGTGGATTTCGGCCGCAGCGCCCATGACGTCTCCAATGCCGAACTGATCAACCGCTTCGCGCCCGAGTACAGCAAGATGTTCGGCGCCGGCGCCAGCCCGGGCTGGAGCGGTCCGCGTAGTGAACGGGACAAGGTCGAAGAGTTTGCGCGCGCGCACCCGTTCGGCGCCCAATGCGCCGCCGAATTGCCCGATGGCCGAGTCGCCGCCGCCAGCCGCATGGGCGCAGTCCTGCTGCGTTCGAAGCAGGGCCGCTGGAGCACGCTGAACGCCCAGCAAACGGAAACGCTGTCGTGCGTATTGCCGGTGACGCTGCCGGATGCCGAACTGATCGCGGTGGGCGAGTTCAGCACCTTGCTGCGCAAAGCCCCCGGCAGCGACAGCCTGGTGCCCATCGACGCAGGCAATCTGCCGCCCGGGAATCTGCTGCGCATTGGCGGCAACCCCAAGGACGGCTGGTATCTGATGCATTGGAAAGGCCGGGACCTGACCATCTTCCGCGCGCGCCAGCTGGAAGGCGGCGATTGGCAGGCGGTGCACAAGGTCGTGCTGCCCGGCTCCCTGTCGCGCAGCGATGCGGTCTTCTGGCCATGGCACGATGCGCGCGGCATGGGCTTTTCGCTGCCGGACGGCCGCATGGGCCAGCTTGATTACGACACCGGAAAATGGATAGAGCGCAAACCGCCGGGCAAGGCAAAACTGGCCGCCTTCCTGCATGCGCATGACGGCACGGAGAGTATTCTGGTGGCAGCCGGATTGCTGGGCAAGTTCCCCGACCCCTATTTCTCCCGCGACCGCGGGCAGAGCTGGACGCTGATGGTGTCGCCGCTTAAAGTCCTGGTGTCGCCGGTGATTCCCCTGAACGATGGGCGGATGCTGATGACCGGCCAGGTGTACGGCAAACGCGAGCTGCTGGCCAGCAGCGACGACGGCAAGACCTGGGCTTCCTATGCCGATTACAATTTCTCCGGCGGGCCGGCGATGCTGCCTTCGGGCCTGATGCTCGACATCCAAAGTTCGCACCAGGGCGTCGTCACCATCCGCAGTTCCGCGGACAGCGGCAAGACCTGGCTGCAGGAGTATTCGACATTTGACCTGGACTCCGTGCTGAAGCAGCTCGCAAAATAAGGCGGCGCGCCTTGGGCTGCCGGCGCGGCTGGTAAAATAGCGTCATCGGCATTCACTTAATATTGGATCAACATGACCATCAAAATCAGCCAAAACTTCGACTCCGGCGCCATTGAAGTGCTGCGCGCGGACAGCGCGGCGGAAATCGAACTGAATCTGCGCAAGGACTCGCACGCCGACATCCACCAGTGGTTCCACTTCCGCCTGCAGGGCGCGCGCGGCCAGCAAGTGCGCATGCGCTTCCTGAACGCCGGCCAGGCCACCTACGCCAAGGGCTATGAGGACTACCAGGCCGTCGCCAGCTACGACACCGAAACCTGGTTCCGCGTGCCGACCTCCTTCGACGGCGAGGTCATGACGATCAAGCACACGCCGGAAACCGACAGCGTCTACTACGCCTACTTCGAGCCGTATTCGTTCGAGCGCCACCTGCGCCTGCTGGGCGAAGTGGCCGAGCATCCGCAGGCCCGCGTGCTCGACCTGGGCAACACCATCGACGGCCGCGACATGAACCTGGTCGTCATCGGCCAGCCGGAAGCGGAAAAGAAAATCTGGGTCA
This sequence comes from Rugamonas rivuli, assembly GCF_009380165.1. Classification (GTDB taxonomy): domain Bacteria; phylum Pseudomonadota; class Gammaproteobacteria; order Burkholderiales; family Burkholderiaceae_D; genus Rugamonas; species Rugamonas rivuli. The sequence goes on from NZ_WHUF01000002.1 coordinate 357,164, forward strand.
TCGCGCGCCAGCACCCGGGCGAGTCGATGGCCGAATGGTTCGTCGAAGGCCTGATCGATTCGCTGCTGGACGACGCCAATCCTATCGCCCGCAAGCTGCTGCAACGCTGCGTGTTCTACATCGTGCCGAACATGAACCCGGACGGCTCGGTGCGCGGCAATCTGCGCACCAACGCCTCGGGCGCCAACCTGAATCGCGAGTGGATGACGCCATCCGTCGAGCGCAGCCCGGAAGTGCTGTACGTGAAGCAGAAGATGCACGAAACCGGCATCGACATGTTCTTCGACATCCACGGCGACGAGGCACTGCCTTACAACTTCGTGGCCGGTAACGAGATGCTGGAGAACTTCAGCGAAGAGCGCCGCGTCAAGCAGCAGGACTTCATCGACCGCTACAAGAACGCCAGCCCGGACTTCCAGGACAAATACGGCTACGCCGCCAGCAAGTACAAGGAAGACATGCTGACCCTGGCGTCGAAATACGTCGGCCACCACTTCGGCTGCCTGGCGCTGACCCTGGAGATGCCGTTCAAGGACAACGCCGACCTGCCGGATCCGCATGTGGGCTGGAACGGCGCCCGCAGCGCGGCGCTGGGCGCGGCCATGCTGCAACCTATCCTGCTGTCGCTGGACGCCTGAGATGGGCGTTGAAATCGAGCGCAAGTTCCTCTTGCGCGGCGATGCGTGGATGAGCCTTGGCGAGCCGGTGTTTTTTCGCCAGGGCTATCTGTCGTCGCACAAGGATCGCGTGGTGCGCGTGCGCATCGAGGGCGAGCGGGCGGTGATGACGATCAAGGGCCGCAACGTCGGCGCCACGCGCGGCGAGTGGGAGTATCCGATACCGATGGCCGATGCGGTGGAGCTGCTGGATCGCCTGTGCGAACAGCCGTTGATCGAGAAGTATCGCCGCCGTATCGATTACGCCGGCAATGTGTGGGAAGTCGACGAGTTCCTCGGCGCGAACGCGGGATTGGTCGTGGCCGAGATTGAATTGAGCTCGGAAGACCAGGCGTTCGATAAGCCGGAGTGGATAGGGGAGGAAGTCACCGACGACCTGCGCTACCTGAACTCCAGCCTGATCAAGCACCCATATTCAGCTTGGTAAAAAAAAGCCCCGTGAGGGGCTTTCTGCTTTCCGCTTAGTGGAAGTGCTCGGTGCCTGTCGGCGCATCCTCGGGCATTTCCGCGTGCGCCAGTTCGCCGACCGGGTCGGCAAACAGCGGTGCGCCGCAGTCGTCGCAGAACTCCGCCACGAAGCGCTCGCTGTGCTTCTTGATCTGCGTGACGCCGGAATCGTTCAGGTGGCTGATGATCTCCTCCACCGGCGTAATCGGCTTCTGCAGGATGCCGCCCGGGCCGCCTTGCAGCGGACCTTCCGGCGGCGTGCCTTCCTCGTCTTCCTGCCCGTACAGCGGCCACACCACGCCGTAGATCACGTCCGGCGTCGAACGCTGGGTGAAGGCCACGCGGTACTCGTCGATCTGGCCGTCGGCGCTTTCCTCGCCGAAGCCGGCGATCACCGCGCGCAGTTCCGACGGCTCGATCGCCAGCGTGTGCGTCAGGTAGTGCACGGCGGCGCGGATCGATACCGGACGGATCAGCTTGTCCGCCTCGCGGCAGGCCATGTAGTAAGCCTCCGGCAGCAGCAGCTCGACGCCGCAGCCCGGCAGCAGGCGGTTGATGGTCGGCGTGACCTGCGCGCGCCACTGTTCCAGCGCGTTGGTGCGTTCGTTGACGAAGTTGGCCTGGTTGGCCGGCATCTGCCAGCGGAACAGCGGGCCACCCGCCGGCGCCACCACGGCCACCAGCAGGTAGCGCGTGTCGGCCAGGAAGGGCGCCGTCTCCGGCACCTTGGTGTCGGCCTTCAGCACCGTGCCCTTGAGCGCGGCCTGCGCCAGCTTGTGCACCTTGGCGTAGGTCTCGACATGGCTGCGCGGCAGCTGGTCGATCGAGAACAGCGTCGGCGACATCGCCATGTGCGTGCCGTCGGCCAGCAGGTGGGCCGAGAAGTGCGCCGACAGCGTGGTCAGGATATCGGCCGGGATCGCGCCCGAGGCGATGGCGAAGCGGGTCCACGCCAGGATGGGCGCGGCCACCAGCAGCACGTCGTACTGCTTGGCGACGCCGTCGGTTTCGATGGTGATGGAGCTCGACTCGCTGACCGCCTCCACGCCATCCATCAACACGTCGTACGCGTTCAGGTCTTCCTTGAACAGGCTGTTCAAGGTCGAATCGATGGTGTCCTGGTGGCCGGTCTTGAGGAGTTTGTGGAGCTGCGCATCGAGGCTATGTTCCCAGGCCCGCTCTTCGATACGGCTGGCCGCCTGCCCGACTGCGAGGGCATAGGTGACGAGGCGCTGGCTCTCGGCAGACAACTTATGGGATGAATCTTTATTTGGACGACGCATAGCGCAATAAGAGTCTCATAAAAGTGGATAAAGCGGATCAGTCATGCAGATGATAACCCTTATGAACCGTATTGTAGTTGATTCGGCAAACGTGCATAAAAAAACGCCGGACTAGCCGGCGTTCTCTATGAAACAACTAACTTTTTACGCGGCCAGCAGCTGACGCAGTACGAACGGCAGGATGCCGCCGTGCTTGTAGTAGTCGACTTCGATCGGGGTGTCGATACGCAGCAGCACTTTCACTTCCTGTGCCGGCTTGCCTTCGCGGTGGATGACCAGGGTAGCCAGTTGCTGTGGCTTGATCTCGCCTTCCAGACCCTTCAGGTCGTAGACTTCCTTGCCGGTGATGCCCAGCGATTCAACGCTGTCGTTGCCGATGAATTGCAGCGGCAGCACGCCCATGCCGACCAGGTTGGAGCGGTGGATACGTTCGAACGAACGCACGATCACAGCTTTCACGCCCAGCAGCTGGGTGCCCTTGGCTGCCCAGTCGCGCGACGAGCCGGTGCCGTACTCTTCGCCGCCGAACACCATGGTTGGCGTGCCTGCAGCAACGTACTTCATCGCTGCGTCGTAGATCGACAGCTGTTCGCCGGTAGGCTGGTGAATGGTGATGCCGCCTTCAACCGCCGAACCGTCCGCCTTGGCAGGGATCATCTTGTTCTTGATACGCACGTTGGCGAAGGTGCCGCGCATCATGATCTCGTGGTTGCCGCGACGCGAGCCGTAGGAGTTGAAGTCCGCCTTCATCACGCCGTTAGCCAGCAGCCATTTGCCCGCCGGGCCGTCTTCCTTGATGGAGCCGGCAGGGGAGATGTGGTCGGTGGTGATCGAATCGCCGAACACGCCCAGTGCGCGCGCGCCGGTGATGCCGGTGGCGGCCGCTTTCGGGGTCATCTCGAAGCCGTCGAAGAACGGTGGCTCGGCGATGTAGGTCGACGCAGGCCAGTTGTAGACATTGCCTTCGGTCGACGATACGTGTTCCCACAGCTTGCCTGGGTTGCCCTTGACGTCGGCGTAGTTCGATTTGAACACTTTCGAGTTCATCGCGAACTTCATCAGCTTGGCGATCTCTTTCGAGGTCGGCCAGATGTCGCCCAGGTACACGTCCTTGCCGTTTTTGCCCTTGCCAACTGGCTGGGTCATCAGGTCGACGGTCATGTTGCCGGCGATGGCGTAGGCCACGACCAGCGGTGGCGATGCCAGGAAGTTCGAGCGGATGTTCGGGTGAATACGCGCTTCGAAGTTACGGTTGCCGGACAGCACGGCCGAAGCGACGATGTCGTTGCTGCTGATGGCAGCGTTCAGTTCCGGGGTCAGGTCGCCGGCGTTACCGATGCAGGTGGTGCAACCGTAAGCGGTCACGCCGAAGCCCAGTTGCTCCAGGTATGGCAGCAGGCCGGCGGCGGTCAGGTACTCGGTGACGACGCGCGAGCCAGGAGCCAGCGAAGTCTTGATGTGCGGAGCGACGGTCAGGCCGGCTTCGACAGCTTTCTTCGCCAGCAGGCCAGCAGCCAGCAGCACGCTCGGGTTCGAGGTGTTGGTGCACGAGGTGATCGCAGCGATCAGCACGTCGCCGTTTTTCACGTTCACGCCGTTGGTGGTGGTGTAGGTCTTGGCCAGGTCTTCGGCTTTTTTATTGAAGCCGTTGTCGGTGGTCGGTTTCGAGAACAGTTCGGTGAAGTTGTTTTTCACGTTGCCGATTTCGATACGGTCCTGTGGACGCTTAGGACCGGCCAGCGAAGGAGTAACGCTGGTCAGGTTCAGTTCTACCACGCGGGTGTAGTCGATGTCGCCGGCTTTCGGTACGCCGTACAGGCCCTGGGCCTTGAAGTAGGCGGCGAATGCAGCGATTTCGTCCTTGGTGCGGCCGGTGCCTTCGAAGTATTCGACGGTGGCGTCGTCAACCGGGAAGAAGCCCATGGTCGCGCCGTATTCAGGCGCCATGTTGGCGATGGTGGCGCGGTCGGTCAGCGACAGCGTCTCGGTGCCTTCGCCGAAGAACTCGACGAACTTGCCGACGACTTTTTCTTTACGCAGCAGTTCGGTGATGGTCAGCACCAGATCGGTTGCGGTGCAGCCTTCGCGCAGCACGCCGGTCAGGTTCACGCCGATCACGTCCGGGGTCAGGAAGTAGACTGGCTGGCCCAGCATGCCGGCTTCCGCCTCGATGCCGCCCACGCCCCAGCCGACTACGCCGATGCCGTTGATCATGGTGGTGTGCGAGTCGGTGCCGACCAGGGTGTCCGGGTAGTAGACGCCGTCAGCGGTCTTGTGCACGCCGCGCGCCAGGTATTCCAGGTTGACCTGGTGGACGATGCCGAAGCCCGGAGGCACGACGCCGAAGGTGTCGAAGGCTTGCATGCCCCATTTCATGAACTGGTAGCGCTCGTTGTTGCGCGAGAATTCCAGCTTCATGTTCAGGTCCAGCGCGCCTTTTTCGCGGAAGTGGTCGATGGTGACGGAGTGGTCGACCACCAGATCCACTGGCACCAGCGGTTCGATTTTCTTGGCGTTGACGCCCATCTTGTAGGCGACGTTGCGCATTGCTGCCAGGTCGGCCAGCAGTGGCACGCCGGTGAAGTCTTGCAGCACGACGCGGGCGACGACGAACGGGATCTCGTCGGTACGGTCGGCGGTCGCGCCCCAGTTGGCCAGCTGCTTGACGTGTTCTTCGGTGACTTTCTTGCCGTCGCAGTTACGCAGGACGGATTCCAGCACAACACGGATCGATACCGGCAGGCGGGAGATTTTGGCGCCCAGGCTCTTTTCCAGGGCTGGCAGGGAGTAGAACTTGCCCTTTTTGCCGGAAATGTTGAAATCCTTAAGCGTGTTCAGAGTGTTGCGGGACATGACCTCTCCTTCGTGGGTATCGTCTATTATTGAAGTTAAAACCGTGTTGCTGGCGCCCGTGCCGGCGCGCCTCTTTTGGAACTAAATCACTGAATCGTGGTCTTGGTGCTGGTCGGCTCCGATGCATTGGTGGCGACCGGTTTCAATTGCTCGGCGTTGCGGCATTCGTTGGCCAGCTGGCGGTTCTGCTTGGAGTCCAGCAGCATGCCCTTGGATGGAATGCCGATCCAGATCAGGCCGTACAACTTGTTTTCGAAACGCTGCGCGCCGGTGGTGGTGCCCACGCGGGTCAGGCGGTGCAGACGCTTCTTCCAGCGCAGCGCGATGTGCGCTTCGTCGCCGGCGTTTTCATAGATGGTGATCTTGTTGCCCAGTTCGCAGTCGAACTCGGTCACGGCCGAATCGGTGACGGCCGGTTCATCGGCGTCTTCATCCGGGGTCTTGGTTTCGGCCGGCTTGGCGGCGGCTTTGGACTTGCCGGCCTTCTTGACGGTTTTCTTGGCCGGCGTGGCGTTCTGCGCGTGGGCGCCGGCGGCCAGGGTCATGGAGGCCAGCGCAAAGCTGCAGGCCAGGAGTAGTTTGGAGATGGACATCAAAGTGCTTCCAGGGTTGGTTCGGTGGGGCTGCCGTTGATCAGCGCGGCGGCGGACTCGGGCAAGCTCAGCCCGGCCAGCTTGGCGCGCTGCAAAACGGTCCAATAGTATCTGTAGCTTGCACGGTCGTGCAAGCGCCCGTTTTGGGAAATTGGCCCCCATTGCACAGCCTCCGCTTCAAGCAGGATGGCGGCTGCCTCGCTGACCTCGGACAGGCGCGGCGTGAAGGTCTTGATAATCGGTTTGATCTGGTTCGGGTGGATGCTCCACATGCGCGTGTAGCCGAATTCGGCGGCGGCGCGCTGGGCATCGTTGGCGGCGACCGCCGTGTCCTTGATCTCGGTGGTCACGTTATGCGACGGCACCTTGCCGTGCGCGTGGCAGGCGGCGGCGATTTCCAGCTTGGCGCGCACCACCAGCGGGTGCGTGAACTGGCCCGGCGTGCGCATCGCGGCGGCGGGGATCGCGCCGTAGTGCGAGGAGACGAAATCCATGATGCCGAACGACAGGCACTGCACCTGGGGCAGGGCGGCGATGTCGTAGGCTTCGCGCAGCGCGCCGTGGGTTTCGATCAGCACGTGCACCGGTAAGTCCTTGCGGCCGGCCTTGGCGGCGTGGACGTTGATGATCTTGATCGCGGCCGCCACTTCTTTGGCGCTGTGCACCTTGGGCAGCACGATGTAGGCCAGCGGCTGGGCGGCGGCGCAGATGATCTCCACGTCCTGCGAGAAGAACGGGCTGTGGACATCGTGCACGCGGGCGCCGATGCGTTTGAATTTGTTCTCGTCCGACAGCAGCAGCTCCGCCACCAGGCGGGCGTGAGCTTCCTCGTTGCCGGCGCTGGCGCCGTCTTCGCAATCGAGGGTGATGTCGAACAAGGGGCCAAGTTCTTGTTGCAGGGCGATCGATTTGCGCATCAGCTTTTCGGAGCCGGCGTAATGGTCGCAGGCCGGCAGCAGCAGCGGCTGGCGATTGCCCTGGAATAAAACCTCGGATGGGTGCATGCGGGAATGGTCAGTAGATACAGACGCCGCGCTGCTCTCGGCAGCGCGGCGGGTGCGGCGGATCGGTGGTTTAACCGGTTCCACTTGCGGGTGGTGTCAGAACTTAGGCCGGCAGCAGGTGCTTGACGCCTTCGCGCTCTTCGGTCAGTTCTTTCAGGGTAATGTTGATGCGCTCTTGCGAGAACGCGTCGATTTCCAGGCCCTGGACGATTTTGTATTCGCCGTTTTCGGTGGTCACTGGGAAGCCGAACATGGTGCCTTCAGGGATGCCGTACGAACCATCCGAAGGAACGCCCATGGTGGTCCACTTGCCGCCGGTGCCGACGTGCCAGTCGTGCATGTGGTCGATCGCTGCGTTGGCTGCCGATGCTGCCGACGACAGGCCGCGTGCCTCGATGATCGCTGCGCCGCGCTTGCCGACGGTAGGCAGGAAGGTGTTGGCGTTCCATTCCTGGTCGTTGATCAGGTCCTTGACGTTCTTGCCGTTCACGGTGGCGAAGCGGTAGTCGGCGTACATGGTCGGCGAGTGGTTGCCCCATACGCACAGCTTTTCGATGTCCTTGACCGCGGTGCCGGTCTTGGCAGCCACTTGCGACAGCGCGCGGTTGTGGTCCAGGCGCAGCATGGCGGTGAAGTTCTTGGCCGGCAGCGATGGCGCCGATTTCATGGCGATGTAGGCGTTGGTGTTGGCTGGGTTACCGACCACCAGTACTTTGACGTTGCGCGATGCGACGGCATCCAGCGCCTTGCCTTGTACGGTGAAGATCTGGGCATTGGCTTCCAGCAGGTCTTTACGTTCCATGCCTGGGCCGCGTGGACGGGCGCCAACCAGCACGGCGTAGTCGACATCCTTGAAGGCGGTCATCGGGTCGGAGTGGGCGGTCATCTCGGTCAGCAGCGGGAAGGCGCAGTCGTCGATTTCCATCATCACGCCTTTGAGCGCTTTCTGGGCTTTTTCGTCGGCGATTTCCAGCAGTTGCAGAATGACTGGTTGGTCCTTGCCCAGCATGTCGCCGTTGGCGATGCGGAACAGCAGAGCGTAACCGATTTGACCGGCGGCGCCGGTGACAGCAACACGCATTGGGGTTTTAGCCATGATGAATCTCCAAAGTGGGAATTAAAACGTTCTCGAAGCTGGACCGGAGCCGGTCCGGGAAAACCGTAATCATACTGCAAATTGAGCGCTTAGAATCTATGCGGAAGCGTCGGCTATAGCGTCTCGCCGGGGAGTGTAGGCCTGTGGCAGGCATCTGTCAATCCTATCTTATGTCTTATATAAGACAGATAAGTTATTGCCGGTTTTTCTGGACGGCAGGGGCCATTTGTGGTGAAATCTTGGTCTATGAATTCCGTCCCGCCCAATCCGAACAGCAATTCCACCGCCGCCAATGCCGGCGGAGCGGCCGGATCGTCGGCGGGCGCCGCGGCGAATCCGTCGCCGACTTTCTCCCCACTGTACCAGCAAATCAAGGCCCTGATCACGCAAAGCCTGCAATCGGGCGAGTGGAAACCGGGCGAGTTGATCCCCAGCGAAGTGGAACTGGCCAACCGATTCAAGGTCAGCCAGGGCACCGTACGCAAGGCCATCGACGAACTCGCCGCGGAAAACCTGGTGATGCGCAAGCAGGGCAAGGGCACTTTCGTGTCCACCCACCACGAGGCGCGCGCCCACTTCCGCTTCCTGCGCCTGATGCCCGACGAGGGCGTGCCGCACTACCCCGAAAGCAAGTTCATCGAAGTCAAGCGCATGCGCGCGCCGGCCGACGTGGCCCGCCTGCTGGACCTGAAGTCCGGCGACGCCGTCATCTTCATCAAGCGCGTGCAGTCCTTCGACGGCGTGCCGACCATCGTTGAGGAACTGTGGCTGCCGGGCGTCACCTTCAAGGGACTGACCGCCGAGCGCCTGGTCGAATACAAGGGGCCGATGTACGGCCTGTTCGAATCCGAGTTCGGCACCCGCATGATACGTGCGACCGAGAAGATCCGCGCCGTCTGCGCCGGCGCCGAAGACGCCGCCCTGCTGCACATCGACGCCGCCACGCCGCTGCTGGCGTCCGAGCGCGTGTCGTTCACCTATGGCGACAAGCCGGTGGAACTGCGCCGCGGCCTGTACTCCACGGAGCGCCATCACTATCACAATGAACTGAACTGAGTGAGTTGAATTTAGGAGACCCTGAAGCACATAAAAAAACCGCTTCAGGCAGCGAAAACAGGGCGCCGTCACACCCCGGTAGCATTGTTGCGCTGATAATACGTTGAGCTACGGAAAGTAGCCGTCGCATAGTGTTGCCAAACACTATTTTGGTTATATGTAACAATAGATATTGGTTATGAGTGCGAAAATCGGCGAAAATCGCAGTCTCGATATTTTTGTTTATGCTTAGGAGGTCTTGTTATGTCAGAAGCCGTAAGGGAAGCCCCAAAAAAAGAACGGCCGGAGTTCCGTAACATCCACGTTACCGAATTGTCCAACTACCGCATGCCTTTGGCAGCCATCGTCTCCATCCTGCACCGCATCAGCGGCTTCATGATGTTTGCACTGCTGCCTTTCGTGCTTTATCTGCTGGAGCAGAGCTTGCGCTCCGAGATCTCCTTCGCTTACTACCAAGGGATTGTGTCCTATCCGCTGGTCAAACTGATCATCCTGGCCCTGGTCTGGGGTTATATGCATCACTTCTGCGCTGGCGTACGCCACCTGGTGATGGATGCCCACATCGGCCTGGACAAGGATTCCGCCCGCAAATCGTCGGCCACCGTGCTGGTGATCAGCCTGGCGCTGACCGCCGTGGTCGCGCTCAAACTGTTTGGAGTGTTCTGAGATGGCAAACAACAATGTTGGACCTAAACGCCTGGTAGTCGGCGCCGGCTACGGCATGCGCGACTGGCTGGCACAGCGCGTGACCGCCATCATGATGGTGCTGTACACCGCCATCCTGCTGACTTCCTTCCTGACCGGCCAGAACTTCACGTATGAAGGCTGGGCTGGCTTGTTCGCACAGCAGTGGTTCAAGCTGATCAGCGCCGTGACGCTGTTCGGCCTGTTCTTCCACGCCTGGATCGGCGTGCGTGACATCTGGATGGACTATGTCAAAGCCGTCGGCCTTCGCCTGACCCTGCAAATCGCCACCATCCTGTGGTTGGTCGCTTGTGCCGTTTGGTCGGTACAGATACTCTGGAGTGTGTAATCGTGGCAGCTATCAAATCTGCAATCCCTACCCGCCGCTTTGACGCGGTAATCGTCGGCGCCGGCGGCTCCGGCATGCGCGCATCCCTGCAACTGGCTGAAGCCGGTCTGAACGTGGCGGTGCTGTCGAAAGTCTTCCCAACCCGTTCGCACACCGTGGCGGCACAGGGCGGCATCGGCGCATCGCTGGGCAATATGGCCGAAGACAACTGGTTCTGGCATATGTTCGACACCGTCAAGGGTGGCGACTACCTGGGCGACCAGGATGCGATCGAATTCATGTGCCGCGAAGCACCGAAGGTCGTCTACGAGCTGGAACACTTCGGCATGCCGTTCGACCGTAACCCAGACGGCACCATTTATCAGCGTCCGTTCGGCGGCCACACCGCCAACTTCGGCGAGAAAGCCGTGCAGCGCGCCTGCGCCGCGGCCGACCGTACCGGCCACGCACTGCTGCACACCCTGTACCAGCGCAACGTGCGCGCCCGCACCCACTTCTTCGTCGAGTGGATGGCGCTGGACGTGATCCGCGACGCCGAAGGCGACGTGGTCGGCGTAGTGGCCCTGGAAATGGAAACCGGCGAATGCATGATCCTGGAAGCGAAGACCACCATCTTCGCCACCGGCGGTGCAGGCCGTATCTTCGCCGCTTCCACCAACGCCTTCATTAACACCGGCGACGGCATGGGCATGGCGGCACGCGCCGGCCTGCCGCTGCAAGACATGGAATTCTGGCAGTTCCACCCGACCGGCGTGGCCGGCGCCGGCGTCCTCATCACCGAGGGTGTACGTGGCGAGGGCGGTATCCTGATCAACTCCGAAGGCGAGCGCTTCATGGAGCGTTACGCTCCGACGCTGAAGGATCTGGCGCCGCGCGACTTCGTGTCGCGCTCGATGGACCAGGAGATCAAGGAAGGCCGCGGCTGCGGTCCTAACAAGGATCACGTCATGCTGGACCTGCGCCACATCGGCGCCGACACCATCGCCAAGCGCCTGCCGTCGATTCTGGAAATCGGCCACAAGTTCGCCAACGTCGATGCGACCAAGGAACCGATCCCGGTCGTGCCAACCATCCACTACCAGATGGGCGGTATTCCAACCAACATCCACGGCCAGGTCGTCACGCCAAACGGCGACGGCACGCAGCGCGTGGTCAACGGCCTGTACGCGATCGGCGAATGCGCCTGCGTATCGGTGCACGGCGCCAACCGCCTGGGCACCAACTCGCTGCTGGACCTGGTGGTCTTCGGCCGCGCGGCCGGCAACCACGTCGTCGCGCAAAACCTGAAGCAGAAAGAGAACAAGCCTCTGCCTAAGGACGCCGCCGACTTCGCCATGGGCCGCCTGAACAAGCTGGAAACCTCGACCGGCTCGGAAAAAGTGCAGGGCGTCGCCAACGACATCCGCGCCACGATGCAGAAGTACTGCGGCGTGTTCCGTACCGACGAGCTGCTGACCCAGGGCGCCAAGGAAATCATGGTGCTCGACGAGCGCCGCAAGCACGTGTCGTTCAAAGACAAATCCAAGGTGTTCAACACCGCGCGCGTCGAAGCGCTGGAACTGGACAACCTGATCGAAACCGCGAAAGCGACGATCACGTCGGCTGTCGCCCGCAAGGAATCGCGCGGCGCCCACGCCCACAGCGATTTCCCGCACCGCGACGACGACAACTGGATGAAGCACACCCTGTGGTATTCGGAAGGCAACCGACTGGAATACAAAGCGGTCGTTACCAAGCCATTGACGGTTGATACCTTCAAACCGAAACCACGTACTTTCTAAGGGCTAGAACATGGCACGCACTCTCAAACTGAAAATTTATCGTTACGATCCGGACCAGGACGCCAAGCCGTACATGCAGGACGTGACGGTCGAGCTGAAAGACACCGACAAGATGCTGCTGGACGCACTGCAGCGCATCAAGTCCGACGTCGACGATTCGCTGGCCCTGCGCCGCTCGTGCCGCGAAGGCGTGTGCGGTTCGGACGCGATGAACATCAACGGTAAAAACGGCCTGGCCTGCACCACCAACCTGAACGAGCTGACCGAGCCTATCGTGCTGCGTCCGCTGCCAGGCCTGCCGGTGATCCGCGACCTGATCGTCGACATGACCCAGTTCTTCAAACAGTACGATTCGATCAAGCCTTACCTGATCAACGATTCGATCCGTCCTGAAAAAGAACGCCTGCAAACCCCGACCGAGCGCGAAGAGCTCGACGGCCTGTACGAGTGCATCCTGTGCGCGTGCTGCTCGACGTCGTGCCCATCGTTCTGGTGGAATCCGGACAAGTTCGTCGGTCCAGCTGGCCTGCTGCAAGCCTACCGCTTCATCGCCGACTCGCGCGACGAAGCCACCGGCGCGCGTCTGGACAACCTGGAAGACCCGTACCGCCTGTTCCGCTGCCACTCGATCATGAACTGCGTCGACGTTTGCCCTAAGGGTTTGAACCCGAACAAGGCGATCGGCAAGATCAAGGAATTGATGGTACGCCGCGCGATCTAAGCTGCATTTCACGGGCGGCGGCCTCGTCGCCCGTTTTCGTATAAAGTAGCACATCCATATGACTGAACCGAACAGCTCAGCGCATCAGGCCGACCCCGCCAACCGAGCGCGCCTGCGGTGGCGTTCCCGCCGGGGCCTGTTGGAAAACGATATTATCCTGACCCGTTTTCTCGATGCGCATGAAACCGAATTGACCGACGAAGAAGTGGACGCATTCACGCGGCTCCTCGATTTGTCGGACAATGCCCTGATGGATCTGGTACTGGCCCGCAAGGAGCCGGAAGGCGAGGTCGATCTGCCGCATGTGCACGCACTGCTGCAGCGACTGCGTCGCGCGTAAAGACACACCCAGAAAAGTTTCGTTTTTTTTATTTGTCGCATCTCTCCAAGAAGGAAGAGTCCATGAACACCTCTGATAACAAAGCCACCCTATCGTTTTCCGATGGCAGCCCATCGGTAGAATTCCCGATCTACAAAGGCACCGTCGGTCCTGACGTGATCGACATCCGCAAACTGTACGCCGGCACCGGCAAGTTCACCTACGACCCGGGCTTCATGTCGACCGCGGCATGCAACTCGTCGATCACCTACATCGACGGCGACAAGGGCGAGCTGCTGTACCGCGGCTACCCGATCGAGCAACTGGCCGTGAACGCCGATTTCATGGAATCGTGCTACCTGCTGCTGAACGGCGAACTGCCGAACAAGGTCGAAAAAGAGAAGTTCGTCGAAACCGTGACCAAGCACACCATGGTCCACGAGCAGATGCAATTCTTCTTCCGCGGCTTCCGCCGCGACGCGCACCCGATGTCGGTACTGGTCGGCACCGTCGGCGCGCTGGCTTCGTTCTACCACGACTCGCTGGACATCAACGATGCCAAGCACCGTGAAGTATCGGCCATCCGTCTGATCGCCAAGATGCCTACCCTGGTGGCGATGGCTTACAAATACTCGATCGGCCAGCCGTTCGTGTACCCACGCAACGACCTGTCGTACAGCGCCAACTTCATGCGCATGATGTTCGGCAATCCGTGCGAAGAATACAAAGTCAACGACGTGCTGGTGCGCGCCCTGGACCGTATCCTGATCCTGCACGCGGACCACGAGCAGAATGCATCGACCTCGACCGTGCGTCTGGCCGGTTCGTCGGGTGCGAATCCGTTCGCCTGTATCGCTGCCGGTATCGCCTGCCTGTGGGGCCCTGCCCACGGCGGCGCCAACGAAGCGGCGCTGAACATGCTGAAGGAAATCGGCACCGTCGAGAACATTCCTGCCTTCATCGCTCAGGTGAAAGACAAGAACTCCGGCGTCAAGCTGATGGGCTTCGGTCATCGCGTGTACAAGAACTTCGACCCGCGTGCAAAACTGATGCGCGAAACCTGCTACGAAGTGCTGAACGAACTGGGCCTGCAAGACGACCCACTGTTCAAGCTGGCGATGGAACTGGAAAAGATTGCACTGAACGACGAATACTTCGTTTCGCGCAAACTGTACCCGAACGTCGACTTCTACTCGGGCATCGTGCAGTCCGCACTGGGCATCCCAGTGTCGCTGTTCACCGGTATCTTCGCCATGGCTCGCACCATCGGCTGGATCGCCCAGTGGAACGAAATGATCGCCGATCCAGAACAGAAAATCGGCCGTCCACGCCAGCTGTTCGTCGGTTCGACCACGCGTGAAGTGAAGCCGCTGGACAAGCGTTAATCGCCGGTCCTACGCAGCACATAAAAAGCCCGCCGGTACTGGATGCGCTCTTGAGCGTGTTCAGGCCGGCGGGCTTTTTTTCGTACTCCCAATGCGGCGGCCGTTGAGCATGCCCATGCACGCCAGGCCCATCAGCAGCAAGGCGTAGGCGGAGGGCTCGGGTACCGCACTGACCGACAGCAGGAAGGCGTGCCGGCTGAAGGTCTGCAGGTTGGTGGCTTCGCCGACGATCCAGCCGTTGTCGTTGATGCCGTATGCCTGCGTCAGCACCCAGCCTGCCGCTCTGCTGTCGCTATCGACAAAGCTGGTGAGATCGACCATGCGTCCGCCGTCCCACAGCGTGGCGCGCCATGTGCTGCTGTCGTTGTTATTGCCCGTATATGTGTAGCCTACGACCTGGTTGCGATTGTTGATCGCCCAAGCCTGTCCGCCATCGTAGCCGGGCGCTCCCAGGTTGCTGACGGTGTCGCCATTCCACAGCGTCGCTTGCCAGGTGCCATTGGCCAGCTGGGAGGAGCCGACTATCGCGCCGTTGTCATTCACCGCTGCCGCGCTGCTGCCGGCGCCTCCCAGTGTGTCCAGTCCGCGCACGCCGCCGCCTTCCCATACCATGGCGTGCGATGCCTCACTGCCGGTAAAGTAGGCATCGCCGACCACCACGCCGTGGTTATTGATGCCGAGGGCGTAGTCGTTGCCGCCAAGGGTGGGCAGGTAGGTCGTGCTGTTGCCGTTCCAGACCGTCGCCCTTGAGGAGCCAGGGGCCGCGGTTGTATAGCCGGCGATCTGGCCTGCATTATTGATCGCTCTCGCATTGCTTTGAGTGCCGGGTGAGAGCGCGAGTGGGCTGCCGCTGGCAGCATTCCAGGAGGTGGCCGTTATCGAGGTGCTGCTGTACAAGGAATAGCCCACGGTCTGGCCGCTGCCATTGATCGCTCTCGCGGCGCTGCTGGATGGGCCGAGCGAGCCGAGATCAGTAGTCGTCGATCCGCTCCACAGGGTCGCATGGTTGCCAGCGCCTTCGAAGTAGCTGGAGCCTACAATCTGGCCCTGGTTGTTAATCGCCCTAGCAACCCCGTCGACGTCGGGCAGGCTCAGATTCTTATAAACATACGATTGGGCCTGTGCGGTGCCAAGAAGCAGCACGCCCGTAGCCATCGCGGCACACCAGATTTTCATTTTCAACGGATCCTCCTGTAATGATTCGTCAGAAATTTAATTATAAATAAGTTAATGAAATTTTGAAAACAGTTTATTTTTAAGTGAATCTACCGGAACAGCGCTGATCGCCGGTCGCTTAGGGCAGGTAGGTCTGGATCACCGTGTTCTGCACGCGCCCGTACAGCATCGGCTTGGCATAGGCGATGCTGGCCAGGGCCGGCGTGCCCCACGCCAGTTGCGGCGTGGACAGCGTGCCGTTCGGCGCGATCTTGCGCACCGCGCCGCTGCCGCTGACGTACAGGTTGCCTTGCTCGTCCATCGCCAGCGCGCTGGCGGCGGTCAGGTTCAGGCTGCCGGTGCCGGCGGCGCCATCGGCCGCGCCGCGCACGCCCGGGATGCCGGCGAACACGGTCGACCCTCCCTGCGGCACCAGTTTGTAGATGACCGAGTTGCCGCTGTCGGCGATGTACAGCACGCTGTCCGTCTCATTGCCGTAGACGACCGAGGCGGGCGCGTAGTTGGCGGCGCTGCCTTGCGTGCCGGCCAGCAGGCTTGCCACCTCGGCGCGCGTGATGAGCGAGTTGCCGAGCTTGGGATTGAGGCGCATGACGCTGGCGCCGCCCTGGTCGACCGCCGCCAGTTCCTCGTAGGCGGAGGCGGCAATCCAGTTGTAGCGCAGACCCGCGAGCTTGGTCGTGTTGGGATTGACGACGCCGTCCAGTCCGACGATGCGGAAGCGGTAGGAGGCGTCGTCCGCCTGGTCGATCACGCGCAGCAGGCCGCTGCGGCTGATGCCCACCGCGTTCGGCGCGGTGAGCGGCGCGCCGGCCGCGCCGCCCGCGTGCAGTGTCAGCACGCCGCTCGGCGACAGCTTGCGGATGGCGTTCTGGCCCGTGTCCGCCAGGTAGACGTTGCCCTGGTAATCGGCCGCGAACTGCGGGGCGGGCGTGAAGGGCAGCGTCGCCAGCAGCACCGGCGCGCACTTGACGGCGATGTTGTTCACTGCCGCACTGCCGACCGTGCCGCTGCCGTTTTCCAGCTTGCAGGTGGCGCTGGCGCTTTGCGTTTTGATGACGGCGGCATAGGCCGTGCCCGCCGGGACGGTGGTCGGAAAAGTGAAGTTGCCGCTGGTCGGCACATCGACACTGTCGCCGCCGTTGGTCAATGTCAGCGCGGCGCCGGCGGGCAGACCGGTGACGGTGCCGCCTATCGCGTATTTGGTGACGACGGGCGCCGGCGGGGTGTTGTCGCCGCCGGAGCCGCCACAGCCGCCGAGGGCGCAAAGCGCGGCGATGGACAAGGGAAGTAAGGGCAGCTTGCTTTGCATGACGGACTCCTGACGATGGGTGTGCTGTCTTTATAGCATGCTTATTTAAAAGGCCATTTCCCATATTGTTACTTGGAGTAACAAGAGAAAGATTGTAGGATTGGCATTCCAAAAAACTTTCCACATACCATATGAAACGCACATTGCGTGTATCGCTGCTTGCCGCCCTGGTGGCGTCTGCCTTTAATCCTGCCGGCGCGGCGCCGGCCGCCGCGCCCAAGGCTGCGGTGGTCGACCTGAAACCGTACACCGTCCCGTATCAGAAGTTCACCTTGCAGAACGGCCTGACGCTGATCGTCCATGAAGACCACAGCGTGCCGCTGGTCAGCGTCAACGTGTGGTACCACGTCGGATCGCGCAACGAGAAGCGCGGCAAGACCGGCTTCGCCCACCTGTTCGAACACTTCTTCTTCAACGGTTCGGAAAACTATCCGCACGGCTTCCGCGAAGCGATGGACGACCTGGGCGCCAGCAGCCGCAACGGCACCACCAGCAACGACCGCACCAACTTCTATGAAGACGTGCCGGTCTCCGCGCTGGACCGCACGCTGTACCTGGAGGCCGACCGCATGGGCTTCCTCGCCAACTACATCAGCAAGGAGATGCTGGAGCGCGAGCGCGGCGTGGTGCAGAACGAGAAGCGCCAGGGCGAGAACCAGCCCTACGGCCGCGTGCACATCGAGGAAGCGCAGCGCATGTATCCGGCTTCGCATCCGTATTCGTGGCCGGTGATCGGCTACATGGAAGACCTGAACGCCGCCAGCCTGGACGACATCAAGGAGTGGTACCGCACTTACTACGGCCCGAACAACGCGGTACTGGTGCTGGCCGGCGACATCAAGCCGGAGCAGGCGCTGGCCACGGTGAAGAAGTACTTCGACGGCATTCCGCCCGGCCCGCCGCTGGTGCGCA
Source organism: Rugamonas rivuli (assembly GCF_009380165.1). GTDB lineage: Bacteria > Pseudomonadota > Gammaproteobacteria > Burkholderiales > Burkholderiaceae_D > Rugamonas > Rugamonas rivuli. The sequence goes on from NZ_WHUF01000002.1 coordinate 374,809, forward strand.
CCAACAGCTGGATCCCCACGCTGGACCGCAACATCCGCGACGAGATGGAAGACCAGGTTGCGCAGGTGCGCATCCAGCGCAGCTATCACGCGCCGGTGTGGGGCGATCCGGAAACGGTGCGCCTGTCCATCCTGGCCGAGGTGCTGACCGGCTCCAAGAGCGCGCGACTGACCAAGCGCCTGGTGTACGACAAGGCCCTGGCCACCGGCGTCAACGCCCGCGCCGACGGCAACGAGCTGGCCGGCACCTTCTCCATCCGCGCCACGCTGAAGCCGGGCGTCGATGTCGCCGTGGTCGAGCGCGAGATCGACGCGGTGGTCGATGAACTGCTGGCGCATGGCCCGACCGCCGATGAGCTGGCGCGCGTGCGCACCAAGTTCTATGCCGATTCAGCGCGCCAGATCGAACGCCTGGGCGGCGGCGGTGGCCGCAGCGGCCTGCTGGCCGAGAGCATGATGTTCGGCGGCTCGCCGGACGCCTACCTGGGCGACCTGCGCGCATTGGCCGCAGCCCAGCCGGCCGACGTCAAGGCGACCGCCAACAAGTGGCTGCACGGTGTGCATCACTACACGATGGTGGTCAAGCCTTTCCCTAAACTGGCCGCGGGCAAGACCGCGATCGACCGCAAGGTGCTGCCGCCGCTGGGCGATGCGCCTGCCGTCAGCTTCCCGGCTATGCAGCGTGCGCGCCTGGCCAATGGCCTGAATGTGGTGCTGATCGAGCGCCACGGCGCGCCCATCGTCAACGCGGCCTTGTCGGTCGATGCGGGAGCGGCCAGCGATAGCGCGGCCAAGTCCGGTCTGGCCTCGCTGGCATTGGAACTGCTGGACAAGGGCACCAAAACCCGCGACGCCTTCCAGTTGTCGAACGCGCTGGAAATGCAGGGCGCGCAACTGGGCACCACCACGCAGGCCGACCGGACGCTGGTGCGCCTGCAATCGACCGCCGCCAACCTGGGCGCTTCGCTGGACCTGATGGCCGACGCGGCGCTCAACGCCAGCTTCCCGGCCGACCAGTTCAAGCTGCAGAAGCAGCGCCGCATCGCCCAGATCGCGCAGGAGAAATCCTCGCCGGCCGGCAGTGCGCAGCGCGTGATGGCCGGCCTGCTGTACGGTGCAGACAGCGCCTACGGCAAACCGGCCAGCGGCGATGACAAGACGGTCGAAGCGCTGACCCGCGATGATCTGGTGAACTGGCATCGCGAGTGGTTCAAGCCGGGCAGCTCGACGCTGGTCGTCACCGGCGACACCACCATGGCCAAGCTGATGCCAATGCTGGAAGCGTCGTTCGGCAAATGGGCGGCTGGCAGCGCGCCGGTCAAGCCGTCGGTGGCGGCGCCGGCTACGCAGGGCAAGCGCGTGTACCTGATCGATCGTCCGGATGCGCCGCAGTCGATGATCGTGGCGGCGCACGTATCGCAGCCGCACGGCCAGCCTGAGGATCTGGCGATGGAGCCGGTGATGCAGAACTTCGGCGGCATGAGCACCTCGCGCCTGAACCGCAATCTGCGTCTGGACAAGCACTGGAGCTACGGCACCTCGGCGGGCCTGACCAATGTGCGCGGCCAGCGCGCCTTCACGGTGATGGCGCCGGTGCAGACCGACAAGACCAAAGAGGCGATGCTGGAAGTGGCGAAGGAGATCAAGGGCGCGGCGGGCGAGCGTCCGCTGGCTGGCGAGGAATACGCCAGCATCATGCGCAATATGACGTCGCGCCTGCCGGCGCGCTTCGAGTCCATCGACGCGCTGGAAAACGCGGCCTTGCAGAGCGTGAACCTGCGCCTGCCGGACGACTACTGGACCAACTACGCCAGCCGCATCAGCGCGTTGACGCAGGCGCAGCTGGCCGACGCGGCGCCGAAGTACATCCATCCGGAGCAGGTGGTGTGGCTGGTGGTGGGCGATGTGCGCAAGATCGAAGCTGGCGTGCGCGAACTGGGCTGGGGCGAAGTCATCAAGCTCGATGCCAGCGGCCAGCCTTTGAAGTGATGTAGTGGTTGCGGCCGGCGGCGCGCTGTCAGTCCGATTCGGATTGAGGGTTGCGCCGGTCGGGCCGCACCACCAGCAGCCACCAGGCGATCACGCCCAGCGTGGCTTGCGGCAGGTTGAACAGGAACTTGCCGATAACGACAGGCTGGCGCTGCGGCCAGGGCAGGTTGGCGGTTTCCGTGATGATGTTGGTGTGATAGAGGCACACCAGCAGCAACAGCACCATGGCGATCGCCCAGATCGACAGCAGGCCGGTGACGCGGCGCCGCAGCACGGCCGCAACCGGATAGGCCAGGATGCAGCAGGCAAAGTAGGCGAACAGGTTGGCCATCAAATCCTGCAGGCGGAAATGCGGCAACATGATGGGCACCGCACAAATCGCCAGCGCGAGCATGACGGCGATAACAGGGTGAGGGCGCTCGGGCCAGTGGTTGAGACGGCTGATCATAGGTAAGGCTCTGATGAATGGGGCCTCATTGTAGATCAGCTTTATTTTTCCTGATCCAGCAGCGCCTGGATTTCCTCGCGTTCTTTCTTGCTGACGTGACCGCCGCGCAGGGCGGCCAGCACCAGCGCCTTGCCGGAGCCGGAGAAGGCTTTCTGGATCAGCTCTTTCAACAGATTGGTTTGCAGCGAGTCCTGCTCCTGCGCCGGAGCGTAGATGTGGGCGCGCTGGCTTTCGTCGCGGGTCAGCAGGCCTTTGGTGTGCATCACTTGCAGCAGCCGCAGCACCGTCGCGTAGTTCATGTCGGGACGCGCTTCCACTGCCGCCTGGTGTACCTGCTTGGCGGTCGCCGGTCCGCTTTGCCATAAGAGGCGCAGCATTTCGAGTTCGGACGGGGTGGGCTTCGGTGGGGCAGTGGTCATGGCGATGATGGAATGCGGGACAATGCATCTAGAATAAAATATCTAGATGCATTTGTCTAGTTCTAACGCACCAAGCGCATTACCACTTCATTTCGCCCTTGGCGACTTTGGCGCTGGTTTCCAGTGCGCCGTTCAGGCCTGCGTTCGGATACAGCTCCTTCATGCGGGCGATCAGCGCCGCCGAGTTGGCCGCCTTGGCCGTTTCAGCTTCGAAGCGCACCAGGTAGTCGCGGGTGAAGCCGATGGCGTCCGGCGTCAGCGCCGTGCCTTGCTTGAAGTGGCCAGGCACGATGGTCGCAGGTTTCAGTGCTGCCACGCCGTCCAGCGCCGCCAGCCATTGCTTGCGCGATTCGGCAGTCTGCGTGTCGGCGGTCCAAACGTGCAGGTCGTTGAACAGCACCACGCCACCCACCACCGCCTTGATCGATGGAATCCACACATAGCTGCGCTCAGGCGTCGGGCCCTTCAGGCCTTCGATTTTCAGCGACTGGCCTTCCAGCTTGATGGTGTCGCCTTGCAGCGGCTGCGGCACGATGATGCTCTTCGGTGCGTTGTCCTTCAGGATAGGACCCCAGAACGCGACCTTGGCATCCTTCTTCTTTTCGATGCCGGCGATGGTTTGCGGCGTGGCGACGATCTTCGCGTCGGGGAAGGCGGCGTGGATCACGTCCAGGCCGAAGTAGAAGTCAGGATCGCTGTGGCTGACGTACACGGTGGTCAGGTGCTTGCCGCCGGCGCGGATCTGTTCGACCAGCTTGAGCGCTTCGCCGCGCGAGAACTGGGCGTCGATCAGCACCGCATCCTTGGCGCCGCTGACGATCACCGAGGCAACCGGGAAGATGGCCGCTTCGCCGGGATTGAACACTTCCAGCTTCAGCGGGGCGGCGGCGGCGCCGGCAACGGTGGCGGCGAGGGCGGCGGACAACAGGGTTTGCTTGATCATGATGGTCTTTCGTGTGGAGTTGGAATGACGTCATCTTAAATTTCTTTATCCGATAGAAAAATAGGGTAATTTGCACCTGTTAATTGCATAAATCGGACGAATAGATGGACAGGATCACGGCGGCACAGGTTTTTGTCAGCATTGCCGAGCGCGGCAGCATGATCGCGGCGGCCGAGGCGCTGGACATGTCGCGCGCCATGGTGACGCGCTATCTGGCCGAGATGGAGGAGTGGGCCGGCGCCCGCCTGCTGCACCGGAGCACGCGCCGCCTGAGCCTGACCGATGCGGGCGACCTGACGCTGGCGCGCTGCCGCCGCATGCTGGAACTGGCCGACGCGATGGAAGTGGCCGGTGGCGCCGACGCCGACTCGCCGCAAGGCCTGCTGCGCATCACTTGCTCGCAATCGCTGGCGCAGGCCGCGCTGTCGGTCGCCGTCACTGCTTTTTTGAAGCGCTATCCGCGCACGGCGGTCGATCTGCAGATGAACAACCGCGCCGTCAACCTGGTCGAGCAGCGCATCGACCTGGCGCTGCGCATCACCAACGCGCTGGAGCCAAACCTGATCGCGCGCCAGCTGGCGCAGTGCGATTCAGTGGTGTGCGCCGCGCCGTCCTATCTGGCCGAGCGCGGCACGCCGCTGCGGGCCGAAGACCTGGCCGCGCACAACTGTCTGACGTACACGTATTTCGGCAAGAGCCTGTGGCAGTTCACGGACCGCGACGGCGATGCGGTCTCGGTGCCGGTCAGCGGCAACCTGTCGGCCAATGAGGATTTGATTTTGCTGAAGGCGGCGGTGGAGGGCGCCGGCGTCGCGCTGCAACCGCTGTACAGCGCGGCGCCGCTGATCGCCGAGGGCAAGCTGGCGGCGCTGCTGCCGGACTACGCGCCGCAGCAGATGGGCATCTACGGCATCTACACCTCGCGCCAGCACATGTCACCGGCGCTGCGGGCGATGCTGGACTTTTTACTGGACTGGTTCGCCCGCGATCCGGCCTGGCTGGCGCTTACGCACGCAGCGAATTAATCAACCGCTCGGCCTCCTCCAGCGACGGCCGGGCGCCGACATCGGCCGACACGCATTGCGCCTGCAAGGCCGTCAGCGACGCTTGCGTGGCGGCTGGCAGGTCGCAGCGCTCCATCAACTCCTCCAGCAGCAGGCCGAAGGCACGCACTTCCAGCCTTTGCAGCGCCGCCGCATGCGGCCCGTCCGGCGCGAACAGCGAGGCCGCGCCGAAGTCGCCCAGCAGGCTGCGACCCCGGCCGCAATGCAGGATGTTGTGCCCGTACAGGTCGCCGTGCATGATGCCGCGCTGGTGCAAATGCCGCGCCGCCGAGACGATGCCGCACGCGATGCCGAACAGCTCATCAACGCTGAAGCGCTTGTCGGCCGGGTAGGTATCGCGGGTGCAGCTCTCCAGGCTGGGCGGGCCGGCCAGGTTGCCGAAGCCGGGATCGATCAGCGGCATCACGCAGCCGTGCACGCCATCCGGGTGGCCCAGCACCTCACCCAGCACCGGGATCAGATTGGGATGGTCGCCTGAGTTGACGAAGGCCGTCATCTCGCAGCGCGGCAGGCCGTCGCTGGTGACGGCGCCCTTGAACAGCTTGATCGCCACGTCCTGTTGGCCGCCAGTCTGTTGCAGCACGGCCTGGTGGATCACGCCGGACGCGCCTTCGCCCAGCTTCTGCCCGATCTGCAAGCGCTCCCACGGGATGCCGGCGATGCTGGTGGCGGCATCGGCCGCCTGCTCATCCGCCGCGCTGAACGGATTGCCCGCGTAAGCCAGCCACGACAGGCGCGGCATGCCGAGCAGCCAGTCCGGCAGTTCCTCCAGTTGATTGGCGGCGATGCGCAGCAGCTCCAATCGCGTGCAGGAGGCCAGCTGCGGCGGCAGCGCGCGCAGACGGTTCCCCGCCAACATCAGCTTTTGCAACTGCGTGCAGGCGCCGATGGCGGCGGGCAGCTCCTCGACCCGGTTGTCGGTCAGGATCAGCCAGCGCAGCTGCGGCGGCAGCGACGCGGCCGGCACCTCGCGGATCTGGTTGCTCTTGAAGCCGACCATCGTCAGGCCAGGGCAGGCGCCCAGCACCGCCGGCAGCACCGTGAAGCGGTTGGCCGAGCAGAAGATCACACGCAGCCTGGTCAGGCGCGGCAGGTCATCCGGCAGCGTGGAGAGCGCGTTATCGGACAGGTCGAGGATCTCCAGCGTATCGGCCAGGTCGAAAATCTCGGGAGGGAACTCGGTGAGGCCGCAGGACAATTGCAAGCGCTGGATGCCAGCCAGTTGTCCGGCGCGTAACTGCGCTAGGGTGTGCATGAAGACGGGGAGGGGATCGGAAAGCGCTATTCTACAACCTCCATGGCCGGCCCCAAAAGCCGTTAAAAATATGGAAACATTGCCCGCCGACCGCGCAGCCATGCGGCTTAAATGAAAATTAATATCGAAACATTTGTTACGCTTTTTGTCGTACAAATGGTTGTTGGGATACAATACCGGTGCTATCCTGAATGACCGATTTTTGTAGTACTGAAGAACTATAGCCCTTCCCCACAACTTGATGTGCAATCCGCTAACCGGTCAGGCCGTGTCGCGGAAGGTTAGATTAACCCGCTAATTCCTCGCGAAGCGCGAAGAAAGGTGAGCAATATGATGCAACAATATACGTCCAACTCCTACCTGTTTGGTGGGAACGCCCCGTACGTTGAAGAACTGTACGAAGCGTATCTCAACAACCCAGGTTCCGTGCCAGACAACTGGCGTGCCTATTTCGACGCCATGCAGCACGTGCCGGCCGTCGACGGTACCAACAAGCCAGACGTCGCTCACGCCTCCGTCATCGCCTCCTTCGCCGAACGCGCGAAAGCCGGCCCTATCCGCACCGTGGTTGCTTCCGCCGACGCCGAAATGGGTCGCAAGCGTGTCGCCGCAACCCAGCTGATCGCCGCTTACCGCTACCTGGGCTCCCGCTGGGCCAACCTGGACCCACTGCAGCGCCAGGAACGTCCGTCGATCCCTGAGCTGGAGCCGACTTTCTACGGCTTCACCGATGCGGACATGGACACCGTATTCAACATCAGCAACACCTACTTCGGCCCAGAGACCGCGACCCTGCGCGACCTGCTGAACTACCTGCGCGACACCTACACCCGTTCGATCGGCGCAGAGTACATGTACATTTCCGATCCGGCTGAAAAGCGCTGGTTGCAGGAACGCCTGGAATCGATCCGTTCGACCCCGAACTTCACGCCTGAGAAGAAAAAGCACATCCTGGAGCGCCTGACCGCAGCTGAAGGCCTGGAACGCTACCTCCACACCAAATACGTCGGCCAGAAGCGCTTCTCGCTGGAAGGCGGTGAAACGTTCATCGCCTCGATCGACGAAATCATCCAGCGCGCCGGCGAAAAAGGCGTGCAGGAGATCGTTATCGGCATGGCCCACCGTGGCCGTCTGAACGTGCTGGTCAACACCCTGGGCAAATCGCCTAAAGACCTGTTCGAAGAATTCGAAGGCAAGCACGGCGACGACCTGCCGGCCGGCGACGTCAAATACCACCAAGGCTTCTCGTCGGACATCTCGACCGCTGGCGGTCCTGTCCACCTGTCGCTGGCGTTCAACCCGTCGCACCTGGAAATCGTCAACCCTGTGGTTGAAGGTTCGGTCAAGGCGCGCATGGACCGTCGCGGCGACACCCTGGGCAAGCAAGTGCTGCCTATCCTGGTGCACGGCGATGCGGCATTCGCAGGCCAGGGCGTTGTGATGGAAACCCTGAACCTGGCCCAGACCCGCGGCTACGGCACGGGCGGTACGGTTCACATCGTCATCAACAACCAGATCGGCTTCACCACGTCCGACCCGCGCGATGCGCGTTCGACCATCTACTGCTCGGACGTCGTCAAGATGATCGAAGCACCGGTGCTGCACGTGAACGCCGACGATCCTGAAGCCGTGGTACTGGCTTCGCAGATCGCCATGGACTACCGTCTGCAGTTCCAGAAAGATATCGTTGTCGACATCATCTGCTATCGCAAACTGGGCCACAACGAACAAGATACGCCAGCGCTGACCCAGCCGCTGATGTACAAGAAAATCGGCCAGCACCCAGGCACCCGCAAGCTGTACGCGGACAAGCTGGTTGCCCAGACCGTGATCGCTGCCGACGGCGGCGAACAGATGCAAGCCGCCTTCCGCGATGCGATGGACGCAGGCAAGCACACCGTCGATCCAGTGATCTCCAACTTCAAGAACAAGTACGCAGTCGACTGGCTGCCGTTCCTGAACCGCAAGTGGACCGACTCGGCCGACACCGCCGTGCCGATGACCGAACTGAAGCGTCTGGCCGGCCGTATCACCACCGTGCCTGAAGGCTTCAAAGTACACTCGCTGGTCGAGAAAGTACTGGGCGACCGCGCCAACATGGGCAAGGGCGAACTGAACCTGGACTGGGGCATGGGCGAACACCTGGCCTACGCATCGCTGGTCGCTTCGGGCTACGCAGTGCGCCTGACCGGTCAAGATGCCGGCCGTGGCACCTTCGTACACCGTCACGCCGTGCTGCACGACCAGAACCGCGAGCGTTGGGATGCAGGCACCTACGTGCCGCTGCAAAACATCGCCGAAGGCCAGGCGCCGTTCACCGTGATCGACTCCGTGCTGTCCGAAGAGGCGGTACTGGGCTTCGAATACGGCTACTCGACCGCGGAACCAAACACGCTGACGATCTGGGAAGCCCAGTTCGGCGACTTCGTCAACGGCGCGCAAGTGGTTATCGACCAATTCATCAGCTCCGGCGAAGTGAAGTGGGGCCGCGCTTCGGGCCTGGTCATGATGCTGCCGCACGGTTACGAAGGCCAGGGCCCAGAGCACTCGTCGGCACGTCCAGAGCGCTTCCTGCAACTGTGCGCCGACAACAATATGCAAGTGGTTCAACCGACCACCGCGTCGCAGATCTTCCACGTGCTGCGTCGCCAGATGGTGCGTCAGTTCCGTAAGCCGCTGGTGATCCTGACTCCTAAATCGCTGCTGCGTAACAAGGATGCGGGTTCCTCGCTGAACGAGCTGGCCAAAGGCGCGTTCCAGACCGTGATCGGCGAAGTCGACGAGAAAATCGACGCTAAGAAAGTCAAGCGCGTGGTCGCCTGCTCGGGCAAGGTCTACTACGACCTGGTCAACGCACGCAAGACCCGCGGCCAGACCGACACCGCCATCATCCGCGTTGAACAGCTGTATCCGTTCCCGCACAAATCGTTCGCTGCCGAACTGAAGAAGTTCCCGAACCTGGCGGAAGTGGTGTGGGCGCAGGACGAGCCGCAGAATCAGGGCCCATGGTTCCAGATTCAGCACAACATCTTCGAGAGCATGGACGCAGGTCAGCGCCTGGCATACGCCGGCCGCCCAGCGTCGGCATCGCCGGCTGTCGGCTACTACGACAAGCACTACGCCCAGCAAAAAGACCTGCTGGAAACGGCGTTCTCGAAGCTGAAGGGCTTCATCCTCACCAAATAATCACTTAATGACGGAGCGCCCTGCTGCTACGCGGCGGGGTGCCGTAACAATAAAATATACGGAGTTTTACATGGCACAAATCGAAGTCAAAGTCCCCCAGCTGTCGGAATCGGTAGCAGAAGCAACCATGCTGACCTGGCATAAAAAAGTCGGCGACGCAGTCGCTCGCGACGAAAACCTGATTGACATCGAAACCGATAAAGTCGTTCTGGAACTGCCGGCCCCAGCCGCAGGCGTTCTGGTCAAAATCATCAAGGGCGACGGCAGCACCGTGGTTGCTGACGAACTGATCGCTATCATCGACACCGACGGCGCCGCCGCCGTTGCCGCTCCAGCCGCCGCCGCTCCAGCAGCCGCACCTGCCGCAGCAGCAGCAGCAGCAGCCGCAGCCGCCACCGGCGGTTCGAAAGGCGACGTGGCCATGCCTGCCGCCGCCAAGATCCTGTCGGAAAAAGGCCTGAGCGCTGGCGATGTCGCCGGTTCGGGCAAAGACGGCCGCGTGACCAAGGGCGACGCCCTGGCCGCCGGCGCCAAAGCACCAGCCGTAGCCCCACTGGCTCCAGCCGCTGCCAAGCCAGCACTGCAACAAGTTGCCGCACCTGCGATCGCCAGCCTGGGCGAGCGTCCGGAAGAGCGCGTGCCGATGAGCCGTCTGCGCGCACGTATCGCCGAGCGTCTGATCCAGTCGCAATCGACCAACGCCATCCTGACCACGTTCAATGAAGTGAACATGGCGCCGGTCATGGAACTGCGCAACAAGTACAAAGACAAGTTCGAAAAAGAGCACGGCGTCAAGCTGGGCTTCATGTCCTTCTTCGTCAAAGCCGCTGTTGCCGCGCTGAAGAAATACCCGATCATCAACGCATCGGTCGATGGCAACGACATCGTCTACCACGGCTACTTCGACATCGGTATCGCTGTCGGTTCGCCACGCGGCCTGGTCGTGCCTATCCTGCGCAACGCCGACCAGATGTCGATCGCTGACATCGAGAAGAAAATCGGCGAATTCGGCGCCAAAGCCAAAGACGGCAAGCTGACCCTGGACGACCTGACCGGCGGCACCTTCTCGATCTCGAACGGCGGCACCTTCGGCTCCATGCTGTCGACCCCGATCATCAACCCGCCACAATCGGCCATCCTGGGCGTGCACGCGACCAAGGACCGCGCTGTTGTTGAAAACGGCCAGATCGTGATCCGTCCAATGAACTACCTGGCAATGTCCTACGACCACCGCATCATCGACGGCCGCGAAGCCGTACTGGGCCTGGTCGCAATGAAAGAAGCGCTGGAAGATCCAGCACGTCTGCTGCTGGACCTGTAATCGCCGGGCTGTCATTGCCACATCCTCCGGCCCGTCCGGGCCGGGGGAATTCTCAGAGGGTCATCAATGAGCGTATCTGAAGAAATCAAGCGTTTGCACGAATTGCACCAGGCTGGCGCGCTGTCGGACGAAGAGTTCGCCGCCGCCAAAGCCCGGTTGCTGGACAAGGAAGCACCTTCCGGTATCTCCAACGACATCACCCGATTACGCCGCTCGCAAAGCGATCGCTGGCTGGGTGGCGTGTGCGGCGGCCTGGGACAGATCACCGGCGTCGAAGCCTGGATCTGGCGTCTGCTGTTCGTACTGTTCGTGCTGACCTTTGGCTTCGGACTCGCCATCTACATTCTGCTATGGATTTTCGTACCAGAAGAGAACTGATAGGAAAATAAAAAAATGAGTAAACAATTTGACGTAGTAGTCATCGGCGCCGGTCCTGGCGGTTACATCGCGGCGATCCGCGCAGCACAACTGGGTTTCTCGGTCGCTTGCGTCGACGCATGGGAAAATGAAAAGGGCGGCCCAGCCCCAGGCGGCACTTGCACCAACGTTGGTTGCATCCCGTCGAAAGCGCTGCTGCAATCGTCGGAGCACTTCGAGCACGCCGGTCACGCGTTCAAGGACCACGGCATCGATGTCGCCGGCCTGTCGCTGAACCTGCCGCAAATGCTGAAGCGCAAGAACACCGTCGTCAAACAGAACAATGACGGCATCCTGTTCCTGTTCAAGAAAAACAAAGTCACCTTCTTCCACGGCCGCGCAGCTTTTGCCGGCGCCGCCACGGCTGACGGCTACCCGCTGACGATCTCCGCGCCTGCCAACGAGACCATCAACGCCAAGCAAGTCATCATCGCCACCGGCTCCAACGCCCGTGCCCTGCCAGGCGCAGAGTTCGATGAAAAACTGATCCTGTCGAACACCGGCGCACTGGCCATCGAAGGCGTGCCTGCCAAGCTGGGCGTGATCGGCGCCGGCGTGATCGGCCTGGAAATGGGTTCCGTATGGCGCCGCCTGGGTTCCGAAGTGACCGTGCTGGAAGGCCTGCCTGTATTCCTGGGCGCGGTCGATGAGCAGATCGCCAAGGAAGCCGGCAAGCTGTTCGCCAAACAAGGCCTGAACATCAACCTGGGCTGCAAGATCGGCACCATCACCAAGGGCGCGGACAACGTCACCGTGGCCTACGAAAACGCCAAGGGCGAAGCGCAGACCGCCGTGTTCGACAAACTGATCATCTCGATCGGCCGCACCCCGAACACCGACGGCCTGGCCGCCGACAAAGTGGGCCTGAAGCTGGACGAGCGCGGTTTCGTGGCCGTCGACGACGACTGCAAAACCAACCTGCCAGGCGTATGGGCAGTGGGCGACGTGGTACGCGGCCCGATGCTGGCGCACAAGGCGGAAGAAGAAGGCGTTGCTGTTGCAGAGCGCATGGCTGGCCAGCACGGCCACACCAACTTCAACACCATTCCTTGGGTGATCTACACCTCGCCGGAAATCGCGTGGGTAGGCCGCACCGAGCAGCAACTGAAGGCCGACGGCGTTGCATACAAAGCCGGCACCTTCCCATTCCTGGCGAACGGCCGCGCACGCGCGCTGGGCGATACCTCGGGCATGGTCAAGTTCCTGGCCGATGCGAACACCGACGAAATCCTGGGCGTGCACATCATCGGACCGATGGCTTCCGAGCTGATCGCCGAAGCCGTCGTGGCGATGGAGTTCCGCGCTTCGGCTGAAGACATCGCGCGCATCTGCCACGCTCACCCGTCGCTGTCGGAAGCAACCAAGGAAGCTGCGCTGGCAATCGACAAGCGCACGCTGAACTTCTAAGCAGTACCCCTAAGCGGACTGCGGGCGGACTGCGGTCCGCCCGTTTTTATTTGCGCGCCGCCACAAAGAATCGAACACATGAACGTCGAAGAGTTTTACCAGCATGCGCTGCAAGAGCGCAATTTCAAGGCCGATGCCGCCCAGCGCCGCGCGGTCGACCGCCTGCAGCTATGCTACGACGAGTGGGTGGCCTACAAGGGCCAGCGTTCCAGCACCTTCAAGCGCCTGATCAACCGTCCCGACGTGCCGAAGGGCGTGTACATGTGGGGCGGGGTGGGGCGCGGCAAGTCCTTCCTGATGGACAGCTTTTATTCGGTGGTGCCGCTGGTGCGCAAGACGCGTCTGCACTTCCACGAGTTCATGCGCGGCGTGCACCGCCAGCTCGACGAGCTGACCGGCGTCGCCAATCCGCTGGACGAAGTGGCCAAGCGCATCGCCAAGAAATACCGCCTGATCTGCTTCGACGAATTCCATATCTCCGACGTGGCCGACGCCATGATCATGTACAACCTGTTGAGCGCATTGTTCGACAACGGCGTGTCCTTCATCATGACCTCGAACTACGATCCGAAACTGCTGTATCCGGACGGCCTGCACCGCGACCGCATCCTGCCGACCATCCAGCTACTGTACGACAAGCTGGACGTGATGAACATCGATGCCGGCGTCGACTATCGCGGCCGCGCGCTGGAGCAGGTCGATTCCTACCTGACGCCGCTGAATGCCAACACCGACCACAAACTGCGCGAGGCCTACGCCAGCATCGCCGAGAGCGCCGACGAGGATCCGGTGGTGCGCATCGAGGCGCGCGAGATCCGCGCGCTGCGCCGCGCCGGCACCATCATCTGGTTCGACTTCAACACCCTGTGCGGCGGCCCCCGCTCGCAGAACGATTACCTGGAAATCGCCAGCCGCTTCCATACCGTGATATTGTCCGGGATCCCGATGATGTCGGCATCGATGTCGTCGGAGGCGCGGCGCTTCACCTGGCTGATCGACGTGTTCTACGACCAGGGCGTCAAGCTGCTGATGTCGGCCGAGGTCGAGCCGGAAGAGCTGTACACCAACGGCACGCTGGCCAACGAATTTCACCGCACGGTGTCGCGCATCGTCGAGATGCAATCGCGCGAGTACATGGATAAGGAGCAGCGCGCCGCAGCCGGGGCGCTGGCTTGATGCAACAGGATAAAAATATGAGACCAAGTTTGAAACCGCTGGGCGATATGATCGCCGTCGCAGCGCTGGCCGCCCTGGCGGCGCTGGCGGCGCCGGTGCAGGCCGAGAGCAATGTGCAGCCCGTGCCGCCTACGCGCTCGGTCGAGCAGGCCAACGCCACGCTGGCCAAGGTGGCCAAGGAGCGCGCCGTGGTGCATGCGGAATTCGCTGCCAGCGAGAGCGTGTGCTACACCAAGTTCTTCGTCAATCACTGCCTGGACCAGGCCAAGGAAAAGCGCCGCGTGGCGCTGTCCAGGCTGCGCGCTACCGAGGTGGAAGCCGAGCACTTCAAGCGCGCCGACTCGGTCGAGAAGCGCGACGCCGACCTGGCCGAGCGCGCCCGCAAGGATGCGGAGGAAGAGAAATACCGCGCCACCCTGCCGCCGAAGGAGGCCAAGGTGGTGGACGACACGCCGCGTCCGGCGCCGAAGGGCGGCAAGATCGTCGACCGCGAGGCCGAGCATGCGGCCAAGGTCAAACGCCAGGAAGCGCAGGATGCGGCCGATGCAGGCAAGCGCGCCGCCGCTGTCGCCGCTTTCGAGAAGAAGCAGGTCGACGCGCAGAAACGCCAGGAAAAAGTGGCGAAGAAGAAGGCTGAAAGCGACGCCAAGCGCGCGGCGCATGAAGAGTCGGAGAAGAAGAAGGCTGCCGCTGCTGAGGCTGCTGCAGCTGCCGCCTCCGTCAAGAAGCCGTAGCATCCCACTGTCATTCCCGCGCAGGCGGGAATCCATGCTGAGCTTGCCCTGGCGGCGTTCTATGGGTTCCCGCCTTCGCGGGAACGACCGCGTCAGACCGCGCGCCGCATTTTCTGCACGGTGTAGTTGGCCGCTTCCTTGGGCTGCTCCACCAGCTTGATGATCGCCATCGAGCAGTTATCCCCCTTGCCCTGGGCGCGTTCGCCGGCCTTGGCGATCAGGCGTTCGGCCGCCTGGCGCGGCGTGTTGCGCTGTACCGCTGCCGCCAGTTCCGTATCCTTGAATAATTGCCACAGGCCGTCCGAGCACAGCAGGAAGGCATCGCCCGCCGTCAATCCCTCATGCACGCCGAGCGTGACGTAGGGCGACTTGAAACTATTGCCCAGCGCATTGCTGAGCAGCTTGGAACTGCGGTGCTTCTTTGCCGCGTCCAGCGGCAGCTTGTCCTCGCTGACCAGGTGCTCGACATAGGCGCTGTCGTTGCTGCGCATGGTGCAGGTCTCGCCGGTGAAACGGTAGATGCGCGCATCGCCGACATGGGCCCAGACCGCCTGGCCGGCCGGCGTCAGCACCATCAACGCCATTGCGCTTTGCGGCTCGGCGGTCTGGGCGATCGGATTCATCTTGATGACCTGGTGCGCCTCTTCGGCGATGGCGCGCATCAATTCCTGCAGGCGGGGCAGGCTGGGAGTGTCGCCGACACGCAATTCATCGAATAAATGCTTGCTGGTCAACAGCACCTGGTCCGAACCGATGGGGCTGTGGTTGCCGTCCGCCAGCACCGCCATCACGTAGCCAGGGGCTTGGGCGGCCGTGTACAGGGCCACCCGGTCGTTTTGTTGCGACCTGTTTCCGATGTGCTGGGCCGTGCCGGCTTCTATTTTGTATGCGCTCATATGCGACACTGTATCCTACACTGCGGGTGAGCCATCATTATGTTGGCGGCGCGGGCTGCCGTAGATTAAACTATGCACCGTGTCGCAGTTTGTTTGCAATACGTTTGTTGTTCCAGTGAAACTATCTGTGTGAGTAAAGACTGAGAATTATGACTGATGTACAAGATATCCAGCGTCGTCTGATTGAACTCGACGTCGAACACCGCGATTTGGACGCGGTCATCGACATGCTCACACTGGACGGTCATCACGACCAGCTGCAATTGCGGCGCCTGAAAAAGCGCAAGCTGCAATTGAAAGACCACATCACTCTGCTGAAAATGCAACTAGTGCCCGACGTTCCGGCCTGAGTCCGGCCGCCCCATTTAAGTTTATTTTGACCGAACACCTTCCCACGCCCGCCGACACCATCCCCGCCGTAGTCGGCGCCACGCCCGAGCAGCCCCCCGGAAAACACGATGCCGAGGTCGAGCGCCTGTTCGGCGCCGGCGGGCCGCTGGGTCCGGCTGTGGGCGAGTACCGTCCGCGCCGTTCGCAGACGGAGATGGCTAAGGCCGTGGCCGACGCCATCGCCAACCAGACCACGCTGATCGCCGAGGCCGGTACCGGCACGGGCAAGACCTTCGCCTATCTGGTGCCGGCGCTGCTGTGGGGCGGCAAGACCATCGTTTCCACCGGTACCAAGAACTTGCAGGATCAACTGTTCCTGCGCGACATCCCGACCGTGCGCGCCGCCTTGCAGGCGCCGGTGTCGGTGGCCTTGCTGAAGGGGCGGTCGAACTACGTCTGCCACTACCATCTGGAGCGCACGCTGCAGAATGGCCGCATGACCTCGCGCGACGACGTCGGCCATCTGCGCGAAATCTCGCGCTTCCTGAAAATGACCAGCTCCGGCGACAAGGCCGAGCTGGCACGTGTGCCGGAAAACGCGCTGATCTGGAACCTGGTGACGTCGACCCGCGACAATTGCATGGGCGCGGAGTGCCAGTACTATCAGGATTGCTTCGTCATGAAGGCGCGCAAGGAGGCGCAGCAGGCCGATGTGGTCGTGGTCAACCATCACCTGTTCTTCGCCGACGTTGCGCTGAAGGATTCCGGCATCGCCGAGCTGCTGCCGTCGGCCAATACCGTGATCTTCGATGAGGCCCACCAGCTGCCGGATACCGCCACTTTGTTCTTCGGTGACACGTTTTCGACCTCGCAAGTGCTGGAATTGTGCCGCGATGTGCTGGCCGAAGGCTTGTCCAATGCCCGCGACGGCGCCGACTGGGGCAAGGTCGTCACGGTGGTGGAGAAGGCGGCGCGCGACCTGCGCCTGACTTTCCCGCAGGATATCGTGCGCCTGTCGCTGCCGCAGATCGCGCCGTCGAGCGACTTTTTCCCTGCTTTGCAGACGCTGAAAGACGAGCTGGACGGCATGCTGGCGGTGCTGGAAACCCAGGCCGCCCGTGCGGAAACGCTGGAACAATGCCGCCAGCGCGGCCTGGAACTGGCGCAAAAATTGTCGGATTGGAAATTTGACCCGAAAGCGCGGGTGGAAAAGGGCGCCGAGGCGGTGTTCTGGGTCGAGGCTTATGCATCCTCCTTGCAGCTGCACAAGACGCCTTTGTCGATCGCGCCGATCTTCAACGGCCAGCGCGAAGGCGTGCCGCGCAGCTGGATTTTCACCTCCGCGACGTTGGCGGTGAAGAATGATTTCACCCATTTCTCCGAACAAATGGGGCTGGAGGGCGAGCCGTCGAAGACCTGGCCGAGCCCGTTCAACTACGAACAGCAGGGGATTTTGTACGTCCCGCAAGGCTTGCCTGACCCGAATTCCATGGGATATACCGACGCCGTGCTGGATCATGCGCTGCCGATTATCGAAGCGGCGGGCGGAAAAACCTTTCTTTTGTGCACGACTTTGCGCGCCGTGAAGCGCGCCGCCGAGCGTTTGCGCGACGAATTCGAGAAGCGCGGCTTGCCGTATCCGCTGTTTGTCCAGGGCGATAAAGGCCGTACCGAGCTGCTGGATCAGTTCCGCAAGGCAGGAAATGGCGTGCTGATCGGCTCGCAAAGCTTCTGGGAAGGCGTCGATGTGCGCGGTGATGCGCTGTCTTTAGTGATTATCGACAAGCTTCCGTTCGCGCCGCCGGACGATCCGGTGCTGGCCGCACGCATCGAAGTGATGGAAAAACAAGGCAAAAACGGCTTCATGCATCACACTTTGCCGGAGGCGATTATTAACCTGAAGCAAGGTGCTGGCCGTCTGATCCGTGACGAGGGCGACCGTGGCGTGCTGATGTTGTGCGATCCGCGCGTGATTTCCAAGCCCTACGGCAAGCGGATTTGGCAGAGTTTGCCGTCCTTCAAACGCACCCGCGAGCAGGCCGAAGTCATCGAATTCTTCACAAACAAGAATTCAGATCAGTAACTATTGGTATCAATAAATGCTGCCGCCGCGCCGTCGACGGCAGCATTGCGCTGACGCCGGCGGCTCGCTTCATTTATCAGTCCGGCAATATCACCACCTTGCCCGTGACCTTCCTGGCCGCCATGTCCTTGAGCGCCTGAGCAGTCTCTTCCAGTTTGTACCGGCCCGAAATATGCGGCTTGATCTTTCCTTCTTGCAACCATCCCATCAACTGACGCATGCCGGCCAGGTTGGCCTTGGGCTCGTGTTTGACGAACTCACCCCAGAACACGCCGACCAGCGACGCACCTTTGAGTAGCATCAAATTGAGCGGCAGTTTCGGGATCTCGCCGTTGGCGAATCCGACCACCAGATAACGCCCGCGCCAGGCTATCGAACGGAAAGCCGGCTCCGAGTATTCACCGCCGACCGGGTCGTAAATCACGTCCGGGCCCTTGCCGCCGGTCGCCGCCTTGATCGCTTCACGCAAATCTTCCTTGCTGTAGTTGATCAGCACGTCCGCGCCGTGCGCTTTGCACACTTCCAGCTTCTCATCGGTCGAAGCGCAAGCAATGATGCGGGCTCCAAGGGCTTTGCCTATCTCGATCGCAGCCAGCCCCACACCGCCTGCCGCGCCAAGTACTAGCATGATTTCGCCAGCTTTTAGCGCGGCTCGGTCCACCACCGCGTGATGCGAGGTGCCGTAGGTCAAAGTGATGGCCGCCGCCGTCTCGAAATCCATACCCGGCGGCATGGGAGCCAGGGCTTGCACGGGCGCTAAAAGTTGTTGCCCGAAACCACCGGTGGGAGTGAAGGCGATGACACGGTCGCCGGGTTTGAAAGTTGTCACATCGTCAGCAACCGAGCGCACCACGCCGGCCACTTCGCTGCCCGGAATAAAGGGCAGTTCCGGCTTGAATTGATACTTGCCTTGAATGATGAGCACGTCCGGAAAATTGACGCCGGCTGCTTTGACATCGATCACGACCTGTCCCGGACCGGCTTGCGGATCGGGTAAATCCTGGACGGTCAGGGTGTCCGGCAATCCCCAGTTCTGGCATACGACAGCTTTCATCATGGTCTCCTTGTTTTAAAAATAGAACGGTCGTTAGATTTTTATGATACCTGAAACCGCCACCCGTTTGCGCAAAGTTCGGCCTGCCGCACGTTTGCGTTCGCGCAAAGTGTCTGCGGAACGGCTTGTTAGAGTTGGTTAAACGCTGCCCCTCTGTCGGAGCGGCATCGGAGGATGTCATGACTATCCGTCACGGCTGCTTTTTCAGTTACGCGCACGGCCAGCACGCTTACATGAGCAAGTTTAAAAACGATCTGGTGGACGCGCTCAAATGCTACCTGGAGCCGCACTTCGACAACGAGAACGAGCTCTTTGTTGATAGCGAGCAACTCGGCGGCGGGGATGACATTGACCAGAAGCTGGCGCGCGCCATGTGTGAGAGCGCTTGCATGATTGTTATTTATACACCGAAGTACGAAGCCCATGCGTACACCCGTCGTGAGTTTGCAGCAATGCAACTTATTGAAAATGAGCGCAAGCAGTGGTATCCGCTGCCCAGCCACCTGATCATTCCCATCATCATGACTCCGCACCCGGACGGCTTGCCGCCGCAAATTTCCGGGCCGGGCATGTATGTCGATTTTTCGCGCTACACGCTGGCCAGCGCCGATTTGAAAACCAATCCTGAATTCATTCCCGACATCAGGAAGATCGTCGCGCGCATTGCCGAGCATTACCACTACCTAAAACGATGCACGCCGCCGGAGCATGACTGTGGCCGTTTTGTCATGCCGGACATTCCGCCGGAATGGCGTGCCATTCCTCCTCCACACTTCCCACGCTAAAAGGTTTGCCATGGAAACCACTGCCTTGTCGCTGCCGCCGTTGACCGGAACCGGCGAAGTCATCACTTTCTATTCTTACAAGGGCGGAACGGGGCGCACGATGGCCTTGTCCAATATCGCGGTGCTGCTGGCCCGCCAGCAGAACGCCACCTCGCCCGTGTTGATGATCGATTGGGATTTGGAGGCGCCGGGCCTGCACCATTATTTCGACCACCATGAGGAGCGGCCCGGGGTGCTGGAGCTGTTCGAGGCGTGCCGCGAGCAACTGATGCGCCGAGGCAAGAGCTCGGCCCTGCTGGACGAGGAGGAGCTGGCGCGCGAGGTGCTGGCCGCCGTCGGCTGGGAGCAGTATGTCAGCCGGGTCGACCAGGGCAGCCAGCTGTACCTGATGCGCGCCGGCCGTTTCGACGACAGTTACGGCGAACGGCTGGCGGCGATGCACTGGGATCAGCTGTTCGACAGTTGCCCGGCGCTGTTCCGTTGCTTCGCCGATAATCTCGCGAGGCATTTCCGCCACGTGCTGGTCGATTCCCGCACTGGCCGCACCGACAGCGCCGGCATTTGCACAACCTTGCTGCCGCGCAAGCTGGTAGTGGTCTTCACGCCCAACCGCCAGAGCCTGGAGGGCGTGCAGGCTACAGTCATGCGCGCGACCGCCTATCGCCGCAGCCACGAAGACGAACAGCGGCCATTATTGGTCTATCCTCTGCCATCGCGCATCGAAATGGGCGACAGCGTGCAGCGCGCCCAGTGGCGGCGCGGCGATCCGCAGCAGCGCATCAGCGGCTACCAGCCCATCTTCGAGCAGTTGCTGAGCACCAGTTACGCCATGCCGAACATCTCGCTGGACAGTTATTTTGACGAAGTCCAGCTACAGCAGACCCGCACCTTCGCCTACGGCGAGCAGCTGGCGGTGTGCATGGACCGGGGCGGCGACCGTTTTTCGCTGACACGCACCTTCGACGCCTTTCTCGACTGGCTGGCAGGCGGCTATTTCCCATGGCAGTCCAGCCGCGAAATCCGCTTGATGGACACGATTGCCGACGCGCGCCGGGTGCTGGCGGCAGGCGGCGCGCGCGCGCTGTCGCAGCCGCTTGCGCTCGGCCTCAATCAGTTGGGCGAACTCTACCGTGGCGAGGGCAGGCTGCGGCAGGCGTTGACTTGTTTTGAGGAAAGCATGACGCTGCGCCAGCTCGGCCTGGGCGAAGACCATCCCGACACGCTGGTCAGCAAGAGCAATCTGGCGGGCGTGCTGCGCTCGCAGGGCCAGCTGGACGATGCGCAGTTCCTTGAGGAATGCGTCGTCGAAGCGCGCGAGCGCTTGCTGGGGCCGGAGCATCTCGATACGCTGGCGGCGCGCGCCAATCTGGCTGCCACGCTGGCGGGGCAGGGGCGGCTGGCCGAAGCGCTGGCCATGCAGGATGCGGTGCTGGAAGCCTATGTGCGCATGCTCGGCGCGGAACACCTGCTGACGCTGGCCTGCAAGGCCGGCCGGGCCGACATGCTGTTCCAGCGCGGCGACACCGAACACGCCCGCATCGCGCAGGAGCAGGTGCTGGCCGCGCGCAAGCGGCTGCTGGGCGCCGAGCATGCCGACACACTGCGCAGCAAGGCCGCGCTGGCCACCACCCTGTTGCGGATGCAGGAGCTGGACGCCGCCGGCAGCCTGTTCGATGCCGTACTCCAGGCGCAGGTCAGGCGTCTGGGCCCGGATCACCCGGAAACCCGCAAGGTGCGCGAACAGTTGGCCGATGTGCAAATGCAGCTGGGCGGCCCGGTCGGGGCGCGCATCGGCGAGCAGGCGCTGGTGCCGGAACTGCATCAGGACGGGGCCATGGACGACTACGGCGATGCCCTGTCGCGGCCGTTGCGCCCGCGCGGCGTGCCCAGCCAGAGCGGGCTATGGACCCGCGCCGGCGACGAATTGCTCGCGCTGGACGGCCATCTGTCCGCTTCCAGGCCGCCGTCGCGCTAGCGCAAATTTATCTGGTGTGGAGCCCGCCGGCACGCGCAGTCCGGCCATTGCTTCAGGTAAAATCATTGTATGAGAATCCTGATCAGTAATGACGACGGCTACCTGGCGCCGGGCATCAACGCGCTGGCCGAGGCCCTTGCACCCATCGCCGACATCGTGGTCGTGGCGCCCGACAGCAACCGCTCCGGCGCTTCCAATTCGCTGTCGCTGGACCGGCCGCTGTCGGTGCAGCGGGCCGCCAATGGTTTCTATTTTGTCAATGGAACGCCGACCGACTGTGTCCACGTCGCGCTGACCGGCATGCTGGACTACCGGCCCGACCTGGTGGTCTCCGGCATCAACAACGGCCCGAATATGGGCGACGACACGCTGTATTCCGGCACCGTCGCCGCCGCCACCGAGGGCTATCTGTTCGGCATACCCGCCATCGCCTTCTCGCAGGGCGCCTACGGCTGGGAGCACATCGAAGACGCCGCCCGTCATGCGCGCGACATCATCCAGCGCTATTATGAAACGTTGCCGGCGCCGTATCTGCTGAACGTCAACATCCCGAACCGCCCCTACGAGCAGCTGTCGACTCCGGTCGCCACGCGGCTGGGTCGGCGCCACCAGGCCGAGCCGGTGATAAGGGCCAAGGATCCGCGCGGCAGGGAAATTTTCTGGATCGGCCCGCCGGGCGCGACCAAGGATGCGGGCGAGGGCACGGATTTCCATGCCTGCGCCCAGGGACTGACCTCGATCACGCCGCTGCAGATCGACCTGACCCACAAAACTCAACGCGATGCATTGGCAAAGGCCCTGGCATGAACGAGAAGAACCGTAGCTTTCCCCTCCCGCTATCCTCGGTAGTCGATAAGGGGGCCAAGAAGGCGACGGTGTTCGCGCCGGTGGCCACGCCGCAGACGGCGACCCAGAACGCGGCCCGCCACGTGCCGCCGCAGCACGGTTATTCCACTGCGCGGCCGGTGGCGGCGCCGTCCAAGTCGCACAGCTACGCGATGGAACGGGCGCAGCCGGCGGTGGCGCAGGCCCCGCGCGGCAATCCGCTGGTGTCCGACGCGGTGCGCCGCGCCATGGTGCAGCGGGTGGCCAGGCAGGGCGTCAAGGATGCGGTGGTGCTGGGCGCGATGGAGAGCGTGCCGCGCCATATGTTCATGGACGAGGCGCTGGCTTCGCAAGCCTATATCGACGCTTCGCTGCCGATCGGCCACCACCAGACCATCTCCCAGCCCTACATCGTCGCCCGCATGATCGAAGTGATGCGTAACGGCGGTCCCTTGCAGCGCGTGCTGGAAATCGGCACCGGTTGCGGCTACCAGGCGGCGGTGCTGTCCTGCGTGGCGCAGGAGGTGTATTCGATCGAGCGCATCAAGCCGCTGCACGAGCTGGCCAAGGCCAATCTGCGGCCGCTGCGCGTGCCGAACCTGCGTTTGCACTACGGAGATGGTATGCTAGGCCTGCCGCAAGCGGCCCCGTTCGACGGTATCATCCTGGCCGCCGCCGGTCTGGAAGTGCCGCAAGCACTGCTGGATCAGCTGACCATAGGCGGTCGGCTGGTGGCGCCGGTGGGCGCGCGCGCGCAGCACCTGGAATTAATTACACGCATCGGCAAGGCGGAGTGGACCAGCCAAACGCTGGAGGACTGCCATTTCGTCCCGCTGCGTCCGGGCACAATATGATGTGCCCGTACCATTAGATTAAGATGAGAATGACAAATAAAAGCAACCTGCTCGCATTGAGCTTTGCGCTCGCTTTCTTGAGCGCCTGTAGCACCACCCCGAATCAGGCACCGGTCGTCGACCGCACCGTGCCGCCGCCAGTCAAACCCGCCACCCCCAGCGAAACGGCGCAGATCGCCCGCGACGAGCGCGGCCTGTACACGGTCAAGAAGGGCGACACGCTGATCCGCATCGCACTGGAATACGGCCAGAACTACCGCGACCTGGTGACGTGGAATAACCTGGCCAACCCGAACGATATCAAGGTCGACCAGGTGCTGCGCGTGCTGCCGCCCGACAGCGCGGCCGGCAACGGCGTGCAGACCGGCGCCATCGTCATGCCGCCGCCGGACAAGACGCCGCCGCCACCGCCCGTGGTCAAGAAAACCGAGCCGAAAGGCGAGAAGAAAGCCTACTCGGAAAGCGCGCTGGCCGAGCTGCAGCGCCCTGAGGGCAGCGGCAAGAGCGAGGGTAACGGCAACGGCAACATCAAGCCGTCGCCGGCCGTGGTCGCCGCGCCGCCGGTGGCCGCAGCCGCCGCATCGACCGCCGCCAGTGCCGAAGATGAAAAACTGAGCTGGATGTGGCCGTCCGACGGCCGCGTCATCGCCACCTTCGATGAAGGCAAGAACAAGGGCGTCGATATCGCCGGCAAGGCGGGCCAGCAAGTCGTGGCTGCCGGGGCCGGAAAAGTGATGTATGCCGGCAGCGGCATCCGCGGATATGGTAATCTCGTTATTGTGAAGCACAGTAATAGCTTGTTGTCGGCCTACGCCCACAATCGCACGATTGTGGTCAAGGAAGGCCAGAGCGTGACCAAGGGACAAATGATTGCGGAAATGGGCGATTCCGACGCCGACTCCGTCAAACTGCACTTTGAAATCAGGCAGCAGGGCAAACCGGTGGACCCGTCCAGATTCCTGCCTAACCGCTAGACTAGCCATGACACAGACGCCGCACGACCCGATGGATGACGACTCGGCCCCGGATGAATTC
Organism: Rugamonas rivuli; assembly: GCF_009380165.1. Lineage (GTDB taxonomy): Bacteria > Pseudomonadota > Gammaproteobacteria > Burkholderiales > Burkholderiaceae_D > Rugamonas > Rugamonas rivuli. Next base: position 399,004 of record NZ_WHUF01000002.1, read on the forward strand.
CCGGACGAGAGCAATGATGATGTCGCCATCGAATCGGCGGACGGCGAAGCCGAAGTCGCCGAACCCGCCGTCGTGCTGGAAAGTGTCGACGAATTGAAGAAAGTGCTGGCGGCCGAGCTCTCGACCGACACCACCCAGCACTACCTGAACCAGATTGGCACCCGGCCGCTGCTGACGGCGCCGCAGGAAGTGCACTACGCCACGCTGGCCAAGGCCGGCGATTTCAGCGCCCGCCAGACCATGATCGAGCACAATCTGCGGCTCGTCGTGTCCATCGCCAAGCACTACATCAACCGCGGCGTGGTCCTGCTCGACATGATCGAGGAGGGCAACATCGGCCTGATGCGCGCCATCGACAAGTTCGAGCCGGAGCGTGGCTTCCGTTTCTCCACCTACGCCACCTGGTGGATACGCCAGAGCATAGAACGCGCCATCATGAACCAGGCCCGCACGGTGCGGTTGCCGGTGCACATGGTGCGCGAGCTGAACCAGATCCTGCGCGGCAAATACCACCTCGAAGCCCAGCACCACAACGGTAAGGACGCCACCGCCGAGGACATCGCCGAGCTGGTCGGCCGCCCGGTGGAGGAGGTGCAGGATATCCTGGCGCTGTCCGAGCACGCCACCTCGCTGGATGCACCGCTGGACAACGATCCGCAATCGTCGCTGATGGACATGCTGCCCGGCGACGCCGAAGACAGCCCGGACGCCCGCGCCGAGCACCACGAGATGACCCTGCTGGTGCGCGACTGGCTGACCAAGCTGCCGGACAAGCAGCGCATCGTCATCATGCGCCGCTTCGGCCTCGACAACGACGACCCGGCCACGCTGGAAACCCTGGCCGAGGAAATGGGCGTCACCCGCGAGCGCGTGCGCCAGATCCAGCAGGAAGCGCTGGTCAAGCTGAAACGGGCCATGGCCGCGCGCGGCGTGGTGCGCGATTCCCTGCTGTAGTCTCTTCCCATTCTGCTATCATGTCGGCCCCGGCATATGAGTGCCGGCGCTAGCCATTCCCAATCCAACATTGAACGTTATGCAAGAAAATACAATCTTCATCAAGTCGCTCGACATGGACGCCCGCGGCGTCGGCCATCTGGAAAATGAAGACGGCTCCCAAGGTAAAGTGGTGTTTGTAGAAGGCGCACTGCCTGGCGAGACGGTGAAATTCACCACGTTCAAGAAGAAGAAAAACTGGGAAATGGCGCGCATGGACGAGCTGCTGCATGAATCCCACATGCGCGTGCAGCCGAAGTGCGTGCACTTCGAAATGTGCGGCGGCTGCTCGATGCAGCACCTGGAGCCGACCGCCCAGGTGGCGATCAAACAGCGCGTGCTGGAAGACAACCTGCAACACATCGGCAAGGTGCGTCCGCTGTCGGTGATGCGCCCGATGTACGGCCCGACCTGGGGCTACCGCTACCGCGCGCGCCTGTCGGTGCGCCACGTGGCCAAGAAGAACACGGTGCTGGTCGGCTTCAAGGAAAAGAAAACCATCTTCGTGGCCGACATCCAGAGCTGCCAGATCCTGCCCAAGCATGTGTCGGACCTGCTGCTGCCGCTGCGCGCGCTGATCGGCTCGATGACCCTGTTCGACCAGATTCCGCAGATCGAAGTGGCCATCGGCGAAGGCGTGACCGCGCTGGTGCTGCGCATCATGGCGCCGCTGGGCAATGGCGACGACGCCAAGCTGAAGGCTTTCGCCGACCAGCACAACGTCCAGTTCTGGCTGCAGACCAAGGGCCCGGAAACGGCCGCGCCGTACTACCCGCTGGACCAGGAGCTGTACTACCTGCTGCCGGAATTCGGTATCAAGATGCCATTCAAGCCGGTCGATTTCACGCAGGTGAACCACTACATCAACCGCGTGCTGGTGGCCAAGGCCTTGCGCCTGCTGGAAGTGCAGCCGGAAGACCGCGTGGCCGACCTGTTCTGCGGCCTGGGCAACTTCACGCTGCCGCTGGCGACGCAGGCGCGCGAAGTGGTCGGCATCGAAGGCGCGACCTCGCTGACTGAGCGCGCGCTGGACAACGCCAAGGCCAACGGCCTGTCCGACAAGACGACCTTCTACACCCGCAATTTGTTCGAAGTGACGGCCGATCACCTGATCGAGCTGGGCAAGTTCGACCGCATGCTGATCGACCCGCCACGCGACGGCGCCATGGCCCTCAGCGAAGCGCTGGTGGCGCTGAGCCAGACCCGCGCCGATCTGCTGCCGAAGCGTATCGTCTACGTGTCGTGCAGCCCGTCCACGCTGGCGCGCGACGCCGGCATCCTGGTCAACGCCGGTTATGTGCTCGACAAGGCAGGCGTGGTCAATATGTTCCCGCACACTTCGCACGTGGAATCGATGGGTGTGTTCAACTTGGCCTGATGTATTTCCGGTAATGTTGTTGACTTTGCCCGGGGCGTTTGCAACACTGGTCTGATTCCTTATCAGCACCGGAGTTGGCATGCGCCTCCTGTCCCGTTTTATAGGCATGGCTGCCCTGTGCAGCCTGCCGCTGGCCGTTCTGGCCCAAACCACCGTCACCTCCTTTTCTCCCAGCGGCGTCGTCAAAGGCGTGCGCCAGGTCACGGCGCGCTTCAGCGGCCAGATGGTCCCCTTGGGCGACATGCGCCTGGGCGATCCCTTCACCATCGATTGTCCGGAAGAGGGCAAGGGCCGCTGGATCGACGGCAAAAACTGGAGCTACGATTTCGTCCGCGACCTGCCGGCCGGCGTGGCGTGCAGCTTCACGCTGAAGAGCGATGCCCAAGACCTGGCGGGCAAGCCGCTCGCCGGCGAACACCGTTTCGCCTTTAATACCGGCGGTCCCGCGATTGTGCAATCGGTGCCTCGCGAGGGTGCGTCGGACATCGACGAACAACAGATCTTCATCCTCGGCCTCGATGCGCCGGCCGGTGACGACACCGTCGCCGCCCACGCCTGGTGCCGCGCCGAAGGCATCAACGAAAAAATCGGCGTGCGCGTGCTGAAAGGCGCGGAGCGCGAGCAGATACTGGAGCAGCGCAAGTCCTTCACCGACCGCTATCTCACGCTGTACTTCAAGGCGCGCGGCGTGGTGTGGGGCGCCACTGCGAAGGTGCGCAGCAAGCGCCTGGAGCAGCTGCCGCTGACGGTCCTGCAATGCAAGCGCCGCTTGCCGGCGAATGCCGAGGTGTCGCTGGTCTGGGGCGCGGGCATCACCGCCGACAGCGGCATCGTCACCACGCAGGACCAGACCTGGTCGTACAAGACCCGGCGCGAATTCACCGCGGACTTCAGCTGCGACCGATTGAAGGCCGATGGCGGTTGCATTCCCTTCCTGCCGATGCGCCTGCAGTTCACCGCGCCCATTCGCATGGCCGACGCGCTGGCCATCAAGCTGACCGGCCCTGGCGGAAAAATCTTCAAGGCCGGCGTCGACAAGGAAGAGGCCAAGGCCGAATATGTCAGCTGGCTGACCATCAACGGACCGTTCCCCGAAAAGTCCAAACTGACGCTGTCGCTGCCGGCCGGCTTGAAGGACGACGCCAACCGCGCCTTATTGAATCAGGCGCGCTTCCCGATGACGGTGCAGACCGACGCGCAGCCGCCGCTGGTCAAGTTCCCCGCGCGCTTCGGCATCATCGAGGCCAAGGGCGACCGCCTGCTGCCGGTCACGGTGCGCAATATCGAGAGCAGCCTGGCCGGCCGCACCTCGCGGGTCGACGGCGCGGCCTTGCGCGTCAACGATGGCGCGGTCGCGCAGGATGAGCAGGACAAGCAGATCATGGACTGGCTGCGCCGCATATCCGGCTACGGCTGGGAGCCGCAGGAACTGTACGGCGACGCGCTCTACAAGCCGCTGCTGGGCGACAGCAAGCGCGCGCCGGCCGGCGCGGTCGAGCGCTTCACCATGCCCAAGCCGGGCGGCAAGCAGGCGTTCGAAGTGGTCGGCATCCCGCTGCGCAAGCCGGGCTTTTACGTGGTCGAACTGGCCAGCCCCAAACTGGGCGCGGCGCTGAACGACAAGCCTTCCACCGCCTACGTCAGCTCAGCGGCGCTGGTGACGAATATGGTGGCGCACTTCAAGCGCGGCGCGCAGTCGTCGCTGGTGTGGGTCACGTCGCTGGACAAGGGCAAGCCCGTGCCACAGGCGCAGGTGACGGTGCGTGATTGCGCCGGCAAGCAGGTATGGCAGGGCGTCACCGACGGCATGGGCGTGGCCCGCATCGCGCAGGAGCTGGCGGAAGGCCACTGCGACAACACCAGCGGCTACTTCATCAGCGCCCGCAGCGGCGCCGACATGACCTTTACGCTGTCCAGCTGGACGCGCGGCATCGAGAGCTGGCGCTTCAACCTGCCGACGGAAGACAGCAGCGCGGACACCGTCATCGCCGCCACCGTATTCGACCGCACGCTGCTGCGCGCCGGCGAGACGGTGCACATGAAGCACTTCCTGCGCCGCCATGTGCAGCAGGGCATTGCGCTGGTCGGCACGGGCGATGCGCTGCGCAAGGCGCAGCCGGGCAGCATCTTCGTCATGCACGAAGGCAGCGAGCAGAAATACGAACTGCCGATCGCCTGGAGCGCCAACGGCAGCGCGGAAAACCAGTGGGTGATCCCGGCCGATGCGAAGCAGGGCTGGTACCAGATCATGCTGGGTGGCCGCACGGCTGGGCGCTTCCGCGTCGAGCAGTTCCGCGTGCCGACCATGAAAGCCATCCTGCAAGGACCGAAGACGCCGGCCATCCTGGCGCCGGCGGTGGATCTGGATGTGCAGCTCAGCTACCTGTCCGGCGGCGGCGCGGGCGGAGCGCCGGTTCAGCTGCGTACCGTGGTGCAGGACAAGGCGGTCAGCTTTGAAGACTATGCGGACTTCACCTTCAGCACGGGCGATGTCAAGGTCGGCGTCGAGCGCAGCAACGGCGCTTTCGATGAAGACGAAGGCGTGTTCGATGAGGGCGAAACCGATGCTGGCACAGGTAATGGCGCGGTCAGCGGCCCCGCTGGCATCAAGACCCGCAGCCTGACGCTGGACAAGGCCGGCGGCGCCCGCGTCACGCTTGATCAACTGCCGGTGGTGCAAACCCCGCGCGACCTGACGGCCGAAATGTCCTACCAGGACGCCAACGGCGAAACGCTGTCCGTCTCCACGCGCATACCATTGTGGCCGTCCAGTTATGTGATCGGCATACAGCCGGACGGCTGGGTGCTGAGCAAGGACGCGCTGAAGTTCCAGGTGGTGGTGCTGGACCTGCAAGGCAAGCCGGTGGCGGACGCCCCGGTGTCTGTGGACTTCTTCCAGCGGCAGTCGTACTCGCATCGACGCCGTTTGATCGGCGGCTTCTACGCCTACGAGAACAACAACGAAGTCAAGGCCCTGGGCGCGGCCTGCGAAGGCAAGACCGATAACAAGGGCCTGCTGATCTGCCAGGTCAAGGCGCCCGCATCGGGCAACCTGATCCTGCGCGCCAAAACGCAGGATGCGCAACAGCGCGTCGCGATGACCAACCGCGAAACCTGGGTGGCCGACGGCGCCGACTGGTGGTTCAACGCCACCGACAACGACCGCATCGACCTGCTGCCCGAGAAGAAGCGCTACGAACCGGGCGAAACGGCCAGCTTCCAGGTGCGCATGCCGTTCCGCGAAGCGACCGCGCTGATCACGGTAGAGCGCGAAGGCGTCATCGACACCTATGTGCGTCCGCTGTCGGGCAGTGCACCGGTGTTCACCATTCCGGTCAAGAACAGCTACGCGCCGAATGTGTACGTGTCGGCGCTGGTGGTGCGCGGCCGCGTGGCCAGCGTGCAGCCGACCGCGCTGGTCGACCTGGGCAAGCCCGCCTACAAGCTGGGGATCACGCCGCTGCGCGTGGGCTGGTCGGCCAATGAACTGAAGGTTCAGGTCACGGCGGACAAGCCGGTCTACAACATCCGCGACAAGGCCACGGTGGCGGTCAAGGTCACGCGTGCGGACGGCTCGGCGCCGCCCGCCGGTGCGGAGGTGGCGCTGGCGGCGGTCGATGTCGGCCTGCTGGAGCTGATGCCCAACACCAGCTGGGATCTGTTGGAAGCGATGATGCAGCAGCGCAGCCTGCAAGTGCAGACGGCGACCGCGCAGATGCAGGTCGTCGGCAAGCGCCACTTCGGCCGCAAGGCCGTTCCGCACGGCGGTGGCGGCGGCAAGGGCGCGGGACGTGAGCTGTTCGATACGCTGCTGTTCTGGAAAGGCCGCGTCGCGCTGGACGCCAACGGCGAAGCCACGGTGCAGGTGCCGATCAACGATTCGCTGACGGCCTTCCGCATCGTCGCTATCGCCAGCGCCAACGCCGACTTGTTCGGCACCGGCCGCACCGAGGTGCGCAGCTCGCAGGACTTGATACTGCTGTCAGGCCTGCCCGCGTTGGTGCGCGAGGGCGACCGCTTTCGCGCCGGCTTCACGCTGCGTAACACCACCGACGCCGCCGTCAAGGTCGCACTGACCGCCAACGCGGGCGGCAAGGCGCTGGCGCCGCAGCAGGTGTCGCTGGAGGCGGGGCAGGCGCAGGATATCGGCTGGGATTATCAGGTGCCGCTGAATGTCAGTTCGCTGGCGTGGGACGTGAACGCCAGCATCGTGGCCGAAGGCGAGGGCGGTCCTGAGTCGCGTGACCGCTTGAAGGTCAAGCAGAAAGTGGTGGCCGCCGTGCCGGTGCGGACCACGCAAGCCACTCTGCTGCAACTGGACGGCAAACAGACGATGAAGGTCCGCCTGCCTGACGACGCGCTGCCGGGACGCGGTGGCGTGCAGACGCAGTTCAGCGCCCGCCTGGGTAGCGATCTGCCGGGCGTGCGCGATTACATGAGCGCCTACCCATACCGCTGCTTCGAGCAGGTCAGCTCGCGCGCCATCGCGTTGCATGACAAGGCGATGTGGCAGTCGGCAGTCGATACGCTGCCGGCGCATCTGGATGCCGATGGCCTGGTCAAGTACTTCGCCAGCATGCAGCAGGGTTCAGACTCGCTGACCGCCTATGTGCTGTCGGTCTCTCAGGAGGCGGGCTATGACATCCCGGCGGAACTGAAGGGGCGCATGGAGACGGGCCTGATGGCCTTCGTGCAGGGCAAGGTGACGCGCTACTCGTCGCTGCCGACCGCCGACCTGGCGATCCGCAAAGTGGCTGCGCTGGAGGCGCTGTCGCGTTCCAACGGCATCCTGCCGGAAGCGCTGGAGTCCTTCGCCGCCGAGCCTAACCTGTGGCCGACATCGGCGGTCATCGACTGGTACCTGGTGCACAAGCGTTCGCCGAAGCTGCCGATGCGCGCGCAGCAGCTGGCGCAGGCCTTGCAGATCCTGCGCTCGCGCCTGAACCTGCAAGGCACGACGATGGGCTTCTCGACCGAGCGCACCGACGACTGGTGGTGGCTGATGGCGTCCGCTGACACCAACGCCAACCGCCTGTTGCTGGCGATGGCGGACAACCCGGCCTGGAAGGACGACATGGGCCGCCTGGCGCGTGGAGCGCTGGGACGCCAGAAGAAAGGCCGCTGGGGCACGACGGTGGCCAATGCCTGGGGCACGCTGGCGATCGACCGCTTCTCGCAGAAATTCGAGAGCGTGGCCGTCACCGGCACCAGCAGCGCCACGCTGGCGCAGGCCAGCAAGAGCATCGCCTTCGGCGGCGCGTCCAACGGCGGTAGTGCGATGCTGCCTTGGCCGCGCGGCACCGGTGAGCTGGAGCTGAGCCACGTCGGCACAGGCAAGCCATGGGTGACGGTGCAAACGCTGGCGGCGCTGCCGTTGACGGCACCGGTGTCCAGTGGCTACAGGATCTCCAAGACCATTACGCCGGTGGAGCAGAAGAAGGCTGGCGTTTGGTCGCGTGGCGATGTCTATCGCGTGCACCTGGATCTGGAAGCGCAGTCGGATATGACCTGGGTGGTGGTGGACGATCCGATTCCGGCCAGCGCCACTGTGTTGGGTTCCGGGCTGGGACGCGATTCGCAGCTGCTCAGTACTGGCAACAAGAGCACCGGCTGGACCTGGCCGGTGTTCGAGGAGCGTACCTTCGAGGGTTATCACGCGTTCTACCAGTTCGTCCCGAAAGGTAAGTGGAGCGTGGAGTACACTGTGCGTTTGAATAATCCGGGCCAGTTCAACCTGCCGACTACGCGTGTCGAAGCGATGTACAGCCCGGAGATGTTTGGCGAAGCGCCGAATGCACCGATGAGCGTGAAATGAAACTGATAGCAGCAAGCTTGCTGGCGCTGGCCGGCGCCGCGCATGGCGCCGCGCCGAATGCCGATGCGTTTAGCGTACCGACGCCGGAGCAGGTGCGCGCCGGCTACCGCTCGTCGGAGGCCGAACTGTTGGACCGCAACGGCCAGCCGGTGCAGTCGCTGCGCATCGACATGAAAGTACGCCGCCTGCCGTGGGTGGCGCTGGCCGATATCTCCCCCAGCCTGCCGGCCGCCGTGCTGCAAGCCGAAGACCAGCGTTTCTACGAACACGGAGGCGTGGACTGGAGCGCGGCCACCAAGGCCGCCTGGGACAACCTGTTCCGCAACCGTCCGCGCGGCGCGTCCACCATCACCATGCAGCTGGCTGCGCAGCTGGACCCGCATCTGCAGGCCTCCGCCAAGGGCCGCAGCTGGGGCCAGAAGTGGGACCAGATCAAGGCCGCCCGCGAGATCGACGCCAGCTGGACCAAGCCGCAGATCATGGAAGCCTATCTGAACTTGGTGTCGTTCCGAGGCGAGCTGCAAGGCGTGGGCGCGGCGGCGCGGGGCCTGTTCGGCAAGGCGCCGTCGGGATTGAACCTGACCGAATCGATGATCCTGGCCAGCCTGCTGCGCGGGCCGGGCGCGGCGCCCAAGGTGGTGTGGCAGCGCGCGTGTGCGCTGTCGCGTGAACTCAAGGCGCCTGCTACCTGTAGCGAGATCGAACTGAGGACCATGATCGCGATGAGCCGCCCGCTGCTGGCGGCCGATTTGCCTCCCGCGCCGCAGGTAGCGCAGCAGTTGCTGACCAGCGGCGGACAGTCGGTACGCAGCACGCTCGACGCCGACCTGCAGCGCTACGCACAGGCGGCCTTGCGCCAGCAGCTGATGTCGCTGCGGACGCGCAACGTCAACGACGGCGCGGTGGTGGTACTGGATAACGCCAGCGGCGAGATCCTGGCCTATGTCGGCAATGCCGGCACCGGCGAGGTCGATGGCGTGGTGGCGCTGCGGCAGGCCGGGTCCACGCTCAAGCCTTTTCTGTACGAGCTGGCGCTGGAGCGCAGGCTGATCACGGCCGCGTCGGTGATGGACGATACGGCGATCGACATCTCCACGCCGACCGGCCTGTATATCCCGCAGAACTACGACAAGGAATTCAAAGGCCACGTCAGCGTGCGCACCAGTCTCGCCAGCTCGCTCAACGTGCCGGCGGTGCGTACGCTGGTGATGACGGGCATGGATCGCTTCTACGAACGCCTGCATGACGTGGGCTTGAACAGCCTGACCGAATCACCGGACTATTACGGCTATTCGCTGGCGCTGGGATCGGCCGAGGTCACGCTGCTGGAGTTGAGTAACGCCTATCGCACGCTGGCCAACGGCGGCGTGTATGGCCCGGTGACGCTGGCGCCGCGTGGGGCTGCTGCGTCCACGCGGCGGGTGCTGGACGGCAGGGCGGCCTTCATCATCGGCGACATCCTGTCCGACCGCGCGGCGCGCAGCCTGACTTTCGGCCTGAAGAACGAGCTGGCCACGACCTTCTGGAGCGCCGTCAAAACCGGCACCAGCAAGGACATGCGCGACAACTGGTGCATGGGTTACACCGACCGGTACACGGTGGGCGTCTGGGTCGGCAACTTCGATGGACAGTCGATGTGGGATGTTTCCGGCGTCAGCGGCGCGGCGCCGGTGTGGCGCGACGTGATGGATTACCTGCATCGCGGGCAGCCGGGCAGGGCGCCGCAGGCGCCGGCTGGCGTGGTGCGCCAGCAGATCGTCTACCAGCCGGCGCTGGAATCGGCGCGCGGCGAATGGTTCATCGCCGGCACCGAAAGCCCTGTCATCGCGCTGGTGCAGGAGACCCAGCGCGCCGCGAAGATTCTCTACCCTGGCGAAGCAAGCATCATCGCCATCGACCCCGACATCCCGGACGCCATCCAGCGCGTCTTCTTCCAGGCGCAGGGCGGCAAGGGTCTGTCGTGGCGCCTCGACGGCGCCGATCTAGGCCAGGCCAACACCGACTACGCCTGGCGCCCCGTCCCCGGCCCACACCAGCTGGCCCTGATCGACGCCAACGCCCAAGTCATCACCACCACCCGCTTCCACGTCCGCTAACCCCACCATAAAAAAAGCCGGCGCTAGGCCGGCTTTCGTTGGTGTTGCTGGTGTCGCTTAGTCGCGGTTGCCGCCGAAGATGCCCAGCAGCGACAGCAGGTTGACGAAGATGTTGTACACGTCCAGGTAGATGTTCAGCGTGGCGCGGATGTAGTTGGTCTCGCCGCCGTTGATGATCTGCTGCACGTCATACAGGATGTAAGCCGAGAAGATCGCGATCGCTACCACCGAGATCACGATAGCCAGCGCCGGGATGCCCAGGAAGATGTTGGCGATCGAAGCCAGCAGGATCACCACCACGCCCGCGAACAGCCAGTTGGCCATGCCCGAGAAGTCGCGCTTCGATACCGTGGCGATGGTCGCCAGTACCGCGAACACCGACGCCGTGCCGCCAAACGCGGTCATGATCAGGAAGCCGCCGTTGGAGAAGCCCAGGATGCGCGACAGCAGAGGCGTCAGCCACAAGCCCATGAAGAAGGTGAAGCCCAGCAGCAGGGCCACGCCCAGGCCGGAATCCTTGTTCTTCTCAATGCCCCAGATGAAGCCGAAGGCGATCCCCAGGAACAGCAGCGCCATCAGCCCGCCGCCCAGCGGCAGGTGCAGCGAGACGCCCAGCACCGCGCCAAAAATGGTCGGTACCATCGACAGCGCCAGCAGCCAGTAGGTGTTGCGCAGCACTTTGTGTTGCACCGACTGGCGGCTTCCCGCCAGGTCGTAGGTGTTTTGCATGTTGTTCATAGAGAACCTCCTTCATAGTGATTCGAATACCGCTTGCCAAAAGCATAGCACGCCGGGGTAAAAATGCGCAAAATTGCCCAGAAAACCTGCTTAAAGATGGCTTAATGCGGTCATATGCCTGATTTTTCCTCGCAAAACAGCTTCCGATGGCCTATCTTGCAAGCTTATCTACTGCCGTTTCTCGGTATATGGGGTGTTCTATGGTAAAATCAAAGGTTGATTGAGTTATCAATTTTGTTTTAAACCTTTCTTTTTATTGGAGTTTTTTAAATGGCAATCGAACGCACCCTGTCGATCATCAAACCAGACGCAGTTGCAAAAAACGTAATCGGCCAAATCTACAGCCGCTTCGAAGGCGCTGGCCTGAAGATCGTTGCTGCTCAAATGAAGCAACTGTCGCGTGAAGAAGCCGAAGGCTTCTACGCTGCACACAAAGAGCGCGGTTTCTTCAAGGATCTGGTTGACTTCATGGTCTCCGGTCCAGTCATGATCCAAGCTCTGGAAGGCGAAAACGCAGTCCTGAAAAACCGCGAACTGATGGGCGCTACCGATCCTAAGAAGGCTGACAAAGGCACCATCCGCGCCGATTTCGCCGATTCGATCGACGCTAACGCTGTTCACGGTTCCGACGCTGTCGAAGCCGCCCAAGTTGAAATCGCTTACTTCTTCGGTAAGTAATTTTTAGTAGATCCGTTTCCGCGCCGCGGTGCGGAAACGGAAAAAATGATTAGTACTGTTTTGAACCAGAATATGAACGCACCTCTGACCAACTTGCTGGACTTCGATCCCGCGCAACTTATCGCTTATTGCGCCGAGTTGGGAGAGAAGCCGTTCCGCGCCAAGCAACTGCAGCGCTGGATCCACCAATTCGGCGCGTCGGATTTCGACAGCATGACCGATCTGGCCAAGTCGCTGCGCGACAAACTGAAAACCCGCGCCCACGTTACGGCGCCGGCCATCATCAGCGACCACACGTCCACCGACGGTACCCGCAAATGGCTGGTCGACGTCGGCAACGGCAACGCGGTCGAAACCGTGTTCATCCCGGAAGAAAACCGCGGCACGCTGTGCATCTCGACCCAGGCCGGCTGCGCCGTCAACTGCCGCTTCTGCTCGACCGGCAAGCAGGGCTTCTCGCGCAATCTGTCGGTTGGCGAAATCATCGGCCAGCTGTGGATGGCGGAGTTCGAATTGCGCCGCACCAAGGGCATCGAGCCCGGCCCGAAAGGCGAACGCCAGATCACCAACGTGGTCATGATGGGCATGGGCGAGCCGCTGCTGAACTTCGAGCCGACCGCCACCGCCCTCAAGCTGATGCTGGACGATAACGCCTACGGCCTGTCGCGCCGCCGCGTGACCCTGTCCACCTCCGGCGTGGTGCCGATGATGGACAAGCTGTCGCAGGAAGTGCCGGTGGCGCTGGCCGTCTCGCTGCACGCGTCGAACGACAAGCTGCGCGACAGCCTGATCCCGCTGAACAAAAAATACCCCCTCAAAGAGCTGATGGCCGCCTGCAAGCGCTACCTGGAATTTGCGCCGCGCGACTTCATCACCTTCGAGTACTGCATGCTCGACGGCGTCAACGACTCCGACGAGAACGCCCGTGAACTGCTGGCCCTGGTCCAGGACCGCGAGTTCGGCGTCAACTGCAAATTCAACCTGATTCCGTTCAATCCCTTCCCGGAATCGGGCCTGCTGCGCTCGAAGAACCCGCGCATCAAGGCCTTCGCGCAGATCCTGGTCGACGGCGGCATCGTCACCACCATCCGCAAAACGCGCGGCGACGATATCGACGCCGCCTGCGGCCAGCTGGCCGGCGAAGTCCAGGACCGCACCAAGGTCGCCCAGCGCATGGAGAAGATGGCCGAGTATCAGCAAAAATTCGGCGCCAACTTCGGCAAGATCGTGGAGATTCGTTCCTGATGACCTTCCTGGCGCAGCGGAGCCGGCTCAGTCTCGTCGCCTTGTGCGCGGCAGGGGCGTTGGCCGGCTGTGCGTCGCCGGGACCGGAACGCGGCAACAGCGGCCAGGCCGAACTGGCCACCGTGTCGGACCAGACTGCGGCCCAGCGCAAGGTGGAGATCCGCATGCAGCTGGCGGTCGGCTACTACGAACAGGGCCAGTACCCGTTCGCGCTGGACGAAGTCAAGCTGGCGTTGACGGCCGATCCGGCCTATGCCGACGCTTACGGCATGCGCGGCCTGATCTACCAGGCGATGGGCGAGTACGGCCTGGCCGAGGATAACTTCGTGCGCGCCCGCAAGCTGGCGCCTGCGAACCCGGATCTGGCCAACAATTACGGCTCTTTCCTGTGCCAGGCCGGCCGCGTGGCCGAGGCGCTGCCGCTGTTCGATGCGGCCCTGGGCAACCGGTCCTACCGTTCGCCGGCCAACGCCGCGAACAACGCCGGTTCCTGCGCACTGAAGATCAAGGATTACGCCAGCGCGGAGCGTTATCTGCTGCAAGCCTTGCAGTTGACGCCCGACCTGCCGGCCACCAACGCCAATCTGGCGCGGGTATATTTTGAAAAGCGCGATTATGTGCGCGCCAATTTCTTCATTACCCGTCTGAACAAGGTGGCAAAGATGGAGAGCCTGACGGCCGAAGTGCTGTGGCTCGGGATTAAGGTGCAGCATAAAGCGGGCGATACGGGAGCGGAAACCAGCTGGGCGACGCAATTGCGCCGCCACCACCCCGGCTCGACCGAGTATGCTGCTTATCAACGTGGGGCGTTTGATGAGTGAGACAGGGATACCAATGAATTCAGAGTGGGCAGAACCGCCAAAGGACCAGGGCAGCAGCCTGGCCACGCCCGGAGCACAACTGGCAGCCCAGCGCGAAGCGATGGGGCTGACGGTCGAACAGATTGCCGACCAGCTGAAGCTGGCCCCGCGCCAGGTCAAGGCGCTGGAAGCGGGCGACTACGCCGCGCTGCCGAATATGGCCGTGGTGCGCGGCTTTGTGCGCGCCTACGCCAAGGTCGTGAAGATAGACGCCACGCCGCTGGTGGCGATGATCGAAGTGATCTCGCCGACCAGCCACGAGGCTGCGCCGCCGCGCAAGGAAATCGCCGCCACCTTCACCGAGTCGCGCTTCCCGTCGATGACGGGACGTTCGCCTGGCCCGGCCGCATGGCTGGTCGGCGTGGCCGTCGTGGTGGTGGTTGCCGCCGCCGGCGCGTATGCCTACCAGACCGGTTTGATCCCGGCCTCGCTGTTCCAGCGTTCGGACAAGGATGCATCGGCCAGCGCGACCGCCGAAGCGGCCAAGCCGGCCGACGTGGCGGTGGCGCCGATCGAGACCACGATCGCCAAGCCAGGCCAGGAAACCGCGCCGTTGCAGTCGCCGAGTGTGCCGCTGATTTCGGTGCCGCCGCCAGGCGCTCCGGCGGATGCAGCGCCAGCGACGACGCCAGCAACGACGCCAGCCGCTGCGGCGCCTGCGCCAGCACCGGCCGCGCCGGTTGCGCAAGTGTCGCCGCCAGCGCCCGCACCCGCTCCGGTGGCAGCCAGCGGTAATCAGCTGGTGTTGAAAGTGACGCAGGATTCGTGGGTGGAGATCCGCCGCCCAGGCACGACGCCGCTGATTTCGCGGCTGGTGAAAGCCGGCAGCACCGAGACCTTCGATATCAAGGATCCGGCACTGCTGATCGTCGGCAAACCGGGCGGCGTGGAAGCCACGCTGGGCGGCGCGCCGCTGGCGTTGCCGCCGGTCGCAGGCGGTACGATCTCGCGCGTGAACATCAAATAAGCAAGTTAAAAGTACGAATAGAACGATCATGTCTTCAACGCAAACAGCTATCCCTTCGGGACCATTGAATCGCCGCGCCAGCCGCCGCGTGCTGGTGATGCACGGCCAGCGCAAGATCTGGGTGGGCGGCGACGCCCCCGTGGTGGTGCAGTCGATGACCAACACCGACACCGCCAACGTGATCGAGACCGCGATTCAGATCAAGGAACTGGCGCGCGCCGGTTCGGAGCTGGTGCGCCTGACGGTGGACCGTCCTGAAGCCGCTGCCGCCGTGCCGTACATCCGCGAACAGCTGGACAAGATGGAGATCGACGTGCCGCTGGTCGGCGATTTCCACTACAACGGCCACACGCTGCTCAACGATTATCCGGAGTGCGCCAAGGCGCTGTCGAAGTACCGCATCAATCCGGGCAACGTCGGCAAGGGCGCCAAGCGCGACACGCAGTTTGCGCAGATGATCGAAGTGGCCGCGCGCTACGACAAGCCGGTGCGCATCGGCGTCAACTGGGGCAGCCTGGATCAGGCGCTGCTGGCCCGCATCATGGATGAAAACGCCGGCCGCGCCGAGCCGTGGTCCGCGCAGGCGGTGATGTACGAGGCGCTGATTACCTCGGCCATCGAGAACGCCGTGCGCGCCGAAGAACTGGGCCTGGGTCGCGACAAGATCATCCTGTCGTGCAAAGTCTCGGGCGTGCAGGATCTGATCGCCGTGTACCGCGAACTGGCCAAGCGCTGCGACTATCCGCTGCACCTGGGCCTGACCGAAGCGGGCATGGGCAGCAAGGGCATCGTCGCTTCGACGGCCGCGCTGTCGGTGCTGCTGCAAGAGGGTATCGGCGACACCATCCGCATCTCGCTGACACCGGAGCCGGGCGGCGACCGCACCAAGGAAGTCGTGGTCGGCCAGGAGATCTTGCAGACCATGGGCCTGCGCAAATTTACGCCGATGGTGATCGCGTGCCCGGGCTGCGGCCGCACCACCTCGACCACCTTCCAGGAACTGGCCGACAACATCCAGACCTATCTGCGCGACCAGATGCCGGAGTGGAAAAAGACCTACCCGGGCGTGGAGGCGATGAACGTAGCCGTGATGGGCTGCATCGTCAACGGCCCTGGCGAATCGAAGCATGCCAACATCGGCATCAGCCTGCCGGGCACCGGCGAATCGCCGGCCGCGCCGGTGTTCGTCGACGGCGCCAAGTTCGCCACGCTGCGCGGTGATCGCATCGTTGAAGAGTTCCAGGAAATCGTACTGAATTACGTGAAAAAGAATTATGTCCAAAACTGAGAAAATTGTAGCCGTCAAAGGCATGAACGACATTCTGCCGACCGATTCGCATCTGTGGCAGCTGTTTGAAAATACCGCGCAATCGGTGGTGCAGAGCTATGGCTTCCAGCAGATCCGCACGCCTATCGTGGAAAACACCGCGCTGTTCGCGCGCGCCATCGGCGCCGTGACCGACATCGTGGAAAAGGAAATGTACTCGTTCGAAGACTCGATGAACGGCGACAAGCTGACCCTGCGTCCTGAAGGCACGGCCGGCACGGTGCGCGCGGTGATCGAGCATAACCTGGTCTACGAAGGCCCTAAACGCCTGTGGTACACCGGCCCGATGTTCCGCCACGAGCGTCCGCAGCGCGGCCGCTATCGCCAGTTCTACCAGTTCGGTTGCGAAGCCGTCGGCTTCAACGGTCCTGACGTCGACGCCGAAATGATCATGCTGTGCCGCCGCCTGTGGGATGACCTGGGCCTGGAAAACATCCGCCTCGAACTGAACTCGATCGGCGATGCCGAAGAGCGCGCGCGCCACCGCGTCGACCTGATCGCATATCTGGAAAAACACGAAGACCTGCTCGACGCCGAAGCCAAGCGCCGCCTGCACAGCAACCCGCTGCGCATCCTGGACACCAAGAATCCGGCGCTGCAGGAAATCGTCAACGCCGCGCCGAAGCTGCTGGACTACCTGGGCGAAGAATCGCTGGCCCACTTCAACGGCGTGCGCAAGATCCTCGACCACAACAACATTCCGTACGTGATCAATCCGCGCCTGGTGCGCGGCCTCGATTACTACAACCGCACCGTGTTCGAATGGGTGACGGACGCACTGGGCTCGCAAGGCACCGTGTGCGCCGGCGGCCGTTACGATCCGTTGATCGCTTCCTTCGGCGGCAAGCCGACGCCCGCCGTCGGTTTCGCCATGGGCATCGAGCGCCTGCTGGAACTGATGAAGGAAGCCGGCGAGCCGGTAGCGCCGGGCCAGTGCGACGTCTACCTGGTGCACCAGGGCGAAGCGGCGCAGCTGCAAGCCTTCGTGCTGGGCGAGCGCCTGCGCGACGCCGGCCTGGATGTGGTCATGCACGCTTCGACCGCCAACGGCCCTGGCAGCTTCAAGACCCAGATGAAAAAAGCCGATGGCAGCGGCGCCTCGTTCGCCGTCATCATCGGTGAAGACGAAGTGGCCAACCACACCGCCAGCGTCAAGGCGATGCGCGCGGAAGAGGGCGCGGCGCAGCAGTCGACGGTGCCGTTCGACGACGTCGTCGATTTCGTCGTCGACCAGATCACCGATAGCGGCGACCATCACCACCACGTGCACGACGAGCATTGCAATCACTAAGCTGTACTTTCAATAACCCATAACTAGCAGACGAACTGACATGGCATACGATCTCGAAGAACAAGAACAAATTGCGACCCTCAAAGCATGGTGGGACAAGTACGGCAATCTGACCTCGTGGGTACTGATCGCCGGCCTGGCCGCGTATTCGGGTTTCACCGGCTGGAACTACTACCAGCGCACCCAGTCCGCACAAGCGTCGGCGCTGTACGACGAGCTGCAAGCGGCCGTGGGCACCAAGGACAACGCCAAGGTGCTGCGCGCCGCCGCCGACATGGAAAGCAAATTCGGCAGCACCGCCTACGCCTCGATGAGCGCGCTGGTCGCGGCCAAGAGCAGCTTCGAAGCGAACGATCTGAAATCGGCCAAGGCCCAGCTGCAATGGGCTGCCGAGCATGGCGGCGACGAATTCAAGGCGGTGGCCAAGGTACGCCTGGCCGGCCTGCTGCTGGACGAGAAAGCCTACGATGAAGCGCTGAAAGTGCTGGCTGGTGAAGTGGCGCCGCAGTTCGCCGGCTCCGTGGCCGACCGCAAGGGCGACATCCTGGTCGCGCAGAACAAGCTGGTGGAAGCCCGCGCCGCCTACCAGGCCGCGCTGGACGCCACCGACAAGAAGAACCCTGGCCGTCAGCTGATCCAGCTGAAATTCGAAGCCATCGGCGGCTCCGTGCCTGCCGCCAAGGACGCAGCGTAATTCATCGGCGCCGGCCATCGCCGGCGCCTCCAGATCAAGGTTAAAAAATGCGTATTACCGAAAAAGTTATTGCTGCAAGCGTGTTTGCGATGTTGGCCGGTTGTTCCTTGTTCTCGTCCAAAGAAACCAAGAACCTGCCTGCGCCGCTGGTTGAACTGAAGGGCGGCGTCACGCCCAAGACGGTCTGGAAATACTCCTTGGGCAAGGCCGGCACCGCCGTCTTCACCCCGGCGCTGGTGGGCGACAGCCTGTACGTGGCCGACGCCGGCGGCGCGCTGGTGCGCCTGAACGCGGCCACAGGCAAGGAACAATGGCACGTCAAGACCGGTTCCGACCTCACGGCCGGCGTCGGCAGCGATGGCGACGTTACCGTGGTCGGTGGCGTCAAGGGTGTTATCCTTGCGTTCGACGCCAACGGCAAGCAGCTGTGGAAAGCCCAGGCCAGCAGCGAGGTGCTGTCCTCGCCGGTGGTGGGCGGCGGCGTGGTGGTAGTGCGCAGCGTCGACAACCAGATCACCGCGTATGAAGCCAAGACCGGCGTCAAACGCTGGAGCGTGGCCCGCACCACGCCGGCCCTGACCCTGCGCAACGCGCCGGGCATGGTCATCAACGGACCGAATGTGTATGTCGCCCAGCCTGGCGGCAAGCTGCTGGCGCTGGCCCTGGCCGGCGGCCTGACCCGCTTTGAAGTGGTGGTCGGCGAACCGCGCGGCGCCACCGAGCTGGAACGCGTGACCGATATCGCCGGCACGCCGGTGATCCTGGAAAAAGATGTGTGCGCCGTGTCGTACCAGGGCCGCGTGGCCTGCTACGACGCCATCACCGGCGCACCGCACTGGAGCAAGCCAGCTTCGTCCGACGTGGGCGTGGCGGTGGACCAGCGTTTTGTATTCGTCTCCGACGACAAAGGCGAAGTTGCAGCCTACAGCCGTGAAAACGGCAGCAACGCCTGGAAGAACGACAAGCTGGCTTACCGCCGCCTGTCGACGCCTGTGTCCTACGGCCGTGCCGTAGCCGTCGGCGACTACCAGGGTTACATCCATCTCCTGTCGCGGGAAGATGGCGCTTTGCTAGGTCGCGCCGCGACCGATGGCAGCCCGATTCAATCGGACCCTGTTATCGCCGGCACGAATTTGATTTTCCAAACCCAATCAGGGACAGTGACCGCTCTCGCGGTCGAGTAATAAAATGAAGCCGGTAATCGCACTAGTGGGTCGACCCAATGTAGGGAAATCGACCTTGTTTAATCGTCTGACCCGCTCGCGCGATGCGCTGGTGGCGGACTTGCCTGGGTTGACGCGAGATCGTCACTATGGCGAGGGCCGTGTCGGCGAACGTCCCTTCCTCGTCATTGACACGGGCGGCTTCGAGCCGGTCGCCAAGGAAGGCATCATGCATGAGATGGCCAAGCAGACCAAGCAGGCCGTGGCCGAAGCCGACATCGTCGTCTTCCTGGTCGACGGCCGCCAGGGCCTGACGCCGCATGACAAAACCATTACCGACTTCCTGCGTAAAAGCGGCCGTCCGGTCATGCTGGTCGTGAACAAGTCGGAAGGCATGCGCTACACCGCAGTCGTCGCCGACTTCTACGAACTGGGACTGGGCGAGCCTTACTCGATCTCGTCGGCACACGGCGACGGCGTTGCCGACCTGGTGGACGAGGCGCTCGACCTGGCCTTCGCCCAGCGTCCTGAAGACGCGGCCGAGCTGGAGAAGACCGACCACGGCATCAAGATCGCGCTGGTCGGCCGCCCGAACGTCGGCAAGTCCACGCTGATCAACACCCTGGTGGGCGAAGAGCGCGTGATCGCCTTCGACATGCCGGGCACCACCCGCGACTCGATCGAGATTCCGTTCGAGCGCGACGGCAAGCAGTACACGCTGATCGACACGGCCGGTATCCGCCGCCGCGGCAAGGTGTTCGAAGCGATCGAAAAATTCTCGGTCGTCAAAACGCTGCAATCGATCTCGGAAGCCAACGTGGTCGTGCTGATGCTCGATGCCCAACAGGACATCTCCGAGCAGGACGCCCACATCGCCGGCTTCGTGCTGGAGACCGGCCGCGCGCTGGTCATCGCCGTCAACAAGTGGGACGGCCTGCGCAGCGACGAGCGCGACGAGATCAAGATCGACATCGACCGCAAGCTGGACTTCCTCGGCTTCGCCAAGATGCACTTCATCTCGGCGCTGAAGGCGCAGGGCATCGGCCCGTTGATGAAGTCGCTGGACCAGGCTTATGCAGCCGCGTTCGCCGACCTGTCGACGCCCAAGCTGACCCGCGCGCTGATCGAAGCGGTGGAGAAGCAGGAGCCGCGCCGCAAGGGTTCGATCCGTCCGAAGCTGCGTTATGCGCACCAGGGCGGCATGAATCCTCCGGTGATCGTCATCCACGGCAATGCCCTGGACGCGGTCGGCGAGCCGTACAAGCGCTATCTGGAAAAGCATTTCCGCGATACGTTTAACCTGGTGGGTACGCCGCTGCGCATCGAACTGCGTACCGGTAAGAATCCATTCGCGAAAACTCCGTCGAAATAAGCGGTTTTTTTGCAGGTGCGCCCTGCAAAAAAGGCAAAAACAGGTTACAGTGGCTTAGAAGCACCATTCTCCCCGTGGCGAACGGTGTTTCAGCGAAAAATGTTTGACTTTCGCTGGGCCACGTACTTGAAATTAAGCGTTTCGCCTCCAATTCCAACACAACAACATAAAATGGAGCTGTTATGAGCAACAAAGGGCAACTGTTACAAGACCCATTCCTCAATGCCTTGCGCAAAGAGCATGTTCCTGTCTCGATCTACCTGGTCAACGGCATCAAGCTGCAAGGCCATATCGAATCGTTCGATCAGTACGTCGTACTGCTGCGTAACACCGTGACCCAGATGGTCTACAAGCACGCCATCTCCACCGTGGTACCGGCACGCGCCGTCAACCTCAACATTGAATCCGAAGCGGAATAAGCGCTTGCAACACCGCTTCTTCCCAATCTGCCTGACCGTCGTATGCGCGCAGCTCTAGTCGGTATCGATTTCGGTCAGGGCGACTTTGCCGCCAGCGTCGAGGAACTGCAACTGCTGGCCCGCTCAGCAGGTGCGGAACCGGTAACGACGATCACGGCCAAGCGCTCCTCTCCGGACGCAGCCTATTTCGTCGGCAGCGGCAAGGCCGATGAAATCGGTCTGGCCGTGCTGGATCACCGCATCGAAATCGTCATCTTCAATCACGCGCTGTCGCCGGCTCAACAGCGTAACCTGGAAAAGCGCCTGAACATTCGGGTGCTGGACCGCACCAGCCTGATTCTCGACATCTTCGCCCAGCGCGCCGCCTCCCACGAGGGCAAGCTGCAGGTGGAGTTGGCTCAGCTGCAGCATCTGGCCACGCGCCTGATACGCGGCTGGACTCACCTTGAGCGTCAAAAGGGCGGTATCGGTTTGCGCGGTCCCGGCGAAACCCAGCTGGAGACCGACCGCCGGCTGATCGGCGAGCGGGTCAAGGCCTTGCGCGCGCGTCTGGACAAGCTGCGCAAGCAGCATGAAACCCAGCGCCGTTCGCGCGGCCGCAGCCAGACCTTCTCGGTGTCGCTGGTCGGCTACACCAATGCCGGCAAGTCGACGCTGTTCAACGCCGTCACCAAGGCCGGCGTTTATGTAGCAGATCAATTGTTCGCCACGCTGGATACCACCTCGCGCCGTGTCTACATGGGGCAGGAAGTGGGCAATGTGGTGATCTCCGATACGGTCGGTTTCGTGCGCGAGCTGCCGCACCAGCTGGTGGCGGCGTTCCGCGCCACGCTGGAGGAGACCATCCATGCCGACCTGCTGCTGCACGTCGTCGACGCTTCGTCGCCGGTGCGCATGGAGCAGATCGAGCAGGTCAACCTGGTGCTCAAGGAAATCGGCGCCGATCATATCCCGCAGATACTGGTGTGGAACAAGATCGACGCCGCAGGCCTGGAGCCGTCGGTTGAGCGGGATGAATATGATAAGATTTCCCGCGTTTTCCTCAGCGCCCGCACCGGTCAAGGACTGGACCTTTTGCGCGGCGCCATCGTGGAATGGGCCAAGAACGCGCCGGGTGCCCGGCTCAATCAGGCCTACCACGTCGATGAAGAAGCAGACGAAGAACCAGCTGAACCCGAAGCGGAACCGGATAGCAGTCCCACCCTTACTCATGTCGGATCACACTAATGCGTGTCTCGTCACTTATGAAACGTCTCGGCTTGAAGCTGTCGCTGAACGATCCCCGCTGGGGCTCGGACCAGAAAGAAGGCAAGCCGCAAGCCAATGAAGGCAAGAAGCCCGGCGAAGGTCCACCGGATATGGAGCAGCTGTGGCGCGATTTCAATCAGCGCCTGAACAGCTTCTTCGGCCAGAAGAATCGTCCCGACGGTAATGGCGGTGGCAGCGGCGGCGGCAACGGCGGCCGTTCCGACCTGGCCGGCATGCGCGCCACCGCAGGCGCCATCGGCGCCGTGGTCGCGCTGATCTGGCTCGCCAGCGGCTCCTTCATCGTGCAGGAAGGGCAGGCCGGCGTGGTCTACACCTTCGGCAAAGTCAGTCACCTCGCCGGCTCCGGTTTCAACTGGCGCTGGCCGTATCCGTTCCAGAGCGACGAAACCGTCAAGGTCTCGCAAATGCGCATGGTGGAAATCGGCTACCGGGGCAACGTCAAGAACAAGCAGGCGCGCGAATCGCTGATGCTGACCGACGACGAGAACATCATCGACATCCAGTTCGCCGTTCAGTTCAAGCTGAAAGACCCGGTGGCCTGGCTGATGAACAACCGCGACGAGGAGGACACCGTACGCCAGGTGGCCGAGACTTCGATCCGCGAAATCGTCGGCAAGAACAAGATGGACTTCGTGCTGTACGAGGGCCGCGACAAGGTCGCCCTCGAAACCCAGCAGCTGATGCAGCAGATCCTCGACCGCTACGCTTCCGGCGTGCTGATTTCGAACGTCACCCTGCAAGCGGTGCAACCGCCGGAGCAGGTGCAGGGCGCCTTCGACGATGCAGTCAAAGCAGGGCAGGATCGCGAGCGCCAGAAGAACGAAGGCCAGGCCTACGCCAACGACGTGATTCCTAAAGCGCGCGGCGCCGCTTCGCGCTTGTTGCAGGAAGCCGAGGGCTATCGTTCGATGGTCACTGAAAACGCCACCGGTAACGCGGCGCGCTTCAAGCAGGTGCTGACCGAGTACCAGAAGGCTCCGGGCGTCACGCGCGACCGCATGTACCTGGAAACCATGCAGCAGATCTTCACCAGCGCAAGCAAGGTGATGGTCGATGCCAAGAGCGGCAGCAACCTGCTGTATCTGCCGCTGGACAAATTGATCGCCCAGGCTGCGGCCACCGACAGCGCTGCCGCAGCGGCTCGCGCCGCCGCGCAGGCAGCCGCCATGCCGCCATCGACCACCACGCTGCCGGCCGATGTGATGCCGCAGGTGGAAGTCAGTCGCCAGCGCGATTCACGCGCCCGCGATGCCTTACGTGAACGGGAGGGTCGTTAATGAACCGCATAGCCAGTACCCTCATAGCGGCCTTCGTCGCCTTCCTGCTGCTGTCGTCGACCATGTTCGTGGTCGACCAGCGCAAGTATGCGATCGTGTTCGCGCTGGGCCAGATCAAGGAAGTGATACGCGAGCCGGGGCTGCATTTCAAACTGCCGCCGCCGTTCCAGAATGTCGTGTATCTGGATAACCGCATCATGACCATCGAGACGCCGGACGCCGAGCGCTTCATCACGGCCGAGAAGATGAACATCCTGGTCGACAGCTTCGTCAAATGGCGCATCGGCCGCAACGAGAACCAGCCCAAGCTGTACTACGTGACTTTCGGCGGCGATGAGAATCGCGCCCGTGACCGTATGTCGCAGATCGTCAAGGCGGCGCTGAACGAGGAAATCACCAAGCGCACCGTCGGCGAAGTGATCTCCGGCCAGCGCGGCAAGGTGATGGAGGGCATCCGCGCCAAGGTGGTGGCGGAGTCGGCACAGATCGGCGTCGAGATCATCGACGTGCGCCTCAAGCGCGTGGAGTACGTTGAGCAGATCAACAACTCGGTGTATGAGCGCATGAAGGCGGAGCGTCTGCGCGTGGCCAACGAGCTGCGTTCGACCGGTTCGGCCGATTCGGAGAAGATCCGCGCCGATGCCGACCGTCAGCGCGCCGTGATCCTGGCGGAAGCCTATCGCGATGCGGAGCAGATGCGAGGCGAGGGCGATGCCAAGGCTTCGGCCATCTACGCTGAAGCATTTGGCAAGAACCCTGAGTTCTACAAGTTCTATCGCAGCCTGGAAGCCTACCGCGCAACCTTCAAGAATCACGGCGACGTGATGGTGATGGATTCGAGCTCGGACTTCTTCAAGTATTTCAAGGGCTCCGGCGCCGCCGGCCCGGCCCCGGCTCCTGCCAAAAAATAAGTTGTATAGCCATTTCCGCCTAGGCGGAAATGGCTGCTATCGTATCTTTTTCCCCTCCCGCAACGCATTTTCGCGTAAAATATCAGGTTCGGCCTTCCGCTTCACGGGCCACGGCGCGTGCGTCACATTGTTCATTTTTAAATTGCCTCCCCATGCCGAATTGGCTTTTGCCCGAGAATATCGCCGACGTTTTGCCGTCGGAAGCCCGCAAGATTGAAGAGTTGCGTCGCCTGATGCTGGATAATTTCCGTCTGTACGGATATGAACTGGTGATGCCTCCGCTGCTGGAGTACCTGGAGTCGCTGCTGACCGGCGCCGGCGAGGATACAGACCTGCGCACCTTCAAGCTGGTGGACCAGTTGTCTGGCCGTATGCTGGGCCTGCGCGCCGACATGACCATCCAGGTGGCGCGCATCGACGCCCACCTGCTGAACCGTGCCTCGGTCACCCGCCTGTGCTACGCCGGCAGCGTGCTGCACACCCGTCCGTCGGGCCTGCACTCGACTCGCGAGCCGTTGCAGATCGGCGCCGAGATTTACGGCCACGCCGGCCTGGAAGCCGACGCCGAGATCCAGGAACTGGCGCTGGCCTCGCTGGCCCTGGCCGGCTTCACCGAAGTGCGCCTGGACCTGACGCATGTGGGCGTGCTGCGCGCCATCATCGAAGGCGACGCTGCTGCGGCCAAGGACGAAGCCAGCCTGTACCTGCTGCTGCGCGCCAAAGACGTGCCGGGCCTGCAAGCCCTGACTGAAAAATACTCGCCGGTGGTGCGCGATGCGCTGCTGGCTCTGCCGAATCTGTACGGCGATGTCGAAGTGCTGAAGCGGGCGCGCGAAGTGCTGCCCGATCTGCCGGGCATCGCCAAGGCGCTGGCCGAACTGGCGGCGTTGGCGGCCTCGGCCATCAACCGCGCCGAAGTGGCGATCGACCTGGCCGACCTGCGCGGCTATCAGTACGAAAGCGGCGCGATGTTTGCGCTGTACGTGCCGGGCCTGCCGAACGCCGTGGCGCGCGGCGGCCGTTACGATCACGTAGGCGAGGCCTTCGGCCGGGCGCGTCCCGCCACCGGCTTCTCGCTCGACCTGCGCGAACTGGCGCGACTGTTGCCGACCGCGGAGCGCAAGCATTCGATCCGCGCGCCGTGGGGCAATGCGCCGGAATTGAAGGAAAAAATCGCCGAACTGCGCAAGTCCGGCGAAGTCGTGATCCAAAGTTTGCCGGGTCACAGCAACGAACTGGACGAGTTCGAGTGCGACCGCGCTCTGGTTCTCGACGATAATGGTAGCAACTGGATTCTTAAAAACTTAGGTTAGTGTGATGTCAAAGAAAAACGCAAAAAACGTCGTCGTCATCGGTACCCAATGGGGCGATGAAGGTAAAGGCAAGATCGTCGACTGGTTGACCGATCATGCACAAGGTGTGGTCCGCTTCCAGGGCGGCCACAACGCTGGCCATACGCTGGTCATCGGCGGCGTCAAGACCGCGCTGCAACTGATCCCGTCGGGCATCATGCGCCCGGGCGTGGCCTGCTACATCGGTAACGGTGTGGTGGTGTCGGTGCCGGACGTGCTGCGCGAAATCGACAAGCTGGAAAAAGTCGGTGTCGAAGTCGCGTCGCGCCTGAAGGTGTCGGACGCAGCGCCTGTGATCCTGCCTTACCACTCGGCACTGGACCTGGCCCGTGAAGCCAAGCGTGGCGAAGCTAAGATCGGCACCACCGGCAAGGGCATCGGCCCAGCCTACGAAGACAAGGTCGCGCGCCGCGCGATCCGCGTCGCCGACCTGCTGAACGAAAAGCGCTTCGCAGAAAAACTGGCCGAGAACCTGGACTACCACAACTTCGTGCTGGAACACTATCTGAAGGCGCCTAAGGTCGACTATCAGAAGACGCTGGAAGACGCGCTGGCCTACGTGCCGCGCCTGCGTCCGATGGTGACCGACGTGTCGAGCGCGCTGTACGCAGCGCACAAGGCCGGCGCCAACCTGCTGTTCGAAGGCGCGCAAGGCTCGCTGCTGGACGTGGACCACGGCACCTATCCATTCGTCACCTCGTCGAACTGCGTGGCCGGCAATGCCGCCGCCGGTGCCGGCGTCGGTCCGAACATGCTGCACTACATCATGGGCATCACCAAGGCCTACACCACCCGCGTCGGCTCCGGCCCGTTCCCTTCGGAACTGCCTACCGATGCAGGCGTTGGCCATCACCTGGCGCAAGTGGGCCACGAATTCGGCACCGTGACGGGCCGCGCCCGCCGCTGCGGCTGGTTCGACGCGGCGCTGCTGCGCCGCTCGGTGCAGATCAACGGCGTGACGGGCATGTGCCTGACCAAGCTGGACGTCCTGGACGGCCTGGAAACGCTGAAGCTGTGCACCGGCTACACCATCGACGGCGTGGCCGTGGACATCTTCCCGTCCGGCGCTGAAGAAGCCGCCCGTTGCGTGCCGGTGTACGAAGAAATGCCGGGTTGGACCGACAGCACCGTGGGCGCCAAGTCGCTGGCGGCACTGCCGGCCACGGCCCGCGCTTACATCAAACGTATCGAAGAGTTGGTCGGCGTGCCGGTTGACATGGTTTCGACCGGCCCGGATCGCGAAGAAACGATCGTGCTGCGTCATCCATTCGAGTAATAAAAGGATTTTGCAAATGACGACCCCACAAACGAACGAAAAACACCTCTGGGTCTCCTGGGATGAATACCACCGCCTGATCGAGCGCCTCGCGCTCAAGGTGCACGAGTCGGGCTGGAAGTTCGACCAGGTGCTGTGCCTGGCGCGCGGCGGCGTGCGTCCTGGCGACGTGTTCTCGCGCATCTTCGACGTGCCGCTGGCGATCCTGTCGACCAGCTCGTACCGCGAAGAAGCGGGCACCGTGCGCGGCGACCTGGACATCGCCAAATACATGACGATGACCAAGGGCCCGCTGAGCGGCCGCATCCTGCTGGTCGACGACCTGGCCGATTCGGGTGTCACGCTGGTCAAGGTGATGAAGCACTTGAAGGACAACTTCGAAGGCGTCACCGAAGTGCGTTCGGCCGTGATCTGGACCAAGGGCAGCTCGGTGTTCAAGCCGGACTACCAGATGGAAGAACTGCCACACAACCCGTGGATCCACCAGCCGTTCGAAGACTACGACGGCATCCGGCCGCACCAGCTGGCGGCATGGATCAAGAAGGGCGAGAGCGCAAACTAAGCTGTTTTGTTGCTCTGCAGAAAGCGGCCGATGGCCGCTTTTTTTACATGTGGTTACTTGACGACAAATAAATACTTTAGGGCAATAATAGTTGCAAATATATCCTGTTAGATGTGGAAAAAGAAATGCAAATAGGATATTTTGTGTTAAGATTGCTTTAAGGTTTGGCGGAAACAGATTTTTTGCCACGCCACGAAGTCTAGCTGGGCAAAAATATTTCCCCTGTGAAAAAATAATCTGAATTGGAATATCAATGAATTTGAACAAAATCGCGCAAGCTCTCTTCGTAGCAGGTTGCTTCGTTTCCGCAGCTGCATCGGCTGCCACCCAAACCTTCACCAGCAATGTCATCGCCAGCACCCAGACCGATCTGACCGCCGTGCTGAACTTCGCACAGTTCAACGCATCGCTGGGCACGCTGACTTCCGTTAAATTCGATCTGTTCGCCGACGTGGCCGGCAAAGTCGACCTGACCAACTACAACGACGACGCGATTACCGTTCCTGTCAGCCTGAGCGTGGACGTGTGGCTGAACCGTCCGGACAACAGCACCCTGGTCCTGTTCTCGGCGCCTCTGCTGAGCCAGAACGCCACCATCGACGGCAACGGCACCCTCAACCTGAACAACGCTTACTCGCTGTCGAACAGCGCCAGCTTCAATGGCGCCAGCGATCTGGCCCTGTTCACCGGCAACGGCAATGTTGCCACGCTGTTCGCGGCCAAGGCTTTCACCCAAGCCAACGGCGACGGCGTTGAAGCGGACTTCATGACCACCGTCGGCGGCTACGGCAAGGTAACTTACACCTACACCACCGCTCCAGTCCCTGAGCCAGAAACCTACGGCATGCTGCTGGCCGGCCTTGCTCTGGTAGGCGTCGCCGCCAAGCGCAAAGCGCGCAAGGCCTGAGCTGCACCAACTCGATACGCCCGCCGAAAAAACGGACATTAACACGGATAGAACATGAAAAAACTGACTCAAACTCTCGTCGCTATCGCGGCCCTGAGCGGTGCGGCCGCTGCCCAGGCTGCTACCCACACCGTTACCGTCAATTCCAACGTCATCGCCAACGCCAAGATCGGCAACGGCGTGCTGGACCTGACCAAATTCAACACCACGCTCGGCACCCTGCAATCGGTGAAGGTAGAGCTGTTCAGCTCGTTCACGCCGACGCTGAAAGTGGAAAATCTGAGCACCAGCTCGGGTTCGACGATCACCGCGACCGCCAGCGAAAAACTGGTACTGAGCGCTGCGACCGGCAACCTGGTCGTGCTGCAAGGTTCGGTCTCGAAGAGCTTCGTCGAAGCGTCGTTTGACGGTTCCGCCAACTACGCCGGCCTGTCGGGCGCGACCTATGCTCCTGGCGCCACGCTGTTCAGCAATTCGGCACTGTTCTCGGACGCCGCCACGCTGTCGCTGTTCTCCGGCACCGGCGCGGTACACGCCAACCTGGCTGGCACCGCCAGCTCGGAATTCAACGGCACTTCGGGCAACACCAAGTCGCTGAGCGTTACGTCGTTCAACGGCTACGCCAACGTGACCTACACCTACGTCACCACGCCAGTACCAGAAC
This sequence comes from Rugamonas rivuli, assembly GCF_009380165.1. GTDB lineage: Bacteria > Pseudomonadota > Gammaproteobacteria > Burkholderiales > Burkholderiaceae_D > Rugamonas > Rugamonas rivuli. The sequence goes on from NZ_WHUF01000002.1 coordinate 428,258, forward strand.
CAGAAACCTACGCCATGCTGCTGGCTGGCCTGGGTCTGATGGGTGTGGTAGCACGCCGCCGCAAATCGGCTTAAGTCGAATCTGGTGGTACACTGCAAACGGGAGCTTCGGCTCCCGTTTTTCTTTTGACCCAGAGATGCCATGACCCAGAACTTTTTCCAGACCTTCATCCTGCTGCTGCTGGTGACTGACCCGTTCGGCAACGTGCCGCTGTTCGCCAGCGTGCTCAACCCCGTGCCGGTCGCGCGCCGCTCGCGCATCGTCATCCGCGAGTGCGCGATCGCCTTCGTGCTGCTGCTGGTCTTCATGTTCTTCGGCCGCCACTTCCTGACAGCGCTGCAGTTGTCGGAAGTGTCGCTGCGCATCGGCGGCAGCGTGATCCTGCTGCTGATCTCGATCCGCATGATCTTCCCGCACCCTGATGGCGTGCTGGGCCGCACCGAGGGCGGCGAGCCGTTCATCGTGCCGCTGGCGATCCCGGCGCTGGCCGGGCCGTCGGCGCTGGCCACGGTGCTGCTGTTCTCGCGCGAGAGCACCGGCGAGGTGCTGGTGCACGTGGCCGCGCTGGCGGCCGTGGGCGTGGTCTGGCTGGCGGTGTTCCTGAGCGCTGAGAAACTGCAGAAAGTCCTCGGCCCTCAGGTGATGACCGCCTTTGAACGGTTGATGGGCTTGATCCTGACCGCGATGTCCATCGAAATGCTGCTCGGCGGCATACGCGAGTTCGTCAAGACGCTTTAAGGCCGGGCAGCGCGGGCGCGCAAGTCGGCCGCCACCGCATCGAGCAGGCGCCAGGCGCGGGCGCGGTCGCCTTCGCCGTCGGCCAGCTGGATGGGCAGGTCCGGCTTGACGCCGGCCACCTCGTTGCTGCCGTCGGCGCGCAGGCGCGTGCAGTTCGGTACGCGGTAGCGCAGGTGCGAATGCGGCAGCTCCACCGGCGGCGCGTCGGTCATGAAGCCGCAGCCGTCGCCACTGCTGGCGCGGCCGACGATGCGGGCGCCGACAGCGTCCTGCATCAACGTGGCAAACATCTCGGCCGACGAGGCGCTGCCGCCGTCGGTCAGTACGTACACCGGGCCGTTCCAGGCACCGCGCAAATCGTCCACCTCGGCCGCCCAGTAGATGCTGGAGGCGATTTTCTTGTTGCCGAAGGCCTTGGCCGGCAGGTAGTCGGCCTGTCCGCTGGCGTAGCCGGCGTCGATCAGGCGGCTGCATCCATACGGCTGCCACGGCCGCTGTTCATTCCATACCCACGACAGATCGCAGCCGCGCGCCGCGATGCCTGCCTTGCGCGCCTCGAACGCGGCGATCGATTGTTCCAGCATCGCCCGCGCTTCCGGCGTCGCATCCTTTTCCTTTTGCGCCGCGCGCAGTTGATCCAGCTGCTCGTCGAAGTATGGCGCCGCCAGCGGTGCTGCCACCATCAGCATGCGCGCCGAATGCACGTCGCGCGCGGTGAACAGGCGCGTGGCCCAGTCGCCGCTGTCGTTGCCTCCCGGGTTGCCGCCCACATCGACCAGCACCGCCGCCACCTTCTGCTCGCGGAAGCTCTGTAATTGCGCCGCGAGCGTGCGCATCCAGGCCGCGCTGGCGGCTTCCTTCACCGGCTTGATGTCGGCTTCGCTCATCGCACCCTTGGCCTGGCGCTCCGACCAGGCTTGCACGCAGGCGGCAGGGGAGGCGTCCTGCTGGCGGAAGCGGGCGATGCGCACGACGCCCAGGCGCGTGCCATCCGGCGCCGTCACCACGCCGCTGCGGAAGCTGCGCGTCAGGCCGTCGGCTTCCAGCGTGGTGCCGGGCAGGCTTTCGAACGGCAGCGAGAACGCCACGCCGCGCTGCGGTGCATAGCCGAGTGCCGCGCAGGCCTGCGCTGCGTTCAGCCTGGAGTAGTCGATGTTGGGCAGCGCCGGCGGCTGCGCTATCTTCGCTTGCAGCACCGGGCCTGCGGAGGACAGGTGGCCGTCACGGAAGCCGCTGACGAAGCCGGACAGTGCCGCCTTGGCCATGGCATCGTCTTCGGCGATCTCCAGCAGGCGGCGGGTGCGCTTGTCCAGTGCCGGCAGATTGACGCCGCCCTGTGGCGAGGCAAACCACGCCAGGTTGGCGTAGCGCTGCTCCAGCGCTGTCTTCAGCGCGGCGTAGTCGTCCAGCCAGTCCTGGCGCTCGAAGGCGTCAGCGGTGGAGTTGAGGAGCAGGGCGGGTATCAAAGCCAGTGTGGCGGCAAGGCGCATCGGTTGTCGCTTTCGCAGTTAATTAAAAAGCAAATCATAGTCATGCCGGCGGCACGCGTCAAATCGCTTGACCTGGGTTCGATGGAGGTCTATATTTAGATGGTTATCTAATTAGATGTTTGTCTCAATATGAAGGCTTCCAACAATGCGTTCAAGGCGATCGCCGATCCGGCAAGGCGCGAGATATTGCGCCTGCTGCGTCCGGGCGAGATGACGGCCGGCGACCTGGCGGCGCATTTCGACATGAGCAAACCCACCATGTCGCATCACTTCGCGGTGCTGGCCGAAGCCGACCTGATTACCCGCCGCCGCGAAGGGCAGACCATCTGGTACGGCTTGAACACCACGGTGCTTCAGGATGTGCTGTCGTGGATGATGGACCTGGCCGGCCCCGAAACCAAACCGAGGAAAAAATGAGAACACGCTATCTGCTGTTTTGCTTCGTCCTGATCGCCGCCGCCTGCGCGGCCACCTACTACCTCTCGCCGCAGCTGCCCGAACGCGTGCCCACGCACTGGAACATCGACGGCGTTGTGGACGGCTACAGCTCGCGCGCGGCCTTATGGTTGCTGGGTCCCGGCCTGATGGCGGCGATCGCGCTGACCGGTGTGGTGCTGCCGGCCATCTCGCCGCGGCGCTTCGACATGGCCGGTTTCGAATCGACTTACTACTATACGTTCGGCGTTGTCGTCGGCATGCTCGCCTACGTTTATGCGCTGGTGCTGGCGGCCACGCTGCACGTCGGCGTGCCGATGGAGCGGGCCATTCCGGCCGGCGTCTTCATCCTGCTTATCCTGACCGGCAACCCGATGGGCAAGGTGCGCCGCAACTTCTTCCTGGGCATACGCACGCCGTGGACCATCGCCAGCGAACGCGTTTGGTACGCCACGCACCGGCTGGCGGCGCAGCTGATGGTGGGCAGCGGCGTACTGGGCCTGCTCGCCTTGTGCCTGGGCGCCCCGCATTGGGTGCTGCTGGTGCTGATCATGGCCTGGGCCCCGCTGGCGGCTGGCTACTCGCTGCTGCTGTACAAACGTCTTCCTCAACAAATCGGAGAATAGGTATGCGCTTCAAGCTCTTGCTGTCGCTGTTGATGTTATCTGTGTCGGCCCATGCGGCGCAGCGGCCGGTGTCGCTGGATGTGGGCGGCGGCACCTTGTATGGAACGGAGCTGCTGCCGGATGGCGGCGGCAAGGTGCCGGTGGTGCTGCTGCACGCAGGCTCCGGCCCGACTGACCGCGACGGCAACAGCAAGCTGCTGCCGGGCCCTAACGACTCGCTGCTCATGGTGGCCGAGGCGCTGGCCAAGCATGGCATCGCATCTGTGCGCTACGACAAGCGCGGCACAGCCGCCAGCGCGCTGCCGGTGTGGAAGGCGCAGGATCTGCGGCTGGACGACTACATCGGCGACGCCACCGCCTGGCTGCGCAAGCTGCGCGCCGATCCGCGCTTCTCTCGCGTGGTGATGGCGGGGCATAGCGAAGGCGCGCAGATCGCCGCCGAGGCTTGCCGGCAGGCGCCGGCCGATGCCTGCGTGCTGATCGCCGGCGCCGGCCATCCGCTCGACGACATCCTGCGCGACCAGCTCAAGCCGAAGCTGCCGCCGCCGCTCTTCGACCAGAGCGAACGCATACTGGCCGCGCTCAAGCAGGGCAAGACGGTTGACGATGTGCCGCAAGGTCTGATGATGCTCTACCATCCGTCGGTGCAGCCGTATCTGATTTCGTCGCTGAAGCACGATCCGCGCACGGCGATTGCGGCGTTGTCCATGCCGGTGCTGATCCTGCAGGGGACGTCGGACATCCAGGTGCAGGCTTCGGAAGCGCAGGCGCTGGCGGCGGCCGCGCCGCGTGCCAAACTGGTGATGGTGGAGGGTATGAACCATCTGCTGAAGATCGTCGGCAGCGACGAAGCCTTGCAGATGAAATCCTACGGCAGCCCGGAGCTGCCGGTGGCGCCGCAACTGATCGACGCCTTGAGCACATTCGTCAAGGCGCCGTCAGCGGGCAAGTAAGCATCAGGCGATATTGTCCGCGCCCGGTGCGCCGAACAGCTGCTGCTTGAGATGATGCAGCTGGTCGCGCACCTGTGCGGCTTTTTCGAACTCCAGGTTCTTGGCGTGATCGAGCATGGCTTTCTCCAGGCGCTTGATCTCCTTGCTGATCTGCTTCTCGCTCATGGATTCGTACTTGGCCGTCTCCTGCGCCACCTGCAGCTCTTCGCGCGCATCCTGCGGGCTGTAGACGCCGTCGATCATATCCTTGATGACCTTGTGCACGCCGCGCGGCACGATGCCGTTGGCGGTGTTGAAGGCGATCTGCTTGGCGCGGCGGCGTTCGGTCTCGCCGATGGCGCGTTCCATCGAATCGGTCATGCGGTCCGCGTACAGCAGCGCCACGCCGTTCAGGTTGCGCGCGGCGCGGCCGATGGTCTGGATTAGCGAGCGCTCGGAGCGCAGGAAGCCTTCCTTGTCGGCGTCCAGGATCGCCACCAGCGACACCTCCGGCAAGTCCAGGCCCTCGCGCAGCAGGTTGATCCCAACCAGCACATCGAAGGTGCCGATGCGCAGGTCGCGCAGCAGTTCGACCCGTTCCACCGTTTCGATATCGCTGTGCAGGTAGCGCACCTTGATGCCATGGTCGCTCAGGTATTCGGTCAGCTGTTCGGACATGCGCTTGGTCAGCGTCGTCACCAGCACGCGCTCGTTCTTGGCGACGCGCAGCGTGATCTCGGACATCAGGTCGTCCACCTGCGAGCTGGCCGGGCGCACGATGATCATCGGGTCCACCAGGCCGGTCGGGCGCACCACCTGCTCGACTACTTGGTCTGCGTGGGTGCGTTCGTATTCGGCCGGGGTGGCGGAGACGAACACGGTCTGCCGCATCTTCTGCTCGAACTCCTCGAACTTCAGCGGCCGGTTGTCCATCGCGGACGGCAGGCGGAAGCCGTAGTCCACCAGGTTGGCCTTGCGCGAACGGTCGCCGTTGTACATGGCGCTCAACTGGCCGATCAGCACGTGCGACTCGTCGAGGAACATCAGCGCGTCCTTCGGCAGGTAGTCGACCAGCGTCGGCGGCGGCTCGCCGGGCAGGGCGCCGCTCAGGTGGCGCGAGTAGTTCTCGATGCCCTTGGTGAAGCCGATCTCGGTCATCATTTCCAGGTCGAAGCGGGTGCGCTGCTCCAGGCGCTGTTCTTCGATCAGTTTGTTCTCCTTGCGGTAGAACTCCAGCCGCTCGCGCAGCTCCACTTTGATGGTTTCGATCGCGCGCAGCACGGTCGAACGCGGCGTGACGTAGTGCGAACCTGGATACACGGTGAAGCGCGGGATCTTTTGCTTGACGCGGCCGGTCAGCGGATCGAACAGCTGGATCGATTCCAGCTCGTCGTCGAACAGGTCCAGGCGCACGGCCAGTTCCGCATTCTCCGCCGGGAAGATGTCGAGCGTGTCGCCGCGCACGCGGAAGGTGCCGCGGCCGAAGTCCACTTCGTTGCGGGTGTACTGCATCTGGATCAGGCGGGCGATGATGTCGCGCTGCGACACGCGGTCCTTGGCGCGCAAGGTCAGGATCATCTGGTGATATTCGGTCGGATTACCGATACCGTAGATCGCCGACACGGTGGCGACGATGATGACGTCGCGCCGCTCCATCAGCGACTTGGTGCACGACAGGCGCATCTGCTCGATGTGCTCATTGATGGACGAATCCTTTTCAATGAACAGGTCGCGCTGCGGCACGTAGGCTTCCGGCTGGTAGTAGTCGTAGTAGGACACGAAGTACTCGACCGCGTTCTCCGGGAAGAACTCGCGGAACTCCGAATACAGCTGCGCGGCCAGCGTCTTGTTCGGCGCGAAGACGATGGCGGGGCGGCCCTTGCGGGCGATCACATTGGCCATCGTGTAGGTCTTGCCGGAGCCGGTCACGCCGAGCAGCGTCTGGAAGAACAGGCCGTCGTCGATGCCCTCGCATAGCTGGTCGATCGCGGTGGGCTGGTCGCCGGCGGGCGGGAAGGGTTGGTGCAGCTTGAACGGCGAGTCGGGGAAGGTGACTACCGTTGCGCTTGGGGTATCTACTACTGGTAAATCAGCCATCTTGTCCGACCTTTGTTAAAATAATGGCCTGCCAGCGGCCTGAGCGTTTTTTTCGAGGGGCGCTGTCTACCTTCAACCGCTGCGTACCGCTTCCAATCGAATCCAATCTTATCATGACGAATCCTAGCTTGTTCAGCGCCATCGACATGGCCCCACGCGACCCTATCCTGGGTATTACCGAAGCATTTAACGCCGACCAGAATCCGGCCAAAATCAATCTGGGCGTGGGCGTATATTATGACGACAACGGCAAAGTGCCGCTGCTGTCGTGCGTGCAGAAAGCGGAAGCAATCCTGATCGCCGCGCCGGCCCCGCGCACCTACCTGCCGATCGAAGGCCTGGCTGCCTACGACAAGGCGGTGCAAGAACTGGTATTTGGTGCCGACAGCGCGGTAATTCAAGAGAAGCGGGCAGTGACGGTGCAGGCTATCGGCGGCACCGGCGCGCTGAAGATCGGCGCCGACTTCCTCAAGCGTTTCGCGCCGGATTCGCAGGTCTACATCAGCGACCCAAGCTGGGAAAACCACCGTGCGCTGTTCGAAAGCGCCGGCTTCACCGTCAACAACTACGCCTACTACGATGCCGCCACCCACGGCGTGAACTTCGCCGGCATGCTGGCCGGCTTGAAAGCCATGCCGCGCGGCTCCATCGTGCTGCTGCACGCCTGCTGCCACAACCCGACCGGCGCCGACCTGACCTCGGCCCAGTGGGATGAAGTGATCGCCGCCGTGACCAATGGTGGCCTGGTGCCGTTCCTGGACATGGCTTACCAGGGCTTCGGCGCAGGCATCGCGGAAGACGGCGCCGTGGTGCGCCGCTTCGCCGCTGCGGGCGGTCCGCTGCTGGTGTCGAATTCGTTCTCGAAGTCGTTCTCGCTGTACGGCGAGCGCGTGGGCGCGCTGAGCGTAGTCGCCGCCACCGGCGAAGAGGCTGGCCGCGTGATGTCGCAGCTGAAACGCGTGGTGCGCACCAACTACTCGAATCCTCCGGTCCACGGCGGCAAGGTGGTGGCCACCGTGCTGACCACGCCGGAACTGCGTCAGCTGTGGGAAGACGAGCTGGCCGGCATGCGCGTGCGTATCAAGGAAATGCGTGAAGCCTTCGTGGCCAAGCTCAAGGCCAAGGCGCCAGCCCATGATTTCGCTTTCGTGCGCGACCAGGTCGGCATGTTCTCGTACTCGGGCCTGAGCAAGGCGCAAGTGGAGAAACTGCGCGAACAGTCGATCTACGCCGTCGATACCGGCCGCATCTGTGTCGCGGCGCTGAATTCCCGCAATATCGACATCGTCATTGACGCGATCGCCAAAGTGCTTTAAACTCTTGCTTCTTCGGGTTGAGCGACTAAGCTTAATCCGGAAGGATGCAACAAATACTGAAAAACTTGTTCTGTCAGAAACCTTGATAGAATGATCTAAACAGTATAAAATGTTGCCTCTAATCCCTGATAGCTCAGTTGGTAGAGCGACGGACTGTTAATCCGCAGGTCCCTGGTTCGAGTCCAGGTCGGGGAGCCAGAACACAGAAAAGCCCAGCCTTAACCGGTTGGGCTTTTTGCATTGCGGCGAGAATTTTTTTACAACTATTCGCCGAATCGGCCTACCATCTGGATCACTGCACAGTTTTCGACTGATCAAGGAGCCTGTCGTGATGGTTCAAGAGCATGTTGTTTCCGATGATTTCCTGGGGAAGTGGCAGCAAACCACGAATGTGATGGCGGAGGTCTTCGATGTGCCGGCCGGCCTGATCATGCGCGTGCTGCCGCAGCAGATCGAAGTGCTGGTCTCCAGCCATACGCCTGGCAATCCCTACGAGGCGGATGAAAAAGCCAATCTGAACACCGGCCTGTACTGTGAAACGGTGATGGCCACGCGCGCCATGCTGCACGTGCCGCACGCGCTGGAAGACGAGCGCTGGAAAGATAATCCCGACGTTGCGCTGAACATGATTTCCTACCTGGGCGTGCCGCTGCTGTGGCCCGACGACGAGGTGTTCGGCACGATCTGCGTGCTCGACAGCAAGAAGCGGGTGTATCAGCAGCGTTACGTCGATCTGCTGTGGGAGATCAAGCGGGCGATTGAGGCCGACTTCCAGGTCATGGACCAGCAGCAGAAGCTCATCGCAAGCAATGCCGACCTGCTCAAGGTCAACCGGGCGCTGTTGCGCAGCAATGGCGACCTGAAGGCGGCGCTGGACCGGATCAGCACGATGCAGGGCGAGTTGCTGCGGGCCGAAAAAATGTCGGCCCTGGGCAAGCTGGTGGCGGGCGTCGCGCACGAGCTGAACACGCCGATCGGCAACGGCTTGATGGTGGCCAGCACGCTCAAGAGCAATGCCGAGGCCATGGCCGGCGAGCTTGAAGTGGGTGTGACGCGCAAGCGCATGGACGACTTCATCGGCAGCATCGACCAGGGGGCGGATATCCTGTTGCACAGCCTCGGGCGGGCGGCCGAGCTGGTGGGCAGCTTCAAGCAGGTCGCGGTGGACCAGTCCGGTGCGGGGAGGCGCGAGTTCGATTTGAAGAAGACGTTCGGCGAGATCCTCGCGACGCTGGCGCCGGCCATCCGCCAGAGCGGCCACAGTGTGCTGTGCGAGGTGGCGGATGGTATCACCATGGATAGCTACCCGGATCCGCTGGAACAGTCGCTGGTCAATCTGGTCAACAATGCACTGATACACGCCTTCCCCAATGGCGCGCAAGGCCAGATCCGGATCTCGGCGCACAGGCTGGCCGATGACTGGATCGAGGTCAGCGTTGCCGACGATGGTGTCGGCATTCCCGCGCTCAATCTGGCGCGAGTGTTCGATCCTTTCTTCACGACCCGGCTGGGGCAGGGCGGCAGCGGGCTGGGCTTACACGTGGTGTACAACCAGGTAACGGCCGCCTTGCGCGGCAGCGTGCGCGTCGATAGCGAACCCGGCCGGGGCGCCTGCTTCACGCTGCGTGTGCCCCGGGTGGCGCCGGCGGAGCATGCCGCTTAGCGGCGTGAAGTTGCCGGCCTTGCAAATCGGCACAAAAAATTTCACGACGGGGTCGCCAAATTCGTTTTGAGCGGATATAATTCGGGCCTCAATTCCCTGATAGCTCAGTCGGTAGAGCGACGGACTGTTAATCCGCAGGTCCCTGGTTCGAGTCCAGGTCGGGGAGCCAGAATTTAAGTTGTATAGAATCAAGGGGTTACATGTTTCGGCGTGTAGCCCCTTTTTTCGTTCCAGTCCCATACCCGGCGTGAGATAGCGTGGCCGGAAATGCATTTGATAAAAATGAGAGGCGTATGAAAGTACTTTCGCTGAAATGTGAGAACTGTGGGGCACAACTCGATGTTGGTCCAAAAGCTAGCACATGCGTTTGCAGCTACTGCGGGGGAGAGCAACTGGTCGAACGCGGCGATGAGGATGATTCGCCGCTGGAGCAGGAGGAAATGCTGGAAGAGGTGGGCCTGCTGATCATGAACCGCATGGCGTCGGAACGTGCGATCGCGCGATTTGAAAGTGATATTTCCGATATATGCGAAGAGCGCGACAGCAATATTCAAGTTTTGCATAAGACTCAAGAAAAAGAAGGCTGTTTAGTTCTTCTAATCCTGCTCATCGGTGCCATTGCCGCAACAATTTTCCTTGCTTGGTTTTCAATTTCGTTTTGGTTTTTAATTCCGATTATCTTCTTCCAGGTGATGCTAGTGGCGGTGCTGCTCGCCATTTTCAGGCCTAGGAAAGAGACTGAGACGACAATCGAAGCAAGCGCTGAGGCTAAAATGGCGCCACTGAAAGAGCAGATTGCCAGACACCAGGCGATTATCGATTCCTGTGATTATGGTACGACGGGCGAGAGTTAGCCGTTGTTTAGCACGGTTGGCATGACGGACAGCTGAGCTCGGGAGACTGAACTGCGTCAGTCCTTTAGCCGATGGGGCGCCAAGCATCAATCTTGATTTACTTCAAACAGAGCGGAGCGGTTCGTTGATGCACCTGCTTTGATTAGATGTCCTAACAAATTAACCCTGTTGCTCTAATTTTTTGTTAGTACACTTAAATCAATGCTAACCGTCATTGAGACACCGGAGTTTATGGCTTCGGCTGCTGCGATATGGACTGAGGCGGAGCGTATCGATTTCATCGACTGGATCGCTGACAATCCGCTGGCCGGGGATGTGATTCCTGGTGCAGGTGGGTTGCGCAAGGTTCGCTGGACGCGGTAGGGGACTGTCGATGATTTGCGGCCGGAGTTCCTGCTGAGATTGAAGGAAAAATTTGATGAGCAAGCGAACCAAACCAACTTTTGACCCTGAGATGATCGAGTTTGAGGAGGCGCTGCTGCGCAGCCTTGACCAGTCCATGCGTGGCGAAGGGCGAGTGAATACCTCTCAGCAGATCGCCGCCCGCCGTGGCCGCCCGGTCGGGAGCGTCAAGGCCAAGCCCAAGGTGCCTACCACCATCCGTTTCGATCAAGATGTTCTCGATGCGCTCAAAGCGAGTGGGCGCGGATGGCAAACTCGCGTGAACGAGGCTGTGCGGGACTGGCTGGCCCGACAATCAAAGACGAACTAGCCGTTTCCGCACCGCCGCGCCCGCCGTCTGCGCACCCCTCAAGGCTTGGCGTGCGTTCTCGGATCCTGGTCCACCTTCCACAGGAAATCAAAAATCGTCCTGGTGACGATGGCGGCCGGGCCGAAGTGTACGTTCTCCCAACTATCGGTGGTCTTGTGATAGTGGGGGATGCCTTCCGCCTTGCCGAATACCCGGTTGTTGATGCCGATTTTGCCGAAGGGGCCGGCATCATAGGAGAACGTTCCGCTTTTCTCGGGCGGGTATTCGTGCGAATAGTCGTCGCTGTCGTCGTTGACGCCGTTGTACACCTCTTCGTACCACGTGCTGGCGTAGCGGTTCAGCTGCGCGGGCGTGAAGCTGCTCCACTTGTCGTATCCCAGGCCTATCATGTCGATCGAGATCATCAGCACGATGTTCTCATTCGGGAAGTCCGGCAGCGGGTGGGCGACGTGGTACATCGAGCCCATTTCATGCTGCTCTTCCGCGCCATAGGCGACAAACATCAGCGTGCGCTTGTTTTCCCCCTTGTGCTGCATGAACATGCGCGCCAGCTCCAGCGTCGCGGCCAGCCCGGACAAGTCGTCGTTGGCGCCGGGATAGTGGATGTCGTCGGGCGTCTGGCCCAGATGGTCGCGGTGGGCGCTGATGATGATGACTTCTTCGGACAAGTCCGGGTCGTTGCCGGGGATGATGCCGATCACATTGCTGGTCGCCATGCGTTGGCCCAGCAGGGGATTCTCCGGATTGCCGTGGCTTTCGCCGTCCGGTACAGCATGAGCATGCTGCGGCCTAAAATCGATTTCATGAAAACTCTTTCTCATCAGGAAAGCATGAAATGTATCAATTTAGGCAACTGAGGATGTGGTGCGTTACGTGGTGTTACATTCCGGGCGGGAACAGGAAGTATTCGGGGTGGTTCCGTATCATTTCCGCCGTCTGCGGCGATAGCAGCGGATTGGGGAGGTTAAACACCAGCCGGTGTTTCATGTTGTTGGCGATCAGCGATTTGCTCCAGCGCCGGTCGAATATGGCGTTGAACGTGCCGTCCTCGATCATGATGCGCAAGCCTCTTTCGATGCGCTCGGCCAGCGCCGGCTTCTTCGGCGAGACGAAGAAAAACACCGGCGCGGGATAGGCGATCGCGAAGGTTTTTTTCAATGGTGAGGTCGGCATCCCGCTTCTTGGCCAGCTCCTCGTCGATCTCGTTCGCTCCCAGGGCGATGCCATCGAAGCGCTTGGCCTTCAACATCTGGACCAGCGTTTCGTACGAAGACGACGTCACCACGTGCAGCCCGGCCGCCTGGTTGATGGCCGTGTCCGGCCAATCCAGGCCCTGGCCGATGCTGATGCGCTTCAGGTCGGCCATGGTCTTGATCTGGGCGAAGCGCTCGACCGAATCCTTGCGGATGATCATCAGCCGGCAGCCCAGCAAGCCTTTCATCAGGGGGATGTGCACGGGAATCACGCCCTGTTCGCGCGCGGTCGACGTCATGCTCCAGTAGATATCCAGTTCCCGTCCGGCGCGCAGCACCGCGAATGCGCGATCCTGGTTCATGCGCGTGTCCACCCAGCGCCACTGATCGGGCTCAGCGGCCGGCGCCTTGGCCAGCGCCGTGGTGAGCAACTCCATGATGTAGATCGTCCAGGGCTCGCGCTGGTTGACGTTGGGGACAAGCAGTTCTTCGGCGCGGACGCAGCCGCACATGATGGCGATCAATGCAGCAAGAAGCATGCGCATGGTTTGCCCCCTTGGTCTACGGTTCGACGCGCGCCAGCATCGGCTTTTCGCGCCGCCGGTAGAAGGCCGAGAACTGCTCGGCATAGCGCTGCCGGGCATCCTGGCTGATCCATTTGTCCACGCTGCTGCGCAAGGCTTGCGCGCCTTCCTTGCTGGCCAGCAGGCCGTCCAGCTTGCGGGCCGTGGCCTTGCCCCAGTCGGTTCGCGGGCAGGCGAAGCCGAGTTTGATCGGTTCGGCATTGCCGGCGATCGGGAAGCTGCGCAGCTCGCTCAGCTTGGGGTGGCGGGCTTTGTAGTAGGCGAGGACGAAGTCGTAGTCGATGGTGTAGTCGGCCCGGCTCAGCAGCATTTTCGACAGGATGCTTTCGCCATAGCTGGCGATCGCCGTTTGCTTGAGCGTGGAGTTCGGCGGACGGTGGCGCAGCGCGGCGTCGAGCTGCGCGCCAAAGCTGCGCTTCTCGCTGACCAGGCCGCGCAGCTCCGGCATCGCCAGCAGCCGCGGCAGGTCGACCTCGCCGCCGGCGTTGAGCGGCAGCGCCGCCGCGACCTCGGCCCGCGCCACCAGCTGCAGCGGCGGCAACAGGCCGGTTTCGACGATGTGGGCGCGTTGCATGCGCTCGGCGTTAATCAGGGTGAAGGAGTAGCACGCCTGCTCGCCGGCATCCAGCATGGTCCAACTGCGCTTGAGGTTGGCATACAGGAAGCGGTGCTGGACTTGCGGCCATCGTCCCTGCACGTAGGCGATCTGGGCGTCGGTGATGCCGGCGCCAGGCTGGTTGCGCGCGCGTATCGACGCCGGCGGCAGGTCCGGCATCAGCCAGGTCATCACAGCCTGCGCCGCCGCACTGGCGGGCAGCGTCAGGCTCAGGGCGAGGAGTAGGGCGCGCATGGGCGTTTCGTGGGTGAACGGTGTCATGCCATTATCGCTACTGTCCAGCCGGAAATCACGGGCTTTGCGGCGTTTTTTTGCAGCCGTTGGGCTTTTTGCATTTTGGCACGCAATTCTCACTGAAATGCGCGATTCCGGTGGACGGAAATCTTGCACCTCGGTATTCTGAATCTTATTTCTGGCCAGAAGGGAAAGCGATGGTCATCTCAGCCGAAGCGGTCGATCCGGTGCAGCGGGTGCGTGCCCTGGAGCGCGAAGTCGCGCTCTTGCGCAATACCCTGGCCACCATGCCGGCCGCAGGCAGTAACCAGGAATGGAAAGATGAGGTCGTCCGCTTGCTGAGCGAAGTGGTCTTGTTCCGTCTCTCGCTGGACCAGGAAACTGTGCTTTCATCTTTTAAAAATAAATAGAGGTAGATTATGAGCGAGGAAAACAAGGAAGTCGTGTACGGGACCGAAGACTTGCTGATGAGTCTGTGCAATTCAGTGACCCGTGTCTTGAACGTCGCCACCCAAAGCAAAGTCAATTATTCCGGCATGGTGCAGCGCATCACCAAGACCGGCCTGAAGCCGGACATCGGCTGTTTCGTGTTGTTCGACGGCGGCTTCACCGGCCTGGTGGTGCTGAACTTTGCGGCCGACACGGCCATGGAAATCTACGAACGCTATATGCTGCACATGGGCATGCCGAAGTCGGAGCTGGCCAGCTCCCACACGTCGGACGAGGTGTCCAACATCATGGGCGAGCTGATGAACCAGATCGTCGGCGACTTCACCGGCAAGGTGCGGCGCGAACTGCAAACCAATATCACCCAGAACCAGCCGAAGATGCTGGTGCTGACCAAGCAGGTCATGCTCAGCGTCGACACACCGTTGGATCGCCCTGAGATGCGGCGCGTCACGTTTTATACAGAAAAGAGTAATATCTTTTATCTGGAGTTGGCGATCGACCGGACCGAGTTCATCCGTCTGCACGACTTCGATTCCAGCGAAGTGGAAGATCCCGATGCGCTCATGGACCAGGAGCGCAGCAATCAGGGTGGGTCATCGATGGCGTCCGACATCTCGGCCGAGGACGAGGCCAATGACGAGCTGCTGAAATCCCTGGGCATGTAGTGGCGGGGCGATCCGGTGGCTTGTGCCTTTAAAGCCACCACAGCCGAGTTCTATCGGACTATGATCGAAAGCAGGGGGACCGCTGCAGGGGCTTGTAGCGGGGCGGTCCAGTGATCGGCACTCACGAAAGCGCGACATGGACAAGCACACCTCTCTTGGCGGGCTGCGGTTGGGGCACAAATTCCTGATCCTGAGCCTGATTGCCGTGATACTGGCGAGCATACCGACCTGGCTGTACATGCGGGAAGCGGGCAAATCGCTGGATGCCTACCTGGATGAGCGTACCGGCGTCCCCGCCGTGCTCGACGGCCTGCGTGTGGTGCAGCTGACCCAGCAGCACCGGGGCTTGTCGGCGCTGGTGCTGGGCGGAGTGGCGGCCGCCGAAGAGAAGCGCGCGGCCAAGCAAAAAGAGGCCGACAGCGCCTACGCGACCACCGATGCGCTGGTGAAAAGCCTGCATGACACCACCTTGGACGCCGCCTGGTCGCAGGCGCGCGGCGATTGGGAAACCTTGCGCAGCCAGGTCTCCAACAAAAGCATCTCGGTCACGCAAAGCTATGCCGCGCATACGGCGCTGGTGCCCAAGCTGCTCAAGGTGAACGACCTGATCGGCGATTTCTACGGCCTCAGCCTCGACCCCGACCGCGACACCTACCAACTGATCCAGGCCATGTTCTACCAGCTGCCCTACCTGGCCGAGGAGCTGGGCAAGACGCGCGCGCGCGGCGCCGGCTTGCTGGCGAAGAAGGAGGCGAGCCCGACCGACCGTCTGCAACTGTCGTCCATCGTGGCGCGCGTGACGGACCGGCTGGACCAGACGCTGACCGCCTTCTACAAGGCCACCCGCTACAACGGCGACTTTGAAACCACGCTGGCCCCGGCCATGCGCGACGCCGACCAGGCCGCGCGCCAGATTATCGATCTGGCCAACCGCGAGATCGTGCAGCCCGAGGCGCTGACCTATTCGGCGGAAAACTATGTGGCGCTGTCGACCAAGGCCATCGACCTGCAGTTCGCGCTCAACGCGGCGGCCAGCAAACAGCTCGACACCATCCTCGCCGACAAGATCGGCGCCTTCTACGTCACCCGCTGGACGATGCTGGGCGCCATGCTGGGCCTGCTGGCGCTGGCAGGCTATGTGGCGTTGCTGATCTCGCGGTCGGTGACGCGGCCGCTGAACAATGCCATCGCCGTGGCGCAGAGCGTGGCGCGCGGCAATCTGGTCAACGACTTCGACGTCGGCGCTCCCAACGAAGTGGGGCAGATGCTGCGCGCGCTGCGCGACATGAACGACAGCCTGCGCGGCATCGTCGGCGAGGTGCGCGGCAGCATCGACCATATCAGCGCGGCCACCCGCGATATCGCCAGCGGCAATGCCGATGTCTCGGCACGGCTGGAATCGCAGGCCTCCAATCTGGAGGAGACCGCCTCGTCGATGGAAGAGCTGACCTCGACCGTGCGCCAGAATGCCGACAACGCGCGCCAGGCCAACCAGCTGGTGATCAGCGCGGCCGGTGTCGCCACCCATGGTGGCGAGGTGGTGTCGCAGGTGGTGCAGACGATGGGCGAGATCAACGAGAGTTCGCACAAGATCGTCGACATCATCAGCGTGATCGACGGCATCGCCTTCCAGACCAATATCCTGGCGCTGAACGCGGCGGTGGAAGCGGCGCGCGCGGGCGAGCAGGGCCGTGGTTTCGCGGTGGTCGCCAGCGAGGTGCGCAACCTGGCGCAGCGCTCGGCCGCCGCCGCCAAGGAAATCAAGGAGCTGATCGGCCGCAGCGTCGAGAAGGTCGAGATCGGCAACCGTCTGGCCGACCAGGCCGGCGAGGCGATGGGCGAGATCGTCAGCAGCGTGCAGCGCATCACCATCATCATGTCGGACATCGCCACCGCGTCGGCCGAGCAGGGCACGGGCATCGAGCAGGTCAACGAGGCCGTCACGCAGATGGACGACATGACCCAGCAGAACGCCGCCCTGGTCGAACAGACGGCGGCGGCCTCGGCCAGCCTGGAAGAGCAGACCCAGCAACTGGTGGGGGCGATGAGCCGCTTCGTGCTGGGCACCGAGGAGCGTGGCGGCGCCCCGGCGCCGCGTCCGGCCGCGCGGCCTGTGGCGAAACAACAACGTTTAGCGATCCGCCATGCCTGAGCGGCAAGCTTGAGCAATTCTTCATACGCCCGGCCGGGACGGACTGTTTGACCTTTTATTATTCAGTCCGCCCTGCTGGCGCACCAAATTTCTATCAGTAAATTCCACTTTGCTTATATTGCGCTTGCAATACCTGCTATCAATGAAAGAAAATACCGCCTTTTTGCAAGACGGTGCATTCTAAGCATCGAAAACGGCTTCAACTCCGCTTGCGCTGCCACGGTCACGTCAGATGATCGGACAGTATCAAAAGAAAGAGAGAACAGGAGACACACTGTTTTTTACTCTTTGCGTTACCTCAAATCGGGATATTGAATGATCAAACTGTCGAAGATGCACAAGCGCTTGCTGGCGCTGAGCGCTGTTATGCCTATCGGTTCCGCCATCGCGCAAACCGCCGTCCAGCCACAGCTGGAAACCGTGACCGTCACTGCCCAGCGCCGTGCCGAGAACATCAAGGATGTACCGGTCTCCGTCACCCTGCTGAAGGATGAGAAGCTGGACGTGCTGCTGTCCGGCGGCCAGGATATCCGCGTGCTGGCCGGCAAAGTGCCGTCGCTGAACGTGGAATCGTCGAACGGCCGTACCTTCCCGCGCTTCTACATCCGCGGCTACGGCAACACCGACTTCAGCACCTTCGCTTCGCAGCCGGTATCGCTGGTGTATGACGACGTGGTGCAGGAAAACGGCATCCTGAAAGGCTACCCGATGTTCGACGTGGCCGGCGTGGAAGTGCTGCGCGGCCCGCAGGGCACGCTGTTCGGCCGCAACACCCCGGCCGGCGTGGTCAAGTTTGAATCGGAAAAACCGAACACCAAGAAAATCGAGGGTTACTACAATCTGTCGTGGGCCACCCACAACACCATCAATGCCGAAGGCGCCGTCAACGTGCCGCTGTCGAGCGAGTGGGCGATGCGCGTATCGACGCTGCGCCAGCACCGCGACAACTTCGTCGACAACACCTTCACCAAGCAGAACGACGTGCTGGAAGGCTACAACGAACACGCCGAGCGCGTGCAGTTCCTGTACACCCCAAGCACCACCTTCAGCGCCTTGTTCAACGTGCACTCGCGCACCACCGACGGCAGCGCCCGTCTGTTCCGCGCCAACCTGATCAAGAAGGGCACCAACGACTTCGCTGACGGCTACGACTTCACCAAGATCGCCACCAACGGCCAGAACACGCAGAGCCTGAGCACCAACGGCGCCAACGCCCGCCTGACCTGGGACCTGGGTGCGGTCAAGCTGTTCTCGATCACCGGCTACGAAGCCGTGGACGACTACTACAGCCGCGGCGACATCGACGGCGGCAGCCCGGCCGGTCCTGGCTTCATTCCCTTCCAGGTGCAGACCGGCGGGGGCTTGAGCGGCCTGCACCAGTACACCCAGGAGTTCCGTGTCGAGTCGAAGAATGCGGGTCCGCTGAACTGGCAGACCGGCGTCTACTACTTCAAGGAAAGCGCCAGCGGTTACACCAACAACTTCGACAGCAACACCCAGCTGCAGACCTCGCACCTGGCCAGCCATCAGAACAACACCGCTGCTGCAGTGTTCGGTTCGCTGACCTATGACGTGTCGGACCAGCTGGTGCTGCGCGGCGGTGTGCGCTACACCAACGACAAGAAGGACTTCGCCACCACCGCGCGCATGAACGTCACGCAGACCGGTCCTGATTCGGTCGACGAGAGCAAGCACAAGGCCAACTGGGACATGAGCGCGACCTACAAGATCAACAAGGACGTCAACGCCTACGCTCGCGTAGCGACCGGCTTCCGCGCGCCGAGTATCGCTGCCGCCTCGGCATCGGTGCCGATCACCGTGGCCGATGCTGAAACCATCACCTCGTACGAAGCCGGCATCAAGGCCGACCTGTTCAACCGCCGCGCCCGCGCATCGTTCAGCGTCTACAACTACGATGTGAAGAACCAGCAGCTGACCGTGGTTGGCGGTAACTCCAACGTCACCAAGCTGATCAACGCAGCCAAGACGGTGGGCCGTGGCGTGGAAGCGGACTTCGAAGCCTTCATCACGCCGGACTTCAAAGTCACGGCCGGCGGTTCGTACAACTTCACCGAGATCAAGGATCCATCGCTGTCCGTGGCCAAATGCGGTTCGTGCACCGTGACCAATCCGCTGAACGCGGCCGGCCGCGTCGTCATCGACGGCAACCCGCTGCCACAGGCGCCGAAGTACATCCTGAACGCCACCGCGCGCTACAACTGGGCGCTGGCCGACGGCAACCTGTTCGTGCTGACCGACTGGGCTTACCGCAGCAAGATCAACTTCTTCCTGTACGAAGCCAAGGAATTCACCGGCAAGCCTATGCTTGAAGGCGGCCTGCGCGTGGGTTACAACTGGCAGGGCGGCAAGTACGAAGTGGCGGCGTTTGGTCGCAACATCACCAACACCGAGCGCATCACCGGCGCGATCGACTTCAACAATCTGACCGGCTTCGTCAACGAACCGCGTCAGTTCGGTGTGCAGTTCAAGGGCGGCTTCTGATTTTTGGAATTTTTCCCGCTAGCCTAGACAGCTAGAAATTGGCCGTATATAATGCGGCCTCTTTTCCCTGATAGCTCAGTTGGTAGAGCGACGGACTGTTAATCCGCAGGTCCCTGGTTCGAGTCCAGGTCGGGGAGCCAGAATTTTAGTAGTACAGGATTAAGGGGTTACATGCCTAGGCGTGTAACCCCTTTTTTCGTTTTGGGACGGTAGGCAGTCCTTGGGCATAGTTCCCATGAGATCCGGCGGATCAAGCGGTATTTTGAGCGTCTGGCGAACTGGTGGCGATTCAGCTATGCTATTAAAACTAATTAATATTTTGCAATAGTCAATTGCGAAAGCGCTTGCGTAACTGCTATTTCGATTCATTGTGGCCGACCGAGAAAAAGGAAGAGAATGAACAGCGTTTACACTATGAAGGGTGTACAAGATTCACTTGAGGTGTTTGAGGACAAAGTTACGATAACTCCGAAGGGTATTCTTGGCTTTATGAATAAAGGGCTGAAAGGCACAAAGACGATACCGTTTAGTTCAATCATGGCTATCCAGTTTAAGGAAGCCGGGGCACTGTTCAGTGGCTATTTGCAGTTCACCATCCCTGGTGGCAACGAAAGTCGCGGTGGAGTGTTTTCCGCAGCTAGCGATGAGAACTCCTTTATGTTTGCAAACAAGAGCAATAATGAGTTGGCAGCGACAATCAAGGAGCACATCGAACAAAAGGTGCGGGAATTACGAGTACCTTCCGTCGTAGCTCAGCCAGTAACCAGTCTTGCTGATGAATTGCAAAAATTAAGCGGTTTGCGTGATAGTGGCATTCTTTCCGAGCAAGAGTTTCAGGCTGCTAAATTGCGTTTGATTTCCTAACCGTATTTCTCCGTCTGGTTCTCCTTGTGATCCGCAAACGTTGAGGCCAACTAGGAGATTGCAACATTTAAAATGTTGTAGAAGAAGCCCCGACGGGAAACCATTGGGGCTTTTTCATTGCCAGATCGCCATGTCTTTCATGCTATATTTTGTGTCTTATCACTGAGACGGAGATGGCGCAGATGTTGACGAGATTGTTTGCAGCGGTGGTGCTGGCGTTGCCGATGGCGGCCGCTCTGTGTGCGGAACCCTTGCCGGTCCAGGTGCGCCTGACGCACGTGGCGCCCGACACCTGGCGCGCGGACTATCAATTCTCGCAACCGGTGACGGCGATGCGGTTCGAGCCGGTCGGCGACTTGCGCAAGTTCGCCTGGAAGGTGCTGACGCCGGGCGTGGCGCTGACCACCGGCGCCACCTACGACGCGCTGGCCGCCACCGACGGCAAGCCGCTGCGGCAGCTCTCCGTGGAAATCTCGGCCATTGATCAACCGCTGGGCAAGTACTACCTGGCGACCGACCGGTTTTCGGATGGCGGCCGCCTCATCTACCTGGGCTTCTTGCAAGGCGAGGCGTTGCAGGACAAGGCGGTGCGCGATATCGCAGCCAACTTCACGCTGCAAGGACTCGGCAAGGAAAACGTGCTGATGCCGGCCGTCGCAACCGCTCCTGCCGGCAGCGCGACGCCGTATGCCTACTTCGGCCCGCAGTCACCGGTCACTGCCGGCGAGGGGCAAGTGCTGCTTGATCCTCAACTCTCAGCCTGGGCCAAAAGCCTGCTGCTCGACACGACCGCCAAGATGTCCGTCTACTACAGCGCGGCCTACGGGCAGAAGCTGAGGCAACCCATGCTGCTGATGGTGGCCGTCAACGATACCACCACGCCGGGCCTGTCGTTCAAGGGTGGAGTGATCGGCGCGCAGATCGCCTACCGCCTCGGCGGCACGGCCTTGCTGACCCCTGAAAGCCCGAAGAAGCGGGAGATCATCACCCAGGTGGTGGCGCATGAAATGGCGCATCTGTGGCAGGGCAATGTACGCCGTGGCGGCGTCAGCGAACAGTCGCCGCCGTGGGTGCACGAAGGCGGCGCCGAGGCGATGGCGCTCGACGGCCTGCTGCGCACCGGCATCTGGAGCGCCGAGCAAGGCAAGGCCTACACTGACGCCACCCTGGGCGAATGCGAAAAGCTGGAACACAGCTTCGCCACCTATCGCGGCATCTACGCCTGCGGCTTCGAGCGCTTCAACCGGCTCAAGGTCGACATCGTGCCGCTGTGGCGCGACATGATCGCGGCAGCCGACGGCAAAGGCGAAATCTACAGCGAAGCCATGGTCGATGCGCTGGCCGCGCGCGGAGGCAAGGCCGCGCCTTGATCAGTGCGCGGGGGCGTTGCAGGCCGGGTCGGCATCCCAGCGGCCTGAGCAGATACGCGACCGGCACAACATGCCTTCGATCAGCCCCAGCTGCTTGCAGCGCGCCAGCAGTTGCGCGGTGCTGTCGCCTTCCTGACGCTCGACTACGTCGCGGCTGCGCTCGGGCAGCACGGTAGCCGGCTTGGCCGCGTGGGCGACCAGTGCGGTGAGCAGGGCGACGTCGGTGTCGCCGCTTGTGGCTGGAGCGGAGGTGGCGGTGTGCGCCGCCGTCGGACGCGGGCTCGCGGCGCTTGCCATGATGACGCTGCTTGCCGCCGCCGGTTTGTGCGACGTGGATGCCACATGTGGCGCCTCGGGCTTGGCCTGCGCGACGGCAACTGGCCTGGGCATGGGCGATGCATCGACGGTCGCCGGCGGCCGTGCCACGACCTCGTTGACGATCGCTGCCGGCTGTTCGGCTTGCACGGCGGCCGGGGCATCCGGTTCGGCCTGGCGCCGCTCGACGGCGCTGTTGACGTGGTCGCGGCTGCGGACCAACGAGCTTGGCGTCAGCGTCTTCTCGTGCATCAGCCACGCGACCGTGCACATGGTCGCCAGCAGCAGCCCCAGGCCGATGGTCCAGCCGTCGATGGTCCAGCCGGTGGTGCGCGGCGCTTTGGCGGCGGGACGGGGACCATGCTCCAGGTTCGCCAGGATGCGCTTGCCGCTGTCCGCCGCCGGGCGATTCGAACTCATCAGATCGGGTTTTTGCTTCGACGTATCCACGGTATTTCCTCCGAATTTGATCTGCTCTTTCACGCCGCCGGCGCAAGCGCCTACGATGAAGCGTGCTCGCCCTTCAGTGTCCGATCTGCGGTGCGACCTTGCTTTGACGGAGCGCATCATGTTTCTCTTTTCGGTAGTGCTGTTCTTTGTGTTGGCGTGCCTGGGCGCGTGGCTGGCCTTGTTCCCGGCTGGGCGCGATGTGGTGGCGCAGTCGATGTCGGCCATCGGCCGCCGTATCGGACAGGGATTGCGCGGCGGCTACCGGCAGGGCGCGCAGCAGGCGGCGCAGGCCGGACGCAGCGCCGGCGGCGGCCTGATGCGCGCGCTGGCGTTTTTGCAGCGGCGTTATCTACTGGTGTTGTCGGCCGCCGTGCTGCTGACCGTGCCGCCGATGCTGGCGTTGGTGCTCAGCGGACGCAATATGCTGGGCGGCTTCGACAGCGACAGCCACGCCATCAACGACCAGATCGCGGACCTGCTGAAAGGCGAACAACTGGCGGCGCCGGCGCCGTTGCCGCCGCTGGTGTTCACCACGGCGGAGGTGACGCTGGTGCGCCCCATGCTCGACAGCGCCAACCGCAACTGGCAGTTGCTCGATCCCGACTTTGCGCAGCGCCTGCTGCTGGTGTTCAAGATCATGAAAGAGAACCACGGCTACGACATGGCGATCCTGGAGGGCTACCGCAGCCCGGAGCGGCAGAACGCGCTGGCCGCAGCCGGCCCCGCCGTCACCAACGCCAAGGCCTTCCAGAGCTATCACCAGTTCGGCCTGGCGGCGGACTGCGCCTTCCTGCGCGACGGCAAGCTATTGATTTCGGAGCGCGATCCATGGGCGATGCGCGGCTACCGCTTGTACGGCGAAGCGGCCGAATCGGTCGGCCTGCACTGGGGCGGGCGCTGGACCATGATGGACTTCGGCCACACCGAACTGCGCGTGGCAGGCACGGTGCGGAAATAAGACGGCGCACTGACATCGTTGTTTTGCGTCAAGAAATTGCCGCATTGTTGGTGGCACCATTGACCGGTCCGCTTGCTGCTCAGGCGCTATCGTCCACGCCGGCCTCGACCCATGATGCGAAGAATCTGGTACTTCCTTACCGATACCCGCCACCTGACCATCATCGGCCTGACAGCGATGGCGGCGTTTTTCTATCTCGGCGCGCAAGTGCTGGAGCTGGCACTGATCTGGGCGCTGGCGGCGACCGGGCTGATGCTGCTGCTGGCCGGCCTGGTCTGGCTGTGGCGGCGCCGGCGGGCCGCGCGCGAGTCCGAGGAGCTGGGCGCGGCCATCGGCGCGCAGGCCGCCGCCACAACGCCGCCGGAATCGCTGGCGCGCGACCAGTCGGACGCCGAGGTCAAGGCCATCCGCGACAGCATGCTCAAGGCGATAGAGACGATCCGTGGCTCGAAGATGGGCATCGTGTCCGGCACGCGCGCGCTGTATGAACTGCCGTGGTACATGATCATCGGGAATCCCGCAGCGGGCAAGAGCACGGCCATCACCAACTCGGGCTTGCAGTTCCCTTTCGCCGACGGCAAGATCGTGCACGGCGTGGGCGGCACGCGCAACTGCGACTGGTTCTTCACCACCGACGGCATCCTGCTCGATACGGCGGGGCGCTATGCGGTGCTGGACGAACACCGCGCCGAGTGGCACGGCTTTCTCGACCTGCTGAAGAAGTACCGCCGCCGCGCGCCCATCAACGGCATCCTGATTGCGGTCAGCATCGCCGAGCTGCGCGGCGACGATCCCGAAGTCGGCATCAAGCTGGCGCGCAGCCTGCGCAAGCGCGTGCAGGATTTGATCGAGCGGTTGGAGGTATTCGCGCCGGTGTACGTGGTGTTCACCAAGGCCGATCTGATCGCGGGCTTCGGCGAATTCTTCGCCCGCGCCGAACGCGGCGAGCGCGAACGCGTGTGGGGTGCCACGATGCCCTACAAGCGCAAGGCCAGCAGCCAGCAGATGATGGCCTTCTTCGACCACAGTTTCGATGAGCTGTGCGCCGGCCTGAAGGAACTGAGCGTGGCCAATATGAGCCAGCAGCGGCGCGACCGCATGGAGCCTGGCGTGTTCACCTTCCCGCTGGAGTTCGCGACGATACGCGCGCCGCTGCGCAGCTTCCTCGTCACGCTGTTCGAGGAGAATCCTTTTCAATTCAAGCCGGTGTTTCGCGGCTATTACTTCACCAGCGCCTTGCAAGAGGGCGCGGCGGTCAGCGAGCAATCGCGGCGGCTGGCGAAGCGCTTCGATCTGACGGTGCCGGATACGCCGCCGGTAGCGGGCAGCGGGCAGTCGGGCTTCTTCCTGCTCAAGCTTTTCCGCGACGTGATCTTCGCCGACAAGGACCTGGTGTCGCAGTACGCCAGCAAGAACAAGGTGCGCCTGACCTACGCGGCCTTCTTCGCGGCGGCGGTTCTGCTGGGTGTATCGCTGGGCGGCTGGAGCTGGTCGTATCTTGGCAACCGCCAGTTGGTCAGCAACGTGCAGGCGGACCTCGACAAGGTGATCAAGCTGCAGGCCAAGCGTCTGGATTTGCAATCGCGCTTGGAGGCGCTGGAGATCCTGCAGGATCGTATCGAGCAGCTGGACAAATATCGCACCGACCGGCCATGGTCGCTGCGTATGGGTCTGTATCAGGGCGAACTGTTGGAGCGCAAGCTGCGCGAGGAGTACTTCAGCGGCGTGCGGGAGGTGATGCTCAAGCCCGTCGTCGCCAACCTGGAGACGCTGCTGTCGGAGATGAACGCGCACGCCGATCAACTGCAGGCGCCGGGTGCGCAGGCTGCCGCTGCCACGGCACCAGCTGCGCCGGGCCGCCAGTTCCAGGAAGCCTCCGCCGTCAACGTCGAAGACGCCTATAACGCATTGAAGAGCTATCTGATGTTGGCCGATACCTCGCACGCTGAACCCAGCCACCTGAACGACCAGCTGACCCGCTACTGGCGCGGCTGGCTAGAGAACAACCGCGGCGCCATGCCGCGCGAGCAGATGATACACAGCGCCGAACGGCTGATGACGTTCTACCTCGCGCAGACAGCCGATCCCTCCTGGCCGCGCATCGAGCAGAAGCTGGCGCTGGTGGACCAGGCGCGCGAGAACCTGCGCCGCGTGGTGCGCGGCATGCCGGCCAGGGAGCGCGTCTACGCCGACATCCGCGCCCGCGCCAACACGCGCTATCCGGCGATGACGGTGGCGCGCATGGTGGGCGAGCAGGATCAGTCGCTGGTAACGGGCAGCTACGCCATCCCCGGCGCCTACACCCGCGAGGCATGGGAGAAGTTTGTGCAGGATGCCTTCCGCGAAGCGGCAACGCACGAACTGCAAAGCGCGGACTGGGTCCTGAAAACGGCGGCCCGCGACGATCTGACGCTGGAAGGCAGCCCTGAACAGATCCAGAAAGGGCTGACGGATTTGTACAAGGCCGACTACGCGCGCGAGTGGCAGAAGTTCGTCCAGGGCGTCACCATCGCCAACCTGAATGGCTTCGATGCGGCGGTGACGGCGATGAACCGCTTGGGCGATCCACAGTCGTCGCCCATCTCCAAGCTGCTGACCGCCATCCACCAGCAAACGTCGTGGGACAATCCAGCCATCATGAGCGCCGAATTGAAGGAGGTGCAGACGGGCTTCGTCAACTGGGTCAAGAACAGCGTGCTGCGGCGCGGGCCTTCGCAGGTCAACGTCAACGTTCAGCTGGACCAGGCCAGGGCCGACAAGCCGATGGGCCCCATCGGCCGCGAGTTCGCCGGCGTCGGTAAGCTGGTGGCGACCAAGGACAAGGATGCGTCGCTGATGCGCTCCTACATGGAGACGCTGTCGAAACTGCGCAGCCGCTTGAACCAGTTGAAGAACCAGGGCGATCCCGGCCCCGGCGCGCGGCAGTTCATGCAGCAGACATTGGAAGGCAGCGGCTCCGAGCTGGCCGACGCGCTGCGCTACGTCGATGAGCAAATGCTGACCGGGATGAGCGACGCACAGAAGCAGTCCATCCGTCCCATCCTGGTGCGGCCGTTGATGCAGACCTTCGCCGTGCTGGTTGGCCCGGCCGAGGCGGAGATCAACAAGACCTGGGTAGCGCAGGTCTACGAACCGTTCCAGCAATCGCTGGCGAACAAATATCCGTTCTCGCCGAACGCTCGCATCGAAGCCGGCAGCGCGGAGATCGCCCAGTTCTTCGGGCCGGACGGATTGATCGCCAAGTTCGCCACCGGCGCCATGGGGCCGCTGGTGCTGCGGCGCGGCGATGTGCTGGCGCCGCGCACCTGGGCCGACATGGGCATCACACTGTCGCCGCAGACCGTGGCGCGCTTCCCCGGATGGATAGCGCCGATAGGCGCGGGCGGCGTTGCCTCGTCCTCCGCCGCCGCGCAGACCATCTTCCAGCTCCAGCCGATGCCGGCGCCCGGCACGCTGGAGTACACGGTCGATATCGACGGCCAGCAGCTACGCTACCGCAACACGCCGGCGCAGTGGGCGAACATGGTGCATCCGAGTCCGCAAGGTGCACCCGGGGCTCGTATCACGGCGGTGGCCTTCGACGGCCGCAGCGTGGACGTGTTCAATGAGCCCGGCCAGTTCGGCCTGAAGCGCATGATCGACGCGGCGGCCAAGCAAAAACGAGAGGGCGGCATGTTTGAGCTGCGCTGGACCAGCGGCGCGATCACGGTGACGATGGGGTTGAAGATCATCAGCAGCCCGGAAAGCAGCGGCGCGGGGCCGCAGGACCAGGGCTTTCGTGGCTTGAAGCTGCCGGAAACGATAGTCGGAGCGGCGCGATGAAGCGGCCGCCGCAAACCGCCCGCATTGGCTACTTCGGCAAGCTGCCGACGCGCGGGGACTTTATCAAGGCCGCCGACAACCTGGCGCTCGCCAACCTGCTGGACGGCTGGCTGGCCGAGGTCATGAATCTGCTCAGCGCCGATCCGCGCTGGAAGCTCAATTACGACGCCATGCCACCGTTGGACTTCGCCTTCGTCGGCACGCGCAGCAAGCGCGCCATTGCGGGCCATCTGCGGGCCAGCAGCGACCTGTCGCAGCGGCGCTATCCCTTCCTCAGCATGAGCGCCATCGAGATCGACGAGCCACGCAGCTTCGTGGCGCGCAGCCCGATGGTGCTGGCGCCGTTATGGGACGTGCTGGCGCCACTGGCGAACCAGGTGCTCGATGCGGCGGAACCTGAGGCGAGCTTGCAGACGATGGCCGCCACCACCGTCGATATCGATCCGGGCGATGCTGGCCACGAGCAGGTCTTCATGGATTTTCTCGATCGCCACAACATCGCCGGGCTGGAGGCGATGCTGGGCCGCGCATCTGTGCGCCAGATGATATTGGCGGTTGGTCTGTTGTTACAGCCGGTGTGCCGCAGCGGCGCTGCGCGCCTGGACAAAAGCCTGGTGCTGCCGCTGCCGCCGATGGCGCGTCAACGCTATCTGGTGGCGTCGTTCTGGCTGGACCTGATCGCACCCTTCTTGCTGCAGGCGGATTTTGAACTGAGCCTGTTCTTTTGCGAGCAGCGCGGACAGCATACGCTGGTGATAGGCTTCGGCGGCGCCGCGCCGGAAGTCCTGCAAGCGCTGATCGATCCGCGCTACGCGGCCGAGCAGCAGATCGCCTTCGAGTACGCGGGATGGGTCGATGAACTCATTGTCGATGACGCCGGCGTGCAGAAGCTGTCGGCATACCTGGAGCAGGGGCAGTTGTCGCTGCGCTCGGCCCACGCGCTGTTTCACGAAACCTTTGTCTGACAAGGAGCCATGCGATGCGCCAGCGGACCATCTGGCCGGCGGTGATGCCGGTTTTGCTGTCGATGTCATTCCATTGCGCCGCGCAAGCGCCGCAACCAGCCACGCCCAAGCCTGGGCAAATCCTGGTCAGCGGCGCGGTGCCCGACGAGGCAAGCAAGGCCGCCTTGCTTCAACGCGTGCGCGAGTTGTATGGCGCCGATCGCGTGGTCGACCAGGTCGCGATCTCGCCGGTTTCGTTGCCGCCCAACTGGAACGGCTATGTGCAAAAACTGATTCAACCGAATCTGAAGCTGATCAGCAAGGGCGAGCTGAAGATCGACGGCACCAACGTCGCGCTGCGCGGCGAGGTGGCGAACGAGGCGCAACGCCAGCAGATCGCCAGCGATATCGCCACCAGCCTCAATCCCAGCTACACCGTCAACAACGGCTTGCGCGTCAGCGCCGCCGAACAGAATCTGCTGGACGAAACGCTGGCCAAACGCATCATCGAATTCGAGAGCGGCAAGGCGGCATTGACCGCATCCGGCCAGGGCATCCTCGACGAGATGGCGGCCGCGCTGCAGAAGGTCAAGGGCAAGAAGGTCGAAGTGATCGGCCATACCGACAACGTCGGCCTGAGGGAGAGCAATCTCGCCTTGAGCCAGGCGCGCGCCGAAGCTGTTCGCGCCTACCTCGCCGGCAAGGGCATCCCTGCGGATATGGTGATGGTGTCGGGGCAGGGGGCTGACCGGCCTGTCGCCGAAAACAACAACGCGGAAGGCCGTGCACGCAACCGCCGCATCGAGTTCCGCGTTGCGCAATAAGGCTTAGGGCAGGGTGATCGTCACGTAGGCCGGACGCGGCGCCAGCTTCACCAGGTCGCTGTAGCCGGCCAGCGTGTTCTGCGTCGAATGCGACAGCGACGACGACAGCCCGATGTAGGCGCTTAATCCGATCACTGCAAACACGGCGCACATGGCCCACAGCGGTGTATTGCTGCGTAGCTTGTGGACGATCTGGTCGGGCCGTTCGGCCTGCGGCGCGAAGCCCTTGCTCTTGCCCTGAATGTGGGCGATCTCGTCGCCCACGCGGGCGGTCATGTAGGCCAGCTTGTCGCCGGCGTCCAGCGCGTACTTCCCACGGAAGCCGATCAGCAGGCACATATGGAAAACCTGCAGCGCCGCCAGGCGCGCGCCGCCGGCGCTGCGCAGCGCTTCGAGGCGGTCGAAGAAGTGTTCACCGGCTAGCTGATCGCCAAAGATCACCAGTTGCAGCGGGCGCCGTTCCCAGGCGAAGCGCATCGCACAGGATGACGACAGGATGATCTCGTCCAGCGCCGCGCAGAAGGCGTACTTGGCGGCGTCGATATCTTCGCCCTGCGCGCGCAGCTTGCGGGCCTCGCGGTCGAACTCTGCGAGGTAGGCGGTGACGGTGTCGAGCAGGGACGCCTCGCCTGGCGGCACGCTGCCGTTCTTCAGCATGAACAGCAGGTAGAAGCCATCCTGCAGCAGGTCCACCAGCGTTTGCACGTGGCCGTAGCCGGGCTGCTGCTGGCGGCGCTGACCGCCCATCAGCGTGGGGATGGCGCGGCGCTCGACGGGCGGAGTCATGCTGTCACCGCTATCAGGCCAAGGCGCAGGTCTCGTATGCCTGCCGGGACGTAGATCGAAATCGACTGTGCTTTCAACATCTGCTCATACAGCATGCCCTTGCCCTCCAATGCGAAGTAGTAGGTATCCGGTTGCACGGGAATAGCAGCCGGCACTTGCGGTGCATGGGTGATCTTCACGCCGGGCATGGCGGAGAGCACGCATTTTTCCACGTCGTCCGGTGCGCCGACCTTGACGCGCAGCGGCACGATGTCCACCAGCTCCAGCGCGGATAGTGACGCGCTGACTGCCAGATACAGCGTGGTCCGTTGATCGATCTTGCCGGAATCGAGCTTGCCCAGGTGGTAGCTGGGCTTCTCTTCGGACAGGGCGATTGAAAAGTACTTGGTCGAGATGACGGTATCGAGCAGATCGCGGATGATGTGGTCCAGGCTGGAGAAACAGTGTGCCAGGTCGTCGTGCTGGTAGCTGGGCAAGTGCATCAGCGAGTACTGTTTTGAGTAGGTCATCATTGCGCCGGCCAGCGTAAGCAGTGCTTCGAACAGCCGCTCCGGATGCAGCGCGGGATTGCGAACGTAGTGCATCAGCGCCGCAGCGGAGGTGCTGACCGTGTGCAGCAACCAGAAGGACGACACGTCGCCGGAGCGGAACTCGATCACGTTGCGGCTAGGCTCGCGCATATGCCCTTGCAGCGACTGCACTTTGGCCTGCAAGGCGTCCATCAGCCGGTCCAGCACTGCTTTCAAACCGGGGACGCTGGCGATCGATAGGCCCGGAGGAATGAACTCCGGGTCAGGTTCGAAGCCGCCTGTCACCACGCGCCGCAGCCGTATCACTGGTATGCAGTCGAACGCTCCCAATGGTTCCTGGTCCGATATCAGCCGCGCAGATTTTTTCAGGTAGCTCACTTCGGTGTCGGCTGCCTGCGTGTACAGGTCCGCCGTCTCGTGCGTGGATTCGCGGTAGCGCGCACCGGTCGCGTGCTCCGCCGTCGCCGCATTGCCGCCTGCCGGTGAAAGTGTGGGCAGCGCAGCGTAGAAAGTCAGTTCCTGCAAGGTCGGCGGCAGCGTGGACAGATCGATGGCGGTGGGCAGTGGGTCGCTGGCCGGCGCGTCGACGATTTCCCCGTCATGGAACATCACCGACAGCGATTGCAGACGCAGGCGGTCGGTCTTCAACGCATCCAGGTCCCACTCGATTTTGCGCACGCCCCACAGGTAGGGATGCAGCGCCTGGGCTGTCTGCTTTAGCCGCGCCTCGTGATATTGGTCCTGCTGCTGGAAGTGCTGCGGCCGCAGAAACAAACCCTCACCCCAAAGAACCTTGGACGGAATACTCATGCTGTCTCCAATACTATTGACAATGGACGGTGGTCAGCGGCTTGTCGGTGTCTCCGTATGCCGGCGAGCCGGCTCCTACGCTCATCGCGCAGGCGTACAGGCCGATGGTGATGCCGGATTTTTCCGCATCGCCGGCGGCGAACGCCAGCCGCCAGCGCTGTTCTGCGGGGGAGCGGAACAGCGCCACCACGCCGATGAAGTAGGCTTCGCGCCCGACCTTCTCGACGACTTCATAGCGCTGGCCGGGAATTAGCATCACTTCCTTGACCTCCAGCAGATCGTTACCTAGCAATTCGCGCTCCCCGTGCGCACTGAGGAAACCGTCGAAGGGCATCTGCTGGAACGCAGCCGTCTGCCGAAGTTTGTAGATACGCGTCGCGAGCGCGAGAGGCTGGGAACCCTTTCCGGCATTGAGGTTCTGGCTCGCGTGCAGGCGGATCTCTACATCGCGCGGTGGCTTCTGCGCATCCGGTAGCTCGGGCGGCTTTCGGATGCCGGCGATTTCCATTGCCGCACCAGCGATGGAGCCTGCCGCGCAGCCCTGTAACGCCAGCAGTGCCGCGATCACGATAGTCTTCTGCGCGTTCATATTTTCTCCAAGCGATTCAGCCATTAGAACGAAAGCCGCGCAGCAGAAATTTGAGGCGGCGCAAGCAAATCGGAAACGCAACAGCGGTTGAGTAAGCGCAATGGCGGGCTTGGGCATTCATGAATAATGAGTCCCTTCTTGTCCGCATATGCAAAAGGAGAAATTGATGATCACGCCAAGAACATGGTTGCCCTGTATGGCGGGCTTGATGCTGCTGTCAGGCTGCGCAACGGATGGCGACTCGGTCCGCGTCGACAAACTGCAAGCATCGACGCTGGAGAACGCGCTGGCGGAAGCCGATACCGCACTGGCCTCCGGCCACGCCGACAAGGCACAAAGTATTCTCAAGAATGCGGCGACCAGCTACCCGGCCGACAAGACGCCCTGGCTGCATATGGCGCAGATCAAGTTCGACCGCGCCAGCTACGGGGAGGCGATCCTCAATGCGCAAGAGGCGCTGCTGCGCGATCCCAACGACAAACTCGGTAACAGCATCGTCGCCGTCAGCGGCTTGCGGCTGTCGACCAAGGCGCTGGCGGACCTGAGCCAGCAAAATAATCTGAACGGATCGCTGCGTTCGGAAGCGCAAGACCTGGCCAAGCTGTTGCGCAGCAGCCTTGGTGAAGATGTACTGGTACCTACATCGAACACCACCGGGCGCAAGGCGGCGCCTCCCGCCGCCAGCAAGAAGACTGCCGCCGTCCCTGCTGCGACGCAACCGAAGGCCGGCACACAGTCCAACGGCAGCGATCCTTTTGGCGGATTGAAGTAATTCCGCAGTCCGCATTTTTCCCTTTTGATGGAGTGTGTATGGCTAACGGAGACAGTGTTCAAAAGCGCCTGACCAAAGTGCGGCCGCCGCGAGTGCAGATGACGTATGACGTGGAAATCGGCGACGCGATGGAGAACAAGGAGCTGCCGTTCGTCGTCGGCGTGATCGGCGATTTTGGCGGCAATTCGGACGTGGAGAAGAAGCGCCTCAAGGACCGCAAGTTCGTCAACATCGACAGCGGAAATTTTGATGAAGTGCTTGGTGGCGTGGAACCGGTGGCGCGTTTCCAGGTGCCCAATCAGCTCAGCGGCGACGACACCAGCTTCAATGTGGAGTTGCGTTTCAAGGCGATGTCGGATTTTCGTCCCGAGTCTATCGTGCAGCAGGTCGAGCCGCTCAGCAAGCTGCTGGAAGCTCGCAGCAAACTCGCCGACCTGCGCAACAAGCTGGCGGGTAACGACAAGCTCGAAGACATCCTGAGCGATGTACTGAGCAACACCGACAAGCTGGCCAGCTTGAAGTCCGCCAAGGGAGGCTGAGATGTCCGCACAAGCAAACCTGATACAGGAAGCCGCGCCTGCAGCGGAGGGCCTTAACCTGCTGGACCAGATCGTCGAGCAAAGCAAGGTCGCCAAGTCCAGCGTGGAGCACGAGCGCGCCAAGGACATCATCTCCGAGTTGGTCAGCCAGGTGCTGGAAGGGACGGTGGTGATGTCGAATAACCTGTCCGCCACGCTGGATGCGCGGGTGGCAGAACTGGACCGGCTGATTTCCAGTCAACTGAGCGCCATCATGCACGCTCCGGCTTTCCAGAAGCTGGAGCAAAGCTGGACCGGCCTGCATTACCTGGTCCGGAATTCCGCCACCGGCCAGGGCCTGAAGATCCGGATGCTCAACGCCACCAAGCGCGAACTGGTGAAGGACTTCCAGTCCGCGCTGGAGTTCGACCAGAGTTCGATGTTCAAGAAAGTCTACGAAGAGGAATTCGGCACCTTCGGTGGCGCTCCCTACGCGGCGCTGCTGGGCGACTTTGAAATCTCGCGCCAGCCGGAAGACATGTACTTCATCGAGCAGATGTCGCACGTCGCCGCCGCTTCGCATGCGCCGTTCATCGCGTCGGCCGCGCCGGAGCTGTTTGGCCTGGATAGCTACGGCGATCTGGCTAAGCCCCGCGACCTGTCCAAGGTGTTCGATACGGTGGAATACGCCAAGTGGAAGGCCTTCCGCGAATCCGAGGACTCGCGCTACGTCGGCCTGGCACTGCCGCGCTTTCTGGGCCGCCTGCCTTTCAATCCGGTCGATGGCACCACGGTCGAAGGCTTCAACTTCGTCGAGGAGGTGGATGGCACCGATCATCAGAAGTACCTGTGGTGTAACGCCGCCTATGCCTTCGGCGCCAAGCTGACCAAGGCCTTCGACGATTTCGGCTGGTGCGCTGCGATTCGCGGCGTTGAAGGCGGCGGCTTGGTGGACGATCTGCCCACCCACACCTTCAAGACCGATGAGGGCGAGGTCGCGCTCAAATGCCCGACCGAGGTCGCGATCACCGACCGCCGCGAGAAGGAGCTGAGCGATCTCGGTTTCATCTCACTGGTCCACTGCAAGAACACTGCCTACGCCGCCTTCTTCGGCGCGCAGTCGGCGCAAAAGGCCAAGAAGTACAGCTCGGAGGCGGCCAACGCCAACGCCGTGTTGTCGTCGCAGCTGCAATACATCTTCGCCGTCTCGCGCGTCGCGCACTACATGAAGGCCATGATGCGCGACAAAATCGGCAGCTTCGCGGCGGCGTCCAATGTCGAGGACTTCCTCAACCGCTGGCTGATGAAATACGTTCTGCTAGACGACAACGCCAGCCAGGAACAGAAGGCGCAGTTCCCGCTGCGCGAGGCATCGGTGCAGGTGCATGAGGTGGCGGGGCGGCCGGGCGTGTACCGCGCCGTGTCCTTCCTGCGGCCGCACTTCCAGCTGGACGAACTGTCCGTTTCCCTCCGACTGGTCGCGGAGCTGCCGCAATCGACCAACTACTGATGTTCACCATAACCTGAGACAGGAGCATGCAATGGCAATCGACGTTTATCTGTACATTGATGGTATCAAGGGCGAGTCCAACGACGATCGTCACAAGGACTGGATCGAGTGCAAATCGGTCAGCTTCGGCGTGGAGCAGCCGAAATCGGCGACCGCTTCCACCGGCGGCGGCCACACGGCGGAACGCTGCGAGCATCGCGACATCGTGATCTCCAAGCTGGCCGACCTGTCCACTCCGATCCTGTTGCAAACCTGCTCGGCGGGCCGCACCATCCCCAAGGCCAAGTTCGAGTTTATGCGTGCCGATGCGCAGGGCGAGCGCGTGAAGTACTTCGAGATCGAAGTCGAGAACGTCCTGATCGGCGCCGTATCCCCGGCCGTTGAGGAAGGCGACATCCTCACTGAAGACGTGGCGCTGAAATTCTCGAAGATCAAATGGAAGTACACCCAACAGAAAATCAGTGGCGGCGCCGGTGGTAACACCTCCGGCGGCTGGGACCTGGCCAGCAACCGCATCGTCTGAAACTGCTTCCCTTGCGCCCGTTGCGGACTGTGCGGCGATTCGTCTCGGTGCGTTTCTGGCCAGGCCGGTCTGGCCTGGCCTTCTTTTTGAAAGCATGCGATGAATGGCTTTACGCGCGGCCTGTTCGACCGCTTGCTGGACCCTCATGGCGACCATGTCCGCGCTACGCATGGCTTGTCGACGGAGCAGTGGAAAGACGCAGTGGCACGCGATCTTGAAGATCTGCTCAACACCCGCTGCGCGCTGTCCGAGGAAGCGCTGCAAGCCTTTCCCGAATGCGCCAGCTCCATCGTCAACTACGGATTGATCGATTTCGCCGGCATGTGCTTGAGCAGCAGCGAGGACCGGAGCCGCATCTGCGCCTGCCTGAAGGCCGCCATCGAACGCCACGAACCGCGCCTGCGCAATGTGCAGGCCCGCCTGGAGCGTGAGATCGGATCGATCAACCGGGTTAGCTTCGCCATCAGCGCCACGCTGGCCGGACTGCCGGTGCGCGAGGCGGTCAGCTTTGACGCCGTTCTGCAGCCTTCGTCGCTGCACTATTCGATCAACCGCAGTATCCGCGGAGCGTGAGCATGAACCTCAATCTGAAAACCTTGATCGGCAAACTGAATGACACCACCCGCCTGGCCGCCACGCGCGCCGCCAGCATCTGCGTGGCGTTGGGGCAGTACGAAGTGGAAGTGGAGCATCTGTTCCTCGCCTTGCTGGAGCAGGAGCGCTGTGACGTGGTGCTGATTGCCCTGCAGTGCGGCGTCAGTCCCGAGATGCTGGAGGCCGATCTGCACCACGAGGTTGGCCAGTTCAAGACCGGCAGCACACGCACGCCGGTCTTCTCGCGCCATCTTCCGCTGCTGCTGGAGCATGCGTGGTTGATTGCTTCGCTGGCGACGCCGCAGCCGGACCGCATCCGCAGCGCGCACCTGCTGGTCGCCTTGTTGACGGCGCCGGACCTGGCGCAATTGGCGCAGCGCGCCTCGCCGCTGTTCGGGCAGATTCCCATCGATGAGGTCAAGCACAAGCTGGAGAAATATACCCATGGCTCGCAGGAAGAAACGCCCGCAACCGACGCAGGCTCCGCCACCCCGCTTGCCGACATGGCGCCGCAAAGCGGCCCGCGCACGCCGGCGCTGGACCAGTACACCACCAGCCTGACGCAGTTGGCCCGCGACGGCAAGCTCGATCCCGTCATCGGCCGCGAGGCGGAGATACGTCAGGCGATCGACATCCTGATGCGCCGCCGCCAGAACAATCCCATCCTGACCGGCGAGGCAGGCGTCGGCAAGACCGCCGTGGTGGAAGGCCTGGCGTTGCGCATCGCGCAGGGGGATGTGCCGGACGTACTGAAAGGCGTAGAAATCCGCACGCTGGACATGGGCCTGTTGCAGGCCGGCGCCAGCGTCAAGGGCGAGTTCGAGAATCGGCTGAAGAACGTGATCGACGAAGTCAAACAAAGCCCGCACGCCATCATCCTGTTCATCGACGAGGCCCACACGATGATAGGCGCAGGCGGCCAGGCGGGCCAGAACGACGCCGCCAACCTGCTCAAGCCTGCGCTGGCGCGCGGCGAACTGCGCACCATTGCCGCCACCACCTGGAGCGAATACAAAAAGTACTTCGAGAAGGACGCAGCGTTGGCGCGGCGCTTCCAGGTCGTCAAGGTCGAGGAACCGAGCGAGGAAATCGCCAGCGCCATGCTGCGCGCCATGACGCCGCTGATGGAGCGCCACTTCGGCATCCACATCCGCGATGAAGCCGTGACCGAGGCGGTGCGGCTGTCGCACCGCTACATCAGCGGCCGGCAACTGCCGGACAAGGCGGTCAGCGTGCTTGATACAGCCTGCGCCCGCGTCGCGCTGGCGCAGAGCGGAACCCCGGCCCTGCTGGAGAATGCGGCCAAGGCCATGGAGCGCATGTGCGTTGAAATCGCTGCCCTGAAGCGCGAGGACGGCGGACGCGCCCACGCGCAACGGCTGGCGCACCTACAGGATGCACGCGGACTGCTGCATGCGGAGTATGCGCAGCACAATGAACGCTGGCAGCGCGAGCAATCCATTGTCGCCGCAATCGCGCGCCTGCGGACCTCGACGGACGGTGCTGCGGAGATCCGCGCGCTGCGCGAGGAACTGGCAGCGCTGCAGGGCGAAACGCCGCTGGTGCCGGTGGACGTGGACGCCGCCGCCGTCGCCGCCATCGTCTCCGGCTGGACCGGCATCCCGCTGGGGAAGATGGTCAAGGACGAGATCCGCACCGTGCTCAAACTGCAGGAGGCGCTGCAAGCGCGCATCCTCGGCCAGGACCTCGCCATCGCCGCCGTCGCCCAGCGCGTGCGCACCGCGCGTGCCAACCTGGATGACCCCAACAAACCGAAGGGCGTATTCCTGTTCGCCGGTCCATCCGGCGTCGGCAAGACCGAAACCGCGCTGGCCCTGGCGGACCTGCTGTACGGTGGCGAACGAAAACTCATCACCATCAACATGAGCGAGTATCAGGAAGCGCACAGCGTCTCAGGTTTGAAAGGTTCGCCGCCGGGTTACGTGGGTTACGGGCAGGGCGGCGTGCTGACCGAGGCGGTGCGCCGCAATCCGTACAGCGTGGTGCTGCTGGATGAAATCGAGAAGGCCCACCCTGATGTGGCCGAGCTGTTTTTCCAGGTTTTCGACAAGGGTGTGATGGACGACGCCGAGGGCCGCGAGATCGACTTCCGCAACACCATCATCATCGCCACCTCCAACGCCGGCTCGGCCGCCATCATGCAGGCTTGCCTGAACCGGGAGGCGCCGCCGGCCGGGGGCGACCTGGAAGCGCTGCTGCGGCCACATTTGTTCAAGCATTTCAAGCCGGCCTTCCTCGGCCGCCTGAAAGTGGTGCCGTACTATCCGATTCCCGACGTGGTGCTGGCGCAGATCGTCGCGCTCAAACTGGACCGCATCGGCCAGCGCATCCGCGATCACCACCATGCGGAGTTCAGCTACGACCAGGCCCTGATTGACGCCGTGCTGGCGCGCTGCACCGAAGTCGATTCCGGCGCTCGCAACGTCGACCATATCCTCAACGGCAGCCTGCTGCCGGAGATCGCCGAGGCGGTGCTGCAGCGGATGTCGGAAGGCGTGGCCATCACCCGCATCAAGGTCGGCGCCAGCAAGCAGGGTCAGTTCAAATACACCATCAAATAGTGCGGAGGCCTTCATGTTCAGCGTCGCCCAATTGCTGGAACCGATCAGCGCAGCGCATCCCTGCGGCGAGGATGTCGCCTTCAGTGCGGAGGTGGACCAGATCGCGCAAGCGCGCCAGTACGACGATCCCTCGCTCGACCAGGGCGAATGGGTGTCAGCCTTGAAGGAAGCCGACTGGGAGTTCGTCGGCGCGCGCTGCGCCGACATGATCGCCCATCGCAGCAAGGACATGCGGCTGGCCGTCTGGCTGGCCGAAGCCCACGCCAAAACGCGCGGCCTGCGCGGCCTGGGGGACGGCTACGCGGTGCTGGCCGAATTGTGCGACCGCTATTGGGACGGCATGTACCCGCAAGCCGACGACGGCGACTACGATCAGCGCATCGGCAATCTGTTCTGGCTCCTGGCCCGCACGCCGGCGCTGGTCAAGGATATGCCGTTGACGGAGGGATCAGCGCTGCTGCCGGACGCCGAATACTGCCTCGCCATGTTGGCCCGCCTGGAACGCATCGTCGACCAGCGGCTGGGTGCGGACGGCCCGGGCTTCAGCGTCGCCAGGGACGCGGTGCAGGCAGTCATCCGCAGCATCGGGCCCGTCGGCAGCATGGCGCCGCTGGCGGCCGGGCAGGGCGCCGCAAACGCAGCCGCAAACGGCACGCTGCCCACCCTGGCCGGTGGCCCGCCGCAGGACCGCCTCCAGGCGCTGGCGCAGCTGCGCGCCGTCGCCGAATTCTTCCGTCGCACGGAGCCGCACAGCCCCGTGGCCTACCTGGCCGACCGGGCCGCCAGCTGGGGCGACATGCCGCTGCACGTCTGGCTGCGCGCCGTCATCAAGGATCCAGCCGCCATCTCGGGCGTGGAGGAGCTGCTGGGCACTCCAACCCGGAACGAATAACGCCGTATTGCTATAAAAAAATATTTCCTTTAGAGCTATAGTTTCGCCTCAAATGGTGCTAGGATGGATTAGAGAGTTTCTTCACATCCGCTTTGAGGACAGCTATGAACAATCTGAAAATCGGCACACGCCTCGGTTTCGGTTTCTCACTCATCCTGCTGCTGCTGACCGCGATGACGATTATCGGCATCCTGCGGCTAAGCAGCGCGAGCTCGATGACCGACCACATGATCAACGTGAAGATCCGCGACGAGCGGCTGATTGCGGAGTGGGGCAAGATCATCGAAGTGAACGCCGCCCGCACCACCGGCGCATGGATGGTCGCCGATCCCGCCGACCAGAAGACGCTCGAAAGCATGATGGCCGAATCCTCCGGCCGCGCCACCAAGATCCAGGACCAGATCGGCGCCGACATCGAAGACGAGGAACTCAAGCCCCTGTTCCAGAAAGTGTTGGAGACCCGCAAGGCCTACACCGAGATCCGCAAGTCCGTCTTCGTAGCCAAGAACGCCGGCGATCTGGAAAAGGGCAAGAAGCTCTACGAGACCGACATGGCCCAGAGCCGCACCCTCTACCTCGACGCACTGAAAAAATTCGCCGACCGCCAGGGCGCCTTGCTCGATCAGGCGGCAGTCGATATCCAGCACCAGTACACCAGCGGCCGCACGCTGCTCATGCTGCTGGGCGTGGCCGCGATTATCCTTGGTATTACCGCCGCATGGTGGATCACGCGCACCATCACGCAGCCGATCAACGAAGCGGTGAAGGTGGCGGAGACGGTATCGTCGGGTGACCTGACCAGCGACATCCCGGTCGGCAGCAGCGATGAAACCGGCCAGCTGATGACCGCCCTGAAGAACATGAACACGAACCTGGTTAATATCGTAGGTCAAGTTCGCAGCGGGACGGATCTGATGGCCCACGCGTCCTCCGAGATCGCCGCCGGCAACCACGACCTGTCCTCGCGCACCGAGGAGCAAGCCAGTTCGCTGCAGGAGACCGCGTCCTCGATGGAGCAGCTGACGTCCACCGTGCGCTTCAACGCCGAGAATGCGCGCGAGGCCAACAAGCTGGCCGTCAACGCTTCGGAGATTGCCAGCCGTGGCGGCGCAGTGGTGGGCGAGGTGGTCCACACCATGGGTTCGATCAACGATTCCTCGCGCAAGATCGTCGACATCATCTCGGTCATCGACGGCATCGCCTTCCAGACCAACATCCTGGCACTGAATGCGGCGGTGGAAGCTGCGCGGGCGGGCGAGCAGGGACGGGGCTTTGCGGTGGTGGCATCCGAAGTGCGAAACCTGGCGCAGCGCTCGGCCGCCGCCGCCAAGGACATCAAAGGCTTGATCGACGATTCGGTGCAGAAGGTGGCGCTGGGTTCGGACTTGGTCGACAAGGCCGGTCAGACCATGAGCGAGATCGTCGACAGCATCGGCCGCGTGACGCAGATCATGAACCAGATCAGCAACGCCAGCGAAGAACAGAGCATCGGCATCGCCCAGGTGAACGACGCGATCACCCAGATGGACCAAGTGACGCAGCAGAACGCGGCGCTGGTCGAGCAAGCCGCAGCGGCGGCCGAATCGATGCAGGAGCAGTCGGCAAAGTTGGCCGACGTGGTCAGCGTGTTCAAGCTGGATGCTACGCAGATGGCGATGAAGGCGCCTGCCTTGTCGCCTGCGCGGCCACGCGCCGCGGCGCCTAAGACGCGTCCCGCGCCGACGGTGACAGCACCGGCCAGGAAAGCGTTGGCGGCTGCGCCCAAGCGCGCAACGGTCGCTTCCAACGAATCGGACGGCTGGGAAGAGTTCTAAGCGCAACGCAAGCCTTCGGTACAATGGCGGTCTATGATGACCGCCGCTTCATCCACTCCACCCATTCCACGTTCCACGCGCGCGCATTGCGCCGCGTGCCTGCGTCCACAGCAGACCTGCATCTGCCGCTGGGTCGCGGCGCTGCCGAACCAGGTGGAGGTGCTGATCCTTCAACACCCGATGGAAGTCAACAACGCCAAGGGCAGCGCGCGCCTGCTGCATCTGAGCCTGGCCCGCAGCCGATTGGAAGTAGGGGAGGCGTTCGCGCCGGAGCGTCTGCAGGAGCTGCTGTCGCCGGAGCGCCGCAGCGTGTTGTTGTATCCCGATACGGTTGAGGACAAGTCGCTGGGCCTGGCCGCAGCGCAGCCCTTCGATGCGGAGTGGCTGCAGGCGCCGCAGGATCTGCGGCTGGTGGTGCTGGATGGAACCTGGCGCAAAAGCCGCAAGATGCTGTATCTGAATCCGGCGCTGCAAAGCCTTCCGCGCCTGCCCTTGCGCGATACGCCGCCATCGCACTACCTGATCCGCAAGGCGCATCTGCCGGACCAGTTGTCCACGCTGGAGGCCACCGTCTACGCGCTGGCCCAGCTGGAAAACGATATAAATAAATTCAATCCACTGATCGATGCCTTCGACGGCTTCGTCGCGCAGCAGGCTGGCTACGTAGCGCGCCCGCCGTCAGGCGATCAGCTTTAGACCCGGCGGCAGGGCTTCGCCCAGCATGCGCTTCTCGTCGGCCTGATCGAGCTGCACCACCTCGCGCACCATTGCGCTCCAGTTGGCGGGGGCGCCAATGGCGGCAAGGCGGCGCAGGATGTCAGCCCGCAGCGCTTCGCCGATATCGCGCGAACGGTCGCCAGTCATGCGCGCCAGATGGGCGGCGGCGAAACCGGCCGGTTCCACCTTCTTCCAATCCAGCGACAGGATGACGTCCAGCCATTGCTCGACGACGGCCGTCTCCACCACGTCATGCGCACTACCGTGGAAAGGCTGGCGCGCGCCGACCCGGCTCAGGCCCCACAGGAAGCGTGCTTGCGCCGCTTCGGCCTTGCCTGCGGCATCGGCGCCGCTGCGTGTTTTGTTGACGGCGGCTTTGGCTGCGGCCTTGGTCGCGGCCTGCAACTGGCCCAGCATCCACGCGCCGATTTCGGCCTTGTAGTTGCCGGGGATGCGTTCCAGCGAAGCGCCCAGGCGCAGCATGTCTTCCTCGCTGCCGTTGACCAGCGTGTGCGGACGGCGTCCACGTTCCTGGTCGTCGGCCTGCACGTTGAAGGCGAAATCGTCCAGCACGCGCAGCTGCGCTTCCACACTCAGGCCGCCGGCAACGCGGCGCCACAGCGTCCACCATTCTGCGCAGACCTGGCTGTCCTTGTGGTGCTGGGCGCCGGTATCGAACAGCGCCCACAACTGCTCGATGCGCCACTCGTCCAGCGTATAGCCGAAGCCTGGGCGCAGGCAGTAGCCGCTCAGGTTCAACCACGCGCGCTCATGTTCGGACGAGCGGCGGCGGCCTTTGGCGCGCTGAATCAACGCGTCGAACAAGCGGCGCAGCAACGGCGTTGCCCAGCTTTCGCGGCTGCCCAGCAGATGTTCAAGTTGCGTGCGTAACTGCTTCACTTCCTTCACATCGACCTGCTGCGCGCGGCTGCCGAAGATGCGGTCTATTTTTCCGATGGCGGCGTCGAAGCCGGCGGGCATCGGCGCTTCCTGTGGCGCTGCGGTGTCGGTGTCGCCGTCGATGGCGGCGGCATCACCGCGCAGCTGGAACTCCAGCAGCCAGCGCTGCGCGCCTTCGATGGCGACGCAATGCACATCCAGCGTGCCGACTTCGCTTAGCGTGGCGGCCAGTTGTACAGGGATCTCCTTGCGCGCATCGGTGGCGCTGCTGTCGCGCAGGACGGTGGCGATAGGCGGTAGCTGGACGTATTCGTCGGGTTGCAGCTCGACCAGCTCGCCGGCTTGCGGCGCTGCCGCTTCGGCGATCGAGGAGGCCAGGTGGAAGCGCACCGGCCGTCCGACGCGCAGCGCGAAGGTGCGGTCGGCCAGCAGGATTTCGCGGTTCTCCACGCTGCCTCGCGGCAGGATGCAGATGGCGCGGCGCGGCTTGTCAGGGCGTGCTTCGTCGTCGAGCAGCAGGAAGTAGCTGCGCGGCGAGCCGCCGCCGATCACCGGCGCTTGCCCCGCCTGGCCCAGTGCGTAGGCGACGCCGCCGCGCGCTACCGCTACATCGGGATTGTCGTTATGCAGAACGTTCAGGGCTTGTCCGCGCCAGTTGGCCAGCGAGGCCTCAAGCCGGCTGGCCAGAGCGACCGCGCGGAACACGCCGCCGTTGAGCAGCAGCGTGTCGGGAATGGGGATAGTGGTGCTGTCGTCGGCCGTCATGCCCAGCGCCTCGCGTGCCGCTGCCGCGTGCTGGCGCAGGAAGCTGGCAAGGTGGCGCGTGATCGCCGCATCGCTGGCGTAGGGCAGGCCGAACTCCACAATCGCGCCACGGCCGCGTCGTGCGGCTTCCTGCGTTTCATTCAAGGGGAAGAAGCCGTCCACCACCAGCTCCGCGACTTCATCACGCGTCAGGTCGGCGGAGCGCGAGCCGCCGATCAGGCGCGAGCCGGATCCGAGCAGCGTGACGGTGGTGCGATCCGGCGCGTCGGCCGCCAGCAGCAGTTCCTTGGCGGCCCGGCAGCGCTCCGCCAGTTGCGACAAGCGGCTGGCCGACAAGCGCGTCGGCGCCGCGCTATCTCCGGCCGTCGACGCCATACGCGCCTCGACCAGATGGGCCAACGCCAGGTCCATATTGTCGCCGCCCAGTATCAGGTGGTTGCCCACGCCGATGCGGCTGATCTGCGGCTGGCCATCGGCCATGTCAACTTTGATTAAACTGAAATCGGTAGTCCCGCCGCCGACATCGCAGATGAGCACCAGGCGCGTATCCGTCAGGTCGGCGGCCAGCGTTGCGCGCTGGCGGTACAGCCAATCGTAGAAGGCCGCCTGCGGTTCCTCCAGCAAGCGCAGGCTGGCCAGGCCGGCCATGCGCGCCGCCTCCAGCGTCAGCGCACGCGCACCTTCGTCAAATGAAGCAGGTATCGTCAGCACCAGCTGCTGGTGCTCCAATGGATGCGCAGGGAAGCGCGCGTTCCACGCGGCGCGCACATGCGCCAGATATGAAGCGCTGGCCGCCACCGGCGACACCTTGGCCACATCGGCCTCCGCGCCCCACGGCAGTATCGGCGCGGTGCGGTCCACATGCGGATGCGACAGCCAGCTCTTGGCGCTGGAAACCAGGCGCCCCGGCACCTGCGCTCCCAGCTTGCGCGCCAAACTGCCGACAACCTCCTGCGACAGGCCCGCCACATCCGCAGCAGGCCAAGGCAGTTGCAGATCGCCGTCCGCCAGTTCGCCCTGCGCGGGGTGATAGCGCAGGGACGGCAGCAGAGCGCCCGCAGCTACTTCGCCGGGCGCCACCAGCTGCTCGATCTCGAACAGCCGTATCTGCGCGCTGCCCGGCTCCGCGTAAGCCAGCACCGTATTGGTGGTGCCAAGGTCGATGCTGACGACGTATTGACTCATGCTCAGGCAGCGATGCTTACGCTGCGCCGGTGCGCACGTCGAACTCCACCTTCCAGCGCTGGCCGTCGTTGGCCACTGCCAGCAGTTCCAGCGTGCCCGATTCGGTCGCCATCGCATGCAGGCGGACCTGCGCCACGTCACCGGCCAAGCGGCCTTCCGGCGACAGGGTCGCCTGGATCTCGTTCATCTCGATCAGCTCATCGGGACCCCAGAAATCCAGCAGGTCGCCGATCTGGTCCTGACGGCGCACTGACGAACCGAAGAAGCGGAACTGCACAGGCTCGCCGACCACCAGGCCGAATTCCTGATTCGGCAATTCGATCTCGCTGCCTTCTTCCATGCCGAACGGCGCCACGCACAGCGCCTGGATAGGCGGCTCCATGCCTGGAATCGCCGGCATCGACGATTCGATCGCCACGTAGTAGGCACGCGCCGTGCCGCCGCGAATGCGTACGCCGCTGCCGCGACGCACGTACGAGTAGTAAGCCGCG
Organism: Rugamonas rivuli; assembly: GCF_009380165.1. GTDB lineage: Bacteria > Pseudomonadota > Gammaproteobacteria > Burkholderiales > Burkholderiaceae_D > Rugamonas > Rugamonas rivuli. The sequence goes on from NZ_WHUF01000002.1 coordinate 473,042, forward strand.
CCGCGCGCCACGGCCAGGTCCAGGTCCGCGCCGCCGAGCATGCGCGCAGGCTCGGAGCCTTCCATGTACAGCCAGTCGTTGAGGGCGCCCATGACGCGCTGCGCCAGCAGCTCCGACTTGAACACGCCACCGTTGAACAGCACCGCCGTCGGATGCAGGAAGGTGGCGTCGGCATTTTGCTTGCCGGCGTAGCCTTCCAGTTCGCTGGTCGCGCCGACCTGGCGTGCCAGGAAGGCCGCCAGATGGCGCGTGATGCCCGCGTCCTGCGCATACGGCAGGCCAAGCTGCGTAAGGCCTGCGCGCGTGCGCACCGCCGGACGTGCCGACGCATCCACCTGCGGGAAGAAGCCGTCGAGGATGAAGGTGGTGACTTCGTCGCGCGTCAGCTCGGTGCGGATCGAACCGCCGATCAGTTTCGAGCCACGGCTCGGCACCACGATAGGCCAGGTATCGACGCTGGCATCGGCCAGCAGTTTTTCCTTGGCGCTGCGGCAGCCGTAGGTCAGCGCGCGCATTTGCCATGCATCGAGCTGCGTGCCGTTGGCGGCCAGCTTGCGCGCCACCAGATGCGCAAGCGCCAGATCCATATTGTCGCCGCCGAGCAGAATGTGGTCGCCCACTGCGATGCGGTGCGGTTCCAGCACGCCGTCGCGTTCCAGCACGGCGATCAGCGAGAAGTCGCTGGTGCCGCCGCCTACGTCGACCACGAGGATGATGTCACCGGGCTTGACTTCCTTGCGCCAGCGGCCTTCGCTGCCCTGGATCCAGCTGTACAGGGCCGCTTGCGGCTCTTCCAGCAAGGTGAGGTTGGTGTAGCCGGCGGCGCGTGCCGCTTCGGCTGTCAGTTCGCGCGCGCCCGGGTCGAACGATGCGGGAATCGTCACCGTCACTGCCTGTTCGCCGAACGGCGCGTCAGGATAGGCTTGCTCCCATGCCTGGCGCAGATGCGTCAGATAGCGGGTCGATGCTTCCAGCGGCGAGACGCGCGTCACTTCTTCCGGCGCGTCGTTTGGCAGCAGGGCGGAACGGCGGTCGACGCCTGGATGGCTCAACCAGCTCTTGGCGCTAGAGACCAGGCGGATAGGAGTGGTGGCGCCACGGCTGCGCGCCATCTCGCCGGCCACGCCGGTTTGTTCCTGTTCGGATTGCGGCCATGGCAGGCTCAATTCGCCCGGCGCCAGTTCGTCCGCGTGCGGCAGGTAGAGGAAGGACGGCAGCAGCGGCAGGTCTTCCACCGTGCCCGGTGCGGTCAGCTGCGGAATGGCCAGCACGCCGTGCTGGGTTTTCTCGCCGTCGCTGGTGCCCAGGTCCACATAGGACAGCGCGCTGTGCGTGGTGCCAAGGTCGATGCCGATAGCGTAGCGTGGATCGCTCATAACTCCACCTCCGCCGGCGCCAGGATGGCCGCGTCGTGTGCTTCGGCCAGTTTAGGCAGGCGCACGTTGGACGCGCGCCAGCCGCGATGGCTCAAGGCGCCGCGGAATGGCGCGCTGCCGACCACGTTGCCGGTCAGGCGCACGGCGCTGACGTCGAAGCCTTCTTCTAGCACGATGCGGCTGCCTTCGGCCTCGCTGCGCACCGCTTCGATGGTGAAGTGCTCGCGCAGCACTTTGCTGCAGCCTTCATGCACCACGCGCGCGGCGGCGCCGATATCGGCGTCGGAATAGGCGCTCAGGTTTTCTTGCGTGAAGTCGATCAGGCGCGCTTCGCGCTGGAACAGGCCAAGCAGCTGCAAGGCGGCATCCGGCGTGGCGACGCGCAGAGGCGTCGGCGCAGGCGCTGGAGCTGGTGCAGGTGCTGGAGCCGGCGCGGCGACAGGTGCGGCCACCGGTTGCGGCGCGTCGTCGATGCGCGTCAGGCGCGCTGCGTATTCGGCGTCGGACAGGGCGCGGAAGAACGCGCCGATCGCGATGGAAATCCGGCTAAAAAAAGACGGCAATGGTTGAGTCGAGTTGTTCATGTGTGTGCTCGTATTGGGTGAGCCGGGATACCGCATCGGCGGCATCCTGGCGATGCGTGGGTGGGGGCGCGCGTGGCGCGGGGAAAGTCCTTCCCCCGGAAGCCCGCATGATACCAGCTTGACCACGTTGTTCCCAAGACAGCAAGCCCGCGAGATTGATATTTCGCTTGATATCGCCATTTTTAGCGCCTAGAATACTGTATATGTATACAGTGGTTTGGTGCCGCGATGTCCCACGATGAAAACAACCATGAACAAGTGATGCTGCCGCCGCCTTCGCTGAAGGCGCAAAAAGGCCGTGGCGCGGTGTCGAACCTCCAGGGCCGGTTCGAGGTCAACGCCCGCGTCGCCTACGACGACGGCTGGGAGCGCGAAGAGGAAGAAGCTTCCGCATTGAAGACCGTGGTCACGGACGAATACTGCAAATCCATCCTCAGCCGCAACGCCTCGCCGGACTTGCCGTTCAGCGTATCGCTGAATCCGTACAGAGTTATTACCCCTTCCTAGTCATCCATACTTCTCGCCTAAGATACCTTTTTTTTGGTTAAAACGATTGGCATGAGTGTGCAAACGGGAAACTGGCTCTTCCATATTACCCTGTCGTTGACATACAATGCGTGCCGAATTATGTACCGTAAGGTCATCGAGTTGCTCATTGATGAAATTGTTCGGTTCTACCTAGGTGGTTGGGTTATCGCATTCTGAGATTGCACCTAGGTGCTGAGGCAGTCGCGGTGGCAAAAACCGTAGTCTGTTTTTGTCTTTCAGGGGCATTCGTTGTGGCTTTTGTTGTCGTTAGAGGGCAAGTCGTTAGTGACAACACTGGCGCCTCAGTAGAATTGCCAATAATTCTCTCGAAGGATGGGCCAATCCTACCTTTGATCGATTACTGCCTTACAGTCCGGCGCAGCCTTGCATGGCGTTTAAAGTTCGTCAGAGCCGTGAAGCTGTTTCTTGAATATCTGGAAGTGAATGCCGTTGAAGGCGAAGAAGATTGGCGCTTATTTCGCAACTTTGCGAATGCCCTTAGTCTTGGAACAGCTGATACTTTGACCGGCATCGATCCCGGTGGGCTTTACTGGAAGCGGATGCGGCCTGAGGATAGTAATTACATCATCACCTTACTCTCGGATTTCTTTGAATGGTTGGGCAGGGGTGAGAATCCGCGCGCACTCAAATTTAATCCGCAATACGCTGGCAATCAATATGATCAGAAGATTGATCAGCAAGCATATTTATACCGCCGTAATAGTGCGTTCCTAGGGCACACTTGGTCCGGAATGCCATCTCGTCCTGGGCGAGTTGTCCGTCGAGAACGTGAGTCTAAAGTCCCAATGGCGGAACCGCCAGCATTCCCAGAAGACCGCATTGAAGAGCTGCTGTTTAAGGGCTTTAAGGTTGCCGGTAGTTATAACTGGCGTGATATGGCCATCACTTGTTTACTACTAGGCGGAGGCCTACGGGTAAGTGAGCCGTTTCACCTTTACGTATCCGACGTTCAACCCCAATGGGATGATCCAGCGGTCGCGTTTGTCGCGATTCATCACCCATCAGATGGGTTTGCCCCAAATGATTGGAGGGGCTCTAACGGAAAACGCGGAACTAGGTCCGAATATCTAGCCGCTGAGTTTGGTTTGCGACCTCGGCACATCATTGGTGGTAAGCAGCATTCGGGTTGGAAGAATCCGGCTTTGGATGACCGATGGTTCATGCAGGTCCACTGGTTCCCTAAAGAAAAATATGGGACTTTATTCCTCGACATTTGGAAGCGTTACCTCGAACAGCTGGTGCGCATTGAGCGATCTCATCCGTTTGCATGGGTAAATTTGAGCAGAGGAGATCCGGGGGGCATTTACACAATTTCTTCATATTGCAAGCATCTTCAACGCGCGGTCGAACGGATTGGTCTCGAATATGGGAAGCGATATGGAACAACCGCGCATGGCCCTCGGCACGCGTTCGGACGACGCGCTCGTCAGGGTGGCGTAGGAGAAGTCATCCTGCAGCATGCAATGCATCATTGCTCGCCAGAGAGCCAGAAGGTATATACACAGCCTGAACTGAGTGAGGTGACCTCTGCACTCGAACGTGCGGCTCAAAAGATAAGCACCAACCTTGCTCCCTTGTGTCCTTGGAGTGATCTCACAGAAGTAGTTTGATGACAAATTATACCAATCATAAAAACAATAAACCCTTGTCGCTTGAGATTAGGGCACAGATCGAAGCTAGCTTTCAAGCTGGCGTTCAGAAGACTCAGATCGCAAAGAATTTGGGGATTTCACATTCGGTTGTCCGTAAATATACGAAACCCCTGCCATTCGGTGTTCCGGAGGCCGTAAAGGATGAAGCACTTCGGCTAATTAAGGAAGGGCATACGAACTCTTCCATTGCTCGTTCTTTAGGTATCAGCAGAAGCTATGTACTAAAGCTGATGCCAAATCCTACGAAGAGGGCTGTGCCGCTATCGGCAGAAATTAAGCTTGAACTTGTGCGAAGGGCCGAGTCGGGAGAGACCGTTAACGCAATTGCTCGAGATCTTGGCATCGATGCAGGCAACGCCATGAAGATCGTTAAGAAACACCGCGCCAAGCTGAATGGGGTCGAAGAGCCAATCCCTCCGAGCGCTAAACGATATACTGCAGAGCAGCGTCTAACTATGGCGCAGATGCACAGCCAAGGCGTACCGCTGCAGGAAATCTGTGGCCTATTTGGTGCTACGGATACTGTCATTAGAAAGGCATACCAAAAAGCGCTTGATGCGGGAACGGTCGAGCCTCGTTTCGCCTTGTCGATGGAGGATGACCGTCAACTGCTGAAGATTAAGCGTGATTTTCCTCAACTGGAAGAATGGCGCGTCTATGCTGTCCAATGGTACGAACTCGTCGAGAGCAATTTTGCGATCGTATGCACGTCCATCAATCGGTTCCTGCGGTTTTTGATGCAACACCGGATTTCTCCGCGCCCTGCTGATTTTTTCTTACGACAAAACAGCAAACTTATTCCGAATTTTTTCGAGATAAGCTGTCCTAAGTCAGACCATGGTGCTGCGATGAATAACGCGTTAGCGGACTTTTTAGACTGGGTGTTGATTCAGCCTGAATTTGCTGACGACGATGAGGAACTGGGCGTAACAACTCTTCCAATTTTTCGAAATCCGATAGCCCGTGTGCGACGTAGTGACCATAGACCTCAGCGCGGGTCTGAATCCAACAAGCAGGTCATGCCCTATTGGATGATCCACGATTTGCGGCGCCGCATTGCACAAGGGCGCAACCTTCGCGACTGGACATGGGTGCAAGGGATCAGTGGAAAGATCACCGCCAGTGGCGACAAAGAATCTCGCAACTGGTTTCAGGTAGACGAAAGTCAAATCGACAAAGCGGACCCTGACTGCGTTTGGCGGGTACGGCAGAGGCTCGACAAAGGGCCAGTACTAGAAATGTGGAGTCCCGTTAGGTGGGTGGCGTGTTTGATTAAACTCCAAACGACCGCTCGCATGGGGCAGATACGGATGATTGACAGCGGAGAGGGCGATACTTTTAAAGTGGTTGATGGCACCGAGGTTAGCAACGATTCGCCTATCGCTAGTGGCTCACGCAGAAAGCCAAGGAGGCAAGGTGCTATCAGGCTTTCTAACGAGGGAACTGTCGTTCTATACTTTAATACAAACAAGACTGCGGATATAGGTCGTTCTTGGGATAAAAAAGGACAGGAGTGTGCTTGGCCTCACCTACCGGATTATCAAGATGATCCTTACTACTGGATTGAAAAACTACGCGCCTGGCAGGAGAAATATAATCCGCCAACGCGCTTATTGCCTTGGAAAGATGTACCTTCGGCACGGAGGCTGAAAGGCAAATCAGACTCAGTATGTACTACCTATCCCGACGTGGTTTTCCTGTTTCGAACACCGGAAACAAAGTCAGCAACTCAGTTCCCTGTTGCTGCGGGTGCTGTCGATAAAGCGTGGCAAGTTCTGATCGCAGGATACGAAAAAATTCTCTGCAACGAAGGTAAACGCAATCCCGACGGAAGTGCCATTGAGCTTGTTCGTGATGGTCGTGCAGAAACTACTATTCACGGGCTGCGGGTCAGTTTGATTACTCACCTCATTTTGGATGGGGAAATGGCTCCCGAACTTATGATGAAAATCGTCGGCCACGCACGCATTCTTATGACGCTCTACTACACTAAACCGGGTCTGCAACGCATCGAAGACGCTCTTGCCGACGCTGCGAAAAAGGTAGATGCCACTAAGGATGCAGCTCTCATTCGAGATTTGAAATCTTCGTCTGCTGAGCGGATGCGCAAGCACGTCATTTTCAATGCAAAGGAAATGATAGATGTTATTCCGCTTAACCCAAAAGATAGAAACCCACTCGGTTGGCTACCGATGCATGATGGACTTTGCCTCGCAGGTGGTAATGCCGGGCCTGTTGACGGCGATCCACGCTTCCCAGGTTGCCATAACGGAGCGTTGGAACTCATTCCAGGCCAAGGTCATCACGGGCCTGCGCCCGGAGGCGTTAGAAATTGCTGTCGCTGCCGTTGGAAGTGCGCGGGACGCGCGCACATACCTGGGCTGCAGGCAACCTTTAACAACCGGCAATTCCATCTTTATAAATCAAGCTCCGCCGCGATTGATGCAGAGCGTACGCGCAATGATCTCTTGATAGAAAAAGCGCGCATTGAAGCCGACGGTCATCCGTTCCTTAGGACGAGGGAGTTAGCTACTGCGGAGCGCTTGTACGAGGCGGCTATGCAAAAAATGCAGGAGCTAGCGCTCGATGTTTCAGCTGTTCACAGAATGATCGAAAGGATAAAGGCGCTGCCGGATACTGACGAAGGAACTCAAGCGCTTGCTGTACAAGGAGACCTTTTGACTGTTCAATGCGTTGTGGAGGAGACCGAGTCTGAGTTACTGGTGCTGTCTGAGGTCTGCGCGGGTGTCGAACTCTATCCAGACCTGTATCCGGGCTCAGCAATTTTTGAGTATGCTCAGTTGTTGGATATGGCATTCGAAAGGGAAGGAAAACCCTTCGTGTTAGCCAAGTTATCAGAGAAAGAGAAACTGTTATCTGCAAATGCAATCATGAGGGAACTCGAGCGCCAAGCCAATCCAGGAAACCGATTGCTAGGGCGTCGCAAGGTAGTAGAGATCATGGATCGGAAACAAAGTCTTCAAACGACACTTGGGATAAATCTGACTGATCTGACCGCGCTTGCCAACATGGGTAATGAAACAACGTCAAGCAAGCTTAAACCACTTGATCTAACAAAGAAAGCCCTGAATGTCGGCTCTTAACAATCACCCAGATGAAGTTTTAAAAAGGTTACTCGATAAACCCCTCCGCGCGGACAAGGCGGAAAAATTGCGAAGGCTTCATAGCTTATGTGGAAAGGAATTCGAGCGGCATAGCAGTGGAGCTCGAGATTTTAGCTTGGCCAACATGTCCAAAGTAGCTGAAAGCGCAGGTTTGTTTCGCGCAAGGACGATCTACAACGCCCAGTCAGTCGACTACGCGAATTTGGTGAAGGCATGGGAAGCCCACAATGGACCCACGAATACGCGCAAGAATAATAAGGTCGACGAACCTCTTAAGGATAAGTACGATTTCCTCGCCAAGATTGAAGATCAAGCTTTGCGTAGCTTATGCAGAATTGCGTTTTCCGAACGAGATAAGCTTAAAGCAGAGCTGAACCTGCTTAAGTCTCAGACGGTGGTGACTGTAGACATGCGTCCGATAGGCATGCATACATCCACAAGCTCTGTGACCGCTGACTCCAATGTTAAGGCGATTGAGCTCTCTGATAGCGAGCACAAAGCTTTGATCGCGGCCATCGATCCAACGTCTTTGGCGCGAAAAGGCTGGAGTATCGGGGAGGCTGGCGAAATAATTGATGAACGGCGGCGGTTTGTGTTTAACCCGGGCTTTGCTACTGGCATAGCTAAACTGCTGCCGAAAAAAGTATAACTAGATAAAGTTAACGGAGGGAGCATGGGCGAGAAAGTGGATGTAATTGACGTGTTTGAGAAACCATACGAGGTTTGGTCGCGTCGTAAAACGACTGTTGAGGAAGCACTGGAGCTCGTAAAAACACAAGGATTATCGATCCTTGAAGCGCTCGAGCCGAAGGACAAGCTCCTAGAGATCGTCGCGACCCATCACGAGGCTGCGCATCGCATGCTCCGAGTACGAGCAGATAACGGACTCGAATTCCATATCGATAGAGCACTCGACGAAAGTCCAGCGTTTCGACATCTGCAGGGACTCATGCCCCAAGATGTTCCCCAACCGCTTAGCGAATACCAATGCTCGTACCCGGAGTACGACAAGGAAATGGTCGACTCAGCCATCAATACGCACGGTGTCAAAGTGGCCCAAGGCCAGTTCTTGTTTCACGGAGGCGAATGGGGGGTGACCGGTGACACTTTGACGACGTCAAAACCGTTCTCGACTTCTTTCTGTCCTCAGGTGGCGTTGAGAAATGCTGAGTGGCGGGGAAAAGCCTTTGATGCTGGCCGAGTGGACCTGATGGTTGTCCGCGTAGCGCAGCCGGCCACAAACACTTATGTGTACAGCCGTGAAGGTGAGCACGGTAACGAGAAAGAGATCGTTTTCGCCAGCGGTGCAAAACTGGAACGCGTGCGAGAAACGTATGTAACTGACATTACCGCCTACAAAATGCACGCAAATCTGACGCAAGAAGAAAAGGTCGTGCCAGCCTACTTAGTTGAAGTGGAGATTAGCTGAAACTGTATTGTCCCGCTTTGTCGCAACCGATTTGCAAATTTTGGAATGAGAGTTGCCATTAGTGACATAATATTGCATACCCTCAGCCTTCACGTCGCCTTTGAGTAACTTCTACGCACACAGACTTCCGAAGCCTTCGAATGAAACTGATTTCGAAGCAATGTGTGCGCACGTGTATGGCGAAGTGCATGGCGACCTCAGCCCTAAACGAAATGGACGGCGTGGACAAAAGCAGTTCGGAGTTGACATTTTCGTCCGCACCGAGCGGGGGCTGATCGGCATCCAGTGCAAACGGTATAACGACGGGACCTTGACGCTGCGGGACATCGAGGACGAAATTCGAAAGGCGGATGCGGGTACCGTTCCTATCTCACGGTTGATAATCTCTACCACCGCCGCAAGTGACGCTAATTTGGTAGGCGCCGTCTTGACGCTTTCGGTCCAGCGCGAAAAAGCTGGGAAATTCGCAGTCGAGATTGATTTTTGGGAGGAAATTGAAGCCCATATAGAGCGACATTCCAAACTGCTCGCACGCTATAACCCTCACGCGCCTGAGAGCGCTCTTCGGCGCAATATTGAGGCGATCGACTCCCTGAACCAGACCGTGACGGACGGCTTTGGCCGTATTGAAAAGCATCTCGGTGACGCGGTTTTCGCGGGGGGCGGTGCTGATGTGCCCGCCGGCCTGCAGTCTTCCCTGGATAAGCTTGTTACTGGACAGATCGACGCCATCACTGAGCAAATAAAGGCGGCGCGGTATCGCGATGCAGAGCTCCAACTAACTGAGATCGGCAAGTCTTTCGGCACCTTTGACCAGCATCAAAAAGCGCGTTGGCATCTGTTGCGCAGCATATGCAGAGTGCATCTATTCCGAGGTGAGGGGGCAGCCGACGATCTGCTGACCGCCTTCAGTCTTTATCCAAACGACGAGAAGATTGCGGCTGCCGGTATCCGTGGTCTCCTTTTAAAGAACGACCCGGACGGTGCAGCGCAGGCTGGCCTGGAAGCGAAGAAGAAATTTCCGACCTCACCGACTGTGTGGGCTGCGACCGCGTTCGCTCTGATCGAATTGGGGCGGTCAATCCAAGATGAGGATGTTCCTCCGGAAATTGCAGACGACCCGGATGTGCTTATGGCTTTGTGTTCGGCCGCTCAGCGTGAATCGGACTACGCCAGGGCCTGGAAACATGGCCGGAAAATTTTGAATCATGCCGGAGCGCGTCAGCCTAATCGCTCTGCGGCACTCGCTGTCGCGGTAGCATGGGCTACGTCTGCGCCCACTCAACAAGCACTTGGAACCATTGATGAGCTGGCTCTGAGCGCCATTTCCGAAGCGGTTGCATGTTTTGAACCCAGGGCGGCAAGACTATGGAATAGCCAAAGCGTCATGGCACTGCCAGCTGATGTTTCAAACGTGTGCTATGCATATCTTTTATTGGATCGTTATGACGACGTGCTTACGCTTTGCGAAGAGGCGAAAGTACTTACGCCATTTCCGTCGCAAATGCTTGGCTTCAAGCTTGGCGCTCTGCATGCGTTGAATCGCAATGATGAATTTTTAGCGGTTGCGCGAACCCATGTTCCCGACCTCCAACCGGTTTCATTTTTGTTGGTTGCAGAGGCTGCGGCGTCAAACGGCGCAGTGGATATCGTTGACGCCCTGATCGACCGCACCGAGGCGATGCCTGAATCTGACGAAGTCGAACCGAGCACAATCCGTGCGTTGCGTTCTATCGCTCAGCTTCATTCGGGAGAGCGCGACACTGCGATTCAAGCGGCTTTGGCATTCGATGACCCGCTGGGAAAGCACAAGCGAGCGGCGCTGATCTACATACGCACGTTGATCAATGCCGGCGAGCTCGATCATGCGAGTGCGCGTCTCGATAGCCTGACAGCGAGGATATCGGAGGATGATTCACCCACGCTTCAACTGTTGTGCGCAGATTGCTTATTTTTTGTGAAGCTGTATGTTAAGGCGGCAGAAATTTATCAACGCTATTGCGTGCCAGGTCGTATTTCAGAAATCCAGCGGCGGCGGCTGCGCTGCTACGTTGAAGCTGGTTTGCGGGCAGAAGCTCGCCAGGTCCTTAAAGATCTTCCGCCCACATGGGTAGAGGACGATCACATTCGTGAAGCGGCGATTGAGCTTGCACAGAGTGCTGGTGACTGGGTACTACTGGTTGATATCGCCGAGGAGCAGCTAAGACGTAGACCTGATCATGCGGGAACTTGGGCGCTTGCTCTAATGTGCGAGCGTTATGGTTCGGCGAGCAAGCGATTTCATGAGCAACTAAGCGTTGTTCCAGAGCGCTTGTCTGGCTCGTTGTACCAGATCGGCTATGTAGCCTCGCTTGAGATTCAGCGTGGCGCACCGATTGACGGATTACGGCGGCTTTATCGTATGGTTCGAGCGTCGATGCAATCGGCCGAAGCAGCCGGTATTTACGTTAAGAAGTTTCTGGTCCATGGTGAGCTTGTAGCTGCGAGTTTCATTGATGAAAAACCTGGGCCTGGCAGCACATGGTTACTCAGTTCGGAAGATGGCTCAAGGATAACAGCTAGTGTTGATCCTTTGGGAATGGTTGACCTCCCGCAGCACCGCGGATACTACCCGCCGGACAGCACTTTGGGATTGGCACTAGTAGGTAAGAGAGTCGATGAAACGGTAGAGATCGAAGGCGCGTTTGGCCACCGGAGATCATTCAAGGTAGTAGGGGTAAGTTCCGTTTACCTTCATCTCTTGGAGGAGCTCCGCAGACTGCTGGATGAAACACCGGAAGGGTTGCCAGCTATTCAGAGCGCCAAAGTAGTTAAAGACAACGGCGAACTCGACCTTGAACTGATCAAGTCGATAATTGGCCCGGGGGGCAATCGAGGGCAACTGGTTTTCGACACCTACGCGACGGCGCTTGTTCCATTGGGAGCATGCGCAAAGCTGCTAAATACATCTACTCTTGAGCTGGTTCAGGGATGGCCTCGGGATGCGGCGCCGCTTCGTATGTGTGCAGGCAGTCCGGAAGAGATTGCGAAGGCATTTCAGCTCCTTGAAGGTGACGTGCCTGCAATTGTCATTGATTTGGCAACGCTAGCAGATTTGGTTTCCCTGGGCTGCGAAGCGGCACTAAGGGCTATTCCTGTTATTTACATCAGTACTGTGGCTGTTCAGATTCTTGATGGGTTGCGTAGTGACGCCGCTGATAGCCATAAGTTTGGGCGGGTCGGCGTGGTCGATGGCGAACTGCAGGTAGTGAAGTATCCGGATGATTATGGAGACAGGTGCCTCGCATTCTATAGTCGCGTACAGAGCGTCATTGATCAGTACTGTACGGTATGTCCAGCGTATGGAGTCAGCGATATGCCACCGGAGGTTGTCTCCATTAACGACCAGCTTGGAGAAGACGAATACGAAGTGCTGTTATTGGCAGCTGAAAAGCAGGCGGTATTGGCCTCGGTCGACTTGCATCTGCGTCAGCTGGCAGAGTCTGCTTTGGGGGGCCAAGGGGTTTGGCCGCAGGTGCTAATGGCATACGCCGCCAGCAAGGGGCTGCTGCCGGCCGTGACTTACCGATATGCCATGCAGCTCCTCTTTCGAAGTAACCGGACGCTGGTCGCGGTCGATGCTGCGGACTTGCTGTATATGTTCCAGCAAGGAGACCACGCGTTTCAATCCGGGATCGCAAAGATGGTGGAACTGTTCAGTACCAGGCCGTGCAATGTTGTGTATGCACTCGCTGTGGTCGAGGATGTGATTGCCGGGGTAGCTAAGGTTGCGAGCCGCCTTAAAGTGGTCTTGGAAATTGTGGAATATTTGTATGAACCGCTCTTTCGTCACCCCGACCAACCTGCTGATCTATATGATCGGGCCGTTGCTCGTGTGAGGTACTTAGCGCAAGCGTTCAGAAATCTGCCAGCTTGGATCTCATTTGGTGCCGCCCCTTTAGCCGACGCTAATGTCATTGGCTCTGTGGCACAGTTGCTGGTGGCGCGCGTCGATGCAGCGCGGGCTCGTGCCGCATCTGTACATGTACCCAGGACACTGCCGATCAAGGTGCTGTATGTGACGTCAAGGCCGTCGCTTTGGGGCTAGAGATAGGCCCATTTATGCGGTGAAAATATAGGTGTCCGCGCCTAGGTGGTGAAGTTCAGAAAAGACTGAAAGGTAAATGCCCACCAACTCTCCGCAAAGCCGGGTTAAGTCGCAGTCGCGCAAAATCGCTAAGAACGAAGCTGACTAGCTAAGTTTTGTTGGAAGAGACTCTTGGGCAAGATGCTGCTCTACTGCCTTCATCATCGCTGACGGATCGACCTGGAGAGCCGCGGCAAGCTTGAAAATGATCCTGATTGTAGGTTGATTGATACCTCGTTCGATCAGACTCACGAAGTTCCTTTCGACCCCAGCTTCAAGCGCAAGCTGCTCTTGAGACAGCCCCGCCTTTTTGCGAAAGCTGCGCAGCACTACACCAAAAGCCATCCCCGGATCTCCCAAAACACCTCCCAATATATTGGGAGTGATGTTCGTCTTCGGTTATTATTCCGTCTTCACAATATATTGGTAATTTCTGAAAACCAGCACAGGAATTGGTCAAAATGAAACATTTGATAAAACCGCATCGCCAGGTAACGGTCGCTGCGCTGTTGCTTTCAGCTTGCCATGGCGAATCAATAGCGACTGAGCGACGCCACCGAGAAATACAAGTGATATGAAGACATGCTGAGAACTATCGATAACCATGAAGTCGCCACATTCGCTTTGATCCACGGTAAAGGGGTAAAGATGTGGCGAGCAGTCAGCATTGAGCTGCGTATTCCCTATTTTTTTGTCTGCCATGCCATCAAGGAGGACGGAGTTTGGCTGCACGAAACCTGTCTGCTTTGGCGTGAAGCCGACGTCGTCGACTTCTGCAATGAGGTCCGTGTGGACGCAAATAGAAAAATCGTCCAGCTGTCGATGCTACTGCCGGCAAGCGAGGCTGGACGCTGGGATATAGAGGAGCTCAAGGAGATCTGGAGCGACAGCGACGATGAAAGTTTGCGTTCGACGATTTTCATCGCCCACGATGGACGCCATCTAAGCCATGACGGACGAAATACAGCGGCCGTCGTAACACCCTCCAAAGAGAAAATCTATTCAATGCCAACCGCAAACAGGAGCCCAATATGAAAACTATCATTCTCGCAATTCTTGCAGTCGTACTCGTTGGTTGCAGTAAGTCAGACGAAACAATCTCGGTTGGGTCAAAGGAGAACCGAGAGCCCGGTATGGCCGCCATCGCCCAACGCCAGAAAGAGCTGCTGGAATCCGACAGAAAATTATTTGAAACCGAAGCAAAATCGAAAAAGGCATCCTCCGCTCCACCCAGCAAGTAACGGGATATTCGACGCGGAAGTTACTGTAGGCAGCGACGGTAAGAGTCACCAGCTGATAGTGGCAGGTCAGGACCGCTTTCGCCTCCACATGGCTCCTTCAAGCGCCTCGTCAGCAAATGGACCCGTAGGTGCTTTTACCGGTTGGTACGTCTAATCCGAAATAGCAAATGTATCCGTCACGCTTGTCCCAAACGCAGGACAGGTCCCCCCTGTCTCTGATGCGGTGATCGGGAGCAGCTCCGCAGGTATTCTTGTTGTCTGGTCCGATCTGTTCGAATAGGTCCTTCGCTAGTGGGCCCTTGAACGTGAATGCTACCTTCCGGTCCGTCTTCGTCGGGGGGACTGTGTCACCCAGCTCGCCGCCGTATATCAGGTAGTCCCCCTTCAACGGTTTCTGTCCAGAGCCCTGAATTTCAGGCTTTTCGGCAGCGCGGGTCAGCACATACAGGGCTAGAGCCGCAATGATGAACACGAGGCGCGCGTTCACGACGCGTACTGCGGCCAAAGCTCCGCGTGGAAATGGTTGTTGTGGCCCACAAGGGACTTGACGCGGCCCCCACCTAACGCCCTTTGTACCCGCTCGTCATTGAAGTACACGATTTTGGTCCTCGGGTGCTCGACAAACAGGCGAATCAGCTTGATCGTGGCCTCAAGGTCGTACTCCTTTTCCCTGTAGCTGCAGCGTGCGGCTTGCCCTGTCATGTGGTCCGTGCGAACCGGCCGGCAGTCCATCTCGATGCCTTTCTGGTGCGATTTGTGGTTGTCGTAAGCGTGCCCGCCGTCGATGCTGATATTCCCGATCCCGAATTTCCGGTCGCATATGGCCTGCCATTCACGCTCGATCTGAAAAATCACTGTAAGCAAGTTGGGGTGCGCATACTGCGCCTGTTGGCCGGTACCTGGCACATCATGGAGGGTGCCGTAGACGTAATAGCCCGCGTCTTCGGGCGCCTGGGGCAGCATGAAGTAGCCGCGTGACTCCTTCGGTTGGATTGGAACGCCGGTCGACATGGCTGTTCCCCTTACACGCACTTGTTGCTGGCCAGGCACCAGCCGCCAGCGGTGTTTCCGCCGGCACCACCGGCGATCTTCTGTTGGGTGTATTTCCACTTCACCCTGGAGTAGCTCAGACCGATCTCGTCGTGCAGGATATTGCCGTCACCGAGTACTTGGTCCATGTTGGAGATGATCACGTTTTCCAGCTCGACCTCGTAATACTTCACGCGCTGGCCATCGCCGTCTGCTCGCAAAAACTCCAGCTTTGCCTTCGGAATAGTCCTGCCCATTGAGCAAGTCTGCATGAGGATCGGCGAGGCTAGGTCAGCCAGCTTTGTCAGTGAAATTGTCCGATGCTCGCAGCGCTCGGCTGTGTGGCCCCCACCAGTTGAAGCAGTAGCACTGCGAGGTTGAACGACGCCAAAATGGGCGCTGGAAATTTCGATCCAGCCCTGATGGTCCGAATCGGCCGACTCGCCCTTTATGCTATCGATTCTCAGGTATGCGTCCGTTGCCATGGTGCCTCCAAGTAAATTAAGGAATACACCTGACATTGTTACTTTAGCTTGGCCTCCTTGATTTGGCTGACGTCAAGCGCAATGCAATGATCTGGGAGAAGACGGACCTGGCAGAGCAGAGTCGCCTAACACACCAAGGGGGCAGGCGCCGGCTGGCAGCAAATGGACCTCGGTGATTTTGCTTCAGAAGGCCAATTTGCGGGGAGAACGCGATGCTCGCTCGATGGTGCTTTGGGTGTTCGGCAATGTTGCGCCGAAGGAATTATACGCCACACATAATTTCAACTAATTCCCCAGTGGAAATTTTTCATGCGTGGCACTCGGGTTTCGCGCACTCAGAATTTCAGCTCAAAATTGTCTATCGTTCTGTACGATGGAGAGCCACTGCAAAGCAGTAAATTGGGTTGGCAGGGGAGCCGGCTTTTAAGAATGTTCCCCTCTTTATTCCTCCAATATGAGTTCGGAGCGAAAGGCCTGTCCGATGTGCATCCGTGCTGAAAGGCCATCATTCTCGATCAAGCTTCTGCCAATGAGTTGCGCCCAAGATGAGTTTCGCACTTCGGCAGGTTCTTCAATGGGCCGCTGCTCAAGCGCTTCCAGTATGTCCCGGTTGACGCCCTGCTTGATGATTACCCTCCTTACTTGACGCTCGTTTACCCTGACGCCGCGAGGAAGCGTGAGCGAGACTGTTCTACCTTGGAACTGCCTACCGAACACTGCTTGGCGTTCAGCATTGTCCCGGAGTTCTCGCTTCGATCTCTCACTGCGACTGTCCAGCATTTGTTTAGTCTTTCGTGATACCTCACGTGTTGATCCAGGTTTTCGTCCGAAAGGCGATGCAATTGTTTCTGCGGTTACTTCAAACCCCGCCATGCGCAGCGCCCTAGACATGACGCCCCTATCTGCAGCCTCCTTAGCATCGGAAAGATCATTAGTGCCAATCTCAAATGCCTCGTCAGGTTCCGGATCAACAATCTTGAGAACGCTTCCTGTTCCGCCTTGAACCGTGATGTTCAGCCCGCACACAAGTCTTTGTCCAGTGTGACCGGCAGGGAATTTGATGGAGCACTTTTGAGCGATTCCGCCAGTCGGTGGTGGTCCTTTTGTGCCGAGCTGCCTCTCGCTGAATTCGGAACCCGATTGCGTACCTTTGCATTCAATGACGTGCCACCTTCCCGCAGTATCGCGAGCGACAAAGTCGGGCGTTTTGTTTGGCCCGCGCTTAGCAGTTCGCCGCTGGGCGGCGCCAACAGACGCTGCAACCCATTCCATGAAATATCTGCCATCAACAATCTGTTCCAGCGAAAGGTGCTCGCTTAGCCAAAGCATAGGAACGCCCATTCCGAAGTCGTCGCTCAGAATGGTTTTCTGGTGCGCGTCGAGTTCTGCGAAGCTATTAGTCAGACTCAAACTCTCGTCTTCTGATATGGCCGCGAGATATCTCACCCACGCCCAAAACTCACTAAGTGAGACCCCTGTTGACGAAGTGGGGGTCGTTAAGTACCCGATCATCATAAGCATGGCGGGAATGTTTAAGCCATAGGCACTGCGGCCACCGGCGAAGGATCTTGGGAATAACGGGCGGATACCTGGGCCTGGCCAAGTCGCTTTATCGATGTCTACGATGAGTGTCCGTTCCATCATATTTCTTTCGGTATCAATTTCTTCAGCTCGCGTGCCGAATCCGAGTACACGCCATACTTCCTACGTGATCTAAGCTGTACTATGTGTCGCTGACGATGAATTTCCAGGTCATTTTTTTATAGGCGTACTGCGTTAGCGCTCATCGTAATCCCTAATTTAAGTGAGCCAGGAAGGTAGCTTACCAAGGTGCTCGATCAAGTTGTTAAGGCGTGTCTTGTCATTCAATCCAAAGCATTCAATGGCATTTGTCCGAAAAACAGCCTGTCGATCAAGGTTTGAAAAAGCGAGGGCGCGCGCAAGTTCTGTCGGATAGTCTTGCCAACCATCCTCTTTTATCATCATGAACCAGTCCGAGCCATACATTACGTGTCGCCCGAAATCCGGGAATACATTCAGCGCGTCCTTTATGCGTTCCAGAGGCTCGCAGGTAGCATCTATACATGCACGTAGACCGGTCCAGTAGCCTAGGTCTCCATAAGTATTTGTACCCTTGGGCTGGCTCATTAGCTGTGCAAAATCACGGGTCCAAGACGTCGGATCTCCTTCGCTGCCATCACCGCCAAGATGGCCGAGATTTACTCGCATAGGTAGGCCTGGTGCCATGGCATCCGCGAGTGCTTGCCATCCTGCAGGACTGCTTGCATTGTCGGCTTCGTTGTCGTATCCCATACTGCGGTTTGCGTGCGCCATCACAGGCACCTTTTGCTCTGCACACCACTTGAACATTTTGAGCAACAGCCGGTCTAGTTCCGCTCCACTCCCATATGGCTGAAACCCCATTGGAGGATAAATCTTCACACCGATGAAACCGTGGTGATTCACTGCCTCCTGAACCAGCGCGAGTGATGCACCGGATTCTTTTAAGTCAGTCATCGGGTTGTAGGCTATCAGCGGCAACATGTAGCCGCCTGACATTTTAGAGATCAGCGCCATCAAGAGCATCTGATCGTGCGGGGTCGAGCGAGAGGCACAATACCTATAATCAAAATTGACCATGGCCCCAAATGCTGCGGCGATACCCATCGGTTCCCACGTACGCCGATACAGGTCCAGGTTCATCCAGCGATCCTGCAGCATGCACGCTACAAAGCGGATGATTCCGTCCGGTGTGCTTCCTGAAACGCCGCGCAGCTGGTCCCTGCCACCACGGACGCCTGGCGAATGCATCTCGTCCACGATTTTGTGCACGGTTGTACTGTTGAAGCGGCGCGGTATGAAGCGTGCCCCCCATTTTCTTTCAAGCGATACCTGTGCCTTGTCATATTCGATATCTACGCCACGACTAACGATTTCCTCCTGGAGACGCTTCTCGATCCGCTGCCGTTGTTGCGTCATCCTATTTTCTAGCGACTTCATGCTGCGGCCATCCGTTCGCGTGTTCGCGTCTATGAGTAACTCATATTCTTCTTTTGCGCTGCTAGCAATTTCGGTGACGGCCCGCACCACTGGTTCCATGGCGATGATGAATCCCTGCAGTTCGAGAGTGGAGTGACCGACGGAATGGGCTAAGTAGCCGGCGGCGTCTATATCGGAAGCGTTGAAAAAGTGAGCATGGACGTCGATAGCACGAGCGGGCAATACTTCCATGCCGCGCGTGAGCCCGCTTGTTACCAGCAAGGGTGGCACAGGACCATTGTAGGTTTCAATGTTATCGCGTCGTAGCTGTGGCGGGATGCAGCACCCGCCTAAACCAGATAAAGCCAGTCCACCTAGAAGTCCTATTGCGTTGCGCCGTCCGTTATCCATCGCAGCCCCTCATTGGAGTTCCGATTGGAAACAGTACCGATTTTCCCGACGAAAATTTCTATCCAATTGTCACCATGTCCGAAATACAACGACTGAAGGTCAAAAATGTTGTTCTTCAGTACGCGTTTAGCCCGCCTCTGGACTATGATGTGATTTCCACAAGGAAACTACATTATGGATATCTTTGCCTTATACCCAACAAGCCCAGGATATGACTTCATCACCGAAGATACCTATTTCCAAAAGACCCAGCGTCGTTTTCCTTGGGCTACGCACACTAAAAGTTTGCCGAAGAGCCCTCTATATCTCGCTACCTGCCCGGAATGTAAAAATGCGATAGAGATCCGTGAGTTAGATAGGGTGCGCGGCGAAAATGAGCGAGCTCCAATGGAGCCTTTTGGAAAGCACTATCAGCACAACGTGCCTGGGCTGGACATTATTTACGATCAAGCGAAATACGATAACTGCTCGCTGCGCGCGAAAGTTAGCCTGAGTTCCTCTGAGCCCCGCCTGAGCCAGGCATTCAATGATGAGGTGCTGAAGCTTCTGGTGAACGAAGCCGCAGTGGTTCGGGAAGTCTTGGCCACTACCGTTGGCATAGGTTTTGGCGACCGGCTTTTCGAATCTATGTTAAAGACCTTTATCGAACAAGGACGCTACAGGTGTAAGGGTGTTATGCCTTCAAATTTACCTTTCGCGCTGCTCTACTGGACCGAGAGTCAATGGATAACCGGACAGTACATTTCTTCAGAAAAGCATGTTGAGATGGAGTGTGCTATTGAAAATTCTCTGCACTTTTGCATGAGTGGACGCCAAATCAGTTCAAAGCATTGGCGTGATAAGCAGTCGGCGGCAGCACGTGACAAAACGCCACTCCCTTCAAGACCGGACTGGGGACCACATAGGCTTGCTTTCTTCATGGGAAAGAGAGTCGTTCGTGGGGATGAGCGAAAGGGGGAAAAGAACCATATGACGCTAACCCTAACAGAGCACACCAATAATAAGCCGACGGGAAACCCAATCTATAAAAAGAAAATTTCCTATTCAAATAATCACTTCCCTAACGCGATTCGTGCGTTTGAGCGCAGGATGAGCAAACCAGAAGAGGCGGCTGAGACTTTGGCAAAACGCATACGAGCGGGAAAACTTGCCTACTCTTACGCCAAGCATCTTCTTCCAGATACATGGCGCCCAAACTGGGAGGACGAAGAAGGCGCTCGTCTTGACGCAAGCTAATCTGGCAATGATCGGCACATGCGTTAGGGCCGTCTAATGCGGAATTTCTCGCGTGTCTCAACGCTGTTCTGAGCCGCTGCTGCCGGCAGAAGACATCAAGGGAGTGGCATCATCTCGGCGCTCAACTCGTGCGATCTTCACTTTAAATTAAGGCTGAAAATTAGATGGATAAGGTTATAAAACTGGGTCTTAACAAATATCCGACAATACCGCATACGCTCCGCTCTGCACCAAAGCTTAACCAGCCGGCCCAGGAAATATCGGTTGGCCTGGCCCAACTTTTTCATCACTATTACCTCGACACATATGGTCGCCGCCCCCCCAGCCCCGACCCGACACAATTCGAGCACGTTCGGTTCTTACTACCAACCTCAGACTTCCGTTTTCAGGGCGGAGGATTGGGCATATCTACAGCTGCTCGGCGAAGCCGATCATGCGAACTTGGGCAAGCATTTTGTCGCTGGTTCCTTCATGAACATTTAAATATTACATACTTTGCGCACATGGGAGATCTGCTCGACAGGCAGCTTCATCGTGCCTTCGGAGGCTGCTCCATTAGTCGCTCAAAAAGTGGCGACACGCCAGACTATTTCTGCGCTGAGAGTGTGGATCGTGTGTTTCTAGCGGAGGCCAAAGGTCGTTACACTTCAATCGGCTTCGCTACGAAGGAATTCGATGGCTGGCGAGAGCAGTTCAATCGAGTCCAAGTATTAGATGCGGCAGGGATCCCTCGTAGCGTAAAAGGACACGTCGTAGCAACACGATTTGCTACAGAAAGAGATAGCGCTGTAGTTCGAACGACATTGCTAGCTGAAGATCCACAGAGCCCGGGAGAGAGGCCCCTTGATGGTGAACTCGCGCGCGTGCTAGGTTCTGCGATCATCGGCTCTCACTACAGCCGAATTGCGGAAAAGCTAGACCAGCCACTCTTAGCAGCCGCACTGCGCAATGGCGTCACACTTCCTCCGGAAATCCTTGTGCCAGTCGTCGTTTGGGAATTGGCAATGCCCCCATTCAAGGGCCGACGGTTTGTAGGTGGCTACTTCAGCCCAGATGATACCCCCGCCTTCCGGGTAATGGACGGCAAAGTCGTCGCCAATCGCAATGACCCGCTCAGACTTGACCGCCCTAGAGCAACTTTCTTTGGCGTTGAGGAGAAGATCTTTCGTCAAATTGTCTCGGCATGTCGTTCGACAGGTCGATTCGACGAACAGTTAAATCAGCTTGAGAATATTGAGCCTATTTATAGCGGGATTAGCATGCTCCGTGATGGCTCCATTGTTGGTCCGGCGGAGTTCTTCTTACCCATTAGCACTGCCACACTTTGAGATTTTAGCTCCAAGCTTCTAGCGAGATATCGATGGAATTCGCCCCGTGCCTTCATCCGGTGAGAAGCAATTGTGCTACCTTGGCACATTGGACATTCATGTGGAGGCGCGATGGAATTAAACGATGACCCAGATTCTCTTCTCGAAGACTGGGGGACATTTGCAGCTGCAATGGCCGCGATGAGCTCATCGATGTCCGTCGGGGCCGTTGCGGATCAGGCACCGGAATTCATCGCCACTCTCAAGTCATATTGCCCCATAAAAGCAGCCGCAACCTTCGGCGCACTAACAACACAAAAGCGGTTGCAGGGCAACGCTCTACGTCTAGAGACCTTGGTTCATCTTTGTGTAGCCTGCTGCCAGGGGGAGCGCGCCCCAACGCAGCAACTTCTCGTGCAAGGATTCACTGCGATCGGCAGTGTATGTGGAGAACTTGAAGACGACCCGGAAGATGTTTTTTCTTCGCGTATTTATTCGAAGCGCGGGAACTATCAGGTTTTGGGTGGACTATGGGAAGGCGGCGCTTTCTATTTGCAGCGATTTGTAAATCTGGCTGACGGCTTGCCTGACGATCCACGGTTTCAATCCATTACCAATTCCATTCACGCCTTGCTCAGGCTCTCTGATGCGGTTTGTGAGCGCGCGAACTTACGCTGTAATGACCTCGGTGCAAATAGCCCCGAAGAGCACTTACCCAGCAGGTTCAAAGAGGAGTCCGCGCAGCTTAGAAAATTAGTCAGATTCACCAAGAACGACATAACTCAATTGGGGATCAGACTACCGGATCTCATCCCATTTGTGTTCGACCCGGACGATAGATATCAGTTGCGCCTTCAGGCAGTTTCACACTCAGATTTGGAAGCAAAACCGCTCGCCTTCGATGACGAGTACATTTACGTACTCATGCCGAACGCTATCTCGGCTACGATTCGGCGCTACTTCATTTTGGCACTGGGTACCGGTGAAAATCGGGGAATTTTTCTTCGTGCGCTTGCTCGCGAATATTCACAGATGTTCGAGTGCTCGCCCTTTCTTGGCAAGCGAGGTACGCGCGTGCCGTTTGCATTCACACATTCCGGTACCCTCTGCGCTATGTCCCAAGAGGTTGATGTAGGAAGGTACCTCAATGTTCTCTTCGTTCTTGATGACTTGGATGGATTTGAAGAGGATGGATTTGGTGGATTATTTGACGTAAAGGAAGGCATGCAAGAGCAGCTTAAAAAAGCAGTCGCCTCCATGCAATCCGACGCAGCCAAACGGCCTGGCTTTAAAGAAGGCATCACGCTAACCGTGATATGCGGAATCGGAAGGGGAACAGCCGTCGATGAGTTGGTTGAACCACAAGTGAATTGGCAGCAGCAGATCATTAGCGCAGCCGATTTACTTACTTTGAGCCGGTCCAAGTCAATGGAGCCGCTGAATCTATTCCGCCTATGCGATATGGAATCCGTACTAATGGAGAAACGGGTTTCGATTCAAAACATCAACGGTCTACTGAATCTTTTTGCATGGACTGAGTCCCTAAATGGCCACCTGGTTCCTCACGCGGAAATTCCAGACGACTGGAACTCCGATGAGCATCAACACTTTTTAACGATTACCCAAAATGCACTTGTGGATCTTAGGCATCAGGTCTCGAATTCAGTCGACGAACAGGTTCAGCAGTTCGTTGATGGCGCCTGGATGTATCTTATTAAAGAAAGCGCAAGCTACTTCGAAGAGGACAACGAGCGCCCAACTTATGTGCATCTTTCTGCCAAAGACAGATCGCGGCTCATAGGCTCGCGTATCACATTAAATCGGTGCTGGTGGTATGAAGTTGTGGCGCCGGTGGGCCAGCATAGCGCTCGCACTCTTGAAAACTGGAAGATGCTTGGTACCTGGATGGCGAGAGCCGCCGATGCGCTCGAGCGTGCCTTTGCGTCGCAGTTGGGAAGCGGTGCCATCCTCTGGCGATGTGAATTTCCAAGTCTACCTCTTGACGGAATCAATGGAAGTAGAGGTTCCGAAGCGGATCTTGAAGGAGCATTTGCCATATCGGTTGCCCGCGCATCGCGAACTATAAATGTCAAGGTGGGATCAGGCTTTTACCGCGCACTCTACCATCCGCACAATATCGCAGAGCGCGCATTAGTTCGAGCATTCGTCGCAGGTGCCGCAGAACTAACAAGTGTGCACTATCACGATTCAAAGATCGAAGAAGTTGTACGAGAAATCGTACCTAATCAGGATGCACGCTATAGCCACGTCTTTGCTGGCCGTGGCTTCCGTGACTACTTTCATTCGGAGATAAGCGAGAATCCGATCACGATCAATCGGTTCGATGATGCAGTACTCAGGCTGGGACTTGGCTGGACTGCACGCTCACCCAAAGATGGAGGACTGGTTTCCGGAAAACAGGAGTGTCTGGACTTTCTGCATTCGCTTGTCGGAAAGCTTCAGAAGGAAGTTGGAGAACGGTTGAGGCGCTTTGACAAAGCAGAGCTGATAAAACAGCTGATTCTTAATTATGAAGTAGCGAGTCTGTCGCGGGATCGATGGCATCGAACCGCAGCCGCCGTTCTTGCGTTACGAGATGATAAGGACGCAACGATTAAGGCGATGTCCGAGTATGAGTTCAAGCTTAACGGTACTCTCCAACCAACTCGGAATCTAGTCGAAGTCGCCCTATGCGAAGCCGGAACTGATGCCCAGCTTCAGCCTGGCGTGCGTGACATAGGGCTGCTCTTGGCTATGAGCGCCCAAATTTTCCACTTGGGTGGCTGGGCGGACTTAATTCATTGGGACCTACTTGAGCCAGAACTTAGAATCAGAGCACTTGGCGATGTACATGCAAACCACGACTTTATGGATACCGTGATGGACGGATTTGGACAGGCGACTAGTGAGCATCGCTTCAAATCCTCGGCAAGAAAGTATGAGAAATATCTCAAACATCCAGACGCTGTGGACGATTCAAGCACGATAGAAGGAATGAGAGAGTTTCTCAGCGCGTGGGAGAGCGACTTCGGCGCCCATCTTGATGAATTCAGGCGATTCATTGACAAGCTTGAAAATTATGGCGTTGAACAGAATGAGCCTGTGTTTTTCTTGAGGCGTTCTGATCTCGTCGCTCTAGCCGACACCCCAGTTGGTTCGTTGATCATAGATGCGCTTACTCTGGTACCACGACCGCAATGGAATGAGCTACCGTCTGGGTATTCATTTAAGGATATCGCCCCCTGGAAATTCCGCAGACGGCTAAGTGTTCTGCGACGCCCATTGCTGCAAATATCTGATGAATCTGATCCAGTGTTCGTGATCGCTCCGGGACTGGTTCGGGACGGCTTCCTGTCAACAGTCGGCAACTTCTATGACGGGGCATATCCGGATATTCATCTGGGGCCGGCGATGCGGCGCTACGCAGGTTATGCACGAAATCGAGATGGGAAGACGTTCAACAATCGCGTGTCGAGCCGAATGAAGGATTTCGGGTGGACTGTTCTCCCTGAGGCATTCGTAACGAAAATTCTTGGGAAGGCCTTTGATCGAAATTATGGCGACGTCGACGTACTGGCTTGGTCACACGAAGTAAATCGTGTACTGATCATGGAATGCAAGGATCTTCAGTTCCGCAAGACTTACGGCGAGATCGCTGAGCAGCTCTCGGATTACAGAGGTGAGGCATCCGCCGATGGAAAGACTCGAGACTCGCTCCGGAAGCACTTGGACAGGGTTGAAATCATTAGGACAAATCGAAAAAGCCTTTGCAGCTTCTTATCGATAAAGGAGGACGTCGCGATTGAGAGTCACCTGGTCTTCAGCCATCCTGTTCCAATGATGTACTCCGGCGGACCTGTTCGAGATCTAACGGAGACTCGGTCGTACGACCAACTATCTGAACTTAAGGTCAAATGATATATGAGTGTTATACCAGACCGTTGCTAGACGTCGCTCACAGCTCACCGTATCGACCTAGGAAACGGGAAGTGAGCTAGAAAAAAGTAAAGGAAGCAGCCTAGAATCAGGTAAGTATCCTCATCACTAACGCCAGCGATTCTCATGAGTTGCTGCCACTCAATCGCATTGAACGCCGATACTCAGAGTTGTGAGATTCCGCGTATTTTTCAGTTGAGCAAGATGCTATCCTCTAGGGAACCGACCGAGTCCAGCCATTGGCCGCCAATCAGACAAACGGGGCGTACTGAGCAATACTATGCTTGAGCTTGTTCTGTCTCATGTCGAAACGCCGCAATGCCAAATATTGGTCGGTATGTGATTTAATGACCTATTTCTATGCTTCTGACTTCAACTTCGATTCCCAGCCCTTTGCGCGTGTACTTCACCCTACATTTGGGACAGAAGATATTTCGCCGACGTATCGTGCAATCATCTCGAACAAGAAGTGGAAGGGTCGTAAATTGCTGTGTTGTCGAACCGGTTTTCGATTCTGAGCATCAATCGAAGGAAACCAAACAATTTGTTTATTCGGATGCTGTGCTGTACGAGGATTGGTTGAGTGGTAAAGAGTGCGACGAGTTCGTTTTTTCGCTTGCTAACACCCTCACCGAAGTGGCAAATGGAATTGAATTTTCTTCGGAGCGGCGCTCATGGGAACTTGCTCAACTTCCGTTTATGAATTCGTTTATGGAGCGAGCAGGATCTGTCGCTTCATTTGACATTCGCTCTGATTCTGGCACTCAGAGTCTCGCCCCCCTTATCGGATGGAACCTGGCGTTTTATCCTGACATCTTTGCCGCCGTACGCGAATGGATCAACCTCCGGGAGTATCACGGCGAAAACGATGGGCGCAATCAAAAGGTCATGTTCCTCATGCCCGAGAACAATGCCTTCATCGCTTCTGCAGAACAGAGCACGGAAGGGCGCCTAACGTTGAACGTGGCTGGGTCCCTAGTTGACGAACACAAGTTTGCAATTGTCGGCGCTGCGTCTACCGGCAGTCGTGTCACTCAGCTACGAGCTGAGATTTCTAACGGTCAGGCCAACGTTCCTGTCGCACGGGATACTGACAGCCTAGAGCTCTACCTTATTGACCAGAGTGGAGAAATTTTCGACTTCCACAAAGAAGGAAAGTTTGCGCGTTCCGGCCGACAGTTCTTGCGCTCACCCCACGCACCGGGCAATGATCGCGTGAAGGCCGCCATCGAGTTAGGCGAAGGCCCGCAGATCGAATTTAAGCCATTCGTCACGCCTGAACAGAGGCTCAATGAGAACAATAACAAGACTAAGCTCGCGGAAATCCTGAATACAGTCGCGGCGTTCTCAAACTCTGGAGGTGGTGCAATCTTTATCGGAGTGGATGACGACTGCCAAGTTGTCGGCATTGACGAGAAACTTCCCGCCTGGGGCAACGCTGGATTTAGTGAGCAGCTAGTTGACAAGTTCGTAGGTGCTTGGCGGAGCGCGATTAGAGATAAGATCGAAGGAGAACTGGCCTTCAAGGTTTCGGCTGTCGAAACCGAGGCGAAAACGGTGCTCGTCGTTGACGTAGCTCAGAGCGTGAGCCGTCCCGTAAATTTAAAGGACAACTCAACCATCTATGTGCGGCGTGGCGCTAGCAATGTAAAGCTTGCTCCGGCATTGTGGTCTGCGTTTCTTGGCTCAGAAGCGACAACGCGAGAGGTCCTCAACTAGTTTTACTATCATTGTGCGCCGAGCGATGGCGTTTTGCTGTTGTGGTCAGGTGTAAGTATGGGGGCAACTTCTTAATTCTGATTCCCTCACTGTGAGCAACGTTAAGTAAGGATTTTTAGTTTGACTATAGATTTTAAATGCTCTGCTAAAATCGTTGAGCTATTTCACGAAGGGACTTGTCTAATAGAAAGCCCTCGGAATCGCAAGCTACAATTAAGCGGCAACGACATTTTGCCAAAACTCAATGGTACAAAGGTTGAAGATATACCGAACGATATAAGCTTTTATATAGATGACCTTCAAAATATTTATCCCTCCTTATCAGCTATCTCTCTTGATAATTCGGAAGAAGGGATAACTATAATAATGATGACAAGCCACATAAATCTCGCTGCTTGGATAAGGCCATTTTCCTTTGACGAATACATTTCAAAAATGGGATCACTGATCGATGAAATAATATTGCCAATTGAGAAATATTATAAGCATGATTCTGTGAAGCTAATTAACCACACCATACTGGGGCTTAAGTTTCAAATAAAATCTGGAGATTTGGTTGATACAATTTCCAGTCATCTAAAAAATATTTCAGACGCTCAGCGTGAAGCCGAGAGATTACTTTACAAGCAGAACTTGCCGAGTCATATGTGCTTAGTTCGGGATATAAATTTTGTTGAAGGTGAGAGGTGCCGCTTAGAAGAAGACCTAACGGTAGAATTCAAGGAGGTTAAAGGTGGAAATCCAGTAAATTCAATTCAAAGCTTGGCGGATGAGTATGTTTTAGCTTTTTTTAATAGTGAGGGCGGAAGCGTTTTTTGGGGTGTTAATGATGATGGCATTGTCGCAAGCTTGAAATTGACATCAAAAATGAAAGACGAAATAAGGAAAGCTATCAATAATAAAATTAATGTGATTGAGCCACCTATAGATCCAACACAGATAGGGGTATTTTTTTACGAAGTTCCAAACACTGATAATGGCTACGTACTGGAAGTACGCGTTCCGAGGTCTGATTCGGAACGGCTGTATTTTAATTCCTCTGGTGAGACCTGGGTTAGGTTGAATGGGTGTAAAAAAAAGCTTCAGGGCTCTGCATTGCAGGACTATATTATCAAGCGGCATCAAAAAACTCGTGCAGACTCTCGATAAATTTTTAGAACCTTCTGTCAATTTCATCCGCGATCTTGTGACTTGGTCCCTGGACTCGGTTTTGGATTTTTCATGCTGCCGAAAGCTGCTGCTGCTGAGCGCCCGCAAAGGGGACTACCGCTTACCGGGCACAGTGCGTCTGAATGACGACGGGCAGTACTTACCCAAAGCAGCAGCCGTTGGGTGCATAGAGACTACCTACCAGAAGGAGTCGATCATTATTCACAAGTGCTTGATTCTGCATTTTCCAACATTACGACGGCCGCCTTGAGACGGCGTAATTGCAGTACCATCGTAGGAACTCTTCAATATCGTGGCTCATTCGAAGGACACTCACCGTGATAGGGGTGGACTTGGCAAGAGGCTTTTCAGGAGGAACTCCCTCTGCCCGGAGGATCAGTAGTTCCACTTCGAAATCGTTAGGAAGGGCGACGAATCTCATGTGCTTTGGCGCGGAATGGACGATGAAATCGTCCCGTACAGCCTTAAGCGGCATTTCGAACCAGTCTGTGCCATTTCTGATGCGTTCGGCGTAAGGCTCGTGATCGCCATATGGTGCTGTTAGCTTTTTGAAAAATTTCTTGTGGTCGTTAAACGATTTGAAGCTTGGCCGATTGCCGACTTGCAGAAAGTGGCTTGACAGGGATGCCACTCGGTCCAGCAGGATTCTTGCGTGGATCAGGCAGTTTATGATCTCCAGCTCTGTGTACGGGGCCACCTCGCGATACTTCTCCGCGATAGCTCTCTGGGATGGGGAGTATTTTTGGCGGTACTTGCGAGCGTATTGAGCTGAGCTCATGTAGCGAGTCACAATGGACATATTTGTAAGGAATCTACGGACCGAAAGGTAGTACAGGTTGTATGCATCCCGGTAGCGTGAGACGTCGGTGCTAACAACTGGATCCAAGTCAAATTCCATTGCAGTGAACCACGATTCGAGTGGATCCTGCTTTACCCGAGAAACCTCTCTACGCACATTGGGTCGTTTTCCCAGCGAGCGATGACCCAAGGGGAAATTCATATTTGATAGATCCTTTTGCCGCAATAATCATTAGAGTGTGTCGGTATAGCGGCCTTTACCATGAGGGTCGAAGGTTCTTTAACCCTGCTTATGCCTCTCTGCCCGCAGCCGGTAAACGGTCTCTCAAAACTCTGACTCATCTGATAGCTTGCGTCAGATCAAGTCTGGGCTAATACAGCAAAGGCGCCTGGCCCAAGCGTCCCTCTCCGTAGGTATCCACCGCGTAGATATTGAGGATTTGTAGAGCTTCGGACGGTCTGTATCAAACGGAGTCTAGCTGTTCCCGTTTATGTTTCATCTTTGTCGATGCCGAATCGATACTTGCGAAGCGCCAGTCCTTCATCAACACGTTGTCTTTCGTTCTCGATAAAGCGCCGAAGACCATCAGAAAGCCATTCGGCGAAAGCTCTCACGTGTTCATTTTCTTCGTTCAGCCAAGTAGAGAGTGCTTGCTGTTTACTTTCGAATGAATGGACCATACCGTATTCGCCATGTACAACACCAGTTGACTCTATGATCGCGGCAACTTCGTTCCAGACAGTTGAGTGTTCCGGAACAGTTTTAACGATGGCCTTGCAGACCTCATAGGTTGATAGCGACCCTTCATATGGTCGGAGGACGCCCATGACAAAGTCGATATCATCTTGACTACCAGCTCTCGTGTAATCGAGGAGCAATTCCTCAATTGGCGAGCCGAAGGCCGGAAATGCAGACTTGATGAGTCGCGCGCCACGATAGCTGAACATGTATCGAACTTCATCCTCAAAGTCTCGGCGTAGAGCAGCAAGTAGTTGACCTGGTTCTGCAGATAGAAGCCCATTCAGTTTATGGAGCTGATAGGGAATGGGCTCATACCGATCTTCACCAAAGTCGTCGGTCTCCTTCTTGCACTTTTCCAAGCCACGGGCATATTTAATTCGTTCGATAAAGAAGTCGATGACGCCTTTGAGATCCTGCTGCGCAATCTCGCTTAAAATCTCCTCGCCGTGGTAGTCCAAGTTTGGAAGGGGGATCAGCGACGTTAGCAGTTCCGTGCGATCATCAGTCGCCATCGCCCTTATTAACGCATTAAAGTCCTTCCTGAACCAGATCACACTGACCCAGCGTGCATCATTTTTCTTGGCCAATCCACGCAGGGCCTGCATAAATATCGGCATTGCGTCACTGGCTCCCTCAGAATACAGATTTGCCGCGACTCCCATAATCTGCATCAAAGTCTCACGATCATCGATTTCGCTGGCTCGAGTAAGAACTGCGATAAGTACATCCAACTTCGATACTCCGACGTTATAAAGTGACTTGGCAATAGTTGTTAGGTTCCTGCCGACAGAAATCCACTCACGCACAATGTCTTCAATTTCCGGTTGATGTGCATTGGCCCATAAGCCCCGAATCAACGGAATAAGGAAGTACGCCATGACCTCCTCATGGACGCTGATGAGATTGAGGGCGAGCTGAGGCTTCTCCTTGCCAATGGATTCTAGGAACTCGTAATAGACAGGGAACATTGCCATGTCATTTGAGCGGGTCTTAGAGAAATCAAGGATGCGATCTTTCCAGAGGTCGAAACTTGAATCGTCAATCTCGTCGAGATACCGGCGTGCTGCCTCCTTGCGCTTAGCATCGCTATAGTCCCAAGCTTTTTCAGAGCGGCTTAAGTCCTCCCAATTTCCAAAGATGCCCTCAAATCCAATGAGTTGCTTGTAGATCTGGTATTCCTTTTGTGCGGCTAGCGCATCACGTATTTGTAATGCCTTTTCCTTTATCGTTTGCGTAGCACCGTGGAAGTAGTCCCAGTAGGCCATGTGCTCGATAGATTGCACGAGAGGCAGTGCGTCCGTCGCTACTTGATCGCGCATGAATTCAAGCACTGCGATAGTATCGCGCTCGAACATTGCGAGTGTTTCGGCATCGGTGTCTGAGCGCTCCCGCCGGGTTGCTGAGTCAAGCGTGTGTAGTACTTGCTTTCGATGCTCGATTGATTTATCAAGCCCGTACATGCGCTTTGCCAGATTGATTGCGTCCGAACGCACTGCTGCGACGCCGCCATCGCTCGTCACAGATCCACGCCGAATCGTAATGGTCTGGTATGACCAAGATGTACCTTCAATAGTCGGCGACAAGACTTTGCTAAGAACACGGAGAATTACATTAGCATTGCGCAGCAGCGCATCATCCTTCAATTTTGAAAGATGAGTCACTAACCGAGTCTGAGGTTCTGCTCCACGTGGTGGCGTGCTAAAGAAAATGTCTAGGTGGTACGCCGCGAGCGACTCAAGAGACCTCTCTGCTTTTGCTCTTACTTCCTCCTCAGCGGATTGCGACATCTCGAGCAGGAAATCAATCACATCTTCCGTGTGTACATAACGTATTTTTTCGGCGACATCGATTGCTTCGCGTATCAGGCTTTCATGCGTCCAATAGCGAACTTGAGTTTCCGAAAGCGGCTTACCTTCTTCTGTTAGAATTCGATTCGATATCGTACGCACAAATGATGTCAATATAGGTAGCGTAGCCATATGGAAGCGCGGAACCAAAACCGTCAATATCTTTAGAGATTCCGACAGCGCATTGTATTCCGTGCTCTTCTGGAGCATTTCTGAGATACGCTTGAACTCGTCGCTAAGACGCGAATCAACTGCAGCAGACTTGATGTCCACCAGTTTAGAAAGGGCTGCAAGGCGAAGGTCGAGGTCGCTCATTTGAGAACCTTCAGCAATACGTCTATAACAACTTCTGTGCCGGCGGCTTCCTTAGCAAGGGCGCGGCTTGTAGGTAAGAGGTGCGATCCGGTATCAGTCAGCCGGCCTGACAACACGAGCGTTTGGGCTTCGTGCTCGACAATTGCTCGGTCGTACCCGGCAGCTTCGAGGGCGGCGAATAAGGCGTCTTTTGAAGGCGTGTTGAGCGCCTCTATGAGCCCCAGTATTAGAACGTCGATGTTTTTGAACGCAGCGCTGCGGAGTTGGTCGAGCGGCACGAGCGGCCCTTCGACAACCTGCTTCTGCATAGGGACTACCGCCGTAGCTTGTTCTATGTCGGCAAGCAGTGTCGCAACGTCCTTGTAGACCTTGAAGTCCTCCGCTTCAAACGCTGCCGCCAACTTATTGTCGGCAATCAGCGCGCAGCGGATGCCCTTCTTTGGTTTGATTTCAATCGCAGCTTCCAGAATCCATGAATCGGGAATGTCTTTACGTCGTTGTTCTCGGGGCTCGTTCGGGTTGAAAGGCGGTCGCACATCGAAAAATCGAGCCCATGCGTTGGCGGCCTGCTCCTCGGAGATATCGATCACCTCGATCTTGTTGTCCGTCACAAATCGATTGAAGACGTCTTGTGAATTTCGCGTGACCTCGTCTAGCCCCCCCAATTCCATAATAGGCTTGGGCAGGCCGTCCACGATCATCCCAAGCATGCCGCGTTGGAGCTTGGCAAACTTCGATTTCAGTTCGGCGACCGCATCTGCGTATGCTTTTAGGTGATGGGTACGCTCTTCCTCGAGGGCAATGTACGGGATGTGGATTTTTAGAGTTCCCTTCTGACACTCCCGCAGGAGAAGCTGAAAGTCCGGGTGCAGGAAGGGAGTCCTCCGCAACATGCTCGTGTCGATGACAAGGTCGAAGGTTTCCATGGCCGATGCTTAGCTAGCGAAATTCACATAATGATGTTGAAGATTATAGCAGTCGGTGCTGCCCTGGCTTGCATGAATAGCAAGCCAGCATGTGCTCCATCCTGTACCACAGATTCACTTTGCAGGGGATCACGTTGGCTGCTATGATGTACTGTATATTCATACAGTATCCGAAGAACATGTCACACGATCCACTTATCAACATTAAAGGCCGTGGTGCCTTATCTAACGGGCGAGCCCGATTCGAAGAGTGGGCCAGGGAGTCGGACCCAGAATATCAGAATCTTGACGAAAATGGCGCGTTGGTTGAAACAAAAATACGAACAACCATTTGGCTCCAAGAGGCGAAAAGTATAATTTCGAGAAACACGTCGCCTGATATACCGTTTGATTATTCTATTAATCCTTTTCAAGGTTGTGAGCATGGTTGCATTTACTGTTTTGCTAGACCTACACATGCCTATATTGGGCTTTCGCCTGGCTTAGACTTCGAATCAAAAGTTTTTGCCAAGGTAAACTCTGCTGATTTGTTGAGAAAAGAGTTGTCTTCGAAGAGTTATGTTCCAAAAGTGATTGTGCTCGGAGCTAATACTGACCCATATCAGCCTGCCGAGAAAGAGCTCCGAATTACACGAAGAATTCTGGAAACACTTGAAGAGTTTAATAATCCAGTCTCGATCACGACAAAATCTGGACTTGTCGTGCGAGACAGCGACATTTTAGAGCGGATGGCAGAAAAGGGCTTAGCTCGAGTATTTGTTTCTGTAACAAGTTTGAGAAACGAAATTTCACGCACACTGGAGCCGCGGGCGAGTGTGCCTAAGAGGCGACTTGATGCCGTAAAGAAGTTAAGCGATATTGGTATTCCTGTGGGAGTATTAATTGCTCCAGTTATTCCTGCCATTACCGACGAAGAGCTTGAAGCAATTGTCGCTGCTGCAGCGAACGCTGGCGCTACTACAGCAGCTTATATTCTCTTAAGACTCCCTTTGGAAGTCGCAGATCTTTTTAAAGAATGGCTTTCCATTCATTACCCTCAGAGAGCAAAGCATGTTCTTAGTATTTTGAGTCAAATGCGAGGTGGCAACCTTTACGATTCACGGTTTGGAAAGCGCATGAAGGGAACGGGAGTCTTTGCGGATCTACTACGAGACAGATTTCATTTGGCATGTAAAAAAAATTTCCTAAACTTAGAGCGAAAAGATCTCAGGTTGGATTTATTTTCCTTGCCGAACACCGGCAGCCAGCAGATGAGCTTATTTTAAAGCTCGGATTGGTCGTTACGTTGCTTGAGTACATTCAGAATCTGTGCGTCTGGAAGCGGACGCGACCGCCACTGCATTCAAGTTCTAAGCAAGCAGCGATGTACAAATTGGCATCCGTGACGACGATAGCTTTGCTGGCAATGCATGGGCGCGACGCGTATTGCCAGCAAGTGCTTCATTGCAGGCGTAGGGCAAGATTGGACGTATATGTACATAGTTATGTATTTGAGAGGGTTAGATGGGTTGGCTGCGAACACGGATGCATATACTGCTTTGCTCGGCCCACGCACAGTTACCTCGGCCTGTCGCCGGGCATGGATTTCGAGAGCAAGATATTCGCCAAGGTCAACGCGCCGGAAGTGCTGCGGCGTGAGCTGGCCAAGGCTGCCTACGAGCCGTCCGCGATTGCCCTCGGCGTCAACACGGACGCCTACCAGCCCTGCGAACGCGAACGCAAACTCACGCGCCGCGTGCTGGAGGTTTTACAAGAATGCCAGCACCCGGTAGGGCTGATCACCAAGTCCTCGCTGATCGAGCGCGATATCGACATCCTGTCGGCGATGGCGGCGCGGCAGCAGGCAGGCGTCGCCATCACTCTGACCACGCTGGACCCGGCCATCTCGCGCACGCTGGAACCGCGCGCCGCCGCGCCGGCCCGCCGACTGCGCACGATACGCACGTTGACGGACGCCGGCATTCCGGTCGCGGTCAGCATCGCGCCGATCATCCCCTTCATCACGGAGCCCGATCTGGAGCGCATCCTGGAAGCGGTCAAGGAAGCCGGCGCCGTCAGCGCCCACTACACCGTGCTGCGCCTGCCGTGGGAAGTGGCACCCTTGTTCCACCAATGGTTGCAGGCGCACTTTCCTGATCGCGCCAAGCGGGTGATGAACCGCGTGCGTGAAATGCGCGGCGGCAAAGACTACGACAGCGACTTCGGCGCCCGCATGAAAGGCGAGGGCGTCTGGGCCGAGCTGATACGCCAGCGCTTCAAGATCGCCACCGAACGCCTCGACCTGACCGGACGTGGCAGCCGCTTCCACAATATGGACGCATCGCAGTTCACGCGGCCGCTGGTGGTGCCGCCGCTGGGCGCGCGCGCCAAGGCGGCGGCCGCAGCAGGGCAGATGGATTTATTCTGACGCGCTCACTGCGCCGGTGTAGACAGAGAGTTCGACATCGTCCGCGAACGGCATCGACATGAAGCCCGACGCTGGCGCGCGCACCATCGCCACATAGTCCGGGTTGTAGTCGGCGTTGTCGGCGACGATGATCGCGCCCGGACGCAGCCTGCTTTGCACCAGCGCCAGGATCTCTGGATAGAGTGCCTTGGCGCCGTCGAGTAGCAACAGATCGATGCGCTCGGGCAGGTCGGAGGCCAGCGTTTCCAGCGCGTCGCCAGTGCGGATTTCGACCAGGTCGAGCAGGCCGCCGGCCATCAGGTTGTCACGCGCCCGCTCCACCTTGGACAGCTCGAACTCGGTGGTGATCAAGCGGCCGCCGCCGTTGTCGCGCAGGGCGGACGCCAGGTACAAAGTTGAGAGACCGAACGATGTGCCGAACTCGATGATATTGCGAGCGTTGCTGCTGCGCGCCAGCATGTAGAGCAGCGCGCCGGTCTCGCGTGACACCGGCAACGGCGCATCCTTCAGGCGATGGTAGAGATTGAGGTACTCGGTCTTGCTGCGCATCAGGCGTTCGCGCTCGTCCTTGGAAAGCTCGGCGACGGCCGGGATGTCGGCGATCCGCACGGCGGCGGTCTCTTCAAACAAGCGGTCGAGCAGGGAGGCAACAGGTTGGGAGGTCAGGGTAGTCATGCTGGATTCCTTTAGAAGTAAGAACGGATATAATATGAAGAATCCTTCATGTTTCCAATTCGCGTTCCTGATTCCCACCATGACAGACAGCCCCAAAGCCTCAATCTCCTCGCGCAGAAAGCCGAAACAGGCCCGCTCCGCCGACCTGGTTTCCGCGATTCTGGAGGCGGCTATTCAGGTTTTGGCGAAAGAGGGTGTGCGCCGCTTCACCACCACGCGGGTGGCGGAGCGGGCGGGCGTGAGTGTGGGATCGGTGTACCAGTACTTTCCGAACAAGGCGTCCATCCTGTTCAGGCTGCAAGCGGACGAGTGGCGGCAGACCACGGAAATGCTGGTCAACATCCTGCAGGACAAGCAGAAGCCGCCGCTGGAACGGCTGCGCCTGCTGGTCCATGTCTTCCTGCGCTCGGAGTGCGAGGAGGCCGAGATCCGCACCGCGCTCAATGACGCGGCGCCGTTCTACCGCGACACACCCGAAGCACATGAGACGCGCTCGACTGCCGACCGCATCATCGAGGCGTTCATGCGCGAAGCCCTGCCCATGGCGACGGACAAGGTACGAACCTTGGCCGGCGATCTGGTCATCACGACCTTCAGTTCAGTCGGCAAACAGTTCTCGGAAACGTCGCGCACGCAGGAGGAGATACACGCCTACTCGGAAGCCTTGGCCGATATGCTGTGCGCCTATCTCGCCAGTCTGAATTAGTCCGCAGGACAACTCGCCTATATTCCCTGCCGTGTCATGCTGCTTCAAACGCCATCGAGCACAAAGGCGGCAGCCTGGAAATCCCCTTCGAGCACGACATCGATCCCACGCCCCATCCAGTAAGCGCCGCTGGCGCGCTGCGGCGTCTGCGGCGTGGCGCTGCCGGAAATCGCCCGTAGCGCATAGTTCCGTTTCGGATCAAGCCCGCGCAGCTGGATGCTCGGCTGCGGATTGCGTCTGCCGCCGGAGTGCAGGAAGGCAAACAGCACGGCCTGTTTGCCGTCCTGTGCCACGGACAGCGTGGCCGAGCATGCCGCTCCGCGCTGCGGCGACACCAGACGGTACAGCTTCCCTTGCTGCACCGTCGATCGGACACTCTTGTATTCCGCGACCAGGTGCTTGGCCTTCGCAAAATCCTCGTCTTTCCAGTGATTCAGATTGGCGCCGATGCCCAGCGCGCCCTGCATCGATGACAGGAAGCGGTATTCCAGCGACGTGACGCGCTTGTTGAGGTAGTTCGGCGCATCGGTCACCCAGGCCATCATGATCCCTGGCGCATAGGCGTGGCTGAAGCCGTCCTGGATCAGCAGCCGATCGAACGGATCGGTGTTATCGGATGTCCACACCTGGTCGGTCAGCGCCATGATGCCGAGATCCACGCGGCCGCCACCGCTGGCGCAGGATTCGATCTCAAGCTTCGGGTGGCGCCGGCGCAGTTCGGCCAGCAGCTTGTACAGGTTTTCCACGTAGCTGACATACAGCCTCTGCTGCTCGCCAGGTGCCGCCTCCGGCCAGCCGGGTTCCGACCACGCACGGTTGTGGTCCCACTTGAGGAAGGCGATGTCATGCTCAACGAGGAGCTTGTCGAGCACCGTCAGCAGGTGCTCGTACACATCCTTGCGCGCCAGGTTCAGCACCAGCTGGTTGCGTGCCTCGCTGCGCGGCCGGCCCTTGAAGTTGATGCCCCAGTCCGGATGGGCTCGATACAGATCGCTGTCCGGATTGACCATTTCCGGCTCTACCCACAGCCCGAACTCCATGCCGAGCGCATTGACACGCCTGATCAGCGGCGCCAGCCCGGTCGGGAATTTTTGTCGGTTGACGAGCCAGTCGCCCAGGCCGGCCTTGTCGCTATTGCGCGCCCCAAACCAGCCATCATCGACCACGAAACGTTCCACGCCGATGCTTGCCGCTTTCTCGGCAAGCGCCACCTGTCCCGCTTCATCGACGGCGAACGTGGTGGCTTCCCACGAATTATAGAGAATGGGGCGCAGTCGCGGCTGCGGCGCACCAGGCAGGATGCGCTCGCGCTGGTAGCGGTGGAACATGCGGGATGCGCCGCCAAAGCCACTCTCCGAATATCCGGCGTGGAACACAGGCGACGCCAGGCTCTCACCCGGCTTCAGCCGATAGGCGAAGTCGAAAGGGTTGTAGCCGGCGGTCGTGCGGACGCTGCCTAGCGCATCCATGTCGACGTGGATGCGCCAGGAGCCGCTCCATCCCAGCGCACCGAACCACACGGGGCCGGACTCCTCTTCCGTGCCGGCATGACTGATCGCGATCCAGGGATTGGCCTGGTGCGAAGTGACGCCCTTGCGGCTTTCAATCACGATGGAGCCCGGCTCGATCGGGCGCGTCTGCAATGCGAATTCACCTCCCCAGCGTCCTGTCAGGTAGGAAAGGCGGTAATCGTCCCGGTATGGCAGGCTGATGCTCGCGGCCGCCAGCTGGTCGAGCTGGATCCAGCTGGCCGTGCGGTTTTCCGCCACGGCCGAGCGGACCAGGATGCCTGTCGCCGCATCCATTGCATACGTGAGGGTCACATAAACGGCGCGGCTGGCATCCTTCATCCGCACCACGATCCGGTCCTTGTCGAGCTGGTGACTCTCGTAGCGCAAGGCGAGGTCGCGCACGCCGTCCGGGAACGTCACCTTCAGGGCGGGTTCGACGGTCAGGCCACCGCCAAAGGACGGGAACTCAAACGGCGTGATCGTGACCGGCATTTCATTGGAGGAGTTTTCGGGCAGCGGCACGGGGGGCGGCAAGCTGTCCTCGCTCGACAAGGCGCTGCCCCAGTACATCGACTGCAACTGTCCTTCGCTATTGACGCCGAACGCGTAGGTGACGCCCGGTCCATCGAGCCGGAAGACCTTGGTGGTTTCGTCCACGGAAGGCCGGGCCATGACGGAGCCGTCGATGGCGATACCGGCGAGGCCGCCGAGAAGTTGCATGCAGAGGGTGCGGCGGCGCTGGTCGATATGAGCCATATGGTGTTGTCTCGCGATCGTTATCGTTATCGTTGCAGTGGATGTGGTTTCGACTGGATGGGGGCTTAGCCTGGCCGCCATCATATCAAGAACCTTAGTCTTTCAGCGCGGCCAGATGGCGCTCGATCTCGAACACGTGCTGATCGTGGCGGCCCAGCTCGCGCAAGGCGCTGGCCAGGTGATTGAGGTAATCGCTGTTCGGCCCGCTGGGTCCGGCTGAGCGGGCGATGTGGCGCGCAATCTCCTGCTCGGAGGCTGCGCCGAGGAAGGCCGTGTTGTCTGGCGTGGCGATGTAGACCAGGCCTTCCACGCTGTCGCCTTCCTCGAACGCGATGGCGATCGCCAGCCGCAGATAACCGTTCTTTTCGCGATGGTCCAGGTGGGCGAACACTTCCGGCGTGATCAGGTAGGCCATGCCGTGGCAGATGGCACCTGCCTCTTCGATGATGGTCACGACCCGCCCCGGCGCGTCCGGCGTGCCGCGATGGTCGTGCGAACCTTGCCAGAAGCGCCGCGTCCAGTTGGCGATGCTGGCCGGGCGGCGTTCAAGGTAGGGGAAGTCGGCCTTGTAAATCAGGGAACCGTAGCCGAACAGCCAGACGCTGTGGTGGCCGTCGAACTGGTCCATCTGCTGATTGATGGCGATGGTATCTGCTGTCATAGGTCAATTATAAAACGATCAGCCCTGCGGCACATTCCACTGATGGGCTGCGGCAAACTCCTGCAGGAAGGCGACGAAGCTCTCGGCCGCCGGCGACAGCGCCCGCGCATTGCGGGTGTAGACGAAGAAGCGCCGCGTCAGCGCCGGCGATTCCAGCGGACGCATCTGCAAGCCGTACAGTTGCACCATTTTTTCCGCGTACGGCAGGCAGACCGTGATGCCCAGCCGCGCATGCACCATGGCCAGCGCGGTGGTCATGAAGGTCACTTCGTTGTACGGGCTCAGCGATTGTTCGCGGAAGGATGCATGCATGTCGCGCAGCAGCCGCTCGGTGAACTGCCCTTGCAGCGAAATCAGCGGGAACTCGTTGACGTCGGCCCAGGTGATGCGCTCGCGCTGCTCCAGCGGATGGCCGGGCGGATACACCACCACGAAGGGCATCTCGAACAGCGGCTGGGCTTCGATCTCGGCCGTGGTGTCGCGATCAGGGCCGATGCCGAAGTCGGCCTCGCCGCTGAACACCCGTGCCGACACCAT
Source organism: Rugamonas rivuli (assembly GCF_009380165.1). Classification (GTDB taxonomy): domain Bacteria; phylum Pseudomonadota; class Gammaproteobacteria; order Burkholderiales; family Burkholderiaceae_D; genus Rugamonas; species Rugamonas rivuli. Next base: position 513,277 of record NZ_WHUF01000002.1, read on the forward strand.
CTCCACCGGGCTGTCGGCCAGCCACACCTGCACGTCCGGATAGCGCGCCTTGTAGGCGGCGATCACCTCGGGTATCAGCGTGCAGGACAGCATCTGCGGCGCCGCCACCCGCACCGAACCCTGCTTGAGCGCCTTGCGGCTGGCGATGTCGGCCATGGCCCGGTCCAGGTCTTGCAGCATCTTTTCGAACAGCGGCGTCAGCTCGCGGCCGATCTCGGACAGCTGCGCTTTGCGCGTGGTACGCTCGACGACGCGCACCCCCAGCATCTGCTCCAGCTCCTTGATCTGTCCGCTGAGCGCGGATTGCGTCACATTGAGATGCTCGGCGGCCAGCGTAAAGCTGCCGGTTTTGGCGAGCGCCACCAGGGCGCGCATCTGGCGCAAACTAGGATTCATCGGAAAACCTGATAAGTGAGCTGAAAAATATCGTTTGTATGATATCTGAAATTCGCATTTAATGCGGAATGACCGAGTTGGAGACAAACATGAAAATCAAGCAAATACATCACGTGGCCTACCGCTGCATCGACGCCAAGCAGACCGTTGAGTGGTATGTCAAACACCTGAACATGGACTTCGTGCTGGCGATCGCCGAAGACGAAGTGCCGTCCACCAAAGCGCCGGACCCGTATATGCACGTGTTCCTGGACGCCGGCCACGGCAACGTGCTGGCCTTCTTCGAGCTGCCGACGCAGGCGCCGATGGACCGCGACCACAACACCCCGGCCTGGGTGCAGCACCTGGCGATGGAAGTCGAGACCATGGACGAACTGCTGGCCGCCAAGGAGCGCCTGGTCGCCGCCGGCATCAGTGTGATCGGCCCGATCAACCACACCATCTTCAAATCGATCTACTTCTTCGACCCGAACGGCCACCGCCTCGAACTGGCGGTCAACACCGGCACGCCGGAGATGATGCAGAAGCTCGACGCCGTCAAATGGGAGATGCTGGAAGAGTGGTCGCAGACCCGCAAGGCGCCCAAGCACGCCGCCTGGATGCACGCACCGGAGGTGAAAGCATGAAGCTCGCAACCCTGAAAGACGGCAGCCGCGATGGCCGCCTGGTGGTGGTCAGCCGCGACCTGTCGCGCTACCAGCACGTACCGAAAATCTCCGCCACGCTGCAGCACGCGCTGGACAACTGGGAGCTGGTGTCGCCGCGTCTGGAGCAGGTCTACGCCACGCTGAACGCCGGCGAAGCCGTCGATACCCATCCATTCGACCAGCAGTACTGCCACTCGCCGCTGCCGCGCGCCTATCAGTGGGCCGACGGTTCCGCCTACATCAACCACGTTGAGCTGGTGCGCAAGGCGCGCAACGCCGAAGTGCCGGCATCGTTCTACACCGACCCGCTGATGTACCAGGGCGGCTCGGACAGTTTCATCGGCCCGCGCGATCCTATCTTCGCGCTGTCGGAAGAGTGGGGCATCGACCTGGAGGCCGAAGTAGCCGTCATCACCGGCGACGTACGCATGGGCGCCAGCGCCGACGACTGCGCCAAGGCGATCCGCCTGGTCATGCTGGTCAACGACGTCTCGCTGCGCAACCTGATCCCGAACGAACTGGCCAAGGGCTTCGGCTTCTTCCAGTCCAAGGCCGCCAGCGCCTTCTCGCCGGTCGCCGTCACGCCGGACGAACTGGGCGCGCACTGGGCCGACACCAAGCTGCACCTGCCGCTGCTGGTCGATCTGAACAAGCAGCCCTTCGGAAAACCGAACGCCGGCGAAGACATGACCTTCAACTTTGCGCAACTGGTGGCGCACGCCGCCGCCACGCGTGAGCTGGCGGCCGGCACCATCATCGGTTCCGGCACGGTGTCGAACAAGCAGGGCAGCCTGCACGGATCGAGCATCGCCAACGGCGGCGTGGGCTACTGCTGCCTGGCCGAGGTGCGCATGTACGAGACCATCGAAAGCGGCAAGCCGCAGACCGGCTTCCTCAAATTCGGCGACAGCGTGCGCATCGAGATGCACGACGAGCATGGCGCCAGCATCTTCGGCGCCATCGAACAAACCGTCACGCACTACCAAGAGCGCAGCTAAAGCGCCGGCGAGGCAGGAGGAGACAAGATGGAACAACAAGTAGATATCCCCGCACTCATCGACAACAACAAGATCAGCGCCTTCCAGATCGGCGTCTATCTGCTGTGCGGCCTGTGCATCCTGATGGACGGCTTCGACGTGCAGGCGATGGGTTATGTGGCGCCGGCCATCATCCAGGAATGGCATGTCAGCAAAGCCAGCCTGGGGCCGGTGTTCGGCGCCGGGCTGCTTGGCATGCTGGTTGGTTCGCTGGTGTTCAGCGTGATGGCGGATAAGATCGGCCGTCGTCCGGTGCTGATCGGCGCGACCATGTTCTTCTCGGTCTGCATGCTGTTGACGCCTTCCTGCACCACGCTGGAACAGCTGCAATGGCTGCGCTTCGTCACCGGCGTCGGCCTCGGTGCCATCATGCCGAACGTGATGGCGCTGGCCGGCGAATACAGCCCGCTGCGCCGCCGCGTCACGCTGATGATGCTGGTGTCCTGCGGCTTCACGGTGGGCGCCGTGGTGGGCGGCCTGGCCTCGGCCGCGCTGATTCCTTCGTATGGCTGGCAGTCGGTGTTCTACGTCGGCGGCGTGCTGCCGCTGGCGATCGGCGTGCTGATGATCTTCATGCTGCCGGAGTCGATGCAGTACGTGGTCCTGAGCGGCAAGCGTGTCGAGCGCGTGGCGCAGTGGCTGCGCCGCATCGATCCAACGTCCACCGTGCATGCGGGCAGCCGCTACCTGGTGCACGAGAAGACCGGCAAGCGCGGCTCGGTGGCGGAGCTGTTCCGCGAAGGCCGCGCGCGCACCACCGTGCTGCTTTGGCTGGTCAACTTCCTCAACCTGCTCAACCTGTACTTCCTGTCCAACTGGCTGCCGACCATCCTCAAGGACGCCGGTATGTCGACCAGTATGGCGGTATTGGCGGGCACCATCCTGCCTGTCGGCGGCACCATCGGCACGTTGATGATGGGCCAACTGATCGACCGCTCCAGCTTCGGCCGCGTGCTGATACCTGGCTTCCTGGTGGCGTCCGTGGCGATCGTGCTGATCGGCCGTCCGGAGGCGTCGCTGGCCTTCCTGTTCCTGGCGATTTTGGTGGCGGGCTTCTGCATCGTCGGCGGCCAGCCGGCCGTCAACGCGCTGGCGGCCAACTACTATCCGACCACGCTGCGCTCGACCGGCATCGGCTGGAGCCTGGGTGTGGGCCGCGTCGGTTCCATTATCGGCCCGGTGCTGGGCGGTGAACTGATACGCATGAACTGGCCGAACAGCACCATCTTCGTGATCGCCGCTGTGCCGGCGCTGTTGTCGGCGCTGATGTTGTGGATGATGGACCGTCCGCAGCCGGCTCAAATTTTTGAACGAGAACTTGCATGAAGCTTTATACCTACTTCCGTAGCTCCGCCGCCTACCGCGTTCGCATTGCGCTGAACCTGAAGGGGCTGGCCTACGACGCCGTGCCGGTCCACCTGCTGCGCGACGGCGGCGAACAGCTCACCGATAGCTACCGGGCGCTCAATCCATCGGCGCTGCTGCCGACGCTGGACGACGACGGCAGCGTGATCGGCCAGTCGCTGGCCATCATCGAATATCTGGAGGAGACGCGTCCGCAAGCGCCGTTGCTGCCGTCCGGCGCAGCCGACCGCGCCCGCGTGCGCGCGCTGGCGCTGACGGTGGCCGCCGACACGCACCCGCTGGGCAACCTGCGCGTGCTGAAGTACCTGAAAGGCCCATTGAAGGTAAGCGAAGAGGTCAAGCTGCAATGGCAGCAGCACTGGCTGCAGATCGGCCTGGAGACACTGGAGCGCCTGCTGGCCGATGACGCGCGCACCGGCCGCTACTGCCACGGCGACACGCCGACGCTGGCCGATTGCTGCCTGGTGCCGCAAGTATTCAGCGCCCAGCGCTTCGGCGTGGACATGGCGCCGTATCCGACGATCATGCGCATTCACGCCGCCTGCGCCGAGCTGCCTGCCTTCCAGCAGGCGCACCCGTCGCAGCAGCCGGACGCCGAATAAGCGCCCGTTGGATCAGAACCGGCTGGTCAGCGTCACGCTCGCATTGCGCGACGCGCCCGGCTGGATCTGCACGTTGTTGATGGCCGATTCGTAGAAGCGCGCATTGCCGACGTTATTCAACTTGAAGCGCACCTCATACTGCTTGCCGTGATAGCCTATCGCCGCATCCACGCGGCCGTAGCCTGGCAGCCGCACGGCGTTGTCCGACAGCGCGAACTGGTCGCCGCTGAGCAGCACGCCCAGGCCCGCGCTCCACGCGCCGCCCAACTCCTGGTCCACCCACAGCGATGCGCGATGGCGCGGCGTCATCTCCGCCCGGTTGCCGCTCGGGATATCGTTGGATGCGACGATGCGCGCATCGTTGTAGGTATAGGCTGCGTTCAAGCGACCGCCTTGCCACAGAGTGCCTTGCAGCTCCAGCTCCACACCCTGGTTGCGCTGCTTGCCGACTTGCAGCTGGCGCAGGCCGGCCGGATCGCTCGGGTCCAGCGTCAACTGATTGCGCTGTTCGATGCGGAACAGCGCGGCGGTGGTGGAGAAGCGTCCGCCCAGCCATTCCTGCTTGTAGCCCACTTCCTGCAAATCCGTCTGCAACGGCTTGACTTGCGACAGCGGCGTGCTGCCGGTGTACAGCAGGTCGCCGCCGCCCGGCTGCGACGAGCGGCTCAGGTTCAGATACCACGACTGGCCGTCCAGCGGCTGGTACACCAGGCCCGCGCGCGGCGAGACGACGTTATCGGTGCGCTCGCTGAACACCTTGGTCAGGCGATTGTCCTGCTCCTGCTGGAAGCGGTCGAAGCGCACGCCCGCCAGCGCCTTCCACTTCGGCGCGATGCTGATCTGGTCCTGCAGGTACAGCGCCTGCGTCTTGGCCGTGAACGCGTTGTTCAGCGAGACTGGCAGGGTGCTCAGATTCGGTGCAGGCAGCACATGCTGCGGCGCGTACAGGTTCACCGGAAAGGCGATGCCGGTCTGCGCGGTGACGACATCGCGCTTCTGGTCCGACAGCTCCAGTCCCACCAGCAGCGCATGCCGGTCCAGCGTGTACGCCAACTCGGTTTGGTTGATCAGGTTGCGCTGCGTCTGCGGGAAGTAGGTGATCTGGCGCGACACGGTCTTGTCGGCGTTGACGCGGCGGTTGCGTGTATTCACGCCTTCAAGCTCGGTGCGGCTGTACTGGAAGGTGTTTTCCAGCCTCAGGCGATCGTTGAAGCGGTGTTCCAGCTTGGCCTTCGCCATGTCGCTGTCGGTGCGGGTGTAGTCGTAGCTTTCGCCGTAGTAGGTCGAAGGCGATACATCGACCGGGCGGCCCGCCAGCGACGGCACGCCGCGATCCGGCGTGCGGTCTTCGCGCTGCACCTCGGCTTGCAGCAGCAGCGAGGTGTCCGGCGACAGCGCAAACTTCAGCGAAGGCGCCAGCAGCTTGCGCGTGTGTTCGACCACGTCGCGATAGCTGTCGCCGGTGTCGTACACGGCGATCAGGCGGCCGTTGATGCCGCCGCCCAGCGCACCGCCGGCGTCGACGCTGATGCGCCGCTCGTTGTCCGACGCCAGCGTGGCGGAGACTTCGGTTTCCTGTTTGGCGCGCGGCTGCTTGCTGACGCGGTTGATCAGGCCACCGGCCGAGCCGCGTCCGTACAGCGCCGCAGCGGCGCCCTTGATCACTTCGATCTTCTCGACCGTCGCCAGGTCGCGCGAATACAGCGTGTCGTCGCGCACGCCATCGAGGCTGGTGTCGCGCAGCGAGTAGAAGCCGCGGATGTAGAACTCATCGCGCCGGCCTTCGCCCTGGCCGGCCACCACGCTGCTGACGTAGTCCAGCGCATCCTTGCTGGTGAGCGCGGCGCGGTTGCGCAGATTTTCCTGGTTGACGATGCTGACCGATTGCGGCGCGTCGAGCAGGCTGCCCTGAGTCTTGGCGCCGGCCGCGCCGCTGGCCAGGCCATCGCTGGCGCCGGTCACGACGACCTGCTGCATGGTCTGGATGTCTTCCGCATGGGCGTTGAAAAAGAGGCCTGCCAGCAGCAGGGGCACTGGTTTGAGAACAGTTTTCATTGAACGGGAACGTGGTTGTGTAAAAAGCGGCACAACCTTATCTTGCAAAAACGCAAATGTCAACGCAAATGATAATGATTCGCGTTAATTTATTGCAGCGAGACGGTCTGGCGCGGCCGCCGTGTCAGGCGCTCACCACCCGGTCGCGGCCTTCGTGCTTGGCCTGGTACAGCGCCTTGTCGGCCCGCGAGATCAGCGAGGAGGCGCTGTCCGGCGGCCCCTCCGGCAGCGATGCCGCCACGCCGATGCTGACGGTGAGCGCGATCTGCTCGCCGTTGTCGCCCTCGATGCGCAGCGCCGCCACATCGCAGCGCAGCCGTTCGGCGGCGCCGCTGGCGACATCGACATCGGTCTCCGGCATCAGCAGCACGAACTCCTCGCCGCCGAAGCGCGACGCCATGTCGATATTGCGCATGCCGCCCGCCAGCGCCCGCGCGACCGCCACGATGGCGCGGTCGCCCGCCTCGTGGCCATAGATGTCGTTGACGTTCTTGAAGTGGTCGATGTCGACCATCAGCAGCGACAGCGGATGCTTGAAGCGGCGGCTGCGTTCCAGCTCCTTGTTGATCTGCTCCGTCATGCGGCGGCGGTTGCCGATGCCGGTCAGCGGGTCGGTGGTGGCCAGCTGTTCGAGCTTGGTGTTGGCCACCATCAGTTCCAGCGTGCGCTGAAGTACGCGTGCTTCCAGCTGGTTGCGTTCATCATGCAGCGCGCACAGCGTCTGGCGGCGGCTGCGCAGCGCCACGATCAGCGCCGAGATCAATATCCCTTCCAGCACGATCAGCGTGGCGCCGGCCAGGATCTGCCACAGGTATTGTTCGAACATGCTCTGCGGCCGGTTGACCCACTGCGCGGTCGGCGGAATATTCTGCAGATGGAAGCGCTGCACCGCGCCGTAGTCAAACAGGTAGCCGGGGATGCCGGCGATGTCGGGCGGCTGCTGCATCAGGATCTTGGCGATGGCGCGGCCGATGCGCTCGGCGCTGACCACATAGCCGCCGACCACGCCGGGCACCACGATGGCTTCCCAGTTGGTGAAGATCGGCACCTGCGTGGTGGCCGCCAGCTGGCGTGCGATGTCCACCGGCCGGCGCCGTGCGCCGGTGCTGTCGTGATAGGTCGGCAGCAGGAAGATGGCGCTGCCCGGCCGCAGCAGCGCGGCCTGGCGGAAGATCTCGGCGTAGCTCAGCTGGTCCCAGTATTCAAAGCTCATCTGCCTGGCGTAGTCGCCGGCCACCTGGCGCACGCCGTTCACCGACTCCTGCATGCGCTCCGTGCTGTCGCCGATCACCACCACGTGCCGCACATCCGGCGCCACCTGCGGGATGATGCCGATGGTGCGGCCGAAGTCTGCCTGCACCTGGTAGGCCGTGCCGTCGGGCGGCTGCCAGTTCAGGCGCCCGTGGTTCAAGTAGTGGCGCGGCACGCCGCGGAACAGGTCGGGGCGCTCGCTGAGGAAGCGGGCCGCCACATAGTTTTCGGTGATGATGGCGTCGAACTGGATGTGGGCGTACTTGGTGCGCAGGTACTGCTCCATGCCGGCCTGCGCCTGCTCGTCGCCGACGCGCACGGCGTCGAAGCGCTCTTCGAAGACGCCCAGCACCGAGGTCAGGTTCTTGTCGGCCAGTTCGGCGGACAGGCCCTTGTGGATCAGGCGCTGCCAGGCCGACGCCGAATCGGCGCCCAGCGAATACAGCACCAGCACCTTGCGCTCCCTGGCCGCCCACGACGGCGCCGGCAGCGCCAGGATCAGCAGCGCGCAGCACAGTAGCAGCCGGTGCCAGAGCTGGTGCGGCACGGCGGCTTGCGGGGCAGGTGGGCGGTCCCGGGGAGGCATGATCGGCGGCGTATCCGAAGGCAAAAAAGCATGAATAGCGAAATTTGCATTCAGGCAAGTCTAGCATGCTTTCTTTTCACTACTGTTGCTTGGCCGGTACATATCGCCCCGCCTTTTTTTCATGCCGCCCGCAGTGCATCGACGATTTTCATGCGGGCTGCGCGCAGCGCCGGCAGGAAGCCTCCGACCACGCCCATCGCCAGCGAAAACATGAGCGTTTTGACCACGATGGCGGGCGTCAGCCGGAAGCCGAAGGCCAGTTCGGAGAAGGACTGGAAATTGGTGGTCGAGAAGGACAGGAACTGCATCAGCGAGGCGCAGGCCAGGCCCAGCGCGCCGCCCACCACCGCCAGCAGCATGGACTCGGCCAGGAAGGCGGCCAGGATGCTGCGGCGCTGGAAGCCCAGCGCGCGCAAGGTGCCGATCTCGCCGACGCGGTTGGCGACCGAGGCGTACATGGTGATGGTGGCGCCTATCATCGCGCCGATCGAGAAGATCACCGACAGGATCAGCCCCAGCACGCTGATGAAGGTGGACAGTGCCTTCGACTGGTCGGAGTAGAAGGTCTGTTCGCGCTTGGCGTCCAGCGTCAGGCGCGGATCGCTTTCGATGTCCTTCTTGAAGCCGTCGAACAGCGAGGTGCCGGCCAGGCGCAGCACCATGGCGGAGTAGGCGTTGCGGCGGAAGGCCGGCATCAGCTGGTCGGCGTCGCCCCAGATCTCGGAATCGAAGCCGCTGTTGCCGGCGTCGAACAGGCCGACCACGGTCCATTCGCGCTGGCCGAAGCGCAGCGTCTCGCCGATGCCGGCGCCCTCGAAGCGGCGCGCGATGCTGGCGCCGGCGATGATCTCGGAAGCGCCGGGCCGGAACATGCGGCCGGCCGTCAGCTTGACCTGCGGCCGCAGCATCATGCCGCGCTCCGAGATGCCGCGGATGATGACGTTGGACGGCTTGGCCGAACCGCGCTTGTTGAGCGAGATGAGCACCACGGTCTCCTTCGACAGCAGCGGCTGGCCGTCGGCGCCGCGCGCGATGGCCGGATGGCTGGAGGCCACGCTGGCCTGGGTGCGGTCGATGCCGCTCTGGACTTCGGTGTCGGCGGAGCGGCGTATCAGGATCACGTTGTCGTATTCGCCGGTCGTCACCATGGTGTTGCGCAGGCCTTCGTCCAGCATCAGCACCGTGGCGAACACGAACACCACCAGCGCCAGGCCGGCGCCGGTCAGCGCGGTGGTCAGGCGGCGGGCCCACAGGTTGCGCGCTACGTAGGAAAGAGGAATCTTCAACCTATGCTCCTCAAGCCGTCGACGATGTTGATGCGCACCGCGCGCACGGTCGGCGCGATGGCGGCCACGGCGCCGATGGCCAGCGCCGCCAGCACCTGCTGGATCACCGTCAGCTGCGACACTTCGAACACCGGGAACATGGTGCCCATCACCTTGCCGAGGAAGGCGGCGAACGGGAACAGGATGACGATGCCGATGGCCGCGCCGAAGGCCGACAGCAGCAGCGATTCGCCGAAGATCATCAGCGTGAGGAAGCCGGGGCCGAAGCCCAGCGCCTTCAGCGTGGCGTATTCGCTCAGCCGCTCACGCGCGCTCATGGCCATGGTGTTGGCCATCACCGCCGCGATAATGATGATGACCACGAACGACACCACACGGATCGCCACCACGATCGCCTCCGACATCGACACAAAGCCCAGCTGGAAGGCCTTCTCGGTTTCGGTCAGCGTCTCGGCCAGCGAGTTGGCGAACTCATTGTCGACCGCGGCCGAGATTGCGGCGGCGTTCTCGGGCTGGTCGATCTGCACCACGTATACGCCGATCTGGTTGGCGCGGCGCGGCACGGTCCTCTTGACCGTCTCGTTGACGTAGTCCCAGTGGAAGAAGAGAGTGGCGGTGTTGGTGGTGCTTTGCTTGCCGTCGTAAATGCCGCGCACCACCAGCTCCCAGTTGCCCGGATAGATGGTGCCCTTGAGCGGAATGATGTCGCCGACCTTGAAGCCGTATTGGTCGGCCAGCTTGCGGCCCACGATGCAGCCCTTGCGGTCGCGCAGGAAGGCAGCGCGGTCGTCGGGCGGCAGCAGGTAGTCCGGGTAGATGTTCAGGTAGGTCTCGCCGGAGATGGCGAACTGCGCGAAGAAGTTCTTCGGATCCTTGTACGTCCCCTGGAACCAGTTGGCGAAGCCGACGCCGGATACGCCCGGCACCGCGCGGATGCGCGCCTGGTAGGACAGCGGCAGCGGGAACACCAGCGAGGTCTTGTTGCGCGTGACCAGCGTGGTGTTGGATGCGCCCTCGGCGCCGGCGTACCATGCATCGACCACCGTCTGCAGCAGGCCGAAGGAAAAGATCGCCACCACCAGGCCAAGGATGGTCAGCGAGGTGCGCAGCTTGTGGCGCATGGTGTTCTTGAAGATCAGCCGCAGCGTGTACATGGCGTTGGTGGCGTTACGCGTGCACGGCCGGCAGGCCGTCGAGCAGTTCGCCCTTTTCGAGATGGATCATGGTGCGCGCCTGCGCCGCCGCGTGGGCGTCGTGCGTCACCATGATGATGGTCTTGCCCAGCTGCTGGTTCAGCTGCTGCAGCAGGGCCAGGATCTCGGAGGCCGAGTTTCGATCCAGGTCGCCGGTCGGTTCGTCGGCCACGATGATGGTCGGATCGGTGACGATGGCGCGGGCGATGGCCACGCGCTGCTGCTGGCCGCCGGACAGTTCGTTCGGCGTGTGGTCCATGCGGTCGGCAAGGCTGACCATCTCCAGCGTCAGCTCGACGCGCTCGCGCCGTTCGCGCCGCGACAGGGGCGTGAGCAGCAGCGGCAGTTCGACGTTCTCGAACGCCGACAGCACCGGCATCAGGTTGTAGAACTGGAAAATGAAGCCGACGTTGGATGCGCGCCAGCGCGCCAGGTCGGTCTCGCCCATGCCGGCGATATCGAGGCCGGCGATGCGCAGCACGCCGCGGTCCGGTTTGTCGATGCCGGCGATCAGGTTGAGCAGCGTGCTCTTGCCGGAGCCGGAAGGCCCCATCAGCGCGGTGAAGTCGCCGGCCGGTATCGCCAGGCTGATATCGCGCAGCACCTCCACCACCTGGTCGCCACGGCGGTAGGATTTGACCAGGTGTTCTATCAGTACCAGAGGATCACTCATGTCATTTCTTCGCCAGGCTGACAAGGGCGCCGTCGTGCAGCTTGGCGTCCGGTGCCAGCACCACCTTGTCGCCGGGCTTGACGCCTTTGACTTCGGTGAGCTCGCCGATCTTGCGGCCCTGCGTGACGGCGACCTGCCTGACCTTGTCGCCTTCGAGCAGGAACACCACCGGCTTGCCGTCGCGCGTGACGATGGCGGCCGGCTGCACGGCGGTCACGGCTTGCTTGTCCTCAGGCGGCACGGCCTTGGACAGGAAGGCCACCTTGGCGCTCATGTCCGGCAGCACGCGCGGATCGCGGTCGACGAAGCGCACCTTGACCAGCAAGGTCGCCTTGCTGCGGTCCATGGTCGGCACCATGCGCGAGACGGTGCCGGCCAGGTGCAGCTCGGGGAAGGCGTCGAGCAGGATTTCGGTCGGCTGGTCCACGCGGATCTTGCTCAGGTTGGACTCGGAGACGTCGGCTTCCACCTCCAGCGTATCCATGTCGGCGATGGTGACGACCGCGCCCTTGCTGTCGGCGGCTGAAGAGAAGGGCGTGATGTTGTCGCCGACGTTGGCGTTCTTGGTCAGGATCACGCCGTCGAACGGGGCGCGGATCACGGTCTGGTCCAGCGCCACCTGGGCCGCCTGCGCGTTGGCCCTGGCGGCGGCGATGGCGGCGTTGTAGCCGGAGATGTTGGCCTTGGCCTTGGTCAGCCGCGCCTGCGCGGTGTCGTAGGCGGAGGCGGTGATGAATTTTTGGTTCAGCAGTTCGGCCGTGCGTTTGAAGTTGGCCTGGGCGTCGAGCAGCTCGGCCTGGCCCTGTTCGAGGTTGGCCTGCGCGACCTTGACGTTGGCCTGTGCCTGGCCCAGCGTGGCGCTGACGTCGCGGTTCTCCAGCCGCGCGATCACTTCGTCCTTCTTGACCTTGCTGCCTTCGAGCACGCCCAGCCACTCCAGCCGCCCGGTGGCCTTGGACGACAGCGCCGCCTTGCGCTGCGCCACCACGTAGCCGGTGGCGTTGAGCAGGGTGTAGCTCTGCGACGGCCAGGTCTGCGCGACGGTGACGGTGTCCACGCTGGCCTTGCCGCTGAACTGGCCCATGGCGACCTTGCCGCCGATGCCGGCGACGATCACCACCAGCGCGATCTTGATCCAGCGGCGGCGCTTGGATCGCTGGCCCGGTACCTGGGTGGTCGCGCCGCGCTCGATTTTCAGCCGGGAGATGTCGGGAGTCGCCACAAAAGCCTCGCAAGGTTTGGGTTGCACATAAGTTGACAGGAAGGTTAGCAAATAGTGCTAGAAAATTTCAATCGCTGCAAGTTGAATTGCAGTAACATATCGTGCATGACTTGGAATACTTTGACTCTGCTGCGGGCCCTGCTGCTGTCCCTGCTTTTGTTTCTGGTTTTGTCGCTGCATGGCGCGGCGCAGGCCAACGATATCGTTGATGCCAGCGCGCTCCCGCGCGGCATGCTGGTGCTGACCTCGCATCTGGATGTGCTCGAAGATCCGGCGCAACAGCTCTCCATCGATGACGTGCTGGCCGCCGGCGCCCGCTTTCAGGCCAGCGGCCAGGCCGACGAGGCGCTCAGTTTCGGCTACACGCGTTCGGCTTACTGGTTGCGGTTGGATCTGCGCAATCCCGGCGCCGTGCCGCTGCAGCGCATGCTGGAGATCAGCAACGCCCGCCTGAGTTCGATCACCTTGTACACCCTCGGCGCCGACGGCCGCTACCAGGCGCTGCACACCGGCAGCGCGCAGCCGTATGCGACGCGGCCTTATCACAACCGGTATTTCGTTTTTCCGCTGGAGCTGGCGGCGCATACGCAGCAGGTGGTTTATCTGCGCATCGCCTCCAACGGCGCCAAGCTGATCCCCGCGCGCTTGTGGTCGCCCGAGGCTTACCTGGCCTACGAGGGCCAGGACTATCTGCTGCAAGGCGTGTACTTCGGCATGGCGCTGGCCATGATGATGTTCAATCTGGTGCTGTTCGCCACGCTGGGCGACCGGCTCTACCTGATGTATGTGGCTTTTGTCGGTTGCGTCGCGCTGGGCCTGGCGGGGCAGAACGGCCTTGCGCATGAGTGGCTGTGGCCGGGCGCGCAGGGGGCGTGGCCGAACCTGTCGGCATCCATCCTGTTCTCGCTGTCGGCCGCGCTGCTGCTGGTGTTCATGCGCAGCATGCTGGGCACGCGCACGCTGGTGCCCCGGCTGGACAAGGTGCTGCTGGCCTTGCTGGCTTTCTTCGTGCTGTCGCCGGTGGCCATGGTGGTGTTCTACACGCACGTCGCAAGGCCGATCACCACCATCTGGAGCGTGGCGTCGCCGCTGATCATGATCGTCAGCCTGGCTTGTGCGTTCAAGCGGTCGCGCAGCGCCTACTATTTCAGCGGCGCGTTCTTCGTGCTCCTGATCGGCAACATGAGCAGCTCGCTGGCGGCGATGGCGCTGCTGCCGCACAATCTGCTGACCAATCACGGCAGCCAGATCGGTTCGGCCTGCGAGATGATGTTGCTGGCCTTTGCGCTGGCCGACCGCGTCCACGTGATGCGGCGCGAGAAGGCCGAGGCCCAGCGCGCCGCCTACGAAGCCCAGTCCAGCCTGATCGCCAGCCTGCAATCGTCGGAGCGGCTGCTGGAAGAGCGGGTGGCGCAGCGCACCTCGGAGCTGAACGAAGCCAATGCCCGCCTGGCGGAGTTGAGCATGACGGATAGCCTGACCGGCATCGCCAACCGCCGCCGCTTCGATGCCGTTCTGGCGACGGAATGGTCGCGCGCGGCGCGGCTGGAGCGGCCGTTGGCGGTGGGCTTGCTGGATATCGATTTCTTCAAGCGTTACAACGATCACTACGGCCATCAGGACGGCGACGAATGCCTGCGCCGCGTGGCTGCCGAATTCGCGGCCCAGTTGCAGCGCACCGGCGACATGGTGGCCCGCTACGGTGGTGAAGAGTTCGCGTTCATCGCCCCGGCCACCGACGCCGACAGCGCGCTGACCATCGCCCGCCGCGTGTGCGAGGCGCTAGAGGCGCTGGCCCTGCCGCACGCGCAGGCGCCGGGCGGCATGCTGACGGTCAGCATCGGCGTGGCCGCATGGACGCCCAAGGCCGGCGAATCGGCCGAACAACTGCTGCGCGCAGCCGACGCCGCGCTCTACCGCGCCAAGCAACTGGGCCGCAACCGCGCCGAGCTGGATGCCTGAGATGGTGTGGTCGACCGATTACAGATAAGCTGTCTCTGACTGCACGAAAGCACTAGCTCTAGCTGAAGGAGGTTACGGTGAAAAAAAGTATCCTCGCCGCTGAAGTACCCACGTATGACGTTGGCGTCTTTGTCTTCGGCTACCGGCCAATACCTGACGCTCACTTGAGAACACCAGGGCAATAATTTAACCCAAGTTGCCAGAAAGCCCGAAATAATGGTAAAGCTCCGAATTCAACTTCAACTGATACTAGCAACTCTATTTTTCCTGGCCTCCACAGTCAGCGCGGGGCAGGCCAATGAAGATTCGTTGATCGCGACAGCAATTTGCGACGAGGCTAAGTCCAGAGCAACTGCGATAAAGCTGTTCGACTATTCCAACAAGCTATTCGCCAAATACAAGAAAGTGAAGCCGCGTAACGAACAGATTTCAGTTGGAAAAATGTACGAAGAAGATGCCGAATTTCATGACGCGACCTTTGATACTTTCCAGGCCACCTTCATTCTTGAACCAAACGGCGATAAGAATCTTTTGACGCTTTCAAGCAAATCTGCCAAATTTAAACTGCCGTGGGGTTTGAGATTTGCTCAATCCATGGAACAAGTCCGTAAGATCCTGGGGCCGCCCAGCGCTATCAACTCCAACACCCTTCTGTATCAAATTACCGGCGAAGCCATCAGTGAAGTGTTTTTCAATTTTGAACGTAATAAGTTGATTGAAGTGAACTGGAGTTACGGCTGGGCTGACTAGCTCTTTCGGTAATCATGTCAACGCCCACTTCTGGGTGGGCTGGACATTATGGGACAGGCCGAATCGCCGATTTGCTTCTCGCGTGGAGCAATGGGACTGGGCGTTCACCGGAGTTACACCGGCTGCTGTTGCGTGGCGCAATGGATGCCGCCGCCACCGGCCGCGATGGCGTCGATATTCAACTGCACGATATCGCGCCCGGGGAATTGCTCGCGCAGGATGGCTTTCGTGTTGCGGTCGGCCTTGGCGTCGCCGAATTCCGGGCACAGCACGGCGCCGTTGCAGACATAGAAATTGATGTAGCCGGCGGCGAACTCCTTGTTGCTGTATTGCGGGCGAATGTCGGCCGGCCCCGGCAAGACCACCACCTGTAGCGCACGACCTCGAGCATCGGTGGCCTTGCGCAGGATGGCGAGGTGGCGCTGGGTAACGGCGTGTTCAGCCGAGGACGGATCGCTTTCGAAACCGGCCACGACCACGCCGGGCGCGCAAAAACGCGCATAGAAATCGGTATGGCCATCGGTGATATCCTGGCCGGCGATGCCGGGCAGCCAGATGACCTTGTCGATGCCCAGCACGCGGCGCAGCTCCTGCTCGCACGCCACCTTGCCGACGCCGGGATTACGGTTGGCGTTCAGTACGCAGCTTTCCGTGATGATGGCCGTGCCACGGCCATCGACTTCGATGCCGCCGCCTTCAAGCACCAGGCTGCTTTCCAGCGCGACAGCGCCGACGCGCGTGGTGACGAAAGCGGCCACCCGCGCATCGTCCCGGTAGTCCTGCTTTTCACCCCAGCCATTGAAGTTGAAGTTCACGCCGGCCAGCGCGCCGCCTGGCTTCCTGACGAACACGGCGCCGGTGTCGCGCATCCACAGGTCGTCGATCGGCTGCACCAGCAGCTTGACCTTGTTGCCACACAGGCGGGCGGCCAGGTCGTAGTCCTCCTCGTTGACCAGCATGTGCACCGGCTCATAGTTGGCGATGGTTTGCGCGATGCGCGCCAGGTTCGCCTGGGCGCCGGCCTTCAGACGCTTGCCCCACACCTCGTCGTTGGCGCCGAAGGCCATCCAGGTGGCGGCATGGCGTTCGCCTTCGTCGGGCATGCGCCAGCCTTCGCCTGCGGCCAGGGCCGGCAGCGCGGGCAGGCCGATGGTGGCGCCTGCCGCCAGGCGCATCGCACGGGTGAGGAAATGTCGACGTAGCATGGTCTTCTCCTGGCTTATGCAATTTCCTGCTGCGTGGTGCAATGGATGCCGCCGCCACCGGCCGCGATGGGATCGATATTGATCTGGACGATCGCGCGCCCCGGGTACAGCTCAGCATATTGCGCCTTCGCTCTGGCATCGGCCTGGGCATCGCCGAACTCGGGTATGAAAATGGCGCCCCTGGTCGCATAGTAATTGATGTAGCCGGCGGCGAAGGTATTTGGATTGTTGCCCGGCCGGATCCGGCCGGGACCATCGACCACGACGATCTGCAATGGCTGGTTGTCGGCATCGGTGGCGGTACGCAGGATGTCCAGGTGGCGGCGGGTCAGCGCGTAGTCGTACGAGTCCGGGTCCATGTCGCGGTGTGCCGCCACCACGCCGGGGCGTACGAAGCGCGCGTAAAAGTCGGTGTGGCCGTCCGTGATGTCCTTGTTCATGATGCCGGGCAGCCAGATCACCTTGCGGATGCCCAGCAGGCGGCGCAGTTCCGCTTCGCACTCGGCCTTGCTCCAGCCGGGGTTGCGGTTGCTGTTCAACACGCAGCTCTCCGTGATGATGGCCGTGCCTTTGCCGTCGACTTCCAGCCCGCCGCCTTCAAGCACCAGACGCGTGGACAGCAGCGGCACCTGGGTACTCGCGCAGACCAGGTCGGCCACCCGGCCGTCTTTGCCGAACTGCTGCTTGTTGCCCCAGCCATTGAAGTTGAATTTGACGCCGGCCCGCTCGCCGCCAGGCTTGCGTACGAAGACCGGGCCGGTATCGCGCATCCACAGGTCGTCCAGCTCGGCGGGAATCAGCGTGACGCGTGCGTCGAGCAGTTGCCGCGCGCTAGCCAGTTCGTCCTGGCGCACCAGCATGTTGACGGGTTCGTAGGCGGCGATGGCGTTGGCGATACGCGCCAGCGCCAGTTGCACCTGCGGCACCTGGGTCCGCGTCCAGATGGCGCTGGAGGCGCCGTAGGCCATCCACGTCGCCTTGTGGGCTTCGGCCTCGTCGGGCATGCGCCAGTTGTCGGTGTTGCTTGCCGAGCCGTTGTTGCCGCCGCCGCTGGTTGCCGGCGGCGTGACCGGTGCGGTGCCGTCGCCGCCACCGCCGCAGGCAGCCAGCAGACCGCCAAGAGCCACTGCGCCGCCGCCAGCCACGCAATGACGCAAGAAGTATCGACGTGTATTCATCATCTATCCCTTTATTGAGTAACAAGAACGGCATTGTGGATGGATAGAGGCATGAGAACAAATGATATGATTTGCTTTAATCTATTAAGTTTCCTCATATGTCAGAACATCGCATTCCTTCGCTGAAATTATTGATGGGCTTCGAGGCAGCGGCTCGTCACGGCAATTTCTCGCGTGCTGCCGACGAATTGCATGTGACACAGTCGGCCATCAGCCATCAGGTACAACTGCTGGAAGAGCAGATCAAACAGCCATTGTTTCGCCGGGCGGGGCGGGGCGTCGAGCTGACGGTGGCCGGCGAGGTGCTGCTGCGCAGCGTGCAGCGCTCGCTGACCATCCTGCGCAGCGGCCTGGGGCGCATCGCCACTTACCTCGATCCGGGGCTGGTCGTACTGGTGTGTCCGGCGCCGCTGCTGCATGGCTGGCTGCAGCCGAGGCTGCGCGCGCTGGAAGCGCAGTTGCCTGAGCTGTGCCTGTTGCTGTCGGTGGATGAGAGCGCGCGTTTTGTCGACGAAATCGATGTCGACATATCCATCAGCGACCGGCCCATCCTGCAGCCAGACTTGCAGGAAATCCCGCTGTTGCAGGATGAATGGTTGCTGGTGGCGAACAGTGAGCTGGCGGCGCGGCTGGACGGCGTGCCGCAGGCGCAGCACCATCTGCACGTGGATCTGGTCTGTCTGGAGGAAAGCCTGACCGGCGACGCCACTGCGCCGCTATTTCTGGGGCCGTTGGCGCACTTTCGCAAGCGGGCGATTTATGACGATGCGCGTCTGCTGCTGGACGCCACCCTGGACGGGCGCGGGATTGCCTGCCTGCCGCGCCTGCTGGCGGACGCCGGCCTGGCGTCCGGCCGGTTGCACGTCCTGCCCGACTACCCGCGCGTGCCCGGCACTACTTGGTGGCTGTCCGGCGTGGCGGAGCAGCCCCGTTCGGAGATCGTCGGGCAGGTCTTCGAATGGCTGCGCGCACAGGGGGCGTCGCAGAAGGAGGCATGAGCCGTCGCATTTAGATGTTGGGCTGCGGTGCCGTTCGGCGCTACAATCTCGCCTTTCCCCAAAAGCTTTCCTCTCATGACGATCCCGACTTCGATCCTCGATGCGCTGGCGCGCGCAGATGCTTCCTGGCGTCCTTTGCTGGTGCAAGGCCTGGAGGCGATGATGGCCGCCACGCCCGACTACCTGCCGCAACTGGCCAGCGACCAGTACCTGCCGACCGAGCAGCGCCTGTTCGCCGCCTTCGCGCTGCCGCTGCAGCAGGTGCGCTACGTGCTGGTCGGCGAAGGCCCGTATCCGCGCGCGGAAAGCGCCACCGGCGTCTGCTTCATGGACGGCGCCGTCGGCAGCCTGTGGTCGAACGAGGAGGGCGGTGGCCTGTCCAAACCGGTCAACAAGGCCACCTCGCTGCGTAACTTCATGAAGATGCTGCTGGTGGCCGATGGCCAGCTGAGCCTGGAAAACACCGCCGGCGAAGCGATGGCCGCCGTTTCCGCCCGCGCCCGCAGCGGCGCCGGCAGCCACATCCAGACCCTGGCCGACATGCAGCAGAAACTGACCGAACAGGGCTTTTTGCTGCTGAACGCCTCGCTGGTGTTCCGCAGCCACGTGGCTCCGGCCAAGGATGCCAAGGCCTGGTTGCCGTTCTTCGAGACCGTGATGGCCGGCTTGGCCGCGCAGGCGTCGACGACGCCGACGATGATTCTGTGGGGGAAGATCGCTGAGTTGCTGAGCAAGTTGCCGGTAATGAAAGAATTCCCGCAGATCGCTGCGGAACATCCTTACAACCTAAGCTTCATCGGCAATCGGGACATGCACCAGCTGTTTAAACCGATGGAGTTGTTGAAAAGCTAAGCAACCCTTTGGGCACAAGGGGCTCCGGGCAAACTTTGTTAAAGTTTGGTATACTTGACTAAATCGATCAACTAATCAGCCTTTGTGATTAGCGACAAGGTCGATATTTTAACCCAGTTGAACCGAGGTAGTGATGCGTCTGACCACCAAAGGCCGTTTTGCTGTGACTGCGATGATCGATCTGGCTTTGCGCCAAGGCAAAGGCCCGGTCACGCTCTCCGGCATCAGCCAGCGCCAGGCCATTTCGCTGTCCTACCTGGAACAGTTGTTCGGCAAGCTGCGCCGCCATGAGATCGTCGAGTCGATCCGCGGCCCGGGCGGCGGCTACAGCCTGGCCCGTCGCGCCGACAAGGTCACGGTGGCCGACATCATCATCGCCGTGGACGAGCCGCTCGATGCGACCCAGTGCGGCGGCAAGGAAAATTGCCACGGCGCGGACGCCGCCAGCGGCGCGCGCTGCATGACTCACGAGCTGTGGGCCACGCTGAACGAAAAAATGGTGGATTACCTGGATTCCGTTTCGTTGCAGGATCTGGTCGATCAACAGAAGCAAAAGAATGCTGAACAAAACGTGGTCGTGATGCACCGTAACCACGCCGCGCTTGGTTAAGAGATTACACAGAAAACCCGGAGTTACCAGATGAATGCCCCAGAAAAAAACATCGCGCCAGTGAAGTTCCAGACCGCCCCGCATTTCCCGATCTACATGGACTACTCGGCCACCACGCCGATCGATCCGCGCGTTGCCGACATGATGATTCCTTACCTGCGCGAGCAGTTCGGCAATCCTGCGTCGCGCAGCCACATGTACGGCTGGACGGCGGAAAAGGCGGTGGAAGAGGCACGCGGCCACGTCGCGGCCCTGGTCAATGCCGACCCGCGCGAAATCATCTGGACCTCCGGCGCCACCGAGTCGAACAATCTGGCGATCAAGGGCGCGGCGCAGTTCTACAAAACCAAGGGCAAGCACATCATCACCGTCAAGACCGAGCACAAGGCTGTGCTGGACACGGTGCGTGAACTGGAGCGCGTCGGTTTCGAAGCGACCTACCTGGAACCGCAGGACAACGGCCTGATCACCATCGAGCAGCTGACCGCCGCCATCCGTCCGGACACCATTCTGGTTTCCGTCATGCTGGTCAACAACGAGATCGGTGTGATCCAGCCTATCGACGAAATCGGCACGCTGTGCCGTTCGAAGGGCATCATCTTCCACTGCGACGCCGCACAAGCGACCGGCAAGGTGGTGATCGACCTGCAAAAAACCAAGGTCGACCTGATGACCTTCACCGCGCACAAGACCTACGGCCCTAAAGGCATCGGCGCGCTGTACGTCTGCCGCAAGCCACGCGTGCGCATCGAAGCGCAAATGCACGGCGGCGGCCACGAGCGCGGCCTGCGCTCCGGCACCCTGCCTACCCACCAGATCGTCGGCATGGGCGAAGCCTTCCGCCTGGCGAAAGTGGAAATGGACAGCGAGATCGCCCGCATCAAGGGTCTGCGCGACCGCCTGGCCACCGGCCTGCAAGAGATCGAAGAAACCTACATCAACGGCGACATGGAACACCGTGTGCCGCACAACCTGAACGTCAGCTTCAACTACGTCGAAGGCGAGTCGCTGATCATGGCCGTGAAAGACCTGGCCGTATCGTCCGGTTCGGCCTGCACCTCGGCTTCGCTGGAGCCATCGTATGTGCTGCGCGCGCTGGGCCGCAGCGACGAGCTGGCACACAGCTCGATCCGTTTCACCATCGGCCGCTTCACCACCGAAGAGGACATCGACTTCGCCATCAACCTGATGAAGTCCAAGGTACACAAACTGCGTGAGCTGTCGCCACTGTGGGACATGTTCAAAGAAGGCATCGACATCAGCTCGATCCAATGGGCAGCCCACTAATTTTTAAGATTACAGGAGCATCAAAATGGCTTACTCGGAAAAAGTGTTGGACCACTACGAAAATCCACGCAACGTGGGCGCGTTCGAAAAGGGCGATGAAACCGTCGGCACCGGCATGGTCGGCGCACCGGCATGCGGCGACGTGATGAAGCTGCAAATCAAAGTCGGCGCCGATGGCCTGATCGAAGATGCGAAGTTCAAGACCTACGGCTGCGGTTCGGCCATCGCTTCCAGTTCGCTCGTGACCGAATGGGTCAAGGGCAAGACGCTGGATCAGGCGCTGGCCATCAAGAACACCCAGATCGCTGAAGAACTGGCGCTGCCGCCAGTGAAAATCCACTGCTCGATCCTGGCGGAAGACGCCATCAAGGCAGCGGTACTGGACTACCAGACCAAGCACCCAGTCGCGGCCTAAGTCTGTTTTACACCGGCGGCGCATGTCGCCGCCGGTACGGAGAATCAAATGGCAATCACCCTGACCGAAAAAGCAGCCAAGCATATCAACCGCTACATCGAACGCCGTGGTAAAGGCGTCGGTTTGCGTTTTGGCGTGCGTACCACCGGCTGCTCGGGCCTGGCCTACAAGCTGGAATACGTGGACGAAATCGCGGAAGAGGACAGCGTCTTCGAATCGCATGGCGTGAAGGTATTCGTCGATCCGAAAAGCCTGCCGTACATCGACGGCACCGAGCTCGATTTCGCGCGCGAAGGCTTGAACGAAGGCTTCAAGTTCCATAACCCGAACGAGAAAGACGCTTGCGGTTGCGGCGAAAGCTTCCGCATCTGATAAGCCATGCAAAATCACTTTGAGCTGTTCAATCTGCCGCAGCAGTTTGCCGTAGACGCGGGGGCGCTGGACAGCGCCTACCGCGACGTGCAGAGCCGCGTTCATCCCGACAAATTCGTCAATGCCACCGACGCCGAAAAGCGCGTGGCGATGCAGTGGGCCACCCGCGCCAACGAAGCCTACCAGACCCTGAAGAATCCGCAGAAGCGCGCGCAGTACCTGTGCGAGTTGAATGGCGTCGATTTGCAGACCGAGTCGAATACGGCGATGCCGATGGCCTTCCTGATGCAGCAGATGGAGTGGCGCGAAGAACTGGGCGACGCCCGCGCCGCCAAGGACAGCGACGCGCTGGACGCGCTGGACAAGCAGCTGCGCAACGAGCGCAAGGCGCGCCTGGCTGATATCGAACAGCAGATCGGCGGCGGCGATTTCCACGCGGCGGCGCAAGGCGTGCGCGCGTTGATGTTCCTTGAAAAATTCGGCGAAGAAGTCCGCTTCGCCTTCGAAGCAATCGAAGCCTGAGCGCCGCGCCTCGTGCGCGCACCCTCAGCAGACAAGATAAGAATACAGGTCCATCCATGGCACTTCTGCAAATCTCCGAACCAGGCATGTCCACCGCACCGCACCAGCATCGGCTGGCGGTAGGTATCGACCTGGGCACCACCAATTCGCTGGTCGCCACGGTGCGCAACAGCATTCCAGAAGTGCTGAACGATGAGGATGGCCGCCCGTTGCTGCCGTCCGTGGTGCGCTATCTGCCGAACGGCCATGCCAACATCGGCTACAAGGCGCAGGCCGCCCAGACCACCGATCCGAAGAACACCATCGTTTCCGTCAAGCGCTTCATGGGCCGCGGCCTGGCCGATATCGCCTATGCGGAAAACATGCCCTACGATTTCCAGGACACCCCTGGCATGGTGCAGCTGAAGACCATCGCCGGCATCAAGAGCCCGGTCGAGATCTCGGCGCAGATCCTGGCCACGCTGCGCCAGCGCGCGGAAGATTCGCTGGGCGACGATCTGGTGGGCGCGGTCATCACCGTGCCGGCGTACTTCGACGACGCGCAGCGCCAGGCTACCAAAGATGCGGCGCAACTGGCCGGCATCAACGTGCTGCGCCTGCTGAGCGAGCCGACCGCCGCCGCCATCGCCTACGGCCTGGATAACGGTTCGGAAGGCCTGTACGCCGTCTACGATCTGGGTGGCGGCACCTTCGACATCTCCATCCTCAAATTGAGCAAGGGCGTGTTTGAAGTACTGTCCACCGGCGGCGATTCCGCGCTGGGCGGCGACGACTTCGACCACCGCCTGTTCTGCTACATCCACCAGCAGGAAAAACTGGCGCCGCTGTCGGACGAAGACACCGCCGTGTTGATGGTCAAAGCGCGCGAAGCCAAAGAACAGCTGTCGACCAAAAACGATGTGACCGTCGACGCCATCCTCGGCTCCGGCGAAGAAGTGCATCTGAAGATCACCGCCGAGACCTTCCAGGAGATCACCAAGCACCTGATCGACAAGACCATGAAGGCCATCAAGAAAGCGCTGCGCGACGCGAACGTCGATGCGGACGATGTCGATGGCGTGGTCATGGTCGGCGGCGCGACGCGCATGCCGCACGTGCAGCGCGCGGTCAGCGAATACTTCCACACCATCCCGCACGCGAACATCGATCCGGACAAGGTCGTGGCGCTGGGCGCTGCCGTGCAAGCCAATCTGCTGGCAGGTAACCGCGCGCCGGGCGACGACTGGCTGCTGCTGGACGTGATCCCGCTGTCGCTGGGTATCGAAACCATGGGCGGCCTGGTCGAGAAGATCATTCCCCGTAACTCCACCATCCCTTGCGCCCGCGCGCAGGAGTTCACCACGTTTAAAGACGGCCAGACCGCGCTGGCGGTGCATGTACTTCAGGGCGAACGTGAGCTGGTATCCGATTGTCGTTCGCTGGCGCGCTTCGAGCTGCGCGGCATTCCGCCGATGGTGGCCGGCGCGGCGCGCATCCGCATCACCTACCAGGTGGATGCGGACGGCTTGCTGTCGGTATCCGCACGCGAGCTGCGCTCCGGCGTGGAAGCATCGATCACCGTCAAGCCGGCCTACGGCTTGGGCGACGACGACGTTGCGCGCATGCTGCAAGATTCGTACAAATCCGCCGATACCGACATGGTCGCCCGCGCACTGCGCGAAGAGCAGGTCGAGGCCGAGCGCATCATCCTGGCCACGCAGTCGGCGCTGTATGAAGACGCGGGCTTGCTGTCGGACGAAGAGCGCGTTGCGGTCGACGCCTTGATGAACAAGGTGCGCGACGTGGTCGCGCAATCGCAGACCGGCGCAGCCGATCACGCGGCGGTGAAGTCGGCCGTCGAGGCGCTGGCGCACGGCACCGAAGAATTCGCATCGCGCCGCATGGATCGCAGCGTGCGCAGCGCACTGGCCGGCAAGACGCTGGACCAGGTAGTTTAAACAAAACCTAGAGGTTACAAGTGCCACAAATCGTATTCCTGCCCCACGCAAAACTGTGCCCGGACGGCGCCGTCGTTGAAGCCGAAGTCGGCAAGACCCTGTGCGACATCATGCTCGAAAATGACATCCACATCGAGCACGCCTGCGAGAAGTCCTGCGCCTGCACCACCTGCCACGTGCTGGTGCGCGAAGGCTTCAACTCGCTGAGCGAAGCCAGCGAGACCGAAGAAGACCTGCTGGACAAAGCCTGGGGCCTGGAAGCCGTGTCGCGCCTGTCGTGCCAGGCCGTGGTCGCGAACGAAGACCTGGTCGTCGAGATCCCGAAATACACCATCAATCACGCAAGCGAAGGCGGGCACTGATATGAAATGGACCGACATCACCGCGATTGCGGAAGCGCTCTACGATAAGCATCCGGACATCGATCCGCTGACTATCCGCTTCACTGATCTGCACAACTGGATCGTCGACCTCGAAGAGTTCGACGACGACCATACGCGCGGCGGTGAAAAGGTTCTTGAAGCGGTACAGCAGGCGTGGATCGATGAAGCCAAGTAAGCAAGCCACCAAGATCGGCGCCACCGTCACCGGCGCCGACAACATGCCGGAAATCCGCGAAGGCCAGACCGTCGCGCTGCTGCAAGAGCTGCACATCCTGACCCGCGACGGCAAGATGAACCAGGACAGCCGCCGCAAACTGAAACAGGTCTACCACCTGTACCAGTTCATCGAACCGCTGCTGAAGGAAGTGCTGGCCGGGAAGGACAGCGTATCGCTGGTCGACCACGGCGCGGGCAAGTCCTACCTGGGTTTCATCATCTACGACCTGTTCTTCAAGGCGTTGGGCGATAACTCGCACATCTACGGCATCGAGACCCGCGAAGAGCTGGTGGCCCGTTCGCAGGAACTGGCCAAGCAGTTCAACTTCCCTGGCATGTCCTTCCTGCCGCTGTCGGTGGCCGAGTCCACCGAATCGAAGCTGCTGCCGGAGCAGATCGACGTCGTCACCGCTCTCCACGCCTGCAACACGGCGACCGATGACGCCATCCACTTCGCGTTGAAGAAGAAGGCCAAGTACATGGTGCTGGTGCCGTGCTGCCAGGCGGAAGTCGCGTCGGTGCTGAAGAAGAACAAGGGCAAGTCGCTGGCCAAGTCCGCGCTGACCGAGATCTGGCGCCACCCGATCCACACGCGCGAATTCGGCAGCCAGATCACCAACGTGTTGCGCTGCCTGCAACTGGAGGCGCACGGCTATCACGTGAACGTGACCGAGCTGGTAGGCTGGGAGCATTCGATGAAGAATGAGCTGATCATCGCCACGTACAAGAACCTGCCGCGCCAGCGTCCATCGGAGCGGCTGCAGGAAGTGCTGGAGACATTGGGGCTGGAGGAGATGGGCAACCGCTTCTTCACCGAACAGGTAGCTAAACAGTAAATCGAAAAGGGTGACGGAACGATGAGTGAGCTGAACGAAAAATGGTTGGACCTCCGCAGCGACACCATCACCCGCCCCAGCGCGGCGATGCGCGCTGCGATGAATGCAGCGGACGTCGGCGACGATGTCTACGGCGATGACCCTACCGTCAACCGCTTGCAGGAATACGCGGCCGATTTGTTCGGCTACGAGGATGCGCTGTTCGCGCCGTCCGGCACGCAGAGCAATCTGCTGGCGTTGCTGGCCCACTGCGGCCGCGGCGACGAATACCTGGTCGGGCAGGAAGCCCATACCTACCGCTACGAAGGCGGTGGCGCCGCGGTGCTGGGCAGTATCCAGCCGCAGCCCATCATCAACCAGCCTGACGGCAGCATCGCGCTGGCCGACATCGAAGCCTATATCAAGCCTGACGATTTCCACTTCGCCCGCAGCAAGCTGCTGGCGTTGGAGAACACCATCGGCGGCCGCGTGCTGAGTCTCGATTACCTGAAGCAGGCGACCACGCTGGCGCACGAGCGCGGCCTGGCCACGCACCTCGACGGCGCGCGCGTCTGCAACGCCGCCGTCAAGCTGGGTGTGAGCCCGCGTGCAGCAGTCGCCGGCTTCGATTCGGTTTCCGTGTGCCTGTCCAAAGGCTTGGGCGCGCCTATCGGCTCCGTCCTGTGCGGCAGCAAGCCATTGATCGCCGAGGCGCGGCGCTGGCGCAAGATGCTGGGCGGCGGCATGCGCCAGGCCGGCATGATCGCGGCGGGCGGCATGTACGCCTTGCAGCACAACTTCACGCGGCTGGCGGAAGATCACGACAACGCCGCCTACTTCGCGGGCGAGCTGGCCAAGCTGAAAGGCATCAAGGTCAGCACGCCGCAAACCAATATTTTCTACGTCGATATCCCGGCCGATACCTGCCGTGCTTTGAACGACGTGCTGCAACTGACCCGCATACGCGTATCGATGTCGCCGCACCTGCGCATCGTCACGCACATGGATGCATCGCGCGAGGACATCGACCGCGCCATTACCGTTTTTGGAGATTTTTTCGGATGACCGATACCACCGCCGATAGCAGCACCGATAACACCGTCCGCCTGGCCAAGCGCCTGTCGGAGATGCGCCCTTGCTCGCGCCGCGAAGCCGAACTCTATATCGAGGGCGGTTTCGTCAGCGTCGATGGTGTTGTGGTGGAAGAGGCGGGCGCCCGCGTGACGATGGAACAGCAGATCGTGGTCGCACCGGATGCCACCTTGTTCGAAATCCTGCCGGTCACGATACTGCTGCATAAACCGGTGGGCGCTAACGGTGGCATCGGCAAGGACGGCTCGCCGGCCGTGCATCTGCTGAACCCTGCCTCGCTGACGCGCTCCGCGCCGGGCCAGCGCTTCCTCAAGCGCCACCTGGTCAACCTGACCTTGACCACGCCGCTGGAAACGCATGCTAGCGGCCTGCTGGTGTTCACGCAGGACTTCCGCGTCAGCCGCAAGCTGGTCGACGAAGCGGCCAAGATCGAGCACGAGATCATCGCCGAAGTGACCGGCGATATCATGGAAAACGGCCTGGCGCTGTTGAACCACGGCCTGCCGTTCAACGGCAAGCCGCTGCCGCCGATGAAGGTCAGCTGGCAGAATGAGAACCGTCTGCGCTTCGCGCCGAAGAACCCCAAGCCGGGTCAGATCGAACATATGTGCAAGCTGGTTGGCCTGACCGTGGTGTCGCTGAAGCGCATCCGCGTCGGCCGCATCGCGATGTCCAGCCTGCCGGTAGGCGAGTGGCGCTACCTGCAGGCTCACGAGCGCTTCTGATTACTTCCCTGTCGTCTGCGACAGGATGAAGGCGTAGGTATCCGCCGCTTCGACATCCTGCTGTGCGCGGGTCGAGCCCATGCCGTGGCCGGCGTCGAAGTCCACCCGCAGTATTACCGGCTTGCCGCTGGCCGTTGCGGTCTGCAGACGGGCCGCCATCTTCGCCGGATGGAACGGCGCCACACGCGGATCGGTCACACCGGTGGTCAGCATGATGGCCGGGTACTTGGCGCCATCTGCCACCAGTTGGTAGCTGTCGATGCTCTTCAGCGCCTTGAAGCCGGCCGGATCGGCAATCGCACCCCATTCAGGTTCTTCACCATAGCCGTTCTGTTCCGCCACGTAGCGCAGCGGATTGTGCCAACCCACTCCCGATACCACGGCCGCAAACAGGTCCGGACGCTCTTCCAGTGCGCGGCCCATGGTGATGCCGCCCGCCGAACGGCCGCCGATCGCCAGGTTCTGCGGCGAGGTGTAGCCTTTTGCGTTCATGTCCTCGCACACGGCGATCAGATCGCGCCAGGTGTTCGGCTTGTTTTCCAGCTGGCCGGCGCGGTGCCACTGGCGTCCGAACTCGCCGCCGCCGCGCACATTGGCGTAGCCGACGATGGCGCCCTGGTCTGCCAGTGCCAGCGTGCGGCCGGCGAACGACGGCGTGTACGCGGCCGAGCCGTAGCTGCCGTAGGCCGAGATGAAGGCCGGATTTTTGCCATCGAGCTTGATGCCCTTTTTGTAGATCAGGCTATACGGAATCTGCGTGCCATCCTTGGCGGTGGCGTAGCGGCGTTCGGTGGTGTAGGCGCTGGTGTCGATAGCCGGCTTCGGCGTGATGCCGGTGTCGACTACCTTGCCGTCGGCGCCCACGCTCCAGATGCCGGCAGGTTCCAGCCAGCCGGTCAGCACGGTCAGCACGCCCGCCGCAGCCGGATCGGCTTCGACGGCGCGCAGCGTGCCTTCGAAGGGCAGGGCGATGGTGGTCAGCTTGCCGTCGTTGCCCAGGCGTTGCAGCGTGCTCGGGCCGCCGTCCATCGCCCGCAGGTACAGGCCGTCCTTGGCGCGCGTTATGCCTTGCAGGACCAGTTTCGATTCCGGCACGACCTCGGTGGCCTTGGCCAGCGACGGTGCGCTGGCCGAGGTTTTCAGCAGGCGTCCGCGCGGATGGTCCTTGGTCGACAGCAGGTACAGATTGTCGCCGTCCAGGTCCAGGTTGGTGATCTCGTCGGCGAAGTCGGCCACCACCTGCCACTTGGCTTTGCCCTTGATGACGTCGCGCAGCGGCGCGGCGTAGATGCGCTTCTCGGGACGCACATCGCTCAGAATCAGCAGCGCGGTGGCCGAGTGCAGCGCGGTGCCGATGGAGGGCGCCTGGATGTTTTCATACTTCACCGCAGGGTCGAGGCCGCGCTTCATCAGCAGCGGGTCTTTGGCGGGATCGGTGCCCAGCTTGTGGAAGCGGGCCACCGAATCGAGGTAGCGCTCGGGCGTGTTGTTCTTGCCGGTCAGCTGGTTGTAGAAGAAGCCGGAGCTGTCGTCCAGCCAGTTCGGATCGGCCCCCTGCGTGTCGGCGATGCGTTCCTTGAGGATGGCGCCGGTGCGTACGTCCATGATCTGCAAGACCGAGTCTTCGCTGCCGTCCTTGGACAGGCCGTAGACCAGCTTGCTGCCGTCCGGCGAGGCTTGCCACCAGTCCAGCGAAACGTGGCTGGTCTTGGTGTCGAGCTTGGTCGGGTCGACCAGCACGCGGTCCTTGCCGCTGTTTTTGCCGACCTCGCGCACGAACAGCTTGAAGTTGTTGGCGCCGGCCGGGCGCTGCTGGTAGAACAGACGGGCGCCGGCTTTCTGTATGCGCGACGGCGTGGCGACGTCGCCGGACAGTTGCTGGATGCGGGTCAGCAGCACATCGCGTTTCGGCAGCGCGTCCAGCACACCGCGCGCATGGGCGTTCTGTTGTTTGAGGTAGGGCAGCCAGTCGGGATCTTTGTCGTTTTCCATCCAGCGATAGCGGTCGACCACGGTTTCGCCGAAGTAGGTATCGGCGACGGGTTCAACCCGCGCAACGGGCGCGGCGGGAATGTCGGCCGCGAACGCGGCGGAGACTGACAGGGCAAGGACTGCCCCGTACATCAAACGAACAGCTTTGGTCATGTGCTACCCCCTGTGGCAAAAGTCCTATTCTGCCACAGAAGATTGCAAGAATTACACTGCGGGTACGGCCTTCTTTTTCTTTTCCGGCGGCGGCAGCTGGACCAGGCGGGTGCCGGTCAGTTTGTCGTGCAGGAACTGGCGGTCCTTGTCGAGGAAGGCCGTAAGCGACCACAGCAGGATGCCGGCGCCGACCGCGCCCAGCGCCTGCCAGCGGTGCAGGTCCAGCACCAGCGACAGCAGCAGCGCCGGCAGCACCCACATCCAGCTCAGCAGGTAGCGCACGGCGGCGGTCTGCAGCGACAGGTGGGCGTGGCCGGGACGGACCAGCTGCAGGCGCCAGGTTTTCATTGCCAGCGTCTGGCCGTCGCGGCTCCACTGGTGGATGAAGTAGGCGCCCAGCACCAGGAAGGCCAGCGCCTGACGCATGTGCTCGGCGGTAGGCGTGTGGCTGGCGTGGGTGGCGAATTCAAAAATCAGGAAGGGCAGGAACAGCACGGCAAAGCCCAGCAGGGTTTCGTAGACCATCGAAATCAGACGGCGTTTGATGGTCGGTACGGTCACAGGCGGCTTATTTGACATTGCTGCTGGCAGGCTGGGCGGGTGGAGAGGAGGCGGGCGTGACGGCAGGCGCGATCACCGGCGCCACGTTCGATGCGTTGGGTATTGCTGCGCCGGTGGCGGGATCGATGCCGGGCGCGGCGGCAGGCGTGGCGCCTGCGGTGGCCGTCGTCGCAGCTGGCGACGTGGCAGGGCCGCCGCCGGTGGTCGGCACGGCGGGCTTGATCGGCGCCACGGTTTTCAGCTTGCTCTGCGCGGGCGTAGGCAGGTTGGCGACCTGTTTCTTCATCGCCGCCTTGGCTGCTAGCTCCTGTTTCTGTTCCTCCGACAGCTGCTGGTAGGATTCCCACTGCGTGGATTTCTGCGACGGGTCGATCTTCTGCGCGCGCGTGAAGTTCTGGCGCACCTGGCGGCGCTCGTCCGGCGTCATCTTGACCCATTCGCGCATGCGTTCCTGCACGCGGGCCTGCTCGTCCGGCTTCATCGAGTTGTAGCGCTTGACGATGCCCAGCCATTTCTGTTTGCGGATAGGCTCCATCTGGTCCCACTCGGGCGCCAGCGGCTCCAGCGCCTGCTGCTGCGCGGGCGTCAAATCCTTCCACATGGTTTTTTCCGGCGACTTGGCCGACGCGCGCTTGCCCGCCGCTGCGCCGGGCAGGGCGCCGGCGGCGGAAGCTTGTTGCGCGGCAGGCTGTGCCGGCGTGTCAGAGTTGCTGCAGCCGATCAGGGCACTTGCCGCTGCTACCGCTAACACCACCGTTCCTGCGCCCCATTTTGCGCGACCGCTCAATGCCATGCTGGTTACTCGCTTTGGGTCAGGTAGGCGTTAAAACCGTGGTCCAGGTAGGCGGACAGCGGCAATTCGTCGGACAGCACGGCGGCGTCGAGCTCGGCCAGGTCGGCAACGCGCTGTTCCTGCTCGTACTGGTAGATGCCGGCCAGGCCGCCGACCAACACCAGCAATGGCAGCGCCACGCTCATGCGGGTCATCCAGGAGAACGAGAAGAAGCCGCCGGCCGTCGCCAGCCCGGCCTTGGTGGCGCGCACCTTCATCGGCGCCTCCACATGCGCCTTTTTACGGGCGAGCGCCAGCTTGCGCGCCTGAGCCAGGCGGTCTGTGGTCGATGCAGGCAGATCGTCCAGCTTTTCATTGAGCGCGTGGCGCACTTTGTAAGCGAAATTCAGATCGTCGGTATTCATAGTGTTATTCCCAAGGCTTTTAGCGACTCCGCGAGTGTATGTGTTGCACGTGAGCAATGTGTCTTCACGCTCCCTTCGGAACACCCCATCGCTTCGGCTGTTTCAGCCACGTCCATGTCCTGCCAATAACGCATAAGGAAGGCTTCTCGTTGACGTGCCGGAAGCTTTTGTACTTCGGCATCGATCAAAGACAGCATTTGCTGGCGCTCGACCTTGTCTGCGCTCGATTCGGAAGCCTCGGTTCCGTCTTCGGCGGCATAGGATTCGAGTATATCAAAGTCCTCATTCTCACCGCCCGAGGGGGCCATGCCCGAGAACAGGCTGACCCAGGTGTTGCGGACCTTTTCCCTGCGGAAATAATCGAGGATGGTGGTTTGCAGGATGCGCTGGAACAGCATTGGCAGCTCGGCGGCCGGCTTGTCGCCGTATTTTTCGGCGAGTTTGATCATCGCGTCCTGCACGATGTCCAATGCGGATTCGTCCTTGCGCACTGCGTAGACGGCTTGTTTAAAGGCACGCCGCTCGACGTTTTCGAGAAAGTCGGATAATTCTTTGTCTGTGGCCATGCGTCGGGTGTGGATACTGCCGGAAAAGCCGGCGCTGGGCCGCTAGGTGGCGGCTCGTGAACTGAGCGCATGCTAGCAAAAATTAGCCATTTCTGCATGGTTTTTGCGGCTTTGACGATGCAAAATGCACCGCATCGGGGATATTTTCGATATTTCACTTGCCCAAACGGGGGCGCCGGGTGTACCGTATGGGACGCTTTGAACACCCCGAAGCTCTATGGTCTGGTCGCAGCAGGCACACAACGCCGCAATCGACGAGACGCGCTTTCATATGTCAGCAGTTTGCTCTAACCCGTGCCACAAGCGCGAGAGGTACGCAGAACCGCTACAGACAGATCCAGCCAAACGAGAGTTTGCAGCTAGCACTGCTTTGCACGTCACTACGGTTGACGGAAGAGGCAGGTGTGACTGCAGAAAAAAAGGGAAGCAGGGCAAAGCTGTAGAGGTGGGCCTACTTCGTTAGGAAAGAGCATCCGATCAATCTCCTATGGACCTTGAAAGGAATGTTTCATGAATACCGAAGCAACCGCATCACAAGGAGCGAACACGCTCACAGGCGCTGAAATACTGGTGCGCTGCCTGGCCGAGGAAGGCGTAGAGCACGTCTTTGGCTATCCGGGCGGAGCCGTACTGTATATCTACGACGCCATCTTCAAGCAAGACAAATTCCAACACGTCCTCGTGCGTCACGAACAGGCCGCAGTGCATGCCGCCGATGCGTACTCGCGCAGCTCGAACAAGGTTGGTGTCGCGCTGGTCACGTCCGGTCCGGGCGTCACCAATGCCGTGACAGGTCTTTCCACCGCTTACATGGATTCCATCCCCATGGTCGTGATCTCGGGCCAGGTGCCTAGCCACGCCATCGGCCAGGATGCCTTCCAGGAATGCGACACGGTCGGTATCACCCGTCCCGTGGTCAAGCACAATTTCCTCGTCAAAGACGTCAAGGATTTGGCGGAAACCGTCAAGAAAGCCTTCTTCATCGCCCGCACCGGCCGTCCAGGCCCCGTGCTGGTCGACATCCCGAAGGATATCTCGATGCACAAGACGACGTACTCGTACCCGAAAGAGGTCGAGATGCGTTCGTACAAACCGGTCGACAAGGGCCACTCCGGCCAGATCCGCAAGGCAGTCCAGCTGCTGCTGCAAGCCGAACGCCCGATGATCTACACCGGCGGCGGCGTGATCCTGGCCAATGCCTCGCCCGAGCTGAACAGGCTGGTCGACAAGCTGGGCTTCCCGGTCACCAACACGCTGATGGGCCTGGGCGCCTACAAAGCGTCGAGCGAGAATTTCGTCGGCATGCCCGGCATGCACGGCACCTACGAAGCGAACATGGCGATGCAGCACTGCGACGTCCTGATCGCCATCGGCGCCCGCTTCGACGACCGCGTGATCGGCAACCCGAAACACTTCGCCTCCAACCCGCGCAAGATCATCCACGTGGACATCGATCCATCGTCGATCTCCAAGCGCGTGAAGGTCGACATCCCGATCGTCGGCAACGTCAAGGACGTGCTGATCGAATTCCTGGCCCAGCTCGACGCTGCGGACGCCAAGCCGAACGCGCCCGCGCTCAAGGACTGGTGGAAGCAGATCGGCGAATGGCGCGGCCGCGATTGCCTGAAGTATCCGACCTCGGACCTGGTGATCAAGCCGCAAGCCGTGGTGCAGAAGCTGTGGGAAGTGACCAAGGGCGACGCCTTCATCACC
The DNA here is from genome assembly GCF_009380165.1 of Rugamonas rivuli. GTDB lineage: Bacteria > Pseudomonadota > Gammaproteobacteria > Burkholderiales > Burkholderiaceae_D > Rugamonas > Rugamonas rivuli. The sequence goes on from NZ_WHUF01000002.1 coordinate 547,091, forward strand.
TCCGACGTCGGCCAGCACCAGATGTGGGCCGCGCAGTACTACCCGTTCGACAAGCCTAAGCGCTGGGTCAACTCGGGCGGTCTGGGCACGATGGGCGTGGGCCTGCCGTACGCCATGGGCGTGCAGATGGCCAACCCGGACGCCACCGTCGCCTGCATCACCGGCGAAGGTTCGATCCAGATGTGCATCCAGGAACTCGCGACCTGCAAGCAATACCATCTGACGCCGAAGATCATCATGTTGAACAACCGCTTCCTGGGCATGGTACGCCAGTGGCAGCAGATCGACTACGGTTCGCGCTATTCCGAGTCCTACATGGATTCGCTGCCGAACTTCGAGAAGCTGGCGGAAGCCTATGGCCACGTCGGCATGCGCATCGAGAAACCGGGCGACGTCGACGGCGCGCTGCGCGACGCCTTCGGCATGAAAGACAAGCTGGTCTTCATGAACTTCATTACCGATCAATCGGAAAACGTCTGGCCGATGGTGAAAGCGGGCAAAGGGCTCTCTGAAATGCTGTTGGGTTCGGAGGACTTATAACATGCGACACATTATCTCTGTTTTGCTGGAAAACGAAGCCGGCGCGCTGTCGCGCGTGGTAGGCCTGTTCTCGGCCCGCGGCTACAACATCGAAACGCTGACCGTGGCGCCGACCGAAGACGCGACCTTGTCGCGGATGACCATCGTCACCACCGGTTCGGACGACATCATCGAACAGATCACCAAGCACCTCAACCGTTTAATTGAAGTGGTGAAGGTGGTCGATCTGACCGAGGGCCAGCACATCGAACGCGAACTGATGTTGATTAAGGTGCGCGCGGTGGGCAAGGAGCGTGAAGAGATGAAGCGCACGGCGGACATCTTCCGCGGCCGCATCATCGACGTCACCGAAAAGACCTACACGATCGAACTGACCGGCGCCAAGAGCAAGCTCGACGCGTTCATCGACTCGATCGACCGCGCCTCCATTCTGGAGACGGTACGTACCGGCGGTTCCGGCATCGGACGCGGCGAACGCATCCTCAAAGTTTAAACAAATTCAAAAATACTACTAAGGAAATACCATGAAAGTTTTCTACGACAAAGACGCTGACCTCTCCCTCATCAAGGGCAAAAACGTTGCCATCATCGGCTACGGTTCGCAGGGCCACGCCCACGCGCAAAACCTGAGCGACTCCGGCGTCAACGTGACCGTCGGCCTGCGCAAGGGCGGTTCTTCGTGGAACAAGGTTGAGAAAGCCGGCCTGAAAGTGGCGGAAGTGAACGACGCGGTCAAGGCCGCCGACGTCATCATGATCCTGCTGCCGGACGAGAACATCGCCCAGGTCTACAACGAAAACGTCGCGCCGCACGCCAAGCAAGGCGCGGTACTGGCCTTCGCCCACGGCTTCAACGTGCACTACGGCCAAGTCGTGCCGCGCGCCGACCTGGACGTGATCATGGTCGCACCGAAGGCCCCAGGCCACACCGTGCGCGCTACCTACACCCAGGGTGGCGGCGTGCCGCACCTGATCGCCGTGTACCAGGACAAGTCCGGCATCGCCCGTGACATCGCGCTGTCGTACGCATCGGCCAACGGCGGCGGCCGTGCCGGCATCATCGAAACCAACTTCCGCGAAGAGACTGAAACCGACCTGTTCGGCGAACAGGCTGTTCTGTGCGGTGGCGCGGTCGAGCTGATCAAGGCCGGCTTCGAAACCCTGACCGAAGCGGGCTACGCTCCGGAAATGGCTTACTTCGAGTGCCTGCACGAACTGAAGCTGATCGTCGATCTGATCTATGAAGGCGGCATCGCCAACATGAACTACTCGATCTCGAACAACGCCGAATACGGCGAGTACGTGACCGGTCCTAAGGTCGTCACCTCGGCCACGAAGGATGCGATGCGTCAGTGCCTGAAGGACATCCAGACCGGCGAGTACGCCAAGTCCTTCATCCTGGAAAACAAGGCAGGCGCTCCGACCCTGATCTCGCGCCGTCGTCTGACGGCCGAGCACCAGATCGAAGAAGTCGGCGCAAAACTGCGCGCGATGATGCCTTGGATCGCCAAGAACAAGATGGTCGATCAATCGAAGAACTAAGCTTCATCTTCGATGCAAAAAAAGCCGGCGCGAGCCGGCTTTTTTTATTCGTCCCAGCGTTGCTCGTTCATCAGCGCATCAAAGCGCTTAAGCGCTGGCAGGGCCTCGCCTTTGCCTTCGAACGTGAAATAAAACATTGCGTTCTCGGAGGCCAGCAGATACTGGATGAAATAATATTTTCCGAACATGCGGGAAGACTCTGACGCCGATGAGTAAGCAGTTTTCCCTTCCGGCACAGGGAACTCTTCGACTGCACGTACTACGAGTTTGCCGTTGCGGCTGGCCACGTCTTTCAGGACGCCCTGTGCAAACGCGTGCGCGTCTTCCCTGGCCGTGGTGGTCTTGTTCGGCAGGGCGCGGGCTATCGTCACCATCATCTTTTCGCCATCCGGTCCCTTGCCTTCCATCGGCCGCCTGGCCGAGTCGAGCGTCCAGGTCGACGGCAGTTGCAGGTGCAGCGGTGGCGCATCGACGGTCTGGGCCTGGGGCAAGCTGGCGGCGACCAGCAGCAGGAAGGTAAGTGCGGCGCGAAGTGGAATCATATTTTAATGACATTAATGGTTAATGCTTAACTGTAGCACGGCAACAATGTGTAGCACATATGTGCTACATTTAAATGGAAAAGGAGGTTTTCATGCCAACTACAACAATACGTTTGCCCGATGAGTTGAAGGCGCGCGTTACCAGTGCCGCCGAACGGACGGGGAAAACACCTCACAGTTTTATTCTTGAAGCCATAGCTGAAAAGGCGGAGCTGGAGGAGCAGCGCGCCAGTTTCGAGGCCGAGGCCGATGTGAGGTTTGCCAATCTATTGGAAACCGGAAAGACTATACCTTGGGCTGATATGCGCCGGTATATCGAAGAGCGCGTTGCAGGGATTTCAGCACAACGCCCTGTAGCAAAAAAAAGGCGAGGCTGAATTGACGCGCATCGAGTTTGCGCCCGAGGTTGCAGAGGACCTGGATCGCATCATCGAGCATGTCGGGCACTCTGCATCCGGGGAAGCTGCTGCCCGCATTAATGAAATTGTCCAGGCGATCGAAGTTCTGGCACACAGCCCTTTGATTGGCAGGCCGACGGCAGGTGGCAAGCGAGAACTCATCATCGGCCGCAAGGGCCGAGGGTATGTCGCGCTATACCGATTTGTCGACCAGCTCGACACTGTGTACATACTCGGTATCCGCAGCCAGCGTGAAGCAGGGTATGCGCGGTAATTTTTTTATACGATATAAATCATTTTTTTTGACCTGAGCTGTGATTCCAACATGCGGAGAATATCAGCTTTTCTGACGATGTCCGGCGACTGCTGCCGACCGTGTATTCATGCTTTGATCGATGATCAGCAGTTGGACAGGCTTGAGTCTATTGTTCCGCCAGCGTTTCAGCGAGGGGATGTGCTGCCGAACTTGAACGAGGTGTTTCACCAAACTCTTCGGCAGGCTTGGTCCTAAGGGCATGTATGCTTGCCAGCGCCGGCCTCCGCACTTGCGCGCTGGCTGAGGATTGCGGCACCTATGGCGCCCAGCGCGATCAACGCTACCGCGATGATCTCCGCCTGGGTGGCATGCAGGCCTGCGACATTGAACACGGGATTGACGCGGATCTGCTCGATCAGCAAACGCTCCACGCCGGCCAGCACCAGATACACCGAGAACAGCCAGCCGATGCGGAACGCATGCTTGCGCAACGCCCATAGCACGGCGAAGCACAGCAGCGCCATCGCCGTTTCATACATCGGCGTCGGATACACGCCGGGCAAGGCGATCAGCTCGCCGTAGATGTTGTTGTCGTAGGTTTGCGTCCACAGCCAGGTCGGCAGCCACTCCGGCTTCAGCGCCATGTTGGCGGCGATGCCCCAGTCGCCATCGCCCGAAACCTGACATCCGATGCGGCCGATCGCATAGCCGATCATCATCGCCGGCGCTGCCGCGTCCAGCAGCGGACGCACCGGCAAACGCCAGCGCCGCACGCACACCATGCCTGCCAGCGTGCCCAGGATCAGGCCACCGAAAATGCTCAGGCCCGAACGCGTGAAGATCATGCCCATCGGATCGGCGGCAAACTGGTCGGTATGTTCCAGGATATGGAACAGGCGGGCGCCGAGCACGCCGGCCACCATCACCACCACCATGAAATCGCTGACCACATCCTGCGGCGGCATATCGGCGCCGCGCACGCGCGCCGGCCCGATCTTGCCCGCTTCGTACAGGCGTTGCAGCTCCGCGCGGAATAGCGCGCCGGCCACCAGTGCGCCCAGCGCCACGAACAGGCCGAAGGTCGCCAGCGGCAGCGGCAGGTCGATGCCGGCCCAGGCCTTGATAACGTCACTCAAATACGGATACGACATGGCAGCTTTCGAAAGTGATTGAATCCGGCGGCAACTTTAGCACATGGGACTTTGTTACAAACACTCACCATGTCTTACAGGTCTCGGCGGCAATTTCAGGTAAAGTTCGTCTTGTTGTAATTTTAATTTTTGGAGCCCGCAATGACCGTCATGAAAACTATCGCCGCAGCCGCTGCCGCCTCCTTCGCGCTCGCCGCGCACGCCGCCCCGCTCGAATCGCTGCCTACCACCGGCACGCTGGTCGTGGTGCCGGCCTTCGGCGAAGTCAAACACGCCAACGATCAAGCGGTCGCCACCCTGGCGATCGAAGAGCAGGACAAGGACAAGGCCGCCGCCGCTTCGCGCGTCAACCTGAAAATGAAGCAGGGCCTGGACATCGTCAAGAAAGAAGACCCGAGCGCCAGCCTGAAAACCCAGGGCTACTACACCTATCCCGTGTACCCGGAAGACCGTCCGACGCCGAACGGCCAGTCGTCCAAGCCGCGCGTGCCGACCGCCTGGCGCGTGGGTCAGTATCTGGAAGTGACCACGACCAATCTGGAAAAACTGCCTAAAACCGTGGCCGCCGCACAAAAGATCCTGACCCTGAACGGCCTGCAATTCGGCCTGACGCCGGAAACCACCCGTCAACTCGACGACCAGCGCATCGCCGCCACCTACAAGAACCTGAACGAGCGCATCAACTCGATCGCCGGCGCCATGGGCCGCAAGGTCAGCGACGCCGTGCTGGACACCATCGACTTCGAAGGCTCGGGCAACTACGCCCAGGAACGCATGGGCGGCGCACCGGCGCCGATGATGATGCGTTCGGCCAAGATGATGGATAGCGCCGAAGTGGCGGAACCTAGCTTCGAACCGGGCGAAACCACGCTGCAAATGAACGTGGTGGGCAAGGTACGATTCAAGTAAGTCTATGCGCGGCGGCGTGCGCTGAGGTACAGTTGCGATTGCTTTTATACCAATCACGGAGTATGCAATGACTGTAATGAAACATCTGGCTGCCGCCGCCATCACCGCCTGCGCTTTGTCCGCGCAGGCGGCTCCGCAGGAATCCCTGCCGACCGCCGGCGCCCTGGTGGTCGTCCCCGCATTCGGCGAAGTCCGCCACGTCAATGACCAGGCCGTTATCACCTTGTCCGTCGAAGAAGTCGACAAGGACAAGGCGGCCGCAGCCTCCCGCGTCAATCAGAAGATGAAGCAGGGGCTGGAGATCGTCAAGCAGGAAGATCCCCAGGCCAGCCTGAAGACCCAGGGCTACTACACCTACCCAGTCTATCCGGAAGAACAGCCGCAGCCGCTGAACGGCCAGCCGCGCAAGCCGCGCGTGCCGACCGCCTGGCGCGTGGGGCAGTCGCTGCAAGTGACCACCGTCAACCTGGCCGGCCTGCCGAAAACCGTGGCCGCCGCCCAGCGCACGCTGTCGCTGAACAATCTGCACTTTGGCCTGGCGCCGGAGACCACCCGCAAGCTGGACGACCAGCGCATCGCCGCCACCTACGCGAACCTGACCGAGCGCGTCAACTCGATCGCCCGCGCGATGGGCCGCAAGGTCGGCGACGCCGTGATCGATACCATCGATTTCGAGGGTTCGGGCAATTACCAGGACCGCGTCAACGTCACGGGCTCGTCGCGCGTGGCGATGGCGATGGCCGGCAGCTCGCCGCCGCCTCCGGTGGAGGAACCCAGCTTCGAACCGGGCGAAACCACGCTGCAGATGCGGCTGGTAGGCAAAGTGCGCTTCAAATAAGCGAACCTGGGCAGAATAGGGGGATGGCTCGCCATCCCCTTTTTTATGGGCGGCTCCACTATAATGATGGCGCAACATGACCAGTTAATCAGAAACGGAACCCTATGGCCAAATTCCCCCGCCGCCGAGCCAAGAACGGCGTAGCCCAAGGCAAAACGCCCCAGATGTCGCGCTTCAGCCGTTTTGCCCGCCGCGCCCGGGGCGAAGACCTCGACCGGCCGCGCCATCGCGGGATCTATCTGCTGCCGAACGCTTTCACCACCGCCGCGCTGTTCTGCGGCTTCTACGCCATCGTCATGGCGATGAACCAGAAATTCGAACACTCGGCCTGGGCGATCTTCATCGCCATGGTGCTGGACGGCCTGGACGGCCGCGTCGCCCGCCTGACCAACACCCAGAGCGAATTCGGCGCCCAGTACGACTCGCTGTCGGACATGGTGTCCTTCGGCGCCGCACCGGCGCTGGTGATCTACGAATGGTCGCTGCGCGGCCTGGGCAAGCTGGGCTGGATCGCCGCCTTCGTCTACTGCGCCGGCGCCGCGCTGCGCCTGGCCCGCTTCAACACCAATATCGAAGTGGTCGACAAGCGCTTCTTCCAAGGCCTGCCATCGCCGTCGGCCGCCGCGCTGGTGGCCGGCTTCGTGCTGCTGATGGTGGACCAGGAAGTGTCCGGCCTCGAACTGCGCTGGGTCTCGTGGAGCATCGCCGTGTTCGCCGGCCTGACCATGGTGACGAACGTGCCGTTCTACAGTTTCAAGGATGTGAACTTCCGCAAATCGGTGCCGTTCATCGCGGTGTTCCTGATTGCGCTGGTGTTTGCGCTGGTGTCGATCGATCCGCCCAAGGTGCTGTTCCCGATCTTCATCGCCTACGGCCTGTCGGGCTACGCGGTATCGGCGTGGCGGCTGGCCAAGGGCAAAAAGGTCAGCCTGATCCAGACCGACGAACACTCCAGCGACCCCAGCGAGCGGCGCTAACCGGCAAGGGCGGTAGGCCCTGAGAATTCAAGCAACGAAGCATCAGCCACGGAGCTATCATGAGCAACTCATCCAACCGCCTCATCATCTTTGACACCACCTTGCGCGACGGCGAGCAATCGCCGGGCGCGTCGATGACGAAAGACGAAAAAGTCCGCATCGCCAAGCAGCTGGAGCGCTTGCGCGTGGACGTCATCGAAGCCGGCTTCGCGGCCGCCTCGCAAGGTGACTTCGAGTCCATCAAGGCGATCGCCTCGGTGGTGCGCGAATCGACCATCTGTTCGCTGTCGCGCGCCAACGACCGCGACATCTCGCGCGCCGCCGAAGCGCTGGCGCCGGCCGAACGCAAACGCATCCACACCTTCATCGCCACCTCCAAGCTGCACATGGAGATGAAGCTGCGCATGCTGCCCGACCAGGTGCTGCTACAGGCGCGCAACGCCGTGCGCTTCGCCCGCCAGTTCACCGACGATATCGAATTCAGCCCGGAAGACGGCAGCCGCTCGGACGAGGACTTCCTGTGCCGCGTGCTGGAAGGCGTGATCGAAGAGGGCGCGACCACCATCAACTTCCCGGACACGGTAGGCTACGCGGTGCCGGAGATTTTCGGCGAAACCATACGCCGCCTGCGCGAACGCATACCCAATTCCGACAAGGCCATCTGGTCGGTGCACTGCCATAACGACCTGGGCCTGGCCGTGGCCAACTCGCTGGCCGGCGTGATGATAGGCGGCGCGCGCCAGATCGAATGCACCATCAACGGCCTGGGCGAACGGGCCGGCAACACCGCGCTGGAAGAGGTGGTGATGGCGCTACGCACGCGCGGCGGCTACTACAACCTCGACGTCGGCATCGACACCACGCAGATCGTTGCCGCGTCCAAGATGGTGTCGCAGATCACCGGCTTCGCCGTGCAGCCGAACAAGGCGGTGGTGGGCGCCAACGCGTTTGCGCACGCTTCCGGCATCCACCAGGACGGCATGCTGAAATCGCGCGAGACCTACGAGATCATGCGCGCCGAGGACGTGGGCTGGACCGCCACCAAGATCGTGCTGGGCAAGCTGTCCGGCCGCAACGCCTTCAAGCAGCGCTTGCAGGAACTGGGCATCGACCTGGAATCGGAAGCGGAAGTCAACGCCGCCTTCGTGCGCTTCAAGGAGCTGGCCGACCGCAAGTCCGACATCTTCGACGAAGACATCCTGGCGCTGGTGTCGGACGAAGAGCAATCGCATGAGAGCGAGTACTACCGCTTCATCTCGCTGTCGCAACAGTCGAACACCGGCCACACGCCGAGCGCGAAAGTGGTGTTCACGATCGACGGCGAGGAGCATGTGTCCGAAGGCCGGGGTGACGGGCCGGTCGACGCCACCGTCAACGCCATCGAATCGGAAGTGGGCAGCGGCGCGGAGCTGGTGCTATTCTCGGTCAACGCCATCAGCACCGGCACCCAGTCGCAGGGCGAGGTGACGATGCGCTTGTCGAAGGAAGGGCGCATCGTCAACGGCGTCGGCGCCGATCCGGACATCATCGTCGCTTCGGCCAAGGCCTATCTGTCGGCGCTGAACAAGCTGCACTCGAAGATCGAGCGCGTCAATCCGCAGCCCTGATGCAGATACGCACGCCCTATACATATTGCATGAGGCTAGTCGCCTTGCTTGGGTTGCTGCTTGTCTGCATGATGGCAAGCGCCCAGGTCGACACCGAGCTCAGGGGATTGGAGCCGTTGCGGCTGGCGATCGATCAGCGCCTGCTGCTGGCGCAAGCCGTGGCGCGCGCCAAATGGAATGTGCAAGCGCCTGTTGAAGACCTGGGGCGCGAAGCGCAGGTCATCCAGGCTGCCGTGAAGGAGGGGGGCGCGCTAGGCCTTTCCAGCGCGTGGATCGAGACGGTGTTTCGCGCGCAGATCGAGGCGTCTAAAACCGTGCAGCGGGAGTTGTTCGCTCAATGGAGCGCGCAACACGCCGGCAAGTTTGATGACGCTCCCGATCTCGCCAAGACCGTACGCCCCGAACTCGACCGGCTCTCCACGCAGCTGCTGCGGTCCATGGCCGACAATCAGGCGGTGCTGAACGACGAGTCGCGAAAAGCCGATGTGGCTCGCGCCATGCGCTTGCTTGAAGCGAGGACGCTCAGTCCACGGGCGGCTACGCAAGCGCTGGCGCCATTCTCCACGCCCAGGTGAATGCGCTGTAAAGATGCGCCTTCTTCGCTGCGGTCTGCATTGGCAATATGATACTATTGTCAATTATTCCACGATCATTCTTCCTCATGCGCTCACTCTCCTTCGCTGCTGTAGGGCTATTAATTTCCTTTGCCTGCACTCCCCAGTTCGCGAATGCGAATTCGGTTAAGCCCACCAAGGCTGTCTCAAGCGCCGAACTCGAATTCAGAGATCAAATGGCTTTGACGGACTATCAGAAGATTGAATACCAGGATACGAATGGCTCCTCAATCACCTTTGTGCAGTTCCAGAAAAAGCTCTCCGAATCGGGATTCAGCATGGAGAAGAGCAAGGTGGGTGAGCAAGCCACGGCGATCGTCAAGCTCCAGTCCGGGAAAACCAAGGCGCCCAAGGTTAAGTACAAACTTGCTGCAGGCTCGCCTTTCCCTGCTTTTAAACTCCATGCGACCGATGGCAATGTTGTCGACAATGAGGCGCTGCGTGGCAAGTACACCGTCGTGAGCTTCTATTTTTCTGAATGCGCACCTTGTATCAAGGAGGTGCCGATGCTCAATGCATTCGCCGAGCGCAATAAGGAATTCTCTACCCTCGCAGTCACTTTTGATTCGCCTGACGAGGCCAAGAAATTTGCCCAGCGAACGCGACTAAGCTGGCGCACTGTCGCTGGCGCGGAGGAATTGATCGGCCAGATAGGCGTAAAGAGTTACCCGACTTTTGCATTGCTTGACCCTAACGGTGTTCTTGTCACGATCGAAAATGGATTTGACGCTGCCGGCAAGGGCACGACCTTGGACAAGTGGGTTAAGAGCGCTATCGCTAGCCGTACGCAGTAGTTGATAAAGCACGCCAGCGATTTTGCAACGTTCCGCCCGTGATTGCTTGCTTAGAATTTCAGCAAACAACCACGGGCGGCCCCCATTACGACATCTGCGCGCGCGTATTGCGGCGGATCGCCCCGACCAACATGCCCATGCCCAGCAAGAGCATCGACGCCATGCCCGGTTCCGGTACCGGGCTGGTAATCTCCCGAGCGATGAAGGACAGGTTATCCGCGTAGCCATCGTTGTCGTTCGAAGCGAGTCGCTCCATCGACAGCCAGAACGACAGTTTGCTGGTGCCAGCAGGCATGATTCCCACGGACTCCCGATAGAACAGGCCGGTCTGGTTGCCCCGATCCTGCGGGGTGACGGGACCGATCGCGGCGTTTCCTATCGCATTGTTCGACGCATCGAGAAACTGCACATAGAACAGTGCGTTGTCGCCCTGGGCGGCCCAGCCGCCGAGCCATCCGCTCAGGGAAAAGGAACTGTTCTGGGCCGTCGGCACGCCGAAGTCCAGGGTTTGATAGCCCACCGCATACTGCCCGAGGCCGGCGAACATCTTCGCTCCGCGATTGACCGGGCCAGGCTGGGTGGGAAGCACCCAGTTGCTGCCATAGTCGACCGATTGGACCATGTTGTAACCCGGGTAGTCGGTCCAGCCGCTCAGGCCTGCTTCGGCATCGCCGTTGACAACGAGGTTCTGACCGTAGATGACGTCAGCCTTGCCACTACACGCCACGGCGAACAAGGCCGCGGCAAGGAAAAATCTGCACTTCATGAAAAGCTCCTTATAAAAATCAAATGACGCGGTACTGGTCAAGTTGCGCTGCCCCGCGCATCGCAGGGTCGCTGATGGACGGCAAGCCGTTTTCCAGATGGCCGGCGAAGCGGCGCATCCAGCCCGGCAAGCCAGCCACACGCAGGCTGTAGTCGTACCAGTTGGAACTTGATGCCAGGGGAAGCCGGACGGCGCTCCTCGAGCGTGCGACGACGCGCACTTCCAGCGGCTTGTTCGCGTAATACTTGTTGGCGGTGAGTACGAAGGTGCATGGCTGTGCGCCATTGTTGACCAGCTCAATGAGCAGCTCGCCGGCGCTGCGTTCGGCGCGCAGGCTCATTTCCGGCCAGGCAGCGTTGCCGTCACCGCGCACGTCCCCAACGATGTGGCGATGGAAGCCGTTCGGTCCCAGTACCCAGAGATCGTAGGCAGATGCGGTGTTCCAGCGGCCTTTGAGCTGTTTGCCAGGTTCGACCGTATAGCGGCGCGGGACCTGATCCAGCGCCAGGCGGTCGTACACATGAAACACCGCCCCGGCTTCGCCCTGGTTGTCGAAACTGAGCTCCACCTGGCCGCCTCCGACCGGCACCTGTGCCTGCACCTGGAGTTCGTAGGGCAGGGCGCGTGCCGGACGCACGCCGGCAGCCTGGACCGGTGCCGTCAGGGTGGTCGGCGTTGCGGGTACCTTGGTGTTTGGCAGGCTCAGCGCCATCGAACGCCGCGCAGCCGTTTCCGGCAGCAGTTGTGTGAAGCCGTTGTCGTTCGGGTTGGCGAAGTCGAAACAGGACAACAGGTTGCCGCTCACCGCACGGCGCCATGGGCTGATCAGCGGCTCGCGCACACCGAAACGCGCCTCGATGAAACGCACCACCGAGGTGTGGTCGAAGACCTGCGAATTCACCCAGCCGCCCTTGGTCCACGGCGAGATGACATACATCGGAACGCGCGGCCCGAGACCGTAGGGGCGATGGTGCGTCCGTGCATCGGCGCCGTTGAGCACGTGATGGTACTCGCCGGTCGTGTCGACGGTCGACGCACCGGCGAGCTGCGACTGCGCCGGATTGCTGCTGTAGCTCGTGTATGCAGGAACGGCCGGCGGTGGCATGTGGTCGAAGAAGCCGTCATTCTCGTCGAAGTTGATGATCAGGACCGTCTTGCTCCAGCTGTCGGGATTGGCGGTCAGGGCGTCCAGCACGCGCGCGATGTAGTCGGCGCCCGACGCCGGACTCGAGGGGCCCGGGTGTTCGGAGCCTTCGGCGGTCGCGACGACCCAGCTGACCTGCGGCAGGCGGTTGGCCAGCACGTCGGCCTTGAGCAGGTCGATGTCGCGCGTGGTGGTGCCGCGATCGCGCAGGGATTGCGAATAGCCCGGCCGGCGATACCACGCGTTGCGGAAGGAGCGGAATCCGGCCAGCGAGTTATCGGTGAAGTTGTCCGCCATGTTCTGGTAAACCTGCCAGCGGATACCCGCCGCTTCGAGCCGCTCCGGATAGGTGGTCCACAAGTAGTCGGTGGACATGTCCGGATTGAAGTCGTCGCGGCTGTTGTCCGTCGACGGGCCGCCCGCAGCCGCCAGGGGATCGTTGTGACCGCTGAACAGAAACAGCCGGTTGGTGTTGGTGCCGGTCTGGGTTGCGCAGTGATAGTGGTCGCAGATGGTAAAGGCACGCGCCAGCGCGAACTGGAAGGGAATGTCGGCGTCAGCGTAATAGCCCATCGCGCGGTTCTGCTTGACCGTGCACCAGTCATTCATACGTCCGTGGTCCCACGCCAGCTGGGCGTCGAGCCAGGCATGGGGCGTCCCGGCCACGCGCATGACTGGAAAGTCCTGCACCGTGTTGAGCCGGAACGGCGCGATGGCGCTGCCCTGTGGCCAGTTGGGCCGGCCAGGCACCGGCGCCCCACCGACAGAGCGCTGCACGAAGACCGATTTGCGATTGAAGAGATTTTGCCGGTCCATCACCGGAATCGGAAAGGGATCACCGAATCCCCTGACCCCTTCCAGGGTGCCAAAGTAATGGTCGAAACTGCGGTTCTCCTGCGTCAGCACGACGATATGCTCAACATCCTGCAGGCTGCGAGTGCGTTGGTTGGCGGGGAGGGCCAGCGCCTTTTGGATGGATGGTGGGAAGGTCGCAAGCACGGCGCTTGCGCCGGCCGACTTGCCCATTTTGCGGAGGAAGTCACGTCGGCTCATGCACACACCTGCGTGCGTGCGAGCGCGAATTTGAAAATATGCATTTGATTGATCCAGGTCGATTGTCAGGGAAACATGAAAACTGTAGTAATGCAGGCAACAATTTACGTAACAATGATGAAATGTTGATGACATGGCATTCAATCGAACGCACTTCTGGACGCCGCCTATGCTTCGCTCCACGCCGAAGCGTGCGTCGATTCAAACAGCTATCTTGTCGATTCGATGACAGGAGGCTTCAATGATCAAACTGATGGAAACGCCGATGCTGGCGCTGCAGGTGCGCCGCGCCGCCCGCGACCTGGGCGATGTGATCTACGTACACGGCTCCACGTTCGGCGCCGATCTCTCGGTATTCTTCGCGTTCGATGGCCGCAGCTGGGCCGATGAATTGAACGACGCCGGTTTCAACGTATGGGGTTTCGACTTCGCGGGCTACGGCGCTTCGGAGCGCTATCCGCAAGACGACGCCATCCCCGCAGGCCGCCTGCATGACGTGCAGGCGCAACTGCACCGCGTGGTCCGCGCCGTCCGCGAGCGCAACGGCGGCCGCCCGGTCATGCTGCTGGCGCATTCGTGGGGCGGCTCGGTGGCGGCGCGTTATGCGGGCGATTATCCGCAAGAGCTCAGCGCGCTGGTGCTGTTCGCGCCGATTGTCACGCGCAGCGCCGCCATGGTTGCCGGTGCCTACGTGCCTGCCGCGGCAGGCATGGCGTCGCATTATCCGCTGACCGCGTGGGCGCAGTACCGGCGCTTTGTCGAAGACGTCCCGCGCGGCCTGCCGCAACTGCTGTCGGAGGCGCATTTCCAGCACTGGAGCGCCGCATTCCTGGCCTCCGACACCGGCGCCGCCACCCGCACGCCGCCAGCCGTGCTGACGCCGGCAGGGCCGCAAATCGACGTGCGCGCGCTGTGGTCCGGCCATGCGCTGTACGACCCGGCGCGCATCGGCACGCCGACGTTGCTGGTGCGCGGCGAATGGGACAGCGTCTGCTCCGAAGCCGACGCCGTCCGCTTGCTGACGGAACTGGGCGGCAGCATCAAAGTCTGCAAGACCATCCCGCGTGCCACGCACCTGATGCATCTGGAGTCGTCGCGTGGGCTGCTCTACAATGCCGTCAATGCCTTTTTGCTCAGGAGCTCGACATGATTGCCGTGATATTCGAAGTCATTCCCAGCAGCGAGGGCCGAGCCGAGTACCTCGACCGCGCGGCCCAGCTGGCGCCGCTGCTGGAAAAGATAGACGGTTTCATTTCCATCGAGCGGTTTGAGAGCCTGAAGTCGCCCGGCAAGCTGTTGTCGCTGTCGTTCTGGCGCGACGAGGATGCGGTGCGCGCCTGGCGCGAGCAGGAGCTGCATCGCGAGGCGCAAAGCGCCGGCCGCGCCGGCGTGTTCGACGACTACCGCCTGCGCGTAGCCAGCGTCATCCGCGATTACGGTTTGATGGAGCGCGACGAAGCGCCGCCGTATCATCCACCGGTGGCCGCGCGATGAGCACGCCGCAACCGCGCTTCGCCCGCGTGGCCGCCGCAATCGGCGACCCGACCCGCGCGCTGATGCTGTCGCGCTTGCTGGACGGCCGCTTCTACACGGCCACCGATCTGGCGCAGCACGCAGGCGTATCCGCACCGACCGCGTCGCAGCACCTGAAGCTGCTGGTCGATGAAAACCTGGCGCGGGTGCGCGCGCAAGGCCGCCACCGCTACTACATGCTCGCCGACGGCAACGTCGCCCATGCACTGGAAGCCTTGCTGCGTGTTGCCGATGGCGCGTTGCCCGAGACCACGCGCTGGCAGGCGCCGGCCATGCGCGGCCTGCGTCATGCGCGCAGCTGCTACGGCCATCTGGCGGGCGTGCTGGGTGTGGACCTGTGCCGCCGCTTCGTCGATAACGGCTGGGTCAAGCCGGGGGAGGGCGATGGGCACGAGTACCCATTGACGCCTCTGGGTGAGGCGCAAATGCGCGAGCTGGGCATCGTGCTGTCGGAAGGCGCACCGGCGCAGCGCCAGTTGTACGGCTGCGTCGATTGGTCAGAGCGCCGCGATCACTTCGCTGGGCCGCTGGCGGTGGCGCTGCTCGATAACTTCGTCGAGCGCGGCTGGCTGCACCGCAACGACGACACGCGCGTGCTGGGCGTTTCAGCCAGCGGCAAGACCGAACTGGCCGCGTGGCTCGGCAGCGGAGGTTGAACCTAAGCTACTCGTTCTCTTCAATACGCATGGCCAGCGCGGCCGCGATGAACATCGAGAGTCCGCCGAGCACCATCATCATCACGGCGCTGCCGTTGAACACATGCGTCAGGAAGTAGCCCAGGCAGACGCCGGACACCACCTGCGGAATCACGATCGACATGTTGAACATGCCCATGTACATGCCCATTTTCTTCGCCGGTATTTTGCCGGCGAGGATGGCGTAGGGCATCGACAAGGTGCTGGCCCACGCCAGCCCGACGCCGGCAAACGACAGCAGCAACGTCATCGGCGAGGTGATGAAGTAGATCGAGACAAAGCTCAGCCCGCCGACGGCCAGTGCCAGCGCGTGCGCGGTCTTGCGGCTGGTGCGCGCGGCGATCAGCGGCAGCACGAAGGCGAAGGCGATCGAGGCCGCGTTGTAGACGGCGCCGCACACGCCCCACCAGTTGGCCCCTTCGTTGTACAGCGCGGAGGTGGTGTCGGTGGCGTGGTAGATGTGCTGGGTCAGCGTGGCCGTGCCGTAGGTCCACATCGAGAACCAGGTGAACCAGGTGAAGAACTGCACCAGCGACAATTGCACCATGATCTTCGGCATGTTGAGGTAGTCGCTGATAAAGCCGCGCACGCCGGTCGATGCGGGCGCCGCCTGTTCCGGCTCGGGATGGAATTCACTGAGCTGTTCTGGCGAGTATTCGCGGGTGCGCAGCACGGTCCACAGCACGGCCGCCAGGTAGATCGCGCCGCCGATGTAGAAGGCGTAGACCACCGAGTCCGGCGTCTTGCCGGCGGCGGCGGTGTTGGCCACGTCGAACCAGTGCGTCAGCACCCACGGCAAGGCCGAGGCGCCCACCGCGCCCACGCCGATGAAGAAGGTCTGCACGGCATAGCCGGTGGTCAGCTGTTCTTTGGGCAGCAGGTCGCCGACGAAGGCGCGGAACGGTTCCATCGAAATATTGATCGCGACGTCGAGCACCAGCAGCATGGCGGCGGCGCTCCACAGCACGGTGGCGTTCGGCAGGCCCAGCATCGCCAGCGTGGCCAGCACGGCGCCGATGAAGAAGTAGGGCCGGCGACGGCCCCAGCGGCCCCAGGTGCGGTCGCTCAGGTAGCCGATGATGGGTTGCACCAGCAGACCGGCCAGCGGCGCGGCGGTCATCAGGAAGCCGATCTTGTCGAGCTCGGCGCCCATGGTCTGGAAGATGCGCGGGACGTTGCTTTGCTGGAGGGCGAAGCCGGCCTGGATGCCGAGGAAACCGAAGCTCATGTTCCAGATGGCCCAGAACGACAGCTTCGGCTTTTGTGCCGGCGTGGCCGGTTTCACTTTTGCATGCATGGGGGATCTCCATTTTTGTTGGCGTATTATCTACTCGTTAAAGTAGTTTGGCTACAAAAATGGGAGAATCCCTTGGTTTGAGGGGGTGTTTTTGTGTATCTTTGCTACATCTCTAGCGGCCGCGGCGCGATTCCCGTTCCGGATCCGGGCCGTTGACCATGGCCTGGACGATGCCGTTACGGTCGAATTCCACGTGCATCACGGAATCCCAGACGTTCTGCTCCTTGTAGCGGTAAACCCACACATCGCCGTCGACGCTGGCGTAATGCACCTGCTGAGCCGGCTTGCCGAAGGTGCTGAGGATGGTTTGCTTGCTGTCCTTGCGTGGTTTGACGGTGGCGAACTTCTCGCTGCTGAGCACCTGTTCGAAGGAAATCAGCTTGCCGTCCGGGCCGATGCGCGCCATGTAGGTGTACTGGCCGAACGGTCCGCCGGCGTATTCGAGCATGGTGTCGGCGCCGCTGGCATACGTGCCGGTGGGCTGGCCCAGCTTGTCCTTGACCGCGTCGGCGGGTTCGCCGGCCGCCAGTGGAGGGGTGCTCATGCTGGCGCAGGCGCTCAACAGGACTGGCAACATTGCCACAAATATCAGTTTTTTCATGACGAACCCCTCTGTAGAACTGGAAAGATACAAGAATTGTAGCCAACACAGGATACATGCGGGGGATTTTCCGCTATACTTCCGGGTCTGGTCTTCGGATCAGTTTTTTTTGAAGTTCACGGTGTGCAGGGTTCAGACTCCGCGCACCGCATGTTAAAGGTAAATATCATGACCGTAGAAAACATCAACAAAGCCGCGATCATCGCGGACAACGCCCGTGGTCAAAAAGACACCGGCTCCCCAGAAGTTCAAGTTGCGCTGCTGACCGCACGCATCAACGAATTGAACGGCCACTTCAAGGCACACAGCAAGGATCACCACTCGCGTCGTGGTCTGATTATGATGGTTAACCGTCGTAAGAGCCTGCTGTCCTACCTGAAGGGCAAAGATGCTACCCGTTATCGCGATCTGATCGCTAAACTGGGTCTGCGTAAGTAATTTTTGCGTCATCCGGCTTAATCGAAATGCCTGCGCCAGTTTGCTGACGCGGGCATTTTGTCATTTTGCCGGGAAAAACTTGCCAAGCGGAATAGCGTCTTGGCAGTGCGACATGGAATTCCTGGGTTTTAGCAGTTGCAGTAAAGACGGCGCATGCCGTCTGTGGTGAGGTGAACGACAGCCCCTGAAAATCTGTCGGCAAATAGAAAGGGATTACCCATGTTTAATAAAGTTACGAAAACCTTCCAGTACGGTCAACACACCGTGACGCTGGAAACCGGCGAGATCGCTCGCCAGGCCTCCGGTGCAGTCATGGTATCGATTGAAGATACCGTGGTGCTGGCTACTGTCGTCGCACGCAAAGACGCCAAGCCAGGCCAGGACTTCTTCCCGCTGACCGTCGACTACGTTGAGAAAACCTATGCTGCCGGTAAAATCCCGGGCGGTTTCTTCAAACGTGAAGGTCGTCCTTCGGAAAAAGAAACGCTGACATCCCGCCTGATCGACCGTCCTATCCGTCCGCTGTTCCCGGAAGGCTACCTGAATGAAGTGCAAGTCATCATTCACGTGCTGTCGGTCAACCCGGAAATCGATCCAGACATCGCCGCCATGATCGGCGCATCGGCCGCCCTGTGCGTGTCGGGCGTACCGTTCAACGGCCCGGTCGGCGCAGCGCGCGTCGGCTACGCCAACGGCCAGTACATCCTGAACCCTACCGTTGAACAACTGAAGACCTCGCAGATGGATCTGGTTGTCGCCGGTACCGAAACCGCCGTGCTGATGGTGGAATCGGAAGCGCAGCAGCTGTCCGAAGAAATCATGCTGGGCGCCGTGGTGTTCGGCCACACCGAAATGAAAGCAGTCATCGACGCGATCCACGACCTGGTACGCGACGGCGGCAAGCCTGAAGTTGAATGGGTGCCACCAGCGAAGAACGAAGCGCTGATCGGCCGCGTTGCGCATTTCGCATCGAGCAAAATCAACGAAGCCTACCAGACCAAAGACAAGCAAGAGCGTACCGCCAAGCTGAAGGCCGCCACCAGCGAAGTGCTGGCCGACCTGTCCGCTGAAGCCGCCGCTGCCGGCGCCGCGCCAGTCGACGCTGCCGAAGTGAACAACATCCTGTTCGACATGGAAGCCAAGATCGTCCGTACCCAGATTCTGGACGGCGAGCCACGTATCGACGGCCGCGACACCCGCACCGTACGTCCGATCTCGATCCGCACCTCGGTACTGCCACGCACCCACGGTTCGGCGCTGTTCACCCGCGGCGAAACGCAGGCGCTGGTGGTTGCCACCCTGGGCACCGCACGCGACAGCCAGAAGATCGATGCGCTGATGGGCGAGTTCACCGACTCCTTCATGCTGCACTACAACATGCCACCGTTCGCCACCGGCGAAACCGGCCGCGTCGGTACGCCTAAGCGCCGCGAAATCGGCCACGGCCGTCTGGCCAAGCGCGCGCTGATCGCCGCACTGCCATCGCCGGAAGAGTTCAGCTACTCCGTGCGTCTGGTGTCGGAAATCACCGAATCGAACGGTTCGTCGTCGATGGCTTCGGTCTGCGGCGGCTGCCTGGCGCTGATGGATGCCGGCGTTCCAATGAAAGAGCACGTCGCCGGTATCGCGATGGGCCTGATCAAGGAAGGCGGCAAGTTCGCGGTTCTGTCGGACATCCTGGGCGATGAAGATCACCTGGGCGACATGGACTTCAAAGTAGCCGGTACCCGCAACGGTATCACCGCGCTGCAGATGGACATCAAGATCATGGGCATCACCAAGGAAATCATGCAAGTGGCGCTGGCGCAAGCCAAAGAGGGCCGCGAGCACATCCTGGGCGAAATGCAAAAAGCCATGCCGCACGTGAAGACCGAACTGTCGGACTTCGCACCGCGCCTGATCACCATCAAGATCAACCCGGAGAAGATCCGTGACGTCATCGGCAAAGGCGGCGCAGTCATCCGCGCCCTGACCGAAGAGACTGGCACCCAGATCGACATCAGCGACGAAGGCGTGGTCACCATCGCTTCCGTCGACGCTGCTGCCGGCCAGGAAGCCAAGCGCCGCATCGAAGAACTGACCGCATCGGTCGAAGTAGGCAAGACCTACGACGGCGTTGTGCTCAAGCTGCTGGACTTCGGCGCGATCGTCCAAGTCATGCCAGGTAAAGATGGTCTGCTGCACATCTCGCAAATCGCCAACGAGCGTGTGAACGCCGTTGCCGACTACCTGAAAGAAGGCCAGGCAGTGCGCGTCAAGGTTCTGGAAACCGACGACCGCGGCCGTCTGAAACTGTCGATGAAAGCCGCTGCTGAAGAAGCCGCTGCTGCCGCTGCACAGTAAGCTGTAACCTGTTCGACAAAAAAAACCGCCGGAGCGCCCCGGCGGTTTTTTTTCGTCCTGAACTTTTAGCGCCGCGCCCGGTCAAACCAGATCATGGGCACCTTATACGAAGACGACGTCATCGCCTGGTCCGAACAACAGGCGGCCTTGCTGCGTGCTGGCCGTTGGGAACTGCTGGATCGTGACAACATCGCCGAGGAGATCGAGGATGTGGGCAAGAGCGAAAAGAGAGAGCTTCAAAGTCGTCAAACCGTACTTCTTGCACATCTCCTGAAATGGAAGTATCAGCCGGGCAGGCGAGGTAGCAGTTGGGTGAAGACAATCAGGGAGCAGCGCACGGCGGTTGCCGAGGATCTTGTCCAATACCCTCATTTGAAACCACTGCTGAGCAACCCTCAGTGGCTCAGGCAAGTCTACCGGCGAGCCAAGATGGATGCGGAAGCCCAAACACACTTGCAAGATTTGCCGGCTGTGCTGCCTTGGACAGTCGAGCAAATATTGGAGCCTGATTTTTTCCCGGAGTGATCATGGCTGCTTCCTACGAAAACGACTTTGCCGAATGGACTCGTGAGCAGGCGTTCTGGTTGCGCTCCGGTGATCTTGCGCTGCTGGATACGCAGCACCTTGCGGAGGAGGCCGAAAATATAGTCTGGAGTTGTCGGCGTGAGTTGGCCATGCGCTGCGTCGGATTGCAGGCTCATCTGGCTCGATGGCAGCGGCAATCCGGACATCGATGCGGCCTCTGGCGAAAGCTGATCGATTTGCAGCGGACACAAATTCTCCGCATGCTCAACCGCTCGCCCAGTTTGCGTAGAGCTGTCGGGGACGCAGATTTTGTTCAAGATGTTTGGCTGGATGCGTTAATGAGAGTGGTCGGAGAAGACCACTGCTTTGACTTGCCCGAAGCCTGCCCCTGGTCCCTGGAGCAAGCACTGGCTCAGGACTTCTTCCCCGACTAGCTGAGAGAGGATGCCATCATGACAGCGACATACGAAGACGATGTGGCCGAGTGGGCGCTGGAGCAGGTCGCCTTGCTGCGCTCAGGGCAATGGGCATTGCTCGATATCGAGCATATCGCCGAAGAAATCGAGGACATGAACATCAGCCACCGCCATCAATTGGCGCATCGGATGGCGATCTTGATGGCGCATTTACTGAAGTGGAAGTACCAGCCTGATCGGGGTGGTGCTAGTTGGGAAAAAACGATACGCGGCCAGCGCGAAAAAATAAAGCGCTTGCTGAAACGGATGCCTAGTCTGCGGCGTCTGCTCGCGAACCCGCAATGGGATCGCGATGTATGGGACGATGCCGTTGACATTGCTATCCACGAGGCCCATCTGCGCGACCTGCCCAACGCGCGGCCGTGGGACTTCGAGCAATTGCTGTCGGATGAGTTCTTTCCCGACGATTATTTGCCATCGTAAGTCACGCGGTACACGCGGCCGCCGTAGTCGTCCGATACGATCATCGACCCGTCCGGCAGCGTCGCCACATCCACCGGCCGGCCGACCACTTCCTCGCCGCGCAGGAAGCCGTCGATGAAGGCGGTGTCGGTGACGACCTTGCTGTTGTACAGCGTAATCAGGCGCACGCTGTAGCCGCTCTTGGTCGAGCGGTTCCACGAGCCGTGCTCGGCGATGTAGACGTTGTTGCGGTAAGCCTCGGGGAACTGCTTGCCCGTGTAGAAGGCCAGCCCCAGCGGCGCCACGTGCGGCCCCAATTTGGCCACCGGCGGCTCGAACTCTTCGCAGCTGCGGCCCTTGGCGAAGTCCGGGTCCGGCACCACGCCGCCGTGGCAGTACGGGAAGCCGAAATGCATGCCGGCCTTGGGCGCCACGTTGAGCTCGCACGACGGCGTGTTGTCGCCCATCTCGTCGCGGCCGTTGTCCGTGAACCACAGCACCTTGGTCGCCGGATGGAAGGCGAAGCCCACCGTGTTGCGCACGCCGCGCGCGTATTCTTCCAGCTGGCTGCCGTCGGCGTTCATGCGGTAGATCTTGGCGCTTTTGGTGTCTTCGACGTCGCACACATTGCAGGGCGCACCGACCGGGATGTACAGCTTGCCGTCCGGCCCGGCCTTCATGACCTTCTCGCCGTGCCACTTGTCGTTGGGCAGGCTGACCTTGACCACCTCGTAGGATGGCTTCTGCGCATAGCGCTGGTCGATCTTGTCGAAGCGGATCACGCGGCTGATCTCGCCCACGTACAGCGCGCCGTTGAGCAGCGTGACGCCGATCGGGTTTTCCAGGCCCTCGGCGACGGTGACGACATCGGCCGTCTGCTTGTCGGCGCGCGGTACCAGCGCGTACACCTTGCCGGCCTTGCGCGAGCCGACATAGACGATGCCGCTGTCCGACACCACCATGCTGCGCGCAGTGCTGACGTCATTGGCATAGACGCTGATGTGGAAGCCCTTGGGCAGCTTGAAGCCGGCCAGGTCGGGCACGTTCTGCTGCGCCTTGGCGGCTGCCGCTGCGGCCGCTGCGGCCGGCGATGGCGCGGCGGCGGGCTTGCCGGCGTTGGCGGCGATCAGGTCGGCCAGCAGCGCGATCTGGCTGGCGTTCAGGGCCGGCGACCAGGCCGGCATGTCCTTCTCCGGCACGCCCTTGCTGATGATCTTGACGAGGTTGGCCTTGGTCGGCGCCCCGTGCAGCCAGTTGTGCGCACGCAGCGTGGGGCCGACGGCGCCTTCCATCTTGCTGCCATGGCAGGCCGCGCAGTTGGCCTGGTAGAGCTTTTCCGCAGCGGACAGCGCCGGCTCGGCCGCCTGGGCGGTCAGCGTTGCGGCGGCCAGGCAGGCGAGGGCGGCGTGGTGGAAGGCAGGAGATTTCATGGGCGTGTCCTCGGGGTAGGCGAACCGGTATTGTGCCAGTCCCTGCCGCGAATGACCACGCCGGCCCGGCGCCGTCCATGAAAATTGTTCAGTACGCCCCTATACTCAGGTGTGCTTCGGGGTGGGCCGCGTGCTGCGTGGCGGCGGCGCGCGGACGGGGCGCGGGGATGGCATGCACGGCGGCCGTCTGGCCCGCACCGTCCACCGTGAACACGCTGACCAGCTCAGCCAGATGGCTCGATTGTCCCCGCAGCGATTCCGCCGCCGCGGCCGCCTGCTCCACCAGTGCGGCGTTCTGCTGCGTCGCGCCGTCCATCTCGATGATGGCCCGGTTGATCTGTTCGATGCCGGCCTGCTGCTCGGTGCCGGCGTGCAGGATCTGCTCCATGATGTCGCTGACGCGCCGCACGCTGGCGACCATGTCGGTCATGGTCAGCCCGGCCTCGTCCACCAGCGTGGCGCCGTTGGCGATGGTCTCGACCGACATGCCGATCAGCTGCTTGATGTCCTTGGCGGCGCCGGCCGAGCGCTGCGCCAGGTTGCGCACCTCGGTGGCGACCACGGCGAAGCCGCGCCCCTGTTCGCCGGCCCGGGCCGCCTCCACCGCCGCGTTCAAGGCCAGCAGATTGGTCTGGAAGGCGATGCCGTCGATCACGCCGATGATGTCGACGATCTGTTTCGACGAGGCGGTGATCGACTCCATCGTCGTCACCACCTGCGCCACCACCTCGCCGCCGCGCGCGGCCACGCCGGACGCGGCCGACGCCAGCTGGTTGGCCTGGCGCGCAAACTCGGCGTTCTGCTTGACGGTGGCGGTCAGCTGCTCCATCGACGACGCCGTCTCTTCCAGCGAGCCGGCCTGCATCTCGGTGCGGGAAGACAGGTCCAGGTTGCCGCTGGCGATCTGGTTCGACGCCGTGGCGACCGCATCGGTGCCGGCGCGCACCTCGCCGACGATGGCCGACAGCCGCTCGCGCATCGCCGCGATGCTGTGCAGCAGGCTGGAACGATCGCCCGGCCGCAGTGCGACATGGACCGTCAGGTCGCCGGCGGCGATGCGGTCGGTGATGCCGGCGGCATAGGCCGGCTCGCCGCCCAGTTGCCGGATCAGCGAGCGGCTGATCAGCCAGCCCAGCGCCGCCGCCAGCAGCACCGAGGCTGCGCTCAGCGCCACGATCATCCATGCCGACTGCTCGCTGCGCTCATGGATGCCGACGCCGATCTCGTCGATCACCGCCGTCTGGCGCGCGATCAGCAGCTGCAGGCTGGCCAGGTAAGCCTCGCTGGCCGGCAGGAATTCCTGGTCGATCAGGCGGCGGACCTGCTCGGGATCGCCGCCGCTCTTTTCCGCCAGCAGGCGCTTGCGCACGGCCAGATACTGCGTGCGCTTGTCGGCGGCGGCCGCGAACAGCGCCTTGGCGGCCGGGTCGGTCATCAGTTCGGTGATTTGCCGCAGGTCTTCGGTGGCCAGCTTGGAAGTGCGGGCGATGCCGTCCTCGAAGAACTTCTGCATCGCCGGATCGGTGGCCTTGGCCGCCGCCAGCGATCGCTGCAGATTGACTTCGACCAGCGACTTCCAGTGCATGATCAGGCGCTCCACCTTGAGGCGCCCGGTCAGCAGATTGTTGGTGTCTTCGGCCGTGCTGCGTATGCTGAACCAGCTGGTGAGGGCGATGGACAGCAACAGCAGCAGGGTAGCGCCAAAGCCGATGGTTAGCCGTTTGCCAACCTTCATGTCAGATAAGTTCATGGGGCATGTCCTCGATGGAAAAGGACATACTGCTGCTGAAATAATCCACCCGTCTTGATCAAGGTACAATGCCGTGCTCTTCAACCCATCCCCAACACCATTCATGATCAAAATCTGCGTGGCGGGCGCGTTGTGCGCCATGGCCGCTTTCGCAAATGCGCATAATCTCGACGGCTGGAACAAACCGGTCGAGCCATTCCAGATCTACGGCAACAGCTACTATGTCGGCGTATCCGGCCTCAGTTCGGTGCTGGTGACGTCGCCCCAAGGCCACATCCTGATTGATGGCTTGCTTCCCGATTCCCCCAGGCTGATCGCCGCCAGCATCCGCAAGCTGGGCTTCCGCCTGCGCGACGTCAAGCTGATACTGAGTTCGCACGACCACTGGGACCACGCCGGCGGCATCGCCGAACTGCAGCGCATGACGGGGGCGGCGGTGGTCGCCAGCCCGGCGACGGCGGACGCGCTGAAGCAGGGCCACATGGGCGAGGACGATCCCCAGTTCGAAGGCAACACGCCATATGCCAGGGTGGCCAAGGTGCGCACGGTGCGCGATGGGGAAGTGGTCAAACTGGGACCGCTGGCCATGACCGCGCTGTACACGCCAGGCCACTCGACGGGCGGCACCAGCTGGACCTGGAACGCCTGCGAGCAGGGCCGCTGCGCCAGCATGGTGTTCGCGGACAGTATCAATCCGATATCCAGCGGCGACTACAAGTTCAGCGCCCATCCGGCCGTGTTGAAGCAGTATGAACAAAGCTACGCAGCGTTGGAAAAGGCGGCGTGCGACATCGTCGTCTCCGGGCACCCGGACTTCACCGGCATGTGGGACAAGGTCAAGAGCGGCAAGCCGCACGCCCTGCTCGATGGCGGCGAAGGCTGCAAGGCCTACGTCCAGCAGTCGCGCGAGAAGCTCAGCAAGCGCCTGGCAGAGGAGGCGGGCAACTGATCGTCGATTTCGATGTGGCCTACGAAGGCATCGTGCTGAAGGGCGACCAGTTCGTCGGCGCCGCCAGCAACCGCCTGATGTACCTGCACGGCGCGGGCACCGGCAGCCGCCATGGACATCATCTGTTGCGTAGCGCCTTGCAGCAGCGGGGCATAGGCAGCACCAGCTTCGACTGCATCGGCCATGGCGACACCGGCGGCGCGCTGGCGCAATCGTCGGTGGCCAGCCGCACGCGCCAGGCGCAGGCGGTGGTCGAGGCGCGCGGCGTGCCGCAGCCACTGGCGATCGTGGGCGCCAGCATGGGCGCCTACAACGCCGTGCGCATGACGCAAAGCCATCGCGTCGACGCGCTGGTGCTGATCGTGCCCGGCGTGTACACGCCGTCTGCATACGAGGTGCCGTTCGGTCCTGACTTCTCGGCGGTGATACGGCGCGAGCGCAGCTGGTCCGACAGCGACGCATGGGACATCCTGTCGCGCTTCGAAGGCCGGCTGCTGGTGATCGCCGCCGAACACGACGCCACCATCCCGCTGGAGATTCCGCAGCGCCTGGTCGCCGCCGCCACGCGCGCGCAATCGAGCCGCCTGCACGTGGTGCAGGGAGCGGAACACAATCGCCTATGGTCGCTGCTGGCGGAAGACCCGCCCAGCTTTGAAGCGGCCGTCGATATGGTGGCCGATACGGTGAATGGCGGAAGGCAGTAGGAGTCGAACTTACAGGGGAGCGTCTGACGCCCCCCACCGGGTTTGAAGCCCGGCCCCATCACCGGATGAGTATGCCTTCCCTGGTACTACTCGCCACTGTACAGCCAGACCGCGTTTGGCCGTATCAAGTGGGTGTTGCCCACGCGCCGAGTATAGCCGACGCGATCGAAGAACTCCAATATCTGTATGGCCCGCTTGCGACCCAGGCCGGCGGCGTCGCGGAACGAGGACGCTTGCACTTCGGGCAGCGCCATCACCAGCTCCGCCAGTTCGGCCAGGCGCTGCGGATGGTAGAACAGGTCCGGCACCACCTGGCTGATCTCTCCCGTCCGGGATAGCTTGAGTAGCAGGCGGCGCAGCTCCGCCTCCGGCAGCGCGTGTTCGCGCGACAGGTCGCGCACCCAGGGCGGATCGAAGCGGCCCTCCAGCAGGGACGCCAGCAACGGCGCGGCTTGCGCCTTCTCGCTGTCGCTCAGTTCTGCGCTGTGGCCTGGCAGGTGCAGGCTGCGTCCGCGCTGCCTTATCCGGTCGTCGCCGATCAAAGTGTCGATCAGGCGGCTCCACAAGCGGTCCTCCATTTCGGGCGCCACGATGCGCTTGAGGCGCCATCGTTCGGGGCCGGCGTCGTCGGGTGCGCGTTCGTGGAATCCGGCCAGGCCGTTCAGGATGAGCGCTTCCAGCGCCGGCACTTCGGCGCCGGCCAGCAGCAGCCGGTCGCCGCCCTGCAGGGCAATGTCGATGGTGTCTTGCGGCAGCGCGATCCGTTTGGCGGGAAGCTGCGACAGGCGTACCAGCGCCGACATCCGCAAGCCGAGCGGACTGCGCGCCAGCAGCGCGCCGATATCGCCGCCGTTGATGAAGTCCGACAAAGCCTGCAACCACGCCAGCCGCGCTGCGCTGCGCCGCTTGCGCGACGGGCCGAAGGGATCGAGCACGACGCCGCCGCCGACGGTGGCGGTGGCCTGGGCGTTGCGGATCACGAAGCGGTCGCCGGGAACGGCATGCACGGGCACGGGCAGCACCAGCTGCACGCGGGCGGTTTGTCCAGGCGCCAGCAGGTCGCCGTCCAGAAGCACTACGTTGGCCGTGCGATGCGCGGCGCCCAGGTGCACGTGCACCGGCGACCAGGGTTTCAATGTCTGGCCGCAGTCCGGCATCAGCGTCAGTTCGGCATCGATGCGTTCGGAGCAGGCCGCGAGCGCAGGCGCCACGACCCATGTTCCGCGCTCGATGTCTTCCTTGGCCACCCCGCCCAGGTTCAATGCCAGCCGCTGGCCGGCGCGGCCGGTATCGGCGCTGCTGTTCTGCGCGTGGATGCTGCGCACGCGCGCCTGCTGGCCGCCTGGGGCCAGCTGCAGCATGTCGCCGGCGCGGACGCTGCCCGCCAGCGCGGTGCCGGTGACGATGGTGCCCTGGCCCTGCAATGTGAATACCCGGTCCACGCCAAGCCGGAACAGGCGGCGTTCGTCGGCGGCAGGCAGCACCGCCGCCATCTCCGACAGATGCCGCAGCAGCGCATCGACGCCCGCGTCGCCGGCCGTGGCGGCGTTGGTGCGGAAGATCCGGGCGCCGGCGAAATCGGTGGATGCCAGCAGGGCCTCGATTTCAAGCGCCACCTGATCCACGCGCTGTGTGTCGGCCCGGTCTATCTTGGTCAGCGCCACCGCGCCGCGCCGCACGCCCAGCAGGCGCAGGATGGCGAGGTGCTCCAGCGTTTGCGGCATGATGCCGTCGTCGGCGGCGATCACCAGCAGTGCGGCGTCGATGCCGGTGACGCCGGCGGCCATGGTGCGGATGAATTTCTCGTGGCCCGGCACGTCGATTACGCCGAGGATCTCGCCGTTTTCAAGCGGCGCGTAGGCGTAACCGAGTTCGATCGAGATGCCGCGTGCCTTCTCTTCCTTCAGCCGGTCGGTATCGACGCCGGTGAGCGCGCGCGTGAGCGTGGTCTTGCCGTGGTCGATGTGGCCTGCGGTGCCGACGATCATACGGCCAGCAGCGCCAGTTGATCGGCAAAGCGCTGGCGCTGGTGGTCGTCCAGGCAGCGCAGGTCCAGCCACAGCGCATCCTGCGCGACGCGGCCGATCACCGGCAGCGGCAAGGCGCGCAGGCGCTGCTCCAGCAGGCCCAGCGCGTTGCTGACGCGGCCAGTCGCGGCGGCGCGTATCACCAGTCCGTGGCTGGGCAACTGGTCGACGGGCAGGGCGCCGCTGCCGATCTGGCTCATCATCGGCTCGGCGCCGACTTCATAGCCGGCGCCCAGCGCCGCCTGCAATGGCGGCAGCAGCGCCTGCGCCAGCTCGCGCATGGCTGCCGCGGGGCGGGTCAGCAGCTTCAGGGTGGTCAGGCGTTCGGGCAGCAGGTCCGGCGCGCGGTACAGCGCAAGCACCGGCTCCAGCGCCGCCAGCGTCAGTTTGCCGACGCGCAGTGCGCGCTTGAGCGGATTCTTCTTGATCTGGGCAATCAGGTCGGCGCGGCCGACGATGATGCCGCATTGCGGCCCGCCCAGCAGCTTGTCGCCGCTGAAGGTGACGAGGTCGGCGCCGCCTTCTATGGTCTCGCGCACCGTGGTCTCGTGCGGCAGGCCGTATTGTTCGAGGTCGACCAGCGTGCCACTGCCAAGGTCCACCGTCAGCGGGATGTGGTGCTGCTTCGACAGCGGCGCCAGCTCCGGCAGCTCCACGCTTTTGGTGAAGCCGGTGATGGCGTAGTTACTGCAATGGACCTTCATCATCAGCGCGGTCTGTGGGCCGGCGGCTTCGGCGTAGTCCTTCAGGTGGGTGCGGTTGGTGCTGCCCACTTCGCGCAGCACGGCGCCGGCGCGTGTCATGATGTCCGGGATGCGGAAGGCACCGCCGATTTCCACCAGCTCGCCGCGCGAGACGATCACCTCCTTGCCTTGGGCGAGGGTGTTCAGCATCAGCAGCACGGCGGCGGCGTTGTTGTTGACGATGGTGGCCGCTTCGGCGCCCGTCAGCTCCAGCAGCAGATCTTCGATCAGGTTGTCGCGGTCGCCGCGCTTGCCGGTGTCGATATCCCATTCCAGGTTCATCGGCCAGCGCAGCGCCTCGGCCACGGCTTGCACCGCGCTGTCGGGCAGCAGGGCGCGGCCAAGGTTGGTGTGCAGGACGGTGCCGGTCAGGTTGAAGACGGGCCGCAGCGGCGAGCGGTTGGCGTCGCGCAGGCGCTCGGACAGCATGGCCAGCAGGGCGGGGATGCCGGTGTCGCCCGTTGCGGCGACGGGCACGCCGTCACGGCGGCGAGCCAGCATGACGCTGCGCAGTTCGGCCAGCAGCACGCGGGCCGCTTCCAGCGTTTGTACGCGGCCGTATTCGGCGATCAGCGGCGCGCATGCGGCGTCGGACAGGATCAGGTGGACGGCCGGGAGGTGGATGGCGCCTGCCGCCATAGACGCGTGGGCTTCGGCGCGCGCAGGCGAGGTGGTTTCCGGCTTGGCGCTCATTCGGCGTTGAACCACAGCAGAGGGTTGCCGCTGGCGCGGGCGTAACCCGCTTCGCCGACCAGCAGATCCAGCGCCAGGCTGGCCAGGTCGTCCGCCAGCGGCTCCACGTTGTAGTCGTGTTCCTGATTGAAGATCTTGCGGTAGGTGCGGCAGTCATCGCAGGTTTCGGCGCGCGCGACCTTGCTGGGATCATTGGCCTTGCTGGTGCTTTCCGGTGCGTCGCTCGCATCGGCCGGCTCCAGGCTCTGGTAGGCGATGCGCGAGGTATGTTCGCAGCACGAGCACTTGACCCGCACCATATGCCATTCGCTTGCGCAGCAGCTGCACTGCAGGTAGCGGTAGCCCTGCGACTGGCCGCCGATGCGGATCACGCTGGCCACCGGATGCGCGCCGCACACCGGACACAGGGTGTTCGTCACCAGCGGCTGCACGCGCTGCGCATCGAGCTGGCCGGCACGCATGGTCCACATCACTTGCAGGGCCGCGGCCACGAACGGCGCGTGCAGCGGATGCACGCTGTCGGTCAGCTCGGCCAGCACGGCGTCGGCGCAGCCTTCCAGTTCCGCGCTTTCGAGCCCGCGCAGTTCGGCCAGCACGGCGGCAATCTGCGGCTGGCCTTCCGCCAGCGTGTCCAGCTGATCGAGCAAGGCGTCGAACACCGCGCGCCACGACGGCGGCCGCGCGCCGCTGACCGGCAGCGGCGGCATATTGTGCTCAAGCGAGACGTCGATGTCCGCCGCATCGGGCAGCGCGAAGGTCTCCGCCGGAAGGGCGTGCGCCACGGCGGCCTGCGCGTCCACCAGAGCCGCCATCAGCAGCAGATAGCCGCGCAGCGTTTCGCCGACGGGGATACCTTTGATTTCATTCTTGGCAAGCTGGCGAAGGCGGGCGGCGCGCGCCGCGAAGAGGCTGCGCGGTTGCGGCAGCAGCAGGCGTGGTATGGCGTTGTGATCGAGCGCTTCGATCTCGCCGGGGGCAAGCAGACGTTGTACCAAGATGTCTCCCAGATTGCCGGCGGCGACAGCGCCGCCGGCCCGAAGACTATTCTAATCCTAAAATGCCGGGCTAATCACGCGATTTGCGGGCGACCTCCTCAAACCAGCGCGGATGATGTTTTCGCGCCCAGCCATAGGTCACGGTGCCGCGCACCATGGCGCCGATCGACCCCTTCACCCACAGGCCGGCGTAGATGTGCACCACGATCGAGCAGATGATGACGAAAGCGCAGAACGCGTGCAGCAGCGCGGCGAAGCGCACGATCTCGATGGGGAAGTAGAACGCAAAGTATGTGCGCCAGATCACCACGCCGGACAGCAGCAGTCCGCACATGCAGAAGATCAGCACATAGAACAGCAGCTTCTGTCCCGCGTTGTAGCGGCCGACCTTGGGCAGCTTGTCCTCTCGGTTGTTGACGACGTCGCCGATCTGCTCCAGCCACTGCTTGTCGCCCGGCTCGAACCGGTTGTGATGCCAGAAGCGCAGCACCAGCAGCGCGAACGACACAAACATCACCAGCCCGATAAACGGATGCAGGATGCGGGTCCACTGGCCGCCGCCCAAAAACACGGCCAGCCAGGCGGTCGCCGGATGGAACATCGCCAGTCCGGACACCGCTAGCAGGATGAAGCAGATGGCGGTGATCCAGTGGTTGCTGCGTTCATTCGGCGTGTAGCGTTCGATCAGCGGATTGCCGTCCTTGTCGCGATCAGGGGTGTTCATTTTTCGCTCTCCCGGATACGGTTGGCCTCATGCAGCGCCTCGGCTTCTTCGTCCCTGCTGACCTCATTCGGACCCACGCGCGAGTAGTGGAACCAGCCCGCCAGCGCGGTGACGGCAATGCCGGCCAGCGCCAGTGGCTTGGTCAATCCCTTCCACAGGCCGACCATGGGGCTGATGCTCGGATTGGCTTTCAGGCCGTGGTAAAGGCCCGGCTGGTCCGCATGGTGCAGCACATACATCACGTGGGTGCCGCCGACGCCTGCCGGGTCATACAGGCCGGCGTTGGCGTAGCCGCGCGACTTCAGGTCTTCGATGCGTTCGGCGGCATGGTCCTTCATGTCCTCCTTGGTGCCGAAGACGATGGCGCCGGTGGGGCAGGTCTTGACGCAGGCCGGTTCCTGGCCCACGGCCACGCGGTCCGAGCACAGCGTGCACTTGTAGGCGCGGTCGTCCTTCTTGGAGATGCGCGGCACGTCGAACGGACAGCCGGCCACGCAGTAGCCGCAGCCGATGCAGTTCTCCTGATGGAAGTCGACGATGCCGTTGGTGTACTGGACGATGGCCCCCGGCGCGGGGCAGGCCTTGAGGCAGCCCGGATCCTCGCAGTGCATGCAGCCGTCTTTGCGTATCAGCCATTCGAGGTTGCCGTCGTTGGTCTCGTGTTCCGAGAAGCGCATCACGGTCCACGATTGCGGCGACAGGTCGATGGGATTGTCGTACACGCCGGTGGTTTCGCCGATGTCGTCGCGCAGGTCATTCCATTCCATGCAGGCGGTCTGGCAGGCCTTGCAGCCTATGCACTTCGACACGTCGATCAGCTTGGCGACGGTGCCGGTGACGGGCGTGCGCGCCTCCGGCTCCTGCACCGTCGTCGCCGACATGCGCTTGATATCAAGGGATTGCAGTGCCATGGCTATTCTCCTCGGGCCGTCATGTTTTTTCCACCTTCACCAGGAAGGACTTGAATTCCGGTGTCTGTGAATTGCCGTCACCAACCGTCGGCGTGAGGGTGTTGATCAGGTAGCCCGGTTTGGTGACTCCCTTGAACCCGAAGTGGATCGGCAGCCCGACCTGGTGGGTCTTTTTGCCGTCGATGATGAGCGCCTTGATGCGCTTGGTGACAACCGCCTTCGCTACGATATGGCCCCGTTTGGAGCTGACCTTGACGCGGTCTCCGTGCGCGACGCCGAGCTCCTTGCCCAGCTCCTCGCCGATTTCGACGAACTGCTCCGGCTGGATGATGGCGTTCAGGCGCGCATGCTTGGTCCAGTAGTGGAAGTGCTCCGTCAGGCGGTAGCTGGTCGCCACGTGCGGGTACTCCGCCGCCTTGCCCAGTTTTGCCCTGTCGTTCGGGAACATGCGGCCGGCCGGATTGCTGGTGGCGCGCGCATTCGTCGGATGCAGCGGGTTGTGGCCGATCGGCGTTTCGAACGGCTCGTAGTGCTCGGGGAACGGCCCTTCGGCCATGGCGTCGCGCGAGAAGAAGCGGGCCACGCCTTCTGCCAGCATGATGAAGGGCCCCATGCCGTTTTCCGGCGGCTCGTCGGCCTTGAAGTCGGGGATGTCCGGCCCGGCCCAGTTGGTGCCGTTCCAGCCTATCAGCTTGCGGGTGGCATCCCACGGCTTGCCTTTCGGGTCGCAGGAGGCGCGGTTGTACAGGATGCGGCGGTTGGCCGGCCAGGCCCAGGCCCAGTTCAGCGTCTGGCCGATGCCGCTCGGGTCGGAGTTGTCGCGCCGTCCCATCTGGTTGCCGGCCGCTGTCCAGCAGCCGGCGAAGATCCAGCAGCCGCAAGCCGTGCTGCCGTCGTCGCGCAGCTGCGCGAAGCCGGCGACCTGCTCGTTCTTCTTCAGGATAACCTTGGTCGGGTCCTTCGGATCGGTGAGCTCCTTGAGTGCCTTGCCGTTGTACTCCATCGCCAGTTCTTCCGGCGTCGGGCTGTATGGCTTGGCGTAAGGCCAGGTCAGGTTGATGATAGGGTCGGGGAACTTGCCGCCGTCGGCCTGGTACGCTTTTTTGATGCGCAGGAAGATGCCGGACATGATCTCCAGATCGCTCTTCGTTTGCCCCGGACCGTCCGCGCCTTGCCAGTGCCATTGCAGCACGCGCGAAGAGCTGACCAGCGAACCGCGCTCCTCGGCGAAGCAGGTGGTCGGCAGGCGGAACACCTCGGTCTGGATCTTGGTCGGATCGACCTGGTGGAACTCGCCGAACGGACGCCAGAACTCCGCCGTCTCCACGGCCAGCGGGTCCATCACCACCAGGAACTTCAGCTTGGACAAGGCTTCCGTGATCTTCTGCTTGTCCGGCGCCGAGGCCAGGATGTTGAAGCCCTGGCAGATGTAGCCGTTCATTTTCCCTTGATGCATCAGCTCAAACGCCTGCATCATGTCGTAGGGCTTGTCCAGCTTGGGCAGGTAGTCGAAGGCGTAGTTGTTTTCCTCCGTCGCCGCATCGCCCCACCAGCACTTCATGAAGCTGACCAGGAATTTCTTCGCATTGCTGTAGTAGCTGAGCTGATTCGGACGCAAAGGCTTGAGCGCGCGCTTGGCGGCGTAGGCCTCGAAGTCCTGCTCCGCCTCGCCGGGCAGTGTCAGGTAGCCGGGCAGCATATTGGTCAGCAGCCCCAGGTCGGTCAGGCCCTGGATGTTGGAGTGGCCGCGCAGCGCGTTCATGCCGCCGCCGGCAATGCCGATATTCCCCAGCAGGAGCTGCACCATGGCGCCGGTGCGCAGCGTTTCCGCGCCGGTGGAGTGCTGCGTCCAGCCCAGCGCATACAGGATGGTGGCGGCGCGGCCCGGCACGGCGGTCGACGCCAGCATCTCGGCGACCTTGTGGAATTTTTCCGGCGGCACGCCGCAGGCTTTCTCCACCATCTCCGGCGTGTAGCGCGAGTAGTGCTTCTTCATCAGCTGGTACACGCAGCGCGGGTGTTCGAGCGTGGGATCGATCTTGGCGAAACCGTCGTCGCCCATCTCGTAGTTCCAGCTGCTCTTGTCCGTGTACTTGCCGGCCTTTTCGTCCCAGCCCGAATACAGGCCGTCGTTGAAGGCGAAGTCCTCGCGCACGATGAAGGGCATGTCCGTGTAATTGCGGACGTACTCGTGCTGGATCTTGTCGTTCGTGAGCAGGTAGTTGATGATCCCGCCGAGGAAGACGATGTCCGCGCCCGTGCGGGTAGGGACGTAGTAGTCCGCCACCGAAGCGGTGCGGGTAAAGCGCGGATCGACCACGATCAACTTGGCGCCGCGATGCGCCTTCGCTTCCGTGACCCATTTAAAGCCGCAAGGGTGTGCTTCAGCTGCGTTGCCGCCCATGACCAGGATTACATCGGCGTTCTTGATGTCCACCCAGTGATTCGTCATCGCACCACGTCCAAATGTCGAGGCAAGACCTGCCACCGTCGGACCGTGTCATACGCGTGCTTGATTGTCGAATGCCAGCATGCCCAGACTGCGCATGGTTTTGTGGGTCAGGTAGCCTACCTCGTTGGTGCCCGCCGACGCGCACAGCATGCCGGTGGTGGTCCAGCGGTTGACGGTCTTGCCGTCCGCCGTCTTGTCGATGAAATTGGCGTCGCGATCGGCCTTCATCAACTTGGCGATGCGGGTCAGCGCATCATCCCAGGACATCTTGCTCCATTCGGTCGCACCGGGTGCGCGGTACTCGGGCACCAGCAGGCGGTTTTCGGAGTGGATGAAATCGATGAGGCTTGCGCCCTTCGGGCACAGCGTGCCGCGGTTGACCGGATGGTCTGCATCACCTTCGATGTGGATGATGCTGGCCTTGGCGTTCTTGGCGCCGTCGCCCAGACCGTACATGAGTATCCCGCAGCCTACGGAGCAGTAGGGGCAGGTGTTACGGGTTTCGGTGCTGCGCGCCAGCTTGTACTGCCGGACTTCGGCCAGGGCCGTTGCCGGCGCAAAGCCGAGGAGCGCGATGCTCGAACCCGCGATGGTTGCGCCAGTCACCCGAAGGAACTGACGCCTGGTCATCTGGTTCATGGGGGAAGCCTCTCATAATATGAAAAGACCTACCAAGTCTATCAC
Organism: Rugamonas rivuli; assembly: GCF_009380165.1. Taxonomy (GTDB): domain Bacteria; phylum Pseudomonadota; class Gammaproteobacteria; order Burkholderiales; family Burkholderiaceae_D; genus Rugamonas; species Rugamonas rivuli. The sequence continues at coordinate 582,593 of NZ_WHUF01000002.1, forward strand.
TATAAAAAAGAGAGCCTCGTAACGATTTGAATCAAACGTTGCGTTTGTGACAGTGAATAGTTTCCGTGTGGATACAATCACCGCCTGCGAGGGGCTACACCGCTTCGCCGCAATCCTTGCACGGCCCGGCGCATTCCGCTGGACCGGCGCGCATGGGGTGCTTATCGTGACTTCTTTACTTTTTAGTCACTTTGGAGCCTGTATGCGCATATTGTCTTCCCTTGCTTTTGTCGTCGCCGTATTGATATCGTGCGTCGCACCTGCGCGCGCCGCCGACGCAGCGCATGACGCCGACGTGGCGGCCATCCGCCAGGTCGTGCAGCAGTTTCAAGCCGCGATCATCGCCCATGACGGGAAAACCCTGGGCAGCCTGTTCCTGCAGGACCACGATAGCTGGCTGGCGGTCGACGATGCCACGACCTGGAACGAGATCAAGGCGAAGTTCCCGACGGCGCGCAAGGTGCGGCGCTCGACCTGGCAAAAGTTCGTGGAGTTTGTCCAGACGTCTCCCCAGCCGATCGAGGAGCGGTTCTACGATGTGCGCATCGATACGAATGGCGCCGTGGGTTCGGTGTACTTCAACTTCGACTTCCTCGCCGGCGGCAAGATCAACAACCGTGGCGCCGAAAGCTGGCAGATGGTGTACACCGAAGAGGGCTGGAAGATCAGCTCCATGCTTTTCTCGATCGGCAGCTAACACGTTAGAATCGCTGGTTTCCTATTTCCCCGGACAGTCTGCGTGAAAGAACCCGCTCCACACCTCGTCGCTGTCCTCGCGGCGCTGCCTGTCGCCGTCTGCATGGCGATCCTTGGATTGCCTGAGCTCGGCCACGGCTACGCCGCCGCCTTTCGCGGCTTGTATTTCGTGACCTGCATGGCGTGGATCGTTCCATTGGCCCTGCTGCAGCGCGCCTTGTGGCGCCGTGAGAGTTCGCTGCTGTTCACGGCGGTGGTGCTGCTGGCGGTCAGTTACCTGATGTCGATCGCGAATGCGGTGGCGGGGCAGTGCCTGGCAATCGCACTTGGGCTGCGGACCGATTATCGCTGGACAGGTCTGGCAAGGGAACTCGATGGCTGCTGGCTCGCGCTGATTGCCTTCTGCGCGGTGCATGCGGTGGCGGTGTACTACCTGTCTCTGCAACGCGCCCAGCTGCACCTCGCGCAAGCCCTCGCGCACGCGCGGGACGCCGAGCTGCGCGCCTTGCGTTTGCAGGTGAATCCGCACTTCCTCTTCAATACGCTGAACGGGATATCGGCTCTCGTCTCCGCCGGGGATAATCGCGAAGCCAATCGCATGATCAGCCGCGTTGCCGATTTTCTGCGCGCCACCCTCGCGCACGACGGTCGCCACGAACACGCGCTGGCCGAGGAACTGGCACTGATCGAGGCCTATCTCGACATCGAACAGGCCCGACTCGGCGAACGCCTGCGGGTGACGATGACGGCGGGTCCTGATGTGCTGGACGCTGCGGTTCCGTACCTGTTGCTGCAACCGCTGGTCGAGAATGCAATCCGTCACGGAATCGCACCGCTAGGCACGGCGGGCCGGCTCGACATCCGCGTGGAGCACACCGGCACGCACCTGGCTGTCGATTTGCTCAACGATGGACGCCGATCGGTATCCGAGGCGAGCGCCGGTTCCGGCATCGGCCTGGTCAACGTAGCCGAACGCCTGCGTCACCTGTACGGCGAGGAGCACCAGTTCAACGCCGATTGGCGCGACGACAGCCGCTTCCATGTGCGCCTGATGCTGCCGCTGCGTGCCGCAGCATGAAGTCCATCCCGATACGCGTTGCGATAGTCGACGACGAACCACTGGCGCGGCTCGCGCTGAGAACTCGGCTTGAGAACAGACCTGGCTTCGAGCTGGTCGCGGAATATGGCGACGGCGACACTGCCGTCGAGGGTCTGGCCGCGCTGCGTCCGGACCTCGTGTTCGTCGACGTCGAGATGCCCGGCCGTAGCGGCCTTGAAGTGCTGCGCGCACTGCCCAGTGACAGCAGGCCAATGGCGGTCCTGGTCACGGCCTACGACAGCTTCGCGTTGCAGGCATTCGATCTGGCCGCGCTTGACTACTTGCTCAAGCCAGTCGATGACGAGCGCCTGGACGAGGCGTTGGATCGCGCACGCCGCGCCTTCCCCTGGCGCCGGCAGAGCGACGCCACCCAGCCCGCGCCCTGGATACAGACGTTCACAGTACGGGCGGGAGCAAGCACTGTACTGGTGCGTACCAGCGAAGTTGAACGCATCGAATCGGATGGCGACTACGCGACGCTGTACGTGAGCGAGAAGACTTATCTGGTGCGCGAACGGTTGCACCAGCTTGCCATGCAGCTCGACCCGCTGCAATTCCAGCGTGTGCACCGCTCGGCGATTGTACGCATCGACATGGTGGCCGAACTGCGGGCGTTGACCAATCGCGACGCCATGCTGCGCTTGCGGGACGGCCGCCTCCTGCGCGCCAGCCGCACCTACATGCCGGCGTTACGGGAAGCGCTTGAGCGCCACAACGCGCGCTAGTTCGGCAGGTAGCAGGCGCGCAGCCGGGCGTAGTCGTAGAAATGGCTGCCGGGTGCGATCTTCGCCTGCGCGCATTCGCGCTTGAAGTCGAGTTCCTTCTCGTTGTACAGCATGCGAACCAGCGTGCGGCCCTGGTCATTGGTGTAGACATCCCATTGGATGTTGGCCGCCATCGGCGCGACCTGATCGCCGCGCCAGTTGCTGTTGCTGTAGCTGTAGGTCACGGCACGCGGCAGCTGCTCGGACATGCCGGGCAGGCCGAGTATGGCCGCCATCGGGATGACGATTTCGGCGTGGGCGAAGCGCAGCTTGGCGGCGTGCGACAGATTGCCCTTGGCGATGGCGTCCACTTCGCTGAAAAAATCGTCCAGCAGCGTTTGCGCCATGCGGTAATTGACTCCGCCGTTTTCGGCGATGCCTGGACCTTTGGTGTAGAAGGCGATGGCATCCTCGGTGGCCGCGAACACGGCGGCCTGCTGCGCGGGCATGTAGCGTGTGAAGTCGGCTTTCAGTTCGGCCTTCATGTCGGCGGCGGCCGCGTACAGGTCGTACAGCGCTTGCGCGGTGTCGACGGCGGATTTGATTTCGGTGTCGCCGTCGCCGGTCAGCTTGTTGGTGAACTTGCCGTCGGCGCTGGTGTAGCTGTAAGTGCCGGTGTTGGCGGCGCTGTAGCGGCCTTGGTCCAGACCCGCGACGAAGGCTGGCGTGAACAGGCGCTCCAGCACTGCCTTGGCGGCGGCAGACACCTGCGGCTGCGCCAGCAAGGCGGCCTCGCGTGCGTGCAGCTCCTCGCTCTTTGCCCATGCCTGGTATTGCTGGCTGGCCTGGTAGGTGGCGTGCAGCGGATCGCTGCTGTCGGCCACCGTGTCCTGCTTTGCGCTCAGCTTGTGGAAGTAGAGCAGGAAGCGGTCGGTGCCTGCGGGGCGGCTGTCGTGGTTCGTTTCGGCGCGCGGCGCCAGCGATGGCGGGCGCACGATCAGCGCTTGCAGATTCGGTTGTTGCGCCACCAGCGAGCCGGCGAAGTAGTCGCCGCTGTCGACGGCGCGGTCTTTGCCGGAGGTGACGAGCATGATCTGGCGCGGCTGTCTGCCTGCGCCGCCTGCGGCATCGAGGAACAGCTGCGGCAGGCGGCGCATCATGCGCTCGGCCAGCTGCTTGTGCTCCGTCACACCCTGCATGGTCTCGTTGCCGTAGCCCGGCCTGGTGATGCCCGTCACGCCGTAGCCCAGCAACGCATTGGCCTTCATCATTTGCAGAAGATCGTCACCCAGTTGCGCGCCCAGCGGCGTCAAGGCCTGTTCCTTGCCGGCCAACTGCCACAGCTGGTACAACGCCAGATCGGTCTTCATGCTGCTCAAACCGCGCGACCCATGCCGCGCCAGTAGCTGGGTGTAGACCGCGCGGTAGCCTTGCGGTGCGGCTTCGTAGCTGGCGCTGGCCTGCTGCGGTTGATACGGCGTCTTGGTTTGATAATACTGCTCGCCGAACGCGTTCAACAGCAACAGGGATAGCGCGGCGCCGGCCGCAAGGCGTGGTGGTTTCATACCTTAGAAGTCTACGCGAACATTCACGCTGGCGGTACGTGGCGAGCCGACGTTCAGGTAGTTCTCCTGGTAGTAGGTCCAGTACTTGCGGTTGGCGATATTCGAGATGTTGGCGCGCACGCTGACCATCTTGCCGAAGTAGCGGTGACGGTAGTTGAAGCCCGCGTCAAACAGCGTGTACGCAGGTAGCGTGTTGACGTTGGCTGCATCCATCGGCAACTCGCCCAGATACTGGGTGCCTACATGCAGGGCCAGGCCTGGCTGCACTTCGCGCCAGGTCGCCTGCACCGACACCTGACGACGCGGGGCGCCGACGGCGCGCTTGCCGGTGTAGGCCGCGGCGGCGTTTTCCAGCTTTGCGTCCAGCAGCATCAAGCCGCCTTCGATCGACAGATTCCTCGCAGCCTGCACCACGGTGTTGAATTCCACACCCTGATACTTGGATTCGCCGTCCGCCACATAGACGTTGGCGGCGTTGGTGTATTGCGCGCCGCGCTTGATGTGGAACAGCGCCGCGCTGGCGTTCCAGAAGCTGCGCTCCGTCTTGATGCCGACTTCGGCCTGCTTGCTCTTCAGCGGTGCGAAAGTCTGGTTGGCGTTGACGGTGGAAGTCGGCGCGCTGGAAGCCTGCTCCATCGCCTCGACGTAGCTGCCGTAGACGGTGGTGTCGGCGGCCGGCTTGTACATCAGCGCCACGGTCGGCGTGGTGCGCTGCGCCGGGTAGTTGGCGATGACGAGGCCCTTGGTGGAGTAGGCGTTGTCGTTGTAGCGGGTGTAGCGCGCGCCGGCCAGCACCGACCAGTTGTCGTTCAGTTTTACGGTGTCGCTGGCGAAGGCTGCTTCCTGGCGGGTGGCTTCGTCGCGGTAGGTGCCGCCGCTCCAGTTGATGCTGTCGACGTTTATGATGGTCGGCGCGTACAGGTTGCCGGTGCCCAGATAGGTCTTGGGTGTGACGGCCGAGGAGGTCGACGACAGGTTTTGCGAAGTGATGCCGGCGACGATTTCATGCGACAGGCCGAAGGCGTTGACCTTGCCTTCGAAGCTGGCCTGCGCCTGGTCGAAGTGGTAGCCGTGCAGCTCGGAGGTGACGCGGTCCTTGTAGTCGCCCTTGTTGCTGGTGATGTAGTACTGGTCCTTCTTGTAGACGCGGGTCGAGTTCGAAGTGCGGTACGACAGGTTGGCAATCCATTCAGGGCTAAGGCGGTATTCCATGCCGACGGTGGAAAGAGCGAATTCGACGTCGCTGCCTGCGCCCACGCTATTGAGTTTGCTGTCGCCGGCGATAGGCGAAGGCACCACGAACGATGGCGAGATGACGACATCGGTGCCGCCCACGCTCTTGCGGCGCTGGTAGATCGCATCGTAGGTGATCGCCACGTCGCGGTTGACGCGCCACTCCAGGTTCAGGCCCGCCGCGTTGCGTTTGATGGAGCCACTTTCTTCCTGTACGCCGCCGTCTTCATGCAGCAGGTTCAGACGATATCCGAAGTCGCCTTCCTGGCCCATGCGGCCGCCCATGTCGATATGTTCCTTGATCGCGCCGCCTTCCTGGTAGCCCAGCGCCGCGCTGAAGCTCTTGTCGGTGGTGGGGCGTTTGCTGACGTAGTTGACGATACCGCCCGGCGAACCGAAGCCGTACATAAAGCCGGTGAGGCCTTTCAGCACTTCCACGCTCTCGAACATCTCCAACGGCATTTCGGTGCCGCGGTTGACGTTGGCCAGGCCGTTGACCTTGTATCCGTTCAGGTCATCAAGGCGCAGGCCGCGCATCTGGATGGTGGCGGGGTGGGTGCTGATCGGCGGGCTGATGGCCGTCACCGAGGCGTCGTACTTCAACACTTCGGAAATGCTGGTGGCCAGGCGGTCCTCGATCTCGTCGCTGCTGACAGCCTTGGTGGAGAAGGGCGTATCCAGTTCCGACTTGCGGCCTAATGCACCGCCGCTCACGCTGTCGCCCAGTTTTTTCTTTTCCACCGTCGCCTTGATGACGACCTTGGACAGTGCGCCTTCGTTGCCGTCTTCAGTGGCAAAAGCGGCGCCGTGCAGCGCGCACAGGCCGGCGGCCGCGAGGGCCAGGTGCAAACGGGATCGGACGAACGGAGTAGTCGGGAACATGAGGACCTAGGGAAGAGGGACAATGGGTTTTATACAAAGTCGGCAATCTTATCGAACTTGTATGACAACCGTATGACGGTGTCCCTGTCTCTTCCCCAGGTTTTACTTGATCAGCGCCTCGATCTGCGCCAGCGATGGCGGCGATGCGCCGGGCGCCATGCAGGCGGCGGCGCCCGCGGCCACCGTGAACTGCAAATGCTGCGCAGGCTGATGCTGCGGCCGATGCATCATGCTCCAGGCCAGCGCCGCGATGCTGGCGTCGCCCGCGCCGACGGTGTCGGCCACGGTGATGGACGGCGCCGGAAGATGCCAGGCGACGTCGCCGATGTGCAGCGATGCGCCGTCGCCGCCCTTGGTGTACAGGCAGGTGGCGGCTGGGTTCCAGCTGCGCAGCGTGGCGAAGGCCTGGTCGATGTCGTAGGTGCGGAACAGGCCTTCCAGATCCTCTTCCGATACCTTGATCACGTCCGCCAGTTCGGTCATGCGGCGCAGCGTGGCGTCGTAACGCTGGTCCATCAGCAGGCGGTAGTTGGGATCGTAGCTGATGCGTACACCGTCGCGTTTGAGCTGTTCGGCCAGCGCCACCAGCTTGTCCGCCAGCGGTTGCCGGGCCAGGCTGATGCCGCCGAAGTGCGCCCACTTGCAGTGCGCGCGCCAGCCCTGCGGCAGCGCCGCCGCGTCGAATTGCAGGTCCGCGCTGTCGTCGCCGACGAAGAAGTAGGCCGGCGGATCGGTGCGGTGCACGATCGCCAGCAGCGGCGATTTGTCATAGCGTTGCAGGAAGCGCAGGTCCAGCCTCGCGGCTTCGCTGGCCTGCCACAACGCGTCGCCGAACACGTCGCGGCTGATGGCGCCGGCGAAGGCGGTCGGCGTATCCAGCCTGGCCATGGCGCGCGCCACGTTCCAGGTCGAGCCGCCGGTCTGGCTGAGCCACTGGCGTTGCGCCGGGTCTTGCACGATCATGTCGGTCAGCGCTTCGCCCGCCGCCACGAAGATGGGAAATGCCGTCATCTCAATCCTTCAATACGTTCAGTACTTCGTAGCACGCGCCCATGGTGTGGTAGTCCACCTTGCCGGCCGGGCTTTTCTCGTCGGTCAGCTTGCTGTTGTCTGTGCCCAGGATGCGGTACCACGCGCCGTAGCGGTGGTCGACGAAATGCACCCAGCTGTAGGCCCAGATTTTGTCGTACCAGGTCCAGTAGCGGGTCTGGCCGGTGCGCGCGGCCAGCAGCGCGGCGGCGGCCAGGCTTTCGGCCTGTACCCAGAAGTATTTGAGATCGTCGCAGATGCTGCCGTCCGGCGCGAAGCCGTAGTAGACGCCACCATGCTCATGATCCCAGGCCTTGGCCAGCGCGCTGTCGAACAATTCTGCGGCGCGCGGCAGCAGCCAGTTGGTGCCGCCTGCGAGATGTTCGCCGTGGCGCTCCAGCAGCAGCAACAGCTTGGCCCATTCCGTCAGGTGGCCCGGCTGATAACCCCACGGACGGAAGATGTTGCTCTTGTCGTGGCGGTTGTATTCGGTATCGACCGACCAGTCGGCGTGGTAGTGCTCCCAAATCAGGTTGCCGGACAGCGCGGCCTGGCGTTGCGTGATGTTGCGGGCCAGCGTTTCCGCCCGCAGCAGGTAGGCACGTTCGCCGGTCGCTTCGAAGGCGGCGATCAGCGCTTCGCAGGCGTGCATATTGGCGTTCTGGCCGCGATAAGGCGACAGGTAGGACCAGTCGGAACTGGCTTCGTCCGCATACAGGCCGTGGGCCGATTGCCAGAAGCGCAGCTCCATCAGCGCGTAGGTTTCGGCGATCCATTCGCGGGCCTGGGTTTCTCCCGCCATCAGCGCGTGGCTGTAGGCCAGCAGCACGAAGGCCAGGCCGTAGCAGTGGTTGGTGCCGTCGGTAACGGTGCCGCTGCCGTTGCTCCAGTCCAGTTGCCAGGCGTAGCCGCCGGTGGCCGGGTTGCGGTGGGCGTCGCGCAGGAAGGCCAGTGCGTGGCGCAGGCGCTGCTGGTCCGCCGCCTCGCCGAACTGGCGCCACGCCATCGCGTAGTTGAACACGAAACGCGTGCTGCTCACGACGTGGCGGGTGTGCTTGTCGTAGACGGTGCCGTCGTCTTTGTAGAAGTGATAGAAGCCGCCGCTGGGGTCCACGCAACGCGGATCGTAGAACTGCTTGGTGTGGCGGATGTGGTCCAGCAGGGTGCTGCGGGACTGAAAATCTGGGGCCATCGTCAGGTCCATTTAGGGGTTGCGGGATGCTTCGGGCGCCAGCCTTCGACCACGGTGCTGGCGCGTACGATCAATTCCACCGGCGCGATTTTTTCCACCGGCCCCGCCATCTGGCCTTGCAGCAGCAGCTCGACGCCCAGCGCGCCCAGTGCTTTTTTGTCGATGCGCAGCGTCGTCAACGGACGGTGCCCCAGTACGGCGGTGGCGATGTCGTCGAAGCCCACGATCGCGATGTCGTGCGGGACTTTCAGGCCCTTGGCCAGGCAGCAGCGCATCGCCACCAGGGCGGCGCTGTCGTTGTAGCAGAACACGGCGTCTGGTGGATGGGGCAGGGACAGCAGCTGCTCCATCGCTTCCCATGCGCCGGTTTCAAGGTCGACGCCATCGGGCAGGCCGGCCTCCAGGCGCGGGTCGGCCAGTATGCCTTCCTCGAACAGCGCCTGGCGGTAGCCGCGTGCGCGCTCGCGGATGCTGTAGTGCGACAGCGGGCCGGAGATCAGGCCCACGCGCGTGCGGCCCGCGTCGATCAGGTGTTTGGTGGCGAGGTAGCCGCCCATCATATTGTCCGGATTGACGGAGCTGTAACCGCGCAGCTTCATATCGATCAGCACCAACTGCTTGCCGGTGGAGCGCAGCGCTTCCAGCGTCTCCGGTTCGAAGAAGCCGGCGCAGACGATGCCGTCCGGCGCGTGCATGCGTATCTGGTCGATCAAACCATCCGCCGGGCCGACCGCCATGAAGGACAGTACGATGCCTTGCTTACGGCAGGCCTCTTCGGCACCGTGCAGCACCGGCGAGTAGAACGGGCTGCTGGAGGCGGTGTTGTGCTGGCGGTGCAGCAGGAAGGTCAGGCGGCGCAGGCGTTTCGGACGCAGTTTGCAGAAGTCGTAGCCGAGTTCCCGCGCTGCCTCCAGCACCATCTGGCGCGTGGCTTCGGTCAATCCTGGTTCGTTTTTCAACGCGCGCGAAATCGTCCCGGCGGACACCCCGGCGACGCGGGCGATATCCCTGATCGTCACTGCGACGTCTTTGGTGGCTTGGTCCATCTTGTCTCCATTATTTTTCGAGAAGTCTGCATCAGCGTCCTGCCAGGGTCAAACGACTTGGCGGCTTAGGTGAAAAGTTTAGCGCAGGTTTACTAAACAAGGCTTTATCTGGTGATCGCGGCCGCTTTGCCTCCTTCCTGCAACAGGCGCCACAACAGTTTTGTTAAGTTTTGTAAGCATTTCTTGCGAAGCCTTGCACAGTGCTGCGCCAACCCGGGGCGCAGACCCCGTTGCGGCCCCTTCGGCGGTAAGGAAATGTAATGCGGTGGCCGTCCCGGAAAAACTTATCCCAATAAATTCAATGTCTTATGTGTTTAATTCCATAATGCAACTAACCCTCTTGTCACAGAAAAGCCAATGCTAGAATAAATTCATCGTTGTAAATAAAGCTACGCAAAAAGGACTTAACCATGCAAGTACGCCGGATTGTTCGCAACGCTCTGTTGACCGCCATGTTCTCCGCCCAGGCCGCGCAGGCTGGCACGCTGGTGATCGAAAGCTGGCGCGTCGACGACAAGACGCTGTGGGAAAAGGTATTGCTGCCGGCCTTCGAGAAAAGTAATCCCGGCATCGAAGTGAAGTTCGCGCCGACCGCGCCGACCGAATACGACTCCAGCCTGGCCGCGCGCCTGGCCGGCGGCACGGCCGGCGACTTGATCGCCTGCCGTCCGTTCGACGTATCGCTGTCGCTGTACAAGAAGGGGCACCTGGAAAAACTGGACGGCAAAGCGGGCATGCAGAACTTCGCGCCCACGTCGACGGTGGCCTGGCAGACCGACGACGCCAAGGACACCTTCTGCATGCCGGTGGCTTCCGTGATCCACGGTTTTTTGTACAACAAGAAGATCTTCAAGAAGCTGAACCTGCAACCGCCGAAAACGGTGGATGAATTCTTCGGCGTGCTGGAGGCGTTGAAGAAGGGCGGCGTAGCGCCGCTGGCGCTGGGCACTGCCGACCAGTGGGAATCGAGCCAAATGGTTTATACCAATATCGGCCCGAACTTCTGGCGCGGCGAGGAAGGGCGCAAGGCCCTCATATCCGGCAAAGCCAAGCTGACCGATGCTCCCTTCGTCGAGGCCTTGCAGTTCGAGCAGCGCATGGGTACTTATCTGAGCAAGGGCGCCAGCGCCCAGACCTACGGCGACAGCCAGAACCAGTTCGCGCTGGGCCGCGCTGCGATCTACCCGACCGGCTCGTGGGATATCTCGTACTTCGGCCAGACGCCGGGCCTGGAGCTGGGCGCGTTTCCGCCGCCGGTGCGCAAGGCGGGCGACCCGTGCTTCATCTCCGACCACATGGACATCGGCATCGGCATCAACAAAAAGTCGCGCAACAAGGACGACGCCTTCAAATTCCTGGCCTGGGTGGGCTCGCAGGAATTCGCGGACATCTACACCAACCGCGTGACCGGTTTCTTCTCGCTGTCCAACCACCTGATCGCGGTGCGCGACCCGGTAGCCAAGCAGATGGCGGAATGGCGCAGCACCTGCGCTTCCACCATCCGCTTCAACGCCCAGGTGCTGAATCGCGGCCAGCCCAGCATGGAGAGCGAACTGTGGAACATCAACGCCCAGGTATTGAACGGCAAGCTGGCGCCCAAGGACGCCGCCACCAAGCTGCAAAACGGATTTGCGAAGTGGTACAAGCCACAGCAAAAGTAGTATCACACCAATCCCTCCCCCTGATTGTGTGATTCCTTTGGCCGGCGCCGGGCGCGGCGCCGGCTCTTTTTTTGCCCGAATTCTGAATTCTGGAGGCTTATTTGAAACATGCGGTTAATACGGTGCGGCCCTGGCAGCTGCTGCTGTTCCTGGCGCCGGCGGTGCTGATCTATTCTCTGTTCAGCGCACTGCCGCTGGTGCAGACGCTGGGGCAGGGCTTCTTCAACGCCGACGACAGCGGCAAGACCGTCTTCGTCGGCCTGGAGAACTTCCGCACCATCCTGCTCGATCCCGACTGGTCGGCCGGCTTCTGGAACGCGATGGCCAACAACGCCAAGTTCTTCTGCATCCATATGCTGCTGCAGAACCCCATCGGCCTGCTGCTGGCGACGCTGTTTAGTTTGAAAGGGCTGCGCGGCGCCCGTACCTACCGCACGCTGATCTTTTTGCCGACGCTGCTGTCGGTGGTGATCATCGGCTTTATCTGGCAGCTGATCCTGTCGCCGCTGTGGGGCGTGGGTGAAAAGCTGATGGGCTTTGCCGGCCTGGCCGACTGGTTCGCGCCGTGGATGGGGCAGGAGGAAACCGCGCTGGCGACGCTCTCGATGATCTCGGTGTGGCAGTACATCGGCATGCCGATGATGCTGATCTACGCCGCGCTGCTGGCGGTGCCGGAGGAAATCGTCGAAGCGGCGCACGTGGAAGGCGCCGGTGCGCTGCGCATCTTCTGGCAGATCAAGCTGCCGCTGATTTATCCGACCTTGGGCCTGGTGACGATACTGACCTTCGTCGCCAACTTCAACGCCTTTGACCTGATCTACTCGATCAAGGGCGCGCTGGCCGGGCCGAACTATTCGACCGATATCCTGGGCACGCTGTTCTACCGCACCTTCTTCGGCTACCAGGCGCAGGTCGGCAATGCCTACCTGGGTTCCGCCGTCGCCACGCTGATGTTCCTGGTGATCCTGGCCGGCGTGGGCGTTTATTTTGTCGGTGTCCAGCGCAGGCTGACCCGCTTTGCACTGTGAGGGCCGCGCCATGACCGCTATCGCCATGAACCCACCCGTACCGCTGGCCAGCCGTTTCGAACCGGGCCGCCTGATGGTGCACGCCGCGCTGATCGCCTACACCGTGCTGGCGCTGTTCCCGATCGCGCTGATCCTGATTAACTCGGTCAAGAGCCGCGCCGCCATCTTTGACGATCCGCTGGCGCTGCCGACGATGGATTCGCTGACCTTCATCGGCTTCCAGAAAGTCCTGGCCAGCACCAACTTCCTGCTCTACTTTGGCAACAGCTTGTATGTGACTCTGCTGGCGCTGTTGTGCATCGTGCTGTTCGGCGCGATGGCGGCATGGGCGCTGTCGGAATACAGCTTCATGGGCAACCGCGTGCTGACGCTGTTCCTCGCCCTCGGCATCATGATCCCGATCCGCCTCGGCACCGTGGCGATCCTGGAGCTGATGGTCAAGCTGGAACTGGTCAACACGCTGGCCGCGCTGATCCTGGTGTACACGGCGCAGGGCCTGCCGCTGGCGGTCATGATCCTGTCCGAATTCATGCGCCAGGTGCCGTCGGAGCTGAAGGACGCGGCGCGCTGCGACGGCGTCGGCGAGGTGCGCATCTTCTTCCAGGTGGTGCTGCCGCTGATACGGCCGGCGATTGCGACGGTGGCGGTGTTCACCATGATCCCGGCGTGGAACGACCTGTGGTTCCCGCTGATCCTGGCGCCGTCCGACCGCACCAAGACCGTCACGCTGGGCGTGCAGCAGTTCATCGGCCAGTACGTCACCGACTGGAATTCCGTGCTGGCGGCGCTGTCGCTGGCCGTGATACCGATGCTGATTTTGTACGCGCTGTTTTCGCGCCAGTTGATCCGCGGCCTGACGGCTGGCGCGGTCAAGTAACCCAATAACTGAAAGAGGAATGTAATGGCAAGTGTCAGCCTGAAGCAGCTGCGTAAATCCTACGATGGCAAGACCGATGTCCTGGCCGGCATCGATCTGGATATCGCACACGGCGAGTTCGTGGTGCTGGTCGGCCCGTCCGGCTGCGGCAAATCGACGCTGCTGCGGATGCTGTGTGGCCTGGAGAGCATCACCGGCGGCAGCATGTCCATCGGCGACGAGGTGGTCAACCATCTGCCGCCGGCAGAACGCGGCATCGCCATGGTGTTCCAGAGCTACGCGCTGTATCCGCACATGACGGTGTTCCAGAATATGGCCTTCGGCCTGAAGGTGGCGGGGCAGGGCAAGGCGGCGATCAAGGAGCGCATCACCCGCGCCGCCGCCACGCTGAAGATCGAGCATCTGCTGGAACGCCTGCCGCGCGAGCTGTCCGGCGGCCAGCGACAGCGGGTGGCCATCGGCCGCGCCATCGTGCGCGAACCGCGCCTGTTCCTGTTCGACGAGCCGCTGTCCAACCTGGACGCCGCGCTGCGCGTGCAGACCCGCCTTGAGATCGCCAAGCTGCACCGCCAGCTCGACGCCACCATCGTCTACGTCACGCACGACCAGGTCGAGGCGATGACCTTGGGCGACAAGATCGTCGTCATGCACGAAGGGAAGATCCAGCAGGCCGGCACGCCGCTGGACCTGTACCAGCAGCCGCGCAACCTGTTCGTGGCGAGCTTTATCGGCTCGCCGAAGATGAACCTGATGGCCGGCACCATCGCCGAGGCGGGCCCCGGCGGCGTGCTGGTGCTGCTGCCCAGCGGCGAGTCGGTGCGCGCCTATGTCGACGGCAGCGGCCTGCGCATCGGCACAAAGGTGACGCTGGGCCTGCGCGCCGAACATATCAGCGAATTGCGCGCCGGTTCGGAAGTTTTCAAAGGCGAGGTCAGTGTGGTCGAACACCTGGGCGAAGCCAATTACATCTACGTCAGTCGTGAGGGTGGAGAAGACGTGGTGATACGCGGAGACGGCGAACGTCACGTCGAGATCGGACAATCCATCGTCTTCTCGGCCGACAGCACCGCCTTCCACGTGTTTGACGAAGGGGGACAGGCGCTACGACGCCTGCGTCCGGGGAATATGGTTTCGGCCGCGCGCGGCATGATGCGCAGTGTCTGAGATCTATGCGGTTCACATTTTCAAACAAGGAGAATTGAATGACTAAGCCGGTATTTAAGAAAAAACTACTACCTAACTTGATCGCGCTGGCGCTGAGCGGCGGCTTTGCGCACCATGCTTACGCAGCCGATCCAGTTGCGGCCGAAGCGGCGCAGGCCAGCGACGCGGTACCCGCTGGCGACACCGCAACCGTTGAGGTGCGCGGCATCCGCGAGCGCCTGAAGCGCAACCTGGCCGAGAAGCGCGATTCCGGCAACGTCATCGACACCGTGACCGCCGAGGAAGTCGGCAAGTTCCCCGACAAGAACGTGGCCGACTCGCTGCAGCGCGTGCCGGGCATCTCCGTGGACCGCACCTGGGGCGAGGGCCGCGACATCTTCGTACGCGGCACCGACAAGAACCTGAACCTGACGCAGTTGAACGGCCAGGCAGTCGCCTCGGGCTACTGGTGGAAGAACGATTCGCAGAGCCGTGGCTTCAACTACGACATCCTTGCATCGGAACTGGTGGGCAGCATCGACGTGTACAAAAGCCCGTCGGCCGACCTGGACGAGGGCAGCATCGGTGGCCTGGTCATCGTCAAGACCCGCAAGCCATTCCAGCTGAAGCCACTGGTGGCGCAGGTGTCGGCGGAAGCGACCTACAGCAAGCTGCCGAAGAAGACCGACCCGCAGCTCTCCGGTTTGCTGAGCTGGACCAATGAACAGAAGACCTTCGGCGCACTGGTCGCCCTGAGCCGCCAGCAGCGCACCATGCGCCGCGACGGCCTGGAAAACTTCACCGATTCGACCAAGTACAACATCGTCGACCAGAACGGCGTCGTTACGCCAGGCGCTTATGCGTCGTGGGGCGGCGGCTCGGCCATCTTCCGCCAGGACCGCAAGCGCACCACCGGCGACATCACGCTGCAGGCCCGCCCGAACGCCAACACCGACCTCTCGCTGAACTACATGAACTCGGATATGAGCATGGACAACAGCAACCAGAACTACCTGTGGGAAGCGGGCGGTCTGGCGGACAAGAAGGGCAATATCGCCGTCACCAATCCAAAGTTCATCACCACCTCCGACGGCACCAAGGCGCTGGTCGGCGGCACCGTCGGCCCGACGGGCGGCGTGTCGTTCGAGCCTATCTTCCGCCAGTCCTACGTGAAGTCGGAAGTGCTGGACCTGGAAGGCACCTACGATGCGGACAACTGGAAATTCCACGGCCAGGCCGGTACCACCAAAGGCTCCGGCGGCAGTGACCATGACCGCAACTTCTGGTTCGTCGGGAACACCCGCACCACCTTCAACATCGCGCCGGACACCTATGAGGTCAAGTACCTGGACATCAATCCGCTCGACGCGAGCAAGCTGACTTTGCAAAGCTCGCGCGACTGGATCCGCCGCATGGAGACCAAGGAGAACTACGCGCAGGGCGACCTGACGCTGGACTTGAACAACGGCTTCCTGAAGTCGATCAAGGTGGGCGCCAAGTTCCGCGACACCACGGTGCAGAACCATCGCATCATCGGCACCGACGGCCCTGGCAACGTGGGCTGGCAGTCGTTCTCGTTGGCCGATCTGTCGACCGGTGCGTCGCCGCTGTTAAGCCAGAAGGCCGCCAATCCTGGCTCGCTGACCCAGTATGCGTGGGTGGATGACGGCCTGGCTTACTCCAAAGGCTTCCCGATGTACGACAAGGGCATGGTCTACGCGGAAGCGAAGGGCGAGTACTACAAGATCAAGGAAAAGATCTACGCGACCTATGCGCGTGCGGACTTCGCCTTCGGCCAATGGCGCGGCGACTTCGGCGCCCGCATCGTCAAGGCCGACCAGAACTCCGAGGCTTACCAGGACTTGACGGGCACCGGCAACTACTCGCTGGCCAACGTCAGCCGCAGCTACACCGATGTGCTGCCCAACCTGAACGCGGTCTACACCGTCAACAAGGACCTGCTGGTGCGTGGCGCCGTGGCGCGTGTGATGGCGCGTAACACCTACAGCGATTTGAGCGCCAGTACGGAAGTCAGCGGCACCACCAACGCCGCCACTTCCGGCAATCCGCTGCTCAAGCCTTACCACGCCAACCAGGCGGAGATCGGCGCCGAGTGGTACTACGCCGATGCGTCGCTGCTGTCGGCGACCTTGTTTGCCAAGAAGCTGGACACCTTCATCTACACGCAGACGACGCAGGAAAACGTGGCCGGTGTGGTGCGTCCTGTGACTCGCCCGTACAACGCCAACAACGGCGAAACGGTCAACGGCCTGGAACTGCAATGGCAGCAAGCCTTCAGCAGCGGCTTCGGCGCCATCGTCAACTACACCTACACCGACGCCAAGACCGGCGCAAATGCGGGTGGCGTGAAGCTGAACGTGGTGGGCAACTCGCGCAACCAAGCCAACATCACCGGCTTCTTCGAGAAGAACGGCTACAGCGCGCGGCTGTCGTACAACTACCGCTCCAAGGCCTACGGTGCCCTGGATGAGGGCGGCCAGGATGTGACCAGCGCCTACGGCCAGTGGGATGCGTCGGCCAGCTGGGATATCACGCCGAAGGTCAGCCTGTACTTCACGGCGGTGAACATCACCAATGAAGTCATCCGGACCAATACCACCGACGGCCTGCCGGTGGGTGTGTATGAAAACGGTGCGCGCTACAGCGTTGGCTTGAAAGCCAAGTTCTAAAAAAGCTGAGCGTAATGCTGGGTAGATGGCGGGATAAATAACGTTTTAATCGGGAGAGCAATGATGTCGCATCACAGTACCAATAAAAAGTTAATGAGTCTCGCCATCGCCAGCGCCTGCGCTGGCATGGCTGGCGGCGCGGCGGCGCAGCAGCAGGAAGGCTCCGATGCGTCGGCCATCGCCACCAAGGACCAGGTGGCGGAAGTCAAGGTAACGGCGACGCGCCATTCCACGTCGCTGCTCAAGACGCCGGTAGCGGTAACGGCGGTGACACAGGAAGCATTGAGCCGTGACGGCATCACCGACGTGCGCGGCTTGAGCGGCCAGATCCCCAATCTGCAACTGGGGACGTCGAACGATGGCAGCGGCGGGGTGCAGATCGCGATCCGGGGCGTGAGCAGTTCCGACTTCACGGAGATCGGCAACCCGGCCGTCGGCCTGCACGTGGCGGGGCTGTATCAGCCGCGGCCCCAGGCTGCGCTGGCGCTGATGTTCGACCTGGATCAGGTCGAGGTGCTGCGCGGCCCGCAGGGCACGCTGTTCGGCCGTAACTCGACCGGCGGCAGCATCAACATCATCCCGGCCAAGCCGGAATTCGGCAGCAGCTACGGCACCGTCGAGGCGGATGTGAGCAACTACCGTGGACGCCAGATATCGGCGGTGCAGAACATCCCGGTCAGCGACAACTTCGCGCTGCGCGTGACGGCGATGAAGATCAAGCGCGACGGCTACATCAACCAGCAGCAGGACTTCTACGCGGCGGACTTCCCGGCGCTGGGCATCGTGCCTGCGCGCGACGCCGCCGGCAAGATCATTCCGGACGTCGACCAGCGCTTCAACCAGAAGGTCGGCGCCAACAAGTTCTACACCAACAAAGACGAATACGCGGCGCGCTTGCAGGCGCGCTGGAAAATCCGCCCGGACCTGGACTGGCGCCTGACGTACGAGAAGTACCAGAACAACGGCGCGGGCGACCTGCCGATCAAGGACTGCGAACAGGCGGCCGGCACGCCCTACGCCTGCACGGGTGGGCAGTGGGACGTGAAGGTCAACGTGCCGGGCGTGATGGACATGACCATCGACACCGTGCGCAGCGGCCTGGTATGGGACTTGAACCCGTCCACCACCATCGAATACAACGCATCGTGGTCGAGCCAGAAGCGGCGCGAAATCCAGGACAGCGACAGCGGCTACCAGCCTATCGAGAGCGAGCTGGCCACGCGGCCTGGCACATCTCCGTTCAACGACTTCGCCACCTACACCACTGCGTCGAAGTATGTCTCCACCGTCCATGAGCTGCAACTGCGCGGCAAGTACGACCGCCTGCGCTACGTGGCCGGCCTGTTCTGGATGCACGAGAAGAACATGATCGACTACGCGCAGGACTACCTGGGTGCGTCGTGGGGCACTTATGGTTTCCCGGCCGAGTCGTACTTCTACCACCAGGCCGACCGCCAGTCCGATTCCAAGGCCATCTTCGCGCAGGCCGATTGGGAATTCGCGCCAACCTGGAACCTGACCGTTGGCGGCCGCATGACCCGCGACACCCGCAAGGACGTCGGCGGTCAATACTGGGATACGGCGTTCTCGGACGATCCGGCGATCTACTTCAAGGGGCTGCATAATCCCGGCACGCCGGGAACTCCGGGCTTCGTCCCGTTCAACAGCTCGGACCTGAAGCCGGGCATGGGCGGCTACTACGGCGCGGGCGGTTTCGATTCGTCCATTCATCCGGTGGTCAGCGACGATTCGGCGTCGTGGAAGAAGTTCACCTGGCGCCTGGGCCTGAGCCGCCAGCTGACGCCGCGCGACCTGGTCTACACCTCGCTGTCGACCGGCTACAAGGCCGGTGGCTTCAGCGACAAGGAGGACATCTGCCGCACCGGCTTGAACGGCAATTGCGCCGGCATGACGCCGGGACCGCACTACACCAACATGCCGTGGAACCCGGAGACGCTGACCAACTTCGAGCTGGGTTACAAGGGGCGCCTGCTGAACAACAAGCTGACCTTCTCGGCCACCGCGTTCTACAGCCGCTACAAGGACATGCAGCTGACCGGCGGCGTCACTGTCGGCAAGATCATTCCGAAGGTGCCGTGCACCGTCACCAATCCTTACTGCGACAGCGTGGTCATTTACGGCACGCAGAATGCGGCGCAGGCGAATATCTCCGGCCTGGAGATCGAGGGCGAGTACAAGCCCTGGCCAGGTTCGCACATCGGCTATTCGTATTCGCACCTGAAGGCGGTCATCAAGTCCTATCCGACCTACAGCGAGGACAGTTCGATCAGCTGTAATATCCGCGAGAAGTATGGCGCTCCGCCTTGCGTCGCGTACGAGGGCACGGACCCGCTGTTCGCCGGTAAATTCCCGTTGAATATCGCGGGCAACCGCCTGCCGTATGCGCCGGCCAATACGCTGAACCTGAACGCGTCGCAGGACTTTGAGATTGGCGAGTACACGTTGACGCCATGGATTTCGGCGCGCTGGCAGGACAAGATGTACTTCTCGCTGCGGAATCTGGATAATCCCCACATCTCCGATGCGCAGAAAGCCTACACCACGGTCGATGCGGCGCTCAAGCTGGTTTCGCCGAACGGAAAATGGCATGTGGAGGCTTATGTGAAAAACTGGGGGCAGACGCTGGCGAAGAACTATGCAAGCGTGGTGGACCCCGGCTATGTAACGGCATCCTATAACGACCCGCGCATCTACGGCATCCGTTTTGGCGCGACCTGGTAAATGAAAAGGAATCGAATGCGTAAGCAAAGCAAGGGCGGTGGTTTCGTTTTGGCCTCGTGGCTGATGGTGGCGATGGCGGGCGGTTCGTTGGTGCAGGTGGTGCATGCAGCGCCGGAAGCGAAGGCGCCAGCGGCCCGGGGGGCGCTGGAGGGCTATGCCAGCGGCGCGCAGCTTCGCCTGCGCTGGGAACTGGTGCGCAATGTGTTCACGCCCGAGTCGCCGGGCGGTGGAACACAGGCGCGGTTCATCCTGTCCAACGTTGACCAGCAGCCTTTGCCTGCGCAGGGCTGGTCGCTGTACTTCAATGTCATGGACGGCGTGTCGACCGGGCCGCTGGAGGGCAAGCTGGTGCTGGAGCAGGTTGCCGGCAATCTGTTCCGCATTCGTCCCGCACCGGGCTTCGCTGGCGTGCCGGCCGGGCAGACGCTGAATATCGCCTACAACCATCCGGACCTGGTCATCAAGCTTGCCAAGGCGCCGGCCGGGCCTTACCTGGTCTACGATGACGCGCCGGATGTCGGCCAGGCCATCGCCGATTATCAGCTGCTGCCGGTTACGCGCCCGGAGCAGCTGGACAAGGGCAGCAGCGGCGCCAAGCCTGTCGTCACCGTGCAGGATATCTATCGCCGCAACGCCAACGCTGATTGGCTGCCGGCCGCCGCGTTGCCGCCGGTGTTCCCGACGCCGCAGCATCTGGAGGCTGGCGGCGGCAAACTGAAACTGGCCGCGCTGCCGAATATCGCCGCACCGGCCGCGCTGAAGACCGAAGCCGCATTCGCGCGCACGCTGTTCGCGGCCAGCCTGCCGGCCAGCAGCACCGGCGCGACCGCGCTGCGCCTGAGCGTGGGCACGGTGTCCGGCTCCACCTCGCCGGAAGCCTACACGCTGACGATCAAGGCAGGCAGCGGCATCGACATCGTCGGCAACAGCGCCGCCGGCGTCGCCTACGGCCTGCAATCGCTGCGCGACCTGCTGCCGTTGCCTGGCGCGGAAGCGGGCAGCATCGAGCTGCCGGAGCTGACCATCACCGACGCGCCACGCTTCGAGTATCGAGGCTTCCAGCTCGATGTCGGCCGCAACTTCCACACCAAGCAGACCGTGTTCAAGCTGCTGGACCTGATGGCCCGCTACAAGCTCAATAAATTCCACTTCCACCTGACCGAAGACGAAGGCTGGCGGCTGGAGATCGCCGGCCTGCCCGAGCTGACCACCATCGGCGCAGTACGCGGCCATAGCGCGGAGCAGGGCGTGCGCCTGCAACCGGCCTACGGCTCCGGCCCGAACCCGGCTGACGCCAGCGGCACCGGCTACTACACCCGCGCCGAATACATCGAGATCCTGCGCTACGCCGCCGCCCGCCATATCGAGGTGATTCCCGAAATCGAAATGCCGGGCCACGCCCGCGCCGCCGTCAAGGCGATGGAGGCCCGCTACCACCGCCTGAAAGCCGCAGGCAAGGGCGACGCCGCCAAATACCTGCTCAACGATTTCGCCGACAAGTCGGTCTACAAATCGCCGCAGCTGTACAACGACCACGTGATCAATCCCGGCCTGGAATCCAGCTTCACCTTCATCGACCATGTCATCGCGCAGGTTGTGGCGATGCACAAGGAGGCCGGCGCACCGCTGCACACCATCCATGTCGGCGGCGACGAGCTGCCGGGCGGCGCATGGGAGCAGTCGCCCGCCAGCCGTATGGTCATGCAGAAGAAGAAACTGGAAAGCACCGCCGAACTGTGGGACTACTTCTACGACCGCGTCGACGCCATCCTGCGCAAGCACGGCCTGTACGCCTCCGGCTGGGAAGAGATGGCTGCCCGCGCCACCAAAGTGCGCGGCGAGCATAAGCTGATCCCCAATCCACGCTTCACGCAGCGCGGCTTCAGCGCCTACGTCTGGAACAACACGGAAGGCGCCGAGGACTTCGCCTACCGCCTGGCCAACGCCGGTTACGACATTGTGCTGGCGCCGGTGACGAAGATGTACATGGACATGGCCTACAACGCCAACCCCGAAGAACCGGGAGTGAACTGGGGCGACTACGTCGAACTGGATACGGTCTACGACTTCATCCCGCTGGACTACCTGAAGAACGCCAATCCGCCGCTGGTTGGCAAGGACGCACTGACCGACTACGGCAAGCGCCGCATACGCGGGCTGGAGGCGACGCTGTTCACGGAAACCGTACGCACGACGGAACGCATGGACTACCTCGTCATGCCACGCCTGCTGGCGATGGCCGAGCGTTCATGGGCGCCCGATCCCGCCTGGGCGACGGAGACCGACGCCGCCAAAGCCGCCGCGCTGCATCGCACCGCATGGTCCGGCTTCGTCAACACGCTGAGCCAACGCGTGCTGCCACGCCTGGACCTGGAGCGCACCGGCGTTGACTACCGCATCGCGCCTCCCGGGCTGGTGGTCGATAACGGCAAGGTGCTGGTCAATCACGTCCTGCCGGGTATCGCGATGCGCTACACCAGTGATGGCAGTGAGCCGAATACCACTAGCAAACCAGTTAGCGGACCCATATCGGACAAGGGCCAGATCAAGGTCGCCGCGTTCGGCCGCAACGGCAGGCCGGGTGTGGTGTCGCGCATCGACAACCCCTGAGCGGGGAGGGGCCGCGCAAAGCATACCAATTCATCCCGGAGGCTACCTTCTCCGTTATAATCGTGGCACTGTTTTATTCGGGATAACGAGTGATTGCGTCGACAGAAAAAGTAGCCTTGCCGTGGTCAGACTGGTTACGCTTTCGTTCGACCGCCCGCCGCGCGCCGCCCGCCAAGGCCTGGTCCTTCGGCTTGCTGGCCGCCGCCTGCGCCTTCAACTGCGGCGCATTGACCATGGCCCAGGCCACGCAACTGCCGCAGCAGCCTGCGGCGGCCGGCGCGACGTCACCGGTCGCCTCGCTCAATACGCTGCAGGTGCTGCACTGGTGGACCTCCAGCAGCGAGCGCAAGGCCGCCAATGTTCTGGCCTCCCGCATGGCCGACGAAGGCCTCGAATGGAAGGACGCCGCGATTCCCGGCGGCGCGGGGCTGGGCGCCGGCAAGGTGCTGAAGAGCCGCGTGCTGGCGGGCGATGCGCCCGAAGTCACGCAGATCATCGGCGTTTCCGTCGCCGAATGGGCGGAACTGGGCCTGCTGCTGGAAATCGACAACGTGGCCAGCGCGGGCAACTGGAACGGCTTCCTCTTCCCCACCATCCAGGTGCTGATCCAGCACCGCAAGCACGTGGTGGCTGCGCCGCTCGGCATCCACCGCGTCAATACGCTGTACTACAACCGCGCGCTGTTCGCCCAGCTCAAACTGGCGCCGCCGCAGACGTGGGCGGAATTCCAGAACGTCGCGCTCAAGTTCAAGGCCGCCGGCATCACGCCGCTGGCGCAGAGCAGCGAAGCCTGGCAGGTCGCCGCGCTGTTCGAGAACCTGGTGTTGGCCGAAAGCGGCCCTGAGTTCTATCGCGATCTGTTCGTGCGCCGCAATCCCGCTGCCGCCATCGACCGCCGCACCACCGAGGCGCTGGAGAGGCTGCGCGTGGTCAAGGGCTGGATCAGCGGCCAGCTCGATGAGCGTCCATGGCCGGAAGTGGTGCGCCAGTTCGCGCGCCGCGAGGCCGCGATGATGATTATGGGCGACTGGGCCAAGCCGGAGCTGGCCGAACGCGGTATGGCGCTGGACGACGACTATGCCTGCGGCACCGCGCCGGACACGGGCAAGTACCACCTGTACAGCGTCGATACGCTCACCATGTTCGCGGGCGACTACCGCCACATGGCGTCGCAGGAAAAGATGGCGCGGCTGCTGGTGTCGTCGCCGGCGCAGGCCGAGTTCAACGCGCTAAAGGGCGCGGTGCCGGTGCGGCGCGACGCCGACGTGTCGAAGATGGACAGCTGCGCGCGCGCCTCCTGGACCACCTTCGCGCAGGGCGCGGCGGTGCAAGCGCCAAGCCTGGTGCACCGCATGGCCACCGACGAAGCAAGCCGCGACGCCATCATCGCCGAAATCCACCGATATTTTCTAGACGACCGGGCCACGCCGGCCGAGGCGCAACGCCGCCTGGGCGCGCTGTTCCGCTTGTTTAACCTCAGAAGCCAAGGAGCACCCGGTGCGCAAGATACTGATCGTAGACGATGACCAAAAGACCCGCGTCCTGCTCAAGACCTACCTGGAGAAAAACCAGTACGAGGTGATCCTGTCGCACAACGGCGAGAGCTTCCTGGCCGAGCTGCACGCGCACACCGACCAGCTGTCGCTGGTGATCCTGGACGTGATGCTGCCCGATACCGACGGTTTCGCGCTGTGCAAGCAGGTGCGCCAGCGCTCGAATGTCCCCATCATCATGCTGACCGCCAGCTCCGACGAGACCGACCGCATCGTCGGCCTGGAGCTGGGCGCGGACGATTACATCGCCAAGCCATACAGCCCGCGCGAGCTGCTGGCCCGCATCAAGGCCATCCTGCGCCGCACCGCGCTGGAGACGCCGTCGGCGCGCTACTACCGCTTTGTCGGTTTCACGCTGGACCTGATGGAGCGCAAGGTGCTCGACAACGCCGGCGCCGTGGTCGCGCTGACGGGGCTGGACTTCCAGCTGCTGAAGTACTTCGTCGAACATCCGGGTGTGATCCTGGACCGCAGCGTGCTGTGCGAAGAGACTCGTGGCCGCGACGCCGGCCCGCTGGACCGTTCGCTGGACGTGCAGATCAGCCGTTTGCGCCTGCGCCTCAACGACGACGGCAAGCAGCCGGCCCTGATCAAGACCGTGCGTGGCGCCGGCTACGTGTTCTCGGCCGATGTCAGCGTCTCGCATGCTTAAGCGAGTGCCTGAACGGCTGGGCAGGATCTGGCCGCAGTCGCTGCTGGGCCGCCTGATGCTGGTGATGGCGGCCGGCCTGCTGGTGACGCAGCTGGCGGCCAGCGTGATCTGGGCCAGCCAGCTGCGCGCCAAGGCGCAGGTGGAGGCGCAGTCGGCGTCGCAGTACATGGCGCACGGCGCTTCCGGCGCGATCCGTTTCTTCCGCAGCCTGCCGCCGAACTACCGCCTGCTGCTGATCCAGCAGCTGCGCGAGATGGGCGGCACGCGCTTCTTCGTCAACCTCAATCACGCCTACGTGCCGGTGCAGCAGATCGCTCCACATCCGCTGGCCAGCAGCGTGCTGGCGACGGTGGGCGCGACGCTGAAAAGCGATCTGCCGCATTCGCCCAGCTTCCACCTGGCTTTCGCCTGGCCGGAGCAGCTGGTGGTGTCCGAAGACGGCGTGCACCTGAGCGACCTGCCGGACGCCTGGGTCCAGCACATCCTGCTGCTGCAACCGGACCCCGCGCCCATCCTGGTGATCCAGACCGAGATCGAGCCGGGCAACTGGCTGTACATGGCGGCGCTGATGCCCAACCCGTACTTCTTGAGCAGTAACGATCCGCTGGCGTGGGACCGCCTGTCCCTGCAAGGCCTGTCGCTGGCCGTGGTGCTGCTGCTTTGCCTGCTGGTGGTGCGCTGGATCACGCGCCCGCTGGCCGCCTTGTCCGATGCCGCCGCCGCCTTTGGCCAGGGCCAGGACGACCGCGCGCCGCCGCTGCCGGAGACGGGCAGCCGGGAATTCATCAACACCGCACGCGCCTTCAGCGCCATGCGCGAGCGCATCCAGCGCTACATCGAGGATCGCGAGCGGCTGTTCATCTCGATCTCGCACGACTTGCGCACGCCGATCACGCGCCTCAAGCTGCGCTCCGAACTGCTGGACGACGAGGCGCTGCGCAACGAGTTCGAAGAGGACCTCGATGAACTGGACATGATGGTCAAAGGTGCGCTGCAATGCGTGAAGGACAGCGACATCCATGAGAACCCGGCCGAGGTCAAGCTGGACGCGCTGCTGGGCCGCCTGGTGCGCAGCGCGCGGCTGGCCGGACACGAAGTGGGCTATCGCGACAGCAGCATCACGGTGCGTGCCAAGCCGCTGGCCTTGAAGCGCGCCATCGGCAACCTGCTGGACAACGCCTTGTACTACGGCGACCGCGCCGAGATCAGCGTCAGCAGCGGGCCGGACGTGGTGGCGATCGCCGTGCGCGACCACGGCCCCGGCGTGCCGGACGATGCTTTCGCCAGCCTGTTCGATCCCTACGTGCGGCTGGCGCACGGCCGCGAGCAGAACGACGCCGGCATGGGCCTGGGCCTGGGCATCGCCCGCAGCGTGATCGAAGCCCACGGCGGCCAGCTGGTGCTGGAGAACCATCCCGAAGGAGGCTTGAACGCCACCATCCGCCTGCCGGCTTGAGCATAAACGCAACAGCATGCAACAGCGCGCAATACATTTTGTAAGGCTCTGTGAAGTTTTGTTGCAGCCGCCGTCACGCGCTCCCGCCAGGCCCGTCCTTACGCGTAAGGAACTGTAAGCCGGGCAGGGAATTGAATAATGAAATCAAAGGCTTATGGTCATTCGCCGTGCCTTGGCGAAGATGATAACGTTTGCAGCAACCCAATACATTCACTGAAAGTCGACGATCAATGAAAACACAGCATCAACGTTCGCAAGCCATCGACGTGCTGCGGGGCCTGACGGTCGCGCTGATGATCATGGTGAACATGCCGGGCACGCCGGCCACCACCTACGCGCCTTTCCTGCACGCCGAATGGCACGGCCTGACGTTGACCGACCTGGTGTTCCCGACCTTTATGTTCGTGGTGGGCACGGCGCTCAGCTTCACGCTGGAGAAGTACGAGGGCATGGGCGAGGCGGCGGTGCTGAAGAAAATCTTCACCCGCACAGCGCTGATCTTCCTGTGCGGTTTCCTGATGTACTGGTATCCGTTCTTCAGTACCGAGGGTGGTTCGCTGACTGTACTGCCGCTGTCCGGCACCCGTATCTTCGGTGTACTGCAACGCATCGCGCTCGGTTACTGCGCCGGTTCGCTGATCCTGCATTACTGGAAGGAGAAGGGCGCGCTGGTGTTCGCGGTGCTGGCGCTGCTGGGCTACTGGGCCGTCATGTACGGCTTCGGCGACTACACGCTGGCCGGCAACGCGCAGCGCAAGCTGGACCTGCTGGTGCTGGGCGAGGCGCATATGTATCACGGCGAAGGCATCGCCTTCGATCCGGAGGGCATATTGAGCACGCTGCCATCTATCGTCAATGTGTTGGCCGGTTACTTCGCGGGTCGCCTGGTGCGCCGGCTGGGCGCCAGCTACGAGACGGTCGCCAAGCTGGCCATGTCCGGCGCTGTGCTGACTGTACTGGCACTGTGCTGGAGCAGTGTATTCCCGCTGAATAAAAAACTGTGGACCAGCTCCTATACGCTGATCACCATCGCCATCGACCTGTTCACGCTGTCCTTGCTGCTGTATGTGATCGACATGCTGGGCAAGCGTGGCTGGACCTACTTCTTCGAAGTCTTCGGCCGCAACACGCTGTTCATCTACCTGTTCAGCGAAGTGGTGGCGACCACCTTCTTCCTCTTCAAGATCGGCGACCTGAATGTCTTCGATTGGATCTACCTGAATCTGTTCCGTCCGTGGGCGGGTGCCTACAACGGGACGTTGCTGTGGGCGGTGGTGTACATGCTGGGCTGCTGGTTGGTCGGGTATGTGCTGGACCGTCAAAAAATTTATATCAAACTTTAATCGGAGGAATACGCGATGAAAAAATTACTGATAGCGGCCTGTATCGCCGCTGCGTTGGCCGGTTGCGGGGGCTCCGACCCCGCAGGCCAGCAATCGCCCAAAGCCATGGCGCGCATGGGCAATCTGGCTGCGGGGCGTGTCGCGCCGCTGCCGGACACGCCGGCCGATGCCGGCGGCGAGCGCGTGGTGCAGGGCGGCGCGCCTGGCAGCAAGGCGCTGGCCAACGGCAAGATGGTGCTGGCCTATTATTCGGGCTACAGCAACAACTACAATTCGCTGACCAAGTACTACGCCAACGTCAACGCGGTGGCCATCGACTTCTGGAACATCACCAGCGCCGGCGCCATTGTCGGCAACGGCGATCCGACGCCGAGCAACGCCATCACCTTCCTCAAGTCCAAGGGCATACCGATTTATGGCTGCATCTCCAACGTCTCCAACGACGGCTGGGATCCGCTCATCTCGCATGCGGTCACGGGCGCCAAGCGCGCCACGGCGGTGGCCAACCTGGTTGCCTTCGCCAAGGCCAACGGCTTCGCCGGCATCAATGTCGATTTCGAAGCGGTGGACCAGGCAGATCGCGCCAACCTCAGCGCGTTCTCCGCTGCGTTGTCCACGGCGCTGCACGCGCAGGGCCTGAAGCTGATCATGACGGTGCCGGCCTTCTCGGCCACCGACGAAAACGATCCTTACAACCTGCCGTTCGACCTGGCCGCGCTGGGCCAGTCGGCCGACTATATCCAGGTGATGACCTACGACGAGGCGATCCCTGCCTGGGCGCCGGGCGCGGTCGCCGGTTCCGACTGGATGGAGAACGCGCTGGACTATGCCACCAGCAAGGCGCCGGCGGCCAAGGTGTTGAACGGCATTCCGGCCTACGGCTATGACTGGGTGAAGGAAGGCGAGGGCAGCCAGCTGTTCTGGCGTAACGTGCCGGCGCTGCTGACCAAGTACGGCGTCACGCCGAAGTACGATAACAACGTCAACGCCATCACCTTCAACTACACCACCGGCGGCAAGAAGCACACGGTGTGGAATGAGAACGCCAAGAGCGTGACCATGAAAACCGGCCTGGTGAGTGCCTACGGCCTGGCCGGCACCTCGATCTACGCCTTCGGCATGGAGGACGCCAGCTTCTGGAGCGCCGTCAACGCCGGTCTGAATCAGTAACATCCCCTCGCGCAGCGGCGTCCGCCGCTGCGCATTCCAGCCCTATTCCCGGTTTTCTGTCGCCCAGTCCCCCATTTGTGCAGTTCGTCGCAATCCGCATGATCGTTCGTCAAGTGATGGCTATAGTGATCACATACCGAAACGCATTCAAGGAGAGCAAAAATGAACATCGCCAAAAACATGGAAGCCATCTTCGTCACCGCCGCCGTTCTGCTGGGCGTATCCGCCTACGCCAGCGCCGCCGCCGAAGCCACCGTCGCCCTGCAACCCGCCATCCACGTTGCCGCCGCCCACGCTCCGATGCAAGTTGTCGTCATCAAGGCCAAACGCCTGACCGCAGTGAAAAAAGCCAGCCTGTCGTAATTTGACAATTGGTCGTACTGCAAAGATTGCTAGAAAGCTTAGTGCGCTGCTACATTAGCCCTTTGCCGCACCAAGAACAACATCAGAGGAACCGATAATGAACAAGCTTTTCCAATTTGGCCTGCTGTTTGCCGCTTTCTGTGCGCTGTTTGGCCGCGCCCAGGCTGCCGACGAAGCCACCGAGAAGCGCGTCATCACGCTGGATGCCCGCGTGGTGCGCGTCAAGCTCGACGGCGTACTCGACTTGAAGCTGCGCCAGGGCGCCACGCCTTCGTTGACGCTCTACGCGGACAAGCGCACCATGGAAAAGATTACGACATCGACCGCCGGCGATACGCTGCACCTGGAGACCGAAGGGCGGGGGCTGAAGATAGGCCGCTCCTCCACGCGTGCCGAGCTGGTGCTGCCGATGTTGCGGGAAGTGGTGTCCGAGGGCGTGGGCTCGACCGAGATCAACGGCTTCAGCGGAGACGAACTGGAATTGACGATGGATGGCGCCGGCACGATGAAGGTGGTCTGTGACTACAAAGTCCTGAAGGCCAACCTGGGCGGCGTCGGCAGCATGCATCTGTGGGTCAGCGAGAACGACAGCGTGGAACTGGATCTGCGCGGCGCCGGCTACATCACGCTGGGCGGCAACAGCAAGTCGCTGAAGGCGACGCTGGGCGGACTGGGCGGATTGAATGCGCAGAAGTTCCAGGCCGACTCCGTCAACATCGACCTGAGCGGTCTGGGCAACGCCACGGTCAACGCCAAGACCAATGCGACATTGAACTTGAGCGGCCTGGGATCGGTCACTGTCTATGGCAAGCCCCTGAACCGCAACGTGAGCGTTGACGGTCTGGGCAAGGTAAGTTGGAAGTAAAACACACACACCTACGCGACATGAAAAAATTCATACTAGCGATCGGTCTCGCACTGGGCCTGCAACAGGCTGCGATGGCCGGATTCGCCGAAGGCGCTACCGCCTATAACAACAAAAACTACTCGGCGGCCTTGAAAGAGATATCGCCGCTCGCCAAAGCCGGCAATGCCGACGCCCAGCACCTGCTGGGCTTGATGTATTACATGGGCCGTGGCGTCACCCAGGATTACAAGCAGGCGCTGGAGTGGCACCGCAAGGCCGCGCTGCAGGGCAAGGCCGACGCGCAGTATGTGGTCGGCGCCATGTACTACACCGGCAATGCCGTGATCCAGGACCACAAGCAGGCCGTCACCTGGTTCCGCAAGGCGGCCGAGCAGGGCCACCCGGACGCGCAGCAGGCGCTGGGGCTGATGTATCGCTATCACATGGCCGGCATGCCGCAGGATAACGTAATCGCCTACATGCTGTGGAACCTGGCTGCGGCCAACGGTTCGATGAACGCGGCCGAGCAGCGTTCGGCCGTGGTCAAGAGCATGACGCCGGAGCAGATCGAGGAAGGGCAGGCGCTGTCGGCCGCCTGGAAACCGAACACGCCCTTGCCCAAGCAATCGCGCACCGGCGGCAGCTAATTTTCAGCTGTCGTACAATCGCCCTTTCTTCACGAGAGGGCGAGCCATGCGCGCGATTGAAATCACCCATCCCGGCCCGGCCGATGTCCTGAAACTGTGCGAACGGCCGATGCCGGTCGTCCGAGGCGGCGAAGTACTGATCAAGGTCCATGCGGCCGGCGTCAACCGCCCCGACGTGTTCCAGCGCATGGGCAACTACGCGCCGCCAGCAGGCGCTTCCGACCTGCCTGGCCTGGAGGTGGCCGGCGAGATCGTCGACGGCGATCTCGATTACACCACCTTCGATATCGGCGACAAGGTTTGCGCGCTGGTGCAGGGCGGCGGCTACGCCGAGTACGTGGTCGCGCCGCTGGAGCAGGTGCTGCCCATCCCCAAGGGCTGGAGCATGCTGGAAGCCGCCACCATCCCCGAAAACTACTACACCGTGTGGAGCAATGTGTTCGACCGCGCCCATCTGAGCGAGGGCGAGACGCTGCTGGTGCAGGGCGGCAGCTCGGGCATCGGCGTGACGGCGATCCAGCTGGCCAGCGCGCTGGGCCACCGCGTGTTCGCCACCGCAGGCAGCGACGACAAGGTCGCCGCCTGCATGCAGCTGGGCGCCGAGCGCGGCATCAATTACAAGACCGAGGATTTCGCCACCGTCGTCAAGTCGCTGACCAATGACCGCGGCGCCGACGTCATCCTCGACATGGTGGGCGGCGACTACCTGCCGCGTGAGATATCCTGCCTGGCCGACGACGGCCGCATCGCGCTGATCGCCACGCTGGGCGGCGGCAAGGCCACGGTGGACCTGGGCCAGGTGCTGCGCCGCCGGCTGACCATCACCGGTTCGACCCTGCGCCCGCGTTCGGCCGCCTTCAAGGGCGCGATCGCCAAGCAGCTGCTGGACAAGGTCTGGCCGCTGATGGCGGCGCGCAAGCTCAAGCCGGTGATCTACGAAGTGTTCCCGCTGGAGCAGGCCGCCGCCGCGCACGCGCTGATGGAGAGCAGCAATCATGTCGGCAAGATCATGTTGCAAGTCATCTAGGTCAATTCCGGGTCAAGAATGGCGCAGGGAGCTGGGCTCGACCGTAGTATTTTTGCGATTTCCGGGGCGACGCGCCCAGCCGCTGGTTTGAC
The DNA here is from genome assembly GCF_009380165.1 of Rugamonas rivuli. Taxonomy (GTDB): domain Bacteria; phylum Pseudomonadota; class Gammaproteobacteria; order Burkholderiales; family Burkholderiaceae_D; genus Rugamonas; species Rugamonas rivuli. Next base: position 613,940 of record NZ_WHUF01000002.1, read on the forward strand.
CGGGCTTCCAGCCTCGCGTTAAAATAGCGGGTTATTGAATTTTAGGCTACTATGCGTCGCAAACTCGTCATCGGCAACTGGAAAATGAACGGCAATCGGGCCGGCAACACTGCTTTATTGTCGGGCATTATCGCCGGCTTGAACGACTTTGGCGCCGATTGCGCAGTCTGCGTACCGGCTCCTTACCTGGCCCAGTGCCAGGCTGAACTGCAAGACAGCCCGGTCGCCTGGGGCGCGCAGGATCTGTCGGTTCACGCAGCCGGCGCCTACACCGGCGAAGTCTCGGCCGCGATGCTGGTCGATTTCGGTGCCCGCTATGTGCTGTGCGGTCACTCCGAGCGCCGCGCCTATCACAAGGAAAGCAGCGAGCTGGTGGCGCAGAAAGCCGTCGCGGCGCTGGCTGCCGGCTTGACGCCGGTGGTGTGTGTGGGCGAAACGCTGGAGCAGCGCGAAGCAGGGGAGACCGAAGCGGTCATCTGCGGCCAGCTGCAAGCAGTGCTGGATGTGGTTGCCGCCGACGACCTGGCCAAGATTGTTGTTGCTTACGAGCCTGTCTGGGCCATCGGCACCGGCAAGACCGCCACGCCGCAGATCGCCCAGGAGGCGCACGCCTTGCTGCGCGCGCGCGTGGCGCAGAAGAATGCGCCGGTCGCGGCCGGCATGCAGATTTTGTACGGCGGCAGCATGAAGCCGGACAATGCGAAAGAATTGATGGCCCAGCCTGATATCGACGGCGGCCTGATAGGTGGTGCCGCATTAAAAGCGGCGGATTTCCTCGGGATTATCCAGGCCGTGTAAGTTGTAGAAACAAAACGATACAAATCTTTTATTTTTGAATGGAATAACATGAACTCCTTGTTCAATCTGGTTATCGTAGTGCAGGTGGTCTCCGCAATCGCCATTATCGGCCTGGTATTGCTGCAACATGGCAAGGGCGCCGACATGGGCGCGGCCTTCGGTTCGGGCGCCTCGGGCAGCCTGTTCGGCGCCACCGGCTCGTCGAACTTCATGTCCAAGTCGACCGGCGTTGCTGCCGCGATCTTCTTCAGCGCCACGCTGGCCCTGTCGTACATCTCGACCCAGCACAGCAGCGGCGTAGTCAGCGGCGGCGTGATGGACAAGGCCGTGCCAGCGGCGCCAGCCCCGGTTCCAGCGACCGGCGCAGCAGCGATTCCGACCGCGCCCGCAGCAGCACCGGCCGCTCCGGCAGCCGCTCCAGCCGCTCCGGCAGCAACGGGTCCTGCAGCTTCGATCCCAAAGTAATACAATACTGAACTAAGTAGCGAAGCAAGTTGTAAAATAAGTTGAAGTCCCTTAGCAACTTTTTAAGTTGTTTGCTCATTGTTTTGGCAGTACATTAGCGTTGCAAGCTAGAAAAACAATTCAGAGTAAAAAGAAGCAAAGATTTATCGTTTTTCTTCTTGTTTTGGCGCAATACGGATTAACAACCGCGTGAAAACACAGTAGAATAGCGGCCTTACGCCGACGTGGTGAAATTGGTAGACACGCTATCTTGAGGGGGTAGTGGCGCAAGCTGTACGAGTTCGAGTCTCGTCGTCGGCACCAGAAATATAAGGCCAGCAAGGGAGCACCGAAGTGTACCTGAGCTGGCTTTTTTACGAGGATGTGTCGTTCGATCCTGGTCTAAGCGGTTTTACGATTGGGTCGAACGTTAAGAGCACCGCAGAACATCGCAGTGTGTCCTTTTAACCGACCGTTCAATATAAGCTCATCAATCGTGAACCTCGAAAATTATCTCCCCGTCCTGTTGTTCATCCTCGTCGGTCTCGGCGTAGGCATCGCTCCCCAAGTCCTTGGCCACTTACTCGGGCCGAACAAGCCTGACTCCGCCAAGCTCTCCCCATATGAATGCGGCTTCGAAGCTTTCGAAGACGCGCGCATGAAATTCGACGTCCGGTACTACCTGGTCGCGATCCTCTTTATTTTGTTCGATCTGGAAACGGCATTCTTCTTCCCGTGGGGCGTATCCATGCGCGAACTGGGCTGGGGCGGCTTCGTCACGATGATGGTGTTCATCGCCGAATTCGTCGTCGGTTTTTGGTATATCTGGAAGAAAGGTGCCCTTGATTGGGAATAAGCCATGGCTATTGAAGGCGTATTAAACGAAGGTTTCATCACCACCTCGGCCGACAAGCTGATCAACTGGGCGCGCACGGGTTCGATGTTCCCGATGACGTTCGGTCTGGCATGCTGTGCGGTTGAAATGATGCACGTGGGCGCAGCCCGTTACGATATGGACCGCTTCGGCGTTGTGTTCCGCCCATCGCCGCGTCAATCCGACGTGATGATCGTGGCCGGCACGCTGTGCAACAAGATGGCTCCCGCGCTGCGCAAGGTCTACGACCAGATGCCGGAACCGCGCTGGGTCATCTCGATGGGCTCCTGCGCCAACGGCGGCGGCTACTATCACTACTCCTACTCCGTGGTGCGCGGTTGCGACCGCATCGTCCCGGTGGATGTCTACGTGCCGGGCTGTCCGCCGACGGCCGAGGCTCTGCTGTACGGCATCATGCAGCTGCAAAACAAGATCAAGCGCACCAATACGATCGCACGCTAACGGGGCTGCTTCAAGAATATGACTACACATCTGGAACAACTGCAAACCGCCCTCGGCACTGCCCTGGGCGATCGCGTTACTACGACCGTGGCGTTGGGCGAAATCACGCTGGTCGTGAAAGCCGCCGACTACTACGGCGTGATGCAAACGCTGCGCGACGACAAGTCGCTGGGCTTCGATCAGCTGATCGACCTGGCCGGCGTCGACTACCTGAACTACGGCGATGGCGCCTGGGACGGCCTGCGATTCGCAGTGGTCGTCCATTTGCTGTCGGTGAAGCACAACTGGCGCGTGCGCGTGCGCGCGTTCTGCGCCGACGACGAAATGCCGCTGCTGCCGTCGCTGGTGCCGCTGTGGCGTGCCGTCAACTGGTACGAGCGCGAAGCGTTCGACATGTTCGGCATCCTGTTCGAAGGCCACAACGACCTGCGCCGCATCCTGACCGACTACGGTTTCATCGGCCATCCGTTCCGCAAGGACTTCCCGGTATCGGGCTATGTCGAAATGCGCTACGACCCCGAGCAGAAGCGCGTGATCTACCAGCCGGTCACCATCGAGCCGCGTGAAAACGTGCCTCGCGTGATCCGCGAAGAAAACTACGGGAAGTAAAACATGGCTGAAATTAAGAACTACACCCTGAACTTCGGTCCGCAACACCCGGCCGCGCACGGCGTGCTGCGCCTGGTGCTGGAGCTGGACGGCGAAGTGATCCAGCGTGCCGACCCGCACATCGGCCTGCTGCACCGCGGCACCGAGAAGCTGGCTGAACAGAAGACCTACCTGCAGTCCGTGCCTTACATGGACCGCCTCGACTACGTCTCGATGATGTGCAACGAGCACGCCTACGTGATGGCCATCGAGAAGCTGCTGGGCCTGGAAGTGCCGCTGCGCGCGCAATACATCCGCGTGATGTTCGACGAGATCACCCGCATCCTGAACCACCTGATGTGGCTGGGCGCGCACGCGCTGGACGTCGGCGCCATGGGCCCGTTCCTGTACTGCTTCCGCGACCGCGAAGACCTGTTCGACTGCTACGAAGCGGTGTCGGGCGCGCGCATGCACGCGGCCTACTACCGTCCGGGCGGCGTGTACCGCGACCTGCCGGACGCGATGCCGCAGCACAAGCCGTCGATCATCCGCTCGGCCAAGGCCGTCGCCGGCCTGAACGAGCACCGCCAGGGTTCGCTGCTGGACTTCATCGAAGCGTTCACCGGCCGTTTCCCGACCTACGTCGACGAATACGAAACCCTGCTGACCGACAACCGTATCTGGAAACAGCGTACCGTCGGCATCGGCGTGGTGGCGCCGGAAGATGCGCTGGCCATGGGCTTCACCGGCGCCATGCTGCGCGGTTCGGGCATCCAGTGGGACTTGCGCAAGCACCAGCCGTACGAAGTGTACGACCTGATGGACTTCGACGTGCCTATCGGCACCAACGGCGACTGCTACGACCGCTACCTGGTGCGCGTGGAAGAACTGCGCCAGTCGAACAAGATCATCAAGCAATGCGTGGAATGGCTGCGCAACAATCCGGGTCCGGTCATGACCGACAACCGCAAGGTAGCGCCTCCGGGCCGCGTCGACATGAAGACCAATATGGAATCGCTGATTCACCACTTCAAGCTGTTCACCGAAGGCTTCCACGTGCCGCCGGGCGAAGCGTACAGCGCGGTGGAGCATCCGAAGGGCGAGTTCGGCATCTATCTGCTGTCCGACGGCGCCAACAAGCCATACCGCATGAAGCTGCGCGCTCCCGATTACGCGCACTTGCAGTCGCTGGATGAAATGGCGCGCGGCCACATGATTGCCGACGCCGTGACCATCATCGGTACGCAAGATATCGTGTTCGGCAGTATCGACCGCTAAGGAAAAAGTATGTTGTTATCAGAGCAGTGCTACAAAAAAATCGACCGCGAGTTGGCCAAGTATCCGGCCGACCAACGCCAGTCGGCCGTGATGGCCTCGCTGGCCCACGCCCAGGTTGAACTGGGCTGGATCTCGTCGGAAGTGATGGCTGAGTTGGCCGACTACATCCGCATGCCGGCCATCGCCGTGCAGGAAGTCGCGACCTTCTACAATATGTACAACCTGAAGCCGGTCGGCAAGCACAAGATTTCCGTGTGCACCAACCTGCCATGCGCCCTGTCGGGCGGCGTGCGCGCGGCCAACCACCTGAAAGAAAAGCTGGGCATCGACTTCCGTGACACCACGGCCGACGGCGCTTTCACGCTGGTGGAAGGCGAGTGCATGGGCGCCTGCGGCGACGCGCCAGTGATGCTGGTGAACGACCAGCGCATGTGCAGCTTCATGTCCAACGACAAGATCGACACCCTCGTGGAGGAACTGAAGAAATGACGTCACTCCACAATCGTCACATCGACCCAGTCATTCTCGCCGGCCTGGACGGCAAGAACTGGCACCTGGAAGATTACGTCAAGCGCGGCGGCTACAGCGCCCTGCGCAAGATCATCGAAGAGAAGATCACCCCGGAACAAATCATCGCCGACCTGAAAGCGTCGTCGTTGCGCGGCCGTGGCGGCGCGGGTTTCCCTACCGGCCTGAAGTGGAGCTTCATGCCACGCCAGTTCCCGGGCCAGAAGTACCTGGTATGCAACTCAGATGAGGGCGAGCCGGGCACTTTCAAGGACCGCGACATCATGCGCTACAACCCGCACGCGCTGATCGAGGGCATGGCCATTGGCGCTTACGCCATGGGCATCACCGTGGGCTACAACTACATCCACGGCGAGATCTTCGAGGTCTACACCCAGTTTGAAGATGCACTGGAAGAGGCGCGCGCCGCCGGCTTCCTGGGCGACAAGATCATGGGCAGCGAGTTCAGCTTCCAGCTGCACGCGCACCATGGCTATGGCGCTTACATCTGCGGCGAGGAAACCGCGCTGCTGGAGTCGCTGGAAGGCAAAAAAGGCCAACCGCGCTTCAAGCCGCCTTTCCCTGCGTCGTTCGGCCTGTACGGCAAGCCGACCACCATCAACAACACCGAGACGTTCGCGGCTGTTCCGTTCATCCTGAACATGGGTCCTGAAAAGTACCTGGGCATGGGACGTCCGAACAACGGCGGTTCGAAGATCTTCTCGATCTCGGGCGACGTTGAACTGCCGGGCAACTACGAGGTACCGCTGGGTACCCCGTTCGCCAAACTGCTGGAACTGGCAGGCGGCATGCGCGGCGGCAAAAAGATCAAGGCTGTGATCCCTGGCGGCTCGTCCGCTCCGGTGATCCGCGGCGAACTGATGATGAACACCGACCTGGACTACGACTCGATCGCCAAAGCTGGCTCGATGCTCGGTTCGGGCGCCGTCATCGTCATGGATGAAACGCGTTGCATGGTCAAGGCGATGGAGCGTCTGGCGTACTTCTACTTTGAAGAGTCGTGCGGCCAGTGCACCCCATGCCGTGAAGGTACGGGTTGGATGTACCGCATGATTCACCGCATCGAAAACGGCCAGGGACGTCCTTCGGATCTGGACGTGCTGAACTCGATCTGCGACAACATCCAGGGCCGCACCATTTGCGCGCTGGGCGATGCCGCGGCGATGCCGATGCGCGCGTTCATCAAGCAATTCCGCGAAGAATTTGAATATCACGTCGAGCACAAGCATTGCTTAGTGCCCGCTTACATCTAAGCTGCGTCAGGTAACGATCACCATGGTTGAAATCGAAATAGACGGCAAAAAAGTCGAAGTCCCTGCTGGTAGCATGGTGATGGACGCCGCCAACAAATTGGGAACCTACATTCCGCACTTCTGCTATCACAAGAAATTGTCGATCGCTGCGAACTGCCGTATGTGCCTCGTCGAAGTGGAAAAGGCGCCTAAGCCTTTGCCAGCATGCGCAACGCCGGTCTCGGCAGGCATGATTGTGCGCTCCGCTTCGGACAAGGCCGTACAGGCACAGAAGTCCGTCATGGAATTCCTGTTGATTAACCACCCGCTGGACTGCCCGATCTGCGATCAGGGCGGCGAGTGCCAGTTGCAAGACTTGGCAGTCGGCTACGGCAAGGGCGAATCGCGCTACGAAGAAGACAAGCGCGTCGTCGTGCCGAAAGATGCCGGCCCGCTGGTCTCCATGCAGGAGATGGCGCGCTGCATCCAGTGCACCCGTTGCGTACGCTTTGGCCAGGAAGTGGCCGGCGTGATGGAACTGGGCATGATCGGCCGCGGCGAACACTCGGAAATCACCGCGTTCGTCGGCCAGACCGTCAACTCTGAGATGTCCGGCAACATGATTGACCTGTGCCCGGTAGGCGCACTGACGTCGAAGCCGTTCCGCTACAGCGCCCGTTCGTGGGAACTGTCTCGCCGCAAATCGGTATCGCCGCACGACGGCCTGGGCGCCAACCTGATCGTTCAGGTTAAAGCCGGCAAGGTCAAGCGCGTACTGCCGCTGGAAAACGACGCCGTCAACGAGTGCTGGATTTCCGACAAGGACCGCTTCTCGTACGAAGGCCTGGAAGCCGCCGACCGTCTGACTCAGCCTATGCTGAAGCAGGGCGGCGAGTGGAAAGAAGTCGACTGGCAAACCGCGCTGGAATACGTGGCGCACGGCCTGAAGAACATCAAGCACGAACACGGCGCCAACGCGCTGGCCGCACTGGCCACGCCGCACTCGACGCTGGAAGAACTGCACCTGCTGCAAAAGCTGACCCGCGCCATGGGCTCGGACAGCGTGGACACGCGTCTGCGTCACAGCGACTTCTCGCTGAGCGATGTGACCCCTTGGCTGGGCATGTCGATCACCGAGTTCGGCCAGCTGAACCGCGCCTTCGTCATCGGCTCGTTCCTGCGCAAGGATCACCCGCTGCTGGCTACCCGTCTGCGCACGGCAGTGAAGGGCGGCGCCAAGCTGTCCATCCTGCACGCAAGCGACGACGACCAGCTGATGAACATCGCGAACAAGATGATCGTTGCTCCGTCGGAGTGGCTGTCGGCGCTGTCGCAAGTTGTCGTGGCCGTGGCTAAAGCTAAAGAAGTGGCAGCTCCTGCCGGCTTCGAAGGCGTACAAGCTTCCGACGTCGCCAACGCGATCGCAGCCTCGCTGATTTCCGGCGAGAACAAGGCTGTCTTCCTGGGTAACGCGGCAACGCAGCACCCGCAAGCCGCCGCGCTGCACGCCGCCGCACAATGGATCGCCGAACAAACCGGCGCCAAGCTGGGCTACCTGACCGAAGCCGCCAACACCGTCGGCGCTTACCTGGTCAACGCCAACGGCGCCAAGGCTCCTGCGTTCTCCGAACAGAAGCAGGCTTACCTGCTGCTGAACGCCGAACCAGAACTGGACGCACACAACCCGCAAGCCGCCGCCGCCGCACTGAAACACGCGGAGATGGTCGTCGTCATGTCGGCCTACAAGCACGGCATGGACTACGCCGACGTACTGCTGCCGGTGTCGCCATTCAGCGAAACCTCGGGCACCTTCGTCAACTGCGAAGGCCGCGCTCAAAGCTTCAACGGCACCGTCAAGCCGCTGCTGGAAACCCGCCCTGCGTGGAAAGTCCTGCGCGTGCTGGGTAACATCCTCGGCCTGTCCGGTTTCGACTACGACACTTCCGAAGCGATCCGCGATGAAGTGCTGGGCGCCGGCGTGACCGACCTGTCGGCCAAGCTGAACAACACCACCAAGCAAGCTGTCGTCGCCGCCGCTGCGGTTTCGACGGGTACGGAACGTATCGCAGACGTGCCTATCTACTTCGCCGACGCCGTAGTGCGTCGCGCCGAGTCGTTGCAGAAGATGGCCGATGCGGCTGCGCCTAAAGCGCACCTGTCGTCCGCTCTGGCGCAGCAACTGGGTGTCGCCGCCGGCGACAAGGTCAAGGTCACGCAAGGTTCCGGCAGCGCGATCCTGGTCGCCGCTGTTGATGCCAAACTGCCAGCCAACGCAGTCCGCGTCGCCGCCGCTCACGCGTCGACCGCTGCACTGGGCGGCATGTTCGGCTCCATCACCGTTGAAAAAGCAGGGGAGGGTAAATAATGGCTCTGCCTGAATTCGTCACTACTATTAATGCCATGGGCGCCAACAGCGTCCTGGCGCCGGCCTGGCCGCTGATCTGGGCGCTGATCCGTGTGATCGTCGTGCTGCTGCCGCTGATGGGCCTGGTTGCCTACCTGACGCTGTGGGAACGTAAGTTCATCGGCTGGATCCAGATCCGCGTCGGTCCTAACCGCGTTGGTCCTATGGGCCTGCTGCAGCCTATCGCCGATGCGCTCAAGCTGCTGTTCAAAGAGATCATCACCCCGGCCAAGGCCAACCCTGGCCTGTTCGTGATCGGTCCTATCATGACCATCATGCCGGCGCTGGCCGCCTGGGCGGTCGTACCGTTCGGCGCCGAAGCCGTGCTGGCCAACGTCAACGCCGGCCTGCTGCTGCTGATGGCAATCACTTCGATGGAAGTCTACGGCATCATCATCGCCGGCTGGGCTTCGAACTCGAAGTACTCGTTCATGGGTGCAATGCGCGCCTCGGCGCAGATGATCTCCTACGAAATCCCGATGGGCTTCGTACTGGTGGTCGTGCTGATGGTGTCCGGTTCGCTGAACTTCGGCGACATCGTCGCCGGCCAGCAGAAGGGCATGTTCGCCGACCACGGCCTGAACATCCTGTCGTGGAACTGGCTGCCGCTGCTGCCGCTGTTCGTGGTCTACCTGACCTCGGGCCTGGCGGAGTGCAACCGTCACCCGTTCGACGTGGTCGAGGGCGAGTCCGAGATCGTTGCCGGCCACATGGTCGAGTACTCGGGCATGGCCTACGCCATGTTCATGCTGGCCGAATACGCCAACATGATTCTGATCGCGACCCTGGGTTCGATCATGTTCCTGGGCGGCTGGTCCGCACCGTTTGCCTTCCTCGAATTCTGGGGCGGTTTCGGCGGCTTCTTCTGGTTGTTCGCCAAGGCGTTCTTCCTGGTGTCCGTCTTCATCTGGGTGCGCGGTACTTTCCCACGCTACCGTTATGACCAGATCATGCGTCTGGGCTGGAAAGTGTTTATCCCTCTGACGCTGGTGTACCTGGTGTTCGTGGCCGGCTGGATGCAGACATCCTGGAATATCTGGAAGTAAGGACTGGAAAAAATGGAACGTTTAAAAGACTTTATCGGCAGCTTCATGCTGACCGAATTGATCAAAGGGATGGCGCTGACGGGCAAGTATATGTTCTCGCGCAAGATCACCGTGCAGTACCCGGAAGAGAAGACGCCGATGTCGCCGCGCTTCCGCGGCCTGCACGCGCTGCGCCGCTATCCGAATGGTGAAGAACGCTGCATCGCCTGCAAACTGTGCGAAGCAGTGTGCCCGGCGATGGCGATCACCATCGAATCCGAGCAGCGCGACGATGGTTCGCGCCGCACCACGCGTTACGACATCGATCTGACCAAGTGCATCTTCTGCGGTTTCTGCGAAGAGTCGTGCCCGGTCGATTCGATCGTTGAAACGCACGTGCTGGAATACCACGGCGAGAAACGCGGCGATCTGTACTACACGAAAGAGATGCTGCTGGCCGTTGGCGATCGCTACGAAAACGAGATCGCCGAAGCCCGCGCAGCGGACGCTCCTTACCGCTGACGGAAGGCGGGCCCGGCTCCGGTCGGGTTCCGCCGCAGCGGTGTGTTGATCAATAAACTGTACGTCTCTTGGGTTAGTTATGGAATTTAAAACTGCTTTGTTCTACGCCTTCTCAGCCATCATGATATTGGCTGCGACGCGCGTTATCACGGCCCGCAATCCGGTGCATGCGGCACTGTTCCTGGTGCTGGCGTTCTTCTCCGCTGCCGGCATCTGGATGCTGCTCGAGGCTGAGTTCCTCGCCATCGTGCTGGTACTGGTCTACGTCGGCGCCGTCATGGTGCTGTTCCTGTTCGTGGTCATGATGCTCGACATCGATACGGACAAGATGCGCGAAGGCTTCTGGGGCTACCTGCCGCTGGCGTCCTTCGTCGGCGTCATCATCGTGCTGGAAATGGCGGCCGTGCTGTGGCGCTCCTTCCTGTCGTTCGACCAGCAGCCTGTCAACGCCGGCAACATCGGCGGCACCAAGGAACTGGGCCTGCTGATCTACACCAAATACGTCTACGGCTTTGAAGTCGCCGGCATCATCCTGCTGGTTGCGATTATCGCCGCCGTGGCGCTGACCCTGCGCAAGCGCAAGGACACCAAACATTTCGACCCAGCCGACGCCGTACGCGTCAAGCGCAATGACCGCCTGAAGATCGTCAAGATCGCTCCGGTCACCACGCGCGGCCAAGATGCTGCTGGTTCGGCAGAAGTTAAGGAGGCACCATGACTTTATCGCTCGCTCACTACCTCGTTCTTGGCGCGATACTGTTCGCGATCTCGATCGTCGGTATTTTCCTGAACCGCAAGAACATCATCGTTCTGCTGATGGCCATCGAACTGATGCTGCTGGCAGTGAACATGAACTTCATCGCGTTCTCGCACTACCTGGGCGATGCGGCCGGGCAGATCTTTGTGTTCTTCATCCTGACCGTGGCGGCTGCTGAATCGGCAATCGGCCTCGCGATCCTGGTGGTGATGTTCCGTAACCTGGACACCATCAACGTTGAAGACCTGGATAGCCTGAAGGGTTGATCCCGTGGCTAAAGTTCAAACCTCGAAAAATAACGATTAAGGTTCATCATGGCGGTTACTCTTAACCCTAATCTCCTGCTAGCCGTACCCTTGGCGCCGCTGGCCGGCGCCGCGATTGCGGGCTTGTTAGGAACTAAATTCTTCGGCAACGTCGTAGGTCGCAAGACCTCGCACACCGCGACCATCCTGGGCGTGCTGGTTGCCTTCATCCTGTCGGCGATGACGCTGAACGATGTCGTCAACGGCGCCCACTACAACGGCACCGTCTACAACTGGATGACCGTGGCCGGCCTGAAGCTGGAAATCGGCTTCCAGATCGACGCCCTGTCGGCGATGATGATGTGCGTCGTCACCTTCGTGTCGCTGATGGTGCACGTGTACACCATCGGCTACATGGCGGAAGACGAAGGCTACAACCGCTTCTTCTCGTACATCTCGCTGTTCACGTTCTCGATGCTGATGCTGGTCATGGCGAACAACTTCCTGCAGCTGTTCTTCGGCTGGGAAGCGGTGGGCCTGGTTTCCTACCTGCTGATCGGCTTCTGGTACACCCGCCCAACGGCGATCGTGGCCAACATGAAGGCTTTCCTGGTCAACCGCGTCGGCGACTTCGGCTTCATCCTGGGTATCGGCCTGCTGCTGGCCTACGCCGGTTCGATGGACTATCAGGAAGTCTTCGCCAAGAAAGAACAGCTGATGACGATGACCCTGCCGGGCACCGACTGGGCGCTGTTGACCGTTGCCTGCATCTGCCTGTTCATCGGCGCGATGGGCAAATCGGCACAGTTCCCGCTGCACGTCTGGCTGCCTGACTCGATGGAAGGCCCAACCCCGATCTCCGCACTGATCCACGCCGCGACCATGGTTACGGCAGGTATCTTCATGGTGACGCGTATGTCGCCGCTGTTCGAACTGTCGGACACCGCTCTGTCGTTCATCCTGGTCATCGGTTCGATCACCGCGCTGTTCATGGGCTTCCTGGGCATCATCCAGAACGACATCAAGCGCGTGGTCGCTTACTCGACGCTGTCGCAGCTGGGCTACATGACCGTGGCCCTGGGTTCGTCCGCTTACTCGGTGGCTGTGTTCCACCTGATGACCCACGCATTCTTCAAAGCGCTGCTGTTCCTTGGCGCCGGTTCGGTCATCATCGGCATGCACCACGACCAGGACATCCGCAACATGGGCGGCCTGCGCAAGTACATGCCTATCACCTGGATCACTTCCTTGCTGGGTTCCCTGGCGCTGATTGGCACGCCGTTCTTCTCGGGCTTCTACTCGAAGGATTCGATCATCGAAGCCGTCGCCGAGACCCATATCTGGGGCGCAGGCTTCGCTAACTTCGCCGTGCTGGCTGGCGTGTTCGTGACCGCGTTCTACTCGTTCCGTATGTACTTCCTGGTATTCCACGGCGAAGAGCGTTTCGGCAAGGCCCATGCGCATGACGATCATCACCATGCTCCGGCCAAGGCACATGACGACGGTCACGGTCACGACGACCATGGCCACGACGAGGAAGACGACCACGCGCACCACGGTCTGGCACCAGGCCAGAAACCGCATGAATCGCCATTCGTGGTCTGGTTCCCGCTGGCGATGCTGGCCATCCCTTCGGTCATCATCGGCTACCTGACCATCGGTCCTATGCTGTTCGGCGACTTCTTCAAAGGTGTGATCACCTTCGGCGAAAACCACCATGCGATGGAACTGCTGAAAGAGGAATACCACGGCCCGATGGCGATGGCGATGCACTCGCTGACGTCGCTGCCGCTGTGGCTGGCCATCTCCGGTGTCGCTACCGCGTACTACTGCTACATGATCAACCCACGCGTACCGGCCTGGTTCTACGCCAAGTTCAAGTTCCTGCACACGCTGCTGGACAACAAGTACTACATGGACAAGTTCAACGAGGTCGTATTCGCCGGCGGCGCGCGCGTCCTGGGCAATGGCCTGTGGAACATCGGCGACAAGACCCTGATCGACGGCCTGCTGGTCAACGGCAGCGCCAAAGTGGTGGGCTGGTTCTCGACGCTGACCCGTTTGGCGCAGACTGGTTATATCTACCACTACGCGTTCGTCATGATCCTCGGCATTCTGGGGTTCCTGGTCTACTTCCTGCCGTTTTGGCACGCTTAATTAGCTGATACGCAAAGAGATAACGATAACCATGATGCAGTCAACCATATCTACACTACCTCCTTACCTGAGCCTCGCGATCTGGCTCCCGATTATCTTCGGCCTGATCGTGCTGGCTGTAGGCCGTGATACCAATGCGGCGCTGGTCCGCGTTGGATCGCTGATCGGCGCGATCGTCAGCTTCGCCGCGACCATCCCGCTGATCACCAATTTCAGCAACACCGCCCACGGCATGCAGTTCGTCGAGAAGTCGCCGTGGATCGAGCGCTTCAACATCTACTACTCGCTGGGCATCGACGGCCTGTCGCTGTGGTTCGTACCGCTGACCGCCTTCATCACCGTGATCGTCGTGATCTCGGCCTGGCAGGTGATCCAGAAGCGCGTCGCTCAATACATGGGCGCCTTCCTGATCCTGTCCGGCCTGATGATCGGCGTGTTCTGCGCGATGGACGGCCTGCTGTTCTACTTCTTCTTCGAAGCGACCCTGATCCCGATGTACATCATCATCGGCGTGTGGGGCGGCGAGAACCGCGTGTACGCATCGTTCAAGTTCTTCCTGTACACCTTCTTCGGCTCGCTGCTGACGCTGGTCGCCATCATCTACCTGTACAAGGTATCGGGCGGCAGCTTCGACATCCTGATGTGGCACAAGATCGCCCTGACGATGAAAGAACAGATCTTCATCTTCATCGCCTTCTTCATGGCCTTCGCCGTCAAAGTACCGATGTTCCCGGTCCACACCTGGCTGCCGGACGTCCACGTGGAAGCGCCGACCGGCGGCTCCGCCGTGCTGGCCGCGATCATGCTGAAGCTGGGCGCTTATGGTTTCCTTCGTTTTTCGCTGCCTATCGTTCCTGACGCATCGCACTACATGGCGCCGTTCGTCATCACCCTGTCGCTGATCGCCGTGATCTACATCGGCCTGGTCGCGCTGGTACAGAAGGACATGAAAAAGCTGGTCGCCTACTCGTCGATCGCGCACATGGGCTTCGTGACCCTGGGCTTCTTCGTCTTCAACGCCATGGCAGTGCAGGGCGCCATCGTACAAATGATCTCGCACGGCTTCATCTCCGGCGCGATGTTCCTGTGCATCGGCGTACTGTACGACCAGGCGCACTCGCGCCAGATCGCCGACTACGGTGGTGTGGTCAACAAGATGCCGAAGTTCGCCGCGCTGTTCATCTTCTTCTCGATGGCCAACTGCGGTCTGCCTGCGACTTCCGGCTTCGTCGGCGAGTTCATGGTGATCCTGGGCGCCACCCAGTTCAACTTCTGGATTGGCCTGCTGGCCGCGACCGCGCTGATCTTCGGCGCAGCGTACTCGCTGTGGATGGCCAAGCGCGTCATCTTCGGCAAGGTCGCCAACCACCATGTGGCTGAACTGGTCGATGTCAACGGCCGCGAATTCCTGATGCTGGGCATTCTGGCTGTCTGCGTCCTGGCCATGGGTCTGTACCCAGCGCCGTTCACCGACACGATGCAAACCTCGGTTGCAGACCTGCTGGCTCACGTTGCACACAGCAAGCTGCCTTACTGAAAACGGAAACACATAAATGACTACTCCAATTCCACAAGCAGTTATCGACCTGGTGCCGCTGTACGCAGAGGTAGCTCTGCTGATCGGCGCCTGCGCGATCCTGTTGATCGATATGTTCCTGTCGCAGGGTAAGCGCTCGGTGACTTACGTGCTGTCGCTGATCACGTTGCTGGTCTGCGCCGCATTGAGCTACCACGACTTCGCGGCCGGCACCACGGTCTACACCTTCAATGGCATGTTCGTGTCCGACCCGATGTCGAACCTGCTCAAGCTGTTCACCTACCTGGCTGTCGGCCTGACGCTGGTCTACTCGCGCCAATACGCGGACGACCGCGGCATGTTGAGCGGTAATCTGGGCGGCGAGTTCTATGTGCTGGCGCTGTTCGCCATGCTGGGCCAGATGGTCATGATCTCGGGCTCCAGCTTCCTGTCCGTGTACCTGGGCGTGGAACTGATGTCGCTGTCGCTGTACGCGCTGGTGGCCATCCGCCGCGACAACCACAAAGCCACCGAAGCCGCGATGAAGTACTTCATCCTGGGCGCGCTGGCATCCGGTTTCCTGTTGTACGGTATCTCGATGCTGTACGGCGCGACCGGCACGCTGGACATCGCCAAAGTGGCAACCGCTGTCGCCGCCGGCACCATCAAGCCGACCATCCTGGTGTTCGGCCTGGTGTTCCTGGTCGCCGGCCTGGCGTTCAAGCTGGGTGCAGTACCGTTCCACATGTGGGTGCCTGACGTCTACGAAGGTTCGCCTACCGCAGTGACCCTGCTGCTGGGCGGCGCTCCGAAGATCGCCACCTTCGCCATCTGCATCCGCCTGCTGGTGGAAGGCCTGCTGCCGATGGCAGTCGATTGGCAGCAGATGCTGATGGTGCTGGCGGTTATGTCGCTGGCCATCGGTAACATCACCGCGATCGCGCAGACCAACTTGAAGCGTATGCTGGCTTACTCCACCATCGCGCAAATGGGCTTCGTGCTGCTTGGCCTGCTGGCAGGCGTCGCTGGCGCCACCGACCGCACCGGCGCCGCTTCGGCCTACAGCGCCGCGATGTACTACACCATCACCTACGTGCTGACCACCATCGGCAGCTTCGGCATGCTGATGCTGTTGTCGCGCGCCGGCTTCGAAGCCGAGACCCTGAACGACTTCAAGGGCCTGAGCAAGCGTAACGGCTGGTTCGCCGTGGTCATGTCCATCCTGCTGTTCTCGCTGGCCGGCGTGCCGCCGATGATGGGCTTTGCCGCCAAGTTCTCGGTGCTGACCGCCGTGCTGGGCACCGGTCAGATCTGGCTGACCGTGCTGGCTGTGATGTTCTCGCTGATCGGCGCGTTCTACTACCTGCGCGTCGTCAAAGTGATGTGGTTCGATGAGCCGGTCGACAATGCGCCGATCGTGGTGAAGGGCGACATGAGCTTCGCACTGAGCCTGAACGGCCTGGCCATCGTAGCCCTGGGCGTTCTGCCAGGCCCGCTGCTGGCGGCCTGCCTGAAAGCCATGACCCTGACGCTGAACACCTGATGGATGTTTCCGTCGCAAGCTGGTTGGTGATCGCCGCTGCACTGGTGGCCGCCAACCTGCCGTTCTTCAATGACAAAGTATTCGCACTGGTGGCCACTCGCTGGCCCCGCAAGCCGCTGTTCGTGCGGCTGGCGGAAATGACGGTGCTGTACTTTGTCGTTGGCCTGATCGGCTTCGCCCTCGAAGCGCAGATCGGCAATCGCTTCCAGCAGACCTGGGAGTTCTACGCCATCTCCGCCTGCATCTTCATCGTCCTGGGCTTCCCGGGATTCATTGTCCGCTACCTGCGCAAGCGTCACGGCTGATACACTATCGTTCTTCAACGACGTGGAGCAGGCATGGACAAGCATCTGACAGAAACCCGTATCGACGGTGAATTGGTCTACAACGGCCACTTCCTCAAAGTCCAACGCGACACTATCGAACTCCCCGACGGCAAACACACCGCGCGCGAATACGTGCTGCATCCCGGCGCCGTGGTGATCCTGCCGCTGCTGGACGACGGCACGGTGCTGATGGAACGCCAGTACCGCTATCCGCTGCACCAGGTGTTCATCGAATTCCCGGCCGGGAAAATCGATCACAACGAAGACCCGCTGGCCAGCGCCAAGCGCGAGCTGGAAGAAGAAACCGGCTACACCGCCAGCGAGTGGCAGTTCGTCAGTAAGATTCACAACGCCATCGCCTACTCGGACGAGCATCTGGACCTGTATCTGGCGCGCGGCCTCAAGGCCGGCCCGCAGAAGCTGGACGACGGCGAGTTCCTCGAAACCTTCACCGCCACCATCGACGAACTGCTGCAATGGGTACGCGAAGGGAAGATCACCGACGTGAAAACAGTCATCGGCATCTTCTGGCTGGACAAGCTGCGCGCGGGCGACTGGAAGCTATGAAGCCGCTGTGTGCCGCCATCGTTTTCGGCCTGTCGGCCGTTGGCGGCGCGGTGCATGCTGCCACTCCGGCTACGGCCGCTGCGGCGCGCACGCCGTTCCAGATTCGCTGCGAAGACAGTATCGCCAAGACAGTCTCCGTGCTGTCGGCAAAACAGAACGGCTACACCATTAACAACCAGCTGCCGTATCGTGCGCTGACCGCGAAGTCCGGCAATATGGACAACCGGATGGTGACGCTGGGGCTGACCGTCACCAAGGGCCAGTACTCGGTCGATCTTGGCGGGCCGGTTTTGCAGGATACCGCCAGCGGCTACGAGTGCATCGCGCCGCGCGTGGATGTGAAGCTCACTTACTCGCCGGTGCTGATCTATGTCGGCAACGAGTTCGCGCCAGGCACCTGCGGCTACAACGCGATCCTCGAACACGAGCAGCGGCATTTGCAGGCGTATATGGAAAACCTGGCGCGCGTGGAGAAGGTGGTGCGCGAAGCGCTGAACAAACGCTTCGAAGCCAAGCCGCTGTACGCGCCGTCCGGCACCGCGATGTCGGCGCTGGAGCATGAGATCAACGGCACCTGGTTCCCGTTCATCCGCGATGAATTCGAGAAGGGCCGGCCGAAGCAGACGGAGATCGATACGCCGGAAGAATACGCCCGCATGGGCAAGGTGTGCGATGGCGAGATCGCTGCGATCCTGCTGCGCCGCCATAAAAACAATTGAAGAATATGACTGCATCCAAAACGACACCACGCTACTTTGCACTGCTGCCCGCCGCCGGCGTCGGCGCGCGCATGGCGGCGGACGGACCCAAACAATACCTGACGGTCGGCGGCAAGCCGATGCTGCGCCACGCAGTCGACGCCTTCCGCGCCAGCGATCTGGTGGCGCACACCTATGTGGTGGTCAGCGCGGCCGACGGCCAGATCGACGGCGTGCTGCCGGCGGACCTGGACGGCGTGACGGTGCTGCGCTGCGGCGGCGCCACGCGCATGGACACGGTGCTCAACGCCTTGCGCGAGCTGCAGGGCGTGGTGGCCGGCGGCGACATGATCATGGTGCACGACGCTGCGCGTCCCGGCCTCACGCCGGCGCTGATCGCCAAGCTGATAGACGGCGTGGGCGACGATGCTGCGGGTGGCCTGCTGGCGCTGCCGGTGGTGGACACGGTTAAGCGCGCGACGGGTGTAGTGCCTGTGGCCGCGACGACGGTGTCGCGCAACGGCCTGTGGCTGGCGCAGACGCCGCAGATGTTTAGCTACGAGCTGCTGCTGCGCGCCCTGGGCAGCGCGCCGGATGCCAACGCCATCACGGACGACGCCAGCGCGGTCGAGATGCTTGGCCTGTCGCCACGCCTGATCGAAGGCCATCCACGAAATTTGAAAGTCACGCTGCCAGCCGACATCCGCATCGCGGAAATGTACCTGGCCGCCGGCGAATAACAGAGGATAGAAAACATGAGCAAACTCCCATTCCGCATCGGCCAGGGCTATGATTGCCACGCACTGGCGGAAGGCCGCAAGCTGATTATCGGCGGCGTCGACATCCCGCATCATGTGGGCCTGCTGGGGCATTCGGATGCCGACGTGCTGCTGCACGCGATCACCGATTCGATACTCGGCGCGGCTGCGCTGGGCGACATCGGCAAGCATTTTCCGGATACCGATCCGCAGTTCAAGGGCGCCGATTCGCGTACCTTGTTGAAGGAGGCGGCGCGGCGCGTGGTGGCCACCGGCTACAGCATCGGCAACATCGACGCGACCATCATCGCGCAACGTCCGAAGATGGCGCCGCACATCGCCAGCATGTGCGCGAATATCGCGGAGGATCTGGGCGTGGCTGTCGGCCAGGTCAACATCAAGGCCAAGACCAATGAGAAGCTGGGTTACTTGGGCAGGGAAGAGGGCATTGCCGCAGAGTCGATTGCTTTGCTGATCGCTTCGTAAAACAAGGTTGTCGCGTTATCCCTTACGCCGACGGCCATGTCGCGGGAGACCGATGGGTAGTCTGCTAAAAAGTCATCCATTGGTTTGTCCGCCAATAAATAGTCGAACATCCGCTTGATGGGTACCAGCGTGTTCTTGAATACAGGCATGCCGCCCAGAATATCGGGTTCCATCTGCACCAGCGGCGTGATTGACTTCATGTAGGCCAGCCATTCCGGGTCGAATGGATCTGTGGGGGATTTTCGTGGCGGAATGATCCTACCCTTGAATTTATGTACCGGCGTGGTGAAATATCTGGGATCGTATTCCGGCCCATCTTCATCGATTACGATTTCGTCGTCATAGTTTGGCATGACATTTAGCCAGCTATCTGGCGCTGGCTCGTCAAAATATTCTGTTTGCTTCTCGTCTCGTTGCTTTTCTAAATGAGATGATTCGTACTTCATCATTTTCCTCCGTGTAAGTGATAACAACAGGATAGACTTGGAAATAGCCATACGCGTTATAGCGGCGTTCGCTGTAACGGAAACGAGCGTCCTCAACAGTGCTATCCGCACTCTCTATCACCTGCGGCGCATCGGCGAAATCCAGGCCGTGCTTGCGCAGGTTGCTTAGACGCTTGGATTCGTTCCACGTGTACGTTGTCATTTCAGTGTAGTGGCTTGAGGACATCCTTCAAGCGGCACTGAAAAAAACAGGCGCAGGACATCGTTTTGATATCCTGCGCCTGCCATTCTCAACCGTCTTCGGTCTAGATCAATAGTGCTCCGCCGTCGACGATGTGGGTCTGGCCGGTGGCGAAGCCGCTGCTCATCAGGAACAGGTAGGCGGCGGCGATGTCTTCCGCCGAACCTACACGGCCAACCAGCAGCGCATCGCCGACATCGTCGAACATCTGCTGGCGCTGTACCTGAGGCATGTCCGCCCACAGGTTCGTCGCGGTCACGCCCGGCGACACGGCGTTGACCCGCAGCGGCGCCAGCTCCACCGCCAGTGCCCGCGTCAAGGCCTCCATGGCGCCGCACACGCTGGCCCCCAGCACCCATCCCGACTGCGGCCGCATCGCTGCGATGCCGGTCGTGAACGTGATCGAACCGCCCGACCTGATATGCCGCGCACCATGCTTGGCCGCCGCCAGCGCACCCCAATAGCGCACGTCAAATGCCGAACGCGCAGCGGTCAAATCGGTCCCGGACAGCGCGCCGATTTGCAGCGCATCGCCCGCCGTGTAGACCAGATGATCGAACGCACCGGCGGTGGCGAAGAAGCGTTCGATGGCCCGTTCGTCCAGCAGGTCCAGCGCGCAGCCTTGCGCCTTGCCGCCAAGGTGCTCCAGCGCCTTCTCGATCCGCGAGATCTGGCTCGACACCACCAGCACTTCTGCGCCTTCACGCAGCGCCTCGCGCGCCACCGCCAGCCCGATGCCCGACGAGGCGCCGAGTACGATCACGCGCTGCCCAAGCAGACGGCCGCTCATGCCAGTACCCATTTTTTCATTGCATCCATCGTGTTCTCCTTGAGTGAAGCGGTAAGTCCGCATGCAAGAATTCTGATGCAAAATCACCGATACTCCGATAGCATGCGACTCATATCATTCATGACCAATTGGCATATATGGCTTTCGACGAACGGGTAGTGAACGGCATGCGCGTGCTGGCGGCGATTGTCGATGCCGGCAGCTTCGTGCGCGCGGGCGAGGCGCTGGAGATGTCGCAGTCCGGCGTCAGCCGCGCCATCGCCAAGCTGGAGGCTCGGCTCAATATCAGGCTGTTCGACCGCACTACGCGCAAGGTCTCCCTGACGGACGAGGGGCGCCGTTTCTACGCACAGATAGGACCATTGCTGGCCGGGCTGGAAGAGGCGGTTGCCTCGGCGGGCGAGGGGGCGGTTGCAGTGCGCGGACGCCTGCGCGTCAACGTCGAGCCGCTGCTGGCGCGGCTGCTGCTGGGCCCCAAGCTGGGCGGCTTCCTGAAACGATATCCGGAGCTGGACCTGGATGTGGTGGCGCGCGACCAGCTGGGCGACATGGTTGGCGACGGCTTCGACCTGGCGATACGCTTCGGTCATCCGCAATCGTCGTCGCTGATCGCCCGCAAACTGCTGGACACCCGCGTACTGACGGTCGCCACGCCGGCCTACCTGCGCCGCCACGGCGTGCCGAAGAAGCCCTCCGACCTCGAAGGCCCGGAACACACCTGCATCCACTTCCGCAATCCGGCGACGGGTAAGCCTTACGAATGGGAGTTTCATCGCGGCGGCAAGACCACCATCGTCAACCCGCGCAGCCAGCTGACGCTGAACGACGCCGGCACCATGGAAAGCGTACTGCTGGCCGGCTACGGCCTGGCGCAGGTGATCGACCTGGCGGTCGAGCCGCTGCTGCGTTCCGGCGCCGTCGTACCGGTGCTGACGGCATGGCCGGACGAGCGCTTCCCGCTGTACGCCTACTACCCGTCGCGCTACCACCCGCCCGCGAAGACGCTGGCCTTCCTGGACTTCGTCGCCACGCTGGTGGGCTAGAGCGGCGCCGTAAGCGATCTGCTACCATGGCGCTTTTGACGGCAGGGGATGAACAATGGCGCGTGATATCTACGCTTATCGGCAGGTGGCGGTGCACTCGGTGGCGCCCGAGGGCAAGGTGGAGATCCATCCCGTGCCGGGGCAGGCGTTCTCGCCCGCGCTGCATGTGCAGTGCTCGCGCCGCATGAGCGACGTCGAGCTTTACCCGTTGGGCACCTGCTTCCTGCTGGACGCCAAGCTGACCGACCGCATGGGCGGCATGCAGTACCTGTATGCCTGGCACGGCGATGAAATCAAGGTGCTGTCAGCCAGTGAGACCGAGACCTTCCTGGCTGCCTTCAAACGCGGACGAATTTGATCAGTGCACGGCGTGCAGCTTGCCCAAAGGCTTGCCGTCGTCCTTGGCCCATGCAGCGATGACGGCTGCCATCGCCAGCGCGAACAAGCCGCCGACCACCATCGCACTCGATACACCCAGATGATCGACTGATATGCCGCCTACCAAGGCGCCGCTGGCCAGCGAGATCTGCGCGGTGGAGACGAATACCGCGCCGCCACTTTCCATCGCATCCGGCGCGGCCTTGAACATCCAGGTCTGCACCGAGATCGGCATCATGCCGAAGGCCAGGCCCCAGATCACGATCAACACCGTCGCACCGGCTGCGCTGGCGCCGAACAGCGGCATCGCCGCGGCCGACAAGCCCATGACGACGCCGGTGGCGATCAGCGAATTTTTCACGCTCTTCGCCACTGCCCAGCCGCCGATCAGATTACCGACGAAACCAGCCGCGCCGTAAATCAGCAGCAGCACGCTGATGCTCTTGGCGCTCAAGCCCGCGACCTGGCTCAGGAACGGCGTCACATACGTGTAGGCGGCGAACTGGCCGATGAAGATCAGCAGCGTGGCCAGCATGCCCAGCCGCGCCTTCTGCACGCGCAGCAGCGCAGGCAGTTGGCCGAAGGTCAGGGATGTCGTGGTCGGCAGGCGAGGCAGCAGCCACATTTGCGCGGCCAGCACCAGCAGCGAGACCGCAGTCGCGGCGAAGAAGGCCATGCGCCAGCCCACCAGTTCACCGATCATCGCACCGGCCGGAACGCCGGCCACAGTGCCCAGCGAGATGCCGGCGAAGATGATGGAGGTGGCGCGCGCGGCCGACGCCTCCGGCACCAGCCGGTTGCCCAGCGCGCCGCCAATGGCCCAGAAGCCGCCTACGCCTATGCCGAGCAGTGCGCGTCCGAGCAGCACCAGCGGATAGGAATGCGACAGCGCGACGATCAGGTTGGAGGCGATCAGCGTGGCGGTCAGGCCCCAGATCACGTAGCGGCGGTCGGTCTTGCCGACGCCTATCGTCACCAGGATGGCGGCGAAGGCGGCCACCAGGCCGGGCACCGTCACCATCATGCCGGCGACGCCTTCGGTCACGCCCAGCTCGGAGGCGATGGACGGCAGCAGGCCGACCGGCAGGAATTCCGTCGTCACCAGCGCGAACGAGCCGACGGCGACCGACAACACGGCCAGCCAGGCGGCGCGGGTGGGGGAGCTTGAGATGGGGAGGGGCGCGTCGTCGCGGAGGGCGGCTTGGGCGCTGGTGTTGTTTTTCATTTGAGATTTTTCCTATCGACTGTAAAAATACTTGAGTTTTTTACTGATCGGTTCATAATGATCTTCGCAGGGAACTTTGTCAATGAATTTTTAACCGAACGGTATGAAAGATAATTCCGCATCAGCACGCAAGTCGGGCCGCCCGCGCACTTTTGACGCGGAAACGGCCCTGGACAAGGCCATGAAAGTGTTTTGGGAGAAGGGCTACGAAGGCAGCTCCCTGCCGGAACTGACCGAGGCGATGGGGATGAACCGGCCCAGCTTGTACGCGGTATTCGGCAACAAGGAAAACCTGTTCCGCATGGCGCTGGAGCGTTACGGCGCGACCCACGATCCGCTGTTCAACGCGGCGCTGGCGCAGCCGACGGCGCGCGCCGTGGTCGAGCATTTCTTGCGCGGCAATGCCGACGCCCAGACCGAAACCGAGAATCCGCATGGCTGCCTGGTGATCAACGGCGCGCTGGCTTGCAGCGACGATGCGTTGCCGATACGCGACTCGCTGATCGAGCGCCGCGCCGCCAGCGAGGCCAAATTGCGCGCGCGGCTGGAGCAGGCCAAGGCCGACGGCGACTTGCCTGCCGACAGTTGCTCGGGCCAGATGGCGCGCTATGTGATGACGGTTTCCAATGGCATGGCGGTGCAGGCGGCGGCCGGCGCCACCCGAAAACAGCTGCAGGAAGTGGTGGATCAGGTGCTGCGCGGATGGCCTTCTTGACCTCGTAGAAATGTTGCCTTAAAAATATATTCAGTAACAAAATGAAATTTTAGTTGTGCTTTTGAAATTTATCGGTAGAATGGCTGCATTGGGTCGCCGTTCTATCTTTTTGAAAGTCACATCATGAAATTGTCTAAACTGTTCCTGGCTGCAGCTGTTACCGCATTGACCGCTTCGGGCGCTGCATCGGCCACCAACCTGATCCAGAATGGCGACTTTGAAAACGTCAGCGGCGTCAATCTGAACAACTACGTCCGCGTGGGCGCAGGCGAGGGCGCGATTGCCTTCTGGAGCGTCGGCGGCAACTCGGTCGACGTCATCAACAACAGCTACAACTCGATCTCGGGCAATAGCATCGACATGCTGGGCACGCCAGGTCCGGGCGTGCTGTCGCAATCGTTCAACGCCATTGCCGGCGTCACCTATACGCTGTCGTTCGACCTGACCCACAATCCATACTCGCACGGCGCCGGCCTGGACGTGTTCGTTGGCGGCAACCACTACGCGTTCGAAGGTAGCACCCCTGTCACCAACTACACCTTCAACTTCACCACCACCGGTGGTTCGCAAGCGCTGGTGTTCAGCAGCGTTGGTGGCGACGGTTACTCGGGCGCAGTGCTGGACAATGTGTCCGTCACCGCCGCCGTACCTGAGCCGGAAACCTACGCCATGATGCTGGCCGGCCTGGGCCTGGTAGGTGCCATCGCCCGCCGTCGCAAAGCCGCCAAGTAATTCGCTGGCTTAAAATTAAAGAAGGGGGCTGACCTGTCGGGTCAGCCCCCTTTTTCGTTGTGCGGCCTGGATTTACTCGGCGCCGTCGTCGTCGTCCTCTGTTTCCGGCGTGCCGTCCTTGATGGCGTGGGCGCGGGCTGCGTCGGCGCCGGTTTTCAGTTTGGCGGCATCGGCCATGAACTGGTCGACGCTGCGATCCGCGCTGTGCCGCACTTCAGGCGGCAGCAGTACGGACATGTACAGCTCGTCCGCGGCACGCCCTGTGCCTTGCAGGTTGGTCATCAGCATCAGCCCGGCCCCCGCCACCAGCATCACCCAGCAGCTGACCGCGAAACGTCGCGGATGGTGCGGCTTGATCGTGATGAGGTGGAAGAACAACATGCCGCAGGCGATCGCCAGCGTCACCAGGTTGCCGTAGCGCGTGAAGGTCTCGGCCGACCAAGCATAGGCCAGCGCCGCGCTGCCGATCTTCCACAATCCCACTGTCGCCAGGCCGCTGCCCAGGATGAACAGGTGCCGCCCCAGCCGCGCATGGCTGCCGAACAGGCGGTTGGCCAGCGCCCACAAGCCGCTCCACAGCAAACCGGCCGCCAGGCTGGACGCCAGCACCAGCAGGTAGCGTATCAGCGCGAACGGTTCGACGTCGGACAGCCAGGTCTCCAAGCAGGTGAAGATGGCGATCAGCGCCAAGCCGATGGCGGCCGGCACCGTGCCTTCCCAGCCGTGCATGGTGGTGTCCGCGATTTCGGCGGCCACCGGGAAGTCGGCCGCGCGCACGCGCAGCCGCGTGTGGCCCAGGCGCACCATGGTGTCGCCGCCCAGCACTACGCTGGTCTGGCGCTTGCCTTTCAGGTAGGTGCCGTTCTGGCTGCCCAGGTCGCGCAGCACCAGCTCGCCTTGTTCGTTGACGTCGACGATGGCGTGGGCGGCGGCGCTGTGGGCGTCGTCGAGGATGACGTCGTTATCGTAGCTGCGGCCCAGGCGGATCGGCAACGCGGCCACCTTGTG
This sequence comes from Rugamonas rivuli, assembly GCF_009380165.1. Classification (GTDB taxonomy): domain Bacteria; phylum Pseudomonadota; class Gammaproteobacteria; order Burkholderiales; family Burkholderiaceae_D; genus Rugamonas; species Rugamonas rivuli. The sequence goes on from NZ_WHUF01000002.1 coordinate 639,726, forward strand.
CCGGTGCAGCACGTCGCCGTTGCGGGCCAGGATTTCGATGAAGTAGGGGGCTTTCATCGCGCGCCTCCCTTGGCTGGCTTGGCGGGCGAGGCGACCACGGCGGGCTTCTTCGCCGCCGGCGCCAGGCCCAGCGAGTCGATGAACACGCGCGACAGGCGCAAGCCGTTTTCGTACGAGACGCCGCGCGCATCGAGCCGGCTTTGCAGGCTCATCAAGCCCTGGTCGGTGGTGGCGGTCAGCAGCGCGAAGTCGTACAGGCCGGCGAACTTGCGATAGGCGCGCACGCACAGCACGGCGCGCAGCGGCACGTCCTTGTTCTTGACGAAGTCCTCGGTGCATTGCGGGCCGGTCAGGCGGGTGTCCTTGTTGGTGCCGAAGTGCTCGTTCTTGAACGAGGCGCTGGCCAGTTGCGCGAAGCGCAGCTTGTCCAATCCGGTGCCGCGCAGGAACTGGTGGCGGATGCTGAGCTGGCCCGTTTGCAACGAACCGCTGATGAAGATCGCCGATTCCATCGCGCAGCTGGCGTCGTCCACCGTGAACGGCTTGTCGGCCTTGACGTTGGAGCGGCCCCAGCAGCGCATCTGTTCGGACTCGCGCACCGGCACCTGATAAGGCCCCATGGGCTTCAGGCTCAGCGGGCTGGCCAGCAGCTGGTCGACCATGGCGCGCTGGTGGTTCAGCAGCTGCGCGGCGACGATGGACGTGAAGTCGGTCGGGGTTTTCTTTTGCTGCTCCACGCGCTTGAGCAAGTCCTGGGCAAAGCGGGCCGGCACCAGGAAGCTGACCAGCTCGCCATCGAGGCGCTTGGAGACGTTGACGCCGGCCACCGCGCCATCGACCGTCACGCTGGGGCCGCCGCTCATGCCGGAGTTGATCGGGCCGGTGAACATCAGCTGGTCGTAGAAGCCGCGCGCGATCACGCCGTTGTAGGCGCCTTCGGAAATGGCGAAGCCCAGGTCCAGCGGATTGCCCAGCGAGTACAGGTACTGGCCCTGCGTCAGCTTGGCCAGTTGATCGGGAATCTTGAAGAAGCCGGTGCCGTTGCGGCTGACGCGCAGCACGGCCAGGTCGTGCAGCACGTCCACCGCCAGCAGTTCGACATTGCCGCGCTGGCCGCTGGTGTCCACCCATTCGCCGACGTAGGTGTCGGGATCGAGCGCGAATTGCGACACCACATGGTAATTCGTTACCACCAGGTTGCTGGTGCCGATCAGGAAGCCAGAGCCCACCGACGATTGCGTGCGGCCGCTCTTGAGCAGCGAGCGCACTTGCAGGATGTCGTTTTTGGCGGAACCGTAGAGATGCTGGGCCGCGCTGGAGGGCGGCGGCAGCGGGGCGGCGTCGGCATTGTCGGCGGCGGGCGCCGAAGCCTTGGCGGAGGACTGCGCCGCCGCAGCCAGTTGTGCGGGCGCGGCCGGCGGATGGTCGGCGGGCGCCGCCAGCGCGCCGGCGCTGGCCCAGGTCAGGGCGAGGGTAACGGCAAGCTTGTTAAATTTCATGCAGTCCTTAAAAATCAACCTTACAGCGCGCCATCCTCCACCGGGGCCGGGGTCAGCGGCGTCATCATGTGGCCCAGCTTGGCGGCCTTGGTATTCAGGTAGTGCTGGTTAAAGGCATTGCGGTTGACCAGCAGCGGAACGCGCTCGGCCACCTCGATGCCCAGTTTGGTCATGGCATCGATCTTACGCGGATTATTGGTCATCAGGCGCAGGCTTTTAACGCCGAATTGCGCCAGCATAGGCTGGACCAGCCCGTAGGTGCGCTGATCCGGCTTGAAGCCCAGCTGTTCATTGGCCTGCACCGTGTCGGCGCCGGCCTCCTGCAGGCGGTAGGCGCGGATCTTGTTGATCAGGCCGATGCCCCGGCCTTCCTGGCGCAGGTACAGCAGCACGCCGCGGCCTTCGGCGGCGATCTTCTTCAGCGCGCCTTCGAGCTGGGCGCCGCAATCGCAGCGCTGTGAGAACAGCACGTCGCCGGTCAGGCATTCGGAATGGACGCGCGCCAGCACCGGCTCGCCGTTGCCGATATCGCCCAGCACCATCGCCAGGTGTTCCTTGCCGGTGGCTTTTTCGACAAAGGCGTGCAGCGTGAACTGCGCCCAAGGGGTCGGCAGGGCGCACGAAGTCATGTAATCCAGTTCGTCGGTTGCCGGGGTTGCTGCGCTCTGCGACATAGCTATGCTCTTCAATTAGTGATATTCAAGGTGAAAAAGGCACGCCGGGCTGTTCAAACAGACCCGGCGTGCCCTTCATGATACCAAAACTGGCGGAAAGTTTTTTTAGGCCGCCCTCTAGCCTCAGGCGGGGAGGTCGAACAGCAGCACTTCCGCATCCTTGGCATCCTGCAGCGACACCAGCGTTTCACCGCTGATTTTCAGCGCATCGCCACCTTTCAGCGCCGTGCCGTTGACCGTCACCTCGCCACGGATCACGTGCACGTAAGCCTTGCGCCCGCCGGCCAGCGTGTGTTGCAGGCTGTCGCCGGCCGCCATGATGGTGGCGTAGATCGCCGCATCCTGGTGGATCAGCACCGAGCCTTCGCGGCCGTCGCTGGAGGCGATCAGGCGCAGCTGGCCTTGTTTGCTTTCCGGCGTGAAGTGCTTTTCCTCGTAGCTCGGTGGAATGCCGGTCTGGTTGGGCTGGATCCAGATTTGCAGGAAATGCACCCGCTCGTCCTGCGAGTGGTTAAACTCGCTGTGGCGCACGCCGTTGCCGGCGCTCATGCGCTGGACATCGCCGTAGTGCAGCACCGAACCGGTGCCCATGCTGTCCTTGTGGGCCAGCGCGCCGTCGAGCACGTAGGAAATGATTTCCATGTCGCGGTGGCCGTGGGTGCCGAAACCCTGGCCGGCCGCTACCTGGTCTTCATTGATGACCAGCAGCGGGCCGAAACCGACATGTTCAGGATCGTGGTAGCTGCCGAACGAGAAGGTATGGCGCGACTGCAGCCAGCCGTGGTTGGCGACGCCGCGTTCTTCACTTTTACGAATTTGCAACATGGTAGGGCTCCGTTTCTTTTAAATTAATGTGCGATAATTTCGCATCCATGAACCACAGTGTACGCCTGTGTTTTGGAATAAAAAAACGGAAAATTTACCACTCTACTATCGAAAAAATCGAATGCTCAGACTCAGCCTGGAAGCCCTGCAAATCGTCGACGCCATCGACCGTCGCGGATCGTTCTCCGCCGCCGGCAAGGAGCTGCACCGCGTGCCCTCGACCATTTCCTACACCGTCGGCAAGCTGGAGGACGATCTGGGCGTGCAAGTGTTCGAGCGCAACGGCCCGCGCGTGGAGCTGACGGCGGCCGGCGTCGAGCTGCTCAAGGAGGGGCGCTACCTGCTCAAGGCCGCGCAAGACCTGGAGCACCGGGTGCGCCGCGTGGCCTCCGGCTGGGAGACCGAACTGGCGGTCGGCATGGACAGCATGTTCTCGGCCAGCCTGTTCATCGATGATATCAACGCTTTCTACCAGGTCGCCCAGCAGACCCGGCTGCGCATCGTGCAGGAGGCGCTGTCCGGCACCTGGGAAGCGCTGCTGGACCGCCGCGCCGACCTGCTGGTGGGGGTGGCCGGCGACGGCCCGGCCGGCGGCGGCTATGTCTCCCTGCCGATCGGCAAGATCCCCTTCGTGTTCGCGGTGGCGCCGACGCACCCGCTGGCCTCGGTGCAGGGCAAGCTGGACCGCGTGCAGCTACAGCAGCACCGCGCCGTCAGCGTGGCCGATTCGGCCCGCAAGATGGCGCCGCGCACCGTCGGCCTGCTGCTGGGGCAGGACACGCTGACCGTGCCCGACATGAAAACCAAGTTCCAGTACCAGCTCGACGGCATGGGCTTCGGCTTCCTGCCGGAGCCGTGCGCGCGCGCCGCCATCGCCGCCGGCCTGCTGGTGGAAAAGGAAGTGGAGGAGCCGAAGCCGGCCGAAACCTTCTACCTGGCCTGGCGCAGCGGCGAGCACGGCGCCGCGCTGCAATGGTGGCTGGCCCGCATGAAACAGCCCGGACTGTTCGAACGGCTGCTCGCCCATCTGCCGCATCGTTTGATCTTGCCCGCTTCATTTCCATAATGTTGGCCGACGCCAATAATTTCGGAGTACCATAGCGGGATCACCGACTGTTATACGCTGGACATTCCATGACCGCTACGACTGCCATGCCGCCCGTGTTTTTGCATCCTCTGGCCGACCGCAACGGCGTGCCGTCGGCGCTGCTGCTCGACGCCGCCAGCCTGCAGGCCGGCGCGGTGCAGACCAGTCTGCTGCAGGAGCTGGCGTCGGGCAGCATGAGCTGCTACTACCGCGCCGGCCAGGCCGAGGCGGTCCATCAGATTCTGGACGAGGCCGGCTGGAAGCCGCTGCCCGCCGACAAGCTCCACCACAGCGACACCGCGCTGGCCGCCGACCTGCCGGCCAGCGTCGCCTGGATCGACGGCGACTGGTTCCTGGCGCCGCCGCCCAAGCCGGTCGGCAACCAGGCCGCCTCGCGCGCGCTGGCGCTGCAGCTGGTGCAGCTGGTCTCGGCCGATGCCGACACCCACGAAATCGAAGCGCTGCTGCGCCAGGATCCGACGCTGTCCTACCATCTGCTGCGGCTGGTCAATTCGCTGGGCATGGGCACCGGCCGCCGCGTCACCAGTTTTTCGCAAGCCATCCTCATCCTCGGACGCTCGCAGCTGCGGCGCTGGCTCAACCTGATGCTGTTTTCATCGCGCGAGGCCGACCAGCGCTCGGCCATGCTGCTGGCGCGGGTGTCGGTGCGGGCGCGGGCGATGGAGCTGCTGTCCAAGGCCGCCGGCCAGGACAAGCCGCACCAGGAGCAAGCCTTCATGACCGGCATGTTTTCGCTGCTGGGCGTGCTGTTCGGCATGCCGCTGGCCGAGGTGCTGAAGCCCTTGTCCATCAGCGTCTCGGTGCAGCAGGCGCTGCTCGCGCGCGAGGGCGAGCTGGGCCAGTTGCTCGACGTGGTCGAAGCAGCCGAGCACGACGACCTGGCCGCGCTGACGCAGGGCTTGCAGGCGCTGCAGATCGACAACGCCGGCTTCAACCAGATCCTGGCCGACGCCTACCTGTGGATGCAGGGCGTCTCGGTGGGCAAGGCGGGCGCTCCCCATGCGTGACATGCTGGAGCGTTGTCTGGCGCTGAGCCGGCAAGCCCGCAAAGAGTCGGGCACGGCGCTGGCGGCGACGCTGGCCGAGCTCGATGCATTGCTGGCGGCGACGCGCTCCGGCATCGCCGATGCGAACACGGAGCCGACCGCCGACGCCGAGCTGGAGCTGGACCTGGCCGGCTATCTGACCGGCTGGAGCGCCGGCGCGCAGCGCATGTTCGGCTACGCGCCCGAGGAGGCGCTGGGCCAGCACGTGCTGTTCCTGTACGCCGAGAACGACGACGACGGCAATATCGCCGAACTGTTCTTCGAGCCCAGCGCCGACAACAGCGGCGCTACCGGCGACGCCCGCACCGAGGTGCGCCGCCGCAAGAAGGACGGCGAGCTGATCTGGGTAAAGCTGCGCCTGCTGCTGCGCCACGACGAGGCCGGCGATCCGGTCGGCATGCTGGTCGAGCTGAACATGGCCGATGCCGCGCTGTCGGCCTCGGACAAGATCAACCTGCATGCGCGCATCATCGAGGACAGCGACCAGGGTGTGCTGATCACCGACGCGCACGAGCGCATCGTCTCGATCAATTCCTCGTTCACCCGCATCACCGGCTACACGCCGGAAGAATCGATAGGCAAGACGCCCGACCTGTTGCGCTCCGGCGTGCACGACGCCGAGTTCCGCGCCAAGGTGCGCTCGGCCATGCAGGGCGAGGGGCCGTGGCGCGGCGAGATCATCGGCAAGCGCAAGAACGGCGAGCTGTTCCCGCAATCCGTGACCATCAGCGTGGTGCGCGACGAGCAGGGCAAGATCAGCCATACCTTCTCGCTGTTCTCCGACATCAGCGTGCACAAGGACGCCGAGGCGCGCATGCAGCGCATGGCCAATTACGACTCGCTGACCGGCTTGCCGAATCTGTGCCTGCTGAACCAGCTGGTCGGCCAGGCGCTGACCGAGACCAAGCGCTCGCAGGAGCACGGCGCGCTGCTGGTGATCGACATCACCCGCATCGGCGCCATCAGCGACACGCTGGGCCACGAGGTCGGCAACGGCCTGCTGTGCGAGATCGGCCGGCTGTTCCGGCTGTCGCTGCGCGAGGCCGACGTGCTGGCGCGGCTGGACGGCCACAAGTTCGCGGTCGCGCTGCTGCACATCGAAAAGCGCGAACACGCCGCCATCGTCGCGCAAAAGCTGCTGACCGCATTGGCCGCGCCCATCGTCATCGGCACGCACAGCCTGCAGGTGGGCGGCCACATCGGCATCACCGTCTACACCGAGGACGGCACCGACGTCTCGACCCTGATACGCTACGCCGACGTGGCCATGAACAAGGCGGCGCAGAATATCGAATCGGCCTTCCTGTTCTACAGCGAGGAAATGAACCAGCGCGCCAAGGAGCACCTGCGCATCGAAAGCGAGCTGCGGCGCGCGCTCAGCAATAACGAGCTGATGCTGTACTACCAGCCCAAGGTCAGCCTGCGCAGCGGCCGCATCGTCGGCGCCGAGGCGCTGCTGCGCTGGCGCCATCCGGTGCGCGGGCTGGTGTCGCCGGGCGTGTTCATCCCGGTGGCGGAGGAGACCGGCCTGATCCTCGACCTCGGCAGCTGGGTGCTGGAGGAAGCCTGCCGCCAGGTGCGCGAGTGGAAGGACGCCAACCTCATCATGCCGCCTATCGCCGTCAACCTGTCGGCGCGGCAGTTCGACAGCCAGCTGCCCAAGCGCATCGCGGCGGTGCTGGAGCGGCACGGCGTGCAGCCCGACCAGATCAACCTGGAGATCACCGAGAGCCTGCTGGTGCGCGGCACCGACAATGTGATCGCCATCATGAACGAGCTGGTGGCGATGGGCATGGCGCTGGCGCTGGACGACTTCGGCACCGGCTACTCCAGCCTGGCCTACCTGAAAAAATTCCCGATCAGCACCCTGAAGATCGACCGCTCCTTCGTCATCGGCCTGCCGTACGAAGAAAACGATTGCGCCATCGCGCGCGCCATCGTCACCATGGCGCAGCAGCTGCGGCAGGAGATCGTCGCCGAGGGCGTGGAGACGGCCGAGCAGATGAGCTTCCTGCGCGAGCTGGGCTGCGACCAGCTGCAGGGCTATCTGTTCAGCCAGCCGATTCCGGCGGCCGACTTCGCCGGCATGCTGCGCGAAGGCAAGCGCCTGGCCTTTGGCAATCGTTGAAGTCCGGCCTGATTGGCCTCCTGAAAATTCCCGCGATTGGCATCCCGCCGGCGGGCCATCCCCGTGCACAATAAAACCATGATAGATCTCTACTACGCCGCAACGCCCAACGGCTTAAAAATGACCATGTACATGGAGGAGGCCGGTATCGACTACCGCCTGATCCGCGTGAACATCGGCAAGGGCGAACAGTTTGCGCCGGAGTACCTGCGCATTTCTCCGAACAACAAGATCCCGGCGCTGGTGGACCACGCACCGGCCGACGGCGGCGGGCCGCTGAGCATGTTCGAGTCGGGCGCGATGCTGCAATACCTGGCCGACAAGACCGGCTTCGGCCTGCCGCGCGATCCGCGTGCGCGGCTGGAGGCGCTGCAATGGCTGACCTGGCAGGTGGCCGGGCTGGGACCGATGGCGGGGCAGATCGGCCACTTCAACATCTACGCGCCGGAGACGGTGCCGTACGCCATCGACCGCTACACGCGTGAAGTCAGCCGGCTGTACGGCGTGCTGGACAAGCAGCTGCAAGGCCGCGACTTCATCGCCGGCGAGTTCTCGATTGCCGATATCGCCTGCTACCCGTGGATCGTGCCGCACGAGGGGCACGGGCAGACGCTGGCCGATTTCCCCGACCTGCAGCGCTGGTTCGAAGCCATGCGCGCGCGGCCGGCCACCATCAAGGCCTACGTCGGCGTCGAGAACGTCTACGCCCGCAAGGACCGCACCATGTCGGCCGAAGAGCGCGCCATCCTGTTCGGACAGGGACGCCCCGTTTGATACGGATGGGACAAAGCATGAAACGCCGGAAGATGACAGAATAGCGAGACCATGGCAATCATGGCAACCCGCCGCTCACTGATCTTTTACGGAGACTTCCATGCAAAAACGTACTTTCCTGGTCCGTAGCACCGCAGCGCTGATGTTCGCCGGCTTGACGCTGGGCGGCTGCACAACGACGACCTCCGCCGCCAAGCCCGATTCAGCCGCCGTCCGCACCGAGATCGAGCAGGGCTCGTACTCGACGCTGGAGCGCCTGTATTCCGAAGTCAAAGGTTCGCGCGAGCTGGTGCGCAAGTCCGCCGGTGTGCTGGTGTTCCCGCGCGTGCTGGCGGCCGGCCTGGTGGTGGGTGGCGAATACGGCAAGGGCGTGCTGCGCACGGGCGGCCAGACCGTCGATTACTACAGCGTGGCTTCGGTGTCGGTCGGCTTCCAGGCCGGTGCGCAATCGAAGGCCGTGGTGCTGCTGTTCATGACGCGCGAAGCGCTGGATAAATTCCGCAACAGCAGAGGCTGGACGGCCGGCGTCGATGGCTCGGTGGCGCTGCTGAAGGTGGGCGCCAACGGCGAGATCGATACCAACACCGCCAACAATCCGGTGCAGGCGCTGGTGCTGACCAATGCCGGCCTGATGGCCAACCTGAACCTCGAAGGCACCAAGATCTCCAAGCTGGAGCTCTGACCCGGCAAGCGCCGGCGCGGAAAAGGCTATGCCGCCGCGCCGGTTTGCGGCTACTCTTACGCTCATCTAACATTCATGAGGAATAACGATGAGCCGTAAAATCCTGGACGAAGCCCACATCCACCCAGCCGTGCGCGAACGCGTCAGCGGCTATCACCGCGATCTGGTGTCCGAAGTGCAGACCGCCGTAGCCGCCAACAAGGTGGTGGTGGTCGGCATGGGCTTGAATCCTTTCCCGCGCAAGGCCCGCAAAATCCTCGACGGCCTCGGCACGCCCTACACCTATCTGAGCTACGGCAACTACCTGTCCGAATGGCGTCCGCGCACGGCGCTGAAGATGTGGGCCGGCTGGCCGACCTTCCCGATGATTTTTGTAAAAGGCACGCTGATCGGCGGCGCCACCGACTTGCAGAAGCTGGTGGACAACGGCGAATTCGCGCGCATGGTGGCCTGATGCAGACGCTGGCGCTGCGGCTCAATCCGGGCGACGATTTGCGCGCATCGGTGGTGGCGGCGCTGGCCGCCAGCGGCCATCAGGCTGGCTTCGTATTGCAGGGCATCGGCAGCCTGGACGGCGCGCAACTGCGCTACGCCGGCATGCCGCAACCGGATGCGCTGCGCGGCGACCTGGAAATCCTGACCTTGGCCGGATCGATCTCGGCCGACGGCGCGCATCTGCATATGTCGGTGTCGGATGCGCAGGGGAGGGTACTGGGCGGCCATGTGTGCGCAGGCTGCACGGTGCGCACCACGGCCGAGCTGTTGCTGGCGCTGCTGCCCGGCCAGCGTTTTACGCGCGAACTTGATCCGCGCACCGGCTATCCGGAATTGAAGATCGGCTAGTCGGGCTCGACTTCGTTGAGCCTGTGCGTCAGCTCCTTGAGCGGCGCCGGCGCGGCGTCCAGATGGTAGCGCACGCAATGTGCCTGCTGGCCTTCGTCCACCTTGAGGTCGTACAGAAAATCAGACGATTGCGGCGCGGCCTTGGTCAATTTTTCCGGCAGCGTGAAGAAGCAGCTGGCCGTCAGCAACTGCTGCAATGCCTGCGCCTGCGGCTGCGGCAACTGCGATAGTTCGACGGTGCGCGTCTGCGCGCCGGCAGGTCCGGTGAAGCCGCCCGTGCACTTCAAGATCAAGCGTGTCATGACCATCCTTTCACACAACGCCAACCACTTTCCATGCCGCCTGCACGGCGTGCTGCTCGGCCGAATCGGCGCCATACAGAAGCACCGCCGCCTGCGCCGTTGCCTTGGCCATGTCGGCGAAGGTGGCGGTCGAGGTCAGCAGGCCGAGCGCCTTGTACCAGATGGGCCCGGCCTTGTCCCAGGCATTGCCCTTGAGCGCGATGGCCGCCGCATAGAAGGCATGGTTGGGGATGCCTGAGTTGGTGTGCACGTCGCCGCCGTCCACATATCCTGCCATGGTTTTAGGTTGTTCGTCGCCCGACCAGGTTAATTTCTTGTTGCCGGGATCGGCCATCGAGCGCAGCGCCTTGCCGACGCTGGCCGCCAGGATGCCCGAACCGATCAGCCAGTCCGCCTGCTCGGCGCTCTGCTTGAGCTTCCACTGCTTGACCAGGCTGCCGAACACGTCGGAGATCGACTCGTTCAGCGCGCCGCTCTGGTTTTCGTAGACCAGGCCGCCGGGCACGGCGTGCTGGGTGACGCCGTGGGTCAGCTCGTGCGCGATGACTTCGAGGGCGTGGGTGAAGCCGAGGAAGAGTTTGCCGTCGCCATCGCCGTAGACCATTTGCTGGCCGTTCCAGAAGGCGTTGTTGAACCTGGTTTGGTAATGGACGGTGGAGTCGATGCGCAGGCCCTTGTTGTCGATGGAATTGCGCTTCAGGACTTCGCGGAAGAAATCGTAGGTGGTGCCGGCGCCGTCGTAGGCCTGGTTGACGGAGACATCGGCCACCGCCATGCTGCCTTCCCCGCGCATCAGCTTGCCGGGCAGGGTGGCCTTGTGCCTGGCGTCGTAGACGGTGCGGCGCTTTTCGCCGGGGACGGCGGCGCCCATTGCCGTTGGCGCGACAGAACGCTGGCCGCGCAGGTAGGCCGACATTTCGCACTGGTCCAGCAGCAGATGGCGTTCGGCTGGCTCGGCTTCATCGGCCAGCTGGCGCAGCATGCGGGAAGAGATGATGAAGCAAGTGCAGCCGTGCGGCTGGATCGGCATGACGTTCTCCTTCACAAATGCAATGGTGTCTTTATACACTTGTTTTCATTGCCGCCATGTCACGATTGCTTTCGCAATTTTTTCATGCGAGTATGCAGAACGTTCCGTTCGAATAGTCCCTGGAGTTCACCATGTCCGAATATGTCCCCGCTTTAGTCTGGCTGCTGTCGGGCTTTGTGTGCCTCTACATTGCCAAGCGCCGCCACGTCCGGCCAACGACGCTCTGGGCGATGCTGGTCGCCGTGATCGGCCCCTTCGCCATTCCATTGGTCTTTGTCGCCAAGCCAGAGAAGCTCAAGCAGGCCTGAGGCTAAGACCGCGCCTTGCGCAGCGGATCGAGCAGGCTGCGCAGGTCGTTGTGGTCGAGCTCGTACATCAGCGCGATCAGGCCGCCCAGCTCGCCGGACGGAAAACCCTCGCGCGCGAACCAGCCCAGGTAGTGGCCGGGCAGGTCGGCGACGACGCGGCCCTTGTATTTACCATAGGGCATTTCACGCGTTAGCAGCAGGGCAAGTTTTTCAGAATTCATTATCGGCTTACAGTACAATCGGATTGTTATTTTAGCCAAGGTGGAGTGAGCAAGAAACGGCCCCAGCCTGCCCTATATTTGACTTGAAATCAAATATCTTTGCTATTTTAAGGTCTTTTTCTCAGTAAAGAATATCCCGATACTGCATGACATCAACTTTTCAGGAGTGAATGTCATGCCTATTGCCTTGCTGGCGCTGACCATCAGCGCGTTTGCCATCGGGACCACCGAATTTGTCATCGTCGGCCTGCTGCCGACCATCGCCGCCGACCTGGGCGTGAACCTGCCGTCGGCCGGGCTGCTGGTCAGCCTGTATGCGCTGGGCGTCGCCGTCGGCGCCCCGGTGCTGACCGCCCTCAGCGGCAAAGTGCCGCGCAAGACGCTGCTGGTGTCGCTGATGGTGCTGTTCACGCTCGGCAATCTGCTGGCCTGGAAAGCGCCCGGCTACGAATCGCTGGTGGTCGCCCGCATCCTGACGGGGCTGGCGCACGGCGTGTTCTTCTCGATCGGCTCGACCATCGCCACCTCGCTGGTGCCGAAGGAAAAGGCCGCCAGCGCGATCGCCATCATGTTCACCGGCCTGACCGTGGCGCTGGTGACGGGCGTGCCGCTGGGTACCTTCATCGGCCAGCACTTCGGCTGGCGCGAAACTTTCCTGGCCGTATCCGCGCTGGGCGTGATCGCCTTCCTCGGCAGCCTGTTGTTCGTACCCTCGACCATCAAGCACAGCAAGCCTGCCTCGCTGCTGCAACAGGTCAAGGTGCTGGGCGAGCCGCGCCTGCTGCTGGTGTATGCGATCACCGCGCTCGGCTATGGCGGTTCGTTCACCGCCTTCACTTATCTCGCTCCCATCCTGCAGGACATCACCGGCTTCAACGCCAACACGGTGGGCCTGGTGATGCTGGTGTACGGCGTGTCTGTCGCGGTCGGCAATATCTGGGGCGGCAAGCTGGCCGACCGGCGCGGTCCGATCGGCGCGCTGAAGATCATCTTCCTCGGCCTGGCCGCCGTGCTGTTCGTGCTGAGCCTTACCGCGCCGTACAAGTGGCTGGTGCTGGCGACCGTGCTGGCCTGGGGCGCCGTGGCCTTCGGTAACGTCGCCGGCTTGCAGGTGTACGTGGTGCAGCAGGCCGAGCACTTCACGCCGCGCGCCGTCGACGTGGCCTCGGGCCTGAACATCGCGGCCTTCAACGTCGGCATCGCCGGCGGTGCGTGGGGCGGCGGCCTGATCGTCGATCATTTCGGCCTGATCCATACTGGCTGGGTCGGCGGCCTGGTGGTGCTGGGCGCCTTGGGCCTGACCGCGCTCAGCGGCCGCCTGGACCGCTTGAACCCGCGTCCCGCCAGCATCGGCACCGAGAAATCGATCCATGCCGTAGCCCACTAAAACCGGGGCCGGCCGCGCAGCCAGCGCGGCCGGTGTATATTGGCGGCGAATCGAATCACTAAATCGCCTCCTCATGTCAGCTGTTTCCCTGTTCTGCCTGGTCTTCTCCTATTTCGCCTTGCTGCTGGCCGTGGCCTGGCGCACCTCCCGCAACGCCACCAACGACAGCTTCTTCATCGGCGACAAGCGCAGCAACTGGATGCTGGTCGCGTTCGGCATGGTCGGCACCACGCTGAGCGGCGTCACCTTCGTCAGCGTGCCCGGCGCCATCGGCCGCGACGGCTTCGGCTATCTGCAGGTGATACTGGGCTATGTGCTCGGCTACATCGCCGTGGCCTACGTGCTGCTGCCGCTGTACTACCGCCTCAAGCTGACCTCGATCTACCACTATCTCGACGTGCGGCTGGGCCGCCGTTCCTACCAGAGCGGCGCCGCCTTCTTCATCCTGTCGCGCACGCTGAGCGCGTCGGCGCGGCTCTACCTGGTGGTCAACATCCTGCAAGCGACCATCCTCGACAGCCTGGGCGTGCCGTTCTGGCTGACCACGCTGGTGATCCTGGCCATGATCCTGCTGTACACCTACGAAGGCGGCGTCCAGACCATCGTCTGGACCGACACGCTGCAAACCACCGGCATGCTGCTGGGCTTGCTGATCTGCGCGGGCTGGCTGCTGGGTCAACTGGGCCTGAGCCTGCCGGACAGCCTGGCCGCGATGGAGGCGCAGGGCTTGACCCGCGTCGTCACCAGCTCGGTCGACAGCCCCGCCTATTTCTGGAAGCAGTTCCTGGCCGGCTTCTTCATCGTGCTGGCGATGACCGGCATGGACCAGGAAATCATGCAGAAAAATATCTCGGTGCGGACGCTGCGCGATTCGCAAAAGAACATGCTGCTGCTGACCGTGATCCTGACCGGCGTGCTGCTGCTGTTCATGTTCCTCGGTGGCCTGCTGAGCCTGTACGCGCCCACGGTCGGCCTGGCCGCCAGCGGCGACAAGCTGTTCCCGGCCGTGGTGATGCAGCACATGCCGGCCGCCGTGCAGCTGGTCTTCTTCATCGGCCTGGTGTCGGCGCTGTTCCCCAGCGCGGACGGCGCGCTGACCGCGCTGACCTCGACCTTCTGCATCGACATCCTCGGCATCCAGCGCCGCAGCGATCTGCCGCCGGCGGCCCAGCTGCGCCTGCGCCACCGCGTGCACCTGGGCTTTTGCGCGCTGTTCCTGCTGCTGGTGCTGCTGTTCAAATGGGTGGACAACGCCAGCATGATAGGCCTGGTGCTGAAGCTGACCGGCTACACCTACGGCCCGCTGCTGGGCCTGTTCGCCTTCGGCATCCTGACCCGCCGCAGCGTGCGCGACCGTTGGGTACCGATGGTTGCGCTGGCCGGTCCCGCCATCTGCTACGCCATTGATTATCATCAGAAATTGCTTTTTGGCAGCTACCGCTTGGGCCTGGAGTTGCTTATCATGAACGGCTTGCTGGTGTTCGTCGGGCTGTGCCTGATTTCCAAACCGAGACAGTAGCAGTGGCATGCAGTATTATTCTTGTAATTTACGCAATCACCTGGAGTATCAATGAGCAGATCACCGTTTTCCTACATCCGCAGCGGCTTTGGCTTTTTGTGGCGAGCGCTGGATACCGGCCGCCGTGCGATATTGAACCTGCTGTTCCTGCTTGTGCTCATCGTGCTGGCCTACGCCATCTTCGGCGGCGGCGCCAAGCCGCTGCAGTCCAAGACCACGCTGGTGCTGAACCTGAAGGGCCAACTGGTCGAACAGTCCAGCGGCAACGCCCGCGACGCGCTGCTGACCAGCGTGCGCGGCGGCGAGAACCACAAGATGATGCAGCTGCGCGATGTGCTGTCCGTGCTGGAGACGGCCGCCAAGGATCCGGAGATCACCGGCGCCGTGCTGCTGACCGATGAAATGGAAGGCGGCGGCCAGGCCATGCTGCGCGAAGTGGCGGCGGGCCTGGAGCGCTTCAAGGCCGCCGGCAAGCCGGTGGTGGCGTGGGGCTCCAGTTACAACCAGCGCCAGTACCTGCTGGCCGCGCATGCCAGCGAAGTCTATCTGCACCCGATGGGCATGGTGATGCTGGAAGGTTTCGGCCGCTATCGCAACTACTACCGCGACGCGCTGGACAAGCTGGGCGTGACGGTCAACCTGCTGCGCGTCGGCACCTACAAGAGCTTCGGCGAACCGTTTATCGCCAACGGCCCTTCGCCGGCCGCCACCGAGGCCGAGGCCTATCTGAACAACGCGCTGTGGGCTTCCTACACCGGCGATATCGAGAAGGCGCGCAAGCTGCCGGAAGGCCAGGTCATGAAGACCATCAACGACCTGCCGGCGCAAGTGGCCGCGGTCAACGGCGACCTGGCCAAGCTGACGCTGTCGGTCAAGCTGGTCGACGGCCTGAAAACCAAGGATGAAGTGCGCGAGATGATGATCAAGCGCGGCGCCCGCGACACCGAAGGCAAGAGCTTCCGCCAGATCAGCTTTGACGACTACCTGGCCCGCGTGCACACCAAGCTGACCGGCGACGCCGTCGGCGTGATCGTGGCGCAGGGCGAGATCAGCGACGGCAGCACCGGTCCCGGCGCCATCGGCGGCGACTCCACCTCCAAGCTGATACGCGCCGCGCGCGAGGACGACCATATCAAGGCCGTGGTGCTGCGCGTCGATTCGCCTGGCGGCAGCGCCTTCGCTTCGGAGCTGATCCGCCGCGAGCTGGAACTGACCCGCGCCGCCGGCAAGCCGGTGGTGGTCTCGATGGGCAACGTCGCCGCATCCGGCGGCTACTGGATCTCGATGTCGTCCGATGAAGTGATCGCCGATCCGAACACCATCACCGGCTCGATCGGCGTGTTCGCCATCCTGCCGACCGCCGACAAGGTGATCGACAAGCTGGGCATCCACACCGCCGGCCAGCCGACCACCTGGCTGGGCGACGCCGGCAATCCACTGCGTCCGCTGGATCCGCGCTTCGGCCAGGTGATCCAGGGCAGCATCAACCACATCTACGCCGAGTTCACCGGCCGCGCCGCCAAGGCCCGCAAGACCACGCCGGAGAAAATCGACGCCGTGGCGCAGGGCCGTGTATGGACCGGCGCGCAAGCCAAGGAGCGCGGCCTGGTCGATACGCTGGGCAGCTACGGCGACGCGCTGAAGTCGGCCGCCAAGCGCGCCAAGCTGGCCGACTACCGCGTGGTCTACATCGAACGCGAAACCAGCAAGTTCGATCGCCTGGTCGAGATGGTGGGCGGCTCGGCCGCGCACGCGGTGGCGCAATCGGTCGCGCAGACCCTGGGCGCGCAGCTGAAGGTGGGCGTTACAGCCAGCACCGGCCTGCCGCCTAACGCGGCCGCCGGCATCGTCAGCGACCTTGGTTGGCTGTCGGAGATCACGGCGGCCCGCAAGCCGTTCACTGCGATCACCCACTGCCTGTGCGAATCGCCTTGATATGAGCGGCGAAATCGGCATCCGCGCCGCCGCGCGCGGCGACGAAGAAGCCTTGTCCGCAGTGGGCAAGGCCAGTTTTCTCGAAGCGTTTGCCGGCATCCTCGATGGCGGCGACATCATCGCGCACTGCGAACGCCAGCACGCGGCAGCCGTCTACCGCGACTGGCTGGCCGACGAGGACATGCGCATCTGGCTGGCGGAAGCCACGCCGGGCAGGGCGCCTATCGGCTATCTGGTGCTGGCCCCGGCCAAGCTGCCGGTGGCCGATCCGCATGAGGACGACCTGGAAATCAAGCGCATCTACCTGCTGCACCGTTTTCACGGCCAGCGCGTTGGCAAGCGCCTGATGGATGCGGCGGTGGCCGATGCGCGCGGGCGTGGCGCGGGCCGCGTGCTGCTGGGCGTCTACGCGGGTAACCACGATGCGCTGGCGTTCTACCAGCGCTGCGGCTTTGCGCAGATCGGCCAGCGCACCTTCCGTGTCGGCGATACGGACTACGACGATATTATTCTGGCGTTGCCGTTGCAGCCAGCGGCAGCGTAATCTCGAAGCTGCTGCGGCCATCCGGCATCAGGACGCAGCGCGCTTCGCCCCCGTGACGGCGGGCGATCTGGCGCACCAGCGCCAGGCCGAGGCCCGCACCGCTGTTGTCGCGTGTGCCGCGGCGGCGGTAGAACGGCTCGAACACCCTTTCGAATTCCTCTTCCGGTATGCCTGGGCCGCTGTCCCACACGGCCAGCGTGGCCGTGCCGTCGGCACTGGCGATGTTGACGTGCGCGGGCGGCACGCCGTGGCGGTGCGCGTTCTCCAGCAGGTTGCGCAGCAGCCGGCGCAGCAGGCGCGGATCGCCCTGCATCGGGGCGGAGGTGCCGTTCAGCACCGCGTCGTCGTAGCGCGCGCATTCTTCTGCCGCCAGGGCCAGCAGGTCCAGCTCTTCCAGTTCGGTATTGTCGCTGATCGCGCCCAGGCGGCTGGCCAGCAGGATCTCGTCCAGCAGTTCATTCAACTCGGCGATGTCCTGCTCCAGCCCTGCGCGCCGCTTGGGGTCGACATCGTCCTTGATCAGCTCCAGCGCCAGGCGGATGCGGGCCAGCGGCGTGCGCAGCTCGTGCGAGGCGTTGGCCAGCAGCGTTTTGTGCGCGCCTACCAGTTGTTCGATCTGGTCGGCGGCGCGGTTAAAGCTGCGCGCCAGCCGTGCGATTTCATCCTTGCCTTCGACCGGCACACGCGCCGTCAGGTCGCCGGCGCCCAGCGATTCCACGCCTTGCTGCAAGCGTTCCAGGCGCTTGGTGAGGCGCCGCACCAGCGGGAAGGCAGCGATACCTATGCCCAGCGCGAGCAGCAGCAGGGCGTTGTGCAGCATGGCCTTGGGCCGCGTGAAGCCCAACGGTTCGCTCGACAGCAAACGGCGGCCGTCCGGCAGCCGCACATAGGATTCCGGCGGCGGGGTGTCCATATTGTGCTGCCGCCAGTGGCGCGCCGGTATCTGCACGCCGACCACGGCCAGCGGCTCCCAATCGTGGGAGTACAGCGTCATGTGGGCGTTGAGGTTGGCGGCCACGCGTTCCAGCGCGGCCTGTTGTTCGGCGGGCGGGGCGTTGGCCGGCGCCAGCACGTTCTGCATCACCATCGCCAGCGTGGCGTTGGAGCGTTCCAGCGGGCCGCCGGTGCGGTTCCACACCAGGACCACGGCCAGCGCGAACAGCAGCAGGCTGAAAAGCAGCGCCGCGTAGAAACGGAAGTAGAGGCGCGGCAGGCCCCAGCTGAAGCGCGGGCCGGCCATCAGTCCTGCACCTTGGCGAACAGGTAGCCGGCGCCGCGCACGGTGATGATGCGGCGCGGTTTTTTGGGATCGTCTTCGACGGCGGCGCGGATGCGCGACATGTGCACATCGATCGAGCGGTCGAAGGCTTCCAGCGGTTCGCCCTTGAGCAGCTCCATCAGGCTGTCACGCGAGAGGACGCGGCCGGCGTGGCGGGCCAGTACCAGCAGCAGGTCGAACTGGTAGGCGGTCAGCTCGCAGGAGACGCCATCCAGCCTGGCCGCGTGGGCGGCAGGGTCGATCTCCAGCCGGCCGAATTGCAGCAATTCGCTGTCGCGTTGCGGCGCGGCGTCCGGCTGGTGGCGATGCTCGACGCGGCGGCGCAGGATGGCGCGCACGCGGGCCAGCAGCTCGCGTGGTTCGAAGGGTTTGGGCAGATAGTCGTCGGCGCCGATCTCCAGGCCGATGATGCGGTCGATGGCGTCCCCGCGAGCGGTCAGCATCAGCACCGGTATGTCGGAGACGGCGCGCAGCTGGCGGCAGACATCGAGGCCGTCCATATCGGGCAGCATCAGGTCCAGGATCACCGCGTCGACCTCGCCGGCCGCGATGCAGTCCAGCGCCGCGCGGCCGTTGGGCGCGTGCGTGACGCGGAAGGCCGCCTGGCCCAGATACTCTACGAGCATCTCGGCCAGGCGGGGGTCGTCTTCGACCAGCAGAATATGATCAGTCATGCGGATCATTCTACGGACAGGCGAGCCGCTTCACAAGACGGCTTAGCCGTGATGCCCATGGCGGCCATGCATCTGGCTCAGGTGCTCGGCCAGCTTCTGGCGCTGCGCCGGCGTCAGGGTGTCGCCCACGTCGGCCAGCAGCTGCACGATGCGCTTGGACGCCTGGTCGGCCAGCGCCAGGCCGTTGGCGCGGGTGGTTTCCAGCGCGGTGCGGTCGATGGTGGCGGCGGACATCTGCTCAATCAGCTGCGCGTGCAGCTGGTGCACCTGCTGGTGCAGCGGCTTGATGTCGGCCAGCGCGGCCTTCACCAGCGGCTCGATCTTGGCTTTCTGCGCATCGGTGGCGTCGACTTCGACGTACAGGTGCTTGAGCATGCGGTCCATATGGGCGCTGGAGTCGATGGCTGCGTGCGTGCCACCCATGTGGCGTTCGACAGCGACAGCGCCTACGCCCACGACCAGCGTGGAACCCAGCAGGAATGCGGCAACGGTTTGGCGGTTAAAGATACTCATGTTCTATCCTCGTTTGGTTGATTTGGGAGACAACGAGGCCAGTGTGCGCCGCCAGCGTGAAGCGGCGATGTCGCTCCGGTAAAGAAATGTAAAGCCAGATTAACGGAAGATACGCAAAGTCCTTGATTTGTAGCGAGTTTGTAACCCCGGACCGGCTGCGACTGACAGCGGCCGGATGCCTGTGCTAGAGTCCACGCATTGATCGCCATGGTAGGTTTGCCATGGACACGCACGCCACAAAAAGGACAAAGATGGACACACCAGCCAAGCCGAATCAGACCGCCACCCCGCCGCAGCGCAGCCGCCGCTCCAAAGTCGTCGGCAGCGTGATCGCTGTCGCCGCCATGGCGGGGCTGGGCGGGCTGGCCTGGTACCTGACGCACCAGCCGTCCGGTACTGGCGGTGCGCCCGGCGCGCCGGGGGCTGGCGCTCCAGGCGCGGGCGGTCCTGGTGGCCCTGGCGGTCCCGGTGGCGGCGGACGCCGTGGCGGTGCGCCCACCACGGTTGGCGTGGCGACCGCGGAGAAGGCCGATATCCCGGTCACGCTGGAAGCACTGGGCACGGTGACGGCTGCGGCCACCACCACCGTGCGGCCGCAGGTATCGGGCATCTTGCAGAACGTGCTGTTCAAGGAAGGCCAGATGGTCAAGGCTGGCCAGGTGCTGGCGCAGATCGACCCGCGCCAGTTTGAAATGGCGCTGTTGCAGGCTTCCGGCCAGCGTCAGCGCGACGAGGCGCAGCTGGAAAACGCCAAGCTGACATTGAACCGCTATCGCACGCTGCTGGGCCAGGACTCGATCGCGCGCCAGGATGTGGACACGCAGGCGGCGCTGGTCAAACAGCTGGAAGGCACGGTCATGACCGACCGCGCGCAGGAAGGCACGGCCAAGCTGAATCTGGGCTACACCAAGGTTATCGCGCCGATCACCGGCCGCGTGGGCCTGCGTGTGGTCGATGTCGGCAACCTGGTTGGATCGGGCGACGCCAACGGCCTGGCTGTGATTACCCAGCTGTCGCCTATCGATGTGGAATTCTCGATCCCGCAGGACAGCGTGCCTGGTGTTATGCAGCAGGTGAACGACGGCGCCTCGCTGACGGCGATAGCGCTGGACCGCACCCGCACCAATGCGCTGGACAACGGCAAATTCTCGGCCATGGATAACCAGGTCGATGTGCAGACCGGTACGGTGAAGGCCAAGGCGCGCTTCGCCAATGCCAAATCCAGCCTGTTCCCAAGCCAGTTCGTCAACGTGCGCCTGGAACTGCGCACCATCAAGGATGCGGTCATGGTGCCGGTGACGGCGGTGCGCCACGGCGCCAGCGGCGACTTCGTGTACGTGCTCAAGGCCGACAAGAGCGTGACCGTGCGTCCGGTGACGCGCGGCCAGGCCACGGTGGACAAAGTGCAGATCGCCAGCGGCCTGCAACTGGGCGAGCAAGTCATCACCGAGGGCGGCGACCGCCTGAAAGAGGGCGCCAAGGTCACGCTGCCGGGCGAAGGCGGCAAGGGCAAACGCGGTGGATCCGCCAGTGCTTCGGCCAGCGCCTCCGCTGACGCTTCGGCGCCGGCTGGTGAACGCCGTCATCGCAAAGAACAGGGCGCGGCACAATAATGAGTCCATCAGCACCCTTCATCCAGCGCCCGGTAGCGACATCGCTGCTGATGCTGGCGATCGTCCTGGCCGGCATCGTGGGCTTCAAGTTCCTGCCGCTGTCCGCGCTGCCGCAGGTCGACTTCCCCACCATCCAGGTGCAGACGCTGTACCCCGGCGGCAGCCCTGAAGTGATGGGCCAGACCGTGACCGCGCCGCTGGAACGCCAGTTCGGCCAGATGGCCGGCTTGCAGCGCATGAGTTCCACCAGCGCCGCCGGCGTCTCCATCATCACGCTGCAATTCGGCCTGGGCCAGACGCTGGACGTGGCCGAGCAGGAAGTGCAGGCCGCGATCAACGCCGGCGCCTCGCTGCTGCCGACCGATCTGCCGGCGCCGCCGGTCTACGCCAAGGTCAACCCGGCCGATGCGCCCGTGCTCACGCTGGCCATCACCTCGGACACGATGCCGCTGACCGAAGTGCAGAACGTGGTCAACACCCGCCTGGCGCTGAAGATTAGCCAGGTGTCCGGCGTCGGTCTGGTCACGCTCAGCGGCGGCCAGCGTCCCGCCGTGCGCATCCAGGCGGACACCAACGCGCTGGCGTCCTACGGCCTGGGGCTGGATACGCTGCGCACCGCGATCACCGCCGCCAACGCCAACGGCGCCAAGGGCAGCTTCGACGGCCCGACCCGCGCCTACAGCATCAACGCCAACGACCAGCTGGTGACGGCCAAGGATTACAAGGAACTGATCCTCGCCTACAAGAACGGCGCCCCGGTGCGCCTGAACGATGTCGCCATCGTCAAGGACAGCGCGGAAAACGTCGAACTGGGCGCATGGTCCGGCAACAAGCAGGCCATCATCCTCAACGTGCAGCGCCAGCCTGGCGCCAACGTCATCGCCACCGTCGACGCCATCAAGGCCCGCCTGCCGGAACTGCAAGCCGGCCTGCCGGGCGCGATGAAGGTCGAGGTGCTGAGCGACCGCACCACCGGCATCCGCGCCTCGGTCGAACATGTGGAGATGGAACTGCTGCTGGCCGTGGTGCTGGTGGTGCTGGTGATCTTCGCCTTCCTCCACAGTCTGCGCGCCACCGTGATCGCCAGCCTGTCGGTGCCGATCTCGCTGATCGGCACCTGCGGCGTGATGTACTTGCTGGGCTATAGCCTGAACAACCTGTCGCTGATGGCGCTGACCATCGCCACCGGCTTCGTGGTCGATGACGCCATCGTCATGATCGAAAATATCGCCCGCTACATCGAAGAGGGCGAAACGCCGATGGCCGCCGCGCTCAAGGGCGCCAAGCAGATCGGCTTCACCATCATTTCGCTGACGGTGTCGCTGATCGCCGTGCTGATCCCGCTGCTGTTCATGGGCGACGTGGTCGGCCGCCTGTTCCGCGAGTTCGCGATCTCGCTGGCGATCACCATCCTGATTTCCGCCGTGGTGTCGCTGACGCTGGTGCCGATGATGTCGGCGCGCTGGCTGAAGAGCCACGCCGAAGAGAAGCCGAGCCGCTTTGCGCGCCGCTTCCAGCAGTTCTTCGACTGGGTGGTAGGCCACTACGACCGTTCGCTGACCTGGGTGCTGAACCACGCAGGCCTGACGCTGCTGGTTGCTCTGGGCACGATGGCGCTGACGGTGCTGCTGTATGTGGTGATCCCGAAAGGCCTGTTCCCGACCCAGGACACCGGCCAGTTGCAGGCACGCCTGGAAACCGGCAAGGCCGTCTCCTACGCCAAGATGGCGGAGCTGCAGCAGCAGGCCGCGCGCCTGATCCTGGAAGATCCGGACGTCGGCACGCTCAGCTCCGTGGTCGGCGTGGACGCGGCCAACAACACCATGCTCCACACAGGCAGCATGCTGATCAACCTGAAGCACAAGCGCATCGGCAGCCAGCAAGAGACGATGGACCGCCTGCGCCAGCGCGTGTCGCAGATCGCCGGCCTGACGCTGTACCTGCAACCGACCCAGGACTTGACCATCGACGCCGAATCCGGCCCGACCCAGTTCCGCGTGTCGATCGAAGGCGCGGACAACGCCACCGTCAACCTGTGGGCTACCAAACTGGCGGAGCAGATGCGCACGCGGCATGAGCTGCGCAATGTGGTGTCGGACGTGGGCGCCAGCGCCAACGCGGCCTATGTCAGCGTGGACCGCGACAGCGCCTCGCGCATGTCGATCACCGCCGCCTCCATTGACGACGCGCTGTACAGCGCCTTCGGCCAGCGCATCGTCTCGACCATCTTCACCGAGACCAACCAGTATCGCGTAATCCTGGAAGCGCGCCGCGACGACATCACCACCCCGGCCGACCTGGGCAACCTGCAGCTTCGCACCGGCTCCGGCAAGGCCACGCCGCTGTCGGCGGTGGCCACCATCAGCGAGCGCGCCGCGCCGTTGCAGGTGACGCACGTGGCGCAGTATCCGGCCACCACGCTGGGCTTCGACACGGCGCCCGGCGTTTCTCTGGGCACGGCGGTGGATGGCATCAAGCAGGCCGCCGCCGAGATCCATTTCCCGGCCTCGGTCACGCTGACCTTCCTCGGCGCGTCCGGCGCCTACCAGGCCTCGCTGTCGAATCAACTGTGGCTGATCCTGGCCGCCGTGATCTGCGTCTACATCGTGCTGGGCGTGCTGTATGAGAGCTACATCCATCCGCTGACGATTCTGTCGACGCTGCCGTCGGCCGGCGTCGGTGCCTTGCTGGCGCTGCTGGTCAGCGGCCAGGATCTGGGCGTGATCGGCATCATCGGCATCATCCTGCTGATCGGTATCGTCAAGAAGAACGCCATCATGATGATCGACTTCGCCATCGAGGCGGAGCGGGAGCAGGGCAAGCCGCCGCGCGAGGCCATCCACCAGGCGGCGCTGCTGCGCTTCCGTCCGATTTTGATGACGACGCTGGCCGCGCTGTTCGCCGCCGTGCCGCTGATGCTGGGCTGGGGCGAGGGCGCGGAACTGCGCCGTCCACTGGGACTGGCCATCTTCGGCGGCTTGATCGTCAGCCAGATGCTGACGCTGTTCACCACGCCAGTGATCTACCTCGGCTTCGACAGCCTGGCACGCCGCTTCGGCCGCAAGGCTGCAAACTCGCCGGCGCAGATTGAAGGTGGTGCGCTGTGAACCTGTCTTCGCCCTTCGTCAAGCGTCCGATCGCCACCGTCCTGCTGACGTGCGGCCTGGCGCTGGCCGGCATCGGCGCGTTCTTCGTGCTGCCGGTGGCGCCGCTGCCGCAGGTGGACTTCCCGGTCATTTCGGTCAACGCCAACCTGCCGGGCGCCAGCCCTGCGACCATGGCGACCAGCGTCTCCACGCCGCTGGAGCGCCACCTGGGCGTGATCGCCGGCGTCAACGAGATGACGTCGCAATCGAACACCGGTTCCTCCAGCGTCACCCTGCAATTCGATTTGAACCGCAACGTCGACTCGGTCGCCCGCGAGGTGCAGGCGGCCATCAACGCCAGCCGCGTCGACCTGCCGGCCACGCTGCGCAGCAATCCGACCTACCGCAAGGCCAATACTTCCGGCATCCCGGTGATGATCCTGGCGCTGACGTCGGACACCCGCACGCCGGGCCAGATCTTCGACGCAGTCTCCAACACCGTGCTGCAACGCCTGTCGCAAGTGACCGGCGTGGGCGATGTGGAACTGGGCGGCAGCTCGCTGCCGGCGGTGCGGGTTGAACTGAACCCGTATGCGCTGAACCGCTACGGTCTGTCGGCGGAAGACGTGCGTGCGGCCATCCAGGCCACCAACGCCAACCGCCCGCGCGGCGCCTTGCAGGGCAATGGCCGCCGTTTGCAGATCTATTCCGTCTCGGCCAACGCCAGCGGCGGACGCTCCGCCGCCGACTACCGCAACCTGGTGGTCGGCTGGCGCAACGACACCGCCATCCGCCTGCAGGACGTGGCGCAGGTGATCGACGGCGTGGAAGACAACAACAACCTCGGTCTGTTCAACGGCAAGCCGGCGATCATCGTCATCCTGCGTTCGCAGGCGGGCGCCAACGTCATCGAAACCGTCAACAGCGTGCGCGCACAACTGCCACTGTTGCAGGCGCAGCTGCCGTCGGACGTCAAGATCGACGTCGCCAGCGACAGCACCAATTCGATCCGCTCGTCGCTGCACGAGATCGAGATCACGCTGATCATCTCCATCCTGCTGGTGGTGCTGGTGGTCAGCGCCTTCCTGCGCAGCGTGCGCGCCACCATCGTGCCTGCGGTGGCGACCGTGGTGTCGCTGCTGGGCACCTTTGGCGCCATGTATCTGCTGGGCTTCAGCCTGAACAACCTGTCGCTGATGGCGCTGACCGTGGCCACCGGCTTCGTCGTCGACGACGCCATCGTGGTGCTGGAAAATACCACCCGCCACATCGAGGCCGGGATGGATCGCTTCGAGGCGGCGCTGCTGGGTGCGCGCGAGGTGGGTTTCACCGTGCTGTCGATCAGCCTTTCGCTGATCGCTGTGTTCATTCCACTGTTGTTCATGGGCGGCCAGTTCGGCGCGCTGTTCAAGGAGTTCGCCGTCACGCTGTCGGCGGCGGTGATGATTTCGCTGGTGGTCTCGCTGACCACCACGCCGATGATGTGCGCGTGGCTGCTCAAGCCCGGCCATGTCCACGCCAAGCCGCCGGGCCGCATCGCCCGCTTCTTCGAGCGCGGTTTCGATTTCATCCTGAAAGGCTACGAGCATAGCCTGGACTGGGCGCTGTCCAGCGTGTGGCTGGTGATGCTGAGCCTTGTGTTCGTGATCGGCCTGAACTTCTATCTGTTCGCGGCGATACCGAAGGGCGGCTTCCCGCAGCAGGACACGGGCCAGATCAACGGCGGCATCCGCGCCGACCAGAGCATCTCGTTCCAGGCCATGCAGGGCAAGCTGAAACAGCTGGTCAACATCATCAAGGACGATCCCGATGTCGCCACGGTGGTGGGCTTTACCGGCGGCCGCAGGGCCGGCGGCGGCTTCATGTTCATCAATCTGAAACCGGCCAGCCAGCGCACGGTGGCGGGGCAGGCCGTGATCGCGCGCCTGCGGCCCAAGCTGGCCAAAGTCACGGGTGTGAGCCTGTTCCTCAGCCCCGTGCAGGATCTGCGGGCCGGTGGGCGCCAGGCCAATTCCAACTACCAGTACACGCTCAAGAGCGACAACCAGGCCGATTTGAAGAAGTGGGCCAGCCGTCTGGCCGATGCGATGAAAGGGCAGAAGGCGCTTACCGATGTCGATACCGACCAGGCGGACAACGGCGTCGAGACCTTCGTCACCATCGACAAGAACAGCGCTTCGCGTCTGGGACTGTCGGCGCGCGATGTCGACAACGCCTTGTACAACAGCTTCGGTCAGCGCCAGGTCGCCACGATCTATTCTGAGTTGAACCAGTATCACGTCATCATGGAAGTGCCGCGCGAGTTTGCCAAGAGCCCGGCGGCGCTGAACGATGTTCATGTACCGTCGAAAGGCCTGCCTGCGCCTAGCGCCAGCAATCCGAACGGCGCACCGGTGGCGCTGACGGTGGCCTCCGGCGCAACCGGCACCAGTACAAGCACCAGCGCGGCCAGCGCCACGCCGGCCAACGTGGCCGCGCCTGCGGTCAAGGATGCGTCCTCCGGCTCCGCGCTGAGCACCAAGGCCACCACGATGGTGCCGCTGTCGACGCTGGCCAGCTTCGCCGAAAGCTCGGCGCCGACGTCGATCAACCACCAGGACGGCGAACTGGCGACCACCATCGCTTTCAACCTGCAGCCTGGCACCAGCCTGTCCGACGCCGCTGAGCAGATCAAGGCGGCGGAGGCGGAAATCGGCATGCCGAACAATGTGCGCGGCAGCTTCCAGGGTTCGGCCAAGGCAGCGCAGGACAGCAACAAGTCGCTGCCGTTGCTGATCCTGGCCGCCATCGTGGTGATCTACATCGTGCTCGGCATCCTGTATGAAAGCCTGGTGCATCCGATCACCGTGCTGACCACGCTGCCGTCGGCGGGCGTGGGCGCGGTGCTGGCGCTGTTGATCTTCAAGATGGAGTTCTCGACCATTTCGCTGATCGGCATCTTCCTGCTGATCGGTATCGTCAAGAAGAACGCCATCCTGATCATCGACTTCGCGCTGGAGGCGGAGCGCTCGCGCGGCCTGACGCCGTTGCAGGCGGTGCGCGAAGCCTGCCTGCTGCGCTTCCGCCCTATCCTGATGACGACACTGGCCGCCGCACTGGGCGCGCTGCCGTTGGCGATCGGCTTCGGCGAAGGCTCTGAGCTGCGCCAGCCGCTGGGCGTGGCCATCATCGGCGGCTTGATCGCCAGCCAGGTACTGACGCTGCTGACCACACCGGTGGTCTACATCCTGATGGACAAGCTGCGTCGCCGCGGCACGTCCGAACAACATTTAAGCCGCATCCACAGCGAAGCGCCGAGCACACCATGAACACACACGCACCATCCTTCCGCTACACATTGATCGCGCTGGCGGCGCTGCTGGCCAGCGGCTGCGCCGTCGGCCCGGCCTACAAGCTGCCGTCCACGCCGCAGCCTTCGGCCTACAAGGAAACCGCCAGCGAGGCCGAGAAAGTCGCCGCCGGCTGGACCGCCGCCGCGCCGGCCGATACGCTGGAACGCGGCCCGTGGTGGCAGCTGTTCGGCGATCCGCTGCTGAACCAGATGGCCGACAGCATCGATGTCTCCAACCAGAACGTCGCCGCCGCCGTCGCCAACTACGCGCAGGCGCGGGCGCTGGTCGACCAGCAGCGCGCTTCGCTGTTCCCGGCGGCGACGCTGAACGGCAGCGCCAACCGCTCCGGCGGAGGCGGCAACACGCCGACCGCCAACCAGTACCGCGCCAGTATCGGCGGCAGCTGGGAGCCGGACATCTGGGGCAAGCTGCGCGCCGGCGCGAACAACGCCAGTGCCGGCATGCAGGCCAGCGCCGCCGAACTGGCCGCCGCGCGCCTGTCGGCGCAGGGCGAGCTGGCCACCAACTACTTCTCGCTGCGCCAGACCGACGCGCAGAAAGCGCTGCTGGACGCCACCACCGAAGGCTACGCGCGCGTGCTGCAGATCACGCAGAACCGCTTCGACGCCGGCATCGCCGCCAAGTCGGACCTGCTGCAGGCGCAAACCCAGCTGGCCAATGCGCGCATCGACCAGGTCACGCTGGGCCGCCAGCGCGCCACGCTGGAGCATGCGATCGCGGTCTTGCTGGGCAAAGCCGCCAGCGATTTCAGCCTGCCGCCGGCACCGTGGAAGGTAGTGGTGCCTGATGTGCCGACCGGCGTGCCATCGACGCTGCTGCAGCGCCGTCCCGACATCGCCGCCGCCGAGCGCCGCGTGGCCGCCGCCAATGAGCAGATCGGCGTGGCCCGCAGCGCCTACTTCCCGAGCTTGAACCTGACCGGCTCCTTCGGCTACGGTTCCGGCTCCACCGGCGGCTTGTTCAACGCCTCCAACAATCTGTGGTCGCTGGGCTTGTCGGCGGCGCAGACGCTGTTCGACGCCGGCGCCACCAAGGCCCGCGTCAGCGGCGCAGAGGCCGCGCGCGACGCCGCCATCGCGCAGTACCGCCAGACCGTGCTGACGGCGTTTGCCGATGTCGAGAACCAGCTGGCCGCGACGCGCGCGCTGGCCCAGCAGCAGGACTTGCGCAAGATCGCCTCCGAGGCGGCCGACCAGGTCGAGGCACAGATGCTCAACCGCTACCGCGCCGGCCAGGTCGGTTACAGCGATGTAGTGACGGCGCAGAACACGGCGCTGGCCGCGCGCCGCGCACTGGTGCAATCGCAGGCCGATCGTCAGACGACTGCGGTGGCACTGATCCAGTCGCTGGGTGGCGGCTGGCATGCCGCTAGCGAGTAGGGGTCTATAACAGCGGCCTGCAACAGCGGGGCGGCCGGCGCTTGGTTTTTGGACGTGGTGTTTGTATAATCATCTGGCAAGATGTAAACAAATACCATTTTCTCCGAGACGCCTGACCGCCGGTGCAGGGTTCTTCCGGCGGTGGCTATGCCACGATGACAAAACGTACCGCCCATGAACTGCTAGCTCCTCCAGTCGAAGATCCGGCGTCGATGCCGGACGGCGGTGCTGTGCCAGTGGTCGGCATCGGCGCATCGGCCGGCGGCTTCGATCCGATCTGCGAATTCCTGGCCTGCGTGCCGCCGGCCAGCGGCTTCGCCTATGTCGTCATCCAGCATCTCGACCCGATGCACAAGGCGCTGCTGCCCGAGCTGCTGCAGCGTGTCACCAGCATGCCGGTGCGCGAGGTCGAAGACGGCATGGCGGTCGAGGCAGCTCATGTGTATGTGATCCCACCCAACCACGATCTAGGTTTCGACGGCGACCGCTTTGCCGTGCTGCCGCCGTCCGGCTCACGCGGCCGCCGCCTGCCGATCGACAGCTTCTTCCAGGCGCTGGCTGTACGCGGCAATGAGCGGGCGGTGGCCATCGTATTCTCCGGCATGGGCGAGGACGGCACGCTGGGCTTGCGCGCAGTGCGCGAGCGCGGCGGCCTGACGATGGCGCAGCTGCCGGAGTCGGCGCGTTTCGATCCCATGCCGGCCAGCGCCATCGCCGCCAAGGTGGTCGATATCGTGGCGCTGCCGGGCGAGATGTCGGCCCGCCTGGCCGATTGGTGGCGCGGCGAGCCCACCGTGTTTCCGGCCGATGCGGCCGTCCATCGCAACGCGCTGCAACAGCTGTTCCACCTGCTGCTCAAGCAGACCGGCGCCGATTTTTCCGACTACAAGCAGAGCACCATGTTGCGCCGTATCGACCGCCGCATGCAGCTGCGCCAATGCGCCGCGCTGGCCGACTACGTCGCTGTACTGGCAGGGAACCCGGTCGAGATCGAGCTGCTGTTCAAGGAGCTGCTGATCGGCGTCACCAACTTCTTCCGCGATGCCAAGGTGTGGGAGTACCTGATGGCGACATCGCTGCCGCAGCTGCTGGCGGCGCATCCCGACGGCGCGGCGTTCAAGGCCTGGGTGCCGGCCTGCTCGACCGGCGAGGAAGCCTACTCGCTGGCGATCGCTTTCAACGAGGTGCTGGAGCAGCAGCGGCCCACGGCGCGCTACACGCTGCAGATCTTCGCCACCGATCTCGATGGCGACGCGATCGACCGCGCGCGCCAGGGCGTGTTCGACGCCGGCATCGAAGACCATGTCACGCCCGGCCAGCTGCAACGCTACTTCATACCGGCTGAAAATGGCGGCTACACCATCCGCAAGGATGTGCGCAACACCATCATCTTCGCGCGCCAGAACATCATTTCCGATCCGCCGTTCACCAAGCTCGATATCCTGTGTTGCCGTAACCTGCTGATCTACTTCACGGCCAAGCTGCAGGAACAGCTGATACCATTGTTCCATTACGCGCTCAAGACCGGCGGGCTGCTGATGCTCGGCAGCGCCGATACGCCCGGCCATTTCAACGAGCTGTTCGCGCCGATGAGCGGTACGGGCCGCATCTATCGCCGCCTGGACGCGTCCATCGAACGCGTCGCCAACTATTTTCCGACGCGCGTCAGCAGCGTATCGATTCCATTCGCCAGCGAGACTCAACACCCATCCATGAACGGTAATCTTCAATCCCAGGTCGAGCAGCAGCTGCTCAAGAAGCATGCGCCGGCCGCCGTGCTGGTCAACGCTCATGGCGACATCCTGTACATCCACGGCCGCACCGGCGCCTACCTGGAGCCGGCGGCGGGCAAGGCCAACTGGAACATCCATGCGATGGCGCGCGAGGGACTGCGGCACGAGCTGGCCGACCTGCTCAAGCGGGCGGTCCAGGGCGAGGGCATGATCGCGGTGCGCGGCCTGATCCAGCGCGACGACGCCGGCAAGCCGTCGCAGGCGCTGGACCTGACGGCGGAGGCCATGCCCGGCGATGGTCCCTTGTCCGGCAGCGTGCTTCTGACCTTTGCCAGCGTGCCGCTGCCGCCGGAAAAGCGCCGCTCGCGGTCCAGCAATCCCCACGTGCTGGAGCTGGAGCAGCAGCTGGCGCAGGCCAGGCTGGAGATCAAGGCGGTGCGCGATGAGATGCAGGCTTCGCGCGAGGAGCTCAAGTCGGCCAACGAAGAACTGCAGTCCACCAATGAGGAGCTGCAGTCGACCAACGAGGAGCTGACCACCTCGAAGGAAGAGATGCAGTCGCTGAACGAAGAGCTCTACACCGTCAACGCCGAGCTGCAATCGAAGGTCGACGACCTGTCGCTGGTGAACGGCGACATGAAGAATCTGCTCAACAGCACCGATGTCGCCACCATCTTCCTCGACGGCGAGCTGCGCATCCGCCGCTACACCGACCGCAGCACGCAGATCTACAAGCTGATACCGGGCGATGTGCACCGCCCGCTGAGCGACATCGTCAACGACCTGCAATACCCGGAACTGGAGCGCGACGCCCAGGAGGTGCTGCGCACGCTGGTGTTCCGCGAGCGGCAGATACCTACCCATAGCGGCGGCTGGTACACGGTGCGCATCATGCCCTACCGGACAGTGGAGAATGTGATCGACGGGGTGGTGGTCACGTTCATCAACATCAGCGAGTCGAAGCAGCTTGAAATGCAGCTACGCTCGATGCAGAGAGGCCTAGACTAGCATGCGCAAACGCCATCGTCCCGAACTCGATCCAGTGCAGCTGCGCCAGATCGCCGAAATGACGGTGGCGGCGCTGCCGGATGTCCGCCCACCATCGGCGGCGAGCGAAAGCGATGAGCTCAAACGCTGGCATGAGCTCCAGGTCAGCCAGATCGAACTGGACATGCAGAACACCGCGCTGGTCGAGCTGCAGCACGAGCGCGACCAGGCCGAGGCGGGGCGCGACCGGTACGCCGCGCTGTACGACCAGGCGCCGGCCGGCTATCTGTCGCTGGACGCCGGCGGCCGCATCATCCGCGCCAACTTCGCCGCCGCCGAAATGCTGGGCAGCGCGCGCCAGAATCTGCAGGGTAAGCGCTTCGAACAGTTTGTGGCGCCGCAATCGCAGGCGACGCTGCGCAGCTTCCTGCTGGCGTTGCGCCACAACGGCGGCCGCGCCGTGCTGGAGGTGCCGCTGTTCGATCCGCACGCCGGCGCGGCGGCCCGTTCGCTGCACCGCATCCGCATCGAAGCCAATATGGATATGGCGGTGCCCAAGTGCCGCATGATCCTGACCGACATCGGCAGCGACGATGTGCGCGACGAGGCGCGGCGGCGGGCCTTCCAGGTACTCGACAGCATCAACGAGGCGGTGCTGGTATGCGACGCCTTGCAGGACATCGTGTTCGTCAACCCTGCCTTTACCACGCTGACCGGCTACACGGTGGAGGAGGCGCTGGGCCGCAATCCGCGCTTCCTCGGCCGGCCCGGCGCCCATCCGGTCGGCTACCACGCCGAGGCGATGCGCTGCCTGCGCACCTACGGCAAATGGCAGGGCGAGGTGTACAACCGGCGGCGCGAAGGCACGCCTTACGTGGCCTCCATGTCGCTGACGGTGGTGCGCGACGACGACGGCATCATCAGCCACTTCATCGGCGTGTTCTCGGACGTCACGGCCCGCCAGCAGGCCGAGGCGGCGTTGCTGAAACTGTCGCGCGAGCTCGATGCGCGGGTGGAGGCGCGCACCGCCGAACTGACCGAGGCCAATCGCCAGCTGATGCTGGAAGTGGTCGAACGCAAGCGCGCCGAGGCCGCGCTGCACGAATCGCGCGAACAGCTGCGCAAGCTGGCCGAGCACCTGGAAGTGGTCAAGGAAGAGGAGCGCACCCGCATCGCCCGCGACATCCACGACGAGCTGGGACAGAACCTGCTGGCGCTGCGCATCGACATCTCCATGCTCAGCACCCGCACCAGCGCGCGCCATGCGCGGCTGCACCAGCGGGTGGACGCGGTGCTGGAGAACGTCGACACCACCATCAGCAGCGTGCGCGGCATCATGAACGATCTGCGGCCGGCGGTGCTGGACCTGGGCCTGCAGGCGGCGCTGGAGTGGCAGGTGGGCGAGTTCCGCAAGCGCAGCGGCCTAGCCTGCAAGCTGGTGCTGCCGGCGGACGCGGTGTTCGCCGTCATCGCGCCGGCGATGGAGATCGTGTTGTTCCGCAGCCTGCAGGAGGCGCTGAGCAATGTGCGGCGCCACGCGGGCGCCAGCCGGGTCGACGTGACGCTGCGGCGCAAGGGCGGCCGGCTGCTGTTCATCGTCAGCGACGACGGCATCGGCATCGCGCCCCAGCACCGAGGCAAGAGCGAGTCGTTCGGCTTGATCGGCATGGCGCAGCGGGCGGCCTCGCTGGGCGGACACCTCGATATCGGCAAGTACGCACCGGGCTCCGGCTGCACGCTGACGATGGATTTTGAGCTGCCCGCCTGACGATGGGCGCCGCTACGTTCCCGCGTGCGGCTATGGCCTGATAAAGTGCAAGGCAAGTGCAATCGTGGAGAGCAATCCCAAGCCGATGACAGCAACGGTTTGAAGACGTGCTCGCTGCAACTGCTGCTTTGCATGGGCCTCCACGTCGTTGCGCAACCCTTGAACCGCTGATTCGATACTTTGTTCGACTTGCACCACCCGGTCGATACAATGGATCAGCTCCTTCGCTTGGGTGTTGGTGAGCTTCGTGGCGTCCAGGAGTTTTTGGTTCGTAGCGTTGATCTCTACCTGTTGCCCCTCGATTACTTTCTGTTGCGCCTGAATCTGCTGATTTTGCTTGAGCAACTCGCCAGCTTGCTCCCGGAGTATCGATTGCTGTGCGATGAGCACATGCTGCTGCTCGCTGAGCATTTTTGATACCGCGCAGTTGACGACGATGAGAATAGAGGTTTTTTCAGAGAGGTTGCCGATCGAACTGTTGAGGTCAAGCTCGGCTTCGCGGATATATTCGTCGCGGTCTTTCCACCAGTTGCCGATAAAGTTGCCGTCGGCTTTTTCCCGGCGGCGAGATTGCAGCGTGTCGCCCTTGGATTTCATCGCCGCCGTCGCGACTTGGATATCTGCAATCATCGCCGGGATCTTGGCGGCATCGACAAGATCCCCGGGAATTTCCAGTTGAGAGAACGACGTGACGATTTCCAGGTGCTGCTCGGTTGGCGGTATGTTTTCTTCTTGCATTACAGTTTCTTCAGGAATGCTTCAATTTCAAGATGGTCGGATTCAAGCTGCTGCACCAGCGACTGGCTAGCCGCGATTTGGATGCCGGTCTGATCGCTGATCAGGCGCATGCTGGACAAGGTGTCGTTGGCGGCCTGGCCGGCCTGACCGTACACCTTGCCTATATCCTGATAGATGGCCATGGAAGCGGCGCCATTGCGCAGGTTGTCGATGGAGGCTTCAAGCTGTTGCGCCAGCGCGGCCGACATCGTTTCCAGTTTCGCGGCGTTATCCAGTTGCTGGTCGAGCCTGCTCTCATCGGATGTGTCCAGGTATTTGTCAAACAGGCGGTCAAGCAAATACGCCAGCAGCGAGGCAGACAGGCCAACGATGATGCCGGTCAGAACTGCTCCCACCGCATCGGCGATGACTGCCAGCGGGCCCAGCGAACTGACGAAGGTCACGACGCTTTGCTCCAACAGGATGCCTATCGAAGAGACAATCACGGTGATGAGCATTTTGCTTCCCGCGCGCACGCTGTCGGCGCGCGTCATGCCGACCGGCGGCATGACCAGCATCTTGAAGGCTTTGAACAAGCCAATTAAACCTTCGCGTATCACGCGTACCAGGCGCGCGCCGGTCGTGATGAAGCTATTGATGACGAAGGTTAGCAGGTTGCTGAGGAAGCCACTGACTCCGCCGTCCAGCAACGCGGACAGCGCATCCGGAAGCTTGGCCGCGACCGACGCTCCCACTTTCTGCAAGCGTTCCCCGATTTCCCGGAAAACCGATTTCCCGACCTCGAACCCGTGTCGTATCAACGCTTTCAGTTCCGTGAACAGCGCGTTGACCAGTTCAGTCAGGAGCAGGCCCATGGCCTGGCGCAACGCCATGCCAGCCGCCTGTTTGGCCCCGGTCGAGAGCAGCTCGCCGGCCTGTTTGCTGAGCAGCGCGGAGTTGACCGTGCCGTTGACGTGCGTTTGGGCGGCATTGTAGATTTCTTCCGCCCGTTCAGGATCGACACCAAAACGCTCGGCGTTGGTACGCCCGTCGTCGCCCGTCTTCATCATCCATTCTTTCAGATCATGGGAGTTCTTTGATCCGTTGAGCGCGGCATTGGTGATCGCCAGATTGGCTTCGTCGTTGGCGAGATTGATGATCGCTTTCAGATCGACGCCATCGGGACCGACCTTGCCCAGCGCGAGATGCGCAGCTGCATTGCCGGCAATCTCTTCCAGGGAAATGACATGGTCCAGGTGAGGCGGATCTTCCAGGCCGGCCAGTGTCTCCCCGGTATAGGCGTCGGTACCGCTTTGCATCTTTTCCTTGCGTAGCTCACACCATTCCTTCTGCGAGGCGCTGAAGTTTTTACGTTCAAAGTCCTTCTGGAAGTTCTCCTTGAGCGCCTGGTCGTTTGCGTTGGCGGTTGGGCCATCCTTGGACTCAAAGTTGTGCAAGGTGGTGACGTTGCCGCCAGCTTTGTCCGCAAACATGGCCCGCGACAAGCCGAAAGCGCCCAGCACTTGAGAGAAAACATGCTGCTGACATTCATTGAACAGCGCGTCGAGCCGTTGTTGTTTCAGTGCGGTGTTGGAAACTGGCATAAATGGCCCTGTCAGGTCAGGTGATTGGGTAAGTCGGCAAACCACGCGGCAAAACTGTCGGCGACCAGCGCGCGCTGGCCGTGGTCATGCCACACGCGAATGATCTGGCCGGACTTGCCGCCCGCAGCCGGGGACATATCCAGGCAATCGTGATCGCCACTGCCGTTGAAGGTGAGCGGTATCCAGTGCGGCGACCACCAAAGAGCGCGAACGCCGTGGTCTGGCTTCGCGTGCAGGTCGCGGAAATCCCCGTTTGCTGCCAGCTGCTGCCAGAGCGACCAGGTACGCGCTATACGCCTTGTCGACATGAATTCGCAGCCGGCAAACAGCCACGGCGCCTCCGGATCCTGGCCGTCGTGTATGCGCAGGCATTCCTTCAGCTGCGTGGGCAAGGGTGTGCCCAGATGCTTTTCCAGTTGCCGCACTTGCTCGTCAGTGGCCGGTGCGTTCAAGCCTTGAAGCAAGTTGGGGTCTTTTCGCTGGAGCGCCTGTTCGAAGACGTGCCAGTCATGGGCTATGCTCACGGAGTGTTCCCGGTGGTAATGATTAGTTTCGTGGTGCAATTTTACACGCCGAGCCGGGCGGAAAAATAACCAATTATCACGCCGGGAGAGGGCGTGTGAAGGCGCGCGTGTTTTCGACCATGCGAAACAGGCCTGAGACTATGGTGCAAAAAGCATTCTCAGCCTTCGGCAGAAGGCATATACTGCCGCCAGAACTCAAACTGGGGCTTATATCTTGTTAAAATATCTCATTCTTCCAGCGGCGCTGATGGCCGCCACCGCGGCCCAGGCCGACGAAGGCCAATGGCAACCGTACCAGCTGCCGCAGCTGAAATCCGAATTGAAGCGCATCGGCATCACCATCCCGGCCGAAAAACTGGCCGACCTGTCCAAGCATCCGATGAGCGCCATCGTTTCGCTGGGCGGCTGCTCGGCCTCGTTCGTGTCGGACGCCGGCCTGGTGGTGACGAACCACCATTGCGCCTACGGTGCGATCCAGCGCAACGCCACGCCGGAACACAACTACATCGTCGACGGCTACCTGGCCAAGACCCGCGCCGAAGAGCTGCCGGGCGGCCCGAATACGCTGGTCTACGTGACCGACAAGGTGGAAAACGTCACCGAGCGCGTGCTCAAGGGCGTGAGCGACACCATGAGCGGCAAGCAGCGCCACGACGCCGTGGAAAAATCGATCAAGGCGCTGATCGCCGAATGCGAGAGCGACAAGATCTACCGCTGCTCGGTGCCGGCCTTCCACCGCGGCCTGGAGTACTACCGCATCCGCCAGATGATGATACGCGACGTGCGCCTGGTGTACGCGCCGGCCGACATGATCGGCAACTTCGGCGGCGACATCGACAACTACGAATGGCCACGCCAGGGCGGCGACTACTCCTTCCTGCGCGCCTACGTCGGCAAGGACGGTCGCCCGGCCGATCCGTCGCCGGACAACGTGCCTTACCACTCGAAGGACTTCCTGGTGGTCTCCGCCGCCGGCCTGAAAAATGGCGATCCGGTGCTGCTGGCCGGCTACCCTGGCCGCACCAGCCGCTACAAGCTGCCGTCGGAAATCCGCGCCGCGCGCGACTCGGCTTATCCGGCCAAGGTGGCCGAGATCCAGGCCGACCTGGACGTGATCGCCGCCGCCACCAAGGGCAATCCTGCCGCCGCCGTGCGTTACGCCAGCGTCGACAAGAGCATGAACAACGTGATGAAGAAAACCCAGGGCCTGCTGGACGGCTTTGCGCGCAAGGACATCGCCGCCATCAAGGACGTGCAGGATGCGGAGTTCCGCGCCTGGTACAACAAGCAGGCGGGCGTGTCGAAAACCCTGCTGGCCGAACTGGACGCCGTGATCGCCGCCGACCTGGCGCTGAGCGACGAGGAATTCGGCTACAGCGTCGCCACCACCGGCGACCTGCTGAAAAGCGGCAGCACGCTGTACCGCCTGGCGCGTGAAAGCGCCAAGCCGGACGCGGAACGCGAGACCGGCTACCAGCAGCGCGACCTGACCTTCATCAAGGCCCGCCTGAACCGCCTGGAGCAGTCCTACGTGGGCAGCGTCGACCAGGCGCGCTTCGTGGCCGCATTGCAGCGCTACGCCAAGCTGCCGAAGTCCATGCACGTCAACGGCATGGACGCGCTGCTGCCTGCCGTCGATACGGTGCCTGCGCTGTTCGCCAAGTCGGAACTGGGCGACACCGCCAAGCGCCTGGCGTGGGTGGGCAAGGACGCCGCCGCGATTGCAGCATCCAACGACGCCTTCCTGCAGCTGGCCGTCAAGCTGGACGACGTGACCCAGCTGCTGAAGGAGCGCCGCAAGGAGTTGGACGGCAACCTGGAACGCGTGATCCCGCAATACATGCAGGCTGTGATCGCGTGGAAGAAATCGCAGGGCAAGCCGGTCTACCCGGATGCGAATTCGACGCTGCGCGTGACCTACGGCACCGTGTCGCCTTACTCGCCGAAGGACGGCATCACCAAGGGCCCGTTCACCACGGTCGAAGGCATCGTCGAGAAGAACACCGGCAAGGATCCGTTCAACGCGCCGCAGAAGCTGCTGGATGCGATCAAGGCCAAGCGCTACGGCCAGTTCAAGGATCCTATCCTGGGCACGGTGCCGGTCGACTTCCTGACCAGCGCCGACACCACCGGCGGCAATTCCGGTTCGGCGGTGATGAACCGTAACGGCGAGTTGATCGGCCTGAATTTCGATTCGACCTACGAGTCCATCACCAAGGACTGGTACTTCGACACCGCCATCACCCGCGCCATCCACATGGATATCCGCTACATGCTGTGGGTGATGGCCGAAGTGGACCACGCCGACAACGTGCTGAAGGAAATGACCATCAAGTATCCGGCCAAGTCCAAGTAAGCCTGGACGATCCCGATGCAAAAAGCCCCGTGTGGCGTGCGACGATCTTGAGCGTCGCATGCGCACACGGGGCTTTTTTTCTTGTCCGTGCTTAGCGCGGATCCTGGCATTGGCGCGATGGATTGGCGATGCTGCATTGCCACAGCCAGTACACGTGGACCTGCTCGCTCAGGTTGGCCGTGAAGTTCACGACCGGCGAGGTCAGCGTCAGCGTGATGGCGTCGCCGCTCAGGTCATAAGGCGGTTCGTTGGTGCCCAGCACCGGCTTCAGGTTGGCGCCGCTGCCCAGCTTCAGCGTGATCTGGCTGTTGGAGATCAGGTAGGGCAGGTTGTTGGCGATGTATTGACCCAACGGGAAGCTGCCGCCTGGGTAGCTGACGACCTTGTCGGCCGGGATCAGGCGATTCAGGCCCACCAGCCAGTTCTGGTCGCGCTTGAAGAAGAAGTTCTGCGTGACGCCGGCCAGACCATTTTGCACGGCGCTGGCGATGCCGGCATCGACCTTGCCTTCGGCCTTGTTGATCAGGATGTCGCCGAGCACGGGCAGTATCCAGCTGAGGTTGGAATCGCAATCGGTGGAAGTGTTCAGGGTGCCGTTGATGCCGACCTTGGTGGGCGGGATCACGCCATCGGCCGTGCCGTACTGTGCGGTGACGGTGATGTTGTTGTAGTCGGTGGTGTTGGTGCAGCTGTAGTTGATCACGCCCCACTTGGTGCCGCTGAAGGACGAGGTGACACGATAGCTGAGGCCGGTCATGGTCGCGAACACCACGCCGTTCGCATCGGGACGCAAGGTGAGGGTGGGGGTGCCGGTGACGGTGCCTTTGCCGAAGGTCGCGCCATGTCCGTTGATGGCGGCGGCGGCGGCGGTGTTCAAGCCGCTTTCGATCTGGCGGGGTACGTTCTGCGCGTCGACAATCAGGGCGCCCAGCGTGCCGTTGCCCCAGGGTTGCGAGTACGACAGGCTGCCGCCGTTCACGCTGACGGTGGCGACGTTTTGTCCGGATACGACGCGGGGAATGAAGTCGGCGTGTGCTGCGCCGGCCGCCAGGGCTGCGGCGAGAAACAGGATTTTTCGCATTCTTAAGCTCCATATGGATTAAAAGGATGTTGCCAATTAATAATGACATATGGGTAATTTCAAATCAATAATAATGTTTGATTTGTAATGTTATGTTTTTAAAAAATGTACGGGCGGCGGCCTGTCAAATCTTGCTTATTCAGCTGAAAACTCGCATACTGCCGCGGCGATATTTCCCACCCTGGCGGCCCTGGCCGCGCTACCTCCTGAACCGATGAACGATCCGCTTGTCCTGTTTGGCTTCGGCACTACGCCGCTTGAACTGCTCGGCTTTGTGCTGGCGGTGGGCACGGTGCTGTTCAACATCACCCAGCTGCACTGGGCCTGGTTGTTGTCGATCCTGTCGTCGGCGATTTACGGCGTGGTGTTCTACGACGCCAGGCTGTATGGCGACATGGCGCTGCAACTGGTGTTTATCGCGGTGTCGGTATGGGGCTGGAAGCAGTGGCTGAGCGGCGTGCCGAGCACGGCGGAATCGCTGCCCGTGACGCGGCTGGACCGCAACAGCGGCTGGCTGGCCGTCGGCGGCTGGCTGCTGGGTTTCGGGCTGCTGTGGTGGTTCCTGTCGCACTACACCGATACCGATGTGCCGATGGCCGATGGTTTCCTGACTGCCGGCAGCCTGCTGGGGCAGGTGCTGCTGTCGCGTAAAAAGCTGGAGAACTGGGTGGTATGGATCATCGTCGACGTGCTGTACGTGGCGCTGTACGTGCACAAACACCTGATGTTGACGGCGGTGCTGTATGCGGTGTTCGTCGCCATGGCGATGATCGGCCTGCGCGCCTGGAGCATGGACGGCAAGGATCGCCGCATGGTGCTGGAATGAGCGACGCGCCGCTGCGGGTGGCCGTACTGGGCACGACGTCGTCGGGCAAGTCGACGCTGGCCGCGGCGCTGGCCGAGCACTATCAAACGCTGTGGGTGCCGGAGTACCTGCGCGAATTCGTCGACACGGAAGAGCGGGTGCCGGTGGCGGAGGACCAGTTCCACATCGCCGCCACGCAGCGCGACCGCGAGGACGCGGCCGCGCCGCGCGCCCACAAGTATCTTTTTTGCGACACCGCGCCGTTGATGACGCTGGTGTACGGCCGCCATTATTTCGGCGGCTTCGACCGGCAACTGGCAGCGCTGGCGGCCACTCACCAGCAGGATTACGCCATCACGCTGGTGACGGCGCCGGACATCCCGTGGGTGGAGGAAGGCCTGCACCGCGAATCCGAAGAGGTGAGCGTGATTATCGACCGCATGCTGCTGGACGAGCTGGCGGCGCGTGGGATACCCTATCTGCTGGTATCCGGCGATCCGGCCGAACGACTATCCCAGGTGGAGCGGCATCTACGATGAAAAAGCAGCTGGCGGCGATGTTGATGTGCGTATCCCCGCTGGCGCTGGCCGATACCGGCTACTACCTGGTCTCCACCTACGACGTGGAAGGCCAGCTCTCCCTCGACTACAAATACTGGAACGCCCACTACAAGGGCAGGACCGTGGCCGCGCCGGAAATCGGCATCGGCTACGGCGTCACGTCGCGCTGGTACACCGAGGTCTATGCCAAGTGGGTCAAGATGAACGGCGGCGCCGGCCAATGGGTGGAGACGGCGTGGCAGAACGACTACCTGCTGACGCAAGGCCAGTACGACTTCGACCTGGCGCTGCACACCAAGCTGGAAAAGGCGCGCGACAACGCCGACGGCTACGCGCTCGAATGGGGACCGGTGCTGAAGACGGAAATCGGCCGCACGCAGTTCAACGCCAACCTGTTCTTCCAGCGCGACTATCGCGTGGCGCCGGGCGGCGGCGAGCATGCGATGGAGCTGACCTATCAGCTGCAGGTCAAGCACAACTGGAAGCCGTGGTTGCAGCCCGGCGTGCAGGCCTTCGGCGAGGTGGGGAAGTGGAATGACTGGCTGACATACCGGCAGCAGTCGCACCGTGCTGGGCCGGCGGTGTTCGGGCACCGCGATATCGGCCGGCAGGAGATCAAGTACGAATTCGCTTACCTGATCGGCAGGAACTCGGCGCGCGCAGCGAAGAGTTTTTCGATGCGCGCGCAGCTGATCTTTTAGAAGTCCATCTGGGCCGACACGCGGAAGGTCCGCGTGGCGCCCGGCATCAGGTAGCCGCCCAGATCCGGCGTCACATCGCGCCAGTAGAACTTGTCGAACGCGTTGTCGACGCTGGCGCGCAGCGTGGTCTGCATGCCGGCGATGCGGGTGGCGTAGGCGCCGCCCAGGTTCATCACGTGGTAGGCCGGCACGAATACCTGGTTCTCCTTGTCGAACGCTTTCTTGCCCGAGTAGACCCAGTTGGCGTTGACCGACAGCCCGGCCACCTGCGGCACGGCGTAGTCGGCGTACACGGTCGACTTGAAGGCGGCGACGTTGGTGACGCGCTTGCCGTCCAGGTCAGCCTGGCCGGTGTCGCGCTGGCGCGTGTTGAGCGCGGTGGCCGATACGCCCACCGTCAGATCGCGCGAGGCGCGGCCGTTCAGGGCCATCTCCAGGCCGCGGTTCTGCGCCTGGCCGTTGCGCACAAAGTACTTCTGCGCGTCGGTGTATTCGAGGCCCTTGCGGATCTCGAACAGGGCGACGCTGGCGCTCAGGTCCGGATGGATGTCGGCCTTGACGCCCACTTCAACCTGTTTCGATTTGCCGGGCGCCAGTGCGAGGCCAGCGTTCTTGGTGCCGATGCCGGCGACGCCGCCGTGCTCCAGGCCCTGCGCGTACGAGGTGTAGACCGAGACGTTGGGGCGCAGGCTGTACACCAGCGCCACGTTCGGCAGCCAGAAGCCGATATCGGTGTGGGCGAACGGCAGCGTGACGTCGACGATTTCGTCGCGCTTGACCTGCACGTAGCGCGCGCCGGCGTGCAGCTTCAGTTGCTCGTTGAGGCTCAGGATGTCCTGTGCGAACAGGGCGCGTTCGTTGTCGCGGCGGCGTTCGGAGACCGGGCCGCTGGTGCCGCCTGCCGGCAGAACCATGATCGGATGGTAGATGTTGCTGAACGCGGTGTGGTCCGGGTTGGCCTGCACGTACAGGTAGTCGCCCCATTTCTCGCTGTTCTTGAACAGCGATGCGCCGCCAGTGAAGGCGTGCGCGATCGAGCCGGTGGTGAATTTTCCCTGCACCAGCGCCTGCACGGTCAGCGGCGATTTCTTCTCGCCCAGGCTGACGTAGTCGTAGACGTCGTAGTCGCCATTGCCGCAGAAGCCAGGGTACAGGCCTTGCGCGCCGCAGCCGTAAGGGAAGGCGGTGTAGTCGTCGCGCTTGAAGTTGTGTTGGTTGGCGCTGACGGTGGCGCTCCAGTCGGACGTGAACTTGTACTCGAAGCGGGCGCCGATATTGCTGCTGGTGGTTTCCACCGGACGGCTCCACGGCTGGTTGTTGAGCATGGTGTCGGCTGGGATGTTCGGCAGCGTCAGGTTGTTCAGCAGCTGGAAGCCGGGCGCGGTCACTTGCGATTTCTTCTGGTAGTCGGCGTCCACTTGCAGCAGCGCCTGCGGCGAGATCTTCCAGTCGAAGGCGGCCGAGACGAACTTGCGGTTGCCGTCCGCGCCCTTGATGTAGGAGCGCAGGCGTTCGGCGGCGGCGTTGAAGCGGTAGCCGAAGCGGTTGTCTTCAAAGCGGCCGCCCAGGTCGACGGCGCCGTACAGCGTGCCGCGCTCGCGCTCTTCCAGCACCACGGTGCGCACCGGCGTATCGGTCGGGCGCTTGGTGACGTAGTTGACGATGCCGCCCGGCGCGGACACGCCGGCCTGCAGGCCGGACAGGCCTTTCAGCACTTCCAGGCGTTCCTTGTTTTCCAGCGGGATTTGCGTTTCGCCGGGGATGGCCATGCCGTCCTTGCGGTAGCTGGAGGAATTGTCCAGCTTGAAGCCGCGGATGGAGAACTGCTCCGAGTAGCCGACCGCGTTGTAGGCGTCGCTCAGGCTGGCGTCGTATTTGGCGGCGTCGGTGGTGGAGCGGATTTGCAGGTCCAGCATCTGCTGCGAGCTCAGCACGCTGACCGAGGCCGGGGTTTCCAGCAGCGGCGCGTTGGAGAAGCCGGCCACGGAGGCGCGGCTGGCCTGCGTCTTGGCGCCGGTGATCACCACTTCGGGCAGGGCTTGCTCGGCGGCGGAGGTTTCAGCGACGGCGGCGCCTGGAAAAGCCTGTAACACCGCCATGGCGATGACGGAAACTGCAAATTTTGGTG
Organism: Rugamonas rivuli; assembly: GCF_009380165.1. Classification (GTDB taxonomy): domain Bacteria; phylum Pseudomonadota; class Gammaproteobacteria; order Burkholderiales; family Burkholderiaceae_D; genus Rugamonas; species Rugamonas rivuli. The sequence continues at coordinate 683,412 of NZ_WHUF01000002.1, forward strand.
TGGACATATGGACTCTCTACGTGTTCGGCTGGAGCCGCGAAGAGAGCCATCAAAGGAGGGGAGAACTACTTTGCGCTTTCCTTCGCTGGCATTATCCAGATCAGGTACGAAGGGTATCTCTCACCCGGCAGCAAAGCTCCAGGACCCCTAGCGAGGCCGTAGTGTAGCACAGGCGCGGGCTGCGGTGCCGTGCGCCGCGTTCCGCGCCGCGCCGCTAAACTTGCGCTTTGCGCCGCAGGGCGCCAACGAAGCAGTCTCAGCTTTTATCGGAGGCGCCGTCATGTCGGTACATTTTGGCGACACCCTGCTGCATCGTGCAAGTGAAAGGTTAGGAATGAGGCAGTCGTATCACGAGGGAAGCTGGTTTGCCGTGCCGTTGCTGGATGGCGGCTACGGTTGGGGTTTGGTGGCGCGCTTGTCGCCGGGCAGCAAGATCATGCTGGCGTATCTGTTCGGCCCCAAGCTGCCGCGCCTGCCATCGCTGGAAGAGCTCGCCACGCTGCGGCCGCAGGATGCGGTCAAGGTGTTGCGCGTGGGCGATATGGCGCTGGCCAGCGGCCATTGGCCGGTGCTGGGCGATGCGCTGGAATGGGATCCGGCGCATTGGCCGGTGCCGCAGTTTCTGCGCCGCGCGGACGCGCTCAAGCGCGCCTGGCGCGTGACGTATTCGGATGCCGATCCGAGTCGCTCGGAGCGGGAGGAATCCGTGCCCTACGATACGCCGGGGCTGGAGACGGATTCGCTGTACGGCTACGGCTCGACCGAGCTGCTGTTGACCCGGCTGCTGGAGCCGCTGGACCATCCGATCAACCGCAGCGGCGCCAGCGCGTAGTTTCCGCTTGGTCGCAGCTTAGTCGCAGTCCACGTTCCAGGCCGCGTACTCGCCGCGGTGACGGCGCACGGCCACGCGGGCCACGGTGTCGCGGTCGCTTTCAAATACCAAACTGAACATCACGGGTGCACCGGCCGCCGGCGCCGCCGGTGCGATCGCGCGCAGCGTGAACGGCAGTGCGCGCTGGCGGATGCAGCGCGAGTTGCCGGCGAAGAGCAGGCGTGCGCGGCTCAGCAGTTCGGCATGCTGGCGCAGCAGCGCCACCACGTCCTCCGGCCGTACCGCCTGGTCCATCAGCACGGTGTGCTGGACGGCGCTGCAGATGGTGTTGGGCTGGGCCAGCCACACGTGCCAGGTCGGTTCCTGGGCCGTTTCGCTCCAGCGGCTGTCCTTGGGCGCCTTGGCGTCGAAGATGAAGCTGGAACGTATCTGCCGGCATAGGTCCACCGCCGAATGGCGCGGCGCCGAATCGACGCGGGCGATCACCTGCCATGGCTTGCCGCGCTGGCGCTCGATGTCGAAGGCCGGCGCGAACAGCGGCATCACCGGGCGGGCGCCGTGCGATTCGGCCACCATTTTCTGGTGGAAGTAGATGTCGAAGGAATTGCGTTCTTCTTCGGTCGGCGCGCGTTGTTCGATGCGCGGCGGCGCAGGCGCGGGTTTGGCGGCCATGGCGTGGCCGGCTGCGGTCAGCAGCAGTGCAATCGTCAGAGCCCGCATCAAACCGCCTTCATCACGATCTGGATCAGCAGGCCGCCGCCTTCGCGGTTGCGCACGTGCAGTTCGGCGCCATGGCGCAGCATGACGCGGTCGACGATGGCCAGCCCCAGGCCGGCGCCGTTGGCCTGGCCGCGCGCGGCGTCGAGCCGGGTGAAGGGCTTGAGCAGCTGTTCGATCTGGTCGTCCGGCACGCCGTTGCCGTGGTCCTGCACTTCGACCACCACGCGGCGCGAGGTGTGCATGCCCTTGATGCTGCATTTGATGTCGATCTCGGTCAGCTCGCTGCCGGGCGTCTTGCCGTAGCGGCGGGCGTTCTCGATCAGGTTGTTGATGACGCGCTTGATGTCGGTGGCGTTGCCCATCACGTGGGCGTTGGGTGCGATGTCGGTACTGATGCGCACGTCCGGCAGGCGCTCGGCTTCATGCGCGGTGTCGCTCAGCAGTTCGCTGAGGTCGACGTTGATGAAGCTCGACACCTCGGTCGGCTTGGCGTAGTCGAGGAACTGGCCGATGATGGCGTCCATCTGGCCGATGTCGGACTGGATGCCTTCGCGGGCCTCGTTCGACAGGTTGGCCATCTCCACTTCCAGCTGCATGCGCGCCAGCGGCGTGCGCAAGTCGTGCGAGATGCCGGCCAGGATCACGGCGCGGTCGGATTCCACCTGCTGCAATTGCACCACCATCTGGTTGAAGCTGCGGTTGGCTTCCATGATTTCCATCGGGCCTTTTTCCGGCAGGCGCTCGGGGCGCTTGCCCTGGGCGAAGGCGCGCGTGGCTTGCGTCAGGCGGCGCAGCGGCAGGTTGATCAGGCTGGAGATGAAGGCCGCGCCCAGCAGCGACACCACCGACACCACGCTGGCCCAGCCCAGCCACTGGATGCCGGTCAGGCCGCGGATGCGCTCGCGTTCCAGCATCAGCCAGTAGGCGTCGTCATCGATCTTGAAGCTGACCCAGAAGCCGGCCACGCCGTTGACGCGCGCGGAGAAGCGGGTGTCCGCACCCAGCTTGGCCTTGACCAGTTTCTGGATGTCGGGCATCAGCGCGTTGTCGGGCGGCGGATCGACCTTGTCGTCGTCCTCCAGCGTGAACACGCGGATGCCTTCGTTGGAGACCAGGTCGAACAGCAGCTCGCGCCGCAGTTCCGGCGCCGAGTGGGTGAGGGCGGCGTGCGTGATCGTCACCACCGAGATCACCTGGGAAGAGATTTGCTGTACCTGCGGCTCGTGCTGCACCACGCTGATCATGCCGACCCAGGCCGTCATGCTGGTGGTGGTCAGCGCGCCCAGCAGGAAGAAGGTGCGCCAGAACAGGCCGCTCTTGAGGCTGGCCGCTCGAAACGTGAAAGGGAACTTCGACTTCATGCGCGCGTCCGCGCCTTAGCGCGGCTGCCCCTCCGGAATGAACACATAGCCCAGGCCCCAGACGGTCTGGATGTACAGCGGGCTCGACGGATCTGGCTCGATCAGCTTGCGCAGGCGGGAGATTTGCACGTCCAGGCTGCGGTCGAACACTTCGTATTCGCGGCCGCGCGCCAGTTCCATCAGCTTTTCGCGCGACAGCGGCTGGCGGGCGTGGCGGGCGAATACTTTTAGTACCGAAAACTCGCCGGTGGTCAGCGGCACGGTCTCGCCGTTTTTCTTCAGCGTGCGGGTGCCCAGGTCCAGTACGAACTGGCCGAACTCGAACGATTGCGGGGTTTCCGACGGCGCGCCCGGGATCTCGTCCGGGCCGCGGCGGCGCAGCACGGCGCCGATGCGGGCCACCAGCTCGCGCGGGTTGAAGGGCTTGGGCAGGTAGTCGTCCGCCCCCATTTCCAGGCCGACGATGCGGTCCACGTCCTCGCCCTTGGCGGTCAGCATGATGATCGGCGTCTGGTCGCCGGCGCCGCGCAGGCGGCGGCAGATCGACAGGCCGTCTTCGCCCGGCAGCATCAGGTCCAGCACCAGCAGGTCGTAGCGCTCGCGCAGCCACAGCTTGTTCATCGCGGTGGCGCTCTCGGCGGTGAAGACGTTGAAGCCCTGCTCGGTCAGGTAGCGGCGCAGCAGATCGCGCAGGCGGACGTCGTCGTCCACTACCATGATCTTGGCCTGATGGCCATGCTGGTTGGCGGGGGTGTTGCCGGATTCAGTCGTTGTGCTAGTCATTTGGCTGCCAGATTTGTCATATTCATGTTGCTATGGTAACGTCATATTCGGACTTGCGAAAACGTCTGTGACAACCCATTACAAAGTGTTACAAACTTTACCCAATTCGTCTTACCCCCTCAGGTAAAGCATCATACACTCTGGGCATAGATTCAGCTTTTTAGGAACGCCATGGGCATCGATCACAAAAAACACTACGCAGCAGCAAGCGCAAATTTTTGCGTTCGTACCCTGCTGGGTGTTCTGCTGCTGAGCGGCAGCGCCATGGCCCACGATAGTTCGGCCGACCGCGACCCGCCGCGCCGCGAAGATCCGCGCAGCCTGCCTGCTTCACGCGATGTGCAGCCGGTGCGCCAGGAACGCATGGAACGCCAGGTTGAACCCCGTCAAATCGATCCGCGCAGCTACGACGCCCGCGCGGAAGAGCAGCGCCGCGCCATGCAGGAAGCCGGCCGCAACGCCGAAATGAGCCGCCGCGCCGGCCGCCTGACGCCCGACGAGCGCCGCGATCTGCGCCGCCAGATCAATGAAGTGGGTCAGGATATCTACGCCAACCCGCCGCGCCACTAGCCGCTTACTGTTGCGTATTGCGCCGATGTTATTTATTGAACATTGATGTGTAGCAATAAGTTCACAGTTTTATCGTCGATGTCACGAAAATCGCTTTCTTTTTCTTGGCCCAAGTGTAATATTAATTAATTACACGCAACGCCTTTCGGCCGCGTGCCGTTCGGAGGAAGACTGTGGTTCAACCGCTAGCACCTGCAGCGCCAGGAGAGGAGTCGCACGCTCCGGCCGCAGGCTTGCCCATCGGATTAGCCAAGCGCCCGGACGGTGTCTTTATCGACATGTCCTTGTCGCCGCTGACGCTGGCCGCAGCCATCAATGAAGTTTTCCATTCCCACAGTTATTTCGTTGGCCTGAACTACCCGGTGCTGGTCAAGGCGCTGTACGGCGTCGGCCCCGACCTGGGCACGCCGGGCATGACGCGGCTGGCGAACGATCTGAGCGTGATGTCGGACGAGCGCATCGCGCTGTACAAGCAGCCCAAGATGGGGCGCGGCTACGCCGAATACTATTTCGAGACGCTGTACCTGGATGAGATCACGCTGCCCGACGGCACCGTGATCCCCGAACGGCCGACCCGGCTCGATGTCGACGAATTCGTGGCCGAGATGTGGAACAAGGGCATCCTGTTCGGCATCGAGGTGGCGGCGGTGGCGGCTGCCATCGCGTCCACCAAGGCCGACCGCATCACCGTGGCCACCGAGCTGGAACCCGAACCGGGCCAGGATGCGACCGTGGTCGAGGTGTCGTCCGACCTGCACCGCAGCGACGCGCCCAAGGCCAGGGCCGACGGCCGCATCGACCTGGGCAGCTTCCAGAACCGCTTCCCGCAGATCAAGGCCAATGTGCGGCTGCTGAAAAAGCTGCCGGCGGTGCCGGGCCATCCGGGCTTCGACCTGGCCGGCCGTATGACGCCGGCCGAGCAGCCCAAGGATCTGACGCTGCGCTTCTTCGCCGGTGACGGCACCGAGGCCAAGGAGCTGGAGGACGGCGAATATCTGGTGTCGACCCGCGAAGGCTTCCTCAACGTCGATTCCAAGTCCAACCGCATTTCCATCACCGATAAAATCGTCAGCATGGATGGCGTCAGCGGACGCACCACCGGCAACCTGGAACTGGCCGGCGCCTACGAGGAATTCGGCGACGTGCAGGAGCAGCGCGACGTCACCGGCGGCGACATCACGGTGCACGGCAACGTCTACGGCAATATCCACTCGCGCGGCGGCACCGTGGTGCTGGACCAGAACCTGGTCAGCGGCAGCGTCGCCAATGTGGCCGGCAGCATTACCGTGACCGGCGTCGCCTCCAACTCGGTGATCCATACCGGCAAAGGCGCGGTGCATATCGGCCGCGCCGAGAACTGCGTCATCTCCGGCACCATCGTGACGCTGGGCGAGGCCTCCAACTGCGAGATCATCGCCGATGAAATCCGCATCGAGGTGGCCGAGGGCTGCGCGGTGGCGGGGCGCAACGTGGAAATCGACAGCGCCGGACCGCGCCGCCGCACCGAGATGGTGGTCTACGTTCTGGTGAAGGACGTCAGCCAGTTCGACCAGGAGATCGCCGACCTGGAACTGCGGGTGGCCGGCTTCGACCAGGCCAACCAGGGCTTCCAGCAGGAGGTGGACCGCATCGCCGCCATCCCGGACGTGCGCCGCTACCTGGCGCTGGCCGCCAAGCTGCGCACCCAGGAACTGCAACTGAATGCCGAGCAGGGCCAGCACCTGCGCAAGATCGCGGGCGCGGTGGCGGTCGAGCTGCAGATCATCGCCAAGCTGCGCACCGACCTGCAGGCCGGCCAGACGCAATTGAAGCTCTTGCAGGACAAGCTGGCCCGCGTGATCGAGCAGAAGGTGGAAGCGGCCGGCATCGCCCGTTGCGGCCTGCGCATGGTCAGCGGCGAGACCACGGTGCGCACCATGCCGTTCCAGGCCGACGTGGCGGCGCTGACGCAGCTGCCGGCCAAGGACATCAAGCAGCGCCTGCGCGGTACGCCCAGCGGCGGCGAACTGCTGTTCAGCGACGGCGCCGGCTCGCTGGACTGGCATTTGAATCCGCGTCTGCGGCCTGTGGCTGGCTAGCCATGGTGCGCGCACAAGGCCTGCGGTTCATGCTAATCTAGAAATAACATTAAAAAAGTGAAGAAGTGCCGCTACGGCGGCGTTTCGACGTACATCTTCCTGGGGATTACTGTGTCAGATGACGCGACGGCGATGGAACCAAGCGCGGAAAACGATCTGCCAGCAGCGATCGTCAAACGCGCCGACGGCGTCTATTTTGCGGCCGACGCTACGGCCGTGTCCTGCCTGTCGGCGGTCAGCCAGGTCTTCCTCGGCAGCGCTTATTTCGCCAACCTCGATTACGCGATCTTCATCAAGCTGCTCTACAATTGCGGCCCCGACCTGCCGGCCAACCTGACCAGCAAGCCGCTGGTGCGCTTCGCCGACAGCATCGAGCCTTTCCATCCGCCGCGCCGCGCGCTGTACAAGTCCGTCAAGATCATCAACGGCGAGGCCGAGTATTATTTCGAGCCGGTGTTCTTCGAGATTCCGGACATGCCGCTGCAACCGGCGCGCTTGAACTTCGACGAATTCGTCTCCGACATGTGGGTCAAGGGCATACGCTTCGGCATCGACGCGCCGGCCGTGCGCGACGTGATCACCAACGGGCGGCTGGCGCGCATCATCGTCGCGCGCCGCCTCAACGCCACGCCGGGGCGCGATGCTTCCATCGTGGAAGTGTCGGCCGATATCCATCGCAGCAATGCGCCGCGCGAAAAATCGGACGGCAAGCTTGATCTGCAGGCCTTCCAGAACCGCTTCCCGCAGGTGAAGCCCAACGTCAAGCTGCTGCGCAAGGTGCCGCGTACACCGGGTGTGCGCGGCTACGAGCTGTCGGGCATCGTGCTGGAACCGCCCGCGCCGAAGGACGTCGAATTGAGCAGCGTGGCCGGCGAGGGCACGGTGATCGAGAACCTGCGCGACGGCGAATTCCTGGTGTCGGCGGTGGAGGGTTTCCTCAGCGTGGACCCGGCCACCAAGCGGCTGTCGATCGGCCCCAAGATCATCAGCCGCGAGGGCGTCAGCGCGCGCACCACCGGCAACCTGCAGCTGACCGGCGAGTACGAGGAATTCGGCGACGTGCAGGAGCAGCGCTCTGTCGACGGCGGCAACATCACCATCCACGGCGACGTGTTCGGCATCATCAACTCGCGCGGCGGCGACATCGTCCTGAGCCGCAACCTGATGGGCGGCACCGCCACCAATGCCGATGGCGGCATACGGGTGCAGGGCGTGGCGTCGGGCGCGGTGCTGCAAACGAAACGCGGCGAGGTGACGCTGGCGCGCGCGGAGAGCTGCATCATCTCGGGCACGCGGGTGGTGATCGGCGAGGCAAGTAACTGCGAAATCATAGCGGAGGAAGTGGTCATCAAGGTGGCCGAGGGCTGCGCCATCGCCGCGCGCAAGATCGAGATCGCCAGCGCGGGGCCGCGCAAGCAGAACGAGATGCTGCTCTACACGCTGGTGCCGGACACCTCCAAGTTCGAGAAGAAGATCGCGGAGTTGCAGCCGAAGGTGCAGCATGCGGCGCACGAGGCCAATCTGCGCAAGGCGGAGATCGACGCGATCACCGGCCAGACCGAAGTACGCAACTACCTGACGCTGGCCACCCGCGTGCGCAAGCGCGAGGTGATGCTGACGCCCGAGCAGGAGCCGCTGTTCCACAAGATGGCGGCGGCGGTGGGGCCGTCGCTGAGGGCGGTGGCGAAGATTTCGCTGGCGATGAAGGCGGCGCAGGTGCAGCAGGAGCAGGCGCAGGAAGAAGTCAACCAGGTACAGCGCCAGAAGATGGCGATCATGCGCGGTTCGCGCTGCATGGTGGAGACGCTGACCGGCGACGTCCTGCTGCGCACCATGACCTTTGTGCCGGATGGCCCGCCGGCGTACGACCGTCCGGCCAAGGATGTCAAGGCCAAGGTGCGTACTACGGCGGCCGGCATGGTCACCATCTATTCCGGCGCCACCGGGCCTATCGCCTGGGCGCCGGAGACGGACTAATCCCGCCGCAGCGTCGCCACCAGTTCGCGGGCATGGCGCGGCAGCGCATCCAGGTCGCGCAAGCAGATCAGCAGCTTGCGGTCGGCCCATTCATCGCTTAATTTCAGTACCAGCAGACGGTCGGCATCGGCGCTGCGGCGGGCGGCTGTTTCCGGCATCAGCGCCACCCCGGCGCCGCTGGCCGCCATGCGGCACACCGCTTCGAAGCTGCGCAGGCGTATCTTGCAGTGCATGTGGAGTCCCAATCGCGATGCCTGGCCTGCGGCGTACTGCTGGAAGGCGCTGTCGCCGGCCAGGCCGATGAAGTCGTGGGCCAGGGCGTCGGCGTAGCGGATGCTGCTGCGCCTGCGGTACTGCCGCGCCAGCGGATGGCTGCGCGCCATCACCAGCGCCAGCCTGTCGTCGCGGAAGGCGAAGGTTTGCAGCGCCTCCGCATTGGCCGCGTCGCTGACGATGCCGATGTCGGCGGCGCCTTCGGCCACGGCCTGCACGATGTCGCGGCTCAGGCGTTCTTCAAGATCGATGCCCAGTTGCGGATGCGCGGCGAGGAAGGCGGCCAGCGCGTCCGGCAGGAATTCGGTCATGGCCGAGGTGTTGCACAGCAGCCGGATGCGGCCCTTGAGGCCGGAGGCGAATTCGGCCAGGTCGGCCTGCATGTCGTTCACCTGGCGGGCGATTGCGCGCGCATGGTGCAGCAGCGCGCGCCCGGCTTCGGTGGGCTCGGCGCCGCGCCGGCCGCGCTGCAGCAGCGGTACGTCCAGCGCTTGCTCCATGCCGCGTACGCGGGCGCTGGCCGAGGGCAGCGCCAGATGCGCCAGCTGCGCACCGGCGGTGATGCTGCCGCTTTCGGCGATATGGACGAACAGTTTGAGGTCGGTCAGGTCGAAGCGCATGGTCTCTGCCTATGGATTTTACGAAGTCTGGCTGAGTATATTCCAGATTTTCAGGTGCCGCGCGTTGCGCCACAATGGCGCTCATGGATACTTCTTTCATTTTTGTCGCACTGGTGTTTGTGCTTGCCGGGATGGTTAAGGGCGTTACTGGCATGGGCTTGCCGACGGTCGCGGTGGCGCTGTTGACGCTGAAGATGCCGCCGCTGGAGGCTGCCGCGCTGTTGATTGTGCCTTCGTCTGTGACGAATGTATGGCAGCTGGCGGCCGGGCCGGCGCTGTATCCGCTGTGGCGGCGCCTGCGGCCCATGCTGCTGGCGGTGTGCGCCGGCACGGCGCTGGCGGCGGTGCTGGCCGGCGCGGGGAATGGCGCCAGGGACGACGCCGCGTGGAGCGGGGCGGTGCTGGGACTGGCGTTGCTGGCCTACGGCGTGCTGGGACTGGCCGGCTGGCGCTGGCAGGTGGCGCCGCGCGCGGAACGCTGGCTTGGGCCGCTGGCGGGCTTCGCCACCGGCGCGCTGGCCGGCGTCACCGGCGTCTTCGTCATGCCGGCGGCGCCGTACTTGCAAGCGCTGGCGCTGGAGAAGGACGATCTGGTGCAGGCGATGGGATTGGCCTTCACCGTGTCGACGCTGGCGCTGGCGGTCATGCTGGCTTACCAGGGAGCGTGGCATGCGGCTGCGGCGGGAGCTTCGTGCCTGGCGCTGCTGCCGGCTGCGGGCGGCATGCTGCTGGGGCAGTGGCTGCGCGGGCGCATGGCGCCTGCTTTATTCCGCCGCTGCTTTTTCGCCAGCCTGCTGGCGTTGGGCGCGCACCAGTGTCTGCGGGTCTTTACAGGCTGACTTTGCCGCGCAGCTGTTTGCGTTCGCCGTCCTTGCTTTTGCCGTCCAGCCGCTTGCGCTGCGAGCTGCGTGTGGGCCGGGTAGGGCGGCGCACGGCGGGCAGCACGGCCACGCTGTCGACCAGCTCCTGCAGGCGACGCAGGGCTTCTTCCTTGTTGGCCTCCTGGCTGCGCGACTGCTGCGCCTTCAGCACCACCACGCCATCCTTGGTGATGCGCTGGTCGCGCATGGCCAGCAGGCGTTCCTTGATATGCTCCGGCAGCGACGAGCCGACGATGTCGAAGCGCAGATGCACCGCGCTCGAAACCTTGTTGACGTTCTGCCCACCCGGCCCCTGGGCGCGGATGGCGGTGAACTCCACTTCATTCGGATCGATCACGGCGCAAACCTGACCGGCTGCGCCACGGACCACGACTCGCCTTCGGTGTCGTGCATGCGGCGGCTGACGATGTCGCGGAACAGCGGGTGCTGCAAGGCTTCCTCGGTGCGCAGCACGGGCGTGACGCAGCAGTCGGCGTCGGCGAAGGCTTCCGTCCATTGCGCCAGCGTGCGCGCGGCGAACACCGCGTCCAGCTCCGCCTTGAGCGCCATCGCGTCTTCGCCGCCGACCTGCTGGCCCAACTGCCAGTGGCGCGGCTTCAGGTCCGGCCGTTGCAGCACGTCGCAGCAGCCCTGCCAGAACTTGAGCTCCAGCGCGCCGACCGCCATGTAGCGGCCATCGGCCGTGCGGTAGACGTTGTAGCAGGGGACGCCGCCAGTCAGCAGATCGCGGCCCGGCGCGGCGGGCGCTCCGTTGTTGACGCCCACCAGCGGCATGATGTTATGTGCCATGACGGCGGCGGTCATCGAGACATCGACCATGCGTCCCGCGCCACCCATCTTGACCGCGACCAGCGCCGCCAGGATGCCCTGCAGCGCAGACTGCGCGCCGCCCAGCAGATCGCCCACCTGCAGGTTGGGCAGCGCCGGCACGCCGTCGGCGCCGGCGTTCTGGTCCAGCATGCCGGCATAGCCGATGTAGTTGATGTCATGCCCGGCCAACAGCGCGTAGGGGCCGTGCTGGCCGTAGCCGGAGATCGCGCACATCACCAGCTTGGGATTGCGCTCGCGCAGCGTGTGCCAGCCCAGTCCCAGCTTGTCCATCACGCCGGGGCGGAAGCTCTCGACCAGCACGTCGGCCGTCTCCACCATCGCCAGCAGCTGCTCGCGGTGGGCGGCGTCCTTCAGGTCCAGGCGCTTCATCCGCTTGCCGCGATTGACGGCGACGAAGAACTGCGACACCTCATTGCGCACCGGTCCCATGGCGCGCGCGTAGTCGCCGGGACCGGGGTCTTCGATCTTGATCACTTCCGCGCCCATGTCCGCAAGGTGCATGGTGGCGACGGGGCCGGGCAGCAATCGCGTCAGGTCCAGCACGCGGATGCCGCTGAGAGGGAGTTCGGTAGTCATGGATTCATTGTAGCAAACCAGCAACCGCGAGCCCGGTGAATGTTGACGTTGCTCAACGACCGCTTTTGGGGGCAAAGGTAGGATGGCACATGCCTGTTACCGCACGTCCCGGACGAAAGGATCATCATGCCTTCATTGACTACGCAATCCGCCAGCGCCGACCCAACCGCCGTCGTCGCCGCCAGCCAGTATCTGGTGTTCCGGCTGGGCGGTCTCGATTACGCGCTGGATTTCACCAAGGTGCAAGAGCTGCGGCCCTTGAAGGCGCTGGAGCGCTTTTCATCGGAGGGGGAGATCGTGGCCGGGGTGGCCGTGTCGCGCGGCGTCATCATGCCGATCGTCGACATGCGCATCGCCTTCGGGCCCCGGCCGCCGGAGCACGATCCGCTGACGGACGTGATCATCCTCAAGCTGTCGAGCTGCGTGATGGGGATGGTGGTGGATGGGGTGACGGATATCGTCCCGCTAACGCTGGGACAGATCAAGCCGATACCGGGCGCCAGCGCGGTGGAGTACCTGGTCGGCATCGGTGAAGCGGACGGGCGCCGCTTGATCGTGGTCGACATCGATAAGCTGATGTCGATCCAGAAGGTTCAAGTCGGCGCCCGCCAGGCAGCTTAGGCGAGGGCTTCGAGCTGCTCCTGCAGCTCCAGCCACTCCGCTTCCAGCTGGCCGAGGTCCTTGGTGAAGAAGGATTGATCGGCCAGCAGCTGTTTCAGCTTGGCCTTGTTGGCCGCGTCGTAGATCGACGATTCGCCCAGGGCCGCATCCACATCGGCCTTCTGCGCGCTGCGCTTGGCGATCTGGTCGTCCAGGCGCTTGATCTTCTGCTCCAGCGGCTTGCGCAGCGTGGCCAGGCGCTGGCGGTCTTCTGCCTCCTTGCGCTTCTGTTCCTTGGTGTTGACCGCAGGCGCCGCTGCAGGCGGCGGTGCGACTGGCGAGGCGACAGGGAAGTCGGTCTTGTTTGCCTTGCCGGCGGCCGGCAGCACGTCGGTGCCTTTGCCCATCTTGGTTTGCAGCAGCCAGTCCTTGTAGTCATCCAGATCGCCGTCGAACGGTTGAAGCTTGCCGTCGGCGACGATGATGAACTGGTCGGTGGTGGCGCGCAGCAGGTGGCGATCGTGGGATACGACCACCAGCGTGCCTTCGAACTGCGCCAGCGCTTCGGTCAGTGCCTCGCGGGTTTCCAGATCCAGGTGATTGGTCGGTTCATCGAGCAGCAGCAGGTTGGGACGCTGCCACACGATCAGAGCCAACGCCAGGCGGGCCTTCTCTCCGCCGGAGAACGGCGCGATCGAACTGGTCACCATCGTGCCCGGGAAGTTGAAGCCACCCAGGAAGTTGCGTAGCTCCTGCTCGCGCACGGTCGGTGCGATCTTCGCCAGGTGCCACAGCGGCGATTCGTCGTGGCGCAGCATCTCCACCTGGTGCTGGGCGAAGTAGCCGATGTTCAGGCCCTTGCCCATGGTGGCATCGCCGGTCAGCGGCGACAGCTCGCCGGCGATGGTCTTGATCAGCGTCGATTTACCGGCGCCGTTCACACCCAGCAGGCCGATACGCTGGCCGATCTGCAGCGAGAACTTGATGTTGTTGACGATGGTCTTGTGCGTGATCTCGCCGGTTTTTTCGTCTTCGATCTTGTAGCCTGCGTCGACGTCTTCCATCACCAGCAGCGGGTTCGGAGCGCTGAGCGGCTCGCGGAATTCGAACGAGAATTCGGCTGCGGCGCGCAGCGGCGCCAGTTCCTCCATCTTGGCCAGCGCCTTCATGCGGCTCTGCGCCTGGCGGGCCTTGGAGGCCTGCGCCTTGAAGCGGTTGACGAAGGATTCCAGGTGGGCGCGTTTGCGCTGCTGCTTTTCCAGCGCGCCGGCGGCCAGGATCATCTGCGCCGCGCGCTGACGTTCGAAGGACGAGTAGTTGCCCGAGTAGCGTTTCAGTTTGCGCTCGTCGATGTGCACCACCACGTTGACCACTTCATCGAGGAAGTCGCGATCGTGGGAGATGATGAGCAACGTGCCGGCGTAGCGTTTGAGCCAGTCTTCCAGCCAGATGATCGCGTCCAGGTCCAAGTGGTTGGTCGGTTCATCGAGCAGCAGCAGGTCGGAAGGGCACATCAGCGCCTGCGCCAGATTCAGGCGCATGCGCCAGCCACCGGAGAAGCTGGCCACCGGTTGCTGCATCTGGTCGATCGAGAAGCCCAGGCCGAGCAGCAGCTGTTCGCCGCGCGATTGCACGGTGTAGGCGTCGGCATCGGCCAGCGCGCTGTAGATCTCGCCGATGGCGATACCGTTCTCGGACGATTCAGGCTCCGATTCAAGGCGGGCCAGTTCGGCCTCCAGCTTGCGCAGGGTGACGTCGCCGTCGATGGCGTAGTCGAGTGCCGCGCGGTCCAGCGGAGGGGTTTCCTGCGCCACGTAAGCGACGCGCCATTTGGCCGGGAAGTCGATCTCGCCCTGGTCCGGGTGCAGCTCGCCGCGCATCATCGCGAACAGGCTGGATTTGCCGGCGCCGTTGGCGCCGATCAGGCCAATCTTGTCGCCGGGGTTGAGGGTGACATCGACCTGTTCCAGCAGCGGCTTAATACCGCGCATCAGGCTTACTTGAATAAAGCGAATCATTGGAATCTTTCGTGCCGTCGTCCCCGCGCAAGCGGGGATCCATAGTCAGCATGGATTCCCGCTTGCGCGGGAATGACGCGGTTTTTTTTAGAGTTTAAGCTGGTCTGCGGTCAGCAGGAATACCATGTCGTCGCCGTTGCTGGTGGTGAGCCAGGTCAGGCCCAGTTCACCGAAGGCCGCTTCGGCGAACTCGCGCTCATTGCCGATTTCGACGATCAGGATGCCGTCGTCGGTCAGGCGCTCGGCGGCGCCGGCGACGATCTTGCGCACCAGGTCCATGCCGTCCTTGCCGCCATCGAGCGCCAGTTCAGGCTCGGCGCGGTATTCCATCGGCAGCTTGCTCATCGACGACGAGTTCACGTACGGCGGGTTGGTGATGATCAGGTCATACTTCTTGTCCGGCACATTGGCGTACAGGTCGGACTGGATCAGCGTCAGGCGGTCTTCCAGCTTGTAGGTGGCGACGTTTTTCTTCGCCACTTCCAGCGCGTCGGCCGAGATGTCGACCGCGTCCACATGCGCGTCCGGGAAGGCGTCGGCCAGCATGATGGCCAGGCAGCCGGAGCCCGTGCACAGTTCCAGCACATTGCTGACGTTTTCAGGCTCGTTGACCCACGGCGCGAAGTACTGCGGGATCAGTTCCGCGATGAAGGAGCGTGGCACGATGGTGCGCTCGTCCACGTAGAAGCTGTAGGTGCCCAGCCACGCTTCGTTGGTGATGTAGGCGGCCGGCACGCGCTCGTTGGTGCGGCGGTCGATGACGGCCATGACCGCAGCGATTTCCTCCGGCAGCAGCTTGGCGTCCAGGAACGGGTCCAGGTGGTCCAGCGGCAGCTTGAGCGTGTGCAGGATCAGGTAGGCCGCTTCATCGAAGGCTTCGACGCTGCCATGGCCGAAGAACAGCTTGGCGGTGTTGAAGCGGGTGACGGCATAGCGCAACAGGTCGCGCGGCGTGGTGAAAGGAGTCGTGTTCATGGCTATCTCGGTAAAACAGTAATCGGTTTGCGCACGCCGCGCCGCCAGCCTGCGTGACTCAGGCCAGCAGGTTTTCCAGCGTACGGCGGTAGATATTCTTCAGCGGATCGACAAAACGCAGCTCGATATGCTCGTCGATCTTGTGGATACTTGCGTTGGGAGGCCCGAATTCTATCACCTGAGGGCAGATCTGAGCGATAAAGCGTCCATCCGAGGTGCCGCCGGTGGTCGACAATTCGGTGTCGACGCCCGTTTCGGACTTGATCGCTGCGGCCAGCGCATCGCTCAAGGTGCCGCGCGGGGTCAGGAAGGGCAGGCCGCTCAGCGCCCATTTCAGGTCGTAGTGCAGATTGTGCTTGTCCAGGATGGCGTGCACACGGCGCTTCAGTTCCTCGTGGGTGCTGGCGGTCGAGAAGCGGAAGTTGAAGTCGATGACCATCTCGCCCGGGATCACGTTGTTGGCGCCCGTGCCGGCGTTAATGTTGGACATCTGCCAGGAGGTCGGCAGGTAGTACTCGTTGCCTTCGTCCCAGCGCTCGGCCACCAGGTCGGCCAGTGCGGGCGCGGCCAGATGGATAGGGTTGCGCGCCAGCTGCGGGTAGGCGATGTGGCCTTGCACGCCCTTGACCGTCAAACGGCCGGACAGCGAACCACGGCGGCCGTTCTTGATCATGTCGCCCAGGGTTTCGTCGGAGGTCGGTTCGCCGACGATGCAGTAGTCCAGCGTCTCGCCGCGCTCCTTGAGGATATTGCAGACCACCACGGTGCCATCGATGGCCGGGCCTTCCTCGTCGCTGGTGATCAGGAAGGCGATCGAGCCTTTATGGTCGGCGTGGGCGGCGACGAACTCCTCGCAGGCCACGACGAAGGCGGCGATCGAGGTCTTCATGTCGGCGGCGCCACGGCCATACAGCTTGCCGTCGCGGTGGGTCGGGTTGAAGGGTTCCGAGCGCCATTGCTCGACAGGGCCGGTCGGCACCACGTCGGTATGGCCGGCGAACACCAGCACCGGCGAGGTCGTGCCCCGGCGTGCCCACAGGTTGGTGACACCGTTCGATTCGATCACTTCGCAGGCAAAGCCCAGCGGCGACAGCAAATCGATCAGGTGCTGCTGGCAGCCTTTATCGTCCGGCGTTACAGAGGAGAGGGCGATCAGCTTTTCGGTCAGCGCCAGGGTCTTGGAAGGAGTCATGTTTATTTATCGAAGATTTGTTTGTACTGGGCGTCGGAGAAGGACACGGCGAAGGTGCCGTTCTTGTCCAGCACCGGGCGCTTGATCACGGACGGGTTTTCCAGCATCAGGGCGATGGCGCTGTCGTCGTCGACGATGGCGGCTTTGCGCTCGTCGGACAGCGCGCGCCAGGTCGTGCCTTTTCTATTGACCAGCACATCGCGCGACAGGTGTTGTAGCCAGCCGGCGACGATCTCGCGGGTCAGGCCCTGCTTTT
This sequence comes from Rugamonas rivuli, assembly GCF_009380165.1. Classification (GTDB taxonomy): domain Bacteria; phylum Pseudomonadota; class Gammaproteobacteria; order Burkholderiales; family Burkholderiaceae_D; genus Rugamonas; species Rugamonas rivuli. Next base: position 699,955 of record NZ_WHUF01000002.1, read on the forward strand.
TAAAATCGTGGAAGACAAAATCCTGCTGCTGGTCGGCCAGCCATACGCGGGCCTTTTTGACGGTATCGCAATTCGGGATGCCGTAGAGGGTGATTTTCATGTGCGTGCTTGCGAAAACGAGTGTTATAGGCGAAGGGCGACAGAATACCATGGCTGGCACTTGTTGATCTGCGCCGACGCTCCTTAGTTGCAAGCTATGCCTTCGCCATCGGGGGAAAGAAATATCGAATAGACACGACTGGGGCGGTCTGAAACAATATTAACTCTGGCCGCAACCCCTCACGGAGAAATAAGATGAAAAAGACTCTGATGGCCCTGGCGCTGGGTGGCGCCGCCGCATTGGCGCAGGCGGGTGTGATCGATTTCAATCCACCTTCGCCCGTGTGCAGCAACGCGGCCGATGGCAACGGCAGCATCGTCGGCTGCACCAACTATGGCACCATCGCCCAGTCCTACGGTGACGTGCCGGGCGTGCTGGATGTGCAGTACACGGCGCTGCGCGTGCGCGACACCAGTTTGAGCTGGTGGGACGCCGACTACAACACGCTGCGCGGGGTAGCCTGGGCGGTCGGCGGCGACGGCAACTCGGCGGCGCAGATCGACTTGCTGCCCTTGAACGGCATGGCCGTCACCGTCACCCACTTCGACCTCGGCTCGTATCCCAACATCTCGCGCGGCACCCACTTGACGGTTTCCGCGATCGGCGGCCCTGTGTTGTTCAGCTACGACGGCAGTGTCGGCGGCCTGCCGGGCAATATGCCCAGCAGCTTCGATGGCAGCTGGAGTTCGCTCAGCGGCGTTCGCATCGAGTGGCACGACAGCGCCTACAACGTCGGCATCGACAACATCACCTATTCCGTCGACGCGGTGCCCGAACCATCGGCCTGGCTGATGCTGGCGCTTGGCCTGGGCGCCATCGGCATCTCGGCCCGCCGGCGCACCTGATTTTGCCTCTTCAACCGGCGCGGGCGGCCCGCCCGCGCCCCATGGTGGCAGCGCCGCCACGACTCCCCAGCTTTCGCCCCACACTCCCCGGCTTTGCGCTTACAATTCCACTAAGAACATTCTTTGTGGAAATACCAATATTGGGGCCTTGCGGCGCTGCCGCGCCCTTTGCCGCCCACGCTGCCGACTGTATCCATGACCGAGTCCGAAGCCTCATTATCTCCACCCGCCGATTCGCTGGTACGGCGCCTGACCCGCATGAACCTGCAGCTGCTCAGCGTGACCATGCTGCTGACTTTCGCCTTGCTGGCCACGGCCACCTGGTACGTCGCGCGCGGCCGCCAGGTGCACGCGGCCCAACTGAGCGCGCAGCTGCTGGCCAACAGCGTCTCGCCGATGATGGTGTTTGCCGACCGTCCCGCAGCGCAAATCGAACTTGAAGCCTTCTCCCGCCGCAGCGACCTGCTGCTGGTGCAGGTGCAGACCCCGGCCGGTGCGGTGTTCGCGCAATGGCAGGCGGGCAGCGGTGCGCCGCTATCGCGCATAGCGCCGCCGCTCGCCGCCGCGCGACTGGCCGACGCGACGTCGGTGACGATGCAGGAACTGGAGGTATGGGCGCCGATCCGCCTGAAGGATGAAGTGGTCGGCGTGCTGGTGCTGCGCGAGAGCCTGGCCGGCCTGCGGATGGCGGTGCTGACGCTCAGCGCTGCCGCAGCGGCGTTGATCGCGGTCGCCATCCTGATCGCCTGGCGCGGCCTGCTGCTGGTGCAGCGCCGCGCGCTGGCACCGCTGGTGGAACTGTCCAACCTGGCCGAACACATCGCCCGCGAACGCGATTACGGCAAGCGCGCGGCAGTCTACCGGCGCGACGAAGTGGGACGTTTGACCGAACGCTTCAACGATATGCTGAAACGGATCGAAGTATGGCAGGCCGACCTGCACCAGCAACTGGAGCAGGAACAGGAGGCCGGCCAGCAGTTCCAGCAGCTGGCGCACAGGGACAGCCTGACAGGCCTGCCCAACCGCCTGTTCTTCCAGGGCGAATTGCAGCGCTACCTTGCCTTCAGCACGGAGCACGACGAGTTGATGGCGCTGATGTTCATCGACCTGGACAACTTCAAGACCGTCAACGACAAGCATGGCCACGACGCCGGCGACGCCGTGCTGTGCGAAGTGTCGCGCCGCATGGCCAGCGTGGTGCGCTCGCGCGATGTGCTGTGCCGCCTGGGCGGCGACGAATTCGCGCTGATCCTGCCGGCGCTGCCGGACCAGGAGGCTGCCGAGCACCTGGCGCAGCGCCTGATCGACGCGGTACGCGTAACGCTGACGATCAACGGCGTGGTGATGCCGATCGGCGCCACCGTCGGCCTGGCGTTTGCACCGGTGGACGCCACCGACGCCACGGCCTTGCTCAACGCCTCGGACCAGGCCATGTATGAAGCCAAGCGGGCCGGCAAGAACACTTACAGGAGGGCGCATAGTGCGGGGACTTAAGCCAGGCCTGTTGCTGGCTGCTGTGTGCTGCACCCCCGTGGCGCTGGCACAACAGCCGACGCAGCAGCAGGCGCCGGCCAGCCTGGAAGAACTGTTGCGGCAAACGCCGACCGACGTGACGCGCGATGTCGAGGAGTCGACCTCGTCGCGCTTTGCGCAGAACGCATCGGAGGCGCCGTCCATCACCTACGTCGTGACGGATACCGACATTGCCCGCCACGGCATGCGCAATATGGCGGACGTCCTGCGCAGCATGCCGGGCCTGTACGTGACGGGAGACGGCAACTTCGTCTATGTCGGCGCGCGCGGCCTGGGGCGGCCCGGCGACTACAATTCGCGCCTGCTGTTCCTGATCGACGGCATGCGCATCAACGAGAACATCTACGACGCCGGGCTGCTGGGTTCCGAGTTCTTTGTCGACGTCGACCTGATCGACCGGGTTGAATACGCACCGGGTCCGGGCTCCGCGCTATATGGGAACAACGCCTTCTTCGGCGTGGTGAACATCATCACCAAGGGCGTCGACAAGCTGCATGGCGTGCAAGTGCGGGCCAGCGCGGACTCCGACCGCCTGCGCGAAGTGCGCGCCAGCGTCGGCCATCGCTGGGAGCAGGGCGGCGAGGGCTGGCTGGCGCTGAGCGCCTTCAAGCAGAGCGACATCGCCGCGCAGTATCCGCTGCCGCCGGGCTTCGACAGGCCCGTCAAGGACCACAACTGGGACCGCGGCCAGCGCCTGCTGGGCATGGGACGCTACGGCGGCTTCACGCTGCGCGCGGGCCTCAGCCACCGCGAGCAGGGAGCGCCCGGCTTCCTGCCGCCGGAAGCGCCGGTGCCGATTGTGCAGAACCGGAATGTGTTCAACAACAGCTTCCTATCGGCGGAATACCAGCGCGACCTGGGGAGCGACTGGAGCCTGTACGGCGCGGTGTCGTCCAAGCGCAGCGACTACCTGCAGGCCTTCCCGTATGTGCACGAGGACATGACGCCGTTCGAATTCGACAAGCGCTCGCTGGGCCGCTGGTACAACGTCGACCTGCGCGTCAGCACCCAGCGCTGGCGCGACCATGAGTTGATGGCCGGTTTCGAGTACCAGTACGACCGCACGCAACGGATCGTCGCCGGCCCGGTAGGCGAGGAGCCCGACGCCGAGTTTTACGGTAACAACCGGCGGCGCGGCCTGTTCGTGCAGGATTCGTGGCGCCTCAACGATACCCATCGCGTGACGCTGGGCCTGCGCCGGGACGCCACTATGATGGGCGGCACCAACACCAATCCACGCTTCGCCTGGATCTGGAGCGGCGTGCCCGATGCGTCGCTCAAGCTGATGTACGGCAGCGCTTATCGCGAGGCGAACCTGTTCGAATACCAGGTCAACGCGCCGTGGGAGGCGCCGTTGCCGACGCCGGAACGGGTGCGCACGCTGGAACTGGCGTGGGACCACGCGTTGAACCATAACGTGCAGTACCGGGCTTCGGTGTATGCATCGCGGCTGCGTGACCTGATCAGCGTGGGCCAGGAGAGCGGCGTGTTTGAGAACAGCGGCTTGATACGCAGCGTGGGCGCGGAGCTGGGCCTGGAACGGCGCTGGGCCGGAGGCCAGCAATGGCAAACCGCGCTGTCGCTGCAACGCACCTCCGACGCCTTCGGTCATCGATTGAATAACTCGCCGCGCGCGCTGCTCAAGATGCTGTACAGCCAACCGCTGCAAGGCGATCGGCTGCGGCTGTCGTGGCAGGCGCTGAGCGAAAGCCGGCGCGTGACGGCAACGACGACCCTGCCCGGATACACTCTGCTTAACAGCACGCTGCTGTGGCGCCAGAGCGAGGGCCTTAACGTCGCCCTGTCGCTCTACAACATCGGCAATGTGCGCTATTTCGACCAGCCCGATGGCGTAGGGCCGCCGCTCCGGCAGGAGGGGCGCGTGTTGAGGTTATCGCTGACCAGGCAGTTCGGTCCATGAGGGCCTGGCGCAAAACATGGCTGCTGCTGCCGATGCTGGCGGCGCTGGCGTCGCCCGCGCGTGCGGGGCAGGATCAGTTGCAGCTGAAGGCGGCGTTCATCTACCGCTTCGCGCAGCTGACCCAGTGGCCGCCACCGCCGCAGCGCGAGTTCACCTACTGCGTGGCGGGCGACGCGCCCTTGCAGGACGCGCTGCGCACGCTGATGCAGTCCACGCCGGGCGGCATCCCGGTGCATACGCTGCAACTGAGCGAGCCGCAGCGCGTGCCGCAATGCCAGCTGCTGGTGCTGGGCGCGGGCGTGCGCGGCGATCTGCGGCGCTGGCACGAGATATTGGCGGACGATCCGGTGCTGGTGGTGGGCGACAGCGCGGAATCGTTCCGTAGCGGCGCCATCATCGGTCTGGTGATCGAGCCGAATGGCCTGGCGTTCCGCATCAATCAAACGGAAGCCAGGCGGCGTGGCCTGGCGATCAGCTACCAGATGCTGAAGCTGGCGCGCGAGGTGAAGTAGGGCGCTTCAGGTATTGAGCGTGAACTCGGTGAACGAGGCTTCGTCCGGCGAGGACTTGGCTTCCGGCTCGGCCTGGGCGTTCTTGCTGTCCGGGCCATTATTCAATAACCACAGCAGGTTGGTGGCGGAATCGGCGTTGGCCAGCGCTTCGTCCTGGCTGATCAAACCATCCTGCACCAGCTTGAGCAGGGCCAGTTCGAACGATTGCGAGCCGGGCGACATGCTCTTCTCCATCGCTTCCTTGATCTGGCCGATTTCGCCTTTTTCGATCAGGTCCGAGATGTAGCGGGTGTTGACCATCACCTCCACCGCCGCCGTGCGCGTGCCGCCGTTGATCGAGCGGACCAGCCGCTGCGAGACGATGGCCTTCACCGTCGACGACAGATCCTGCAGCAGCGCCGCGCGGTTCTCTATGGGGTAGAAACTGATAATACGGTTTAGCGCGTTATAGCTGTTGTTGGCATGCAGGGTCGCCAGCACCAGGTGGCCCGACTGCGCGTAGGCCAGCGCGGCGGCCATGGTTTCCTTGTCGCGGATCTCGCCGATCAGGATGCAGTCCGGCGCCTGGCGCATGGAGTTGCGCAGCGCGGTGTAGAAATCCTTGGCGTCGCTGCCGATCTCGCGCTGGTTGACGATGGACTTCTTGTTCTTGAACAGATACTCGATCGGGTCTTCCAGCGTCAGGATATGGCCGGAGCGCAGTTCGTTGCGGTGGTCCAGCATCGAGGCGATGGTGGTGGACTTGCCGGAGCCGGTCGAACCGACCAGCAGCAGCAGGCCGCGTTTTTCCATGATCAGGTCCGCCAGCACAGGCGGCAGCTGCAGGTCGGCCAGCAGCGGGATGGTGGCGGGCACGAAGCGGAACACGGCGGAGATGGTGCCGCGCTGCTTGAATGCGGACAGACGGAAGCGGCCCATGTTAGGCACCGACACGCCCATGTTCAGCTCATTGGTCGACGCCAGTTCTTCCATCTGCGCGGGAGAGGCGATCTCCGACAGCAGCGAGTGGATATTGTCCGGCTCCAGCTTCTGCTGATTGATGGGGATCAGGTTGCCGTTGATCTTGATGTGTACCGGCGAATTCACCGCAAAGAACATGTCCGACGCGTTCTTTTCCTTCATCAGCTGGAACAGTCGCTCCATGGCCATGGCACTCTCCTCAGTATCAAAAAAACGGGGACTGCGATGAGTCCCCGGTTCTTGTTGCCTGCTTAGATACCGCGCAGCAGTTCGTTGATGCCGGTCTTGGCGCGGGTTTTTGCATCCACGCGCTTGACGATGACCGCGCAGTACAGCGAGTACTTGCCGTCTTCCGAAGGCAGGTTGCCCGAGACGACCACCGAACCGGCAGGCACGCGGCCGTAGGTCACTTCGCCGGTGGCGCGGTCGTAGATCTTGGTCGACTGGCCGATGTACACGCCCATCGAGATCACCGAGTTCTCTTCGACGATCACGCCTTCGACGATCTCCGAACGGGCGCCGATGAAGCAGTTGTCTTCGATGATGGTCGGATTGGCTTGCATAGGTTCCAGCACGCCGCCGATGCCGACGCCGCCGGACAGGTGGACGTTCTTGCCGATCTGCGCGCACGAACCGACGGTGGCCCAGGTGTCGACCATCGCGCCTTCATCGACGTAGGCGCCGATGTTGACGTAGGAAGGCATCAGCACCACGTTCTTGGCGATGAAGGAACCGCGGCGCGCCACGGCAGGCGGCACCACGCGGAAGCCGCCCTTGGCGAAATCTTCTGCGGTGTAGTTGGCGAACTTGGTCGGAACCTTGTCGTAGAACTGCATGGTGCCGTCGGACGGCATCTGCACGTTATTCTCCAGACGGAAGGACAGCAGCACGGCTTTCTTGACCCACTGGTTTACAACCCAGTCGCCGGTGGTTTTTTCGGCCACGCGGATGGTGCCGGCGTCCAGGCCTGCGATGACGTGCGAAACCGCGTCGCGCAGTTCGGCGGTGCCGTTACCCGGGTTGATGTTGGCGCGGTCTTCCCATGCCTGGTCGATGATTTGCTGGAGTTGTTGGCTCATGATTTACTCAATTATTTGTTAAGGGACTTGCAGAATTGGACGATGCGCTGCGCAGCTTCCAGGCCTTCTTCCGTTTCGGCGACCAGCGCCATGCGGATGCGGTTGCGGCCCGGATTGGCGCCGTGGGCGTCGCGCGCCAGGTAGCTGCCCGGCAGTACCGTGACATTATATTCGGCGTACAGACGCTGGGCGAATTCGGTGTCCGACAGGCCGGTCTGGCTGACGTCGGCCCACAGGTAGAAGCCGGCGTCCGGCAGTTCCACCTGCAGCACTTCCTGCAGCAGCGGGGTGATGGCGGCGAATTTGGCGCGGTATTTTTCGCGGTTCTGTTCGACGTGGGTTTCGTCGTTCCAGGCCGCGATGGAAGCAGCTTGCACGGAAGGGCTCATGGCTCCGCCGTGATAGGTGCGGTACAACAGGAATTTTTTCAGGACGTCGGCGTCGCCGGCCACGAAGCCCGAGCGCATGCCCGGCACGTTGGAGCGCTTCGACAGGCTGCTGAACACCACCAGGCGCGCGTAAGGCTTGTCGATGGTAGACAGGCCCAGGGTGTGGGCCGCTTCCAGCGCGCCCAGTGGCGCCTTGTCGCCGTGGTAGATCTCGGAGTAGCACTCGTCGGCGGCGATGATAAAGTTGTAGCGCTCGGACAGGGCGAACAGGTTCTCCCAGTCGGTCAGCGTCAGCACGGCGCCGGTCGGATTGCCGGGGGAGCACAGGAACAGCAGCGATACGCGCTCCCAGACCGAGGTCGGGATGCTGTCGTAGTCGCAGCCGAAGTTGCGGGCCGGGTCGGAATTGACGAAGTAAGGCTCGGCGCCGGCCAGGTAGGCTGCGCCCTCGTAGATCTGGTAGAACGGGTTGGGGCTGACTACCAGCGATTTGGCGGCCGGGTCGATCACGGTCTGCGCCAGCGCGAACAGCGCTTCGCGCGAGCCGTTCACCGGCAGCACCTGGGTGGCGGGGTTCAGCTTGGGGATGCCGTAGCGGCGCTCCAGCCAGCCGGCGATGGCGCCGCGCAGCGCGTCCGAGCCGATGGTGGTTGGATAGCTGGCCAGGCCGTCCACATTGTCGATCAGCGCCTGCTGGATGAACTGCGGCGTCGGATGTTTGGGCTCGCCCATGCCCAGGCTGATGGCCTTGTGCTGTGGGCTGGCAGCCACCTGCGCGAACAGCTGGCGCAGTTTTTCGAACGGATAGGGTTGCAGCTTGTCGAGATGTGGATTCACTTGGCGGACCGGGTGCGGAACGTTGATAAAAGAGCAGGGTAGACAAGCATTATAGCGCCTCTGCACGGGTGTCGTCATACGACGGTTAGAAGCCTTGCTATCAATGCCAAATAATAAACGTGTGAGATACTTCGGCCCATGGTTCACGAAGAGGTTATGCATGGAACAGGATGAAACGATGCTGGACGCGGGCGTCAGCCGGCGCGTGATGGCGCTGCGGCTGGCGACGGGACTGGCGCAGGGCGCGCTGCTGTATTGGCTGTACCAGGCCGACCGGGGAGGCTGGTGGCCGGCCGGGGCGCCGTACGTGATGACGCCACTGCTGATGACCTGTGCGCTGCTGCCGGCGATGCTGATATCGGCCATGGGCCACATGGCGCCGAAAAAAGTGGCGCAGTGGATGCTGGTTGCTGTCGGCGTGGTGCTGGTCATGGCTTTGCATGCCGTGAGCCGCGAAGCCGGCTTGGCGCGGGGCGCCGGTGAGCTTGCGAAAGGCGCGTTCACGTCGATACCTGGCCCCATGATGGTTTTCGGCGCGGTCTTCATGTACATCGCCCATTCGCTGGTGATGGCGGGGGCTGCGGACAAGCGCCGCATCGCCAGCTACCACACGTATTTCGAGCTGGCGTGGAAGCTGGCGGTGCAGCTGATGTTCTCGGCCTTCTTTGTAGGCGCGTTGTGGCTGGTGCTGTTGATGGGCAGCGGCCTGTTCGCGATGGTGAAGCTGGACTTCCTCAAGCAGATGATGGGTGAGTCGTGGTTTGTGGTGCCGGTGATCTGCTTCGCCTGGTCCTGCGCGATGCACATCACGGACGTGCGGCCGGCTATCGTGCGCGGCATCCGCAGCCTGCTGCTGGTGCTGCTGTCGTGGATACTGCCGGTGGCGGCACTGATCGTCAGCGGCTTCCTGTGCGCGCTGCCGTTCACGGGGCTGGATGTGCTGTGGGCCACGCGCCACGCAACCTCGCTGCTGCTGGCGGCCGACGCGGTGCTGATCGTGCTGATTAACGCGGCCTTCCAGAATGGCCAGGCCAAGGCGGCGCTGGTGGTGCGCGTGAGCGCGCGCGTGGCTGCGTTGCTGATCCTGCCGCTGACGGCCATCGCCGTCTATGCCCTGGGTTTGCGGGTGCACGATTATGGCTGGACCTCGGACCGCGTGATCGCGGCCGCCTGTCTGGTGGTTGCAAGCTGCTATGCGCTGGGCTATGCATGGGCTGCGCATCGTTACGAGACTTGGCTGTGCCCCATCGCCAAGGTAAACGTGGCGACGGCCTTCGTGGTGCTGGCGGTGCTGCTGGCGTTGTTCACGCCAGTCGCCGATCCTGCACGGGTGTCGGTGAACAGCCAGGTGGCGCGGCTGGAGAAAGGCCGCACCAAGGCTGCGCAATTCGATTTCCATTATTTGCGTTTCGACGGACAGCGCTACGGCCAGGAGGCCTTGACGCGCCTGTCGCAGCAGGCCACCGGCCCGGATGCGGCGCTGATACGCGACTTGGCTGCCAAGGCCTTGAAGGAGACGAACCGCTGGAACGGCGGCCAGCAGGTGGCGCCGTTGTCGATTGCCGACAACGTCAAGGTGTGGCCGTCACCGACCAGATTGCCGGCCAGTTTTCTGACGCAGAAGTGGCATGACATGCCGGATGCGGTTCAGGCTCAGTGCCTGGTCACGCCCGGGCGCACTTGCGACGCATTGGTGATCGATGTCGACGGCGATGGCAAGCCGGAGGTGCTGCTGTTTAACACCGGCCCTTATACAAATCCGTCGCTCTTCGCTGAGCAGGCGGATGGAAAATGGAAGGCGGTCGGACACCTGGATGCGGACGAGAGCTTATGCGAACCGCTGATCGACAAGCTCAAAGCGGGGCAGTACACGTTGGTGACGCCGCGTCTGAAGGCGTTGGAGGTGGCTGGCCAGGTATTACAGTTCCAGTCGGAGTTCGGCTCTGACAACTGCAAACTTATCAAGGATTATAGAAAGAACCCATGAACCTGTCTTTGACCGAAGAGCAGCAAAATGAAATGCGCCACGCCTACTATGACGGCGCTCCAGGTATTTTCGTCTCCGGCCTTGTTTGGGTTGCGGCTACGTTTGTGTGTTATCTGGCCGGAATGAAGCAGGCGGTATGGACCCTGCTGATTGGCGGGGCGCTGATTTATCCGCTTAGCGCCGTCTTGACGAAGGTAATGGGGAGGCCAGCGAAGACCGGCAAGGACAACGCGCTGAACCAGCTTGTGATGGCTTCGACCTTTTGGCTTATCCTGTGTTGTGCAATGGCCTTTGGTCTTTTCCTTCTCCGGCCGGCGTTCTTTTTCCCCGCGATGATGGTGACAATAGGAAGCCGCTACCTGGTCTTCGCAAGCGTCTACGGCCGGTCTATTTTCTGGGTGATGGGTGGGAGCCTTATTGTCGCTGGAGTTGTGGCCTTCTTCTCGGCGTTGTCGCCTGGCGTGGCGGCGGGAATCGGTGGGTTGATTGAGGTGTTGTTTGCAGTCTTCGTGTTTTTAAAAGCGTCCAAGCCTGCGGTTTAGTCGCTCTGTAAAGGGCAAGTCTGCATGTCCGTTCCGAGCCTGCGCGCCAGCTCGCCGCGCAGCGTGTGCAGGCCTTCGATGCGTTTGTCGATGTCTTCCAGTTTGCGCTCCAGCGCTGCGCGCAGTTGAGGCGCGGACGATTCCGGCTCGGCCAGCAGCGGCAGGTCGGCTTCGATCTCGCCCAGCGTGAAGCCCAGCGTCTGCGCCAGGCGGATGTAGCGCAGCCAGTCCACCGCTTCAGGCGGATAGTCGCGATAGCCGTTGGCGCTGCGGCGCGCGCGCAGCAGGCCGCGCTTCTCGTAAAAGCGCAGGGTGTCGCGGCTTAAGCCTGTGGCGCTGGCGATTTCTCCGATTTGCATGCCCGGACTCCAAATATCGTTTGACCTTGGAGTGTACTCCAGGCTTTAGCATGGCTCCACCATATTTCAGGAGACGTCATGCTCGCACCATCCACCTTTCGCAAAATTGTCCTCGGCAGCGCCATCTACGATTTGATCGTGACGGCGCCTTTCGCCACGCCCTGGAGCTTCGCCTTCGCCCGCACGCAGTTGGACGGCATCAACCAGCTGCTGGGCGGCGCTGCGCTGCCTGCGTTCGCGCCTTTTCACGTGCTGTTTGCCTGCCTGCTTGGCAGTGTCGTGCTGGTGTGGGCGCTGCTGCGCATCAGCGACCCGCAGCAGCGCTTCGGCCGTTTCGACGGCGTGGCGCGGCTGCTGTTCTCGACCTGGATGATATGGACGCTCAGCGTGACCGGTGCACCGCTACTCTGGCTGTTTATCGTGCCGGAGATGGCCTTCTGTGTGGCTCAGTGGCTGCCGGTGCACAGGCGATGAGCTGCTTACAGATCGATGCTGAGGCCTATGTCGATCGAACGGCCATGTCCAGGCAGCGGGCGCAGTGTGCCGCCGTCGGCGCGCAGGCCTGACAGGTAGACGCCGCCCAGAGGATCGGCATACGCTTTATCCAGCAGGTTGCTGACGCCAGCCGACAGCCGCACGTTCTTCCGCACTTGATATGCGGTGCGCACGTTGAGGAGGGCATAGCCTGCGGTTTCCGGCTCCAGCCGGCGCGCATCGACGTTGTCCTTGCGGGCGACCAGTTTGGTTTCGATCTGGTTGTGCCACGCGCCGCTCGTGTGCTCCAGCGTCAGCAAGGTGTTGAACGGCATGATGCGATACAGGTCGCCGCCATCCGTGCGCTTTCCGCGCGCGTATGCGGCATTGCCGGTGAAAGTGAATGAGCCGAAGGAAGAGGGGCTGCCAACCGGCGCGCTCCAGGACAGGTTGGCGCCATACAGCTTCGCGTCATGGTTGGCAAAGCGCAGCAGCGCGCCGTTCGCGCTCATGCGCATGTAGGGATGGAACTGTCCCAGTACATCCACGTCGATATAGTCCTGCACGCGGTTGTAGTAGGGATTGAGCTTGACGAACCATGCCGCAGGCCCGGCACCATGCCAATGCGCGGTGAAGCCCAGCGTGTACGCGGTCTCCGGCTTCAGATCGACATTGCCGACATAGCCGTTGCCGTCGCCGAACCAGTTCGTCATGGTCATCGCCATCGTACCGCGCCCCCAGGAGTAGCGCTCGTACAGATTGGGCGAGCGGGTCTTGCGGGCCGCCGCCAGTTCATACGTGGTGGACGCATCGGCTTCGAAGCGCGCCAACGCGGTCAGGTCCAGATTGCCGTCGCGCTGACGGCGCGAGCGGGCGTTGAATGTCGCAGCGGCTGCGGCGTCGGTGGCGTTCATCATGTTGTTGGCGTAGGGCTGCACATCGCCTGCGTCCATGCGAACCGATTCCCAACGTGCGCCGAGCAGCGATGTCCATTGCGCGTTGTGTGCCGTTTCGGCCTCGCCGTACAGCGCGACGCGGTCACGCTGGCCGTCGTTGATGTTCACGTAGGTCTGCGGTCCCATCATCATCGATCCGGGAACGGCGGGCCAGTAGTCGTCCAGCCGGAAGGTGTGGTACTCGTGCCCGACGCGCAGCTTGCCGGCATCGCCCCAGGGCAGCGAGGCCTTGAGCGCGTAACCGGCGTTACGGCCACGCGTCACCATCGGCATCATGCCGCGCCGTTCCGGCGTGAAGAAGCCCATATCGTGGTTGGTCCTTTGCCAGTAGGCGCTGCCATCGAGCTCACCCCAGCCGAACCGGCCAACGTAGCCCAGGTTGGCGAACTTGCCGTCGTTGTCGGTCATGTCCATGTACTGGTTGGGGAAGCCTTGGTAGGGAATGTGCTGGACGCCGGCGCGCAGCGTGAGCTGCTGGTCTTTGCCGCGCAGGGCCAGTATCGCCGACTGGTTGATGCTTTCGTAAAGGCTGGCCAGCACGCGTTGGCCGTTGCCGTCTTCGTAGCTGTGGCCGCGCGCATAGGCTGCGCTGTAGCCCAAGCTCCAGCGGTCGCTGGCGATGCCGGCCGAGATGCCGCTGTTGATCGTCTCGCCGTTGCTACCTGCGTTCAGGGTGACGCGGCCCGTGCTGCGTAGCGCTTCGGCCGTTTCGGCGAACACCGGCGCGGTGGATTTGACGGTAACGGTGCCGCCTATGCTGTCGCCGCCGGCGCTGACCGGCGTTACACCTGCCAGCACTTCGATGCGGCCAACCTGGCTCGGATCGATGTACGACAGCGGGGCGTTCATGTGGTTGGCGCAGGCGGAGGTGATCTCCATGCCGTCGATACGGATCTTGAGGCGGTCGTCGCCAAGGCCGTTGACGAAGGGCAGGGCGGAGACGCCGCCAGCTTGTGCCGCGCTGTAGCCGGGCGTTGCGCTGAGCAGCAATGCGGAATCGCTGACGGCATTCGGTCGTTGCAGCCAGCCTTCGCCGATGGCGGAGACGATGACTTTGATGCGCGGCTCGGCGGCCGCTTCGTTGCCGGTTTGTGCATTGGCGGTTGCAGCGGCGGCGCTGGCGATGGCCAGGCAGGCGGTGAGGTAGTGCTGTTTCATGGTGAGTCCTTTGTTACTGTTTTTACTGTTATTGATAGTTTGTGTGCGGACGTCTGCGCAGCGCGACGATGAGCGTATCGAGCAGCAGCACGGCCAGCATGGATGCGCCGAGCAGCGGGAAGCAGCAGCCCAGCACCACGGCGATCAGCACGACGCCCCGCGCCAGCTGATCGCCGTTGCGGCGCTCGGGCGCGGCCAGCCTGCCGAAGGGGCGGCGCTTCCACCAGATGACGATGCCGCTAATGCAAAGCGCGATCAGAGCCAGGCAGCCGGCCAGCATGAGCAGCAAGTTGGGCGTGCCATACTCTCCGCCCTGATGCACGCTGACGCCCCATTCGGTGATGCGGCCTATCGCGCCGATGCGCTCCGGGCCGATATCCATCAGCACCTTGCGGCTGTATTGGTCGATGTGAATCACGCGCTGGTCCTCGGTGCGGCCGGTGCTGCGGATCGCGCTGTAGACGCCTCGGGGATCGCGCGGCAGCGCAAGCCGGTAGCCGCGGTCGATGCCGATCGACGCCAGTTGCGCGACGATGGCGTCCGGGCTGGCCGTGCCGGAGTGGCTTAGCAGGGCATAGTCGTTGGCGCTGGCCTTGTGCGGCATGGCCTTGTGATGCGCATGCGGATCGTCCGATTCGGGAACGGCGAGCTGCTGCTGGGTCCATGGCAGTTCGCCAATGGCTCCAGCTGGCAGCGTGGATTTGGGCACGCCTCGCCACATGCCGTTCGGGACACCGAGATCGTGCGCGGTCAGCCATGCGTTGACGTTCGCGCCCCAAAACACCGACCAAGGCATGCCGGTCAGCGCAAGGAACAGGATCACGATGCCGCCGAAGGCGCCGGTGACGGCGTGCAGATCGCGCCACCACGTTCGCCCCTCGGCTCCCGGCCGTATCGACACCACGCCCACGCGACGGCCTCGCGGCCACCACAGATAGACGCCGGTGGACATCAAGACGATGATCCAGCCGGCCACGATTTCAATCACCACCTTGCCGCCGTCACCGGCGATGGCCAGCGAATGGATATGCTTCACGATGGTCATGATGCGCTGGTCTTCGGCGATGGCGCCGGCAATCGTGGCGGTGGCGGGATCGATAAACACCTGCAGCGTGCTGCCGTCCGGCCGGATCACGTCTACCTGCGTGTTGTGCCGGTCGTCTGCCGGCAGGTTGAGTGCCTTGAGCCGCCCCGGATAGGAGTGCAATGCGGCGGTGATCAGCCGGGATGGCGGCTGCACGATATTGCTGGCCTGCGCGCGCAGCATCTGCGGGGCGTAGACCAGGTCGTCGATCTGGCGATGGAACAGGTACATGGCGCCAGTCACCGCCAGTGAAAAAATAAAAGGTACGCAAACCAGGCCGGCAAAAAAATGCCAGCGCCAGATGCGTCGATACAGGCCGGCGCGCGGAGCCGCGGCCGTAGCAGAATACGATGAGTTCATTGCTATCCTCGTCAGACAGATTGACCTAGCGCACAAAAGTGCGCACGTGGGCAGGGATCAGACGAGGATGGGCGGTGCGCGCGCGTGGGCCGCAGACCATGCGTGCAGCGGCTGCGGTGCGGCGTAAAAGAGGGAAGGGTAGATAGCGCGGCCGCCATCCGCAAGCAGCACGGTAGCCGGTGCGGTGGGGATGGCGTCGGAGCCGCCGTGGGTGGCGCAAAACGCGCAATGCTCCATGCCGTGCTTGGCGGATGCTGGGGCCTTGCCGTTGTCGCCAGGGGCGAGCTTGACCAGTTTGTAGCCGTTCACCGTGCAGACTTCCACGGTGTCGGCGCCGGCGGCTGCCAGCGCGTGCGAAATCGAAGGCGCGAGTGCGCTGAACAGGACTGCCAGCAAGGCTATCCAGATGTACAGCGTTTGTCGTTTTGCCATTTCGATCATGTTGCCATTATATCCGATGCCGTTTGTTTGCCGCTGCCGGCATGCTCTCCGCGAGGAAGTCGATGAAGGCGCGCACGCGGGCCGGCTGCTGCTGCCGGCTCGGATAGTAGACGTACAGGTCGGCCGACGGCAGCGTGTAGTCGGCCAGCACCACTTGCAGGCGGCCGCTGTCGAGGTACTTGGCGGCGTCCCATTCGGAGCGCAGCAGGATGCCGTGGCCGTCCAGCGCCCAGCCCAGCACCACGTCGCCGTCGTTGCTGGACAGGCTGCCGTGCACCTTCACCGTCTCGGCCTTGCGGCCCTTCTGCAGCTTCCAGGTGCTGTAGGTATCGTTGTTCTGGCGGTGCAGGATGCAGCTGTGCTGCGCCAGATCCTGCGGCAGGTGCGGCGTGCCGCGCCGCTTCAGGTAGGCCGGCGAGGCGCACAGGAAGCGCTGGTTGGACAGGATCTTGCGCGCACCCAGGCGCGTATCGGGCAGTTCGCCGAAGCGGATGCCCAGGTCGTAGGCATCTTCCACCAGGTTGATGGCGCGGTCGGTCAGTTGCAGCTGCACTTCCACGTCCGGATAGCGGCGCGCGAAGGCGGAGACAAGCGGCGCGATGGTGGTGCGGCCGAAACCCAGCGTGGCGTTCACGCGCAGCAGGCCCTTGGGCGCGGCGCGGCTGCTCGATACAGATTCCTCCATGTCGCGTATGTCGCCGAGAATGCGGGCGGCTTGCGTCAGGTAGGTTTCGCCTTCGCTGGTCAGGCTGACGCGGCGCGTGGTGCGGTTCAGCAGGCGTACGCCCAGGCGCTGCTCCATCAGCATCAGGCGTTTGGTGACGGCCGGCGGCGTGATGCCCAGTTCGCGCGCGGTGGCGGAAAGGCTGCCCAGCTTCGCCAGCAGCACGAAGAAGGACAATTCGGAGACGATATCATTATTCACTTGAAGTGTATAAAGGAGTAAATATCAGTGAATTATACGACTGCTTTTCAAGAGTAAGCTTGGTCCCATTCTTAGCCCACTGGAGACAGCACCGTGAAAATCGTCGAGATCCGCGAAAAGACCATCCCTATCAGCTCCCCCATCCGCAACGCCTACATCGATTTCAGCAAGATGACTTTGAGCCTGGTGGCGGTGATCACGGACGTGATCCGCGACGGTAAGCCGGTGGTAGGCTACGGCTTCAACTCGAACGGCCGCTATGGGCAGGGTATGCTGATGCGGGAACGCTTCATCCCGCGCATCCTGGAAGCCGATCCGGTCTCGCTGATGAGCGACGCCGGCACCAACCTCGATCCGCACAAGGTGTGGGACTGCATGTTCACCAACGAAAAGCCGGGCGGCCATGGCGAGCGCTCGGTGGCGATTGGCACCATCGACATGGCGATCTGGGACGCGGTGGCGAAGATCGAAGGCAAGCCGCTGTTCCAACTGCTGTCGGACCGCTACGGCAACGGCACGCCGGACAAGAAGATCTTCGTCTATGCGGCCGGCGGCTACTATTACCCCGGCCAGAGCCACGACGCGCTGAAGGATGAAATGCGCAGTTATATCGATCGCGGCTACACGGTGGTGAAGAAAAAGATCGGCGGCGCCTCGCTGGACGAGGACTTGCGTCGTATCGACTCCATCCTCAGTGTGCTGGGCGATGGCCAGAAACTGGCGGTGGACGCCAACGGCCGCTTCGACCTGGATACCGCCATCAAGTATGCGAAGGCGCTGTCGCAGTATGACCTGTTCTGGTACGAGGAAGCGGGAGATCCGCTGGACTATGAATTGCAGGCGACGCTGCGCAATTACTACGATAAGCCGATGGCCACCGGCGAGAACCTGTTTTCGATGCAGGACGCACGCAACTTGATACGCTACGGCGGCATGCGCGCAGACCGCGACTGGTTGCAGTTTGACTGCGCGTTGAGCTACGGCCTGGTCGAGTATCTGCGCACGTTGGACATGCTGCGCGAGCATGGCTGGTCGCCGAGCCGCTGCATCCCGCACGGCGGCCACCAGATGTCGCTGAATATCGCGGCGGGGCTGGGCCTGGGCGGCAACGAGTCGTACCCGGACCTGTTCCAGCCATTCGGTGGCTTCCCGGATGGCGTGACGGTCGATAACGGCTACATCACCATGCCTGACCTGGTCGGCATCGGCTTCGAGGGCAAGGCCAACCTGTATGCGGAGATGCAGGTGCTCAGCGCGTGATCGTCGTCAGGCCGCTTTCAACAAAGCCTGCGGCTTGCTCCAGACCTGCTGCGCCACGCGCATCATGTTGCGGCCCATGACAAGTTCGGTCTCGCTGTCGGTCATGCCGACCTTGCGCAGCGCGGCGGCCAGCTGGCGCCAGACTTCCGGCGGCGTGAAGGTCGGCGGGCGTTCGGCGCTGTAGCCTGCGGAGGCGGGCCACCAATGGCTCGGGTCGAAATCGCCGGGGGGCGTGTCGTCCAGGCCGGGCTGCTGGAAGCAGATGTCCAGGCCTATGCCGACGTGCGATACGCCCACCAGATCCGCCACATAGGCCGCGTGGCGCGCGACATCGTCGGCGCCCGGCCGTTCTTTACCCACGAACCACGACAGGCCGGATATGCACACCACGCCGCCGGTGGCGGCGCAGGCGCGTATCTGTTCGTCGGTGACGTTGCGGCCGTGCGGCACCAGCGCGTGGGGATTCGAGTGGCTGAAGATCACCGGCTGCGACGACGCGGCCATGATATCGAGGCTGCACATGCGGCCCGTGTGCGAGCAGTCCATCAGCATGCCGGCGTCGTTGACCGCCGCCACCATGCTGTGGCCCAGCGGGGTCAGGCCGCGCGGCAGGTCGTGGCAGCCGTCGGCGATGCTGTTGTTGCGGTTGTAGGCGAAGTGGATCTGGCGCACGCCCAGCTGGGCGTACAGGGCCACCATCTCCGGCTGTTCGAGCAGCGGCATCGCGCCTTCCAGGTCGAAGCTGATGGCCATGCGGCCGTCGGCTGCTGCCTGGATCACGTCGTCCACGCTTGAAACGAGCACGTAGCGGTCGGGATCGGAGGCGATGGTGGCGCGGTAGCCTGCGATGACCGACATCACCTGCGAGACCGGGTTCATGTCGCCGCCGACGTTGAGCGAGACGTAGTTCACCCCGGCGGCGTGCAGCCGCTGGACGGGCGTGAAGTCGGCCTGCGGATGCTGCGGCAGGCAAGCGTGGGCGTCCCAGTTGATCATGTTCTTAGGCTTTGTCAAAAATACTATGTTCCCACGAATGCGTGTCCAGGGCAAATCGGAGCGGCCGGGGTGTGGCGCGCATGCTTTATACTGGCGACAAATTCACATTATTAAGGCCAACATGTCTTTTTCTTCGCTGGGCCTTGCTCCCTCACTGATTAACGCTGTTACCGAAATCGGTTATCAGGAGCCGACCGCCATCCAGAGCGCCGCCATTCCCGCCATCCTGCGCGGGGAGGACGTGCTGGGCGCGGCGCAGACCGGGTCCGGTAAAACCGCCGCCTTCGCGCTGCCGCTGCTGCAGGCGTTGCTGGACAACCGCAGCGGCCCGCGCCAGCTGCATGGCCTGGTGCTGGTGCCGACGCGCGAGCTGGCGGCGCAGGTGGGTGAATCGATCCGCAAGCTGGCGTCGCACCTGTCGATGCAGGTCAAGGTGTCGATCGTGTTCGGCGGGGTGTCGATCAACCCGCAGATGATGGCCTTGCGCGGCGGCGCCGATATCGTGGTCGCCACGCCGGGACGGCTGCTGGATCTGATCGACCACAATGCGCTGAAGATCTCGCGCACGGCGATGCTGGTGCTGGACGAGGCGGACCGCCTGCTGGACCTGGGCTTCAGTGAAGAATTGAACCGCATCCTGGAGCTGCTGCCTAAACAGCGCCAGAACCTGTTCTTCTCGGCGACCTTCCCGCCGGCGGTACAGGCGCTGGCGGACGGCATGCTGCATCAGCCTACGCGCATCGAGGTGCTGTCCGAGCCGGTGAGCAAGCCGGATATCACCCAGCGCGCGATCATGGTCGATGTACCGCGCCGTACCATGCTGCTCAAGCATCTGATTCAGGAACATAAGTGGAGCAGGGTGCTGGTGTTCGTCGCGACCAAATACGCGGCCGAGCATGTGGCCGATAAGCTGAACCGCAACGGCATCCGCGCAGGAGCTTTCCACGGTGAGTTCAGCCAGGGTGCGCGCACCGAGGTGCTGGGCGACTTCAAGGCCAGCCGTCTGCAAGTGCTGGTGGCGACCGATGTGGCGGCGCGGGGCATCGACATTGCGCGTCTGCCGGCGGTGGTCAACTACGATCTGCCTCGTTCGGCGGTCGACTATACGCACCGCATCGGCCGTACGGGCCGTGCAGGCGAGAGCGGCGTGGCGATCAACTTCGTCAGCGCGGAGACGGAGCAGCATTTCCGCCTGATCGAGAAGCGCCAGGGTATTTTGCTGCCACGCGAGCAGATCGCGGGCTTCGAGGCGGTGGAGACGCTGCCGCCCGCGCCGGCCAATTCGGTGACGGACACCGTCAACGGCGGCATCAAGGGCAAGCGCAAGAGCAAGAAGGACAAGTTGCGCGAGGCGGCTGCGGCTGCAGGTACGGCTTCGGACGAGTAAGGACTCGCGCCGTCACTCCGGCGCGGCGGAGCGGTATAGCTTGCGGTACTCGGACGGGGACGTCCGCAGCGCCGCCCGAAAGTGCTGTCGCAACGACAGCGCAGAGCCGAATCCCGCCTGCTGCGCCACCACTTCGATCGATACTTCGCTGCTCTCCAGCAGATGCTGCGCGTGGGTTAGCCGCTGGTTCAGCAGCCATTGCTTGAACGAGGTGCCGGTGGCGTTGCGGAAGTGGCGCGTGAAATTCCGGCGGCTCATCAGCGCGCGCTCGGCCAGCGCGTCGATGCTGTGGTTTTGTGTCAGATCCTCTCCAACCCACGCCAGTACTTGTGCGAAGCGGTCGTCGCTGCCGGTGACTGGCAGCGGGCGTTCGATGAACTGCGCCTGTCCTCCCTGCCGGTGCGGTGCGACTACCAACTGCCGCGCCACCCGATTGGCGACCTCCGCGCCGCACAGCTGCCGCAACAGGTGCAGGCAGCAATCCAGGCCGGCCGCCACGCCGGCCGACGTCACCACTTTTCC
Source organism: Rugamonas rivuli (assembly GCF_009380165.1). Lineage (GTDB taxonomy): Bacteria > Pseudomonadota > Gammaproteobacteria > Burkholderiales > Burkholderiaceae_D > Rugamonas > Rugamonas rivuli. The sequence continues at coordinate 720,582 of NZ_WHUF01000002.1, forward strand.
CTCATCGACATACAGGACTTCGCGATCGACCTTGATCTTGGGGTAGCGCGTGGTCATGGTGTCTGCGCAGGCCCAGTGCGTGGTGGCCGTGTAGCCGTCCAGCAGGCCGGCTTCGGCCAGCGGAAACGCGCCTATGCACAGGCCTACTACCTGCGCGCCGCGCTGGTGGGCGCGGCGCAGCGCATGCAGCAGGCTTGCGGGAGCCGGGCGGCAGTCGGCGTGCCAGGATGGCAGGATAACGATGTCGGCGCGGGCCAGTGCGGCGAGGCTGTGGGTGGCGACGATATCGAAGCCGGCGGTGGTGCTCAGTGACGTGGCCGGGTCTTCCGCACAGACTTTTACGTCGAAGGTCGCGCTGCCGCAGTCGGCGCGCTGGGCGCCGAATACCTGGCACGGTACCGACAGGTGAAAAGGGTTGATGCCGTCGAAGGCGATGACGGCGATGCGGTACTTATGGATGGGTGGGGTGCGTGTCGACATGGCCTGATTATATCGTATGGTGGCCTTCGGGCCACTTTTGGAGAACGGTGCGGCGGCGCAGAATGTCACTCACCGGGCGCTTCCGCCTTATCCTACAGGAGAACAACATGACCGCAACCCCACGCCGTGCCTTGATCGTGATCGACGTCCAGAACGAATACTTCACCGGCAAGATGAAGATCGAGTATCCGCCGGTTGAGACCTCGCTGCCGAATATCGGCCGCGCCATGGATGTCGCGCGCGAAGCCGGTATCCCCGTAGTGGTGGTGCAGCACGACGCGCCGGAAGCTTCGCCGATCTTTGCGTTGGGTTCGGAAGGTTGGAAGGTGCATCCCGTAGTGGCGCAGCGCGCGCACGACCATTTCATCAACAAGAACATGGCCAGCGTGTTTGCCGGGACCGATCTGGCCGACTGGCTGAAGGAGCGTGGCATCGATACGCTGACTATCGCCGGCTACATGACGCACAACTGCAATGCGTCGACCATCTTCGAGGCGAAGCATCGCGGCCTGCAAGTGGAGGTGTTGGAGGATGCCACCGGTGCGCTGCCGTATGAGAATGCGGCGGGCAAGGTCAGCGCGGAAGAGATCCATCGCGTTTTCAACACGGTGTTCCATTCGAACTTCGGCGCGGTCGTGAGCACCGAAACCTGGCAGGCTGCGGTGCGTGACGGGCGCAAGCTGGAACTCGACAATATCTATCTGTCGAACCAGCGCACCCGCTAACCGCCTGTGCGCTTGGGCTGGTGGCCCTGTTTTTTCAGGGCTTCCATCACGAGGTCGCAGTGGTCGCCCTGAATTTCGATGACGCCGTCCTTGATGGTGCCGCCGGAGCCGCAGGCGCTGCGCAGCTGCTTGCCTAGCAGGGCGAGGGCGGTGGCGTCCAGCGCCAGGCCTTTGACCAGCGTGACGGTCTTGCCGCCACGTCCCTTGGATTCGCGCGATACGCGCACGACGCCGTCGCCCGTGGGTTTGGATTTGGCTGCGGCCTTGCAGCTGCAATCGGCGACAGGCTGGCCGCAGTCGGGGCACATGCGGCCGGTTTCGGTGGAGTAGACGAGACGGGTTTTCATAGAGCCGGAATTCTAGCAGAAGCCGACCTAGATAAAACGTGCGTTCCTCAGCGATGCCGGCACGATGCGGCGGTGCATGGGCGCGACGAACAGCATGTAGACGCGGCCCAGCAGGTTGTGGATGTGGACCACGGTGCTGACGGCGACCTTGTCCTGCAGCTTGCAGACGGAGACTTCGACGTGCAGGTGTTTGTCGGTGTCGCCGAGGATGACTTCCTGCTCGCTGAGGTAGCGGATGGTGAAGATGCCGACACGGTCGCCGATGCGGTAGTCGCTGGCCGGCTTGGCGGTGTTGATGTCGCCAAGGCCGCCAAGGTTTTTCAGGCCGACCAGCTGGACCACGCGATTACGCAGTGCCATCAAACTGTTGATCCATGCAGGCGTGCCTGCGACCACTTGCAAATACAAGTCCAGTGCGGAACGCGGGGTTGGTTTGATGGCCGTTTGGTAGCAGTCGTAGAAGTGCGCGCCGTCCAGGTGACGGGATATTTCGCTTTGTGGTGGGATGTCGATGGCGGAAATCATGGAGCTCCGGGGGGCACGAAAGAGTATGCCCAAACAGTATCACATTACGGCTTTTCGCCGACCAGGTCGATGCGGCGTTTGATGCGTTGGGCTTCGGCGGTGTCGCCCGATTTCTCGGCGCGCATGGCCTGGACGCCTAGCCATGCTAGCAGCGGACGACGCCAGCCTTGGGCGGAGGCGGTGTCCACGGCGTCGCTCAGCACCTGCGGCGTGGCTTTGCCGGTGCGGAGCAGGACGCCGCTGGCCACCAGTTTGGAGAGCGGGTCGGTGAAGGCTTGTGTGGTGCTGGTCCCTGCAGCTACCGGCTGGTGCTGGGGCGGCAGCAGCGCGATGTCGGCGGCGCTGGCGCGGCCGGAGAGGTAGGCGGCGTAGGCGCGGTCGGCCGGACCGGCATCCTGCGACAGTTTGTCGTAGCCGGTGCAGTCTTCGAACACCAGCGAGGCGACGCGCGCGGCGCAGCGTATCAGTTCGGCGCGTATCATCAGGTCTACCTTGCCAGTGCTGGTCAGCGCTTCACGGGCGCGCTGGTATTCGGCGGCTTCCACGCGGGCGTTGCCGGACATGTAGGCGGAGGTGCTGCGCTCGATGGAACTCTGCGCGTTCATCTGCCAGTCCGGTACAGGAGGGTTGTTGCCGCAGGCGGCCAGCAAGGTGATGGCGGTCAGTGCTGCAATCAGGTGAGCGGTAGTCTTCATGGCAGCTTGATCTCCGTGTCGCGCTTGAACGGCCATTTGCGGTTGATTTCATTGACCAGCTGTTCCACCCGGCGCAAGCTGCTCTCCACTTCGCCGCGCAGTACGCCCAGATCCGCAGTGGCTTCCTTGGTGTTGGCGCCGACCGCCTGCGCTTCGACCAGCACAGCGTCCATTTTCTTCAAGCTGTTGCGGGCATCCGCCAGCAGGCCGTTGAGTTGCACGATAGTCGCTTGCGCATCCGTCATCACGCCTTGCTTGCCGAAGACTTGCGTGTCGGCGTGGCCGATCAGGCTATCGGCCTTGGTGGCCAGTGCGTTCACGGTGATCAGCAGCTTGTTGGCGCGCTCCACCAGTTGTTGGGCGTTCTTGTCGTCGCCAGCGATCAGGCCCATGGCGCCTCCAGGGCCATTGAGCTTGCCGGTGACGCCCTGCACGTTGGCCAGGCTGGCGGCCAGCGCGGAATTTTCCGCTGTCAGCGCGCTGAGATGCTCCAGAAGCTCCTTGGCGGAAGCCAGCAGACGCGGGATTTCAGCTCCGGCATCGCCGACCAGTAACGAACGGGCGGCGCCGTCTTCCAGCGGCGGATCGGTCGGGATGCCGCTGAAGGCGCGCAGCTTGGCGCCGCCCACCAGGCCGCGTTCCAGCGTGAAGATGCTGGAGCTGCGCAGCCAGTGCGCGTCGTTGCGCGGCACGTCGACGATCACGCGCGCCTTGCCATCCTTACCCAGCTCTATGCGGCGCACGCGGCCGATCGGGAAGCCGGCGAAGGTGACGTCCATGCCGACGGTGACGCCTTCCGAATCGTCCGCCTGCAGCACCAGCGTTTGCGTCGATTCGAAAGCGCCGCGCGCATACATCAGGTACAGCGCCGAACCGGCCACCAGCACCACCATCAGCACCAGCAGCAAGGCCGCCTTGAATTCCGCGTTGCGCACCGGCGTCGCTTCGTTTGTCTGTTCTGTCATCGCTTTATTCCGCTCAGTAGTAGTTGCCCATCAAGGAGGCGATTTCGATCAGCAGCATCACGGCGAACAGGCGCACCATGTCGTACAGGCCGTGAGTGACTTTGGCGCGGTAGCTGCTGCTGAAGTAGAAGGAGGAAGCCATCGGTATCAGGCCGACCGCGAAACTGAAGAAGACGATCTTCAACACCAGGATCAGCGCCACCGCCGGGTTGAACACCTGGCCGACCACGCGCGTGTAGCCCGGCAGCGCCCATGGCGTGAAGCCGTACATCGACAGGTAAGCCAGCACCAGCGTCATCACGCAGCTGACGGCGGCCAGCATCCAGACGGCGAACACGCCTGCCGCCACGCGAGGGAAGAATTCCTGGCGCAGTTCCTCATCGCTGGTGTTGGCGGCGCTGTTGCGGCTTTGCGAGAATTCCAGCCCGGCGGGCAGGGTGGTGCGCAACGCGACGAAGGCGGCGGCGGTCAGCGGGATCAGCTCCAGCACCAGCACGCGCACCACCATCTCCAGCGCGAAGCGCGAGAGGCCGTAGCTCTGCGAAGTGACGACCACGATGCGGATCAACACCAGGCTGACCAGCGCGGACAGCACGCCATACCAGGCCAGGTTGGGCGCGGTGTCGCGCACGATGTGGCCCGCCAGCAGGTTGCGGTTGGCGCCGCGATAGCTGGCCGGGCTGAAGGCCAGCGGCAGCATCTGCACGGCGAATTGCAGCAGCCGCCACCAGCTGTTCAGCCAGGCGACGGTTGCGCGGATCAGGCGCCGCAGCGCCGGGGGGATAGATGCGTCCATGCTCATGTTGGCATCTTAGCACCGCGACGGCATGGGAAGGTGTCCGGCACGGCCGCGCCTATTCCTCTTCCGCGAAGGTGGCGATGATGGCGTCGGCCGTGGCGCGCACGCGGGCGCTGCGACTCAGGTCGGTGTGCATCACCAGCCAGACCTCGTAGTGGTCGACGCGTTCGGGCCAGACGCGCGTGAGCTGCGGATCGCCGTCGGCCATGTGGCAGGGCAGCTCGGCCACGCCCATGCCGCGCCGCGCCGCGTCCAGCATGACCATGCCGCTATTGACCTCGATCGCCACGCGGGCGTTGGCGATCGGCTCCAGGCACAGCTTCTCCTTGTGGCGCGGCGCCACCGAACCCTGGTAGACGATGATGTCGTGGCCCTGCATGCCGTTGCCGGGCACCGGCATGCCGCGCTGGGACAGGTAGGCCGGATTGGCGTACAGGCCCATGCTGCGCCGGGCCAGGTGGCGCGAGATCAGGTCGGGACTGGTGGGCTTGAGCGTGCGTACCGCCAGTTCGGCTTCGCGCCGGGTCAGGTTGCTGATCTCGGTGCTGGTGCTCAGGACCACGCGGATTTCGGGATGCATGACGTGCAGCCGCTGCATCGCGCCCAGCACGGAGTGGCTGGCGATGGTGTCCGAAGTGGCGACGCGCACGGTGCCGGAGAGGCGGTTGTCGATGCCTTGCATCTCGCGCTGGAACTGCAGGGCCGCGTGCTCCATCAATTCGGCGGCGGTGACGGCAAGTTCGCCGGCCGGCGTGGCCAGGTAGCCGGACGGCGTGCGCAGGAACAGGCGCGCGCCCAGCGAGGCTTCCAGCGCGTTGAGGCGGCGGCCGACGGTGGCCTGGTCGATATCGAGGAAGGCGGCGGCCGAGCGTAGCGTGCCTTTGCGGTAGATGGCGAGGAAAATCCTGGCGTTGTCCCAATCCATGCGGTGTATCCGAGGGTGATGCATTTTTGCATCGGAGTGCTGATATTATGCGTATTTACTGCATCATGCAAGCGGGCTAACATCGGCGCATCTCTCTAAAGGACGCACCATGACTACCCCTGTCTCCGTGGCGCCGGCGATCCAGCCGCGCCAGATTCCCGCCTTGCTGGTGTTGATGACACTGGCCATAGGCTTTGTGATGGCGATGATCGATGTCACCGCCGTCAATACCGCCTTATCCGATATCTCCGTCAACCTGGGCGTGCCGCTTACCGGCCTGGTTTGGGTGGTGGACGGCTATACGCTGACCTTCGCCGCGCTGCTGATGGCGGGCGGCGCGCTGGCCGACCGCTTCGGTCCGAAGAACGTCTATCAGGGCGGCCTGAGTGTGTTCATCCTCGGTTCGGTGCTGTGCGCGGTGGCCCCGAGCGGCAATGCGCTGATCGCAGCGCGCCTGCTGCAGGGTGCCGGTGCTGCGTTGTTCATGCCAAGCTCCCTCAGCCTGCTGACGCATGCCTATGAAGACCAGGCCACCCGCGCGCGCATGCTGGGGACGTGGTCGGCCATCGTCGGCTGTTCGTCGGCGGCAGGTCCGCTGGTGGGCGGCCTGCTGGTGCACTCGTTTGGCTGGCGCAGCGTGTTCTGGGTGAACGTGCCTATCGGCCTGCTCGGCATCGTGCTGACGCAGGTGGTGGCGCCGGCCACGCCGCGTCACGAGCGCGCGCTGTCGATGCTGAGCCATTTGCTGGGCGTGATCGCGCTGGCGGCGTTGAGCTTTGTGCTGATCGAAGGTCCGGCGCTGGGCTGGACTTCGGCGCCGGTGCTGGCTGCCTTTGCAGCGACGGTGCTGGCGGCCTTCATGCTGGTGCGGCGCGAACGCAATGGCGCGCATCCCTTGCTGCCACGGGCGTTGTTCGATACGCCGGCCTTCGCGGCGGCCAATGGCGTGGGCTTCCTGATTAACTTCGCGGTGTTCGGCCAGCTGTTCCTGTTGAGCCTTTTCATCCAGCAGTCCGGCGCGGATGCGCTGCATACGGGCTTGAAACTGATACCGATGATGGCCGCTTTCGCCGTCGGCAACCTGACCTCGGGACGCATCACGGCGCGTGTCGGCACGCGGCCGCCGATGCTGTATGGCCTGATGGTGGGGCTGATCATGGCGCTTGTGATGCTGGTCGGCCTGACGCCGCAAACGCCTTACTGGCTGCTGGTGCTGGGTGCGGTGGTGATGAATCTCGCCATCGGCATCGCGATTCCGGGCATGACGGCGACGGTGATGCTGGTAGCGGGCAAGGCGCACTCCAACAGCGCCGCCGCCGCGTTGAACGCCAATCGTCAGATCGGCGCCCTGGTCGGCGTGGCGATGATGGGCACCGTGATGCATATGGCGCCCGAGTGGGTCTGGCGTCTGCCGCTGTCGTTCTGCCTGATTACGGCGGCATACGCCGGGGCGCTGCTGCTGGTGTACCGCTACGTCAAACTGGGCAAGCCGGTTTAAACACCGTGCTTACGGCGCCATTCGATCATCTCGGCGATGGTCAGGATGGGCATGCCGTGCAGTTCGGCGAAGCTTTCGATGTCGGCGCCGCGCATCATGGTGCCGTCTGGGTTCATCAGTTCGCACAGTACGGCGGCGGGATTGAGGCCTGCCATCGTCGCCAGGTCCACCGAGCCTTCGGTGTGGCCTTTGCGGGCCAGCACGCCGCCCGGCGTGGCGCGCAGCGGGAAGACGTGGCCTGGATGGACCAGGTCATGCGGCACGGCGTCGGCCGCGATGGCGGTGCGGATGGTGGTGACGCGGTCGGCCGCCGAGACGCCGGTGGTGACGCCTTCGCGTGCTTCGATCGACACCGTGAACGGCGTGCCGTAACGGCTGCCGTTATCGGCGGCCATCATCGGCAGCTCCAGCGCGCGCACCTTGTCGGCGCTCAGGCAGAGGCAGACGATGCCGCTGCATTCGCGGATCATCATGGCCATCGACTGCACGGTGATCTTTTCGGCGGCGACGATCAGGTCCGCTTCGTTCTCGCGGTCGAAATCGTCGAGCAGGATCACCGGCACGCCGGCGCGCATGGCGTCCAGCGCCGCGGCGATGCGGCCTTCCAGATCGTCCGAAACGAGGGAATAGGGGGATACTGCGGATTGTTGGTCAAACATGTGGAACGCTCCTCGCAAAATTGGCGAAAAACGCGACAGGGCAAGCGAATACGCGCGGCCCGCCACACCGATCGCTCGGGCGGGAGGCCGCGTCACCGCACATCTTCTTTCATCCGGACTATACCGTCGGCTCTGGAGTCACACCAGATCTGCTGACCCTTTGCGATGGATTGCAAAGGCGCTCGCGGGCTTGGCCATCGCTGGCCTTACCGCCGGTGGGGAATCGCACCCCGCCCCGAAGACGTCGTTAAAACCTGCCGGCTGGCAGGCGAGCAAGGATTCTAGCCCAAATTAAGAATTTCGGTGTAAGGTAGCTTTTTTCCTTCCTAAAAATGCAATGGGTATGAAGCTGATGACAATGCGTAGCGCCACCGCCGCCGTTCTGCTGGCGTGTACTCTCATAGCGCAAGCCGCCGATCAGCCGCCGCTGAATTTGAGCGATCAGATTCCCATCGGGCCGCAGGTCAAGGTGGGCACGCTCCCCAACGGCTTGACCTACTACGTGCAAAAGAACGGCCGCCCCGAGAAGAAGCTGGAGCTGCGGCTGGTGGTCAAGGCGGGATCGATCCTGGAGGACGAGGACCAGCTAGGCCTGGCCCACTTCACCGAGCATATGGCTTTCAACGGTTCGACCCATTTCAAGCGCAATGAGCTGGTGTCCTATCTGCAGACGATAGGTGTGAAGTTCGGCGCCGACCTGAATGCCTACACCACCTTCAACGAAACCGTGTACGTGCTGCCGATACCGACCGAGAAGCGCGAGGTGGTGGAGCAGGGCTTCCAGGTGCTGGAGGATTGGGCGCACGGGCTGTCCTTCAACGATGCCGATATCGACAGCGAGCGTGGCATCGTGCTGGAGGAGCTGCGGCTGGGTAAGGGAGTGGACGACCGCATGAACAAGGTGGTGCTGCCGAAGGTGCTGAACGGTTCGCGCTATGCGCAGCGGCTGCCGATCGGTAAAGAGGACATCCTCAAGAACTTCAAGTACGACGCCATCAAGCGCTTCTACCGCGACTGGTATCGGCCGGACCTGATGGCGGTGGTGGTGGTCGGCGATATCGAGCCGGCCGATGCCGAGCAGCTGATCATGCAGCATTTCGGGAAGTTGAAAAATCCGCAGAACGAGCGGCCGCGCGAGTATGCCAGGATTCCGGAGCGCGCAGAGCCTGAGGGCGTGGTCTTTACCGACAAGGAGATCGGCACCAATTCGGTCTTCATCCGCTATCCGATTCAGTCATGGCAGCCCGGCACCACGATCGCCGATTACCGGCAGAAGATGATCGAGAATATCTACGGTTTCATCCTCGGCCAGCGCATGCATGAGTTGACGCAGCAGGCCAATCCGCCGTTCCTGCAAGGCTTTAGCGGTATGAGTGGCGTGATGCGCGGCTATCGCTCCTTCGTCGCGGGTGCGGTGCTGGGCAAGGGCGGCGTGACGCCGGCCATCAACGCGCTGGTTCAGGAAGACCAGCGCGCGCGCCAGTACGGCGTTACCGAATCCGAATTGGAACGCGCCAAGAAAGGCCTGCTGCGCAATTTCGAGCGCATGTACAACGAGCGTGACAAGTCCGATTCGTCCGGCTACGCGGCGGAGTACATCCGCAACTTCCTCGACAAGGAAAGCATCCCTGGCATCGCTGCGGAGTACCGCTACGCCAACGAGCTGATACCGGGCATCGCGCTGTCGGAGGTGAATGCCGCCGCGCGCGCAGCGATCCCCGATAGCCAGAACAAGCTGGTGGTCTACTCCGGCACCGCTGCGGCGGACGCGCTCACGCCGAAGGCTGATGAGCTGCTGGCCGTGGCCAGCGCCGCCGAAAAGATCAGCGTCAGTGCGCGGGAGGAGAAGGTGTACGCCAGCCAGCTGATGGCGGTTCCGCCCAAGGCCGGCAGCATCGTCAGCCAGACCGTCAATGCCAAGCTGGGATTCACCGAGCTTGTGCTGAGCAACGGCGTGAAGGTGGTGTTGAAGCCTACCGACTTCAATAACGACCAGGTGATCGTGACGGGCTTGCGTTTCGGCGGCTGGTCGCTGCTGGGCGACCAGGATTTGTTCAGCGCCCGCTACGCCAGCAATATCGTGCACCAGATGGGCGTGCAGAACTACACGCCGAGCGATTTGGTGAAGGTATTGGCCGGGAAGACGGCGGGCGCCAGTGCGAGTGTCAGCTCGCTTAACGAGATGGCGAGCGGCGTTTCCGGCAAGGGCGATGTTGAAACGATGTTGCAGCTGCTGTATCTGAACATGACGCAGCCGCGCAAAGATCCCGCCATCTACAGCGCGTATGTGGACCGTCAGCGCGAACTGGCGAAGAACAACCTGGCGCGGCCCGAGTCGATCCTGGGCGATACGATCACGGCTACGCTGTATAACAACAACCCGCGTGTGCAGCGTGCGCCCAAGCCGGCCGATTTCGACCAGCTGGGCATGGACCGCGCGGTGGACCTGTACAGCAGCCGCATGTCCAGCGCCAAGGGCTTCACCTTCTTCATGGCGGGCAGTTTCGATGTCGAGAAGGTCAAGCCGCTGATCGCCACGTATCTGGCCAGCCTGCCGGTGGGCGACATTCCCGTGGCGTTCAAGGACGAGGGTGTGCGGCCGGTGCGCGGCGTGGTCAAGAAGGAAGTGCACGCGGGTTCGGAGCCGAAGAGCACGATCTCGCTGTCCTTCACAGGCGAGACGCAGTTCTCCGCGCAGGAGCGCATGCGCTTACAGGCGTTGATCGAGGTGCTGAATATCAAACTGATCGAGGTGCTGCGCGAGAAGATGGGGGCGATGTACAGCGGCGGCATACGCGGCGGCATTGAGCGCATCCCGTACCAGCACTACGCGGTCACGGCCACCTTGCCTTGCGCGCCGGAGAATGTCGACAAGGTGCTGGCGGCGACGTTTGCGGAGATCGACAAGATCAAGGAGCGCGGCGCGCTGGACGCGGACCTGGAGAAGGTGAAGGCGACGTGGCTGAAGAACTATCGTAACGGCCTGCGCGAGAACGGCTACTGGATGGCGGTGATGATGAACGCCTTCGTCAATCAGTCCGATCCGGCCGAGGTGCTGACCTATGAATCGCGCGTGACGGCGCTGACGGCTGCGGAGTTGAAGGAGACGGCGCGGCGCTATTTCGACATGAACAACTACGTGCAGGTGGTGCTGTATCCGGCGAAGTAGGCGGGCCGCCTGTTACACTGGCGGCTTGTACTAACCGATGTAGAGGTAAATCATGGCAAAGAAAAAAGAAGAGCTGGATCCGGAAACCCTGGAATTGATCAACTGGTGTATCGAAGTGGAGGGCTTCCTGGTCAAGGGCGGCGCCACGCAGGAAGAAGCGCAGGAGCATATCGAAGAGCAGGTCGAGTGGTTCACCGACCAGTTCTACGAGGGTTTGACGCCTGAGGAAGCGGCGAAGGAAGCGCTGGCCTGATACCTTGTCCTTTGCTGGAACTGTCACGATGAGAATATACGCTGTTGTTTTGCTGTGTCTTGTTACGCTTTACCCTCAGGTCAAGGCCCAGGAGTGCCCGGCCGGGAAGTCATATGAACAGGCGAGGGCGGTTGTGCGCGACCTTCAGCGCATCGTCGCACCGGGCGGCGTCGATGAGTCGTACACGACGACCATCGGCGGCATCAAGCAGTGGCTCAACGTGCGCGGGCAGGATAGGTCCAATCCTGTCATCCTGTTCCTGCACGGTGGCCCTGCGGCGCCACTGACGCCGAGCATCTGGGAGTTCCAGCGGCCGATCGAGGAGTATTTCACAGTGGTCAATTGGGACCAGCGTGGGGCTGGCAAGACTTATCTGGAGGCCAAGCCCGAAGAGATCAGCGACAGCATCCACATCGACCGCTACGTCAAGGATGCCATTGAGGTCGCCGAGTTCATACGCCAGCGTTACGGCAAGAGCAAGGTGATCCTGATGGGGCACAGCTGGGGAACTGTCATCGGCATGAAGGCCGCGCTGGTGCGGCCGGACCTGTTTTATGCCTACGTCGGCATCGGCCAGGTGATCAACACGCCCGACAACGAGCGGCTCAGTTTTCAGTACGGGTTGGACCAGGCACGGGCGCATAACAATGCGGAAGCGATCGCGGAGCTCAATTCCATCGCGCCGTATCCGGGCAATACGCCGATCACGCGGGAGCGCATCATCATCGCCAGGAAGTGGCCGCAGTTTTACGGCGGCCTGAGTGCGTATCGGGATGGCGGCGCGAAGTACTATTTTGACGCGCCCTTGCTGTCTCCTGAATACGACTGCAAGTCAGCGAGCGCGGTCGATCAGGGCAGTCTGTTCACGCTAGACCGGATCCTGCCGGAGTTCCTGCAGGTCGACTACAAGCAGGTGCACAAGTTTCCGATTCCGGTGGTGATGTTCATGGGCCGCCACGACTACACGACGCCCTCGGCACCCACTGCAGCGTGGCTGGAGCAGGTGGATGCGCCCTATAAAAAGGGAGTCTGGTTCGAGCGCTCGGCGCACATGATTCCGTGGGAGGAGCCGGGGAAAACGCTCACTAGCTTGCTGGAGTATGTGCGGCCTTTGGCGATTCCTGCGAGTCGTTAAAGAAGCTGGCGAGGCGCTTTCAGCGATCGCGCAAAATCGGCGGGGCGATGACGAAATCGGCCCGCAGCCCCCATCGCGGCCCTCCACCTTGTGATGTCGAGAACGTGCCGCTTAGTAGCTTGCGTTTTGCCGTCACTTTAAAGCTGGCCCGATTGATCCAGGTTTCCTGCGCTATGCAGACCGAGGCGCCCGGGGCAAGAGAGTCGATCGTCGCTGTGCGTTGATGTTCGGGGACCGCATGCATATGCGTGTCGTCCAACCCGAACGCGCCGGGTCCCAGCAGCGGGTAGACGTCTAACTGTACATCCCACAATAACAAGTTGCCGTTATTCTCGACGACGAATTCGTAGGTATTCGGCAGCGGGCCGGGTCGCAAGACCACGCGCAGTCCTTCGTAGTTTGTGATGCTCATGCTGTAGGGCGGTTCCTTATACGGCGTCGTGACAGACCACGCAGATTTTGTTCCCCTCCGGATCGCGCAGGTAGGCGCCGTAGTAGTTGGCGTGGTAGTGCGGACGCAAAGCGGGCGCCCCTTCGCAGCGGCCTCCGTTCGCCAGCGCGGCGGTGTGGGCGCGGTCGACCGCCTCGCGCGACGGCGCCATGAAGGCCGTCATCTGGCCGTTGCCGCAGGCGGCCGGCTGGCCATCGTACGGTTTGCCGATGATGAACAAGGGCCGCGCACCTTCGGCCGGCTGCCAGCCTGCCCACGGCTTGGATGCATCGTTGAAGCGCAGGCGCGTGCCCAGCTCCGTCATCACCGCGTTGTAGAAGGCGAACGCCGGTTCGAAGTCGTTGGTCCCCACATAGATATGCGATAGCATCGGTTTCCCCGGTTGAGTGAGTAGATCGGCAACATTTCGGGGTATAGTGTACCCGGAGACTAATCGAATGGGGGAACACCATGGAACTGACGTCCGTCGCGCCGCCACCGCTGCGCCGCATCGCCGATTTGCCCGCGCCGAAAGCGCAGCTGTTGATGGGGAATGTGCGCGATATCAATCGCAAGCCTTTGCATCAGGTGCTGGAGGGGTGGGGCCGCGAGTTCGGCCCCATGTACCGCTTCCGCGTGCTGCGCAAGGAGATCGTCGTCACGTCCGACCGTGAACTGATCGCCAGCCTGCTGCGCGACCGTCCCGACGCGATGCGCCGCTCCAGCCGCACCGCCGATGCGCTCAACGAGGTGGGTACGCGCGGGCTGTTCACGGCGGAGGGCGAGGATTGGCGGCGCCAGCGCAAGCTGGTGATGCGCGCGCTGACGCCGGAAGTGATCCATAACTTTTTCCCCACATTGACCGCACTGACCGAACGCCTGCGCCTGCGCTGGGAGACGGCCATCGCCGCCGGCAGGCCGGTCGACGTGCTGCGCGACCTGAAGGCCTATACGCTGGACGTGACCATCGGCCTGGCGATGGGGCAGGACATCAACACGCTGGAGCTGGAAGAGCATCCGCTGCAGCGAGATATCGAATTCCTCTTCAAGCTGGTGGCCAAGCGCCTGACGTCGCCGTTTGCCTACTGGCGCGTGTCGGTGCTGCGGCGGGCCGACGACCATGAGGCGATTGCGGCGGCGGAGCGCATCCAGCGCGCCATCTTCGGCTTCATCGCCGAGGCCCGCAAGCGCATCGAGCGCAATCCCGCGCTGCGCCAGAAGCCGTCCAATATGCTGGAAGCGTTGATCGTCGCCCGCGACGAGCCGGATTCCGGCCTGACCGACGAGGCGGTGGTCGGCAATGCGATCACCATGGTGTTCGCCGGCGAGGACACGACCTCGAACACGACCGCCTGGCTGATCGATTTCCTGTCGACCCATCCGCAGGCCGCGCGCAGCATGGCGGCGGAGACGGAACAAGTCCTCGGCGCCAAGGCCGTGCTGGACGACTACCATCATCTGGAGCACCTGAAATACATCGACGCCGCCACGCGCGAGGCCATGCGCCTGAAGCCGGTGGCGCCCATCATGGCGGCCCAGCCGAACGAGGATGCGGTGGTCGGCGACCTGTCGGTGCCGAAGGGGACGGTGATCTTCCTGCTGCTGCGCCAAGCCTCCGAGCGCGACTGCGAACTGGCGCAGCCGGAACGCTTCCAGCCGGAGCGCTGGCTGGAGGGCGCCCACGGCAGCGGCGACGACCCGGCGCGCAAGCTGTTCCCCTTTGGCGGCGGGCCGCGTTTCTGCCCGGGCCGTTATCTGGCGATGGCCGAGATCAAGATGGCGATGGCGATGCTGGTCAAGAATTTCGAGATCGAGCGCGTGCCCGGCGCGGCGCCGGTCGAGGAGCGCTTCACCTTTACGATGACGCCGAGCGCATTGCCAGTGCGACTGATCAAAAAAACATGATAGGCTAGACATGCAGCGTCCATCCGCGTCTTAAAAAAAGGGAAAAATCATGCTGAAGAAGATCGCCATCGGTGTCGTCGTTCTGGTTTTGATCGTGCTGGGCCTGGCCGCCATGCAGCCGGACAGTTATCGCGTGCAGCGCACCATCGCCATCAAGGCGCCGGCCGAGAAGATCCTGCCGCTGATCAGCGACTTCCACAACTGGACGTCGTGGTCGCCGTGGGAAAAGCTGGACCCCGCCATGAAGCGCACCTTCAGCGGCGCTCCCAAGGACCAGGGCGCGGTCTACGCATGGGATGGCGACGACAAGGTCGGCTCCGGCCGCATGGAGATCACCGGCCTGACGCCGGCCAAGGTCGATATCAAGCTCGATTTCCTGAAGCCGTTCGAATCGCATTGCCAGACCGTGTTCGCACTGGAGACCAAGGGCGATATCACCACCGTGAGCTGGACCATGTCCGGCCCCAGCGAATTCATGACCAAGTTGATGGGCCTCGTGGTGAGCATGGACAGCATGATAGGCAAGGACTTCGAGGCCGGCCTGGCCAATATGAAGGCGGTGGCCGAGAAATAGCATATGCGGAGGTGGGCCATGAACTTGCGTCTGAGACGGGTGGTGGCGGTGCTGGCGATGCCGGCGGTATTGATGTCGGCCGCCGAAGCGGCGCCGCCGGTGCGGCAGAGCCATCCCGTCATCGGCACCTGGCGGATCACGATGCCCGATGGTTCATGCAGCGAGACCTACCGCATCCGCAGCGACGGCACCACGCTGGTGTTCAGCAACGAGGAGGTGGCCGAGTCCACCTTCTCCATCAGCGACCAGCCGGACAAGGACGGCTTCTACAAGGAGGTCGACACCATCGTCAAGGATAACGGCAAGCGCGATTGCCTTGGCGATGTGAGCGAGGTGGGACATTCGTCCACCACCTATCTGCTATTCCATCCCAGCGGCGACATGTTCCTGATGTGCGTGGAGCGGCGTACCGACAAATGCCTGGGGCCCTTCATCCGGGTCAAGGGCAACGCGATCTAGGCACGATAGGCGCCGGGATTGACGCCGGCCCATTCCTTGAACGCGTGGTTGAACGCGCTCTGCTCCTGGTAGCCCAGCAGGAAGGCGATATCCACCAGGCTCAGTTCCGGCTGGCGCAGATAGTCCTTGGCCAGCGCGAAGCGGGCCTGGTCCAGGATCTGCTGGAAGGTCGCGCCGGCCTCGCTCAACTTGCGTTGCAGCGTGCGCGGCGACAGTTTCAATTCTTCGGCGATGGACGCCAGCCGCACCTGGCCGTGGGCGAGGTTGCGGACGATGGCGGCATGCACCTGCTGGGTGATGGCGTTGTCGGGCTGCGCACGCTGGCGCAGCAGCTGTTCGGCGTGCTGCTGCAGCACCGGGTAGAGGCTGACGTCGGCGTTCGGCACCGGGTAGGCCAACAGGGCGGCGTCGAAGCTGGCGACGTTGGCCGCCGCGCCGAAGGCTGGCATGGCGCCCAGCACGCGCACATATTCGTCGCGGTCTGCGGGGGCGCCGCCGTCGTGGGTCAGGGTCAGCTGCGCGGCGGGCAGCGTGACGCCGGCCAGCCAGTTGCCGAACACGCGTATGCCGGCGAACACGCTGTCGGCCAGGTGGCGCTGGGCCGGGCCGTAGTTGCTGTGCCAGGTGTAGTGGGCCACGCCGTCCGCCACCGTCAAGGCCGAGCGGCCAAGGTCGTGCGCCAGCTGCTCGTAGCGCATGGTCTGTTCGAAGGCTTGGCCGAAGTCGCGGCAGCTCAGCAAAATCAGGCCGTAGACGCTGTAGGTGCCCAGCTTGACGCGCTCCCCCACGTGCAGGCCGAAATGCGGATCGCTGGCCAGTTGGGCGCCGATGTCGAGCAGGCGTACGTAGTCGTCGGCGTGCAGCGAGTCGGGCAGGGGCTGCAGGGCGCCGGACGGCATGCCGGCTGCGTGCTCCAGCGCCGCGGCCGTGACGCCGCGCGCTGCCGCCGCTTCGAGCAGGGGCTGCAGATAGGAGCCGGCCACGCGGCGCGTCAGGTCAGCGTGCGGGCTTGGCATGATCGAACAAGGCGGATGTCATGAAAGCGCAATACCAGGTGGGTTCGTTATCTTATTCTGTTGTCATTGAAACTCGGTGCGCGCCAGTATAGCAAGCGCTCCGCTACGCAGACAGGAAAACAATGAGACGCTGGAACGGTTGGGGTGACGATACGATAGAGTTTGCGCTGAATGACGATGCGCTGGGCTTTCTGGCGCAGCGCATAGGCAGGGGCTTGCCGGTGGCGGATGCGGCGTTCGAACAGGCTTGCGCGCAGATCGCGCCTTCGCGGCTGCCGCCGCACGCGCTGGTGGACACGGCCCCCGAGGTCCGGCTGCGCAGCGCGCTGGGCCAGAGCCTGCCGGACTGGCTGCGCCTGCGCTACGGCGTGATCGGCACGGCGCCGGATGGCGTGGCTTACCCGGAAAGCGCCGAGCAGGTAAGGGAGTTGATCGATTACGCGCAGCAGTTCGGCGTGGCGCTGATACCGCAGGGCGGCGGCACCAGCGTGGCCGGGCACTTGACCGCGCCGGCAGGCGCGCAGCCGGTGCTGTCGGTGAACCTGACGCGCTTGCGCCAGCTGCATTACCTCGATACCGAATCGCAGCTGGCGACCTTCGGCGCCGGCGTGTTCGGGCCGGACCTGGAGGCGCAGCTGCGCGCGCGCGGCTACACGCTGGGCCACTTCCCGCAGTCGTTCGAGTATTCGACGCTGGGCGGCTGGGTGGTGACGCGTTCGTCCGGCCAGCAATCCCTGCGTTATGGGCGCATCGAGCAGATGTTCAGGGGCGGCAAGGTGGAGACGCCGGCTGGCACGCTGGATATCCCGACCTTCCCGGCGTCGGCGGCGGGCACGGACCTGCGCGAGGTGGTGCTGGGCTCCGAAGGGCGACTGGGCATCCTGACCGAGGCCACGGTGCGCGTGACGCCGCTGCCGGAGTACGAGGCTTTCCATGCGGTGTTCTTCCCGAGCTGGGAGGCGGCGGAGACTGCGGTGCGGCAGGTGGTGCAGGCGGGGTTGTCGCTGTCGATGCTGCGTTTGTCGAATCCGTTGGAGACGACCACCATGCTGGCGCTGGCCGGCCACAAGAAATTGATCTCGGCGCTGGAGCGCTATCTGTCCTGGCGCGGCTGCAAGGACGGCAAGTGCATGCTGATGATAGGCGTGAGCGGACGCAAGGCCGCAGCCAAGGCGGCGCTGCGGGATGCGCTGGTGCTGGTGGCGCCGCACGGCGGCGTGCATATCGGCCGCAAGATGGGCGACAAGTGGAAGCAGAACCGCTTCCGCAACGTCTACCTGCGCAACGCGGCCTGGCAGCACGGCTATGCGATCGATACGGTGGAGACGGCGGTGGACTGGCCGCGCGTCGGCACGATGATGCAGGCGGTGGAGGCGGCGGCCGCCGATGCGCTGGCGCAGTACGGCGAGAAGGTGCACGCCTACACGCACTTGTCGCACCTGTATGTGCAGGGCGCCAGCGTTTATTCGACCTTTGTGTACCGGCTGGCCGGCGACTATGAACAGGACCTGGCGCGCTGGCGCACGCTCAAGCATGCGGTGAGCATGGCGATCGTCGAAAACGGCGGCACCATCAGCCATCAGCACGGCGTGGGCAGCGACCATGCGCCGTATCTGGTGGCGGAGAAGGGCGAGTTGGGCTTGGCGGCGATGCAGGCCTTGTTCAGCCACTTCGATCCGCAGCAGATCATGAACCCAGGGAAGCTGCTGCCATGACGGCGCACTGGCGCAATGGCGGGCGCTCCGCGTTGACGGATCTGCTGGCGCGCGAGTGGGATGTGATCGTGATCGGCGGCGGCATCACCGGTGCGGGGATATTGCTGGAAGCGTCGCGGCGAGGGTTGACGGTGCTGCTGGTGGAGCAGCGCGATTTTGCCTGGGGTACGTCGAGCCGGTCTTCGAAGCTGGTGCATGGCGGTTTGCGCTATCTGAAGGAGGGCCAGTTTGCGCTGACCCGCGAGTCGGTGCAGGAGCGGCAGCATCTGCTGCAGCATGCGGCCGGGTTGGTGGAACCGCAGAGCTTTGCGTTCGGCGATTACGAGGGGCGCAAACCGGGCAAGCGCATGTTCCTGCTTGGGCTGGCGATCTACGACCGGATGGCGGGGCAGAAGGGGCGGCATTACTTTGGATTGAACGAGTTCGGGGCGCTGGCGCCGAATGTGTCGACTGTTGGGCTCAAGGGAGGCATGGTCTACACCGATGCCAAGACCGACGATGCGCGGCTGGTCATGCGCGTGCTGCAGGAGGCGCAGCAGCTTGGCGGCGTGGCTGTCAATTACATGGCAGCGGAGTCGCTGCTGCGGGTGGATGGCGGTGGGGTTCGCGGCGTGAGGCTGCGCGACGGCGTGAGCGGCGCGGTGCACAAGGTGCGCGCGAAGCTGGTCATCAGCGCGACCGGTGCGTGGGCGGACGGCTTGCGTACGCAAGGCTCCTCGTCTGGCAAGGCCGCTGCGGCCAAGCCTCGGCTGCGGCCTTTGCGCGGCAGCCATCTGGTGCTGCCTGCCTGGCGCTTGCCGCTGGCGCAGGCGATCAGTTTGATGCATCCGCTGGATGGGCGGCCGGTGTTCGCCTTCCCGTGGGAGGGCGTGACGCTGGTGGGCACCACGGATGTGGATCACAAGGACGATCTGTCGCGCGAGGCTGCGATTACGCGGGCCGAAGTCGATTATCTGATGGCGGCGGTGCACGACCAGTTCCCGCAGCTAGGCTTGCAGGAGCGCGACGTGATCGCCAGCTATGCCGGCGTGCGCCCGGTGATCGACAGCGGCAAGGCCGATCCGTCGAAGGAGGGACGCGACCATGCGCTGTGGCTGGAAGACGGGTTGCTGACGGTGACAGGCGGGAAGCTGACCACGTTCCGCGTGATCGCGCTCGATGCGCTCAAGCTGGCGGCGACGCTGCTGCCGGAGTGGCGCGACAAGCTGGAGCCGCAGCCGGTGTTCGGCGCGGCTGCCGGTGCGACGGCGGCGCGTGGCCTGCCTTACCAACGGCATCTGCCGGCGGGCCAGGCGCGGCGTCTGCAAGGCCGTTACGGCGCGCTGGCGCAGGAGCTGATCGCGGCCGCACAGCCGGGCGAACTGGCGCTGATCGCGGGGACGGAGACCATCTGGGCGCAGCTGCGCTGGGCGGCCCGCTGCGAGTCGGTACAGAAGCTGGAGGACTTGATGCTGCGCCGCAGTCGTCTCGGCATCCAGCTGCGCGGCGGCGGCGTGGATATCCTCGGCCGCATACGCGCCATCTGTCAGCCGGAGCTGGGCTGGAGCGACGAGCGATGGGATGCCGAGCAGGCAGCCTATCTGGCATTATGGAATACCCATTACAGTCTGCCCGCATAAGTACGGGCAAACATAACGAGACTAGAGCGACATGGCCGACCAATACCTTCTTTCCATCGACAACGGCACCCAGAGCGTGCGCGCATTGCTGTTCGATTTAAACGGCAACCTCGCCGCCAAGGCGCAGGTGCATTTGCAGGCTTACTTCTCCGATCATCCCGGTTGGGCGGAGCATGACGCCGACGGTTATTGGAAGGCGGTCGGCCAGGCGTGCCAGCAGCTTTGGGCATCCACCGATATTCCGCGTTCCGCCATCAAGGGCGTGGCGGTGACGACGCAGCGCGGCACGGTGGTCAACCTGGACCGCGACGGCAAGGTGCTGCGGCCGGCGATCACGTGGCTGGACCAGCGGCGCGTGGGCAAGCAGAAGCCCTTGAGCTTCCTGTGGCGCACGGCGTTCAAGCTGGCGCGCGTGTCCGGCACTATCGAGTACTTCAGGCGCGAGGCGGAGATCAACTGGATCGCCGAGCATCAGCCGGACATCTGGGCCAGGACCGACAAGTATCTGCTGCTGTCGGGCTTTCTCAATTTCCGTTTGTGCGGACGGCATGTCGATTCCATCGGCTCTCAGGTGGCTTACCTGCCGTTCGATTACAAGCGCCACAAGTGGGCCGGCGCGCGCGACTGGAAGTGGGAGGCGCTGGCCGTGCGCAAGGAGATGCTGCCGGAGTTGGTGGAGCCGGGCACGGCGATCGGCGCGATCACCGCCGCCGCCGCCGAGGCGACCGGCATCCCGGAAGGTACGCCGCTGGTGGCCGCCGCCGCCGACAAGGCCTGCGAGGTGATAGGCGCCGGTGCGCTGGAGCCGCACATCGCCTGCCTGAGCTACGGCACCACGGCGACCATCAACACCACCACTAAAAAATACGTCGAGGTGACGCCGTTGATACCGCCTTATCCGGCGGCCATTCCCGGCGCCTACAGTACGGAGGTGCAGATCTTCCGGGGCTACTGGATGGTGAACTGGTTCAAGGAGCAGTTCGGACACTTCGAACAGATGGCCGGCGCGCAGCAGGGCATGGCGCCGGAGGCGATGTTCGATCTGCTGGTGAACGAGGTGCCGCCTGGGTCGATGGGCTTGATGCTGCAGCCTTACTGGAGTCCGGGCATCCGGACGCCGGGGCCGGAGGCCAAGGGGGCGATGATCGGTTTCGGCGATGTGCACACGCGCGCCCATATGTACCGGGCGATCCTTGAAGGCCTGGCCTACGCGCTACGCGAGGGCAAGGAGCGCATCGAGAAGCGCAGCGGCGTGCCGGTGACGGAGTTGCGCGTAGCCGGCGGCGGCTCGCAGAGCGATGCGGCGATGCAGCTCACTGCCGATATCTTTGGCCTGCCGGCGGCGCGCGCGCATGTGTACGAGACGTCGGGACTGGGCGCGGCGATTGCGATCGCGGCGGGCCTGGGGCTGCACAAGGACTTCGACAGCGCGACGCGCGCGATGACGCGGCCGGGCAGGGTGTTCCAGCCTATCGCGGCGAACCGGCAGATCTACGACAAGCTGTATCGGCGCGTGTACCTGAACATGTACCGGCAGCTGCAGCCGATGTATCAGGAGATCGCCGATATCACGGGTTATCCTGAGCAGCTTTGATGTCGCCTCGTGGCATAATATAAATTGAATAACAATTTATGTGTGGTGGATGATGAAACCTCTGGTTGCGTGTGTGTTCCTGCTGTCGCATTTTGCCGCCAGCGCCGATGATGCGTTGTTGGGTTGCTGGCGCAACCAGCAAGTGCATGTGACGCTTGCCGACCAGTCTTTCAATGACCAGAACCGCGACTGCGTTACCGAATACGATGCGCAATTCGTGCGTTCGCGCTGTCATGCCGCGTCAGGCCTGACGGAGACCTTGTCGGCCTATCAGCGGATTGGCGCGGACACGCTGCGCGTGACGCCGCTCGACCCGGTGAGCCGGGAAGCCAAGGGGGCGCCTTCGGAAGTTCGCTATCGGATTGAGGATCAGTGGCTGCTGATCGACCGGGAGTTCCCGGATGCCGGCGCCAAGGCGGCTGCGGCCAAACAGCCGCGCAGTGTGAAGTCGGTTTCCGTGCGCGTGCGGCCGAAGGGGCTTGCTCCAACCGTTGATTGCACGCCGCGCGGCGACAGCAAACTCAGAATCGGAAACGCGCCTGTCAGCTCGCTGGCGATGACCTTGCCGTCCGGGTGGCAGCCATTGCTGATCGACCCCAATACCGACAGGCGCCTGCACCCGGCCGTCAATACCAGCCTGTTTATCGGCGCGTTTATTCCTGCCGGCGCATCCGTCGATCAGCCAGGTCCGGCCCAGATGGTGCTGGTGCTTGATGACGTGCGGTCCGGGGCTATCGCCGTCCACGCGAAGGAGTTTGCCGCCATCAAGAAGCGCTTCGCCGCCGAACTGGGCGCGGCCAAACTGACGTGCGACGAAGTGGATAGAGTGTGCGCCTTTGTTCCCGAAGACGCAGGCGGGGCATACACAGAGATGCTCAACGTGAACGGGCGCGTCGCCATCGTCATCAGTTCGATGGTCCGCCCGCAAGGCGACGCCAAGCCGGCGCTACGCGAATCCGCACAGGTCTTCGCGCAGCGGCTGCGTGCCGATAACGCCCAATAATTCAAGATATCAGCGCATCACCAGCGCTTTGACCGCTTCCATCGCGGCGCTGCCGGTCTGGGTGGCTTGCACCTGATTGCGGCCGCCTTCCTTGGCCACGTA
Organism: Rugamonas rivuli; assembly: GCF_009380165.1. Lineage (GTDB taxonomy): Bacteria > Pseudomonadota > Gammaproteobacteria > Burkholderiales > Burkholderiaceae_D > Rugamonas > Rugamonas rivuli. The sequence goes on from NZ_WHUF01000002.1 coordinate 743,174, forward strand.
CATGGCGCGGTCGGCGGCGACGAACAGCGATTCGGTGTTGTCCAGCTGGTGCGGCTTGATCGTCGCTACCCCTATGCTCACCGTCAGCCAGGCCGACGTGGTCGAGCGCGGGTGCGGGATCTGCAGCGACTCAACATGCGCGCGGATCGATTCGGCCAGCAGGTAGGCCGAGTCGCCGTCGGTCTCGGCGAACAGCAGCACGAATTCCTCGCCGCCGTAGCGCGCCGCCAGGTCGGTCGGGCGCAGCGCGTGCGAGGCGATGGCCTGCGCCACCTGCTGCAGACAGGCGTCGCCGGCCGGGTGGCCCAGCGTGTCGTTGTACAGCTTGAAGTGGTCGACGTCCAGCACCACCAGCGACAAGGGCAGGCCGCTGCGCATGGAGCGCTGCCATTCCTTCTCCAGAAAGGTGTCGAAGTGGCGGCGGTTGGCGATCTTGGTCAGCGGGTCGACCATCGCGGCGCGCTGTAGCGCGTCTTCCGATTGCTTGTGATGGGTGATGTCGTGCAGCAGGCCGATGAACAGCGGCTGGCGCAGATACATCGGCGTCAGCGTCAGGTCCATGCACACCGAGCTGCCGTTGCGGTGGCGGATGATCACTTCGCGCGTGCCGTGGCTGTGCGCCGTCTCCGGCGCGGCGGCGTAGCGTTCGAAGTAGTCCAGGTATTCCTGCGCCACCAGGGGATTGAGCAGCTCCGAGATGGCGCGGCCGGCCAGTTCGTTTTCCTGGTAGCCCAGGTATTTGTCGCAGGCCGGGTTGGTGAACTGGATGCGGCCGTCCGCTTCGATGATCAGCAGCCCCTCGGCCATGTTGTTGACGATGGTGCGCAGGCGCTCGGCCTGTTCTTCCTGGGTCTCGCTCTTGCTGCGGATGTGCAGCTGGGTGCGCACGCGGGCGCACACTTCGGCCATGCGCAGCGGCTTGCTGATGTAGTCGACGGCGCCGATGTCGAAGCCGGCCACCACGTCCTCGGTCTCGGTGCGGGCGCTCATGAAGATCACCGGGATGCCCTGGGTGGCGACGTGGCTCTTGAGCTGGCGGCAGGTTTCGAAGCCGTCCATGCCGGGCATCATGACGTCGAGCAGGATCAGGTCGGGATGGACGCGGCGGGCGATCTTCAGCGCCCGTTCGCCGGACGTGGCGACAAAGGTTTGGTAGCCCTGCTGGACCATCAGCTTGCGCAGTGCGCTCAGGTTCTCCGGCGCGTCGTCCACTATGAGTATCGCGGCATCGCGCCGCGTGGCAAGGATGGGATTTGGGACTGGGTTGAACAAAGGCTGGCCTGATTTGAAAGTGACTATCCGTTCAAATCATAACGCGTCGGCCCCGCTCCGGGTGAAAAAAAATCCGCTGTTTTTCGAGGATTGCTTCGGAATTGGCAAGCATGCCACGCCAGCATGCTATTGGCTTACTTAATGTTGATGGGATGCTATGGCTTTGCGCGGTTTCCGTGACTTTTGGTGATAAAGTCGCGGCGGCAGTGTTGTATTTCGGCGGGGGGGATGTGGGCGGCGGACGCCGCCCACGAGGTATGACGACTTAGATCTTGGCGGCGATCAGTTTGCCCAGGATCTCGATGCCGGTACGGATGCGGTCCGGCGCCACGGTGACGAAGGACAGGCGCAGCGTGTTGGTCTCCGGCTCGTTGGCGTAGAACGGCGAACCCGGTACGAAGGCAACCTTCTGGGCGATGGCTTCGTCCAGCAGTTTCATGGCGTCGATGTGCTTAGGCAGCGTGACCCAGATGAACATGCCGCCTTCCGGCTTGGTCCACTCGACGCCGGCCGGGAAGTGCTGGGCCATCGCGTCCAGCATGACTTGGCACTGGTCGCCGTACAGGGCGCGGATTTTCGGGATGTGGCGGCCCAGGAAGCCGTCCTTGATCACTTCGTGCACGACCATCTGGGTCAGCTGCGAGGTGTGCAGGTCGGCGGCTTGCTTGGCCAGTTCCAGGCGGCGCACCAGCGGCAGCGGGGCGACCACGTAGCCCAGGCGGATGCCAGGGGTCAGCACCTTGGAGAAGGAGCCCATGTAGATCACGCCGTCCGGGTTCATCGCCACCATCTTCGGCAGCGGGTCGCCTTTGTAGCTCAGGGCGCCGTACGGGTCGTCTTCGATCAGCGGCAGGCCGAGGCGGGCGCAGGTTTCCACCAGCTCCAGGCGGCGCTCGACGGACAGGGTGCGGCCGGTCGGGTTCTGGAAGTTCGGCAGCGCGTACAGCAGGCGGGCACCGGCGGCGACTTTGTCCAGCGACGACGGCACCAGGCCGTGTTCGTCGGTGTCGACCGATTTGAATTCAGGACGGTAGACCGAGAACGCTTGCAGCGCGCCCAGGTAGGACGGGGTCTCGACCAGCACGCGGCTGCCTTCGTCGATCAGCACTTTGCCCAGCAGATCCAGCGCTTGCTGCGAGCCGGAAGTCATCAGCACCTGTTCCGGCACGATTTTGGCGCCGTTGGTGGAGAGGGAGTCTGCGATCCACTGGCGCAGCGGCAGGTAGCCGTCGGTCGGGCCGTATTGCAGGGCGACCTTGCCGTTTTCGCTCAGTACCTTGTCGAAGGCGGCTTTCATTTCGTCGACCGGGAAGGTCAGCGGCGATGGCAGGCCGCCGGCGAAGGAGATGATCTCAGGCTGCTGGGTGATCTTCAGAATTTCGCGGATGAAGGACGATTGCAGCTGGTCGGCGCGTTCGGAGAAGCGCCACTGGATCGGATTCGGGTTTTCGATTTTCATACATGTCTCACTAGATGTGTGCCGGCACGGCCGGCTGTTCAACAAGCTCGCTTGTGGCGTGCTTTTATAAAAGGAACGACTCCGGATAAGGAGCCGCCCGCTTACGCGACTTCCGCGATCAGTTCGATTTCGACGCAGGCGCCAAGCGGGATCTGGGCGACACCAAAGGCCGAACGGGCATGCTTGCCGGCTTCGCCGAAGACTTCGCCCAGCAGTTCGGAAGCACCGTTGGTGACGAGGTGTTGTTCGGTGAATTCGGCCGTGGAGTTCACCAGGCTCATGACTTTGACGATGCGCTTGACGCGGGTCAGGTCGCCGCCGACGGCCGCTTGCAGGGTGCCCATCAGGTCGACGGCGATGGCGCGCGCGGCGGCCTTGCCTTCGGCGGTGTCGATGTTCTTGCCCAGCTGGCCGACCCACACGCTGCCGTCGGCGCGCTTGGCGATATGACCCGACAGGAACACCAGGTTGCCGGTTTGGGCGTACATGACGTAGGCGGCAGCCGGGGTGGCTGGCGCGGCCAGGGTGATATCGAGCGCTTTCAGTTTTTCGTAGACAGACATGTGTTATCCAAAGAGTAAGTGAGGGAATGCATTAGGCTAAGACCGATATTGTACGTCAGCGGCAGGGCATGCCCACAATCGGTGCAAAATCAAGATAGTCTACGGTTTTAGCCCCGTTTCACCTGCATTTTGCGGCCCGTACCCACGACGGCGATGATGGCAATTGCAAAAACGACAGTAGGCCATTCCAGCGCCTCGCCCAAAACCACGGCCGCGCCGAGCAGCGACAGGAAGGGCTGGACCAGCTGCACCTGGCCGACCCGGGCCACGCCGCCAAGCGCCATGCCGCGGTACCAGAAGAAGAATCCGATGAACATCGAGCACACGGAGACGTAGGCGAAACCGGTCCAGGCGGCGGGGCTGGCGGCGGCCAATTGGGCACCTTCGGCGCGGCACAGCCAGGCCACCAGCGGCAGCAGCACGGGCGCGGACAGCACCAGCGCCCAGCAGATGGTGTGCTGGCCGCCCAGGGTTTGCGACAGGCGGCCGCCGGCGGCGTAGCCCATGGCGGCCAGCAGCACGGCCAGGAAGATCGCCAGGTCGGCCCAGTGCAGGCTGCCGCCGCTCTGGCGCAGCGCAAATCCGACCACCAGGGCGGAGCCGATACTGGCCATCAGCCAGAAGCCGGACGAGGGTTTTTCGCCGGCCAGCACGGCGCCAAAGACGGCGGTGGCCAGCGGCAGGATGCCGACCAGCACGGCGCCGTGGGCGGCGGGCAGGCTGCGCATGGCGATGGAGGTCAGCCAGGGGAAGCCGATGATGCAACCGATGGCGACCATGGACAGGGGCAGCAGGGCGGAACGCGGCGGCAGCGGTGCGCGCTTCCAGGCCAGCCAGCCGCCGGCCAGTACGGCGGCCACCAGGGCGCGGGCGAGGGCGACGAAGGTGGGGGACAGGCCGGCGCCGCTTGCGCCGCCGCCCACGGCCAGGCGGGTGAACGGCAGTGTGAGGCTGAAGATGGCGACGGCGATCAGGCCTAGCAGCATGCCGGTGGTTTCGTCGCTCAGGCCGGGGCGGGTGGGGATGGCGACGGCGGCGGGCGGCGGGGCGCTGTGGGTCATGCAGGTCTCCGGTGGCGTTATGACTATGGTTATAAGCGGTATGGATGTATGCTACGTGACAAAACCAGTACAGTGCCAGTACACTTCGGCACATAATTTCTCATACTGTGACGGTAAAATGACCAATACACGTACGCGCACTTCACTTTTGGGCGCCGCCGCGTCGGCTGCGGCGGAGGCGGTGGCCGATGCGCTGGCGGCGGCCGAGGCGCGTTCGGCGGCCAAGGCGGCTGCGGCGCCGGGACCGGCCGTGACCTCGGTGGCCGTCGCGCCGTCGAAGGCTGCGAAGGCTGCGAAGACGGGGGCGATGGTGGGCTTGCTGTCGCGCGAATCCGGCGAGACGCTGATCGACCAGATCGTGCGTTCGGTGGCGGCGCGCATCGATGACCGCCTGCTGCGCGGCGGCGCGCGCATGCCGTCGATCCGGGCGTTCGCGGCGGCGCATGGGGTGTCGGCGTTCACGGTGGTGGCGTCGTACGACAAGCTGGTGGCCTCGGGCCATCTGGAGTCGCGCCGGGGCGCCGGTTTCTTCGTGCGCGAACCGGCGGCGCTGGAGATGGACCTGGCGCAGCGGCGGCCGGGCGGGCGGCGCCGGGCCGGGGAGAGCGAACGTGAGCGCGAACGCCTCGGCGTCCAGCCTATCGATGTGGTCTGGCTGGTGCGGAATATGTTCCGCCAGATGCCGCACGGGCAGACGCCCGGCACCGGCGTGCTGCCGCCGGACTGGCTGGACGGCGCGGCCATCGCCAACGCGCTGCGTTCGGTCAGCCGGCAGAACGCCAATCTGCTGGTGAGCTACGGCGTGCCGCAGGGCTTCCTGCCGCTGCGCCAGCAGTTGCAGCTGAAGTTCGCCGAGCTGGAGATCGCGGCGGCGCCGGAGCAGATCGTCACCACGGCCGGCGTGACGCAGGCATTGGACCTGGTGGCGCGCGAGTTCACGCGGCCGGGCGACACCATCTTCGTCGACGATCCGGCCTGGTTCCTGATGTTCGGCTCCTTCGCGGCGCTGGGCGCCAAGGTGGTGGGCATTCCGCGCCTGGGCGACGGTCCGGACATCGCCCAACTGGCCGAGCTGGCGGCGCTGCACAAGCCCAAGCTGTACATCATCAATTCGGTGCTGCACAACCCGAGTTCGACCTCGCTGTCGGCGGCCAAGGCCTTCCAGGTGCTGCGGCTGGCGGAGGAGCATGACTTCATCATCGTCGAAGACGACATCTATTGCGACCTGCATCCGGGCAGCGCGGTGCAGCCGGCCACGCGGCTGGCGGCGCTGGACCAGCTGCAGCGGGTGATCTACCTGGGCGGGTTTTCGAAGACGATGGCGGCCAATCTGCGCGTCGGCTTCATCGCGGCGTCGGCCGAACGGGCCGAGCGCCTGGCCGACCGCAAGATGCTGACCATGCTGACCACCAGCGATATCGGCGAGCGGGTGGTGTACAAGGTGCTGTCGGAGGGTTCGTTCCGCAAGCATACGGACCGGGTGCGCGCGCGGCTCGATGCGATCCGCGCCAAGACGATACGCCAGATGGAGCGGGTGGGGCTGAAGGTGGACGTGGCGCCGCCGGCCGGCATGTTCGTGTGGGCCGACGCGGGCTGCGACACCAATGTGCTGACCGAACGGGCGATGGCGCACAATCTGCTGCTGGCGCCGGGCAGCCTGTTCTCGCCCAAGCAGCTGCCGTCGACCCGCATGCGGCTGAACGTGGCGGCGATGCAGGAGCCGGCGGTGTGGCGTTTCTTCGAACGGGAGCTGGGCCGCTCTTGAAAACCCTCTTATAATCCCCACTTTCGTCCAACCTGTGTATCAACCACAAGACTATTGAGGCTTTTAAAATGGCAGACACCGATAAGCAAACCCTGGGCTTTCAAGCGGAAGTGAAGCAGCTGTTGCAGCTGATGATCCACTCGCTGTACTCGAATAAAGAGATTTTCCTGCGCGAGCTGATTTCGAATGCGTCCGACGCGTCCGACAAGCTGCGCTTCGAGGCGATCAACAACGACGCCCTGTATGGCAACGACCATGAACTGAAGATCAAGGTGGCCTTCGACAAGGCTGCGCGCACCATCACCATTTCCGACAACGGCGTGGGCATGAGCCGCGACGAGGCGATCTCGCACCTGGGCACCATCGCCAAATCGGGCACCAAGGAATTCTTCGGCAAGCTGTCGGGCGACCAGCAGCAGGACGCGGCCCTGATCGGCCAGTTCGGCGTGGGCTTCTACTCGGGCTTTATCGTGGCCGACAAGATCACGGTTGAAACCCGCCGTGCCGGCGCGGCCGCTTCCGAAGGCGTGCGCTGGGAATCCGAAGGCCAGGGCGATTACTCGGTCGAGCAGATCGAGAAGCCGGGCCGCGGCACCGACATCATCCTGCATCTGCGCGAAGGCGAGGACGAGCTGCTGTCGTCGTGGAAGATCAAGTCCATCATCCGCAAGTACTCGGACCATATCTCGCTGCCTATCGTGATGGCGAAAGAGGAGTGGGACGAGGAGAAGAAGGAAACCGTCGTCAAGGACGAGCTGGAAACCGTGAACCAGGCCAGCGCGCTGTGGGCCCGCAACAAGGCCGATATCACGCCGGAGCAGTACGAGGAATTCTACAAGCACGTGTCGCACGACTTCCAGGCGCCGCTGACGCATACGCACAACCGCGTCGAGGGCCGCAGCGAGTACACGCAGCTGCTGTACATTCCGGCCAAGGCGCCGTTCGACCTGTGGGACCGTAACAAGCGTGGCGGCATCAAGCTGTACGTCAAGCGCGTGTTCATCATGGACGATGCCGAGCAGTTGATGCCGGCCTACCTGCGCATGGTCAAGGGCGTGATCGATTCGGCCGACCTGCCGCTGAACGTGTCGCGCGAGATCCTGCAGGAGTCGCGCGATGTGAAGGTGATACGCGATGGTTCGACCAAGCGTGTGATCGGCATGCTGGAAGAGCTGGCGAACGCGGACGAGCAGGAGAAGAAGGACAAGTATGTCACCTTCTGGAAGGAATTCGGCCAGGTGCTGAAAGAGGGCGTGGGCGAGGATGCGGTCAACAAGGACCGTCTGGCCAAGCTGCTGCGCTTCGCTTCGACCGCCAATGACAACGATGAGCAGAGCGTCTCGCTGGAGCAGTACGTCGCGCGCCTGAAGGAAGGCCAGGACAAGATTTACTACGTCACGGCCGATAACTACGTCGCTGCGAAGAACTCGCCGCACCTGGAGATCTTCCGCAAGAAGGGCGTGGAAGTGCTGCTGCTGACCGATCGCGTGGACGAGTGGATGCTGTCCTTCCTGACCGAGTTCGAAGGCAAGGAGCTGGTGTCGGTGGCCAAGGGTGGTCTGGATCTGGGCGCGCTGGAAGACGAGGCCGAGAAGAAGGAACACGAAGAGACCGAGACTTCGTACAAGGATTTGGTCGGCAAGATGAAGGAAGCCTTGTCGGACAAGGCCAAGGATGTGCGTGTGACCTTCCGTCTGACCGATTCGCCGGCTTGCCTGGTGGCGGATGAGCATGAGCTGTCGGGCAATCTGCTGCGCATGCTGAAGGCGGCGGGCCAGAGCGCGCCGGAGTCCAAGCCTATCCTGGAGATCAATCCGAACCACCCGCTGGTGACGCGCTTGAAGTACGAGGAAGCTGGCACCGCGTTCAGTGATTGGGCCAACATCCTGTTCGATCAGGCGTTGCTGGCTGAGGGCGGTTCGCTGAGCGATCCGGCTACGTTCGTCAAGCGCCTCAATGAAATGCTGCTGAACGGCGCAAGCAAGTAATCTGGTAAGACCCGTCCCGGGAGTTGTGCTATGTTGAGGTTTCACTGGCTCAGCTCCCGGGATATTCATGAATAAGATCGTGCTGGCGCTGACTGGCGCCTTCGTTTTATCCGCACAGGCCGTCCTGGCCCAGAATACGCTGCCGGCATCGACGCCGGGCGTGGCGGCTTCCCCGATGTATCCCGCATTGCCTAGCGAGACGCCCGATGAGTTCAAGGCGCCGGTCGATGGCTATGACTATGTCAAGCGCAGCGTGATGGTGACTATGCGCGATGGTGTCAAGCTCAATACGGTGGTCATCGTGCCGCGCAATGCGCGCAATGCTCCTATCTTGCTGACGCGTACCCCTTACAACGCTGCCGAGCTGACCAGCCACAACGAGAGTTCGCAGATGGAGTCCATCTTGCAGGGCTATGACAATGCGGCCGATGTGGTCGTCGAGGGTGGCTATATCCGCGTGGTGCAGGATGTGCGCGGCAAGTATGGCTCGGAGGGCGATTATGTGATGAACCGGGCGCTCAGCGGCAGTGCGCTCAATCCGACGCCGGTCGATCATTCCACCGATACCTGGGACACCATCGACTGGCTGGTCAAGAATATTCCTGAGACGAATGGCAAGGTGGGCATCATCGGTATTTCCTATGATGGCTTTTTGCCGCTGATGGCGCTGGTGAATCCGCATCCGGCGCTGAAGGCTGCGGTGCCGATGAATCCGATGGTGGACGGCTGGCGGGGCGACGACTGGTTCCACAACGGGGCGTTCCGGCAGGTCAACCTGTCCTATGTGCTGGAGCAGGTAGTGACGCGGCGTAATGAGGCCAAGTGGTACACCAGCCATTTCGACGATTACGATATGTTCATCCGCGCGGGTTCGGTGGGCGAACTGGCCCGCCAGCGCGGGGTGGAGCAGAGTGGGTTCTGGCGCAAGATCGTTGCGCATCCGAGCTATGACGCGTTCTGGCGCGGGCAGGCGATGGACCGGATCCTGGCGGCGCAGCCGGTGGCGGTGCCGACCTTGCTGGTGCACAGTCTGTGGGATGCGGAGGATATCTACGGCGCCATCGCGGTGTACAAGGCGATCAAGCCGCGCGATCAGGATGGCAAGGTGTTTCTGGCGCTGGGGCCGTGGAATCATGGCGGGGCGATTGGCGATGGCAGCCGCTTGGGTGCGCTGCGCTTTAACAGTGATACGGCGCTGCATTTTCGGCAGGAGATATTGCGGCCTTTCCTGGACCGCTATCTGAAGGATGATGCGCCGGCGGCGCAGATCGCGCCGGTGTCGGCGTTCGAGACGGGCAGCAACAAGTGGCGCTCGCTGAATAGTTGGCCGGCCGGCTGCGTCAGCGGCTGTGCGATTGCGCCGGCCACGCTGAAGCTGGCGGCCAACTCGCGGCTGAGCTTGACGAATGTGGCGTCGCGGCCGGCTTCGGCGCCGGCGCAGCGGGCGGCGTTCGATGAGTATGTGTCGGATCCGGCCAAGCCGGTGCCTTATCGCGCGCGGCCTATCGCGCCTTACGGCTACGACGAGGCCAAGGGGCAGACGTGGCCGCGCTGGCTGGTCGACGATCAGCGCGAGGCGTCGGGGCGTACCGATGTGCTGACCTATACGACCGATGTGCTGACGGCGCCGGTGAAGATCAGCGGTGAGCCGGTCGCGCATCTGCTGGCTTCCACCAGCGGCACGGACGCGGACTGGGTCGTCAAGCTGATCGACGTTTATCCGGACCAGGTGGCGGCGCAGCCGGAGATGGGCGGCTATCAGCTGATGGTGTCGGGCGATATCTTCCGTGGCCGCTATCGCGAGAGCCTGGAGACGGCCAAGCCGATCGCTGCCAACACGGCCTTGCCGTACAGCTTCGCGTTGCCGACCGCGAACCATGTGTTCCTGCCGGGGCACCGCATCATGGTGCAGGTGCAGTCGAGCTGGTTCCCGCTGTATGACCGCAACCCGCAGACCTTTGTGCCGAACATCTTCTACGCCCAGCCGGCCGACTACAAGAAGACGACCCAGCGCATCTACCACGACAGTTACATCGAGCTGCCGCTGGTTGGCGCGACGCGCTAGTTACATCTTGCGGCGGCGCCGCGCCATCAGCAGCACGGCCGGCAAGCCCAGGCCCAGCATGGCGATGGTGGCTGGTTCGGGCACCGGGGCGGCCGCCAGGAAGCCGCGTATTTCGCCGCCCGGGTAGCGCTCGCTGTGGATGTTGAGGTAGGCCTCGCCGGCGTTCAATCCGGCCGCGAAGGCCGCTTCGGCGCCGGCCGTGGTGCCGCCGTGGCTGGTGAGGAAGGCCGGGTTCCAGCTGGCCGTCAACGAGGTGTTGTAGGTGTTGGTGTAGGCGCCGCTTGTTACGCCCATTGGGAAGCCGCCGAAGGTCGGCACTTCGGTCGCCACGCCGGCGACGCCGGCGCCGGGTGTGGTGGTGCAGCAATGGATGTGGGAGAGGGTGCTCGGCAAGATCAGGCCGCTGAAGGCGACGTCCACTTCCAGTATGTGGCTGGCGGTGTCGAACTTGACGACCGCCGCGCCGATGGCAGGTGAGGTGTTGGGCGGCGATTCCTGCGGGCCGGTGAGGATGGCGGTGTAGTTGGTGGCGCTGGCTGTTATGGCAGTCAGCAGCAGGGCGGCCGCCGCCGTGCAGTTGCGGATACGCTGGTTCATCTTGCTCCCCTCCTTATTCTTGATGACAGTTAGAGAGGGCTGGGGCGTGGAAGTTCGGTCAGCGATGCAGTTTTTCGCAGAAATCGTGCAGTAATTTTTCGCCTTCGGGCCAGGGGCCGTAGCCGGCGTCGCCGTTGATGTGGCCGGCGTTGCCGATCTCGACGTAGCCGCTGCCCCAGGCTTGCGCGAACTGGCGGGCGCGCTGCGGGCTGACGTATTGGTCGTCGCTGCTGGCGATCACCAGGCTGGGGAAGGGCAGGCGTTGCAGCAGCATGGGCTGGAAGCCGGTGGTGCAGTCGGGGTAGCTGGGGGCGTCGGTGTCGCTGGGGGCGACCAGGAAGGCGCCGGCGATTTTCAATTGCGAGCCGGAGGCGGCCCAGCGGCCGACCAGCGAGCAGCTCAGGCTGTGCGCGGCCAGCACCGGCGGGCGCTTGCATTGCGCGATGGCGGCTTCCAGTTCGGCTACCCATTCGGTGCTGTCGGGCGTGTCCCAGTCGCGGTGCGGGACGCGGACCCAGTGCGGATATTTAAGTTCCCATTGCGATTGCCAGTGGGCGGGGCCGGAGTTCCACAGGCCGGCCAGGGTCAGTACTTCGTAGTCCATGCGGGTTCCTTGCTGGGTAAGATGGTGTTTATCTTACTTCGGCGGGGGGCGCTTGTTTTGCCGGCGCTGGCAGTTTGCGCAAGCGTGGACAAATGTCTTCAATCGAATGCGACGTCTTCCAGGCGGAAGCGGTATTTTCTACGCTCGGGCTCGGTCCAGCTTGGGCCGGGGACGGTGTTGCGCGGTGGCTGCGGCATGGAGGGATTTGGCTCGGCGACCGGGGCGGCGGCGGCCGGAGTGGCGGCAGAGGTGGCTGCGGCGCGGGCCAGTTCGCGGCGGCGCGCGTCGGCCATTTTCCAGTTCTTTTCGCCGGGCATGCGAATGGAGATGTCTTGCCACGCGTTGCGCACGCTGTCGGCGTAGCCGCTGGCGAATTGGTTGGGCGAGATGGCGCGGCCTTTGTACATGATCTGGTCGCCTTCGACGATGGCGTATTCATGGTCGCCGCGGTAGGCCATGCGCAACCATGTGCCTTCGGGCAGGAACAGCGTTTTCCATTGGTAGCCGCGCGGTGCGGCTGGCGGTGCTTCGCTTGGGGCCGCGAGCCATAGCCGGATCGCGGCGTCGACGGCTTCGGCTGGATCGATGGTGGCGCCGGTTTCGCGCAGCCGCTCCATCAGCGCGAGTAGGGTGGTGGGGCAGACCTGCACGCTCGTTGTGGCAAACATACTGTTCTCCTTACTGAAATCTACTGAATTCTGCTGCTGGCTACTGAGTTAGACCGGTGCAGTAGCAGGAAGTTCAATTCAGTAGATTTCAGGAGAAGATTCAGTAGGTTTGCTAGAAGGAGAATGCGGTACTACCCATGGTGTGTATTCTCGCGGCAATCTCAGAGGGCGGTGCGCAGGGCGAACAGTTCCGGGAAGAGCACTACGTCGAGCATCTTGCGCAGGTAGCTGACGCCGGCTGTGCCGCCGGTGCCGGTCTTGAAGCCGATGATGCGCTCGACCGTGGTGACATGGCGGAAGCGCCAGAAGCGGAACGCGGTCTCCAGGTCGACCAGCTTTTCGGCCAGTTCGTACAGCGCCCAGTAGCGGCTTGGGTCGCGGTAGACTTCCAGCCATGCTTCCTTGACGGATTCGTCGGCGGCGGTCGGCAGCGTCCAGTCGGCGTTGAGGCGCTCGGCGGAGACGGGCAGGCCGTTGCGGGCCAGCAGCTTGATCGCTTCGTCGTAGACCGATGGCTCGCGCAGCGCCTTGTCCAGCACGGCAAACGCGTCGGGCGCGGTGGTGTGGACGTTGAGCAGGGCGGCATTCTTGTTGCCGAGGATGAATTCGATCTCGCGGTACTGGTAGGACTGGAAGCCCGACGATGCGCCCAGGTAGGGGCGGATGGCGGTGTATTCCGGCGGCGTCATCGTGGCGAGCACGTCCCATGCGTGCACCAGCTGGTCCATGATGCGGGCCACGCGGGCCAGCATCTTGAAGGCCGGCGCCAGATCGTCCGATTGCAGATGGGCGCGTACCGCGTGCATTTCGTGCAGCATCAGCTTCATCCATAGTTCGCTGGTCTGGTGCTGGACGATGAACAGCATTTCATTGTGGTTGGGCGACAGCGGGTGCTGGGCGGTGAGGATCTGGTCCAGGCCCAGGTAGTCGCCGTAGCTCATCTTGTTGCTGAAGTCCATATCCGCGCCGTGCCACTGCGCATCGGAGGCGTGCATCGGGCAGCCGGTTTCTTTGGAATCGCTCATATCGTTTATCTCGTTATTAAGTCACGCGTTCAGGTCACGGCATCGCGCTTGGCGTCGACGTTGTAGTCCTTGCGGTCCAGAATGTCGCGCAGGATCTCGACCGCGTCCCAGACGTCGGCAAAGCTGGTGTACAGCGGCGTGAAGCCGAAGCGCATGATGGCCGGTTCACGGTAGTCGCCGATGACGCCGCGCGCGATCAGCGCCGTCATCACCGCGTAGCCGTGCGGATGGGTGAAGCTGACCTGGCTGCCTCGGCGCGCATGTTCGCGCGGCGTGACCAGGCCCAGCGGATGATCGGCGCAGCGCTGTTCGACCAGGGTGATGAACAGGTCGGTCAGGGCCAGCGACTTGGCGCGGATGGCGGCCATGCTGGTCTGGTCGAACACGTCCAGGCCGCATTCGACCATGGCCAGCGACACTACCGGCTGGGTGCCGCACAGCGCGCGGCCGATGCCGTCGGCGGGGGCGAAGTCGGGCGCCATGGCGAATGGCGCGGCATGCCCCCACCACCCCGACAACGGCTGGCGGAAGGCGGCCTGGTGCCTGCGCGGCACCCAGATGAAGGCCGGCGAACCGGGGCCGCCGTTCAGGTATTTATACGTGCAGCCCACCGCGAGGTCGGCGCCGTCGTCGTTCAGGGCGACCGGCACCGCGCCGGCCGAGTGCGCCAGATCCCAGACGATCAGCGCGCCGGCGGCGTGGGCCAGGGCGCTGGTGGCGCGCATGTCGTGCTGGTAGCCGGTGCGGTAGTTGACGTGGGTGAGCATGACGACGGCGGTGTCGGCGCCGATGGCGGCCGGCAGTTCTTCCACCGAGTCGACCAGCTTGACGCTGTAGCCGCGCTCCAGCCAGCTGCTCAGGCCCTGGGCCATATAGATGTCGGTGGGGAAGTTGGAGCGTTCGGTGACGATCACGCGGCGTGCCTGGCGGGCCGGGTCCGGATCGGCAGCCTGCATGTGCAGGGCGGCGGCCAGGGCCTTGAACAGGTTGACCGAAGTGGTGTCGGTGACGACCACTTCGCCGTCGGCGGCGCCGATCAGCGGCGCCAGGCGGTTGCCCAGGCGCTTGGGCAGGTCGAACCAGCCGGCGGTGTTCCAGCTGCGGATCAGGTCATGGCCCCATTCCTGGGCGATCACCTGCTGGGCGCGGGGCAGCGCGGCCTTGGGACGGGCGCCTAAAGAGTTGCCATCCAGATAAATCACATGCGGCGGCAGGTCGAACTGGTCGCGCAGGGCGGCGAGCGGATCTTGCGCGTCGCGGGCCAGGCAGTCGTTGCGAGTTGTCATTGTGTAACTTTCTTGCAGGGTAGGTGGAATGCTTTAGGCTTCAATAAGTTGCCAGTGTAACCTGAAAAACCTGGCGACGGACCCTGTGCGGGGCCGGTCATCGGGCCGCAAACCAGCATGAATGCAGGGTTTGCGACTTTTTTTAAATTATTTTCGTTTTTTTTCAAAAAAACCCTAAAGTTCCCCAAAACGCTGCCGTTACCAGTTTCATGATGAGCGGAAAAGCGCCATCAGGTGGCAAGACGGAAGTCGAAAATACTTCAAAATATTTTTGCGGAAACCCTAAAGTTCCTCGAAATGCTGCCGTAACCGGGTTAGATGTAGCAAAAAAGAGTCGCCGTACAGACTATTTTTCGTTTCACGACAGGACTTTTTTGAAGATCTTGGACCTTATGAAACCCGCGCCGCAAGGGCGTGGATGAGCGATCTGCGAGTGTTTGTCAGACAAACACCGACGGGTCGTGCCCGCTATTTCCCGACGAAAAATACGGAGGACATCCTCTACTCGTATTTTTGTTGCTCCCGCAGAATGTATCTCACTGGAAACGCAATTGTGTTCCGCAGTGCAGATCACGGACTAGGAGATGGAAATGACCGCTAACGATATGATGGCTGAAATTCGCGACGCCAACCTGAGCTACCTGATGTTGGCCCAGCAGATGATACGCGCCGACAAAGTCACCGCGATCTTCCGCCTTGGCATCGCCGCAGAGATCGCCGACCTGATCGAGGGCATGAGCAACGCCCAGATCCTGAAACTGGCAGGCGGCAACATGATGCTGGCCCGCTTCCGCTTCGACGACAGCGCCATCCTGTCGATGCTGACCAACTACAATAAAGACCGGGTGCTGGCCCAGTCGCACGCCGCCATCCTGATGGCCGGCCAGGCCGTCGAAGAAATCGCTTAATTGAGCAGCCGCCCGGAGCACAGATCATGACCAAGAAAAGCGTAGTGACGGAAGCCCAGGAAATCCAGCTGGCCATCGAACTGATACAGCTGGGCGCGCGCCTGCAACTGCTGGAGTCGGAAGTGTCGCTGTCGCGCGAACGCCTGCTCAAGCTGTATAAGGAACTCAAGGGCGTGTCGCCGCCGAAGGGCATGCTGCCGTTTTCCACCGACTGGTTCCTGACCTGGCAGCCGAACATCCACGCTTCGCTGTTCATCAACATCCATAAATTCCTGACCGAGCACGCCGGCGCCACCGGCATCGAGGCGGTCATGAAAGCCTACAAGCTGTACCTGGAGCAAATGCCGCCGGAAGCGGGCGAGGAGCCGCTGCTGTCGCTGACCCGCGCCTGGACGCTGGTGCGCTTCTTTAGCAGCCGCATGCTGGAACTGGCGCCGTGCGGCAAGTGCCAGGGCAAGTTCGTGGTCAACTGCATGGACTTGAACGGCAGCTATGTCTGCGGCCTGTGCCACATGCCTTCGCGCGCCGGCAAGACCAAGAAGGCGCGCGACGCCGACGCTCTGGCCGCGTGAACCGGCCGTCCCGCCCCGACTCCTATCTCCGGCGCCTGGCCCGCGCGCCCGCCGTGCGGGCGCTGCTGATCCAGTGCGGCGCCGCGCCCCTGACCCTGGCCATCCTGTACGTGATGGCCAGTTTCCGTTTTGACGTCGACGGCCGCAGCCTGGTGCTGGTGCAGGGTCTGCTCGCGGCCGGCCTGAGCTGGAAGCTGGGCCTGGCCGTGTGGTGGCGCGCGATCCAGTTGCTGTTCCCGGCCGCGCTGCTGGCGGCGCTGGCGCTGCAGCTGCCGCCGTGGCTGTTCCTGGCGGCCTTCCTGATTTTACTGGGCCTGTACTGGTCGACTTTCCGCACCCAGGTGCCGTACTACCCGTCGCGTCCGGCGGTCTGGGATGCGGTACGTCAAGTGCTGCCGCCGCCGGCCGCCGGCCAGCCCCTGCGCGTGATCGATATCGGCAGCGGCCTGGGCGGACTGGTGCTGTACCTGGCGCGCCAGCGGCCCGACGCCGAGTGCTGCGGCATCGAACTGGCGCCGCTGCCGTGGCTGGCCAGCCGCTTGCGCGCCGCGCTGGCCGGCGGCCGCGCCCGCTTCACGCTGGGCGATTACGAGCGGCTCGACTTCGCGCAATACGAGCTGGTCTTCGCCTACCTGTCGCCGGCCGCGATGGACGGCCTGTGGCGCAAGGCCGCCGCCGAAATGCGTCCCGGCGCCATGCTGATCAGCTACGAGTTTGCCATCCACGCCCGCGCGCCCGATCAGACCATTCACGCCACAGAGGGCGGGGCCGCCCTCTACATATGGTACTTTTAAGCATCATTTCGCGTTATTCTCTTGCCCGCTCCCCCCGAGTCACGCTATTGTAGTTCTACATGTAAATTTATTGAAAACGGCCGTTTGTTAGGTATGATGCGTGCCGTTTTCATTCTGGGGAGTCAGCGCGCTTGTTAGTCATAATTGGATATGTAGTGGTCTGCGTCGGCGTGTTCGGCGGCTTCGCCATGAACGGCGGGCATCTGGCCGCGCTGCTGCAGCCGCTGGAGCTGGTGATGATCGGCGGCGGCGCGCTGGGCGCCTTCCTGGTCGGTAACAACGGCAAGGCGCTGAAAGCCACGCTGGCCGCCGTGCCGACGCTGTTCAAGGGTTCGCGCTACACCAAGGACTTGTACATGGAGTTGATGTCGCTGCTGTTCGACGTCCTCTCCAAGGTGCGCAAGGAAGGCTTGATGTCGATCGAAGGCGATATCGACAGCCCGGAGCAAAGTCCGCTGTTCAGCAAGTATCCGAGCGTGCTGGAAGACCACCACATCGTCGAGTTCATGACCGATTACCTGCGCCTGATGGTGTCGGGGAATATGGATGCGTTCCAGATCGAGAACCTGATGGACAACGAGATCGACACCCACCACCACGAGCACGCCGTGCCGGCGCATGCCATCGCCAAGCTGGGCGACGGCATGCCGGCGTTCGGCATCGTGGCGGCGGTGATGGGCGTGGTGCACACGATGGAATCGGTGGGCTTGCCGCCGGCCGAGCTGGGCATCCTGATCGCCCACGCGCTGGTCGGCACCTTCCTCGGGATTCTGCTGGCCTACGGCTTCGTCGGCCCGCTGGCCAGCCTGCTGGAACAAAAGCTCGATGAATCGACCAAGATGTACCAGTGCGTCAAGGTCACGCTGCTGGCCAGCCTGAACGGCTACGCGCCGGCGCTGGCGGTGGAATTCGGCCGCAAGGTGCTGTACTCGACCGAGCGCCCGACCTTCGCCGAGCTGGAAGACCATATCAAGAAATCGAAATCCAAGTGACAGCAACCTTAAGGAATCGCCATGGCTGAAGAGGGCTTGCGGCCGATTATCGTCAAGCGCATCAAGAAGGGCGGCGGCGGCCACCATGGCGGCGCCTGGAAGATCGCGTATGCCGACTTCGTGACGGCGATGATGGCCTTCTTCCTGCTGATGTGGCTGCTGGGCTCGACCACCAAGGGCGACCTCAACGGCATTTCCGAATACTTCAAGACGCCGCTGAAAGTGGCGATGCAGGGCGGCTCGGGCAGCGGCGACAGTTCGTCGGTGATCCCCGGCGGCGGCAAGGACTTGACGCGGCGCGATGGCCAGGTCAAGGCCAGCGACGATCCTCAGATCAAGAAAACCTTTAACCTGACCGCCGCCAAGGCCGCGCTGGAAGCCGAGGAAAACCAGCGCCTGAAAGCGCTGAAGGAAAAGATCGAAGCCAAGATCGAGGCCAACCCGCTGCTGAAGAAATACAAGGAACAGCTGCTGCTCGACATCACCAGCGAAGGCTTGCGGATCCAGATCGTCGACGAGCAAAACCGCCCGATGTTCGCGCTGGCCAAGGCCGAGCTGCAACCGTACACGCGCGAAATCCTGCACGAGATCGGTTTCGTGCTGAACGACGTGCCGAACAAGATCGGCCTGTCCGGCCACACCGATTCGACGCCCTACCTGAGCGACGCCGGCTACAGCAACTGGGAATTGTCGGCCGACCGCGCCAACGCCTCGCGGCGCGAGCTGATCGCCGGCGGCATGGCCGACGCCAAGGTGCTGCGCGTGGTGGGCCTGGCTTCGGCCGCCAACCTCGACAAGGCCGACCCGTTCAACCCGATCAACCGCCGCATCAGCATCATCGTGATGAACAAGCGCACCGAGGAAAACGTGATGCGCGACGGCGCGCGCCAGATGGAAGTGGGCGCCGAGGACGGCCAGCCGGCCGCGCCGCCGGCGCCGGCGCCGGCCGGCCCGCCGGTGCGCAAGTAGCACAGAGCAAGTACGGCAAGCGGAACAACGAGACTGTTATGACGAGAAAAAAAATCCTGGGCTCACATGTAAAACGCCTGCTGTCGGGCGTGTCTGACCATGGACGCAAGCATTTAACCGAGGTCGAGACCGACCTGATCCAGACCGGCCTGCTGCTGGAAGAAGCGATCGAAAAGCTGTCCTTCAACTTCATGGCCATCCACCAGGCGGTTGAGGCCGAGCAGGCGACGATCCAGCTGCTGCTCGACGGCGGCACCGCCAGCGCCGAGCAGCGCGCCCAGCTGGAGGCGCTGCAGGGCCAGGTCGGCGGCTATGTCAACGCCGCCATCACCAGCCTGCAGTTCCAGGACATGACCAGCCAGCTGATCGACCGCACCTTGAAGCGCGTGACCGGCCTGCGCGAGTTCCTCGGCACGCTTGGCGCGCACGGCGCCGAGATGCTGCCCGAAAGCGACAACGAGGAAATCGTCGCGCTGCTGGGCAAGGTCAGCATGGCGCTGGCGATCCAGAGCCTGGAATTGCGCAGCGTGCTGCGCAAGGCCGTCAGTCAACAACACCTGGAGAGCGGCGACATCGAACTGTTTTGAGCGCCGCGACCTACCGATTGTTTTAAAAACGGACCCCGTCCGCATTGATAAGAGTGAGAACCAAGATGGCCAAGACAATACTTGCAGTTGATGATTCCAGTTCCCTGCGCCAGATGGTGGCCTTCAGCCTGAAAGCGGCCGGCTACCTGGTGGTGGAAGCGGTGGACGGCCAGGATGGCCTGGAAAAAGCCAAGCTGCAAAGCGTCGACCTGGTGCTGACCGACCAGAACATGCCGCGCATGGACGGCCTGCAGCTGATCAAGCTGCTGCGCGAACTGCCGGCCTACCAGAAGACCCCGATTCTGATGCTGACCACCGAATCGTCCGACGAGATGAAAGCCAAGGGCCGCGCCGCCGGCGCCAATGGCTGGCTGGTCAAGCCTTTCGATCCCCAGCGGCTCATCGAGGTAGTGAAGAAGGTCATCGGCTGATAAGGCGCGTGCAATGATGCTAAGCGAAACTTACGGAGTATCCCCATGACCATCGATATAAGCCAGTTTTTCCAGGTCTTTTTCGATGAGGCCGAGGAACTGCTGGCGGAAATGGAACGGCTGCTGCTGGCCGTCAACGTCGAGCAGCCGGACCCCGAGGATCTGAACGCGATCTTCCGCACCGCCCATTCCGTCAAGGGCGGCGCTTCCACGTTCGGCGTCACCGACATGACGGAAGTGACCCACATCCTGGAAACGCTGCTGGACCGCATCCGCAAGGGCGAGATGGCGCTGACCTCCGAGCACGTGGACGCCTTCCTGGCGGCCAAGGACATCCTCAAGATGCAGCTCGACGGCCACCGCCACGGCGCGGCGGTCGACCAGGACGCGGTCGGCGACGTGCGCATGATGCTGCAATCGCTGGCGCAGGACGTGCCGCTGGCGGCCATGGCCCCGGTGGCGCCATCGTTCCACGCCGGCGAGGCCAAGGCGGTCGACCACAGCGGCGGCCGCCGCTACCGGCTGGAACTGCCGGCCATGGTGCACCGCGAAGTGACGGCCCTGGGCGCCGAGCTGGGCCTGATGGGCCACGTCTCGATCACGCCGCTGGACCACGACCGCAACGCCATGGTCGTCACCACCCACGAGAGCCTGGACGACATCATCGCCATCTGCTCCTTCGTGCTGAACCCGGACGACATGGTCGTCACCGAACTGCCGGCGCTGGACGCCAAACAGGCCAAGCTGGAAAACGCCGAACGCTCCAAGGTCGAGAGCGCGCTGGGCTATGGCTTCTTCGACGAGACCGAGCTGCATCCGGCCGGCAGCGACGGCGCCGCCGGCTATGGCTTCTTCCAGCCGCTGGAGCAGATCCGCGCCGCCGCCGAAGAGGGCGCGGACGATGCGCGCGGCTACGGCTTCTTCCAGCCGGTCGAGCAAATCCGCGCGGCCGCCGGCATCGTCGCCGAGGCGGCGCCGACCGTGCAGCAGCAGGCCGCCGCCGAAGAGGAAAAGAAAGCCGCCAAGAAGGAAGAGAAGGGCGGCCCCGGCCCCGGCGCCGAATCGTCGTCGATCCGCGTGTCGATCGAAAAGGTCGACCAGCTGATCAACCTGGTGGGCGAGCTGGTCATCACGCAAGCGATGATCGAGCAGCGCGTCGACACGCTGGACCCGATGGTGCACGAGCGCCTGTTGAACAGCGTCAGCCAGCTGACCCGCAACACCCGCGACCTGCAGGAAGCGGTGATGTCGATCCGCATGATGCCGATGGACTTCGTGTTCTCGCGCTTCCCGCGCATGGTGCGCGACCTCGCGGCCAAGCTGGGCAAGAAGGTCGACTTCATCACCAACGGCGCCGCCACCGAACTGGACAAGGGCCTGATCGAACGCATCGTCGACCCGCTGACCCATCTGGTGCGCAACTCCATCGACCACGGCATCGAAATGCCGGACGTGCGCCGCGCCGCCGGCAAGAGCGACGCCGGCCGCCTGTTCCTGTCGGCCTCCCACCAGGGCGGCAACATCATCATCGAAGTGTCGGACGATGGCGGCGGCCTGAACCGCGAACGCATCCTGGCCAAGGCCGAGCAGAACGGCTTGCCGCTGCACGAGAACATGAGCGACGCCGAAGTCTGGCAACTGATCTTCGCGCCGGGCTTCTCGACCGCCGAACAAGTGACCGACGTCTCCGGCCGCGGCGTCGGCATGGACGTGGTCAAGCGTAATATCACGGCGATGGGCGGGGTGGTCGACATCCGCTCGGCCAAGGGTTTCGGCACCACGATCTCGATCTCGCTGCCGCTGACCCTGGCGATCCTGGACGGCATGTCGATCCGGGTCGGCGAAGAGGTCTACATCCTGCCGCTGGGCTTTGTCATCGAATCGCTGCAGCCGGTGCCGGAAGACGTCAAGGAAATCTCCGGCAAGGGCAGGGTGATCAAGGTGCGCGGCGAGTACCTGCCGCTGGTGCCGCTGTACCAGATGTTCGGCATCACGCCGCGCTTCACCGACCCCTGCCAGGGCATCGTGGTCATCATCGAAACCGACGGCCGCAAGGCCGGCCTGTTCATCGACGACCTGGTCGGCCAGCAGCAGGTGGTGGTCAAGAACCTGGAATCGAATTACCGCAAGGTGGCCGGCATTTCCGGCGCCACCATCCTGGGCGACGGCGGCGTGTCGCTGATCCTCGACGTCGCCGCATTGATACGCTCATCCCGCCAGCTCGCTGACGAACAGATTTTTAGCTAATCCCATCAAGGAAACCATCATGGCAGACGTACTAACCACCGGGGCAAACGAGATCGCCGGCCACGAATACCTGGCGTTCACGCTGGGTTCGGAGGAATACGGCATCGACATCCTGAAGGTGCAGGAAATCCGCGGCTACGAAACCGTGACCCGGATCGCCAACGCCCCGGAGTTCATCAAGGGCGTGATCAACCTGCGCGGCATCATCATCCCGGTGGTCGACATGCGCATCAAGTTCAACCTCGGCTCGCCGGTGTACGACCAGTTCACCGTGGTCATCATCCTCAACATCAGCGGCCGCATCGTCGGCATGGTGGTGGACTCGGTGTCGGACGTGACCACGCTGACGCCGGAGCAGGTCAAGCCGTCGCCGGAAATGGGCACGGCCTTCAGTTCCGACTACATGATCGGCCTGGGCACCATCGATGAGCGTATGCTGATCCTGGTGAACATCGACAAGCTGATGTCGAGCGCCGAGATGGGCTTGATGGAACAGCTGGCGGCCTAGGTCCAAGCCTGAGGCCGGGCCCGGCAGCAACCCGCGACAGCGCCCGACAGAGTGCGCGCCGCAACGATAACAACGATACGGGGTCCGCAGGCAGTACCCGGCGGACAACAGAACAGACAGCAATAGGGGAGAAAACCACATGAATTTACGCGACTTCAAGATTGGCGCACGACTGCGCATCGGTTTCGGCAGCATTCTTGCCATCCTGGTGCTCATGGTCCTGATGACCAACTACCTGAACTACAGCAACAAGAGCAAGCTGACCGGCGGCCTGGAGCTGTCGACCGAGAAAAACCTGGAAGCGGGCACGATGAAGAGCGCGATGCTGGAGACCGGCATCGCCATGCGCAACATCGGCCTGCAGTCCGACGTCAGCCTGATGCAGAAGGAAGAGCAAAAGGTCAAGGACCAGCGCGCCCGCTACGACAAGGCGCTGGCCAGCCTGAAGGCGCAGGGCTTGAACGAGGCCGAGAAGAAAGTGCTGGCCGATATCGCCGCGCTCGACACCGATACCGACAAGGCGTTCAAGGAAGCCATCGGCCAGGTGCTGGCGTTTAACAGCGAAGGCGCGGCCAAGGTCATTTCCGGCCGCATCGACCCGCTCAACCAGCAGACGCTGGCGCTGATCAACAAGCTGGTCGACATGCAGCAGGCCGCCGCCAAGGACGTGATGGCCGGTTCGGTCACGGCCGACCGCAGCCTGATGATGATGCTGTTCCTGCTGGGCGCGATCGCGGTGGCGATCGGCATCGCCTGCGCCGCCGTCATCACCCGCTCGATCACCGGCCCGCTGGCCGGCGCGGTCGAAGTCGCGCAAAAAGTGGCGGCCGGCGAGCTGACCTCGCAAGTCTACGTCGAAGGCAAGGACGAGACCAGCGAACTGCTGCAGGCATTGAAGGACATGAACGACAGCCTGGCCAAGACCGTCGGCGACGTCCGCACCGGCACCGAGCTGATCTCGACCGCCTCGCAGGAAATCGCCTCCGGCAACGCCGACCTGTCGGCCCGCACCGAATCGCAAGCGAGCTCGCTGGAAGAGACCGCGTCGTCGATGGAAGAACTGACCTCGACCGTCAAGCAGAACGCCGACAACGCCCGCCAGGCCAACCAGCTGGCCGTGACCGCCTCGTCGGTGGCGGAAAAGGGCGGCACCGTGGTTTCGCAAGTGGTGGAAACCATGGGCTCGATCAAGGCCAGCTCCAGCAAGATCGTCGACATCATCGGCGTGATCGACGGCATCGCCTTCCAGACCAACATCCTGGCGCTGAACGCCGCCGTCGAAGCGGCCCGCGCGGGCGAACAGGGCCGCGGCTTCGCGGTGGTGGCCTCCGAGGTGCGCAACCTGGCGCAGCGCTCGGCCGGCGCCGCCAAGGAAATCAAGGAGCTGATCGGCGACTCGGTCAACAAGGTCGACGCCGGCAGCAAGCTGGTCGACGAGGCCGGCCAGACCATGGACCTGATCGTCACGTCGATCCGCCAGGTGGCCGACATCATGGGCGAGATCACCGCCGCCACCCAGGAACAGAGCAACGGCATCGAGGAAGTCAACCAGGCCATCACCCAGATGGACGAGATGACCCAGCAGAACGCCGCGCTGGTGGAAGAAGCGGCCGCAGCGGCCGAGAGCATGCAGGAGCAGGCCGAGTTGCTGGCGCAGGCCGTCAGCATCTTCAAGCTGTCGCACGACGAGTCGGGCCGTCGCCCGGCCGTGCGCGCGGCTGCGCCGGCAGCTCGTCCGGCCGCCGCGCCGGCGATCCAGCGTGCCCCGGCGCCGGCCCCGCGCCCGGCGGTGGCCGCCGCCAAGCCGGTCGCGCCCAAGAAGCTGAGCGCAGCACCGGCCGCCGGCGACGAATGGGAAGAGTTTTAAGCAGCAGCAAGCGGCGTCCCCTGCGGGACGTCGCCGCAGGCATTGTTAGTTTAGATTAAGGAATACAGAACATGCCGCAAACCAAAGACACCGTCAAAGAGTTTGATTTCAACGCCAAGGACTTCGAACGCGTCCGCGGCCTGATCTACAAACGGGCCGGCATCTCGCTGGCCGACAGCAAGCAAGAGATGGTGTACAGCCGCCTGGCGCGGCGTTTGCGCGCCACCGGCATCGCCTCCTTCGCCAAGTACCTGGACGACCTGGAGGCCGGCCGCCTGGGCGAGGAATGGGAGTCGTTCACCAACGCGCTGACCACCAACCTGACCTCGTTCTTCCGCGAAGCCCACCACTTCCCGCTGTTGGCCGAGCACATCAAGCACAAGCGCGAACCGATCACCATCTGGTGCTCGGCCAGCTCGACCGGCGAAGAACCGTATTCGATCGCCATGACCGTGTGCGAGGCGTTCAACACGCTCACGCCCAACTGCCACATCATCGCCACCGACATCGACACCAATGTGCTGGCCACGGCCGCCAACGGCGTCTACTCGATGGACCGGCTGGACAAGATGTCGCCCGAGCGCTCGCGCCGCTTTTTCCTGAAAGGCAAGGGCGACCGCGAAGGCATGGCCCGCGTGCGGCCCGAGCTGCGCAATATGATCACCTTCAAGCAGCTCAACCTGCTGGCCGACGGCTGGCCGATCAGCGGCCAGTTCGACGTGATCTTTTGCCGCAACGTCATGATTTACTTTGACAAAGCCACGCAGCGTAAAATCCTGTCCCGCTTTGTCCCATTGATGAAACCGGACGCCCTGCTGTTTGCGGGCCATTCGGAGAATTTCCTCTACGTGTCGGAGTCGCTCAAACTACGCGGCAAGACGGTGTATGAGCTGGACGAACAACACCGTGGCGCTGCTCAAAAAGCATCGCAACGCACATGAGAGTAAAACATGGACCTCGAACAATTTGCCACGAACGTTTATTACGATAGAACGTTCGACTGCGAAGCCGCCAAGATACTGCCGGGCGAGTACTACTTCACCAACAAGGACATGTTGATCGTGACGGTGCTCGGCTCCTGCGTGTCGGCCTGCATCCGCGACCGCGTGACCGGCCTGGGCGGCATGAACCACTTCATGCTGCCGGACGGCGGCGGCGACAACGGCAGCCCGGTGTCGGCCTCGGCCCGCTACGGCACCTACGCGATGGAGATCCTGATCAACGACCTGCTCAAGGCCGGCGCCAAGCGCGAGAACATGGAAGCCAAGGTGTTCGGCGGCGGCGCCGTATTGAAGGGCTTCACCGCCATCAACGTCGGCGAGCGCAACGCCGCCTTCGTGCTGAACTTCCTCAAGGTCGAGAAAATCCGTGTGGTGGCCGAAGACTTGAACGACATCCACCCGCGCAAGGTGTACTTCTTCCCGCGCACCGGCAAGGTGCTGGTCAAGAAACTGATGCAGACCCATAACGACACGCTGGCCAAGCGCGAAATCGAGTACGCCAGCCGTCTGAAGAAAGCGCCGGTGGGTGGCGATATCGATCTGTTTTAATGTAAGTAGTGGGGCCTTTTGCCCGGAAAGTAGCTTTTTATGAAGATCAAAGTCCTGATCGTCGACGATTCCGCGCTGATCCGCAGCGTGATGAGCGAGATCATCAACAGCCAGCCCGACATGGAAGTGGTGGGCGTCGCCCCCGACCCGCTGGTCGCGCGCGAGCTGATCAAGCAAACCAACCCCGACGTGCTGACCTTGGACGTCGAGATGCCGAAAATGGACGGCCTGGATTTCCTCGAAAAACTGATGCGCTTGCGGCCGATGCCGGTGGTGATGGTGTCCTCGCTGACCGAGCGCGGTTCCGAGATCACCATGCGCGCGCTGGAACTGGGCGCGGTCGACTTCGTCACCAAGCCTAAGATCTCGATCCAGGCCGGCATGCGCGAGTACACCGACCTGATCACCGACAAGATCCGCGCCGCCTCCAAGGCGCGCGTGCGCGCCCGCACGCTGCCGCAGCCGGGCGCCGAAGGCCAGGCGCCGTTGCCGCAGCTGCGCAATCCGCTGACCTCGTCGGAAAAACTGATCATCATCGGCGCCTCCACCGGCGGCACCGAGGCGATCCGCGAATTCCTGATGCAGATGCCGTCCGACTGCCCAGGCATCCTGATCACCCAGCACATGCCGGAAGGTTTCACGCGCTCGTTCGCCAAGCGCCTCGATTCGCTGTGCAAGATCTCGGTGCAGGAAGCGGCCGGCAACGAGCGGGTGCTGCCGGGCCACGCCTACATCGCCCCCGGCCACTCGCACCTGTACCTGACCCGCAGCGGCGCCAACTACATGACCAAGATCGACCAGGCCGAGCCGGTCAACCGCCACCGGCCGTCGGTCGACGTGCTGTTCCGTTCGGCTGCCCAGTGCGCCGGTAAAAACGCGGTTGGGGTTATCCTGACCGGCATGGGCAAGGATGGCGCGGCCGGCATGCTGGAGATGAAGGGCGCCGGCGCGTATAATTTTGCCCAGGACGAAGCCAGCTGCGTGGTGTTCGGCATGCCGCGCGAAGCGATCGCGGTCGGCGCCGCCCACGAAGTCGGGGCCTTGCAAGCCCTGCCGGGCATGGTGCTGGGCTATCTGGCGGCGCACGGCATGCGCGCGCTGCGGGTCTGACGGGAGCAAATGCGCTTTAAATCGTCAAGTGTGACGTTTTACTGCTACTTTGTTCGCCTTAAAGCAACGAAAATGCTATCCTACAACTTGCTGGCAATTGTAGACACTATTAACAACCGCGTAGAGAAACAACGGAGTAATTCATGGCTGATCCAAAGATGAAATTTTTAGTCGTTGACGATTTTTCGACGATGCGCCGCATTGTCCGGAATCTGTTGAAGGAACTGGGTTATGCCAATGTCGACGAGGCAGAGGACGGCGTGATGGCGCTGGCGAAGCTGCGTGCCGAATCGTTCGACTTCGTCGTGTCCGACTGGAACATGCCGAACATGGACGGCTTGACGATGTTGCAAAACATTCGTGCCGATCCTGCGCTGGCCAAGCTGCCGGTGTTGATGGTGACGGCAGAAGCCAAGAAGGAAAACATCATCGCGGCGGCCCAGGCCGGCGCCAATGGCTACGTGGTCAAGCCCTTCACCGCTGCAACGCTGGATGAAAAACTGAACAAGATCTTCGAGAAACTCGGAGCTTGATGATGGTTGAGCAACAAAACGGCGCCATCGCAGGCACTGCGGTGGAGCCGAATGAGGAGTTTTTGTCGCGTATCGGCCACATGACGCGGGCCTTGCATGAAAGCCTGCGCGGCCTGGGTCTGGATAAATTGATAGAAAAAGCGGCGTCGGACATCCCCGACGCCCGCGACCGTCTCGATTATGTGGCGCGGCTCAGCGAAGACGCGGCGCAGAAAGTGTTGAACGCCACCGACGCCGCCAGTCCCTTGCAGGACCAGATCGCCGGCGATGCCAAACAGCTGAGCGCTTCCTGGAACGGCTTGCTGGCCGGCGACGCTTCCGACGCGCAATGGCGCGCGCTGGCGCAGCAGACCATCGCCGCGCTGGACGGCGCCACCGCCGGCACCTCGCAGACCAAGGCGCATCTGATGGACATCATGATGGCGCAGGACTTCCAGGACTTGACCGGGCAAGTGATCAAGAAAGTCACCTCGATCGCGCAAAACCTTGAAAAGCAGTTGGTGCAGATGCTGATCGACTTTGCGCCTGAACAGATGAAGAAGGAAATCGACAACGGCTTGCTGAACGGACCGCAGATCGATCCGACCCGCGAGAACGTGGTGGCTGACCAGGAGCAGGTGGACGACTTGCTGGATAGTCTGGGCTTTTGATCTGTACCGGCCCGTTCGCCACGGGCCTCCTCCCATACGAGCATCATGCATCAGACCAATTTTCTCGTTCGTGAGCCGCTGCTGGACCCCAAGCAGCGGGTGGTTGGGTATGAGATCTGCTGGCAGCGGCAGGGCGCTGCGCCGTCCTCGCCCGCCGAGCTGGAAGCGCTGGTGGCCTTCGTCGCCGGCCAGGTGCTGGATGCCGACGGCAACTGGGCCTTGCGCGACAAAATCCTTTTCCTCGAAGCGGTGCCGGCCATGCTGTCGACCGATGCCTTGCATCAGTTGCCGCCGGAACGCACCGTCCTCTCGATCAAGACTTCCGAACTGGCCCGTCCCGACACGCTGACCGCCGTGCAGGCGCTGCGCGCCGGCGGCGTCGGCATCCTGCTGCGCGAGGCCGACATTGCCCGCATCGGCAACCGCCTGCCGACCATCGCCTCGTATGTTGAAGTACGCTTTTCCGGCGCCGACGTCGGCACCCAGGCGCGCGCCTACGCCGCACTGAAGCAGTCGGCGGTGGGCATGGTGGCGCGGCCGGTCAGCAACTGGGCCGACTTCGACGCCTGCGCCGCGCTGGGGCTGAACGCCTTCGTCGGCAAGCTGCACCTGACACCCCGTCCCAGCACCGACAGCAAGGGCTTGAATCCGGCCCAGGCCATCATCATGCAACTGATGCAGATGGTGCGGCAGAACGCCGACATCGCCCAGCTGGAGGCGGTGCTCAAGCGCGACGCCACGCTGTCGTACAAGCTGCTGCGGTTTATCAATTCTGCCGGCTTCGGCGCCGGGCGCGAGATCCAGTCGCTGCGCCAGGCGCTGACCTTGCTGGGCTACACGCCGCTGTACCGCTGGCTGACCTTGCTGCTGGCGACGGCCAGCACTTCCGGCTATTCGCCGGTGCTGCTGGAGACGGCGGTGGTGCGCGGCCGCCTGGCCGAGCTGCTGGCGGTGGGCGCGCTGGGCAAGAGCGAAGCGGAAAACGTCTTCGTGGCGGGCATGTTCTCGCTGCTGGACCGGCTGCTGGGCATCAGCATGCAGGAAGTGCTGGCCAACATCCAGCTGTCCGACGATGTGGTGGCGGCGCTGCTGACGCGCAGCGGCAAGTACGGGCCGTATCTGGCGCTGGCCGAGGCTTGCGAACTCAATTCCGACCTGGTGGCCTCGCTGGCCGCCTCCCTCAAGCTGAGCCCGGAAGATGTGAACCAGGCCCACCTGTCCGCGCTGGCCTGGGCGCAAAACGTCGCCGCCTGATCCGTCGGAAACGGCGTCCGTGCGGGCGTTGACAGGGGCGGTTGCGGGGCGGATTATCGGCGGATGAACGCGAATTCCGACAAAGAGTATATCGACGCCAGGGCGGATGGCCTCCGGGCTGTGCTCGACGAGCGCACCGAGGCGATTCGCGACTCGATGGAGGCGATGCGGGTGGCGGTGGAGGCCAAGATTGTGAGTACCGTCGAAAGCGCGGTTTCTCAGTTCGTCAAATGGCTGGTAGGGTTGTTTATTGCTTCGATCACCATTTCCGTCACGGTGATCACCTTCGTGCTGAACAACGCTGTGCCCAAGGCGCAGCCGGCCGCGCCGGCGACGCCGGCCGTGATCATCCAGGTGTCGCCGCAGGGCGTCAGCGTACTGCCGGCGGCCCCGCCGCCTAAACCTTAAATTTCCAGATTGTCGATCAAACGGGTCGAGCCCAGCTTGGCGGCGGCCAGCACCACCAGCGGCGTGCCTTGCGCCAGGTCGCCGGCGCTCGGCGGTTGCAGGTCGATGCGCTTGCGGATCGAGATGTAGTCAGGCTTCCAGCCGCGCTGGGCCAGATCGTCCATCGCCTTGTGCTCCAGCTGGAAGATGTCCAGGTGGCCGGAGCGCACTTCGGCCGCGACCGAGTTCAGGCTCTGGTACAGGGCCGGCGCTTCGGCGCGCTCGGCCGGCGACAGGTACATATTGCGCGACGACAGCGCCAGGCCGTCGTCGGCGCGGTAGGTCTCGGCGGCGATGATCTCGGTCGGCAGCGCGAACTGGCGGCTCATGTTACGCACGATCATCAGCTGCTGGTAATCCTTCTTGCCGAACACGGCCACGCGCGGCTGCACGCAGGAGAACAGCTTGAGCACCACGGTGGTCACGCCGGTGAAGAAGCCCGGGCGGAACTCGCCCTCCAGCGTGTTGCCCAGGTCGTCCGGCGGACGCACGCGGAATTCCTGCGGCTCCGGGTACAAATCCTTTTCGGTCGGCGCGAACAGCACGTACACGCCTTCCTTCTCCAGCTTCTCGACGTCGGCCTGGAAGGTGCGCGGGTATTTGTCGAAATCCTCGTTCGGGCCGAATTGCAGGCGGTTGACGAAGATCGACGCCACCACCGGGTCGCCGTGCTTGCGCGCCAGGCGCATCAGGGACAGGTGGCCCTCGTGCAGATTGCCCATGGTCGGGACGAAAGCGGTGCGCAGTTGGCCGCTGAGTTGGTCGCGCAGTTCTTCTATGGAGGTGACGATTTTCATGACATGGTCGCTATGAGCGTAATGGGAATTCAGGGGCGCCTGCCGTCAGGCGGGCGAGTAGGCCAGCCGCACGTAGATGGGCGCAAACGGTTCGGCCTGGGTAATTTCGATCAGCGTTTCCTTGGCCAGCTCCAGCAGCGCGACAAAGTTCACCACCACCACCGGCACGCCGCCGGCGCCGTCGAACAGGTCGGCGAACTCGACGAAGCGGCTCGATTGCAGGCGCCGCAGGATGCCGGTCATGTGCTCGCGCACCGACAGTTCCTCGCGGCTGATCTTGTGGTGCTGGGTCAGCTTGGCGCGCTTGAGAACGTCCAGCCAGGCTTGCTGCAGGTCGATAGGCTCCACGTCCGGCCAGGTCGGCACCAGGCTTTGCTCGATGAAGATCTGGGTGCGGACGAAGTCGCGGTCCAGCTGCGGGATCGTGTTCAAGTCGTAGGCGGCCAGCTTGATCTGCTCGTACTCCAGCAGGCGGCGCACCAGCTCGGCGCGCGGGTCGTCGCTCTCGATGTCGAGCTCGGACTGGCGCTGCGGCAGCAGCATGCGCGATTTAATCTCGATCAGCATGGCCGCCATCAGCAGGTACTCGGCGGCCAGTTCCAGGTTGGACAGGCGGATCTGGTCGACATATTTCAGGTATTGCAGCGTCAGCTGCGCCATCGGGATGTCGAGGATGTTGAAGTTTTGCTTGCGGATCAGGTAGAGCAGCAAGTCCAGCGGGCCTTCGAAGGCTTCGAGGAAGATTTCCAGCGCGTCGGGCGGGATGTACAGATCGTTGGGCAGCTTGAGCAGCGGCTCGCCGTACAGGCGGGCGAGGGCGGCCACCTCGGTGGTGACGGCCGCCGCCTCGACCGC
This sequence comes from Rugamonas rivuli, assembly GCF_009380165.1. Lineage (GTDB taxonomy): Bacteria > Pseudomonadota > Gammaproteobacteria > Burkholderiales > Burkholderiaceae_D > Rugamonas > Rugamonas rivuli. The sequence goes on from NZ_WHUF01000002.1 coordinate 774,598, forward strand.
TGCGGCCGCCGTGGCCAGCTCCGCCGCCTCGGGCGACGGCTGTGCCACTGCCTCGGCGAGGACGCCGTCGGCTGCTGGCGGCTGGACTTCAGCCATATCGTCTGGCAACATGCTTGCCGCCCCGGGGGTGCTTAGACCTTGTTCTGGTAGACGTAGGCTTGTTGCTTGATGGCCGATTTCAGCTGGCGCTCCTGCTCATCCAGCGATACCGGCGGACGATCCCACAGCAGCGCGCGGCCTTGTTGCTGGCCAGCTTCCATGCCCGGGTTCTTTTCCTTCAACGCCTTGATGAACAGGGTGTGCTCGGATTCGTACATCGAATGTTGTTTAGAGAGTTTCATATTTTCTAAGTGGGTGGATCAGCAACGCGTATTTTACCGCGCCGCGGCGGCTGGGCGCTAATGCTATCGCTCGCCGCCAGCGGGAAATGGCGGAATCGGCTATGCTCAAGTTGCAATATTGCATAGTTCTTACACAAAAAGTACCCGATGAGCACCCGCCTGACGCCCCGCACCGTATTCCTGCTGACCTTGCCGCCGCTGCTGTGGGCCGGCAACTCGATAGTCGGCCGCCTGGTGCACGACCAACTGCCGCCGGTGTTGCTGAACCTGCTGCGCTGGGTGATCGCGTTCGCGCTGCTGTGGCCGCTGGCCGGACCGGTGTTCCGGCGCGAGGCCGGCCTGTGGCGCTACTGGAAGCATTACGCGCTGCTGGGCCTGTTCGGCATCGGCCTGTACAACACGTTGCAATACATGGCGCTGCAAACCTCGACGCCGATCAACGTTACCTTGGTCGCCTCCGGCATGCCGGTGTGGATGATGCTGACCGGCTGGCTGTTTTTCGGCGTGCCGGTCAGCCGGCGCCAGGTGGCCGGCGCCGTGCTGTCCATCGCCGGCGTGCTGCTGGTGCTGGCGCGCGGCGAATGGCGCCACGTGCTGGAGCTGCGGCTGGTGGCGGGCGATCTGTTCATGATACTGGCCACCATCGCCTGGTCGTTCTACAGCTGGCTGCTGATGCGGGTGCGCGAACCGGCCGCGCTGCGCGCCGACTGGGCCGGCTTCCTGCTGGCGCAGGTGGCGTTCGGCGTGCTGTGCTCGGGCGGCTTCGCGCTGGGCGAGCAGGCGCTGGGCGCGGCGCCGGTGCAGTGGAGCTGGACGCTGGCGGCGGCGCTGCTGTACGTGGCGGTGGGGCCGGCGGTGATCGCCTTCCGCTGCTGGGGCGAGGGCGTGCAGGCGGCCGGGCCGTCGATAGGCGCCTTCTTCGTCAACCTGACGCCCTTGTTCACCGCCGTGCTGTCGTCGGCCTTCCTGGGCGAGGCGCCGCATGGCTACCACGCGGCGGCGTTCGCGCTGATCGTCGCCGGCATCGTGGTGTCGGCGCGGCGCTGATCAATCGCCGGCGGCCAGCTTCAGCGCATCGATAAACACCCGCACTTTCTGCGGCAGGTGCGGCGAGGCGGGGAAGACCGCGTGGATGTCGCTCTCCGGCAGCGTCCACGCCGGCAGCAGCCGCACCAGGCGCCCGGCCGCCAAATCCTCCCGCACCGAAAACTCGGTGGCCCGCAGCACGCCGTCGCCGGCCAGCGCGGCGGCGCGGCAGACGGTGGCGGTGTTGGTGGCGAAGACGGTGTTGAGCATGCGTACCGCGTGCTGGCGGCCGTCCGCGTGCTCCAGTGTGAAGCTCTGCGGCTGCTGCAGCACCGTCAGCGCGATGTAGGGCAGGGCGGGCAGCGCTTCCGGCCCGTCCGGCATGCCGTGGCTGGCGACGAAGGCGGGGCTGGCAACCAGCCAGCGCCGCAGCCGTCCTACGCGCGCGGCCATGTAGCCGGAATCGGCCAGCTTGCCCAGCCGGACGGTGACGTCGATGCCCTCGGCGATCAGGTCGATCAGGCCATCGCCGCAGACCAGTTCCACCTTCAGTGCCGGATAGCGCGCCCGCAATTGCGACAGCAGCGGCGCCACCACCATCACGCCGTAATCGATCGGCGACGCCACGCGCAGCGTGCCTTGCGGGATGTCGCGGCTGCTGCGGGCCTGTTCGATGGCTTGCTCGGCCTGTTGCAGCAGCTGGCGGCTGGCGTCGTAGAAGGCGCGGCCGGCTTCGGTCAGCGCCAGCTTGCGGGTGGAGCGCAGCAGCAGGCCGACGCCGACCTCGGCCTCCAGCAGCTGCATGTGCTTGCTGACCATGGACTTGGCCAGCCCGAGGCGCTCGGCGGCGGCCGTCAGCGAACCGGCTTCGACGACGGCGACAAAGGTGATCAGGCGGTTCAGGTTGACGCTGCTAAGTTCGACCATGGCGGGGTGGTGGTGGTTATTGTTCACCTAGAGTGAACTGAGATTCTGTTTTTGTCCAGCTTATCAGCACGATGAGGGCTGCCTATACTGGGCCATCTCTTCACTCTGACGGAAACCACCATGAAACTCTACGGCGCCACCCTGTCCGGCCACACCCACCGCGTACGGCTGTTCCTCAGCCTCTTGAACCTGCCCTACGAGTTTGTCGAGATCGACATGCGCGCCCGCCAGAACCGCTCGCCCGAGCATCTGGCGCGCAATCCGTTCGGCGAAGTGCCGGTGCTGGAGGATGGCGATGTGACGCTGGCCGATTCGACCGCGATCCTGGTCTACCTGGCCTCCCGCTACGACGACAGCGGCCGCTGGCTGCCGCGCGAGCCGGTGGCGGCGGCTCGGGTGCAGCAGTGGCTGTCCACGGCGTCGGGCAAGATCGCCTACGGTCCGTGCGCGGCGCGGCTGGTGACGGTGTTCGGGGCGCCGCTGGATCATGAGCGGGCCAAGGACATCTCCACGCGCCTGTTCGATGTGCTGGAGCGTGAGCTGGCCGGCCGCCGCTATGTGCTGGGCGATCACGCCAGCATCGCCGACATCGCGGCCTTCAGCTACATCGAGCATGCGCCGGAAGGCGGCGTGTCGCTCAAGCCGTATCCGAGCATCCGCAATTGGTTGGCCAATGTGCGCGCGCTGCCGGGCTTTGTGGCGATGCCGGCTACGCAGGCCGGATTGGCACCGGAATCGCCGGAAGCGGCTTAAGCGGGGGCGCCCATGGATACCTCTCCCTTCCACCCCGGCGAGCTGGCGATCCAGCAGCGCGTGGGCGTGCGCGAGCAGATGGCCGGCGCAGGCGCTGCCGGTGTGCGCGACTACATGCCGGACCAGCATCGCCAGTTCTTCGGCGAGCTGCCGCTGTTCTTCATCGGCGCGCTGGACGAGGCGGGGCAACCTTGGGCGACCATGCTGGTCAACGACGCGGGCTTCATCACGACGCCCGATGCGCGCACGTTGCACATCACCGGCGGCATGCTGGCCGGCGATCCGTTGCAGGGCCAGTTGCGCGTGGGCGCTCATCTCGGCGGACTGGGACTGGTGCCGACCACGCGGCGGCGCAATCGCGTCAACGGCGTGATCGAGGCGATGGATGCAGGCGGCATGCGGGTGGCGGTGTCGCAGAGCTTCGGCAACTGCCCGCAGTACATCCAGGACCGTGTGCAGACGCCGGTGGCGGCCGCGCCCGTCGCGCAGGTGCTGAGGGCCGCCGCGTTGAGCGCGGAGGACCGTGCGCTGATCGCCCGCGCCGACACCTTCTTCATCGCCAGCGCCAATCTGGATGCGCAGGCGAGGCGCGGGCAGGGCGTCGATGTTTCGCATCGCGGCGGACGGCCGGGCTTCGTGCGCGTGGACGATGAGCGCACGCTGACGTCGCCCGAATTCGTCGGCAACTTCTTTTTCAACACGCTGGGCAATCTGCTCGGCCATCCGCGCGCGGGCCTGCTGTTCATTGACTTCGACAGCGGCGACATGCTGCACGTGGCGGTGGAGGCGGAGATCATCTGGGAAGGCCCGCAACTGCAAGCTTTCGCGGGCGCCGAGCAACTGCTGCGCTTTCATGTGCGCGAAGTGGTGCGCAATGTGGGCGCGCTGCCGTTCCGCTGGAGCGCGCCCAAGCCAGCTTCGCAAGTGGCACGTACCGGCCGTTGGGAGGAAGCCGACCGCGCGCAGCAGGCGGCAGCGCTGACCGGCAGATGGCGGCCGTACACCGTCACCGAAGTGGTGCGCGAAAGCGCCAGCGTGCAATCGTTTTATCTGGAGCCGGCCGATGGATTGGGTGTCGCCGCGCATGTGCCGGGCCAGTTCATTTCACTGCGGCTGCCGGGCGATGCCGAAGCCGGAGCCGCCGCGCGCATCCGCAGCTACACGTTGTCCGACGCGCCCAACGGCCGCCGCTACCGCATCAGCGTCAAGCGCGACGGCGCGGTCTCAAGCTGGCTGCACGAGCATCTGGCGCCGGGCGCGCGCGTCGAGCTGCAGGGGCCTGGCGGCGATTTTGTTTTCGAGCGGGGCACGCGGCGCCCGGTGGTGCTGCTATCGGCCGGCATCGGCATCACACCGATGATCGCCATGCTGAACGGCTTGCTGGTGAACGGCAGCCGCACGCGCCACCGGCACGCCATCCACTTCTTCCACGGCGCCCGCAACCGCGACGAGCAACCGTTTGCCGAGCACCTGAAAACGATGGCGGCGGGCCACCGCAACCTGAATGTCCACATACGCTACAGCGGCGCCGACGGCGTGGCCAGCGACATCGTCAACTGGCAGGCCAGCAGCGGCCGCATCGACATCGATTGGCTGAAGACGCAGCTGCCGTTCGACGACTACGATTTCTACCTGTGCGGCCCGGCCGCGTTCATGCAGCAGATGTATGACGGCCTGCGGGGCCTGAACATCGCCGACGAGCGCATACGTTTCGAAGCCTTCGGCCCGGCCAGCGTGCGGCGCAATGCAGCGCCGGCGGCCGGAACAGCCCGACGCGCAGGGCCGGCGCAGCACGTGCCGGTGCAGTTCACACAGTCGGGCACGTCGGCGCTGTGGGACGGCAGCGCGGCCAGCTTGCTGGCGCTGGCGGAATCCAAGGGCATCGCGGCCGAAGCGAGCTGCCGCTCCGGCCAGTGCGGTTCCTGCGCGGTTGGCCTGCTCTCTGGCGAAGTCGAATATACCCGCCAGTGCAGCGCCGACATCGCCCCTGGCCAGGTGCTGCTGTGCTCCACCGTCCCCGCCGCCGGCAGCGCCGCGCTCACGCTGGCGCTGTAGCGGCTCAAGGACAGGCGCCGATGATGTAGTAACCCGCCGCCGTCTGCGCCAGCACGCTGCTGTAGAACAGATTGTCCAAGCCCATGTTCTGATTGGAGCCGTTGGCCAGCGCATAGCCGCCGCTGTCGTGCGCGCGTCCGGCCTGCACGTGCGCATAGTTGCTGGCGTTGACAGTGGTGCAGCTCCACGCCGGCGCGGTGGTGACGTTGATGGCCGCCGACAGCGCGCTCTCGCTCGACGCGCCCACCGCCGATACGGCGAAGCTGTACGTGGTGGCCGCCGCCAGCCCGCTTGCGGTGTAGCCAGTCGCGGTCAACGGCGATGCGGTCAGCTTGGCGCCGTTGCGATACACGTTGTAGCCACTGGCGCCGCTGACCGCGTTCCAACTCAAAGGCACGCTGCTGGCGGTTGGCGTGCCGGCGGCCAGGCCGGTCGGCGGTTGCAGCACCGGTGCGCTGCCGACCAGGAATTGCGCCAGCGGACATCCGGTCGAGACCTGGCCCAGCGTGTCGGTGGCGGTGACGCTGCCGGTGTAGTAGCCGCTGGCCAGGTTGTAGGTCTTGCTGAAGCTGGCGCCGCTACCGGCCGCGTTGTCGTTGATGGTGCTCGGCCCGTTCAGTAGCACGCCGTAGCTGGCCACGCCTCCTGTGGCCGTGCCCGCGCCGCTGATGGTGACGCCGCTGCCGCTGACCACCGTGCTGCCGCAGGAGGTCATCTCCGGTCCCGGCGTCGCCGGCGCCCGCAGATTATTCTTGAACCAGAAATCCATGACGAAGGCCGGGTAGTTGACCCGCGTGCTGTCGACATAGTTGGTGTTCTGGCCGCCGCTGCCGGCCGGCCACGCATGGCCCATGCCGCTCACCGTGATCTCATGCGTGCGCAGCTTGCCGTTGCTGTCGATGTAGGGGACGTTGCTGCCGCCGCCAGCCACCGCTACTGCGGCGCCCTTGGTGTAGCTGCCGCCGTAAGCCAGGCGGATGCCGGCCGTGTCGATAGGCCCGTAGCCCTGCGCCACCGTGAAGTCGGACGTGCCCCACACCGCGCCGGCGATCTGCGTAGCGAAGGCACCGGCGTTGGCGCCCGCCATGGCCTTGCACTTGCTGCCCGCCGTGGCGGCCGTATAGCCGGAGGGTACAGCGCCGATCTGCAGCGTGGTGGTGCCCGGCGGCGGCCCCGCATTGATGCCGACCCCGGCGAAGATGTCCGGCGCCAGGCAGCCCAGCACCATGGTCTCGCCGCCGCCCGACGACAGGCCTGTGACATAGACCTGATTCGGGTCGATGGCCAATTGCGGATCGTTGACGAAGCGGCCGACCAGGTCGAGCAGGATGGCGTCGTGCCCGGCGGCGCTGCGGTTGTGGGTGGTGTTGGCGTAGTCCCAGCAATGGTTGTTGTAGACATTGCCGGTGGCGTTGGGCGCCACGATCACGGCCCCGTATTGGTCGGCAGCGGCCTTCCAGTTGTAGCCGCCGTCGCCGGTGGTGTTGATTACGTCCCCGCCGGCCGTTTGCAGGCAACCGTGCAGCACCAGCACCAGCGCGCGCTTGCCGCCCAGCGTGGGCTGCGAGGCGGGCCAGTAGAAATAGCCGGTCAGGTTGCCGCCGTTGACGCTGTCGGCGGCCCAGGTCTGCTGCACGCTCCAGGCGCCGGGGCCGGCAGTCACTGCTTGTGCCGTGCAGACCGTCAGCAGCAGGATCGCAGCGGCGAGCACACGCGACATCAAATGCTTGATGTTGATTGCCATGATTTGTCTCCGTGATTGTGGGTGCGCCGGCAGGAAGATAATAGTGCAAATAAAACCATGCACAAGCACCCCAGTATTTTTACTGTTGCGCGATGGCGGCTACGAACTTGGGACTTAGCCCAGCGACTTGATGTAGCGGGGATCGACCTGTGCGCAGTAGCTGGCGCAGGACTGGCGGGCGGCGTTGGCGGCGGCGTGCACCAGCATCTCGGCGTTGGAGTGGAAGCACATCGACACGATAATGGCCGGCGGTTCCGGCTGCACCGGCAGTTCGATGAACTCGCCGCTGTTGAGCGCATCGACCACGAACAGGCTGGGGATGGCCGCGACGCCGTAGCCGTCCTTCACCAGCTGCACGATGGCCGCCACCGACGGCGAGCAGGTGATGCGGGTCTGCTCCAGCGGCACCATCGCCAGGTTGGCCATCTTGCTGACGATCTCCTCGATCATGCGCTGCGGCGCCGTGCCGCGCCCGAAGGTCAGGATGGGCAGGGCCAGCAGGCGCTGGTTCAAGCCTTCCTTGCGCGTGTCGACCAGCCCTTTGCGGGCGATCCAGTGCAGCGGATACACCGCCAGCGCTTCGGAGACGATGTCGCTGCTCTCCACGCCCTCTACCTGGATCACCAGATCGAGTTCGCGCGCGCGCAGCCGGCGCTCCAGCACATTGCTCATGTCGACCGCCAGATCGACTTCCAGTTCGGGATAGGTGGTGTTCAACTCGCGGATATACTGCGCCAGCCAGCTATGGACCACCGATTCGATCACTCCCACGCGCAGGCGGCCTCGGATCGCGCTGTCCTTCTGCGCCGCCGCCGTCAGCCGGCGCGTGGCGTCGACCACCGCCTTGGCGTGGGCCAGCAGGTATTCGGCGTTGGCGGTCAGGCGGAAGTCCTTGCTGGCGCGGTCGATCAACTCCGTTTGCAGCTCTTCCTCCAGCGTCTTGATGCGCAGCGAGATGGCGGCCGGCGTCGCGTGCAGCGCGCGCGCCGTGGCGCGGAAGCTGCGCAACTGGGCGAGAGTGACGAAGGTCTCCAGGAAGCGGGTGTTCATGGCAGACAAGAATACCTTAACCCGGCGCACCAAGATAGCGCGGAGTGGTAAGAAAAACTATACAACAACAGCAAAAATAACTAGATGGCGTGTAGGGTTATTCAAGTTTATTCTTAACTCATGCAAGTTAATCATGACTTTTAAACGATAAGAACGACGATAAAAGCGAGACACGCCATGACCCCACTTCAATTACGTCACCAGGTGCGCAGCGGCGAGTTCCGCCTGCCCACCGCCGGCTACTGCGGCGCCTACGCCCAGGCCAACCTGGTGATCCTGCCGCAGGCGCATGCCGACGCCTTCCTGCTTTTCTGCCAGCGCAATCAGCGCGCCTGCCCGCTGCTGGCGGTTGGCGAGCCGGGACAGTGGAACGTCAGCGCGCTGGGCGCCGACATGGACCTGCGCAGCGACACGCCCGGCTACAACATCTACCGCGACGGCGAACTGGCCGCGCAAACGCACGCGCTGCACGACCTTTGGCGCGATGACCTGGTGGTGTTCGCGATCGGCTGTTCGTTCTCGTTCGAGCAGATGCTGATCGACGCCGGCATCAAGCTGCGCCACATCGAGCAGCGCCGCAACGTCGCCATGTACCGCACCAATATCCGCAACCACGGCGCCGGTCCTTTCGGCGGCGAGATGGTGGTGTCGATGCGGCCGATGAAGGCCGCCGACGCGATCCGCGCCATCCAGATTACCAGCCGCTTCCCTGCGGTGCACGGCGCCCCGGTGCATCTGGGCGACCCAGCATTGATCGGCATCGCCGACATCAACCGCCCCGAGTACGGCGACGCGGTCGAGATCATGCCTGACGAAATACCGGTCTTCTGGGCATGCGGCGTCACGCCGCAGGAAGCCATCCGCCACGCGCGCCTGCCGCTGGCGATCACCCACCAGCCGGGGTACATGCTCGTCACCGACATCCTCAATTCATCCTTAGCAGCGTTCTGACTTAAAACCACAGTGGCACCCACGACGGACCCGCAGCGCGCGTCCGAACGGGGAGTGCTGCGCCTGAAAAATAGGGGAGCACAATGAACACCACAGCACTATCGACCGCCGAGAAAGAAGGATTCTTCTCCTGGTTCCACGCACTGACCGGCAAGGAGCGCCGTACCTTCTGGAGCTGCAAGATCGGCTACGCGCTCGACGCGATGGACACGCAGTTCCTCAGCTTTGTGATCCCGACGCTGATCGCCACCTGGGGCCTGTCCAAGGGCGACGCCGGCTTGATCGGCACCGTCACCTTGCTGACCTCCGCCGCCGGCGGCTGGATCGCCGGCATCCTGTCGGACCGCATCGGCCGCGTCAAGACGCTGCAGCTGACCATTCTGTGGTTCGCCTTCTTCACCGTATTGTGCGGACTGGCGCAGAACTTCACGCAGCTGCTGGTGGCGCGCGGCCTGATGGGCTTCGGCATGGGCGGCGAGTGGACCGCCGGCGCCATCCTGATCGGCGAGGTAATCCGCGCCAAGGACCGCGGCAAGGCGGTGGGCATGGTGCAGGCGGGATGGGCGATCGGCTGGGGCGTGTCGGCGCTGCTGTATGCGCTGATGTTCTCGCTGCTGCCGGCCGACTGGGCCTGGCGCTCGCTGTTCCTGCTGGGGATACTGCCTGCGCTGTTCGTGATCTTCATCCGCCGCTTCGTCGACGAGCCGGAAGTCTTCGTCGCCCAGCAGAACAAGGTGGCGCCGCAGGACCGCGTCTCGTTCGCCGCGATCTTCGCGCCCAAGATGCTGAGCACCACGCTGCGTGCCGTGCTGCTGACCACCGGCGCCCAGGGCGGCTATTACGCCATCACCACCTGGCTGCCGACCTTCCTCAAGACCGAGCGCCATCTGACGGTGCTGGGCACCGGCGGCTACCTGGCGATGGTGATCGTTGGCTCCTACGTGGGCTACATCGTCAGCGCCTTCCTGACCGACTATCTGGGCCGCAAGAAGAACTTCATCCTGTTCGCCACCGGTTCGATGTGTATCGCGCTGGCCTACACCCGGCTGCCGGTGACGGACGGCGTGATGCTGTTCCTGGGCTTCCCGCTGGGCTTCTGCGTGTCCGGCGTGTTCAGCGGCATGGGTGCCTTCCTCACCGAATTGTTCCCGACCTCGATACGCGGCTCCGGCCAAGGCTTCAGCTACAACATGGGCCGCGCCATCGGCTCGCTGTTCCCGCTGATGATAGGCATGAGCAGCCAGTCGATGGCGCTGGGCGAGGCGATCGGCGTGTTCGCCGGCACGGCCTACGGCGTGATGATACTGGCCGCGCTGACGCTGCCCGAAACCGCCGGCAAACAACTTGAATCCTGACTTAGTACAGCTAACAGTAATAGCAGAGGCCACACCATGAAAAACGACATCCCCGCCCAACCACTTCGCTGGCAGTTCTGGGTAGACCGCGGCGGCACCTTCACCGACATCGTCGCACGCCGCCCGGACGGCAAGCTGGTGACGCACAAGCTGCTGTCCGAATACCCGGAGCGCTACGAAGACGCCGTCACCCAGGGCATGCGCGACCTGCTCGGGCTGAAGACCGGCGAGCCGTTGCCGGCCGAGCAGATCGAAGTGATCAAGATGGGCACCACCGTCGCCACCAACGCGCTGCTGGAGCGCAAGGGCGCGCGCACGGCGCTGGCGATCACCCGTGGTTTCGCCGACCAGCTGCGCATCGGCTACCAGGACCGGCCGGACATCTTCGCCATGCGCATCGAGCTGCCGGACCTGATCTACGAAAAGGTGATCGAGATCGATGAGCGCATCGGCGCGCGCGGCGAGGTGCTGGAAGTGCCGGACGAAGAGCGGCTGCGCGGCCAGTTCGTGGCGCTGCGGGCGATGGGCATCGACGCCATCGCCATCGTGCTGATGCACGCCTACCGCTTCCCGCAGCACGAGCAGCGGCTGCGGGCGCTGGCCGAGGAGACAGGTTTCACGCAGATCTCCGTCAGCCATCAGGTCAGCCCTTTGATGAAGATCGTCGGCCGTGGCGACACCACCGTGGTGGACGCCTACCTGTCGCCGGTGCTGCGCGACTACGTGTCGCGGGTGTCGGCCGATACGGGCGATGTACGCATCATGTTCATGCAGTCCAACGGCGGCCTGACCGACGCCCGCCGCTTCCAGGGCAAGGACGCGATCCTGTCCGGCCCCGCCGGCGGCATCGTCGGCGCAGTCAAGAGCTGCGAGGCGATAGGCCTGAAACAGGTGATCGGCTTCGACATGGGCGGCACTTCGACCGACGTCGCCCACTACGACGGCGCCTACGAGCGCGTGTTCGAGACCGTGGTTGCCGGCGTGCGGGTGCGCGCGCCGATGATGCACATTCATACCGTGGCTGCGGGCGGCGGCTCGATTTGCAGCTTCGAGAACGGCCGCTTCAAGGTGGGGCCGGAATCGGCGGGTGCCAATCCGGGGCCGGCCAGCTACCGCAAGGGCGGCCCGCTGACCGTCACCGACTGCAACGTGATGCTGGGCCGTATCCAGCCGGAGCACTTCCCCCGCGTGTTCGGCCCTAACGGCGACCAGCCGCTGGACCGGGACGTGGTGGTGCGCGCCTTCGGCGAACTGGCCGAGAAGATCGCCCGCGAAACCGGCACCCGGCTGTCGCCATCCGCCGTGGCCGACGGCTTCCTGGCGGTGGCGGTCGACAATATGGCGCAGGCCATCAAATCGATCTCGGTGGAGCGCGGCTATGACGTCAGCCGCTACGCCATGTGCTGCTTCGGCGGCGCCGGCGGCCAGCACGCCTGCCGCGTGGCCGATGTGCTGGGCATGACCAAGATCGTCATCCATCCGTTTGCCGGCGTGTTGTCGGCGTTCGGCATGGGGCTGGCCGATATCCGCGCCATGCGCGAGGGCGCCGTCGAGCAGGCGCTCAGCGACGCCACGCTGGCCGAGCTGGGGCCGCAGCTGGTGGCGCTGGCGCGCGACGCCGCCACCGAACTGCTGGAGCAGCAGGTGGCGCAGGAAGACATCCGCGTTGAACTGTGCGCGCGGCTCAAGTACCAAGACAGCGATTCGGCCTTCGTCATCCCGCTGGCCAGCATGGCCGAGATGAGCGAGGCCTTTGCGACGCTGTATCGCGGCCGCTTCGGCTTCGTCATGGAAGGCCAGCCGCTGGTGATCGAGTCGGTGTCCGCCGAAGCGATAGGCGCGGGCGACGGCGCCGGCTTCGTCATCGAAGTGCCGGCTGGCGGCGGGGGCGATTCTCCCGGCCGCGTCTACAGCTACGTCGATGGCCAGACCGTGCCGATCGCGCTGCACGTGCGCGCCGAGCTGCCGGTGGGTAGCCGCGTGGCCGGGCCGGCGCTAATCCGCGAGGAGATCGCCACCACCGTGGTGGATGCCGGCTGGACCGCGCGCGTGCTGCCCGACCACACGCTGTTGCTGGAACGCGGCGTGGCCGCAGGCAGCGCGCACAAGATGACCACCGCCGTGCATCCCATCCATCTGGAGATCTTCAACAACCTGTTCATGGCGATCGCCAAGCAGATGGGCACCACGCTGGAGAACACCGCCTACTCGGTCAACATGAAGGAGCGGTTGGACTTCTCCTGCGCCATCTTCGACCGCCACGGCAATCTGATCGCCAACGCGCCGCACATCCCGGTCCATCTGGGCTCGATGAGCGACAGCGTGTTGTGCGTGATCCGCCAGCATGCGGCCACGATGGCGCCGGGCGACGCCTATGTGCTGAACGTACCTTACAACGGCGGCACGCACCTGCCGGACATCACGGTGGTATGCCCGGTGTACGGCGATGGAGAGCAGCCGCTGTTCTACGTCGCCGCGCGCGGCCACCACGGCGACGTCGGCGGCATCACGCCCGGCTCCATGCCGCCCAACAGCACCAGCATTTTGGAAGAGGGCGTCCTGCTCGATAACATCAAGATCGTCGATCGTGGCGTGTTCCAGGAACCGCTGGTGCGCGGCCTGTTCGCCGCCGGGCCTTGGCCGAGCCGTAACATCGACCAGAACATCGCCGACCTGATCGCCCAGCTGGGCGCCTGCGAGACCGGCGCCAACGAACTGCTGAAGGCCACCGCCTGCTACGGCGAGGACGTGGTGCTGGCCTACATGGGCCACGTGCAGGACAACGCCGAAGCGGCGGTGCGCAAGGCCATCGGCGGACTACGCGACGCCAGCTTCTCCTACGAGATGGACGACGGCGCCGTGCTGCGCGTGAAGCTGACCATCGACCACGCCAGCCGCAGCGCCACGGTGGACTTCACCGGCACCAGCGAGCAGCGGCCGACCAACTTCAACGCGCCGCTATCGGTCTGCAAGGCCGCCGTGCTGTACGTGTTCCGCACTCTGATCGACAGCGACATCCCGATGAACGAGGGCGTGCTCAAACCGCTCAAGCTGATCATCCCGGAAGGCTCGATGCTCAACCCGCGCTACCCGGCGGCCGTGGTGGCTGGGAATGTGGAAGTGTCGCAGTACGTCACCGACGCGCTGTATGGAGCGCTGGGTGTGATGTCGGCCTCGCAGGGCACGATGAACAACTTCACCTTCGGGAACGCGGAGCACCAGTACTACGAGACCATCGCCGGCGGTTCCGGTGCGGGGCCGGGCTTCGACGGCACGGCCGCCGTGCAAACGCACATGACCAACTCGCGCATGACCGATCCGGAGGTACTGGAATGGCGCTTCCCGGTGCTGGTCGAAACGCATGCGATCCGGCGCGGCAGCGGCGGCGAGGGCGCGCAGCGGGGCGGCGACGGTGCGCTGCGCCGCATCCGCTTCCTGGAGGCGATGACGGCCAATATCCTGGCCGGCCACCGCCGCATCGCGCCGTTCGGGCTGGAGGGAGCGGCGCCGGGAGCGCTGGGCCGCAACTGGGTCGAGCGCGGCGACGGCACGGTAGAGGAATTCGGCGCCACGCACACGGCCGAGATGCAGGCGGGCGACGTGTTCGCCATCGAGACGCCGGGTGGCGGCGGCTTTGGTACCAAGTAAGCAAATCAACTGGAGATAACAATGAAAAAAACTATGCTTGCGTTCACCCTGGGCGCGTTGGCGGGGACTGCGGCGGCACAATCGAACGTGACGGTGTACGGCATTGTCGATATGGCGGTGGTGCGCGAGAGCGGCGGCGTTGGTGCCGCGGCCTCCAGCACCAAGTTGACCAGCGGCGTGGAGGCGGGATCGCGGCTGGGCTTCAAGGGTAATGAAGATCTGGGCGGCGGCTTGTCGGCCATCTTCCTGCTGGAGAACGGCTTCCAGGCCGACACGGGCGCCATGGGGCAGGGCGGTTTGCTGTTCGGCCGCCAGGCCTATGTCGGCCTGCAGAGTAAAACGGCCGGCACGCTGACGCTGGGCCGCCAGTACACGCCTCAGTATCTGGCGGTGGCGGCGGTCGATCCCTTCGGCTCCGGCACGGCCGGCGACACCAAGAACCTGATGGCCTCCACCGGCAATAGCGCCAGCCGGATGGACAACGCGGTCAAGTACGCGTCGCCGGTGGTCAATGGCTTCAATGCGGAGGTGGTCTACGGCGTCGGGGAGGTGGCTGGCGACAGCAAGGCGCAGCGCCAGTTCGGCGGCGCGGTCGCGTACACCACTGGCCCGCTGGTGGTGCGTCTGGCGCATCACAACCGCAACAACGACACGGCCACGCTGAAGAGCACCAGCAGCGCCAAGAACACTGTGCTGACGGCGCTGTACGACTTTGGCGTGGCGAAGGCGCATTTCGCGTATGGGGTCGACAAGGGCTTGAACAGCGCCTTGCCGCGCAATCTGAACAACCCGTTTGGCTACGCGGTGGCGCCGACGCCCTCCATCGACAGCAGCGTGGTGCTGCTGGGCGTGACGGTGCCGCAGGGTTTCGGCACGTGGATCGGCTCCTACATCCGCAAGAACGACAAGACCAGCTTCAATCAGGATGCGGAGCAGCTGGCCGCGGGTTATCGCTACTACCTGTCGAAGCGTACCGATTTGTACGGTGTGTACGCGTACATCCGCAACAAGAACGGCGCCGGCTATACGGTTGGTAGTGCGATCGAAGGCGGCACGGGCAATCGTGGTCTTAATCTCGGCATTCGCCACATTTTCTAAGGAGCTCACATGAAAAAATTGATACTGGCCTGCGTCATGATGGTGGCGGCGCTGTGCGCCGGCGCGGCGGAAAAAGGCACTGCTGATGAAGCGGTGGCGATGGTCAAGAAGGCCAGCGAGTTCTTGAAGAAGAACGGCAAGGAGAAAGCCTTCGCCGAGTTCAATAATCCGAAGGGGCAGTTCATCAGCAAGGACTTGTACATCTTCGCCTTCGGCGCCAACGGCGACGGCGTGGAGCTGGCCAACGGCGCCAACATCAAGCTGGTCGGGAAGAATGTGCTGGAGATGAAGGACGCCGACGGCAAGTTCCTGATCAAGGATATCCTGGCGCTGGGCATGAGCAAGGAAGGCAAAGGTTGGGTCGATTACAAATGGCCCAACCCCAGCACCGGCACCGTCGACGGCAAGCGCACCTACGTCGAGCGCGTGGACGACGTCGTGATCGGCTGCGGCATCTACAAATAACCCTTGGTGTTCAGTATTTGAGCGAACGCCGCATCACCAGCGGCGGTGGCTCCATCGGATTGGCGTGCGAGTATTCGAGTTCCTCGGCCAGCTCGAATTCGAAAGCGGTATAGAAGTCGATCAGCTTGGGCTGGTCGCCGCGCACGGCCAGCCGAACCTCTTCCACGCCGGAAGCCAGGCCGTGATGGATCACCGCCTCCAGCAGATGCTGCGACAGATTGCTGCCCCGGTACTGCGGCAGCACGCCCATGCGGCATACTTCCCACACATCCGGCTCCGCATCGAGCGGCAGCCAGCGCACCGAACCCACCGGCTGTTCGTCGACCAGCAAAACAAAACCGCCGCCCGCACGCAGATGTTCTGCGACGAGTACGGCGGTTTCGCGGTGTCCGCTGGAAGTGACGTTGACCTTGCCGGCCCACGCGGCGCGCGTGAGGTCGGCGATCAGCCTGGCATCGTCATTCGTCGCTTCGCGGACCACGATGTTCATGCAAGTCCTTAGCGGATGCGCATGCCCGGCTCAGCGCCCGGCCATGGATTGAGGATGTAGATGCCTGGATTGGCTTTCTCGTCCTTGGCCGAGCCGGCCAGCACCATGCCCTCCGATACGCCGAACTTCATCTTGCGCGGCGCCAGGTTGGCCACCATCACGGTCAGCTTGCCGACCAGTTCTTCCGGCTGATACATGGACTTGATGCCCGAGAAGACGTTGCGCAGACGGCCTTCGCCCACGTCCAGCGTCAGGCGCAGCAGCTTGTCCGAACCGTCCACGTGTTCGCAGTTGACGATCTTGGCCACGCGCAGGTCGATCTTGACGAAGTCGTCGATGCTGATCTGCGGCGCCAGTTCTTCCACGCCTTCCGGCATCGGCAGCGCCGGGGCGGCTGGTACGGCGGCAGCGGCTTGCTTGGCAGGCTTGGCGGCGGCAGCCGGTGCTGCAGCGGCGGGCGTCCCTGCGGACGCCCCTTGCTGTGCCGGCGCGTCGAACAGGTCTTCGATCATCTTGGCGTCGACGCGGGTCATCAGGTGCGCGTAGGCGCCGATGGTACGGCCCAGCATCGCGCTCGACACCACGCCGCTGGCGACGTCGGTATCGGCCCACACCAGCTGCTCGTCGTTGAGGAACTTGGACACATTCGCGGCCACGCCCGGCAGCACCGGCGACAGCAGAATGGTCAGCTGGCGGAACAGGATCAGCGCCGCGGTGCAGACGTCATGCAGCTCGGCCAGCTTGGCCTCGTCCTTGGCCAGTATCCACGGCTTGTTTTCATCGACATACTGGTTGGTGATGTCGGCGATTTCCATGATCTCGCGCAGCGCCTTGCCGAACTCGCGTGCCTCGAAATTGGCGGCGATGCTGGCCTGGCGTTCGATGCCGTCAGCGGTGATCAGTGCGCGCTTGATCCAGCCCTGCGCGCCGTCGGACAGCGACGACGCCAGCTTGCCGTCGAATTTCTTGGCGATGAAGCCGGCGCAGCGCGAAGCGATGTTGACGTACTTGCCGATCAAGTCGCTGTTGACGCGGGCCACGAAGTCGTCGCCGGTGAAGTCCAGGTCTTCCACCTTGGAGTTCAGCTTGAAGGCGATGTAGTAGCGCAGCCATTCCGGGTTCATGCCCAGGTTCAGGTAGCGCAGCGGCGAGATGCCGGTGCCGCGCGACTTCGACATCTTCTCGTTGTTGACGGTCAGGTGGCCGTGCACGTTGACCTTGAGCTTGTCGATCACCGGATGGTCGGCGAAGTTCAGCATGGCCGGCCAGAACAGCAGGTGGAAGGAGACGATGTCCTTGCCGATGAAGTGGATCTGCTCGGTGCCCGGATCTTTCAGCAGCGCCTCGTAGTCGATGCCTTTTTTCTCGCAGTAGTTCTTCAGGCTGGCCAGGTAGCCGACCGGCGCGTCCAGCCACACGTAGAAGAACTTGCCCGGCGCGTCAGGAATCGGGATGCCGAAGTAGGGCGCGTCGCGCGAGATGTCCCAGTCCGCCAGCTTCTCGCCGGCTTCGCCCAGCCATTCGCTGACCTTGTTGACCATCTCAGGCTGCAAGCGGCCCGGCGTGTTCAGCCAGTCCTTGAGGAACTGGTAGCAGCGCGGGTCGGACAGCTTGAAGAAGTACTGCTCCGAATCCTTCAGAATCGGCGTGGCGTTGGTGAACACCGAGAACGGATTGATCAGTTCGGTCGGCTGGTAGGCCGCGCCGCACACTTCGCAGTTGTCGCCGTACTGGTCCTTGGCGTGGCAGGTCGGGCACTCGCCCTTGATGTTGCGGTCCGCCAGGAACATGCCTTTGACCGGGTCGTAGAAGCGCGGCACGATCTTGGTCTGGATCAGGCCGTTATCGCGCAGCTTGCGGTAGATGCCCTGCGACAGTTCGACGTTTTCCGGCGAGTCGGTCGAGTACCAGTTATCGAAGGCGATATGGAAGCCGTCCAGGTACTGGGCGCGGCCGGCCGCGATCTTGGCGACGAATTCCTGCGGCGTGATGCCTTCTTTTTCGGCAGCGATCATGATCGGCGTGCCGTGGGTGTCGTCGGCGCCGACAAAGTGCACCACGCGTTGGGCGTCGCCGTCGCGCTGCATTCGCTGGAACCGTACCCAGATGTCGGCCTGGATGTACTCCATCATGTGGCCAATATGGAAAGCGGCGTTAGCGTAGGGCAGGGCAGTGGTGACGAACAGCTTGCGGGTCATGGTTGATGCACTTTGTGGGTGGAAAAAGAGCATTTTAACAGTGGAAGCCGCTACTGCGCACGTTCGAGGGGATTTCTGTCGCGATGCGCTAGAATGAGGGCACATTTTACGGAGAGAGTTACATGAGCATCACAGTAGAAGACGTCAAAGCCGCGCTGTCCAAAATCGTTGACCCAAATACAACGAAAGACTATGTGTCCGGCAAGGCCGTGAAGAATTTGAAGGTCGAAGGCGCGGACATCTCGCTCGACATCGAGCTGGGCTACCCGGCCAAGAGCCAGTTCGACGCCATCCGCGCCAGTGTCATTGCCGGCTTGCGCGCGCTGCCGGGCGCGGGCAATGTCAGCGTCAGCGTGCACAGCAAGGTCATCTCGCACACCGTGCAGCGCGGCCTCAAGCTGATGCCGAACGTGAAGAACATCATCGCCGTGGCCTCAGGCAAGGGCGGCGTCGGCAAATCGACCACCGCCGTCAACCTGGCGCTGGCGCTGGCCGCCGAGGGCGCTTCGGTCGGCCTGCTGGACGCCGACATCTACGGCCCGTCGCAGCCGATGATGCTGGGCGTGTCCGGCCGTCCGGAAACCAAGGATGGCAAGACCATGGAGCCGCTGGAAAACTACGGCGTGCAAGTGTCGTCGATCGGCTTCCTGATCGACCCGGACGAGCCGATGGTGTGGCGCGGCCCGATGGTCACGCAGGCGCTGCAGCAGCTGCTGGAGCAGACCAACTGGCGCGACCTCGATTACCTGATCGTCGACATGCCGCCCGGCACCGGCGACATCCAGCTGACCCTGTCGCAGAAAGTGCCCGTCACCGGCGCTGTCATCGTCACCACGCCGCAGGACATCGCGCTGCTGGATGCGCGCAAGGGCTTGAAGATGTTCGAGAAGGTCGGCATCCCGATTCTCGGCATCGTCGAGAACATGAGCACGCACATCTGCTCCAACTGCGGCCACGCGGAGGAAATCTTCGGCGCTGGCGGCGGCGCCAAGATGTGCAAGGACTTCAACGTCGAATTCCTCGGCGCCTTGCCGCTGACCTTGGCGATCCGCGAGCAGGCCGATTCCGGCAAGCCGACCGTGGTCGCCGAACCGGACGGCCAGGTCGCCGCGATCTACAAGGACATCGCCCGCAAGATTGCAGTGCAGGTCTCGGAGAAGGCCAAAGACATGACCAGCAAGTTCCCCAGCATCGTAATCAAGAACGACTAACCACGGAGATCCCCACATGATGAAGAAATTCGCAGTCGCCGCAGCCTTCCTGGGCCTGAGCGCCGCCGCCTTTGCGCAGCAATCGGTATCGTTTGTCGAGCCGGCCGACGGCGCCACCGTCACCAGCCCGTTCAAGGTCAAGTTCGCCGTCACCGGCATGGAAGTCAAGCCGGCCGGCGACATGACGGCCAACACCGGCCACCATCACCTGCTGATCAACGCCGCGCCGGTCAAGGCTGGCGAAGTCGTGCCTGCCGATGAGCACCACATCCACTTCGGCAAGGGCCAGACCGAAACCGAAGTCAAGCTGGCGCCGGGCACTTATGTGCTGTCGATGCAGTTCGCCAACGGCCTGCACCAGTCCTACGGCCCGGGCATGGCCAAGGACATCAAGATCACCGTCAAGTAAGGCGATCGCCGCGATGGTTGCGCGCAGCCCACACTGCGCGCAGTTTTTCCAAAAAAAGTATTAAAAAACGCAACTCCATGGGTTAGCATGCGGCTTTCTTTTGCCGAGAGCCTGCCTTGACATCGACCCATCTGCACGCCGTCCCCGCATCGGCCGCGGACCACGCCGCCCCTGAATTCTGCCCCGGCTGCCAGACCCGTCTCGGCGTCAATTTCTGCCCGCAATGCGGCCAGGAGGCCGTGCTGCATCCGCCCAGCATGGGCGAATTCGTCGCCGAGTTCATCGGCCATTACGTCGCCATCGAAGGCAAGCTGTGGCGCACAATGGGCCAGTTGCTGCTGCGTCCGGGCGGCTTGACCAAGGCCTATATGGCGGGCAAGCGCGTCAACTACATGCAGCCGCTGCGCCTGTTCCTGACGCTCAGCGTGATCCTGTTTGCGCTGCTGCAGTTCAGCGGCTTTTCGGTGGGGGAGAGCGCCAGGGAAGGCAAGGCCGAGAAGGCGCCGTCGGTCAGCGCGGATATCGGCAAGGCAGAGGCGCGCGAGGCGGGCGCGGCCGACATTACCCGCTACGAGGTCAAGCTGGGCTATTACAACTTCGGCGTCGACATCACGCCGGACGGCAATCACGTCAACTTCGGCATGACGCTGCCCAGCACGGATAATCCATCCCTGGCGCTGACCGCCTTGCGCACCGTGTTCCCGACTTTCCAGCAATCGCTCGACCGCTACTACGCCTTGCCTCCCGAGCAAAAGGCCGAGCGCATGACGCATGGTTTCTTCGCCCGCATGCCGTATGTGATCTTCTTCATGGTGCCGGTGTTTGCCTTGTTCCTCAAGCTGCTGTATCTGCCGTCGGGCCGGCGCTACGGCGAATATCTGCTGTTCGCGCTGCACGTCAATGCCTTCGCCTTCTTCGTCATGGCGCTGGCGCACCTGGCGCCGTGGCGGTGGGGCGTCCGGCTGCTGCTGGCCGTGCTGTTCCTGTATATCGTCCGGGCCATGCACAATGTCTATGGCGGCGCAGCGCTGGCGACGATCGCCCGCTGGCTGGTGCTGATGGTTGCCTACCTGTTGACGCTGGCCCTCATCATCCCCCAGGTGATGCTCTTCATATCGCTGACCTCGGTTTGATGGAAAAGCGAATGGCGTCACGGCGCCTTGGCTGATCTAAGCCGCAAGGCCTTGTTTTGAAACCGGTTTTTCGCCGCCGCCCGCCGGCCGGATAGCGAATTGCCGGTGCCGGGCGGACTCCGTAAGCTGTGGCTTTCATTCACCACATCGACGGAGTCCACCATGCGTTTGAATCACCTGAGTTTCCCATCCAACGACGTCGCCGCCAGCGTCGCCTTCTTTGAGCGCCAACTGGGCTGCCGCGTCGAACTGGCCGGCCCGGTCAGCATCCTCAAGCGCGATGGCTTCGACATCGTCATCGAAGACTGCGGCGACCGCACCACCGTCTGGCCGCACAACTTTCATCTCGGCTTCGAGTTGCCCAGCGCCGACGAAGTGCGCGCCATGTACCAGCGTTTCAAGCAGGACGGCGTCACCATGAAAACCGAGGTGTTCTATCATGAACGCGGCTCGCGCTTCTTCTGCGAAGCCCCCGGCGGCCTGCTGTTTGAGATCAACACCCGCGCCGACGCCGAAGAGCGGTATCGCCGCACCTTCGCCGACGCGGTAAAATAGCTGCTTTTACACATAAGCATTCCTACTTCGATGACTACTGCACCAGCCAAGCCAGTCCGCACCCGTTTCGCACCCAGCCCAACCGGCTACCTCCACCTGGGCGGCGCCCGCACGGCGCTGTACTCCTGGGCCTACGCCCGCCACTTCGGCGGCACCTTCGTGCTGCGCATCGAGGACACCGACCTGGAGCGCTCGACTCCGGAAGCGGTGCAAGCCATCATCGAAGGCATGGAATGGCTGGGCCTGAGCCACGACGAAGGCCCGTTCTACCAGATGCAGCGCATGGACCGCTACCGCGAAGTGGTGGCGCAGATGCTGGAAGCCGGCACCGCCTACCATTGCTACTCGTCGCCGGAAGAAGTCGAAGCGATGCGCGAGCGCATGCGCGAAGCCGGCGAGAAGCCGCGCTACGACGGCACCTGGCGTCCTGAGCCGGGCAAGACCCTGCCGGCCATCCCGGCCGACCGCAAGCCGGTGGTGCGCTTCAAGAACCCGCTGGACGGCGAAGTGAGCTGGGACGATTTCGTCAAAGGCACCATCACCATCGGCAACAAGGAACTGGACGACCTGGTCATCGCCCGCCCGGACGGCACGCCGACCTATAACTTCTGCGTCGCCGTCGACGACTGGGACATGGAAATCAGCCACGTGCTGCGCGGCGACGACCACGTCAACAACACGCCGCGCCAGATCAACATCCTGCGCGCCATCGGCGCACCGCTGCCGCTGTATGGCCACCTGCCGATGATCCTGGGCGCCGACGGCCAGAAGATGTCCAAGCGCAAGGACGCCGTCAACGTCATGGATTACCCGGCGCAAGGCTATCTGCCGGAAGCGATCCTGAACTACCTGGCGCGCCTGGGCTGGAGCCACGGCGACGACGAAGTGTTTTCGATGGAGCAGGTATGCGCTTGGTTCGACGGCACCCACCTGTCGAACTCGGCCGCGCAGTTCAACATCGAGAAACTGAACTGGCTCAACAACCACTACATCAAGCAGGCCGACAACGAGCGCCTGGCCGCGCTGGCGCAGCCGCGCATGCTGGCCGCCGGCGCCGTGCTGGAAGGCGAGGGCGCTCCGTCGTTGCCGGCCGTGCTGGCGCTGATGAAGGAGCGCGTCAGCACCGTCAACGAACTGGCCGACGCCGCCATGCTGTTCTTCCGCACGCCGCAGCCGGACGCCGCGCTGATGACCCAGCACCTGACCGACGCCGTCAAGCCGGCGCTGGCGCAGTTTGCCGGGCGTTGCAAAACGGTGGAGTGGACCAAGGAAGCGCTGGCCGCGATGATCAAGGAAGTATTGGCCGCCAACACGCTGAAGATGCCGCAGATGGCGATGCCGCTGCGCCTGATCGTCACCGGCCAGCTGCAAACCCCGGCCATCGATGCGGTGCTGCAGATCTTCGGTCGCGACGTCATCCTGGCCCGCCTCGCCAAGTTTCTGTGATTCTGCATTGAATCCTGAGCAAAGTTGCAAAAGGGTATTTGCATAGTGCAGCTTCTTTGCTATACTCTTGTTTCTGCAGCAAACGGGGGTATAGCTCAGCTGGGAGAGCGCTTGCATGGCATGCAAGAGGTCAGCGGTTCGATCCCGCTTACCTCCACCACGTTGCAGAATTGGTTGTTCGCAGTCCCCATCGTCTAGAGGCCTAGGACATCACCCTTTCACGGTGAGTACGGGGGTTCGAATCCCCCTGGGGACGCCAAGTTGTAGATGTTGTAGTTGACGTTGTTTGTACTGATTTGTTTGATGTTTGGCTTTATGCTGGATAGATACAAGTAGTGAAAACAAAAGTCGCGCAAGCGGCTTTTATTGTTTCTGCGCCCGGGGGTATAGCTCAGCTGGGAGAGCGCTTGCATGGCATGCAAGAGGTCAGCGGTTCGATCCCGCTTACCTCCACCACTGCGCGGAGATGATGACGCATGTTGTTACCGTAGTTCCAAGGTCCCCATCGTCTAGAGGCCTAGGACATCACCCTTTCACGGTGAGTACGGGGGTTCGAATCCCCCTGGGGACGCCAGCTTTGCCAGGCTGATGAGTAGTAAAAACGTAGTACGACAGAAGACTTTCTGCGCCCGGGGGGTATAGCTCAGCTGGGAGAGCGCTTGCATGGCATGCAAGAGGTCAGCGGTTCGATCCCGCTTACCTCCACCATTAGCGCAGGAAGCACCGACATGTCCCCATCGTCTAGAGGCCTAGGACATCACCCTTTCACGGTGAGTACGGGGGTTCGAATCCCCCTGGGGACGCCAGCACAGCAAAGCCGCCTTGAGCGGCTTTTTTGTTTTTGCGGCGTTTGCCCGCCTGTTGCAAGCCCGACTATGTTTCGGCTTTTTCCTGTAAAAACAAGGGTTTGCTATTGCCAAGTGCGATAGAGACTGCTATGATTCGCGCCTTGGAAAAGTCCCCATCGTCTAGAGGCCTAGGACATCACCCTTTCACGGTGAGTACGGGGGTTCGAATCCCCCTGGGGACGCCAGTGTTACAGGACTTTTCCAATATCGCAGTACGGACAGATTTCTGTCCCCATCGTCTAGAGGCCTAGGACATCACCCTTTCACGGTGAGTACGGGGGTTCGAATCCCCCTGGGGACGCCAGTTGATGCAAAAAGCCGCCTAGTGCGGCTTTTTGCATTTCCGGGCCTACCACATGATGGGGTTGTACGGCTTGGGCAGCGGGAAGGCGCCCACATGCAGCGGCGGCCAGCCGCCATAGGCCGCGAATTGCGCGCGCGCCATGTCCAGCGCCAGCGGATCGTAGACCTGCGCACCACCCAGATTGCCCATCAGGCTGGCGAAATTATTGCCCAGCGGCTGCCCCGCCATCATCGGCGCCAGCGTGGCGGCCTGCGGCGCCACCGCCTGCGCCGGCTGCTGGCCGGCCTGCGTCTGCAAGCCCACCGCCACCAGCACATCCGGCAAGCCGAAACCGGTGCGGCTCTGGTCGCCCAGGCTGACGCGGTGCGCGCTGGCGCGTATCAGCTGGAACAGCCGCTCGACCCGCTCGGCGCCGCGCGCCTTGTACTGCGGCGTCTGGAAGTCCGGGTGGTGGGCCAGCGTCAGCGCCGCCAGTCCCGTGATGTGTGGCGTCGCCATCGACGTGCCGTCCCAGGCCGCGAAATTATTCGGCGGCACGCAGGACGTGATCGCCACGCCCGGCCCGCACACCGCCACCTGCGGCCCGAAGCAGCTGAACTTGGCCGTGAAATAACCGTAGGCGTCGACGTTCTGGTCCAGCGTCTGCGCGTGGTAGCTGTCGGGCGGGAACTCGTCGAGCTTGCCGATCGCCGCCACCGCCAGCACATTCGGCGACGAGGCGGGATACTGCACTGCGCCGCCCGAATTGCCGGCCGCGACAATGCAGGCGATGCCGGCCCGCTTGGCGCGCACGATCTGCTGCTCCAGCGCCTCCGACACCTCGTTTCCGCCCAGGCTCAGGTTGACCACGTCGATCTCATTGTCGATGCAGTACCCCAGCGCATCGATCAGTTGGCTCACTTGCCCGCCGGGGAACAGCTTGCAGACGTGCGCCTCGGCGTCCGGCGCGAAGCCGCGTATGCCCGAGGCGATGTCGGCCGCCACGATCACGCCCGCGCAGTGTGAGCCGTGGCCCAGCGTGTCCTGTTTCCAGCCGTCGGGATTGGTCTTCTTGTTCAACACGTCGAAGCCGGCCTTGATGCCGCGCAGGTTGGCGTGCGTGGTGGCCGCGCCCGAATCGATGATGGCGATCTTGATGCCCTGGCCGCGGTAGTTGCCCGGCAGCTGGTCCAGCCGCATCGCCTTCTGGCCCCAGCCGTAGGCGCGCTGGCGCGGGAAGCCGGCCAGCGACGGCCAGTCCGACAGCGCCCGCAGCGTCACCACGTTGGCTTCTTCGGTGCTGATGTCGGGATCGCTTTGGTAAAAGCTCCAATAGTCGGCCTTGGGCTTGACGTACAGCCCGCGCACCGATTCCCGCGTCTCGCCGAACAGCGACAACGTGACCTGGCCATTGGCGTCTGTCACTCCGCTGGCCGGCAGCATGCTGCCGAACAGCGATACCTCGGCCTCGGCCTGCGGCGCACCGTCCTTGCCGATCACGCTGATGACGGCGCTGAACACGGGGCCTTCGCCCGCCGGCATCAGGCCCGTCACCATCACAGGCTGGCGCAGCGCCGGCTCCATCAGGTTCAGGTGGTGGTCTTGCTCGACCAGCAGCCGGCCCTGGCCTTGCTGGTGTAGCAAGGCGGCCTTCTGCACCGTCATGCGAGCCACCAGCACGTCTTTTACGTCGCCCATGCCGTTGGCCAGCGTGTGGAACCCGGATTTCGGGCCGACCGTGTCGACCACCTCGATATCGTTACTGCTGCGCAGCCTGCGCTCCAGATCTGCGAATTGCAGTGGTTGGAAGTTCATTGCCTGCAGACCGTCCGGCTGGCGTGGGGTGATCACATACTGCTTTTTGCGCGCGCCGATGGCGCGGCCAGCGCCAGCGCCGCTGCTGCCGACGGGCTCGGCTACCACGCGCGCTTCGTTGCCATTGGCGCTGGACGGGCCGGAACTTCCGGCAACAGAGCCGCGGCCGGAGCGGCCGCCGCCTTCGATGGGCGCGGCGCCTTCAGCGCCGCCGGAAGGAGTGGAGTCCGACGGTGATGAAACGCCGTCGTTGGTGGTTTTGGCCATGAACATTCCTTTCAAATTGGCCCGGTCTGCGTGCTATCGAAGAGCGACAGCGGCTGGTCCGGTTCTATCGTTAATTGATGGGAGGGCGTGCCGGTGCTGCGGAAGTGCAGCTCCAGCACGCGGGCTTTGTCGGCGCTGATTTCGACGACTACCGTATGCGGCGCGTCGTGCGGGCCGATCACGTCGACCACCGTGATCTCGGGGTCGATCTCGGCCAGCGCCAGAAAATCGACCACCGGCGCACCGTCGACGGCGTGGATCAGATACCGCGCCTTCCTGCTCGGCGCGGCTTGGGCTTCTGTCATGGGAATCTCCTTAAAAAGAACGGCGCCCTCCGCGGCCGTGGCCGTCGGAGGGCAGGGGCGGCGCACGGACGCCGCCCCGTTTGCGGCTCAGGGCGTCAAACGATCAGTGCAGCGTTTGGCCGCCGTACAGCGCGTTGTTGCCGGCGTTGGCTTGCTGGGCCAGTTGCGCCAGTTGTGCCTGCTGCTGCGCATAGGCCGCCGTCACCGGATCGACCGCGAACGGCAGCATGCCGCCCAGCTGGCTGGCGATGCCGCCGATGGTGTTGCCCAGGCCGGCATTGCCGAAGGCGCCGCCGATCGCGCCGCCCAGCGGCTGCGCCACGTTCTTGATCAGGTTGCCGAACCAGCCTTGCGGCGCCAGGCCTTGTAGTTGTTGTAGTTGCGCGTCCTGGGCTTGCTGCGCATACGCTTGCGAGACGGGATCGGCAGCGAACGGCAGCATGTTGGCGATGCCGGGGCTGGAGTAGCCGATGCCGGGGCTGCCGATGGGGTTGCTGAAGATGGGTGGGCTGATGATGCCGGTGTTGGCGCGATGGCGCAGCAGGTTGCCGAAGTAGCCTTGCGGTACCAGGCCTTGCGATTGCAGCTGCACGTCCTGCAATGCGGCCGCCTGCTCGGCCGGATCGACCGAGAAGGGCAGCATGCCGCCCAGTTGGCTGGCGATGCCGCCGATGGTGTTGCCCAAGCCGGCATGGCCGAAGGCGCCGCCGATCATGCCGCCCAGCGGACGGCCCACGCTCTTGATGATGTTGCCGAACCAGCCTTGCGGCGCCAGTCCCTGTGCTTGCAATTGCTGCAGCTGTTGTACTTGCGCGGCCTGTTGCGCATAGGCTTGCTGCAGCGGATCGGCCGCGAAGGGCAGCATGCCGCCCAGCTGGCTGGCGATGCCGCCGATGGTGTTGCCCAGGCCGGCGTTACCGAAGGCGCCGCCGATCGCGCCGCCCAGCGGCTGCGCCACGCTCTTGATGATATTGCCGAACCAGCCTTGCGGCGCCAGCTGGGCTTGTTGTAGTTGTTGCAGTTGCTGTTGTTGCTGTGCTTGTTGTGCATAGGCCGCCGTCACGGGGTCCACGCTGAACGGCAGGAAGGCGCCGCCGATGCCGCCGGCCGCCTGGCCGATCTGGTTGCCGAGGCGGGAGTTGCCGAACAGACCGCCGATGCCGCGGCCGATCAGCCCGCCCAGCGGCGCACCCAGCAGGCCGCCGAAGAAGCCTTGCGGCGCCAGGCCGCCCAGTTGTTGCGGCGCTAGTTGCTGACCATAGTACTGTTGAAACTCATTCATGGTATCTCCTTGTTGTGGTTGGTGTTGGCCAGCGTGGCTCGGCCCGCCGCATGCGGGCTGTCATCACCTGCGCTGGAAGGGATTGGACTGGGACCGTCCGCAGAAGTTTTGGTATTCTTGGTGGCTGTCTCGCGTTAATCAGGTATCATCCAGCCTCGCATTTTTTCGCTATCCGCCATGAACCAACTCCGCCGCCTCGATCTGTTCTGCCGTGTAGTCGACAACTACGGCGACATCGGCATTTGCTGGCGCCTCGCGCGCCAGCTGCGGCGCGAGCACGGCCTGGCCGTCACGCTGTGGGTCGACGACCTGGTCAGCTTCCACCGCATCTGCCCCGAGGTCGACCGCGCCGCCGCCAGCCAGCAGCTGGACGGCGTCATCGTGCGCCATTGGCGCGACCAGGATGGCGTCTTCACGCCCGCCGACGTGGCCGACATCGTCATCGAATTCTTCGCCGTCGACATCCCGCCCGGCTACATCGAAGCGATGGCGCAATGCGAGCCGCGCCCGGTTTGGTTCAACCTGGAAGGCTTGACGGCGGAAGAGTGGGTCGAAGGCTGCCATCGCCTGACCTCGCCGCATCCGCGCCTGCCGCTGACCAAGCACTTCTTCTTCCCCGGCTTCACCGGCAAGACCGGCGGCCTGCTGTGCGAAAGTGAACTGGATCAAGCGCGCCGCAGCTTCCAGTCGTCGCCGGCGGCGATGGCGGATTTTCTGGCCCGCTTCGGCGTCACGCCGGCCGAGATGGCATCGACCAAGGTCACGCTGTTCTGCTACCCGCACGCGCCGGTGTCGGCGCTGCTGGACGTGTGGACCGCAGCCGCGCAGCCGCTGACCTGTCTGGTGCCGGAAGGCGTGGCGGCCGAGGCGGTGCAAGCCTTTCTCGGCGCCGAAGCCAAGGCCGGCGCCAGCGCCACGCGCGGCGCGCTGACCGTGCGCGTGCTGCCCTTCGTGCCGCAGCCGGACTACGACCAGCTGCTGTGGGCCTGCGACCTGAACTTTGTGCGCGGCGAGGATTCCTTCGTGCGCGCGCAATGGGCGGGCCGGCCTTTCGTCTGGCACATCTATCCGCAGGACGAAGACCTGCACCACAAAAAACTGCGCGCCTTCCTGCAGCGCTACGCCGGCGAGCTCAATGCGCTGGCCGAGTTTTCGCTGCGCTGGAACGGCGCACCGACGGCGGGCGAGGGCGCCGACTGGTCCGCGCTGTGGCAGGCGTTCGAACGCCAGATGCCGGCCATGGCGCAACGCGCCGCCGCATGGCAGGCGCAAATGCGGGCCAACGGCGATCTGGCCGCCAATCTGATGGCGTTCGCCGCCACGCTGAGATAGGCGGTGCGGGAAAAACAAGGTATAATGCCGGGTTAATCTCTAGCGCATTTTTACCTGATCAACCGTGAGCTTTGGGCTTCCCGCCTGGCGACAGATGATTTTTACGCAACCTACTTTTTACGTACACTCTCTATGAAACCTGCAAAAGAAATTCGTGTTGGCAACATCATCATGGTTGACAGCAAGCCTATGATCGTTCTGCGTTCCGACGTCAACGGTTCGAGCCGCACGGGCTTCACGTACAAATGGAAGATGAAAAATCTTCTGACCAACACCCCGATGGAAAACGTCTTCCGCGGCGATGACAAGTTCGACGTAGTGGTTCTGGACAAAAAGCCAGTGACCTACTCGTACTTCGCCGACCCACTGTACGTCTTCATGGACGCTGACTACGAACAGTACGAAATCGAAGAAGAAAACCTGGGCGAAGCGCTGAACTACCTGAAAGACGGTATGGAATGCGAAGCCGTGTTCTACGACGGCAAAGCAATCTCGGTTGAACTGCCAACCACCATCGCGCGTCAGGTTGTGTACTCGGAGCCTGCGGTCAAAGGCAACACTTCGGGCAACGTCCTGAAAGAAGCCAAGATCGAAAACGCTATCGAATCGAAGCGTCACACCGTTCAAGTGCCACTGTTCGTGAGCCAGGACGACGTCATCGAGATCGACACCCGTACCAACGAATACAAGCGTATCGTTCGTAACTAATCGGTTTCAGTGCTAAAAAAGCACGCCAGCGTATGTGAAACACATGCCGGCGTGCTTTTTTTATTGGATCTTAGGAATTATTTGCTGATTTGTAATAATTTTTGTGGTGTAGGTGTCAACACGCTGATATATTTATGCGACGCAACAAATAGTGCGCATAGGTGATCAGTACAAACCAATCACGAGGATGGCATGGATCGCAGGGAATTCGTTCGGATCGGCGTAGCGGCGGGTGCCGCGGCGGGTAGCAACCGGGTGTTGGCGACGCCTGCCGGTGCGGCGTCCAAGCTCGGCAGCGGCGGCATCCTCGACGCCGGCGTCTGGGAACAGCAGCAGATGATGGAGGCCGGCAAGCTGACCTCGCACTCGCTGACGTCGCAATACCTGGCCCGCATCAAGACCATCGACAAGTCCGGTCCCCGCATCAACGCCATCATCGAAATCAATCCCGAAGCGTTGAAGATCGCGCTGGAAATGGACCGCGAACGCAACCTCAAGCGCGTGCGCGGCCCGCTGCACGGTATCCCGGTTCTCCTCAAAGACAATATCGCCACCGGCGACCGCATGAGCACCACCGCCGGCTCGCTGGCGCTGAACGGCATCCGCGCCGCGCGCGACGCGCATGTAGCCGCGCAACTGCGGGCGGCCGGCGCCGTCATCATCGGCAAGACCAACCTGAGCGAATGGGCCAATATGCGCTCGCCGCACTCGGTCAGCGGCTGGAGCGGGCGCGGTGGATTGACCTTGAACCCGTATTCGTTGGACCGCAACTGCAGCGGCTCCAGCTCCGGCTCGGGCGCGGCGATCGCCGCCGGCCTGGCCACGCTGGCGGTCGGCACCGAGACCGACGGCTCCATCGTCTCGCCGGCCTCGATCTGCGGCTTGGTCGGCATCAAGCCCACGCTGGGGCTGGTCAGCCGCAGCGGCATCATTCCTATCGCCCACTCGCAGGACACGGCCGGCCCGATGGCGCGCAGCGTCGCCGACGCCGCGCTGATGCTGGCCGCGATGACCGGCGTCGACGCCAGGGATCCTGTCACGCAGGACAGCGCCGGCAAGACCGGCGACTACCGAGCCGCGCTGCAGAAGGGCGGCTTGAAGGGCCGGCGCATCGGCGTCGCCCGCAACTTCTTCGGCAGTAACGACGAGCTGGATGCGGTGATCGAGAAGGCGCTGCAGGATTTGAAGGCGCAGGGCGCGGAGCTGATCGACACTGAAGTACCCAACGTCGGCAAGTACGGCGACAGCGAGACCGAAGTGCTGCTCTACGAATTCAAGGCCGACCTGGCGGCCTACCTGAAGGAATACGCGCCGCATGCGCCGGTGTCGAACATGGCCGACGTCATCGCCTACAACCAGAAACACGGGCAGCAGGAGCTGCCGTACTTCGGCCAGGAATACCTGGAGCGCTCGCAAGCGAAGGGCGACCTCGACACACCAGCCTACCGCGAAGCGTTGGCCAACAACCAGCGCTACTCGCGCGCCGAAGGCATCGACCAGGTCATGCGCGAACACCGGCTCGACGCGCTGGTGGCGCCGACCGGCGGGCCGGCGTGGCTGACGGACTTCATCAACGGCGACCATTTCGGCGGCAGCTTCTCGTCGCCGGCGGCGGTGGCCGGCTACCCGCACATCACCGTGCCGGCCGGGCATGTGCATGGCTTGCCGGTCGGCCTGTCCTTCGTCGGCGCCGCCTACAGCGAAGCGGCATTGATCGGCATGGCCTACGCCTACGAGCAAGCCACGCTGCACCGCCGCGCCCCGCAATTCCCCGCCAGCGTCTCGCTGGCTGTGCGCTAGTCAGCCCTTAGATAGTCACACCCAGCTCGCGCAGGATCTGTTCCTTCATCTCCTGGAACTGGGGCTGCGACAACTTGCGCGGATGCGGCTGCGGCACTTCGAAGGTCGCCTGTATCCGCGTCGGCCGTGGCGACAGCACCAGGATGCGGTCCGCCATGAACAGCGCTTCCTCCACATCGTGCGTGATCAGGATGACGGTGTGGCGCTCCTCGGCCAGGATGCGGAGCAGTTCGGTGCGCATCTTCAGGTTCATCAACGCATCCAGTGCGGAGAAGGGCTCGTCCATGTACAGGATCTCCGGCTTGACCACCAGCGCACGCGCCAGCTCCACCCGTTTCAGCATGCCGCCCGACAGCTCGTGCGGATAGCTGCTCTCGAAACCCTTCAGCCCCACCATCTCCGCGTAGTGATCGGCCAGCGCCGACTTGTCGCCGTGGCCATCGCCGGTCAGGCCGAACATCAGGTTTTGCTGCACCGTTAGCCACGGGAACACCGAGCCATGCTGCGAGATCGAGATGCCCTTGGGATTGGGCCCGCGCCGCACCATGCCGTCGATGCGCACCTCGCCCTCGGTGGGCTGCTCGAAGCCGGCGATGATCTTCATCAGCGTCGACTTGCCGCAGCCGGACGGACCGACGATGGCGACGAACTCGCCATCCCGCACATCGAGACTGACGCCGCCGACCACCGGCAAATCCTTGAAGCTTTTCTTGATTTCCTTGACGACGATTTTAGCGTCCATAGCGCCACCTTACCGATTTGAGGCCTTCGAGTTTGCGCATCACCGCGTCCAGTATCAGGCCGATGACGCCGATGATAATCATGCCGGCGATGACCAGGTCGTAGCGGTTGCCGGCATTGCGCGAGTCCATGATGAGGTAGCCCAGGCCGGAGCGCAGCGCGATCATCTCCGCCGCCACCACCACCAGCCACGCCACGCCCAGCGCGATGCGCATGCCGACGATAATTTCCGGCAGCACCGCCGGGATGATCACCTGCCGGAACAGCGTAGTGCGCGAGACGCCGAAGTTCTCCGCCGCCCGCAGATAGCGCCGCTCGATGGTGTGCACGCCGGCCGCCGTCTGCACGATCATCGGGAACACGGCGGCGATAAAGATCAGGAACACCGGCGACAGATTGCCGACGCCGAACCACAGGATCGCCAGTGGTATCCACGCGATCGGCGATATCGGCCGCAGGATCTGGAAGATGGGATTGAGCGTGATGTAGGCGCCGTCCACGCGCCCCATCCACAGGCCGAGCGGAATCGCCACCGCCGCCGCCAGCCCGAAGCCGGTGCCGACCCGGAACAGCGAAGCGCCGATGTGCTCCCACAGCGTACCGTCTTCCGCCAGCTCCAGCGTGCCCGTCACCACTTGCAGCGGCGTTGGGAAGATCACGCTTTCGGTCTGCACCACGACGATCCACCACAGTGCGATCAGCGAGGCCAGCACCGCCAGCGGCGGCAGGATTTTCTTGAGTTTTTCCATGGCGTCCATTCAGGTTGAAAGCAGGTGCGGCGCGCGCGTCCAGGCGTGCAAGGCCCGCCACTTCAGGCGCGGCCAGCCGGCGGCGGGCAGGGCGTCGACCACCACCCGCATTTGCCCGCTGGCGTGTGCGGTGCAGGCGAAGTCGTTGATGGAGACGGTTTCGAACGGCAGCCGGAAACTCTGGCCGGGCATGATCAGCACCGGCCCGAAAATCTGCGGCACGCTGTCCTTGTTGCGCAGCAGGAGTACGTCGTTGGCGCCCTGGGTCAGGTGAATTTCGGACGGCAGGATCTCCACCTTGTCGCCGGCCATGCGGCGTGCCCAGGTGCCGTTGGGGATTTCAAACAGCTCGTCGCGGGAGGCCAGGGCGATGGGCGCCAGCGCGGCCCACGCGCATAACGCAGCAAGACCTGCTGCGGCGAGGCTCAACGCGATAACGGCTGCGCGTGCGCGGCGGCGAGGCTGATGCGTACTCAATTCTTCAACAGCAGCGTGGCGTCGTGCACCACGTCGGCGGCGGTGCGTCCGAACGGCAGCAGCGCGCGCAGGCTGCCCTTGCGGTCGACGAAGTACAAGTAGGAGGAATGGCCGACGGTGTAGTCGGTCTTGCTGCCATCGATCATTTTCTTGGTGGCGGTGATGCCGTAGTCCTGGCGTACACGCGCCATCTGCTGCGGCGTGCCGGTGGCGCCGATGAAGGTCGGATCGAAGGCGCGCAGATAGTTCCGCATGCGGCCGGGCGTGTCGCGCTCGGGATCGACGGTGACGTAGATGACCTGCAGCTGGCTGGCCTGCGCCCCCATCTGCCGGCGCGCTTCCGCCAGCATGCCCAGCGAAACAGGGCATACGTCCACGCAGGACGTGTAGCCGAATTCCAGCAGCACCAGCTTGCCCCGGTACTGGCTCAGTTTCAGCTCCTTGCCGTCCGAGCCGCGCACCGTGAAGTCCGGCGCCATGCGCGGCGGATCGAACACGCCGGCTTTCAGGCCCAGGGTGTCGGCGGCCTGCGCGCCGAACGCGATCGACATCGCCAGTAGTGCTATTCTCAACTTGCTCATATGTTGATGGCGACCGGCTTGATAGCCTTGACGAAGCTCTCGTCCACGTACGATTCGTAGGCGACAGGCCGCTTGATGGTGCCAGCCTCGATCGACAGCTGCATCAATTCATCGAACTCCGCACGTATCATGCGCAGGTCGCCGTAGGTCACGCGGTCGGTGGGATTCTGCATCACGAAGCGCAGGATGTTCGGGTCTTGATTGAAGTACTTGCGGCCGGCGGCGATGGTGATCGCCTTTTCGCGGCTGACCGGCGCCGAATCGAGCCAGCTGCCTGCGGCCTGCACGTAGTTGACCAGCTCCTGCACCAGCGGCCGGTTCTCCTTGATCAGTTCCTCGCGCACCGTCAGCACGCAGCAGATGTAGTTGCGCCACTCGTCTCGCGTCATCGCCAGCGGACGGGCGTAGCCAGCGCGCTGCGCGGCCGCGCCGAAAGGCTCGCCGGTGCAGTAGCCATCGACCGCCTTGGCGTACAGTGCGGCCGGCATGTCCGGCGGCGCCATCTCGACGATCTCGATATCCTTCGGCGTCATCTTCTCGCGCGCCAGCATTTTTCGCAGGAAGAGGAAGTCCACCGCGAAGCGGCTCGGTATGGCGATGCGCTTGCCGCGCAGGTCGGAGAATTTTTTGTGCGGCGAATCGGTGCGCACCATGATGACGGCGCCCGAACGGTGGCCCAGCGAGACGATCTTGACGGGGATGCGCTTGTCGGCCAAATCCATCACCAGCGGCGCCAGCATGTAGGCCGCCTGGATGCGGCCCGTCATCAGCGATTCCTTGACCTCGGGCCAGCCGTTGTATTTGCTGTACTCGAAGCCGCGCGGCAGCGCGCCAGGCTTGCCTGCATCGGCGGCCTTCGCCATGCAGGCCACCGGCAGCGTCAGATTGCAGGTGACGGGCAGGCCGCCGACCTGGATCGGCGCGTCGGCCGCGCTGGCGCTGGACGGCAGTATCAGCGGCAGCGTGGGCGCCGCAGCGGACAGCAGGCCGCCCAGCAGCCGGCGCCGCAGCGGTGAATCGGGTGAAGGATCGTCTCGGTGGTCCATGGCTCTTGGCCTGTCGTAGTTTCCTGTAATTGTACTACAGGCATGCACTACAACCCTTTACGCACCAGCACCGGATCGGCGCGATAGACATCCGGCGCGATACGTTTCAGGTTCTCGACCTTGGGCAGGTCGTTGAAGGCGATGTAGGGATCGCTGGGGTGCAGCGTCAGGTAGTTCTGGTGATAGGTCTCGGCCGGGTAGAAGGCCTTGTTCATTTCGATCTTGGTCGCCAGCGGCTTCTTGAACGCGCGCGAGGCATCCAGCTGGGCGATGTATTTTTCCGCCACGCTGCGCTGCACCGGCGTTTGCGGGAAGATCGCGGAGCGGTACTGCGTGCCGCTGTCCGGTCCCTGGCGGTTCAGCTCCGTCGGATTATGCGCCACCGAGAAGAAGATCTGCAGCAGCTTGCCGTAGCTGATCTGCGCCGGATCGTAGGTGATCTTCACGCTCTCCGCGTGGCCGGTGTCGCCGCCGCTGACGGCTTCGTAGCTGGCGCTGCGGCCGTCGCCGCCGGCATAGCCGGAGACCGCATTGCTCACGCCCTTCACGTGCTGGAACACGCCCTGCACGCCCCAGAAGCAGCCGCCGGCAAAGATGGCGGTGGCCGCGTGCTCGCTGCCTGCCGGCTCGTCGACGGCCGGCGGCGCGATCACCACCGCGACTTCCGCCGATTCCGCCGGCTGCTGCCACAAAGCCACGCCGAAGATCGCTGCGCTGACCAATGCGGCCGGGCCGCCCCAGTTTTTCAGTATGCTGTTCATAGTTCGCTCTCCATTTCAACCAAAGGTAAAGGCGTAGGCTTGTACGCCGGGATCGAGGAATTCAATGCTGAAGGTGCGGTCGCCGATGCTGCCGGACTGCCGCACCAGCTGATACAAACGCTGGCCGGTGATGGTGCCGCTGCCGTCGGCGGCTACGTCGGTGCCGTGGTTGGCGCCCGGCGCAGCGCCGTCTATCGTCACGCGGAAGCGTACCGGTTTGCCGTCCTTGCCGGGGCCGAGCACCAGATGCAGGTCGCGAGCGTGGAAGCGGTAGACGATGCGGCCGGTGCCTTGGTTCAGCGTCACCTGGTCCGGCTGCGACAACCAGCTGCCCGCCAGGCCCCATTGGTTCAGCGATGGTTTGGCAGGCGCGGTGTAGCTGCGGGCCTGGTCCGCGGCCTGGCTTTCCGGCGAGGCGAAGTTCTGTGCGCGTTCGTAGCCCAGATAGGTTTCCGGTGAGGCCACTTGTCCCATGTCGGCGGCCTGCTGCACGCCCTTGGCGTCTTCCGCGCTGACCACGCTGTTGGCGACATCCTTGTGGCCCGCTTCTTCCAGCAGCTGCTGGATCACCTGTTCAGATTGGGCGTATTCGCCTTCGCCGAAGTGGTGGTGACGGATCTGGCCCTTGGCGTCGATGAAGTAGTGCGCGGGCCAGTACTGGTTGCCGAACGAGCGCCAGATGGCGAAGTTGTTATCGACCGCGACAGGGTAGGTGATGCCGAGGTCCTTGATCGCCTTGCGCACGTTGCCGATATCGCGTTCGAAAGCGAATTCGGGAGCGTGCACGCCGATCACCACCAAGCCCTGGTCGCGGTATTTTTCCGCCCAGGCTTTCACGTATGGCATGGTGCGCAGGCAGTTGATGCAGGAGTAGGTCCAGAAATCGACCAGCACCACTTTGCCTTTCAACTGCTCGGCGGTGAGTGGAGTGGAGTTCAGCCATTCGACCGCGCCGGTCAGCTGCGTCAGTTTGCCTTCCACTGGCAGCGTGCTGCCGCCGGTTGCCACGGCATGCATGGCTGTCATGGCAGGGCCATTGCCCGTCATCGCCGTCCGCGACATCATCGCGCCATCTTGCGGAGGGCGAGGCGACAGCTTGTCGATCAGCTTCTGCTCCAGCCCCGCCGTAGCGACCGTGGACACCTTCGTTAGCAATCCCGTATCCAGTCCGCTCGCAATCGCCGCCACGCCGCCGAGCATCGCCACGCCCAATCCGCGCCGTACCCATTCGCCCGCGCCCAGCGAGCGCTTCATCGCAGTGAAGACTTTACCGCCGATGAGCAGCGCCAGTCCCAGCGAAGTCGCTGCACCTGCCGCATACGCCAACAGCAGCAGCGTAGTCTCCGCACTGGCCCCGTTCAACGCCGCTCCGGTCAGCACCAGGCCCAGAACCGGTCCCGCGCAAGGCGCCCACAACAAGCCAGTCGCAATCCCCAGCAGGAAGGACGCCCGCGTCCCCGACCACGCGCTGCCACCAGTCGAGTCATCGGCCTGCTGCGCCTTGTTCGACAGTTTGTCGCCCAGCGCCACCAGTGGCTTGGTCAGCCTGTCCGCCAGATGCGGCAGCATCAGCGTCAGGCCGAAGAAAGCCATCAACGCCACGGCGACCCAGCGCCCATATTGGTTAGCCTGTACCACCCAGCCACCGCCGACGGCAGCCAGCGTCGCCACCAGCGCAAAGGTCAGCGCCATCCCGGCCAGCAGCGGCAGGCCGCTGCGCACAAACGGCTGCCCCGTGCGCGTAAACACAAACGGCAGCACCGGCAAAATACAAGGGCTGAGTATCGTCAGCGCCCCGCCTAGATAGGAAAGAAGTATCAGCAGCATAGCGATCGCCCTCCCTTAAGCCGCGCCAGGCGTGAACACCAGCGCCAACCCGTCGATGCAATACCGCAGACCGGTCGGTTCCGGGCCATCGTCGAACACATCGCCCAGATGCCCCCCGCAGCGGCGGCACTGCACCTCCGCGCCACGGAACCCCAGCGATGTGGTGCGGGCGGTGTAGACGCCGCGCTCCAGCGGCTTCCAGAAACTGGGCCAGCCGGTACCGCTATCGAACTTGGTGGAAGACGAGAACAGCGGATTCTGGCATCCGGCGCAGAAGAACTTCCCGGTGCGGTGCTCCTTGTAGAACGGGCTGCTGAACGGCCGTT
The DNA here is from genome assembly GCF_009380165.1 of Rugamonas rivuli. Taxonomy (GTDB): domain Bacteria; phylum Pseudomonadota; class Gammaproteobacteria; order Burkholderiales; family Burkholderiaceae_D; genus Rugamonas; species Rugamonas rivuli. Next base: position 812,601 of record NZ_WHUF01000002.1, read on the forward strand.
CCGTACCGCCGCGCCGCAGAATCTCGTACTGCGCAGGCGACAGCAAAGCACGCCATTCCGCATCCGTGTGGGTCACTTCCCATGCTGCAGCCGGTGCCGCATGCGCGGCATGCCAACGTAAAGTCACGGCGCTTGCCACCAAGGCTGCGCCGCTAGTGAAGAGAAATTTGCGTCTGGAAGTCATACAAACTCCGTAAAGTGAAATGTCGATGCAGCCATTCTGGCCCCGAAGCGCTGACGAAATCCTCACGTAAACTTCAATTAAATGTGATACTTTCCTGCGCAGGAATCCCTCACAATGGCGGCATTCCGACTTTTACCCGGCCCGACAGACTATGGATTTACCAAAACGCGTCCTGATCGTAGAGGATGATATGCCCATTGCCGACCTGCTGCGCCTGCATTTGCAGGACGAGGGCTACCAGGTCACGCACTGCGCCGACGGCAACCAGGGCCTGGCCCAACTGCGCACCGGCGGCTGGGATGCGCTGATCCTCGACCTGATGCTGCCCGGCGTGGACGGACTGGAGATCTGCCGTCAGGCGCGCGCGATGGCGACCTACACGCCCATCATCATCACCAGCGCCCGTTCCAGCGAAGTGCACCGCATCCTCGGCCTGGAGCTGGGCGCGGACGACTACCTCGTCAAACCGTTCTCGGTGCTGGAGCTGGTGGCCCGCGTCAAGGCGCTGCTGCGTCGCGCCGACGCCATGGCTCGCAACCAGCGCAACGAAGCCGGCGCACTTGAGCTGAACGGCGTCCGCCTCGACCCGCTGACCCGCCAGGCCCAGGTCGAAGGCCGCCCGCTGGACCTGACGCCGCGTGAATTCGACCTGCTGTACTTCTTCGTCAAGCACCCGGAAAAAGTGTTCTCGCGGCTGGACCTGCTCAACCAGGTCTGGGGCTACCAGCACGACGGCTACGAACACACCGTCAACACCCACATCAACCGCCTGCGCGCCAAGATCGAAGCCGATCCCGCCGACCCGGCCCGCATCCTCACCGTCTGGGGCAAGGGCTACCGCTTCGCCAACGGCGCACCTGCGGCATGAACCTGAGCCTTTCGCAGCGCCTGTCGCTGGTGTTTTCGGTGCTGCTGCTGGCCTGCTGCGGCGCCTCCGCCTGGCTGCAGATCCGCGCCAACATCATGCATGAGAAGGAAGTGGTGCAGGGCCTGTCGCGCGGCCTGGCGCGCAGCATCGCGCTCGACGCACAGCTGATGCACGCCGACAGCGATCCCGCGCCAACCGGCGCCCCCGCAAGCGAAGGCCTCGGCCCCGAAGCCGTGCGCCGCCTGTTCGGCCAGCTGATGGTGGTCAATCCCAACGTCGAGGTCTACCTGCTGGACATGGAAGGCCGCATCGTCGGCCACGCCGCGCCGGCCGGCCACCTGAAGCGGGACCGCGTGAACCTCGACCCCATCCGCCGCCTGCTGGACAACCAGCCCTTGCCGATCCAGGGCGACGATCCCCGCAGCGACAGCGGCCGCAAGGTCTTCAGCGCTGCCGTGCTGCGCATGGACGAACGCAAGGTCGGCTACATCTACGTGATCCTGCAAAGCGAAGAGCACGACCGCCTCGCCGCACGCGCTACCGCCAGCTCGGCGCTGCGCACGACCCTGTGGTCGATGGCGGTGGTGGCGCTGCTTGGCCTGCTGGCCGGCCTGGTCGCCTTCCGTCTGATCACGCGGCCGTTGAATCGCCTTGCCGCGACCATGGGCCAGCTGGACACCAAGGCCGAACAACTGCTGCTGCCGCCGCCCAACGCCGGCGGCCGCCGCGACGAAATCGCCATCCTGGAGCGCACCTACAGCGAGATGGCGGAGCGCATCAACGAGCAATGGCAAACCGTGCGCCAGCTGGACCACGAGCGCCGCGAAGTGGTGGCGAACATTTCGCACGACCTGCGCACGCCGCTGGGCTCACTGCACGGCTATCTGGAGACGCTGTCGCTGAAGGATGAGACGCTGGACGCGGCGGGCCGCCAGCACTATCTCGGCATCGCGCTGGCGCAGAGCCGCAAGGTGGGCCGCCTGGCGCAGGCCTTGTTCGAACTGGCCCGCCTTGAACACGGCGCGGTGGCGCCCGAGATCGAAGCCTTCTCGCTCAGCGATCTGATACAGGACGTGTTCCAGAAATTCGAACTGCGGGCCGAGGAAAAGCTGCTGCACCTGAATGCCGTACTGCCGCACCCCGCGCCGATGGTGAGCGCGGACCTGGGCATGATCGAGCGCGTGCTGACCAATCTGTTCGACAACGCCATCCGCCACACGCCCACCGGCGGCACGGTGGAGATTGCGGTGGAGGCCAACGAGCAGGGACAGGTCCGCATCACCGTCGGCGACACCGGCCCAGGCATCCCGGCGGACATGGAGGACGTGCTGTTCCGCCGTCCGTTCGCGCTGCGTGGCGAACATAGGGAAGGGGGCTTGGGCCTGCTGATCGTCAGCCGCATCCTGCAACTGCACGGCAGCACCATCGAACTGGTGCGCGTGCCGCAGCGCGGTGCCGTGTTCCGCTTTGCGCTGGCGGCGGCCTAAGTCCCTGCGTTCTGCAAGGGCGCGCGCCAGCCGCTCAGATAGTGCTGCGGCGTCTTGCCGAGGATGCGACGGAACATCGCACTGAACGCGCTCGGACTGGCGTAACCCAGTGCCGTCGCGATCTCGCCCACGCTGTCGCCGCGTGCCAGCCGGCCGAAGGCTTCGGCCAGATGCACCTGCTGCACCCACTGGCGGTAATGCAGCCCTGTCTCTTTCGGGAACAGGCGTATCAACGTGCGCGCACTGGCGCCGGCTTCGGCGGCCCAGTCCTCGATGGTGCGCGGGCTGCCCGGATCGTCGACGATGCCCTCGCACACAGCCAGCAGGCGCCGGTCGCGTGGCCAGGGGATCGCTATCGGCACCGTCTCCGCCGCCGCCAGCTCGGACAGGATCAGCATCGCCAGATGCTTGCCGCGTCCCGGCAGCGGATATTCGATCGGTTCATCCAGCAGCGACAAGATCAACTCCCGCAACAGCGGGCTGACTTCGATCACGCGGCAGCTGTCGCCGAACGCCTGCGCCACCTTGGCCTCGATGTAGATGGTCCGCATCGTCACGCGGCTCATGGAGGTCCATTGGTGCACCACGCCGGGCGGGATGAACAGCGCCCGGCGCGGCGGCAGTATCCACACGCCGAAGGCCGTCTTCACCTTCATCAGCCCCTCGGTCGCATACAGCAGCTGCGCGCGTTCGTGGCTGTGCGGCGCCACCGACACGCCATGCACCTCGTCCCGCGCCATGGCCGTGACGACGCGTGGCACGCGCTGGTAGTCGCGGTGGTCGCTGCTGCGTTTAAGGGCTTTCATATGTCACTTATTCGACGAAATATGGAATAGATCGGATTTTTAGCCATATTACACTGGACGGCATGAATACCTCGACTATCTCCGCTTCCAGCCGTCCCCACGGCGACACCGTCATTTCCATTCTCGGCGCGGTCGCGCTGGTCCATCTGCTGAACGACCTGACGCAAGCCATGCTGCCATCGATCTACCCGATGCTGAAGGCGCAGTTCGGCCTGACGTTCGCGCAGGTGGGCTTGATCACGTTGACCTTCCAGTGCACCGCCTCGCTGTTGCAGCCGTGGATAGGCCTGTACACCGACCGCCGTCCCATGCCATGGCTGCTGCCGATGGGGATGGTGTCCACGCTGATCGGCGTGCTGATGATGTCCGTCGCCGCCAGCTTCCCGGCCTTGCTGCTGGCCGCAGCGCTGATCGGCGTCGGTTCTTCGACCTTCCACCCGGAGGCTTCGCGCGTGGCGCGCATCGCCTCGGGTGGGCGGTTCGGTTTTGCGCAATCGCTGTTCCAGGTCGGCGGCAATGTCGGCTCGGCGCTCGGCCCCTTGCTGGCCGCGGCCATCATCATCGGCCGGGGGCAGGGCAATATCGCCTGGTTCGCGCTGCTGGTGGCGGCCGCGATCCTGGTGCTGGTGCGCGTGAGCCGCTGGCACAGCGCCCATCTGGCCGGGTTGCCGCGCAAAGCCGCCGCACATGCCGTATCGCCCTTATCTAAAGGCCGCGTTTATGGCGCACTGGCGGTGCTGGCGCTGCTGGTCTTCTCCAAGTACATCTACATGTCCAGCTTGAGCAGCTACTACACCTTCTACCTGATCGATAAATTCGGCCTGTCGGTGTCGTCGGCGCAGATGTACCTGTTCCTGTTTTTGGCGGCGGTGGCTGCTGGCACCTTCATGGGCGGGCCTATCGGCGACCGCATCGGCCGCAAGCGCGTGATCTGGATATCGATACTCGGCGCCGCGCCGTTCACGCTGATGCTGCCTTACGTAAGCCTGTTCTGGACGGCCGTGCTGTCGGTGGTGATTGGCTTTGTTATTTCGTCGGCGTTCTCCGCCATCGTGGTGTTCGCGCAGGAGCTCATGCCGGGCAAGGTCGGCATGATTGCGGGGATCTTCTTTGGATTGATGTTCGGCGTGAGCGGCATCGGCGCCGCCGCCATGGGGCATATCGCCGACGTGGCCGGCATCGCCTATGTGTACAAACTGTGTTCGTTCCTGCCGCTGCTGGGCATCCTCACGGTGCTGCTGCCGCATATCGAGCAGCCGCACCGTTGAACGACATCAGGATTCGATAAAGCGCATCTTGAAGTTGCGGCCTTTGATGGCGCCGAAGTCGCCGCCCAGCGGATTGTTCCGGCTGAGGCGTTCGAAGGCGTCGTAAGCCACGCGGCGGTCGATCGCCACGTAGGTCTGGAACTCGAACACGTTGATCTTGCCGACTTGTTCCTTGGAGAGGCCTGCGTCGCCGGTCAGTGCGCCCAGCAGGTCGCCAGGACGCAGCTTGTCCTTTTTGCCGCCCGAGATCACCAGCGTCATCATCGGCGCAGGATCGACGCCGTACTCGTTGTCGTCCAGGCTTTTCAGGTCGAACCATTGGACTTCGGATTGCTGGTATTCCTCGATCAGCTTGACCCACTTCTTCTCGTTCGGCGCGCACAGCGACAGGGCCAGGCCCTGTTCCGTGCCACGGCCGGTGCGGCCGATGCGGTGGATGTGCACCTCGGTGTCCTTCGACACGTCGACGTTGATCACCGCTTCCAGATTCGGGATGTCCAGGCCGCGCGCGGCGACGTCGGTGGCCACCAGCACGGAGCAGCTGCGGTTCGAGAACAGCACCAGGATCTCGTCGCGTTCCTTCTGTTCCAGTTCGCCATACAGCGCCATCGCGGAGAAGCCCTTCGATTGCAGCTCTTCCACCAGCTCGCGGCACTGCACCTTGGTGTTGCAGAAGGCGATGGCCGATACCGGCTTGTAGTGGCCCAGCAGGCGCGCGACGGCGGCAGTGCGCTGGTCGAAGCCGATTTCGAAGAACAGCTGTTCGATCTGGCTGTTGTCGTGCTGCGCTTCGACCGTCACTTCAACTGGATCGACCAGGAAGGAATCGGTGGCGCGGCGGATGTCGTCCGGGTAGGTGGCCGAGAACAGCAAGGTCTGGCGACGCTTAGGGCAGGCGCTGACGATGCCGGCGATTTCGTCGTAGAAGCCCATGTCGGTCATGCGGTCCGCTTCGTCCAGCACCAGCGTTTCGACCTTGGACAGGTCCAGCGTGTTGCGGCCCAGGTGGTCGCGCACGCGGCCGGGCGTGCCGACCACGATGTGGGCGCCGTGTTCCAGCGACGCGATCTGCGGACGCATCGGCGAGCCGCCGGTCAGCACCAGCACCTTGACGTTGCCGGTGGCGCGCGCCAGGCGGCGCAGCTCATTGGCCACCTGGTCGGCCAGTTCGCGGGTCGGGCACAGCACCAGCGCCTGCACGGCGAACCACGCGGGATTGAGCTTGGCCAGGATGCCGATGCCGAAGGCCGCGGTCTTGCCGCTGCCGGTCTTGGCCTGGGCGATCAGGTCGCGGCCTTCCAGCACCGACGGCAAGCTTTGCGCCTGGATCGTGGTCATCTCTTTGTAGCCGAGCGAATCGAGATTGTCGAGCAGGGTAGGGGCCAGCGGCAGGCTGGAAAAGGCGGTGGATGTCATGGTGTCAGACCTGTTCAAAAAGGACGTGGTCACAGTCTAACAGGCTCGCTGACGCTGTGATAATCGGGTTGTTATTAGTTTGGCGCCCACACCGGCAAGCCGGTGAGGTCCAGGTTTTCGTCGCGCACCCAGACCGGCAGGCCGGAGGTGTCGGTCGGTTCGAGCAGTTCCAGTTGCACTTGCTTGAGTGTGGCGCGCTTGCCGCGTGGCGGCGGCGGACGCTTTGCTTCCGGTTCGAGCGGCGCGGCCGGGCTGAAGCCGGGCAGGTCGAACGTAGCGTTATCTTTTTTATCTCTCATCTGAAAAAAAACAAAAGCCCGGCTGCAGCAGTCGGGCTCAGTGTAAGTTAGGGGCGAAGTGTAACACAAAGCCCAAACTCAACGGAAGCTCAGCGCTCCCGTCAGGTCGCCCGGCGGCAGCGCGTTGCGGGCGGCGAAGGCGTCGTTGCGCAGCTTCAGGCCTTCCAGCAGCGGCAGGCCGTGCAGGCGGGTGATGAAGCGCATGATCGACGTGGTGTCGTAGAAGGTGTGGTCGACCTGGCCTTTTTTCGCGTACGGCGAGATGACGATGGCTGGAATGCGCGAGCCCGGACCCCAGCGGTCGCCCTTCGGCGGCGCCACGTGGTCCCACCAGCCGCCGTTCTCGTCGAAGGTGATCACTACGACCATGTCCTTCCACTGCGGGGACTTCTTCAGGTGCTCGATCACGTTGGCGATGTGGGCGTCACCGGACTCGATGTCCGAGTAGCCGGCGTGCAGGTTCAGATTACCCTGCGGTTTGTAGAACGTCACGGCGGGCAGCTTGCCGGCGATGGCGTCGGCGATGAACTTGTTCGAGATCGGGCTGTCGCCCAGGCCACCGTCGCGCAGGTGCTCGGCGCGTGCGGCGGTGCCGGGAGCGAACTGCTTGAAGTAGTTGAACGGCTGGTGGTGGTACTGGAAGTTGGGCTTCTCGCCGCCGCCGCGCGCATCCAGCGCGGCTTGCCACGCGCCGCCGTACCACGCCCAGCTGACCTTCTTGGCCGACAGCAGGTCGCCGATGGTGTCGTAGCTTTGTGGCGGCAGGGTGCCGGAGTCGTTCGGATCGGCCAGCAGTGGATCGCCGTCGTAGGCGGGGCGGATGTAGCTCGGCTGGTAGGGCGGGGCCATGGTGTTGACCGCGTAGCCGTCCGGCGTGATGGCGCCGTTGTTGACGAAGTGCGGCTGGCCGTCCATCGCCGAGGCGGGGCTTTCCTTGGTCACGGACAGGCGGAAGCCGGTAGGGCCGTCGTCCAGCACCGCGATCTTCTTCTTGGCCGCGGTGTCCTTGGCGTTGAAGTACTCGGGCGTGCGGCCGGAGATCAGGAACTGGTGGTTCAGGTAGGAGCCGCCGAAGGCCGCCATGAAGAAGTTATCGCACAGCGTGTACTGTTCGGCGATCTTCCACAGACCGAGGTTTTTGCTGGTCTCGCCGTAGTAGCCCATGACCATGCCGCCGGTGTTGCCCCAGGCCGCGAAGCCGTCGTTCTTGCCCGCGTTGATCTGCATCTGGTTCTGGTAGAACAGGTGCCACAGGTCGCGCGTGATCACGGCTTCCGGCAGCGGCTTGCCTTCGGTGTCGACCAGTTTGAACGGCGCGTTCGGCAGGCCTTTGACGTCGTCTTCCTTGAGCGCGTATTTTTTGCCGCCGATGTCCTGGGTGTTCGGCACCATGCCGCCCCAAACTTTCGGCAGCGCCGGCAGCACGGAGCCGTCGCGGTCGCGCTGCTGGCAGGCGGCGGCGGTGGCGGCCGACAAAGGCCAGGCGGTGCCGGGGAAGTTGGCGAACAGGTTGTTGAAGCTGCGGTTTTCCAGGTAGATCACCACCACGTTCTTGACGTGGGCTTGAAGCTTGGCGTCCAGCGAGCCTTTGACGGCGGCCGGTTTGACGGTCGCGGCCTCGCCCAGCGAGGGCAGGGAAGCGGCCATGCCGGTAGCGGCGGCGGCCTGGAAGATGCGGCGGCGTGATGGATTGACTGGAGCGTCCTGCTCCTGTTGTGCTGATACCTGAACTTGATCCTTCACACACGCCTCCCTGGCTAACCAAAAGGAGTGATTGTGACAGTTTTGTGACGGCTTGGGTATGGCCGCAAATGTAAAAAGCCGCTGATTCTTTTGCAAGAATCAGCGGCTTTTCGGATCTGGTTGCGGGGACAGGATTTGAACCTGTGACCTTCGGGTTATGAGCCCGACGAGCTGCCAGACTGCTCCACCCCGCGTCTGAGGCCCGAATTATACATAGGCCTTTTGCATTCCGCAAGGGTCAAAATAAGAGCCACTTATATTTTCCGGGATTTTTTAAGTGATGCTTATGTTTATCGCATCACTACGCCGCTGTCCAGCCATGTTGCTTGGGGATACGGTGTATTTGTTACAAAGAACGTATTTTGGACCGTCGCCTATAGGTAGACTCCCTGCAGCTTTATCAATAACAAAGGAAAAAAATGATGCCAGTAGTGGAATTTCGTCTTGTGAAACAACTGTTCGTGATGGCGCTTGCGGCGTGCATGCTCCTGGGTTGTTCTAATCCCCATAACTTCGAGGTTGCGAAGCTGACGGATGAGCAAAAAGAGGAAATGGGCAAGAAACTTACCGCCGACGAAGGGGCCAAGCTCATGGGCTACGTCGGGCGGACCATCCTCTCAGGGCAAGAGGTGCCCGCCGGCGTAACGGTCGGCCAGGCAATCAAAGAGCAGGAAGCGTGGCAGGCGAAGGAGGAAGCCGAGGCAGCGAAAGCGGCGGAGTTAAACAAGAAAGCGGAAGCCGAGCGCAAGGCCCAGCAGGATGCCTTGGCGAAAATGCTGGCGGTCAAGCTGATCGGGAAGCGTAACTCGACCGGGGAATTTCAGCAACGCGTGGTGTTCATGGACCTTGCCTTCACCAACAAGGGCGACAAAGACATCGCTGGCTTCAAGGGCATTCTTCATTTCACCGACATGTTCGGTGACAGCATCATCGACATCACCTGGTCCAACGACCACGGCGTCGAAGCCAGGCAAGGCATTTTGCAGAAGGGAGCCGGCATGACGATTAATCAGTTCTTGCCGGATCATATGAAAATGTGGAATGCCGAGGCAGACAAGATCAAGCTGAGCTTTGAAGTCCAGGCCATCGTGTTCAAAGATGGCACCCGGCTCGACGCACCGGGCTAAACTCAGCTTCCAGCCTGGCTGGCGGCCAGGCGCCACAGCGACGTGACTTCGGCAGCGCGGGCGGCGTGCAGCGGGTCGGTGGCGTCGGCGGCGCGCGGATGGGTAGGGCGCACGTCCTGGCGGTCGATGACTTTCAGGCCGGCGGCGGCGATCCATTCCATCAGCTCTTCGCGTGGACGCAGGCCCAGGTGCTCGGCCAGGTCCGACAGAATCAGCCAGCCTTCGCCCCCCGGCGTCAGGTGGGCCGACAGGCCGGCCAGGAAACCGCGCAGCATGCGGCTGTCCGGATCGTAGACCGCGTATTCAATCGGCGAACTCGGACGCGCAGGCACCCACGGCGGATTACACACCACCAGCGGCGCGCGGCCTTCCGGGAACAGGTCCGCTTCCAGCAGTTCGACCTGGCCGTCCAGGTCCAGCCGCGCCAGGTTCTCGCGTGCGCAGCTCAACGCCCGCTGATCCTGGTCGGTGGCGACGATGCGCGCCACGCCGCGCTTGGCCAGCACCGCCGACAGCACGCCGGTACCGGCGCCGATGTCATAGGCCAGCTTGACGCCCGAAGGCAGCGGCGCATTCGCCACCAGTTCCACATACTCTCCGCGCACCGGCGAGAACACGCCGTAGTGCGGGTGGATGCGCGCGTCCAGCGCCGGGATCTCCACCCCGGTGCGGCGCCACTCGTGCGCGCCGATCAGGCCAAGCAGCTCGCGCAGCGAGGCGATGAACGGTTCTTCGAAGCGGCCGTATGCCTCGTTGCAGGCCAGCTGCACGTCCGGCGCGCGGCGCAGCGGGATTTCGTAGCCGGCGTCGAATGGAATCAGCAGCATCGCCAGCGTGCGCGCCCGCTGCGATTGCGCCTGGCGATGCAGGTGGAAGGCTTCGGTCGCCGTTGCAGGCACTTTGGCCGGCTTGGCTTTCTTCGACGGCTTGCCCTTGTGGTCCGCGCGGCGTGCCAGCGCTTGCAGCAGTTGGCGGGCGTTCTGGAAATCGCCGCGCCACAGCAGCGCCGTGCCTTCGCAGGCCAGGCGGTAGGCTACGTCCGCATTGGTGGTGTCGTCGGCGATGACGACGCGCTTAGGCGGCGGCATGCCCGCTTCGGAGCGCCAGCGCGCGGCGCACTGCACGCCGTTCTCCTCCCAGTGGATCTGTTGCGGCGTAGGGGAGGTGGTGATTTGTGCGGACATGTCGGGGCAATCGGTAGGTGTAATAAGCTGAATGGACCAACACAAAAAACGCCGGGGATGGTGTCCATCCCTGCCGGCGTTTTTGGTGCTGCGGTGCTTATTATACTTGGCGCTTAGCTTGTCGCGTCTTTGGCGCCCGGTGCGAGCGAGATCGGATCGTCGGCCGGCGCGGGCGTCGCGCTGGTTCCGGCGTTGGTTCCAGCACTGGTGCCAGCCTCCGGCGCAGCGGTCTGCGAACCGTAAGCGTCGGCGATCGACTTGGCCTTGTCGGCGGCGGTCGGTGCGGTGTAGGTGTTGGTGTCCTTGCTGTCGACCAGGTTGAGCAGGCGCAGCGACAGGCTGCGCAGGGTGTTGCGGTCGATGCCGTCGCTGGTCTGGCTTGCCGAGCTGTCGCCGGTCGACAGCGCCGATTGCAGGTCGCGGCCTATCAGTTTGAACAGGTCGGCCAGCGTGCCCGGGAAGTCGATGTTCGGCACCTGCACGGTCGGCAGGTTCTCGGTGCTGGCGCCGTTGCTCGCCACCGGACGCTTGGCGGCGGCTTCGTTGGCCTTGTCGCTGCTGGTGGACGTGGTCTGGCTTGCGGCGCCGCTCAATTCGGCGTTGTACTGGACTTCCACTTCAAAATCGAATTTGCGGCCGTCGGCGGTGGTGATCGTGCCCTTGCCGATGAAGTGCGAGCTGTCGGTCAGCTGGAAGGCGGCGGCGTCGCTGCTGCCCTTAGGCCCGGAGCTGTGCTCCACGCCGACGGCGAGGGTGGACGAGGTATCCAGGCTGGCCGAGTTGAAATCGATGACCGCACCCTTGGCGGCGTCGCCGAACAGCGATTTGGCGAAGCTGCCCAGGAAATCCTGTGCGAAGTCGATGGTCGCATTGCCGACCGAAGCCACGTGCTTTTCCAGGCCGTCGTTGGACAGTGAAATCGGCGAGGAATCGACCGGTTTCACCTGTCTGGCGGCGGAAGTGCCGGCAGTCTTGCCATCGTTAAGCGGGTTGGCGCCGTAGAGGGACGCCGGCAAGGTGCGGGCGCCGAGAGCAGGTAGGATAGACATGGCAGGTTCCAGCGGATTCGGTTTGATAATACTTCTATAACGGTCCCCCGGCCGATTTCTTGAGGGTGCCGCAAAGATTAATGGTGATGGGTCCAGCCTTCCGGGGCTGCCAGGTAGGAAGCGACGGCGTCTTTCTGGCCGATGGCGTGGTGTTTGACTTCGCCGCAGGCGCAAATACCCAGGTAAGGCTGGATGTGCGAGCAGGCCGATACTTTTTGCAGGCGGACCTGCACGGCTTTGGCGCATTTGGCGCATTTGAAGGTCAGGGTGCGTGGTGCTTTTAACATGGTTGCTCTTTGAGTGGCTTGCAAAGGCGGGATTCTAACATTCAGGCGTAGATATCCAGCTTGGGCGGCACCAGCGGCGCCACTTCGTAGGTGCGCCGGACCTTGGCGGCGTCGCCTGCTACAGGCGCCGACCCCTGAGTGCGCGCCGTGGCCTGTTCCACCTGCTGCGTCGCCAGTTCGGCGCGGGCTTGCAGTTCCAGCTGCTGCGCCTGGGCCGCCACGGCGCGGTCTGCGCCGGAGGGATCGGCCGGGGCCAGCGCCGCGGCCTGGATCGTGTGGGCGCGTTCGATGGTTTCCTGTGGCGTGCGGCCTGGCGATGTATCGATATGCACCTCGCCGCCGATGGCGTAGTCGACGCCATTCGGGCCGCGCTGGTAGGTGTAGGAGGCGCCGGACGTGGCCAGGCCGCCGGCGGTGGCCAGGTGTGCCTGCTCGTGCTGGCGCACCTCGGTGTCGCGGGCTTTGAGCTGGGCGACCAGGGCCAGCGCTTCCGGCGTCAGGTTGGTGGCCGAATCGCTGCCGGAGAAATTGGTGTTGGGGGATGAAGCGGTCGACGCGGAGGCCGGCCCCGCAGGCGTCGCCGACGACGCAACCTGCACCGGAGGCGTTGCACGCGCCGGTGGCTGGCTGGCGGAACTCGGTGCTATGGCGCCTATGCTCATGGTGGTGTGCGCTGCCTCCTGCTCGTCTCAATGATAGCAAATCTGTAGCAAATGGTTGCAAATTCGCAGACGCCTGCCGGTCAACTGGCGGGTCTGGCCCGCGTTGAAGGTCTCAGGGATCGTTCTTCCACCAAAGAGGCAAGGCCATGGACCAAAAGAAGCAACCGAGCAAAGAATCAGTGCGGCAGTGGTTGCAGACGCAGATCGCGGAACGGCGCCCACCGCCGGATGCTGAGCAAATCCGCCGCGAACTGGGGTGGGAGATGCTGAAGATGGAACGCAAGGACCGTACTACTCGCTGACCGTGGCGATCAAGGTGTGCAGCAGCTGGTTGACCTTCGCGCCCATCGCGTCCGACCCGTAGTCGCCGGCGGTAATCACCACCGTCAGGTCCAGCTCCGGCACGATGAAGATGCGCTGGCCGCCGTTGCCGAAGGCGGCGCTCCACGGCGTGCGCCGGCCGTGCCAGGCCGCCGTGCCGTCCCACCACTGATAGCCGTAATGCAGTTCGTCCGGCTGATTACCCGGACTGCGGAAGCCCACGCTCAGGCGCGGCTTGAGTGATTCGTCCACCCATTCCTCGGCCACGATCTGCTGGCCGTTCCAGCGGCCGCGGTTGAGCATCAGCCGTCCGATCTTGGCCATGTCGCGCGGACGCAGGCGCAGTCCGGCGAACGGCGCCGGCCGGCCGCGCAGGTCCGTCACCCATTCCCACTGCACGATGCCCAGCGGTTCGAACAGCTCCTTGCGCGCGACCTCAAGCCACGGCTGGCCGCTGACGCGGGTGACGATATCGGCCAGGATGGTGGTGCCGCCGCCGTTGTAGTTCCAGACGGTGCCGGGCGGCGCCACCACAGGGCGCTCCAGCACGTAGCGCAGCTGGTCGGCCTTCCAGAACAGGCGCAGTTCGTTGTTGGGCTGCGCGCCTTCATCCCATTTCCAGCCGCCGCTCATGGTCAGCAGGTGTTCGAGGTGGATGGCGTTCAGCTGCGGCGAGCGCAGGTCGTGGTATTCGGGGTAGTAGTCCAGCACCGGCGTGGTGAGCGCGGCGATTTTGCCGTGCTGCTTCTCGATGCCGACCAGCAGGCTGATGACGCTCTTGCCGATCGAGCGCACGTCGTGCAGCGTGTCCGGGCCGAATTCCACCGTCGGCGCGAACGGCGGCCACACGCCCAGCCCGCGCCGGATCGAGTGGTCCTTGCCGCTGCGGTACATCTCCGCCACCAGCTTGCCGTGGCGTTCGACGATGATGCCGTGGATGTTGTCCTTGCCCTGCGCCAGCGCGGTCAGCGTGACGCACAGCGCATTGGCGTTGAAGCCCGATGCTTCGGGTGCGGCGAGTTCCCAGCCGTCCGCCTGCTTGAACGGCGCGGCGCAGGTCGCCGCGTGCGCCACCGGCATGGTCAGGGACAGGCAGAAGCACAGACGAAGCAGCAGTTTCATGGGCCGACCTGGATTGGCAATAAAGCACTATTCTACTGCACTGTGACCGTGCTCTTGCCGCCCGCTGAAGGCTGGACCAATATTTTGACGGCGATCCGCTCCGTCATCTCCTGCACGTGCGAGATGACGCCGACTTTGCGGCCCATTGCTTGCAGGCCGTCCAGCGCGTCCATCGCCACGCGCAGGGTCTCGGCGTCCAGGCTGCCGAAGCCTTCGTCGATGAACAGCGATTCCACGCGCACGCGGTTGGACGACAGCGAGGCCAGTCCCAGCGCCAGCGCCAGCGAGACCAGGAACGATTCGCCGCCGGACAGCGAGTGCACCGAGCGCATCTCGCCGCCCATGTCCTGGTCGCGCACCAGCAGCGCCAGTGATGGTGCGGCCGGGTTGTCGATGCGTTCGAGCTGGTAGCGGCGCGAGAGGTGGTTGAGGTGGGCGTTGGCATAACCCAGCAGGACGTCCAGCGTGAACTGCTGGGCGTAGTTGCGGAACTTCTTGCCGTCGGCCGAGCCTATCAGGTCGCTCATGCGCGCCCAGCGCTGTTCGATTGCTTCCTGGCGCTCGATCTCGGCCAGCATGGCTTGCGATTGGCGGCGTTTGGCGTCGTCCTGCGCCAGCGAGAGCTGCAGGGAGGTGGCAGTGTCGTGGGCGGTTTTGCGTTCGGCCATCAGCGTGTTCAGGGCGGCGGCCAGCAGGGCGATCGGCGACTGGGCGTCGGGCTCCTCGCTGCGGGCGGGAGGCGCGGACAGCTGGTGCTGTTCGCGTTGGCGCTGGCGTTCCTTGAGCACTGCGGCGGCGTTGTCGGCGGCGCGGTCGATGGTTAGCAGCGCGGCGCGTTCGGCATCGATGTCGTCGGCCGAATGCGCCAGCAGCAGGTGCAGGTGATCGATATCGCGCAGGCCAGCATCGGGCTGGCGCTGCTGGAAGGCCGCGACCCAATCCGACAGCGCGGCCGCCGCCGTGGACGACGCACCGTGCAGAGCCACCAGCCGTTGCGCGGCCTGGGCCAGCGCCTCGTCTGCGCGAACTCGAGCCTGGGCCGCCTGCTGCGCGGCAGTCTGCAACCCTGCCAACCGTTCCCTGGCCGCGTCGATGGCGGCGATAAGCGCCGCTTCGATATCGCGCACTTCCTTGCCGTTCCACAGCGCCATGCGCTGCTGCTGCATGTCCTTGAGCGCGGCGTCCGCGCTGCTGTAGGCCACGCGGGCGTTGACGGCGTCCATGCCGGCCTTGGCCTGCGCCTCGCCCAGCGCCTTGACTTCCACATCGATGGTGGCAATGACGGCGGCGCGTTCGTCATGCGCTGCGCGCTGCGCCAGCCATTGCCTGCTTTCGGCCTGGCGGGCTTCGTGGAAACGCGCGGGGCCGGCCTTCCAGTCGTCCTTCCACTCCTCGCTTGGCATGTCGCCGCCACTGAAGGCCGGGTCCAGATCGGCAAGCAGGGCGCCCAGCGTTAGCGCGACTTCGATGCGCTGGTCGTCGAGCGCCTTGTGTTCAGCATTGGCTTGCGCCAGCGCGGTCTGCGCGTGCGAGGCCGCGCTTTGCAAACGCGTATGCTCGGCCGCCGCCACATCGCACGCCGATTGCGCCTGGTCGCGGGCGATGCGGGCGGCGTACAGCGCTCCTTCCTGCCGCTCGATGGAGTGCAGCGCATCGCGCACCTGTTCCAGTTGGTCGACGAACCAGCCGGTGCGCTCCGGCTCGGGCGGCAGCGCCGACGGCAGCGATGCCGATTGCCACGCAGCGGCGACGCGTTCCAGCGCCTGCGCTACCGTACGGCCCTCGGCGGCCAGCGCGTTCAGTTGTTCCAGGCTAGCCTGCTCGGTGGCGCGCTGCGCAGCCTGGCGATTGACGTTGGCCTCCATCCGCTGCCGGCAAGCGGCGACGTCGGCCTGCAACTCGGCCAGCAACGCGTGCAAGCCGCCGTCGTCCTGCCGGTACGGATGCTCCTGCGATCCGCAGACCGGGCAGGGCGTACCGTCTTCCAGCGCGGCCCGCAGCGTTTCCACGTTCTTGGCGCAAGCGGCTTCCGCCAGCTTCAGCGAACGTTCGGCCTGCGAGAAGGTCGCCAGGATGCCGACGCCTTCCTGCTGGGCCGCCTGCAACTGCAACTCGGCCGCAGCCACGGCCTGCCGCAGCTGCGCGGACTGGGTTTCGATATGTGCATGGCGGCTCTGGCGCGCATCGAGCTCGATCCAGAGTTTTTCAGTTGTAGCCAACTGATCGCGACGCTGCTCCAGATCGCGGCGCGATGCCTGCAACTGCTCGGCCGGAAGGGCCGCCAGCACGCGCACCGCTTCCTGGCGCTGCGCTTCCAGCGTTTGCAGCGCGGCGCCGGATGCGGCCAGCTTGGCGCTGGCCTCCGCCTCGTCGTCGCGGTGCGCATTCGCGTTGCGCTGGACGCGGGCCAGTGCGGTGTTGAGCTTCTCGGCTTGCGCGGCGGCTTGGCCGGCCTGCACGAACAGCACATCCCAGCGCTCCCACGATTGCGCCATCGTTTGCCATTGCTTGTGCTGCGCCAGCCAGGCGACGCCGGCTTCATGCTGCGCACCGAGGCGTTTGCGCTCGTCCTGACGCTCTTGCAGCGCGGCGCGGGCGACGGCGTCGGCCTGGTCGGCCAGCTCGCACGCGGCGGCGGCTTGGCGATAGGCGGGCAGCATGGCTTCGATGCGGGCGTCCAGCGCCTTGGCCTGATCCAGTCGCGGTGCGGCGGTGCGCTGGGCGGATTCCGCTTCCCGCACCTGCGTCGCTGCCTGCGCCTGCGCCGTCATAGCGAGTTCCAATGCCTGCGCCGCCATGGCCGCATCCTGCGTACCGGCCGTGATGGTGGCCTGCGTGGCGGCGATGTCGGCAGCGATGCGGCGGATATCTTCGGCCAGCGGACGCGCCGGCTGCACGGCGGCGATGCCTGCCAACGCGGTGCGGCGTGGCGCGGCCGCCTCCACATCGGCGATGGCGGCCTGGCTGGCTTGCTGCGCCAGTTGTTCGTCCTCGGCCAGCTTCTCGGCCTGCTTGTGCCAGCGCAGTTCCTGCTCCAGCTCCGCCTTGTGCTGCTCCAGCGCCTGCAACGCGGCCGCTGCGGCGGCGCTTTGCGTTTCCAGCTCGCCGCGCTGCTCAAGGCTCAGCGGCTTCTGGTCGGCCAGGCGGGCGTTCAGGTTCTGCAAGGCCGCCTGTTCCAGCTTGGCGCGCTCGAAGGCCCGCATCGAAATCTCGGTGTAGACGGTACTGCCGGTCAGCGTCTCCAGCAGTTCGCCGCGCTCGTTGTCCTCGGATTTGAGGAAGGCCGAGAACTCGTTCTGCGCCAGCAGAACGGCCCGCGTGAACTGCTCGAACGACAGGCCGATGCGCTTCTCGATCTCCACTTTGACTTCGGTCTTGGTGCCGCCTATCGGTTGCAGGGCCGGCAGCAGGTGCAGCGTCATCGCGGTCGGCTGCAACGCGCCTTCGACCTTGGTGCGCGAACGGCGCACGCTCCAACGGGCGCGGTAGGACGCGCCGTCGTTGCCGACGAAATCGACCTCCGCATAACCTTCCGCCGTGCCGCGACGCAGCAGCGTGCGCGTGTCCTGGGTGGATACGGTCTCCGCGCCCACATCGGACAGATAGCTGCGGCCCGCAACCTTCAACAGGCGCGGCGTGGCGTCGTACAGCGCAAGGCAGAGAGCATCGAGCAGCGTGCTCTTGCCGGCGCCGGTCGGCCCGCTGATTGCGAACAGGCCGGTGGACGCCAGCGGCTCCTGCTCGAAGTCCACGCCGAATTCGCCCGCCAGCGAGGCCAGGTTCTTACCACCGATTCTCAGGATTCTCATGGCTGCCCCGGCGTCAGCATGAGTTCCGCGAAGGCGCTTAACTGCTCGGGCGGCGCGTCGTTGTCGAAGCGCTGCCGGTACAGCTGGCGGAAGATGTCGTCCGGCTTGAGCTGCTCCAGCTGGTCCAGCGTCATCACGTCGTCGTCGATGGACGCGCTGCGCGCTGCGCTGGAGGTTTCGATCTTGGCCAGCCGCACCGGCTTGCCGTCCAGCGCCGCCTCGACGCGCGTGCGCAGGCCTGGCTCCGGAGCGTCCAGCAGCACCCGCACTTCAAGGAAGGGCTGCTGTTCGGGTTCCGCCGGCGCCAGGTCCAGCGCCGCCAGTTCTTCCAGCACCTGCGCCAGCGGCGCCGGTTTGGCGGGAACGCGCAGCAGCTCGACCGCGCGCGGCACCGGCAGCGAAACGATCTCGCGCACGTCCGCGCCGTCGATATCGATGCGCAGTACCTGGTGCTGATAGCCCACCTCCGCAAACGACAACGGAATCGGACTGCCGCAGTAGCGTATGTGCTCCTTCTTGCCCACGCGCTGCGCCAGATGCAGGTGGCCCAGCGCCGCGTAGACGATGGCCGGGTCGAAGATCCCCGCCGGCAGCATCTCGGTGCCGCCGATGACGATGCGGCGTTCCGAATCGTTGGACATCTGGCCGTCGACCATGTGGCAGTGGCCCATCGCCAGGATGGCCTGGCCGTCCGCGCGCTTGCTCAGCGCCAGTTCCAGCGCCTGCCGGTAGAGCAGGGCGATGCCCGCCAAATAGGGATCGGCGCCGTCCTCCGTCTCTGCGATGCGCGGCACGTCGCCGGGACGCAGGAAAGGCACGGCCAGGCACCACGCCTCCACCGCGCCGCTGCGGCCTGTCAGCGGCAGCACCAGTTGTTCGAGGTCGATCTCGCCATCGGCCTTGCGCTGCACGCTGCCGATGACGCGTGTGCCATGCGCTTCCAGCAGCGGTCCCGGGGCTTCCAGCCGGCCCGGCGAATCGTGGTTGCCGGCGATGACCACCAGGTTCAGATGCGGCAGGCGCTCCCTGGCCTGCTGCAGGAATCGGTACAACTGCTTCTGCGACGCCGCCGACGGATTGGCGTTGTCGAAGATGTCGCCGGCGATCAGCAGCGCGTCCGCCTGTTCTTGGACGAGGGTGTCCAGCAGCCAGTCCAGGAAGCGCTGGTGCTCGTAGCTACGCTCGAAATTATGCAGGGATTGGCCGAGATGCCAGTCGGAAGTGTGCAGCAGACGCATGAAGGTGAGTAGTCAAAACAGCCGGGAAGCGCACAATATAGCGCAAGATGGCGTCGGACGAGTTGATAAAAGTGGCGCCGCCGCGCCGTGGCGGTCCGTCAAGCCGCGTTGCTGGCCGCCGGCGGCAGCGCCGGGCCGGCGCGGTAGGTGTTGCGGCCGCCCTGTTTGGCCTCGTACAGCAGCACGTCGGCGCGGTTCAGCAGTTCGGCCGGGGAGACATCCTCGTCGCGGTAGTAGGCCATGCCGATGCTGGCCGAAATCGACACCACCGTGCCATCCAGGTCGAACGGCGGCTGCATCGCTGCCACGATCTTGGCCGCCAGCGCCGCGGCGTCGTCGTAGCGGGCGACGCGCTCCATGATGATGGTGAACTCGTCGCCGCCCAGCCGGGCGATGGTGTCGCTGGCGCGCATGGCGTGCGTCAGCCGTCCCGAGAACGCCTTCAGCAGCGCGTCGCCGACGCTGTGGCCGAAGGTGTCGTTGACCGGCTTGAAGCGGTCGATGTCCATGTACATGACCGCCATCAGGCTGTGGCTCTCGCGGCTGGCGGCCATCGCGTCCTGGAGCTTTTGCAGGAAGCCGGCGCGGTTGGTCAACCCGGTCAGCGCATCGACCTGCGACAGTTTCAGCAGGCGCTGCTTCTCGCGCTTTTGCGCCGTGATGTCCTGCCGCATGACGTGGAAGCCGATCACGGTAATGCCGTCTTCGTCCATCTGCGGGATGTAGACCACCTCGAAGGTGCGGTCGACGGCGGCGCCGGGATCGTCCTCCTCGAAGGTCAGCGTTTCGCCGGCCAGCGCGCGCTTGATGTAGGGCGCCAGGAACTGGTAGCGCTCCGTGCCCATGGTCGCCTCGATCGACTTGCCCAGCACCGCCACGCCGGTGCGGTTGAATTCGCGCTCGTAGGCGACGTTGTGGAAGCGGTAGATCTCTTCCGAATCGATGTAGGCCACCATCGCCGGCAGCGTGTCGGCGATGGTGCGCAGGCGCGATTCGCTTTCGCGCAGCGCCATCACGGACTTGCGCACGTGGGTGATGTCGTCCACCGTGCCGACGTAGCCGTAGATCTGGCCGTCCACCACCATCGCGGCGATCTTGAACGAGATCCAGATCATCATGCCGTCGGGGTGCACGCAGCGCACCGTGTCCTGGAAGGGCACGCGGGTCTTGGCCATGTGCTTCAGGGCCGTCTTCAATACCTCGCGGTCGTTGGGGTGCACGGCACGCATCCACTGATCGCCCAGCGCTTCCTCGCGCGTCAGCCCGGTGATGAATTCGAAGGTGCGGTTGACGTAGGTGCAGTGGCCGGCCGGATCGGCGCGCATCAATCCCAGCGGCGAGGCGTCATTTACGGCCGCCAGCTCCGCCTGGTTCTTGCGCATCGCCAGCTCGGCCTCCTTGCGCGGCGTGATGTCGCGCGTGGTGACAGCCACGCCCTCGTCGATGGCGACGATCTGGTGGTGCAGCCACAGATGGCCGCTGCCGGGCAGGAAGTCGACCTCGAACTCCTCTTCCAGCGGACGGCCGGAGATCAGCACCGTCTTGTATTTTTCGATGAAGCCCTTGGTGTGCAGCGCAGGCAGCACCTCGATCAGGCGCTTGCCCTTGACCTCGTCGGCGGTGGAACCCAGCAGCGCGGCGCCGCGTTCATTGAGGTCGGCGATGGTGAAGTCGACGATCTCCTTGCCCGGCCCGCGCACGCGGCAAGCCTTGATCAGGTAGACCGCGTCCATGCTGGCGTCGGCCGCCGCGCGCAGCATCGCCTGCGCCTCGGTGATCATGCGGGCGCTGCGCCGCAGGCGATAGGCTTGCTGCATCAGCAGGCCGATAAACAGCAGCACCAGCACCGAGGCGATGGCGGCCGCGCCGTAGTAGACGTTGCGCCGCTGCTCGAAGCGCGCCATCGCCGATGTGACGGGATTGCCGACCACCGCCAGCAACAGGTAGCGCGGCATCTCGGTATAGCCGTAGATGCGCTCGACGGCGTCGAAGGGATGCGCCAGCAGCAGCTCGTCGGGCTGCTGGGCGCCGCTTTGCGCCGCCGTGAAGTCGATCGCATCGCTGATGATCAGCTGTTCGTCGACGCGGGCGGTGGACATGCCGTTCTCGCGGCTCACCAGCAGCACCGCGCCGCCGGGATCGACGTTCATGCGGTCGTAGTCTTCGACGAAGGAGGCCGGGTCGACCATCACCATGATGATGCCGGCGAATTCGCCCCGGTGGTTGTTCAGCCGGCGCGTAATCAGGATCTGCCATTTCTTGGTGCGCGGCTCGACCACCGGCGTCGATACCTGCGGCGTGTCGGCCGGATTGGATGCGTGCTGGCGGAAGAAGGCCTGGTCGTGCTGGTCCGGCGCGAAGTAGCCGTTGCGGCTGTCGATCAGGCGGCCTTCGGCGTTCAGCAAGGCCAGCGGCAGGTCCAGCTTGGACGGCAGCAGCGAATCGAGCAGGCCGTTGCGGCGCGTGAACTCGGCCAGCCGCAGCGCGCCGTCGGTTTCTTCGAACTTGAGTTTGAACAGTTGGGTCGCGTGGTCGATCTGGCGCAGCAGGTGGTTGGTGTGTTCGGCCAGCGTGCGCGCCAGCGATTGGCTGTGCAGCACCGCCTCGTTGCGGGCGGTCTGCTTTTCCTGGCCGATCTGATAAGTCACCGCCGCCCACATGGCCGCCAGCAGCACCAGCGCAAACACGGGCAGCAGGACCGCCCGGTACAGGCGGCGCAAGAACATCACGATCGGGCGAGTGGCAAATTGGTTCATCGAAAGTCTACATTCCCCGCGAAATGGTAGCGGCACGCCATCTGTGGATATTCTGCACGGAAATGTCACGTTTGTGGCTGGCCGGTCAAAAAAAACCCCATTCCGATCACAGGCAATGTTGATTTCTTTATTAGAATAGCGCTCATGACCGAATTGATAATCAGCCTGGCCGCGGCGCGGGCGCTGCATCTGGCGGCGCAGGGTTTGCTGCAGCCGCGCCGCCGCAAGGCACGCCAGGCCGACGTGGTGGACGCGATACGGCAAATGGGCGTGCTGCAGATCGACACCATCCACGTGGTGGCGCGCAGCCCCTATCTGGTGTTGTGGAGCCGCCTGGGCGACTATCCGCAGCCGTGGCTGGAACAGGCGCTGGCCGCCGGCCAGCTGTTCGAGTACTGGGCGCACGAGGCCTGCTTCGTGCCGATCGAGGACTACGGCCTGTATCGCCACCGCATGCTCGATCCGGCGGCGATGGGCTGGAAGTATTCGGAAACCTGGATGCGCGAGCGCCGCGCCGAGGTGGACGCGGTGCTGGACCACATCCGCGTCAACGGCCCGACCCGCTCGTCCGATTTCGAGCGCACCGACGGCCAGAGCGGCGGCTGGTGGAGCTGGAAGCCGGAGAAGCGCTCGCTGGAAGTGCTGTTCACCGCCGGCGCGCTGATGATCGCCGAACGCCAGAACTTCCAGCGTATCTACGACCTGGCCGAGCGCGTGCTGCCCGGCTGGGACGACAGCCGCATGCCGCACATGGACGACACGCGCCGCACGCTGGTGCTCAAGGCGGTCAAGGCGATGGGCTGCGCGCGCGCCGGCTGGATCTCCGACTACTTCCGCACCAAGCCGCCGCGCCTCGATCCGGAAGAACTGGTCGGGCAGGGCGCCTTGCTGCGCGCCTGGGTCGACGACTGGGACGATCCGATCTACGTCCATCCGGACCACGCGGAGCTGCTGGCCGCTGCCGCCGCCGGCACGCTGGCGCCGACGCTGACCACCATCCTGTCGCCGTTCGACCCGGTGGTGTGGGACCGCCGCCGTGCGCTGGAGTTGTTCGGCTTCGACTACCGGCTCGAATGCTACACGCCGGCTGAGAAGCGCCGCTACGGCTACTTCACGCTGCCCATCCTGCGGCGCGGCGCGCTGGTCGGGCGGGTCGACGCTAAGGCGCACCGGCGCGGCGGCGTGTTCGAATTGAAATCGCTGGTGCTGGAACCCGGCGCGCGCATCAGCGACCGCTTCGTGCGCGACATCGCCGGCGCCTTGCAGCGCCTGGCCAACTGGCACGAATGCCCCGACATACAGATCGTCCACGCCGCGCCGGAAGGCTTTGCGCCGCTGCTGCGCGCCGCGCTGGATCTCAACACGAAAGACACGAAAGAAATGGAAGCCGCATGATAGTAGGAGTTCTATGAGTCTGCCCGCCGCACCCGCCAGCCTGCTGGGCCCCGACGGACAACCGCTGTTCGGCCGCTACGCTGGCCAGGTAGGCCACATCGACTGGAGCAAGCTGGCCGCGCCGTTTGCGCGCAACCGTTTCTGGCGGCGCTTCCACCACAAGCGCTGGCATTACGTGGCGCTGTGCACGGAGCAGGTGTTCTGCGCGGTCGCCATCGTCGACCTGGGCTGGACCAGCACCGCCTTCGCCTACGCCTTCGACCGCAACGACGGCGACATGCTGGCCAACTTCTCGCAGGACGGCTTGCCCGGCCTGTCGGCGCGGCTGGCCGACCATGCCGGCGGATCGAGCAGCTTCAAGACCCGCAAGAGCAGCATCGCCATCGACAGCCGCGCCGACGGCAGCTACGGCCTGACGCTGCGCTGCGACTACCTGGAGATCGACGCCGAATTCGGCCCGGGCGCCGCGCCGCTGCTGCTGGCCACCGGGCCGGTCGAGCAGGGCTCGGTGCATGCGACGCAGAAGTCGTCCGGCCTGCCGCTGAGCGGCGAAGTGCGCACCTTCCGCGAAGACTACCCGCTGGCCGGCGGCGTCGCCAGCTTCGATTACTCCAACGGTCTGCTGGCGCGCAATACGGCGTGGCGCTGGGCGTCGGCGCATAACCTGGAGCTGGGCTTCAATCTGCAGGCGGGCTACTTCGGCGGCCACGAAAACGCGCTGTGGCTGGACGGCCAGGTGCACGCGCTGGCGCCGGCGCACTTCATCTACGACAGCAGCGATCCGCTGTCGACTTGGCACATCTTCACCGAAGACGACCAGCTGGAGCTGTACTTTACGCCGGAAGGCGCGCGCCGCGACAACAAGAACCTGGTGGTGGCGGCCAGCCGCTACCTGCAGCCGATCGGCACCTTCACCGGC
Source organism: Rugamonas rivuli (assembly GCF_009380165.1). Classification (GTDB taxonomy): domain Bacteria; phylum Pseudomonadota; class Gammaproteobacteria; order Burkholderiales; family Burkholderiaceae_D; genus Rugamonas; species Rugamonas rivuli. Next base: position 836,541 of record NZ_WHUF01000002.1, read on the forward strand.
TGGGTGCGCAGCGCGCCGGACCAACCCAAACGCATGGTCACGCAGATGATGGGCGTGACCGAGGACCACGCTTCACGCTGGTAAGCTGGTAAATCACGCTGGTAACAAGGGGCATCGCCGCCATGAGCATCAGGAATCTCGACCGCATGTTCCAACCCCGCTCGGTGGCCGTGATCGGCGCATCGGACAACCCGCAGCGCATCGGCACGCGGGTGCTGGCCAACCTGGTGGAAGCCGGATTCGCCCGCGACGGCGGCGCCATCTGGCCGCTCAATCCCAAGCACCAGCGCCTGCACGACCTGCCGTGCTACTCCCGCGTGGCGGCGCTGCCGGATGCGCCGGACCTGGCGATAGTGTGTTCGCCGCCGTCGACGATACCGGGCCTGATCGCCGAACTGGGCGCGCGCGGCACCCGCGCCGCCATCGTCATGACGGCGGGGCTGGAGAACCTGCGCGCCGGCAGCCGCAGCCTGCAGCAGGCGATGCTGGAGGCGGCCAAGCCGCACCTGCTGCGCGTGCTGGGACCGGGCAGCGTCGGCCTGCAGTCGCCGGCGCTGGGCCTGAACGCCAGCTTCACCCACATCGCCGCCGATCCCGGCAAGCTGGCCTTCGTGTCGCAATCGGGCGCGCTGGGCACGGCGGTGCTGGACTGGGCCAGCCTGCGCGGCATCGGCTTCTCGCGCTTCGTCGCCATGGGCGAAGGCTCGGACGTCGATTTCGGCGACCTGCTCGATTACCTGGCCGGCGACGCCGACACCGAGGCCATCCTGCTGTGCATCGAGGACGTCAGCAGCGCCCGCAAGTTCATGTCGGCGGGACGGCTGGCGGCGCGCGGCAAGCCGGTGATCGTGCTCAAGGTGGGACGTGATCCCGCGCCCGGCGCCGACCTGGTGTTCGACGCCGCCATCCGCCGCGCCGGCATGCTGCGGGTGCATTCCACCGAGGACCTGTTCGACGCCGTCGAAACGCTGGCCCGCCAGCGCCCGCAGCGCGGCGAGCGGCTGGCCGTGCTGACCAACGGCGCTGGCCTGGGCCTGATCGCCGCCGATGCGCTGGCCTGCGGCGGGGCGCAACTGGCGCCGCTGTCGGCCGAGACGCTGCGCCTGCTGCGCCGCGCCGACGCGCCGCTGGCCAATCCGGTCGACCTGCTGGCCGACGTGCCGGTCGAGCGCTACACCAGCGCGGTGGAAGCGCTGCTGCGCGAAACCCAGGCCGACGCGCTGCTGTTCCTGCACGCGCCGACCGCCATGGTGCCCAGCAGTTTGATCGCGGCGGCGGTGGCGCCGATGATGCGCTCGGCCTCGAAGAACGTGCTGTCCTGCTGGCTGGGCGGGCGCTCGGCGGCGGCCGCGCGCCAGGTGTTCGCCGACGCCGGCCTGCCCACCTACGACACGCCGGAAAAAGCCGTGCATGGCTTCCTGCAGATCGCCCAGTACCGCCGCAACCAGGAGCTGCTGATGGAGGTGCCGGCCCGCCTGCCCGCCACCGCCGCGCCGGAACGGGCGGCGGCGCAGGCCCTGGTGACGGCGGCGCTGGCGGCCGGCCGCAGCGAGTTGTCCGACAAGGATGCGCGGGCGCTGCTGGCGGCCTACGGCATCGCGCTGGCGACGCCGCAGCAGGCGGCGCTGACCGGCGCCACGCTGGCCGCCGCCCGCATCCAGATCGGCACCGACGCGGTGTTCGGGCCGGTGGTGTTCTTCGGCCAGGGCGGCATCGCGGCGGAAGTCGCGGCCGACCGCGCCGCCGGCCTGCCGCCGCTGAACATGGTGCTGGCGCGCGACATGGTGGGCCGCACCCGCGTGGCGCGCCTGCTGGCGCAGGGCCAGACCGATGCCGACGCCGATGCGCTGTGCCGCACGCTGGTGCAGGTGGCCGACATGGTGGCCGATCTGCCGCAACTGGCGGAGCTGGATTTGAATCCCTTGCTGGCCATCGGCGGCGGCGTGGTGGCGCTGGCCGCGCGCGTGCAACTGGCGCCGGTAGGCCGTGGCCGGACGCTGGCGATCCGTCCGTATCCGCTGGAGCTGGAACAGGAAATCGACTGGCGCGGCGGCCGCCTGCTGCTGCGGCCGATCCGGCCGGAGGATGCGCCGCAGCACCAGGTGTTCTTCGCCGCGCTCGATCCGGACGATGTGCGGCTGCGCTTCTTCACCGCCATGCGCGAGCTGCCGCCGGCGCAGCTGGCGCGGCTGACGCAGATCGACTACGACCGCGCGATGGCCTTCATCGCCACCCGCAACAGCGCCGGCGGCGAGCCGGAAACGCTGGGCGTGGTGCGCGCCGTGGCCGATGCGGACAATCAGTCCGCCGAATTTGCCATCATCGTGCGTTCCGATTTGAAAGGGCAGGGGCTGGGCTACATTTTGTTCCAGAAATTGATCGATTATTTCCGCAGCCAGGGCACGGGCGAGATCATCGGCGACGCGCTGGCCGAGAATCTGGGCGTGCAAAAACTGGTACGGCATTTCGGCGGCGTGGTATTGCCGCATCCTGAAGCAGGAATGGTGCGACTTCAGTTGTCTTTGCGATAGCATTCGAGGCCAGCTTGTTATATATTGGAGTGCACCACGCAGGGGCGTACGTTTGTTCTAGCTCAAGGCGTGTTTGTCGGCTTTATTTACACTTTTACTTCCGCTCTTGCCGCTCATCCGGGCGCGCGCAACTTCAGCTTTGGGAGTCAGAATGTTAACTGCCACATATACTCTGGTAGCACTGTCGGTGGAACATGCCAGTGTCCGCCTCAGTTTGTTATCGTTCCAAAAGTATGTGCGCTCCACGCTGATGCATCAAAACCGCATCACCCTGTCGCAGCTGGAATATGCCTGCGAGAATCTGAACAGCCTGTACCAGGCCTGCCACTGGCGCAAGACCGAGATGTACCTGATCCCCGCGCTGCGCGAAGCGACCGAACGGGCGGACCAGTTGCTGGACGAGCTCAACCGATTGAACCAGGCCGCGCTGCTGTCGATCCGCATGTTGCAGGACAAGCTAGGCTCGCTGGCCGATGTGCGCGACGACCAGGTCAACCTGATCTGCGACAGCATCGAAACCTTCTGCTCCTCGCTGCTGAAGCGGCTGGAAAAGGAGGAGCAGGAGCTGTTCGCCATCGCCCGCAACGCCATCGCCGGCGAAACATGGTTTTCCATCGCGAATCAATTGATGATGCATGACAAGCATCTGGAAGAAATGAAACGTGCCGGCCTCGCGCCGGGCGCCGCCGTCGAGGCAACACCGAAGGCGGCCGCACGTAGCACCGTCAACGCCTTGCGGGTCGTGGATGATGGCCAGATCAGTATTCCCGGCTTGCAAGTATTGCCGATAATAAGCATCGATGAAACCGGGGCACATCCGTCCCCGAGCACCGTCGCCCGATCGACCCGGCAAATGCCGGCGATGAAATAGCCGCCCAATTAGCATACGCCTCGGGCAAATCCCCTTCGCTTTGCTATGATGGTGGTTTTAGCCATCTCATAGCGCACCATGTTCGATTTCATCTTTAAGCGAACTACCGACCAGGCGGCCGAACTCCAGGCCGCCGTGGCGACACCCGAGCAGGGCGCCGCCGCTGCCGCATCGGCCAGCCGCCGCGACGAGCAGGCGCAGTGTGCCGCCGGGCTGGCGGGCAATGAAGCCGCCGCCGTCCAGCTGATCTTGCAAAGCGAATTTGCCGGCGTGCGCCTGGCGGCTGCCGAGCACGTGCAGTCGCAGGCCTATCTCGAACAGGTGCTGCAGGCGATGCGCAATACCGACCGCCGCGTCGCCAAGCTGATGCAGGGGCGGCTGGATGCGATCCGCTACCAGCAGGCCGAGCGGCAAAAAGCCCAGGCCTGCCTGGAGCTGGCCCAGCGCCTGCTGCAAGATGAAAAACTCACGCCCAACCAGGTAGCCGATCTGGACCGCCAATGGCAGGTGACAGCGGCCGTGCCGGAGCTGGCCGAGCCGTTCGCCAGCGCGCGCGCCGCGCTGGCGGCGCGTTTGCAAGCGCAGGTCGATCTGCAGCGCGCCATCATCGATGCGCTGGCGGCGCTGCGCCAGCTGCCGTCGGCCGGATTGCCGCCGGAAGAGGCGCAGCAGGCGCTGGAGCGCCACGTCGCCGCGCATGCCGGCTACCAGCAGGCGCCCGAACACAATGCCTTGCCCAAGCATCTGCTGAGCGATTTCGCGCAGGCGCTGGAGCAGAGCCGCGCCGCGCTGGCCAGCGCCGCAACTGCCGCCACCACCGCCGGCCAGCGCGCCGCCGCTGCACCGGAAACGTTGCCAACGGCTGGCGAACCGGCCGTCGCCGCAGCGCCAGCCGGCCAAGTTGAGGTCCCGGCCAAGTCGTCGACCCCGGCCGCGCGCCCACCGAAGCAGCCCGCCGCGCCCAAGGAAACCGACAAGAAATTCCTGGAAACGCTGGATGCGATGGACGCTGCGCTGGCGCAAGGCTTGCTGCACGCCGCCGCCGACCACGACAAATGGCTGAAGGAACACAAGACCCGCCTGACTCCGGCCCAGACCGACCGCTTGAACCATGTGCGCGCCGAGCTCAAACGCCTGGGCGACTGGGCACGCTGGGGCGGCAACGTCTCGCGCGAAGAGCTGGTCAAGGCGGTGGAAGAACTGCCCGCGCTGGGCCTGGCGATGAGCGAACTGGCCAAGAAGGTCGGCAGCATGCGCGAGCGCTGGAAGTCGCTGGACGCCGTTTCCGGCCATGCGCCAAAGAGCTTGTGGGAACGTTTCGACACCGCCTGCACCACGGCCTACGCGCCGGCCGCCGCCCATTTCAAGCAACTGGCCGATGAGCGCCACGCCAACGCCGCCAAGGCGCAGGCGCTGGTGGACGAAACCCGTGCCATGGCCGCCAGCGCGGCGGGCGAGGGCGCGGACCTGAAAAACGTAGCCGCCGCCGGCCAACGCCTGCGTCAGATGTGGGGCCGCCTCGGCACCATCGACCGCAAGGAAAAACGTAAGCTAGATCAAGCTTTCGACAAAGCGCTATCGCAAATGCTGGCCCCACTGGCCGAACAACGCAAGATCGAAACGGCCAAGCGCGAGCAACTGATCGCCGAAGCGGAGCAGATGCAGCCGGGCGACCGTCACACGCTGGACCACCTGCGCCGCCTGCAGGAGCGCTGGCAGGAGCAGGCCAAGGCGCTGCCGCTGGAGCGCAAGGCTGAACAGGCGCTGTGGCAGCGTTTCCGCGCCGCCTGCGACACCATCTTCAACAAGCGCAAGGAAAGCGCCCACGCGGCCGACCACGAACGCAAGGCCCACCTGCACGCGCGCGAGGCGCTGTGCCAGGAACTGGAAACGGCCACCTTCAGCGGCGACGACAAGGCACAACTGGCGGCCATCGCCAAGACGCTGCGCGACGCGGCATCAACCTGGCATGCGTCTGGCGGCGTGCCACGCGCCGCCGAAGCCCGTATCCTGCAGCGCTACAACGCGGCGCTGGCGGCGGTGCAGGGCCAGGCTGACGCCATCAAACGCCGCGCTGGCGCCGCTCAGGCCAACGCGCTGCGCGACAAGCTGCGCCTGTGCCAGGCACTGGAAAGCGCGATCGGCACGCCGGCCGACGGCGCCGCCATCGACGGCGCCGACTGGCAGTCGCGCTGGTCGGCGTTGCCGCCGCTGGCCGCCGAGTACGAACGCGCGCTGCACGGCCGCTTCAACGCCGCGCTGGCGGCGCTAGATGGCAAGCGCAGCGCCTACGCCGAGCAGCTGGAGCGCAACCGCACCAAGCTGCTGGACGAAGTGCTGCGGCTGGAAATCGTGGCCGGCGTCGACAGCGGCGCCGAGTTCGCGCGCGAGCGCTTGAAGATGCAGGTCGAAGTGCTGCAATCGTCGCTCAAATCCGGCCAGAAGCCGCAGAGCGCCGGCAGCGCCTATCTGCAACTGTGCGCGATGCCGGCGCTGGCCGACGCCCGCACCGCCAGCCGCATTGAACAGCTGTTCCGCCGCATCGGCGCTTCGGAGCGCGCATGAGCTTAGTCCAGGTCCGCATCCAGGCGGAAGACTTCGATCTCAGCGCAGAACTGGCGCGGCTGCGCGCAGACAATCCCAAGGTCGGCGCCATCGTCAGCTTTGTCGGCACCGTGCGCGACCTGAACGAGGGCGCCAGCGTGGCGGAGATGGAGCTGGAACACTACGCCGGCATGACCGAGCAATCCATCCTTGCCATCATTGAACAGGCCAGGCAACGCTGGCCGGTATTCGGCGCGCTGGTGATCCACCGGGTGGGGCCGCTCAAGCCGCTGGAGCAGATCGTGCTGGTGGCGGTGACGTCGGCGCACCGCGGCGAGGCCTTCGCCGCCTGCGAATTCATCATCGATTACCTGAAGACCGAGGCCCCGTTCTGGAAGAAGGAACAGACCCCCGACGGCGCGCGCTGGGTCGACGCCCGTGTCAGCGATGATGTCGCATTGAATAAATGGAAAGTTTAATTCCGGGCGGTCTCCTTGAAAACTGATTGCCCAGCCCTATCTGTGCGATAAGTAAAATTCATCGGAGCATCACCATGCGGCAAGACAAACTCACCACCAAACTCCAGGAAGCCCTCTCGGACTCGCAGAGTCTCGCCGTGGGCAACGATAACCAATACATCGAACCAGTGCACCTGCTGACCGCGCTGCTGAACCAGAATGATGGCAGCGCGCGCTCCCTGCTGCAGCGCGCCGGCGTCAATGTCGGCGGCCTGACCAAGGCGCTGGGCTCTTCGCTGGAGCGGCTGCCCAAGGTGTCCGGCACCGGCGGCGACGTCCAGGCCAGCCGCGAGCTGGTCTCCGTGCTCAATCTGGCGGACAAGGAAGCGCAGAAGCGCGTCGACCAGTTCATCTCCAGCGAGATGGTGCTGCTGGCGCTGACCGAGGACAAATCCGACGCCGGCCAGCTGGCGCGTGAAAATGGACTGACCCGCAAGTCGCTGGAAGCGGCCATCGACACCGTGCGCGGTGGCGCCAAGGTGGACAACGCCGAAGCGGAAGGCCAGCGCGAAGCCCTGAAAAAATACACGCTGGACCTGACCGAGCGCGCCCGCTCCGGCAAGCTCGATCCCGTGATCGGCCGCGATGACGAGATCCGCCGCGCCATCCAGGTGCTGCAACGCCGCACCAAGAACAATCCCGTGCTGATTGGCGAACCCGGCGTCGGCAAGACCGCCATCGTCGAAGGCCTGGCGCAGCGCATCGTCAACAACGAGGTGCCCGACTCGCTCAAGGGCAAGCGCGTGCTGTCGCTGGACATGGCGGCGCTGGTGGCCGGCGCCAAGTATCGCGGCGAGTTCGAGGAACGCCTGAAGGCCGTGCTGAAGGAGCTGGCCATGGACGAAGGCCAGACCATCGTCTTCATCGACGAGATGCACACGATGGTCGGCGCCGGCAAGGCCGATGGCGCCATGGACGCGGGCAATATGCTCAAGCCTGCATTAGCGCGCGGCGAGCTGCATTGCGTCGGCGCGACCACGCTGGACGAATACCGCAAATACATCGAGAAGGACGCCGCGCTGGAGCGCCGCTTCCAGAAGATCCTGGTCGACGAGCCGTCGGTGGAAGCCACCATCGCCATCCTGCGCGGCTTGCAGGACAAGTATGAGTTGCACCACAAGGTCGCCATCTCGGACGCCGCCATCATCGCCGCGGCCGAGCTGTCGCACCGCTACATCACGGACCGCTTCCTGCCCGACAAGGCCATCGATCTGATCGACGAAGCCGCATCCAAGATCAAGATCGAGATCGATTCCAAGCCGGAGGTGATGGACAAGCTGGAACGCCGCCTGATCCAGCTGAAGATCGAGAAGGAAGCCGTCAAGAAGGAGAAGGACGAAGGCTCGCGCCGCCGCCTGGACCTGATCGACGAGGAGATCGTGCGTCTGCAACGCGAGTTGAACGACTACGAGGAAATCCTCAAGGCCGAGAAGGCGGTGGTGCAGGGCAGTACCCACATCAAGGAAGAGATCGAGCGCATCAAGCTGCAGATGGAGCAGGCCACGCGCGACAGCAACTGGCAGCGCGTGTCGGAACTGCAGTACGGCCGCCTGCCGGAGCTGGAGGCGCAGCTGAAACAGGCCGAGAGTGTGAACCTGAAAGCCGGCGAAGCCGCCAAGCCGAAACTGCTGCGCACCGAAGTCGGCGCCGAGGAAATCGCCGAGGTGGTGTCGCGCGCGACCGGCATCCCGGTGTCGCGCATGATGCAGGGTGAGCGCGACAAGCTGCTGCACATCGAAGCGAAGCTGCACGAGCGCGTGGTCGGCCAGGACGAGGCTATCGACGCCGTGTCCGATGCGATCCGCCGTTCGCGCGCCGGCCTGTCCGATCCGAACCGTCCGTATGGCTCCTTCATGTTCCTGGGGCCGACGGGCGTGGGCAAGACCGAGCTGACCAAGGCGCTGGCGGGCTTCCTGTTCGACACCGAGGAATCGATGATACGCATCGACATGAGCGAATTCATGGAGAAGCATTCGGTGGCCCGCCTGATCGGCGCGCCGCCCGGCTACGTGGGCTACGACGAGGGCGGCTATCTGACCGAAGCCGTACGCCGCAAGCCGTACAGCGTGATCCTGCTGGACGAGGTGGAGAAGGCGCATCCCGACGTGTTCAACGTGCTGCTGCAAGCGCTGGACGACGGCCGCATGACGGATGGCCAGGGCCGCACGGTGGACTTCAAGAACACGGTCATCATCATGACGTCCAACCTGGGTTCGCACAAGATCCAGGCGATGGAGGATTCCGATCCCGGCGTGGTCAAGCTGGCGGTGATGGCCGAGGTGCGTTCGCACTTCCGTCCGGAGTTCATCAACCGTATCGATGAAATCGTCGTGTTCCACGGCCTCGATGAGAAGAACATCGGCGCCATCGCCAAGATCCAGCTGGCGATTCTGGAGCAGCGCCTGGCCAAGATGGAGATGACGCTGACGATCACCGAAGGGGCGCTGCACAAGATCGCCGAGGCGGGCTACGATCCGGTGTATGGCGCGCGGCCGTTGAAGCGGGCGATCCAGCAGCAGATCGAGAATCCGCTGTCCAAGCTGATCCTGCAGGGCCGCTTCGGTCCGAAGGACATCATCCACATCGACGCCGATCCGGTGAACGGCGAGCTGACCTTCAGCTAAGCTTCAAGGTGGACGATGCGGTTGCGGCCGTCGCGTTTGGCGCGATATAGCGCGTCGTCCGCCCGTTTCAGCACGTCTTCGAAGGAGCTGTCGCCGGGGAGCAGTTCGCTTAGGCCGCCGCTGATGGTGGCGCCGTCGCCCAGCGTGCCCAGCGTGCGCAGGGCTGCCGGCACCTTTTGCCGCAGCCGCTCGGCGATCGGCTTGGCCTGCTCCCAGCCGGTGTGCGGCATCAGGATGACGAATTCGTCGCCGCCCAGCCGGGCCGGGAAGTCGGTAGTGCGCAGCTCGCGCCGGCAGACATCGGCCGTGGCCTGGATCGCCTTGTCGCCGCTCAGGTGGCCGTAGGTATCGTTGATGTTCTTGAACTTGTCGATGTCGAAGATCAGCACCGAGGCCGGCGTCTGGTAGCGGGCGAACAGCTCGTAGTTGTCGGTGAGGGCCTGCATCAGTTTGCGGCGGTTGGCCAGGCCGGTCAGCGCGTCGGTTTCGCTCTGCATGCGCAGCAAGGCTTCCAGCTTTTTGCTGGCGGTGATATTGCTGGCTACCCACAACACAGCATCTTCTCCCTGTACACGGTACTCCAGCGCCTGCACGCGGCCTTCGAACCAGATCGTGTCTTCCGGGCCGTCGGCGTCGAGGCCTTTCACATCCTTGCGGTTTAGCTGGTATTCGATGACGTGCAAGCCTGTCTTGGCCAGCGCGATGGCGATCTGCGCGATGAACCACGCGGCCTTTTCGCCGTTCAGCACGTCCGGGATGCTCTTGCCGACCAGGGCGCTGCCGTCGTGGTAGTAGCGGGCGTCGGTGCCGCCGAACAGGGCGGCGTACTTGCCGCTGCGGGTGAGGATAAACGCCGGATCCGGTAACGCGGCGAGCAGCGCGGCAATCTGCTCGTTCGAGAATAGCGACACGTCGGTCATGCGATACCGTTTTTCGAGTTGTTGAGTTTCCACTAATGTACCGTACTTTCGTCCAAGTCAACGTTAACGGTGTATTAATCGAAAACTTAACCGTTTATCTACTTTTCAGCAAAAAAAGATGTCGGCGTGCTGCCAAAGGTTTTCTTGAACATGGCCGAGAAGGCCGACTGGCTGGCGTAACCGAGCTGCGCCGCCACCTGCGACAGCGGCACGCCGCGCGCGATCAGCGGCGCCGCGTGCGCCAGCCTGGCTTGCTGGCGCCACTGGCTGAAGCTCATGCCCAGCTCGCGTTCGAACAGGCGGGTCAGCGTGCGTTCCGAGGCGCCGACCTGGCCGGCCCATGCCGCCAGCGTGTGCTCGGCGCCGGGATCGGCGACTAGCGCGTCGCACAGGGCCTTCAGGCGCTTGTCGTGCGGCAGCGGCACGCGCAGCGGACGGGCGGCGCAGCGCGGCAACTCATCGAGGATCATTTCGCCCAGCAGGCGTTCGCGGCCGGACTGTTCGTCCTGGTCGTGCTGCTCCAGCGCGGCCAGCAGCTCGCGCAGCAGGCCCGACACTTCGACCACCTTGCAGGCGTCCGGAAAGGGCGAGCGGCTGGCGTGCACGCACACCGGACGCAGCCGGGTCGGCTCCAGCACCGTAATGGCGTGCTCGACATCCGGCGCGATCCAGATGGCGCGCTGCGGCGGCACGATCCAGCTGCTGTGGTTGGCCGTCACGCGCATCACGCCCTGCATGGCGTAGGTGAACTGGCCCCACGGATGGTCATGCGGCAGCAGCACGGCGTCGGCCGGCAGGTCGCGGCCGGACATGGTCAGCGGCCGGGCGGCGGTGGGGAAGTCGCAATTCCAATTGAACTGGGTGTGCGTGACGACCGGTATCGGCATGGCGGGATTTCGATAAAAGTTGACCTTCTATCTTAAATCAGACGCGCGCGAAATGCTTACACTAGGCCTTCTTTTTTGAAGCAGGGAGGCGGCATGAACGATACATCGTTGCTGCGGCAGGACGCCCGGGTCATTGGCCTGGTCGGGCTGGCGCACGGCACTTCGCACTTTTACCACGTGATCCTGGCGGCGCTGATCCCTTGGCTGAAGCCGGAATTCCATCTGAGCTACGCCGAGCTGGGTTTGCTGATGACGGTGTTCTTCACCGTTTCCGGCGTGGGGCAGGCGATGGCCGGCTTCATCGTCGACCGCTACAGCGCGCGCGCCGTGCTGTTCAGCGGCATCGGGCTGCTGGGGCTGTCGGCGGTGATGCTGTCGAGCGCCCACAGTTATGCGCAACTGATGCTGGGCGCCTTCCTGGCGGGCTGCGGCAACAGCGTGTTCCATCCGGCCGACTACACGCTGCTGAACCAGCGGGTGTCCAAGGGGCGGCTGGCACACGGCTTTTCGGTGCACGGCATCAGCGGCAATATCGGCTGGGCCATCTCGCCGCTGTTCCTGACCTTTGTAGCCAGCCGCACCGACTGGCGCACGGCGCTGCTGAGCGCGGCCCTGTTGCCGCTGGCGGTGCTGGCGCTACTGGTCTGGAACCGCCATGCGCTGCGGCCCGGTTCGGCTGCGGCGCCTGCGGCCTCGGCCGGAGCGGGCCAGGGCGGCGCGTTCGGCTTCCTGCGCCTGCAGGTGGTGTGGATGTGCTTTGCCTTCTTCCTGATCTCGGCCGTGGCGCTGGCCGGCATCCAGAGCTTCGCGGCGACCAGCCTGGTGAGCCTGTACGGCATGTCGCTGGCCTGGGCCACGACGGCCTACACCGCCTACATGATCGCCTCGGCGGCCGGCATGGTGTACGGCGGCTTCCTCGGCGCCGGCAGCGGCCATCACGACCGCATCATCATCATGGCCTTCGGCACGGCGGCGTTGCTGTCGCTGGTGCTGGCCACTGCCGTGGTTCCTGCGTGGATGGCGGTTGCGCTGATGGGCCTGATCGGCCTGGCGACCGGCATTTCCGGCCCCTCGCGCGATCTGCTGATACGCGGCTCGGCGCCGGCCAACGCCACCGGCCGCGTGTTCGGCGTCGTGTATTCGGGCCTGGACAGTGGATTGGCGCTGGGCCCGCTGCTATTCGGCGCGCTGATGGACGCCAACCATCCGTCCGGCGTGTTCATCGGCATCGGCGCGTTCCAGGCGCTGGTGATCCTGACCGCGCTCGGCGTCGGCAGCAAGACCCGCTTGGTCGCGGCTGCCAAAACAGCATAGAATCATTGTTTCCTTCACCATATGCACGGAACGACAATGAATTTCGCCACCACCGATTTATGCGACGACAACGCCAATCTGCTGGAGGACGGCCGCCTGGCCGTGCTGCCGCCGGTGTTCCGCCACTTTGGCAAGCAGGTGCAGTTTTCGGGCCGCGTGACCACGCTCAAGGTGCATGAGGACAACGCGTTGGTGCGTTCGGTGCTGGAGACCCAGGGCGGCGGCAATGTGCTGGTGATCGACGGCGGCGGCAGCCTGCGCCGCGCGCTGGTCGGCGGCCAGCTGGGCTTGCTGGCCCAGGACAATGGCTGGGCCGGCATCATCGTCGATGGCTGCATCCGCGACACCGACGAGATCAACTCCTGCGAAATCGGCGTGCGCGCGCTGGGCGCCCATCCGCAGAAGAGCAGCAAGAAGGGCGCGGGCGAGCGCAACGTGCGGGTGCACATCCAGGGCGTGCCGGTGCAGCCGGGCGACTGGATCTATGCCGACGCGGACGGCATCCTGGTGGCTCAGCAAATGCTAGTCTCATAATGTTTTCTATATTGAAACGTTTGTGGTATTTTTGCAATGAATATTGACACTGATGTGGCTGCATGTAAAAATTACAATGCATCAATTTTTGGTGCATAAGTGCAGGTTCATCAGGAGTCTTCCATGAAGAAACTTACTTTTGCAGTGTTATGCGCACTGGGGCTGTCCGCCCAGGCCGCTCCGGTGACGTCGATCCCGGGCGGCACGGTTTTACCTATGCCGGTACTGCAGTATTTTGGCGCCGGTCCACAGGTTTTGGCGCCGGGCGTGATCTGGAGCAGCGCCAACAACAGCTCGGTCTACGGCTACGACGCCGGCTACGGCTTTGCCAACAACGGTTTCTGGACCGGCCTGTCGATGGCCGGCACGAACGATTCGACCAGCACCATGATGCTGGCGTTCTCGCAAGCCGTCAGCGGCGTGGGCGCTTTCCTCAATTACGCCGCACCACGCAATTATGGTACGGCGACGATTGCGGCCTATGACTCGACATTTACGCTGATCGAGTCGACTACCTTGACCTTCCTGACCAACGGCGGCACGAACCAGGGCGAGTTCCATGGTTTCATGGAAAACACGCCGTCGATCAGCTACTTCACGATGACCGGCGCCTACATCGGCGCGACCGAGTTCACCGTGCTCGCTGTACCTGAACCGGCAACCTACGGCATGCTGCTGGCAGGCCTGGGCCTGGTGGGGATGGCTGCCCGCCGCCGCAAAACCTGATACCGATTGCACTACTGCGCCGACACCCCGCAAGCCGCAAGGCTTGCGGGGTGTTTGCTTTTCATCAGGCGCGGCGTTCATTTCACATTGCGGGAAGTGCTGGCGGTGAGTTGCGGAGTTCTCTTTCGTTTTGAGAAATATTATTTCGCATCCTGAAAAATTATAATTATCCCATTGATTTTTATGGATAAATATCTGGTTATATGTCTTATATAAGACTGTTTGCGCAGGCGAAAAAAAGTCTACTATTTGTATAACGGATTTCGTTTTAAATAGGAGAACGTCATGACAACTCGTGAACAGCAAATCGCCGCCCTGCAAAAAGACTGGGACACCAACCCGCGCTGGCAGGGCGTCACCCGCAGCTACAGCGCCGAAGATGTGGTGCGCCTGCGCGGTTCCTTGCAGATCGAGCATACGCTGGCCAGGCGAGGCGCCGACAAGCTGTGGCACCTGCTCAACAACGAGCCCTTCGTCAACGCGCTGGGCGCGCTGACCGGCAACCAGGCCATGCAGCAGGTCAAGGCCGGCCTGAAGGCGATCTACCTGTCGGGCTGGCAAGTCGCCGGCGACGCCAACCTGGCGGGAGAAATGTATCCCGACCAGTCGCTGTATCCGGCCAACTCGGTGCCCATGGTCGTCCAGCGCATCAACAACACCTTCCAGCGCGCCGATCAGATCCAATGGTCGGAAGGGAAGGACGAGATCGACTTCTTCGCGCCCATCGTGGCCGACGCCGAAGCCGGTTTCGGCGGCGTGCTCAACGCCTACGAGCTGATGAAGTCGATGATAGCGGCCGGCGCCGCGGGCGTGCATTTCGAAGATCAGCTGGCGTCGGTCAAGAAGTGTGGCCACATGGGCGGCAAGGTGCTGGTGCCGACGCGCGAAGCGGTGGAAAAACTGACTGCGGCCCGCCTGGCGGCCGATGTCATGGGCGTCTCGACGCTGGTGATTGCCCGCACCGACGCCGAGGCGGCCGACCTGCTGACCTCGGACGTGGACGACAACGACCGCCCGTTCTGCACCGGCGAGCGCACCGTCGAGGGCTTCTACAAGGTCCGGCCGGGCCTGGAGCAGGCGATAGCGCGCGCGCTGGCCTACGCGCCATACGCCGACCTGGTCTGGTGCGAGACCGGCAAGCCTGACCTGGCCTTCGCCAAGCAGTTCGCCGACGCCGTGCACGCCAAGTTCCCCGGCAAGATGCTGGCCTACAATTGCTCGCCCTCGTTCAACTGGAAGAAAAACCTGGACGACGCCACCATCGCCCGCTTCCAGAAGGAGCTGGGCGCCATGGGCTACAAGTTCCAGTTCATCACGCTGGCCGGCTTCCACGCGCTGAACTACGGCATGTTCAACCTGGCGCACGGCTATGCGCGCCGCCAGATGTCGGCTTTCGTCGAGTTGCAGGAGGCGGAGTTCGCCGCCGCCGAGAGGGGCTTCACGGCGGTCAAGCACCAGCGCGAGGTGGGTACCGGCTATTTCGACGCCGTCACCCAGTGCATCCAGAACGGCCAGTCTTCGACCACCGCCTTGCACGGTTCGACCGAGGATGAGCAATTCTTCGACCGGAAGGTGGCCTGATGCCGCGCACGCGGCGGTGGTCCGTCCGCGTGCGCGGTGCTGGCTTCAGGGCTGCGTGCCCAGGTGCTGATGCAGGTGCTGCTTCAGGCGCCGCTGGAAGTCATCCACGTCGTGGATGGTGGCCAGGTCGTCGTCCACCTCCAGCATGTGGGTCTTGTGGCCTGGCGCGAACGAGACGTTCACTTCCATCTGACCCTGTTTCGCCGACAGGGAATGGCCCTGCACGGCGCCCAGGATGTTGTTCTGGTCGTCGGTTACGATGGTCATCTTCATGACATGCCTCCTCCTTGCAGGTTGTGGAAGGCGCCGCCTATGCCCTGGTTGTGGATCTGGACGAAATAGGTGGCGTCGCCATTGTTTTCCTTGCGCTTGCTTTGCTGGTCCGCCATGTGGACCGCGCCCTGGTTGGGCGCCTTGACGTCGGCCGAGGCGAACTGCGTGCCATGGTCGCTGGGATAGCTGTAGCTCCAGAACGCCGTCTGCCCCGGCGCCAGGAAGGTCAGCGGACCTACGTTATTGAATGCCATAATGTCCTCCATGAAAGGTCGCCGCGCCTGCGGATGCAGAACGGCCGTTCCATGTTAGTCACCATCCCGGTGCACGCTTTGATGCAAACGATATGGGCGCATTTTTGGCTGGCGGCGCTTTCTAGTGGATAATGCGGGATTGTTCTGCACCACCACTATTTAGGAAGTACCAAGCTTATGTTGAGTTACCGCCACGCCTTTCACGCGGGTAATCACGCCGATGTGTTGAAGCATTTCGTGACCATCCAGTTGATGCAGTATCTGAATCAGAAAGATACCGCCTACAGCTACATCGACACCCATTCCGGCGCCGGCGTGTATGCGCTCGACGGCTCCTTCGCCTCCAAGAACGCCGAATACGACACCGGCATCGGCCCGCTGTGGGAGCGCACCGACATGCCCGCGCCGCTCAAGGAATATGTCGACCTGATCCGCGCCATGAACCCGAGCGGCAAGATGCGCTACTACCCAGGCTCGCCCTACATCGCCGACCAGGTCGCGCGCGAGCACGACCGCCTGCGTCTGTTTGAACTGCATCCGGCCGATTCCAAGCTGCTGGCCGATAACTTCCGCAAGCTCGACGAGCACGCTGCGCAGCAGGGCATCCGCCCGACCACGCGCGGCAAGCGCGTGCTGGTGACGCGCGGCGACGGCTTCCAGGCGCTGAAGGCGCTGCTGCCGCCGCCGTCGCGCCGCGCGCTGGTGCTGATCGATCCGCCATATGAAGACAAGCAGGACTACAAAAAGGTCAAGGACACGCTGGCCGAGGCGCTGGTGCGCTTCCCGACCGGCACCTACGCGGTCTGGTATCCGCTGCTGCAGCGCATGGAGTCGCGCCAGTTCGCCGACAAGCTCAAGCAGCTGCAATGCAGCGACTGGCTCAACGTCGTGCTGACCACCAACACGCCGATGCCGGACGGCTTCGGCCTGCACAGCAGCGGCATGTTCATCCTGAACCCGCCGTACACGCTGGAGCCGATGTTGAAGGAAGTGATGCCCTACCTGGTCAAGGTGCTGGGCAAGGACTCCGGCGCCCGATTCACGCTGGAAAGCGGCAAGCCGACGGGTACGCGCAACACTGCGGTGCGCCGGCCGGTCAGTCGCTAGAAAAATGTTGTCAGGACGGTATAGCAGGGTATAGTCTGCTAGTTAGCGGGTTGCCGCTTGAGACGGCAACCCGAATTAAGCAGATTGCAGATTGGGAGCTTCCCATGATGATGACGTCGTCAACGGTGCCGTCCAAGCTTGCTGACAACTTCTTTCTTGCGCGCCAGCCCATCCTCAACCGGGGACAGCGGCTGGTGGCATATGAGCTGCTGTTCCGCGACGCCCGCTTGCGCAACGAAGCCACCATCACCGACGACGCCGAGGCCACCGCCACCGTGATCGCCCACGCGTCCGAGCTGGGCATGGAGCACGTGGTGGGCGACCAGATGGCCTTCGTCAATGTCGACGCCATCGGCCTGATGAGCGACTTCATCCGCTTCCTGCCGAACGACAAAGTCATCCTCGAAATCCTCGAAACCGTCAAAGCCACGCCGGAAGTGCTGGACCGCATACGCGAGCTCAAGCAGGCCGGCTTCAAGTTCGCGCTGGACGATGTGATCGGCCAGTCCGAAGACGTGCAGAAATTCCAGCCGCTGTGCGACGTCATCAAGGTCGACATCAAGGAAATGCACCCCGGCACCTTGCCGGCGCTGGCGCGCGTGCTGAAGAACCCCAAGCAAAAGCTGCTGGCCGAGAAGGTCGAGACGATGGAGGAGTTCCAGCAATGCATGGAGCTGGGCTTCGAATATTTCCAGGGCTATTATTTTGCGCGGCCCGTCATCCTGAGCGGCAAGAAGATTTCGCCGTCGCAGCGCAGCGTGCTGCATTTGCTGGACTTGCTCAACACCGAGGCCAGCAGTCACGAGATCGAACGCAGCGTCAAGCATGACGCGCTGATCACGCTGAACCTGCTGAGGCTGGTGAACACGCCGGCGGTCGGTGCGCGCTACCGCATCAACTCGGTCGGCCATGCGCTGATGGTGCTGGGGCGGCGTCAGCTCAAACGCTGGCTGCAGATCCTGCTGTACGTGAAGGGCGGCGGCGCGCAGGAGTTCACCTCGCCGCTGCTGCAGCTGGCCACCACGCGCGGCAAGACCATGGAGCTGATGGTCGAGCATTTGCGGCCTGGGCAGCGCGTCAGCGCCGATATCGGCTTCACGGTGGGCGTGATGTCGCTGATGGACACGCTGTTCTCCATCCATATGCGCGACGTGCTGGAAAGCGTCAACGTGCTGGACGAAGTGCGCGCCGCGCTGCTGCATCGCAGCGGCGACTACGGCAGCATGCTGAGCCTGATCGAGCACATCGAGCGCAACCGCGACGGCAAGCTGCTGGCGCAGATGCTGCACCAGCTGGAGCTGACGCCGGCCGAGCTGTACGCGATCCAGCTGGCCGCGATCGAGTGGGTGACGGACTACACCCGCGGCGTCTGACCCCGCTTATTGGCCCAGCAGCAGGAACACGGTGGGCTTCTTGTGGAAGTCCGGCGCCTTGGCGCTCTTCCATTGCGACGCGCTCATGGTGCGGATGGTTTCCGATGGCAGGCTGAGGTCGGTCGCCACGCAGATCAGCGTGCTCGGCGCGCAGGCCGCCGTCAGCGCTTCCAGCATGGCGGCGTTGCGGTAGGGCGTTTCAATGAACAGCTGCGTTTGCTTTTCCTTGCGCGAGCGCTGTTCCAATTCCTTGATGCGGGTGGCGCGCTGCGCGGCGTCGGTCGGCAGATAGCCGTTGAAGGCGAAGCTCTGTCCGTTCAAGCCGCTCGCCATCACCGCCAGCAGCAGTGACGACGGCCCCACCAGCGGCCGCACCGGGATGTTGTGCTGATGCGCCAGCCGCACCAGGTCGGCGCCAGGATCGGCCACCGCCGGCACGCCGGCTTCCGACACCAGTCCGCCATCCTGGCCGGCCAGCAGCGGCGCCAGCAGGCCCGCCAGCGCGGCCGCCGGAGTGTTGACGTTGAGTTCGGAGATCTTGATTTCCTGTAGCGGCTTGGCCAGCGGATGGTTGGCGTTGACCAGCTTGAGGAAGGCGCGCGCCGTCTTGGCGTTCTCGGCGACGAAGTAATCGAGTTGCGCAGTGATCCGCTGCACCTGTTCGGGCAGCACGGAGGAGAGCGCTTCAGTCTCGCCCAGGGTGTTCGGTATTAAGAAGAGGGTGCCGGTCATAAAAACAGTCAGGTATTAAAGAAGGAAACGCCAATGTTGCGCAGCATGCCTGTCAGCGCGATCAAAGGCAAGCCGGTGAGGGCGGTCGGGTCGCTGCTGTCGATGCGTTCCAGGATGGCGATGCCCAGCGCCTCGTTCTTAGCGCTGCCGGCGCAGTCGTAGGGCTGTTCGATGCGCAGGTAAGCGTCGAGTTCGGCGTCGGGCAGGTCGCGGAACTTGACGACGGTCTGGATGTCTTCAACCTGTGCCGTGCCGGTGCGGCCATCCCACACGCACAGCGCGGTGTGGAAGATTACTTCGCGGCCGCGCATCTTCTGCAGCTGGACCAGCGCGTTGGCATGGTTGCCCGGCTTGCCGATCTGCTCGTCGTCCAGCGTGGCGACCTGGTCGGAGCCGATGACGATGCGGCCAGGCAGCTTGGCGGCCACGGCTGCGGCTTTCTCGCGCGCCAGGCGCAGCGCGGTGGCGCTGGGCGTCTCGCCGGGCAGCGGGCTTTCGTCGATATCGGGCACCGCCACGTCGAACGGCAGTTGCAGCCGTGATAAGAGTTCGCGGCGGTACGCGGAACTGGAGGCGAGTACGAGTAAACTTGATGTCATGAGGGGAATGTTATATGCTCTGTCGCCGGACGTGCCAGCGGCAAAAAAGAACGAAAAATACGCTAAGGCTTTGACTTGACGATGAAAACCCTGTTATTATCGCAGGTTTTCCGGGGAAATTTTCTGTAATGAATGCTATTGTGATCGACGCCTTTGAATTTTGTCGGAGCAACGGCAGCCAGCAAGGCGTGACGCCTGTTGCCGAAATGACCCGTTTGACCAAGGATTGTGCCGATACGTCGGGTACGATCGCCTGGAAAGCAGTAGGGGGCACCAGCAAGATGGGCTTCCCGCAGATGACGCTGTCGGTTTCCGGCACCGTGCAACTGGTCTGCCAGCGCTGCCTGACGCCTTACGCACACACCATCGACGCACAAACCGTGCTGATGCTGGGTAAGGACGATGAGCAAGCGGACGAGATCGAAGAAATGATCAACGACGAGACGATCGATGTGATCGTCGGCAGCCGCAGCATGGAGCTGATGGACTTGGTGGAAGACGAAGCGCTGCTGGCCCTGCCGCATACGCCGAAACATGATGTCTGCCCCGACTCCGCTCTGCTGGACAAGGCAAAAAGCGAAAAGTTGTCGCCGTTCGACGCCCTCAAGGGCCTCAAATCCGAATAAGCAGTACCGAATAAGTAGTGTTGTAAAGAACGTGTCAAACGCGTGTAGTAAATCGAGTATGGCAAGTCAGCAGTGAAAATGTAGTAAATCTCAGTTTAACTATGCCGGTTCAGTTTTGCCGGCAGGATACTCGATTCGCATGTATTTGCTGGTCGAATGTGTTAAAATTTTAGAACTTATGTATTAGGAGTCATTAACATGGCAGTTCAACAGAACAAGAAGTCCCCTTCGAAGCGCGGTATGCACCGTTCGCACGATTTCCTGGTTGCTCCACAACTGGGTATCGAGCCAACCACCGGTGAAACCCACCTGCGTCACCACATCAGCCCTAACGGCTTCTACCGTGGTCGTAAAGTCCTGAAAACCAAAAACGACGAGTAATCGACGCTTTTGCTGGACCCGGAAATAGGCGGTGCTACGTGGATAACTCGCGGAGCATCGCTTTTTCTTTATCATCGGCTGCAATCCTCTTTTGCACACCGTCATTTTGAAACGCGTAGACCTGGATGTGGTTGGTCCGCAGCTTGCCGCAGCTTGCCCCGCATGGGCTGGAGCGTGGTACTGAATCAAAACAAATGACAATCAAAATTTCTATCGACTGCATGGGTGGCGATCACGGCCCGTCGGTCACTATCCCCGCAGCAGTTTCCTTCCTCAAACGTGAGCCTGACGCTGAACTGATCCTGGTCGGTTTGGAAGACGTTATTCGCGCGGAATTGAAAAAGCAGCACGCCGATACGCATCCGCGCATCACCGTGCAACACGCCTCCGAACAAGTCACCATGGACGATCCGCTCGAAGTGGCCCTGCGCCGCAAGAAGGATTCGTCGATGCGCGTCGCCATCGAGCAAGTCAAGGACGGCAAGGCCCAGGCCTGCGTCTCGGCCGGCAATACCGGCGCGCTGATGGCGGTGTCGCGCTACGTGCTCAAGACCATGACCGGCGTCGACCGTCCGGCCATCTGCGGCATCATGCCGAACCAGAAAAATGGCCCGACCTATATGCTGGACCTGGGCGCCAACGTCGATTGCGAACCGCATCACCTGCACCAGTTCGCCATCATGGGTTCGGTGCTGGTCTCGGCCATGGAAAAAATCGCCCGCCCGACCATCGGCCTGCTGAACGTCGGCACCGAGGACATCAAGGGCAATGAAGTGGTCAAGGCCACCAGCAAGCTGCTGCAGGCCGATCACGAACGCGGCGCGCTCAACTTCCACGGCAACGTCGAGGGCAACGACATCTTCAAGGGCACCACCGATATCGTGGTGTGCGATGGCTTTGTCGGCAACGTGACCTTGAAGGCGGTGGAGGGCGTCGCACGATTCTTTGGCGACACCCTGCGCACGGAATTCAAGCGTAATCTGTTGACCATGCTGGGCGCCTTGCTCGGCGGCGGTGCGCTGAAGGCGGTCAAGGACCGCTTCCAGCCATCGCGCCACAACGGCGCCAGTCTGCTGGGCCTGCGCGGCCTGGTGTTCAAGAGCCATGGCGGCGCCGATGCCTATTCTTTTGAGTGGGCGATCCGACGCGCGTATGATGCTGCAAAAAATGATGTGTTGGGGCATATCTCGGAAATGATCGCCGAGCTCATGCCGCGCAACACGGATACCCCGGAAGTACCAAGCTCAACTATTTAGTGGACGGTAGAACGGCATGACTTTGTACAGCAAAATTATAGGCACCGGCAGCTACCTGCCGGAAAAGCGTGTGACCAACCAGGACCTGGCTGATCAACTCGCCGCCAAAGGCATCGAGACCTCGGACGAATGGATCGTCAGCCGCAGCGGTATTTCGGCACGCCACTTCGCCGAGCCTGAACAGAAATCGTCGGACCTGGCGGTCAACGCCGCCAAGAAGGCGCTGGAGATGGCTGGCCTGGAGCCGAACGACATCGACCTGATCGTGCTGGCCAGCTCGACGCCGGACTTCTTCGGCAGCTTCCCCAGCACCGCCTGCATCGTGCAGAAAAAACTGGGCATGACCAACAACAGCGCGGCAGTCGACGTGCAAGCCGTGTGCAGCGGCTTCGTCTACGCCGTGTCCACCGCCGACGCCTTCATCCGCGCCGGCGTGCACAAGAACGTGCTGGTGATCGGCGCCGAAGTGTTTTCGCGCATCCTCAATTTCGACGACCGCACCACCTGCGTGCTGTTCGGCGACGGCGCCGGCGCCATCGTGCTGAGCGCGTCGGAAGAGCCAGGCATCCTGGCCACCAAGCTGCACGCGGACGGCCGTCATTCGGACATCCTCAGCGTGCCGGGTTCGGTCGATGGCGGCGCGGTTGCCGGCAGCGCCTTCCTGTACATGGATGGTCCCGCTGTCTTCAAGCTGGCCGTATCGGTGCTGGAGAAGGTCGCGCACGAAGCGCTGGACAAGGCCAATATGACCTCCGACCAGATCGACTGGCTGATACCGCACCAGGCCAATATCCGCATCATGAACAGCACCGCCAAGAAGCTGGGCCTGCCTGCCGAGAAGATGGTTGTCACCGTCGACCAGCACGGCAATACGTCGGCCGCTTCGATCCCGCTGGCGCTGGACGTGGCTGTGCGCGATGGCCGCATCAAGAAAGGCCAGCACATCATGATGGAAGGCGTCGGTGGTGGTTTCACCTGGGGCGCGGTTTTGGCGCGGTTTTAACGGCCTGAATTAGAATTAGAGTTCTAACGGACTCGTCGGTAGCAAAGCTGTCACGATGGCATGCTAGCGTAGCGTTCAATAAAAATGAGATGGATGAAGTATGACTAAATTTGCTTTTGTATTTCCAGGCCAGGGTTCGCAAGCGATCGCGATGATGGACGGCTTTGCCGGCAATCCGGTGGTGGCGCAGACCATCGCCGAGGCATCCGACGCGCTGCAATTCGACCTCGGCAAGCTGATCGCCGAAGGTCCGAAGGAAGAGCTGGACCTGACCACCAACACCCAGCCGGTCATGCTGACCGCTGCGGTTGCCGTCTACCGTGCATGGATCGCCGCCGGCGGTCCGCTGCCATCCATCGTTGCCGGTCACAGCCTGGGTGAATACTCGGCGCTGGTGGCTGCCGGTGTGATTTCGTTCAAGGATGCCGTGCCGCTGGTGCGCTTCCGCGCGCAAGCGATGCAGGAAGCCGTGCCGGTCGGCATGGGCACCATGGCTGTCGTGCTGGGCCTGTCGGACGACGACGTCCGCGCCTCCTGCGCCGAAGCCGCTGCCGCCGTGCCTGGCTCGGTGGTCGAGGCCGTCAACTTCAACGCGCCGCTGCAAGTTGTGATCGCCGGCGACACCATCGCGGTCGAGCGCGCCTGCGAGATCGCCAAGGCCAAGGGCGCCAAGCGCGCCATGAAGCTGCCGGTGTCGGCGCCGTTCCATTCGTCGCTGCTGAAGCCGGCTTCGGACCGCCTGCGCGACTATATGGAAGGCCTGACGTTCTCGGCGCCGCAGATCGCGCTGATCAACAACGTCGACGTCGCCGTGCTGACCGATCCGGCCAGCATCAAGGATGCCCTGGTGCGTCAGGCCGCAGCGCCCGTGCGCTGGGTTGAAACCATGCAGAAGGTCGCCGCCGAAGGCATTACGCAAGTGGTCGAGTGCGGACCTGGCAAGGTGCTGATGGGCTTGACCAAGCGCATCGACGCCACGCTGGTCGGCGACGCGATCACCGATCAAGCCTCGCTGGAACGCGTGTTGACCCTGCTCAAATAAGCAGCCGGGTCTTCAGGCACACTCCCTAAACGTTTAAGGAACACCATGAATTTAGCAAATCAAGTTGCCCTGGTTACGGGCGCATCGCGCGGCATCGGCAAGGCCATCGCCCAGGAGCTGGCCCGTCAAGGCGCCCGCGTGATCGGCACCGCCACCACCGAAGCCGGCGCGGAAGCGATCTCGGCTTATCTGGCCGAGATCGGTGCCGAAGCCGGCAAGGGCATGGTACTCAACGTCACCGACCCTGAGCGCTGCGCCGCCGTCATCGACGAGATTGCCAAGACCTTCGGCGCCGTCGGCATCCTGGTCAACAACGCCGGCATCACGCAGGACCAGCTGGCCATGCGCATGAAGGATGAAGAGTGGGACAGCGTCATCGCCACCAACCTGAGTTCGGTCGGCCGCCTGTCGCGCGCCGTGCTGCGCGGCATGATGAAAGCCAAGACCGGGCGTATCATCAACATCACTTCGGTGGTGGCGTCCTCCGGCAATCCGGGCCAGATGAACTACGCCGCCGCCAAGGCTGGCGTGGAGGGCATGGGCCGCGCGCTGGCGCGTGAAATCGGCAGCCGCAACATCACCGTCAACAGCGTGGCGCCGGGCTTCATCGACACCGACATGACCAAGGGCCTGGGCGAAGAACAGCACGCCGCCCTGTTGACGCAGATCCCGCTGGCACGCCTGGGCAAGCCCGAGGATATCGCCGCCGCCGTCGCCTTCCTGGCGTCGCCGCAAGCAGCGTATATTACCGGCACCACCCTGCACGTGAACGGCGGGATGTACATGAACTGATGCGTTCCGGTGGCGTAAAATCCACCGGTTCTCGTCTTTTAGCAGTGATTTCGGATTAGTTGTAGGCAAATACGCAGCAGCTACCGAAATTAGTTTTTCAGTGCGCAAACCTGATAAAATGCGCGCTTTCCGTAACAAACAAAATGGAGCCATAACATGTCGGATATCGAACAACGCGTTAAGAAAATCGTCGCTGAGCAACTGGGCGTCGCCGAAGCAGACATCAAGATCGAATCCTCGTTCGTCGACGACCTCGGCGCTGACTCCCTGGACACCGTTGAACTGGTGATGGCCCTGGAAGACGAATTCGAAATGGAAATCCCTGACGAACAAGCAGAAAAGATCACCACCGTGCAGCAAGCGATCGACTACGCTACCGCCCACGTCAAGGCGTAATTTCTGCCCGATCGACTTTAGGAGAATCGCTTGAGAGGTTCTAAAAACCGTCGTGTTGTCATCACCGGCCTAGGCGCCGTGACCCCGGTCGGCAATACCGTTGCCGAATCGTGGGCCGCGATCACCGAGGGTAAATCCGGGATTGCCAACATCACCAAGTTTGATGCGCAAGCTTTCACCACCAAGTTCGCCGGTGAAGTCAAAGGCTTCAATATCGAGGATTACATCCCCGCTAAAGAAGCGCGCCACATGGATACCTTTATCCATTACGGCATGGCAGCCGGCATCCAGTCGGTGCAAGACTCCGGTATTGTCGTCACCGAAGAGAATGCCGATCGCATCGGCGTCATCATCGGTTCCGGTATCGGCGGCCTGCCGCTGATCGAAGCCACCAAGGAAGAGTACGACAAGCGCGGTCCGCGCCGTATCTCGCCTTTCTTCGTGCCTGCCTCGATCATCAATATGATCTCGGGCAACCTGTCGATCAAGTACGGCATGCGTGGTCCTAACCTGTCGATCGTCACGGCCTGCACCACCGGCCTGCACTGCATCGGCGCGGCCGCCCGCATGATTGAGTACGGCGATGCCGACGTCATGGTGGCCGGCGGTGCGGAATCGACCGTATCGCCACTGGGTCTGGGCGGTTTCGCCTCGGCCCGCGCGCTGTCGACCCGCAACGACGACCCAGCGACCGCGTCCCGCCCATGGGACATGGACCGCGACGGTTTCGTGCTGGGCGAAGGCGCCGGCGTGATGGTGCTCGAAGAGTACGAACACGCCAAGGCCCGCGGCGCCAAGATCTACGCCGAGCTGCTGGGGTTCGGGATGAGCGCTGACGCTTATCACATGACCTCGCCATTGGAAGATGGCAGCGGCGGCAGCAAGTCCGTGATTGCAGCGCTGGCCAACGCCGGCATCAATCCGGACCAGGTGAACTACCTGAACGCACACGGTACGTCGACCCCGCAGGGCGACGTGGCGGAAGTGCAGGGCATCAAGCGCACCTTCGGCGCGCACGCCAAGAACATGGTGATCAATTCGACCAAGTCGATGACCGGTCACCTGTTGGGCGGCGCCGGCGGCCTGGAAGCAGTGTTTACGGTACTGGCGGTACACCATCAGGTGTCGCCTCCGACCATCAACATCTTCAACCAGGACCCTGCTTGCGACCTGGACTTCTGCGCCAATGTGGCCCGTCCGATGAAGATCGAGTATGCAGTCAAGAACTCGTTCGGCTTCGGCGGCACCAACGGCAGCCTGGTGTTCGGCAAGATCTAAAGTCCGTAAAAGTTCAACTCCGCGTTGAACTAATCCGCGCAAGCCCTGTCCAAACAGGGTGAGCGTGGATTCGGCGCCGGCATTCGCCGGCGCCAGAATTGCCCGGCCTTCGCGGCCGGCGCTTCCGAATGTAATCCCCTGTGTTGTTGTGCGTCCGCTGCCCATGTCGATTGCGGTCTCTGTCATCGTTCGCCCCTCGTCCGGCTTGCGCATCGTGCATGCCGGCCTGTGCTGCTGCGTGATGGCCTCGGCCGCCGCCTGTCCGGGCTGGTGCGCGCCGCTGCTGTGCGTGCTGGCTGGCGTGCTCGGCTGGTGCGGGCGGCCGCATCGTAATGTGTGCCAGCTTGATATTTCCGGTGTCGGCCAGCTGCGGCTGGCGGTATACCGGGAACACGGGGTGGCGCTGCGCCTGCTGCAGGGTTCGACCATATGGCCGGGCTTGCTGCTATTGCGGCTGGGCGGCGACAGCGGCAGGGTGCAGGTGCTGATAGTGCTGCCCGACAGCGTCACGCCCGCCGACTGGCGCGCTTTGTCGCTGGCCTGCCGGGCCATCACCGCACGTGCTGAAATAAAAACGCGAACACTGTGAACTTCTTGCAGCGGGCTAACTCTATAGCATATGGCTACAGAATTCGGCCACGCTGCAGGCCACTGAGGAATGCAGGAGTGACGACAGAACGTGAGTGTGACCAGGTGCTGGTGGACCGGGTGCGGGATGGTGACAAGCAGGCGTTTGATTTGCTGGTGGCGAAGTACCAACGCCGGCTGATGCGCCTGCTGTCGCGCATCGTCCACGATCCGGCCGAAGCCGAGGATGTGGTGCAGGAGACGTTTATCAAGGCCTACCGCGCGTTGCGGCATTTCCGCGGCGACTCGGCCTTTTATACGTGGCTGTACCGCATCGGCATCAACACCGCCAAGAACTTCCTGGCCACGCAGGGGCGTCGCACGCCCACGTCGACCGAAGCCGACGCCGAACAAGCCGAAGCCTTTAACGATGGCGAGCATTTGCGCGACATCAATACGCCGGAATCCATGCTGGCGAGCAAGCAGATCGCCCAGACCGTCAACGCGGCGATGGATGCCTTGCCCGTGGATTTGCGTACCGCGATCGCCTTGCGCGAGATCGAGGGACTGAGCTATGAGGAAATCTCCGACATCATGGCCTGTCCCATCGGTACTGTACGCAGCCGTATCTTCCGCGCCCGCGAAGTCATCGCCGAAAAATTGAAGCCTTTGTTGGACTTGCCTGTTGACAAGCGCTGGTAAGGCGAGAATGATGGCAAGTGTTATTGGCAACTGGCAATGCGCCTGCGGCAGGCGCGGCGGACGTGTTTTGACATGGCGGGATACGCGATGGATACCCAGAAAAGACTGCACGAAAACATCTCGGCGCTGGCCGACGGTGAGCTGGCGGACAGCGAGCGCGAGCTCGCGCTGGCGGCGCTCGATACGGCGGAAGGGCTGGCGGCCTGGCGTGCCTACCATCTGGCCGGCGACGTGCTGCGCGACCAGGCCAGTGGCGCCTTGAGCGACGGCTTCAGTGCCTCGCTGTCGGCCCGCCTCGCGGCCGAGCCCGTCTACACGGCCACAGCCACCTCGGCCGAACGCGGGCCCGACCCGTCGGCGCCCGCACCCGACCAGGCCGAATCGCCGGCCGACGTCATCTTGCCCTGAAACGCATACGCTTATAACATCTGCGAGCGCGCCATCGGGCGACTTTTCGCTTACCATACGCTAGCCTTAGCCTCGCGCAACTTTGCCCGAGGGGTACTTGCGTTCCAGAACTTTACAAAGACTGATACTTTCCATGAAAAATAATTTCGCTGCTGGTAGTAAAACTCTTTCTGCGCTGCTGGTCAGCGCAAGCGTATGGATGTCGCCGGCCGTGCTCGGCATGGCCCCGGCGACGGCCGCCGCGCCGGTCACGGGCGCCGTCATCGGCCTGCCTGATTTTGCCGACCTGGTCGACCGCGTCGGCCCGGCCGTGGTCAATATCCGCACCACCGAACGTCTGAAGCTGGGCGGCCGCGGCAATGCCGACGGCCAGCCGGGTGAAGAAGAAATGCAGGAATTCCTGCGCCGCTTCTTTGGCGGCGCGCTGCCGCAGCCGGGCAACCCGGGCGGCAAGACCGTGCCGCGCGGCCGCCGCCAGGCGCCGTCCGACGAGCCGGTGCAGCGCGGCGTCGGCTCCGGCTTCATCCTGTCGGCCGACGGCTATGTGATGACCAACGCCCACGTGGTCGACGGCGCCGACGAGGTATTCGTCACGCTGACCGACAAGCGCGAGTTCAAGGCCAAGGTGCTGGGCGCAGACGCCCGTACCGATGTGGCCGTGCTGAAGATCGAGGGCGACAAGCTGCCCTTCCTGGTGATGGGCGATTCGGACAAGATCCGCGTCGGTGAATGGGTGATCGCGATCGGTTCGCCGTTCAACCTGGAGAACACCGTCACCGCCGGCATCATCTCGGCCAAGCAGCGCGACACCGGCGACTACCTGGCGCTGATCCAGAGCGATGTCGCGGTCAATCCCGGCAACTCGGGCGGCCCGCTGATCAATATGCGCGGCGAAGTGATCGGCATCAATTCGCAGATCGCCACGCTGTCGGGCGGCTCCAACGGCATTTCCTTCGCCGTACCGATCGACGAGGCGATCCGCGTATCGGAACAGTTGAAGAAAAACGGCAAGGTCACGCGCGGCCGCATCGGCGTGCAGATCGGCGAAGTCAGCAAGGAAGTGGCGGAGTCGCTGGGCCTGAAGAGCGCGCAGGGCGCCGAAGTGTCGCTGGTCGAGCCGGGCGGTCCTGCCGACAAGGCCGGCATCAAGGCGGGCGACATCATCCTCAAGTTCAACGGCGTGCCGGTGAACCGTTCGTCCGACCTGCCGCGTCTGGTGGGCGGCACGGCGCTGGCCAGCAAGGCCACCGTCACCGTGTGGCGCAAGGGCCAGCAGCTGGACCTGCCTGTCACCGTGGCCGAGCTGGAAGCGGACAAGGCCGCCAAGGCCGGCAAAGGCAAGGGCGGCAAGGCCGAACCGGAAGTGGCCAAGGCCAATGCGCTGGGCTTGAAGGTCAGCGATCTGACTGCCGAGCAGAAGAAGGAGTTGGGCGTCGACGGCGGCGTGGTGGTCGATTCGGCCGAGGGTGTGGCCGGCCGCGCAGGTGTGCAGGAGGGCGATGTGCTGCTGCAACTGAACAACATCGAAGTCAAGGACGTGAAGCAGTTCAACGCGGCCGTGGCCAAGCTCGATGCGAAGAAACCGTCGGTGCTGCTGGTGCGCCGCGGCGACGTGGCGCAGTTCGTTTCCGTGCGTCCTAGCGCGAAGTAAGGAGTTCGCCCCGCCCGCTTCGGCGCGGCGGGGCGCCAGTCATGCATTTCACCCTCTACTCCCGCAGCTACTGCCACCTCTGCCAGGACATGCTGGACGCCCTGATGCGCCTGCAAACCCCATCCCAGCCCATCACGGTGGATGTCATCGATGTCGATGCCGACGACGCCCTGGTGGCCCGTTTCGACGAACTGGTGCCGGTGCTGTACGCCGACCTGTCCCAGCCCGAGCTGTGCCACTACTTCCTCGACGAGGCCAAAGTGCGCGAAGTGCTTCGAATTGCTTAATTAATAGGCATTTCCGCCGCATTTTTTGCCTCAAAGGCTTAAGCAATATGCATTTCTCACTGCATAAGTCGGCCTTTCCCCTCTGAAATCCGGTAAAATGCGGGGGTAGAAAAGCTTCCGTTTTGCTTTCAGTGGCTGTCATCAAGGCGCTCGCCAGGGCATTACCGCCCCGCTCGGAGCGCTTTTTTCGTATTGCGCGCAGTTTCTGCGCCCCGTCGTTTCAAACCCGTTTTTGAATATTTGTTAATGAACAACATACGCAATTTTTCCATCATCGCCCACATCGACCACGGTAAATCGACCCTGGCGGACCGCATTATTCAATTGTGCGGTGGCTTGTCCGAACGCGAGATGGAGTCGCAAGTGCTCGATTCGATGGATCTGGAGCGCGAACGCGGCATTACGATCAAAGCCCAGACCGCAGCCCTGCAATACAAGGCCCGCGACGGCATCGTCTACAATCTGAACCTGATCGACACCCCCGGCCACGTCGACTTCTCGTATGAAGTGTCGCGCTCGCTGTCCGCCTGCGAAGGCGCGCTGCTGGTGGTCGACGCCTCGCAAGGCGTGGAAGCCCAGACCGTGGCCAACTGCTACACCGCGCTCGACCTGGGCGTGGAAGTGGTGCCGGTCCTGAACAAGATCGACTTGCCGAACGCCGATCCTCCGACCGCGATCGCCGAGATCGAAGACGTGATCGGCATCGAAGCCGGCGACGCCGTCCATTGCTCGGCCAAGACCGGCCTGGGCGTGGAAGACGTGCTGGAATCGATCATCGCCAAAGTCCCGCCGCCAAAGGGCGACCCCGACGCGCCGCTGCAAGCGCTGATCGTCGACTCGTGGTACGACCCGTATGTTGGCGTGGTCATGCTGGTGCGCGTGATGAACGGCACCCTGAAGCCGAAAGACAAGATCAAACTGATGGCCACCGACTCGCTGCAGCTGGTGGAAGACGTCGGCATCTTCGCGCCGCGCTCGGTCTCGCTGCCGCAGCTGTCGGCCGGCCAGGTGGGCTTCATCATCGCCGGCATCAAGGAACTGAAGGCCGCCAAGGTGGGCGATACCGTCACCCTGGCCAACCGTCCTGCGCCGGCGCCGCTGCCAGGCTTCAAGGAAGTGCAGCCGCAAGTGTTCGCCGGCCTGTTCCCGGTCGAGGCCAACCAGTACGACGCGCTGCGCGACTCGCTGGAAAAGCTCAAGCTGAACGACGCCGCACTGATGTACGAGCCGGAAGTATCGCAGGCGCTGGGCTTCGGCTTCCGCTGCGGCTTCCTCGGCCTGCTGCACATGGAAATCGTCCAGGAGCGCCTGGAGCGCGAATTCGACATGGACCTGATCACCACGGCCCCGACCGTGGTGTATGAAGTGGTCATGCGCGACGACAGCATCATCAAGGTCGACAATCCGTCCAAGATGCCGGAGCCGACCAAGATCAACGAAATCCGCGAGCCTATCGTCACGGTCAACCTGTACATGCCGCAAGAATACGTCGGCTCGGTGATCACGCTGTGCATCGGCAAGCGCGGCGTGCAGATGGACATGGCTTACCACGGCCGCCAGGTCAAGCTGGTCTATGAAATGCCGATGGGCGAGATCGTGCTGGACTTCTTCGACAAGCTCAAGTCCACCTCGCGCGGTTACGCGTCGATGGACTACGAGTTCAAGGAATACCGCGCGTCCGACGTGGTCAAGGTCGACATGCTGATCAACGGCGAGAAGGTCGATGCGCTGGCCATCATCGTCCACCGTTCCAACTCCGCCTACCGCGGCCGCCAGGTGGCCGCCAAGATGCGCGAACTGATCCCGCGCCAGATGTTCGACGTCGCGATCCAGGCCGCCATCGGCGTCAACGTGATCTCGCGCGAGAACGTCAAGGCGCTGCGCAAGAACGTGCTGGCCAAGTGCTACGGCGGCGACATCAGCCGTAAGAAGAAACTGTTGGAAAAGCAAAAAGCAGGTAAAAAACGCATGAAGCAAGTGGGCTCGGTAGAGATTCCACAAGAAGCGTTCCTGGCAATCTTACAAGTGGACGACAAATGAACCTGCAAGTGATCTTAGGTAACTTTGCTTTAATCCTGTTCGTGCTGATGGTGATCACCGGTGTGATCTGGTTCCTGGATGTGTTCTACCTGGCCAAGCAGCGCCGTGCCGCCGCCGACCGCGCGCTGGCCGACTACGACGCCCGCAACGCCAAGCTCACCGCCGACGGCATCAAGGTCGACAACCTGGGCAACCGCGCCGCGATCGAAGCGAACCTGCTGCGCCAGCCGACCTGGATCGAGTACTCGGGCAGCTTCTTCCCGGTGATCGCGCTGGTGTTCTTCCTGCGCTCCTTCCTGTTCGAGCCGTTCAAGATCCCATCGTCGTCGATGGTGCCGACCCTGTTGGTGGGCGATCTGATCCTGGTGAACAAGTTCACCTACGGCATCCGCCTGCCGGTGCTGAACCAGAAGATCGTGCAGATCAACAACCCGCAGCGCGGCGACGTGATGGTGTTCAAATATCCGCTGGATATGACCCAGGATTACATCAAGCGCGTCATTGGCGTGCCGGGTGATAAAATCACGTATGAAAACAAGCGCTTGACGGTCAATGGCGTGGAAGTGAAGTACTCGCCGCTGGACGACTACCTCGACGACGAACACTTGCAGTACAACAAGCAGTTCCAGGAAAACCTGACCGGCGTCAGCCACCGCATCCTCAACAACGAGGCGGCGCCTACGTTGAGCCTGGATGGCGTGAAGAAGTTCCCTTACAGCGAAAACTGCACCTACAAGTATGAAGGCTTTACTTGTGTGGTTCCGCAAGGCAACTACTTCATGATGGGCGACAACCGCGACAACAGCGCGGACAGCCGCTATTGGGGCTTTGTGCCGGACAAGAACATTGTCGGTAAAGCCATCGTCGTGTGGATGAACCTGGGCAATCTGCGCCGCATCGGCAGCATCAACTAATCATCCGCTCAGCGCATACTCGGTCGAAAGGGAATAAGATGCAATCAGGCTTGAAACGGCAGAACGGCATTTCCCTGGTCGGCTTGATCTTCGTGCTGGCCGCGCTGGGCTTCATCGGCGTGCTGGCGCTGAAGATCGTGCCGACCTACACCGAGTACCGCGCGATCCAGAACGCCATCGTCACGGCCAAGGCCACCGGCGGTTCCGTGCTGGAGATGCAGAAATCGTTCGACGCCAATGCGACCACCGGCTACATCAGCTCGATCACCAGCCGCGATCTGCTGATCGCCAAGGAAAACGGCGAGTTCGAAATCAGCTTCGCCTACGAAAAGAAAATCCCGCTGGTCGGACCCGCCAGCCTGCTGTTGGAATACCAGGGCACGACGTCGAAAAACGGCGTGCCGGCTCCGGCCAAAACCGATCAATAAAGTAAAGAACCGTACAGAACAATGAATCTTCAGTTATTGCAAACCCGTTTAGGCTATACGTTCCAGGATGCTGGCCTGTTGCAGCAAGCCTTGACGCACCGTAGCCATAGCAGTTTGCATAATGAACGACTGGAATTCCTGGGCGATTCGATCCTGAACTGCGTGGTGGCGTCCATCCTGTACGAGCGCTTTGTGGCGATCGACGAGGGCGACCTGTCGCGCCTGCGCGCCAACCTGGTCAAGCAGCAATCGCTGTACGAAATCGCGCAAAAGCTGGAGCTGTCGCAGTTTCTGCGGCTGGGGGAAGGGGAGTTGAAGTCGGGCGGTTTCCGCCGTCCTTCGATCCTGGCCGACACGCTTGAGGCGCTGTTAGGCGCCATTTTTTTGGATGGCGGCTTCAACCCCGCGCGCGACGTGATCCGGGCCTTCTACATTCCTATCCTGGAATCGGTCGACCCGCAAACCCTGGGCAAGGACGCCAAGACCCTGCTGCAGGAATTCCTGCAAAGTAAAAAGATTTCCCTGCCGCTGTACAATGTGGTTGCCACCCATGGCGCCGCGCACAGCCAGGAATTCGAAATCGAATGCCTGGTGCCCAAGCTGGGCATCCAGGTTTACGGACGCGGCGGCAGTCGCCGCGCCGGCGAACAGGCCGCCGCCAAACTGGCGCTGGAAGTGGCCGAGCAAGCGTTGGTCAAGACCCCGGCCGCCGGCCGCAAGGCCAAGCCACGCGCTGCCCAGCTGAAGCTGGCCGGCATCGCCACCGTGCAGACGACCGAGGCCGGTAACGAGCCGTCGCCACCGCCTGCCAAAGCAGCAAACAAGTAAAGAGAACTGAAATGAATACCGAAACGACCTCCGCCAACTTCCGTTGTGGCTATATCGCCATTGTCGGCCGCCCTAACGTGGGCAAATCGACCCTGATGAATACCCTCATCGGCGCCAAGGTCAGCATCACCTCGCGCAAGGCGCAAACCACGCGCCACCGCATCACCGGCATCCAGACCCATGACGATGCGCAGTTCATCTACGTCGACACGCCGGGTTTCCAGACCCGCCACTCGAACGCGCTGAACAACACGCTCAACAAGACCGTCACCAACACCCTGATCTCGTCGGACCTGATCCTGTACGTGATCGAGGCGGGCACCTTCGGCCCGGCCGACCAGCAAGTGATGGATCTGCTGCCGAAAGAAGTGCCAGTCATCCTGGTCATCAACAAGGCCGACCGCGTGCGCGACAAGGCCGCGCTGATGCCGTTCGCCCAGCAGGTCGCTTCCAAGCATGAGTTCGCTGCCATCGTGCCGGTATCGGCCAAGCTGCGTTTCCAGCTGGACGGCCTGGAAAAAGAGATCAAGAAACTGCTGCCGGAAAACCAGCCTATCTTTGGCGCTGACGACATCACCGACCGCAGCGAAAAATTCCTGGCGTCAGAGATCGTCCGCGAGAAGCTGTTCCGTCTGGTCGGTGATGAGCTGCCTTACACCAGCACCGTACTGATCGAGCAGTTCGAGCAAGAGGGCGACCTGCGCCGCGTGTTCGCCGCCATCCTGGTTGAGCGCGATACGCACAAGTCCATGGTCATCGGTAACAAGGGCGCGCGCCTGAAGGAAGTCTCGACCCAGGCTCGCCTGGACATGGAGCGCCTGTTCGGCGGTCCGGTGTACCTGGAAATCTGGGTCAAGGTCAAATCCGGCTGGGCCGACAACGAAGCGGGTCTGCGCGCCTACGGCTACGAATAAAAGAGAGGCGATGTCCACCACCACGCTAGACGCCGACATCGCAGCGGCACCGTCGCAGGCCGAACCTGAGGCGGAGCGTGAAGTGGTGCCCGCCCCGGCGCCGGCCGCAACCATCGCTGTGTCGGCCGCTGCATCAACCGCCGCGCCTGCCAAGCGCCCGCGCGCACCGTCGCGCGAACGCACCTTCGGCACAAAGGTCGCCGGCCAGCCGGCCTTCGTCCTGCACAGCTATCCCTACAAAGAAACCAGCCTCATCATCGACCTGTTCACGCGCGACTTCGGCCGCGTGGCCTTGATCGCCAAGGGCGCCAAGCGGCCGCACTCACAACTGCGCGGCGTGCTGCAAACCTTCCAGCCGCTGTCGTCGAGCTGGGTCGGCAAATCCGAACTGCGCACGCTGACCGACGCCGAATGGGTGGGCGGCATGCTGCCGCTGGAGAAGACCGCGCTGCTGTGCGGCTTCTACCTCAACGAGCTGCTGGTCAAGCTGCTGGCCCGCGACGACGCGCACCCGCGCCTGTTCGACCACTACGTCGCCACGCTCAACCAGCTCGCCCACAACGAACCTGCGCCCATCGTCTTGAGAAAATTCGAACGGGCCCTACTTAAAGAGACAGGCGTTGCCGCCGACCTGACCCGCTGCATCGAAACCCGCCGCGCCGTGCAGGCCGACGTGGTCTATGTGGTGGACCCTGAGCGCGGCCCGCGCCCTGAGCGCGCCGCCGATCCGTGGCCACGCGTGGCCGGCAAGACCCTGCTCGACATGGAGCGCGAAGATTACCAGGACGCCGCCACGCAGGCGCAGAGCAAGCAGCTGATGCGCTTCCTGCTGGCGCACCACCTGGGCGGAGCGCCGCTGAACACGCGCCAGATCCTGATCGACTTGATGCAGTTATAACTAGATAAACGGTATAAACTAATGAGCTTCCTGCAACCATCCGGCACCATCATCGACCTCGGCGTGAACATCGACCACGTCGCCACCTTGCGCAACGCGCGCGGCACCACGTACCCAGACCCGATCCGCGCCGCGCTGTTGGCCGAGCAGGCCGGCGCCGACTGCATCACGCTGCACCTGCGCGAAGACCGCCGCCACATCAAGGACGCCGACGTCATCGCGCTGGCGCCGCAGCTGCTGACCCGCATGAACCTGGAGGCGGCCGTCACGCAGGAGATGATCGACTTCGCCTGCCGCATCAAACCGGCCGACGTCTGCCTGGTGCCCGAGAAGCGCACCGAAGTCACCACCGAAGGCGGCCTCGATGTCGTCACCCATTTCAAGGCCGTGCAAGCTGCCGTCAAGCAGCTGCAGGCCGAAGGCATCCGCGTCAGCCTGTTCATCGACGCCGACGAGGCGCAGATGAATGCCACCGCCGAAATCGGCGCCCCGGTGATCGAACTGCACACCGGCCGCTATGCCGACACCGAAGGCGCCGAGCAGGCCGCCGAGCTGGAACGCATCCATCGCGGCGTGCTGTATGGCGTGTCCAAAGGCTTGAAGGTCAACGCCGGCCACGGTCTGCACTACACCAACGTACAGGCGATTGCCGCCATCCCGGAAATCGCCGAACTCAATATCGGCCACGCCATCGTCGCCCACTCGGTGTTCGTCGGCTGGGAAAACGCCGTGCGCGAGATGAAGGCCATCATGGTCTCGACACGTTTAGGCGCAAGAAAATGATTTACGGTATAGGCACCGACATCTGCAAAATCCCCCGCATCGAGGCGGCGCTGGCGCGTCATGGCGACCGTTTCGCCGCCAAGATCCTCGGTCCGCAAGAGATGGAAAAGTATTTGGCGCGCAAAGCCAAGCACGCGGCGCGCGGCATCCGCTTCGTCGCCACGCGCTTCGCCGCCAAGGAAGCCTTCTCCAAAGCCATCGGCCTGGGCATGCGCATGCCGATGACGTGGCCGGCCGCGCAGATGCTCAACGCCCCCAGCGGCAAGCCGATGATCGTCTGCAGCGGCGTGCTGAAAGAATTCATGGACAAGAACAAGCTGTCGGCCCAGGTGACGGTCAGCGACGAGGAAGAATACGCCGTCGCTTTCGTCATCGTCGAACAAGCGCAGTGAGAGCGGTATGACTGAAGTGGAAGTGGAAACAAGCGCCCCCGACCCGCGCGAACAAGTGCTGGCCACCGTGGCCAAGCTGCCCAACCTGCCGGGCGTGTACCGCTATTTCGACGCCTACGACAAAGTGCTCTACGTCGGCAAGGCGCGCGACCTGAAGAAGCGCGTCTCCAGCTACTTCCAGAAGAATCTCAGCAGCCCGCGCATCGCCATGATGGTCGAGCGCATCGCGCGGCTGGAAACCACCGTCACCCACAGCGAAGCCGAAGCGCTGATCCTTGAGAATAACCTCATCAAGGCCCTCAGCCCGCGCTTCAACATCCTGTTCCGCGACGACAAATCCTATCCCTACCTGAAGATCACCGGCGGCGACGCGCCCCGCATGGTCTACTACCGTGGTGGCGTGGACAAGAAGAACCAGTATTTCGGCCCGTTCCCCAGCTCGTGGGCGGTCAAGGAATCGATGCAGATCCTGCAGAAGGTGTTCCTGATCCGCACTTGCGAGGACAGCGTGTATTCCAACCGCACCCGCCCATGCCTGCTGCACCAGATCGGCCGTTGTAGCGCACCGTGCGTGGACCTGATCAGCAAGGAAGACTACAAGGTCGACGTCGACAACGCCGCGCGCTTCCTGCGCGGCCGCCAGAGCGAGGTGATGGCCGACCTGGAAAAGAAAATGCACGGCTATGCCGCCGAGCTCAAATTCGAGCAGGCTGCCGGCGTGCGCAACCAGATCCAGTCGCTGTCCCGCGTGCTGCACCAGCAGAGCATGGAGACCACCGGCGACGCCGACGTCGACATCATCGCGGTGCTGGTGCAGGGTGGCCGCGCCTGCGTCAACCTGGCGATGGTGCGCGGCGGCCGCCACCTGGGCGACCGCGCCTACTTCCCGGGCCACCTGGGCGACGCCGAGGCGATCGCCGAGCAGGCCATTGAAGTCGAGGTGCTGGCCGCCTTCCTGGCGCAGCACTACAGCGAGAAGTTCATCCCCGGTACGCTGATCCTCAATATCGAGTTCGACCACCCGGCGCTGATGCAGGCCTTGCAGGAGCAGTGCGGCCACCGCATCCACCTGATCTTCCAGCCGCAGGATCAGCGCCGCAAATGGCTGGAGCTGGCGCAGAAGGGTGCCGAGATCTCGCTGGCGCGGCTGCTGTCGGAGCAGGGCTCGCAGCAGTCGCGCACGCGCGCGCTGGTGGAGGCATTGCAACTGGAGCCGGAAGACATCGACGCGCTGCGCGTGGAATGCTTCGACATCTCGCACACGCAGGGCGAGGCCACGCAGGCCTCGTGCGTGGTGTTCCATCACCACCAGATGCAGAACGGCGAGTACCGCCGCTACAACATCAACGACATCACGCCCGGCGACGATTACGCGGCGATGCGGCAGGTGCTGTTCCGCCGCTACGAAAAGGTCGCCAACGGCGACGGCGTCATGCCGGACGTGGTGCTGATCGACGGCGGCAAGGGCCAGATCGAAATGGCGCGGCAGGTGTTCGCCGAGCTGGGACTGGATATCAGCCTGATCGTCGGCGTGGCCAAGGGGGAAGGGCGGCGCGTGGGCCTGGAGACGCTGATGTTCGTCGACGGCCGGGCCTCGCAGGAGCTGGGCAAGGAATCGGCGGCGCTGATGCTGGTGGCGCAGATCCGCGACGAGGCGCACCGTTTCGCCATCACTGGCATGCGCGCCAAGCGCGCCAAAACGCGCCAGACCTCGCGCCTGGAAGAGATCGAGGGCATAGGCGCCAAGCGCCGCCAGCGCCTGCTGGCGCGCTTTGGCGGCCTGCGCGGCGTGGTCGACGCCAGCGTCGAGGACTTGAAGCAGGTCGAAGGCATCTCCAGCGCGCTGGCCGAAGAGATCTACAAGCAGTTGCATTAGGGCGTGCACAGCAACAGTGCGCTGGTTTAATGTGCGGCGGCAAGGTAGACTAGCGGCGCATTAACAATTTTCATGGCCGCACTTATTTCCGAGCTTATGCCCTTCAATATACCGATACTGTTGACCTGGTTGCGCGTTGCGCTGATTCCGCTTGTGGTAGGCGTCTACTATCTGCCCACCACTGTCCTTCCCGTTGCGGATCAAAACCTGGCGGCTACGCTGGTGTTCATCGTCGCCGCCGTCACCGACTGGTTCGACGGTTTCCTGGCCCGCCGCTGGAACCAGACCTCGGCCTTCGGCGCTTTCCTCGACCCGGTCGCGGACAAGCTGATGGTGGCGGGGGCCTTGCTGGTGCTGGTGCAGCTCGACCGCGCCAATGCCGTGCTGTCGTTCATCATCATCGGCCGCGAGATCGCCATCTCGGCGCTGCGCGAGTGGATGGCGCAGATCGGCGCTTCCAAGTCGGTGGCGGTCAGCTCGCTGGGCAAGATCAAGACCACGGCGCAGATGACGGCCATCCCGCTGCTGCTGTTCCATGATGTGCTGTGGGGCGCCATCGACACCCAGTTCTGGGGCTCGCGCCTGCTGGAAGTGGCGGCCGTGCTGACGGTGTGGTCGATGTTCTACTACCTGCGCCTGGCTTGGCCGCTGATCAAGGAAAAAGCAGGTACGCTGAACTAGTAACAAAATGCTATGATCTGGTGAGGTTCACCCCACCAGATCAGGAGCAGCGCCATGGCGTTCCGGAGATTCCTGGCCGCTTGCGCGGCAACCGCAATCTGCCTGGCAGCGCAGGCGCAGCAACAGCCCTTCGTCTGCCGCACGCAGGAAGCAAGCCTTGGCCAGCCCAGCGTCGACAACCAGGACGGCATCGGCCACCCCGTAGTCGATGAAGCCAGCGGCGCCATTGTCGGCTACAGCCGCAATTGCAGCATCGCGACGCGGGTCGAGTACTTCTACCTTGCCGGCAGCCGCTTCAAGCCTTTCGATCCCGCCACCGGCTACACGGCGCCTCCACCAGACCTGACAACGTTTAAGCGCAACGGCGCGGCTGTGCCGTTCGTGGTGCGGGTTGAAGTCGGCACCATCAACCGCTTCGTCTACACCATCGCCATGCTGGCGCCGTCGGCCAAGCCCGAGTCGGCGGCCTGGAACCGCAAGCTGGTGTACTGGCTGGGCGGCGGCGTCGGCATCGGCCATCATCAAGGCTCGCCGCTGTGGTTCAAGCCCGGAGGCTTGAGCGGCAACGAGCGCCAGTTGATGGTCCCCATGCTGGAGCAGGGCTACGCCATCGTCAGCTCGACCGGCAATGAGGCCGGCGTTCATTACAACATGCGCCTGGCGGGGCAGACCGCCTTGCTGACCAAGGCCCGCTTTGTCGAAGCTTATGGCGCGCCGCTGTTCACCATCGGCCTGGGTGGGTCGGGCGGGGCGGTGCAGCAGTACCTGTTCGCGCAAAACCATCCCGGCCTGCTGGATGGCGGCATTCCGCTGCAGTCGTATCCGGACATGATCACGCAGACCATCCCGATCTCGGATTGCCCGCTGTTGAGCCAGTACTTCAAGGACGAGGTGGCGCTTGATCCCGCGTCGCCGTGGGCCAGGTGGACCAATCAAATCGTCATCGAAGGCATGAACGCCAGCGACACCGCGCGCCACGCCTGGACCGGCGGCGCAGGATCGACCGAGTGCATCAACGGCTGGAAGATGGCCATCGTGACGGTGCTGAACCCGCGCTACAAGGATGACCGCTACGACCTCGCCGCGACCTTCTACCGTTATCCCGCCGGTGTGTTTGACAAGGTCAAATGGACGCACTGGAACGATCTGGAAGACATCTACGGCACCGATGCGCAAGGCTACGCCCCCATCTCCATCGACAACGAGGGCGTGCAGTACGGCCTGCAGGCGTTGAGGGCAGGGCAGATCGGCGTCGACGAATTCCTGCGTCTCAACGCCTGCGTAGGCGGCTGGAAGGAGCAGGCCGACTTCGTGGATTGGCAGGGCAAGGACGACCCCTACGACAGCCTCAATATGCTGCGCAGCGCCACCTGTCGCGATCCTGAGGGCGTGCCTGCGCCACGCCGCAGCGGCAGCGTGGAGGCGATGCGCAAAGCCTACAGCGCGGGCCAGGTCTTCACCGGCCAGCGCCTCGGCATTCCGATGATCGATCTGCGGCCTTACCTGGAGCCGGAGCTGAACATGCACAACGCGCGGCAGGCCTTCTCGGTGCGGGCGCGCCTGCTGGGCGCCAATCGCGCAGAGGTCAAACGCCAGGTGATCTGGTTTACCCGCTCCGAGGCCGACATGCAGGGCCGGGTGCTGGAAGCCTTGTCGACCATGGACCGGATGCTGAGCGGCGGCCCGGCGCCGGCCGAATTCACCGACCGCTGCATCGATACCGGCGGCGCCGTCATCGCCGCCGGGCCATCCGTCTGGGACGGCGTCCTGGACGCCAAACCGCAGGGCGCCTGCACCAAAGCCTTCCCGCTGTTTTCCAGTCCGCGCATGGTGGCGGGGGAGTCGATCAAGGGCGATGTCTTCAAGTGCGCGCTGAAGCCTGTCGCGCAGGCGCTGCGGGACGGCAGCTATCCCGCCGGCGTGGAATGGACGGCGCGGCAAAAGGCCAGGCTGCAGCGGATATTCCCGCATGGCGTCTGCGATTACAACCAGCCGGACCAGGGCCGGCCACTGGTTTTGGAGCGGAATCGATAAGATTGGCATCAAGGCCATTGACAGGCGTCATGGATCCTCTATAATGCTGGCCTGTTGTTGATGACAGCGACGCGGGAGTAGCTCAGTTGGTAGAGCGCAACCTTGCCAAGGTTGAGGTCGAGAGTTCGAGACTCTTCTCCCGCTCCAAGTTATCAAGAACAAGTAGCACTGGCAATAACGGCAGCTAGCTGCTAGAATGTTGGACTCCAATGCGGGAGTAGCTCAGTTGGTAGAGCGCAACCTTGCCAAGGTTGAGGTCGAGAGTTCGAGACTCTTCTCCCGCTCCAGTTTCTTCGGGACTGGTTGGCGCAGTAAAAATCAGTAACTCCAATGCGGGAGTAGCTCAGTTGGTAGAGCGCAACCTTGCCAAGGTTGAGGTCGAGAGTTCGAGACTCTTCTCCCGCTCCAGAATTTCGGATCGCAGCGCGTAACCCCGCTGTGCGTCTCAGTAAAAAGTTTCCTCTGGCGAGGTAGCAAAGCGGTTATGCAGCGGCCTGCAAAGCCGTCTAGGTCGGTTCGACTCCGATCCTCGCCTCCAGACAATTTGAACTCCAAGCGGGAGTAGCTCAGTTGGTAGAGCGCAACCTTGCCAAGGTTGAGGTCGAGAGTTCGAGACTCTTCTCCCGCTCCAGTATGTAGAAGGGCAGCCGTTGTGGCTGCCCTTTTTGCATTTGCACGCTAACTTACACACGAAAGAACATCATGAAACAGCTGCTGTCCTCCTGCGTTATCGGCCTGACCCTGACTTTCGCCCTGGCGGGCTGCGACCGCGCCAAGGCGCCGCAAGCGCCTGCGGCCGCTGCCGTGCCTATGCAAAAGATCGATATCGTCGTCGGCACCGGCAAGGATGCAGCGGCCGGCGTCACCGCCGTCGTCAACTACACCGGCTGGCTGTACGAGCCGGCCGCAGCGGCGCAGCACGGCGCCCAGTTCGATTCCTCGATCGGCCGCGAGCCGTTCAGCTTCCGGCTCGGCGCCGGCCAGGTGATCCCGGGCTGGGACGAGGGCGTCAAGGGCATGAAGGTCGGCGGCAAGCGCACGCTGATCGTACCTGCCAGCATGGGCTACGGCGAAAACGGCGCAGGCCCGATCCCACCGAACGCCAACCTGATCTTCGACGTGGAGCTGCTGGACGTCCGCTGATGAGCGATGTTGTAATTCCGTAACGAAGCGAAACCTCGTTACCGTTCAATATCGCAAAACGAAAGATATTCTCGCTTAAAACCTGACGAATTTCTGTTGATATTTTCTTTTCATTGACTAAAACCTTATTTAATTCTAAGGTTTATTCAGGCTGAGCTTACGAAAACGAAAGCTTTAGCCGCGTCGTATTCCGCAAAAACTTATATTCGCAAATAAGAACGGAGACTATGCATGAAGAAAATACCGAAGGCAGGTAGCACTGCCGCGCGGCTATCGCTGCTCGTCCTGAGCCTGCTGTCCGGCGGTGCCGGGATGAACGGCGCATACGCCCAGTCGATCACCGGTGGGCTGTATGGCTCGGTGCCGGTGGGCGCGAGTGCGAA
The DNA here is from genome assembly GCF_009380165.1 of Rugamonas rivuli. Classification (GTDB taxonomy): domain Bacteria; phylum Pseudomonadota; class Gammaproteobacteria; order Burkholderiales; family Burkholderiaceae_D; genus Rugamonas; species Rugamonas rivuli. Next base: position 879,632 of record NZ_WHUF01000002.1, read on the forward strand.
CCGGGTGACTGTCACGAACGAGCAGACCGGCTTCAAACGCGAACTGCCGCTTGACGGACAAGGGCGCTACAAGACTTCCGGCCTCAACCCCGGTTTGTACACCGTGACGCTCAGGCAGGGGGAGCAGGTGGTCGCCGTCCGCCAGGTGAGCGTGAAGCCGAACAGCGACACCGCCGTCCTTGCCGTGACGGCGGAAAACCAGGGCGGCCCGGATGCGCTCGCCACTGTGACCGTGGCCGGCAACTCGGCCCAGACCATGGTGCTGCCCATCGACGTGAACACCCCGGAATTATCCAGCCACTACAGCCGGGAGCTGATCAACAGCCTGCCGCTCATCAGCGGCAACGCCGAATCGATTGCGCGCTTGCGCTCCAACGTGCGCTACGACCAGAACACGACCGGGCTGGTCCAGCTGGGCGGGGCTTCACCGGCGGAAAACCGCTACTACCTCAACGAATTCGACACCACCAATGACCGCACGCTGCTGGGCGCCAACCGCCTGCCGCGCGAGGCGATCCAGGAAACCGAGGTAATGGCGGGCAGCTTCGGCGCCTCGTGGACCAATGCCACCGGCGGCATCATGGCGCAGACGGTGCGCCAGGGTTCGAACAAATTCGAGGCGGGCTATGCGATGTATTACACGCCGGCGACATCGGATACCTTGATGCCGGCGGAAAAAGACATACACAACGGGCAGGGCGATTACTACCGCTATACCTCGAACAACCGCAGCGAAGCGAGCACGACGAACTACCTGTGGGCGTCGGGCGCACTGGTCAAGGACAAGTTGTTCGCCTTCGTGCTGCTGGGCGACCGGCTGCCATCGCGCAGCTACACCTTCAGCCAGAACCGCGAGTCGATCGCCAGTTCGCAAAGCAAGAACCTGCTGCTGAATCTGACCTGGAACATCAACGACGACCATACGCTCAACCTGACCGGCTCGCGGACGTGGAGTAGCACCAGCACCGACACCTATCGCCTGCTGAAGGACTACACCACGCAGGTCGGTGCCTTCTCGTCCAGTTCGTATGCACCCGTGACGGAGCGCATGCTGATTGCCAACTACCACGGCAACCTAACGCCCAACCTGGAACTGCGCTTGATGGGCGGTTTCCTGGGGCAGCTCAATGACCGCGCCCACGGCGCCGAGGACATTCCCTATGTCGACGCCTACAACAGCCAGACCCAGAAGACCAGCAACATCGGCATACAGGACCGCACCGTCAATTTCCGTCCCGACGATTACTGGCGGCGCGGCTACAAGGGCGACCTGAGCTGGAGCCTGGACAATCACAAGATCGTGTTCGGGGCCGAGTACTACCAGCACTTCCTCGGCCAGGACTGGCACACGCCGCAGGCCGGCTGGTACACCTATTACGACCGTCCCAACACCGTGCAACTGCCCAATGGCGAGCAGGTCAGCGGCAAGTATGTCGGCTACTATTTCAACCGCGAGTTCGGCCGCATGGTGTCGATCAACAAGGCGGCCTATCTTGAGGACTACTGGAAAATCGGTCACGGCGTGATGCTGTACGGCGGCCTGCGCTTCGACAAGTTCGTCAACAAGGATGCACTGGAACGCCCGCTGTTCTCGTTCCCGACCACCTCGCCGCGCCTGGGCTTGTCGTGGGACGTGCACGGCGATTCCAGCCTGAAGGTCGGCGCGAACCTGGGGCGCTATTCGCTGTCCATGCCGTCGAACTTCAGCTTCGGCGTCGCCGAGTCCCATCTCGAACAGCGCAAATGGTACCGTTACAGCGGCATCGACCCCAACACCCAATTGCCGCTGGGCCTGGCGCAGATAGGCTCCACCTACACCGCGCCAGGCCATGACGGCACGCCGCCGGCGTCAGACCAGGTCGCCACCACCAACCTGAAGGCGCCTTACCAGAACGAGTTGCAGCTGTACGTGCAGAAGGCGTTCAACCGCCACTGGGTAGGCCAGGTCGATTTCGGTTATGCCGAGCTGAAGCGCGTCATCAATTCCACCTGCTACGGCCAGGGCATAGGCAAGTATGCCAACGCCCACGGCTATCCGGACTATCCGAGCGACTACGAATGCTTCGAGCTCAATCCGGGCGAGGACGTCACGGTCACGCGCGATTTCCGCGGTGACGGCAAGCCGGTGTCGCTGACGATACCGGCCGCCGAATTCGGCCTGCCCAAACCCAAGCACAAGTACATCCACCTGACCTTCGATGCCAGCCACTCGCGCAGCGCCGGCGAGCCGTGGTACCTGAACCTGAGCTACACCTGGACCCGCTCGTTCGGCAATGACAACGGCTTCCTCAACCTGGAAAACCGGAACGCCGGCTATATCGGCCAGACCGGCATCTACGATTTTCCGGAGACGACACGCGGCGCCAGCGGCAACCTGACCAACGACATCCGCCACGCGTTCACCGCATCGAGTGCCTACTACTTCCCGAACGGCTTGCGCACCAGCGGCATACTCAGCATGCACAGCGGCGAGCCGGTCAGCTGCTTCGGCCTCAATCCCGACGTCAACAGCCTCTCCTACAACTGGGGTTCGTGGGGACACTACTGCGATGCCAGCACCAATCCGGTCGGGGTCAAGACGGCGGGCACCAGTGGCCGTCTGCCATTCTTCTGGCAATTCGACATGGGCGTGGGCTACGACATGACGATAGGCGCGCACAACAAGCTGAGCCTGGACCTGAGCATCCAGAACCTGTTCAACCGGCGCGGCATCACCGACCGCTACAACACCTACAGCGCCGACGTGAACGCCGACAACACCATCGTGCCGGATGTGAACTGGGGCATACCGAGCCAGTATCAAACGCCGCGCAGGGCCTCGCTGGTGCTGCGCTATAACTACCGTTAATCGTGACCGGAGTCCATACCTTGAATCTGACCAAAACTATCCTGGCCGGCCTGCTGGCCCTGGGCCTGAGCAGCACCCTGGCGTACGCGGCCGAGCCGTCGGCGCGCCCGCCGCACTTCGCCATCGACGGCGCGCACTTCAAGCTCGACGGCCAGCCGTTCGTGATCCGCTCCGGCGAAATGCATTACCCGCGCATCCCCCGCGCCGCCTGGCGCGAGCGCCTGCGCATGGCGCGCGCGATGGGCTTGAACACCGTGACCACCTATGCCTTCTGGTCGCAGCACGAACCGGAACCGGGGCAGTGGAACTTCTCCGGCCAGAACGATCTGCGCGCCTTCATCAAGACGGCTGCCGAGGAAGGCTTGAACGTGGTGCTGCGGCCCGGTCCCTATGTCTGCGCCGAGGTGGATTTCGGCGGCTTCCCGGCCTGGCTGCTGCGCACGCAGGGATTGCGCGTGCGCTCCATGGATGCGCGCTACCTTGCCGCCAGCGCGCGCTACTTCAAGCGCCTGGCGCAGGAGGTGGCGGACCTGCAGAGCAGTCGCGGCGGCCCCATCCTGATGCTGCAACTGGAGAACGAGTACGGTTCCTACGGCCGCGATCATGACTACCTGCGCGCCGTGCGGGCGCAGATGCGCCAGGCCGGGTTTGACGCGCCCTTGTTCACGTCCGACGGCGGCGCCGGCCGCCTGTTCGAAGGCGGCACGCTGCCCGATGTGCCGGCCGTGGTCAACTTCGGCGGCGGTGCGGACGATGCCCAGGCCTCGGTCCAGGAACTGGCCGCCTGGCGCCCGCATGGTCCGCGCATGGCCGGCGAATACTGGGCCGGCTGGTTCGACCACTGGGGCGAGCAACACCACACCCAGAGTCCCGAGGAGGCGGCGCGCACGGTGGACCGGATGTTGTCGCAGGGCGTATCGTTCAATCTGTACATGTTCCACGGCGGGACCAGCTTCGGCTGGCTGGCCGGCGCCAACTATTCGGGCAGCGATCCCTACCAGCCGGACACCACCAGCTATGACTACGCCGCCGCCCTGGACGAGGCGGGACGTCCGACGCCCAAGTACTTCGCCTTGCGCGACGTCATCGCGCGGCATGTGAAAACGGCGCTGCCGCCTGTGCCCGCCGCGCCGCAACCGCAGGCGCTGCCCGCCTTCGCGTTGCAGCCGGCCGGCAGCCTGCTGGCGCGGCTGGAGCTGCTGTCCAAGGGCCAGCCTTCGCGCTGGGCCAGGGCGATGGAGGAGTTCGGCCAGAACTACGGCTACATCCTGTATCGCAAGCGGCTCGATGCGCCGGCCAAGGGCAAGCTGGTGCTCGATGGCTTGCACGACCAGGCCACCGTGCTGGCCGACGGCCGCGTGATCGGCAGGCTGGACCGCCGCCTGGGCGAGAGCACGCTGGCGGTGGACCTGCCGGCGGGCGTCCAGCTCGATCTGCTGGTGGAAGCGATGGGGCGTATCGGCTTCGGCGCCAAACTGGTCGATGACACCAAGGGCATCACGCGCGCGGTAAAGCTGGGCGACGATGAGCTGGAGGGCTGGACGGTCTACCCGCTGCCGCTGGATGCCGCGGCGCTGAAGCGCCTGCCGGCCGGTACGGCGGGTGATGCGGCCGGGCCGGGCTTCTGGCGCGGCACGCTGACGCTGGCCAAGCCGGTCGATACCTTCCTCGACACGCGTGGCTGGGGCAAGGGGCAGGTCTGGGTCAACGGCCACCATCTGGGGCGCTACTGGCACATCGGTCCGCAGCAGACGCTGTATCTGCCGGCGTCGTGGCTGAAGGAGGGCGCCAACGAGGTACTGGTGTTCAGCACCGAAACGCCCACGGCTGGCACCATGCAAGGCGTTGCAGCGCCCGTCTACGAGACGCCGAAGCGAGACTAGGGGGTAATATTGGCAAATCGCTAGCAAGGATGTTGTTGGTCTTTCGTCACAATCGCCAGGGGAGCGCCTAGGTACGGGCAATCGGGACTAGAATTATCCTATATGGAAAAATCTCTTGCTTCCACGATAGCTCGTTTCACCGACCTGCTCATGGATGCCGTCTGCATGGTCGATGCGGACGGCCGCTTCGTGTTTGTCAGTGCCGCCTGTGAGCGCATCTTCGGCTACGCTCCCCAGGAAATGATCGGCATGCAGATGATCAATCTGGTCGCGCCGGCCGATCGCGAGCGCACGCTCGCGGCGGCGCGCAGCATCATGGACGGCCAACCCAACTCCCGGTTTGAAAACAGGTATGTCCGCAAGGATGGCAAGATCGTCCACATCATGTGGTCGGCGCGCTGGTCCGAGGCGGACCAGTTGCGCGTGGCCGTGGCGCGCGACGTCACGGCCACCAAACAGGCCGAGGCGATGCAATACACGCTGTATGCGATCTCCGAGGCCGCCCATGCCAGCGACAACCTGCCCGCCTTGTTCGAGCGCATCCACGGGATTATCGGCGCCATGTTGCCGGCGGCCGGCTTCGCGGTCGCGCTGCGGGGCGAGCTGGACGAGTGCCTGCAGTTCGCTTATTACGTCAACGCCAACGGCAGCGCCGCGCCGCATCCGGTGGCGCGCTGGCTGGGCGAGGAAGTGTCGCGCAGCGGACAGCCGGTGTTGCTGACGCCGGCCACCATGACGCTGCTGCCGCCCGCATTGCAGGCGACGGCCGGCCTCGCTCCGGTCTGCTGGATAGGCGTGCCGCTGGCGACCACCCACGGCCGCATCGGCGTATTGCTGTTGCAGGGCGGGGAGGCGTCCGGCCTGTCCGGCTACACCGACCAGGAGCAGGAATTGCTGCTGTTTGTGTCCAACCAGGTGGCAACGGCGATACATCGTCAACAGCTTTACACCAGGCTGCGCTTCATGGCCCAGCATGATGAGCTGACCCAGCTGCCCAACCGCCGCCTGTTCCACGACCGGCTGCAGATGGCGCTGGCGCGCGCCCAGCGCCACCAGAGCGAATTGGCGCTGCTGTTCATCGACCTCAACAAGTTCAAGCAGATCAACGACGACCACGGCCATGCCTGCGGCGACCAGTTGCTGCGCGAAGTGGCGCAGCGCCTGAAGCACTGCGTACGCGAATCCGACACCGTGGCGCGGCTGGGCGGGGACGAGTTTGTCGTCATTGTCGAAGAGGTGCTGGTGGCCGCCGACGCCCGGCAAATTGTCGAGAAAATCCACCAGGTGCTGGCGATGCCGATGGCGCTGGCCGACGGCCTCAGCCTGACCGCCACCGCCAGCATCGGCGTCGCCCACTATCCCGAGCACGGCAGCGACATCGCGCAGTTGATACGCTACGCCGACCAGGCCATGTACGCGGCAAAGCAGACGCTGGAACACACCGGCTAGCCTCCCGCAGTCCCATCCCATCAGTGCTGGTCACGCATGGCTCCTTCGGGAGCCATATTCATTTCGGTATGCCGGGATCGCGCGGTTGTGCCGATTTCGTCCATCTTTGGCGCTAACCGTGCCAAGACGTACTCAGCCGACCCACGTAAGCTTGGTGCCGATTCGATAGCCTCTGTTGAAGCAGGCTTTCGAAGTAAACCGGCAGTTTCATGACAACGATCCCGCACACGCGATGGGGGACGTCATTACCAGGAGACGAGTAATATGTTTCAGGAAAAAATAGCTGTACGCTGGGTAAAGTTTGCGCTGGCCTTGTTGTCGGCCAACGCCGTGGCGCTGGCGCAGGCGCAGGAGCAAGCGGAGGCGATCAAGCCCGACGCCAAGATGGAGCGGGTGGAAATCACCGGCAGTAATATCAAGCGCATCGCCCAGGAGGGCGTGTCGCCGATGACCATGATCACCAAGGAAGACATCAAGCGTTCCGGCGCGACTTCGGTGCTCGACGTGTTGCGCAACCTGCCTTCGGTCGGCGGCAACGGCCGCGATTTCGGCGGCGGCAACGACTTCCGCAACGGCGCCACCACGGCCAGCCTGCGCGGCATGCCGACGCTGATCCTGTTGAACGGCAACCGCCTGCCGGTGTCCGGCTCGGACGACTCCAACGGCTTCACCTCGGTGGACTTGAACATGCTGCCGCTGGCGGCGATCGAGCGCATCGAGGTGCTCAAGGACGGCGCCTCGGCGATCTACGGCACCGATGCGGTGGGCGGCGTGATCAACTTCATCATGCGCCAGAATTACCAGGGCGTGGACCTGAGCACCAGCTACGGCACCACCACGCTGGGCGGCGGCGATGTGCGCAAACTGTCGGTGGCCGGCGGCTACGGCGACCGCGCCACGCAGAAATTCAACCTGACCTACGCGGCCATGTACGAGGACACCAAGCGCATCAAGGGCACCGACCGCGACTGGGCCAACCACATCGACTTCGGCGCCAGCGGCGGCCTGCAGTACGCCAATGTGTACGGCGCCCACGGCACCGATCCCGGCACGCTGTCGATCGGCGGCAACCGCTTCGCCGACCCGGAATGCCCGGCCGGCTCCAAGCTGCCTTATCCAAGCGGCGCCGAATGGTTCCCTTCGCCGACCCGCAACGGCTGCCTGGCCGCGACGGCCGAATTCACCGACCTGGTCAAGCCGTCGCGCCGCGCCGGTGCGACGGCCGCGCTGAACTGGGACATCGCGCCGGACCTGACGCTGTTCGCCAACGCCTTCTACACCAACTTCGACAAGCGCATCGTCGGCCAGTCGTCGTGGCTGCAGAACCGCGCGCGCAACAACCTGGTCATCCCGGCCTCGAATCCCTTCAACACCTATGGCAAGCCGGTGACGATACGGCGCGATTTTCCGGTCTATGAAGGCGGCATCAAGACCAACGTCGACAACCTCTGGCTGCTGACCGGTCTCAAGGGCGAGATGGCCGGCTGGGACTGGTCGGCGACGCTGTCGCACGGCGAGGAGCGCGGCCGCACCGATACGCTGGGCGCCTACAAGCTGGAGGAGTTGAACCAGGCGGTCGACGACGGACGCTTCAATCCCTTCGGCGTCAACAAGAATTCGGATGCGCTGATCCGCGAACTGTCGGGCGAGATGTTCGTCAAGACCCGCAGCAAGACCGATTCCATCAAAGTGCAGGCCGCGACCGAATTCGGCGAACTGCCGGGCGGGAAGGTCGGCGTGTCGGTGGGCTCCGAGCTGCGCAAGAATTCGCTGTCGTACACGCCGTCGCAGGATTGGCAGCAAGGCTTGCTGGGCCAGTACGCGGTGCTGCCGTCGATCTCCGGTTCGGAAAAATTGTCGGCCGTGTATGCGGAGCTGAGCTTGCCGTTGCTGAAAACGCTGGAGGCACAGGCCGCCGTGCGCCACGACAAATATGAGCTGGCCGGCGCCACCACCAATCCCAAGCTCGGCGTGAAATGGAAGCCGAGCAGGGAGATCATGCTGCGCGCGAACTACAGCACCGGCATGGTGGCGCCGTCGCTGCCGCAGCGCTTCAGCCAGGGCCGCGACGCCTTCTACCAGACCAAGGATCCGCACCGCTGCGTCGAGGGCGATGTGTATTTCGATTCCTACTGCACCCGCCAGGTCAAGGCGTCCAACGTCGGCACCAAGGATCTGCAGCCGGAGAAATCGAACCAGTACAACATCGGCTTTGTCATCGAGCCGATCAAGGACTTGAACATCGGCCTGACCTATTACGACATCAAGTGGAAAAACAAGATCGACATCCTCGATACCACGACGGTGCTCGATAACGAAGACGGCGCCTACAAGTCGCACGTGACGCGTAAGGATGTCACCGCCGACGATATCGCGGCCTACGAGACGCTGTCGGCGGCCGACAAGGCGCGGCTGGGGCCTTTGCGCGGTGAGCTGTCCAACATCAAGACCGGCTGGGTCAACCGCTTCCAGACGCATACCTCGGGCATCGACCTGGACGCGTCCTACACCTTCCGCACCGAAAAGCTGGGCCGCATCAAGGTGTTTGGCGAAGCCAACTACACGCTGCGTTACGACACGGTGCTGTTGGCCGATAACGTCTACATCAACTGCCCGAACAACACCTCGTGCGATGCCGGCGAGTACGGCAATCCGCGCGTGCTGGCGAACGTGGGCGTGAACTGGGACCAGGGCGTGTGGAGCGGCACCGGCATCGTCAAATACGTGGCCGGCACCAAGGTGGATCGCTCGCCGTCGGCCGTGCAGAACCAATGGTATGACTTCTATGCCAAGGGACGGCGGATTCCCGCCATCGCCACGCTGGACGCATCGCTGGCCTATTCGGGCATCAAGAACGCGGTGATACGCGTTGGCGCCAACAATGTGTTCAACCGCGATCCGGCTTTCGATCCGGGCTCCTCGCTGGGCTACAACGATAGCTGGGGCGATCCGCGCGGCCGCTACGTGTATGTCAGCCTGGACTACAGCTTCAAGTAAGCGGCGCTGACGATCCGGCCGTCTTCTTCGCGGAGGCGGCCGGACTGAAAAACATTGATCAAAAAATCATATTTTTGCTATGCTTCAGAATTTAGGCGGAATATGAAGTTATTGGCATTCGCAGCGAGCAATAGCAGTAAATCGATCAATAAAAAATTAGTGACTTACGCGGCCGGTCTGGTGGAAGGTGCGGAGGTCGAAGTACTGGATTTAAACGATTACGAAATGCCGCTGTTCAGCATCGACAGGGAAGCGGCGTTGGGCCATCCTGAATTGGCCAAGGCTTTTCTGCAAAAAATCGCGGCGTCCGACGCCTTGCTGATTTCGTTCGCCGAACATAATGGCTCGTATAGCGCAGCCTTTAAAAACCTGTTCGACTGGTGCTCGCGCATCGAGCCCAAGGTGTTTCAGAACAAGCCGCTGGTTCTCCTGTCCACTTCGCCGGGCGCCCGTGGCGGCGCCAGCGTGCTGGCAGCAGCGACCGGCTCCGCGCCGTTCTTTGGCGGCCACGTCAAAGCCAGCCTTTCCATCCCCAGCTTCCATGACAACTTCGATCTCGAACGCGGCGTGCTCAAGCACGAGGAACTGAACAGCCAACTGGTCAAGGCCGTGGCCGCGCTGACGGAAGCCGCACTCGCCGCGTAAAGTATCGCCGCCATTTCGTCGATGAATGGCGGTACCTACTCCTTCTTGCTTATCCCATAAAACCCTTTTTGTTGCGATAATCGCTATATAGTCAACTATATTGCGCTATGCCCCGGTACCCATTAAGGTCCGGGGCTAAGGTTTTTTTACATGGGGAAGTTATATGGAACAGAAGGAAAAGCGCGGCCGTCGGCTGACGTTGATGGCGTCGGCAGTGCTGGCGCTGGGGGCCGGCGGCAGTGCGGCGGCTCAACAGGGCGGCGAGGCCCGGCCGTTCGAACTGGGCACCGTGGTCGTCACCGGCACGCTCGATCAGGTGGGCGAAATCGGCAAGGAACAGGTGGCCTCCGTCATCGGCCGCAAGGAGATGCGCCAGTTCAATCGCGACAATGTGGGCGATGCGCTCAACCTGCTGTCGGGCGTCACGCTGTCGACCAACTCGCGCAATGAAAAAACCATCGCCGTGCGCGGCTTCGATGCGCGCCAGGTGCCGCTGTATATCGACGGCGTGCCGGTCTACGTACCGTACGACGGCTATGTCGACTTCGCCCGCTTCAGCACCGCCGACCTGGCCAGCATCCAAGTGGCCAAAGGCTTCAGCTCGATGGCGTACGGGCCGAACGCGCTGGGCGGCGCCATCAACCTCATCTCGCGCAAGCCCACGGCCGCCCTCGAAGGCGACGCGGCGCTCGGCTGGGCCAGCGGCCACGGACGCCAGGCTTCGGCCAACGTCGGCAGCAAGCAGGGCATCTGGTATGTGCAGGCCGGCGCTTCCTACGACCAGAGCGACAACTTCCCGCTGTCGTCCGATTTTCGCCCCACGGCCACCGAGGACGGCGGCGCCCGCAACAACGCTTACCGGCGCGACAGCAAGGTGTCGCTGAAGCTGGGCGTGACGCCGCGCGCGGGCGACGAGTACGCGCTGAGCTACTACCAGCAGCACGGCAGCAAAGGCCAGCCGCCATCGACCGATCCGGCCACCGCGCGCTACTGGCAGTGGCCGTACTGGGACAAGGAAAGCATGTACTTCATCTCGCGCACCGCGCTCGGCGGCGGCGCGGCGCTGAAGGTGCGCGCCTATCACGACAACTACGGCAACGAGGTCGACAGCTACACCAACGGCAGCTACACCACGCTCAAGACCTCCGGCGCGGGCAGCCTGGGCACGGGCCGCAGCATCTACAGCGACTGGACCAGCGGCGCATCGATGGAACTCGAAGCGCAGCAGGCGGCGATCAACACGCTGCGCCTGATCGCCCACTACAAGGTGGACAAGCACGTCGAACTCGACGGCGCCGGCGCCACCAACGCCATCTTCAAGGATGCGCTGGCGTCGCTGGCGCTGGAGGACAATGTCCAGCTGCGCCCATCGACCATGCTGTCGCTGGGCGCGGGGCGCCACCAGTTGCGGCCGCAGACCGTGTACAGCGCCGGCAATCCCTACACGCTGCCGGATACGAAGACGGCGCACGACTGGCAGGCCGGCCTGTTCGAAGACTTGTCCGCCAGCGCGCGGCTGTACGCCACCATCGCCCACAAGTCGCGCCTGCCGACGCTGAAGGACCGCTACTCGCAACGCCTGGGCACCTACATCGAGAACCCGGCGCTGCGGCCCGAGTCTGCGCGCAACTATGAGATCGGCTACCAGGGCCAGCCCTGGAAAGATGGTCAGTTGCAGGCCGCCTACTTCTACAGCGAGATCGGCGACAAGATCCAGGCGGTGGCCAACGTCTCCGGCATCAAATCGCAGATGCGCAATATCGGCAGGGTGCGCTCGTCGGGCATCGAACTCGATGCGCGCGGCAAGCTGGGCAGCGCGGTCGAGCTGGCGGCCAACTACACCTACACCGAGCTGAGGAACCTGAGTTCGCCAACGACCAAGCTAACCGACGTGCCGCAGCAAAAACTGACCGCACAAGCCATGCTGCACCCACGCGACGACATCGACCTCATCGCCATCGCCGAGCGCAACAGCAGCCGCTGGGCCTCGGATACGGTGCAGCTTGCCGGCTACGCCACGCTGAACCTGAAGGCGGTCTATCGTCCGGTGCGCGGCGTCGCGCTGGCGGCGGGCGTGAGCAATCTGCGCGACCGGAATTATTCGCTGGCCGACGGCTTCCCCAGCGCCGGACGCCAGTGGTTCGGCAACGTCAATTATCAATACTAAGCAAAGGAAATAACGATGGGCTATCTGTTACGCAGGCTGATCTTCACGCTCGCGCTGGGTGCCGCCGTGCACGCGGCCGCGCACCCCACCGATGGCGACACCGCCAAGTACGTCACCACCCGCCTGGCCGTGACGGGCGCGGTGGAGCACGCGCTCAATCTCAACGTGGCGGACTTGCGCAAGCTGCCGCCGCAGAAGCTGGGCGAGCTGCCGATGGTGTGCCAGAGCGGCGCCAAACTCGGCCAGCTGGAAAACCTGAAGGGCGTGCGCCTGCGCGAACTGCTGGAGCAGGCCGTGGTGGTGTCGCGCGATCACAATGACGTCAAGAAGATGGTCGTCATCGCCACCGCCAGCGATGGCTACAAGGTGGTGTTCTCATGGTCCGAGCTGTTCAACTCGCCGGTGGGCGAGGGCGTGCTGGTCTACTTCGAAAAAGATGGCCAGCCGCTCGGCGACGACGAGGGCCGCATCGCCATGGTCTCCAGCAAGGATATCCGCAGCGGCCCGCGCCACGTCAAATGGTTGCAATCGATCGAGGTGAAGAAGATCGCCGACTAGGGCGCTCACTCCTTGATGATGTGCTCGGCCAGATAGTCGATCAGCAGCCGTATGCCGGGCAGCAGCCCCCGGCGCGACGGGAACACCGCGTGGATGATGCCGCCTTTCGGCGCCCATCCCGGCAGCGCCTCGACCAGCCGTCCCTGCTGCAGGTCGTCCTGCACCACCATGTAGGGCAGCTGCACGAGACCGGTGCCGCGCAGGGCCGCCTGGCGCAGCGCCGTCATGTCGTCGGTGATGTAGCGGGGGCGGTGCCGCACCTGCGCCTCCACGCCGTCGGGGCCGTCGAGCTGCCACACATGGTCGCGCGACGGTCCCCAGTCCAGGCTGGGCAGGTCGTCAAGATCGGCCGGAACGGTGGGGCGCGCGCGGCCGGCGAACAAGCCGTCCAGCAGGCCCGGGCTGGCCACCAGCCGCTGCGGGCTGGACGACAGCACGCGCATCACCAGGTCCACATTCTCCAGCGGCGGAAAGCGCACCCGCAAGGCCAGGTCCAAACCCTCGCCCAGCACGTCGACGCGGCGGTTGGTGGCGTCGAGGTGGACCTGCACCTTGGGATACTCGGCCATGAAGCGCGCCACCAGGTCGCCGATGCGATAGTCGAGCAGGGCGGTGGGGCAGCTCATGCGGATGATGCCCTGCGGCTCCGAGTGTTCGCGCTGCATCACCTCGCGCGCCGCCTGCGCCTCCACCAGCACGGCGACGCAGCGCTCGTAGAATTCCTGCCCCATCGCCGTCACCGAGAAGTGCCGCGTGGTCCGCTGCAACAGGCGCACATTGTGCTCGGCCTCCAGCGCCGCGATGCGCCGGCTGAGCTTGGACTTCGGCATATTCAACGCGCGGCCTGCCTGCGTGAAGCCGCCGTGTTCGACCACTTTTACAAAATAATATAAATCGTTTAAATCCATGATGGCTTATTGTTCCAATTGGAGAACACTGACGGCATTTTATGTTACTTCCGAGAATTATGTTAAGGATTTACCATGTGCTCAGTCTTGTTTTTTCAACCAAAGGAGTACCCCATGACCAGCGAAACCATCCGCGATCCCGCCACCGACCATCTGCTGACGCCGCAGAACAGCGCCTTTGTCATCATTGACTACCAGCCTGTCCAGGTGAACTCGATTGCCTCGATGGACCGGCAACTGCTGATCAACAACATCGTCGGCACCTCGAAGGCCGCCGTGGCCTACGGCCTGCCCATCATCCACTCGACCGTCAACGTCAAGACCGGCCTGAACAAGCCGCCCATCCCGCAGCTGCGCAAGGTGCTGGGCGACTACCCGACCATCGACCGCACCACCATCAACTCGTGGGAAGACGTGGAATTCCGCCAGGCGGTGGAAGCCACCGGCCGCAAGAAACTGATCATGACCGCGCTGTGGACCGAAGCCTGCCTGACCTTCCCGGCGCTGGACGCCCTCAAGGCCGGCTATGAAGTGTATGTGGTGGCCGACGCCGTCGGCGGCACCTCGGTGGCCGCGCACGAGATGGCGCTGCGCCGCATCGAGCAGGCGGGCGGCAAGCTGATCAGCACCGTGCAGCTGTTCTGCGAACTGCAGCGCGACTGGAAACGCACCGAAACGGTGCCGGCCTTCATCGACCTGTTCGTGTCCACCGGCGGCACCGCCGGCATCCAGTTTTCGTACGACCGCGCGGAGTAAGCGCGGGGGGCGGGCGCACTGCTGAAAACGGTGCGCGCCGCTTTATTGGCTTCTGCTAAGATGGATCGACGAAGTTTCCGGGGCGTCAAGCGACGCTGACTTGATCATGGAATTTGATCCTCTAGTTACCGCAGCACGCAGCCATGCCATGCCTTCGGGCGCCGGTGCGTGGCAGCATGCAGTGGAGCCCATCGATCCGCAACCGAGCTACGACCAGTGTCCGTATTTCGTCTTGACAGTGACGCTGGACGGCCGCCTGGCGGCCTTGAATCTGTACGCCCGCCAGCGCCTGGGCGCCGGCGGTTCGGGCGAACCGGCGGCACGGCTGTATGCCGACTGGGCCGGGCTGGTGCTGCAGGAAACGGCGCTGCCGGCCGCGCGCGAACATGGCTGCTGGCACGGCGAGCTGGAGCTGCGCGGCGCCGACGGCAGCCTCCATCCCGTGACGCAATCCATCGAGTTGCAGCCTGCAACGGAACAGCTGCCGGCGCGCTTCCTGTGCCTGGCCTACGACCTGAGCCACTACGACGTCTACGAATCGCTGCTGCGCTTCAAGCGGCTGTTCCAGGACCATCCGCAGCCGATGTGGGTCTACGATTTGCAGACGCTGCGCTTCCTGGTCGTCAACGCCGCCGCCGTCGCGCACTACGGCTACACGGAGGCGCAGTTCATGCAGATGACCATCAAGAACATCCGTCCGGCCGAGCACATTCCCGCGCTGGAACGCAATCTGGCGGCCGCGCCGCTCAAAGGCGCGGAGAAGGCCGGCAACTGGACGCATCTCAAGGCCGACGGCAGCCGCATCGAAGTCCAGATCTCTTCCCATTCCGTCACCATCGCCGGCCGCCAGGCGCGCTTTGTGGTGGCGCATGACGTGACCGGGCAGCTGCGCATGGAGGCGGCGCTGTACGCGTCGCGCGAGCTCAAGCAGCTGGTCATCAACCACATCCCCCACCAGATCTTCTGGAAGGATTTGGACGGCAAGTACCGCGGCTGCAATGCGGTGTTCGCCGCCGCCGCCGGCCTGACGGCGAACGAGGAGGTGGTCGGCAAGAGCGACGACGATTTCCCGTGGCGCCACAACGCCGAGGCGATACGCGCCGACGACCGCGACATCGTCGCCACCGGCCGGGCACGCCTCAACGTCGAAGACCATCTGGCGCAGCGCGACGGCCGCGTGCTCTGGTACCTGATCAACAAGCTGCCTTTCCACGACCAGCGCGGCAACATCATCGGCGTGCTGGGCACGATCGAGGACATCACCGCGCGCAAGCAGGCCGAGCAGACCTTGCAGCTGCGCCAGCGCGCGCTGGAGGCCAGCGACAACGCGGTGGTGATCACCGCCCACGGCCCGGCCGGCGAGCTGATCGACTACGCCAACCCGGCTTTCACGCGGCTGTTCGGCTACACCGAGGCGGAGGCGGCGGGCCGCAGCCTGGACATGCTGCTGGAGCAGGAAAGCGGCGACCGCGACGCCTTGCGCGCGGCGCTGAGCGGTGCGCACGAATTGACGATGACCTTGCGCATCGTCCACCGCGACGGCCACCTGCTGTGGGCGCGGCTGCATGTGGCGCCGGTGCCCGCCGTCGACGGCCCGCCCAGCCACCACGTGTGCGTGCTGACCGACATGACGGAGTCGATCAACTACCAGGTGCAGCTGGAGCACCAGGCCAACCACGATCCGCTGACCGGCCTGCCGAACCGGGCGCTGTTCGGCGACCGCATGGCGCAGGCCATCGGCTATGCCGAGCGCTACGGCCATCACCTGTGGGTGGTGTTCATCGACCTCGACAATTTCAAGCTGGTCAACGACAGCCTGGGCCACCAGGCCGGCGACGAGCTGCTGTGCACGGTCGGGGTGCGCCTGCGCGCCTGCCTGGACGACAGCGACACCGTGGCCCGGCTGGGCGGCGACGAATTCCTGCTGCTGCTGTCGGACTCGCCGGAGTCGCCGGCCTCGGCGCTGCTGCAGCAGGTGCAGGAAACCATCGCCGCGCCGATGGACCTGGCCGGACAGATGCTGACGGTCACGTGCAGCATCGGCGTCAGCGTCTACCCGCTGGACGGCGGCGAGCCGCACCAGTTGCTCAAGCACGCCGACATCGCCATGTACCGCGCCAAGGAGGCCGGCCGCAACCAGCTGCAGTTCTACGAGGCGGCCATGCACAGCCGCATCAGCGAGCGCGCCATGATCGAGGCCGAGCTGCGGCATGCGCTGGCGCGCGACGAGCTGCGGCTGCACTACCAGCCCAAGCTGGATTTGCGCACCGGCGCCGTGGTCGGCATGGAGGCGCTGGTGCGCTGGCAGCATCCCGGCATGGGCATGGTGTCGCCGGCGCGCTTCATCGGCGTCGCCGAGGAAACCGGGCTGATCGTGGAGATCGGCCGCTGGGTGCTGCGCAGCGCCTGCTTCCAGAACGCCGCGTGGCAGCAGGCCGGGCTGATGCCGCTGCGGGTGGCGGTCAATGTGTCGGCCCGCCAGTTCCGCGATCCGGACCTGAGCCGGGAAGTCCAGGCCGCGCTGTCCGACAGCGGCCTCGACGCGCGCTACCTGGAGCTGGAACTGACCGAAAGCCTGGTGATGCACAACGTCGAAGGCGCGGTGGCCGTGGTCAAGGGCCTCAAGCAGATGGGCATCGCGCTGTCGATCGACGATTTCGGCACCGGCTACTCCAGCCTGGCCTACCTGAAGCTGTTCCCGGTCGACTACCTGAAGATCGACCAGTCCTTCGTGCGCGAGATGCTGGCCGAACCCAAGGTGGCCGCCATCGTCCGCTCCGTCATCGCGCTGGGCCAGAGCCTGGGTTTCCGCGTCATCGCCGAGGGCGTGGAGACGGCGCCGCAGCTGGCCTACCTGCGCCACCACCTGTGCGACGAGATGCAGGGCTATCTGTTCAGCAAGCCGCTGCCGCCCGACGACTTCGGCGCGCTGCTGCGCGAGGAGCGCTGCCTGGCCCTGCCGTCCGACGAGGTGCCCGGCGAACAGCAGACCCTGCTGATGCTGGACGACGAGCCCGCGATCATGGCCGCGCTGACCCGCTTGCTGCGCCCGGACGGCTACCGCCTGCTGCGCGCCAACACCGCCGCCGAAGCCTTCGACCTGCTGGCCAGCCACCCGGTGCAGGTGGTGGTCAGCGACCAGCGCATGGCGGGCATGAACGGCACCGAATTCCTCAGCCGCGTGAAAGACCTGTATCCCGAGACCGTGCGCATCATCCTGTCGGGCTATATCGAGGTGGAGGCGGTGCTCAACGCCATCAACCGCGGCGAGATCTACCGCTTCTACACCAAGCCCTGGGACGACCATGCGCTGCGCGACAATATCCGCGATGCCTTCCGCTATCAGCGCATGATGTTCGGCAAGACGCCGCGCGGCGCCGAGCGTGTGCACGACGGATAGTATTGGTGAGTTTTGTGGCGGCAAAACTTGGCATAATGAATTAGCCCAACAATGGTTGATGGAGGCGCTATGTCCGAGCTTGTCCCGCGTTCGCGTATTATGGTCGTGGACGATCAGGCTGTGCATCTGAAAGCCTTGTGCGACATCCTGGGGCAGCACGATCTGGACGCCGCGGGCTTTACCACCGGCGAAGCGGCGCTGGCCCACCTGCGCGGCCAGGCCTACGACCTGCTGCTGACCGATATGAACATGCCCGGCATGGACGGGCTGGCCCTGATCGAAGCGGCGCGCGCGCTCGACCCCGGCATCGCCTGCATCATCATGACCGGCGCCGGCACGGTCGACACCGCCGTCAAGGCGATGAAGATCGGCGCCTTCGACTACATCATCAAACCCTTCAAGGCCGCCACCCTGCTGCCGGTGCTGGCGCGGGCGCTGGAATCGCGCCAGCTGCGCCAGCAAAACGTCAAGCTGGAGGCGGCGCTGCGCGACCGCATCGACGAGCTGGGCCGGGTGAACCTGTTTCTGGAGGCGGCGCGCAAGGAAGCCGAACGCACCAACCACGAAAAGTCCGCCTTCCTGTCGAATATGAGCCACGAGCTGCGCACGCCGCTCAACAGCATTCTCGGCTTCGCCCAGATACTGGCCAGCGACCGCTTCCCCAAGGGCGAGGGCGAGCGCCAGCGCTTTTCCCAGAACATCGTCTCGTCCGGCAAGCACCTGCTGTCGCTGGTCAACGAAATGCTGGACTTGTCCAAGATCGAGGCCGGCAAGGTGTCGCTGGTGCTGGAGGCGGTCATGCTGGACGAGGTGCTGCGCGAAGTCCATGCGCTGGTGGCGCCGCTGGCCGAGAAGCGCCGCATCGCGCTGCTGCTGCCGGCCGATTGCCGGTTCGAGCTGAGCGTGGACCGCATGCGGCTCAAGCAGATCCTGGTGAACCTGTTTTCCAACGCCATCAAGTACAACCGTCCGCAGGGCAGCGTCAGCGTCGACTGCCATGTCGGCCAGCGCGGCTACGCCAGCATCGCCATCAGCGACAGCGGCATCGGCCTGACGGCCGAACAGTTGCAAACCATCTTCGTGCCGTTCGGCCGCGCCGGGCTCGACGAATCCGACGAGGAGGGGACGGGGCTGGGGCTGACCATCACCAAGCGCCTGGTCGAGGCCATGCGCGGCTCCATCGGCGTCGACAGCAAGCCGGGCGAGGGCAGCACCTTCCGCATAGAACTGCCGCTGACTAACACCGCGGCCACCGCCGCCGGAGCACGCTCGACGATGCACCACGCCACCTGACCACCATCCTTCGCAGGAGTCTGCATGAAACGTCTGGATTTCAAGGCCCTGTTGCTGCTTGCCGTCGCCGTCTTCGTTGCCGGCGTTTGCCTGTGGCTGGCCTTGCGTCCGGGCGCCAAGCCGCAGGCGGCGCCGGTCTCCATCGTCATTGCCACCAACACCGAGTATGTCGGCGCCTGCCCGGTGCTGGCGGCCCAGGCCCAGGGCTATTTCGCCGGCCAGCAGCTGACGGTGCAGCTCCAGCCCTACACCAGCGGCAGGGGGGCGTTGCAGGCCGTCGTCGCCAACCGGGCGGACATGGCGACCGTGGCCGATATTCCCATCATGTTCTTCGCCATGGAGGCCGCGCCGGTGAAGGTGGTCAGCACCATCTTCCGCACCGGCAGCGACCACGGCCTGGTGGCGCGGCGCGACCGCGGCATCGCCAAGCCCGCCGACCTGAAGGGCAAGCGCATCGGCGTCACGCTGGCCACTTCCGGCCACTTCACGCTGGACGTGTTCCTCAACCGCCAGCGGCTGGACAGCCACGACGTCGATCTGGTGAACTACCCGCCCGATGCCCTGGCGCAGGCGCTGGCCGACGGCCTGGTCGACGCCATCAGCGGCTGGGATCCCTTCCTGGCGGCGGCCGAGGAAAGCCTGGGGGCCAACGCCATCCGCTTCAGCGGCGCCGATGTCTACGAGAGCATCTACAACATGGTGGCGCTGTCGGGCTACATACAGCAGCATCCGCAGACCATGGTCCGGCTGTTGCTGGCGCTGGACCAGGGCGAGCGTTTCTGCATCCAGAATCCGGCCGCCGCCGTGGCGTTCTTTCCCAAGCTGTCGCCCAAGGGGCAGGCGGCGATGCTGGCGGCCTGGCCCGCCCATCATTTCGGACTGGCGCTGGACCAGAGCCTGCTGCTGGTGCTGGAAGACCAGTCGCGCTGGGCGATCAAGGGCGGGCTGACCAAGGCGCGCGAGGTGCCCAACTTCCTCGACCATGTCTACCTGGACGGCCTCAAGACCGTGCTGCCGGGCGAAGTGACCATCATCTACTAGGGGCCGCGCGTGAAGATCTCCACCCGCCTCAAGCTGGCGCAAATCATCTGCATCCTCCTGCTGGCGGTGATGGCGGTGGTGTTCGCCCGCACCACGCAGCAGATGCGCCAGGAGATCTCCAAGGCGGCGGTCAGCGGCGAGGTGCTGCGCGGCGCCGCCGCGCTGCGCTACCTGTCGCTGGAATATGTGCTGTACCACCAGACCCGCACCCGGGCGCAGTGGCTGCAGCGGCACAGCTCCTTGCAGGCGGTGATCGCCGGCGACAGCGATTTCGCCGGCGAGGCCGAGCTGGAGCTGCTGCACGATATCCGCGAGCGCCACCAGTCGCTGAAAAGCCTGTTCGTCGAGCTGCAGGGCCTGCAGGGCGAGCTGGCGCGCCAGCCGGAACGGCGCGTGATCCTGCAGGAACTGGAGGCGCGCTTGTCCGGGCTGATGATCAACCGCGCCCAGTCCATGATGTCGGACGCCGAGGACATGGCCCGCCTGAGCCGGGCCAATATCTTGTCGGCGCAGGCCAACCTGGTCGCCTCCGGCGCGCTGCTGGGCGGGCTGGTGCTGGTGGTGGTGATCGGCGCCATGGGGTTGACGGTGCGCAGCGTTACCAAGCCGCTGTCGCGGCTGCACCAGGCCACCGAGGTGGTGGGCGCGGGCAGCCTGGACTTCGTGCTCGATGCGCGCGCCGACGACGAGATCGGCAGCCTGGCGCGCTCCTTCGACCGCATGGTGGACCGGCTGCGCCAGACCACGGTCTCGCGCGACGAACTGATACACGCCAACGTGGCCTTGCAGACCGAGGTGTCGGAACGGCTGGCGGCCGAGCGCAAGGTGGTGGCCCAGCTGGCGCGCATGAGCCTGCTGCACCAGATCACCCGCTCGATCGGCGACCGCCAGGACTTGCCCAGCATCTTCCAGGTGGTGATACGCTGCCTGGAAGACCAGCTGCCCATCGATTTCGGCGCCATCTGCATGTACGACGGCAGCGCGCTGGAGGTCAGCTGCGTCGGCCTGCGCAGCCGTTCGCTGGCGCAGACGATGGCGATGGGCGACGGCGCGCAGATCGGCATCGACCAGAACGGCCTGTCGCGCTGCGTGCGCGGACAGCTGGTGTACGAGCCGGATGTGCGCGCGGTCGACTTCCCCTTCCCGCAGCGCCTGGCCAAGGCCGGCATGCGCTCGATGGTGCTGGCGCCGCTGCTGGCCGAGAGCACCGTGTTCGGCGTGCTGATCGTCGCCCGCTCGGCCAGCAGCGACTTCTCCAGCACCGACTGCGAATTCCTGCGCCAGCTCAGCGAGCACGTGGCGCTGGCGGCCAACCAGGCCAGGCTGTACGGCGCGCTGCAGCAAGCCTACGACGACCTGCACCAGAGCCAGGTGCAGGTGACCAAACAGGAGCGCCTGCGGGCGCTGGGGCAGATGGCCAGCGGCATCGCGCACGACATCAACAACGCCATCTCGCCGATCGGCCTGTACGCCGAATCGCTGCTGGAAACCGAGCACGGCCTGAGCGAGAACGGCCGCTCCTGCCTGCAGGTGATCGAGCGCGCCATCGACGACGTGGCCTCGACCGTGGCGCGCATGCGGGAATTCTACCGCCAGCGCGAGCCGCAGCTGACGCACAGCACCGTCAACGTCAACCTGATGATCCAGCACGTGGTCGACCTGACCCGCGCGCGCTGGTCGGACATGCCGCAGCAGCGCGGCATCGTCATCGAGATGCGCCAGGACCTGGCCGAGGACCTGCCGCCCATCCTCGGGGTCGAGGGCGAGATCCGCGAAGCCTTGACCAACCTGATCTTCAACGCGGTCGACGCCATGCCCGACGGCGGCGCGGTGACGCTGCGCACCCGCTACGCCGAGCAGATGGACGACGGCTCCGGCCCCTACGTGCAGGTCGAGGTGGCCGACAGCGGCACCGGCATGGACGAGGCGACCCAGCGGCGCTGCCTGGAACCGTTCTTCACCACCAAGGGCGAGCGCGGCACCGGCCTGGGCCTGGCCACCGTCTACGGCATGACGGAACGGCATTCGGCCCGCATCGCCATCGTCTCCGAGCTGGGCCAGGGCACGGCGGTGCAGATGTATTTCCCGGTGGCGGTGGTGTCCGATACCGGCGTGCCGGTGATGCCGTCGTACGTGCCGGGGCCGGGGCTGCGTATCCTGATCGTCGACGACGATCCCACCGTGCTCGCTTCGCTGGAGAACATCCTCAAGCTCGATGGCCACCAGGTGACGAAGGCGGACGGCGGCCAGGCCGGCATCGACCTGTTCAGCGAGGCCGAGGCGGCCGGGCGCCGCTACGAGGTCGTCATCACCGACCTCGGCATGCCGTATGTCGACGGCCGCAAGGTGGCCGAGACCGTCAAGCGGGTGGCGCCGGCCGTGCCGGTCATCCTGCTGACCGGCTGGGGCCAGCGCCTGATCCCCGACAGCGGCGACGCGCCGGTGCATGTCGACCAGGTGCTCAGCAAGCCGCCCAAGATCCGCGAGCTGCGGCTGGCGCTGGCCAAGTGCAGCGGGCAGCTGGCCTAGGCCGGGCCGCCGCTTGGTCGCCGCTTGGTCGCTGCTTAATCGCTGACCTCGAACGCGACCGGGTCCAGGCGGTCCAGCGTCGCCATGCCGTCGCGGCCGGCCGCCTGCACCTGCAGGCGCGCGCGCAGCTGGGCCAGATAGTCGGCGCGGCTGCGGCGCAGCGCGTAGTCGCGGAAATTGCTGTGCTCCAGGTCGCACCAGGCTTGCGCGCGGCCGGCGCTGGAACGGCTGGCGGCCAGCTCGTGCAGCGCCGTCAGGCCGCCGGCGTTGCCAGCGGTCAGGCGGGTGTAGCCGTAGCGGTCCATATAGCCGCCGGCCAGCGTCTCGATCAGCTCGATCTCCGCCAGCGACAGCTGCTGCTTGAACTTGTCGATGTTGGCGGCGATCGGCGGATAGCAGTTGGACGACCACAGCGCCGACATCTGCGCCAGCTGGCGCGCTTCCCGCGAGGCGGCCACGTCCAGCATCTGCGGCAGGAAGGCTATGCCCAGGAAGCGGCACAGCGCCTCCAGCGTGGCCTGCTGGCGCGACAGGAAGTCTTCATAGCGTATCGTCAGCACCCGCTCCGGCCATTGCCGCATGACCTGGTCCGCCGCCTGGTGGGCGGCCAGCCAGGCCTGGGCATTGAGCAGGGTGTCGAATTCGTGGATGATGGCCTTGTTCATCGACGCCACCTGTGCGCGCGGATCGCGCACCACGTTGACGAACAACATGTCCGGATACAGCCGCATCAGCTCCGGCGCGTAGTGCACGCTGTCGAGCGACTTGTCCATCACCACGCCGGCGCCCTGGCGCTCGCCGGCGCGCAGCAGCAGTTCCCACACCACGCGGTGCACGCTGCGCGGCTGGTCGCGCAGGGTTTCGAACAGCTCGACCGGGTCGAACACCATGTCCGGCCATTTGACCATGCTCACAGCCTGCAGGCCGACCACGTCGACCACCAGGTTGAAGTAGGCGCGGTCGTCGCGCAGGTCGCCGTACAGCGGCAGCAGCGGCACCAGGTCGACGATGTGCAGCGGGTAGGGCGAATAGAATTGCGGCGACAGGTTCAGCCGCAGGCGCAGCGCGTGACTGCCGCAGCGGCGCAGCGGTATCATCATCACGGGACGCGGCCGCTGCGGGCCGCCGGGCGATACGGTAGTGCTCATTTCAACTCTCCTCAGAAAACCAGCCAGCCGGCCAGCGCCGCGCACAGCACGACCCAGGCGGCATCGATATGCCAGCGCGCCAGCGCCCACAGCGCCAGCGCGCAGATCAGCACCGCCGCCCAGCCCGGCTGCACCAGCCCGGCCAGGGTGAAGGCGGCGGAAAACACCATGCCCGCCAGCGTCGCGCGCACGCCGCGCAGCGCCGCCTGGACCCTGGCCGAGCCGCGGATGCGCTGCATGGCGCCGCTGGCGGCGATCATCAGCACGGCGCTGGGCAGGAACATGCCGGCGCTGGCGGCGATGGCGCCGGCCAGTCCGGCCACCTTGAGGCCGACGAAGGCGGAGCTGATCATCACCGGGCCGGGGCTGAGCTGGGTCAGCGCCAGGGCGTCGACGAACTGGCGCGGCGCCAGCCAGCCGTAGGTGTCGACCACGGTGTGCTGCAGCAGCGGGATGAAGACGTAGCCGCCGCCGAAGGTCAGCAGGCTCATGCCGGCGAACACGGCGGCCAGTTGCAGCAGCAGGCCGGCCTTGGCGCTGAAGGCGATCATGCCGCTCAGCGGCAGCAGGCCGGCGGCCAGGGCCAGCGGCAACTCGTGGCGCAGCGCGGCGGATGCGGCCGGGGCCGCCGTCGCCGCATTGGCTGCGGTGGCGGTGGCGGTGGCCGCAGCGGCGGCCGCCAGCAAGGCCGGGCGGCGGTCGGTGCAGCCGACGACGGCGGCCACGGCCATCAGGGCCAGCGTGGTCGGCAGGCCGGGCAGGGCGGTCAGCGCCAGCGCCGCGCCGATGCCGAGCGCGGCCTGGCGCCAGTCGTGCACCGCCGCCGACCACAGCCGGCAGCCGGCGGCCAGCACCACGGCGACGATGGCCGGCGTGATGCCGAGGAACAGCGGCCGCAGCGTGTCCATGCTGCCGAAGCGGAAATACAGGGAGCCGAGCAGCACGATGCAGATAAAGGCCGGCAGCACCGCGCACAGGATGGCGACGGCGGCGCCGCTGACGCCGCGCAGCCGGTAGCCGGTGTAGGCCACGACATTGATCGCCACCGGTCCGGGCAGGATGGAGGCCAGCGCCAGGCCGTCCAGCAGGTCCGATTCCGGCAGCAGGCGATGGCGTTCGACGATGACGTGCTGCGTCACCGCCACCATGGCCATGAAGCCGCCGACGCTGGTGCAGCCTATGCGCAGGAACAGCAGGGCCAGCGTGGCCAGCGGCAGTGCTTGGTCACTGGGCATGATCGGCACCGGCCGCCGGAAGATGGTTGATGCCGGCCGCCGCCTTGCGTCCGCCGCCGCCCTCGAACTGCTGGCAGAAGCCGCAGGCGCTCAAGGTCAGCGGGGCGCCGGAGCGCACGCTGACCAGGTAGGAGCCGTCGCCGCGCTCGTTGAGCACGGCGAACGAGGCGCCGCCGTGCGCGGCCGCCAGCCGGTTGGCCAGCACGCCGCTGATGCGCCGCGCCCACGCGCTGGCGGGCAGGATGTAGACCGCGCCGCCGGCCAGCTCGGCGTGCGGACGCAGGCCCTGCATCAGCGCGCAGTCGTCGCGGTAGCCGGCGCACAGCGCGCGGTAGGCGTCGCTGGCGGCGATGAAGTCGAACGGGCTGTCGTGGCCGCCGAGCGCGCGGTACAGCGCGGCCGGCGCCATGTGCAAGTCCTGCTCGCATTCGCCGTAGGCATTGTAGTTGACCACCTGGCCCAGCTGCGCCAGCGCCGCCACCGCGCCCTCGTCCAGCCCGATGCCATGCGCCAGCTGCCGCGCCGCGCCGGCCAGGTTGTCGCCGAAGGCCGCCGCCACCGCCCATGGCCGGTGGCGGCCGTGCAGGTGGCGGTCGACCAGGATGCTGGTGCAGACGTCGGGGGCGCCGTCGCAATGCAGGCGCAGCCGTGGATGGGCGAAGGCGCAGTCGGCCGAATGGTGGTCGAAATACTCGACCTCGGCGCCGCCGTCGAGCAGGCGGCGCAGCGCGGCGGCGTTGCTGTCGAGCGAGATGTCGAGCACCGTGACCTGGCCGGCGACGGCGTCGTCCGGCAGCCGTTGCAGCAGGCCGGTGTCGCGCTTGACGCCGCTTACCAGCCGGGCGCGGCGCGGCGTGTGCAGGCGCAGCTGGTGCAGCGCGAAGATGCCGTCGGCGTCGCCGTTGAAGACATCGTAGTGCAGCGCGGCAGCCATGGCATCAGACGAAGCGGCGCGACAGTTGCTGGTACAGCAGCTCGCATGCGGAGTTCAGCGACAGCGCGCCGGTGTCCAGCGACAGCGCCGGCGCCAGCGGCGCCTCGTAGGGCGCGGTGATGCCGGTGAACTCCGGTATCAAGCCGGCGCGCGCCTTCTTGTACAGGCCCTTGGGATCGCGCGCCTCGCACAGCTTGCGCGAGGTGCTGACATGGACTTCGATGAAGTTGTCGGCGCCGATCAGGCGGCGGGCCATTTCGCGGTCCTGGCGCAGCGGCGAGATGAAGGCGCAGATGACGAACAGGCCGGCATCGTTCATCAGCCGGGCCACTTCGGCGCTGCGGCGGATGTTTTCCTGGCGGTCGGCGGGGGAGAAGCCGAGGTCGCTGTTCAGGTGGTGGCGCAGGTTGTCGCCGTCCAGCACATAGGCCGGACGGCCGGCTGCCACCAGCCGGTTTTCCAGCGCGCAGGCCAGCGTCGACTTGCCGGCGCCGCTCAGGCCCGTGAGCCAGAGCGTCGCCGCCTGCTGCCCGGCCTGGCGGCGGCGCGCTTCAGCCGTGACCTGGCTGCCGTGCCAGAAGATATGCGGGGCGCCGGCCAGGACAGGGCTGTCGAGTTTGTCCATTTTTCCCATGATGATTTCTCCAGATCAGAACTGTTCCCATTCCTGCGCGGGGGCCCTGGCCTCGCCGCGCGCGCGGCTGGCCGCCGGCAGCGCGGGGGCGCGCTTCAGGCCGGACGGCACGGCCACCGCCACCCGCTGCAGCGCGGGCCGCGCCGCGCCGGACTGGGCCTCGGTGCGGAACACGCTGACCAGGTCGTTCAAGCTGTTGACCTGGTCCTGCATCGCATGGGCGGCCGCTGCCGCTTCCTCCACCAGCGCGGCGTTCTGCTGGGTGACGTCGTCCATCTGGGTGACGGCGGTGTTGATCTGCTCGATGCCCGACGATTGCTCCTGGCTGGCCTGCATGATCTCGGACATGATGTCGGTCACGCGCCTGACGCTGGAGACCACGTCGTGCATGGTGGTGCCGGCCTGTTCGACCAGGCGGTTGCCGGCCTGGACCTTGTCGACCGAATCGCCGATCAAGTCCTTGATTTCCTTGGCGGCGGCGGCCGAGCGCTGCGCCAGGTTGCGCACCTCGGTGGCGACGACCGCGAAGCCGCGGCCCTGTTCGCCGGCGCGGGCCGCTTCCACCGCGGCGTTCAGCGCCAGGATGTTGGTCTGGAAGGCGATGCCGTCGATGACGGCGATGATGTCGACGATCTTGCGCGCCGAGACATCGATGGCGGCCATGGTGTCGACCACCTGCGCCACCACCGCGCCACCCTTGGCGGCGACGTCGGAGGCCGATTCGGCCAGGCCGTTGGCCTGGCGGGCATGGTCGGTATTGAGGCGCACGGTGCTGGTCAGCTCTTCCATCGACGAGGCGGTTTCCTCCAGCGTGCTGGCCTGCTGTTCGGTGCGCGAGGACAGGTCCAGGTTGCCGGAGGCGATCTGGCCGGCGGCGGCGGCGATGGTCTCGGTGCTGGCGTGCACCTGGTTGACGATGCGCGCCAGGCTGTCGCGCATGGAGCGCATGGCGAACAGCAGGCTGTGCTGGTCGTTGGGCTTGGGTTCCACGCGCACGGTCAGGTTGCCGGCGGCGATCTGGCCGGCGATTTCGGCCGCCTCGGCCGGTTCGCAGCCCAGCTGGCGGGTCACGCCGCGGGTGATCAGCCAGGCCGCCACCACGCTGGTCAGCAATGCCAGCGAGCCGATGATCAGCATCACCGTGCGGGCCTGGGCGTAGGCGACTTCGGCGGCGTCGGCCGCTTCGGCGTTTTGTTTTTCCTCGACCGCGATCAGCTTGCGCAGCAATTCCCACCAGCGTTTCTGCACCGGCCGGAATTCATAGCGCAGCAGCTTGTAGGCCTCGTCCTGTTTCTGTTCCAGCGCCAGCGCGGCGGCGCGTTCGATGAAGGGCGCGGCCAGCTCGGCCTGCTTGCGGATCTGCTCCAGCAATTCCTTTTCCTCGGCCGAGGTGGCGCTCAGCTTGGCGAACATCTGGCCCAGCTGGTCCTGCGCCGCCGCGTATTTCTTCTGCTGCTCGGCGATGCGCTTGACCTCGATCTGGATTTCCTTGTCTTCCTTGAGCAGGATGAGGTTGCGCATGGCCAGCGCGCGCTCGGTCACGGTCAGGTCCATGAGCTGGGCCAGCTTGGTTTCCACGTCGTTGACCTTGGTGATCTCGTCCAGGCGGTCCTGGATCTGGCGCATGCTGCTCAGGGCCAGGCCAATGATCACCAGCAGAAACATAGCCCCCATGCCGAAACCTAAGCCCAGCCTGTTTGCTATCGTCCAATTCTGAAATTTCATATCGCCTCCTTAAGGCCTTATGTGCATTCCGAATATCCAAATGAGATTTGGGTAGAACGCTGTCATGATCTTAGTAGGCTGAGGTCGCTTGGAAACTCTCCGATAGTCACTTTCGGCGTGAGTGCAACAAAGAAATATGTGTTGATGGCAATCTCTGAAACTTTTTGGCTCGGATGGATGCCGCCAGGCAAGCCAAGTACATGGCGTTTTTGCATTTATTCGGCTCAAATGGCCTCCTACGCAGAATCCGCCCCTGTGCAGGGGCGGCCAACAGGTCTAAAATGCTGTTTGGGCCCGTTGCCGGATTACGACAAACCGTCTTACATCCCGAAACGGAGAAATTCAATCGGCGGGTATCGCCCGCATGACATGGAATGAACATGGCAACACAGAAAACTAAAATCATCTACACGCTGACCGATGAAGCGCCTATGCTGGCGACCTATTCGCTGCTGCCTATCGTCCGCAAATTCGCCGCCTCGGCTGGCGTAGACGTGACCTCCAGCGATATTTCGGTGGCGGCACGGGTGCTGGCCGAGTTCCCCGAATACCTGACCGACGAGCAAAAAGTGCCAAATACCCTGGCCGAACTGGGCGCACTGACCCAGCTCGCGGACACCAACATCATCAAGCTGCCGAATATTTCGGCATCGGTCTCGCAGCTGGTTGCCTGCGTGCGCGAGCTGCAAAGCCGCGGCTACAAGCTGCCGGACTACCCGGAAGACGCGAAAAGCGACGAAGACAAGGCGCTCAAAGCCCGCTTCGGCAAGTGCATCGGCAGCGCCGTCAACCCGGTCCTGCGCGAAGGCAACTCGGACCGCCGCGCGCCCAAGGCCGTCAAAGAGTTCGCCCGCAAGAATCCGCATTCGATGGGCGAGTGGAGCCAGGCTTCCCGCACCCACGTTTCGCACATGCACCACGGCGACTTCTACCATGGCGAAAAATCGCTGACGCTGACCCAGGCGCGCGATGTCAAGATGGAACTGATCACCGCCTCGGGCAAGACCATCGTGCTGAAACCGAAAGTTTCGCTGCAAGCCGGCGAGATCATCGACAGCATGTTCATGAGCAAAAAAGCGCTGCTGGAGTTCTACGAGAAGGAAATCGACGACGCGTTCAAGACCGGCGTGATGTTCTCGCTGCACGTCAAGGCGACCATGATGAAGGTGTCGCACCCGATCGTGTTCGGCCACTGCGTCCGCATCTTCTACAAGGAAGCTTTCGCCAAGCACGCCGCGCTGTTCGATGAACTGGGCGTGAACGTCAACAACGGCATGGCCAACCTGTACGAGAAAATCGAAACCCTGCCGGCCTCCAAGAAGGACGAAGTCCTCAAGGATCTGCACGCCTGCCACGAGCACCGTCCGGAACTGGCCATGGTCGATTCGGCCAAGGGCATCACCAACTTCCACTCGCCGAACGACATCATCGTCGACGCATCGATGCCGGCCATGATCCGCATCGGCGGCAAAATGTGGGGCGCCGACGGCCGTCCGAAGGATGTCAAGGCTGTCATGCCGGAATCGACTTTCGCCCGCATCTACCAGGAGATGATCAACTTCTGCAAATGGCATGGCAACTTCGATCCGAAGACCATGGGCACCGTGCCTAACGTCGGCCTGATGGCTCAGCAAGCCGAAGAATACGGCTCGCACGACAAGACCTTCGAAGTGGCTGAAGGCGGCGTCGCCAACATCACCGACCTGGCCACCGGCGAAGTGCTGCTGACCCAGGTAGTGGAAGCAGGCGACATCTGGCGCATGTGCCAGGTCAAGGACGCACCGATCCGCGACTGGGTCAAGCTGGCCGTCACCCGCGCCCGCAACTCCGGCATGCCTGCCGTGTTCTGGCTGGACCCGTACCGTCCGCACGAGAACGAAGTCATCAAGAAGGTCCAGGTCTACCTGAAGGACCACGACACCAAGGGCCTGGACATCCAGATCATGTCGCAAGTGCGCGCCATGCGCTACACGCTGGAACGCGCATCGCGCGGTCTGGACACCATCTCCGTGACCGGCAACATCCTGCGCGACTACCTGACCGACCTGTTCCCGATCCTGGAACTGGGCACCAGCGCCAAGATGCTGTCCATCGTTCCGCTGATGGCGGGCGGCGGCATGTACGAAACCGGCGCCGGCGGTTCGGCTCCGAAACACGTCAAGCAGCTGGTGGAAGAGAACCACCTGCGTTGGGATTCGCTGGGCGAGTTCCTGGCGCTGGCGGTATCGCTGGAAGACATGGGCATCAAGACCGGCAACGCGAAAGCCAAACTGCTGGCCAAGACGCTGGACGAAGCCACCGGCAAGCTGCTGGACAACAACAAGTCGCCATCGCCACGCACCGGCGAGCTGGACAACCGTGGCAGCCACTTCTACCTGTCGCTGTACTGGGCACAGGCGCTGGCTGCGCAGAACGACGACGCTGAACTGAAAGCCTACTTCGCGCCGCTGGCGAAAAGCCTGGCCGACAACGAAGCCAAGATCGTCGCCGAGCTGAACGCGGTGCAAGGCAAGGCAACCGATATCGGTGGTTACTACTACCCTGATCCAGCCAAGACCGAAGCGGCCATGCGTCCAAGCGCCACCTTCAACGCGGCAATCGACGCGATCTGATCGTAGCGTAGCTTGCGCAAACTAAAAGGGGCAGCCGATTTGGCTGCCCCTTTTTTATTGCGCGGTGCTTGTGGGCGCGTCCCGCGCATCCACATAGGCCCAGGCCAGCGTGCCCGAAGCCAGCCTCACGCGCTGGCGACGGTAGGCCGCCACTTCGTAGCGGTCCGAATTCCGCAACTCCTCCGCGGTGATCGCCAGCACCGAGCCCGTGACTGCGTCAGTGGGCGAGCCGGTGTGCGAGACGATGGGGTGATGCGTCTTGCCGCTGGTCTCGACTACTGCCGGATCGTCGATCGCCAGCATGGCCAGCTGATAGGCGGGCAAACTGTCCGGGCGGCCGGATAGCAGGCGGCCAAAGGTCGCCTTCTGGACATCGGGCTGTTGCAGGGTGCCGTAGGAGAACAGCATTTCGCTGGCATCCAGCGCGGCGTCGTCCAGCGCTTTACGCGTGGCCCACACAATCGGCAGGCCGAACAGGAAGATATGGGACAGCAGGTCCAGCACCGTCGACAACGGCTGGAACGTGACGGGGCGGGGGAAGGCCGACAGCGGCAATACCACCAGCCGCATCGCCAGGAACACCAGGGCTCCGAACAAGGCTGCCGACAGCAGCGGCCTGGCCGTCAACGCCGGTGCGCGGCGGGCCGCCAGCAGGAACAGCGCCATCCACACGAAGCTGAGCGCGAAGTGGCACAGCAATCCGATCGCCGCAGTCAGCGCGCCGCCGCTGAAGGCCGCGCTGCCTAGCAATCCGCTGGCCACGACCTGCAGCAGGCGCTCCGGCGTCAGCCCGTTGTAGACGGCAAAGGAAATCGCGAACGTGATATCGAGCGCGCCGGCAATGGCGCCGCCCACGAGTACGGCATAAGGAATGGACCAGCGTTTCATGCATCAGCCTCCAATAGTTTTGCAATATCTTATATTAAAAACAAATCTACAGGAGGTCGAGCTTACTAGATCGCGCGTCCGTCGTAGTGCGTGACGGGGATGGACTCCAGGTCTATGCCTTCGATACAACGGATATTGATCGCCGCCATGGCGTCGCCGTTGGGCGCCGCGCCCTCGCTGTACGGCGCGATGCCGCAGGTAGGGCAGAAGCGGTGCTTGATCAGGTGCTTGTTGAACAGATAGGTGCTGGCGTTATCGTCCGGCGTCAGCAAGTGCATGTTCTGGCGCGGGACGAACCACATCAGCACGCCCTTGCGCTGGCACATCGAGCAGTTGCATGACATGGCCGACGTGATCTCGCCTTCGGCCTCGAACTTCACATTGCCGCAATGGCAGCTTCCCTGGTATTTCATAGCGAACCTCCTGTAAGTAGACGATCAAGACTGCTAAAGAAAAGGGCCCAGCCGCGCTCGTGGTTGATGCGCGCCTGTTCGTCGAAGAAGCGGTCATGCACGAAGCTCAGCTCCGTGCCTTCCGCCACCGGCGTGAGTTCGATGCTGATGCGCGACACCCGCTCCGGCGTGCTGTGCCAGGCCCAGGTGAATACCAGCCGCGTGTACGGCTTCACTTCCTGGTAGACGCCGGTCATTTGATTCAGGCCGCCATCGGGGCCGGCGAAGGCGAGGTGGTACTGGCCGCCTTCGCGCAGGTCGATGTCGGCCTTGGTCAAGCTCGCCTGGCCGGGGCCGAACCACTGGCTCAGCGCTTGCGGGTCGGTCCACGCGCGCCAGATTTTTTCGGGGGCGACGGGGTAGGTGCGGCGGATGCTGACTTGGGCGGGCTGCTCGGTGTTGGGCATGATGCGATTTCCTCTTGGTGGTAGAGATAGCGACCCAGCGAATCGAGCTGGTCGGTCCAGAAGCGCTGGTAGTGGGCGATCCAGGCGGCGGCATCCTGCATGGGCGCGGCATCGAGTTCGCAGCGCACCACGCGGCCTTCCTTGGAGCGGGCGATCAGGCCGGCCGTTTCCAGCACCGCCAGGTGCTTCATGAAGCCGGGCAGGGACATCTCGTATTGCTGCGCCAGCTCGGTGACGGTTTGACTGCCGTCGCCCAACTGCGCCAACACCCCGCGCCGCGTGGCGTCGGACAGTGCGGCGAAGATCAGGTCCAGGTGGGGGTCTTTATAGTTAACCATAAGGTATAGTATTGGCGAGGGTTCAGAACTTGTCAAGCATGTATTTGTGACAAAATAGGCATTTTTCAGAAAGGCGTCTGATGAGCGATGTTCTGGATGACAGTGCGGGTGATACTAAAAACCTACGGCAAGTGAAAGCGCTTTATCGGGTGCTGAAATCGAAGGACCAGCAGTCGATACGGGAGATCTTGGTTGACGAGCCGGTGTGGGATGTTGCGCCAGGTTTTCCGGAGGGCGCAATCTATCGGGGCATCGCCGAAGTGTTTGGCGGGTTCTATCCAAAACTGCTCGCGCACGTTCATACGTTTGGCGCGTTTCCGGACAGGTTCGTCGACGGCGGCGATACGGTCGTGGCGCTGGGCCACTATCGCATCACAAAAACCGAAGACAGCCCGCCGGTGCTGGTGCGCTTCTCGCATGTGTGGGGAGTGAATGAGCAGGGGCGGGTGAAAGGCGTGTGGCAGGTTGCGGACTCCGCGCAGTTCTTTGCCGCTTAATTCAATATTGCAGCTATCAAGGAGCACATATGAAAACAGAGGAAAAAGTAAAAGGCCCCGCATCTTACTTTCCGTCCATTGAGAAGACCTATGGAAAACCAATAAATCACTGGCTAGACATCGTAGGCTCTTTGAAAGATAAGAAACATATGGAAATCGTAGCGACGCTTAAAGAAGACTATAAACTTGGTCATGGGCATGCAAATGCTTTGGTTGCGTATTATCGTGCTCAGAGCGAGATTTGAGCGCTGTCGGCGGGGAGAGAGCCTTAATCTAAGGATGGCAAATGAAGACATTAGCACGTGCATTAATTCTGGCCACAAAATATGTGGACAGTCGTGTATGCGAGGATGCGTTGGATGATGATGTTGCGGTGCTCGAAAGCATCTCGGTTGAGTTGAGAAAATGCTCAGTGGACGAAAAACGTTGCCTTATTCAAGTTGCCCAAGAGCTAGGATTCGAATCGTGGCCGGATGAGATGGGCATTGTGTAAATTTAGACGTCAAGCACACCGGTCGGACTCGGCCTGCACCAGCCAGACAAAAATAAGACAACAAAACCGTTCCATTGGAAGGAATAATCCGGCGTGAAGATAGGTCCATATGCGGCTCTGATGAGTTTACTTATAGCCCTGCCGGTTTGGGCAAGCGAGCTATCGTGCACGTCCGAGTACGAGCGAGGGCGACGTGAAATGGGAGCCTGGGCCGAGATGGTGGGTGTCATGGAGGGCGTAATCTATGGACACTCTCTAGCATTGTCGCCGGCCAAATTTTGCTTGTCTGGGACGCCTAAGGAACAAGTGCAGGCCATCGCACGTGCGCTCGACGGTGATTCATATAAGGCGAACCCTATCTTGATAGATGATGTGCCGACGAGAGAACAGGCTCAGCAATTCTTGGAGCGGTTTTTTCCGTGCAAATAACCAATCCAGTCGACGATATACGGCCAGCAGCTGTCGCTCGCCAGAGCAAGTTTTCAAACCTGGCTTTGATGAGTTTGACTCCGTTGATTTTGGTAGGAGCCGTAGTGTCGAAGGCTGGTTGAATGGTACAACTGCTCAATAGCCGAAACCGGCTGTGGGCGCTTGCGGCCGAGCCGGCCGACTGCGGGCGCTGCCGGCCAACATGTAACAGCAAGGGGAGGAAATAAGCATGACCGTTGGGAAAAAGCCGGACACCGCGCGGCTGGACAAAATTGTGGCCGACGCACGACGTGCGGCCGACCAGCGCGAGCTGGGCTATCGCGAGCGCTCACTGAAAATGTACCCGTGGGTGTGTGGGCGCTGCATGCGCGAATTCACGCATACCAATGTGTCGCAACTTACTGTGCACCATCGTGACCACAATCATGACAACAATCCGCCTGATGGCAGCAACTGGGAATTGCTGTGCCTTTACTGCCACGATAACGAACACTCGCGTTATCTTGAGGCTGACCGGGGACTTAGTCTGAAATCGGCCGAGGTCGCGCCGGCAACGCATAATCCGTTCGCTTCATTGGCCGGTCTGATGAAAAAGAAAGAATAAATTCAGGGGTGGTGCCCACGGCGTGATAGGCACAATCGGCCAGAAACGGCCCTTTGCAAAACCATCTCGATTACGGAAACCCTTGATGAACCAACTTTCGAAAGAAGAACTCTTCCGGTACCACAAGAGAACCGGTTGTCCTTTGCTAGATGCGAGGACACTGCTCGAAAATATGGAACCTACTCTCTTTTTACGTATAGTTGAGGCGACTCTTCGCCCTGCTGGTGAGCTCAATAGATTGTTGGACCCGATAGAATTTGCGGAAGATACTAGAGATATCGTTTCTACGGCTCACGCTAGAGCAGTGGCTTTGATATCTCAACGACAGGGGCAGCGAAGGGGGATGTGCCACGCCGTTTGGGACGAACAGACCCGTATATTGAAAGACGACTATGGCCTTATTTGGTTTTCACCTCGGAAAATGAATCCTCACGCTTACTTTGATTGACTCATGTTATTGTAGCTCTGACGCATTTCGGCCAGTACCAGCCACTGAATTTTTGAAGCAGATAAATGAGTATAGATAACACTGAAGCCAGGTTGATTGCCAATGCTCTTTACGAGATACGTTTGCTGTTGAGTCCCTATATGGGAAGTGAAAATGATGCGCCCCATGATGTGCGTTTAGCGGCTCACGTAGCGTATGCTTTGCATAATGAAGCGGCAGCATTAATCGATGCAGAAAAATTTGACATAGAGACTGCGCTCCGAAAAGTGGCGGCAATCGATAACGTCCTGCCAGGGAACGATGGTGACCGACTGGCTTCGACGTGGGCCACTCCAAATAGAGTCGACCGGTCAGACTGAAACCGGCCAAGAGCTGCTGTTCAGAAATCAAATGATCGTACTTACTTCAACAGGCTGGATTCTCTTGGCGTTTTCTGTGGTAACGCTTTGTCTTGACGCTTTCGCTATTTGGAAGGTATTCGCCTCGCCGTTTTACGAGCCTGCGCAACGATGGGGGCAAGCAGTTCTTATCCTGCTCGTACCAATATTCGGAGCTTATCTGAGCTGGTACTTGGCCCGTGAACAAGTGGCACTTTTTCAATCGCCGCCTGTCGATCATGTTAAGGATATTGACCCAACCTGCAGTGATATTGATTATCATGGATGAAACGGGCCTGACCGCCATCGGCTGCGGAAGCTGCCGGTCTTCGGATGCCCTGTGTTAGGTCACATTTGAGATGGCTTGACCAGCACCACCTCTTTGCGCCAGACTCCCGCTCACTCGACAACAACGCGAAGGGCGGAAATGAAGCATATCGTTATGTTCAATAAGTTCCACGGAAGTTTTTGCCTGGCGGCTGCGCTGCTGGGCGCTTGTATCGCCGGCCCGCTGCACGCCGCGCCTGCTACTTCGGCCATCTCAGCCGCCACGCCGCTGGTGATCGGCGAAAGCTTCAACATCGAATCGAAGGTGCTGGCGGAAACGCGGCACATCAATGTCTACATGTCGCGCGGCTACGGCTTGCCGGCCGACGCGCCGCTGCCTGTGCTCTACATGCCCGACGGCGGCCTGCGCGAAGATTTCCTGCATATCGCCGGTCTGCTGCAAGTGTCGGTCGATAACGGCACCATGCGCCCGTTCATGTTGGTCGGCATAGAAAACACCCAGCGCCGCCGCGACATGACCGGCCCCACCGACAACGCGGAAGACAAGAAGATCGCCCCGGTAGTCGGCGGCTCGGCGCAGTTCCGCCGCTTCATCAAGGAAGAGCTGATGCCGGAAGTGAAGCAGCGCTACCGCACCACCGGCGAAACCGCCTTGATCGGCGAATCGCTGGCCGGCCTGTTCGTGGTCGAAACCTTCCTGCGCGAACCGCAACTGTTCGACCACTACGTCGCCGCCGACCCCAGCCTGTGGTGGAACGACAGCAAGCTGCTCGCCGAAGCTCCGCAGTTGCTGGACAAACGTCCAACCCGCCCGCAGACCCTGTACTTCGCCAGCAGCGGCAACGCCGGGATCGTCAAGGGCGCGGACCAACTGTCGGCCCTGCTGACCACCCGCGCACCGGGCGGCCTGCAATGGCACTACCAACAGATGCCCGCTGAAACCCACGCGACCATCTACCAGCCCGCAGCGCTGCAAGCCTTCCGCATGATGCTCAAGCCTAAGCCAGCAGCCAACTAAGGCAGGCTCAATCCGGACTGGCGCCGGCCGCGAGTTGCAACTGCACCGTGGCCGTCGCCAGATCCGCCGTCGCCTGCAACCAGGCGAGATAGACCTCATCGGCCGAGCGCTGCGCCGACAACAGTTCCAGCAGCGACGCCGCGCCTTTTTTATACGACAGGCGCATGCCCTCGGCCACCTTGTCCGCATGCACCAGCACCGAGTCGCGATAGCGCTGCTCGTTGGCCTGCGCCGCACGGAACTGCGCATGGACGCGCCGCACATCGGTCTGCGCCTTCAGCTCGGCCGAACGAAGAGCCAACGTCGCCTGCGTCACCGCCGATTGCGCCTGCAACACCTCGCCGCGCTGGGTGCGCGACAGCGGAATCGGCACGGACACCGTCAAGCCCAGGCTCAACGAACGCTGCGTCGGCGAGTTGCTCGTCGCACCCCCAGCATCCAGCACCGGCCGCACTGCCGGCGTATTCTTCAAGCTGACATTGACCACCGGATCAACCCAGCGGTTGGCCTGCGCCAGATCGGCCGACGAGCGCGCCGCATCCAGCGCCGCATGGGCGATGCGGATATCGTCGCGCTCATCCTGCGCCTGCCGCACCAGCTGTTCCACATCGTCCAGCCCGCTGACGGCCGGCGCATCGCAAGCCAGCGCCGCGTTGCCGAACACCTCGCTGTAACGCCGGCCCAGCGGAATCGACAGCGATTCAGCCGAAGTCTGCACCTGCGCCCGCGCCATCACCACATCGGCCTCGAAGCGGTCGTGCTCGACCTGCGATTGCGCCAACTCCAGCCCGCCGATATCGCCAACCTTGCGCCGCACATTGTTGGCGTTGACGATCTCGCCCAGCGCCCGCAGCGTCGCCTCCTGGCGCTCCAGCGCATTGCGCGCGCGGCAGGATTCGGCGTAGGCCGCCGCAGCGTCGGCGTACAGCTGGCGGCGTCCGCCTTCGAGAGTCGCCTCGCCGAGCTTGACCGCAGACTGCGCCACGCGGATGCGCTGCGCCCGCTTGCCGGCCGTCTCGATAGTCAGCGCCACGCCCATCGTCAACGCGGTGGATGCGTTCGGCTTGTTGGCGGCGGACAGTTCCTTCGAATCGATGCCCGCCGTCAGCACCGGATCGGGCCGCACACCGGCGATCGATATGCCGGCCTGCGCGCTGCTCACGTTCTCGCGCTGCATCTGTAAGTCCAGGCTGTATTTCGCCACGGCGGACGCATAGTCGCGGAACGTGACCTGCGCGGTGGCGGGCAGGGCGGTGGCGCACAGGGCCAGCGATACCAGCGCGCACAAAGGGTTGAGTTTAAATGTCATGAGCATGCTCCACTTGGGCCGGACCATCGTCGGCCGGCTTGGGTTTGTTTTCGATATAGCGTTCGACAAGGTAGTACAGCGCCGGCAGCCACACCAAGGTCAGGCCGGTGGCGGTGATCAGGCCGCCGACCACCACGGTCGCCAGCGGACGCTGCACGTCGCTGCCCAGTCCATGCGCCAGCGCCGCCGGCAGCAGGCCCAGTGCGGCCACGCTGGCCGTCATCAGCACCGGACGGAAGCGGCTGTACGCGCCCTTGAGCACCGCGTCTTTCAGCGACAGCTTGCCCTCGGCACGCAACTGGTTCAGGTTGGACACCATCAGGATGCCGTCCATCACCGCCACGCCGAACAGCGCGATGAAGCCAACCGCGCTCGACACATTGAGCGTCATGCCGCGCAGGTGCAGGGCGACCAGGCCACCGAGCGCGCCCAGCGGCACGGCCGCCAGGATCATGGCCGGCTGGCGCAGGTTCTTGAACTGCGCGAACAGCAGCACGAACATCAGCGCCACCACCATCGGCATGATCAGCGCCAGACGCGCCTGCGCCCGCTGCTGGTTCTCGAACTGACCACCCCAGGCCAGCTGGATGCGGCTGTGGTCGTACTGCACCTTGTTCTCGATCTGCGCCTTGGCGTCGTCGAGGAAGGAGGCCAGGTCGCGGCCGCGCAGGTCCAGCCGCACGGTCAGGTGGCGCTTGCCCATCTCGCGGGTGATGGTGCTTTCGCCATCGTCCAGCCGTATCGTCGCCACCTGGGCCAGCGGTATGCGCGCCCCCGTGGCCGAGGTCAGCAGCAGGTCGCCGATGGTGTCGGGATTGCTGCGCGAGGCATCGTTGAAGCGCACGCCGATGTCGTATTGGCGGTCGTCGATGAACACCTGCGACACCGGCTTGCCGCCGATGCCGGTGCCGATCAGGTCGGCCACATCGGCGGCGTTGATGCCGTAGCGCGCGGCGGCAGCGCGGTCGACCTCGATGCGTACCTGCGGCAGCGGCGGTTCCTGGTCGATGATGACGCTTTCCGCCCCGGGCACGGCCGACAGGGTGCGTTCGACGTCGGCGGCGATGCGGCGCGTTTCCTTGAAGTCGCTGCCGTAGATTTTCACCACCAGGTCGCTATGCGCGCCAGCCAGCTTGTCGAGCACGCCGTCGATCATCGGCTGCGTGAAGCCGACCCGCGTTCCCGGCAGCTTGGCGAAGCGCTGGCCCATCTTCTCGATCAGCTCCTGCTTGCTCAGGCCGGATGTCCACGTATCGTAGGGATGCAAGGTCACGCTGACCTCGATGTGCGACGGCGTCCACGGATCGGTGCCTTCGTCGTTACGGCCCAGCTGCGTGACGATGGTCGCTACTTCCTTGAATTCCAGCGCCGCACTGCGCAGGCCGTCCGACATTTGCGCCGCCTTTTCCAGCGAAATGCCCGGCGGCAGCGTCACTTGCAGCCAGATTGAGCCTTCGTCCAGATACGGCAGGAAGTCGCGGCCGATGGTGGCGCCCAGCGCGCACACGGCGGCGAAGGCCAGCGCGAACGCCGCCAGCGTCACACGCGACTTGCCGACCACGGAGGCCAGCAGCGGCTCGTACAACTCCTTGGCCTTGACCAGCACCGGATTGTTGAACACCTTGCGCGGCTTGCGGTAAGCCTGGTAGGCCAGTCCCGGTATCAGCGTAAGCGACACCACCAGCGCGCCGAACAGCGCGAAGCCGATCGCGAACGCCATCGGCGAGAACAGCTTGTACTCGATGCGCTGGAAGGTGAACAGCGGCAGGTAGGCGGTGATGATGACGATCATGCCGAAGAAGATAGGCTTGCTCACTTGCAGCGTAGCCTGCATCACATCGCGGGCGCGCAGCGGGGCGCCGTGGTTTTCCTCGTATTTGCGCAGGATGTTTTCCATCACCACGATGGCGCCGTCCACCACGATGCCGAAGTCGATCGCCCCCAGCGACAGGAGGTTGGCCGGAATATGGAAGTGGTGCATGAAGATGAAGGCCGTCAGTAGCGCCATCGGGATGGTCACGGCGACGATGGCCGCCGCGCGCGGGCTGCCCAGGAACAGCAGCAACACCAGCGTCACCAGCAGCATGCCTTCGACCAGCGTCTTGCCGATGGTGTGCAGCGTGGCGTCGACCAGGCCGGTGCGGTCCAGGTACGGGACGATCTTCACATCCTTGGGCAGCACATGGTCGTTCAAGTCCTGCACGGCCTCATGCACGCCTTTCAGCACCTGCGACGGATTCTCGCCCTTGAGCAGCAGCACGATGCCTTCGATGGTGTCCGGGTTGTTGTCCTTGCCGAGGATGCCGTGGCGCTCCTTGCTGCCCAGGCGCACTTCGCCCAGATCCTTGACCAGCACCGGCACGCCGTCCTTCTGCGTGACGACCACGTTGCCCAGGTCGTCCAGGTCGCGTATCAGACCGACGCCGCGCACCACGAAGCCTTGCTGGCCGCGCGTGAGGATGCTGCCGCCGGCGCTGGCGTTGTTGGCGCCGATGGCGTCGGTGATCTGCTTGAGCGACAGCTTGTACTTGCTCAGCTTGGCCGGATCGAACTCCAGCAGGAATTGCGTGGTCAGGCCGCCGAAATTGCCGACGTCGGCGATGCCGGCCACCTGCTTCAGGCGCGGGATCACTTTCCAGAACTGCAGCTCGGACAGTTCGCGCAGCGAGCGGGTCTTCGATTCCAGCGTGTAGCGGTAGATCTCGCCGATGGGCGAGGTCAGCGGATCGAGGCCGGGCTGGGCGCCGTAGGGCAGGGCTACGCCGGCGATGCGCTCTTGCAGGCGCTGGCGCGACCAGTAGTCTTCCACGCCGTCGCGGAACACCACGGTGATCAGCGACAGGCCGAAGGTGCTCTTCGAGCGCATCACGTGCATGCCGGGCGTGCCCATGATCTCGCGTTCGAGCGGGATGGTGATCTGGGCTTCGACTTCCTCTGCGGCCAGGCCGGGCACTTGCGTGACCACCTGCGAGCTGGTGTCGGCGATATCGGGATAAGCTTCAAGCGGCAGCTGGTTCCAGCAGAACACGCCATACAGCGCGACCAGCAGGAACACCAGCCACGCGATGCCGCGCCGCTGGAAGCACATGGCAATCAGGCGATCAATCATTGAGCAGTACTCCTTCCTTGGCGACGATGCGGGCGCCGGCTTTCAGGCCGGAGGCGATTTCCACCTGGTCGCCGCTGTGGATGCCGGTGGTGACGGTGCGGGCTTCGAAGGTCCAGGCGGCGGTTTCCACGTAGACCTGGGTCTGCGTGCCGTTCTGCACCAGCGCCGAGGCGGGCACGACCACGCCACGGTGCGGCGCGGCGCTGAAGGTGACGCGGGCGAACATGCCCGGCTTCAGGCGGCCGTTGCGGTTGTCCACCGCCACACGGACCTTGACGGTGCGGGTGTCCGGATCCAGCACTTCGCTGACGTAGCCGACCTTGCCGGCAATGTGCTCGCCGGGATAGGCGTTCAGTTCGATGTCGGCGGTCTGGCCGGCGAAGACGGCGGCCAGGTCTTTTTCCTGCACGCTGGCGCTCAGCCAGACGGTCGACAGGTCGGCCACCACCATCACCGGGGCGTTGGTGTCGTTCCAGAATCCGCCCTGGCCGCCGTTCAGCTCGATCACGTGGCCGGACAGCGGGGAACGCAGCGTGTACAGGCGGCCGCCGCCCGCGCCGCTGCCGGCGCCCAGTTGCGCCAGTCGGGACTTGCTGCGTTCGCTTTCGCTGAGGGCCTGGGCGTAGTCGCTCTCGGCCTGTTCCAGATCCTTGCGGGCCGAAATGTCGGCGGCGCGCAATTCCTTCTGGCGTTCCAGGTTATGGCGGGCCAGCGTCAGGCTGGCCTGGGCCTTGCCGCTGTCGCTGTAGGCTGCCGCCACATCGGCGGAGTCCATGGTGAACAGCGCGTCGCCGGCCTTGACCGTGTCGCCCAGATGCTTGAGCAGTTGGCCGATGCGGCCGGAAACCGGCGGCACCACGCGCACCAGATGGGCCGGATCGGCTTCCACCACGGCCGGCACCGGAATGGCGCGCGCCACGTCGTGCTCTTCGACGGTGGCAAGTTGCAGCGATTGCCGCAGTGGCGAGGCGGCCGGCACGCTCAGCGCCGCGCCCTTGCGCACGACGGCGCTGGCCGGCGCGGTGCCGGTTTCGGAAGGATGGCCGCAGCCGCTCAGCGCTGCGCACAGGAGGGAGAGCAGCAAGGGCTGCTGCAAACGTGGGTCGATGTTCATCATGGCGTTTCCTGAAGGCGAAAGGAGTCCACGACGCCGGAATGCGCCTGTGTCGTCCATGGGTAAGAGGAATGGGCCGAAGTGTACAGAGAAGCAAGCCCGGCGATCCTGAATCTTCCTTCAGGAAACATCCATGACGGCCGGGCAGCGTTAAAATGCAGCCATGACCAAGATATTGCTGATCGAAGATGACCAGAAGGCGGCCCGCCTGCTCAAGCGCGGCTTGCAGGAGGAAGACTTCGCCGTCGACGCCGTGCACAGCGCGGAAGAGGGCGAACCGGCCGCGCTGACCGGCGACTACGATCTGATCGTGCTGGACTGGATGCTGCCCGCCAAGGACGGCATCACGCTATGCGGCGAGCTGCGCGCACGCGGATTGACCACGCCCATCCTGATGCTGACCGCGCGCGACGGCCTGGGCGACCGCATCGCCGGCCTCGACACCGGTGCCGACGATTACCTGACCAAGCCGTTCGCCTTCGACGAACTGCTGGCCCGCATCCGCGCGCTGCTGCGCCGCTCCACGCTGACGCAACCGCCGCCGCTGAAAGTGGCCGACCTGACGCTGGAGCCGCAAAGCCACGTGGTCAAACGGGCAGGTCAGGTGCTGGACCTGACACCCAAGGAATACGCCATCCTCGAACTGCTGATGCGCCAGGCCGGCCACGTGGTCAGCCGCCAGCAGCTGGCCGAGCGCATCTGGACCGCCGACCTGATCGCGCTCGACAACCTGATGGACGCCCACATGCGCAACCTGCGCCGCAAGCTCGATCCCGAAGGCATGCCGCGCCTGATCCACACCGTGCGCGGCCAGGGCTTCCGTCTGGCGGAGGCTGCCGATGATGACGCTTAATTTCCGGCGTCGGCTGGCGCTGGTGCAAACCGCCGTCATCGTCTCGGTGCTGGCGGTGGCGGCCATCGCCGGCTACCTCAGCCTGTCGGACGCGGTCAACGAACAGCTGGATGGCGCCTTGCTGGCGCTGGCAGAAACCGAATCATCGATGCTGCGCGCCGCGCCCGGGCAGCAGCCCAAGGTGCACGACGCCGAACAAGGCTCGGCGCCGCCGTCGCTGGCGCGGCTGGACCGCTGGGTGCAGATCGTCGACGCGCAAGGCAAGGTGCTGGCCCGCAGCGCCAACCTGGGCGCGGCCAACCTGCCGGCGACACCGGCGCTGATGGCGCGCATGGCCGCCGGCGACACCGTGTTCCAGACGCTCGACCATTTCGCCGAGGAGCCGGTGCGTATCGTCTCGCTGCCGGTGCCGGGCAAGCCGCTGCGCTATGCGGTGCAGGTGGCCGGCTCGCTGGACGACGTGCGCCACGTGATCGCGTCGGCCAGCCGCATGTTCCTCGGCATGGCGCTGGTGCTGCTGGTGGCGCTGATCGTGGCCAGCGCCTCGATCACGCGCTGGGTGTTCCGCGCCATCGACGACATCGTGCGCCAGGCGCAGCGCATCGGCGAGGCCGACCTCGACAAGCGCCTGCCCCATCCCGGCACCCGCGACGAAATCGGCCGCCTGGTCGACACTCTCAACGACATGCTGGGCCGCATCGACCAGAGCTTCCAGATGCAGCGTCGCTTCACCTCGGACGCTTCGCACGAACTGCGCTCGCCGCTGTCGCGCCTGCGGGCCGAAATCGAGATCACGCTGCGCCGCCCGCGTGACGCGGCCGAATACGTCGACACGCTGCGCTCCTGCATGGAGGAGGTGGAGCGTCTGACCTTGCTGGTGGAGGAGCTGCTGGCGCTGGCCCGCTACGACGCCGGCCAGGACCGCGACGGCATGGCCAGCACCGCGCTGGACGACATCGCCGCCGCCGCCATCGAGCGGGCGAGGGCGATGGCGCAGCAGCGCGGCGTCGGCCTGTCGTTGCAGGCGGGGGCACAGCCTGTGTTCGCGGCCATCGGCGACGGCGCGGCCACGCTGATCGTGGTCAACCTGCTGGAAAACGCCATCAAGTTCACGCCGGCCGGCGGCGCCGTCGGCATCGACATCCGGCGCGATGGCGACTGCGCCTGCCTGCGCATCACCGACAGCGGCCCCGGCATCGGCGTCGACGACCTGCCGCATCTGTTCGAGCGTTTCTACCGGGGCGCCTCGGCGCGTTCCGGCGCGGTGGCCGGTGTCGGCCTCGGGCTGGCGCTGACGCAGGCCATCGTCCAGGGCCACGGCGGCCGCATCGAAGCCGCCAATTTGCCGGCCGGCGGCGCCGCGTTCACGGTGCATTTGCCCGCCGCCGCGCGCCCCTGACCCTTGCACGGAAATTATTTTTCACATCGCCTGTAACTTATTGCGTCGCCAAAGATATTCTACATAGGCAAACA
Source organism: Rugamonas rivuli (assembly GCF_009380165.1). GTDB lineage: Bacteria > Pseudomonadota > Gammaproteobacteria > Burkholderiales > Burkholderiaceae_D > Rugamonas > Rugamonas rivuli. The sequence continues at coordinate 924,491 of NZ_WHUF01000002.1, forward strand.
CGCAAACCCATCCATGCAAGCGATTCAGGCTCTTTATCAGCAGCACGCAACCGTCGTCTACCGCTTCTCACTGGGGCTGTGCGGCGACAAGCATCTGGCCAACGACCTGGTCGCTGAAACCTTTGTGCGGGCGATGATGTCGTCCAGCCCGATCGGCATGGAGACAGTGCAAGGCTATCTGTGCACGATTGCGCGGCGACTGTATCTGAAGGAATGGTATCGCCATCAGCGGCATACCGAGCTGGAGGATGTCTACCGCGACATGGCGCCGGGGCCCGAGCAGTCGCTGATGGTGGCGCGGGAACTGCAGCATACGCTGTACGCCCTGCAGCAATTGCCTGAAATCGACCGCGCCGCCGTGCTGATGCGGGCGGAGGACGAGGTGCCTTACGAAGACATCGCCCGCGCGCTGGACATCTCGCTGTCCTCGGCCAAGGTGAAGGTGTTCCGGGCGCGACTCAAACTACTCCAGATTACGAAGGAAGCATCATGACCGATCTTCATGAAGACATCATTGTCGATCTACTGCCGCTGTACTATTCCGGCGATGCCAGCGAGGCCACGCGGGCCACCGTTGAGGCTTATCTGGCCGCCCATCCCGAGTTCGCCGCCACCATGCGCGAGGCCATGGCGGCGTCTCCCCAAGTGCCCGGCAACGCTGCGCCGACGGACGGCGTACGCACCATCAAGCGGGTCCGCTCGCAAGTGGCGCTGCGCGGCACCTTGATCGGACTTGGCATCTTCTTCAGCCTCATGCCCTGCACCTTCATTTACGCCCATGGCCGCCTGGTCTACTTCATGTGGCGTGATGCACCGGGTTCGGCGGCCTTGTATGCCGGCCTTGCCCTGGTGGCGTGGATCGCCTTGTTCATCACCATACGTCGCACCAACAAACTCTAACAACCGGAGAACAATATGAAACGCATCATCCTGCTGGCCACTCTGTGGACCGGCCTGGCTAGTCACGCCCAAACCCTGACGATTGCACCGGCCGGCCCGGTCCTGACCGGCGATCCTGTCTCCATCACGCTGAGCGGCTTGCCGCCCAAGGCCGACGTCCAGATCGTCGCCGAACGGCTGATGAAGAACGACGCACAACCGGTGCTGTACCGCGCCGAGGCGGCCTACCGCAGCGATGCGGAAGGCAAGCTCGACCTGGGCCAGAGCGCGCCCAGCAGCGGCAGCTATCGCAAGGCCGATGTGCGCGGCCTGTTCTGGTCGATGACGCCGTCCAAGGATGCGCCGGCGGCAGGCATGGTGCCCGGCGTGGTGCAGCTGTCGGCGCGCATCGACGGCAAGGAAGTGGCACATGCCCGCATGCAGTTCGTCAACACGCTGCCGGACGTTAAGGTGGAAGCCGTCGACGCCTTTCCCGGCGCGGTGTTCGCAGCCTTGCCGGGTAGCGGACGGCGTCCGGTCATCATCGTGCTGGGCGGATCCGAAGGCGGCAGCTCCGCAGTGCGCGAGCTGGCGCCCATGCTGGCTGCGCACGGCTACGCGGTACTGGGCTTGCCTTACTACTCGCCGGCCGCCTGGAACAGCACCGAACGCGAACTGCCCATGCTGCCGCGCAGCTTCGTCGACATCCCGGTCGACCGGCTGGAGCAGGCCCGCACTTGGCTGGCCGCGCGCAGCGATGTCGATGCCGCGCATATCGGCCTGCTCGGCTATTCCAAGGGCGCGGAATTCGCGCTGATCGCCGCCAGCAAGATGCCGTGGATTAGCGCCGTGGCCGCCATCGCCGCCACCGATGTGGTGTGGCAGGGCTGGGGGCCGGATGTCAATCCGCCCGACAGCCGCCGTTCGTCGTTCTCGTGGCATGGACAGGCCTTGCCCTTCGTGCCCAACCAGGACTTCCTGCAGGAGATGGCCGGCTTCCAGACCGGCGCCGACGTGCGCTACCGCCGTCCGCAGGACAAGGGCCGCGCCGCGCATCCCGAAGCGGCCGTGGCGGCGCGCATCCGCGTCGAGGACTTCAAGGGCGCGATGCTGGTGGCCGGCGGCATCGAGGATCAGATGTGGGCGTCGGGAATGATGGCGCAAAACATCGCCGAGCGCCGCGCCGCCGCCGGGCGCGACACCGTCGCCCTGGTCTACACCGACGCCGGCCATGTGCTCAACGGCAGCGGCTGGAGCCCGACCACGCAGTACGACGCCGGCCCGTTCAAGACCGGCGGCACGCCCGAGGCGAACGCCCGGGCGCAGGCCGATACCTGGCGTCAGACGCTGGCTTTCTTCAAGCGTACGCTTTAATGTCATACGCCGGTAATTTCTAACTGGCAATATGCATTCCTGAAGTCTCTTCATGTGGTCTTACCCTTGCTGCCTCTTGCCTGAGGCAGTTTTTTTTTGAGAAGGATAATCGGTATGCAGACTGCGGAAGTCGCGTTCTCGCGGCAGCACGATGTGGTGACGATGACGCTCAGCATGGACGGCAGCGTGATCGTCGCCAGCGCCAGCCAGGAAACCATCGCGCGCGAGCTGCAGATCCGGGCGGTGCGCTTCGTGGCGCTGGACGGCCTGTTCACCACCGAATTGCCGACCACGGAAAAAACGCTGGCCGAGGCGTCGAACGTGGCGTTTGCCGAGCCGATGCCGGCGCTGAAACTGATCGCCGCCTGCTCGGCGGTGGGGGAGACGGTGGGCTTCCTGTTCCCCGAGCGCCGCCGCAAGCCGCGCGAACCGCAAGCCGAAGATACGCAATCGATGCAGGATTGATGCGGCAGGCCCAGCAAACCCCGGCGGTTACCCGGCCGCTGATTCAGGATGCATCGTTGCGCGCTGCAGGTCGGCCAGGGTGGCCGGCTTGGTGAGGTGCAGGTCGAAGCCGCTGTTGAGGGCGCGCTCGATATCTTCTTTTTGTCCGTAACCCGTCAGCGCGACCAGGCGCAGCGGCGCGCCGTCCGCCAGTTGCCGGATCGCCGAGGCCAGCGCGTAGCCGTCCATGTCCGGCAGGCCTATGTCCAGTATCGCCACCTCCGGCAAGCGTTGCCGCACCGCCGCCAGCGCCTCGGCGGCGTTGTGCGCGACCTGCACCGTATGGCCCAGGGTTTCCAGCAGCGCCGCGCCGGCGATGGCGGCATCGGCGTTGTCGTCCACCAGCAGCACGCGCAAGCCGTTGCCGTCGGCCGCGGCCACCGCCGCCGTCTGCGGGCGGGGCGGCTCGCACAGGGGCAGCACGACTTCGAACTGGCTGCCTGCATCGGCTCCGCTGCTGCGCGCATGCACCGCGCCGCCGTGCAGGTCGACGATCTTGCGGACGATGGCCAGGCCCAGGCCCAGCCCGCCCGTATGCCGCGCCAGCGATTGCGGCGCCTGCTGGAACGGTTCGAACACCCGCGCCAGCAGCTCGCCGTTCATGCCGATGCCGTTGTCGCTGACCAGCAGCCGCGCGTGGACGCCGTCGCTGCTCAGCTTGACCTCGGTGGCGGTGCTGCCGAAGCGGGCCGCGTTCGACAGCAGGTTGTTGAGCACCTGCGTGAGCCGGCTGTCGTCGCCCATCACCCATACCGCGTCGGGCACCGACAGCACCACCCGCTGGCCGGTCGCCACCGCCACCGCATGGCGCACCAGCTCGGCCAGGTTGACCGGATGCGCGTCGATCTGCAGCTTGCCGGAGGTGATGCGCGAGACGTCCAGCAAGTCGTCCACCAGCCGCCGCAGGTGGTTGACCTGGCGCCGCATGATGGCCCGTTCCTTCTGGCTGGCCGGATCGTCGCGCCGGTCCAGCAGGTCCAGCGAGGTGACGATGGGGCTGAGCGGGTTGCGCAGTTCGTGGCCCAGCACGGCCAGGAATTCATCCTTGGCGCGGCCGGCTTCGCGCGCTTCGGTCAGCGCCAGGTTCAGCGAATCGAGCAGCTTCTTGCGTTCCAGTTCCTGCGCGCTGCGCTGGCGCTCGGCCTGCGCCAGCGCCTGGCGGGTCAGTTCGATTTCGGTGATCGACGAGTGCGTCAGCGTCAGCGGCGCACCGGAGCCGAGCGCGACGGCGCCTTGCTGCAAGCCGCGTATCTTCGCCACCAGCCGGTTCGACAGCAGGGTGGCCAGGACGATGCAGGCCAGCAGCGACAGGGCGATGCCGGCGCCGTACACGCCCAGCCGTTCCAGCGCGGGGGCGCGCAGCTGCGCGGTCGGGCGGCCCACCGCCACCGACCAGCCGTAGCGCGAGCGCGTGGTGTAGGCGGTGGCGACGTCCTCGCCTTCGATGGTGCGGGTCAGGCCTATGCCCTCGGGGCCGGCGCTGCGCATCAGGGCCTGCATCGACGGGCTGGGGGCGGTGCCGACCGTGCCGCTCTGGTCGGTGGAGCGGGCCACCGCCAGGCGCTTGCTGTCGCGGATGGAGATCACGGCGCCGCTGGGCACGCGCTGGCGTTCGATCACGCGCACCATGCGGTCCGGGCGTATCACCGCCGTCAGCGTGTACAGCTCGCCGTCGGCGTCGATGGCCGGCACTCGCACCGGGAAGGCGGCGCGGCCGCCGAAGCCGCGCGCGATATGGCCGACCACCGGCTGGTGCGTGGCCAGCACCTGGCTCAGGCTCTCGGGATCGGCCACCTGCGCGGCCGGGGCGCCGTAGGCATCCATGGTGCGGAACAGGATCTTGCCGCTGTCGTCGGTCAGTATCACGCCCAGCCATTCGGGCTGGGTCTTGGCCAGCGCGCTGGCGGTGTTGTAGAAGGCGCGCAGGTCGCCTTCCTGCAGGGCTGGCGCGCGGCCCAGGTTGGTCAGCATGCCGACCGCGCCGTCCAGCTCGGCATCGGTCGCGCTGGACAGGGCGCGCGCCAGGTCCAGCATCAGGCGCTCCTGTTCGCGCTGCTGGTATTCGCCGGCGGCGTGGATGCTCCAGACTCCCAGCAAGGCCAGCGGCAGCAAGCCTATCGCCGTCAGCATGATCAGCAGGTGCCGCAAAGAGAACGTCAGCCGGGGGCCAGGATGCATGGCAATCACAAGTAAAGGTGGAGGTTGCCAATTTACCTGAAGATCGTCTTCTTGTGCGCATTTGACGGGAGCGCTGTGGCATACTCGGCGGCTATGAAGCTTGCCCCGATTGTCCGCTGCCTTGCCGCTGCCGCCATGCTGTGCCTGCATCTGGCCGCGTCCGCCGCGCCGTGCGTCGAGCCCGCGCCCGATCCCGCCAACACCTACGACGCCGCGCACACCTACGACAAGCTGGTGCGCGACTATCCGTTCATCCGCATCGCCAGCGCGGCGCCGCCGGCGGACGTGAGCCGCGTCGCCGGCCAGACCTATGCGCAGTACGGCGGGCGCTGTTTGAATCTGGACCTGTATCTGCCGCAGGCCGGGCATGCCAGCGCCGGCCTGCCGGTGGTGGTGCTGGTGCACGGCGGCGGCTGGCGGGCCGGCTTCCGCGCCGAGTTCGCGCCGATGGCGGTGCGGCTGGCGCAGCGCGGTTATGCGGCGGTCACGCTCAGCTACCGCCTGTCCGGCGAGGCGCAGTACCCGGCGGCGATCCACGACGTGCGGGCCGCCGTGCGCTGGGTGCGCGGCCATGCCGGCCAGTATGGGCTCGACCCGCGGCGCATCGCGCTGGCGGGCGGATCGGCCGGCGGCCAGATCGCCAGCCTGGCCGGCGTCACCGGCCACCTCGACCGCTTCGATCCCGGCGCAGCCGAAGGCGCCGTATCGAGCGCGGTGCAGGCGATCGTCAACATCGACGGCCTGTCGGACTTCACCACCGAGGCCGCGCTGAAGTACGAAGACGATCCCCGCAAACAGCCATCGGCCGCCGGCGCCTGGTTCGGCGGCCGTTACGCCGAGCGCAGCGCGCTGTGGGCCGAAGCCTCGCCGATCCGCTACGTGCGGCCCGGCATGCCGCCGATGCTGTTCATCGCCAGCGCCCAGGCGCGCTTTTCCGCCGGCCGGGAAGACATGGCGGCGCGCATGGCCCAGGCGGGAGTGGCCAGCAGCACGCTGGTGCTGCCCGATACGCCGCACGCGTTCTGGCTGTTCGATCCCTGGCTGCAACCGACGGTGGACGCCGTGGTCGCCTTCCTGAACCGGCAGATGCCGGAAAAAGGTTAGCCCGGCCTCTCCATTTAGCCAGTGGTTTTCCGTCGGTCCGCGACCTAAGATGAACGCAGCCGCGCTGGATGCAGCGGGCGCGTATCCACCTCATCACAATGGAAGCTATCATGACCAACCCCAAACTCGAAGTATTGACCCCTACGAACTGCCAGCTGATCTTCATCGACCAGCAACCGCAGATGGCGTTCGGCGTGCAGTCGATGGACCGCCAGGCGCTGAAGAACAACACCGTGGCGCTGGCCAAGGCCGCCAAGGTGTTCAACATTCCGACCACCATCACCACCGTCGAAACCGAAGCCTTCTCCGGCCACACCTATCCTGAACTGCTGGACGTCTTCCCGGGCAAGCCCATCCTGGAACGCTCGTCGATGAACTCCTGGGACGACCAGAAAGTGCGCGACGCGCTGAAGGCCAACGGCAAGAAGAAAGTGATCGTCTCGGGCCTGTGGACCGAAGTGTGCAACAACAGCTTCGCCCTGTGCGCGATGGCCGAAGGCGACTACGAGATCTACATGGTGGCCGACGCCTCCGGCGGCACCTCGAAGGAAGCGCACGACTACGCGATGCAGCGCATGATCCAGGCCGGCGTGGTGCCGGTGACGTGGCAGCAAGTCATGCTGGAATGGCAGCGCGACTGGGCTCGCCGCGACAGCTACGACGCCGTGATGGCCATCGTCCGCGAACACTCGGGCGCCTACGGCATGGGCGTGGACTACGCCTACACCATGGTGCACAAAGCACCGCAGCGCACCACCACCAGCCACGAAACGCTGGCCGCCGTACCTGCCAAGTAAAAATCCGGGGTCAAGTCTGACAATTGGACACGAGCTCCACCGTAGTGCTTGCTACGGCGGAGCTCGTGTCCGAATGTCAGACTTGACCCCAGGTGTTATGGGGTGCCGTCGTAGTTGAGGGGCAGCCATGCGTAGGCGCCGTTCTGCGGGCGGATGTGGCCGAGGCCGGGAAAGGCGATGTGCGCGGCGCCGATCAGCATCTGTTTGCCCGCCGCCATCTGCAGCAACTGGCGGCGCGTGGCTTGCGCGTCGGCTTCGCCGGTGTCGTACTTGACGGTGGCGGCCGGATGCGGCAGCTGCAGCGCCGCGACGTGCACGATGTCGCCCCAGATCAGCAATTGTTGCGAACGGCTTTGCACCAGGTACATCGCGTGCCCTGGCGTGTGGCCGGGCGCAGGCAGGGCGTCGATGCCGGGCTCGATCCGGCCGAACGCGGCGTAGGGCTGCCAGCGCGCCTGGTAAGGCGCTGCCGCGGCGACGGCGCTGTCGAAAAAACTGGACAGGAAGGCCGGCGCGGACGCCTTGTTGGCCGGCGTCAGCCAGTAGTCGGCCTCGGCCTGCGACAGCCGCACGACGGCGTTCGGAAACACCGCCGTGCCCTGCGCCGCGATGCCGCCCGCGTGGTCCTTGTGCAGATGCGTCAGCAGCACTTCGTCGACCTGCTCGGGCCGGTAGCCGGCGGCGCGCAGGTGGCCGATCAGCTTGCCGCAGCAGTCGCCGTACAGGCTGCCCGCGCCGGCGTCCACCAGGATCAGTTTGCTGCCGGTGTTGATCAGGAAGGCGTTGATCGAACCTTGCACCGGCGCTTGCAGCGCGGCGTCCGCCAGGTCCCGGGCGATCTGCGCCGGTTCGATGTTGGTCATCACCGTATCGATGGGGAAGGCGTGGGTACCGTCGGACAGCGCGGTGATTTCAAAGTCGCCCAGCATCATGCGGTAGTAGCCGGGCGCCTGCGTGCGCACCTGCGGCGCGGCCGCCTGCGCGGCGGCACACAGCATCAGAGGGCAGGCCAGCAGCGCGGTGGCGAGAGGGGAAACGGTCATGGCAGGATTCCGGTAACGAAGATGCAGCGATACTAGCGCTTACCGCGCCGCCGCACACCTGCCATTAGGCTCCCCCCCTCGGGGGGGCACCCAGGTCAGGCTCCTATAAATTCCACATGGCAATTATTGACTATTGTTCAGCGACGAGCCGCCCAGTCTGCTATACAATCGCCGGATGGTGCACCACGCCCATTTACGCCCCGGAGGCTGCAATGTCTACCACCCATACCTTCCGCCCCGACTATGTCGGCGCAGAGGTCGTCGAAGCCGGTATCGAAGTTGCTGACCGTAAAGGTGCGGACAGTGCCGCCACCTACCTCAGCCAGCGCGGCGTGCCGGAGAATGTGATCCAGCGCGTGGTGTCCGAGCCCGAGCACCGCCGCAATCCGGGCCGCCTGCGCAGCCGCGACGAGCGGCTGATCGAGGAAGCCTCACGCTTCAAATTCAAGGTATAGGCCGTCGAGCACGGCGGCTGCCGTAGGACTGGGACCACAGCGGTCTCTGTCAACTGCCTACAGGTAGCGCGTCCGTACTCCTATAATCGGCCGCACATAGCGCGGATATAGTGTTGTTCATCAGGTCGCAAGACCTACCACTGAACAAGAGGTCCGCCATGTACCAAGCCACTCACACTGCCGTTGCCCAAGACGTAGTGCGCTCCATGCAGGCAGAGGCATCCGCTCCCGCCATCAGCCTGACCGGCGCGCAACAGAACGAGCTGCTGCGCGCACTGTCGCGCGAAGAACTGATCGCGTTGTTCGAGCATCTGGAACTGGTGCCGCTGGCCGCCGGCAAGCACCTGTTCGACTTCGGCGACAAGATGGAATACGCCTACTTCCCCACCAACGCCATCGTCTCGCTGCAATTTGTCACCGAAGACGGCGGCGCCGCCGAGATCGGCGTGGTCGGCCGCGAGGGCGTGGTCGGCGTATCGATGTACGAGACCGAACGCGCCAACTGCTCGGCGGTCGTGCACTGCGCCGGCTACGGCTACCGCATCAAGGCCTCCGTGCTGCGATCGGCCTTCTTCGACGGCGGCGCGCTGGCCCGCCAGCTGATGCGCCATACCAGCGCGCTGTTCGCCCAACTGGCGCAGACGGTGGCCGGCGCGCGCCACGGCAGCATCGAACAGCGCCTGTGCCGCTGGCTGCTGGAACGCCTGGACCGCTCGCTGTCGAACGAATTGAAAGTCACGCAGGAAATGATCGCCAACATGCTGGGCGTGCGCCGCGAGAGCATCACCTGCTGCGCCGGCAAGCTGCAGGAAGAGGGCATGATCGAATATCGCCGCGGCACCGTCGTCGTGCTCGACCGCAGCGCCATGGAGCGCCGCGCCGGCGGCTGCTACGTCCCCGCCTAATGCAAGTACCGTGGCGCGTGCTGGAGCTGCTCCAGCTTGCGCTGCACCAGCCGATACCATGCGCTGGCCCAGCGCGTCGCCCGCACCGATTCCTCCACCGTCTCCGCTGACATGCAGCGCTGCACCGCCATCATCTGGCGGTGCAGTGCGTAGGCGGCGGGCGGCGGCTTGGGGTGGCGGTGTGAAGTATCCATGAACCCATTGTGGACCGCCACCGCCGCCGTGGCTGTACGCTAGTTCACCGAGCCGCCCAACGGCCGGCAGATAAACAAACGCGATTATCTTCGTGTTCAAGATCGCCGCCACTCGCTATACTCCGCCCCTGAGAGACATGATGAAGGGTACAGATGGGTAAGCAAGTGAAAGCATATCGCGCGCTGGCGCTGCTGTCGGCCGGCGCAATGGCCGCCGCGCAGGCCGCCGAGACGGAAGTGGGCACGGAAAAAATAGACCGCGTCGAAGTCACCGCCACCCGCTCGGCCAGCGCGGTCGATGTGCAGCAGGTGCCGGCGGCGATCACCGTATTGAAGCCGGAAAGCCTGACCCGCTACGGGCAGGGCAATTTGAGCGATATCGCCAACCTGGTGCCGGCGATGTCGGTGCAGCAGCAGGCGCCGGGCGTCAACAACATCACCATGCGCGGGCTGGTGGTGCGAGGCATCGTGCCGTCCGAAGTGCAGGATGCATCGCTGGTGGCGGTCTACATCGACGATATGCCGGTGACGCTGAAGTCCTCCAATCCCGACCTGAAGGTGCTGGACCTGGAACGCGTGGAAGTGCTGCAAGGGCCGCAGGGCACGCTGTTCGGCGCGGGCGCGATGGCCGGCGCGGTGCGCCAGATCACGCAGAAGCCCGACCTGGCCGACTTGTTCGGCACGGTGGAGGCGGTGGGTTCGAACACCTCCGGCTTTGGCGGCACCAACCGCAATCTGCGCGGCATGGTCAATGTGCCGCTGAAGGCCGATGTGCTGGGCCTGCGCCTGACCGGATACACCGGCAACGACTCCGGCTACATCCGCAACCAGCTGGCCGGCAGCAGCACCTATGGCAAAACCACCAACGACGTCTCCACCAACCAGGCACGGGCCGCGCTGCGCCTGCGCGCCTCGCCGGACCTGCTGGTCGACGCCAGCATCACCGCCTCCAACATCAAGGGCGGCGTCAACGACGCCTATGCGGGCCTGGCTCCGTACACCACCTACGCGCTGCTGCCGCAGACCAGCAACGACAATCTGCAGCTGTACAACCTGGGCGTGAGCTACGACCTGGGGAGCGCGCAGCTGGTGTCGTCGACCTCCTATCTGCACCGCGACACGCTGTACGTGACCTCGGCCCAGTATCCGGCCACCGCCTTCATCTTCGGCGGCAAGGCGCCGCTGATGCAGGCCGCTTACACGATCGGTAATCGCGTCACCGATTTCGCGCAGGAGTTCCGCCTCAACTCCAAAGGCAGCGGCCCGTTGAAGTGGACCGCCGGCGCCTTCTTCGAAACCGGCAAGCGCAACACGCGCCAGGACGAACCGACCGTCGGCTTCGACGAGCGCTTCGCCGCCACCCACAACTTCCCGGGCTATAACTCGCAGACCAACGACCTGGCCTTCAATCCCAACGATTTCTTCTCCGGCACGCAGAACACCAAGTCGCGCCAGATCGCCTTGTTCGCCGAGGGCACTTACACCGTCTGGGATAAGCTGGACCTGACGGCCGGCGTGCGCCTGTTCCGCGGCACGCAGGACTTCGACCTGCGCTTCACCGGCTTGTTCGGCAACCTGGTCGGCGCCACGCCGTCGGCGCCGGTGGGCCAGCCGGAAGTGAGCAACAGCAGCGCGACCTCGCAGGGCGCCAATCCGCGCTTCGCGGCCGCCTACCATGTCGATGCGGACCATACGCTGTACGCATCGGTGGGCAAGGGCTTCCGTTACGGCGGCAATAACCAGCCGGTGCCCTTCAATTTCTGCGGCGTGAACGCGCCCGCCACGTTCGCGCCGGACAGCCTGTGGAACTACGAAGTCGGCTCGAAGAACACGCTGCTGGACCAGCGCATGACCTTCAACGCCAGCGCCTACGTGATCGAATGGAAGGACGTGCAGGTGTTTAACAAGCTGCCGTGCACCTACTACTTCACGCAGAACGCCGGCAAGATCCGCAGCGAAGGCCTGGAGCTGGAAACCGCCTTCAAGCTGACCCGCCACGCGTCGCTGGGTTTGAGCGCCGCCTACAACCACGCCTACGCCACGCGCACCGTCGTCACCGGCATCGCCGCGCAGAACATCCCGGAAGGCAGCCGCGCGCCATATGCGCCGCGCCTGTCGGCCACTGCCACGGCCAGCTACACGCTGCCGGTGCGCGGTAATGATGAAGTGGGCATCGCCGCCAGCTACGCCTACCACAGCGACGCTTACACCAACTTCGCGGCGGCGCAGGGCAGCTACGCGCAGATACCGTCGTCGAACACGCTCAACGCCACCATCACCTACAAGACCGGCGCCTACGAGTTCGGCCTGTTCGGCACCAACCTGACCAACGGCGCCAAGATCAGCGACGTCACGCCGAACACCATCGCCATCCAGCCGGGAGATACCCTGTTCATGGTGCGTCCGCGTACCATAGGCTTGCGCGCCAGGGCGCGCTTCTAACGGACCGCCATGGACTCCCCCAGCCTGAAGCAGCAGCGTTCCGAATATTTCGATGCGCCACAACGGGCTGAAGTCGCCGCCGAGCGCGGACGCCTTCTGTGGCTGGGGGAGTGGCCGACATGGCTGCTGATCGCCGTGATCCACGGCGGCTGGTTAGTCACGCTGGCGTACTGGCGCCAGATCGGCAACGTGCCCGCCACGCTGCTGATGATCTGGTGGTGCGCCTGGTATATGTCGCTCCAGCACGAGCTGATACACGGCCATCCGACGCGCTGGGTGTGGGTCAACCGCCTGTTCGGCTATGTGCCGCTGGCGGTCTGGTATCCCTACCGCCTGTACCGCGACAGCCATCTGCGCCACCACATCGACTTCCACCTGACGATGCCTGCGCTCGACACCGAGAGCTACTACGTGTCGCCCGAAGTATGGGCCGGCATGAGCCGCCCGGTGCGCCTGCTGTACTGGTTCAACAAGACCTTCTGGGGACGGCTGCTGGTCGGTCCCGCCATCGCGGTCGCCTCGGCGTGGAGCGAGGCGCTGCGCCAGCCCTTGCGCGGCGACTGGAGCAATGTGCCGATGTGGCTGATCCACTTCGCCATGCTGGGCGGGCTGCTGTGGTGGGTGCATGCGGCGTTCGGCATGTCGCCGCTGTACTACGTGCTGGCGATATCGTATCCGGCGCAGTCGCTGACGATGGTGCGTTCGTATTACGAACACCGGCCGGCGGCGGAGCACAAGCAGCGCATCGTGCTCAATGAAGCGGGCCTGTTCTTCCGGCTGCTGTTCTTGAATAACAACCTGCACCTGGTGCACCACGACCTGCCGTCGCTGCCGTGGTATCTGCTGCCGCGCGTGTACCGCGCACGGCGCGCGGCGTACAATACCCGCAGCGGCGGCTTCCATCTGCACGGTTACGGAGAACTGATGCGCCGCTTTGGCGTGCGTCCCGTCGACGCGCCGGTCCACCCCGACATGCCCACATCATGACCTGGAAAATCGCCCTGCCGATGTACAACGTCTCGCCGCGCATCGAGGGCGCCTACGAGGCCCTGTTGCTGGCGCTGGCCGGCGAAGCGGGCGTGAACGCGGAGCTGGTGCGGCCGCATGACCTGCCGTCGTTCTGGCGCAGTCCCGAGCTGCTGCTCAGCCAGACCTGCGGCTATCCCTACATGACGCAATTGCGCGGCGAGGTCGCGCTGCTGGCCACGCCGTGCTTCGATTTCCACGGCTGCGAAGGCAGTGACTATCGCAGCGCCATCGTGGTGCGCGAGGGCGGCGGCATCCGCAGCCTGGCCGATGCGCGCGGACGTGTCGCCGCCGTCAACGAGCGCCACTCGCACAGCGGCATGAATGCGCTGCGTCACGCGGTCGCGCCGCACACCCGCGACGGCCGCTTCTTCGCATCGGTCAAATGGTCCGGCAGCCACGCGGCCAGCCTGCGCCTGGTGCGCGAGGGCGCGGCCGCCATCGCCGCTATCGACAGCGCGACCTTCGGCTACCTCGCGCTGGAACAGCCGGACAGCCTGCGCGGCCTGTCCATCCTGCAGTACTCGGCGCCGTCGCCGGGACTGCCGCTGATCGCCGGCCGCGCCGTGCCGGACGAATTGGCGGCGCAGCTGCGGGCCGCTTTGCTGGCGCCATCGCCGGCCGTTCAGCAGCTGATGAGTGCCTTGCATATCGATCGCTTCGAGCATCGCGCCGATGCCGACTACGAGCGCGTGCTGTTGCTGGAAGCCGAGGCCAGGGCGGCCGGATATCCGGTGTTGACTTAGCGTCAAGCTTGCGTTGCGTTTTTGGTTGTGGCGCGCTGTAATTTGTCCTGGAGTTATTTTGCGGTAACACTGTTCCGTTATACTGGTCTATGGCCGCAGAGACGGCCGGCTCCTCCACCACTACTATGGAAAAAGTCACCATGACTATTACAAAGCGCTTGATCTTGACTCTGTCATTGGCGTTACTTGCGCTGATATTCGTCGGCATCACCGGCCTGACCCAACTCTCCCGAGCGCAGCAGCGCCTCGATGTCGTGCAAACCCGTTTAATCCCCAGCATCGCAGGCCTGAACATGGCCAAGGGCTACCTGGCCGACAGCCGCCTGGCCGGCTACCGCCTGTCGGTGTTCTCCAACCTGGCCGACAAGACGGCGCTGGACAAAGCCTACAACGACGCCCACGCCAAGTTCGACGAGGTGATCGCGACCTACGAAAAAGAACACATCTTCGACGACACCGACCGCAAGATGCTGGAAGCGGACAAGGCCAACATGGCCGCCTACCGTCAGGCGCTGGTGCCGTTCCTGGCCGGCGCCCACGCCGGCGACATGGATGCGGTGCGCGCCACGCTGTTGGCCGGCACGCCGCTGGCGCTGTCCGCCGGCGCGGTCAAGAAAGGCTTCGACGACCATATCGCCTACAACAATAAGCTGATCAGCGACGTGCGCGAAGAGAGCGACGCCGCCTACAAATTCGCCTTCCGCCTGATGGTGAGCGTGGTGGTGCTCGGCCTGCTGGTGACTGGTGCGCTGGCCTGGCAGCTGTACGTCATCATCAAGGGCAGCCTGGCGTCGATACGCGGCACGCTGGAAGACGTCAGCCAGTCGCTGGACCTGACGCACCAGATCAAGATCGAACGCATGGACGAAATCGGCCACACGGCCGTGGCCTTCAACAAGCTGCTGGAGCAGATCGCCGGCGTGATCGACACCGTGCGCGCATCGACGCTGGCCGTCGGCACCGCCTCGCAGGAAATCGCCGGCGGTACCGGCGACCTGTCGCAGCGCACCTCGTCGCAAGCGGCGGCGCTGGAGCAGACCGCCGCCAGCATGGAGCAGCTGACTTCCACCGTCGGCCAGAACGCCGACAACGCACGCCAGGCCAACCAGCTGGCGCGTTCGGCGTCGGACGTGGCGGCGCAGGGCGGCACCGTGGTGGAGCAGGTGGTTGTCACCATGGGCTCGATCAACGAATCGTCGCGCAAGATTGTCGACATCATTTCGGTCATCGACGGCATCGCCTTCCAGACCAACATCCTGGCGCTGAATGCCGCGGTGGAAGCGGCGCGTGCGGGTGAGCAGGGCCGTGGCTTCGCGGTGGTGGCGACCGAGGTGCGCAACCTGGCGCAACGCTCGGCGGCTGCGGCCAAGGAGATCAAGGCGCTGATCGATGATTCGGTGGAGAAGGTCGGTTCCGGCACCAAGCTGGTGGAGCAGGCCGGTACGACGATGCAGGAAGTCGTCGCCAGCATCAAGCAGGTGACCGACATCGTCGGCGAGATCAGCGCGGCCACGCAGGAGCAGAACGACGGCATCGCCCAGGTGCATCAGGCGGTGACGCAGATGGACGAGACCACGCAGCAGAACTCCGCGCTGGTGGAGCAGACCGCCGCCGCCGCGCAGACCTTGCGCGATCAGGCGGACAAGCTGGAGCAAGTGGTCAGCGCGTTCAAGATCAATGCGTCGCATGTGGCGCATAAGGCGCCGGCACGCCCGGCAGCGCGCGCGGTTGTCGCCGTCGCCGCGGCGCCGAAGACGCCGCGTCCCAAGGTGGCCGCCAAAGCTGCCCCCGCCGCCGCGCCGAAGAAACTGAAGACCAGCGCCGGCGACAGCAGCGGCGAGTGGGAAGAGTTTTAAAAGTTCTTGATCAGCGTCGCCCGTAGCGAACGCGATTCGATGGGGTGGAAGTGGATGTCGTTGACCGGCTCCGCTTCCCCTCTCAGTTGCGACGGGTAGTAATAGTCGATCGCCGAATCCTGGCGATTGGTCAGGTTGAAGGCTTCCAGTTCCAGCGTCAATCCCTTCCTGATTTTCCATCCCAGTCGTCCATTCAGCATCAGGCTTTGCTTCGAGCGCACGCTGTTGTTCTCGATGAGCGGGCGCGGGCCGAAGTAGCGCAGCTTCAGCGAGCCTGAATACGGCCCACCGTCGTCCACCGTCAGCGCCAGCTGGCCCGTGCCTTCGATGGCGCCGGGGATGTAATTGCCTTCGGACGCATCGTCGCGAGAACGGGCGCGCGCATAGGCCAGGTCCAGGTCGACCGACAACCACTTCAAAGGCTTGTAGTAGTTGGAGAACTCCACGCCATAGCGGCGGCTGGGCCGTCCCGCCTCGGTGGTGCCGGCATCTCCGGCGAAGCTCAGCTCCGAATCGAAATCCAGCCGGTACAGCGACAGCGACGACTGCAAGCCAGGCAGCCAGCTGCTGCGCGCCCCCAGCTCCATGCCGCGTGACCGCACCAGCGGCGACACCTTGCCGGCCGCCTCGCCGGTCTTGGGATCGATCCGGATGGTGGCGCCACGTGCGTCGTTGCTGTGGAAGCCGTTGCCGATGTTGGCGTACAGTTCCGCCGTCTGCCACGGGCCGTAGATCACGCTCAGGCTGGGGCTCGCCAGATGGTCGCTGGCCTTGCCCGAATTGGCGGCCAGGCTGCTGCGCACGTCGAAGCGGTAGCTGTCCACGCGTACGCCCGCCACCGTGCGCAAGGCGGCGTTCCAGCGCGTGTTGTTCTCGACGTAGAGCGCGGCGCTGGATTCGACGATGTGGTCCTGACGTGTGACCGACAGCGGCTTGCGCGCCTGCGTGTTCAACAGACCGTTAAAGATATTATCGTTTTGCAGCTGGACGCCGATGGTGGTGGCGCTGTTGTCGCCGTCCGTGTGCTGGTGCCAGCTGTGGCTTGCATTCAGGCCGGTGGTGACGCGCTTGTCCGGCTGTGCGAACTGGTCGCCGTGCAGCGGGTCGTCCATGAAGTAGGTGAAGTTGGAATACAGGTCCAGCTGGTTGGCGATCAGGTAGGCGTTGACCTTGGACGCGCTGTCGTCGCTGGTGCGGCGCCATGCGCCGGAAAGGCTGTAGCGGTGGGCCTTGCCGCCGTCGGTATTGTCGATGGCGTCGTTGCGGCCGATGCTGCCGTCCTGCACGGCGCGCAGCGGAATCTGGTCGGTCGAGTTCCAGTCGGCGCGGTAGGCCATCAGGCTGACGTTGTAGCCGTTGTTGGCATAGCCTTCGCTGTAGCGCAGCACCGCGTTCAATTTTTGATAATCGTCGGGACGCGTGTACGAGCCGTCGTTGTGCAGCGCTTCAATCGCGTACAGCAGGGTGCCGTTGCCCGCGTCCAGCGAATCGGCCAGCAGCGCGCGGCCGTAGCCGTGCTGGCCGGCGGACGCGGTGGCTGTGCCGCGCAGCAGCCGGTTGGCGTACACCACCGACGCCGTGCCGGCCGAAGCGAAGTCGCCTTCCTCGGCGGAGTAGGGGCCTTTCTTGTAATCGAGCCGCACCGCCAGTTCCGGGATCAGGAAATTCAGGTCGGTCCACCCCTGGCCGTGTGCGTGGCTGCGCTGGTTGACGGGCATGTCGTCGACGGTGGTGCGCAGGTCGGTGCCATGATCGAGATTGAAGCCGCGCAGGTAGAACTGGTTGGCCTTGCCCTCGCCGCTGTGCTGACTGACGATCAGGCCTGGTACGGCTTCGAGGATTTCGCCGGGACGGTAGACGGTGCGCGCCGCCAGCTCCTGCTGCGTGATGCTGCCGGCGCTGGCCGCATCGGCCACGCCCAGCTGGCTGGTGCGCGAGCCGTCGACGAAGACTCTTTGCAGGATCTGGTCGTCGGCCTGCGCCGAGCCTAGCGCGAACAGCAGCAGATATTTAACGGGTGGTTTGATCGATGCTGCCTTGATCGAAGATGAGAGTCTGGACGGGGCCATCGGTTTGCAGATTGACTGTGTTCTTTTGAGATGGCAGGAAGTCTATCAGCAGCGCGTTGTGTATGCGAGTCGCGGGCGCCAGTTTCAGGCCCTCGATCTCCTGGAAGATGACGATGCTGTCGGCATCTGCCTTCACGCCCACCCAGTTCAGCGGCAGGCGTTTGTGGTCCGGGCCTTCGAGGTAGAACTGCTTTTCCACGTAGCGGCGCAGCGGTGCTTCGCTGTCAGCCTGGCCCAGGTCGAGATTGCGGCCGTAGAGATTTGCCAGCAGCGTGGCGACATCGTGCGCGGTGTAGGTGTGCACGATCTCGGTATTGCCGGTGCGGTCGTTGTAGCTGATGTCGGCTATGCCCATGTGAAAATTATGTGCGTGAGCCGCCGTGCCGGCAAACGCCAGCACGGAAGCTACGATCAAGCGTAAAGCGCGCGACATCATTCCGACGACGAGTCCTTCGACGACTTGTCGCCCTTGCCCTTGAGCGGGGTATTGTAGTCGCGCATCAGGTTGTTGCGGTCACGCTCGGTCTTGAACAGCTCCATGCGCGACTGCGTCACCTTGCGCGGCCAGGCGTTGTTGCTGGTGTCGATGTCGGCGGTTTCCCAGTATGGATCCTGGGTCAGGCTCACCATCGGCTCGTCGGTGACGATCAACTTGGTGATCTTCTTCGGCGAGTAGCGCCATACTTCGGCCGGAATGCGCTCGATGTACTTCTTGCCGCTCTTGAGTTCCACTTCCAGGATCAACGGCATCACCATGCCGCCCAGGTTGGAGAAGTCCACCAGGTACAGGTGCTTGCCCTGGGCCAGCAGCTTCTTCTCCCACGGCTCCAGCTTCTCGATGGCTTCGGCGTAGGTGTTGCGGTCCTTGTTGGTGACGGTGAACTCGTCATGCTCGTTGTAGAAGTCCTTCAGCTCCGGATGCTCGCTCAGGCGCTTGGGCAGTGCCTTGTTGCGCTGCTCGGAAATCGAAATCGGCTCCGCATCCTTCTGCGCTTTTTTCCAGGCCTTTTCCTTTTCAGGATCCTTGGTGCTCACGCCGTATTCGCTGATGCCGTCGATGCTGATGTCCACCGCGTCGGTGGTGTAGAACCAGCCGCGCCAGAACCAGTCAAGGTCGGTGCCGGACGCGTCTTCCATGGTGCGGAAGAAGTCGGCCGGGGTGGGGCGCTTGAACTTCCAGCGGCGCGCGTATTCCTTGAACGCGTAGTCGAACAGGTCGCGGCCCAGGATGGTCTCGCGCAGGATGTTCAAGCCGGTGGCCGGCTTGGCGTAGGCGTTGTTCCCGAACTGGAGCAGCGACTCCGAGTTGGTCATGATGGGCACCTGGTTCTGGCTGCGCATGTAGTCGACGATGTTGCGCGGCTCGCCGCGGCGCGACGGGTAGTTGTCTTCCCACGCCTGCTCGGCCAGGTACTGCACGAAGGTGTTCAGACCTTCATCCATCCAGGTCCACTGGCGTTCGTCCGAGTTGATGATCATCGGGTAGTAGTTGTGGCCCACCTCGTGGATGATGACGCCGATCAGGCCATACTTGGTCTGCTGCGACCAGGTGAGGGCACCGGTCTTCTTGTCCTTGGCCGGGCGCGGGCCGTTGAAGGAGATCATCGGATACTCCATGCCGCCGACCGGGCCGTTGACCGAGATCGCGGTTGGATACGGATAGTCGAAGCTGTACTTGTTGTACTGGTCGATGGTGTGGATGATGGCCTGGGTGCTGTACTTGCCCCACAGCGGATTGCCTTCCTTCGGATAGTAGGACATCGCCATCACGTTGGTGGAATCCTTCTTGAAGCCTTGCGCATCCCAGATGAATTTGCGGCTGGAGGCCCAGGCGAAGTCGCGCACATTGGCGGCCTTGAAGTGCCAGGTCTTGGACGCGGTGCTGACGGATTTCTCGGCCTTCTCGGCTTCTTCCTGCGTCACGATGACGACCGGCGCGGTCGCGGTGCGCGCCTTGGCCAGGCGGTCGCGCTGCGTTGCGGTCAGCACGTCGTTGGGGTTTTGCAGTTCGCCGGTGGAGGCCACCACGTGGTCGGCGGGGACGGTCAGCTGCACATCGTAGTCGCCGAATTCCAGTGTGAACTCGCCGGAGCCCAGGAACTGCTTGTGCTGCCAGCCCATCACGTCGTAGTAGGCCGCCATGCGCGGATACCACTGGGCGATTTCGAACAGGTCGTTCTTGTCGTCTTCGAAGTGCTCGTAGCCGGCGCGGCCGCCCAGCACCTGCTGTTCGTTGATGTTGTAGGACCAGTCGATATTGAAGGCGAAGCTCTGGCCCGGCTGCAGCGGCGTGGGCAGGTCGATGCGCATCATGGTGCGGTTGATGGTGTACTTCAGCGGCTGGCCGCCGGCCGACACGGTCTTGATCTTGTAGCCGCCGTCGAACTCGCGGCCGGCCAGGATGCTGCGCATGCCTTCGAACTTGTAGCCGTCTTCCGGCGTGCGCGGCTTGGCCCATGCTTCGCGCGAAGGCTGCGTTAGCATCATGCGGGCGTCGGAATCTTTTTTGTAGATGTTCTGGTCGAGCTGCACCCACAGGTAGCTCAGCGTGTCGGGCGAGTTGTTGTGGTAGTTGATTTGCTCGCTGCCGGTGATGGCGCGCTTGGCTTCATCGAGCGTGGCGCGGATCGTGTAGTCGGCGCGCTGCTGCCAGTAGGCGGCGCCGGGCGCCCCGGAGGCGGTGCGGTAGGAGTTGGCGCTGGGGAGAACCTCATCCAGCTGGCGGAACTTGTCGTCGAAAGGCTCCGCTGCAAACGCGGATACGGTGAAGCAAAGAGCCACAAAGCTGAATGTCTTGCGCATAGTTTGTATTCCTGGTGTATGCCCGAATAAAAGAAGCTAGTGTATAGCAACTTTTCAAAGAATTACCGGGGGATACAATAAAATACAAACTAAGTGGCAGTTTTCATTTTTGTTTAGTTGGTTTTCCTCTGTTGGTCCTGGAAGGCGTGGTGGGCGTCGTCGGTGGCGGTGATCGCGGCCGATGGAACGTCCAGCCGCATCAGGCGGGAACCCTTGCCGCTGCTGGCGCGCGGCCATTCGGGCAGGCCGGCGCCGTTGGGGTTTCCGGTCTTGATAAAGTTGGCGAAGTAGGTCTGCATCTGTACCGACAGCGCGTGGTCGTCGGCGCTCCATGCATAGACTTTATTCGTATCGAGATTGCCCAGCGCGTATTCGATTTCGACCGAATGGCCGGCGCCTTCCTGGCCGGGGCGCGGATGCGCGTAGTAGTAGCGGTAGACCGGCTGGCCACTGGTGCGCGCGTGCGTGTCCAGCCACTTCCAGGTGCCGTGGGCGATGAACAGATCGCCGGCCAGGTCGTTCGCGGCTTGTTTAGTATCGCCGCTGTAGGCCAGCAGTGCGGCGTCGGCGCGCGCGCCGTACATCTCGCGCAGCACCTTGCTGAAGTTCTCAGGCGTCGGCGGGTTGTCGCGCAGGACGTTGGAGTAGTGGCCTTCCTGCGAATTCCAGCCCGCCAGCAGCGGCACCTTGGCCTGCTGGCCGGCGGTGTAGATGGCGAGCGGGCTGCGGGGCAGCACGTAGCCGTCCTGGATCGCGGTGAGCCATGGCGCGTCCGGGCGTTTGAGTGTGTCGAGCAGCTGCTGCGCGGGCATGGCGCGCAGCGCGGCCAGCGTCGGAGCGCCGATTGCATTGGCGAAGGCGGCGCCGTTCTTTTCCGCGAGCGCCAGCGGCAGCGGGGCGTTGTGGCCGAGCAGTGAGCCGCTTTCGCCGATGGCGCCGGCGATCAGGCCTTTGGATAGAGGCGTCATCATCTGCGCGCTGACCGACCATGAGCCGGCCGACTCGCCGGCGATGGTGACGCGCTTTGGGTCGCCGCCGAAGGCCGCGATATTTTTCCGCACCCATTGCAGCGCCGCCGCCTGGTCCATCAGGCCGTAGTTGCCGGAGGCCTTGTGCGGCGACTCGGCGCTCAGTTCGGGGTGGGCCAGGAAGCCGAAGATATTCAGGCGGTAGTTGACGGTCAGCGTGACGATGCCTTTGGCGGCCATGCTGGCGCCGTCGTAGCGCGGCTCGGAACCGTCGCCCGCCGCAAAGCCGCCGCCGTAGAAGTAGACCAGCACCGGCAGCTTGTCCTTTGCCGATTTGGCGGGCGTCCAGACGTTGAGGTACAGGCAGTCTTCGCTGACGCCGTCGGAGCGGAACACCATGTCGTCGAACAGCGGCAGCTGCATGGCGCGCGGGCCGAAGCGATCGGCCTTGCGCACGCCGCGCCACTTCTGCGCCGGCTGCGGCGCCTTCCAGCGCAGATCGCCGACGGGCGGCGCCGCGAATGGAATCCCTTTGTACGATTTGATGCCGGAAGCCTCCAATGTACCCTCGACCACGCCGGCGGCGGTCACGGCGCGTGGCGATGAGGCCGCCAGGGCCGAGGAAGCGAAAACGCCGGAAGCGATCAGCATCAAACCAAATTTGTTCATATCGTTTACCAAAGAAATAGCCGTGGCGTCACTATAGCTGGAATGCTTTCCAGTGGCGATAGAAACGATACGCGTCAATCGGACGTGGGGAACTTGAGAGTAAACTTCACGACGACCTATCCATCCTGTTCACGATCATGGCAGCCCAACTCATCCCAAGAAGCGCGAGCATCCAAGAGCCGTTATCAGAGCTTGACCGGAAATTATTGGCGCGACAAGCCAAGCTCATCAAGGCACTAAAACTTCGGCGGTCGTACCAGCCGCCTGAGCCACCGTTATCCCGAGAAGAAGTACAGCAAATTGGCCGGCGCATCGGCATCTGGACCGCCACCGGAAAACTAACGGCGTCCTATAAAAAATGATGCGCGACATTGCAGGTCCGGCAGTCGTTGCCTATCACGGCTGCGATCTCAGCGTGGCCACGGACGTTGTTTCCGGGAGCATTCCTCATTTATTGCCGAGTAAAAATCCGTACGACTGGCTGGGTGACGGCATCTATTTTTTTGAAGACGATCCGGTGCGGGCACAGAAGTTTGCGGAAACTGCGGCGGAGATGCCTGCTTTGCGTTTGACGGCTAAGCCGATCCTGCGTCCTTATGCGGTCGGTGCCGTTATACGGCTTGGTCACTGCCTGGATCTCTCCAAGCAAAACGGCATCGATGAATTCAGATTGGCCTACGAAACCTTGGTGCAAAGTATGGGCGAGGAACAGGAGCTTCCGACCAATAGAGCAGCCAGTCAGGAAGACAAAGAGGGCATACTGCATCATTTGGACCGGGCGATAATTAACTTTATCCACGGCCAGCGGCTCAGTCTCGGACAACAGGCATATGACACTGTCCGTGGATTTTTCTGGCAAGGGGCGCCTGTTTGCCCGACGTCGGCTATTGGTCGACTTTCACATGTGCAAATCGCAGTAAGAAACACCGCTTGCGTTCTCGGCTACTTCCATCCCCAGTCGCCAACGGCTGACCGTTTTCAGGGCTTGGAGCGAATCCCGCCTCCTCCTTATCGAAAGAAAATACGTTCCGCTAAATAGGCGATTTCGCCGCTCCGAGTGCTGGTTTTATCGAGGCATGGTTGAATGTCGGGTTTTGATGCATACTGGCTAGAGGCAAAAACCATACATTCGGACTAAATGTCGAAGTCGAAATCCATACAAGATGAAAGCCAGGCCATCGCCTGGCTCGGCCGGTTCGAGCAGCACGCCGGGCCGCGCTATATGCAGATCGCCGATTTTGTCGAGCGGGGGCTGGCCGACGGCCGTCTGAAGCCGGGCGACCGTCTGCCACCGCAGCGTCGCCTGGCGCTGCTGCTGCAGGTCGACCTGACCACCGTCACGCGCGGCTACGACGAGGCCAGGCGCCGCAACCTGCTGGAGGGGCAGGGCGCGCGCGGCACCTACGCCGCCACGCCCAAGGTGGAGCTGGCGCAGCTGCTGGACCTGAGCATGAATATTCCGCCGCCACCTGACGGCATCGACTTCGACGATCTGCTGAAACAAGGCCTGGCCCAGGTGCTGCTGCGCACCGACAGCGGCCTGCTGATGAACTACCACCTGGGCGGCGGCAGCCAGGCCGACCGCGCGGCCGGCGCCGCGTGGCTGGCGCCCATGCTGGGCCGGGTGGACGAGGAGCAGGTGGTGGTCTGCCCCGGTGCGCAGTCCGCGCTGGCGGCGCTGATACTGACCTTGAGCCGGCCCGGCGACATCATCCTGGCCGAGCCGGCGGTGTACCCAGGCCTGCGCACGGCGGTCGCGCAACTGGGGCGGCGCGTGCAGGCGGTCGAGGTGGACGCCGCCGGCATGCTGCCGGACGCGCTGGAAAAAGCCTGCGGCAAACAGCGCGTGGCGCTGCTCTACCTGAATCCGACGCTGCAAAATCCCACCACGCACACCATGCCGGCCGCGCGCCGGCGCGAGATCGCCCGCGTGGCTGCGCGCTGCGGCGTGCAGATCATCGAGGACGATCCCTACTGGCTGCTGGCCGGCGCGCCGCCTCCGCCGCTGGCGCACTACGCGCCGCGCCAGGTCAGCTATATTTCGACGCTGTCCAAGTGCCTGGCGCCCGGCCTGCGCACGGCCTTCGTGCTGCTGTCCGATCCGCAGCAGCGCGAGGCCTTCATGGCCGCGCTGCGTTCCTTCGTGCTGATGCCGGCGCCGCTGACGACGGCGCTGACCACGCAATGGATACACGACGGTTCGGCCCAGCGCTTGCTGGCGGGTGTAAAGGAGGAGGCGCGCAAGCGCCAGCTGCTGGCGCACCAGCTGTTGGCCGGCAAGGCGGAGGCGGGCGGCGATGGCATCCATGTCTGGCTGCCCCTGCCCGGTTACTGGACCGCGCATGAATTGGCGCGGGCGGCGCAGGCCGAAGAAGGCCTGGCCGTGACTTCATCGGAAGCGTTCTACGCGGGCCCCCGCCCGCCGAACGCGATCCGTATTTCGCTGGGCTCGATCCGCGACAGCCACCGGCTGGCGGCCGCCTTGCGCAAGCTGTCGCAGCTGTTGGCGCGCAAGCCGTCGTCGCGGCATCAAGCCCTGATCTGAACCCGGATCAGCCGCGACGCGCGCGGCGGCGTGCCAGGCCGATCAGGCCCAGGCCACCGAGCATCATGGCGTAGGTTTCCGGTTCCGGTACCGCGGTGACGGTGCCGTTGACGGCGAACGGCAGTTCCACCGACAGGCCGCTGCCGGCTTCTTCCAATGTGGCGAAGGCGCCGCCGCCGGTCGCTTGCGCGGCGTTGCCTTCACGGGCGTCGGAGGTAGGCGGCTGCCAAGGACCGGACAGGCCGGTGCCGGACAGGCCCCAGGTCAGCCAGTAGTGGCCGGAGCCCAGCGTGATGTCGGTGATGTCGGCGTCGATCTTGTAGATGCCGCGCTGCTTGTTGGTCAGCGTGGTCTCGGTGACGCGGTAGCCGGCCAGGCCGCCATTGGTGACGCCGGTGGTGCCGGAGGCAACCACGGTACCCGAATTGACGTCGGCGCCCGAGACGATGCTCCAGGTGGCCGAAGTGAAGCTGAAGGCGCCGGCGCCGGTCTGGTAGCCGAAGAAGCTCAGGCTGGAGACGTTCCAGCTCTTGCCTGCCGTGACATTGAAATCGTCGGCGACGAAATTGCCCACACCGCTTTGCGCACCGAAGCCGAAGGTAGTGGCGCCCGGTCCGAGCACGGAGACCCCGGTGGCGTCGACCACCGGGCCATTGTTATACAACTCTGCGGCGTTGGTAACGCCGGCAATCAAAGCGAGTACTGCGAATGCGATCTTTTTCATCATTTCCCCATCTCGGTTGTAAGAGATGAAAAAATATCATCATTCCCCGCTGTTGCCAATTAATTATTTCAAATATGCAAATAACAATTGGTCAACGTAGCGTTTCCGTCAGTACCCGGCCTTCGGCGCCGGACGGCGGGCGCACTTGCAGCAGATGGGCCAGGGTCGGCGCGATGTCGACCACTTCCGCGTACTGGCCGTAGGCGCCCGGCTTGATCCAGCGTTTGCCCATGATCATCAGCGGCACATTGGTGTCGTAGGCGTACGGCGAGCCGTGCGAGGTGCCGCTGGTGCCGGTGCCGAAGTACCAGTAAGGCTTGGTGACGACCATCAGGTCGCCCGAGGCTTCGCGGTTCCAGGCGCGGCGCATCAGGGTGGCGATGCGGGTGGTGTTGGCGGCGCCGCTTTCGAGCTGGGTGCGGGTGTAGGCTTCGACGATGCCGTTCTGCGCCAGCAGGTAGCGGGCGGCGGCGCTTTCCACGTCCTCGCGTTTCAGACCGCTCTTGTCGATCTGCGCGTAGTCGAGGTGGATGTTGGGCAGCGACCAGGCGCTCAGCAGCTTGGCGCCGCCGAATTTTTCCGACAGGTGCTTGTCGAGCGCGGCCATCAGCTTGTCGCCGTCGATGCGCTGGGCGTCGTTGTGCTGGGTCTGGGCGAACTCCGGCGTGTTCGGGAAGCCGTGGTCGGCGGTGAGCACCACCAGCACATTGTCCATGCCGACTTTTTTGTCGAGGTAGGTGAAGAAGTCGGCCAGCATGCGGTCCAGGCGCTGCAGGTGGTCGTGCGACAGCTTGCTTTCCGGGCCGAAGGCGTGGTTGACGTAGTCGTGCGCCGACAGGCTCACGCCCAGCAGGTCCGGCACGCCGGCCGGATTGCGGCCGAGGTTTTCGCCGTCCACCGCGGCGCGCGCGAAGTCCAGCGTCAGCTGGTCGAGGAAGGGGCCGGTCTTCAGGCTGTTGTAGTAGCCGGCGTCGATCTCGCCGCTCTCGCTGTAGTAGCTGTACGGCAGGCGGTTGTGGGCGCCCGCCTTGACCTGGTTCAGGTCGGGATTGGCGTCGCCGGCGTAGGCCGCTTCCGGCAGCAGCGCCGTCCACGACTTGCCGTAGTAGCGGTCCTGCGGCTTGGCGGCCTGGTATTGCTGGACCCAGCCCGGATGGGCTTTCATGTAGAAGGTGCTGCTGGCGAAGTTGCCGCTCTTGTCCATGTACATGTAGGCGGTGCCGGTCTTGCCCGCCAGCAGAATCGCGCCGCGGTCCTTGCCGGACACGGTGACGACCTTGCTGCGGCTGCCGGTGGCGTAGCGCAGCTGGTCGCCCAGCGTGTCGACCTTCAGGCGGGTCGGCGCGGTGCCGTCGCTGGACTTGGTTTCTTCGCCGATGTAGGTGTAGTTGGTGTCTTCGGTGCAGTACACCGATTTCTTGGTGATCGGGTCGATCCAGTTATTGCCGATCACGCCGTGCACATACGGGTAGGCGCCGGTCAGCACGGCGCTGTGGCCGATCGCGGTGACGGTGATGCCGTGCGCCTGGTGGGCGTTGCTGAACGACGCGCCCTGGTCCAGCATGCGGCGCAGGCCGCCCTGGCCGAACTGGTCGCGGTAGCGCAGCAGCTGTTCGTTCGGCAGGCCGTCCACCACCAGCACCACCACCAGCTTGGGCTGGGCCGCAGCGGCCGCGCTGGCGGCAGGGGCGGCGGCATAGGCGCCCAGGGCTAGGCAGGAAGTCGCGATTACGAGTGCGGGCAGGGACAGTTTCTTTGTCATGTTGGGTCGTCGTCAGGTTGAAAGATGGTCGGGCGCACAGCCTACCATGCGCCCGCGACATCGTACTCCATCCTTGTGACGGCTCCATGACAGGCGCGGCGGTCCCGCTACAGCTGCAGGTGCATGAAAGTGGTTGCGCCCAGCGTGCCGTCGGGCAGGGCGGCGTAGCCGGGCACCACGCCGGTGACGGCGAAGCCCAGCTTTGCATACATGGCCTGGGCCGGGAAGCCGGTGCAGGTGTCGAGCACCAGCAGCGTGCGGCCCAGCGCCCGCGCGCTGGCCAGCGCGTGTTCCATCAGCGCCTGTGCGATGCCTTGCCGGCGCGCGCCGCTGTGCACCAGCATCTTGGAAATCTCCGCCCGGTGCCGGCCGTTGGGCATGCCGCCCACCACCAGCTGTACGGTGCCGCACAGCGCGCCGTGCGCATCGTGGGCGACAAACAGCAGCCGTTCGCCGCTGGCGATCTGCGGCGCCAGCGACAGCCAGAAGTCCTGCGCTTCCGCCAGCGGGCAGGGCAGCAGGAAGCCGACGCTGGCGCCGTGCAGCACGCAGTCGCGCAGCACTTCGGCGAGGTCGGGCGCGTGCCGGCGCAGGCCGTCGGCATCGAGTTGTTTTATGGTGGGCATATGGCGATCAGGTAGCGGGCCGGCGTGGGCCCGGGACAGAAAAAGCGCGTGGCGCCGAACAGGTGGAAACGCAGGCAGTCGCCCGCCTGCAACTGGTGGGTGGCGCCGTCGAGGGTGTAGTCCAGCGCGCCTTCGAGCAGCCACAGATGCTGCTCCATGCCTGCCACCGGCGCCTGCTCGTAGTCGATGCGGGCGCCGGCCGGCAGCCAGCCTTCGACCAGCTCGACCGCGTAGCCGCGCGCCGGCGGCGACACCATGCGGCGGCGGAAGCCGGTGTCGGGGTCTTGCCACAGCGGCTGGTCGGCGGTGCGCAGCAGCTCGCCGGGCTGGGCTTCGGCCTCGGCGACCAGGCGCGACATCGGCAGGCCGAACACGGCGCACAGCTTGCCCAGCAGGGCGGCGGTGGGGCTGGTTTCCTCGCGCTCCAGGCGCGACAGCGTGGCGCGGCTGATGCCGCTGGCGGCCGCCAGCTCGTCCAGCGACAGGCCGCGCTCTTCGCGCAGCGCGGCCAGGCGGCGGGCCAGGCGGGATTCGATATCGCTTCTCATAAGTGAGAATATATCCCGATTTTGGGAATCAAGCAAGGCGCGGCTTTGGTTTATCGGCGTTACTTCTGCGTTGTATCAATCCCGCGGCCATTGCTGCCAGTATCTTTTGAGGGCAATCCATGCGAAAGGAGACGATCATGGCAGGCATTTCCAACCCCCACATCATTCCCGGCAGCGGCCAGCTGGCGCTGCAGGGTGCGGTCGCGCTGGGTCCGGTGGCGGACGAGCAGACCATCGAAATCACCGTGCGGCTGCGCGCCGCGCCCGACCACGCGCAGATCGACCTGCAGGCCGCCAGCGGCGACACCCAGCCGGTCGAGCGCCGCTACCTGAGCCGCACGCAGTTCGCCCAGGCGCACGGCGCCAGCGACGCCGACATCGCCACCGTGACGGCCTTCGCGGCGCAGCACGGCATGGTGGTCATCAGTAGCGACGCGGCACAGCGCCGCGTGGTGCTGGCCGGCACCGCCGCGCAGATGAACGACGCCTTCGGCGTGCAGCTGGAAGAGTACGAGTATCCGGACGGCAGCTATCGCGGCCGGGTTGGCGAACTCAGCGTGCCGAACCAGCTGGCCGGCGTGGTCGAAGGCGTGTTCGGGCTGGACGACCGGCCGGTGGCCACGCCCAAGTTCCAGCGCTTGCAGGCCGACGGCTTCGCGTCGGCGGCGGCGGCCAACATCGCCTTCACGCCGCCGCAGCTGGCGCGGCTGTACAACTTCCCGCAGGGGCTGGACGGCAGCGGCCAGTGCATCGGCATCATCGAGCTGGGCGGCGGCAGCCGGCCGCGCGACCTGAAGATCTATTTCAACGAGCTGGGCTTGCCGGCGCCGCGCGTCAAATCGATCTGCATCGACCACGCCAAGAACCGTCCCACCACCGCCAACAGCGCCGACGGCGAAGTGATGCTCGACATCGAAGTGGCGGGCGCGGTGGCGCCGGGCGCGCTGATCGCGGTGTACTACGCGCCCAACACCGAGCGCGGTTTTCTCGACGCCATCACGGCCGCCGTGCATGACGACGTCCACCAGCCGTCGGTGATCTCGATCAGCTGGGGCGCCCCGGAATCGGCCTGGACCGGGCAAGCCATGACCGCCTTCGAGCAAGCCTTCGCCGACGCCGCCGCGATGGGGGTGACGATCCTGTGCGCGGCCGGCGACAACGGCTCCACCGACGGCGTCGCCGACGGCGGCCAGCATGTCGACTTCCCGTCGTCGGCGCCGCACGCGCTGGCATGCGGCGGCACGCGCGTCATGCTGAAGGATGGCGGCGGTGCCGTCGAGACCGTCTGGAACAGCGGCCCCAACAGCGCGACCGGCGGCGGTTACAGCAGCTTCTTCGGGCGGCCCGACTACCAGCAGGGCGTGGCGAACGGCCAGGCCGCGCGCGGCGTGCCGGACGTGGCCGGCGACGCCGATCCGGCCAGCGGCTACAAGGTCAGGGTCGACGGCCAGAACCTGGTGTTCGGCGGCACCAGCGCGGTGGCGCCGCTGTGGGCCGGCTTGCTGGCGCTGGTCAACCAGCGGCTCGGCCGCCCGGTCGGTTTCCTGAACCCGCTGCTGTACGGTTCGCTGCAAGGCAAGGGCGTCACGCGCGATATCACGGATGGCAACAATGGCAGCCAACAGGCGGCGCCCGGCTGGGATACGTGCACGGGGTGGGGCTGTCCCGATGGGGAAAAACTATTGCAGGCATTAAGCGATTAATTCTGTATATTAAAACAATTCCGCACCGCAAGTTTCGCATGGGAAAAAGACACTTTTTAGCCTTGGATGCCGCTAAAAATGGTGATTGTTGCCAAAACCTTGATAGAATAATGGGGTAGAAATTTTTTTTGTTCGACCGTCCCGGGGCGTCGTCAAACAGGAGTCGATTATGATTATGGTGAACAATATTGGTGGTCCGAACCTGACTGCGGCGGTTGCTGCGGAGAAGGCGTTCGAGCCCAAGAAAGTCGCCTCCGCTGTCGCCGATACCAATGCGGATTTGAGCGCCTCGGTCGCAGCCTACCTGTCGCTGCCCGGCTTCAATGCGTCGGTGCAAAACGGCCTGTCCACCGCCCCGGTCGACCAGAAGGCCAGCGCCGTTGTCAAAGCCGTGGCCGAATCGGACGACGACGGCCTCAAGCTGGCGCTGAAACAGTTCGACGAAGGCTTGAAGCGCCTGGTGCAGCGTCCTGAAACCGAGTTCTTCAAGGCCAAGTTCGGTCTCGACGGCAACGGCGACGACAGCAACAGCCTGGTGTCGCCCGATCCACTGCCTGGCGTCGATGAAAACGGCGTGCTCGGCAGCGGCAAGGTCGACATGGCCGCCGACACCAACAAGGACGGTAAGATCAGCCCGGAAGAACTGCGCCGCTACCAGATGCCGATCACCTATCGCAGCAGCGAGCGCGCGACTGATTCCGTGGTCAACGGTCCAACGGCCTTTTCGCTGACCGAAGCCAACCGCGCCTACGGCGTGGTCGCCACCGCCGACGCCACTGCCTGACCGGTACACACCAGATCCCCTGAAACGGGCTACGCTTTTGCGGCGTAGCCCGTTTTTTTATGTCCGCCGCTTTCATATCGATACAAAAAACACACTCGGCCCGCAAAAAATGCGAATATGTCAGGCAAAAGTGCAGTTCAGTTAACTTTTCGGTTTGGCATGAACCTCAAGCGGGAGTTTTTTGTGAGAAAACAGAACTTCAGGCAGTTCCATCGGCACGTGTTGCGGGCCGGAGCGGCAGCGCTGGTCGCGGCAGGACTGGGCGGCTGCGCCCTCGGTCCCGATTTCAAAACCCCGGCCGCCCCGGCGGCGGGCGACAGCTACACCCCCACGCCGCTGGCGGCCAAGACCGCGTCGGCACCCGGCGCGGCCGGCGGCGCCCAGCAGTTCGCGATGGGGCAGGACATCCCCGCGCAGTGGTGGGCCGTGTTCCGCTCGCCCGCGCTGGACCAGTTGATACGCGGCGCACTGGAGCAGAACCCCAGCATGGCGGCGGCCGAGGCGGCGCTGCGCCAGGCCCAGGAAAGCTACAACGCCGAAGCCGGCAGCCTGGTCTATCCCTCGGTCAACGGCCAGCTGGGCGTGGCGCGGCAGAAAACGGCGGCCGCCGGCGACAACAAAGGCGGCGTCTTCAACCTGTACAACGCCTCGGTCAACGTCGCCTACACGCCGGACGTGTTCGGCGCCACCCGGCGCACGCTGGAAGGCGCGCGCGCCCAGGTCGACTACCAGCGCTTCCAGGTCGAAGCCACCTATCTTGCGCTGAGCGCCAACGTGGTGACGACGGCGATCCGCGAAGCCTCGTTGCGCGCGCAGCACAAAGCCACGCAGGAAGTGCTGGACGCGCTCAACAAGCAGATGGGCGTGATCGAGAAGCAGTTCGAGTTCGGCGCCGTGCCGCGCAACACGCTGCTCACCCAGCGCAACCAGGTGGCGCAGATCGCCGCCACCTTGCCGCCGCTGGAAAAGGCGCTGGCGCAGAGCCGCCACCAGTTGTCGGTGTTGGCCGGCAAGCTGCCGGGCGAGGCGGGCATGCCCGAGTTCGCGCTGGAATCGCTGACCCTGCCGGATTCGCTGCCGGTGTCGCTGCCGTCGGCGCTGGTGCGCCAGCGGCCCGACATCCGCGCCAGCGAAGAGCTGCTGCACGCGGCCAGCGCGCAGATCGGCGTGGCGACGGCGGCCCAGTATCCGCAGTTCACGCTGAGCGGCAGCTACGGCTCGTCGTCGCAAACCTTCAGCAAGCTGTTCGACGCCGAGACCACGGCCTGGAACCTGGCCGCCGGCCTGACCGCGCCCATCTTCAACGGCGGCGCGCTGAGCGCCAGGCGGCGCGCGGCGGAAGCGGCCTACGACGTGGCGGCGGCCCAGTACCGCAGCACCGTGCTGGCGGCCTTCCAGAACGTCGCCGACAGCCTGCGCGCGCTGGACTCCGACGCCGCCGCGCTGAAGGCGCAGGCCGAGGCCGAATCGCTGGCGGCCGAGTCGCTGGCGCTGGCCACGCAGCAGTACAAGCTGGGCGGGATCAGCTACCTGGTGCTGCTGGATGCGCAGCGCAGCTACCAGCAAGCCCACGTGGCGCTGGTGCAGGCGCAGGCGGCGCGCTATGCCGACACGGCGGCGCTGTTCCAGGCGCTGGGCGGCGGCTGGTGGAACCGCAGCGGCGGCGTGCCGGCGGCCACGGCGGTCTCGGCGGCCGCACCGTATGGCAGCGGCGGCAGCGCCAAGTAAGCACACATCAAACAACACTAAAAAGCAGGAGATCGATTCATGACCAAGCGTATGTTCATCATGATAGGCGGCGTCCTTTTACTGATCGCCGTGCTGGCGTTCGGCAAGTATCTGCAGATTAAAAAGCTGATCGCCAGCTCGCCCAAGCCGGGCGCGCAAACCGTGACCGCGATCAAGGCCGAGGAATCGCAGTGGCAGCCGCAGCTGACCTCGGTCGGCACGCTGGTGCCGGTGCGCGGCGTCGACGTCACCACCGAGATCGCCGGCCTGGTGCGCCAGGTGCACTTCAAGTCGGGCGACGAGGTCAAGGCCGGCCAGGTGCTGTTCGAGATGAACGCCGATTCCGACATCGCCCAATTGCGCGCGCTGCAGGCCGCCGCCGACCTGTCGGCCTCCGTGCTCAAGCGCGACAAGCTGCAGTTCGCGGCCCAGGCCATCAGCCAGGCCCAGCTCGACAACGACGACGCCGACCTGAAGAGCCGCAAGGCGCTGGTGGCGCAGCAGCAGGCCGTGGTCGACAAGAAGACCATCCGCGCGCCGTTCGCCGGCAAGCTGGGCATCACCGCCGTCAATCCCGGCCAGTACCTGAACCCGGGCGACAAGCTGGTGACGCTGCAAACCATCGATACTGTTTATGTCGATTTCTTCGTGCCGCAGAAACAGCTGGCCGGCCTGTCGATCGGCCAGAAGCTGAACCTGACCGCCGACGCCTATCCCGGCCTGGCCTTCCCCGGCAAGGTGACGTCGATCAGCCCGAAAATCGATGCCGCCACCCGCAATGTGCAGGTCGAGGCCACCGTGCCGAACGGCAAACGCCAGCTGCTGCCCGGCATGTTCGCCAACGTCAGCCTGGACCAGGGCGAGCAAAAGAAATACCTGACCCTGCCGCAGACCGCCATCACCTACAACCCGTACGGCTCGACCGTGTTCGTGCTGGCGCCGCCGCCGGCCGACGCCAAGGACCCGCTCAAGGATGACAAGGGCAATGCCCACCTGGTGGCGCAGCAGGTGTTCGTCACCACCGGCCCGACGCGCGGCGACCAGGTCGCCATCCTGACCGGCCTGAAGGCGGGCCAGACCGTCGTCACCAGCGGCCAGCTGAAACTGAAGAACGGCACGCCGGCCGTGATCGACAACAAGGTGCAGCCGGCCAACAGCCCGAATCCGACGCCGCAGGAACACTAAGGGAAGCCGCGCCATGAATTTCACCGACATCTTCATCAAGCGGCCGGTCCTGGCCAGCGTGGTCAGCCTGCTGATCGTGGTGCTGGGCCTGCGTTCGCTGTTCAGCCTGCCGATCAACCAGTATCCGAAGACGCAGAACGCGGTGGTGACGATTTCCACCACCTACTACGGCGCCGACGCCGCCACCGTGGCCGGCTTCATCACGCAGCCGCTGGAAGGCGCCATCGCGCAGGCGCAGGGTATCGACTACCTGTCGTCCTCGTCCAACAGCGGCGTGTCCGTGATCACCGCCACGCTGCGGCTGAACTACGATTCCAACCGCGCGCTGACCGAGATCACCACCCAGGTCAACTCGGTGCGCAACCAGTTGCCGCAGCAGGCGCAGCAGCCGGTGCTGACGGTGCAGACCGGCCAGACCACCGACGCCATGTACATGGGCTTCTACAGCAACACGCTGCCGACCAACAACGTCACCGACTTCCTGGCGCGCGTGGTCAAGCCGAAACTGGATTCGATCCAGGGCGTGCAGACCGCCGAGCTGCTGGGCGCGCGCCAGTTCGCCTTGCGCGCCTGGCTGGACGCCGGCAAGATGGCGGCGCACGGCGTCACCGCCACCGAGGTCAGCGCCGCGCTGGCGCAGAACAACTACCTGACCGGCCTGGGCGCTTCCAAGGGCCAGATGGTGACGGTGCCGCTGACCGCCGGCACCGACCTGCACACGGTGGAAGAATTCAAGGCGCTGGCCGTCAAGCAGTCCGGCGGCGCCATCGTCCACCTGGAGGACATCGCCACCGTCACGCTGGGTTCGGAAAACTATGACTTCAACGTCGCCTTCAGCGGCGTGCGCTCGGTGTTCATCGGTATCAAGGTGGCGCCGGAGGCCAACATCCTCGACGTGGCCAAGCGCGTGCGCGAGGCCTTCCCGCCGATCAAGGAGCAGTTGCCGAACGGCCTGACCGGCGAGATCGTCTACGACTCGACCGAGTTCATCAACACCTCCATCGACGAGGTGGTCAAGACGCTGGTCGAGGCGCTGATCATCGTCACCATCGTCATCTACCTGTTCCTGGGCAGCTTCCGCGCGGTGATCGTGCCGGTGATCGCCATGCCGCTGTCGCTGGTCGGCACCTTCTTCGTGATGCTGATGCTGGGCTATTCGATCAACCTGCTGACCCTGCTGGCCATCGTGCTGGCGATCGGCCTGGTGGTGGACGACGCCATCATCGTGGTCGAGAACGTCGACCGCCACATGAAGGAGGGCATCAAGCCCTTCGACGCCGCCATCATCGCCGCGCGCGAGCTCGGGTCGCCCATCCTGGCGATGACGGTGGTGCTGATCGCCGTGTACGTGCCGATCGGCTTCCAGGGCGGCCTGACCGGCGCGCTGTTCACCGAGTTCGCCTTCACGCTGGCCGGCGCGGTGGCGGTGTCGGGCATCGTCGCGCTGACCTTGTCGCCGATGATGTGCGGCCACTTCTTCGACCCCAAGCAGGACGAGGGGCGTTTCGTCAAGGCCATCGACAAGGTGTTCGAGAAAGTCCACAACGGCTACCTGCGTTTGCTGCACAGCCTGCTCAACACCTGGCCGGTGCTGATCGTCATGGGCCTGATCCTCAGCGTGCTGCTGGGCCTGATGTTCAAGATGTCGCAGTCGGAACTGGCGCCGGAAGAGGACCAGGGCATCGTGCTGTCGCAAGTGGTCGGGGCGCCGACCGCCACCTCGGACCAGATGCAGGCCTACGCCAAGCAGATCTTCGACATCTCGCACTCGCTGCCCGAATACGAGCAGATGTTCCAGATCACCGGCGTGCCGACCACCAACGCCGGCATCGGCGGCGTGCTGTTCAAGTCCTGGGACAAGCGGTCGCGCTCGGCGCACGAGATCCAGCAAGACTTGCAGGAAAAGTGGAACCACGTGGCCGGCGGCCGCGTGGCGGCGTTCCAGTTCCCGGCGCTGCCGGGCAGCTCGGGCTTGCCGGTGCAGTTCGTCATCACCACCACCGAACCGTTCGAGAACCTGAACACGGTGGCGCAGGCGGTGCTGGACAAGGCGCGCAAGGACAATAAATTCTACTTCGCCGACGTCGACCTGAAGATCGATTCGCCGCAGGCGCGCGTCGAAGTCGACCGCGACAAGCTGGCCACGCTGGGCCTGACGCAGCAGGACTTCGGCAACGCCATGGGCGCGGCGCTGGGCGGCGGCTACGTCAACTACTTCTCGATCTCGGGCCGCTCGTACAAGGTGATCCCGCAGGTGCAGCAGGTCGACCGCCTGAACCCGGCCGACGTGCTGGACTTCTACATCAAGACCCCGAGCGGCGCCATGATACCGGCCAGCACCGTGGCCAGCATCAAGTACAGCGTGCAGCCTGAATCCGTGACCCGCTTCCAGCAGCTGAACTCGGCCACCATCGCCGGCGTCACCGGCGCCTCGCAGGGCGAGATCCTGGAATACCTGCGCAACACCGTCAAGGAAGTGGCGCCGTCGGGCTACACGGTGGACTACTCGGGCGGCTCGCGCCAGTACATGAGCGAATCGGGCGGCTTCGTGGTGACGATGGCCTTCGCCGTCATCATCGTGTTCCTGGCGCTGGCGGCGCAGTTCGAGAGCTTCCGCGATCCTATCGTGATCCTGTTCTCGGTGCCGATGGCGCTGTTCGGCGCGATGACCTTCATCTTCCTCGGCTACGCCTCGATCAACATCTACACCCAGGTCGGGCTGGTGACGCTGATGGGGCTGATCTCCAAGCACGGCATCCTGATCGTCGAAGTGGCCAACCACCTGCGCGCGGCCGGCAAGAGCAAGCGCGAGGCCATCGAGGAAGCGGCCGCCACCCGCCTGCGTCCGATCCTGATGACGACGGCCGCGATGGTGTTCGGCGTGGTGCCGCTGGTGATCGCCTCGGGCGCGGGCGCGGCCGGCCGCCATGCGATGGGCCTGGTGATCTTCACCGGCCTGTCGATCGGCACGCTGTTCACGCTGTTCGTGGTGCCGGCCATGTATATGTTCCTGTCGGGCCAGCACAAGGTCGACCCGCAGGCCGCGCAACTGGCCGCCCAGCACGGCGGCGCAACACCGGCCCATGGCGCCGGCCAAGCTACGTAAAGCGATTGAAGATGTCCGACGCAGAAAAGGGAGAGGGCGGCCGCTTCGGCTGGCTGTCCGGCAGGCGCAAGCGCAGCATCGAAGAAGTGATCCTGATGTTGCTTTGCACGCTGAGCATCCCCAGCATCCTGCCGTTCGGCATCTACCGCCTGGTGCAGCGCAACTGGCTGTCGGCGGCGGTGGACATGGCGCTGGTGCTGGCCATGCTGGCGGTGATCGTCCACGTCTGGCGCACCGGCCGCCACCGCGTGGCCAGCTTCTGCGTCACGCTGGCGTATTCGGCCGGCATGCTGGTGACGGTGTACCTGCGCGGCGTGTCGCTGGTGTACTGGGTGTATCCGACCATGATCGCCTGCTACTTCGTGCTGCGGCCCGGCGTGGCGGTGGCCATCAACAGCGGCTCGCTGGTGGGGCTGGTGGCGATCCTGGCGCCGCAGCTGGAGGTGCTCAACCTGATGACCATCGTCGTCACCGTCGGCCTGGTCAACCTGTTCGCCTACATCTTCTCGCACCGCACGGGCGAGCAGAACAAGGCGCTGCACACCGAGGTGGAGCTGGACTTCCTGACCGGCGTCGGCAACCGCCGCTCGCTGGACCGCAAGCTGGCCGACCATGCCGACGAGCGCCGCCCGCATCTGGCGTCCTGCCTGCTGCTGCTGGACCTGGACCATTTCAAGCAGGTCAACGACCGCTACGGCCATGCGGCCGGCGACCGTGCGCTGGTGCGCCTGTGCGAAGTGATGCGGCTGCACACGCGCGCCACCGACCGCCTGTTCCGCTACGGCGGCGAGGAGTTCGCCATTATCGCCAATGGCGCGGCGCTGCTGGCGGCCAGCCGGCTGGCGGAAAACCTGCGCGCGGCGGTGGCCTCGACCTGCCTGATCGACGGCCATCCGCTGACGATATCGATCGGCGTGGCGGCGATGGACAAGCGCACCGCGCCGGCCGACTGGCTGATGCAGGCCGACAAAATGCTGTACGCGGCCAAGCAGGGCGGCCGCAACGCCGTCCGCGTGGCCGACGCGGTGGCGCCGTCAGACTATGCCCAGGGCGCGTAGCAGCGCCAGCCTGTTGTCGCGGAACTCGATGGCCTGAGTGTTCAGCTCAAGCAATTGTTCCTCATCGCTGAGCGGCGTGCCGTCCTGCTTGCTCATGTTTTGCTGCGACGACTTGATCAGGTGCCAGGCGTGCTGCGCCCATTCCTGCGGGCTTTCCTTGCCGTCGATGACGGCGCTGATGAACAGCTGCCGGATGCGCGCGACAGGAACGCCGGAACCCGTCACCGGACTGGCCAGCATTGTTACCTCGCTGCCTCCGCGCGCTTGCCGCAGCAAGCGCTGGTTCAGGCGGTCGGTATGGGGGCGGCGCAGGGCGGTGGCGGCGGGAGACTGGGCGACGGCCATCGCTCCCTTGCTCACCAGTAGCAGGCAAGCCTCATGCACCTGGTTGAGCGTGATGCCTTTGCTTTGCAGGGACTGTTCGATCTCGCCGAGCGTGCGCACGGCATGGTCGGCCATCAAATCGACGATGGG
This sequence comes from Rugamonas rivuli, assembly GCF_009380165.1. Lineage (GTDB taxonomy): Bacteria > Pseudomonadota > Gammaproteobacteria > Burkholderiales > Burkholderiaceae_D > Rugamonas > Rugamonas rivuli. Next base: position 962,745 of record NZ_WHUF01000002.1, read on the forward strand.
CAGGTAGATGGACTCGTTCAGCTGGGCCTCGCCGAGCGCGCCGTTGATGACGGGTTTGAAGATGCTGGCCGGCTCGCACAGCACCACGTGCAGCTCACGCACTTGCTCGACGTATTCCATGGGCTGCAGGCGGCGTTTGCCCTTGACCCAGTAGTCGCGGCGGAACATCTGGTTGATCATGAAATCGTAGACGCTCTCGCGCAGCACCGTGTCGGGAATTTCATTGAGCATGGCACGCTGCTCCGGCGTCACGTTCAGCGTATGTACCAGCTCGCTGTAGGTGGCGGAGCAGGCGAAATCCATCTTGGCATCGGCCAGCCAGCCGGCCATGTCGGAGAAAGACATGGGCTGCCAGTCGCGGTTGAAGTACTCGTGGGCCAGATAGTTGCGGTCCTGGTCTTTCATCACTTTCAAACGCTCGGTCACTTGCGGATTGATCCGCGAGAACAGGGGATTGGTGGCGATCAGCTTGTTGGCGAACTCCATGGCGCTCTCGACCCTGGCGACCACGCCGGCGCCCGGCGGCGACATCATGGCGGCGTGCTGGGTCATCAGGTTGCGCATCGGGACCATCGCCGCAAAGCCGGGCTGGGTGTTGTAGCTGACGTACATCACGCCGCCGACCTTCAGCTTGCGCCGCACGAAGTCGACGATGATGGCGCGGTTTTCATCCGAGATCCAGCTCCAGATGCCGTGCAGGCCGATGAAGTCGAAGTCTGGCAGATCGGTGCGGCTGCAGAATTCGGCGAACGACTGGTCGAACAATTGCGGGCCGTCCTCGACGCAGGCAGCCAGTTCCTGTGCATAGCCGGCCTGCGCCGGATTGAAGTCGGTGCCATACCATTGGGTGGCCGATGCGGCGGCGTGGACATTTGCGCTGACGCCTTGGCCGAAGCCCAGTTCGCAGGCCGTTCCGGTCTGCGGGAGCACCACGCCGACCTTCAGCAACGCCAGCTTGACGCGCAGAGGATTCAATAAATCATAGCAGCCGTAGGTGTAACCGATGTCCGCCACGTAGCCGCTGGTCCAGTCCGTCATATTTCGTTCCTCTCCATGTGATGATCTACAGATTTTAAATTGATTTTGCTACTATGACAGTAGTGAAATGATGCGGTGTGCAGAAAATGGAGATTAGATGAGGAAAATTATCGCCGCCGCTTGGCTGGCCATCATGCCGCTGGCCGCGTCGGCCCTGCCGGAGCCGCAGCAACAGCCTTCGCAGCCGGAGCCGGTGGTGCGCGATCTCAGCCTGCCGCCCCCATTGTCCGACGAGCTGATACGCCAGGCGGTGCGCGCCGTCGTGGCCGAAGATCCGCATCCGGTCGACCCGGCCACCCGCGCGGCCGGCGCCTTCGGCACCACCTCGCCCACGGTGCGCGACAAGATGAGCGTCGCCTTCGAACAGGCCAAGGTGCCCGATTGCCTGCACGAGGATGCGCTCAAGCTCCAGCCGGCCTACATCGGCCCCATCGCCGTGGTGGGGCCGTATTCGCTGCCGTGGGTGATCGCCGCAGTCATCCGCGGCAAATGCCACTGAGTGCCTAGAACGGCTTCACGCCGATCAGCGTCAGGTGCAGCCAGTGGGCGAACAGCACCGACGCGCCGAAGCCCACCACCACCGTCGCCAGCGTCGCCACCCACTTGCCGGGCGGGTAGACGGTGCCGGCGGCGGCATCGCGCTTGCGCGTCGCGCGGAACAGCAGCACCGACCACACCAGGAAACTGCCGAACAGGATGATGTCATGCAGGGTGCCGTTGGCCAGCAGGTGGGCCAGTGCCCAGACCTTGACGGCCAGCGTCATCGGATGATGCAAGCGCGCCTTGATGCCGTTGCCCGGCACATAGGCCGCCACCAGCAGGATGAAGGCCAGCATCATCAGCGGCGCGGCGATGTGCGCCATGAAGGCCGGCGGCGACCACACAACGACGGGCTGCTGCCGCGCCAGGCTGTAGCCCCAGATGATCAAACCGAAGCCGGCCAGCGACACCACCGAGTAGAGACCCTTCCAGCCGTTCTCGCCCAGGCGCGCGCGCATGGCGGTGCGCCAGTCGTCGGCGAAAATGCGGACCGAATGCAATCCGAGAAAAACCAGCAAGCCCAGTATCAGTACGGTCATCGTTGCATCCTTGGTCATGGTTGAACTGCGGTGACGATACACTGGCAGGCATCGCCACGCAAGCTCAGCGCAGCCATCCCGCCAGGTGCACCGTATCGGCCGCGCCGAGCAGGCGCAACGCGCGCCGGCCGTCGGTATCGGCCTCGGGCGCCAGCTGCACCGACAGCGCTTCGCCGTCCAGCGCGACGGGGCGCAGGAAGCGCACCTCGATCTCGCGGAAGCTGCGCGGCGCAAGCGTCTCGCAGCTGCGCGCCAGGCTGCCGAAGCCGTGCAGCACCTTGGCGCCGAACACCGAGCGCCGCGCCAGCGGCCCGCACCAGTGGATGGGATTGAAGTCGCCGGTCAGCAGCGAGAAGCGCAGGCCGTCGCCGGCCTCGGCCCGCCATGTGCCGGCGGTTTGCCAGGCCGGATCGGGCGGCCGCGCCGGCGCCGTGCGCGCGCTGCGCGGACCGGACAGGCGCACCCGCATGTGCAGCCGGGTTTCCACCAGCCGCGCATGCTGCGCCGTGCCGGTGACGATGGCGACCACGATCCTGGCCCAGCCCTCGGCATGCGCGATCTGCTCGACCGAAGCGTGCAGCATCAACGCTGCGCCGCGCGGCAACGGGCCGTGCACGGCCATCGACACGCCCTGGTTGATGATGCCGGTGAGCCGGTAGGGCAGCTGCATCAACAGCTCGCTCACCAGTGGCAGGCTCCATTGCGACACCATGTGCGGCGGCAGCTCGCCGTCGTAGCGGCCGGCGGCGCCGCACCAGCGGATGTAGTGCTCTACCAGTTGCGCCGGCGGCGCGGCGATGCTGCGCTGTAGCGGCGCGATGGCGTTCGCAGAGGGCGGGGTATTCGCATGGCGGCGCGCGGCCGATGGCAGCACGGACCGTCCGGCCGCCTGCAACAGCATACGGGCGGTCGCCCGCAGCATCGCGCCCTGGTGGCGCAACAGGCTGTAGGGAACCGCGCCGCCGCTTGCCGCCATCATTCCAGCGCCTTGACCACGGCGGCAAGCAGCGCCTGCGGCTGATAGTTCAAGCTGCGCGGGGTCAGTCCCAGCCGCACCACCAGCAGCTGCTTCGACGGCACGATGGCGATGCTCTGGCCATCGTGGCCTTCCAGCCAGTAGGTGTCGGCCGGGAGCTTGAACGGCAGGTCAGGGTTCTGTTCTTCCGGCGCAGTACCGGACGGCCCCCAGCGCCACACCTGGCCCTGTCCATACTGGCCGCCCGAGGCCGGCGCCACCTGCTGCATGCCGGCGACAAAGCCTTCCGGCAGCAGGCGCTTGCCCTGCCATACACCGTCCTGCAGCAGGAACTGGCCGAAGCGCGCCCAGTCCTGCGTGCTCGCATACATATAGCTGGAACCGACCATATTGCCGCGCGCGTCCGCTTCCATCACCGCGCTGCTCATGCCCAGCGGGTCGAACAGGCGCTCGCGCGGCAGCGACAGCACGGCGGCCGATGTCGCAGCGTGTTTGGCATCGGCCGCCGCGCGCTGCCAGATCCGCGACAGCAGCAGCGTGGTGCCGCTGGAGTAGTTCCATGCGCCGCCCGGCGCCTGCGCCAGCGGCAGCGAGCCGCTGTAGGCCGCCATGTCCGGCTCCAGGTACAGCATGCGCGTCACGTCGGAGACGGCGCCATAGCCCTCGTTGAATTGCAGGCCGCTGCTCATCGCCATCAGCTGCGCCAGCGTGATGGCCGCGCGCGGGTCGCCGGCATCCGGCCAGAAACCGTTCTGCTGCGGCTTGAGCGTGCCGTCGGCGATCTGCATGCCGACCAGCGCCGCGCTGACGGTCTTGGTCATCGACCAGCCCAGCAGCGGCATGCCGGCGTGGAAGCCCGCGCCGTAGCGCTGCGCGACCAGCCGGCCCTGGTGGATCACCGCCATGCCGCGCATGCCGGGACCGGCCAGCGCATCCTGCTCAAGCAAGGCCTGCACCGCCGGCATGGTCTCCGGCTGCGAGCCGGTCGGCCACGGCACGCTGGACGAGGGCGCCCACATCTTCAGCGGCGCAAACTGGTACTGCATGGCCTTCTCGACATCGCCGTCCGGCACCGCCGCGCAGCCGGTGCCGGGCCGGTACACGGCCAGGCCCTTGCCGACAAAGCCCAGCAGATCGGCGCGCACCAGCTTGTGGTCCGTGTCGACGCGCAGCTGCAGCAGCTTGAGGATGGGATGGCCGGGCGCCTGCACGTCGTCGGCCAGCACGGCCTGCGCCTCGCGGCCCGCGATGAAGACGTTGGAACAGACCATCTTGGCGCCGTAACCGGCGACCACGCGCAGCAGTTCGGGCGGATGCAGCGCCAGCGTCAACACCGCGCCGCCCGTCAGCACCAGCGCTGCCGCGGCGGTCAGCTTGAGCCAGCGCGCCATCTACAGGCTGGCCCGGAATTCCACCGCGATCATGCGCGGCGGCGTGAGGTAGGCGTAGGGACCGCCATACTGTTCGGTTTGACCGCCAAGGTTGGTGATGTAGCGCTGGTCGAACACATTGTTGACCAGCAGCGCCACGCCGTAGCGCGAGCTGGGGCTGTCCCAGGCCAGGCGCAGATCGAACTTGCTGGTGGCCTTGCCGGTCTTGAGCTGCGCGGTGCTCAGACACTGGAGCTTGGCGGTGTCGTTGTTGCAGCGCTGCGCGGTCGCGTGCGTGCCCTGGAAATTCAGGCTGCTGCGGCCGCCCAGCGTTTCCCAGTTGACGTTCACGCCCGCCATCGCCGTCAAGCGCGGCGTGCCGACCGGCTGGCCGCCCAGGTCCAGCGTGACGTTGCCGGCGGCGTCGAGGCGCTGGTAGCGGGTGTAGGTCTGGTCGATGTACTCCATGCCGCCGAACACCGTCACGCGCGGCGAGATGCGGATGCGGCCATCCAGGTCCAGGCCATGCGCCTTCTGGTCGCTGGACACCACGTTATAGGTCGGCACCGTGCCCACGCTGTACAGCTGGATGTCCTGCAGGTTCTTGAACTTGTAGGCGAACAGCGAGGCGTTGACCGTGGCGCGCAGCGCGGGCAGGGCCAGCTTCACGCCGGCTTCGAAGTTGGTCATCTTCTCAGGCTCGAAGCTTGGGTCCTTGCCGGCGGCGGCCGGCGCGGCGGGATTGGGCGGCGTGAAGATGTTGAAGCCGCCGGCCTGGTAGCCGCGCGACAGGGACGTGAACAGCAGCGTGTCTGGGTTCAGCTTATGGTCCAGCACCAGGCGCGGGCTCCAGTCGGTCCAGTCCTTCTCGCGCGTCACCGGCGACGCCGCCAGTTGCGCGGCCGTGCTGAAGATCACGTTGGACGGGAAGGCCGATGCATCCAGCCCGGCCAGCGGCCCGTAGCTGTTGAGGAAGTTGTCCAGCTGCGGCGACACGCGGCCCGGCACGAACCACGTCATCTGCTTCTTGTCCTGCGTGTAGCGCAGGCCGGCGGTGACGTTGGTCGACGGCGACAGGTGCCAGATGGTGTCGCCGTAGATCGAGGCCGACTTGGTCCGCACATCGCTGTAGTGCGTCTCGTCCCAGCTGAACACCGTGTCGGGGCCGACGCCCGGCAGGCCCGCCGCGCCCAGGCCGCCGAACAGCATGGCGAAATTCGGCTGGCCTCCGGCGAACTGGCTCAGGGTGTCGAGCGTGCCGGTGGTGACGAAGGCGCCGGCATCCTGGTGCTCGTTGTTGTGGTAGAAGCTCAGGCCCGCGATCCAATCGAGCTGGCCGCTCTTGCCGGACAATTTGAACTCCTGCTGGAAGCTGTGGGCGCGCTTGGCGTCCTGCGTGGTCAGGTACAGGTCGGGGCGGTTGCCGCCGTCGTTGTCGGTGATGTTGTGGGTGGTGAAGCGACGGTAGGCGGTGGTGGAGTTGAACACCATGCCGGCCAGCGGCGTTTCGAAGCGCAGCGTGGCGCCGTCGAACATGCGGCCTTCGGTGCCTTGCTGGTCGTTCTGCAGCGGCGCGGTGAACGGGTTGACGAAGTTGGCGGTGTAGGCCGCGTCGTAGACGCCCGTGTAGCCGCCCAGCGGCAGCCGTGGATCCTTGATGACGCCGAAGGCAGGACGGCCGTACTGCTCCATGTTCTCGTGCTCCCACGCGAACACCAGCTTGGCGGCGTCGAAGTCCTTGCGCAGCATCAGGCGGGTGGCCCAGTCCTTGTCGCCGCCGGACTTCTTGCCGGTGGTGGTGTTGTCGACCCACCCCTCGCTGCCCGAGCGCACCGCCACCAGCCGTGCGGCGAAGCTGTCGTTGATGGGGAGGTTGATCATCACGTCGGCATTGGCGCGGCCGTATTTTCCCAGTTTGATGCGGCCGGCGGCGTCGACTTCCTTGCCCGGTTCGTTGGTGGTGATGGCGATGGCGCCGGCCGCGCTGTTACGGCCGAACAGCGTGCCCTGCGGCCCCTTGATCACCTCGATGCGCTGGATGTCGATGAAGTTCATCAGCGCGCCGCCGGTCTTGCCGGTGTAGACGCCGTCGACATAGATGCCGACCGGCGAATCGGTGGCGATGCCGAAATCGCCCGTCTGCACGCCGCGTATGCCGAAGCCGGGCTGCGTCGGTTCGACCGCGTCCACCACCAGGCCCGGTATGTAGCCGTTCAAGTCGCCCAGGTCCTTGGCGCCGATGGCGTCGATGTCCTTGGCCGTCAATACCTGTATGGTCATCGGCACGTCCTGCACGAACTGCTTGCGGGATTGCGCGGTGACGACCACCGACGGAATCTCGTCCGCCGCCCACGCGGTCGGTGCAAGGAAGGCAGCGGCCAGGCTGGCGGAAATGACGGTGCGGGCTGGGATGCTCATGTCGTACTCCAGTTAGGATACACATCGGGCAGGGATCGTTTAAGTCCGAACGATTATGCCTATATCCATGCCAGATACACAAGAATTAACGGCAATGTTGAGGCTTGTGAAACACAAACAAGTCGGATTTATATTGATAGTTAATCCAGTTGCAGCCGGGGTTTGCGCGCCGCGAACGCGATGGCGCCCGCGACCACGCCCAGCAGGTGCGCCTGCCAGGCGATCACCACGTCGGCCGGCAGCTGGCTCAAGCCGTGGACGGCGCCCGCAGCCTCGGCGCCGATCTTGGCCAGCAGCGTGGCGGCCATCAGCAGCAGGGCCGCGCGCACGGAGCGCGCCGCGCGCGGCCACAACGCGCCGCCCGCCATCACCACCAGCATGGCGGCGATGCCCGAGGCGCCGCGATAGCTCATGCAGCCGGGCGCGATCAGCAGCATCCCCACTGAAATGAACGGAGCGCCCAGGAACAGCGCCAGCGCCAGGCGGCGCATGCCGATGGCCGGCGTGGCGCTCAGCTGCACCACGATCACGGCGGCGGCCAGCACCACCGCGAAATCGATCAGCGCGTGCTGCGGCGTGTAGTGGACCAGGTGTCCCGTCCACAGCCGCCACCACTGGCCGGCCAGCAGCGCGTGGCGGTCGAATTCAAGCAGCTCATTCACGGCGCTTCTGCATCCACGCCAGGCCCGCCAGCAGCACGGCCAACGCCAGCATCAGCCAGCCCATCGCGCCGCCGCCCTTGTAGCCTTCCTTGTTCTCGACCTGGTAGTTGGCGTCGTGCTTGATGCGCTCGCGGAAGTTGTCCAGCTCCGCCTGCAGGTTGGGGACCAGCTGGTCGACGGCGGCGTTATAGCCTTCGGTCTGCGCGGCGCGGGATTTTTCGCTGAAGCCCGCCCAGCTGGCGCTGCCCTTGACCTGGCTGGTGCCCGGCGCGCGGAACAGCAGCTTGCGGCTCTGCACATCGAACACCGAGGCGTCCAGCATGGTCTGCACGTCGTACTGGTCGCCGTGCACCACGTAGGCGCCGATGATGGTCCAGTACAGCACCGACAGCGCGTTGGAGTCGTTGAACTGCACCTGGTCGTAGGAGAGCAGGGCCACCACTTCGACATCGAACATGCGCGCCACCTGTTCGAGATTGGTGAAGCCGCCCCTGGCGCGCATGTACTGCGTCGGGATGATTTCGATCTTGCCGATGTAGGGATGTTTGGAGAAGGAGTCGCGTACGCGCTCCAGTAGTTTCATGCGCGCCGTCTCCGGCAGGCCGTTGCCCCAGCCGGCGCCCGGCACGAAGGCGATGCCGACCCGCACCGGCGGCCGCAGGCGCGTGACGGTGGGCGTCATGGCTGGCGCGGATTTGGCGTCCGGGTAGAGGTAATCGACGATGCTGCCGGTCTGCTTGACGCTACGGCTGTAGCTCATGGAAGCGCAGCTCGACAGCAAAGCCGCCGCCAGCGCAATGATCAGGATATTCAGGACACGCATGTGGACTCTCCGGTAGTAGCGGATTATGCGTGCCTGAATCCCGCGTGTGAAAGTACGGTCGCCCGAGTACTAGCGGATGCTACAGGCGGTATCGTCGCAGTGCACCTCCGGCTGTTCGGCAGCTTCCGCGAGCAGGCGGCCGATCAGCGCGCCGGCCTGCATGTCGTCGGCGCGGCCGAAATGGTTTAGCCGTAGCCGTCCCTGGCGATCGATCAGCAGCAGCGTCGGCGTCCCGCGCAACTGGTACTGTTCCATCGTCAGCGGAATGGCGCCGCGCTGCGCCGGCTGGTCTATCGCCACCGGAAAATCGATGCGGTACTCGTGCAAAAAGGCTGCCAGCGCTTTCTCCGTCATCACGTCGTGATGCTCGAACACGGAATGCAGTCCGAGCACGGCGACGTCCTGTTCGTCGAAAGTGCTGCGTATCGTCCTGGCCTGCGGGATGCCGTGCGAAACGCAGCCGGGGCACAGCATCTGGAAGACGTAGATGGCGATGACTTTGCCGCGCAGCTGCCTTAACGACAGCGGCTGCGTGGCGTTCAGCCAGGCCGCAACCTGGAGTTCGGGGGCGATAGCGTGCATGGCTGCTCCTTATTTGGCGCGCAGTTTCACCGACGGGAAGTCGACCGGCACCTTGAAGGCGACGTTGACGTAGTTGGTGAAGAGGTTGAGCGCGACGTGGGCCATGATCTCGACGATGGCTTCGTCGTCGAAGCCGGCCGCGCGCAGCGCTTCCACTTCCTCGCCGGCGATCTGCGCGCGGTTGTTGACGACGGCGGTGGCGAAGCGCAGCGCGGCGGCGGTTTTTGGATCGGAGGACTGGCCGGCTTGCGCCTCGCTCATCTCCTCGGCGCTGGCGCCGGCCTTGCGGCCCAGCGCCGTGTGCGCGGCCAGGCAGTAGTCGCACTCATTGCGGTCGGCGATGGCGACGGCGATCTGTTCGCCCAGCTTGGCGTCGATGACGCCGCCGCCCAAGGCGCCGAACGCGCCCCACATGCTTTTCAGCGCGGCGGTCGAATTGGCGACGGCCTTGAACATGTTCGGCGTGGCGCCGAACGCGCCGTGGATTTGCGCCAGCAGTTGTTGGCGTTCGCCGGTGGTGTCGGCGGGGGAGACGAGAGCGATGCGGTTCATGGTATTTCCTTTCGTGGGTTAAAAAAGCACTACAAAAGCACTGCGGTAAAAGCAAATAGGAGTCCTAACTAATATGGTCAAAAAAAACTCAAGCAAACACCTTCCAGTTGCGCTGGCGCGTGGCCGGATCGGCCGGCACCTGTTCGGGACAATCGATGCGCAGCAGTGCCACCGACAGCGGCGCGTTCACCAGCCCGCAGTGATGCGGCGCGGGCTTACCGGGATGGCGGTTCGCTTCGAAGTACTGGCACGACAGGCAGGCCCGCATCTCGGGGAAGCGCTCGGTCTTTTGCAACTGGGCGATCAGCTTGAATAAACCGGTCAGCAACTCGGCCTGCTGGGCTGCGGGCAGGGCGGCAGCGGCATCTTCGGCAAAGCCCAACGCGCCGCCGATTCGGGCCGCCATGGCAGCGCCGTCGTCGGTCAGGAACAGCGCGGTGGCGCGGCCGTCGTCCTCCGCCTTGGCCTTGTACAGCAAGCCCTTGGCCGCCAGGGCCGACACCGAATCGCTGGCGCTGGCCGCGCTGATCGACAACTGCGACGCCAGCCAGGACAAGCGCACTCCCTGCTTGCGGCCTTGCAGCAGCTGCAGTATCTCGGCCTGCGCCGGATTGAGGTTTTCGGTGGTGGCGAACTCCCACATACCGGAGCGCATCACACTGGCGATGCGTCCGATAGAGGAGATGATGCGCGCTGAAACATCAGGCGTATCCTGCCACGGCTTGTTGGTTTTGCTGTCCATGCCGCCGATTATACACAGGAATTCCGGTTTATCAAGGACTCCTAACTAAAATCAGAATCCAACCGAAATTCCAGCGTAAAGCGTGCGGCGAGCACCGTACTGCGGAGCGCCCACGCCTACGCCGGAACCGTCGCGCAGCAGATAGGATTTATCGAAGGCGTTGACCAGCGCCACGCGGCCTTCGATATTGCCTACTGCCGTATTCTTCCAGTCGTGTGTCAGCGACAGGTTGACCGTCGTGTAGTGCGGCAGCGTGCCGGAGTTCGGCGCGGCGCCGTCCGGCGTCTTGCGCAAGCCGCTGCCGTACAGGAAATCGCCGCTCAACTTGGTGTCGCCCCAGTGGTAGTGGGCGCCGCCCGATACCGTGTAGGTCTGGTCGTGGTCGACGTAGATGTAGTGGTTGGCGATGTACGCCAGCTCGTCCGGCCCGAACAGCGACTGGCCGGAGATGATGTTCTGGCCCTTGGCCTTCTGCGTGGTCAGGTTCAGGAAGCCGCCCCAGTTGGCGCGGTTGTACACGGCCGACAGCTCCAGCCCCTTGGCGTAACCGCGCTCGTAATTGAACGGCGACAGTATCAGCGCCTGGCCGAACTGGCCTTCGTCCAGCATGTTGCGGATTTTTTTGTAGTAGGCGTCGGCCGTCACGGTCAGCTCTTCGCTGAACTGGTGGCTCAAGCCGATGTCGTAGTAGTTGGTGCGCTCGGCCTTGACGTTGTCCGACACCGGCACCTGCGGCGCGTTGGAGGTGCCGGCATACTTGTCGATGCTCGATTGCGCGGCCAGTTCTTGCGGCGGCGGGGTGAAGTAGCGCGAGTAGCCGGCGTGCAGCGCCGTGCCCTTGGCCAGCTGGTAGGCCAGGTTGACGCGCGGGCTCCATTGCTGCTCGTCGACGTAGGCCGATACCTTGTCGAAGCGCAGGCCGTAGTTCAGCGTTAGCGGCGCGGCGATGTGCCATTCGTCCTGCAGGTAGAAGCTGGACAGCTTGCCGGTCTTGCTGCTGTTGTCGATGATGGTGCGCGGATCGGTGCCGGACTGCGCGCCGCTGCCGTCGGTGTCGAACACGGCGACCGCGTTGTCGCTGTGGGTGGTCTGGTGCGAGTAGGCCAGGCCGGCGCGCACGGTGTGGCTGTCGGTCAGCTTGTAGCTGGCGTCGAACTGCGCGCCGCTGGCCGAGTTGGAGCGCAGCGTGTCGGAGGCCACGCCGTTGTAGATCAAATCGCCCAGCGCATCGGGCGTGTAGTGCAGCTCGGAGTATTGATGGAAGGCTGATACCTGGTAGTTCAAGTCGCCCACGCTCTTTTGCAGCGACAGCACCAGGAAGCGGTTGGTCTCGCGCTGGCGCTCGTCCAGCTGTGCCGACGGCCGCTTGCTGGTGCCGGCGGTGGCGTCGCTCTGGCCGGTCAGCGAGAAGGCCGGCGCCTGGTCCGGGTTGTTCGGAATCTGGAAGCGGCCGTTGTAGGTGCCGAACATCAGGCCCAGGCGGGTCTGGTCGTCCAGGAACCACGACAGCGCGCCGAAGGATTTGCTTTGCTTGGTGCGGTCGTGCAGCGCGCTGCGGGTAGGCAGCGGATTCTCGATGCCCAGCGCGTTCGACAGATAGCTGCCGGACAGGTAGTAGTTAAAGGCGCCCTGCGTGCCGAAGAACTCCGCGCTTGGCGCCACGTAGTCATGGCTGCCCACCAGCACGCCGATGCGGCCGCCGGATTTGACCGTGCCTTCCTTGGTCTGGATGTCGACGATGCCCGACGTGCGCAGGCCGAATTGCGCCGGCAGCGCGCCGGTGATGAAATCGGTCTGCTGGACGAAGCGGGTGTCGATCGACTGGCCGAAGCCGGTGATCGATTCCGGCAGCTGCACGCCGTTGACGCGGTACTGCACGTTGGCGTGGTCGTCGCGCACGTGGATAGAGCCCGATCCTTTCGAATCCTGGCTCACGCCCGGAAGGCGCAGCAGCACTTCGTTGAACGGCGTGTTGTCGCCCTGGCCCAACTGCTCGATCATGTGGCGGTCGATGGAGTAGACGGTGGTGCCGACATTCGGCGACAGGTCGATGCGCGCACTTTTCAAGTGGGCGGCGGTGACTTCCACCTGCTGCATCACTGGGCTGCCATCTTCGGCGGCGCTGGCGTGGTGGGCGTAGAAAGCTGCGGCCAGCAGCAGTGGCATGGTACGGAGTTGTGGCGTGCGTTGCATGGTAAATCCTTGAAATGTTCAGGCGCGCGAGTACGCGCACGGGACGCAAAAATGCGGCCGTGTTAAACGGTGCTAAAAGAAGCGGATCAGAAGGAGATAGCGGCAACGCCGGGCGGCGCGTGCGAGGGCGGGGTGAAGAAGTCGGTTCGGAGGGCCCGAACGGAACGCTGCGGAACGAGGACGAGGAGGGCGGCCAGCATCGCCACCGGAAGCACCGCAATGGCCGGCGGCGGAACACCCGCCGGCATATGCGCGATCACGCACGAGGCGCAATCGTTTTGCGTTTCGGTGTACGAGTGCTTGTGCGAACTCGCCCCGATCAGTTGCAGCGACAGGAACACCAGCACGAAAAACATCAGGACGCGCTGGGTGCGCGTCTTATGATGTGATGTGCCTACGGAGCGTGTATGTGCTTGCATGCGGCGATTCTACAGCGCTTGCGCGGGATACGCCAATGACAATCTCGTAATGATGTCAATGCTGGCTGATGGCGCCGTCGCCCACCAGGCCGCGCCGCGTAGCCAGCACCACGGCGTGGGTGCGTGCCGTTGCGCCAAGCTTGTCGAACAAGCCTTTGACGTGGGTCTTGACGGTGCCGACGCCGATGCCCAGTTCGCGGGCGATGGACTTGTTGCACTGGCCCTGCGCCAGCAGTTGCAGCACGTCCGTCTCGCGGCTGGTCAGGCCGATGCGGGTGAAACTGTCGGCCACGCAGCGGCTCAGGTCCGCGCTCAGGTAGCGTATGCCCCGGCTCAGCGAGCGCACCGCCGCCGGCACCTGGTCCGGCGAACAGTTTTGCAGCAGGTAGCCGTGCACGCCCGCCATCATCGCGGTGCGCACTTCCCATTCGCGCTCCATCTGCGTGACGATCAGCACGCGCGCCTGCGCGCCGCCGTGCTGCGGCGCGTTGGCGCAGCGGCGCATGTATTCCAGCGCGCCCTTGTGATCAAGGACGATCACGTCGGCCTGCACGGGCTGTGGTAGGGCCATGGCCTCGCCCTGCGCCACCAGCATGTCGCCCTCGGCGCCGAGCAGCGCGGCCAGTCCGGCGCTGACGATGGCGTCGCTGTGCGCGATGAACACGCGCACCTTGCTGTCGTAGTTGGCGATGGTGCCGGCAACCGCCGCGCCATTGCCGCCGATTGCGGAGTGTGGCCAGTTTTTGGTATCCAGTCGCATGTCAATTCTCCCAAGTCGTTACATTAAAATCTTGCGCCGCCCGAACAGGCGGGCATCCGCCGCGTAGGCGCCGGGCCCCATCAATACCAGGGCGACGGCGGTGGCTGCGGCGATCAGCGAACCCGCATGGCCGACGTACAGCAGGTGGTAGCAGGCGCACAGCGCGGCCGCCACCGGCGTCAGTAGTCCGGCGGCCAGCATCAGGGACAGCAGCACCGCCAGCGTGGTGTGCCACCAGGCCGCAGCCGCGCCGGCCAGGTGCCACAGCAGCTGCGCTGCGAGCGCGAAGCGCAACAGCAGTAGTCCCGCGCCCGCGCTCCCCCGTGGAAAACTGGATGTGTATCCACGCATATTTGTTCGCCCTTTACGATGTGTCGCTATCCTGGACCGAAGATTAAGCTTTCTGTAACGTTTTGCCACGCCCCGATACGGGGTACGGAGACTACCTAGATGGGGGTATGGCAGAGGTGGAGGATTTGTGTCATGCTGGCGCTTCCCCGCAAGATTTTGAGAACGCCAATGACTACGGCCCAGACAACGCCGATTACTGTACTGAGCGTGGACGACCATCCGATGTTCCGCGAAGGCATAGCCAGCGTCCTCGCCGCCGAGGACGACATGCGCCTGGTGGGCGAGGCCACCACGGGCGAGCAGGCCATCGAGTGCTATCGCCGGCTGCAGCCCGACGTCACGCTGATGGACATCCAGATGCCGGGCATGAGCGGCATCGACGCCACCATCGCCATCCGCAGCGAGTTCCCCAACGCCCGCATCGTGGTGCTGACCACCTACGAGGGCGACGTGCTGGCCCGGCGCGCGATCGCCGCCGGCGCTGCCGGCTATCTGCTCAAGAGCATGCTGCGCAAGGAGCTGCTGGCGACGGTGCGCAGCGTGCACGAAGGCCGGCGCAGCATCCAGGCGGCGGTGGCCAGCGGCATCGCCGAGCATTGGTATGAGAGTGCGCTGAGCAAGCGCGAGATCGAAGTGCTGCAGCTGGTGGCCGGAGGCCAGAGCAACAAGCGCATCGGCATGCACCTGGCGATTTCAGAAGAAACCGTCAAGGTACACATGAAGAACATCCTGGCCAAGCTGAACGCCAGCGACCGCACCCACGCGGTGACGCTGTCGATCGAACGCGGCATCATCGACCTGCATGCCTGCGGCACAGGCGGTTGAGCGCAGCCTATCCCCAAAGGGTGAGCAAACGGCGATCATTCCCGGTGATGGCAAAAAGGGTGGGACTCTCTAGACTGGAGGCATGCAGTTTTATCCCCTATCCGAGGAACCCCCATGTCGAAAATGTATGTCGTGTCGTTGGCCGTTGGCCTGCTGGTTGGATTAATCTATGGCTTCCTGAACGTGCGCTCGCCGGCGCCGCCGGTGGTGGCGCTGGTCGGCCTGCTGGGCATCCTGCTCGGCGAGCAGTTGCCGCCGCTGCTGCGCCAGTTGTGGCAGCCGGAAGCCAGGCAGGTTTCGTGGATCGAGCAGCATGTGAAGCCGCATTGCTTCGGCCAGCTGCCGTCCGCGCAAAAGAATGACGAAACCAAAGGGAACGCATGATGAGCCAAGACCAAACGCCTGACCTGATCCTGCACCGCGGCCTGTTCACCACGCTGGACCGCAGCAATCCGCACGCCGAAGCCGTGGCCATCAAGGACGGCCGCTTCACCCACGTGGGCCGCGCCAACGAGATCATGGCGCTGGCCGGTCCGCGCACCCGCGTCATCGACCTGCAAGGCAAGCGCGTGCTGCCAGGCCTGATCGACAACCACTGCCACATCATCCGCGGCGGCCTGAATTTCAACCTGGAGCTGCGCTGGGACGGTGTGCGCAGCCTGGCCGACGCGATGGGCATGCTGAAGGCGCAAGTGGCGATCACGCCCGCGCCGCAATGGGTGCGCGTGGTGGGCGGCTTCACCGAACATCAATTCGCCGAGAAGCGCCTGCCGACCATCGACGAACTGAACGCGGTGGCGCCTGATACGCCGGTGTTCATCCTGCACCTGTACGATCGCGCGCTGCTGAACGGCGCCGCGCTGCGTGCCGTCGGCTACACCAAGGACACGCCGGAACCGCACGGCGGCCAGATCCTGCGCGACGGCGCCGGCAATCCCACCGGCCTGCTGCTGGCCAAGCCGAATGCGGCCATCCTGTACCAGACGCTGTCGAAAGGCCCCAAGCTGCCGCTGGAATACCAGGTCAATTCGACCCGCCACTTCATGCGCGAACTGAATCGCCTCGGCGTCACCGGCGCCATCGACGCCGGCGGCGGCTTCCAGAATTATCCGGAAGACTACCAGGTGATCCAGCAGCTGTCGGACGCCAAACAGCTGACGATACGCCTGGCCTACAACCTGTTCACGCAAAAGCCCGCGCACGAAAAGGAAGACTTCCTGAACTGGACACAGAGCGTCAAGTACCAGCAGGGCGACGACTACTTCCGCCACAACGGCGCAGGCGAGATGCTGACCTTCTCGGCCGCCGACTTCGAAGACTTCCGCCAACCGCGCCCGGACATGCCGGACAATATGGAAGACGACCTGGAAGGCGTGGTGCGTGTGCTGGCGCAGAACCGCTGGCCGTGGCGCATGCACGCCACCTATGACGAAACCATCAGCCGCGCGCTGGACGTGTTCGAGCGCGTCAACCAGGAGATTCCGTTGACGGGCCTGAACTGGTTCTTCGACCATGCCGAGACCATCTCCGACCAGTCCATCGACCGCATCGCGGCGTTGGGCGGCGGCGTCGCCGTGCAGCACCGCATGGCCTACCAGGGCGAGTACTTCGTCGAACGATATGGACACGGTGCGGCCGAAGCCACGCCGCCGGTGAAGAAAATCCTGGAAGCGGGCGTGAAGGTTTCGGCCGGCACCGACGCCACCCGCGTGGCCTCGTACAACCCGTGGGTATCGCTGTCGTGGCTCATCACCGGCAAGACCGTGGGCGGCATGCAGATGTACCCGCGCGCCAATTGCCTGGACCGCGAAACGGCGCTGCGCATGTGGACCGAGAACACCACCTGGTTCTCCAACGAAGAGGGCAAGAAGGGCCGCATCGAGGCGGGCCAGCTGGCCGACCTGATCGTGCCGGACAAGGACTTCTACGCCTGCGCCGAAAGCGAGATCGCCGACATGAGCTCGCGCCTGACCATCGTCGGCGGCAAGATCGTCTACGCGGCCGGCGAGTTCGCCAGCTACGACGAGGCGCCGCCGCCGGCCATGCCGGATTGGTCGCCGGTGCGCCGTTTCGGCGGTTACGCCGGCTGGGGTGAGCAGATCGGTAACAACCGCGCCGCGCTGAAGGAGCTTGAACAGCGCAAGCGCGAACAGCAGCAACTGCGCCAGCAGCAGGCCGCCTGCGGCTGCGCCAACCAGTGCAACGTCCACGGCCACCAGCACGCGACGGCGTGGACCAGCAAGCTGCCGACGTCCGATCTGAAGAGTTTCTGGGGCGCGCTGGGTTGCGCCTGCTGGGCGGTGTGATGACGGCGCCGATCAAACCGATACTGACGCGGCTGGCCACGCCGTCGCTACGCTGGATTTGCCTGCTGCTGATCTGCGCCGCCTATCTGCAAGGCGGCATCAACAAGCTGATGGACTTCCAGTCCGCCATCGGCGAGATGCAGCATTTCGGCCTGTCGCCGGCCGGCCCGATGGCCGCGCTGGTGATCGCCGGCGAGCTGGGTGCGTCGCTGATGATACTGAGCGGCTTCTATCGCTGGCTGGGCGCGGGCTACCTGGCCGTGTTCACGCTGATGGCGACTTTGCTCGCCAACCGCTATTGGGAAATCGCGGGACCGGAGCGCTTCATGGCGGCCAACGGCTTCTATGAACACCTCGGCCTGGCGGGCGCCTTCCTGCTGGTGGCATGGCACGATCTGCGCAAGGAGGCCTGATGGAGCGCGGCGATACGAAACAAAGCGTGGCCCTCGGCTTCCTGGCCGGCTATGTCGATACCTTGGGCTTCATCGGCCTGTTCGGACTGTTCACGGCCCACGTCACCGGCAACTTCGTGCTGCTGGGCCGGGGCATGGCGCAGCCTGCGCCGGACATCTGGCTCAAGCTGCTGGTGTTCCCGGTGTTTGTGCTGGGAGTGGCGCTGGCGCGCTTGCTGATACTGCATTGGGAGCGCAGCGGCAGCCGCCAGCTGCGTAACAGCCTGCTGCTGCAAACGCTGTTGATGACGGCCAGCGTGGCCTGCGCCTGGCTGGCCACACCGGTCGACAGGCCCGATGCGCCGCTGATCATGTTGACCGGCATGCTGTGCGCGGGCGCGATGGCGGTGCAGAACGCCTACGGCAAGCTGCTGTTGGGGAAGGTGGCCGCCACCACCGTCATGACCGGCAATGTGACGCAGCTGGTGATCGATCTGGTGGACACGCTGCGCGGCGACGCCGACGCGCGGGCACGCCTGAAGAAGCTGGTGTGGCCGGTGCTGGCGTTTGCCGTCGGCTGCATCAGCGGCGCGCTGGCCTTCATGCTGGCCGGTTTCAATGGCCTGCTGCTGCCTTGCGCGCTGCTGCTTTGGCTGGCCTGCGCGGCCAGCGATTAAGAGTTCAGATCGAGATGATCCCGCGCCGCAGGGCGATCGTCACCGCGTGGGTGCGGTCGTTCGCGGCCAGCTTGGCCAGCACGTTCTTCATGTGCGCCTTCACCGTCTCTTCCGAAATCGCCAGCTGCTCGGCGATGCGGCGGTTGGAGTGGCCGGTGGCGGCGTGATTGAGCACTTCCGTTTCGCGCGCGCTCAACGGCCCCTGGCCCATGTGCTGGGCCAGTTCCATCGCGATCTCCGGCGGGATGCGGCGCTGCCCCTGGTGCACGCCGCGTATCGTATCCAGCAAATCCTTGCGCAAGGTACTCTTCAATAAAAAGCCCGCCGCGCCGCCCTGCACTGCGCGCAGAATCTGCACGTCGCCCTTGTAGGTGGTCAGCATGACGATGCGGGCGCTCGGATGCTCGCGGCGTATCTCCTGCAGCGCCGTCACGCCGCACATCTCCGGCATGGCGATGTCCATGATGGTGACGTCGGGGCGCAAGGTGCGGTAAAGCTCGACCGCATCGCGGCCGTTGCAGGCCTCGCCGGCCACGCGCATATCGGCCTGGCTGGCGATGGCTTCGCCCAACCCCGTGCGCAGCAAGGGGTGGTCGTCAACGACAAGGACGCTGATGGGGCGAGGGGTGTTACTTGTTTCCATACGATCCAGTTTAACGCAGTTGGGTGTAGTTTGCAGGCACCCACTGGTAAGCCTGGCCGGCGCTGCGCAGATGGCCCAGGCCGGGGAAGGGCAGGTGGGCCGCGCCGATCAGCGCACCTTCCTTGGCAACCGCCGTGAAGGCTTGCTTGCGCGCGTAGGCGGCGGTCTTCGGATCGGTGTCGAAGCCGATGGTCACTTCAGGGTGCTCGAACTGCACCGCGCCCGCGTGGATCAAGTCGCCCACCACCAGCAGCTTCTTGCCTTTGCTCTCCACCATGTAGCTGATGTGGCCCGGCGTGTGGCCGTAGCTGGCGACAGCGCGGATGCCCGGCGTGATCTCGACGGCGCCGTTAAACGGCTGCAGGTGCTGGTTGGCCACGTACGGCGACAGCGACGCCGTCGCGCCCTGGAAGAAGCCCTTGTTCTCGGCCGGCGCCTTGTCCATATTGGCCTGGCTGAGCCAGAAGTCGGCGTCGTGCTTGTCGGCGCGGACGATGGCGTTGGGGAAGGCCGCCTGGCCGTTGGCTGCGAGGCCGCCGACGTGGTCCGGGTGCATATGGGTGATCAGCACTTCATCGACCTGCTCCGGCTGGTAACCCGAAGCCTTCAGGTTGGCCAGCAGCTTGCCCAGCGTCGGTCCGAACAGATTGCCGGCGCCGGTGTCGATCAGCACCAGCTTGGCGCCGGTGTTGACCAGGTAACCCGTCACCGAAGTTTCCAGCGGGCTGGCCAGATAGGAGCGGGCCAGTTCCTGGTCGGTCTTGGCGGGCGCCTGTTGCAGCAGCTTGTTCATCGGCAGATCGACGGTGCCGTCGCTGATCGCGGTCACTTCAAAATCGCCCAGCATGATGCGGAAGAAGCCGGGCGCATTGGTGCCGGCCAGCGGCGCGGCGGCCATGGCGGGTGCGGCGATGGCAAAAGCGATGGCGGCGGCAAGCGGGGTGAATTTGCTGATGAGTTTCATGGGTTTTCCTTATCAATGAATTTACTAAACACAGTATGCATCTTTGCAAAAAATGGCACAATATCCATTAAGGCAAATGCAATTTGCGATATTTGCAAAATGGAGGGAAAAGATGATAGACAGCTTACAGTGCCTGCTGGCGGTCGTGGAGCACGGTAGCCTGTCCCGTGCGGCGGCGGAGATGAAGGTGGCGGTATCGTCGGTGTCGCGCAAGCTTGACGCGCTGGAGGCCGAACTGGGCGCGCGCCTGCTGCTGCGCAGCCCGCGCCAGGTGATCCTGACCGACGCCGGCGTGCGCTTCCTGCCGCGCGCCCGCAACATCCTGGCCGAACTGGCCGATGGCAAGGCCGCCGTGCAGGAGCTGGACAGCGAACCGCGCGGCCTGCTGACGGTGACGGCGCCGGCCGCGTTCGGGCGCCTGCACGTGGCGCCGGCCATCGCCGGGTTTCTGCAGCACTGGCCCTTGCTGGAAGTAGAGCTGCACGTCAGCGACGACATCGTCGACCTGGCCGCGCGCCGGGTCGACGTGGCAGTGCGCGCCGGCGTGCTGCCCGACAGTGGCCTGGTGGCGACGCGGCTGGCGATCCAGAACCGCGTGGTCAGCGCCAGCCCGGCCTACCTTGCCCGCCACGGCTGGCCGCAAACGCCGCTGGATCTGCTCAACCACAACTGCCTGACCGTTACCGGGCGCTCGGCGCCGCGCGGCTGGTGGCGTTTCGACGGCGTGAACCAGAACCAGCCGCTGGCCATCAAGGGCACGCTGCGCTGCGACGATACCGACTCGCTGCTGCACGCGGCCATCGGCGGCGCGGGCGTGGTGCACCTGGCGAACTGGCTGGTGAGCGACGCCATCGTCGCCGGCCAGCTGGTGCCGGTGTTCCCGATGGCGCCGGTGGTGCGGGCCGCAGTGCTGGGGCGGCGCGAACCGACGGAGTCGGCGATCCATGCCGTGCACATGCCCGGCCGTTCCAACCAGATCAAGGCGCAGCTGCTGATACGTCATTTGAGGGAGTATTTCGGCGATCCGCCGTACTGGGATCTTGCGATGGAAGCTGCCGGGGCGGGCGAGCGCCGCGCCCCGTGATGTGATGGTGATGCCGGAGCTGGATTAATCCCAGTCGCCGCCGCCACCGCCGCCGCTGTCTCCTCCACCGCCGCTGGAATCACCCCAGCCGCCGCTGACACCGAAGTCGTTGCCGCCCATGTCGTCGCGGCGCAGCAGTTCGTCGCGCGATGGATCATCGTAGACGATGTCGTTGCGTGGAGCAGCCTGGGCGCCCGAATCGTGGCTGCCGCCGGTGAACTGGCGCGCAATCGCTTCGCCGGCCACGATACCCGCGCCTACCGCAGCGCCGGTCGCCAGGCCGCCCATGATGCGCGAACCCATGCCGCTACCTTGCTGCGGCTGGCCGTAGCCCTGCTGCGGATAGCCCTGTTGAGGGTAGCCTGCGCCTGGCGCGTAGCCGGGTGCAGCACCGCCGCCGGGGTTGTAGCCGGCCGGATTGTAGGATGCGTCGTTCTGCGCGTTACGGCGCGACATGAAGCGTGTCGCCAGCCAGATAAAGCCCAGCAGGCCGCCACCCAGGATCAGGATGGTGCCCCAGGGGATGCCGCTGCTCTGCGGAGCGCCGTAGTTGCCGTTGTTGTAAGCGGCGTTGCTGCGTGCCGGCTGCTGCTGCGAGTAGTTGGCTTTCGGTTTCTGGCCGTCGGCCAGCAACGTGCGCAGCTTGGCCAAGGCGCTTGGATCCACCTTGGACAGGCCGGGCAGCCGTTCAGCCGTGGCCAGCTCGCCCTGTGCGGCGGCGAACTTGCCTTGCTTGGCCAATAGCTCAGCCTCGACGAAGTGCGCGGTGGCGCTGTTCGGGTGGGCTTTCAGGACTTGGTCCATCAGCTCCTGGGCTTCGGTGTATTTGCCTGCTTCGGCGGCGACATACACATCGTGTACAGTGGGTTCGGCCGCAAACGCCGGCACTGCAAGCGCCAAGGCGCTGGCCAGCAGGGTCATACGTGCGAAAGATTTTGCCGTCATGTCAGATCTCCTTGTAAGACAGGCTGGATATGATGGCAGTTTACGCCATTTTCAAGGCCTGTGCGGTACGCTGGCTAACCGAAGCCGTCGGCGCACCCAAAGCGGCCAGCACCGCGTCGGCGATGATGTCGGCCGTGGCGGCCGATAAAGTCCAGCCCAGGTGGCCGTGGCCCGTGTTGTAGAACACCGATGGCGCCTTGCCCCGGCCCACGCGGGGCATCAGGTCCGGCATCATCGGCCGCAGCCCGGCCCATGGCGTCACGCTGCGGGTGCTCACGCCGGGGAAGCATTGCTGCACCCAATTGACCAGCGGCGCGATGCGGTCGGCGCGGATATCGCGGTTGAATCCATTGAACTCCGCCGTGCCGGCCACGCGGAAGCGGCTCACGCCGAAGCGGCTGGCGACCAGCTTGGCGGCGTCGTCCACCAGGCTGACGTTGGGGGCGGCGGCCTGGCTGGCGGCATCGTCCAGGTTGACGGTGATCGAATAGCCCTTGACCGGATAGACGTTGACGCGGTCGCCCAGCATGGCCGCCATTTCGCGGCTGGCGGTGCCGGCGCAGACCACCACTGCGTCGTAGCGCAGGGTTTCGCTGGTGTCGCTGGCGCCGTCCTGTTCGACGGTGATGCTGACGCCATGGGCATCGGCGCTGGCCTTGGTCACGCGCTGGCCGAAGCGCAGGTCCACGCCCATGCGCTGCGCCGCCTGCGCCAGGCCGGTGGTGAATTTGTGGATGTCGCCGGTGCTGTCGCTTTCGGTGTAGTGGCCGCCATAGTACTGGCCGGCCAGCGTCGGTTCGAGGGCGCGCATCTCCTGCGGCGTGATGGCGCGGCGCGGCAGGCCGCCTTGCGCCAGCAGCTTGGACACCCCGGCCGCGTGCTCGAAGCCGGCGCGGTCGCGGTAGATGTGCAGGATGCCCTGGCGTTTGAGGTCGAAGTCTATGCCTTCCTCCTCGGCCCAGCTGAACAGATGCGCGCGCGCAGCCACGGCCAGCCTGGTGGTGGCGATAGTGTGGTCGCGATAGTGGGGAATGGCGGCGATGAACTCGGCGAACCACGACAGCTTGTGCCAGCTCGGTTTGGGGTTGACCAGCAGCGGTGCATCGTTCTTCAGCATCCACTTCAGGCCTTTGACGATGGTGCTGCTGTGGTTCCATGCCTCGGCGTTGGAGGCGGACAGCTGGCCGCCATTGGCGAACGAGGTCTCCATCGCGGCGTAGCGATGGCGCTCCAGCAGCGTGACGGCGAAGCCGCGCTTGGCGAGAGCGTAAGCGGTAGTGACGCCGGTGATGCCGCCGCCGATGATGGCTATGGTTTTCATGAAGCTAGTCGTCCAGCCCTTTGCCTTTGAGGATATGCGGGATGCATTTGTTCACGCGTGACTCGCGGGTCTTGGCCTGTTTGGCCGACGAGAAGTGTAGCAGGTAGCCACGCTGGCGTCCCGGCGTCAATGCGGCGAAGGCTTCCTGCAACTCGGGCGATTCCTCCAGCCGGTTCAGGAATTCCTCCGGCATCGCGAATTCGGCGGTCTTCTTGAATTCCACCTGTACGCCGGATTGTTCCACCTTGATGGCGTCGCGGATGTAGGCCTTCAGGGACGCTTCCATCTTGGCGATTTGTTCGGCGCTGGTGAAGCGGATCTGGCGTCCCGCTTGGACATTCTCGGTTTGCTGGATCAGGATGCCCTTGGGGTCTTGCATCAACGCGCCTTTGAAAAACAGCAGCGCGCAGTATTCCTTGAAGCCGTGGATCAGGACGACGTTCTGGCCGTCGAGCGTGTAGCAGGGATTGCCCCACTTGTATTCTTCGGTCAGGTCGCAGGCGAGTGCGATGGCGCGCAGCTTTTGGTAGGCGATCTGCCATTGCCCCGGCTTGCTGACGTATTCATCAACCTTGGCGTTCAAAGTCTTCTCTGTCATAGTGCACCTCTTGGTATCAACAGTGGCAAAAAAATAATTATACCCGGCCCGCCGCCGGGCGCATGGAGGATCGCATGGCACAGAATATTTACGACCAACCCGAATTCTTCGCCGGCTACAGCCAGCTGCCGCGTTCCGTGCATGGCCTGGACGGTGCACCCGAATGGCCGGCCATCCGCGCCATGCTGCCCGACCTCGAAGGCAAGCGCGTGGTCGACCTGGGCTGCGGCTTCGGCTGGTTTGCGCGCTGGGCCGGCGGGCAGGGCGCCGCGCAGGTGCTGGCGCTGGATCTGTCCGAACAGATGATCGCGCGCGCCAAGGCCACTACGCAGGCCGCCAATATCGACTACCGGATCGCCGATCTGGAACAGCTGTCGCTGCCCGCCGGCGCGTTCGACTTTGTGTACAGCTCACTGGCCTTCCACTACATCGAGGATTTCGGCAAGCTGGCCGCGACCATCCATCAGGCGCTGGCGCCTGGCGCGCAGTTTGTGTTCACGATCGAGCACCCGGTCTACATGGCGCCCGCGCAGCCGGGTTGGGCGACGGATGCCGATGGCCGCAGGATCTGGCCGCTGGACGGCTATTCCATCGAAGGGCCGCGCCGCACCGACTGGCTGGCCAAGGGCGTGCTGAAATACCACCGCACCATAGGCACCACGCTCAATGCCCTGATCCAGGCGGGCTTCAACGTGCGGCATGTGCAGGAATGGGCGCCGACAGCCGACCAGGTGGCTGCCAATCCCGGCCTGGCCGAAGAGCTGGACCGCCCGATGATGCTGTTGGTCGCCGCCCAGCGCTAAACTTCGGATTTGCCCGGCGCGAAGCGCAGGTGATAGCGCGCCACCATGCCGCGCAGGGAATCGAGCTCCTGGCGCGGCAGGGCCAGCGCCACGTGCATGTCGGGCCGGATCAGGTAGGCGGCGTCGCGCAGCAGGCCGGCGTCGGCGGCGGCATCGGTCCACGGGTAGGCATGCAGCGGCAGCGACAGCTCAAATGCTGCGACGCTCAGGGCGGGCGAGGGCTCGCCGTACACATGCAACTGCCAATCCAATGTTTGCAGCGCGTCGAAGTTGTCGCCGCCATCCGGTTGCGGCACCCACGGCAGCCGGTCGCCGCCGATCACTTCACCCGCCCGGCCGCCGCTCAGATGACTGTCCGGATAGTGGATCTGCACCTGCGACAAAGCCTTGAACAACGCGCGGCGCGCGGCCGTGAAGCCGGTCAGCACCGGGAACACATGGGGCACCAGCCAGCTGCGCAGCAACTGCCCGCCGGCGCCCTGTGAAACGATCATCTGGAAAGCGCGGTCGGTGGTGGCGACCAGCCTGCGCGCGAAAACGATGCGCTCGGCCTGGTAGGTGTCGAGCAGGGCGTGGTCGCCGCGCCCTTGCAGTACCAGGGCCAGTTTCCACGACAGGTTGACGGCGTCGCCGATGCCGGTGTTCATGCCCTGGCCGCCGGCCGGGCTGTGGATGTGGGCGGCGTCACCGGCGACGAAGCAGCGGCCCACGCGGAACTGCGAGGCCACGCGGTGATGCACGCGATAGGTCGAGAACCAGTTCACCTGTTCCACCTGGATGCCCAGCAGCGGTTCCAGCACCGGCCGGATGTCTTCGAAGCCCGGCTCGGGCAGGGCCTCCGCTTGCGGCGGCATGATGCCGATCAGCCGCTGCATGCCGCGCGAACGCACCGGCAGCATCAGCGCGAAGGTGTTGGGACCCAGGTGGCCGACCAGGTCGCGGTTCTCCGGCCCCGAGGTTTTGACGTCGGCCACGTAGTACAAGTGGTCGTAGGTGCCGCCGCTGAAGTCCAGCTTGAGCGATTCGCGCACGCGGCTGCGGGCGCCGTCGCAGCCGCACAGGTAGACGCTGCTGCAGGCGATGCGGTCGCCGCCCCGCACCAGCACTGCGCGCACGCCCCATTCGTCCTGCGTGAACGCTTCCAGCACGGTGTTCCATTCGACTGCGACGCCCAGGGCCTCCAACTGCTCGACCAGGAAGCGCTCGTGGTCGTCCTGCGGGAAGGCCAGCACGAAAGGGTAGGGACTGAGGCCTGCGCCCATGTCCTTGAGCCGCAATTCGGCGATGTCCTCGCCCGCTTCGCGCAGGTGGATGGCTTCGATCTTGATGCCGAGATCGACGACGGCGTCGGCAAAACCGAGCTGCCGGTAGAACTCCAGCGTGCGCGCATGCACCGCCATCGCGCGCGAAGCCTGGCCCGGGCCGCTGTTCTGGTCCACGATGCGGACGGCAATACCATGCCGCGCCAGCCGGATGGCGAGCACCAGGCCGGTGGGACCGGCGCCGACGATGAGGACTTGAGGAGCCATGCGATGAGTCTACGCCCGGCGCAAATTGGGGTGCGTTCAATTGAATACAGGCTTAAGGATCGGCTGGTATGATCCGAAATATTGTTTTAACTATACCTGTGCACCATGACCGCTTTCGCTACCCGCCGTGCCCTGTTGCTGGCGCTGGCCGCCGCCCCCTTCGCCAGCGCCGCCGATTTGCTGGACAATCCGCCAGCCGCCACGCCCCTGTCGGCAGCCGCGCTGCTGGCCAAGCTGGAGGCGGAATCGGGTGGCCGCCTGGGCGTGGCCGCGCTGAACACGGCCGACGGACGCCGCCTGCTGCACCGCGCCGACGAGCGCTTCCCGTTTTGCAGCACCTTCAAGATGATGCTGTCGGCCGCCGTGCTGGCGCGCGAGCCGGCGCTGCTGAAGAAACGCGTGGTGTATCGAAAAACCGACCTGGTCACGTATTCGCCGATCACCGAGAAGCATGTCGGCAAAGGCATGACGGTGGCGGCGCTGTGCGAAGCCACCATCCAGTACAGCGACAACGCAGCGGCCAACCTGCTGATGAAGCAGATCGGCGGTCCGGCCGCCGTGACGGCGTTTGCTCGCTCTATCGGCGATACCGAATTCCGCCTGGACCGCATCGAGACGGAGCTCAACACCGCGCTGCCCGGCGATCCGCGCGACACCACGACGCCTGAGGCGATGGCGGAATCGCTGCAAAAGCTGTTGCTGGGCGACGCCCTGGGCGCAGCGCAGCGCAAGCAGCTGAAGGACTGGATGCTGGGTAACACCACCGGCGACACCCGCATCCGCGCCGGCGTGCCGGCCGGTTCCCTGGTGGCCGACAAGACCGGCACCGGCGACTACGGCACGACCAACGATATCGGCGTGATCTGGCAGCCGAACAAGGCGCCGATTGTGCTGGTGGTCTACCTCACCCAGCCCGGCAAGGACGACAAAGCGCGCAGCGAGATCCTCGCCGAGGCGAGCAAGATTGTCGTGGAAGCGTTCCGGGTCGGTTAAACTACGGCCTTACACATTAAGGCCTGATCATGACGAACCAAAAACAAGCGCCTGCGGGCCGGGTAGCCAATCCATTCCTGAACGCCGATTTCTACTCGCGCATGCGCGACTACACCGAGCGCGATGCGGCGTTTTCCAAGGAAGCCAAGGCCATAGGCGACAGCGGCGCCGGCAAGCAGGGCACCGATGCGCGCTTCGCGCCGTCGCTGGCGGTGCTGCGCTCGGTGAAGAAGAAGGGCCTGACGCTGGAAGAGATGTTGAATCGCATCGTGCAAGGCGTGGAATCGGGCCTGTGGGAGCCTTGGCTGACGGCCTACGGCATCGAACTGCGCGGCGTGAACTACGCCAAGACCGGCGAGCGCAATGCCCGCCTGGCGATCGACATGAGCATGAGCTCCAAGGCGCACACGATCTTCTCCGCCGCCGGCGTGGGCAACTGGCGCAGCCTGGTGGCCGAAGACTGCGCCCAGGTGCAGATCGACAAGCCGACCGAAAAGACCCCGGCCAAACTCACCGCCATCTTCTTCCTCGACGCGCCGAACTAATTCGCGCCGGCCATCGCGAGATGGCCCACCAATCCTTCAGGCAGGCCACGCAAGGCGACGCCGATAGACGCTTCGTCGCCTGCTTGCCACTCGCTCAGCTGCCGGCCATGGCATTTCAGCCAGGCTTCGTGCCGCGTCCAGGCACGTGCGAACTCAGTGGCTTGCTTGCTGGCGGGCGCCGCGAGCAGCGCGGCGCAAACCTGCGGGCCGAGATAGTCGCGCGCCACGTTGTCCCAGTCCTGGATGTCCTGCACCTTCATCACATCGACGCCGACCGCTCCATGCAGGTAGATGGCGGCCAGCGCATAGCCCTCGTCGTGGGTGAATGAACAGCCGATGGCGCGCTTGCCGCCAGCCAGCTTGATGCGCGGCGCTTCGCCGGGCGTGCTGTCGATGTTTATCGCATCGGCGTCGACGCCCAGCACTGCGGCCAGCGCCGCCCGCGTTGCCGAGCGGAGTTGTTCGCGGGCTTGCGCCCGCTGCGTGCTGGTCGCGACGCCGATGACGAACAGGCCATCCCGCAGCACCGGCACAGGGCCGGGCCAGGCATGGACGGCCAGCTCCATCATCTCGCCGGTGCGGCCGGGCAGCCGGCCCAGTAGCCGTTGGCCGGAATCTGCTCGCCCTTCATCACCAGCGTCAGCGCGCCGAGGCGGGCGTTGTCGCCGACGACGGCGCTGTACAGCACTGCGCTGCGCGGTCCCATGTAGACGTTCTTGCCGATAGTGACGCGATCGATCTTCATCACGCGATCCTCGAACAGGTGGGTCTGCGGGCAGGTCAGCGCATTGAGTTCGCTGTGGTCGCCGATATGCACGCAGTCGAATTCCGTGATGTCGGTGGTGTCCAGATACACGCCCTTGCCGATGCGCGACCCCAGCATGTTGAATGCCAGCGGCAGCCACGGCGTGCCGCGCAGGTAGCGCATGAAGTTCGGCACGGCGATACCTTCATACAGATTGGTCACACCTTCGGACAGCCACACGAACGGCGTCCACATCGGCTCCGACTGTTTGCGATAGCGGCCGATCAGCAGCCACTTGAGCGCCACCACGAAGATGTAGTTGCCGATGCCGTAGCCCAGGCCCGCCAGCGTCAAATCCCAGGTCACTTCGGCCCAGCGGCCGGCGCCGGCGGCCGGCATCACCGCCAGCACCAGCGTGTAGCCGACCGCGATCACCAGCGCGTGCGGCGCGACGATGCGGAATGCTTCGATCAGCCCGCGGCCCAGGCGGCGCAAGGGCGACGGGTGGAAGGTCAGGTTCTCAGGATAGCCGCTGGTCTGCTCACGTGCGGGCAGGTTGATCGGCGGGGAACCAAGCCAGGTATCGCCGCTTTTCATTTGTTCGTTGTCCGGCGCGCGCGAATGCACGCCGATCAGCACATGCTCGGGCAGCACCGTGCCGTCCGGGATGTAGGCGCCGTTGCCGACGAAGCTGCGGTGCGAAATCACGGTCGGCTTCATGATCATCCAGCCGCCGTCGATCTCCTCGTCGCCCAGCATCACCGCGTCGGCGATGAAGGTTTCGTCGCCCAGGGTCAGCATGTCCGGCACCACGCCCAGCGCGGTGGAGATCTCAGCATCCTTGCCGACCTTGGCGCCCAGCAGGCGATACCAGTAGGGCGCGAACACCGTCGCGTAAATGCCGTGCAGGACGTTCAGGCTCGATTCCTGGATCTGGCTGACCAGCCACTTGGCGCAGTAGGTGTTGCTGTGGATGGCCGAGCGGCCCGGCTTTAGGCGCGGCAGCACGCTCCAGCGGATGCCGGCCGACAGTATCGCCGTCAGCACGATCAGCACCGTGCTGGCGGGGAAGGCCAGCAGGAAGTAGCGCAGCAGCTGGATGCGCACGTCGTCGCCCTGTATCCACGGCAGCCAGCCCTGTTCGTCGAACCAGTCGATCAGCACGAAGCTCGGGAACACCGGCATGAAGAACAGCGTGACGATCAGCAGGATGCCGAAGATGAAGAACAAGCCTTCGCCCAAACGGCGCGCGGCGCCGACTTGTGGGCGCGGCGGCAGGCGGGTGGTGTCGAAGGCGCCGGTGTCGCGCGCCGGCGAACCGGCCCAGACACGGCCGGCCGGTACGCGGGCGCCGTCGCCCAGTGCGGACTGGCCTTCCAGGTGGCCCAGCGCTTCGACCTGCGTATTGCCTTCCAAGACGGCGAAGGAGCTGATGCAGGCGTCATCGCCCAGCGTGATCTGGCCCAGCAGCAGGCGGCCGCGCTGCACGCGGGCGTTCTCGAAATTGACGGCATTGCCGATGCTGACGTTGTCGCCGATGCTGAGCAGGTCCGGCGAACGCAGCGTCATCGAGCCGATGATGACGTCCTTGCCCACCTTGGCCCCCAGCGCGCGCAGCCACCAGGCGTTGAGCGAGGAGCCGCTCAGCAGATAGGCCGGCGCGGCTTCGACCAGGCGGTCGGCCAGCCACCAGCGGTAGTAGGTGACGCCCCACAGCGGATAATCGCCCGCTTTCAGGCGGCCGGCGATCAGCCATTTGCCGGCGATGGCGATGCCGAATTCGCCGATGGTCGCCAGCAGGAACACGCCGACCGAGGCGGCGATGGCGCGCACCACGGAGTCGCCCGGATCGCCGGTGAAGAAGTGGTAAGTGAAGAACGGCGCCAGCCACTGCGCCATGCGCAGCGCCACCAGCGCCGGCATGGCGGCCGCTTGGGCCAGGCCGCAGGTCCAGCGTTTGAGCGTGGAGGGGGGCGTCCAGTCGGCTTCCACTTCGGCCGCTTTGGGCGCGTCGGCCAGCACTTGCGCGATCTTGCCGATCTGGCGCTGCTGGTAGATGTCGCGCACGGTGATGTGGGCGAAGCGCGGGTCGGCGCGCAGGGCCGAGGCCAGGCGTGCAGCAAAGAAGGAGTGGCCGCCAAGGTCGGTGAAGAAGTCGGCCTGGCGCAGCACCGGCTGGCCGGGGAACAGCGCGGCCAGCGCGGCGAACAGCGCTTCCTCGGCCGGGGTCTCGGGCAGGTCTGAATCTTCGCTGCCGCCGGCCGGCGGAGCGCTCAGCGGCATGGCCTTCAGCGCCTTGCGGTCGATTTTGCCGGAGGTCAGGCGCGGCATGGCTTCCTGCATTTCGTAGCGGCCCGGGACCATGTACGGCGGCAGCTTGGCGGCCAGGCTGGCGCGCAGCGCCTTGCTGTCCAATTCCACGCCCGCTTCCGGCACGATGTAGGCCACCAGCTGGTCGATGCCGTCGTCCTTGCGCAGCAGGACGGCCACGGTGCCCACGCCTTCCTGTTGCGCCAGCACGGCTTCGATCTCGCCCAGCTCCACGCGGAAGCCGCGTATCTTGACCTGGTCGTCGGCGCGGCCCAGGCACAGCACTTCGCCGTCGGCGTCGATGCGGGCCAGGTCGCCGGTGCGGTACAGGCGGCCGTCATGCGCGCCGCTGGACCAGGGATTGACCAGGAATTTTTCTTCCGTCAGGTCGGGGCGGCCAAGATAGCCCGCCGCCAAGCCCGGGCCGGTGATGCACAACTCGCCGATTTCGCCGCGCGGCAGCAGGCGCAAGGCGGGGAGGGCGTTGACGTCGATGACCAGCAGGCCGTAGTTGGGCAGCGGCGTGCCGATCGTGACCGGATGGCCGGGCTGCAAACGCGCCAGGCTGGCCGATACCGTCGCTTCGGTCGGACCGTAGGTGTTGAACATCTGGCGGCCGGCGCGCGACCAGCGCTCCACCAGCGATTCCGGGCACATCTCGCCGCCGAGGTTAATCAGGCGCAGGCTGGGTACTTCCTGATTGAACAGCGCCAGCAGCGTCGGCACGGCGTGCAGCACCGTGACCTGGTTTTCGTCGAGCATGCGCGGCAGCGTCTCCGGGTCGCCGCTGATTTCCTTGGGGCCGATCCACAGCGTGGCGCCGGCCAGGTAGGCGATCCAGATCTCTTCGAACGACATGTCGAAGGCGACCGAGAAGCCCTGGTAGACCTTATCCTGCGCGGTCACGCCCAGCACTTCGTTTTCGCTGCGCAGGAAGTGGCAGATGCTGCGCTGGGTGATCAGGATGCCTTTCGGCTTGCCGGTCGAGCCGGAGGTGTAGATGACGTAGGCCGGGACGTCGGGCGAAACCGCGCCGCGGCGCGACAGCTCGGCGCCGTCGGCCGGCGCGGCCAGCAGCGCTTCGGCGGTCCAGACGGGGCGGCCAATCCCGGCCAGGCGCGGCGCGAAGGCGGCGCAGGTCAGCACGCCGGCGCCGTCGGCGTCGTCCAGGCACACTTGCAGGCGGTCGACCGGCGTGTCTTCATCGACCGGCAGCCAGGCCGCGCCGGCCTTGGCGATGCCGGCTTGCAGCACCAGCAGCTCGATCCCGCGCGGCAGCCACAGGCCGACGATCTGGCCCGGCTGCACGCCCGCATCGATCAGACGCGCGGCCACCAGGTCGGCCTGGGCGTTGAGTTCACCGTAGCTGAGGCGGCGCTCGCCGAAGATCAGCGCGGTCTGGCCGGGGTTGCGGGCGGCGCTCGCTTCGAGCAGATCGGCCAGTATCTCCTCGCGCAGCAGGTCGCCTTGCGGCGCCCCGTACAGAATGTCTGGATGCGATTGCGGAATGTGCGGCGATACTGGGTCGTTCATGCTGTTACTTTATTTTGTGTTGGCGGGTGTCATTGTACGGTACGCCTGTGCGTTCCCCTAGAGGGAGCATGCAAGTTCCGCTTACAGCCTTTACAATAGGAAATATCAGGAACTACCTGCGCCACCAAGGAGCCAAATGTCCATGACCCGTCCGTTTATCGCACCGCTGCAATTTGACGATCCGATTGCCGCTTATGAACAGGTGTTGGCCATTTACGAGGCCAACGTCGCCCACCTGCGCGACGCCATGAAACGCTTTGTCGCCGGCGAGGATGTCGGCGAGCATGTACGCGGCTGCTACCCGTTTGTGCGCGTGCATACCGACACCGTGGCCCGCGCCGATTCGACGCTGGCCTTCGGCTTCGTCGCCGGCCCCGGCACCTACGAAACCACGCTGACGCGGCCCGACCTGTTCGCGCGCTACTACCAGCAGCAGTTCAAGCTGCTGTTGAAGAACCACGGCAGCCACCATCTGCGCATCGAAGTGGGCACCAGTTCGCAGCCCATCCCGATCCACTTTTCGTTCGCCGAGCACGAGCACATTGAAGGCAATATGAGCGCCGAACGGCGCCTGCTGATGCGCGACGTATTTGATCTGCCCAACCTTGCCGCCATGGACGACGGCATCGCCAACGGCACCCACGAGCCGCCGCCGGGCGAGGCGCAGCCGCTGTCGCTGTTCACGGCGCCGCGCGTGGACTACTCGCTGCAACGCCTGCGCCACTACACCGGCACCTCCTGCGAGCACTTCCAAAAGTTTGTGCTGTTCACCAACTACCAGTTCTACATCGACGAATTCGTCAAGCTGGGGCATGAGCTGATGAGCCAGGCGTCCAGCGCGCCGGGCGACGATTACATCGCCTTCATCGAGCCGGGCAATATGGTCACGCGCCGCGTCGGCCAGGCGGTGCAGGCCAGCGACGCGCACGGCTCGCTGCCGCCGCGCCTGCCGCAGATGCCGGGCTACCACCTGATCCGCGCCGACGGCACCGGCATTTCCATGGTCAACATCGGCGTCGGCCCGGCCAACGCCAAGACCATCACCGACCACATCGCCGTGCTGCGGCCGCACGCCTGGCTGATGCTGGGCCACTGCGCCGGCCTGCGCAACACCCAGCAGCTGGGCGACTACGTGCTGGCGCACGGTTATGTGCGCGAGGATCATGTGCTCGACGAAGACTTGCCGCTGTGGGTGCCGATCCCGCCGCTGGCCGAGGTACAGGTGGCGATCGAGGCCGCCGTGGCCGAGGTCACGCAGCTGACCGGCCACGACCTCAAGCGAGTGATGCGCACCGGCACCGTCGCCAGCACCGACAACCGCAACTGGGAACTGCTGCCGCAGCGCACGCCGGAACGCCGTTTCAGCCAGAGCAGGGCGATCGCGCTGGACATGGAAAGCGCCACCATCGCCGCCAACGGCTTCCGTTTCCGCGTGCCGTACGGGACTTTGTTGTGCGTGAGCGACAAGCCCATGCACGGTGAAATCAAGCTGCCCGGCATGGCTAACCAGTTTTATCGCGACCGTGTTGACCAGCATTTACGGATCGGCATCCGCGCGCTGGAGCTGCTGCGCGCTTTGGGCGTGGACAAGCTTCACAGCCGCAAGTTACGCAGCTTTACGGAGGTCGCCTTCCAGTAAAGTCATGCAAAAAATGCATGAGGCCCGCCGCGCGCGGGCTTTTTTATTATTTTTCCTGCCTGTGCTGATACTTTTTTTGGTATCAAAAACCCGAAAAAATTGATTGGTTTGTTTTTTGCTCAGACCCTAAGATGATTTCGAGGTCGCTGCACAAAACTATAAAACAGATAACACAGGAGACGTATGAACCAACTATCAACCGGGACTTTCGAGTCCCAGGCGAAGCATCGCCTCGTCCTGAAAACCGGCGTCGCCGTGCTCGCCGCAGCCGGCCTGCTCAGCAGCGCCTCGGTGTGGGCGCAAGCGGTCGCCGAAAAGAAGGAACCGAATGACACCACGAACGACGCCGCGACCGTGGTCGTCACCGGCGTCAAGGCATCGCTGATCAAGAGCCTGGCGATCAAGCGCACCAACGACCAGGTTGTGGAATCGATCGTTGCCGAAGACATCGGCAAGCTGCCCGACAACAATGTCGTCGAAGCGCTGCAGCGCGTGACGGGGGTACAAGTCACCAACCGCGCCGGCGGCGAAGTCGGCACTTTGTCCATTCGTGGTCTGCCCGACGTGCAAACCACCTGGAACGGCCGCAATATTTTCACAGCATCCGGCACGCAGGTCGCGCTGCAGGATATTCCCTCGACCCTGGTTCGCCAGATCGACGTCTACAAGACGCGCGACGCCAGCCAGTTAGACACGGGAATTGCCGGCCAGGTTGACGTCAAGTCGCTGCGCCCATTCGATTTCAAGGGGCCGAAAGTGTCGCTGTCGGCGCGCGAAACCTATCTCGATCCCGCGAAAAAGGCGAACCCGCAGCTCAGCGCCCTGTTAAGCAATCGCTGGGAAACCGGCATCGGCGAAGTCGGCGCCCTGGTCAACCTGTCGGCCAGCGAGACGAAGTACCGCAATGAAAGCGTGACGCCTGGCGCCATGGTGCCGTTTACCAGCCCGAATGCCGCCGAAGTTCCGCCGGGTTACACGCCCTTGCAGCGCATCTTCGACAACAATATCTGGACGCCTGGTACCCATACCGGCTTGCCGATGGCAGCGGGTTCTACGCTGGATTTCAATGGCAAAGCCTATCCTTATTACCTGGCGCGCGACGCCGTCTTCCAGAGCGACGTCCAGGGCAAGCGGGAGCGTCCCGCCGCCAATCTCGCCTTGCAGTGGAAGCCGAACAGCGATTCGGTCTACACCTTCGAATCGATGTACAACGGTTATCGTGACAAGTCCTTCAACCAGTTGCTGTTCAGCTTTGTTGACTGGTGGGGCGATCTCGGCAGCAACCCTGCGGGGACGATCACGACGTACCCGGGAACCAACGTCATCAAGACCCGTAAAGTCAATAACGTCTATGGCTTCAACAGCGGCGACTACACCACGTCGGCAACCGATTCCTACGTTTATGCCCTGAACGGCAAGTGGAACCTCGGCGACCGCCTGAGGCTCGAAGGCGATGTGTCGTACCAGACCAGCACCTATCACTCGGAATTCACAGCCACCCGGATTGATCGCGTTGCACCTTCCATCAACGTCGACTTCAATGCCGGCGGCGGCAACACAGCCTTCCATTTCAATAACGATGCCGACCTGACCGACGCGAGCAAGTGGAATGTCGCGCAGTTCTACGATAACGCCAACCGCAACACGGGCAGCGCCGCGACAGCCAACCTGGCGGGCGTCTTCGATGCCAACTGGGGTCCGCTGGAGACGCTCCACTTCGGCCTGCGCTTCGACGACCGCAAGGCGTCGGAGGCCAACCGCACCCAATCGGGCACCTTGAACCGCAACCTCGCCTCGCTGGGCTCGGACTATGCCTCCACCAACTCGAACTTCGGCACGGCCATTTCGGACGTTCCGCGCTCGTGGGTGGAGCCCAACGCCTACTACATCCGCGACCATATCGACGACTGGCGCAAGCTGTTTAACGCGGGTGATCCGAACTTCCTGACTACGGACAAGCTGAGCCTGCAGAAGACCTTCGGGGTCGAAGAAAAGACGAGCAACCTGTTCCTGATGGGGAATACCCAGAACGAGCTGTTCGGCCATCGCCTGCGCGGCAATTTCGGCGTGCGCTACGTTAAGGTCGATACCGACATGACCTTCTACAAGGTGGATGCCAGCACCAAGGCGGTCACGCCGTCCGGCGCCAGCAAGTCGACCAGCAAGGTCTTGCCCAGCATGACGCTGATTTACGACCCATCCAAGGACGTAGTGCTGCGCTTTAATTATGGTGAAACCCTGCGCCGCCCGAACTTCGGTGATCTGAATCCTGTCTTGCAGCTCGGTGACGACGTTTCGAAGGTGGGTTATGGCTCGGGCAGCGGCGGCAATCCGGACCTGAAACCGACGCGCTCCAAGAACCTGGATCTGACGGCTGAGTGGTATTTCCAGAAGGACAGCGCACTCTACGGCACTGCGTTCAAGCGCAAGATCGACGGCCTGGTCGTGGGCTTGCGTCACAGGGTACACGTCGATCCGGCGAACGACCCGTTCCGCAACTCGACCTCGGGCGGCGACCATACGAACGGCTATGACTACGTCATTAACTCGCCGGTCAACGCCTCCAACGGCACGATCAGTGGCGCCGAGCTGGGCTTGATCTACTTCCCGAAAGGGCTGCCGAGCCTGCTGGACGGCCTGGGATTCCAGGGCAGCTATACGCGACTCACGTCGTCGCAGAACGTGCCCGACGCCAATGATGCCGGCGTCATCGTCTCCCAGCTCGAGACACCGTTCTTCGGCGTGTCCAACAGCTCGTACAACGCCACCCTGGCTTACGAAAAGGGCCCGATCAGCACGCGCTTGTCCTATGTCTGGCGCTCCGGCTTCCTGGCCAACAACGAAGCCGCCTTGTTTGCAAACCCGATCGGTATCTGGCGTCATCCGGAAAAGAGTGTTGACATGCAGATCTCCTATAAAATCAACGACAACATGTCGGTCGATATTAGCGGTGTCAACTTGACCAATGAAATGCAGCAGCAGTACTACCACTTCGGCAGTGCTGGCAACGCGCAGTTGACCAACTTCGGTACGCTCCAGATCGGACGTTCGGTATCGGTTGGCTTGCGCTGGAAGATGTAAGCCCCGGCGGTAAAGAGCGTTCCCGTCTTGTTGTGTAGACGTCATTCCCGTTCGCGGGAATGACAACTGGTGGAGTATCCGATGTCGAATCAAAAAATGTCTTTGCTGGAAAAAGTAGGCTTTGGCGCCGGTGACATGGCGCTGAACGTGGTGATCTCGTCGATGATGTTGATCATCACCTTCTTCTACACGGACATCTACGGCCTGAAGACGGTCGACCTGGCGATGATGTTTGGCGTGGTGAAGTTCGTCGGCGCGATGGCCGACCTGACGATGGGCCAGATCACCGACCGCTTCACCAGCCGCTGGGGGCGTTACCGTCCGTGGCTGTTGCTGTTGGCCGTGCCGTATGGGCTCAGCGTGTTCTTCGTCTTCACCACGCCGGATTGGGGCTACAGCGCCAAGCTGGTTTGGGCCTATTCGACCTACATCATCATGACCATCATGACGGCGGGCGTGGGCATTCCCTACATCTCGCTGCCCAGCGCCTTGTCCAAGGATCCGCAGGAAACCTTGTCGGCCAACGGCTACCGCCTGTTCTTCGCCAAGATCGGCGCCTTCATGGTGACGGTCATCGTGCCGCTGCTGTCGGAGCGCTGGGGTAATGGCAACGCCGCCGCAGGCTACCAGTTCGCCATGGCCGTCATGGCCGGCATGGGCGTGCTGCTGTTCCTGTTCTGCTTCTTCACCACTCGCGAGCGCGTGCAGCACGTGGTGCAGCGGCAGTCGTTGTGGGAGCAGGTCAAGGTGCTGGTGAAGAACGACCAGTGGCTGATCCTGTGCGGCGTCTGCGTGACCGGCACCATCGGCTACGTGGTGCGCGGCTCGGTGGCCATCTACTACGCCAAGTACTATCTTGGCGCCGACGGCCCGACCATTTCGGCCTTCCTGTCGACCGGCGTGGTGGCCGCCATTCTGTCGATGATCGCTTCGACCTGGATCACCAAGTTCTACTGCAAGGTCAATCTGTTCCGCTGGACGCAGATCGGCGTGGGCGCTCTCAGTGGCGCGATCTACTTCTTCGTCGGGCCGGGCGACACCGTGCTCGCCTTCGTGCTGTACTTCCTGCTGTCGTTCGTGGTGGACCTGCATGCGCCGGTGTTCTGGTCGGCCATCGCCGAGACCATCGACTACGGCGTGGTCAAGACGGGCAAGCGCGTATCGGGCTTTGCGTTCGGCGGTATCTCGGTCTGCCAGAAGGCGGGCATGGGCATCGCCGGCGTTTTGGTCGGCAAGCTGTTGACGCACTTCGCCTATGTGCCCAACGTCGAGCAGACCGCCTACGCGCTGCACGGCATTGTGCTGATGATGACGCTGATCCCCGGTTTCTTCCATACCGTGATGGGACTTCTGATGTTCAAGTACCGTATCAACGACAAGTACTACACCGAGGTCAAGGCGGAAATGGGAGTCAAGGGCTATGTGGCAGTCTAATTTTTTGGAAGTCGAAGCAATGGAAGATGTACTGAATCCGCTGATCGAGCAGCGCGCCGATCCTTTTATCATTCGTCACAGCGACGGCTACTACTACTTCACCGCATCGGTGCCGCTGTACGACCGCATCGAACTGCGCCGCGCGAAGACCATCGCCGGTCTGGTGGATGCGGCCAAGGTCAATGTCTGGCACAAGCCAGATAGCGGCCCGTATAGCGAACTGGTTTGGGCGCCGGAGCTGCACTTCAACGACGGCGCCTGGTATGTCTACTTCGCCGCCGCGCCTAGCCGCGAGATCAAACACAAGCTGTTCCAGCACCGCATGTACGCGATCCGCAACGCCAATCCGAATCCACTGGAAGGCGAGTGGGAGTTCATGGGCCAGATCGACACCGGCATCGACACCTTTTGCCTGGACGCCACCACCTTCAACCACAAGGGACAGCTGTACTACCTGTGGGCGCAGAAGGACGTGGCCATCGAAGGCAACTCCAACCTGTACATCGCGCCGATGAAAACGCCGTGGCAGCTGGGCGGCCCGCCGGTCATGCTGAGCAAGCCGGAGTTCGACTGGGAGATACGCGGTTTCTGGGTCAACGAGGGGCCGTCGGTGCTGAAGAAGAACGGCAAGATCTTCATCAGCTACTCGGCCAGCGCCACCGACGAGAACTACGCCATGGGTTTGTTGTGGGCGGACGAAAATGCCGATCCGCTGGACCCGGCCGCGTGGACCAAGGCGCCGCAGCCGGTGCTGCAAACCTGCTACGAGCATGGCGTGTATGGGCCTGGACATAACAGCTTCACCGTCGGTGACGATGGCGAAACCGTCATGTTGGTTTATCATGCGCGCACCTATACCGAGATTATCGGCGATCCGCTGTGGAACCCGGACCGGCACACCTACGTCAAACCATTGAAATGGGACGGGCAGGGCATGCCGGTTTTCGGAAAGCCCTCGTTGGCCTAAATACCGTCGTCCCCGCGAAAGCGGGGAACCATAGAACATTCGCGGCGGCCACGGGAGCGATTCCCGTCGGCCGCCGTTGCCATAGAAAGCACCCATGCAGCCAACCATCACCAGTTCGCCCTTCGGCCCAGACGCCACGCTGTACACCCTGACCAACGCCAACGGCATGATCGTCAAGATCAGCACCCTCGGCGGCGTCATCACCGAAATCCACACCCCCGACCGCAACGGCCAACTGGCCGACGTCTGCCTGGGCTTCGACGACCCGGCAGCCTATCTGGGCGAATCCCACTACTTCGGCGCATTGATCGGCCGCTACGGCAACCGCATCGCCAACGGCCGCTTCACGCTGGACGGCGAAACCCACCAGCTGGACGTCAACAACGGTATAAACCATTTACACGGCGGCCAGGACGGCTTCCACCGCCGCCTGTGGGAAGCCGAATCCTTCGCCACTCCCAAATCCGCAGGCCTGATCCTGAGCTACCTGAGCCCCGACGGCGAACAAGGCTACCCCGGCAACCTGGAAGTCACCGTGATCTACGAACTGCGCAACGATAACGAATTGCGTATCGCTTTCCACGCAATCAGCGACAAAGCCACGCCGGTCAACCTGACCAACCACGCCTATTTCAACCTGGCCGGCAAGGGCGACATCCTGGCCCACGAACTGACCATCGCGGCCGACGCTTACACCCCGGTGGACAGCGGCCTGATACCGACCGGCGAACTGCCACCGGTGGCCGGCACGCCGTTCGATTTCCGCGCGCCGCACGCCATCGGCGCCCGCATCGACGCGGACGACCAGCAACTGCGCCACGGTACCGGCTACGACCACAACTTCGTGCTGAACAAATCGCAGCCCGATGCATTGGAGCTGGCGGCCCGCGTGCGCGATCCGTCGTCCGGCCGCGTGCTGGAGGTGGTGACGCAGGAGCCGGGCATCCAGTTCTACAGCGGGAACTTCCTGCACGACGGCATGCAGGGCAAAGGCCGCATCTACGGCCACCGCAGCGGCTTCTGCCTCGAACCGCAACACTATCCCGATTCGCCCAACCAAGCCGAATTCCCATCGACGATACTGCGCCCCGGCGCGGAGTACACCACCGTCATGGGCTACCGCTTCTCCGTCGAAGACTGATACTCATTCTGGTATCAAAGTCGAATAATAATTTATTGGAAAGATATCTCACTACAACTTAGTATGGCTTATCGATACGGGGGCATGACAACCACGTCCCCGTACAGGAACATACTGAGGAGATATGCATGTCTGATAGCGACAAAAAGGTGAAACTGCGTTCCGCCGAGTGGTTTGGTACCCAGGACAAGAACGGTTTCATGTATCGCAGCTGGATGAAGAATCAGGGCATTCCTGATCACGAGTTCCAGGGCAAGCCGATCATCGGCATCTGCAACACCTGGTCCGAGCTGACCCCTTGTAACGCCCACTTCCGCAAGCTGGCGGAACACGTCAAGCGCGGCATCCTGGAGGCGGGCGGCTTCCCGGTCGAATTCCCGGTGTTCTCCAACGGCGAATCGAACCTGCGCCCAACCGCCATGTTGACCCGCAACCTGGCCAGCATGGACGTCGAAGAATCGATACGCGGCAATCCGATGGACGGCGTGGTGCTGCTGGTCGGCTGCGACAAGACCACGCCTGCGCTGCTGATGGGCGCCGCCTCGGTCGACATCCCGACCATCGTCGTCAGCGGCGGCCCTATGCTGAACGGTAAGCTCAATGGCAAGAACATCGGCTCCGGAACCGCCGTGTGGCAGCTGCACGAGCAGGTCAAAGCCGGCGAAATCACCATGCACGAATTCATGTCGGCGGAGTCGGGCCACTCCCGCTCCGCAGGCACCTGCAACACCATGGGCACGGCATCGACGATGGCCTGCATGGCCGAAGCGCTGGGCACCACGCTGCCGCACAACGCCGCCATCCCAGCCGTCGATTCGCGCCGCTACATCCTGGCGCACATGTCGGGCATCCGCGCCGTTGAAATGGTGAAGGAAGGCCTGACGCTGTCGAAGATCCTCAAGCGCGAAAACTTCGAGAACGCGATCCGCGTCAACGCCGCCATCGGCGGCTCGACCAACGCCGTGATCCACCTGAAAGCCATCGCCGGCCGCATCGGCGTCGATCTGGAGCTGGAAGACTGGACCCGTGTGGGCCGTGGCACGCCGACCATCGTCGACCTGCTGCCGTCGGGCCGCTTCCTGATGGAGGAGTTCTACTACGCCGGCGGCCTGCCGGGCGCGATTCGCCGCATGGGCGACGGCGGCCTGGTGCCGCATCCTGACGCGCTGACCGTCAACGGCAAATCGCTGTGGGAAAACTGCAAGGAAGCGCCGATCTACGACGATGAGGTGATACGTCCGCTGGAGAAGCCGCTGCTGAAGGATGGCGGCATCTGCATCCTGCGCGGCAACCTGGCGCCGCGCGGTGCGGTGTTGAAACCGTCCGCCGCCACGCCGGAGCTGATGCAGCATCGCGGCCGCGCCGTGGTGTTCGAGGACTTCGAGCATTACAAGAGCCG
Source organism: Rugamonas rivuli (assembly GCF_009380165.1). Taxonomy (GTDB): domain Bacteria; phylum Pseudomonadota; class Gammaproteobacteria; order Burkholderiales; family Burkholderiaceae_D; genus Rugamonas; species Rugamonas rivuli. Next base: position 1,004,584 of record NZ_WHUF01000002.1, read on the forward strand.
CATCGTCGATCCTGAGCTGGAAGTCGATGCCAGCTCGGTGCTGGTGATGAAGAACTGCGGCCCGAAAGGTTATCCCGGCATGGCCGAAGTAGGGAATATGGGCCTGCCTCCGAAACTGCTGGCGGCCGGTGTCAAGGACATGGTCCGCATCTCGGATGCGCGCATGAGCGGCACCGCCTACGGCACCGTGGTGCTGCACGTGGCGCCGGAAGCGATGGCCGGCGGCCCGCTGGGCATCGTCAAGGACGGCGACTGGATCACGCTCGATTGCGCAGGCGGTCTGCTGAACCTGGAGATTTCGGATGCGGAGATGGCGGAACGCCAGGCCGTACGCGTCGCCGGCTCCGCGCCGGGACCGAAGACCGGCTACCAGAAACTGTATATCGAACACGTGCTGCAAGCCGACGAAGGCTGCGACTTCGACTTCCTGGTCGGGAACCGCGGCTCGGCCGTGCCGCGCCACTCGCACTGATAAAAATCCGGAGACTTTATGCTGCTCGTACAATTCAAGAACGAACAAGGCGCCCGCAAGATCGGCGTGCTGGAACAGAACACCATCCGCGTCATCGAAGGCTATGACACGACCTACGCGCTGGCGCAGGACGCGATCCGCAAGTCGGTCGGGTTGGCCGACCTGGCTACCAAGGCCACCGGTCATGCAGTGCTGTCCTTCGACGCCGTGGCCGCAGCCGGCCGCCTGCTGCCACCGCTGGACCACAGCGACGACGCCCACTGCTACGTCACCGGCACCGGCCTGACCCACTTGGGCAGCGCCGACACCCGCGACGCCATGCACAAGAAAATCGGCGGCGATGTCGAATCCCTGAGCGACTCCATGAAGATGTTCCGCATGGGCGTGGAAGGCGGCAAGCCTGCTGCGGGTGTAGCGGGCGTGCAGCCGGAATGGTTCTACAAGGGCGACGGCTCCATCGTCGCCGCCACCGGCCAGGCCCTGAACATGCCGGATTTCGCGCTCGACGGCGGCGAGGAGCCGGAAGTGGCGGGCCTCTACGTGATCGGCGACGACGGCCAGCCATACCGCGTCGGCTACGCCATCGGCAACGAGTTCTCGGACCACGTGACCGAACGCCAGAACTACCTGTACCTCGCACACTCCAAGCTGCGCGCCTGCGGCCTCGGCCCGGCGCTGCTGGTCGGCGAAGCGCCTGCGCATATCGAAGGCACGTCGCGCATCTACGACGTGGAAGGCAAGGTACGCTGGGAGAAGGCTTTCTTCAGCGGCGAACAGAATATGTCGCACACCATCGCCAACCTGGAACACCACCACTTCAAATACCCGCTGTTCAAGCGTCCCGGCGATGTGCATATCCACTTCTTCGGCACGGCGACGCTGAGCGTGGCCGACAACATCGTCGTCAAACCAGGCGAGACGTTTGAAATCGAAGCGCCGCAGTTCGGCCCGGCCCTGCGCAACAAGCTGGCCGTGTACAAAACCGAAGTCGCGAAAGTGAAAGCATTATGATCATCAACGGTGAAGCACTGATCGGCGGCGTGGCCGTCAAAGGTACGGGCGCTGCGATCCGCGCCTACAACCCATCGCTGCAACAGCAGATGGACCCTGAATTCTTCGGCGTCGATTTCGCGCAGATCGACCAGGCCTGCCGCCTGGCCGACGCCGCGTTCGACACCTTCCGCGCGCTGAGCGACGAGAAGCGCGCCGTCTTCCTTGAAACCATCGGCGACCAGATCATGGCGCTGGGCGATGTGCTGGTTGAGCGCGTGATGGCCGAAAGCGGCCTGCCGCGTGCGCGCGTCGAGGGCGAGCGTGGCCGCACCGTCGGCCAGCTGAAACTGTTTGCCAACCTGCTGCGCGAAGGTTCGTGGAACGATGTCCGCATCGACAAGGCGCTGCCGGAACGGGCGCCGCCGCGTCCCGACCTGCGGATGCGCATGATCGGCCTCGGTCCGGTAGCCGTCTTCGCGGCCAGTAACTTCCCGTTGGCTTTTTCTGTAGCTGGCGGCGACACCGCGTCGGCGCTGGCTGCCGGTTGCCCGGTCGTGCTGAAGGCGCACTCCGCGCATCCCGGCACGTCGGAACTGGTGGGCCGCGCCGTGGTCAAGGCGGTTGAGCTGTGCGGACTGCCGGCCGGCGTGTTCTCGCTGCTGACCGGCAGCGGCAATGGCATCGGCCAGGAGCTGGTGCGTCATCCGGCCATCAAGGCGGTCGGCTTTACGGGTTCGCGTAGCGGCGGTGTGGCGCTGATGGGCGTTGCGGCTGCGCGGCCGGTGCCGATTCCCGTGTATGCGGAAATGAGTTCGATCAATCCGGTGTTCCTGCTGCCGCGCGCCCTGGCTGCGCGCGCCGAGGACATCGCCGCCGGCTTCGCCGCTTCGCTGGTGCTGGGTGTGGGGCAGATGTGCACCAATCCGGGCCTGGTGATCGGCATCGCCGGCCCGGACCTGGACCGCTTTGCCCATGCTGCGGCACAGGCGCTGGTGGGTGGCGCGGCCTGCGCGATGCTGTCGCCGGGGATCGCCGGCAGCTTCCAGCGCAGCGTCGCGCAACTGGCGGAGCATGCGGACGTGAAGACGCTGGCACTGGCGCCGCAGTCGGAAGGCAAGGGCGCTCCGGCGCTGTTCGTCGCCAGCGGCGAGGCCTTCCTGGAGCAGCATGCGTTGTCGGAAGAGGTATTCGGCCCGGCTTCGCTGGTGGTCGCGTGCAAGGATATCGCGGAGCTGCACAAGGTCGTGGAGAGCCTGGAAGGCCAGCTGACAGCCACGCTGCAACTGGATGACGGCGATCTGGATCTGGCGCATGCGCTGCTGCCTGTGTTGGAGCGCAAGGCGGGCCGTATCCTGGCCAACGGCTTCCCGACCGGGGTTGAGGTGTGCAGCGCGATGGTGCATGGCGGGCCGTTCCCGTCGACGTCCGATGGACGCAGCACGTCCGTAGGGACGGGCGCTATTGTGCGCTTCCTGCGTCCGGTGTCGTATCAGAACCTGCCGGAGGCATTGCTGCCGGAGGTATTGCGCGACAACGGCGCAGCAGCCTGGCGCCGCCGCGACGGCGAACTGACGTGCAGCTGATAAAAGCAAGACGGAGACCGTATGACCCAATTGGCCAAATTTGGCAGCTTGCGCGGCAAGCGTGTATTCATCACCGGTGGCGGCACCGGCATCGGCGAGGCGATGGTGATTTCCTTCGCCGAGCAGGGCGCGCAGGTGGCATTCGTGGACATCGCCCGCGACGCCAGCCTGGCGCTGGTCCGCCGCGTGAAAGAGGCAGGTTATCCCGAGCCGCTGTTCCGCCAATGCGACATCACCGACATCGCTGAGCTGCAGAACACCATGTCCGAGATGGTCGCCGCTGTCGGCGACTTCGACATCCTGGTCAACAACGCCGCCAACGACCAGCGCCACGAAACCGCGGAAGTAACGGTGGACTACTGGAACGAGCGCATCGCCATCAACCAGCGGCCGATGTTCTTCACCTGCCAGGCGGTATTGGCGGGCATGAAGAAGAAGGGCTCCGGCTCGATCATCAACGTCGGTTCGATCTCGTGGCATGTGAAGAATGCCGGCTACGCGGTGTACGCCACGTCCAAGGCGGCGGTGCACGGCCTTACGCGCGGGTTGGCGCGCGAGTTCGGCGCGCACGGTATCCGCGTCAACACGGTGACGCCTGGCTGGGTGATGACGCAGCGCCAGATCGACCTGTGGCTGGACGACGCGGGTGAGCAGGACATCAAACGCAACCAATGCCTGCCGACCAAACTGATGCCGCAGCACGTGGCATCGATGGTGCTGTTCCTGGCGGCCGAAGATGGCGCCATGTGCACCGCGCAGGAGTTTATCGTGGATGCAGGCTGGGTATAAAACAGCAGGGCCCCGGAGACAACCGCCCGATGAGGCGGTGGGGATACATAACCATAAAAAAAGGTAAGAACATGGTAAAGACATGTTTCTCCGCGCTGGCGCTAGCTGCCAGCGCTATGACGGCTGCCGTCGCGGCACCGGTGCTGACCAGCCCCGATCGTCACGTCGCCGTCACGCTGCACTCCACCGCCGGCGGCGCGTTGAGCTACTCGATCTCGCGCGATGGCAAGCCGGTGCTGCTGGCTTCCACCCTGGGCCTGCAATTGCAAGGGGCCGACCTGGCCAGCGCCTTGACGCTGGCCGCTACCTCCAAAACCCGCATCGTCAGCGACCAATACCAGATGGCGGTCGGTAAAAAGAGCAGTATCAGCTACCGCGCCAACGAGCAGACCTACACCGTGCGCAATCCGCAGCAGCAGGCGATGGACATCGTGTTCCGCGTATCGAACGACGGCGTCGCTTTCCGCTACATCGTCGCTGAACCTGCGTTGCCGCACAAGAAGCTGATCCAGGAACGCACCACCTTCGCCTTGCCTCCTGCAGCCAAGGCGTGGCTGCAACCGATCGCCGTCGCGCAGACCGGGTGGAGCCGCACCAATCCATCCTATGAAGAGCACTACCAGATGGACATCCCGGTCGGCATGCCATCGCCGTCGCCTGCGGGTTGGGTGTTCCCTGCGCTGTTCAAGAGCGGCGACAACTGGGTGGCGATCTCCGAAGCCGGCATGGATGGCAGCTTCCAGGCCTCACGCCTGGCGCCCGAGTCCCTGGGCGGCACCTACAGCATCGGCAATCCGATGGCCGCTGAAGTCTATCCCGGCGGCGGCTTGCTGGCAGAAGTCGACGGCACGCTCACATCGCCATGGCGCTTGCTGGCATTGGGGGCGTTGAAGACCGTCGTGAACTCTACGCTCGGCACCGACTTGGCCGCACCGGCCATCGCCTTCGACAAGCAACTGGTCAAACCCGGCCACGCATCGTGGAGTTGGGCGCTGATGAAGGACGACGCCACTGTCTACGACGTACAGAAGAAGTTCATCGACTACGCCGCCGACATGCACTGGGATTACACCCTGATCGATGCAGACTGGGACCGCAAGATCGGCTACGACAAAATCAAGGAGCTGGTCGGCTACGCCGCAGCGAAGAACGTCGGCATCCTGCTCTGGTATAACTCGTCAGGTCCCTGGAACGAGACCGAGTACTCGCCCAAGAGCCAGCTGCTGACACACGAGCAGCGAGTGGCCGAGTTCAAGCGCCTGCGCGATATTGGCGTCAAAGGCGTGAAGATCGACTTCTTCAACGGCGATGCGCAATCGATGATCGCCTACTACATCGCCATCCTGCGCGACGCTGCGGATGCGGGCCTGCTGGTCAACTTCCACGGTGCCACGCTGCCGCGCGGCTGGACCCGCACCTGGCCCAACCTGATGACGATGGAAGCCGTGCGCGGCATGGAGTTCACCACCTTCGAGCAGGCCGACGAGGACAAGATGCCGACCCACGCAGCCATGCTGCCGTTTGCCCGTAATCTGTTCGACCCGATGGACTTCACGCCGATGGTATTCGGAGATATCCCCAAGATCAAGCGCAGCTCCAGCAACGGCTTCGAACTGGCCACGTCAGTGCTGTACATCTCCGGCATCCAGCACTTCGCCGAGATCCCGGAGGGCATGGCGACCGTGCCTGCCTACGTCAAAGCCTTCCTGCAGGAGCTGCCGCGCAGCTGGGACGACAGCCGTCTGCTGGATGGCTACCCGGGCCAGTACGCTGTCATCGCTCGCCGCTCCGGCGACACCTGGTACATCGCCGGCATCAACGCTACCGGTGCCGACAAGACGCTGATGCTGGACCTGTCCTTTGCCAACGCCAGGCAGGGCGTGGTCATCGGCGACGGCGACACCGAACGCAGTTTCACCCAGCGCAGCATAGCGACGGGTAAGAAAGTGGCAGTCACGATCAAGCCGCACGGCGGCTTCGTCATAAAACTATAAACAGGAGATCACAATGAACCAAATCAAACATGGCGTACTCGCCCTGTGCCTGCTCGCCTCGGGCGGTGCCGCATCTGCAGCTTCTACGGCCGACACCATCGGCCTGACCATCGACGCCCGCAAGCCGGGCGCCGTTATCAACAAGGATATCTACGGCCAGTTCGCCGAGCATCTCGGTACCGGCATCTACGAAGGCATGTGGGTCGGCCCTAAATCGAAGATCCCGAACACCAAGGGCTGGCGTAACGACGTTGTCGGCGCCTTGAAGGCCATGCACGTGCCGCTGGTGCGCTGGCCGGGTGGCTGCTTCGCCGACGAATATCACTGGAAGGACGGCATCGGCCCGCGCGAGAAGCGGCCGGTCAAGGTCAACACCAACTGGGGCGGTGTGGAGGAATCCAATGCCGTCGGCACGCACGAGTTCTTCGACCTGGTCGATCTGCTGGGCGCCGATGCCTACGTCAACGGCAACCTGGGTACCGGCAGCGCACAGGAGATGTCGGAGTGGGTTGAGTACTTGACCTCGGACAGCAAGTCCACGCTGGCCAACCTGCGCCGCAAGAATGGCCGCGACAAGCCGTTCAAGGTGGCCTATTTCGCGATCGGGAACGAGGCCTGGGGCTGCGGCGGCAATATGACGCCGGAACACTACGCTGACCTGTACAAGAACGTCGAGACCTTCCTGCGCGCGCCGCAGCAATACCGTCCGAAGATGATCGCCAGCGGTGGCAACGACAACGATGTGAGCTGGTCCGAGGTGCTGAGCAAGCAGCTGAAGCGTCAGACCGACGGCATTAGCTTCCACTACTACACCATCCCGACCGGCAAATGGGAAGTGAAGGGCGCGGCCACCGGCTTCCCGGAGAAGGAGTGGATGTCCACGATGTCCAACACGCTGCGCATGGAAGACCACATCCGCAAGAACTCCGCCGCGATGGACAAGAACGACCCGGAGAAAAAACTTGGCCTGTTCGTCGACGAATGGGGGACCTGGTACGACGTGGAGAAGGGCACCAACGCAGGCTTCCTTTTTCAGCAGAACACCTTGCGCGATGCGGTTGTTGCAGCGCTTAACTTCAACATCTTCCATGCCCATGCAGACCGGGTGCGTATGACCAATATCGCGCAGATGGTCAACGTGCTGCAATCGATGATCATCACCGACAAGGACAAGATGGTGCTGACGCCGACCTATCACGCCTTCGAGATGTACGTGCCGTTCCAGGGCGCGGCTTCGCTGCCGCTGACGCTGTCGAACAACCCGCAGTACGCGCTCGATGGCGCCAGCGTGCCGGAGATCAGTGCATCGGCTGCGCGCGGTACGGATGGCAAGCTGTATCTGGCGCTGGTCAACACCAACCCTGCGCAGGCTGCGGATGTGGCGATCAACGTGCCGGGGCAGGCGATCAAGGCGGTCAAGGGCCGCGTGCTGACCGCCGCCGCGATGGATGCGCATAACACCTTCCAGGCGCCGCAGGCCATCAAGCCTGCGCCGTTCAGCGCCACTGCCGTCGAGGGCAAGCTGACGGTGAAGATTCCGGCCAAGGCCGTGATCGTGGTCGCGGTGGAGTGAGGCCATGAGCGAACACGATATCTCGATCTCGCGCCGTAAGGCCATCGCCGGCGGCGTTGCGCTGCTGCTGGCGGGCTGCGGTGGTGGAGGCGGCACTGCCGCCCCGACGCCGACGCCAACACCGGCGCCGGCTCCTACGCCGACTCCAACGCCAACACCGACGCCGACGCCGCCCCCGTCGCCGACCAGCATCACGTTCGGCGAGGCGTCCGTGCACGATCCCGCCGTCATCAAGGTGGACGGCACGTACTACGTCTTCGGCTCGCACCTGGCCGCCGCCAAATCGACGGACCTGATGAACTGGACGAAGATCGCCGACGGCGTCAATGCTGCCAACCCGCTGTTCAACAACGTCGTTACCGCGCTGGCGGACACCTTCACCTGGGCGCAGGTGACGGACCTGTGGGCGCCGGATGTGGTCAAGCTCGGCGACGGCAAGTTCTACTTCTACTACAACGCCTGCAAGGGCGACTCCCCGCGTTCGGCGCTGGGCGTGGCCGTCGCGGACAAGGTCGAAGGCCCGTACGTCAACAAACAGATCCTGCTCAAGTCCGGTATGTGGGGCCAGGTGAGCGAGGACGGCGTCAACGTCTACGATGCGCTGACGATGCCGAACGTGGTGGACCCGACCACCTTCTTCGACAAGGACGGCAAGCTGTGGATGGTCTACGGCTCCTATTCGGGCGGCATCTTCATCCTGGCCATGGACCCCGCCACCGGCTTGCAGAAACCGGGCCAGGGCTATGGCAAGCACCTGATGGGCGGGAACCACAGCCGCATCGAAGGCGCGTACGTGATGTACAGCCCGCAGTCGAAGTACTACTACCTGTTCACCTCCTTTGGCGGACTGGATGCGAACGGCGCCTACAACATGCGCGTGGCGCGCTCGCTGAACCCGGACGGCCCTTACGTGGACGCCAAGGGCAACGACATGGCGAACGTCAAGTCCAACCCCGCGCTGCCGCTGTTCGACGACGCCAGTATCGCGCCGTTCGGCCAGAAGATCATGGGGAACTACCAGTTCGCGCTGGCCGACGGCGAAAGCGGCACGCCGCTGGGCTATGTATCGCCCGGCCACAACTCGGCCTACTACGAAGCCGCGACCGGCCAGTACTTCCTGGTGTTCCACACGCGCTTCCCTGGCACCGGCGAGCTGCACCAGATCCGCGTGCACGAGATGTTCATCAACGAGGATGGCTGGATCGTTGTGTCGCCGTTCCGCTACGCGCCGCTCAGCAAGAGCGCGACGGTGCTGTCGGCCGAGGTGACGGCCGCCGATGCCGCCGGCGCCTACAAGATGATCAACCACGGCAAGGACATCACGGCAGCGATCAAGGCCTCTCAGAATATCCGGCTGGCCGCCGACGGCACGGTTTCCGGTGCTGCTACCGGCACTTGGAAGCATAATGGAGCCAACAAGATCACGATATCGCTGGACGCAGCGGGAACATTCAACGGCGTGCTGTCGCGCCAATGGAATACCAACGCCAGCGCTTTCGTGGTGACGTGGACGGCGCAGTCGGTGGATGGCGTGTCGATCTGGGGTGCGCGTACAGGGAGTTGAAATGAAGTCTGCGATATTTGCATTGGGTCTGGCGGCGCTGTCGGCTTGCTCCGCCAAGGAAGTGAGCGTCCACGATCCGGTGATGGCGAAGGAAGGGGATACCTGGTACGTCTTCAGCACGGGGCCAGGCATCACCTTCTACAGTTCGAAGAACATGAAGGACTGGACGCCGGAAGGTCCGGTCTTCAAGGAGCAGCCGGTGTGGGCCAAGCGCGCCGCGCCGACGTTCGATGGTCATATCTGGGCGCCGGATGTGCACTTCCATAACGGTAAATACTATTTGTACTATTCCGTGTCCGGCTTCGGCAAGAACACGTCGGGCATCGGCGTCACCGTCAACAAGACGCTCAATCCACGCTCGCCGGACTATCGCTGGGAAGACAAGGGCATGGTGTTGCAATCGGTGCCGCTGCGCGACGACTGGAACGCCATCGACCCGAACATCGTCGAAGACGGCAAGGGGGGCGCGTGGATGGCTTTTGGTTCCTTCTGGAGCGGGCTGAAACTGGTCAAGCTGAACGCGGATTGGACCGGCCTGGCGGAGCCGCAGGAGTGGCACGCGATCGCCAGCCGCTCGCGCGGGCCGTCGGTGGCGGACAAATCGGCCGGGCCGGACGAAATCGAAGCGCCGTTTATCTTCAGGAAAGGCGAGTACTACTATTTGTTCGCATCGTTCGGGCTGTGCTGCCGCAAGGGCGACAGCACTTACCATGTCGTGGTCGGACGGTCGCGGGATGTCACCGGGCCTTACGTCGACAAGAACGGCGTGGACATGATGAAGGGCGGCGGCTCCACCGTCATCGCCGGCGACAAGGACTGGAAAGGCCTCGGCCACAACAGCGCATACACGATAGACGGCAAGGACTACATGGTGCTGCACGCCTACGAGACGGCGGACAACTACCTGCAAAAGCTGAAGATCATGGAAATGAAATGGGATGCCAGCGGCTGGCCGGTGGTGGACCAGGCTGACCTGAACCGGTACCGCAGCACGCAGCTGCCAACGCCATGACGCTGGCGGCCGCGCTGCGCAGGGCCGCTGCGTTCATTTTCGCGGCGGTGCTGGGCGCATCTGCCGCTGCCGCGCCGTTACAGCTCTTCCCTCTGGCCGATGTCCGTCTTGGCGACAGCCCGTTTCTGGAAGCTCAGCGGACGGACCTCCACTACCTGCTTGAGATGGAGCCCGACCGCCTGCTGGCCCCATTCCTGCGCGAGGCCGGCCTGCCGCCAAAGCAGCCCAGCTACGGCAACTGGGAGTCCACGGGCCTGGACGGCCATCTCGGCGGTCATTACCTGTCCGCGCTGGCGCTGATGTACGCGTCCACCGGCGACGAGGAAGTGCTGCGGCGGCTTAACTACTTCGTCTCGGAACTCAAGCGCTGCCAGGCGCGCAACGGCAACGGCTACATCGGCGGCATCCCGGACGGCAGCGCCGCGTGGCAGGCCATCGCCAGGGGCGAGCTTCATGCCGATAACTTCTCCGTCAACGGCAAATGGGTCCCGTGGTACAACCTGCACAAGGTGTACGCCGGCCTGCGCGACGCCTACACCTATGCGGGCAACGCGGATGCACGCGCCATGCTGATAGCGATGTCCGACTGGGCGCTGGAGCTTACGTCGCACCTGAGCGAAGAGCAGATGCAGGCCATGCTGCGCAGCGAGCATGGTGGCATGAACGAAGTGCTGGCCGATGTCGCGCAGATGACGGGGCAAAAAAAATACATGGACCTGGCGATCCGCTTCTCGCACCAGGCCATTCTGCGGCCGCTGGAAGAAGGCAAGGACCAGCTCACCGGCCTGCACGCCAACACGCAGATTCCCAAGGTGATAGGCTTCAAACGCATCGGCGACATGACAGGCCGCCGCGATTGGCAGCAGGCCGCGCAGTTTTTCTGGCAGACCGTACGCGATCACCGTACCGTCGCCATCGGTGGCAACAGCGTCAAGGAGCACTTCCACGACGACAGGGACTTCTCGTCCATGGTCGACGAGGTGGAGGGGCCCGAGACCTGCAATACCTACAATATGCTCAAGCTCACCGAGCTGCTGTTCCTCGGCGACGCCAAAGGCAGCTACAGCGACTACTACGAGCGTGCGCTGTACAACCACATCCTGTCCTCGCAGCGGCCGGACAGCGGCGGCTTCGTCTACTTCACGCCGATGCGGCCCAACCACTACCGCGTCTACTCGCAGGTGGACAAGGCCATGTGGTGCTGCGTGGGCTCCGGCATCGAAAGCCATGCCAAGTACGGCGAATTCATTTACGCGCATCGCGGCGACCAGTTGTATGTGAATCTGTTCATCCCTTCGACGCTGAACTGGCGCGCGCAGGGCGTGATGATCACCCAGGCCAATCGCTTCCCGGACGAAGACCGCAGCACGATCACGGTCCATCGCAGCAGGGCCTTCACAATGAAGATCCGCTATCCCGAGTGGGTAGCGCGGGGCGCTTTGCGTATCGCCGTCAACGGCAAGCCTGTACCGGCCGATGCTGGCGCGGACCGCTACGTCAGCCTGCGCCGGCTATGGCGCGACGGCGACAAGGTCGATATCCAGCTGTCGATGAAAACCCATCTGGAGCAGATGCCGGACAAATCCAACTATTACGCTGTGCTGCACGGCCCCATCGTTCTGGCGGCGAAGACCAATCCCTTCGCGGGTGAAAAGCTGAACTTCTTCGCCGACGATTCGCGCATGGGCCACGTGGTGCAAGGGCAGGTCTGCCCGCTGGAGTCCGCGCCGACGCTGGTCAGCGATACGAAGGCCTTCATGGACCGCTTCAAACCGGTGCCGGGCAGGCCGCTGACGTTCACGGCGCCCGGTCTGGTGCAGGGCAAGAACGTCGGCAGCGTCACCTTCATCCCGTTCTTCCGGCTACACGATTCGCGCTATGTGGTGTATTGGCCGTATTCGACGCCTGCCAACCTGGCCTTCATGCAGACCAAGGCCGCGAAGGACGAGGCGGCGCGGCTGGCACTGAATGCGCAGACCATAGACCAGGTGGCGCCTGGCGAGCAGCAGCCGGAGTCCGACCACTTCTTCAAAGGCGAGGGTGCCGACGCGGGCATCAACAAAGGCCTGCATTGGCGGCATGCGAGCGGCTGGTTCAGCTACGACCTGAATGACCGCAAGGGCGAGGCGCGCACGCTGCGGCTGACTTATTCGACGCTGGATGCCGGCCGCCGCTTCGATATCTTCATCAACGGTCAGCCGCTGGCCGAGGTGACGCTGGACGCCGCATCGCCGCAGGAGATCTACACCAGGGACTACGCCATCCCGCCTGCGATGGCGGCCGGCGGCAAATTGGTGGTGAGGTTCGTCGCGCGCGCAGGCTCGATGGCGGGTGGCCTGTACGGTTTGCGGCTGCTACGCTGATGTCGAAATGAGTATCAAACTGCCAGAAAATGTCATTGGATAGATATTCGTGTTTCTCATAGTATGTGATCCAGAAAATACATAAAAATCCATCTGGAGACTGTGCTATGACATGCAATCGCAGAACCGTACTGGCCGCCGCATTCCTGGCCGCCTTTGCCTTCAACACCCCGGTCTTCGCGGCCAAGCCGCTGGTGATCGGGTTCTCGCAGGTCGGCGCCGAAAGCGAGTGGCGCACAGCGAACACTGTCTCGATCAAGGACGCCGCCAAAAAGGACGGCATCACCCTCAAGTTCGCGGACGCCCAGCAGAAGCAGGAGAACCAGGTCAAGGCAATCCGTTCCTTCATCGCCCAGCGCGTGGACGTGATCGCGTTTTCGCCGGTGGTGGAATCGGGCTGGGACACGGTGCTGCGCGAAGCCAAGGCCGCGAAGATCCCCGTCATCCTGACCGACCGCGCCGTCAACGTCAGCGATCCTTCGCTGTTCGCGACCTTCATCGGCTCGGACTTCGTGGAAGAAGGCCGCCGCGCCGGCCGCTGGCTGCTGGAGCGCGCGAAGAAGACGCCCGATACCGTTATCAATATCGTTGAGCTGCAAGGCACAGTCGGTTCGGCGCCCGCGCTGGATCGCAAGAAGGGCTTCGAGGAAGTCATCGCCGGCAATCCGAAGCTGAAGGTGATCCGCTCGCAGACCGGCGACTTCACCCGCGCCAAGGGCAAGGAGGTGATGGAAGCCTTCCTGAATGCCGAGGGCAAGAAGATCAACGTGCTGTATGCGCACAATGACGACATGGCGATCGGCGCGATCCAGGCGATCGAGGAAGCCGGTATGAAGCCGGGCAAGGACATCGTGGTGATCTCCATCGACGGCGTCAAGGGGGCTTTCGAGGCGATGATCGCCGGGAAGCTGAACGTGACGGTGGAGTGCAGCCCGCTGCTGGGCCCTCAGCTGATGCAGCTGGCGCGCGATGTGGTGGCGAACAAGCCGGTGCCCAAGCGCGTTGTCACGCAAGAGGGCGTGTTCCCGGCCGAAGTCGCGGCCAAGGAATTCCCGAACCGTAAATACTGATCCGATGGCTATCTTATCTTCCGCGCCGGTGCTGGAGCTGCGCGGTATCAGCAAGGCTTTCCCGGGTGTGCAGGCTTTGAGCGGCGTTGCGCTGAACCTGTATCCGGGCGAGGTGCACACGCTGATGGGGCAGAACGGCGCCGGCAAGTCGACGCTGATCAAGGTGCTGACGGGTGTGTACGCGCCGGACCAGGGACAGATTCTGCTGGACGGGCGGGCGATACAGTCTTCGTCCACGCTGGATGCGCAGAACCTGGGCATCAGCACCGTTTATCAGGAAGTGAATCTTTGTCCGAATCTGTCGGTGGCGGAGAATATCTTCATCGGCCGTTATCCGCGCAAGCGCGGCGGCATCGACTGGGCTGGCATGCAGCGGCAGGCGACAGAGCTGCTGGAGCGGATGCAGATACGGATCGATGTGTCGCTGCCGCTGGCGCGCTATCCGCTGGCGATACAGCAAATGGTGGCGATATCGCGGTCGTTGCTGGTGTCGGCCAAGGTGCTGATACTCGATGAGCCGACTTCCAGTCTCGATGAGAAGGAGGTTGAGCTGCTGTTCAGCGTCCTGCGCGGGCTGCGCGAGCAGGGCATGGCGATATTGTTTGTGACGCACTTCCTGGACCAGACCTACGCGATTTCGGATCGCATCACCGTCATGCGCAATGGTGAGCGCGAGGGCGAGTATGCGTGCAGCGAGCTGTCGCGGCTTGAGTTGGTGAACAAGATGGTGGGGGCGGCAGCGCAGACGCAGGCTGCGACGCCGTCACCAGCTGCTGCCGTTGCGCCGTCCGCACCGTCGAAACTCACGACCTTCCTGCGCGCTGTTGGCCTTGGCCGCAAGGGCGCGCTGTCTCCGATGGATATCGAGCTGCGGCAAGGCGAGTTGCTAGGCCTGGCCGGCCTGCTGGGCTCCGGCCGCACCGAGGCTGCGCGCCTGCTGTTCGGCGCCGACCGCGCGGACAGCGGCAGCATGGTCATCGACGGCAAGGAGTGCAACTTCGCTTCGCCGCGCGACGCCATCGCCGCCGGCATCGGCTTCTGCTCCGAAGACCGCAAGCATGAGGGCGCGGTGCTGGAGCTGTCGGTGCGCGAGAACCTGATCCTTGCGCTGCAAGCACGCACCGGCATCCTGCGCGCGATTCCGCTCAAACGCCAGCAGCAGTTGGCTGAGGAATACGTCAAAGCGCTGGGCATCAAGACGGCCAGCATCGAGACGCCTATCGGCACGCTCTCCGGCGGCAATCAGCAGAAGGTGCTGCTGGCGCGCTGGATGGCCACCGAGCCGAAAATGCTGATCCTGGACGAACCGACGCGCGGCATCGACGTGCGCGCCAAGCAGGAGATCATGGATTATGTAACAGCCCTGTGCCGCAAGGGGATGGCGATCCTGTTCATCTCGTCCGAGCTGCCGGAGGTGCTGCGCGTGAGCGACCGTATCGTCGTCATGCGCGATCGCAAGGCCGGCGGCGAGTATCCGCGCGGCGCGCTGGACGAAACCTCGGTGCTGCAAGTGATCGCCGCAGGAGACGGCCATGAATAGCCCGATGAACGACATTGCCGCATCCCGTGGCTCCGGCAACCGCACGGCCACAGCCAGCGTCGCCGCCACTGCCACCGCCACTACTTCGACTTTATCCATGCTTGTGCGCCATCCCTTATTCCGTCCGCTGGCGGCGCTGGTCCTGCTGCTGTTGGTGGACCTGCTGCTTGTCCCCGGCTTCTTCCACCTTGAGATCAAGGACGGCCACCTGTACGGCAGCCTGATCGACATCGCCAACCGCGCCGCGCCGCTGGTGTTGGCGGCCCTCGGCATGACGCTGGTGATCGCCACGCGCGGCATCGACATCTCGGTCGGCGCGGTGGTCGCCATCAGCGGCACCGTCGCTGCGATGCTCATCGGCGGCGCCTCCGCCGCCGACACGCCGCTGGCATTGGCCTTGTGCGCAGCGATGGGCGCGGCGCTGCTGTGCGGGGCCTGGAACGGCGTGCTGGTCGCGGGCCTCGGGCTGCAACCCATCGTCGCCACGCTGATCCTGATGGTGGCGGGGCGCGGCCTGGCCCAACTGTTCACCGACGGCCAGATCCTCACCGTCTATTACAAGCCGTTCTTCTTCCTCGGTAGCGGCTATCTTTTCGGCCTGCCGTTCTCGCTCTACATCGTCGGCGCCGTGTTCCTGGCTACCGCGCTGTTGATGCGCAAGACGGCGCTGGGCCTGTTCATCCAGGCGGTCGGCATCAATCCGGTCGCGGCGCGGCTGGCCGGCCTGAAGACGGCGGTGCTGATCTTCTTCGTCTACGTATTCTGCAGCGCCTGCGCCGGCCTGGCGGGGCTGATGATCAGCGCGAACATCAAGAGCGCGGACGCCAACAACGCCGGCCTGCTGCTGGAACTGGACGCCATCCTCGCCGTCACGCTGGGCGGCACCTCGCTGGCCGGCGGAAAATTCAGCCTGGCGGGCAGCGTCATCGGCGCGTTGATTATCCAGACGCTGACCTACACCATCTACTCCCTCGGCCTGCCGCCGGAAGTCAACATGGTCGTCAAGTCCGTGGTGGTCTTCCTGGTCTGCCTGTCGCAGTCGGCGGAATTCAAGAACATGTGGCGTGCCTTGCGCGCCAAAAAACAAGGTGGCGCGGCATGAGCGGCATGATACTTCGCGGGCGGGCTTGGATGGCGTCGCCGTACTTCACATCGCTGGTGACGGTGCTGCTGCTGGCCGTTTTGCTGGCTGCTGGCGGCGTTGCCTATCCTGGCTTCCTGTCCTTGCAGGTGCTGTTCAATCTGCTGATCGATAACGCCTTCCTGCTGGTGATCGCGGTCGGCATGAGTTTCGTGATCCTGTCCGGCGGCATCGACCTGTCGGTAGGCTCGGTGCTGGCGCTGACGACGATGGTCTCCGCGTGGCTGCTGCAAAGCTGGCACTTGCCGCCGCTGCTGGTGATAGTCATCGCGCTGGCGCTGGGTGCGGGCTTCGGCGCGGCCATGGGCGCGATGATCCATTACTTCAAGCTGCAACCGTTCATCGTCACGCTGGCCGGCATGTTCCTGGCGCGCGGTCTGTGCTACCTGATCAGCATTAACTCGATCACCATCGACGATCCGCTGTACGTCGCCATGTCGCAGACGCAGTTGCCGATACTGGGCGGCTTCATCTCGCCCGGCGCGCTGATCGCCTTGCTGACGCTGGCCGCCGCCATCTACGTCGCCCACTGCACGCCGTTCGGCCGCGCCATCTACGCGGTCGGCGGCAGCGAACAGTCGGCGCTGATGATGGGCCTGAGGGTAGGGCGCACCAAGGTGCTGATCTACGCCTTCAGCGGCTTCTGCGCCGCGCTGGCCGGCGTGCTGTTCTCGTTCTACATGTTGTCCGGCTACGGCCTGCATGCGCAAGGGACGGAGCTGGATGCGATAGCGGCGGTGGTCATTGGCGGCACGCTGCTCAGCGGCGGCTACGGCTATGTGGCCGGCTCGCTGTCCGGCGTGCTGGTGCTGGGCACCATACAGACATTGATCGCCTTCGACGGCACCCTCAGTTCGTGGTGGACCAAGATCGTGATCGGCGGCCTGCTGTTCGTCTTCTGCGTGGTGCAGCGGCTCATGGCGTTGGGCGCTGGGCGCAAAACATAAAAAATAACCGGAGAGAGCTTTGAAAAACAAACTGACTACATTCGCCGCCGTCGCGCTGGCAGGCCTGGCGATGGGTGCCGCGCAGGCGGCCAATCCGCTGTTCACCAAACTGTTCACGGCCGATCCATCGGCCTACGTGGAAAACGGCACCATCTATCTCTACGTCGGCCATGACGAAGCCACGCCCAAGAGCCCGGACTATGTGCTCAACGAATGGCGCGTCTACACCAGCTGCGACATGAAGAACTGGACCGACCGCGGCTCGCCGGTGCAGGCCTCCACCTTCAAGTGGGCGCGAGGCCACGCCTGGGCCGCCGACATCACCAAGCGCGATGGCAAGTACTACTTCTATTCGACGGTCGATCACGCGACCATTCCCGGCCACGCCATCGGCGTCGCCGTCTCCGACAGCCCGACCGGCCCCTTCGTCGATGCGCGCGGTTCGGCGCTGGTGACGAACGACATGACCCTGCAATCGCCGATAGCGTGGGACGACATCGACCCCGCCGTGTTCCAGGACGACGACGGCCAGGCCTATCTCTACTGGGGCAACACGGTGCTGAAGTACGCGAAGCTGAAACCGAACATGATCGAATTCGACGGCCCGATCCAGACCGTCGGCATGGACATGTTCACCGAGGCATCCTACCTGCACAAGCATAACGGTACATACTATTTATCCTATTCCCGCAATTTCCCGGAAGAGACGGCGTACATGACCGGCCCAAGCGCGACCGGCCCATGGCGCTATCGCGGCGTGATCATGTCGAAGAACGCCAAGGTCAAGACCATCCACCAGGCCATCATCGACTTCAACGGCAAGTCCTACATCTTCTACCACAACGCCAAACTGCCGGGCGGCAGCGAGTACCGCCGTTCGGTCGCGGTGGAGGAGTTCCAGTACAACGCCGACGGCACCATCCCGTTCATCAAGCAAACCAAGGAAGGCCCTGCCGCCAATCCTTCCGCCACATGCAAGTGATATCGCAACAGTCGGTATGCCACCAAGATTAATACCGATTGTGATATCATTTTTCTATGGAAACTAACCCGAACTGGTTCTTGCGTGCGCGTCTGAAGACGCGCCAGCTGCTGCTGCTGATCGCGCTCGACGAACAACGCAACATCCACCGTGCCTCGGAAGAGCTGCACATGACGCAGCCGGCCGCCTCCAAGCAGCTGAAGGATCTGGAGGAGATGCTGGGCGTGCAGCTGTTCGACCGTCTGCCGCGCGGCATGGAGCCGACCATCTACGGCGAGACGATGATACGCCACGCCCGCATGGCGCTGACCAGCCTCTCGCTGGCGCACGAGGATATCGTCGCCATCAAGGCCGGCCTGTCCGGGCAGGTGGACATCGGCACCATCATGACGCCGGGGATAGCGCTGCTGCCGCAGGCGATCACGCGCACCAAGCTGCAGGCGCCCAAGCTGCGCATCGGTGTGGAGATGGAGCAGTCCAACATCCTGCTGGAGCAGTTGCAGCGCGGGCGTCTGGACTTCATGATCGGCCGCATCCCCGAGCGCCAGAGCGCGGAGGGCTTGAGCTACGAGGAGCTGGGCGACGAGCCGGCGTGCGCGGTGGTGCGGCCCGGCCATCCGCTGCTGAAGGTGCGCAACCTGTCGCTGCGCGACATCGCCAGCCAGCCGTGGATCTTGCCGTCGCAAGGCAGCATCCTGCGCGCCCGCTGCGAGTTGATGTTCCGCCGCGCCGGCCTTGAAGTGCCGTCCAACGTGGTGGACACCACCGCCGTGCTGCTGATTAAACCGCTGTTGCAGCAGACGGACGCGCTCAACGTGATGCCGGTCGCCGTCGCCAAATATTACGAGTCGCAGAATGTGCTCAACATCCTGCCGATAGAACTGCCGTGCCGCATGGACGGCTACGGCATTATCACGGTGGATGGCCACATCATGTCGCCTGGCGCCAGCCTGCTGCTGAAGATCGTGCGCGAAGTGGCGAAGGAGATGTACTAGGCCTTCGGCGCCTGCTCGAAGCTGGCGAAGGCGTCCAGCAGCACCTTGGCGCGGAAGGGCTTGAGGATCACGCGGTTGACGTTGCGTTCGCGCAGATCCTGCAGCAGTTCCGCCGTGGCGTGTTCCGCCATCACCGCGATGGGGATGGTGCTGTCGCTGGCGTACATGCCGTGGCGTACGCGGTCGAGCAGGGTCAGGTTGTATTCGCAGCCGGGTATCGTGCCGCAGTCGATGGAAATCACCGCGCCGTGAAAACTGCGTTCCCGCAGCAGGCGCTCGGCCGTCTCCATGCTGGCCGCTTCATGAATGGTGCCCATGCCCAGCGAACGCGCGGTCAGCGAGACTGTACGGCGCAACAGCGTTTGCTCTTCCACCAGCAGCATGTTCAGGCTTTTGATCGCTTTGTCAGGCATGCGCGGCCTCCGAAGATCCGTTGAGTTCTTCCAGCAGCAGGTCGCGCAGCGTGCCCAGGATCGCCAGTTCGGTGGCGTCCAGCGTGCGCGGCTTGTGGTCGATGATGCACAGCGTGCCGATGGTGAAACCGGACGGCATGCGCAGCGGCGCTCCGGCGTAAAAAATCACGTAAGGCTCGCCGGTGACGATGGGGTTGTCGGCAAAGCGCGCGTCGGCGCGGGCGTCGGGGATGACGAAGATATCGGATTGCAGGATCGCGTGGCCGCAGAAGGAGATGTCGCGCGCGGTCTCGCAGACGTCCAGGCCCACGTTGGCCTTGAACCACTGGCGGTTCTCGTCGATCAGCGACAGCAGCGCGATCGGCATATCGAATTCCTCGGCGGCGAACTGCACCACCTTGTCGTAACGCTGCTCCGGCGGCGTGTCCAGTATCAGCAATTCGCGCAGCGCCGCCAGGCGTTCGGCATCGTTGTCGGGGATCGGGGCAGCTAGCATAGGCGTCACGGTCGCGAAGTCGGTGTGTGACGACTGTAGCACCGTTGCGGCGGCGACGGCGGAATTTATTGTTGACTCAGTCAACAATGTGTCGCAAAATCGGCGAATGGATTTTTTGCCGGAGTGCGTATGCCTGTTCCCGTTGCCGATGACCGCGTTGCGGCGGTCCGTTCCTTCAACCGCTTCTTCACGCGCCAGATCGGCGTGCTGCGCGAAGGCCTGCTGCACAGCGAATACACGCTGACCGAGATGCGCGTGCTGTACGAACTGGCGCACCACGGCGACCAGCCGGCCGCAGTACTGGGCCGCGACCTGGGGCTGGACCGGGGTTATCTGAGCCGCATCCTGGCCAAGTTCGAGAGCGCCGGGCTGGTCTCCCGCGTGCCGTCCGCCACCGATGGCCGCACCAAACTGCTGCACATGACGGCGCGCGGCCGCGCCGTCTACGAGCCGCTGGACCGCCGCTCGCGCGAGGAGGTCGGCGATCTGCTGGCCCGCTTTGGCGAGTCCGACCAGCTGCGCATGCTCGATGCGATGCAGACCATCCAGCAGCTGCTGGACGAAAGCAGTGGTCTCAAATACGCCCAGCCTTTCGTGCTGCGCCCGCACCGCGCCGGCGACATGGCGTGGATCACGCGCCGCCACGGCGCGCTGTACACGTCGGAGCAGGGCTGGGACGACAGCTTCGAAACGCTGGTCGGCGAGATCTGCGCCGACTTCGAACGCCATTTCGATCCGGCGCTGGAGCAGTGCTGGATCGCCGAGATGGCGGGCCAGCCGGTCGGCTCGATCGCGCTGGCGCGCAGCGGCGAGGAGGGCGTGGGCAAGCTGCGGTTGCTGCTGGTGGACGCGCCGGCGCGCGGCTACGGCCTCGGTTCGCGGCTGGTGGACGAGTGCCACCGATTCGCCCGCGCCGCCGGCTACCGCAAGATGCGCCTGTGGACCACCGACCAGCAGAAGGAAGCCCGCCAGATCTACCTCGGCAAGGGCTATGTGCTGGTGGCGGAAGAACCGGTGTTCGCATTCGGCCAACAGATGGTCAACGAAACCTGGGAGCTGGATCTCTGACCGCCTCCATATCATCAAGCACTTGATTGCCTGCGCGGCCGGTTCTCTGGCACTATTCCCAACATGGCAAGTTAATCAAACATGGGGAAGCTATGCAAAAGAACAGGCTGGCGGTGTGGTCCAAGCGTGTCGTAATCGGATTGGTGGTGTTGATTTTGCTGGCTATCGCGGCGGCCTGGCTGTATTTGCGCGGCAGTCTGGCGCAGCTGGACGGCACGCTGAAGACGGCGGGGCTGGAGAGCGGCGCCACGGTGGCGCGCGACGAACACGGCGTGCCGCTGATCAGCGGCGGCAGCCGGCTCGATGTGGCCTATGCCACCGGCTTCGTGCACGCGCAGGAGCGCTACTTCCAGATGGACCTGCTGCGCCGCGTGTCGGCCGGCGAACTGTCGGAGCTGTTCGGCGCACGCGCGCTGCCGCTCGATAAATCCCACCGCCTGCACCGCTTCCGCGCCCGCGCCGAGCTGGCGCTGAAAGCCATGCCAGCTGCCGACCGCGCGCTGCTGGGCCGCTATGTGGAAGGCGTCAACGCGGGCCTGGACAAGCTAAGCGCCAAGCCCTTCGAATACACCTTGATCGGCATGCCGCCGCGCGCCTGGGCGCCGGCCGATTCGCTGCTGGTGATCTGGGCCATGTACTTCGATCTGCAGGGCAGCCAGGAGCCGCGCGAGCTGGCGCGCGGCTGGTTCCGCGACCACGCAAGCGAAGAGCAGCGTGCTTTCCTGGCGCCGGAGTCCACGCCGTGGGATGCGCCGCTCGATGCGCAATCGGTGGCGGCGGCGGACATCGCGATTCCTGCCGCGCCGCCCGCATGGTGGGGCAAGCCGAAAGCGGATGGCGGCGCAGCGCACACCGATCCCAAAGTGGCGGCGGCCGAATTCCTCAACACCGTGGGCAGCAACAACTGGGCCGTGGCGGGTGCGCGCAGCGACACCGGCGCCGCCATTGTATCGGACGATATGCACCTCGGCATCCAGCTGCCGGCGATCTGGTACCGCGCCGCCTTGCAGTTCCCCGACGGGAAAGGCGGGCAGCGCCGCGTGGTTGGCGTCACGCTGCCGGGCGCGCCGGTGGTGGTGGTCGGCAGTAACGGCCACGTGGCCTGGGGCTTCACCAACAGCTACGGCGACTACATGGACCTGATCGCGCTCGACACCGACGCGGCCAAGCCTGGCCAGGTGCGCACGCAAGCCGGTTGGGAGACCCCGGTGCTGCACGAGGAAACGATATTAATCAAAGGCGAACCGGCCGCGAAACTGGCGGTGCGCGAGACCAGCCTGGGTCCCATACGCGAAGCGATGGGCCGCAGCTACGCCATCCACTGGGTTGCGCACACGGCGGCGGCGGTCAACGTCAACGCCAAAAACCTGGAGTTCGCCGACACGCTGGAGCAAGCGATGGCGATCGCGCCGACGATGGGCATCCCGGCGCAGAATTTTGTCGGCGGTGACGACAAGGGCAACATCGGCTGGACCATCGCCGGGGCGCTGCCGCGCCGCGCGCCGGCCGGCGTTGCGGCCACCTATCCGCTGGCGCCGGACGACCAGGCCGGCGTGTGGACCGGCTGGCTGAAGCCGGAGGAATATCCGAAAGTGGTCAACCCGGCGGGCGGCCAGCTGGCCACCGCCAACAGCCGCCAACTGGCCAACGCCGGCTCGGAGCTGCTGGGCGACGGCGGCTTCGACCTCGGCGCGCGTACGCATCAGGTGCGAGACGATCTGACCGCGCTGGGCGCGAAGACCGATGTGAAGAAAGTCTACGCCATCACGCTCGACGACCGCGCCGTGTTCCTGGCCCCATGGCGCGAGCGCGCCATCGCCGCGCTGGACGCCAAGGCGCTGGAAGGCCATCCGCAACGCGCCGAGGCGCTCAAGCTGCTGAAGGACAGCTGGACCGGCAAGGCCAGCGTGGACTCGGTGGGCTACCGCATCGCGCGCGCCTATATGTACGCGCTGTACGACATCCTCTTCGAAAGCGCCAACGAGGAGATGGCGAAGGTCGACTCCAAGGCCAATATGGCGGCCGTGACGTCGCGCTGGCCGGTGGTGGTGGCGCGCGTGCTGGATCAGCAGCCGGCCGGCTGGCTGCCGTCGCAGTACGCCAGCTGGCAGGCCTTGCAGCTGGCGGCGCTGGACCGCGTGGTCGCGGACCTGACCAAGGATGGCAAGCCGCTGGCCGCCGCCACCTGGGGCCAGCGCAACACGGCGGCCAGCGCGCATCCGTTTGCGTCCGTGATTCCGGTGCTGGGCAAGTACCTGAAAGTGGCGCCGGACATGCTGCCCGGCGACCAGCACATGCCGCGCGTGTCGGGACCGGGCTTCGGCCAGTCGGAACGCTTGACGGTGTCGCCGGGCCATGAGGAGCAGGGTGTCTTCAACATGCCGGGCGGGCAAAGCGGCCATCCCTTGTCGCCGTACTTCCTCGATGGCCGCAACGATTGGGTTACTGGGCGTGAGACGCCGCTGCTGCCTGGCGCTGCGGTACATACGCTGGCTTTTGTGAAGTAGCGCGACCGAGTCCGAACAGTGGGCGCAGCACGGCGACGCGGCGCACCACTTCAAAGATGCCGAAGCTGAGGGCGAAGGTCAGCACGACCAGCACCGCGCCTTCGGTACCCGGTGCCATCTTCACCGGCTTGAGCCAGTGCGCCATGCAGACGATCAGCGTCTGGTGCAGGATGTAGACCGGGAACACGGCCTCCGTCAGGTAGCGGCGCTTGGCGCTGTCGAAGTTCAGGTGGCGGTGGCCGAAGCCGCAGATGGCGGCGATGGGCGCCCATTGGCCGACGCAGAAGATCAGGCGCAGCAGCGGTTTCAGTTGCGTGATGACGGGCAGGTCGCCCATCGGCTCGGGCATCGTGTGCAGGCACACCATCACGGCCCAGCTGAACAGCCACAGTCCCAGGCTGGTCCAGCGCAGCTGGTCCACATTGGCCCAGAAGCCGCTTTGCAAAGCCAGCATCACGCCCAGGCCGAACAGGATCAGGTAGTGGGCGTGGTTGTACCAGTCGTTGACCAGCGCGTGGGTCTCGGGGAAGTATTCGACCAGCGCGTAGCGGGCAGCGTACAGCGCCAGCACCGGCAGCGCGATGATCTTCCAGCCGGTCAGGCGGCGGCCCAGCGCATCGGACCACGACTTCAAACGCGCGGCGCCGGCCAGTGCGGCGACGGCGCCGATCAGCAGCGTGTAGGCCCACAGGTAGACCACGAACCACAGATGGTTCCAGGTCGGCAGGTCGAGGCAGCTGCCTTCCTTGCAGAAGCCGTGGTAGCCGCTGACATACAGGCGCATGAAGTCTGCGTAGCTGCCGGCGTAGTTGAGCTTTTCGATCACTTCAAAATACGACTGCGGCGGCACGATCACCAGCATGCCGAACACCAGCGGCACCAGCAGGCGCCAGCTGCGCTGCTTGAGCAGGGCGCCGACGCGGATTTTCTTCAGCATGAAGGCGGTGGCGACGCCGGAGATCATGAACAGCAGGCCAAGGCGCCACGGCGACGACAGCAGCATCAGCGGCTCGATGGCGGTGCTGGCATCGGGACTCTTGACGTGCCAGCCCCAGCTCACGTAGTACATGCCGGTGTGGTAGAAGATCAGGACGAAGAAGGCGAAGATGCGTATCCAGTCGAGAAAGTACAGGCGCTGATGGTCGTTCTGTGGCATGGCTGGCTCCTTGTTTTAATGGAGCCAGTCTAGATTCGCCCCATGGCCCGCGTCCAGCGCGATGGGGCGAAACGGGATGCCGGAGGGGCGGGCCGGTTGGCCACACAAGCTATTGGCCGGCGTAGGCCTTTTTTAGCTCGCCGAGGTCGATCTTTTTCATGCCCATCAGGGCCGACATGACGCGGCCGGCCTTTTCGGCGTCGGCGTCCTGCAGCATCGTCGGCAGCGCCGTCGGCACGATTTGCCACGACAGGCCGAATTTGTCGGCCAGCCAGCCGCATTGCCGCGCCTCCGGCGCGCCGCCTGCGGACAGACGCTCCCAGAAGTAATCGATTTCTTCCTGGCTCTCGCAGTTGACCACGAAGGAGATCGCCGGCGTGAACTGGAAGATCGGCCCGCCGTTCAGCAGCGTGAAGTCCTGGCCGTCCAGTTTCAGGGCGACGGTCATGGCGCTGCCTGGCGGCTGCCGGTGCTGCTCCTGGCCTGCCTCGGTATAGCGTATGACCTGGCAGATGCGGGAGTTGCGGAAAATGCCGACGTAGTACTCGGCGGCCTCCTCGGCGCGGCCCGAGAACCACAGGAAGGGGGTGATCTTCTGGATGCTGTGCATGGTGGTCTCCTGATCTTGGTTGACGACGACGCCTGCTGTCCGGGCGCAGGCTGGCCCTTGCTGAAAGAGGCTAGCAGGATGGCGGCTGTTCCGGCGCACGGCTAGCCGTGGCTTGCAGGCGGTCCATCACTTCGGCGCGGTACTGGCGCGAGCAGGGCACGCGGGCGCCGCTGCGCAGCACCAGTTCGCCGTCGCCCTTGTCGAGGTGCTGCACGCTGGCGACCCAGTCCAGCTGCACGGCGGCGCGGCGGTGGCAGCGCTGGAAGCGTGGGCCCAGCTTGTCCACCAGGCCGGCCAGCGTCTGGCGCATCAGCGGCTGGCCGTCGTCGGTGTGCAGCACGACGTAGTTGTCGGCGGTTTCTATCCATTGGATCTGCTCGACCCGGACGATGCGGGTGCCGCCGCGTTCGGGGATCAGCAACTGGCGGATGGCGGGCAGCGCGGGCTGCGGAGCGGGTGGTGCGGAGATGGTTTCTTCGTTGAGGTTCAATGGCATGGATGGAACGGTCAGGGCGGCTGCGCGCTGCTGCGCGAGACGTTCGCGCACGCGCTGGAGGGCGCGTTGCAGACGCTGCTGGTCGTAAGGTTTAAGCAGGTAATCGATGGCGTTGGCGTCGAAGGCGCGGATCGCGTATTCGTCGTAGGCGGTGACGAACACCACCAGCGGCGCCGGCGCGGGCAGCGAGGCGGCGACGTCCAGGCCGGTGATCTCGGGCATCTGGATATCGAGCAGCAGCAGGTCGGGCGCGAAGGCGGGCAGGCGCTCCAGCGCGTCGATGCCGTCGCGAGCTTCGTCGATGGCGGTGATGTCGGCCTCCTGCTCCAGCAGGCGGCGCATCTTGTCGCGGGCAGGGCGCTCGTCGTCGACGATCAGGACGCGCATGGCAATCGCATTTCTGCCCGCACACCGGCGGGCGATAGCTGGATCAGGTCGAAGGAGGCGCCGGCGCCATACAGCGCCGCCAGCCGTTCGCGCAGATTGCGCACGCCGATGCCGTTGCCGCTTGTGGGGCTTGGTGTGGCGCTGTTTGTCAGCGTGCCGCCGTCGTCCTCCAGCCGCAGCAGCATGACGCCCCGGTCGCGGCTGACCGAGATGGTGATGGCGGTGGCCTGGCGGCGGCGTTCGACGGTGTGCTTGAAAATGTTCTCCAGCAGCGGCTGCATGCTCATCACCGGCACCTGGCAGTCGAGCAGGGCGTCGTCGATGTGCCAGTCGATGCGCACGCGGTCGGAGAAGCGTTCGCTCATCAGGGCTGCATAGCCGCGCAGCAGGCGCAGCTCCATCTCCAGCGTGACTTGGTGCTGCTCGCTGACGTCCAGCGTTGCGCGCAGCACGTCGGCCAGTTGGATCAGCATTGCGTCGGCGCGCGCGACGTCGCTGTGCATCAGCGAGGAGATGGTGTTCAGGGCGTTGAACAGGAAGTGTGGCTGCATCTGCTGGGTGAGCCGCAGCAGTTGCGCTTCGCGCAGCGAATTGTTCATGCGTTCGGCGCGCAGCTTCTCGTCCTGCATGGCGTGGTATGACAACACGCCGAAGGTGATGGCGGTGAAGATGCTAAAGAATACCGTGATCTTGATGTCTTCGTAGAGGAAGGTCTCGGGCCATGGCGTGTGGCGGTAGACCTGGCCGGCCATGGCGTAGACAGTGTGGCGGATGCCGAAGGCGACCGGCACGAACGCGGCCCAATACACCGGCAGGCATAACAGCTGAAGCCCGAACCAGCGCAGTGGTTGTACCACCAGGGCGTCGTACTTGCTGGTGAAGTAGCGCTGCGCCAGCAGCAGCAGCGTGGCCGTCACCGCGGACGATGTCTCCCACAGGATCGGCTTCCAGATGTCGTGATTCCCGTCATGCAGATGGTCCTGCACGGCGGTGATGTTCATCAGCAGCCAGAATAAAACCCAGGCAATGGCGAGCGCGATGTGTGAGCGTTTTTTAAACATGGCCCAGATGATTGCTGATTCTTATTGATACGTCAACTCATCGCGCTCACCCTTACCACAATGACTGTGCCGCTGCCTACCGACACCCTGCTCAATTACCGATAGCGCGCTTCCATCAGGTCGATCTCCCGCACCAGCTTGCGCGAGATGTCGTCGGAGATGCGGTCGTGCCGCGCCAGGTCGTAGATGGTGGTGCGCTCGGCGTCCAGCGCCGCCAGCCGCAGTTCCTTCTCGGCGTGGTCGGTCTTGCGCCAGGCCGCGTCGTTCTCGGGATCGACTTCTTTCAGCTTGTGCTCGTAGAAGGCGATCACCCGCGCCGCCGCCTGCGGATACGCCTCCGGATCGACGCACGATTCCGCCTCCATCAGCACCACCTGCGTGTGCTCGATGGCGACGATGGCGGCGTTGGCCGCCGCGCGCCGCGCCAGGTCTTCTTCGCGCTGCTCTTCCGGCTCGGGCGGGAAGGTCATGCCCGCCAGCAGGCGCGGCAGGCCCAGGCTGGCGACCAGCAGCGATACCAGGATCACCGAGCAAGCCAGGAAGATGGTCAGCGAGCGCGCAGGGAAGGGCGAGCCGTCCGGCATCGCCAGCGGCAGCGTCAGCACGCCGGCCAGCGTGATGGCGCCGCGCGCGCCGGCCAGCGTGGTCGCCAGCAGCAGGCGCGGATTGATCTTCATGCGCGGCTGATGGCGTATCTTCTGCTTGAAGATGGTCAGCCGCAGCGACGCCCATACCCACAGCATGCGCAGCATCAGCAGGCCGACGTTGATCGCCACCGCATACACCGCCAGCCACCACGGATTCAGGTGGCCGCTCTCTTCGATGGTGGCGCTGGCGCCGCGGAAGATGTCGGGCAACTGTTCGCCCAACAGCACGAACATGATGCCGTTCAGCGCGAACTGCACCGTGTCCCACACGGCCGAACGCTGGATGCGGGTGTTGGCCAGCGCATGGCCGTTCAGCTCCACGTAGCTCATGGTGATGCCGGCCGCCACCGCCGCCAGAATGCCGGAGGCGTGCATGCGCTCAGCCACCAGGTAGGCGCCGAACGGCAGCAGCAGGTTGACCAGGATGGGCGAGCCGACCGGTTCGCCGAAGCGGCAGGTCAGCCAGCGCTGCGCCCACGTCACCAGCATCGTCACGCCGACGCCGGCGCCTATGCCGGCCACCACCAGCCAGACGAAGGTGAGGCCGGCGGTGCTGACGGAGAAGGCGCCGGTCATCGCGGCGGCCACGGCGAAGCGGAAGCACACCAGGCCGGATGCGTCGTTCAGCAGCGATTCGCCTTCCAGGATGTGCATCAGCCGTTTCGGAATCGGCGTGGTGGCGGCGATGGAGCTGACGGCGATCGGATCGGTCGGCGAGATGATGGCAGCCAGCGCGAAGGCCACCGGCAATGGCATGGCCGGAATCAGCCAGTGGATCAGCAGGCCGGCGCCCAGCACGGTGAACACCACCAGGCCCAGGGCCAGCTCCAGGATGGTGCCCTTGTCGCGCAGCAGGCCGCTCTTGGGGATGCGCCAGCCGTCGAGGAACAGCAGCGGCGGCAGGAACACGAGGAAGAACAGGTCCGGCTCCAGGTCCACGCCGCGCGTGGACTTGGCGGCGATCAGCGCACCGAGCGCGATCTGCACCAGCGGCAGCGGCACCGCGCGCGGCAGCAGGCGGGTGAGGTAGGCGCTGGCCACCACCGCCAGCAGCATCACCAGCACGACTTCGATTGAATCCATTCCCTATCCCTTATTATCGATACGATACTCATTGCAAAACGCTACCAAGCTTACACCATCGATGGTTTTCTAAAAAGTTGAGTCAGGGCACTAGTAAAGTTGAAATCTTTCTGTCATAATTTCGTCTTCTGCGGGAGTAGCTCAGTTGGTAGAGCGCAACCTTGCCAAGGTTGAGGTCGAGAGTTCGAGACTCTTCTCCCGCTCCAGAATTCAGTAGCACATTAAAAGGAAGCCTGAGGGCTTCCTTTTTTTACGTCCGTCCCCGCGCCAACCGTTGTATATCGTGCTGCAAATCAATATCTCTTCTTTCAAAATGTGACGAGGGCAGTTGCAAACGTTATACTTCCTACGGAGCTAACACCGACGGAGACGAAATCTATGAAATCAGTTCAACAGGAAGTTGATGAGCGCAGCAATCTGACCAACTCCAATAAATTCGAACTGCTACTGTTCCGCCTTGGCGCAGACGCCAACGGTGAACATTCCGAGTTGTTCGGTATTAACGTCTTCAAAATCCGCGAAATTGTCGCGATGCCGGAAGTAACCGCAGTGGCCGGATCCCCGCCACATATGCTGGGCGTCGTCAATCTGCGCGGACAAATCATCACGGTGCTGGATTTGCCAGGCATCGTCGGTGTGACCCCAAAAACCGGTCTGAATATCATGTTGGTGACGGAGTTCGCCCGCACCACCCAAGCCTTCGCCGTGGAATCGGTGGATGAAATCGTGCGCCTGGACTGGAGCCAGGTGCTGACCGCCGAAGGCACCGCCGGCGGCAAAGTCACCAGTATCGCCCGCGTCGACGGCGACGTGCAGAACACCCGCCTGGCCCAGGTGCTGGACGTGGAAACCATCCTGCGCGAGCTGGTGCCGTCCGAAGGCAAGGACGTCGATCCTGAAACCATCGGCCCGAAAGTCATCCTCAAGCCGGGCGCGGTCATCCTGGCGGCGGACGATTCCGTGGTCGCGCGCAACCTGATCGAGAAGGGCCTGGAAGCGATGGGGGCGCACTTCATCATGACCAAGTCCGGCAAGGAAGCGTGGGATCGCCTGCAGCACATTTCCGACGGCGCCAAGGCCGAAGGCGTGCCGATCACCGATCGCGTCGCCATGATCCTGACCGACCTGGAAATGCCGGAGATGGACGGCTTCACGCTGACCCGCCTGGTCAAGCAGGATGCACGCTTCTCCAAGATTCCTGTCGTGATCCATTCCTCGTTGTCGGGCAAGACCAACGAAGATCACGTCAAGGGCGTGGGCGCGGATGCTTACGTGGCCAAGTTCTCGGCCGAGGATCTGGCGGGCACCATTCGTACCGTGCTGGGCAAGGCCGGCGTGTAAGCACGACAAGCCAAACAAGGGTAGTATCGAAGGGCCGCGACGACAACGTCGCGGCCCTTTTTTTGTTTTCATTTCTCGAAAGGATATACCGTGGCAGCTAAGAAAATTCTGTTTCTGACGGGCGACTTTGCAGAGGATTACGAAACCATGGTGCCGTTCCAGGCGCTGCAGATGGTGGGCCACACGGTGCACGCGGTGTGCCCCGACAAGCGTGCCGGCGAGACCATCAAGACCGCCATTCATGATTTCGAAGGCGACCAGACCTACACGGAAAAGCCAGGCCACCTGTTCGCGCTGAACGCCAACTTCGACGACGTCGACGTGGCCAAGTACGATGCGCTGATGATCGCCGGCGGCCGCGCACCGGAATACCTGCGGCTCAATCCGCGCGTGATTGAAATCGTGCAGCAGTTCGCCGCCGCGTCGAAACCTATCGCCGCCGTTTGCCACGGCGCGCAACTGCTGGCGGCCGCCGACGTCATCCGCGGCAAGACCATCTCGGCCTATCCGGCCTGCTCGCCGGAAGTCAAGCTGGCCGGCGCCAGCTATGCCGACATTCCCGTTGACCAGGCTGTCACCGACGGCAACTTCGTCACCGCGCCAGCCTGGCCCGCACACCCTGCGTGGCTGGGCCAGTTCCTTCAGCGGCTGGGCACGGAAATCAAGCTCTAGATCAAATGACGGCGCAAGTTACAGCGCCGCCAGGCAGCGCGCATGGAAGCGGATGTGGTCTTCCATGAAGGTGCTGATGAAGTAGTAGCCGTGGTCGTAGCGCGCATGCCGCCGCAGTTCCAGCGGCTGCGCCGCGCTGCGGCAGGCCGCTTCGAACACCTCGGGATACAGCTGCTCGGCCAGGAATTTATCGCCCAGGCCCTGGTCGATCAGGATGCCGGCCGGGAAGGGCGTCTGCAGGCGCGCCATTAGCAGGCTGGCGTCGTACTGTTCCCAGCTGCTGGTGTCGTCGCCGAGGTAGCCGCTGAAGGCCTTCTTACCCCAAGGGCACATCGACGGCGCCGCGATGGGTGCGAAGGCGGACACGGAGCGGAACACGTCCGGCCGCTTCAGCGCCATCGTCAGTGCGCCGTGGCCGCCCATCGAGTGGCCGAAGATGCCGATGCGTTCGGCGTCCACCGGCAGTTCCTTGACCACCAGCTCGCGCAGTTCGTGGATGTAGCTGTACATGCGGTAGTGCCTGGCCCAGGGTTCTTGCGTCGCGTCGAGATAGAAGCCGGCGCCGACGCCGAAATCCCAGCTGTCCGCTTCGCCTGCGATGTTGGCGCCGCGCGGGCTGGTGTCCGGCGCGATCAGCATCAGGCCCGCTTCGGCGGCGGCGCGCTGGGCGCCGGCCTTGATCATGAAAGTCTCTTCATTGCAGGTGAGGCCGGCGAGGTAGAACAGCGCCGGCACGGGGCCGTCGGCGGCCTGCACCGGGATGAAAACGGAAAAGCGCATCGGCAGGCCGATCTCGCGCGCATCGTGGCGATAAAAGCGCTGTACGCCGCCGTAGCAGGCATGTTCACTGATTAATTCAAGCATGTTGATCCTATATGTTCCTTAGCGCACGGTGAGAATTGCCGTAAGTGTTCAGAATTGTACAAGTATCTTTAAAAAGGAGAAGTACATGCCGGATATTCAGGTCATCATGACCGAACTAGGCTGGCCCTTGGCAATTGCATTGGCCTGGCTGTCGGGAGAACTCATGCACCGCTGGACCCGTTTGCCGCGCATCAGCGTCTACGGTCTGGTAGGTTTTTTTATGGCGCAGGCCTTGCCGGCCGCGCTGAGCAGTGGCGCATCGAGCAATGTGACCATGTTGGCCAATCTGGCCTTCGGACTGATACTGTTTGAATTTGGTTATCGCATCAACCTGAACTGGTTGCGCATCAATCCCTGGATCGCCGTCAGCGGCCTGGCCGAATCGGCCGCCACCTTCGGCGTGGTCTACCTGATTTCCCATCTGACCGGCATGCCGTCCTTGACCTCGCTGCTGCTGGCCTCGCTGGCCATGTCGACCTCGCCGGCCGGCGTGCTGCGCGTGATCAACGAGGAAGACAGCTCGGGCCAAGTGACCGAGCGCGTGCTGCATCTGGTCGCCATCAACTGCGTGCTGGCGGTGTTTGTGTTCAAGGTGGTGGTCGGCTTCTGGGTGTTCCAGACTTCCGGCAGCCTGACGCAGGCGATATCGCACAGCCTGATCGAGTTGCTGGTGTCGGCCGCCATGGGCGCCGTGCTGGGCTTCATCGTGCCGGCCGTGCTGCGGCGCCTGGGCGCGATCGGGCAGGACGGCACCATCGCCTTTGCGCTGGGCGTGATCCTGCTGGTGGCGATGGCGCGCGCCTTCGACGTCTCGCCGGTGCTGGCGACGCTGACCTTCGGCCTGGCCGCGCGCCACAGCCGCGTCGCCTTCAGCCGCACCGAGCGCAACTTCGGCGGCATCGGCGAACTGCTGACGGTGCTGCTGTTCGTGTTCGCCGTGTCCACGCTGGAATGGGAGCGCGTGGTGGCTGGACTGGGCCTGGGCGTGGTGCTGCTGCTGGCGCGCTTCGTCGTCAAGGCCGCCACCGTCGCCGCGTTCTCGCACGCCGGCGGCATCTCGTGGCGCAAGGGTTTGCTGACCGGGATCGCGCTGTCGCCGATGTCGGTGTTCGTCACGCTGCTGCTGGAACAGACTAAATACATGGGTATCGTGCTGGTCGATGAACTGGCCGCGCTGGCGGCGATGACGTTGTTGTTGGAAGTGGTGGGCCCCATCGTCACCCAGCGGGCGCTGATCTGGGCCAACGAAACCCCGGCTAAAGAGGAGCACTAACATGCCATTGGAACCATTCAAATCATCGCAGCCGCTCACCATGGGCGTGGAGCTGGAGCTGCAACTGGTCAGCCTGTCGGACTTCGACCTGACGGCCTCCAGTCCGGACCTGCTGCACCTGTTGAGCCGCAAGCCTTTCCCCGGCAACGTCACGCCGGAAATCACCGAGAGCATGATCGAGATTAACAGCGATGTGCACACCAACCACAGCGAGCTGGTGTCGCAGCTGCAGGTGATACGCGACACGCTGGTGCAGGCCGGCGAGCAGCTCAACATCGGCATCTGCGGCGGCGGCACGCATCCGTTCCAGAAGTGGTCGGACCGCCGCATCTTTTCCAAGCCGCGCTTCAAGGAAGTGTCGGAGCTGTATGGATATCTGGCTAAACAGTTTACGATTTTCGGCCAGCACGTGCACATCGGCTGCGCCTCGGGCGACGATGCGCTGTTCCTGCTGCATTCGCTGAGCCGCTACGTGCCGCACTTTATCGCGCTGTCGTCCTCGTCGCCGTATGTGCAGGGGAATGACACGCTGTTCAACTCGGCGCGCTTGAACTCCGTGTTTGCTTTCCCGATGAGCGGACGGGCGCCGTTCATGCAGCGTTGGTCGACCTTCGAGCACGAGTATTTCTCGAAGATGGAGCACACCGGCGTCATCAAGAGCATGAAGGACTTTTACTGGGATATCCGGCCGAAGCCGGAGTTCGGCACCATCGAACTGCGCGTGTGCGACACGCCGCTGACGGTGGAGCGGGCGGCGGCGCTGGCCGTGTATCTGCAGGCGCTGTGCCGCTACCTGCTGGAGCGGCGCGAAGAGGCGCCGGCCGAGGATGACTATCTGGTCTACAACTACAACCGCTTCCAGGCCTGCCGCTTCGGCCTGGATGGCACGCTGGTGCATCCGAAGACCTACGAGAGCCTGTCGCTGCGCGAGGACATCCTGACCACGCTGCGCAAGATGGAGCCGCACGGCGCGGCGCTGGGCGGCACGGCGGGCTTGCAGCATCTGATGCAGGTCACGCACGAGGGCAGCGACGCCCACTACCTGCGCCAGCAGTTCGACCGCAGCGGCAGCGCGGAAGGCATGGTGGATGCGGCGATTCAGCGTTTCCGGGGGCAGTGATCGGTGATGGGAGGATCTATTTCTTCCCCTTTGCCGGCCTGTCGTCGGGCGTTACGAAGCCGATGGGGCGCTTGGGCACCGTCGGCGGAGGCGTCATCAGTTCGCGCAGCGTGTCGATGATCTGCTTGAGTTGAACGCGGGTGTTGTGTTCAAAGGCGTCCTGCTTGAGCGACATCAGGTCGGTCTTGTTCTCCAGTTCATCCAGTCGAAGCGCCAGTTCCTTATTCGACGTCACCAGCTCACGCAGATGTACGAAGACCCGCACCACGTAGACGCCCGTTTCGATTGCCTGCGGCGATGCGAGCACATTGGCTGCCTGGATGGCTCCATGTTCGGTGAAGGCATACGGTAACGACTTTGAAAATTTCAATTTGGCGAGGTGGTCGCAATTTGCGACCACCTCCTGCTTTTCGGTAGCCGTGAGCTGGAACATGAAGTCGGCAGGAAAGCGCTCCTGGTTGCGCTTGACCTGTTCGTTGAGACGCTTAGTTGGCACACCATACAGCTCGGCCAAGTCAATGTCGATCATGACTTTCTGACCGCGGATGAGCAGGATGCGGCTTTCGATGCGGGCCAGCGGCATGGTGAGTTGGTCAGGGAGGGGCATGAGTAAAAACCATGGTATGGCAAGCCTTACACTGTACCCCCTGTTTTTAGCGGGTATTAGATCTTCTGCAAACGGCTTCACGTTTTAAACGATTGATAGAAACTATTTAAGCGTGATCGCCTTGTTGAGGCGGTTGATGACATCGTCCGGCACGGCCTTGCTGCACATGATGTGGCGTTCGGGGCCGTGCGGCATGTCCTTGAAGTGCAGCAGGCGCAGGTTGCGGGTCTGCTCGCTGGGATGGTGGGCCATGATGTAATGGCCTTCATCTTCGGAGACGAACATCATGTCCACCACGCCCTTGGCGATCGACTGCACCATCTTGCCTGAGGCGGCGGTGGAGATTGCCAGGCTGGCCCTGCGCGGCGCCAGCAGCTTGTCCAGCTCGGTGCCGTAGGAGTAGTTATCCTTGACCAGGATGCGGGTTTCCGGCCGCTGCAACAACGCGCGCAACGTCGTATCGCCGCGCGCCGCCAGGGCCGCGTTGGCCAGCACCATCCAGTCCTTGTCGCGATAGATTGGCTTGGTGAACTTGGCGAACCCATCGCGCTCCGCCGTCCAGAACCAGCCGACCGCGCAGTTCAGCGCAGTGGCGTCGTGAATCATGATCAGCTGGCGGTTGGTCGGCACGTTGTGCCAGACCACGGGGATGCCGGCGGTCTTGAAGGCTTTGGCGGTGGGCGTGCCGGTCAGGCCGCTTGGGGCGCCGTCCGGCATCGGGATCATGTAGGGCGGACGTTCGCTATAGCCGACATTGATAGCGTTTTCAGCGGCGCAGCCCAAAGGCAGCAGCAGGCAGCTGACAGCGATCATGGTGGCGCAACGCGGACCCGTCATGGAAGACCTCATCGGTGTAAGCCATGAGTTTACACCCGGCAAGCATCTCCGGCCAATAATTTTGCGGCGGCCTAGAACCGTGTCTCGCGCGCGACGCGCAGGAAATTGTCGAGGATGGCGGTGCAGTCCAGCAATTCGACGCCGCCGGCCTGGTGGAATTCCGGGTGCCACTGCAGGCCCATCACAAACGGCGCCTTGCGGTAGCGGATGGCCTCGACCATATTGTCCGGCACGGACAAGGCTTCCACCGCCATATCGCGCCCCAGCGTCTTGACGGCCTGGTGGTGGATGGAGTTGACCAGCCCGGCGCTCTTGCCCCTGAACAGCTTGGACAGCGATGAGCCGGCCGGGAAGCTGACTTCGTGGCGGTTGCGGTCGTAGTCGTCGTTGACGTGGGCCAGCGAATCGGGCACGTCGGAGGCGATGTCCTGGTACAGCGTGCCGCCGAAAGCCACGTTGATCAGCTGGCAGCCACGGCAGATGCCCAGCACCGGCTTGCCGGCCTCGACAAACTCGTGCAGCAGCTCCAGCTCATACATGTCGCGCGCGCGGTCGCCGCCCCATTCAGGACGGGTTGGCGTTTCCGAATAGCTTTGCGGCGACACATCGGCGCCGCCTTGCAGCACCAGGCCGTCCAGATGCTTGGCATAGTCGCGCAGGCGGATGTTGGACGGGTGGAGCAGGCCGTCGATGTTGACGGTGGGGATCATGAACACCAGCACGTCGCGCGACATCACCCACTGCGCGATGGATTCTTCGAGATATTGCAGGTTCTTGCTGCGCAGGCCGGTGGCGCCAGGCTCGGGATGGAAGATACGGGCCGATACGCCGATGTGCAGCGGCCGTTGAATGATATGGCGCGTGGCGGCGGCCGCGATGCGGCGGTAGCGCGCCATCAGCACGCGGCCCCACAAAGTGAAGACGGTGTCGCCCGGATCCAGGTAGCGCGGCGTGCCGACATCCTGGCGCGGCGCGCGGCGGTCCTGGTCGGTGCTGCGCCGGTGTTGCGACGGTGGTGGTTGATCCTGGTCTTCCGGTCCCGCGCTCATGCCATCCTCGTTGACTATCTACAGGCGTCCAGTGTGCCACATGCCAGCGCCATCAGTCGCCCGCTACGATGCCGGATTGAGTTCGCGGACGAGGGCGTCGGCGAAGGCGGACACCAGCGGCTCCGCCTGGCGCCGGCTGGCCAGGCCCACCTTGGTCAACAGGCCGCCGCCCGACAACGGAATGAAGCGCACGCCGGCCGGCGCCATCAGCCGCATGCACTCGGGCACGATGGCGATGCCGAGGTTGGCCTCGATCAGGCTCAACTGCGAAGACTTGCGCGACAGCACCCGCGCCTGCTTCGGAAAGAAACCCTGGTCCAGGCACAGATTGGCCACCAGATAGCTCAGGCCGCCCCGGCTCTTGTGCGGGATCGAGATGAAGGCTTCGTCGTGCAGGTCGGCCAGCTCGATATTGTCCAGCGCCGCCAGCGGCGAGTGCTGCGACACCGCCACCACCAGCCGCTCCGTCGCCAGCTCGCGCACCTGGATGTGCGGATACTTGCGCAAGGTCGGCATGCGGATCAGGCCGATGTCGGCGCGGCCTTCCTCGATGTCCATGGTCTGGTCTTCCGACGGCGCCATCGAGATTTCAAGCGTCGCGCCGGGGAACTCCGTCAGCAGGCGGCTCAGCGCGCCCGTCAGCGCGGGCGTCAGGATCACCGAGCTGGAATGCTGCAAGCGGATCAGGCCTTGCGCGCCCAGTCCCACCTGGCGGGCTTGGACCACCGTGTGGTCGATGTCGTCGAGGATGCGTTTGCTGCGTTCGAAGAACAGCTGGCCGGCCGGCGTCAGCTCGATATGGCGCGAATCGCGCGTGAGCAGCTGGGTTTGCAGCTCGTCCTCCAGCTCCTTGATCTGCCGGCTCAGTGCAGATTGCGCGATGTACAGCTTCTCCGCCGCGCGCGAGTAGCTGCCGGCCTCCACGATCTCTACAAAATATTTAAACTGTTTAAGTGAAATCACCGTTATGCCGTTTCGAGATAGATGGCCGCCGTATTTGATATTGGCTTGATAAGCGCGGCGCCGTTAAAGTGAAGCGTCTCTTCTACCTTTACGGGAACCGCCATGTTGGTACTTATCGGAATAATTGGCGTGGTCGTGAGTATTGCATTAAAAGTAATATGCGTCCAGATCGGCTGCGGGAGCAGTGTCGACGATAAAGAGGATTAAGCCCCTATAATCGGGGATGATAAAAAAATACCTGACTCTCGCCGGCAAGCTGTGCGCCGCGTTCGTGGTGCTGTGCCTGTCGTTTTGGGGCGTGGGTGCGTTGTGGTTCCAGGCTGCGCCTGCTGTGGCGTTGATCTGGGCCACAGCCAGCATGGTAACGCTGGTGCTGTGGTGGTGGCGCCGGAATGCGCGCATGCTGCTGCCATGGCTGGCGGCGATCGTGTTGATGATGGGATGGTGGAGCACCATCAAGCCCAGTCATGACCGCGTGTGGGCCGACGACGTGGCGCGCATGGTCACGGGGCGGGTGCAGGGCAGCGTGGTCACGCTGGATCAGGTGCGCAATTTCGACTGGCGCAGCGATACCGACTACACGCAGCGCTGGGAGCAGCGGCAGTATGATCTGAGCCTGCTGCAGTCTGTCGATGTGGCGCTGTCGTATTGGATGGGGCCGGCCATCGCGCATACGCTGGTGTCGTTCGGCTTTGCTGATGGGCGCTATCTGACGTTCTCCATCGAGATACGCAAGGAGCGCGGCGAGAGCTTCGACGCCATCGCCGGTTTCTTCAAACGTTTCGAGACGGTGCTGATCGCCGCCGACGAGCGCGACATCCTGCGCGTGCGCACCAACGTGCGCGGCGAGGACATGTATCTGTACCGGCTGAAGATGCCGCCGGAGGCGATGCGTTCCTTGTTCCTGTCCTATCTGGACGAAGGCGCGCTGCTCAAACGCGAGCCGCGCTTCTACAACACGCTGATCGCCAACTGCACCACCATCGTCTTCGAGATGGCGCGTCGCATCGATCCCGGCTTGCCGCTCGATTGGCGGCTGCTGGCGTCGGGCTATCTGGACCGCTACCTGTTCGATATCGGTGCGCTTGCCGGGCAGGGTAGCTTCGACTCGCTGCGGCGGCAAGCCCACATCACCGACAAGGCGAGGGCGCTTGATAAAGAAATAGACTTCTCTGACCGTATCAGGCTTCGCTGATTAGCCCGAGCCAGAATGCTAGTATTAGGGCTTGGCCGAGTTTGGCCAGAAGCGTTCAACGCATCGCTTTTTCTTGGTATATAAAACGTAAAAACTCCAATGTATCTTAACGCAACCTTCTCTGCCTCGCCGTTTGACGATCATTACCAAATGGCGTTGATTTATTGTTTCGACCAAGATCAGAACTATTGCTTTTCACTTTCCAGGTTTCCAGATGAAGATGAAATTGAAGTGATGGTGCTTGATCAAGTCAATCGTAAGGTCAGCGATCTTTCCGTCGTACTGGGAGGTTCGACTTTGAGCATTTCATTGGATGACAAGCTTGCGGCGCAACTGGATGGTCATAGCAGTTACACAATTCGTTTGATTGGTATTGACGACTGTAAGATGGAAACTCTTCGGGGCGCCCTTCGTAAAATTTTTGAGGGTAAGAATGGGCTCAGGATTGAAGGTTGACCCCATCATGGTTCTTCCCGCAGGCGAAAGGTTTCGTGAAAACCGTCATGGAATCACGACTGCCGGATGGCAGCTTGTTTCTCAAGCTGACGAACGAATTAATACCGACGAAGGTTGATCCCCAGCTGGCTAAGAACCCCTAAGTTGGAGGCAGTTCCTGCGGTTTCGTATTAGAGGATTAAATTGATGAGAACTTTTTTCTTTTCCATCTTGGCCGGCATTGGAATTGTATTGTGCCTGGCAGGCTATTTTCATTTGAAAAATCCACGGCTTGCGCCGGTTAATAAACTTACGCAAGACATCTCCGTGACGGAGCAGATCAAACAGGAGGCAATAGGCCAGCTCAAGGAGCGAGGCTTTGCCACGATCATTGATTTGCGCCCCGACGGGGAAGCGGTTGACCAGCCTACGTCGACGGCGATGTCGGTCGCGGCAAAGGCGAACAACGTAAAATTTTACTACGTGCCCGTGCCACACGGCGAGATTCCGCAACAGTCCGTTGCACAGCTTGCAGAAGCGCTGAGAAACGCTCCGAAGCCCATTTTGATGTACTGCAGAAGTGGAAAAAGAGCGGTAAGAACCTGGAGCCTGGTCGAGGCATCAAGAGCAGGTGGGATGGACGTACATTCCATCATGGCTGCCGTTAAGCAGGGCGGTCAGTCGGCAGACGACCTTGAACAAGACATCATGCGGCGGATTTCTGAGCGCGCATTTATATCGGGTGAAAAACGATGAATGACACTGCACAAGTTCCTGCTGCGTCGATTGGCAATATTCTTTTCAAGAGTGTCCTCGTCATCGCTGGGGTGGGGATTGGAGGAATCATCGGCCTGATCGTTGCGTTGTTCATGGGTTTAATTGAAATCACGTGCTAGCCTTTAAGTGGCCTGCATTTCAGCGCGCAAAGTAAAGGTCGTGGAGGTGCTGGAGCTGGACCTCGGATGCCGATTGGGACAGGGCTACGCGTCCGCTTTGCATCAGGTAGACATGATCTGCTACGGCCACCGCACGCTCGGTATTTTGTTCGACCAGCACGATGGTGCGGCCGCCAGCTTTGAGGCGTTCCAGTATCTCGAATAGTTCATTGACGATCAACGGCGCCAAGCCTAGCGAGGGCTCGTCGATAATCAGCAGTCGCGGATCGGACATCAGGCCGCGTGCCATCGCCAGCATTTGTGCTTCGCCGCCGGACAACGAACCGGCCAGTTGCGTGCGCCGCTCGCGCAGGCGTGGGAACATCTCGTAGGCTTCTTCCAATCGCCGCTTCACATGCTGGCGGTGCGATTTGTGGAAGGCGCCCATGATCAGGTTCTCTTCCACGCTCATGTCGCGGAAGACCATGCGGCCTTCGGGGATCATGGCGATGCCGTGGTCCGCCATTTCCCATGTCGGCGTTCCGTTCAGGCGCTCTCCGTTCAAACGGATCTCGCCGGCGGTCACTGGCACCAGTCCCATGATCGCGCGCAGCAGCGTGGTCTTGCCTGCGCCATTGGGGCCGATGATCGTCGTGAGCTTGCCCGCTTCCGCCTTCAGCGATACATCCCACAACACGTTGATCGCGCCGTAGCCTGCGCGTACCTGGTCCAGTTCAAGCATGCGCCGCTCCGGTATAGCTTCGAATAACTTCCGGATCGTTGAACACCGCATCAGGCGTACCGTCCGCGATCAACTGGCCGAAGTTGAGCACCACCACCCGCTGGCACAAAGAGTTGATGGTCTCGATATCGTGCTCGATGATGACGATGCCCACGCCGAAGCGCTCGTGCATCTCCTTCAGCATGCCCATGAAGCGCCGCTTGCCGCTGGTCTCCAGGCCTGCCAGTACTTCGTCCAGCAACAGCAGCCTGGGCGTGGTGGCCAGCGCCTTCGCCACTTCCAGCGCCTTCAACTCGGTCAGCGCCAGTTCGGTGGCGGCGTCGCGATGCGCCTTGTCGGCCAGGCTGGTGAACTCCAGTATCTCGTCGATCTTGTCGTCGTCGATCCTGCCGGTGCCGAAGCGCTGCGCCACCACCAGGTTCTCGCGCACCGTCAGCTCGTGCATGGGCTGCGGGATCTGGAAGGTGCGGCCTATGCCCAGCCGCGCGCGCCGGTAGATCGGCGTGCGGATCACGTCCTGTCGGTCGAAGCGTATCGTGCCGCCGGTCGGCCGCACCAGGCCGGAGATGGCGTTGAACAGCGTGGTCTTGCCGGCGCCGTTAGGGCCGACCAGGCCGACCACGTCGTGCGTGCCGACCGTCAGGGTGACGGCGTTGACCGCCGTCAGGCCGCCAAAGCGGACCGAGAGATTGTTCAGCTCAAGCATGGTCTTTCCTCCGCAGCAGGGCGAGCAGGCCGGTGGGACTGAAGATGATCATCGCTACCAGCAGCCCACCCAGCACCAGTTGATGCCCGGTCGGGATCAGGGTCTTGAACACCAGCTGGTCCAGCAGGTAGACCACCAGTGCGCCGACCACCGGCCCGGCGATGGTGCGGTAGCCGCCGAAGATGGCGGCGACGATGGGCAGCGTCACCCACAGGCCGTTGAAGGCGTAGTCCGGTTCGAGGAAGTTGATGTAGTGGGCGTTGAACGCGCCAGCCACGCCGGCCATGAAGGCGGAGACCATCAGCATCAGCCCCTTGAGCAGTGTGCTGTTAACGCCGACCACGCGGGTGGCGTCTTCGCTGTCGTGCATGGCGCGCAGGGCGGTGCCGTAATGGCTGGCGCGGATGGCGCGGTAGGCCAGCGCGAATGCCAGTACGATGGTCAGTATCGTCAGGTAGGCGCCGGTTTTGCCGCTCATGTCGTAGCCGAGGATGGTCGGCAGGCCGGGGATGTTGGCGATGCCGCCGGAGCCGCCGGTGAGCGAGGTCCATTCGGTGGCGAGGATGCGGAATATGTGGGCGTAGGCCAGGATGGCGAGCGCGAAGTAGGGGCCGCGCAGCCGCAGCACCGGCAGCATCACCACGGAGGCGAGCAGCGCGCCGATGCCGCCCAGCGCAAGCCCGGCCAGCACCGGCACGCCCAGCTTGACGGTCACGATGGCCGATACGTAGGCGCCCACGCCGAAGAAGGCGCTGTGGCCGAAGCTGACCATGCCGCCCAAGTTGCCCAGCAGCGCCCAGGACAAGGCTACGCAGCCGATCACCATGGCGGCGACGATCAGGCTCATGATGTAGTTGTCGGCGCCAAGCAGCAAGGGCACGGCGCCATATGCTGCGGCCAGGGCGGCGAGCCACCACACGCGCTTCATCCGCGCCTCCGGGCCGCGCCCATCAGGCCATTCGGCATCACGAACAGCACCAGCAGGAACAAGGTCATGCCGGCCAATTCCTGCAGTGCCGAACTGGCAAGCGTGACGGTCAGCGCTTCGGCCACGCCAAGCAGCACTGCGCCTATCAGCACGCCGGGGATGGACCCCACGCCCGCCAGCACGGTGATGATGAAGGCCTTGACCGTCAGCGCGCCGCCATACGCGGGCTGGATCACGCCGTAGCTGTACAGCGCCACGCCCGCAAACCCGGCCAGCATGCCGGCCACGATGAACGACACCAGCTCCGTGCGGCCCGGCGCGATGCCCATCAATTTGGCGGCGTCGCGGTTGCTGGACACGGCCCGCAGCGCGCGCCCATACCAGCTGCGCGATAGCCACCACCACAAGCCGCCCATCAGCAGCAGGCTGACCACGAAGAAGATCAATTCACTGCGCATGCTGTACAGCGGCCCGACCACGAAGGCCTCCTGTAACCAGCTGGAACTGGTCGAGCGCACGTCGGCCTTCCAGATCAGCAGTATCAGGTTGGTCAGGATCACGCCGATGCCGAAGGTGAGTATCAGCGAGTTGATCTCGCGATCCTGTTTGATGCGGCTGACGATCCAGTACACGCCGGCCGACGTCGCGCTGACCACCAGCAGCGCTATCGGTATCGCCCATGCCGGATTGAGCCCCAGCCCCGATTCCACCGAGTAGGCGATGTAAGCCGCCAGCAGCACCAGCTCGCCGTGGGCGAGGTTAATCACCCGCATGGTGCCGAACACCAGCGCCAGGCCCAGTGCGATCAGGGCGTAAGAGCCGCCTTGCAGCAGGCCGGAATACAACGCCTGGAGTATCAGTTCCGTCACGACGGCTTACCAGGGCAGGCCGGGATACACCATGCTGCCGGTCGCCGTCTCCTTGGGCCAGACGATGACGATGTTCTTGCCCTGGTGCTGGCCCATGCGGTGCACGAAGTTGGGATTGTCTCCATTGGCGCCGAACTGCACCCGGCCGATCAGCGTGTCGCGGTCGGTCTTGCGCAGCTCTTCGGCCACGCCGCCTTTCTTTACCGTGCCTTTGTCGGCGGCGCGCGCGATGGCTTCGAACAGCAGCATCGATTGCACATAGCCGAACTGGCCGAGATAGTCCGGCTCCTTCTTGTACAACGCCTTGTAGGCCTCGGCGAAGGCCTTGCCGTCCGCCGTGTCGAAGTGCGCGGGGAAGGGCAGCAGCGCGGTGCCGTACACATTGGGCATCAGGTCCGGGAATTCGGACGCCATCTTCGGCGTCGCCAGCGACCACACGCCTATCATCGCCTTGACGGGCGGCTTGAGTACGCGCGCGGCACGCAGGATGCCGACGTAATCGTTCTCGTAGCCGACCATCAGTATCGCTTCCGATTTGTCCTGCAGCTTGATCTTGTTGATGATCGGCTTGAAGTCGGTGATGGCCGGGTCGAAGGAATGGGTGACGGCCTTGACGCCCTTGGTGGCCAACACCTTCTGCACCGAGTTGGCCAGGTCGGACGTGGCTTCCTTG
This sequence comes from Rugamonas rivuli, assembly GCF_009380165.1. Classification (GTDB taxonomy): domain Bacteria; phylum Pseudomonadota; class Gammaproteobacteria; order Burkholderiales; family Burkholderiaceae_D; genus Rugamonas; species Rugamonas rivuli. The sequence continues at coordinate 1,048,675 of NZ_WHUF01000002.1, forward strand.
GTCGAGAACACGATGGACACCGATTTCACGCCCATGTCCGCCAGCAGTCCCTGCACGGCTTTTTCATAGCCTGCGGTGTTATTGATGCGGAAGAAGTTCTTGCGGCCGCTGTTGACCAGGCTATCGTCCACGCCGCCGGAGGTGATGTAGACCAGCCCCAGTTTGTTGGCCGCGTCGGATGCGGGGGAGATGTTGTTGGAGCCGTAGCCGCCGGTGATCGCCACCGCGCCTTGGCTGGCCAGCTTCTCGACAGCGGCTACCGCCTTGGCCGGCGCCGATTCGTCGTCGATGGTGACGATCTTGATCTTGTGTTTGCCGTTGGTCTTGTTGAACACTTCGGCGGCGACCATCACGCCTTCCTGCATGCCGGAGCCGACGCGGGCCAGCGTGCCTGTCAGCGGCAGTTCCGCGCCGACCGTGAATTCCTCGGCACGTGCGCCGCCTGCCATTGCCATCGCGATCAGTGCCGCGATTGTGATGTTTTTCATGCCGGTCTCCCCTTGGTGTGGTTATCTTTGTGCCAGTTGCCGCAGCTGCCCTTTTAATATTTTTCCGGTGGCCGCTGCGGGCAGGGCCTGCATGGCGATAATCTCTGATGGACATTTGTACGGCGACAGCAGGCCCGCCAAGTACTGCTGCAATTCCTCAGGCGTGACCTGGCGGCGCGGATCGATTTCGACGAAGGCCACTACTTCCTCATTGCCGTCGGCGGCGACGCGGCCCACCACGGCCGATTGCGCTACCGCCGGATGCGCGTTCAGCACCGTCTCCACTTCCAGCGGGTAGACGTTGAAGCCGGAGCGGATGATCAACTCTTTCGTGCGGCCGACGATGAACAGCGCGCCGTCGGCATCGCGCCGGGCGACGTCGCCGGTGTTGAGCCAACCGCCGTCGCGCATCGCTGCCGCTGTCAGTTCCGGCTCGCGGTAATAGCCGGCCATGATGTTGGGGCCGCGCACCCATAGCTCGCCGTCCGCAGCGTTCGTGACGTCGGCGCCGCCGGCATCGACCAGGCGCACTTCCACGCCGGGGATGGCCTGGCCGACCGAGTCGTCGCCGCGCGGTTGGTCCAGGCGGGTCTGGCTGATGGTGGGGGAGGTTTCGGTCATGCCGTAGCCGTTGTGCAGCGTCAGGCCGAACAGCCGTTCCACCTGCGCTTTCAGGCTGGGTGCAAGCGGAGAACCGCCGGCGTAGATGAAGCGCAGTCGCGACGTCAGTGGCGCGCTGGTGTCGCCCAGCGTCTCCAGCAGGCGCGCGTACATGGCGGGCACGCCTTGCAGTATCGTCAGGCCGTCGTCGCGGATTGCCTTCAACACGGCGTCCGGCGCGAAGCGCGGGCACAGGTACAGGCAGGCGCCCGCGTACAAAGTGCCCAGCATGACCGAGGCCAGGCCGTAGACGTGGGTGATGGGCAGCACGCCGTAGGCCCGGTCGCTAGTCGTCAGGCCGCGCAAGGTGCTGGAGACTGCGGCGATGAACAGCAGATTGCGGTGCGTGAGCATCACGCCTTTCGGCTGGCCGGTGGTGCCGGTGGTGTAGATCAGCGCAGCCACCTGTTGTGCCGACGAGGCATGCACCGGCTCCGGCGCGCAGTCGGGATTGAGGTCGCCGATCATCCACTGACCGAACGGCGAGGGCGCGCTCACGGCGCCATGGCGCAGGCCATGCGCCGCGGTCTCCGATGCGGCGTCTGGTGCCGACGTGTAGATCACGCGTCGCGCGCCGCTGTGATCGCGGATCTGGTCCACCTCGCGAGCGGACAGGCGGCCGTTGACGTTGACGATCCACGCATCCACCTCGGCGGCGGCGAAGATCAGCGCCACTTGCGCCGCGCAGTTCTCGCCGACCACCATCAATCGGTCGCCGGGCCGTATCTGCAAGGCCCGCAGCTGCGCCACGGTGGCGTCGATGGCGGCCGCCAGCTCGGTATAGGTCCAATGGCGCGCGCCATCGTGCAGCGCCCAGGCTTGCGGTGCACGCTCCGCCCAACGGCGCGGGATGCCGCTCAGGCGTTGTGGCAGCGTCGCCAGTATCTGGGTGGTGTCGATGGCGTCCATCAGCCCTCGGCCGCCTTGATCATGTTGCGGGCGATGACCAGTTGCTGGATCTGCGAGGTGCCTTCGTAGATGCGGAACAGCCGCACGTCGCGGTAGAAGCGCTCGGCCGCGTAGTCGGACATATAGCCCGCGCCGCCGTGGATCTGCACCGAGCGGTCGGCCACGCGGCCGCACATCTCGGAGGCGAACAGCTTGCAGCACGAGGCTTCGGTGGAGATGTCCTCGTGGTTGTCGCGGCGGCGGGCTGCATCCAGCACCATGCTGCGGGCGGCGTAGATTTCGGCCTTGCTGTCGGCCAGCATGGCCTGGATCAGCTGGAACTCGGCGATTGGCTGGCCGAACTGCTGGCGTTCCATCGCATAGCGCAGCGCATCGTCCAGCATGCGCTCGGCCACGCCGACGCAGATCGCCGAGATGTGCAGACGGCCCTTGTCCAGCACCTTCATGGCGGTCTTGAAGCCCTGGCCTTCCTTGCCGCCGATGATGCTGGCGGCGGGCACGCGGCAGTTTTCGAAGATCACGTCGCAGGTGTGGGCGCCGCGCTGGCCCATCTTCTTGTCCGTCTTGCCGAGCGAGATGCCGGGCGTGTCGCGTTCGACGATGAAGGCCGATACGCCGCTCGGGCCTTTGCGGCTGCTGTCGGTGCGCGCCATCACGGTGAACACGCCGGCTTCCGGCGCGTTGGTGATGTAGCGCTTGGTGCCGTTGATGATGTAGTGGTCGCCGTCGCGCACGGCGGAGGTGTCGAGAGCGCCGGCGTCCGAGCCGTGGCCGGGCTCCGTCAGCGCGAAGGCGCCGACGATCTCGCCGGAAGCCATGCGCGGCAGCCATGCGTTCTTTTGCTCTTCGGTGCCGTCGATCAGGATGCCCTGCGAGCCGATGCCGTTGTTGGTGCCGAACAGCGAGCGGAAGGCGGGCGAGGTGCGGGCGATTTCAAATGCGGCCAGCACTTCCTCTTCCATGGTCAGGCCAAGGCCGCCGTAGGCTTCGGGGATGGAGAGGCCGAACAGGCCCAGTTCGCGCATCTGCGCCACCAGCGTTGGAGGGATTTGGTCGGTGTCGGCCACGAGCTGCTCGTGCGGCACCAGTTGTTCGCGCACGAAGCGGCGGATGCTATCCAGCAGGATGTTCAGCGTTTCCTGGTCTCTTATCATGGTCTCCCTCTTCGGAAGACTTCAATGTGCCGACTCGGCCAGACCCTGTCAAGCTTTGGTGTTGATTAGCGTGCCGATATTCTGGTCGGCGGCCTGGATCACCTTGGCCGACAGGTCGAACTGCGCCTTGTAGACCAGCGAGTTGGTGGTTTCGGTGGCGAGGTCGGTACCGCTGGGCGCGTCCGCCGCTTGCAGTTGCTGCGCCTGGAAAGAGATCGAGACGCCGCTGCCGGCCGGGGCGTTTTCCTTGAACACGGCCTGCGTCGGCTGGAAGCCCTGGGTGCCGATGTTGGCGATCGCGTGCGCGCTGTTGCCCAGCGCGCGTTCCGAGGCGTTGAGTCCGGTGATTCCTGAGCTGAGTGCGGCGATGGCCATGATATTTCCCTTCGGCAAGTAGCGAAAGTGTACACCGTTCTGCGGCCATGTGCACAGGTTTGACTAAAATTTCAGCAGGCTTGACGCCGCCGGGCAACTGGGCGAGTATTGAAAAACAGATACTTTCTGGATGAAATCCATGTCTATTCTGCGTCGTCTGCTGTGCGTCTGCCTGCTCTCGGCTGCGGCCGTCGCCGCCCTGGCCGAACCCATCGTGGTCCGCTATCCGCGCGCCGAAAGCATCGATGACGAGCGTGGCGAGTACGGCCAGGCGCTGCTGGAGCTGGCGCTGGCCAAGTCCGGCGGCGTTTATCGCGTCGAGCTGTCGCCGACGCGCATGCAGCAGAACCGGGCGCTGGTGGAGTTGCAGTCCGGCTCGGGCCGCATCGACATCGTCGGCACCATGACCTCGGCCGAGCGCGAGGAAGCGCTGCTGCCGGTGCGGATACCGATGACGCGTGGCCTGATCGGCTGGCGCATCGGCCTGGTGCGGGCCGACCACAAGGACTTGCTGCGCGACGTGCGCACGGTCGACGACCTGAAGCGCTACACCACCGCCCAGGGCCACGACTGGCCGGACGTGCAGATCCTGCGCCACAGCGGGCTGAAAGTGCATCCGGTGGCGGTCTACAGCGGCCTGTTCGGCATGCTGAACGCCGGCCGCATCGACTGGGCGCCGCGTTCGGCCAACGAGATCTGGGCCGAGGCCGCGCGCCATCCCGAGCTGGCGATCGATCCCTACATCGTGATCCACTATCCGACCGCCGACTATTTCTTCGTCAACCGCAACAATCCGGCGCTGGCCGAGGCCGTGCGGACGGGGCTGGAAGCGGCGCTGGCCGACGGCAGCTTCGAACAGTTGTTTTACTTGCACTACGGCCGCCTGCTGCGCAATGCCCGCTTCGAGCATCGGCTGGTGATCAACCTGCCCAACCCGCTGCTGACGCCGCAAACCCCGCTGAACCGCAAGGAATTGTGGTTCACGTTGGACGATTTGAAACGATATCCGTAAGACAAACTCACTTGCTTTGTGCTACCCTCCGCCCCTAGTTGTTCTGGGGAAACATGTACTCTAGTTACATGAATTTAAAGGAGTTGTGCATGGCAATTTTTGATTTTCTGGATAAGGAGCGGACGGTAGCCGGCTCCGGTTTCAATCGTTGGCTGGTGCCGCCTGCGGCGCTGGCTATCCACCTGTGTATCGGCATGGCCTACGGCTTTTCCGTGTTCTGGCTGCCGCTGTCGCGCGCGCTGGGCATCAAGGAGTCGCTGGCCTGTCCGGCCGACATGGACTTGATCGCCAAGATCCTGTCGTCGAGCTGCGATTGGCAGATCTCCATGCTGGGCTGGATGTACACGATGTTCTTCGTCTTCCTCGGCCTGGCCGCGTGGCTGTTCGGCGGCTGGCTGGAACATGCGGGCCCGCGCAAGGCCGGCGTGGTGTCGGCTGTGTGCTGGTGCGGCGGCCTGGTGATCTCGGCGCTGGGCGTGTACCAGCACCAGATCTGGTTGATGTGGCTGGGCTCCGGCGTGATCGGCGGCATCGGCCTGGGACTCGGCTACATCTCGCCGGTGTCGACGCTGATCAAGTGGTTCCCGGACCGCCGCGGCATGGCGACCGGCATGGCCATCATGGGCTTCGGCGGCGGCGCGATGATCGGCGCACCATTGGCCGACAAGCTGATGAAGTTCTTCGCCACGCCGGATTCGGTCGGCGTGTGGCAGACCTTCCTGGTGATGGCGGCGATCTACTTCGTCTTCATGATGGCAGGCGCGCTGTCGTACCGCGTGCCGCCCACCGGCTGGAAACCGGCCGGCTGGACGCCGCCGGCCAAGGCCAGCGCCAACACCATGATCACCAGCCGCCATGTCCACGCCAGCAAGGTGTGGGGCATACCGCAATTCTGGTTGGTATGGCTGGTGCTGTGCCTGAACGTGACGGCCGGTATCGGCATCCTGGGCATGGCCTCGCCGCTGCTGCAGGAGATCTTCGCCGGCCAGCTGCTGGGCGTGAACGTCGCGTTCAACGATCTGACGCTGGCGCAGAAAGGGCAGATCGCCGCGATCGCCGCCGGCTTCACCGGCCTGCTGTCGCTGTTTAACATCGGCGGCCGTTTCGTCTGGGCTTCGTGCTCGGACTTCCTGGGCCGCAAAGCTACCTACGGCATCTTCTTCGTGCTGGGCATCGCGCTGTACGGCCTGATTCCATCGATGGCGCATGGCGCGCAGCTGGCGCTGTTCGTCGGCTCCTTCTGCATCATCCTGTCGATGTACGGCGGCGGCTTCGCCACCGTGCCGGCCTACCTGGCCGACTTGTTCGGCACCCAGATGGTGGGCGCGATCCATGGCCGTCTGCTGACCGCGTGGTCGGTGGCCGGCGTGTTCGGTCCTCTGCTGGTGACGTACATCCGCGAGTACCAGATCGCCCAGGGCGTGCCGAAGGCGCAGGCCTACGACATCACCATGTATCTGCTGGCGGGCCTGCTGGTGATTGGCCTGCTGTGCAATCTGATGGTGCGCCCGGTAGCCGACAAGCACTTCATGAGCGAGGCCGAACTGGCCGCCGAGAAGAAGCTGGCGCACGAGCGCGACGCGGCCGCATCGACCGGCAACGCCGTCGCTTCGAACGGCGTCACCAGCCCGGTGGCGGTGGCTTTCGGCTGGCTGGCGGTCGGCATTCCGCTGGCGATCGGCGTGTGGCTGACGGTGCAAAAAGCTGCCGTGTTATTTAAATAACACAGTAGAATAGGGCGTCCGTCTGCGGGGCCGGCTCCAGCATTGTGCTGGGCCGGCCCCGCTTTCATTTCCAGGAGCCCTTTGTACATGCTTGAATTGCGCAATGTCGTTAAAAGTTATACGAAGAACGTGCGGGCAGTCGACGACGTTAGTTTGAATCTGCCGGCCGGCGTGGTCGGCCTGATCGGCCACAATGGCGCGGGCAAGACCTCGCTGATGCAGATGATCGCCACGCTGACCAAACCGACCAGCGGCCAGATCCTGTTCGACGGCGCCGACATCGTCAAGCAGCCGGACGCGATACGCGGGCGGCTCGGCTTCCTGCCGCAGGACTTCGGCGTGTATCCGAACCTGACGGCGCTGGAGTTCCTGCAGTACTTCGCGGCGCTGAAGGGCGTGCGCGATCCGGCGCGCTTGCGCATGCTGCTGGAGATGGTCAACCTGCACGAGCATGCGAACCGGCAGGCGGCAGGCTTCTCGGGCGGCATGCAGCGGCGCCTCGGCATCGCCCAGGCGCTGCTCAACGATCCCGATGTGCTGATCGTCGACGAGCCGACCGCCGGCCTCGATCCCGAAGAACGGCTGCGCTTCCGCCATCTGCTGTCGGAGATCGGCTTCCGCAAGCTGGTGATCGTGTCGACCCACATCGTGTCCGACATCGAGAACATGGCCAGCCACCTGGCCATCATGAACAAAGGGAAGCTGGTGGCCTATGACACGCCGGACAGCTTCGTGCAGACCGCGCGCAGCCAGGTGTGGTCGGTGACGGTGGAGGCGCAGCACTACGACGCCTTGCGCGCCGAGGTGCAGGTGCTGCAGGCGCAGCGCAACGAGCATGGCATCCACCTGCGCATCGCCCATTCCTCGTCGCCGTGCGCTGGCGCGGTGCCTGCAGAACCGACTCTTGAAGAAGCGCTGATGACGCGGCGCTACGCCGTGCAGGAAGCGGTGGTATGAACGCGCTGGCATTGAAGCTGTTGCTGCTGACCGAGGTACGGCTGCGCATGCGCCGCACCGGCACGCTGGTGGCCGTGCTGGCGCTGATCGTCCTGACCTGGCTGATGGTCGGCGATCCGGCCGGCAGCCAGGTGATGCTGGTGGTCGACAACGTACGCGTAGCCTACACCAGCAGCTGCCTGGCCTTGGGCAGCGCGGGGCTGGGCGGCCTGTTCTTCGGCCTCGCGGGCTTGGCTTTTACCTCGCGCGCGGCCGCATGAGCGAGGACGTGCGCAGCGGCGCCGGCTCGGTGCTGGCGGCCACGCCGGTGAGCAGCGCCGTGTTCCTGTTCGGCCGCTGGCTGGGCAGCGTGGCTTATCTGGGCGGCCTGCTGGTGATCTTCATGCTGACCATGCTGGTGCTGCACGTCGTGCGCGGCGAGGGGCCGATACAGCTGCTGGTCTACGGCCAGATGTTCGCGTTGATGATGCTGCCGCTGGTGTTCTTCACCGCCGCGATGGCGCTGCTGTGCGACTCCTGGGCGCCGCTGATGGGCAAGCGCGGCGACGTGCTGTATTTTCTCTTGTACCTGACGCAGATGGCGCTGCCCGCCGCAGTCTCGGTCGAAGGCAGCTTTGGCTGGACGCCGTTGCTGCTGCTCGATTTTTCCGGCCTGGCCGCCACGGTGCTGATGATCAAGGAGACCATACACAGTACCAGTTTCGCGCTCGGCGGCGGCACCTTCGATGCCGCGCTGCCGCCGGTGTTCCTGCCTACCTGGTTATGGTCGGCGCAACTGGTGTTCACGCGCCTGGGCTGCGCGCTGCTGGCCATGCTGCCGCTGCTGCCGGCCTTCTGGCTGTTCCACCGCTTCTCGCCGGACCGCGTCAAGGTGCGGGCAGCGGGCAGCGGCCGCTGGTCGCCGCTGGCGCTGGTTAACCGCTTAATGCGGCCGTTGACACGGCTGGTGCGCCCGCTGTTTGCGCTGGCGGCCCGCGTGCCCGGCCTGGCCGGCCAGGCGCTGGCCGTGCTGGCACTGACGCTGATGTCCAATCCTGCGGCCATCCTTGCGGCGCTGGTGCTGCTGGTCGTGGGCAGTGTCGTGCCGGCCGTCGCGCTGGGCGGCGTGACGATTGCCGCCGTCGCCATCTGGGGCATCCTGGTCAGCGACATCAGCGTGCGCGACCACCAGCACGACGTGGCGGCGATGAGCGGCACGGTACCGGGCGGTAGCGGACGGCGCTACGCCGCGCAGTTGCTGGCTTCCTGCCTGCTGGCGCTGTTGTTCGCGGCGCCGGTGCTGCTGCGCTGGTCGATGACGGAACCGCTGCGCGCTGCCGCGTTGCTGACCGGCGTGCTGACGCTGGCCGGCGCGGCCAGCATGTTGGGCAACCTGAGCCGCACAGCGCGCGCCTTCCTGGCCTTGTTCCTGTTCGGCCTGTATGTGGCCACGCAGGCCACCAAGGTGCCTGCGCTGGATGTGGTCGGTTTCAACGGCGTGGCCAGCGTGCAAACGGTGAGCGTGCAGTTGCTGCTTGGCTTGCTGCTGACCATAGGCGGCCTCGGCTATCAACGATGGCGGAGCGCGCGGGACTGAAGAGAAGAGGGATGGCACACCTTTGATCTAGATCAGAGGTCGCGGGACTGTCTAACGTAGCCTTGGCATTCGCGCTGCAGACGCGTCGTCGAAACCGGTTCGACACCCCCAGGCCATCCTTACTTTCTTTTCGAGGCATTTATGTATCCATTTTCCCAAATTGTTACCCCAGCAGCCAAAAACCATATGGAAGCCCAATTGTCGTTCTTCAACGACATGTCGAAATCCCTGTTCCGTACCGTTCAGCAGTACAGCGATCTGAACATTCAACTGGCTCAAACCATGCTGGAAGAAAGCACGACGGCGGGCCAGCACGTCATCACCGCGCATCGTCCGACGGAAGCGTTCGCCGCTGTCGCCGCCCATGCCCAGCCTGCGGCGGAAAAGCTGCGCGCCTATCAGCAGCATCTGTCGCGCATCGCTGCGGACACCCAGGTCGACCTGTCCAAAGTGGCGGAAGAGCATGTGCAGGAAACCAGCCGCACCGCTAAGGCCCTGGCCGATGAAGTGGCCCGCGTGACGTCGGAAGAAACGGAAAAAACCCTGCGCAGCCATCAGGATGCGGTGGAACGCTTCACCGATCCGTTTGCCGGCCATGCGGACGGAGTGCGTCAATCGCGCGGCAACGAAATGCGCGGCAGTTCGACCATGCAAAGCGCCGGCTCCAACGGCACCGAAAGCCGCGAAGGCAGCATGCAGGGCGGACAAGCCTCCCAGTCGCAGGCTGCCGCCCAGGCAGCGCAAGCCGGCAAGCAAACCGGCGCACGCAAAGAAACCTGAAGCGGGCATCGAAGCCGATAGCATGTGATCTTCGCCGCCGCCGCGATTCGACTCGCGGTGGGCGGCATTTTTTTTGTCCTTGCTTTATCATGGGCGGCTTGATGCTGTCTGGAGATAAAGATGACGAATACCACCGCCGCGCAGCCTGAGTCGCTGCACATTGTTTGCCCCCATTGCGACGCCGTGAACCGCGTGCCTGCAGCCAAGCTGGCGCAACAGCCTGTGTGTGGCAAGTGCCAGAAGGAGCTGTTCACCGGACAGCCGCTGGAGTTGTCGGCCGCGCGCTTCCTCAAGCATATCGAACGCAGCGACATTCCTGTGCTGGTGGATTTCTGGGCGCCATGGTGCGGGCCGTGCAGGACGATGGCGCCGTTCTATGCGCAGGCGACGCAGCGGCTGGAGCCGCAGTTCCGTGTGGTGAAGTTGAATACGGAGGAGGCGCAGGAGCTGGCGGCGCGCTATGCGATCCGCAGCATTCCGACGCTGGCGTTGTTCAAGGGCGGGCGCGAGGTGGCGCGGCAGCCGGGCGCGATGGATGCGTCCAATATCGTCGCCTGGGCGATGCAGAATAATCGCGGTTGAGTTTTACACCGCCCGTTATTCGGCGGCGCGCTCCAGCCATTTGCGGATGCCGTCCAGCGTGCGGAAGTCGGCCACGGAGCGGGTGTTGATATGCGGGTGGCGGCTTTGCAGCATGCGCGATAACGCGGCGCCGGGGCCTAGTTCCAACGCGTAGGTGACGCCGGCTTCGGCGGCGGCGTCCATGCAGGCGGACCAGTGGATGGTTTCGGCCAGCTGGTGCGAGAGCTGGTCTACCGCTTGCGTTTTGGTGTTGACGGTTATCGCGGCTATCCCTGCCAGTACGGGCGCGCTCATGGTTTGGAATTCTGTGCGCTGCAAGGCTGCGGCGAAGGGCGCGACGGCGGCCTGCATGTAGCGCGTGTGCGAGGCTACTTCCACCGGCAGGCGCGTGCTGCGGCCGCCGGCTGCGTGCACGGCTGCCTCCAGCTCAGCGGCGCTTGCCGCCGGGCCGCCGGCGATGCACGCGTCGTCGGCGTTTTCTATGCTCATGTAAAAAGCGTGTTCGGCAAGCAGGGATGCGACGCGGGATAGCGCGAGGCCGGAGATCGCCATCAGTGTTTGGCCGGGCAGGGCAAGGGCGCATTCGTCCATCAGCTGCGCGCGTTCTGCGGCCAAACGGACCGCGGTCTCCGGCTGCAAGGCGTCTGCGATGCCGTAGGCGGACAGCTCGCCGATGCTGTAGCCGGCCACCAGCGCCGGCGTCGGCGCGAACTCGCGTATCGCCGCCCACATCGACAACGTGGCGGCCACGATCAGCGGCTGGGCGGTGCGGTTGGCGTAGATGTCCGTGTCGCCGGTCAGCGTCAGGCCAGTCAATGCGAGGTCGGTCAGCAGCGCGCTGGCGTCCTGGCCTGCTGGGCTGCTGCGGGCCAGGTCGAACATCGTGGCGTGCTGTCCGCCCTGGCCGGGGCAGAGCAGCAGCAGGCGGGATTGGGCGCCGTAGGACGTCATCGCAGACTGCAGTCCATGGCGGCGATGGCTTGTACCAGGCAGCTGGCGGCCAGCAGGTCGGCCGCGCCGCCTGGCGACAGGCGTTGTTCGATGAATACCTGATGGCTGGCCAGCGCTTCAGCGTGCCAGCCGGCGTTGGCCGTGCCGCCAAGGTCGATGAACCGCTGGGCGTGGGCGCGCACGGTCTGCGCGCCCTGCGGGCCGGCGCGGTGATAGACGTTGCTGTCGTTGATGCGCGCCATCAGTGTGAACAGCGTATCGATGCGGGCGTGCGTCATGCTGGCGCCGCGTGCGCGTGAGGCCAGCAGCGCCGGGACGCCGATTTCAAACACCGAGGGCAAGCCAAGCGCACCTTCTTCCCGCGCACCGCTGACGGCGTAGCGCGCCGCGACCCGCAGGCCGTTGCTGAGGCCCGCCGCTGGCGCATCGGCCAGCGCATCGGTTGGCGCGGCATGCATGGCTAGTTCCTCGCCCCAGCGTATCAGCATCGCGGCGCGCAGGGCGGCTGGCGTCATCGGCGTGCCTTGCGCTCGGGCGCGGCCGGCGGTGGCGCACAGCATGCCCAGGCTGAAGATCGCGCCGCGATGCGTGTTGATGCCGCGTGTCGCCATCAGCATCTTGGCCTCCGCTTCGATGCCCAACTGTTTAAGCCGCGAGAACGGCGCATCGTGCCATCCTGCCAGGCAGATTTTCTTGAAGTAGTGCCGCAGCGAGAACAGGCTGCGCATGAAGGTCAGCGCGTTCATGTCGTCGTGGCTGCCGGTGTCCACCAGCGACACCAGCCCAGGCTTGGGATACAGGCAAAGCTCCGCATGCAGGCTGCGTAACGCCAGCCGCGCCACCTCGCCCGCAAAACCAAGTTGCACCGCGCGCCCCATGGGGACTGGAACGCTGGCCCGCGTGCGCAGTGCGGTGGGGGCGGCGGCTTGGCGGGGCGTGGCGCGCATCATGCATGCTCCAGCGTCGCCAGCAGCGAAGCGGTATCCATCAGGCGCACCGCATGCAGCTCCTTGACGATCACACGCGCCGGATTGGTCATCGCCATCTGCCACTCCTTCCATGACACAGCCAAACCGCCGGGGAACACGATCTCGCCATCAAGCGGCAGATGCCCTGCATGCCGCGACAGCAGCGCCACGCCGTCCTCCAGCTGCTTGCGGCTGCGCGGATGGAACAGGATGTCGATATCGGAAGCGGGCGTCAGATAAAGCAGCCCAGTCAGCACCTGCATCGCCAACGATCCGTAGATGCGCAGATGAAGATGCTTGGCCTCCTTCTCCAGCGCCGTCAGCGCCTCGCGCCACGGTCCGGCGTAGCGCAATGCCGAGCGCAGTTCCACCGCAGCCGATGTCCGGCTGATCTCCAGCGCCGGCACGGACAGGGAAATACGCACTTTTCCGCCGGTATGTTCGTCCGGCGGCAGCGGCAGGCCGAGGCAAACGTCGCCCGGCTGCGCGCCGACATCGAAGCGCCGCACCACAGCCGGCCAATCCTGCCCCTGCCACAGCGTCAGCGCGGCCCGATGCTGCGGCTGCGCCGCGCGCAGCACTGCCAGCCAGCCCTGCTCGGAAAGCCAGGCCAGCATATGCCGCTCAAGACCGCGCGCGGCGATCCCTGGCTGCTGCATCTGCGCCGATTTAGTCGACGCGGACATGACCATCCGTCATCACGGCCTCGATCACCGGCTGCGCCCAGCGCCGCCCGCCGCGCTGCAAGCCCAACGCGCTGCGCTGGTCGCCGTCTGGCACGGCAGCGAGCGCGGTACGCAGATGCGCCGTCAGATCGCCTTCCCAGATCGCCTCCAGCCCGCCCATGCGCAGATAGTTCTCCGGCCCCGGCGCAAACACCGGATTACTCTGCGCCAGCTCCGTCAAACGCTCCTCCGACACCTTGGTGATGCGCGCCATTGCCGGCAACCCCATCACGCGGATGGTCGCATCGGGCAGGGCGTAGCTGGCGTCCGCCATCAGGCCGCTGGTGATAAAGCCGCCCGACAGCGCCTGGTCGTACACTAGGCCGATAATCTTGTGGCCCTTGCGCCGCGCAAGGTCCACGCATTTACCCAGGTGCGCCATGTAGCTGTTAATGCCTAACATCTCATCGCGATGGCGCAGACGCTGGCCCTGCGTATCGATCAACATCAGGATAGGCATGCCGGGGAATTCGCGCACCGTGCGCAGGATCGCCTTGGCCTGCGCCAGCGCGATCTCCACGCCGATCGGCGTATGGCCCGTGGTGCCGATCACCGCCAGCGCCTGTCCGTCCACCTGCGCGCTACCGCACAGGAAGTCGTTCTGCTCGACGATGGCATGCCCTTGCGGGAACAGCGTGTCCGCCAGTTTTTTCCAGTCCATGTTTTGACGCTCCACCTCAGGCTCCCATGCGGTGCTTGGCGGCGGCCGCGATAAAACTGTCCACATCCAGCATCGGAATATTGGCCGCGTCGGCAATCTGCATCGCACTCCAGATGTCGACCGGATCGTGCAGCGCGCCGAAGCGGGCGATGCGCTCGTCCAGCATCTGCTGCTCGGTTTCCAGCGCCTCCAGCGTCAGCTCCACCTGCTTGCCGGTCAACGCGGCCACCGCATCGCGCGCGGCTGCGCGGAAGGCGGCGATATCGTCCACCACGATGCGCTGGCAATCGCCCATCAGATAACGGTGCTTGCCGCCGCTGGTGCGCCAGACCAGCGCCCGGTCGCGCGAATCGAATTCCTCGACGCCGCTGGCGGTTTCGATCACCTCAGGGCCGGACATCGCCAGCCGTCCTTCTTCCGACATCACCACCACGTTGGCGCAGCGCGAGACGATGCCCATGCCGCCAAAGGCGCCGTTCGAGCCGCCCACCAGCACGATCGCCGGTATGCCGGCGGCGCGCGCATCGAGCAGGGCGCGCATCACTTCCGACACGGCGATCAAGCCCGCATTGGCTTCGTGCAGACGCACGCCGCCCGATTCGACCAGCAGCACCACGGCCGTGGCCTGGTCGCGCACCGCGCGCCGCAGCAGGCCGACCAGCTTGGCGCCGTGCACCTCGCCGACCGCGCCTCCCATGAATCCACCTTCCTGCGCCGCCGCGTAGACGGTGACGCCGCCCAGCTTTGCCCGGCCGACGGCGACGCCGTCATCGAAGGCCACCGGCGCGTTCAACTGCCCCAGGTGCGGGCTGATGACGCGCTCCGACGGCGGCAGGAATTCTTCAAAGCTGTCGGGATCGAACAGTTGTTGCAGGCGCTCGCGCGCGGTCGCTTCCTGGTAGCTTGCGGGACGGCTCATCGCGGCTCTCCCAGCATGGTCTGCACCGCCTGGTCCATGCGCAGGCTGACCACGGCGGGCGTCGCGCCCATGTCGTTGATCGAGATGCGGGTATCGGCCAGCAGCCAGCGCTGGTGGAAGTCGCGCATCACCGCTTCCCAGATCGGCCCGAAGCCGACGGCGGCGGTGGTGATCTCGATGGCGCAGGCGCCGGCCAGGTCGGCCGCTTCGATCAGCACTTCCAGGTTGCCGGAACCGACCACGCCCACCACTTGCGGCGAGGCCTTCAGCCTCTGCGTGCCTTGTTCGAATCGGTAGTTCAGTGTTTCCATCTTGAGCTCCTTACCAGTTGCGGAAACGCTTGGGGGGCTGGTACAAGCCACCCGATGCGCGCACCAGGTCTTTCATATTGCGGGCGGCCAGCAGGTCGCGCGTGGCCATGCGCTTGTCGATGCCGAGATCCTCGGCGCGCTGGATGATACCGCGATCCCGCAGGTTCTCGACCATCCGCCGGTCGCGCGCCAGCCCGACCGGCGTGTAGCCTGCCACGCCGCGTATGGCCTGCTCGCGTTCCTCGTCGGTGCGGCACAGCAGCAGGTTGGCGATGCCTTCCTCGGTCAGGATGTGGCTGACGTCGTCGCCGTAGATCATCACCGGCGGGATCGCCATCTTCGCCTGTTCCATCAGCTCCCACGCGTCGAGCTTCTCGACGAAGGCTGGCTGCATATGCTCGCGGAAGGTCTCCACCATCTGCACCACCAGCTTCTGGCCACGCGGGATGGTGTTGCGTCCTTCGCGTGCCTGCTTGCCCGCCTTCAGCCACGCCGGACTGGCGTGGCGCCGTCCCCGCGCATCCGCGCCCATGTTGGATGCGCCGCCGAAGCCGGAGATGCGGCCGGCGGTGGCGGTCGACGAATTCCCCTGCAAATCGATTTGCAGCGTCGAGCCGATGAACATGTCGCAGGCGTAGTGGCCGGCGGCCTGGCACATGGCGCGGTTGCTGCGCATGGTGCCGTCCGGGCCGATGGCGAAGACGTCCGGCCGCGCATGGATGTAGTCCTCCATGCCCAGCTCCGAACCGAAGGAGTGCACCGACTGCACGAAGCCCGCTTCGATCGCCGGTATCAGCGCCGGATGCGGATTGAGCGCCCAGTGCTTGCCGATCTTGCCGCGCAGGCCTAGTGATTCGGCGTAGGTCGGCAGCAGCAGTTCGATGGCGGCGGTGTCGAAGCCGATGCCGTGGTTCAGCCGCTGCACTTCGTATTCGGCGTAGATGCCCTTGATCGCCATCATCGCCATCAGCACCTGGATCTCCGAGATCTGCGCCGGATCGCGCGTGAACAGCGGCTCGATGTAATAGGGGCGCGGCGACTGCACGACGAAATCGACCCAGTCGCCCGGCACGTCCACACGCGGCACGGTGTCGACGATGCGGTTGACCTGCACGATGACGATGCCCTGCTTGAATGCCGTGGCTTCGACGATGGCCGGCGTGTCCTCGGTGTTCGGGCCGGTGTACAGGTTGCCGTGGCGGTCGGCCGCCTCCGCAGCGATCAGGCAGACGCGCGGCGGCAGGTCGATGAAGTAGCGGCTGAAGAGCTCAAGGTAGGTGTGGATGGCGCCGATATTGAGCTTGCCTGCGGAAGCCAGCCGCGCCACCCGCACCGCCTGCGGGCCGGAAAACGAGAAGTCCAGCTTGGAGGCGACGCCGCGCTCGAACACGTCCAGGTGCTCGGGCAGCGCCAGTACCGATTGCAGCATGTGCAGGTTGTTGACGCGCTCCGGGTTCAGGTGGGCCAGCGCATGGCCGAGGAAGTCGGCCTGCTTCTGGTTGTTCCCTTCGAGGCAGACGCGGTCGCCGCACTCTAGCACCGCATGCAGCAGGTCCGCGATGCGCGCAGCCGGCAGGCTTTTGCCGTCCAGCTGATTGCCCAATGCGGCGCTGGCCCGCTGCAAGCGCGCGGCGCGGTTCTGCTGCAGGGTATTCCAGTTCATTTATTTTGCTCCCATGATCATGTCCGGCAGGCCGGTGGAAATAGACGGGAAGACGCACAACAACAGCACCGCCACGAACATCAGGATCAGGAACGGGAACACGCCCCACACCACATCCTTGAGCGGAATGTCGGGCGCGATGTTCTTGATGACGAAGATGTTCAGCCCCACCGGCGGATGGATCAGGCCCATCTCCATCACCACCGTCATGACGATGCCGAACCAGATCAAGTCGAAACCGGCGGCCTTCAGCGGCGGCAGGATGATGGGCGCGGTCATCAGGATAATCGAAACCGGCGGCAGGAAGAAGCCGAACACGATCACCATCAGCAGGATCACCGCCAGCAGCAGCCATTTCGACAGGTGCAGGCTGACCACCCACGCGGCGGCCGACTGGCTGATGTGCAGGTAGCTCATCACGTAGGAATAGAACAGCGACATCCCGATAATCAGCAGCAGCATCGTCGATTCCTTGATCGAGGAGCTGAGGATGGGCGACAGATCCTTGGGCTTCCACACGCCGTAGATCACGGCCAGCAGCACCAGCGCCAGCAGCGCGCCCAGGCCCGCCGTTTCGGACGGGGTGGCGAAGCCGCCGTACAGCGCGACCATCACACCGATCAGCAGGACCAGGAAGGGCAGCACGCGCGGCAGCATCTCGACCTTTTGCGCCAGCGTGAAGTGCTCGTCCTCCAGATAGGCCGACTTGGCGCCGCCCTGTTCGTAGATGACCAGCGCAGCCTTGTATTCCTTGTGGGCGCGGTAGACGGCGTAGCCTGCAAACAGCAGCACCAGCAGCACGCCCGGGCCTATGCCGGCCAGGAACAGGCGGCCCAGGGACTGCTCGGCGGCGACCGCGTACAGGATCATGGTGATCGACGGCGGCAGCAAAATGCCCAGCGTGCCGCCGGCGGCGATAATGCCGGCCGCGAAGCCTGGCGAGTAACCACGGCGGCGCATCTCGGGAATGCCGGCCGAGCCGATGGCCGAGCAGGTGGCAGGCGAGGAACCGGCCATCGCCGCGAATAGCGCGCAGGCGAATACGTTGGCGATCCCCAGGCCGCCCGGTATCTTGTGCATCCAGGTGTGGATGGCGGAGTACAGGTCTTTGCCGGCCGGTGATTTGCCGATGGCCGCGCCCTTCAGGATGAACAGGGGAATGGACAGCAGCGTGATCGAGGCCATCTCTTCGTACACGTTCTGCGTGATGGTGTCGAGCGAGGAGGGCGGCATGCAGAAGTACATGAAGCCGGTGGCCACCACGCCCAGCGCGAAGGCGATCGGCATCCCGGAGAACATCACCACCAGGGTGACGGCGCCGTACAGGGCGCCCAGAGTCAGGTCGCTCATGCTGCGCGCTCCGATGAAGATTTGTTGGTCATGCGTGCCAGCGTTTGCAGCACGATTTGCAGCGTGAGGATGCTCATCCCGGCGGCCATCATGGCGTAGGGTATCCACAGCGGCGGCGCGAAGGTCGACGAGGTGGTCTGGCCGTCGACCCAGGCTTCATAGAACAGCGTCCACGATTTCCATGAGAAGAAGGCGCAGAACAGCGCCGACACCAGGTCCACCATGAACAGCCGCGCCGCATTCACGCGCGGCGGCAGCAGCGTCGCCAGCGCCTCGATGCCGATATGGCCGCGATGCGACTGCACGTAGGCGGTGCAGAAAAACGTCACGCCGACCAGCATGAATACCGAGGCTTCGTCCTGCCAGTCGGTGGGCGCGTGGAAGAAGTAGCGCGACACCACGGAGTAGGTCAGCACGAAGGCCGTCAGCACCAGCGCCACCATGGACACCACCATCAGCCCGTGATTGAGCTTGTTCAGCAGCGCGGTGGCCGCCGCGACGAAGGCGTTGTCCGGCGGGGCGGCCGCGCGCGGCGGCTCCAGCTCTATGCCGTGGCTCACAGCGTCTTCTCCGCCAGTTTCAGCAGCTTGGCGCAGTTTTCATTGCGTTCGCCATAGTCCTTCCAGGCGGTGGTGCGGGCGATGGCCTGCCATTTCTTCAGCGCGGCCGGATTCAGGTCCACCACCTTGGCCTTGGCTTTGGCGTAGACATCGGCCACGGCCTGGTCGTCGGCCTTGGCGGAGCTCAGCGCGAAGGCTTCCATCTCGGCGCCGACGGCCATGATGGTGGCTTGCTGGTCCTTGCTCAGGCGGACGAACACGGCTTTGGACATCATCAGCGGCTCAAACATGAACCAGTAGGCGCCGGCGCGGCCGGTGGTCAGCGCCTTCGACACTTCCTCCAGCCGGAACGAGATCAGCGAGGTGGAGGAGGTCAGCGCCGCTTCCATCGCGCCGGTCTGCATGGCGGCGTAGATCTCGTTGGACGGCAGCGAGACCACGGCGGCGCCGGCGGCCTTGAGGATCAGGTCCATCTCGCGCGAGCCGCCGCGTATCTTCATGCCCTTGGCGTCGTCCGGATCGATCACCGGCTTGGTGCGCGAGGCCACGCCGCCGGCCTGCCAGATCCAGCTAATCAGCACGATGCCTTTTTCATTGAGGATGCGGCTCAACTCCTTGCCCACTTCGGCGTTCTTCCAGCCGTAGGCCTGTTCGTAGGACGTCACCAGGCCGGGCATCAGGCCGATGTTTACTTCCGGGACTTCGCCGCCCGCGTACGACAGCGGCACCAGCGACATGTCCAGCGCGCCCTTGCGCATGGCGGAGAACTGGGCGTTGGTCTTCATCAGCGAGGAGCCGGGATAGATCTCGAATTTGAGGCTGCCCTTGCTGCGCTTTTCCACCTCGGCGGCGAACATGCGGGTCAGGCGGTCGCGGAAATCGCCTTCGGCGACGGTCCCACCGGGGAATTGGTGCGAAATCTTGAGGGTGGTGTTCTGCGCCCACGCCGGTTGCAGCAGCAAAGGGCTGGCGGCCAGGGCGGCCAGGACGGTCCTGCGGGTGATAACGCTCATAATTCCTCCAAGGTGGGTAAAATATGCAACGATCTTTCTTGTGTATACAAGAATATCTTGTTGGAATACATTGTCAAGCTATATTCACTGCTTATAATGAAGCTTGTTATACACGAGCTGTAAACCACAAGGCTACAAACACCATGACCACCCACTCCGCCACCCTGCGCGAAGAAATAGAAGAGATGATTGCCGTCGGCGAGCTCAAACCCGGCCAGCATCTGGACGAGACCGAACTGGCCGCCCGCTTCGGCGTCTCCCGCACCCCGGTGCGCGAGACGCTGATACAGCTGGCGTCCATGGGGCTGGTGGTGATACGGCCGCGGCGCGGCGCCATCGTCGCCGAGCTGGGGCCGCAGCAGCTGGTGGAAATGTTCGAGGTGATGTCGGAGCTGGAGGCGACCTGCGGCCGGCTGGCGGCGCGGCGCATGACGCGTGAGGAGCAGCAGTCGCTATTGGCGGCGCACCAGGCCTGCCTGGATGCGCGCGATGCGCAGGAGCCGGACGTCTACTACTACAAGAACGAGCTATTCCACGAGGCGATCTACGCCGGCAGCCATAACCAGTTCCTGATCGAGCAGACGCGCAATCTGTACCGGCGCCTGCGGCCTTACCGCCGCCTGCAGTTGCGGGTGCGCGACCGTCTGCATAATTCCTACCATGAGCATGACGGCGTGGTGCAGGCCATCGTCAGCGGCGATGGCGAGCTGGCCGCGCATCTGCTGCGCGAGCACGTGATGATACAGGGGCAGCGTTTCTCGGATTTGATGGCGTCGCTGCCGCAGCTGCGGCAAGGCGCGGCATAGCGCCAGGCGGCTAGGCGGCCGCGCCGCGGACGATGCGTACCGGCTTGGCGGCGCCGGCTTCGGCCTGCTGCGGCAGCATGTCTTGCAGCGTTTGCTGATCCAGCACGGCCAGGAAGGCGCGCGTGGCGTCGTTCAGCGTGTGCTTCAGGGCGCAGTTGGGCGTCAGCGGGCAGGTGTCGTGCTCGCGGTCGAAGCATTCGGCCATGAAGAAATCGGTCTCCGTCATCCGCACCAGGGCGCCGATGTTGATGTCCTTGGGATCCTTGGCCAGCCGCAGGCCGCCGTTGCGGCCCCGCACCGTCTCCACCAGGCCGGATTGCCCCAGCTGGTACACCACCTTCATCAGGTGGTTTTTCGAGATCGAGTGCATATCGGCGATGTCCTGGATCGTCACCAGCTGGTCCCGGTGCGCGCACAGGTAGAGCAGGGTACGCAGGGAGTAATCGGTAAATGAGGTGAGGCGCATGGCTGGAGGTCGTCGTTACGGTTCGTCCACTATTCTACATGCTGATCAGGCTTTACTCCATTTGCTGCAGGATGTCGCGCACGCGCAGCAGGGCCACATCGATATCCAGCGTCTCGATGCCGCCGTAGCCGAGGAACAGGCCGGCCTTGGGCGGCGTGGAGGCGTAGAAGTTCGACAGCGGGTAGAGGCCGACGTCGGCACGCCGCGCCAGCCGCAGCAGCAGGTCCAGGTCGAGCGGCTTTTTGCACAGCGCCGCCAGGTGGAAGCCGGCGCTGGCCGGCACCAGCTCGAACCAAGGCGACAGCGCATCGGCAAACAGCGCTTGCAGGCGCTGGCGCCGCGTCGCGTAGGTGGCGGCGCAGCGGCGGATATGGCGCGACAGGTAGCCGTCGCCGATGAACTTGGCCAGCGCGTGCTGGCTGGCGGTGGCGGTGTGCCAGTCGTTCAGGTGCTTGACGGTGAGGACGGCGTTCAGCACCGCCTCCGGCAGCACCGCGTAGCCCAGCCGCAGTTCCGGCAGCATCACCTTGGAGAAGCTGCCGACGAAGGCCACCACGCCGTGCCGGTCCATGCTTTGCAGCGAATCGGTGGGGCGGCCTTCGTAGCGGAACTCGCTGTCGTAGTCGTCCTCGATGATGATGGCGCCGATCTCCAGCGCCCGCGCCAGCAGCGCCTCGCGGCGGGCCACGCTCATCGGCATCCCCAGCGGGAACTGGTGGGCCGGCGTGGTGTAGATCAGCCGCGTGCCTTGCGGGATCTGGTCGACCAGCATGCCCTCGTGGTCGACGCCGATGCCGACGATGTGCGCGCCCTGGCTGGCGAACAGCATGCGCGCCGCCGGATAGCCCGGCTCCTCGACCGCCACCACGCAGCCCGGCTCCAGCAGCACGCGGCCCAGCAGGTCCAGCGCCTGTTGGGCGCCGTTCGTCACCACCACATTGTTGGCGGTGCAGACCACGCCGCGCGCAAAGGCCGCATGGTGGGCGATGGCGGCGCGCAGCTCGGCGATGCCTTCCGCCTGGCGGTACATGCCGCTACCCTTGACTTCCTGGCGCAGGCCGTGCATCACGCAGCGGCGCCATTCGTCGACCGGGAACAGGCTGGGGGTGATGCAGCCGCCGATGAACTCATAGCGCGAGCGGCCTTCCGGGAACGGGTTGCGCAGCGGCGTGTGCATGGCGTCCCAGCGGGCGACGATGGCGGCGCTGGCCAGGTTGTTGGCGGCCTGCCGGCGCGGCTTGGCCTCGGCCGGCGCGCTGACAAAGCTGCCCTTGCCGACCTGGCCCAGCACCAGCCGTTCCTGCGTCAGGCGGGTGTAGACATCGGAGACGGTCTTGCGGGAGAGGCCCAGTTGCTCCGCCAGCAGGCGGGTAGGGGGCAGCTGCTGGCCGTCGGCCAGCCTTCCGCTGCGGATCGAGTCGCTCAGTTGGCGGTATAGCTGCCCGCCCAGATCCTTCCTGCCTTCGATGACGATGTGGAGTTCCATGGGTGAGCAGTGTGCCACAAAGCGGCGCGTTGGATTAGTGGGTGACGGGTTTTCCGGTCAGGGCCAGCAGCCATGCGAGCAGGCTGACGACCAGGCTGGCCAGCACGCCCCAGGCCAGTTTCAGCGCGCTGTCGAACAGCAGCGGCGCCACCAGGCCGGACACCAGCGCGAACAGCAGCATCTGGATGAAGGACTGCATCGACGACGCCAGCCCGCTGTTGTTCGGGAAGTACTCCAGCGCGATCAGCGACAACGGCGTCATCGCCAGCGCCAGGCCGAAGGAGTAGATAAACAGCGGCATCACGGCGTAAGGCACGGCGGCGACGAAGACGCTGTTGTAGGCGACGTTGATGATGCCGGCCGCGATCATGACCGCAAAGCCCATCCACACCTGCGTCTTGCGCGCGAACTTGTGGGCGAACTTGCCTGACAGCGCCGAGCCGACCACCATGCCGCTGATCAGCGGCACGAACATCCATGCGAACGCGGTCTCCGGCAGATGCAGGATGTTCATCACGAAGTAGGCGGCCGAGCCGATATACAGCGCCACGCCCGCGAAGCTCATGCCGACCGCGATCGACAGCAGCAGGAAGTGGTGGTGGCACAGCACCTTCCAGTAGTTGGCGGCGATGGCGCCGAGGTGGAAGGGATGGCGGTCCTTGACGGCCAGGCTTTCCGGCAGCGCGCGCTGCACGGCGATGAACATCAGGATGCCGAAGCCGCTCAGGAACCAGAAGATCGAACGCCAGCCGAAGCTCACCTGCAGCCAGCCGCCCAGCACGGGCGCGATGGCCGGCGCCAGGCCGAACACCATCATGATGTGCGACAGGATCTTCTGCGCGGCGGCGCCGGAGAAGCGGTCCTGCACGATGGCGCGGCCGACCACCGAACCCGCGCCGGCCGCCAGGCCCTGCACGATGCGGCAGGCCAGCAGCACGCCGATGGACGGCGCCATCGCGCCGACGATGGAGGCGGCGATGTAGGCCACCAGCGAGATCAGGATCACCGGACGGCGGCCGAAGGAGTCCGACAGCGTGCCGTAGAACAGCATCATGAAGGCGAAGCAGAACAGGAACATGCTCAGCGTCTGCTGGATCAGCATCGGACTGGCGTCGAAGGTCTGGGCGATCGCCGGAAACGACGGCAGGTAGGTGTCGATCGCCAGCGGCCCGACCATGGTCAGGCCGGCCAGCAGCAGTGTCAGCAAAATATTCATGAAAGGCGTATTGTTCGGTGGAGCCGGCATTTTACGCGATATGCGGTCATCGCATATCCAAGGGCGAAATCATTCCTTCGCCCGCTGCCGACGGACGATTAAGCTGCGAGGATGGGCGATGCTGCCCGCGTTTTTAATTATTCGAGACATTATGACTATCGATACCTATGACGGAACCGGCGTCAAGCCGTCGCACTGGAACCTGGGCAGCGTGATCGAGCAGCTGCGCGTGTCGCGCGAGGCCACGCACAATATCCGCCATCACGGCAAGGTGCGCGAGCTGCCGTCGCGCGAGGCGCTGACGATCATCGTCAACGGCCTGTCGGCGGCGCTGTTCCCCACCCACTACGGCCGTCCCAACCTGACCGACGAGAGCATCGACTACTTCGTCGGCGACACACTCAACACCACCTTGAACCGGCTGACGGAGCAGGTGCGGCGCGGCCTGCAGTTCTCGCTGGAAGACGCCGTGCCGGACGACGAGGAGCTGACGCGCCAGGCCAACGCCATCACGCGCGAGTTCGCAGCCGGCCTGCCGGGCATACGCGGCCTGCTGGTATCCGACGTGCAGGCCGCGTTCTCCGGCGATCCGGCGGCGACCTCGGTGGCCGAGATCATGCTGTGCTATCCGGGCACCATCGCCATCCTGTACTACCGGCTGGCGCACAGCCTGCACCGCCTGGGCTCTCCGTTCCTGGCGCGGCTGATATCGGACATCGGCCATTCGCTGACCGGGATCGACATCCACCCCGGCGCGCAGATCGGCGGCAGCTTCTTCATCGACCACGGCACCGGCGTGGTGATCGGCGAGACGGCCATCCTCGGCCAGCGCGTGCGCCTGTACCAGCACGTGACGCTGGGCGCCAAGCGCTTCCCGGCGGACGAGAAGGGCAGCTTGATCAAGGGCGTGCCGCGCCATCCGGTGGTGGAGGACGACGTGGTGATCTACGCCGGCGCCACCATCCTGGGGCGCATCACCATCGGCGCCGGCTCCACCATCGGCGGCAATGTCTGGCTGACGCAGAGCGTGCCGGCGGGGAGCAATGTGTCGCAGGCTCAGATGCGCAACGACTAGCCATGCTAGAATCGGCGCTCTTCCATTCCACCGGAGCGCGCCGACATGAACAAGTAATGCCTACTGACTTATCGCTGCCTACACGCGATCTGCCTGCCGCATACTGTACGTTCATTTCCAGCGTTGCTTCCGCGCGCGCCTGTTCCATCGGGCCGCGCCAGTTCGTTACGCCATCCTGCGGTCGCAGTATCGAGGGCAGTTTCTCCATCTATTCAAGGAAAACTCATGCCTCATACGGATAACAATTCTATCGATGTATTCAACCATAACCGCGCTTCGTGGGACCGCCAGGCGGCGCAGCATTGCGAGTGGTCGCAGCCCGTGGGGGCGGACGAAATCTCCGCCGCCCGCAACGGCAACTGGCAAGTCAGGCTGACGCCGGGGGCTTTGCCCGCCGGCTGGCTGGGCGATGTGCGCGGCCTGCGCATATTGTGCCTGGCCTCGGGCGGCGGGCAGCAGGCGCCGGTGCTGGCGGCGGCCGGCGCCATCGTCACCGTATTCGACGCCTCGGATCTGCAATTGCAGCAGGATCGCATGGTGGCGCAGCGCGACGGCCTGGAACTGAAGGTGGTGCAGGGCGATATGCGCGATCTGTCGGTGTTTGCCGATGCGTCCTTCGATCTGGTTTTTCATCCGATCTCCAACCTGTATGTGCCGGACATCCGGCCCGTCTGGCGCGAGTGCTTCCGCGTGCTGCGTAGCGGCGGCAGTTTGCTGAGCAGTTTCTATAACCCGGTGGTGTTTGTCGGCGACCGCGCCCCGCATTATGCAGAACAGGGGGTGATATGTCCGCGCTTCACGTTGCCGTATTCCGATGTCGATCATTTGAGTGCGGAGGCGCTGGCGGAGAAGCGTCAGCGCGGCGATGCACTGGTGTTCGGCCATAGCCTGAGCGAGCAAATCGGCGGCCAGATGGACGCAGGCTTTGTGCTGACCGGCTTCCATGAAGACCATCAACCGCAGCCGCGCTTTGTGATCGACCGCTATCTGCCAACCTTCCTGGCGACGCGCGCCAGCAAGCCCTGATTGCAGCGGAGGGGCGGGCAACGCGTTTGCGTTGCCCGTGATATTCTGAATGACGTTTTACTGAATATGCATGGAGTATTGAATGACGGATCAATCGAAGTACGTACCACCCAAAGTCTGGACTGCCGCAAGCCCTTCGGGCGGCACGTTCGCAAGCATCAACCGTCCGGTGGCAGGCGCCACGCACGACAAGGAACTCCCGGTCGGCAAGCACCCGTTGCAGCTGTATTCGCTGGGAACGCCGAACGGCGTCAAGGTGACGATCCTGCTGGAAGAGTTGCTGGCGCTCGGCCATGCCGGCGCCGAATACGATGCGTGGCTCATCCGCATCAACGACGGCGACCAGTTCTCCAGCGGCTTTGTCGACATCAATCCGAATTCGAAGATCCCGGCGCTGGTCGACCGCAGCAGCGAGAAGCCGCTGCGCGTGTTCGAATCCGGTTCCATCCTGGTGTACCTGGCGGAGAAGTTCGGCGCCTTCCTGCCGAAGGACCTGGCTGCGCGCACCGAGACCTTGAACTGGCTGTTCTGGCAGATGGGTTCCGCGCCATTCCTTGGCGGAGGGTTCGGCCATTTCTACGCCTATGCGCCGGAAAAAATCGAATACGCGATCAACCGCTATGCGATGGAAGCCAAGCGCCAGCTCGACGTGCTCGATCGCCAGCTGGCCGAGCACCGCTACATCGCCGGCGATGAGTACACCATCGCCGACATGGCGATCTGGCCTTGGTACGGCGTGCTGGTACTCGGGAAGATTTACGGCGCCGGCGAGTTCCTGTCGGTGCACGAGTATAAAAACGTCAAGCGCTGGGCCGACGACATCGCCGCGCGGCCGGCGGTGATCCGCGGCCGCAAGGTCAATCGCACCTTCGGCGAGCCGGAAGAGCAGGTGCCTGAGCGGCACAGCGCCTCGGATCTGGATTGATACTATGGGTTGTAAGAAGCAACTCATTTGACCGCCTCCAGTGGGGCTACGGCTGAATGTTGTTAAAAAAGGATAATTTTTTATTATTTAACCAGAGGTGACAGTTGGCGTATATTTCTGCTTCTTTTCTAGTATTTAATGCTTAACGTATTAACCACTAGGGAAGGATAATAATGACTACGCAACTTTGTCTTGACCGGATTGCACAGCAGCCGCCCCCACTCAATCACCAGTGCCCGAGCATCTGCGGCACTGCGGACTTTATCAATAACACCCATTGCTCGGCGTTGGGCATGCCGGTCGACACCCCCTTTCTTACCCTGGACCCCAATGGTGGAGGGCAGGGGGTGCCTGCCTATTGCTATTGCTGCTGTTCTTGTTTTACCGCCGGTACGCCGATCGAGAAAGACCATGGCACCTGGGCCATGGTGCAGGACCTGGAGGCGGGCCAAACCATCCTGGCCGCCGGCGCCGACCTGAAGTGGCAAGCCACGGAGATTAAATTCCGCAGCGGCCCGACGTCCAGCGCCGACATCCACGGCTTGATACTGATTTTCTATCAGATGCAAGGCGAGGCCGCGCCGCGTCAAATCCTGGTAACGCCGGGCCACCTCTTTCTGCTGGCCTCAAATGGCCGCTTGAAGGCATCGCAGTATCTGGCGCCGGGCGATCTGCTGGCGCAAGCGGACGGCGGCTCGGCCAAGGTGATCCTCGGCATCCTGAATGATCAGCCGGTTC
Source organism: Rugamonas rivuli (assembly GCF_009380165.1). GTDB lineage: Bacteria > Pseudomonadota > Gammaproteobacteria > Burkholderiales > Burkholderiaceae_D > Rugamonas > Rugamonas rivuli. Next base: position 1,075,751 of record NZ_WHUF01000002.1, read on the forward strand.
CCACCTCGATACACTCGCTGGCGCTGGTCGGCGACTACGACGGCAGCAACCTGGCCGGCCATCTGGTCAACTCGAACGGCATCGTCACCGCGGACTACGAGGTACAGGTCCATTTCGAAGCCGATGGCGCGACGGCGCTTGGCGCGGAGCAGGAGCTGCCGCCGGAAATCGGCACTCCCGAGTATGCGGCCCTGCACCACGGGCCGGCCGCCATGGCGCTGGTAACGACGGCGTTGCCGTCGGTCTTTGGCGGCGTCAACCACAACCTGGTGACGGTGCCGCAAAGCGCCAAGCGCTGGCTCACGGCGGACCAGGCGCAGTACCTGGCATCGACGGTCAAGTTCCGCTCGCTCGGCGATCCTTCGCCCCGCATCGCGGCGCAGCGCGTAATCGGCTGGGCCAGGACGGTCTATCCCAATCTGGTGTTCCTGGTCGATTGGCGTAGCACCGAGCCTAACGTTTCAGCGTTTGTCTCCGACGGCCAATCCTTTGTCGTGATCAGCGGCGCGTTCCTGCGGCTGCCCGGCGTGTTCTCCGAACTGGCGCTGATCGCCCTGACCAGCATGGCTGAGCGTCTCGGCGGCCGGAACTGCGTCTGCGACGCCGACTATCAGGCGGTGGCCTACGTTCTGCGCCGCATGGTCACGGATACCGTGTATGTGGGCGTGGTGTCGCGCGGCCTGGAGCAGTTCGGGGCGTTGTGCAAGCTGTTCGGCGTAGAGTCGGCGGCGGATCTCGATCCTTGCGCCAACCCCGGCATCGCCTGCCGGCAGCAAACCATGACGAACGCCTTGAGCTTCTTCGGCGTTCCCGCGTGCGGCGTGCCGCCGCCGACCGGCTTGCGGTTGGAGAAAGCGGTGCTGTCGGCCGCGCGCGACGTGTTGAGTGTCACCTTCAGTCTTCCGGTCGAGAAGACTTCCGGCCAGAATGTCGCGAATTACTCGCTGCTGCCCGCCATGGCCATTGCCAGCGCGACGATCGACCCGGCCAATGCTGCGCTGGTGCGCCTGAGCGTCAGCGGCGCGGTGGGCAGCGGCAGCATGGTGTTGCTGGCCGAGCGTGTGGTGTCGCAAGATAATCAGCCGCTGGCTGCGGACGGCAATCACTTGCTCGTCCAGCTGGCCTAGGAGGGCGCGATGATTGCCCCCTTCAAGGCTGTCGCCGCCGCCGGTGACTGGAGTGCTCAGCTCCACGCGTTGGCTGAGTTGTTGCAGATGGATGTGCTGCCGCCGGGCCAGGTTTTGCGCAGGGCGCTGGCCGATGATCGCTACGCGTCGAACTTGTTCATGAGCCGGGGCCAGCCGACGCTGTTGCGCAAGCTGCTGGCATCGCCCGGCAATGCCGCCTTTGCCGAGGCCGCAGTCGCCGCCGATAGCGCCGATATCGCCGCCGTCCCGGCCTTGGCTACCGTCGGCCATGCGGTCGCCGCGATGGGGCGCTGGGCCGCCAGCGGCTTTGCGACGCTCAGCGTGGATCAGGCCGAGGCGCGGATGGCGGTGTGCCGGCCGTGCGCGCACTATACGGCGGCGCCGAAAAATCTCCTCTATGGACTCACCTTCGATGCCGCAGTCGACATGAATATCTGCTCGGCCTGTGGATGCGTCGCGCGCCGCAAGGCTAAATTGGCGAGCGAGGATTGTCCCAAGGGCTACTGGCCGATAACGCAAAGCAAGGAGACTCACCATGCATAGCATCTCTGTCAAGCTGGCCGCGCTCGCTGTGCTCGGTTGCATCGCGTGCTCTCCGGCCGATGCCGGCATGCCGGACCAGCGCAACGCCGTGCTGCCGCCGGCGGCCGCGGGCCCGGTGATCGACACTTCGCAGTTCAATGCGGGTGTGGATCCGGTCGTCAGTTCAGCAACGGTGACACAGATCGAAGTCACTCAAGGCATCCAGGATATCGACCATAGCGTTGGCATCATTTCGTCGCGGCGCACGCTGGTCCGGGTGTTCCTGGATGTGAACACCCCGGCGGGCTATGGGCTGGTCAGCGGCAAGTTGCAAGTCAACGCGCCCAACGGCCAGGTATTGACGCTCGATCCCATTTCATCGGTGTCGGTGCTGTCGCAATGGAACGGTAAGCTGGAACTGCAGCGCAGCTGGGCGGATCTGGCGCTGACTTTTGACGTCCCCATCGCCAATATGGTGCCGGGGGCCTTTAGCGCCAAGCTGGTCTCGTTGCGCGACATGTTCAACCAGGGCCGGGATATTCCTTGCGCTAATTGCGCGGCCACCACGCGCGCGGTGAATGTGGTCGCCGGTGTTCCCTTCCGTTTGACTGTCATCGGCTTGCAATACGTTGACGGCAATGGCGTTCAGCGCAACCCCAAGCAAGTGGATTACGACCGCATCAATTCCTGGTTTCAGCGCGGCTACCCGATCACCAACCTGGTGTACAACACCCGGAGCGTGGCTGCGACCAATCCGTGGCCGTTCGACTGCGGGCAGGCGAATGCCCAGGTCGCGCAGATCCGGGCGCTGGACGTGAATAACGGGACCGATCGCCGGACCCATTATTTCGGCCTGGTCGATGACGGCGGCGGCTTCATGCGAGGGTGTGCCGCGGTTCCGGGAGTGCCGACGCCAAGCGCGATCGGTTCCGGCCCCACCGGTGCGAGCAATTGGGGTTGGGATTTCGACGGTTCCTACGGGGATTGGTATACCGGCCACGAAGTTGGACACACTCTGGGCCGCTCGCACGTCGGCGGTTTCTGCGGCGAGTCCGGCACCGATCCCAACTATCCGTTCGCCAACGGCCAGATTGCCGACGCGACGCATCCGTTTGTCGGATATGACGGGGGCCAGGCCGATCTGGCGGTGTTGCCCCGGCGTGCCCAGCCTGGCAGGGTGTCGCCATATGCCGCCACCCCGGTCTCGATCTGGAATGATGTGATGAGTTATTGCCCCCGGCAGTGGCTCAGTTCCTATACTTACGAGGCCATCCGTACGCGCATCACTGCGGAAAATGCGCTGCCCGCAGGCCCGGCGCCCGCTGCCGCGCTGGAGTCCGGCCTTGCCCTGACGAGCGGCAAACAGCTGTTCATCGTGGCGCGGCTGGACGATGGCTGGTCGAGTGGCGCCATCGCCAGCATTTCGCCGGTAACGCTGGCGGAGGCCAACGTCGGCGCCGTGGCCGGTGGGCCGGAAGTTGTCACGCTGGACGCCAAGGGTACTGTGATCGGCCGCACGCCTGTGCAGGTGTTTTATCTTGAGGATGGCGGCGGCGCAGGACCACGCCGTCCCGGCTTGATCAGCGCTGCCGTGCCGGCATCGCCTGCGGTAAAAGGGGTGCGTATCGAAGTGGATGGTAAGGCGATCGCTACGATACAGGCCAGGCAGCAGGGGCCGCAGCTCAAGCTGGCCGCGCCCTCGCTGGGGCCGGCCGCTGCGGCGCTGAACAACAATGTGCCCGGTTCAGTGCTGTTGCGCTGGTCCGGCGCCCATCCCCAGGGGCAGGCGCTGTCCTACTCGGTGCTGCTGAGCGGCGACAACGGACGTACCTGGCGCACGTATGCGGTGGGTCTGACCAAGCCCGAACTGCGCTTGCCTGCCAATGTCGCGGCCGACCTGGGCAGCAAGGCGCAGCCCGTTCGTTACCGCGTCATCGCCAGTGACGGGTTCAACACCGCGCAGGTGGATGGAACGTTGAAGAACTGAAGTCCATGCCGCTCCTGGCCGCCGGCGGTGGCGTGGCAGGAGCGGGGTAGTGTCGGGAATCGCCGGACGCAGAAAGAAGCAGCACGGCCTATCCGGCAAGCTTACTTGCCCGGCTTGGCCGCGCCGGCCGCTTCCAGCGCCAGCTGGTCTTCGGTCTTCGAGTAGTCCGGGAAGTATTTGTTGGTCACGGCCAGGAACTCGCGCGAACGATAAGCGGCCGCGAGATCCTTGGCGAACTGCTTGTCCTTGTCCGCGCTGCGGATCGCCACCAGGTTGATGTAGTTGGCCGAGATCTTCTCAGTCAGCAGCGCATCTTTCAGCTTCATGCCCGCCGCCAGCGCGTAGTTGCCGTTGACGAAGGAGTAGTCGGTATCCTGCAGGGAGCGCGGCAACTGCGCGGCTTCCAGCGAGATCAGCTTGATCTTTTTGACGTTGACGGCGATGTCGCGCTCCGACGCTTTGATCGGATCGAACTTGTCGCGCAGCTTGATCCAGCCCAGCTGGTCCAGCAGCACCAGCGCGCGCGCCTGGTTGGTCGGGTCGTTCGGCATGGCGACGGTGGCGCCTTCCTTCACTTCGGTCAAGGCCTTGTGCTTCTTGCTGTAGATGGCGATAGGCGCGGTCGGGATCTTCACCAGGTCGGCCAGCGGCAGCTTGTTCTTGGCCGCGAACTCATTCAGATAAACGATATGCTGGAACACGTTGGCGTCCAGCGAACCTTCGGCCAGCGCGAAGTTCGGCTGGATGTAGTCGTTGAACTCCACCAGCTTGATCTTGTAACCCTGCTTTTCCAGGATAGGCTTGATGCCCAGCTTGATCTGGTCCGCGTACGGGCCGGCGCTGGTGCCGATCACCAGTTCTTTCGGATCCTTGGCGTAGCTCGGGGCGGCGATGCCCAGGGAGAGGGCCAGTGCGGCCAGCAGCAGGTTGCGGCGAGGTGCTTGCATGAGTAGTCCTTTAGTTAGCGTTTGTCGAGGCGTTTGGCGATGCGGTTGCCGGTGAACTGGATCAGTTGCACCATGGCGATCAGGATGGCGACGGTGGCGACCATGATGTCGGTCTCGAAGCGGTAGTAGCCGTAGCGGATGGCGAGGTCGCCGATGCCGCCGCCGCCCACCACGCCGGCCACGGCGGAATAGGACAGGAAGCTGATCGACAGCACCGTCAGCGCCAGCACCAGGCCGGAGCGGGCTTCCACCAGCAGCACGCGCAGCACGATCTGCAGTTCCGATGCGCCGATGGCGTGGGCGGCTTCGATCACGCCGCGCGGCACTTCACGCAGGTTCTGTTCGACCATGCGGGCGAAGTAGGGCACGGCCGCGAACGACAGCGGCACGGCGGCGGCCAGCGGGCCGATCGAGGTGCCGGCGATGATGCGCGTGAACGGCACCAGCGCCACCAGCAGGATGATGAACGGGAAGGAGCGCACCGTGTTCACCAGCCAGCCCAGCACCAGCGCGGCGGGACGGTTTTGCAGCGACTGGCCGTCGGCCACCAGGAACAGCAGGATGCCCAGCGGGCCGCCGAGCACCACGGCGGCGGTCAGGCCTATGCCGAGCATGGTCAGGGTTTGGCCGAGCGCGGTCCACATTTCCGGCAGCATGGCCAGGATGGCGTCGAGAGAGGCGAGGTATTCAGACATAGGCGGCCTCCGTGTCGGCGTTGTTTGGGGTGGAGCGGGCGGCCAGGATGCTGGCGGCGCCGTGCTGTGCCAGCTCGCGGCCCAGCGCGGTCTTGCGCGGTTCGGCCAGGCTGGCGGCGTCGTCGAGCGCGAACTGTTCGGCGATGGCGCCGTCTTCGATCACGGCCACGCGGTTGCAGATCTCGCCCAGCACCGACAGCTCATGGCTGACGATGACGATGGTGACGTTGAGGCGGCGGTTGATGTCGCGCAGCGTGGCCAGCAGCGCGCGCGTGGTTTCCGCGTCCAGCGCGGAGGTCGGTTCGTCGCACAGCAGCACGGCCGGGCCGCTGGCCAGTGCGCGGGCGATGGCGACGCGCTGCTTCTGGCCTCCCGACAGCTGGGCAGGATAGCTGGCCGTCTTGCCGCTCAACTCCACCAGTTCCAGGCATTCGTTGACGCGCGCGGTGATCTGCGCTGCCGTCAGGCCGCCGTGTATGCGCAGCGGGAAGGCCACGTTGTCGAACACGGTGGCGTTTTGCAGCAGGTTGAACTGCTGGAAGATCATGCCGATATTGCGGCGCGCATCGCGCAGGTCGCGTTTCGACAGCGCGGTCAGTTCGCGGCCGTCGACGAAGACGGCGCCGCTGTCGGGCTGTTCCAGCAGGTTAAACAGGCGCAGCAGCGTGGATTTGCCGGCGCCGCTTTTGCCGATCAGGCCAAAGATATCGCCTTTGTTGACTTCCAACGATACGTCGCGCACCGCGTGGAAGTGGCCGCCGTCCGGCAGCGCAAAGGTTTTGCTCGCATGGGTAATGCGAATCAGGGGTGTAGTCATGGGGAATAAGCTTGGGAGATGCAGTAGTGCAAGTATCTCATCGGCTCTTCATGCGGCAAACGACTATTTTTTCCTTTCTATATATCAAAAACCTATAAAGAAGAAAGTGCATATCAAAACGTAAAACTATTCGTTTTGATTTTGTTGTTGCGGAATTAATCTGGCCGGCATGACTACTCGTGGAGCCGGCAATGGGAAATGTTAAGCATCGGACAACCGCAGGCGCCGATCCGGCCCTGGTCGAGATGGCGCGCAGCTACGGCCTCTCCGGCTGGCCGCTGTTTCTCGACGTGACCTTGCCGGCGGCGCTGCCTTCGATCCTGTGGTCCGTGCGCATCGGGCTCGGCCTGGTGTGGCTGCTGTTGATCGTTGCCGAGGCCGTCTCTGCGCAATCCGCGGTGCGCATCGCACTGTACGTCCTGCTGGGCGGCGCGGCCGATCTGGTGGTGCGCGCGACGGCACGGCATTTCCTGCGCTGGCATCCCGCTTACCGTTAAGAATGGAGTAAACCGTATGTATATTTCGACCGCCTTGTTCGACATCGACGATACGATACGCCGCCCGCTTCGGCCGACGCCGGCGCCGCCGCTCAAGCGGCAGGGCGTGGCGCTGGCGTTGGAAGACGTGAGCGTGGCGTTCGGCGCCCGTCCTGTGCTGAATGAACTGCGGCTCTCGCTGCGCGCCGGCGAATTCGTCGCCGTGCTGGGCCGCAGCGGCTGCGGCAAGACCACGCTGCTGCGCACCATCGCGGGATTGGACGGCGCCGATGCCGGCAGCATCGCGGTCGGCAACGGCGGCCTGGACCCCAGCATCCGCATCATGTTCCAGGAGCCCAGGCTGCTGCCGTGGAAGTCGGTGCTGGAGAATGTGGCGATCGGCAAGCCGCGCTCGCTGAATGCGGCGGCGGCCACGCTGCACATCGTCGGCCTGGCCGGCCGCGCCGACGATTGGCCGGCGCAGTTGTCGGACGGCCAGCTGCAGCGGGCCGCGCTGGCGCGCGCGCTGCTGCACGAGCCGCAACTGCTGTTGCTGGACGAACCGCTGTCCGCGCTCGATGCGCCGAGCCGCGCCGAGCTGCAGCAACTGATCGAAGCGCTGTGGCAATCGCGCGGCTTCACCGCCGTGCTGGCCACGCACGACGTGCAGGAAGCGCTGGCGCTGGCCGACCGCGTGGTGCTGATCGAGCACGGCCGCATCGCGCTGGACTTGCCGGTGGACTTGCCGCGTCCGCGCGCACGCGGCAGTGCAGCGTTTGCTGCTTTGGAACAGAGATTGCAGCAGCGCATGCTGCAACCGCCGGCGGCGCTCGCCCCTGCGGCCTGACATCCTCTCGGCCTTTAGGCAGATGCCCATCCGATCGCCGCTGCTCTATCATCGCAATATGAGCAGCCGGTTTTATGATCGATTTTATCGATAGTAAAGCGGTAAATATTTCGTTTTACAACGGTAGATGTGACGAGCATAATCGCTTCACTCGAAGACATGCACCGGGCGGGCCTCAGCTTGCCGGGTCGAGTTCTTACATATTGTTCCCACATCCTGGAGTCTTACAAATGAAAAAAATCTTTGCCCTGCTGGTTGCTGCTGGTATCTCGCTGTCCGCCTTCGCCGCTCCGGAGAACTTCACCTCCGACGCGAACCACACCTTCGCCCGTTTCGAATACAGCCACTTCGGCTACTCGACCCAGCAGAGCCGCTTCAACAACACGACCGCCAAGATCGTGCTGGACCGCGCCGCCAAGACCGGCTCGGTTGAAGCGACCATCGACACCAAATCGGTCGATACCGGCTCGAAGCTGTTCGACGGCCACATCCAGGGCGAAGACTTCCTCGACACCGCCAAGTTCCCGACCATCACCTACAAGTCGACCAAGTTCAACTTCGATGGCGACAAGCTGGCTTCGATCGACGGCAACCTGACCATCAAGGGCGTGACCAAACCGGTCAAGCTGACCGTGACCCACCTGCAGTGCATGGATCACCCGATGCTGAAGAAACTGGCTTGCGGCGCCAACGCCACCGCCACCATCAAGCGTACCGAGTTCAACGCCGGTAAATACGCACCCTACGTCGGCGACGACGTGACCCTGACTTTCGCAGTCGAATCCATCAAGGACTAATCGAACTGGGCCTGGCTCAATTCCTTAGTCTCTGATGTGGGTCGGCGCGGTGCATGCATCGCGCCGGCCCGATTTTTTTTTAGGAGCAGTAGACAATGAGAATGAACCAGTTCGCACTCGCAGCCGCATGGGCCTGCGCCGGTCTCGCGCAGGCCGCGCCGGACCTCATCATCAGCAACGGCAAGATCGCCACCATGAGCAAGGAGGGCGAGTTCGCCCAGGCCATCGCCATCAAGGACGGCAAGATCCAGGCCGTCGGCAGTAACGCCCGCATACTCAAACTCAAATCGGCCGGCACCCAGCTGATCGATGCCGGCGGCAAGACCGTCATTCCCGGCCTCAACGACTCCCACCTGCACATCATCCGCGAAGGCTTGAACTACAACGCCGAGCTGCGCTGGGATGGCGTGACCTCGCTGAAGACGGCGCTGCAAATGCTCAAGGAGCAGGCGGCGCGCACGCCGGAGGGCGCGTGGGTCAAGGTGGTCGGCGGCTGGAACGAATTCCAGTTCGAAGAAAAACGCCTGCCGACGCTGGCGGAAATCAATGAGGCGGTGCCGGACAAGCCGGTGTTCCTGCTGTACCTGTACGGCCTGGGCTTCCTCAACCAGAAGGGCATCGCCACGCTGGGCTACGACGCCAGCACCCGCTTCAAGGATGGCGAAGTGCAGCTGGGCGCGGACGGCAAGCCGACCGGCCTGCTGATCGCCAAGCCGAACGCGATGATCCTCTACACCACGCTGGGCAAGACCAACGCGCTGCCGCGCGCGCAGCAGCTCAACTCCACGCAGCAGTACTACACCGAACTGAACCGTCTCGGCCTGACCAGCGCCATCGACGCCGGCGGCGGCGGGCAGGCGTATCCGGACGATTACGCGGTCAGCCTGGAGCTGGCCAAGAGCGGCAAGCTGACGGTGCGTACCTCCTACTATCTGTTCGCGCAAAAGCCGGGCAAGGAGCTGGAGGATTACCAGCGCTGGCTCACCATGACCAAGCCTGACCGCAACGACCACCTGTTCTACGCCAACGGCTACAACACCGAGGGCGGCGGCGAGAACCTGGTGTGGAGCGCGGCCGACTTCGAGAACTTCCTCGAACCGCGCCCGGACATGCCGCCGCAAATGGAGAGCGAGCTGGAACCCGTGCTGCGGCTGCTGATCAAGAACCGCTGGCCGTTCCGCATCCACGCCACCTACGACGAGAGCATAGACCGCGACCTGGCCGTCATCGAGAAGGTCAACAAGGACACGCCGCTGAACGGCCTGCGCTGGTTCTTCGACCATGCCGAGACCATCAGCGACAAGCAGCTGGCGCGCGTGAAGGCGCTGGGCGGCGGCATCGCGGTGCAGAACCGCATGTACTTCCAGGGCGAGCTGTACTGGAAGCAGTACGGCGCGCAAACCCGCCAGATGCCGCCGATTAAAAAAATGCTGGAGATGAAAATCCCGGTCGGCCTGGGCACGGACGGCACGCGCGTCAGCAGCTATGGTCCGTGGCCGTCGATCTACTGGGCGGTGACGGGCAAGACTGCGGGCGGGCTCAGCGTGTGGCAGCCCAAGGATGTGCTGAGCCGCTACCAGGCGCTCAAGCTGATGACGCAGGGCAGCGCGTGGATGAGCGGCGAGGAAAAGCTCAAGGGCACGCTGGCCCCCGGCCAGTATGCGGATCTGGCGATACTGCCGCAGGATTATTTCTCGATGGCGGCAGAGCAGATCAAGAACCTGGAAAGCAGCCTGACCATCGTCAACGGCAAGGTGGTGTATGCGACGCGCGAGTTCAAGCAGTACGCACCGGCCTTGCCTGAGGTGGAGCCGGACTGGAGCCCCGTGAAATACTACGGCGGCTACCAGAACAAATAAGTCAGACCAGCTGGAACCAGCCCACCACAGCGCCCGCAGCCAGCAGCCACAGCAAGTGGATGCGGGTGCGCCAGATCACCAGGCCGGCCACCACCGACAGCGTCCACAGCGGCCAGTCGGTGGCCCAGCTGTGGTGCGCGCTGCCGAGGATGATCCCGACCGACACCATCAGCCCGACCACCACCGGCGCCATGCCTTGCTTGAAGGCGCGCACACCCAGCAGCTCGCGGTTCTGATGGCCCCAGCGCGCCGCCAGATAGGTCAGCGTGGTACTCGGCAGCATGATGCCTATCATCGTCACCAGCACGCCGGCCAGCGCCGCCGTGTAGCTGCCCGCGTTGAGGCCGACATTCCAACCCATCAGCGCCACGAACAGCACGTTCGGGCCCGGCGCGGCCTGGGCGATGGCGATCGAATCGTTGAACTGCGATTGCGTCAGCCAATGGTGTTCCTCGACCAGGAAGCGATGCATCTCGGACGTGGTGGAAATCGCGCCGCCTATCGACATCAGCGACAGCAGCAGATAGTGGCCGAACAGGTTGAGCCAGTCGGACAGGCTCAGCACGAGATGCAGCGGGGCGTCGTTCACGGCTGATGTCCCTTCAGCTTGCGGTAGGTGAGCGTGACGCCGATGCTGCCCAGGATCAGCAGGGTGTAGGCCAGCGGCAGATGCAGCAGCACCACGAACACCACGCACAGCAGCGCGATGGCGCCTGTCAGCCACATCGGCAGCGGATGCTTGCCGAGCGCGGAGGCGAGCTTGAGGCCGGTCGCGGCGATCATGCCGGCCGACACCGCCGCCATGCCGCGCAAGGCGCCTGCCACGCCGGGATGGTGGGCGTAGTGCGAGTGCAGCACGGCCAGCACCAGCACCACCAGCAGCGGCACGGTCAGCATGCCGGCCAGCGCCACCAGGCCGCCGCGCAAGCCGTAGTAGCGGCTGCCGATCATCAGCGCCAGGTTGACCACGTTGGGGCCGGGCATGATCTGCGCGACCGCCCATTCCTCGATGAATTCTTCCTGCGTCAGCCAGCGCTTGCGCTCGACCATTTCGCGCTGCACGACCGCCAGCACGCCGCCAAAACCTTGCAGCGCCAAAATGGTGAAGGACAGGAAAAGATCGAATTGGGAAGAGGGGCGGGAGCGGGGCAGATCGGAAGTCATGCACTATTATCGCGCAGAAACGCTTTAAATACAGAAATGATAGGAAGCTGACATTGACTTTGGCCGATGCTCGCCCATACTCCTTTAGCGTGTCGCAGATCAGGGTTTACTTCACCAACTCTTGCTAAGGATCATGATGAACGTTTCGCTATTACAGCAGCGCAGTGATGAGCAATGCAGTGCCGCAGTCAACCGCGGCATCCTGGTGCAATCCAGCTTCAACACCGTTTGCGCGATCGAATACATGAAATCCCACAACGTTGCTCCGCAGGTGATCGAACGGGTGCTATTACACCCTGAACTGCGTCGAAAATCCCCTCATTGACCCGTCAGCTTATACAGCCCCGGTGTTTACTTATGCACAAATCATGTTGACAAGAATTTTCTTTAAAAATTTTCTCGTTACAATACTTGACGCGCTAAGTCATTGATTTTTCAAGGGGTTTATTTTGCCTGTTGGATGGGCAGTTTGTTGAAAACCGCATAGGTAAAGCCTCCCTGCGGTGTCAAGAGGGTGATATCCACATAGATATCCACAGCGTCTGTGGATATCCGGAAAAGTGCTTTAACAATCCACGACTTACAGCGGTATTTTCAATGCCTGCAGGACGCTGGCGACGACAATGTAGCGCGGTGGGGTGTCGGCGCTGGCCGTCACCGTCGCGCGCAACCGCACTTCCTGGCCATCGCGGCGCCAAGCGCTGACCACGTCGGTCCAGGCTTCGCCTTCCTTCAAGGCTTGCAGCGCGTCGCTCAGTTGGTCCGGCGGATAGGGCGGGGCGTGCAGCAGGCGCGGATCGGCGCCCAGCAATTCCTCCCGGCTGTACTGGAAGACGGTGCAGAATTTATCGTTGACGCTGGTGATGCGGCCGCGCTGGTCCAGCGTCATCATCACCGCGTGCTGGTCGATGGCGGCCAGCAGCTGCCTGGCCTGGTCCAGTTCCCGTTGCAGCACCTGCGCCTGGCGGTGCGCCTGCTCCAGCCCGGAGTAGGCGCGCAACGACGAGATCACCGTGGTGAACAGCTTGCGCGTGGTCAGGTCGGTCTTGCACCAGAAATCGTTGATGTCGTAGTCGAGGATGATGCTGTGCTCCAGCGCCTGCCCCGGCTGGCCCGTGCGCAGGACGATGCGCACCAGCTGGTTGTGCAGCGTGTCGCGGATCTGGCGGGCCACGTTCAGGCCGGCATCGCTGGTTTCCATGATCACGTCCAGCAGCACCAGCGCGATGTCGGGCGTGGTGCGCAGCGTGTGCAGCGCTTCCTCGCCACTGTAGGCGTGCAGGAAGCTGAGCCTGCGGCCTTGGAAGCAGGCGTTGCTCAGCGAGAATTTGGTGACGACGTGGACGTCGACGTCATCGTCCACGATCAGCACGCGCCATGGCGGCGGCGCCTGTGCAGCGCCCGGCTTGCCTGCTTGCGGCTGGCTGGCCGGCGGTGCTTCGTCTTCTATCATCCAATCGGTGTCGTCGTCGTTCTGGTTCATGCATCAATCCCACGGTGAGTCGGAGAAGGGAATTGCGGACCTTCACAGTGACACTATTCCTTGCCAGTACTTTTGTCAAAGGATTCCCCGGTGTGCGGGCGCCGACGTGTCTCAAGGCCTACTTATGCACAGAAAAATATTTTTCAAGCAGCCTCGAAAGCGTTTCGAGCCTGAATTTTGCATGCCGTAAGTACTTGATTTTATTGGGTAAAAAATTTGCCTGTGGATTAGGCATTTTGTTGAAACCCGCGCCGTTAAAGGCGTTCTCGGGTGTCAAGTGGCGGTTATTCACAACCTTATCCACAGTTGGTGTGGATATCTGTGAAAAGCGCTTTAAATCCGGCGGCTTAGGCGCTTTTCTTCAGGAATCGCAACAATGCATATCGTCATTTACGGCAAATTCAATTGAATGCCATCAACTTTGCCTGCATGATAACATTCTCGCCGGTGATTTTTTTGCACAAATGCTATGAAGAAATGCTTGTACGTGGTGGCGGCTGGATTGAACTTTCTGACGGTGGCTCAAGCGGCGCAGCCTGTCCGCTTGCAACTGCCTTTGCCTGTGGCGGGCACCCGCTTTTTGCCGCAAAACATAGGGCTGTCTGCCGATGGAAAAGACCTGTGCCTGACCGGCGCCAACACGGATGAGAATGGCCGTGCAACCACCCAGTTGCTGCTGATTGACCGCACCAGCAATACGGTGCGCTGGCAGAAACGGCTGCCCGCACCGGACGGCTACTCCGACATCTATCCGGTGCAATGCGTGAAGGAAGGCGCAGCGGTTTATCTGTTGGCCAATGTCGATACGGATAGCGTCAAATCGCTGCGGCAGACTCTGGCCTACGTGTACAGCTTTAACTTGCAAGGCAAGCAAACCGCCTACAAAGTGCTGGATCTTCCGGGCAGCGACCACTTCGCCTATGCCATGGCGGCTGCGCCAGGCGGCATCAAGGTGGCCGGCTATATCAAGGACGAGGACGACGACTTCGAATACTACTCGGTGTTCACGCAGGGCCTGGATGCGGCATTGAAAGCCGATAAGCCATCGATCAAGAAGACCGGGGCGTTTGCGCCGTTTCCCACTGCACGGATAGTCGGCGACAACCTGCACATCGGCGGGAATTTCTATCCATACAAACTCTCCAAGACGGAGGGCGGTGGCGATTACGCGGTCTCGAAATTGCGCTTGAGCGGCAGCTATCTGTGGAGCCAGCGTCCGCCCACCGCGAATTCTCTTTCGGTGTACACCGGCGTCGGCGGCAATGGCGCCGTATTCCGCTTGGGCTATCAAAAAGAGATGTCGTCGTTGTTGCAGGTGACGGCGGATGGCAAGGTCGGGCCGGAAGTCAGTTATGCCAGTAAATATTGCGAAACGCAGGCGCTGGTTGAATACGGCAACGTCTACCTCGCCATCCGCAAGCCCTGCAAAAGCTTGGGCGGACGCTCGGTGATGGTGTCGATCAACCCGGACGGCAAGACTGAAAAGCTGCTCGACTGGTTTGCCGAGGAAGCGCTCTATCTGACCACCGGTGCGGACTCCTGGGCGGCGGTGGCCAAGGACAAGTCCGGCAAGCCTGTCTTGTACACCGGCGCCGTGAGGGCCGCTGAATGAGCGGCAAGAAGTTTTGCTGGGCTGCGCTGGGCCTGGCACTGTGCGCCAGCGCGCAGGCGGCACCGCAAAAGCTGGCACTGGCGTTGCGCGACAAGAGCTTCAGCGTGTACAGCATGGAGTTCTCGGCCGATGGAGAGCAGGTGTGTATCGCCGGTGTCGACCACGACGACCTGGGCTCTTCGACCGGCCGTCTGATTTCGATAGACCGTGGACGGAATGTGATCCGCTGGCAAAAGACCTTCCCGGTTCCGGATGGCTATGCGGGCCTGTTCCCCGTTCAATGCCTGCCCACGAACGATAGGGTCTATCTGCTGGCCAACGTCGATACGAAGAGTTCGCCCCCGATCACACAGACGCTGACCTATGTGTACAGCTTCGACGCCCAAGGCATCCAGCTCGCCAGGCGCCGGTTGGTCAGTCCGGCACGCAGCCAGTATGGCTATGCGATGGACGTGACCGCAGACGGCATCAAGGTCGCGGGCTATCTGAAAAACGAGGATCAGGATTTTGAGTACTACTCGGTCTATACGACTGTGCTCAATCTGGCGCTGCAAGTACAGGGGGAGCCGGTGATACGCAAGACCGGCGCCTATCTGTCCGGCAGCGGTTCCCGCGTTGTTGGCGACAGCCTGTATGCCGCCGGAGTGTTCGCACCCGCCAAGATAGCCAAGGATCAGGTGATTGACGACTTCGCGGCATCGCGGATACGGCTGGCAGGCGGCTATGCGTGGAGCGTGCACCCGCAGTTGGGCGCGCGCCCGGCCGTGAGTGCCGGTGTGGCAGCAGACGGTACCATCCATGTGCTGCGCAACGAAGGCCGAAGCACAACGCTGTTGACCGTGCCGCCTGACGGCAAGCCGCTGCCACCGCGCACCTACTCAAGCCGCTATTGCGACACCCGTGCGATCGCCGGGTATGGCAAAGGTTTGATTGCGTTGCGCGAAACTTGTGACGACAACGCCCGGAGGGCAACAACGGCGTTGCTGGAAATCGATCCTGCCAGCGGCAAGGAAACAGAATTGAAATGGGTAGACGATCAGGTTGTCGGGGTCGCGACCTCTGGACGGCTATGGTCGGCGATCGCGAAGAATCCGGCTGGCAAGTTGTTTTTTTATTCCTCCGAAAAAGGATTTTTGTATGCGCAATAAAGTCATGTTCGCGGCACTGCTGCTGTGTTCCAGCCTGGGCCAGGCCTTCGATGGTGCGCCGTCGTTCAGCACCAAGCGCGCCGGCGTCGAGCACACGCTCAAGCTCAGCCGGTGGAAGGTCAACGCCAAGGGCGTGCCTTCGTTCGACTATGTCTATGAACAGCAGGCCGGCGCCTGCAGGTTCAAAGTGGCGGGCCATGCGATAGCCGGCTTCGACGAGTCGGGCGGCGAGGTGGTGCTGGATGTCTTCAATCCCGAAGACGGCAAAGGCAAGGCCATGCCGCAGATCCTGGTGTTCTACGACGAAGCAGTCACGATGGTCTTGCCGCTGAAGGGCGCAGTGCGGGAGGTGTCTTTCGACGACGAGCTGAGCGACGCGCAACTGCGCAGCAGCTGCGGCAAGAAGGCGAACGCCAAGCTGTCCGTCATGTTCCGTCAATAAGCGCGGGATAGCGCATGCCGGGCGCTCAGCCGTCGATGCCGGCCAGCAGCTTGCGCACGGCGCCGTGGGCCATGACGATGTCCGTGCCGTCGTGCAGCAGCGTGTTGTACTTGGCGCGGAATTCGGCATCGCCGCTTTCGGACGGGCCGATCAGCGCTTCGATCGCCTTGCGGAAGGTGCGGGCTTCGGCCAGGGTGACGGGCTCCGGTTCGTCGAGGCGCTCATCCATCTGCGCCATCAGGCCGGACAGCTTTTGCAGCCAGGCGAAATGCGGATGGTTGGCGACCAGCTGCAAATGTTCCAGCGGACTGCCGACCGCGCCGAAGTATTGGGTTTCCACGTGGATCAGCTGCTTGTGCAGGTCGCGCAGCGCGCGCGCCAGCGCGGTCAGTTTGGCGTTGTTGGCCAGTTCGTTGTCGGCGGATGCCATAAATTCTCCAAGGTTAAAATCCAGGTGCTAGTGTAGCGGGCCGGAGGCCGCGCGGCCATGCGCTAAAAGATGGGGCCAAGTTACGCGCTGAGCGCTTTCAGCCGGTCGAGCTCGGCCAGGAAGCGGTCGCTGGCGATGGCCGGCGGCCACGGTTCCCATGCAGCGCCGCCGTAGACCGCTTGCAGCGGGTCGTCGTTCAATGGCGGCACGCTGATCTTGAGCGTGTGCAGCACTTCCTTCGCCGACCAGCCCACCACGTGCACCGCCTCGCTCGCGGCCGCCAGGCGATCGGCCATCTTGTGCGCCGCGTGTTCCTTCGGCGTCCAGCGCGGCAGGCCGTAGCGCAGGAAGACGGCGTTTTCCAGCCGCACCGTCAAGGCCTTGAAGCCTTCGCCCAGGAACGGCTTCAACGGCGATACGCAATCGAAGCCCAGCAATCCTTCCTCGGCATCGTGCAGCAGCTCGCGCAGCGCCGCCAGCGGCGCCAGTTGCAGGCCGACCGCCGTGCAAGCCGCGGCGCGCAGATGCATCACCGTCAGCGAGTGCTGCGCCACCGACAGGGGCAGCGGCCACGCCGAATGTCCGCCCCAGCGATACGTGCGGGCCAGGCCCAGCGCGAGGTCGCTGTCTTCCCAGTCGAACGGCGTCGGGTCGAGCAAGTCCAGCCGGCGCTCCGACGGCATGCGGACCCAGGCGCGGTGCTCGTGATGATCGCGACCCATGCGGTTTTCCTTCTCTGTGGCGTAATCGACATCGTACACCCGCGGCCGCAGATTTTTTCGGCAACAGCCTGTTGATTTGCAATACACTGGGAAGATGTTGATCTGCGGATACGGATGAGTTCATGGTGACACGACCTTCATACATCTACCAGGGCGGCTCGGTGATGATGCACTCGCCGCTGCAATTGAAGAACGCCGAGATGTACGGCTTCTTCGTCAAGGGCGAGCTGTCCAATTTGCAGGCCACGCTGGACGGCACGCTGAACCAGGTGGCCGGCCAGCGCATGCGCTTCAAGGCGATTTCGCCGTATGTGCTGCTGACCTTCACCCGCGTCAACCACGCCGATTCTGCGGCCCCGGTCGATCATGCCAAGGGCTGGATCACCGAGATCGACATCGTCACCTGGATCATGGTCGGCGCCATGGACGACGAGGGCGAACTGGCCCACATCTACTACTACCCCGCGCACATTTTCGTCGACGATGCGATGGCGCTGATTAACGGCCGCGAGCTGTTCGGCTATCCCAAATACCTGTGCGAGTACGAGATCCCGCAGGGCGACGCCGAACCGCTGCGCTGCTCGGTCGCGGCCAAGGGTTTCCAGCCTTTTGCGCCAGAGACGAAGATCGCCATGCACCCGCTGCTGGAGGTGAACGCGACCCTCAAGACCGGCATCGAGAAACCCATCACCAGCCTGCTCGACCTGATCGAGCAGGCGATAGAGCTGTTCCTCTCCATCCCCGACTTTTTCAACCTGGACGTGGCGGGCTGGGACGACATCATCTCGCTGCTGCGCAATCCGCGCATCGACCAGATCTTCCTCAAGCAGTTCCCCGACAGCGCCGGCCTGAAAGCCGTGTACCAGGCCATCCTCGCCGCGCCGGCCACCATCGACCGCATACACAGCGGCGCGCTGCTGGGCTATGAATACGAGTGCGTGCTGCACGCCTTCGACAGCTTCCCGCTTCAGCAGACGCTGGGCCTGAAGCTGGGTGCGCAGGAAGCCATCCTGCCGTATAAGCTGCATTTCGACTTCACCGCGCAGCCGGGCGAGGAGTTGATCGACAACTCCTCCATCGCGCCGCAGAAGATCGCCATCCTCGGCGGCGGCGTCGGCTCGATGACGGCGGCCTGGTACCTGAGCGACCTGCCGGGCTGGCAGAACAACTACGACATCACGGTCTACCAGCAGGGCTGGCGCCTGGGCGGCAAGGGCGCCAGCGGCCGCAATGCCAAGTACGGCCAGCGCATCGAGGAACACGGCCTGCACATCTGGTTCGGCTTCTACGCCAACGCCTTCAGGATGATCAAGGCGGCCTACGCCAGCCTGGATCGCCCACCCGGCGCACCGCTGGCGACCTGGCGCGACGCCTTCAAGCAGCACGACTACGTGGTGCTGTCGGAGCAGGTGGGCGAGCAGTGGCACAACTGGTCCATCGTGTTCCCCACGCTGCCGGGCGAACCGGGCGAGGGCGGCGAGCAGATCACGCTGTGGACCATGGCCGAAGCCATGTTCTTCTGGATTAAAAAATGGATCGACGGCCTGGATAACCTGACCCGCGCGATGAACCTGCCGCCGCATCCGCACCACACCGGCATCGTCCCGGATTGGCTGTACCACCTGGCCGAAGGCGTGACGTCGTCGGCGCACGAACTGCTGGACGACATGTCGCTGCTGGGCAGCGCCTTGTACGGCATGCTGGCCAATATGTCGCCCGACGTCGGCAAGCACACCGAAGGCCAGCACCTGGCGCTGGCCGGCGCGCTGGTGGGCGTGCGCGGCAAGCTGCATGCGCGCTACCGCGCCCTGGTCGACAGCGGCGAGGGCGACGCCAGCGACGATATCCGTCGCCTGTTCATCTGCCTGGACCTTGGCGTGACGGTGATGAAGGGCGTGTTCGAGGACGGCGTGATCCGCAACGGCTTCGACGCCATCAACGATATCGACTTCAAGGACTGGCTGCGCAAGCACGGCGGCGACGAGGTGCTGAGCGTGGACTCGGCGCCGGTGCGCGGCTTCTACGACTTGGTGTTCGCCTACGAGGGGGGCGATTTCGACAAGCCGAACATCGAAGCCGGCACGCTGCTGCGCGCGATGGCGCGCATCGGCCTGGCCTACAAGGGCGGCATCATGTTCAAGATGCAGGCGGGGATGGGCGACACGGTGTTCACGCCGCTGTACCAGGCCTTGCTGGCGCGCGGGGTCAAGTTCAAGTTCTTCCACAAGGTCGAGGAACTGGTGCCGGACGGCCGCCAGATCGGCAGCATCCGCATGACGCAACAGGTGGCGCTAACCGGCGCGGATTACGATCCGCTGGTGGACGTGAAGGACTTGGCGTGCTGGCCCAGCACGCCGAACTACGAGCAGATCGATCCGGCGCAGGCCGCGCTGCTGCAGGCCCATGACGTCAATCTGGAATCCAGCTGGAGCGATTGGCCCAAGCTGTATCACCAGCACTTCGACAAGGAGCTGCCGGTGCTGACGCTCAAGCGCGGCGTCGATTTCGACCAGGTAGTGTTTGGCATTTCGGTCGGCTCGCTCAAGGCTGTGTGCCCGCAACTGCTGGCGCACAGCCCCGCGCTCAACACCACCTACGAGCAGGTGCAGACGGTGGCGACGCAGGCTTACCAGGTCTGGCTGAACAAGGATCTGGCGCAGATGGGCTGGGACTTTCAGCCGGACGGCCAGCAGCCGGTGCTGAGCGCGTTCAGCGAGCCTTACGACACCTGGGCGCCGATGGATCATCTGCTGTGCCGCGAGGACTGGGCGCCGCCGCTGGCGCCGCGCAATGTGTCCTACTTCTGCAGCGCGCTGCCGGTGAGCAGCTATCCGCCGGTGAGCGACACCGGCTTCCCGGCGCGCATGGCGGCGCTGGCGAAGCAGGGCGCCATCGGTCAACTGAGCGGGCAGATTGCCGCGCTATGGCCGGCGGCGGGACCGGCCGGCGCGTTCCCGTGGCAATGGCTGGTCGATGGCAGCGAGGCCACCGGCGTGGCGCGCTTCGACAGCCAGTACTGGCGCGCCAATGTCGATCCGTCGGAACGGTATGTGATGTCGGTGGTGAACAGCACCAAGTACCGTCTGCAAACCGACCAATCGGGCTACGCCAATCTGTACCTGACGGGCGACTGGATCAGGACCGGCTTGAACGCCGGCTGCGTGGAGGCGGCGGTGATGGCCGGCATGCAGGCCTCGCGCGCGATCAGCGGCCACCCGGCCGTCATCGAGGGCGAGACGGACTTCTGAGGCGGCGAACTAGCGGCGGCGGGCCAGCGTCAGGCCGTCGCCCAGCGGCAGCATCGACAGGTCGATGCGTTCGTCGTGGTGCAGCTTGATGTTCAGCGCTTGCAGCGCGGCGGTGTCGTCGCTGTCGGCGCGTTCGGCCACGCGGCCGCTCCACAGCGTATTGTCGATGGCGATCAAGCCGCCGGGCCGCACCAGTTGCAGGCAGCGTTCGTAGTAGCCGTCGTAATTGACCTTGTCGGCGTCGATGAAGGCGAAGTCGTACAGGCCTGCCTCGCCTTCCTTGATGCGCGCGTCCAGCGTGGCCAGGGCGGGGCCCAGTTGCAGGTCGATCTTGTCGGCGACGCCGGCCTGCGCCCAGAACGGCTTGCCGATGCGGGTGTAGTCGTCGCTGATATCGCAGGCCAGGATGCGGCCCTCGGCCGGCAGCGCCAGCGCCACGCTCAACGCGCTGTAGCCGGTGAACACGCCGATCTCGATGGTGTTGCGCGCGCCGGTCAGCTTGACCAGCATGGCCATGAACTGCCCCTGCTCGGGCGAGATCTGCATGGTGGCTCGTTCATGGTCGCGGGTCGCTTCGCGCAGCGCGGCCTGCGCCGGATGCTCGCGCAGCGAATGCGACAGCACGTAGTCGTACAGCGTATCGGTCAGGCTGAGGGTGCGGTTGGACATGCGGTCTTCCTTCAGATGGTGTTGGCGGGCTGCGACATGTTGACGTCGTTGCTGGCGGCGCGGCGCAGGTCGTTGCAGGCCTGGTCCAGCGCGGCCGCCACTCCGGGCAGGCGGTCGGTCACTTCGTTCAGATTGCCGGCGCTGGCCGCCGCTTCCATTTCATGGCACAGCGTGTGCAGATTGGTCGAGCTCAGATAGCCCGCGCTGCCCTTGAGCGCATGGATCGCCGCCGCCGCCGCGTTGGCGTTGCCGGCCACCACAGCGGCGCGCGCGCTCTCCAGCCGGCGCGGCGCTTCGTCGAGGAAGGCCTGGGTGATGCGCTGCATGTGCGAGTGCGACAGTCCGGCCAGCGGCATGATCTGCACGGTGGCCGGGTCGACGCGCTTCTCGACGGCCGGCGCCACGCCGAACTGCTCGTCCAGCGATTCGGCGCGGACGGCGCTCAGGCGCGCGGCGTCGGTCGGCCGCAGCGGACGGCCGCGGCTCAGGTGCTGGGCGATGGTCTTCTCGATCTGGTCGTACAGCAGGCGCTCGTCGACCGGCTTGCTGAGGAAGCCGTCCATGCCCACCGCCAGATAGCGCGCGCGGTCATGGTCGCTGGCGTTGGCGGTCAGCGCGATGATAGGGATGCCGGGATCGAGCACGCGGTAGTCTTCGCTGCCGCCGCTGCGGATCAGGCGCGCGGCCTGCTCGCCGTCCATCATCGGCATGCGGCCGTCCATCAGCACCAGGTCGTAGGCGGCGGAGCTCAGCGCATGCAGCGCCTGCAGGCCGTTTTCCACCACGCGGATGTCGTGGCCCATGTTCTCCAGCAGCGTGCTGACGATGATCTGGTTGGTGCGCACATCCTCGGCGCACAGCACGCGCAGGCGGTAGGCGTGGTGCTCTTTGCGCGGCAGGCTGGATGGATCGACTTCAGGCGCCGCGCCCAGCGCCAGCGGCAGCGTGAAGCTGAAGGTGGAGCCGACGCCGACCCGGCTTTCGGCGGCGATCGAGCCGCCCATCAGTTCGACCAGCTCCTTGCAGATCGCCAGACCCAGGCCGGTGCCGCCGTAGCGGCGCGTGGTCGAGTGGTCGGCCTGCTCGAATTTCTGGAACAGCCGTGGCAGCGTATCGGCCGGGATGCCGGGGCCGGTGTCGGTGATGTCGAAGCTGACGCTGGTGCGGCCGTCGATGGTCAGCAGCGCCGAGGCATCGAGCCGCACTTCGCCGCGGTCGGTGAACTTGATGGCGTTGCCCAGCAGGTTGAGCAGGATCTGGCGCAGGCGGGTCGGGTCGCCGCGTACGTAGCGCGGCATGTCCAGCGCCAGGTCGCAGCGCAGCAGCAGGCTCTTGGCGTCGGCCTGGCCTTGCAGGATGCCGATGGCGTCGTCCACCAGTTCGATCAGGTCGAAGTCCACCGTCTCGATCGACAGGCGGCCGGCGTCGATCTTGGAGAAGTCGAGGATGTCGTTGAGGATGGCCAGCAGCGATTCGCTGTTCTGCAGGCCGATGCGCAGGTATTCCTCGGTGCGGCCGCGCACCGACTGGTCGCGCATGGCGAACTTGATCATGCCGATCACGCCGGCCAGCGGGGTGCGGATGTCGTGGCTCATCGCCGACAGGAAGTCGATGCGGTGGCGGCTGACCACTTCCGCGTGTTCCTTGGCCTCGGTCAGCTGGGCGGTGCGTTCCTGCACGCGCTGCTCCAGCGTGTTGCGCAGCAGGCGGATCTGGTCGGCCAGCGCGAACGCCAGCAGCACGCCGTCCAGCGTGCCGCCCAGCAGCGTGAACAGCTGGGCGTTGGTGATCATGGCCGGGATCAGGCCGAGGTTGGCGGGCAGGATGAACAGTCCCGGCACCATCAGCGCGACGAAGCCGAGCACGAAGAAACGGGCCGGATAGTAGCCGCGCCGCCAGACCACGATGCCGCTGGTGAGGGCCATCGCCATCCAGATCGAGATGACGATGGTGGCGATGGTGTGGGCGTAGCTGAGGTAGAGGAAGCAGCTAGGCAGCGTCAGCAGCGGCAGCACGATGTTGATGCGGCTGAGTTTATGCAGCAGCGGCGAATGCTCCTTGAGCCGCAGGAAGTTGGTGTAGAACTGCGTGCTCAGCACCGGCAGCAGGAAGAAGGGCACGTAATGCCATTGCAGGTTGTGCCAGCCGAACAGGTCGGCCGTCATGTGGAAGGTCATACCCCAGGCGATGGCGTAGCACAGCACGTACAGCGAGTAGTACAGCGATGAGTTGTCGCGGGTGATCGAGTAGATGAAGAAGTTGAACACCGTCAGCGCCAGCAGGGCGCCGATGGAGCCGATAATCAGCACGTTCTCGCGCGCCACCAGCTGCTGGTAGGCGGTGCGCGGCAGCACCGACATCACCGGCGTGCGCGCGTAGTAGGGGCTGGCGAAGCGTATCAGCACCTGGTAGCGCTGGCCTGGCTGCAGGTCGACGTCTTTACCGTAGTGCAGCAGGTAGGCGTGCGGCTGGCGGTAGCCGGTCAGCATCTGGCGCGCGCTGCCGTCGGGGCCGAACACCTGGATGTCGACCATGTCGATCAGCGTATCGTTGGGATCGATGACCCAGGCTGGCTGGTGGCTATCGTTGCGCAGCTCGGCATACAGCCAGTAGCCGCCACCCAGCAGGTCGACCTTGGTGGCGGGCTTGAGCCCGGCCAGCAGCTTGGGCAAGCCGGTGGCGTCGACCGGAAAGGGCTGGCCTTCGTCCAGATAGAGCTTGCCGGTAGTCATCAGATCGATACTGGCGGTATTGACGCTGATCGCGGCTGGCAGCGTCTCCGCAGCGACGGCGGGAGTAAACGCCAGTTGCCACCATGCCAGCATCGCCAGCAGCACGAGGACGGCACCACGTGGCAGACCGTAAGACATCTTGCAAGCTTTACTCATTAGTGTTCCGATGGCCGCCGGTCTCGATTAGTGATTTTTTCCATTTTAAACGAGAACTTATTGTTTTATTCAAAAATTGACCTATGGCACAGACCGATGCTTGGCGCGCGGCGGCCGGGGCGGGTAAGATGGCGCCTTTGCACCACAGGAATACCGCCGTGCTTATTTCTCCAGAACAATTCATAGGTTTTCTCAGCGCCGCCCTGCTGATCACGATATCGCCGGGGCCGGACAATCTGATGGTGCTCAGCGTCGGCATGTCGCGCGGGCGGCGCCAGGGCATGGTGTTCGGCCTGGGCTGCGCGCTGGGCTGCCTGAGCCACACCTTGCTGGCCACGCTGGGCGTGAGCGCGCTGATCAAGGCTTCGCCGCTGGCGTTCGGCGCGCTGAAGCTGCTGGGCGGGGCGTATCTGATCTGGCTGGGCATAGGCGCGCTGCGCAGCCGTGGCGGCGCTCGTGTCGAGGGTTCGGCCTTGCCCGATGAAAGCCTGCGCAAATTGTTTGCCAAGGGACTGTTCGCCAATGCCGTCAATCCCAAGGTCGTGCTGTTCTTCCTGTCCTTCCTGCCGCAGTTCGTGGTGGCCGAGCGTGGCGACGTCAGCTGGCAGACCGCGCAGCTGGGTTTGCTGTTCACGGCGCAGGGCGTGCTGCTGTTTGGTTTGCTGGGTTATTTTTCCGGCGCGGTGGGCGCGTGGATCAACCGCCATCCCGGCGCGGGCATGTGGATGGACCGCGTGGCCGGTGCGATTTTCGTCGGCCTGGGCCTGAAACTGATTATTTCCCGCTAAAGAGCAAAAAAAGTCTGTTCGGGGCGCGTATGTCATCAGGGCGTAATGCTGCACTGCGATACTGGCTTTGCTCTTTCAAGTCTCTCCCGATTTGAAAACTTTTGGCCCGCGCCTTTTTGTGCTGCGGGCTTTTTTTTGCCCGGTTTATTTTGCCGCCAGGGTGAAGCGTAGTTCCAGCTGGTCTTGCACGGCCAGCGCGCCGGCCATGACGGAAAACGGCGTGATGCCGAAATCGCTTTGTTTCAGGTTGACGCTGCCGGTGACGGTCATCCCGCCGTTGCTTTCGCGGATCTCCGCCGGGATCGCCATGATGCGGGTGACGCCGTGCAGCGTGACCGCCACTTGCAGCGGCTGGCCGGCGGCGCCGCGCTCGGCGTGCACACTCACCACCGGATAGCGCTCGGCGTCCAGCACGCGGGTCAGCATATTGTTGCGGGTGCCGTCGATGGCGTCGGCGGAGGGCTGTTTTTCCAGGCCGGCGGCGACGCGCAGCTCGGCTTCGTCGACGGTCAACTGGTCGAGGCGGAACTGGAGGTCGGCGCGGTTCTGCGACGGCGACACGGTGCCGCTGACGTGGCGGCTGGCCACCAGGTGGTCGTGTCCCAGCCGCGCCAGCAGCCCGCCGCGCCGCACGGTGATGGCGATCAGCGATTGCGCGCTGTCTATCGTCAGGGCGTTGGCGGCAGGGGGCTGGACCGGCTCCGCGGCAGGCGGCGGCGCTTCGGGCGGGGCCGGCGGCGCGCTGGTGGGCAGCTGCGTGCAAGCGGCCAGCAAGGCCGCCAGTACGATGATTTTTTGATACGTATGGATTTTTGTCATAGCCGCGCGTGTGGTCATTTGGCCGTCATAATGCCCCATTATGATGCGTCTCGCTGGTCCCAGCGTGCTCCAGCTGGTCTCCGTGCCCAAGCTGGTACGGGATTTCACAAAGCATGACTCAGCAGGCTCGCCGGTGGCCTGAAACACCGGCACCACCGCCTTCCTCTCCCTTAAATCCTACCTTAATGAATCCCTAAGCCTATGCCGGGCGATAGGTGGCAAAGTAACACCTGTAGCGCGAGGTTTGAGCCTGGCGCCCGGTTGCCGGACTCCATCAAGCCCGGCACAGATTTCGCCCAGGCGGCACCATCGCCGCCGGGCCACGGACCATCCCCACGCTTTCGAGCGTTTTCGTAACCAGCATCATCTCGCGATGACGCTGGTTTTTTTTGCCTGTCAGCCGTGCTTGGACAGCCAGGCGTCGATTTCCGGCAGACGGGCGGTACGCAGCTTCACGCGGTACTGGATCGAGGCGATCGCCGTCTTGGTGTCGCCCTGCGCGTCGGCGGCCAGGTATTGTTTGGCGTAGGCGCGCAGCTTCTCGATCATGTCCGGATCGGACGAACGTCCACCCAGGCCCGGGAAGTAGCGGCTGCGCGAGCTGGCGTCGATCTTCTTCTCGATCTGCGTGTGGTGGCTGACGGCGAAATCGTAAGCCAGGTCCGGATGATGGCCGGCCACGTGGTTCAGGATGGACGCGCCTTCGGTCGCGCCGCCTTCATCGGTCAGCGCCAGTTCCAGCGCGCGCTGGGCCAGGGCCTTGTCCTTGGCGGTGCCCAGCAGGTCGTACAGCTCGCTCTTGATCATCGACGACTTCTCTTCCTGCGCGGCGGCGTGCAGCTTGTCCCAGGTGGCGGCGTCGGCGTTGTCGGCGATCACGCCAAGGATAGGGCGGCGCAGCGCTGCCGGCATCGCATCCTTGTCGGTGGCGGAGGCCGCGTAACGGCGGCGCGCTTCCGCCACCACGCCTTCGTCGCCGACCGCGCCCAGCACGTGGATCAGCGTTTCGCGCAGATTGGCGACCGGCGCCGCTTCATCGGCGGCCTTGCTCCAGCCTATGCGGGCCAGCACCGGCGCCAGGCGCTTGCGCGCGTAGCGGTCCAGCGCCGCCTGCTGTTCCGGCTTGCCTTCGTAGCTGTAGTGCAGGGCGAGCAGCGAATCGGCGATCTGGTCCCACACCTGCGGCGCGGCGTCCAGCGGTGCGCGGCTGGCCAGGTCGAGGAAGCTGGAGGCCGGCATCAAACCCGCCATGCCCAGCGACCAGCTGTCCGACAGCAGGCCCATTTGGTCGATGGTCTGCAGGCCGGCAAAGCGCTCGGCCAGCGCGGCGAAGGCCTTGGGCGCGTACAGCGTGCGGTAGTAGCCACTCTGGCCGGCGTTGACCAGCACCGCGCCGCAGCCCGGCAGCGTCATGCTGGCCTTGCCGCCGGCGACGACGGTGCGGGCGGTGGCGCCGCCCACGGTCTGGGCGATTACCGGCACGCGCCAGCTCAGCGGCTTCTTGTTGGTCTGGTCCTTGCTGAACTCACCCTGCGTCAGCGCGATGGTGGTCTGGCCGTTTTTGCAGACCGCATCGGCCACGCGTATCATCGGCACGCCCGGCTTCAGCGTGAAGTCGTGGGCGATCGCCGTCACCGGCTTGTGCGCTGCCTTTTCCACTTCGCGCCACAGGTCGTCGGACACCGTGTTGCCATAAGCATGCTTGGCCATGTAGCTGCGCACGCCGGCACGCCAGGCGTCGTCGCCGACGTAGTTCTCCAGCATGCGGATGACGGATTCGCCCTTCTGGTAGGTGATGCTGTCGAAGGCCTGGCTGGCTTGTTCGACGCTGGCGATGTGCTGCACCACCGGATGGGTGGTGGCCAGCGCGTCGCGGTTCATGGCCTGCTCGCGGGTGCCGACGGCGCGCAGTTCCCACTTCCATTCAGGGTGCAGGCGGGTGGTGGTGCGCGACTCCATCCACGAGGCGAAGCCTTCGTTGAGCCACAGGTCGTCCCACCATGCCATCGTCACCAGGTCGCCGAACCATTGGTGTGCCATTTCGTGCGCGGCCACCAGGAAGGAGGTTTCCTTGTCCGACTGCGTGGCAACGCGCGGATCGAGCAGGATCGCGGATTCGAAGGTGAAGATCGCGCCCCAGTTTTCCATCGCGCTGAAGAACTGGCTGCGGCCCGGCGCGGCGATGTTGTCCAGCTTGGGCAGCGGGTATTTGACGCCGAAGTAGTCGTTGTATTCCTTCAGCACGGCGACCGACGAATCGAGCGCGAACTGCGCCTGGGCGATCGAACCCTTTTGCGTGACGACGCCAAGCTCGGTGCCGCCTTCGACCGCGGTGGCGCGTTCGAACTCGCCCAGGCCGAAGAACAGCAGGTAGGTCGACATCTTCGGCGAGGTGCCGAAGCGCACCAGCTCGCGGCCGTCCGCCAGCTTGCTGGTGGCGGTGACAGGCATGTTCGACACCGCCATCTGGCCGGCCGGCACGGTGGCCTCCAGCGCGAAGGTGGCTTTGTAGAAGGGCTCGTCCCACGAAGGGATCACGCGGCGCGCTTCGGAGTTTTCAAACTGCGTGTACAGCGCGCGCTTCTTCTCGGCGCCGTTCTGGTAGTCCAGCGAGAACATGCCGGTTGGCTGGGTGCCGATCACGCCTGTGTAATCCAGCTTGAGCTGATAGCTGCCCACAGCCAGCGGCTGGGCGAACTGGAAGGTGGCGGTCTGCTTGTCGTCGTCGACGCTGATCTTGCTGGCCGCCTGCACCGGCTTGCCCGGACCGGCGCTGATGGCGGCGGCGCTGAACTTCAGGTCGGCGGCGTTGAGGGTGATGCTGCTGCTGGCTTGCTTGATGTCGAGCGCGATGGTGACGCTGGCGCTGAAACTGCTGTTGGCGGCGTCCGGCACCAGCGACACGGCGTAGTGCGTCGGCACGGCGTTGCGGGGAAGCTGGGTGGTGACTTTGGCGGCCTTGGCCGCCGGTGTTGCGGCCGCAGCCAGTGGAGCCAGGCCGGAAGAGAGGCCGAGCAGCGCCATCACGGCGAGCGAAATCAAACTGCGTTGCATGCAATGTCCTTCAATAGGGTGAGCCGGTAGGCATACGATATAAACCGTTATTGGCTTCGTGGGCCAACGAGCAATCTACGGCGATCTGGTTGGAATGTCAATCTTGATAGTTACGTGCGCGGGGATGTCGCAACGGCGTCTATGCGGCTATCATGCGCTATGCCCATCATGCGAAAAAAGGAGTTGGATATGAAGTTTTTCACGTCGCCGCGCACGCCTAATCCGCGCCGGGTCGCCATGTTCATGGCTGAGAAAGGCCTGGGCAATATCGAGCATGTGTCGATCGACCTGCTCAGCGGCGCGCACCGCAGCGCCGAATACCTGCAGAAGAACCCCTTCGGCCGCTTGCCCGCGCTGGAGCTGGACGACGGCCGCGTCCTGTGCGAAACGCGCGCCATCTGCACCTGGCTGGAAGGCTATGCGCCCGAGCCCAACCTGATGGGCGAAGGTTTCGACGAGCGCGCCTTCATCGAGATGACCGACCGCCGCATCGAGCTGCACCTGTTCCTCGGCATCGCCAACTGCGTGCGCCATACGCATCCGGGCCTGGCGATGCTTGAGCAGCCTCAGTTTGCCGACTTCGGCGCGTCGCAGGGCGAGAAGATGCGCGAGACCGCGCGCTGGCTGGACGGCGTGCTGGCGACCCAGCCCTTCGTGGCCGGGCAGCGCTTCACCATCGCCGACATCACGGCGTTCTGCGCGCTGGAGTTCGGCCGTGGCTTGATGAAGTTCCGTCCCGGCGCGGAAGGCATGGAGCACCTGCAGGCCTGGCGCGACCGCATCGCCGAACGGCCGAGCGCCGCCGCGCCTTACTAACGCCGCGCTTAAGCCACCCGCTTGTACCAGGGCTGGTGCGGGAAGACCGGCTTGTAATGGCTGGCCAGGGGATCGCCCGCTTCCAACGGACGGTCCAGCACCAGCAGGCCCGATTGCGCCAGGCTGTCGTCGAACAGCTGCAGCACGCGCTGGCGCAGCGCCGGCCCGAAGTCGGGCAGGGCGCGTCGGCCCACGATCATCTGGAATTCATTGAACGAAGCATCCGTCACCAGGTTGTACTGGGCCCAGGTGATGCGGCTGCGCAGTTGCGGCACCAACACCGCATGCAGGCCGTCGCCGCTGACTTCGAAATAATCGAGCAGCTTGCCGACGCCACCACTGCGCACATAGTTCGCCTGCAGCTCGCCCAGCCGCGCCATCGGCAGGCTGGCTGCCTGCGCCTCCGCCAGCAGCGCATCGCTGGAGACGGTGGCGTAGATCTCGGTGCGCGCGCCCAACTGCTCCTGTTCCAGCAGGATGGCCAGCGTCCACGCCTGCTGCGCGCCGGCGCAATCGGCCAGCCACACGCGCGGCAGCGCCGCCCCGTGCAGGCACACACCCAGCGACATGCGCAGCAGCGATACCTCGGAGGCGTCGTCGAACATCAGCGCCGGCTCCACCGACAGTTCGCGCAGCAGCGCGTTCCAGGCTTGCTGGTCGTGCAGCACCAGCGCCTGCATGGCCGAGATGGTGTCCACCGACTTCTGAGACATCGCCGCTTGCAGACGGCGCGACACCACGTCGCGCTGGTAGCCGCGGAAGTCGTAGCCGTAGACCTGGAACACGGCTTCCAGCAGCAGCTCCTGCTCCAGCTCCTCGACCGTGGACGGCGGCTGCCGGCGCGGCCCAGCGGCCGGCGGGGCATGCCGGTCCGGCGCTGCCACGGAGTCCGAACCGCCCGCATCCGCAGGCCGCAAGGCGGCACGCAGCGAGGCGAATAGCGAGTTCATGCCCGCCATCAGTGCAGCCACACCCGCATCAGCGACAGCAACTGCGCCACGTCCACCGGCTTGGTGATGTAGTCCGACGCGCCGGCCGCGATACATTTGTCGCGGTCGCCCTTCATCGCCTTCGCCGTCAGCGTGATGATGGGCAGCGATTTGAATTTGGGGATGCGGCGGATCGCGCGCATGGTGTCGTAGCCGTCCATCTCCGGCATCATGATGTCCATCAGGACGATCTCGATGGTCGGATCTTTTTCCAGCACTTCGATGCCGTCGCGGCCGTTCTCGGCGAACGACACCTGCATCTGCTGGCGCTCCAGCAGCGACGACAGCGCGAAGATGTTGCGCAGGTCATCATCGACGATCAGCACCTTGCGGCCCGCCAGGCCGCCGTCCGCCGCGTGGATCTCTTCCAGCATGCGGCGCTGCGCTTCCGGCAGGCTGGCCTGCGAGCGGTGCAGGAACAGGGCCGTTTCGTCCAGCAGGCGTTCCGGCGAGCGGGCGTCCTTGATGACGATGGTCTTGGCGTAGCGCTTCAGCTTAGCCACTTCCTTGCGGTTCAACTCCTTGGCGGTGTTGATCACGATAGGCAGGTCGCGCAGCGATTCGTCCTTGCCGATGATGTCGAGCAGGTCGAAGCCGCTGATGTCGGGCAGCGTCAGGTCCAGCACCATGCAGTCGAAGCGGGCTTCGCGCAGCGCGTCCAGCGCCGCCTGGCCGGTGTCGACGGCGACGATGTGCAGGTCGGCGTCGCCGATCAGGGCGACGATGGCGTCGCGCTGCATCTGCTCGTCGTCCACCACCAGCAGGCTGCGCTTGCCGCCCAACAGGAACTTCTGGATGCGGCTGAACTCTTCCTGCAGCGCGGCCTTGCTGACCGGTTTGTTCAGGTAGGAGATCGCGCCCAGGCGCAGCGCGCGTTCGCGCTCGCGCAGGCTGGACATCACGTGCACCGGAATGTGGCGGGTGCTCGGGTCGCGCTTCAGGCGGTCCAGCACCGTGAAGCCGTCGATGTCCGGCAGGTCGAGGTCGAGCAGGATGGCGGACGGCAGGTAGTCGCGCGCCAGGCTCAGGGCCGAATCGCCCTGCATGGTGACGATGCCCTTGAAGTTCTTCTCGCGAGCGAAGTCCAGCACGATCTTGGAGAAGCGCTCGTCGTCCTCGATGATCAGCACCGACGGATCGCCCGGCGCCACCAGGCCGCGGTCGTCGCTGCTGCCGTAATCGGCCATGTCGGCGTCGATATCGGTGATGGCGTTGCTGATGTCGTGGTCGGGCTGCGCCAGTTCGCTGTAGTGCGGCGGCGTGTACACCACCTGCGGCGCCGGCGACGGCAGGCGCACTTGCGGCTGGCGGCCCATGTCGTAGTTGATGAAGCCAGCGCGGTTATACGGCAGGAACAGCGTGAAGGTGGAGCCGTTGCCGACCGCCGATTCGACGCGGATCTCGCCGCCCAGCAGGCGTGCCAGCTCGCGCGAGATCGACAGGCCCAGGCCGGTGCCGCCGTATTTGCGGGCGGTGGAGCCGTCGGCCTGCTGGAACGCTTCGAAGATCAGCTGCAGCTTGTCGGCGGCGATGCCGACGCCGGTGTCGCAGACGGCGAAGGCCAGCACCGCGTCCGCATGCAGCAGGTTGGGGTGGTCGCTGGAGAAGCCGCTGCTGACCAGACTGATACTGAGCGAGACCTGGCCGTGCGTGGTGAACTTGAACGCGTTCGACAGCAGGTTTTTCAGCACCTGCTGCAGGCGCGTGGTGTCGGTCATCATCGCGGTCGGCAGGTTTTCCTTCAGCTCCACGGAGAAGCCCAGGTGCTTGGCCTCGGCCATGTGGCGGAAGGTGCGGTCGACGTAGTTGCGCAGGTTCTGGAAGCGGTACTCGGACACGTCCAGCGTGACGGTACCGGATTCGATCTTCGACAGGTCAAGAATGTCGTTGATCAGCGTGAGCAAGTCGGAGCCGGAGCCGTGGATGGTCTTGGCGAATTCCACCTGCTTGCCGGACAGGTTGCCGTCCGGGTTGTCGCCCAGCTGCTGCGCCAGGATCAGCAGCGAATTCAAAGGCGTGCGCAGCTCGTGCGACATATTTGCCAGGAATTCGGATTTGTATTTGGAGGACAGCGCCAGCTGGGTGGCTTTCTCTTCCAGTGCCAGCTTGGCTTGCTCCACCTCGCGGTTTTTGCGTTCCACCTCGATGTTCTGCTCGGACAGCAGGCGGGCTTTTTCGGCCAGCTCCTGGTTGGTCTGTTGCAGTTCCTGCGCCAGCGATTGCGACTGCGTCAGCAGCGATTCGGTACGGCTGTTCGCCTCGATGGTGTTCAGCACCACGCCGATCGATTCCATCAGCTGGTCGAGGAAGGAGAGGTGGGTTTCGGTGAAGCGGTCCAGCGAGGCGATCTCGATCACCGCCTTGACCTGCTGCTCGAACAGAATCGGCAGCACGACGATGTTGGTCGGCGGCGCAGCGCCCAGGCCGGACGAGACGACGATGTAATCGCGCGGCACGTCGGTCAGCCAGATGCGGACTTTCTCCACCGCGCACTGGCCGACCAGGCCTTCGCCCGGCAGGAAGGAGGTGGGCAGCTTGCGGCTGGAACGGTAGCCGTAGCTGGCGATCATGCGCAGGCGGGCGTCGGATTCCTGCGAGTCCATCATGTAGAACACGCCGTGGTGGGCCGATACCAGCGGTGCCAGCTCGGACAGAATCAGCTTGGTCACAGCCTGCAAATCGCGCTGGCCTTGCAGCAGACGGGTGAAGCGTGCCAGGTTGGTCTTCAGCCAATCCTGCTGCGCGTTCTTCAGCGTGGTGTCCTTCAGGTTGCGGATCATCTCGTTGATGTTGTCCTTCAGGTAGGACACCTCGCCACGCGCTTCCACCTGAATGGAGCGGGACAAGTCGCCGCGTGTCACGGCGGTCGCCACCTCGGCAATCGCCCGCACCTGGTTGGTCAGGTTAGCCGCCAGCTGGTTGACGTTCTCGGTCAAGTCCTTCCACGTACCGGCCACGCCGGACACGTTGGCCTGGCCGCCCAGCTTACCCTCGGTACCCACTTCACGCGCCACCCGCGTCACCTCGGATGCAAAGGAGGACAGTTGGTCCACCATCACGTTGATGGTGTCTTTCAGTTCGAGAATCTCGCCCTTCACATCCACCGTGATTTTCTTGGACAAGTCGCCGCGCGCCACGGCGGTCGTCACCGCCGCGATGTTACGCACCTGGCCCGTCAAGTTGGACGCCATGAAGTTTACGTTATCGGTCAAGTCCTTCCAGGTGCCGCCGACGCCCGGCACGTATGCCTGTCCGCCCAGCTTACCCTCGGTACCCACCTCGCGCGCCACCCGCGTCACTTCCGACGCGAAGGAGGACAATTGGTCCACCATCACGTTGATGGTGTTTTTCAGTTCGAGAATCTCGCCCTTCACGTCCACCGTGATCTTTTTCGACAAGTCGCCGTTTGCCACGGCGGTGGTCACGTCGGCGATGTTACGCACCTGGCCGGTCAAGTTACCCGCCATCGAGTTCACGCCGTCGGTCAAGTCCTTCCATGTGCCGGCCACGCCGGGCACGTTGGCCTGGCCGCCCAGCTTACCCTCGGTACCCACTTCCCGCGCCACCCGCGTCACCTCGGAGGCGAAGGAGTTCAATTGGTCCACCATCACGTTGATGGTGTTTTTCAGTTCGAGAATCTCGCCCTTCACGTCCACCGTGATTTTCTTCGACAAGTCGCCGTTCGCCACGGCGGTGGTCACGTCGGCGATGTTACGTACCTGGCCGGTCAAGTTACCCGCCATCGAGTTCACCGAGTCGGTCAAGTCCTTCCAGGTGCCGGCCACGCCTTTCACCTGCGCCTGTCCGCCCAGCTTACCCTCGGTACCCACTTCCCGCGCCACCCGCGTCACCTCGGAGGCGAAGGAGGACAGTTGGTCCACCATCACGTTGATGGTGTTTTTCAGTTCGAGAATTTCGCCCTTCACGTCCACCGTGAT
Organism: Rugamonas rivuli; assembly: GCF_009380165.1. Taxonomy (GTDB): domain Bacteria; phylum Pseudomonadota; class Gammaproteobacteria; order Burkholderiales; family Burkholderiaceae_D; genus Rugamonas; species Rugamonas rivuli. The sequence goes on from NZ_WHUF01000002.1 coordinate 1,110,056, forward strand.
CTTCTTGGACAAGTCGCCGTTCGCCACCGCCGTCGTCACCGCCGCGATGTTACGCACCTGGCCTGTCAGGTTGGACGCCATGAAGTTCACGTTGTCGGTCAAGTCCTTCCAGGTGCCGCCGACGCCCGGTACATAAGCCTGTCCGCCCAGCTTACCTTCCGTACCCACCTCACGCGCCACCCGCGTCACTTCCGACGCGAAGGAGCGCAGCTGGTCCACCATCACGTTGATGGTGTCTTTCAGTTGCAGGATCTCGCCGCGCACGTCCACCGTGATCTTCTTGGACAAGTCGCCGTTGGCCACCGCCGTCGTCACCTCGGCGATGTTACGCACCTGCGACGTCAAGTTACCCGCCATCGAGTTCACCGAGTCGGTCAAGTCCTTCCAGGTGCCGGCCACGCCTTTTACCTGCGCCTGGCCGCCCAGCTTACCCTCGGTACCCACCTCGCGCGCCACCCGTGTCACCTCTGAGGAGAACGACGACAGCTGTTCCACCATGGTGTTGGCAGTGGTTGCCGCCCGCAGGTACTGGCCTTTCAGCGGCACGCCGTCCACCTCCAGCGCCATGGTCTGCGACAGGTCGCCTTTCGCCACGGCGCCGATCACGCGCGCCATCTCGGTGGTCGGCCGCACCAGATCGTCGATCAGCGCATTGACGGCGCTGACGATGGTGGCCCAGCCGCCGGACATATTCGGTACCTGTGCGCGCTGCGTCAGCCGGCCTTCGCGGCCCACCACGCGGCTCACGTCCGTCACCACCTGCACCATTTTTTCCTTGGTCTCGATGATGTCGTTCAGCGTGTCGGCGATCTTGCCCGCCATGCCGGTCCAGTCGGATGGCATACGGGCGGTGAAGTCGCCTTTTTTCAGTGCCATCAGCGTAGCGAGCAGTCGCTTGGCGTCGATCTGCTCGCCCATGTCGGTCATGTCATTCATCGGCTTAGTCCTCGTTATTTAGGAGGGATGGGATTCGGTGGTGGATGCTACCGGCTCGGCGCCGGCATGTTCGAGCAGGGCCGCTGCGGGCAGCGGCATGAAAAACAGTTCGCCCTGGCAGCTGTCGCAACCCAGCGCGCGCAGCGCGTTGAGCTGTTCGCGGCGGTCCACACCCAGCGCCACGACCTTCATGGACAGGGCGCGCGCCAGGTGGATGACGGCGGCGACGATGTCGCTGCCGCCTTCGTCGTTGCCGATGGACTGGATGAAGCTGCGGTCTATCTTCAGCACGTCGAGCTGCCAGCGCTTGCAGGCGGCCAGCGAGGAACGCGCGCTGCCGAAATCGTCCAGCGCCGCGAGCACGCCGCCGCTTTGCAATTGCTGCAGGAGCTGGGCCAGCGGTTCGGTCGCGCCCAGCAGCAGTTTTTCGTTCAGCTCCACGCCGATGCTGCCGGGCGCCAGGTGCTGTTTGCGGATCGCCGGCAGCAGCGTTTGCAGCAGGTCGGAGGTGAGCTGCGGTGTCGCCAGGTTGATCCAGATGCACAGCGGCGTGCCGTGGCGCGCGCCGGCGCCGGACGCCGCCACCCGCTGCCACAGCGCGGCCTGGGCGCAGGCTTGCGCGATCACCCAGGCGTCGATGCGGTCCAGCAGTCCGCGTTCCTGCACATGCGGCAGGAACGCGGACGCATCCAGCATGCCTTTGGCCGGATGGTGCCAGTACAGCTGCGCCTCGGCGCCGGTCGTGCGGCCGGTGGCGATATCGACCTGCGGCTGGTAGCGCAGCTCCAGCTGGTCGGAGGCCAGCGCCTTGCGCAGCTCCAGCGTCCATTGTTCGCGTTCGCGCTCCCGCACGTTGAGCTCTTCGTGGAAGAACTGCACCGGTCCGGCGTCGTTCTGCTTGGCGTGGTACATGGCGGTGTCGGCGTTCTTCATCAGCGCCTGGGCGTTGTTGCCGTCCTGCGGATAGATGGCGATGCCGATGCTGGCCGCCGTCTTCAGGCGATGGCTGCCGATGTCGAAGGGCAGGGCGCAGGCCAGTTCGATCTTGCGCGCCACGCGCGCGGCGTTGGCCGCCGCGGCCCGGCCTTCGATCAGCACGACGAATTCGTCGCCACCCAGCCGCGCCACCACGTCGGCCACGCGCACCGCCGCCGTCAGCCGCGCCGACACCTGGCGCAGCAGTTCGTCGCCGGCTTCGTGGCCGTAGCTGTCGTTGATCTGCTTGAACTTGTCGAGGTCGAGGAACAGCAGCGCGAAGCCGGCGCCGCTGCGGTCCGACGTGGCCACCGCGTGCTCCAGCTGCTGGATCAGCGCGCGGCGGTTGACCAGGTTGGTCAGCGCGTCGCGGGTGGACAGCTCGTGGGCGCGCAACTCGGCCTGCTTGCGGTCCTTGATTTCCTGTTCCAGCTCGCCGTTGATGCGCTCCAGGTCCTGCAGGCGCTGCACGCGCAAGTCCTGGTTCAGGCGGGCCAGCTGCTCGCTCTTTTTGCGCAGCAGGATATTCTTCTTCGTCATCTCGACGAACACCGCCACCTTGGCCTGCAGGATCTGCGGGATCACCGGCGTGAACAGATAATCCGCCGCGCCTTTCTGGTAGGCCTTGAGGCGGTTGATCTCGTCCGCGTAGTGCGCGGTGATGAAGATGATGGGCACGCCCGCCGAACGCGGATGCGAGTGGATGGCTTCGGCCGTCTCAAAGCCGTCCATGCCGGGCATGCTGACGTCGAGCAGGATGACGGCGAATTCGTGCAGCAGCACCTGGCGCAGCGCTTCCTTGCCGGAACCTGCCGTGATCAGCTCATAGACATGCTGGTCGGCAGCTTCGGACAGCAGACTCTCCAGTGCGTACAAGCTGGCTGGATCGTCGTTGACGAGGAGGACTTTTGGGATAGGCACGGCTGGCTGATCAGTTAAGGTATCGGACGGTCGCACTGTGTATGGAAGGTAAAAGATACTCTGGAATATCCGGGAGTCAAGCAAAATTGCACTCGGCTACAAGATGCTGAAACCCCTATTTTATCAATCTGACAATCGACATGTAGAATATTTTTTACGAGCAATAAGATTATCGGAGTTCAATTTTCCGCAGCGCACGATTGCGCGGCTGCTGGCTGACCCAAATTGGCGCGCTCCACAGCATTTTTCCATCGTCCTGGGTGACGCGGACGTAGTAGAAATGCTCGCCGGCGGCGGGGGTGAGGACGGTGCGGGCCTTGCTACCGAGAGTGGCGACAGCGCCGTTACGCCCGGGCACGCCGTGGAAGACGGTGATGGCGGCGGCGCGGCGGCCGCCCTGGCTGAGGTAGCTGGCCCGCAGCGTCAGCCTGCCGCGATTGACGAAGCGTTCGCCCATCATGTGGCCGTTGGCGGTGAAGATGAGGCGGGAATTTTTATCCATCGTGGCAAATACGCGACGCGCGCGCAGTGCGGCCAGCAGGCTGTCGCTGTCCAGCGCTGCGCCGCGCTCGACCAGCACGCCGGTGCGGTTGCTGTAGGAGGCGCCCCAGTTGGCGCAATGATTGTCCTGGTCGCTGCTGAAGGCCAGGTGGTAGCCGGCTTCCAGCAGCTGGTTGCAGGCGGCTTCGTAGGTGCTCAGGCGCGGCTCGGCCTCGTCGGTGCGGGCCGAAAAGGCGTTGCTGTTCATGACTTCGCACAGCAGCATGGCCTGGTCGCCGTCCGCGTTCCAGGCCAGCGGCTTGCCGCCGATGGCGAACTGGTCGCCCTGCGGATGGTTGAACTGGCCGACCCAGCCCCGTTCGCGCATCAGCCGGTACAGCGCGGCATAGTCGTTCCTGGGACTTTCCGTATCGGCCAGCAGTTCGCCCCGGGCGTTGCGTTCCCAGCCCAGCAGTTCGCCGCTGTTGAGGATGTTGAGGTGGCCGCCATGGTTGATGACGCCCCATTCCTGTCCATAGATGGCGAGGAAGCCGGGATGGTTCCGGTTCCACTCGTCCGCCGCTTGCAGGCCGCTGCGGTACAAGGCCGTGGCGGCGGCCGGATCGGCATCGCTGTTGGTGCCGTCCGAGCCGTCGTACATGTGGTTGTGCTCGGACGTCATCAGGAAGTCCAGCCCGTGTTGCCGGGCGTAGGCATAGGCGTCGGCCGGCCCCAGCGCGGCGCTCTGCGGCGCCTGCGCGCCGGTGCAATGATCGAGCGCGCCGCCGCCGTCGCTGTGATTGGTCTGGCTGTGCAGATTGCCCAGGTAGACGGTGTAGGGCGAGGCCTCCACCGGATCCGCCGCTTGCGGCGATGCGGCCGGGGCCGCCGGGAGGGCGCCGACCGCCACGCTCCAGTCCTGCTCGACTGCGGGACTGTCGCCGGCGCGGGCGCGCAGCCGCAGCCGGTAGATGCCTTGGCGCAGCGCCGGTGGTGCGTGCCAGCGTATCGCCACGTCAAGCTCCGGTGCTTCTTGCGGCTGGGTCCGGCGCCACGTGCGCAGCACGCGTCCGTTCGGCGCGAGCAAGTCCAGGCGCCAGCGCAGCGTCCCGCCCGGCTGCGCATCGGGCGTGGAAAAATGCAGCGTCAGCGTGCGCGTGCCGTCGGCGCCGGCGTGGAAGGGCGCCTCCAGCCAGGCCTCGAATTCGTGATGGTCAACAGTCGTCGCATAACTGCTATCCGGCATGCAAATGATGCAGAAGGCAAATACCGTTATGATAGATACTGCGCGCATGATGGCCTCCGGCAATGCCGGTAGTTTCCGGCCTCATCATTTAGAGCGCGCCTTGCTGCATATGGTTCCCTTGAATTTCGCGCGGCATCGTTGCGAAATCTCTCCAATTGTTTCACTGGTTCCGGGGCGGCATTAATAGTATGCTGCTGTGATGCAAAATTTTCCGCAAATATATCGACCTAAAGTGATGGCGAATGCTCAAATCGGGTAATGCGACGCAAGCGGTCCGCAGTCCCCGCCTGCTGTTCTGGCTGGCGGGCGGCGCGTTGGCGCTGGCCGTCGGCGCGGCCCTGTATGGCGCCGCCGCCAAGACGGTCGACGACGACGCCCGCCAGCGTTTCGAGAACCTGGCGCGCAGCACGCAATACGGCATTTCGGCCCGCATCAAATCGTATTCCGATCTGACGCGCGGCCTGGTGGCGCTGTTCCAGACCAGCGATGATTTGACACGCCTGCAGTTTCACCAGTACGTGGCCAGCCTGGAGATTCCGCGCCACTTTCCGGCCATCGAGGCCGTGACGTGGGCGCCGCTAGTGACGGACGAACAGCGCGACGCCTTCGTCGCCCGCGTGCGCGCCGACCGCAGCATGTCGCCGCAGGGTTATCCAAATTTCGACATCAAGCCGCCGGGCCGGCGCGCGCACTACGCGGTGCTGACGTATATGGAACCGGCGTCGATGGCCGACGAAAAAATGGGCGTCGACGTGGTCGTCAATCCGGCGATCGACAAGCTGGTGGCGGCCTCGCGCGACAGCGGCCAGGTCAGCGCGTCCGGCCTGCCCATCGTGATCCAGCGGCCCACGCCGCACATCGGCCTGGGCATCCGCCTGCCGGTCTACCGCCGCGGCATGCCGGTGGCCGATGTGGCGGGACGCCGCGCCGCCTATCTTGGATCGGTCGGCATCGGCTTCAGCGTGCCGAAGCTGGTGCAGGGCGCGATCGACGAGATGACGGTGCGCCAGGTGCACCTGATGCTGTATGCCGACGGCAGCAAGGATGTCGAGCAGCGCCGCCTGGTGATCGAGCATAGCGACCGCCTGCTGTTCAACGATAACGGCACGATGAAGGCCGAGGCCATTCCGGCGTCGCAGCGCGCCGAGTACTTCGAATCGGTGCTGCCTATCGATTTCAACGGCAGCTTGTGGAAGGCGCAGTTCCAGGTCCGGAAGGCCGAACTGCTGACCGGCTTCGACCTGTATTTCCCATGGATCGCGGGACTGACCGGCTTTGCCGGCACCATGCTGTTGTACGGTTACTTCTTCGTGCTGTACTCCTCGCGCCGGCGCGCGCTCAAGCAGGGCGTGCTGCTCGACACGGTGCTCAACAACGTCGATGCCCACGTCTACATGAAGGACCAGAAGCGCCGCTACATCTACGTCAACGCCAAGATGGCCGACTCGATGGGATTGCCGGTGGAGGACATCGTCGGCAAGCTCGATCGCGAGCTGATGCCGACCGCCGTGGCCGACGCCGCGTGGGCGCAGGAGCGGCCGGTCTTCGCCGACAACGTCAAGCGCTCCGGCGAGACCCAGTACGTGGGCCGCGACGGCGTGGTGCAGCACCTGTGGACCGTCAAGGTGCCGGTGGAGATAGACCGCGCCGTCACGGCCGTCATCGGCCTGTCGACCGACGTCACCGAGCTGCATCAGCTAAAGGAAGAAGCCGACGCCGCCAACCAGGCCAAGAGCGACTTCCTGTCGAACATGAGCCACGAGATCCGCACGCCGATGAACAGTATCATCGGCATGGCCCATCTGGCGCTGAAATCGGTCACGCATCCCAAGCAGCGCGATTATCTGCAGAAGATCTACCACTCGGGCCAGCACCTGCTGGGCATCATCAACGACATCCTGGACTTCTCCAAGATCGAAGCGGGCAAGATGGACCTGGAGGTGCTGGACTTCTCGCTCGATGCGCTGCTGTCGAATATGTCCAGCCAATTGGGCGAGAGCGCGGCGGCCAAGGGGCTGGAACTGGTGTACGAAATCTGGCCCGGCCTGTCGCAGCAGCTGCGCGGCGATCCGCTGCGGCTGGAGCAGGTGCTGCTCAACTTCACCAGCAACGCCATCAAGTTCTCCGAGAACGGCAAGGTGTTTGTGCGCGCGCGGCCGCTGGAAGAGCGCGACGGCCGTATCCTGGTGCGCTTCGAGGTGGAGGACAGCGGCATCGGCATGTCGCCGGAGCAGCTGGAGCAGCTGTTCCAGTCCTTCCACCAGGCCGACACCTCGACCACGCGCCGCTACGGCGGCACGGGCCTGGGGCTGGTCATCAGCAAGCAGCTGGCGGAGCTGATGGGCGGCGGCGTCGGTGTCGACAGCCAGCCCGGCACCGGCAGCATCTTCTGGTTCACGGCGCGGCTGGACAAGGGCGTCAGCATGCTGCAGCCCAGCGACGATTCGGTGCAGCCGGATGTGCTGGACAGCATACGCGGCGCCTCCATCCTGCTGGTCGAGGACAATATCTTCAGCCAGCAGGTGGGCCAGGAGCTGCTGGAGGACGCCGGCGCCACCGTCTGCGTGGCCAACAACGGCAAGGAGGCGATCGACCTGCTGCTCAAGGAGCGCTTCGACTGCGTGCTGATGGACGTGCAGATGCCGGTGATGGACGGCTACGAGACCACGCGCCTGATCCGCGCCCATCCGAAGCTGTCGGCCACGCTGATCATCGCGATGACGGCCAACGCCGGCCGCGACGACCAGGAGCGCTGCCTGAGCGCGGGCATGGACGAATTTGTCACCAAGCCGATCGCGCCCAAGCTGCTGTTCAACATGCTGTCCAAGTGGATGAGCCAGCGGGCGCGCGCCGCCGGCCTGGCGCGGCCGCTGGCGCCGCCGCCGCCGTCGTACTTCACCATGGCCGATGGCGCCGCCGTCACCGCGCCGCTGCAGCCGCAGATGCAGACGATGGCGTCGGGCCTGCCGCCGCTGGCCGCGCGCATCGAACCGGCGCCGCCCGCAACGCCCGCCGCGCCGTCGGATCCGGAAGAAGCGGAGCTGCTCGACGTCGCTGCGCTGGCCCAGACCTTTGGCGGCAAGGCCGACAAGATGCGCAAGTACGCGCTGCTGTTCCTGGATTCGGCCCGCGATGGGCTGCGGGAAGTCGATGCCGCGCTGGTGCGGGAGGATCTGGCGCAGTTGTCCGAACTGGGCCACCGCATCAAGTCCTCGGCGCGCGCGGTCGGCGCGATGCGCTTCGGGAACCTGTGCCTGGCGCTGGAAAAGGTACGCCATGACGCCGACTGCGCCAACGCGCGCCAGCTGGTGGGGCAGATGCACGCCATGCTGGCGGTGCTGAACGAGCGCATGGAGCAGGAACTGCTGGCCTACGATCCCGGCTAGAGCGATAATACGGGCTTCCATCCCACGAAGAACCCTATGCATTCGAGCATCACCCCCGGCCTGTTGATCTTGCACGGTAATCAAATGGAGCAGCTGCGCGCGGCGGTGTTCCAATGGCTGCGCAATCATCCGCTGGGCGCGCTCGAATCGGAAACCGTCCTGGTGCAGTCGAACGGCGTGGCCGAATGGCTGAAGATCGCGCTGGCCGAGGAAATGCGCGTCTGCGCCGCCACCCGCGTGGCGCTGCCGGCGCGGTTTTTGTGGGAGACCTACCGCGGCATGCTGGGGCGCGACCGTGTGCCGGTGCGCTCGGCCTTCGACAAGGGGCCGCTGACCTGGCGCTTGATGCGGTTGCTGCCTACCTTGCTGGCCGATCCCGTCTTCACGCCGCTGCGCCACTTCCTGGCCGACGGCGAGGCTGAGCGCCGGCTGCAACTGGCCGAGCGCCTGGCCGACTTGTTCGATCAATACCAGGTCTACCGCGCCGACTGGCTGGCCGACTGGGCGCAAGGCCGCGACCAGATGCGCAACGCCCGCAACGAAGTGCAGCCGCTGCCGGAAGACCAGCGCTGGCAAGGCCAGTTGTGGCGCGCGGTGATCGCCGACGTCGAACCGCATGAGCGGGAACTGGGCCGGGCAACCGTTCACACCGAATTCGTACGCGTCTGCGCCGCCGGCGAGCAGCCGCTGGGCCGTCTGCCGCGCCGCATCGTCATCTTCGGCGTTTCCGCGCTGCCGTATCAGAGCCTGCAAGCGCTGGCATCGCTGGCGCGCTACACGCAGGTGCTGCTGGCCGTGCCCAATCCCTGCCAGTTCTACTGGGGCGACATCATCGAAGGCCGCGACCTGCTGCGCTCCGCGCACCGCCGCCAGCAGCTGCGCAACGGCCAGGACCTGGGCGCGATACCGCTGGAAGAGCTGCATGCGCACAGCCATCCGCTGCTGGCCAGCTGGGGGCGGCAGGGCCGGGACTTCATCCGCATGCTGGACGAATTCGACGAGGCCTCGGCCGCCGCAGCCGCCGCCAGCGACGGCGAGGACATGGCGCCGCTGCGCATCGACTTGTTCAGCGACGGCGAGGGCGATACGCTGCTGTCGCAGGTGCAGGCCGCCATCCGCGACCTGCTGCCGCTGTCCGAGCATCCGCAGATACCGCCGGCGGACGACGACCGCTCCATCGAATTCCACATCACCCACAGCGTGCAGCGCGAGGTGGAAGTGCTGCACGACCAGCTGCTGGCGATGTTCGCCGACGGCAGCGGCCTGCGTCCTCGTGACGTGGTGGTGATGGTGCCGGACATCGACACCTTCACGGCCGCCATCCACGCCGTGTTCGCGCAGCACCGCCGCAGCGACCCGCGCTACATTCCGTTTGAAATCGGCGACGTCAACGACCGCAGCGTCAATCCGCTGCTGGTGGCGCTGGAGTGGCTGCTGCGATTGCCGCAGCAGCGCTGCCGCCAGAGCGAAGTGCGCGACCTGCTCGACGTTCCGGCGCTGGCCGCGCGCTTCGGCCTGGGCGAGGACGACCTGCCGACGCTGGGCCTGTGGATCGAAGGCGCCGGCGTGCGCTGGGGGCTGGATACCGAACACCGAGCTGGCCTTGGCCTGGGAGCTGCGGGTGGGCAGAATTCCTGGCTGTTCGGCGTGCGCCGCATGTTGCTGGGCTACGCCAGCGGCGAAGATGCGGCCTTCGCCGGCATCGAAGCGTATGGCGAAGTGGGCGGGCTTGATGCTGCGCTGGCGGGATCGCTGGCGCAGCTGGTCGAAGCGCTGCTGCACTGGCGCGAAGTGCTGGCGCAATCGCGTTCGCCGGCCGAATGGGGCGTGCAGGCGCGCGCGCTGCTGGCGGCATTCTTCAAGGCGAGCGAGGAGGGCGACCGCCTGACCCTGGCGCAGCTGGACGATGCGCTCAACAACTGGCTGGAAACCTGCGAGGGCGCGCAATACGACGAAGCCGTGCCGCTTGCCGTGCTGCGCGAAGCCTGGCTCGGTCTTCTGGACGAGCCGACGCTAAACCACCAATTCGTCTCCGGCGGCGTGACCTTCTGCACGCTGATGCCGATGCGCGCCGTGCCGTTCCGCGTGGTCTGCCTGCTGGGCATGAACGACGGCGACTTCCCGCGCCGCGCGCCCAAGGCCGATTTCGACCTGCTGGCGCAGCCGGGCATGGCGCGTCCCGGCGACCGCTCGCGCCGCGACGACGATCGCTACCTGATGCTGGAAGCGCTGCTGGCCGCGCGCGACAAGCTGTATATCAGCTGGGTCGGACGCAATGTGCGCGACAACAGCGAGCAGCCGCCGTCGGTGCTGGTGTCGCAGTTGCGCGATTACCTGGTCAATGGCTGGCAGCTGGATCCCCATGCGCGCACCACGGAGCACGCCTTGCAGCCGTTCAGCCGTCGCTACTTCGAAGACGGCGGCCTGCTGACCTATGCGCGCGAATGGCGCGAGGCGCATGGCGAGGAACTGGCCGATGCCGCCGCCGCCGAGCTGCCGCCGTTCGATATCGACGACAAATATCGCCTGAAGCTGTCGACGCTGACCAACTTCATGCGCCAGCCGGTGCGCTTCTTCTTCCGCCAGCGCCTGGGCGTGATGTTCGGCGACGCCGCGCTGGTGGGCGAGGATGAGGAACCGTTCTCGCTGAACGCGCTGGAACGCTATCTGCTCGAAGACACGATGCTGGACGACGGCGCCGAAGCGGAGGAACTCCACCAGGTCTACGACAAGATGACCGAACGCGCCGAACGCCTTGCGCGTGAAGGCGTACTGCCGATAGGCCTGATCGGCCAGCAGTACCAGCACCAGCTGGTACAGGCCTTGGTGCCGGTGCGTTGCGCCTGGCTGACGCTGCGCGAACGCTACGAGCTACCGGCTGACAAGGTGCCGTTGAACCTCCAGCTGGCCGGCGTGCAGATCGACGACTGGATCGACCAATTGCGCAGCAACGGCAGCGAGACCGTGTGGCTGGCGCAGATGTCGTCCAAGGTGACGGACAAGCAGGGCAAGCCGCGTGGCGATAAATTGATCGCCATGTGGCTGCGCCAGCTGGCGGTGGCGGCGGCCGGCATGCCGGTGGCGGGCTTCCTGGTGGCGCGCGACGCCATCGTCAGCATGAAGCCGCTGGCGCAGGCCGAGGCGCAGGAAGCCTTGCGCGAACTGGTCTGCCTGTGGCGCGACGGCATGAACCGCCCGCTGCCGACGGCCTGCAAGACCGCGCTGGCGCTAGCGCAGGGCGGCGATCCGCGCGCCGTGTACGACGGCGGCTTCGAAGTCTCCGGCGAGAACGATGACCTGTGTCTGGCCCGCCTGTGGCCGGACTTTGCGGCGCTGAGCGCCGAACCGGATTTTGCCGATGTTTCGCAGGCGCTGTATGGCCCGCTGGCGGACTGGCTGGAACACTACATCACGATAGATACCATCGACGGCGAGGACGCAGCATGACCACGAACGCCGCCAATTCACTCGATCCGCTGAGCTTTCCGCTGCATGGCTCGCGCCTGATCGAGGCCAGCGCCGGCACGGGCAAGACCTGGACCATCGCCGCGCTGTACGTGCGGCTGGTGCTGGGCCATGGCGACGACAACGCCTACCGGCGCCCCTTGCTGCCGGCCGATATCCTGGTGATGACCTTCACCCGCGCCGCCACGCGTGAGCTGTCGAACCGCGTGCGCGAGCGGCTGGTGGAGGCGGCGGCTTACTTCCGCGGCTATTCGGCGATGGGGCTGGGCGCAGGCAGCGGCGTGCAGCGCGACGACTATCTGGACGCCATCCTCGAATCCTATCCGGGCCACAGCGAGCAGCAGCAGGCCGCGCACCGCCTGATGCTGGCGGCGGAGACGATGGACGAAGCGGCGATCTTCACCATCGACGCCTGGTGCCAGCGCATGCTGCGCGAGCACGCGTTCGATAGCGGCAGTCTGTTCGACGAGGAGCTGGTCAGCGACGAGCAAGCCCTGTTCGAGGATGCCGCGCACGATTACTGGCGCCAGCAGGTCTATCCGCTCAACGCCGTGTCGCTGGAAGCGCTGCTGTCGTGCTGGGGCGACGTGGGCGCGTTGAAGAAGTCCATACGGGAGCTGGTTAAACGCGCCGACATCATCGGCGACGGCAGCGCGCCCGGCACAGAGTCTTTGGGCGACCTGATCGCCGCCGTTCAGCGCGAGCAGCAGCTGCAACTGGCAGGTCTGAAGGCCGGCTGGGCGGATCGCGCCAACCGCATGGAACAATGGATCGCCAAGGAACGCGAACTCTCGCCCAAGTGCTTCAACGGGAACAAGATGCGCGCTGATTCGCTGGTGGCGTGGTTCAACGGCCTGCGCGCCTGGGCGCAAGACGCCAGCATGGTCATGCCCGACATCTCGGACACCGCCTGGAAGCGCCTGACGCCGTACGGCCTTGAAGACGCGTTCGCGAAAGGCTACACCGCCGCCATCCCGGACGACTTCGACGCCATCGAGCCGCTGAAGAAAGCGCTGGAGGACATCGAACCCCTGTCGCACGCGCTGTACCGCCACGCTGCCGGCGCCGTCGCCAACCGCATGGACGAGCTGAAAAAGCGCAGCCGCCAGTTCGGCTTCGCCGACATGCTGGACCGCCTGAACGCAGCGCTGCAAGGCGAGAACGCCGCCGCGCTGCGCAAGCGCATCACCGACCAGTACCCGGTGGCGATGGTCGACGAGTTCCAGGATACGGCGCCCAACCAGTACCAGATCTTCAACCTGCTGTACCGCGTGGCGGACAACGATCCCGAGACCGGCTTGTTCCTGATCGGCGATCCGAAACAGTCGATCTACGGTTTCCGTGGCGCCGACATCCACAGCTACCTGTCTGCGCGCAAGGCCACAGCCGGCCGCCATTACCAGCTGGGCACCAACTACCGCTCGACCAAGCCGGTGGTGGACGCCGTCAATCACCTGTTCATGTACGCCGAGGGCGAGCCTGCGCAAGGCGGCTTCGGACGCGGCGCCTTCCGCTTCCGCGACCCCGGCACACGCGAGAACCCGCTGCCGTTCGAAGCGGTCGGCGCCAAGGGACGCGGCGAACGCATGGTCAACGCGGCGGGCGATGTGCCGGCGCTGGTCATCGCATGCAGCGCCGCGCAGGATTTGAAGGCGGACAGCTACCGCGAATTCTTCGCCTGGCACTGCGCCGAGCATATCGTCGCGCAGCTCAACGACGAACGCGCGGGCTTCGACGGCCCGAAAGGTTTCGAACGCCTGCAACCGGCCGACATCGCTGTGCTGGTGCGCGACCGCAAGGAAGCCGCCGCCATCCGGCGCGCGCTGCAACGGCGCCAAGTCGCCAGCGTCTATTTGTCGGACAAGGATTCCGTCACCGACAGCGAGGAGGCGGCCGATGTGCTGCGCTGGCTATCGGCCGTCGCCAGCCCGCTGGACGGTGCGCTGGCGCGCGCCGCCTTCGCCACCCGCACCACCGGCCTGCCGCTGGCGGAACTGGCGTTGCTGTCGTCGGACGAACTGGCGTGGGAGGAGCGCGTCGAACAACTGAAGGCGCTGCACATCGTGTGGCAGCGGCAGGGCGTGCTGGCCATGCTGCGCCGCTTTATCCACGAACTGAAACTGCCGGCGGCCTTGCTGCAACAGCCGGGTGGCGAACGGCGCCTGACCAATCTGCTGCATCTGGCGGAGCTGCTGCAATCGGCCAGCCGCCAGTTGGACGGCGAACAGGCGCTGATACGCTGGCTCGCCGAGCAGATCGAAGGCGGCGAGGGCGCGGGCGATGAGCGGGTGCTGCGTTTGGAAAGCGATGCGGAACTGGTGAAGGTCGTCACCGTCCACAAATCGAAAGGCCTGGAGTATCCGCTGGTGTATCTGCCGTTTGCCGTCACGGCGCGCAAGGTGGAGCGCCGTAACCGCAGCTTCTTCGAGTTCAGCGACGAAGACGGCGTGCGCCAGATCGACATGGCGCTGACCGACACCGCGATGGAACTGGTGGAGCGCGCGCGCCTGCAGGAAGACCTGCGCCTGCTGTACGTGGCGCTGACGCGTGCGCGCCACTTCCTGTGGCTGGGCGTGACGGCGCTGGCCGCACGCAAGGCGGGTGACAACACGCTGCACGAATCGGCGCTGGGTTATCTGCTGACCGGCGGCGAAGCGCTGCCGTCGGACCTGATGATGGAACGCTGGGAGCATGCCTGCAAAGGCTGCGACGGCATCAGCATCGAGACGCTGGACATGGCGATGCAGCAGTTCACGCGCCTGAGCCGCATCGAACAACGCCCGCCGTTGCTGGAGCCCCAGCATTATGCGGGGCGCTTCGAGCGTGATTGGTCGGTGGGCAGTTTCAGCTCGCTGGCGCGGCGCACCGGGCCGACCGGCACCATCGGCAGTGGCGGTCCCGCCTTGCCGGTGCCACGTGACGGTCTTCAAGAGAACCTGCTGGAAGGCGCCGGCATGCCGTCCCTCGCGCTGCCGACACGCGTGGAAGACGCGCCGTGGCATCGCTTTCCGCGTGGCTCGGTGCCGGGTAACTTCCTGCACGAGCAGCTGGAGTGGATGGGGCAGGAGGGCTTTGCCATCGTCGATCACGAGCACTTCGAATCGCGCCTGACGCGGCGCGTGGAGCGTGCCGGCTGGGGCAACCGCCTGGAGGACACGCTGGCGTGGCTGCGCGAGATCGCCGGCACCACCTTGCCGCATCTGGAGGCGCCGCTGAGCGCCATCGCCTCGCCGCTGCCGGAGATGGAGTTCTGGTTCCCCAGCGAGCGCCTGAGCACTGGCGCGCTGGATGGCCTGTGCGCCCGATTCCTGCTGGGCGGTGCGGCGCGGCCCGCGCTGCCGGAACGCCAGTTGCACGGCATGCTGAAAGGCTTCGCCGACCTGGTGTTCGAGCACGAAGGCCGGTTCTGGGTGCTGGACTATAAGTCGAACGCGCTGGGCGCCGGCGACGCCGCCTATCACCAGCCGGCGCTGGTGGCGGCCATGGCCGAGCACCGCTACGACATCCAGGGCGCGATCTACATGCTGGCGCTGCACCGCCTGCTGCAAAGCCGCCTGGGCGAGCAGTACGATCCGGCCGAGCATCTAGGCGGCGCGATTTTCCTGTTCCTGCGCGGTATTGCGAATCCGCAAACGCGCGGTTGTTACCTGATAGAACCCAATCCCGAGCTGCTGGCCGGACTGGACCGGTTGCTGGATGAGTCCGGCGTAGCGCAAGCAGAGGCACCGCATGAGTATTGAAACGTCCGCAGCCCTGTTCGAGCAGGTCGATGCCTTGACCGAAAACGGCCAGTTGCGCCGCCTGAGCGGTGCGTTTGCGCGCTTTATCGCCTCGGTTGGTGCCAGTTCGCCGCAATTGATGGTGGCTTGCGTGCTGTTGTCTGAACTTGAGGGGCGCGGCCACAGTTGTTTGATGCTGGATGAGCTGGCTGACGATCCGTCCGGCCAGCTGGGCTGGACCGGCGAGGAATGGCGCGCGTTGCGTGCCGCCGCAGGCGTCTGGCCGAAGAACGCCTCCGCGTGGCGGGCGCTGCTGGCGGGATGCGACCAGGTGTGGCCGGTGGGCGACCTGGATTTCCAGCAACCGCTGGTGCTGGACGGCGAGCGGCTTTACCTGCGGCGCTATTGGCGTGACGAAACTTTGGTCGCCGAAGCCGTGCGCGGCCGTGCTCTGGGCGGCGTGATCGCCGTCGACGAGGACGCCAGCACCGCCGACGTGCGGCACTGGCTCGATGTGCTGTTCCCGCACGCAGCACGCGGCGGCGGCCCAGATTGGCAGAAGATCGCCTGCGCGGTCGCCATGCGCGGCAAGCTCG
The DNA here is from genome assembly GCF_009380165.1 of Rugamonas rivuli. Lineage (GTDB taxonomy): Bacteria > Pseudomonadota > Gammaproteobacteria > Burkholderiales > Burkholderiaceae_D > Rugamonas > Rugamonas rivuli. Next base: position 1,125,780 of record NZ_WHUF01000002.1, read on the forward strand.
GCATCATCACTGGCGGCCCCGGCACCGGCAAGACCTACACTGTGGCGCGGCTGCTGGCTTTGTTGTTCGCCACCGCCGGCGTGCGCCAGTCCGGCTTGCGCGTGGCGCTGGCCGCGCCGACCGGCAAGGCGGCGGCCCGACTTAAGCAATCGATTGATTCAGCGCTCGACGATCTGGCGGAAAAAGTCGGCGCGGCGCTGCCGTTGCACGAACTGGCCGCCCGCATGGGTGCGGCGCGTACGCTGCACAGTCTGCTTGGCGCGCGTCCTGGCACGCGTGCTTTCCAGCACAACGCCGGCAATCAGCTGGAGGTGGACGTGTTGATTGTTGATGAGGCGTCAATGATCCACCTGGAAATGATGTCCGCGCTGCTGGCCGCCTTGCCGAGCACGGCCACTCTTATCTTGCTTGGCGACAAGGATCAACTGGCTTCGGTGGAGGCTGGCGCCGTGTTGGGCGACCTGTGCCACAACGCCGAGGCGGGCGCCTACGAATCGGAAACCTTGTCATACGTGCAATCAAGCACCGGCCAGCAGATTCCGGAAAGCTACGCCGGCAACGGCGGCCCCATCGCCCAGCAGACCGTGATGCTGCGTGAAAGTCGCCGTTTCGGCGGTCCGATCGGCGCGCTGGCGCTGGCTGTGAATGCCGGAAATGCTGCCGCATCGTTACAAGTATTGCGTGACGGTACGGATGGCAAGGTCGCCTGGATCGATCCGGCCCAGCCTTCCGACCTGTTGCAACTGGCCTTGGCGGGCCGGTCGGGGGCGGCCGGCGGCTACCAGGCTTATCTGAAAATGATCAAATCCGGAGCCCCGGAAGGCGATGAGATCGTACATCTTGCCTGGGTGAAATCCGTGCTGAACAGCTTCGAAACCTTCCGGATTTTGTGCGCGGTGCGCGAAGGCGAGTGGGGTGTTGCTGGATTGAATGATGTCATCGAACAAAGATTGCAGACGGCCGGTTTGCTGCGGCGTAGCGGCGAATGGTACATCGGCCGGCCGGTGATGGTGACGCGCAACGATTACGGCAGCGGCGTTTTCAACGGCGATATCGGCCTGACTTTGCCCGATCCGGCGCGTCCCGGAGCCTTACGGGTGTACTTCTCGGAAGGTGACAAAGTGCGCAGTGTTCTTGCCACACGGCTAAGAAATGTCGAAACCGCGTTTGCGATGACGGTGCATAAATCACAAGGTTCCGAGTTCCAACACACGGTGCTGGTGTTGCCACGGGACAGCGGCGGCATGCTGGCGCGTGAGCTCATTTACACCGGCATCACGCGCGCGCGCGACTACTTCACGTTACTAACGCCGAACGGCCAGGTGCTGCTCGACGCCATCGCCCAGCGCACCCTGCGCGCCAGCGGCCTGCGTACGCTGCTCGGCAACTAATCCCCCCGATTTCCCTCTGCACGATGCCCTTCCAAGGCATCGTCATAGCTAAATCAAGCTAAAAATTGGCTTAAAAACACCAGAATCTGGTTTGTAGAGGCAAAAAAAACCGGACCCTCGGGTCCGGCTATTGGCTCGCGGCGCTGAAAAAAATCAGGCGGCGCGGCGGTGGCGCTTGGCTGGTTTGGCGGCTTTCTTGTGACGGGTGACGGAAGCCTTCATGACTTTTGGTTCCCCATCCGGGCCTGCGACGAAGCGGCGAATATTGAATGCATCCATCAAGCGAGCCGAGTTGGCCTTGGCGTTGAGCAACACCAAAGTAGCGTTCTTGCCTGCCGACTTGAAGCGCATGATGAGGCAGCGGCCGGCTTCTTCGGTGTAGCCGGTTTTGGACAGGCCGACGTCCCAACCCTTGGCACCGACCAGGCGGTTGGTGTTGTGGTACTCGACCTGGCGGCCTTTGATATTGATCACATCCTTGGTGTCGGTGGTGATGCGGCGGATGTCCGGATAAGCCGATGCGGCGGTTGCCATTTTGACCAGATCGGTCGCGGTCGAGCGGTTGTTCGGCGACAGGCCGGTCGGTTCTTCGATCACGGTCTGGGTCAGGCCCAGTGCCTTGATCTTGGCATTGACCGCCAATTTGAACGCAGCAGGGCCGCCCGGATAGGTGCGCGCCAGCGACGCGGCAGCACGGTTGTCTGACGACATCAATGCAAGCTGCAGCGCGTCGCGGCGGGCCAGTTCGGCGCCGACCGGCACCCGCGAGGTGCTGTGCTTGAGCATGTCCACGTCGGTTTTATCGATGCTGATGGGGGCATCCATGTCCGGCTTGGAATCGAGCACCACCATCGCGGTCATCAGCTTGGTCAGCGAGGCGATCGGTACTTGAACGTTGGAATTCTTTTCGAGCAGCACTTTGCCGGTGCCGTCTTCGACGACCAGCACCGACTGCGAGCCGAGCGGTACCGCGAGCGCAGCCACGGTAAACGAACTCAGCAATACAGCGACAATTTTCTTGAGCATGTTAGGTATTCTAGGGAGAGAGGAGTGTATCGGGTGTCAAAGGTTGACACAGCGCAGTGCTGATCTAGCTATGCGGCAATATTTCCTGAGGATAGAAGATAACATTAAAGTGGTTTCTCGTCTATTGAATGTAACTCCACGATTCCATTTATTTTGTATCTCTTAGTACGGGGTCAAGTCTGACATTCGGACACGGCCCCGTATAAAAAAAGCCCTGAGACGGGATGGCTCAGGGCTTTGCGTGGCCGCCAGCGGGCGGTGCTCAGTTGCTGTCGATCAGTTGCTGCTGATCTTGGCGATTGAGACTTCGGTGGATTTCACCAGGGCAATCACTTCGCTGCCGACCTTCAAATCCAGGTCATGAATGGAACGCGAGGTGATCACCGAGGTGACGATGCCGTGCTGGGTTTCCACATCGACTTCCGAAACGACCGGCCCAAAGATGATTTCCTTGATTTTGCCGCGGAACTGGTTACGTACGTTAATTTCAGAAATGGCCATCGTGCTTCCTTTGTCTGGTTGATACTACATGGTCAGATTAAGGGTAGTCAGGCCGTTTGCAAACGAATCGATACGTATATCCTTATTTGGTCTGGTAGATCTTGTCGAATTCGCCGCCGTCGTCAAAATGCTTCTTCTGCGCCGATTTCCAGCCGCCGAAGACGTCATCTACCGTGAACAGCGTAATCTGGCGGAAGTTGGCGTTGTACTTCCTGAACGCCGCCTCGGAGCGCGGACGGAAGTAGTGCTTGGCGATGATGTCCTGCGCCTGCTCGGTGTACAGGAAGTTCAGGTAAGCGGTCGCCTGCTTGCGGGTGCCGCGACGGTCCACCACCTTGTCGACCACCGCCACCGGCGATTCGGCCAGCACCGACGCCGACGGGTAGACCACTTCGAAGTTGTTGCCGAACTCGGCACGCACCAGGTTCACTTCGTTCTCGAACGTCACCAGCACGTCGCCGATCTCGCGCTGGGTGAAGGTGGTGGTGGCGCCGCGTCCGCCGCCGTCCAGCACCGGCACGTTCTTGAAGATGCGGGTGACAAGGTCGCGCGCCTGCGCTTCGGTGCCGCCTTTTTTCAGCACCGAGCCCCAGGCCGCCAGGTAGGTGTAGCGGCCGTTGCCGGAGGTCTTGGGATTCGGCACGATGACTTTGACGCCAGGCTTGGCCAGGTCGGCCCAGTCCTTGATGTGCTGCGGATTGCCCTTGCGGACCAGGTAGATCAGCGTCGAATAGAAGGGCGCGGCGTTGTGCGGGAACTTCTTGGCCCAATCCTGTGTCACCAGGCCCTTGTCGGCCAACATGTCGATGTCGTTCGCCTGGTTCATCGTGACAACCGCCGCTTCCATGCCGTCCGCCACCGAGCGGGCCTGCTTGGACGAGCCGCCGTGCGATTGGTTGATGTTGACGGTTTCGCCGGTGGTCTTCTTCCAGTCGGCCTCGAAGACCGGGTTGATGTCCTTGAACAGCTCGCGCGCGACGTCATAGGAGGCGTTCAGCAGCACGGTTTCTGCGGCGTCCGCCTGCAACGGCAAGCCCAGCATGGCGGCCGACGCGGCCAGGAAGGACGAGATAATCAGGCGGCGGGCAGGTTTTTTGTTGGTCATAATGAGCTTTCGTAATAACAGACGCCCATGGTGTAAAATTTCGCCCGGAAAAGATACGAATTTTTCGTAATATGCTTAGAAGGCATGTATGACACGGGGTTTTCATTAAAAACCGCATAACGATTTTTGAAAACATTCGTGGGCAAAAGCAGGGCCAGCCACTAGTGTGGGAGGGTCGTTCGGGTGTGTCCGCAACGGCTTTTGCTGCTTGGTGTATAGTCGGTTTCAGGCACTGAAGAAGGCGCGCGGCGATACGGCGTAGCGCTTCATTTTTGCTATCGGGAATATTTGTGAGCGTACATGAGTCTTGAAATCCGGAGTCTAGAAATTCGCGTTGCTGCTTCGACAGATGCGGATGCGGCATGCACGGTGCTGCGCCGCTCGATCACGGAGTGCTGCAATCTGGATCATAAAAACGATCCCGCCATCCTGGATGCGTGGCTAGGCAATAAAACACCGCAGATGGTGGCGAACTGGTTCAGTTCGCCGACGAATTTTTCGCTGGTCGCGTTGAGTGAAGGTCTGGTGGTTGGCGTCGCGCTGCTGACCGGCGCCGGCAAGCTGGCCCTGTGCTATCTGCTGCCGGAGGCGCGTGGCCAGGGTGTGGGCAAGGCGCTGCTGGCGCGCATGGAAGAGCAGGCGTGCAGCTGGGGCGTGAAGGCGCTGCAATTGCACAGCACGGCCACCGGCCAGGAATTCTTCGCCAGGCGCGGCTACGTGGACGCCGGCAAAGTGCGTTCGCCGTATGGCGTCGAAACCGTGTTCTTCTGGAAGCAGCTGGACGCCAGCGCCGAAGCGCCGGACGGCAGCAAGCGCAAGCGCTTTTGCAACTGCAATCCCGTTTGACGCTACAACGCTAGCAGCAGATCTCCAATTCCCATTCCTGACGCCGCACCGGCGTCGCTCCCACCTCCAGTCCGTTGACAAACAGCTTCAGCTCGCCCGGCGCGAACCTGGTCCATTCCTCGTTGGAGGTCAGCGGCTGGGTCGCGATGACGGCGATGCGGTCGTCCAGATGGTTGTGCTTGCTGAAGTCGATGCTGAGGTCGCAATCGATGAGCTGCGCCACCGAGAACGGATATTCGCGCACCACCACGTGCAGGTCGGTGCTGCAATGGGCGAACAGCAGCTCGCCGTTGGACAGGATGAAATTGAAACTGCCGTAGTCGGCGATCTCGCCGGCCAGCGTTTCCAGCGCGGCGAACAGCAGGTGGCGCGGCGGCCGGCTTTCGAAGCGCAGCGCCAGGCCGGACAGCAGGTGGCAAAAGGCGCGCTCGCTGTCGGTGTCGCCGTACGGTGAGTACAGGCTGGGATTCGGGTCGAACAGTTTCAGGTCGCCGTTGTGCGCGAAAGACCACGTCTGTCCCCACAGCGTGCGCGTGAACGGATGGCTGTTTTCCAGCGAGACGCGGCCCTGCGTGGCCTTGCGGATATGGGCGATGACGTTCCTGGCCTTGATCGGATTGCTGCGCAGCTGGGCGGCCAGCGGCGAGTGGGTCGAGGCCAGCGAGTCGGTGTAGAGCTGGCAGCCGCTGGCCGTATGCAGGGCGATGCCCCAGCCGTCGCGGTGTTCGCTGCCGCGCAGCGCGAAGCCGGCAAAGGAGAAGTCGACGGCGGCGGGTTTGCTGCTGCTCATGGCGAGTAATTGGCACATGGTGTTCGGGCATGAAGTGGCGATGTCCCACGATAGCGGCAGCACTCCCCGGGCGGAACGAATGTTTTGGCATATCCATAGCTGAAAGCATTCGTTCAGCTTTGGCGCGCGCAGGCCTACGCTGTCGCTATTGTCAGCATCCGTCGAGGAGTTTCATGTCTTTCCCCATCCTGCAAAAATACCTGGCGCGTTTATCCGACGCGACCGGCGCCGCTTCCAGCATCTGGCTCGATCACGAGGGCAAGGCGCAGGGGCGGTTCTTCAATTGCACCATGAGCAGCGCCTTCCAGCCGATCCGCGAACTGGCGTCGGGCAAGGTGCAGGCCTACGAGGGCCTGGCGCGCAGCGTGTCCGCGCAGGACCAGGGGCTGTCGCTGTGGAAGCTGCTGGACCACGCGGCCAGCGACGACGAGTCCATCGAGCTCGACCGTTTGTGCCGCATGCTGCATGCGATTAATTTCTTCCGCCAGGCCGGCGAGGGCGGGCAGGACTTGTACCTGAACGTGCACGACCGCCTGCTGAGCGCGGTCAGCAGCAATCACGGCCATGCTTTCCGCCGCATCCTCGATGCGCTGGAGCTGCCGCTGGAACGCGTGGTGCTGCAATTGCCGGCGGCCTCGCCGCAGCAGGGCTGGCTGTTGAACTATGTGTCCGACAACTACCGCCGCAATGGTTTCCGTTTCGCCGTCAACGTGCCGAGCGCGCGCGAAGCCTTGCACGTGCTGGAGCGCTTGCGGCCCGATGTGTTCAAGCTCGACGCGCGCGAGCTGCACGACGGCGAGACGCTGCAGACCTTGTTGACGCGCAGTGCGCAGGCCGGCGTGGCGGTGGTGTTCAAGCGGCTGGAGTCGCCGCAGTCGCTGACGGTGCTGCGCCAGTTGAGCGAGTCGGCCGGCGTGCCGCTGCTGGTGCAAGGCTATCTGCTGGACGAGCCGCGCGCCGATTTGCTCGACACCGAACCGAGAGCCGTGGCCGCTTGATACGCTGTGAAAACCGATACGGTCGTTGTGCATGGTCCGGTAATCTGCATCATTTTAAATTTGGATGCAGCATCATCGATGATAGCCAGATTGAATTTGAATTTTTGGAGGCGACTGCTTAAATAAAGGTTCTCAAACGGAGGGTCTGATCATGAAAACCATGTGCTTGGCAGTGGTGTTGGGGTCGCTTGTTTTCTCGCCGGCGGTGCTGGCGCAGCAGATCGACAGCGGGCAGGAACCCGTCAGCGTGCCGGTCAAAGCGAACCAGTTGCGCATTGAGTTGCCGGATTCGTACTACAAAATGTGGCCCGAGGATTATCGCGATCTGATCGGCTACTACACGCTGTCGAATGGCCAGACGCTGGCCATCGTCGGCCGCGGCACGAATATGTTCGCCTACGTGGACCAGGACCGGCCGCACAAGATCGTCAGTACCAACCGCGGCACCTTTGTCGCCTTGGACAAGCAGCTGAAGGTGGAGCTCGACCTGAAGGCCGAAGGCGGCCCCAAAGGCTGGATCACCATGGTGGTGCCGGCGCAGAACCTGGCGGACGGCCAGGTCGTGCCTGAGCAAGTGCTGTACATCGCAATGCGCTAGCGCCGGGAGGCACCCGGTTTTTTGCAGGAAAACGGGTGCCTTTCCTTTTTCATTTCCCTCTGCATACGCTATAGTGTCCATATCGTTTTTCACGGATAGGCTATGGCATCGCGCAGAGATTTTTTACAGCAGGGTTTGGGCTTGGCGGGAGCGAGTTTGCTATCGGTGCCGCTGATAGGATGCGCTTCCCGCACTACCGTTCAACACACGGCCGCAGCGCCCAAGCCGGCGGCCCATGCGGCCGCCCCGGGCGCCGCTGCCGCCGCCACGCCGGGCGCTGTCGCCCAGGCCAAGCCGGCCGCCAGCATGCCGCGCGCCTCGGCGCAATCGGCGCCTTCCGGTTTCGGCGAGCTGGAGCCGCCTCCCGACATCTTCGACGCGCAGGCGCTGGACCTGGAGTTCTGGCTCAAGCCGCGCACCATCGATGTGATCCGTCCGGCCAGCGGCGAGCGCGCCAAGCTGCTGTACTGGCGCGATGGCGAGATCATCGAGTCGGCCTACCAGGACTTGTGCCACCTGCTGCGCGACGTCAACGGCAAGGAAACCGCACTCATCGATCCCAAGCTGTTTGAAACGTTGTGGGGCACGCAAGCCTTCGTGGCGCGCTACGGCATCGATACGCCGCTGGAAATCCTGTCGGGCTACCGCACCCCGGCCTCCAACCAGAAACTGCGCGAAGCCGGCGTGCCGGCCGCGCGCCAGTCGCTGCACATGGAGGGCCGCGCGGCCGACATCCGCCTGGCCAACCTCAATTCCGAAGTGCTGGGCGGGCTGGTCAAGAGCTTCCGCCAGGGTGGCGTCGGCTTCTACTACCGCGCCGGCGCGCGCGGCGGCTGGATTCACGCGGATACCGGCCTGAAGCGTACCTGGAAGGGTTGAGCCCGTATCGGCTACACTAGCGGCTTGCCAAGTCAACAGGAATGCTATGCAAGACAATATGGAGCCGCCGCGCTTCCGCCCGGTGCCGTGGAGCGGCCTGGAAACCCCGGCCGATGTGGAGCTGTGGATCGCCGAGCACAATTTGAGCCTCCAGGAAAATATCGCCAAGCACGAGACCGGCTACGGCGTGTGTTTCACGCTGGCCGAAGGCGGCGACATCTATTTGCAGACCACGCAGGACGGCGCCCTGATCCTCGATGTGACGCCGGAAGCCGCCTGGGTGGCGCCGCTGATCATGGCCGCCGCGCGCGTGGACGAGGCGCCGCCGGGCCGGCTGTGGGTGCTGCCGGACGATAAGCTGATACAGTTGATGATAGGGTTGAGCGGGCTGATCGCCAGCTCCATCCTGGTCGTGGGCCACAATTTCGGCCTGCGCCGCCGCATGGGCGCGTGGTAGCGCCCGCCATTTCATAAGGAACTCCATGCACAAACGCGAATTCTCTTTCAAGCTGGCGCAAGGCGCGCTGCTGGCGCTGGCCATGACGGCGGTGGTGCTGCCGGCCTCGGCGGCCGATCTGCTGGACAAGGTCAAGGCGCGCGGCACGCTCAAGGTGGCGCTGGAGGGCACTTACCCGCCGTTCAACTACCGCGAGAAGGATGGCCAGATCGCCGGCTACGACGTCGATGTCGCGCGCCTGGTGGCCGCCAAACTGGGCTTGAAAGTGGAGTTCGTCAGCAGCGAGTGGGCCAGCATCCTGGCCGGACTGTCGGCCGGCAAATACGATGTGATCATTTCCCAGGTCGGCATCAATCCCAAGCGCGAGCAAGCCTTCGATTTCTCCACGCCCTACATTTATTCGATGCCGCAGCTGATCGTGCGCAAGGACGAGCAGGCCGCCTACAAGACGCTGGACGACTTGAAGGGCAAGAAGCTGGGCGTGGGGCAGGGCAGCGTCTACGAGCAGCAAGCCAAGGCGGTGCCGGGCATCGAGGTGCGCAGCTACGCGGCGGCGCCGGACACCATGTCCGACCTGGCGTTCGGCCGCATCGACGCGGCGCTCAACGATAGCCTGATGTCGGCCTATCTGCTGAAAAATTCCAAGCTGCCGATCAAGGCAGGCGCCCAGGTGGGAGCGGTCGAGCGCATGGGCATCCCTTTCCAGAAGGGTAATCCGCAATTCAAGCAGGCCTTGAACCAGGCGCTGGCCGCGGCCGCCGCCGACGGCAGCCTGAAGGCGATCTCGCTGAAGTGGTTCGGTATCGACGTCAGCAAGGCGCCGTGAGCATGGATGTCCAGGCGCTGTGGGAGCTGATGCGCGAGGCCGCGCCGGTGATGCTGCGCGGCGCCGGCTACACGGTGCTGTTCGCGCTGGCGGCCATGCTGGGCGGGCTGCTGATCGGCTTCCCGGTGGCGGTGATGCGCATCCTGCCCTACCGCGTGCTGCGCTGGCCGGCCTCGGTGTACGTCAGCCTGATGCGCGGCACGCCGCTGCTGGTGCAGATGTTCGTCATCTACTACGGCCTGCCCAGCGTCGGCATCGAGTTCACGCCGGTCACGGCCGGCATCCTGGCGCTGAGCCTGAACTCCGGCGCCTTCCTGTCGGAGAGCCTGCGCGGCGCCATCGCCGCGGTCAGCAAGGGCCAGTGGGCGGCCAGCTACAGCCTGGGACTGGGCTACTGGCTGACGCTGTACCACGTGGTGCTGCCGCAGGCGCTGCGCATCGCCGTGCCGGCCATGAGCAATACGCTGATCAGCCTGATCAAGGATACCTCGCTGGTGTCGGTCATCACCATGACCGAACTGATGTTGTCGACCAAGGAGGTGATCGCCACCACCTTCCGGCCGCTGCCGCTGTACCTGGCCGCCGCCGTCATCTACTGGATACTGAGCCTGCTGTTCGAAGCGCTGCAACGGCGCGCGGAACAACGCTTGAACCGCGCGCACCACTGAGGCGGCCCGGTTCGCTCGACAGTGCGCGCCTTAAATGCTAGTCTGAACACCTACGCAAAGGGGTGGTATGGAGAAGCATACGCACAGTACCGAATTGCACGGAAGCCGGCAGCCGATCTCAGCGGCGCGCATCGACGGCTTGACCCGCATGGCTATCATCGATGAAGCGGCGGCGCCGTTCGTCCAGGTGCCGCCGGCCGACGGCCTCAGCGCCGAACAAGCCTGTTTCAACGATATCTATCTGCTGGCCCCGGTCGGCTATTTCGTGCTCGGCTTCGACACCACCATCCTGCAAATGAATGTGGTCGGCGCCGACCTGCTGGGCCTGCCCCGCAACAACCCGGCGCGCATCCCGCTGCGGCAATTCATCGCGCCGCGCTTCCATGACGACTTCGACCGTTTCGTGCGGCAGGCGCTCAACAGCAAGCATCCCGAGCTGTGCTCGCTGCAGATGACGCGGGCCCGCAACCAGCAAGGCTTCCCGGTCACGCTGCGCGCCAGCGTCGACGCCAGCGGCCAGGCGATCCGCGTGGTGCTGGAGCTGGCCGAGGGCAAGCTGGCGGCGCTGGAGCGCAGCGAGGAGCGCTTCCGCCGCATCGTCCACAGCGCCGAGGAGGGCATCTGGGAAATCGACGCCGCCGCCCGCACCAGCTTCGTCAACCCGAAGATGGCGCACATGCTGGGCTACAGCATCGAGGAAATGCTGGACCAGCCGCTGGTGGCGTTCATGGACGACGAGGGCCGCGCCATCCTGGAGCGCAATATCGCGCGGCGCCAGTCGGGCGTGGCCGAGCGCCACGAGTTCAAGTTCCTGCGCAAGGATGGCGGCGAATTGTGGGCCACGCTGGCCACCAACCCCATCTTCGACGCCGACGGCGGCTACCTGGGCGCGCTGGCGCTGGTGTCGGATATCACGGCCAACCGCGCATCGACCGAGCGCATCTGGCACCAGGCCAATTTCGACGACCTGACGGCGCTGCCGAACCGCCATATGTTCCAGGACCGGCTGGGGCAGGAGGTCAAGAAGGCGCAGCGCGAAGGCATGCAGCTGGCGCTGCTGTTCATCGACCTGGACGGCTTCAAGGAAGTCAACGACACGCTGGGCCACGAGCAGGGCGACGCGCTGCTGGTGGAGGCGGCACGCCGCATCGGCGCCTGCGTGCGCACCTCGGACACGGTGGCGCGGCTGGGCGGCGACGAGTTCACCGTGATCCTGTCCGGCATCGAGCACGCGGCCGGCATCGAGCGCATCACGCAGACCATGCTGGCGCTGCTGAACCGGCCGTTCGCGCTGGGCACGGCGCAGCCGTCGATCTCGGCCAGCATCGGCATCGCGCTGTATCCGTCGGACGCGGCGGCGCCCGAGGACTTGCTGCGCAACGCCGACCAGGCCATGTACGCCGCCAAGCAGGCGGGCCGCAACGGCTACAGTTATTTCACCGCCGACCTGCAGCTGGCGGCCGAGGCCCGCCAGCAGATCACGCTGGACTTGCGCTCGGCGCTGGCGGAGCGCCAGTTCGTGCTGCATTTCCAGCCCATCGTCAATCTGCAGAGCGGCAAGATCGAGCGGGCCGAGGCGCTGCTGCGCTGGCGCCATCCGCAGCGCGGCCTGCTGGCGCCGGCCGAGTTCCTGCCACATGCGGAGTCGGGCGGGCTGATGATGGAGATCGGCGACTGGGTGTTCCGCCAGGCAGCCCTGCAGGCGCGGCGCTGGCAGGACGAGCTGGGGCCGGGCTTCCAGGTCAGCATCAACCAGTCGGCGGCGCAGTTCCGCGGCGACACCGCGCTCTACGTCGGCTGGCTGAATTACGCGGCCGAGCTGCAGCTGGCGCCGCGCAGCATCGTCATCGAAATCACCGAGGGCGTGCTGATGCATGGCGCCTCCAAGGTCGCGGACCGGCTGCGCGAGCTGCGCGAGATGGGCTTGCAGGTGGCGCTCGACAATTTCGGCACCGGCTATTCCTCGCTGTCCCACCTCAAGCATTTCGGCATCGACCTGCTCAAGCTGGACCACAGCTTCATCCAGCACCTGGCGGTCGACAGCGGCGACCTGGCGATGTGCGAGGCGCTGATCGTCATGGCGCACAAGCTGGGCTTGCGGGTGGTGGCGGAGGGCGTGGAGACGGCGGCCCAGAGCGCCTTGCTGGCGCTGGTCGGCTGCGACTTTGCGCAGGGCTATGTGTATGCGGAGGCGATGCCGGCCGAGCAGTTGAGCGAGCTGGCCAGGCGCGGGCTGCCGCGCCTGATCGAGGATTGAGGCGGCGGCTTAGCGCAGGCTCAGCAGCGAGATCACGCGCTCGCGGCTGATGCCGGCCAGTGCCGACGTGATCGACAGCAGCGACTGGTAGCCGGGCTGCCTGGCGGTCGAGACGAAGTTCTGCGCCACTTGGTCCATGCCATCGGTGGTGTCGCTGGGCGCCGCGCTCTGCACGCGGGCGCTGACCTGGTTGAGCGCCGTGTGCACCGAGGCGATCGCCTGCTCCACCTGCGCCAGCGCCTGCACCACTTGCTGCAGCGTGGCGCGGACCGATTCCATGTCCGAGGTCTGCCAGCTGTCCGGATCGACGGCCGGCGCTTCGGCCTCGGCCTTCACGCGGTTCAGCTGGCCGGTCGGGAAGCGGATGCCGCCGCCCTGCACGGCGATGGTGTCGCGCACATTGGCCCACGACGCTTCGTCGGTGGTGAATTCCAGCTGGCCGTCCTCGTTGAGGTCGGCGCGCACGCCGCTGGGCGCCAGCGCGTCGTCGAAGCGCTGGGCGATCTGTTCGTCGCTGAGGCCGGGCTCCAGCACCACCGAGCGCAGGTTCTGGCCGCCGCCCAGCGAAATCGCCAGCACTTCGCGGCCGCCGTTGCGCAGGTTGGCCATGGTCATGCCGCGCACCGTGAAGCGGGTGGTGCTGGCCTTGTTGCTGAACTTGAGGCGGGCGTCCAGCGTGCCGCCGGAAGCCTGGCTGCGGTTGCGCCAGCTGTTGCTGAACTGGCGCACGCGCGCATCGAGCGTGCCGTCGGCGCGCTGGCGGTTGGCCAGGCGGGCGCTGAGGTCGGCCTTCAGGTTGCGCAGCTGGGCCGCGCTCTGTTCGAGGAAGTCCAGCGCCTGCTGGGCGCCGGAAATGTCGCCCTGCAGCGGCTGGTCCCAATTGTTCAGGCCGCGGCGCAGCGGCGCCGCCGACGTCGGGGTCGGTGTTACCGGCGTGGCCGTGGCTGCGTTCTCGCCATGCAGCCCCAGAGAGGTGCCGTCCACCGCAGTCGCATTGCTGGCGTTGCCAGGAACAATGACGGTGGGGTTGGAGTTGGGCGAGATTTGCATACGATGCTCAGTTTAAATTACAGGATGTTGAACAGCGACAGGTTGCTGATCTTGGCATAGGCCTTGTACGACGATTGCAAGGCCAGATTATAGCCGTTCAGCTGGGTCGCGGCGTCGCCGTAGTCCAATTGTCCCAGGTCCAGCATCGCCGTCTTGTTCGACAGGCTGACGTTGGCGTGGTTGCCGTCCAGCGTGTCCATGACGTTCTGGGCGCCGCCGAAATTGGCGATCTTGCCTGCCACCAGGTCCAGCGTGGTGCTGGCGCCGTCCATATTGGTGGCCAGCGCGGCGCGCAGCGTCGGCGAGCCCACCGTCAGCGTCGGCGACGACAGTTCGTTGATGGTCGTGTCCATCTGGTTGAGCAGCGTTTCCAGGCCCGAGACGTCGACGTTGGACACTTGCGTGATGCCGTTGCCGACCACGGTCTTCTGCTGGTTCTGGTTGCCGGTGAAGGTGTAGCGCGAGCCGATGGCGGCCGCCGGATCGTAGGTGATGGACGGGGTGTCGGTCAGCGTGCCGGAGAAGATGTAGCGGCCTTCCTGGTCTTTTTCGTTGGCGCTGTAGAACAGGCTGTCGCGCAGCGCCGTCATCGGGTTGACCATGGACTTCAGGTCGGTGGCGGTGTTGCTGCCGTCCGAGGCCCACACCAGCAGGTCGTGGCTCTGCGTGATGTCGTTGGTCATACTCTGCAGATAGGTCTCGTTGGTCGTCAGGCGGATCTTGACGGCGGCGATGTTGGCGCGGTACTGGCCGACGATGGCTTCCTCGCGCGCCAGGCGCGACAGGCGCACATTGGTGACGGGGTCGTCGGACGGCAACTGGATCTTGTTGCCGGACGCCATCTGCGAGGTGATCTGCGCCAGGTGGCTCTGGTTGTCCTGCAGGCCGCGGTTCATGGTGGCCTGGAATTGGCTGGTAGCGATGCGCATTCAGGCTCTCCTTATCCGAACATTTTCAAGGTGGCGTCAAACAGGGTGTTGGCGACGGCGATCACCTTCATGTTGGCCTGGTACATATTCTGGAATTCGATCAGATTGATCCCTTCCTCGTCGGTATTGACGGCGCTGGTCGACTTCCAGTCATCCTCGGACTGCTGGCGCACCGTGGTGGCGGTGTTGAGCTGGGCCTGGTTTTGCTGGCTGTCGATGCCCAGCTTGCCGACCAGCTGGGTGTCGGCGTCGCCCAGCAGCACATTGCCCAGCGAGGTCAGCGTGATCGGCTGGCCCTTGATGGCGACCAGCTGCTGCAGATTGCCGCTGTCGCCCGGCGTGCCGTCGCTGGAGAAGGCCAGGTCGGAAGTCTTGAAGCCGCTGGACAATTGCAGCAGGCCGGTGGCGCTGGCCGGGTTGAACACCAGCAGCGGCGTGCCCGGGACGCCGGGAGCGCTGAAGCCTGCCGCCAGCTGGGCGTTGACCTTGGCCGACATCTGGTCGGCGATCTCGGCGATCGATTGCTGCAGCGGCTTCAGGGTGTTTTCCTGGAAGTTCGCCAGGCCGCCCAGCTGGCCGCCGACCTTGGTGTCGTCGAGCTTGAAGGTGGTCTGGGCGAAGGTCAGATTGAGTTGCTGCACGCCGCTGGTGGTGTCGAACGCCAGCGTGCCGGACAGGTTGCCGACCACCAGCGGCTGGCCGCTCTTGAGCGACACGGTGGCGGTGCCGTCGGCGTTGTTGAGGACTTCGACGCCGACCTGCGAGGCCACGCTGTCGATCAGCTGTTCGCGCTGGTCGATCAGGGCCGAGGTGTTGGAGCCGTTGGCGCCGACGGCGATGATCTGCTGGTTCAGCTTGGCGATGCCGGCCACCGATTCGTTCAGTCCCGGCAGGATGGCGGAGCGCTGCTGCTGCACCGAGATCATCTGGTTGGCCGTGACGTTGAAAATACTGTTGAACTGCTGCGACATGGAGTCGGCGGCGGTGATGACCTGCTGGCGCAGCGGGGTCGAGGTCGGATCGACGCCGGCCGCGTTGAGGGCCTTGAAGAAATTGTCGATACCGTAGCTCAGGCTGGATTTGTCATCGCTCATGACTTTTTCCAGCTGGGTCAGGTAAGGCTGGGTCTGGGAATGCTTGCCCACGTCGGACGCCGCGCGCCACATTTGCTGGGACTTGTAGGAATCGCTGAAACGCAGCAGCGAGCCGACCTGCACGCCGTTACCCGGGCTCAGGCCCGAGCCGTCGCCGGCGTTAGCCTGCAGCAGCACGCCCTGGCGGGTGTAGCCTTTGGTTTGCGCGTTGGCGATGTTCTGGCTGACCGTGTTCAGGGCAGCCTGGGCGGCCAGGGCGCCGGACAGTGCGTTGTAAGAGATGCTCATATTGCAAGGGTCTTTCCTGGTGAAGGCCGGAGGACCAGTCGCTTGCAGTGTTTACACGACGTCCACTGGTCCGTTAACTGTAAAGGGCGACCGCTTACTTGGCTGGATTAAGCGTTTTGGGAATATTTTGCGGCTCGGCAATATTCGCCGGCGCGGCGCGGCCCGGCAGCGCGGCAGCCAGCGCCACCGGGGCGCTGGCCGGCGGCAGCAGCTGGCGCAGGATGGCGTCGGCCACGCCGAAGGCGCGCTGGCCGGCCAGCTGGTCGGCCACCAGGTTGTCGGCCATGTCCAGCATGTCTTCGTTGATCTTGTCCTTGAATACGCTGTCCTCGGACGCCAGCACGCGGGTGCCGGCGCGCATCTGGTGCAGCATGTGGCCGATGAAGAAGCTTTCGAACTTGACCGCCGCCTCGGTGGCCTTGGCGCGGTATTTCGGATCGATACCGTCGTCGGCGGCGGCCACGGCCGGCGCCACCTGCACGCCGCTGAGCTGGTCGGCCACGCCGATGCGCATGGTGCTGCCGTCGAATTTGCTGGGATCAAAGCTCATGGTATTCCTTAAATGACGACCAGTTCGCCTTCGATGGCGCCGGCCTGGTCCAGCGCCTGCAGGATGGCCATGATGTCGTCCGGCGAGGCGCCGAGGCTGTTGATGACGTCGATGATCGCTTGCAGCTTGGCGCCGGCCGGCCATTTGAACATCTGGCCCGAGCCCTGATCGACGCTGACCTGCGATTGCGGCGTGGCCACGGTGTTGCCCTGGGCCAGGGCGTTCGGCTGGCTGACCTTGGTCGATTCGGAAATCACCACCTTCAGCGAGCCGTGGGTGACGGCGGCGGCGCGCACGCGCAGGCCGTCGGCGATCACCACGGTGCCGGTGCGCGAATTGAACACCACCTTCGGCGCATCGTCGCCGACGTCGATCGACAACGCCTCCAGCTTGGCCATGAAGGCCACGCGCTGGGTCGGGTTGGCGGGCGCGACCACGTCGATGCTGGTGGCGTCGGTGGTGGTGGCGATGTCGCCGAAGCGCTTGTTGATCGAATCGACGATATTGGTCGCGGTCTGGAAGTGCGGGTGGCGCAGCGACAGGCGCACGATGGGCTTGGTGGCGAAATCGGTGGCGATCTCGCGCTCGATCGCGGCGCCGCTCGGGATGCGGCCGGAAGTCGGGGTGTTGACCGTGACCGAGGAACCGCTCTTGCCGGAGGCGCTGAAGCCGCCGACCACGACATTGCCCTGGGCCAGCGCATACACTTCATTGTCGGCCGCGCGCAGCGGCGTCAGCAGCAGGGCGCCGCCGCGCAGGCTCTTGGCGTCGCCCATCGAGGACACCACGACATCGATGTTCTGGCCCTTGCGGTAGCCGGGCGGGAACACCGCCGACACCATCACCGTGGCGACGTTCTTGGACTTGGCGTCGGTGCCGTCCGGCACCTTGACGCCGAACTGCTTGAGCATATTGATCACCGACTGGCTGGCGAACTTGACCTGGGTCGAGTCGCCGCTGCCGTTCAGGCCGACCACCAGGCCGTAGCCGACCAGCGGGTTGTCGCGCATGCCTTCGACCGCGACCAGGTTGCGCAGTACTTGCGCGGCCTGGGCCGGCGCTGCGCCGCCGAGGGCGATGCAGCAGGCCAGCGGCAGCGCCAGGAAGCGGTGGAGGAAGCTGAGGCGCTTGCGGAAATTCATGGGGTCACCCTATCAAAAACTATGGCCGTTCAGAACGGCATCAGCGGGCCATTGAAGAAGCGCGACAGCCAGCCGGCCGATTGCGTGTCGGCCAGTGTGCCCTGCGCCGAGTAGGCGATGCGGGCGTTGGCGATGCGCAGCGACGATACCTGGTTGTCGGCGTCGATGTCGGCCGCGCGCAGGTAGCCGCGCAGGCGGACGAATTCTTCGCCCTGGTTCAGGGTCAGGGTTTTTTCGCCGGACACGCGCAGCAGGCCGTTGGGCAGCACTTCCTGCACGATCACGGTGATGGCGCCGGTCAGCGCGTTCTGCTGGGTGCTGGTGGCGTCGCCGGCGAAGGTGTTGGAGGCGCCCAGGCCAACCGCGGCCTTGCCGAAGGTCTTGCCCAGCAAATTGGGCGCGACGATGTTGTCGGCCGAATTCTTCGAGTAGCTGGTCCCTGCCTTCTTGCTGGCCTGGGTGGTTTCCTGCAGGTTGACGGTGACCACGTCGCCGACGCGGAAGGCGCGGCTGTCGGAGGTCAGCGACAGGCCCAGGTCGGCGCTGTAGACGCCGCCCGAAGTGCCTTTCGGGCCGATCACGCGCGACACCGTGGGCGGCTCGTCGGACGGGCCGGGCCGCACCGGCGGCGGCTGCAGCGCGGCGCAGCCGGCCAGCAGCACAGTCAGCAGCGCGGCCAGGACGGACAGGGCGGGTTTCATCAGCGTGCGGCCTGCGACAGGTACTGCAGCATATTGTCGGCGGCCGACAGCACCTTGGTGTTCATCTCGTAGGTGCGCTGGGCGGCGATCATGTCGACCATCTCCTCGACCACCTGGACGTTCGAGCCTTCCAGCGTGCCTTGCTTGAGCTTGCCCCACTGGGCGTCGCCCGGCTTGCCTTCGGTCGGCGTGCCGCTGGACGGGGTTTCGGCGAACAGGTTCTCGCCCAGGGCCAGCAGGCCGGTCGGGTTGATGAAGCTGGTCAGGGTCAGCTGGCCCAGCGCGCTGGCGGTGGTGTTGCCGGCCAGCGTGGCGGACACGGTGCCGTCTTCGCCGATGGTCAGCGAGGTGGCGTTGGCCGGCACGGTGATCTGCGGGATCAGCGGCAGGCCGTGGGCGTTGACCAGGATGCCGTTGGCGTCGACCTGCAACTGGCCGGCGCGGGTGTAGGCGGTTTCGCCGTTCGGCTGGCGCACCGACAGGAAGCCGTTGCCCATCACCGCCACGTCGAGCTGGTTGCCGGTGGTTTGCAGCGTGCCCTGGCTGAACACTTTTTGCGTGCCGACCATGTGCACGCCGTTGCCGAGCTGCACGCCGGACGGCGCCAGCGTGTTGTTGTCGGCGCGCTGGGTGCCGGGCTGCTGTTCGATCGAATAGAACAGGTCCTCGAACACCACGCGGTCGCGCTTGAAGCCGACGGTGTTGGCGTTGGCCAGGTTGTTGGCGATGGCTTGCAGTTTTTCGTCCTGCGCCTGCACGCCGGTTTTGCTGATCCACATTGCTGGATTCATGATTTCTCCCTGTTGTGTAACGTGGACCGGCTTAACCGCCGATCAGGCGATTACCGGTTTCGGCCATCGAATCGCTGGCCTTGAACAACTTCATCTGGATTTCAAACGTACGGTTCAAGCTCATGGTGGCGACCATTTCTTCCACTGCCGAGACATTGCTGCCTTCCAGGTGGCCGGGCTTGACCACCACCGTGGCGTCGGTGGCCAGCGGCTGGCCGCTGCGCGCCACCAGCAGGCCGGCTTCGTTCTTGGTCAGTTCCGACGCTTCGGCCTTGACCAGCTTGAGCTTGTCGATGGTCTGCATGGTGGTGGTGCCGGGGCTCTGGATCGACACCGTGCCGTCGGCGCCGACGGCGATCTTGCTGTACTCGGGCAGCGTGATCGGGCCGCCTTCGCCCAGCGCCACGTTGCCGTTGATTTTCAGCGTGCCGGTTTCATCGAGCGTCATCGCGCCGGCGCGGGTGTAGGCCTCGCCGGTCGGACCCTGGACGGCGAAGAAGCCGTTGCCGTCGATGGCGACGTCGAGGTCGCGGCCGGTCGCCTTGAGCGTGCCCTGGCGGGTCGACACGGCGTTGGCCTGCAACTGCGACATATGGCGGTCGTCGTAGCCGTAGCCGTTGACCGATTGCGCGGCCGACAGCTCCATATTGGCGCGGAAGCCGCCGGTTTCGATGTTCGCCAGGTTGTTGGCGTGTACCTGCTGGCCGCGCAGGGCCCGTTCGGCCCCGCTCATGGCGGTGTAAATCAGCGCATCCATTTAGGCTAGTCCTTACAGCGCTTGCATCAGCGATTGCATCATCTGGTTCTCGGTCTGAATGACCTTGGAGTTGGCCTGGTAGTTGCGCTGCGAGGTCATCAGGCCGACCAGTTCCGAGGTGATGTCCACGTTCGACTGTTCCAGCGAGCTGGTGTTGAGCGAACCGGTGGTGCCGACGCCGGCGAAGTTGACCAGCGGCACACCGGAACCGAGCGATTGCACCCAGCTGGTGTCGTCGACCTGGGTCAGCGCGCCTTCATCCGGGAAGGTGGCCAGCGTCAGCTTGCCGACCGGCTGCTTCTGGCCGTTGCTGTACTTGGCGATCACCGAGCCATCCTTGGCCAGGTCGACGCCGGCGAAGGTGCCGGAGGCGTAGCCGTTGGCGCTGTTGGTCGAGGTGGTGGCCTCGCCGCGGAAGTAGGTGGTGCCGGTGTAGTCGACGACGAAAGCGTCGGTCAGCTTGGCGCCGCTGATGAAGCCCGGCCACAACACTGGATCAGCGGTGGGGATGACGCTCAGGTCGATCGGTGGGAGCTTGCCCTTGACTGCCGGATCGTTCGGGTCTGGCGTGGTCATCTGGCCTGTGGTGGGACTGAAGGCCAGGTCAGCGGTGGCGGCGCCGTTGCCGTCGAGGACGAAATTGACCTGGATGGCGCCGGACGAGGTGGCGCTGAAGTATTGGGTCAGCGTGTGCTGGCCGCCCAGCGTGTCATAGATGATCGAGGCCTTGGACATATTGTAGGTCGACGGATCGGGCGGGGTGGTCGGGGTGACGGCGCCCAGCGCCGGGAAGGTGGTCGGGGTCCAGTCGGACGACAGATTGCCCACGTAGTTGAGCTTGTCGCTGAGCACGGCCGGGATCTGGCCGGTCGGAATCGTGATATCGCCCTGGGCGCCCGGCAGGGTGCTCGGCGGCGTGATGGTGGCGCCCTGCACCTTACGGCCGGAGGCGTCGGTCAGGAAGCCGTCCTTGGAGGTGTTGAAGATGCCGACCCGGGTGTAGTTGATGGCGTTGCTGCTGTCCTTGACCATGAAGAAGCCGGAGCCGTTGATCGAGGCGTCCAGTGAGCGGCCGGTGTTGAGGATGCCGCCGGACAGGCCGATGTTCTGCGTGGTCGAGCCGACCTTGACGCCGGTCAGCTGGTCGCCCGCCACCAGCGACGAGAAGTTCGCGCGCGAGGACTTGTAGCCGTAGGTGCCGGCGTTGGCGATGTTGTGGCTGCTGACGTCCAACGCTTGGTTAATGGCCTGAATGCCAGACAATGCGATATCGAAACTCATGATGGATACCTTCCTTAGAGACTAGATTGGGTGGCAGAAGCGGCGGATTTACCGTTGAAAGCGGTGATGGCGGTCGGCGCGACTTCGCCGATGTTGCCGATATTCAGGACGACGTTGCCGTTGGCCGACAGGCGCACGCTGTTGAGGCGGCCCTGCAGGTCGACCGGCGGGTTTTCCTTGGTGCTGGTGATCACCGACATGGTGTAGGTGCCGGCGGGCAGGCCCAGCGCGGTCGGGTCGATCGAGAACGGCACGCTGCCGGCCGCGGCCACGCCGAGCTGGACGTTGTGCTTGGCGCCGTCGGTGCCGGTCAGCACGATGGTGGTGGTGCTGCTGGTCGAGCTCAGGTTGATCTGGCCGTTGACCTTGGTCGCGCCGTCGGTGGTCAGCGAGGAGGTCTCGGCCATGACGTCGGAGCCGACCTGGGCGCCCAGGGCCAGCACCTGCATGCTTTGCAGCACGCTGGCGTTGGCGCTGGTCAGGCTCGACAGGTTCTGCAGCGATTCGGTCTGCGACAGCTGGGTCAGCTGCTGGACGAACTGGGCCGGGTCGGTCGGCGACAGCGGATCCTGGTTCTTGATCTGCGCCACCAGCAGCTTGGTGAACATGTCCGAGGTCGCGCTGGCAGTGTTGCCGGTGATGCTGCCGCCGGTGTTGGCGGCGGTATTGGCGTTGCTGCCGTTGTTGAGGAGGCTGACTGTCATGGCTTAACCTTCACCGAGTTTGAGGAGAGACTGTTGCATCGTGCGGATACGGCCCAGCACTTCGACATTGGTTTCAAAGGCGCGCGAGGCCGACATCATGTCGGTCATCTCGGCCACCTGGTTGACGTTGGGGTAGAACACCATGCCGTCGGCGTTGGCCATCGGATGGCCGGGTTCGAAGACCTTGCGCAGCGGCTCGCTCGATTCGACCACGTCCAGCACCTGCACCTTGCCGCCGGTGCTGCCCATGTCGCCGATGCTGTCGGCCATCACGGCGGAAAACACCGGCTTGCGGGCGCGGTAGGTCTCGGCTTCGGTGCCGGCGACGGAATCGGCGTTGGCCAGGTTGCTGGCGATGGTATTCAGGCGCACCGATTGCGCGGCCATGGCCGAACCGGCGATTTCAGAAATATTCTTGAACGACATGTCGGCGCTCCTTATTGACCGTTGATGGCTTTGGCCAGGCCCTTCAGGCTCATATTGACGAAGGTCAGGCTGGTCTGGAAGTCCGAGGCGTTTTGCGAGAACGCCGCCTGCTCGACGCCGATCTCGACGGTGTTGCCGTCGCGGGTGGGGTGGAAGGGCACGCGGTACATCATGGCGCTGTCCTCGTCGCCGCCGATGTCGCCGTTGGCCTCGGCCTGGGTGTTGGCCAGCGTGGCGGCGAAGTCCATGTCGCGCGCCTGGAAGCCCGGCGTGTTTTCATTGGCGATGTTGGACGCCAGGATGCGTGTGCGCTCGGCCCGCAGGTGCAGCGCGTCGGCATGCAAGCCCACCGCATCTTTGAAATTAATCGCCATGTTCTTCCCCTGTGTAGACGTTGCTGTAAAACGATGTTGCATGAGTGAAAACCGCTGTTGCCGGGGTAGAATGACGCGCGGGCGCAGCATGCACCCGTAGCGTTCCAGCTTCCCGCATCATAGTAGAGGTATTGCCCATGTTCAACAAAACTATTGTAACCGCTTTGAGTGCAATGTTGCTGTTTTGCACTTCATTTTCTGACGCTTTTTGCGCTACCGGTCCGACCGCGGCGGAGCAGGTGCCGCTCGCGGTGGAGGCGGCCGCGCGCAGCCATGTGCAGCGCTGGGCCGACAGCAGCGGTTTGGTGGAACCGAAATTCGAGTTGAACGTCGTGCGCGGCAGCAGGCCGCTGGCCGCATGCAGACAGGCGGTGACGGTCGATGCGGTCGATACGCGGCTGCCCAGCCGCATGCGTTTTGCCGCCGTCTGCGCCGGCGCCGACGGCTGGCGATACGAGTTCGTGGTGCGCGCGCAGATCTCGGCGCGCATTGCCGTAGTGGCAAGCGATGTGCCATCGGGGAAAGTATTGACCGACGAAGACGTGTTGCTGGAGCGCCACGACATCTCCGGCATCGCCGACAGCGTGTCCGATCCGCAGGACGTGGTGGGCATGAGCGGCAAGCGCGCGCTGCGCAGCGGCGAGGTGTTGCGCATGAATTTGCTGACCGCGCCGACCGTGGTCAAGCGCGGCGACGCGGTGCGCATCGTGGCCAGGCGCGAGCAGATCGAGGTCAGCATGGCGGGCGAAGCCTTGGACAGCGGCGCGCGCGGCACGCTGGTGCGGGTGCGCAATGCGAACGGCACCGTGATCCGTGCCCGGGTGACGGGCGCGGCGACGGTGGAACCTGTCGATATGCCCGTTTCCACTAATTCCCCGACGCAGTGAGCTGGCCGCCGCGCTGCAACTGCGCGGCCAGTTTGCTGAGTTTGTCCGCATAGGCGGGATCGGTGGCGTAGCCGCCTTGCACCAGCCCCTGGGCGAAGGCGCGGGCGTCGTTGCCGGTGTTCAGTGCGGCCTGGTAGCGCGGATTGCCGGTCAGCAGCTCGGTGTAGTCGCGGAAGGCGCTGGCGGTGTCCGGGTAGCTGCGGAAGCGTTCGACCTTTTTCAGCATCGCGCCGTGTTCGAATTCGGTGGTGCTGGCGGCCGCCACGGCGCCGGCCCAGCCGCCGCCGGCCTTCAGGCCGAACAGGTTGTTGGTGTCGGCGCCGCCCTGGCGCAGCGGATTGCGGCCCCAGCCCGACTCCAGCGCCGCGTGGGCGGCAACGATGTCGGGCGAGACGCCCAGCTTGCCGGCGGTTTCTTCGGCCCACGGCTTGATCGAGGCCAGGAATTGCTGCTGCAGCTCGCCATCGGCGCCGCCGTCGATGGCGCCGGCGCCCTGCTGGCGCAGCGCCATCGCCTGCAGGCTCATGGCTTGCGACGGCACGCTGCGCGCCGACGACGCAGCCAGGCTGCCGCCGCCCTGGGCGATGAAGGTGCTGACGTCGTGCTGGACTTGCTGGAAGGTGGACGCGAACGCGCCCGACGAGACGGCGCCGCCCAAGGCCGCGGTGGGGCGGCTGGCGGTCATGTTCGAGACGGTTGCAGCAGTGGGTGCGGTCGATTGCATCCGATCAAGCTGGCGCATAAATCTGCTCCTCGCCATGCAGCACGCGCTGCATGATGCTGTACTGCTCTACCAGCAAGTCGCTATTGCGCTTGCCCAGACGCTTGCATTCGATAACCATATGTTCCAGCGTCTTCCAGTCAGCTTCCATTCTCTCCCGTGCTGCATTTTTCAGCAAGGCAAAAGCCTGCATCATGGTAGCTGTTGGCCCCAATAAACGTTGTACCAGCGCCACGCGCTGCGTGCGGCGCTCCAGCATGCTGTCGACCAGCACCGAAATTTCCTCGGCCACGCTGGCCAGCTGCGGGCCGCGATGGCGCACGGCGGCGTCGAATTGCTGTTCCAGCAAGGCGTTCAAGGCCGGATACGCCAGCAAGTCGTCGCCGATGCCGGCCAGCAGCAGGCGCATGGCGTCCTGCCGCGTCATTGCGCTCACTTCGGTCACTTCTCGCTCCCGTGGAAGCGCTGGATCAGGCCGGCCAGCTTGGCCGGGTCGAAGGGCAGCTCGCCCTTGGCCAGCGCGTCGCGCAGCTGGTCGACTTTTTCCTGGTCGATTTCCGGCATCTCGCGCATGGCCTGCAGCGCCGGCTGCATCACCGCCGATTGCAGCGGCGCCTGCACCGCCGGCGCCGCCACCGCTTCGGCGGCTTCGGCCGGGGCGGACTCCGCCACGCGCTGGACGGCCATGCCGTCCGGACTTCCTGTCGAGATTCTCATGCGTGTGCCTCTACTTGGCTTGGTTTCCATACGTCGTACTTTATTTGTTGCGGCGCGGGTCGCGCAGCGGACTGTCGCTGCCCAGCTTGCTGCGCAGTTTTTGCAGCAGGGTGGCGTCCGGCAGGGCGGTGTCGACATCCTGGGTCAGGGCGCTGCTGTTTTCGGGCATGCCGAACATCGAGGCGATCGTCTTGGCTTGCGCCGTGGTCAGGATCAGCAGCTCGATGCGGCGGTTGACGCCGGCGTCGGCGCGTTTGGTGTCGAGCGGCGCGCGGTCGGCCATGCCGACCACCTGCAGCACCGATTCGGCGTTCATGGTGCCGGCCAGCAGCTGCGAACGGGCCGACATGGCGCGGTTGGCCGACAGCGTCCAGTTCGAGAAGGCGGCGTAGCTGCGGTCGGCGTACTGCAGCGAATCGGTATGGCCGACGATCAGCATCTGGTTTTCCATCTGCTTGAACAGCGGCCCCATGCGGCGCAGCAGCGCGCGGAACTTGTCGGTCGGCACGGCCGAGCCGCGCACGAACATGCCCTGGCGGTCGGTGTCGTGCAGCATCACGCGCAAGCCGTAGGGCGTGATCACCGATTCCAGGTTGCTGGTCAGGCCGGCTTCGGCGCTCATCTTGGTCAGCGCCTTGGACAGCGCGGCCAGGTCGCTCGGGCTGTCGTACTTGATCTTCGGCGTCTCGACCACCGGTTCGGCTTCGCCGGTGATCTTGGTGTGGGCCTCGCCCTTGGCCTTGGCGTCGCCCGGCTCCTCGGTGCTGCCGGTGTGCGGCATCGGGAAACGGTCGATCAGGCTGCCGCGCGGGCCGCCCACCTGCTCGGGCATGACGCCCTTGCCCTGGTCGGTCTTGGCGCCGTCGGCCTCGGTCAGGATCTGTTCCAGCGATTCGAAGTTACGGGCCGCCATCAGCCACAGCACCAGGAACAGACACATCAGCGCCAGGCAGAAGTCGGCGAACGCTACCTTCCAGGCGCCGCCGTGGTCGTCGTGCTTGTGCTTGCCGCCGCCGCGCTTGACGATGGTCTGGTCATGGCCCTTGTCATGCGGCTTTAGCACCACGGCCTCCGCGACGTGAAGTGTCATCGGCTGGGGCGCTGTCGCGGCCCTCCAGGTCGTTGATCCAGCGCTCCAGCTGGGCGAAGCTCGGCTTGATGTTCAGCTGCACCAGGCGGCGGCCGGCGTCGATCGCCAGCAGCGGTGGCTTGCCGGCCACGTGCGTGACCAGCACCACCTTGACGGTTTCCTTGTTCGACGCTTCCTGGTTGACCAGCTGCTTCATCATGCTGGAAATCGGGTCGAGGATGCCGTAGCAGAAGAAGATGCCGATGAAGGTGCCGACCATGGCGGCACCGACGTGCTCGGCGATCTCGCCCGAGGTCGCGCCTTCGCTGACGGTGTTCATGGTGATCACGATGCCCAGCACGGCGGCCAGAATCCCGAAGCCCGGCATCGCCTCGCCGATCTTGGCGAGCGACTTGGCCGGCTGCTCCAGCTCGGTGTGGATGGCTTCCAGTTCCTGCTCCAGCACGCCTTCGAGCTCGTGGGCGTTGATCTTGCCCATCGCCATCAGGCGGAAGTTGTCGACGATGAAGGCCAGCAGCTTGGGTTCTTCCAGCACGCGCGGGTAGCGCTGGAACAGCGGGCTGTCCTTGGGCGCTTCGACGTGGGCGTCGAGCGCCTTCAGGCCGCCGGCCGCCAGTTGCAGCAGCTCGTACATCAGCAGCAGCAGCTGACGCTGGAACTCGGAGTCGTATTTTTTGCGGAACACGATCTTCTTGATCTGCGTGACCGCTTCTTTGAGCACATGGCTCGGGTTGCCGATCACCAGCGCGCCGAAACCGGCGCCGGCAATCACGATCAGCTCGATCGGTTGCCAGATCTGATGGAATGCCCCGCCCATCATGAAGAAGCCGCCGAAGACGCTGCCTAAAACTATGAGTATGCCGACTATTTGCTGCATGATGATTCGCCTTTCCGCGTCATTTTTCTAATCTTGCCTTGCGCCCGCTCTGGATCAGGCGTTTTGCAATACTGCCTTCATCTTGCCCAGCGCCGCCTTGTTGAGCTGACAGACGCGGGCGTCGGTCAGGTCCAGCACGGCGGCGATTTCCTTGTAGCTGAGCTCGAATTCGTAATACATCTGCACCACCCGCTGCTCGCGCTCGTCGAGGCCGCGCAGCGCCTGTTCCAGGCTGCGCCGCACCACCAGCTGGTCTTCCGGGCTGGGCGCGCTGTCGTTGCTGACGCTGTCCTGCAGCACTTCGTCGAAGCTGGCGATCAGCTCGGCGTTCTCGTCCATCTGGTAAGCCTGGTAGGCTTCCGGTGTCAGGTTCAGGCCGCTCATGATTTCCTGCTCGCTCGGTTCGTGGCCCAGGTTGCGGGTGAGGGCGCGCACGGCGTCGCGCAGCTTGTGGCTTTGCTGGCGCACCGCGCGCGGGCGCCAGTCCTGGCGGCGCAGCTCGTCGAGGATGGCGCCGCGCACGCGCAGGCTGGCGTAGCTGCCGAAGGCGCCGTCCGGTTCGCCGTAGCGGCGCAGCGCTTCGAGCAGGCCCATCAGGCCGATCTGTTCCATGTCGTCGCGGTCGATGGCGCCGGCGATCTGCGAATTGAGCTGGCGCACGATGCGCTTGACCAAGGGCGCGTACGACAGCAGGTGTTTCTGCTCGTCGGCCACGCTGTGCGCCACCGGCGCACCGCCAGGCTCGCCATAACTTTCGGCATAAGCGTCCGCATATTGCTCTATATAGGCCATGCCCGCTCCACTGGTCGCACCACTCGTCTTCATGCTTGCCGCAGGCTACTCAATAATCAGTTTGCCGATCATGACTTCGGAAAAGGGTTTTTCCCGGCCTTCATGCTCGTAGGTGGCTTCGAAAGCCTTGTTCAACTCGCCCGCGAACTGGTCGATGGTCATCACTTGCGCGGTGGCCATCGGCAGGTTGGACAGCGTGCGGACCGCCACGCTGCGCAGCATCGGTAATTGTTCCTTGGCTTCCTTCTCTTTCTTCTCGCTGGTGGTGATCACCAGGTCGGCCGACATGTAGTGGGTCAGCGTATCGCCGGGCTGGCGCTTGAGCATGATGATCACCTTGTCCACCGTCAGGTATTTCGGCGGCGACTTGTCTTCCTTTTCTTCCTTCTTGGCCGGCTTCTTGGCCGGCTTGCCTTCCGCCACGGCGGCCGGCTCCTCTTTACCCTTGGACATGTACCAGACTGCGCCGCCGGCCACCGCCGCACCCACCACGGCCACCAGCACCAGCGCTATGATCATTTTCATGTTCTTCATCTACTGATTACTCCCGCTCGGACGTCATGGCAAAGGTGGTCGCTTCGTCGCCGGACAGGGCGCGGCCCGGCGTGCGGCTTTCTTCCTGCTCGCGTTGCTGGCCGCCGCGGCCGCCCGTGTCGGCCTGGGCCTGGGCGCGCGACGACGACACGGTGACCGAGACGTCCGCATACTGGCGCGTCGACAGATCCTGGCGCACGCTGTCGCCGATGGTGTTGAGCTGGCGCAGCACCTCGCTGTGGTTGGCGCTCAGGTTGACCTGCAGCGAGCCGGCACTGTGGCGGATAGAAATCTCGATGCTGCCCATGTTCGGCGGTTCCAGGCG
Source organism: Rugamonas rivuli (assembly GCF_009380165.1). Lineage (GTDB taxonomy): Bacteria > Pseudomonadota > Gammaproteobacteria > Burkholderiales > Burkholderiaceae_D > Rugamonas > Rugamonas rivuli. The sequence continues at coordinate 1,154,152 of NZ_WHUF01000002.1, forward strand.
GATCACCGCGTGGTCGTTATTGCGTTGCAGCTGGACTTGCAGGCGGTCGCCCAGCGCTTCGCGCAGCGGCTGCTGCCACTGCTCGGGCGAACCGGCCAGCTTGACCACGGCGGCGGCCGGGGTGGCGGTCGGCGCGGCCTGGCTGAAGCCGACGTTGCCGGCGACCGGCGCCCGACTACAGCGCCTCGACCGCGGCCGCCGGCGGCGCCGCCAAGGACGACGGCGCCACCCGCAGCAGCATG
>NZ_WHUF01000030.1 GCF_009380165.1 Rugamonas rivuli
TTGGGCTTACGGCGTGGGGGCTTTTCACCCCCATTATCGCTACTCATGTCAGCATTCGCACTTCTGATACCTCCAGCATCCTTTACAAGACACCTTCGCAGGCTTACAGAACGCTCTCCTACCATATCTATTGCTAGATATCCGCAGCTTCGGTGACTGGCTTAGCCCCGTTACATCTTCCGCGCAGGACGACTCGATCAGTGAGCTATTACGCTTTCTTTAAATGATGGCTGCTTCTAAGCCAACATCCTGACTGTTTTAGCC
>NZ_WHUF01000031.1 GCF_009380165.1 Rugamonas rivuli
GGCTAAAACAGTCAGGATGTTGGCTTAGAAGCAGCCATCATTTAAAGAAAGCGTAATAGCTCACTGATCGAGTCGTCCTGCGCGGAAGATGTAACGGGGCTAAGCCAGTCACCGAAGCTGCGGATATGCGTAAGCATATGGTAGGAGAGCGTTCTGTAAGCCTGCGAAGGTGTCTTGTAAAGGATGCTGGAGGTATCAGAAGTGCGAATGCTGACATGAGTAGCGATAATGGGGGTGAAAAGCCCCCACGCCGTAAGCCCAA
>NZ_WHUF01000032.1 GCF_009380165.1 Rugamonas rivuli
TGGGAAGGGGTGGGACCAACTTGCTATGGTCATCAGGCATTGACTTGTACAGGCGTCGCGTCTTTTTCCGCGCCGCCAAGAATCTGGAGGAAGTATTATAAACGATTTATATCGTTTATGTAGTAAATATTTTAGGTAATGAAGTTGTATCAACGAACGTTTCAACGTACTTCTTATTCACCATAACCTGCTAAGGTTATAGGGACAAGCCGTACGGGCAATTAGTATCAGTTAGCTTAATGCATTACTGCACTTCCACAC
>NZ_WHUF01000033.1 GCF_009380165.1 Rugamonas rivuli
ACTGCATGAAGTTGGAATCGCTAGTAATCGCGGATCAGCATGTCGCGGTGAATACGTTCCCGGGTCTTGTACACACCGCCCGTCACACCATGGGAGCGGGTTTTACCAGAAGTAGGTAGCTTAACCGTAAGGAGGGCGCTTACCACGGTAGGATTCGTGACTGGGGTGAAGTCGTAACAAGGTAGCCGTATCGGAAGGTGCGGCTGGATCACCTCCTTTCTAGAGTAGCACTGGTCTTCGGACTACTCATCAAGC
>NZ_WHUF01000034.1 GCF_009380165.1 Rugamonas rivuli
TGAGCCAGGATCAAACTCTTCAGTTTAATCTCTGTTTATTTGGCATTTCTGCCACCGTCATTGCTGACGGGTCGCTCACTCAAAATACTGACAGGCCACTACTTTCGTAGCGCCTATTTCATTACTTTTTGTGAACATTTGATATTTTAAGTATCAGCAGGACTAGCCTGCTGTGCACTTTCATCAAACGTCCACACTTATCGACTGTTAATTTTTAAAGAACTTTATTCGGTACTGCTTGCTGAAGAAGCGTTG
>NZ_WHUF01000035.1 GCF_009380165.1 Rugamonas rivuli
TGGTAGGGCTGGTTGGACTCGAACCAACGACCCCCGCGTTATCAACACGGTGCTCTAACCAGCTGAGCTACAGCCCCAAATGCTGTTCTTTAATATTGACAGTCGATAAGTGTGAACGCTTGATGAGCAGTCCGAAGACCAGTGCCACTCTAGAAAGGAGGTGATCCAGCCGCACCTTCCGATACGGCTACCTTGTTACGACTTCACCCCAGTCACGAATCCTACCGTGGTAAGCGCCCTCCTTGCGGTTAAGCT
>NZ_WHUF01000036.1 GCF_009380165.1 Rugamonas rivuli
ATGTGCACTTATTCACTTGTCCCTATAACGTTAGCCCCTGCGACTAAACAAGGAGCGTTTATAGGAATAAGAAGTACTACGTTGTTGCGTTTGTTGATACATACAATCATTACCCATCGTCTTGCGTCTTACCGCAAAACGATCAATAAAAATTTACTTACTTCTTCCAGATTGTTAAAGAACGTACAGCACTTGATCTCTAAAAGATCAAATCTAAAGGCTTACCCTTACATTTGAACTCTTGGTGGAGGATGA
>NZ_WHUF01000037.1 GCF_009380165.1 Rugamonas rivuli
GTTCGAGACCAGGACGTTGATAGGTCAGGTGTGGAAGTGCAGTAATGCATTAAGCTAACTGATACTAATTGCCCGTACGGCTTGTCCCTATAACCTTAGCAGGTTATGGTGAATGAGAAGTACGTTGGAACGTTCGTTGATACAACTTCATTACCCCATTTACTTACTGATTCCAGATTCGGAGCGCCGCTGAAAGCGTCGCTCGTACAAGTCAATGCCTGATGACCATAGCAAGTTGGTCCCACCCCTTCCCAT
>NZ_WHUF01000038.1 GCF_009380165.1 Rugamonas rivuli
CTTCAGCAAGCAGTACCGAATAAAGTTCTTTAAAAATTAACAGTCGATAAGTGTGGACGTTTGATGAAAGTGCACAGCAGGCTAGTCCTGCTGATACTTAAAATATCAAATGTTCACAAGAAGTAATGAAATAGGCGCTACGAAAGTAGTGGCCTGTCAGTATTTTGAGTGAGCGACCCGTCAGCAATGACGGTGGCAGAAATGCCAAATAAACAGAGATTAAACTGAAGAGTTTGATCCTGGCTCA
>NZ_WHUF01000039.1 GCF_009380165.1 Rugamonas rivuli
CCCATATTCAGACAGGATTTCTCGTGTCCCGCCCTACTTGTCGCACGCTTAGTTCCACACATCGCATTTCACATACGGGGCTATCACCCGCTATGGCTCCTATTTCCAGAGGATTCTGTTATGCGTCATGCTAAAACGTGCAGGCTCTTCCCATTTCGCTCGCCACTACTTTGGGAATCTCGGTTGATTTCTTTTCCTGCAGCTACTTAGATGTTTCAGTTCGCCGCGTTCGCTTTGCATACCTAT
>NZ_WHUF01000003.1 GCF_009380165.1 Rugamonas rivuli
CACTCGCCGCCAGGTTGCCCCGCGCTGCCGTTCGACTTGCATGTGTAAGGCATGCCGCCAGCGTTCAATCTGAGCCAGGATCAAACTCTTCAGTTTAATCTCTGTTTATTTGGCATTTCTGCCACCGTGATTGCTCACGGGTCGCTCACTCAAAATACTGACAGGCCACTACTTGCGTAGCGCCTATTTCAATTACTTTTTGTGAACATTTGATATTTTAAGTATCAGCAGGACTAGCCTGCTGTGCACTTTCATCAAACGTCCACACTTATCGACTGTTAATTTTTAAAGAACTTTATTCGGTACTGCTTGCTTGCTGCGGAGCGTTGTGTCCGTCAGCGAAGAAGAAAGAGTATGAAGCGTTTAGATCGTTTCGTCAACCCCTTCTTTTTCTCACCTAACTCAGCATTTACATGCGTCGTTCTGCGAGGGGGCGAATCATAACAAACAGAGACGAAATCCGCAAGTGCTGCGAGGTGCAGTAAATTTTGCAATAGTGACAATTAAATAGAATTGACAAACAAGCACTATTTATAATGTATTCATAATTCTCACAAACCACAACGGAACTGAACCATGTTAAAAAAAATACTCGCCATCGCCTTTGCAGCAGCAACTTGCGCATCGGCAACGGCAACTCCGGTCACCTATAACTTCAGCTACGTCGGCGCGGGGCTTAACGAGCCCTACTCCGGCCCCGACAGATGGATTAGCGATTATCGTATCGCCGGAAGTTTTAGTGGGGAAGACAAGGACCACAACGGTGTAATCAGCGAAACCGAAGTTAGTTCGCTCAAGATAGAAGGCACAGATATAGACAATACTGAATACATCCAGCAAAGCAATTGCCATTGCAGCATGGAACTGTTCTCCTTCAAGCTTAAAGAACAAAATTTATTTTTTGCCGCGAGCTATACCAGTTGGCGGGGTGTTTATTCACTGATTACCAATACTGCGGTTCACATCCCAACTGACCCACCTAATTATTCAACCTACTACTTTACCCCCGACACGATATATACGTTGACGGCCGTGCCAGAGCCATCGACTTACGCCATGATGGGCGCGGGCCTGCTGGGCCTCGCAATAGCTCAGCGTCGCCGCAAGAAATCCACGTAATCCCCGCATTTCGGCGCGTCGACATTCTGGCGACGCGCCCCTTCCCCTTTCTTTGCCTCCTATCCCTGTCTTTCTGCAGCCTGTCGCACGCCCTTGGCGTCCGCGCCGCCCATCCCTTACAGTTGCATCGTCCCAATAGCATTGTCATTCCGGGCAATATGGAAGCTCTCAACAGTTGATCGTTAAGCTACACTTGCCGCTTGCATGACAATACAGAACGAAAGCCTCACATGTTTCCGATGCCTAAAACGCAAGACACCCTGAAAACCGCCGGCGCCTGGCTGCACCGCGGCTTCGATGCGACCGCCACCTGGGTAACGCAGCTGTCGTGGTGGAAGTTCCTGGTGTTTGCCGTGTTGACGCTGATTGCCGGCTCCATCCTGCAAGACGAGCTGTTCTCGTCCAGCCCCGACGAAGAAGTCGTGATCAAGAACGACAAGCACTCGAAACGCAAGAACGGCGACACCAACATCCTGATCGACGACAGCGGCATCCATTTCAACCCGCGCGGCAAGATCCGCAACAAGGATGCCGACAAGAGCGATTCCTCCGATTCCAGCAGCGACGACAACAAGGGCGTTCCCGTCGCGCCGCCTGCCCCGCCGGCTGAACCGGCCCAACCGGCACAGCCCGCCGAACCGGCCGCCCCAGCCGGCAAACCCTCCAAGCCGTTCGCCGCATCCGTTCCCGCCCTGCCCACCCTGCCAGGCGAGGAAGTCCACATCGACCTGCCGCCGCAGATTGGCGAAGAGTTGTCGAACGCGATCGAGGAAGCCGTCGACGACGCCGCCGAGCAAAAAGTCACCCGCTACCACCGCCAAGCCTCGACCTGGTTCAAGAGCTTCGTCTCGCTGCTGGTGCTCGCCCTGTTCGGCACCAAGGCGCTGATGGGCGGCAAAAAACGCGCCGAAGCCGAAACCCTGACCGCCAACGCCGCCGTCGAGCGCGAATCCATGCAGCGCCAGCTCAGCGAAGCGAAGATGCAAATGATGCAGGCCCAAGTCGAGCCGCACTTCCTGTTCAACACCCTGGCTTCGGTCGAGCACCTGATCGAAACCGACCCGCCGCGCGCCTCCGCCATGCAGCGCAGCCTGATCAAATACCTGCGCGCAGTGCTGCCGCAAATGCGTGACAACGCCCTGATCACCAACCTGGGCCGCGAAGCCGACATGGTGGTGGCCTACCTGAACCTGCTGAAAATGCGCATGGAAGAACGCCTGACCGTGGACTTCGACATCCCCGACGGCCTGCGCACCGCCGCCTTCCCGCCGATGATGTTGCAATCGATGGTGGAAAACGCCATCAAGCACGGCCTCGAAGCCAAACCCGAGGGCGGCACGCTGAAAGTGCGCGCCGATGTCGCCCACAACAAGCTGCGCGTGATCGTCACCGACAACGGCCTCGGCTTCGGCGCCGTGCCCAGCGACGGCACCGGCCTGGGCCTGATGACCATCCGCGAGCGCCTGAAACTGCTGCACGGCGACCAGGGACAGCTGCTGATCGCCGCCAACAGTCCCAGCGGCGTCATCGCCACGATCGAAGTGCCGTACCAGCTGTCCAAATAAGATCGATTGATTATTACGGCGATTCGTTGAATAATTAATTGTTTAAATAATTAACATTGCAGAACACACCCACATGCCTACAGCAATCATTGCCGACGACGAACGTTTGATGCGCGACCAACTGCGCATGCGCCTGGGCCAGGTCTGGCCCGAGCTGGAGATCATTGGCGAAGCCAAGAATGGCGACGAAGCGATCGAACTGGTCGACCAGCTCAAGCCGGACTTCACCTTCCTCGACATCCGCATGCCCGGCAAGACCGGCATGGAAGCGGCCACGGTCATCGGCAACAAGAGCAACATCGTGTTCGTGACCGCCTACGACGCCTACGCGGTCGAAGCCTTCGAGCGCGGCGCGGTCGACTATGTGCTGAAACCGCCTGAGCAGGAACGCCTGCAGATCACCGTCGACCGCCTCAAGACCCGCATGAACAAGCCGGCCGCCGACGTCAACGCCAGCGTGACGGCGATGCTGTCGCAACTGGCGGAAAAGATCGCCACGCCGAAACCAGCCTACCTGCAATGGATACAGGCCAGCATCGGCCAGGACTTGCGCATGATCCCGGTCGAGGAAATCCTGTTCTTCCGCTCCGACGAAAAATACACCTGCGTGCAGACCGAGCGCTACGAAGCGCTGATCCGCAAACCGGTGCGCGACCTGGCGGAAGAGCTCGACCCCGCGCTGTTCTGGCAAATCCACCGCGCCACGCTGGTCAACGTCAACGCCATCGAAGGCGTGACACGCGACATCCGCGGCCGCCATCTGGTCATGATCAAGGGCAAGCCAGACAAGCTGGAAGTCAGCCGCAGCTTCTTGCACCTGTTCAAGCAGATGTAATTCCCGCAGACGCCGAGCGCGTCTGCGTCAAATCAATCCCCTGCCCTCCACTTGCTTTAGTGTGGACCCCACGCGGCCGCCGGCCGCATGGAGACGTGCATGGGTCGCACCCGATCATTGCTACTGCTTGCGGGCGCGGTCGCGCTGGCCAGCCGGCTGTCCTGGCGCATGGGCTGGCAATGCGCGCGCACGGCCGCCGCCCACAAGCGCAGCCGTGGCATCATCCAGCATGCCAGCGACGCCATCATCTCCACCGACGAGCGCCAGCACATCCTGCAGGCCAATCCCTCGGCCGCCGCCATGTTCGGCACCACCGTGCAGGCGATGGAAGGCTCGCCGCTGCACCGCTTCATTCCGCGCGACCAGCGCCAGAACAACGAACCCACGACCACCCGCTATTTCGGCGATACCGGCATCCGCCTGCGCATGAAGGGCCGCCGCGCCAGCGACTACGCGGTGACGGGGCTCAAGGCCGGCGGCCAGCACTTTCCGCTGGAGGGCTCGATCTCATCGCTGGCGGAAAACGGCCACCGCATCTACACCATCATCTTGCGCGACATCACCGAGCGCAAGCAGGTGCAGGAGCAGCTGGAGCAGTCGTACTCGCAACTGCGCGAGCTGTCGGCCGCGCTGCAAACGATACGGGAAGAAGAACGCAAGCACATCGCCCGCGAGTTGCACGACGACCTCGGCCAGCTGCTGGCGACGCTGCGGGTGGACCTGGCGCTGCTGCAACAGCAGCACAGCAACGACGCGGTGGCCCGCAAGCTGCAGGCCGGCATGGACGAGCTGCTGATGTCCGCAATCACGTCGCTGCGGCGCATCGCCAGCAATCTGCGGCCGCGCGCGCTCGATGAGGGCGGTTTGTATTTTGCGCTGGAGAGCTTGCGCCAGGAATTCGTCGCCCGCTACGGCATCGCCTGCACGCTGGACGCGAATGAAGAGGATTTGATACTCGATGACGCCTACAGCACAGCCATCTTCCGCATTGCGCAGGAAGCGCTGACCAACATCACCCGCCACGCCGAAGCACGCACGGTCATGCTGTCGCTGTACCGCACCGACTCACTGCTGCAAATCACGATACACGACGACGGCCGCGGCATCGCCGAAAAGGACATGGACAAAGCGTCGTCCTTCGGCCTGATCGGGATGCGCGAACGCGTCTGGGCACTGCATGGCGACATTTCCATCGTCAGCGACGGCGGCACCCGGATCATGATCCGGCTGCCGCTGCCCCCTCAGGAAAACCCCACCGATCCTGCTTAGAAGGCGTGACGGATGCCGACGTTGAAGGCCTTGTCGCCGCTACCAGCTTCGTTGTTGTTACCAACGGTGTAGCCGGCGCCGTTCTTGTTCTTGATCTTGGCGTAGGCGACATACATGCCGGTACGCTTCGACAGCGAGTGCAGGTAGCCCAGGGCCCACTGATCAGCGTCTTGGTTGTTGACGGTCTTGTCGTTCTTGCGGATGTACGAAGCCATGATGGTGCCGCTAGGAGCGACTGGCACTTGCACGCCGATCAGCAGGTCGTTGCTGTCAACACTGGCTTTTGGCGCCACGGCGTAACCGTAGGCGTTGGCCACTGGCAGGGCTGCGCTGTTCACGCCTTTGTCTGCGCCGTAGGCGAAGTAGGCTTTGACAACCTGGAAGTCGTAGTTGATCGCGAACAGGGTGTTGCGGCCGCTGTCTTGCAGCTTGGCTGGGGTGGCGCCGGAAGCGGCGGTGTCGTTGTTACGGTTGTTGTACACCAGACGCGCGTTCAGCGGGCCGTTGGCGTAGTTCAGGCCGAAGCCGAACTGACGGCCGGCGGTCGAGCTGCCAGCCTGCTCGCCCAGCGAGTACAGACCTTCGGCGCTGAAGCCTTCAACGCTAGGCGACGCGTAGACCAGGGCGTTGCTGGTGCGGGTGTTGGCGCCAGCAGCTGGGAACAAGTTCTTGATGCTGCCTGCGTAGCCGGCGCCGAATGGGTCGGCGACTTGGCTCATGGCGTTGTACAGCATGGTGTATTGACGACCGATGGTCAGGGTGCCGGCTTCCTTGCTTTTCAGGCCGACGAACGATTGACGGTTGAACAGGGCGCTGTTGGCGTTGTCCAGCGAGCCATCGTCCACTTTCAGGCCGGTTTCCAGGGTGAAGATGGCCGACAGACCGCCGCCCAGATCTTCCGTACCACGGAAGCCCAGACGCGACTGGCCGCCGATACCGCTGGTGACTTTGGTCACGCTGCCAGCAGCGCCGCCGCGCTCGCCGACCAGGCCGGCATCGACCAGGCCATAGATCGTGACATTCGATTGCGCTTGTGCTTGGGCTGCGAAACCGCCGATGATCATTGCTACCAGAGTAAGTTTTTTCACTTGATGTTCTCTACTGAAGGTTGAAAGAAGTAACTGCATGTAATGAATCTACGGGGCGAATCATGCCTATCAATTACTTCAACAATGTGACAACGACCATTTGTTGTAATTCAACATCAACAAAAAAAAAGCCGCTAAAAGCGGCTTTTCGAGGCATAACAGGCTTATTTCAAGCGGCAGCTCAGCAGGTAGTAATACTCCATGCGCTCGATGCGCACCTGGCGCGCGGACGTCGCGAAGCGCTTGCGCAGCGTGCTGTCGGTCAGGTAATTCTTCATCACTTCGTAACGCTGGCCGTCGTCGGCCGTCAGGATCTGGAAGGTGTTGCCTTCCAGGTCGGTGCGGGCGAAGACCATGCTGTTGCCATCGACATAAGTTTCATCGAGCAAGACCAGCAGCACGTCCTTGCCCAGCTTGCTGCGCAGCGTCTTCAGGTATTTTTCCTGGTCTTCACGCTTGACGTGGGCCCACAGGCCGGCCGCGAATACGGCGGTGTACTTGCCTTCCAGGCCGTCCGGCAGGTTGAAGGCGTCCATCACGCCGAAGCTGACGACATCCTCGTCCAGGCCACGGGTTTCGGCCAGCGCGATCATTTCCGGCAGCAGGTCGGTGGCGTGCACCGATTCCGCCACTTCGGCGATCAGGTCGGTCCAGTATGCGGTGCCGCAGGCCAGTTCCAGCACCTTGTGGCCCTGGAACAGCTCGGCAACCATTTCCTGCAGGTCATCCAGATCGTCGAAGCGCTCTTCCTGCGCGTAGACCTGGTCATAGTTATCGGCGTTGACGGCATAAAATTGTGCCAACTGGTTGGTAATCATGTCTTACTTTCTAATTTACAGTTCGTAGTGCTCTTTTTCACCGCTCATGGCTTGCTCGATCAACTTGCGGTTGAGCGTAGGCGCCAGCAGTTCAATAAAGGTGTAGATATAGCTGCGCAGATAAGCCCCCTGCTTGACCGCCACCCGCGACACATTCATGCCGAACAGGTGGCCCACGGGGATGGCGCGCAGGTTCTTGTCGCGCTCGGCGTCGAAGGCCATGCCCGCTATGATACCAATCCCCATGCCCAACTCCACATAAGTCTTGATCACATCGGCGTCGATGGCTTCCAGCAGCACGTCCAGCTTCAGCCCGCGCAGGGAGAAGGCATGGTCGATCTTGCTGCGGCCGGCAAAGGCGCCATCGTAAGTGATAATCGGGAAAGCGGCAATTTCTTCCAGCGTCACCTGCTTGGATTTAAGCAAAGGATGGTCCGGCGCCACCACCACCACGTGCTCCCATTGATAGCAAGGCAATGTTATCAACCCAGTCACACCGGCGATGGACTCGGTGGCGATCGCCAGGTCGGCCTGGTCGCGCTGGACCATTTCGGCGATCTGCTGCGGATTTCCTTGCAACAAAGACAAGCGCACCTTGGGGAACTTCAGCATGAAGGCTTGCACCACTTTCGGCAGCGTGTAGCGCGCCTGCGTGTGTGTGGTGGCGATGGTAAAACTGCCGCTGTCCTGGGCCGCATATTCCTTGCCGATGCGCTTCAGGCTGTCGATCTCCTGCATAATTAACTCCACCGATTCCAGCACCAGCCGCCCCGGTTCGGTCAGGCCGCGGATGCGCTTGCCGTGCCGGGTGAAGATATCGACGCCCAACTCCTCCTCCAGCTCGATAATCGCCTTGGACACGCCCGGCTGCGACGTAAACAGCGCCTTGGCGGCATCGGTCAGGTTGTAGTTCTGGCGTACAGCTTCGCGCACGAAGCGCAGTTGGTGAAGGTTCATTGCAGGTCCAGGCCCATCATAAATTATTAACGTGCATGCTTATACCCAATACGTATATAAGCAAATAAAGACTAAGTCGTATGGAATAAAGACGAAGTTTATTACTATTAGCGCTAGTTTGGGGGTTCTAGCAAGCGACTATCTAGGAAGAATATGTATCAATACGACCAATATGACCATCTTATCGTGCGTGAACGCATCGCCCAGTACCGCGATCAGGTGCGCCGCCGCCTGTCCGATGAGCTGACCGAAGCCGAATTCCTGCCGCTGCGCCTGCAAAACGGCCTGTACATGCAGCGTCACGCCTACATGCTGCGCATCGCCGTGCCATACGGCCTGCTGGCGTCCAGGCAAATGCGCATGTTTGCGCAGATCGCCCGCAAGTACGACCGCGGCTACGGCCACTTCACCACCCGCCAGAACATCCAGTTCAACTGGATCGAGCTGGAACAGACCCCGGACATCCTGAGCGACCTGGCCTCGGTGGAAATGCACGCCATCCAGACCTCGGGCAACTGCATCCGCAACACCACCTCCGATCCGTACGCCGGCGTGGCCGCCGACGAGATCATCGATCCGCGTCCGTACGCCGAGGTGCTGCGCCAGTGGTCCACCTTCCACCCTGAATTCATCGCCCTGCCGCGCAAATTCAAGGTCGCCATCAACGGCGCCGTCGAAGACCGCGCCGCCATCGCCGTGCACGACATCGGCCTGACCGTGGTGCGCAACGACGCCGGCGAGATCGGCTTCAAGTTCATGGCCGGCGGCGGCATGGGCCGCACCCCTATCCTGGGCAGCGTGATCCGCGACTTCCTGCCATGGCAGCACCTGCTGACCTACACCGAAGCCGTGATGCGCGTGTATAACCAGTACGGCCGCCGCGACAACAAGTACAAGGCCCGCATCAAGATCCTGCTGAAGGCCATCGGCGTCGAGGAATTCACGCGCCAGGTCGAAGCCGAATGGACCGATCTCAAAGACGGCCCGGAAACGCTGACCGTCGAAGAGATGCAGCGCGTGATCGACTACTTCCAGCCGCCCGCATATAAACAGCTGGACGACAGCGACGTCGCTGCTCTTCCTGGCGCAAGCGCCAACAAGGCCTTCGCCAACTGGGTCAACCGCAACGTCAAGCCGCACAAGCAGCCTGGCTACGCCGCCGTGGTGCTGTCGCTGAAGAAGACCGGCGTGCCGCCGGGCGACGCCACCGCCGAACAGATGGACTTCATGGCCGACCTGGCCGACCGCTACAGCTTCGGCGAACTGCGCGTCACGCACGAGCAGAACATCGTGCTTGCCGACGTCGAACAGTCGCAGTTGTACACGCTGTGGGAACAGGTCAAGGCCAAGGGCCTGGCCACGCCGAACATCGGCCTGCTGACCGACATGATCTGCTGCCCAGGCGGCGACTTCTGCTCGCTGGCCAACGCCAAATCGCTGCCGATCGCCGCCGCCATCGCGGAGCGCTTCGACAACATCGACTTCCAGCACGACATCGGCGAGATCGAACTGAATATCTCCGGCTGCATCAACGCCTGCGGCCACCACCACGTCGGCAGCATCGGCGTGCTGGGCGTCGACAAGGACGGCAGCGAATGGTACCAGGTGTCGATCGGCGGCTCGCAGGGCAACAACGCCGCCATCGGCAAGATCATCGGACCATCGTTCTCCGCGCTGCAAATGCCGGAAGTGATCGGCCGCCTGCTGCAGGTCTATGTGCGCGATCGCTACGAAGACGAATCGTTCGCCGACTGTGCGCAGCGCCTCGGCATCGCGCCGTTCAAGGAATTTGTGTACGCCACGCCGATCGCCGAAGCCGGTCGCCTGGTTGGAGAGGATGAATATGTCTGAAGTTAAAAAACTGATCATCAAAGGCCGTGTAGTCGTCGAAGACAGCTGGCACGTGCTGCGCGCGCCGGAAGCGGCCGACGGCGGCGTCGCCCCTGAAGCCGACGCCATCGCCGCCCTGCCCGTCCCTGCAGGCAAAGTGATCGTGCCGGTCGCCGTCTGGAACGCCCAACGCGAATCGCTGCTGGCGCGCGCCGAAGCCGGCGAGATCGGCGTCTGGATCGCCAGCGACGAACGCCCGGAAGCACTGAAGGACGACCTGTCGAAGTTCGCCGTGATCGCCGTCGACTTCCCTAAATTTACCGATGGCCGTGGCTACTCGATCGCCTACAACCTGCGCACCCGCCTGGGCTGGACCGGCGAACTGCGCGCCATCGGCGACGTGCTGCGCGACCAGCTGTTCTCGATGCAGCGCGTCGGCTTCGATGCCTACGCCACGCGTCCCGACCGCAGCATCCACGATGCGCTCAAAGGCCTGTCCGATTTCTCGGAGACTTACCAGGCGTCGGTAGACCAGAAAGTGCCGCTGTTCCGCCGCCATGCGCGCAACGTCGGCGTTAAAGACGGCGATGCCGGCTACGGCATCTGAACGGAGCGACCATGAGTGACCTGAGCAAGCTGATTGCGGACACCAGCGCCACGCTGAACCGCATCGCCAGCGAACATAGCCCGGCGGTCTTCGCCTCCAGTCTGGCGGCCGAAGACATGGTGCTGACCGATTTGATCCTGAAGTCCAAGCTGAATATCGGCATATTCTCGCTGGAGACCGGCCGCCTGCATCCCGAAACGCTGGCCATGCTGGACCGCGTGAAGGAGCACTACGACGGCTACGAGATCGCCCTGTACAAGCCGGAGGCGGAAGCGATCGACGCCTACGTCGCGCAGAATGGCCTGAACGCCTTCTACGACAGCGTCGAGATGCGCCGCGAATGCTGCCGCATCCGCAAGGTGGAGCCGCTGGGCCGCGCCCTGGCCGGCAACAAGGCATGGGTCACGGGCCAGCGCCGCGCGCAGTCGGCCACCCGCACCTCGCTGATGGTGGAGGAAGACGATCCGGCGCACTTCATGACCAAGTTTAATCCACTGGCCGACTGGTCGGAAGAAGACATCTGGAACTACATCCGCGACAACGGCGTGCCGTACAACGCGCTGCACGACCAGGGTTATCCATCGATAGGCTGCGCACCATGCACGCGCGCCATCGAGCCGGGTGAAGACGTCCGCGCCGGCCGCTGGTGGTGGGAGAATCCGGAGTCGAAGGAATGCGGCCTGCACATGGTCGACGGCAAACTGATACGCATTAAATCCGTGGCGGCGTAAGCACGCCACACCAAAAGAATAGGCATAGTCCCATGAACGCTATAGTTGAAAACCACGCCGCGCACGTCAATGCGCGCCACCTCGACGCCCTGGAATCGGAAGCGATCCACATCATGCGCGAAGTGGCGGCCGAGTGCAGCAACCCTGCCCTGCTGTTCTCGGGCGGTAAAGACTCGGTGGTCCTGCTGCGCATCGCGGAGAAGGCTTTCCGCCCCGGCAAATTCCCGTTCCCGCTGGTGCACGTCGATACCGGCCATAACTTCGCCGAAGTGATCACCTTCCGCGACAAGCGCGTGGCCGAACTGGGCGAACGCCTGATCGTCGGCTCGGTCGAAGAGTCGATCAAAAAAGGCACGGTGCGACTGCGTAATCCTCTGACCGATTCGCGCAACGCCGCGCAGGCGGTCACGCTGCTGGAGACTATCGCCGAACATGGCTTCGACGCCTGCATCGGCGGCGCACGCCGCGATGAAGAGAAGGCCCGCGCCAAGGAGCGCATCTTCTCCTTCCGCGACGAATTCGGCCAGTGGGATCCAAAGTCGCAGCGCCCGGAACTGTGGGACTTGTATAACACCCGCGTTCATCCGGGCGAAAACATGCGCGTGTTCCCGATCTCGAACTGGACCGAACTCGATGTGTGGCAGTACATCGCCCGCGAAAAGCTGGAACTGCCGCCGATCTACTTCGCCCACGAGCGCCAGGTCATTCCGCGCAACGGCCTGCTGGTACCGCTGACCGATCTGACGCCGGCCCGCGAAGGCGAGACCGTCGAAACGCAAGTGGTGCGCTTCCGCACCGTCGGCGACATCTCCTGCACCTGCCCGGTGTCGTCGGATGCGGCCACGGTGGAACAGATCATCGCCGAAACCGCAGTCACGCAGATCACCGAACGCGGCGCCACCCGGATGGACGATCAGACCTCCGAAGCCTCGATGGAAAAACGTAAGAAAGCAGGATACTTCTGATGAACGCACTGAATGAAAACCTGACCGAGCGCGGACTGCTGCGCTTCATCACCGCCGGTTCCGTCGACGACGGCAAGTCCACCCTGATCGGCCGCCTGCTGTTCGACAGCAAAGGCATCTTCGCCGACCAGCTGGACGCCATGTCGCGCTCCAAGCACAAGCGCACCGTCGGCGACGCCGTCGACCTGTCGCTGCTGACCGACGGCCTGGAAGCCGAACGCGAACAAGGCATCACCATCGACGTGGCCTACCGCTACTTCGCCACGCCGAAGCGCAAGTTCATCATCGCCGACACGCCGGGCCACGAGCAGTACACCCGCAACATGGTGACGGGCGCCTCGACCGCCGATGCCGTCATCATCCTGATCGACGTCTCGAAGGTGAAGCTGCATGACGACGGCACTGTCGACCTGCTGATCCAGACCAAGCGCCACTCGACCATCGCCCACCTGCTGCAGATCGAGCACGTGGTGGTCGCGGTCAACAAGATGGACCTGGTGAACTACGACCAGGCGATCTACGACCGCATCGTCAAAGCCTACCGCGAGTTCGCCGAGACGCTGGGCCTGAAGGACATCACGCCGATTCCGCTGTCCGCCCTGACCGGCGACAACGTCGTCGACGCCAGCGAGAAACTGAGCTGGTACAAGGGCCCGACGCTGATCGAGCTGCTGGAATCGCTGTCGGTGTACGACGAATCGCACAACGCGCCGTTCCGCTTCCCGGTGCAGCTGGTGGCGCGCCACAACGGCCACGAAGCCAACGACTTCCGCGGCTACATGGGCCGCATCGAAGCGGGCAAGGTATCGGTCGGCGACAAGCTGGTGGTGCAGCCGTCCGGCCAGACCGCGACGGTCAAGGACATCGTCACGCTGGAAGGCTCGCATCAATCGGCGGTGGTCGGCCAATCGGTCACGCTGCTGTTGAACGAGTACCTGGACATCTCGCGCGGCGACCTGCTGGCCGGCGCCGACCAGCCTGCGACGCTGCTCAAGCAGCTGAAGGCCGATGTATGCTGGATGTCCGACGAGCCGCTGGACCAGCGCCGCAAATACTGGATCAAGCACGGCACCAAGCAGACCTCGGCCAAGATCACCGGCATCGAGTCGCTGTTGGACATCAACACCCAGCAGCGCCACAGCGCCGAAGGCTTGAAGCTGAACGACATCGCCCGCATCGGCCTGACCGTGCAGCAGCCGCTGGCGGCCGACGCCTACGCCGACATCCGCGCGACCGGCGCCTTCATCCTGATCGACGAAGTCACGCACCAGACCGTCGCAGCGGGCATGATCCGCCTCGGCGAGTAAGAGGGAACAGCGATGCCGGCTCTCGGAAAAGTCTACCTGATCGGCGCCGGTCCCGGCGCCCAGGACTTGATCACCCTGCGCGGCGCGCGCCTGCTGGCGCAAGCCGATGTGGTGCTGCACGACGCGCTGGTGACGGCCGAGATGCTGGAGCTGTGCCCTCAAGCGGAGAAAATCCTGGTCGGCAAACGCTACGGCCAGCTGTCGACCGCGCAGCAGTTCATCAACAAGCAGATGGTCGACAACGCGAAGAAGTTCCCGCTGGTGGTACGCCTCAAAGGCGGCGATCCGATGTTGTTCGGCCGCGCCGACGAAGAACTGCGCGCGCTGGAAGAAGCCGGCGTCGAGGTCGAAGTCGTCCCCGGCATCACCACCGCGCTGGCCGCAGCCGCCGCCAGCAAGCAGCCGTTGACCAAGCGCGGCGTGGCGCGCAGCGTCGCCTTCTTCACCTCATCCACCGCGCCCGAGCACTCGGCCCACGACGCCATGCCGGACACCGACACGCTGGTGCAGTACATGGGTGGCCGCGAAGCCATCGCCACCGCCGAACGCCTGCTGGCGCAGGGCCGTCATCCGGACACCCCGGTGGTCGTCATCGAAAACTGCAGCCGGCCGGACCAGCATATCCGCCGCATGACCGTCGCCGCGCTGGCGCAAGGCCTGGGCGCGGCCCACGGCCCGGTGCTGGTGATGCTGGGCGACGCCATGCAAGCCCGCCCCCACCAGGCCAGCGACGAGACGCCACTCCCTTCAGCAGTACAGCAACTGCGCGCCTGATCCGTAATAGAATGTCCATTCATACCAAACGAGGTAGCAATGGACACTGTACAAGAAGTGCTGGAACGCGCATGGACCGCCCACTCGGCGGGCGGTTTCGATAACGCGCTCAAGGACTACATCTGGCTGTTCGACGCCAGCGCCGCCGATGAGGAAACCGCGCCGCTGCGCCTGTCCTATGTGCTGAGCGCCTGGGCCAAGCTTGCGGAAGAATACCTGCCGGCCCGCCATGCGCTGGTCGAAGTGCGTGACCGCGACAGCAAACGCCTGCTGGCGGACGCCGATGGCGAGACCGCCACCGCCCTGTTCAACGACATCCGCGCCATCAACGACAAGCTGGGCGACCTGCAGAACACCTATCACCTGTTCCAGCAGCTGCCCGAAGCGCTGGCGCAGCAGTGCGCCCGCTCGGCGCTGCCCTCGCTGATGGCCTGCGGCGACTACGCGCTGGCCCGCCAGCATCTGCCGCAGCCGTTGCAGCATCTGGCGCAGGCTGCGGCAGCGCTCAACGAACGCCGCACCGGCATGAACGTGCTGACCACCGCCGGCGTGGCCGATCTGCTGGCCGAGGTGTACAACTACATCGTCGAACTGGCGCTGGTACTGGACTTGCTGGACGGCTGCGGCGATACTGCTGCGGCGGAAGCGGCGCGCGAGCAGGCGGTAACGCTGGTGCAGTCGCCGGAAGCGCGCGCCTGCGTGCAGGCGGAACTCGACGCCCCCGGCACAACGCTGGACGCCATGATCGAACTGCAAAACTCTTCAGCGACCGAATAGTGAAAACGAACTACGCCCAAGCCCTCCTTCTCCTCGCACTGCTGCCGGTGGCCGCCTATGCTCCCGCAGCCATTCCGACCTACGATTTCAAGGTCGTCCGCGCCTACCCACACGACCCGCAGGCCTTCACCGAAGGGCTGCTGTACCGCGACGGCTTCCTGTACGAGAGCACCGGCCTGAATGGCAAATCGTCGATCCGCAAGGTGGAGCTGGAGACCGGTAAGGTCGTCAAGAGCAAGGACATCCCGCCGCAGTACTTCGGCGAAGGCCTGACGGCATGGCAGGACACGCTGGTCGGCCTGACCTGGCAGACCCACACCGGCTTCGTGTTCGACCTCGCCACCTTCGAGATGCGCAGCCAGTTCGCCTACCCCGGCGAAGGCTGGGGCCTGGCGCAGAACGGCAAGGAGCTGGTCATGAGCGACGGCACGGCCAATCTGCGCTTCCTCGATCCCAAGACCTTCCTCGAAGTGCGCCGCGTGAAGGTGACAGCGGACGGCATCCCGGTCGACCAGGTCAACGAGCTGGAAGTGGTGGGCGACGAAATCTTCGCCAACCTGTGGCACACCAACACCATCGCCCGCATCGATCCGGCCAACGGCAAGATCACCGGCTGGATCGACCTGGGCAAACTGTATCCCGACGCCGGCAAGGGGCCGAACGGCGAGAACGTCATGAACGGCATCGCCTGGGACGCCGAGAAAAAGCGCCTGTTCGTGACCGGCAAGCTGTGGCCCAAGCTCTACGAAATCAAGATCGTCCCGCGGAAGTAAACAGCGCAATCAGCTCATCGGCCACCGCGCGCACCGGCGCGGCACGCCGCACATCCTCGTGCATGACGATCCACAGCTTGCGCTTGACCGGGCAAGCCGGCGTGTCGATGGGGGCCAGTCCGCCGCGCCGCAGGTCGAACAGGTACTCCGGCAGCACGGCAACACCGCAGCCGCCCAGCGCCGCCTGGTACAAGGCGCCCAGGTCATTGGAGCGCAGGCAGTAGCGGCGCCCGTCGCGCACCTTCTCCAGCCATTGCTGCTGCGGCGTCTCCTGCATCAGCTCATCGTAGCCGACAAACTCCCACTGCTCCGGCGCGCGCGCCGCCAGGTAGTCAGGGCTGGCATACAGGCCGTAGGCGATCGTCGTCAGCGCCCGCACCGCCAGCCCCGGCGCGTCGGGGCGCTTGAAGCGCAACGCGATATCCGACTCGCGCCGCATCAGGTCCGTCTCGCGCGCCTCGCCGCGCAGATCCAGCTCGATGCCGGGTAGCCGGAACAACGCGGCCTTCAGGCGCGGCGCCAGCAGATAGGCCGACAACGCGGGCGGCGCCGACACCCTCACCTTGCCGCTCAGCGCAGCGCTGCCGCTGGCCGCCCGCATCAGGCCATGCAGGTTCTCTTCCATCTTGCGCGCATGCGGCACCAGCGCCTTGCCGGCCGCCGTCAGCGACCAGCCTTTCGGAAAGCGGTCGAACAACTTCACTGCCAGCGCCGCCTCCAGCGCATCGATGCGCCGCGCCACGGTGGTGTGTTCGACCCCGGCCGCCCGCGCCGCGCCGCTCAGCGTGCCGGCATCGTGCAGGGCCAGGAAGTATCGGAGGTGATCCCAGTCTGGTTGGTTCATTGTGCAATTATGCACATATCTCGGGCGAATTTCGCTAATTTCGTTCAGGACGGTTTGGCGCTATCGTGGCTCCATCGCCATCACGGAGAACGCCATGAAACTGCTGAACCGATTATTCTGCCTCGTCATGTGGGTGCCCGCCACGCAAGCGGCCGGCGCCCCCGCCACACCGGACTTTCCGCTGGCCGGCACCTGGACGCTGGTCGCCGCCGACCAGCTGCTACCGGACGGCACGCGCATCCACGACTACGGCGAAGCCCCCGCCGGCCTGATGATGATCGACAAACAAGGCCGCTACAGCGTGCAAATCTACCGCACCGGGCGTCCGCACTTTGCCGGCGGCGACAAGAAGAGCGGCACGCCGGCGGAGTTCGAGGCCGCCGTCTTCGGGTCGAGCACGCACTTCGGCACCCTCGCCATCGACAGCGAGGCGCGCACGCTGACCTTCAGCATCGCCAGCGCGGCTTTTTCAAACTGGGAGGGCACGCAGCAGAAGCGCGCATATGAGTTGAACGGGGATGAACTGAGCTACCGCGTGCCGGCCAGGCCGGACGGGCATATTCCGCTGTCAGTCTGGCGCCGCGTGCGCTGACAGCGAGGCCACGCAGTAGTCGGACAACGCATTGAGCACGGCCGCGTTCTCGCCGGCCGCTTCGACCACCGCGATCGACGTTTGCGGATGGTCGATGCGCAGTTGCTCAACCATCAGCGGCAGGTCGCGCAGCACGTGGCCGCCCTGCCCCAGGAACACCGGCACCACGGTGATGTGCGCGACGCCGTCGGCCACCAGTTCGGCCGCCAGCTCGGGCAGGCTTGGCGTCATCAACTCCAGGAAGGCCAGCGATACGCGCACGTCCGGCATGCGCGCCTGCGTCAGCTCGCGCAACCGTTCGAACGGCGCCGCCCACGATGCGGCGCGCGCACCGTGTGCGAATAAGACCAATGCGTGCTTACTCATGACTAATGCCTCTCCACCCACCACAGGGCCCCCAACGCCAGCGCCAGGAACAGCATGCTGGGCGCGAGCGCCGTGACGAATGCAGGGAAGGCGCTCAGCATGCCCAGATGCGAGAACAGCGAGTTCACCAACTGGAAGCTCACACCGATCATGATACCAACAAAGATCTTCAGACTCACGCCGCCGCTGCGGGTGTGCAGGTAGCCGAACGGCAGCGCCAGCGCCATCAGCACGAAGATCGCCAGCGGGTCGAACAGCTTCTTCCAGAACGCGATCTTGAAGCGCTCGGTCTCCTGCTTGTTCTCCTGCAGGTGGCGGGTGTAGACGGCCAGCTCGTTGGCCGACATGCGCTCGGGGTCGGAACCTGCCACCGACAGGATCTTCGGCGTCACCTCGGACAGCAGGTCCTTGCTGGCGCTGTGGCGGGTTTCGATCAGGCTGGAATCCTGGGCGAAGTTGTTGGCCAGGTTGGCCTCGCTGCCCGGTTTCAGCAGCGCCGGATTGGTGAAGATATTCTCCGTCACATCCGACAGCTGCCAGTTGTTGTCGCCCTTGAAGGTGCCGGTCTTGGCCAGCGTGATCGAGCGCAGGCGGAAGCTGGTGTCGAATTCGTACAGTTTGACGTCGAGCAGCGTGCCGTCAGGGCCGACCTGGCGCGCATTAAAGAAGCGCGTGCCGGTGACGGTGCCGCGCATGCCGTCGGACTTGACGATATCCTTGGTCCACAGGCCGGAGCGGAACTCCGACGAGATCGCGGCGCCACGGGCGCTCAGCTTGATCTTCTCGGCCAGCGGTGCGGTGCGCGGCGCCACCAGTTCGCCGAAGATGAAGGTGATCACCACCAGCACCAGGCCGACCCTGGCCAGCATCCCTGCGACCATGCCGGTCGACATGCTGGCCGCGCGCATGATGGTGAACTCGGACGTGGCCGCAAACTGCGCCATCGTGTAGATGGTGCCGATCAGCGCCGCCAGCGGCATCACCTCGTACACGTGGGCCGGCAGGCGCACCAGCACATACAGGAATGCATACTGGATGGTGTAGCCGTTCTGGCCGACCGACGGCAGCTCGCCCGTCAAGTCCATGAAGGCCTGCAGCGCCAATAAAGCGACCAGCAGGAATGCCACCGCCTGCAGAATGGTGACGGCGAAATAGCGTTGCAGGATCTTCATGGCGATACGGCTTTCTTGTCAGCGGCGCGCGAGCGCTTCAGCGCCGCCAGCAACGCCAGCGGATGGTAACGATGGTTCAGGTTCAAGCGCCAGGCGAACAACCCGAACACCAGCAGCGCCACGACCAGGTGCAGCGGCCACCACGACAGCGCGAACATCGATTTGCCCTGCTTGACGTTGGCCTCCACCAGCTTGACCAGATTGCTGTAGCTGAAGAAAATCAGGAGCGAGATAATCAGGTTGGCCGAACTGCCGGCGCGCGGATTGACGAAGCCCAGCGGAATCGCCAGCAATATCAGCAGCAGGCAGGTGACGGGCGACGAGATCCGCCACAACAGCTCCGCGCGGCCGACCGGCGTGGTGTCGTACAGCAGATCCATGATAGGCACGGCGGCGATATTGCGTTCCGCCTCCAGGTCCTGGTTATGGTTGGTCACGCGCATGCTGTAGCTTTCGAACTCCATGGTCTGGAAGTCCGACTGGCCCGGCATGCCCTGGTAGCGGCGGCCGTTCTTCAGCACCAGATAGCGCTCGCCTTTGGGGCCGGTACTGACCACGCCTTCGCGCGCGACGATGACGGCGGTGCCGTGTTCATCGACCGTGTTGACGAACACGTTCTGCACCACCGAGGTCTTGCCCTCCACGCCTTCGACGAAGAAGATGCGGTTGGCCGACGTCGATTCCTTGAACTGGCCCGGCGAGACCTTCTGCAAATCCTCGCGCTTCTGGAAGCGCTCCACGTATTCCAGGCTTTTCAGCTTGGCCCATGGCGTGGCGACAAAGCTCAGGCCCGCCGTCACCAGAATCAGGGGCAGGCCGAACACCAGCACCGGCGCGATCCAGCGGGTCAGACTCAGGCCGGAAGCGAACCACACCACCATCTCGGAATCGCGATAGGTACGGGTGACGACCATCAGCACTGAAATAAAGCTGGTGAGGATCACAATAGTTGGCAGATAATTCAAGGCTGCGAAGGCGATCAGCGCGACGACATCGCCGGAGGCGACCTTGCCGCCGGCGGCCATGCCAAGAACCGTAATCAGGGTCCAGGTAACGCAGATGCTGAACAGCACAGTGAAGGTGGCCCCGGCGGTACTTGCCATTTCACGTCGTAGGGCGCGTTGAAAGATCATTCGAAAGTTATAATTCGGTAGTTAAGGGCCTCACAGGGCCACAAGTTTAAATAACAGCCTGATAAACAGGCTGGCAATTCGTACACGACACGGAGAATCAAATGGACTTTAGCATAAAAGCATTCGACACAAAAAACACCATCGCATCGGCCAAGGCCGGCGTTGTCGCCGTCGCGGTCTTTGAGAACAAGAAGCTGTCGCAAGCCGCCAAGGCGTTGGACGGCTCCGGTGAAATCACGGCTGCGCTGAAGTCCGGCGACATTTCCGGCAAGGCCGGCACCACCCTGCTGCTGCGCGGCGTGAAAGGCGCGAGCGCCGACCGCGTGCTGCTGGTCGGCCTGGGTAGCGACGATGCCGTCAGCGAGAAGAGCTTCGCCAGCGGCGTGTCCGCAGCGCTGAAGGCATTCTCCTCGCTGGGTACGAGCGACGCTATTATCGCACTGCCGATGGCTGAAGTGAAAGAGCGCGACCTCAATTG
Source organism: Rugamonas rivuli (assembly GCF_009380165.1). Lineage (GTDB taxonomy): Bacteria > Pseudomonadota > Gammaproteobacteria > Burkholderiales > Burkholderiaceae_D > Rugamonas > Rugamonas rivuli. The sequence continues at coordinate 20,001 of NZ_WHUF01000003.1, forward strand.
GGCGATCCGCTGTGTGGTGCAAAGCGCGCACGAAAGCGTGTTCCGCACCGACGGCCAGAAGAGCAAGAAGGACCCTGCGCCGACCGGCGTGAAGAAAATCGCGCTGGCCGTGCCGAACACCGCCGCCACCAAGCTGGCGCTGGCCCAGGCCGTGGCAATCGCCAACGGCATGGACCTGACCAAGGAACTGGGCAACCTGTCGGCCAACGTCTGCACCCCGACCTACCTGGCCAACACCGCCAAGAAGCTGGGCAAGGACTACAAGTTCGACATCGAAGTACTGGACCGCAAGCAGCTGGAAGCGCTGAAGATGAACAGCTTCCTGTCCGTGACCAACGGCAGCGAGCAGCCGCCGAAGTTCATCATCCTCAAGCACATGGGCGGCAAGCCTAAGGATGCGCCGGTGGTGCTGGTCGGTAAAGGCATCACCTTCGACACCGGCGGCATTTCGCTGAAGGCCGGTCCTGGCATGGACGAAATGAAGTACGACATGGGCGGCGCCGCTTCGGTACTGGGCACCTTCCGCGCCATCGGCGAGATGAACCTGAAGCTGAACGTGATCGGCGTGATCGCCGCTTGCGAGAACATGCCTTCCGGCCGCGCCACCAAGCCGGGCGACATCGTCACCTCGATGAACGGCCTGACCATCGAGATCCTGAACACCGACGCCGAAGGCCGCCTGGTGCTGTGCGATGCGCTGGCCTACGCCGAGCGCTTCAACCCGGCCGCCGTGATCGACATCGCCACGCTGACCGGCGCCTGCATCGTCGCCCTGGGCCACCACAAGAGCGGCCTGTTCACGCGCGACGACGAAGTGCACAACAAGCTGGCCGACGAGATCATGGCAGCGGGCAAAGCCGCCGGCGACACCGCATGGCGCCTGCCGATCGGCGAGGAATACAACGAGCAGCTGAAGTCCAACTTCGCCGACCTGGCCAACATCGGCACCCCTGGCGGCGCATCGTGCACGGCGGCGGCGTTCCTGGAGAACTTCACCCGCAAGTACACCTGGGCCCACCTGGACATCGCCGGCACCGCATGGAAATCGGGCGGCGCAAAAGGCGCGACCGGCCGTCCGGTACCGCTGCTGTCGAACTTCCTGATTAATCGTGCATAAACGCACGCCGAAGATCAGTACAAGGTAACACCCGCAGCCGGCGGCGGCAGCGCATCGCGCTCCACCGCCGGATGCATCACCACCGTCAGCGTGGCTGGATAGTCATAGCCCGCGCCCGTATTCTTGTCGATGAAATAGCCGACACCCGCCGTCAGCGCCAGATTCCCCCACAGATTGCCATCCACCTTGGAGTCGACCTTCTCGTAGGCCCAACCCGCGCCCTCCTTGCGGCAGTCGATGCGCAACGGCCCCGCGCTCTTGCGCAGCGTGACACGTTCCGGCGTGGTGACGAACCATTTGCCGACGTCGTTGTACAGCACGCAGCCGACGCCCGCGATCTCGCGATGATCGAGCACGGTTTGCACCAGCACGTTTTGTTGGGTGGATTCTGTCAGGGAGGCGCAGCCGGCGATCAATGCCGGCAACGCCGCAGCAGCGAATGCGAATTTACACGCAGCTGCAACGGGGCGGAAATACATGGTCTGCCTCAGGGTTAGTGGGTCAGACCAGTGTAGCAGCCCGGGGGCTATTCCATATGCTCAATCAAGCGGCGTAAAGCGTTGCACTTTTACGCCATCGACTTCGATAATTTCAAAAAAAACGTCTTTCGGCCGGGCCCAGATGGACCCGTTGGCGGCGCGATAAACGATCATGGTGCTGAGATCGGATTCCAGGGTGGCCTCGCATACCAGCTCGTAGAGCCCCCCTTTGTAGTGCTTGAAGCGCATACCGGGTCAGGCGTTATGCCGTACCGGTTCGGCAGCCACAGCGCGCTCTTCCGCCTGCTCCTGCTGCTTCTTCTTCAAGCCCTGCACCACTTTCAGGATGTCGTCCATGCCGCGTTCGCCACCCAGGGTGGAGAATGCATCCAGCACTTCGTTCAGCACCTGGTTGCGCACGGCAGCCTCGTCGGAGTTGATGACCGGCGGGCGTTGAACGGCAGCCTTGGCCTTTTCCAGCGCGGCGGCTTCCTTTTGCGCGGCGGTCTTGCGGCCGCCCGGCGTTTTGCCGTGCTCTAACGCTGCCTGCCAGATAACCCAGCGGCGTTGCGTTTCAAAAACCAGATACTCTTCTGGTTTGTCTTCCCGGCGTCGGACGATGTGACCGTCTTTTTGCGCCCACGTCTCAAATGCAGCTCGCATTTTCATTCCTTTGTAAATGCGCTACGCGCAATTCACTGTTAAAACCACAAGTAATTTCCGTATAGTACCATTTATTGTTAAGTCACAACATAAAAATGTACCCGGTACCCTGCTATTTTTGATTGCCCCACGGAAACACAAGTTTTCCACTTAATTTGTATCAGTATATTTCTCTTTTGCTTATTTTGTCTTTATTTACCGTTCTATTTTGACAACAAGGAGACACTCCTAGCAATTTTTTTTTGATTTCACACATTTTGCAACATTTTAGGGCCTCGTAGTGCGCGCACGAAAGGCTTTTTCATGTTTTTTTATAAAAATCGTCAAATTAACAATCTCATGTGTTAAATCAAGATGATGTAAGATTCAAGCCTGTAGGCTAACAGCCCCCGCCAACCCCGCATGGACACAGACTCAGATGAAAATAGCCACATGGAATGTTAACTCACTCAACGTTCGGCTGACGCACGTCTTGAAATGGCTAGAGGAGAATCCCATCGATGTCCTCTGTATTCAAGAAACAAAATTAACGGACGACAAGTTTCCGGTGGCCGCCATCGAGGCCGCCGGCTACCACGTGGCCTTCAGCGGCCAGAAGACGTACAACGGCGTCGCCATCCTGTCCAAGCTGCCGCTTGCCGACGTGGTCAAGAACAATCCGCGCTACGAAGACGCGCAGCAGCGCATCCTGGCCGCCACCATCGATGGCGTGCGCATCGTGTGCGCCTACGTGCCCAACGGCCAGAGCGTCGATTCCGACAAGTACGAGTACAAGCTGGGCTGGTTGTCCGCCTTCCACGACTGGATCAAGGAAGAAGCCGCCGTCCATCCGCAGCTGGCGGTGCTGGGCGACTACAACATCGCGCCGGAAGACCGCGACGTCCACGATCCCGCCGCATGGGAAGGCCAGGTGCTGGTGTCCGACAAGGAGCGCGCCGCCCTCACCCGCCTGCTCGACATCGGCCTGACCGATTCCTACCGCCTGTTCGAGCAGCCGGAAAAATCATTCAGCTGGTGGGATTACCGCGCGTTGGGCTTCCGCCTCAACAAGGGACTGCGCATCGATCACATCCTGCTGTCGCAGGCGCTGGTGGCCCGATGCAGCGCCTGTGTGATCGACCGCGCGCCGCGCAAATGGGAGCAGCCGTCCGACCACGCTCCCGTGATCGCCACGCTGGACTAAAGTCTCGGCAACAGCAGCTGGGCCGTCGCATGCGGCACCGGCTGCGAGAACAGATAGCCCTGCGCATACTGGCAGCCATTGCGCTGCAGTAGCGCGTACTGCCCTTCCGTCTCCACACCCTCCGCCACCACCGACAGCTGCAGGCTGTCCGACAGCGCGATGATGGCCGCCACGATTGCGCGGTCCTCGGCGCTGTCCTCCAGATCCTTGATGAAGGCGCGGTCGATCTTGATCTTCTTGACCGGGAAGCGCTTCAGGTAGGCCAGGCTCGAATAGCCCGTGCCGAAATCGTCGATCGACAGGCGGATGCCCATGGCGTTGATCTGGCCCAGGATGTCCAGCGTCTGCTCGCCGTGCTGCATCAGCGCAGTCTCGGTGATCTCGAACTCGATCATCGATGGATCGATGCCGGTTTCGTCGAGGATGTCGCGGATCGACGCGATCAAGCCCCGGTGCATGAACTGGCGCGGCGACAGGTTGACCGCCAGCGGCACCGGCGCCAGGCCGGCGCGCTGCCACGCCATGCTTTGCTGGCAGGCCTGGCGTATCACCCACTCGCCGACCGGCACGATCAGGCCATTCTCTTCGATGATGGGGATGAAGTGGTCCGGCAGCACCAGCGTGCCGCCGCGCCGCCAGCGCAGCAGCACTTCCATCGTATGCAGGCGGCGCGTGCCGATATCCATGATGGGCTGGAAGTGCAGCTCGAACTCGTCCTGCACCAGCGCGCTGCGCAGGCTGGACTCCAGCTCGAAGTGCTGCGCCGCCGTCTGGTTCATCGCCTCTTTGAAGTACTGGTAATTGTTCCTGCCGCTGGCCTTGGCGTGGTACATGGCCGCGTCAGCGTGGCGCATCAGCGTTTCGACATCGCCGCCGTCATCCGGATACACGCAGATGCCGATCGACGGCGTGATGTGCAGATTGCGCCCCTCCAGCGGGAAGCTCTCCGACAAGGCCTCGATGATCTTCTCGGCCACGTGGCTGGCCTCGTCCGCGCTGCGGATGCCCGGCACCAGCACCACGAACTCGTCGCCGCCCAGGCGGGCCACGGTATCGCTGGCGCGCACCGCGCGGCACAGGCGGCCCGCAACCTCCTTCAGCAGCTGGTCGCCGGTCATGTGGCCCAGCGAATCGTTGATGGTCTTGAAGCGATCCAGGTCGATGAACATCACCGCCAGGCGGCGCTCGGAACGCTGCGCGGCCAGCATGGCGCGGTCCAGCCTATCCGACAGCAGCGCGCGGTTCGGCAGGCCGGTCAGGCTGTCGTGGTAGGCCATGTGGTGCACGCGCGCCTCGGCCTGGCGCCGCTCGACGATCTCGCCCTGCAGCAGCGCATTGGCGCCGGCCAGTTCGGCCGTGCGTTCCAGCACCCGCACTTCCAGCTCGTCGCGCGCGCGGCTGACCGCTTCCGCCGCCTCGCGCCGCTCGGTGATGTCGTCCACCAGCCATACCGAGCGACCGGTGGCCTTGGCCAGGTCGAACGGACGGCCCGACAGGCGGCCCCAGAACGTGCTGCCGTCCTTGCGCACCAGCTGGTATTCGGAGGCGTGCACGCGGCCGGCGTGAAAATCCTCCGCCGTGGCGGCGCGCGCCGCTTCCCATGCATCCTTGTCGGCGTAGAAGGCCTGCACGCTCAGCTGGTTCATCTCGCCAGGCGCGTAGCCGAACAGTTCTTCCATCTTGGTGTTGCAGCGCAGGTTGCGGCCCTGCTCCACCACCGAGATGCCCAGCACCGCGCTGTCCAGGATGGCCTGGTTTTCCAGCAGCGCGTTGCGCAGCGATTCCTCGGCGCGCTTTTGCTCGGTGCGGTCTTCGATCACCCAGATCGTGCCCTGGGTCGGATCGTCCGGATTGACGACGTAGCCGATCAGCTGCGCCCACATCAGCGTATCGTCGGCGCGGCGCATTTCGATCTCGGTCTGGAACGGCTTGCCGATCGAGAGGAAGGGATAGGCTTGCGCGCCCAGCCTGTCGTAGGAATCCTGCGATGGATACAAGGCCAGGCCGGGCAGCCCGAGGCCCGCATCGCCGTCGTAGCGGAACATCTCGGCGAAGCCGCGGTTGTAGCGCGTGATGACGCGGTTCTTGGTGAACAGGATGCTCATCGAGGCGTTGGTCATGATCGCCTCGACCTCCATCTGGGTCTGGCGCGTGGCGGTCACGTCTTCCAGGATCCAGATGGTGCCGCCTTCGCTATGCGCGTCGTCGACCGCCTTGGCGCGCACACGGCACCAGAACAGACTGCCGTCGCGGCGCTTGAATTCGTATTCCTTTTTCTCGAACGGCTGGCCGGTGCCCAGCAACGGCGCCGCCTCGCTGCCGAATTCCTCGTAGCGCGCCTGCGACGGGAACACCATCGCCGAAGGCTGGCCTATCATCTCGTCGATGCTGTAGCCGAACATCTCCGCCATGCGCGGATTACAGCTCAACATGATCTGCGCTTTGCTGAACAGGATGCCGACCGAGGCGTTGTCCAGGATGGCCTTCTGCTCCAGCAGCAGCTGGCGGGTCGCTTCCTCGTGCTGCTTCTGCGCGCTGCGGTCGTCGAAGATCCAGATCGTGTCCTGCTGCGTGCGGCCCGGATTGATCACGTAGCCGAAGGCGTGCGCCCAGAAGGTGGAGCCGTCCTGGCGCCGCATCTCCATCTCCGCCTGGTATGGCTTGCCGCGCGCCAGCAGCGGCCGCGCCTTCTTCACCACCGCGTCGAACGCCTGCTGCGACGGGTACAAGGTCGATGTCAGCTGGCCGACGCCGCCGTCGTCGCTGAAGCCGAAGAACTCGGCGAAGCGGTGGTTGTAGCGCAGGATGCGGTTGTCGCGCTGGAAGCCGATCGCCAGCGGCGCGCTGTCCATGATGGCCTGCATCTCCAGCAGCGCGCGGCGCAGCTTCTCTTCATCGATGCGGTGCTCGTTGATGTCTTCCATGATCCACACCGTGCCTTCGGCGGTGTTGATCGGATCGATGGCGCGGCCGAACACGCGCGCCCAGAACAGCGAGCCGTCCTTGCGGCGCAGCTGCGCCTCCTGCATGAAGGACAGGCCCTGCGACAGCGGCGGCCCGGCCTTGCGGCCCATGTCGACGAAGTCCTCTTCGCTCGGATACACGATCACCGAGGCCACGCCCTCCAGCTCCTGGCGGCTGTAGCCAAGCATTTCGGCGCAGCGGATATTGCATTCCTGGATAACGCCATCCTTGGTGAACAGGATGCCGACGGCGGCATTCTCCAGGATGGCCTGCTGCTCCAGCAGCGTCTTGCGCAGGGAGCGCTGGTCGCGCTCGACCGCGCTGATGTCGTGGAAGACGATGGTGCCGCCGCCGGACGGCAGCGCCTTGGCCTTGGCCTGCACCGACAGGTATTGTCCGTTGGCGCAGGTCAGGCAGCTGTCCCAGCGCACGCCGAAGGTCCCCGACAGCATGGCCGTGTCGAGATGCTCGGCGCTGGCCGCGCGCACGTGGCGCGCAAACAGCTCGGCCGCCGGACGGCCGCACGGATCGGCGCCCAGCAATTCGATCAGCTCCCAATTGGCGGCCAGCACCACGCCGTCATCACTGTAGGCGCACGCAGGAACGCCGATCAGCGCCAGCGCGTCCGCCACAAAGTCAGGATTAGTCGAAGCTCGATTCATGTACACCAAAGGCACCCGAAAAAAGATGCCACCTCGCCCGTTACTTCCCGGCAGCATAGTTGGCAGATCATAAACCACATTGGGCTCATTAGCCATCACGCGCGCCGAGCGACACCCCTAAAAACGACAATGCCCGGCGAGCCGGGCATTGCTGTCATCGGACCACTTGTCAATTCTATCAGTGAGCGGTCGCACCGGCGGCGCCGATGCCCGTCTCGGAGCGCATCTCCTGCGCCTCATAGCCGGCACGGTCGATGCGCGCCCGCGCACTGCGGTCCAGCATCGAGAACAGCCAGATGCTGGCGAAAGCGGCCGGCATCGAGAAGATCGCCGGCGACGCATACGGGAACAGCGCGTCCGCATGGCCCAGCACATCGACCCACACCGATTTCGACACCACGGTCAGCACCACGGCCGTGATCAGGCCGACGAAGCCGCCGATGGTGGCGCCACGCGTGGTGCAATCCTTCCACAGCACGGACATGAACAGCACCGGGAAGTTGGCCGAGGCGGCGATGGCGAAGGCCAGCGACACCATGAAGGCGATGTTCTGCTTCTCGAACACGATGCCCAGCACCACGGCGACGATGCCCAGCGCGACGGTGGTCAGGCGCGACACATACAGTTCCTTGGCGCTACTGGCCTTGCCCTTCTTGATGACGGTGGCGTACAGGTCGTGCGACACGGCCGAAGCACCGGACAGCGTCAGCCCCGCCACCACCGCCAGGATGGTCGCGAAGGCCACGGCCGAAATAAAGCCGAGGAAGACATTCCCGCCCACCGCCTTGGCCAGATGGATCGCAGCCATGTTGTTCCCGCCCAGCAGTTTGCCGGCTGCGTCCTTGAACTCAGGGTTGGTGCTCACCAAAACGATGGCGCCGAAGCCGATGATGAAGGTCAGCACGTAGAAGTAGGCGATCCAGCTGGTGGCCCAGAACACCGACTTGCGCGCTTCCTTCGCGCTTGGCACGGTGAAGAAGCGCATCAGGATGTGCGGCAGGCCGGCGGTGCCGAACATCAGCGCCATGCCGAACGAGATCGCCGACACCGGATCCTTGATGAAGGTGCCGGGGCCCATGATGGCGTCCTTCTTGGCGTGCACTTCGACCGATTTGGCGAACAGCGCCTCCGGGCTGAAATTGAACTGCGCCAGCACCACGACCGCCATGAAGGTCGCGCCGCCGAGCAGCATCACCGCCTTGATGATCTGCACCCAGGTGGTGGCCGTCATGCCGCCGAACAGCACGTAGATCATCATCAGCGAACCGACCAGCACCACCGCGATCCAGTACTCAAGGCCGAACAGCAGCTTGATCAACTGCCCCGCGCCGACCATCTGCGCGATCAGGTAGAAGGCCACCACCACCAGCGTGCCGGAAGCGGAGAAGATGCGGATAGGCGCCTGCTTGAAGCGGTAGGCCGCAACGTCGGCGAAGGTGAAGCGGCCCAGGTTGCGCAGGCGCTCCGCCATCAGGAAGGTGATCACCGGCCACCCGACCAGGAAGCCGATGGCGTAGATCAACCCATCGTAACCATTGAGGAAAACTGCGGCGGAAATGCCGAGGAAGGAAGCCGCTGACATATAGTCGCCGGCGATGGCCAAGCCGTTCTGGAAGCCGGTGATGCCGCCGCCGGCGGTGTAGAAGTCGGCCGCCGACTTGGTCTTGGCCGCTGCCCACTTGGTGACGAACAGCGTGAACACCACGAACGCGCCGAACATGGTGATCGCGGTCCAGTTGACGGGCTGCTTGGTCGCCTGCCCCAGATCGGCGCCGGCCGCGAGGGCCGCGCCGCTGGCGCCCAGCAGCGCCAATGCCATCGCAAACCAACCCAGGCTGCGCTTGGCCGCGTTCATGATTGCACCCGGTCGTGGATAGCCTGGGTCAGGTCGTCGAACTGCTTGTTGGCGCGGCGTACATACAGGCCCGTCACCAGCACCGTGAACACGATCACGAAAAGGCCTAGCGGCATCCCCCAGGTCATCACGCCGGCACCGGTCTTCGACGCCAGCAGTTCCTTGTCGAAGGCGATGAGCAGGATGTAGCCGTAATAGACCAGCATCATCACCGCCGTCAGCGCCCAGCCGAAACGGGAGCGCGTCTTGACCAGCCTGTGGTAGCTGGGGTCGCGCTTTATTTTTTGAACCAGATCGTCATGCATGGTGTGTCTCCTCTGTTGTTTGTCACAACAATAAACAGCGAGACTTACCGGCCCCTTACGCGCACACTATTTCGCCACACCTTCTTGCAGCACCCGTTGTATCTGCTGCAGCGACGCCGGATCTTCGATGGAGGTCAGGTCGCCGGGATTGCGGCCCTCGCAGATCGCCTGTATCGAACGGCGCAGCAGTTTTCCCGAACGTGTCTTCGGCAGCTGCGGCACGAAGTACACCCGCGACGGCCGCGCCACTGCGCCCAGCTGGCGATCGACCACGCCCAGGATTTCGCGTTCCTGTGCAGCGCAGGCCTCGTCACCGACGATGCGCGACGCGTCCTTGACGATGACGAAGGCCACCGCCACCTGGCCTTTGAGCTTGTCCTCCACACCCACCACCGCCACCTCGGATACGTTGGTGTGGCTGGAGATGGACTCCTCGATCTCGCGCGTGCCGAGGCGGTGGCCGGCGACGTTGATCACATCGTCGGTGCGGCCAAGGATGAAGTAGTAGCCGTCGGCATCGCGCACGCCCCAGTCGAAGGTCGAATACAGCTGCTGCCCGCCGCAGCTGGTCCAGTAGGTATCGACAAAACGCTGGTCATCACCGTACACGGTCTGCATGCAGCCCGGCGGCAGCGGGCCTTCGACCATCACCACGCCCTTCTCGTTGGCGCCGCATTCCTCGCCGGTCGATTCATTAACCAGCTTGACCTTGTAGCCGTACATCGCCACGCCAGGGCTGCCCAGCCGCGTAGGCAAGTCTTCCACACCCTTGGCGATGGAGAGAATCGGCCAGCCGGTTTCGGTCTGCCAGTAGTTGTCGATGATGGGCACGCCCAGCTCACCGGATATCCATTGCGACGTGGTTTCGTCCAGCGGCTCGCCCGCCAGGTACAACGCGCGCAGCGACGACAGGTCGTACTTGCGCATGAACTCCGGCGGCTGCTTGCGCAGCACGCGGATCGCTGTCGGCGCGGAGAACATGCGCGTGACCTTGTACTTCTCGACGATGCTCCACCAGATGCCCGGGTCCGGGCAGATCGGCGTGCCTTCGTACATGATGGTCGCCATGCCGGCGATCAGCGGGCCGTAGACGATGTAGGAATGGCCGACCACCCAGCCGATATCGGAAGTGGCGAAGAAGGTCTCGCCGGCCTTGCTACAGAAGTTGTACTTCATCGACGACGCCAGCGCCACCGCATAGCCGCCAACGTCGCGCTGCACGCCTTTGGGCTTGCCGGTGGTGCCGGAGGTGTACAGGATGTAGGATGGCTCGTTCGACTCCAACCACGTCACCGGCACGCGCGCATCGATGTGCGCGGCGCGCAGGCTGGCGTAGTCCTCGTCACGGCCCGCCACCAGGTTCATGGGCGCCAGGCCGCGATCCACCAGCAGCACCTTGGCCGGCTTGGCGGCGGACAGTTCGATCGCTTCGTCCAGCAGATGCTTGTAGGGGATGGCTTTGCCGTTACGCGAACCGGCATCGGCGGAGACGACCAGCACCGGCTTGGCGTCGTCGATGCGGCTGGCCAGGCTGTTGGCGGCAAAGCCGCCGAACACCACCGAATGCACCGCGCCGATGCGGGCGCAGGCCAGCATCGCGAACGCCGCCTCGGCGATCATCGGCATGTAGATCAGCACACGGTCGCCACGGCCGACGCCCAGCGCCAGCATCACGGCGGCGCAGCGCTCCACTTCGGCCTGGAGTTCGTTGAAGCTATAGCTGCGCTCCGTATTGGCTTCGGTGGAGATGGCGATCAGCGCGGGCTGGTCGCCCTGCGTGGCGCACCAGCGGTCCACCGCGTTGTGGCAAAGGTTAGTCTGCCCGCCGACGAACCACCGGGCGAACGGAGGATGAGAATAATCCAGCACCTGCGTGCATGGGGCGTTCCAATCGATGAGCGCTGCTTCGTCCTGCCAGAATTGTTCAGGCGTGACGATAGAGCGCTGATAGAAATCAGCGTAATTCATGTCTCCTCCGTTGTATGTGGCTTACTTAGAACGTATCGCCGGGAACGCGTACCCAACCTTCCATCAGCACGCGGGCGCTGCGGCTCATGACCGCTTTTGTAACGCTCCACTCGCCGTTCTGCTGCGTCGCCTCCGCGCCCACCCGCAGCGTGCCGGATGGATGGCCGAAGCGCACCGCATCACGGGCGCCACCGCCGGCCGCCAGGTTGACCAGCGTGCCAGGTATCGCCGCCGCCGTGCCGATGGCGACAGCTGCGGTCCCCATCATCGCGTGGTGCAGCTTACCCATGGACATGGCGCGCACCAGCAGGTCCACATCGGTAGCGGCGACCTGCTTGCCGCTGGACGATACATATGGAGCTGGCTTGGCGACGAAGGCCACCTTGGGCGTGTGCTGGCGCGTGGCCGCGTCGTCGATATGCTTGATGAGGCCCATGCGCAGCGCGCCATGTGCGCGTATCAGTTCGAAGCGTGCCAGCGCTTTAGGATCGCTATTGATCGCGTCCTGCAGCTCGGTGCCGAGGTAGCCGATATCTTCAGCGTTGACGAAGATGGTCGGAATACCGGCGTTTATCATGGTCGCCTTCATCGTGCCGACGCCCGGCACTTCGAGGTCGTCGACCAGTTGGCCGGTCGGGAACATCGAACCGCCTGCGCCCTCCTCTTCCGCCGCCGGGTCCATGAATTCGAGTTGTACTTCGGCCGCCGGGAAGGTCACGCCGTCGAGTTCAAAGTCGCCGGTTTCCTGCACTTCGCCGTTGGTCATCGGTACGTGGGCGATGATGGTCTTGCCGATGTTGGCCTGCCACACGCGCACCACAGCGACGCCGTCTTGCGGGATGCGGGCCGGGTCCACCAGGCCACCGCTGATGGCGAACGCGCCAACGGCGGCGGACAGGTTGCCGCAATTGCCGCTCCAGTCGACGAAGGCCTTGTCGATGGAGACCTGGCCGAACAGGTAGTCGACATCGTGGTCAGGCTTGCTGCTCTTGGACAGGATCACCGACTTGCTGGTGCTGGAGGTGGCGCCGCCCATGCCGTCGATCTGCTTGCCGTACGGATCGGGGCTGCCGATCACGCGCAGCAGCAAGGCGTCGCGCGCGGCGCCCGGCTGTTGTGCGGCTTCCGGCAAGTCCTGCAGCCGGAAGAACACGCCCTTGCTGGTGCCGCCACGCATATACGTGGCGGGGATTTTGATTTGCGGTTTATGCGCCATGGTCAAGCCGCCTTCACGGATTCGAGGAAGTCCTGCGCGAAGCGTTGCAGAACGCCGCCCGCTTCATAGATCGATACTTCTTCCGCCGTATCCAGGCGGCAGATCACCGGCACTTCGACGCGCTCGCCGTTGCGGCGGTTGACCACCAGCGTTAGCGTCGAACGCGGCGTGCGCTCGCCGATCACGTCATAGCTTTCGGTGCCATCCAACGCCAGCGTCAGGCGGTTCACGCCAGGCTGAAACTCCAGCGGCAGCACGCCCATGCCGACCAGATTGGTGCGGTGGATACGTTCGAAGCCCTCGGCCACGATAGCCTCCACACCCGCCAGGCGCACACCCTTGGCAGCCCAGTCACGCGACGAGCCCTGGCCGTAGTCGGCGCCGGCGATCACGATCAACGACTGTTTGCGTTCCATGTAGGTCTCGATGGCTTCCCACATGCGGGTGACTTTGCCTTCCGGTTCCACGCGTGCCAGCGAACCGGCTTTGACCTTGCCGTCCGCATCGCGCACCATCTCGTTCTTCAGCGTCGGATTGGCGAAGGTGGCGCGTTGCGCGGTCAGGTGGTCGCCGCGGTGGGTGGCGTAGGAATTGAAGTCTTCTTCCGGCAGGCCCATTTTCGCCAGGTACTCGCCGGCCGCGCTGTTCAACATGATGGCGTTGGACGGCGACAGGTGGTCGGTGGTGATGTTATCGCCCAGGACCGCCAGCGGCAGCATGCCTTTCAGCGGACGTGCGCCGGCCAGCGCGCCTTCCCAGTACGGCGGACGACGGATGTAGGTGGTCTGCGGACGCCAGTCGTACAGCGGCTTTACTTTGACGCCATCGTCTTCCTGCTTGGCGAACATCGGGATGTAGACCTTGTTGTACTGCGCCGGCTTGACGCTGGACGCGACCAGCGCGTCGATTTCTTCGTCGGTCGGCCAGATATCCTTCAGCGTGACCGGCTGGCCGTTGCTGTCGATGCCCAGCACGTCCTTCTCGATATCGAAGCGGATCGTGCCGGCGATGGCGTAGGCCACCACCAGCGGCGGCGAAGCCAGGAAGGCCTGCTTGGCGTATGGGTGAATGCGGCCGTCGAAGTTGCGGTTACCCGACAACACAGCGGTGGCGTACAGATCGCGGTCGATCACTTCCTTCTGGATCATCGGATCGAGCGCGCCGGACATGCCGTTGCAGGTGGTGCAGGCATAAGCGACGACGCCAAAGCCCAACTGCTCCAGCTCGGGCATCAGGCCCGCTTCTTCCAGATACAGCGTCACAGTCTTGGAGCCGGGCGCCAGCGAGCTTTTCACCCAAGGCTTGCGGGTCAGGCCGCGCGCGTTGGCGTTACGGGCCAGCAGACCGGCGGCGACCATATTGCGTGGATTATTGGTGTTGGTGCAGCTGGTGATGGCGGCGATGATGACGGCGCCGTCAGGCATCAGGCCAGGCTCGTTTTCCACCACGCCGCTGATGCCGCGTGCGGCCAGCTCGGAGGTCGGCACGCGGTTGTGCGGGTTCGATGGACCGGCGATGGTGCGGACCACTGACGACAGGTCGAACTTCAACACGCGCTCGTATTCTGCGGTCTTCAGGGCTTCGCCCCACAGGCCGGTTTCCTTCGCGTAGGTTTCCACCAGCTTGACCAGTTCGTCGTCGCGGCCGGTCAGCTTCAGGTACTTGATGGTCTGCTCGTCGATGTAGAACATCGCGGCGGTGGAGCCGTATTCCGGCGCCATATTGGAGATCGTCGCGCGGTCGCCCAGCGTCAGGTGCGAAGCGCCCTCGCCGAAGAACTCCAGATACGAGGAGACGACCTTCTGCTTGCGCAGGAATTCGGTCAGCGCCAGCACGGTGTCGGTGGCGGTGATGCCGGCTTGCGGCTTGCCCGTCAGCTCAACGCCGATGATGTCGGGAAGGCGCATCCACGATGCGCGGCCCAGCATCACGCTCTCCGCTTCCAGGCCGCCGACGCCGATGGCGATCACGCCCAGCGCATCGACCATCGGCGTGTGCGAATCGGTGCCGACCAGCGTGTCCGGGAAGGCCACGCCGTCTACGGCCTGGATCACCGGCGACATGCGCTCCAGATTGATCTGATGCAGGATGCCGTTACCCGGCGGGATCACGTCGACGTTTTTGAACGCCTTCTTGGTCCAGTTGATAAAGTCGAAGCGGTCTTCGTTGCGGCGGTCTTCAATGGCGCGGTTCTTGTCGAAGGCATCGGGATCGAAGCCGCCGCATTCGACGGCCAGCGAGTGGTCGACCACCAGCTGGGTCGGCACCACCGGATTGACCAGCGCAGGATCGCCGCCTTGCAGCGCGATGGCGTCGCGCAGGCCGGCCAGGTCGACCAGCGCGGTCTGGCCCAGGATGTCGTGGCAGACCACGCGGGCCGGGAACCATGGGAAGTCCAGATCGCGCTTGCGCTCGATCAGCTGCGACAGCGAAGCGTTCAGCGTCGCCGGATCGCAGCGGCGCACCAGGTTTTCCGCCAGTACGCGCGAGGTGTACGGCAGTTTGGCCCAGGCGCCTGGCTGGATCGCGTCGACAGCGGCTCGCGCGTCGAAGTAATCGAGCTTGGTGCCCGGCAGGGATTTACGGAATTGGGTGTTCATTATTTGCGGTCCTTGATCGGAACGAACTTCAGGTCTTCAGGACCGACGTAGTTCGCGCTTGGACGAATGATCTTGTTGTCGATGCGCTGTTCGATGATGTGCGCGGCCCAGCCGGACGTGCGCGAGATGACGAACAGTGGCGTGAACATCGCGGTCGGCACGCCCATCATGTGGTACGACACGGCCGAGAACCAGTCCAGGTTCGGGAACATCTTCTTGATGTCCCACATGACGGTTTCCAGGCGTTCGGCGATGTCGAACATCTTCATCGAGCCGGCTTCCTGCGACAGCTTGCGCGCCACTTCCTTGATGACGACGTTGCGTGGATCGGAGATGGTGTACACCGGATGGCCGAAGCCGATCACGACTTCCTTGTTGGCGACGCGGTTGCGGATGTCCGCTTCGGCTTCGTCGGCGTTTTCGTAGCGCTTCTGGATCTCGAAGGCGAATTCGTTGGCGCCGCCGTGTTTAGGGCCGCGCAGCGCGCCGATTGCGCCGGTGATGGCGGAGTGGATGTCCGAACCCGTGCCAGCGATGACGCGGCTGGTGAAGGTGGAGGCGTTGAACTCGTGTTCCGCGTACAGGATCAGCGAGGTGTGCATCGCCTGGACCCAGCTTTCGGAAGGCTTCTCGCCGTGCAGCAGATGCAGGAAGTGGCCGCCGATGGAGTCGTCGTCGGTTTCGACGTCGATGCGTTTGCCGTTGTGGCTGAAGTGGTACCAGTACAGCAGCATCGAGCCGAAGGACGCCATCAGGCGGTCGGCGATGTCGCGCGCGCCTGGCACGTTGTGGTCGTCCTTTTCGGGCAGCGTGCAGCCGAGGACCGAGACACCGGTGCGCATCACGTCCATCGGGTGCGCCGATGCGGGCAGTGCTTCCAGTGCGGCTTTCAGCGATGCGGGCAGACCGCGCAGCGAGCGCAGTTTGGTCTTGTAGCCTTTCAGTTCGGCGGCATTCGGCAGTTTGCCGTGCACCAGCAGGTAGGCGATTTCCTCGAACTCGCAGGTGTTGGCGACATCGAGGATGTCGTAGCCACGGTAGTGCAGGTCGTTGCCTGTTTTGCCGACGGAGCACAGTGCGGTGTTACCGGCGGTGACGCCGGACAGGGCGACGGATTTTTTTGGTTTGAAGGTGGCTTCGGTCATTTTGTAGATCTCCTGATTATTTTTTCTGTGCGGCGAACAGTGCATCCAGCTTCTGCTCGAAGCTGTGGTAGTTGATGCGTTCATACAGTTCGGCGCGGGTCTGCATGGTGTCGAGTACATTCTGCTGCGTGCCGTCGCGACGGATCGCGTCGTAGACGTTTTCCGCAGCCTTGTTCATGGCGCGGAAGGCCGACAGCGGATACAGCACCAGGCCCACATCGGCGGCGCGCAGTTCATCCACGGTGAACAACGGCGTCGAGCCGAATTCGGTGATGTTGGCCAGCACCGGCACCTTGACGGCGGCGGCGAATTTTTTATACATATCGAGGCTGATCATCGCTTCCGGGAAGATCATGTCGGCGCCCGCTTCCACGCAAGCGACGGCGCGCTCGATGGCGGCGTCCAGGCCTTCGACGGCCAGCGCATCGGTGCGGGCCATGATGACGAAGTTCTCATCGGTGCGCGCATCGACGGCGGCGCTGATACGGTCGACCATCTCCTGCTTGGTGACGATCTCCTTGCCCGGACGGTGGCCGCAGCGCTTGGCGCCGACCTGGTCTTCGATGTGCATGGCGGCGGCGCCGAACTTGATCATGGACTTGACGGTGCGCGCCACGTTGAAGGCGGAGGCGCCGAAGCCGGTGTCGACATCGACCAGCAGCGGCAGATCACACACGTCGGTGATGCGGCGCACGTCGGTCAGCACGTCGTCCAGGTTGGAGATGCCCAGGTCCGGCAGGCCGAGCGAACCCGCCGCCACGCCGCCGCCCGACAGATAGATCGCCTTGAAGCCGGCGCGCTTGGCCAGCAAGGCGTGGTTGGCGTTGATCGCGCCGACCACCTGCAATGGGGATTCTTCCTGGACGGCTTTGCGGAACGCGGCGCCTGCGGAGTATTGAGTCATGTGGTTACCTTTCAATGTTGCGATGAAGTTGCGGGAGTTATTGCAAGGGGCGTGCCAGATAAGCACCCTATACAAATCAACAACTTACGGCAACTCGACGTTTCACAGACGTTTCATTTTGAAACATCGAAACATATGAACTACAATTGAAACATGCGCCATTCCACTCCCCTGCCCTTCGACGTCAACGACAAACCGGTGATCTGGACGGTTTCCGTCTCGCGCCTGTACGACCTGTTCCGCGACATCACGCTGGAATACGACGATCTGGCCACCATCGAACCGATCAACCTCGGTTTCGACGAAGCGGCCCGCCACATCCGCGAGCGCATGGCCACCGAGCGCTGCGACGCCGTCATCGCCGCCGGTTCCAACGCGGCGTACCTGAAGGGCCGCCTGTCGGTGCCGGTGGTGATCGCCAAGTTCAGTGGCTTCGATGTGATGCAGGCGCTGGCGCGGGCGCGGCGCGTGTCGGACCGCATCGGCATCGTCACGTACCAGGAGCGGCTGCCGGAGCTGGCCGAATTCGCCGGCACCTTCGGCTTCGATGTCGAACAGCGCACCTACGCCACAGAGGAAGATGCGCGCGCCCAGATCAACGACCTGAAAGCAGCGGGCATCAAGGCCATCGTCGGCGCCGGCCTGATTACCGACCTGGCCGAGGAAGCGGGATTGACCGGCGTGTTCGTCTACTCGGCCGCCTCGATCCGCCACGCCTTCGACGATGCGCTGGAGATGGCGCGGTTGGCACAGCTGGAATCGAACCGTAGCCGCGCACGCGGCGCCGTGGTGGCGGACACCTTGCGCGCCAAGCACGGCATCAACGACCTACGCGGCGATTCGGAAGCGATGGAGTCGCTACGCCAGTCCGTGCTGCTGTATGCGAAGTCCCCCGCCACCGTGCTGATACAGGGCGAGACCGGCTGCGGCAAGGAGTTGGTGGCACAGGCCATCCATCGCGAGAGCCCGCGCACGCTGGGTCAGAACCGCCCCTTCGTCGCCGTCAATTGCGGTGCGATTGCGGAATCGCTGCTGGAGTCCGAGCTATTCGGCCACGAGGAAGGCGCTTTCACCGGTGCGCGGCGCGGCGGCCATGCAGGGTTGTTCGAGGCGGCCAATCGCGGCACGCTGTTCCTCGACGAAATCGGCGAGATGCCATTGACGCTGCAAACCCGTTTGCTGCGCGTGCTGGAAGAACGCGAGGTGGTGCGCGTGGGCGGCACGCGGCCGATCGCGGTCAACGTGCGTATCATCAGCGCCACCCATTGCGATCTGGAGCAGCGCGTGCGTGAGGGCCGCTTCCGCGCCGATCTGTTCTACCGGCTGGCGGTGCTGCGCTTGTCGCTGCCACCGCTGCGCGCACGGCAGGAGGATGTGATGACGCTGGCCGAATGGTCGCTGAAGAATGCGCTGGCGTCGCTGGGTGCGCGGCCGCATCCCAATCTTCACGCCGAGATGGCAGCCTGCGCGCCGCTGCTGCAACGCTACGACTGGCCCGGCAATGTGCGCGAACTGCGCAACCTGGCCGAGCGCCTGGCGCTGTTCCTCGCCGCCGAGCCCTTGCAGGCTTTGACGCCGGCCTTCGTGCTCAGCGTGGCGCCGGAGCTGGCGGCGCGCGCAGCGCCCGTCCCTGGCGCCGCACCGCCTGCGCTGCCTGCCGCCCGTCCACCTGGCGAAAGCATCAGCGCCGTGCTGGCCCGCTTCGGCGGCCGCCGCGACGCCGCCGCCGACTACCTAGGCATCAGCCGCACCACGCTCTGGCGCAAGCTGCGGGCCGAAGCCGGCGAATAAGCCTGCGGGAGCGCACTGGTACTCGCTGCCTACCGCTCATCCCTGCCAAAAAACCGTTCATCCAGTAGTCGTCGCCGCCGCCGAGCCGCAGCGATAGCATGGCCTCACTTACTTACAACAACGGAGGTCAACATGCAACGCTCGCTCGTCCAACGTATCGCCACCATCGCCGCCAGCCTGGCCCTGGCTTACGCCGCCGCACCAGCCGTTGCCGCCGGCAGCGCCGCAGCCTCCACCCATCCTGCCTTCAAGGTGGAAGTCACCGGCAAAGGAGCGCCCGTGATCCTGATCCCTGGCCTGGCCTCGTCCGGCGAAGTATGGGACGGCACCGTCGCCCATTACTGCGGCAACCGCCAGTGCCACGTTGTCACGCTGGCCGGATTCGCCGGCGTGCCCGCCATCGAAGGCCCGCTGCTGCCAGCGGTCGAACAGCAGCTGAGCGACTACATCGCCGCCAACAAATTCGACCATCCCATCGTCATCGGCCACAGCCTGGGCGGCTTCCTCGGCATGAAGCTGGCCGCCGACCATCCTGACCAAGTGGGTCGCCTGATTATCGTCGACACGCTGCCTGCACTGGCGGCGATCCAGATGCCCAGCATTACCGCTCCGCAGATGAAGGAAATGGCCGCAAACATGCGCGCCCGCATGGAATCCATGGACCCCGAATCCTACCGCGCCAACCAGCTCAAGACGCTGCGCACCATGATCACCAAGCAGGAAGACATCGACCGTGCCACCGGCTGGGGCAAGCTGTCCGACCACACCACCGTCATCAACGCCATGACCGAAATGATGAGCGAAGACCTGCGCGGGGAAGTAAGTCGGATCAAGTCGCCGACGCTGGTGCTGGGCGCCTGGTACGCCTACAAGGACTATGGCACCAAGCCGATGTTCGAGCAGATGTACAAGAGCCAGTACCAGCAGCTGCCCAACGTCAAAGTGGAACTGGCGGACACCGCCCGCCACTTCATCATGTACGACGATCCGGCTTGGATGTATGATCGCATCGATAACTTTTTAAAATAAGCCATCATGACCAACGACCGCCCACTGCTCGCCCGCCTGAACTGGTACTGGCTGTTCCAGCTGGCCGGCTGGCTGTTCCTGCCGCTGCTGCTGATCGCCATGACGCCGGGCGACAGCCACACCCCGCGCATGCTCGGCATTTCGTTCTGGGGCGTGGTGGCGGGTTTGATCATCTCGGACACCTGGCACCGACTGCTCAAGCGCCAGATCCGCAACGGCGTGCGGGTGGGCTGGAAAGCCATCATGGTGGCGATCCTGGTATTGGGCGTCATCCATACCGCCGTGCAGACGGTCGGCTACATGGTCATCAAGCCTTTCGGCGAAGTGCACGGCGTGTACTGGGTACCGGGCGCGCTGATGTTCTGGTGGGGAGTTTATCTGGTGTGGAACACCTTCTACATGGCGGTGCTGTCGCTGCGCCGCGCCAACCGCTTCGAGCAGGAGGCGCTGCGGCTGGAGATCAGCGCCAAGGACGCCGAACTGCGCGCCTTGCAGGCGCAGGTCAATCCTCACTTTTTCTTCAACAGCATGAACAGCGTGCGCGCGCTGATTTATGAAGACCAGAACGCCGCCGCGCAGATGATCGATCAACTGGCCAGCGTGATGCGCTACGCGCTGCAATCGGGCCAGAACGACACGGTGCCGCTGGCGGCGGAGATCGAAGCCGTGCAGGCCTATCTGGCGATCGAGAAGATCCGTTTCGAAGAGCGCATGCGGGTCAGCGTGGAGATTGGATTGGGCCTGGACCAGGTGCGCATCCCGCCGATGGCCTTGCAAACGCTGGTGGAAAACGCCGTCAAATACGGCGTCGAGACCAGCCCCACCGGCAGCGAGATCCGCATCCGCGCGCAGCGCATGGACGACGGCAAGATCCATATCGAGATCGCCAACCTCGGCGCGATTCTGCCGTTTGCCAATTCCACCAAGGTCGGCCTGGTCAACACCCGCAAGCGCCTGGCGCTGGCGCTGGGTTCCAACGCCAGCCTGGATCTGACTGAAAACAGCGGCTGGGTACGCGCCACGATGACTTTACCGGAGGCCGCGTGATGCGCGCACTGCTGATCGACGACGAACGCCTGGCGCGCGCAGAGCTGCGCCGTTTGCTGGCGGCCCACCCAGAAGTAGAAATCGTCGGCGAGGCCGTCAACGCGGCCGATGGCATCCAGCAGATCACCGCGCTCAAGCCGGACCTGGTGTTCCTCGATGTGCAGATGCCGGGCGGTAGCGGCTTCGACATGCTGGCAGCGCTGGAGGAAGCGCCGGAGGTGATCTTCACCACCGCGTTCGACCAGTACGCGTTGCAGGCGTTCGAAGTGAATGCGCTGGACTATCTGCAGAAGCCGATCCAGGCGGCGCGCATGGCGGCGGCCTTGCAGCGCTGCTCCTTGCGGCACAGCCGCGCGCTGGCGTATGCGGCGGCCGGCGTACCCGCCGTGGCGCCGACGGCAGCCAAGAAGCTGTTCATCAAGGATGGGGAGCGGTGCTGGTTCGTCGGCTTGCAGGACGTGCGCCTGTTCGAATCGGATGGCAACTACACGCGGGTCTACTTCGATCATCACAAGCCGCTGATGCTGCGCTCCCTGAACCAGCTGGAGGACAGGCTGGACCCGCAACGCTTCTTCCGCGCCAGCCGCCGCCACATCGTCAACCTGGACTACGTCGAGCAAGTCACGCCCAACGACGCAGGAGGCCTGGATCTGCTGCTGCGCGATGACCTCGAAGTAGAAGTCTCCCGCCGCCGCGCCGCGCAGTTCAAGAGCCTTGCCAGTCTCTAAACACTAATGGTCAGGTCCGCAACGCCTCGGCCGGCACCATGCGCATGGCGATCCACGTGTGGCGGGTGATGGCGATCAGTGCGACGATCAGCGTCAACGCCAGCGCGAACAGCATGGTCCAGTAGCCTATCGGCGCGTGCTCGGTAAACGAGGCCAGGTAGCGGTTGATCGCCAGCCCCGCCAACGGCAATGCGATGGTGGCGGCGATCAGCGTCAGGACGCCGATCTCGCGCACTACCAGCATGCCGATATCGCGCCGTTGCGCGCCATGCAGCTTGCGCAGCACGATCTCCTTCGCGCGCCGCTGCACCGTATTAGCCGCCAACACGTACGTCCCGAACGCCGCGATCACCAGCGCGATGACGGTGGCAATCGCCAGCAGCTTGGCCACGCGCGCATCTTCCGCGTAGTTGACGGCCAGAACCTCGCTGGCCCTGTAGGTCTTCGCCACCGCATCAGGGAAGTAGCTCGGCCACAGCCGCTGCACGGCGCGCTCCACATCGGCAGGAGATCCCTTGGTACGCACGCTCAGCACACTACCCGCCGTCCACAATTCATACGCGGTCGCACGCGGAGCTTCCCGCAACGAGTGGAAGCGCAGTTCCGGCACCACGCCGACGATGCGCTTGGCGATCACCTTGTCGTCGAAGCCGGTGAACAGCACCGTCTCGCCAATAGCCGCCTCGTTGCTGGCGAAACCCAGCTCGCGCACGGCGACGGCATTCAGCAGCACCGGCACCTTGTCGTCCTCCTTGTCCTGCGCCGCCTGGAACAGCCGCCCCGCCTCCGCATTGATGCGATACGTTTCAAAGAAATTGGCGCTGACCGATTTCATCTCCATCATCGCCACCGCACCACCCGGACGTTTCAACTCCCGCGACCAGGCCCAATCGAGCCGGCCCACAGGATCCTCGGAAATGGCCACGCTTTCCACGCCAGGCTGCGCCGACAAGGCCGCGTACAAGCCACGCGCCTGCGGCTGGTCCCGTACCCTGCCCGGCATGTCGACGATCACCAGCGGCGCAGGATCGAAACCCGGCGACGCATGCATCGCATAGTCGGTCTGCCAGGCCACGGCGATCGTCACGCTGGCGAACGCCATCGCGGTGGCAACCTGCACCACGGTGAGCACGCGGCGCCATTGCATGCTGCCTCGCGACTCGGTGTCGGGACGCCCCGCCAGCACCTGCGTCGGATGCACGCGCAGCGCCACCCAGGCCGGATAAATCGCCGTCACCACGCCAAGCAGCGCGCCGATGCCGAACGCTGCCAGGATGTTCGACAGCGAGAACAGGCTTTCCAGATGGCGGTTGACCAGTTGCGAGAACATCGGCAGCGCCAGCCACGCCAGCAGCAATCCAAGCAGCGTCGCCGCCGTCGACACCATCAGCGACTCGACCAGGAACTGCCGCATCAACTGCCCGACGCCGGCTCCCAGCACCTTGCGCATCGCCACCTCGCGCTGGCGACGCAGCACGCGCACAGTGGTCAGGTTCAGATAATTGATCGCCGCCAGCACCAGGATCAGCACTGCCACCGCCGCGATCCCGGCCACGACGACCGGGTTGCCCCGCTCATGCGCCTTCGACATCGGACTGTCCGCGACTTTGTAATCGAAATAGGCATCGCGCAGCGGCGACAGAACCAGCTCGATGGCGCGTCGCTTGCCCAGACGCTCGCGCGTCTCCGGCGGGAAGCGCTGCACGCTAGGCGTGGTGTCGACCACCTGCTGCAGACGGTCCCGTATCGTCGTCAGCGAAGCGCCGGGCCGCACGCGTATCAGCAGCTTGCCCATCCAGCCATGTTCGCCGGTGAGCATCTCGTGCCGGATGTCTTTGCCCGCCACGACGGAGTTCACGCCGAACAGCACCTCGAACGAGATCGTCGTATTCGA
This sequence comes from Rugamonas rivuli, assembly GCF_009380165.1. GTDB lineage: Bacteria > Pseudomonadota > Gammaproteobacteria > Burkholderiales > Burkholderiaceae_D > Rugamonas > Rugamonas rivuli. The sequence goes on from NZ_WHUF01000003.1 coordinate 43,551, forward strand.
CGGCGGCGTACGTACGACGGCGCCCACCTGCAAGATATTGCCCTCATTGAGCATGGTGCGGCCCAGCGCATCGCGGGTGCCGAACAAGCGCAGCGCGGCGTCTTCGGTGATGACGAACAGATTGGGCTTGTCCAGCGCCGACAGGTCGCCCTGCACAGCCTTCAAGCCCAGCGTCTGTGGGAAGCCCGGCAGCACGGTCAGGCCTCCCACCCGCAGCACCTTGCTGCCGATCCGCACGGTGAGCGGATCGATCTCCGGCCGCGCAGGAATGTAGCTGGTGGCGTCGGCCACGCCAGGCGCCTTCAGCGCCGCTTCGCGCAGGAACAAGGGCGCCACTTCATGCAGCGGCTCGGCCGGATCGACGTTGTAGTACTGCTTGACGACGTAGATGCTGTCGACCTCCGGGATGTGCGCGTTGTACTCCATCGAATACCGCACGAATCCAAGCAGCAGCAGGCCCGCCGCCAAGCCGACACCAAGGCCAAGCACCACCGCCAATGTGTACGCCGGCTCCTGGATCAGGGTGCGCCAGCCGATACGAAAGTCTCCAAGCTTCATGTGTTTGGTCCGTTGAGGGAAATACCCCAGTGTTGCAACATCCATGCCACGGGCTTTGGGATGCCAGGACGGACAAAATCAGCGCGCAATGTTCGGAAGTGAACGTTATCGCTGTTCACTTCCGAACACTTTTACTTCGCCTTGATCGGGAAGGCCGGGCGCACAGGGCGCACCGGCGGGTTCTTCGCCAGTTCGGCCTTGATGACCTCAATCGCTTTTTCCAGTTGCGGATCGCGGCCGGCGATCACGTCGGCCGGATTCTGGTCGACTTCAATATCCGGCGCCACGCCTTCGTTCTCCACGCCCCAGCCGCCGTCGCGGGTCCAGAAGGCCAGGTTGGGCGCGGTGATGCCGCCGCCATCCATCAGCGTAGGGAAGCCAAGGATGCCCACCAGGCCACCCCAGGTGCGCTTGCCGATCAGCGGACCCATTTGATTTTTGCGGAACATCCACGGCAGCAGGTCGCCGCCCGAGCCGGCCGTTTCATCGATCAACATCGCGCGCGGTCCCTGGATCGAGGCCGACGGCGTTTTCATGTCGGCGCCGTAGCGCATGGTCCACCAGGCGATCTCCTTCTTCTGCAAAATCTCCAGGTAGTAGTCGGCCACGCTGCCACCGCCGTTGAAGCGTTCGTCGATGATGACGGCGTCCTTGTCGGCCTGCGGGAAGAAGTAGCGCTTGAAGTAGGTGTGGCCCAGCGTCGCGGTGTTCGGCACGTAGACGTAGGCGACCTTGCCGCCGGTGGCCGCGTTGACCTTGCGGATATTCCCTTCGATCCAGTCACGGTTGCGCAGCGCATCCTCGGTCGCCACCGGCACCACGGTGATGGTGCGCGATTTGCTGCCGTCCGCGTTCGGGCCGACGGTGATGTCGATAGCCTTGTTGGCGGTGTTCTCGAAGGCGCTGTACAGATTCGTCGGCGCCAGCAGCGGACGGCCGTCGACCGCCAGCAGGTACTCGCCGGCCTTGACGTTGAGGCCAGGCTCGGTCAGCGGCGCGCGCAGCGCCGGGTTCCAGTTCAAGCCGCCGTAGACCTTCTTGAAGCGATAGTGGCCGTCGTTCACTTCATAGTCGGCGCCCAGCAGGCCGCCCGGCACCGGCTTGGCGTCGGTGAAGAAGTCGCCGCCACCGCCGCGATGGTGGCCTACGCCTAACTCGCTGCACAGCCACTGGATCAGGCGATTCAGATCGGCGCGGCTGGACAGCTCCGGCAGGAACTGCGCGTACTTTGCGCGCATCTTGTTCCAGTCGGCGCCGTGCATGCCGGGGTCGTAGAAGAAGTCACGGTTGATGCGCCAGGCTTCGTTGAAGATCTGCTCCCACTCGGCGCGCGGTTCGGCGCGCACTTCGATCGCTTCGACCTTGATCTTGCCTTCGCCCGGCGTCAGCGTCTTGGCGGTGGCGCTGCCCATGGCCCAGGCTTCCTTCAGGCGGTACAGGATCTTCTTGCCGTCGGCGGAGACTTCGTATTCGTCGGCTTCGGCCAGCAGCGTTTCAGCCTTGCGGTCTTTCAGGTCAAAGCGCTGGATGGCTTTCTTGCCGTCGTTCTCGCGCAGGAAGAAGATCTGCCCTGCTTCACCTGCGTTCAGATCGGACAGCGCGGCCGCAGGTACGGGCAGGTCGACGATGCGGTTTTCGATGCCTTCGAAGTCGATGGAGATCGGCGCCACCGGCGCCACCGTTACCTTGGGATCGTCGCGGCCCGTCTTCGGATCGACCTTGGGCGGCTCCGCCTTGGCAGGCTCCTTGGCCGACGCCTGCGCCGGCGGCGTGGCCGACGATGCGCTCTTCTCCTCGTCGCTTTCCTTGATCAGCGGCGACGGCAGGTCGCGCCGCAGCACCGCCATCCAGATCGTGCGGGTGACGCGATTGTCCTCGTTCTGCTGCGAGAACCAGTTGTTGCTTGGTCCCGCGTTGGTCGAGGCGAAGAAGTACAGGTACTTGCCGCTCTTGTCGAACACCGGATCGACCACGTCGGACAAGCCGTCCGTCACCGGCCACGATTTATTCTGCTCCAGCGAGTAGATATAGGCGCTGCGGGTGTAGGTCATCGAGTTCAGCGCGTAGGCGATCCAGCGCGAATCCGGCGCCCATGTGGCGTGCAGCGTTTTGCTCACACCATACAGCGGCTCGCTGGCGATCTTCTTGATCGCACCCGTCGCCACGTCCAGCACGTACAGCGTCCACGCGTTGTCGGTGTAGGCGATCTTCTTGCTGTCGGGCGACCAGACCGGATAGTCGTAGAAGCCCGCTCCGGTGAGCTTGAACTTGCGCGGCTCGCCCTTGCCGTCCTGGGCGCGGATGTGCAGCGCGTATTCGCCCGATTCGTCCGAGAAGTAGGCGACGGAGCGGCCGTCCGGCGACCAGGCTGGCGTGCGTTCATTCGCGGCCGGCGTATGCGTCAGGTTGCGTACATCGCCTTTATCTGCGGGGATGGTGACGATCTCGCCGCGGAACTCGTACGCCACGCGCGCGCCGGACGGCGAGATCGAAGCGTTGCGGATGTACTTGGCGCCGCTGACCCAGCGCGGACGCGATGCCCCCAGGTCGCTGTTGACGCCGATGGTGAGCTTGCTCGACTGGCCGCTGGCCAGGTCCAGCGCATGCAGATAGCCGGCCTGCTCGTAGACGATGCCACCACCGTTGGCGGCGATGTTCAGCACCGGGAAGTCGGTATGCCGCGTCAACGCGCGCACCGCCTTGGTCTTGACGTCGTAGGCGTACAGATTGAATTCGCCGTCGCGGTCGGAGCGGAAGTAGACGGTATCGCCTACCCACACAGGATCGACATCGTTCGAATGCGTGGCGGGCTGCGGGATCTTCTGCACCGATTTGTCGGCGCGGTTGAACAGCCACAGGATGGAGTTGGTGCCGCCGCGATAGTGCTTCCACTGCATGAAGGCCGGCGAGAACGGGTTGTAGGCGATCTGCTTGCCGTCCGGCGACCAGCCGGCGCGGGCGGCGTTCGGCACTTCCAGTTCCGTCTCCACGCCGCCGCTCACCGGCACCGTGAACAGCTTGCGATAGCGGTTGTTGAAGGCCGCGCGCGGAGAGGTGAACATCACCGCCTTGCCATCGGGTGTGAAGGCCTGCACCACGTCGGCGCCGGGATGGTAGGTCAGCCGCTTCGGTATGCCGCCTTCGACGGGCAGCAGGTACACGTCGGTATTGCCGTCCACCTGCGCGCTGTAGGCGATCGATTTGCCGTCGGGCGAAAACACCGGGTTCGATTTGTCGCCAAGGTCGGAGGTCAGGCGGCGCGGCGAGGAACCGTCGCGGTTCGCCAGCCACAGGTCGCCCGCGTAGATGAAGGCCAGGTGCTGCGCCGACAGCGCAGGCTCGGTCAGCATGCGCGTGTCGCTGGTGTTGGGCAGCGCCAGCGCGCCGTGGCTCATCGACAGCAACGCAGCAGCAACGGCTGCGGATAACAGATGCTTCATCGTCTCTCCTTATTTAAGCGCGGGGATGGTTTGCGGCTGATAGGCCTTGATCGGCTGCGCCTTCAGCTTCTTGTCCAGCAGGTCCAGCGCCACTTCCAGCTGGCGGTCCTGGCCTTGATACGTTGCGTGCGGCAGGTTGTCCACTTCCACGTCCGGCGATACGCCCACGCCTTCGATCAGCCACTGGCCGTCGGCGGTGTTGAACTGGCCGTTCTCCGCCACGCGCGCCATGCCGTTGTCGCTCAGGCGGTTGTTATCGCTGAGCCAAACGCCGGCGCCCGCGGTGCGCTTGCCAACCAGCGGCGCCAAGCCCAGAGCCTTGATGCCTGCGGCGAAGGTCTCGCCGTCCGAGTAGGTGTATTCGTCGATCAGCACCACCAGATGGCCACGGAAGGTCTTCTGCATATTCGGCGCGGGCAGCGCACCCGGCGACGACCAGAAGGCCCAGGCCTTGCGCAGCAGCTTTTCGATCACCCAGCTGTCGATATTGCCGCCGTTGTTGCGGCGGACGTCGATGATCAAGCCGTCGCGGTTGACGTTGGCGTAGAAGTCGCGCGCGAACGAGGCGATGTCGCGCGGGCCCATGGCGCGCAGGTGCAGGTAGCCGATGCGGCCCTGCGACGCGGCGTCCACCTGGCGTGCGCGGCTCTGCTCCCAGTCGCCGTAGCGCAGGCCGGCCTGCTTCGCCATATTGACCGGCGTGACGATGACGGAACGGCTGCCGCCCTCTTTGCGCTTCACTTGCAGCAGCATCTGCTTGTCCGCCTGGTTCAGCAGCAGGTCGGCGATGTCGCGTGCCTCCAGCACCGGCTTGCCGTTGACGGCGGTGATGACGTCGCCCTCCTTCACGTCCACATCCGGTTGCAGCAGCGGGCCGCGTTCGGACGGCAGCTCCGGTTCACTGCGGTAGATGTGGTCGACGCGGTAGCCGTCGGCGCTGCGGGTCAGCAGCGCCCCCAGGCCGGCTGGTGAGCCTTCCGGCGATGGCCGGCGCAGTTCACCCGGCGCGATCTGCGAGTGCAGCGCGCCCACTTCGCTGACCATCATGCCCAGCACGTCGTTCAGCTCCGCGCGGTCGGTCACGCGCTCCACCAGCGGCGCGTACTTGGCGCGCACGCCGGTCCAGTTCACGCCGCGCATCTTGGCGTCGTACAGGAAGTCGCGGTGCATGCGCCAGGCGTCGTTGAACATCTGCGTCCATTCCAGGCGCGGGTTGGAGGTGAAGCTCCAGTCGTCCACCTTGACCTTGGCCTTGGATACGTCCGATGGCGCCTTGGCGCCCGCCTCCACCACCAGCATATCGCCTGGGCCGTTGGCGGCGTGGATGCGGTAGTACAGGTGCTTCTTGTCGGTGGCGAGGTCGTATTCGCGCACGCCGCTGACGAAGACTTCCGGCTGCGGACCGTTGGCGGCGATCGCCAGCGTTTTCAGATTGGCCTTGCCTTCGTTGCCGTCGGCGTCGAGGAAGTACAGGCGCTTGTCGTCGATTTGCAGATTGCGGTAGTTGCCGGCGGCGAGCGGCACTTCGTACAGGCGATCCGCCAGGCCGGCATAGACGATGGCCGGCAGCGACTTGCCAGCCTTCTTCTCCGGCGTGGTCTTGGCGACGGCTTTTTCGACGGCCTTCTCCGCCGCCTGCTCGGCGGCTTTTTCGGCCGCGCCTTCGGCTGGCTTGTCGCCCGGCTTGTTCAGCTCATCGTCCGGTTTGAACGGGAAGCGGTTGCCCGGCTGGAGCGCCAGCGCATAGACGCCGGTGCGCTTGTCGAACACCGGTCCCATATTGCGATCTCCCCACGGCGAGCCATTCGCCAGCTGGAAGTTGCGGGCCGAGAGGAAGTACAGCCATTTGCCATCCGGAGAAAACGCCGGCGAGCGCGAGTTGTAGCGGTCGCCGGTGACGAAGGCCAGCTGCTTAGCTTCGAGGTTGTACAGGCCGATCTGCTCGCGCTGCTCGGTACTGCCGGCGCGCACCAGCGCCAGGTTCTTGCTGTCGCCGGCCCACAGAATTTCATCGTGCCGGTCCGAGCCGACCTTGCTGCCGTCGTCGATGACGGTGTTGGCCTTGGTCGCCAGGTCCAGCAGCCACAGGCGGCCTTTCTTGTCGGTGTGGGCCAGCCAGCGGCCGTCCGGCGACGGGTACAGCTGCCAGCGGTGGTGGTTGCCGTCCCTGGTCAATTGCTCGCCCTTGCCGGAACCGTCGGCGGCGAATTTCCAGATTTCGTTTTCGCCGGTACTGTCGACGATGGCGTAGACCCATTTATCGTCATGGCTGAACACCGCCTCGCGGGCGCGCGCGCCTTCCGGCACGGCGATCTCCACGCGGCGCTGCGAGCCGGTGCCGGCCACGCTGACGCGGCCGCGCGCGGTCAGCACCAGGCGCTCGTCCTTGCCGGAGATTTGTACGTTGGTCAGGTTGTCCAGCGGCGAACGGATCTGGCGTGCGCGCTGCTGGTCGAAGTCGGAGACCAGGCTGATGGCCAGCTGTTCATCCTTGGCGGAGGCCAGGTCCAGCACGTGCAGGTCGGCGCCCAACTGGTAGACGATGCGGCCGTCGCCCAGCGCGGCGTTGCGCACGTCCCAGTCAGTGTGGTTGGTCAGCTGGCGCGGATCGCTGCCGTCGGCCGCCATCGACCACAGATTGTCGGAGCCGCCGCGGTCGCTGATGAAGTAGACGCGGCCCTGCCACCACATCGGCCGCTTGTTGTTGCCGGCGTCGGCGGGCAGCAGCGGCGCGGCTTCGGCGTTGCCGGCCAGGTCGTAGCGCCACAGCTGCGCGTGGGCGCCGCCGCGATAGTGCTTGACGTTGTCGTTGGTCAGCGCCAGGCCGTTGCGGGTGAAGTACAGCGTCTTGCCGGCGTCGTCGAGCACCGCGTCGTTGGCCTCGGCCACGGGGAACACGCGGCGTTGCAGGTCGCCCGGCTTGACGGCTGCGATGACGTTGTTGCGCGATGGCCCCTTGCTGTCCAGCGTCGTCACCAGCACTTCGCCCTGCGCGGTCCAGCCCAGCACGGAGACGGCGCCGTTCTCGAAGGTGATGCGCTTGGGCAGGCCGCCGGCCAGCGGCATCACGTAGGCTTCCTGGCCGCCCTCGTACGAGGCCGAGAAGGCGATCCACTTGCCATCGTGCGAGATGGCGGCGTTGGTTTCGGCTGCCGGGTGGGTGGTCAGGCGCTGTGCGGCGCCGCCGTGGGCGCCGGTCTTCCACAGATCGCCCTCGGCGGTGAAGACCACGGCGTCGGATCGGATGGCGGGAAAACGGTAGTAGGCGTCGGCGGCGGAGGCGGTGCCGGACAGCAGGCCGGCGGACAGGAACATCAGGACGAGAGGACGGAGGCGCAGGGAAGTCGGGATCATGGGACAGTTTCAATGTTTGTCAAATGGAACGACAATTCTGGCACAGCTTGGGGGTAAAAAGAATAACGCTTCTTTCACATCCCATGCTTTTAGCGATATGGCGCGGGCCGGACGTAAAAAAAACCCGCGCCACTTGCGTGGGCGGGCTCTTTATGAGGCCTGAAGGGCTTATTCGACTTCGACGGTTTCCGGTGGGATCGTCGGCGCGGCGTCCGGCGGTTCCGGGAAGTCCAGCTTGACCTGGTCTTTCTCGTCCAGGTCGACCGTCACGCGGCCGCCAGTGACCAGGCGGCCGAACAGCAGCTCGTCGGCCAGCGCCTTGCGGATCATGTCCTGGATCAGACGCGCCATCGGGCGTGCGCCCATCAGCGGATCGAAACCTTTCTTCGCCAGGAACTTGCGCAGTTTCTCGCTGAAGATGGCTTCGACCTTCTTCTCGTGCAGCTGCTCTTCCAGCTGCATCAGGAACTTGTCGACCACGCGCAGGATGATTTCCTCGTCCAGCGCACGGAAGCTGATGGTGGCGTCGATACGGTTGCGGAACTCCGGCGTGAACATGCGCTTGATGTCGGCCATCTCGTCGCCTGCCTGCTTGGAATTCGTGAAGCCGATCGTGGCCTTCTGCAAGCTCTCGGCGCCCGCGTTGGTGGTCATGATGATGATCACGTTGCGGAAGTCGGCCTTGCGTCCGTTGTTGTCGGTCAGCGTGCCGTGGTCCATCACCTGCAGCAGGATGTTGAAAATGTCCGGATGGGCTTTTTCAATCTCGTCCAGCAGCAGCACCGCATGCGGTTTCTTGGTGATGGCTTCGGTCAGCAGGCCGCCCTGGTCGAAACCGACGTAGCCCGGCGGCGCACCGATCAGGCGCGACACGGCGTGACGCTCCATGTACTCCGACATGTCGAAGCGGATCAGCTCGATGCCCAGGATGAAGGCCAGCTGTTTCGCCACTTCGGTCTTGCCGACGCCGGTAGGACCGGAGAACAGGAAGGAGCCGATCGGCTTGTCGGTCTTGCCCAGGCCAGCACGCGCCATCTTGATTGCCGAAGCCAGCGCTTCGATCGCCGGATCCTGGCCGAACACCACGTTGCGCAGGTCGCGGTCGATGGTTTGCAGCTTGCTGCGGTCGTCCTGGTTGACGGTCTGCGGCGGGATGCGCGCGATCTTGGCGATGATGTCCTCGATCTCGGTCTTGCCGATGGTTTTCTTCTGCTTCGATTTCGGCAGGATGCGTTGCGCCGCACCGGCTTCGTCGATAACGTCGATGGCCTTGTCCGGCAGGTGGCGGTCGTTGATGAAGCGGGCCGCCAGCTCGGCCGCCGTCGACAGCGCCGACGACGAGTACTTGACGCCGTGGTGCTCTTCGAAGCGCGACTTCAGGCCGCGCAGGATCTGCACGGTCTGCTCGACGGTCGGTTCGTTGACGTCCACTTTCTGGAAGCGGCGGCTCAGCGCGTGGTCTTTTTCAAACACGCCGCGGAACTCCGTGTACGTGGTCGCGCCGACACACTTCAGCTGGCCGTTGGCCAGGGCCGGTTTCAGCAGGTTGGACGCGTCCAGCGTGCCGCCCGAAGCCGAGCCGGCGCCGATGATGGTGTGGATCTCGTCGATGAACAGGATGCCGTTCGGGTTGTCCTTCAATTGCTTGAGGACGGCCTTGAGGCGCTGCTCGAAATCGCCGCGATACTTGGTGCCTGCCAGCAGCGCGCCCATGTCCAGCGAATACACGACGGCATTCGACAGGATTTCCGGCACGTCGTTCTGGGTGATGCGGTAGGCCAGGCCTTCGGCGATGGCGGTCTTGCCCACGCCTGCCTCACCCACCAGCAGCGGATTGTTCTTGCGGCGGCGGCACAGGATCTGGATCACGCGGTCGACTTCGTCCTCGCGGCCGATCAGCGGATCGATCTTGCCTTCGGCGGCGGCCTTGTTCAGGTTCTGCGTGAACTGGTCGAGCGGCGATTCCTTGGTCTGGCCTTCGCCGCCCGGCGCGCCCTCTTCCACGCCTTCCGACGCCTTGGCGGCATCGGCCTGCTGGTCCTTGCGCACGCCGTGCGAGATGAAGTTGACCACGTCCAGGCGGGTCACGCCCTGCTGGTGCAGGTAGTAGACCGCATGCGAGTCCTTCTCGCCGAAGATCGCCACCAGCACGTTGGCGCCGGTGACTTCCTTCTTGCCATTGGAGGCCGACTGCACGTGCATGATCGCGCGCTGGATCACGCGCTGGAAGCCGAGCGTAGGCTGGGTGTCCACTTCGCCCGTGCCAGGCACGGTCGGCGTGTTGTCGCCGATGAAGTTGGTCAGCGTCTTGCGCAAGTCTTCGATGTTGACGGCGCAAGCACGCAACACTTCGGCAGCCGAAGGATTGTCAAGCAAGGCCAGCAGCAAGTGCTCCACCGTGATGAATTCGTGCCGTGCCTGCCGAGCTTCGACAAACGCCATGTGCAAACTTACTTCTAATTCCTGCGCAATCATACTTCCTCCATCACGCACTGCAGGGGATGCCCCGCCTTGCGCGCATGCGTTAAAACGAACTCCACTTTGGTACAGGCTATGTCTTTTGAAAACACGCCGCACACTCCCTTGCCGTAGCGGTGAACACTGAGCATTATCTGCGTGGCGGTTTCACGGTCTTTGTTGAAATACTCCTGAATGATGGCGACCACGAATTCCATCGGGGTATAGTCATCATTGAGCAACGCCACCTGGTACAGAGGTGGCGGCTTCAGCGTTTGCCGCTCCAAGAGGGTTTCGGTATCATGCTTGGTTGCCATACGCTTATATTCTAATGCTTTCGGGGTTGATGCAATGTGCATTTCACTATGCACATCCAATTGTTTTCCATCTTACGCGTTTTCTGAACTTGACGCAGATGGCGACCCATCCGCCAAAATCAAGAGTTGCTTTTTCACCAATTGAGTTAAAAGTAGCAAAATGCATACAAATCTGCTTGACTTTGGAATTTGATCCGCTAACAATGCGTTATCGGCTGCGTGCAGAAATGTACATGTTGATAAGAAGTGAGGCGTGAGGAGGGGGCAAGAAGCTTCTTGCTTTTATGGCTCGTGTGATCCGTTTTAATTTTGAAAGTTCTTTTTATGGCAACAGGTACAGTTAAGTGGTTCAATGATTCCAAAGGTTTTGGCTTCATCACTCCAGATGACGGCGGCGAGGATTTGTTCGCTCACTTCTCCGCAATCAACATGAACGGTTTCAAGACCCTCAAAGAAGGTCAAAAAGTTCAATTCGAAGTCACGCAAGGCCCTAAAGGCAAGCAAGCTTCCAACATCCAATCGGCTTAATTTTTTAAGCAGCAGATGTGAAAAACCTCGCACCGCGAGGTTTTTTTTCGCCCCTACCCCAGCGGCAAGTGTTGCAGAACTCCTACAATCGCGTCCCGCCGTGACAATTCAATAGAATCGCCAAAGTTGAGAAATGCATAATCTTATGCATTAAGCTAATGATGACCATAAGGCATCATCGAAGCCGCCGCTCGTCTCTTACCAAGGGCCATATGAATAGCACGCGCATCAAGCAAATTAAAACCGTCCTGATCTACGCCGCGATACTGGGATTGGGCCTGGGCGTCGGCCGGATCGCCACCAAAGTGCCGCAGTGGCTGACCCCGGCCTACGTCGAAGGCAACTTCCAATCCTACTATCCGGATGCCTCCACCAAGGTGGTGCTGTACGGCACCAAGACCTGCCCCTACTGCCAGCTGACCCGCGACTACCTGAGCGAGCACAACATCCCCTACGCCGATGTCGACGTCAGCCACGCCGGCAAGGGCCAACAGGATTACCGCAGCTTCGGCGAGACCGCCGTGCCGGTGATCCTGATCGGCAACCGCCGCATCACCGGCTTCAAGCTGCCGGTCATCGAAGCCGCGCTCGACCAGCTGAAACCCGCGGCACGCCGCTGAGCGCCATCCGGTTTGGGGGCCGTGTACATGGACGGCACGGTTGCAGGCATGGTCTACGTCCAGTCACTTTGGAGGAGTCTTGATGAATAAGAAACTGAAATTGTTTGTGTTCGCCATCGGCGTCGGTGCGGCATCGGCATCGGCCTGGGCCAGCAGCTGCTACCACACCTGCGTCGTCGAGTACCGGATGTGCATACGATCCGGCCAGCCGACCGAAACCTGCGAGGTTAACCTCTACTCGTGCCAGGACAGCTGCGAAGGCAGCGTCGGCGGCTAAGCCCGGTTTTCATTGAGGGGCAGTAGCCAACCGCCATGCCCTTCCATCAAAGCACCAGAGCCAGCTGCTTGAGCGCCAGGCCTGCCACGGCACAGGCCATGATCACATGCGGCACCTTCTGCCGGTAGCGCAGCAAGCCCACCGCCGCCGCCAGCGCAATCGCCGCGGCCGCCCAGTCGGGCGCGCCATCGAAACCGGCCGGCCAGATCACATGCCAGGCGAAGAACAGCGCAAGGTTAAGGATGACGCCGACCACGGCCGCCGTGATGCCGGTCAGCGGCGCGGTGAAGTTGAGGTCGTCACGCGTGGCTTCGACCAACGGACCGCCGGCCAGGATGAACACGAACGACGGCAGGAAGGTGAACCACGTCACCAGCGTGGCCGCCACGGCCCCCGCCAGCGGCGCAGCCAGCTCGCCGGACGGCGCCAGGCCGTAGCCGCCGACGAAGCCCACGAACGCCACCACCATGATCAGCGGGCCGGGCGTGGTCTCGCCCAGCGCCAGGCCGTCCATCATCTGGAGCGGCGTCAGCCAGCCGTAGTGCGCCACCGCGCCCTGGTACACATAGGGCAGCACCGCGTAGGCGCCGCCGAAAGTCAGCAAGGCGGCCTTGGTGAAGAACCAGGCCATCTGCGTGTAGGCATGCTGCCAGCCCACCGTCGATAGCAACAGCGCCATCGGCGCCAGCCACAGCAGTGCTCCGCTGGCTGCAACCAGCGCCAGCCGCCGCCAACGAAATTGCGCATGCGGCGGTGGCGGCGTCTCGTCGTCGATCACGGCGGCGCCGTACGAGGCCTTGGCGGCGCCATGGCCGCCGCCTATCTTGAAGGCCTGCGGCAGGTAGCGGCCGCCGAGGTAGCCTGCCAGCGCGGCGCCCGCCACGATCAGCGGGAACGGCAGCTGCAAGGCGAACACCGCCACGAAGGCCGCGCCGGCAATCGCCCACAGCCAGCCGTTGCGCAAGGCGCGCGTGCCGATGCGGTGCGCGGCCTGCAGGACGATGGCGGTGACGGCCGGCTTGATGCCATAGAACAGCCCAGCCAGCAGCGGTTGCTGGCCGTAGGCGATGTACAGCCACGACAGCAGCACCAGCAACAGCAGCGACGGCAGCACGAACAGCGCACCGGCGATGATGCCACCGCGCGTGCGGTGCAACAGCCAGCCGATGTAGGTGGCCAGCTGCTGCGCCTCGGGGCCGGGCAGCAGCATGCAGTAGTTCAGCGCGTGCAGGAAGCGGCGCTCGGAAATCCAGCGCCGGCGCTCGACCAGCTCCTGGTGCATGATGGCGATCTGTCCCGCCGGCCCGCCAAAGCTGATGCAGCCCAGCTTGAGCCAGAAGCGGAAGGCTTGCCACAGCGTGGGCGCCGCCGGCGCCGAAGAAGACGTCATCATCGCTCCATCAAAAAAAAGCCCCGCTCCATCGCGGGAGCGGGGCTTTTGTGCGCTGGCGAAGGCCGGCGCGCATGGCTTACATCTGCTCGATCATCACGTCGCCGAAGCCGGAGCACGACACCTGGGTCGCGCCCTCCATCAGGCGGGCGAAGTCGTAGGTCACGCGCTTCGAATCGATGGCCTTTTCCATCGCCTTGATGATCAGGTCGGCCGCTTCGATCCAGCCCATGTGGCGCAGCATCATTTCAGCGGACAGGATCAGCGAGCCCGGGTTCACGTAGTCCTTGCCGGCGTACTTGGGCGCGGTGCCGTGGGTGGCTTCGAACATCGCGACCGAATCCGACAGGTTGGCGCCCGGCGCGATGCCGATGCCGCCCACCTGGGCCGCCAGCGCGTCCGAGATGTAGTCGCCGTTCAGGTTGAGGGTGGCGATCACGCTGTACTCCGCCGGACGCAGCAGGATCTGCTGCAGGAACGCGTCGGCGATCGAATCCTTGATCGTGATGTCGCGGCCGGTCTTCGGATTCTTGAACTTGCACCATGGGCCGCCGTCGATCAGCTGCGCGCCGAATTCCTTCTGCGCCAGTTCGTAGGCCCAGTCACGGAAGCCGCCTTCGGTGTACTTCATGATGTTGCCCTTGTGGACGATGGTCACGGACGGCTTGTCGTTGTCGATCGCGTACTGGATCGCCTTGCGCACCAGGCGCTGCGTGCCTTCGATCGACACCGGCTTGATGCCCAGGCCCGAGGTTTCCGGGAAGCGGATCTTGGTGACGCCCATTTCCTTGACCAGGAAGTCGATCAGCTTCTTCGCGCCTTCCGAGCCCTGCTGGTATTCGATGCCGGCGTAGATGTCTTCCGAGTTCTCGCGGAAGATCACCATGTCGGTCTTCTCCGGCTCTTTGACCGGCGATGGCACGCCGGTGAAGTAGCGCACCGGGCGCAGGCAGACGTACAGGTCCAGCTGCTGGCGCAGCGCCACGTTCAGCGAGCGGATGCCGCCGCCGACCGGCGTGGTCAGCGGGCCCTTGATCGACACCACGTAGTCCTTCAGCACGGTCAGGGTTTCTTCCGGCAGCCACACGTCCGGGCCGTACACGGTGGTCGATTTTTCGCCGGCAAAGATTTCCATCCAGCGGATCGCGCGCTTGCCTGCGTAGGCCTTGGCGACCGCCGCGTCGATCACCTTGATCATGACCGGGCTGATGTCGACACCGGTGCCATCGCCCTCGATGTAGGGAACGATAGGGTTATCTGGTACATTCAGGGAAAAATCGGCGTTGACGGTGATTTTTTGGCCGTCGGCAGGTACTTTGATATGCTGATACATCGTGTTCTCCGAAGTGGGCGCTCGGCAAGCAGCTGGCTGCTCACGGAGCATGAATTTGTTGCCAGTTTAACACATGAATCTTAGGTCTTCTATAAGACATAAGACAGGCGTTACCCATTATGCACCAGTATTTTAGTAGGCGCCACGGTTTTCCATGGCAGGCCGACAAGCCTACACCAAAATCAACTTAAGTGAAGTATGTCCCTCATTCTATTTAATAAACCTTTCCAGGTGCTGTGCCAGTTCTCCCCGCAGGACGGCCGCGCCACGCTGGCCGACCATCTGAAGATCCCGAACATCTACCCTGCAGGCCGTCTCGACGCCGACAGCGAAGGCTTGATGCTGCTCACCGACGACGGCAAGCTGCAGCACGCCATCGCCCACCCCGACCACAAGGAACCCAAGGTCTACCTGGTGCAGGTGGACGGCGTGCCGGACGCCGACAGCCTGGCCCGGCTGCAGGCGCCGCTGGACCTGGGCGACTTCGTCACCAAGCCGTGCAAGGCGGTGCGGATCGCCGAACCGGAGTGGCTGTGGCCGCGCAATCCGCCCATCCGCAGCCGCGCCGACCAGCCGACCAGCTGGCTGGCGATCACTCTGCAGGAAGGCAAGAACCGCCAGGTGCGGCGCATGACGGCGGCCGTCGGCCTGCCGACGCTGCGGCTGGTGCGCAGCGCCATCGGCGCCATCTCGCTGGCCACGCATCCGCTGATGCCGGGGGAATGGATGGAAGTGTCGGCCAAGGATGTGGCCGGCAAATGATGCGTCGCAGCAAATAAAATTCCGGAAATTTGCGCGTTTTGTGTCAACTGGAAATTTTCGGGCGGCGTTAATGAGCTAGATTCATATGAATCTTCGTTTTTTTTAGCTGGTTAAATCTCTGCCAAAGGAAATCATCATGTCCAAGATCATCGCTGCCCTGGTTGCCTCCCTGTTTGCCGCCTCCGCTTTCGCCGCAGCACCATCGGCCTCGGCCTCCGCTTCGGCCATGGCTTCGGCCCCGATGGCATCGGCCTCCGCTTCGGCTGACGCTTCCGCTCCTAAAGCCAAGAAAGCCAAAAAAGCCAAGAAAGCCGCCTCGGCTGAAGCTTCGGCCTCGGCTTCGATGCCAGCCAAGTAATCGCCGCACTCCAGGCAAGCCGGCCATGCGCCGGCTTTTTTTACGCCTACGCATGCGAAAAAACCCGCGCTGGCCAGAGGCCAGGCGGGTTCTTGCTTTAAATCCCGGAAGGGAATTAAGCGGACAGTGCTTTCAGAGCAGCTGCCAGACGGCTCTTATGGCGAGCTGCCTTGTTTTTGTGAATGATCTTCTTGTCGGCGATGCTGTCGATGGTCGACACGGACGATTGGAAGATTGCGGTCGCAGCAGCTTTGTCGCCGCCCTGGATCGCTTTGCGAACTGCTTTGATAGCGGTGCGCAGGGTCGAACGCTGGGACGAGTTGTGAGCGTTTTGCTTAACTGCTTGACGAGCGCGCTTACGCGCTTGTGCGGTATTTGCCATGGAATTTCCTAAAACAGGGTAAAGGTGCGTTTGCAAACATTATTGTTTGCCAAACAGGTGCGTTCAGTGCGTCTGCCGAACCATGTGAGTCAAACTACTGCCTGCCAAACATTAGTGTCTGCGTAACAGAATTCTGTACAGCCTGCGATTATAGCGATGTTTTCTGTCAGGAGCAACTATAATCATCCCCCATGAACTTGCTTAAAACTCTAGCCGCCATCTCCAGCATGACCATGCTGTCCCGCGTTACCGGATTATTGCGTGAAACCTTGTTTGCCCGGGCCTTCGGCGCCGGCGCCTACACGGACGCTTTCATCGTCGCGTTCCGCATCCCCAACCTGCTGCGCCGCCTGTTCGCCGAGGGCGCATTCTCCCAGGCCTTTGTGCCGATATTGTCGGAATACAAAAACCAGCACGGCCAGGAGGCCAGCAAGACGCTGGCCGACCATGTGGCCAACACGCTGGTGTGGTCCACCCTGTTCGTCAGCGCGCTCGGCATCATCGGCGCACCGTTGTTTGTTTACCTCATCGCCACCGGCCTGGACAAGCAGCCCGGCGCCTTCGACGCCGCCGTCTGGATGACGCGGCTGATGTTCCCTTATATTAGCTTCATGGCTTTCGTCGCGCTGGCCGGCGGCGTGCTCAACACCTGGCGCCAGTTCAAGATCCCGGCCTTCACGCCGGTGCTGCTGAACCTGTCCTTCATCTCCGCCTCGCTGTTCCTGCAATCGCACATGGAACAGCCGATCTACGCCATGGCGATCGCCGTGTTCGTCGGCGGCATCCTGCAGGTGGCGATCCAGATCCCGGCGCTGATCAAGATCGGCATGCTGCCGACGCTGTCGTGGAACCCGGCGGCCGGCCTCGGCGATCCGGGCGTGCGCCGCGTGCTGAAGAAGATGGGGCCGGCCGTGTTTGCCGTGTCGGCAGCCCAGATCAGCCTGATGATCAACACCAGCATCGCCTCGCGCCTGGCCGAGGGCAGCATTTCCTGGCTGTCCTATGCCGACCGCCTGATGGAATTCCCGACCGCGCTGCTGGGCGTGGCGCTGGGCACGATCCTGCTCCCCAGCCTGTCGAAAGCGCAGTCCGACGGCGATCCGCAGGAATATTCCGATCTGCTGGACTGGGGCCTGCGCCTGACTTTCCTGCTGGCGCTGCCGGCGGCGGTGGGCATGGCCGCGCTGGCCAAGCCGCTGATCGCCACCCTCTTCCACTACGGTAAATTCACCGACGAAGCGGCCACGCAGTCGTCCTATCCGCTGATCGCCTACAGCGCCGGCCTGCTGGGCATCATCCTGGTCAAGACGCTGGCGCCGGCGTTCTACGCGCGCCAGGATATCCGCACCCCGGTCAAGATCGCGACCGGCGTGCTGGTGGCGACGCAGCTGATGAACTGGATTTTCGTGCCCTACCTGAAAGTGTCGGGCCTGGCGCTGTCGATCGGCCTGGGCGCGTGCATCAACGCCAGCTTCCTGTACGCCGGCCTGCGCAAGCGCGGCATCTACACGCCCAAGGCGGGCTGGCCGCTGTTCTGCGCCAAATTGGCCGTGGCCTGCGTGCTGATGGGCGGTGCCGCCTGGTTTGGCGGCCAGCAGGTGGATTGGCTGGGCATGCAACACCAGACGCTGCTGCGCGTGGGCGCGCTGATGCTGTTGATCGGCCTGTGCGGCGCGGTGTACTTCGGCGCGCTGTTTGCGATGGGGTTCCGGCTCCGCGATATCAAGCGAACTGCGCGCTGACATAAAAAAACCCGCCGAGGCGGGTTTTTTTACGTCACAGCTAAAACTTAAGCTGCTTGTTTTGCTTTGCGACGGGCAACAACACCAACCAGTGCCAGGCCACCCAGCAGCATGCCGTAGGTTTCTGGTTCTGGTACGGCCGTTACCGAGTAGGTGCCGGTGTAGCTGGCGCCAGCGTCTGGAGCGCCGAACAGGCTCAGGGTCCATGGCGAATTGCCGGTCATTTCAACGCCCAGGAACTTCAGCTTGCCGGAGCTCGATTGCGACAGGTCGGCAACGACGAAACCGCTCGAGCTCGACAGGTTCGACAGATTCCAGAAAGCCAGTTTTTGACCGGTAACGCTGATGGCGATGTCATACACGCCAGGAGCAGCTGCGGTGAAGGTGATCAGGTCCAGGTTGCCGGACAGAACGCCGTCGCCAACAACTTGGTTCCAGTTGTGCGAATCGCCGTCGGCGATAACGTTGATGTTTTGGTCGCCTGCAAAAGCACTAACCGAAGCAGCGGCCAGCAGAGCGCCAGCAACGAAAGATTTCAATTTCATGTGATTTCCTTAATCAAACGAATTGTGGCTGCGCTTTCGCCAACCACCGTATAGTTAATAGGAGTACTTCGGAAAGAATCATAACATAAGAATATCAATCCGCATTGTAATTTTTCCACTTTTCATTTCTATAAAACAACTTTTTCCACCTTATGAAAATAACAGGGAAAATGTCGCCTTATTAAGAGAAAAAAGTGACAATTCGAGAGAAAAATTTTCCGAAGTGTGGCTTCCAAGCCGCTATTCTTGCGGGATTGGGGGCGGTTCGGGGGTGGCGGGCTCTTCCGGAGTCGGGGGTGCCTCCGGTTCCTGCGGCGGCGTCACCGGAGCCTCCACCGGCGGCGGTGGCGCGGCGGGAGATGGTGGTGGAGCGACTGGCTGTAGTCCAGGTACAGGCGCGGTGACGCGCGGAGCCGGCCCGGTCATTTCGGACGGCGCCGCCCCCGCCAGCGACATCGAAAACTTCCAGTCGGAAATATGACTCTTGCCGTCAAACCCGATAAACCGGGAGGGGAAATTCCCTACTTTCACCGGCTTGGCGTCGGACAGGCTGTAGACCGCCAGCACGCCGACCTTGTCGCCCAGATATTGGATGCCCCACTCCGCCTTGCCGGTGATCGGATCGACAAACAACTTGCGCAGATGGCGGCGGGTGCCGGGGAAACGCGGGTCTTTGAGCAACTCCTTGAGCGAAGGCGGCTGCGGCGGCTGGCCGGACGGCGTGGCATCGGCATAACTCTTCAAGGCATCGCTGAAGGCAGCGCCGATATCGAGCAATTCGTTCTCCGCCCTGCTGCGCTGTATCACCGAACCCAGCTTCAGCGCCGACGCCGTCACCAGCCCGATGATCGCCAGCAGGATGATCAGGCTCAGATAGGTAAAGCCGCCGCTGCGGCCGGGGCGCGGAGCACGCATCACCAGTCGGAATACGGTTTGCCGCTGCGGTCGGTGCCGGGGGCGCCGCTCTTGATGTTGTAGATCCCGCCCTTGGCGACATCCTCCGGCGGCACGATGATCCACGTGCTATCGCTGTCGGTGATCGGATCGACCGGCATCGCCCGCAGATACTTCTTCTCCACCAGCTGCTCCAGCGTGTCCGGATAGCGGCCGGTGTCGCCATAGTACTGGTCCAGCACCTGCCGCACATTGCGCAGGTTATCGGCCAGCACGATCTCCTTGGACTTGTCGACGCTGGGGAAATAGCGCGGCACGGCCAGGGTCAACAGCAAGGCGATGATGCCCAGCACCACCAGCAGCTCGATCAGCGTGAATCCTTTGGTTTTCATCGTCACCATTTTCTATACGGCACACCGTTCAGGCCGGTCTTGTCGCTCAGGCTGTAGACATCGTAGACATCCTCGCCCTCCCGGGGCTGGTCGGCGTCGCTGGCGTAGCTGCGCTTGCCCCAGGTTTGCGATTCGCCCAGCGACGCATCCGGGTTGAAGGGATCGCGCGGCACCCGGCGTAAAAAATACATCTTGGTGTGCTTGGGATTCTGCAAATCCGGCACGCCCTCCACCAGCAGCTCCAGCGTCTTCGGGTAGCCGGTGGACGCCAGCGTCTTGGCGATCCGGCCCTGGTCGTAGGCCAGCTTGTAGGCGTCCAGCGCGTGGCGGATCTGGTGCAGTCCCTCGCGCAACTCCTGCTCCTGGCGGCGCTGCACCACCACGTGCGCGGTAGGCACCACCAGCGCGCTGAGCAGGCCGAGGATGGCCAGCGTCACCAACAGCTCGATCAGCGTGAACCCGCGGACGCGCTTC
Source organism: Rugamonas rivuli (assembly GCF_009380165.1). GTDB lineage: Bacteria > Pseudomonadota > Gammaproteobacteria > Burkholderiales > Burkholderiaceae_D > Rugamonas > Rugamonas rivuli. Next base: position 63,374 of record NZ_WHUF01000003.1, read on the forward strand.
ATCATGTGCTTACTGCTGCACCGGCTGGGTCGGTGCGGGTTCCGGTTCCGGCGGCGGCAGCACCGGCTGCGGCTGTTGTCCCTGCGACGGCGGCAACGGCGCCGGCTGCCCCTGCGACAAGGGCATCGCCTGCACCGGCGGGCGCAACGGCGCCGTCTGCACGCCCGCTGGCGGCGGCAAGGCGCCCGGCGGCGGCGGCATGGCCACGGACGGACGCGCGCTCATGTCGGGACGGCGGCGGAAGCTGGCCTCGGTGCCGGCCGAGAACTCCGACGCCGACGCCTCCGGACGCTGCACATTGCGGATCAGGTGCGGCGTGATCGACAGCACGATCTCGGTCTTCTGGTTGTCGTCGCGCTTGCTGCCGAACAGGCGGCCGACGATGGGCAGGTCGCCCGCGCCCGGCACGTGGTTGGCGGTACCGCGCTCCTCGCTGTTGATCAGGCCGGCGAGCACCTGGTTTTCGCCATCCTTCAGCTGCAGCATGGTGGTGGCCTGGCGCGTGCCGATCTGGTAGGCGGTGCCGCCGGTCTTGGTGGTGAGCGTGCCGGTCAGGTTGCTGACTTCCAGCTGCACGCGGATCGCCACCTCGTCGTTCAGGTAGATGGTGGGCTCGACGTTCAGCGTCAGGCCGACATCGACATAGGTGACGTTGTCGCTGGCGAAGCCGCCTATGCCCGAGGACACGGTGGTGGTAATCACCGGCAGCTTGTCGCCGATGACGATCTTGGCCTTTTCCTTGTTGCGCACGCGGATGCGCGGGTTGGCCAGCAGGTTGGAATCCGTATCGTTCTTGTTGGCGTTGACGCCGAGCGCGATGCCGGTCACGCCGATGGTGCGCTGGTTCAGGTTGTTCAGGTCGCGGATGGTGATGCCGGTGCCGCCCGACGTCGACAGCGGCGTCAGACCGACGCCGGTCGGCCACACCACGCCCAGGTCCATCACGCTGCCCTTCTTGACCTCCAGGATCTCGACTTCCAGCATCACTTCCGCTTCCGGCGTGTCCTGCAGCGCCACCAGCTTCTCGGCCAGGCGGATCGCCTCCGGGCTGTCGCGCACGATCAGCAGATTGAGCTTTTCATCGACCACCACGTCGCGCGACTTCAGGATGGTCTTGAGCGTGTTGGCCACCAGCTTGGCCTCGGCGTTCGCCAGGAAGAAGGTCTTGACCGTCATCTCCTGGTATTCCTTCAGCTTGGCCGCCACGTTCGGGTAGATCAGGATGGTGTTCGCATCCATCACCTGCTGCTCCAGCTGGTTGGTCAGCAGCAGATAGTAGATCGCCGATTCGACGGTGCTGTTCTTCAGCAGCACGGTGGTGCGCTGGTCGGTCTTGACGTCCTTGTCGAACACGAAGTTCAGGCCGGAGCGGCGCGAGATCACTTCGAACACCTGCTTCAGCGGCGCATCGCGGAACTCGATCGAGATCGGCTGCTTGTAGGTTTTCGCCAGGCCCGGCTCCGCCGCCGCAGGCGCCAGCTTCTCCGTCACTTCGCGCAGCATCTGGCGGGCCTTGTCGTTGGCCGGGTTCTCGGTCAGCATCGCGTTCAGCTTCTGCTTGGCCAGCTCGTACTCGCCCTTGTTGGCGTGCGCGCCGGCGGCCGCCAGCAGTTTGGCCTGGCGGTCGTCGCGCTCCAGCGCGCGCATGCCGGCACGGGCGCGCTCGTTGAGCGGGTCCAGCGCCTGCACGCGGCGGAACAGCTGCGCCGCCTGATCGAGCTTGCCCTCGTCCTGCAGGCGTTCGGCCTGGTCGAGGAAGCGCTGCGCTGCGCGGTCGCGCTCCATCAGGAAGGCCTGGCGGTACTGGGCGTTGCCCGGTTCCGCCTTCACGGCCTCCTGGTACTTGAGCAGGCCGGCTTCGATCTGGTCATGGGCGATCAGGTCGCGGCCATCGCGATAGGCCATTTGTCCGGCGCAGCCGCCCAGGGCGACGGCCAACAAGGCAGGCAGCGCGGCGCGGCGGCCCAAATTCTTCAGATGACTAGCCATCAGTCGAGGACTCCAATATTGATCTGTTGTACCTGATTCAAAGGCAGATAGGTCACGGACATCAGCGGCGGCGCGATCTTCTCGACGCGGTAGGTGCCGTCAATGACGGTGTGATTGCGCACCACATAAGTCTTGTCGCCATGCGCAAGATAGACTTCCCAGGCGCCGTCGGCGACGCCCTTGCCGAGCACCGTGAACGGCATCGGCGGCGCCACTGGTGCGGGCGGCGGTTCCTTCGACGGTGGTGGCGGCGGTGGCGGCGGCGGGTTCCAGCTCTGTCCCAGGAACACGCCCTCGCCCGATGCGAAGGTAGCCTCGCCGGATTCGCCCACCAGCATGGCGCGCGGCGTCAGGCGCAGGATCGCCACGTCGGCCTGCGGCTTGTTGTCCCTGCCGGCGCGCGGCGCGGGCGCGGCTGCCGCCGGCGCGGCCGATGCGGCAGCGCTGCGCGCCACCGGCTCGGCGATGTCGCCCGACGGCGTGTTATCGCCGAACAGCGCCAGCCCGGCCGCCGCGGCCAACGCCACACCCATCACGATTTGATAAGGCTTCATGGCTCGCCGTCCTTCAGGTACAGGGTAAAGCGCAGGCGCGCTTCCACCGTCGATTCGGCGATGGACTCGCGGCGGAAGCCGATGTCGTCCAGCGAGGCAAACGGCATCTCGCGCAAGCCCTGCATGGCGAACTGCCAGATGGACTGGTATGGCCCCTTCACCGGCAGGATGATCTGGTAGGTGCTGACGCGGCTGGCCTTGTCGTAGCCGGCCTTGTACTCGCCAAGGCTGAGCGTCAGATTGTTCTTGGCCGCCAGGTCGAACAGCACCTTGACCTGCTGCTCGGCGTAGCGCTTCTCGCCCAGCACCTCGTAGAAGCCGGCCAGGTTCTGGTTGGCCGACGGCGGCGGTGGCGCCGTCACCAGCGACGTGGGCGTCGGCAAAGGCTGCGCCATCAACCGCGCCTGCGCCGCGCGTTGCGGCAGCAGCCAGCCCCACGCGGCCGCGCCGGCCAGGCACAGCGCCAGCGCGATGCAGGCCGGAGCGCCGAGCCGCACCAGCAGCAGCCGCGCGCGCAGCACGAACGTGGCCACGTCCACCTTGATGTCCGTAGTGCTCATCGGCTTACCCATGCGGCCTCCAGCTGGAAGCGCAAGGGCCGGTTGGGATCCTGCTCGTTGATTTCATGGCGCGTCAGCGTCACGCCGCTGAACAGCTCCTGCTGCTTCAGCTCCGCCACGTAGGCCACCATCTCGTCGCTGGTCTTGGTTTCGGCGGTGATCTTCAGCACCTGCTTGCGCGGGTCCGGCTCCATCGCCACCAGCGCCACGCTGCGCGGCGTGGCTGCGGCCACCGCATCCTGTAGGTCGCGCCACGGCAGGTTCAGTTGCAGGATGGCGCCGTTGACGAAGGCTGCCTGCCCTTCCGGTATCGCCACCCGCGCCACCTCCACCGGCCGCGCCGAGATGGCCGCCGCGCGCTCCTGGATGTGGCGCAGCTGATGCTCGCGCAAGCGCTGCTGCTCGACCAGCTTCCAGCCGCCGAAACCGGCGGCCGCGCACAGCAGCAATCCCGCGCCGCCCAGCGCCAGCACTGCGGGATGCGTGTGGAACAAGCTGCGGCGCAGGCTGCGCGGTGCGAAATCGATATTCATCTGTCTCATGCCCTGCTCCCGCCGCGCGCCAGCAGCGCCATCGAAGACAGCTTGCCGCCGGAGGCCTGCTGCGCCTGGTCCAGCACCACGCACGGGATGTGCGCGGGCTGGTCGCCCGCCTTGCTCCATGCGGCCGGCGCCGCGCCGCACACCTGCAGCAGCTCCGGCGCCTCCATGTCGAGCAGCAGCGCTTCGCGCTTCAGCGTCTGGCCCAGCCAGTACTGGTCGGCGCCCTGCCCGGCCGGCATCGGCACCACGCGGATCGCGCGTATGCCTTTGCCGTCCGCTTCGATGGCGGCCAGCGTCAGCAGATTGTCATGCACCAGGCCGAACCACGCGCCCGGCTTGAAGCCGCGCCGCCAGCGGTTGTACGCCGTGATGAAATGCGGCTCGATGCCGACGACGTGCAGCTTGAACTCCTGCGCCACCAGCTGCAGCACGGCCAGCAAGGCACGCGGCACGGCGGCGGCAAAGAACGGCTGCGCGGCATCCCAGTCGCCGGCGATCTGCCAGGCCGCAGGCGCTTCGCCGTACAGCGCCTGGAAGCGGAAACCGGCCGCCGCTTCGATGTCGGCCAACCGCGCCGCGCCAGGCGGCGGCACGACGCGCCACATCCGCGTCAGGTCGTCGGCCAGCACGATGCTGACCGGCCAGCCGGCCACGCTTTTGTCGCCGAGCTGTTCGCCCAGCAGCGCGCGCAGCGCGTTGGCGATGGCGTCGAACGGATGCTCACTCGACGACGCGAACGCATGCTCGGCCAGCACCGTGACCGGCTCGCCGCGCCAGCGGCTGATGCGCAGCAGGCTGACCGCATGGGCGGAGACGCCGATGCGCAAGGATTGTCCAATAGCTCTACGCATGCAAGGTAACTCGTTTGATTTCGGACAGCGTGGTGCCGCCCCGTTTGACCAGCTCCAGCGCGGCCTGCCGCAGGCTGCGCGTGCCGTTCTCGTAAGCCGCCTGCTTGATCTGGCGGATCGGCCGCTTGTCGACGATCAGCTCGCGGATCTCGTCGTTCAGCGTCAGGATCTCGGCGATCGAGCGGCGGCCCTTGTAGCCGGTGCCGCGGCAATCGCCGCAGCCCTTGCCCTGCATGAAGCGGTAGTCGTAGACATCGGCGCGCGCCAGGCCGACGCTGGCCAGCTCGTGGTCGTCCGGCGTGTACTGCGCCGCGCAGTGCGGGCAGTTGATGCGCACCAGTCGCTGCGCCCAGATGCCGTTCAGCGCCGACACAAACGCATACGGGTCGATGCCCATGTGCGTGAAGCGGCCGAACACGTCGAACACGTTGTTGGCGTGGACGGTGGTCAGCACCAGGTGGCCCGTCAGCGCGGACTGCACGGCGATTTCCGCCGTCTCGCGGTCGCGGATCTCGCCGACCATGATCTTGTCCGGGTCGTGGCGCAGGATGGAGCGCAGGCCCTTGGCGAAGGTCAGGCCCTTCTTCTCGTTGACCGGAATTTGCAGAATGCCCGGCAGTTGGTACTCGACCGGGTCTTCGATGGTGATGATTTTCTCGCGGCCGTTGTGGATCTCGGTCAGCGCCGCGTACAGCGTGGTGGTCTTGCCGGAGCCGGTGGGCCCCGTCACCAGCAGCATGCCGTAGGCTTCCTGCGCCAGCACGCGCAGCGTGGCCAGCGACGGCGCGTCGAAGCCCAGCGCTTCCAAGGTCAGCGAGCCGTAGGCCTCGATCATGGCGCGCTTGTCGAGAATACGGATCACCGCGTCCTCGCCGTGGATGCTCGGCATGATGGAGACGCGCAGGTCGATCTCGCGCGAGTTGGCTTCGACGCGGAAGCTGCCGTCCTGCGGCACGCGGCGTTCGGCGATGTCCAGCTCCGCCAGCACCTTCAGGCGCGAGATGATCTGCTCGGCGACGTCGATGCCGTTGACGGAGGTGGCGTGATCGAGCACGCCGTCGACGCGGTACTTGACCGCCAGGCCGCCGGCCGTGCTTTCCAGGTGGATGTCGGAGGCGCCGGCTTTCAGCGCGTCGTACAGCGTCGAGTTGACCAGGCGGACGGCGGGACTGGCCGCTTCCGACACCGAGGCGAACGACAGCACGGCGGCGGTCTTGCCGTCGCGCCGGCCTTCGCTGGCGCCGGGCAGCAGCGTGTCGGTGGCGCGCGCCGATTCTTCCTGCTTCGACAGATAGGCCTGGATGTCGGCCTGCAGCGCAAGACGGGTGTGCAGCGGCGCGTGCGGCGTGGCGCGCGCCTGCGTGCCCAGCCAGGTTTGCAGATCGAGGTCGAAGGGATCTGCGATCACGCCGACTACCGTGCCGTCGTGCGCGCGCAGCAGCACGCAGTGACGCGCCAAGGCCTGCGACAGCGGCAGCAAATCGAAGGCCGGCGTGTAGGCCAGCATGTCGATGGTCTCCAGCACCGCCATGCCGAACGGCTGCGCCAGCGCCTGCACCACCAGGCGCGCTTCCATGCCGCTCAGCGCGACCAGTTCTTCGACCAGCGTGCGCTTGGATTGCTGGCGCAGGTGGCGCGCACGCGCGACCAGTGCGGTATCGAGCGCAGGAACAGGCGCCGCGCCGGCGATGATGGGGGTGGCGTGGGCCGTCATGACATGTCTCCGGCCAGATCGAAAATCGGCATATACAGCAGCACCACGATGGCGCCGACCACCAGGCCGATCGCGGCCATCAGCAGCGGTTCAAAGGTTCGTGTGAAGCGTTCTATCCAGCGGCTGATTTCGCCGTCGTAGAAGGCTGCGGATTGGGTCAGCATCGGTCCCATGTCGCCGGTGCGCTCGCCCACGCGCAGCATGCGCAGCGAGATCGGCGTGGTCAGCTGGTTGGCCTCGAAGGCGGTCGACAGCGGCAGGCCCGATTCGATGGCGGCGCGCGCCGCCTGCAGGTTCTGGCGGATGCCGGCCGACACCATGCCCTGCACGGTTTCGATCGCGTGCACGATGGTGATGCCGCCTTCGCTGAGCATGCCCAGCGTCAGGTACAGCCGCGACAGTTCGTAGATGCGCACCCGCTCGCCGATGCCGGGCAGGCGCCCCAGCAGGCGCAGCATGCCGCCGCTGCCCATCAGCTGGCGCACGCCCAGCGCCAGCGCGGCCAGCACGGCGGCGATGCCGCCCAGCAGCAGCGTGGTGTGGGCGCCGGCGAACTGGCCCCAGTTCAGCATCTGCTGCGACAGCCACGGCAGGTTGCGGCCGGCGCCCTGGTAGACCTCGGCAAAGCGCGGCACCACGTAGCCGATTAAAAACAGGCTGACGCCGCCGCCGACCAGCAGCAAAATACAGGGATAGATCGCGGCCGACACCAGCTTGCCGCGCACCAGGTCGATGCGCTGCTGGTAGTCGATGAAGCGGGACAGCGAACGCGGCAGGTCCGACGTGCCCTCGGCCGCCTTGACGATGCCGATGTACAGCGGCGGGAACAGCTCGGGCTGCTCGGCCAGCACGGCGGAGAAGCGCTGGCCTTCGCGCAGGCCGGCCAGCAGGCGCTCCAGCACGCTGCGCGTGACGGGGCTGGTTTCCTTTTCCAGCAGCGCCTCCAGGCCTTCGACGATGCCGAGGCCGGCGGTGAGCAGCGCCAGCAGCTCCTGGCTGAACAGCACCAGCGAGAGGCCCTTGCCGCGCGCCTTGCCGCCGCGCAGGCCGAGGCTGCCGCGTACGGGGGCGATGGCGCTGACGTACAGGCCGCGCGCCTCCACCTGGCGGCGCGCATCGGCCTCGTCCCGGCCGTCGATCACCAGATGCGAGATGGCCATATCGGCCGACAAGGTGCGGACATCGAACTGCATGGACTGCTTTCCTGGACGGCGAGGCTTATTGTGAAGTGATGTCGGCGTCTTCGCCGGTGCCGCCGGCCTTGCCGTCGCGGCCGAGCGAAGTGATGTCGAACTCAGCCTTGGCGCCCGGCGCCTTGTAGACGTAGTCATGGCCCCATGGGTCGCGCGGCACGCCCTTCTTCAGGTAGGGGCCGTTCCACTTGGCGCCCGCCGTGGGCGGCGCCACCAGCAATGCGGCCAGGCCTTCCTCGGTGGTCGGGTAGCGGCCCACGTCCAGGCGGTAGGTGTCCAGCGATTTTTCAAACGCCTCGATCTGCGCCTTGGCGATGGTCACTTCCGACTTGCCCAGCTGGGCGAAATACTTGGGACCGACATACGCCGCCAGCAAACCGATGATCACGATAACGACCAGCAATTCCAGCAGGGTAAAGCCGCCAGCCTTGTGAGCTGCGGTCTGACGGTAATTCTTTGCAACTTCCATCCGAACGACTCCTTAATGCACCACACGCCTACCGGCAAGAAGTCAGAGGCTACCATGCGGTTTGCATAGCAGACAACCTTTTCTTGCAAGCGTGCAGGGAGAGTGCGACGGTTTCAGATCAGGCGGCCCTGGCCAGCGGCGTCCACGGCTGGTCGAACAGGTGCAGCGCCATGCCGCGCGCGATGGCGTGGGCGCGGTTGGACACGCCCAGCAGGCGGTACAGCCGCTGCAGATGGTTCTTCACCGTCAGGCCGCTGATGCCGAGGATCAGGCCGATTTCCTCGTTGCTCTTGCCCTCGCGCACCCAGTGCAGGATTTCCAGCTCGCGCGCGCTGGCCGGCCGCGCCAGCGCGCCGGCGCGGGCCTGGCGCTGCTGCTGGCCAACGCGCTGCAGCGTCAGGTGCAGATAGGGCAGCAGCAGTTCGAGGAAGTAGGCGTGGCGCGGGCGCGGACGATGCGGCAGGCCGAACAGCACGAAGAAGGTGGATCCGCCCGGCAGGCGCTCGGTGCCGTGGACCAGCAGATTATCCAGGCCCAGCTCGCGCAGCTCGTCGATGAAGGGCGCCAGCGGCTGGCGCGCGGCGCCGTCCTGGCCGGCGGTGGCGTCCAGCATGGCCGGCAGCCGCTGGCCGTCGCGGCAGTGGCGGGCCAGGCGCAGCGCCAGGCCGTCGGTCTTGCCGCCCAGCCGCGCCAGCAGGCCGGCGTCGAGCACCGTGCTGTGCATGCATTCGACGTGCTGCACCTCGTCCTGCGGGCCGAACTGCAGGCACACCATGATGCGGTGCGGCAGCAGCGCCTGGAACTGGCCCAGGGTCCACAGGCAGAACTGGCGGGGCTGGCGCAGCGGCAGCACCGCTTCGATGGCGTGCAGCAGGTATTCCTGCTCCATCTTGCTGAGGATGATCAATGGCTCCATCGTCAGGCCCGGGCCGCCTCGCGGATCGCCCGGCCGCCCTGCTCCCAGGCGACGAAGCGGTAGCCGCTGCCGCGCACGGTTTCGATGTGCTCCTGGTGGCCGCTGGGCTGCAGCGCCGTGCGCAGGCGGCCGACGTGGGCGTCCACGGTGCGTTCGTCGAGGTAGACGGCGTTGCCCCACACCTGGTCGAGCAGATGGGCGCGGCTGTGGACGCGCTCCGGGTGGTTCATCAGGAAGTTGAGCAGCTTGAATTCGACCCGCCCCATGGCCAGCTCGCGGGCGCCGGCCGTCACGCGCAGCGTCTGCGGATCGAGCCGCAGGCCGGCCATCTGCACCGCGTCGGCCGCTTGCGGCACGGCCGGCGCCTGCAGGCGGCGCAGCAGCGCGTGCACGCGGGCCACCATCTCGCGCGGGCTGAAGGGCTTGGTCATGTAGTCGTCGGCGCCGCTTTCCAGCGCCATGATCTTGTCCGGCTCGCCGCAGCGGGCCGTCACCATGATGATGGGCAGGTCGCGCGTGTGGGCGTGTCCGCGCAGGCGGCGGATCAGCGACAGGCCGGACTGGCCGGGCAGGTTCCAGTCCGTCATCAGCATGGTCGGCAGGCTGTCGTCCAGCATCAGCAGCGCGCTTTCGGCGTCGCGCGCGCGGCTGACGGTGTGCCCCGCCATGCTCAGGTTCAGGGCGATGAGTTCCTGGATCGCAGGCTCGTTTTCAATGACAAGGATATGGGCGGGTCGCATGGCAAATCCGTGTAAAGGAAGCACTATGCAACAAGCAATCTGGCATTACTAATATGATTTCCATCGCGGATTTAGAGTTTCGCGATATATATCCCCCACCTGTCCAGCGTCCGCCTGTGTTACTTGCCATTTAGAAGGCGCGGTCTAAACGCAAAAAACGACACCCGCAGGTGTCGTTTTTTTGCAGCCATCAAATTCAGGCGGCGAGCTTGCGGCGGCGGGCAACGCCGACCAGCACCACGCCGGCGCCCAGCATGGCCCAGCTCGACGGTTCCGGCACCGCGCTGATGCTGGCGATCGTGCGGTCGCTGATGTCCGACGTCACGGCGCCGGCGCCGGCGGTCGGCTGCCAGGTGAAGGACATCAGGGTGCTGTCCTGCGGGTTGTAGTTGCCCAGCGCGGTGGTGCCGTCGGCGCCGTACAGCGACACGGCGAACTTGCTCTGGATCGCCGCCGCCGACGGGTCGGACAGGCCGCCGAAGGTGACATCGAAGCTGACCTTGCCGCCGAACGAGATCGCCTGGAACAGGTCGTTGTAGTCGGTGGTGTTACCGAATACAAAGCCAGCGCCCTGCTTCTGCACGTCGCCGATCAGGCTCACGCCGCTCAGGTCGCCGAAGCCGCTCAGATGGCTGATGGTGGCGCTGGCGAAGATGGCCGGCGTGTTGGCCGGGTTGAACTGCAGGTCCAGGAAGCCGGTGTTGACCAGCGACGCGGTGTTGAGTTCCACGTGCAGCGTCTGTGCCGACGCCAGGCCGCAGGCGCTCAGCGCCAGCGCCAGGGCCGCGTTGCGCAGGGTCAGGGAGAAGTTTGGTTTGAACATGTTCATATCCTTAGAAATTGCCGCTGAAGACTTTGGTGGTGTAGCTGATGTTGGCCGTGCCCGTCTTGCTGAAGCTCAGCGCGAAGGAGACCGTGGCGCCCGGCGCCAGCGTGGCGGCGTTGACCGTGATGTAAGGCGCACCGGCGTGGCTGCCGCTGGCGTTGCTCAACGTAACGCCGGCCGGCAGGCCGTCGAACTCGACCTGGAACGGACCGGTCAGCGCGGCGGCGCCGGTGTTGGTGATCGAGAACGTCGACGTGTACTTGCCGGTGGCGCGGTTCAGCACCAGGCCGGTGGCGGCCGACTTGACGCTGGCGCTGACGTCGCTGTAAGGCGCGGCCAGGTTCAGGCTGATGACCACCGGATCGTGGTCGGAAGCGCGGTACGGTGCGGCGGTGTACTTGTCTTCCGGCTTGCCGTCGGTGTTGTAGTCGATCACGGTCGGCTCGTCGGCGTTGTTATGCCATTCGGCGGCGTCGGCCACCGAGGCGGTCAGTGCCGGGCTGGCCAGCGCGTGGTCCAGATAACCCGCTTCGCCGTTGAAGACGAAGGAGTAAGGCATGGCGCCGCTGCCGCGCACGAAACGCTCCAGCTGGTTGACATAACCCTTGTCGGTGATGACCTTGATCGGGTCTTCCATGCCGTAGGAGTTGAAGTCGCCGATCATCAGCACGCGGGCGTCGCCGGCGGCGGCGGCCACTTGCGGCGCGAAGGTGTTGACCAGGCGATTGGCCTGCAGCACGCGGGTAGCGTTCCAGCAGCTCTGGCCGTCGCCCTTGTCGGCGTCGGCGCCGGAACCGCCAGGGCAGCTGCCCTTCGATTTCAGGTGGTTGACGATCAGCGAGAACTTGGCGCCGTTGGCGGCGACGAAGGTCTGCGCCATCGGCGGACGGTTGTTGACGGCGTCGGCGTCGGATATGGCGCTGCCCACCATGGTCAGCGTGGCCGGCTTGTAGATCATCGCCACGCGGATGGCGTCGGTGCCGGTGGCGGCAGGCTTCGGCACGACCGCGTAGGTCTGGAAGCCGGTGCCCGGCGAGATCGCTTCATTCAGCGCCTTGACCAGGTAGCCCACCGTGTACTCGCCGCTGTTCTGGATTTCCATCAGGCCGAAGACGTCGGCGTCGATGGCTTTCAGTTCGCCGACGATCTTGGCGTTCTGGCGCTTGAACTCGTTCAGGTTGTCGGCGCCGCGGCAGTTGGACTTGCTGATGCTCGCGCCCAGCGAGCAGCCCTGGCCGGTATGGCCTTCGACATCTTCGCCGTTGGTGAAGGTGGTGAAGTAGTTCAGCACGTTGGCGCTGGCGACCTTGATGTTGCCGGCAGCCAGGGCTGGCGGCGCGGTACGCGGATTGTCTTGCGAGAACACCGGCGCCACGGTCGGCTGCAGCTTGAAGCCCGCACCGCCGCCGCCCTTGGCGCCGAAGTCGACCACGCCGGTCAGGTCGGACACGGTATCGCCGGCGCGCAGCGAACCGTCGGCGCCCAGGTAAGGAATCGTGGCCGGGGTGACGAAGATACCGTCGTCCAGCACGATCTGGCTTTGCGCGTTGGCGGCGGCCAACGCCTTGGCTTCGTTCGAGCCGGCGGCGTAGTGGTTGGTCGGCGCTTCCAGGCGGCCGGCGGACAGCGTCACTTCGCCGCGGTCGCCCAGGAATTCCAGCTGCGACACGGTCAGCGCATTGGTGAAGCGCACCAGCATGCCTTCGACCTGGCCCAGGTTGGCGTATGGCAGCTGGATATTGGTCGGCGTGATGGCGATGCCGCTGCCGGTCTTGACGATGGCGGTGATGTTCTGCAGCTCGGTGTAGGCGTGGCCGCCGGCGACCGGCGCGTAGTCGGTCACGGTGCCGGTGATGCGCACCTGGTCGCCCACCTTGACGGTGCCGGTGTTGGCGGCGGTGGTGTAGACGAAGATGCCGTCCGAGGTTTGCGGATTGCCGTCGCCGACCGCGTCCTGGATGAAGAAGCCGGAGCCGACCTTGGCCGTCACCACGCCTTCGGTGGTCTGCACGGTGCCGGCGTAAGGGCTGGTCTCGCCCGGGCCCTGGATTTGCGGAATGGTGTGGGTGACGCCGGCCGGCGCGGCAACGGTGACGCTGATGCTGCAGCTGGCTTGCTGCGACTGGTCGTTATCGAAGCGCACGGCGACCGGGTAGCTGCCCTGCGGCACGCTGGCGGCCACGTTCAGGCTGGCGGTGGCGGTGCCGCCGGCGGCGCTAGCGGCCTGGAAGTTGACCAGACTGATGCCCGGCACCGGGGTCGAGGTGATCACGGCGTTGTTGACGGTGCCGTCGGCGTCGGTCGCGCTCAGGTCGGCGCTGCCGGTGAAGCCGGACGCCATAGCCAGGCTGGCCGGGCAGCTGGCGACGATAGGCGGCGCGGCCGGCACGCTGCACAGGTGCACCGGCGTGGAGGTGTTGCGCGGGTTGGGCGCACCGGTGGCGAAGTCGCTGCCGTTGTTGTCGGTGTCGGTGCAGCCGCCGTTGGCGCGCAGCGCGGCGGTGGTGTTGGTCAGGCCAGGGCCGTTCGTGCCTTCGAAGTAGCCGGCGTTAAAACCCAGCAGGTCGACCAGCGTGGCGCCGCTCGGCGCGGCGCCCGCCAGGGCATTGCCGTCGTTGACCAGCGCGACCTTGCCGGCCGTGCCGCTCATCGGGATGGTGCCGGTGGTGTCCGGGACCAGCGCGCTGCCGGGGCCGGTGCCGGCCGCCTCCTGGACCAGGTAGTACTGGCCGGGCTGCAGCACCGGGTTGCCGCTGATCTTGGTCACTTGCCACGAGGAGCCGGCGGCGCTGGCGTACTGCACGCTCCAGCCGCTCAGGCTGACCGGCGCGTCGCTGCGGTTGAACAGTTCGATGAAGTCATTCTTGATGGTGGCGCCGGAGTTGCCGCCGCCGCCGTACACCTGGCTGATCACAACCGGCGATGCGCCGAAGGCCGGCGCCGACAGGCCCGCCATCAGGGCGGCAGCGATGATGGTGCGCCGGCCCGGCGTAGCGGCAGCCTGGGCTTGAGGCGAGTGGGTAGTTTTTTTCATGTATGGGTCCTGGGATGGAGAAAGGTCGGCGCGGCAGTCTTAACAAAATGGTTGCAAACATTGCCTTTTGCATATTAAGGCGCGGGATTGACGCCTTGATGACACAGCGTTAGTCCGTTCGGACTAAAGCATGGTTCCCGGCTTTTTCTGGCCTATCCGCCCACTGCGTGCTACCATTACTTAAACGCAATTCAAATTACCTTATGGTAATTTTTTGACGCATCATTCTTCTGGCCCGCGCCCCTCCCCCGCGCCCGGCCAGCTTGAGTATCCGGGCCCCGCATCGCCCGACTGCCGCCATGGAGCGAGCATCATGAATACCTTACGCACCGTCTTAATCGTTTGCGCCCTGCTCAGTCCCTGGATGGCGCGCGCCGCCGCGCCGCAGCACGGCGCCTGCATGCTGGCGCTGAAGGCGCAGCCTGCCGTCCACCCTGCCGGCCACGCCGCCCCGGCCGCCGAAGCCGTCAAGCCGCCCGCAGCGAAGCAGCGCAAAAAGATCAATATCGATTTTCTCTACGACCCTTGCAGCATGACCGACGCCGAGCGCGACAACGAGCAGGCCGAGAAGCCGATGCTGTCGCGCGACCAGCTGCTGCAGGAATACGAGAATTGGATGGAATGGAATCGCCGCCAGCCGGGTGGTACGCCGGACGGGATGTGGTGGTTCAGCACCGTGCAGGCGCCGCACGCCTACGCGGCGACGGGAACGATGCAAGCGCTCGATTGGATGTCAGGCCAGCCGGTGGTGCTGTCCATGGTGACGCGCCAGGGCGGCCAGCCGTGGCTGGAGCAGGTCGAAACCCTGCCCGCCGTGCCGGAGCCGCAAGCCTATGCGCTATGGCTGGCCGGCCTGGGATGCGTGGCGCTGGCGGCCCGGCGCCGCCGGCTTAGCGGCGGTAAGGCGCGGCCAGCGGCTCGCCGATAAACACGCCCTGGGCCGGCCAGGCCACGCTCTTCCAGTAGGCTTCGATCGCGCTGCTGCCGCGCAGGTACTGGCCCAGCAGCACCGTCGAATTGGGAAACTTCTGCCAATGATTGCACGGTTCGCTGACCGTGCCGTAGCTGGCCGTCGCGCCCGCATCCAGCCAGCGCAGGCTGCTCATCTGCGCATCAGCCAGCAACTCCCCGCCCTGCGACGTCAAGTGGTCGGCCAGCGCGCCCGGCAGGAACTTCAGCGTGTCCAGCTTGGGCACGTGGGTCAAGCCGGTCTGGTAGACCATGATGTCGCTGACCTGCTCGATGCTGTCGGCCTGCAGGTTCTTGATGGTCAGCTTCTTGGACGGCACGCTCATCGAGCGCGGGAAGAAGCGCGCCCGGCTGCTGCGCGCGGCGTCGCTGGTGGTGAGGAAATAGGCGGTGCCGGTCGGCATGGCGAAGCCGGCCAGCACGCCGCGGTCGATCAGCGCCTTGGACGCCTCCACCGACTCGATCGGCAGCAGCATGGACAAGCGCATCCGGTAGTCGGTGTAAGGCTTGGCCGACGGCGAGTTGTAATAGCTGCTGGGCTTGCTCGGGGCGCAGCTCTTGGCGCACAGGCTGCTGTCCAGGCCCAGCGTATAGGCCGAGGTCAGCGAATTGCACTCGACCGCGTACGGCGCGGTCCAGACCATCAGCACGGCCTGGATGTCCGGGCCCAGCTTGGCGTCGATCTGCGCCTTCAGCGCGTCGAACTGCTCGGCGTCGAGCCTGCGCGGCCGGTGCGGGATGCGCACGTGCACCATGTTGGCGGCCGGGATGCCGCGCGCCTTGCGGTAGTACTCGCCGATTTCGACACTGTTGGGTTCGTCATCGTTGATGACCACCGCCAATTGGGCGGGGCCGAGGCCGGCGGCAGGCACATGTTGCGCGCGGGCCGCGCCGGAAAACGCCAGCACGGCGGCCAGGAAAAGGAAGAAGTGTCGCAAGTGGTTCGATCGCAATGATTAAAAAAAACGGAAGCGGCAGCTTCCGTTTGAATTATAGCGCCATTGTCAGGCTTTGCGACGCCGCGCCAGCCAGCCCAGCACGCCGACGCCGCCGAGCAGCATGGCGGCCGTGGATGGTTCCGGCACCGGGCTGACCGCCACCGAGCCCACGTAGTTGCCGGCCGCGTTGTTGCGCACGGTGCCGTTGACCAGCAGGTAGTAGTTGTCGGCGATCAGGTGCGGAATGCTCAGCGCCCACACTTCGACCGCCGCGCCCGGCGCCGACTGCTTCATGCCGTCGAACGAGAAACCGGACGAGTTATAGAGCTTAAAACTGTCGAAAGCGGCGCCGCCCAGGTCCAGGTCGGACTGGTTCAGGCTGGCGACGAAAGCTCCCAGCGACTGCCCCGCGCCGGCCGTGAAATCGTAGCGGTCGTGGAATGTGTTGCCGGCATTGCCGGCGCTGAACTCGTGCTTGAGCACGGCGCTGCCGCTGCTCAGGTCCAGGGTTTGCACGCCCTGGCTGATGTCGGCAGCCTGCGCCCATGGCAGGCCGGCGGCCGCGGCCAGCACCATCGCCGCCATGACGGTTTGTGTACGCTTCATAGATCACCTCCTTTGAAAAAGGCGGCCGCGGCATGCGCTGCCGCCGGTTGCTCCACACTGCCGGTCGATCCTAGCATGGCTGACATGCCGGGATTGAGCGGACGGCAATCGCGCGTGGCCGTGCCCGCCAGGCGCGCGCGCAGGCCCGGCGCCGCGGCCAGAGGGAGAAGCGGGGAAAGATGAAGGTAGTGCAGGCGGCGTAGGAAGCTGCCTACGCCAAGACGGGAAAACGGCGGCCGCGCTTTTCAGCAGGGGCCGCCGCGACAAGGCATCAGGCGCGCTGGTAGACGTCTTCCAGGCGGACGATGTCATCCTCGCCCAGGTAGCTGCCGGACTGGACTTCAATCAGGTGCAGCGGCAGCTTGCCCGGATTTTCCAGGCGGTGCGTGGTGCCGATCGGGATGTAGGTCGATTCGTTCTCGGTCAGCAGCGTCACCTGGTCGCCGCAGGTCACGCGGGCGGTGCCGCTGACGACGATCCAGTGTTCGGCGCGGTGGTGGTGCATCTGCAGCGACAGCTTGCCGCCCGGATTGACCGTGATGCGCTTGACCTGGAAACGCTCGCCGATGTCTATGCCCTCGTAGCAGCCCCATGGACGGTAGACCTTGGTGTGGTGCAGGTGTTCGGTGCGCTGCTTGGTCTTCAGGTGCTCGACGATGTTCTTGACGCGCTGCACCTGGTCCTTG
This sequence comes from Rugamonas rivuli, assembly GCF_009380165.1. GTDB lineage: Bacteria > Pseudomonadota > Gammaproteobacteria > Burkholderiales > Burkholderiaceae_D > Rugamonas > Rugamonas rivuli. Next base: position 79,961 of record NZ_WHUF01000003.1, read on the forward strand.
TGGCAGACCAGCACGGCGTCGTTGGTTTCCACCACGACCACGTCCTTGACACCGACCACGGCCACGATGCGGCTCTCGGCGCGCACCAGCGAACCGCTGACGTCGTCCAGGTAGACGTCGCCGCGGGTGGCGTTGCCCTGGGCATCCTGCTGCTGCACTTCCCACAGCGCCGACCACGAGCCGACGTCGTTCCAGCCTATGTCGGCCGGCACCACGATGGCGTGGCGGGTGTGCTCCATCACCGCGTAGTCGATCGAGTCCGACGGGCAGGCGGTGAACGAGGCTTCGTCCAGGCGGCAGAAGTCGAGGTCGCGGTAATCCTTGTTGACGGCCGACTCGGTGGCGTTGGCGATGGCCGGCGCGTATTGCTGCAATTCCTTCAGGTAGCTGTCGGCGCGGAACAGGAACATGCCGCTGTTCCAGTAGTAATTGCCGGCGGCGACGAAGCCTTCGGCGGTGGCGCGATCCGGCTTCTCGACGAAACGGTCGACGCTGTAGCACTGCGCGGCGGCGGCCGGCTTGCCGCTCTGGATGTAGCCGTAGCCGGTTTCCGGCGCGGTCGGCACGATGCCGAAGGTGGCCAGCGCACCGCCGTCCACCATGGCGCCGGCGTGTTCGATGGCGGCGTAGAAGGCGTCGACGTTTTCAATCACGTGGTCGGCCGGCAGCACCAGCATGACGGCGTCGGCGTCGATCGCGCGCAGGTAGTGGGCGGCGGCGGCCACGGCCGGCGCGGTGTTGCGGCCGACCGGTTCCAGCAGAATGCCCAGCGGAGCGATGCCGATCTCGCGCATCTGCTCGGCGACCAGGAAGCGGTGCTCGTTGCCGCACACTACCAGCGGCGCCATCATCTGCGGCCGGCCGTGCAGGCGCAGCGCGGTGTCCTGCAACATGGTGCGGTCCGAGACCAGCGGCAGCAGCTGCTTGGGCAGCACGGCGCGCGACAGCGGCCACAAACGGGTGCCGGAACCGCCGGACAGGATCACTGGGTAAATTTTCATGCTCTGATTCTCTTATCTGTTAGTTCATTGCTCTGTTCGGTGCGGCGCTTGCTGCGGCGGTCGCGGGCATTGGCCCACGAATCGGGATCGGTCTCGGAGACGTGCTTCATCTCGCCGGCGCGGTCGACACTATAGTCCTTAAACACGATCATTTCATTTAACGAAACATTCGGTAACACGCGAGTGTACTCGAACAGCACGCTGCGCACGACCTTGGAACCGGCGCAGATGTGGCTGCCGTGGCCGATCCAGGTCGGTCCGACGATGTGCACGCCGGCCTCGACGCGGGTGCCGGAACCGATGTAGACCGGGCCTTCGATGGTCGTGCCTTCCCAGTCGATGCTGGTGTTCAGGCCGACCCACAGGCCGTCGTTGATCTGGATGCCGGGCATGTGCAGGTGGGCCACTTCGCCCATCAGCACGCTCTGGCAGGTTTCCCAGTAATCGGTGACGCTGCCGATGTCGATCCAGTTGTAGTTGCGGGTCTGGGCGTAGAACGGCATGCCCTTCTCGGCCAGCAGCGGGAACAGCTGGGAGCCGATGTCGAAGGTCTGGCCCGACGGGATCAGGTCGATCACTTCCGGTTCGAAGATGTAGATGCCGGTGCTGACGAAGTTGGACTTGGCGTCCTGCTGGCTGGGCTTTTCCTGGAACTCGGTGATGCGGCCGTCGGCGTCCGCCACCACCACGCCGTAGCTGGAGACCTTATCCCACGGCACTTCCTTGGTGATGACCGAGGCCAGCGCGCCCTTGCGGCGGTGCTCGAACAGCGCCGACTTGATGTCGAGGTCGATCAGCGCGTCGCCGCACAGCACGATGGTGGTGTCGTCGAAGAAGCCGCCGAACTCCTGGATCTTCTTCATGCCGCCGGCCGAGCCCAGCGGCTGCGGCACGACTTCGCCGTCGTCGGTGGTGTAGCCTTCGAAGGAGTAGCCGATCTGGACGTCGTACTGGTGGCCCTCGCCGAAATACTCTTCTATCTTCTCATGCAAATAGCTGACGTTGACCATGATCTCCGTCACGCCATACTTGTGCAGATGCTCGATCAGATAGGCCATCACCGGCTTGCCCAGGATAGGGATCATGGGCTTGGGCAAATCGTAGGTCAGGGGGCGCACGCGCGTGCCCTTGCCTGCTGCAAGTATCATTGCTTTCATGGGAAGTTCCTATTCAGTAGGCGTGGTTTGCCAGCGCCAGGAATCGGCGCACATTTGCTCGACATTGCGCTGCGCCTTCCACCCCAGCTCGCGTTCGGCCAGGCTGGCGTCCGCATAACACGCGGCGATGTCGCCGGGACGGCGTGCCACCAGCTGGTAGGGCACGGGACGTCCGCTGGCGGCTTCGAAGGCGCGCACCATTTCCAGCACGCTGTTGCCGCGGCCGGTTCCCAGATTGTAGGTAAAAATGCCGGCGGAGGTCGCCAGCTTGGACAGCGTGGCCAAATGGCCCAGCGCCAGGTCGACCACGTGGATGTAGTCGCGCAGGCCGGTGCCGTCCGGCGTCGGATAATCGCTGCCGTACACCGACAGGCGCTCGCGGCTGCCGTCGGCCACCTGGGCAATGTAGGGCACCAGGTTGTTGGGGATGCCGTTCGGCTCTTCGCCGATCAGACCGCTCGCGTGCGCGCCCACCGGGTTGAAGTAGCGCAGCAGCGCGATGCGCCAGCTCGGGTCGGCCTTGTACAGGTCGCGCAGCATCTCTTCGATCATCAGCTTGCTGCGGCCGTAGGGATTGGTGGCCGACAGCGGGAAGTGTTCGAGGATGGGCACCGAGGCCGGATCGCCGTACACCGTGGCCGAGGAACTGAACACCAGCGACTTGACGCCGGCCTTGGCCATGCATTCGAACAGCACCAGGCTGCCGGTGACGTTGTTGTCGTAGTAGCGCAGCGGCTGCTCGACCGATTCGCCGACCGCCTTCAGGCCGGCGAAGTGGATCACCGAATCGATGCGGTGGGCGGCGAACACCGCCTCCACGGCGGCGCGGTCGCGCACGTCGGCGTCGACAAAGGTGAACGATTTGCCGGCGATGCGCTCGACGCGCTGCTGCACCGAGGCCTTGGCGTTGGACAGGTTATCCAGCGCCACCACCTCGTGGCCGGCCGCCAGCAATTCCACCACGGTATGCGAGCCGATGTAGCCCATACCGCCAGTCACTAGTATCTTCATTTGCCCTCTTTCCGTAACGACGAGACCGCGCCAGGCAGCGGCGCGTTGGCCGAGTACAGGCGCTCGTAGGCGGCCAGCAGTTTCGGCGCTTCGTATTCCCATTCCAGCTCGTTGACCACGCGGTTGCGGCCGTAGGCGCCCATGCGTTCGCGCTGCGCCGGATCGTCCAGCAGCTCGACGATCTTGCGCGCCATGTCGACCGGGTCGTTCTTCAGCGCGTACAGCGAGGCTTCCTGCGCCGACACCTTGCCTTCGACCAGGTCGAACTGCACGATCGGTTTGCCCAAGGCCATGTATTCCATGATCTTGTTCATGGTCGACTTGTCGTTCATGTCGTTGGCCACGTCGGGATTGACGCAGACGTCGGCGGTGTTCAACATTTCCAGCAGCTGCTGGTCCGGCACGCGGCCGGTGAAGGTGACGTAGTCGGCGATGCCCATGTCGGCCGCCATCTGCTTCATCTGCTCCAGCGAGGTGCCGCCGCCGACCAGGCCGAACTGCACGTCGGTGCGGCCCATGGTCTGGATCAGGTATTGCGCGGCCTGCAGCAGCAGGTCGATGCCTTCCTGCGCGCCCATCACGCCGACGTAGCCGACCAGGAACTGGCGGCCGCGCTTGAGCTCGGGCACCGGCGGCAGCACGCGCAGGCGGTCCAGCTTGGGTCCGCTGCGCACCACGTAGCATTTGTCGGCCGGCATGCCGCCGCGCTCGATCGCGATTTTTTTATACGATTCGTTGGTGGCGATCGAGACGTCGGCGGTCTTGAACGACCAGCGCTCGAACAGCACCATCAGCTTGTAGAAGAAGTCGCGGCGGCCGAACTTGGCCTCGTACAGCTCCGGGTTGATGTCGTGGTGGTCGAACAGGAACTTCTTGCCCATCAACAGCTTGAAGAAGCCGCCGATCAGGAACAGCAGATCGGGCGGATTGCAGGCGTGGATGACGTCGAAGCCGCGCGCGAAATGCACCTTCCACGCCAGGCGGAAGGTGTGGAACAGCGCCAGCGAGTATTCGACCAGATAGCCCTTGGCACCCTCCGCTTCCAGCGGCAGGCTGTAGCGGTGGATGTGGATGCCGTCGATTTCCTCGTAGCGGCTTTCATAGCCCTTGCCGGTCGGGCAGATGATGGACACCAGGTAGCCGTTGGCGTGCAGCGTGGTGGCCTCCTGCCAGACCCGGCGGTCGAACGGCGACGGCAGGTTCTCGACCAGGATCAGGACGCGGCGCTTACCAGCAGATGCCATCGTACTGCCCCCCGCTTTGCTCGGCGCTGATGCGCACCAGGTCGACCAGGTTCTGGCCCGGCTTCAGCTGGCCCGGCACGGTCTTGAACTCGGCCGCGCCGTTGCCGATGACGATGGTGTCGGCGAAGGCCAGCACTTCATCCATCGACTCGACCATCAGCTTGGAGATGTGCGGAATGTGGTTGAGGATGTAGTCCTGGTTGGCGCCGGTCAGCGCGGCCAGGTTGACGTTCTTGTCGTACAGCTTCAGTTCGTAGCCCTTGCCCAGCAGGTGCTCGATGACGTCGACCAGCGGCGATTCGCGCAGGTCGTCGGTGCCGGCCTTGAACGAGAAGCCGAGGATGCCGACCTTGCGCGCGCCCTTGTCCATGATCATCTTCAAGCCTTTTTCGACTTGCTTCTGGTTCGATGGCAGCACCGAGTTCAGCAGCGGCAAGTCCAGGTCCAGGCTGCGCGCCTTGTAGGTCAGCGCGCGCACGTCTTTCGGCAGGCAGGAGCCGCCGAAGGCGAAGCCCGGCTTCATGTAGTAGGACGACAGGTTCAGCTTGGTGTCCTGGCAGAAGATCTCCATCACCTTGTGGCCGTCGATGCCGACCGCCTTGCAGATGTTGCCGATCTCATTGGCGAACGCCACCTTGACGGCGTGCCAGGTGTTGTCGGTGTACTTGACCATCTCGGCCGTCTCGACGTTGGTGCGCACCAGCGGCGCATCCATTTTCTCGTACAGCTGGACCAGCATGGCGCCGGCCTTCTCGTCGCTCTCGCCGATCACGGTCTTCGGCGGATGGTAGTAATCGTAGACGGCCGTGCCTTCGCGCAGGAATTCGGGGTTGTTGCAGACGCCGAAATCGACGCCGGCTTTCTTGCCGGAAGCCGCTTCCAGGGTCGGGATGACCACGCTGCTCATCGAGCCCGGCAGCATGGTGCTGCGCGCGACGACGACGTGGAAGCTGGTCTTTTCCTTGATCGCGGCGCCGATCTGCTCGCACACCTTGCGCACATGGCTCAGGTCCAGGTTGCCGTTCAGCTGCGACGGGGTGCCGACGCAGATCAGCGACATGTCGGTGTTCATCACGGCGTCGTGCACGTCGACGGTGGCGCGCAGGTGGCCGGACTTGACGGTGGCGGCGATCATTTCGCCGATGTCTTTTTCGATGATCGGAGTCGTGCCCTGGTTGATCAGGTCGACCTTGGTGCGGTTGGGATCGACGCCGACCACTTCATGTCCGTCGGTGGCGAGACAACCGGCGGATACTGCGCCCACATAGCCCAGGCCAAAGATACTGATTTTCAAAATACACTCCTCAATGAATTGTCGATGCCACCGTTAATTTACTACCTGAACCGCGTCCGGCGTGGCATTCACCAGCAGCCGCAGCTCAGTCACTATTTCTGTCGTACCGTCTACGGTACCTTGCCATCGCAGCGTGTCGATAGCGGTTTTTTCGTCGAAGCGGCGCGAGATCCAGCCGCCGATCGGCGTGTCGCTGCCCCGCAACACTTCGGCGCCGCCGCCGAAGCCGCAGCGCAGCTGCAATTCGCTGCGCCGGCCCAGCACCCGCACCACGCCGTCGTTTAATTCAGTACGGCAACCTTCCGCCAGTTGCCAGTGCAGTGCAACATGATGCGAACCCCGACATTGTAATATGTCTTTGACAACGAGGGTATTTCTGTTCGTATCGAACTCGACCACCCGGCGGTGCGTCACCGGATCGGCCAGGCATTGATAGCCATCGTGCTCGCCTTCGAAGCGCTGCAGCGCGCCGTCCGGCTGGTGCGCCAGCAGGCGCGCGTTGGCCTTGCGCAGCCACATGAAGTTGCCGCCGATTTCAGACTGGTCGCGGTGGTCGACGCATACGGTATTGTGCGCCGCAGTACTGCGGAAGTAATCGCGCCAGGATTTTTGCGTATGGTAGGCGTAGGTGCCGGGATCGATCAGGAATTCCTCGCCGCCCAGCGACAGCGTGAACGCCAGCGCGTCGGCGTGGCCGTGGGCGGCGATCGACAGATAGCCGAGCGGCGCGCAGTCGGCCACCAGGCGCACTTCGTCGGCGCCGCCGAAGCGCTGGCCCAGCAGGTAGTAGCCGCCCTCGGGGAAGGCCATCACCGGCTGCTCGGCGCCGGCCGGCGCCAGGCTGTCCCAGCGCTGCTGGCCGGCGTCGCCGAACAGCCAGCGGGTCTTGTCGTCCAGCGCGCCGGCCTTGCGCTTGAAGTCGGCGCGGCCGAACAGCAGCGCGCAGCTGGCCAGCAGCGAACGGTACGGCGACCAGCCCGCCTCGTGCGCCAGCCTCACCATCTGGGCGTCGTCGGCGTCGCCGGTCATCGGCATGTGGCCGCCGGCGTCCAGCAGCGCGGCCAGGAAGTCGGCCAGCTTTTCCAGCCGCTGCAGATAGGCCGGCGCGAACGCCACGCCATGCGCCTGCCCCACCAGGTGGCACAGCAGCATCATGTCCATCACTTCGTGCTGGTAGTAGACCGCCTGTTCCTTGTTGACGCCGTCGGCGGTGTTCTGCTTGAGCGCCTCCACTTCCAGGCCGCGCTTGGACAGGGCCTGCCAGCGCGCCGAGTCCGGCCAGCACGGCCACACCAGGCTGGCGACGAACAAGCCCATGTACTCGCCGAACAGATGGTTGTTGGCCGACGAGTGGCGCGAGAAATAGCCCTGGATGAAATGGCAGTGCTGGTAAATGCTGTCGAGCCACTGGCGCTGGAAGCGCTGGCCGTCGGCGCCGGCAAACAGCGGCGAGGCCGCGCCGCCCAGCAGTTCCCAGGCGAAGGCCCAGTTCAGCAGGCGCACCGCCAGTTCAAGCGAACTGGTCCAATGCACGCCCTGCGGATACGGGCACTGGTCGAACCACGATTGCAGCAGCGCGCGGGCGCCGTCGGCGTAGCGCTGCTCACCGCTGCTGCGCCAGGCTTGCGCCAGCGTCACCAGCTCCAGGTGGCGGCTCGGTTCCCACAGGTATTTGATGTCGCCCACCACGCGCTCGCTGCGGTAGTCGATGGCCTTGCCCAGACCCATCGGCGCCTGGGTGCCGGTCTTGGGATCGCGGTTCCATTGCGGCGGGAAGCCCAGCGCGACGCCGCGCATGGCGAACACATTCCAGCGGCCGGCCAGGATGGCGTCGGCCGCGGCCAGCAGCGCGGCGGCGTCGCCGCCCTGGGCGCCGGCCGGCAGGAAGCGCGGCAGCGAACCCGGCAGCGCAGGCAGCGGCGGCCGGGCCGCCAGGCCGAGGCCGAACTTGCTGGCCTTCTTGCGCGCCATCTGTTCGACGCGCCAGACGATCTCGCCCACCGACATCAGTTTCAAACGATTGATTTTCCAGCCTAAAGTGCTCATGCGCGCGCGAATCCCAGTTCTTGGTACAGTTGTTCAATGCGCGGCAAGACCGCGCCGCTGGCGAAAGTGGTTTCCACCTTGCGCCGCGCGGCCGCGCCCATGCGCTGCGCCAGCGCCGGATCGGCCAGCAGCTGGTCCAGGCGCGCGGTCAGCGCATCGATGTCGCCGGCCTGCACCAGGAAGCCTTCGACGCCGTCGCTGACCGCTTCCGGGATGCCGCCGACCGTGGTGCTGAGCACCGGCATGCCGGCCGCCATCGCTTCCAGCAAGCTCATCGGCAAGCCTTCGTTATAGGAAGGCAGCACGTAGATCGTCGCCGAGGCCAGCAGGCCGGCCTTTTGCTCCGGGCCGACCCAGCCCAGCATGCGGACCTTGTCGCCCAGCCCGCGCTGCCGCGCATAATCGGTGGTCTGGGCGGTCTCGCCGTCGCCGCCCAGCAGCGCTTCCGGCGCGGCCGGCAGGCGCGACAGGGCGTCGACCAGGTCGTAGGTGCCCTTGCGCTTGCCCAGGCGGCCCAGGAACAGCAACTGGCCGCTGGCGCGCGCCGACCACTCGGTGGCCGCCGGCAGCATCACCGGGTTGTAGATCGCCTGCACCGGCGCGCGCACGCCTATGCTTTCCACCCATTGCTTCCACATGTCCGACAGCACCACCACGCGGTGCGCGCGGTTGAAGACGGCGCGGATCAGGCGGCGCCGCACCGGGCCGGATTCCTGCTCGTAGAAGATGACGAACTCGGCGCCGTGCAGGTGCAGGATGGTCGGAATGCGGAACAAAAAGGCCAGCAGGAACAGCGGCATCTTGCGCCAGAAGCTGGCGCGCGAAGCCACGTGCACGTGCAGCAGGCCGACCTTGAAACTGAGCAGCATCAACAGGTAGCGGCCGTAGGCGCGCAGCGCGGCGCCCAGCTTGGTCGCCGCGCTGCCGTCGCAATGGGTGGCCAGGTAGACGATGGGATAGCGCTGGAACAGGCCGGCGTCGCGGTACACTTTGACCACCGACGAAATGCCGCCCATGGTGTCGAAGCCGGTGCCGGCCATCACAATTATTTTGCTCATCGCGCCTGTTCAGGGTAATGGTTGCAGGCGCCCGTCATGCGGCTTCCTGCAACGAGATAAATTCAAACTTGCCATTGGGGCCGCGCGGGATCGCCGCCACCCGGTTCACGCTGACCGTCACGTTCGGCACGCGCAGCAGGAAGTTGTCGACCAGCTCGGCCTCGTCGGCCGCCGAGAAGCCGGCCGCCACCACCACGTTCAGCTCGAAACGGGCGCGGCCGCGATACACGATCTGCCCTTCCACCACCTGGTCCGCGCCCTTGAAGACGTGGTCCAGGCGGCCGATCTGGCGGCCGTCGGGCAAGGTGATCACGCGTTCCTTGCGGCCGCCGATCGCCTCCACCACCGGGAACTGGCGCCCGCAGGCGCACGGCCCCTCGCCCATCCGCACCAGGTCGCCGGTGCGGTAGCGCACCAGCGCCGTGGCCCGGTTGTTCAGGCTGGTGCCCACCAGTTCGGCCGTGCCGTCGCCGTTGTCCAGCAGCTCGACCATGCTGTAGTCGGTCAGCAGGTGGTAGCTGCCATGCTCGCAGTTGGCGATGGCGGCCACGCGCTCGGCCTGGCCGTACCAGTCGAACACCTTGACGCCGAACACCGCCTCGACCTGGGCCCGCACGTCGGCGTCCATGGTTTCGGACGAGGTCATGATGCCGCGCAGCGCCCCGCCCTCGTAACGCCGGCCCTGCGCATGCAGCCAGGCGGCGATCGCGGCGATGGATGAAGGATACGCGTGGATAATGACCGGATCATAACGGCGCAGCTCGTCGCAATAGGCGCCGATGGTGGCGCCGGCCAGATGGTAGGACGACATCATCAGCATCTTGCCCGGCCAGTCGTAGCACCAGTAGCGGCCGTCGGCCGGCTGGGCGTCGCACACCACGTCGCCGCGTATCCAGGCACGCCGCTGGCCCGGCTCGAAACCCATCCAGCGCAGGTGGCGGTGGATGAAGGCTTCCTCGCGCACCACGCAGGCCAGGTCCTGCACCACGGTCAGCGGCTGGCCGGAGCTGCCGCTGGTCTTGATCTTGTTGCGCAGCAGCGTGCCCAGGCCGCGCGGGCGCAGGTAGCGCTGCGGCGTGCCGCGCACGTCGGCCTTGGCCATCGTCGCCGCGCCGTCCGCCACCATGGGCACGGCGTTGGGCTGCGCCGGCACGGGCAAGCCCAGCAGGCGGCAGCGGGCCGCCACGTAGGCCGCCAGCGCCGGCGCCGAGCGTTCGTTGCGCGCCAGCTCAGGGTACAGCAGGGTGCGGGCGGCGACGCCGCGCACGGCGTCACGCAGCAGGGAGCGCAGCGAAAATTTTAACGAGTATTTCCACATGTTTAAAAGCTCTGGGAGCGCGCGCCAGTCAGCGCGCGGTGTTGGGAAAGGCTAGCGACTAGCAACAAAGCAGGGGCTGACGTCGGGCATTATATAGCAGTTTCGATATCCTTTCGGCAATCCCCGTACCGTGCGGGGCGGCGACACTCATTTCCCAGCATCCACAATCGTCCGATATTGTTGCGCCACCTGCTCCGAAAGCACGGCATAGCTGCGCGCCGCGCGCAGGTAGGCCGGGCCGCGCGCGGCGCGGGCGCGGGCCGCGCCGCTGTCCTTGAAGATCGCCACCAGCGCCTGCGCCATCGAGGCGGCGTCGCTGGCGGTGAGCCAGCCGGCGTCGCTGGACGACAGCACGTGGGCCTGGTCCGGGATGTCGTTGCCCACCGCCGGCAGGCCCAGCGCCAGGTATTCGAGCAGCTTGGTCGGCGAGCTGACGTCGTACAGCATATTGCGCGGCACATAGGAGACGGCGGCGTCGGCGCTCAGCAGCAGCTGCCAGGCCTGGCTGGACGGCAGCCAGCCAGTGATGCGCACCGCATCCTCCAGCCCCTGCTGGCGGACATAGGCCATCAGCTGATCCGTATCGGCGGGGTTGGCCGCCGCGCCGACCAGCAGCAGGCAGGCGTCGGGGATCTGGCGGCGGGCCAGCTGCAGCGCGTCGACCACGGTCTGCAACTGGCGCTCCTTGTCCATGCTGCCCAGGTAGCCCAGCATGGGCCGCCCCTCCCAGCCCGCCGGGCGCGCGCCGGCGCTGATGCCGGCGCCGAACAATTCCATGTCCACCCCCATCGGCACGGCGCTCAGCCTGGCGGCCGGCACGCCCCGCGCCACCATGTAGTCCACCATGGCATCGCTCTGGACGAAGATGTGGCGGGCGCCGGGCAGCACCAGCCGGTACAGCACCGCCTGCTCCGCCAGCCCCTTCCACAGCACCATGTAGGCCCGCAGGCTGCGCTTGCGGGCCAGGTTCGCGCGCGCGCGGTCGATGCGGCCTTCGCTCATCAGGAACGAGACCCAGTAGCAGAACGGCAGTCCCTTGAGGCGGGCCACCAGCATCGCCAGCAGGCCGATCGAGACCATGTCGCGCGCCTGGACCAGGTCGCAGTTGCCGCGGTTGACGCCCAGCAGCGCGCGCAGGCACAGCCAGAAGAAGCGCGCTTCGCGCAGCAGCCGGCTGGCATGCCAGGCCGGGCGCCGCAGCGAGGCGTAGCCCTGCTGGTCGGCGGCGGCGGCCGACGGCATGCCGACCATGTCGCAAGCGACGCCGGCGCGGGGCAGGTATTTTCCAAACAAGACGGCGACATCGGCGCGATGGGTCGGCAGCGCCTCGGGGACCAGCTGCAAGATGGTGAGGGACATGGGTGGAATCAGTGAATTATAGGCAATAAAAAAGGGCGACTGGATAGTATCACAGTCGCCCCTCGGAACATTGCCAGTAAGACAATTAAAACACGGCGTCCCTTAGTTCGGCAGGGTAATGCTCTGGCCGTTGACCAGCAGCGTGCGGCCGTTCGAGCCCGGCGTCACCGTCACCACCGGACGTTTGCAGCCGACGTCCAGCACCACCAGGAACTCGGTGTTTTGCACCGCGGCGTTCTTGATGAAGGCCGAATGCGTCTCGACCACTTTCGGACGCGATGGATACGGCACGGTCCAGGAAGTCAGCGTCGTGTCCGGGGTCAGCGAGGTCAGGCAGACCGAGCTGGTGCCGTTGACGATCTTCGCGCCGGAGCTGCCGTCGGCGACGATAGGCACGGTGGAGTGCATATTCCACTCATACTTGTGCGCAGCCGGCGCGGTGATCTTGTCCTGGACGACGTAGACGTTATTGGTACGCAGATACCACACTTTGCGCACCGCCGAGGTGATGGCCGGACCGTAGGAGACGGTGGCATCGCCTTCGGCATAGTCCAGCGCCGCGCTGGTCGAGAAGCCGGTGATCTTGCCGTTGCGGGTCAGGTTCTCGCGGCCGCCGATCAGCTGGCCGACGCCGCCGTCAAAGGTGACGGCGTTGTGGGCGCGGGTGGTGCGGTACCAGGCGGTCACGGTCGGCGAGTAGTAATAGTCTTCGTAGCCGGCTTCGCCCAGCAGGCGCACGCCGCCGCTGTCGAGCACCAGCGCGTTCTGGTCGCCGTGGGCATGGTTGTACGAACCATACGGGCTGGACTTGAAGTACAGCGAGGTGCGCTTGGTGTTGGTGATATCGCTGTGCATGGATACCCAGCCGATGGTCGGGAACAGCGCGGCGTTCGGCGGCACCACCGGGGTAATCGCCGAGGCCGGCAACGGATACTCGGAGGTCAGCAGCTGGATCGGATCTTCGCTGCCGGTGACGGTGCGGGCATACCAGGCGCTTTCCGCGTTGGCGGTGCGGGCGGCGAAGGATTTCAGCGCGCTGTAGTCGAAGCCGACTTCATGCTGGTCGCCAAACACCAGGCCGGCGGCGCCAGGCGGGATGAACTGCATCAGCATGCGGCCAAAGCCGATCGACCATGGTTTCTGGTACAGGTCGACGCCGGTGGCTTCCTTGAACGGGCCCCACAGCTGCACCGAATAAGTCGCCTGGTACATGGCGTAGGCCGAGCCTGGGAAGTAACCGCCCTCCGGACCGCTCCAGACAAAGATGGAATTGACGTAAGGACGCACGGCAAAGTCGAACCACTTGTCGGCGGCCGGCACGTCGCCCACCGTCATCGCGGCGATCAGGGCCAGGTAGCCGTAAGCGGTGGCGCCGTGCGAGTCGAACGGCTGCTCGTCGATGCGGCCGTCCGAGCCGGACAGGTCGGCATAGATCGCCTCGGTACGCGCGGTGATGGCGGCAAGCCAGCGGGTGCGACGGGCGGCATCGAGGTTATCCCACAGCATATCCACGGCGCGCAGCAGCGAAACGTCGATGCTGCGGGTGACCTGGTCCTGGCTGGTATAGCTGGTGATGGCGCTCGGGTCGAGCGCGGCCGCCTGGTCGCCGCGAGCGATCGCTTCGGCCAGGTATTTCGGGTCGCCCATCAGGCGGTACAGCAGCGCCGACGCTTCCAGCTGGCGCAGCACCGGATTGACTTTGGCCGGCAACAGCGCCACGACTTGCGGGGTGGTGGATGCGCTGCTCAACAGCATGCCATCGGATACCGCCGGCACGGCCGTCAGGTTTTGCGGGGCAGGTGCAGGGGGACTGGTCAGGCCGGCGGTGACTTCGCGGATCAGCGCGGAAATCGCGGCGCCGCGCTCGGCCATCATGGCGGACGTCCATTTCGAGAACGGCAGGAAGTTCTTGCTCAGCATGCGCGAGCGGCCGTGCGCAATGATGCGGGCGCGCAGGACATCGTTTTCCGGCACTTCGAACACCTTGGCCGACGGATAGAGCGTGAAGGTGCGCGGGGTCGACCAGTCGACCTTGGCGATATTCGGGCGCACGCGCCAGCTATAGGTGGTGCCGGTCGCGGCGGCCGTCATGGCCTTGCTGGGCAGGTAGAAGTTGCGGGTGGTGGTGTAGGTGCCGATCACGACGCCGCCGCTGGACACTTCCAGGATGTAACCCGGCGGTTTCGGGTAGACCGGATAGCGCGGCCAGGCAAATGCCGGCGGGTTCTGCGGCTGCGGCATCAGATTGGTGGGGCCCGGTTGCACGGTATAAGGGTCGGCCGCGGCGGCTGTGACCCACTCCACAGGCGCAGTCGCTGCGCTTGCCTGCCCCCAGACGAGGCCCAGTCCAAGCAGCAAACTGCCAACAAGACTCGATTTATTGAAAGTCATGAGAATCCTCCGAGGGGTAAAGCATGAACAGCATAGTTGTTTGGCAACATGAAGGCAGGGGCAACATTGTCGAGAAGGTTGCAAAATGCAATCATTATTGCAGCGAAGAAATTAAATATACACTAAACCGGGCTTTTCGTGGTTACGCAATAACAACTGCGTGCAAATTAAGCCGGCCAGGCCGGATTTCGTGCTGTAAATATTAGTGTAGCGGATCAAGTCTTGATTGGAAGGCAGAATTGTAGCCAAGTTGTAGCGTTTATTACGCCGGCACACCCCGGCGCGCACGATCTATGCTGTCCAGCAGCTCGGCCGAACGGGCCTGGTCGAACTTGCGGGCGAAAAATTTTCCGGATTGCATCAGCGGCGCAAAGTCGCGCGCTTCCAACACCGCCGGGTTTTCGCGCGCCGGATCCCAGTCGATATAGTGCAGCGACACCTTGTTTTCGTTCATCGCGCTCTGGTGTTGCACGGCGTCGTCGTAGCCGCTGCAGCGCGGCGCCAGCGGCGAATTGAGCAGGATGGTCTGGAAAAAGATTTCGTCGGCGCCCGTGACCGAGCGGAAAAAGCGCAGCACCGGGGCGTTTTTTTCCTGGCGCACGAAGTCCAGCAGATAGGCCACCGCCGCCGCGCTCAGGCACCACGAGGTCGAGCCGCGGTAGGGGCGCAGGCCGGGCACGAAGCGCCTGGCCGGCAGCACGCGGTTGGCCGCCCGCACCAGCCACAGGACCACGCTCTTGACGGCCGGCGTGCGCAGCCGCGCGTAAAAGTCGCGGAAAGCGTACACCTCGATCAGGCGGGAAAAGTCCGTGCCCTTGCGCAGCGCGTAGAAATTGATGAAGTTGCGTTGCGGGTCCCGCGCCAGCAGCGCTTGCAGCTCGTCGGCGCGGCGCAGGGGGTAGTCGCGCCCGCTGAGGAAGATGAAATGCTCGTGGCCGCCGCCGGCGGCCGCCTCCAGCAGCTTGAGCATGGCTTCCACCTGCGAGTAGCCGCCCCAGTTGACGGCCACCGGGGCGTCGAGAAAGCGCACCGGCAGCGCGCCGGCAGCCTGGCGGAACGGTCCCGCGTCCTGCTTGCCGTCGATATGGGCGTAGACCGTCGCGCCGTCGTGCTGCAGCGCGGCGATCAGCCGGCCGAACAGCGCGGGCTGATCATGGGCTAGGACTAGATAGGCAATTTTGTTCATGGTCTGTCATCATATTCGGGGGCTGGGAACAGTGATGTCTAGTGGAGATCGATCTCCAGTTCGTCAACAAAACGGCGCTCGACCGTGGTGTGCGCATAGTCGTCGAGGCGGGCGCGCTGGGCGGCCGCGGCGGCGAGATAGGCCGGATACTGCGCGTGCAGACGGCGCACGCCGTCGAACAGCGCGTCGGCGCTCCAGTCGACCACCACCGCATTGTCGCCGACATAGTCGGTATGGGTAACCAAATCGTTGCACAACACCGGCAGGCCGGCCGCCATGTATTCGAAGATTTTCTGCGGCGGGCTGGCCGAGTAGAACGGGTTGCCCGCCAGCAGCGACACGCCGGCCTGCATCTGTCCGTACAGGCGCACCACCTCGGCATACGGCATCGGCGCGTAGACGCGGATGGCCTGGGCCAGCGCCGGCTCGGCCGCCAGCGCCCGCTCCAGCACGGGGTCTTCGCAGCCGACCAGGTGGAAGGTGGCGGGCACGCCCTCGGCCACCAGGCGGCGGGCGCAGGCGACGACCAGGTCCAGTCCCCTGCCCTCGCCGCCGGAGCCCGGATAGACGATGTGCAGGCGGCCGTCCGCCGAGACGGCCGGCGCGCTGGCGCGGTACAGGCCGAGGTCGACCCCCATCGGTATCAGCGACACGCGCGGCGTGCGGCCGGTGTACAGCGCGGCCAGCTGGCGCGAAATGGCCATCACCGAATCCACCCGCGCCAGGCCGCGCAGGAAGGTGCTCAGCTTGAGCCAGGCGCTGAGCTTGAACGGGCGGCGCCGTTCCGGGCCGTAGCTCTGCTCGAAATGGGTGGGCGCGTAGGCCACGATCGGGCAGGCCGGGCGATAGAAGGCGAAGGTGGTCACGGCCGGCAGGCCGATGACGTAGATGAAATCGTAGTCGCGCCTGGCCCACAGCAGCTTCCAGGCGGCTTGCAGCGAAAACAGCAGCGGGTTTCTTTGCGCGATGATGTCGGTGCGGCGGCTGCCGGCCACGCCGGTGCCGGCCGAGCTCAGCACGGTGGAGACCCGGTAGTGGCGGCGCAAAAAGTCGAAGCGCGCCATCTGGTCCGGGAAGCGCGACAGTTCACGCCCCGGCAGGAAGACCAGGGCCAGGCATTCCTTTTGCTGGGCTTCAGAAGTCAATCGTCAGTCTCCAGTCGGGCCGCGGGCTGAGTTTCTCGATCAACACCCGCAGGAAGCGGTTGCGGTCCTTGAAATCCCACGACGACGCATAGTGGTGGATGCCCACCGTTTCGTCGACGATGTCCGAATACAGCAGCTGGCCGGCGTTGAGCGGGTTGTTGTCGTCGAAGGGGTTGAAGGGGTAGAAGCTGGGCGGCGCCAGGATGTTGAGCGGCCGGCCGCCGGCGGCGTCGTCGACGGCACGCATCAGCACGCGCGGCGCGGTGGCGAATTTCTTGATCGGTATCAGGTTTTCCAGGATCAGCTGGCGCGCGCGCTGCATGATGGGGTCGTGCGGCACGGCGGCGATGAAGCCGGCGCCCATCAGCCCGGGGCTTTCCCAGGCCGAGCAGAAACGGTCGTCGCTCAGGATGGTCGACAGCGGCTTGATCAGCTCGATGTCGGTGTCGAGGTAGACGCCGCCGTGCTGGGCCAGGATGTCGAAGCGCACCCAGTCGGAAATGAAGGCCCAGTTGCGCTGCCGCGCGGCCTGGCGGCAGTACTCGTTATCGATATCGGAGTTCGATTCGTTCCACAGGATGATCTCGTATTCCGGGGCGAATTTTTTCCACGAGGTGAGGCAGCGCTGGGCCATCACCGGCAAAGGCTTGCCGCCGAACCAGCAATAATGGATTTTCTTTGGAATCATTTGACCGCTTTCTCTTTCAATACCAGGATAACTTTGATCACCACCACCAGGCTCACGTGCAGCAGGAAGGCGCTGATGGCGCCCGTGATGCCGAAATAGTGGCTGAGCACCAGCAACTCCGCCATGTACAACAGGTTCGAACACACCGTCACCACCGAGGTTGCCTTCTTCTTGCCCAGCGCCCAGTAGAAGGCGTGGGTGGTGATGAAGGAACCGCCTATCACCGCCGTCAGCATCATGATGAACAGCTCCAGGTCGTACTGGGCCAGCCCGCGATAGATGATGGGCACCCAGATCGGCCGGCACAGGAAGGCCGTCAGGCCGATCAGTGTCGCCACCGGCAACAGGATCAAAATCGTTTTCCGCCACAGCGCAAAGGCGCCGGCGCGGTCGCCGACATTGAGCTTGTGCGAAAACTCGGGGATCGAGTTGGTGTACACCGGGGCGGTGGCCATCGAAATGATGGCATACAGCCGTTTCAAAATATTGTAGACGCCCAGCGCTTCCGGGCTCAGCGCCACACCCACCAGCACCTTGTCGATATAGGCCACCGGCAGGTCGGCCACCGCCAGCAAGGTGCTCCACTTCCCGGTCGACAGCACGGCGCGCTGGTCCAGCGGCGCGTCGGACGGCTCCACCGGCCCCGCCGGCTTACGGTAGATCAGCAATCCCAGATAGGTCAGCCGGCACAGCTCGGGCAAAGCATAACAGACGATCACCGATGACGGCGTCGGGCTCCAGTGCGCGGCCCCGTACAGCATCACCAGGCGCAGCAGGTTGGCGCTGACGCCGGCCATCAGCAAGACCTGGTATTTATTGGTCAGGCGATAAAACGCCACCAGCGAACCCAGCGACGGCAACAGCATGGACAGCACGATGAACACCGCATCCAGCGGGCCGAAGCCGCTGACCTGCGAAATGTGCAGGGCCGGCACCATCAGCGCCAGCACGGCCAGCAAGGCGGTCGCCATGCCGGCCAGCTCGAACAGCAGGCTGCGGCCGATCTGCTGCTTGAGCACGGCGACCGACGAGATCTTCCCCGGCAGCTCGACCAGCAAGCCCTGCCAGTACTGCACCGTCACCAGCGTGAAGGCGATCATCGCCACCGATTGCATGAAGATGAAGCTGCCGTACAGCTCGATGCCCATGATCTTCAGCGTAATCGGAATGGCAAAGAATCCGATGGCGGTGCTCGATACATTGAGCAGGAAAGACAACACACTGTTTTTAAGTAAATTACTACCGCTTTTTCTGCTCACACAGCCTCACTGTTGCAACATGGGTTCATGCCAGGCCCAGCGGCTGCTTGTTCGCCAGCAGCGTCCGGCCGAGGCGTAGGAAGGGTTGTTCCACATATCGATACGACAGATGGGCCGAAAGGAAAGACAGGGGCATCAAGACCGCCCACTTGGCGGGCACGCTATAGCCGGGCATCAGCATGGTCACCAGCCCCAGCATCAGCCAATGATAAAGGTAGAGCGAGTAACTGATGCGCCCGATATACGACATCAGCGGCAGCGACAAGACGCGGCTGGCCGCGGAGTCGACAAACAGCAGGCGGTTGAACATCAGCGCCAGCGCAATCCCCTGCAGCGTGTAGCGTATGGTTTCGCGGAACAGGTCGCTGCGCAGGGCCAGCGTACTGAGCAGCAGCAGCACGCCGCACCAGAACGCCACGCTGCCGCGCAAGGCGGTGTCGACGCGCGCGAAGTTCGCGCACAGCAGCGCAAAGCCGGCGCCGAAGAAGATGGCGTCGACCCGGGTGTCGGTGCCCATGTAGATGCGCACCACCGTGAATTCGCTCAGCCCCATCGACCAGACCAGGTAGAGGCGCCAGCACAGCACGGCGACGACGCAGGCGGCGATCAGCTGCAGGAAGGCGCGCGGCCGCGCCACCAGCGCGGCGAACAGCGCCGGATAGACGAAATAATAGTGTTCTTCGATCGCCAGCGACCAGGTGATGCGCAGCGGCGACATCAGGGTGTCCTGCGCGAAGCCGACGAACACCTGGTAGAAGTTGGCGAAATACAGCAGGACCGCGGCGAAATCCATCAGCTTCAGCGGCTGGCCGGTGCCCGCCATCAGCAGCAGCGACACCAGCAGGTACACGGTCAGCGCCGGCATCAGGCGGAACAGGCGGCGCACATAGAACTTATGGATCGACACGCCGCCGGTGGCCGCGTATTCGGCCAGCAGCACGCGGGTGATGATGAAGCCGGAAATGAAGAAGAAGATCGTCACCCCCAGGCCGCCGGGGATGATGTGGCTGAGCCAGGCGTGCGAACAGACCACGAGCAGGATCGATACCGCACGCAATCCATCGAGGGATTGCATGCGGGCGTGCACATCAACCATGACGCGCGCCTCCGGCCACGGGCAGCGCCCGCATGGCGGACGACGGACCGTAGGGACGCTTGGCGGCGGCCGGCGCCGGGGCCGGCGCCTTGGCCGCGCTGAAGCGGCACATCTGCACGATGCAGCCGGCGCAGAACAGGAACAGCAGCTGGCTGGAGGTCTCCACCAGCAAGGTGCGGTTGTAGATCAGGGTGGTCATCATCAGCACCAGCGTGACCGCGCTGGCATCGACCATCGCCTGCTGGTGCAGGGTGCCGCCGCCGCGCCGCAGATACCTGACCGCGGCCAGCACCGCCAGCACCGGTATCAGCACGAAGCTGATCGCCCCCAGTATGCCCAGGTCCCACAGCAGCGCCGTCAGCGTGGTGGAGTCGATGTGCAGCGGGCGGTAGCGCATGGCGATCACGCCGCGGCCGGTCGATTCGCCGTCGGCGCTGGCGCCGGGGCCGAAGCCGATCAGGCGGCCCATGGCGTCCGGCGTCGGATCGCGGTACCAGATGTACAGCGAGGCGAAGCGCCCCACTTCGCCGGTGCCGTATTGGATTTCATACGGGTCGAAGAAATAGCCGCCGGTATGCTGCAGCTTTTGCTCGACCGTGTTGCCGGACGAGCCCTGCTCGCCCCAGTACATGGCCTTGTAGGCGGCGAACGTTCCCGCCATGAACACCACCAGCAGGCAGCCGTAGGCGATGAACGTGCCGACATTGCGCAGCAGGCGGGTGCGCAGCGTCAGCACCAGCGCCAGCGGCATCCAGAACACGATCGCCTTGACCTCGCCCAGCAGCATGTTGGCCATGGCGAACACGAACAAGACGGCCAGCTGCCAGAACGGCATCAGGCCGCGCGACCAGCAGGCCAGCGAGTAGATCAGCGCGGCGATCGAGAACACCACCATCACCGCGCTCATGCCGGGCCCGAAGGTGCCGACCACGGCATCCCAGCCGATCAGGCCCATGCCCCAGAAGTGCTGGTAAAACACCACCGGCAATTGCAGCAGCATGATGCCGATGATCAGGCGCCACATGATCAGCAGGCGCTTTTCCGTGAACGGCGTAAACGCCAGCACCATCAGCACGCCGAACATCGGCACGCCGAAACGGATCGACGACAGCATTTGCAACTTGGTCGCCTTGCCGATGGCCATGCCGAAGAAGAAGAAACCGAGGTAAATCGCGGCGGCGATGACGATGCCGGCGGCGCCGCCCCAGGGCACATTCGGCATGCGCCGGCCGAGCTTGGTCAGCAGGATTTCCAGCACGGTGCGCAGCAGGAACAGGAAAGCCAGGCAGCTGCCGACCCACAGGATGGCGCGGATGTGCAGGATGCTGGCGCACGGCCCCTGGATCAGGAAAATGAACACCAGCAGGATGGGCAGCAGGTTTTTGGCGCTGAGGAACCACACCACCGGGATCACCAGCAGCATGCCGGCAAACACCAGCGTCAGCTTGACGCCGCCCATCGGAGCGATCAGGCCGGCAAAGGCGGCCACCAACAGCAGGGCCAGCCCGGCCAGCATGGCAGGCAGGGTGGGCAGGATACGCTTGCGGCGCGGCGCATAGTAGCCGCCCGACGGCAGCGCGGGCGTGGCTTGTTTTCTAAAGAAATTCATATCGCTTTCGCTTCAAACGGCCCGGTTTCAATGCGCGTGGCCGCTGAAATGCGCGCGCATCGTCGGCGACACCGCAGCCAGCATTTCATCGACGAAGCCTTGCTGCAGGCGGTAAGCCACGGCGCTGTCGGCGTTGATGCTCGACACCCGTATCAGCGTCGCGTCGGGGATCAGGCCATCGAGCGCGTACGACAGCCGGGCTTTTTTCAGTTCCCAGGAATTGCGCACGGCCTTTTCGCCGACCACGATCCAGTAGGTGATCGGTTCGACCCGGTTGTTCAGCGACGCCACCAGGCGCGTGGCCGGGATCTCGCCGGTGCGCGAGCTCATGCTCTCATAATGCACCGGCGAGACATTGAAGCCCTGGGCGCCGTAGCAGCCTTCCGGATAGTGCACGGCCAGGTTGTCGCGCTGGTCGGTGCCGTAGGCGATCGACAGCATGATGCGCTCGCCTTCCTTGTTGACATAGGTGCGCGACAGGGTCTGCGCGTAGATCTTCTTGATCTCGGCGTCGACCTGCGGATTGATCACCGCCGACACCTGGTTGACGTCTTCCGTCCAGCCGCCAAAGCTGGTCGGGATGACGTCGGCCAGCACGATTTTCTGGTGCAGGTCCGACAGGCGCGTGGTCGGCTTGACCGCCTGGGCGGTCCACGAGGTGAGCACCATCAGGCCGCACAACACCACTCCGGTGACGATAGATTTGTTCATACGACCGCCTTTAAGCCTGCGCCACGTTTCAATTCATGCCTGCGCACCAGCCATTGCAGGAAGGTGTCCAGGCTCAGGATCAGCACCAGCGCGCTGACGAACAGCACCATGCCGGCAAAGCCGTGCAGGAAGCCCTGCCCCGCCGCGTCGCCGAAGTAGTAGGTGATCAGCGTCAGCGTCATCACGCGCAGCACATTGGCGGTGAACGAGATCGGAATGATCAGGATCGCCAGCACGATGTTGCGGAACGCCGAGGTGTGCTGCACCACGTTCAGGTAGAACAGGCCCAGCGACTCCAGCGCCAGCAGGGTCTGCAGGCCGGCGCAGGCGTCCGCCACCAGCAGCTGGTACTGGCCGATCTGCAGGATCACGCCGCTGCGGGCGATCGGATAGCCGACCCAGAACAGCAGGTGTTCGGTCACATAGGAGACCGCCATCTTCATCGGCATGGTCAGCATCGCCACCAGCGTACCCGGCAGCGGCACCATGAACAGCATGAAGAAGAACGCAAACCAGACGATGCGCAGCGCGCGCACGCCGAACTTGATGAGGATCACCGACGCCAGCGTGAAGATGAAGCCCAGCATTTCGCCGGCCAGCACTTCCTGCGAACGGCCGACGATGTAGCACAGCATGCCGGCCACAAAGCACAGCCCGCCCAGCACCGGCACGCCGCTGACCGGCGGCAGCGCCAGGATGTCCTTGCCGCGCCGCGCGATCAGCCAGCTCGACAACGCCAGGATGATGGGGCCGTGGGCCTGGTCTTCGTGCACCCAGACGTCGCTGAACGTGACCATGGTGGGCACAAACAGCAACAGGAAGCCGAAGACTATGGGCGCCCACTCCAGCACGATGGTGCGGGACGGCATCGCGATACCCGTCTTGTTGTTGGTCTGCGTCATGGGTTTCATCAGAAGTCGACCAGCACCGAACCGACCACCTCGGCGCCGCTGTGCGCCATCTGCTCTTGCATCGCGTGGATGTCGGCCACCTGCGTGTGGTTCTTGCGGGCCACCAGCAGCACGCCGCCGATGCGCGACGCGACCGCCAGCGCATCCGAGCCCATGGAGAACGACGGGGTGTCGTACAGCACCACGTCGAAATTCGCCTCCAGTTCATTGCCCAGGCCGGCGAACGAGGCGCGGCTCAGCAGTTCCTGCGGGTTGGGCGGCAAGGTGCCGGCGCCCAGCACCGACAGCGCGACGAAGGATTCGATCTTGGCGATGCTGTCGAGACCGGCGCGGCCGGCCAGCATGTCCGACAGGCCCTGGCGCGACTGGATGTTGAAGATCTGCTGCTGCTTCGGGGTGCGCAGGTTGGCGTCGACCAGCAGGGTTTTTTCGCCCAGCTGCGAGAACACGATGGCCAGGTTGGCGGCGAACAGGCTGGCGCCGTCGCCCGGGTTGATGCCGACCACGGCCAGCGCCTTGCGGCCGCGCGCGAACCAGCGCAGCATCAGCTGGCTGCGCACGGCGCGCAACTGTTCCACCTGCTGGCTGAACGGCTTGTAGGCCGCCACCAGTTCGTTGGCGTACTTGCTCTCGCCTTGCAGCAGGTAGGGATAATCGAACTGACGCGCCAGCACTTGCTGGATGTCTTCTTCGGTGATCAGTCCCAGCCGCATGGCCGCTTCGCCGAAGCGCATGCCCAGTTCTTTTTGCATGCGCAAGACGCGCTCGGCGTTCTCCGGCGAAATCTTGCCGGACTCCAGCAGCAAGCCGCCGATGCTGGAATCGCGGGCCGGCTGCACCACCGGGGAAATGATGGGGGTCGATTGCTGATTCATCTTGTCGTCCATATTAATTCAAGCGCA
This sequence comes from Rugamonas rivuli, assembly GCF_009380165.1. Classification (GTDB taxonomy): domain Bacteria; phylum Pseudomonadota; class Gammaproteobacteria; order Burkholderiales; family Burkholderiaceae_D; genus Rugamonas; species Rugamonas rivuli. Next base: position 103,347 of record NZ_WHUF01000003.1, read on the forward strand.
TATTGCGCGGCAAAACGGAGTTGATCGCGCGGAAGCGTTTCTGTGCCGGCGCATTCCATTCGATGGTGCCCAGCACCGGGATGCCCAGCACGTCGCCGAGGTCGTCGCCGGAACGCACGCGGCGGTCCATCATTTCAGCCAGCAGCGTGAAGCCCAGGCCCAGCAGCGAACCCAGGAAGGCGGCCAGCATGGTGTTGAGCAGGACGCGCGGACCGGCCGGCGCCACCGGCACGATGGCCGGATTCAGCACCGAGATGTCGGACTGGTCCGACTGGCCCTCGATCTTGGTCTGCGAGAAGCGCTGCGAGGTGACGTCGAAGGCGCGCTGGGCGCTTTCCACATCCTTGGCCAGCACGTTCATTTCGTCGCGGGTGCGGTTCAGTTCCAGCACCTTGTTCTTCTGCTCGGCCAGCGCGGCGCGGATCGCGCCTTCGCGCTGGGCCAGGATGGCGGCGTTGTTGCCGACGCTGTTGGAGGTGATCTTCATCTGCACCGCCAGTTCGCCGCGCATCTTCTCGACCTCGGTCTTGGCGCTCTGGTATTGCGGATGGTTGGTGCCCAGGCGCTGTGCCAGTTCAGCCAGCTTGGTCTCGGCGGCGCCGAGGCCGACCTTCAGGTTCTGGATCAGCGGATTGGTGGCCACGTCCGGCGACTCGGCCGACTGCGTGCCCTGCGCCATGCTGCGGCGCGACGCCGCTTCCATGGCCTGGCCCTGGGCGGCAACCAGCTGCGCCGACAGGTCGTTCAGGCGGTTCGATTCGACGTCGAGACGGTTGTCGACGCTGACGATGCCGTGTTCCTGCTGGTACTTCGACAGGCGGCTCTGCGCCAGTTCGACATTGTCGCGCAACAGCTTGGTCTGCTCGTTGAAGTAGGCCGACGCCTTTTTCATCGGGTCGACCTTCAGCTGGATGCTGGTGCGCTGGTATTGCTCGGCGAAGGCGTTGGCCACGGCCGCGACGAACTGCGGATCGCTGCCCTTGAAGCTGACGTCGATCACGCTGCTCTCGCGCGACGGCACGATTTCCAGCTTGGTCAGCAGCAGATCGGCCAGCCAGTGTTCGACCGAACCCTGGCCGCCGGTGGCTTCATTGAACTGGGCCACCACCGCCGGGCTTTGCGCCAGCTTGAGCTGGTCCACCACGCGCAGCGCGACGTTCTTGCTGGTGATGATGTCGACCTGGGTCGCCATAAAGCCGGGCAACAGCTGGCTGGGCATCGCCATGCCGGTCAGGGGATCGACCCCCTTGTAGTTGAGCAGCAACGAATTGGTGGCCTTGTACGTCTTAGGCAGCAATTGGCTGATCACGGCGGTAACGGTGACTGTCACCAGCAAGGTAATCAGAAATATCCATTTTCGCGCGCGCAAAATCAGGAAAAACTGGGAAAAATTCATGGCCACTCTCTTTTCAAAATACGTAGGCTAGACAACGACGGCAGAGCCGGCGTTAGAACAGGCTTTCTTTCACATAGATCACATCGTCCACCTGGACCAGGTCATCCTGCTTGGCGTCGATCACCTGCAGCACGCCCTTGGCGTCGCGGCGCTTGATGCGGATGCCGCGCTCGGTGCCGCGCGGGGTCAGGCCGCCGCCGGTGCTCAGCGCCTGCAGCAGCGTCATCTGGCGTTCCAGGCGGAATGGGCCTGGGCGCTGGACTTCGCCGTAGATGTAGAAGCGCGGTGCGCGCTCGACGTACAGGATGTCGCCACCCATGACTTCGAAATCGCGGTTGAAGTCGTTGCCGCGGACCATGTCGACGACGTCGATCGTATCCTTGGTGGTGACACCGTTGCGCTTGCGGATCAGGCTGACGACATCGCCGCCGTCGCCGCCGAAGCCGCCGGCCAGCGCCAGCATGTCCATCAGGGTGCGCTTGCCTTCGATCGGATAGCGGCCAGGACGGTTGACCGCGCCCAGCACCGACACCTGGGCGCTTTGCAGCGACGTCACCAGCAGGTTGACCTGGGCTTTACGGATGAAACCGCCGCTTTCCAGCATGCCGGCAATCTTCTTTTCCGCCGCCGCCGCCGTCAGTCCGCCCAGCTCGACCGTGCCGATCAGCGGGAAGGTGATCGTGCCGGCCTCGCTGACGCGGGTCTCCAGCGACAAGTCCTGGTTGCCGTACACCGACACCTTGACCACATCGCCCGCCCCCAGCAGCACATCAGCCGCGCCGGCGGTCTGCGCCAACAAGGCCAGCATGCCGGCCACCATCCACATTGCAAGTCGCTTCATGATTCGCCCATTCCATTCTAGTTATAAAAACACTGCTACTTATTATTTGAGACCGGCCACGCCGCGCGCGTTCGAATCGGCTTCGCTCGCTGCCGGCGCCGCGGCGGCCGGCGCCGACGCTGGCGCCGATGCCGCGGCCGAGGCCGAAGCGCTGGCCGAGGCGGCCGACTTGTTCAGGTACTCGATCTTGGCGGCGGCGCGCAGGCGGGCCAGTTCGGCGTCGGCGGCGGTCTTGCTCTTCTTGTTGAACAGGAACTGGCCGATCTGGTTTTCCGCTGCGGCCAGGGTCTGCGGCGCATCCTTGATATCGGTGATCTGGATCAGCAGGCTGCGCTCGCCTTCCTTGATGATGAACAGCTGGCCCTTGGGCAGCGACTGCAGCTTGCTGCTCAGCTCAGGCGGCAGGTCGGCCGTGGTGCGGGCGATCTGGGCGCGGGTGAACGCCACTTTGTTGGTGTCCAGCCAGGTCGCCACTTCTTCCAGCGACTTGGCGCCGTCCATCGCGGTTTTCAGCTCAGGCGTCATGGCGCTGGTGGCGATGATCAGTTCGCGCATGTCGAACTGCTTGCGCTGCGAGAAGAATTCCGGGTGCTGGTTGAAGTACTCGGCGATTTCTTCCTTGGTCGGCTTGGTGATGGTGCCGACGCGCTTTTGCATATACGACTGGGCAATGATCAGCGCCTTGGCGCGTTCGATCGCCTGCACCACCTTGGGATCGCGGTCCAGCTTGTCCTTGGCGGCTTCGTTGAGCAGCAGCTGGCGGTCGATCAGCGACTCCAGCAACTGCTTGCTGGCGGCTTCCTGCTGGGCGGCCTGCACGTTCGCGCGCTGCAGTTCCTCGTTCAGCTGGGTGATCGTGATTTCCTCGCCATTGACGCTGGCCAGCGACTGGCCAGGCTTTTTATCCTTGCTGCCGCCGCAGGCAGTCAGGCCTGCCGCAGCGACCAGCAGCAGTGCAGCGCACAGTACGCGCTGTTTCGATGGGACATCCTTGCGTACAACAACACCGGTAGTAGCGTTCAAAATTATTCCTTCCAAGTACATTCTAAAAAGCGGGCAGCCTGAAGCCCGGAACGAGGTATTGCGTTATTATAAAGAATGACACTTAATTTTACGTTAGACAACCCTGTTTATTTTTAAAAGCGCCACAATCTGACGCGGCGCCGGGTGCTCAATGTGCATTTTCCCGCTGGGCAACAACCAATACGGTGCGGGCAATGATCCACAGGTCCAGAAGCAGCGACCAGCGGCGCAGGTAGTCCAGGTCGTACTGGATGCGCGCCTCCATCTTGTCCAGCGTGGCGGTTTCGCCGCGCAGGCCGTTGACCTGGGCCCAGCCGGTGATGCCGGGCTTGACCTTGTGGCGCAACATATATCCCTTGATCAGCTTGCGGTATTGCTCGTTGTGCGCCACGGCGTGCGGGCGCGGCCCGACGATGCTCATCCGCCCCTGCAACACATTAATGAATTGCGGCAGTTCGTCAAGCGAACTCTTGCGCAAGAAGGCGCCGACCCGCGTCACGCGCTGGTCGTTCTTGGTGGCTTGCACCACCTTGGCGCCATCCTCGCTGACCGTCATCGAGCGGAACTTGTAGACGATGATTTCCTCGCCGTACAGGCCGTAGCGGCGCTGGCGGAAGATGGCCGGCCCCGGCGACGACAGCTTCACGCTCAGGCCGATGACCAGCATGATGGGCAGCAGGCCGATCAGGATCAGCGTGCCCAGCACGATGTCGCTGACACGCTTGATCATGCTGTTGAAGCCGGTGAACGGCGTTTCGCAGATGGCGATCACCGGCATGCCGCCGACGTTGTCGAAGCGCGCCTGCATCAGGTCGAAGATGTAGATGTCCGGCAAGAAGTACACGGAGGCGGTGGTGTCCTGCAGCTCGTCGACCAGCGTGCGGATGCGCGGCTGGGCCGAAATCGGCTGGCTGATGAAGATCATCTTGATGTTGTTTTCGCGGACGAAGCCGGGGATGTCGACCATCTTGCCCAGCATCGGGTGCTGCATGCCGGGCGGGCGGCGGTCTTCGGTACGGTCGTCGAAGAAGCCGCGCACGGCCATGAACAGGTTGGGGTTCTTCTCGATGGTCGAGGCGAACTTCAGGCCGACGTCGTTGGCGCCAACGATGATCACCGAGCGCACTTCGCTGGCATTGCCGGGCGAGCTGCCCAGCTTGCGCACCGCCAGGTGGCTGGCCAGCAGCAGGAACGGCGTCGCCACGAACCAGGCCAGCACCAGGCGCGCGTTGTAGTGGCGCGTCAGGCCGCTGGCCATGCCGAGGAAGATCAGGATGGCCGCCGAGATCACCCAGCCGACGATGACGTCGCGGCCGTAGGCCCACATGCGGCCGCTGCGCCAGGTGCGGTAGGGGTCGACGTGCTGGTACACCGACGAGGTGATGAAATACGATAAGGTCATCAGGATCAGGTCGTATCCGGTGAAAGGCTGGTTGAAGCCCACCGAAAACAGGTATAACGTTCCCATGATGAGCAGCGGGTCGAGCACCCGCTGGAAGAACGAAATTAAGGGGATATCGTTGACCGTCATATTTTTCTTCTAGAACTGAATGCTGCCATTAAGCGAAATCGTGTTGGCCAGGTAGCTGCCGGAACCGACCAGCGGGCTGCCGGTGCGGCGCTGGCGATTGGCGTTGAGGCTGATCTGCGAGTGCTCGGTCGGCATATAGGTCAGGCCGGCCTGCAGGGAGTTGCCGCTGTCGCTGGCGCCCGGCGGCAACTGGGCGCCGGAGGCGGCGTTGAAGTCGCGCCGCTCGCGCTGCACGCGCGCCGTCGCCATGATCTTGGTCGTCAAGTCCCACGACGCCAAGGCGCTGGCGCCCTTGTTCAAGCTGTTGTTGACGACGTTGCCCTCGACCGCCTCGTACACGCGCCAGCCGGAGAACGTCAGGCGCAGGCGCGTCGCCGGCGACCAGATGAAGGTGGCGCGGCCGGTCGGGCCGTTGGAATCGCGCGAGGTCAGCGCCGCGTGCGTGCGGCGGGCATAGCCGCCCAGCAGCTGGAACTGCGTGGTTCCGCTGAACACCCAGTTGACGTTGGCGTTGATCTCGTCCTGCTCGAAGCCGTTGTCGAACAGCTGGCCGCCCGAGAAGCGCGGCAACTCGTAGACGCCGCGCACATGGCGCAGCAAGATCCCGACGCGCGACGAGCTGGAGGCCAGGAAATCGATGCCGGCGTCGGTGGTGGTGTCGGTGCGGTTGTTGAAGCGCTGCACCGACAGGTCGTACTCGGCACGGTTGCGCTCGTAACCCGCATGGACACGCCAGCTCGGGTGGAACAGCCAGTTGATGTCGCCGTAAGAACGGCGCTGGATGCGCAGATTGCGCTCGGTCGAATGGTAGTCGTTGAACGGGGTCAGCGTCTGCACGTAGTTGAGGCCGGCATGTCCGTCGAGGTGGCTGCCGATGCGCCAGTGCCAGTCGGCCAGATAGTCGCGGCCATCGTAGTTGAAGGAATCGTAGTGCTCGAAGGCGACTTTCGACACCTTGGCGTGGCCGCTCAGCACCTGGCGGCCGATCGGGCGCTCGAACAGCGCCCCCACTTGCAGCTGGCGCATGCTGTCGCCACGCGGCCCGAAAAAGTTCGGGATACTGTCATCCAGACGCAACAAATTGTCGTCATGCGTGTACGTGGCAGCAACAAACGGATGAATGGTATCGCTCAGCTCGGCGTGCGCGGGCAGCGCGGCCAGGCCCAGGATCGCCAGCGGCAGCAGGCGCAGCAGCGGCTTCTGGCCGCGGGAAGTAGTTTGGACAGGACTATGCATTATCGTTTTCTTTGTCTGATCAATGTATCACTGCTTGAATATTACCAATAAGTCCACTGGCCGGTCATCACAACCCACACGCCCAGTACTCCATTGGTGATCCCGTGCGCCACGATGGGCGCCCATAGATTTCGGCTACGCATGTACAGCAGGCTGTAGGCTGCGCCGGCAACCATGCCGGCGAACCACAGATTGTGCTCAATCCCAAACAGTACCACCGAAATTACCACCGCTTTCAGCCCGGCGCGCGCCGGATCCAGCCGCAGAAAGTCGCCCTGGGCGATCCAGCGCATCAGGAAAGAACGCCAGAACAGCTCCTCCATCACCGGCACCACCAGGGCCGCGCCGGCGATGCGTATCGCCACCAGCAGCCAGTCGATCCGTCCATCGGTGCGGGGGTCGTAGCCGGCCGACGTGCCAACCTGCATCCAGCCGGCGTCCAGGTTAATCCACAGCACCAGCACCAGCAGGCCGACCGCCACCGCCAGGGCGCAGCCGCCCCAGCCCAGGCGCCAGTCGCGCAATTCCTCGTAGCTGTGCCAGCACCAGGCCAGCACCGCGACGACCGCCAGGATTTTGACTGGATACAGCCAGCGCAGTTCCGCCGGGCCAAGGCCGAGACGCTCGGCCATGTCGGCAACGAAGATGAAGGCGAGATAGACAAAAAAAGGCAGGACCCGGCGCAGCGCCGCCGGCTCAAACACGGGCCCTGCCCTCCCCGGCAGCGGCGCCCGGCTGCGACGGCAGCGCAGGCGGCGAGGAAAACGGCGTGATCAAGGCGAAGCGCATGCGGGTCCCGTGTGTGCGAAATAAAAAGAAAATTGCCGACGTCCAACGTCAGCTCAAAACCATGCACATACTACAACAAAACGGCCCTACTTTGTTGCTACCGTGCGCAGCTATGCGCGGGTATTGGACTCGATTGTTTCCCAGCGCTCCAGAGCGGCCAGCAATTCCGTCTCGATCTCTTCCATGCGGCCATTGACGCGTTTGGCTTCGGCCGCGTTTTTCTTGTAGAAATCGGGATCGGACAGCTGCAGCGCCAGCGCGGTCTGCTCGTCCTCCAGACGAGCGATCAGTGCCGGCAGCTCGTCGAGCTCGCGCTGCTCCTTGAAGCTGAGCTTGCGCTGCTTGGCGGCCGGGGCGGCAGCGGCAGGCGCCGCTTCGACCTTGGCGGCAGCCTTGGCAGGGGTGGTCGGGGCGGCCACCGTGCGCACGCGCTCCCAGTCGCTGTAGCCGCCGACGAATTCGCGCCACTGCCCCCCGCCTTCGGCCACGACGACCTGGGTGACCACATTGTCGAGGAAGGTGCGGTCGTGGCTGACCAGGAACACGGTGCCCGGGTAATCTTCCAACAACTCTTCCAGCAACTCCAGGGTTTCAATGTCGAGGTCGTTGGTGGGTTCATCCAGTACCAGGCAGTTGGCCGGCTTGGCGAACAGGCGTGCCAGCAGCAAGCGGTTACGCTCGCCGCCGGACAGCGACTTGACCGGCGAACGCGCGCGTTCCGGCGCGAACAGGAAGTCGTTCAGGTAGCTCATCACGTGCTTGCGGGCGCCGTTGACTTCGACCCAGTCGCTGCCCGGGGCGATGGTTTCCATCAGGTTGGCTTCCTCGTTGAGCTGGGTGCGCATCTGGTCGAAGTACGCCACCTGCAGCTTGGTGCCCAGCTTGGCGCTGCCGCTGTCCGGTTCCAGCTCGCCCAGGATCATTTTCAGCAGCGTGGTCTTGCCGGCGCCGTTGGCGCCGATCAGGCCGACCTTGTCGCCGCGCAGGATGGTGCCGGTGAAATTGCTGACGATGACGCGGTCGCCGAAACTCTTGCTGATGTTTTCCAGTTCCGCCACGATCTTGCCGGAACGCTCGCCCGACGCCACCTCCAGCTTGACCTGGCCTTGCTGTTCGCGGCGCGCGGCGCGCTGCAGGCGCAGCGCTTCCAGGCGGCGCACGCGGCCTTCGTCGCGCACGCGGCGGGCCTTGACGCCCTTGCGTATCCAGATTTCCTCCTGCGCCAGCACCTTGTCGAACTTGGCGTTTTCCACTTCCTCGTTCTCCAGCAGCTCGGCCTTGCGGGCCTGGTAGGTGGTGAAGTTGCCGGGGAAGGACAGCAGGCGGCCGCGGTCGAGCTCGATGATGCGGGTGGCGACGTTGTCGAGGAAGGAGCGGTCGTGGGTAATGAACAGCACGCTGCCCTTGAAATCGCGCAGCAAGCCTTCGAGCCACATGATGGACGTGAAGTCCAGGTGGTTGGTCGGTTCGTCCAGCAGCAGCACGTCCGGCGCCGACACCAGCGCGCGCGCCAGCGCCACGCGCTTCTGCATACCGCCCGACAGCGTCTTCATCAGCATGTCGCCGGTCAGGTTCAGACGGTCGAGCACGGTTTCCACCTTGTTCGGCAGGCTCCAGGCGTCGGCCGCATCCAGCAGCACCTGCACGTCGTGCATGCGCTCCATGACGGCGTCGTCGTTGCCCTGGCCGAACTGGCCGGTCAGCGCATCGTATTCCTTCAGCAGCGCCGGCAGCTCGCCCATGCCGGACGCGACGGCGTCGAACACCGTCATCTCGGGATCGAACACCGGTTCCTGCTCGACATAGGCGATCTTGATGTTCTGCTGCATGACCAGCAGGCCGTCGTCGAGCTTGAAGCGGCCGGAGATGATTTTCAGCAGCGACGACTTGCCGGTGCCGTTGCGTCCGATCAGGCCGACGCGTTCGCCGGTTTCCAGCGAGAATTCAGCATGATCGAGGAGCGCGACGTGGCCGAACGCCAGTTGCGCTGAGGAAAGAGAGATGACTGCCATAGTAGAATGAGGAGATCGGAACGCGCTGCGTGATGCGAGCCCGCCGATTAGGTGAGTAAAGCACGCATTGTACCGATAGTCGGCTCACGCGCGCCATTTATTGCAGCCATGATGGCCGGGCGCGTCGCTTCGAACGCTGGCAACGGCCGGGCGTGGCCCGGCCGCTAGGTCAGAGGCCCCTGCTCAGGCGGCGTTGCGGCGGCGACGCGCCAGCACGCCGAGGGTGGCGAAGCCGGCCAGCAGCATCGCATAGGTGTCCGCCTCGGGGACCGGCGAAGTCAGGTCGAAACGGGTGTCCGCAGTCCAGTGCATGGTATTGTCGCTCCAGCCGGACGGCGCGTTCATATAGCGGTATTCCTGGACGCCGCTGGTGATTTCCTGGCCGCGGGAAACAATCCCCTCAGGGTCGGAGGACGACATCGTCGTGCCGAAGTTCAGGGCGCCGTGGGCATAGGAAAAAGCCGACAGGCCGCAGTGGAAATAAGGAATGCCTGGGTTGGAGCAATTGGCGTAGTCCACGCCATCGACGATGAAACTGGAGATTTCGCCGCCATCGATCGTGCCGTCGGCATTGCGATCGCTGCCGGTGAACGCGCCGCCGATCGAATAAGTGTTGTCGAACGATTGCGTCGCATCATTGTAGAAGCCGGTAAAACTAAAGGTCCACGTCTGGTCCGCAGCTTGCGCGGCGGTAGAGCATATTAATGATGCAGCAAAAATTGCAAGAATTTTACTTTTCAAGATACCGCTCCCTGATGAACAAATTAGCTAATTAGCATGGATAGTATAATGCAAATGAGTAAAAGAACAATCTGTGTTACATGTTATTTGTGTTAAAGCGCAGGGGTTGTGACAATCCTGCAAAAGGGAAAGCGGACGGGGTGGGGAGTGGTGTCGCCAACAGGAATCGAACCTGTATCTGATTCTTAGGAGGAACCTGTTCTATCCGTTGAACTATGGCGACACGCTGAATGAGCCGCCATTGTAGCCGCTAACCTTCGTGTCGCCCAGAGGTAAGCATGCCCGTCCTGGATTTTTTTGCAAGACAGCTCCGCAAGCCGCAGCGTATCGGCCTGTTCCCGCTTGACATTTCATTTCGAATAATACGAGTTTGTTAAATTATAATAGGGACTGGAAATCGCCCTCTCCTCGCCAGAGGAGGACTGTTCACCCCGTCACCCCCACTCCTATGAAAAAATACCATGGCATTCAGATACTCAGGTTTGCTGCGGCCTCGCTGGTCGTTGCTGAGCATCTAATTGGCAACGTCGTCAATCACTGGGCCAATGCCGGACATTATGAGGTGCCGCCGCTGGGATTAATCGGCGTCATCGTTTTCTTTGGCATCAGCGGCTTCATTATGGTGACCACCCAATACGACGCATTTGGAAGCGTCGCCAAAAGCGCCGATTTCTTCTTCCGGCGCATGCTGCGCATCCTGCCCGTTTATGCCATTGCGACAACCATGCAATTCATAAACAAGTTCAATGCCGGCGAACACTACACGATCGTTAACTATTTTAAATCGCTGCTCTTCGTTCCCTATATCGGCGACAAAGGCTTTTACCGGCCCATCCTTGGCCAGGGCTGGACGCTGAATCTGGAAATGTTCTTTTATCTGGTGTTTGCCTTGTCGCTGATCCTGCCCCGCATGGGCGGAATGGCGCTCAGCATCGCCGTGTTCGTGGCCTTTGCCGCCACACACAGCTACGCTGCGGAGATGAACGTCGTCCTGGCGTTCTACATGCAACAAATCCTGCTGTTCTTCGCATGCGGGATGCTGATTGCCACGCTGTGCAAGCATGTCCATTGGCGCTCGGCCTCGGTGGCGTCGCCACTGGTCATCTGCCTGGCGTTGATGGCGGGCGGCATATGGGTCAATCTGTATCTGCCTGAAGGCACGCACCTGGCCTACAACCTGGTGATGGTGTCGGCCTGCGTGTGGGCGGCGGCGAGCTACCAGCCCGTCCATACCGGCAAGACTGTGGCCATCCTGGAGCGCCTGGGCGATGCATCGTTCAGCACCTATCTGTTCCACGGTTTCATGCTGGGCGCGATCAAGTTCCTGTCCTACCGTACCGAGGAAGGCCAGTGGCTCAAGTTCGCGCTGTTGCTTGCATGCGCCGTGATACTCGCCAATCTGGTCGGGCTGCTGATGTACAGATTCGTGGAACACCCGATTGCACGTGTGCTCAAGGGTTGGACGCAGAAGCCGCACACGGCCCAGTCCAAGCCGCCGCAGCAGACGGCCAAATCCCGCGCCTGAGCGGGATCTATGCCATCGGCACCACGGCCGTCACCTCGATCTCCACCCGCGCCCGGTCCTCGACCAGGCCGGCCACCTGCACCGCCGTCATCGCCGGGAAATGCTTGCCGATGATGTCGCGGTAGGCGGCGCCGACTTCCTTGTAGGCGCCCACGTACTCCTTCTTGTCCAGCACATACCAGGTCATGCGCACGATATGCTCGGGCTTCGCGCCCGCCTCGGCCAGCACCTCGACCGCGTTCTGCAGCGCCTGGCGCACCTGGCCGGCGAAGTCGTCGGTGTGGAACACGCCCTGCCCGTCCCACCCTATCATGCCGCTGACGCACACCATGCGCCCGCTGGCGGCCACGCCGTTCGAATAGCCACGCGGCCGGACCCAGCCCGGCGGTTGAAGAAATTCCATCATTGTTCCTTAGTGTTTGCCGCGCGCAGCAGTTCGCGCGCGATGATCAATTGCTGTACTTCGGTGGCGCCCTCGTAGATGCGCAGCGCGCGGATCTCGCGGTACAAGCGCTCGACCGGCTGCTCGCTGACCACGCCTAGGCCGCCGAACATCTGCAGCGCGGCGTCGATCACCTGCTGCGCCGTCTCGGTGGCCGTCATCTTGGCCATCGCCGCCTCCTTGGTGACGTTGCGGCCCTGGTCGCGCTGCCAGGCGGCGCGATAAGTCAGCAGCGCGGCGGCGTCGATGCCGGTCGCCATCTGCGCCAGCTTCGCCTGCGTCATCTGGAAATCCGACAGCGCCTGGCCGAACATCTTGCGCTGCGTGGCGTGCGCCAGCGCCTCGTCCAGCGCGCGCCGCGCAAAGCCCAGCGCCGCCGCCGCCACCGAGGTGCGGAACACGTCCAGCGTGGACATCGCCACCTTGAAGCCCTGCCCCGCCTCGCCGATGCGCTGCGCGGCAGGGATGCGGCAATCGTTGAACGTCAGGCGCGCAAGCGGATGCGGCGCGATCACCTGGATGCGTTCCGCGATATCGAAGCCCGGCGTGCCGGCATCGACGATGAAGGCGCTGATGCCGCGCGCGCCGGGCTGTTCGCCGGTGCGTGCGAACACCACGTAGAAATCGGCGATGCCGCCGTTGGAAATCCAGGTCTTCTCGCCGTTGAGCACATAGTGATCGCCGTCGCGGACCGCCGCGCACTGCATGGCGGCGACATCGGAACCGGCCTGCGGTTCGGACAACGCGAAGGCCGCGATGGCGTCGCCACGCACCACGCGCGGCAGGTAGGCCTCGCGCTGGGCCGCCGTGCCGTGCAGGCTGATGGCGCCGGAGCCCAGCCCCTGCATGGCGAAGGCGAAATCGGCCAGGCCGTTATGCCGCGCCAGCGTTTCGCGGATCAGGCAGATGGCGCGGGTATCGATGCCCTCGCCCGCCGCGCCGTAGGCGGCGCCGGCGATCGCATGTTTGAGCCAACCGCCGTCGCCCAACTGGCGCACCAGATGGCGGCAGGCCGCATCGACGTCCGCCTCATGCTGCTGCGCGATATGCTGCGTGGCCCAGGCATCGAGCTCGCGCTCCAGCACCGCGTGGCGCGCATCGAAGAACGGCCATTCCAGATAAGTCTTGTCAGCCATTAGTCGCCTTCGAATTCAGGTTTTTGTTTCGCCACGAACGCGTGGTAAGCGCGATGAAAATCGTTGGTCGCCATGCAAATCGCCTGCGCCTGCGCTTCCGCCTCGATGGCTTCGTCGACACCCATGTTCCACTCCTGCTGCAGCATCTTCTTGGTCATGCCGTGGGCGAAGGTCGGACCGTCGGCCAGGCCGCGGGCGAAGGCCAGCGCAGCGTCCAGCAGCGCTTCCGGTTCCTGCAGGCTGTTGAAGAAGCCCCAGCGTTCGGCCTCCGCGCCGGACATCGAACGGCCGGTGTACAGCAGCTCGGCGGCGCGGCCCTGGCCGATCACGCGCGGCAGCAAGGCGCAGGCGCCCATATCGCAGCCGGCCAGGCCCACCCGCGTGAACAGGAAGGCGGTCTTGCTGCGTGCCGTGCCGAGGCGGATGTCCGAGGCCAGCGCCAGGATTGCGCCGGCGCCGGCGCAGATGCCGTCGACCGCCGCCACGACAGGCTGCGGGCAGGCGCGGATAGCCTTCACCAGATCGCCCGTCATGCGCGTGAACGCCAGCAGGCCAGGCATATCCAGCTTGGTCAGCGGGCCGATGATGTCGTGCACGTCGCCGCCGGAGCAGAAGTTCTCGCCCGCGCCGGTGATGACGATGGCCTTGACGTCGTCCGCATAGGCCAGCGCGCGGAACAGGTCGCGCAGCTCGGCGTAGGAATCGAAGGTCAGCGGATTCTTGCGCTCGGGGCGGTTCAGCGTCAGCGTGGCGACGCCGGCGCTGACTTCAAACAGAAAGTGGCTGGCCTGGTAGTCGGCCAGCGCGGCGCGGTTGCCGGGCAGTTGCTGCGCTTCGCCGGGAAGATATCGCATGGTGTGGTTCCTTATTTTTCGTCCGAGGCGTTCAGGTGCTGCTTCATCTGCGATAGCAGGTCGATCAGCTGGCTCTTGTCGGCGCCGGACATGTCTTGCAGCAGTTCGGCGATCCAGCCCTCGTGCACGGCGGCCATGGTGGCGAAGGCCTTGCGGCCGGCCGCCGTCAGCTTGACGCTGTAGGCGCGGCCGTCTTTCGGATCGGGCACGCGCACCACCAGCTTCTCCTGCTCCAGCTGGTCGGTGATGCCGGTGATGTTCCCGCCGGTGACCATCATCCGCTTCGACAGCTCGCCCATGCGCAGGCCTTGCGGATAGCGCTCCAGCTGCGCCATCAAATCGAAGCGCGGCAGCGTGATGCCGAAGCTGGCGCGCAGCCGGCTGCGGATTTCGTTCTCGATCTTGACGGTGCAGGACAGCATGCGCAGCCACAGCTTGAGCGACTGATGGTGATCCTGCGTCAGGCGGCTGGCCAGGTCGAGCACCGGCGCTCCCTCGTCCTCGTCGTCGATGGGATTCGGTTGATTCTCGTTGTCTGAAAATGGTGGCATAGCTTCCTCGTGCTTCACATTACTTCGCCGCCGGCGACGGCGACGGATTGTCCATTCATGGCGCCCGCTTCGGGCAGGCAAAGCCAGGCCACGGCGCTGGCCACTTCCTCGCTCTGCACCAGCCGCTTCTGCGGATTGGCGGCGGCCAGTTCGGCGCGCGCCTCGTCCTCGCTGCGGCCGGTCTTGGCGGCGATATTGGCGACCGCTTCGCGCACGATATCGGTTTCGGTGTAGCCGGGGCAGACGGCGTTGACCGTCACACCCTTGGCCGCAACCTCCAGCGCCAGCGCGCGCGTCAGGCCGATCACGCCGTGCTTGGCGGCGACGTAGGCCGACACGTAACGATAACCGATCAGTCCCGCAGTCGAGGCAACGTTGACGATGCGGCCCCACTTCGCGTCCAGCATGCCGGGCAGCGCGGCCTGGGTGCAGTGGAAGGTGCCGGTCAGGTTCACGTCCAGCATGCGCTGCCACAGCGCGGCGTCGGTCTTGCCGAACGGCGCAGGCGCGGCCTGGCCGGCGTTGTTGACCAGGATGTCGATGCGGCCGAAGCGCTCCACCGCGCCCGCAAAGCCGCTGCGTACCGAGGCTTCATCGGTCACGTCCAGCACCTGCATGGCCACCGCGCCGCCAGGCGGCACGGCGATGGCGCTCATCGCCTCGACGGCGGCCAGCAGCGCCTGCGCGTCGCGGCCCGCCAGCGTGACGCGCGCGCCGCGCAGCAGCAAGGCCTGCGCGCAAGCGGCGCCGATGCCGCGCGCGCCGCCCGTCACCAGTGCGTGCTTGCCAGCCAGCGGCAGTTGAACTGTCTCGCTCATGCGTTCATCCTTCCAGCAGCTTGGCCGCGACCTGCTGCGGGGTGAGGCCGGTGTTGGCCGCCGCCAGCTGACGCTCGCGCTCCAGATTGCGTTCCAGCTGCTGCTTGGCCGGCAGGTACTGCTTCGGCCAGGCGACGGCGGAATAACCTATCCGAGCAGCTTCCGCCAGCGTCCACGCCGGATTGGCCAGATGCGGACGGCCGACCGCGCACAAGTCTGCGCGACCGGCGGCGATGATGCCGTTGGCGTGGTCGGCCTCGAAGATCGAGCCAACCGCAATCGCGCCGATGCCCGCCTCGTTGCGGATGCGGTCAGCGAACGGCGTCTGGAACATGCGTCCATAGACCGGCTTTTCCAGCTTGCTGACCTGCCCCGACGAGCAATCGATCATGTCGGCACCGGCGGCCTTGAACAGGCGCGCGATCTGCACCGCATCGTCCGGCGTGATGCCGCCTTCGACCCAGTCATGCGCCGAGATGCGCACGCTTATCGGCTTGTGCTGCGGCCAGACGGCGCGCATCGCCGCGAACACGCGCAGCGGATAGCGGCAGCGGTTTTGCAGGCTGCCGCCAAATTCGTCGCCGCGCTCGTTGGTCAGCGGCGAGATGAAGGACGACAGCAGGTAGCCATGCGCGCAGTGCAGCTCGACCCAGTCGAAGCCCGCAGCATCGGCCGCCTGCGTGGCGCGCACGAAGTCGGCTTCGATGCGGTCCATATCGGCCAAGGTCATCGCGCGCGCGGTTTGCGAAACGCCGGCCAGGTACTGCTGCGGCGAAGCCGAGACCAGCGGCCAGTTGCCTTTGTCGAGCGGCTGGTCGATGCCGTCCCACATGGCGCGGGTCGAACCCTTGGCCCCGGCATGGCCCAGCTGCAGCGCGATCTTCGCGTCGCTGTGCTGGTGGACGAAATCGACGATGCGCTTCCAGGCCTGCGTGTGCTCCGGCGCGTACATGCCGGGACAGGCCGGCGTGATGCGCGCGTCCGCCGACACGCAGGTCATCTCGGCGAACACCATCGCCGCGCCGCCCATGGCCCGCGCGCCCAGGTGGGCCAAGTGATAATCGCCGACCACGCCGTCCGCCGCGCTGTACTGCGCCATCGGCGAGACGACGATACGGTTTTTCAGCACGACATCGCGCACCTTGAAGGGCGTGAACATCGGCGGCACAGGCTGTGCAGGCGCCGCCTGCAAGCCCGCCTGCGCGAACGAGCGCGCCGCGAACCAGCGCTCATAGTCCGCCACGTAGCCGGCGTCGCGCAGGCGCAGGTTCTCGTGCGACAGCCGCTGGCTGCGGGTCAGCATCGAGTAAGCGAACTGCGGCGCTTCCATCGCCGTGTAGCGCTCGACGTTCTCGAACCACTCCATCGAATTGCGCGCCGCGCTTTGCAGCTTGATGACCTCCACCGCGCGCACCGACTGGTAGGCCGCCAGCGCCGTCGCCGCATCGTCATGCTCACCGAAACAGCGCGCCAGCTCAATCGCATCCTCCAGCGCCAGCTTGGTGCCGGAGCCGATCGAGTAATGCGCCGAATGCGCGGCGTCGCCCATCAGCACCACCGGCACTTCGCCGTTCCAGTGCACCCACTTGTCGCAGACGATGCGCGGAAACTTGATCCACATGGCGGAGCCGCGCAGGTGCGCCGAATTGGACATCAAGCCATGGCCGTCCAGCTGGTCGGCAAACAGCTTCTCGCAATATGCGACCGACTCCTCCTGGCTCATCTCCTCCAGCCCCGCCGCGCGCCATACCGATTCCGGCGTCTCGACGATGAAGGTCGAGGTGTCGCCGTCGTACTGGTAGATGTGCGCCTGGAACCAGCCGTGCTCCGTCTGTTTGAAGGAGAAGGTGAAGGCGTCGAACTTCTTGCGCGTGCCCAGCCACACAAAGCGGCACTGGCGCGCTTCGATCTGCGGCAGGTAGCTGGCGGCGTAGCGGGTGCGGATGCGGCTGTTCAAACCGTCGGAGGCGATCACCAGATCCGCGCCATAGCGGGCGGCGATTTCCTGGTCGTCCAGCACCTCGGTCTCGAACACCAGCGACACGCCCAGCTCCTCGCAACGCTGCTGCAGGATGTTGAGCACGCGCTTGCGGCCGATGCCGCAGAAACCGTGGCCGCCGGACGTGACCTTCGCGTCCTTGAAGTAGACGTCGATATCGTCCCAATGGTTGAACGATTCTTGAATGGCGCGCGCGGTCGCCTCGTCGGCGTTCATCAGATTGCCCAGCGTCTGGTCGGAGAACACCACGCCCCAGCCGAAGGTGTCGTAGGGACGGTTGCGCTCCACCACCGTGATCTGGTGGACCGGGTTCTGCTTCTTCATCAACAGGCTGAAATACAGGCCGGCGGGGCCGCCGCCTATGCAAACAATATTCATGTGACTCTCTTTATTCGGTACGCAGCTTGAAGCGCTGCAGTTTTCCCGTTTCGGTGCGCGGCAGCGCGGTCAGGAAGCGGATCGCGCGCGGATACTTGTACGGCGCGATCTGGCCCTTGACGAACTCCTGCAGCTGCGACGTCAGTTCCGGCGAGGCCTCGTGGCCCGGCTTGAGCACCACATGGGCTTCGACGATCTGCCCGCGCTCCTCGTCGGCCCGGCCGATCACGCCGCATTCGGCCACCGCCGGATGCCGCAGCAGCGCATCCTCCACCTCCGGCCCGGCGATGTTGTAACCGGCCGAGATGATCATGTCGTCGGTGCGCGAGCGGTAGTAGAAGTAACCGTCGGCGTCCATCTCGTAGGCGTCGCCGGTCAAGTTCCAGCCGTTGAGCACATAGTCGCGCTGGCGTTCGTCCGCCAGGTAGCGGCAACCGGTCGGCCCCTTCACGGCCAGCCGGCCGATCACGCCCGGCCCGACAGGGTTGCCGTCGTGGTCGAGGATGCAGGCCTGGTAGCCCGGCACCGGCTTGCCGGTGGCGCCCGGCCGTATCTGCTCGCCCGCCGCCGAGATGAAGATGTGCAGCAGCTCGGTCGCGCCTATGCCGTCTATCATCGACAGGCCGGTGGCCTGGCGCCAGCTCTCGCGCGTCGCCAGCGGCAGCGCTTCGCCGGCGGAGACGGTTTTTTGCAGGCTGCCGATGTCGTACTTGTCGGCCAGCGGCGCCATCTGCCGGTAGAAGGTCGGCGCCGTGAAGCATACCGTGGCCCGGTATTGTTCGATCGCCTTGAGCAGGGTTTCCGGCGTCAGCTTTTCCAGCAGCACGGCGGTCGCGCCCACCCGCAACGGGAACAGCAGCAAGCCGCCAAGGCCGAAGGTAAAGGCCAGCGGCGGCGTGCCGATGAAAGTGTCGCTGCGCTGCGATTCCAGCACCGAGCGCGGGAAGCAGTCGCAGATCGCCATCACGTCGCGATGGAAATGCATGGTCCCCTTCGGGATGCCGGTGGTGCCGGAGGTGAAGCTGATCAGGCAGACATCGTCGGCCGCCGTGTCCACCGCATCGTAGCTGGACGGCTGCACCGCCATCAGCGCTTCGAGCGAACCATCGGCGCCGGCGCCGCCGAAGCACAGCGTCCTGTCACGCACGGCGGCCGGCAGATCCACCGCCTCCATTTCGGCGCGCAGGCTGTCGGCGCAAAGCACGGCATTGATCTCGGCCTTGCCGGCGATGGCGCCCAGCTCGCGCGCGCGCAGCAGCGGCATGGTCGGCACCGCGATGCAGCCGGCCTTGAGCACCGCCAGGATGCAAGCGGCCATCATCGGAT
The DNA here is from genome assembly GCF_009380165.1 of Rugamonas rivuli. Lineage (GTDB taxonomy): Bacteria > Pseudomonadota > Gammaproteobacteria > Burkholderiales > Burkholderiaceae_D > Rugamonas > Rugamonas rivuli. The sequence goes on from NZ_WHUF01000003.1 coordinate 121,945, forward strand.
TGTTCGCGCCGCGCAGCAGCACGCGATTGCCCGCCTCCAGTCCCATCGGGCCGCGCAGCACGTGGGCGATGCGGTCTATCTGCTCCAGCAGCTGTGCGTAGGTCCAGCTCAGCTGCTCGCCACGGACCGCGACGCGGCCGGCCGCGCCGCCGGCCAGCGCGCCGTCGAACAGCTCCGCCACGCAGTTCAGGCGCGGCGGGTAGTGAAGCTCGGGCAGGTCGAAACGCAGTTCGGGCCACAGCGCCTGCGGCGGCAGATGCTCGCGCGCGAAATGGTCGGTGTATGCGCTGTCGTCGCCGGTGACGGAAGTGCTGGCAGAACTGGCTGTCGGTCTGGTCATGGTCGCCCTGTAGTTGTAGGTCGTTCGGAGTCCGCTGCTCACGCAACAGATACTTTAAACCTAAACTATCGCGACATCAAGTGCTATCGCTCAGGCGGCGCCGCCCTGCCGCACCAGACCGGATTGATGGATCACGGCGCGCACCACGTCGGCCAGCACCGACTGCACGGTGTCGCTGGACAGGGCGCCGGGGTCGAGACTCTTCAGCGCGGCGGCGGCGCCCTCCAGGCCCAGCGTGACGCAGCCGGCATGCAGTCGGTCGATGCGCGCGTGCGCTTCCTGCTGCAGGCCCTTGGCCAGCAAGGCGTCGATGTCGCCGCTGGCGGCGGTCAACTGGTTCTGGAATCCGCTGAGGTAGACCAGCAGGCGCTCGGCGTTGATGCCCAGCCGGCGCAAGGTGGCGGCGGGTTCTTCGGCGTGGTGGTCGTAGCCGCTGGCCGCCTGGTCGAGGAAGTTCACCAGGTGCACCCGCACCTGCTCCGCCTGGAACGGTTTGACGATGTAGCCGGCCGCGCCGGACTGGGTCGCCTCCTGCACCGTATCCTTGTCGTTGGCGGATGTCACCAGCACGAAGGGCATGGTGTTAATTTCGGCGTGACCCTTCACGCGCTGCAGCAGCTCCATGCCGGACAGGCGCGGCATGCGCAGGTCGCAGAAGCAGATCGCCGGACGCAAACCATCTTCCAGCTGCTGCCAGGCGTCGGCGCCATCTTCCGCTTCAACGATGTCGAACTTGCCGCAGCTGTCGATCAGGTGCATCAACACCATGCGCGAGACGACATCGTCGTCGACTACCAGAACTTTCATGAGACTCCCTGTGCCCTTAATAACTAATTTTGCATTACCTTAGTACGGCACTTACCAACGATATTACATGAAAAACTCACCTTATATGTCCTGGACATCCAAGGTGATGACGAATAGCCGCAGCTTACAAAGCGCTAGCCGCTCCAGCGCGCAGCAGCAGTTCGCGCAGCTGCGGCATGGCCTCGGCGATGCGCGGCCAGTTGCCGTGGTCCGCGTCCAGCTCCAGTTCCCCGCACAGCGCCTGCAGTTCCTGCTCCTCCAGATAGCCGGCGCTGCCCTTCATGCCGTGCAGCAGACGGCTGGCGGTATCGGCGTCGGCCTGCTCGACGGCGCGCTCCAGTTCCGCCAGCCGCAGCGGCGCGTCCTGGTTGAAGGCGCTGCGCAGCCGCAGTTTCAGATCGCTGCCGCCGCTGTGCTGCGCCAGCCGGGCCGGTTCATCGGACGCCGGCGCCACGCCGAACAGCGTGTCGAGTTCCGGCGTGCCGAGCGCCGGATTGTGGCGCGGCTCCATCAGCGGCAGCTTGAAGCCGCGCTGCAGCTGGCGCTCGATCGCGCGGCTCAGTTGGAAGTGCAGCTTGTCTTCGTCGATAGGCTTGGTCAGGAAATCGTCCATGCCGGAGGCCAGGTAGCGGCTGCGGTCCTCCTCGCTGGCGTTGGCGGTCAGCGCGATGATCATCAGCTCCTGGTCGCGCACCGGCGCCGCCTCCGTGCCGCCCGAGCGTATCAGGCGGGTGGCGCTGGCGCCGTCCATTTCCGGCATGCGGCCGTCCATCAGGATCAGGTCATAGCGCGTCAGCGAGCAGGCCTTGACGGCCAGCGCGCCGTTGGCGGCGATGTCGACCTTGTGGCCCAGGTCTTCCAGCATCATGCGGATGATGATCTGGTTGGTCGGGAAGTCTTCCGCGCACAGCACCTTCAGCTGATGGCTGTGCGGCTCGCGCGGCACGTGCGGCACCATCGGCGGCGGCACGCCGTTCGCCAGCGGCAGCTCGAACGAGAACGTGCTGCCGTCGCCAGGCGTGCTGACGGCGTTGATGCTGCCGCCCATCAGCTCGACCAGTTGGCGGCAGATCGCCAATCCCAGCCCGGTGCCGCCGTAGCGGCGCGTAGTGGAGGCGTCGGCCTGCTCGAACTGCTGGAACAGGCGCGGAATGGCGTCGGCCTCGATGCCGATGCCGGTGTCGCTGACGCAGAAGCGGATGCGGTTCAAGGCGCCCTTGAAGCCGGCGCGGGCGCGCTCGTCGTCCTCCTGCGGCACGCGTTCGACGCGCATCCGCACCGAACCTTTTTCAGTGAACTTGAAGGCGTTGCCGACCAGGTTGACCAGCACCTGGCGCAAGCGCGTCGGATCGCCGACGACGAACTGCGGCAGCCCCTCGCCGAACTCCAGGCTGAAGCCCACGCTGTGCGCCGCCGCCTGCTCCTCGAACAGGCTGACCACGTTCTCCACCGCCGACGACAACGAGAAGTCGATATTCTCGATGGTCAGCTTGCCGGCCTCGATCTTCGAAAAGTCCAGCAGGTCGTTGATGATCGACAGCAGCGACTGCGCATTGGCCTGGCCGCGCAGGATCTGCTCGCGGGTGCTGACCGCCAGCCGGCTGTCGCGGAGTGCGAAGCCCAGCATGCCGATCACGCCGGCCAGCGGGGTACGCATCTCGTGGCTCATATTGGCCAGGAATTCGGATTTCTGGCGGGTGGCGTCTTCCGCCTTCTGCTTGGCCAGGCGCAGGCGCTCGTCGTTCTCCTGCAAGGCGCGGTTGGCCAGCGCCAGTTCCTCGGTGTGCAGGCGCACCTGGCGCTCCTGCTGCATCAGCTGTTCCTGCGTCTGGCGCAGGGTTTGCAGCGCCTCTTCCAGCTGCTGGTAGGCGCGGGCGTTTTCCAGGCCGGCGGCGGCGTGCGAGGCCAGCGTCTGCAGCATGTCCATGTGCACTTGCTGGTAGGCGTCCTTCTCCAGGCTTTGCACGCACAGCAGGCCGACCACCTTGTCGCTGATGATCAGCGGCGCATACATCATCGAGCGCGCCACGGCGGCCGGCACACCGTCCTCGCGTATGCAGGGCACCAGCGTGTCCAGGCCCGATTCGTCCATGTAGTCGCGGTATTCGGACTCGAAGTCGTTAATGAACACCGGCTTGCGCTCCGTCAGGCACCATACGGCCAGCTGGTTGGGCTGGTCCAGCAGGCGTTGATAGGGCAAGGTGCGCACGCCGGCCTCGATGGCGAACGGGAAGTCGATCACGCCGTCCTCCTCGCGCACGAAACCGATGCCGAAGATCTGCGCGTTCATCAGGTGGTGCACATGGCGGTACAGCGTGCGCATGGTGGTTTCCATGTCCAGCGTGGCGCTCATCTCGCGGCCCAATTCACTCAGCACCGAGATGTTGCGGTGAGCCTGTTCGACGTTTTCCTTCTGGCGCTCGACTTCTTCCTTCTGCCGCTCGGTGTCGACGCGGCGCTGCTCGGCCTCGGCGCGCTGCGCTTCCGCTTCCAGGCGGCGCTGCTCCAGTTCCTGCTTCTGCTGTTGCAGCAGCTGGTTCTTGTGTTCCACCTCCGCCGTGCGCGCGCTGACCAGTTCCTCCAGCCGTTGCTGCTGGTGGTGCAGGCTGCGCACGCGCGCGTGGTAGGCGGCGTATGCGGCGCCCGCCAGAGCCACGCCAAACAGCCCGCGGAACCACCAAGCCTTCCAGAACGGCGGCAGGATGGTGATGTCCAGCGTGGCGGCGTTGTCGTTCCAGATGCCGTCCTTGTTGGCGGCCTTGACGCGGAAGGTGTACTTGCCGGGATCGAGATTGGTGTAGGTGGCGAAGCGCTTGGTGGAATCCGTCACCACCCAGTCCTCGTCGAAGCCCTGCAGCTGGTAGGCGAAGCGGTTGCGCTGCGGCGCCGCGTAATGCAGCGCCGCGAACTCCAGCGAGAAGACGGAATCGCCTTCCAGCAGCGTGAGCGCGTTGGTGTGTTCGATCGCCACCTTCAGCACGTCGGGATGCTCGCCCTGCCCCGGCTTGAGCGACTTGTTAAAGATCTGGAAGTCGGTGATGGCCACGGTCGGCGCCACGCTGTTCTCGCGCACTTCCGGCGGCGAGAAGGCGGTGATGCCGTTGAAGCCGCCGAAGTACAGCGTGCCGTCCGGCGTGCGCAGCGCGGCGCCGTCGAAGTAGGCGCCTTCGATGGTGCCGTCGGCGCCGCTGTAGTTGCGCACCAGGCCAGTCTCGGTGTTGAGGCGCGACAGGCCGCTGTTGGTGCTCAGCCAGAGATTGCCGGCGTCGTCAGGCAGGATCGATGCGATGGCGTCGTCGGCGATGCCGTCCTTGCGCAGGTAGCGGCGGAAGCGGATGCCGCCGTCGGCCGCCACTTCCATCTTGTTCAGGCCCGCCGCCGTACCAACCCAGATGATGCCGCGCCCATCCTCGTACAGGTAGTGCACCTCGTCGTGACTGAGGCTGAAGGGATCGGCCGCGTCGCGCCGGAAGTGGCGGAACTTGCCGGTCTTGCGGTCCAGCAGATCGAGGCCGTTGAAGGTGCCTATCCATAGCTGGCCCTTGCGGTCCTCCAGTATCGGCCGCACCACGTTGTCGGCCAGGCTGCTCATGTCGGACGGATCGTGGCGGAAGGTGCGCACCTCCATGCTCTGCGGGTCCAGCCGGTGCAGGCCGCCGCGCGAGGCGATCCACAGGATGCCGCTGCGGTCGCCGACGATGTTGCGGATGGTGTCGCTGGCCGGGTCGCCGCGCACGAAGGACAGCGCCTTGATCGCGCCGTTCTCCACGTTCAGGTGGTTGACGCCGGCCCGGCCGCCGATCCACATATTGCCGTTCTTCTCGCGCCACAGCGCCGTCACCTGGTCGTCGCTCAAGCTGTTGGCGCGCAGCGGATCGTGGCGCCACACCTTGCCCTCGCCGATGACCGGGTCGTACAGATTGAGGCCGCCGCTGCTGCCCAGCCACAGCTGGCCGCGCGCCTCGGCGACGATGGCGCGCACCTTGTTGTCGGACAGCGTGTTCGGAATATCGGCCTGGCGCACGATGCGGGCGAAGCCGCCGCTGCCCAGGTCCACGCGGCTGGCGCCGTCGTTCCAGGTGCCGACCCAGAAGGTGCCGACACGGTCGCGGAACAGCGCCGAGATCTGGTTGTCCGCGACGCTGTGGCTGTCGCTGAATTGATGCAGATACTGCACCAGGCGGTTCTCGGCCGGCAGCCAGCGCAGCAGGCCGTCGGCCTGGGTGCCGACCCAGACGTTGGTCTCGGCGTCGACGTACAGCGTGGTGATGCTCATGCCCGGCTTCATGCCCTCGCGCGTACCGAGGCGGCGGCGCTGCGGCTCCTTGCCCAGCAGGCGCCATTGTTCCAGCCCGCCCAGCGTGCCGACCCACAGCGTCTGCGCGCTGTCGACCTGCAGCGCCAGCACCGCGTTGTATTTGCTGTCGCCGCTGGCGTCTATCGTGAAGTGCTGGAAGCGCGATTCGCCCGGCGCCAGCATATCGAGGCCGGTGGCGGTGGCCACCCACAGGCGGCCGGCGGCGTCGCGCGCCAGCGCGTTGACCTGGTCGTTGGCCAGGCTGCCGGCATCGGCCGGGTCGTGGTGCCAGCTGGTGAAGCGCTTGCTGACCGGGTCGAAGTGATGCAGGCCGTCGGCGCTGGCCAGCCACAGGCCGCCCAGGCCATCGTCGGCGATGGCGCGCACGTGGCGGTTGCCGTTGCCGCGCTGCGCCGATTCATGCGGCAGGAAGTGGGTGAAGGTCTTGGTGGCGGCGTCGTAGCGATCCAGGCCGCCGTCGGTGCCCACCCACAGCTGGCCGGAGCGGTCCAGGTGCAGCACGCGCACCCAGTTGTCCGCCAGGCTGCGCGGGTCGGAGACTGCGCTCTTGTAAGTGACGGTGCGGTAGCCGTCGAAGCGGGTCAGGCCGGCCTGGGTGCCCAGCCAGATGAAACCCTGCTTGTCCTGGGCGATGGCCAGCACCGACTCCTGCGCCAGCCCGTGTTCGACGCTGAGCTGCTCGAAACGCAGCGTGCGCGGCGGCGCCCCCGCCCATGCAGCGGCCGTGCCCATGCCCCACAACAGCAGGACGGGCAGCAGCAAACGGCTACAAAGGCGTAAAAAAAACAACAAGGAAAGCCCCGTTTTCAGGATTCGAAGAAGGCCAGCACATCGTCCTTGCGCGCTTGCGTGTCGCGCTGTCCGAGGCGGATCAACTCGCAAGTATACGTTGATTCGAACAAGAGGTACGACGCGAGTGCGGCGCCGCGTGTTTCGGTGGCTCCTATCCCCGACAGCATGGTGCGTATCGGCGCAGGCAAACTGGCGATGTGGCGGCTGGCGATATCGTCCAACCGCTCGGACGGCGCGATCACCAGCAGCTTGACCGGCTTGAGCGGCGTCTGTTCCAGCAGCTCCGGCGGCAGCATGGACAAGGTCTTGTTGACCCGCTCCAGCCGCTCGATGTCGACCGCCAGGCTGTCGAGGAAGATCGAGGACATCGCGTGGCCGGCGATCTGCGCCAGGCTCGGATAGCGGGCGGCGCTCTTCTCGGCGGCGCTGCGGGCCGGTTCGGTCAGACGGCCGGCGCCGACTACCAGCACCTTGCTGGCGCCGAGGTGGATGGCCGGCGAGATCGGCGCCAGCTGGCGCATCGAGCCGTCGCCGCAGTATTCGCGGTGGCCGCCCATGTACAGCGGCGTGGCCGGGAAGATGAAGGGGATCGCCGACGACGCCAGCAAATGCTCGACGCCGATCTGGTCCTGCAGCGCCACGCGCTGCATGCGTATCCACGGCGCGATGTCGGCGGCGGTCTGGTAAAAGGTCAGGTGGTTGCCGGCGGTGTAGGACGAGGCGGTGACGGCCAGCGCATGCAGCAGGCCTTCGGACAGCACCGCGTCCAGGCGCGGCAGGTCGAGCATGCGGTGCAGCAGGCCGACCAGCGGGGTATTGTCGAGCAGCGACGCGGGCGGCGCGGCGCGCCATTTGCGCAGCAGCCAGCCGAACGACAGCAGCGACAGCCAGCGCGCGCCGGAGCGGATCACTCCCAGCGAATCGGCGCGGTAGACCTGTTCGACCTCGATGTGCTGCCAGACGTCGAGCAGCTTTTGCACGCCCTCGCCGAAGTTATCGGCACGGCAGGCCAGCGCGGTGGCGTTGATGGCGCCGGCCGAGGTGCCGCATATGATGTCGAACGGGTTGCGCGCAGGAGGCCAGCCCGCTTCCCACAGTATCTCCGAGATCGCCTGCAGCACGCCGACCTGGTAAGCGGCGCGGGCGCCGCCGCCCGTCAGGATCAACCCTGTTTTCTTTTGAATTCCCATACGACAAGATTAGCAGGGTCTGCCGGATTTGGGGCGCGTTTGACGCCGTTTGACACCATTATTCGCCTAATACGACACCTTCGCGACGGGGATCGGCGCCGCCGAACCACTCCGGCTTGCCGTTGACGGTGCGGCGCTGGATGCCCTGCAGGCCGGAATTGAGCTCGAACTCGCGCACCTGGTGGCCGCGCGCCTTCAGCTGCTCGATGACGGCCGGCGTCACGCGCCCTGCTTCCAGCTCGGTCGGGCCGTTGCGGCTGCCGAAGTTGGGCAGGCTGATGGCCTGCTGCACATCGAGCTTCCAGTCCAGCGTGCCGACCAGCACCTTGGCCACGTAGTTGATGATAGTCGAACCACCCGGCGAGCCGGTGGCCAGCACCAGCTTGTGCGTGCCCTTGTCGAACACCAGCGTCGGCGACATGGCGCTGCGCGGCCGTTTGCCGGCCTGCACGCGGTTGGCGATCGGGCCGTTCTCGTCCTGCGAATCGAAGGAGAAGTCGGTCAGCTGGTTGTTCAGCATGAAGCCGTCGACCATCTGGCGCGCGCCGAAGGCGTCTTCCACCGAGGTGGTCATCGACAGGCCGCCGCCGAAGGCGTCCACCGCCACCAAGTGGGAGGTGGACGGTTTGTCGATGGCGGTGTCGGCGCCCCACGCCACCTGCATCGTGGCCGGTACGCCGTAGTTGGCGCGGCCCATGGACTTCTCGCCGATCAGCGATGCGCGCTGCTTCAGGTAGCCCTTGTCCAGCAAGGCCTCCACGCCTTTGCCCGGCAGCGGCACGAAGTCGGTGTCGGCGGCGTAGCGGTTGCGGTCCGCGTAGGCCAGGCGGCCTGCCTCGGTGAACAGGTGGATGCCTTCGGCCGTCAGCGCGCCGTTGACCGGTTTGTAGGGAGCGATGTCCTTCACTTCCAGGATGCCCAGCATCTGCGCGATGGCGATGCCGCCGGAGGATGGCGGCGGTGCGCCGCACACGGTCCATGCCTTGTAGTCGCTGCATACCGGCGTGCGCTCCTTGGCCTGGTAGCCGGCGATGTCGGCGGCGGTCAGCTTGCCGGGATTGGTCGGATGCGAGGCCACCTTGGCGGCGATGTCGCGGGCGATGCGGCCTTTGTAGAAGGCGTCGGCGCCGCCGTCGGCGATCTCGCGCAGCGTGCGCGCCAGTTCAGGGTTCTTCAGCAGATAGCCGACCGGACGCGGCTTGCCGTCTTCGCCGAAGAAGTAGGCTTTGGCGACCGGGTCGCGCGACAGGTAGCGGTCATACGACAGCAGCGCGTTCAGGCGCGGGCTGACATTGAAGCCGTCTTCGGCCAGCTTGATGGCCGGCGCGAACAGCGCTTTCCATGGCAGCTTGCCGTGCTCCTTGTGGGCCAGCTCCAGCATGCGCAGCACGCCGGGGGCGCCGACCGAGCGGCCGCCGATCACGCCGACTTCGCGCGAGACGGCCTTGCCGTCCTTGTCCTGGAACAGGTGTTCGTCCGCTGCGGCGGGCGCGGTTTCGCGGCCGTCGTAGGATTGCACGCGCTTGCCGTCGGAGTACAGCAGGAAGGAGCCGCCGCCGATACCGGACGATTGCGGCTCCACCAGCGTCAGCACCAGCTGGGTGGCGATGGCGGCGTCGATGGCGCTGCCGCCTTGCTTGAGCATCTGGTAGCCGGCCTGGGTGGCGAGCGGGTTGGCTGCCGCCACCATGAATTTTTGCGCGGACTTGCCGGCCTTTTCGGCATAGCCGGTGGCGATTTCGGGCGCGGCATCGGCGCTGGTGCGTTGTGCGTAGGCCGGCGCGTGCAGTGCGGCCAGCAGGGGAAGGGACAGCGCGAAGCTGAGCGCCAGGGGCTTCAAACGGGACATGGACTCTCCAAAATAAGAGGCGCGCGGCCAGGGCCGCGCGCCCGATCACTCTGGCATCCTACACGAAATCGAGTAAATCGTTTTCGCGGTCTTACTTCGGCTGCATGCGGATGGCGCCGTCCAGGCGGATGGTTTCGCCGTTCATCATGGTGTTTTCGATAATGGCCTTGGCCAGGTGGGCGTATTCGTCCGGGCGACCGAGGCGCGGCGGGAACGGCACCATATTGCCAAGCGCGGTGCGGACTTCTTCCGGCATGCCCATCAGCATAGGCGTTTCGAAGATGCCTGGGGCGATGGTCATCACGCGGATGGCGCTGCGCGACAGGTCGCGCGCCATCGGCAGCGTCAGGCCGGCGACGGCGGCCTTGGAGGCGGCGTAGGCGGCCTGGCCGATCTGGCCGTCGAAGGCTGCGACCGAGGCGGTGTTGATGATCACGCCACGCTCGCCGCTGTCGGTGGCGGCGGTCTTGCCCATGGCGTCAGCCGCCAGGCGGGCCATGTTGAAGGTGCCAACCAGGTTGATGTTGACGGTGCGCTGGAACACGTCCAGCGGGTGCGGGCCGTCCTTGCCGACGGTCTTGATGGCTGGCGCCACACCGGCGCAGTTGATCAGGCCGCGCAGCGTGCCGAGGGCGACGGCGGCGTCGACCACGGCCTTGCCGTCGGCTTCCGAGGTGACGTCGCATTTGACGAATACTGCCTTGAGCTCAGCGGCCAGCGCCTCGCCCGGTTCCACTTGCACGTCGGCCAGCACGACTTTGCCGCCATTCGCGGTGATCATGCGGGCGGTAGCGGCGCCCAGGCCCGAAGCGCCGCCGGTTACGATGAATACATTGTCCTGAATTTGCATGTGTGTCCCTATCTCGTTTTTATTTGACGTTTACGTTAACGTCACCTCGCAATTGTAGCGAATTTTTTATCGGAGATGAGGAAATCGATGACCAGTGCGGCGAGAATGATCAACAGAGGCATGATCGGCTCCCGGTAGCGATAAATCACATAGAAAATCATGTGCACGGCGGTGTAGCACAGGATGGCCAGCCAGATGAGGCCGGTATTGGGGGTGCGCAGCCGCCGATAGGCCATGCCGGCCACCGCCAAGCCGCAGATCAAAACATACTGGGCGAGCCAGGCCAGGCGCGTCAGGGCCTCTCCTTTGGACTGAGGGCCCTCCCCCTCGTGTATCGGGGGCATCCAGAACAGGGCGGCTTTTTTAAAGGACAGCTTGAGGAACCGGGCTGGGTTCTGCCTTATCCAGGCCAGCGCTTCAGATTTCAATGTGTTGTTTGCCACCAGCTCCCCTTGCTTGCGCAACAGCTGCCAGGTCGGGCCTCTCGGCGTGTCGGCAATGGAGATGAACATGCCGTTGGCGGCGGGATTGTTTCCCAGGTAGAGATTGAAGCCTCCGTTCGTATTTAAAACGGGGGCGCCGACGACCTGGTAGTTTCGGATCAGCCAAGGCGCCACGACCAGCATGGCGACCAATCCGGCCAAGCCCAGCCTTGCCAGTTTCCGGGAAAAAGACAAGGGCGACATCGCCAGCGCAATCACCAGCACCGGGGCAAGCGCCAACCCGGCATTTCCGGCAATTGCAAGCAAACCAAGCACAGCCCCGATGGAGGCCGCAATCCGCGCCGACGGATGGTATGTGCAGCGCAAGGACAGCAGGACAACACCAAGCATCAGCGGCGTCATGAGATTTTCTTTGGCAAGGTATGCCGCGTAAATCCATGACGGCAGGTAAAGGGCGTAGATGCCGACGCTGAGCAGCCGTCCCGCCCTGCCGGCTCCGGCCTCCCTGGCGATCAGGTAAATCAGCCACGCGCTGACAGTGCACAGCAATGCGTTCGCAAGCAGCGCCGCCAACAAGTGGTGGCCAAAGACTGCAAAGACTGGCGCTAAAACAAACAGCGGATAACCGGCGCTCAGGAACGCGGAGTTGCCGCCTTCAAGCAAGCCCCTGCCCGCAAGCAGGTTCACGGCCATGTGCTCATATCCCGCATAGTCGCTGACAGGCTTGAATTGGAAGGCAACGGCTGTCGCGGCCCGTACGAAGAACGCAAGAACCAGGATCAAGGCCAGGCACTGCTTTTCACTGATACGAGTTCGCATAGGTATCACCTAGCTCTTGCTGACTAAAAAAACCCCGGCACAAATCAGCGCAACCCCGGCGGTGCGCAGCATCGTCACCTGCTCCCCTGCCAGCAAGCCGACGACGACCGTGAGTCCGAAGCCCAATCCAACCAAGGGATAGGCCTTGCTGATATCCCACTTGGATAACACCTCAAGCCAGACCATGGCGCCAAGCCCATACAGGAAGAAGCCGCCCAGCACGAAGCTGTTTGAAAACACCGTGACGATGGTACGCAGCGCCAGTGGCTGTGCCATGACCTCCCTCACCTCCGCGCTGGACATGCCCGCCTTCAAGGCAAACTGTGCGGCGACAGAGAACGCGATGCTCACGATGGCAGTCAGAAGAGTATTCATAACACTCCATCCAACACGAGAAAGTGCGCGACGATCATCGTGATGCCCATGACGATGACGGTGTTCCGGCTGCCACGGTCTTTGATGGCATAGATCACGGGATCGTCGTGCATCTCCCCGCGCGAGGTCTTGATCCAAAGCCGGGCCAGCCAGTAAATCAACCCGACGGCCACGAGCCACAACAAGTTGGGTGTCGCGTAGCGGGATTGGGTGTCGGGAGCATTGATGAACAACCCGAAGACCACGACTGCGGACATGGCGGACGCTACGCCCAGCGGCCACAACACCGCCAAGTCCGTCACCCGGTAATCGCGGCCGCGTGCGGCGGCCTTGCCGTTCTGTTCAAGTGAGATCAATTCGGAGCAGCGCTTCACCAATGCCAGGCTCAAGAACATGAACACCGAAAAGGCCAACAGCCAGGCGCTGGTGACAACGGCGATGGCCACAGAGCCGGCAAGGATGCGCAAGGTGTAGAGGAGCGACAGCATGATCACGTCTATCAGCACGTATTCCTTGAACATCCAGCTGTAGGTGCTGGTAAGGACCACGTACAAGAGCAGCATGAGAGAGAACGCCTGGGACACGACCAGCGCCAGCATGAATGCCAGCACCAGCAAGGCCCCTGCGACGGCAAGCCCCGTAAGAATCGGTATCTTGGCGCTAGCGAAGGGGCGGTGTTTTTTTCGGGGATGAGCGCGGTCGCTTTCCAAGTCCCACAGATCGTTGACCAGATAGGTTGCCGACGCGGCAAACGAGAAGGACAGGAAGGCCAGCGCTATCGTCGCAAGCTTCCCAAGATCCATGAACGAAAAGGCGGTCAGCAGGGGCACGAACAACAGCAGGTTTTTCAGCCACTGGTGTACGCGCAATGCCCTCGCCCACGTGGACAGGCGTATCGATTCTTTCGGAAACTCTTGCTCGATTGTGCTGCGTTGTCGGACGGATTTCGCCAGGCCGGCAGAGACTCCCACCAAAATGGCTGCTTGCGCCGCGTTCCAAATGGGGATGTCCGCGCGACTGTCACCGGCGTACACAAACTCTGTTCCAACCTTTTCCTGTATCGCCTCCAGCTTGGCCCTGCCCTTGAGATTGCGGCCTGTGTCAGAAGCAAGCACATCGTCGAACAAGGCGAGATGGTCGGAGACGCGTTGGGCGATGGATTGATGCGCTGCCGTGGCGAGGACGATCCGGCGTCCCTTGCTTTTTTCATCGTGAAGATAGGCCAGCAGCGCCTCGTGGTATGGTAAGCGGGCTGCGGAGAACGTTGTACGGGAGCAGACCGTTTCCTTGAAAGCTGCACGCCCCTTCAGGAACCAGAAAGGCAGGCGCAGCAAGTTGAACGGCGACTGCTTGACGAGCTGGATGAGCAACTCAAGCAGCGTATCGGTTGGCGTCAATGTCCCATCGAGATCGACAACCACGGGCCAACCGGCCGCCGGATCATCTTGCACGTCGCTCAAGTGGATGTTCATCAGATGGTTTGATCGAAAAGGACGGGGCAACCCGATTACTATGGCATCGGCGGAGCCCGCCGCCTAGGGGGCGGATATCGATTCGATCAAACAAAGGCTGCAATTTCCCTGGAGCCCGAACGCACCGGGGAGCTCCGTCAGCGCCTCAGCATTGCATCAACGCGCCGTTGCGGTGGCAGAGCTTGCCCGACGGTGAGACGACGGTGCCAGGGCCGGCGTTGTTGATGTGGGCGCCGTTGGCGTCGTAGCAGCCGGTGGGGCCGCAGCCACTCAGCATTTGCGGGGCATTGGGCGGGTTGAGCAAGGTTTGCATCGATGGAGTCGGCGGCGCGGACGGCATCGCCACTTGCGGCGCCTGCTTGACGATGGGCATGCGCTGTATCGTCAACGGCACCGGTCGACGCGGCATCGGTACGCGCGCCGGCGCGGTGCGGCAGGGTTCAACGGCCAGGCGCTTGCCGTCCGCACTGAGCGTGCAGACCGGTAGCCGGGCGTAATCCCGCAGCTCGGCGGAGGTGACGTCCCGGCTAATGCCCGGAACGGCCACGGGCGACTGGGCAGTCGCCTGCGCTGCAACCAGCGCAGCCAGGAACAGCGCGGTGCGCGGCGTCATGGCGACGGCGCCACGGTCGCCGTCAGCACGCGCCATGGCACCAGGCAAGCGCCAACGTTCGGGAAGTAGCCGCGCGGGTTGCCGCAGTAGTACAGCCTTCTGGGCAACGACGGCTCGTCGGCAGGCGGCAGGTACAGCGGAGCGCCGACATAGTAGCCGGGCGGATAGTAGTAGCGGTCGTAGTAGGGATCGAAGTAGCCGTAGCGCGGCCAATACAACGGTGCGCCGACAATGATGCCGCCACGGACATAGCCATGACCATGTCCGTGATGGTAGCCGTGGCCGCCTCCTCCATGGCCGCGCCCTTGCGTCCAGGCATCGGGACTGGCCAGTGCTCCCAACAGGAAGGCCAGCGTCAGCGCCGGTTTCAACATATTCATGGCATCACCTCGCGTAGTGCTACACCTTTCATTAATAGCAGGTGTAGCACCGGAGGGAAGCGAATGAAACAATTCGTAACCTTAGTCAGGCAAGCGGATACGGAAATATATCAGTTTCATTTGGCCCTTGTTTTCATCTCCAAAGCACTTGGCCACTTTGTAACCCGGCCTTGCCTGCATCTGTCCATTGACCACCACCGGAGCATCGAATTCGGTCGCGCAGGCATTCAGGTAGCCATCGACCGAGCCGCTGCGCGCGGTTCCGCCGCGCGGGCTTGCCAGGTACAACGCCCGCGAAGTGGCGGCGGCGTAGGCCATCTGCTGCCAGCCCCGGTCGAACGGCGCAAAACTGTTGGTCAAATCGGCGGCCAGAGTGAGGGAGAAAGCGGGCGCACCAGCGGCATCGGTGCCCTCGTTCAGCTGAAAGACCTTCAGAACCGTTGAATTGAACACCCAGCTCCAGATCAGGTAGAGATTTTTGTGGGCATCTTCCACGATGTGCCCGCTTCCGGTAGTCAGTCCCTTCAGCGTTCCTTGGTAGATGCCACGTCCCGTCACAGGATCGGTAACCGACAAATCGTAGCTGTTCCCTATCCAAGGCGAATTGCCGTCCGTCGTATGTTTCAACGCAATGGAAAACGCCCGTCCCTTGGTGTCCACGTAGGCGTCTATTTGCTGCAACTCCGGCGCCACCGTCGCCGTTGGCTTGTCGTTTACGCCGAGCGGCTCCATTACCTCCCATGTGCGCCCGCTGGGGAAGACAAATCCCTTCACGCCATTGAACACATAGCTATTGCCAGTGTAACGGGGGTACCCGGCAATCTCCTTCGTCAGGTCCAGCTGCGACGAGGTGAAAAACAGCGAATTCGCCACGCCAGGGAAAATATAGTCATACACCGACCGATCACGGATGTATTGGGAATCAAACGTTCCCTCCGCAAAGGTCGGCTCCCCCTGCGTCTCCTTCGTACAGTTGTATTGGGTATAGGTATCGCCGGTGTCTCGTCCCTCCGACGACGCCTTCAAGCATATTTGTCCATTTTCCCCTATGCCGGCGTTGCCGTAGTGCCGTTGGCTGCGCGTCAGCTGGCTCCAGCCGCCGGGGATCGCCTGCATCGTGAAAGACGGCTCCACCCCGATCGCAGGTTTTCCGTCAGGATGGGCAATGACATATACCTTGCCGGTTATCGGCGACAGTAACAAGTGCGCTTCATCCAGGCTCGGGCCCGATGCCACCGCCTCCCATGTGCCGGATGCCTGCGTCCGTTTCCGCAACTGCCAGCCTTCCTGCACGCCGCCCTCACCTGTCAGCACCAGGTTCAGCATGTACACGGTACCGTCCGCGGTGGTGACGACACGCGACATATGGCCGCCCCAGTCATTGTTGGGCGACCAGGCGTGGTCGCCTTGCGCACCTTGCTGCAGGCCATCCGACGTGACCAGCTCGAATCGTTCCAGCGTCGGCACCGTCACGCGGGAATAGACATACGGCAGCTTGTCGGAGCTTCGGGACGTGGAGGCGTCCTGGATGTCGAACACCAGGTTGTCCGCCTGGCCGGCTGACACGTCCGCGCCGATGCTGCTGCGCTTGACCATTAACTTGGCCTTGCCGTTGCCCACCCAATAGCCGGCGATGCGGCCGTTGTTGGTATCGTCAACCTGCCACTTCCAGTCGCTCTTGCCTGAGCCTGAATACTTAAACAGCACGCCATTTTCAATCATGAATTCCGCGCCGATGTCGCCCTTCGCGTAGCCGCTGGCGGCATTCGTGTCGGTGTCGATAAACACCCGGACAAAGTTGGGCGTGCCGGTGTAGTCGAACTCGTAGTACACATAGGTGCCGTCATTGCTCGTTTTCGTATTGGAGATGGACAGTCCCGTATCGGCGCTGGCGGCGCCGGCGGTCAACAGCAGGGACGACAGCAGGACAGCCTGACGCGCAGACAGCATTTTCTTCATGGGGGTGGTCTCGGGAAAATAAAAAAAGAAAGGCCCAAGGCAGACGACGCATCGTCTTGCCTTGGGCGCAATAGTATCTTTTATTTAACTTGAGGGGAAGCGGAATCCGGTGCGGAGGCAGGCGCTGGGGCCATGGTCGAATCCACCGGCGGAGGCGGCGCCACGGCTGGCGCCATCATCATCGCCGGCGGCGCCATCGTCGAGGTCGCGGGCGCGGCCAGCGGCGCCGGCACGGCGACGCTCACCGCCAGCCAGCCCGACGCAGGCAGCAGCGGCACCAGCAGCAAGGCCACGATGTTGATGATCTTGATCAGCGGGTTGACCGCCGGACCCGCCGTATCCTTGTACGGATCGCCCACGGTGTCGCCGGTGACGGCCGCCTTGTGCGCATCCGAACCCTTGCCGCCGAAGTGGCCGTCTTCGATGTATTTCTTGGCGTTGTCCCAGGCGCCGCCGCCGGTGGTCATCGAGATCGCCACGAACAGGCCGGTGACGATGGTCCCCATCAGCATGCCGCCCAGCGCGGCCGCCCCCAGCAGCATGCCGACCACAATCGGCACCACCACCGGCAGCAGCGAAGGAATGATCATTTCCTTGATCGCCGACGCGGTCAGCATGTCCACCGCCTTGTCGTACTCCGGCTTGCCGGTGCCATCCATGATGCCCTTGATGTCGCGGAACTGGCGGCGCACTTCCACCACCACGGCGCCGGCGGCGCGGCCCACGGCCTCCATCGCCATCGCACCGAACAGGTAGGGTATCAGGCCGCCGATGATCAGGCCGACGATCACCATCGGATTCGACAGGTCGAAGGTGATGCTCTTGCCGGTCGATTCCAGCGCGTGCGTGTAGTCGGCGAACAGCACCAGCGCAGCCAGGCCGGCCGAACCGATCGCATAGCCCTTGGTGACGGCCTTGGTGGTGTTGCCCACCGCGTCCAGCGGATCGGTAATCGCGCGCACCGATTCCGGCATGCCCGACATCTCGGCGATGCCGCCGGCGTTGTCGGTGATCGGACCGTAGGCGTCCAGCGCCACGACGATGCCGGCCATCGACAGCATCGCGGTGGCCGCGATCGCCACGCCATACAACTGGCCCAGCTGGTACGACACCAGGATCGCCGCGCACACCGCCAGCACCGGATAGGCGGTGGACTTCATCGACACGCCCAGGCCGGCGATGATGTTGGTGCCGTGGCCGGTGGTCGACGCTTCGGCGATATGCTTGACCGGCGCAAAATCGGTGCCGGTGTAGTACTCGGTGATGTAGACCATCAGCCCGGTCAGCACGATGCCGACCACGGTGCAGCCCATCATCTTCATGCGCATGGCTTCATCGGGCCAGATCTGCCACGTCACCACGGCGAAGCCGATCAGCGACAGGCCGGCCGCCCACCACAGGCCGGTGTACAGCGCCGACATGATCTTCTTGCCCGGCTTGGCCTTGACCATCGAGCAGCCGATGATGGAGGCGATGATGGACACCGCGCCCAGCAGCAGCGGATAAATGATGGCCGACGTCGGCGCGGAAGTAATCAGCAAGGCGCCCAGCAGCATGGTGGCGATCAGCGTCACCACATAAGTTTCGAACAGGTCGGCCGCCATGCCGGCGCAATCGCCGACGTTGTCGCCGACGTTATCGGCGATCACCGCCGGGTTGCGCGGGTCGTCCTCGGGGATGCCCGCCTCCACCTTGCCCACCAGGTCGGCGCCGACGTCCGCGCCCTTGGTGAAGATGCCCCCGCCCAGACGGGCGAAGATCGAAATCAGCGACGCGCCGAAGGCCAGGCCGATCAGCGGCTTGATCACATCGTGCGGATTGAGCGGCGGATTCGGCGCACCCGGCGCCACGCCGACCAGGAACAGATAGAACAGCACCACGCCCAGCAGGCCCAGGCCGACCACCAGCATGCCGGTGATCGCGCCGCCCTTGAACGCGACGTCGAGCGCCTCGTTCATGCCCTTGGTGGCCGCCTGCGCGGTGCGCACATTGGCGCGCACGGAGACGTTCATGCCGATGAAGCCGCAGGCGCCGGACAGCACCGCGCCGATCAGGAAGCCGATCGCGGTGTGCATATCGAGTAAGACAGCGATGAGGATGAGCAGCACCACGCCGACGATGCCGATGGTGCGATACTGGCGGGCCAGGTAAGCGGCGGCGCCCTGCTGGATGGCCAGTGCGATTTCCTGCATGCGGGCGTTGCCCGCGTCCTGTCGCAAAATCCAGCTACGAGACCATAAACCGTAAATCACGGCGATAACGCCGCACGCAACTGCAAACCAAAGACTAGCTGCCATAGTGTCCCCTTATTTTTATTGATCGAGCCTACAAACCCACACTTCAGAAAACCAACGCCCGCCGGGTAGGCAAGCGCAGCCAACTAAACCTGCGAACTGCAACACTTCATAAAACGGGATGGCATCCAGCCGATTTTAGGCGCAAAAAAAGCGGACACTCGGTCCGCTCTACTTTAACGCTTATTTCGCCAGCGCGGCAAATGCGCTGTCGCGAATTTGCTCGACGGGGCCGACGCCTTCGATGCGGCGGTATTTCGGCGCACCAGGCTGGCCCGATTGTGCCCAGGTATTGTAGTAACCCAGCAGCACTTCGGTCTGGTTGTGATAAACGTCCAGGCGCTTCTTGACGGTCGCTGCCTTGTCGTCGTCACGCTGCACCAGGTCTTCGCCGGTGACATCGTCCTTGCCTTCGACTTTAGGCGGATTGAATTTGACGTGGTACACGCGGCCCGAACCCGGGTGGCAACGACGGCCATCCATGCGTTCGATGATCGATTCGTCCGGCACGGCGATTTCCAGCACGTAGTCGACCTTGACGCCGCTGTCCTTCATCGCGTCGGCCTGGGCCACGGTGCGTGGGAAGCCGTCGAACAGGTAGCCGTTGGCGCAATCCGGCTGGGTCAGACGGTCCTTGACCAGACCGATGATGATGTCATCCGATACCAAACCACCCTCATCCATCACCTTCTTGGCGGCCAGGCCTAATTCCGAACCCGCCTTGATCGCAGCACGCAGCATGTCGCCGGTGGAGATTTGCGGGATGTTATATTTTTCTTTGATGAAATTAGCCTGGGTGCCCTTGCCTGCACCTGGTGCTCCTAAAAGAATAAGACGCATGAAAAATTCCTAAAACAGATATGGATGTGGGTTAGTTGGTATTGGATCGTACGAAACTTACCACAAAACTTCGTCTCAACGCCAATTTGTGACGGTTTGAACCGTTCTTAGCTGGCGAAACCGGGGTACGGCCCGATATTCCGTATGAATATCGCACCGTTGTCTTCGTTATATCAGTTGTAACTGACTGCTGGCTGACGCATCCTTTGACACAAATCAATAGAACTGCCGAACGCGGGCCAAGTCTTCCGGCGTATCCACCCCGGCCGCCGGGGCCGAGTCGGTCACATGGACCGCGATGGGATAGCCGTGCCACAGCACGCGCAGCTGTTCCAGTGCTTCGATGGCTTCCAGCGGCGACACTTCCAGCGCCGGGTAGGCTTGCAGGAAGTCGTTGCGGTAGGCGTACAGTCCGATGTGACGGAGCGGCACGTAAGCGGCGGGCAGTACTTCTTTGGACTGCGCAAAGGCGTCGCGATGCCAGGGTATGGTCGCGCGCGAAAAATAGAGGGCCCGGCCGGTCTTGTCCAACACCACCTTGACCACGTTCGGGTTGAAGGCGTCGGCGGCGTCGTGCAGCGGGTGGGCGCAGGTGGACATCGGCACTTCGGCGCTGATGCGCGAGGCGGCCGCCTGCAGCAGTTCCGGGTCGATCAGCGGCTCGTCGCCCTGCAGATTGACGACGACGGCGTCGGCCGGCAAGTTCAGCGCGCGCGCCACTTCGGCGATGCGGTCGGTGCCGGACGGATGGTCGGCGCGGGTCATGCACACTTCCACGCCGTGCTGCTCGCAAGCGGCGCGGATGTCTTCATGGTCGGTGGCGACGATGACGCGGGCGGCGCCGGCCAGCTGCGCGCGCTCCGCCACGCGCACCACCATGGGCTTGCCGCCCAGGTCGGCCAGGGGCTTGTTCGGCAGCCGGGTCGAGGCCAGGCGGGCCGGAATGATGGCGATGAAGGACACTGCTTATTCCGCCTTGTCCTGCAGCGTGCGCGCTTCGTCGGCCCACATGATGGGGATGCCGTCGCGGATAGGATAGGCCAGGCGATCGCCCTTGCAAATCATTTCCTGGGCTTTCTTATCGTACTCCAGGGGGCCTTTGCAGACCGGGCATACCAGGATATCAAGCAAACGAGCGTCCACGACATTTCTCCACAATTTGGTCGGCCAGCGCGCCATCGATGCGCGCCGTCACCGGGACGACCCATAGTCGCGGGTCGCCTCTGAGTTCTTCAATTTGCGCACATTTTACTGCATCCTTCTCGGTCATCAAGATCAGGTCTGCATCGAGCGCGGCAAACGGGCGGTCCTGGAAGTCGTGATGGTCGGGCAAAGGCAGCTCGGCGATAGCCAGGCCGGCGGCCTTCAGCATGCCGAAAAAGCGCGACGGGTTGCCGATGCCGGCCGCAGCGGCCAGGCGCAGGTCGGTGCCGGCCAGGCTGGCGAGCGAGCGGCGCTGCGAGCGGTCGATCAGTTGTTCGGCGTATTGGCCTTCGAGCGTCATCTGGATAGCCCGGCCGCCGACGTTGCGCACCAGTTCCTCGGTCAACAGCGGCGCGTTGATGACGGTGAAATCGCGCCGGCGCGAGACTGGCTCCCGCAACGGGCCGGCCGGCAGCAGCCAGCCGTTGCCGGCGCCACGGCCGTCGAACAGGATGATTTCCACGTCGCGCTGCAAGGCGTAGTGCTGAAGGCCGTCGTCGGTGAGCAGGATGTCCACCTCGGGATGGGCGGCCAGCAGCGCGCGGCCGGTGACTGCACGGTCGCGCCCCACCATCACCGGACAGCCGGTGCGCTGCTTGATTAACAGCGGTTCGTCGCCGACCTGCTCCGGCGTGGAGGCGGCAACCACCTCGCGGCCGTGCACGCCGTCGCTGCCGTGGCCACGCGAGATCACGCCCGGCGTCATGCCGGCCTCCTGCAGTGCCTGCACCAGCCAGATGGTCAGCGGCGTCTTGCCGGTACCGCCGATGTAGATATTGCCCACCACGACCACCGGCACCGGCAGCCGCGAGGACTTGAGCACGCCGGCACGGAACAGCGCCGCCCGCAGGCCGCTGAGCGCGCGGAACAGCAGCGATACCGGCCACAAGGCGCAGACAAGCGGCCCGCGCCGCAGCCAGTTACGCGTCAGCGTGGTTTCCAGCGCCGACGATTTGGAGGGAGATTGATTTGGCAATTCAGAACCTTGATCAACCGCCGTCATTCCCGCGAAAGCGGGAATCCATGCTGAACGTCCTGAGCCAGCGTTCTATGGATTCCCGCGTGTGCGGGAATGACGAGCGGTCACATATTATTTTGCGCCACTGGTCTGCGCGGCGAAGGTCAGCTTGTCGTAGCCGGCGATGCGCGCCGCTTCCATCACGTTGATCACCATCTGGTGCATCGCGAACTGGTCGGCGTTGACGATCACCACCGGCGACTTGCCGGCCATGCCGCCCTTGTCGGCCGCAGCCTTCATGGCCTGCGCAAAACCGGCGACATCATGGAACGACACCGGCTCGCCATTGACCGTGTAGTTGCCCTTGGCGTCGACCGTCACGTTCAGCTCGAACGGCTTGTCGGCCGCCTTCTGCGCGTCGGCGGTCGGCAGCGTGATCTGCAGCTCGGTGAACTTGCTGTAAGTGGTCGTCACCATCAGGAAGATCAGGATCACCAGCAGCACGTCGATGAACGGGATCAGGTTGATGTGCGGATCTTCGCGGCTTTGTCCCTTGCGGAAATTCATGGCCCGTCCTTACTTGCGCTTGCAGTGGACCAGGTCGACAAACTTCACCGCCTGCTGCTCCATCTCGATGACGAAGCTGTTGACCAGTGCGCGGAAGTGGCGGTAGAACACCATGGTCGGCATGGCGATGGCGATACCGAAGCCGGTGTTGTACAGCGCCACCGAAATGCCATGCGCCAGCTGGGTAGGATTGGCGCCGGTGCCGGTCTGCGAACCGAAAATCTCGATCATGCCGACCACGGTGCCGAACAGGCCCATCAAGGTAGCCAGCTCGGCGATGGTGCCCAGCGTGGTCAGGAAGCGTTCCAGCATGTGGGCCACGCCACTGCCGGCCTCTTCGATGGATTCCTTCATCACTTCGCGCGGTGAATCGATGTTGCGCAGCGCGGCCGACAGCACCACGCCCAGCGGCGAACTCTTTTCCAGCTTGTCGATCACATCGGGCGTGATATTGCCGCTGCGGTAGACCTGCACCACTTCGTCCAGCAATTTTTTAGGCAGGATCTTGCTGCGGCGCAGATACAGCAAGCGCTCGATGATCAGCGCGGTCGCGACGATCGATGCAACCAGCAACAACCAGATAGGCCAACCGGCGGCTTGTAATATGGCGAGCAAAAGGAACTCCTGTCTAGATAAACACCCGAAGGCGCAATGTATCTTGTTGGGCCGTCCACGGCAAGTGGTGGATGGCAGCCGGAGCGCTGCCGCACAGCAGTCATCGTACGACCATGTGGAGTTCTGCACATTTTCTGTGGACAATTGTGTGCGCAATGCCCACCTAGCCCATTCAAGCCATTGATTTTAAAGAAGATAATTCCAAAGCTCAAAAATGACGCAGTTTGCACAGCCGGGCCCGCTTTTTGCCCAGCAAAAGTTGTGCCCAGTTATGCCCATATTCTGTTGATAAGATTGTGAGCAAGGCATACGATGACCATCCAAGTCCTTGATTTCAATCGATATTGTTTCCGTGCGTAAAAATCTGGCATATGACCTGATCCACGCCACAAGCCTTGCCTTTCCAATAATTTCGGCCACCAAAAGTGGCTAAGTCGCGGGCCATGTGGAGTTCTGCACAAAAAATGTGGATAAGATTGTTAGCAAGGAGCTCCACTGTATACAAAGTCATTGATTTATAAGGGTATTTTTTCCATGCGTAAAAAAAGCGCAGGGAAAAATCGCCAAAATCGCCCTCGCCCGGCACTGGTATGGGTGTGGACTTCTGCACACTTAATGTGGATAAGATTGTTAGCAACGCCTCCCACATAGTGAAAGATCGTTGATTTATAAGGGAATTTTTGCCGTGAGTAAAAACCGTGCAGACCAGCTCTTTTGACCGCTTTTCCCAGTGCAACCCGGGTTTTCCACCGCAACAGCCGAGTTCGCTACCGATAAGATCCGCCTATCGTGGAAAAGCAGGCACTTCTGCACATTTTGTGTGGATAAGATTGTTAGCAAGGCTGTCCGACGTTATCAAAGTCATTGATTTATATCGTTTTTATTGCCCTGCGCAAAAATGAAGCAAGCGGTTTTTTATCCCCAGCCCCGGCGGCCGAAGGTGCGGACGACCTCGATACCCTCATTCACGGCAAAGCGGCACCTGGGGGCAAGTCCAAAGTTTTGCACATCTTCTGTGGATAAAAGTGTGCGTAATACCCTAGATCAATACTTAAGTCATTGATTTGTCACAATATACTTTCTCTGCGTAAATTTTAAGCATGATAAAATCAACAAGAAGAAAATAGCTATCGCTCACAAAAGTTTCACACATCTTTTGTGGATAACTTTGTGCGTAACTGCCGGTGGCTAAGGCAAAGTACTTGATCCGTAAGGGTTTTTCCTCGCTGCACGCAAATACGGCAGAAATGTTTACCCTTTAAAATCATATACCTACCTATAATACTTACCGCTTTAGATGCTCTGTGACCGCTGTGTTACCAAAATCACAGAGTGTGGATAGTTTCCATTTTTGAAATTTATGAACTTCGACGACCACCACGAACCCGCCCCCGCCGCAGCCCCCGTCATCACCGTCAGCGCGCTCAACCAGGCGGTGGCGCG
This sequence comes from Rugamonas rivuli, assembly GCF_009380165.1. Taxonomy (GTDB): domain Bacteria; phylum Pseudomonadota; class Gammaproteobacteria; order Burkholderiales; family Burkholderiaceae_D; genus Rugamonas; species Rugamonas rivuli. Next base: position 146,072 of record NZ_WHUF01000003.1, read on the forward strand.
GCTGCTGGAGCGCAGCTTCCCGCTCACGTGGATCTCCGGCGAGATCTCCAACTTCACGCGGGCCAGCTCCGGCCACTGGTATTTCACGCTGAAGGACGACGCGGCCCAGGTGCGCGCGGTGATGTTCCGCGGCCGCGCCCAATACGCCGGCTTCGTGCCGCGCGAGGGCGACCGGGTCGAAGTGCGGGCGCTGGTGACGCTGTACAGTGCGCGCGGCGACTACCAGATCAATGTGGAGGCGATACGCCGGGCCGGCGTCGGCTCGCTGTTCGAAGCCTTCCAGCGCCTGAAAGAGAAGCTCGACGCGGCCGGCCTGTTCCACCCGGAGCGCAAGCGCGCCTTGCCGCTGTTCCCGCGCACCGTGGGCATCGTCACCAGCCCGCAGGCGGCGGCGCTGCGCGACGTGCTCACCGCGCTCAAACGCCGCGCGCCGCATGTGCACATCGTGCTGTACCCGACGCCGGTGCAGGGCCAGGGCGCGGGCGAGAAGATCGCCGCCGCCATCGACACCGCCTCGCTGCGCAACGACTGCGACGTGTTGATCGTCTGCCGGGGCGGCGGCAGCATCGAAGACCTGTGGTCGTTCAATGATGAAGACGTGGCCTACGCAGTGGCCAACTGCCGCATGCCGGTGATCTCCGGCGTCGGCCACGAGACCGACTTCACCATCTGCGACTTCGCCGCCGACCTGCGCGCCGCCACGCCGACCGCCGCCGCCGAACTGGCCGTCACGCCACGAGCGGACTGGATGGCCTCCCTGCGCGCCGACGTGATCGACCTGCGGCGCGCGATGCGGCGCAGCGCGGGCGAAGCATCCCAGACATTGGACAACTACACGCGCCGCCTGCTCAGCCCCGGCGCGCAGATCAAGCAGCAGCGCCTCAAGCTGCTGGCGCTATCGACAGCGATGACGCATGCGAACCGCGCCCCGCTGTCGCAGGCGCGCTTTCAATTGGACCGCTTGAGCGGCCGCCTCGGCGCGCGCAAGCCGGATGTGACGGCGGCGCGTTCCAGGCTGTCGGACTTCCAGCACCGCGCGACGATGAGCGTGTCCACGCAACTGGCGCAGCGGCGCGATGCGCTGGCGGCCCTGTCCTCGCAGCTGGAGCTGCTGAATCCCCAGCGCACGCTGGAACGCGGCTATGCCATCGTCACCGACGACCAGGGCGCCATCGTGCGCGCGCCGGCGCAGCTGAAGCCGCGCAGCACCCTGAACCTGCGACTGGCCGAAGGCAGCGCAACCGTCGGCGTGGAATCGGTGCAGCCAGCGTTGGACTGACACGACAACAGCTTGTGCGTCGTTTGCATTCGTGATATTTTTTGCAACCACCACAATCCCTGTTGATATGAAAAATTCGCTTCGCTGTCTGCAGCTGCTCGGCATCGCGCTGCTTCCATTCGCGGCGCACGCCGCCAACGTCGATGTCGACATCAAACTGGCCGACGCCAACTACCTCGAAATCAGCTTCGCGCTGCCAGAGCATTGCACCGCCCTCGCCTTCCTCAAGGACGGGCGCGGCGGCCAGGAGATCCGCGCCGCATGGCAGAAGCAAAACGATTGCGCCACTGCCGAAGGCGATCTGCTGAAAAGCGCCGGCGCCTGCACCGCGCGCTTCCGCGTGCCGGCGACGATGCAGAAGATCAGCGGCTATCCCGGCTCCTTCCCCGCCCCCGGCGGCATGTACGTCCACAGTTCCAACTACGCACTGGCCGACAGCTGCGGGCCGGTGCGCTACCGCTTCCAGGCCGCCGATATCGTCATGAACGGCCAGCGCTACCACGACACGGCCACGCCGCCCGCAGCCACAGGCGGCGATACGTCGGCGATGCTGATGCTGACGCCGCAGAACAGCGCCACACTGGATTACTTCGATCCGCGTCTGTCGGCGGCGACCGTCGCGCGGGTCAACGAAGTAGCAGACGGCACCATCGCCTTGCTGAGCAAGCAGCTGCCGCTGGCGGTCTTCACTCGCCCGGCGATTGCCGCCATCGGCGCCAGCGAACCAGGCGGCCCGAATGTCGGCGGCGACGCGAGCAACATCCTGCGCCTGACCTTTTTCAACTGGCCGCAGACGATGGGACCGGGAGAACAAGAGCTGTTGACGACGTTCGTCTCGCATGAATTCAGCCACCGCTTCCAGCTGCGCGACGCGGTCGACGTCTATCCCGATTCACGCCTGATCAACGAGGGCGGCGCCGAATTTCTGCGCTGGCTGACGTCGATCCAGAAGGGGTGGCTTAGCCGCCAGCGGGCGGCGGCGCAGCTGGACAAGGCGCTGGCCGAGTGCACGCTTTACACCGAAGGAAAGAGCTGGCGCGCGCTGACGCCGCGCGAGATCGGTGGCCAACGGCTCGAATATCTGTGCGGCCTGCCGACCTATGTCTACAGCCTGGCCGCGCGCCAGGGACGCGGCACCGCCATGGGCCGCTTCGACCGCTTCTACCATCAACTGCGCCAAGGCCAGGTGCCCGACTTCGCGCAGGCGCTGGAATGCGGCGACACAAAGGCCTGCACGCCGCAGGTGCTGCCGGCGCTGCTGTCTTCCGGCCCAACGATGGAACAGCAATGGAACGAGGTGCTGCGCAAGACTGGCCTGGCGACGCTGCGTCCACCCAGCCAGTCCTTGCGGGACCGGATGGTGCTGCGGGCCGTGGTCAAGCTGATGGTCGACGACTGCGCCGGCCGTAGCGGCACCACCGAGACGCCGGAAGGCATCATCCTCGACGGCATGAAGGTCTGTAAATCCATCCACAAGGACAGCTACGCGACCAGCATCGAAGGCCATCCGGTCTTCGGCGACGCCGCCACCGGGGCGGCGATGAAAGCCGCCTGCCTGGCGCGGCATGAGGTGACGCTTGGCCTGAAGGATGGCGGCAAACTTGTCATGCCCTGCCAGGAACCGTACGCGATGCGCGAAGCGTTCTACTCAGTCGACATCGAGAAAACGCTGGCACTGCTGTTGCGCGAACAAGGCACGCAATGAAGAAGATCGGCGTAGGCAGGCAGCTCGCAGTTTGCGCGGCGTTGTCGTGCCTGGCGCTGATCGTCATCTTCTTTCTGCATAAGCCGCCCTATGCCGCCTTGCTGCTGGCGGGCCTGCCGCTGCACTACCAGGTGGGCATAGGGCTGGGATTCGGCTGCTGTTATTGGGCCGCTTCGCAGATCGGCTACCGGTTCGCGGCCAATTCAGAGTCGGCGAAAAGCACCATGGAAAGCTACAGCCGGTTGAATCTCGACGGCTTGAATCCGCTCTGGATCTCGCTGGCGGCCGGCTTCGGCGAAGAGCTGCTGTTCCGCGGCGCGCTGCAACCGCTGATCGGCATCTGGATCACCTCAGCTCTTTTCGTGATCGCCCATACCAAGGCTTACCGTTTCAATGGGCTGAATAAACGCGTGGCCATTCAGGCTGCGGCCATCTTTACGGTCAGCGTCGCATTCGGCTTCGTCGCCGAATACGCCGGACTGATCGCGGCGATGCTGGTCCACGCATTGACGGATGTGGTCGGGCTATACACGATCAAAGCGGCCTCCCGGCGCGGCGCCTAAGGCTTCAACGTTTGCGCCTCCAGCGAGACGCTGAAGCTGGTGGCATCGGTATCCGCTGCGCTATGCGCCAGCATCACCTTGTAGCGGCCCTTGGCGACGCGCCAGTTGCGTGAGCGGCTGTCGTACATCGCCAGCAGACGCGGATCGACCGTCACGCTGACTTCACGGCTTTCGCCTGGCGCCAGTTCGACCTTGTCCCAACCGGCCAGGCGCTTGGGCGCTTCCCACTTCACGCCCTGCGGCGCCACATACAACTGCGGCACGTCCTTGCCCTTGACCGCGCCGGTGTTGGTGACTTTGAAGTGCAGTTGCAGCTTGCCGTCCTTCTGGCTCGCGGCAAGGCCCGAATACGCGAACTGCGTGTACGACAGGCCGTGACCGAATGGGAACAAGGGCTTCAGCCCCTTCAAGTCGAACCACTTGTAGCCGACCGCAGCCCCCTCGTGATAATCGACGGTGAAGCGCTTGCTCTCGTTCTTCGGATCGCCATCCAGCACCGGCCGTGGCAACTGCGATTCCGACATCGGGAAGGTTGCAGGCAAACGCCCGGACGGATTGACTTCGCCGAACAGCACGCGGGCGATGGCCTCGCCGCCGCTGCTGCCCGCATACCAGGCCTGCAGCACGGCGGCACTCTGCCCCAGCCACGGCATCAGCACCGGGCCGGAAGTCTCCAGTACCACCACCGTCCGTGGATTGGCTTTGGCGACGGCGGCGATCAATCCATCCTGATTGTCCGGCAGCGACAGCGAGACCGCATCGAGCGCCTCACCCACCCACTGCTGCGCGAACAGCAGCACCACGTCGGCATCGGCCGCCGCGCGGGCCGCAGCGGCGGCATCGCGGCCATCGTGATAGACCACGCTGGCGCCCGGCGCGCGCGCCTGGATCGCCTTCAGCGGCGACGACGCGTGATAGACCACGGGGCCAGGCCAGGTGGTCGGCGCGATACCCGTCACGGCGCTGCCGCCGACCGGATACACCACGGACGAACCGCCGCCGGCCAGCACACCCACATCCGCATGCGCGCCGATGACGACGATCTTCTTCACGCCGGCTTTCAGCGGCAGCACGCCGTCCGCGTTCTTCAGCAGCACCATGCCCTCCTCGGCATCGGTGCGGCTGACCAAGCCATGCGCCGCGTAGTCGATCGCGCCGCCCTCGGCCACCGGATGATCGACCACGCCTTTTTCAAACATCGTGCACAGGATGCGGAACACCATATCGTCCAGGCGCGCCTGCGGTACGTGGCCGTTGGCTACCGCCTCTTCCAGCGCGGGGCCGAAGTACTGGCTCTTGTCGAACTCCCAGGCCGACTCCTGATCCAGCCCGTTGTTGGCTGCAGCAACCGTACTGTGCACCGCGCCCCAGTCGGACATCACGTAACCCTTGTAGCCCCAGTCCTGCTTCAGCACCTGGTTGAGCAGGTAGCCGCTCTCACAGGCATAGGCGCCGTTCACGCGGTTGTAGGAGCACATGACGGAACCGGGATCGGCCTGCTCCAGCACCAACTGGAAGGCCAGCAAGTCGGACATGCGATTAGCGGCATCGTCGATGCGGCTGTCGAGCACAAAGCGGCCGGTCTCCTGGTTGTTGACGGCGAAGTGCTTCATCGTCGCAATCACATGGTTGGACTGGATGCCGCGCACCTGCTGCGCCACCATGACACCCGCCAGCAAAGGATCCTCGCCGGCGTACTCGAAATTGCGGCCGTTGCGCGGCTCGCGCAGCAGGTTCACGCCGCCGGCCAGCATGACGTTGAAGCCGGAAGCTCGCGCCTCGGCGCCTATCATCGCGCCGCCTCTGTAAGCCAGTTCGCGGTCCCAGGTGGCGGCGGTGGCCAGGCCTGACGGCAGCGAGGTGCGCTCGCGCGGCGTCTTGCCTGGCTGGCTGGCGACACCGAGACCGGCGTCGGTTTCGAACAGGGCCGGCAGCCCCAGTCGCGGCACGCCGGCGATATAGCCCGCCGATAAAGGCAGCGCGGCCGGGTTGCGTTTCTTGTCGCCGAAGTCGGAGCCGAACCAGCCCATCACCCAGCCGAGTTTTTCCTGCTGCGTCATGGCTTGCAACGCGAGGCGGGCGCGCTGGTCCGCGCTCAGCGAAGTATCCATCCACGGACGCGCGGACGCTTCCGCCGCATGGGCCGGCAAGGCGGAGGAAGCGATCAGTACGGTGGCGGCGGCCAGCGCCGCAGCCACCGCCAGCGCGATCGCCAACGGACGAAGAGTCGATGCAGAATTCAAAATGTCTCCTTATGTATGCGAACGGCGGCATCCGCAGACGCCGCCGTGCACCGCTTTAGTAGTTGATACCGGCCCGCACGCCGACGGTACGCGGTTCGATATAACCGGCCTGCATCTGGCCACCCGTCGCCGCGCCGCCCCAGGTTTTGGCCCAGGTATCGGTCACGTTGCGCACATAGCCTTCCACATACCACTTGTCTTCAGGGCTGGTCAGCTTGAGCGAGACGTCGCCCTTGGCATAGCCCTTCTGCGACAGGCCGATATGCGGATCGTCGAAGTTCAGCAGGTCGAAGTAGATCTTGCTCTGGTAGCGCATGCCGCCCCAGGCCACCAGCTTGTAGCCGCTGTCGAGCACAAAGTCCTGCGACATGTTCAGGCCGAAGGTGTACTTCGGCGCGTTCGGCAGCGTGTTGCCTTCGAGGTTGCGCGCGCGGCGGCCGCGCAGGCGCGCTTCCGGCCCGCTATACACCTCGGGGCATTTCGACACCGAGTTGAACTCCACCCGCTCGGCGCACAAGTAGCTGTCGTTGTAGGAATCGTAGTCGTGGATGGTCGGCTTGATGTAGCTGGCGAAACCGCCTACTTTCGCGCCGCTCCAAGGCTTGTAGTCCCACTCGATTTCCAGGCCCGGGATATTCACCTTGGCCACGTTGACCGTCTGCCAGCCGTGCTGGATGTCGCAGGCCGGATCGGTGGTGCATGGGCTCTTCGGTATCACCTGGGCGAAGAAGTTATCGCCGGTGATCTGCATGTCCTTGTAGCGCTGGAAGAAGGCCACCACCGACAGGCCCAGACGGTTCTGCAGCAGCTTGGCCTTGTAACCCAGCTCGAAGTTGATGACGGTCTCCGGGCCATACGGCGTGTACGAGATATTCGGCGATGGTCCGTTCACGCACTGCATGCCGCCACACAGATCGTGCTTGTCGCCGAAGCCGCCGGATTTATAACCGGTCGACACAGAACCGTAGGCCATCTCCTGCGCGTTGATCTGTTTGTTCAAGCCCAGGCGCCAGGTGAATTTGCGCCAGCTGTCGGCGTGGTCGTTCGGCGTTGGATCGCCGAAGCCGAGCAAGGCTTGCGGGCCGTTGTTCGGGCCCATGGCCGTGGTCAGGTCATTGCCGTTGTGCGGACGCCAGCCCGGCGAGCCTGGCACGCCGGGGTTGTACAGCCCCAGATAGTAGGCATTGGGGAAGCCGCCGCCCCAGCTGCCGCCGCCGTAGTTCAAGCCGCCCTGGTCGGACTTGCTGTCGCGGCTGAAGCGGCCGCCGACCGTGCCGGTCCACGTCGGCGCGAAGGTCCAATCGGCTTGTGCGAAGGCGGCCTTGGCGTCGATCTCGCGATCCGGCTGCGCGTAGTACTGCGCGATCGGCGCACCGTAAGGGCCGTAGACCAGGTTCTCCTGCGAGAAGTTGATCTGGTTTTTCTCGTGCATCCAGAACAGGCCGGCCACGTATTTGAAGGCGCCGAAGCTCTGCTTCAATTGCAGCTCGTTGACGGTGGACTTGTAGCGCGAATCATGGGTGCGGGTGGCGCTGTCCTTGACCGGCCACGTGCCCCAGTTGCCGCCGGAGCCCAGCGGCAGGCTCACTTCGGTCTGGAACGGCAGCGGATGGAAGCCGTTGTCGTCGTCGTGCACCTGGCTGCGCTGCTGGTCGGCCCAGGCGAAGCCGTAGTCCAGCGTGGTGTTGCCGTTGACGTTCCACGTGGCTTGCGAACGCACGGTGTTGATGGTCATGTCGGTCTGCCCCGGCACGTTGATCAGCACATCCCACTGGCCGCGCGTGCAGGCGTAGCGGGTGCCGGCGCCCTGGTCGCAATCGCGCACGTTGACGTAGCCTGCGCCGTTGTTCTGGAATTTTTCCGCCGTCAGCAGCCATTCCACGTCACGGCCGAACTTCATGCGCGCGGCCAGGCGGCCTGCCCATTCGTCCTGGTTGTTGTAGGCGTGGGCCGCATCGACCTTGCTGTTGTAGCGCTGGTCGACCAGCGGCGTCCCTGGCGGGAACACGGCGCCGAAGCCTTTGTCGCTGTAGCCGGTGAAGTCCTGCAGCTGGTTCAGGCGGCTGTCCTTCTTGACCTTCATGAAGGTGGCGCGCAGGGCCAGCGTATCGTTGACGGCGATATTCTGGATCATGTTCAGCTGCTTCATGTGCAGGCTGCCCATCTCGTACGAGCTGCTGCCGTAGGTGCTGCCGAATTCCGGCTTGGCGGGAATGATGTTGATGCTGCCTGCGGTGGAGTTACGGCCGAACAGCGTGCCCTGCGGACCGCGCAGCACTTCCACCTGCTCCAGGTCGAACATCAGCGCCTGCGCGCCCTGCGGACGCGGCGAGTACAGGCCCGCCACGTGCAGGCCGGCCGACGGATCGCCGATCTCGGTGAAGTTGGTGGCGCTGATGCCGCGTATGGTGATCTGCACCGCCGAGTCGTTAGCCTCGGTCATCTGCACGTTGGGCAGTTCGCCGGAGATGCCCTTGAGAGTGGTGATGCCCTGGCGGGTCAGCTTGTCCTGGGTGAAGGCCGTCACGGCCAGCGGGGTTTTCAGCAGCGAGGTGGCGTAGCGGGTGGCCGTCACCTTCACTTCCGGGATGCCGTCCTTGTCGACATCGGTGCCGACCACTTTAGGTGCGGCCTCGGCGCCGTCCGCCGTCGCTGCATACGCATGGTGTGCCGCCAGGTTGAAGGCGCTGGCTATGGCCAGGCTCATGATGGTTTTCTTGGTCATCGCGTGCAAAATATGTCTCCTGTTTTTATGGATGTAAAAAAACCGGCCCCTGCATCGAGGCCGGCAACTTCGCGGCGGGCGAAGCGATGAACTTGTTTTTTACTGGGCGATCAGCTTGAAGGATTGGGCCGGCGTGCCATTGCAGTCGTAGATCTGCAGCTGCACGCCGTTGGAGGTGGAAGCGGCCGGCACGTCGAGGCACTTGCCGCTGCCGCGGCCGACGAACTTGTAGTAGCCGTCGCCCAGGTCCACCGCCTGCCATTGCTGGTTGCTGCCGCCGCCGTAGGTCCACAGCTGAACCAGCGAGCCGTTGGCCGTGCCCCAGCCCGCGACATCCCAGGCCAGCCCCGGCGCCTGCTGCGTACTGACGCGGTAGTTGCCGCTGTCGGTAGGCGTGAACTTCCACTGCTGGTTGGCGGCGCCCCGGCTGTCGCACGCCCATTGGTGGACCACGGCGCCGTTACTGGTCGAGAAGTCGGCGTCGTCGACGCAGGAGCCGCTGTTCTTGTTGACGACGCTGTACCACTTGTTCGGGTCGATCCCGACCACCGGATCCGTGTGGAACTGCACGTCGAAATCGCCGCTGACGAAGCCGGCGCCGTTGCGCCAGAGTTCGGTGCCCGCTTCCACGTCCAGCAGGTACCAGTTGTTGTCGACCGCCTTGCGGCCGACCGAGTCGCGGAAGAACGGCACCAGGTCGAAGTTGACGGCGTTGACCGGCGAGGTGGCGACGTAGGAGACGATGTTCCAGCGCGGCCAGCCGGACGGGTTATTCCACGCGGTCCACACATCCCAGTTCATGCCGTTGATGTTGACGTTGGCGGTCTTGGTGCCGGCCGGTTGCACCGAGCCGCTGTGGTTAATCCAGATCATGATCTCGGCGCCGTCGGGCTGGCCGCTGGGCGGCGCCACCGGGCCGGACGAGAACCAGATGTCGTAGGCGATGTCCCAGTCGCCGCCGGCGCCTGGCGTGACGCGCCAACGCGACGGCGCGTAGGTGATGGCCTTGGCCTGCAACGGCAGGCCGCTGTCCTTGGTGCACGAGGCCCAGTGGCAGCCCTTGTAGATGGCCGGATAGGCGGCCGGCGTGCTGTCCGGCGATGAAGGCGCATTGCTCACGCTCCACTCGCCGTTGTCCTGGTTGACGTTGACGCATTGCGAGCCGCTGGCCTTGTCGTTCCAGAAGTTGGTGATGACGGTGTAGGTCCCGCCCTTCACCGGGTAGGACGCGTAGCGATCGCAGGTGGATGCGGCCAGGCTGGGTGCGCTGTAGGCCAGCAGGATGGCGGCGGCCAGCGCCAGTTTGGGTGCTGTGGTTGTTGTCATTGCTTAGTCTCCGTATTGGTTTTGTAAGAGATCTCCCTGCGTGCAGTGCCAAACAACAACATTGCACGTAGGTAAAGCATAGTCAGATTGAAAGCCGTCCGCCCGTTCAAACTTGCGCAGCGGCCCGGCCAAAATTGCGCAGCATCCACGTCCCGTCAGTATCTTTTCAGCCACAGCAGATGTAACGGCAGTGGTCTTGCATGAAATATATGCTTTATGATGGAAACGTTTCACTTGTCTTTTTATATTAGCATTTTTTATTATTTGTCAACAAGTAGTACGGAGCACGTCATGCATATGCCATCCCCCACGTCCCGGCCGCTGGAGTACCGGCTCAATCACGTCCTGGACTACATCGATGCGCATCTGGGCCAGAACCTCAATCTCGACTGCCTGGCCGCACTCGCCCATTTGTCGCGCTACCATTTTCTGCGCCGCTTCCAGCAGTGGAGCGCCGAGGCGCCGCATGCCTACGTGCGCCGGCGCCGGCTGGAGACCGGCGCCTCGCAGCTGCTGTACTCGTCCGATTCCATCGCCGCCGTCGCGCAGAACTGCGGCTTCGACACCGCCGACGGCTTCGCCCGCGCCTTCCGCCAGTACTTTGGCCTGTCGCCGTCGCGCTGGCGCGACCGGCAGCGCGACATGGCGGCCGCCAGCAGCGCGGGACCGGTGGCGGGCCAGCATGGGCCGGTGCGGGTGATCCAGCTGCCGACCGCGCGGGTGGCCTACACGCGCCACTTCGGCCCCTACGATGTGGACAGCGCCGCGCAATGGCGGCAGCTCGATATCTGGTGCTGCCAGCATGGTCTGCCGCCGTCGGCGCGCTTCGGCATGGGCCTGGACGATCCCGATATCACGGCGCCGGAGAAGTGCCGCTACGACGTTTGCGTGGAACTGCCGGAGAATTTCGTGGCGCCGGCCGGCATGCCGGTCAAGACCATCGCCGGCGGCATGCATGCGGTGCTGCGCTTTATCGGCCCGCGCGTGTTGAGCAAGGATGCCTGGCACCGGCTGCTGCGCGACGGCGTGCTGTATGGACGCTACAAGGTGGCGGCGCGGCCCTGCTTCGAGCGCTATCCGCCGGACCAGCGCCTGGCCTGCATCGAGGCCCAGGATTGCGAGTTGTGCCTACCGCTGGAGCCGCAGATGGCGCTGTAATCAACCGGCCGACAGCATGGCCGACATGCCGATCAGCGTGGGATATTGTTCGGTGATGACGAAGGTGGGGATGTGCGACAGGTAGTCCGAGAAGCGCCCCTTGTGCTCGAAGCGGGCGCGGAAGCCCGAGCGTTCGAAGAACTCGCTCATCTGCGGCACGATGCGGCCGCCGATGTAGATGCCGCCCTTGGCGCCCAAGGTCAGCGCGACATTGCCGGCCACGGTGCCCAGCATGTCGCAGAAGGCGTCCAGCGTCTCCTCGCACACGGGGCACAGGCGATGCAGGCCGCGCTCCATGATCTGCGAAGTGGTGAGGTTCTGCGGCTCGATGCGCGCGCGTTCGGCCAGCGCGCGGTACACCAGCACGATGCCGATGCCCGACACCAGCCGCTCGCTCGACACGTGCTCGTGATGCCGCCGCGCGTAGCGCAGGATATCGATCTCGCGTTCGTTCATCGGCGCGAAGGTGCTGTGCCCTCCCTCGCTGTCGATGGCGATCCAGCGGTCGCCGGCCGGCACCAGGCCGGACACGCCCAGCCCCGCGTCCGCGCCCACCAGGCCGATGGTGGCGCCGCTGCGCGCCACGCCGCCGCCGATCTGGCGCTTGTGGTCCGGCGCCAGGTAGGGCAAGGCGCTGGCCAGCGCGGTAAAGTCGTTCACCACCACCAGCGATTTCAAACTGAATTGCGAACACACCGCCTCGATCGAGAACGACCAGTGGTGGTTGGTCATCGTCACCCAGTCGCCGTCGATGGGGTTGGCGATGGCGATGCCGGCGAAGCGCGCCTGGTAGCCGCCGGCCGCCACCGTGGACGGCTGCGACAGGTAGGTCACCAGCGCCGCGCCCAGCGTCGGATAGGCCGCGCACTCCGTCACCCAGATCGCCTCGATCTGGTTGGGGGCCGTTTCCAGGCCGAAGCTGGCGCTGGTGCCGCCGATGTCGGCCAGCAGGCGCGGGCCGTTCGTGAGGTGCGAAAAAGATTCGCGTTTCATGGTCTCTTCCTTGTTATTACCGGCGGCTTGATTATATGTCACGTCGTTTATGAAAACGTTTTCAAGCACTGTTTTCATTAAATAACGTATCCCGATGAAAGTCAATGCGGGATCACGGGCTGATTTGGCGGAAAGCCGCAAAATTTATGGTAATCTTCCGGCGAAAAGGTTTTCAGAAATAACTAGAACAGGACACGCCTTGGCAGACACCCCCTACTCCTCCGGCCCATCGACCCTGATGGATGTTGCACGCCAGGCGGGAGTGTCGCCCAGTACCGTGTCGCGCATCCTGAACGGCACCGCCAAGGTGTCGGAAGACAAGCGCCTGGCCGTGCTGGCCGCCATCGACAAGATGAAGTTCGCGCCCAACCAGATGGCGCAGGGCCTGAAAAAAGGCCGTTCGATGACCATCGGCATCGTGGTGCAGGACATCTCCTCCCCCTTCTTCGACGAAACGCTGCGCGGCGTGGACGACGGCTTGAAAGGCACCGGCTACGCCTCGGTGATCGTCAGCGGCCACTGGAACGCGGAAGAGGAAGCCGACCGCATCCGCCTGCTGCTGGCGCGCAAGGTCGACGGCATCATCCTGCTGTCGGGCCGCATGTCGGACCAGACGGTGCTGGGCTTTTCCAGCCAGCGTCCCATCGTCTCCACCGGCCGCGCGCTGCAGACCCGCAACGCCCTGGGCTTCAAGCTGGACAACGAATCGGGCGCCTACATGGCGGTGCACCACCTGATCGAGCTGGGCCACCGCCGCATCGCCTTCATCTCCGGCCCGGCCAACAACATCGACGCCGCCGAGCGCCTGGCCGGCTACACGCGCGCGCTGAACGAGGCGCACATCGAGCTGGACAACGACCTGATCGTCGAAGGCAATTACCACGAGGCCAGCGGCATGCTGGCGATGAACCGGCTGTTCGATACGCACCAGCAATTCACCGCCGTGTTCGCGGCCAACGACCTGAGCGCCTATGGCGCGCGGCTGGCGCTGTACCGCAAGGGCATCCGCGTGCCGGACGACATCTCGCTGGTCGGCTTCGACGATTTACCCGGTTCCTCCTATACCACGCCGCCTCTGACCACCATACGCCAGCCCTTATATGACATCGGCCGCATCGCCACCCAGGCGCTGCTGCGCATCATCAACGGCGAGGAAGCACGGGGAGAAGTGCCGCCGCTGGAGCTGATCGTGCGCGAAACCACGCGGCGCGTGCGCTGAGCGAAGTAGCCACACAGAAAAGCTGCCTTTTCTGCACCGAAGGCTCATCCGCTTTACAATGGCGGACGTTTCGGCAAAAATCACCCTCGATCTTTTAACATCGTCAAACCAACAAAAGGAAGAACAATGGAACATACTCTGCCACCACTGCCATATGCAATCGACGCCCTGGCGCCGCACATCTCGCAAGAAACGCTGGAATACCACTACGGTAAGCATCACCAGACCTACGTTACCAACCTGAACAACCTGATCAAGGGTACCGAGTTCGAAAACCTGTCCCTGGAAGAGATCGTCAAGAAATCGTCCGGCGGCATCTTCAACAACTCCGCCCAGGTATGGAACCACACCTTCTACTGGAACGGCCTGACCCCGAACGGCAAAGGCGCACCAGACGGCGCGCTGGCCGACGCGATCAACGCCAAGTGGGGTTCGTTCGACAAATTCAAGGAAGAGTTCACCAAGTCGTGCGTAGGCAACTTCGGTTCGAGCTGGACCTGGCTGGTGAAAAAAGCCGACGGCTCCCTGGACATCGTCAACACCTCCAACGCCGCCACCCCGCTGACCACCGACGCCAAAGCGCTGCTGACCTGCGACCTGTGGGAGCACGCCTACTACATCGACTACCGCAACGTACGTCCTAAGTATGTAGAGACCTTCTTCAAGCTGGCAAACTGGGACTTCGCTGCCGCGAACTTCGCATGATGTAAACCCGGGGTTGAATCTGATTTGACCCCGGGTGCTTTTTTTTCACGGTCACATGTTAACGTTAACCTATATCGTCACAGTGGAGATGGAGAATGAGAAAAAGCCTGGTTTATCGAATGGGAGTGCTATGCGGTTCGGCCTTGTTGCTGGCCGGTTGCGGCGGTAGCGGCAACGCGGAGGCGCAATCCGCGCCACGCACGGCGGCGCTGCGCATGGGGGCCAACGCCCCCGCCGATGAATACGACACGCTGCGCCTGAAGTGGCTGACGCAGATCACCGGCGGCAGCGCCATCAACACCGCCGACGCCGACATGGCCGCGCAGATCGCCACGCTGACCGCCACCGCGCAATCGAACTGGAACTCGATGACGCCCTCCTCCGGTCGCACCGCACTATGGAGCGACCTTGCCGACTGGAGCGCCTCCTCCACCATCACCGCCAGCTACGGGCGCCTGCGCGTCATGGCCACCGCCTACGCCACCAGCGGCTCCACACTGCAAGGCAATGCCAGCCTGGCCGCCGACATCGTCGCCGCGCTGGACTGGATGGCCGCCAACCGCTACGGCACCGCCAACACCGCATCAGGCAACTGGTGGGACTGGGAGATCGGCTCACCGCAAGCGCTCAACGACCTGATGGTGCTGATGTACGACCAGCTCAGCCCCGCGCAGATCTCCACCTACACCGCCGCCATCGACAAGTTCGTCCCCGATCCAACCAAGCGCACCGGCAGCACGCTGGTCGAAACGGGCGCCAACCGTTTGGACAAGGCCTCCGTGGTTGCCGTGCGCGGTGCGGTCGGCAAGTCCAGCACCAAGCTGGCGCAGGGCCGCGACGCCATCAGCCAGACCTTCCCCTACGTGACCAGCGGCGACGGCTTCTATGCCGACGGTTCCTTCATCCAGCACACCAACGTCGCCTACACCGGCAGCTACGGCCTGGTGATGATAGGCGACATGGCGCGGCTGTTCTACCTGCTCAACGGCTCCACCTGGGCCGTCACCGACGCCAACGCCGGCAACGTCTACACCTGGGCCACGCAGGCCTACAAGCCCTTCGTCTACCAGGGCGCGATGATGGACTCGGTGCGCGGCCGCGCCATCTCACGCGAACCGACCGCGCTCTCGCCCAATAGCGACCACGATGCCGGCCGCTCACTGACGGCCACGCTGGCGCGACTGGCGCAAGGCCTGCCGGCGGCGCAATCGGCGTCGCTGAAGAGCACCATCAAGCACTGGATGCAGCGCGACACCAGCTACGCCAACTACTACGCGGGCCTGGGTCTGTACGACATCGCCAACCTCAAGGCCATCGCCGCCGACAGCAGCGTGACGCCGGAGCCGGAACAAATCCAGACTCACATCTTCGCCAGCATGGACCGCGCGCTGCACAGCTACGCGGGCTACAGCTTCAACCTGAGCATGTTCTCGAACCGGATCTCGTCCTTCGAATACGGCAACGGCGAAAACCTCACTGGCTGGTTCACCGGCACCGGCGCCACCTGGTTGTACAACAACGACCTCACTCAGTTCGGCGGCAACTACTGGCCCACGGTGAACATGCGCCGCCTGCCCGGCATCACCACGGACGGCTCAGGCTCCGGCACGCCGGCCAACTTCGGCAGCTTCCCGAACACGCAGACCTGGGTTGGAGGCTCGGAGATCGACAACCTGCACGCGTCGGCCGGCATGCAGTTCTCGCTGGCCAAAGTCACCGGCAGCACGCTGGCGGGAAAAAAATCGTGGTTCATGTTCGGGAATAAGATCGTCGCGCTGGGTTCGGGCATTTCCAACACCGATGGCCGCGCGGTCGAGACCATCGTCGAGAACCGCAAGCTGAACGCGGCCGGCAGCAATGCGCTGACCATCAACGGCTCGGCGATGCCGGCCACGATGGGCTGGTCCGCCACCACCAGCGGCGTGCAGTGGGCGCATCTGGCGGGATCGGTCAGCGGCAGCGATATCGGCTACTACTTCCCCACCGCCGCCAGCGTCAACGGCCTGCGCGAGACCCGCACCGGCAGCTGGCAGGCGATCAACACCGGACAGTCCAACACCCAGGTCAGCAACCGCTTCCTCAGCCTCGCGCTGTCGCATGGGGCCGGGCCGACGAATGCGTCGTATGCCTACGTGCTGCTGCCCAACCTGACGGCAGCGGAGACGGCCAGCTATGCCGCCTCACCCACCGTGACGGTGCTGGAGAATTCAACCGAGGCCCACGCGGTCAAGGACAGCGCTTACGGCGTGGTCGGCGTCAACTTCTGGAATGACACGAGCAAGACGGTGTCCGATGGCGCGGCGGCCTACATCACCAGCAACCGCAAGGCCTCCGTCACGGCGATCGAGGCGCAGAACGAGCTGCATATCGGCGTTTCCGATCCTACGCAGAAGAACACCGGCACCATCAACCTGGAGATCCAGCGCGCCGCATGGCAGGTGATTTCGGCGGACGCCAACGTCACCGTGACGCAAATGAGCCCTACCATCAAGCTTTCCATCAACGTCAACGGCGCGGCAGGCAAAAGCTTCGTGGCCCGGTTAGCGTTGGCGCAGAACCAAACGCTGACTGCGGCGGCCGATGCCTACGTGATCAACGGCGCATCCGCCGCCAACAACTACGGTTCCGCCAATGTGCTGGTGACGAAGAACGACGGTGTCGGCTACTTCCGGCAATCGTATCTGCGCTTCGACCTGTCGTCGATAACGGGCACGGTGTCGAACGCCCGCGTGATGATGACGCCGACCAGCCTTGGCGCGGTAGCCGGCATGGCGAATCAGGTCCAACTGGTGCCGGCCAATACGTGGGGTGAGAGTACGCTCAACTGGAGCAACCAGCCTGCCGCCGCCACCCTGCTGGGCAGCTGGACGCTGGGCGCGGCCGGCACGCCGGTGTGGCTGGATATCACGGCGCAGGTCAACAGCGCGCTGACCGGGGACAAGCTGTTGTCGCTGCTGGTGTCGTCGCCGACCAACTACGGCGCGGACGGTTGGGTCAACTACGGATCGCGTGAAAACACCAACGCGGCTTACCGGCCCGCGCTGGTGATTACAACGCACTAGTCCAAACTGATATTGGCTTCGCTCTCCGCATCGAACAAATGGATGCGGGAGCAATCCACCACCAGCGCCAACGCCTGGCCGGCACGAATGTCCACATTGCCGGCCAGGCGCGCAACGATGTTCTGCGCCCCCACCTGCACGGTGACGATGGTCTCGGCGCCGAGCGGCTCCACCACCTCCGCCACGCCGCGCAACACCGCGCCGTTGTCCGCCACCGCGCCAGGCTGCAACAGGCTGAGTATCTCCGGCCGCAGTCCCAGGCTGACAGGCTGCCCTTCGTGGCCGGACACTCGCTGCGCCATGTCGGTCGGCAGCGTCAAGGCATAGCCCTCGCCACCCACCACGCCGCCGAGCACATGGCCGTCCAGGAAGCTCATCGCCGGCGAGCCGATAAAGCTGCCGACGAATTTATTGGCCGGCCGCTCATACAACGCCATCGGACTGGCGACCTGCTGGATCTCGCCGCCCTTCATCACGACGATACGGTCGCCCATCGTCATCGCCTCGACCTGGTCGTGCGTGACGTAGACGGTGGTGACGCCCAGCTTGCGGTGCAGCCGCGCGATCGACGCCCGCATCTCCACGCGCAGCTTGGCGTCGAGGTTGGACAGCGGCTCGTCCATCAGGAAGGCCTGCGGCTTGCGCACGATGGCGCGGCCCAGCGCCACGCGCTGCCGCTGGCCTCCAGACAGCTCCTTCGGCCGGCGCTCCAGCAACGGCTCCAGGTGCAGCATCTTCGCCGCCTCGTCGACGCGCTCGTTGATCTGCGCCTTCGGTACGCCATCCAGCTTGAGCGCGAAGCCCATGTTCTGCCGCACCGTCATGTGCGGGTACAGCGCATAGCTCTGGAAGACCATCGCGATGTCGCGCTCCTTGGGCTGCAAATCGTTGACGACGCGGCCACCGATTTGCAGGTTGCCGTCCGAGATGTCCTCCAGGCCCGCGATCATGCGCAGCGTGGTCGACTTACCGCAGCCCGACGGGCCGACAAACACGACGAACTCTCCATCCTCAATGTGCAGGTTGAAGTCCTTCACGGCATGGAAGCCGTTGTCATAGAATTTACGTACATGCTGCAAACTGATTGCTGCCATGATGTTTTCCTTGTGTGCTGGTCAGACGCCGCCCATGGCGGGATCGCTGACGCCATGGGCGCCTGTTTCCAGCCGTCCGGCGTAGCGCCGTACAAAATCGCCGCAGGTGGCGCTGAAGTCGTACCAATAGTGCTGGTTGGCGATCTCCTGCCGCCACAGATAGGAACCGCCGTTCGCCTGCAAGATGATGGTCTTGGGCGGCAGCATGCGGTAAGCATTGAGCTCCAGCGTGACGCTACACGGCGTAGCACCGTCATTGCGCAACGCCAGCCACAGATTGCCTTCGCGGCTATCCGCCTCCGCCGACAGGCCCGTGGTGGCAGCGGTCAGGTTGCCGGCCAGGCGGCGGTGGAAACCGTTCGGACCAAGTATCCACAGGTCGTAGCGGCCCTGGTCCTTGGCATCCGGCTGCCAGACATCGTCCAGCTGCTTGCCCGCTTCGACGGTGTAGCGGCGCGGCAGGCGATCCAGATGCAGTTGGTCGTAGACGTGGAACACCGCACCGGCGCTGCCGCTGTTGACGAAGCTCAGCGCCACCACATCGCGTCCGACGACACCGCCTGCGGCCAGCCGCACTTCGGCGCGCACATTCAGCTTGTACGGCAGCGCGCGCGACGGCCGCGTGCCGCCCGCCTGCACAGGCAGCGACTGCGCATCGGCCGCCGGCACTTCGATGCCGCGCTGGCGGCGCTGCTCGGCGCGCAGATCGTCGACCCACTCCTTGCTGCGTGGGTCCAGCTCCGGCGGACGCGCATCGGGCGAGGCGAAATCGAAGCAGCTGGTCAAGTCGCCGCAAACGGCGCGGCGCCATGGGGCGATATTGGTGTCTCGTACACCGAAGCGGCGCTCCAGGAACTGCAGCACGGAGGTGTGGTCGAACACCTGCGAGTTGACCCAGCCGCCTTTGCTCCACGGCGAAATCACCAGCATCGGCACGCGTGGACCCAGGCCGTAAATGCGGCCGTCGCTGTGGCACTCGTCGTTGAACGGCAGCGTGGATTTGCCGGCACGTGTGCCGTCGCGGTTCAGCGCCGGCGCGGCCGGCGGTGGAGCGTGGTCGAAGAAGGCGTCGTTTTCGTCGTACATATGGAGGAACACGGTCTTGCTCCAGACTTCGGGATTCGACGTCAGCGCCTCCAGCACCTGCTGCGTGTACCAGCCGCCCTGGATCGGCGTCGATGGTCCCGGATGTTCGCAGTACATGCGCGGTGCGACGATCCACGATACCTGCGGCAGACGCCCCGCCTGCACGTCGTCCTTCAGTCCCTGCACGGACACGCCTTTAAGCGTGGAGCTCAAGCCCTTCTCCAGCAGCACGCCACGGCCATCCGTGTACTGCTGGCGATACTGGCGGAACAGCACGAGCGGGTTGTTGTCGTAGTTGTCGGCCATGTCCTGATAGACCTTCCAGCTGACGCCCGCCTCCTCCAGCCGCTCCGCGTACGTGACCCAGGTGAAGCCATCCTCCGCCGGACCCAGGCCGTCCTTGGTGTTGTCGATGGCGGGGCCGCCGCACAGCGACGCCGGATCGTTGGTGCCGCTGAACAGGAACAGTCGATTCGGATTGGTGCCGCCCTGAAGCGAGCAGTGATAGGCGTCGCATACCGTGAAGGCCTGCGCCAGCGCGAACTGGAACGGCAGCTCCTGCTCGCCGTAGTAAGCCATCGACGCATCGGTCTTGGCGCGCGGCCAGAAGCGCATGCGGCCTCCGTCCCAGGCTTCCTGCGCATCCGGCCAGGTGTGCGGCAGGTCCAGCGCGCACTGGGCGTTGCCGGCCTGCTGGTCCAGGCGGTACGGCAGCACCGTGCGGCGGCCGTTGAACTGCTGCCAGATGTTGCGGTTGCCCTGCACCGGGATTGTGAACCGGTCGCCGAAGCCGCGCACGCCGTTCATCGTGCCGAAATAGTGGTCGAAGGAGCGGTTCTCCTGCATCAGTATCACCACGTGCTGCACGTCCTCGATGCTGCCCTTGACGCTGTGCGCCGGCACCGCCAGCGCCTCGCGTATCGACAGCGGCAGGCTGGCATACACGCTGCCTGCTATCGCGGACCGCAGGAACCCGCGGCGACCAGTTTTCAGCTTCATCTATTCTCTCTCCTGTTACGGACGCTGCGCCGACAAACGGGCGATATGCGTATCGGTACCGTGCAGTTCCAGCACGATCAACTCGTTCTCGCCTTCACGCAGCAAAGGCGCCGGCACATAAAGCGCCGTCTGCGGACCGCACTCCCAGTAGCGGCCCAGATTGAAACCATTAAGCCAGGCCACGCCCTTGCGCCAGCCCGCCATGCCGAGGAAGGTGTCGCCCGGTGCAGCCACGTTGAAACGCGTGCGATGGAAAGCGGGACGGCCATCGGCCAACACGCCGGACCTGAACGGCAGGCCGCCGACATCTTCCAGCGGCAGCGGGTACATCTGCCAGTGATACAGCTTGTTGATGCCCAGCCTTACCCAACCCAGTATGCCCTTGCGGTCCTGCAGATCGGGACCGTAATTGACGCGCCCCTGATTCTCGACCAACAGCTCCAGCGTAGTCAAGCCGCCAGCAGGAATATCCACTTCCAGCTGCAAGGGGCCGTTACGTTCGATGACGCCAACCGGCCGGCCGTTGATGAAGACTTGCGCACGGTCGTGCAGGCGCTCCAGCGACAGCACCACCTTGCCCGGCGGATGAGCGGTCTCGGTGCGGTACAGGATGAAACCATAGTTTTGTCCCAATGTCTCCATCGCGCGCGGGACGATGTCGCGATACGCTTCGCTCAGCAGCGGCAAGGCGTCCCACAGGCCGGCGCTGGCGTCGAACGTCAGCGCGTCGACGGCTATGCGCGGCGTGGGCGCGGGCAGCTGCATCGGCGGCAGCGCCACATGCTTCTCCAGCACGGCGCGGAAGGCGTGGAACTTGGCGGTCGGCTGGCCGGTTTCGTCGAGCGGCGCGTCGTAGTCGTAGCTGTTGACGGTGGGTTGATAGTCACGCGTCAGCAGGTCTGTATTAGCGCCATTCATGAAGCCGAAGTTGGTCCCGCCGTGGAACATGTAGACGTTGACGTGTGCGCCGCAAGCCATGATGCGGTCCAGCGCATCGGCGGCATCGGCGGCGTCGCGGGTGTGGTGCGGCTCGCCCCAGTGGTCGAACCAGCCGTTCCAGAACTCCATGCACATCAGCGGACCATCCGGCTGGTACTCGCGCAGCTTGGCGAATTCCTCCTTGGCGCGTGAGCCGAAGTTGGCGCTCTTCCAGACCTGAGCCAGCGTGCCGTGCGTGAGCATATGATCGGTTGCGCCGTCCGATGTGAACAGCAGGGTTTCCACCCCGCTGTCCAGCATCAGACGGCGTAGCCACGTCAGGTAAAGCTGATCGCTGCCGTAACTGCCGTATTCATTTTCAACCTGCATGGCCAATATCGGGCCTCCGCGCTGGATCTGGAGAGGGAGCAGGCGCGGTAAAAGGTCGTCGTAAAAACGGCGTACAGCTTCCAGGTAAGGCTGGTAGCAGCAGCGCACTTCCATGTAGGGATCGGCCAGCAGCCAGGCGGGCAAGCCGCCGAACTCCCATTCGGCACAGATGAATGGGCCGGGCCGGACGATCACATACAAACCCAACGACTCGGCCAGGCGGATGAAGGCCGCCAGATCGAGTCCACCTTCGTAGCGGAACTGCCCTGCGGCGGGCTCGTGCAGATTCCAGGCTACATAGGTCTCTACCGTGTTCAAGCCCATGGCTTTGAGCTTGAGCAGGCGGTCCTCCCACAACTCGGGGAGAACGCGAAAGTAATGCAAGGCGCCGGAGAGCACCCTGAACGGCTGGCCGTTCAGGTGGAACTGGTCCCCGACGATATCGAAACTGCCTATCGTTTGATTCATGTTCTGCGAATGAGTGAATTAGAATTTATAACGCAGGCCAAGGTAGAACTGACGCCCGGAGCTATAGAACGCGCTGCTGTTTTCGAACGGGATCGTGGCACTGGCGGCGTTGTAGACGCGCAGCTTGGGATTGTTCAGGTTCAGTCCTTCGAAGGTCAGTGTCAGCTTGTCGTTGACGATGTAGTTGACCGAAGCGGCCAGCGTTCCGGTAGCGGCGCTATAGCTCTGCGACAGTCCGAACAAGCCGTTGCGCGAAGCCGAGCGGTAGGAATACACCAGGCGTGCGCTGAACTGGTCGTTCTCGAAGTAAGCGCCGGCGGTGTAGGCGTTCTTCGAGGAGCCCAGCATCGGCAGGCCGTTCGCTTCCTTGGCGTCGACATAGCTGTAGTTGGCCTGCACGCCGAAGCTGCCCCATACCGGCTGCTCGTAACCGAGCTCGATGCCTTTCGAAACGCCCTTCGTCGACACTGGCGAGTTCACCACCGTCGGCACCAGCGCAGGGCCGCCCAGCGATGCAGGGATGGCGGTATTCAGCAGCACCTGGGTGCTGGTGCCGGAGCCGATCAGCGATTCGAAGTCGATGTAGAACAGCTGCGCCGACAGCAGCGAGCGCGGTTTGAAGTACCACTCAACGCCCGCGTTGTAGTTCTTCGCCACCACCGGCGCCAGTTTCGGATTGCCACCGGTTGCGGTGGACGGCACCGGATTGGCCACGTTGTAGGCGAAGCCGCTGAACGTCGCACCGAGGGCGCTGTAGTCGGGACGGGACATGACCTTGGCTGCGCTCAGGCGCACCACCACGTCCTCGCGCACGTCCAGCGCCAGGTTCGCGCTTGGCAGCTTGTTGGTGTAGCTGCTGTCGGTGGTCATGGTGTAGAAGTTACCGAAGCGCGAACCGGTGGTCAGCGTTGCGCCGGCTGGCACGAAGGTAGTGCAGGCGCTGGCCTGGGCCGGGCTGCCGTAGGTGATCCCGTTGGTGGCCGACGGTACGCCGCATGGCACGCCGGTGTTGGTGGTGACGCTGACCTTGGTGCGAACCAGACGCAGGCCGACATCGCCGCGCCAGTGTTCGCCCTCGAAGCGCGCCATCAGATAGCCGGAATCCACTTTCTCCTTGACCTTGAACACGCCGGATACCGGCAGGTTGTACGAAGGGTTGGTCGGCAGGTTGGCGTTGGACCACGACACCACCTGGTCGGAAGTCAGCAGCGGCAGGCCGCCGGTGCCAACGCCGCCGAGGTTATTGCCAAAGTCGCCGGGATAGACGGTGCCGCCATAGCCGGGCAGCGTGGTGATGGCGGTGGCGCCGTTATTGGCCGCGTTGACCGCAGGGCCGCCCTTGAGCGGACGGGTGCCCGCGCGCTCGTGATCCGAGTGGCGCACGCCGGCCTTGATGGCGGACAGCCAGCTGTCTTCGAAGCGGTACTCGCCATCCACGTTGCCGTAGCTTTCCTTGTCGGCGCTGTGCTGCAACGCATAGGAGTCATCTGCACCGCTGTTGCCCGGACTGGCCGTGAGGTTGGCGGCGTTGACGCCGTTCGGCAACGACAGCTGCAACGGCGATCCTGCGCCGCTGTAGGAATAGCCGGTCGAGGTGTTAGGCAGGAAGGCGTAATTGGCGTACAGGTAGGCGTCGCTGTCGGCCTTGGTCTTGCCGACCTGGCCGGTGAAGCGCAGGTTTTCCGAGGCGCGGTATTTGAAGTCGCCGTTGAGGAAGTTGGTCTGCGACGCGGCGCTTGGATTCGAATAGGTTTCGATCTGGGCGCCGGTGGCGTTGCCCGTGTTATCGAAGCGGGCGTTGGTCAGCACGCCGTTGGCGAGGGTAACGTTGGTCGGCACGACGCCGCCGGCGATGCTGTTACCGGGACGGACAACGAAGTTGTTCATCAGGTACTCGGCCTTCAGCTTGGAGTGGAAGCCGTTCAGGTTCAGCGTCAAATCGTTATTGACCTTGAACTCCGCGTCGACCACTGCACCGCTGCGGTGGCGCTCCTGCTGGAACAGCTGCTGCGTGATGCCGGACGCGTAGTAGGCGCCGGCCAGCTGGCCGCCATTGGCCTTGCCTGCGGCGCTGGTCGGGCTGATGACGCCCCAGGTCATCTGCTGGCTGTCGCGGCGGATCTGGCGCTTCTGATCGAACACCTGCAGCATCACGCCGGCGTTGCCGGTTTCGTTCTTCCAGTTGAACAGTGCATTCAGTTGCGGGTTGGTCTTGCCGGACAAATCGGAGTACACGCCCTGCAGGCCGATTTCGGCGGTGAACGGCTTCTTGAACTCCAGCGGACGGCGGGTGAGGATGTCGATCGCGCCGGAGACACCGCCCTCCAGCTGGTCGGCCTGCGCGCTCTTGTGCACGATCACCTGC
The DNA here is from genome assembly GCF_009380165.1 of Rugamonas rivuli. GTDB lineage: Bacteria > Pseudomonadota > Gammaproteobacteria > Burkholderiales > Burkholderiaceae_D > Rugamonas > Rugamonas rivuli. Next base: position 170,370 of record NZ_WHUF01000003.1, read on the forward strand.
GAGACGATTTCCGACGGCAGCAGCAGGAAACTGACGGAACGCGAAGCGCCGCCGTTGGACAGCATGTCGGAAGGATCCCAGTCGGCGGTCGCCACCGAGTGTCCGTTGATGGTGGTCAGCGCCAGGCTGGGGCTGGTGCCCCGCATGCTGACACGGTCGTTCTCATCGTAGCCGTTGCCGCCGCCACTGCCGGCGGTGGTGACCACGCCGGGCAGCTTTTGCAGCGCGTCGGCCACGTTCTTGTCCGGCATTTTGCCGACATCTTCGGCGCTGATTACTTCGGTCACACCGTCGGCGTGGCGCTTCTTCTCCAGCGATTTCTGCTTGGAGGCGCGGATACCCGTCACTTCGATCTGTTGAACCGGAGCGTCGGCCGCCGGTGTCGTTGCCAGTTCAGCTGCATGCGATGTCGCCGTCCCCACGATGGTCAATGCCACCGCCAGCGCCATCGGATGGAAACGCAATTGCGCCTTGCTGCTGTTGTAGCTGTCATTCATCTCCGACTCCCTTTTGTTAAGTACATCAATACTTTTATAATTGGTCAAGACATGCCTGACCTGGAATGTGAAAACAACACCGGTCCCTTGCGAGACGTCTCCTAATCTCTGTCCATCCTGTCCCCTTCTATTCTTCGAATTAGTCGATCTACCAGTAGCCGGCCGTGCCGCGTGCGACGCGGCTCAGCGCTTCAAGGTAAAAGAAATCGCCCCACAAATTCGCCTCGTCGACGCCGTGGCCATGCGGCTTGCTGTACACGCCGTGCAGCAGCAGCGCATTGCTGTCGCCGGGCTTCGCTGCGCACAGCCGCACCAGGCCATCGAGGATGTGCAGCGCGGCGGCGCGGTAGCGGCGGCGCTGTTCGCCCTCCTCCAGTTGCTCCGACAGCTCCAGCAGGCCGCAGACGGCGATGGCGCTGGCAGAGCTGTCCCATGGTTCGCCGCTGTGCTCATCGAATGCCAGATCCCAGTAGGCGATGCCGTCGGCGGGCAGGCGGCGCAGGAAGTAGTCGGCCTGGCGCATCGCCACTTGCAGCAGTCCCAGATGCGGCGCGTAGCGGTGATTCAGCGCGAAACCGTAGATGCCCCAGGCCTGGCCACGCGCCCAGCACGAATCGTCAGACCAGCCTTGCGCGGTGCTGCCGCGCAGCGGCGCGCCGGTCTGAGGATCGAAATGAAAGGTGTGGAAACTGGAATCGTCGCTGCGCACCAGGTAGTCGCGCGAACGCAGCGCGTGCGTCATCGCGGCCGCCTTGTAGCTTGAACGGCGCTCGTTGCCGCCGGCCCAATGCAGCAACGGTAGATTCATCAGGCAGTCGATGATGATGCGGCCGCGCTGTTGCGGGTCGCTCAAGTCGCCCCAGGCCTGGATGATCCCGGCCTTGGGCAGGTAGCGCTGCATCAGGTGGTCCGCTGCATCCAGCGCGATCTTGCGCGCGCCCTCGTCGCCGGTGATGCGGTAAGCGGCCACGCACGACGGCATGTAGAGGAAGCCCAGATCGTGATGATCGATGTTGATGCGCTTGGCCAGGCGTTCGCCGTAGCCGGGCAGCTGCGCCAGCGCGGCGTCGCGGAATTCCGCCTTGCCGCTCAGCTCATGGGCCATCCACAGCATGCCGGTCCAGAAGCCGGTGGTCCAGCCGGTGTTGGCGCCGTCGGCGTAGTGTTCGAAGCGTCGCGGCTCGTAGTGGTTGGCGCGACTGGTATCGTCCGGGAACAGCGTGGCGTAGCGCGGCAGATTGGCCGACAGCTGCGCTAGCGCGGTTTGCAGCGCGGCCTCCAGATCCATGGCCTGCGGCTTGTCGATAGTGGTCGGCGATGGAGAAGTTGCGATCATGGTTTCCTTGTTCAATTGATGGTTGCCGATGGCGATACGTACGGTGGAATCGCGCCGCGGTGGGCCAGCTTGGCGGCAGCGGCCTGGTTGGCCAGCGTGGCGGCGCGTTCGGCGTCGGCGCCGCGCATGCGGTGCAGCAGATAGGCGCCGTTCCAAGCGTCGCCGGCGCCGGTGGTGTCAACCACAGTGGCTTGCGCAGGGGCGATGCACAGCGGGCCGCTAGGCAGCATCAGCAGACTGCCTTCTGCGCCGCACTTGATCGCCAGTTCTAGGCCGGGATGGGCCGCCAGCACAGAGGCGGCGGCGAATAGTTCGAAATCGGTTGGGTGGCTGGGCAGCAGGATGTCGACCAGCGGCAGCAAGCCGTCGAAAGCCAGCTTGGCCGCATCAAGGCCGCCGCGCTCCGCCCACAGGCGCGGCCGGAAGTTAGGGTCGTACGCCACTTTGACGCCGTATGCGCGGGCGATCCGCGCGGCCGCCAGCGTGGCCCGCATTGCGCTCTCGGAAATCGCCTGCGTGATCCCGGACAGCAGGATGCAGCTTGCGGATGCGATGTACGCCGCATCCAGATCGGCCGCCGCGATGCGCGATGCAGCTGAGTCTTTGCGGCGATAGGTGAATTCGCGCTCGCCGCCGTCCAGCAGCGAGATGAAGTAGACGCCGTTGTCGCCGGCAGCCAGCGGCGCCTGTTCCGTATTGATGCCAAGCTGCCGCCACTGGCGCAGCAAGGGCGGACCGAACGGATCGTCGCCGACGCGGGTGATAAAGCCGGTACGTCCGCCCTGCCGGGCTGCCGACGTCAGCGCATTCAGCACATCGCCGCCGAAGCCACGGGTCAGCTGCGCGGCCTCGCCCAGCGGCTCAGAGGCATGCAGCTCCACCATGCACTCGCCCAGCGCGACCAGATCGAAACGGCGTCCGTTCATCGCGCCATCCAGCCGCCGTCGACCACCAGCGTATGGCCGTGCACATAATCCGCCGCCGACGATGCCAGGAACACGGCAGCGCCGCCGAGGTCCGACGGACGCCCCCAGCGGCCGGCCGGAATGCGCTCCATAATCTGCCGGCTGCGCTGCTCGTCCTGCCGCAATGCTGCGGTATTGGCCGTCTCGATATAGCCGGGCGCAATACAGTTAACGTTAACACATTTGGACGACAATTCGTTTGCGAACGCTTTCGTCAATCCCACCACGGCGTGTTTGCTGGCAGTGTACGAAGGCACGCGGATGCCGCCCTGGAAGCTCAACAGCGATGCGATGTTGATGATCTTGCCGCCACCCCGCTGCACCATGCCGCGCGCAGCCGCCTGTGACAAGCGCCACACCGCATCCAGATTGACCGCCAGGACATCGCTCCAATCCTCCTCGCCAAACTCCACCAGATCGGCGCGGCGTATGATGCCGGCGTTGTTGACCAGGATATCGACCGGCCCCAGTTCAGCGGCCACCGCGTCGAGCAGCGCCTGCACGTCGGCCTGCGAACCAAGGTCGCACTGAACCTCGTGATAGCGGCGGCCCGTGGCTGCAACCAGCGCATGCGTTTCATCGGCCGCAGCGGAGTGCACGGTGATGGCGACATCGGCGCCTGCCTGCGCCAGCGCAACGGCAATCGCCTGGCCTATGCCGCTTGCACCGCCTGTCACCAGCGCGGTCTTGCCGGCGAGGGAAAAGAGTTCGGCTGCCATGCTTACACCATGCCGACCAGTTTTTGCGTCCACGCCAGTGCGGGATCGGCCTTCACGCCCTGCTTGCGGCTGTCGCCAGCGAGGAACCACAGGTAGTAGCTCTGCGCGCCCGGAGCGCCGGCGTAGGTGTGATAACCGTGCGGCATGGAGATCAGACTGTTGTCGCGCACGACGTGGGTGTCGTCGAATTCACCGTCGCTGCCGTAGTGGCGCAGGAAGCCGAAGCCCTCCGGCGCGGAGATGCGGAAGTAGTACATCTCTTCGTGGAAGACTTCCGCGCCATCGACCTTCTCGTGCTTGTGCGGCGGGTAGGTGCTCCAGTTGCCCGATGGGGTCAGCGTCTCGCCGACGATCAGGCTGGCCGCTGGACGGCCATCCGGCGCGGTCAGGATTTCGCGGAAGTGGCGCGTGTAGTTCAGCGTGCCCCAGGTGCCGGTCTTCACTTGCGCAGGCACTATCTCGTAAGGCTCGATGTCCAGCGACGACGGGGCGGACGGCATGGCGGCATCGAACATGGTCAGCGCCTCGACCTTGTAGCTGGCGCCGCGCGGCAGGTAGACGCTGTGCGGATTGCCGGCGAAGACATTGGCGCGGCCGCCCACCGATGCGAACACCTTGCCGTTGACGGTGATGCGCGCGCTGCCGCCGATGGCGACCAGCAGGCATTCGCGGTCGTCCTCGATGCTGCCAACGTAGGTGTCACCGGCGGCCAGCACCAGGCGCGAAAACTCCAGCAGCTTGCAGCTGTGGCCTTGCAGCGCCGAGAGGCCCGGTTCCTGCGTCAGTTGGTGGAAATGCTTGTTCATGTTTGCTCCTGTTTCATTAAGGGTGATGTGATCAGCGTTGAATCAGCGTTTAGGTTGGCCGGCGCCCGGCAGCTTCTTGGCGCGGCTGCGGTCCAGCGCCTTCTGCATATAGCCGATGGCGCGCTGGATGCCGGCCTGGTCGAGTTTCTTGCGGTAGTTGTCGAAGTTGTCCAGCGGCTCACGGCCGAGGATGAAGCGGGTCGTCATTTCGGCGACGTAGATTTTCAGGTCGCTCATGATGGCGTTGAACTTGCGCGCGTCGGCAGCGCCCACTTCCACGGCGGGCATCAGCAGCTCGTCCGATGCGTCGGACCAGATGCGCACGGCCTCCGCCTGTTCCGGCAGCGAGTAGAACTGCTTCAGGTAGCGCACGTCCTGCACCAGTGGGCCGCTTTGCGGGCGGGCGTGGGCGAAGATCGCCTCCGCCACCGACAACTTGGGATTTTTCAGTATCAGGTCGGTGTAGCGCGGCTCGCCGTCCACCATGCGATAGCTCAGGCCTTCCTTGCCGAAGCTGAGCGCCAGGCCGCCCTCGCGGCTGTAGCCGTAGTCGAGATACTTGACGGTTTCGATCACGTGGCGGTTCTGCGTGCTGATGGCGGCGCCCACGCCGGGGTAGATCTGCCCTGCTTCCGGCCAGGTGAGGTAACGCTTGCCGTCCGCAGCCGTCGGATACGCCACAGGCGTCAGATGGAAGCCGGGGAAGCGCGCCTGGTTCATCGCGGTGAAGCGCGCCAGGCCGCTGCCGTTGTAGCCCGCATAGGCGCCGACTTGGTTGTTAGTCATCTTGGCGTCGAACTGGCGTTCGGTCTGCGACAGATAGTCCGGGTCGAGCAGGCCTTCGCTATACCACTGGCGCATGGTGACAAGGAAGTCGCGGTAGGCCGGATCGGCCGGGCTGTAATGGACCTTTCCATCCTTCTGATAGAACTCCGGCGCCAGGCCGAAGCCGCCCAGGAAGACCCACAGCGGCGGCGGCAGGCCGGGTACCTGCTTCTCGCCCGGGATGGTCAGGGCGGAGAATGGAATCTCGTCGGCGCGGCCGTTGCCATTGGGGTCGCGGGTCTTGAAGGCTTTCAGCACCTGGTACCAGTCGGCGATGGTTTCGGGCTTGGCCAGGTTGAGGCGCTCCAGCCAGTCGGCGCGAATCTGCGGGCCCCAGATGCTGCGCACCTGCGGATCGATGCGCAGCATGGGGAAGGCGTAGATCACGCCGTCGTCGGTGGAGATCTGGCGGAACACTTCCGGGTTGGCGTCCAACAGCGCTTGCAGATTGGGCGCATAGCGGCGGATCAGGTCATTGAGCGGGATGATGACGCCGTCGCTCAGCGCCTTGGCCGAACCGCCGGGATAGGAGAACCAGTCGGCTTCGATCACGTCCGGATATTTGCCGGAGACGGCCAGCAGGTTGAAGCGCTCACGCTCCGCGCCCAGCGGCGGGTGGTTGAAGTCGACCACGATGCCGGTGCGCGCGGCCAGCACCTGGTAGGCGCTCTGCTCCGCGTAGCTGTTGATGGAGACGGCGGCCTTGCCGTTGAAGTTGGCGAACCAGCTCAGATGCAGCGGTTGCGTGACGATGGGCAGCGTGGGTTCGGCAGCGGAAGCTGTTATCGTTACCACACACAGAGCAAAAAACAGGCGCATGATACTCATTCCTTGATACCTCCAACCAGGACGCCTTTGACGAAGTAACGCTGCAGGAAGGGATAGAGCGCCAGCACCGGCAGCGTCGCCACCACCACGGTGGCGTATTTGATCGTGGTGCTCAGCGCCTCGCGGCCGGCAGCCTGGCCGGTCATCATCGAATCCGTGCTGCCGGAGACGAGAATCTCGCGCAACACAAGCTGGATCGGGAACATGTGGCGGTCGGACAGGTAGATCATCGAATAGAAGTAGCCGTTCCAGTGGCTGACCGCGTAGAACAGCCCCACCACCGCCAGCGTCGGCATGCAGAGCGGGACATAGACCTGCATCAGTATCGTGAAGTCGCCGGCGCCATCCATGCGAGCGGCTTCCTCGTAGTCCTTGGGCACGGCGTTGAAGGCGGAGCGCAGCAGGATCAGGTTCCAGGCGCTTACGGCGAACGGCAGCACGATAGCCCAGCGGCTGTCCAGCAGGCCCAGGTCGCGCACCAGCAGGTACTGCGGCACCAGGCCGCCGCTGAAGAACATGGTGAAGATAATCAGCAGCATCACAGGCTTCTCCAGCATCAGCCGCTTGCGCGACAGGGCGTAGGCGCCAAAGCTGGTCAGCACCAGGTTCAGCGCCGTGCCGCCGACCACGATCAGCATGGTGTTAAAGAAGCCGCTGCGCACCATGGGGTTGTCCCACACACGGTGGAAGGCTTCCAGCGACAGGCCGCGCGGCAGCAGCATCAGGCCGCGATAGGACATCAACTCCAGCGGATCGCTGAGCGAGGCGATCACCACGTAGTAGAACGGATAGAAGGTAATGAAGCACAGCGCCAGCAACAGCGCCACGTTGAACGTGTCGAAGATGGCGCCGGCCCAACCGTTGCGCGGCTTCAGGCGGCGCAGCATCGGCAGCACGCCTGGTCCGGCCGTCGGTTTGATCGTCTGCATAGCGTTACTCATGTCTGCCCTTCCCTTACCAGATGCTGTTGCCGGACCAGCGGCGGCTCAGCGCATTCGCGGCCACCAGCAGCACCAGCGCGATGGCGGAATTGAACAGGCCAACGGCGGCGGCGTAGCTGTAGTTGGCATCGAGGATGCCGTGGCGGTAGACGTAGGTGGAGATCACGTCGGCCGTCTCGTAAGTGCTTGGGTTGTAGAGCAGGATGATCTTCTCGAAGCCCACGCTCATCAACTGCCCCAGGCGCAGGATCAGCAGCGTCATCGTGATCGGCAGCAGGCCAGGCAGCGTAATGTGCAGCAGCTGCTGCCAGCGGTTGGCGCCGTCGATGCGGGCCGCTTCGTACAGCGAAGGGTTGATGCCCGCCAGCGAAGCAAGGTAGATGATCGAACCCCAGCCTATGCTCTGCCAGATCTCCGAACCGACGTAGATGCGGCGGAACCAGTCCGGATTGTTCATCACCGCATCCGGCGTGGCGCCCAGCGCCACCAGCATATTGGTCAGCACGCCGTCACGGGCCAGGAAGTCCAGCACCATGCCCGACACCACCACCACCGAGATGAAGTGCGGCAGATAGGTTACGGTCTGCACGAACTGCTTGAAGCGCAGGCTGGTCAACTCGTTCATCAGCAGCGCCAGCACGATGGGCGCGGGGAAGCCGAGCAGCACGTCGTACACGTTCAGCATCAGCGTGTTGAGCATCAGGCGGTTGAAATACAGGCCGTTGAAGAACTGCCTGAACCAGTCCAGCCCCACCCACTCGCTGCCGGCCATGCCGGATGCGGGGTTGAAGTCCTTGAAGGCGATCAGCGCGCCGTAGACCGGCACGTAGTGGAACACCACAAAGTAGGCCAGCACCGGCAGCAGCATGGCATACGCCCATTTGTTGTTGACCAGGTCGCGGCGCAGGCGCTGCATGTACGATGGTGCTGCTTTGGATGCGGGCATGTCGGCGTCCCTTTCAGTGCTTGGCGGCGGCGCGTTTGCCGCGCTGCGCCTTGCCGACTACCGGTGCGGGACCGGTCGATTCGCGCACCACCAGCTGGCTCGGGAACTCGGCGCGCTGCTGCGCGTCGGCGCCGGTGATGCGGCGCAGCAGCTCCTGCACCGCCGCTTCGCTGATCGCGGTGAGCGGCTGACGCAGCGTGCTCAGTTTCGGATGCACGTGGCTGGCGGCGGGAATATCATCGAAGCCGATCACCGACACATCCTGCGGCACGCGCAGGCCGTGGGCACGCACGGCGTCCATCGCGCCGAAGGCCATTTCGTCATTGGCGGCGAAGATGGCGGTCGGTGGTTCGGCCAGCGCCAGCAGCTTGCCTGTGGCCTGGAAACCAGAGAGTTGACCGAAATCGCCCGCAGCGACCAGCTGCTTGTCGACGGCGATGCCGGCCGCCTTGAGCGCGTCCGCGTAGCCGCGCTGGCGCTCCTGGCTTTGGCCGGTGTGGGCGGAGCCGCCGATGAAGGCGATGCGGCGGTGTCCCAGTTGCAGCAGGTGGTTGACGGCTTCGCGGCCACCCATGCGGTTATCGCCGCGTACCACCGGCAGCGTGGTCTCGGTGCGGCAGTAGTTGATGAGCACCATGGGCAGGCTGCTCTGTTCCAGCATGCCGATATAGCCGTCCTTGAGGCGCGGCAGGATGAACAGCAGGCCGTCGCACAGGCCGCGCATGATCTGGTTGATGCCGCTGCGCGTGGACGATCCCAGCTCCTCGATGGAGTTGTAGATGATGAGGTCCATATTGTGGGCGCGGACGGCGACGCTGACGGCGCCGATGATTTCGTTAATCACCGTCGATTGCAGGTCGTTCACCAGCACGCCGATCACATTGGTGCGGCTGCCGCGCATCATCTTGGCCGAGATGTTCGGCGAGTATCCCAGTTCGCTGGCGGCGGCCAGCACCCGGGCACGGGTCTTCTCGGCGACATAGCCCTCCCCGCTCAGCGCGCGCGACACCGTCATTACCGATACCCCGGCTTGTTCCGCAACGTTCTGCAGTGTTACGGGTGCGGCGTCCGCACTCCCCAATTTAGCCTCTGGCACGCATCTCTCCTTGAATCCAATAAGATAACGTTACCACAAATTCTGATAAATGGGGAAATTTCGAGTATCGGCGTGGCCGGGAAGCCACGCCGACCGATTACAGGATTTGCAGGGTTTTGACGATCTTCTGGTCGCTCTTCTCGCCCGCTCCGGAGGCGGTGTTGCGGCTCTCCTTGCGGACGGCGACCAGGCGAGTGCCAGCCAGCGCATAGACGCTGGACTCTTCGTTCTTCGCTTCGAAGGTGACGACGATGAAGGCGCGGCCATAGAAACTCTGCGTGATGCGGCTGGCCAGCGGCGTGCCGTCAGCCGCGATCCATACGTGCACCCGCCCCTCGAACTCCTTGACGTATTTGCGATCACGGTCGCTCACCGCGTCGATACTCTGCGCGAAGGTCAACACGCGCGCGGGCTTGCCCTGGTAGACGTCGGCCTTTTCGGTCAGGAGGCTGCTCTTCTCCAGCATGTGAGACAGGCTGCTCGCGGCGGAGATCATGGGCCGCAGGTCGGTCGGGCTGAATTCGCGGGCGGCGTTCAGCGTCGGCGTCTTGGCATTGGGATTGCGGGCGACGGCCGTGGCCTCGGCATCCAGCTTGGCCAGCATCTCGCGGCTGTAGCTGAGCTGCATGCCGCGCGGTCCATCCTCGATAGCGACTGCCGCCTGGCCGTTGGTCTCGTCAGCGTCCTTGCCTTCGCCATTGCGGTGCCATACGTTCGAATCCAGCGACACCTTCAACGGCGCCGGTTCCTGCAAGCGCTCCAGGGCTGCCTTCAGATCGGCCAGGCCGTCGGCACGGGCTGCGGCGCCAGTCAAGGCCAGCACGGGTATCAACATCAGGTGTGAGAAACGCATTCAATCCTCTTTTTCAGTTTGTGCCAGACGGCCCGCATTCATGATAACGGTTCTGCCGCAGCGCGCGGCGACGGACAGGTCGTGCGTGACCATCACCAGCGTCGAACCCCGTTCGCGATTCAGCGCGAACATCAGCTCTATCACTGCGGCTCCCGTGGCCGCGTCGAGCGCGCCGGTCGGCTCGTCGGCCAGCAGCAGCGGCGGCTCGCACACGAAGGCCCGGGCCAGCGCCACCCGCTGCTGCTCACCGCCGGACATATACTTCGGATAGTGCCGCAGGCGAGCCGACAGCCCTACCCGCTCCAGCATCGCCGCCGCCTTCTCCTTGGCCTCGTCGTCGCCGCGCAGTTCCAGCGGCAGCATGACATTCTCCAGCGCGTTCAAGTGCGGCAGCAGCTGGAAGGACTGGAACACGAAGCCCACGTTCTGCTGGCGGAACACGGCGCGGCCGTCTTCGCTGAGCTGGAAGATATCCGTGTTCTCCAGCACGACCGTGCCGCTGCTCGGCAGGTCCAGCCCCGCCAGTATGCCCAGCAGCGTGGACTTGCCCGAGCCGGAAGCGCCGACGATGGCCAGCGTTTCCCCGCTCTGCACCGTCAGGTCGATATCGTGCAGGATGGTCAGTTCGCCGGTGGCGTCGGCCACCCGCTTGCCCAGGTTCCTGACCGCGATGGCGGGCCGCAGCAGGCTGGCGGCGAGATTCATATTCGTCATAACTACTCCTAATTTTCCCGAAGACTGAGTAATGGCGGCTGGTTCAGCACATTGCGCAAACCCGCCCATCCGCCGAACAGGGCGCACAACGCGCCGGCTACCAGGCCGGCGGTCCACAACAACGGCGACCAATGCCATTCCAGATGAAAGCTGAAGCGCGCCAGCGCCCAGCTGGCGGCAGTGGCGCCGCCGGCCGCCAGCGAGCCCGCCAGGGCGCCGGTCAGCAGATGTTCTATCCACTGCGCTTGCGACAGCTGGCCGCGCGTGGCGCCCAAGGCGCGCAGCAAGGCCGCCTGGCGCTTGCGCGCATCCAGCGATCCGGCCATCGCGGCGTACAGTACCAGCAATCCGGACGCCAGCGTGAACGCGAACAGGAATTCCACCGCCGCGCTGACCTGCGCCAGCGTTTCCTGCATCCGCTGCAGGAAGGCGCTGATATCGAAAACACTCACGTTCGGATAGTCGCGCGCCAGCAGGTAGGAGAAGCGCCGGTCGTCCTGGGGCACATGTACCGTGGTCGCCAACGTCATCGGCATACCGGCCATCAGCTTGGGCGACACCTCGAACGCAGCGCCGACCTGGTGAGCGCGCCAATCCACCTTGCGCAGGCTGGTGACTTTGACGTCCAGCGTTTCGCCGGCCACGTCGAAGGTCACGCGGTCGCCCAGCTTGATGCCGAGGATTTCGGCGATGCCCTTGTCCACCGATGTCTCCGCCGCGCTGCCGTCGTACCAGCGGCCGGCCGTGAGGGTATTGGGCGCCCGCAGCTGGCTGGCCTGCTCGATTTCGATCTCACGCTCGACGATGTCCTTGGCGCGCGGATCATCCGACTTGGCGGGCTTGCCGTTGATGGCGATCAGCCGTCCCCGGCTCAGGACGTGCATTTGCGGGCGGCCGTAGCTTCTCAGGCGCGCGGCCAGTTCCTGCTGCTGGTCCGGCTGGATGTTGATGATGTAGTGGTTCGGCGCCCCCTCCGGCGTGGCTTGCCGCCATGTCGCCAGCAGGTCGCCGCGCACCACCGTCAACAGCAGCAAGGCGGTGAGGCCCAGCGCCAGCGCGACGATCTGCGTGACGTTGGCGGCGGGACGGCGGCGCATGTCGGTGATGGCGAAGCGCCATGCGGGGTGGTCGAACAGGCCGCGCATCCGTTGCAGCGAGCCGATGCCCAGCCAGGCCACCAGGCCGAATACCGCTCCGCACAGCGCGAAGGCGGCAGCCGCGATCAGGCCGAGCATGACATCGCCGGTCTGCCACACCAGCAGCGCGGCGAACATGGCGGCGCCCAGCACGTAGCTGGCGACCGTGCGAGCCTGGGGCGCTTCCTGTTCGCGGCGCAGCAGGCGCACTTGCGATACATTGCGCAGCTGGAGCAGCGGAGGCAGCGCGAAGCCAAGCAGCAGCACCATCCCCGCCGCCAGCCCCTGCAACGCGGGCTGCCACCCAGGCGGCGGCAGGTCGGCGGCCACCAGCTTGCCCAGCCATTCCAGCAGCACGAAATGGCTGCCGAAACCGAGCAGCACGCCACCCACGCTGCCGGCCGCGCCGAGCATCAGGAACTCCAGCAGATACATCCGCATCTGCTGCGATTGCGTCTGGCCCAGGCAACGCATCACGGCGCAGGCATCGAGGTGGCGCTGCATGAAGCGGCGTGCCGCCATCGCCACCGCTATCCCGGCCAGCAGCGCGGACAACAGGCTGACCAGCGACAGGAACTGGTGCACCTGCTCCTGCATGGACTGGCTGTCCTTGCCCATGGAGGCGATCGAGCTGATTTCGATGCCCAGCTTGGGCGAGGCCGCGACGCGGGCCTTGATCCATTGTTCGAAGCCCGCCACCTGCGCCGGCTCGCCCGCCAGCAGCAGGCGGTGGGTGGCGATGGCGTGCTGCTGCAGCAGATTGGTGGACATCAGGTCGGCCGCTGACATCATGGCGCGCGGCGCCAGCGTGATGAAGGACGCGGCGGCGTCGGGCTCCGACGCGATCACCTCCGCCACCGTCAGGCTGCGGTCGCCGATGCGCACGGTGGAGCCGATGTGCAGGTTCAGCGCCGCCGTCAACGTCTGGTCCACCCACACTGTTCCAGGCTTGGGAGCGCCGGTGGCGATGGCGTCCGGCTGGCCGTCGCGGCGCAACTTCATGTGGCCGCGCAAGGGATAGGCATCGCTGACGCTCTTCAGCGCGACCAGCATGGACAGGCCATCGTCACCCTTGCCGGCGACGGCCATGTTCAGCATGGCGACCGTTTCGGCGCTGTGCAGGCCGCGCCGCTGCGCCTCGGCGTACACGTCGGCAGGCAGGGGCTGGTCGGAGGCCAGTACCAGATCGGCCGCCAGCACCTGGCCGGCGTTGCGCGCAATGCTGGCGCCCATGCGCGCGGTGAAGAAGTTCACCGACGACAGCGCCGCCACCGACAGCATCAACGCCGCCAGCAGAAACCGTAACTCGCCCGCGCGCCAATCGCGCAGCATCGAGGAAAACGATAGTCTGAACATCTAAACCGGCTCCAATCCCAAAGATAGCAGCATGCCTAAACCCGGGCCGGCAAGCTGCGAAAATGCGACGAATCGACACATGCCGCGATGGTTTGCAAAAATGAACGCCTGGGACGTATGCGGCGGGATTCCGCCGACATGCCTATAATCGCGGACGCCCTCTCAATCCTGGAGCATTCAACATGACCTATCTCGCATCGCCGCAACGCTATGAAGCCATGCAGTACCGCACCTGCGGCCGCAGCGGCCTGAAACTGCCCTTGATGTCCCTCGGACTGTGGCACAACTTCGGCGACACCAACACCCTCGCCTCGCAGCGCGACATGCTGCGCACCGCCTTCGACCTGGGCATCACCCACTTCGACCTGGCCAACAACTACGGGCCGCCCTATGGCGCCGCCGAAACCAACTTCGGCCACCTGTACAAGGAAGACTTCAAGCCCTACCGCGATGAGCTGATCATCTCCACCAAGGCCGGCTGGGACATGTGGCCCGGCCCCTACGGCCAGGGCGGCGGTTCGCGCAAATACGTGCTGGCCAGCCTGGATCAAAGCCTGCAACGCATGGGCCTCGACTACGTCGACATCTTCTACTCGCACCGCTTCGACCCGGACACGCCGCTGGAGGAAACCATGGGCGCGCTGGCGCATACGGTCCAGCAGGGCAAGGCCCTGTACGTGGGCGTATCGTCCTATTCCGCCGAGAAGACCGCCGAAGCGGCGCGCCTGCTGGCCGAGTGGAAGGTGCCGTGCCTGATCCATCAGCCGTCTTACAATATGCTGAACCGCTGGATCGAGGAAGACCTGCTCGACACGCTGGCCAGCCAGGGCATGGGCTGCATCACCTTCACGGCGCTGGCACAGGGCATCCTGAGCGACAAATACCTGAACGGCATTCCGGAAGACTCGCGCATCAATCGCCCGGGCGGCGGCTCGCTGCAAAAGGCCCACCTGAGCGACGAGAACCTCGAACGCGTGCGAGGCCTGAACGAGATCGCCAAGGCGCGCGGCCAGACGCTGGCGCAGATGGCGCTGGCCTGGGTGCTGCGCGATCCGCGCATCACGTCCACGCTGATCGGCGCCAGCAGCAGCGCGCAGATTCGCGAGAACGTGGCGGCTTTGCAGAACCTGGGCTTCAGCGCCAGGGAACTGGCGGACATCGATGCGCTGGCCAAAGAAGGCGCCATCAATCTGTGGGCAGGATCGTCCAGCCACAAATAAGCCCTACTTGCCCGCCAACTGCGCGGCCGTGGAGGCCTGCTCGCGCAGCTGGTACTTGCGAACGACGCCGTCCTTGTCGAACAGGATGGCCAGTTCGTGCACGCTGCGCGTGGCCTCCGCCACCGAGACCACGTCGCCGACCACCGGAAACCAATGCAGCAGTTCCGGTATGGCGTGCTTGTCGTCGTAGATCCAGACTTCGTAGCCGTTGTCGAAACGGGTGGCGCTGCCCTTGCCCAGGGTGCGCGCCACATCCGCCTTGGTGGTAACGCCGGGCCGCAGCTGTTCCCGCAAACCCTCGCTGGTGCTGGCGGCGGCCGGAATGTTCGGCGCCACGGCGGCGCAGGCGGACAGCAGCCCGGCGACGCAAGCCAGGCAGGCCATGGTCAATCCGCGCCTCATGGATGCACCTCACTGTTCATCGCCATCGCCGGCTCATCTTCCATAAATTCGAATTCCAGCAGCGTGTCGTCCGGCCAACTGGCGTCGCTGATCTGCAGCCAGTAGCTGCGGTCAGTCAAGTAGGTATCGTAGAACATGCGGTACACCGCCGGTATGCGGTTCAGGTACAGCTGGTCCGAGAAGAACTGCTTGCGGCGCGCGCCGTCGATCATCGTGATGCCGAAGATGGCGCGCGGCGCCACGTCCAGCCAGCCGCCGCCCAGCTGCGTGCAAACGTCGAAGGTGGCGTTGACCAGCAGGTAGGCCGGCGGCTTGGCGCCGTTGAGCAGATCGACTTCGCGGTTGACCTGGCATTCCAGCCGCAGATCCCCGAGCCTGCGCTGGTTAACCGCCAGCCCCGGCGTGCGGACATCGACGCGCCAGGCCAGGCTGCCGCCCTTGCGGTTGGTGCGTACCACGGCTTTCGCCGCTGCCGCCGCCTCATCGCGCGGCAGGGCAAAGCCGTAGTCTGCGTCCAGCGCCAGCGACGCGCTACCCTGCTCGCTGCGCAGTTGCACGGCCAAGGGCCGCTTCGGCTCCGGCGCCAGCGGGAACAGCTTGTAGCGCAGCCTGCCCTGCGGCGCCAGCGCGCGATATTTTTCGAAGGTGTCCAGCCCTTTCAACAGCCGGCGGTACGACACCTCGTCCGCATCGACCATGCCGCTCACTTCCACTTGCTGCACCGGTTCCTGCGCCTGCTGCGCCATGGCGCCTCCGGCGGCCAGGGCCGCACATAACATCGCACTCCATCTCATCGTCTGCTCCCTGGCAGTTCGGTTGATGCTGGATTGTAGGCGAGACAACCTTTGGCTCACCTTAAGATGGCTGCGGTTATACTCCCCGCATGCAAAAATTGAAACTGAACCTGGGCCAGCCGACGCTGGTGCGGCGCGTGATGCTGTCCCTGCTGGCGGCGTTCTGCCTGGTGTGGCTGGTGCTGATGGGACGGGAGCTTTCCGTCGCCATCGACCACGAAGACTTCGACCGCCGCGTGCGCGCCCTTGGCGACAATGTGCAGGTGACGCTGAACGACGTGCAGAGCGAAGAGGCGGCACGCACCGCGTTGGCCGCCACCTCCAATCTGATCAACCAGAGCTATCGCGACCAAAGCGTGCCTGGCATCCTGGCGCTCCAGCTGTCGCGCGCGGATGGCACGCGCATCTACCTGTCGCCCGAGACGAAAGGCACGCCGCTGCCGACTCTGGGCGTGGACATCGGCAGCACCGAGATCGGCGGCCAGCCGTTCCGCATCCACCAGCGCCGCGTGGGCGCATGGACGGTGACCGTGGCGGCGCAGAAGATCTCCAACTGGTGGATATTGCGCCGCATGGGCACGGAACTGGGCGTCAACATGCTGATCGCTCTGCCGCTGGTGGTCCTGCCGCTATGGTTCGCGGTGCGGCGCGGATTGAAGCCTTTGCAGGAGCTTTCGGCCCACATCGTCGGCAAAGGCGGCCATGATCTGACACCGCTGAACATCGTGCCGAAGTACCAGGAGCTCAAGCCGCTGGCGACAGCACTGGACAATCTGCTGGACCAGTTGCGCCGCCGCGTGGCGCGCGAGACCAGCTTCGTGCACGATGCCGCCCACGAGCTGCGCACGCCGATGGCGGTGATCTCGGTCCAGGCCCACGTGCTGGTGAAGGCGCAGGACCAGGCGCAGCGCGACGAGGCCGAGCAGCGCATGGACCACGCCATCGCCCGCGCCTCCCACCTGGTGCAGCAGCTGATGGAGATGGCGCAGCTGGAGCGCGGCACCGAACAAGGCCTGTCGCTGCAAACGCTGGACGCGGCGCAGATGGCGCGGCAAGCCATCGTCGACCTGGCGCCGGCGGCGATGGAGCGCGACATCGAACTGTCGCTGGAAGCGCCGGACGCGCTGCCGCATGCGCTGGACCACCATGCATTCCTCTCCATCCTGCACAACCTGCTGCACAACGCGGTGCGCTACATCGACGACGGCGGACAGGTGACGGTGGAACTGGCCCGCGTCGACGGCGCGCTGCGCCTGGCCGTCAGCGACAACGGCCCCGGTATCCCCTCCGCAGAACAGGCGCTGGTGTTCGAGCGCTTCTACCGCTGCGCGGGCCAGAACGTCTCCGGTTCGGGACTGGGATTGTCCATCGTGCAGCGCGCGGCCCAGGGCTTGCGCGGCGCCGCGCGGCTGGAAGCCGTGCAGCCGCGCGGCTGCCGCTTCGTGGTCGACATCCCGGCCGCGTGACCGCAGGCGAATAAAGGCGTTAATATTGCCGGTACTATGCAATATCAACCAACAAACCGGGCACCCCATGGACCGTTTTAACGCGATGCGGATTTTTACCCGCATCGTCGAGCTGGAGAGCTTCAGCAAGGCGGCGGACGATTTGCAGATTCCGGCGGCCACCGCCACCTACACCATCAAGCAGCTGGAGGCGCGGCTGGGCGTACGCCTGCTGCAAAGGACCACGCGCCACGTCAGCGCCACGCTGGACGGCCAGGCCTACTACCATCGCTGCGTGCGTATCCTGGCCGATGTCGAGGAAACCGAAGCGGGCTTCGGCACCAGCGGCGTGGCGCCACGCGGCAAGCTGCGGGTGGATTTGCAGGGCACCCTGGCGCAGCATTACGTGCTGCCACGGCTGGCCGAATTCTTCGAACGCTATCCGGACCTGGAACTGGAGATCGGCATGGGCGACCGCCTGATCGACCTGGTGCGCGACGGCATAGACTGCGTGCTGCGCGTGGGCGAGCTGCGGGACTCCAGCATGGTGGCCCGGCGCGTGGCTACGCTGCAGCAGGTCACCTGCGCCAGCGCCGCTTATCTCGACAAGTACGGCACGCCCGCCACGCTCGACGACCTGGCCGGCCACCGCGCCGTCAACTTCTACTCCGCCAGCAGCGGCAAGATGTTCCCGTTCGACTTCGTGGTCGATGGCGAGGAGCGCAGCATCACGCTGCCCGGCATCGTCACGGTCAGCAATGCCGAGGCTTACGTGGCCTGCTGCGCCAGCCATCTCGGCCTGGTGCAGCTGCCGCGCTACCACGTCACCGGTCTGCTGGAGAGCGGCGCATTCCGCGAAGTGCTGGGCGCATGGCGGCCCAAGCCGATGCCTGTATCGGTGCTGTATCCGCACGCGCGCCAGCTGTCGCCGCGCGTGCGCGTGTTCGTCGACTGGATTACGGACGCGATGTCGGCGGCGAGCTAGTACGCGACCAGTCGCGCCGTTCTCCCCGCTCGTCCGACGCGGCATCCCCGGCCTCCGCAACTTCGCGGAACTCGCCATCCACCACCGGGATCGTTTCAATGTGATCGAAGCCGATGTCCGCATCCGGCGGCAGCGTTTCGACATCCACGCCGGCGCGTTCGCCCGTGCCTTCCGCATCGGTGTCACTATCGAGGCCCACGTCCGGCTCACCGGCGACGTCGCTGCCGCTGTCGGAGTTGTCGCTGGGGCCCAGCGCGCGCGTGCCGTGGCCGCGTCCCAGTGTGCGGTCGGTACCTACCGGGATATTGTCCGGGTCCAGGGTGCTGTCAGCCATGATCTGCTCCTTCCAGTGAAAACCCGATTGAACCACCGGCGCCGCCGCCCTTCCGTGCGGATGCGCGCATAAAGGCTATCGTGCCGATAGGTATTTTTTACTTTACAAATGTAATATTCATCTCTATAGTTACTCCATACCGCAGCCAACCAAGGAGAAACGCCATGAGCACCACGACCAAAAATCTGATCCGCGCCGCAGCCACCGCAGCATTCGCCATCGCCGCCACGGCCACCACCGTCACCAGCGCCTTCGCGCAGAGCACCGCGCCGGCCGCCGCCACGGCAACCGCCGCGACCACCAACGCCGCGCAAACCGCCGTCGCCAACGGCGCGCTGGCGTCGACCACCAAAGCCCAACCGGCCGGCCTGACCCGCGCCCAGGTGCAGGCGGAATTCCTCGAAGCGCGCAAGAACGGCACGCTGATCGAGAACGAAGCCGACATGGATGTCGCCCAGACCAAGAAGCACTACACCAAGTAATACGCAAGTAATCGGAAGCCCAGTCCATGCAAACGCCACGCGCCCTCCAGACTACCGCCCTCGCCGCATGTGTGCTGGCGGTGCTGGCCGGCTGCGCCGACATGGGCAAGGTCAAGCCGCAGGCAGTCGCGCTGAAACCGGCCGAACTCAATGCCGGCAAAGCCATCGCCGCCGCCAGCGCCAACGTCGCCTGGCCCGAGCAGCAGTGGTGGGAAGCGCTGCATGACGCGCAGCTGAACAAACTGGTGGCCGCCGCGCTGGCCGACAATCCGTCGCTGCGCGCCACCCAGGCCCGCGTGCGCCAGGCCGAAGCGCTGGCCGGCGTCGCCAAGGCGGGCACGCTGCCGCAGGTGAACGCCTCCGCCAGCGCCGACCGCGAACTGTATTCCGCGCACAGCACCGTGCCCGCTCCATTGGCCGGCAACTACGCGTGGAAGAACACCGCCACCTTGTCCGGCTCCTACGACCTGGATCTGTGGGGCCGCAACCGCGATGCGCTGGCCGCCGCGCTGGACGAGGTCCACATGGCGTCGGCGGAATCGCAGATGGCGCGGCTGACGCTGGAATCGGCCATCGTGCGCAGCTACATCCAGCTGTCGCTGGAATACGCGTTGCAGGACAGCGTGGCGCAGAACCTGGCGCAGCGCCAGCGCATCCTGGAGATCACGCGCAAGCGCCAGGCCGCAGGGCTGGCCAGCGAGATCGAAGTCGCGAGCATAGAGACCACGCTGCCGGCGGGACGGCGCGAGCATGAGCAGATCGGAGAGTCGATCGCCCTGCTGCGCAACCAGCTGGCGGCACTGATCGGCAAAGGACCGGGCGACGGAGATGCGATCGCCCGGCCGATGCTGGCCCTCGACGCCGGCCATGGCGACGCGGTGCCCGCCTCGCTGCCGGCGGAGCTGGTCGGCCACCGGCCCGACATCGCGGCGCAGCGCTGGCGCGTGGAAGCGGCCAGCGCCCGCATCGCCGGCGCCAAGGCCGATTTTTACCCGAACATCAACCTGGCGGCCTTTGTCGGCTTCCAGTCGCTGGGCTTCACGCACTTCCTGGACGCTAACTCCGCCATGCGCGGCGTGACGCCGGCCATCAGCCTGCCGATCTTCGAAGGCGGACGACTGCGCAGTCAATTGGGCAACCAGACCGCGCTCTACGACGGTGCGGTCGAACAGTACAACGCGGCCGTGGTGCAGGCGATGGCCGATGTGGCCAACGCGGTGGTCCGCATCGATTCGGTGAAGCAGCAGGACAAGCTGGCGCAGCGCGCACTAGCCTCGGCCAGGCGCCAGCAGGAGCTGGCGGAACGCGCCTACCGCGCCGGCATGACCGACGCGCTGAACGTGATCAACGCCCAGTTGGTGTTATTGAACGAAGAACAGCAGATGGCGCAAGTGGCTAGCAAACAACTAGATAACTACACATTGTTGATGACCGCGCTGGGTGGAGGCATAAAACTGGATTTGCCGTGATGCTTAGATAGTACAATCAAAGCCTTTGAAAAACGTATGAGGAGCAGGCAATGAGCAGTTTTGAAGCGACTAAAAAACGCCTGAAAAACATCCATGCCCGAATGCCGGACTTCCCCGAGGATTTGATGCGCGTGCTGCGCATGACCTACCACATCCAGAAACGGATGAAAGACCTGAGCAACGCGGCGCTGCGCAAATACGATCTGGTCGACGCCAGCTATATGGTGTTGGCCGTGCTGTACGGCTCGGACGACGAGACATCCACCGCCTCCACGCTGGGCGAGGCGTGCATGGAAAAGCCGGCCAACCTGACGCGCGTCTGCAATGACCTGGAATCCCAGGGCTTGATCACGCGCGGCAACCGCCCCGGCGACCGCCGCTGCGTGATGATCTCGCTGACGGACGCCGGCCGCGAGCTGGCCGCCAAGGTGCTGCCGGAAGTATGGTCGGCCACCACCCATGCCTACGACGGCTACAGCGCGGAAGAAGTTAAAGTACTTGAAGCGCTGCTGAAAAGGCAGCTGGACAATTTAGAAGCACTCACATAGCCTGAATCGACGCCATGAACCCTCCCCAAGCCGCCACTCCCACCCCGGACACCAGCGCGGCCAGGGGAGCCATGCGCTGGCTGGCGGCGGAAGCCAAAGGCTGGTTCAACACCGAGGGCGAGCGCTGGGTCTTTGTCGCCAAGACCATGCTGGCCTCCTTCTCCGCGCTGTGGCTGGCCTTCCGCCTCGGCCTCGACGCTCCCTACACCGCCCTCGCCACCACCGTGATCCTGGCCCTGCCCAGCAGCGGCATGGTGCTGGAAAAAGCCTTCTACCGTTTTCTCGGCACGCTGGTCGGCTGCGCAGCCTCGCTGCTGCTGGTGGCCTTGTTCCCGCAATCGCCGCCGCTGCTGTTCATCGGCGTGGCGGTCTGGATCGCCCTGTGCACCGGCGGCGCCGCCATGCACCGCAACCAGCAGTCGTACAGCTTCGTCCTGGCCGGCTACACCGCCTGCATGATCGCGGTGCCGGCCATCGACTCGCCGGACCGCGTGTTCACGCTGGCCGTCACCCGCGTCACCGAGGTCGGGCTGGGCATCATCTGTGCCGCCGTGGTGCATGATGTGGTCTTCCCGCGCCGTCATTCGCGCACCGTGATGCGCACCGTGCAGGCGCGCTACGCCAGCTTCGTCACTTTCTGCACGCAGGTGCTGGAGCAGCGCCTGACGCCGGCCGAGACGGAACTGAGCCATCTGAAGTTCGCCGCCGACATCGCCGCGCTGGAATCGGGCCGCGCCGCCGCCTTCTTCGAGGCCGACCATCCACGCTCGCACACGCGCCAGCTGCACGCCTTCAACGCCGCCTTCATGACGGTGCTGACCACCTTCTACACGCTGCACCGGCTGATCCACCGCCTGCGCGGCGCCGCGCCACGGCATGCGCAGCCGGTGCTGGAGCTGGTCGAGCCGATGCACGCGCATCTGGCGCTGGCCCTGCGCGACGAGCTGACGCCGCAGCGCATGGCAAGCATGCGCACCGTGCTGGCCGCCGATATCGCCGCCGCCCGCAGCCGGCTGGCCGAGGCGGAAGCCATGGAGGCCGCAACGCCGGTCACGCGCGCGCAGCAGATCGACTTCGACACCGCGGTGGAGCTGCTGGAGCGCTACGCCCGCGACATGGAAGCCTTCACCGGCCTGTATCACGGTCTGGCGCAGGAGAAGCGCAAGCAGATCAGCGATCCTGGCTCCTACACGCCGAAGACGCCGCCGGCCATCGTCGCCGCCAGCGGCTTCCGCGCCGGCGTCACGCTGCTGCTGACGGCGTCCGCCTGGTACTGGCTGGCGTGGCCCTTCGTCGGCAACGCCATTTTGATGGCGACCATTTTCTGCGCGCTGGCCTCGTCGTCGCCGCGTCCCACGGCGCTGGTGCAGCAGGTGCTGATCGGCTTTTTGCTCGCCACGCCGCTGGCCTTCGTCAGCGAATTTTTCCTGGTCGCTCGCGCCAACGACTTCCCGACGCTGATCGTGGCGGCGCTGCCGATCTTCGTCTTCGGCAGCTACCTGATGACCAGCCCGCGCTGGGCTGGCGTGGGCATCGGCATCTGCATGTTCTGCGCGACGCTGCTGGTGCCGACCAATCTGATGCACTACGACGTGGAAAGCTTCATGAGCAGCGAGCTGTCGCTGACCATGGGAGTGGCGGTGGCCTACCTGATGTTCAAGGTGGTGCTGCCCGAGCACACCATGGGCCAGAAGGACCACGTGGCCGCCGCCCTGTGGCGCGAGGCGCAAGGCGCTTGCACCGCGTCGATGTACCGCCTGAAGCGGCGCTTCGACAACCGCGTGCGCGACCTGCTCAGCCAACTGAACGCCGCCTCCGGTCCGGCGCCAAGCGAAGCCGCTCGCGCCGTGGTGCGCCAAGGCCTGACCTTGCTGGAGCTGGGCCACGCAGTGATCGAACTGCGCCAGCTGATCGCCGGGTCGCAACCAGGTCCGGTGCCGACGGCGCTGAAGCTGGTGGTGCGCGAACTGGCCGCCTACCTGCGGGCGCCGTCGAACGCGAGCGGCGGCACGGCGCTGCAATCGATACTCGACGCCGGCGCCAGCGTGCGCGCCGCCCTGCCCTCGGCCACGCCGGAGCGCAGGCTGCGCCTGCAAACGGCGCTGACCGACCTGCATTCCATTTACACGTCCTTGCTGGACCAGATAGCTACAGGAGAAACCGACCATGCCGCGTGAGATAGACTTTTTCGGCGTACTGCTGCCCGGCGTGCTGCCGCTGTTCCTCGTCAGCCTGGTGCTGCAAGTGGCGCTCGACAGCGCCTTGAGCCACCTCGGCGCCTACCGCCGCAGCTGGCATCCGGCGCTGGTGCGTCTGTGCCTGTTCGCCTGCATCTTCAGCGCACTGCTGGTGACGCTGTATAAATAAAGTATAAATAATTTATCTCAATCAGAAAGCCCGCCGTGAGTGCATCCAAAATCTTCCGTTTTTTCCTGACCATGCTGCTGTTGGCCGCCGCCCTGTGGATGGGGCGTTCGGCCTGGGACCACTACATGGAGTCCGCCTGGACCCGCGACGGCCGCGTCAAGGCCGATGTCGTCACCATCAGCGCCGATGTCGCCGGCACCGTCACCGAGGTGAAGGTCCGCGATAACCAGCTGGTCAAGCAGGGCGACGTGCTGTTCGTGGTCGACGCGGCGCGTTACCAGAGCGCGCTGGCGCAGGCCAACGCCGTGCTGGCGTCGCAGCAGGTGGAGAAAGGCCGCCGCAGCAAGGAGGCCAGCCGCCGCGCGGGGCTGGACAGCTCCATCGTCTCGGCCGAGAACAAGGAGACGGCGGAATTCGCGGTCGGCACGGCGACGGCGCAGTACCAGGCCGCGCTGGCGGCGCGCAATCTGGCGCAGCTCAATCTGGAACGCACGGTGGTGCGCGCGCCAGTCACCGGCTACGTCACCAACCTGAACGTGCATGCGGGCGACTTCGCCGCCGTCGGCGCGGCCAAGCTGGCGATGATCAACAGCGCCTCGTTCTACGTGGTCGGCTACTTCGAAGAGACCAAGCTGCCGCTATTGAAGGTGAACGACGCCGTCGAGGTGCACCTGATGAGCGGCGCGGCGCAGCTGAAGGGGCATATCGAAAGCATCGCCCACGGCATCACCGACCGCGACGCCAACACCGGCCGCGAGCTGCTGGCCGACGTCAACCCCACCTTCAACTGGGTGCGGCTGGCGCAGCGCGTACCGGTACGCATCCACATCGACCAGCAGCCCAAGGGCCTGGACCTGGTGGCCGGCACAACCTGCACGGTGGTGATCCATGGATAACGGCGCCGATCGTTTCAGCACCATCCGCCTGTTCCTGGACGCGGCGCAGCTGGGCAGCTTTTCCGCCGCCGGCCGCAAGCAAGGCATGTCGCCGGCGGCGGCCAGCGCCTGCATCCAGCGGCTGGAGGCTTCGCTCAAGGTCAAGCTGTTCGAGCGCACCACGCGCCAGCTGCGCCTGACCGAGGAAGGCCAGATGTACCGCCACTTCAGCGAGCAGGCGATGGCGCTGATGGCGGAGGCGGAAGCCGGCCTGCATTCGGGCGGCGACGGCGTGCGCGGAATGGTGAAGATTTCGGCGCCGTCGGACCTGGGCCGCAATGTGCTGATGCCGATGCTGGACGAGTTCCGCGCGCTGCACCCGGAGCTGCAGTACGCGCTGACGCTGAGCGACTCCACCGCCAACATGGTGCAGGACGATATCGACCTGGCGATCCGCTACGGCCAGCTGGCCGACAGCGAGATGGTGCGGCGCGTGCTGGCGCCGAGCCGGCGCGTGGTGTGCGCGTCGCCGGTGCTGATCGCGCAGACTGGCGGCCCGGCCACGCCGGAGGAGCTAGCGCAGCTGCCGACGCTGGTGCTGGTGACGGCGCTGGGGCCGATGCAGGAGTGGCGTTATTGCAGCAACGACGAGGCGGACGAGAAGCGCGCGGTGCGCGTGCGCCGCACGCAGCAGAGCAACGACGGCGAGGTGATACGCAAGTGGGCCATCGCGGGCCAGGGTTATGCGTACAAGTCCATCCTCGATATCGCGGGTGATCTGCGCAGCGGCAGGCTGGTGACGGTGCTGGACGAATACTTCACCGAGAGCGCGCCACTCAACCTGCTGTATCACCGCAACCGCTATCAGCCGCCGCGCATTACGCTGCTTATTGAGTTTTTGCTGGAGCGCTTTGCAGACCTGGCATGACGCCCATTTGCTGTAACAGGGTCAGGTTGTCTTCCAGGTGCCAGTTCTCGGCGATGCGGCCGTCGGCCACGCGGTACAGGTCGAAGGCCTGGAAGTCGATCACCTGCCCCTTGCCAGCGGTCGCGCCGAACTGGCCGGTGAAGTGACCGCTGAAATGCAGGTGCACTGCCACGCGGTCGCCGTTGACGACCATGTCGGTGATTTCGGCTTTCAGGTCGGGCACGGCGGCGCGGAAGCCTTTCGACGCTTGCAGCGGGCCGTTGACGCCCTGCTCGCGCCCTGCCGGCAAGGTGCGGTCCATGAAGTTCGGGGCCAGCGCTTGGGCGGCCAGTGCAGGGTCGCCGGTGTTCCAGAAGGCGGCGTAGCGGCGGGCTGCCTGGATGGTGAGGTCGGCGGTGTTGTCGGCGTGGGCGGCGCCGGCCAGCAGCAAGGCGGCGAGCAGGAGGGAGCGTTTCATGGGCAGTCCTTTCGTTGATTGGATGCCCAAATTGTGCGCCGCCCGCCGCCGCGCGGGAATTGGCCTGGCGCTTGAAGCAGCTGCTTGCTGCGGTTGAAAATGCCACGCAGTGGGAGGCTAGCGCGCCCCGGCGGCGTCGATGATGGCGCCGCTGACGTAGGACGATTGTGGGCTGAGCAGCCACAATATCGTCTCCGCGATCTCCTCCGGCTGGCCGCCGCGCAGCATCGGCACGTTGGACTCCAGCCGCGCCACGCGCCCGGGATCGCCGCCGCTGGCGTGGATATCGGTATAAATCATTCCCGGCCGGACGCAGTTCACCCGTATGCCCTCGGCCGCCACTTCCTTCGACAAGCCCAGTGTCATCACATCGATCGCGCCTTTGGACGACGCGTAGTCGATGTAGACGTTAGGCGCCCCATGCTTCGCCGCGCCGGACGACAGGTTGACGATGCCGCCACCCTGCCCGCCGCTGGCGGTCGACATGCGCTTGACCGCCTCCTTGCTGCACAAGAAGTAGCTGATCACATTGGTGGTGAACACCCGCTGCAAGCGCTCCACCGACATCTCCGTCAAGCGGCACTGCTGCTCCAGCACGCCGACGTTGTTGACCAGCGCCGTCAACGGCCCCAGTTCCTCATCGACGGTTTCGAACAGGCGCTGCACATCTGCCTCCACGCTGACATCGGCCTGCACGGCGATGGCCTCGCCGCCCTCGGCGACGATCTGCGCGCGCAGCTTGTCGGCCGCCTGCGCGTCGTTCAGGTAGTTGATGCAGACGGCGTAGCCGCGCCGGCTGGCCATCAGCGCGGTCGCCGCGCCTATGCCCCGGCTGCTGCCGGTAACGAGTATCACTTGTTTCATAAGCTACCTTATCAAAGAAAAAGCCCGCTGCTGCGGGCTTGGGCCATGCTTATTTTTCCGGGCTGACGTGGGTCAGCGCGTAGCTCACATGCTCCCACCAGTGCTCGCGCGAGTGCACGGTGCGCAGGCACTTCTTGTCGATTTCGCCCTTGAAGACGGGGTCGAAGCACTGCTTGGTCATCAGCGCGTTGCGCTGGTTCTCGGCGTTGCTCAAGGCGATCACCAGCCAGACGATGAAGCCCAGCGCCAGCACCGCCAGGCTCCAGGCGACGTGGTTGATGTAGGCCCATTCGAACAGGGTCTCGATGACAGGCGAAGACTCCTTGTATATCTTCATGACCTGGCCCTCGGCCGCTTTGCGTTCGTCGCTGATTTCTTTCATGGCGCTATCCTTACTTCTTTCCGGCGCGTTCCTGGGCCGACTTGGCTACCAGGCTGTCCGCCACTGCAAACACGGCTGCGTGCACCTCGGGGGTGGACGTCAGGCCATGGCCCGCCACCGACGGCGATGTCGTGTAGTGACCGTCGATCACAAGCGTCGGAGCACTGTCCAGTTTATACTGGTTTGCCACCTGCACGCCACGCTTCATCTTAGCTTGGACACCAAACGAGTTGAAAAATTCCAGATATTTGGCCTTGTCGACGCCGTTTTTGACGACGAAGTCGAGGATGGCCTGGTCGGTATTGAGGCGGTTATGTTCGACGTGGACGGCGTGGAACAGCTTTTCGTGCATGCCGTTGCCCAGCGCGTTCATCGCCTCCAGCGTGAAGAAAGCCTTGGCTTGCGCATCCTCGCCCAGGTGCATGCGGCGGAAGACGATCTTGTCGCCCTGCTTCCTGACCCATTCGGCCAGCGGCGCTTCCAGCTGGTTGCAGTACGGGCAGTGGTACATGAACACTTCCAGCACTTCGACCTTCTTGCCGGTGTCGGGACGGTTGGGCAGGTCCAGCGTGTTGTAGTCCACGCCATTCTTGAAATCGGCGGCTTGGGCGCCGGCGGCGGCCAGGAAGGCCGCGGTGACGACCAGCGGGCGCAGGAAGCTCAGGAAACGCATGACAGTCCTTCATCGAGGGTAAGTGGCAAACGCCGCGAGATTACCACCTTTTCCACGATGTGCAAATTATGGCTGCATTAAACCCGTCAAGGCCGGTGCTGGCGTGCCGCTTCCAGCCGTTCGCACAGCACGGCGACGCCGTCGGCGATGCGCGGCGTGGCGCGCACCAGGGTTTCGCTGTCGATCATGAACAGGTTGCCGCGCTGGACCGCCTGCATGCCCTTGTACTGCTTCCAGATATTGATGCCGGCTTCGGCGTCGTGCTTCTCGCCGCCGACGATGGCTTCCGGATTTTCCTGCAACACGGCCTCGGTGCTGACCGTGGGCGCGGCCACCTTGAGCGCGGCGAACACGTTCTGGCCGCCGCACACGCGGAGCGCGTCGCTGACGATATGCTCGCCGCTCAGCGTGAACAGCGGCTTTTCCCAGATCTGGTAGAACACCCGCACCGTGGACCGCTGCGCGTAGGTGGCCGACAGTTTGGCGATGCGCTGGCGGTAGTCCTGCGCGGACTTTTGCGCGGCGGGTCCGGTGTCCATCAGCTGGCCCAGGCGGGTCAGACTGGTGGCCACCTCTTCCAGCTTTTGCGGGTCGCTGTAGAAGATGGGGATGCCCAGGCTTTTCAGCTGGTCCAGCTGGCGGGCGGTGTTCCCGCTCTTCCACACCACCAGCAGGTCCGGACGCAGCGCCAGCACATGCTCCATGTCGATGGTGGCGTTGCTGCCCACCTGCGGGATGCGCTTGGCCGCTTCCGGGTAATCGCTGTAGTTCATGACGCCGACCACGCGTTCGCCGCCGCCGGCCGCAAACAGCAGCTCGGTGATGTGCGGCGCCATCGAGATGATGCGCTGCGCCGGTTTGGCGACGGTGACGCTGTTGCCGGCGTCGTCCTTCACCGTGACGGCGGCGTGCGCGCACAGCGGCGCGCACGCCAGCGCCAGCACAGGCAAGGCGTAGCGAACGGTCGTGGTCAGGGCGCGCATCAGAACTCGTAGCGGGCCGACAGTTTCAGCTGGCGGCCGTCGGCGGTGTAGATGCCGTACTGGCAGCCGAACGCCTGCGAGAAGTAGCGCTTGTCGGCCAGGTTCTGGCCCGACACCGCGAACTCCCACTGGCCCAGCTTGCGGGCGTAGCGCGCATCCAGCGTGGTGTAGGACGGGATCTGCGCCGGGCACTTGTTATCGAAGTCGCCGCCGTAGCGCTGGCTGTCTGCCCACTGCACGCCGACATCGGCGGTGTGGCCGGTGGCCAGGGTCCAGCTCAGGCGCGCGGTCAGCGTGTTCTTCGGCACCAGCACCATCTCCTTGCCGCTGTTGACGCCTTCGGTGAACTTGGCGTCCACGTGCTGGTAGTGCGCGTTGACGCTCCAGTTGGCGTTGATGCGCTGCTCGGCATCGAGCTCGAAGCCTTCGCGGCGGGTCGGCGCCAGGTTGGTGTTGGCGCCGTAGCCGAAGTTCAGCGTCGGATCGTAGAAGATCTCGTTGGTCAGGTTGTGGCGGAACACGCGGCCGGTGATCTTCTGGCCGGTGGCGCCGTAGCTGACGCCCAGTTCCAGGTCGTGCGACTGCTGCGGCACCAGCAGCACCTTGTTGGTGTCGACGGTGTAGCCGTTTTCGTCGGCGTTGGCGACGCGGTAGCTCTGGCCGGCCTTGCCGTACACGGTCAGCTTCGCGACCGGCATGTAGCTCGCCTGCAGTTCCCAGGCATTCAGGCCTTGCGCCAGTTTGTAGTTGTTCAGGCCGAAGGTGTTCAGCGGATCGTTGAAGTCCTTGTTGAAGATTTCGCGGCGCACGCCGGCCGATACGCGGCCTTCATGGGCGGCGTCGAAACGCAGCTCGTCGCGCACGTACACCGCTTTCGAGTGCTGGGTGGCGTCGGCCGCCGAGAAGTGGCCGCTGTCGGCGCTGACGCGATTCCATACGGTCCAGTCGAAGCCGGCCACCATCTCGTTCAGCAGGCCGTTGATCTCGCCCAGGCGGCGCACGCGCGGCGAGAACTGGGTTTGTTTGCTGTCCATGGTGTAGGTCGACGCACCTTTGGGGCCGGCGTAGGTCGACTCCACCGTCTTCTTGCGGTAGGACAGATCGGCCGCCAGCTCGTAGCCGCCGATGCGGCGCTGGCCGAAGGCGGTGAAGCGGTCGCTGTCGAGATTGGCGTAGTCATTGGGCGTCTTGGCCATGCGCGGATTGGCGTTGTACTCCGCCTGGATCAAGGAACCCGAAAGGCGCATGTCCTGGCGCGCGCCTTCGTAACGGAAGCCTGCGCGGCCGGCGTTGTCGAACCATTGCGCGCCGCCGCTGAAGTGGGTCTGCTTGAATTCGTTGTTGTCGCGGTAGTTGTCGGTGCGCTGGGTGTCCAGCGTGGCGTCGGCGGCGAAGCCGTCCCAGGCCTGGAAGCCGGACACGCGCGCTTCGCCGGCGCGGAACTGGCCGCCCTCGACGAACACGCTGCCGCGGCGGCTGTTCTTGACCGGGCGTTTGGTGACGATGTTGATCACGCCACCGGTGGCGCCGTCGCCGTACAACACGCTGGCGCCGCCGCGCGTGATTTCGATGTGGTCCACGGTGTCGATAGGGATGGTCGACAGGATGGCGTTACTCAGTTCATTTTCCGACAGGCGCACGCCGTCCAGCACGATCACCATGTTCTGGCTGCTGTTGGTGCCGAAGCCGCGCAGGTCCAGGCCGAAGTCCGGGCTGCCGTCCAGGCTTTGGCGGCCGTAGACGCCGCCCACTTTGCGGATCGCGGCGTTGACGTCGTTGGCGCCGGCGCGCTGGATGTCTTCAGCGGTGATGATGGTGGCGCCGATCGGAGCCAGCGCCGGGTCGGCGTCGAAGCGCGAGCCGGTGATGACGATCGGTGCGAGCACCTGGGCGACCTGCGCGCCGGCGGTGGCGCCGGCAGCGGCGGCATCTTGCGCCAGGGCGCTGACGGGAACGGCGGCGGTAAAGCACAGGGAAACGGCGGCGGCCAGCAGGCGCGGTTGGAAAGCGGTGGAGTGCATGTCAGATCATTTTCAAAAGAGACATCCGCCTGCGTCCCCGCAAGCCGGAAGTGTACGGAAGCCGCGCGGATCGCATCACGCGCGCTTCCCCCAGGTCTGGCCGGTATCCGGGCTGGCAAGGCGCTCAAGCGGCCTTGCGTTACCGTTGCGGGGGCAGCACACCTTGGCCGTCACGCTGCGAGCGTGGGCGGCCTGTGTTTCCCGTTTAACTGCGCATGTGAGCACATGGGCAAGCACCAGAACCCCGGCATTATACGCCCGCGCTCCGTATCATTAACAATTTAGATATGACCTATCTACATTTCGCGCATTGATTACAACAGCTTCCGTCCTTATAGTGAGTCCATACTCAAACCGGAGCTTTACCATGAATGCATTGCCTAGCTATTTTCTTTCCCATGGCGGCGGCCCGTGGCCGTTCATGATGGACCAGGTGGGCCATCTGTACGGCCAGCTGGACGCGTCGCTGCGCGACATCCCGCGCCAGCTCGGCGTGACGCCAAAGGCGGTGCTGGTGATTACGGCGCATTGGGAGGGCCGCGATTTCACGGTATCGTCGTCGGCGCGGCCGCCGATGATCTATGACTATGGCGGCTTCCCGCCGCACACCTATGAGGTGCAGTACAAGGCGCCCGGTGCGCCGGAGCTGGCGGCGCAGGTCAAGCAGCTGCTCGATGCGGGCGGTTTCCCGGCGCAGCTGGACCCGCAGCGCGGCTTCGACCACGGCACCTTCAGCGCCATGTATCCGGTGTATCCAAACGCGGACGTGCCTATCGTGCAGCTGTCGCTCAAGCACGGCCTCGATCCGCTGACGCATCTGGAGGCGGGCCGTCTGCTGGCGCCCTTGCGCGAGCAGGGTGTGCTGATCGTCGGCAGCGGGCTCAGTTACCACAACCTGCGCGCCTTCAACGCCCAGGGCGCGGCGGCCTCGCATGCCTTCGACGAGTGGCTGCGCGCGACCATGGCGCTGCCGCCGCAGCAGCGCGCGGCGCAGTTGATGGAGTGGGAAAAGGCGCCGTCTGCGCGCATGGCGCATCCACGCGAGGAGCATCTGCTGCCGTTGATGGTGGTGCTGGGCGCGGCGGAGAACGAAGCGGCCAGCGTCCCCTATCACGAGGACGCGTTCATGGGATCGCTGGCAGTGAGCAGCTTCCGCTTCGGTTAAAGCTTAGCGCTTAAGTACCGCGCTTGCCGTTGGCGTAGGCTTCGGCCTTGGCGGCGGCGATCGCGGCTTTTTCGGCCGCCTTCACCGCCATCTCGGCGTCATGCACGTCCAGCCGCTCCTTGCGGTTGTTCGGCGTCTCCAGCGAGATGCGGCCCAGGATGCCGCTGCGGTAGTCGCCCAGGAAGGTGTGCGAGGCTTTTTCGAAATCGAGGTCGCCGCCCTTCTGGCGGAAACCGCGCTTGGCCGCCACGCCCTCCACCACCGCGATGCCGTCGAACGTTTCGATGTCCTTGAAGCCGTAGCGCGCCACCAGCAGCTGCGGGTAGTACTTCAGCATCTCGTCGGCCAGGAACACCGCCACCTCTTCTTCGATCAGCGCGTTCGAGCCGATCGCGTGGCTGGCGGCCAGCATCAAACCGTCGCTCGGCAGCGCGATCTTCGGCCACAGCATGCCCGGCGTGTCGACCAGGATGGTGTTCTTGTCCAGGTAGAGCTTCTGCTGCTGCTTGGTGACGGCCGGCTCGTCGCCCACCTTGGCCACCTTGCGCTTCAACAGCGCGTTCATCAGCGTCGACTTGCCGACGTTGGGGATGCCCATGATCATGATGCGCAGCGGCTTGGTCGGCACGCCGCGGTGCGGCGCCAGCTGCTTGGCCAGTTCCGGCACGCGCGCCACGTCGGCCGGCTTCTTGGTCGTCATTGCGAACGCGGTCACGCCTTCCTGCGCGTTGTAGTAGGCCACCCAGGCCGCCGTGGCGGCCGGATCGGCCAGATCGACCTTGTTAAGGATCTTCAGGCACGGACGCTGGCGGAACTTGCGCAGCTCCTCCACCATCGGGTTGGTGCTGGCCTCGGGCAGGCGCGCGTCGACCACCTCGATCACCAGATCGGTGTTCTCCATCTGCTCGGCCGCCTTCTTCTTGGCGGCGTTCATGTGCCCTGGGTACCATTGTATCGACATGCTCTGACCTTCAAAATCGTTCTGACAATCCGCTATTTTACCTGCTGGCCCGACTGGACTTCGGATATCATGAGGCGCTTTTCCGTTTTTCTGACCATATAAACAATATTATTTCTCCACCGGAGTGCTGAAGATGAGCATAGCTGCACCGTCCAACCCCAAGGAAATCACCGTTCGCGGCATTATCCTGGGCATACTGATCACGCTGGTCTTCACGGCGGCTCAGGTCTACCTGGGGCTGAAAGTCGGCCTGACGTTCGCCACCTCGATCCCCGCCGCGGTGATCTCGATGGCGCTGCTCAGCGCCTTCAAGGATGCCACCATCCAGGAAAACAACATCGTCCAGACCATCGCCTCGGCCGCCGGCACGCTGGCCTCGGTGATCTTCGTGCTGCCCGGCCTGCTGATGATAGGCTGGTGGGCCAAGGTGCCGTTCTGGCCGACCTTCGGCGCCTGCGCCATCGGCGGCGTATTGGGCGTGATGTACACGATGCCGCTGCGCCGCGCGCTGGTGTCGCAGTCCGACCTGCCCTACCCGGAAGGCGTGGCCGCCGCTGAAGTGCTCAAGGTCGGCATGGCCTCGCGCGCCGGCGCCGCCGAAGGCAAGGCCGGCCTGTGGGCCGTGATCTGGGGCAGCGTGGCTTCGGCCGTGTTCGCCGCCGGCGCCGCCGTCAAGCTGATGGCCGGCGAAGTGGCGATCTACTTCCGCACCGGCTCCGGCGCCACCGGCATCGGCGCCTCCAGCTCGCTGGCCCTGATCGGCGCCGGCCACCTGATGGGCATCACGGTCGGCATCGCCATGCTGGCCGGCCTGGTCATCGCCTGGGGCATCATGGTGCCGCTGATGACGTCGCTGAGTCCGGCCGCTGCCGGCGTCGACGCCTCCGCCCACGCGCTGGGCATCTGGTCCAAGGAAGTGCGCATGATGGGCGCCGGCGTGATCGGCATGGCCGCGATCATCACGCTGGCCGGCCTGGCCAAGCCCATCTTCGGCGGCCTGAAGTCGGCGATGGAATCGGCCCGCAAGGCCAAACTGAACGGCGGCGTGCTGGACCGCACCGAGCAGGACTTGCCTATCTTCGTGGTCGGCCTGGTCACGCTGCTGTCGATGGTGCCGGCCGGCTGGCTGCTGGCCAGCTTCCTGCAAGGCGGCCCGCTGGGCTCGCTGGCCTTCCCGCTGGTGGCGGTCGGCATCGCCTACATCCTGGTGGCCGGCATCTTCGCCGCCGCCGTCTGCGGCTACATGGCCGGCCTGATCGGCTCGTCGAATTCGCCGGTGTCCGGCATCGCCATCCTGACCATCCTCGGCGCCGCGCTGAGCGTGGGCATGGTCGGCCGCAGCATCATGGGTCCGGAAGTGGCGCAGGCGCTGATCGCCTACGCGCTGTTCGTCACCACCGTGGTGCTGGCCGTGGCCGTGATCGGCAACGACAACCTGCAGGACTTGAAGACCGGCCAGCTGGTCGACGCGACGCCGTGGAAACAGCAGGTCGGCCTGCTGATCGGCGTGGTCGCCGGTTCCTGCGTGGTGCCGCCGGTGCTGGAGCTGCTCAACCACGCCAACGGCTTCGTCGGCGCCCCCAACCTCAACTCGATCTCGGACCAGCCGCTGGCCGCGCCGCAGGCGCTGCTGATCTCCACGCTGGCCAAGGGCGTCATCGGCGGCCAGCTGCGCTGGGACCTGCTGGGCTATGGCGCCATCGTCGGCCTGGTGCTGGTGCTGATTAACTTCGGCCTGAAGAAGTCCAGCAACGGCAAGTACTCGCTGCCGCCGCTGGGCGTGGGCCTGGCGATCTACCTGCCGAGCGCGGTGATCACGCCGGTGTGCATCGGCGCCGTGGCCGGCTACCTGTTCGACCGCGCCATGGAGCACAAGGTCGGCGGCGACACCGCCAAGCGCCTGGGCGTGCTGGTGATGTCGGGCTTCATCGTCGGCGAGAGCTTGTTCAACGTCGCGCTGGCGGGCCTGATCGTGGTTTCCGGCAAGGGCGAGCCGCTGGCCATCGCCAACTCGCTGAGCGAGGCGCAGACCATGGTGGTGGCGCTGATCTTCGGCGTGGCCATGGTGTGGGGCTTGTACCGCTGGTCGGCCAAGAGCGGCCGCAGCGTCGCCGCCTGATGTAGCGCCCGCCCCTCGACGCCCTGCCTTCCGGCAGGGCGTTTTTCATTGGGGCCGGGCATTGTGACAATTAGCGATAATTCAACATTGGAATTTCACTATCATATCGGGACTGCCTTTCCACCGTTCCGAGGAATTCCATGAAAAAATCCGTCTTATGGCTGGCGCTGACGCTGCCCACGCTGGCGCTGGCACAGCAAATCCCCGACTTCACGGCCAACAACGCCACTGCGACCGACCCGGGCACGCTGGGGCCGCCGGCGCCGTCCTACGGCTACCCCACCGCTCCCGACATTTACTCCGACGAGAGCAATATGCGCTTCCGCAAGGGCCTGCCGTCGTACCAGGCCGAGCTGACCACCGTGCCGACCTTCCAGTCCATCGGCATCTACTGGGCGCCGCCCGGCGCCGGCGTCGACCGCCGCTCCCGCGTCAAATACCGCAAGCACGGCGATGCGCTGTGGAAGAACGGCCTGCCGCTGTGGTTCGATCCGCGCAACAAGGAGTATCGCGGCAGCCTGGTGATGCTCGACGCCGGCACCAGCTACGACATCGAACTGTCGCTGGCCGACCAGCCGGACCTGACCGCCGCCACCACCCAGACCACCTGGAGCGAACAGTTCCCGGTCGGCCGCACCATCACGCTGCCGCCGGGGCTGCAGAAGCTGCCGGGCGAAAGCACCTCCCGTCCCTACCAGGTCAACCAGTCGGGCACGCCGGATGCCTACGTGCGCTATGTATCGGCGCCATTCGACGCCGACCCGAGCCAGCGCAGCACCATCGACATGGGCGCGGCGGACGCGCATCTGACGTCCGGCAACAGCTGCGTCGTCATCAACGCTTCCTACGTCATCGTCAGCAAGCTGCAGTTGAAGAACTGCCAGCGCCAGGGCATCGCCATCATGGCCCCCTCGCACGATGTCATCATCGAGGACAACGACATCAGCGGCTTCGGCTCGGCACCCGTCACCACCGAAAGCCCGGCGACCGCAGGCAATGTGCCGACCAACAAAATCGTTCCCGGCAACTACATGGAGGCGGGCATCTATTGCGAGAATTCGAAAAGCGATCCCGACAAGCGCGTGCAGCGCGTCGTCATTCAGCGCAACCGCATACATGATCCGCGCTACGGCTCCATCAACTGGGGCTATGCCCATCCCAACTCGGCGCAGGCCGTCACGTTCAGCCATTGCGGCAGCAACCACGTGATCCGCTACAACACGGTCTCCGCCACGCCCGGCCACTATTTCGGCGACGGCATCGGCGGCGGCTCCAACTTCTCGTTCGAAGGTTTCCCGAACGCCGATTCCGACATCCACGGCAACGACATCTCCGGCGTGTACGACGACGCCATCGAATCGGAAGGCGCCAACCGCAACGTGCGTATCTGGGGCAACTACCTGCACCACGTGGTCAGCGGCGTCGGGCTGGCCACGGTGTCGCAGGGGCCGGTGTATGCCTTCCGCAATATCCTGGGCGACACGGCGGGCATGACCAATCCCAACGGCGCCATCCAGGATGACGAGGGGCACGGCGTATTCTTCAAGCTGGGCAGCCTGGAGCCCATCGTCAACGGTGGACGGGCCTACTTCTTCCACAACACCAATCTGCAATCGCCGCCGCTGGCCGGCATGCTCTATGGCCTGGGCTCGAACGGATTCATCACCAAGGGCGGCGGCGACACCTGCAACATCGTCAGCCGCAACAACCTGATGACGAGCAGCAAAATCTGGCAAAGCGCCGTGCGGGTGAATGAAATTTGCGGCAAGAACGACATCGACTACGATGCCTATCGCGGCGGCATTTCGTTCGACGGCACGACCTCCACCTCGGAGCAGCATCCGGCGCCCGGCAGCGGCAAGACCAACAGCGCCAAAGCCATCGTGTTCAACGCCGGCAGCCTGGTCTGGCCGAGCATCGCCCTGGTCGAATACAGCGACTACCCCACCGCGCAATACAAGACGGGCAAGGTATTCCTGACCACCCAGGGGCCTGCCAACGCCGGCAACTACCAGCTGCAAGCGGGGTCGCTGGGCTATGGCAACGGCGTCTACCTGCCCAACTTCAACGAGCCGGGCGCAGGCACGCCGACCGACACCGGCATCGATGCCGGCGCGCACCAGCGCAACACGCCGCCGATGGAATTCGGCGTCGACGCCTACCGCCCCAAGCCGTAGAGGCCGCCGCCGTCGATGCATGCCGCAAGGACCTGTGCCCGGTCCCCCACCGCTCACAGGTCCGCCAGCGCCCTCACATGCGCCACCACGCTGCGGCCCAGCGCCGACAGGTTGTAGCCGCCTTCGAGGCAGCTGACGATGCGGCCCTTGGCGTACAGCCTGGCCACCGCCATCACCTGCTGCGTCATCCACGCGTAGTCCGCCTCGACCAGGCCCATGCCGCCGACGTCGTCCTCGCGGTGGGCGTCGAAGCCGGCCGAGATGAAGATCATCTCCGGCTTGAACGCATGCAGCGCCGGCAGCCATTGCTCCAGCACGATCTGGCGCACCGCGTCGCCGCGCGTGTGGGCCGGCACCGGCACGTTGACCATATTGGCGCTGATCGGCTCAGGCTCGGTGTACGGATAGAACGGATGCTGGTAGAAGCTGACCATCAGCGCGCGCGGCTCGTTGAGCAGCGCCTCCTCGGTGCCGTTGCCGTGATGGACGTCGAAATCCACCACCGCCACCCGCGCCAGCCCGCGCGCGTCGAGCGCATGCTTGGCCGCCACCGCGACGTTGTTGAACAGGCAGAAGCCCATCGGCTCGATCGGCCGCGCGTGGTGGCCGGGCGGGCGCACCGAGCAGAAAGCGTTGTCGATCTCGCCGTCGATGACGGCGTCGGTCGCCGCCACGGCGGCGCCGGCGGCGCGCTGCGCGGCCCGCCAGCTGTAGTGGTTGAGCGAGGTGTCGCCGTCGATCGGATAGCAATCGCCCAACTCGGGCACGTTGTCGCGCACGATGGCGATGGCGTTCTTGCTGTGGTTGCGTTCGAGATCGGCGAGCGCCACCAGCGGCGCTTCGCGGTGCTCCAGCAGGTCGCTGATGTGCGATCCGATCAGCTGGTCGGCAATCGCTTGCAGGCGCGCGGGGGATTCGGGGTGCCAGTCGCCCATGTCGTGGCGGGCGCAATCGGGATGGCTGTATATGGCTGTAGTCATGTGACGGGTATCTGCTGCTGTAGGCGCTAATCTACCATAGATAGCGGCGCCGCCGGATGGCGCGGCGCCCCGAGGTAGACAAAAAAACAATTGCCGCATATCATTGCTGATTACTTAACAATGAAAGTCATGCATGGCAGGTTTTCCCTTCTTCCGCTCGCTAACACTGGCCGGCGCCGCACTCGTGAGCCACGGCGCCCATGCCGCCGACGCGACGACGCCGCCGCCGGTCGCCAGCTTCTTCGCCGCGCCGCAGGTCAGCCAGGCGGCGCTGTCGCCCAAGGGCGGCTACGTCGCCCTCACCACCATGCTGCCCGACGGCATACAGGCGCTGGTGGTGCGCGACAGCGGCAACCTGTCCAAGGTGACGCTGCTGGCGCGCTCCACCGCCGACCGCGCCCTCATCACCAGCGTCCACTGGATCAACGAAAACCGCGTCGGCTTCACGGTCAAGAACTTCGACAAGGAATTCGAGGGCAACCGCGATGAGTTCGCCATCGACCGCAACGGCGAGAACCGCGTGCACCTGATCTCCGGCAACTGGGAGCACCAGCAAAAGCAGATCGGCAGCAATATGGTCAACCGCACGCTGACCGCCGCCTACAGCTTTCATGGCGTCACCCACGACGGCTCGGACGACATCCTGGTCGAAAAGAGCACCTGGAACAACACCGACCGCACGCTCGAACACACGCGCCTGATGCGCCTGAACACCCGCACCCAGGCGCTGCGCAACGCCTTCGACGGCACCCAGCCGGAAGCGGTCCAGTCCTGGTTCACCGACAGCAACGACGTGCCGCGCATCGTCACCGCGCAGATCAAGGGCCGCTGCATCACGTCGCACCGCAACGCCGACGACACCAGCTGGAGCGAGATCGGCAACAGCGCCTGCTACCAGGACCAGCGCTTCACGCCGCTGTTCTTCGACGGCACCGACACGCTGTACGTCTACGCCCACCACAAGGACAACGGCGCGCTGTTCCGCTACAACCTGAAGGCCATGAAGATGGACCCGGAACCCTTCGTCGAAACCCCGGGCTACGACTTCACCGGCAGCGCCGAGATCGACCGCGTCAGCCGCAAGCTGCTGGGCCTGCACTTGCACACCGACGCCGCCACCACCTTCTGGCTGGACCCGGTGCTGAAGGCCGAACAGGCCAAGATCGACGCCGCCCTGCCCAACACCATCAACACCGTGCACTGCGCGCAGGACTGCGCCGCCAGCCCGGTGCTGCTGATCTCCTCGAACTCCGACCGCCAGCCGCGGCGCTACCTGCTGTACACCCGCGCCAGCGGCGCCATCACCGGCTTGGGCAGCATCCATCCCGACATCCAGCCGGCCCAGATGGGTCCGCGCAGCTTCCACCACTACACGGCGCGCGATGGCCGTTCGATTCCCGCCTACGTGACGCTGCCGCCCGGTAAGCCGAGCGGCCCGCAACCGGCCGTGGTGCTGGTGCACGGCGGCCCGATGGCGCGCGGCAGTTCGTGGGAATGGGAAGCCGAGGCGGCCTTCCTGGCCACGCGCGGCTACGTCGTGATCCAGCCGGAATTCCGCGGCGGCACCGGCTTCGGCGCCGACCACTTCCAGGCCGGCTGGAAGCAATGGGGCGGCACCATGCAGGACGACCTGGCCGACGCCGCGCGCTGGGCCGCCAAGCAGGGCTGGGCCGATCCCCAGCGCGTCGCCATCATGGGCGCCAGCTACGGCGGCTACGCCACGCTGATGGGCCTGATCAAGGATCCAACCGTGTTCCGCTGCGGCGTCGAATGGGCCGGCGTCACCGACATCAAGCTGCGCTTCACGTCCACCGAGTCGGACGCCTCGCGCGAAACCCTGGGCTACAGCCTGCGCCTGCTGGTCGGCGATCCCGACAACCCGGCCGACGCCGAGATGATGCGCCGGAACTCGCCGCTGCTGCGCGCGGCCGAGCTCAAGCAACCGCTGCTGATGGCGCATGGCTTGAAGGACCGCCGCGTGCCGATCGAGCACGCGCAGAAATTCAGCGCCGCCGTCAAGGCCAGCAACCCCAACGTGACCTCCATCATCTACGACAATGAAGGCCACGGCTGGCGCCACCCGGAAAACAGCATCGCCTTCTGGACCCAGGTCGAGTCCTTCCTCGACCGCAACCTGAAGCAGGCACCGTAAGCCGCAACACCCCGCATGGTATCGCCTGGACAGTTTCTCGCATAGAATCTGTACAGCGCACAACTCCCATCGATACCATGTACACAAAATTGCATGCCGTGGCCCGGCAGGTCGGCGACATCATCGTCGGCAAGGAGCTGCAGATCCGCCAGGCGCTGACCTGTTTGCTGGCCGGCGGCCACCTGCTGGTCGAGGACGTGCCGGGCGTGGGCAAGACCACGCTGGCGCATGCGCTGTCGATTTCGCTGGGGCTGCGCTTCAACCGCATCCAGTTCACCAGCGACCTGCTGCCGGCCGACGTCAACGGCATCTCCATCTACGAGCGCGAACAGAACGGCTTCGTATTCCACCCCGGCCCCATCTTCACCCAAGTGCTGCTGGCCGACGAGATCAACCGCGCCACGCCCAAGACCCAGTCCGGCCTGCTCGAAGCGATGGAAGAGCGCCAGGTCAGCGCCGACGGCGTCACCCGCGCGCTGCCGGAACCGTTCTTCGTCATCGCCACGCAAAACCCCACCCACCAGATCGGCACCTTCCCGCTGCCGGAATCGCAGCTGGACCGCTTCCTCATGTGCCTGTCGCTGGGCTATCCCGACGCCGCCGCCGAACGCGCGCTGCTGATGGGCGAAGACCGCCGCGTGCTGCTCAAGGCGCTCACGCCGGCCATGGTCCCGGCCGAACTGGCCGAGGCGCAGCAGGCGCTCAAGCGCATCCACGCCGCGCCGGCGCTGATCGACTACGTGCAGGCGCTGGCCGCCGCCTCGCGCCAGAACGGCCTGTTCGCCGAGGGCATGAGCCCGCGCGCCGCCATCGCCCTGCTGCAGGCCGCGCGCGCCTGGGCCGCGCTGGAGGGCCGCGACCACGTGCTGCCGGAAGACGTGCAGGCGGTGCTGGTGCCGGTGTGCGCGCACCGGCTGCGGCCGCTGAAGGCGGCGCACGGCGTCGCGCTGGCCAGCCGCGACCTGGTGCTGCAACTGCAAAAATCGGTGCCCGTCTAGGCTGCCATGGCCGGCCCGCTGCCATCGCTGTCACGTCTGTACCGGCGCGCCCGCGACCAGTGGCTGTTCCAGCTCGGGCCCAGCGAAGCGGGCGTGGTCACGCTGACCATGCGCCGCGTGTTCATCGTGCCGACCCGGCCCGGCCTGGCCTTCGCCGGCTTGCTGCTGCTGATGCTGATCGGCGCCCTCAACTACAACCTCGGCCTCGGCTTCGCGCTGACCTTCTTCGCCGGCGCCTGCGCCGTGGCCGATATGTACCAGACCGCCAACAACCTGGCCCGCCTTGAACTGACGCCGGGCCGCGCGGCGCCGGTGTTCGCCGGCGAGGAAGCGCAGTTCGAACTGCACCTGCGCAACCGCGGCAAGCTGGCGCGCTACGCCGTCTGGCTGGGCTTCCAGGTCGACGGCGAGCCGCGCCAGGTCACGGACGTCGCAGCCGGCGGCGCCAGCACGGTGCGGCTGTCGGCCGCCACCTCCGCGCGCGGCTGGCTGGACGCGCCGCGCATCCGCCTGGTCACGCGCTTCCCGCTCGGCCTGTTCCGCGCCTGGAGCTACTGGCGGCCCGCGCTCAAGGTGCTGGTCTATCCCGCGCCCGAACTGCCGGCCCAGCCGCTGCCCTCCAGCGGCGCCGCCAGCGAGGACGGCCACGGCACCGTGGGCCTGGACAATTTCGCCGGCATCCGCAGCTACCAGCCGGGCGACCCCATGCGCCACCTGGCCTGGCGCCAGATCGCCCGCCACGACCCGGCGCTGGGCGGGCAGCTCGTCACCAAGCATTTCGACGGCGGCGCCGTGGCCGAGCTGTGCCTCGACTTCGCCGCGCTGCCGGTGCAGCTGGAGCTGGAACTGAAGCTGTCGCGCATGGTGCGCTGGGTGCTGGAGGCCGAGCAGCGCGCCCTGCCCTACACCTTCCGCCTGGCGCAGCACGAGTACGGCCCGGCGCTGGGCGACGCCCACCAGGCGGCCTGCCTGCGCGCGCTGGCGCTGTTCGGCCTGGAGGGCAGCGCATGAGCAGCATGCCGCCGGCCGCCGGCGCCCGCGCCCGCCTGGCGCTGCGCCTGACGCGCGACAAGTCCGACACCCTGCTGCTGCTGACCGCCGCGCTGATGGTGCTGGCGCCGCACTTCGAGCACCTGCCGCCGTGGATCAGCGCCGTGGTGTGCGGCACGCTGCTGTGGCGCGCGGCCATCACCTGGCGCGGCAAGCGCATGCCGCCGCTGTGGGTGCTGCTGCCGGTGTCGATCGCCGCCATGGCCGGCGTCTACCGCAGCTTCCACACGCTGCTGGGGCGCGACGCCGGCGTCGCCATGCTGGCGCTGCTGCTGGCCTTCAAGCTGCTGGAGATGCGCGCCAAACGCGACCTGTTCGTGGTCATCTTCCTCAGCTTCTTCGTGCTGCTGACGAATTTCTTCTACTCGCAAAGCATGCCCACCGCGCTGTGGATGGGCGCCACGCTGATCGTGCTGCTGACGGCCCAGCAATCGTTCCAGTACACCGGCGCCGTGCCGCCGCTGGCGCGCCGCCTGCGCACCGCCGCCAGCACCGCGCTGCTGGCGGCGCCGCTGGCGATCCTGATGTTCGTCGGCTTCCCGCGCATCCAGGGCCCGCTGTGGGGCCTGCCCGGCGACGCGCACAGCGGCCACACCGGCATCTCCGACAGCATGGCGCCCGGCACGCTGTCGTCGCTGGCGCAGTCGGACGCCGTGGCCTTCCGCGTGCGCTTCCTCGGCCCCATGCCGGCCCAGGACCAGCTGTACTGGCGCAGCATCGTGCTGGGCGACTACGACGGCCGCACCTGGACCCGCGTGCCGCGCCGGCGCGGCCTGCAACGGCTGGACATCGGCGTCGCCACGCGCGGCCAGCCGCTGCGCCACGAGATCACCATGGAGCCCACCAACAGCCGCTGGCTGGCGGCGCTGGAACTGAGCGGGCCGACGCTGTCCCTGCCCGGCTACCGCGTGCGCGATTCCGACGAACTGGAGTTCTTCACCAGCGAGCCGGTCACGCAGCGCGTGCGCTACGAAGCCAGCGCCTGGACCGACTTCCGCGTGCAGGCCGACGAACAGCCGCAGCGCATGGCGCGCTGGACCGAGCTGCCGGCCGGCTTCAACCCGCGCACGCTGGCGCTGGCGCACGCGCTGCACCCGCCCGCCGCCGCATCGAACGCCCCCGCTGCGCCGCCCGCCGCGCGCGAAGCGGCCGGCCTCGCGCTGCGCCTGCTGCAGCGCTTCCACGACAACGGCTACGTCTACACGCTGCAGCCGCCATTGCTGGGCCGCGACGCCGTCGACGATTTCCTGTTCGGCAGCAAGGCCGGCTTCTGCGAGCACTACGCCGGCGCCTTCGTCGTGCTGATGCGCGCCATGGGCGTGCCGGCGCGCGTCGTCACCGGCTACCAGGGCGGCGAGCTGAACCCGGTGGACGGCTACCTGACCGTGCGCCAGTCCGACGCCCACGCCTGGGCCGAGTTCTGGGCGCCCGGCGCCGGCTGGCGCCGCATCGACCCGACCGCCGCCGTCGCCCCCGAACGCATCGCCCACAGCCTGGCGCAGGCGCTGCCGCAACCGTCCGCTTTCGGCCTCGGCCCCTTGCTGAATCTGCAAAACGACCCCAATTCGTGGCTGGGCAAGCTCAGATTCAACTACGCCGCGTTGAATAATGCTTGGAATCAATGGGTCCTGGATTACAATCCAGAGAGGCAGCGGAGTTTCCTCGAAGAACTAAGCTCAGCCTTGGCCAACTGGCGCAGCGCACTCGGTGCGGCGCTGGTGTGCGGCCTGCTGTACCTGCTGTACTGGAGGCGGCAGCGGCGGCCGTTGGCGCCGCTGGACGAGCTGTACCTGGCCTTTTGCCGGCAGCAGGCACGCCGCGGTTACGCGCGCCGCCCGGACGAAGGCCCGTCCAGCTACGCCGCCCGCCTGCGCACCGCGCAAGCCAGCCCGGACAAGCTGGCCGCGATGGAGAAATTTTTAACACTGTACGGCGCGCTGAAGTACGGCGCCGCCGGTTCCGAACCACGCTCGGCGTCGCTGACGACGCTGAAAACCTTGCTACGCATATGCCGATGAAGACATTGATGACCGCCCTGCTGCTGGGCACCGCCACCCTGGGCCAGGCCGCCCAGATCGACCCCTACGGCTACAAGCTGCCGCCCAGCATGCAGCCGAAGAAAAAAGCCCCGGCCGCCAAGAAAAAAGGCCCGCCGCCGGTCGACTATGTCGGCGAGTTCGTCAACTTCGGCGACTGGAAGGAAGTGCGCAGCTTCCTCGACGACGTCGCCACCCGCGACGGCTTCGAGCGCGCCGAACTGAACACGCTGATGGGCCAGGTGCGCTACCTCGATTCGGCGGTGCAGCTGGTCAAGCCCGCGCCGCCGGGCAAGCCGAAGAACTGGCAAGCCTACAGCAAGCTGATCGTCGATCCGGTGCGCATCGACAACGGCGTCAAATTCTGGAACGAGAACCGCGACGCGCTGGAACGGGCCGAGGCGCTGTATGGCATCCCGGCGGAAATCCTGGTCGGCATCATCGGCGTGGAAACCGTGTACGGCCGTAACACCGGCCGCTTCCGCGTGGTCGACGCGCTGACCACGCTGGCCTTCTCCTACCCGGAAGCGCCGCAGCGCACCGAGCGCATGGCCTTCTTCCGCGGCGAGCTGGAGGCGACGCTGCTGTTCGCGCGCCAGAACGGCATCGATCCGCTGTCGCTGCGCGGCTCCTTCGCCGGCGCCATCGGCATGCCGCAGTTCATGCCCAGCAGCGTGATGAAGTACGCGGTCGATTTCGACGGCAGCGGCAAGATCGACTTGCTCAACTCCAGCGGCGACGCCATCGGCAGCGTGGCGGCCTTCCTGGCCGCGCACGGCTGGCAGCGCGACCTCGGCGGCCCGCTGGTGTACGCGG
Source organism: Rugamonas rivuli (assembly GCF_009380165.1). Taxonomy (GTDB): domain Bacteria; phylum Pseudomonadota; class Gammaproteobacteria; order Burkholderiales; family Burkholderiaceae_D; genus Rugamonas; species Rugamonas rivuli. The sequence goes on from NZ_WHUF01000003.1 coordinate 215,071, forward strand.
CCAGCGTCTCGCCCAACCGCGCCTGGGAAGCGATGATCAACCAGGGCCTCACCGCCAAGTACCGCGCGCCGGAATTGACGGCGGCCGGCGTCACCACCGCGGTGCCGGTGCCGGAACAGCAGACCTACGGCCTGGTGGATTTGCAGAACGGCGCCGAGCCGACCGAGTACTGGCTGGCCAATAATAATTTCTTCGCGATCACACAATACAACCGCAGCTATTTCTACGCGATGTCGGTGGTGGAACTGGGCCGCGCGGTGCGCCTGGCACGCGGGGGTTTGTAAGGAAGCGTAAAGGTCCTTGATCCACAGACTTGCCGACTGTATTGTTTAGTTGACACTTGGCAAGTATTTGTACAAACTTGCGGTATCTGTGGTGCAAACATAAACTGATCTACAACAAAATTAACTTAAAATTAACTTTGTGTGTTCATTAAGTGTGTGCACAAGCAGCTTAGCATATCAGTGGGTGTATAATTCTCACACAATGTTGCAACCGGACAACAATACCCCATGGGCAATGAGGTTTTTTTATTGCTTATGAGTATTACATGGCATGTTGTTGTACAATTGTGTATATATTATGAAACTTGTTATCCCGGAATCCCGTCCGTGTGTGAATTCGTTCCTTGGTAAGGATGAACATTAACGCAGCAAAGCGAGCTCCGAGTGTTGTACTTTGCAGGACAACTTTACAGAAGGAAAAGACGAAATCATGACAAACCAAGTCGGCATAGATATGAACAACGATGCGGATGGCGATGATCTGCTGCAATACAATCCCAACCGCCTGCTCGATACCCTGATCGAGAACCTGCGTCTGAAAAACGATGCAGCCCTGTCGCGCGCGCTGGAAGTCGCACCGCCGGTCATCAGCAAAATCCGCCACCACCGCTTGCCGGTTGGCGCTTCGCTGCTGATCCGCATGCACGAAGTGAGCGACCTGAGCATCCGCGACCTGCGTTACTTGATGGGCGACCGCCGCAACAAGTTCCGCATCAGCGACAAGCAGTTCAAGCCTAAAGAAGGCGAACCAGGCGGCCAAGGCTGATTGTAGCCGTCGTCCTGCAGCGACTCCCTCCCCCTTCCCCAGGGGCGAGGGATGCAATACCTTACGCCGGGAATACCCCGGTCGATAAGTAGCGGTCGCCGCGATCGCAAACGATGAACACGATGGTTGCGTTCTCCACCGTTTGCGAAATGCGCAGCGCGATCTCGCAGGCGCCCGCCGCCGAAATCCCACAGAAGATGCCTTCCTCGGCAGCCATGCGGCGCGCCATGCGTTCGGCCGCCGCTTGCGACACCGACTCCACCTGGTCCACCCGCGACCGCTCGTAGATTTTCGGCAGGTAGGCTTCCGGCCATTTGCGGATGCCGGGTATCGACGAGCCCTCTTCCGGCTCGGCGCCGATGATCTGCACGCCCGGATTCTGCTCCTTCAGATAACGCGATACGCCCATGATGGTGCCGGTGGTGCCCATGGCGCTGACGAAGTGCGTCACGCGGCCACCGGTATCGCGCCAGATTTCCGGCCCCGTGCCCTCGTAGTGCGCGCGGGCATTGTCGAAGTTGCCGAACTGGTCGAGGATGATGCCCTTGCCATCCTTCTGCAATTGCTCGGCCATGTCGCGCGCGTACTCCATGCCGCCGGTCTTGGGCGTGAGCATGATCTGCGCGCCGTAGGCGGCCATGCTCTGGCGGCGTTCCACACTCAGGTTCTCCGGCATCAGCAACAGCATCTTGTAGCCGCGCAGCGCGGCCGCCATCGCCAGCGCGATGCCGGTGTTGCCGCTGGTGGCCTCGATCAGCGTATCGCCCGGCTTGATATCGCCCCGTTCCTCGGCGCGCTTGAGCATGGACATGGCGGCGCGGTCCTTGACGGAACCGGCCGGATTATTGCCTTCGAGCTTGCCGAGTATGACGTTGTTACGGGCCAGCGCCTCGGCGCCGGGCAAGCGCGTCAGCTGCACCAGCGGCGTGTTGCCTATCGTATCTTCCAGAGTCTTGTAAGCCATCGTGTTCTATCTTCAGTTATTTCGCCAAAACATGCATTTTAATCCGAGTTGGGATCCCGCGTACGGGAGATGCCGGGGCGAAGTGCTTGGACTGCGCGCCGCCATGGGATAGACTTGCAACATTCTCATTCCCACCTTCATTTTCCCGGAATCGTCATGGCTACAACCTCTATGGAACTGCTCCCCGAAGACACCCCGGACGAGCCGACTCCGCTGTCCAACACCAGTCTGGCGAACCGCAACCACCAGCTGTTCCCCGTGCTGAGCGAGATCGACATCAAGCACATGCGCCGCTTCGGCCACGTGCGCCATTTCCAGGACGGCGACATGATCTTCGAAGCGGGCAAGACCAGCTTCGGCCTGATGCTGGTGCTGCAGGGCGGCATAGAAGTCAGCCGCTACGACGGCCTGGGCAACACATCCCACATCACCACCCACACGCCGGGACAATTCAGCGGCGAAGTGGCGCAGCTGTCCGGCCGTCCTTCGCTGGGCAACGGCAAGGCGGTGGGCGCGGTGGAAGTGCTGGTGGTGCCGTCCGAATCGCTGCGCGCGCTGCTGGTCGCGCACGCCGAGCTGGGCGAGCGCATCGTGCGCGCGCTGATCCTGCGCCGCGTCGGCCTGATCGAACAGAATTCCGGCGGCCCGGTGATCGTCGGCCCGCGCGGCCACGGCCGCATCCACACGCTGCAAAGCTTCCTGTCGGCCAACGGCCATCCGCACAGCGTGCTCGATCCCGAACTGGACCAGCAAGCCGCCGACCTGATGGCGCACTACCAGCCGAAGCCGGAAGAACTGCCGCTGGTGGTCTGCCCGGACGGCGTGGTGAAAAAGAATCCGACCGTGGTCGACATCGGCCGCTGCCTCGGCATGCTGCCCGAGATCGACGGCGAAAAAATCTGGGACGTGATCGTCGTCGGCGCCGGCCCGGCCGGCCTGGCGACGGCGGTGTACGCGGCGTCGGAAGGCTTGTCGGTGCTGGCGCTGGAAACGCGCGCCTACGGCGGCCAGGCCGCCGCCAGCGCGCGCATCGAGAACTACCTGGGCTTCCCCACCGGCGTCTCCGGCCGCGCGCTGGCGGGCCGCGCCTACGTGCAGGCGCAGAAGTTCGGCGTCGAAGTGGCCATCCCCGCGCCGGCCGGCCGCCTGATCTGCGACACCTATCCGCTGCAAGTGGAAATGTGCGGCAGCCTGCAACGGCTGAAGGCGCGCACCGTCGTGCTGTCTTGCGGCGCGCGTTATCGCCGTCCATCGCTGGCCAACCTGCGCCAGTTCGAAGGCAAGGGCGTGTACTACTGGGCCTCGCCGATCGAGGCCAAGCTGTGCAAGACCGAAGAGATCGTGCTGGTCGGCGGCGGCAACTCGGCCGGCCAGGCGGCGGTGTTCCTGTCAGGCCACGCGGCCAAGGTGCACATGCTGATCCGCAAGGACAGCCTGGCGTCGACCATGTCGAGCTACCTGATCGAGCGCATCCAGGCCACGCCCAACATCGAGCTGCACACGCAAACCGAAATCGTCGCGCTGGAAGGCGACGACGACGGCTTGAAGCAGGTGCGCATCCGCGGCATCAAGAGCGGCGAGGAATGCGACTACGACGTCTGCCGCGTGTTCCTGTTCATCGGCGCCGATCCGAACACGGACTGGCTGGGCGACTGCGGCGTGGACGTCGACGCCAACGGCTTCATCCGCACCGGTTTCGACGTCACCAAATCGCAGTGCAAGGCCAACTTCCGCGACGGCGTGTACCCGCGCGACCTGCCGTCGCGCGCCGCGCTGGAGACCAGCGTGCCGGGCGTGTTCGCCATCGGCGACGTGCGCGCCAGCTCGACCAAGCGGGTCGCGGCGGCGGTGGGCGAAGGCGCGGCGGTGGTGTCGCAGATCCACGCCTTCCTGGCCAATCTGCCGGCCGACAAGGTATTCAGCTAAATCGTTTAGCTCAATTGTTTGGCTGAACCCGGCGCTAAGCCCGGCCTGGCAGCGCCAGCCGGGCCGGCGCCGCCCGCGCGGCTGGCTGCGGCCGCTGCAAGTGGGCCGCAGCCTCCCCCTTCAAATGGAATACCTTGACGGACTGCGCCAATGCCTGCGCATGCTCCTGCAAGCTTTCCGCCGCAGCCGCCGCCTGCTCCACCAGCGCGGCGTTTTGCTGCGTGATGTCATCCATCTGCGTCACCGCCCGGTTGACCTCGCCGATGCCGGTGCTTTGCTCCTGGCTGGCGGCGGTGATCTGCGCCATGATGTCGGCCACTTTTTGCACCGAGGCCACCAGCAGCGTCATGGTGCTGCCGGCGTCGTTGACCAGCTTGCTGCCGGCATCGACGGTTTCCACCGACGCGCCGATCAGTTGCTTGATCTCCTTGGCCGCCGCCGCGCTGCGCTGCGCCAGGTTGCGCACCTCCGACGCCACCACCGCGAAGCCGCGCCCCTGCTCGCCGGCGCGCGCCGCTTCCACGGCGGCGTTGAGCGCCAGGATATTGGTCTGGAAAGCGATGCCGTCGATCACGCCGATGATGTCGACGATGCGGCTGGAACTGGCCTTGATCGAACCCATCGTATCGACCACCTGCGCCACCATCGCCCCGCCCTGCACCGCCACGGTCGACGCGTCGGCCGCGAACTGATTGGCCGAGCGCGCACTGTCGGCATTCTGCTTGACGGTATCGGTCAATTGTTCCATCGAACTGGCGGTCTGCTCCAGCGAACTGGCCTGGGCCTCGGTGCGCGACGACAGGTCGGCATTGCCGCGTGCGATCTCGTCGGTGGCCACCAGCATCTCGTCGGTGCTGGAGCGGATGCGGCCTATCATGCCGGTCAGGTTGGTGTTGATGGTGTTCATCGCATCCATCAGGTGGCCGACCTCGTCATCGCGCTCGATGCGGATGTCATGATCCAGATCGCCTGCCGCGATATTGCGCGCGGTGTCGATCGCATGGTCGAAGCTGAGCTTGATGTGGCGGTAAATCATGAACAGGCAAACCAGCGACACGCCGACCAGCAGCGCCAGCAAGACGATCGCGGTCCAGAACGCCATGGTGGTGCTGTGCTCCGAGCGCGCCACCGCCGCGCCGGTGCGCTGGTCCAGCAGCGCCAGGAATTCATTCACCGGCTGCATGATCTTGGCTTTGTTCTTGTGATACTGCTCGTCGTGCATGATCCTGCGCGCCATCTCGGGATCGGGCGGGCCGGTCTTGGTGAACTTGCCGCTGCCATCGTCGAACAAGCCCTTGACGGCGTTCATGGCGATGACTTCGGTTTTGACCAGCGCATCCGAATTGGCCTGCGCCTCTTTCAGCTTGCCGAATTCCTCATCGGTGAAACCGGCCTGACGCATCAGCTCGCTCAACGCGATGGAGTCGCCATCGGGAGTCGGCTTGTCGACGCCCGCCGCCACGAAGTCCCAATAGATGCGCTCGTAATGCTGGGGCCGCGGCTTCTTGCCGTTGCGGATATCGAGGATGTCCAGATATTCTTTTTCGTACTTGGGATCGCCGCTGACGACGTAGGTGCGGGCCAGCCTGGTCAGGTCGTCCGAGCTTTGCCGCAACTCGTCGGCCAGCAGATAGGAGTGGTAGCGCGCTTCGTTGGCACGGTTCAGCTCGGCTTCCTTGGTCGAGATCCGCACCAGCGCCCACAGAGTCAGGCTGGACAGCGCGAGGCTGACCAGAAAGAACATGATGAAAATATTCTTGATGGAGAATTTGCTTTTCATGGTCGCCCCTTGATTATCCGTGCATGTCCTGACGGCAAGAACCAGGATAGGCTCATTGTAGGCCGATGCGCACCAGCCTGGCGCATGACACGCAACGGCGTATTCCCTTCGCGCAGCCAGGTGTGGCGGAACCACTGCTGATAGCCCGGCAACGTCGACGTGATGCGGCAATCAATGCAACGGCGCAGAGCCGGCATCCATGACGTTATTGCGCGTTGCGCTCCTTGATGCGTTTCAGTTGCGCCGACTGGTAAGCGCCGAAGGCATCGTTGAACAGGCAGCGTATCAGCGGATCATCGACGATGTCGGCATCCGGCGGCGCACCGTTGATGCGCATGTACATGGACGTCAGCGACTCGCCCAGCGCCAGGCCGGCATACAGTTTGGCGATGGGGATTTCGGTCATCCAGGTCGGCGCCTCTTCGTCTCCGGTGAGCGCGATGTCGTCGCCGTGTATGCGGTAGCGGAACTGCTGCGCCACGCCCGCGTGATCGTAGACCGACAGCTGCCAGATGCAGGGCGTTTCGAAATAGCTGTCCGGCGTCAGCTCCATGTCGCGGTATTTTTCGAGCAGGCCGGTGCGGCAGTAGTCCAGCGCCAGCAAGGTTTGCCCGGCGCTCAGCGGCGCGAAATGGCGGGCAATCTCCGATGTCGGCGGCGGCGTGATGGCGGCGTCGTATTCGTAGTCGACATCCTGCTCGCCGACCGGCAGCACCCACGGCAGCGGCGCGGATGGCGTCAGCGCTTGCGGCGTCAGTTCCACCGACACCGACGGGTTCAGACGCACAATGCCGGCACCCGGCAGCCACGCGCCGACTTCCTGCGCGAACTGGCGATAAGTGATCGGGAACAGCGCGTGGTTGTACCAAGACCACGGCTCCTGCACGAACTGGCAGGAACTCGGCACCACGTAGCGCGGCGCCAGCGCCTGCAGCTGCTCGGGCCACTCCTCCGGCAGCTGCGGTGTGCCGCCCTCCGCGCGCGAAGGCGCGATGACGTCGATCTCACGCATGGTCTGGAAAGGCCACAACACCATGTCCCACGGCGCGTAGGGCTTGAGCTGCTCCAGCGTTTCCGGGTCCATCCACGAATCGACAACGTTGAGCACATTCAGGCCGGCGGCGCGGATGTGGAACATCGAATCGACGTCGGAGTCCAGCGCCTTGCGCGGAATAACCTCGATGGCGCCGACCTGCACCGGCGCATCCACCTTCAGCGGCTGCACGTTGACGAAGCCGAGCGCGCGTATCATCGCGAACAGTTCGTCGAACAGGCAGTAGAGGTAGACCGGCGTATCGCGGTCCAGCAGATCCAGGCTCTCCATCGAGCAGTGGTCGTCATGGAAGTGCGAGATGAACACCGCATCCGGCTTCATCCCGCGTATCTGCGCGTGGTCGAAACGCACATCAGGGAAGGCGTGGCAGTTCCTGCTGAACGGGTTCTCGAAAATCGGATCGAACACGATACGCGTTCCATCGCATTCGAACACATAGCCTGCGTGGAGGATTCTGGATATCTTGAGTGTCATAAGCTGGGCAGGCGGCAACGGGGCCGCGATGATATCGCACTCACACCGAAATGGCAGAGAGACTACGTATCATACGCCTTCCCATTTGCCGCGCCTCCTGCGGCATGGCCTTATTGCGCGTAAATGCTTCCAACTCGGTCTTCAAGGATTGCTGCATCGCTGGATCGTCTTCCAGCCAGGCGAGGGCTTTCGTCGGCCAGTACACCAAGCTTACGGCCGCTGATTTCCATCAGCCAGCAATAAGGTCGCGCTTCATCTGCAAGAAAAAGTGCCGGCGCTATCATTTCTGCCCCCAGGACTGAGGCCCACGTTGAAGCATGCCTCCGAGGACATAACTATGTACCGCATTGATCGAATGCGCAAGCTGCTGGTGTGGCGATCCATTGAAGCGGCAGATGCTTGGGCGACCAGCCACAAATTGACGCGCCGACGGCACGTAGACAAACTCAATGCCATTCCCTGGCGGATAGTAGTGGAGTAACGCACGAACCGATGTCGTGTCGGTAATTCCAATAATGCCGGCGGCCGGTCCTGAGCCGCCGGTTATCGGCCAGCCTGACGCTTTCTCCGCCATTTGATGAACTCAAAAAGTTCACTGTACGGCGAAGTCCTCAATCAGCGTCTGAGCAATTAGACTTCAGCGTCAACTAGCGCAGCGGCGTCGGGTAGCTGGCGGGGCTGGCGTTGCCTTCGGTGTCGATGGCCTGGACGCCGAAGTAGTAGTTGTCCTTCGACAGCGGCACCGTGAACTCGGTGGCCTTGCCGACGAACTGGCTACCCTGCCATTCGGCGGCCGAGGTGTCGCGCCAGACGATGCGGTAGCCCGCCAGGTCCGGCTCGGCATTGGCTTGCCATACCAGCTCGGTATCGTTCTGCAGCTTGGCGGTGCGCACCTGCACCTTGCCCGGTGCGGCAGGCGCCAGTGACAGCGACGACAAGGCCGCCGCGTTCACCCGCGCCACCTGGGCGATGTAGTTGAAGTCGTCATACTGCGGCAGATCGCCGATCAGCACGCCATTCTCGGTGCGGATGTTCTGGTGCTGGTGGTTGAAGTCCTCCGCCGGCTCGGTGAAGCGCAAGGCCGCATAGCCGCGCTCCAGGAACGGCATGTGGTCGCCGCCGCGCAGGTAACGGTCGCGGCGCTGGATGACGTTGACCTTGAACTTCGGCACGTAACGCTCGCCCGCCTCCTTCACCGCCCGTGCCAGCTGGCGCGACAGCGAATCGTTCTCGCCGCCAGTCTGGATCAGCGTGCGCACGGTATCGCTGTTTTCCTTTTGCACCGGCAAGCCTTCGGCGAACAAACGCACTTGCGTGTTGTCGACCTTGCCGTGCTCGTCGCGCGAGCTGCCGATGATGTCGTTGGTGAACATGCCGGCGATGTTCAGGTTCTTTTGCTTGGCCAGCTCGGCCCAGTGCGCCGCGCCCAGCAAGCCCTGCTCTTCCGCCGCCACCGTCATGAAGACCAGCGTGGCGTCGAATTTGTATTTGGCCATCACGCACGCCATTTCCATCACGGCGGCGGTGCCGGAAGCGTCGTCGTTGGCGCCGGGCGCGTCGCCCTTGGCGTCCATGACGTCGGTGTTGCGCGAGTCGTAGTGGCCGCTGACCACGTACATGCGGTCCACCGAAGCGGCCTGCGTGCCCGGCAAGGTCGCCACCACGTTGACGATCTCGGTCGGCCGGCTGATGCGCGCGGAGACCGGCGCGATGTGGCTGTCGAACGCCACCTGCAGGCGCCCGCCCTGGGCCGCGCCGCAGCGCTCCAGCTCGCTCTTGATCCAGCGCCGGGCCGCGCCGATGCCTTCGGTTTCGGAGACAGTGTCCGACATCGTGTGGCGCGTACGGAAGCCGACCAGCTTGTTGATATAGCCTTCGATGCGGGCGGGCGAGATTTCCTTGACGATCTGGTCGATCTGGGCCTGGTGACGAGTGGTGTCAGGGCCGGCCGCAAGGGCTGGCGCGACGGCCAACACGCTCAGGGCCGTCAAGATGAGTGGCTTGCAATGCATCGTCTGTCTCCGGTGAAAAGATCTCAACATCTTCGCATGGATCAACGGCTATTTTTGATCTGGAAACAAAACACAAACAAAAAACCCGCAGCGGTCGGCTGCGGGTTTGGGGGGCGATGAAAAGCTTACTTGGCTGGTGCAGCGGCCGGAGTCGATGCGGCGGCTGCCTTCTCGGCCTTGGCTGCCTTGGCGGCGGCCTTCGCTGCGGCCTTGTCAGCCTTGGCGGCGGCTTTGTCGGCTGCCTTGTCGGCAGCAGGCTTGTCGGCCGCTTTATCGGCGGCCTTGGCGGCCTTGTCAGCCTTGGCTGCCGGAGCTGCCGCAGCGGCTGGCGCACCGTCCAATGGCTTGCCATTCACAACCAGGCCGGCCTGCGACAGCTTGACAGCGCTTTTCTCGCCGATGCCCTTAACCCGCTTCTCGAAATCCGCCCAATCCTTGAAATCGCCTTTTTTGCGCTCTTCCAGGATGGCTTTCGATTTGACCGGGCCGATGCCCTTGACCGAATCCAGCGCAGCAGCATCAGCCTTGTTGACGTCGACCTGCGCGAAAGCGAAGCCCATCGTTGCAATCAGGGTCGCAACTGCCAGCAATATTTTCTTGAACATGTCTCAATCTCCATGGTGGGTGAAAGCAAGGGCGACAACCGCGCCTTGAACACCCTTAACGGCCAACCTCAGCGTCGGTTGACAGATAATCCATGAAGGTTTTGTGACAAGCTTCAAGCGTCGAACAACTCCTCGCGCGTGACCGTCGCCGTACCCAGTTTGCCGACCACGATGCCGCCGGCGCGATTGGCCGTTTGCACCGCTTCGTTCCAGCCGACACCCGCGCCCAGCATGGCGGCCATGGTGGCGATCACCGTGTCGCCCGCGCCGGAAACGTCGAACACCTCGCGCGCCTGCGCCGGCATGTGGAATTGCTCGCCGTCGGTGTACAGGGTCATGCCCTCTTCCGAGCGGGTCAGCAGCAGCGCGTCCAGCTTCAGCTCCGTGCGCAGCGCCTGCGCCTTGGCGGTCAGCTGCTCTTCGCTGTTCCAGCTGCCGACGATGCGCTTCATTTCCGATTTATTCGGCGTCAGCACGGTGGCACCGGCGTAGCGGGTGAAATCGTCACCCTTAGGATCGACCATCACCACCTTGCCGGCGGCGCGCGCCGACGCGATCATGTCGGCCACGTTGACCAGCGAACCCTTGGCGTAATCCGACAGCACGATCACATCGTAATCGGCCAGCAGCGCCTTGAATTGCAGCAGCTTGTCGCGCAACACGGTATCGGTAGGCGCTTCCTCGAAATCGATGCGCACCATCTGCTGCTGGCGGCCAATGACACGCAGCTTGATGATGGTGGAGATGGCGTCGTCGCGCTTCAGGTAGCTGTGGATGCCGCCGCTTTGCAGCATCTGCTCCACTTCATTGCCGGCTTCGTCGGCGCCGACCACGCCCAGCAGGCCGGCGCGCGCGCCCAGCGCCGCAGCATTGCGCGCTACGTTGGCCGCGCCGCCCAGCCGCGCTTCGCGCTTCTCGATGCGGACGATAGGCACCGGCGCTTCCGGCGAAATGCGGCTGACGTCGCCGAACCAGTAACGGTCCAGCATCACATCGCCCACCACCAGGATGCGCACTTGATCCAGTGCAGGTGCTTGATAAGTCGTGACGTTAGTGCTCACAGAAACCTCTTAAACGCGAGTCAGGATGGAACGGCCGATGCCGTGGTATTCAAAGCCTGCTTCAGCCATCACTTCCGGCTCGAACAGATTGCGGCCGTCGAAGATGATGGCTTGCTTCAGCGACGACTTGATGCGGTCGAAGTCCGGGCTGCGGAAGGCCTTCCACTCGGTGACGATCACCAGCGCCTCGGCGGCGGCCAGCGTATCCATCGGGCTGGTGGCGAAGCGGATGCGCGCCATTTCTTCGGCGCTCAGGTCCAGCTCCAGCACGCGCCTGGCTTCCGTCATCGCGACCGGGTCGTACACCGCCACCGTCGCGCCGCCGTCCAGCAGCTGCTTGATCAGTACGCGGGCCGGGGCTTCGCGCATATCGTCGGTGTTCGGCTTGAAGGCCAGGCCCCAGACCGCGAAATGCTTGCCGCTCAAATCTTCGCCGAAGCGCTTGACCACTTTCTGGCCCAGCACCAGCTTCTGCTTGTCGTTGACCGCTTCCACGGCGCGCAGGATCAGCAAGTCCTGGTCGTACTGGCGCGCGGTGCGTTCCAGCGCCTGCACGTCTTTCGGGAAGCAGGAGCCGCCATAGCCGGCGCCGGCGTACAGGAAGCTGTGGCCGATGCGCGGATCGGAGCCGATGCCGTGACGCACCGCTTCAATGTCGGCTCCCACCTGGTCGGCCAGATTGGCCAGCTCGTTCATGAACGAGATGCGGGTCGCCAGCATGGCGTTGGCCGCGTACTTGGTGAACTCGGCCGAGCGCACGTCCATCCAGAAGGTGCGCTCGTGGTTGCGGTTGAACGGCGTGTACAGCTTCTTCATCAGGCCGTGGGCTTTTTCGCCCTCCGGCGTGTTGTCGCAGCCGATGACGATGCGGTCTGGACGCATGAAGTCTTCCACCGCCGCGCCCTCTTTCAGGAACTCGGGATTGGAGACGACGGAGAATTTCGACGCATCGCCGCGCGTGGCCAGCTCGGCCTGCACCGCAGCCTTGACGCGGTCGGCGGTGCCGACCGGCACGGTCGATTTGTCGACGATGACCTTGAACTCGGTCATGTATTTGCCGATGTTCTTGGCGGCGGCCAGCACGTATTGCAGGTCGGCCGAACCGTCTTCGTCCGGCGGCGTGCCGACGGCGATGAATTGCAGGCAACCGTGCGCGACCGAAGCGGCGACGTCGGTGGAGAACTGCAGGCGGCCGGCGGCGCGGTTGCGCGCGACCACTTCTTCCAGGCCCGGCTCGTGGATCGGAATGCCGCCGTTATTGAGCAGATCGATTTTCTTCTGGTCGACGTCGAGGCAGAAAACGTCGTTACCCAGTTCGGCGAGGCAAGCGCCGGTGACGAGGCCTACATAGCCGGTGCCGATGATGGTGATTTTCATGTTGGAGCTCTTTTAATTCATGACGTTGAGTTCTTCGGTGCGGCGCGGCGGGTAAGTCTCCCAACGGCTGCATCCCGGGCACTGCCAGTAGAACTGACGGGCCTTGAAACCACAATGGCTGCACTGATAGCGGGCCAGCTTTTGCGTATAACCGTGCACCAGGTTCTTGACCATCGACAGTTCCGGCACCAGGTTGGCCGGCGCATCCATCAGGCGCGCCTCCAGCAATTTGTCCAGGCCCAGCAGGGTCGGCGTGCGGCGCAGCTCATTGCTGACCAGCTGCTTGGCGGCATCGACGCCGTCCAGCTCCAGCACCGCCTTGTACACCACTTCGATCAGGTCGATCGACGAAGCCTGTTCCAGATAGGATTTCAGCAGGTTGACGCCTTCCTGCGGACGGCCGACCTTGCGGTAGGCATCCATCATGCGTTGCGCCACCAGCGCCGTATGCGGCACGCTGATCTGCTCGACGCGGCGCCAGGTCAGCAGCGCACCTTCGACATCGCCCTGCGCCAGCTGGGCGTCGCCGCTCAGCATGGTGGCGCGCACGTTGACGCGGTCGGCGTGCAGCGACTTGTCCAGCAGCGGCAGCGCCTGCTCCGGATGCATGTGCACCAGCGCGTCCTGCGCCAGCTCGCAGTAGAACTGTGCGATTTCCTTCTGGCGCGAACCGGCGCCCGACTCCTGCAAGCCGATCGCAGCCTCGATGGCGCGCGGCCACTCCTTCTCGCGCTGGAAGATCTCCAGCAGCGCGCGGCGCGCCTGCACGGCGTACTGGCCGCTGACCATGGCGTTGAAGGTTTCCTCGGCACGGTCCAGCAGGCCGGCCTTCAGGTAGTCCATGCCCAGCTCGTACTGCGCGTGTTCCTTCTGCTCCTGCGGCAGGTCGGGACGCGACAGCAGGTTCTGGTGCACGCGGATGGCGCGCTCGGTCTCGCCCCGGCGGCGGAACAGATTCCCCAGCGCGAAGTGCATATCGGCCGTTTCCGGGTCCATGCGGACGATCTCGATGAAGGCGTCGATGGCCTTGTCCGGCTGCTCATTGAGCAGGAAGTTCAAGCCCTTGAAGTAACCGCGCGGCAGCGTGCGCGATTCCGACACCAGTTGACGTATGTCGACGCGCGCGGCGACCCACCCCAGTCCGAAGAAGACCGGGATACCCAATAACCACCAAAGTTCGAATTCCATGCCGGTTTTTTTATTTAATTATTGTGTGTTGACGCTGTCCGGCTGCGGCTGGGCGTTGGCCTGCAGCGCGGTCGATTGCAGCGTGGTGATCGTGGTTTTGTGCTGGTTCGTTTCGCGGCGGTGGCGGAACACGGTCGGCGTCAGTGCCAGTACGCCCAGGAAGGCGCCGGCGACGAAGAAGCCCAGCAGCATCAGGACCAAGGGTCCGTGCAGATCATAGTGAAGGAAGAAATGCAGATCGACTTCCTGCGTGTTCTTCAGGGCAAAGCCAAAAAACAGGACGAAAAGAACGAATCCAATAATCGTGGATATGAATTTCATTAGCCAGGTTTCCTGTTCAGTATTTCTAAAAAAAAGCGGCATCCGTAGACGCCGCTTTTATTTTAACTCATCAGACGCTTCAGTCCTCAATGATCGGTTGCCCGACCATCGCGTCAACCCGCTCGCGCAATTGCTTGCCCGGCTTGAAGTGAGGCACCCGTTTTTCGGGCACCATCACTTTGTCGCCCGACTTCGGATTACGTCCGATACGCGGCGGCCGGCTATTCAGAGCAAAGCTGCCAAAACCGCGGATCTCGATGCGCTGACCGGTCGCCAGGGCGTTGGTCATCGCATCCAGAATGGTCTTGACGGCATACTCCGCATCTTTGGCCACCAGCTGAGAATAACGCTCAGCCAGGCGGTTGATCAACTCGGACTTAGTCATCGACTAGTTCTTAGTTCTTGTTATCGAACTTAGCTTTCAACAGCGCGCCCAGGCTGGTGGTGCCCGAAGCTGCGTTGTTGTCGGTCGCTGCCATCTTCTGCATGGCTTCTGCAGTTTCAGCGCTATCTTTAGCTTTGATCGACAGTTGGATCGAACGTGCTTTGCGGTCGATGTTGATCACCAGAGCTTCGACGGAATCGCCGACTTTCAGGTGGGTGCCAGCATCTTCCACGCGGTCACGCGAGATTTCCGACGCGCGCAGGTAGCCTTCAACTTCTTCGGACAGTTGGATCACGGCGCCTTTAGGCTCAACCGATTTAACGGTGCCGGTTACCAGTGCGCCTTTGTCGTTCATGGCTGCGAAGTTGTTGAATGGGTCGCCTTCCAGTTGCTTAACGCCCAGGGAAACGCGCTCGCGCTCAACGTCGATGGCCAGAACGATGGCTTCCAGTTCGTCACCTTTCTTGAAGCGACGTACGGCTTCTTCGCCGGTTTCGGTCCAGGACAGGTCGGACAGGTGTACCAGGCCGTCGATGTTGCCGGCCAGGCCGATGAACACGCCGAAGTCGGTGATCGACTTGATCGCGCCACGGACTTTATCGCCCTTCTTGTGGGTCACGCCGAAGTCATCCCATGGATTTGCTTTGCACTGTTTCATGCCCAGCGAAATACGGCGACGCTCTTCGTCGATTTCCAGAACCATCACTTCAACTTCGTCGCCCAGCTGGACAACTTTGTTTGGAGCGACGTTTTTGTTGGTCCAGTCCATTTCGGAAACGTGAACCAGGCCTTCGATGCCTTGTTCAACTTCAACGAACGCGCCGTAGTCGGTCAGGTTCGTGACTTTACCGAACAGGCGGGTGCCTTGTGGGTAACGACGGGACAGACCGGTCCAAGGATCGTCGCCCAGTTGCTTAACGCCCAGGGACACACGGTTCTTCTCTTGATCGTACTTCAGAACCTTGGCGGTGATTTCCTGGCCAACGGTCAGCACTTCCGATGGGTGACGCACACGACGCCATGCCAGGTCGGTGATGTGCAGCAGGCCGTCGATACCGCCCAGATCCACGAACGCGCCGTAGTCGGTGATGTTTTTGACGACGCCGGTCACGACCGTGCCTTCTTTCAGCGTTTCCATCAGCTTCTGACGCTCTTCGCCCATCGAAGCTTCGATGACAGCGCGGCGGGACAGAACGACGTTGTTACGCTTGCGGTCCAGTTTGATCACTTTGAATTCGAGGGTTTTGCCTTCGAATGGGGTGGTGTCTTTAACTGGACGGGTGTCAACCAGGGAGCCTGGCAGGAACGCGCGGATGCCGTTGGTCAGAACGGTCAGGCCGCCCTTGACTTTACCATTGACGGTACCGACGACGATTTCGCCCGATTCCATTGCTTTTTCCAGTGCCAGCCACGAAGCCAGACGCTTGGCTTTGTCGCGCGACAGGATGGTATCGCCGAAACCGTTTTCCAGCGATTCGATCGCCACGGAAACGAAGTCGCCTACTTTGACTTCCAGTTCGCCGTGGTCGTTCTTGAATTCTTCAACAGGGATGAATGCTTCCGATTTCAGGCCGGCGTTGACGATCACGAAGTTGTGATCCAGACGAACGACTTCAGCCGAGATCACTTCGCCCGAACGCATGTCTTGACGCGACAGGGACTCTTCGAAGAGGGCTGCAAAACTTTCCATATTAGACATTGTAACTTCCAGGTTACCAACAAGGCTCGCGATATGCGACTTCAGTTGGGTTGAGGTTAATAAACGCCGCAGTCCTCAGAGCGACCGCGACACGTGCTATTTACCGATGGCCGCATACCACTGCAACACCTGGTCGACCGCTTCATCAGCCGTCATTTCCGAGGTGTCGAGCACATGCGCCCCCTCTGCGGGGACCAGCGGCGCGATGGCCCGGTTTGTATCCCGGTCGTCACGCGCCTGCAAATCCATCAGTAGGTCTTCCATATTAGCAGAAAATCCCTTGCCAATCAATTGCTTATATCGGCGCTCCGCGCGGGCCGCCACACTGGCGGTCAAAAACACCTTCAAAGCCGCATGCGGGAAGATCACCGAGCCCATGTCGCGGCCATCGGCGACCACGCCCGGAGCCTTGCGGAAACCCAGTTGCAGCCCCACCAGCGCGTGTCGCACGGAGGGAAATGTTGCAATTTTTGAAGCGGTGTTGCCGACCTCTTCCGCGCGGATGGCGTCGGTGACGTTTTCATGCGACAGGATGATGTCGCCGCCCTGGAAGCTGCATTGCAGGTGCTCGGCCAGCTTGGCCAGCGCATGCTCGTCGGCCAGGTCGGTGCCGCGGCGCAGGGCCGACAGCGCCGTCAAGCGGTACAGGGCGCCGGAATCCAGGTAATGGAAGCCGAGCGTATCGGCAACGCGATGTGCGACCGTGCCCTTGCCGGATGCGGTAGGGCCGTCGATGGTGATGACTGGAATTGCGGAAGTTGCCATTTGTTTTACTTTGCTTATTTTGCTATGGCGGCAAATGCCGCGAAATACTCGGGGAAGGTCTTGCCCACGCACTTGGGATCGTTGATGCGCATGACGTTGCCCTTGCGGGCCGCGCCGTCCAGCGACACCAGCGAGAAGCACATCGCCATGCGGTGGTCGTCATAGGTATCGATGGTAGCAGGCGTGATGACGGCCGGCGGCGTAACCTTGATGTAGTCGCTGCCCTCTTCCACGATGGCGCCGACCTTGCGCAGCTCGGTCGCCATGGCGGCGATGCGGTCGGTTTCCTTGACGCGCCAGCTGGCGATGTTGCGCAGCGTGCTGGTGCCGTCGGCGTACAGCGCGGCGATGGCGATGGTCATGGCGGCGTCGGGGATGTGGTTGAAGTCGGCGTCGATGGCTTTCAATACGCCGTTCGATTTGGCTTCGATCCAGTTGTCGCCCATGGTGATCTGCACGCCCATCTGCTCCAGCGCGGCGGCGAAGCGCACGTCGCCCTGGATGCTGTCCTTGCCCACGCCTTCAACGCGCACCGGGCCGCCGGCAATCGCGCCGGCCGCCAGGAAGTAGGACGCCGACGAAGCGTCGCCCTCGACGTGGATGGCGCCCGGCGACTGGTAGACCTGGCCGGGTTCGATGGTGAAGGATTCCCAGCCGTTCTGCCCGACCGTCACGCCGAAGCGGCGGATCAGGTTCAGCGTGATTTCGATGTAGGGCTTGGAGATCAGCTCGCCGATGACGTCGATGGTGATGGCGTGCTCGCGCGCCATCAGCGGCGCCACCATCAGCAGCGCGGTCAGGAACTGGCTCGACACATCGCCGCGCACCGACAGGCGCTGCGCGTGGATCTTGCCCTGCTTGATGTGCAGCGGCGGGAAGCCCGGGTTGCCGGTGTATTCGACGTTGGTGCCGGCGGCGTTGAGCGCGTCGACCAGGTCGCCGATCGGACGCTCGTGCATACGCGGCACGCCGTGCAGCGTGTAGTCGCCGCCGATGACGGCCAGCGCGGCGGTCAGCGGACGGATCGCGGTGCCGGCGTTGCCCATGAAGAGGTCGGCCGATTTATTCGGCAGCACACCCGCCACGCCCTTGACATGGTGGATGGTGCCGGTGGCGGTTTTCTCTTCGGTCCACTGCACGCCCAGCGAGCGCAGCGCGGCCAGCATCACGGCGGTGTCGTCGGAGGCCAGCAGGTCGACGATGGCGACGTCGCCCTGCGACAGCGCGGACAACAGCAGGATGCGGTTGGAGATGGATTTCGAGCCAGGCAGGCGCACGGCGCCTTGCACATGGGCGACCGTTTGCAGGTCGATATATTCGTGAGTCATGCTGATTTCCTGATTTAGTCTGCCTTGTCTTGCGACGGCGGCGCCTCGGCCGCCTCGATCGCTGTAATCCACTGGTGGCGGGCGCGCTGGGCGTTGTTGTACACGCTCTCCAGTCCTGCCCCGTCGCCGGCGGCGAGACGGGCGCGCAGGCCCGTCAATTGTGCCAGATAGGAATCCAGCTCCGTCAACAATGCCGACTGGTTGGCCAGGCTGATGTCGCGCCACATTTCGGGCGACGATCCGGCGATCCTTGTGAAATCGCGGAAGCCACTGGCCGCATACTGGAACAGTAAATCTGCATGCGGTTTGTTCGCGATGTCGTCCACCAGGGCATACGCCAGCAAATGCGGCAGATGGCTCACGGCGGCAAACACCTTGTCATGTTCTTGCGGCGTCAAACGATGGATGATCGCATCGCAGGCACGCCAGGCGGCGGCCACGCGTTCCACGTCGGCCTCCGCGTTTTCATCCAATGCCGTCAGCACCACCTTCTTGCCGACGTACAGATCGTCGATAGCCGCCTCGGGGCCGTTGGTCTCGCGGCCGGCAATCGGATGGCCCGGTACGAACTGGGCGATCTTGCCGCCCAGCGCGCGCCGCGCCGACGCCACCACGTCGGACTTGGTGCTGCCCGCATCGGTGACGACGGTGCCCGGCTGCAGGTGCGGCGCAATCGCCGCCAGGATAGCCTCGGTCTGCGCCACCGGCGCGGCCAGCAGCACCAGGTCGGCGCCGTCCAGCGCCTCACCCATGTCGCTGCCGATCACGTCGATGATGCCCAGCTCCTGCGCGCGCTTCAGCGAGGCGGCGGAGCGCCCCATGCCGACCACGCTGCCGACGGCGCCGGCCTTCTTCAGCGACCGCGCGAACGATCCGCCGATCAGGCCCACGCCAAAGATGACGACCTTGTTCAGCATGAGCATTACTGCGCCAGTGCCTTGGTCAGCGCCGCGATCAGCACCGCGTTTTCCTGCGGCAGGCCGATGGAGATACGCAGCCATTCCGGCAAGCCGTAGTTACCGACCGGACGCACGATCACGCCCTGCTTCAGCAACGCCAGGTTGACGCGCGCGCCGGCCGCCAGATCGTTGCCGACCTTGACCAGCACGAAGTTACCGTACGACGGCACATACTGCAGGCCCAGCTTGTCGAACGCTTCGGTGAACTGCTGGTAGCCGGCGGCGTTGTTGGTGGCGCTCTGCTTCAGGAAAGCCTTGTCGTTCAGCGCCGCGATGGCCGCAGCCTGCGCCATCGAGTTGACGTTGAACGGCTGGCGGATGCGGTTCATCAGGTCCGTCAGCGCCGGCTGGGCGATGCCGAAGCCCACGCGCAGACCGGCCAGGCCGTAAGCCTTGGAGAAGGTGCGCGACACCAGCAGGTTCGGGTACTTCTTGACCCACTCCGCCGATTCGAACTGGTTTTCTTCAGCCAGGAATTCGTTGTAGGCCTCGTCCAGCACTACCACTACGCCAGCAGGCACCTTATCCAGGAAGGCCTGGATGTCGGCGGCTGGGATGAAGGTGCCGGTCGGGTTGTTCGGGTTGGCGATGAAGACCAGGCGGGTGTCTTCCTGGATCGCGGCCAGCATGGCCGGCAGGTCATGGCCGTAGTCCTTGGCCGGCACCACGATGTGGCGCGCGCCGACGCCCTGGGTCGCCAGCGCGTACACGGCGAACGAATACTGCGAGTACACCACCGACTGGCCGCGCTCGACGAAGGCGTGGGCGGCGATTTCCAGGATGTCGTTGCTGCCGTTGCCCAGCGTGATCCACTCGGCCGGCACGTCGTAGCGCTTGGACAGCGCGCCCTTCAGGTCGAAACCGTTGGCGTCCGGGTAGCGGCCCAGGTCCGCGGCGGCGGCGGTCATCGCCTGCACTGCCGACGGCGGCACGCCGAACGGGTTCTCGTTCGACGCCAGTTTGACGATAGCCTCTTCATCGAGGCCGAATTCGCGCGCGACTTCCGCAATCGGTTTGCCGGCTTGGTAAGGAGCGATAGCGCGGACGTATTCCGGGCCGTAGTTCTTGGACATGGTCTCTCTCTATTGAAGTTACGAATTAGGTCAGGCTGACCGGGTAGGAACCCAGCACCTTGAAGAAGGCTGCATTGCCTTGCAGTTCATCGAGCGCCTTGGTCACGGATTCGTCATGCACATGACCTTCGACGTCGACGTAGAAGTAGTATTCCCAGGTGCCGGTGCGGGCCGGGCGCGATTCGAAGCGCGTCATCGACACATTGTGGCGGGCCAGCGAACCAAGCAGGCGGTAGATGGAGCCCGCCTTGTGCGGCGCGGCCAGCGCCAGCGACGTGCGGTCCTTGCCCGACGGGCCGGCCTGCAGGTGGCCGATCACGGCGAAGCGCGTGCGGTTGTGCGGGTCGTCCTGGATATTGGCCTTGACCGTGCCCAGGCTGTAGCGCACGCCCGCGCGCTCGCCGGCAATCGCGGCGATGGTGTGGTCGTCGCGCGCCATGCGGGCCGCTTCGGCGTTGGACGACACGGCGCGGCGTTCGATCTCAGGGTAGTTGTTGTTCAACCAGATCTGGCACTGCGCCAGCGCCTGCGCGTGGGCGCAGATGGCGGTGACGCCGTCCATATTGCCGGTGCCGGTCAGCAGGCTGTGACGCACGGCGATGGACACCTCGCCGCTGATGGTCAGCGGCGTATGCAGCAGCAGGTCCAGCGTGCGGCCGATGGCGCCTTCGGTCGAATTCTCGACCGGCACCACGCCGAATTCGGCGGTGCCGGCTTCGGTGGCGCGGAACACTTCGTCGATCGACGAGCAAGGCAGCACGTCGACGGCGGTGCCGAACTGCTGGTACACAGCCTGCTCGCTGTAGGTGCCGGCCGGGCCGAGGAAGGCGATGGTGACGCGCTTCTCCAGCGAGCGGCAGGCGGACATGATCTCGCGCCAGATGGTTTGCAGCTCGACGTTGCCCATCGGGCCGGGATTGCGATCGGCCACGCCGCGCAGCACCTGCGCCTCGCGTTCGGGACGGAACACCGGCGCGTTGGTCTCGGCCTTGACGTGGCCGACTTGCTGCGCCACTTTGGCGCGCTGGTTCAACAGGTCGAGGATCTGCGCATCGATGGCGTCGATCTGCTCGCGCAGGGGTGTCAGTTTGTCGTTCATGATGGGTCTATTTTCCGGCGCCTGCACTGGAGGCAAATTCGTTCAAGTAGTCTACGAGCGCTTGCACGCCCTCGATAGGCATCGCGTTGTAGATCGATGCGCGCATACCGCCGACGGACTTGTGGCCCTTCAGTTGCAGCAGGCCGCGCGCTTTGGCGCCGGCCAGGAATGCTTCGTTCTTGCTTTCGTCCTTCAGGTAGAAGGGAACGTTCATGCGCGAGCGGTTGGATTTCGCTACGCGGGTTTCATAAAAATCGCTGGCGTCGAGCGCGTCGTACAGCAGCTTGGCCTTGGCGATGGCGCGGCGCTCCATCTCGGCCACGCCGCCCTGCTGCTTCAGCCACTGGAACACCAGGCCGGCGATGTAGATGCCGTAGGTGGGCGGCGTGTTGTACATCGACTCGTTGTCGGCCACCAGCTTGAAGTCGAACGCCGACGGGCAGGCAGGCAGCGCCTTGCCCAGCAGGTCTTCGCGCACGATGACGATGGTGACGCCGGCCGGGCCGATGTTCTTCTGCGCGCCGGCGAAGATCAAACCGTACTTTGATACGTCGATGCGGCGCGACAGGATGTGCGAGGACATGTCGGCCACCAGCAGCACGCCTTCCTGAGATGCGGGAACACCCGAATCAAAGTCGTACTCGACGCCGTCGATGGTCTCGTTGGTGCACATGTGCAGGTAGGCGGCGCCGGGCGTGAGCTTCCACTCCGATTGCGGCGGCACCGACGTCGCCGACGATGCGGCGACGTTCACGTTGGCGTACTTGGCGGCTTCCTTGATGGACTTGGCCGACCACGAGCCGGTATGAATGAAATCGATGGTCGCTGGCTGCGGCTTGTGGCCGGCGAGGTTCAGCGGGATCAGGGCGTTCTGCGACAGTCCGCCGCCCTGCATGAACAAGATCTTGTAATTGTCCGGTACTGCCAGCAGCTCGCGCAGATCGCGCTCGGCTGCCTTGTAAATCGAAATAAACTCCGGCCCGCGGTGGCTCATCTCCATGACGGACATGCCGCTGCCATGCCAGTCCAGCATTTCGGCAGCGGCTTGCGCCAGCACTTCCTTCGGCAATACGGCAGGGCCGGCGGAGAAGTTGTAGATATGAGTCACGTTGCGGTCCTTATTTTTTGGCGGGTTGTTTCGTCTTCTGCTTTTGTTCCTGCTCCTGCGCCTGCGCCTGCTGGTGCTGCACCTGTTGCTGCTGCATCAGCGGGCCAAGGCGGCGCATCGCGATCGCCTGGCCGATCTGCATGCTCTCGGCGGTCAGCTTGGGCATGGTGGCGAGCATCTTGGCGCCCACCGGCGAGCGGTAGAAGGCGGCGATCTGCTTCAGTTCATCGGCGTTGTAGGTGCGGGCGTACAGCGGCACCGATTCGGCGAGGATCTCGTCGATCATGGCCGGATCGTTGATGGCGCTCTGCAAGGTGCTGATGGCGGGCGGCAGTTCGGCTTCCATCTTGGCCAGCGCCTGCTTCTTCTGTTCCGGCGTGGTCGTCGGGTTGTTCTTGATCGCCGCCTCGGCGCCGGCGCGCATCGACGTGCCGAGGTTTTGCGACATCTGCTGCATCACGCCGGTCATCACCGAGCGCAGGTTCATCGCGTCGAACAGCTCTTGGGCGGCGGCGGTGGACGCGGCGTCGGCCTGCGCGTAGACGGGAGCGGCGCCGATCAGGGCCAGGGAAGTTACCAGCGTTGCCAGGATTTTTTTCATTTTATGGTCTCAAAAAATAAAAACGGGGCCAGCCTTATTGTCGCATTTATCCGCGAAATAAACCTGACCCCGCTGACCCCGGACTCGCATCCGGGGGCGTGTTTGCTAGGACTTACTCAGCTTGAGCTTCGTCTGGCTTGGCGTCGGGGCCCGGTTCCAGCTCGACTTCGTCGATGTCGGTCTCCACCACGCGCTGCAGGCCGGACAGCTTGGTGCCATCCTCCACCGCGATCAGGGTCACGCCCTGGGTGGCGCGGCCCATCTCGCGGATCTCGGCCACGCGGGTGCGAATCAGCACGCCGCCGGTGGTGATCAGCATGATTTCGTCGGTCGAATCGACCAGCGTTGCCGCCACTACCTTGCCGTTACGCTCGGAGGTCTGAATCGCGATCATGCCCTTGGTACCACGGCCATGGCGGGTGTACTCGGTGATCGGAGTACGTTTGCCGAAGCCGTTCTCGGTAGCCGTCAGCACGGACTGCTGCTCGTTTTCCGCCACCAGCAGCGCGATCACGCGCTGGCCTTCGTCCAGGTTCATGCCGCGCACGCCACGGGCATTGCGGCCCATCGGACGCACGTCGTTCTCGTCGAAGCGCACGGCCTTGCCGGCGTCGGAGAACAGCATCACGTCGTGCTCGCCGTCGGTCAGCGCCGCGCCGATCAGGAAGTCGCCCTCGTCCAGGTCGACCGCGATGATGCCGGCCTTGCGCGGATTGCTGAAGTCTTTCAGCGGCGTCTTCTTCACGGTGCCCAGGCTGGTCGACATGAACACGTAGTGGTCTTCAGGGAAGGTGCGGTTATCGCCGGACAGCGGCAGGATAACGGTGATCTTCTCATTGTCCGCCAGCGGGAACATATTGACGATAGGCTTGCCGCGCGAGTTGCGCGAACCTTGCGGCACTTCCCACACCTTGAGCCAGTACATGCGGCCACGGTTGGAGAAGCACAGGATGTAATCGTGCGTGTTGGCGATGAACAGCTGGTCGATCCAGTCTTCCTCTTTGGTCGCCATGGCCTGCTTGCCGCGCCCGCCGCGTTTCTGCGAACGGTATTCGCTGATCGGCTGCGCCTTCATGTAGCCGGTGTGCGACAAGGTCACGACCATGTCCTGCGGCGTGATCAGGTCTTCGGTGCCCAGGTCGGTCGCGTTGTGCTCGATGTTGGAGCGGCGCGGATCCTTCTGCGGGTCGCCGAATTCGTTGACCACGTGGGTCATCTCGTCGGTGATGATGGTGGTCACGCGTTCCGGCTTGGCCAGGATGTCCAGCAGGTCGGCGATTTCCGCCATCACGTCCTTGTACTCGTTGACGATCTTGTCCTGTTCCAGGCCGGTCAGGCGTTGCAGACGCATCTGCAGAATCTCTTGCGCCTGGTCGTCCGACAGACGGTACATGCCGTCAGGCTGGATGCCGTAGTGCTTAGGCAGGTGCTCCGGACGGAACGCCTCGATGCCGCCGACGGTGCTGCCTTCGCTGGTACGGGCCAGCATCTCGCGCACCAGCGACGAATCCCAGGAACGGTCCATCAGGGCGGTTTTCGCCACCGGCGGCGTCGGCGCCGTCTTGATCAGGGCGATGAAGTCGTCGATGTTGGCCAGCGCCACGGCCAGGCCTTCCAGCACGTGGCCGCGCTCGCGCGCCTTGCGCAGCTCGAACACGGTGCGGCGCGTGACCACTTCGCGACGGTGCGACAGGAAGCATTGCAGCATTTCCTTCAGGTTCAGCAGGCGCGGCTGGCCGTCGACCAGGGCCACCATGTTCATGCCGAAAGTGTCTTGCAGCTGGGTCTGTTTGTACAGATTGTTCAGCACCACTTCCGGCACTTCGCCGCGCTTCAGTTCGATGACCACGCGCATGCCCGACTTGTCGGACTCGTCGCGGATGTCGGAAATGCCTTCGAGCTTCTTGTCGCGCACGTTTTCGGCGATGCGTTCCAGCAGCGATTTCTTGTTGACCTGGTACGGCAGCTCGTCAACGATGATGGCGGTGCGGCCGCCGTCCTTGCCGTATTCTTCGTAGTGGGTCTTGGCGCGCATCACCACGCGGCCGCGGCCGGTGCGATAACCGTCGCGCACGCCCGAGACGCCGTAGATCGTGCCGCCGGTCGGGAAGTCCGGCGCAGGGATCAGTTCGATCAGCTCGTCGATCGAGCATTGCGGATTGCGCAGCACGTGCAGCGCGCCGGCGATCACTTCATGCAGGTTGTGCGGCGGGATGTTGGTCGCCATGCCGACCGCGATACCCGACGAGCCGTTGATCAGCAGGTTGGGGATGCGGGTAGGCAGTACCGTCGGCTCTTTTTCCTTGCCGTCGTAGTTGGGCTGGAAGTCGACGGTTTCCTTGTCGATATCGGCCAGCAGCTCGGCGGAGATCTTGTCCAGGCGGCACTCGGTGTAACGCATCGCCGCGGCGCCGTCGCCGTCGACCGAACCGAAGTTACCCTGGCCGTCGACCAGCATGTAGCGCAGCGAGAAATCCTGCGCCATACGGACCAGCGTGTCGTAAATCGACGCGTCGCCGTGCGGGTGGTACTTACCCATCGTCTCGCCCACCACACGGGCGCATTTGACGTAAGGGCGGTTCCACACGTTGTTCATTTCGTGCATCGCGAAGAGGACCCGGCGGTGCACAGGCTTGAGGCCGTCGCGCACGTCCGGCAAGGCGCGGCCGACGATCACGCTCATGGCGTAATCGAGGTAGCTCTTGCGCATCTCTTCTTCGAGGGAAATAGGGATTGTTTCTTTTGCGAATTGATCCATTGGCGGGTCGACTGATCTTTGACTGTGGTTTATCTTTTAAGCAATGTATGCCGCACTTACTGCATTTCTAACGTCGCCCCTCACTACGGACAGGCAAGCGTGCGATTTTAGCATGCGCGCACGGCAACCAGCACAATTCCGGCGGAGCCCCCGCCGCTGCGGGCTGCGCAGCTTGTAACGCCATGTAATATTCATGACACATTACTCAATTATTATCGATAATCACGTTGCAACAAAACAACATTTTGGTCGGAATCAAAAAGGGCTCGTGTTGGACCCTTTTCACGTCCAAAGATAGCTTGTGGCAAAATGGATTAGAAGTTAATTGCTCGTTTCGCAATCGGGAGACAGGCGTGACGCCCCTGCGTGGTAGAATTCGCCCCACGTATCACTACGTCGCGCAGTTTTTCTGCGGATATCACCCCCGAAAGGAAGAAAAATATGAAAAAACTGATTTCTATGTTGGCCATCTCGGCTGCATTCGCCGGCTCGGCCATTGCACAAACCGCGCCAACCGCCCCTCCTTACGCACCTGTTACCCAGGACATCAAGGCAGCAACCCCGAAAAGCGCCTACGTGCAAGATGCACGCGGTGTGATCGCTCGCGATCCATTCGGTCTGTGCTGGCGCACCGGCTACTGGACCCCGGCTGATGCCGTTCCAGGTTGCGATCTGCCGATCTGCAACGAGCCAGAGAAACTGGTTGACGGCAAATGCGTCGCTCCAGCTCCTGTAGCAGCTCCTGCGCCAGTCGCACCAGCAGCCGTTCCAGCACCTAAGCCAGTCGCTCCAGTGCCAACCGCACAAAAAGTCAGCTTCGCAGCGGACGCGTTCTTCGACTTCGACAAAGCCGTTCTGAAACCAGAAGGCAAAGCGAAACTGGACGACGTGACCTCGAAACTGGGTTCGATCAACCTGGAAGTCATCATCGCCGTCGGCCACACCGACTCCGTTGGTAGCGATGAATACAACCAGAAGCTGTCGGTACGCCGCGCTGAAGCCGTCAAAGCCTACATCATCTCCAAAGGCGTTGAAGCTAACCGCGTGTACACCGAAGGCAAAGGCGAGAAACAGCCAGTTGCAGACAACAAAACTGCAGAAGGCCGCGCCAAGAACCGTCGCGTAGAAATCGAAGTAGTCGGCACCAGCAAGTAATTGCTCGTACCGCAGCTTAAGACCCCGCTCCGGCGGGGTTTTTTTTCGTCCCGCGAGTTAAAATAGCGGGCATACCCAACACGATTGCACTCATGAACGCCGATCCATTAGAACTGCAGAAATTTTCCGACCTCGCCCATCGCTGGTGGGACCCGACTTCCGAGTTCCGTCCGCTGCACGAGATTAACCCGCTGCGCCTGGAGTGGATCAACGCGCGCGCGCCGCTGGCCGGCAAGAAGGTGATCGACATCGGCTGCGGCGGCGGCATCCTGAGCGAATCGATGGCGCGCAAGGGCGCCACCGTGACCGGCATCGACCTGTCGGAAAAAGCGCTGAAGGTGGCCGACCTGCACAGCCTGGAATCGGGCGTGGCCGTGCGCTACAAGCTGATCGCCGCCGAAGAGATGGCGGCCCAGGAGGCGGGCCAGTACGACGTCGTCACCTGCATGGAAATGCTGGAGCACGTGCCGGACCCGGGCGCCATCGTGCGCGCCGCCGCCACGCTGGTCAAGCCGGGCGGCCATGTGTTCTTCTCTACGCTGAACCGCAACCCCAAGGCCTACCTGTTCGCCATCCTCGGCGCCGAGTACCTGCTGCGCATGCTGCCCAAGGGCACCCACGACTACGACAAGTTCATCACGCCGTCCGAACTGTCGCAGTTCATCCGCAGCGCCGGCCTCGACGTGCAGGGTTTCAAGGGCATGGGCTACAACCCGCTGACCAAGATCTATTCCCTCAACGACGACACCAGCGTCAACTACCTGGTGGCCACCACCCGTCCGCTGTAAAGAAACCGTTTATGACCCAGATCAATCCTCCGCGCGCCATCCTGTTCGACCTCGACGGCACGCTGGCCGACACCGCCCCCGACCTGGCGGCCGCCGTCAACCTGCTGCGCACCGAGCGCGGCCTGGAACCGACCGCCTACGAACTGCTGCGCCCGACCGCCTCGGCCGGCGCGCGCGGCATGATAGGCGCGGCCTTCGGCCTGAAACCGGAGGACGAGGGTTTCATTCCGCTGCGCGACGGCTTCTTCGCCAACTACCAGGCGGCGATGGCAGTGCACAGCACGCTGTTCCCCGGCATCGTCGAGCTGCTGGCCGGCATCGAGCAGGCCGGGCTGCAATGGGGCATCGTCACCAACAAGCCGGCGCGCTTCACCGATCCGCTGCTGCCGCAGATCGGCCTGGGCCACGCGGGCTGCGCGGTGTCGGGCGACACCACGGCGCACGCCAAGCCCCACCCTGCCCCGCTGTTCGAAGCGGCCGCCCGCCTCGGCCTGGCGCCGGAACAATGCTGGTACGTGGGCGACGACTTGCGCGACATCCAGGCCGGCAAGGCCGCCGGCATGCCGACCATCGCCTGCGGCTGGGGCTACTGCGGCCCGGTCGAACCGCAAGCTTGGCAGGCCGACTACCTGTTCGGCCATCCGTCGGAATTGCTGGCCCTGATGCAGGAATCGTTGTCGGGCAGATCCGAACTGGCCGCGTAAGATTGGCGATTTGGCATTTGATAACGCTAACCGTTGTATAGACGAGTCAATGATATCGCTGCCATTTGAACAGGCACACTAATTGGTTGTTCAACAAGTTGAACTCCGTATAATCGGCGTCGACTGCGTAGTATCACTTACTTCCTGCAAGCCACAACCTCGCTGAATGGAAAGAGAGACAGTCACCACTATCTCAACTTTCCATTCAGGAGCATCATGAATTTTCCTGAGCTGGCTGCCCCAACCTCGCAGCCCAACTCCGAGCAGTACCACGTCCTTCCCCTTCCACCGCTTGAAGCCGGCGCACCGCAAAGCTGGATGGTCAGCGTCGCCGACGCCAAATACCACTGGTACGACCTGGTGGCGGGCTTCCCTGAGACGCCGGACATCCGCGACCCGATCGGCCGCTACCAGCGCCGCATGCAGTTCGAACTGGAGGCGCTGGCGGCCAAGCACCACCTGTTCTTCGCCGTGATCCGGCCGCGCGTGCGCTTCGACATCAAGGGCGCGATCCAGTGGGGCTTCTTCTCGCTCAAGCTGACGCTGCCGCTGCTGATGGGGGCCGACGAGGCCAAGGAAAGCATCACCATCGAGCTCAAGGTGCCGTTCGCGGCCACCATGAAAAAGCCGACCGTGATGCTGACGCCGAACTTCGTCACCCTGAACTGGGGCGGCCTGATCGAGGCGTTCTCCATCCACGACATCCTGCAAAACTATGCCCACGCGCTGAAGATCCCGAGCAAGGTGGTCTACGTCGGCCAGACCCGCGACAACGACGCCCGCCTGGGCAAGGGCCGCCTGCCGGCGCTGCAAAAGCTGCACGCGCAGCACAGCGAGCATTTCGACACGCTGCTGCTGGTGCAGCAGCTGGACGTGCAGGTCAGCTGCGCCGACGGCGATCCGGCCGAAGCGCCGCAGTACGCCGATCCGCTGGCGGCCGACACCCTGCAGGGCGAGCGCATGGACGTGGTGGAAGCGGCCCTGATCCATTATTTCGAAGGCGCCGCCACGCGCAATCATGAGCAGCGCACGCTGCGCGCCGCCCGCCTGGGCGCCGTGCAGGCCGGGCAAAACCTGGCGCAGTTCACCATCGACCTGCAATACCCCGACGCCGGACGCTACAACTACCTGTGCTCCGGGCAGGTGGACAGCGCCAAGCGCCACCTGCTGAGCTGCTTCATCGCCGACGGCCAGGCCAAGGTGGCGCCCCTGCCGCTGCCGCCGCAGGCCAAAGGTGCAAAGGGCTGACAACGAAACGCCAGCGGTGTTACATTGCGTGAAGAATTGTCGCCGCCTCTAGATTGCCATGTGGAAATATCCTCGGGGACGTACTATACTATTGCAAACAACTACTGAGATCCTGGAGCGCACGCCATGCCGAGCGATTACCCTGAACTAATCGCTGACGACGACTATCCCGATCCCTCCCCCGAGGAATTGGGCGTAGGGGCGCTGTTTGCCGAGGCGCCTGAACCGTTCCACGACCTGCTGGCCCCGCCGACCGAGGCGATCGACGAACTGCTGCCGCTGATGCCGCAGCGTACCGCCGCGCCGCAAACCTGGGTCGTCACCGTGGCCGACGCCAAGTTCCACTGGTACGACCTGGTGGCCGGTTTCCCTGAAATTCCCGACATCCGCGACCCGGTCGGCCGCCACCTGCGCCGCATGCAGTTCGACCTGGAAGCGACCATGGAAAAACGTCTGATCTATTTCGCCGTCAACCGTCCACGCGTGCGTTTCGACGCCAGCCGCAGCACCAGCTGGGGCTTCTTCTCGCTGAAGCTGACGGTGCCCATCCTGGTCGGCGCCGACGAAAAACGCGACAGCATCACCATCGAGCTGGAAGTGCCGTTCGCCGCCACGCTGAAAAAGCCGAGCGTGGTCGTCACCGACCGCTTCATCACCCTGAACTGGGGCGGCTTGATCGAAGCGCTGTCGATCCACGACGTGCTGCAGCAGTACGAGAATTCGCTGACCTTCCAGAGCAAGGTGCAGTACGTCGGCCAGACCAAGGATCCGGTGGGCCGCCTGGCCCGCGCGCGTCTGGCGGCGGTGCAGAAGATCCACCAGCTCCACAGCGAAGACAACGACATGCTGCTGCTGATCCAGCGCATGAACGTGGAAGTGATCTCCGACGACGGCGACCCGGCCGAGCTGCCCGCCAACGACAACCCGGTGGCCGCCGACGTGCTGCTGAAGGACCGCATCGACATCGTCGAATGCGCGCTGATACGCTACTTCGAAGGCCCGATGATGCACGGCCGCAGCGACAAGGAAGCCGAGATCCGCAAGCAGCGCCTGCGCGAAGCGCAAGCCGCCAACCATCTGGAGAGCTTCCGCATCGACCTGCGCCTGGAAGACCCGGGCAAGTACCACGACCTGTTTTCGCAGCACGCGCCGGTATCGCGCAACCACATCATCGACTGCACCATCGTCGATGGCGAAGTGCTCGTCACCCGCGTGCCGGAAAAAACCAAATCCTGACCTGGTCGTTCCCGCGCAGGCGGGAACCCATGCTGAATCGGCCAATCACGTGGCGCATGGATTCCCGCTTGCGCGGGAATGACGCCCCTCCTCCTACACAGCGGCCAGCGCCTGCGCCAGATCGGCCAGCAGGTCGTCGCTGTGCTCAATGCCTATCGACAGCCGCACCGTATCCACCGTCACGCCGGCCTTGGCCAATTCCTCCTCGTTGAGCTGACGGTGCGTGGTCGACGCCGGATGGCAGGCCAGCGATTTCGCATCGCCGATGTTGACCAGCCGCGTAAACAACTGCAGCGCATCCTGGAACCGCGCCCCGCCCTCGACGCCGCCTTCCACGCCGAAGGTCAGCACGCCGGACGGCCGCCCGCCCAGATACTTCTTGGCCAGCGCGTGATCGCGATGGTCTTCCAGCCCCGCGTAGTTGACCCACTTGACCTTGGCGTGCGTGCTGAGGAACTGCGCCACCTTGCGCGCGTTCTCGGTGATGCGCTCCATGCGCAGCGCCAGCGTCTCGATGCCCTGCAGGATCAGGAAGGCATTGAACGGCGAGATCGCCGCGCCGGTGTTACGCAGCGGGACCACGCGTGCGCGGCCGATGTAGGCCGCCGGCCCCAGCGCCTCGGTGTAGACCACGCCGTGGTAGGACACATCCGGCTCGTTGAGGCGCTTGAAGCGCTGCTTGTGCTCAGCCCAGGGGAACTTGCCGGAATCGACGATGGCGCCGCCGATGGAATTGCCATGGCCGCCCAGGTACTTGGTCAGCGAATGGACGACGATATCGGCGCCGTGCTCGAAGGGACGCAGCAGGTAAGGCGTGGCGACGGTGTTATCGACGATCAGCGGTACGCCGTGCTTGTGGGCGATGGCGGCGATGGCCTCGATGTCGGTGATATTGCCGAGCGGGTTGCCGATCGATTCGATGAACACGGCCTTGGTGCGCTCATCGATCAGCGCATCGAACGACGATGGATCGCGCGCATCGGCAAAGCGGGTGGTGATGCCGAACTGCGGCAGCGTGTGGGCAAACAGATTGTAGGTGCCGCCATACAGCGCCGAGGCTGAGACGATGTTATCGCCCGCTTCGGCGATGGTCTGGATCGCGTAGGTGACGGCGGCCTGGCCAGAGGCCAATGCCAGCGCCGCCACGCCGCCTTCGAGCGCGGCCACGCGCTGCTCCAGCACATCCTGGGTCGGGTTCATGATGCGGGTGTAGATATTGCCGGGTACCTTGAGGTCGAACAGGTCGGCCCCATGCTGGGTGTCGTCGAACGCATAGGCGACGGTCTGGTAGATCGGCACCGCCACAGCGCGCGTGGTGGGATCGGGCTTGTAGCCGCCGTGGACGGCAATGGTTTCGAGTTTCATACGGTCTCCGCGATGATGTTATGTAAAAACCATCTTTAAGAATAGGACAAAATCGCGGAGGGCCCAAGGAATTAAATCGCGTTTGAATATGCGGAATCCGCCTTCCTCCTCAACCTCCCGGCTCCGTCAGCACCGACAGCTTGGTGACGCCGGACCGCTGGATGTTGGCGATCACCTTGGCCACGGCGCGGTATGGCACGCCCTGGTCGGCTTGCAGACTCAGTGCCAGCTCAGGGTCTTTGCCCACCAACTCCTTCAGCTCAGGCTCCAGCGCGGCCGGCTCCACTTCCCGCTTGTCGATGAAGATCTTGTTGCTGCCGTCGATGCTGACCGTGACCGTCTTCGACGGATTGGCCGGCGTAGTGGTCGAGGTCTTGGGCAGGTTGATGCGCACCGCGTTGTTCAGCAGCGGCGCGGTCAGGATGAATGTCACCAGCAGCACCAGCATCACATCCACCAGGGGCGTGATGTTGATCTCGCTGACCACGTCACTGCTGTCTCTACCAGTCGAGAAGGCCATTATGCGTATGCTCCCTGCTGCGGCGCGCTGGCCGGACGGGCCGCCTGCGGTGCAGCCTTGGTTGCGGGACGCGTCACGCGGAAGCCGTTCTTCTGCGCCAGGTTGACGAAGTCGGTGGCGTAGTTATCCAGTTCCGCAGCCGTCACCTTGAGGCGGCGCACGTAGAAGTTGAACGCCAGGACCGCAGGCACCGCCACCGCGATGCCGACGCCGGTTGCGATCAGCGCTTCGCCAATCGGGCCGGCCACCACGTCGATGCTGGCGGAACCGCTTTTGCCGATCGCCCCCAGCGCGTGAATGATGCCGAACACGGTGCCGAACAGGCCGACGAACGGCGCCGTGCTGCCGATCGACGCCAGCACCGCCAGGCCGCTCTCCAGCGATTGGTACTCCTTCTGGATTTGCTGGCGCAGATGACGCTCCAGCAGCTCCTGTCTGTCCCAGCTGTGTTCCAGGTCGCTGCTGGCATCGCCCGATTCGCTGACATGCAGCGCCGCGAAGCCGACATTCGCCAGACGCGATTTCGGACTGGCGTCGCTGGCCAGCGCGCTGGCCGCATCCAGCGTACTGGCACTCCAGAACTGCTTGGTAAATTGTTTATCCCGTTTTCCGAGACGGTAGTGCTGCACGCCTTTGGCCAGTATCAGCACCCAGGTAATCACGGAGAACAGCACCAATGCGTAAAGGGCGCCTTGAACGATAAGATCTAAGTAGTAGGAAGACATGGATAGCGCTCTCAGTATAAAAAAGGATTAGGAAAGTTTGAAATTCAGTGGAACCTTGACCCAGCCGTCTATCGGCGTCTGGCCCCGTTTGGCCGGATCGAAGGACCAGGCCAGCACCGCCTTGACGGCGGCATCGTCGAGGATCTTGTGGCCGCTGGATTTGTCGACGGCGACGTTATCCGGCTTGCCGGATGCGAGTACGTGCACCTTCAGCACCACGTTCCCCTGCAAGCCACGGTCCTGCGCCAGGGCCGGATAGTCGGGCGCCGGGTTGCTGCGGTAGCCGGCGTAGCCGCGCGGTTCGGTGACGGGTTCTGGTGGCGGCGGCGGTGCTGGCGCGGCGGCGACCGGTGCCGGCGGTGCAGGCGTCGCCACCTGCACGGTGTTGGCGCTCGGCGGGCCATCGTCCACCGGCGCCTGTGCCACCACCGGCACTTGCGGCGGAGCTTTCGCCGGGGCCGGCGCCACCTTGGCCACCTGCGGCTGCACCTTCGGCGGTTCCGGTGGCGGCGGCGGCGGCGGCGCGAACTCAATCGCCAGCGGCTCGGCCGCTTTCGGCGGCAGCGGATCGATCTGTCCGCCCTGCTGGAAGGCGACGATCACGCCGGCATGCAGCACCACCGCCAGCCCGACCACGGCAACCAGGCCACGCCTGTCGCCCTTACCGGCGATGGTGCCGGCCTGCGGGATCGCCACGCTGACCGGCAACGCAACCTGCACCACCGGCGCGGGCCTTGCCTGCCGCCGGACAGCTGCGCGGCGCGGCGAATAGTTGATACTCTCAAAAGTCATTGCGGTCATGGTGTAGCCCTCTCGATTGTGTAACTGATTTCATTCAAAACGCTGTTCACCAGCGAACAGCCCCGCTGGCGAAAGCCACCACCGCGGCAGCGAAGGCCAACGACAGCAGCAGCGCCGTCCAGCTGCCCTTGG
This sequence comes from Rugamonas rivuli, assembly GCF_009380165.1. Lineage (GTDB taxonomy): Bacteria > Pseudomonadota > Gammaproteobacteria > Burkholderiales > Burkholderiaceae_D > Rugamonas > Rugamonas rivuli. The sequence goes on from NZ_WHUF01000003.1 coordinate 249,332, forward strand.
CCGCCGAGGTACCGGCGCGTACCTCCTTCCATCCTGTGACCATCGGCTTGACCAGGTTGTCCTTCTTGAGGAACAGGTAGACCAGGATCGCCAGGATATGCAGGGCCAGCACCGCGAGCAGCACGTAGGCCAGCTGCTTGTGCAGGCCGGTGAGGCGATTGGCCAGCCCCTCCTCCACCAACGCAAACAAGGGTCCGGTGAAGGAAATCTCGTCGTTGCCGAACAATCCCGTCGTCGCCTGCACCGCCAACAACCCAAGCAGCGCAAACACCGACAACGCGCCGAGCGGGTTGTGGCCCTGTCCCTTCCAGCGGCCACGCAGATAGGCGCGCAGGCTGGCGGCGGTCGGCAGGAAGTTGAGGAAGCGCGCGTGCGTCGATCCGGCAAAACCCCACGCCAGCCGGAACGCCACCAGGCCAAGTATCGCCAGTCCGGCCTTGCCATGCACTTCCATCCAGTCGCCGCCGATCTCGCCGCTGACGATGGCGACCGTCACCGCCAGCACTAGCGACCAGTGGAACACGCGCGTAGGCAGATCCCATACCAGGATGCGGCGGCGCGTTTGCACGGCTGCTGCCGCAGGCTGCAACTCCTCATAGGTAGCGCGCTGGTTCATGATGAGGCTTGCTTAGTTAGGCGCTGCGGCGGCGACCTGCTTGGCCGGCGGAGCGATGCGGACGATCTTCCCGCCCTGCGACTCGTAGTCCTCCGAGCCGGTGGCGCCGGCCACCTTGTAGCCCTTGGCAGTCAGCAGGTCGCCGACGGCGCCGGCACGGTGCGCGTGGTTGGAGACGGTGACGATGACGCGGTCCTTCGGTATATAAGCCAGCTGGTTTTCAACGTCCTTGGCCTGGATGTTCAGGAACACAGGGAAGCTGCCCTTGGCGGTGACTTCGTCCGGGCGGCGCACGTCGAGCACCACCAGCTTTTCCGGCTTGGCCAGCAGCGCGTCGACTTCTGCGCGCTCCAGTTGTTTGGTCTTGTAGGTCCACGGCTGCGGCGCTTGCTGCGCCCATGCGGATACGGTGGCGGTCAGCGCCAGGGCCAGTGCGGCGATACGGAATGTCTTCATGGTGTCGTTGCCTTCAAAGTGGATGAGTGGGATTCCTCACCGATCACTTCTGCAACTATCGTGCCAAACCTGCCGATGGCGCGCAAAGCCTGTATTCATGGGCTTTATCGAATTTTCGGCTGCGGCGCATGTGCTGTCAGACCACCACACGCCGGAACAGGGCTGCTGCAAAATCAACAGCCCTGTCCTGCAGCCCCCTGCTCCATCGCAGCAGGACGAAAAGGCGCACACGCAGCCGGATACTCATGCTTAAACATATGCATTAATTGTATAAACGATTTCTCCGTGATGGCACGCTACTTGCGAAATAGCGGTCAATACCACCGTCAACATCAGTCACCATCAGGAGAGCATAGTAATGAGCAAAGCGCATAACGCCTTACCCAACCACTTCCGAGCGGCACCGCTGGCGGCCGCAGTCGTTGCCGCGCTTGGGCTGCTGTCATCAGGAACCCTGCACGCCGCCGATACGCCAACCATCGCCGAGCTGCAAGCCGAAATCGCAAGGCTCAAGCAGGCACTGGCCGCAAAGGACGGCACCATCGTTCCCGCCGCCCAGCCGGAGCCGGTAGCCGCCAGCACACCAGCCGAAGAGGAACCGCAGGCACTAGGCGCCGTCACTGTACGCGCCAAGAGAAAAATCGAACTGCTGAAAGATGTGCCGCTATCGGTTTCCGTCGTCAGCGGCGCGGAACTGGACCGCGAACTGGCACAGGATCTGAGCGCCATCACCAAGCGCGGCGCCGGCATCCAGTTCAACCAGAACAACACGCGCGGCGCCTCGCTGTCGATACGCGGCCTGGGCAAGCGCTCCTTCACCGAAACGCAAGACCCCAGCGTCGGCATGGTGGTCGATGGCGTGAGTTACGGCCTGTCGCAGCTGGCCAACTTCGATTTCTACGACATCGATTCGGTCGATGTCACGCGCGGCCCGCAAGGCACGCTGGGTGGCAAAGGCGCCAGCTCCGGCGTCGTCAGCATCAACACCAAGCGGCCATCGTTCTACCCGAGCGCCGACTACCAGATCACCTACGGCCAGCGCGACACGCTGATTGCCAAAGCCAATCTGGGCGGCCCGATCATCGAAGACCTGCTGGCGTGGCGCAGCTCCTTCCTCGTCGACCGCAGCCGGGGCTACTACGTCAACAACTTCGACAGCAACTACAGCCTGTATAACAAGAACCGCGTCAGCGGCCGCACGCAGTTCCTGTTCACGCCCAGCGCGGACTTCAATGCGCGCGTCAGCTTCGACCTGGAACCCCACGCACCGCAAGTGCAGAATGGCCTGACCTTCTACAAGAACCAGCCCGACCGCTTTGCCGACGGCTCGCTCACCGACCCAAGCGGCACCACGGCGCGCGCCAAGCTGGCCGGATACACATCCGCCACCGGCGCCTTCACGCCCGGCCGCGCATGGTTTGCCGGCCGCGATTTCAACGGCTCGCCCTACACCTACGACAAGAACTACATCGGCGATAACAACCTTAACTTCAACGAGAACCAGGGCCAGACTGTCCACAACAAGGGCGGACAGATCGACCTGACCTGGAACCTGGCCAACCACACGCTGAGCTCCATCACCGCCACCCGCAAGTACACCTTCGACGCGCACAACGACGAAGGCACGCCGTTCGACATCAACCGCAACGGCGGCGGCGGCGTCGACTACCAGCAATTCAGCCAGGAGCTCAAGCTGAAGTCCAAGCCGGGCGGATCGTTCGACTATGTGGCCGGCCTGTTCTACCTGAAGACTGAAGACGACATCGCATCCAAAACCGGCTGGGGTTCGGACGCCGGCGCATGGTTCGCCACCACCGCGCAGTACAACACGCTGGACCGCCTGGCGGGCGCCAACCGCGGCGCGGGCCTGGCGCTGCTGAAGGATACGCTGGACGACGCGATCACCAAGGGCGACACCATCGTCAACACCAAGAGCACCGCCATCTACGGCAACGCCACCTGGCGCGCGACCGATGCCATCAGCCTTAACGGCGGCCTGCGGCTGACGCATGAGAACCGCACCACCACCGACGTGAAGCTGTTGACGGCAAACGGCGCCGGCGCTGCGCTCAATCCGGTCGCTGTGCGCGGCGTAGCGCTGGGCGGCTTCAACTCCACCGCCACCGGCGCGCTCGCCGCCGGCAACAGCGCGGCGCAGACGGCGCTGGCGGACGCAGTGGCCATCCGCTACTTCGGCGCCGCCTCGTATGCCGCGCTGACTGCCACACAACAGGCGCAGGTAGCTGCCGCCAAGGCGCTGCGCGCGGGTCAGATTGGTCAACTCATCGGCGGCATCACCAGCCACTACGACGACAACCTGGTGACGGCCACTCTGGGACCGAGCTACCGCTTCAACGACAACGTAACCGGCTACACCTCGTGGCAGTACGGCGAGAAGTCCGGCTCCGCGCTCAACGTCAACGGCCTGTCCGCCAACGTGCGGCCGGAGAAAACCAGCGCGTTTGAAGTGGGCCTGAAATCCAGCCTGCTGAACAACACGCTGATACTCAACGCCGACCTGTTCCAGATGAACATCCGTGACTACCAGTCGACGGTACGGGTGGTGGACGACTTCACCACACAGACCAATATCGCCAACGGCCAGGCCAATCCGACCGCCTACGTGACGGCGCAGGGCAACGTGCCCAAGGTGCGGGCGCGCGGGCTGGAATTGGATGCGGTCTACTCCGGCATCCAGAACCTCAGCATCCGCGTGGCCGGCGCCTATACGGACGCGCGCTATATCAGCTTCCCGTTGGCCGCCAAGCCGGACGAGCAGGCCTACCTGACGGCGCCCTACGTCGACCAGAGCGGCCTGACGCTGCCGGGCGTGGCCAAGTGGACCGGCAACGTCGGCGCCGAGTACCGCATCCCGGTATGGGCCAACAAGCAGTTCCACGCCAGCTTTAATACGGCCTTCACCAGCCGCTATAACAACACGGACACCCTGTCCGACTATGGCTACGTGCCGGGGAACGCCATCACCGACATCGCCATCGGCCTCACCACCAAGGCCGGCTTCGACGTCAGCCTGATTGTGAAGAACGCCACCGACAACCGCAAGCACGAACCGGCATGGACCAGCTATTCGCCGAATCCGTATCCGCGCTGGTTTGGCCTGAGCTTCAGCGGCAAGCTGTAATCGCAGCAGCGGCCTGCTGGATATTCAACAGCAGGCCGCCGCAACTGACCGCGCGGCAGCAGGCGCTCCTGCTGCCCGCAGCAGAATCCCTAGTCAAATCAAGTACATGAGCGTCAGGCGACTGCTGGTCCGATAGTTGCTATCTAAAGCAGTGATGCCTTATCTCGTCCACGCATACAGAAGGAGCAAGTCAGTGAACAAGCCCGCAATAAAGACGCTATCGATCGCCGTGCTGCTAAGCTTTTCCGCAGTGCTGTCGGCGGCGCCCGACGACGCACCCAAGGCCGCAGCGCCTGCAAACAACAAGGCCTGGGCGTACACCACGCCGCAGCAGCCGGCCGCCCCCATCGTCAAACAGAAAAGCTGGGTGCGCACACCGGTTGACGCATTCGTACTGGCCAAGCTGGAAGAGAAAGGCTTGAAGCCGTCGCCGGATGCAGACCGCGCCACCTTCATCCGCCGCGCCACGCTCGACACCTGGGGCCTGATCCCGACGCCTGAGGAAGTACGCGCCTTCGTCAACGATAAATCGCCGGACGCCTACGAGAAGCTGGCGGACCGCCTGCTGTCGTCGCCGCACTACGGCGAGCGCCAGGCGCGCCGTTGGCTCGATCTGGCCCGCTACGCCGACAGCGCCGGCTTCCAAAACGACACCACTCGTCCGAACAACTACCGCTATCGCGACTACGTCATCACCGGCTTCAACGCCGACAAGCCGTTCGACCGCTTCATCAAGGAACAGCTGGCCGGGGACGAGCTGTGGCCCGACAGCCAGGAAGCCAAGATCGCCACCGGTTTCCTGGCCGGCTATCCGGACAACTCGAACTCGCGCGACCTGGTGCAGCGCAAATACCAGATCGCGACCGACATGACGGACCTGGTCGGCGAAACCTTCCTGGCCGCCACCGTGGGCTGCGCGCGCTGCCACAACCACAAGGCGGACAAGGTCAGTCAGAAGGAATACTTCCAGCTGCAGGCCTTCTTCGCCAACACCAGCTTCGACGAAAAGGCCCCCGCCATCAAGGGCGAGGCCGAACTGGCATACGAGAAGCAGCAGGCCACCTACCGCGAAGCGACCAAGGATATCCGCGCGCAGCAGAAGGCCATCCTCGACACCATCCGCACGGTGGCAGTCAAGTACCACAAGGAGCGCTACCTGACCGACAGCCGCGAGGCGATCTTCAAGCCTGAAGCCGAATGGACGGCGATGGACCGCTGGGTGAACTTCCGCCTGAAAACCGTCAGCACCGACCAGGACGTGGTGGCCTACCTGAAGCTGACCGCCGAAGACAAGGACAGCGCGGACTACACCCCGGCCAACGTCGACAAATGGAAGCAGTATCAGAAGCTGACTGCCGATATGAAAAAGTTCGACAAGCTGAAGCCGGAGAAAGGCAGCTTGACGCTGACTGCAGCCACCGAGCTGGGTCACGCCGACTCGCCGCCGACCTTCGTCCGTTTCGGCGGCGTGCATGAGCGTCCGACCGACGAAGTGCAACCGGCGCTGCCGGTGCTATGGGCCGGCGCCAACGCCAAGCTGGATATCAAGCCTACCGCCACCTCGTCCGGCCGCCGCACCGCGCTGGCCAACTGGCTTGCAAGCGCCGACAACCCGTTGACGGCGCGGGTGTTCGTCAACCGCGTGTGGAGCCAGTACTTCGCCAACGGCATCGTCGCCTCCGTGGCCGACTTCGGCCGCGCAGGCCAGAAGCCTACGCACCCGGAGCTGCTTGATTACCTGGCGACCGACTTCGTCAAGCAGGGCTGGAGCGTCAAGAAGCTGCATCGCCAGATCCTGCTGTCCAGCGTCTACCGCCAGTCTTCCGGCCAGCGTGACGATGTGCTGAAGGTCGATCCGGACAACAAGCTGCTGGCGGTCTACCCGCGCAAACGCCTGGAAGCCGAAGAGATCCGCGATTCGCTGCTGGCCGCTTCCGGCAAGCTGGAAGACAAGATCGGCGGCCCTGCCGTGTTCCCGCCGGTGCCGGCCAACTTCAACGCCGGCAACCTGTGGACGCCGTCCGCCGATCCCGCGGAGCAGAACCGCCGCAGCGTCTACGTGTTCGTGCGCCGCAGCGTGCCGTATCCGCTGATGCAGAGTTTCGACCTGGCCGATCCATCGCATGCACACCACAAGCGCGATGTCACCACCACGCCTTTGCAGGCGCTGACGCTGTTTAACAGCGACGTGGTATTCGGCTGGTCGCAAGCACTGGCGGGCCGCGTGATCCGCGAGGCAGGCAAGGATGAAACGGCGCAGCTGAACCGTCTGTACGAGATCCTGTTTGCCCGCGCACCGAACAAGTCCGAGAAGGCGGCGTTGAAGGACTTCCTCGACAAGGAGGAAAAAATCATCCTGGCCAAAAACGCGGACGGCAAGTTTGAAATCGCCGTGCCGCTCGGCCTGAAAGAAAACCAGCAAGTGAATCCGGTGCGGGCGGCGGCGTTCGTCGACCTGGTGCACGCGGTCTCCAACTCCAACGACTTTGCCTACCGCTTCTAAAACTATTTAAAAGGACTGCACCATGAGTATCAATACACGTCGCGACTTCCTGCTTAAATCCGGTCTTGGCCTCAGCGCCGGCGCGCTCACCGGCCTGCTGCCTGGCGGCGGCTTGCTGCACGCGGCCACCGCCGCCGAACTGGCAGATCCACTGGCGCCGAAGCAGCCGAACTTCCCGGCCAAGGTCAAATCCGTGATCTGGCTGCACATGAACGGCGCCCCGAGCACGCTGGACCTGTTCGACTACAAGCCGGACCTGATCAAGCTGGCGGGCCAGGATGTACCGGCCTCCTTCCTGAAAGGGATCAAGACCAGTACCCAGGGCGGCGTCGGCAAACTGTATGCATCCAAGCGCACATGGAAGCAGCATGGCGACAGCGGTTCGTGGTTCTCGGACCTGGTGCCCAACATCGCCACCCAATCCGACAAGATCGCCTTCATCAAATCCAGCGTGACCGTCGGCGCCACCCACGACATCTCGATCCTGAAGCTGAATACCGGCGACCTGAGTCCCGGCCGCCCTTCGCTGGGCGCGTGGGTCAGCTACGCACTGGGTTCGGCCAATCCCGACTTGCCGCCGTACGTGGTGCTCTACAACGGCAAGAGCGAGCCTAGCGCCGGTTCGGTCAACTGGAACTCCGGCTTCCTGCCGGCGGTGTACCAGGGCACGGCCTTCCGTCCCGGCCCGTCACCCATCCTGTACCTGGAACGCCCGGAACTGCGCACCGCGTCGCAGCAGCGCGCCTCGCTGGACCTGCTCAAACGCCTGAACAACGAAGGCGCGGCGCGCTACTCGGCGGACACCGAACTGAAAGCCCGCGTACGTTCCTACGAACTGGCCGACCGCATGCAGGTCGCCGCGCCGGAAGCCGTGGACCTGGGCAAGGAAAGCGACGCTACCAAGGAGCTGTATGGCCTGAACGACGAGACCAGCGCGAGCTACGGCACCACGCTGCTGCGCGCTCGCCGTCTGGTGGAACGCGGCGTGCGCTTCATCCAGGTGGTATCCGGCGCACCCGATGGCCAGACCGAGATCACCAGCTGGGACGCTCACAGCGAACTCGAAAAGAACCACAGCGTCAACGCCCGCATGATCGACAAGCCTATCGCCGGCCTGCTGGCCGACCTGGAGTCGCGTGGTCTGCTCGACTCGACGCTGGTGGTGTGGACTTCGGAATTCGGCCGCACCTCCTACGGCCAAAGCGGCAACGGCCGCGATCACAACCCGTGGGGCTATACGCAATGGGTGGCGGGCGGCGGCATCAAGGCCGGCAGCACCTACGGCGCGACCGACGAAATCGGCCTGCAAGTGGCGGACAAGGACAAGGCTGTCGACACCTATGACCTGCACGCGACGGTACTGCAACTGCTGGGCCTCGACCACCTGAAAACCACCTTCCTCAACAACGGCCGCTCGGAACGTCCGACCGTCGTGTATGGAAAAGTCATCAAAGAACTGATCGCCTGAGAACAGGCCGCCATGCGTAAAGTCATTTTGCTGTTTGCAGTCTCGATGGCGCTGTCGGCCGGGGTCCGGTCGGCTGAAGAGCTGAGTGTGGACCTGATGCAGTCCATCGAGGATACCAACAAAAGCCTGTCGTCGAATATCGCGTTGAGTAACAAGCAGGCCGCCACGGCGGATGCGAAGGAACTGACGCAGATGTTCGCGCAGGTCGAGACCTTCTTCGACCACAAGGGCGATGCAAAGAACGCGGTAGACCTGGCGCGGCAAAGCAAGGAGCTGTCGACGGATATCGTCGGCTTCGTGGCGGTCAATAATTTTGAATCGGCCACCACGGCCGCCACCACCTTGTCGCGCACCTGCCGCACCTGCCACACTTTTTACAAGAAGGAGTAGCGTATTCGCAGAGTTTTACAAACGGCCGCGCTGGCGTGGCTGCTGCTGGCGCAGCTGCCTGCCTCCGCCGCTCCACGTGGCGATCCGGTAGTGGGCAGGGAAAAGGCTGACTCCGAGCGCTGCCTGGAATGCCACGGCGGTAGCGGCGAAGGCCAGGGCTTCAGCGTTGGCACGGACGGCAAGTTCGCCAAGTTGGGCGGCCAGTACCCGGAGTACATCATCAAGCAGATACAGGATTTTCGCAGCGGGAAACGCAAGCATGAATTCATGAAGATGATGGCCACCGGGATCAGCGACGCCGACCTGGCCGACATCGCCGCCTACTTCGCCACGCTGCCGCCGATGCCGGCCGCCGCCAAGTCAGCACAGGCGCATCAGCAGGCCACCGCCCCGCTGTCGCATGCGCAGCAGCTGTACGCACAAGGCGACCCCGCGCGCAAGCTGCCCGCCTGCACCAGCTGCCACGGCGAAGGCGGTAAAGGCACGGCGGGCGCCGGCCCGGTCATCGGCGGCCAGGGCCAGCGCTACCTGGAGCAGCAACTGCACGACTGGCGCAGCGGAAGCCGCAACAACAGTGCCGGCGGCGTGATGAACCAGTTTGCGGCGCCGCTCAGCGACGCCGAGATCGAAGCGCTGGCCCGCTATGTATCCGAAATGTAGACCACTAACCAGAACAGGAGTACCAATGAAACGCATGTTAATCGCTACGCTGCTGGCGGCCGCAGTCGCGCTGCCCGCCACCGCCGCGCTGAAGGAAGGCGATGCCGCTCCCGCATTCAAGGTGCAGGCGTCGCAGGCCGGCAAGGCCTTCGCCTTCTCGCTCAAGGACGCGCTGAAGAAAGGGCCGGTGGTGGTGTACTTCTACCCGTCCGCCTTCACCGGCGGCTGCAACATCCAGGCGCATACCTTCGCCGTCAACCACGACAAGTTCAGCGCCGCCGGCGCCACGGTGGTTGGTGTTTCGCTGGACAGCATCGCGCGGCTCAACGAGTTCTCGGCCGATCCCAACTACTGCGCCGGAAAATTCCCTGTCGCCGCCGATGTCAACGGCGACATCGCCAAGTCCTACGAGCTGGCGATCCGCGAAATCGCCGCCGGCAAGAAGGATACGCGCGGCGTCGAGATCGACCACGCGGCGGCAGAACGCACCACCTTCGTCATCACGCCGGACGGCAGGATAGCCGCCGCCGTGGGTGGCCTGACGCCGGAGGCCAACGTCGAGAAGGCGCTGGCGGCCGTGCAGCAACTGGCCCAGCGTCCGGCCAAAAAATCTTGAGGAGCACGACGATGATCAAACGCTATACCACCTGGCGGCCTCACCTCGCAACCCTGGTCGCGACCGGCCTGGCGCTGGTGGCGGCCGACATCACCGCCAACGCGCAGACTGCGGCAGGCCCCACCACCACGCCAGCCATCGCGGGCGTGGTGGCAGCCGGCACGCCGATTGAGCTGATACGCGATGGCTTTACCGGCACCGAAGGCCCGGTCGTGCTGCCCGACGGTAGCCTGATCTTCACCGAGACCACGGCCAACCGCATCACCCGCATCGCCGCCGACGGCAGCACGTCCACCTTCCTCGACAACAGCAACGGTTCGAATGGCCTGGGCTTCAACGCCAGCGGCGATCTGTATGCGGTGCAGGTGCTGAAGCCACGCGTCGGCATCGTCTATCCGCCATCGCATGCACGTACGCTGGCCGACCAGTTCGAGGGCAAGCCGTTCGGCCGCCCGAACGATCTGGTGGTGGACCGCAAGGGTGGCGTCTACTTCACCGACTCCGGCCCTCCGCCACGTCCGGCGGGCACGCCAGCGCCGGCGGATCAGCCGGTGGTGGCCAAGCCCGCCGTGTATCACATCACGCCATCGGGCGAGCTGCAGCGCATCGCCGCCGATATCGAACGCCCCAACGGCATCCAGCTGAGCCCAGACGAGAAGGTGCTGTACGTCGCCAACACCGCAGGAGAACACGTGCTGGCCTACGACATCGCCGCCGACGGCAGCATAGGCCCGCGCCGCAACTTCGCGCGCCTGGAAGGCTGGCGCAAGACGGACACCGGCAACAGCAGCGGCGCCGACGGCCTGGCCGTCGACAACAACGGCAGGCTGTATGTGGCCTCCACCGCCGGCATCCAGATCTTCTCCAGCAAGGGCGAGGCGCTGGGCGTGGTGGCGCTGCCGAAGGCGCCGCAGAACCTGGCCTTCGCGGGGCCGGACAAGAAGACTCTCTATGTGGTCGGACGCGGCGCGGCCTACAAGATCGCCTTGCTGGCAGAGGGTTATGGCGGACGCGCCAAGTAACGTTTTTTTCAACTCGACGACGGAAAACAGATGAAACAAGGACTCAAGAAAGTACTGATCCCAACGCTGGCGATCACCCTCCTCGCAGGTTCGGCCGGCGTGCTGGCGCAGCAGGCGCCCAAGCCGGAGAACCTCATCAAGTGGCGCCAGTCGGCCTTCCAGCTGGTGGCGTGGAATACCGGCCGTATCAAGGCGTCGGTCGAAGGCCAGTACAACAAGGACGAGGTACAGCGCGCGGCTAACACCATCGCCGCCATCGCCAACTCCGGCCTGGGCGGCCTGTTCGCGGCCGGCACCGAGCAAGGCAAGGGTTGGCACGACACCAGCGCCAAGCCGGAGCTGTTCAAGGACGGCAAGCACTTCGCTGAACTCAATGCCAGCTTCGGCAAGGAGGCCACCGAGCTGGCCGCCCTGGCGGGTGGCGGCGATGTGGCGGCGATCAAGGCCCAATTCGGCAAATTGCAGCGCACCTGCAAATCCTGCCACGACGATTTCAAATCCAAAGACTGAACATGACCACGACCATACATAAAGCATCCCTGATCTGCGGCGCCGTCACGGCGCTGTGCCTCTCCCATGCGGCGCTGGCGCAAGCACCTGCCGCGCCTGCGCAGCCGAACATCGCGCGTTCCACCGATCCAGCCAAGCCATTGAGCTTCTTCGTCACCAGCGAAGGCCTGGGCAAAGGTGCGGACCTCGGCGGCCTGGCCGGCGCCGACGCGCACTGCCAGAAGCTGGCCGAGTCGGTCGGCGCGGGCAAGCAGACCTGGCGCGCTTACCTCAGCACCCAGACGGCCGATGGCAAGCCTGCGGTCAATGCGCGCGACCGCATCGGCAATGGACCTTGGTTCAACACCCGCGGCGCCGTGGTGGCGCGTGACGTGGCGCACCTGCATGGCGATACGCTCGATGCAGCGCGCCTCGGCAACAACCTGACGCGCACCACCGTCTTCACCGAGAAGAACGAGCCGGTGAAGGGCGCAGGCGACAAACCGAACGAGCATGACATCATCACCGGTTCGCAGCCGGACGGCCGCGCCTACGCCGATGCCGCCGACCATACGTGTAAAAACTACACCAGCAGCGCCGCCGACGGCTCCACGCAGCTGGGCCACTTCGACCGCACGGGCGGCGGCAATACGTCCTGGAACGCGGCGCATCCAAGCCGTGGCTGCGGCCAGGCGAACCTGGTTGCCACCGGCGGCGCCGGCCTGCTGTACTGCTTCGCCGCCAACTGATGACGGCGAAAGGTATCGTATTTGGGGACGGCGCCCGCAGGCGCCTGGCTTCCGGCGTCGATGTCCTGGCCAATGCGGTCAGGTTGACGCTAGGCCCCAAGGGCCGAAACGTGGTGCTGGAGCGCGGCCATGCCACGCCGGCGCTGACCAAAGATGGCGTCACCGTGGCGCGTGAGATCGACTTTGCCGATCCGTTGCAGAACATGGGTGCGCAACTGATCAAGGAAGTCGCCGCGCGCACCGGCAGCGATGCGGGCGATGGCACCACCACCGCCACCGTTCTCGCGCAAGCCATCGTGCGCGAAGGCCTGAAGTACGTCACGGCCGGTTTCAGTCCAATAGGGCTGAAGCGCGGCATCGACAAGGCGGTGGCCGCCGTCGTGGCTGAATTGACTGCGGCCGCCCGCCCGGTCGCCACCAACCAGGCAATCGCGCAGGTGGCCACCATTTCCGCCAACGCCGATGCGGCTATCGGCGACTTGATCGCAGGCGCCTTCGAACGTGTGGGCAGGGATGGCGTGATTACGGTGGAGGACGGGCCGTCGTTGCAGGATGACCTGACCATCGCCGAGGGCTTGCAGTTCAAGCGCGGCTACCTGTCGCCCTATTTCATCAGCGATGCGGAACGGCAGGTGGCGGAGCTTGAACGGCCGCTGATACTGCTGGCCGATCAAAAGATCGCCAACGTGCGCGAGCTGTTGCCGTTGCTGGAACTGGTCGCCACAACCGGCCGGCCGCTGCTGATCGTGGCCGAGGATGTGGAGGGTGAGGCGCTGGCCGGCCTGGTGGTCAATCACGCACGGGGTTTGCTGAAGTCGGTGGCGGTGAAGGCGCCGGGTTTCGGCGAGCGCCGCCGCGAGAGTCTGGAGGATCTGGCGGCGTTGACCGGCACCCGTGTGCTATCCGGCGACAGTGGCTTGACGCTGCAAGCTGTTACGCTGGCCGATCTGGGTACGGCTCGGCGGGTTGAGGTGGGCAAGGAGCACACCATCGTCATCGACGGCGGCGGTCCTGCGGCAGGACTAGCAGCACGCTCGTCGCAGATCAAGGCCCAGATAGCCGACACGTCCGCCGGCTACGACCGCGACAAACTGCATGAACGCCTGGCCGGCCTGTCCGGCGGCGTGGCGGTGATACGGTTGGGAGCCGCCACCGAGGCCGAACTGTCCGAGAAGAAGGCAAGGCTGGAGGATGCGCTGCACGCGACACGCGCCGCCATCGCCGAGGGTGTTGTGCCCGGAGGCGGTGTGGCGCTGCTGCGCGCAAGGCAGGCCGCGCTGCATCTATGTGGCGACAGCGCGGACGAGGATGCGGGCATTGCAATCGTGCTGCGCGCGCTCGAAGAGCCTTTGCGGCAGATCGTCGCCAATGCAGGCGGCCAGCCTGCCGCCGTGCTGGCGCGGGTCATTGAGGGCAGCGGGGACTTCGGCTACGACGCAGCCAATGGCAGCTACGGCGATCTGTTTGAACTGGGTGTACTGGATCCGGCCAAGGTGACAAAAGCGGCGCTGCAAAACGCGGCGTCGATTGCCGGTCTGCTGTTGACCACCGATGCCGGTATCTATACCATCCCCTTGCCGGCTCAGGCGCGCGAAGACCACCATCATCTCGAGGAAGCGGCCTGACGGCCGCCTGCGCAGGCGCGGCGCGCTATCGCCGCTGTGCCTGTGCCTCCGCTTGGGCGATGTTCGCCGAGATCGATTTCCCGATATCCGAATCCGCCGGCACCAGCGCCAGTATCTTCTTCCACGGCTTGACGGCGCTTGCATAATCGCCGCGCTCCAGCGCCGCGCTGCCCGATAGCGCCAAGGCCTGGATGTGATTCGGGTCGATTGCCAGCGCGCGGGCGATCAGGGCTTCCGGTTCACCGACCAGCGAGGTATTGAGCGTCATGCCCAGTACGACCGCATAGTCCACCAGCAGTTCCGGAGTGGCCGGTTCCAGCGCCAGCAGATGGCGGTAGGCATCGGCCGCTTGATCGAAGCGGCGCAGCGTTTCGTAGGAGCGCGCCAGCATGCGCCAGCCATCGGCGTCATTCGGCTCCCTGGCGAGACGCGCGGCCAGGCGGGCCACCATGGCTTCGACCTGTTCAGGGCCGACGGCGGCGTCGGGCGATGCGGCGGGCAGCGCCGGCTCCGATGGACGCTCCAGCGCCGCCGGAGTGCCCAGCAATGCATACAGCGACGCCGCCAGCAGCGGCACGAACAGTCCGACCAGTATCACGGACCAGCGCTGGCGCGGCGCCTTCACGAGCGCGTCGCCGCCAACTTCGCGGCGCAACAACGGTGGCAATACAAACAGCAGACTGCAGGCCAGCATGGCGCCCGCGATCAGGATGAACCTCGTCATTCCGAATCCTCCATTGCGAAACCGCGTTGCCGCAGTTGATGCAGTAGCGTCAGCAGGCCGATGGCCAACAGCGCGAATGGTCCCAGCCAAAGCAGCCAGGTATTGGCCTTGAACGGCGGCCGGTACAACACGAAGTCGCCGTAGCGCTGCACCATGAAATCAATCACATCCTGCTCCGAACGGCCGCGGGCCAATTGGGTACGGGCTTCCTTCTTCAGATCCAGCGCCAGCTGGGCGTGCGAATCGGCGATGGTCTGGTTCTGGCAAACCAGGCACCGCAGCTGTTCGGCCACGTGCTGAACGCGCAGCTCCAGCGCTGCTTCGGCCGACGATGGCGCAGCCTGCGACAGCAAAGACCAAACCGCAGCCAGACATGCCAGACTACGCCGCAGCTCAGACATGATTCAGCTCCCGTATGATCGGCAACAGCTTTTCGCGTATCAGTTCGGAGGTCAGTGGCCCGGTAAGTTTCAGGCGTATCTGTCCTTGCTTGTCGATGACGAAGGTCTCCGGCACGCCGTACACGCCGAACTCGATGCCGGTCTTGCCGTCGCCGTCGAACGCCGACACCTGGTAAGGGTTGCCGAACTCCCGCAGCCACTTCTGGCTGTCGCCGCGCACATCGTTGTAGTTCAGCCCCACCACCGGCGCAGCCGCCAGCCGCGAAAACTCCAGCAGCGCGGGATGCTCGGCGCGGCACGGCGCGCACCAGGATGCCCACACGTTCAGCACCCATACCTTGCCCGCCATGTCCTTCGAATTGAAGGTGCGCCCCGCATCCTCGACTTGCGGCAGCGAGAATTCCGGCGCATGCTTGCCGATCAGCGGCGACGGTATCTCCTGTGGCTTGAGCCGCAAACCTATGCCCAGGAAAACCAGCAGCACCGCAAAGCCGCCCAGCGGCACGATGTATCGTTTCATATTCTCTCCAGATTAAATCGGAACTGCAGTAGCGGACGGGGAGACGCTTCCCTGCCGCGCCAGCCGGTAGCGCTTATCGGATGCGGCGAGCAGGCCGCCGCTGGCGATAATCAGACAACCCGCCCAGATCCAGCCGACGAACGGCTTGTTCTGCAAACGCACCGCCCAGGCGCCATCCTTGCCCGGCTCGCCCAGCGACAAATAGATATCCCGCGTGAAGCCGCGATCGATGGCCGCTTCGGTCATCGGCATCTGCTGCACGGTGTAGTAGCGTTTTTCCGGCCGCAGCACCAGCACCCGGCCATCCGCGCCGCGTACTTCGAAGGTGGCGCGGGCGGCGATGTAGTTCGGGCCGTCGATTTTTTCCAGCGCGGTAAAGCTGTAGCGCCAGCCGTTGCTGACGATGCTGTCACCGACGCGCAAGCTGATGTCCTCGGATACCTCGCCGCCCTTGACCAGCGTGACCCCGACCACGAACACCGCCACGCCGGCATGGGCCGCCAGCATGCCCCAGTAGCTCAACGGCTGCTTGCCAAGATGGCGGCCAAGCGACACGCCCTCCCCCGCCGTCGCCGCGCGCTGGAACAGATGCAGCGCCGTGCCGAGTACTATCCACACCGCCAGCATCAAGCCGCCCGCGACGGCCGGCGTCAGCTTCCAGCCCAGCCAGGCCGCCAAACCAAACAGCAGCGAGGCCTGGCCGATGCGCGACAAGCGCA
The DNA here is from genome assembly GCF_009380165.1 of Rugamonas rivuli. Classification (GTDB taxonomy): domain Bacteria; phylum Pseudomonadota; class Gammaproteobacteria; order Burkholderiales; family Burkholderiaceae_D; genus Rugamonas; species Rugamonas rivuli. Next base: position 265,432 of record NZ_WHUF01000003.1, read on the forward strand.
CCAGCACCGGCCGCAGCTCCGCCGTTTTCCACTCGACGAAGGGCACGGCCGCCATCAGCGCCAGCACCGGCAGCATCAGCGGCACAAACACCGCCTCGAAGTAAGGCACGCCCACCGATATTTTGCCGAGGTCCAGCGCATCCAGCAGCAAGGGATACAAAGTCCCCAGCAGGACCGTGGCGGCCGCCGTCAGCAGCAGCACGTTATTCAACAGCAGTAGCGACTCCCGCGAGAACAGCGCGAACCGGCCGCCCAAGCCCACCGATGGCGCGCGCCACGCGTACAGCGCCAGCGAACCGCCGATGACGATCGCCAGGAAGACCAGGATGAACAGGCCACGGCGCGGATCGGTGGCGAAAGCATGCACCGATGTCAGCACGCCGGAACGCACCAGGAAGGTTCCTAGCAGCGACAGCGAGAACGCGACGATCGCCAGCAGCACCGTCCAGTTCTTGAAGCTGCCGCGCTTCTCCGTCACCGCCAGCGAATGTATCAATGCGGTGCCGACCAGCCAGGGCATGAAGGACGCGTTTTCCACCGCATCCCAGAACCACCAGCCGCCCCAGCCCAGTTCATAGTAGGCCCAGAAGCTGCCCATGAAAATGCCCAGCGTGAGGAAGGCCCACGCCACCAGCGTCCACGGCCGCGACCAGCGCGCCCATGCCGCATCCAGCTGGCCGCCCAGCAGCGCGGCGATGGCGAACGCGAAGGCCACGGAGAAGCCGACGTAGCCCATGTACAGCAAGGGCGGATGGATGATCATGCCGAAGTCCTGCAGCAGCGGATTGAGATCGCGACCATCGCGCGCGGCCGGCAGCAGGCGCTCGAACGGGTTGGACGTGAACAGCATGAACAGCAGGAAGCCGACGCTGATCCACGCCATGACGCCCAGCACGCGCGCCGTCATCGCCGGCGGCAAGCGGCGGCTGAACACCGCCACCGCAGCCGTCCACCCGGCCAGTATCTGCACCCACAGCAGCAGCGAGCCTTCGTGCCCACCCCACACCGCTGCCACGCGGTAGTAAATCGGCAGCATCGAGTTGGAATTGGAAGCTACATACGCCACCGAGAAGTCATTGACGGCAAACGCCACCAGCAGGCAGCCGAAAGCGGCGCTGACGAAGACAAACTGTCCGGCAGCAGCAGGCCGCGCCAGTGCGATCCAGCGCTGGTTGCCGCGCCATGCGCCGAGCAGTGGCAGGCTGGCCTGCACCAGCGCCAGGGCCAATGCGAGCATCAGCGCGAAGTTACCCAGTTCGGCGATCATTTGTCCACCTTGGCGGTTTGACGGCCCTTCTTCAGCGCGTAGGCTGCATCCGGCGGCATGTAGTTTTCATCGTGCTTGGCCAGCACTTCCTCGGCCACGAAGCGGTGGTCGTTGCCCAGCTTTCCCTGCGCGACCACGCCCTTGCCTTCCTTGAACAGGTCCGGCAGGATGCCGCGATAGTGCACCGGCAGGCGCTGCACCGTGTCCGTGACGATGAAGCTGACGGTGATGCCGTCGGCTTCGCGTTTCAAACTGTTCGGTTCGACCATGCCGCCCATACGGAAGCTCTTGTTGCGTGGCGCTTCGCCCGCCAGCACCTGGCTGGGCGTGAAGAAGAACACCAGGTTTTTCTGGAACGCGGACAGTATCAGCCAGGCCGCCACCAGCAACGCGCTCAAGGCGGCGGCCAGCAATGCCAGGCGCTGTTGACGGCGCGTCATGCGCGCGTTCCCGATGCCTGCACCGAGCGGGCCGCCTTCAACGCCCCGCGGCGGCGTAGCGCCAGCGCGGCCTGCTCGCCGGCCAGCACCAGCGCCACCACGGCGAACGAACCCCACACGTACTTCGCATACCCACCCATCGCGATCAAATCGCTCCAGCTATCCCAAATCATCGTTGCTCCGTGACGTAACGTTGTACCCAATCCGTGTGCCGCTCGCGTTCCAGCACGATGGCGCGCAGCCTTTGCAGCGTGGCGGCGATGGCGTAGGCCCACAGCGCCAGCGTCATGATCAGCATCCCTTGCAGCATCAGCGTCGCCATCGTCGGCGCGCTGCGCAGCGATATCGACGAGCCCTGGTGCAGCGTGTTCCACCACTGGACGGAGAAGTAAATCACCGGCACGTTGACCACGCCCACCAGCGCCAGCACCGCGCCGGCGCGGTCGGCGCGGCGCGGGTCCGAGATCGCCGCCTGTAGCGCCATGAAGCCGATGTAGAGGAACAGCAGGATCAACTCCGACGTCAGCCGCGCATCCCACACCCACCATGCGCCCCACGTCGGCTTGCCCCACAGCGCGCCGGTCCACAGCGCCAGGAAGGTGAACAACGCGCCCGTTGGCGCCAGCGCGCTGGCCATCATCGATGACAGCCGCGTATTCAGCACCAGGCCGACGGCGGCCCAGAAAGCCATCGCCACGTAGATCAGCATCGACAGCCAGGCCGCAGGCACGTGGACGAAGATGATGCGGTAGGCGTCGCCCTGCTGGAAGTCGGTCGGCGCGGCGAACAGGCCGATATACAGGCCAATCGCCGACAGCAGCAGCGCGGCGGCCAGCAGCCAGGGAATGGCGCGGCCGGCCAACGGGAAGAAGGCCTGCGGCGCAGCGTAGCGCAGCCAGCGGCCGGTGCGCGGCGCTCCCGCGTCGGCGGTGTAGGTGGTTCGGATACTCAGCACGATGATGTTCCTTCTTCAGTCATTCCAATGAAATACGCAATGCGGATGCGGTGGCCCACGGCGCCAGCGCGGCGGCGCCGGCCAGCAGGCCGCCAAGCAGCAACAGGTTGGCTTCGGCCGTGCTGCTGCCCGCATCCGCGACCGCGGCGCCGGCGCCGAAGATCAGCACCGGTGCGTACAGCGGCAGCACCAGCAAGGCCACCAGCACTCCGCCGCCCCGTACATCCAGCGTGAGCGCGGCGCCGATGGCACCCACCAGGCTCAGTGCCGGCGTGCCGACCAGCAGGCTCAGAGCCAGCGACGTTGTCGCCGGGCCGTCCAGGCCGAACTGCAAGGCCAGCAAGGGCGTCAACAGCACCAGCGGCAAGCCGCTGACCAGCCAATGCGCGACCACCTTTCCGGCCACGATCAGCACCAGCGGCTCGGACGACAGCAGCATCTGCTCCAGCGTGCCGTCGGCGTGATCGAGGCCGAACAGGCGATTCAGCGCCAGCGTGCTGGCCAGCAGCGCGGCCACCCACAGCACGCCGGGGCCCAGAGTGCGCAGCAGTTCCGGCTCCGGCCCCACGCCCAGCGGGAACAAGGTGCAGACGATGACGAAGAACGTCAGCGTGCTCAAAATGTCCGTGCGCCGGCGGAAGGCCAGCAGCAGGTCGCGCCGTACCACATGCGCCAGCGCGGTCAGCATGGCAGCAGCCGGTCCAGGTCGAACTGCTCCAGCCTCCGCGCCTGCAAGGCCTGCGCCTGGTGCGTGGTGTAGATCAGCATTCCGCCCGACGCCAGGTGCCGGTTCAGCGTGCGGCACAGGGACTGCACGGCCGTCTGGTCAAGCGCGACGAAGGGCTCATCCAGCAGCAGCAACGGCGGCAGCGGATCGATCGCCAGCCGCGCCAGTGCGACCCTGCGCCGCTGCCCCTGAGACAGCGCGCGCGCCGGCAAGTCGGCCGCGCCGCCCAGTCCCACGCTGACCAGCGCCACCACGGCCTGCTCACGGCTGCACGCGGTGCCGGACAAGGTGCTGGCGGTGGCGACGTTCTCCCAGGCCGACAGGTCGTCCTTGACAGCGCTGGCGTGGCCGCAGTAAATCAACTGGCGGTGATAGTCTTCGCGCAGTTGCTGGATAGGCCGTCCATTCCAGCGCACCTCCCCCGCCAGCGGCCTTCCCAGGCCGCACAGCAATCGCAGCAGGCTGGTTTTGCCGCTGCCGTTGCCGCCCTTGAGCCACAAGGCTTCGCCGCTTTGCAGTTCGAAATTCAGATCGCTGAACAGCTGCCGCTCGCCGCGCGCGCAGGCCAGCCGGTGCGCCTGTAGACGCATGGTTTCGGCCCCCATCAATGCTGCAGCAGTTCGCCGTGGCCGGCGGAGCCAGGCACCGCACCCAACTCGCCCACCGCGTCGAAGCCGATCAGGCCGAAGCGCTTCAGGTGCGTGCGCAGGATGTTGCGGCTGATGCCCAGCACCCGCGCCGTCTGCACCTGGTTGCGGTGGCAGGAGTCGAAGGCGGTGCGCACCACGGCTTCCTCGAAGCGGTCGAACAGGTCCGGCTGGTCACTGTCTATCATGCTGTTGACCAGCGCAGACAGCTGCTGCTGCAAGCTGTCCGCACTCGGAGGCGGCGGCGCGGATGGCGCCTGCCGCGCCAGGTGCGTGTGATGGCGGTGCGAGATGCCGGTCAGCTTCAGGTCTTCGGCCTGGATCTGGTTGTCGCGGCAGACGATCAGCGCGAAGTGGATGACGTTTTCCAGCTCCCGGATATTCCCCGGCCATTCGTAGGACAGCAGCGCCACCTTGGCGTCCGACGACAGCGTGACATCCTCCAGTTTCAGCTTGCCGCTGTAGACGTCGATGAAATGGCGGGCCAGCGGCAGGATGTCGCCGGTGCGTTCGCACAGCGGCGGCAGGTGCACGGTCGCCACGCCGAGGCGGTAGTACAGGTCGGAGCGGAAGCGGTCGGCCGCTATCGCCTTGTGCAGGTCGACGTTGGTGGCCGCCACCAGGCGCACGTTCAGCGGTATCGGCTGGCGCGCGCCGAGGCGCACCACCTGCCGCTCCTGCAGCACGCGCAGCAGCTTCACTTGCAGCGCCAGCGACAGGTCGCCGATCTCGTCGAGGAACAGGGTGCCGCCGTTGGCCGCTTCAAACCAGCCGGAGCGCGCCTGCGTGGCGCCGGTGAAGGCGCCCGCTTCGTGGCCGAACAGCTCCGCATCGATCAGCGTTTCGCTGAAGGCGCCGCAGTTGACCGCGACGAAGGGACCGCGCCGCCCGCTCTGGTTGTGGATGTGGCGCGCGATCAGCTCCTTGCCGGTGCCGGTCTCGCCGACGATCAGGGTGGTGGCGTCGCTGCGGGCGATGCGCTCCACCTGTTGCAGCAGTTCCGACGAGCGCGGATCGTGAAATAGCAAGGCCTTGGCGCGGATCGACAAGGTCATCCCGGACTGGTCGGGGAAGGTAAGTAGATTGTCCACGGCGGTTCCCGTTATTGTTGAGTAGTCATGCCAGAGTAGGGAAAATTTGTTGCGGCGCACACGAATCATTACGTACATCTAAATTCACATTCTGGATAAAGAGGCATCGCCACTGCTGTGGATTGGTGCGGCTTGCGGCGGGAACGTAAAATGATTTTTCGGACAGTGTTGTATTTCATTTGCTGCACTGCGAGGTGCTGCAAAACCAACATGGGATCAACAGTTGTGCAACACTGTCACAAAATGGAATGCCGCCACGTCTAAGCTGAACGACTCCTACTTTTACCTGCCATGACCGACACCATCGCCTTCGACGCCCTGCGTCCACGACTGTTCTCCATCGCCTACCGCATGCTCGGCACGCGCGCAGACGCCGAGGACGTGGTGCAGGATGCCTGGCTGCGCTGGCACGGCAGCGCGCAGGAGGCCGTGCAGTCGGCCGAGGCCTGGCTGGTGACGATCACCACCCGCCTCGCCATCGACCGCCTGCGCGGACGCATGGCGGAGCGCGAGTCCTATGTCGGCTGGTGGCTGCCGGAGCCCATCGTGGAACTGGACGAGCGCACGCCCGAGAGCAGCGCCGAGATGGCGAGCGAGGTGTCGGTGGCCTTCCTGTGGGTGCTGGAGCGGCTGTCGCCCGAGGAGCGCGCGGCGTTCCTGATGCGGCAGGTGTTCGATCACGACTATGCCGATATCGCCGAGGTACTGGGCAAGAGCGAAGCGGCCTGCCGGCAGATGGTGCACCGCGCGCAGGAGCGCGTGCAGCAGCAGAAGCCGCGCTTCGACGTGCCGAAGGACCAGCACCGCGACCTGCTGGGTAAATTCATCGAGGCGGCCAAGGTCGGCGACCGCGCGGCCATGAAGGCGATGATGGCGGGCGACGTACAACTGGTAGCCGACGGCGGCGGCAAGGTCAACTCCTTCCTGCACATCCTGCACGGCGCCGGGCGCGTGGCCGGGGTGTACTGGTCGCTGGAGCACCAGAATCCGAACAAGGTCGTCTACCTGTCGGCGCGCGTCAACGGCGCTCCGGGGCTGATCCGCTATGTGGACGGCAAGCTGGAGTCGGCGCAGTCCTTCCTGGTGGAGGACGGCGCCATCGTTTCGATCTTCATCGTGCGCAATCCGGACAAGCTGACCGGTGTGCCGCAATTTATTTGAGATTTTTTTAAAAAGCTGTCACAGGATGTGAAGCCGGGGCGTCTAACAGGTATGGAGGGCGCAATGGTGTGCCCTCAAACGAACGAAAGGCACCATCATGAACCACTCCGCACGCATCCCCTTCTTCCAGCTCGCGCCAGCCAACCTGCACGCGATGATCGCGCTGTCCGGCACCGTCAAGAAAAGTTCGCTGGGCCCGCGCCTGGTGGAGCTGATCAATCTGCGCGTATCGCAGATCAACGGCTGCGGCGTCTGCATCGATATGCACTGGCGCGATCTGATCAAGCAGGAAGCCAATCCGCGCCACCTGAACGCCATCGCCGGCTGGCGCGAAGCGCCCTTCTTCAGCGAGCGCGAACGCGCAGCGCTGAACTGGGCCGAGGCGGTCAACGCGATCCCGCACCAGCACCCTAGCGACGATGATTTCGCGCTGCTGCAGCAGCATTTCACCGACAACGAGATCGCCGAGATCAGCTACACCATCGCCGTGATCAAGGGTTGGAACACCATCAACGCCAGCCTGCGCAACCAGATCCCTGAAGTGCCGGCGCCCGGCATGTAAGGTCAGGCCTTGAGGATTTGTGCGACCACGGCGCAGACGTGGTCGACATCCTCCGCCGTCATCGACGCGTGCAGCGGCAGGGTGACGGTTTCGCGTGCGATGCGTTCGGCGATGGGGAACTGGCCGTCGGTGTAGCCGTAGCCGCGGCCGACGGTGGTCAGGTGGCAGGCTTCGTACGACATGCCGGTGCCCACGCCCTGCTCCTGCAAGGCGGCGCGGAAGCTCTTGCGGGTGTGGCCGAACTGTTCGTAGGGGATCAGCACGTTGAACATATTCCAGCTCTGGCGCGGCACGCCTTGCGGCGGCAGCACCACGCCCGGCACTGGCGGGAATTTTTCGAAGTAGCGCTCCACCAGCGCGGCGCGCTGCACCAGGAAGCGCGGCAGCTGCTTCAACTGGTGCACGCCGATCACCGCCGAGACGTCGGACATATTGAATTTTCCGGCGGCGACGGCGACGTCGCGCGTGTCGTCGGGCAGGCGCTTGATGCCGTGGAAGCGCAGCAGGTCCACCAGTTTGGCCTCGTCCTCGCTGGCGACGACGATGGCGCCGCCTTCGATGGTGGTCATGTTTTTATTCGGGTGGAAGCTGAAGGTGGCGATGTCGCCGAAGCCGCCGACCGGCTGGTCCTTCCAGTAGGAGCCCTGCACCAGCGCGGCGTCTTCGATCACGCGCAGCTGGTGGCGCTTGGCCAGCGCGTACAGCGCGTCGATGTCGCCCAGCGCGCCGGGGAAGTGGGTCGGCATGATGGCCTTGGTGCGCGGCGTGATGGCCGCCTCCACCTGCGCCAGGTCTATGGCGCGGGTGTGCAGCTCGCAATCGACGAACACCGGCGTGGCGCCGACCTTGACGATCATGTTCATCGCGGAGAAGAAGCTTTGCGCGGAGGTGATCACTTCGTCGCCGGGGCCGATGCCGCATACTTGCAGCGCGATTTCCATCGCGCCCGTCGCCGACGTCAGCACGCGCGAGGGGCGGCCGCTGAAGCTCTCGGACAAGGCGCGCTCCAGTTCCGTCACATTGGGGCCGGTGGCGATCCAGTTGGAACGCAGCACGGCGGCGACGGCCTGGATGGTGTCTTCATCGAGTTGGGGTTGGGCGAATTTGAGCATGGATGGCGGCCTGTGCGGAGAGACTGGGACAACGATTCTACCAGCGCCGCACGCTAGCTGCTCAGGCATGGCCACAGCACGGCGGCATGCGCCTGGCCGGCCCCCAGCACACGCTCCGCGATCAGCGCGCCCAGCTTGCGGTAGCTCTCCCACTGCGCCTCGTCAAAAAACTGATCGGCCGTGGTCTGCTGGGGAAACTGCGGCTGGTCGGCGGCATGCGTGCACAGGTCGCCCGGCATGGCGCCGACCTGCACCGGCTTGAGGACGACGATGCGCACGTCCGGTGCGCCGCCCGGTACGCTGCCCGGACGGTAGCCGTTGAGCAGCAAGGCACAATGACCGTTGCGGTCGCCCCGCCGCATGGTCTCGAAACTGCCGAAGGCGTCCTCCAGCGCCGCCGCTTGCGCGCCCTCCGCCAGGCGCAGGTCCAGGCCAAAGTCGATCCGGGCCAGGCGGATCAGGACGCCGAGGTCGTGGTACTGGTAGGCGGGGTCGGCGCCGCAGTCGCAGGCCACGATCAGTTTGATCTGGCGCTCCGGCCGCAGCAACTCGTAGATGCCGGTATTGTCGAAATGGCCGCCGTCGCTCAGGTAGTGAAAGCGGCGCCGCAGTCCGTGGAAATGGGCGGTCAATTCCTCGACCAGATACACCTGGGTCGGGAAGTAGCGGCGCATCCATCTGGCCAGGCGGTTGCGCTCGTCGTCCGGCTTCGCCGGGATCCCGGACTGCCACCAGCGTCCCAGCCGCACGTTGGCAAGGCCCAGCAGGAAAGCCTTGGCGGCCGTGGTGCCGCGCCCCATGCCGCTGCTGACCGCGGCGCCCGAGACCGCCACCCACTCGCCGATGGTCAGCGTGTCGCTCTGTGCCAGCAGGGCCGGGTCCGGGTGCAGGATCTGGCCGTCGACCGCGATGTTGGGCACGACAGGATGGTTCTGCATGCCGGGCAGGATGACCATCGGCCGCCCCTTGCGGTCGCGTTGCACCAGTTGTTCCGACGGGTCGACGTTCTGGTTGAGGCAAATGTTAATCAGATGCATGGGCGCCATCTGGTTCCTGGTGTAGGCGGCATAGTCGATATGGTCGCTGGCGTCGGGTTCGGCGGAGCTGCGGGCCGCTGCCGAGGCGTGCTCGAAGCGCTTGCCGTTGGAGGCGCCGTGGTAGGCGCGGGTCAGGCGGCCGCCGTACAGTCCGGACAGCGTCGACAGGTTGAGAAATTGCGGATAGTGCGCGACGATCAGCACCAGGGCCAGCGCGCAGGCCAGGCTGATCGACACCAAGGGCAAGCGGCCCGCCAGTGTCGCGGCGAGCGCGCCGGGCTGCGGTATGCCGCCGTTCCATTCGAGCCACAGCACCGCCATGTCCCAGAACACGCACAAGACGAAGGCCAGCAACAATCCCAGCACGCCGAACAGCAGGTCCAGCGGCAAGCGCAATTTGGGGCGGCTGGTGCCGGCCTTGATCTGGTGCTGGGTCATGTGCACCAGCCAGGTCATCACGCCGCCCAGCGTCAGCTGCGACAGCCAGTGCACCCGCAGCGCGGGGTTCATGTACAGCCCTTGCGCGACGGTGTCGGCCAGCGCGACGAACAGCACGGCGCCGCTCCAGCGCAAGCCGCTGGTCAGGCAGCGGGTCAGCACCACACGGTGGTTGCCGATCACCGCGTGGTCGCCGACGCTGGTGCCGAACCACCAGATCATGGCCAGCAGCATCAGGCCCGAGGTCGCGACGGCCACATAAAACAGACGAGTCCAATCGGCGTCATGCAGCGCGGACACGGCAGCCGTGACGCCACTCAACAGCAGGATCAAACCAGCCATGACGACCGCCGGGAGCCAGCCCGATTGCCGGCCAAGGCTTCGGGAGAAGGACGTGAGCGCAGCCCGCAGGTCGGGCTTGTCGCCGATCGTACTGCTGGGGCGCGGATAGATGAGCCAGAATGCCAGGATGCAGGGCGCGACCCATGCGGCCGCCAGCAGCGCCACCAGATCCCACAGCGGACTGCACCACAGCGCAGGGCCGGCATCGAACCTCAGCCACTGGGGCAGCAGTCCGCCCGGGCCGGCCGCGCCGGCCGCTCCATAAGCGGCATAAGCCCAAGCCAATCCGTATCCGTAGACCAGCTTTGCCAGGGCAAGCACCAGGAACAGGCATGCCAGCAGCGTGCCCAGCACGTATTGCATGCCCAGCCAGGCCCTGAGCGCGGTCGCGGCGCCGTACAGCGTATCGCCGGCGCTGACCGGGGACAGGTAGCGGCCGTTTTCCCGCAGCCACGCCATGGCCATCTCGGCGCGTCCACCGGCCGTGCCGAGATGCTCGCGCAGCGCTTCGCGCATGCGCGGGGGATCGCATGTGAACACCTGGTAGGCCTGTTGCGCGGCCTGCTGGTCGGTTTGGGGCTGGCCTCCGGGCGTGGGACTCCCCAGGCGGTCGGGAATGAACAAGCTGCCGAAGAAGCTGCCGACATAGCCGCCGCCGCTGACCGTGGACAGGTAGTCGAACTGGGCCAGCAGGCAGTCGTGCGCGGCGGTGGCCTGGCCGCTCCTGGCGACACCGGGCGGAGCGGGCAGCGCAGCGGCAGGAATCCGGCTCAGCGCTTGCAACACGCCGAGGCAGAACGTGGCGCTGCGGATGCCGCCGCCCGACAGCGCCAGTCCCCATTGCTGATCGGCTTGGCTGCGCAGTGTGCTCAGGGACATCGCGCTGCGCCGCTCGCAGGCCCGCCTGCGCTCTTCGGCCATGTGGCTGCGGTAGGTGGCGGGGGCCTCGCTTGCCGGCGGCTGCTCGCCCTGCTTTGGTCGTCCTCTGCCCATGACATGCCCCCGGATCTGTCCTAGATATTCGCCAGCGCCAAGTAGTCCAGCAGGCTGGTCCCGCCAAACGCGGCAAAGGGCAGCAAGACAGCCTTGAGCAAGGGCTGCTGCCAGAAGGGGGCGAAGGCGCCTTCGTGCAGGTGCTCGATGCGTTCCAGCAGCAGCGTGAGCTGGGCTGGCTTGGGCGTGTCCGCCGCGCCCTCGCCGCTCGCACGCATGATCTCATTGCGCAGCTTCCTGGTCGCATTGCGCCGCGCGGTCTCGGCGGCGCAGCGCAGCGTCACCGCACAGGCCAGGGCCACCCCTGCGCCCAGCACCGCCAGCACGAACCCGGTGGCGGGCATGTACCAGTGATCGAAGACGGGGCTGCGCGACACCAGGAAGAGCGACAGCACGATAAAGGGGCAGTAGATCAAACGGGTGACGCACCTGGTGCGCAGGGCGATGAACTCCAGGTCGATCCAGTCGTTCAGGTAGGCGCGCGGAATCCCCAGTTCATTCTCGAACTGGGCCAGCGTAGCGGCCGGCCAGTTGGCTCCCTGCAGTCCGCGCACGAAGCTCACGCAAAAAATCGTGGCGTCCACCACAAAGAATACGAGGAAATACATGGCAATCAACATCAGGGAGTGCAGCCAATGATGCACCGTCAACGACAAGCCGCCCCGGTGCGGAGTGAACGTGGGGCCGTGCAACGCCAGCCACAGGAACCCGCTGCCGCCGGCGGCCAGCAGCACGACGGCGGTGGTGCGCAAGGCGCGCGCGCTGATACGGTTTTGCACGATGTATCGGCGCAGGAAGTCCTCGTCCGGGCGGCCGGCGGGCACGTCCGGCGGGAAGGCGAGGTGCAGCGCAAACATGTTGATGAATCGCAGCCAACGCGGCAGGCGACGATCCGCTGCGCGCTGTTCGGCCAGCAGTTTGCTGCGCAAAGGCCCGAGCTGAAGGTGCTCGATGATGTCATCCAGATTCTGGCTGAGCGCGCTCCAGCCGGCAAAGATAAGATACAGGCACAGCAGCAGCGTGAGCAGGCGGATGGCCTCGGTCGGCCAGGAGCTGATGCCTTCCAGGGCGACCAGCGGCTTGCCATCGCGGGTGAGCCAGTTGGCGAACGCTTCCCAATAGCAGGCCAGCAGCAGCGGCAGCGCGATCTGCACCAGTACGAACAAGGCGGCAAAGGTCTGCCAGCGCCACGTCCGTTGCACCGCCGATCCGATGACGAAGACCTTGACCAGCCGCCGGCGCGCGGTGCGGCTGACCAGGACAGGCGGCAGCCACAGCATCAGGACCAGCAGGCTCGCGATGAACAGCAGCGTGGCCATGCGCAAGCGCGGATACAGGGGGCTGGGCATCGGATGGAGGCTGCCGCCGCAGTGGCTCCAGTCCGGACCTTTGCAGGCGCTGCGTGGTTCGTGGCCCGCCACCGGCGCCGCCGGCGGCGGGCTGAAGTCAAAGGCCTGGGTGCGGCCGATCTCGAACAGGCGTGGCTCGGACAACCAGTTGGCAATGGTCTGCTGGCTGGTCGGCGCTGTGCTCGACGATGCGGCGCCGGTGCGCGCCGCCAGCGCGCGCCGCGCATCGTCCACGGCCAGGCGCGTCGCCAGGAAGACCGAGGTCTGGTAGCTGTCGCGAAAGGTGGGCATGTCCCCTTGCATGATCTCCGACAGGCGCAGGTTGAAGTGCGAGCCGACAAGCAGGTTGCGCGTCCACGCCTTCTCGCGCGGGTGGAGGAAGCGCGCATCCATGTCGGTGGTGAAGAAGATCGCGTTGGGAAACTCCGGCTGCAAAGCCTGCAGCACCAGCAGCTTGTCGTGCACGTCCGAGCCGAGCACGCCGATGGCGCGCAAGCCCTTGCCGTCCGGGCTGTTCTTCTGGATATCCCGGTCGACTTCGGTCAGGTGCTTTGCCAGGCGCCGCAGGTAGTCGAACTGGCTCTGTCCCTCGGCGATCTCGATGTAGCTGCCATCGCGCTGGCGGCTGTCATTCTTGTTCTCGGTCCCGAATTTGGCCTGGCCAGCCTTGGCCGCCGCAGTGTCGGCGCCGCCGGCGGCAGGCAGTTGTCCGTCGAGGCCGCGCATATAGCTGGCGCGGTGGGTGCAAAAGCCGGGCTCGTCGGGACTAGCCTTGAACTCGTTGCGCAAGCTGCGGCTATACAGCGTGTCCCATTCGGAGACGATGGCGATGTGGCTGGGTGTATCCGGGCCGATGTTCCATAACTGGCAAGTCGCGTCCTGCTTGTTCGCGCGCTCGACCGCATGCAGCCCGCGCAAGGCCAGTTCCCTGATCATCGCATCCGCCAGCTGGTCGTCGTCGCCGATGGTGCGTATCAGGTTAACCTTGTGCCCGGCAAAAAAGTGAGGCAGGGTATCGCCGGACCGCCATTGGGGAACGAGGAGCGTGTCCGGCACTGTGGCAACGGCCGAATAGATATGGAGGGGCGGCGCATCCGGCAGCGGCGTGGCGCCGGGAGGTTCAGCTTCCGTCACCATGTCGCGCAAGCCATCCGAGCGGTGGGGACCGAGGACGCGCCAGCTAACCGGCAGATCGGCGAAGCCTCGGGTCAGTTCGCGCAACTGGCGCAGCGGATAGGTCTTGAAGCCGGCGCTGTCGACCCACATGACCAGCATCCAGGGGGCCGTAGCGCTGTCCTGCCGGGTGCCGGGTTCGAACCATTCAAAGGGCACGACTTCAGGCAGCGGCGGATCTGGTGTTTCGGCGTCGCGGGAACCGGCAAAGAAATAACCCAGGTGTTCGGCGTCGAACGGCACCAGGCCACTGGCATTCAGACCGGCCAGCACCGCGTAGCGGATCCGTCGCCGACTCTCGATATCCTCCGAATAGCTACCGCCCGGCAGCATCACTGCGAGCACCTCCACCCTGGACTTGGTGCGGTTCGGGCTCTTCATGCTTGCCCGCAACCGCTCGTTGCGCAGCCGGTCGGCCGCCTTGGCCTGGGCCGGCTTGTGCTTTTGGGCTTCCTCGCGCGCTCTCGCCACGGCGCCAAAGGGATCCTGCCAAAGCCGTGCATCCATGTCCTGCGAGGCACTGGTGCGTTCGATCTTCTGCTCGCTGACCGGCGGGCGCGTGGCCTCCAGCGGGACGGCGCGGATGAACAGTCCGCCGGCCGTGAGCATGACGATGGCCATGAGCCCGCTGAAGGGAATGCCGCCTGCTGACTTCGATTCCTTCTCCATGACGGGCCTTTATGCACAAGGACGGCGCGCGCGCCGGCGGCTATGAGTCTTGGATTGGACATCGACTGCTGGATGGGAGTTCCGCTGCCGGTTGCGGCCATAGGATTAAAAAACAAAGGCCCCGGTGCTTTCGCGCCGGGGCCTTTTTCTTGAATCCAGTGGTGGAGACGGCGGGAATCGAACCCGCGTCCGCAAGCACTCTACAGACAGTTCTACATACTTAGCACTATCATTTAATTTAACCAGTACAACACGGACGTGCACGTTTTGGACTAGCGATTCACCTTAGATTTAGCACGGATTGAAGTGACCCCTCACAGTGCGATTCCCTGTAAATGACTCCATGACTTTTAACGGTCCGCCCCAGGGAAGAAGCGTTTAGGAGCTAACAGCAATTAAGCTGCCAGTGCGTACGAGTTATCGTTTGCAGTTAAGTTTTTCTGGGTGTATTTACGAGGTAGCCAGGCCTCGGTATGCCCTGTTCTGCTTTGCAACCCACGTCGAAACCAGGTCGTCCCCACAGAACTTCATTCTACCGCACTTTGCCCGGCTACGCACCCTCACTCTCAACCGCACGTCAAACGCCCGTCATATTTGCCCGTTATAGTGAGCGCAGTTCTCACACAGAACGACCAATTAGCGCCTCTCCGAGGCGGCTACTACCGGCGCCGGCGGTCGGGAAATATACCGGCACCAACACTCCCCCAGCCCGCTAAAGCACGGCCATGGACTTGGCCAGCAGGCCGAACATGCCCAGGAAACCGGAAAGCAATAGCGCAACCAGCCAGCGGAACTGGGCGTCGCTGCGATCCATACGCTTCTGGCTTTCATAGATCACCGTGTCGATGCGGACGGTGATTTCGCGGTGCATGCTGTCGATACGACTGCCTAGATCCCTGTGCATGGCGTCCATACGGGCAGTAGTCTCGCGGTGCATATTGTCGATACGGCTACCCAAATCACTGTTCATGGCGTCCATGCGGGCACTAGTCTCGCGGTGCATATTGTCGATACGACTACCTAAATCACGGTGCATAGCGTCCATGCGACTCTGCATGGCATCCATGCGGGTAATCGTCTCGCCGCGCAAGAGGTCAATCCGCGCTGTGGTCTCGCGGCGTAACTGGTCTATCCGCTCCGTGGTCTCGCGGCGCAGCTCGTCGATGCGGGCGTTGACTTCCCTGAAACCAAGCCCGCTCTCCTGCCTCAATGTTTCAATCTGGGCGTCCATCACCTCATCCTCGACACCATGCCGGCCGTTGTCAAGCTGAGCTAACGCGCTATTTTTCGCTGTCATCACACGGCCCACCCCTGTCCGGCCAGCTTAATCCCGGCTCCGAACCGCAGTCCTGATCTGCCTCAAGCCCATCCTTGCGCCACGTTGTTGCGATGCAGCACAAAATACGGTGTCCGTATGGTTTTTTCTCAACACAGCCATCGCGCTGCATTAAAATGAAAGCCACACCACCGCGCCCGACCTACGCCATGCCCAGTGCCGCTGCCCTCGACGCCCCCAGCCCGAAGAAACGCGGCCGCCCCCAGAAAGGGGAAGGCGGCGGCTTGCGCGCGGAATTGATCGAGAAATCGGCCCAGCTGTTCCGCACCAAGGGCTACGACAACACCACCGTGCGCGATATCGCGGCCGCCGCCGGCATCCAGGCCGGCAGCTGGTTCTACCATTTCAAGACCAAGCAGGACATCCTGGCCGCCATCATGGAGCAAGGCCTGGCGCACTCGCTGGCCGAGATCGAGGCCATCGCCCGCCAGCCGCTGCCGCCGTGCGCGCTGCTGCGCAAGCTGGTCGAGGCCCACCTGCACACGCTGCTGGCGCCCGACCACCATTTCATCGCCGTGCTGCTGTACGAATGGCGCTCGCTGGACGCCGCCTCGCGCGCGCGCATCATCACGCTCAAGGACCGCTACGAGGCCGTCTGGGACCACGCCATCGCCGCCCTGCACCGCTCCGGCGACTGGGCCATGCCCTCGCAGTTCGACCGCCTGCTGATCTTCGGCGCGCTGAACTGGACCGTGCAGTGGTACAAGCCCGGCAGCGGCGCCGATATCCAGCAGCTGGCGCAACAGGCGATGTTGTTCATCCTGCGCACGCCGGCCGCGCTTGAGGCACAATAGAGGCATATCTTGAAAGGAATGCCTGATGATTTATGAAATCGCCGAGCTGTACATCAAACCCGAGTCGCACGCCGCCTTCCAGGCTGCGGTGGCCGAGGCGGTGCCGGTGTTCAAAAACGCCGCCGGCTGCCTGTCGATGCGCCTGGACCGCGACATCGAGGTGCCCGATACCTATCACCTGGTGGTGGGCTGGCAGACGGTGGAACACCATACGGTCGATTTTCGCGGCAGCCAGGGTTTCCTGACCTGGCGCGGGCTGGTGGGCAGCCATTTCGCCCTGCCACCGAAAGTGGAACATTTCGAAACCGTGGTCTCCGGCTTTTAAGCCGCCCATGACTGCGCAGTCTCAAGAAGGAGGCTCATCATGACCCGCACCATCCACCGCAACTTCGATCAGGTGACGGACGCCGAAAGCGCCCGCAGCGCCCTGCTGGCCAGCGGCTTTCCGCCGTCCTGCGTCAAGCTGACCAAGCATACGACGCTGCCGCCCAGCGTGTCGACCAGCATGGTCGGCAATCTGCTCGATTCCCTCACGCCGGGCGGCCCGGCCGCCGCCGCGCAGGCCCGCCTGCGCACCGGCGCCATGCTGACCATCGATATCTACGATGAAGACGAGGGCCAGAAAGCCGACGCCATCATGGGCGGCTTCGGCTCCAAGGCGGCGTAGTCAGCCGGCCAGCAGGCCGGCCAGTCCGCCGCTGTCGGCGCCGGCCTGCTGGCGCCGCATCCATTCGCCGGCGTCGGCCACCGTCAGCGGCCGCGCGTAGAAGAAGCCTTGCAGCGCGTGACAACCGGCGTCGCGCGCGGCCACCGCTTGCTCCAGCGTTTCGATGCCTTCGGCCACCACTTGCAGGTCGAGCGCGGCCGCCAGCTGGCAGATCGCCATCACCACCGCCACCGCGTCCGGCGCCGGCAGCGGGTCGATCAGGCCGCGGTCGATCTTCACCGTGCTCAGCGGCAGCTGGCGCAGCATGCTCAGCGACGAAAACCCCGTACCGAAATCGTCCATCGCCACATCGATGCCCAGCGCGCTGAGCTGCTGGAGTTGCAGCTGCGTGTCGTCGAGGTTGTCCACGGCCGCGCTTTCGGTGATCTCCAAGGTCAGGCAGCGCGGCGGGATGCCGGTCTCGCTCAGCACGCGTTCGACCAGCTGCAAAAAGCCGCGGTTGAGCAGCTGCATCGGCGAGACGTTGACCGCCACCGGCATGCAGTCGCCCAGCTCGGCGTACCAGGCGGCGATCTGGCGGCAGGCCAGCTCCAGCAGCATGGCGCCCAGCTCCGGTATCAGGCCGGTGCGCTCGGCGATGGCGATGAATTCCACCGGGCTGATCATGCCCACGCCCGGCCGCACCCAGCGCGCCAGCGCTTCAAAGCCGAGCAGCTTGCCGCTGACGGCGTCGATCTTGGGCTGGTAGTCCAGGTAGATTTCGTGGTTGCGGATGCCCTTGCGCAGCGCCTGTTCGTTGTCCAGCGATTTGCTCGACATCTGCTCGAAGCGCTGCTCGGCCATCGCCAGCGCCGTGCCGGGCGTGCGCTTGGCCTGGTACATGGCGGCGTTGGCGGCGCGCAGCAGCGCTTCGGCGTTGCCGGCGTTCTCGGGGAAGACCGCCATGCCCATCGAGGCATCGATGAAGTATTCGCCGGCCGGCACCTTGATCGCCTGCACGCAGGCGCTTTGCAGGCGCTCGGCGATGTCGCGCGCATTGCCTTCGTCGGGATCGACGATGGCGAACTCGTCGCCGCCCAGCCGTATCAGTTCGGCGCGCGCGCCCAGCGCTTCCTTGAGCTTGGCCGCGAAGGCTTTCAGCACGTGGTCGCCGGTGACGTGGCCCTGGCTCTGGTTGAACAGCTTGAAGCGGTCGATGTTCAGCACCACCAGCGTGCAGTGCAGCGAGCCGTCGGCCAGGTAGCAGTATTCGCGCAGGCGCTGCATCAGCACGGTGCGGTTGGGCAGTCCGGTCAGCTTGTCGTGGGTGGCCTGGTGCACCAGCGCGCGGGCGCTGGCGTTGCGTTCGGTGTCGTCGGTGATCAGGATTTGCGTGGCGGCCACGCCGTCCCATTCGACGCGCCAGGCTTCGAAGCGCAGCTCCAGCTCGCGCCCGCCCGCCACTTCGCGCCGGCCTTCCCAGTTGGCGATGGCGAGCTTGCCTTCCTGCAGCAGGCGGTGCTGGCGCTGCAATTGCTCGTCGCTGAAGCTTTCCGGCGGCAGGTCGGCAAACACCACGTAGTTGCCCTGCCCCAGCGGCATGCCATAGATGCCGCGCACCGCCGGGTTGGCGTACAGGATGCGCTGGCCGTCGGTGACGACCACGCCCTGCACCGAGTGTTCGGTCAGCAGCTGGAAGCGCGCGGCCAGCTTGCCGGCGTCGCGCAGCGCGCCTTCCAGCGCCGACAGCACGGAGACGGTGCCGATGGCGGCGCGCAGCAAGGTGGCGAAGAAGATGCTGGCGGCCACGCCCTGCTCGCCGTAGAACACCAGCAGCAGCTGGTTCAGGCCGAGCAGGATCAGCAGCGGCCCGACCAGCCGTTCCAGCGCATGGGTGCGCCACAGCCAGCGCATCGCCAGCACACCGGTAGCCATCAGCACCGCCAGATTGAACAGCGGCCAGAACAGCAGCTTGGCGGCCGGCGCCGGCGCCAGCAGCGCGACGGCGGCGCCCACGCCGATGACGATGGCGGCGCTGCGCGGCAGGCGGCGGCCGGCCAGCTGCGCCACGCTGGAAGCGAGGAAGATCAGGTTGCCGACGGCGCCGGCCAGTATCAGCGGCAGGCCCAGCACGCCGTACGGCGCGGCCGCTTCGGTGTGCACCAGGTAGCCGAACGCCAGCAGCGAGGCGAACAGCGTGGAGCGGCCCATGTCGCGGGCGAAGGTCTGGCTGCGGTGGCGGCGCCAGACCAGCAGCAGCGCCACCCCGATCACGACGAACATGGCGGCGTTGGTCAGATAGAGGTAGAGCATGCCGTCCATGTCAGGCCGCCCGATGCTTGCATACCTGGCGCATGGCGGCCAGGCAGATGAAATCCATACACGGCGCACGGCGGGCGCGCGCGCCATGGACATGGCTGCGTAGCCCGCCAGCGTAGCGAATTCGGCAGTCGGTGAATATCCTTAGCATAAAGTCATTCTAACCGTAAATCGGGCGCGGATGTCCATGGCCTGGCGATGCATCGGGACGGCATGGCCATATCCGCGCATCATTGTTGTCGAACTCACATCTGGCGGAACAGATGCGCGAACAGCGGACTGACCGGCAACCTGGCCGCCGTCCCGCGCACGTGCAGTGTCAGCCTGCCGTTGTCCTCGCGGCGGGCCGCCGTCAGGTGCTGCAGGTTGGCGATGCAGCTGCGGCTGATCTGGGCAAATTGCGCGCTATCGAGTTGTCCCAGCAATTCCTTCAGGCTGACGCGGATCAGCGCATTGCCTTCGACGGTGACGACCTCGACATACTTGTCCAAGGCCTGGAAATACAACACGTCCGCCACCGGTATCAGCCGCACCATATTGTTGCCCACCGACGCGCGGATCACGTTCAGCCGCGCCTTCGCCGGCGTGGCCGGCGCAGGCAGCAGCGCGCGCATTTGCGCCGCCAGCCGCGCCAGGCCGTCGTCGCCGAGCCATGCCGGCGAGGCCGACGCCGCATCGGCCGCCAACCGGGTTTGCAAGCGATGGACGGTGCGCGCCAGGCGCGCGGCATCGACCGGCTTCAGCACATAATCCAGCGCCGCCTGCTCGAACGCCTGCACCGCATAACCATCGTAGGCGGTGACGAAAACGATCAAAGGAAAGGCGGCGCCGCCGTCCCAGCGCTCGGCCAGTTCCTGGGCGGCCTCCAGTCCCGTCTGGCCTGGCATTTTGATGTCCAGGAACAGGATGTCGGGCCTCAGCGACAGCGCCGCCTCCACTGCGGCGACGCCATTGGCCGCGATCGGCAACAGCTCAAGATCCGGCCACAACTGCCGCAGCGCTTGCGCCAGCACATCCGCCAGGATCGGTTCATCTTCGGCGATCAGCGCGCGGACCGTGCGCGCTGGCCGTTCAGTGCTGGTGGCGTTCATGCAAACTCCAATGGCAGTGTCAGGCGGGCCAGCACGCCGTGTGGTTGATGGGCCGCCAGCACCAGGCTGGCGCGCTCGCCGTACAGCACCTGCAGGCGCTCGCGGGTGGTGCCGACGCCGACGCCGCGGCTATCGTCGGCATCCATCGCGGCGGCGTCGGGCAAACCCAGGCCGGTGTCGATCACGGTGATCTGCAGCGCGCCGTCGCGCTCGGCGGCGACCACGGCGATCTCCCCTCCTTCGATCTTCGGTTCCAGGCCGTGGACGATGGCGTTCTCGACCAGCGGTTGCAGCAGCATCGGCGGCAATTGCGCGGCGCGCAGCGGGTCCGGCAACACGCAGTGGTAGCGCAGGCGCTCGCCCATGCGCATGTTCATCAGCGCCAGATAGGCTGCGATCGCGTCGAACTCCTGCGCCAGCGCGATATGCTCGCAGCGCGTCGCGGCCAGGTTGGCGCGCAGGTACAGGATCAGCTGGCCGAGCATATGCGTGGCCTGGCGCGGATCGCGCTCGATCAATCCCTGCAGGTTGGCCAGGGTGTTGAACAGCATATGCGGTTCGATCTGCGCCTGCAACAGGCGCAGCTGCGCCTGCAGGGCCTGGCGCTCCACGGCATCGGCGCGGGCCCGCGCTTCGCCGCGCTCGGCGCTGATGCGCTCCAGCCGCTCGCGGCTCAGTATCAGCAACATGGTCGCGCCGACCGACAGCAGCGCGAACAGGACGGTATGGAATTTCCAGGCCGGATAGCGCGCCTGGGCCGGCCAGCTGTCGCCCATGACCAGCCCGCCGATCAGCAGCGCGCTGAAATGGCCGACCAGCGCGCTGGCGACGCCCAGCGCCAGCAGCGGCATGCGCCAGCGCCGCCGCTGCGCCGGATGGTCCCCCAGCAGCAGCCGGGCGCCGTCGATGATGGCCACCGCGACCACGCCGACCGTCAGCGAGTAGACAACCTGGCTATACAGCTCTTGCCGCTGGCCGAACACCAGGTCCACCAGCACGCCGGCGCAGGTGTTGAGCAGGATGGTCAGAACCAGGTCGTCGGCAAAGCGGCGCCAGCGCGACCTGGACGGTGGAGTAAGCGTGATCATGATGGATTTCTTCATAGGCAACGCCCGACAGTGTGCCGGATGCGCTGCGGAGCAACAAGGCCCGTGCGACCAAGCCGGGTAAAACCGGAGTGTAGCGGGCGCCACGCGGAGCGAAAGGCCGCGGGCGCCCGCCCCTGGAGCCGTTAGCGGCTGCCGCCGACGTCGAACACGCTGCGCAGATAGGCGAGGAAGGTCTGGTCGTCGCAGATGGTCTTGCCCGGCGAGTCGGACAGCTTGGCGACCGGCTTGCCATTGCAGCGCACCAGCTTCATGACGATTTCCAGCGCCGGGAACTGCGGGCCGAAGTCGTGGGTCAGGTTGGTGCCGATGCCGAACGCGACCTGAGTGCGCGGCGCGAAGCGGCGCCACAGCTCGATGGATTTTTCGACGTTGAGGCTGTCCGAAAACACCAGCAGCTTGGTATGCGCATCGATGCGCAGCTTGGCATAGTGGGCCAGCGCCTTCTCGCCCCACTCGGCCGGATCGCCCGAGTCGTGGCGCAGGCCGTCGAACAGCTTGGCGAAGTACAGGTCGAAGTCGCGCAGGAAGGCATCCATGCCGACCACGTCGGTGAGCGCCACGCCGAGATCGCCCCGGTACGTCTGCACCCAGGCCTCCAGCGCCGCCTTTTGCGAATTGCGCAGCGGCACGTCGTGCACGGCTTGAAAAGTCTGCATGAATTCATGGGCGACTGTGCCGATCGGCGTCAACCCCAGCTTCATCGCCAGGTAGACGTTGCTGGTGCCCTTGAACACGCTGGGCACCTGCGCCACCAGCGTCTGCACGACTTCCTCGTGCCAGTCGCTGCTGAAGCGGCGGCGCAGGCCATAGTCGGCCAGGCCGAACGGGTGGACACTTTCCAGCGCGGCCGCCTCGGCTTCGAAGCTGCGCAAGCGCGCGATCTTGGCGGCCAGCCGGCGCCGGCCCTCTTCCAGCGCAGGCTGCTGCGGATAGCGGCGGGCGTGCAGCTGGCCGACGATGGCCAGTATGAAAATCTCGAAGAACATCACATGCATCTGCGGTCCGCGCGCGACGATGTCCAGTCCCTCGCCGTTCACTTCGATACTGATGAAGCGTTGCTGCAAGCGGAAGATGGACAGGAAGTCGACAAAGCTGGACTTGATGTAGCGTAGCGAGCGCAGGTAGTTGAGCTCTTCCTCGCGGAAGCTCAGCGAACACAGGTGCTCCACCTCGCGCACCAGGGCGTCCTTGAGTTCCGCCAGCGGCATGGCGGGCGGCTTGCGGCAGACGAAGCGGTATTCCGCCTCGTTGTCGTTGTAGGCGCTGGTGAACAGCGCCTGCCACATGGTGAATTTGTATAAATCGGTTTCCAGCAGGCTGCGGATGATGGGCTGGTTCATGCCGGATCCGTTCCGAGCCCGCGGCTGGCGTTGGCCAGCAGTTCGGGCAAGACATCGGCCGTCTGCATCAGTTGCACGCCGCGCGCCTGCATCGCCTGCAGGAAGGCCTGGTATTGCGGCGCGAAGCCGGCGACCGGGCTGATGCAGTCGGTCAGCAGCACCAGCTTGGACAGCGGCTGGCCCAGGTGCTCGACGATGTGCTCGACCGTGGCCTTGACGCAGTGGCTGCCGGCCTCGCCGGCGATGTAGACCTGGTCGGCCTCGGCCAGCGTGGCGATGAAGCCGGTGTTGAGCTGGGTGTCCGGGTCGTCGGCATCCGGCACTTCGGCCATGACGGCGGAATAGTGCTCGGTCCACGGATTGGAACCCTTGGCCAGCTTGGCGACGATGCCCAGCGACGCTTCTTCCCAGGCGCCGTAGGCGGCGCGCACGTCGTCGTGGACGTTGTTGCCCCAGGTGCCGATTTCGCAGTGCACCGGCCACACCATCAGGCGGTAGCGGCCGGCCGCTTCCAGCTTGTCGAGGTAGTTCAGCGCCAGCGGCAGGGCGGCCGGATGGCGCGGCAGGAATTTTTCCGCCCGCACGTCGGCCGCGCTGATTTCGGTGTACGGCGCCACCGGGGCGCCGTCGCTGGCGATCCAGAAGGTCGGGTGGGCGATGTCGAAGCGGTGGTGGGAATCGAGCGTGATGCTGATGGCGGTCAGGCCGGCGCGGCCGCGGTTGATCAGGCCGGCCAGGCGCAGCATGTCCTGGTGGGCGCCCGGCACCGGCAGCGCCGGCGCGTGGCGCGCGCGGGTGGCCGGGTTGTCGGGCAGGTAGCTGGCCGGCAGATCGCAAAAATCGTTTTGCGGATCGATGATCAGCAGATGCAGGTTCCGTTTCATGTGGGCTCCGAGGCTTGCTTAACTGTATATGATTTTGCCCGATAGTGCGGGCCGATGGTGATGATTATCGGTCAAGCCGCAGGAATTTGCGTAAAATGCTTTTTCAATAAGATGGAGGAAAACCTATGAGCGCTCGCCTTTTCCATGCAGCCGCCATTGCGGCGGCCCTGTCCGGCTGCGCCAGCGCCGGCTTCCCGCCGGTGACGGTGCCGGACGCGCTGCAGCCGCCGGCCGGGCATCAGCTGTCGCTGGCGGCCAACGCCACCGGCGTGCAGATCTATGTGTGCAGCGCCGCCAAGGCCGGTCCGGCGCAGGCCGAGTGGGTGTTCAAGGCGCCCGAGGCGGCGCTGTTCGACGCCGCCGGCGCGGTCATCGGCAAGCACTACGCGGGCCCGACCTGGGAAGGCAATGACGGCAGCAAGGTGGCCGGCGAGGTCAAGGCCAAGCAGGACGATGCGGCCGGCAAGGCCATCCCCTGGCTGCTGCTGGCGGCCAAGTCGGCCAGCGGCGACGGCGCCTTCGGCCGGGTCAGCTATGTGCAGCGCCTGGCAACCGAAGCCGGCAAGGCGCCGGCCGACGGCTGCACCAACGCCGACATCGGCAAGCAGGCGCGCGTGCCGTACAAGGCGCTGTACCGCTTCTACGTGGCCGGCTGAGCCCCCGCCGCGCCGCGCCGGACGCAAAAAAAACTCCCTGTCGGCGCAAGCCGGCGGGGAGTTTTGCTTTGCGGGGCCGGGAGTTAAGCGGCGATCGCTTCGATCTTCGAGCGGCCCTTGGCGACGGCGGCGGCCACCGCTTCTTCACCCATGGCCACGCCTTCGGCGACGACGAAGGTGACGTCGGTCATGCCGAGGAAGCCCAGCACCGAGCGCAGGTAGGTGGTGACGTGGTCGTAGGCGGCGGCAGGGCCTTCGCTGTAGACGCCGCCGCTGGCGACGAACACGATCACTTTCTTGCCGTGCACCAGGCCTTCAGGGCCGTTGGCGCCGTACTTGAAGGTGCGGCCGGCGCGCGCGACGTGGTCGATCCAGGCCTTCAGGCCGGAGGTGACGGAGAAGTTGTACATCGGTGCGCCGATGACGATGGTGTCGGCGGCCAGCAGTTCGTCCACCAGCGCGTCGGACGTCTTGATGGTGTGGGCCTGGTCGGCGTTGCGCTGCTCGGCCGGGGTGAAGTAGGCGCCCATCATCTGCTCGGTCAGGTGCGGCACCGGGCTGGTGGCCAGGTCGCGCGTGACGACGGTGCCCGATGGGTTGGCCGCTTGCCATTTGGCGACGAATTCGCCGCCCAGCTGGCGCGACAGGGAGCCGTTTTGACGAACACTGCTGTTGATGTGGAGTACGGTTGCCATGATGCTAAACCTTTCGTGTGGGGAGGGATTGCTTACATCATAGAACGGGTTTAATATCGACGAAATACCATAAATTTAAATCGTACCTATCGATATATTCGATATCAAACTTCCAACAAGGTGCTCTTATGCGCGATCCCGGCCTGCCCTCCCTCGACCAGCTGCGGGTGTTTATCGCCGTCATCGACCATGGCGGTTTCGCCCACGCGGCGCGGGCGCTGCACCGCACGCAGTCGGTGATCAGCTACACCATCGCCAACCTGGAGGAGCAGCTCAACGTCGAGCTGCTCGACCGCAGCAAGCGCAAGCCGGTGCTGACCGAGGCCGGCAAGGCGCTGCTGGCCGACGCCCGCGCGGTGTCGCTCAAGGTGGACGGCATGCGGGCGCGCGCCAAGGCGCTGTCGGCCGGGCTGGAGGCGGAGGTGTCGGTGGTGGTCGACGTGATGTTCTCGACCTGCAAGCTGGTGCGCATCCTGCACGCCTTCCAGAAGGAATTCCCGACCGTGGCGATGCGGCTGCGCACCGAGGCGCTGGGCGCCGTCACCGAGCTGGTGCTGCAGCGCGAATGCCACATCGGCATCAGCGGCTGGATGCCGGGCACGCCGGACACCATCGAGCGCCAGAGCTGCGGCTTCGTCACCATGGTGCCGGTGGCCTCGCCCGAGCATCCGCTGGCGCAGATCGAGGGCAAGATTCCGAGCGCGGTGCTGCGCGAGCACACCCAGCTGGTGCTGACCGACCGCAGCACGCTGACCAAGGGCCAGGACTTCGGCGTGCTGGCCCTGCGCGACTGGCGGCTGGGCGATCTGAGCTCCAAGCACGCGCTGCTGCGCAGCGGCATCGGCTGGGGCAATATGCCGGTCGAGTTCGTGCAGTGGGATCTGGATGCGGGACGGCTGGTGCAGCTGCACATCAGCGAGGGCAGCGCGTTCAGCTTCCCGCTGTACGTGATACGGCGCGGCGACGAGGAGCCGGGGCCGGCCACGCGCTGGCTGATGCAGCAGTTCCTCGAGCTGGAGCAGACCGGCGAGCCGCTGCCCAACCACGACCTGCGGCCGATGCCGGTGCCGGTGCCGGGCGACGCGGGCCTGAGCCATATGTACCACCGGCTGCGGGACGAAGCCACGCCGGGCCAGCCGGCGCCGGCCAAAGCCAGGACCAGGGCGGGCGCCAGGGCCAAGCCCGGCCCGCCGCCGCCGATGGGCGACGCGCCGGCCGGCCTGACCGCGCCCGCCCCTATTTCACTCCGGCGGCGCTGAGCTTGCGGCGCAGGCGGCGGATCTCTTCCGACAGATCGACCACCAGCGCGGCGACATCGTCGTTGGCGTCAAAGTCGCGCTCGACCTGGCACAGCCGGCGCGCGCGCACCAGGTCGGCGCTGGTGAAGCGCCAGGCCACGATGTCGGCGCAATCCGGTTCCGCGCTGTCGAGCAGGATGCCGGTGCGCACCCGCTGCACCACCCAGTCCGGCTCGACGGCGCAGGCTTGCGCCAGTTCTTCCACGGTCAGCGCGGCGTCGTCGACCAGCACCGCGTCCAAGATAGCCTGTCCCATCGTTCATCCTCCCGCGCGCGGGTTGAAAGCCAGATCGCGCGCCATCGCTTGATACAGTTCGCGTGCCTTGTCGGTGCTGGCCGGCGGCAGCACCACTTCCAGCAGCAGATACAAATCGCCGGCCTGTTTGCCGGGAATGCCGCGCCCGCGCAGGCGCAGCTTGCGGCCGCTCTGCGAACCGGCCGGCACCGTGACGTTGACCTTGCCGGACGGCGTGGCCACTTCGATCTCGCCGCCCAGCGCCATTTCCCACGGCGCCACCGGCACCGTTTCGTAGACGTCGCGGCCGTCGATGCGGTAGCGCGCGTGCGGGCGGAACTGGATTTCCAGGTACAGATCGCCGGGCCCGGCGGCGCCCGGCTGGCCCTGGCCCGACAGCCGCAGCTGCTGGCCGGCCGTCACGCCCGGCGGGATGTTGACGCTGAGGTTGCGCTCGCGCGTGACGATGCGGTCGAGGGCGTCGCGCTCGGCCACGGTCAGGGTGATGGTGCGGGTCGCGCCTTGATAGCTGTCGGCCAGGTCGATGGTGATGGCGGCGTGGCTGTCCTCGCCGCGCTGGGGCGGCGCCTGGCGCCGGCGGCCGCCGCCCAGGTTGGCGAACAGGTCGGCAAAGAAGTCGCTGCCCATGGCGTCGCCGCCGAAGCCGCCCGCGCCCGCCCCGTTGCCGCCGCCGAAGCCCCGGCCCCAGTCCGGCGGCGGACGGAATTCCTGGCCGGCGCGGTAGTGCTGGCCGCGCCCGAGCTCGTCGTAGGCGGCGCGCTTTTCGGCGTCGCCCAGCACGCCGTAGGCTTCGTTCAGCTCCTGGGTCTTGCCCTGCGCATCGGCCTCCTTGCTGACGTCCGGATGGTATTTGCGGACCAGCTTGCGGTAGGCTTTCTTGATGTCGTCCTCGGTGGCCGTCTTCGGCACGCCCAGGGTCTGGTAGTAATCCTTGTATTCCACGTTGCGCGCTCCTGTATTGCGTCAGCCACAGTCTAGCGCCAAACGGGCCAAGGCGGCGCCCGCCGCCTCACTTGCGCTCGGGCTTGTCCTTGGACGCCGATTTGGCCTCGATTTCGCGCACCGACGACATCATGTCGTTAAAGTTCTTGAGTTCGGCGTACTCGCCCTTTTCCAGGATCAGGCACTTGCCCTTGTAGTGCTTGTTCTCGCACACTTCCCAGGTGCCGCTCTGCACGATCACGCTGGACGTGCGGTCGTTGAAACCGAGTTTATCCAGGTCGGGCTCCGAGCCGTGCAGCTGCAGGGCCGGGCCGCCGAAATGCGTGCGCGTGTACAGCGTGATGTCGCCGGCCTGCGCCGCCGCAGCGGCGCCCAGCAGCGCAAGGCCTAGTATTCGCTTCATGAACGGTACTCCGAAAAGTGGCGGTGTCCCGCATGATAGCGCACGCGGCTCAACGGATGCGGCGCAGCGAGGAGATGCGGTTGTTCATGTCGTCCAGGAACTCGTAGCGGCCCGGCTCCAGCACGATGCAGCGGCCGCCGAAGTCGGCGTGCTCGCACAGTTCCCAGCGGCCTTCGTTGACGATGACGGAGCCGGCCTGGTCGTTGAAGTCGTAGCGGTCCAGCGTGCGCACTTCGTTGTTGTGCAGCTCCAGCCGGGCGCCGTGGAAGCGCGACTTGGAGAACAGGATGATGGCTTCGCGGCGCTGGCCGTAGCCGCGGTCGTCGTAGCCGCCACGGTTGTCGTCGCGGTCCCAGCGGCCGCCACGGTCGTCGCGGCCGCCGCCGCCGACTTCGCGCACCGACGAGATAACATCGTTGAAGCCTGGCAGCGACGGGTATTCGCCGCGCTCGACCGTCATGCAGCGGCCGCGGTATTCGGAATGTTCGCACAGCTGCCAGGTGCCGGAGCGCACGATGACGCTGGAGGCGCGGTCGTTGAAGTCGAGCTGATCGAGGTCGGGCGCGCTGCCGCGCAGCGTCAGCGGCGGGCCTTCGAAGTTGGAATGGGTGAACAGCGTCAACTCCCCGGCGTGGGCCGCGAAGGCCAGCAGAGGGGCGGCCAGCAGCAGGGCGGCGCGGGTCAGACGGTGCAGGAATGGTTTCATGATAGGGATCGCCAAGGTAAAAAAGTTAATCGGCCGGTGACATGCACCGACAACGCGCATGCTAACGTTTCGGCCGACACGCCAGTATGGCTAATTTGCAATAAATTGTAATGATAGCCTCTGCAGGCAAAATAGTGCCGGGGTAAAATGGCCGCCCGCCCTTTTCCGATCGCCGCGCATGCCCCACTCGTTCACGTTGCCCAACCTCCGCCGCGAAGCCGCCGCCCTGTGGCGCCTGGCCTGGCCCATGCTGATCGGCCAGCTGGCCACGGTGGGCATGGGCGTGGCCGACGTCGCGATGACCGGCCACGCCAGCGCCGACGAGCTGGCCGCCGTGTCGCTGGGGGCGTCGATCTGGTCCATCATCCTGGTGACGGTCAGCGGCACCATGATGGCGATTAACAGCGTGGTGGCGCACGACGTCGGCGCCGGCGAGCTGGCGCGCATCCCGCACGCGGTGCGGCAATCGCTGTGGAAGGCGCTGGGCGTGGGCGTGGTGGCGATGCTGCTGGCCAACCTGGCGACGCTGCTGTTCGAGCACCTCTACCTGACGCCCCATGTGCAGCGCCAGGCCACGCTGTTCGTGCACGCGATCAGCATCGGCCTGCCGCCGTTCGCCGCCTACCGCGCACTGTACGGCTACAGCACCAGCATCAACCAGACCAAGCCGGTGATGCTGATCGCCATCCTGGGCCTGCTGTTCAACGTCTTCGTCAACTGGCTGCTGGTGTTCGGCCACTGGGGCTTGCCGCGGCTGGGCGGGGTCGGCTGCGCGGTCGCGACCGGCCTGTGCATGTGGCTGATGCTGGCCGCCATGCTGGTCTGGATGCGCTGGGCGCCGGCCTACCGCGCCACCTACCCGTTCACCCATTGGGAATGGCCGCACTGGCCCGAGATCCGCTCCATGCTGCGGCTGGGGCTGCCGATCGGCGTGACCTATTTCGCCGAAGTCAGCGCGTTCGGCGCGGTCAGCCTGCTGGTGGCGCGCTATGGCGTGGTGCAAGTGTCGGCGCACCAGATCGCGCTGAATTTTTCCTCGCTGGTGTTCATGGTGCCGCTGAGCTTTGGCATCGGCCTGATCACCCGCGTCGGCCAGGCCGTGGGCGAAGGCAATCCGGTGCGGGCGCGCTTCGTGGCCTGGGTCGGCGTGTGGATGTCGCTGGCATTCGCCGTGCTGTCGGCGCTGTTCATCGTGCTGTGCCGCCGGCAGATCGCCGCCGCCTACACCTCGGACGCGGCGGTGCAGGCGCTGTGCGAACAGTTGCTGCTGTTCGCCGCCCTGTTCCAGCTGTCGGACGCGACCCAGGTCGCCACCTCGTGCGCGATCCGCGGCTACAAGGTCACGCGCCAGCCGATGCAGATCCAGCTGCTGGCGTTCTGGGGCTTCGCGCTGCCGCTGGGCTGCTGGCTGGGGCTGGCGCCGCAATGGCTGCCGTGGTCGCCGGCGCAGCCGATGGCGGCGGCCGGCTTCTGGATCGGCCTGGTGATCGGGCTGACGGTGGCGGCGGTGCTGCTGAGCTGGTCGCTGCAGCGGCTGTCGCTGGCCCGTGTGGCCCAGGCGCGGGCCGGCTGAGGCGCTACCGAAGGAAAAACGGTTTTCCTGCGCGGATTCAGAACATTGGCGTCTCGCCACAAGCGGGCCGGTCTGGTATCGTCTTGGGTTCTGATAACCAAAAGACACTCACTCCCATGCGCTTCATCCTCTGCTTCCTCGCCCTGCTGGCCGGCTCCCAAGCCTCGGCCGAAAAACTGACCCTGGACCGCCTGCATTCCGACCCGTCGCTGAGCGGCCCCGGCGTGCGCAGCCTGAAAGTGTCGCCGGACGGCGCCCGCGTCACCTTCCTGCGCGGCCGCGACGACAACCAGTTCCAGCTCGACCTGTGGGAATACAACCTGAAGGACAAGACCACGCACCGCCTGGTCGATTCCAAGATCCTGGTGCCGGAAGAGAATCTGTCGGACGCCGAAAAAGCCCGCCGCGAGCGCGAGCGCACCGCCAGCCTGAAGGGCATCCTCAGCTACAGCTGGTCGCCGGACGGCAAGCAGCTGCTGGTGCCGATCGCCGGCAATCTGTACCTGATCGACGCCAGCAAGCCGGACGCCGCGCGCATGGTGGCCTCGGGCAATGTGCTCGATCCTAAGATTTCGCCGAAAGGCCGCTACGTGTCCTTCGTGCGCGACCAGAACCTGTACGTCATCGACCTGAGCACCGGCAAGGAAAAGCAGCTGACCACCGACGGCGCCGGCACCATCCACAACGGCGAAGCCGAGTTCGTGGCGCAGGAAGAAATGGGCCAGACCAGCGGCTACTACTGGGCGCCGGACGATTCCGCCATCGCCTACAAGCGCTACGACGAAGCGCCGGTGCCGGTGGTGCGCCGCTTTGAAATCTTCGCCGACCGCACCGACGTGGTCGAGCAGCGCTACCCTGCCGCCGGCGATCCGAACGTGCTGGTGCAGCTGAAGATCGTGTCGCCGACCAGCGGCGAGATCCGCAACGTCGAACTGGGCGCCAACCCGGACATCTATCTGGTGCGCGCCGACTGGAGCGCCAGCGCCAAGGCCCTGCTGTTCCAGCGCCAGAGCCGCGACCAGAAGAAACTGGAGCTGGTGTCGGTCGACACCGCCACGCTGGCGCAGAAAGTGCTGATCACCGAAACCTCGCCGACCTGGGTCAGCATCTTCGACGACCTGCGTTTCCTGGGCAATGACAAGGGCTTCGTCTGGGCGTCCGAGCGCAGCGGCCGCAAGCACCTGTACCTGTACGATATGAACGGCAAGCTGCAGCACGCCATCACCAGCGGCGAATGGGGCATCGACCGCCTGCTGGCGCTGGACGAAAAAGGCGGCCGCCTGTTCGTGCAATCGAACCGCGACGCCGTGGTCGACAGCCAGACCTATATGCTCAAGCTGGACGGCAGCAGCGCCAACAAGCCGGTGCGCATCACCCAGGGCGACGGCTGGCACGACTCCTCGTTTGCCCGCAACGGCGAAGTGTTTGTCGACACCTACTCCGATCCGGACACGCCGCCGCAGGTCAGCATCCGCCGTCCGGACGGCGCGATGATCAGCTGGCTGGAACGCAATGAGCTGAACGCTTCGCACCCTTACGGCAAATACCTGGACGCCCACCTGCACACCGAGTACGGCACGCTGAAGGCCAAGGACGGCCAGACCTTGTACTACTCGATGATCAAACCGAGCGGCTTCGACGCGTCGAAGAAATACCCGGTCTACCTGTCGACCTATGGCGGCCCACACTCGCAGCACGTGGCGCGCAAATGGGGCAACTTCTTCGACCAGTACATGGCGCAGCAGGGCTTTGTGGTCTGGCGTCTGGATAACCGCGGTTCCTCGCGCCGCGAGCGCGTCTTCACCGACGCCAACTACCACAACCTGGGCAAGGTCGAGGTGGAAGACCAGATCACCGGCATCGAATGGCTGGGCAAGCAGAGCTTCGTCGACGCCAAGCGTGTGGGCGTGTTCGGCTGGAGCTACGGCGGTTTCATGACCTTGCGCCTGCTGGCGGAAGCGTCGGACAAGATCGCCATGGGCGTGTCGGTCGCGCCGGTTACCGACTGGTCGCTGTACGACACCCACTACACCGAGCAGTTCATGGGCACGCCTAAGGAAAACGCGGCGGGCTATGCATCGGCTGGCGTGTACTCGCACCTGGACGGTTTGAAATCGCCGCTGCTGCTGGTGCACGGCATGGCCGATGACAATGTGCTCTTCACCAACACCACGCGCATGATCGACGCGCTGGTCAAGCGCAATGTGCACTTCGAGCTGATGACCTATCCGGGCGCCAAGCACGGCATCTCGGGACGCGGTCCGCAGCGCCATGTGTACGGCAATATCGAGGCCTTCTTCAAGAAGAACCTGATGCCGGAAACGAAGTAAATAGTATAAAAAAAAGGACCCTCGGGTCCTTTTTTAATTGATGCGTACTTAGTTACGATTGCCTTTGGTGATGTCTTTTACGGCTTCTTTGGCATCGCCCAAGCCTTTTTGCAGCTTGCCTTCAGCTTGCTTGTTCAAACCCTTGGCTTGCTGCTCCGAGCTGCCGACCAGCTTGCCAGCCTCTTCCTGAATTTTACCGCCGATGTCTTTCGCAGTACCTTTAACTTGATCCTTGTTCATGGTGAACTCCTTAGTGGGTGATGAAGCTACAGGACACACAGCGCTGTGCTGTGTGCATGGCATCCACTATAGGCAGGCGGCGGTTGAGGTTCTGTGCGCTTGCGCACCCTGCACGGCAATCAGGTTTTGCGCCAGACGCTGGCCAACCACGGCTGCTGTTCGCGCGGCAAGCCCGGCGGGCGGTAGTAATGTTGGACTGCGATAAAACCCGCTGCCAGCAAGTAACGCTCCCAGGTTTCGTAATCGTAGTAGCTGCCATAGCGCGGGCCGTTCCAGCCTTCGCGGTTGTCGCCGCGCGGGTTGGAGCTGAACAGCACGCCGCCGGTTTTCAGCGCCGCATGCAAGTCGCGCAGCACTTGCGGCAGCGCGACGCTCGGCACATGGAACAGCGAAGCGTTGGCATAGACGCCATCGAAAAAACCGGCAGGCAGATCGAGTTTGACGAAGTCCTGCTGCC
The DNA here is from genome assembly GCF_009380165.1 of Rugamonas rivuli. Lineage (GTDB taxonomy): Bacteria > Pseudomonadota > Gammaproteobacteria > Burkholderiales > Burkholderiaceae_D > Rugamonas > Rugamonas rivuli. The sequence continues at coordinate 298,470 of NZ_WHUF01000003.1, forward strand.
AGGCCTCGCAGCCGCTGTAGGCGCGCGCCATGTCGACAAATCGCGCCGAACCGTCGACGCCGATCGCTTCGTGGCCCATGTCCTTGAAGGTCTTCAAATCGCGGCCGGGGCCGCAGCCCAGGTCCAGCAGGCGGTATGGTGCCGGGCCCTGTATCGCCGCCAGCAAGGCGGCGATGTTCTGGCTCACGTCATGGTCGATGGTGCCGGCGAAGAATTGCTCGGCGGTGCGCTCGTAATGCTGCAGCGTGGTCTGCGTGATCTGCTCGATAGGGTCGTCGGGGTTCATGCCGCCAGTATATACGGCGGGTGCGAAATTCGGCCTGTGCGGCATTCGTGCTCGTTTGGATGTCTCGTTCTGTCTCGTTTTGACTCGTTTGAACTTTGTGCGACGCACAAGGTCTAACGAGACAGAACGAGACAAAACACGACACAACGCACAAGGAGAACGAGCATGAATGCCGCACAGACCTGTGAACTGCCACCCGCCGCATACTCCGAGCTGGCGGATTTTCTACGCAAGAGCGGCAGCACGCTGTCGCCGGTGGAGGCGACCATTATCGCCATCCGCGAGTGGATGGAAAAAAGCCGCGCTGCGGCGGCACCGCTGCGCGGCTATCAATGGAAGCTGCTCTTCATTCCGGAAAAGAGCCGCTTGCGCATGAACTACGAAGGCGAGTCGTACTACGCCGAGGTGGTCGGCGAGGAAATCATCTTTCGCGGCGATGCCGTGTCGCCACGCCAGATGGCCGTACAGATTGCCGGCGACGGCCGCAACGCCTGGCGCGACCTGTGGATACTGCTGCCCGGCGAAAGAACCTGGGCCAACGCCGCCCGCCTGCGCGACCGTTTGCAACAGCGCGCCGCCAAACAGCCCCTGTCCGCCGCCGACGCCATGACCGTCGCCGCGAAATCAATGAGCGACGCCCTGACCACCGCCCTTGCGCTGGTAGAGCACGCCAACCATCAATCGCAAAACACACTGGAGCGCCGCCTGCCCCGCTATCGCCGCGAATACGATCAACTGACCGACGATCACTGACAGGCAGCGCCGTTCAACTTACCAGACCCGCACACGGTCCTTAGGCGCAAGGTACAAAGTCTGCCCTGGCTGCACATTGAAAGCCGGATACCACGCATCCATGTTGCGGACGGTGGCGGTGCGCCATTTGTCCGGCGCATGGCCGTCGGTCAGGATTGCGCGGCGCAGCGCAGCTTCGCGCGACTTCTCGCGCCAGCTCATCGCATAGCCGATGAAGAACTGCTGGTCCGCTTCCGCCGTCGCACCTTGCTTGGCCAGCGTGGCCCGGTAAGCATCATGCGACGCGGCCAGGCCGGCCAGATCGGCCAGGTTCTCGCTCAAGGTCTGCTGGCCGTTGATCGCCAGATCCGGGAACGGCTTGTACGCCGAGTACTGCGCCGCCAGCGCCGCCGAAGCGCGCTTGAAATGCTTGCCGTCGGCCGCCGTCCACCAGTCGCGCAGCAGTCCCTTGGAATCGAACTGCGCGCCCTGGTCGTCGAAGCTGTGGCTGATCTCGTGGCCGATGGTCGCGCCGATGCTGCCGTAGTTCACCGCGTCGCTGGCCTGCGGATCGAAGTACGGCGCCTGCAGGATCGCGGCCGGGAAGTTGATCGCGTTCTGCATCGGCATGTTGACCGCGTTGACCAGTTGCGCCGGCATGCACCACTCGCCACGGTCCACCGGCTGCTGCAGCTTGGCCAACTGCTGCTGCGTGTGCACGCGTTCCGCGCGCAGCAGGTTGCCCAGCGCGTCATCCTGCGCCACCTCCAGCTGCTCGTAGCTGGCCCATTTGTCCGGATAGCCTATGCCCACGTACAAGGTCTTGAGCTTGGCGTGCGCCTCCAGTTTCGTGGCCGGGGCCATCCACGCCAGCTGGTCGATGCGGGCATGGAAGGCGTCGACGATCTTGCCCACCATCTGCTGCAAGCGCTGCTTGGACTCGGGCGGGAAGTACTTGGCGACATACACCTTGCCCAGCGCATCGGGCATGGCCATGTTGACGGCGTTCAGGCTGCGTTTCCAGCGCAGCGATTGCTCAGGCGTGCCGTTCAGCGTGCGGCCGTAGAAATCGAAGTGCTGCTCGGCCAGGGCCTTGGGCAGCGCGCTGCTCACATGGTTCACGCTGTGGAAGGCAAGGAAGTCCTTCCATGTTTCCAGCGGCGCCGATTGCACCAGCTTGGCCGCGCCCACCACCGCGCCCGGATGCCAGACGATGAATTTTTTCTGCTCGCCCAGACCGGCGCTGGCGAAGAAGGCCTTCCAGTCCAGCCCCGGCGCCTTGCGCGCGAAATCGGCGGCGCTCCAGTTGTTGTTCGCCTTCAGCACGTCGGACGACACTTCGCGGCTGGCGTGCGCCATGGCGATGCGGCGTTCCAGTTCGAACACGCGGGCGGCGCGCGCGTCGGCGTCGGCGATGCCGGCCAGCTTGAAAGTGGCGGCGATGTGCGCCTGGTACTGGCCGCGCAGTTTTTTCATGGCCGGCGTGTTGTCCAGATAGTAGGCGCGGTCCGGCATGCCCAGGCCGCCCTGCAGCAGATAGGGCGTGTAATGCTCCGAGTCTTTCAGGCCTTGCGCGATCCACAGGCCGAACAGATTCTCGGTGAAGAAGTTGGTGGCGTTGAGCGGGTCGACGTCGGCCCGCAGCGTGCCGCCCAGCGCCTTGGCCAGCTCGCCCTTGTCGCGGATGGCGGCGATCTGTTGCAGCAGCGGCTGCAGCGGCGCCAGTCCCTTGGCTTCGATGCCGGCTTCGTCCATGAAGCTGGCGTAGAAGTCGGCGATTTTTTTCGCCTCGGCGTCGGCCGGCTGCGCCGCCATCGCTTCGATCAATTTGAGGAGGCGCTGGTTGGTGTCCTCGATCAGCGCGTTGCCCACGCCCCAGCCGCTGCGGTCGGCCGGAATCTCGACGCTGTTGAGCCAGTCGCCGTTGACGTAGTCGAAGAAATCGTCGCCCGGCAGCACGGCGGTTTTGGTGGCGGCGGCCGGCGGTGCAGTGTTGGCCGGCTCGGCGCGCAGCGGCGCGGCCAGCATCAGGGTGGCGCAAACGGCCAGGCGTAGAGCGGTAGCGGATGGGTGCATAAAAGTCCCTTGATAATGGATCTGGTTGGATGACAGGCGTGGTACGCCAGCATGCACTCTATCGCCTGCGCATGCGCGCCGCAGCCGGTTTGCGACGAACTGCGGATTCCGCGGAACAGAAGGTTGCAGCACGGCAGAAAAGAGACGCTCCCCCAGCAAAATTGCTTCATTCATTCTGGGAATCGCTATATAGTTAGCCTATAGCAACGCGCTAATTACCCAGGAGATAAATATGAAACTTGATGCCCTGTTCCAGAATCCAACTGCGTTGCCCACTGCGCCTAAAGTCGTGGAAGAGCTGATCAGCAGTTTCGACAAGGCCAGCGTCTCCACCGAAGAGATCGCGAAGAAACTGTCGACGGACCCGGTGCTGAGCGCCAAGCTGCTGCGACTGGCCAACTCGGCCTACTACCACGTCTCGCGCAGCATCGGCACGGTGGAAGATGCGGTGCTGATGCTCGGCTTCGTCACCGTGCGCACGCTGGTCATCAGCTCCGGCCTGGTCAGCGGCTTCAAGACCGTGCCCGGTCTCGACCTCAAGCAATTCTGGCGCTACAGCCTGCACACCGCGGTCTGCGCCAAATGGATCGCCAAGAAAACCAAGGAAAACACCGACCTCGCCTTCACCATCGGCATGATGCACGCCATCGGCCAGCTGGTGATCCACTCGGCGATGGCCGAACAGGCGATGGCGCTGGACAAGGTGGCCGGCCCGATGGACGCGCGCCGCCTCGACGCCGAACAGGCTTCGTTCGGCTACACCTTCGCCGACGTCGGCGCCGAACTGGCCAAGCGCTGGAAGTTCCCGCAAACCTTCTCGGAAACCATCCTGGCTTTCCCGGAACCGCACCACAACGGCGAGCTGAATCGCCTGGCCGCCGTGGTCTCGCTGGCCGCCTGGCGTGCCCGCGTCGAGCAGGCGCAGTTGAGCGACGACGAAATCGCCGCCTGCTACCCGGCCGACCTGGCCGAGGAACTGGGCCTGGACGACAACGCCCTGATCGACGACATGCCGCCGCCGGACGAGCTGAGCGCGGGCCTGGAGGAGCTGGTCAAATAAGCCAGCTTGCCTGAAGCACCACAAAAAAGCCGCCGATAATGCACCGCGCGGCTTTTTTTTCGACTTTTTTCAAATATTTTTTCAAAACACCCTAAAGTTCCCATTTAAGGCGACGTTAATCAGGACATGCGGTAATCCGTTTTAACTAGCCAGGGTGAGAACATGACCTCCACCGAAGTCCTCTCGATGTACGAAAATATTGCCGGTTTGACCAATCAGATGGCCGCCGCCGCACGTCTGGGAGACTGGGACGGCCTGAGCCGCCTGGAAGCACAATGCGCCACCGAAGCCCGCGCGGCCGGCAGCGGCACCCCGGCACTGAGCGGCGCCCCGCGCCTGCGCAAGATCGACCTGCTGAAGCAGATCCTGGCCAATGACCGCGAAATCCGCGACGTCACCGAGCCGTGGCTGAACAACGTTCCCGGCATGGCACGCCAATAAGAGTTACCCCCACTGCCCAAAGCGCCACCCCGGCGCTTTTTTTTCGCCCGTCGGAAACGTAAAGGGCCGGATCCCTGACGAGATCCGGCCCTGCTTTACCGTTGCTGCCCTGCAGCGCGGAATCAGGCGCCCAGCGCCACCCGCAACGACAAGGCAATCCCCTGCGCCGCCTTGGTGATCTCTTCCAGCGAAGGGAAGCTAGGCGCGATGCGGATATGGCTGTCCTTAGGATCGTTACCATAAGGGAAAGCCGCGCCGGCCGGCGTCAGCGTGATGCCGGCTTCCTTGGCCAGCGCCACCGTGCGCTTGGCCGAGCCCTGCGGCGTGACCAGGTCGATGAAGTAGCCGCCCTGCGGACGGGTCCACGACACGCCCGGCACCTCGCCCAGGTAATGCTCGAACTGCGCCAGCACCGCCTCGAACTTCGGCTTCAACAGCTGGCGATGCTGCTCCATCAGCGCCTCCACCGTCGCCACATCCTTCAGCAGGCGCACATGGCGCAGCTGGTTGATCTTGTCCGGGCCGATGCTGCGGATGCCCGCATGCTTGGTCCACCAGGCGATGTTGGCCGGCGATGCCGCCAGCGCCGCGATGCCCGAACCGGCCCACGTCACCTTCGACGACGACGCGAACACGATCGCGCGGTCCGGGTTGCCGGCCTGGGCACAGGCGTCCAGGATGCTCGCCACTTCCAGCTTCTGCTCGCCCAGATGGTGGAAGCGATAGGCGTCGTCCCACATCAGGCGGAAGTCCGGCGCGGCGGTCTTCATCGCCGCCAGACGGGCCACCACGGCGTCGGAGTACACCACGCCGCCCGGATTGCTGTACTTCGGCACGCACCACATGCCCTTGATGCTGGCGTCCTCGGCCACCAGTTTTTCCACCAGGTCCATGTCCGGGCCGGCTTCGGTCATCGGGATGTTGATCATCTTGATGCCGCGCGCTTCGCAGATGGCGAAGTGGCGGTCGTAGCCCGGCACCGGGCACAGGAAAGTGACCGGCTCGCGCACCCACGGCGCATGGCCGGGCGTGCCGTTGAGCAGGCTGTAGATGATCACGTCATGCATCAGCGACAGGCTGGCGCTGCTGTCGACCACCACCTGGGCGGCCGGCACGTCCAGCAGCTTGCCGAACAGTTCGCGCGCTTCCGGCAGGCCGATGGTGCCGCCGTAGTTGCGGCCGTCGGTACCGTCGACGGCCTGGTAGCCGTCCAGCGACGCCATCAGGGCGTTCGACAGATCCAGTTGCTCGGGGGCTGGCTTGCCACGGGACATGTCCAGCTTCAGGCCGAGTTGTTTGAAAGCTTGGTATTGCTCGTGATGCTGAGACGGGAGATCTGCTGCGGTCATAAGGCTCTTTCAGGGATGGTGGGAATATGGGCGTCGAATACTATACCCCAGAACGTCCCGCTTGGATAAGAGCCGGCAGTTATATGCTTATTACCGTTCCATCATTGATTCCGGCGTGACTTCGTGCAGTGGCGGCGCCTCCACCGGCGGCGTTTCCTCGGCGGCCGGCTTTTTCTTGCGGAATCCTTGCCAGATTTTCAAGGGCCCGCTGCCGCGTTTCTTGCGCAGATAGAAGAAGCCGCCCGCGCCGAGCAGCAGCGCCAGCACCCCGGCGCCGCCCGCGATCAGCGGCAGATTGCTGGACGGCTGCTCCGGCGGCTTTTCCTTTTTGTACTTCAGCTTGGGCAATACGCGCACCTTCTTGACCGGCGCCGACGCCTCGGCCGACGCCGCCCCGGAAGCCGACTCGCTCGCCGCCGCAGATGCTCCACTCACCGCGCTTGCCGATGCCGAATGCGCCGCCGATGCTGCTGGCGCACTCGATGCCGCTGGCGCACTCGATGCCTCCGACGCAGCCGATACCGCATGTGCCGCAGAAGCCGCCGGTTGCACCGCCGCCGGCGCGGCAACCGCCCCGCCCTTCGCCGCCAGAGCGCCCTGCAGCACTTTCACCTTGCCCTCCAGCTCGACCAGCTTGGTGGACAACTCCACACTATGCGTATCGAGCGCCGCGCATTCCTTCGCACCCATGCCGGACGGTGTACAAGCGGCCGGAGCCGCCGGCCGCTTCACGCCCTTAGGCAGCGGCAACGGAGGCAAAGGCAACAAAGCCTGCGCCACGCCCAGCGGCACGCCGCCATCGGCCTGCGCCACCTCGCCGCCGGCCGCCGGCTTGGGCGGCACCGCACGCACCGCCGGCCGCCGCGATGGCGTAGGCGCTGGCGCCACCCGCAAGCCACCCGGCTCGCCCACCTCCGACTCATGCGCAGCCGGCATCGGCGCCGGCCGCGTCCGGTCGCGCACAGGAGCCGGCGCCGGATCAACCGGAGCAGCCGCCACCACCTCAGCCGCCTTGGCCGCCCGAGCCTGCGCCGCCATCTGCGCCGCCGTCAACACCGGCGCCGCCGACGGCAGCGGCGCCGGATTCGGATCCGGCTGCAGCCACACCGTCGCCGCGCGCACATCATGGCGCCCGGCGGCACTCAGCTCCAGGAACAAATGGACATACTCGGCATCGATATTGCGGGTCGTGGTCAGATGCAGGAACTGGCGCCCGTCGCGCCGCACCACCGACATATGAACGCTGGCCAACGCCGGGTTCATCGTAATGCTGGCGCCGCGATACACATCCGGCTGCGCCAGCCGCACCTGCAGCGCCGACACCTCGTCCGGCGCCAGCTGCACCAGCTCGATATCGGCCGACAAGGGCTGGCCGATGAACGAGCGCACCGCCACATCCCCCAGTTCCGCCGCCGACGCGGCAGCCGCCAGCGACAGCGCGCCGGCGCAAGCAAAGATCAAGGTCAGGAAAGGTGTGCGCTGCATGTTGTGGTCGCTTGGCCGCGAATTCTAAAAGTGTATCAGCTATAACGGCTGAATTTCCCGGTTTTGTAGCCCTAGGTTAATTTTTCCAGACTGCGCTACACTAGAAAGCACTTAGCAAACTCACATGATTGCCTATCCGCCCAAAGGAAAAACCATGAACACCAGAAGTGAACGTGACAGTTTTGGCCCGATCGACGTCCCCGACCACCAGTTGTGGGGCGCGCAAACCCAGCGCTCGCTGGAACACTTCCACATCTCCACCGAACGCATGCCGCTGGAGCTGATCCACGCGCTGGCCAGCGTCAAGCGCGCCGCCGCCCGCGTCAACCTGGATCTGGGCCTGCTAGAAGGCGCCAAGGCCATCGCCATCACCCAGGCCGCCGACGAAGTGCTGGCCGACCAGCACCCGAGCGAATTTCCGCTGGCCGTGTGGCAGACCGGCTCCGGCACCCAGTCGAATATGAACATGAACGAAGTGCTGGCCAACCGCGGCTCCGAGCTGATGGGCGGCGTGCGCGGCGAATCCCGCAAGCTGCACCCCAACGACGACGTCAACAAGGGCCAGTCGTCGAACGACATCTTCCCCACCGCCATCCACGTGGCCGCCGCGCAGGCGCTGGCCGGCAATGTGCTGCCGGCGCTGCGCCAACTGCGCGACAGCCTGCACGCCAAGGCCGAAGCCTACACCGACATCGTCAAGATCGGCCGCACCCACCTGCAGGACGCCACGCCGCTGACGCTGGGCCAGGAATTCTCCGGCTACGTCGCCCACCTCGACTTCGCCGAACGCGCCATCAGCACCGCCCTGCCCGGCGTGCTGCAACTGGCGGCCGGCGGCACCGCCGTCGGCACCGGCCTCAACGCTCACCCCGAATACGCCCACCGCATCGCGGCCGAGCTGGAGCACACGCTGGCCCTACCCTTCCGCAGCGCCGACAACAAGTTCGCCGCGCTGGCCGGCCACGACGCCCTGCTGCTGGCGCACGGCGCGCTCAAAACCCTGGCCGCCGCGCTGATGAAAATCGCCAACGACGTGCGCTGGATGGCGTCCGGCCCGCGCTCCGGCCTGGGCGAAATCACGATCCCTGAAAACGAACCGGGCAGCTCCATCATGCCGGGCAAGGTCAACCCAACCCAGTGCGAAGCCGTCACCATGCTGTGCTGCCAGGTGTTCGGCAACGACGTCGCCATCACCATGGGCGGCGCCTCGGGCAACTTCGAATTGAACGTCTACAAGCCGCTGATCGCCCACAACTTCCTGCAAAGCGCGCGCCTGCTGGCCGACGGCATGCGCAGCTTCGAGGAGCATTGCGTGCACGGCATCGAGCCCAACCGGAGCCGCATCGCCGAGCTGATGGAGCGTTCGCTGATGCTGGTGACGGCGCTGGCGCCGCACATCGGCTACGACAAGGCCGCCACCATCGCCAAGCAGGCGCAGCACGAAGGGACGACGTTGAAGCAGGCGGCGCTGGCGCTGGGTTACGTCAGCGCCGAGCAGTTCGAGCAGTGGATAGTGCCGCTGGACATGACCCGTCCGGGCGCCTAGAAGCCGTAGGAGTAGCGGATGCCGGTCAGCCAGTCCGGCCGCGCGTTGGCGTCGTGGCCGGGATTGACGCGCCACATCACGGCGCCGGTCAGCTTGCCCATGCGGCCATCGCGGCCGAACATGGTGGTGTAGCCGATTTCCAGGTCGCGCTCGGTCGCGGTCGGCCGCAGGTTCAGCGTCGGCGCACCGAAGGCCGGTGCGCCGGGATCGCCGTTTTGCGGCGACGCCCCGCTGTACTGCAGCGTGCCGGTCCGCACCCGGGCCGGCACCGACAAGGTGATCGCCAGGCGGTCGTGGCTGTTGAACACCTGGCGCGTCGACAAGCCCACGCTGTAGGCCACGGTGCGCACCGACGACACCTGCGCGATCAGGCTGTCCGGATTGCCGATGCCTTCGGTCCGGCCGTAGGACGCCATCAGCATCAGCGCACTGCGCGAGCTGAGCGCATAGCCCAGCGAGAGCGAGGTGAAGGTGGTGGTGGGACGGGTATTCATGGCCAGCGCCGGCGACTGCTGCGAGCCGAGCGCCGAACCGGTCTCGCGCAACACGCCGATGGTCAGGATGCCGACCGCGCGCCCCATTTTCTTTTCAAAATCCGCGCTGGTGAGAAACCGTTTGCTGTGCTCGTTGAGCATGGGCCCCAGCGGATCGAGCAGCGTCAGGTTGTCCGGCAAGGCGCCGAAGTGCAGGCGCGGCCCGCCGTTGTAGCCGACGCCGTAACGCGGCGCGCTATCGCCCTGCAACTGCTCGCTGAGCGCGGACTGCCGGTCCGCCGCCTCGAACAGCAGCGACGAATTGGCCCGCTTTTCAAAAGCGGTCGGCAATCGTTGCGGGGAAAAAGGGTCGGATGCAGCGGCGCTTACCAAACCGGAAAGCGGGCAAATCAGGACGGCCAGGGGCCAGATGAGCTTGTTCATGATGCAACTCGCTGAGGGCAAATCATGCTGCACAAATATTCAGCAGTTAACTCAGGATAGCAACTTTTTTTCTCAACAGCAATCTCAACCGTGAGGTATTCGTCGAGTAAACTGCGGCCCTGTCGGAATGCCGCTACACTACTGAAAGTAAGCGGCAGAGCCGATTTCACATCATAGCAACAGAGGATAAAATGCAGAGAGTAAGTTTTGAATTGAGCGGGGAGTTTGTTGAGCTAAATCAGCTATTGAAGCTGGTGGGACTGTGCGACAGCGGCGGCGCCGGCAAGATGATGGTCGCCAGCGGCACCGTCAAAGTGGACGGCAAACAAGAGTTGCGCAAGACCGCCAAGATCCGCGCCGGCCAGCAAGTGACCGTGGGCGACATCCGCATCAGTGTTGACGGCGTGTGATTGGTTCTTGCATTTGAGCAATAATGGCCTAAGCTGAGGTCATGCGGGGTTGCGCGTTTGATCGAGCGCAAACCGGCGGACTTGACCATCGCTATATTGGGATAGCCCGCCAGCCGGCTTTTTCAACTTTTTACGACCAGGGGAACGTCATGGACGATCCTGCCAACAACATGCAAACGCAGGAACGCCTGCTCGACGACCTCCGGCAAGTGATCGAGAACGCCGAAGAACTGCTGAAGAATACCGGCCAGTACCACGGCGTGCTGTACCAGGCGGCCCGCGCCAAGCTGGCGCAGGCGCTGCTGACCGCCACCGAGGAACTGGCCCGTTTCGAAAACGTCCAGCTCGACCGCATGATCGAGCTGACCGCCGCCGCCAACCGCCTGCACAAGGACCTGACCGGCGAGGCCAAGCTGCTGCGCGCCTTCCGGCCGACTTAGGCGCGTCGCGCCAGCCACGCATCGAGCGACACCTTGCCCGGGCCGAAGGCCACCAGCACCAGCAACATCGCGCCCCAGTAGAAATGGTCGTTGATCGCGGCCGGGCACTCAAAGCTCAGCAGCTGCGGATACGAAATCACCGCCATCGCATTCACCAGGAACAAGGCCAGCGCCGCCGGCCGCGACGCCAATCCGACGAACAGCAGCACCGGCAGCACCAGCTCGCCGGCCGCGCCCGCGTAGGCCGCCAGTTCGGGCGGCAGCAGCGGCACCATGTACTCGTCGCGGAACAGCGACAGCGTCGCGCCCCAGTCGCCGACCTTGACCATGCCGGCCTTGAAGAATTGCCAGCCCACATAACAGCGCAGCGCCAGGCTCATCAGGGAACCGCCCCACGCGGTCAGTGCCGCATCGTAGCGGGATAATTGTTGGTGCAGTCCGAGGATAGTTTTCATCATTGCGCTTTCAAAATTAGTTAGTCGCCGTTAGACGTCTATCCTGACAATCAATGCAAAATCTATCCACTGCTGCAAATTGGCGGCGAAGTCGTAGTCCTCGTCGAGCTCGAAGGCCGCGTCCAGCGCCGCGCCGAACTCGCCGCCCGCCGCCAGCACCGACAGCGCCGCATGGCTGGCTGCGCTCAGCGGCAGGACCCGGGTTTTCCAGTGCGGACGCGTGACCAGTCCGCAGCTGGCCAGCGCCAGCTCGGGCGGGAACGCCACGTCGCCATCGGCCTGGTGCGCCTGCCACAGCGGGATCACCGCCCACGCCGACGCCAGCAGCGTGCACGCCGGATGCAGCTGCAAGCGCGCCGCCTCGACCTGCTGCGGCGACAGCGCCGCCATCTGCTGCGCCGTCACGCCGTCCGCCGACGGCGCGTAGTGGGCGCGGTGCAAGGTCCACTCCAGCGTCGCCATGTCGGGCAGATACGGGAAGTCGGCCACGTGCGGGAAGACGCGCAGGAAGTCGGCGAAATGCGCGCCGAAGCGATTCAGGTCGCCGCTGTCCGACGGCTGCGCGCGGCCATAGGCTTGCGCCAGGCCGCCGAAGAATTCCTCGCCCACCAGCATCTGGATCACCGGATAGGCCGCACCCAGCGTCTTGCTCCAGGTCGCGCTCAGGTTGCCGCGATACAGGGCGTAGCGGTGCTCGCTGTGCTCGCCTTTGAATTGCGCCAGCGCCGCCGGCGCCAGCGCAGCATCGAACAAGCCGGCGGCGAACGCCTGCTGGTCGGCGGCCAGCGTGGCGTCCGCTTCGTCCGCGATGGCCGCGGCAGCGACCGAGGTCATGGCCGACGCTGGCCGTGACGCAGCGGCCGACTCATGCCGACGCTGCATCGCCTCGGCCTTGTCCGCCTCGCCCAGCAGCACGCCAAGCTCGGGAATATCGGTATCCCATTCAATCAAGGTCGGCACCGCGCCGAAGCGCTGCAAGGCCGCCTCGTACAGGCGCCAGACCGGCTCGGCCACCGTATCGCCATGGTGATCGATCACCGCTTGCGGCGTCACCAGATGGCCGGCCAGATGCATCTCGCCCACCATGCCGGGCCGGATCGCGGCCAGCGCGGCCAGCGCGTCCTCGCCGTGGTTGCATTGATTGACGTAGAGATTGTTGATGTCCAACAGCAGCCCGCAGCCGCTGCGCGCCGCCAGCGCCGCCATGAACTCGGCCTCGCTCATCGAGTCCCGATGGAAGCGCACATAGGTCGACACATTCTCCAGCAGCAGCTGGCGCTTCAGCGTGTCCTGCACGCGGCCGACGCGCGCGCACAGCAGGTCGAGCGCGGCCCGGTCCAGCGTCAGCGGCAATAAATCGTTGAGTTGCCGGTCGCCGACGGCGCCCCAGCACAGGTGTTCGGATACCAGCATCGGTTCGGCGCGCTCGACCAGACTGCGCACACGTTCAAGATGATGTTCGGAGAAACCGCGTGCCGAGCCCAGTCCCAGGCCGACGCCATGCAGGCTGATCGGATAATCGCGCCGCAATTGCTGCAGCACGTGCCAGTCCCAGCCGGCTTGATCGAGATAATTTTCGGTGTGAACTTCGAGCCAGGCGGCGCGCGGCCGCTGCTCGATGAATTGCCGGTAATGCGGCGCCCTCAGCCCCACGCCCACGCCCGGCAACTGCTGCGCTGGACGTGGCGAGGACATGACGGCGCGACCGGCTCTGCTGATTACTTGGCTGGCGCTGCGGTTTTGCCGCCGGCTTTTTCGCAGGTGCCCTTGGCGACATATTTCCACTCGGCGGCGCCGTTGTCGGTCTTCGACTGGCCGGCGCAGGAGTGCGAACCGTTGGCCGAAGCGCAATCGTTCTGGCCTGCCTTGGCGATGCCGAAGCATTTCTCTTTTTCAGCCGATGCCGACGCGGTCGCGGCGGAAGCGGTGCCGACGGAAGCGGTGCCGACGGAAGCGGCGCATACGGTGGCCAGGGCGGCGGCGATCAGGGCTTGGCGTTTGTTCATGGTAAGTCTCCTCAGTGGAAAGTTAAGTTTGATGTGCAACGCAATCGTCTGCAACTGTACGGTAGTCGGCCAACGAGGGTCCAGCCTTACAGGTTTTTTAAAAAATTTTTGCGAGACCCGTAAGCAGACGCAGCGTACCAGCATTAACGGATATACGCATCATTCTGTTGACTGGATTCAAATCGGGAGAAGTCGTCGGGCGCAGCAACGCGCCGACACGCTGCGCACCGGTCGGCGCGCAGGCGGGGAGAGGCGGCGCCGAACGGGCCGCGGCGATGCCGGTCAGGCAGTCGTGTTGATCGTGTTGCCGAGATGCGAAGGCAGATTCGGCGCCGAAGGCACCGGTGGAATCGCCTCGATCAGGGCAGCAGCGCTCGACGCCTGGATATCCTGGGCTTTTTTCAACACAGCGATGCCGACGGCCTGCTTGGTGCCGGTGTCAGCGATCGTGGTTGCTGCTTGAGCAATACCTGAAACGTCCATGTGATTCTCCAGTAAGGCGTATCACTACTTTTACGGACGTTCGGCGCGTAACTTTAGGCGTTCGATGAAACTTTTTTCAAATAGCCGCCCAGCCAGGCCAGCACCGCCTGCGGCTGGTTCAAATCCAGCCAGGCCACCGATGGCGGCAAGTCCGGCGGCAAGGGCTGGTCGGAGGCGACCGCGATCACCAGCGGATCGTGCGGATACAGCGGCGGCTTGCCGGATGCGGGCCGGTAGACCTCCAGCTTGGCGATCGGATAAGCCTTGAAGCCTTCCAGCAAGGTCAGGTCGGCGGGCGCCAGGCGGTCCAGTTGTTCGTCCAGCGACGGCTCGGGGGCGCCGCGCAGTTCGCGGATGATCGCCATGCGGAACGGCGACGCCACCATCACCTCGGCGGCGCCGGCCATGCGCAGGCGGGCGCTGTCCTTGCGCGGCGGCTCCAGTTCCAGGTCGTGGTGGCTGTGCTTGATAACATTGACCTTCAAGCCCTGTCCGGCCAGCCCGGCGATGAGAAACTCCAGCAGCGTCGTCTTGCCGCTGCCCGACGTCCCGGTGATCGCCAGGACAGTGCGCTTACGCGCGGGAATTTCTCTCTGCATTGCCTACCTCTCCACGACATCTTGTTGCCGCCATTATACGCAGCAACATCGTGGAAGGCCGGGGGCTTACTTGTCGTTCAGGGCCTTGAACGGTTCAACGCGCGAGCTGCGCGCGCCCAGCAACAGCAAACCGAGGCTGATGGCAGCGGCGGCGTAGGTGCCGGTGTCCTGCTGGGCCGACGGTGCCTGCTCGGCGGCATGGGCGCGTGGAACGGCGAACGCGGCGGCTATCAACAGAGGCAACAATTTCAGGTATTTCATCGTGTTTCCCGTGCATGAATGTCAATGATAGAAAAATATCATGCACACATGACGGGCCTGTGACAGCTTTCAATACGGAACGCGGTAGCGATAACCCTTGAAACTGAAGACCGCCTCGCGCGGCAGCAGTTTTTCCAGCATCAGGCCGGGCGCGACTTCCTCGCCTTCGTGGCGCAGTATCTTGTCGATCAACAGCAGGCGGTCGGCAGGATTCTTGGAATAAATGTAGCCGCCGACGGTGACATGCGGGATCGAGCGCTGTATCGGCTCCGGCAGGTCGCGCAGGTTCTGGACCGGCTCTTCCGGCGCGGCGGCTGGTTTGACTGGTTTGTCGGCCACCACCGCCGGCGCAGGTGCGGGCGCCTCTTCGGCCACCGGCTGCGGACGCGGCTCGGGGGTGACGGTGGCTACCGGCGGCGGCAAGGCGGCCGCCAGCGGTGCGGCTCCAGTCTGCGCCGGCGCGGCAGGCGCGACGGGGATGGCAGGCGCGGCGGGCGCCGCGACCGCTACAGCCGCTACGGCCGGAGGAGCAACTGCCGGCTGCTGTGGCTGCGCCGGGCGCAACACCAGCACCAGCAGCACCATGATCGCCACGCCCATCGCCAGCGCCGCCAGCACCAGCGGCCTGGTCAAAGCGCCGCCGGCAGCCTTGCGATCCGTCCCATGCAACGCGGGCGCGTGCAGCGTCGGCGCGCTGCCCAGTTGACGTTCCGCCTGCGCCTTCTTCAGCGCTTCCAAAATGTAAGACATATTATTCCCCTGCTGCCGCGCTGCCGCCGGCGTTCGCGCGGGCCAGCAGACGCGGCTCCTGCACGCCGCCCAACTGGTACAGCCGGATGAAAGTTTTCGGACCGGCCACGCCGTCCGCCTTGAGATGCTGCTCGGTCTGGAAATCGGTCAGGCGCGCGCGCAGGCCGGTGCTCAGCGGCAGATCGTCCTGCGGCTTCTTCAAGCCATAGATTTGCGCCAGCCGCCGCGCCAGCCAGTCCACGTCCGGCCCGTGATCGCCGCCCGAGACCTCATCCCGCCAGCTGCGCGGTGCGCGCCAGAAGGTCGTGAACTCGCCGCCGAAGCGCGCCGCCAGCGCATCCAGGGCTATGCTCTGCGGCTTGCCGCCGGGGGCGACGATGGTTGCGCTGTGCTCGTCCATCGCCGTCAGCAACACGTAGTTGGCGGCGGTGGGATCGTCGTGCAGCGTCAGCATCGCCGGGCGATCCAGCAGGCGCAGATCGGCGATACCGCCCTTGACCTGCAAGCAGCGCAGATTCAAACGCGCCGCCGTCGGACACGGTTCGCCGTCCGGCAACGCCAGGCCCCAGATCGCCGCCAGTTGCCGCAAGGCCGCCGCGCTGCCGCCAACCGCTGCCGTGACAGGCGCAGGCGCCGCCGCTGGCACCGACGGCGCAGCAGCAACCGCGCTGATCACCGGTTTGGCCGGCGCCGAAGCCGCCTGCGCAACCGGCTTGACGCCCGGCGCCGCCAACTGCCATGCCGTCGCACTCAGCACCACCCCGGCCAGCACACCGGCCGCCACCAAAGGCCAACGCGCGCCGGCCGCCACCTTGAGTTCCCCGCCGATCATCGCATCCGGCCGGGCAAACACTTCCGCCGCCGCCTTGCGCAGGATGTTGCGCGTCACCTGCGGCTGGTTCTCCACATACGCGCCCAGCAAAGCCCGGTCGCACAGCAAATTGATACGGCGCGGCACGCCCTTGGCCAGACTGTGCACCAGTCCCATCAAGCGGCGCGGAAACGGCGCAATCGCCGCCGCCCCCGCCACCGCCAGCCGATGCTCGATATACGCCCCGGTCTCCGCCTCGCTCAGTGAGCCCAGGTGGTAGCGCGCGATCACCCGCTGCGCCAGCTGCTCCAGCTCCGGCCGCGCCACCATTGCCCGCAGTTCCGGCTGGCCGATCAGGATGATCTGCAACAGCTTGCGCTCGCTGGTCTCCAGATTGGTCAGCAGGCGCAACTGCTCCAGCACCTCCGCCGACAAATTCTGCGCCTCGTCGATGATCAGCACATTGTTGCGGCCCTGCGCATGGCTGGCCAGCAGATAGGCATTGATCGCATCGACATAACCCTTGACGCTGACCGCCCCCGCGCCCGGCGGCGCCAGCGCGATGCCGAACTCGTCGCAGATCGACAGCAGCAACTCCTCCACCGACAGCTTGGGATTGAAGATGTAGGCCAGCTTGCAGTTCTCGGGAATCTGCTCCATGAAACAGCGGCACACGGTAGTCTTGCCCGCGCCGATCTCGCCCGTCAGCAGCACGAAACCGCCGCCGCTGCCCACGCCATACAGCAGATGCGCCAGCGCCTCGCGATGGCGTTCGCTCATGAACAGATAGCGGGGATCGGGGGCGATGGAAAACGGCGACTGCTTCAGATTAAAGAAATGCGTGTACATGAAGGCCCTGGCAAGGCGCTACTTCAAGCGCTGGCGTACCGGCGGCGGCTGCACCGGCGGCAAGGGCTTGAACTTGGCGCAGTAAATCTTGGATTTGGTATCGAAATACACGATGCGGCTGGCCGGCTTGGCCTCGCGCACCGGATAGGCCGAGCTGTCGATTCTCGCATAATGCAGGCCGACCTGGCGAATGATGGCCTGCTCCAGCTCCTCCGGCTTGGCCTCGGCCACGGCGCCGACGAAGATATAGGTGCTGGTATCGTCGCTGACCATGACCTCGGAAATCGCCGTGCCCCACAGATTGGCGCCGTCGGTCTTGAACCAGTAGGCGCCGCCGTCGTGCTTGTAGGCCGGGCCGAAGGCCTTGAGCAGATAATCGTAGTAGTACAGGTTGTCGGTCTGGTCGCGGCACAGCAGGCCGTTGCCGATGATGGTGCCGAAGGTGGTGGGCACCGCCTGGGCGCCGGCGGCGCAGCAAGCGGCCACCGCGGCGGCGGCCAGCGCGCCGCGCAGCATGCACAGAATGGACGGCATTATAATTTTTGCAGCCAGGACCGGTTGGCGCTGATGCGCGCCTTGGCCGTGGCCGGAAGGGCTTCGTAACAGCCAGGATATTGTTTCAAGGCGCTTTCCCGAATTTCCTTCTGCAAGCCGTTAATCAAAAAAATATACAGCACCGAGCCATCGTCTGTATTCTTGGTTCCCATATACCTGATCATGTGCGCTCCTTTGACCCCGGCAATACGTACTTGCGTCCATTATGACATTAACGGTAGCCGCGTACCGAAGTTGAATCACGGTTCAGCACCGTTTTTTTGCAGTTGATCCCCTCGTTCCGCGCGTCCATCCCATTCCACGCGCCCGCCGCCCGGATTTGCCCTATCGTTCAATCCTCGCCACTTCCCATAATCGAGATAAAAATGAAGCAGACGATCAAACACACCGCGCTGGTATCCGCCCTGATGGTGGCATCCCTGGCCAGCGTCGCAGCCCGGGCCGACAGCAAGCAGGACGACACCATCGGCACCGAAACCCGCACCGTTGCGGCCTTCAGCAGCATCGCCATCAGCGGCCCGTTCCGCGTGATCGTCACTTCGCAGCCAGGCAACAGCATCGAACTGTCCGGCCTGCGCCGCAAGTTTGCCGAAATTGAAACGTCGGTCAGCGGCGACACCCTCACCGTGCGCCAGCCGCGCAACAAAACCAAGGGCTGGAACTTCATCTTCAACTGGGGCAAGGACAGCAAGCCGCCGATGACCATCCGTATCAGCGCGGCCGGTCTGAAGAGCCTACGCAACTCCGGCAGCGGCGATGTTGATCTGCAACAGTTCCAGGGCCAGCAGCTGTCGTTGACCTCGGAGGGCCCGGGCGACGTGCACGCCAGCGGCAGCGTGCGCGACCTGACGGTGACGGCCTCCGGCAGCGGCGACGTCGACCTGCGCACCCTGAAAGCAGCCAGCCTGAACCTGGTGATGAGCGGCCCCGGCGACGTCAGCGCCAGCGGCATGACGCAGGATGTGAACCTGGCCGTCAGCGGCTCGGGCGACCTCGACATTGATGACCTGCACGCCGGCAAGATCAACGCCGCCGTGCGCGGGCCGGGTTCGGTGTCCTTGCACGGCAGCAGCAAGGAAATCCGCGCCGAAGTGTCGGGCTCGGGCGACCTGGAAGCCTGCTCGATGAACACCGAAGCGGCCAGCGCCATGCTGCGCGGCCCGGGCGAAGCCTGCCTGGCCGGCACCATCAAGAAATTCGACGCGGAAGTGCACGGCTCGGGCGACCTGACGGTGCGCGGCCTGCAAGCGCCGAGCGCGCGCGCCATGCTCAGCGGTCCGGGCAATATGAACCTGTCGGGCAGCGTGGGCGTGCTCAGCGCGGAAGTCAGCGGTTCGGGGGATCTGGAAGGGCAAGCGCTGCAGGTGGAGCGTGCCGTCACGCGCAGCCGCGGACCGGGCAACATCTTCCTGAACAAGATCAGCGACGCGCTTGATGCCGAGCTCAGCGGCTCGGGCGATTTGAACGCCACGGCGGCGTGCAAGAACGTCAAGCTGAACATGCACGGCCCCGGCGAGGTCAAGCTCAACGGCAAGACCGACAGCCTGGTTGCGCAGCTGAGCGGTTCCGGCAGCCTGAACGCGCGCCAGCTGTGGACCAGCCAGGCCGACGTCAAGGTGAGCGGCCCCGGCAACGCCACCGTCACCGTCGCCGACAAAGCCGTCACCTACGACCGCAAAGGCATGAGCCGGCGCGATTAAAAATGGGGTCAAGTCTGACATTCGGACACGAACTCTGCCCTAAGCATCGCTGACGGCAGAGCTCGTGTCCAATTGTCAGACTTGACCCCTGTGTTTTTTAGTCGAAGCAGAGGCGCTTCTTGGTGGCGGCGATCAGTTTGTCGTCGTACGGATGCAGGTTTTCGATAAACAGCAGTTCCGTCTCATCCGGCTCTTCCAGACACATCGCCAGCATCATCGGACCATCCTCCATCCGCCCGATAAAATGCTTGGGCCAGCGATTCTTGCGGTTCGCCTTCATCACTTCCATCCCCAGCTTGGCCAGCGGCGCCTTCACGCCGGCAGCCAACGCTTCCTTCTGCCAGTCGTCCCAGTAATCGTTCATCATCTTGCTTTCAAAAGTGCACTAAAGCCATAGTGTACTCCCTCGACCGCCTCCCCTACCAAATGCAGACCAAAGTGGCATGCAAATACGACACCCGACCACTTGCCGTCAAATTCATCAATCCACAATAAAAACAATAACTTACAAATACATTCCAAGTCGACAACGCCAGTCCACTTCAATATTTTCTAATACCAGTTAAATACCTGTTGACAAGCTGGTTTGCCAAACATATAGTGCCCTCACCACGGGGTATCCCGGCACGGAATTCTCGGATAATCATGATCGAATTTTTAATCGGCGTTGACGGCGGCGGCACTGGCACCCGGGTACGCCTGGCCCGCACCGACGGCGTAGAACTGGCCGAAGGCGTCAGCGGCCCATCCGGCCTGATGCACGGCATCGCCAACGCCTGGGCCTCCGTCGAGGACGCCACAGCCATGGCCTTCCGCGTCGCCGACCTGGAACTGCCCGGCAAGGACAAGATCGCCATCGGCCTCGGCCTGGCTGGCGTGCACAACCGCGCCTGGGCGGCCGAATTCGTCGCCGCCAATCCCGGCTACGCCCGCGTGGCGCTGGAAACCGACGGCCACACCACCGTGCTCGGCGCGCATCGCGGCCAGCCCGGCTCCATCATCGCCCTCGGCACCGGCAGCGTCGGCGAGATCAAACGCGCCGACGGCGTCCACGTCGAAGTCGGCGGCTGGGGCTTCCCCGCCGGCGACGAAGCCAGCGGCGCCTGGATCGGCCTGCGCGCCATCAACCACGTGCAGCAGGTGCTGGACGGCCGCATGCCGGCCTCACCCTTCAGCGCCGACCTGGCGCAAGCCTGCGGCGGCGGCCGCGACGCGCTGCAGAACTGGCTGGCCAAGGCCACGCAAACGCAATACGCGCAACTGGCGCGCATCGTGCTGCAGCACGGCGAAACCAACGACACCGCGCGCGCCATCCTGCTCGAAGCGGGCCGCCAGGTGGAGTTGATGGGCAACGCGCTCGACGCCGGCGGCAAGCTGCCGATCGCGCTGTGCGGCGGCCTGGCGGCGCCGTTGCGCCCCTACCTGCCGGTCTCGATGTTGAAGCGGATCGTCACGCCGCAAGGCGATTCCGCGGCAGGTGCCTTGCGGCTGATCCAACAACGTCTGAAGGAGTAAGCCTGTGCTAGCCCAGTTGAGCGATTTCAAGCCGGACGCCGATAGCGACACCCCTCTCTACATGCAGCTGGCGAACAAGCTGTCCGACGGGATCGCCGCCGGCGACTGGCGTGCCAACGAGGCCCTGCCGTCCGAGCGCGTGCTGTCGGACATGCTCAACATCTCGCGCGTCACCGCGCGCAAGGCGATCGACATGCTGTGCGACCGCGGCATGCTGACCCGCAAGCGCGGCTCCGGCACCTACATCACGCCGAAACTGGAGCAGCCCTTATCCCGCCTGACCAGCTTTTCCGAAGAGCTGCGCGAACGCGGCTTCACCGCCGGCTCGCGCTGGCTGCAGCGCGACATCGGCATCGCCTCGCCGGTCGAGCTGCTGTCGCTCGGCCTGTCGCCCAATATGCCGGTCGCGCGCCTCAAGCGCCTGCGCACCGCCGACGACGTGGTGATGGCGATCGAGACCACCACCATCCCGGCCCAGTACATGCCCAATCCGCACAGCGTCACCGATTCGCTGTACGGCTACCTGGAAGCCAACGGCACCATCCCGATGCGCGCGCTGCAGCACATCCGCGCCGTCAACGCCAGCGTCGAACAAGCGCGCCTGGCCAACATACCTGCGGGTGCGGCGATGCTGCACATCACCCGCGTCAGCTATCTCGACAACGGCGCAGCGGTGGAACTGACCCACTCGTATTGCCGCAGTGATTATTATGAATTCGTAGCGGAGTCGCGCAGATGAGCAGTGCAATCCAAGGCAATATCCTGACATCGGCGGGCTGGGTCCGCGGTGAGATCAGCTTCAGCGAGCGCATCGCCGCCATCCACGGCAGCAGCACCGATCCGTCGAAAAACGAAGACGTCTATATCCTGCCTGGCTTTATCGACCTGCACGTGCACGGCGGCGGCGGCAAGGACGTGATGGAAGGCGGCGACGCCGTCCACACCATCGCCGCCATCCATGCGAAGCACGGCACCACCAGCATGCTGGCCACGACGATGACCGCGCCGCCGGAAGACATCGACCTGGCGCTGCAAGGCATAGGCAAAGCCGCCGCCCTGCGCGGCAAAGGCGAAGCGCGCGTGCTGGGCGTGCACCTGGAAGGCCCGTTCATCAACTCCGGCAAGCTGGGAGCGCAGCCGCCGTACGCGCGCACCGCCAAGCTGGCCGACGTCGAGCGCCTGGAAGCTATCGCGCCGATCAAACTGATCACCGTAGCGCCGGAAATCGGCGGCCACCTGGAGCTGGTGCGCGAACTGTCCGACGCCGGCATGCGCGTGCAGATCGGCCACACCCTCGGCACCTACGAGGACGGCGTGGCCGCGCTGGAGCACGGCGCGCACGGCTTCACCCACCTGTTCAACGCCATGACCGGCCTGCATCACCGCGAGCCCGGCATGGTCGGCGCCGCGCTGGCCCATGCGCAGTACGCCGAATTCATCCCCGACCTGCTGCACGTGCACCCCGGCGCCATCCGCACCGCGCTGCGCTGCATCCCGCACCTGTACTGCGTGACCGATTCGACCGCCGCCACCGGCATGCCGGACGGCGAGTACATGCTGGGCCGCCACACCGTCATGAAGTGCATGGGCGGCGTACGCCTGCCCGACGGCACACTGGCCGGCAGCACCCTCACCATGGACCAGGCGCTGCGCAACCTGGTCGGACTCGGCCTCGATCTGGCGGACGCCTCGGCACGGGTCTCAACGTATGCGGCCGACTATCTCGGCCTGCAAGAGCGGGGCCGTTTGGCTCCCGGCGCCTACGCCGACTTTGTAGTGCTCGACCGTGACCTGAATCTCAAAGCCGTCTATATCGAAGGAGAATTGTTGTGACCTCAATGATGTTGAAAGAAGCCCTGTCCGCAGCGGATTGCGTAGCCCTCCAGCTGGCCAGCGATGGTGACCGTTACGCGGAGCTGGGCCGCAAATTGAGGAGCACGTCCTTCTCGACCGCGCTGACCATCGCGCGCGGAAGCTCCGACCACGCCTGCGCCTACGCGGCCTACCTGATCATGGCCCGCCTGGGCCGCGTGGTGGCCTCGCTGCCGATGTCGCTGGTCACGCTGAACAAATCGCCGCTGATCACCCGCGACACGCTGGCGATCTCGATCTCGCAATCGGGCCAGAGCCCGGACGTGGTCGAGCCGATCAAATACTTCCGCGACGGCGGCGCCACCACCATCGCGCTGGTCAACGACATCGACTCGCCGCTGGCGCACGCCGCCGAGTGGTCGATTCCGCTGCGCGCCGGTAAAGAGCAGAGCGTGGCCGCCACCAAGAGCTTCATCACCAGCCTGGTGGCCGGCGCCCGCCTGGTCGCCGCATGGCAGAACGATCCTGAACTGCTGGCCGGCCTGGAAGCCCTGCCCGACTCGCTGCGCGCAGCGGCCCAGGAAGACTGGTCGCCGGCGCTGGAAGTGCTGGCCCCGGCCCGCAACATCATGGTGGTCGGTCGCGGCATCAGCTTCCCTGTCGCGCTGGAAGCGTCGTTGAAATTCAAGGAAACCTCGGCACTGCAGGCGGAAGCCTTCAGCGGCGCGGAGATCAAGCACGGCCCGATGGCGTTGATCGAAGAAGGCTACCCGCTGGTGATCTTCGCCACCCGTGGCCCGACGCAAGCGAGCCTGCTGCAACTGGCGACCGAGATGCGCGGCCGTGGCGCGCGTGTGCTGCTGGCCGCACCGGCCGACGTGGCCGACCGTGACCTGACCTTGCCGGTAGCGGCGACGCCGGATCTCGACCCTATCGTGGCGATCCAGGCCTTCTACGTGATGGCGGCCCAGCTGTCGGCGGCACGCGGCATGGACCCGGACGCCCCGCGCCACCTGAGCAAAGTCACCAAGACCAACTAAGCAATGCTGCCAGTAACCCCGTCATTCCCGCGAAAGCGGGAATCCATACTGAAGCAGCGTTCACGCTCAGCATGGATCCCCGCCTTCGCGGGGATGACGGCGGCGGCGCTGGTTATGTCTGCTGCCCTCGCAGCGCCTGAAAAAATCGAATTCTGGACCTTCAGCATGAAGCCCAAATTCACTCCCTACTTCGAGACGCTGGTGAAGAACTACGAAGCCGGCAATCCGAACGTGAAAGTCGAGTGGGTCGACTTTCCATGGGACGTGATCCAGACCAAGCTGGTAACGCGCATCGTCGCCGGCACTCCGCCCGCGCTGGTCAACCTGAACGTGCCCTGGGCCGACGAATTCGCCCGCGACGGCCTGCTCGCGCCGGTCGATACACTGCTCGGCGACGCCCGCCCGCGCTACCTCGCCAGCACACTGGAAGACCTGACCTTCGGCGGCAAGACCTACGGCTTCCCGATGTACAGCAACGTCGCCGTCATCGCCTACAACACACAGATATTCAAAGCCGCCGCCATCCCGCACGCGCCGCGCGATCTGGACGAACAACTGCTGTTCGCCCGCCAGATCGCCGCCCGCACAGGCAAAGCAGGCCTGTGTCCCGCGCTGTCCAAGATCGACGGCCTGATGATGCAGCAAGGGCTGGCCGTCATCAAGGACGGCAAGGCGGTGTTCAACTCGCCCGCCCACATCGCGCTGATCAAAAAGCTCGCCGACACCTACAAGGCCGGCGGCCTGCTGAAAGACGCGCTGTTCGCCGAGGATAACTTCCCCGCCGCGATCGACGCCTACAAAGGCGGCCGCCTCGGCATGCTGCTGGCGCCACCGACGGCCGTCAAGCGCATCGAGAGCGACGCCAAAGACATCTACGCCATCACCGACGTCGCCCCCGCGCCGCTGGGCCCCACCGGCATCGCCGACGGCGGCTGGCTGATCCACTTCGCCGTGCCGAAAAACGTCGATGCCAAATTGCTGCCGGCGGTCGGCAAGTTCGCCCGCTACCTGACCAACGACGCCAACCAACTGGCCTTCGCTAAGCAGGCCAGCGTGTATCCGGCGATGGCGCAGGCGGCCAACGATCCCTTCTTCATGACCGTGCCGCCGGGCGCCGGCGCAGCCGAGAAGGCTGTATCTGCGGGCGCCGTTTCAATGCCGCATTCGCACACGCTGTACGTGGCCGGCATCACCGACTACGACGAACTACGCCGCTACCTGGTGAAGGCCGTGGAAGCCGGCGTCACCGGCAAGCAGGATGTCAAGCAGGCGCTGGACCAGGCGGTGGCGATCTGGAACAAGAAACTCGCCGCGCAGCGGAGCCATTGAAATGAGCCGCGCAACCCTGACCGCCTGGCTGTTCCTCGCCCCCGCGCTGGCGCTGCTGGCCGTGTTCTCGTTCTGGCCGGTGGCCTTCGGCTCCCTGCTGGCCTTCACCGACTACAGCCTGATACGTGACACCCACTGGGTAGGCCTGGACAACTTCCGCTACATCTTCGACAACGAGATGTTCGTCACCGGCCTGAAAAACTCGCTGATCTTCCTGCTGATGGTACCCTTCGTGCAGATCGGCGCGCTCGGCCTCGCGGTGCTGGTCAACAACCAGCTGCCCGGCATCCGCTACTTCCGCGCCGCCTTCTACGTACCGGTCGTCACCACCGTCTCGGTGGTCGGCATCATGTGGGGCTTCATGTTCCACGAACAGGGCGCGCTCAATTACGTGCTGACGACGCTGCGCCTGGTCGGCGCACCGGTCGGCTGGCTCTCCAACGACAGCCTGGCGCTGTTCGCCATCATGTTCGTCACGCTGTGGCGCGGACTTGGCTGGTACATGGTGATGTACCTGGCCGCATTGCAAGCCGTCCCCGCCGACATGCAGGAAGCCGCCATCCTCGACGGCGCCAACCGCTGGCAGCGTTTCTGGCAGATCACCGTACCGATGCTGCGCCCGACCATCATGGTCTGCACCATCCTCTCCGTGCTGGCCGCCTTGAAGGCCTACCAGGAAGTGGACGTGCTGACCCAGGGCGGCCCGATGAATTCCACCTTCACCGGCTTGTACTACGCCTACGACCAGGGCCTCAAGCACCTGAAGCTGCCGCGCGCATTGGCCGCCAGCTTCGTCATGTCCATCTTCTGCATCGGCATCGCCCTGCTCTGCCTTCGCTACATCAAGCCGAAACACCGATGATGAAGACGATCACCCACTACCTGCTGCTCTGCGCGATCGCGGTCGTCTGCGTGTTCCCGTTCTGGTGGACGCTGGTGACGGCCATCTCCACCGAAGGGAACATCTTCGCCTTCCCGCCGACCTTCTGGCCGAACAAACCCTCGTTCGACAACTTCGTCGAAGTGTTCAAGGCGATTCCGATCTGGTCCTTCTTCCGCAACTCCGTCTTCATCGCCGCCTGCACCGTGTTCTGGAAGCTGGCCCTGTGCTCGGCCGCCGCCTACCCGCTGGCGCGCATGCACTTCAAGGGACGCAAGCTGGTGTTCGGCCTGATCCTCGCCACGCTGGTGCTGCCGTCGGAAGTGAACTTCCTGGTCAACTTCATCACCGTGACGAAACTGAGCCTGGTCGACACCTACACCGGCGTGATCCTGCCCAACGTGGTGACGGCGGTCGCCATCCTGCTGCTCAAGCAAGCCTTCGAGGAAGTGCCGCAAGACCTGATCGACGCCGCCCGCGTCGACGGCGCCTCGGAATGGACCATCTTCAGCAAGATCATGCTGCCGCTGATCGCACCGTGGCTCGCCACGGTCGGCATCCTGACGGCGGTCGAAGCCTGGAACGAATACATCTGGCCCTCCATCGTGATGAGCAAGCCGGACGAATTCCCGCTGTCGGTGGGCGTGCTGTATTTGCGCGGCACCTTCGGCAGCAGCACGCGCGTGATCGCCGCCGGCACCATCTTGACCATCCTGCCCACGCTGGCAGCCTTCCTCTTTACTCAACGATTCTTCATGCGTGGCATGGACGGAGCTGTGAAATGACCCAAACCCAAAACGACCTCAGAAAAATCGCCGGCCAGCTGATCATGATCCGCTTCCCCGGCACCGTGCTCGATGCCGCCACCGCCGATTTCATCAAGGCCAACGGCATCCGCGCCGTCTGCCTGTTCCGTGGGAACATGACCGACTCCGAACAGCTGGGCAAACTGACCGCCGACCTGCGCGCCGTCATGGGCCCGGAGTCGCTGATCGGCATCGACCAGGAAGGCGGCGCCGTGGTGCGTTCGACCTGGGTGCCTGCGCCGCCGGCCGCCATGGGCCTGGGCGCCGCCAACGACACCGACCTGTCCTACCGCACCGGCGCCGCCGTCGCGCGCGCGGTCAAGGCGCTGGGCTTCAACTGGAACTTCGCGCCGGTGCTGGACCTGAACAACAACCCGCACAACCCGGTGATCGCCGAGCGCTCCTTCGGCGCCGAGCCGCAACGCGCCGCCGAACTGGCGATGGCGTGGATGGCCGGCAGCCACGCGGAAGGCGTGGCCTGCTGCGTCAAGCACTTCCCCGGCCACGGCGACACCAACGTCGATTCGCACCGCGACCTGCCGACCGTGAACAAGCCGGTCGAGGAACTGGACCGCCTTGAACTGGCGCCGTTCCGCATCGCCTCCGGCGCCGCCCCGGCCATGATGACCGCCCACATCGTCTACCCGACGCTGGACCCGGACAATCCGGCCACCATGTCGCGCCGCATCCTCACCGGCCTGCTGCGCGAGGAATGGCAGTACAAAGGCATCGTCATCACCGACGGCATGGACATGCACGCCATCGCCGGCCGCTACGGCGTGGGCAACGCCGCCGTGCGCGCACTGGTCGCGGGCGCCGACATGGTCATGGCGCTGGGCACCACCGAAACGCAGAACGAAACGCTGGACTCCATCGCCGCCGCCATCGCCTCGGGCGAGCTGACGATGGCGGAAGTGCAGCAGCGCCTGGACCGCCTGGCGTCGCTGGCGCTGGCCTATCCATGCAAACCGCGTTCGTACAAGGAAGACGCCGCCGACCGCGTGGTGATGGCCGAAGGCTGGCGCCGCAGCCTTACCGCCTACGGTGCGCCGGCCCGTCCGGCCGCCGGCGCGCAGGTGCGCCTGGTGGTGCGCCAGGACGTGGTCAGCGACGGCGTATCCGAAGCCGGTGTGCCGGCCGAAGCGGTGGCCGCATCGCTGCGCCGCCTGTACGACGTCGAACTGACCACATTCGCCGACGCCGACACCTTCAACTGGAGCGCCCTGCCGCAGGACGGCCGCTTCACGATCCTGGCCTCGACCTCGCGCCTGCGCTACGGCGAGCACGCGCGCGGCACGTGGAAGCCGGACCTGCACCTGGCGCTGTGGAATCCGTATCAGGCGCTGGACATCCAGTCGCCGTCGCTGATGACCTACGGCTTCGCCCAGCCGGCGCTGGACGCGGTCAACGGCTGGCTAAGCGGCGAACTGGAAGCCACCGGCAACGCACCGGTGCCCGGCTTCGCATAACAAATCAATCAGGGGGAGGAGGCAATATGGACAACAACAAAATACGCAATCCGAAGTTCTGGGTACCCAGCCTGTATCTGGCGCAGGGCCTGCCGTTCTTCGCGGTGGCCATCGTCGCCAACCAGATGTTGAAGAGCATGGGCGTGCCCAACGACGAGCTCAATCACTGGACCGGCTTGATCGGCTTCGCCTGGGTCTTCAAGCCCTTGTGGAGTCCCTTCCTGGAACTGGCCAGCAGCAAGAAGCTGGTGGTGGTCGGCTTCCAGGTCTTCGGCGGCCTGTGCCTGGGCGGCGTGGCGCTGGCGCTGCATGCACCGTTCTGGTTCGCGGGCTGCATGGCGATGCTCGCACTGGTCGGCATCTCGGCAGCCACCCACGATATCGCCTGCGACGGCTTGTACATCACCAGCCTCGATGAAAAAGGCCAGGCCAAATACGCCGGCTGGACCGGCACCTTCTTCAACGCCGGCAAGTTCTTCACCACCGGCGGCCTGCTGCTGCTGGCCGGCCACTTCGAGAAGACCATCGGCGTGGTGCCGGCATGGACCATCTGCTTCTGCATCCTGGGAGCCATCATGGTCGCCCTGGGCCTGTACAACGGCTGGGCGCTGCCGCTGGCGAAGAACGAGGTCACGGCCGATACCAACGCCGGCGCCATCGCCCGCACGCTGTGGGAAGTGATCGTCGAATTCTTCAAGAAGCCGGGCATCTGGATCTCGATCGTATTCATCATCCTGTTCCGCGCCGGCGAGGCGCAGGTGCAGTCGATCGGCCCCCTGTTCCTGCGCGAGGCGCGCAACCTCGGCGGCCTTGGCCTGACCACCGCCGAAGTGGGCGCGGTGTACGGCACCGTCGGC
This sequence comes from Rugamonas rivuli, assembly GCF_009380165.1. Taxonomy (GTDB): domain Bacteria; phylum Pseudomonadota; class Gammaproteobacteria; order Burkholderiales; family Burkholderiaceae_D; genus Rugamonas; species Rugamonas rivuli. Next base: position 327,389 of record NZ_WHUF01000003.1, read on the forward strand.
ACCGTGGCCTTCGTGGTCGGCAGCATCGCCGGCGGCTACTTCACCTCGTGGCTCAGCCTCAAACGCGCCATCCTGTGGCTGATCCTCGCGGTCAACCTGCCCAACGTGGCGTTCTACCTGCTGTCGGTATTCCAGCCTACCGAGCTGTCGGTGATCGGCGTGGCGCTCAGCGTCGAGATGTTCGGCTACGGCTTCGGCTTCGTCGGCCTGATTTTGTACATGATGCAGGTGGTCGCGCCGGGCAAATTCCAGACCGCGCACTACGCCTTCTCGACCGGCATCATGCAGCTGGGCTTCGTGCTGTTCAAACTGTTCAGCGGCGACATCCAGATCTCGCTGGGCTACCAGCACTTCTTCATCTGGGTGATGCTGTGCGCGATCCCGGTGGCGGTGCTGTCGCAGCTCATTCCGATGACCGCGCGGCCGCAGGAGCAGGAAGAGCCGGCGCCGCAAGCCGTGCGCGCAGGCTAGCGGATGGCCAGCGTCAGCCTCAAACAGATCGTCAAGCGCTACGACCAGACGGCCGTGATCCACGGCGTCGACCTCGATATCGCCGACGGCGAATTCATGGTCTTCGTCGGCCCGTCCGGCTGCGGCAAGTCCACCCTGCTGCGCATGATCGCCGGCCTGGAGCCGATCAGCGGCGGCACGCTGCACATCGGCGACGTGCTGGCCAACGACATCGCCCCGGCGCAGCGCAAGCTGGCCATGGTGTTCCAGTCGTACGCGCTGTACCCGCACATGACGGTGTACGAGAACATGGCGTTCGCGCTCAAGCTGGCCGGCCGCAAGCCGGCCGAGGTGGCGGCGGCGGTGGAGCGCGCGGCGGCGATCCTGCAGATCGCCCCGCTGCTCAAGCGCCGGCCCAAGGAGCTGTCCGGCGGCCAGCGCCAGCGCGTGGCCATCGGCCGCGCCATCGTGCGCACGCCGGAAGTGTTCCTGTTCGACGAGCCGCTGTCCAACCTGGACGCCAGCCTGCGCGTGCAGATGCGGGTGGAGATCAGCCGCCTGCACCAGGAACTCAAGACCACCATGATCTACGTCACCCACGACCAGGTCGAGGCGATGACGCTGGGCCAGCGCATCGTGGTGTTCAACGCCGGCCGCATCGAGCAGGTCGGCACGCCGCATGAGCTGTACAACCACCCGGCCAACCTGTTCGTGGCCGGCTTCCTCGGCACGCCGAAGATGAACTTCATCGCCGGCGAGATCGTCGCGCTGTCGGCCGGCCAGGCCAGCGTGCTGCTGCCGGGCGGCGCCATCGTCGACGTGGCGATGGCGGGCGGCGCGGATGGCGGCGCGGGCGCGCAGCGCGGCGACCGCGTCACGCTGGGCGTGCGCGCCGAGCACCTGTCCATCGCCGCGCCGCAGCAGGGCAACGCCATCGACGTCGGCGTCGGCCACGTCGAATACCTGGGCGACCAGTCCATCGTCTACACCACGCTGGCCGGCGTGGGCGAAATGATCGCCGTCAAGCAGGCCGCCGAGGCGCCGCCGCTGCACGCCGGCAGCCGCACCCGCGTGCACCTGCCGCCGTCGCGCTGCCTGCTATTCGACGCCGAAGGCCGGGCGCTGGCGCGCGGGCCGGCACACGCTTGAATTCGTAATATGGCCCGGTTTTATGTAACAATACGCGGGTTTACACTGTCGCGATGGCATGGCGTACCCGCCGGCCCTCTAAATTGTTTGATAGAAGGATAATTCATGTCCCACACTCGTCTCGCTCGTATTAGCCTGATCCTGGCCGCCATCGGCCTGAATGCCGCACCGGCCATGCTGGGCATGTCCCCTGTCTACGCCGCCGAAGCCGCCAAACCGGCCGAGCCGCCCAAGGATGCCGTGCGTCCCGAGATCTACAAACTGATCGACCCGGCCCAGACCAAAGATCTGCTGGCAAACAAGAACTACACCGAATTCAAGACCCGCATCGACACCGCGGCCGCCATGCCGAACGTGACGCCGTACGAAGACTTCATCCTGAACCAGATGCGCGTGCAACTGGGCCAGGCCAGCGGCGACCATCAAGCCACCGTCAAGGCGCTGGCCGCGATGATCGACTCCGGCCGCCTGAAGCCTGAAGACAAGCTGCGCTTCATCGACGCCGTCGGCGGCATCTACTACAGCAACATCAAGGACTACGACCAGGCCATCGCCTGGTTCACCCGCTACGGCACCGAGTCGGGCGACACGCTCAAGCAGCGCCAGTTCATCGTGCGCTCCTACTTCTTCAAGGACGATTTCGCCACCGCCAAGGCCGAAGCGCTGAAGGACGTCGCCGCCGCCAAGAAGTCCGGCGCCACGCCGCCGAAGGACGAGCTTAACCTGCTGGGCAACGTCGGCATCAAGACCAAGGACACCGAGCTGTATCTGCAAGCAGTGGAAGAGCTGACCCGCTACTACCCGAGCGAAGACTACTGGTTCGACCTGCTGAACCGCACCCGCGGCAAGAAGACCTACGCGCCGCGCCTGGACCTCGACATCGCCCGCCTGAAAGCGCTGGCCGCACCGTCGAAGATGGAGCCGGAAGACTACGCCGAAATCGCCGAACTGGCGGTGCTGGGCGGCTTCTTCACCGAAGCGAAGATCGCCATGGACAAGGGCTACCCTGGCGCCATCCCGAACGACAAGAACAAGGCCGCGCTGCAGAAGATCCGCGACAGCGCCAACAAGGGCGCCGCCGACGATGCGAAAAACATCGACAAGGGCATCGACTCGGCCATGAAATCCAAGGACGGCGTCGGCCTGGTCAACCTGGGCTACAACTATGTGACGCTGGGCCAGGCCGACAAGGGCATCGACCTGATGAAACAGGGTATCGCCAAGGGCGTGTCGAAGAATCCGGAAGACGCCAAGCTGCGCCTGGCCTACGCGCTGGCGATCGCCGGCAAGAAGGATGAGTCGCTCAAGCTGCTGGAAACCATCAGCGGCACCGACGGCCGCGGCGACCTGGCGCGCTACTGGGTCATGTACCAGAACCCGCCAAAAGCAGCACCGGCGGAAGCCAAGTAATCGAGAAAGCCGGCCCAGCGCCGGCTTTTTTTATCGCCGCATCGCCGACGACAAGGCGTTCAGCAGTTGATGTCCGCCGTCGGCGCTCAATTCCCAGAACATCGCCCCGCGCAAGCCCTGCGCCTTGATATAGGCCGCCTTCTCCTTCAGCGACGCCGGATCTTCGTAGGTGATCCACACCTGCTGCGCCGCGTCGTACAGATACGGCGCCCTGGCCGCCGCGTTCCAGTAGCGCCGGTAGCCACCGCCGCCCTCCCCGGCCGGCGTCAAATATCCCTGCTTGAGCAGGTGGCCGTAGCCATACGAGTTGCCGCCGTCCACGCCGCCCGTGGCGCCGCCGTCGCAGGCCTGGTACTGGCCGTCGCCATCGGCGCCCGGCGGGCAGCCTTTCCAGCCGTAGCCATAGAACGGCACGCCCAGCACCAGCTGCCGCGCCGCCACACCGGCCTGCAGATAGCGCCGCACCGAACCGGCCGCGTAAAAGCCGTCGGCCGTCACCGGATCGCGGGCGTCGCCGTACAGCGCGGCGTGGTGGCCGCTGCGCGGCTCCCACGGCATGTGGTAGTCGTAGGCCATGATGTTGATCCAGTCCAGGCTGGAGGCCAGCTCGCGCAGCCAGCCGCTGGCCGCGCCGCCATCGTTGACGTAGTTGGCATTGCCGCCGGCGGCGATGGTGATGCTGTAATGCTTGCGGTCTTCCCGCCCGGCCGCGTCGAAGGCCGCGCGCAGCTCGCGCGCCAGCGTGATGAAGTTGCGCTTGTCGGCCGGCCGCGCGCACACCTCGCCCGCCACGCACGGCACGCCGGCCTCGCCCGGATACTCCCAGTCGATGTCGATGCCATCCAGACCATGGCGGCGCATCGTCTTCACCGCCGAGGCGATGAAGGCGGCGCGCGCGGCCGGCGCGTCGGCCACGTTGGAAAAACGGTTCGACCAGTTCCAGCCGCCCACCGACACCACCACCTTGAAGCCGGGGTGGCGCCGCTTCAGCGCCACCAGCGCGCGCAGGTTGGCGCCGTCGCTGGCGGCGTCGCGGAACACCAGCGCGCCGTTGGCCGATGCAGCATCGCCGGCCGCGTCCTGGCACGGCGCCACGTCGTTGACCGTGGGGTCGGCGTTGCCATGCTTGCCGTCCCAGCAGACGTCGACGAAGGCGTACAGCGCCATCGTCAATTTGCCGGCGCCGACGTTGGCGGCGGTGACGGGGAAGGCGTCCGACTTCCAGCCGGGGTAGTAGCCGACGATTTCAGGTGCGGCCATCGAGGGCGCGCACGCCAGCGCGCCGGCCAGCGCCAGCGCCGGACGCTTCAAACGGTATGGGTTCATAAGTCCTTGCAAGGTCAGGTGGCGTTCAGTTCGGCCACGAAGTCGTACATATCGCCGCGAAAATACGAGCGGCAGAATTCCACCGCGCGGCCGTCGCGCAGAAAGCCCAGCCGCTCGACCGCGAGTCCGGCGTCGCCCTCGCGCGCCTGCAGCAGCAAGGCCTGCTCCGCATTGAGCAGCAGCGCCGACAGCCGTTGCAGCGCGCGCACCGGCCGGTTGCCGGCCCGCTCCAGCGCGTCGTACATCGAGGTGTCGACCGCCTCCAGCGACGGCAGGCAGGAGGCGACGATGGTGGCGTACTCCAGGCACATCGGCACCTCGTCGGCGTAGCGCATGCGGTGGAAGCGGTAGACCGCGGCGCCGGGGCTGAGCCGCAGCCGCATCGCCTCGTCCGGCGTCACCGTGCCTTCCGAGCGCTTGAGCCACACGCTGCGCGGCGTGCGCCCGCGCGCCCGCATGTCCTCGGAGAACGAGGTCAGCTTGGCGAAGTTCTTTTCGATGCGGGTGTTGATGAAATTGCCGGAGCCGGGCCGGCGCACCAGCACGCCCTCGGCGACCAGGCCGTCGATGGCCTTGCGCACCGTGATGCGCGAGATCGCCAGGTCGGCCGCCAGCTGGCGCTCGGCCGGCAGCGCGTCCTCCGGCTTGAGCAAATGCTGCTCGATCGCCGAACGCAGCGCCCGCTGCAAACGCTGGTACAGGGGTAAGTGACTGGTCTCATTGAGGTGCGCCCGGATGTGTACCAGTGGGCTGATTGGATTGCTTTCCATAACGCTGCACGCATCCTGTCTTGTCGTTGTCAATCGATAATACCAAAAAAAGACCAGCACACCGCCGGCGGCGCCACCCGCCCTTCAAATATTTTCAGCACCACCCCGCTAACCCGCATGGATGCTGGGTTTGCGGCTGTTGTAGCGCCACACACCCCGGTCCCATACCACCGCAGCGCCGGTATCGAATAGTTACCAAAGCAACAGTCTGTATGCCGCATACAACATAACAAAAAAGAATTTCAAAGTGGTAGTGATCTGGTATTCAAAGACGGGTATATTGGCGTTGGATTGGTTTTGTAAGTGGTTTGTAAAGAAGTAAATAAGAAACAGATCAACAATCAGCGGGCTCGGCGGAGCCTTCATCAACGGGAGGGAACATGTATCACAATTCAAATAACACGAAAATGTCCAAACTGACGCCTATCGCGACCGCGGCGGCCATCCTGGCGCTGAGCGCCGCGATGAACGCCCAGGCGCAGCAGGCCGCAACCGAGAAAGAGCCGGAAGTGGTCGTGGTGAGCGGCATCCGCGGCTCGCTGCAGCAATCGCTGTCGGTCAAGCGCAATGCGTCGAGCAACGTCGACGTGATCACCGCCGAAGACGTCGGCAAGATGCCCGACAAGAACGTCGCCGACTCGCTGCAACGCGTGCCGGGCGTGAACATCTCGACCTCGGGCGCAGGCTCGGGCGGCTTCGACGAAAACGACCGCGTCTCCATGCGCGGCACCGCCCCGTCGCTGACCCAGACCCTGATCAACGGCCACGCCGTATCGTCGGGCGACTGGTTCGTGCTGGACCAGGTGGGCGGTGCCGTCGGCCGTTCGGCTTCGTACTCGCTGCTGCCGTCGGAAATCGTCGGCCAGGTGGTGGTCTACAAATCGCCGACCGCCGACCAGATCGAAGGCGGTTCGAGCGGCTCGATCGACATCCGCACCCGTCATCCGCTGGACTTCAAACAGCCGCTGTCGCTGGAAGCGACCGTGCAGGCGGTGTACGCCACGCTGCCGAAGAAAACCGATCCGCAAATCAGCGCGCTGTTCAACTGGAAGAACGAAGCCGGTACGCTGGGCCTGATGGTGCAGGGCTTCTCGGAAAAACGCAGCCTGCGCCGCGACGGCCAGGAGCTGCTGCAATGGACCCAGGTCGCGCCGACCAACGCCGCCGTCAAGACCAACCCGGACCTGGCCAACGTCTGGTTCCCGCGCCTGATCGGCTCCTCGCTGTTCCAGCAAGAGCGCAAGCGCAAGGGCGGCCTGCTCGACCTGCAATTCAAGCCTAACCGCGACCTGAGTCTGGAAGCGACCTACTTCCGCTCGAAGATGGATGCGTCCAACTTCAACGCCAACTACATGACCGACATGAACGGCTCCGGCATGCTGGGTTCGGGCGTGGCGCCTGATCCGGGCTACGTGGTACGCAACGGCACGCTGGTGTCGGCCGCCTTCACCAACAAGGGCACGGCCGCCAAGCCGCTGCGCTACGGCATCGTCGACGACATCGTCCGCGAAGGCGCCTACGCGCAGACCGAGTTCTTCGACCTGGACGCCAAATGGCGCGCGACCGACAAGCTGGTGTTCACCGCCAAGGCCGGCGCCACCAAGGGCAAGGGCGTCACGCCTAGCCAGGGCGTGTTCGAGGGCGACGTCAACAACTCCGGCGCCAGCTACCAGCTGAATGGCCTGGGCAGCCCGGCCAACGTCAAGTTCCCTAACATCGACGTCTCCAAGTTCACCGGCACCCCGCTGGACTGGGTGTTCGGCGTCTCGCCGGCCACCACCGACGACAAGGAAAGCTACGGCCAGATCGACGCCGCCTTCGCGCTCGACGCCGGCGTATTCCGCGAGATCAAATTCGGCGTGCGCGGCTCGCACCACACCCGCGCCAACTTCGAAGTGGCGCAAGGCCCGAACTGGTCCAACACCGACGTCGGCGGCAACACCACCAACCCGGCCTGGAACGGCACCACCTACCCTGGCAACTTCGGCAAGGACCTGGGCGGCGACTTCCCTAAAAACGTCTGGCTGCTCGATCCTGCCATCCTGAACGCATGGGGCGACCTGCACTCGAACCGCGACGTCTCGCGCACCTACTACCAGGACATGTTCGACCTGAAGGAAAACACCAAGGCGATCTACGTCCAGGGCGAGATGGAAGGCGAAGGCTGGAACGGTAACGTCGGCCTGCGCATCGTGCGCACCGAAGGCACGTCGAACGGCTACCAGATCCTGCCGAGCCAACCGGTCGGCGGCACGCTGCCAGCCTATCCATGGGGCGGTTTCGTCCAGAAGACGGCGATCGACAACAACAGCACCATCCCGCTGCCTAGCCTGAACCTGAAGTTCGACCTGCGCTCCGACCTGGTGGCCCGCGTCGGCCTGTCGCGCACCATGACCCGTCCCGACTACGGCGCCTTGGGCGGCGCGGTGATCCTGACCGACGAAACCCACACCGGCAACGGCGGCAACTCGGCACTGAAACCGGTCAAGTCGAACAACCTGGACGTCAGCCTGCAATGGTACTTCGCACCGCGCGCCCTGCTGTCGGCCGGCCTGTTCTACATGGACCTGCATGACTACGTCGGCTACGGCACCAGCACCGGCACCTTCATCGACACCCGCGCTTCGCAGGAACAGAAGAAGCCAGTGTTCGCGACCTACAGCATCACCTCGCCGATCAACGTCGGCGCCAAGGTCAAGGGCATGGAACTGGCAGCGCAGGTACCGGTCGGCATGGGCTACGGCTTCGACGCCAACGCCACCTTCGCCGACTCGCACCTGAACTTCGGTGCCTGCCCGGCGATGCAGACCGCCACCTCCGGCGATCCGTGCGACATGCTGGGCGCTTCGAAGGTCACGGCCAACGCCGGCGTGTACTACGAAAACGACAAGTTCAATGCACGTCTGAGCTACGCATGGCGCTCGTCGTTCCTGGCAGCCCAGGACCGCGGCACCCCGCTGTACCAGGACGCATCGGGCACCCTGTCGGCCTCGTTCAACTACAACATCAGCAAGAACATCGTGCTGACGATCAGTGGCCAGAACCTGAACAATCCTATCCTGAAGAACTACATCTTCAACAAGGACCAGCCGGCACGCTTCTACGCCAACGGCGCGCAGTACTACGCCGGCCTGCACATCAAGTACTAATCTGTAACCGTTTCATTGTGTAGTCTGTTCCCGCCACGGCCTCCCCGGCCCTGGCGGGTTTTTTTATGCCATCATACGATTCATGAACCAGATCCCCGAACACCACGACCTCGACCCGACGCGTTTCGAGCGCGAGATCGCCGGCAGCTACCGCCCCGCCATCCTGCGCGGCTTCGTGCGCCACTGGCCGGCCGTGCACCAGGCGCGGCAAGCGCCGGAAGCGCTGTGCCAGTACCTGATGGGCTTCGACAGCGGGCGCCCGGTCGACGCCGTGATGACGCCGCCGGACCAGCGCGGGCGGCTGTTCTACAAGCCGGACATGGAAGGCTTCAACTTCGTGCGCAACCAGGTCACGGTGTCCAAGGTGATCGAGCAGCTGGCGCGCTACTCGCAGTTCGAAGCGCCACCGGCGGTGGCGATCCAGAGCGCGCTGATCGACGACTGCCTGCCGCAGTTCGCGCTGCACAATGTGGCGCCGGCGCTGCCGCCGTCGGTGCGGCCGCGCATCTGGCTGGGCAACACCATCACCACGCCCGCGCACTTCGACGAATCCTACAACCTGGCCTGCGTGGTCAGCGGCGAGCGGCGCTTCACGCTGTTCCCTCCCGAGCAGATCGGCAACCTGTATATCGGCCCGCTCGATTTCGCGCCCACGCCCACGCCGATCAGCATGGTCAATTTCCGCGATCCGGATTATGAGAAGCACCCGCGCTTCCGGCAGGCGCTGGACGCGGCCCTGGTGGCCGACCTGCTGCCGGGCGACGCACTGTTCATCCCGCCGCTGTGGTGGCACCACGTGCAGTCCAACGGCATCCTGAACATGATGGTGAACTACTGGTGGAAGAACGAGCAGCCGGCGCCGGACGCCGGCACCATCTTCGAGGCGCTGGTCGCCACGCTGCAAAGCATGAAGCACCAGCCGCCGGAACTGCGCGCTGCCTGGGGCGCGATCTTCCAGCACTACGTGTTCGATCCGGCGCAAGACCCGGCGGCCCACATACCGGAACACAAGCAGGGCGTGCTGCACAACGCCCGCCCGCCGCGCCGGCCCTGACGCCAAACATGCTAGGCCGCTGCGGCCAGCCCGAAGATCAGCGACTGATGCGTGGCCGCGCCGGCCATCGCGCCATCGGCCACGGCCAGCGCCACATTGCCGAACAAGCGCGCCGCGTCGCCGCACACAAACACACCGGCCACGCTGGACGCCTTCATCGCATCGACACGCACATGCGAACCGGTCGCCCCCTGCTCCATCTCGCACCCCAGCTGCTCGGCCAGCCGACTGCCGCTGTGGGTGCGGGTCAGAACGAACAGGCCCGCCATCTCCAGGCTGCGGCCATCCTGCAACTGCACGGCCGCGCGGCCTTCGATGGCTCGCACCAGCGTGCGCTCGATCGCCACGCCGCGCGCCTTCAATGCCGTCAGCTGCGCCTCGTCCGGTTCGAACGCGCCGTTGAGGAAGAACGTCACCCGTCCCCAGTCCGGCAGCATCATCGCATGGTGGATGGACAGCGGGCCGGTCGCCAGCACGCCGATCGCGCCTTCCATCAATTCATAGCCGTGGCAATACGGGCAGTGGAAAGCGCTGCTGCCCCAGCGCTCCGCCAGGCCCGCGATGGGTGGCAGCTCGTCGACCACGCCGGTCGCCAGCAGCAGCCTTGATGCGCTGAACACGCGGCCATCGCCCAGCGTCACGAGGAAGCCTTGCGCCGCCTGGGCTGCCTGCGTGGCCGAGCCTTCGATCCAGCGCACCGTCGGATACTTCATCAACTGCGCGCGGCCGTCGGCGGCAATGGCCGCAGCCTCGCGGCCATCCTGCCCAAGGAAGCCATGTGAATGCTGGGCGTATCGGTTGCGGCGCTGGCCGGCGTCGATCACCAGCACGCGGCGGCGTGCGCGCGCCAGCTGCATCGCGGCAGAAAGGCCGGCGTAACTGCCGCCGATGACGATGACATCGAATTCAGTCGTCGGATGGGGGATGTGCATGAGAAGCTCCTTTGTGATTGGCGTATCCGTCGTTGAAGCGGGCCGACAAGTCGGCCAGCGTCACGTCCTTGAAACGTTCGATCAGCAAAGCCTCGGCTTCATCGAAGGCGCTGGACAGCGCGTCGTTGACGGCGCGCTCCACCAGGCATAGCGGATGCTCGTCACGGTTCCCCATCGCGAACACCGTGGGCGAACCGACCGCCTCGTAGATGTCGCGCAGCGTCACCTTGCGCAGGTCGCAGGTGATGCTCCAGCCGCCGCCGTGGCCCTTGCCGGAGCCCACGTAGCCACGCTCGCGCAGCCCGGCCAGCACGCGCCGCACCAGCACCGGATTGGTGCCGAGGAAGCCCGCCAGCTCGTCGGATGTAAACGGCCGCTCGGCGTGCGCCATGTGCAGCAGCACGTGCAGGATGGAAGATAGTTTGCTGTCTCGCCTCATGTAACTAATGATAGTACATAATCGGGAAGCGTGCTGGCCGCGCCGCTTTTTACAGCGTCGGCAGAATCTTGAAGTCGCCGCCCACTGGCTCCAGCGCCGGGCCGTCTTCGATAGTAACGTTGGAAACCCGGGCGGCGGGCGGGCCGTGCCGGGCCCAGGTGGTAATGGCCTCGATCGCCTGCGGCTCGCCATCGACGGCCGCTTCCACCGAACCATCGCGGCGATTGCGCACCCAGCCGGACAAGCCCAGCGCCCTCGCCCGCTCCGCAAACGAAGCGCGGTAGCCAACGCCTTGCACCCGGCCCTCCACCATCAATCGAATCATGATCGCTCCCAAATTTGCCGACAGAATACAGGGTGGGGTTAGCACTGCACGCCCCTTAAAGCGTTTATTGATTTATTCAGTTTTACCAAAATAATGAAATATCACAAGCAAGCCAATGGAAACCAACACCGACATCGCATGAAGCTTGCTGTAACTGAAAACACTTTCACTTACCTCAGTAAACTTCCCATGAGATGCGAGAAAAAAGTGACCATCTTTCTCTCGCCCATTCAAGGCATCACCACCAAAATACATGGCGCCAAGGATAAAAGAAAAGAAGTTAATACCTACTGCGTAACCAAAAATTTGCTTCATATTGCCCATTCAAGCCCGATAACCCACATTCATAACGTACAACTCCAGACAGAACGCCGCCACGGCTAGCGCCATCGGCAAAACCGACAGCAACTGTCCGAAGCGGCCCGCCGGGACAAGCTTCGCCCGCCTCGCCTTGTATGCCTTATATCCTAAGAAGAAAGCCAAAGGAGGCAGCACGAACAGCGGCACCACCAGCCAGAAGGTCAACACCGACAAGGCGGTAAGAACAAGCGACAGTACGGCCATGCTCGCCCCTATCGATTACTTCGCACTCGCGGCAGGCGCCGCACCTTGGGCCTTGGCCTCATCGCCCGCCGTCACCACCGTCAGCTTGGCCGGATCGATGGCCTTGCGGAAGGCCGCGTTGACCTGCGCCAGCGTGGCCGCCTTCAGCTTGTCCTCATACTCCTTGCTCCAGCTGTACGTACGGTTCATGTACAGATTGCGCGTCCACCCTGCCGCCAGCACGCTGTCCTTCGAACGATTCTGCACGCGCTGCTGCAACAGGCCCGATTTCGCGCCCGCCAGTTCGGCGGCTGTGAAGCCATCCTTCACCGCCCGCTCCAGCTCCTGCCGGATCGCCGCTTCCAGCTTCTTCAGATTCTGCGGCGCCGCGATCGCGTCGATACCGAAGCTGCCGGCACGATCAAGCTCACCCGGCTGCAAACCCGAACCGCCGCCATAAGACAAACCATCCTTCTGGCGAATGCGATCCATCAGCCGCGACTTCAAGCCACCTTCACCGAAGATGTAGTTGGCCAGATCCAGCAGCGGATACTCCGCATCGTTGACGTTCAGGTCCAGATTCAAACGCGCCGTGTAGAAACCATTCTCCTTGTCCGGCGCATTGATGGTCTTGTGCAGCGGCGCCTTGTCCTCATTGGCCGACGTGATCGGCGCATAAGCCACCTTGCTGTCCCAGCCGCCGAAGCTGTCGGCTATCGTCTTGCCGACCGCCGCCTTGTCGAAATCGCCGACTATCGCCAGCTCGCCATGATTGGCGCCGTAGTACGCGCGATGGAACGCCACCACGTCCTCCAGCTTCAGCGCCTTGACCGCAGCCAGCTGCTCATCGACCGTCATCGGCGCCCGCACGTCGCCCTTCGGATAGTGGTTGAAATACAGGTCCACTTCCGTGCGCGCCAGCGACTGCGGCTCATTGCGCGACGCCTCGATCGCCACCAACCACTGCTGGCGCAACTGCTCGAACTCCGCCGCCGGGAAGCTGGCCTCCTTCAGCACATGCGCCACCAGCCGCAGCGCCGCATCCAGATTCGGTCCGGTGGTATCGAAGTGATACAGGCTGCCGGAGATTTTCAGCTTCGCGAAAGCATCGGCCAACTGCTCGCGGCTGTACTTGCTGGTGCCGCGCATCAGCATCTCGCTGGCGGCATTCGACACGATGGCCGTGTTGAACAGATTCTTCTCGTCGCCCCAATGCAGCTGCAAGTCCACCGATACCGACTCGCCACGGTTCTTCTTGGTCAGCAGCGCCACCTTCAAGCCGCCTATGGTCTTGATCTCGCTGCGCGCATTGATATTGGCCTGGCTAGGATCGAACACCTCCGACGTCAGCACACTGTCCTTGCCCTTGAAATCCTTCATCACCTCCACCACCGTCGGCGCCGCCGGAATCTCCGCGCGCAGCGGCGCATCCTCCGGCACGAAGCTGCCGACCACACGGTTGTCGCGCTTCAGATAACGCCCCGCCGCAGCCGCCACCTGCTCCGGCGTGATGTTAGGCAGCTTGTCGCGGCCCTCGAACAGCAAGCGCCAGTCGCCCAGCGCGATCTCCTCGGACAGGCTCACGCCCACGCGCTGCGGATCGTTCAGCGCCTTCTCGATGCCATTGGCGAAATTACGCCGCGCACGCTCCATCTCCTCCGCGGTAGGCGGCGTGGTAGCGAACCCCTCCACCGTCGCGATCAGCGCATCGCGCACCGGCTCCAGCGGCTGGCCCGCCTTCACCACCGCACCAATGATCTGTAAGCCCGGTGCATAACCGGTCTGGCCAAAGCTGAACACCTGCGCCGCCTTGCCGCTCTCCACCAGCGCCTTGTGCAGACGCCCGGTCGGCGTATCGCCCAGAATCTCGGACATGAAACTCAACGCATCGCTATCCTGCTGCAGCGCCGACGGAATCTTGTAGCCCAGCGCGATCACCTGCATATCGCCCTTGCGCCGCACGACGAAGCTGCGCTCACCATCCTGCGTCGGTTCGACCGTCCAGAACGGCGGCAGACTGCGCTTGGGTTTCGGGATCGCGCCGAACGATTTGCTGATCCACGCCAGCGTCTGCGACGGCTCGAATTTACCAGCCACCAGCAGCACCGCATTATCCGGCTGGTAGTAGGTGCGGTAGAAGGCCTGCAGGTTCTCGATACGCACGTTCTCGATATCGCTGCGATTGCCGATGGTCGAACGGCCATACGAATGCCAGTCATACGCCACGCTTTGCATGCGCTTCAACAGCACCGAGAAGGGATCGTTCTCGCCGCTCTCATACTCGTTGCGCACCACCGTCATTTCGGAATCGAGATCCTTGCGGGCGATGAAGGAATGGACCATGCGATCCGCCTCCATATCCAGCGCCCACTTCAGATTATCCTGGCTGGCCTGGAACACCTCGTAGTAGTTGGTGCGATCGTAGGACGTGGTGCCGTTGAACTCCATGCCCCGGTTGGCGAATTCCTGCGGAATGCTGCGGTTCTTCGGCGCCCCCTTGAACATCATGTGTTCCAGCAGGTGGGCCATGCCCGTCTCGCCGTAGTTCTCGTGGCGCGAGCCGACCAGATAAGTGACGTTGACCGTCACCGTCGGCTTGGACGCATCAGGAAACAGCAGCACCTTCAAGCCGTTCGGCAGCCTGTACTCGCTGATGCCCTCGACTGACGGCCCCTTGACCACGCCGGCCGGCAAGGTCTGCGCCCAGGCGCTGCCGGTGGCGGCAAAGGACAAACCGCACAGCATCAGGCTGGCGGCGGCGACGTGTTTCAAACGGCTGGTGTTCATGGTCTCTCGCGAAAAAAACTGAAGAACAGGCAGCATACGCCCTACCCCGCCCTCGTGGGTAGACGCTTAAGCAAATTTTAAAACTCGGGAAGGGTCAGGCTTTTTCAGGCAGGATGCAGGCGTCGACCATCTGCAGGTCGTTGTCCTTGGCGAAGGAGATGACGAAGTGATAGGCCAGCGGTTCGAGCTGGCGCAGCTTGCCGTTGACCACCACCGACTTGACGCCATTGATGACGGTCGGCGTGACATACGGCGAGAACTGCAAATGGGAGTCGCGTCCGCCGCCATAGCCTTCCGGCTTGAAGCAGGACATCACGCCGCACAGGCGCTCGGCCCAGTCGCTGGGACGGAACTGCCTGCCATTGCTGGTCTGGCCGAGGATGAAGAACGAATCCTGCTGTTCTGACGGTTTGTTAGCTGACTCTGCCATAGGCGGCTGCTTAGGAGTAGATACTTGTTGGTAACAAGAATGCGTGGAAGATCCCGGCTTGGTCGGACGGGCGGATATCATTCTGTAAGAATCTTACGTATTATATCTTATAGAAGACCTGAATACGTAAGTCATTGATTTCAATCCAGATTCCAGCGCGATTAACCACTTTGGTGCAGAATAATCATCATTCTGCACCACAGCAATGCCGCTATTGTACCCGCTTAAGGCGTCGCCCCGAGCCAGACTGCGCCCGACAACAGCAATAACAACATCATCCACAGCAGCAAGGCGCGCCACACCAGGCCCACCGTGCTTTGCAAGGCGCGCACGCTCGGCTCTTCACCCGGCAGCACGTCCGGCTCCTCATCGCTGAGGTCCACCGTGGCCGCATCGGCAGGCAGTACCTTGGCCGCGTTCTCCACCGGCGAGCCCAGGCGCACGCCCATGGCGCCGCCGCCGGCCGACAGGATGATGCCGATCGCCTCGTCCGCCCAGCGGTGGGCGAAGTTACGCCATGCATAGATCGCGTCCTCGAAATTGCCGACCACGGCGAAAGCCACCGCCGTCAGCCGCACAGGGATCCAGTCGATCCAGTAGAACGCGCGCGCCGCGAACTGGCCGAAGGCCTCGTTGCGCATGTGCTCAGGTTCGTTCCACGCGCGCGCCAGGTGCTCGGCCACGCGGTACATGACGGCGCAGGCAGGGCCCAGCGGCATCAGGAACCAGAAGAACACGCCGAACACATTGCGGTGCGTGGTGATCAGCGACTTCTCGACGGCGATGCGGGCGATCTCGGAGGTTTCCATGCCCACCGTGTCCTGCTTGGTCCACTCGGCCAGCAAGGCGCGCGCGGCGGCGTCGTCGCCGGCGTTGAGCGCCAGCTGGATCGAGGTGAAGTAATGGCTGTAGTGGCGGAAGCCCAGCGTCAGGTAGACGATCAGCACGTTCCATGCGAAGGCGGCCAGGAACCAGTTGTAGTGCTTGAGCACCCAGTAGATCAGCGCCGTCGGCACCATCAGGATCGCCATCATCAGGAACCAGCCCATGCGGCCGTGGGTCGAGTGGCCGGCGTTGAACCAGGTCTCCATCCGCAACGCCAGGCTCTTGATTTCAGCGTAGATCGGATTGTCTGCGCGCAGCGGCTTCATTTGCTCGATCAGCAGTGCGCATAGAATGGAAAGAAAAGTCATTAGTGATCCTTTGAGTCGGCAATGCCTTGATGCCCGCTACGATAGCGTAGTGTGACTATGCGCGCAAGAAATGGAACAGATTGCGCAGCATGCCTGCGGTCGCACCCCAGATGTAATAGTCGCCGTACGGCATCGCGTAGAAGCTGCGCCGGCCGCCCGGCAGCTGCACCGACAGCCGCTGGTGATTCAGGCCATCCATCAGGAAGGCCAGCGGCACTTCGAAGATCTCCGCCACCTCGGACGGATCGGCGGTCAGCTCGAACGGCGGCGCGATCAGCCCCACCACTGGCGTGACGCAATAACCGGTGCCGGTCAGATACTTGGGCAAGGTGCCCAGCACGTCCACATGGCGGCGCGCCAGCCCGATCTCCTCCTCCGACTCGCGCAGCGCGGTATCGACCGCATCGCTGTCGTAATCTTCGGCGCGGCCGCCGGGAAAACTGATCTGGCCACCGTGATCGGTCAGGTGCGCGGTGCGCTGGGTCAGCAGGATAGTCAGGCCGCCCTCGCGCTGCACCAGCGGGATCAAGACCGAGGCAGGCGTCGGCGTCGGCCGCTGCGACAGGCTGCCCAGCGATTCCTCGGCGCCCTCGGGCGTCCACAGCGGCTGCTCGATGAAGCGGCCACGCAACCACGCGGGCGTCAAACGCTCCGGCGCGACAGCGGGCTCGCCTGCAATGGCGTCAATTGGTAATTGCTGAGGATCGAACAGGGACTTGGCCAAACACTACCTCCATACATGCAAAAAAGGGGCACCAATAGGCGCCCCTTCTATCCAAACACAAACGCAGCTATTAAGCGGCGGTTGCTTTCGCCACTGGGCGACGGTTTGGCAGTTTTTCCTTGATACGTGCCGATTTACCGGAACGATCACGCAGGTAGTACAGTTTAGCGCGACGTACGTCACCGCGGCGTTTCACTTCGATCGAAGCGATCAGCGGGGAGTACAGCTGGAAGGTACGCTCTACGCCTTCGCCGGACGAGATCTTACGAACGATGAAGTTCGAGTTCAGGCCACGGTTACGACGGGAGATGACGACGCCTTCGTAAGCCTGGGCGCGCTTGCGGGTGCCTTCGACTACGTTAACGTTGACGATCACGGTATCGCCAGGTGCAAAGTCAGGAATGCTTTTGCCCAGGCGAGCGATTTCTTCTTGCTCGAGTTGTTGAATCAGATTCATTTAGATGACTCCATAAACCATCGTGCTGGCGCGCTATGAGTCGAAACTCGATGCCCAGTAGAGGATGGGGTTAAACAACCATGCGGACGACATGTCCGCCGGCTTCTACGACAACAGGTTTACAAACCTGCCAAAAACTTTTCATCAAGCTTGGTGAGCTGCCCCGCCTCACGCGCCTTGACCAGCAAATCCGGGCGCTTGCGCGCGGTCGCCTCCAGCATGCGCTGACGGCGCCATTTCTCGATCTCGGCGTGGTTGCCGCCCATCAGAACCGGCGGCACGCCCACACCTTCATACGTTTCAGGCCGCGTGTAGTGCGGCGAATCCAGCAAGCCGTTGACGAAGCTGTCCTCGATCGCCGAGGCATCCGTGTTCAACACGCCAGGAATCTGGCGGATCACGGCATCCATCAAGGCCATCGCCGGCAGCTCGCCGCCGGACAGCACGAAATCGCCAAGGCTGATTTCCTCATCGATGCAACGGTCCAGCAAACGCTGGTCCACCGCCTCGTAGCGGCCGCACAGGATCACCAGACCGGGCTCCTGCTTCAGCTGCATCACGCGCTCATGCGTCAACTGCTTGCCCTGGGGCGACATGAACACTACGCGGGGCGCGGGCAGACCGGCATCGGTCTGGCGTTGCTTCGCCGCGTTGAGCGTCGCTTCCAGGGGTTTGGCCAGCATCACCATGCCGGGGCCGCCACCATAGGGGCGGTCATCCACGGTACGGTGATTGTCGGTCGTGAAATCACGCGGATTCCACAACGACAAGCCACATTTATTCTGTTCAAACGCGCGCCGGGTGACACCCGACTGCGTCAGTGCGGCGAACATTTCAGGGAACAGGGTCACGACATCGAATTGCATGGCGGGCCGCCCTTATGTTCTTTAATAATCAAGGCCCCAGTCGACAGTGATCTTCTTTGCGGCCTTGTCTACCTTGATGACAAACGCGTCCACAAATGGAATCAGGCGCTCCTGCGCCGCAACTTCAGGATCAGCATCGGGCAGAGCGGCTGGCTGGATGCGCAAGATCGACTGTGGACCATTGCTCATCATGTCAGTCACCGTACCGAGGTGCTCACCTTGCAAATTCACTACATCCAGACCGATCAACTCGGCCCAGTAAAACTCATCATCGGACAAGGCCGGGAAACGACTGCGCGGAACCGAAACAGCTGCGCCCTTCAGCGCTTCTGCGACGTTCCGATCGGTCACTCCCACCAGCTGTGCGACCACGTCGCCGCCATGCAGTTTGCACTGCTTGACTTCGACCTCGTGCAAGCCAGGCTTGTCGATCCACCAGTTTTTTACCGACAGGAGTGCATCCGCATCTTCCGAGAAAGGGCGTACCCTCACCCAGCCAGCGACGCCATAAGCACCAAAGACAAAGCCTACTTGTGCCAGATCGTCGGGGACTTGCACCCCGGATGCATTCTTATCGGTCAAACCAGCAGCCAGACTTAAGCAGCTTTGTTCGAAGCTACCAGGCGAGCCACGGTAGGCGACAGTTGTGCGCCAACCGATTGCCAGTGAGCCAGACGGTCAGCGGTGATGCGCAGTGGCACTTCGCCACCGGATGCCATCGGGTTGTAGAAACCGATGCGCTCGATGAAACGGCCATCGCGACGATTGCGCGAGTCGGTTGCAACGATGTTGAAGAACGGACGCTTCTTGGCGCCTCCACGAGCTAAACGAATAACGACCATAATATTTCCAAAAAGTGTGCTAGGACGGAAAAAGCCGCAAATTATAGCGCGCTTTGCCGCGAAGCAGCAAGCGTTAATGAAATAATCGGGCAGATTGGGGTAATCGAAGATTATCCCCCGATCCGGCGTGCGGGGCAATAGCCTTGTCCATAAAAAAGGTCCGCCGGGGGCCGTATTATGACCGATACTGCATGTTTTCCGCCTACTGCTCAACAACTATGACTGTTTTGCACCACACTTCGCACAAAAACAAGACCTTCGCCACCCTGCTGGCCTTCCTGGCCGGCGGCTTGGGCCTGCAGCGCCTCTACCTGCGCGGCCTGCGCGACCCCTGGCTGTGGCTGCACCTGGCCTGCCTGCCCGCGTCCGCCGCCATCAGCGCCGCCTGGCCCGACGCCGACGGTTTCTACAAACTGCTGCCCATCATGGCCTCCGGCCTGGCCGGCTTCCTGGAGGCGCTGGTGCTGGGCCTGATGTCGGACGAGAAGTGGGACGCCCGCTTCAACCCCGGCTCCAGCAAGCAATCGGACACCCACTGGCCGCTGGCCGTGGTGCTGGTCGCCAGCATGATGGTCGGCGCGGGGAGCCTGATCGCCACCATCTCCCGCCTGTTTGACTTGTTGTACACTGGTGGCTCCTACGGTTAATAAGGAGAAAAGCATGAACCGTTCTATCCTCGCGGCCCTGGCCCTGGCCACCCTGGCCTCCGCCGCCCAGGCACAAACACCCAAAGAGCAATACAACGCCGAATCCAAGCGCATCACCACCCGCTACGCCGAAGACAAGAAGCTGTGCGCGGAAGAAAGCAACTCGGCCGCCCGCATGCAATGCACACGCGACGCCAAGTCCGAATACGACAAATCGATGGCGCTGGCCAAGGCCCAGCTCAAAGCCTCCCCGGCCAAGCCGGGCGCCAGCTGCATGGAATGCGGCAAAGTGACCTCGGTCGTGGTCAGCGACAAAGCCGGTGAAGGCAGTGCGCTGGGCGTGATCGCCGGCGGCGTGGCTGGCGCCCTGCTGGGCAACCAGGTCGGCAGCGGCCATGGCCGCGAACTGGCCACCGTGGCCGGTGCGGCTGGCGGCGCCTACGCCGGCAAGAAGATCGAAGAAAAAGCCAAGTCCACCAAACAGTGGACCGTGCACGTGCAGTATGACGACGGCAAACAGGTCAGCTTCAACTTCGACCACGACCCGCGCATGATGAGCGGCGACCGCGTTCGAAACGACAACGGCAACCTGGTCCGCAACTAGGCAAAATAAAAAGCAGCCTCCGGGCTGTTTTTTTTCGCCTGCATCACCACATCTTGCATATTCGACCACCACAGGAGATCCCGTGCACCATCCCGCCTTCCCCGCACTATGGCAGCCGCTGGTAGACCAGGCCGCCACCACCCTGCGCGCACTGGCGCTCGACGAGAGCGCCAAGGAAAAATTCTGCAACGACCCGCTGCTGCGCCCCTACATGCACAAGGTATCGCAGCGCTACGTTGCCGGCCGCACCGTGGCCGACGCGCTGCAACGGGTCGAGCACATCATCGCCCAGGGCCATGCGGCCTCGGCCGAATACATGGGTGAAAGCGTGCGCGACGAAGCCTTCGCGATGGCCGAAACTGAAGTCTTCATGGAATTGACCAAGGCCATCGGCCAGCGCAACCTGAACTGTTCGGTTTCGCT
The DNA here is from genome assembly GCF_009380165.1 of Rugamonas rivuli. Lineage (GTDB taxonomy): Bacteria > Pseudomonadota > Gammaproteobacteria > Burkholderiales > Burkholderiaceae_D > Rugamonas > Rugamonas rivuli. The sequence goes on from NZ_WHUF01000003.1 coordinate 347,909, forward strand.
GGACCTGTCGCACGTGGGCATGACGGTGGATACCGAACTGGGCTACCGCAACACCCGCCGCATCGCGCTGGCAGCGGCCGAGATCAACCGCGAAGTGATGATCTCGATGGAAGCCGCCGACCGCGCCGACGACATCTACGCCATCTACGCCCGCCTGCACCGGGAAGACGGCTTGCACAACGTCGGCATCACCGTGCCGGCCAAGCGCCACCGCACCGAGCAGGACTTGCCGTCGCTAATGAAAATCCCCGGCCGCATCCGCCTGGTGAAAGGCGCCTTCCTCGAATCGGAAGACATCTCCCACCACCGCAACAGCCCCGAACTGGCCGCCGCCTACCGCCGCTACGCGCAGGAACTGCTGCTGAGCGGCCACAAGTGCTCGATCGCCACCCACGACCGCAGCATCCAGGGCGACCTCAGCGCGCTGATCCTGAAGGAACGCATCGACCCGCGCTGGTTCGAATTCGAATCGCTGATCGGCCTGGGCACCGAGCAGATCGCCGGGCTGCAAGCACGCGGCTTCCCCACGCGCGAATACGCCGTCTTCGGCGACGAGCACTTCCTCTACGTGCTGAACCGCATCGCCGAAGAACCGGTGCGCGTCTACCAGGCGATCATTGACGTGATGAGCCCAAGTCAGGCAGCGACATCCACATAAGCGACCAGGCTGGCCGGCGCGGGGATAGGCAAACCATCCTCGCGCATGCCATCCAGGTGGAAAACGATGGCCTCCCGGAGCGAGGACTCCGCTTCAGCCACTGTGGCGCCAGTAGCCACGCAGCCGGGCAAGTCCGGCACATAGGCCGAGTAGTTCCCCTCTGCCTTTTCGATCACGATGGCGTAACGAACCGTATTCATTTTTTCAACCCTTCCTGCTTGAGAATACTATAAGGCGCAATAGTACGGCAACGAGTCAGTCTCTCAATGCAATCGCAACTCCACCAGCGAGCTCATGCTGGACTCAGCCTCGCGCAGCGCGCGGTCGGATGGGCGGGCGCCGGCGGCAACGGCCCAGGCCAGCACCCACTGGCCGGCCCGGATTTCCTCGCCGGGCGTCTCGGCATGCAGCAGGCGCTGGGCGGCGATGTTCATGCGCCTGACGGCGTAGGTTTTACGATCGCCGCCGACGGCAACGGGAGAAAGAACGATAGATTTCATACAGGACCTCGTGGTTGACATCCTCCTTGTACGCAGCGCGCACTGCGGTGGATTCAACTTTTGCAGGCCCGGCTTCAATCCTCCAGCGTCGCATGGAAGCCGCTGCCGCCGCGCTTCCAGTAAGCGGCGGCCCGGATCTGATGCTTGCCCAGGCCTTTCACGCCAACCAGCTCCCGCCGCACCGCCGCCATCGTCGCCGCCTCGCCCGCGCACCAGGCGTAGCCGTCGCCGTCCGGCAGGCTGAACGCGCGCACCGCCGCGACCATTTCCTCGTCATCGCCCACCCAACGCAGATCGACCTCGGCACTGCCGGCCAGCACGCGACGATCGGCCGCATCGCCCACCTTGACGATCACGATCACCCGCACGCCAACCGGCAACTCTTCGAGACGGCGGGCTATCGCCGGCAAGGCGCTCTCGTCGCCGACCAGCAGCTGCCAGTCGTAATCGGCCGGAATGATGAACGAGCCACGCGGCCCGCCGACAATCACGCGCTGCCCCGGCGCCGCCTGCGCCGCCCAGCGCGCGGCGGGACCATCGCCATGCAGCGCGAACTCCAGGCACAGCTCCCCCGCGACCGGATCGAAACTGCGCGGCGTGTAATCGCGCTTGACCGCATCCTCGCCCTGCCCCAGGATGAACTTGACGTGATCGTCGAACGAAGCGCTGTGAAAATCATGCAAAGCCGGCCCGCGGAACGTGACACGACGGAAATGCGTGCCGATATCGCGCACTTCCGCCACTTCCACCTCACGGATCTTGAGTTCATGCCGAACCCGCTGCACACGGCTGATTGGAGCGTCTATACTCATGTCTTTGCCTATCCAGATAATTGATAATGTCACCCATTATTCCGAAATCAAATGACAAAGTCAACCATTCTCGCGATCCCAACCTGGATGGCGTGCTCGATCTCGTGCATACGATCATGCACCAGTTCCGTTCGCAGCAATTCCAGGCCTTGCGCGAAGGCCAGCATGAGATGACGCCGATGGAAGGCAGGGTATTGGGATTTTTCGCGCGCCACCCGGGCAGCACGCAGAGCGACCTGGCCAAGCGCACCGGCAAGGACAAGGCGCAGTTGACGCGCCTGGTCACAGCGCTGCGCGAACGCGGCCTGCTGCAAGGCGAAGCCGACGCCGCCGACCGCCGCAACACGCGCCTGTCGCTGACCGACGCCGGCCGCGCCATCCAGCAAAAAATCAAACGCCAGGCCGAAGTCTTGAACACGCAAGCCCTGCAAGGCCTGAGCCCCGAGCAACAGCAAACGCTGCACAGCCTGCTGCTACAAGTCAAATCCAACCTCGACGACTGCGCATAAAAATGGGGTCAAGTCTGACATTTGGACACGAACGCTACCGTAAGCAACTGCTACGGTAAAGCTCGTGTCCAAATGTCAGACTTGACCCCGGTGGTATAAAAAAAAGCGGCCCGAAGGCCGCTTTCGCTGGGGACGCAAACTCCGCTTAGAACTGGTCTTCGCTCAAGGCCAGCACGCCGGCGCTGCCGTCGATGATGGCAATGCGCAGGCTCGATGCTTGCGACAGGATGTGGTCGGCGAAGAAGCGCGCGGTGGCGATCTTGGCTTTGTAGAAGCTGGCGTCGCCTTCGTTGGCATCCAACTTCTGCTGCGCGATCAGGGCCGCGCGCGCCATCTGCCAGCCACCCAGCACCAGGCCAGCCAGCTTCAGGTACAGCACGCTACCCGAAAACACACCCTTGATATCGCTCTTCATATTGGCGACCACATAGTCCACCACCGCTTCCAGATCCTTGCTGCCGGACGACAGCTGCGCCAGTATCGCCTTGAAGTCAGCGCTGTCAACCGCAGCCAGCTGCGCCTCAGTCGCGCGCACCTGGGCGATGATGCCCTTGGCCACCGCACCACCATCACGTACAGTCTTGCGGCCAACCAGGTCATTAGCCTGGATCGCGGTAGTGCCTTCGTAAATCGTCAGGATCTTCGAATCGCGGTAGTGCTGAGCAGCGCCAGTCTCTTCGATGAAGCCCATGCCGCCATGCACCTGCACGCCATCACGGGTAACGTCTTGCGACATCTCGGTCGACCAGCCCTTAATCACCGGCACCAGATACTCGTACACAGCCAGGTTGGCCTTGCGCACTTCCGCGTCGGCATGGCTATGCGCCACATCGCTGATACCCGCACCGACGTAGGCCAGCGCACGCGCCGCCTCGGTCTGCGAACGCATCGACATCAGCATACGGCGCACGTCCGGATGATGAATGATCGAAACTGGGCCAGCCGAACCAGCCAGGTCACGCGACTGCACGCGATCCTTGGCGAAGGCAACCGCCTTCTGGTAAGCGCGCTCAGCCAGGCCGATGCCCTGCATGCCCACGCCGAAGCGGGCCGCGTTCATCATGATGAACATGTATTCCAGGCCGCGATTCTCTTCGCCCACCAGCGTGCCGATGGCGCCGCCATGATCGCCGAATTGCAGCACGGCGGTCGGGCTGGCCTTAATGCCCAGCTTGTGTTCGATCGATACGCAATGCGCATCGTTACGCGCGCCCAGCGTGCCGTCGGCATTGACCAGGAACTTAGGCACGATGAACAGCGAAATACCCTTCACGCCCGGAGGCGCGTCCGGCGTACGCGCCAGCACCAGGTGCACGATGTTCTCGGTGAAATCATGCTCGCCGTAAGTGATGAAGATCTTGGTGCCGAAAACTTTGTAGGTACCGTCGTCCTGCGGCACGGCGCGGGTGCGCACGGCGGCCAGGTCGGAGCCGGCTTGCGGCTCGGTCAGGTTCATCGTGCCGGTCCATTTGCCCGACACCAGGTTTTCCAGATAGGTGGCTTTCTGCGCATCGCTGCCTGCGGTCAGCAGCGCTTCGATCGCGCCATCCGACAGCAGCGCGCACAGCGCGAACGAGATGCTGCCCGCGTTGAGCATTTCGATGCATGGCGTCGCCAGCAGCTTAGGCAGGCCCTGGCCGCCGAACTCCACCGGATGCTGCACGCCTTGCCAGCCAGCTTCGGCGAAGGCCTTGAAGGCCTCCTTGAAGCCTTTGGACGTCGTCACCTGGCCATCGTGCCAGAAGCTCGGCTCTTTATCGCTGGGATTGTTCAGCGGCGCCACCACATTGGCGACGAATTTCGCGTTCTCTTCCAGCACGGCTTCGGCCGTGTCCGGAGTTGCATCTTCATTGCCCGGCAGCGCATTGACGCCGGCCAGGTCGGCCAGTTCGTTCATCACGAACAGCATGTCTTTCAGGGGTGCTTGATATGGCATCTTATCTCTCCAAGAAAAAGGCCACGGCAATCCGGTGTTCCGGATCAGCGTGGCCCTGTATTCACACTGGCTTGCTTAGCCCAGTTCTGCAACCAGTTGCGGCACGATGTCGAACAGATCGCCCACGATGCCGTAGTCGGCAACGGAGAAGATCGGCGCTTCAGGATCTTTGTTGATCGCGACGATCACCTTGGAATCCTTCATACCGGCCAAGTGCTGGATCGCGCCGGAGATACCGACGGCGATGTACAGCGTAGGCGCAACGATCTTGCCGGTCTGGCCGACTTGCCAGTCGTTCGGCACGTAGCCGGCGTCGACTGCGGCGCGCGATGCGCCCATGGCGGCGTTCAGCTTGTCTGCCAGCGGTTCCAGGATCTTGAACGCTTCGCCCGAGCCCATGCCACGGCCACCGGAAACGATGATCTTGGCGGCGGTCAGTTCTGGACGATCCGACTTGGCCAGCTCACGGCCGACGAAGGCCGACTTGCCGTTGTCGGCAACAGCAGCAACGGTCTCGGTCGCAGCCGAACCACCGGTGGCGGCAGCGGCGTCGAAACCGGTCGAACGCACGGTGATGACCTTGATCTTGTCCGACGATTGCACGTAGGCGATCGCGTTACCGGCGTAGATAGGACGCTCGAAGGTGTCCGGCGAATCCACTTTGGTGATTTCCGAAATCTGCGCAACGTCCAGCTTGGCGGCTACGCGTGGCAGGATGTTCTTGCCGTAGGCGGTAGCTGGAGCCAGGATGTGGCTGTACGAACCGGCCAGCGCCAGCACTTGCTCGGCGATGTTCTCGGCCAGGCCGTCGGCGAAGTAAGCGGCGTCGGCCACGATGACTTTCGACACGCCGGCGATTTGCGCGGCGGCGGCAGCGGCGGCGCCGGCGTTCGAGCCAGCGACCAGGACGTGCACGTCGCCACCGCATTGTGCTGCGGCGGTCACGGTGTGGAGGGTGCTGCCTTTCAGGCTAGCGTTGTCGTGTTCTGCAATAACTAATGCGACCATGATTTTTCCTTTAATTATTCCTGTCCCGGGCTCCGCCCGGAACAGGAATTAAATTCTTTAGATGACTTTAGCTTCGGTGCGCAGTTTTGCGACCAGGGTGGCGACGTCCGGAACCTTGAAGCCGGCCGAGCGTTTTGCAGGCTCGACGACTTTCAGGGTTTTCAGACGCGGGGTCACATCGACGCCCAGGTCTTCTGGCTTGGTCACATCCAGCGGTTTTTTCTTGGCCTTCATGATGTTCGGCAGCGTCACATAGCGCGGCTCGTTCAGGCGCAGGTCGGTGGTGACGATGGCAGGCAGCGTCAGCGCCAGGGTTTCCAGGCCGCCGTCCACTTCGCGGGTCACGGTGACTTTGCCGTCTTCCAGCACCACTTTCGACGCGAACGTCGCTTGCGGCCAACCCAGCAGGGCTGCCAGCATCTGGCCGGTCTGGTTCGAGTCGTCGTCGATGGCTTGCTTGCCCAGGATGATCAGCTGTGGCTGTTCCTTGTCGGCCAGCGCCTTGAGCAGCTTGGCAACGGCCAGCGGCTCCAGGTCGACAGCGGTTTCCACCAGGATGCCGCGGTCGGCGCCGATCGCCATACCGGTGCGCAGGGTTTCCTGGCACTGGGTCACGCCGCACGATACGGCGACCACTTCGGTGACTTTACCGGCTTCTTTGAGGCGCATCGCTTCTTCCAGAGCGATCTCATCGAATGGGTTCATCGACATTTTGACGTTGGCGATATCTACGCCCGTGCCGTCGGACTTGACGCGCACCTTGACGTTGTAGTCGACCACGCGTTTGACGGGTACCAAGACTTTCATAGCTGTGCCTTTGGAAAAATTAAAGAATTCGGGACTAAATTATGTGGGCTAGATTATATGAGAAATTCAGCCCGCACAAGAAAATAAAGCACGATCGTGCGTTTTTTAGCTAGTAGAAATCGTCTAAAAAATAAATCTCTCAGACGATGTTTCTAGGAAAAAGACGCAGCAGGATTATTTGCGCTGCATCAAAAAGACGAATTCACGGCCGGTCTGGACATGCGACAACAGGGCGTTGCCCGTCTGTTTGGCGAAAGCCTGGAAATCGCGCACGGAACCCGGGTCGGTTGCCATGATGCGCAGGACTTCCCCACTTTGCAACTCGGACAAGGCTTTCTTGGCCTTGAGGATCGGCAGCGGACAGTTCAAACCGCGCGCGTCGAGTTCTTTGTGGAATTCCATGATTTCGTTTTCAAGTATCGTGTCGCTCATCAAGAACCCGCATGTTTTGTTAGGACTGTCGTCATACTACTCCAAAACGGACCGCATGACGCGCTGCACCAAAATAGTTCATAGTGCGTTGCAAGTTTGCAACGGGAACTGGCAAGTATACAACAGCTCGCTCCAGACAACAACGGCCTGCGCAAGATACGCAGGCCGCATAGTTACTGCATTACAAGGCTTTTTGGCAACTTAGGCGCGCTCGCCCACCCATGCCGGAACCGCCGCCAGAGCTGCTGGCAGACCGCTAGGATCGGTACCGCCGGCTTGCGCCATATCGGGGCGTCCGCCGCCTTTTCCGCCCACTTGTTGTGCAACGAAGTTCACCAGCTCGCCTGCCTTGACCTTGGACGTAGCGTCCGCCGTCACGCCCGCGATCAGGCTGACTTTGCCGTCGGCCACGCTCGCCAGCACGATGGCGGCGGTCTTCAGTTTGTCCTTCAGCTTGTCCATGGTTTCGCGCAGGCGGGCCACGTCGGCGCCGTCCAGCACAGCGGCCAGCACCTTGATGCCGTTGACGTCCACCGCTTGCGTGACCAGCTCATCGCCCTGGCCCGAAGCCAGTTTCGATTTCAGCGCGGCCAGTTCCTTCTCCAGCGCCTTGACGTGGTCCTGCACCTGGCCGATACGCGCGGTCAGTTCTTCCGGGGTCGCCTTCAACGCTGCCGAGGCTTCCAGCAGACGGCGGTTCATAGCCTGCACCAGTGCCACTGCACCTTCGCCGGTAACGGCTTCCACGCGGCGGATACCGGCCGCAACGCCGCCTTCCGAGATGATCTTGAACAGGCCGATGTCGCCAGTGCGGTGCACGTGCACGCCGCCGCACAGTTCTTTCGAGCTGCCGATGTCCATCACGCGCACTTCATCGCCGTACTTCTCGCCGAACAGCGCCATCGCGCCATGCTTGACGGCGTCGTCGAACGACATGTGGTGCTGCTGGACTGCGGTGTTGGCCAGCACTTCGCGGTTGACGATGGCTTCCACCTGGGCGATCTGCTCGGCGGTCATCGGTGCGTTGTGGCTGAAGTCGAAACGGGCCTTGTCGGGATCGACCAGCGAACCTTTCTGTGCCACATGCGAACCCAGCACTTCGCGCAGTGCTTTGTGCATCAGGTGGGTGGCCGAGTGGTTGCGGATGGTGCGCGCGCGCTTGGCTTCGTCCACGTTGGCGCTGACAGCGTCGCCCACTTTCAGCGAGCCGGATTCCAGCACGCCGTGGTGGCCGAACACATCGGCTTGAATCTTCAGCGTATCGCTGACGGCGAACTGCGCAGCGCCGGTGGCGATCACGCCCTGGTCGCCGACCTGGCCGCCCGATTCAGCGTAGAACGGCGTGGTGTCCAGCACCACGATGCCGGCCTGGCCAGCCTTCAGTTCCTGCACCGGCGTGCCGGCGGCGTACAGCGCCACGATCTTGCTGTTGTGGGTCAGGTTGTCGTAGCCGACGAATTTGTTTTTCTCGCCGGTGTACTCGACCTTGGCATCCTTGGTCGACTTGCCGCCTTTGCGCGACAGCTCCTGGCTTTCCTTCAGCGCAGCGTCGTAGCCAGCCTGGTCGAACTCGATATCGCGTTCGCGGCAGATGTCGGCCGTCAGGTCCGGCGGGAAGCCGTAGGTTTCGTACAGCGTGAAGGCGGTGGCGCCGTCGATGCCCTTGCCGTCCTTGGCCAGCTGGGCTTCCAGCACTTTCATGCCGGTTTCCAGCGTCTCGCCGAAACGCTCTTCCTCGGCCTTCAGCATCTGGGCCACGCGGTCCTTGGCTTCTTCCAGCTCAGGATAGGCAGCGCCCATCTCGATCGCCAGGTCGGCCACCAGCTTGTAGAAGAACGGCTTGGTCTGGCCCAGCTTGTGGCCGTGACGCAGCGCGCGGCGGATGATGCGGCGCAGGACGTAGGCACGGCCTTCGCTGCCAGGGATCACGCCGTCGACGATCATGAACGCGGAAGCGCGGATGTGGTCGGCGATCACGCGCAGCGATTTGTTTTCCAGGTCGGTGGCGCCGGTTTCGCGCGCGGCGGCCTTGATCAGGGCCTGGAACAGGTCGATCTCGTAGTTCGAATGCACGTGTTGCAGCACGGCGGCCAGGCGCTCCATGCCCATGCCGGTGTCGACGCACGGCTTCGGCAGCTTGTGCATCACGCCCGCTTCGTCGCGGTTGAACTGCATGAACACCAGGTTCCAGATTTCGATGAAGCGGTCGCCGTCTTCGTCAGGCGAGCCTGGAGGGCCGCCTGGAATGTCGGCGCCGTGGTCGTAGAAGATCTCGGTGCACGGGCCGCATGGGCCGGTGTCGGCCATCTGCCAGAAGTTGTCCGACGCGTAGCGCGCGCCCTTGTTGTCGCCGATGCGGATGATGCGCTCTTTCGGCACGCCCACTTCGTTGGCCCAGATATCGTAGGCCTCGTCGTCTTCCATGTAGACGGTCACGGTCAGCTTGTCGACCGGCAGGGCGTAGACCTTGGTCAGCAGTTCCCATGCGTAGTTGATGGCATCGCGCTTGAAGTAGTCGCCGAAGCTGAAGTTACCCAGCATTTCGAAGAAGGTGTGGTGACGCGCGGTGTAGCCGACGTTTTCCAGATCGTTGTGCTTGCCGCCGGCGCGCACGCAGCGCTGCACGGAGGTGGCGCGGGTGTACGGACGGCTGTCGGTACCGGTGAACACGTCTTTGAACTGCACCATGCCGCTGTTGGTCAGCAGCAGGGTCGGGTCGTTGCCAGGCACCAGTGAGCTGGAACGGACAATCGAATGACCCTTGGATTCAAAAAACTTGAGGAATTTGTCGCGGATTTCAGATGATTTCATGTCGTAAGCAGTGGTAGCTGGCAAATGCAAAGGGTTGATTATATATGACCGTGAGAGCCATAGGGTCTTAGGCGAAACTCGGGCCGATCAAATCGATACGGTCGGTACAGAAGCCGTCCACACCCCATGACAGGATCGCCCTGCCCCGCTCGGGATCGTTGACCGTATAGCAAAACAGCCCGTAACCGGCCGCCTTGATCTGCGCCGCCAGCTCGGGCGTCAGGTGTTTCTGGTTGGTGTGGATGGCCACCGCGCCCAGTTCCCGGGCCTGCGCCTGCCAGTTGTCGGGGATGCGGTCCAGCAGGTAGCCTCGCGGCAGGTCGGGCGCGGCGTCGCGGGCGGCTGCCAGCGCCTCGAAGCTGAACGAGGACAGCAGCGGCAAGGCGGCCGGGTCGCCGGCGGCGATTTCATCGGCAAAGTACTCGCGTGTCACTTTTGCAACCCAACTGCCGGTCTCGCGCTCGAAGCCGTCGGCCGGCTTGATCTCCACATTCATCCAGATGCGCTGCTGCTTGCAATAATCGATAAACTGGGTGAAGAATGGCACAGGCTCATCGCGGAACTGCGGCCCCAGCCAGCTGCCGGCATCCATGCCCGACAACTCGATGGCGTCGGTCGTGGCCACGCTGCCCTGCCCCGCCACCGTGCGGCCGAAGTCGGGATCGTGCATCACCATGCCGATGCCGTCACGCGACAGCATCACGTCGAACTCGACCGCGCGGAAGCCGTAGGCCAGCCCGGCGCGCAGGCCGGCGATGGTGTTTTCCGGCGCCAGCGTACCGCCGCCGCGATGTGCAACGATTCTTGGGTAAGGCCACATGGTGGATGCCTCGAAAGATGGAAACGATGTCAACATTATCACGAATGCGGCAAGCGTCAAATAGGCTGCGCCGGCAGGCCGGCATGCTGATGCTCGCGCTGACGGCCTGCGCAGCCGCGCCGCAGGCCGCCGAACTGACCCAGCAACTGGTGGAAGCCCGCGCCGCCAGGCTGTACGCCGCGCGCCTGAACGACCATGTGCTCGACGCCGACGCCCGCTTCACCACCCGCGTCACCACCATCGCCGCCACCCTGATCGCCCGCGCCAAGCGCGACTATCCGGAAACCGCCGGCTGGGACTGGGAAGTCCACACCACCAACGATCCCGACCAGAACGCCGACTGCATGGCCGGCGGCAAAATCCTGGTCAGCCAGGCCTACGTGCAGCGGCTGGAGCTGGCCGACGCCGAACTGGCCATGCTGCTGGCGCATGAAATCGAACACGCCGCCCTGAACCACAACCTGAAGGAATACCAGCAGGCGCTGCGGCTGGAGCCGCGCTGGGCCGAGCGCCCCTTCCTCGAACTGGAACACGCGGTCGACCACGCCGACGCCCTGATCGACCAGCTGGCCGCGACCAACTACGAGCAGGAAGTCGAAGCCGACCGCGAAGGCATGCAACTGGCCTGGCGCGCCGGCTGGCCGCCGGAGCAACTGGCCGGCTATTTCAGGAAGATGTTCCGGGAGAGCGCCTCCCCGCGCCGCAGCAAGCCCGACTACCCCTCGCCGCTGACGCGCTGGCAGGCCGCGCGCGCCTTGGCCGCCGCCTTGCAAAAAAATCAGGTGCAAGCGCCGGACTGAGCCACTACACTAGCGGCCTGATTGGATTACTCAAAAGGTTACACACATCATGACAGCTCCAAAAGCGCTAGGCCATATCCGCGTCCTCGACCTGAGCCGGGTGTTGGCGGGACCGTGGTGCTCGCAGAATCTGGCCGACCTCGGCGCCGACGTCATCAAGATCGAACGTCCCGGCAGCGGCGACGACACCCGCGCCTGGGGCCCGCCGTACGCCAAGGACGCCGAAGGCCACGACACCACCGAAGCGGCCTACTACCTGGCCGCCAACCGCGGCAAGCGCTCCGTCACGATCGACATCGCCAGCGCCGACGGCCAGGCGCTGATCCGCGAGCTGGCCAGCCATTGCGACGTGGTGCTGGAAAACTTCAAGGTCGGCCAGCTCAAGCGCTACGGCCTCGACTATGAATCGCTGAAGGCCATCAAGCCCGACCTGGTCTACTGCTCCGTGACCGGCTTCGGCCAGGACGGCCCGTACGCGCACCGCGCCGGCTACGACTTCCTGATCCAGGGCATGGGCGGCCTGATGTCCGTCACCGGCGAGCGCGACGACCTGCCCGGCGGCGGCCCGCAGAAAGCCGGCGTGGCGCTGACCGACCTGATGACCGGCATGTACGCCACCATCGCCATCCTCGCCGCGCTGACCCACCGCGACCGCAGCGGCGAAGGCCAGTACATCGACATGGCGCTGCTGGACGTGCAGGTGGCGATGCTGGCCAACATGGGCAGCAACTACCTCAACAGCGGCAAGCCGCCCAAGCGCTGGGGCAATGCGCATCCGAACATCGTCCCCTACCAGACCTTCCAGTGCGCCGACGGTTACATCATCGTCGCCACCGGCAACGACGGCCAGTATCAGAAGTTCGTCGAAGTGGGCGGCCGCAGCGACCTCGCCGCGCACGAACGCTACGCCACCAACCCGCTGCGCGTGAAGCACCGCGACGAGCTGGTGCCGCTGCTGGCCGAGATGGTGTTGGCGCAGCCGCGCGATTTCTGGATCGACCAATTGGAAGCGGTCGGCGTACCCTGCGGCCCGATCAACAACCTCGACGACGTCTACAAAAATCCGCAAGTGCTGGCGCGTGAGCTGGTGATGAACGTGCCGCATCCAACCGCAGGCACCACCAGGCTGGTGCGCAGCCCGATGAAGATGTCGCTGACGCCGACCGACAACGCCGTCGCGCCGCCGCTGCTGGGCCAGCACACCGACGAAATCCTGCGCGACATGCTGGGCCAGAGCGACGAAGACATCGCCGCCCTGCGCGCACAGGGAGTGCTGTGATGATGGAAAAACTGATAGCGGAATTAAAGCGGCTGTACCTGCTTGAAGACCAGGAGTGCTTCCCTGCGGGCGAGCTCACGGCGGACATGCTGGCGCAACACCTGAGCGGCGACAAGACCACCGCCCTCAACCTGGTTTCCGACAACGGCCTGGTGCGGACGATGATCGTCGACTTCAACCGCATGGGCGACGCGCCGGCCTTGCAGCACTGGGACCGCCTGTGCGGCGTGGCCAATGCGCTGCAAGACCAACTGGGTTTGCCTGCGCCGGCGGTCAGCATCAACGGCGGCAACGGCTACGGGCTGTGGCTGTCGCTGGAGACGCCGGTGCCGCTGAACCAGGCGCAGCATTTCCTGCACCTGCTGCGCAAGACCTACTTCCCCGACATCCCGAACGAAGAGATCGGCCTGCGTCCCGACACGCTGACCAGCACCACGGCCGAACTGCCGCCCTGCCTGCACATGGGCAGCGGCACCTGGGCGGCGTTCATCAATCCCGGCATGGGCGCGTCGTTCGCGGACGACACCGGCTTGGAGATGATGCCGCCCTATGCGGCGCAGGCCGCGTTCCTGGAGGGACTGCAAGGCATCAGCGACAAGCAGTTCACGCAAGCCATCACCATCATGCACCCACCGCACGGCAAGGAACGCACGCACAAGACGCCAACGCCAGCACCGCATTCGGCGCCAGCCGGCCTGCTGCTGAAGGACGCGACGCTGGAAGACATCATCCAGCACCTGCACGAGAAAAACATCGAGCCAACCTTCAGGCACGTGATTCCAAAAGACTCATTCTCTTGAACGTTTCCGTTCAGGCCGCCACGAAGGCGGCCTGCCTCCTTGTGGTTACGAACTGATGCGCATGTCCCGCTTGAGCTCCATGACCTGCCCGTGCATGTAATTGACCGCGCTGCGCATGTGGGCCGACAATCGCGGCACGTTGATGCACACCTGCCGGGCTCGCTCGGATAGCCGCTCCATTTCACGCACCAGTTTTTGGATGCGCAACTGGTCCTGGGACAGCAATACTTCCCTGGCCGTATCGGACTGCCGGTCCAGGCGCTGAATACTGTCGCGCAGTTCGCCCGGGATGTAGGGCTCGGCCGAACAGGCTTGCGCCGCCTGCCCTATCGCTTGCTCCAACAAATGAAAACGATGCTGGATGTCGTTCGTTTGCAGCATGATGAACTCCTCCTCTGTTTGCTCAGGCACAGGCGTGCCCGTGCAGATTCGACAGTGGAGGCCGCCGCCAGTTTCGACGCAACGGACGCCGATCGCGGCAGCACTGACGCAGATCAGCGCGCCCTCAAATTTAGCCGCCGCAAACCGGCAGCGCCAACGCCTGCAGCACCTCGCCCTTGTCCGTCTGCACAAAGGCCGCGATGCCCAGCTTGCCCGCCACCGCACCCGCCGGCAGCGCCAAAGTCAGGCTGACCACCGCGCCACCCGACGACAACGACACCGGCGCCAGCCACTCCCGCACGACGAAATCATGCCGCAGCAAACGGCCGCGATTCTCGCCCGCCCTCACCTGGCTGGCCACGCCGTTCTCGACCAGCGCAACAAACAACTTCCCCTCGCGCCCGGACCTGGCCGTGACGGCAACCGGCAAACCACCAGCATCGGCCGCGCCCAACGTGATGGCGATGTCCGCCTGCGCCGCCAAACCATTGATGCGCTTGACCGTATCCACCACACCGCGCGGCCAACCGCGCTGCTCCTTGCCGCCGACAAAAATCTCCGGCGTGTAGATCGTGCGCGAACCGGCCAGATCGCTCAGCCAGCGCTGGCGCTCGGTAAAGGTCTTGCTGGAAAACGGATCTTTCCAGCCGATGTAATTCCAGTAGTCGACATGCTCCGACAACAGCACCGCCTGCTGCGCCGTCACGCCCTCGCCGCGCAAGCCGCTGACGTACTGGTCCGCAGGCGGACAGCTGCTGCACCCCTCGGACGTGTACAACTCCAGCAAAGCGATGCGATAAGCGGGACTCTGCGCGCTGCAACCGGCGGCCAGCGCCGGGGGAATATTCAGCGCGGCCGCAGCGGCCAGGCTCAGGATTAAATGCTTCACGACGTCTCCAGGTCTCGATATGATCCAACTTGGTCGCGCCGCCGGCCATAGCCTTACAGCCTTTGTAAGAGGATGTTAAAAGATGGACAAATATCTATTTTGCAAGCTATCCTCCCGGCATGATCAAACCACGAAGAAGCTACTTGCCGGGACTGCTCGTCACCGGACTGCTGCACATAGCGATCATCTATGCATTCATGCAGCGCCAGCACATGGCCGACACGCCACGCGCGCACCGGGAAGAGATCCAATGGCTGCTACCTATCGCCCGTCCCGCCATTGAGCCGCCGCGCCAACCGCAAAGCAAACCGCAGAACAAGCCCGCACCGCAGCCCATCGCCACACAGCCACGGCAAGCCATCACGCCACCAAAAGCCTCCGATACCCCGGCCGCTCAGCCGGATCCGCAGCCGCCGGCAGCCGCCTTGCCCGACGATCCGTTCGCCCAAGCGCCTGCCTCGCAACGCCCGCAGAGCGCCAGCGACATCCTGAACCAGGCCAAACTGGACGTGGGAAAAATCGACAAGGAACTGCGCGCAAGCTATCGGCAACGCGCGCCGGAGCCGCCGCCGGACAGCAAGCAAGCCCGCCTGGAGCGCGGCATCAGCGCCGCGCACGACGCCGTGCCGCCGAAGTGGTACGAGGGCGCCAGGATCGTCGAACTGACCAGACCAGACGGCGAGGACAAAACACGCGTCTACAAAATCATCACCGCCCTCGGCCCCTACTGCATCCATGTCCACCCGGACGGCCGCAAGAGCTACACCTTCTGCCCCAAATGATCAGCGCTCGGCCTGCACCAGCGGCGCCAGCCGGCGCAGGCGCAGCGCCACCAGCATGGCCAGCGTCAGCGTAAAGCCCAGCACCAGCACCACGCCCGGCCAACCGCCGCGCCCCCACATCACGCCCGTCGCCGAACCGACCACGCTGGACCCGAGATAGTAGAAGAACAGATACAAGGCCGACGCCAGCGCCTTGTTGCTGGTGGCCCGCCGCCCCACCCAGCTGCTGGCGATCGAATGCGAAGCAAAGAAGCCGTACGTGAACAGCGCCACGCCAACGACGATCAACGGCAGCCAGTTCGACAAGGTCAGCAGCAAACCAGCGAACATGATGGTCATCACCGCCCACAGCACATGGCGGCGTCCGTACCGATCCGCCAGCCGCCCCGCCCACACCGAACCATAAATCCCCAGCAGATACATGAACGACACGGCCCCCACCAGGCTCTGGCTGAAGTGAAACGGCGCAGCCAGCAAACGGTAAGCGATGTAGTTGTACAGGCTGATAAAACTCCCCATCAGCAGGAAGGACAGCACGAACAACCAGGGCAATCCCGCATCGGAGAAATGCAGCCGTAAGCCGCTCGGCAGCGTGCGCCAGCCACTACTCACCGGCACGAAATGCCGTGACGCCGGCAAGGACCGCCAGAATTCCCAGGCCGCCAGCAGGCCCGCCACACCAACCGCCGCCAGCGCCAGCCGCCACGAGAAATGGTCGCTCAGCACCGACGAGATCACGCGCCCCGCCATGCCGCCGAACGCGCTGCCGCTGATGTACAGCCCCATCGACACACCAAGCGAAGTCGGCTCCATCTCCTCGCCCAGATAAGCCATGGCGATCGCCGGCATGCCACCCAGCGCCACGCCCAGCGTCGCGCGCATCGCCAACAGCTGCGCATAGCTCTGCGCAAACGCGCACAAGATCGTCAGCAGCGCCGCAACCACCATCGCCGCCACCATCAACGGCTTGCGGCCCAGGCGCTCCGACACCGCGCTCGACGCCACCAGCGACACCGCCAGCGCCCCGGTCGATACCGACAGCACCATGCTGCTCTGCGCCGCGCTCAGCGCGAACTCATGCGACAGCACCGGCATCAGCGGCTGCACGCTGTACAACAGGGCGAAGGCCGAAAAGCCGCCGAAGAACAGCGCGCGGCTGCTGCGCTTGAATTCGGGACTGCCGACGGTGATGTGGGATATTGCGGCGGCGCTCAACGACATGATGGTGATCTCTTCAGAGGTACGATGTCTTCATCTTAGGATTGCACCGAACCACTGTCCAATATATATTTAAGCCGTTACTCATACTTTAAAAAGATAACAAAGATGGAATTACGCCACCTGCGCTACTTCGTCGCCGTCGCCGAGGAACTCAGCTTCACGCGCGCGGCCGAGCGTCTGCACATCGGCCAGCCGCCGCTGAGCCACCAGATCCAGATGCTGGAAGCGGAAGTGGGCGCGCTGCTGCTGGAGCGCAGCAAACGCTGGGTGCGGCTGACGGAAGCGGGCAAGCTGTTCCTGGACGACGCCCGCCGCGTGCTGTCGCTGTCCGAGCAGGCGGTGCAGACCGCGCGCCGTGCCGAGCGCGGCGAAGCCGGCGAACTGCGCGTGGGCTTCACCTTCTCCACCCCGCTGACGCCGCTGTTCGCCACCATCGTCAACCGCTACCGCCAGCGCTATCCGGGCGTGACGCTGACACTGCTGGAGATGTCGACCGTGCCGCAGTTCGAAGCCATCGCCGGCCGCACGCTGGACCTGGGCCTGGTGCGCCCGCCCGAAGTGGCCGTGTCCGACACCGTCAGCATGACCGTGCTGCGCCACGATCCGCTGACGCTGGTGCTGCCGCTGGACCATCCGCTGGCCAAAAAGAAAAAGGTCGCCATCAGCGACCTTCAGGGACAAGCATTCGTCATGTATCCGAAGACGGCCGGCACCGGGATTTACTATCAGATTTTCCGCCTGTGCCGCGCCGCCGGCTTCCTGCCGACCATCGCCATGGAAGCGAACGAAGCATCGACCATCATCGGCCTGGTGGCGGCCGGCTGCGGCATCTCGGTGCTGCCCAGCTCCTTCGACATCATCCGCATGGGCGGCGTCTGCTACCGCCCGCTGGCGGACCCGGAGGCCAACACCACGCTGCTGCTGGCGCAGCGCAAGGACGAAGTCTCGCCGCTGGTGGCGGCCTTCGTCGCGATTGCAACGGAGGCCGCCGCAGCTTAGTTGTAGTCCGCGTCCAGCTCGGAGCCGGCGTAGTTCTCCAGCTCCGCGAACAGCGTCTTCATCGCCGTGCGGCCCTTGATATTCTGGATCACCGTGCAGCTGCTGCGGTAGCTGGCGATACGGTCCAGCAGCACCGGATGATGCTGCACCGGCACCTTGGCCACCAGCGCCGCCCAGCCTTCCTCGTAATCCGGCTTGGCCTTGCGCACCGACTTCACGAAGCGCTCGAACTCCTTCTGCCCGGTGCGCGCAACCACGCGCCCACCACCTTCGATGGCGAAGATGATGGACAGCGCAATCACACCCTCGGCGTTCAGGTCGGTATCGCTGACCGGGCCTTCGCTGTTGTGGCGGCGCAGCCAGCCGGCCAGGCGCACCACGGCCTGCACTTCCTTGCGCTGCTTGAGCATGACCTCGTATCGCTCCAGGCCGTTCCAGTTTTCATTCGGATCGGTCTGGCACAAATCGATGAACAGGTCGCGCAGGCGGCGGGCCGAGTACACCGGATCGGTATCGTACTCGCCGACCAGCGCATCCTCCGGCAAGGCCGACAGCTCCTTGATCAGACGGAAGCCGATCTGGAACGCGTGCTCTGCGCCGTGCTCGACCAGGAAGTCCAGCGCCGCCAGATCACCCTCGTGCATCAGCGCGTGGTCCAGGCCCAGCGACACGCCGCCCACCGTCAGCTGCAGTGCTTTCTGGATGCCGTCGGCGGTGCGGTCGTTGGTGAACTTCTCGGCCACCATGGCGGTGATGCCGGTCAGTTCATCGGCCAGCGCGTAGGCTGCGTCATCGTCCGGATGGGCCGCCAGTTGCTGGATGGCGCGGGTCAGGCGCGGTAAATTTTCTACGACGATTGCTGGCAGCATGTATCAGACACCCATCACGAAAAAATGCCGGTGCCCAGGCTGCGGCGCGAACCAGGCTTGGCGGCGCTGCGCGTGGACGGCACCTGCTTGCGCAAGCGGTACAGCAATTCCTTGGTGGAGCGCTGCAGGAAGGTCGGCTCGTCGTCCGGGTCGTCGCTGAATTCGGCGTCGGCCAGGTCGGCGCTGTGGCGGAACTCCGGGAACAGCTCGAACAGCGCGCGGTCCCAGCCGTCTTCCGAGGCCTGCGCCAGCGCGATCGCCAGCGGAACCACGTCGTTGTCGGACGAAGTCTGGCCGGTCAGGTAAGGGCCTTTCGAGATGATCTCGCCGGCCACTTCCAGGATTTCCTTCGGCGCCATCGAGAACAGAATCGCGAATGCGGTCGAACCGTGGTCAGTCGCCGATGCGGCCGCCAGCAGCTCATGGCGGCGCTCTTCATCGTCGGTGGAAAACACCACGCCATGAATGTGCGCGAACAGCGATTCAGCGATGCGCTCCGGGTCGTCCTCGATCAGGTCGTCCGGCCAGGTCGCGGCGAAGAAGGCCAGGCTGTCGGCCCAGGCCTTCGGTGGCACCAGCAGGGTCGCCAGCGACATCTTGCCGCCGTCGAAGCCGGCCATGTGCAGCGCCGTCACCTGCGGCGGAATGTTGTTGAGCACTTCCACCACCGCCAGGTCGCCGAACTGGTCGGCCGCTTCGGCAAAGGCTTGCTCGGCGTGGCTCAGCGAACCGGCCAGCACCAGCTCGGTCACTTGCTTGCTCAGCGCCGGCAGATTACTTTTTTCGGTCATGGTTACTCTCCATCCTGATCGAACATTTGGGCGAAGTCGTCGGTTGCCTGGTCTTCGTCCTCGACATCGTCGCCGTCGTCGTTGGCCGACAGCTGGTCCAGCGACTGGTCGTCGTCGTCCCACTTGCGCGGATTCTTGTACAGGAAAGCGGTGATGATGGCCTGGCGCGCCAGGTCGGGCAGGTTCTCTTCCAGCGCCGCGTACATGCGCGCCGCTTCCTCGCCCTTGCACGACGCCATCGCGAACACGCGCGCGGCGTCGCCGAACTCGTAGTCTTCCGCCTCGGCCAGCAAGCCTTTCGGATTGTTGAACTCCAGGTGGTCGACCAGCGCGAAGGCCAGCATGTTGACGTCCTCGATGCCGCCGCCGCTGGCGTACTCGGACACCAGCGCGTCGATCATGCGCTGGTAGTTCTTGCGGTCGGGCGGATCGCCCAGGATGCCCTCGATCTGGCCTTCCAGCTCACGCGATTGGTAGGCGAACTCAGGGTGTACTTTTCTAGACATTGCAAACTTTCGTTATTTTTCTGTTGTGTGGCCGGCTCAGGCCGGTGGCAGCACGGTGCCATGCAGGTTGAACACCGAACGCCACAACTGGTACGCTTCCGCCTCCGGATCGATGATGATGCGGTGGTTCACGCTCTGGTTGTATTCCTCGCGCTTGACCGGGTCGGACAGGATTTCATAAGCCTTGGTGATGGCCTTGAAGCGTGCTTCCGCGCCGGGCGCCTGATTGCGGTCCGGGTGGAAACGCATCGCCAGCGAGCGGTAGACCTTCTTGATCTCGTCGTCGGTGGCGTTAGGCGCGATACCCAGTGTGTTGTAGTAATTTTCCATTTTGGAAACTCCGGGCCGTGATGCCGAACAATTAAAGACGAATTATACCCGTGTGGCAGCCCCCTAATCCGCCCCAGGCCGCCGCAACGCAGCATTTCCACCGCTGCCATAGGGGGGATACGGTAAAATGCCCTTTACTCGAACTTTTGCAAAGCCAACTTTTCAGATGAGCAACGACAAAAACAGCCCAGCGCCCGTCCTGACCTCCAACTTCCTGCGCGCCATCGTCGAATCCGACCTGGCCTCCGGCACCCACGTCCGCGAGGGCATGCCGAGCGTGATCACCCGCTTCCCGCCCGAGCCGAACGGCTACCTGCACGTAGGCCACGCCAAATCGATCTGCCTGAACTTTGGCCTGGCGCGCGACTACCAGGGCCGCTGCAACCTGCGCTTCGACGACACCAACCCGGCCAAGGAAGAACAGGAATACGTCGACACCATCATCGACAGCGTCAAATGGCTGGGCTTTGACTACGACTATCCAAAAGCGGACGGCGGCGTCGAGCACCATCTGCACTACGCATCGGACTACTTCGACCAGCTGTACGCGATGGCCGAGTACCTGATCGAAAAAGGCTATGCCTACGTCGACAGCCAGTCGGCCGACGAGATGGCGGCCAACCGCGGCAATTTCAACACCCCGGGCAAGAACTCGCCGTTCCGCGACCGTCCGGCCGCCGAATCGCTGCAGATCTTCCGCGACATGAAGGCCGGCAAATACGCCGACGGCGAGCACATCCTGCGCGCCAAGACCAGCGCCGACGCGATGTCGTCGCCGAACATGAACCTGCGCGACCCGGCCATCTACCGCATCCGCCACGCCCACCACGTGCGCACCGGCGACGCCTGGTGCATCTACCCGATGTACGACTACACGCACCCGATCTCGGACGCGCTGGAAAACATCACCCACTCGATCTGCACGCTGGAATTCCAGGACCACCGCCCGTTCTACGACTGGCTGCTGGAAACCCTGTCGGCCGGCGGCTTCTTCAAGCTGCCGGTGCCGCGCCAGTACGAGTTCTCGCGCCTGAACCTGACCTACGTCGTCACCTCCAAGCGCAAGCTGCGCCAGCTGGTCGAAGAAAACATCGTCGACGGCTGGGACGACCCGCGCATGCCGACCATCGTCGGCCTGCGCCGCCGTGGCTACACGCCGGAAGCGATCCGCCTGTTCTGCGAGCGCATCGGCGTCACCAAGGCCGACGGCTGGATCGACATGAGCACGCTGGAAGGCTGCATCCGCGAAGACCTGGATCCGAAAGCGCCACGCGCCACCGCCGTGCTGCGCCCGCTGAAACTGATCATCGACAACTACCCAGAAGGCCTGACCGAAGAGTGCACCTCGCCGGTCCACCCGCACCACCCGGAAATGGGCGTGCGCACCTTCCCGATCACGCGCGAGCTGTGGATCGAGGAAGAGGACTTCATGGAAGTGCCGAGCAAGGGCTACTTCCGCTACTACCCGCCGATCGACGACAAGCCGGGCAGCCGCGTGCGCCTGCGCCACGGCTACGTGACCGAATGCACCGGCTACGACAAGGACGAGAACGGCAAAGTCATCGCCGTCCACGTCAACTACTTCCCGGATTCGAAATCGGGCACGCCGGGTTCGGACAACTACAAGGTCAAGGGCAATATCCACTGGGTCTCCGCCGCCACCGCGCTGGAAGCCGAAGTGCGCCTGTACGACCGCCTGTTCACCGACGCCAACCCCGACGCCGGCGGCAAGGACTTCATCTCGCTGCTGAACCCGAACGCCAAGGAAGTCGTCACCGCCTACCTGGAGCCGGGCATGAGCGCGGCCCTGCCGGACCAGCGCTTCCAGTTCGAACGCCACGGCTACTTCGTCGCCGACCGCGTCGATTCCACGCCAGGCAAGCCGGTGTTCAACCGCATCGTCACGCTGAAAGACAGCTGGGTCGCCAAGTAAGCGCAAGCAGCAACAATGCCCAAGGCCGGCGCCTTCCCCCCACGGGAGGCGCCGGCCTTTTTCATTAGCAATTCCACCACAACGTCCAGGACAAATATCAAATTTGCAAATTTACTTGACTAGCATTGCCAAAGTTTCCTATATTCAGCCTACGTCCCCGCTACCAGGAGGTGCTTCAGGCAATTCATATGGCAACGTTCCTCGCGCAAAAACAATTGTTCTCGCCGACTAAACCCGTCTGGTGGGCAGGCGTCCTGTTATCGCTGGGGGTGGGAGCGCTGTTTTATGTGACCGTCTTCAAGACCATCGAATACGACGCCGCGGGACGCTTCAACCAGCAGGCCCGCAACGCCCAGTACAACATCAGCTCGCGCATCAACGCCTACACCGACGTGCTGCGCGGCACCGCCAGCTTCTTCGACGCCAGCGACCGTGTCGACCGCGCCAGCTTCCACCGCTACGTCGGCGGGCTGGACCTGGAGCGCCATTTCCCCGCGCTCGACAACATCAACTTCACGCAGCACGTCACCGACGCCAAACGCGACGCCTTCGAGCGCGAAGCGGCCCACAGCGGCGACGGCAAGCCGGACGGCTATCCGGACTTCGCCATCAAGCCGCCCGGCCGCCGCGCCGAGTACTCGGTGCTGACCATGATCGAACCGGTCGCGCCGTTCCGCCACCGGCTCGGGGTCGACATCAACGCCCGCGACCAGGCGGCGCGCGCGATCGCCAAGGCGCGCGACACCGGCCAGCTGATCACCTCCGGCATGCCGATCGAAAACACCCGCAACGCCCAGGGCTGGGCGCTGGCGATGCGCCTGCCGCTGTACCGCAAGGACTTGCCGCTGACCGATGTGGCGCAGCGCCGCGCGGCCTACATCGGCTCGGTCGGCATAGGCTTCAGCGTGCCGCGCCTGGTGCAGGCGGCGATGGAACAGATGCAGGTGCGCGATGTGCACCTGATGCTGTACGACGATGGCAAGAACGCCGACGGCAGCGTCTCGCCGCAAACCCTGCTGTACGACAACCGCGGCAGCACCCAGCACACGGCGCGCATGTCCGACCAGTTCGCCATCGTGCTGCCGGTGGACTTCAACGGCCGCCAGTGGTCGGCGCATTTCAGCGCGCCCAAATCGGTCTGGTACAGCCGCTTCGACGCCTTCCTGCCGTGGCTGGCCATGGCTTGCGGCTTCGTCGGCGCCATGCTGTTCTACCTGCTGTTCCACACGCTGTCGTCGTCGCGCCTGCGCGCCATCAAGATGGCCAAGGCCATGACCAAGGAATTGCGCGACAGCCAGGCCAAGCTGCAGCAGTCGCACCACAAGCTGCGCCAGCTGGCCGCCCACGCCGACCAGATCAAGGAACAGGAACGCAAGCGCATCGCCCGCGAAATCCACGACGACCTGGGCCAGAACCTGCTGGTGCTGCGCATCGAGGCCGACCTGCTGGCCAGCCGCACGCGCCACCGCCATCCGCGCCTGCACGCGCGCGCCCGCAGCACGCTGATCCAGATCGACAGCACTATCAAGAGCGTGCGCCACATCATCAACGACCTGCGCCCGACGGTGCTGGACCTGGGCTTGAACGCGGCGGTGGAATGGCAGATCGCGCAATTCCGCCAGCGTTCCGGCATGGTCTGCGAACTGATCGAGCACCAGAGCGACATCCGCATCGACGACCGCTGCGCCACCGCCTTCTTCCGCGTGCTGCAGGAATCGCTGAGCAACATCGCCCAGCATGCGCGCGCCAGCCTGGTGCGGGTCGAGCTGAAGCAGGCCGGCGGCATGCTCACCATGACCATCAGCGACAACGGCGTCGGCCTGCGCGAGAGCAGCCGCAACAAGGTGGGTTCCTTCGGCCTGGTCGGCATCGAGGAGCGGGTCAGCCTGCTCGGCGGCCATTGCGCCATCACCGGCGGCCACAACGCGGGCACCACGGTATCGATCTCGGTGCCGGTCGACTACCTGCCGCCGCACGCGCCCGACGATTTCAACGCCGGCGCCCCGCTGCCGGCCGGCGCCACCGCCTGACGCTCAGTATTTACCTCCGATGTTAGGACGTTCCTGACAAACATTGAGAAAAATCAACAAGCCTGCTTTCTTGCCGGACAAAAATTACATTTGTTCCACTTTTTTCAACCCGCATCATCACAGCAAAGGAAATGCCATGAACGTCATCAATGCACTGGACCTGGAACCTATCAAAGTCAAGCTGATGCACAAGGAGTCCGGCGAGGGCTGGTCGCTGGAACGCGCCAACGCCATCGAAACCGAGTACCGCCGTTTCCTGTTCCTGATGAAGCAGTTCCCGAATGAGCAGACCGCGCCGCTGGTCGATGTGGACACTTTCTGGCACTACCACATCCTGGACACGATGAAATACGCCGTCGACTGCGACGCCGTGTTCGGCTATTTCCTGCACCACTTCCCTTACATCGGCCTGCGCGGCGAGGACGACCTGGAGGCGCACGAGCGCCTGGGCCATCGCATGCAGGAATTGTATGAAGAGACTTTCGGCGAATCCTATCTGCGCGGCGCCGCGCACCAGGACGTGGCCTACTCGGCCGCGCCAGGCCAGAGCGCCACCGCGTATTCGGCAGCACCCGGCGCCGCCAGGACCGCCTACTCGGCCGCACCCGGCGTGACCGCCTATTCGGCCGCCCCTGGCAAGATGGCGCAAACCGCCTACTCGGCCGCCCCTGGCCAGATGGCCAAGACCGCGTATTCGGCCGCTCCGGGCCAGATGGCCAAGACCGCCTACTCGGCAGCCCCGGGCCACGCCGCCAAGACCGCCTATTCGGCAGCGCCAGGCGTGACCGCCTACTCGGCGGCCCCCGGCCAGGTGGCGGAAGGCCTGCAAACCGCGGCCGACGCCGGCGCAGCCGTCGAGAAAGCACGGCTGGCCAGCTTCTACAGCGACCGTCCGCGCCTGGCGCCGTCCGCCTGAGCGCTGGCGTTTGTGCCACAAACGGCGACACGAACAGGCAGGCTGCTCAAATAAGTGGCATACTCTGGGGATATTTATCGATGACGGGAGTGCATCATGGCTGTCAATACCGTAGCTTCCAGTACCGCCACAGTACAAGCGACACCGCCACGCCAGCCTGAGCCGGTGAAGGCAGTGGACAAACCCGCCGAACGCGTCGCGCCGCAGGCTCCGCCGACGCCGCCGCAAGCGGCGTCGGCACCGACCGTCAACACCAGCGGCCAGCGCATCGGCACCACCATCAGCACGTCGGCCTGATTCCTGGCCTTCCGGGCCGCATAAGACAACGGCGCGTGACCGAGAGGTCCGCGCCGTTTTCTTTGCGACTAGGCCGTCATCAGGCAGCCATCAATTCGCGCAGTTCGCGAATGCTGAAATCGCTGATCTCGTGCATGCGGATCAGGATGGTCGCGCCGATAGGCAGCGTGTTGTGACGGATCTTGCTGATGACCGGTGGCGCTACTTCCAGTGCGCGGGACAGGGCGGCATCATTTTTCAGTTGCAACTTCTCAATGATGGCGTCCAGCACGCGGTTTGGGTTGTAGGTCGGCGATGCGGTGATTTCTTTGATAGACATAATGTTTTTAAGTAGGTTTCTGGCCGTCTTAGACAAAAAACGACACATGGGTAAAAAAAATTTTTAGCTCTATTACCAATGAAGCACTACAAAACACAGTCATTTATGCCGGTTTTTAGTGCTTAGCCGAGATAATACACGTTTACGTTAACGAACGGCTAACTCATCAGACATTTCTGTGAGATTTAGAGAGATTTTACCCCTATTTCTTATGCTAGGAAGATATTTGTTGTAAGAAAAGGTATAAATCTTTGTAAATTCAGTTGGAACGGCTAAGGCCGGCGGCACGAAAACACCATTCAACGGCCATCAAGGCGGCCAGTTGGGCGATAGTGCCTGGGAGGAGCAAGGAGGATGCGGCGGGAAAACCTGTGCCGTCTGGATACTGGTGCCAGCCTAGCTGGCGGCGGATCTCGTCGGGAGTTGGCGGAGGGCGGTGATCGCACTCACGCTGATGCATGTAGGCACGAACCTGTTCCTTGCTAGGATGGGAAGTGGCTGTCATGCGCATGGCTCCTTCGTAAGATAGCTAACAATATCGTATCATGTGGTGACTTGATTGATATAGATCAGCTAAACCGCGTTGCCATTTTGGCACAAACACCACAAAAGTGGCTTGCATTAGTGCAATTTCCACCCCGTCTTTACTTGTTTTTACATTTCCCATGACCTACGAAGAATTCCTCGACGAAGTAACCACGCTGCTCCACGAAATCTACGACCTGGACGACGCCGCCGCCATCAAGCTGGTGGTCGACGCCCAGGACGCCGAATATTTCGTCAAGCACGACGACCAGCCTGAGCTGCGCAACCCGGAACAGGCCCGCGCCGACGCCGTCGCCCTGTACGAAGCCAAGCAGAACAAGGTCCAGACCCAGAAGAAGCAGCAGCAACGCGTACAGCAGAAGAAACGCCCGCCACGCGCCTGATCAGCGCCTCGCCAGCATCTGCGCCACGGTGGCGTAACGCAGCCGCACGCCCAGCTCGCGCTTGATGCGGCCGTTGCCCAGCCGCCGCGATTCGGACATGAAGGACAGCAGAGCCGGCGTCACCACCTGTTGCAATTCCGCACGCGGCAAGCGCGGCGGCCTCGACAGCTGGAAGGCATCGGCCACCGCATCGAAATACGCCGCCATTTTCATATCGCTGTCGTCCACCGCGTGATACACCCGGTTGTGACCGCCCCGGAACAGGGCCTTGACGATGATGGCCGCCAAGTCGTCGGCGTGGATGTGGTTGGTGTAGACATCGTCGGCCTCGATCAGCGCCGGCGTGCCCGCCTGCAGGCGCTTGAGCGGCAGGCGGTCGCCGGCGTAGATGCCCGGCACCCGCAGGATGGACAACTGCGCGCCGGCCCGCCGCGCCCAGCCCCGCAACACCCGCTCCGCATCCACCCGCCGCAAGGCCCGCGCATTGCGCGGCGCCACCGGACGGCTCTCATCGAACAACGCCCCGCCGCAATCGCCATAGACCCCCGTGGTGCTGACATACACCATCCGTGCATGCCCGGGCAGCACAGCGGTCAGAAAGCGCGTACGGCTGTCCAGCACGCCCTCGGCGGGCGGCGGCGCCAGGTGCACCACATAGCTGGCCAGCCCGGCCAGGCGCCGCAGCGTGGCCGGCTGGTCCAGGTCGGCCACCAGCGGCACCGCGCCCAGCGCGCGCAGTTCGGCGCAGCGCGACGGTTGGCTGGTGACGGCGAAGATGCGGAACCGCTTGCGCAGCAAGGGCAGCAGCCGCATGCCGACGTCGCCGCAGCCGAGAATTAAAAGACGTGGTCGCTTCATTGCTTGCCCCCGGTACGTTCGATGGTGCCGCGATAAATGCCAACCACCTGTTCAAGAAAAGCGCCAACGACGGCGCGCTCCGGCGTCGCCAGCGAGGACACCAGCGCCTGCAGGCTGGCCAGCATCGGCGTCAGCTCGCGCATGGTCAGCGCCACCGACTCGGCAGCCGGCACCACCATCACCTTGCGGCGGTCGGTTTCATGCCGTACCCGGCCGACGTGGCCGGCCTTCTCCAGGCGGTCGACGATCTGCGTCGCCGCCGCCGTGGTCACTTGCAGGCGCGCCGCCAGATCGCCCGGCGTCAGCGCGCCGCTGCCCACCAGCTGCTCCATGGCGGCAAGATCGGTCGCATTGACTTTCAAGGTCTCCGCCAGCCGCTTTTCGATTTCCCGCGTCAGGATCGAGATGTTTTGCAGGTTCTGGCAAATCGGGTCGTCGGCCACGTCGGCCACTTGCCCCACAGCTTGCTGCGTCATGATGGTTTTTCCCTCTACCGCTAAGTCATTTAGTAAGCAATTTTCTTGACCACATACTAACTTAGCGATGCCGCGTGCGTCAAAAAACCGCCAGCGCTTGACTGAAGGGAACTATCACGCCATAATCGCTAACTTACTTAGATATAAATTTGCTTTACTAAATACCTGCTTAGGAAAATCTTGCCTGGCAGTCCACACCAGCTCACCTCAGGAGCCCACCATGAAAATTCGTACCGTGTTGATCATTGGCTCCGGCATCGCCGGGCCGGTGCTGGCGCATTTCCTCCATCGTAAAAACATCCAGGTCACTATCGTCGAGCGTGCGCCGCAGCTGCGCAGCTATGGACAAACCATCGATCTGCGCGGCGCCGGACGCGAAGTCGCGCGGCGCATGGGCATCGACGCCGAAGTGCGCAGCCGCATCACCCGTGAAGCCGGGCTGGCCTTTGTCGACGGCGCCGGCCATGCCAAGGCCTCCTTCACCGCCGACAGCTTCGGCGGCCAGGGCCTGGTCTGCGACACCGAAATCCTGCGCGGCGAACTGGTCGACCTGCTCTACGAGCACAGCCGCCGCGACGCCGAGTACCTGTTCGGCGACCATCCGCTTACCGTCACCGACCTGGGCGACCAGGTGCGCGTGGTCTTTGCCAGCGGCGCCGAGCGCAGTTTCGACCTGGTCATCGGCGCCGACGGCATCCGCTCGCGGACCCGCCGCCTGGTCTGCCCCGACACGCCGGCCATCCACTACCTGGACATGTACACCGCCTACTTCACCATTCCCTACCAGCCCGGCGACGGCAAGTGGGCGCGCTGGTATAACGCCGGGCGCGGCCGCACCCTGCTGCTGCGTCCGGACAATCAGGGCACCACCCGCGCCTTCCTGTCCTTCCGCAGCAGCCGCCGCGGCCATGAGGAACTGAGCCGCGCGGAACAGCAGGCGCTGCTGCACGAAGTCTTTGCCGACGCCGGCTTCGACACCGCCCGCGTCCTGCGCGACATGGCGCAGTCGCCCGACTTTTATTTCGAAGCCATCGGCCAGGTCAAGCTGCCGCAGTGGTCGAACGGCCGGGTGGCGCTGGTGGGCGACGCCGCCTACTGCGCGTCGCCGATCAGCGGCATGGGCACCAGCCTGGCGCTGGTCGGCGCCTACATCCTGGCCGGCGAGCTGGGCAGCCAGCAGGGCCACCGGCAAGCGTTCCAGCGCTACCAGGCGCTGATGCGGCCCTACGTGCGCAATGCGCAGCGCATCGCGCCGGGCGCCTTGCGCTTCGCCTCGCCCCACAGCCGTGCCGGAGTCAGGCTGTCCAACGCCGTGCTGGGCGTGCTGGCCAGGCCCGCCGTCTCCGGCCTGATCGGCAAACTGAACAAGCCCAAGGCCGACGCCATCGCCCTTCCCGACTATCCTGCCAAGGCCTGACATGCATCCTCACCAAAAACCCTGGCCAGTGTTCTGGACACTGGTGATCGGCACCTTCATGGTGCTGATCGACGCCACCATCGTCTCCGTCGCCAACCCCGCCATCATGGCCGGCCTCGACACCTCCATCGGCGCCGTGATGTGGGTGACCAGCGCCTACCTGCTGGCCTACGCCGCGCCGCTGCTGCTGACCGGCCGGCTGGGCGACCGCTACGGCCCCAAGCCCATCTACCTGACCGGCCTGGCGGTCTTCACGCTGGCCTCGCTGGCCTGCGGCCTGTCGCAGACTGCCGGCGAGTTGATCGCGGCGCGCGTCGTGCAGGGCATAGGCGCCGCCTGCATGGTGCCGCAGACCATGGCCGTCATCACGCGCATCTTCCCTGCCGCCCAGCGCGGCCAGGCCATGGGGCTGCTCGGCGCCGTGGCCGGCATCTCCACCCTGATCGGCCCCATGCTCGGCGGCGCCATCGTCAACACCCTGGGCTGGCAGTGGATCTTCTTCGTCAACGTGCCGGTCGGCCTGACCGCCTTCGTGCTGGCCCGCAAGCTGCTGCCCGAGTTCGGCCAGCAGCCGCACCGCCTGGACATTCCGGGCGCCCTGCTCAGCGGTGCCGGCCTGCTGCTGATCGCGCTGGGCATCCAGGAGGGCGAGCGCTACCACTGGGGCGTGATCGCCTGGCAAATCCCGGTCTGGGCGCTGATCGCCGCCGGCGTGCTGCTGTTCGCGCTGTTCCTGCTCTGGCAGCGCGGCAACAAGCACGAACCCTTGCTGCCGCTGGAGCTGTTCCGCGACCGCAATTTCACGGTCGGCAACCTGTCCATCTCGATAGTCGGGTTCACCACGGCCGGCATGCTGCTGCCGCTGATCTTCCACTTCCAGATCGTCATGCAACTGAGCCCGCTGGCCTGCGCGCTGATGCTGGCGCCGATGGCGCTGGTGCTGGCCGTGCTGGCCCCGTTCACCGGCAAGCTGGCCGACCGGATCGACCCGCGCTACATGGCGTGCTTCGGCCTGGCCTGCCTGGCCGGCGGCCTGCTGTGGTACGCGCTCTGGCTGCCGGACGCGGCACAGTCGCGCTGGCTGTTGCTGCTGCCGTCCGCCCTGCTCGGCGTGGCCAACGCCTGCATCTGGGCGCCGATCTCGGCCAGCACGATGCGCAAGCTGCCCCCGGCGCGGGCCGGCGCCGGCTCCGGCATCTTCAACACCACGCGCCAGATCGGCTCGGTGCTGGGCGCCGCCTCGATTGCCGCGCTGGTCCAGGCGCAACTGGCGCGCCAGCTGCCGGCCGGCCAGTATGCGGCGGGCGCCTTCCATCCGGGCGCGCTCGACCCGGCCAACCTGGCCCTGTTCCATGCCGGCTTTGCCCGGGCCATGGCGCACGCCATGCTGCTGCCGGCCGCCGCCGCGCTGCTTGGCGCCTGCGTCGTGCTGTTTTTCGCCAAAAACCGCACTGCCTAGCACGGCGCCGTGGGGCCGGCGCCCGCCCGAGCGGGCCGGGGTGATAAAATCGCGGAAACATATGCTGATCAAGTTTCCATCCATTCACCCCGGTTGCCCTGCGGCGGCCCTAACTACCCCTGATATCGCATGACCTTCCAAATTACTGTACAGCCCAGCGGCCATCAATTCAGCTGCGAGGAAGACGAAACCGTCCTGGCCGCGGCCATGCGCGCCGGCGTCGGCCTGCCCTACGGCTGCAAGAATGGCGCATGCAGCTCCTGCAAAGGCAAAGTGATCTCCGGTTCGGTCACGCACAAGGCGCACCAGGAACGCGCGCTGAGCAAGGACGAGGAAGCGGCCGGCCAGGCCCTGTTCTGCTGCGCCACCGCGCACTCTGACCTGACCATCGAAGCGCGCGAAGTGGCCGGCAGCGACGACTACCCGATCCGCAAGATGCCGTCGCGCGTGGCGACGATGGAAAAAATGGCGCCGGACGTGGTCGTCATGACGCTGCAACTGCCGGCCAACGAAACGCTGAAATTCCGCGCCGGCCAGTACATCGAATTCATGCTGCGCGACGGCAAGCGCCGCAGCTACAGCCTGGCCTCGCCGCCGGACCAGGACCAGCCATTGAGCCTGCACATCCGCCACATGCCGGGCGGCCTGTTCACCGACCAGGTGTTCAGCACCATGAAGGAACGCGACATCCTGCGCTTCGAAGGCCCGATGGGCACATTCTTCGTGCGCGAGGACAGCGACAAGCCGATGGTGCTGCTGGCCTCCGGCACCGGCTTCGCGCCGATCAAGGCCATCATCGAGCACCTGCGCGCGCAGGATTCGCAGCGCCCGATGGTGCTGTACTGGGGCGGCCGCCGCCCGCAGGACTTGTACATGGACGCGCTGTGCCGCCAGTGGGAAGCGATCCTGCCGAACTTCAGCTACGTGCCGGTGATCTCGGCCGCGCAGCCGGAAGACCACTGGACCGGCCGCACCGGCTTCGTGCACGCCGCCGTCATGGCCGACCTGCCCGACCTGTCCGGCCACCAGGTGTATGCCTGCGGCGCGCCTATCGTCGTCGACTCCGCCAAGCGCGATTTTGTCGCGCAATGCCGCCTGCCGGAGGAGGAATTCTACGCCGATGCCTTCACCACCGAAGCCGACATCAACAAGCCTTAAGCTGGCAAGCATCCATCCCCACCGGGAGCAGACAGGGATGCAGAGTCCCAAGGCTCTGCTCCCTGAAAGCGCCCATGTCCGACAGTCCGACCTCCTTCAACGGTTTCAGCGTCCTGCGCCACCGTAACTTCACCCTCTACCTGTCCTCCCGCACCCTCGCCACCGTGGCGGTCCAGATGCAGAACGTCGCCATCGGCTGGCAAGTGTATGCGCTGACCCACAACCTGTTCGACCTCGGCCTGATCGGCCTGGCGCAGTTCGCGCCCTTCCTGCTGCTGATCCTGATCGCCGGCCACGCCGCCGACCGCTACGACCGCCGCAACCTGATCGCGCTGTCGCTGGGCGCGCAGCTGCTGTGTGGGCTGATGCTGCTGGGCTTCACCGTCGCCGGCCTGAGTACGGTATGGCCGGTGTTTGCCGTGCTGGTGCTGTTCGGCAGCGCCCGCGCGCTGATGGGGCCGGCCACGCAAGCGATCCTGGTCAACCTGGTGCCGCCGGAAAGCTTCAGCAAGGCCGTCGCGCTGAGTTCGTCGAGCTTCCACGTCGCCGTCATCCTCGGCCCCACCTTGGGCGGCCTGTTCTACCTGGCCGGGCCGAAAACGGTTTATATGATTTCCTCGGCGCTGCTGGTGGCCGCAGTGGTGATGATGAGCCTGGTCAAATCGGTCAAGCAGCCCAGCAACCGCGAGCCCGCCACCTGGCACACCGTGCTCGAAGGCTTGCGCTTCGTCTGGTCCAAGCCAGTGGTGCTGGGCGCCATCTCGCTCGACCTGTTCGCCGTGCTGTTCGGCGGCGCCACCGCGCTGCTGCCGGCGCTGGCGCACGACGTGCTGCACGTCGGCCCGACCGGCCTCGGCATGCTGCGCACCGCGCCCGGCGCCGGCGCCGCCCTCTGCTCGATCGCGCTGGCCTTCTTCCCGATCACGCGCCGGGTCGGCCTGTGGATGCTGGGCGGCGTGGCCGTGTTCGGCGTCGGCACGCTGGTGCTGGGCGCGACCTCAACCTTCATCATCGCGCTGGTCGCCCTGTTCCTGATGGGCGCCGGCGACATGATCAGCGTCTACGTGCGCCACCTGCTGGTACAGTACGAAACGCCGGATGCGATACGCGGCCGCGTCAGCGCGGTCAACTCGGTGTTCATCGGCGCCTCCAACGAACTGGGCGAATTCGAATCCGGCCTGACCGCCGGCTGGATGGGCTTGACGCGCGCCGTGCTGTTCGGCGGCGCCGCCACGCTGGCCGTGACCGGCGCCTGGGCCGTGCTCTTCCCTGTACTGTCGCGCATGGACCGTTTCCCTCATGAGGACAAGCAATGACTTTACGCATACGACTGCCCGGCATCATCCACAGCCGCCCCCACCTGAGCCTGGCCATCGCGCTGGGTGTCATGGTCGGCCCGCTGCTGCCGCAAGCCTGGCCGCTGCTGGCCCGCCTGCTGACGGCATGGAATATCCTCGTCTGGTCCTATCTGCTGACGATGGGCTGGATGATGATGCGCGCCGACCAGCACGACATCAAGCGCGCCGCCTGCCGCCAGGATGAAAAGGGGCCGGTGATCCTGGCCACGCTGTCGCTGGCGATCATGATCAGCCTGGCGGCCATCATCTCGCAGCTGTCGACGCTGAAGAACCTGGCGCCGGCCGACATGCTCTACCACTATGGCTTCGTGGTGCTGACGCTGACCGGTTCGTGGTTCATGATAGGCACCATGTTCTGCTCGCACTACGCGCATCTGTACTACATCAAGAATGACGGCGAGAAGCCGCTGCAATTCCCCGACCATGACCTGACGCCGAACTACTGGGACTTCCTGTATTTCGCGCTGACGATCTCGGTCGCCGTGCAGACCTCGGACGTGGCCGTGCGCAGCCGCGCCATGCGCCAGGTGGTGCTGGCCCAGTCCGTGCTGTGCTTCTTCTACAACCTGGCCATCCTCGGTTTATCGATCAACATTGCCGCTTCGCTCATCAATGGCTAGCTCAACGTTAGCGACGTAGAAGACGTTTCAACATGAGCGTGGCTAGGCGCAGCGACGAAGACAGTGCGCCTGCACGGCAAGGAGCTGCAACGACGCCACGATCATGTTGAAATGTCTTCTTAACGAGAACCTAAGGAGAAAAGGAGTAATATTGTTTTGCAGTTCAACAAACAGGAGCAAGCGTATGCAAATCAATATCAATGCCGACAAAACCATCGACCGCCACGCCGGTCTGGATGAACATGTACAAACGGTCGTGAGCAATGCCCTCCACCGCTTCGGCGAGCAGATCACCCGCGTCGAAGTCCACCTGAGCGACAACCTGGTGCAGAAATCGGCCGACGGCGACAACCGCTGCCTGATGGAAGCCCGCGTCACCGGGTATCAACCGATCGCCGTCAGCGATCACGCCGCCACGCTGCATCAGGCCATAGGCGGCTCGGCGGAAAAACTCAAGCGCGCCATCGACAGCGCCCTGGGCCGCCTGCATGACAAGCGCCACGCCAACGGCGCCGTGCCGGCCGAAGCCGACGTCGACGACACCGAATAATTCCATGGGGAGGGAGCTAGCGCCGTGCCAGCTCCCTCAAGTACTTCAAGCCCTGCAGCGACCGGCTGCCATACCAAGACATCATCTCCCCATCGACCAGCAGCACCGGCTTGCCCAGCTGTTTTTCCAGCGCATCCGCATGCGCCTCGGTGAAGCGATACGGCTCGCTCGACAGCAGCACCCCATCCACCCCATCCATCAACTCGGCCGACCACTCGAAGCGCGGATAACGCAACTCGCCCAGGTCCGGCACGCTCCAGCCGATTTCCTCCAGCATGCGCGCGATGTAGGTGTCGCGCGACACCGTCATCCACGGATCTTGCCAGATGCAGTACAACATGGTCTGCGGCCGCGCCGGCGGCATCGCGCGCAGCAGCGCATACTCCGCCTCGAACGCCGCGCACCAGTCGGCCGCAGCCTGCTCGCGGCAGAACACGCCGCCCATCAGCCGGGCCAGCTCCAGGTTGTCGCGCGGACGCAGCGGATGGGTGACGACGATATGCGGAATGAATTCCGCCAGCAGCTCGACGGTCGGCTTTTCGTTCTCGTCGATATTGACCACCAGATGGGTCGGCGCCAGCTTGCGGATCTTCTCGATATTCACATCCTTGGTGCCGCCCACCTTGGGTATCGCCTGCACCACATCGGCCGGGTGGATGCAAAAGCCGGTGCGGCCCACCAGTTGGCCGGCCAGGCCCAGGTCGCACAGCAGCTCGGTAATCGACGGCACCAGCGAGACGATGCGCGCGTGCGGATCGGCCAGGTGCTTGTTGCCGATCGCGTCGGTATATTCCATGTTCTCATCCAGTGTGGGCAATGGCGGTATTGAAGCATCTGCGGATACATCGCGCAACAACTGCGGGGACAAAATTTACACAGCGTCCAGGGCAGTTCAGCTATGATTAGTCAGCTTGCCCATCAGCACCTCGAAAGACGACTTTGAAACAAATCAGCACATTCGGCAGCTCCGGCTACCAGATCAGCGACTTGCAACTGTTGCGCAATGCGGACGACGACGCCGCACTCGCCAAGCTGCTGGCGCACTGCCCCGTGATGCTACTGGAAAGCGGCCAGGCGGTGGCCGAGTCGAACCGCGCCCGGCTCTACATCGTGCTGCGCGGCGCACTGTCGGTCGCCACCGACACCCGCACCGGCATGGCCGACGGCACCGTCAGCAAGATACTGCCGGGCGAAAGCGTGGGCGAGCAATCGGTGCTGGATGAAGAAGCCAACCTGTCCAGCATCACCGCGCTGGAACAGAGCGAAGTGCTGGTCATCGAAGCCGACCTGGTGTGGAAGCTGATCGACGAATCGAATGTGCTGGCGCGCAACCTGCTGCGGCTGCTGTCCTTCCGCATCCGCGCCGCCAACGCGCAGCTGCGCCGGCGCCAGAAGCTGGGCGAGTTCTACCGCCAGCTGTCGATGATCGACGGCCTCACCGGCCTGTACAACCGCGCCTGGCTCAACGACCTGCTGCCGACCATGGTGGCCACCGCGCAGGGCTCGCACGCGCCGCTGGCGCTGATCATGATCGACCTCGACCACTTCAAGAAATTCAACGACAGCCACGGCCACCTGGCCGGCGACCAAGCCTTGCGCGCGGCAGCGCACGTGCTCAGCAGCGCGCTGCGGCCCACCGATTTTGCCGTGCGCTACGGCGGCGAGGAAATGATGGTGCTGCTGCCGGACACCAGCGACAAGGTCGCGGTGGCGGTGGCCGAGCGCCTGTGCGAGCGCATGCAGCAAGCGGTGGTGTTTGGCGACATGCGCCAGCCGCTGCCGCACGTGACGGCCTCGTTCGGCGTGGCGACGCTGCAGGCGGGACAGGACGAATCAGCGCTGATCGCCGCCGCCGACGGCGCGCTCTACCGCGCCAAGGAACTGGGCCGCAACCGCGTGGCCCATCACCAGCCTACTGTCCCGGACCAACCTTGATCGGCGCGGTGCCGACACCGCTATCCGTCTCGGCCGCCGGCTGCGCCTTGTGCGCAGCCGCGAAGTCCGCATAGCCTTGCTGCACCAGATCGTAAGTCTTGTCGATATTGCTGGCGATGTCGCCGTTCAGCACCTTCAGCCCGTCGAGCACGCCGCGCGCTTCCTTGAAGCCCTGGTCCACGCCTTTTTTCAGCGTATCCATGAACTTGTTCAGCACCGCATCGCCCTCTTCGCCGGGATGTTGCTGTTTATAGGCTTCGTAAAACGCCGTCGACAGCGATACAATGCGGCTCGCCGTGCCTTCCGGCGTATTATCCTGCGATACCGCGTTCTGGATGGCGTTGTCGCCGAAATCGTCCTTGAGCGCCTCGTTGATGCCGGTAAGCGCCGTTTTCAGCAGCACCGACAGCGGTTCGTTGGAAGAATTCAACGATACCGTCAAGGAAGCTTGTACGATGGACACGTTCAACTGCGCCTTGGCCTTGGCGGCGACCGACACATTGCTGTCGTCCTTGGCCTGGACCGGCGCGCTGGACGTGGCAGCCGTACTGCCCGATGTTGCCGACACTGGAGTCGCCATGATGTTGCTCCTGATGGAATATCCTGTAATTATCGGCAGATTTAAGAATAACTGTAGCCCCCTAGACCGCACCCTATGACCACACAAACCTTTCTCTGGCACGACTACGAAACCTTTGGCGCCCAGGCGCGCCGCGACCGCCCGGCGCAATTCGCCGCGATCCGCACCGACGCCGAGCTGAACGAGATCGGCACGCCCATCATGTTGTATTGCAAGCCGGCCAATGATTTCCTGCCCGACCCGCAATCCTGCCTGATCACCGGCATCACGCCGCAGCAGTGCCTGGAATGGGGCGTGCCCGAGCACCAGTTCGCCAACACCATCGAGCAAGCCTTCTCCAAGCCGGGTACCATCGGCGTCGGCTACAACACCATCCGCTTCGACGACGAGATCACCCGCTTCATGTTCTGGCGCAACCTGATCGACCCGTACGCGCGCGAATGGCAAAACCAGTGCGGCCGCTGGGACTTGCTGGACGTGGTGCGCATGACCTACGCACTGCGCCCGGAGGGCATCGAATGGCCGATGCGCGAGGACGGCAAGCCCAGCTTCAAACTGGAGCACCTGGCCAAAGCCAACGGCCTGCTGCACGAGGCGGCGCACGATGCGCTGTCCGACGTGCGCGCCACCATCGCGCTGGCCCGCCTGATCCGCGCTAAGCAGCCCAAGCTGTTCGACTTCTGCCTGGCGCTGCACAAGAAAGACCGCGTGGCCGACGAGATCGGCATGCACCTGGCGCCGGCGCTGCGCGCGCCCTTCCTGCACGTGTCCGGCATGTTCCCGGCCGAGCGCGGCTGCATCGCGCTGGTGTGGCCGCTGGCCACGCATCCGACCAACAAGAATGAAGTGATCGTCTGGGATTGCACCTACGATCCTACCGAGCTGTTCACGCTGGACGCCGACACCATCCGCACCCGCATCTTCAGCCGCGCCGACGCGCTGCCGGAAGGCGTGACGCGGCTGCCGGTCAAGAGCATCCACCTGAACAAATCGCCGATGCTGGTGTCCAACCTGAAGACGCTGTCGCCGGCGATGGCGGCCAAATGGGGCATCGACCTGGAGCAAGGCAAGGCGCACGCCGCGCTGGCTGCGGCCGGCGGCAATATGGACATCGTATGGGAGCAGGTGTTCCACCGTCCGGCGGGCGCCGAGCTGGATGTGGACGAGGATCTGTACAACGGCTTCGTCGGCAAGGAAGACCGCCGCATGCTCGACACGCTGCGCAAGGAAACCCCGGCCCGTCTGGCCACGGCGTCGCCATCGTTCAGCGATCCGCGCCTGCTGGAACTGCTGTTCCGCTACCGCGCGCGCAACTTCCCCGAAACGTTATCGGAAGGCGAGATGGAGCATTGGGAGCAGCACCGCGCAGCGCGCTTCTACGAAGGCGCAGGCGGTGCGCGCAGCATCGACCAGTTCTTCGGCGAGATCGACCATCTGCAACAGGATGCCGATGAGCGTGCAGAACAAATCCTGGCCGAGCTGTACGAGTACGTGGAGCTGATCGCTCCAGCGCACTAAGCCGGTTTAGGCGCGATGCTGGTTGATGGCGTCGCGCGTTTCCAGCGCCACGCGGCGGGCGGCGGCGGCGAAGTCTTCACCTGCCTGCGGCGCCGCGTACAGAATCGCACGCGAAGAGTTGATCATCATGCCAGCGCCAGCAGCCGTCTTGCCCGACTTGACGGTGGCCGCGATATCGCCGCCCTGCGCGCCGATGCCAGGCACCAGCAGCGGCATGTCGCCGACGATCGCCCGTACCTGCGCCAGTTCTTCCGGGAAGGTCGCACCGACCACCAGCGCGCACTGGCCGTTGGCGTTCCACTTCTGCGCCACCAGGCGCGCCACGTGCTGATACAACGGCTGGCCGTCGACGTTCAGGAACTGCAAATCCGAACCGCCGGCATTCGACGTGCGGCACAGGATGATGACGCCACGGTCGCTCCACTCCATGTACGGCTCCACCGAATCCGAGCCCATGTACGGGTTGACGGTGACGGCGTCCGCGCCGTAACGATCGTAGGCTTCACGCGCGTACTGGCGCGCGGTGGCGCCGATGTCGCCGCGCTTGGCGTCCAGGATCAGCGGAATATGCGGATAATTGTCGCGCACGTAGTGGCATATTTTTTCCAGTTGGGCTTCGGCGGACAACGCCGCGAAGTAAGCGATCTGCGGCTTGAACGAGCACGCCAGGTCGGCGGTCGCATCGATGATTTCGCGGCAGAAGTGGTAGATGCCTTGCGGGTCGTTCTGGAACTGCGCCGGCAGTTTGTCCATGTCCGGATCCAGGCCCACGCACAGCAGCGAGTCGTTGGCCGTCCAGGCGGCAGATAATTTGTTGATGAAAGTCACGACGCACCCTTAGCTTTTGTTGCAAACCCTCTATTGTAACGCGCCCGCATCGGGCTGTTAAAATTTGCCCTCTCTCCTTAGAAAGCACATCCCATGAAACTCTCGAATAAAGTCGCGATCGTCACCGGCGCCACCCAGGGCATAGGCCTGGCCTGCGCGCAGCGCCTGGTGGCCGAGGGCGCCAAGGTCATGCTGGTCGACATCAAGCCGGAAGGCGCGTCCGCCGCCGCCACGCTGGGCGAGTCCGCCCGCTTCTTCGCCGCCGACGTCAGCCAGAAATGCGACGTTGACGCCCTGGTGGCCGCCACGATGGCCGAATTCGGCCGCATCGACATCCTGATCAACAACGCCGGCGTCACCCACGCCGCCGACTTCCTCGACCTGACGGAAGACGATTTCGACCGCGTGCTGCGCATCAACCTCAAGTCCATGTTCCTGTGCGGCCAGGCGGTCGCGCGCCAGATGGCCAAGCAGCAGAGCGGCTGCATCATCAACATGTCCAGCGTGAACGCCGAGCTGGCCATCCCCAACCAGGTGCCTTACGTGGTGTCCAAGGGCGCGATCAACCAGCTGACCAAGGTGATGTCGCTGAACCTGGTCACGCACGGCATCCGCGTCAACGGCATCGGCCCCGGCACCATCCTGACCGAACTGGCCAAGCAAGCCGTGATGGCCAGCCCGGAAGCGCGCAACACCATCCTGTCGCGCACGCCGATGGGCCGCTGCGGCGAGCCGGAGGAAGTGGCGTCCATCGCCGCCTTCCTGGCCAGCGACGACGCCAGCTACATGACGGGCCAGACCCTGTACGTGGACGGCGGCCGCCTGGCCCTGAACTACACGGTGCCGGTCAAATAAAGAGTTATATGCATTATTGATGTCTGGTATCTGAAACAACAATTAGACACATATCTGGGAGACCCCCATAATTACACCTGTCTCCACTATTCTCCTCCAAGAAAATAGTTTTAAGCCCGCTTTAACCAGCGGGCTTTTTTTTTTGCTCGCCGTCATGACGGCGTCATATTCGCTTCCTATACTGGTCACATCTTCAGTACATGCAACCGATAGGCATGACGGAAGAAAGGTGCACCGGGGCTCCGGTGCACCACTCCCCCCTTCCCCGCACTGCATGGTATTGTCTGGTTCATGATCAAACAATTCCTTCTGACCAATTCCCACGCCCGGCTCCGATACTGGACCGCCATCGTCCTGTACCTGCTGATCCTGATACTTGGCTCGCTGCCCGGTGCCCGCCAGGACATCGGCCAGGTCGCTTCGGGGCTGATACTGCATTCGCTGGCTTATGCAGGACTGACTTTCTTGATTTTCACCGGCGGAACCGGCAGCCTGAGGCTGCGGGCCGGCAAGGCCGTGCTGACCATCGCCCTGATGGGCGCGCTGGACGAATACGTGCAAAGCTTTTTCCCGTACCGCCACGGGGCTGTGTCCGACTGGCTGGTCGACTGCAATGCTGCGGTGCTGACGGCGCTGTTCATGTATTTCTTGTGGACCCGTTATCGCATCCAGCCGTCAAACTGACATTCCCGGCACGCTCCCCGGGCGTGCCCAGTGCCAACTCCACATCCAGGCGCATCTGCTGTAATTGCTCGGCTTTGGCCACGCGTACCAACTCGTGCAATGAATGTGTCAATAAATGCCGGCTACGCGGGTCCGGCGCTTCTCCACAGGTTGAGTTAATTAATTCTTCGATAATAGTGTCTGTCACGCGTGTCAACATATCGATATCCTTAAAAGTGATACCCAACAATTATTGCGTGCGAGTAGCACGCCGCAATTGATGTATATCAACTGCCCCGGGATGTGAAGGGAACAAAACCGCGCGCTGGTCCTCTGAATCAAAAGGCTAGCCTTTTTGATGAGTGACCACGGGAGAATGAGATGAACACAAGCAGAAATAGCATGATCGCGCTGACCATCCTGGTATTGGCCGGCTGCGCGTCGGAACGCAGCGGCGAGCCCAACGCTAACAGCACGACCAGCACGACCGGCAACCAGAGCAGCACCACCGGCACCATGACCAGCGGCATGACCGGTAGCGCCACACCCAGCAGCGCATCCGCCAGCACCACGGCGCAGACCAGCTACGGCGTCGTGCAAGCCATCGACCAGATGCAGCGGCAGGACGTGGGCGCCGGCCTCTCGGGCGCGGCGGCGGCCGGCGGCAGCGTCGGCCTGCCGACGGACAAAGTCTATCGCGTCACCGTGCGCCTGGACGACGGCACCACCCAGATGACGGTGGCCGACTCCCTGCCCGGCTACAAGATCGGCGACCGCGTGCGCTACAACAACGGCATGGTGAGCAGTTACTAGTACAGCTGCTAGTGCAGCTGTTCAACCTGGTAGCCGCGCCGTTTCAGCAGCTGCGGCAAGCCATCCTCGCCCACCAGATGCAGCAGGCCGACGCCCACGAACGCGACCTGGTCCTGCTGCAGGATGCGCTCGATATTGCTGGCCATTTCGGGATTGCGCTTGCCCAGCAACACCCGGTTCATGAAGCCGGCGGAGATCGTATCGCCGCTGGTGGCGGACTGCCACGCCGCATGGATGCCCGGCGCGTCGGCTGCGCTCCAGGCCTCGATCAGCGCGGTGGACTTTTTCAGCGAGGCGCCATCGGCCAGGTCGGCCAGGTTCTCCAGCAGATACTGC
Source organism: Rugamonas rivuli (assembly GCF_009380165.1). Taxonomy (GTDB): domain Bacteria; phylum Pseudomonadota; class Gammaproteobacteria; order Burkholderiales; family Burkholderiaceae_D; genus Rugamonas; species Rugamonas rivuli. Next base: position 389,697 of record NZ_WHUF01000003.1, read on the forward strand.
TCCTGCTGGCGCTCGTCCAGCGTATCGAACAGGCTGAGCTGATAATCGGCGCTCTCCAGCTCGCGCACGGTCTTGTCCTGGTTCTTGGCCGCAGCCAGCAGCGCGTACTCCACCGCCTGGCTGCGCTGGAAACCGTGCACCTCCATCTCCGCGCCGATCAGCAGGTTGGCGATCAGCCACGGCTTGTACTGCTGCACCGACTGCAGCGACATGCCGGCGCGCGCCAGCGCCTGCACCATCAGGCCCAGCGCGGCAGGCGACAGATGACGCTGCACCATGTCGCCCTCCGGATAGCGGCCATGGCGTGCCAGCGCCAGCTGGAACGGCGCGTCCTGGCGGATGTCCAGCTCGATCACCAGCGCCCTCGCCTCGCGCAGCGCGCGCGACACCACCGGGTCCAGCGGATAGACACCGTCCCTGCCCACATGAATGGTGCCGAACAGATAACCGGTCTTGCCATCGTGCGTGATCCGGTACAGCTGGCCGCGATGCGCAGCCGTCGCAGGCTCGACCACACCGGCCGCGAACGCCATCTGACAGCAGAATATCAACAGGCTAAATAGAATGGCAATTTTCTTAGGCATGAGTTTCCCCGCGATAGCAGGGCATGCCATCGAACGAATAAAAAAGGAATAAGGGAGAAGTAAAGCGAGGCGCGTTACTGTTTCCAATGGTAAATCAGGACCACTGGCTGGGAAATATTTTTTTAAACTTCGCCGAGAATATCGGCAAAATAAACACAGTTAAATAGCAGCTCAATAATAAAAATACTGTTTAAATGATTATTAATTATCGGATTATTACCAATTAAGGCGCCGCCAGCGCGCTGCGCGCATTCTGTGTATGCTTGCTGGTCCACATCGGCCGGACCAAGCACCATGATTCCATTTTCCATCCTCGATCTTTCCCCCATTGCCGAAGGCAGCAATCCTTCCGCATCGTTCCGCAACACGCTGGACCTGGCGCAGCACGGCGAACGCTGGGGCTACCAGCGCTACTGGCTGGCCGAACACCACGGCATGCCCGGCATCGCCAGCGCCGCCACCGCCGTCGTCATGGCCCACGTGGCCGGCGGCACCTCGACCATCCGGGTCGGCGCCGGCGGCATCATGCTGCCCAACCACGCACCGCTGGTGATCGCCGAACAGTTCGGCACGCTGGAAGCGCTCTACCCCGGCCGCATCGACCTCGGCCTGGGCCGCGCCCCCGGGTCCGACCAGACCACCGCGCGCGCCCTGCGCCGCAACCTCGACAGCGACGCCGACGCCTTCCCGCAAGACGTGCTGGAACTGCAAGACTACCTGTCCGACACGCCGCGCCAGCGCGTACTGGCCGTGCCCGGCAAAGGCGCCAAGGTGCCGCTGTGGATTTTGGGCTCCAGCACCTTCGGCGCGCAGCTGGCCGCGCACATGGGCCTGCCGTTCGCCTTCGCCTCGCACTTCGCGCCGCAGATGATGCAGCAGGCCATTGCCCTGTATCGCGGCAATTTCCAGCCGTCGGCGCAGCTGGCCAGACCGCACGTCATGCTCGGCTTCAATGTGTTCGCCGCCGACAGCGACGAGGAAGCGCACTACCGCGCCACCTCAATGCAGCAAGCCTTCGTCAACCTGCGCACCGGCAAGCCGTCGCAGCTGCCGCCGCCCAAGGCAGGCTATCTGCAATCGCTGGGGCCGCAGGAAAGGGCGATGCTGGACGCCGTGCTGTCCTGCTCCGCCATCGGCGCGCCGGACACCGTCAGCCGCCAGCTGCAGGAATTCATCGCCCGCACCGGCGCCGACGAGCTGATGATCACCTCGCAGATCTTCGACCACAGCCAGCGGCTGCGCTCCTACGAAATCGCCGCCGAAGTACGGCAGGCGCTGGTGCGCGCGTGAGCCCGTCCCACGCCCAGCGCGACATTTCGCCAGGCATGGTCTGGCTGTTCGCCACCGCGACCGGCCTGATCGTCGCCAACCTGTACTACGCGCAAACGCTGATCGGCCCGATCAGCCGCGCCACCGGCCTCGATCCCGGCGCGGCCGGCCTGATCGTCACGCTGACGCAGATCGGTTACTGCCTCGGCCTGCTGTTCATCGTGCCGCTGGGCGACCTGCTGGAAAACCGCCGCCTGATCTTCATCGCCCTGCTGACCACGGCGCTGGCCTTGCTGGCGGCCTCGCTGACCAGCAGCGCCGCGCTATTCCTGCTGGCGGCCTTCTGCATCGGACTGGGTTCGGTGGCGGCGCAGATCGTGGTGCCGTTCGCCGCCCACCTGTCGCGCCCCGAGACACGCGGCCAGACCGTCGGCAAGGTGATGAGCGGCCTGCTGATGGGCATCATGCTGGCGCGTCCCGTGGCCAGCCTGGTGGCCGACGCGCTGAGCTGGCATGCGATCTTCGTCATCTCGGCAGTCGGCACCACCGCGCTGGCCTTCCTGCTGCGCGCGCGCCTGCCGCAGCGGCAGCCGGATTCGGGCCTGCACTATTTCGCTTTGCTGGGATCGATGTGGCACCTGCTGAAGACCACGCCCATCCTGCGCCGCCGCGCCGCCTACCAGGCCTGCATGTTCGGCGCCTTCAGCCTGTTCTGGACCAGCGTATCGCTGGAGCTGACCGGCCCGCGCTTCCAGCTGAGCCAGACCGGCGTCGCCATCTTCGCGCTGGTCGGCGTGGCGGGCGCGATCGCCTCGCCCATCGCCGGCCGCCGCGCCGACCATGGCAAGAGCCGCTCCACCACCGCCGTCGCGCTGACGCTGGGCGCGCTGGCCTTCGCCCTGCCCCTGCTGATCCACTCCAGCCGCCTGGTCGACCTGGGCGTGCTGGTGCTGACCTCCATCGTGCTGGACATGGGCGTCTCGGCCAATCTGGTGACGGGACAACGGGCGATCTTCGCCCTGCCGGCGGACATCCGCAGCCGCTTGAACGGGCTCTACATGGCCTTGTTCTTCATGGGTGGAGCGCTGGGATCATCGCTGGGCGGCTGGATGTTTGCCGCACACGGATGGAGCGGCGTGCTGTGGGCAGGCCTGGCCTTCCCCGTCACCGCGCTGTGCGTGTTCGCTACCGAACCCCGGGCTTAGTGCGACCAGAGACGCACTTGCCCCTGTAGCGATACGGTGCCGTTGATGTTGAGGCTGCCCAGGTTGCCGGTGACAGGCGCATTCGGATCGCTCTGCACGCTCAGCGATTCGAAGCCGAAGTTTGTGTAGCGCACATAACCCGGCAAGCCGATGGCGATGTAGTCGCCGCCGCCATCGGTACGCGTCTGCACGCCCAGGCTGACGGCAAACATGTCCACCGCGCCGCGCACATTCTTGAACACGATGTAGCGGTTCTGCCCATCGCCCTTGAAGCCCAGCGACAAACGGCTGTCGCTGACCGCGCCCACCAGCGTCGGATCGTTCAGCGAGATGTGGGCCGCGAAGCTGATGCCGTCCTGTCCGCTGACCTTGGACAGCTCGCTGTCGTCCAACGCCTGCAACGGCCCCGCCTGCGACACGCCCGCCGCCAGCATCATCCACAGGAACAGAGCGCGCGCCATCAGTGCTTGAACTTTATGTCGAGATACTGGATCTGGATCGAGCCTATGCGCGAGGAGCCAAGATCCACCGTCGGCTGGCCAGGACTCACGAAGGAAATATTGTCGACCACGACGCCGCCGGCCGGCGCCACGCCGCTGCCGTAACGCGCATCCGGCCAGTCGATGCCGATGTGCAGGCGCGGCCCGGTCTCGTCGTTGAGCGCATTGATCACCGCCGGCTGCGACGCCACATTGGCCAGCATCCACGGCGTATTGTTGAACACGCCATTGCCATCGACGCCGCCGATGTGCACGCCGCTCAGCACCATCGCCTCGGTGGCGTCGTTGCGGCCGCGCGGCTGGAACGACAGCTTGCCGATATCCATGCGCAGCGCCGCCCCGAAGGCCACGCCGTCGTTGACTTGCGGCGTGGAGAACTGCAAGCCGCCGCCGGAAAACACCAGATCCTTGATGACCACGCTGCCCTGCTCGCGCGTGACGCCATCCGCCGTCACGCCCCAATCGTAGGCGGCCTGCCAGCGCTGGTCGGCATTCACGTTCAACGGAAAGGCGATGTTGATGACATCGGCCAGGCCGGGCGCACCGGCCACGATGTCGAGCTTGTAGGGATCGGAAAACGGCAGCGGATTGTCGCTGCGCGAGGCGCTGAATTTTTCCACGTACAGGCTGGAGCCGACCGGCGTGGTGTAGCTGACGCGCGCATCGCCGCTCATGGCGAAGCCGTTCAGGTCGAAGCTGACGCCGTCGCGCCCGCGCACCGTCGACAGCGCCGCGTCGTTCAAAGGCTCCATCGCCGGCGCCGGCGCGCACACGGCGGCCAGCAGCAACAGCAAGGAAGCGCGCGCGGCCGCCATCAACGGCCCTTCGGCAGATTCGGCGGCACCAGGCCGGAAGTGCTCAGCGCCTGCAGCTTGTCGCGCCAGTTCATCCAGATGCCGGCCTGGGCCGCATCCGTCGGCGGCACGCCGGCGGCGGTCGGAAACTGCACGCCGGTCTTCAAGACGGAAATCCAGAAATCGCGGCTCGGTCCGGCGGCATCGCCGGCCGTCACGCCGCCCAACTGCGCCAGCGACAGGCAAGGCGCCGTGCAGCCGCCGTCCCAGCGCTTGCCGCCGAGCGTATCGGTGCGCGAATCGAGCACCACGGCGGTGCCGTCGGCCGCCTGGCCCGTCACCCGCATCGAGCCCGACAGGCTGTTGATCTTCATGCCGATGTCGCCGCTGATGCCCTCGAAGCCGAAGCGCATGCCGACCGCCTCGCGCGAGGCGCCATCGGCCGCGTTCTTGTAGACGAATTCGAAATAGGGATTGCTGATGTGGACCAGGCGCTGCGCCTCGGTGCCATCGCTGCGGCCAAACTGTAGCAGGCCGATGTCCAGGTCGGCGCCGCTGCCGTTGCGCGGGGCGTAGCTGTATTCGCCCAGGCGCATATTGCGCAGGTTGGCGCTCAGCGTGATGTCGGCGTCCAGCGCGACCTTGCTGAAATCGAAGCCGCCCAGGCTGGTGTTGGTGAGCGCGACCAGACCTTGTCCACGCGTGTTGGACAATTCCTCTTCGCTCAACGGTTGCATTTGCGCCGACGCCGTCAGCGTGCAGCAGGCCAAAGCCGCGCACAGCCACAGCGAACGCAGGGAATAGAAGGAGCTCATGATGTGGGAAACAACAGCCGCGGGCGCGGCTGTTGTTGCTCAGCTGATTAGTGAGCGAAGATCCAGACGGTGGTGCCGCGCATGTCGATCTGGTTCATGGCAACCGAACCGAACGAAGCTGCGCTGTTGCCCATCTTGATCGCGTCAACCGACACGTTCAGGTAGTGGCCGTCAGCAACCACGCTCGCTGGGATAGCGATCTGCACGACGTCGCCGCCGGTAGCTGGGTTGTAGAAGGTGCCTGGGTTGGTCACGCCAGCGGCGCCGGCAGCGGCCAGGAAGGAGTTTTTCGACAGGATGTCGATGTTAGCGGCGATCAGACCGTTAACTTTGATGCCGTTGAAGCTGACCGAACCGCCACCCATGCCGTTGGCATCCAGTGCGTCGGTGTCGGTGTAGGTGAACGAAGCGATCTTGATGTTCAGATTGGCAGCGATCGACACGCCGTCCTGGCCGCTGACGGTGCTCAGCTCTGCGTCTTGGATTGGGGTCATGGCCGATGCCGAGAAAGCCAGGGTTGCCAGGGCTGCTGCTACTGCGGTTTTGATGAATTGCATGTGATCGTCTCCGTGAGGTTTTGGTCTAGGTATTTGTGTTTTTTTCAATGCTGCGTAACCATCTTAGGGCTACGGTGTTGCAAGCGTCCAGCGTGCCGCGCTGACTTTTCAGGCCAAGCAACAGACCCTGCGAGCCAGCGCGGACGGGCCTGGATTAGTGCGCGAAGATCCAGACGGTGGTGCCGCGCATGTCGATCTGGTTCATGGCAACCGAACCGAACGAAGCTGCGCTGTTGCCCATCTTGATCGCGTCGACCGACACGTTCAGGTAGTGGCCGTCAGCAACCACGCTCGCTGGGATAGCGATCTGTACGACGTCGCCGCCGGTAGCTGGGTTGTAGAAGGTGCCTGGGTTGGTCACGCCAGCGGCGCCGGCAGCGGCCAGGAAGGAGTTTTTCGACAGGATGTCGATGTTGGCGGCGATCAGACCGTTCACTTTGATGCCGTTGAAGCTGACCGAACCGCCACCCATGCCGTTGGCATCGAGTGCGTCGGTATCGGTGTAGACGAAGGAGTCAATCTTGATGTTCAGATTGGCAGCGATCGACACGCCGTCCTGGCCGCTGACGGTGCTCAGCTCGGCGTCCTGGATTGGGGTCATGGCCGATGCCGAGAAGGCCAGGGTTGCCAGGGCGGCTGCGATTGCGGTTTTAACGATTTGCATTTTTTATCTCCGAGTTGTGTTTGAAATTTTTTGTCCGGGCTCACGTTCGGCAGGCTGGTCCTGGGCCCCGGGTAGGAGCCGCGGCGCCCTGTCCGGTGCCGTGAAAATCTTAATATTTGACTATTAATTGAGTCCATCATATGAGTCGCCGCCGACGCCGGTCCAGCGTGGCGCGCTGACTTGAAAAGCCAACAACGTGGCCTAGCGAGCCATACAGAGTGGGGATGCGGCGTGTGGTAGTTATGTCACGCATGTTGTCAAAAGGTTGCGCCGAGACACCCCGCCAGGCGCCGCCCATTAGCATAAGTTCGCCAAAAATATTTAGAGTCACATGTCTAAAAAAACAGATGCTCGGTTTTGCCAAATCATGCGTTAATTAATTACAAGAAAAGAAAGACGTGTTGTCGCCTTAATAAAGCACGACCGTTCTAATTAAGAATACTGGAGACAAGATGACCATCACGATGGGGCGCCCGACGCCTCTGGGCGCAGCTTACGCCCGCAGTTTGTGCCCGCAGTCCCGCCGGCATTTTTATCGCGCGCGCCCAAGCGCGCTCTCGCGCGCGACACGCGGGGGATGACGCCATGCTGATGATCCTGCTCGGCATCATCGCCGCCGCGATAGGCGGCGCCGGGGCCATGTCCCGCCACGAACCGCTGGACCGTCCCAAGGGCCAGTTCGAAATGCCGCAGACCCTGCTGGGCGGCGGCGCCTACACGCAATCGGTAACGATGGAGCCGTTCTCCGAGCTCAAGTACAAACACATCGTGCGCCAGGCCTTCGACTTCAGCTGCGGCTCGGCCGCGCTGGTGACCATCCTCAACTACCACCTGGGCGTCATGGTCAACGAACAGCAAGCCATGGAAGGCATGCTGGACAAGGGCGAAAAGGAAAAGATCATCGAGCGGCGCGGCTTTTCGCTGCTGGACATGAAGCGCTACGTCGGCTCGCTGGGCCTGTCGGGCGCCGGCTTCAAGGCCGAGATCAAGGACTTGATGACGCTGGAAGAACCGGCCATCGTGCCGATCGACTACGCCGGCTCCAAGCACTTCGTGGTGTTGCGCGGCATCCGCGGCGGCGTGGTCTACATCGCCGACCCGTCGGCGGGCAACATCGCCTTCTCGGTCGAGGAATTCGCGCGCTGGTGGGACAAGAACACCCTGTTCATCATCTCCCCGGCCAAGGGCCAGACCCCGGTGGCGCAACTGGCGCTCAACGACCAGGAGCTGGCCGTGGCCGACATGGACCGCGTCACCGGCAAGGGCCGGCAGGACGGCCTTTCCAATGCGGCCCAGCTGTTGCTGCGCGCCGTCAACACGGGCGCCGCCGGCACCTGGATGCATCGCAATTAACCCCCGCGCCTTTCCCACTCTCGCGCCTACTCTCTCAAGGATGACCAAGATGATTTTCCGTACCCTGCCTATCGCCGCAGCCATTGCCGCCACCCTGCTGGCGCTGCCCGCTTCGGCGCAACAGACCGCCGCCCCCGCCAGCGCCGACGCCGCGCGCGACGCGCTGGCCAAGAAGGAAGGCGAAGGCGACCAGAGCGCCCTGCTGAAGCAAACCCTGACCGCCGTCGACAAGCAGTACAGCCTGATCCGCCGCAACCAGCTGGCCGTCACCTACGACGTCAACTACTCCTACGTCGGCGAGGAACGCATCGTCACCGACCTGGCCAACGGCAGCACCACGCTGTTCAACATCGAGAACACCAGCTCGCACAGCATCACCAACACCTTCTCGGCCGACTACGGCCTGCTCGACAACCTGACCGGCAACGTCACCCTGCCCTTCATCTCGCGCTACTCGGACAACAACCTGTCCAACGGCGCCTCCAACTCGCTGGGCGACATGCTGCTGGGCGCGCGCTGGCAGCCGTTCGAAGCGCGCCGCGACACGCCCAACCTGACCGTCACCAGCAACTTCCGCCTGCCGACCGGCCGCAGCCCGTTCAAGATCATCGCCGGCAGCGGCGAAGCCACCGGCAGCGGCGTCGGCGCCTTCACGGCCGGCATCAACGTCAACAAGATCGTCGACCCGGTCGCGCTGTTCGGCTCGCTGAACTACACCGCCAGCCTGCCCGCCAAGCATCTGTACCAGGTCAACGGCACCCGCATCCTGACCCGCGTCCAGCCGGGCGGCACGGTCGGCTTCGGCATGGGCTTCGCCTGGGCGCTGTCCTACGGCATCTCCACCACCATCTCCTTCCAGGAAGCGATCTCGGCCGGCTCGAAGCTGCGCTTCGCCGACGGCCTGGAAGCCAAGACCCATATGCAGACGTCCAGCATCCTCAACATGGGCATCGGCTACCGCATCTCGCCCAAGACCACCGTCAACGTCTCGGTCGGCATCGGCCTGACGCCGGACTCGCCCAACCTGACGCTGGGCATGAACATCCCGCTGAACTTCTGACATGCGTAGCCATCCATGAGCCAGCACAGCCCAGTCCTTGCGCGCCGCCGCGCCATCGCCGCCGCCGTGGCGCGCGCGTGCGCGGTGTTCGCGCTCTGCCCGCTGGCGGCGCACGCGGCGCTGACCGAGAACCTGACCACCAGCGTGGTCGCCATGGCGCTCGGCAACGCGGTCACGGCCGACCCGCCCGGCATCGCCTCGATCCACTTCAACCCCGCCGGCCTGGCGCGGCTGACCGGCGACGGCGAAAGCATCCACAACTTCGTGGCCTCGATCCGCACCGCGGCCAGCTTCACGCCCGGCCCCAACTTCGACATCGGCGGCTGGAAGGATGACCCGATCTCCAACACCCGCACCGGCCCGGTGCGCCAGGTGATGTACGTGCCCGGCTACGGCATGCCCGGCTGGCGCCTGCCCGCCGTGGCCGTGCCCGGCATCGGCATGTACTGGAACACGGCCGGCTCGCCATGGACCTTCGCCACCGACAGCTATATGTCGCAGGCGATGAGCCTGGACCGCACCACCGATCCCAACGACCCCGGCCAATACCAGGGCCGGCAGGAGCAGATCCAGCGCCTGGTCTACCTGTCGCCGTCGGTCGGCTACAAGTACTCGGACACGCTGCGCTTCGGCGTCTCGGTGCCGATCGCCCACGCCGCCTTCGTGGTCGACACCAATATGCGCTTCCCCAACGAGCTGCTGGGCGTGTTCGGCCAGCTGCAAAAGGGCTGGTGCCCCGAGGACGGCGGCAACATCATCGACGTGCTGGGCTTCGGCGTCTGCGGCGGCGGCAAGGACGGCATGGTCAGCCCGTTCAAGAAGGCCGCCAACATGCGGCTGGAACTGACGGCGCCGTTCGACCCCACCATCAACTTCGGCGTGCTGTGGGAGCCCAAGCCGTGGATCGCGCTGGGCGCGGTCTACCAGGGCGGATCCAAGACCCACTACACCGGCACCTATGTGTTCGACACCGAGCCCATGCTGCGCAATTTCGTGCGCGGCATGAACGCCTCGCTGCTGGGCCCGATCGCCGGCGCCGTGCTGGGCTTCCCGACCTCGATCCCGGCCACGCAGAAGGGCAATATGAGCGCCATCATCCCCTTCCCTTCGCACCTGCAGGTGGGGATCAAGCTCAAGCCCATCCGCTACGCCCAGCTCAACGTCGACGCCAGCTACGCCCGCTGGAGCGAGTGGGATGCGCTGCGCTTCCAGTTCGACCAGAGCGTCAAGCTGCTGGAGGTGGCGCGGCTGTACGGCATTCCCGATTCGAGCAAGCTGATCATCCCGCGCGGCTACAAGAGCGTGGTCAACCTGGCCTACGGCCTGCAACTGTTCCCGATGGAGAAACTGGCGCTGCGCTTCGGCTACGAGCCGCGCAAGACGTCGGTGCCGAACAACAAGATCGACCTGCTGGCGCCGCTGCCCAACACCAAGCTGCTGAGCGCCGGCCTGAGCTACAAGGTCAGCAAGAACATGGAGGTCAGCGTCACCGGTTCCTACATGACCGGCAAGTTCGACGTGCCGGCCAACACCGATTGCAATCTGAACTGCAGCAATTTCCTCAACATCATCTACAACCCCTACGCCGGACAAAACGTCAAGGGCGACATCCATGTGCGCTATTTTGGTTTTGAAATCAACAAGCGTTTCTGATTTTTTAAGGAGCACAATATGACGACATCCATCCCTACCCAATGCAAGCGCGGCCTGGTGCTGCTGGCCATGGCCGCAGCCTGCGCCGGCGCCCACGCCGCCTCGATCCCGCCGGCCAAGCAGGCGCTGGTCGACAAGGTGCTGAAGCTGTGGAACCCAGACAACATCGGCCAGCAGATGCTGCAAGCGCCGGTGGCCGACGCGGTCCAGCAGGCGCGCGCCATGCTGCAAGGCCGTGCCGTGCCGGAGAAGCGCGACGCGGCGATGAACGACATCGTCGGCGAAGCCAAGCAGTTCATGGCCGACGCCACGCCGATCACCAAGGGCAGCGCCGACAAGCTGATCCCGACCACCATCGCCCCGCTGCTGGCCGAGCGCTACACCGAGGAAGAGCTGAAGCAACTGATCGCCATCCTCGAATCGCCGGTCAAGAAGAAGTTCGAAGCGATGCTGCCGGAAATGCAGAAGACGCTGGGCGAAGGCGTAGCCGCCGACACCCGCGCCGTCATCGATCCCAAACTGCAAGGCCTGAAGGAAAAAATCGGCCTGCGTCTGCGCGCTGCGGTCACGCCATGACTTACTCCTCCGCCCTGCATCTGGTGCGCGGCGTCAAATCGCGCCTGACCCATTCCGGCGTGGAAGCGGAAGCGCTGTTCGCGCAAGCCGGACTGGACGAAGGGGACGGCCTCGCCTGCGACGCCCTCACGCTGTCCGACAAACTCAGCCACCTGTGGGAACTGGTGGTGGAAAAATCCGGCGATCCGCTGATCGGCCTGAAGATCTCCTCGCCGCACCGGCTCGGCTGGCTGGGCGTGATGGGCCACATCATGCTGGTGTCGCCGACGGTGCAGAGTTCGATCGAGCGCTGCCATGGACACACCCGCGTCGGCCTGCTGCTGCCCGGTGCGCGCCGCGACGTGCCGCAACAGCGCTACGACTTCGTCTGGTGCGTGCTGCTGCGTTCGCTGCGCTGCGCCGCCGGCCGCGACGACATCGCGCCGGTGGTGGTCGAATACACCTTCCCGGAACCGGCCAACGCCCACGTGTACGCGGAAACCTTCGGCTGCCCGGTCAAGTTTTCCATGCCGCACAACGTGATGGAATTTTCCGACACCGACCTGGTCATGGCGCTGCCGGCCAACCCGCCGCTGGTGCCCGGCAGCGGCGAACGCGTGCTGGCCTCGCTGGCACGCGCCGAGCCGCCGACCTTCAGCGCCAAGGTGCAGGCGCTGCTGGCCAGCCTGCTGCCCAAGGGCCCGCCGCACCGCGACGACGTCGCCGCCCAGCTGATGATGAGCGAGCGCACCTTGCAGCGCCGGCTGGCCGAGGAAGGCACCAGCTTCACCAACCTGGTCGACGACACCCGGCGCGAACTGGCGCGGCAATCGCTCAGTTGCGGCGAACTGTCGCTGAAGATGCTCAGCTTCCAGCTGGGCTTCTCGGAACCGAGCGCCTTCTACCGGGCCTGCAAGCGCTGGTTCGGCATGGCGCCGTCGGACATCGTACACATGGCGCATCAGCCGGGTCCCGAGCCCGAATCGATGCACGCCGGCACGCCGCGCAAGACGGCATAACAACAACAAAAAGGAGACGGGGCGATGGGATGGCTAACGAATAATCAAAGCAAGTCGATGCTGGGTCAGCTGCTGGTCAAACAGAAGCTGATTACCGAAGAACAGCTGGCCGCGGCCATCGAACTGCAACGCACGACGGGCCAGCGGCTCGGTGATATTTTCGCCGAGCTGAACCTGATTACGCAGCAGCACATCGAAGAAGCGCTGCGCAAACAGCGCCGTCTGCGGATGGCGGCGGCCATCGCCACCTCGCTGCTGGCGCCGATGGAAACCTATGCCGCGCAAGCCTTGCCGTCATTGGCGGTGGGCACGCCGGTGGTGCTGAGCAAGGACCAGCGCGGCCTGCAGATCAAGGAACGCGCCGGCCTGCAGGCGCTGAGCGAAGAGGAACTGGGCGAGACGTCGGCGCAAGGTCTCAGCGACGAGCTGATCCACGCCGTCAAGTCGGCCAAGGGCAACGGCCTGGAAGTGGTGGGCGACATGGCCAAGCTGCTCAACCCGGTGCTGGGTTTCCTCGAAGCCGACACCAGCATGAAGAATGTGGTCTACGACCCCAGCAAGGCCACCGCGACCATCAACAAGGATGGCTCGCTGACCTTGAGCCTGCCGTCATCGATCGGCGAGCTCAACTTCAACAACATCCGCGTGCGCGGCACCGAGGGATCGAGTTTCGGCAGCATCTCGATCAAGGGCATCGACCTGACGGGCACCTCGATCACGCTGGCCTTCCATCACTGAACCAGGGCGCTGGCCTTCAGCTGGGCCAGCATCGCATCGGCCAGTTCGCGCGCCACCGATTCGCCGGTGGCGAAGCGGCTGGCCTGGATGTGGACGATGCGCGACCAGCCCGGTTTTTCATTGCCGCGCGCGCCATAGGACAGCGTCACGACGACATCGGCCGAGCCGTCGGTATCGGCCATGATGCGGTTGATTTCCACCGTCAACACGTTACGGTAGTCGCGCTCGCTGGCGGACAGATAGGGCGCCAGCTGGGACTTCGTCATCGGCCGCAAATGCTGGACGATGCCGTTGCCGATTTCCTTGCAGCGCACGCTGGACGCCTGCTGTTCCTGCTCGGTGGCGACCGGCTTGGACTGGACGGCGCTGCGTTCGTGCTTGGTCCAGCCGGTGCTGGTCTTGCCGCTGAAAACAATCTGCAGCGACTTCTGCTCGATGGCAGGCTGCGCGCCCGTGCCTTGCACCGCGACGACCTGCGGCCCGCCGCATCCCGCCAGCGCCAGAACCAGCGACAACACACCTAATCGAAAACGCATCATGCGCATGGCCTCTAAAGAAATTAAAGATGCCATCATGACAGGAAAAATTAGAGGGCGGTGTCGGCAATTCTTACAAGCCGGCCTGGGCAAATCCGGAGCGGTTTGCCAAGCGCTTGATCTATAGCGAATAAATACTTGGGCATGGAATTCGCTCGGCAGCAGGGGCAGCACTGTTAACCACTTCTCCCTCTACCAAGGAAACTGCCATGAAAACTCTACGATTGATGCGGCCATGCTGGCTGCTTGCCGTCGCCGCAGGATTCGCCCTCGCCGGCCCTGCATCGGCCACGCCGACCGACGATCCGTTCTCCCAATACAGCCTCACCCATGGATTCGACTTCAGGCCGGCCGGCGGCATCCTGTCCGGCGTCTGGAACTACCGGGTCGCCACCCGCGCCTCGGCGCCCACCGTGCAATGCGTGCTGGCCGCTTCGGTCCCGATGCCGGTCACCGCCACCCAGAACTGCAACTCGGTAGCGCTCAGTGGCGCCAATGCCGACGCCAACGCGTCCGTCACGACCGCCACTTTTGTTCCCGGCCATGCGTCCGGGGTGGTCCACGTGGATGGCTTTGCCGACGTGCCGGGGCGGGGATCGGCTTCATCGGCGGCGCTATCGCAGGTTCGCGTCCACGGCGGCGACCTGATGCGCAACGGCCGCATCAAATGGGGCCCCGCGTTCAGCATGAGCGCCACCAAGCGTGCCAGCGTCCGCGCGCGCGACCCCATCTCCTTCGACGTACTCGATCCCATCACCGGCCTGCACTCGACCGGCGTGCTGGAGGACATCGATGCCGAACTCAACGGTGCGGGTTCGGCCTCCTGGTCCGGCAACGTGCTGTCGGTGGATGCCGACCAGTTCGTCTTCACCATCGACATGGACAGCTCCTTCATTCCGGCCAGCGAGCGCGGCACGGTCGACTTCATCATCGACCATGGCATCGTCACCACCTCGATGAGCACCGGCATCTTCGCTGGCCTGCTGCCGTCGGTAGGCAGCAGCGGCACGTTTTCCACCGCGTTCAGCAACGATCTGACCCTGGACTACGACTTGGGCGGCATGGGCGGTCCGAACGCGCTGGTCGACTTCGACTTCGGCAACGCCAGCGATGCCGTCGCCATGCCGGCGCCCGACACGCTGCTGCTGGCGGGCACGGGCCTGATGCTGCTGGGACTGTTCGTCCGGCGCAGTCAGGCATCGCAAGGGCAATGAAAGAAAAATCCCGAAAGCCGTCGCCGGCTTTCGGGATATCCGCTTGCTGACGCTATATCAGCGCCGCCCGCAGCACAAACATCATTGCTTCCTTCTCAGTTGAAAACTGTATAAATCGTTCCCAATGACCATGTTTCTGATTGTAGACATCGAAGCCATTCTCCACCGGCACGCAATACCAGCCATCAACCGCATCAGGCGCCCAGTGCAGCCGATCCGAGCCCGAGAAAAACTCACGCACTCTGCCCGCCAGATCAGGTACTCGTGCCCACACCGCGTCGAACGCGCTTTCCAATTGCGGCAGCAATAGCGCCAGATCCACCTCATAGCCATCAGCGAGCACATCGCAAAGAGCGTAAGCAGCGAAATCAGGATCTTCAAGAAACATTGCAGCCATCGCTACGTCATGCGATATGTCTGTTATATCCTTCATTTTTTTGTTGATGCCTCACACAACGTCAATAAAAAAAGCAGCCCGAAGGCTGCTTTGTGGCCGCGTCAAACACGCGGCGGGACCTGCGCTTGTCTTACTTGGCGTTGCGCGGTTTGGCGAACGCGTCGCCGGCTTTCCACTCCGGCAGCTTGGCGCCGTTGGCGACCAGGCGGCCCAGGTTCAGCGTGTATTGCGCCGTCTGCACCATGCCCGACAGATCCCAGCTCGCATCGTACTCATCGCTCACCTGATGGTAGCGCTTGCCGTACGCCTCAGCCTTCGCTTTCGCGCCAGCCGGATCCTTGATGTACTCGCGGCCCGATTCGATCGAGAACGCCGGCACGCCATTCTTGGCGAAGTTGAAGTGGTCGCTGCGGAAGTAGCCGCCGGCCAGATCAGGCTCGGCTTCCGCGATGTGCATGCCCATGGCCTTGGCCGCCGTCTCGGCCAACTTGCCCAGCTCGGTGCGCTCGCTGCCCTGGGTGCCGATGTCGCGCGTGGCGCCGACGAAGTTCAGGCTGTCCAGGTTCAGGTTGGCGGCGGTCTTGGCCAGCGGCCACAGCGGCGATGCGGCGTACGCAGCGCTGCCCAGCAGACCCTGCTCTTCAGCCGCCACCCACAGGAACATCTGGCTGCGCTTGGCCGGCGTGCGCACCGCTTCCTGCGCCATCGCCAGCAAGGCTGCCGAACCGGAGGCATTGTCGACCGCGCCGTTGAAGATCGTATCGCCACTATCGCCCTGCTTGCCCAGATGGTCCCAGTGCGCGCTGTAGATCACCACTTCATCCTTCAGCTTGGGATCCGTGCCCGACACCACGGCCGACACGTTGAATTGCTCGACCTTGCGCACGGCCGCCTTCATTTCGCCATTCAGCTTGGCCGCCAGCGGCACCGGCTTGAAGTCCTTGGTCTCGGCAGCCGCACGCAGCGCATCGATATCCTGCCCGGCCGCCTTGAACAGCGCGCGCGCCGTGTCATCGGTCATCCAGCCTTGCAGCTGCGTACCCAGCGTGCCCGCCGCCAGCTGGAAGCGCTCCACGCCCGACCAGCTGTTCTGGATCACGCTCCAGCCGTACGAAGCGGTCGGCGTGGTGTGAATCAGCAGCACGCCAGCCGCGCCCTGGCGGCGGGCTTCTTCAAACTTGTAGGTCCAGCGGCCGTAGTAGGTCAAGCCCTTGCCGTTGAAGCGGTTAGGCTGCTCGGCGGTCGGCTGCGGATCGTTGACCATCATGACCAGGATCTTGCCCTTGAGATCAACGCCCTTGTAATCGTTCCACTGCTCGTCCGGCGCGGTGATGCCGTAGCCGACGAACACCAGGTCCGCATTGAAGCTGTGCGACGCGGTCGCATCGCCCGGCGCGAACACCCAGTCCTTGCCAAAGCTGATCGGCAGCGCCTGGCCGCCCACTTCCAGTTTCAGCGTGCTCTCGGCCGGCTGCGTCTTCACGCCGGCGATCTGCACCGACTGGCGATAGCTGTCGCCATTGCCAGGCTTGAGGCCCAGGGCCAGCGCCTGCGTTTCCAGATAGGCAACGGTCAGATCGGCGCCGCGCTGGCCGGTGCCGCGGCCTTCCAGCACATCGCTGGCGAGGAAGGCCAAGTGGGCGCGTAACGGAGCTTCCTTCACAACGGCGGCGTTTTTGGCGCTCTCGGCATGGGCTGGGAATGCCAGCGCCAGGCTGATGGCCAGGGCGGAGGCAACAAAGGAGGGGGTCATTTTATGCATGATTTCCTGGAGACGTAAAAGATGGTCGCGGTCCATTGAATTTGCCGCGCGTACATTGTATGCCATCGTCACGCTAAAATGGCGGGATGACTCAGCGCACTCCCTACATCGGCCGTTTCGCCCCCTCGCCCACCGGCCCCCTGCACATCGGCTCGCTGGTAGCCGCCATGGCCAGCTACCTGGACGCCAAAGTCCACCACGGCCAGTGGCTGGTCCGCATCGAAGACGTCGACGGCGACCGCAACGTGGCCGGCGCCGACCAGCACATCCTGGCCTCGCTGCAACGCTGCGGCATGCACTGGGATGGCGACGTCACCTGGCAAAGCCAGCGCACCGGCCTGTATGAACAAGCCCTGCGGCAGCTGGGCGAGCTGATCTACCCCTGCGGCTGCTCGCGCAAGGAAATCGCCGATTCCCAACTGAGCCTGACCGGTCGCCAGGCCCAGGCGCTGATCTACCCCGGCACCTGCCGCCATGGCCTGGCGCCCGGCAAGAGCGCCCGCGCGCTGCGCCTGAAAGTGCCGCAATCGCCGCATTGTGTGCTGCACTTCGACGACCGTTGGGCCGGCCCCGTCAGCCAGGACTTGACCGACGACGTCGGCGACTTCGTCGTCAAGCGCGCCGACGGCTTCTGGGCCTACCAGCTGGCCGTGGTGGTGGACGACGGCGACCAGGGCATCACCGACATCGTGCGCGGCGCCGACCTGCTCGACTCCACGCCGCGCCAACTGTATCTGCAACAGGTATTGAAGCTGCCACGCCCGGCCTACCTGCACGTGCCGGTGGTGGTCAACGAGCTGGGCGAGAAACTGTCCAAGCAGACCGGCGCGCAAGCCTTCGACCATGGCGCCGAACCGCAGCAACTGCTACAGGACGCCTTGCAGCCAGCCGCCCGCTTCCTCGGCATGGACGTGCGCGCCGACAGCATCGCAGCGTTCTGGCAAGCCGCCGTGCCCGCGTGGGTACAAGTTCTGCGGAATCTACCGAATCCCGGCTAACTTCGACATCGATCAACACCGGCCATCGCGTGCGCTGCGCGCCCCGGCTTTTCCTCTACACTGAACCCATGGAAGTCGAACTCAAACTCCTGCTCTCGCCCGCCGACAACGACAAGCTGCTCCAGCATCCGCTGATCGCCGCCCATGCGCGCGCGCCGGTGCGCACGCAGCAACTGTCGGCCCGCTACTTCGATACGCCGGACCTGCACCTGCTGCGCCACGGCGCCGGCCTGCGCGTGCGCAAGATCGACGGCACATGGATGCAGACCATGAAGGCCGGCGGCAGCGTGCAAAGCGGCCTGCATCGCCGCAACGAATGGGAAGGCCCGGTCGACCGTCCGTGGCCGCGCCTCGGCAAGCTGCGCAAGCTGATCGGCGACCAGCAGCAATGGCTGGACGTGCTCGCCGCCGACGACCTGAAAGCGCGGCTGGAGCCGCTGTTCGTGGTGGCGGTGGAGCGCCACACCTGGGATCTGGATGTCGACGGCAACCACATCGAACTGGTGCTCGACCACGGCCACATCGAACGCCACGGCCGCCACGTCCCCATCAACGAAGTCGAGCTGGAACTGAAGGACGGCGACCCGGCCAGCCTGTTCGCCTTCGCGCTGCGGCTGCAAGAGCAGGTTCCCCTGCGACTCAGCAACACCAACAAGGCCGAGCGCGGCTACATGCTGTGCCGCCAGACCGGCACCGTGCCCTGCCGCGCACAAGGCCTGCAACTGGCGCCGGACGCCACGGCGGCCGATGCCCGGCTGGCCATCCTCAACAACTGCCTGCAACACATTCAACGCAACGAAACCGCCGTCATCGAAGGCGACGACGCGGAAACGCTGCACCAGATGCGCGTGGGCGTGCGCCGCCTGCGCTCGGCGCTGAAGCTGTTCGAAGCGGCCGCACCCTGCCCGCCCGCGCTGCTGGAAGACATCGTCTGGCTGGGAACGGAACTGGGTGCCGCGCGCGACTGGGACGTGCTGTTGGCATCGACGCTGGCCCACATCCAGGCCACGCCGGGCGGCCGCAGCGGCGTGCTGGATTTGCAGGCGCTGGCGCTCAAGGCGGCCCACGCAAAACGGAGCGAGGCGGCGCAAGCCCTGCTCTCGCAGCGCTACACGCGCCTGCTGCTGACGATGGGTTGCTGGATGCAGCAGCCGGCGCCGGAAGGCCTGGAAGAACCCGCGCAGGACTTCGCCAACCGCATCATGAAGCGCCTGCACAAGAAGCTGCTGAAACGCGCACAGCGCATGGATGAGAGCGAACCGGCCAGCATCCACCGCACGCGCATCGCCGCCAAGCGCGCCCGCTACGCATTGGAATTCTTCCACTCGCTGTACGGCGGCAAGGCATTGCGCACCTATCTGAAAACCCTGTCCTCCACGCAGGAGCAACTGGGCAGCCACAACGACCTGGTAGTCGCCGACCGGCTATTGCGGGAGTTGAACCAGCAGCATGACGCCGCCGCCGCAACCATCCAGTTCGCGCGCGGCTATCTGCAAGCGCTGCAAACCTCGCGCACGCCCGACCTGGGCGCGATCCGCGCGGCGCTGCACGCGCTGCGGCTGCCGTAATCGACTGGGGTTAGCGCGCCTGCTGCGGACGGTATTTGGATTCCACCGTCCAGGTAAGCGTGGCCGGGCAATTGGCATGCATTACCGCTGCCAACGCCTCATCTGCGTCCACATCCGCCTGCTCATACTGCTTGGTGCCGGCTATCTTGAAGTGCAACAACGGCGAGGCGGAGCTGGCCGTCTTGGACAGCATCGGATAAAAGCCGCGCTCTGCCAGTATCTTGCGGCAAGGCTCGATGTCCTTCATCTGGTCCGACTCCAGCTCGATCTTGAGCAGCCAGTTGACGGCATATCCTTGCACCGCCTGCTCCACCACAGGATGCATCAGGTCCGACGGCACGGTGGCGGCAACCGCCATCAACGGGGCACTCAACAACAAGGCGGAAGCAATCTGACGCAACATCGTAAATCCTAATAATTTGCTAAAACGTTATGATATCAGGATAGGGTAAAGCGTGGCGACCAGCAGCAGCGCCATGGCCACGTTGAAGATCCGCACCGAGCGCGCATCCTGCAGCACGCGCCGCATCGCCACGCCGAACAGCGCCCACGAGCCGACGCAGAATATCCCGATCACGCCAAACACGCCGGCCAGCGCCGCCACGTCCAGCACCTTGAAGCCAGGCGGCAGATACGTGGTCAGCGCGCCGATCGCCATCACCCAGGCCTTGGGATTGATCCACTGGAAGCCCGCCGCGCCGATAAAGCCCATCGGCTTGGAAGCGCTGGCCTGCTCGGCACTCATCGGCGCCGCGTGCGCCAGCTTCCACGCCAGCCACAGCAGGTACAAGGCGCCCGCATACTTGAGGATAATCTGCAGCATAGGCACTTGCTCGAACACCGCGTGCAAACCCAGGCCGGTGGCGAAGATCATGAACGTGAAGCCGCAGCAGATGCCGAACAGATGCGGCAGCGACCGTGCGAAGCCGTAGTTCAGGCCCGAGGCCAGCATCATCGTGTTGTTGGGGCCGGGCGTGATGGTGGTGACGGCGGCAAAGGTACAAAGCGGGAACAGCAGATCGGGCGACATGGGATTATCCGGTGGCAGGAATGAACCCTCATTGTATGGAAAGTGTACTTTACTGTACCGGCACACTTATCCAAACAGTGAGCATCAGTGTACTGGTCATATCGCCGATACGAATCAGCCCCGCTTGCGCTGCCGGCCCAGCAGCTTGTAGAAGCTCTCCAGCTCGCGTCCGATCAGGTCCTGGCCGTTCTCGATGACGAAGTCCTGGAACGCCGCCGCCACCTTGGGTATCGGCTGCCCGGTCAAGTGCATGATGTGCCAGTCCGCTTCGACCGGGTTCTCCTGCATCGGCAGGATGGCCAGCAGGCCGGATTCGAATTCCAGTCCGCAGGCGTGCACCGACAAGAAACCCAGTCCCAGCCCCGCCGACACCATGCGCTTGATAGCCTCGTTGCTCGACACCTCGGACCCGAATTCCAGCGGATGCCCGGCCTCGCGCAGCAAGCGCTCCACCGCCGTGCGCGTACCCGAGCCGCGTTCGCGCACCATCAGGTTGGCCGCCGTCACATCGTTGAGCGTGATCTTTTTCTTCTTCATCAGCGGATGCGCGGGACTGGCGACAAACGCCATCGGATGCCGCGCAAACTTGGCGGCGTTGGTGCGCAGCTCGCGCGGCGGCGTGCCCATGATGGCCAGCTCGATCTCGTGCCGCGCCAGCATCTGCACGATCTCCGCCCGGTTGCCCACCTGGAGCTTCAGCCGCACGTCCGGGCGCTCCAGCGTGAACGGCACCAGCAACGGCGGCAGCAAGTGCTCCGCCGTCGTCACCGCGCCGATGCGCAAGGTACCGCTGGTGACGCCCTGCAGCGCCGCCAGCTCGTCGCCGGCCTGCTCCCACAGGCGCAGGATGCGCTCGGAGAATTCCACCATCACCTCGCCGGCCGCCGTCAGCTGGATGTTGCGGCCGACCTTGCGCGTCAACGGAATGCCGGCGATTTCCTCCAGTGTGCGGATTTGCAACGACACCGCAGGCTGCGTCACATGCAGCGCGTCCGCCGCGCGCGACACGCTCTCATGGCGCGCTACCAATACCAGCGACTGTAGCTGGCGAAAGCTGGCGTGATACATAAGTCATTCCTTATCGATTATAGAAAATGTTTAATTTTTCTTTTGTTCATTGTACCCGTATATTCATAATCATCTGACATCGTTTTAAGCGAGACCGACATGAGCATCGACGTGATCTTCCTGGGCCTGGACGGCGTACTGTTCGACACCGAAGCGCTGCACCTTGCAGCTTGCAATGCAGCGTTCTGCAACGCCGGCCTGTCGGTACGCTGGACACTGCCGGCGCTGCGCGCCGCAGCCGCCACTCATGGATATGCACGCGCCATCGGTTCCGCCATCGCCTGCGAGCTGCTCTCCCGCGACAAGGCCCGCGTGGCCGAACTGTTCGCCGACAAGCACCGCCAGTTCCATCAGGCGATCAGCGCCAAGCCGCCGAAAGCGCTGCCCGCCGCGCTGGCCCTGATCGACGACGCGCTCAATGCCGGCTGCAAGATCTGCGTGCTGACCGACCTGCCGGCTCCGGCCACGTCGGCGCTGCTGACGGGCTGCTTCGGCGCCGATGTCAACAGCCTGTTCACGGTCGTCACCGGCGGTGCCAATTTCGACGGCCCTGCCGGCACCGGCCCCTACGCCCGCGCACTGAACGCCATGGGCGTCGCGCCGCAGGACGCCATCGCCATCGACACCGCCGTACCCGGCCTGCGCGCCGCCGGCGATGCCGGCTTGTGGACCGTGTCCGTCGCCCCATACGGCAACGACGTGGTGCGTCCACGCCAGTTCATCACCTTCGACGCACTGCGCGAACTGCATTCCAGTCCCTACACGCCGGACCAGCGCGCGAAGCACGAGCTGGCGGCGTAGGACGACGCGGCCGCAGAGCCGCAGCACAGATTTTCTTACTTATCTGGAGGCGTAATATGGAAACCATCGTCATCTTAGGAGGCGGTGCGGGTGGACTCGAACTCGCAACCCGTCTTGGCGACACACTCGGCGCCGGCAAGCGCGCCCGCGTGCTGCTGGTGGACCGCAACCCAGGCCACTTCTGGAAGCCCCTGCTGCACACCGTCGCATCCGGCAAATGCGATCCCCGCGTGGAGGAGCTGTCCTTCCCCGCGCAGGCCATGGAGCACGACTTCGAATTCATCCAGGGCGAAGTACTGTGCATGGACCGCGCACACCAGACCATCACGCTGGCGCCGCGCAAGCATAGCGGCAGCGACGGCGTCTGCCGCACCATCGCCTACGACAAGCTGGTGCTGGCACTGGGCGCCGTCACCAACTTCTACAACGTGCCCGGCGCCGCCGACCATGCGCTCACGCTCGACAGCGTGGACGACGCCGAAACCTTCCGCCGCCGCTTCATCGACGCCTGCATCAAGGCCGGCGAACAGAAAACCCAAGTGGACGTGGTCATCGTCGGCGGCGGCGCCACCGGCGTCGAGCTGGCGGCGGAGCTAAGCAACAGCGCCCGCGCACTGGCCGCCTACCGCGTGCACACGCTGAACCCGGAAACCGACATCCGCATCAGCGTCATCGAACGCGGCCAGCACCTGCTGCCGCAACTGCATCCGCAGCAGGCCAACCGCGCCGCGCGCCAACTGCGCTCGCTCGGCATCGACGTACTGACCGGTACCGCAGTCGCCCAGGTGACAGCGGACGCCGTGATCGATGCCGCCGGCATCGCCCACCGCGCCGACCTGACCTTGTGGGCCGCCGGCGTCGAAGCGCCGCAGCTGTGCGCGACGTTTGGACTCGCAGTCAACAATCTGCGCCAGATTGTTGTGGATTCCAGCCTGTGCTCGACCAACGACAGCCAGATCTACGCGCTCGGCGATTGCGCCAGCTATGTGTGCCCGATCAAGGGCGCCGCGCCGCCACGCGCACAGGTCGCGCATCAGCAGGCGATGTTCCTGGCCGACCTGCTGTCGCGCCGCAGCGGCACGCCGCGCCCGGACTTCCGCTACCACGACTACGGCTCGCTGGTATCACTGGGGCCGCAGACCGCGGTGGGCGTACTGACGGGCGCCGTTACAGGCAAGAGCATCCGCGTGGGCGGCGCGACGGCGAGCCTGCTGTACCAGCTTCTATACCAGAAGCACCTGCTCAATCTGCACGGCACGGCGCGTGTGATTACGCAGGCGCTGGTGGACTGGCTGCGAGCGAAAATTGTGCCGCCGGTGAAGCTGTACTAAGGAGATATCGCCGTATAATGTGGCGATGACAACCTTAACCTCGTTGAGCAAAAACAGCCCGGCAGCGTCTCCCTCCGCAACAATGGAGACAGCCGGCATCTCACCCGTCAACAGTGGCGTCATCGACAGCGCGCCGGCCACCTCGCCATCCTCGGTGGTGAAGCTCGGCGCCGTCGGCACGCGAGTGGACGGCGCATCGCGCACGCAGCTGGTGTGGGAACGCAGCGGCAAGGACGCCGTGTCCGCACTGGTCGCCCGCAACTACAACTACCTGCCCTCCGCCAACCGCTTCAAGGATCTGGGCGCGGCCCTGCTGGAACGCTTCAAGACCGACGGCTCGGACTTCTCGCAATCGCTGCAGCAGGCGCCGGAGGATACGGAGACCACCACCTACGACACGCTGCTGTACTCGCAGCTGGCGCCGTTCCATCACCTGGGCGACAACCAGACCGGCCTCACCATCACGACCAAAAGCGGCACCACGGTCACGCTCGCGCTGGACAGCTCCGAGGAAGGCATCGGCGTGCAGGTGAAAAGCAGCGGCAAGCTTACTGACGACGAACGCGAAGCGCTGGCAGGACTGTCGACCGCCTTCCAAAAAGCTATCGACGGCCTCGCCGCCGTGCCGCCGAAAGTCGACCTCTCCGGCCTGACCAAATTCGACGCCAGCGTGCTGTCGTCGGTGGACCTGCACTCGGAGCTCAAGCTGAACGAAACCGACACGCAGAAGCTGGACTTCCACGCCGACGCCAAACAGCGCTCGGTGCATTTCAGCGGCCCGGCCGGCGAAGCGAAGATCGCCGTCGACCTGAGCCAGCCCACAAGCTGGGGCAGCAAGGAGCAGCAAGCCAAGGCGCTGACCAACTACCTGCGCCAGTTCGACCAGGCCACCGCGCGCGGCCACGGCGACGCCGAACTGGCCGGCCTGTTCAAGGACGCCTTCACCGAAATGCACGGCGACTACGGCCAGCAGCCGCCCGCACCGTGGCAGCAGATCAAGCTGACCGACCAGGACCACGCCATCCTCACCGGCCTGGCCGACTTCAGCGCCTCGGTCACGCAAGCCGAAAAATCGCCCAACCCGCTGCGCACCAACGAGAACGACACCTTCGACTACCGGACCTCGCAAAGCACCAGCGTGCAAGGCCGCACACAGCTCGACCGCGCCATCTCGCAGCAGCAGCAATCGCAGCTCAAGGCCAGCTATCACGAACCTAGCCGGCCAGGCGCCAAACTGGATCTGACAGAAGATCCCGCCTCGCAGAACTACAACTTCGTGCTGATCGACGACAGCGCCAGCAGCAGCGCCGCATTGGCCTACGATGAGGGCGCGCTGGCCAAGGCCACGCTCGAACAGTCGGCCAGCCATTCGACGCGCACCCTCAAGTACCTGATGGACAAGCTGGTCGAAGACACCACCATCCCGTCCAGCGCGAAGCACATCCGCGACCTGCTCGACACGCTGGCGCCGAGAAAAAAACCCGACGAAGATCAACGCCGCAGGACGCTGGACGCCGTCAACCAGCAGATCTTCCTGAAACCTGAACCAGGCGATATACCGCAATGAGCACACCAGAATCCATCGTCCTGATGGCGGCCTACAACGCCTCGATGAACCAGAAGCTGTACGCCGCCGCCGCGCAATTGCCGCATGCCGAACTGGTTGCCGACCGCAAGGCCTTCTTCGGCTCCATCCTCGGCACGCTGAACCACCTGCTGGCCGCAGACAGCATCTGGCTGCGCCGCTTCGCCACCCATCCGGCCGGGTTCAGCGCGCTGGCGCCGCTGCTGGAGCTGCCGATGCCGTCCGGCCTGACGCAAAGCTTCGGCGACGACCTGCCGTCGCTGCTGGCCCACCGCCAGCGGCTGGACGCCATCATCACGCAATGGGCGCCGCAGGTCGGCGCCGCCGACCTGGCGCATACCTTCGAGTACCACAGCATGAAGGGCGACCCGTATCGCAAGCACTTCGGCAGCGTGGTGCTGCACTTCTTCAACCACCAGACCCACCATCGCGGCCAGGCCAGCACGCTGCTGTCGCAGGCCGGCGTCGACATCGGCGTCACCGACCTGCTGGTGATGGTGCCGGAGATCGAAGCGTAATGAAGATCGCCGTCTACAGCGCCCAGCCCTACGACCGCCGCTTCCTCGACGAAGCGCGCCTTCAGCACGGCGCGGACGCTGTCGAAGCGGCCTACTTCTCCGACCCGCTGACGCTGGACACCGTACCGCTGGCGCAAGGCTGCGCCGCCGTCTGCGTCTTCGTCAACGACCAGCTGGACGCCGCCGTGCTGCAAGCCTTGTACGCATTGGGCGTGCGCGCCGTGCTGCTGCGCTGCGCGGGCTTCAACAACGTCGACCTGCAAGCCGGCCAGCGCCTCGGCCTGTTCATGGCGCGCGTGCCGGCCTACGCGCCGGAAGCGGTGGCCGAACACGCGCTGGCGCTGGCGATGACACTGAACCGCCACACCCACCGCGCCTATGCGCGCGTCCGCGAAGGCAACTTCGCGCTGGACGGCTTGCTGGGCATGACGCTGCACGGCAAAACCGTCGGCATCGTCGGCGCCGGCCAGATCGGCACGGCGGCGGCGCGCATCTTCAAGGGACTGGGTTGCACGGTGCTGGTCAGCGATCCGGCGCCATCGCCGCAGCTGGACGGCCTGGCCACGCGGGTCGGCCTGGACGAGCTGCTGGCGGCGTCGGACATCGTCTCCCTGCATTGCCCGCTGATGGAGGCGACGCGCCACATGATCAACGCCGCCAGCCTGGCGCGCATGAAGCCCGGCGCCATGCTGCTCAACACCTCGCGCGGCGCGCTGATCGACACCGCCGCCGTGATCGAGGCGCTCAAGTCGCGCCAACTGGGGGCGTTGGCGATCGACGTCTACGAGCAGGAGGCCAGCCTGTTCTTCCACGACCATTCCAGCGACATCATCGCCGACGACGTGTTCCAGCGCCTGATGACCTTCCCCAACGTGCTGGTGACGGGCCACCAGGGCTTCTTCACGATCGAGGCGATGCGCGAGATCGCCGCCGTCACCTTCGCCAACCTGGCCTGCCACATGCACGGCACGCCGTGCGCCAACCTGCTGCCCGTCAGCTCGTAAGCGGCAGCGTCAGTACGAAGCGGGTGCCGATACCTAACTCGCTTTCGACATCGATCTTGCCGCGCAAAACACCGTAGACGATGTTGTAGACGATGTTCAGCCCCAGTCCCGATCCGCCCTTACCCAGCTTGGTGGTAAAGAAGGGATCGTAGATGCGGCCCATGTTCTCCGGCGCGATGCCCGAGCCGTTGTCGCGGATAATCACCTGCACCCACTCGGCATCGACGGCAATGGCCGAGATCAGGATCTCCCCTTCGCTGCGGCCTTCGAAGGCGTGCGTCAGGCCGTTGTTGACCAGGTTGATCAGCACCTGCCCAAACGGGCCCGGATAACTCTTCATCATGATCGTCGACGGGATGTCCTGGCGCACCGTGATGCCGGACTTTTTAAACGTCGGCAGCAGCAACAGCAGGATCTCGTTGGCCAGGTCGCACAGCAGGAACTCGCGGCACTGCGAGGTGGTGCGGTCGACCGCCACCTGCTTGAAGCTGGCCACCAGGTCCACCGCGCGGTGCAGGTTGCGCAGCACGATCTCGCCGCCGCTGGCCACATCGTCGACAAAGGCCTGCAAGGTCGAACGCTTCATGCCGTCGGCGGTCAGGCGGGTGAATTCGCGGGTCTGGTCGATCAGCGTGCTGACCGCCAGCAGGCTGTTGCCGATCGGCGTATTGAGTTCATGCGCCACGCCGGCCACCAGCGATCCCAGCGCCGCCAGCTTCTCGCTGCGCACCAGTTCATCCTGCGCGCGCCGCAGCGTCTCCAGCGATTCGGCCAGGTCCTTGTTCACTTCAACCATCTGGCCGGTGCGCAGCTGCACCAGTTCCTCCAGCTTGTCGCGGTACTGTATCAGTTCGACCTCGCTCTTCTTGCGGTCGGTGATATCGGTCGAGATGCCGCCCATCGCCCACACCTTGCCATGCTCGTCGCGCAGGCAGAATTTTTCCGAGATATAGGTGCGCACCATGCCCAGCGCATCCGGCACGCCCTCCTCGTAGATGTACGAATGCTCGGACAGCAGCGCGCGGCGGTCGCCCTCGCGTATCACCTTCACGGTCTCCTCGTCGAAGATGTCGGCGTCGCAGTGCCCGATCGGATCGGGCGAACCTGGCGGCAGCACCTGCCGCAGGCGCTCGTTGACCATCAGGTAGCGCCCCTCCAGATCCTTGACGTAGATGACGGCCGAGGACTTGTCGGCGATATTGGTCAGCAGCGACTGGCTCACGCGCAGCGCCGCATCGCGCGCGGCGACGGTGGCCAGCATGGTGTTGAAGGCCGACGACAGCTTGCCCACTTCGTCGTTGGAGAAGTGCGGCGCCCGCAGATCGTAGCGCTCCTCGCGCGTGACCTGGTCCGCCACCCGGGACAAGGCCAGCAGCGGCTGCGTCACCAGCCGCCGCAGGCCGACCGCTTGCAGCAGGCCGCAGATCAGGAGCGTCATCAGCACCACCGCCAGCACCAGCCCGTATTTGCTGAGGCGTTCGGCCAGCGGCTGCAAGGCATACTCCACTTGCAGATAGCCGAGCACCTCGTGCTGGAAGCGCACCGGCGCCACCATCGACAGGCGGTCGCCGTGGAAGCGGTGGCCCGACGGCGCCATCCCCTCCGGCCATACGCAGCGCACCTCGCCGCTGCGCGCATAGCTGGCGAACACCTGCTGCCGCACGTCGAACAGGCAGGCGCTATGGATGTCGGGCGTGCCGCGCAGCGCAGACAGCGTGCGCGTGGCGGCGCGGCGGTCGCCGAAGTTCATGTCGACGTCCAGGTTCAGCGACACCAGGTCCATGCGGCTGGCCAGGTCCTGCACCAGCCGTACCCGCACCACGCTGAAGTCGTAGGTGATCAGCACCATCAGGGCCACCAGCATCGCCGTCAATGCCGTCAGCAGCGAGACGATCAGCAGCTTGCGCTGCAAGGCCAGGTCGTGCCAGCGCTTGGGCAAGCCGCTCACTTGGAATCCCCGCCGACCACGCGTTCAGCCAGCGCCAGCATGCGCGGATTGAGGCTGACCCCGGAATGCTTGGCCGCCGTCAGATTGACTTCGAAACGGATGCTGCCGTCGACCAGCATCATGTTGATCATGCCGCCGTCGGCCAGGAAGTTGGCGGAGTCGCCGATGGTGAGAATGGCTTGCTCGCGCATGCGCGTCAGCCACGCGCTCTGGCGGCTGCGTTCGGGCAGCGCCAGGTAGACCGCGTGGCATGGCTCGGTCTCTTCGACGCGGCTGACGATGCGCAGCTCCAGCGGATGGCTGCCCGCCGCGCGGTGCTGCAGCTGGCGGGCCATATCGGCCGCGCCGGGGCCCACCATGCACACCACCAGCGGCGCATGCGGTTCGATCAGCGCCGGCGCCGGCCAGTTGGCATAGCGGGTAAAGTTCAGGATGTAGGCGGCCTTGACCTGCTGCTCCGGGATGGCCTGCTCGGCGCGCACGGAGATGCCTGCACCGGCCAGGACCGCCAGCGCGCAGGTGGCCGCCAAGGCCAGCATCCCCCTCCTTACAGCGCCCAGTCGTTTCTTCATGCACGCTCCCCGATAGCGCAGCCGCATGTTTCCACGGTTCCAGCGCGTACTGATTTTATCCGAATCGCCCAGACCGCCCGCTTTTTTCGCATGGCGGTAAAGACTTGTTCTTGAAACACAACGCCCTGTGCAGGCGATCAACTTGCAGCTTGTGATCGTGTCGGAATTGGTGAATACTTTGTTAAATCGCGCAGCATGGGAGCATACTCGTGGGCGTACACACACCGCATTTCAATACCTCCGCCCACGCCGGCACGGCGCGGCTGCGCCACACCTGTATGCAAGCGGCGTTGCTGCTGCTCTTGCTGCCGCAGCTGCCGCTGGCATCGGCCCGTGCCACCACCACGGCCGACGACGACAGCCTGTTCGACCTCAGCCTCGACCAGCTGCGCAACGTCAAGGTGCTCACCGCCACCAAGACCGCCACCCCGCTGTACGCCACGCCCGCCGTGGTGACGCTGGTGACGGCCGACGACATCGCCCGCTACGGCTACCAGAGCCTGGCCGAGGCGCTGTCCCACGTGGCCGGCTTTGTCGAGAGCGACGACCGCCTCAATCACAACTTCGGCGTGCGCGGCATCAACGCCGGCGCGCAGTCGGCCAGCCGCGCCATCAAGATCCTGCTGGACGGCCAGCCCATCGCCTTCCGCAGCACGCAGCAGCAGTTGATCGGGCTGGAGTTCATCCCGCTCAACATGGTCGAGCGCATCGAGATCGTGCGCGGGCCGGTGTCGGTGCTGTACGGCGCCGACGCCTTGCTGGGCGCGGTCAACGTCATCACCCGGCACGACGGCACCGAACAGCGCCTGGCCCTGAGCCACGAATGGTCGGGCGGCGGCCGCAGCGTCAACCTGCTGTCGGCCAGCGGCAGCGCCCAGTTCGGCGCAACCGGCCAGGCCGATCCATCGTCGCCGTACTGGCTGGCCTGGGGCGTGCAGGCGGCCAGGGCCGACCGCAGCGGCCTCGCATTGCCGCGCATCTCGCCCGACTACAAGCGCTATGCCGCCCTCAGCCCGGCCCCGGTCGACGACGCCGACCCGCGCAGCCTTTACCTGCGCGGCGGCTGGCGCGGCGCCAGCGACGAGCTGCAAGCGAGCGTGTTCTGGCAGCGGCAGGACAGCGACAATGTGTTCGCCAGCCTCAATCCGCTGCTGCGCCCGCCCAGCCACGTCGAGCTGGAGCAAGGCTATCTGCACCTGGGCGCCAGCCACCGCTTCAACGACGCCCACACGCTGCGCGCCAGCCTCAACTACGGCCAGGGCGAACCGGGCGCCGCCGACCGCGTGCGCACCGGCGCCGCCGACTACTATCTGCTGCGCGACTTCGGCTACAAGGCCATCGACGGCAGCGTCGAATGGCTGTGGCAGATGGGGCCGCAGACCAGCCTGCTGCTGGGCGCCGACGTGCTGCGCGACCGCGAGACGCTGGAATCGTTCCGCCGCCGCAGCATCGCCGACGGCAGCGATTTCCAGCTCAGCCAGCCGGGCGAAAAAACGCTGCGCAACACCGGCTTCTACGCGCAGTGGCAATTCCCGCTGGTCGGCAAATGGCAGGCCATCCTCGGCGGCCGCCAGGACCGGCACTCGGTCTACGGCACGCAGGAATCGCTGCGCGCCGGCGTGGTCGGCAGCCTGCCCGGCGACTGGGGTTTGAAAGTCCTCAGCGGCACCGCCTTCCAGGCGCCGTCGGCCGAGCTGCTGTACCGCACCGCCGTGCAGCCGGGCGACATCAAGGGCAATCCCGACCTGGCGCCGCAAAAATCGCGCACCATCGAACTGCAACTGAGCACGCCGCCCGCGCCGCACTGGAACGGCGCGCTGACCATCTACCACACCAAGGTCAGCGAACTGGTCACGCTGGAACAGGCTTTCTTCAACCTGGTGGCGCGCAACACCAGCGACAGCAAAGTCAACGGCGTGGAGCTGGAACTGCGCTACCAGCGCGACTGGTTCAACGCCTACGCCAACCTGAGCCGCGCCAACGGCAGCCGCAGCCTCAACCGCTACACGCTGACGCCGCTGGCCCAGCGCAGCGACGGCGAGCTGTTCCCCACCAACAGCGCCAACGCCGGCGCCAGCGCCAGCCTGATGGGGCAGAAACTGCTGCTCAGCGTGGACAACCGCTACGTCGGCGCGCGTCCGGCCGCCACCGCCAACGTGCTGCTGGCCAACCAGGCTTACCAGCTGTCGCGCTACGTCGACACCACGCTGGGCGCGCGCTGGAGCCTCAGCGCCCGCGCCGGCATCCGCGTGCAGGTGCGCGACCTGTGGAACAGCCGCTACGTCGATCCCGGCGTCGGCGGCATCGATTACCCGTCGCTGGGCCGCCGCTATGGAGTGCAATATGAATACCGCTACTAGGCGCCTGCTGGCCGCAGCCACGGCCGCTGCGCTGGCGCTGCTGACTTCCTGCGGCGGCGGCGGTGGCGGCGGCACGGGCGACGCCACCACGCCGCTGCCCGCCAATCCGATCAAGGCCATGATCGATCCCAACGCCATCAACATCGCCTCGGTCGGCTGGCGCACCTCGACCCGCGACGCCTTCCTGCTGGCGGCCAAACAGATCAACGACGCCGGCGGCGTGCTGGGCAAGCGCCTCAACGCCATCGCCCTGGTCGCCCGCGACAACGCCGAGGCCCAGGACATGGGCCAGCAACTGCTCGACGCGGGCGTCATCGCGCTCAACGTCTCCACCTCGACCCGCGTGCTGAACCTGCTGCCGCAGGCGCTGGCCAAGGGCGTGCCCATCCTGACCGAATCGAGCTCGTCGCCGGCGCTGAGCACGGTGGCCGACGGCGATCTGATCTTCCGCATCGGCGTTTCCGATGTCGACGCCACGCCGGTGCTGGCCAACGTCGCCTTCGATGCCGGCAAGCGCCGCGCCGTGGTGCTGATCAACGAAGGCGACGCCTTCGGCGCGGGCCTGGCCCAGCTGTTCTCGCCGGCCTTCCAGAAGCTGGGCGGGCAAGTGGTGGCCACCGTCACCATCCCCTTCGGCCTGAAGAACGGCTTCGCGGGCTATCTGCAAAAAGTCTACGACGCCAAGCCGGACGTGATCCTGAACGGCATCCTGGCGGCCGACATCTCGGCCAATGTGCTGAACGAATCGCTGCCGCTGCAGAACGGCGCCATGTGGCTGCTGCCCGGCACCGCCGCCGGCAACCAGACCTTCCTCGACAACCTTGCCGATCCCTCGCGGCTGGCGGGCGGCGCGCGCGGCGCGGCCGCCACCATCGGCGCCTACGGCAACAGCTCCTACCAGAGCTTCCGCACCGGCTACATCGCCCAGTACGGCAGCGAACCGCAGGACTTCACCGCCCCCACCTACGACATCGCGATGGTGATGGCGCTGGCGATCGAGCGCGCCGGCCTGGTCAACAACAGCAAGAGCCCCACCGGCCTGATGGTGCGCGACAGCCTGCGCTTCGTGATGAACGCGCCGGGCGACAAGGTGAGGCCGGAAAACATCGGCGCGGCGCTGGCGCTGGTCAAGGCCGGCAAGGAGGTCGACTACGCCGGCGCCTACGCCGACATCGACTGGGACGGCGTCGGCGACATCGTCGGCCAGGTGCCGTTCACCGTGTTCCGCCTCGACACGGCGGCCCGCAGCTGGGACGCCAGCCAGCAGCTGATCATCGCCCTGCCCCGTTGAACGGCATCGCCGCCGTTCAAAAAGTGATCGCTCACACCCGCTTTCCCCGGTAACATCAGCGTTCCGCATACCAGTCATGCGGAATGCGCGGTTGTGCGGGGGCGGCAGGCTGGCTATACTGCACCGCAACAATCCGCGTTTTTGCAGTTCCGATCGCAGTACTTTTCCCGGGGAAGGTCATGTCTCTCGCTTACCGCGCCAATGCCGATTTCGCCAAGTTGAACCATCCGATGCGGGTGCCGCTGTCGGCGGAAATCCACTCACGCCCCTTCCTGCAACTGCAAGCGCCGGAAAGCCTGACCCATTTCGCGCTCTACGTGCAGCAGGACCAGCCTTCCCAGAAACTCCACCGCAGCACCCAGCACCAGGTGCTCGAACAACTGTGCATGCACTACGGCGTGGCCGTGCCGCATCCGCAGGCGCGCTACTTCTTCCACGACTTCGGCCGCTTCCGCCTGAAGTGGGAATGCCATACCGAGTTCGCCACCTACACCTTCGTCGAACGCAGCGAAGCGGACGCCGCCTGCGGCGCAGCCTTCGAACGCATGCCGCTGCAACACGTACCGCAGGAATGGCTGGCCAGCCTGCACGGCAAGATCATCGTCGCCGCCCATGTGCTGCTGTGCAAGGGCGAGCCGGACGACGCCGGCGCGGTGGACGCGATCCGCGAACTGTTCCAGGGCAAATCGCTGGTCGGCAGCAGCGTCGGCAGCGGCGCCGAGGTGTGGACCGATTTCCTGATACAGCCGGACGGCTTCAGCCGCTTCGTCGTGCGCGACCTGAGCCTGCGCGAATTCCAGGCCGGCCGCCTGGTCGGCCGCATGCTGGAAATCGAAACCTACCGCATGATGGCCCTGCTCGGCCTGCCGCAAGCCGAAGCCACGCAGCCTATGTTGAACGGCATCGAGAACGAACTGGCCGACCTGACCGCCATGCTGGTGCAAGCCGACCAGCCGGACGGCATCTCCACCGAAGCCCGCGAGGAGCAGGCGCTGCTGCACCGTATCACCAGCCTGGCGGCGCGGCTGGAAAAACTATCGGTCAGCAACAGCTACCGCTTCGCCGCCTCGCAAGCCTACTTCAGCCTGGTGCAAGCGCGCATCCAGGAGTTGCGCGAAGTGCGCATCGCCGGCATGCCGACGCTGGCCGAGTTCATGGGCCGCCGCCTGGCGCCGGCCATGCACACCTGCACCTCGGTGGCGCAGCGGCAGGAGGGCTTGGCCAAGCGTATCGCCCGCAGCAACGACTTGCTGCGCACCCGCGTCGGCATCGAGCAGGAACGGCAGAACCGCAAGATCCTGCAATCGCTGGATGCGCGCGCGGCGCAGCAGCTGCGCCTGCAACAAGCGGTGGAGGGGCTATCGGCGGTGGCGATTTCCTACTACGCGCTGGGCCTGATCGGTTACGCGGGCAAGGCCATGAAGGCCAGCAACCTGCCGGTCAATCCCGACATCCTGACCGGCATCGCGGTGCCGCTGGTGATCGGCGTCGTGTGGCTGGGCTTGCGCCGCCTGCACCACCAGCTGGCCGACAAGCCCGTCAGGATTGCGGCTGGCTGAAGCGGTGCGCCAGGAAACTGGCGATGCGCTGCTGCGTGCTATCCAGGTAGGGGATGTTCATGTGATCGGAATCGGGCACGATTTCGTCCGCATGCAGCAGCCCCAGCTTCTCGACCAGCAGATCGGTGTGCGAATGCGGCACCACGTCGTCGAAGGCGGCGCGCAGCACATAGGTCGGCGCCTTCAGCTGGTGCGCGTATTTGACCGATTCGAATTTATGCCGCAGCACATACTCTACCGGGATCGCCTTGAACTTGCGCTTGGCGATGGCGAGGATGGAATCGTAAGGCGTGATCAGCACGATGGAATTGGCGTCGCGCTCCATCGCCACCTGCACCGCCACGCCTGAACCCAGGCTGCGGCCGACCACCGCGATGCGCTTCGGGTCGACATGATGGCGTTCGCTGAGCCAGTCAAACAGCATGCGGCCGTCGTCGACGAAATGTTCCTCGGCCGGATCGCCCTGCGAATCTCCGTAGCCGCGATAGTTCACCGCCAGCACCGCCATGCCGGGAAACAGCTTGCCGGCGTCGCGCGCCACCCAGGACACTTCCTCCGAGCGGCCGCCGAAATAAATCACGCCGGGATGCGGCCCTGCGATGGGCGGCGTCATCAGCCAACCGGAAAGCCGCGTGCCATCGTTGGAGCGCACCACGATGGGCCGCGTGCGATGGCCGCTGCTGTAAGGCTTGAGCACCTCGCGCTTGCTACCCAGTGGATTGAACAGTAATCGCTTCTGGTTGGCTGCCACCGCGGCCGTCAGCCCCATCCACAGCACGCTGACTATGCCTGCCAAGCCCGCGACTTTTTTAGAATTATTCATACCTCTACTTTACTCCCGTCCTCCACATCCACGGAACGAAAAAATGACGCCGTGCGTGATATAGGCCACAGATCGTGGCGCGCTGCCGGTTTCACAAGTGCCGGTATAATATGCGCTCCGTTTTTTCGTGTCGTGCTGATAATGAAACCTGCCGTTGTACTGCTGCATAGTTCCATGAGTTCCAAGGCCCAGTGGGCCGACCTGGTGTCGCAACTCGAAGACAATTTCCGCTGCATCGCCGTCGACCTGCTCGGCTACGGCGCCTCGCCCTTCCCGGCCGATGTCGGCGACGGCTACGTCCACACGCTGGCGCACGAAGTCGACGCGGTCAACGCCGCCATCGCCTCGCGCCTGGAACCGGGCGAAGCCTTCCACCTGATCGGCCATTCCTTCGGCGGCGCCTCGGCGCTGCACATGGCGCGCCGCATGCCCGGCCGCGTACTGTCGCTGACGCTGTTCGAGCCGGTGGCCTTCCACCTGCTGCCGGCGCAACATCCGGCGCGCGCCGAGATCGTCGACGTGGTGGCCCGCATCAACGCCTGCGCGGCAAACGAGGACCGCGACGCCACCCGCATCTTCATCGACTACTGGAACCGCGCCGGCGCCTTCGACGCCGCGCCGCCGGCGACGCAAGACAAGATGACGGGCATGATCGCCAAGGTGCGGCTGGACTTCCAGGCGCTGCTGGGCGAAGCGGCCACGCTGGACGATCTGTCGGCGCTGACCATGCCGGCCATGGTGATGTCCGGCGCCAGCAGCCCGGCCTCGACGCGCCTGCTGGCCGAGGCGCTGGCCGCCGCCCTGCCCGACGCCACCGCGCTGCAAACGCGCGGCGGCCACATGGGACCGATCACCCACGGCGCCGTGGTCAACCCGGCCATCGTCAACTTCCTGGCCGACGCCGAAGTCACCGCCAACTAGCGCGCCACCACCGGCGCACGCACCGTCATTCCCGCGCAGGCGGGAATCCATGCACCGCCTCCGCAGCGAACTCGGCATTGCTCAGGCACTGATTGTTCGCCCAGGACTGCGTCAGCTTCTCGCGCGTCTCCAGCAGGGAGGCGCGCTGGGCGCCCAGCGTCTGCACCATCTGCTCGATCTCGCCCAGGCGGGCATCGAGCTTGTGCAGCAGCCCGTCCTGGAAAGCCGGCCCCTCCAGCATCGACACCGCCCGGATCGCCTCCAGCGTGAAGCCGAGGTTCTGGCCGATCTGGATCAGGTGCAGCCGCTCCAGCGCCGCGTCCGCATAGACGCGGTAGCCATTCGCCCCCCGCACCGCCTTCGGCAGCAAGCCCGCCCGCTCGTAATACCGGATCGCCGAGGCCGCAACGCCCGAGCGCTGCGCCAATTCGCCTATTTTCATTTTTCGCTTGACCTTGAAGTGAACTTCAACCTTAGGATACCTCATCTCCTTCACCGAATCCGGAATCGACATGATGTTCACCGCACTGACGCTGCCGAACGGCAGCACCCTCCCCAACCGCCTGGCCAAGGCCGCGATGGAAGAAAACATGGCCGACGCCGGCCAGTTGCCCGGCCCCGCGCTAAACCGTTTATACGAAAGCTGGGCTGACGGCGGCGTCGGCCTGATCATCACCGGCAACGTCATGATCGACGGCCGCGCGATGACAGGGCCGGGCGGCGTGGTGCTGGAAGCGGGCACGCCGCTGGACTCGTTCCGCACCTGGTCGCAGGCGGCGCGCAGCCAAGGCGCGCAGGTGTGGATGCAGATCAACCACCCCGGCCGCCAGGTGATGGCCAATATGGGCGGCAACGCCTGGGCGCCGTCGGCGGTGGCGCTGGACATGGGCAAGCACAGCAAGCTGTTTGCGCAGCCCGTCGAGATGACCGCCATGCAGATCGAGGAAGTCATAGGCCGCTTCGCCGCCACCGCCCACGCGGCCGAACAGGCCGGCTTCAACGGCGTGCAGATCCACGCCGCCCACGGCTATCTGATCTCGCAATTCCTGTCGCCGCTGACCAACCGCCGCCGCGACGGCTGGGGCGGCAGCCTGGCCAACCGCGCCCGCCTGCTGCTGGAGGTGGTGCGCGCGGTGCGGGCTCGGGTGTCGCCCGGCTTCAGCGTGGCGGTCAAACTGAATTCGGCGGACTTCCAGCGCGGCGGCTTCTCCGAGGACGATGCGAAGCAGGTGGTGCTGCTGCTCAACGAGCTGCCGGTGGATATGATCGAACTGTCCGGCGGCAGCTACGAAAGCCCGGCCATGCAGGGCCGCACCGCCGACGGCCGCACGCTGGCGCGTGAAGCCTACTTCCTGGAATTCGCCAAGGAACTGGCGGCGGTCGCCCGCATGCCCGTCATGACCACCGGCGGCATCGCCCGCAAGCCGGTGGCGGAACAGGTGCTGGCCAGCGGCATCGCCGTGGCGGGCATCGCCACCGCATTGGCCGAGGTGCCCAACCTGCCGCAGGAATGGCGCGCGGGGCGCTCTCCGGAAGCGCTGCCGCCCGCCGTGACATGGAAGGACAAGACCATGGCGTCGGTCGCTGCGATGGCGCTGGTCAAGCGCCGCCTGCGCGCATTGGGCAGCGGCGTGCAACGCTCGGGCAGCTACTCGCCGCTGCTGACCATGCTGATGGGCCAGCTGCGCATGTTCTACCTGACCAGGCGCTATCGGGCCTGGCTGCAGCGCTAGCGCGGAGCGGCCATCAGCCGCTTCAGTTCGGGCGCCATGGCCCGCGCCCAGATTTCATAACCCTTCTGGTTCGGATGCAGCAGATCGGGCATGATGTCCTTCGACAGCCGGCCATCGGCCGCCAGGAATTCCTGGTTGAGGTTGAGGAAGTAGACCTGCCGGTTGTCGGCAAAGCCGGCGATGATGCCGTTGACCTGCTCGTTGATACGGCGCAGCGGGTCGTCCGCCGTTTCGCCGCGCGGGAATATCGCCAGCAGCAATATCTTCGTGGCCGGCAGGCGTTGGCGCAGTTCATCGATATCGCGCCGGATGCCGGCGGCGGTGGTCTTCGGATCTTCCTCGCGATGGCCGGTGTTGTTGGTGCCGATCATCAGCACCGCGACCTTGGGCGCGATGCCGTCCACCTCGCCGTGCAGCAAGCGCCACAGCACGTTCTCGGTGCGGTCGCCGCTGAAGCCCAGCGCCAGGCCGCGCATGGGCTTGTAATAGCGTTCCCACACCGGCGCCCCGCCCTCTTCCCAGCCATGCGTGATCGAATCGCCGATGAAGACGACTTCGGCCGATTTGCCGGCCGCCCGCACTTCCGCCAGCTTCTTCTCATGGCGCGGCAGCCACCAGTTGACGGCCCAGGGTTCGTTCAGCGTCGCCGGCGTCACCGACAGGTTCGCCTCAGCCGGGCGGGTGTCCGGCGCGGCGCAGCAGGCAAGCTGCAGGACCGCCAGGCATGCGGCAACAGAGCAACGGATACGATTCATGACGAGGGTCTCCTGAGTGGAATGCTGTGGTTCAATCGGCCAACGATGTTTGCACACGGTACGACAACGGCAAGGTCAACAGCAGCAAGGCCGCCAGCGCCATCAACGCGGCCGGCACGCCGGCCACATCGCCCAGGCGGCCGAACAGCACCGGCGCCAGCGCGCCGCCGCCGACCGTGCCGGTATAGAACTGGGCAAAAGCCTGCTCGCGCTTGCCCGGAGCGGCCAGCTCGGGCACCGTGCCGTACAACACCGACGACGTGCCGTTCAGGGCCAGCCCCAGCAGCGGCAGCATGGCCATCATCGCCGTCAGCGGCAGCCACACCGACAACAGTATCAGCAGCGCCGTGGCCGACTCCGTGATCCACACCGTCTTCATCATGCCGATGCGCGCGCCCAGGTAGCCGCAGAACAGCTTGCCGAAAGCGCCGCCGACAAACAGCAGCGACAGCGCCACGCCGATGCCGGCCGTGCCGGCGCCCTTGCTCTGCAACAGGAAAGGCAGGAAGGTGAGAAAGCCCATGCGCACCGCGCTGTCGAGCATGCCCGTGACATTGAGTGCGCGCAGGCCGCCGACCGAGCCCTTGCCCGCGCTGGCCTTGGCGGATGGCGCGGCATCGTGCGCGGCACCGCTGGACGCCGGCAGCAGCCACCACAGCAGCGCCGCCGCGGCCAGCCCCAGGCAGCCGATCAGCACCACGCTGGCCTGCCAGCTCACCACCACCAGCAACAGGCCGACCGCGCCCGGCACCAGCGTCTTGCCGATGTCGCCGGCAAAGTTGTATTGCGCCAGCGCTTCCTTGACGCCGCCGCCCGCCTCATGCGTATCGGTGACGATGGACGACGCCAGCGGATGCTGGGTGCTGGCGCCCAGGCCGCCGAGCAGCAGCGCCAGCAGCAACACCGTCAGGCCGCCGGCCATGCCGGCGATCAGGTAGGCGATGCCCGCCAGCGCGGTGCCGCCGATCAGCGTGCGCTCGCGCCCCCAGCGCCTGGCCATGCGGCTGGCCAGCAGCTGGAATCCCGCCATCATGCCCGAGTAGGCGCCGCGCAGCAGCCCCACCATCGCCAGGCTGATGGCGAACTGCGCCTGCCAGATCGGCAGCAGCACATAGATCACATCGGTCAATCCATCGTGGATGGCATGGGCGCTGCAAGCAGCGATTAGTGAACGGCGGCGGACATTCTTGGTATCATTCATTGCAGGGATTGTAATGGATTCCCCGATACAGCGCGCCATTGCCGGGCCGGAGCGCGTACATTGGCGGCGTAGAGCCAGCCATCGAGGAGGCAGCCGTGCCGACCAAGTATATCGACGATTACGAAATCGAATTTTCGGCGGCGCCGCTGGAAGGCTGCGCGCTATGGGGCGCCTACGTGGCGGTGTTTGCGCCGTCCACCACGCCCATGCACCGCATCAAGATTCGCCAGAAGCGCCGGGTGGCGGTGACGCAGCGCTTCGTCGACGCCGCCTCCGCCTGCGCGGCGGCGGAAGCGGAGGCGGCCAACATTGTCGCTTCGATCAAGGCGAGCCCGACAGGACGTACATAGGCCGCCACACTTGCGGCCTCAGCCCTTGCCGTGGGCGGCGCTCAGCTGATATTCTTTTCCCAACGCTACTATTGGGATACCAGCGATGAATCAGAAAGCCAGAGTCTCCCACCGCCACGCGACCCGTCATGCGGCCACGCTGACGATGATCGACGAAACCCGCCACACCGCCCGCACGCTGGACTTGTCGCATGGCGGCGTCAGTCTGCAAACGGGCAGCCAGATCCGGCTGGCCCAGTACTGCGCCGTCTCGTTCCAGGTGCAACTGGGCGACTCCAGCCACAAGGTGCTGGCCATGGGCCAGGTGGTCTACAGCGATCCCGACGCCGAACTCGGCTACAAGACCGGCGTGCAATTCCTGCGCATCGACGACGGCAGCGTGGCCGTCATCGACCGGTTGCTGCAGTCGCCGGCTTGATGCCTCAGTAGCGCACGAACTGGGACTCGTCGGGCGCTTCGACGCTGATCGAGCGCACCGGTGCCAGACGGCTGCGCAGCACGACACCCGGCTGGCGCTGCCCGCTGTGCCTTGGCGTCGAACCGTTCAACGCGAAGAAGCCCATGGTCTGCTGCAGCTCTTCGGCCTGGGTGCTCATCTGCTCCGCCGTCGCCGCCAGCTCCTCGGAACCGGACGCGTTCTGCTGCGTGGTCTGGCTTAGCTGGCTGATCGCGGAATTGATCTGCACCAGCCCGGTCGATTGCTCTTCCGATGCGGCCGTGATTTCCTGCACCAGGTCCGAAGTCTTTTTGATGTTGGGCACCATCGCGCCCAGCATCTGCCCGGCCCGCTCGGCCAGGTCGACGCTGCCGCTGGCGACCTGGCCGATTTCCTGCGCCGCCACCTGGCTGCGCTCGGCCAGCTTGCGCACTTCCGCCGCGACGACGGCAAAGCCCTTGCCGTGCTCGCCGGCACGCGCCGCCTCGATGGCCGCGTTCAGCGCCAGCAAGTTGGTCTGGTAAGCGATATCGTCGATGATCAACACCTTGGCGGCGATCTGCTTCATGGCCGCCACCGTCGAGCGCACCGCATCGCCGCCCTCGCTGGCCTCGACGGCGGCGCGACTGGCCATGGCGTCCGTCACCTTGGCGTTGTCGGTGTTCTGCGCCACCGAGGCCGTCATCTCCTCGACCGAGGCGGACGTCTCTTCCACGTTGGAGGCCTGCTCGCTGGCGGCCTGCGCCAGCGCCTGCGCCGTCGCGCTGACTTCCTCGGAGGCGGCGGCCAGCGCCTCGGCGCTGTTGTTGACTTCGCTGACCACCTGGGCCAGCTTGGCGACCGTGTTGTTGGCGTATTCCTTCAACTCGCCGAACGCGCCCTCGTAGGGTTTGTCGATGGTCTTGGTCAGGTCGCCTTCCGACATCGCGCCCATCACGCGCACCACGTCGGCAATGCTGGTGCCGGTGGTGATGGCCAGCTGGTTCAGGCTCTCGCCCATCTCCTGCTGGAAGCCGGCCATGCCGGTCAGGTCGACGCGCGCGTCGAAATTGCCGCGGTTGGCGGCCGACACCAGCGCGCGCTGCCCGTCGACCACCTTGCGCAGCTTGACGATCATCTCGCTGATCGCAAACAGCATGCTGCTGCGGTCGTCGGGCTTGAGGCGGATCTCGCCGCTGAGGTCGCCCTTGGCGATGCGCTCCATCAGCTCGGCGGCATAGGTCGGCTCGCCGCCCAGGCGCTTGACCAGGTCGCGCGTGATCAGCCACGCAATCACGATCGCCGCCAGCACCGCCGCGATCGCCAGCGTGACCACCACCTTGCGGGTCTCCAGATAAGTGTCTTCGGCCTGCTGGGCTTCCTTGTCCATCAGGTCGCTCTGGAACTTGGCGAAGGTGTCCAGCGTGCCGGCATAGACGTTATTGGATTCGGCGAAATCCCCTTTCAGGAACTCGATCGCTTTCTTCTGGTCGCTCTTGGCCAGCGCGTACAGCTGATCGTATTTCCCGGTCATCATCTCCGCTTTGCCGGCGACATCCTTGAACAGCTGGCGCCCTTTCTCGCTGCTGAGCAGCTTGTCGATCTTTTCCATCGCCTCGGCGATCTTGGCGCGGTCGGCCTCGGCCAGCCGGCGGAATTTCTCCCGCTCGTCCTCGCTCGATGCCAGCATCATGCTGCGCAACTGGCGGCCGCTATCGATGGTGTAGCGGATGTTGTCCTTCGCCAGCACCACCTTGGGATATCTGTCTTCGGTGATGCGGTTGATCGCGTCGTTCATCGCAGCAAGGCGCATGATGCTCACCCCCGACAGCAGCAGCAACAAGACCACTACTGCGCCGAAACCCAGACCCAGACGGGTCGCCACCTTCATATTTGCAAACATCATGTCTCCTCGAAGAAACGCTATGTCTTGCTGCTCACGGAATTGAGATGAATAAGGGATGGTCCGGTTACTTGGTGCAAAGGGAGATTGTCTACCTGCAAATTGACGGGGTCAATCACTTCAACGCGAGGTGTGGTTGAAACTAATCGGGCAGCACGATGTTCATCTGCAGCTTGCCACCAGTGGCTTCCATGGCAAAAGTTCCCGGTTGGATTTCCACGCCCCACAAGGTCTTGTTGCTGCGGCTGTGTTTGCAGCGCATGATGCCCAGCGCGCCTTCGCCCGCCGCGAGGAGGTACGGATATTCCAGCTTGCTGCGCTCCGGCGTGCGTTCCTCCTGCCGGGGGGCGACCGCATTGCCGATGAAATACCTGTCCACGCGTATGACGCCGCCATGGGCCGCGCAGTAATCCGTCAACTGCTGCCTGGGCCAGTACAACTGCGTGCTGTCGGCATCGGTGAAATGCGCCAGGTAGCCGCCCGCGGAAGCTGGCGCATCGGGCGGCTTCACGGGAAAGGCCGTCTTGACGAACTCGTCGATCGACTGGCGCTGCATCGCCAGCTGCGCCGCCGTCGGCGCGGACGCGCAAGCCGTGAGCGCTGCGGCCAGCACCAAAATCAGAAAACCAGATTGCTTCGACACACACACTCCTTCAATAAACGGAGGCGCAATGTGTCACGGGGCATCCAGCCCCGTCAAGGAAAATTTGTCTTTGTGATAATTGGTGAGATTGCCGCAGCGTTCAGGTGACGGTGAACGCAGCCGGACCGGCCAGCACGCCGTAGCCGTCGTTGTACAGGCACCAGGCGCTGTAATTTCCTGGCGCCAGTTTGCTGGTGTCGAA
This sequence comes from Rugamonas rivuli, assembly GCF_009380165.1. GTDB lineage: Bacteria > Pseudomonadota > Gammaproteobacteria > Burkholderiales > Burkholderiaceae_D > Rugamonas > Rugamonas rivuli. The sequence continues at coordinate 432,951 of NZ_WHUF01000003.1, forward strand.
GCTGGCGCTGCCGTTGGCGGCGGTAACGTATTGCCAGATGATGTAGCCGCCGCTGGCCGGTGCGGCACCGGCTTTCCAGATGCCGATCCAGTTGGTGCTGTTGACCTTGGACGCAGGCAGCGCATAGCTGAAGGCGATCGCCGTCCCCTGCTTGACGCTGGCGGCCGACGCGGCCAGTTGCGTCACGCTGAACGCCACCGGCCCGCCCAGCGTCACGTAGGCGTTCTGGTACAGATACCAGGCCGTGTAGTCGCCCACCGCCATGGCGCCGGTGCTGAAGGACGCGCTGCCGCGCGCATTCGGCGCGTAAGCCCACTGCACCGCACTGCCCTTGCCCGGCGAGCTGCCGGCCGCGAACAGGCCTATCCAGTTTTGCGCATTGAGCTTGCCGGGAGGCGCAGCATAGTTGAACACCGCCGCACCGCCGCGCGTGACGTTGGGCGTGCTGGTGCCCAGAAAAATCTTGACGCGGTTGGTGCCTATCATCGGATCGGGACGGCTCGGCAATCCCGTTTCCACATGGCCGGCCACGCGGCGCAGCCACTGCGCATCGGCGTCGCTGGTGACGCTGAGGTCGTACCAGCCGTAGCTGCCCGCCAGATTAAACGGCACCGACAAGGTCTGGCCTGCCGCCACGCGATACGTGGCGGTGCCGGCGCCGTAGGCATTGTCGCTAACGGTGAAGCCGCAGGCCTGCTGGCCGTCCAGGTTCGACAGCACCAGGCTGATGTTGCCGCTGCCGCGCTCGTAGCGCACCTGCACTTCCGGCCGCGCACCGCCGGCCGTGGCCGCGGCGAACGCGCCCTTGTACTGGCGCAGGAAACCATTGGCGCCGTGCACGCTGAGGTCGTAGGCGCTGCCGGTCCAGTTCCACACCTCGTTGTCGATTTCCTTGCCCGCCTCGACCGTGTAGTACCACGGCCCATCGGCCCGCAGGCTGGAGTAGACGATGAAGGCCGCGCCCACCTGGCCGCTGTTGGCGAAGCTCAGCGCGAACTGCCCGGCGCCGGCCAGCTTGCCCTGCACCGACAGTTCATACGGCAAGGCGCAGGCGACACGCGGACCCGGCACGCTGGTGCCGGGCTCCTGCCTCGGCATGGCCTGCACGGTCGGCGGCATCGGGTACGGCTTGCCGGAGACCAGCTGGTAGGCCGCCGTCTTCGGCACGCTGTCCGGCCACACACTGTTGGGCGTGCTGAAGTCGAAGGCCGACGTCAGGTCGCCGCACACGGCGCGGCGCCACGGCGAGATCAGATCGCACTGGACGCTGGCGCGAGCCTTGCCGCGCACCACCAGCCACTCTTCCAGGAAGCGCAGCTTGGACGTGTGGTCGAACAGCTGCGAGCACACGCGCCCGCCTTTGCTCCACGGCGAGATCACCAGCATCGGCACGCGCGGCCCCAGGCCCACCGGCACGCCCTGATACGTTTCGTGCGTGCCGATATCGGCCAGCGTGGTCTTGCCCATGCCAGCGTTGAGCGGCGCCAGGTCCGACGGCACGTGGTCGAAGAAACCGTCGTTTTCATCGTACATCAACAGGAACACGGTCTTGGACCAGACCTCGGGATTGGCCACCAGCGCGGCCAGCAGGCGCGCGGTGATGTGCTCGCCGGCGTTGGGCGAGTTCGGCGCATGCTCGGTGTAATCGTTCGGCGAACTGATCCACGACACCTGCGGCAAGCGGTTGTTGCGCACATCGTCGGCGAAGGATTCGACCAGCCAGTCGCCCTTGGTGCCGCTGGCGTTGCCCGCGTTAGAACCGGGCGCCAGCACGCGGCCCTTGCGATACAAGGGCGCGTCGCTGCTCAGACGGCTGCCGTCGGCGTTGACGCGGAAGTTCTTGAAGTAGGCCAGGTAGTTGTCGCCGTAGTTGTCCCATTCCTGGTAGACCTTCCAGCTGACCTGGTTCGCCTCCAGCACCTCGGCATAGGTGCGCCAGTTGGGCGCGCCTGCGGTGACGCTGGCGGAAATGTTGTCCAGCGCGGGATCGCCGTTGTAGTAGCCGGCCGCGTTGATGTTGTACAGACTGCCCATGGCGCCCATCCAGCCCTGGTTGCTGCCGGTGAGCGAGTACAGCCGGTTCGGATCGGTGGCGCCGAACACCGAGCAGTGATAAGCGTCGCAAATCGTGAACGCATCCGCCAACGCGTAGTAGAACGGCAGGTCGCCACGGTCGAAATAGCCCATGGTCTGCGGCGTCTTCTGCTTGACCCACGCGTCCCAGCCCTGCCACGTGGTTTGCGAGCCCTTCCACGAGTGGTTGGTGCCGACCGACAGCGCGCTGGTGTTCTTGGCGTCGAAGTGGAACGGTAGCACGTAGCCGCCGCTGCCGTCCGGCTGATACCAGACCGGATGGCCATCGGGCAGGTCGATCGCGCGCGGATCGTCGAAACCGCGCACGCCGGCCAGCGTGCCGAAGTAATGGTCGAAGGAACGGTTCTCCTGCATGAAGATGACCACGTGCTCGACGTCCGCCAGGGTGCCGGTGGCGTTATTCGCGGGCACCGCCAGCGCTTGCCGGATCAGGTCCGGGAACATCGAGCTGGCGGTGACGCCGGCACCGGCGGCGTAGCGGAGGAATTTGCGGCGGGTGATGGTCATCGCTGGTCTCTCTGATGTGCGGAATCAAAGATCATAACGAGTAAGTATGACAACGTTGTTGCAGCTCACGGATAAAACATCACGATCCTGCGAAATTCGTCGATATCCCCTTCCCGCCTCAAGAACTGAAAAATCGTTTCACATCGCGAAATTCTGCACAATAACCGACTGCCCGATCTACCTCACTTTTTGAAAATTCGTTTTACATAGTGGAATTCAACATCTAAACCATTGAAATACAAAGACTAAATTTAAGTTATATGTCTTATATAAGACCTTGATGCAGTGCACCAGAATGGCCTACTATTTAGTCATGCAGTTTGCTTCGACAAGACGTAGCGGCGCACTCAAGATTTTCTCAAACTTGCTTTATTCTTTAGGAGATACACATGTCCCAATATCAAGACGACATCAAGGCAGTTGCTGGTTTGAAAGAGCAACAAGGCAGCGCCTGGAACGCCATCAATCCTGAGTCCGCCGCCCGCATGCGCGCCCAGAACAAGTTCAAGACCGGTCTGGACATCGCCAAGTACACCGCCAAGATCATGCGCGCCGACATGGCCGCCTACGACGCCGATCCATCCAAGTACACCCAGTCGCTGGGCTGCTGGCACGGTTTCATCGGTCAACAGAAGATGATCTCGATTAAGAAGCACTTCAACAGCACCGACCGCCGCTACCTCTACCTGTCGGGCTGGATGGTTGCCGCGCTGCGCTCCGAGTTCGGCCCGCTGCCTGACCAGTCGATGCACGAGAAAACCGCCGTCTCGGCGCTGATCAAAGAGCTGTACACCTTCCTGCGCCAGGCCGACGCCCGCGAACTGGGCGGCCTGTTCCGCCAGCTGGACGCCGCAGAAGGCCCGGCCAAAGCCGCCATCCAGTCGCAGATCGACAACCACGTCACCCACGTCGTGCCTATCATCGCCGACATCGACGCCGGTTTCGGCAACGCCGAAGCGACCTACCTGCTGGCCAAGCAGTTCATCGAAGCAGGCGCCTGCTGCATCCAGGTTGAGAACCAGGTGTCGGACGAGAAGCAATGCGGCCACCAGGATGGCAAAGTCACCGTGCCGCACGAAGACTTCCTCGCCAAGATCCGCGCCATCCGCTACGCCTTCCTGGAACTGGGCGTGGACGACGGCATCATCGTTGCCCGCACCGACTCGCTGGGCGCCGGCCTGACCAAGCAGATCGCCGTCACCAACGAACCGGGCGACCTGGGCGACCAATACAACTCCTTCCTCGATTGCGAAGAAGTGTCGGCCGACGCGCTGGGCAATGGCGACGTCATCATCAAACGCGAAGGCAAGCTGCTGCGTCCTAAGCGCCTGCCAAGCAACCTGTTCCAGTTCCGCGCCGGCACCGGCGAAGCGCGCTGCGTACTCGACAGCATCACCTCGCTGCAGAACGGCGCCGACCTGCTGTGGATCGAAACCGAAAAACCGCATATCGCCCAGATCGGCGGCATGGTCAGCGAAATCCGCAAAGTGATCCCGAACGCCAAGCTGGTGTACAACAACAGCCCATCGTTCAACTGGACGCTGAACTTCCGCCAGCAGGTGTACGACGCGATGAAGGCAGAAGGCAAGGACGTATCGGCCTACGAGCGCACCCAGCTGATGAGCGTTGAATACGACACGACCGAACTGGCGATCGCCGCCGACGAGAAGATCCGCACCTTCCAGGCTGACGCAGCCCGCGAAGCCGGCATCTTCCACCACCTGATCACGCTGCCGACCTACCACACCGCCGCGCTGTCGACCGACAACCTGGCCAAGGAATACTTCGGCGACCAAGGCATGCTGGGTTATGTGGCAGGCGTGCAGCGCAAGGAAATCCGTCAAGGCATCGCCTGCGTCAAGCACCAGAACATGTCCGGCTCGGACATCGGCGACGACCACAAGGATTACTTCAGCGGCGAAGCGGCACTGAAGGCCGCTGGTAAAGACAACACGATGAACCAGTTCTAAGATTTAGTCTCAGAAAAAAAGCTCGCCTCGGCGAGCTTTTTTTTCGACCGTGTCCCACCGTCAGAACGCGCTCTTGATAACGCCACCGTCCACACGCAGCGCAGCGCCGGTAGTCGCCGACGCGAGCGGGCTTGCCACGTAGGCCACCAGCGAAGCCACCTCCTGCGGCGTGCCGAAGCGCTTGATCAAGGAAGTCGGCCGCACGTGATCGAAGAACTCCGCCTCGACCTGCTCGAAACTCTTGTCGCTAGCTCGCGCCATGTCTGCGACGAAGTCGCCCACACCACGCGATTTCGTCGGGCCGGGCAGTACGCTGTTGACCGTGATGCCGGTCCCAGCGACCGATTCCGCCAGTCCGCGCGATACCGCGAGCTGCGCGGTCTTGGTCATGCCGTAGTGGATCATCTCGGTTGGGATCTGCACCGCGCTTTCGCTGGAGATGAAGATGATTCGTCCCCAGTTGGCCCGCTTCATCTCCGGCAGCACCAGACGCGCAAGACGCACGCCGCTCAGCACATTGACGTCAAAGAAGCGCATCCAATCTTCGTCGGGAATATCTTCGAAAGCCTTGGGTTCGAAGATGCCAAGGTTGTTGACCAGGATGTTGATGCCTGGATGAAGCCGAACCACCTCCGTCGCCGCCTCGGGACGGCTGAGGTCCGCGACATAGCCGTGGACGGTGCCATGCGTCTCCGAGCGGATGCGATCCACCGCCTCATCAACCCCGGCCTGCGTCCTGCCATTGACGATAACGCTCGCGCCCTCCTGGGCCAGCGTATGCGCTATCGCGTAGCCGATGCCGGCCGTGCTGCCACTTACCAAAGCTAATTTGCCACTGAGTTGCAAGTCCATATCGATCTCCTTAGGGTAGGCTCAAGTTGGTGCTCGTCGTATCGGCTACCACTTCAGTGTATCAAGAAGCCTCCCGCGCATCCTCTCCCATTTAGCCCAGCTCGAAGGTCGTGATGCCGTACTGCCTGTCCATGCTGAGCTCAGGCGCTTCCCGCGTGTACATGCGCGCCGTCTCAAAGCAGCGTTGCATCTGATGGCGTTCGGCAAGCGCAACGGCCGCTGGATTCAGTTCAGGCACATCGAGAAACACCGGCTGCTCCGGCGTCAGCTTGCCCAGCACGCTCGCGAACAACTGCTCCGCCACCGCAGGCGTATCGGCAAACAGAGGACCGACTTTGTAGCCGGTGCGACACGGCCGCGCCACCACGTATCCAGTCAGTCCCTCGGCGCCCGCAACGCCGAGCGCGACATGCTGTTCCTGCCGCACCCAGCGTTGAAGAAAGCGGGCGCGCTCCTCCGGGAAGTAGCGGCGATCATAACGGTAGATTTCCACATCGCTCAGCGCGGACAGAGGTACGGTTGCGTGCGCGTCCGCCGAGTGTCCGCCGCCTCGTCCCTCATATCGAAAATTGCGATGTGCAAGATGGAATCCCGACTTCGCATAGTTGGCTTGTTGCGCCAGCACGCCGTCGAGTCCGATGTTACGGCCGGAGAGGCGCTGCATCGCGGCCTGCCACAGCGCCCAGCCATAACCGCGACCGCGCCAGGCGGGCTTGACGATGTAGCCACCGATGAAGCCGAAGCTGGCGCCATACCTGACCGCAAAAATACTCGCGACCGGTTCGCCGTCCAACACGCCGATCAGAAAACCTTCGGGGTCGGCGGCGTAAAAACAGGCGGCATCACGCAGGCCGGGATTCCAGCCTTCGTCGGCAGCCCATTCCAGCGCGAGGCCGAGCTCAACCTCGCTCATGTGTCGAATTTCCAGCGGTGGTGCAACCATGATTTCCTCCTGGTCGTAACACGCCTCGATTACTTTTTACTGACCTGGCGTGCCGTGTCGTGATACTGCCAAAGCACATTGACGATCTTCCACTCGCTGCGCTGGTTCTTGTACAAGTGCATATAGTCGATCCACTCGTCGGCGGTCAGCTTGACGGTCGCCACGCGCTGGTCGACATCGAGGATCTTGATATCCACGCGTGGCTGAGCGGGGAATTTCGTGCCGTCCTTGTTGTAGGTCTTGGCTACCTTGACCATGGCGTCGAAGTCGGTGTTCATGATGAACTCCGAGCCATCGGCCGCCTGCCAGTACGTGCGCTTGGCAAGCTTGGGATCGATGCCGCGCTCCATGCGCGCCGGATCGGCCTTGTGCTGCGACTCGATATAGTCGCGCACTGCGCGTTCGATCAACTGGTTATCGGTGGCATCGACTGCATGTACAGCCAGCGGCGACAGGGCGAACAAAAGAAGCATCAAAGAGCGTTTCATTGGCAACCTTATCTAGTAGATAACGCACACATGAAAACACAAATCCCGGCCTCAGGCAACGTGAACCGGGCCATTGCTTCGATCTTGAGCATTCACAAATCGCGACCGTTCATCCAATCAATAATTGATCCCTCACGTAAGCCATAGCTCTCCATCTCATGGCACCGCCCGGGAGGCTCAAAATGAAACGTCACACCATTACTCTGGGAGCGTCAACAACCGCCGGCGGCAAGGTGATCTCGGCCAGCAGCAACGGGAGCATCAACGGCGTTACTATCGCTCTCGAAAGTGATTCGATCTTTTGCCCCGTCTGCAAATCGCAAGGAAAGATCCTATGTGTTGGGCCTCGAATCCCGGAGACGTGGAACGGCAAACAGGTCGCGCTGGAAAAAGATCTTTGCCTGTGCGGCTGCGCGCCCTCTCCCCGACTGATCGCCAACCAAACTTTGCGCTGCCAAGTAATAGAAGAAACTGGCATTCACAAGAGCCAACCATCACCCATGCCCTCATCGCCTCAGTCATCTACATCGGCCGGTGCATCTGGCGACAGCGGCTATGACCTTGAGTTCGTGGTCACTGATGAAAAAACCGGCTCACCAATACCTGACTGGCCCTACACGATTGAACTTGCGACCGGCCGTCTTCTGGAAGGCAGAACTGACCAAGCCGGTAAGACTTCCAAAATTGCAGCCCCTTACGCCGAGCATGCCATCTTGCGAGTTTATACGCCTGAACCGGCACCGATCAATCCGACATGGGATCACTGAGATGACATCGAAGAAGGCTGCCAAAACGCACGCAGCAAAGCTCACGCCGGTATCCGACACCAAGCCTGAAGAGGTTAAAATCGACGACTCGGCCAGACTGCGGGAGATACGCGCGCTTGTGGATGCAAACAATCAATCCTCTATAAGCAGCGACCTTATCATTTGCCAGATCTACATGGAGTCGCGATTTGATAAGGACGCCCATGCACAAGGCAGCTCAGCGCGAGGATTAATGCAATTGTTGAGAGCGCCCGTGCGCGAACTAGCTCGCCTGAACAACTTAGCGAAACCGAAAAAAGAGCGCAGGCCGGAAGCCGAACTGTATCGCGAAGCGGATGCCTTTCATGACAGTCCTGAATTTGTAGAAGAAGGGACAAATATTCGAACTGGTACCGCGTATCTGCAAGCGCTCATCAACAAAAATACTGCGGCAGGCTCCGACGCCGCGGTCTCCGATGCCTACAAAGACTATCGGGGCGTCAGGAATGGCCTCTACTACAAAAAGATCAAAGCAGCGGCGGAGAAGCTGGCGACAAGTCCCGACTCCACGCAGATATTGAGGGACATGGTTAAATGAAACTAGCCACCAGCTTACTTTTCTTATTGACGGCTTCAACTTCACATGCGGCCGAGTTGGTCAAGTCCTGCGATATTGGAACTCGCCTGGCAATCACCAGGGACTCAAGGATCGCGGACACGCATGTCTACTACCTACAGGAAGGCAAGAAGCGCAGCCCAGTGTTCGGCACTCCCGACCAGTCAAGAGGCTCAGCTGTTCACGCCGCGTGCGTCGGTAAGAAAGTCCGAGCATTGGTCGTCTCCGGCGAATTCACCGCAAATGCGCTGCAAGGTTTTGTGATCACACATCGTCCTGGATCAGCTACGCCAGAGCGACTGGACTTTGCCGAAAAGAGTCGCCCGCAGTGGCTATACTTGAGTCCCCACGAGGTCATCGCGGTAATCCCAACATTGGGGTATGGAGAGACTAACGCGAAGTATGTGGCGTATCACCACATTGTTGGAGAGCCTGGTGCAGATCGCGTGGATGCGACAAACCAACTCCCTCCATCAGGGGGATTTGAAGTCGTCAATATGCGGAGTTCCATGGACTAGCGATATCTCCATCGAAAGCATGGGAGGAGCAAGAGAGGTCGGCAGCATGTGGGCAAGTACGCCCCATACACATGCCTGCTGGGCAGAAGAAGCTTGAAATTCGACACTCCCATTGTAGTCTCGCTTCGGCGAACCCAGTCCCTTCGACCGACTACTCAAACTTAACGAGCTCAAGCTCTTCAAGCCGGATAGCCATGGCAGTTGGTGAAACCTTAAACTGATTGGCTAGCGAAACGACCTGTTTCCCGTTAAAGCGCTCCGCAGTAGCCAAGACTCTGCATAAATCTCGTCGATTCTTTATCTTGCGTCGTTCAACTGCACCAGCGACACCCCACATAGCAAACGCAGTCGATTCAGAAAGGACAAATTGATCAGTCACGAATATTTTCAAAAACCTTTCCGCCACTAACCTGGTTGGCATCAAGTAACTCGACGCAAACCGGTCAGCCTCTCGCTCCATTGGGGCGCGCGAAACTACAGTGCCGTTCATGGGTCTGTCTCGATGCGCCTCTGTGAGCTGAGGGTGCAGAATAATATGACCAAGCTCGTGAGCGGAAGTGAACAAGCGAACGTCCGACTTCATCTGCATGGACACGCTGACAGTACCTTTAACTGCCTCTAGCATACCAGCCACTTCGAACGTTCCAGAAGGAGAAGGGAATGTACCAAGCGTCTCCTCAAACTCGAGTCCATAGCCCAATAATCGCAATGCAACCTCCGGACTTAGGAGCTCAACCGAGTCAGTAGGAACTTGATTATCCGGCCAGAGAACATCACGAGTTTTCCAGACGAGTTTCCGCAACTCAGTCGCACGCTCTTCAATCTCGCCATCGCTGTAGCTCTGCTTTGCACGCGACATCAGATCTGTGATTGCAGATGCATGTTCGTCTTCTTCAACTGCGTCGACATCTTCAGAACGAAGTGCCTTCACTCGCAAGAGCATAGCCTGATACTTACCCATCGCTGTACGCTGCAATTGATCGCATTCACTACGTCGCTGGCGAGCCCAATAGTTACGCTTGAAAGGAATTAAGTTCAAATTAATTACGAAGACGGAAGAGAGTACTCCTGCGACAGAAGCACTGAGAGCAACACCAGTATCGCCACGAGCAGCCTGGAAGCCAACCTCAAAAATACGGTCGGAGATATCAATTAATTTTAGGCAGGCCTCGGCGATTTCAAACGGAATTGCGGTCGCAAGTTTTTGTTGGCTCAGCGACACCGATTGAAGCCTTTCGCTTTCCCGCTCATCTATTGCACTGTCCCTGGCTACTCGTGCCTTATAGACAGCATCAAATGCTTCTACATCGCGCTGGAATAAGTCACGAAGGCCAGGTATTAAGACATTGCGAATGGTAGAGCAGCTGGCCTCAATTTCTGCGTGGTGAGCTCGGTACTTGGGCTTGCCAATGGTCAACTGCCCGACGGTATAGACTAGGTTCGCAGCTAACAGGCCAATAAGCGCAGCCGCACTCCCCGAACCCGGAGCGTGGCCGCCACCGCCAAATTCGTTCAAAAGGTCATTTGCTGACAGCTTAAGGAAATCTTTCATGATTGCTCACTCAACTCGACATTAAGCCCTGATGAGGACCACCGAACACGCCACTGCGCCCACAACAAGTTGTAGGGTGCCAATCACAAAGCGCACAGACACATATTTACTGACCTCAGGCTAACCGGCCAGGGATTTGTTGTCAATCAAGTTATATTTCCCGAAAGTTCGAAGGCCAGATACGCCAACTTGCAGTCGAATATAGGCAGCATTTTGCGCAGCTCATGGGCGTCTAGCTAACTACACATCAGATGGGGCAGTGCTCTGATAGTCCGCTACCTACCAAAAGCAGCTCACGGCAATCATCAGGCAACGCCACATGAATTCTTCATTTGCAATCGGCCGGTCCCTGTCAGTTCAGCCGCAGTTCCGGTATCATTCGGCATGAATACGATTTCCTTCCAACCGTTTATTATTGGCGTCGCAGGCGGTAGCGGCAGTGGCAAGTCCACCGTGTCCCAGAAAGTGCTGGCTGCGTTTGGCGCTGACATGGTCTCGGTCGTGATGCAAGACGATTACTACTGCGACCAAACCCATCTCGCCCCAGAAGTCCGCCCCCAGCAGAATTACGACCATCCGCAGGCGTTCGAATGGTCGCTACTTGTGCAGCATATCCAGGCCTTGCGCAATGGCCAGGCGATCGAAATGCCTGAGTACGACTTCACGATCCACAACCGCTCCAACCGGACCATTCCAGTTAAGCCAGCCCCGGTGATCGTGATCGAAGGCCTGTTTGCCCTGTATGACGCGGACCTGTGCGACATGATGTCGCTGAAGATCTATGTCGACACCGCTTCCGACATCCGCTTCATCCGCCGTATGCAACGGGATATTACCGAACGCGGCCGTTCGGTGGAAAGCGTCGTCGATCAGTATCTGGAAACCGTACGCCCGATGCACAAGCAGTTCATCGAGCCAACCAAGCGCAATGCCGATATCATTATTCCGCATGGCGCCAATGGTCCGGCAGTCGACATGATTACGACCAAGGTGGCGAGCGTTATCGAGCAGTTGAAGCCATAACAGCCTCAATGGGCCGTCAAGCGGCTCAATCATCAGCGGAGCAGGCGGCGGTCTGCATGACGTGCTTCGTCACCTGTTCCAACAAGTCTTTCAACTGCTCCACCTTGGAGCGCGCGCCCTCCACCTCGCTGGCGGCCTCCCCCGGCGCAAGTCGCTCCAGATCCTCGCACACATCGGCCATGCGGAAAGCGCCGACACTACGCGCCGCCGATTTGATGCGGTGCCCCAGGTCGCGCACCGCCTGCACCTCGCCACGCGCCAGTGCAGCGTCCATGTCGCGCACACCCTCCTGCGAACTGAGCAGGAATTTATAGGCAAACTTGCGCAGCTTCTGCGGGTCGTGGCCAAGCAGCGTGGCCAGCACCGATAAGTCCATCACCGCCGGGTCGCCGACTATGCCGGACTGGATGGCTGGCTCCAGCGGCTGCGGCCGCCGCGCTTCTCCCGGCGACACGCGCGGAGGCAGCCAATTGGCGACGGTCTGGTACATCAGCGCCGGATGGACAGGCTTCGAAATGAAATCGTTCATGCCGGCAGCGATGCAGCGCATCCGGGCTTCGGTGGTGGCGGTGGCCGTCATCGCCAACACCGGTATATGGGTCAGCTGCGGATCGGCGCGGATGCGGCGGGTCGCTTCCAGCCCATCCATGAGCGGCATTTGCAAGTCCATCAAAACGCAGTCGAAATCGCTCCGGCGCAGCAGCTCCAGCGCGTCCACGCCATTGTTGGCGAGGCAGACGGTGGCGCCCACCTCTTCCAGCATTTCCTGTGCAATTTGTTGGTTGAACAGATTGTCCTCGACCAGCAAAATGCGGGCCGCACTCAGCGCCGCCATCATGACCGACGTGTGGGCGCTGGCCAGCAGCTCGCCGGCAGCGTCGCCTATCTGGTTGATGAGCGTGGACATGGTCTTGTACGATACGCCGAGCTGGGCCGTGAACCAGAACGTGCTGCCGACCCCGGGCTGGCTTTCGACACCGACATCGCCTCCCATCAGCTGGGCCAGCTCCTTGCAGATTGCCAGGCCAAGGCCGGTGCCGCCGTATTCCCGCGTGGTCGAGGTGTCGGCCTGCTGGAACGAGATAAATAATTTAGCCATTTCCGCCGGGGTCAGGCCGATGCCCTGGTCGCTCACTTCGAAACGCACCAGGCAATCGTTGGCGTCGCCAAGCACCTTGCGCACGCGGATCTCTATCCTGCCCTGCTCGCTGAATTTGATGGCGTTGTTGGCGTAGTTGATGAGCACCTGTCCCAGCCGCAGCGGATCGCCCACCAGCACCGGCGGCAAGCCGGGGTCGAGGTCGAACACCAGTTCCAGGTTGCGGGTGGCCGCCTTCGGCGCTACAACCGTGGTCAGCGTTTGCACCACCTGGTCGAGCGAGAAATCGATGTGCTGGATATCCATCTTGCCAGCCTCGATCTTGGAAATGTCGAGTATGTCGTCGATGATGCCCAGCACGTGCTCACCGGCGAAGCGGATTTTTTCCAGGTAGTCGCGCTGGCGCGGGTCCAGCTCGGTCTTCAACGCCAGGTAGGCCATGCCGATGACGCAGTTCAGCGGCGTGCGGATTTCGTGGCTCATATTGGACAGGAACTGGCCTTTGGCTATGCTCGCCGCTTCGGCTTGCTGCTTGGCCTGCTGCAGTTCTTTGTTCTTGGCTTCCAGCTGTTCTTCGTAGTGCCGTTCGGAGGTCACGTCGTGGTAGATGGTGACGAAACCGCTAACCTTGCCGTCTATGCCATAGATCGGGCGGCCTATGATGTTGAGTAGTACGCCGTCCATCCGGGCGCGTGTGAAATTGTGGGGCTGGAACTTCAAGCAGAGTTCCACCCGGGCGGCTACCAGTTCTTCGATGTCGCCCGGCCCATAATCCCCGCGCAAGGCGATGTAACGGAATACGTCGGCCATGGTGACGCCTGGATGCATCACTTCGATCTGGAACCCTTGTAGTTGGCAAAAGGCGGGATTCCAGAACCTGATGGTCAGGTCGCAGTCTACGATGGTCACACCTACCGGCATGTATTCCAGTGCAGCTGCCAACCGGGGGAAATTTAACCTGATGAACTCGTCACTTTGAACTGTTAATTCCATAGGTCGATCATCCAGCAGTGCTAAACAAGATAGCTTCCCGGGATTCGGGGCCTTTTACCTGGCCCTTATCTAAAGGCCGGACATCTCACTTGCATCTTCGATCATCGCGACGGTCGCTTTGGGTCGGATTTGGACCGGGAGGAATCGCTTGTCCATCTTACTACGTAGGGCGTTTGTTGTCTGGGCGCTGCGCGCCGGCGCCTTCGGCGCGCTGCCGCGCTGCGGCAGCAATTGGACGATTCGGAGAGGGCTTCCCCGGCAGGGGAAGCCCTTCGAATCCCCCGCGCACGCCCCGCAGGGGGCGTGCTTCTCTCCGCCAAGGATGCAAAAACAAAAAGGCCACCCGAGGGTGGCCTTTTGTTTTTGTATCCTTGGCGGAGAGAGGGGGATTCGAACCCCCGATAGGCTATGAACCTATACACGCTTTCCAGGCGTGCGACTTCAACCACTCATCCACCTCTCCTGCATCACTTCTTCCCCTTTCGGAGAAGCCGCGAATTATAGCAAAGATTCCCAAGAGTACAAAGTTTATTTCCCTACCCTCAGGAAGCTTCCTTCAACTGCTCCAGAATCGCCGGATTCTCCAACGTGGACACATCCTGCGTAATCACTTCGCCCTTGGCCAATACCCGCAGCAAGCGCCGCATGATCTTGCCCGAACGCGTCTTCGGCAAATTATCCCCAAAACGAATCTCCTTCGGCTTGGCAATCGGTCCAATCTCCTTGGCCACCCAATTGCGCAACTCCAAGGCCAGCTTCTTGGCCTCTTCCCCAGTCGGCCGCGCCTGCTTGAGCACGACAAACGCACAGATCGATTCACCCGTCGTATCGTCCGGCTTGCCCACCACCGCAGCCTCGGCCACCAGCGGATTGGCCACCAGCGCCGATTCGATCTCCATCGTGCCCATGCGGTGGCCCGACACGTTCAGCACATCGTCAATCCGCCCGGTGATGGTGAAGTAACCCGTATCCTTGTTGCGAATCGCGCCATCGCCAGCCAGATACATCTTGCCGCCCAACTCCTCCGGGAAGTAGCTCGACTTGAATCGATCCGGGTTATTCCAGATCGTGCGTATCATCGAAGGCCAAGGACGCTTGACGACCAGGATACCGCCCTGCCCGTTCGGCACATCCACACCAGCCTCGTCCACGATGGCGGCCATGATGCCCGGCAGCGGCAAGGTGCACGAACCCGGCACCATCGGCGTCGCGCCCGGCAGCGGGGTGATCATGTGGCCGCCGGTCTCGGTCTGCCAGAAGGTGTCGACGATAGGACATTTCTCGCCGCCCACCTGCGTGTAGTACCACATCCACGCTTCCGGATTGATCGGCTCGCCCACCGTACCCAGCAAACGCAGCGACGTCAGGTCGTAATTTTTCGGATGCACTTTCGCATCCACATCCGACGCTTTGATCAGCGAGCGGATCGCGGTCGGCGCGGTGTAGAAGATGCTGACCTTGTGCTTGGCGATGGTGTCCCAGAAGCGGCCGGCGTTCGGGAAAGTCGGCACGCCTTCGAATACCACTTGCGTTGCGCCCACCGCCGTCGGGCCGTAGGCGATGTAGCTGTGGCCAGTCACCCAGCCGATGTCGGCCGTGCACCAGTAGACGTCGTCAGGCTTGATGTCGAAAGACCACTTCATCGTCAGCGCGGCCCACAACAGGTAGCCGCCGCTCGAATGCTGCACGCCCTTCGGCGTACCGGTCGAGCCCGACGTGTACAGGATGAACAGCGGATGCTCGGCATCCACCCACTCCGGTTCGCATTCGGCCGACTGGTTGGCGACCAGCTCGTGCAGCCACAGGTCGCGGCCTTCCTTGAAGTTGATGTTGCCGCCGGTACGCTTGTAGACGATCACGTCCTTGATGGTGTCGCAGCCGCCCAGCGCCAGCGCTTCGTCGACGATGGCTTTCAGCGGCAGCTGTTTGCCGCCGCGCAGTTGTTCATCGGCGGTGATGACGGCCACGGCGCCGGCGTCGATGATGCGCTCCTGCAGCGATTTGGCGGAGAAGCCGCCGAACACCACCGAGTGAGTGGCGCCGATGCGCGCGCATGCCTGCATGGCCGCGACGCCTTCCACCGACATCGACATGTAGATGATGACGCGGTCGCCCTTCTTGATGCCGCGCGATTTCAGGCCGTTGGCGAATTTGCAGACCTTCTCATGCAGTTCCTTGTAGCTGACATTGACGGACTTGCCGTCGTCGGCTTCGAAGATGATGGCGGTCTTGTTGGCGTTGCCGTTTTGCAGATTGCGGTCCAGGCAGTTGTACGAGACGTTCAGGTGGCCGTCTTCGAACCATTTGTAGAACGGTGCGTTGTCTTCGTTGAGGACTTTGGTGAACGGCTTTTGCCACACCAGGTTTTCCTTCGCCAGGCGCGACCAGAAGCCTTCGTAGTCGGCCGCCGCTTCGGCGCACAGGGCGTTGTAGGCGTCCATGCCGGCCACGGTGGCCTGGGCAACAAACGCCGCCGGGGGCGTAAAGACGCGGGATTCCTGTGGACCTTGTTGGGTAGTAGTGCTGCTCATGCGTGTCTCCAGAGGTTGTAATCGTTTGCTATAAACATAAACTTCGTCGCTTACTGAGCCCTTACAGATTGATAGTCCCCGGCGGAGGATGTAGCGCTCTATGTAATTTTACCAATATTTCATCAACCATACGTAGTAGCCAGTCGCTGCGATTGCTGGGCAGCACGTGTAAAATGTCGGCATTCCGTTAGTCTGCACCAATTCAAGGAGTTCCGCCCTAATGACCAAGCCACAACCGAAGCTGCGACCGCTACCCGCCTTTATCTTCATGACGCGATGGCTGCAGTTGCCGCTGTACCTGGGCTTGATCCTGGCACAGTGCGTCTACGTGTTCCATTTCTGGGTCGAGCTGAAAGACTTGATCGGCGCCGTGCTCGGCAACGAGGCCGCGCTGCAGCACATCTTCCAGGCCGTCGCCGTCCCAGGCGCCCCGCTGCCGGAAAAACTCAACGAAACCACCATCATGCTGGTCGTACTGGGCCTGATCGACGTGGTCATGATTTCCAACCTGCTGGTGATGGTGATCATCGGCGGCTACGAGACCTTTATCTCGCGCATGAATCTCGATGCCCACCCGGACCAGCCGGAATGGCTGTCGCACGTGAATGCTTCCGTGCTGAAGACCAAGCTGGCGATGGCCATCATCGGCATCTCGTCCATCCATTTGCTGAAAACCTTCATCAATGCCAGCGTCTACGATGAGAAGACGCTGATCGCCCAAACCGGCATCCACGTGGTCTTCCTGCTGTCGGCGCTGGCGATCTCGTACACCGACCGCATCACCACGCTGACCCACAACGAATCCCATTAATATCCCATTCACCACGCGAGAACATCATGACCATCATAAAGCAAGAAGACCTGATTGAATCCGTTGCCGCCGCGCTCCAGTACATCAGCTACTACCACCCTGCCGACTACATCCAGCACCTGGCGCGCGCCTACGAGACCGAGCAGAGCCCGGCCGCCAAGGACGCGATCGCGCAGATCCTGACCAACTCGCGCATGTGCGCGGAAGGCAAGCGTCCGATCTGCCAGGACACCGGCATCGTCAACGTCTTCCTGAAGATCGGCATGGGCGTGCGCTTTGAAGGCTTCTCCGGCACCGTCACCGACGCCGTCAACGAAGGCGTACGCCGCGCCTACAACTACGACGACAACAAGCTGCGCGCGTCCATCGTGGCCGACCCGCACTTCGACCGCAAGAACACCAAGGACAACACGCCGGCCGTGGTCCACATGGAACTGGTCGAAGGCAACACCGTCGACGTCAAGGTCGCTGCCAAGGGCGGCGGCTCGGAAAACAAATCCAAGATGGTCATGATGAATCCTTCCGATTCGCTGATCGACTGGGTACTGAAAACCGTGCCGACCATGGGCGCCGGCTGGTGCCCTCCAGGCATGCTGGGCATCGGCATCGGCGGCACCGCCGAGAAGGCGATGCTGATGGCCAAGGAAGTGCTGATGAAAGACATCGACATGTACGAACTCAAGCAGCGCGGCCCGCAGAACAAGCTGGAAGAGCTGCGCATCGAACTGTGCGACCGCATCAATGCGCTGGGCATCGGCGCGCAAGGCCTGGGCGGCCTCACCACCGTGCTGGACGTGAAGATCATGACCTATCCGACCCACGCCGCATCGAAGCCGGTCGCGATGATCCCGAACTGCGCCGCCACCCGCCACGGCCACTTCGTGCTGGACGGTTCTGGTCCTGCCTACATGACCCCGCCTCCGCTGTCGACCTGGCCTGACGTCAGCTGGGCGCCGGATACCGAAAAATCCAAGCGCGTCGACCTGAACACGCTGACCAAGGAAGAAGTCGCTTCGTGGAAGCCGGGCCAGACCCTGCTGCTGAACGGCAAAATGCTGACCGGCCGCGACGCCGCGCACAAGCGCATCCAGGACATGCTGGCCAAGGGCGAAGAATTGCCGGTGGACTTCAAGAACCGCGTGATCTACTACGTCGGCCCGGTCGATCCGGTGCGTGACGAAGTCGTAGGCCCAGCCGGCCCGACCACCGCCACCCGCATGGACAAGTTCACCGACATGATGCTGGAAAAAACCGGCCTGATCGCGATGATCGGCAAGGCCGAGCGCGGCCCTGTCGCCATCGAGTCGATCCAGAAGCACAAGTCGGCCTACCTGATGGCGGTCGGCGGCTCGGCCTACCTGGTGTCGAAGGCGATCAAGGGCGCCAAGGTGCTGGGCTTTGCCGACATGGGCATGGAAGCGATCTACGAGTTCGACGTGGTGGACATGCCTGTCACCGTGGCGGTCGATGCCGCCGGTACTTCGGTGCACGAAACCGGTCCGAAGGAATGGAAGGCCAAGATCGAACAGCTGAACGTTCCGGTCCTTACCGCCTGATGATCAGCGCCCGCACTCCCGGTGCTCCTATCGGCGTCTACGATTCCGGCGTGGGCGGGCTGTCGGTGCTGCGCCACATCCGCGCGCAGCTGCCGGCTGAGGACTTGATCTACTTCGCCGATTCGGGCCATGCGCCCTACGGCGAAAAGACCGAGCAGTATGTGGTGGACCGCGCGCTGCTGGTCGCCGCCTTCCTGCTGGAGCGCGGCATCAAGGCGCTGGTGGTGGCATGCAATACCGCGACCGTGGCCGCCATCAAGGCGGTGCGGGCGCGCTATCCCGATCTGCCGGTGGTCGGCGTCGAGCCCGGCCTGAAGCCGGCCGCCGCCGCCACCCGCAGCGGCAAGGTCGGCGTGCTGGCGACGGCGCGCACGCTCAAGGGTGAAAAATTCCTGCAACTGCGCGAGCAGATCAGCGCCGCAACTAAGGCCGAATTCCTGCTGCAACCCTGCATCGGCCTGGTCGACCAGATCGAACTGGGCGACCTTGAAACGCCGGCCATCGCGGCCCTGCTGGAGCAATACGTGGCGCCGCTGCTGGACCAGGGCGCGGACACGCTGGTGCTGGGCTGCACCCACTACCCCTTCGTCCAGACGGGCATAGAACGGGTGCTGCGCGCGCATGGCCATCAGGACGTGACCCTGATCGATACCGGCGACGCCGTGGCGCGGCAACTGGGGCGTCTGCTGGACGGTGCCGGCCTGCTGCACCCCGCACCCGAGGCGGGCCAGCCGTCCGCCTCCCTGCACGGCTACACAACGGCGGACGTCGGCGCGCTGGCGCCGGCCTTCGCCAACCTGCTGGGCTTGCATCCAAAGGTTGAAAAGGTTGTCGTTTGAACAAATTGGGATTTTTTGAAGAATCTTTGCATTTAGATTTGCAGGATTCAAAACTGGCTTGTATAATTCGGCACCTGTCTACGAAACAGTAGACAAAGTGAAGTAAATCAGTGGTGGCTGTAGCTCAGTTGGTAGAGTCCAGGATTGTGATTCCTGTTGTCGTGGGTTCGAGCCCCATCAGCCACCCCACTCTTCTTCACGGAAATCTAGCCGCTTATGCGGCTTTTTTTTCGTCCCGCGATATCCGCGCACCTCAGTGCAGCCGGAAAAACCGCCGTATGCTCTCCAGGTAGGTGGCCTGCTGCACTTGCTCAGGCTCGGCATGGTCGGTGCGGATGGCGCTCAACACCTGGTTGCGGTCGCTAAGCACATGGGCGAATTCGTCGGCCAGCTCCGGACGCTCGTGCAGGATGATTTCAAAGTTCTCCTTGTCCAGCCGATAGCACAGCGCATCGGTCCTGGCGGTGACGGTGGCGCCGCGCGGCGCTCCGGTCAGCAGGCCGATCTCGCCGAACACGTCGCCGGCCTTGAGCGTGGCGCAATGGATGCGCTCCTGCCCTTCGGCTTCGAACCACACGTCGGCCTCGCCGCCGGCCAGCAGATACAGCCAATGCGCCACCGCGCCCTGCCGGGTGATGGTGTCGCCCTTGACGAAGGGCGTGTTGCGCAGTGCCCTGGCCAGCTTGGACAGCTCCTCTTCGGTCAGGCCGGAAAACAGCGCGACCTTGGCCAGCGCCTTCTTGCGCACGTCCATTTCCGCCGACAGCCGGGCGCTCGAACGCCGCTCCGAGTCCGCGTTCAGGCGGATGTCCATGCAGGGATGGGCCAGCGACAAGCTCTGCCGCTGCAAGGCGCTGTAGAAATGGATGCGCACGGCGGAATCGGTGCCGTCGTCGTGGGCCGGATTGGTCAGCCAGTAGCGCACCGCATACTGGATCAAGCCTTCGTGGTAATCGGTGACGATGCATTCGGGCGGCCGCGCCGACGAGATGTGCTCGATATGGGTCTGGCGCAGCGCCGTCTGGACGGTGGCGATCACTTGCTGCGGCGGCACCCCATCCTCGATCCAGAATTTCACCCAGCGCCGGAATTCCGGCTTGCTCTCGCGGCTGTACACATGCACTTTCGATTTCATCAGCACGCTGTTGGGAATGACGATCAGGTCGCCGTTGTTGGTACTCACGGCCGTATGGCGCCAATGCACTTCCACCACCTTGCCGCGCACGTCGTCGATCTTGATCCAGTCGCCGATGCGCACCGAGTTGTCGAGCTGCAGCGCGAGTCCGCCCAGGATATTGCCCAGCGTTTCCTGCATCGAGAAGGCGACCACGCCGGTGATGACCGCCGAGGTGGTCACCAGTCCGCTCAGGTCCAGGCCGGCCACGCGCAGCCACACCAGGCCCCAGACCACGTAGGTGATCACCAGCAGGATGTCTTCCATGATGCGCGGCGGGTGCATGCGCAGGGCCGGCAGCAGCACGCGGAACGCGGTCAGGCCGAGGATGCGTATCAGCAGCAGGCCGAAGCCCAGCATGGAGGCGCTTTCGAGCAGGCCGGCGGCCTGGCGCTGGTCCATATCGAGCATGAACTTGCTGGAGAGGCTGAGCAGCAGGCACAAGCCGCCGAACAGCAGGTTGTGGCGGAACATGTGCTGGCTGTCCGGATCGGAGCGGGTCAGCAGCAGCTGTATCACGCTGCAGAAGAGGACGGCGGCAACCAGACCGGCGTGCCATGGATTGATCCACGGGCCATCTATCGTCAGCATCCTGGCTCCTTATCCGTTGCTACCTTGCATGTATTGTGAACTGATCCCCAACCATGCGCAACGTGATAATCAGGCCGGGCCGGCGGCCGCGCGGGCGGCGCGCATTTTGGCGACCACGTGGTTGAGCGTATCCATCACCGCCCCCGGCGTGAAGGGCTTGACGATATAGCCCTTGGCGCCGTTGCGCAGCGATTGCTCCACCGTGCTGCGGTCGGCGCTGGCCGTCACCATCAGCACGGCCGCCTGCGGCTGCTTCTGGCCTATCCATTCCAGCAGGCTCAGCCCGTCGCCGTCCGGCATCACTACGTCCAGGCAAACGATGTCCGCCTTTTGCGAACGCAGCCGCAGCTTGGCCGATTCGGCCGTCCCGGCATCGCCCACCACGTCGAATTGTTCGCCCTGTATGATGACGCGCAACAAGCCGCGCGTCATTTCATTGTCGTCGATGATAAACACCCGCAGCCGCTGCTGAGACGCCATGCCTTCCTCCGATCGGGGACCATTACCGCTTCAATATAGCGCAGTTTGCACACCGCACCACCCGTTACAAAATTTTCGCGCAGCTGTTGCCTAATGGAACTAGATTGGCGCTACAATGACCGACGTTGCATCCGCATGCAAAGCCCGTCCAACCCCACGAAGAATACATCCAGCCATGTCCCAAGAGAGAACACCCCTGCACGAAGTCAGCACCTACAG
Source organism: Rugamonas rivuli (assembly GCF_009380165.1). Taxonomy (GTDB): domain Bacteria; phylum Pseudomonadota; class Gammaproteobacteria; order Burkholderiales; family Burkholderiaceae_D; genus Rugamonas; species Rugamonas rivuli. The sequence goes on from NZ_WHUF01000003.1 coordinate 454,553, forward strand.
CAAGGACACGCCGGTCGGTTGTCCCGACATCAACGGCCGCGCCGCCGTGTTCGTGCCGACCGCGCTGTTCGACGTGAACAGCTCCACCACCATCCGCAAAGGCGCCGGCATCGTCGGCTACGGCAACCCGGACGGTTCGCTGACCATCTACTTCGAAGCCAACCGCTTCGACGAAAGCAGCCTGCACAAGTGGGAAAACAAGGCCCGCAAAGCCTACGACCGCATGGTGGCCGGCGCCCCCACCGTCTCCAAGGCCAAGATGGACCCGAAAATGGTCGAGCAGATCGGCTACATCGACGGTTCCGGCATCCAGCTCAAGCAGCCGGAAAGCCTGCAGCACTGGCTGGAAGTCTCGAACGCCACCGACACCGCCCCGGCCGACGCCATCATCGTCTGGAAAACCAAGTAAACATTGGCAAAAAGATAGAGACGGGCGTTTGTCCTACAAATCGTCGGACGTTCGGCTGATGCCCGTCCGACATCTCCTGGGCTATTCTGAGGGCATCGGAAGTCCCACATCACCCAGGAGTTTGTCATGGCACGCTATCTCCATATCGCCTTCGGCGCGTTGCTGCTCAGTCTGGCTGGCGCATCGACCTATGTGCTGTGCTCGGAAAACGTCCTGCAAGACCAAACCACCTCGCTCTACCAGTTGCGCTGAGCGCTGAGTTCCCCTCACTCGCGCAGTCCCAGCATATTCACCAAACGGTTCAGATCGCCCTCCTCCCGGATAATCTCGGCCATCAGCTCGGGCAGCGGCATGCGCCCCCAGTTGACGGCGCGGCGCAGCAGGTAGGGCGTCGGGCTGTGCGGCTCCACCAGGCTTAAGTAATCGGCGATCGCCCCCAGCGCCGCGTAGGCTTCGTCGCGGTTCTTCCAGCCGGACAGGGCCACCGGCGGCGGCGCCAGCCCGGCCGCCATGCCGCTCACTTCCTCGCCGTCCAGCGGCGCTTCGGGCATAGTCATTTCTTCTTCCTTAGGCTCGGGCGCCAGCTGGTGCAGCACGCGCTCCACCGCCACCAGCGTTCCCTTCAGTTTAGACAGATTCGGCGCCTGCCCGCCCAGCTGCAGGTCGACAAAGGCCAGCATGGTTTCCAGGCAGTTCAGGCAGCGCTGCACCACCTGCAGGCGGTTGGCCAGCTCGCGCCCGAGGCGCTGCTGGGCGTAAGCGATCACTTCGATGCGGGTCAGCGGCGCCTCGCCGTCGACGTGCGGCTCGCCCGGCTGGCCGGCCAGCTCGCGCGCCGTCATGCGCTCCCAGTCGGACAGGCTCTGCGCCGGCGGCTTGCGGCCCTGGATTTTCAGCAGCGGCATCTGCACCCGCACCGTCGCCGCGAACGATCCGTTGAGCCATTCCAGCGGCGCGATGCGGGCATCGGCGTCGCCGTCCTGTATCGCCGGATGCAGCGGTTCCCAGAATTGCCGCAGCAAGCCATCCACCAGGCTCAGGCCGCGGTACAGGCCGTCGACGCCATGCTGCATCGTCCATGCCTCCAGCAGCCAGACGGCGATCTGCAAATCCTTGGAGCGGCTGGCCAGCATGGCCTTGCAGCGGTTTTCGATCAGCGCCCAGTCGGCCTTCTTCAGCGGCCGCTCCCACTGCCCCATCGGCAGGCTGGGATCGTCCTCCTCGCGCGCCAGCCGGATCTCGGTGAAGATCGGGTCGTAGCGCAAGGCCGGCCCGCAGGGCTGCTGTTCGGACAGCGGCAGCAGCAACAGTTCCAGTTCCTCCTGGTGCTCCAGGCTCATCAGGGAAAGCGGTATGGGCAGGCTCGGTGCGTTCATAGGTGCGGTCGGGGTAGCAAAACTGGGTGGTCGGTCGTCGGAAATCAGCAGGCGCGCTTTGTCGACCAGGTTGCGCAAATTGCTTTTGATGGTCGCCATACGCCGTTCCGCCTAAGGTAGCATCTTGCCGAGTTCACGCGCAAAAAACTTGGCCGCCAACGGCGAGGTCAGCTTGTGCAAGTCCACCACCGTGGCGCCGGCCGGCACATAGATCTTTTCCGACAGCGCGTGCAGCCGGCCGGTATCGAAGCCCTCGTCGACCTGGTGCATGGCGATCACCACGTGGTCGGAACCGTTGTCCAGCAGCGCCTGGAAGGGATTGGGGCCGGCGTAGTGCGAAGGCCAGCCGTCGTCTATGCACGGATGCAAGTTGTAAAAGCCCAGCCGCGGCAGCTCGAACAAGCGGGCGTCGAAGCGCTGGCCGAAGGTGGCGGTGATGCACAGGTCCGGCCGCCACTGCTGCTCGTACAGATGGTAGAACTCGTCGGTCTTGACGCGGCCCTTGTACGGCGCCAGCCCGTGCGACAGCGCCAGCCGCTCCACCATCACTTCCTCGGCCGGGGTGTGCGGATAGCCCCAGACCCGGCGCGCGCGGCTGACATGGTCCGAGCCGACATCGTCGGTGGCCACGCCGACCACGCGCACGCGCTGCGCCAGCGGCCCCTTGAGCAACTCGCTCAGCACATGAAAGCCGCGATGGAAGCTGCCGAACACGGCAACGCGCGTGAGAGGGGGCAAGGATGACATGACAAAACCTCGTTCAAGCCGGCCTACCAGGCCGGCGCCTTGACAGGAAACACCGGCGGCCACACCAGCGGCGTGCGCTTGCCGGCCGCGCTGACGGTCAGCCGCACAAACACCCGGGCGCGGCTGTCGCGCGTGGCGACGCGGCCGTCGCCGACGGCGACCATCGGAAACTCGAACTTCAACAGCTGCGAACGGGCGCCGGTGGCCGGCGCCGCATCGGCCTCGCGGTAGGCCGACACCAGGCTGAACAAGGCCCACGGATCGTCGAAGCGGTAGCTGACGGTGCGCTGGTCGACCGCCATGCCGGGATGGCCGGCCTCGGCTTGCGGTATCACCGGGCCATCCTGCGCCACGCGCAGCGTCAGCACCACCGGCAGGCCGGGCTCCCAGCGCAGCGCGCGCGCGGCGTCGCGCTGGTGCACGGTCTGGCTGCCGATGCTCAGCGCCCAGTCGATGATCTTGTTGCCCTCGCTTTCGACGGCGCTGTTGGCGCGGAACTCCGCCAGCACGTCCAGGCCGGCGGCCTGCCCCTCCTCGCTCGGGTACAGCGGCGCCAGCAGCTCGCGCACCTTCTGCATCTGGTCGTCCACCTTGCGCACCGTGCTGGCCGGCGACGGCCGCGTCGGGTCGCGGTCGGAAGCCAGCGCCAGCACGTGCACGCGGTCGAACAGCTTGAGCACGGAGCCGACTTCGTCGACGTCGGCCGCCGTGCGGTCGCCCTGCGCAACCTTGGCATTGGCGCTGCTACCGGCATTGGCGCCGGCGTCGGGCGGCGCCAGCGCGCGGAACGGCGCGCGGTTGGCCAGGCCGGCGTTGAAGGCGTCGGCGAAGCGGGTCCAGGCATCCTGGTAGCCGGTCTGCAGCAGGTCGCGGCAGCGCGAGTACAGCCCGGCCTGCAAGCCCTGCATGCGCTCGGAAAACACGTCGGTGGCGCGGCGCTGGGCGGCGCGGGCCGACAGCTTGTCCAGGCAGTTGTGGATGTCGAGGTCGGCCGCGCCGGTCAGCACGAACTGCTCCAGCGCGGTCAGGCTGCTGGTCGGGCTCTTGAGCTTGTAGCGGTTCAGGTCGGCCACCGTGGCTTGCCAGCGCGTCACCAGCGGATTGCCGGCGCCGGCCCCGCCCAGTTGCAGCAGCAGCGTTTCCGCATCCTTGCCGGTGGCCTCGATGAACGATTGCTGCTGCGAGACATAGGCCGCCAGCGCGCCGGCGTCGGCGGCGCCGAAGGCGTCCAGCAGCGGCGCCTTCTCGCCGTTCCACGAACGGAAGGCGCGGTCGCGCGGCACGAACACCTCGGCCCGGGTCAGCGTCTCGTCCAGCAGCTGCAGGCGGGTCAGCGCATCGCGGCCGAGCACGGCGGTGAGGTTGTCGGCCACGGCGGTCGCGCCGATGTCCTGCAGCCACGAGCGCACGCGCAGCGCCTTGGCGCGGTCGGCCTCGGTGGCCGGCGCCTGCACTTCGCGCGCCGAGATGATGTAGGCCTGCGACAGCAAATCGCGCGCGGTCTCGCCCAGCGCGCCGTCGGCCAGGCGCGCGGCCGGCGCCTGCAGCATATTGGGGAACTTGGGCAGGAAGTCGGTCTGCACCCGCTTGCGCGCGTCCGCCAGCGCCTGCACCTGCTCCAGCCGCGAACCGTCCCAGCTGATGGTCGAGCCGGGCGGCACCTCGGGCAGGCGGCTCAGGTGGTTGACCTTCATGAACGGCTGCGACAGCAGGCCGTTCAAGGCGTCCATCAGCGCCTTGCGGTCGGCCGCGAAGGCCCAGGCGCCATTCGCTTCCGACCACTCCAGGCCCGAGCTCAGGCCCTGCGAGTGGCTGTCGGCCGACAGCGTCGCATCCCACAGCGAGAGGAACTGGCTGAAGCCGTCGTCGACCTGCTTGCGCGCATCGTCGGCGACGGGCTTGCCCAGCATGCTGACGTTCTCGACCTTCTGCAGCAGATTGTCCCAGGCCGGGCCCAGGTCCGGCGTGCTGCGGTGCATCCACGCGCCCTTGCCGCTGGTCAGATAGGCTTCCTGCGTCTTCAGCGCGGCGCGCAGCGCCTGCCAGATGACGATGTTGGTGGCGGCGTCCGCCTTCGGATCGGCCTCGTACAGCGCGGCCGACGCCTCGCCGATGGCCTGCTCGGCCTTGAGCAGGCCGTTGTTGATGTACAGGCGCTTGGCCGTGGCCCGCACCGCCAGCCTGAACGAACAACCGGCCGCCGCCTGCAACGGTTCGACGGTCAGCGACGTGACGTCCTTGGCCGCGCGCCGGAACAGCGCCGCCGTATGCGTGGGGTCGCCGCTCAGTTCGCTGCCCAGCAGCATCCGCACCACCAGCGCCAGGTCTTCGCCGGACGGCGGGCCCGAGGTGGGCGTCTTCAGCCGCATCATCGCCTGCTGCACCAGGTCCAGCTGCTCCATCCGCTCCACGTATTGCAGCAGCGCCGCAAACTCCGGCAGGTTTTCCATGTTCAGCGCCGTGTTCGGCGCCGAGGTCGTCTCGCTCCAGCGCGCCGGCAGCGTGCAGCGGCCGCCGATGATCAGGCTGCCCGAAACGGGATCGACCGGCACCCCGGTCTGCTCGCTGACGCGGCTGTACATCGAGCGCCGCAGCGGATCGAAGGCATTGTCGGCAAAGCCTTTTTCCATGCGGCCGCGCACCCGCTGGTGCAGGTCGTCGAACCACGGCCAGGAGCCGGGCATGAACACGGAACCGAGCCGGGCATTGCCCATCTGCTCAATGTTTTGCAGCGCCTCGATCGCGCGCCGGCGGCTCTGCGCCGGATCGGCCAGACTGCGGCTGTTGGCCTGCAGGCTGGCGCGGGTGTCATGGTCCAGCTTGGTCAGATACAGCACCACGTCGCTGCCGAGGCGGTGCAGATTGAGCGTGGCGAACAGCAGCCCCACCACCCACACCGCCGGGATCGCCACGGCGCTCCAGCGCGCCACGCGGCTCATCGCCGGCCGCCGCATGCGGTGCACCGACGACGAACGCACCAGCCCGGCCTCGGCAAATATCTTGCGTTCGAAGATGTCGCGCAGGAAGGCCGGCACGGCGCTGCCCTGCCCCGCCGCATACAGCGGCATGGCGCCGTCGGCGGCCAGCGACGGCTCGGTCCGTTCCGGCAGGGCGGCGGCCGGCGCGGACGCGGCCTGGTCGACGGCCATGAAGCCATCGTCGTCCGCCGCCAGGCCGGCGCCCAGCAAGGCGGCCTCGTCGCTGCAATCGCCGGTCAGGTAAATGCCGCGCAACAGGAACGGTTCGTGGTAGGCGCTGGGCCGCATCAGTTCCTCGGCGAACAGCTTGACCCCGGCGCGCAGGCGCTCGACCTGGTTGGGCAGCAGGAAGTAGGCGCTGCTGTCCGCGTCCGACGGCTCCAGCGCGCACAGCTCGGCGCAGCTGTCGGACAGCGTGCGGCCTATCTCGTTCATCGCCGTGTCCATCCATTGCGCCTGGAACGGCGCGGCCAGCTCGTGCGGCGACGACCAGCCCAGCATCGAGCGGCGCAGCGGCTCCGGCAGCGCGGCGGCGAAGCGGGCGAAGCCGGGGATGGTTTCGCAATCGCTGATCGCCAGGTAGATCGGGAAGCGCAGCGCCAGCCGGTTCTGCGCCAGCCACAGGCGGCGGTGGATGGCCTTGGCGCGCGCGGCCAGGTCCAGCTGGCCGGCGCCGTCGGCGTCGAGGAAGGCACGGGCCGGGATCGCCACCACGATGGAATCGAAGGGCCGGTCGGGACGGTAGTTGCGGCACAGGCCGAGGAAATCGTCCCAGGTGCTGTTGGCCATGGCGTTGGCGCCGGACGCCTCGGGATCGGGCGAGCCCAGCAGGTCCGATTGCAGTTGCACCGCCACGCCGTGGTCGAAGAAGTTCCAGCTGATGCCCTGGGCGCCGGCGGTCAGCGCGCTGTCGGTGCTGAGCGCGCTTTGCAGGCCCGATTGCAGCAGCGGCAGTTCGCGGCCGGCGCTGCCTTCGTTGAGCACCAGCGTCCACGCCAGGCTGTAGCGCTCGGAGCGGGCGGCGATATTGTTTTCGATCAGCTCCACCGCCACGCGGAACGATTGCTTGAGCGAGTCGGCGCTGATCAGGCGCGGTTTCTGCTCGGCCGGCTGGTCGGCTTTTTCCGCGCCCTTCATCGCCGCCCAGATGACGATGGCGAACAACAGCATGACGAGCAGCGTCAGCACCAGCAAGGTGGCGATGGCCGTGTTATCTGACAGGAAGTTCAACACTATGCGCTCGTCCCGATGAAGGTTTAGTTACACGGTCGTGGCGAGCGCGGCGCGCACCGGCCACGATTGCCACAACCACAGCAGTTCAGACAATCCCAGCAAGATCAGCAGCGCCAGCAAAAACATCAGCCCGCTGCGGTTGAACTTGGGCAGGCGCCGCGCCGCCAGGTGCGACAGCGTGCTGGCATACGCCTGCTCGGACAGCGTGCGGTCGCGCCCCTGCAAATCGGCCGGCCGCAGGTAGACGAACTGGAACAGCTCGCGCCGGTACTCGGCGATCTTGTCCTGCTTCTGGCCGCGATAGCGTCCCTGGAAGCCCAGCGACAGCAGATACAGGTAGAGCCGGCCGACATGGCGGCGCGACGCTTCGCGCTCGCGCAGCAGCTGGTCGAGGTCGTCGAACACGCGCTCGCCGGCATAGCTGGACTTGAACAGCGTGGTCTCGATCAGCACGTGGCGCCAGTAGCTGCGCCCGGCCCACTCGGTGTTGAGCAGCACCTCGTCGGCCAGCGCCGCCTTCAGGAAGCGGCCCTGCGCCTCGGCCTCCATGCCGGCCTTGCCGACGATGCGGCGCGCTTCCAGCGACTGCAGCTCGATCAGCTGGCACAGCTGGCGGCTCAGCGCCTCGGCGGCCGACCTGGCCTCGCCCTCGCCCACCCGCGTGGCCGCCTGCGCCGAGCGCGACAGCATGTCGTAGAAATCGCGGAACTGCACCGACGCCAGGTCCACGCCCTCGCTGATGGCGCCGCTCCAGGCCGGCGCCGCCGGCGCGTTGCTTGACTTGCCCGATAATATGCTCACGGCCTCATCCCTTTATGAACAACACCACTTCCTGCGGCCGCTGCGCCAGCAGGCTTTCATTCGCATTGCTGATCAACAGCGCCTGGTCGGCCACGATGAACTCGTCGCTGACCTCGACGCTGAACAGCGTGTAGCCGGCGCTGGCGCGCAAGCCCAGTTCCGGCGCGGCCTCGATGCGGGTGCGCGCCGCGCCCAGCACGCGGCGGTCGGTCAGCGAGGTCCACACCGTCTGCGAGCCGATCACCGCGCCCGCCATCCATTGCGTGGCCTCGCGCTCCGGCTGGCCGCGCAGGCCGACCACCAGCCGCGCGCCGATCCAGTCCGCCTGCATCGCCAGCGCGAAGGCCTGGCCGTCGTAGTTGAACACGCAGGTCTTCCACTCCTGGCTGACCTCGCCGACCAGGTCGGTCAGCGCGCTCAGCACGGCGTCGAAGGCCGGGCCGGCGTCGGCATGGTCGTAGGCCGGCGGCATGATGGGCACGGCGCCGGGCCGCAGCGTCGCCAGCGGCCCCAGCTGTGCGCACAGCGCCAGGTACAGCGGCAGCGGATGCACGGACGGGCTGCGCAGCAAGGCTTCCAGCACCGGCAGGTTGAGGATCAGACTCGACAGCCTGGCCTTCTGCTCCAGCAGGTTGATGCGGTCCTCGGTGCGCGACGACGGCTGCGCGGTCTGCCGCGCCAGGAACACCGCCTTGTTGCGCATATGGGTGGCCAGCACTTGCGCGCGCTGGCGCACGCTGGACGCGGCCGGCACCTCCAGCATCGCCGGCAGGTAGGCGCCGGGATGGACGATCTCGTTGCCCTTGTTGACCGTCATCAGCCGCAGCGAGGTGTAGGCCGCCGACGGCACCGGCCCGGCGGCCAGCGCCAGGTTGACCGCCATGCGCGGCAGGTCGGCCGGCAGCGCCTGCGACACCTCGTCCTCCACCGTCGGGCTTTCGATGCCGCGGAACATGGCAGGCTGGCCCGGCTGGTTCAGCGAGCGCGTGTTGCCCACCACCAGGTACACCGACAGGTCCTGCTGCGCCATCGCTTCCGCCCACGGCGCCAGGTCCAGCTCCAGCGGCTGGCCCTGCGCCAGCGCGCTGTCGTAGGTGACGGCCATGCCGTTGGGCAGTATCGCTTCCAGCTGCTGGATGCGCAGCAGGCCGGTGGTCAGCAGCGCCTCGTCGATCAGCAGCGCGCGCACGCCCCAGCCGTAGGGATTGGTCGCCATCGACTGCCAGGCCAGCAGCGCGTCGATGCGCGCGCCCTCCTGCTGGAAGTGCTGCGGCGTCAGCATCATGCCTTCGTGCCACTGGATGCGATGTGAAAGTTGAGGTACGGTCATTGAGTGGCTTCCATAAGCTTACTGGGCCGCGCCGGCTTTGGGCTCGTTCGCCACGAAGCCCTGCGCGTTCAGTTGCACAACATATCCCGAGGCGTTCAGCAGCAGGCGCGCGCGGTGTTCGCCGGCGTTCGCATAGCCGGCAAACACCAGCGCGGCCCAGGCTTTCTGGTCGCTCCATTTTTTATCGTTCAGCTTGATCGTTTGCGCCGGCACCAGCTCGTAGGGGTAGACCGTCAGCGCTTCCGGAAAGGTGCGCTGCAGTTCGGCGCGCGTGGCGAACCATTTCGAGGCCGGCATCGCCAGCAGCGAATCAAGGACGGCCTGGTCCTTGACCAGCACCACGTCCACCGCCACCGCGCTGTTGCTGTTGGCGTCGTCGGCGGCGCGCAGGGTCAGCGACTTCCAGCCGGGCGCGGCCATGCTGGGGCCGAACAGCGCGCGCGTGGCGCCACAACCGGCCAGCGCGGCCAGCATGCCAGGCAAGGCCAGCAGCAACACACTGCGGCGCCTCATGCGGGCTTCCATTCGAAAAGAGGTGTCATCTTCAGTTGCATAAGTCAGTCTTCAAAAAGCCCTGCGCAGGCCATAGCCTATGCCGGCGCAAAACACTGTGGACAAAGCAATCAACAACAGGAACAACACGGACAGCGCTTGTTTGCGGGTGAAGACGAGCTTGAGCGTGGACGGATGCCACACTTCGAAATCTTGCTCGTTTTTAATATACAGACCATCCGCTACCAAGGCAATCAGAGCCGATGATATAAGAAAGGAAAGTAAATTCCGTGGTCCTTCGCACAACACTTCCACCAGCATAAACACCGGCAGCACCGCCTCCAGCGGCAGCCCCATCGAGGCCATCACGAAGCCGCCGAGTATCACCGACTTGACGCCGACCATGCCCACCGACCACAGCGCGGCGGCCCAGGACAGCGCGCAGATCCAGGCGACATCGGCGGCCGACAGCGCATGGTGGTACAGATTGGCGATGAAGATCGCCAGCACCGCGAAGAACATCGCCTCGCCGGCCTTGATGAACACCGGCGCGATCGGCGAGACCAGCTCCACCAGCCCGCGGCTGAAGCCCAGCCGCACGCTCATGCCCTGGATAAAGCCCGGCACCGCCGCCACCGCCACCGGCGAGAACAGGCAGACCGTGATCGGCTCGCGCAGCGCCAGCATCACCAGCCACGGCGACTTCTTCAGCTTCCAGCAGATGATGGCGATGGCCGCCGCGCACACCGCCCCCGCCGCCGCAAAGAAGGCCGCCAGGAAGCTGCCCAGCAGGACGATGGCCTCGACCCCGGCGCTGGCGGTGGCGGCCGCCGCCAGCACGAAGGCGGCCGCCGGCAGCAAGGTGTTGAAGCGGTTCACCAGCGATTCCAGCGCGCGGTAGGCGCCTTCGAAGATGGCGCTGAGCTGGGCCGAGCGCAGCGGATCCTGCACCGACACCGCGGCGCCGAAGCACAGCACGCCGATCAGCACCGACGGCAGCGAGCCGTAGGCCAGCACGCCGAAGAAATTGTCCGGCACCAGCACGCCGATGTCCCACTGCTCGGGAGCGGGCTCGACGCCGTCGCGCATGGCCATCGTGAATTGCGACTCCGAACGCAGCGCCAGCCTGCCCAGCGCCGCCGCCTGCGCCGCCGACATGCCGGCCCCGGCGCCGCCCGCGCTGGCCACCAGCACGCCCACCACCGCGCACAGCAGCATCGCCAGCAGCGACATGGCCGCCAGCCGCGCCAGCCGCGCGCCCGAGCCCGGCTCCGACGGCAGCCGCTGCAAGCCGAAGTACACCGCCAGGATCACGAACGGCAGCGCCGCCATCTGGATCAGCGACAGGTACAGCATCGACAGCGCCGCCAGCAGCGGCGCGCTGGCGGGAAACAGCGTGCCGACCCAGCCGCCCAGCAGCATCGCCCCCAGCAGCGTGGCCGGATGATGGAAGATATCCCTGAGCTGGAACATGGCGGGGTTGACGAGGGTCTGCATGGCCGGTCCTAGAGCTTGACGGGTGCGGCGCAGATGCTGGCCACGGCGGCGCAGCTGCCGATCACGGTGACGGCGGTGCGCGCCATGGCGCAGATCGGATCGACCGCCATCAGCAGGATGAAGGCGGCCTCGAACGGCAGCGTCAGGTAGCTGCAGATGGTGCCGACCAGCGACACTGTCACCACGCCCGCCATGCCGGCCGAGGCAAACCCGGACAGCACCGACACCAGCACCAGCAAGCCCAGGTCCGGCACCGACATCGGACGGCCATACAGCGCGGCGATGAACAGCGTGCTGCAGACGAAATACGCCATCGCCCCGACCCGCAGCAGCGAAATACTGAGCGGCACCAGCAGCTCGACCCGCGCGCGCGCGAACTGCAGCTGCTCGACCAGGCCGCTGACCATGGCCGGCATGCAGGTGGCGCTGTTGTTGGTCGCCACGCCCAGCGCGAACGGTTCGCGCATCGCCGCCATCACGGTGCCGAAGGGCACGCCGGCTCGGCGGCTGATCAGCGCCATCGCCAGCGCCATCAGCATGCCGGACACCAGCAGGAACAGGATCACGAAGCCGGCCATCGACGCGATCGGCTGCAGGCCGGTCTGCGCCACCTGGCTGGCCGCCATGCACACCAGCACGAAGGGCACCGGCAGGTTGACCCAGCGCGTCAAGGTCTGGCAGGCGTGGTAGATGGTCTCCAGCGCCTGGTGCAGTCCGCCCGAAATGCGGGTCGGCACCTGGCCGGCGGCAAAGCCGAACAGCAGCGCGAACACCAGCGCCTTCAGCGTTTCGCCGTTGGCCAGCGAGGCGAAGATGTTCTGCGGGATCAGCGATTGCAGCACGTCCTTCAGGTCGGTGTGGTGCGGGCTGGGCTCGGCGCCGCGCATCGCCATTTCGGTGTTGCTGCTGTCGCCGTCGGCGCTGATGATCTTGCCCAGCGCCGCGCGGGTTTCGGCCGGCAGGTTGCCGCCCGGCCGCACCAGCACCGAACACAGCGTGGCCAGCACCGCGACGATCAGCGAGAAGCCGATGAACACCACCACCACCCGCTTGAAGATGCGCGCCGCGCCGCCGTCGCGGTACAGGTTCTGCAGGCTGAAGATGACGGCCGATATCATGAACGGCAGCACGATCATCTTCAGCAGGTCGACATACACCACGCCCACCACGCCCAGGTGCCGCGCCAGCGGCGGCGCGGACCAGCCCAGCAGGCCGCCGGCCAGCACGCAGCCGAGCACGGTCCAAGGGTTCAAAGCCCATTGTTGAAAGCGCTGCATGGCGGTGGTCGGAGCGTCCACGTGGTGTCCTTATTTGACCGGTTTGAGCCCGCGGCTCGTGATGGCCTGTACCGGCCGTTGCGCAATCAGTTCGTTGACGAAGGAAAGCAGGGTCGGATCGTGGATGCCGACGATCACGCTCAGCAGCGACTCCAGGTCGCTGAAGGTCACGGTGCGCAGCGTCAGCGCCAGGCTGGGGTCGTCCTTGAACAGCTGCATGACCTCCAGCTCCCCGCGGTAGACGGCCACCACGTCGCCCTTCTTGACCGCCTCGACGGCGTCGACCCAGTTGGGGTAGCTGGTCAGCTTGGCCTTGGGGAAATTGCGGCGGCCGAACTCTTCCCACGACGAAGCGCCCAGCACCCCCAGCGAGCCGGTGTAGTCGCGCACCACCTGTTGCAGCGGCCGGTCGCCGGCCAGTTCGGCAAAGCGGATGCGGTTGATCAGCAGCGCGTGCGGCAGCCGCAGATAGGGGTTGGAGAAGTGCAGCGACTGCGCGCGCTTGAGCGTGCGCGCCAGCCGGCTGATGCCCAGGTCGGCCTGGCCGGCGGCCACCATCTCGGCCACGCCGTCGTAGGTCTTGGGGCTGCGGTCGTAGCGCACCGTCACGCCCAGCTCCTTGCCGACCAGCTGGGCGATGTCGATGTCGGTGCCGACCAGTTCGCCGTTCTTGACCGAGAAGAACGGCGGATTATCGACCGCCAGCATGGACACCACCAGCTCGCCGCGCTGGACGATGCGGGCGATATCCGGCGCCAGCAGGCGGCCGTCGGCCATCCGCACCAGTCCGGACGGATCCTGGGCGGCGGCCTGCACCTTCGGCCCGGCCTGCGCCGGGGCTGCGCCGTACAGCGCGAGCGCCGCCAGCCAAAGTGCCAGGCGCTTCATTGGGCGGCCTTTTGCGCGGCGTTCACGCGTTCGGTCACGGGCGCTGCTGCGGCGGCGGCCTCGCTGCTGACCTTGCCCGTCAGCTGCTGGCGGGCGCGCTTTGCCGCGTTCTCGGCCACGGCCGGCGCGGGCCGCTCGGCCATGCTCTGCCCGATCTGATAGCCCAGGGCGAACAGCAGCACCAGCATCGCCACGCCGGAGAAGATGGCCAGGGCGATCAAACGGGGAGTCAGGCTGAATCGGTATTCCATGGTGGCGGTCGCGGTTAAGTGTTCAGGGAATGGAAACGGTGGTCTGGCCGGGCGCGTTGATCGCGATCACCCCGCCCCACATGCACATCAGCTTGGACGAATTGTTCAGCGCCGGCATATTGCCGATCAATACAGTGGGCGAGCCCGGCACCCACGGCGCGACGGTGGCCGGGATGCACGGCATCGGCGTCAGCACGCCCAGCGCCGCCGCCGTGGCCGCCGCCACCATGGGATTGGCCATCGACTGGCACATGCCGAACGGCAGGATGTTCACCATCGGCTTGTTGTCCATGATGTTGGCGTCGGGCACGGCGGTCAGCACTGCGTTGGCCGGCAACACCATCAGCGTGCCCGGCGCCACGCCGAAGCTACATTTGAGCATCGCGCCCATGCAGGTTTGTTGTCCCATCAGCTACCCCTCACCAGCTTTTGCAGCCGGTCCAGAATGTCGGGCGTGGCGGCGGCGTTGTCGGTGCGCTTGCCCTTGGGGTCGAAGCGCGCCGGCGAGCCGACCGGCTTGCCCTCGCGGTAGATCACTTCTTCCATCAGTTCGCCGTCCGGCCAGTAGCGGCGCATCGGGCCGTGCAACAGGTTGGCGCGGTAAGTGCAGGTCTGCACCACGCTGCCCTGGGCGTCGAAGTCGGTGGACTCGCCGTCCAGCAGGCCGGCCTTGTAGTGCGATTTACGCACGCGCAAGCCTTCGTGGAAAAACTCGGCCGGGCCCTGGATCTGGCCGTCGAACATGTTCAGGCGCGAGGTCAGGTGGCCAGCTTCATCGTAGGACAGCGACGGCCCGGCCGGCACGCCGTCCACCATCGTCTGGCGCGCGATGCAGCGGCCGTTGACATAGGTTTCCATCTGGCCGTGCGGCACGCCGTGCTGGAACTGCGATTGCTGGATCAGCTTGCCGTCCGGGCCGAACACCGACATCGGGCCGTGCATCTTGCCGGCTTCGAAGTGCGCCTTCATCAGCGTGTGGCCCAGCGCGCTGAATTGTTCGAACGGGCCGTGCAGCACGCCGTCGCGCAGCCAGGCGCGTTGCAGCAGCTGGCCGCCCTCGTTGTGCTCTTCGAGCAGCAGCGGTTCGGCGGGCGCGGGGGGCGCGGTGGCGGCGAGGTCGGTCTCGGTCGTCATCTCAGTTCACCTTGGCCATGGCGCCCTTGAGGGTCAGCATCGCGCCGGCCTCCACGGTCTGGGTGGCATCGGCCTTGCTGTTGATGACCGGCGCCTTGTTATCCATCTGCACCGCCGCCTGATTAGTCATCTTGGTGCCGGCCTTGTTGGTGAAGTCGGTGCCGGACTCGTTGGTCAAGGCCGTGCCCGCCTTGGCCGTCAGCGCCGTGCCGGCCGTGATGCCGTAGGTCGTGCCGGATTCCTCCGTCACCGCCGCGCTGGACTTGATGCTGATATCGCCCGTCACCGTGATGGTCAGCTTGCCGTCGATGGTCAGCGCATAATCGCCCGTCACCTTGTGGGTGAACTTGGCGGCGTTGGTATGCGTCTCGTCGCCCGTCACCGTCACCTCGCGCGTGCCCTTGACGTTGTGCGTCTCCTTGCCCTTCTGCACATCCACCGTGCGGTCGCCCTCCTGCAGCGTGTGGATTTCCGCACCCTTCTTCACCGTCATGGTCAGCGCATCCTCGACCTCGGTCAGCATATCCTTCTGCGCGTGCAGGTAGAGCTGTTCGGCATCCTTCTTGTCCTCGAAGCGCAGCTCGTTGCCCGCCGCGCCCTGCTTGGACGACCAGGTGCGCATGATGGTCTGCGTCTGGTTGGCGGGCAGCTCGGCCGGCGTGGTGTTCTCGCCGTTGTAGACGCAGCCCGTCACCAGCGGCCGCTCCGGATCGCCGTTCAGATACGTCACCACCACCTCCTGCCCCACGCGCGGCAGGAACAGCGCGCCGAAGCCCTTGCCCGCCACCGACTGCGCCACCCGCATCCAGGTCGAGCTCTTGTCGTCCTTGACGCCGTCGCGGTCCCAGGGGAACTGCACCTTGATGCGGCCATACTTGTCGGTCCAGATTTCCTCGCCGCTGGGGCCCACCACCAGCGCCGTCTCGCAGCCCACCGCGCGCGGCCGCGCCGTCTGCACCGGCGGCCGGAACGGCACCGCCACCGGGAACGCCTCGAAGGAATTGGTGTACAGATCGTCGCGCGCCGTGTGGTGCACGCGGCGCAGCACGAAGGCGGCGTTGAGCGCTTCGACGAAATGCTCGGACAGCGTGAACTTGCTGCCGGCGCTGAACGGATAGCAGAAGCTGTCGCCGCGCAGCACTTCGGCATTGACCTGGCTGGCCTCCACGCGCAGCTTGGCGATCGCCGTGGCCGCCGCCACCGCCAGATGGCCGGTGGCGAACTCGTACACCGTGCCGCTGCCGCCGCTGGCCGAATGCGTGCCCTCCAGCGACGTGCTGGGCTTGGTGAAGTCGTAATCGTTGACGGTGGCCTTCTTCACCGCGATGGTGTTCTCGTGCGCAAAGCGCGACACCGTGTCGATGGCGTTGCCCATGCCGGTGCGCGGGAAGAAGCGCACCGCCGCCGCGCCGTCGCAATCGGCGAAGTTGGACGAGGCGTCGCCCAGCACCATCGTATGCGCGCTGCTGCTGAAGGTGAAGAAATAGAAAATGCCGGCCTGCTCCATCAGCCGGCTGATGAAGTCGAACGCGGTTTCGTCGTACTGCACGACGTAGTCGACCGGATCGTAGGTCTGGGTCAGCTTGTCGTCGAAGGTGACGCTGAAGTCGCCCAGCACCGCCTTGATGATGTCCGCCACCGACTTGGCCTGGTAGATCTTGCGGTCGCGCGACAGGGTCAGCAGCCACAGCATGGGCACCACCTCGGCCTCGTAGGTGGCGAAGTCCTGGTCGAAGCCGCTCTGGATGAAGCGCGACACCATGCCGCTGATGTAGCGCTTGCTGCCGCCCTCCACGCTCAGCATCACCGTCATGCTCTTGCCGACGGCCGTGGCGGCGCTCAGGCTGGTGCTGCCGGAGCGCATGTGCAGGTTGAACTTGAACATCTCCGAAATGCCCTCGCTGCCTTCGACCGAGTCGAGCAGCAGGTCGTTGTCGCCGAAGGGCGATGTCAGGGCCAGCAGGCCGCCGGGTTGTTCGAAGCCGGTCCTCATGGCTGGCCCCGCAGCGGATGTTCGCGGAAGGTGTAGGCGAACGGCTCGTCCGCGCCCACGCTCATGTGGATGGCGGTGAAGGGCTTGAGCATGGCCATACGCTCCAGCACCAGCGACGACAGCAGCGGCAGCACCGTCTGCGTCAGGATGAAGTCGATGTTGCGGGCGCCGCTGTCGACCTCGGTGCAGCGGGCGGTGACGACTTCGGTCACGCGGTCGTCCCAGGTGAAGCGGGCGTTGTGGTTCTGGGCGAAGCGCAGCGCCAGCTTGGCCAGCTTGAGATCGACGATGTTGCTGATCTGCTCGTCGCCCAGCGGGTAGTAAGGCACCAGCACCAGCCGCCCCAGGAAGGCCGGGCTGAACTGGCGCAACAGGGCCGGCCGCAGCTGCTCGATCAACTCGGTCGGATCGGGCCGCTTGCCGTTGGCGCAGGCTTGCGTGATGACGTCCTGCCCGGCGTTCGAGGTCAGCAGGATCAGCGTGTTCTTGAAGTCGATGGTGATGCCTTCGCCGTCCTCCATCGTGCCCTTGTCGAACACCTGGAAGAACAGTTCCAGCACGTCCGGGTGGGCTTTTTCCATTTCGTCCAGCAGCACCACGCAATACGGGCGGCGGCGCACGGCCTCGGTCAGCACGCCGCCCTTGCCATAGCCCACGTAGCCGGGCGGCGCCCCCTTCAGGCTGGAGATCGAATGCGCCTCCTGGAACTCCGACATATTGATCGTCACCATATTGCGCTCGCCGCCGTACAGCATGTCCGCCAGCGCGAACGCGGTCTCGGTCTTGCCGACGCCGCTGGGGCCGACCAGCATGAACACGCCGACCGGCTTGCCAGGATCGTCCAGCTCGGCGCGGAAGGTGCGCACGCGGCGGGCGATGGCGTCCAGCGCCTGCTCCTGCCCGACCACGCGGTCTTCCAGCCGCTCCTTCAGTTGCAGCACGGTGTGGATTTCATCGGCCAGCATCTTGCCGACCGGGATGCCGGTCCAGCCGGAAATCACGCCGGCGACGATTTTCGAATCGACGCACACCGGCACCAGCGGCTCGTCGTCCTGGATCGCCTCCAGGCCTTTTTGCAGGCGCTGCAACTGGTCGCCGCGCGAGATGCGTTCTTCGTCGTCGAGCGCGGCATGGTCGTCGGCCGAGGCGGCGATGGCGCGGCGCAGCACCAGGATTTCATCGACGGCGCGGCGTTCCTCGGCCAGCTTGTCCTGCAGCCGCAGCAGGCGCGCTTGCAGCAGCGCCTGCTGCATGTCCATCTTGGCGATCGCGGCGGCCTGGTCCTCGCCGCGCGCATGCCGCTGGCGGGCGATGCGCAGTTCCTCGCCGTTGAGGACGATGTCGTGCTCCAGCGTCTCCAGTTGCGGCGGCGCGCCGGCCTGGCCGATGGCGACGCGGGCGCAGGCGGTGTCCAGCACGCTGATGGCCTTGTCCGGCAACTGGCGGCCCGAGATGTAGCGGTGCGACAGGCGCACGGCGTCGGTGACGGCTTCGTCGAGGATCTCGACGCCGTGGTGCTGCTCCAGCGTCGCCACCATGCCGCGCAACATGCCGATGGCGGCGTCCGTCGTCGGCTCCTCCACCTTGACCACCTGGAAGCGGCGCGCCAGCGCGGGATCGCGTTCGACGTATTTCTTGTACTCGGCCCAGGTGGTGGCGGCGATGGTGCGCAGCTCGCCCCGCGCCAGCGCGGGCTTGAGCAGGTTGGCGGCGTCGCCCTGCCCTTCGCTGCCGCCGGCGCCGATCAGCTGGTGGGCTTCGTCGATGAACAGGACGATGGGCGTGGCCGAGGCGCGCACTTCGGCGATCACGGATTTGAGGCGGTTTTCGAATTCGCCCTTGATGCCGGCGCCCGCCTGCAGTAGCGCCAGGTCCAGCGTGCGCACCACCACGTTGGCCAGCGCCGGCGGCACCGCGCCGGCGGCGATGCGCTGCGCGAAGCCTTCCACCACGGCGGTCTTGCCGACGCCCGCCTCGCCGGTCAGGATGGGGTTGTTCTGGCGGCGGCGCAGCAGGATGTCGATGATCTGGCGGATCTCGGCGTCGCGGCCGCGTATCGGATCGATGCGGCCGGCGCGCGCCAGCGCCGTCATGTCCACCGTGTACTGGTCCAGCGACGGCGTGGCGCCGCCGGCGCCTTGCGGCGTGGGCATGGCGCCCACCTGCGGGACGGCCGCGGCGGACGGCGGTAGGGCCGCGCCGCCATCCTCCGGCGAGGCGGCCAGCAGCGCAGGCAACTCCTTCTTCAACTGCTCGCGCGGTATCTTCAGCAGCTCGGGCGCACTTTCGATCAGCAGGCCGCGCAGGCTGTCCACCTCCAGCATCGCCAGCAGCACCGTGCCGGAGCGCACTTGCTGGCTGCCCAGCAGCATCGAGCTCAGCATCCACGCTTCCTGGAACAGCGCAATGAACTGCGGCGCCAGCGCCGGTGTGCGGCCGTTGCCGCGCTTGAAGCCGTCCATGCTGCGTTGCAGTTGCGCCAGCACCGCGCCATCGTCGATGCCGAAGTGCCGCAACAGCAGCACAAAGTCCGGCACCCGCTCTTCCAGCAAGGTGAACAGCAAATGCTCCAGCTCGACGTTGTACTGCGTCTGCTTCACGCACAGCTCGGCCGCATGCCCCATCGCCCGCTTGCATTCGGGGTTGAGCTTGGACAGCAGGGTGCGGATATCGATTTCCATCGCCGTCAGCCCTCTTCCGTCGACAGCAGGAAATTCGCCGGCTGGTAGCGCACGGGCGCGGCGTCGTCGGCGCGGCGCGGGCTGCACAGCCAGGTGCTCAGGCCCAGGCGCGGCGGCAGTTCGGCATCGGCCTTCAAGCGCGTTTCCGGCCGCACCGCCAGGTCCAGCCGCAGCCGCACCTGGATGTCGCTTTGCAGATGCCGCGCCACCAGCCAGCCCAGCAGCGCATTGTCCTTCGCGCCCGGCAGCAGGGCCGCGTATTGCGCCGGTTGCAGCGGCGGCGCGTCCAGCGCCATGCCGGCGCCCTGGTCCCAGGCCCGCGCGCCCAGGCTGGCGCCCATGCCCAGCCGCGCCGTCATCGGCGCCGGCTTGCCCTGGTCGTGCAGCCTGGCGCGGTCGCACGGCGCCAGCGCGTGCCAGCCGCCGACAAACTGCTTGCCGCTGAAACGCACGCCCATGCGGTCGCGCACCACGGCCAGCAGCGACACCATCGAACGCGGCGCCGCGCCCTGCAGGCCGGCGTGCCGCAGCCAGGCTTGCTGGCCGTCCGGCCCGCGCACGCCTTCGGCGCGGCCCAGGCTGGACAAGGCGTCCAGGCTGCGCACGATGGGCGCGTGGTTGATGCTGTCCGTGCTCAGCGCCAGGTGGTGCTTGCGGCGGCTGCGGTACAGGAAACCCAGCAGGCGCTGGTTGAAGATGTCCAGGAACTCCAGCCCCGACATGTCGCGCGCGCGGCGGCGTTCCATCAGCAGCTCGGTGAACGGCATCGGCAGCGGGCCTTGTGAGCCGGCCAGCGTCAGCACCGGCGTCTTCAGCGTCAGCGTCGGGCCGGACTGCTTGCTGTCGTGCAGGCCGCTGACGTCGCTGGGCGCGAACGACAGGTCGACCTGCGATGACAGCCGCAGCGCCTCGTCCATGCCGACCGAGGTGCCGACGTGGGCGCGCGCAGGTTCGCTGCGCTCCAGGATGCTGATCGCCTGGAACAGATCGAAGGCATGCGGGTCGTCCCGCAATAGCGACATCAGATCAGACATTGGCGTCCACTCATGGCAGGCCACTGCATCCACGGTTCGCCGCCGCGCGTGACGGCCAGGCGGACGAAGGAATTGGCGGAGGTGTACAAGGCAAAGAACCGCGACAGCACGCCGGCCAGCACCAGCGGCGAGGTGCCGACGAAGGCGTCGGCGTCGAACTCCAGCACGATGTCGGTGCCGCGGCAATGGCCGCGCCAGGTATCGTTGCCCAGGCGCGCCGTCGCCACCGACGCCGCCATGCTCTTGACGCCGCGCACCTGCGCCTGGTCGCGCGCGCTGTCGCCGGCGAACAGCATCAGCATCTGCTGCAAGGTGTGGACGCCGGTGGTGCCGTCCACCAGCGAGCGGTGGTTCAGGCGCAGCAGCGCCACCAGCGACCACAAGGCCTTGGCCTCCATCACCGGCGGCCGCTGGGCGCTGGGCTGGTACAGCGCGCGGATGTCGGTCGAGGTGGAAATGCCTTCGCCGTAGAAGCGCGTGCCGGGCGCGATCTGCTCGGCCAGGCTGCGGTTGGTGCACAGCAGTTGCGCATACACCACCGGCTCGTCCGGCATGCTGCGCACGTCGCTGCGGTCGACAAAGCTCAGGTAGACGTCGGTGCCGGTGATGCCCTTGCGCAGGCTCATCTCGCGCCGCAGCGACCAGAACACGGTGGCGTCGCCGGCGTCGGCCGCCGATTCGGCAAACACGCTGGGGATGAGGCTGGGCCGCTCGGCGCGCGGATCGGAGGCCGTCACCGAGACCACCGAATGCACTTCCATCACCGCCTCGCGCTGGTAGTCCGGCACCAGCATGTATTCGTAGTGGCGGCGGTGCAGGCGGATCGGCTCGCTGGTGACGGGGAACAGGTTCACGGCCGGCACGCAGCCGAGCAGGAAGTTGGCCGCGCTCAGCTGCGACAGCACGCGCGCGCTGCGGTTGAACACGAAGCGCACCGAGAAACCCGTGCCCACGCCCAGCAGGCCGCGCAAGCCGGCCAGGTCGAAGAACTGGAACTTGCGCGGGAAGGCGAAGTACTCCTGCAACAGCGCATAGGCCGGATGGGCGTGCGCCGGCTGCGCCAGGATGGCCTGGCCCTCGTCGAAGCCGACCTCGGTCAGGCTGTTCGGCGACAGGCGGTGCAGCCCGCCGCCGCCGGACAGCAGCTCGACGCGCTCCAGGCCGCTGATCAGCAGTTCGTGCAGCGGCATCGTCGTCATCAGATCGCCGGACAGGTGCAGGCGCAGGCGGTCCAGCTCCAGCTCGGAGACATCGAGGCCGGTGTCGCAGCGCAGGTCGAGGCGCAGCGTGCGCGTGTCTTCCATCTTGATGGCCGCCACTTGCAGCGGCCACAGCGTGGTGTCCCAGGCGACCTGGAAGCGGCAGTTCTCGCCGCTGGCGGCGGTGGCCGACAGCATGGCGCCGCGCACCACCGGCATGCCGGCCATGACCTTGCCTTGCGACGAATCCAGCGTCATCTGCACCACCGTCATCGCCGGCACCGGCTGCGTCAGGCTCGGGCACAGGTTGTCCAGCATGGCGCCGGCGATGGTGGGGAAATCGCGGTCGAGATCGCGGTGCACGCGCGCCGTCAGGAAGGCCACCGATTCGATCAGGCGCTCGGTGTGCGGATCGGCCGATTCGCCGCCGCTCAGCACCAGCCGCTGCGCCACCTTGGGATAGCGCGCCGCGAAGTCGGCGGACTGGGTGCGCAGATAGGACAGTTCGCGCCGGTAGTATTCGAGGATGTCGTCGCTCACCGCAGGGCCTCCGTCTGGCCGCCCATCATGCGGCCGCCTGCATCGCGGCCGAACGGGCGTCCAGCGCCACGTCGAAATTGACCCGGCACAGCTGCTGCCCCAGCAGCACCACGGCGGCGATGGCGGCGCGGGCCGCATACGGCTTGGCCGGATCGGCGCTGACCTCCACCTTCACGTGCGACAGCCGGGGTTCGTACAGCGCCAGCGCGCGCTCCAGCACCCGGCCCCAGGTGCCGAGGTCCTGGTCGGTTTGCGGCGACAGGCTCAACATGTCCGGCAGGCCGTAGTCGAGTACGGTGGGGTCGCCGTTCAGGTAGGTGTCGATGGTCAGCGCATTGCGCACGTTGAACAGCCGCATCAGATCCAGCTGCAACGAATGCTGCAAGCCGCCGCCATCGAGCAGCCTGCCATCCGGCGAGGCATGGTGCGCGCCGGTCAACCGATCAAACAAGGGAACAAGCGACGCCGTGATGGCTTTAGACATAGGGTTCTGTACGAGCAGCACTCAGGACGGGACGATAGGCGGTGCGCCCACGGGCGCCCGCCGCAAAGCCGCATCAATCCGCTTTCATCGTCTCCAGGTTCCAGTTCCAGGTGCCGGTGCCCTTCGCAGTCGAATCCGCCTGCTGCTGGGTGTAGTCGCACTTGATCTTGGTGAAGCTGATCGAGAACGAATCCGACGGAATGCCGCCACCGCCGGAGGTGCTGATGTTCGAGATCATGGCGTTGGTCATCTCGTACGTGAAGAAGTTCATGTACTTGCCGTTTTCCACGCGCCCCACGTGCAGCTTGGCGACGCCGATCTTGGTGCCCTGGGTACAGGCCTTGTACATCTCCGTGGTCGACAGGTCGGACATTTTCGAGAACGAGACTTCGGAAAACACCGGACGGCCGGAAGTGCGCTCGGTGTTCGAAGCATCCATTTGCAGCGGCATCGAGGCGCTGTGCGAGTACGACAGCACGATGATCTTGGCGGCGTAGCCGGTGACCATGCAGTTGCCTACGATGGTGGTGCCCAAATCCAGAATAAGTACGTCAGACATTGCTGGCTCCAAATTTTTGAGAGCCCGTCCGGCTGTGCTGCCGGGCGGGCGGGGTCATATCAGTGTGTGCAGAGGGAGATCAACCCAGGGCGGCCGGCAGTTCGGCCACCAGGCGGATCGACGTGGTCAGTTCTTCCATCTGGAAGTGCGGCTTGAGGAAGACGGTGGCCGAATAGGCGCCGGGCTTGCCCGGCTTTTCGGTCACGTCGACCCGGCCTTCGGCCAGCGGGAAGCGGGCCTTCTCGCCCTGCGTCGCGTTCTGGCTCAGCAGCACATAGCCGCTCAGCCACGAGTTCAGATAATTTTCCACGCTCTGGCGAGTCTGGAAGCTGCCGACCTTGTCGCGCATGATGACCTTGATGTAGTGCGCGAAGCGCGAGGCCGCCAGCACGTACGGCAGGCGCGACGACAGCGCCGCGTTGGCATTGGCCGAGTCGAGGTTGTAGACCTTGGGCTTGTTGACGGTCTGGCCGCCGAAGAAGGCGGCGAAGTCCGAACCCTTGGAATTGACCACGGCGATGAAGCCGAGGTCGTTGAGCTCTTTCTCGCGGCGGTCGGTGATCGCCACTTCGGTCGGGCACTTGAGCACGACATCGCCTTCGTCGGTCTTGAAGGTGTGGGCGGTCATGCCCTCGATCTTGCCGCCGCCTTCGACGCCGCGGATGGCGGTGGTCCAGCTGTGCTTGGCGTAGGCGTCGGTGATGCGCAGGCCCAGCTGGTAGGCCGAGTTGGCCCACAGGTATTTGCTGTGGTCGCGGCCGTTGACGTCTTCCTCGAAGCTGAAGCTTTCCACCGGAATGGTCTTGGCGCCGTACGGCAGGCGGGCCGAGTAGCGCGGCAGCACCATGGCGATGTAGCGCGAGTCTTCCGATTCGCGGAAGCCGCGCCACGAGGCCAGCTCGGCGCTTTCGAAGATCTTCGACATGTCGCGCGGCACGCCCAGGTCGGTGAACTCGGTCATGTCGAACAGCGACGGCGCGGCGGCCGTGATGAACGGCGCGTGTGCGGCGGCGGCCACCTTGGACAGGCGCTGCAACAGGGCGACATCTTGCGGATGCCGGCCGAAGTAGTAGTCGCCGATCAGCACCGAATACGGGGCGCCGCCGAAGGTGCCGTATTCTTCTTCGTAGACCTTCTTGAACAGCACGCTCATGTCGTGGTCGACGGCGCTCTCCAGGTCTTTCAGCAGTTCTTTCTTCGATACGTTGAGCAGGCGCAGCTTGAGGGTCGGGCCGGTTTCGGTGCCGTACACCATGTCGTGCAGGCCGCGCCAGGAAGCTTCCAGTTTCTGGAATTCCTCGTGGTGCATGATGGCGTTGAGCTGGTCGCTGAGGATGCGGTCGATCTCGGCCACGCGCTCGTTGATGGTGGCGACCACGCCCTTGTCGGGAGCGGTCTTCATGCCTTCGTCCAGCACCTGCGTGGCGAACTGGCCGAGCAGTTTTTTGGCGTAGGCGTGTTGCGACGGTTCGATCGCCATCTTGCCTTCCTGGACGATACGGTCCAGCAAGCTCAGCTCGCCGGCGGATTCCGTCGACTTGGCGCCGCCCTTGGCGGATTGACTAGTAGCCATGATTTAGCTTTCTCTGGTAAGCGATGAGGGGAAGCACGCGCGCGGCGTGCTATCAGGATGGGGTCGCTTCTGCGTCCGCCGCCGGGGCCGCGTCGGCTTCCGGTTCCTGGTCCTTGAGTGTCTTCAGCTCTTGCGTGTTCTGGACGATGTTTTCCAGCAGCGCATCGAGCTCATCGTTACCGTCGAGTTTGCCGAGCAGGTCGCGCAGTTGTTGGCGCACTTCCAGCAGCTTGGCCAGGCGCGGCACTTGCTGCACGATGGCTTCGGGATGGAAGTGGTCGAATTCGGAGAAGTTGAGCTCCACCTTGAGATTGCCTTCGCCCTTGAGGGTGTCGGGCACGGAGATGTCAAGACGCGGGGCGATTTTCCCCATGACTTCATTGAAGTTGTCGCGGTCGATTTCGATCAGGCGTCGCGCCTTGAGCTTGGGCGGTGGCACCAGGGGCTGGCCGGAAAGATCGGCTAACAAGCCGACCACGAGGGGCAGCTCTTTTTTTTCAGTGGCGTCACCGATTTCGACGTCGTACGTGATTTGCACACGAGGGGGACGGTTACGTCCTACCCATTTTTGTAAGCTGTCTGACATTCACATCCTCACATTATGGTGACTAGCGGCCGACGATACTTTTTGATTCAAAAACAGGCGGACTGAGCACGAAGCTACTTCTCATATGACCACCACTCGTTGCGCCGCAACGTAATTGATAGGTACAAAGATTTCCGATACTCAATTGATAATAAATGTAAATTCTATTACGAACAAGCTATTTCAAAAATTCACACGTTATATTTTCGCCACGTGTTTGAGATGGATCAATATGACAAATTCGTGACCGTGTTTTTAGCTGGCGGGAGGCGGGCTGGCGGGTGGTGGGATTGCATCTTTGAAGCGTTGCAGGGCTGCAGATGGGTCCGCTGGAGGGAGCTTGGCAGCGGCTTCCTGGGCGGCTTTGAGTTTGTCGGCGAGCGCTTGTGCGACGGCTGTTGGGTCGGCGGCGGAGGGTGCGGCGGGAATGGGAATATCGGCTTTCGGTTTGAGCGCGGAGAGCGCGTCGGCCGAAGGGGGAGCTACTTTTGGTTTGGTAGTGGCGAGTACGTCGGCCGTTGGAATGCCGGCTTCAGGTTTGGCAGAAGAGAGCAAGTCGGCGGCGGGGATGTCGGCTTTCGGTGCGGCCGCTGCGAGTGTGTCGGCTGATGGAATGTCGGCTTTCGGCTTGGCTGCTGCGAGCGCGTCGGCTGGAGGAATGTCGGCTTTCGGTTTGGCTGCTGCGAGCGCGTCGGCGGCGGGGATGTCGGTCTTCGGCTTGGCAGCTGCGAGCGCGTCGGCTGATGGAATGTCCGCTTTCGGTTTGGCGGCTGCGAGCGCATCGGCGGCGGGGATGTCGGCTTTCGGCTTGGCGGCTGCGAGCGCGTCGGCTGCTGGGGTGTCGGCTGTCGGCGGAGCGGGCGGTGGTGCGTCGGGTGCTGCGGCATCGGCTTGTTGCGCGTCGGTCGCCGGTGCGGGCGCGGCTGGAGCGGCGGCATCGGGCGCGGCAGCAGACGTTGCATCGCTTGCCGCAGCATCCGCAGTGGGCGTCGATGCTTCGACAGGCGGGGATGCAGCATCCGTCGATGCAGCAGGTGACGAATCGGTGGCTGCGGTGGCCGTCGCATCAGTCGTGGCGCCTGCTGGCGCAGCTGCGGCATCGGCTGCCGCTGCGCCGGTGGTTGTCGTTGCGGCTGCTCCATCGGCTGCCGCTGCGTCGGTGGTTGCCGTTGCGGCTGCTCCATCGGCTGCCGCTGCGCCGGTGGTTGTCGTTGCGGCTGCCGCTTCGGTGGCGGCTGCTGCACCTGCATTGGTGCCGGCGGCGGCCTTGGCTGCCTCGGTGGCAGCGGCGGCTGCGGCGGCCTCGGTGGCTGCTGCGGCAGCGGCATCCGCACTGGCGGACGTGCCGCCATGCTTGACCACCTCCGCATCGACTATCGCCTCCGCCTTGATCGCCTCGGCGCGCGCCACGTCGACCTGCGCCTGCACCGCCTCCACCTCCGCCACCGTCTTGTTGATCCCCGCCTGCGCCTCGTCCTTCATAGCCGTCGTCTGCGCGGCCGCATCGTCCGCCGCCGCCCCCACATCCTTCTCGCTGGCGACCACCTGCTCCGCCAACGCCTGCTCCGATTCCTTGGCCGCATTGGCCGCCTGCTCCGCCTTGTCCGCCTCCGACTTCACATCGGCCAGCATCGCATCGGTATCCGGCACATACGGCTCCATCGCCGTCTCCGACTCCGTCTGCGCATCGTTCAGCGAACCCGACATATCCGCCAACGCCCCATCCGACTCCGCCGCCACGCCCTCTGCATCCTGCTTCATCGCATCGAACGACGCCTGCACCTGCTCCGCCACCGGACTATCGACCATGGACTCGCCCGCGCTCTGCGCACCGGACGCCGTGTTGTCCGCCGCCGTCTGCACATCGCTGACGCCCTGCTGCGCCTCGTCCGCCGCCTGCCGCGCGCGGTCCAGCAAATCATTGGCCGCCTGCTGCGCATCGCTCTTCCAGCTGTTCACCTTATCGGCCACATCGGCCGCGCTCTGCACCTGCGATTGAACCTGATTGAACGTCCCCGCCACATCGTCATAGAACTGCGCATACGGCGCAATCTGATCGCCCACCGCGCGGATGTTCAAGCCCGAAATCGCCTGCGACGCCTGGTCCACATACGACAGCGCCTGATCCGCCGCCTGCCTCACCTGCTGCCGCGCCGAGCCGCTCACCGAGTCCACCTGCCCGCGCGCCGTGGTCAGCGTATCGGTGAGCTTCTGCATCGGCTGCATGGCCTGCTGCTTCACCGACGCCAACGCCGCGCTGAGCTTGCCCAGGCCGTCCTGCGCCATCGCCGCAGCCTTGCCGACCTCCGCCTTGCCCTGCTGCAGAACATTCTGCAACGGCGCACCGGCGGCCTGTATCTGCGCCTCCAGCGGCTTGAAGGTCTTGTCGAGCAAGTCCGACAATTGCTGCTGCAAGCGCCGCACCAAAGGCTCGCACTGCAACTTGGCCAGACACTGCTCGGCAGCATCGCGCACCTTGTCCAGGATCTGCTGCACGGCCGCCTTGGCCTTGTCCATCTGCTCCTGCATCAGCGGCGGGATTTTCTCGGCCGCCTCCGACACCTGTTTCAACGTCGCCTGCATCTGCTCCAGCAAACCGATCAGCGCATCAATCGCCGCCTGCACTTTTGCGATGGCCTGGTCCAGCAAGGGATTGAGTCCGTCGACCAGCGTGATGGCCTGCTCCATCAAACCGGTGGCCTGGTCGCCGGCCGCCTTCACCGCCGCGCGCGCACTGACGATGGCCGTCTTCACGCCAGGTATCATCGCCTTGATGCCGACGAACAAAGTGCGCGCCATCATCAACGGCGGCGCCTTCATCATGTAGCGGGTGCAGATTTCGATCGCGCCGGTGCATAGCGCATCGGCCTGATCGAGCTCGCCGGAGGCCGCATCGAGCGCGCTGTTGGCCTCGGCCACGAACACTGGGATATTGTCCTTCACCTGCACCAGCATGGCGATGGCGTCGGCGATCATGGTGCGCACCGGAGCAAAATTCTCCGGCAGCTGGCGCAGAACGGTCTTGGCGTTTTCCGCTTCCTCGTCCAGCTCCGCCATCAGCTGCAACACCTTCTGCACCTCGGCGCTGATGGCGTCCAGCACCTCCTGCAAGGCTTGCGCGATGGCTTCCACACTGCGCTCCAGCGCATCGAGCGGCTCCATCGCTTTCTTCACCATGCCATCCACTGTGGCCGCCGCTGCGGCCAGCTGGTCGATGATCACGTCGGCCTGCGCGCGGGCTGCGGCGAGCGGCTTGATCAGGATGTCGCTCAGCCGGCCCAGCTGCGCCGACGCCTCGTCGAACAAGGCGTCGCAGTTGCGCGCTTCGTCGCCCAGCGCGCTGTTGATGTTGTCCACCAAATCGATCTGCGCCTGCAACGGCGCCAGCAGCGCATTGCCTTTCTCGTTGAGCAGGTCGGAGACGCCGCTGATGGTTTGCGTGGCTTGCGCGGTGGCGTCCTGCATCGCCGTGTCGAGGTCGGTGACGTTGCCGTCCAGCGTATCGCGCAGGGCCTGGACCTGCGCCAGGCTGTCCGCCTGCAACTGCTCGGCGCGCGCCAGCACGGCTTGCACCGCGTCGTTGCCGGCGCCCGGCCCGCCCTGCATCGTGGCCAGCTGTTTCATCTGCGCCGACAGCGGCAACAGGTCGCGGCCATACTGCTCGACCATGACGCCGGTGCGCTTGGCCAGGTCCGCCAGCGCCTGCCCGCGCGATGGCAGGCTGTTGAAGAAGGTCATCTGCGCGCCGAAGTCCGGCACCAGCCCGGACAGCTCGGGCAGCAGCGTGCTCATCGCCTCGACGGCCTGGTTGGCCGAAGCTATCACCGTCTGCACGCCGGCCGTCTGCGCCAGCAGGCGCTGCGGAATCGCGGCGGCATCGTTGGCCAGCTTGCGCAGGTCGCTGGCCGCCTGCTCCAGCACGCCGGTGCAGCAGTCCAGGATGGGTTGCGGATTGAGCAGGTCCGGAATCGCCTTCATCTGCTCCGCCACCTTTTGCATGTCCTGGTTCAGCGAGGCGGCGGTGGTCGTGACTTCGGTGGCGAAGGTCTTGCCCTGCTCGACGATGGTGTCGGCCGCCTTCTGCACCGCGTTGGCGATGTTGACCGGACATTGCGGCAACACCTCGATGGAGTGGTCGATGACTTTCATCTACAGCGATCCCAGCGTGGAGGTGGTGCGCTCGGTGGCCGAGCTCAGCGCCGTCTTGATCGCCGCCACCTTGGTCGGCGCCGGCTCCAGCGACAGCGAGGCCGAGCCCACCGTCGAGATCGTCACCTTGACCTGTGCCAGCGCCTGGTTCAGCTCGGGCAGCACTTCGGCGCCTTCGATGCGGATATCCTCCAGCACCGGCAGCAGATTGGGCACCACGGGGATTTGCGGCACCGCGCTCAGCGCCGGCAAGGCCGACAGCGCGGCGGCCGACATGGCGGCGGCGGGCGGCGCCACCAGCCGTCCCGGCATGGCCTGGCGGCTCAACTCCTCCAGCACGACGATGGCGCCGCTCACCAGGCGGCCGGCCAGCGCGTGCAGCCAGCCGTCCACGCCGGCGTGGGCGGTCGCCAGCGAGGGGCCGGAGCGTTGCAAGATCCATTTGAGTTCGGCGCGCGCCGCCGGTTCGCCCAGCCAGTAGCGCAGGTAGCTATAGGCGTCGTCGGCGGACGAGAAACGCCGCCGCGATCCCGCCATGCGCCCTCCGCCCTGCAGCAATGCCTGCCCGGTCTGGCCGCCAGACTCGTAGAAGGTGACGCGGCTGGAATGGCGCCATAGGCTGGCCAGTGGATGCAGCATGAATGTCTCGGGAGGACAGGTGTCGATTGACAATAACATGAGCAGCTTGATAACGCAATCCGCCCGCACGGCACGGCCACGCCACAATGCTGACCATCGCCGTTGCGTGATGAGCCCGCCTTGGGGTAGCATGAAATTCGGTCTGGGCCCCAGAGAAAACAATTATGCGGAATCGAGCTTTTTTGTACCTGTTGGGTCTGATCGGCATGCTCTTGCTGTCGCTGGCGGCGCAGGCGGCCAGCAACAGTCCGGCGCTCGACAGCATCCGCAAGAAGGGCGTGATACGGGTCGGCGTCAAGACCGACTTCAGCCCCTACAACTCGCTCAACGCCCAGGGCGAAGTGGTCGGCTTCGAGAGCGACATCGCCGCGCTGATCGCCCAGCGCCTCGGCGTCAGCCTGAAAAAAGTCAGCATCACCACCGAGAACCGGTTTCAGAAACTGGAGCTGGGCGATGTCGACATCCTGATCTCCACCGTCGGCGACACGGCGGCGCGGCGCAAGATCGCCACCGCCGTCGAACCGGGCTACAACGAGACCAGCGTCAACGTGCTGTTCAAGCCGGGCGAAGCGGTCGACGCCTGGCCCAAGATACGCCACGAAACCATCTGCGCGGTGCAAGGCAGTTATTTCAACAAGCCGATGAGCGAGCGCTATCTGCTGGAACTGCAAACCTACAAGACCGTGCGCGACGCCCATCTGGCGCTGCGCGACGGCCAGTGCTCGGGCTTCCTGTACGCGACGGCGGCGCTGGCCAACACGGCCAAGCTGCCCGAGTGGCGCGGCTACACGATGCCGCTGCCGAACGCGCTGATCACGCCGATGGCGATCTTCATCGCGCGCGGTGAACAGGGCAGCGAACTGGATCTGGCCTTGGGCAATATCGTGGCCGAGCTGCACCGCACCGGCTGGCTGCTGGAGGCGAACAACCGGTGGGGCATCGCCTCGACCTCCTGGCTGACGGCGCAGAAGGCGATCTGGTCCGAGCACGACAAGGACGGGCTGTACAAATGTGTGCGCAACAGCAGCGGCAACTGGGTGGCGGCCTGCCGCAGCGGCGAGTATGTGTCCAGCACCGAGGTGACGGGCGTGCAGGCGGTCGGCCTGTGGGTCAAGGAGCAGCTGGGCGTGGACTTGAACTTCATCTACGACCCTTATGACCGCACGCAGTTCCTGACCGGCATCGCCTACTCCATGCTGCTGATCACCTGCAGCATTGCCATCAGCCTGACGCTGGGCATCGCGGTCGCCATCGCCGTGGATGGCCGCAGCAGCTGGGACACGCGCGCCATCCACACCGTCATGGCCTACGGCCGGCTGACGCCGCCGCTGCTGATGATGTACCTGATCTTCTTCGGCTTCGGCAGCTGGACCATGCGCGAGTTCGGCCTCAAGCTGCCGGCGTTTGCGGTGGCGGCCTTCTGCTCCGGCTACTACACGGCGGGCATGGTGATGCGCGCCTTCCTGGAGGCGGCCAACCATGTGCGCAGCACCGAACCCGGCTACCGGTTGCGGTTGAGGCAGTTGGCGCGCACGGCGCAGTACGCCAACTGGCCGGTCAAGCAGGCGCTGATCAACCTGACCAAGCAGACCATGATCGCCTCGGCCATCGCCATCCCCGAATTGCTGAGCGCGAGCAGCCTGCTGATCGCCGAAAAGGGCAACATCTTCCTGACCATGACGGTGCTGCTGATGACCTTCTACCTGATCACCAGCCTGTGGTCGCGGCTGTTCGACTACCTGGAAAAGGCCTGGCTGCCGGTGGCGGAGCGCTCATGAACAACGACACCCTGAGCTTCCTGCTGACGTGGACGCCCTTCCTGCTGCAGGGCTTTCTGTGGAATGTGTTCATCGCGGTGTGCGCGGTGGGACTGGGTTCGCTGATGGGCGCGGGCCTGGCCTGGCTGCGCGTGACGCGCCAGGGCCGCACCGCCTCCATCGCCGAGCGGATCTCGACCTTCTTCCGCGGCGTGCCGACGCTGGCGCTGATCTTTTACGCGGTGTTCGTGCTGCCCAGCGAGTTCGTGCTGCCGGGCAGCGGCACCGCCGTGCATGTGCCGCAATGGATCAAGGCGGTGATCGGGCTGTCGGCGGCGCCGCTGTCGTTCACGTCCGAAAGCCTGGTGGTGGCGCACCGCGCATGGCGGCGCGGCGACATCGGCGCGGCGCTGCTGTTCATCCCCACCTGGATCAATGTGTTCCTGATTTCCTTCATCGCTTCCAGCGCCTCGTCGCTGGTCGGCGTGAGCGAACTGGTCAGCCGCTGCAACACGGTGATCGCGGCCACCGGCACCAGTGTCATGGTGCCGGTCTACCTGTATTGCAGCTTGTACTTCGTCATCACCTCGCTGGTGTTCACGGCGCTGATCGGGCGCTTCAAGACTTCCGCCTTCATGGCCCGCATCGCCCAAAAGCTGACCGACACGGCCCGCCCTTAGCGGCGGTGGTAGCCTCGGCCACGGTAGTGGCCGCCGCAGCACCAGTGGCCGAACGAGAAGTCCAGGCCGATGCTGACCGGCGGGTAGTAATAGGCAGGCGCAGGCGCGTAGTAGACCGGCGCGGGGGCATAGTACACGGGCGCCGGCTGGACGTAGGTGGTGGTGTAGACCGGCTCGGTGGTGTAGACCACGCGCGAGCTGGACGCCGGCATTTCCTCGGTGGTGTAGCCGCCGCGGTCCGACGGCGCGGACGATACGGTGTGCCACTGGTACGGATCCTGGACCACCCGGGTGGTGGCGTAATAGCCGGGCTGCTGGACGGCGCAGCCGGACAGTGCCGCCACTGCGGCGACAACGGCGATGATGGTTTTCATGGCACTCCTCCTAGTTTCAAAGTGTACTATATAAGGAAGTCTGCCGCCGCCGGAGCCCGATTACAGCTTGTTACAACGGTTGTAACAGCCGAAAAAAAAGGAACCGCGAGCGGTTCCTTTTTTATGACTTCGGGTATATCAGTCCAGCTTCCAGGCGTAGTCGACCTTGGTCCAGGTTTCGGCGGGAGCGCCGTCCTTGGTGCCCGGCTTGAACTTGCAAGCGCTCAGGGACTTGATCGCCGCCTTGTCCAGGTTCTTGAAACCGCTGCTCTTGTCGATCTTGGAATCGGCCACGGTACCGTCGGCCTTGATCAGGAAGGACATCGAAACCGTACCCTGCTCTTCGTTCATCAACGACGCTTTCGGGTATTCGGCCTTGCAGTTTTTGGCATCAAAACTGGCCGGGACTTCGGCAGCAAACGCTGCCGGTGCGCTCGAAACGAGCACTGCTGCGATCACACTCAACCAACGCTTATTTGTAGACATGATTTCCCCAAGTGTTTGTATCCGGCACTCAGGCCGCGCGTCGCCGCACGGCCCCGTTTGACACTAGCTGATTACAGCTTCCAGCTGTAGTCGACTTTGGTCCAGGTCTGGGCAACTGCGCCATCCTTGGTGCCTGGCTTGAACTTGCAAGCGCTCAAGGCTTTGATCGCAGCCTTGTCCAGATTCTTGTAACCGCTCGATTTGTCGACCTTGGACTCGACCACGTTGCCGTCGGCAGCCACCAGGAAGGACATGGTCACATCGCCCTGCTCTTCGTTCAGCAGCGATGCTTTAGGGTATTCAGCTTTGCAGTTCTTGGCATCCAGGGATGCTGGCACTTCACCGGCGAAGGCGGTCGAAGCGGCGGACAGGATGACGGCGGCGAATACACTGGTAGAAAACTTATTCATTTTACAATTTCCAAACTTATTATTAAAAACTGGTTGATCGAATCCCACAGCGGACCTACATGCCGCGCAAAAGCGCGACGGCAGACTGCGGCAAAGTTTTAAAACTCTTCCCACTCATCGCTGCCGGCTGCGCTAGCTGCCGAGGCGACTTTCTTCGGTTTGGCTGCTGCGGCAGGCGCCGGCGCGGAGGCCAGTTTCTTGACAGGAGCGCGGGCCACGATCGGTTTGACCGGAGCCTTGGCGGCGGCAGGCTGGTACACCGGAGCCGACACGCGCTCCTCGCCTTCCACCAGTTTGAAGATGCTGACCACGCGCGACAGTTCGGCGGCCTGGTCTTGCAAGCTTTGTGCTGCGGCGGCGGCTTCTTCCACCAGCGCGGCATTTTGTTGGGTCATGCTGTCCATCTCGATGATGGAGTGGTTCACCTGCTCGATGCCGGCGCTCTGCTCCTGGCTGGCGTTGGCGATCTCGCTCATGATGTCGGTCACGCGGCGCACCGAGGCCACCACTTCGTCCATCGTCACGCCGGCCTGGCCGACCAGCTTGGTGCCGGCGCCGACTTTTTCCACCGAGTCGTCGATCAGCATCTTGATTTCTTTGGCGGCGCCAGCGGAACGCTGGGCCAGGTTGCGCACTTCCGACGCCACCACCGCGAAGCCGCGGCCTTGTTCGCCGGCACGGGCTGCTTCCACTGCCGCGTTCAGCGCCAGGATGTTGGTCTGGAAGGCGATGCCATCGATCACGCCGATGATGTCCACAATCTTCTTGGCCGAAGCGTCGATCGAGCTCATGGTGTTGACCACTTCCGACACCACTTTGCCGCCCTTGATCGCCACGTCCGATGCCGCCGACGCCAGTTGATTGGCTTCGCGGGCATTGTCCGCATTCTGTTTAACGGTCGAGGTCAGTTCTTCCATCGCCGAAGCGGTTTTTTCCAGCGAGCTCGCCTGCATTTCGGTACGCGACGACAGGTCGATATTACCGGCGGCGATTTCACGCGAAGCGGTGCCGATGGTTTCGGTGCCCGAGCGGACCTGGCCTACGATGTCGACCAGGCTGTTGCGCATTTCCTTCATCTCGGACAGCAGGCTGTCCTTGTCGTTGCCGTCGGTGTCGATGGCGATCGACAGGTCGCCGTTGGCGATGCTGCCGGCGATCGACGCGGTGTAGTCAGGCTCGCCGCCCAGCTGTTTCAGCAGGCCGCGGGTGATGACGTAGGCGGCGGCGACCGAGATCGCAACAGCCAGCACGCCCAGGATGATCATGAAGCTGCGGGCGGACGAGAAGCCGGCGGCGGCGTCGGTCTGCACTTGCGCGTTCAGTTTTTCTTCCAGCGCGCCCAGCTGATCCAGCGCGGCCATCCATTTTTTCTGGGCCGGGCGGATTTCCTTGATCAGGACCTTGGTCGCTTCTTCGGCCTTGTTGGCCAGCCACAGTTCGGACGCCTTGGCGATGGCCGGCATGGCGATCGCTTCCTGCTCCTTGACCGTTGCCAGCAGCGCTTTTTCTTCAGCGCTGGCTTCGGTGGCGAACTGTGCGCTCAGTTTGTTTTGTGCATCGGCGTACTTGGCGGCCAGTTCCTTGATGCGGTTCATGTCCGGTTCCATGTCGGCGGCATCGGTCATCATGGTCAGGATGCGCAGCGAGGTGACGCGGTCGCCCACGTTGGCGCGCATGTCGACCACCAGGCGGGACACGACGTTGTTCACCGTGATCACGTGATCCAGACGATCCTGAATCTGTGCCATGCGGAAGATACCCACGGTGGTGACAGCCACCAGGAATAACAGAACCAGGGCGAATCCGAGACCCAGGCGCGTTCCGACTTTCATTTTTGCTAAATTCATTTCGTCTTCTTTTTAAGTGACACAGTTGATAAGAGTGCCCTGGATAGTCTCGTCTTGTGCACGACACAATCCACCCGGCCCTTGCTGCTAGGTAATATCTATGACAGTAGCAAACAATGACTGCGAATGCAAAACTTGCGGCTCCACCGGCTGCTTGCATGTAGTTTTACCGCAATATACAAACGTCAATACAAGGTGGATATGTGTGTATATTCAGGAATTATAGATGCAAATTTTGCCTCAAAGCAAGCAAAACCCGCCTAAAAAATACGCAAACGAACTTTCTGCGTGGAAATACCAACAGTCCAATATATTGTTTGCCAGAAACGTCAGATTGTGCTCTGAGCTACGCAGCAATACGTAGGCGGGCAGCGGCTTCGCGCAGCAGGTGGGCATCGCCGAGGGCGAGTTTTTTGGAGTCGGACAGGACCTGGCGGAATGCGCGGGCACCCGGCAGGCCCGTCATCAGGCCCAGCATGTGGCGGGTGATGGTGTTGAGTTTCAAGCCGTGGGCGCCGTGCAGGGCCAGCTGGGCTTGAATGTAGGGAATCATGGCTTCGATCACTTCTTCACGGCTCTTGGGCGCGCGGCTGTCGCCGTAGTAGCGCTGGTCGAAACCGGCCATGACGAAGGGATTGTGGTAAGCCTCGCGGCCCAGCATGACGCCGTCCAGATGCTTCAGGTGCTCATCGATCTCGGCTTCGGTCTTGATGCCGCCGTTGATAATGATTTCGAAGTCAGGGAAGTCCCGCTTGAGCTGGTAGGCGAACTCATACTTGAGCGGCGGGATTTCGCGGTTTTCCTTCGGCGACAGGCCCTTGAGGATGGCGTTGCGGGCATGGACGATGAAGGTCGTGCAGCCGGCCTCTGCCACGGTGCCGACGAAGTCGCGCACGAAATCGTAGCTCTCGGTCTGGTCGATGCCGACGCGGTGCTTGACGGTGACGTCGATGCTGACGGCGTCGCGCATGGCTTTGACGCAGTCGGCCACCAGTTGCGGCTCGGCCATCAGGCAGGCGCCGAAAGCGCCCTTCTGCACGCGCTCCGACGGGCAACCGCAGTTGAGGTTGATTTCATCGTAGCCCCACTTCTCGCCCAGCTTGGCGCTGGTGGCGAGGTCGGCCGGATCGCTGCCGCCCAGTTGCAGCGCCACCGGATGCTCTTCATCGTTGAAGCGCAGGTGGCGTTCGACGTCGCCGTAGACCAGCGCGCCGGTCGTCACCATCTCCGTGTACAGCCAGGTGTGCTGGCTGATGTGGCGGTGGAACACGCGGCAATGGCGGTCGGTCCAGTCCATCATCGGCGCGACGGACAGGCGGCGGCTCGCTTTCACGGGCGCGTTGTCGGTGGTCGGCAAAGTGATGATGGTCATGGTGGCAACTATGGGAATCGCTTGGGGGTCGACATTATATCGCAAAAGGCAGCGTCACCAGCCCGACCAGGTAGCGCGCCGGCGTCTTGCCGGGATTGGCGTAGCTGATGTGCTGGTCTTCGCGGATGGCCAGGCAGTCGCCCGCCTGCAGCCGCCACTGCTG
This sequence comes from Rugamonas rivuli, assembly GCF_009380165.1. Taxonomy (GTDB): domain Bacteria; phylum Pseudomonadota; class Gammaproteobacteria; order Burkholderiales; family Burkholderiaceae_D; genus Rugamonas; species Rugamonas rivuli. Next base: position 491,492 of record NZ_WHUF01000003.1, read on the forward strand.
GTCGCCGGCGCTGACGTCCATCACGCCGTCCAGCAGCCAGATCTGCTGGTGGATGTCGGCCTCGCGCACGACCTGCTCGTAGGTCACGCGCTGGCCCGGCGGGAACACCACCTCCACCAGCTGCAGCGGCGTGCGCACGGCCGGCGACAGCTGGCGCCGCACATAGCCGGAGGCGGGATCGGTCCACACCGGCTGGTCGACGGCGCGCTGCAGCGGCGACGGCGGGGCCGGCTCGTCCTGCCCCGCTTCGAACAGCGAGGCCAGCGTGACGCCCAGCGCGCCGGCCAGCTTGTCGAGCACGGTGGCGGTGGCGCTGCTTTCGCCGCGCTCGATCAGCGAAATATTGGAGCGGCTCACGCCGCTGCGCTCGGACAGCGCGGTCAGCGACAGCCCGCGACGGTCGCGCAAGGCCAGCAGGCGGCTGGCAATGAGTTTGTTGATATCCATGGAATCCATTATACTGGATTATTCCATCCACTAAACTGTCCATCGCCGCCATGCCGATCGCTTTCGAATCCCCCGACCAGCCCGAAGTCATCGCCCTCATCGCCGACCTCGACGCCTACCAGCTGAGCTTGTATCCGCCGGAGTCCGTGTATGCGCTGGATTTGCCGTCGCTGATGCAGCCGCACGTGCGCTTCGCGGTCGCGCGCGACGCGGCGGGCGCCGTGGTCGGCTGCGCCGCCGTGGTGCTGACGCCGGAATACGGCGAGATCAAGCGCATGTATGTGCAGCCGGCCGCGCGCGGACTAGGCCTGGCGCGCGGACTGCTGGACTTGCTGGAAGGGGCGGCACGCGAACAGGGCTGTCCGCAGCTGACGCTGGAAAGCGGCCCGGCCCAGCCGGAAGCGCTGGGCCTGTACGAGCGCCACGGTTTCGAACGTTGCGGGCCGTACGGCGACTACCGCGACGATCCGCTCAGCGTCTTCATGCGCAAACCGCTGGCCAGCTGATCAGGCCTTGGTTTTCTTGCGCACCACCGCCAGCTTGGGCGACAGCGGCGCAAACATGGCGGCGACCCGCTCCAGCCTGACGGCGCCGTCGCCGCTCAGCGTGCCCGTCGCGCCCGCCACCTGGCGGACGATACCCAGCGCCGTCGCCCGCGCTTCCGGCGCTTCCGGCAGCAGCAGCGGCAGGTCGCGGATGGCCGCCTCCTCGTCCACCTGCAGCATCAGATACTGCTCGCGCAGGATGGTCTTGAAATGCGTGACGCTCAACTCCTGGTCGTCCGAAGTGCGCAGGCGCAGCTGGCGGATGGTGGCGAAGGCCCGCTCGTCGGCCGCGCTCATCTCCGGGCTGCGGTAGATGTACAGCAGGCCGCGGATGATGGCCTCCGTGACACCGCCCTCCGCCGTCTTCAGCGCGGCCGCCGCGCGGTGCGCGTTCAGCGCCGCCTCGCGCGCGATGTCCCGGCCGATGCGGCGCGGACGGCCGCCGTCGGTGCGCAGGCCCACCAGCGCCTGCAGCAGCGGCGAACCGTACACGCCGAGGAAGATGTTTTCCGTGGCCTGGTCGCGCAGGTCGCGATAGCGGTCCAGCGAGTCGACGATCTGCTGCGACATCGCCTCCTGCATCTGCATGAAGACATTGTCCTCCGCCACCGGACGGCGCTCGGCGCGCACCTTCTCGGCCATCGCCGGTATGCCGTCGAGCAGAGGATTTTTGCTTGAGAACATGCGGTAGCGCAGCCGCAGCGGATGGGCTTCGCGCTGCTGCTCGGCGCCGGACTCCGTCACCATGGCCTTGACCAGCGGACTGGCAAAAGTCTGGTACAGGCCGGTGTTGATTTCCGAGACGCGGGCCACGGTGGCGAAGCGGCGTTCGTCCTCGATATCGTTGCCGCCCAACGCGCGCAGCGCATTGAGGTTGCGGCGCTCGAAGCGCATCACGTAGTCGCCTGCAGCCATGTCGCCGGAAGCGATTTCCGCCTGCAGCATTTCCTCATCCTTGTCGAGGAACACCGCCTCGTACAAGCCTGGCGGCATGATGTCTATCATGTCCATCGCCGCCGTGAATTCCTCGTGTTCCTTGTTGGCGACCGAGGCGGAAACGAAGATGCCCAGGTGGCCTATGCTCTGGTGCATGGAATAGATGATGGTCTGGCCGCCCGCCACCAGCGCGGCGTCGTCCTCGTACAGGTCCAGCACCCAGCCCAGCGCCTGCTGCGGCGGCGTGATGTCATCACCCCACGAGCAGAACACCACGATCGGCGATTTAATATTGCGCAGGTCGATGCGGTGGCCATTGCTGTCCATCAGCGCGGCGTCGCTCAGGCGGTTGCCGACGAATAGCGAGTCGGCGATGTACTGCATTTCGCCGGCGTTCAGCAGCACCGGATTGCCCCACCATTTCTCGAATTCCAGGAAGCGGTGCGCCTCGGTGTCGATCTTCGAATAGACGTTGTAGTTCTTGCTCCACAGCGTGTTGGACGGATTCATTTTTTCGAAGTTGGCGACCAGTTGCGCGCCGTCGAAAATGCCGTTGCCCAGGTCGCCCGCCAGCGCCGTCATCCAGGTGCCGCCGAGCACGCCGCCCAGGTAGCGCAAGGGATTCTTGCCGCGCACGCCGGCCCAGTATGACAGCGGCGCACCGGCCAGCACCAGCGGGCCGACCAGGTCGGGATTGAGGGCGCTGGTCATCATGATCTGCCAGCCGGCCTGGCAGTTGCCGATCAGCGCAGGCTTGCCGTCGGCCTTAGGGTGCAGTTCGGCCACCTTGGCGATGAACTGCGCCTCGGCGCGGCACACGTCCTCGATGGTCTGGCCGGGCACCGGCTGCGGCAGGAAGCCGACGAAGTAGCAGGGATGGCCGGCCTTGAGCACCACGCCGATTTCGCTGTCGTGCTTCATGCCGCCGATGCCGGGGCCGTGGCCGGCGCGCGGGTCGAACACGATGAAGGGACGCTTGGTGGGATCGGGCGCGACGCCGTCCGGCGGCGCGATGTACAGCAGGCCGTAATTGACCGGCCGCGCCAGGTGGCGGCCGTCGAGGATGACTTCGAATGCAAAGCTCAGCACGTGCGGCGCGGTCTGCTCGGCGCGGTGGTTGCGCTCGTCGCCGCGCTGGCGCAGCACATCCATGAACAGCACGCTGCGCTGACAGGCATCGACCCAGTAATCGGTCGCCTGCTGGGCCAGCGCAAACGGATTTCCGGGCCATTGCGGCCACGGGTTAGTCTTATCGTCACTCACGGAACTTCCTCCATGCGGGTTATGCTGCCATGCACCAAAATAACCCGGCGACAAGGAAAACGCAAACGAATTCAACGCCGGACGGACGGACGAAAAAAAACCGCAGCCGAAGCTGCGGTTTAATTTGTATGCTGTCGCCAAGCAGGTATTACGCTTCGCGCGATGCCTTCTTACGCTCGTGCTCTTTCAGGAAGCGCTTGCGCAGACGGATAGATTTCGGGGTGATTTCCACCAGTTCGTCGTCGTCGATGAATTCGACAGCGTACTCCAGCGACATCTGGATAGGCGGCACCAGGCGCACTGCTTCGTCGGTACCCGACGAACGCACGTTGGTCAGCTGCTTGCCCTTGATCGGGTTGACGACCAGATCGTTGTCACGCGAGTGGATACCGATGATCATGCCTTCGTACACTGGGTCGTTGTGGACCACGAACATACGGCCGCGATCTTGCAGTTTCCAGATAGCGTAGGCAACAGCGGCGCCGTCGTCCTGCGAGATCAGCACGCCGTTGCGACGGCCGCCCAGTTCGCCCTTGCTGTTGTCCACTGGCGCGTATTCGTCGAACACGTGCGACATCAGGCCGGTACCGCGGGTCAGGGTCATGAATTCGCCCTGGAAGCCGATCAGGCCGCGCGCTGGGATCTTGTATTCCAGACGCACACGGCCTTTGCCGTCGGATTCCATGTTCTGCAGGTCGCCACGACGACGGCCCAGTTCTTCCATCACGCCGCCCTGGTTGGCTTCTTCAACGTCAACCGACAGTTGTTCGAACGGCTCGTGGCGCACGCCATCAACCATTTTGAACACAACGCGTGGACGCGATACAGCCATCTCGAAACCTTCGCGACGCATGTTTTCGATCAGGATGGTCAGGTGCAGCTCGCCACGGCCCGATACTTCGAACGTGGTGTCGTCTTCGGTTGCAGCAACGCGCAGAGCAACGTTGGCTTTCAGTTCTTTGTCCAGACGGTCGCGCAGCTGGCGCGAGGTGACGAACTTGCCTTCGCGGCCGGCCAGTGGCGAGTTGTTGACCATGAAGTTCATGGTCAGGGTAGGCTCGTCGACGGTCAGCATAGGCAGCGCTTCAGGGGTGTCCACCGCGCACAGCGTCGAACCGATGCCGATTTCGTCGATACCGTTGATCAGGCAGATGTCGCCGGCAACAGCTTCGTTCACCAGCACGCGCTCCAGGCCCTTGAAGTTCAGCACCTGGTTGATGCGGCCTTTGATCGGGGTGGCGCCTGGGCCATTGATGACCAGAACGTCCTGGCCGACCTTGACGGTGCCACGGTTGACGCGGCCAATGCCGATCTTGCCGACGTAGGACGAGTAGTCCAGCGACGTGATTTGCATCTGCAGCGGGCCTTCTGGATTGTCGTCGCGCACTGGCACGTGTTCCAGGATGGCGTCGAACAGCGGCTTCATGTCGCCCGAACGTACGTCTTCGGTCAGGCCGGCGTAGCCGTTCAGGCCCGAAGCGTAAACGATAGGGAAGTCCAGTTGTTCGTCGGTAGCGCCCAGCTTGTCGAACAGTTCGAAGGTCTGGTTGATCGCCCAGTCAGCGCGCGCGCCAGGACGGTCGACCTTGTTGACCACGACGATAGGCTTCAGGCCCAGGGCCAGTGCCTTGCGGGTCACGAAACGGGTCTGTGGCATCGGGCCTTCCTGGGCATCGACCAGCAGCAGAACCGAGTCAACCATCGACAGAACACGCTCCACTTCGCCGCCGAAGTCGGCGTGGCCTGGGGTGTCGACGATGTTGATGTGGGTGCCTTCGTACTCAACAGCGCAGTTCTTCGACAGAATCGTAATGCCGCGCTCCTTTTCCAGGTCGTTCGAGTCCATGACACGGGTGTCGACCGCTTGGTTTTCACGGAAGGTGCCGGACTGACGCAGCAGCTGATCCACCAGGGTAGTTTTACCGTGGTCAACGTGGGCGATGATGGCGATATTACGAATTGCGCGTTTTGTAGTAGACATGATGATTTTATATGCTGAAAAACTGCGGGCACGTACGTACTGTACGAGAAGCCGGCTAGTATAGCATGTTGCGTTGCAACTATCTCGCCGGCTTCCTGAATATTTTCAAAGAGTTGCTATTCGGGCGTGAAGGCGATCAGCCGCTCCGGCGCCAGGATGCTGTATTCGCCGAGGATGGCGGTGCCCAGCAGTTTGGCGTCCAGGTAGACGCGCACCCTGCCCTGCTCGGCCGGCACTTCGACCGGCTCCTTGCCCAGCGCCAGGCGCTGGCCGTTGAGGAAGCGCTTGGCCAGTTCGGCGTTCAGACGCACGGCCGGGAAGCTGGCCAGCAGCGCATCGACCGGCGCCAGCAGACTGAGCGGCGCTGCGTGCGCGGTCAGCTGTTCCAGCGTCAGCATGCCGTCCATGGTCAGCGGGCCGACTTGCGTGCGGCGCAGCGCGTTCAGGTGGGCGCCGCAGCCGAGCGCTTCGCCGATGTCCTGGCCCAGCACGCGGATGTAGGTGCCCTTGCTGCACGTGACCACCAGCTTCAGGAACGGCGCCTCGTAGGACACCAGCTCCAGCTTGTGGATGACGACGTTGCGCGCTTCGCGCTCCAGCGTGATGCCGGCGCGGGCGTACTCGTACAGCGGCTTGCCGTCGCGCTTCAGCGCCGAATACATGGGTGGCACCTGGGCGATCGGGCCGCGGAATTTTTCCAGCACGGCGTGGATCTGCTCCAGCGTGACGTTGACGTCGCGGCTGTCCACCACTTCGCCTTCGGTGTCGCCGGTGTCGGTGGTCTGGCCCAGGTGGACCGTGGTTTCGTAGGTCTTGTCGGCTTCCAGCAAGTCCTGCGAGAACTTGGTGGCCTCGCCAAAGCACAGCGGCAGCAAGCCGGTGGCGAAGGGATCGAGGGTGCCGGTGTGGCCGGCCTTCTTGGCGTTGAGCACGCGCTTGGCCTTGATCAGCGCGTCGTTGCTGGAAAAGCCGACCGGCTTGTCGAGCAGCAGCACGCCGTCGACCAGGTCGCGGACTTTTTTAGGATGGTTTTGCTTCATCGGTGCAGCGTGCTTACTCGCCGTCCTTCTTCTCTTCGGCCGGTGCCTGGTCGTCGTCCAGCGAGCGGGTGCTGTTGGCCTGGTCGATCAGCGCCGACAGTTCCATGCCGCGCGCGGTCGAGGTGTCGTGCACGAAGTGCAGTGCCGGCAGCGTGTGGATGTGCAGGCGCTTGCCCAGCTGGCCGCGCATGTAGCCGGCCGCGGCGGACAGGCCGTCGACGGTTTGCTTGACCTGCTCTTTGCTGTCCTTGAGCATGGTGAAGAAGATCTTCGCATGCGCGTAGTCCGGCGTCACCTGAACTTCGGTGATGGTGATCATGCCGACGCGCGGGTCTTTCAACTCGAAAGCGATGATTTCAGACAGATCGCGCTGGATCTGATCCGCCACGCGCTGACCGCGCTGCGGGATGTTTTTGCTATGTTTTGCCATGATATTCCATAAACGGCAAGTGGACGGGAGCTGATGCCCCCGTCCACTTTACCTTATTGCTGCCTGTGCGCCTGGGCTTACAGCGTACGGGCGATTTCCTGAACTTCGAACACTTCCAGGGAGTCGCCCACCTGGATGTCGTTGTAGTTCTTCAGCGACAAGCCGCACTCCAGACCGGCGCGTACTTCTTTCGCGTCGTCCTTGAAGCGTTTGAGCGAGTCGATCTCGCCGGTCCACACCACGATGTTGTTGCGCAGCAGGCGTACCGAGGACGAACGCTTGACCACGCCATCGGTGACCAGGCAACCGGCAATCGCGCCGACTTTCGAGACCAGGATAACCTGGCGAATCTCGACCTGACCGATAACGGTCTCGCGCTTCTCTGGCGCCAGCATGCCCGACAACGCCGATTTGATCTCGTCGATCGCATCGTAAATGATGTTGTAGTAGCGGATGTCCACGCCGTTCGACTCGGCCAGCTTGCGCGCCTGTGCATCGGCACGGGCGTTGAAGCCGATGATGACCGCTTTCGAAGCGACCGCCAGGTTGACGTCCGATTCGGTGATGCCGCCGACCGCTGCGTGCACGACTTGTACGCGCACTTCGGAGGTCGACAGTTTTTGCAGCGAGCCAACCAGCGCTTCCTGCGAACCCTGCACGTCGGTCTTGATGATCAGCGGCAGGTTTTTGACTTCGCCTTCGGCCATCTGGTCGAACATGTTTTCCAGCTTCGCGGCTTGCTGCTTGGCCAGTTTCACGTCGCGGAACTTACCTTGACGGAACAGACCGATTTCGCGGGCTTTACGCTCGTCCGCCATGACCATGACTTCTTCACCGGCTTGCGGCACTTCGGTCAGACCCTGGATTTCGACCGGGATCGAAGGACCGGCTTCGTTGATCGGCTTGCCGTTCTCGTCCAGCATCGCGCGAACGCGGCCGAAGGAGGAGCCAGCCAGGATCACGTCGCCGCGCTTCAGCGTACCGGACTGAACCAGCACGGTCGCGACCGGGCCCTTGCCCTTGTCCAGACGGCCTTCAACCACCAGACCGCGCGCAGGCGCATCGATCGGGGCTTTCAGTTCCAGCACCTCGGCTTGCAGCAGCACCTGTTCCAGCAGGGCGTCGATGCCCTCGCCGGTCTTGGCCGATACCGGCACGAATGGCGATTCGCCACCGTATTCTTCCGGCACCACTTGTTCTGCGACCAGCTCTTGCGTCACACGGTCCACGTTACCGCCCGGTTTGTCGATCTTGTTGATCGCCACCACCAGAGGCACGCCGGCCGCTTTCGCGTGAGCGATAGCTTCCTTGGTTTGCGGCATCACGCCGTCGTCGGCTGCCACCACCAGGATGACGATGTCGGTTGCTTTCGCACCGCGGGCACGCATCGCCGTAAAGGCTTCGTGACCCGGCGTATCCAGGAAGGTGATCGTGCCGCGTGGGGTGTCCACGTGGTACGCGCCGATGTGCTGGGTAATGCCGCCGGCTTCGCCCGACGCCACTTTGGCGCGGCGGATGTAATCCAGCAGCGAGGTTTTACCGTGGTCGACGTGACCCATGACGGTAACGACCGGTGCGCGCGGCACGGACTCGAAGTGAGCGTGCTCACCCTGGTCGGCCAGCAGTGCTTCCGGATCGTCCATCTCGGCGGCGAAGGCCTTGTGGCCCATTTCCTCGACCAGAATCATCGCGGTTTCCTGGTCCAGCACCTGGTTGATGGTGCACATCTGGCCCAGCTTCATCAGTTGCTTGATGACTTCGGAAGCCTTGACGGACATCTTGTGCGCCAGTTCGGCCACGGTGATGGTTTCCGGCACGTAGACGTCTTTGACGACGGCTTCGGTCGGCGCCTGGAAATTGGTTTCGCGGTCATCGGCGTGCGAGCCACGACGGCCGCCCTTGCCACCACTGCGCCAGCCGTCACGGCCACCGGAACCGGTGTTGCCACGGCCCTTGTTGGCGGTGTTGCCAGGTGCGCCGCGTTTCTTGGCGTCGTCCTGCCAGGTCGACGAGACATTGGCCGACTTGATCGACTTCTTGTCCGCGCTGACAGGCTTCTTGTCGCCTGGCTTGTCGCCAGGTTTGGCGACGGCGCCGGTGGCTGGCTTGTGCAGCGTGCCTTCGGCAACCTTGGCCTTGACCGGCGCAGGCGCTGGTTCAGGGGCTTTGATGGCGCGGCGTGGCGCGTTCATCATGGCCTTGATCTGTGCTACTTCGTCAGCCACGGCTTTGCGTGCCAGCTCGGTGGCGGCCGCTTTGTCGGCGGCTTCCTTGGCGGCGGCGGCGGCCTTCTTCTTGGCTTCTTCGGCAGCGGCTTTTTTCTTTTCTTCGGCGGCGGTGTCGGTCGCGGCTGGCGCGGCGCCAGCGGCTACGGCGGTCGCAGCGGCAGCGGCCTTGACGGCGGCTTTCTTCGCTTCGGCGTCGGCTTCCTTCTTGGCTTCGGCTTCGGCGGCGGCGGTGGCTTTAGCCTGCGCTTCCTTTTCCGATTCCAGCTTGGCCAGGCGCTCTTGCTTCTCGCGCAGTTCCGCTTCCTGACGTGCGATCAGTTCCGCTTGCTTGCGTGCTTCTTCTTCACGGCGAGCGACTTCAGCGGCGTCCACCACCGGGGCGGCAGGCGCCACCGGCGCGGCGGCTACCGGCTCGTCGCGCTGGACGAAGGTGCGTACCTTCTTCACAGCGACCTGAATCGTGCGGGCCTTGCCATTGGCGTCGGCCTGCTTGATTTCAGTGGTTTCTTTGCGCGTCAGCGTGATCTTCTTCTTTTCGGTATCAGCCGATGCACCGTGGGTACGGCGCAAGTGATCAAGCAGCTTATCCTTATCATCTTTCGACAATGGATCTGACGTCGAACTTTTTTCGACGCCGGCAGAACGCAGCTGCGTCAGCAGCAAATCTGCAGGCATCTTCAGTTCGGTGGCAAATTGGGCTACGTTGTTACTCGCCATTCAGTCCTCTTTTCTATGTGTCGCGGAGATGATAAAGATACTCAAATTAAGCCTTTGCGGATTCGGCAAGACTCCATGCCTTGGCTTGCAAGCCTTTGGCACGATCGTCGTACTTTGAGTCAACCAACTTCATCTCATCGTCGGTCACATCTTCAAATTCACTCTTAATCAGTTCTCGTGCACGGTCGGCGGACAGGGCCAGGATGGCGCCAAATTCGTCGTAAGCCAGTGCAGCAAATGCTTCTACAGTCTTGATACCAGCCAGGCCGAGCTTGCCTGCGGTGATGCGGTCCATGCCTTCCAGACCGACCAGCGCCTCGTCCATGCCTTCCAGGCCTTCTTCCGAAGCGATCGCTTCGGTGACCAGGGCGTCACGGGCGCGGGTGCGCAGTTCGTTGACGGTATCTTCGTCGAACGATTCGATTTCCAGCATTTCGGAGATCGGCACGTAAGCGATTTCTTCCAGGCTGGCAAAGCCCTCTTCCACCAGGATGTCGGCGACTTCCTGATCGACGTCCAGTTTTTCCATGAACAGTGCACGCACTGCCGCGGTTTCCTGGGCTGCCTTGTCGGCCGATTCTTCGGCCGTCATGATGTTGATCTTCCAGCCGGTCAGGTCGGAAGCCAGGCGCACGTTCTGGCCGGAGCGACCGATGGCGATTGCCAGGTTTTCTTCGTCGACGACGACGTCCATCGCGTGCTTCTCTTCATCGACCATGATCGACGAAACGTTGGCCGGAGCCAGCGCGCCGATGACGAATTGCGCCGGGTCTTCGGACCACAGCACGATGTCGACGCGTTCGCCGCCCAGCTCGCCGGTGACAGCCTGCACGCGCGAACCGCGCATGCCGACGCAGGTGCCGATAGGGTCGATGCGCTTGTCGGCCGTGTACACGGCGATCTTGGCGCGGACGCCGGCATCGCGTGCCGCCGATTTAATTTCCAGCATGCCTTGCTCGATTTCCGGCACTTCCAGCTCGAACAGCTTCATGATGAAGTCTGGAGCGGTACGCGACAGGATCACTTGCGGGCCGCGCATATTGCGGTCGATACGCAGGATGAAGGCGCGGACGCGGTCACCGATACGCAGGTTTTCTTTCGGGATCATCTGGTCGCGTGGCAGGCGGGCTTCGATCTTGCCCGACTCGACGATCGCGTCGCCGCGTTCCATGCGCTTGATGGTGCCGGTCACGAGCGAGTCGCCGCGCTCCAGGAAGTCCACCAGGATCTGTTCGCGCTCGGCGTCACGCACGCGCTGCAGGACGACCTGTTTGGTGTCTTGCGCAAAGCGGCGGCCGAACTCGACGGATTCGATAGGCTCTTCGATGTGGTCGTCCACTTCGATGTCCGGAATCTGTTCCTTGGCTTCGAAGTGCAGGATTTCCTGGTCAGGCAGTTGCAGACCTGCCTCATCAGGCACGACGTGCCAGCGGCGGAAGGATTCGAACTCACCCGACTCGCGGTCGATCGAAACGCGGATATCGACTTCACCTTCATAGCGTTTCTTCGTGGCTTGCGCCAACGCGAACTCCAACGCGCCGAAAACCACATCTTTATCGACGTTTTTCTCACGCGCCAGCGCGTCTACCAATAACAAAACTTCGCGACTCATGCTTTGCGTCCCTTAAAAACCACCTGTGGCACCAAGCGTGCCTTATCCACATCGGCGAGCGTAAACTCCAACAGCGCCGGACCATCATTGCTTTCAAATTCCAACGACAAATTATCGCCCTGGGGTTCTTGCAGAATCCCCTGGAACGATTTCCGGTTGTTCGTACCCGGCATTGCGGTGCGCAGTTTGACGATTGCTTCGCAACCGGCAAAACGCACGAAGTCTTCCAGCTTGCGCACCGGGCGATCCAGCCCTGGCGACGAGATTTCGAGACGCTCGTAATTCACGTTCTCGACCGTCAGCACGTGCGACAGCTGGTGGCTGACCGTAGCGCAATCTTCTACGGTAATCGGGCCTTTTTCTTCGGCGTCGGCTGCGCTGAAATCGATAAAGACGCGCAGCAGTCCGCGCTCGGCCCGTTCGACATCAACCAGCTCATAGCCCAGACCGGCAACGGTCTTTTCAATTAATTCCGGCAGCTGCAAGAAATTCTCCAGATCAAGGCCTGTTTCCAACTTATCAAAAACAGACCGTTCAAAACGGTTCACCAAAAAAAAAATGGGCATCTGCCCATCTTCTTGTAATACTCAGCCAGATGAAAGCATTCTCAGGGATGTACCCTGCGAAGAACTTTTACTAGGCTGGTTATTATAACCTTATATGCTTTCCGCTGCAATGCCGCACGGGGCGGAAAAGCAGGCTTACAACAGTTCATACAAGGCCAGAAGCCTTACAAACAGGGGCTTGCGCCCCGTTTTGCAAGTTGACTGCCTTAACCCTTGCGGCGACGCGGCATGCCGTGATCGATGGCGCCACCACGCGGCGGCTGGTTGCGGCGCGGTGCGCCGGCATTACCGAAACCGAAAGTGGTTTGCAATGGATCCGGCTGGCGTGGACCGCGGCTCGGGCCTTTGGCCGATTGGCCGCCGCCCTGCCCTTGTCCACCCTGGCCGCCACCCTGGGCACGCCCCTGGCCTTGACCTTGCGGACGGCCACCCTGGCCTTGCGGACGCGCCGGGCCTTCGCCCAGCGGACGGCCGCCGGCGTAACCGCCGATGCCTTGCGGACGGCCGCCTGGACGGCCGGACGTCTGCGCACCAGCACCACCCGGACGACCGCTGCCCTGGCCGCCACGGCCATTGCCGGCACCAGCACCGCCTGGGCGGCCCTGACCGCCGCCGAAGCCACCCTGGCCACGGCCATTGCCGCGCGGGCCCTTGGCGAACGGCATCGCGTTGGCGTTGCTGACGTCGGCGCGGTTGAAGTTCGGTTCGTCGTGATCGTCCTCGTCGTCATCGTCGAAGTCGCGATCGTCGCGCTCGGCATCACGGCCGCGTTGCGGACGCTTTTCCGGGCCCTTGTTCTGGGCCGGCTTGGCTTGCTGCGGGCCTTTGCCGCGCGGGGCGGCAGGCGCGTCGCCGCCTTTTTTATCGACGCCGTAGGCGGCCAGCATGTCGCGCACGGTGTTTTCTTCCAGCTCTTCCCAGCGGCCGCGTTTCAGGCTGCTTGGCAAGGTCATCGCGCCGTAGCGGGTACGGATCAGGCGCGACACGGTCAGGCCGATCGCTTCGAACATGCGGCGCACTTCGCGGTTACGGCCTTCGCCGATGATCACGCGGTACCACTTGTTGATGCCTTCGCCGCCGCCGTCGGCGATCTTGGAGAACTGCGCCAGGCCGTCTTCCAGCTCGACGCCGGCCAGCAGCTTCTGGCGCATGCCTTCTTCCAGCACGCCCAGCGTACGCACCGCGTATTCACGGTCGATGTGGTAGCGCGGGTGCATCAGACGGTTGGCCAGATCGCCGGAGGTCGTGAACAGCAGCAGGCCTTCGGTGTTGAAGTCCAGGCGGCCGACGGCCAGCCATTTGCCAGCCTTCATGGTCGGCAGGCGATCGAACACCGATGGACGGCCTTCCGGATCGTCCATCGAGACGATTTCGCCGGCAGGCTTGTGGTACACCAGCACGCGCGGCGGCTTCTTGCTGACGCGGCGCTGGATCAGCTTGCCGTTCAGGCGCACAGCGTCGGTCGGCAAGATGCGCTGGCCGATGTGGGCCGGCTCGCCGTTGACCGACACGCGGCCGGCAACGATCAGTTCTTCCATGTCGCGGCGGGAACCCAGGCCGGCTTCGGCCAGCACCTTGTGCAGCTTGGGCGCGTCGTCGTCGGAGGTCAGGTCGCGGCGCACGGCTTTCGGCGCGGCGTGGCGGCCCTTGGATGGCTCGTCGCTGTCGAAGGCGTCCGAAGTGACGTAGGAGAATGCTGCATCCGCGTCGTTCGGCTTGCCGCCGGCGTTCTGGCCGTTGCGTGGCTTGCCGTTCTTGCCCTTGCCGTTCTTGCCGTTGCGCTGGCCATCGGCGCGTGGACCGCGCTCGTGGCGTGGCTTGCCACCTTCGGCTGGAGCGGCGCCGTCGGCTGCCGGAGCGGCTTCGCCATCGGCGGCTACGACCGGTTCCGGACGCGGCATCATGGCCTGGCGGGCGGCGCGCTGTTCGCGCATCTGGCGCGGACCGCGTGGACCGCGCGGACCACGTTCTGCGCGCTCGCCGGCTTCGGCAGGAGCGGCTTGCGCTTCGACTGCTGGGGCTGGAGCTGCCGCAGAGGCTGCTGGTGCGGCGTCGGCGGCTGGTGCGGCGGCTGGCTTTTTGGCGCGTGGCGCCTTGGCTGGCGCATCGGCGGCTGCGGCTGGCGCGGCGGCTTGCGGCGCGGCTTCAGCGGTAACGGCTGCATCGGCGGACTTGGCGGCCGGCTTGGCGCGCGGCTTCTTCACTGGGGCCGGCGCATCGGCGGCGGCGACTTCGGCGTCAGCCTTGGTCTTGCGCTTGGCCTTGGCGGCGACTGGCGCATCGCCGGACGCGGCAGCGCTCGGCGCATGCGCCTCGCCATCGGCTTCGATCTGGGCTTTGGTGCGACGCTTAGGCTTGGCGGCCACTTCGGCCGGCGCTACGTCGTTGACTGTCTCTGGGGAATTAGGATTGTTCATTATTCGTTTCTTGGTTGTGCTCAGCGTCAACCGTTACATCTGGCGCGGGTTGTGTTTGTGCTTGCTGGCCGGCTTCCGGGCTAGTCGCGGCTTCTGCTTCGGCCACTGGCAACTCGCTATCCGTACCATCTGGTTGTTGCGCGGCTTGGTGTGCCGCTTTGTCAAAGTTTTCCTGCAGGGCTGCTTCCAGCGCTTCCATGTCCGGACCGCCTCCCTGCGCATCGCTGATTTGCTGCAAAGGAGGCAGCTGGGACAGCGAATTCAAGCCCAAATCATCCAAAAACTGCTTGGTGGTGCCCAGCAAAGCCGGGCGGCCGACGACGTCGCGATAACCGATGGCGTCTACCCAGCCCCGGTCTTCCAACATCTTGATCGTCTGCGAATTGACGGCGACGCCGCGTATTTCTTCAATATCGCCCCGCGTGACAGGCTGGCGGTAGGCGATGATGGCCAGCGTTTCCAGCGTCGCCCGCGAATATCTTGGCGGCTTTTCCGGGTTCATCCGGTCGAGATACAGCTTCATCTCGGGGCGGCTCTGGAAGCGCCAGCCGGTCGACAGGCTGATCACTTCAACGCCCTTGCCGGCCCAGTCCAGCCTTAATTCTTCGAGCAATTCCTTGATCGTATCGGAACCGACTCCGGGACCGCGCGGCCTGTCTTGATCGTCCACCTCGACAAACAGCTTTTTCAGACTGTGGATCGACAATGGCTCACGAGCGCATAGCAAAGCGGTTTCGAGGACTCTTTTAGCCTCTGCTGTATCCATAGCAATCTTGTGGTTGCATTTTCATGCAAGAAAGAAATCAATCACATTCAGTGAGGCAATGGCTGGCATCAATGATGCTGCCTGCTGGAATAACTCGCTGAAGCTGTTTTTCCGACGCCCGGGCCGATGCGCGCCAGGCGGGAGAGAGGGACATGCCGGCAACGGCCTAGGCCATCGCTTTCTACGTGAAACGCGGCCGACAGGCGCAGTTTTCGGGCGAAAACATACGAGACCGATCAAAGACGTTTCATCCAACAAGCCGAATTGTACCTGATAAAACGGCAAAACGCGCGTTTCGGCTTCATCGAAATGTAACTAGCCTTACGCGGCAGCAAGTCTTTCTGACAAGATTGCGGAAACGCCCACAAACGCCGGGTATTCGGCGGTGATGACCCAGGTCGGCACTTCGGACAGGTATTTGTTGAAGCGGCCCTTGGCCTCGAAGCGGGCGCGGAAGCCGGAGCGGTCGAAACGCGCGCCCAGGCGCGGCACGATGCCGCCGCCTATATAAATGCCGCCCTGCGCGCCCAGCGTGACGGCGATATTGCCGGCGATGGTGCCCAGCATGCAGCAGAACGCCTCGATGACTTCGTCGCACAGCGTGCATTCGCCGGCCAGCGCGCGGCGCGAGATGTCGGCGGCGCTCAGTTTTTCGGCCGGCATGTCGGTATGGTCGGCCAGCGCGCGGTAGATCAGCTCGATGCCGGCGCCGGACATCAGGCGTTCGGCGGAGACGTGTTCGAATTCTTTCCAGGCAAATTGCAGGATGGCGACTTCGGTGGCGTTGGCCGGCGCGAAGGTGACGTGGCCGCCCTCGCTCAGCAGCGCGGTCCAGCCGTCCTTGCCCGGGATCAGTCCGGAGACGCCGAGGCCGGTGCCGGCGCCGATCAGGCCCAGCGGCGTGCCGGCGATGGCGGTACCGCCGCCGACCTGGTGTTTTTGGGTGGCCGACAACTGCGGCAGCGAACTCGCCAGCGCGGTGAAGTCATTGACGACGACCAGCGTGTCGAAGTTGACTTCGCGGCGCAGCGCCTCGATCGAGAATTCCCAGTGGTGGTTGGTCATGCGCACCATGTCGCCGGTGACAGGATTGGCGATAGCGATAGCGCCGTTCCTGATGCCGGTGACGCCGGCCTGGGCGACGGTCGGCGAGGCCAGATAGGCAACCAGGGCGGCGGCCAAGGTTGGATACGCGGCACAAGCCAATACTTCGATCGCTTCAATCCGGCCCGGAGCGGTCTCCAGCGCAAAGCGCGCGTTGGTACCGCCGATGTCCGCCAGCAGACGCGGGCCACCTGGGAATGCAGTGGTCAGGGAGGGAGGCGTTTGAAGGGACTGAGCTGTCATGATAGATCGAAAATAGTTGAGGCCTAAGCTTAAGGTATTTTCACGCAGAGAAGCAAGCGAAGTTTGTAGTTTTAGTACACATGAAGCAGCTTTGCCACATGAAATTACAATGCGGGATATTTTTTACGTAGTATGACTACGATTTTTAGGAGCAATATTGCGGGCTGGACTACGGTTGAGCGGTCTCAAAACGGCGGGGATAAATGCGGTCAGTCTTGAGTCTTCACTGTCAGAACGGGAGAGCTCGAATGACCACGCATGCCACACGCAAGAAAAGAGTCGCACACGGAGATACGTCTGAACGGGATCCATCGGTGGTTCCCGAGTCGTCCAAAAGCGCGCTGCGGGAAGCTATGCGGTTGGAAAAAATTCCGACCACACAGTTTCAAGATCTGCTGTGGATCATGGCGCAGGAATCCAGTGGAAAAGTTGACGCGCGCAATAGCTACTCTACGGCGCGAGGCTTGTTCCAGCTATTAAGAAACAACTATGAACTAAACCCGAACGGGGCAGATTCGTTCGGCAACGACGTGGAAGAATGCCAGGGAGGCATCCGATATATCCGTCAGCGCTATCATAGTGCAGCCAAGGCCCGGAAATTTTGGCAAAGACATCACTGGTATTATTAACCATGACGCCCCTATTCCACTTACTGACCATAACAGCATTTGCCCTGACCGCCATGGACGCGAGGGCGGAGGCTCCGCCATTCTCCCGCTTTCCTGCCAGCGAAAACTACACAGGCCCCGTAGCAAAACCCATATTTCGCACGACGGTCGACCGTGAATTTCGCACCCGCCTGAGCGCAGCCGCGAAACAGCCGGTAAATTTTGCCGGCCGCTATGTGCTGAGTACCTGGGGCTGCGGAGCGCAGTGCTTAATGGGGGTAATTCTGGATGCCCGCAGCGGAAACGTGACTTGGCTGCCATTCACTGTTTGCTGCTCCCCGGACGCCACAAAGGAACCCATCGAGTTCCGTCGCGACAGCACCCTGCTGGTCATCCGGGGGATGCGCAATGAGCAGGGGCAAAATGGGACGTTTTATTACCAATACGATCACGACGACCTGAGGCTGATTCCCGACCAGCCTCGGGCCAGCGATTAACCGACCGAGGCCGTATTGCCCTCGTCGACTTCGCGGGGCACGCCGAACGCGGCGTTCCAGGCATCCAGGCCGCCATGCAGGGGCTTGGCGCGGCTGTAGCCGTGGCCGATCAGCTCCTTCGCCACGTGGGCGGCGGTGACGTCGTTCGGGCAGCTGCAGTAGACGATGATGTGGCGGTCCTTGGCCAGCGCCGCCAGCTCCGGTATCGGCTCGCCGCCGTTGAACAGCAGCGCGCCCGGCACGGCCGGCTCCAGCATCTGCGCCGTGACGCTCCGGGCGTCGATCAGCACCGGCTCCTTGCCCTGCTCCAGCAACTTTTTCAGCTCGTCGATGGTGACGCGGTCGATTTCCACCGACTGACGGAAACGCTTGCGCTCGATATATTTGAAGCCGACGAACAGCAGCAGCAACACGCCCAGCACGATCAGCGCGGTGGTGCCCATCGTGCTCAGGATCTCCAGCACCTGGTCGATCTGGGTGTGGAAGCCGGCGCCGATGGCGATGCCGGTGCCGCTCCAGACGATGGCGCCGGCGATGCTGAAGCCGAGGAAGGTAGCGTTGCTGGTGCCCATGGCGCCAGCCAGCGGCGGCGCGATGGTGTTAAAACCGGGAATGAACTTGGCCACCACCAGCGCCTTCGGGCCCCAGCGGTTGAAATTGTCTTCGGTCTGGCTGACGCAGTAATCGGGCGACAGGGAAATCTTGCACAGCAGCCGCAGGATGCGCTTGCCGTAGTAGCGCCCGGCGCGGAACCAGAAATAGTCGCTGATCAGGCAGGCAACCACGCTGACCGACAGCACGGCCAGCCAGCTGCTGTCGCCATCGACCGACAGGGCGCCGGCCACGATCAGCAAGGGGAACGCAGGAATCGGCAGGCCGATCTGCTCAACCAGTACGATCGCAAACACGATCAGTACGCCATATTCTTGCAATAAAAGGATTAAGTTCGCCATACGGATATCTTATCTTAAAAAGCGCTTAACCGTGACGCGGTATTGCGGCCAGCAAGGCCCGCGTGTACGGGTGCCGGGGATCGCGGTACAACTGGTCCGAATCGGCCATTTCCACCACCGCGCCCTGGTGCATCACCATCACCTGGTCGGCGATGTACTTCACCACCGACAAGTCGTGCGAGATGAAGATGTATGACAGTCCGAACTCATCCTGCAGATCCTGCAGCAGGTTCAGCACCTGCGCCTGCACCGACACGTCCAGCGCCGAGACGGACTCGTCGCACACCAGGATCTCCGGCTGCATCGTCAGGCAGCGCGCGATGGCGATGCGCTGCCTCTGGCCTCCGGAAAACTCGTGCGGATAGCGCAGGAAGGCCGACGCCGGCAGCCCAACCTTTTCCAGCAACTGGTGGGCCAGCGCGACACGCTCGCGTTCGCCTGCTCCGATGCGGTGGATGCGCATCGGCTCCAGCAGGATCTGGCCGACCGTGAAGCGCGGGTTCAGCGAGGCGTACGGGTTCTGGAAGATGATCTGGATGCGCCGCTTGTAGGCCTGGAATTCACGCGCCGACATCGCCAGCAGGTCGCGGCCGTCGAACAGTGCGCTGCCGCCGCTGGCCTGGTGCAGCCGCAGCAGGGTCAGGCCGACGGTGGTCTTGCCGGAGCCCGATTCGCCCACCACGCCCAGGGTCTTGCCGCGCGCCAGCGTGAACGAGACATCCTTCACCGCCTGAAACTCGCGCTTTCCGAACCAGCCTTCGCGCTGGTAAAAACTCTTGCTGAGGTTGTTCACCACCAGCAGCGGCTCGTCGTCCGGCCCGCTGCCGCGCTGGCGCTCCAGCGGATGCAGCGGCGTGACGCCCTGCCCTTCGGCGATGTCGCCGCCGGCGTAGCGCTGCGGCGGGGGGCCGGCCATGTAATCGGCGATCACCGGCAAATGCCAGGGCCGCGCATCGAGCGACGGCCGGCAATGCAGCAGCGCCTTGGTGTAGCCGTCCTGCGGCTGCTCGAGCACCGCGCGCGCAGGGCCGGCCTCGCGCACCTCGCCGTGGCGCATGACGATCACGTGGTCGGCGATTTCCGACACCAGGCCGAGGTCGTGGGTGATGAACAGCACCGCCATCGCGTGGCGCTTTTGCAGGCGCGCGATCAGTTCCAGGATCTGCTTCTGGATGGTGACGTCGAGCGCGGTGGTCGGCTCGTCGGCGATCAGCAGGCGGGGTTCGCAGGCGATGGCCATGGCGATCATCACCCGCTGCTGCTGGCCGCCGGACATCTGGCTGGGATAGGCGTCTATCCTGGTCTCCGGATCGGGGATGCCGACTTCGTCCAGCAACTCCAGCGTGCGGCGCCGGGCCTGGGCCGCGCTCATGCCCATGTGCAGGCGCAGCACTTCGGCGATCTGCGCGCCAACCGTGAACACCGGGTTCAGCGACGACATCGGCTCCTGGAAGATCATCGCGACCTCCTTGCCGCACAAGGCGCGGCGTTCGGCTGCGGACAGCGCCAGCAGGTCGCGGCCGTCGAACAGGATGCGGCTGGCGGGGGCTATGATAGTGCTGTCGGCCGGCAGCAGGCCCATCACGGCGAGCGAACTGACCGATTTGCCGCTACCCGATTCGCCCACCAGCGCGACGGTGGCGTTGCGCGGCACCTGGAAGGACACGCCCTTGACGGCGTCCACCGTGGCGCGGCGCCCGCTGCGAAAGGCGATACGCAGATTGCTGATGTCCAGCAGTGGACGATCGGAAGATTGAGCGCTCATCATTTAACCTTGGGATCGAGGGCGTCGCGCAGCGCGTCGGTGAACAGCGAGAAGGCTGTCACCAGCAGCGCCATGGCGATGGCGGCGGCAGTCAGCTGCCACCAGCGGCCGAGTATCAATTCGTTCTGCGCTTCGTTGAGCATGCTGCCCCACGACACCACGCCCACCGGCACGCCGAAGCCGAGGAAGCTGAGGATAACCTCGGCCTTGATGAAGCCCACCACCAGGATGGACATCTGCACCAGCGCGACGTGGCTGACGTTGGGGAAGATGTGGGTGAACATCTTGCTCCAGTGCGAGGCGCCGATGGCGTCGGCGGCCAACACGTATTCACGGGATTTGTGCTTGATGTATTCGGCGCGGATCAAACGGTAGGGGCCGGTCCAGCCGGTCAGGCCGAGGATCAGCACGATGGTCAGCACGCCCTTCTGCTGCAGCACGGCGGCCACGGCCAGTATCATCAGCACCGAGGGGATGGCGGTGAAGATGCTGTAGAACCAGTTGAAGCAGTCGTCCACTACGCCGCCCCAATAGCCAGACAGTGCGCCGAACAAGGTGCCCAGGCTGACCGCCAGCAAGGCCGCCACCAGCCCGACCACGATGGAGGTCTCGCCGCCCTTGATGGTTTTCTTGATGACGTCGTGGCCCCACTTGTCGCCGCCGAACGGCAGCGTCGGCCGCCGGCCAGCGCCAGCTTGGGTCGCCGCGGTTGAGCCCGCAGCCGTCGCACCGCGCAATTGCGCCAGGTCGTCGGCCAGCGGATCGGCGACGCCGTACATCTCCACCGCCCCTGCCGCAGCGGGCGCGAGTTGCGCGCGCAAGGCGCGGATATCGTCGGCCAGCGGATCGAAAGGGTTGTCCGGCAAGGCCTGCGTCGGCGCGGCAAGGGCAGCCGTCTCGCTGGAAGCCGGGGTGGCGCCCACAAAACCCGGTGGCGCATAATTCACCCCCACCTCCGCCTCCCAGTCCGCCACGATCAGCCCGCTGGCCGACAGCACCAGCATCAACAGGAAAGCCGACACCACCGCCAGCGACGCCATGGCCACGCGGTCCGCGCGCAAGCGCCGCCAGGCCAGCAGCCACAGTCCGGGCGACCCGGCATGCACGACGGCCGTCATGTCAGCTGCACCCGCGGGTCGACCGCCTGGTACATCAAATCCGTCAACAGATTGAACACCATGGTCGCCGCAGCCACGTACACGGTGATCGCCTTAATCACCGGGAAGTCGCTGCGTTCGACCGCCAGTATCACCTCGCGCCCTATGCCCGGTATGCCGAAGAAGCGCTCCAGCAAAAAGGCGCCGATCAACAGGGCCGGCAGGTTGGCCATCACATGCGTGATGATGGGAATGGCCGCGTTGCGCAGCACATGCACCCACATCACGCGCCGCTCGCTCAAACCCTTGGCGCGCGCGGTGCGCACGTAATCCTGCCCCACCTCGTCCAGCACGAAGCTGCGGTAAAGGCGCAAGGTCGGCGCGATCGACACCGCCAGCCCGATCAAAATCGGCAAGGTGGCGTAGCGCAGCAGGTTCTCCCAGAAGCTCTCGCCCCAGCCCTGCACCGGAAACCAGCCCAGCTTGTAAGCCAGTCCGTACTGGAACACGATGATGTAGACCAGGATGCTGATCGACATGCCCACGGTGCAGGCGATCATCACCGCCCGGTCCGTCAGCGAGCCGCGCACGAAGGCGACCACCAGCGCCAGCGCGATGCCCAGCAGCGTTTCCAGCAGCGTCAGCGGCAGCAGCACCGTCAGCGACGGCCCCAGCCGCGTGGCGATGATGTGCGACACCGGCTCCCCGGTCGCCCAGCTGAGGCCGAAGTCGAAGCTGGCGATCTGCTTGATGAAGATCCACAGCTGCACCGGATACGACTGGTCCACGCCCAGCTGATGGCGGATGTTGGCGATGCTCTCGGCATTGGCCATCTTGCCGGCCAGGATGTAGGCCGGATCGCCGCCCACCCAGTTGAACAGCACGAACACCAGCAGCACCACGCCCAGCATGGTCGGCAGCATCTGCCACAGGCGCCGCACAATATAAGCCAACATTTCTAGTCCTTGCGCTCGATATCGATGTACTTCCATTCCTGATGCAGGATGGGATGCTTCTTATACCCCAGCACGGCCGGTTGCGCCAGCATGCTGCGGTAGCGCGAATAGGCCGGCATCGCCGCCGCCTGCACTTCCAGCAGCCGCGCCATCTTGCGGTACAGCGCGTCGCGCTGCGGTCCCGGCGGCATGGCGTGGCTGGCTTCGTACCACTGGTCGAACTGCGGATCCTGGTAACAGCCGTTGTTGTTCTGGTTGATGTTGCGGCCGTAGAACAGCTGCATGAAGTTGTCGCCGTCCGGGTAGTCGGCCATCCACTGGTAGGTGCGCGTCTGCAGCTTGCACAGCAGTTCCGCCTGCTGGATGTCGCTGAAGATCATGCGCTGGTTTTCCATGCGGATGCCCAGGCGCGTGTAAGTCTTGCGCCACAGCTCGGCCATCAGCACGCCGGCCGCCTCGTTGCGCGAGGTGTAGTGGATCAGCAGCGGCTTGCCGTCCGGCAGAGTGCGCCAGCCGTCGGCGCCCTTCTTGTAGCCGTAGCGGTCCAGCAGCTGGTTGGCCAGCACCGGATCGTAGCGCAGCAGGCCCTGGTAGCCGGGATCGTGCCCTTCCACCCCGGGCGGGATGGGGAACTCCAGCCGCCGCGCCTCGCCGTTGAGCACCAGGCGGATTTCCTCGTCGACGTCGTGCGCCATCGCGATCGCGCGGCGCAGGGCGATCTTCTCCTTGCCAAAGCCGCCCACCACCGGATCGCGCATATTCCAGTAGTAATAGGTCAGCACCGGATCGACGATGCGCGACAGCTGGATGCCGCGCGCCGCCAGCTCCGGCCGCAGCTTGCCGTCGATCAGGCCCTTGGGCGACAGCGGGCCGTCGAGCCAGAACAGATCGGCCTCGCCGCTGGTGAAGGACAGCCAGCGCGACTGGTCCTCCACCTGGATGCTGATCTCGATGCGGCCGATCTGCGGGATCTTCTTGCCCTGCATCTGGCGGATGATGCGCTCGTCGTCGGCGCGGTCCTCGGCGCTGGGTTCGAAGTTCCACTGCTCGGCGCGGTGGCCGGTGTTCTCCTCCAGCACGATACGGCTGCCGCGTATCCACTGGCCCAGCTTGTAGACGCCGGTGCCGACCGGATGGCCGGCCACCTCGCCCTTGCTGTCGCCGTACTTCTCCACCACTTCGCGCGCCACCGCCGCCATCGGCTCGTAGGCCAGGATCATGCCCAGGCTGAAATCGCTGTGCGTCAGATGGATGCGCAGCGTGTAGCGGTCGATCTGCTCCAGGCCCGCCACCGGCGCGTCGTAGTCGAAGCGGCCGGTCTGTTTGGCCTGCTCGGCCAGCACGTCCAGGCCCACCACCTTGCCTTCCAACAGCCAGCTGTTCGGCGAGGCCAGCCTGGGGTCGAACAGCCGCTTCCACGAATACACGTAGTCGGCCACGGTCAGCTCGCGCGGCTTGCCGCCGAAGGCCGGGTCGGGCGTGAAGTGCACGCCCGGCTTCAGGCGGATCAGATAGGTCTTGCCGTCGGCCGACACCTCGGGCAGGGTCGCCGCCGTCTCGGGCGCCAGCTTGACCGGGCGCGCGAGGTAGTCGTAGGTGTACAGGGTTTCGAAGATCGCTTCGGTGATGTGGCCCGTATATAAGTCCCGGCCCAGCGCAGGGTCGAAACTGGCCTCGGCCGCCGGCAGGATGTAGCGCAGCGTCTTGACCGGCGGCGCCGCCAGCACCGCCAGCGACCAGCAGGCGGCACTCAAGGCGGCGGCGAATTTGATGCACTGCATACGCGTCCTCTGGCCGCTGATAAGTGCCTGAACAATACAACAAATCGCCCGCAGCCGAAATGGGCCACGTGATAGCGAATGACTAATATGCCGGCGCGGGCGCGGCGAACCCGATACACCGCTTCATGTCGCATAAATGTAACGCCATGTAGTGGCATGAATGCAGGTTCATGAAATTGCATTGCACCAACTTGTTGCATGCAACCGACGAAGTCACAAGATTTTCCCTTCTTTTTTGATACTAAATCAATGTTACACACCGTTTTTTTGCTGAACGCACCAAATTAGAGCGTTTTCACATCCTTTTTTGGATCATTATTGTTACAAAGTAAATAATAATCTTTAGCTATCGCCTTGGTAGTTTGTACGTTGACAGTCGATGTCGCCGGGTGATCTGATGAAAAGACGAAAAGAACGTTGGTGTTTTTTTCAGACGGCATGGCATCGCCGATAAAAAAAACAAATCACACCCCTGTGTTTACCGTTTTCAATTGGGAGCAAGAAAATAATGATGGTTGAAACTGTATTGTCCCGCTCCGTACGCCTGATGTGCGCCGGCGGCTTGGCCCTGAGTATGCATGCGGCGTTCGCGCAGACCAGCGACAGCGACAATGTCGCCCGCGTTGAGATCACCGGTTCGTCGATCAAACGTATCGCCAAGGAAGGTTCGCTGCCGGTCCAGACGCTGACCCGCGCCGACATCGAACAGAGCGGCGCCAACAACGTTGCCGACCTGGTCGCGCAACTGCCATCGATGCAGGGCTTCATCACCTCCTCGACCTCGGTCAACGGCGGCGGCGGCGGCGTGCAAACCGCGTCGATCCACGCCATCGGCACCCAATACACGCTGGTACTGTTGAACGGCCGCCGCATGGCGCCTTACGGCACCGGCAGCGCGGTCAACCTGGCCAGCATTCCGCTGTCGGCGGTCGAACGCGTCGAGATCCTGACCGACGGCGCTTCGACCCTGTACGGCTCGGACGCGATCGCCGGCGTGGTCAACTTCATCCTGAAAAAGAACCAGCGCGACCTGACCGTCGAAGGCACCCTCAACGCGCCGCAGAAATCGGGCGGCAAGAGCAGCAACATCTCCATCTCCAAAGGTTTCGGCGATCTGGAAGCCGACGGCTACAACGTGCTGCTGGCCTACAGCCACGATGAGCAGAAGGAACTGAACGCCAGCCAGCGCGATTTCGCCAACTCCGGCGTGCACAAATTCACCCAGAACGGCAAGCAGTACGCGACTTGGCAAACCAGTATCAACTCGACCCCGGCCAACGTCGAAGTCGTGACCGCCGACGACGACGACGTGCTCAACACCGACCTGCTGAACAAAGGTTCCTGCACCCAGCCGCACACCTTCTCGCGCAGCGGCGCCTGCCGTTTCGACTATGCTTCCACGGTCCAGCTGCTGCCTGAACTGAAGCGCGACAGCATCTTTGCATCCGCCACCAAGCGCCTCGGCCAGGACACCACCGTGTTCAGCGAACTGGTGCTGTCGAAGTTCACCAACACCGCGCGCTACGCGCCGGCAGCCCAGCCGCTGACCGTGTTCAGCACCGATCCGGTGTCGGGCGTGAAGACCGTCAATAACAGCTACATCGGCGCCTACAACAAGAGCATCGTGCCGCTGCTGGCCGGCCAGGGCGTGAACCCGAACGACGTCACCGACGCGCTGTGGTACTACCGCGGCGCCGACGCCGGCGGCCGTACCGATGAATACCGCACCGACGCGGCCCACTTCGTACTGGGCATCGACAGCTCGTACGCGGGCTGGGATGTCGGCGGCGCCTTCACCCATTCGCAAAACAAGCAGACCGACCGCGCCATGGCCGGCTACATGAGCGGCGACAAGTTCGAAGAACTGGTCCGCACCGGCGTCTACAATCCCTTCGTTTCCAGCACCGGCGCCGCCGCACTGCTGGCCCCGGCCGTGCTGCACCAGGAACTGGACGTGACCAAGTCCAAGATCGACGTCATCAGCGCACACGCTTCGCGCGAAGTGTTCAACCTGCCGGGCGGCGCTGCGGCACTGGGCGTCGGTGCCGACTTCACCAAGCAGACCTACCAGGACACCCCGGCGCGCATCGCCATGGGCCCTGGCGCCGGCAATCCAGGCTGGACCGACGTGGAAATCGGCGGCGGCACCGGCTCGCAGGCACTCGACGCCAGCCGCAACAACTGGGGTAGTTTCGCCGAGTTGCTGATGCCGATCGCCAAGAACCTCGAAGCGACCACCGCCGTACGCTACGACAGCTACGCCGCCGTCGACAAGAAAAACGTCAGCTACGACGCCACCGGCAAGGCTTCGCCGTCGGGCAAGGTCGGCGAAGACGTGGCCAAAGCCACCTACAAGCTGGCCGTGCGCTACACCCCGACCCAGCAGCTGCTGCTGCGCAGCTCCTACGGCACCGGTTTCAAGGCGCCGACCATGAACAACATCGCCGATCCGCTGAAAAACGCCGGCTCGTCGAACGCCTTCCCGTGCCCGATCAAGACCGCCACCGATCCGCGCTTCGTCTACTGCCGTCCGGGCTCGTCGGAATACGGCCTGCTCGACAGCGGCAACCCTGCCACCGGCGCCGGCGCGCTGAAGGCCGAGGAATCCAAGCAGGCAACCGTCGGCTTCCGCCTGGAGCCTAACAGCATGGTCTCGTTCGGCCTGGACATGTGGGACGTCAAGCTGAAGAACCAGATCCGCACCTTCTCGCAGGACCAGCTGTTCACCAATCCGGTCCTGGCCAACCAGTGGATCGCGGTGTACGCCGATCCTATCCAGAAGAGCAACGTGCTGGTGGCCGTGCGCGCACCGATGAACCTGGCCTCCTCGCACTTCCGCGGCCTGGACTGGGACACCACCTTCCGCACCGCCACGCCGATCGGCAAGGCCAGCGTGAACTGGACCGGTACCTACATGCTCAAGGCTGAGCAGGATGTGCCTGGCGTCGGTACCGAGAAATCGATCGGCCGCTTCGACTCCTACGACGACGTGGTGTTCCGCGTCATCTCGAAAGTGGTGTTCGCGCTCAAAACGTCCGACAAGCTGAGCAACTCGCTGACCGTGAACTACCGTTCCGGCTACCACGACAAAGTGCTGACCGCGGATGACGCAGCGGTACGCGTGGTCAACGCCGACGGCAGCATCGGCGGCGTGGCCGGCATGGAGCGCGACGTCAAGTCGTACACCACCGTCGACTACCAGATCAAGGCCAACTACATCAAGAACCTGACCCTGACCGCCGGCATCAAGAACCTGCTGGACCAGGATCCACCGTTCTCGGTACGTAACTCGGGCGGCGGCAATCAAGTGGGCTACGACGGCCGCTACTCCGATCCGCTGGGCCGCACTTTCTACCTGACCGCGACGTACAAGTTCTAAGCCTCCGGCCTCCGGCCGAAAGCGCATGACCTTGCAGCCCCGTCTTTTTCGGAAGACGGGGCTTTTTGCGTTGTGAGCCGCGACAACTGTGGCATTAATGTAACGTTCAGTTACCGTTCCAAACCAGGCCCATGGTTCGGCGCCGGCACCACCATGTTGCAAGCCGACGACGGCACCTCAATACTTTCCCTTCTTTTTACCAAATTCACAATGTTTTATACATGCCAAGTCAGCATGCACCAAATTAGAGTGTTTTTTGCACGAATTTGGTGCATCACCTGACCCAAGGTCCGGCATGAAATTTTGTTCATAAATAAATGTTTGTGCGTTGACAGCAAAGACGGCCGGATGCTCTGATGATTGAGTAAAGAATCCATGCGGACTCTTTACATAAGACCTACAAACGACTTGGTGTTCATTGTTTTCACAAGGGAGAGAGAAATAATGATGGTTGAAACAGTAGTGGCGCGATCCGTGCGTCTGGCATGCGTCGGCGGTTTGCTGGGACTGAGCCTGAGCGCTCCGCTGGCGCAAGCCCAAACCGGCGACCAGCCGATCCAGCGCGTCGAAGTGACGGGCTCCTCGATCAAGCGCCTGGTATCGGAAACGGCTAACCCGCTGACGGTGATCCGCGCGGACGATTTCGTCAAGCAAGGCTTGACCACGGCCCAGGAAGTGCTGGACCGCATCCCTTCGAACAGCTCCAGCTTTGGCTCCAGCAATGTGGTCGGCGGCAACAGCAGCGGCTTGCCCACGGGCGGCCAGGCCAGCGCCGACTTGCGCGGTCTGGGCGGCGACAAAACCCTGGTGCTGCTGAACGGCCGCCGCATCGCCAACCACCCGTATGACGGCGCCAGCGTCGACCTGAACATCATTCCAGTCTCGGCGCTGGAACGGGTCGAGGTATTGCGCGACGGCGCTTCGGCCATCTACGGCACCGACGCCATCGGCGGCGTCATCAACTTCATCACCAAACGCTCGGTCACCACCACCACCATCACGGGCGAAATCATCGCGCCGCGCAAAGTGGGCGCCGACGAGCACCGCGTCAATCTGTCGAGCGGCTTCGGCGACCTGGAGAAGGACGGCTACAATGTGTTCGGCGTGTTCGACTATCACAAGCTGGACATCCTGACCTCGCAACAGCGCGAGTTCTCGAAAACCGGCGTGATCCCCGAGCGCGGTCTGAACCTGACCTCCGGCACCACCTACCCGGGTAACTACTTCGACCCGACCTCGGGCGCCGCCGGCAATCCCGGCTTCGCCAAGGGCTGCGACGCGCCGCTGTCCGTGCCGCGCGCCAGCAACGGCACCTGCCGCGAAGACTACACCCGCCTGATCGACGATCTGCCGGCGCAAAAGCAGACCGCCTTCTTCGGCAAGGCCACCTTCAAGATCAATAACGACCATCAGGCGTCGATCGAATACCTGCACTCGGAAAACGATGTGGTGTCGCACACCGCGCCGCCGCCGCAAACCGGCCTGATCCTGCCAAAATCGAGCAAATACTATCCGGGCAATTCGGGCGGCGTGCCGGCCATGCCGGGCCTGTCGGGCGACCCGCTGTCGGTCAACTGGCGCCCAACCGAAGCTGGCCAGCGCGAAATCAATTCCAAGGGCGCGGCCGACCGCCTCAGCATCGCCGCCGAAGGCTTGTTCAAGGACTGGGATTACAAGACTGGCTTCACGCTGTCCGAAAGCCGTTCGGCGGAATACTTCACCGGCGGCTATGTACGCGATGAAAGCTTCGCCGCCGGCGTCTTCAACGGCACCCTGAACCCGTTCGGCCTGCAGGACGCGGCCGGCAAGACCTACCTGGCCAGCACCGCGCTGCGCGGCCAGGTCCAGAGCGGCAAGACCCGCAACACCGGCATCGACGCCAAGGCCAGCCGCGAACTGATGGACCTCGGCGGCGGCAAGCTGGCGGTGGCGGTCGGCGGCGAACTGCGCCGCGAAGAAGCGGACTTCTTCGTCAATCGCGACATCGCCGGCCAGGCCGCCAGCTCCGGCCTGTCGGGTTCGCAATCGACCAACGGTTCCCGCACCATCAAGGCGGTCTTCGGCGAACTGAACATGCCGCTGATCAAGGACCTGGAAGTACAGTTCGCGACCCGCTACGACAAGTATAGCGACGTCGGCAGCACCACCAATCCGAAACTGGGCGTGCGTTACCAGCCGACCAAGCAGGTGCTGCTGCGCGGCTCGGCCTCGACCGGTTTCCGCGCGCCGACGCTGTTCGAGAAAAACGCGCCGCGTTCGAAGAACGACACCAACAACTCGTATAACGATCCGGTCCTGTGCCCGGGCGGCGTGCTGTCGTCCAACCCGATCGCCAATCCTTTGCGCGACTGCGACCTGCAACAGTTCAAGCTGCAAGGCGGCAACGCCAACCTGAGCCCGGAAAAATCCAAGACCTATTCGGTCGGCGTCGTGCTGGAGCCTGTCCAGCAAGTCACGCTGGCGCTGGACTACTGGAACATCCGCCTGAAGGACAAGATCAACGCGCTGCCGGAAGAAGCCATCTACGGCGACTATGCCAAGTACAAGGAACGCTTCCTGCGCAATCCGGACGGCTCGCCTTACGCCATCCTGGACTTGAAGGAAAACCTGGGCAAGGTCAACACTGACGGCGTCGACATGAGCCTGACGCTGCGCTCCGGCACCACCGGCTATGGCAACTTCACGCTGACCGTGGACGGCACCTATGTCCACAAGTATGAGTACCAGGACGAGCGCGACGGTCCATTCATCCAGAACGTCGGCCGCTACGCCGCCAACAATCCGGTGTTCCGCTGGAAGCACAACGCCGCGCTGAACTGGCGCCTGGGCACCTGGAGCGCCACGCTGGCCCAGTCGTACAAGTCCGGCTACACCGACCAGAACCTGGACATCGCGCCTCAGTTCAAGAACTCGGTACCGTCGTACTCGCTGTGGAACCTGTCGGGCACCTACACCGGCTTCGCGGGCTTGAGCCTGACCGCCGGCGTGAAGAACCTGCTGGACAAGGAACCACCGTTCTCGAACCAGGGTACGCTGTTCCAGAAGGGTTACGATCCACGCTACACGGATCCGGTCGGCCGCGCACTGTACGCCCGCGCCAGCTACACCTTCTAAGCTAGTTTAGCTCCTGCCCCAGTGGCGATGCCCCGGCCCCGGCCGGCGCATCGCCACTTTCTTTTGGGCGCTTAGAACTTGTAGTTGCCCGTGATGTAGAACGCGCGGCCGGCCGGATCGGTGTAGCGTCCGTCGTAGCCGAGCTGGTTGCCGCCGCCGGCGTTCTGCAAGGTCAGCGGTGGATTGCGGTCGAACAGGTTCTTGATGCCGCCGGTCAGCGTGAAGCGGCCGAAGTCATACTTGCCCTGCCAGTCGAAGGTGGTGTACGACGGCGTCCACAAGCCGGCAAAGTCCACCGAATCGCTGCCGCGGCTGCCGTCCGGATTGACCGGGAAGATCGCCGTGCCGGCCGGATAAGCCTGGTCGTGGTAGCCGGACTTGTAGTGCGCCGTCAGCGTGTTGGTCAGCTTGCCGTTGGTCAGGCTCAGCGCCAGGTTGCTCTGCACGCGGAACACCACCGCGTTGTCCGGCCCGAAGCGGCCGAGGTCGGAATTGATGTCGCCGCCGGCGGTTGTGGTGTAGTTCTGCTTGATCATATACGTGCCGGTCCAGGCCGCCTTCCAGTCGCCGAACGGCGACTTGTTGCGGTAGCTGAAGTCCCAGTCGACGCCGCGGTAATTCGCCACGCCGCCATTGATCGGCGCCTGGATGTAGGCGATCGTGGTGTAGCCGGCAGGGTCGGGATAGGGATTGACGAACAGGCGCTGGTACTGCTGCGGATTGGCGAAGCCCACCTGCTCCGGTATGCCGGCCGACAGCACCTGGTTGCGGATCTGGACGTTCCACAAATCCAGTCCCAGCGACAGGCCGCGCAGCGCCTCGATGCGGCCGCCCAGCGTCCACTGTTTGGACTTTTCCGGTTGCAGGCCGTCGCTGCCGCTGGCGCCGTTCGGCCCGTTCAGCAAATCGTACTGCGCCTGGGCCGCCACCTGGCAACCCGGCGATCCCGGGAACGGACAGCGGTAGCTGCCGGCGGTGCTGCCATAGAAGGTCGGCGCGCCGGCGATGTCGCTGATGTTGGGCGTCTTGAAGCCGGTGCCGTAGGCCGCCCGCAACAGCAGGCTCTCGACCGGCGTCCAGCGCGCGCTGACCTTGTAGGTGCCGGCGCTGAACGAGTTGCCGACCTCGCCGGACGGCAGCAGCGGCCGCAGGCCGCTGGCGTCGGCCAGCTTGGCGAAGATGTACTCGCTGTGGGTCTTGTCGTAGCTGTCGTAGCGGCCCGAGACGGTGGCCTCGAAGGTCTTCGCCAGCGGCAGCAGCACCTCGCTGTAGATGCCCCAGTTGTCGCGGCGGGCGTCGAACGGCACCTGGCCGTAGTTGCCGCCCACCGGATAGTTGCCCGATGCCGGCTGGGTCGAATAGCCGGAGTTGGACAGGATGGTCGGATGGTAGGCGATCTGGTAGCGGGTCTTCGAATAGTCGCCGCCCAGCGAGATGATGGACGTGCCGCCAGGCAGGCTGAACAGGTCGTGCTGCGCGCCGGCGTGCAGCGTGTTCAGCTTGGAGGTGTTGGTCGAGAACGTGGTGCCGTTGACCAGCGCGCCGCGCAGCTGGTCGGCGCCGCTGCCCATCACCGGATCGTAGGCGCCGGACGCCACCAGCGCGTTGAGCTTGTCGAAGTCCGTGTAGCCGCCGTAGGCGTTATCCTTGATCTTGCTTTCCGAAAGGATCACGCTGGCGTTGTAAGCCCAGCCCCAGGCGTTGCCGTCGATGCCGACGGCGAAGTGTCGGGCGTCGGTGATGTATTCGTCGGCGCGGCCGCCGACCAGCACCGAACGGTAGCCCAGCGTGCCGTCGCCGGTGGGATTCTCCAGGTTGTTGGCGTCCAGGTAGGGCTGGATGTAGCGCGCATACAGCTGCGGGAAGCGGTCGGTGGAATTGACGCCCATCGGCTGCGCGGACGGCGCGTACTGCGCGGTCATCGAATAGCTCGACAACACCAGTTCGCCCCACAGGCGGGTGTCGTCGTTCAGTTGCCAGGTGCCCTTCAGCAGGCCGCTGTCGCGCCGCGAACCGGGCACATCCTCGACGGTGGCGCCGTAGTTGAAGCCGCACTGGGTATCGAGCGGGCCGGCCAGCGGGCCGCCGCAATTGCCGTTGGCGATCTGGTAGGGATTGATCGCCACGCCGGTCGTGGCGACGCTGTCGGCCGAGCCGCGCGGACGCACGTTGAACGAGACGTTGGCCGGTTCGGTGTTGGCGGTGCGCTGGTCGAACCAGTACTGCTTGCCGCCGCTGTTGAACTTGAAGAACGCGCCCTGCGCCGAAAAGCTACGCTGCAGCGCCGTGATGCGCTGCTGCTCGTCGTGGCTGTACGAGAACAGGATGTTGAACTTGTCGTTGTCGAGATCGCCCCAGCCCTTGGTCAGGCCGGCGCTGTTCCACTTGCCGCCGGAGGCGCGCGGCTGGCCGTAGGTGGCGTAAGCCTCGCCCTTGGTCATGTTCTTTTTCAGGATGAAGTTGACCACGCCGGCGATCGCGTCCGAGCCGTACAGCGCGGAGGCGCCGTCGCCGAGGATCTCGACCCGCTCCACCGCCTCCAGCGGGATGCTCTCGATGTTGACGGCGTAGCCGCCGCCCTGGCCGTTGCCGAGCAGGCTGGGCGCCATGCGCTGGCCGTCCAGCAGCACCAGCGTGTATTTCGACGGCAGCGAGTGCAGCGCGGCCGTGGTGACGCCGGCGCCGCCGCCGTTGACCGAACTGGACGAGGGCACGAAGCCCTGCATCGACGGCAGCATCTGGATCAGATCGGTCGCGGAGGTGGCGCCGCTCTGTTTGATGTCGGCCGCGGTCAGCACCTGCACCGGCAGCGCGCCCTCCTTGGCGATGCGCTTGATCGCCGAGCCGGTGATCTCGACCCGCTGGATGGGCTGCTTATCGGTTGCGGCGTCTTGCGCGATGGCCGGCAATGCCAGCAAACCGAAGCCGGCGATGGCGCCGCCCGAAAACATCAATCGCAATGAACGCGACAACACTCTTTCTTGAATCATGACTTACCTCCGATATTATTTTTTGAATGCACCGGTCCGACGCCCGCTGCCGGGGTGGCAACGGGTCGCGCTGAAAACAGGACAGGTGAATTAACGTAGAAGGGTGTTCGAAGACACCATCCATGCTTAGTATAAAAACATGCCAAGAAGGTAAGGTCAATCGAACTCGTGATGCATTCGGGGTTCTTACAACACTCTTGATAGCAATCCGCAAAAACAAAGGGCCCCATATAGCCATTGGGGCCCTTTGTATCAAGAGTGTAACGGCGCTACATTATTTTACTTTGCGGCGGCCTCGGCCGCCTGGGTGGCGAGGCGGCGCTGGCGCACGGCGGCGGCCAGGTCGTGCAGCACCTGCACGCTGCTGTCCCAGTCGATGCAACCGTCGGTGACCGACTGGCCGTAAGTCAGCTCCTTGCCCGGCACCAGATCCTGGCGGCCGGCCACCAGGTGGGATTCCACCATCACGCCGACGATGCGGTTGTCGCCGCCGGCCACCTGGCGGCCGATGTCGGCGCACACCGGCACCTGGTTCTCCGGCTTCTTCGAGCTGTTGGCGTGCGAGGCGTCGATCATCAGGCGCGCCGCCAGGCCCTGGGCCGCGATCGCCTTGCAGGCTTCATCGACGCTGGCGGCGTCGTAGTTCGGGGTCTTGCCGCCGCGCAGAATGATGTGGCAATCCTCGTTGCCGTTGGTCGAGACAATGGCCGAGTGGCCGCCCTTGGTGACGGACAGGAAATGGTGCGGCTGCGACGCCGCCTTGATCGCCTCGACCGCGATCTTGACGTTGCCGTCGGTGCCGTTCTTGAAGCCGACCGGGCACGACAGGCCGGAAGCGAGCTCGCGGTGCACCTGCGATTCCGTGGTGCGGGCGCCGATCGCGCCCCAGCTGATCAGGTCGGCGATGTACTGCGGGCTGATCACGTCCAGGTATTCGGTGCCGGCCGGCAGGCCCAGCTCGTTGATGTCGCGCAGCAGTTCGCGCGCCATGCGCAGGCCGTCGTTGATGCGGAAGCTGCTGTCCATGTACGGGTCGTTGATCATGCCCTTCCAGCCGACGGTGGTGCGCGGTTTCTCGAAGTAGACGCGCATGACGATCTCCAGGTCGCCGGCCAGTTCGCGGCGCAGCACCACCAGGCGGCGCGCATATTCCATCGCCGCCTTCGGATCGTGGATGGAGCACGGGCCGACCACCACCATCAGGCGGTCGTCCTGGCCATGCAGGATACGGTGCAGCGCGATGCGGGCGTCAGCGGCGGTTTGCTCGGCCTGTTCCGAACACGCGAATTCGCGTATCAGATGGGACGGCGGCGTCAATTCCTTCATTTCGCGGATGCGCAAATCATCGGTACGGGGCATGCTGTTCTCCAGGTGATGAATCAAAAAATATGGGTAAAAAAAAACCGCCTCGGGAGGCGGTTTTTTGGAATTTGCTGGAACTCGTCTTTGCTTCTACGTGCACCGGCCGCTACTCCACCGCCTTTGGGTTGGAATTGCTAAAGTAAAAGTAGCCGGTAAAGAAGAAGCAGGTCATGTACGGGTTTCCGTGGGTGTTTAAATGACTATAACGCTATTGTTCGCGGGTTGGCAAGTAGTTTATGGCTATAAGCTAATGCTCAGGCCGTGCCGCCCACCGTCACGCCGTCGATGCGCAGCGTCGGCTGGCCCACGCCCACCGGCACGCTCTGGCCTTCCTTGCCGCACACGCCCACGCCCGGGTCCAGGCGCATGTCGTTGCCGATCATGGAGACGCGGTTCAGCACTTCCGGACCGTTGCCGATCAGCGTGGCGCCCTTGACCGGGTAGGTCACCTTGCCGTCCTCGATCATGTAGGCCTCGCTGGCCGAGAACACGAACTTGCCGTTGGTGATGTCGACCTGGCCGCCGCCGAAATTGACCGCGTACAGACCGTTCTTGACCGAGGCCAGAATTTCCGCCGGGTCCTTGTCGCCGCCCAGCATATAGGTGTTGGTCATGCGCGGCATCGGCAGGTGGGCGAACGATTCGCGGCGGGCGTTGCCCGTCACCGGCATCTTCATCAGGCGCGCGTTCATGGTGTCCTGGATGTAGCCTTTCAGGATGCCGTCCTCGATCAGCGTGGTGCACTGGGTCGGGTTGCCTTCATCGTCGATGTTGAGCGAGCCGCGGCGGTCGGCCAGCGTGCCGTCGTCCACCACCGTCACGCCCTTGGCGGCGACGCGCTCGCCGATCATGCCGGAGAAGGTCGACGAACCCTTGCGGTTGAAGTCGCCCTCCAGGCCGTGGCCGATCGCTTCGTGCAGCAGGATGCCGGGCCAGCCTGGCCCCAGCACGACGGTCATCGGACCGGCCGGCGCCGGGCGCGCATCGAGGTTGACCACCGCCGAGTTGACGGCGTCGGTCGCGTATTGTTCCAGCAGCGTATCGCTGAAGTAGCCGTAGTCGTAGCGGCCGCCGCCGCCGGACGAACCCATCTCGCGACGGCCGTTCTGCTCGACGATCACGGTCAGCGACACGCGCACCAGCGGGCGGATGTCGGCAGCCAGCACGCCGTCGCTGCGCACCACCAGCACCACATCGTATTCGCCGGCCAGGCTGGCCATCACCTGCACCACGCGCGGGTCCTTGGCGCGCGCCATTTTTTCGATGCGCTCCAGCAGCTTGACCTTGGCGGTCGCGTCCAGCGAGACCAGCGGATCGTGCGGCAGGTACAGCGAGCGGCCGCCGCTCGGCGTCATCGCGCCGGCCACCTTGATCTTGCCGGCGCCGGCGCGGGCGATGGTGCGCGTGGCCGAGGCCGCGTCCATCAGGGCCGCTTCCGAGATGTCGTCCGAGTAGGCGAAGGCGGTCTTGTCGCCGGAGACGGCGCGCACGCCGACACCCTGGTCGATCGAGAAGCTGCCGGTCTTGACGATGCCCTCTTCCAGGCTCCAGCCTTCGTTTTTGGTGAACTGGAAATACAGGTCGGCGTAGTCGACCTTGTGGGTGAACATCGAGCCCAGCGTCTTGAGCAGCTTGGCTTCGTCCAGTCCGAACGGCGTCAGCAGGATGTCGCGCGCCACGGCAAGGGTGGACAGATTCGGTTCAAATGGCTTCATGATGGTGTCTTTTAGTAGTGTGGTGCAATTGTAGCGGAGTTCACATGGTCCGGTGTTTGAGCGCAGGCAGGCTCTGGCGGACGCTGTCCATGAACACCAGGTCGATATCGCCGTGGACCGTGCCCTCGCCCTCGGCCAGCACGGACTTGACCGCGCCCCACGGGTCGATCAGCATGCTGTGGCCCCAGGTGCGGCGGCCGTTCGGATGGTTGCCGCCCTGCGCCGCCGCCAGCACATAGCACTGGTTTTCGATGGCGCGCGCGCGCAGCAGGATTTCCCAGTGCGCGTGGCCGGTGGTGTAGGTGAACGCGGCCGGCACGACGATCAGCGACACCGGCCCCATCGCGCGGTACAGCTCGGGGAAGCGCAGGTCGTAGCAGACCGACATGCCGACCTTGCCGAACGGCGCCTCGAACACGCCGACGTTCTTGCCCGGCACGATGGTCTTCGATTCGTTGTACGACTCCGTGCCCTTGGTGAAGCCGAACAGATGGATCTTGTCGTAGCGGCCCACGTGCTCGCCCTGCGGGTTGTAGACCAGCGTGGTGTTGATGACTTTTTCGGCGTCGTCGGAGGCCAGCGGCAAGGTGCCGCCGATCAGCCAGATCTCCAGCTCCTTGGCCAGCGACGACATGAAGTCCTGGATCGGCCCGCGGCCCAGCGGCTCGGCCACGCCCACCTTGTCGCTGTCGTTCAAGCCCATGATGGCCCAGTATTCAGGCAGCAGCACCATCGTGGCGCCGGTCTCGGCGGCCTGCTTGACGAGGCGGCGCGCGGTGGCGATGTTCTCCGTCACGGACGGCGAGGAAATCATTTGTACTGCGGCGACTGTATTCATGGCTGTCCCGTTCAATTAGTGCATGCCCTTGGCGGCGGGCGGCGGCTCCACTTTGGAGGCATCGAGCTTGGTGACGACCGGCGCCTTCCATGGCCCGGTCACCTGCATATGATAGGTCAAGGCCTTCATCACCGGCGCACTCAGGAACAGCTGCGCCAGGAAGCTGCCCAGGCCGATCACCGGATTGACGGCCAGCGCATACACCAGCGGCGCCGTGCCCAGATTCACTTCCGGTATCACCACCACATGCAGGTTGGTGGTTTCGTTGGCGATGTCGGCGCTGCCGTCCATCAACACGGTGGCGGCGACGCCGTGCATTTTCAAGTTGTCGGTCTTGGCGATGCCGTGGTTGATGGCGGCGTTGGCGGTGATGCCGTCGAACGCCAGGCCGTCGGAAAACACATCATGGAAATCCAGCTTGAGCAGGCGCGGCAAGGCTTGCAGGCTGAGCACGCCGAGCAGCTTGGCGGCGCCCGGATCCTGCTTCAGGAACTGGCCTTTTTCAACGTTGAGCTTGATGTCGCCGGACAGGCTGGGCAGGTCCAGCGCATACGGCAAGCCCTTCCAGGCGATGTCGCCGTTGAGCGTGCCCTTGCCGTTTTTCAGCGTGCCGGCGAAGCCGAAGCGGTCCAGCAATTTGCCGGCGTCGGCAATGTCGAGATTGAAGTTCAGGCCGGTGGTGTGCACACCATCCTTGGTCACCCACTTGCCGGTGCCCCGCAGTTCGCCGTCCGGATTGGCCAGCGACAGCTTGCTGATGCGCCACTCACGCGCATTCGACAGCTGCGCATTGTTGGCTTGCAGTTCCAGCCGGCCCAGCTGCTTGTTGAACAGTTCGAAGCGCTCGACCACCACGTCCAGCGCCGGGATGGTGGCGGCCGCGCTCTTGCCGTCCAACAGTTCCTGCACATCCTTCGAGGCCGACTCCGGGATCACCAGCGACGACAGGCGGGCCGTCACCTTGCCCAGGCCCTGCCCGGTCGACGGTTCGCTCCAGGTCAGGTAGCCGTTGGCCTGGCTGGAATCGACGCTGGCCTGCCACACCGATTTCTGGCGGCTGACGCCGACCACCACGTTTTCCAATTTGCGGTCGCCGATCACCAGTTCGCTGGCGCGGGCGGCGATGGTGTCCGGCATCACGTACTGGGCGATGTCGGCGCCGTCGGTGGCGGATGGCGCGGTGTCGGCCTTGCCGGCGATCTCGGTGCCGAAGTCCAGCCACGAGTCCACATTCAAGGCGCGCAGGCTGATGTTGAAGGCCATGCCGCTGTCCGGCTCCGGCGCCGGCGTGTTCACGCCTATGCCGCCGCGCACCAGCTTCCATGGCGTCTTGCCGGTCTTCTGGCGCTGGTAGCGGGCGGCGATGTTGCCGCCCAAAGCGATGCGCATGTCGTCGTGCACGGCGCCGGCAGCATCCGGCGTGAGCGCGCTGGTGAGCACGAAGCGCACAGGCAATGCATCCGGCGCGGCCTTCCTGACCGGCGCAGGCAGTTCAATGCCGAGGCCGTTGAGCGTGGAGTCGACCGCCACCACCACCTGGTGGTCGCGCGCGGTGACGGTGCCGGTGTAGCGCGTGGCGCCCGAGAAGTGGCTGGCCAGGCGCTGCATGGCCGGCATCGGATAATTCTTGCGGAAGCCTTCGGCCGTCAGCATGCCGCCCAGTTTGACGACGATGGAATTGTCCTTCTGGCTGCCGCCGGTGATGCTGACCGGGCCGCCGAGGAAGGTGCCCGACAGCTGGTTCAGGTTGACGCCGTGTTCGTTGAATTCGATCTTGCCCTGCGACGC
The DNA here is from genome assembly GCF_009380165.1 of Rugamonas rivuli. GTDB lineage: Bacteria > Pseudomonadota > Gammaproteobacteria > Burkholderiales > Burkholderiaceae_D > Rugamonas > Rugamonas rivuli. The sequence goes on from NZ_WHUF01000003.1 coordinate 530,630, forward strand.
CTGCACCGGCGGCAGATCGTTCATCAGCACGATGTCGTTGTTCATCAGTTGCAGCGCGCCCTGCACCTTGGCGTCGATCAGGTGCGACAGCGGCAGGCGCAGGCTCAGCGCCAGCTTGGCGTTGCCTGTGGCCTGGGTTTCGTCGGTGAAGTGCGAGATCCATTCCAGCACCGGGCTGACGGCCATGTACTTGAGGTATTCCTGCATCGGGCCGGCCGCGTTGCCGTCGATTTCCAGCATCGAATCGTGGATCGTCAAATCGGGGATCACCGCCTTCACGCCGGACAGCGCGACGCCGCCGGTGGTGGCGGTGTCGCCGCGGATTTCCATGCGGGCGCGGTCGAACACGAAGCTGCCCTTGATGTGCTCGGCCTGCGGCCACAGCGGCAGCGGCTTGCCGTCCTTGCCCAGCTCCTTGCCGTCGTGCAGGAAGTGGCTAGGCGAATAATTGAGCTTGCCCTCGGTCAGCTTGCCGGCCACGCGGAACTCGCCGCGCGCCTTGTCGGCGCCGGTGTCGCCGTGGAAGGGGAAGTGCGCCAGGTCGCCGCGCAGGCGCAGCGTGACGTCGCTGGCGACGCCGCCTTCGAGCGCACCGGTCAGCCAGGCGCGCAGGTCGTGCGGGGTCTGCATCGGCAGGTAGTTGTCGATGCGGTTGAGCTGGAAGCCGTTCAGCGTGCCGGTCAGGTCGATATTGCCTGCGCCCTTGCCGGCCAGCGGCATCTTGTGCGTGCCTTGCAGCGTGCCGCTCAGGCCCTGCTGCAGGAAGTCCATGCTGTCGATCTGCAGCAGCAGCTGGTTGTCCGGCTCGAACGACCAGCGCGCCTTCAGGTTCAGATGGTCGAAGGGCATCGACGCTTCGCTGAAATAATCCGGCATCTGCAGCACCAGCTGCTGCGAGGCCAGGCTGAAGCTGCCGCCCTGGTCGCTGGCATCGATGGAGCCGCTCAGGTTGTCGAAGCCGGGAATGGCGGGCATGGCGGCGATGGCCGGCGACTTCGCGGTCTTGGCCTGCGCCAGGCGCGGCGGCTGCGGCTTCAGGCCCAGTCCGACCAGGTCGCCCTTGACGCGGTAGGATTGCAGCGCCGGATACGCGCCCTGCCATTCGGCGGAAAAGTTTTGCAGCAGGCCGCGCGGCGCGAAATCGGCCAGCAGCTTGCGCTGGTGCTCGGTCAGCGGCAGGCGCTCGGCAAGGCCGGCCATGGTTTGCAGGTCCAGCTGGCGGGCGCGGATTTCATAGCGCTCCGGCTTGGCGCCGCTGGCGGCGGTATAGTGTTCGGACAGCGAGGTCGGCGCCATCACCAGGCCGTCGCTGGTGGTCAGCGTCAGGTTGCTCAGTTCGATGCTGTGGCCCAGCGCGCCGAAGCGCGGCTTGAGCGCACCCCGCTTCACCAGCGGCGCGGTGGCCGACACTTCTTCGCGGGCGGCGATGCGGCCGGTCAGCTGGCGCAGGTCCAGCAGCGGCAGCTCCTTGCCCAGCACGGCGGACACATCGCGCAGGCCGACGTCGGCGGTGAAGCCGGTCAGGCGCGACTGGTCGATGCCTACCCAGGCGCGCAGCGAACCGCCGCCGCTATTGAGTTCGAACGGGAAGTCCAGCCAGGGTTTCCAGGCCAGCAGGTCGGTGCCGCGGATGTCGGCGTAGACCTCGCCCTTCCACATCGACACATTGGACACCCGCGCGCCGAAAGCCGGATGGGTGAAGTCGGCGCGCACGTCCAGCGGCGCGGCCAGCGCCGACGGCGGCGTCGCCTTCAGCGCGAACTGGTGATGCAGCCACTGGTTGCGCAGCACGATGGTCAGGCCGTCCAGCGCCAGCGGCGGCGCGGCGCGCTGCAGGTCGGTCCATTGCAGGCGGCCTTCGCGGATGACGATTTCGCGCTGCGACAGCAGCCAGTCGGCGCCCTTGCCATCGCTCGGACGGTTGGGATCGATGTAGATGCCGGCCACCAGCAGGCGGCCATCGGCTTCGCGCCGCACGTCGAGCTCGGGCCGCACCAGCTCCAGCGCGTCGAAGCGCACGGCGCCGGCCAGCACGCTCCACCACGAAACGGTGGCCGACACGCTGGGCAGCGCCAGCGCCTGCTTGCCCTGCTGGTCGTGCAGCACCACGTCGCCCAGGAACAGGCTGGGACGCAAGCCCTTCCAGGAAGCGTAGATGCGGGAAATGGTGACGCGGTTGCCCACCGCCTGGCTGGCCGCACGCTCGATATCGCCCTTGTAGTGGTCGATATTCGGCAGCACCGCGTAGCGCAGCGTCAGGAACAGGATGGCGAAGGCGAAGTACAGCAGCAGGAACAGCTTGAGCGTGAAGCCCAGCACATGATGGGTGGCCAGGTTGCAGATGCGATAGGCGGCACGCAGCCGGTGCCAGCGCGCGGCCAAAGGCCCCTCGCCTGTCACAGTCTCCTCTTCTGGTTTTTGCATCAATAAGCTAATAAATCAGGCCATGCGTCAAATAAATCGCTAAACTCGGTTTCAAGCTTTTATGCCTGCGCAGCAATTCTACCGCATCACCTGTGCAAACCAGCGCCACTTATGGCCTGGACGCACCGGTTTTACATGCTTTACAGTGGGTTACGCGCCGCTACCGATCAACCGCCGTCACAACTGCTTCAGGAAACACGTCGCCAATGATTGCACCAACCGTTTCACGTTTTTACCAGCGCTGGCTGGCCGCCGCTCCCGACCGCGCCGCCAAGGCTGATGATTTAGCGCAATTATCGCTTGCCCAGATTAATCTTGCTGATTATTTAGCAAAAGAAGCGGCCAACGTGCCGGAAGGCGCCCCGCCGCTGCCGCTGGTACGCGCCATGCGCCGCCTGCGCAACCTGCTGGTGTGCGTGCTGATACGCCGCGACCTCGGCGGCAAAGCCAATCTGGCCGAGGTGGTGGAGACCATGACGCGCTTCGCCGATTTCGCCATCCAGCGGCACATGCAGGAGCTGCACGCGGAAATGGTGGCGGCCCACGGCACGCCGATCGGCCGCGATTCCGGCCTGCCGCAGCAGCTGATGGTGCTGGCCATGGGCAAGCAAGGCGGCGGCGAGCTCAATGTTTCGTCCGACATCGACCTGATCTTCGTCTACCCGGAGGATGGCGATACCGTCGCCGGGCCGGGCCAGCGCAGCCTGTCCAACCACGAGTTCTTTGTCCGCCTGGGCAAGAAGTTGATCGCCGCTTTGGCGGAGATCACGGAAGATGGCTACACGTTCCGCGTCGATATGGCTTTGCGGCCAAACGGCGGCTCCGGTCCGCTGGCCGCCAGCCTGAACATGGTGGAGCAATACCTGATCGTCCAGGGGCGCGAGTGGGAGCGCTACGCCTGGGTCAAGGCGCGCGCCGTCACCGGCCAGCCCGAGGATATCGCCGCGCTGGACGCCATCGTGCGGCCCTTTGTGTTCCGCCGCTACCTGGACTTCGGCGTGATCGACGCCATCCGCAATATGCACGCGCAGATCCGCGCCGAGGTCAACCGCCAGGAGCGGCTGCACCCGGACCGCAGCAACAACGTCAAGCTGGGGCGCGGCGGCATCCGCGAAATCGAATTCCTGGCCCAGGTGTTCCAGCTGATACGGGGCGGGCGCGACGCCGCCCTGCGCGACCGCTCGACCCGCACCACGCTGCGCATCATCGCCGAAAAAAGTTTGCTAAGCCACGCCATCGTCTATCAACTTCTGGCTTCCTACACCTTCCTGCGCAATCTGGAGCACCGCCTGCAATACCTGGACGACGCCCAGACGCACACGCTGCCGGCCAACGACGCCGACCGCCTGCTGGTGGCCGAGATGATGGGCCTGCCCGACACCGCCACCCTGCTGACCCAGCTGGAGGCGCACCGCCAGTTCGTCGCCGGCCAGTTCGATGAAATGTTCTCGGACAAGACCAGCAACAGCGACAACGACATCGATCCGCAATCGAGCAACGAGTGCGCCGATCCGGACAACCGCGAAGCCATGGTGTCGCGCTTCGCCGCGCTGGGCTTCGACGATCCCGAGGGCGCGGCCAAGCGGCTGATCTCGACCTGGCAGGCGCCGCGCCTGCAATCGATGCCCGAGGCCAGCCGCAACCGCCTGCTGGGATTGGTCAACACCGCGCTACCCATCATCATCCAGTGCTCGCGCGAATCGAGCGGCGGCAGCCAGCAAGCCACCTTGGGCCGGCTGCTGGACTTCCTGGAGGCCATCGCGCGCCGTTCGGCCTATCTGTCGCTGCTGACCGAGTACCCGCACACGCTGGCGCGGGTGATCCGCATGGTGCACGCCAGCGGCTGGGCGGCGCAATTCCTCAGCCAGCATCCCATCCTGCTGGACGAGCTGCTGGACGACCGCGTCCGCAACGCCGTGTTCGACCCGGTGGCGCTGGCGGCCGACCTGGAAACCCAGCTGGCCTCGGCGCTGGGCGATACCGAGCGGCAAATGGATATCCTGCGCGAAATCCACCACGCCCAGCTGTTCCACCTGCTGGCGCAAGACCTGGCCGGCGACCTGACGGTGGAAAAACTGGCCGACCACCTGTCGGCGCTGGCCGACACCATCGTCGCCGCCGCCATCAAGGCGATCTGGCAGACGGTGGCCACGCGCCACCGCGAAGTGCCGCAGTTCGCGGTGATCGCCTACGGCAAGCTGGGCGGCAAGGAGCTGGGCTATGTGTCCGACCTGGACGTGATCTTCCTGTACGACGACAGCGACCAGGAAGCGCCGGCCCAGTACGCCAAGCTGGCGCAGCGTTTTATTACCTGGATGACATCGCACACCTCGGCCGGCATCCTGTTCGACATCGACACCGCGCTGCGGCCGGACGGCGCCAGCGGCATGCTGGTGTCCAGCGTATCGGCGTTCGAGAAATACCAGAGCAATTCGGCCTGGGTGTGGGAGCACCAGGCGCTGACCCGCGCCCGCTTCTGCGCCGGCGACGCCGCCATCGGCCTGCGCTTCGAGGAAATCCGCCAGGCGGTGCTGCGCAAGGAACGTCCGGTCGACGGTCCGCTGAAGCAGGAAGTCATTGCAATGCGGAAACGTATGGTCGACGCCAAGCCCAACCACACCGAACTGTTCGACCTGAAACAAGATCCGGGTGGCATGATCGACATCGAATTCATCGTGCAATTCCTGATCCTGCAGCACGCTGCGGCCTACCCGCAGTTGACCGCCAATTTCGGCAATATTGCACTTTTGAAAATGTGCGGCGAGCTGGGATTGATCGACGCGGAACTGGCGGCCAGGGTCGGCGACGCCTATCGCCAGTTGCGCAAACTGCAACACCAGCTGCGCCTGCAAGGCCAGGACCTGGCGCGCATCGATCCGCAATTGGTGGCCGCGCATGCGCCCCATGTGCTGGCTTTATGGCGCAGCATATTCGATGGCAATGTTGCCACATAACAACGGTTCATTTGTTAAATTGCCAGCACCATGAGTTAAACTCATTAACTACAGTAATATTGAAAAACACAATCATCAGAGCGCACAGCGCCGTCGCAATTTTACTCAAGAGGAGAAATGGTATGAAAGCATTATTCGGTGCCGCAGCGTTAAGCTTAAGCATGTTTGCCATGTCATCGACCGTCCTGGCCGCCGACAAGGGCACTCCCGACGAAGCCGTCGCCATGGTTAAAAAAGCGGTTGCCCTGATTAAATCCGATGGCAAGGAAAAAGCCTTTTCGGCGATTTCCGATCCGGCCAATACGACTTTCCATGACCGCGATCTGTATATCTATGTGTACGATTTAAATGGCGTGGCTTTAGCTCACGGCAATAATCCTAAAATGGTTGGAAAACCTTTGATTACCCTCAAGGATAATGAAGGCAAACCAATGATTAAAGAAATGGTTGACCTCGCCAAAGGCAAAGGTAAAGGCTGGGTTGATTTCAAATGGCCGAATCCGGTCACCAAGGCGGTGGAAGCCAAATCCGGCTATATTGAAAAAGTCGACGACATGCTGGTCGGCTCCGGCATCTACAAATAAAACCTGCCGCACGCACACAAAACCGGGACGATGTCCCGGTTTTTTTTTGTCTTCATTCTGTGATCGTGCCAATTATTGACATGTAAACGCCAAAAACGAGCTTACGTCCACGGGGAACTCTTCGGCAGCCTAGTCAGTCTATAAGCGGTGACATTTCAAAAATAACCGCGACCACCCCTAGGAGTCGGATAATGAACAATGAAAACTCGCTCGCCCGCTCGATACGTCTGCTTTGCGCCGGAGGCTTGGCGCTGGGCACGCAAGCCGCCATCAGCCAGGAAACTGCCGAACCGATGCAGAAGGTATTGATCACCGGTTCGCGCATTGCGTCACCGGCGGCGGAATCGCCCTCGCCTTTGCAGATATTAAACTCGATGGATATTGCCGCGTCCGGCGCCACCAATCTGCAGGATTTATTGCAGAAAAACCCCACCATGGGCACGCCGACTATCAGCCGCAGCAATTCCAATTTCCAGACTTCGAGCGCCGGCGTATCGACAGTTAATTTAAGAAACCTCGGCGATTCCCGCACTCTGGTATTAATGAACGGCCGGCGCTTTGTTTCGGGCGTGCCCGGAGATACTGCTGTCGACCTCAACACAATACCCACCGATTTTATCGAGCGGGTTGAGTTATTAACCGGCGGCGCTTCCGCAACCTATGGATCGGATGCCGTGGCGGGCGTGGTGAATATTATTTTGAAGAAAAACTTTAATGGCCTTTTATTCGATGCGCAAACCGGCCGCAGCAACGAAGGCGACGACTTCAAAAAGAAACTGGCGCTGACTTTCGGCACCACCGGCGCCGACGGCGCCAGCAATGTCATGGGCCATTTCGGCTACTCGAAACAGGGCGCGGTGTACTCGCGCGACCGGGCGGCGTCGGCCATTGACCAGACCTCGGCCATCACCAAGGGCCACCCGGAACTGGCCTTCGTCGCCAAACGGCCCAACTTTTCCGGCTACGCGCCGCAAGGCCATTTCTTCGGCGACAGCGAGGATTTCACCTATGACACGAATAACAACATTATCCCGTGGAATCAAAATGGCGCGGCCGGCAGCGGCGCCGGCGCCACCGGTTTCAACCGCTCGGCCTACCGCCTGATCGCCGTGCCGACCGAGCGCTACCTGTTCGCCACCAACGGCAACTGGGCGTTCAACGACCAGCACAGCGCGTTTTTCGAGGGTACCTACGCCTCGTCCAAGGTCGACACCAACATCGAACCCTTCCCCCTGGGCTCGGACCAGGTGTACAAGCCCAGCGGCCAGGTACCGGCCGCCTCCATGGTCAACGGCGTGCTGGTCAAGAATCCGCTGGTGCCGCAGTATTTATATGACCGCATCAGCGACACCGACGGCGACGGCTTGCCGGACTACTTCTTCACCCGCCGTCTGTCCGAATTCGGCCCGCGCCACTCGACCGTGGACCGCGACACCTTCCGCCTGGCCACCGGGCTGAAAGGCACGGTGCGCGACTGGAGCTACGAGGCCTACCTCAGCTACGGCAAGACCAAGGAAGCGCAGAACTCCACCGGCCAGGTCAACGTGATGAGCTTGCGCAACGCGCTGGAAGCCATCCCCGGCGCCGACGGCACGCCGGTGTGCCGCGACACGCACGCGGTGGCCGAGGGCTGCGTCCCCATCAATATCTTCGGCTACAACAGCATCTCGCCGGCGGCGCTCAAGTACGTTACCGCGCCCGGCTCGCTGGAAACCGCGATCACCCAGAAACTGGTGGGCGGCTCCGTCACCGGCGAACTGCCCGGCCTGGCCGCCGGCCGCATCGGCATCGCCGCCGGCTTCGAATGGCGCAGCGAGGAATCCAGCGCCGTGCCCGATCCGCTGACGCAGTCCGGCCTGAACGCCGGCAATGCCCTGCCGCCCACCTTCGGCCACTTCCTGGTGCGCGAGGTGTTTGTCGAAACCCGGGTGCCCTTGCTGAAAGACCTGCCCTATGCCCGCGACCTGAGCTTCCTCGGCACCGTGCGCCATGGCGATTACTCCACCGTCGGCAGCACCAACAGCTGGAACGCCGGCCTCGAATGGGGTGTCACGAGCGACATCAAGCTGCGCGGCACACGCGCGCAATCGACGCGGGCGCCGAATATCAACGAGCTGTTCCAGGCGCCCAGCCAGGATTTCCCGACCGGGCTGGTCGATCCCTGCGAAGGCGTGGCCATCTCCGGCACCAGCGCGCTGGCCGCCAATTGCCGCAATGCGCCGGGAGTTGCGGCCAATATGAACGCACATGGCGGTATTTTCACGTTAAATCAAGCCGACCAGCAGGGTATCAGCGGCTACAACAGCGGCAACCCCAACCTCAAGGCGGAAAAAGGCCGTTCCACGACGATAGGCCTGGTGGTGACGCCGCGCTCGGTGCCGATATTGCGCAAGTTCACCTTCACACTCGACTACTTCACCATCAAGATCGCCGACGCCATCGTCAGTACCGACCGCCAATATGCGCTGGATCAATGCTACAACCAGAACAATCAAACCTTTTGCAGCTTCATCACGCGCCGTCCAGCCGCGGTCGGCAACCTGAGTTCCGGCTCCATCCGCTACAGCAATATCGCCGCCACCAACAGCGGCGGCTTCGGCACCGAGGGCGTCGACCTCACCGCCTCGTGGGCGGAGCAGGTCGGCCCCGGCAAGCTGAGCGCCCGCCTGGCCTGGACCTGGCTGCGCGACTTGTGGCAGAAGGCGACGCCGGAGGCGGAAAAGAACGTCGATGTCGGCGAGATCACGGCAGCCAACACCAACGCCCCGCGCAACCGGGCCGGCCTCAACCTCGCCTACAAATGGGGGCCCATGAGCCTCAACTGGACTGCCACCTACACCGGCCCGGTGTCGCTGGACGACCAGTTCCTGAAAAGCCTGAGCATCCCGCCCGGCACAGTGGGCGTGGGTTCGCGCACCTACAACGATTTCCAGTTCACCTACGACCTGAGGAAATCGCTGCAGCTCTACCTGGGCATGGACAACGTCTTCAACGCCAAGGCGCCGCCCATCATCAGCGGCCTGCCCGGCAACCAGACCGGCACCGAGACCGACACCTCGACCTACGATGCGATCGGGCGGCGCTACTATCTGGGCTTGCGCGTCAGCTTGTAGCGTAAAAGGAACAGCAACATTGTTTTTTTGACCGTATTGCCATTTTATGTTTACAAAAATGCCACTCGCCAAATATATTAGCAGATCGGAAAAAATGTTTTTCCGACAATTTGCAGTACTGATAAAAATTGGAGGAGTTGGCAATGCTCAAAGAAACAACGTTATCCCGTTCCGTACGCATGATCTGCGTCGGCGGACTGGCGCTCGGCTTACAGGCCGCCCACGCGCAAGAAGCTGCCGCAGACAGCATCCAGAAGGTCCAGATCACCGGTTCCCGCATCTCTTCACCGGGTGCGGAATCGCCATCGCCGCTGCAAATCCTGTCGTCGGCCGACATCGCCGCCTCGGGCGCGACCACGCTGCAAGACCTGCTGCAGAAAAATCCGACCATGGGTACGCCTACCCTGAGCCGCACCAACTCGAACTTCGTGACCTCCAGCGCCGGCGTGTCCACCGTCAACCTGCGCAACCTGGGCGATTCGCGCACCCTGGTGCTGGTCAACGGCCGCCGTTTCGTGTCCGGCGTGCCGGGCGACACCGCAGTCGACCTGAACACCATTCCTACCGACTTCATCGAACGCGTCGAACTGCTGACCGGCGGCGCCTCCGCCACCTACGGTTCGGACGCTGTGGCCGGTGTGGTCAACATCATCCTGAAGCGCAACTTCAACGGCCTGCTGTTCGACGCCTCGACCGGCCGCAGCTCGGAAGGCGACGACTTCAAGAAAAAACTGTCGCTGACCTTCGGCACCTCCAGCGCCGACGGCGCCAGCAATGTCATGGGCCACTTCGGCTACTCCAAGCAGGGCGCGGTATTCTCGCGCGACCGCGCCATCTCGGCCAACGACCAGACCTCGAAACTGCCCAAGACCAAGAAGGCCAGCGACGCCTTCATCCCGGTTCCCAACCTGTCGTCGTTCGCGCCGCAGGGCCACTTCACCGGCGACGAAGAGGACTTCACCTACGACCGCGCCGGCAACATCATTCCGTGGAACGTCAACGGCGGCAACGGCCAGGCCGCGACCGGCTTCAACCGTTCGGCCTTCCGCACCATCGCCATCCCGACCGAGCGCTTCCTGTTCGCCACCACCGGCAACTATGCGATCAACGACAAGGTCAGCGCCTTCTTCGAAGGTAACTTCGCCTCGTCCAAGACCCGCACCAATACCGAACCGTTCGGCCTGGGTTCGGACGATATCTACAAAGCCTCGGAGGGCCTGGTGCCGGCCGAGACCATGGTCAACGGCAAGGCGGTGCGCAATCCGCTGGTGCCGCAATACCTGTACGACCGCATCACCGACAAGGATGGCGACGGCCTGCGCGACTACAGCTTCACGCGCCGCATGTCCGAAGTGGGCAGCCGCACCCAGACCGCCGACCGCGACACCTTCCGCCTGGCCACCGGCCTGAAGGGCAGCGTCGGCGACTGGACCTACGATACCTACATCGCCTACGGCAAGACCAAGGAAGCGCAAAACTCGTCGGGCCAGGTCAATGTGCTGAACTTCCGCAATGCGCTGGAAGCCATCCCCGACGTCAACGACGTCAACCGCAACGGCAGCACCACCGACGCCATCTGCGCCGACGCCAACGCCCGCGCCTTCGGTTGCGTGCCGATCAATCTGTTCGGCTACAACACGGTCAGCCCGGAAGCGTTGAAATACGTGATCGCGCCAGGCTCGCTGACCACCTCGATCACGCAGAAACTGGCGGGCGGTTCGATCAGCGGCGAGTACTTCGACCTGCCGGCCGGTAAGATCGGCTGGGCGGCCGGCTTCGAATGGCGCGACGAGCAATCGAGCGCGGTGCCCGATCCGCTGACCCAGGCCGGCCTGAACGCAGGCAACGCGCTGCCGCCGACCGAAGGCGGCTACCACGTGCGCGAGTTTTTCCTCGAAACCCGCGTGCCGCTGCTGAAAGACCAGCCGTTCGCCAAGTCGCTGGCCTTCAACGGCGCCTTCCGCAACGGCCACTACTCGACCGTGGGCAACACCAACAGCTGGAACGCCGGCCTGGAATGGGCGCCGACCTCGGACATCAAGTTCCGCGCGACGCGCGCCACCTCGACCCGCGCGCCGAACATCAACGAACTGTACACCGCGCCTAGCCAGACCTTCCCCGACGTGTCCGACCCGTGCGAAGGCGTGACCGCCACCTCGACCGGCAAATACGATGCCGGCTGCCGCGCCAATCCTTACGTGCGCGCCAACATCGCGGCCAACGGCAAGGTCGTGCTGACCCAGCCCGACCTGCAAGGCGTCAGCGGCTACGACAGCGGCAACCCGGGCCTGAAAGCGGAACAAGGACGTTCGACCACCGTCGGTGTGGTGCTGACCCCGCGCTCGATCCCGATGCTGAGCAAGTTCACCTTCACGGCCGACTACTTCAACATCAAGATCTCGGATGCGATCCTGCTGTCGGACCGCCAGTACACGCTGAACCAGTGTTACACCGGCGATGCGGCCTACTGCAAGTACGTCACGCGCCGCACCGCCACCGTCGGCGATTCCAGCGTCGGCGCGCTGAAGTATGTCGACAGCCTGTACCTGAACTCCGGCGGCAAAGCCACCGAAGGCATCGACATCACGGCATCGTGGTCGGACTACGTCGGCCCTGGCCGCCTGAGCGCGAACATCGCCTACACCTACCTGAAGGACTTCTGGGAGCGTCCGCAGCCGGACGCCGACCGCGACTACAGCGTCGGCGAAGTCGGTTACGCCCGCAACAAGGCCGTCATCAACCTGGCGTACAAATGGAACAAGTTCGGCGCCCACATGACGACGTCGTACACGGGTTCCGGCGCACTGAACGATCAGTTCCTGCTCACCAACAAGCTGCAGCCGGGTTCGGTCAAAGTGGGTTCCAAGACCTACAACGACTTCCAGTTCACCTATGACGTGGCGAAGAAGATCGAGCTCTACCTGGGTATCGACAATGCCTTCAACACCAAGCCGGCACCTATCATCAGCGGCTTGCCTGGCAATACCACTGGCACGGAAACCAATGCCAGCGTGTACGATCCGATCGGCCGCCGCTTCTACCTGGGCGTGCGCGGTACGCTGTAATCGTATGACGTAAGTAAAAAAGCCTCCCGGTTTGACTCGGGAGGCTTTTTTTATTGGTAGCGCAGATTACTTGGCGGTCATCAGTGCAACGGTGGTGTCCAGCATGCGGTTCGAGAAGCCCCACTCATTGTCGTACCACGACGATACCTTGACCAGGCGGCCCGACACTTTGGTCAGGGTCGAATCGAAGTTCGACGACGCCGGGTTGTGGTTGAAGTCGATCGACACCAGCGGTTCGGTCTGGTAGGTCAGCACTTCTTTCAGCGCGCCTTCAGCGGCGGCCTTCATCAGCGCGTTGACTTCGTCCACGGTCGTGTCGCGCTTGGCGATGAACGACAGGTCGACCAGCGACACATTGATGGTCGGCACGCGGATCGCGAAACCGTCCAGCTTGCCGTTCAGCTCAGGCAGCACCAGGCCAACCGCGGCGGCAGCGCCGGTCTTGGTCGGGATCATGCTCATGGTGGCCGAACGGGCGCGGCGCAGGTCTTCGTGCATCACGTCCGACAGCACCTGGTCGTTGGTGTAAGCGTGCACGGTGGTCATCAGGCCGGTTTCCACGCCGATGGCGTCGTTCAGCGGCTTGACCAGCGGGGCCAGGCAGTTGGTGGTGCACGAAGCGTTCGAGATCACGGTGTCGGTGGACTTCAGCACGTGCTGGTTCACGCCGTACACGATGGTGGCGTCAACGTCCTTGCCGCCCGGCGCCGAGATGATGACTTTCTTGGCGCCGCCCTTCAAGTGAGCCGAAGCTTTCTCTTTGGTGGTGAAGAAGCCGGTGCACTCCAGCACCACGTCCACGCCCAGCTCGCCCCATGGGATTTCCGCTGGGTTGCGCTGTGCGAACACGCGAATCACGTCGCCATTCACGATCATATTGTCGCCGTCTACCGTCACGGTGCCTGGGAACTTGCCGTGGGCGGTGTCGTAGCGGGTCAGGTGGGCGTTCGACTTGGCATCGCCCAGGTCGTTGATCGCAACGATCTGGATGTCTTGTTTCTTGCCGCCTTCGTAGAAAGCGCGCAGCACATTGCGGCCGATGCGGCCGTAGCCATTGATTGCAACTTTGATCGTCATACTATGCTCCTGATTAGAAAAATAGGTAATGCAACAAGCAATTATAGATTATGCAATGACAGATTTGACTTTCGCCACGACGTTTTCCACCGTGAAGCCGAAGTGCTTGAACAGCACGCCTGCCGGAGCCGATTCACCGAAGGTATCGATGCCGACCACTGCGCCTTCCAGACCGACGTATTTGTACCAGAAATCGGTTACGCCGGCTTCGATTGCCACGCGCGGCAAGCCTTTGGTCAACACGCTGGCCTTGTAGGCGGCGTCCTGACGGTCAAATACATCGGTCGACGGCATCGACACCACGCGCGCCGCGATGCCTTCCGCGGCCAGCGCGGAAGCGGCGGCCACGGCCAGCTCGACTTCGGAACCGGTGGCGATCAGCGTGACCTTGGCGCCGGCCACTTCGCTCAGCACGTAGCCGCCGCGAGCCACGTCAGCGATCTGCTGGGCGCTGCGCTCCTGGTACGGCAGGTTCTGGCGCGAGAAGATCAGGGTCGAAGGACCATCCTTGCGCTTGACCGCCGCGCCCCATGCCACCATCGATTCGACGGTGTCGCATGGACGCCAGTTGTCCAGGTTGGGGATCAGGCGCATCGACGAGATGTGCTCGACCGACTGGTGGGTCGGGCCGTCTTCGCCCAGGCCGATCGAATCGTGGGTGAACACGAACAGCGAACGCTGCTTCATCAGCGCGGCCATGCGCAGTGCGTTGCGGCTGTAGTCCGAGAAGGTCAGGAAGGTGGCGCCGAACGGGATGTAGCCGCCGTGCAGGGCGACGCCGTTCATGATCGCCGACATGCCGAATTCGCGCACGCCGTAATTGATGTGGTTGCCTGGTTTGCCGGAACGCAGCGCGATGCATTCTTTCCAGTTGGTCAGGTTGGAACCGGTCAGGTCGGCCGAGCCGCCCAGGAATTCCGGCAGCACCGGCGCCAGCGCCTGGATGGCGTTCTGGCTGGCCTTGCGGGTGGCGATGTTTTCTTTCTTGTCGACGCAGGCGGCGATGCCGGCGGCCAGAGCGGCGTCGAAGGCCGCTGGCAGGTCGCCCTTCATGCGGCGGGTCAGTTCGGCGGCTTCGGTCGGGAACTGCGCGCTGTAGGCGGCGAAGGTCGCGGCCCAGTCGGCTTCCAGCTTGGCGCCGGCGGACTTGGCGTCCCATGCGGCGTAGATGTCGGCAGGGATTTCGAACGGTGCGGCGCTCCAGCCGATGTATTCGCGGACGGCGGCGATTTCCTTGTCGCCCAGCGCGGCGCCGTGCACTTTGTCGCCGCCTTGCAGGTTAGGCGAACCCTTGCCGATGATGGTCTTGCAGCAGATCAGGGTCGGCTTGCTGGAGGTCTTGGCGGCGGCGATGGCGGCCGAGACGGCGGCGACATCGTGGCCGTCGACCGCGCGGATCACGTTCCAGCCGTAGGCTTCGAAACGGGCCGGGGTGTCGTCGGTGAACCAGCCTTCGACCTTGCCGTCGATGGAGATGCCGTTGTCGTCGTACAGCGCGATCAGCTTGTTCAGGCCCAGGGTGCCGGCCAGCGCGCACACTTCGTGCGAGATGCCTTCCATCAGGCAACCGTCGCCGACGAAGGCGTAGGTGTAGTGGTTGACGACGTCAAAGCCAGGCTTGTTGAACTCGGCAGCGAGCAGGTACTCGGACAGCGCCATGCCGACCGCGTTGGCGATACCCTGGCCCAGCGGGCCGGTGGTGGTTTCCACGCCCGGGGTGATGTCGACTTCCGGGTGGCCCGGGGTTTTCGAATGCATCTGGCGGAAGGACTTGATGTCGTCCATGCTCACCGCGTAGCCGGACAGGTGCAGCAGCGCGTAGTGCAGCATCGAGCCGTGGCCGTTGGACAGCAGGAAGCGGTCGCGGTTCACCCATTTCGGGTTGGCCGGGTTGTGGCTGTAATGGCCACTCCACAGCGCAACGGCGATTTCGGCCATGCCCATCGGCATGCCTGGGTGGCCGGAATTGGCCTTCTGGACGGCGTCCATTGCCAGCGCGCGGATCGCGTTAGCCATTTGGGTGGTTGGGAGCGTAGAAGTCATCGTAGGTCTATCACGAAAGTATGGAAACTGGGGGCAATGGGATGCTGCCTGTCGGTGCTGCTCACTTGCTGAACCCATTATTTTACCAGACCGAGGCGTCCACCATTTAAAATTGCGGAACTCAAACCGACCGGATTCGCGCATGCCCCGCTTTTATATCGCACAACCTCTGGCCATCGGCCAGCTCGTCAGCCTGCCCGAGGCCGTGGCCCACCACATCCAGGTGCTGCGCCTGGCCCAGGGCGAGCTGGTGACGCTGTTCAACGGCGAAGGCGGCGAATACGGCGCCACGCTGAGCGATATCGGCAAGCGCCACGTCAGCGTCGAGATCAAGACCCACCAGCCGCGCGAGGTCGAGCTGCCATTCGGCATCACGCTGGCCCAGGCCCTGCCCGAGGCCAGCAAGATGGACTGGATCATCGAAAAGGCGATCGAGCTGGGCGTGTCCGGCGTGCAGCCGCTGGCGGCGCAGCGCTGCGTGGTGCGCTTGTCGGCCGAGCGGGCGGAAAAGAAGATGGCGCACTGGCAGGGCATCATCGCCTCGGCCTCCGAGCAGAGCGGCCGCAACCGCCTGGCCCAGCTGGCGCCGCTGCAAGACTACAAGCAGTGGATCACCCAGCAGGACATGCACCGCCGCATCATCCTGACGCCGCGCGCCGAACAGTCGCTGGCCGACTGGGCCCGCCACCAGAGCCCGCAGGCGGTGACGCTGGTGATCGGCCCCGAGGGCGGCCTCAGCGACGCCGAGGAAAACCTGGCGATCCAGCACGGCGCCCTGCCGCTGGCGATGGGCCCGCGCATCCTGCGCACCGAGACCGCCGGCCTGTCGGCCGTGGCCGTGTTGAGCGGGCTGTGGGGCGGCATGTAACATCGTGCGGCGGAATGTAACGCAATGATGCAAAATTCCAACACTTGATCTAGTTTCATGCGACCCTTGCCTCTGGGGGCAAGGTGGGCGGGCTATAATTTTTTGACAGGCAACAAAGTTTCCCTGTTAACTCGCCAACACAGAAATGATCACCTCCCCGCCCTCACCGCATACGGCGCAAGCTGAAATCGCCGCCCTGGAGGCGGCCGCCATCAGGGCAACGCAAGCCGGCCAGGAAGATGACGCCGGCCGCATGTGGGCGCGCATCCTGGAGCTGCAACCGGCCCATGTGCTGGCCCTGAGCTCCCTGGGCAAGCGCGCCTTCCGCTACAACGACGTCGCCACCGCACGCCGCGCCTTCGAACGCCTGGCGCAAGCCGCCCCCGACGATCCGCAAAGCTGGATCAGCCTGGCGCTGGCCTGCCAGCGCCAGCAGGACGAGAAAGCCGAAGAAACCGCCATCCACAACGCACTGGTGGCCGAGCCCTCTAATATAGTGGCGCTGATCCTGCGCGCCAACCTGCTGGAACGGCAAGGCAACACCCACCAGTCGGCCTCGGTATATGGCGCGGTGGCCTCGGTGGCGCCGCCGGCCGACCAGCTCGACCCCGGCATGCGCGACGCCGTCCAGCACGCGATGCAATATGTCGACCAGTACCACGCCGGCTACGGCCGCTTCCTGGACCGCTTCCTTGAGCAGCAATACCGGCAGTACGCCGGCGAAGACTTGCGCCGCTTCCGCGAATCGGTGGACTTGATGGTGCGCCGCAAGCGCCGCTACGAGTCCGAATCGATGATGTACCACTACCCCGGCCTGCTGCCGCAAGCCTTCCTGCCGCGCGAACAATTCCCGTGGCTGGACGCGATCGAAGCCGGCACCGACGCCATCCGCGACGAGTTCCTGCAAGTGCTGCAGGCCGAGGACGGCTTCACGCCCTACCTGACCTACGCCGCCGACGTGCCGCACAACCAGTTTGCCGAGTTGAACAACTCGCCGCGCTGGAGCGCCTTCCACCTGCTCAAGGATGGCGTGCCGGTGCCGGCCAACGCCGCGCAGTGCCCGCGCACCATGGCGCTGCTGGGCGGCGCCCCGCAGCCCGACCAGCCCGGCCGCACGCCGACCGCGATGTTCTCGCTGCTCAAGCCCAAGACCCGCATCCCCGCCCACGTCGGCGTCAGCAACGCCCGCCTGGTGACGCACCTGCCTCTGATCGTGCCGCCCGGCTGCGGCTTCCGCGTCGGCAACGAGACGCGCGAGTGGGTGCCGGGCCAAGCCTGGGTCTTCGACGACACCATCGAGCACGAAGCCTGGAACGACAGCGAGCAGCTGCGCGTGGTCTTGATCTTCGACATCTGGCATCCGCAGCTGTCGCAGGCCGAGCGCGCGATGATCACCGCGCTGACCGACGGCATCAACAGCTTCCGCGGCCAGCAGGGCGGCTTCGACCTCTGACGGCCGCGCGCTCCGCCACGACGGCGCCTGCGGGCGCCGTTTTTTTTCGCCTGGCGCCAGGCAAAGCACGCGGCCATAAAAAAACGGCACCCGAAGGTGCCGTTTTTTGGTGAACGCTAGCGACTAATCAGATTAGAAGCGTGCGGTCAGGTTCAGGTAGATGAAGCGACCCAGCGAGTCATAAACCTGTGGGTAGCCGTTACCGTTAGCCGAACCGGCAGCTGCCGTAACCAGGGTCGACACGATCGGTGGATCTTTGTCGAACAGGTTGTTGATACCGGCGCTCAGGCTGATCTTCTTGGTGATCGGGTACTGAACGTTCAGGTCGAAGTAGTTACGACGGCCCAGTTCGGACTCGATCGGCGCCACTTGTACCACGCCTTTGTCATCGCGGTTCGACAGCTGGTCGTCAGTGCTGAAGCCTTCCTGCTTGGTCGAACCGACATAGCGCCAGGTGGCCGATACGTCGAATTTCCAAGGAGTCGACCAGGTCACGCGGGCTTTATGACGCCATTCCGGGGTTGGAGTACCGCAAGTGGCACCGAAGTAGCCTTTGCAGTCATACGAACCCAGGCCAGGGACGTTTTCAACCGACGACGAACGCATGTAGGTGCCGTTGATGTTGAAGTTGAACGTACCCAGGTCTTTGGCGCGCATCACGTACGCTGCGCCCAAGTCCAGACCGGAGGTGCTGACCGAACCGATGTTGGCGTTGGTTGCAGCAACGTAGCCCAGAGGACCGTTAGGCGACAGCCACAGGCTGCCGAACTGGTCACGCTTGACCAGTGCGCAGAAGCTGGCGGTTGCCTTGGTCAGGCACTGGGTCAGAGCCACGGTAGGATCGACGGTGGAGATGGTGTTTTTGATGTCGATCTTGAACGCGTCCAGGGTCACGGTCAGGTTCTTGATCGGGGTCAGCACCAGGCCCACGGTGTAGGTCGTACCTTCTTCCGGCGCCAGGCTAGGATTACCACCGGTCAGGCTGGAGTGCTGGTTAGCCGTGTTTTTCTCGATCTTGCCGTACTGGGCAGCGGTTACGCCGGTGTTGGCGCACTGAGCTGCGGTAGCGCTAGGCGATGGGCCTTCGCATGGATCGATTGCAGGACCGCCGTTGCCGATCGACTGTGGGTTGTACAGGTTAGGAATGGTCGGAGCACGAACGGCGCGCTGGTAGCTGCCGCGTACACGTACCAGGTCCGCCACTGGCGCCCAGTCCACGCCCACACCGTAGGTGTTGGCGGTGTGGTCGGTGCTGTACTCGGAACGACGGAACGAGCCCGACAGATCCAGCGAATCAGCACCCGGTTTTTTCTCCAGCAGCGGAACGCGGGTCTCGGCGAAAACTTCCTTGACCGAGTAGCCGCCGACGACTGGTGGCGATGCGCCGCCGGCGCCGGACAGGTCGCCCGACAGGGTGGTGTCATCCGGACGGTAGACCAGCTTCTCGGCACGGCGTTCTACGCCGAACGATACGCCGATACCATTGCTCGACCATGGCGACTTGATGCCGTACACGCCCAGGTCGGCACCGACGTTACCGCCCATGATGATCTGCTGGGTGTAACCGGTGTTGATGCCCGAAGCGTTCAGGTAGTTCAGCATGGCCGGGGTGATGGCGCCGCCGTACAGGTTGTACGGTACGCAAGCTGCATCGGCGCCGCTGACGACCGACGCGCAAGTTGCCTTGCCGTTGACGTTGACGACGTCGAAGGCTTTGGCGATCTTGGCCAGCGAGAAGTAGTTGGTGTTCGACTCTGCGTGGCTGACGCGAGCGTACTGACCGAACACGTCGTAGGACCAGTTGTTGATCTCGCCTTTGACGCCCAGCACTTCACGGAAGGAGTTGTCGTTGATCGAGTCGATACGTGGACCGCCTTCGACGTTACGCTTGCCGATGGTGACGGTGGTTTTCGAGGTTGGCGAATTGGTCAGGCCCAGCGCGGTGCGCCATGCGTCGCTCAGCATCGGGTTGTCGCCGGCGATGGTGGCGCGCACGCCGAAGAAGATACCGCCTGGCGCTACTTGCGCATCGGTCGAGTAGTTGTGGAAACCAAATTCCTGGTAAACACGAACCTTGTCGTTGATGTCGTAGTGAGCCTGGGCGTTGAAGCCGTACATCTGCGAAGGACGCTGCAGGTAGTTCAGCGGACCGAAGTTGTAGGCGTCGGTGGCGGAGGAGTAAGCGCGTACGCCGCCTTTGCCGTCGTTGGTGAAGGCGCCTACGCGGCCGCTGGCCTGGGTGCCGGAACCCGAGCAGGTGAAGTTAGGGTCGCCGCCTGCCAGTGCGCACGACGAGAAGTCGCGTGCCGCCTGCAGAACCGCATCGGTTTCTTTGTAGGTGAAGAACAAGGTGGCGTTACCCTTGTTGTTGTCGAAGTTGCTACCCAACAGGATGCTGGCGTCTTTGGTCTTGCCATCGAAGTTGGCATTGCCTGGGACTGCGAAGCCGCGCTTGGACACCACGTCAGCGACACCGTTGTGCTGCTTGTGGTTGAAGCCGGCGATATTGCCCTGGACTTCCACGCCTTCGAAGTTGTCGCGCAGGATGAAGTTAATCACGCCCGATACCGCGCCAGCGCCGTACACCGCGCCTGCACCGCCGGTCAGCACTTCAACGCGCTTGATCAGGCCGGATGGGATTTCGTTCAAGTCAGGTGCGGAATCTTTCACGCTACCGGCTGGCAGACGCTTGCCGTTGACCAGTACCAGGGTACGGTCGGAACCCAGGTTACGCAGGTTGGCGGTCGCGGTGCCGGAGGCGCCGTTGGAGATCGCGGCACCCTGCGCAGCAAACACTTGCGGCAGGTTGTTGAGCATGTCTTCGACATTGCGCACGCCATCGATCTTGATGTCTTTGGCGCTCAGTACCGTCACTGGGCTGGCGCCTTCCGTGTTCAGCGTCGGGATACGCGAACCGGTCACTTCAACTTTTTGCAGCGGCTGGTCCGGCGCTTGCTGCGCGGAAGCTGCGTGCATACCCAGCGCAATCCCGCCGACGAACATCAGGCGGATCGAGCGAGACAATACTGTTTCCTTGATCATTATATTGTATTCCCTTGGATGTGTTTATTAGACGTTTAACGGCATCTTTTGGATAGCTTGTAAAAACGACCCATTTCTTTGTTTAACCTCTACCGGCTTTGCATAAAGTCTGGATAAAACCCTGCAAATCCCGGCAACTGCCCTTTCAATGCCCCGGGTAAAGATCGGCGCTGCGTCATCAATGATGAAATAAAGCCAAACTTTTCCGCTGTTCATAAAAACATAGCAACTCGACTATTGTCAACGAACCTTACACACTCCCGAACGCCATTCCAGCCGCCTCAGATTCTCCGCACCGGTATGGTGCGTTGCGGCAAAGCGCCTACTCCAAGTCGCAAAAGAATTCTTTTTTAGCAAGCCTCCGGAATGTCTCCTTCGTACAACAGTGCTTCGTATCGCGTCGCCCGTCGCGGAAAAATGTTTTCAAAAACACACTTTTAATTTCCTATCAAATAACGGAATACTCACCAAAAAACAACAAAGCAACGAACTTGCTACGTTTCCCGTCCTAGCGTGGAGCCCTCTTGGTGAGTACACCAAAATTTTCAATCGTCAAGCGTCAACCGGTGATAATCAAGGGAAAAGCCACGCTTTCCAGAACAAAGCACATCCAATTTGCCCGGAATCGCGTCTATTTGAGCACTCGGCAGCCCTGAAAAAAGTTCCAAAAAGAAACTAAATCCCCGGTTTGAGCGGATGAAAAGCAGCCGCTGGCCGTTTTGGTGCGAGTCGTCTTTTAACAACAAATACGACGATTGTTTACTTGTGAATAATTACCGAAAAGCAATATCAGGTGCATTGCCTGGGACGAAATTGTCCATGCAGTCCATGATTTCTTGATAGCCGCATATTATTTACCACTGGTTATTCCCGATCTGAATATTTAAATACCGGAGGAATAAGAAAACAATGGCGTTTAATTATCCGTATTTAAAACATCAAATTGCGGGGCGATAATCGGGCCGGCCCGGCCGCATTGCATGGCAGAATTTAATATTCCGCAATAACCCGTGCGGCGTCTTATATTTGCCGTGTCGGCGTTTTCCCGCATTTCAAAAGGCAAGCCAGGCCGACATAGCTGCAATTGGCGGCCATTGCGGGTAAAATACGGGGCTTTACGGGACCGTAGCGGCGTGCAACGCCGCCGCGCCGGCCCGCCGACCATGGCGCCTAGACAGCGCCCTCTCAGGAAGCTATCCATGTTGCGATTAAACGAAGTCAAACTCCCGCTGAACCATACCGAGGACGAACTGCCGGCCGCCATCCTGGCCCGCCTGGGCATCGCCGCCGACGCCCTGCTCGGCTACACGGTATTCAAACGCAGCTACGACGCCCGCAAGAAAACCGCGATCGTGCTGATCTATTCGCTCGACGTCGAGGTCAAGGACGAGGCGGCCCTGCTGCAGCGCCTGCACCACGACACCCACCTGACGCCGTCGCCGGACACCTCTTATAAATTCGTCGCCCACGGCGAGCAACTGGCCGGCCACGACCAGAACCCGCGCCCGGTAGTGATCGGCACCGGCCCCTGCGGCCTGTTCGCGGCGCTGATCCTGGCGCAGATGGGCTTGCGTCCCATCATCCTCGAACGCGGCAAGCAAGTGCGCGAGCGCACCGTCGACACCTTCGGCTTCTGGCGCAAGCGCGAGCTGAACCCGGAATCGAACGTGCAGTTCGGCGAAGGCGGCGCCGGCACCTTCTCGGACGGCAAGCTGTACAGCCAGATCAAGGATCCGAAACACTACGGCCGCAAGGTGCTGACCGAGTTCGTCAAGGCCGGCGCACCGGAAGAAATCATCTACGTCAGCAAGCCGCACATCGGCACCTTCCGCCTGGTGAAGATGGTCGAGCAGATGCGCGCCAACATCGAACAGATGGGCGGCGAGTACCGCTTTGAAAACAAGGTGGTCGACATCGAGATCGAGCAAGGCCCGGACGGCGGCCAGGTGCGCGGCCTGACGCTGGAGAGCGGCGAGAAAATCGTCACCAACCACGTGGTGCTGGCGGTCGGCCACAGCGCGCGCGACACCTTCGAGATGCTGCACCAGCGCGGCGTCTACATCGAAGCCAAGCCGTTCTCGATCGGCTTCCGCGTCGAACACCCGCAATCGCTGATCGACACCTGCCGCTTCGGCCCCAACGCCGGCCACCCCATCCTTGGCGCGGCCGACTACAAGCTGGTGCACCACGCCTCCAACGGCCGCGCGGTCTACAGCTTCTGCATGTGCCCGGGCGGCACGGTGGTGGCGGCCGCGTCCGAGCCGGGCCGCGTCGTCACCAACGGCATGAGCCAGTACTCGCGCAACGAGCGCAACGCCAACAGCGCCATCGTGGTCAACATTTCGCCGGAAGTCGACTACCCGGGCCACCCGCTGGCTGGCATCGAATTCCAGCGCCGCCTGGAAGAGAAAGCGTTTGAACTGGGCGGCGGCACCTACAACGCGCCGGGCCAGCTGATGGGAGATTTCGTCGCCGGCCGCGCCTCGACCGAGTTCGGCAGCGTGGTGCCGTCGTACAAACCGGGCGTGCACCTGACCGACCTGGCGACCATCCTGCCGGAGTTCGCCGTGACGGCGCTGCGCGAAGCCTTCCCGGCGTTCGACAAGCAGGTCAAGGGCTACTTCAAGCACGACGCCGTGCTGACCGGACTGGAGACGCGCACCTCGTCGCCGATCCGCATCAAGCGCCGCGACGACACGCTGCAAAGCCTGAACACGCGCGGCCTGTTCCCGGCCGGCGAAGGCGCCGGCTACGCGGGCGGCATCCTGTCGGCCGGCGTCGACGGCATCAAGGTGGCCGAGGCGGTAGCCCTGTCGATGGCCGCCGACCAGCAGCCCAAGCCTTAAGCCTGCTCCGGAGCCGGCAGCCGCAGCTTGATGCGGCTGCCGCTCTGGCAAGCCTCGACCGCCGCCTGCCCGCCCATCTGCTGCATGATCGTGTAGACGATGTGCATGCCCAGCCCCGAGCCGCCCTGCCCGCGCTTGGTGGTGAAGAAAGGTTCGAACAGGCGCTCCCGCACTTCCTTCGTCATGCCGACACCGTCGTCGGCGAACTCCAGCAACAGCCAGCGCGCGCCGCCGTCCAGCGCCATGCGCGCGCCCAGCGTCACCACGCCGGGGCCGCCGTTGGGATACGCGTGCTTGGCGCTATTCATCAGCAGGTTGGACAGCACCTGCGACCAGCGCCCCGGATCCAGCCGGACCCGCAACTCCGGCGCGATATCCAGCACGACTGAAATACCCGACTTGCGCAAGGCCGGGCCGTGCGCCGACACCACGCTCTGCGCATGCTCCAGCAGCGCCAGCGTGGTGACGTGCAAGCTGCCCTGGTCCACCGCCAGCTGCTTGAAGTTGCCGATCAAGTCGGCGGCGCGCAGCAGGTTGCGCTCCACCAGCGAGGCCGCCTCCTGCATGCGCTGGGCCGTCGCCACCAGCTCGGAGCGGCTGACGCGCTCGCCCGACACGCACTTGGCCAGTTCGGCCGCATAGCTGCTCAAGGTCGACGCCGCCGTCACCGCCACCCCGATCGGCGTGTTGACCTCGTGCGCCACGCCCGCCACCAGCGCGCCCAGCGCCGCCATCTTTTCCTGCTCGATCAAGATGGTCTGCGCCGCCCGCAAGGCCTCGGTGCGCTGCTGCACCTTGTGCTCCAGCACCTGCTCGCGCTCCTGGTGCTGCAGTTCGGCGGCGCCGCGCGCGGCAAAGATCGACAGCAGCGACAGGGCCAGCAAGCGCTTGTCCTCCGACATCGGCTTGGTATCGATGGCCGACAGGATGCCCAGCGTGCGGCCCTCGGTATCGATCATCGGCATGCCGATATAGCTTTCCGCCCGCATGTCGACCAGCAGCGTGTCCTTCGGATAATCGGCCTGGATGCCGCAGGCGTGGAAACACATGCTCTGGTCGGTGACATCCTGGCAGGGCGTGTGCAGCAGGCTGTATTCCATGTTCGGCAGGTAGTCGGCGCCGCCCCACACCGCCAGCGTGCGGATGCCCTCCTGGCCATCTTCCATGACGATCACCCGGCCGGCGATCACATAGGTGACATCCAGCGCCCGCGCCAGGTCGTGCACCAGGATGCGCAGGAAGTCGTCGCCGCGCACCCGCGCGGTCGAGGCCGTGATCGAACGCAACGCCGCTTCGGCCAGCGCCCGGCCATCCTCGGCGCCGAACAGCGGTGGCGGCATCACTTGTTCGGCCAATAACTTGTCATCACTCATCATATCCCCGGCTCGCATGAACATGGTTGAACGTTCGCCGCATGCTTAGCATGATTCAGCTATAAACAACCAAAAACTTTGTATTTTTGTGTAAATAAGTCGTCTTTTTTTGAAATAACCGCCAAAAGTGTTGTTTATTTCATTGTTGTTACAGAGCTTCGATTGACCATGCACGGCTCAAGTGGTCTGATGACCGCCAGAATAATTTTATAGATAGATTATTCACTGTGACATTTTTAATGACAAAGTACTAATCCGTACCTCGCCAGGAGTTCAAAAGCATGATGATGGAAACTGTAATTTCGCGTTCACTGCGCCTGATGTTTTCGGGCGGCGCCGCACTGATCGGTGCAGGCCTGCTGACCCAGCCAGTATTTGCACAGGATACCCCTGTTATACAGCGCGTGGAAATCACCGGTTCGTCGGTTAAGCGCGTCGACGCTGAAACCTCGCTGCCGGTGCAAGTCGTCACCAAGGCGGATATCGCCCGTACCGGCGCCACCAGCACCGAAGAGTTGCTGCAATCGATCTCGGCCTTCTCCTCGGCGGGCGGCACCAGCAACGCCACCGGCGCCGGCACTTCGACCGGCGGCCTGTCGTCGATCTCGCTGCGCGGCCTGGGCTCGACCCGCACCCTGGTGCTGGTCAACGGCCGCCGCCTGGCGGCCTTCGCCGGCAGCGACGGCGCCTCCGTCAACGTCAACGTCATCCCGCTGGCCGCCATCGAGCGCGTCGAAGTGCTGAAAGACGGCGCTTCGGGCGTGTACGGCAGCGATGCGGTGGCCGGCGTGGTCAACTTCATCCTGTCCAAGCAGACCGACGGCGTGGAAATCACCGGCGGCTACGCCTCGCCTTCGCAAAGCGGTGGCGGCCAGAACAGCAAGGCCTCGATCACCGGCGGCTACAACACCGACAAGCTGAACGTGGTGCTGTCGGGTTCCTACGAAAAAGAAAAAGCCCTGTTCGGCCGTGACCGCGACTACGCGGCCACCTCGACCAAGCTGCCTTACTACAACGGCACCGCGACCGGCCTGGGCAACATCCAGGGTTCGTTCACGCCAGGCAAAGGCCCTGACGCAGGCTTCAGCTCGGGCGGTTCGGGCTACGGCAACCCGCTGGCCATCGGCGACAAGTGCGGCACCATCAAGATGGGCACGCTGCAAAACGGCGCCATGGGTTCGCCTTACTGCTACTACGATTCGGGCCCGGACGTCGGCCTGACGCCTGACCGCGAGCTGTTCAACGTGACCGGCAACCTGACCTACCAGATCAACGACAAGCACCAGCTGTTCGGCGACGTGCTGTACTCGCAGAGCAAAGTCACCCAGACCTACCAGGCCTCGCCGGCACGCGCCAGCTTCTTCGAGACCGACGGCGAGTTCGCCAAGCAGGGCGTGGACGCGGCACTGCTGCTGTTCCCGAGCAACCCGGCCTACCAGTCGATCGCCGTGCCTTACCTGCAAAGCCAAGGCTTCAGCTCGCTGATCGGCAAGCCGCTGTCGATCACCTCGCGCGTGTTCGACTTCGGCCCACGCCAGAACGTCGACACCGCCAAGCAGGCGCGTGTGGTCGTTGGCGCCAAGGGCACCATCGGCGCGGTCGACTACGAAGTGGCGCTGACCCACAACGAGTCCAAGCTGAACAGCGCTGTGACCACCGGCTACTTCTCGCAAGTGGCCTACGCCAAGATCATCAACAACAGCAACTGGAACCCATGGGCGGCAGGCGGCGTGCAAACCGGCGCCCTGGCTGACCAGCTGAAAGGCGCGGCATTCAGCGGCGACTTCCTGTCGGCCAAATCGACCAGCGACTCGTTCGATGCCAAGATCACCGGCGACTTCTGGACCATCGCCGGCATCACCCCGCAATACGCGTTGGGCGCCCAGTCGCGCAAAGAGAACTACACCACCAGCCCTAGCCTTGCTTACCAGTCGGGCGATATCTCCGGCCTGGGCGGCTCGGTCAAGCCTGTCGACCGCGACCGTACCGTCAACTCGGCCTTCGGCGAACTGAGCATTCCGCTGACGAAGACGCTGGAAGCCAACCTGGCCGTGCGCGACGACCACTACGACGACGTCGGTAACTCGGCCAACTGGAAAGGCAATGTCCGCTGGCAGCCGATCAAGACCTTCCTGCTGCGCGGTTCGTACGGCACCGGCTTCCGCGCACCGTCGCTGATCGACCTGTGGCAGCCGCAGACGCTGGGTACTTCCGAGCAGTTCAACGACCCAGCGACCAAGCAAACCGGTCTGCAAGTCAATGCTCTGTCGGGCGGCAATCCTAACCTGAAGCCTGAGAAGTCGAAGCAGTACTCGTTCGGCGCCGTATGGCAGCCGGTATCGACCGCCAGCATCGGTGTCGACTTCTTCAACATCAACATCCGCGACATCCTGGCGACGCCGTCGGCACAGGAAGTCGTATCGCGCTTCCGCGCCGGCGACCCAGCCTACGCAGGCCTGGTGACGCTGAACGGCAACGACATCGTCAGCATCAAGCAGACGCTGGCCAACACCGGCAACGCCAACGTGCAGGGCCTGGACCTGTCGGCCAACTGGAAAGACAACTTCAGCTTCGGTAAGCTGGAAGCCAACCTGAACGGTACCTACATGGATACCTTCGACCAGACCAGCCCAGGCGGCGACGTCTCGCACAAGGTCGGCACCATCGTCGACGGCGCCGGCAATCCGGTGATCGGCGCGCAAAACGGCGGCGTGATCCTGCGTTGGAAACACCAGCTGGCCGGTACCTGGAGCAAAGGCCCATGGTCGACCACCCTGGTGCAGAACTATCGCAGCGGCTACCAGGTTGGCCACGACCTGAACGACAACAAAGTGTTCATCTCGTCGGAAGCCACCTACGATGCCAACGTCACCTGGCGCGGCATCAAGAACCTGACGCTGGCCCTGGGCATCAAGAACCTGTTCGACAAGAAGCCTGACCCGATTGGCACCGCAGTCACCAATCAGTTCCAGTCCGGCTACGACATCAACCAGTACGATCCACGTGGCCGCTTGGTCTACGTGACCGCTGGCTACAAGTTCAAGTAAGCCTTTGCTTTGAAATGAAGACGCCCCGTGTGCGCATGCGACGCTCAAGATCGTCGCACGGCCACACGGGCGTTTTTTTTGCTACAGCCAGCCGGCCTTCTTGAAGCGCCGGTGCAGGTACAGGCACACGCCCACCATCACCGACAGCGCGAACGGATAGCCGTACTTCCATTCCAGCTCCGGCATGACCTTGAAGTTCATCCCCCACACGCCGGCAAACGCGGTGCAGATCGCGAAGATCGCCGCCCACGCCGCCAGCCGCTTGTTCACTTCGCTTTCCTCGATCGCCACCATCGACAGATTGACCTGGATCGCCGTGGCGATGGTGTCGCGTATCGTGTCGAGCGCGGAACTGATGCGGTGCAAATGGTCGTGCACGTCGCGGAAGTATTCCTGCGTATCCTGGCACATGGCCGGCACGCGGCCGCCGTGCAAGCGCCCCACCGCTTCCATCAGCGGCGACACGACGTGGCGCACGATCGTCACCTTGCGCTTGAGTTCGTACAAGCGCTGGATGTTGTCGCGCTGCCGGCCCTGGCTGAAGATCAGCTCTTCGATTTTTTCCAGCTCGGTTTCCAGCATGTCCAGCACCGGGAAGTAGCGGTCCACCACCGCATCCATCAGCGCATACAGCACGAAGGCCGGGCCCAGACGCAGCATGTGCGGTTCCTTCTCGGCACGCGCGCGCACGCCGAGGAAACCCTGCTGGCTGCCGCCGTCGCGCGCCGACAGCACGTAACTGTCGCCGACGAAGATGTCGACCTCGCCGATGGCGATATCGTTGTCGCGGCACTCGATGGTCTTCACCACCACGAACAGCGAATCGCCGTACTCCTCGATCTTGGGCCGCTGGTGGCCGCGCCGCGCATCCTCCACCGCCAGCTCGTGCAGGCCGAATTCCTGCTGCATGATGGACAGCTCGTCCGGCTGGGCGTCGCGCAACGCGACCCAGACAAAGGTCTCCGGCTTCTCGATGTAGTCGCTGATCTCTTCGACCGGAATGTCCGCCAGCTTCTGGCCGTCCTGATAGGCCACGCAATTAATCAACATACTGTTTCCATAAAAAAAAAGCCCTTGGCTTCATCAGCCAAGAGCTTACCTCAAACCGGCGCCGGCGCCGGGATCAATCGTCCTTGGCGCCGTCGATGCCGAGTTCGGCGATCTTGCGGGTGATGGTGTTGCGGCCTATGCCCAGGCGCACCGCCGCGTCGTTCTTGCGGCCGTGCGTGTGCTTGAGCGCCGTGCGTATCAGCGCCGATTCGAACTGCCGTCCCAGCACCGCCATCACTTCCTGCTGGCCGCCGCTGAGCATGGTGGCGGCCTGCGCCTCCAGCAGTCCCAGCCACGCATCCGGCGAACCGGCCGGCGCATGATGGCCCGCTTCCGGCACCGGTATCGCCGTCACCGTGCCGTGATGCTGCACCGGCGCGTAGTGCTCGGCCGGCGCCGGCGCGTTGGCGCCGCTGCCCTGCTCCTGCGTCAGCTCCAGCGGCAAGTCCTTGACCTCCACCGTCTGCCCCGGCGCCATCACCGTGATCCAGTTGCACAGGTTTTCCAACTGGCGCACATTGCCCGGCAAATCCAGGCCGCTGAGGAACTGCAAGGTGGCGTCGCTCATGCGCTTGGCCTCCACGCCCAGCTGCTTGGCGCTCTGCACCAGGAAGTGGCGCACCAAAATAGGGATGTCCTCGCGCCGCTCCCTCAAACTGGGCAGGCGCAAACGGATCACGTTGAGGCGGTGATACAAGTCCTCGCGGAACAAGCCTTCGCGCACGCGCTGTTCGAGGTTCTGGTGGGTGGCGGTAATCACGCGCACATTGGCCTTGAGCGGCTGGTGGCCGCCGACGCGGTAGAAGTGGCCGTCCGACAGCACGCGCAGGAGGCGCGTCTGCAAATCGAACGGCATGTCGCCGATCTCGTCGAGGAACAAGGTGCCGTTCTCGGCCTGCTCGAAGCGGCCGCGGCGCGTGGTCTGCGCGCCGGTGAAGGCGCCGCGCTCGTGGCCGAACAATTCGGATTCCAGCAAGTCCTTCGGAATCGCCGCCGTGTTCAGCGCGATGAAGGGCTGCGATGCGCGCGGACTGTGCTTGTGCAGCGCGCGCGCCACCAGCTCCTTGCCCGAGCCCGATTCGCCGGTGATCAGCACCGTCACATTCGATTGCGACAGGCGGCCGATGGCGCGGAACACTTCCTGCATCGCCGGCGCCTGGCCGAGGATTTCCGGGGTTTCCGACGGGCCCGATTCAACGCTGGTCTCGCGCAGGCTCTCGTCCAGCGCGCGGCGGATCAGCTCGACAGCCTTGTCGATGTCGAACGGCTTGGCCAGGTATTCGAAGGCGCCGCCCTGGAAGGCCGCGACGGCGGAATCCAGGTCGGAGAAGGCGGTGATGATGATGACCGGCAGGCCGGGGAAGCGCGACTTCACCAGTTGCAGCAGGTCGAGGCCGGAGTCGCCCGGCATGCGGATGTCGGACACCAGCACTTGCGGTGTCTCGAACTCCAGCGCGGCGATGGCGTCGCGCGCGTTGGCAAAACTCTTGGTGGCCAGGTTTTCCCGGGCCAGCGCTTTTTCCAGTACCCAGCGGATCGATTCGTCGTCGTCTACTATCCAGATTGGCTTCATGTGTTGTGTGTATCCCGCAATATGGATCGTCAATCAAGGGACTCGGTATCCGCCCCTGCCTGCCTGGGCTTATGGCAGCGGCAGCAGGATGCGGAAATCCGTATATCCAGGCCGGCTCTCGCACTCGATCACGCCCATGTGCTGTTGCACGAAGGTTTGCGCTAGGGTCAAGCCCAGGCCGCTGCCGCCTTCCCTGCCCGACACCAAGGGGTAGAAAATCCGGTCGCGGATCTGGGGTGCGATGCCCGGTCCATTGTCAATGATATGCAAGTCTAATGCCAGCCCGTAACGGACCTTGGCCAAGGTGACTTGCCGGGCTACGCGCGTCTTGAAAACGATCTCCGCATCGCCGTTATCGATGCGGCTGGCGAGCGCCTGCGCCGCGTTGTGGGCGATGTTGAGCACGGTCTGGATCAGCTGCTCCTTGTCGCCGCGGAACTCGGGTATCGAGGCGTCGTAATCGCGCAAGATCGTCAGGCCGGACGGGAACTCGGCCAGCATCAGGCTGCGCACGCGCTCCAGCACTTCGTGGATGTTGACGTCGCCGACGATGTGCGGCCGGCGGTGCGGCGCCAGCAGGCGGTCGACCAGTGTTTGCAGCCGGTCGGCTTCCTTGATGATGACCTGGGTGTACTCGCGCAGCTGGCCCGCGTGCAGCGCTGGCAGCTCCATCTCCAGCAGCTGCGCGGCGCCGCGTATGCCGCCCAGCGGATTCTTGATTTCGTGCGCCAGGTTGCGGATCAGCTCCTTGTTGACCTGGCTCTGGTCGAGGATGCGCTCCTCGCGGTCCAGCTTGAGGTGCTGCAGGTGCTCGCGCAGCTCGATCAGGATATGGCCTGCCGGCTCGTCCAGCACCGAGACGATGCTGTGCACGTGCAGCGCATCGCGTCCGGCCCGCTCCAGCATCAAGTCCTGGCGCAGGTCGGAGAACTTGTGCTCGCGCGCCTGGCTGCAGATGTTGTCGAGCTCGCCCGGGTTGAGGAATTGCGCGCTCAGCGTCTGGCGCGACAGCGCCTTGAGCGAGCTTTCCAGCAGATTTTCTGCGGCGGCGTTGGCGTAGACGATCTGGCCGTCGGCGTCCAGCAGCACCACGGCCGAGGCCAGCAGTTCCAGCCCCGCCAGCGAAGGCAGGCTGTGCCGGCCGGCTTGCTTACTGACTAAAGTCATCGGATATTCGCGATCTCACGTTTTAAGGCTTCCACATTTTTTTCCGAGCGGCTGATGTTGTCGCGCATGCCGGCCACCCGTTCCTGGTACTTGGCGTAGTTGCGTTCATCGCCGCGCCGTTCCGGCTCGCCGTTGTTGAACTCCTTGCGCAACTCGGCCAGCTTCTGCGTTTCGGTTCTCAGCTCGTCCTCCAGGATGCCGCGGCGGTCGGCGTCGCGGGCCCGCTGCTCGGCGCTGTCCACGCGGGGAAAATCCCCCGGCGTGCTGACCGGCGCCGGCACGCCGGGGACGCGCGCGGGCGTGCCCTGGCGGCGCGGCGGCGCCGGCACCACGGTGCCCGGCAAGTCCATCGCCTTGCAGTAGCTACCGCGGTTGATATCGGTGTACTCGATGCTGCCGTTGGGCGTGGTGCACTTGTAGATCTGTGCCTGGGCGGCCGAGCAGCCCAGCAGTGCAAGCAACACCGGCAGCGCGCATCTTTTGAAACGAGTTGTCATTCGTAATCCGTGGTGGAACTATCCATCCCGAATATACAACATCCAAAGAAAAACGCGGGGAAAGCTCTGCTCGCCCCGCGTTTTGTACCGCACTAGCCGCACCGGCGTTGCCGGTGCATGGCTGTTACAGCGAGTAGTACATGTCGAACTCGGCAGGGTGAGTCGTCATGCGCATGCGCTGGACGTCCTGCATTTTCAGTTCGATGTAAGCGTCGATCATGGAATCGCTGAACACGCCGCCACGGGTCAGGAACTCGCGGTCTTTGTTCAGGTTGTCCAGCGCTTCTTCCAGCGACGAGCACACGGTTGGGATCAGTGCGTCTTCTTCCGGCGGCAGGTGGTACAGATCTTTCGATGCTGCTTCGCCCGGGTGGATCTTGTTAGCGATACCGTCCAGACCAGCCATCAACAGCGCTGCGAAGCACAGGTAGACGTTGGCCAGTGGATCCGGGAAGCGGGTTTCGATACGGCGGCCCTTAGGATTGGCCACGTGTGGAATACGGATCGAAGCCGAACGGTTTTTAGCCGAGTACGCCAGTTTGACCGGTGCTTCGAAGCCTGGAACCAGACGCTTGTACGAGTTGGTGCCTGGGTTGGTGATCGCGTTCAGTGCCTTGGCGTGCTTGATGATGCCGCCGATGTAGTACAGCGCGGTGTCGGACAGGCCGGCATAGCCGTCGCCGGCGAACAGGTTGACGCCGTCTTTCCAGATCGACTGGTGCACGTGCATACCGGAACCGTTGTCGCCAACGATAGGCTTAGGCATGAAGGTGGCGGTCTTGCCGTAGCTGTGGGCCACGTTCCAGACCACGTATTTCAGGTTCTGGGTCCAGTCGGCGCGCTCGACCAGGGTCGAGAACTTGGTGCCGATTTCGTTCTGGCCAGCGCCGGCCACTTCGTGGTGGTGCACTTCGACCGGGATGCCCAGCGATTCCAGGATCAGGCACATTTCCGAACGCATGTCCTGGAAGCTGTCCACTGGTGGCACTGGGAAGTAGCCGCCTTTGACGGTAGGACGGTGGCCGGTATTGCCGCCTTCCAGCTTCTCGCCGGTGGTCCACGATGCTTCTTCGGAATCGATCTTGACGAAGCAGCCGGACATGTCGATCTTCCAGCGCACGCTGTCGAAGATGAAGAATTCTGGCTCTGGGCCGAAGTAGGCGGTGTCGCCCATGCCCGACGATTTCAGGTAGGCTTCAGCGCGCTTGGCGATGGAGCGTGGATCGCGGTCGTAGCCCTTGCCGTCGGCAGGCTCGATAACGTCGCACTGCATGAACAGCGTGGTCTCTTCCATGAACGGGTCGATGTTCGCGGTGTTTGGATCCGGCAGCAGTATCATGTCCGATGCTTCGATGCCTTTCCAGCCGGCGATCGAGGAACCGTCGAAGGCGTGGCCCGATTCGAACTTGTCGATGTCGAAGTGCGACACAGGCACGGTGACGTGCTGTTCTTTACCACGGGTGTCGGCGAAACGGAAATCAACGAATTTGACTTCGTTTTCCTGGACCATTTTCAGAACTTCTGCGGCTGTCATTGCCATGCGTATCTCCTAAAGGAATGTGGGGCTCGTGCGCTCTTGGTAAGCAGTATTCGTGCCAGCATAAAACTCATCAGCTTATGTCGATAGCGTCTTTGAACTTGCAGGCAAATGAATCTAAAATTCGCCGTCCAGTCCAAGTGCCACAATATGAGGCAGCTCAATGCCGCACCAACTGAGTGCATGTTCGGGATATTGCACCGTATTTGTGCATTTTTGGAATATTTCCATAAAACGCACGGCTTTGGTGCGCCTGCCTGTGGTGCGCGTGCAGGAAGCCTATAATAAACTCAAACTTATTTCTGGAACATGACATGAGCAAAATAGACGATATTCTGGCGCTGGCGCGCAGCCGCAGCAAAGACTGGCCGTACGCGGGCGCCGTCACGCCCCAGGAAGCCTTTGAACTGATCAGCGCCGACAACGCCATCAAGCTGATCGACGTACGCACCCACGCGGAGCGCGACTGGGTCGGACGGGTGGCGATACCGGAAGCCCAACATGGTGCGGTCCAGTGGACCATCTATCCGGGCGGCGTCGCCAACCACGAGTTCATCGAGGAATTGAATTCGGTGGTGCGCAAGGACCAGGTGATTTTGTTCCTGTGCCGCTCGGGCGTGCGCTCGCGCAACGCGGCCAAGCTGGCGACCGAACACGGCTACAAGCACTGCTACGACATCCTGGAAGGCTTCGAGGGCGACAAGGACGAGCGCGGCCACCGCAAGAACGTCAACGGCTGGTGCAAGGCCGACCTGCCCTGGACCGGCGCCTAGCAGCCGCTACACCGCCACCGCCTCATCCACGGCGGGCGCCGATTCGCCCATCAGGAACTGGATACGCTTGCGCACGAACTGTATGTGGCTGCGCAAGCCGTACAAGCCGTCCGCAAACGACAGCGGGATCGACACCTGGTTGACCAGCTCTTCGATCTCGTTCAGGCGCTGCAGCTGCGCCTCGTACACCTCCATGCGCGAACCTTCCGGCGCATCCTCCACCGCCTGCTCCACCGCGCGCAGCTGGCCATACCAGCGGTACACGCGCGAACGGATGCGCCACACGTACAGCGGCGGCACCACCTTGGACAGCGGCAGTATCAAGGCGCCCAGCGCCACCACCACAACCCACATGCGATCAAAGAAGTTCGCCAGCCAGAACGTCATGTAGCGCTGCAGCAGCGGCGGGCCGCTCTTGTAGTACTTGGCCGCCTCGGCATCGACCGGAATCTCGGTGTACTTGGCCGACGGGAACTGGCCCTGCTGCGAGAACCAGCCCGCGCCGCTGTGGATGCTGCTGGCCGCCTGCACGAACAGGTCGGTCAGCGCCGGATGCAGATCGTCACGCGCCACCAGTGTGGCGGTCGGGGCGATCAGGTTGTAGTCCTCGGCCGGGATGTCGCGGCCCAGGTCGACGATCCCCTGCGGCAGCACCACATGGGTCAGGAAGGGCAGCTTGCGCGCGTAGGCTTCGGCCTGGTTGAAGTTGAACAGCTTGATGCCGGGCGTTTGCAGCAGCATCTGGATCAGCGGCGCTTCCGGCGCCGAGGTGAACACCAGGCCGTCGATGCGGCCTTCCAGCAGCTCCACCGTGGCCGGCGTGTTGGCCAGCGAGAAGCGCTCGACCTCGCCCTTCTCGACGCCGTTCAGTTCCAGCACCTGGCGGAACAGGCGCGGGGCGCCGGCGCCCTTGGGGCCGTAGTTGATCTTCAAGCCTTTCAGCTGGGTCAGCTGGGTGATGGGCGGCTTGCCCTTGGTCTCGCGCAGGAACAGCCACAGCGGTTCGACAAACAGGCTGCCCAGCGAGGTCAGGCCTTCGCGTTCGGCCGCCTCCTCGTTGGTGGAGCCGCTTTGCACGAAGGCGATGTCGACTTCGCCGGCGCGCAGGCGCTTGAGGTTTTCACCGGAGCCGGCGGACGGCACCAGCGTCACCTTGACGCCGTGCTTGGCCAGTGCGGCCGCGTATTTTTTGCCGAATTCCTCGTAGGCGGAATTTTCCTGGCCGGTGGCCAGGCGCACCGTGCGCGGCGGCGCCGGGTCCACCAGCCAGTAAGCCAGCAGGCAGACGCCGGCAATCAGGGCGATGGTGGGTGCGGCGGCGACAAACAAGTCCCGCACTGAGAACTGCGTGAACTTGAGGATTTTGGACATGTGGTGGCGTATCGGTTTCATGGGCTGATACATTGCCAACAAATGAGCAACTATGCAAGGGAAACACGAGCGCGTCGCTCCCGCGCAGGCGGGACGGTCCGCCGATGCGGCCCATAGAACGCTACCTCAGCATGGATCCCCGCTTGCGCGGGGACGACATTCAGCCGCCGCAGGCCTGCAGCGGCGGCGTCACCGCCGCCGTGGTGTTGCCGCCGGTCTTGACGATCACCGGCGGCGTCGCCCCCGGCTTGGCCACCGGATGCGGCTCGATCAGCGGCATCAGGTTGGGCGCCAGCACCACCAGCAGCTGCACCGGCAGTGCGCTGGTGAAGTCATAGTTCTTCGATTCCGGGCCATGCACATAAGCCGTCATCGAACCGAAGAAGCGCTCGCCGATATTGAACACAAACGTCGCCGACCGGTTCACATAGCGCGACTCGATCAAGCGCCCGCCAGCCGCATACACGTCGAAGCGCTGGTCGCCGGTACCGGTCTTGCCGCCCACCGGTATCACCTTGCCATCCGACCCGACGAAGGCCGTGCGCGCCCGCTTGGCCGTGCCGTCCGACACCACGCCGCGTATCGCATCGGCCACCACCCGCGCCACCTCCGGCGACAGCACCTGCTCGTTGGCGGTCGGCTTGCCCTTGGTGACGACCGTTTCATACGGCGTGCCCTCGGCGAAATGCAGCGAGCTGATGCGCTGGCTGCTCTTGCGCACGCCGCCGTTGACGATAATCCCCATCATCTCCGCCAGCGCCGCCGGACGGTCGGCCGACGCGCCCAGCGTGGTCGCATACGACGGCACCAGCGAGTCGAACGGATAACCCATCTTCTTCCACTGCTTGTGGATTTCCATGAAGCCTTCCACCTCGATCAGGCCGGCGATGCGCTTGTCCTGTGCGTGCTTGTGGTGGGTCTTGAACAGCCACTGGTAGACTTCCTGCCGCTCCTGCTCGCTGGCTGCCGTCATCTGCGACAGCGTGGCGCCAGGATGCAGCCGCATATAGGCCGCCATCCACAGTTCCAGCGGGTGCACGCTGGCCAGGTAGCCGCGGTCCGCCAGCGACCACTTGTCGATCGCATACTGATCGTACAGCTTGGCCACGCGCTCTTCCGGCACCTCGTTCTGCGACGGCAGGTTGTCCTTCAGGAAGGCGGCGAACTGCTGCTGGCTGGCCGCCGGGTAGACGGTGCGATGGATCACCGCCAGCCGCACCGGCGTGCTGCGGATGTTCGCCAGCAGCACCTTGTCCAGCTCGGACGCCTGCTTGCCCTTGTACTTGACGTAGAAGCGCGCCAGGAACTCCTTGCCTTCCTTGTCGGCGAAGCGCGCCAGGTATTGCGCGCGGCGCGGATCGTCCGCATCGGCCAGCAGCGACGCCGACGATCCCGGCGACTGGAACATGTAGTACTTGGCGACGTCGCGCATCAAGCGCACGAACACCAGGTTGGTCGAGTGGCGCAGCGCCTCGGTCACGGTCAGGATCTTGCCGTTGTCTTCCTTCGAGAAGTTGCCGAAGTGGTGCAGCCCGCCGCCGGTGAAGAAGCCCTCGCCCGGATTGCCCGAATACTTGCGCTCCATGGCCGCGTTCAACATCGGCGTCAGCTCGCGCCCGCCTTTATCCAAGGGCAGCGCCTTGAAGTAGTCCAGCGCCCATTGCGACAGCTTGTCCTGCGGGTCGACGCGCACATTGCCCAGCGCCGCCGCGTCCATGCCGCCGTACTTGCGGTGCAGCTGGTCGACGATGTCCAGGTAAGTCACCAGCGTGCGCAGCTTGGCGGTCGAGCCCAGGTCCAGCTTGGCGCCTTCGTTGATGTCCAGCGGCTGGTCGAAGTTATCGGTCTGCAGACGCAGCAGATTGTTCTGCTCGCCCTTCTCCAGCAAGGTGAAGCTGTACACCACATTGGCCGGATCGCCGTTGCCCAGCATGCCTTTGCCGGTCAGGCCGGCGGCCTTGGCCTTCTCGGGATCGCGCAGGTCGCGCAGCACTTGCGTGACCGCGGTCTGGGCTTGCGCGTCCAGCGTGCTGACCACGCTCAGGTCGAGCCGGTCCAGGTTGTACATGCGGTTGTCGCCCAGCAGGTTGGCCAGGTGGTTGCGGATCGCGTTGGACGCCTTGCGCGTGACGAAGGTCATCGCCGGCGCCGACTCCAGGCCATTGCCGGTGGCCGGATGCAGCTTCTGCTGCAAAGCCATGTCGCGCATGGCCGGCGTGATGACGCCGTCCTGCGCCAGGATGCGCAGATGGCTGTTGGCCAGCACTTCCAGGTCGGCCGCGCCGTTGCCCAGGTAATAGCTCGGACGGCGTTGCGCAATCATCAGGCTCAGCGCTTCCTTGTAGGTCAGCGCGGTTTCCGCATCCGGGTTGTCGAGCTTGCCGCCCAGCAGGCGGTTGAAGTCGGCGAAGCTGCGGCCATACCACACCCACATGCCGTCGCCGATGCCGTTGACCTCGCCGTAGCCGGGCTTGGCCGACAGCGGCACCGTGTTCAGGTAGTCGAGCACGATGCGGCGGCGGGCCTTGGTGGTGTCCGGGCCGTCCTGGTAGGAACGCAGGCTGGCCGACACCATCTGCTGCAGCTTGTCCTTCATCGAACCGGTGCGGCCTTCCGGCGAATGGCGGTATTTCTCGATCTGCGTGGCCAGCGTGCTGCCGCCCGCCGCGCGATGGCCACCGCCGGCAACCGAGTTGACGCTCTTTTCAATCACGGCCTTGCCCAGCCGGTCCCATTCGACGGCGGGATTGCGGGTCGGGTACTTGGTGTCGAGCAGCTCGCGGTTTTCGATGAACAGCAGGCTGTTAATCAAGGCCATCGGCGCTTGCTCGAACTTGTTGTAGATACGCTCGGGATAGCTGGCGGCAAACAGTTGCTGCGCGCGGCAATCGTAGATCGTCAAACCGGTCTTGGTCTTCTCGCGGTAGGTGGCGAACACGCCCATGTCGGCCAGCTCGGCCATCTTCGGCGAGATGCGCACCTGGGCGCTGACCTGATAGTCGCGCGCGCTCAGCTTGCCCAGATAGTCCGGCAGGCCGGCGTAGCCGAGCCGCTCGTCGTACGGGCTGTCTTTCGGGAAGCGGATAGCCTTGCTGGCGCCCGGCTCCATCTTGTAGGTCATCTTGCCGACCAGGTCGGTGAAGATGCGCGCCTGCATGCTGGAGGTGCGGGTTTCCTGCACGCCCCAGTAGACCGCGAACGACAGGCCGACCAGCAGCACCAGCAGGAAAGCATTGCGCGAGCGCTTGCTCTTCGGCGGCAACGCAGGCGGAGGCGGGTCCATCTGGGCCTGGGCCAGATGCGCTTCGGTTTGCTCGGGAGTGGGCGGCGGCACGACACGCAAGTGCCGGGTGCGACGATAGCCAAATGCTGCGGCGCCTGCGCGCAATTTGCGCACTGCGCGAACAACAATACGGGGCCGGCGGAAACGACGATTGCTTAACATATGATTCAAACCGGTCAGCTGTTTCAGTAAAACTTACTCGAATGTATGCACTACATTGCTAGCTTCCATTGCACCACATCGGCGAGGTGCGAACCGGCGCGGAGGCAGAATAATTTTACCGCGCCGTTTGTTTTTCGCAAAAAAACAACGGCGCTCTTCCGCAGGGAAGAACGCCGTTTCACAGCGTTTGATAACAGTGTGGCACTAAGTGTTGCTGAACTCTACACGGAGCTTCTTGAGCTCAGCGCACAATTGGATAAACGCAGTGGCTGTCTGGACCGCTTCGCCTTTGACACCGAGTTCGATGTGGCGGCGCGTGTTGGCATCGCCCACGCTCGGCAGGCTGAATACCTTCACGCGCGGGAACTGTGCTTCCAGCTCCACCATCAACGGCGTCAGCGCCGATTCGGCGGTCTCGTACACCAGCACAGACTGCTCCAGGCGCGGCTCGCGGTTGAACAGGTCGGCGTAGTTGTGGTCGAGCACCCACTCGATCATCGGCCAGGCCATCACCGGGAAGCCTGGCACGAAGTAATGCTTGTGCAGCGAGAAACCGGCAATGTTGTTGTACGGGTTAGGAATCAGCGCCGCGCCCTGGGCGAATTCGGCCATCTTCAGGCGGTGCAGGTTCTCGGCCGAATTCAGGTCGACTTCCTGGCCGGCATCCCGGCCCATTTGCAGGATGCGCTGCTGGATGTTGATCTTGCCCTGTTCGTGCATCACCAGGGGCAGGCCCAGCGCGTTGGCGGCGGCCAGGCGCGTGTGGTCGTCCGGCGTGGCGCCGATGCCGCCGCAGCAGAACACGATGTCGTCGCTGGCGAAGGTGCGCTTGAGCGTGGCGGTGATGCGCTCGGGATCGTCGGCCAGGACTTCGGCCCAGTTCAGTTGCAGGCCGCGTGCCGCCAGCAGCTGCACGACTTTGGGGAAGTGCTGGTCGACGCGCCTGCCGGACAGGATTTCGTCGCCGATGATGATGAGACCGATCGTCATGATTGCCCGCTTTCTTCAATGGTGGTGACAACAACGGCCGCGGCGCGCAAGCGCGCCAGCGCATCGAGACAATAATACGCAAACCACAAGCCGGTGAAGATAAAAATCAGCACATACAGCCAGATCGACGCCGCCGCCAGGAAGGGGAACAGCACCACCGCCATCACGGTGCCGCCCAGCCAGATCGCGCCCGGCACGGCGCCGGCCGCGCCGGAGATCACGCCGATCGCCAGCAGGCGCCAGCGGTGCTCGGCCAGGATCTGGCGGCGCTCCTCGGCGCTGGCGTAATCGGCCAGCGCATCGTAGACCATCACGCGGCAGGTCAGCCAGCCCCACAGCAGCGCCTGCACGATGACCGCCAGCGGCGGGAAGAAGTACAGCGGCAGCGTCACGATCCACAGGCCGATGAAGATCGCCATGCCGCCCAGCGCGGTCACGGCGCTGCCCAGCAGGCTGCCGCCCTTGCGCTGCTCCAGCTGCGGATAGTGGCGCAGGCCGACGTGGCGGCCGATCAGCGGCATTGCGATCACGCCGATGAAGATCAGCGCGGTCAAGATCATCAGTGGCAGGAACAGCAGCATCGCGATCAGCGGCGGCATCACGGTCTTCAGGAAGGCCAGCCCCAGCGACGCCAGCAGATTGCCGGCCGGCGTGAACAGATTGTGCTCGGCGAACTGCGCGTGCACGTAGTCGATCAGCGGTTGCAGCCAGAAATACAGCGCCACGGCCCACACGCCGACCGCCAGCAGGAAGGGAGCCAGGCTCATCGCCAGCATCTTGCCATGCCATTGAGACAGGAAGGCCCGGCCCCAGGAGCGTATCACCTGATTCATCAGACCACATCCTTGCGTGCGTATTCCACCATGCGCTTCAGGCCCAGCCACTGCTGCGCCCAGAAGCCCCGGCCGTACTCGCGGCCCGGCGTGACCACGCCGCGCTCATCGGTCTGCGGCAGCTGGTCGCGGATGCCGGTGGCGACGAACTGCGGCGTGAAATTGGCGGTGCGGAAAATGATGTCCCAAATCGGCAGCAGCACGGCGAAATTGCAGCCGCCCAGCGTGCCCTTGCCGTGCGACTCGTGGCCGACGCCGATCGCGTGATGCATGCGGTGGTAGCGCGGCGACACCAGCAGCCATTCGCCGACGCGGCCGAAGTGGATGCGGACATTGGCGTGCTGCAGGCTTTGCAGGATGCGCGAGACCGACACCAGCATCACGTACTGAGCCGGCTCGACGCCGATGCACAGCGCGATCACGCCCATGTAGACGTCGCGCAGCAGGTCGTCGAGCAGGTGGTTGCGGTTGTCGCTCCACAGGTTCATATTCTGCTGGCTGTGGTGCAGGCCGTGCAGCCCCCACCACCAGTTGAACTGGTGCGAGGCGCGGTGGTACCAGTAATCGAAGAAGTCCAGCACCACGAAGTAGACCATGAAGCTGCCCAGCGGACTAATGCCCGGCATCAGGGTTTCGAGGTTGAGCGGGTGGAAGCTTTCAAAGCGCAGCATGGCGGCCACGCTGTCCATCAGCGGATCGAGCGTGAAGAAGATCAGCACCGAGAACAGGCCGATGCGGTGCAGCACGGTGT
The DNA here is from genome assembly GCF_009380165.1 of Rugamonas rivuli. GTDB lineage: Bacteria > Pseudomonadota > Gammaproteobacteria > Burkholderiales > Burkholderiaceae_D > Rugamonas > Rugamonas rivuli. Next base: position 572,506 of record NZ_WHUF01000003.1, read on the forward strand.
AGATGAAGTCGTTCCAGCGGGCGCGCGGGTCGGTGATCTTGTGCACCGGGATCATCGCCTCCAGCGGGCGCAGCACCAGGAACAGCAGCGTCAGCTCCAGCATGCCGATCAGCAGCCATTCGGTGCCTTCGAAGGCTTCCTCGATGAATTCGCCGCAGCCGAGCTGGAACACCAGCGGCTGTATCACTGTCTCGAACAACCAGCCTTGGGCCGCGCCCAGCCAGTCGGAAATTAATTGCATCATGGGTGTTTCGAACTCGGCTTGAACTGTGAAAGATAGTCGGGGTGCTCGCGCAGCGTGGCGAAGCAATAGCCCTTCTGCTCCAGGCCGCTGATCAGCGGCTCCAGGTTGGCCGGCGCCCACGCCTCCTTGCGCGACCAGATGCCCATGTGGGCGACGAAGATGTCGCCATCGCGCAGGTCACGCAGCGACTTTTGTAACAATACCGCATTCGGGTAGGCAGTGCTGGAGAGCTCGTCGCCGGAGAAACCGGCCGGCGCCCAGCCCACGTGGGCGTAGCCGCAGGCCTGCGCCGCCGCCAGCGTGCGCGGCGTGGTGCGGCCGGCCGGCGCGCGCCAGATCGGATCGAGGTGCTTGCCGGTCAGCTCGACGAAGCGCTGGTCGACCCGCTTGATCTCTTCGCAATACTGCGCGGGGGTCAGGGAAATGATTTTGCCGGCGTGTGCGCCGAAACCTGGCTTGACCAGGATCGTACCATTGGCGCCGTCCTTGGCCAGCACGTCGTGGTCGAAGGTGTGGGAGCCGACCGCATGACCTTCGGCCACGCGGGCCTTCCAGTAGGCCGACCAGGACGGATCCAGCGAATAATCGCCGTTGACGGTTTTCTCGTTGGCCAGGAAGAAGGTGGCCTTGATCTTGTGGCGGTTCAGCGTGTCGGCGATCAGGCCGGCCTGGGATTGGCTGCCGGTGTCGAAGGTCAGGTAGATGGTGCCCTTGCAGGCGCTGTGGTGCAGCAAGGCCGGCTGCGGCTTGGCGCCGGCCGTCGCGGCTGCGGTTGCCGATGCTACCACCGCAGCAGCAGATGCTGGCGGCGCTGCAACTGCCGCCGTTGCGGACGCTGCCGCCGACGCCGCAGGTGCTGCGGCCGCCGCAGCTGCGGCGATGCCGGCGGCCTTGGCTTCGGCCGCGCGTCGCGCCGGGCCGTTCAGGCTGCGGGCGTGGGCGTTGGCGGCGCGGGCGGCGTCGTTGAGCTCGCGCGCGCCGTCGTTGGCGCCGGCCTGGCCGGCAGCCGACATCGCCGGCGAAGCCGCCAGCGCCAGCACGGTCAGGGCGGCGGCGGCCTTCATTACATGCGCTGGGCGGAGTTGAAGAAGAACACCCCGTGCGGCGAGCGCCCCACCGGTATCAGCTTGGTCACCTTGCGGGTGGCCAGGTCGATCACGGCCACCTTCTTGATCCAGCGCAGAGTTACCCACATGGTTTTGCCGTCGGCGGTCACTTCCATGCAATCCGGGCCGCCCGGAACATTGATCTGGCCGACGTTTTCCAGCGTCTTCTGGTCGATGATGTTAATCGAGTTCGACACCCGGTTCGACACATAGGTGTAGCGGCCATCGCCGGCGGCGCGGAAGTTGTGCGCGCCCTGGCCGGTCTTGATGCGCTTGACGGTTTTCTGGGTTTTCCAGTCGATCACTTCGACGTAGTCGCTGCCCATGATGCCGACCAGCAGGTACTTGTCGTCCGGCGTCATGGCGATACCCGCCGGCAGTTTGCCGACCGACATGGTCCACTTCAGCGTTTGCGTGCTCAGGTCGATGGCGCTGACCTGGTCGCTGCCCTGCTGGGTGATGAACACCATATTGCTGGCGGCGTTGAAGGCCATGTGGCTGGGCAGCTTGGCCAGCGGGATGCGCTTGGCCAGCGTCAGGCTGGCGCCGTCGTACTTGTACAGATCGACGCGGTCCAGGCGCAGCGAGTTCGACACGAACCACTTCTGGTCCGGCGAGAAGCCGATCTGGTACGGGTCGAGGATGTCCTTGATGGTGCGCTGAACCTGGCCGGTCTTCGGATCCAGGAAGATCAGCTCATTGCCCACCGAGCTGGCGACGATCAGGGATTTGTTATCCGGGGTCGACATCAGGTGGTGCGGCTCTTTGCCGACCGGGATGGTGGACAGGTCTTTGTAAGTATCCTGGTCCAGCAGCTGCACGGTGGCGTCGCGCGAGTTGAGCACAACCACTACGTTCGCCTGCGCGCTGCCGATGGCAGTGACGGCGCAGACACAGGAAAGCACGATACGGCGGAAACTACAGAGCATGAAAAAATCGCTTGAAAGAGCAAAACGTTTATTTTACGTGCAAACTGCGCCGGGACGAGACAAATGCCGTAATTATTCCTTCGCCCGGGCGCCCTGCTACAATTCGAGGCTGTCTTTAACGTATCCATAGAAGGAAAATCATGTCCACCATCACCACCGAATCCGGTCTGCAATACATCGAACTGACCGTGGGCGAAGGCGCCGAAGCCAAAGCCGGCCAGAACGTCACCGTGCACTACACCGGCTGGCTGCGCAACGACGACGGCACCAAGGGTCCGAAGTTCGACTCCAGCAAAGACCGCAACGATCCTTTCGAATTCGCCCTGGGCGCCGGCATGGTGATCCGCGGCTGGGATGAAGGCGTACAAGGCATGAAGGTCGGCGGCGCGCGCCAGTTGATCATCCCTGCCGACCTGGGCTACGGCTCGCGCGGCGCCGGCGGCGTGATCCCGCCGAACGCCACGCTGATCTTCGACGTCGAACTGCTGGGCGTTTAAGCCCCACCGCCACCGTCATTCCCGCGCAGGCGGGAATCTATGCCGAGTATGGATTCCCGCTTGCGCGGGAATGACGGCGGTCAGCGCTGCCAGTTGCGGCGCAAAGCTTCCAGCTCCGTTCGCGTGTCGAGCATGCCGCCGACGATGCGCTGGTCTATCGCTTCCAGCAGCGCCGTCGGCATTTCGGTGCCGGCCATCCGGTAGGCGCCCATCGTCGGCACCGGCCGCGCGTTCTGCACCAGCACCGGTATCCGCCATTCATCGCCCACGCGGCAAGCTATTCCCACCAGATCCTGGCTCAGGCCGACCAGCGTGAAGCTGCGGCAATAGCCGCCCTCGTTCGACAGAAAACTCAAGCCCACCCGCACCTCGCCCTCCGACGGCGCGGCGCCGCCCATCTGCTGGCTCAGCGCGCCATCCAGCCGGCCCTGTGCGATCAGCATGCCGTTGCGGCTGGCCACCGTGGTCGGCGCGACGGGCGCATCGCCGAACCAGCCCGGCTGCCAGCGTCCCAGGCCGAACTTGCCGGCCGCCAGACCCAGCACCATCACCAGCATCAGCGCGCTCCATTCCAGCCAGCCCCATTGCCGCTTGGCGGCCTTGCGCGCGGCCTGCTGCTGCGCGGCGCGCTGCGCCCGCACGGCGGCCAGCTGCACCACGTTGGCGCCCTGGCGCGGATGGCCGCCCAGCTCCAGACCGGGCTGCGCGTGCCCGGCATAGCGCTCGTCGCGCGCGGCGCGCAGCCGCTCGACGCGGCGGCCGATGCTGCTGTCGCGGCGCATGGCGGACTCGACGGAACGACGGGTGGCGTCGTCCAGATCGCCGTCGGCGTATGCAATCAGTGTCTCGTCTGAAAAGGTCATAATTCCCGTCCGTGGTCGTTCCATCATAAACCTTTTTACGGCGCGTGGCGGCATCGCGCGCACCGCATAACACCAGTAAACACGGGGGTTTTATTGCAGTGCAGCGTGGCGCGGCAGCTACTGTAAGGGCTACTTCGTACAGAAACCATTACATTTGACAATATTTATGCTAATCTGCGCGCTCTAATAACCAAGGAGGTAGTAATGAAAAAAGGCGAATTGATTGCAGAATTTGCGAAACGCACTGAAGTGTCCGCTGCTGCCGCCAACGGTGCAGTGAATACTCTGATCGCCATCATCACCGAGCGTCTGAAAAAAGGCGACACGGTAGGCATCACCGGCTTCGGCACCTTCTCCGTGGCGAAACGCGCTGCCCGTAAAGGCCGCAATCCTGCAACCGGCGAAGCGATCAAGATCGCCGCGTCGAAAACTCCTAAATTCTCGGCTGGCGCCACCCTGAAATCGGCCGTCAACCCGACCAAGAAGAAGTAAGCAGGCCAGCACGCGGCGTTCGCGCCGCAGTGTCAGTGCCCGCGAGGGCACCGGAAACGGCGGTGCATGCCATGTCCTCGGACTGGCATGCCCGCCGTTCTGTTTTTGAGGAGTCCCTCTAGCCGTTTTTGCGGTGGCTGCGGGTATGATGACGCGTACCCCATTCCACACACGAGGAGAAGTGATGAGTTTAGAAGAGCAATTCGCGCAAGCCCAGCTCGATTCCAAGAATCTGCCTGAGCGTCCGGACAACATGACGCTGCTGAAGATCTATGCGCTGTTCAAGCAAGGCTCGGCGGGCGACGCCACCGGCGACCGTCCCGGCATGACCGACTTCGTCGGCCGCGCCAAGTTCGACGCCTGGGCCGCCCTGCAAGGCACCTCGCTGGACGAAGCCAAGCAGCAGTACATCGACCTGATCGAAGGCCTGAAGTAAGCTTCGCCCCTTATGCGCCCGTGAACACGCGGCGCATTTTATCGGCCACCTTGGCCTCGATCTGCGAGGCAAACGCGCCGAACAGGAAGCCCAGTTCGATATGCAACCGGGCCTCTTCCGGAAGCAAACTCAGCGACCCACTGACGCCGCTGCGCTCGAAACGCAGCACATCGCCGTCCCAGACACATTCCAAATCAAATTGCTCGGCCAGCTTGTCGGCCACTTGCTGCGCGGCCGCGCGGGCCGCTTCCGGCGCCAGGTGGTGGGCCTGGGCGATGTTGATATCTGCCATCCGGCATCCTCGGTAATCAAAAAAGCGCCATGATGCCAGTTGCGCCGCGGCTGCGCCAGCCCGGCCGCGCCGGAGCCCGGCGGCCTCCCGCCCAGCACCGGAACGAATTTGCTTATATGTATTGTATATAAGCGCAATTTGTGAGAAATAGCGAATTACCTTAAAATACAGTGCTTTGCTGAGGTTAGCCGGGCCATCCCACCGCCGCCGACGCCGCTGCACACCAACATTGATAGGACTGTTATGACCCACGTTGTCACCGAATCTTGCATCAGCTGCCGCTACACGGACTGCGTCGATGTTTGCCCGGTAGATTGTTTCCGCCAAGGCCCGAACTTCCTCGCCATCGATCCCGACGAGTGCATCGACTGCGCCGTCTGCGTGGCCGAGTGCCCGGTCAACGCGATTTTCGCCGAAGAAGATGTGCCGGGCGACCAGCAGCAATTCATCAAGATCAACGTCGACCTCGCCCGCAACTGGCCTTCGATCACCAAGACTATCCCTCCGCTGGCGGAAGCGGATCAGTTCAAGGACGTCAAAGAAAAACTGCACCTGCTGGTACGCTAAGACACCGTCTGGCGAGGCAGCAAAGGGGCAGCGCCTTCCGCGTCCGCTGGCGACAGCCGGCGCGCAGCCTCGTGTTGCCTAACCATTACTGAAATAACAGGAACCCACGTATGAATAGCACTGTCACTCCTCCTGGCGTCATCGAAGCCGATGCCGTCATCATCGGCGCCGGCCCGGTCGGCCTGTTCCAGGTCTTCGAACTCGGCCTGCTGGAAATCAAAGCCCACGTGATCGATTCGCTGGGCGCGGTGGGCGGACAGTGCGTGGAACTGTATCCGGACAAGCCGATCTACGACATCCCGGCCGTGCCGTCGTGCACCGGCCAGGAATTGACCGACAACCTGCTCAAGCAGATCGAACCGTTCGAGCCGACTTTCCACCTGGGCCAGGAAGTGACCCGTGTCGAGCGCCGCGACGACGGCCGTTTCGACGTCGAAACCAGCACCGGCACCCGCTTCATCACCAAGACCATCTTCATCGCGGCCGGCGTCGGCTCCTTCCAGGCGCGCACGCTGAAGGTCGACGGCATCGAAGTGTTCGAAGGCTCGCAACTGCACTACAAGGTCAAGGACCCTGCCCTGTTCGAAGGCAAGAACCTGGTCATCTGCGGCGGCGGCGACTCCGCGCTGGACTGGGCGCTGAACTTCGTCGGCAAGGCTGAATCGGTCGTGCTGCTGCACCGCCGCGAAGACTTCCGCGCCGCGCCGGCTTCGGTCGCCAAGATGAAAGCCTTGTGCGATGAATACGAGATGCAGCTGATCATCGGCCAGGCCACCGGCCATGAAGTCGATGCCGACGGCAAGCTGTCGCAGCTGAAAGTGACCGGCGCCGACGGCGTCACCCGCCGCGTGCCGCTGGACATGCTGCTGGTGTTCTTCGGCCTGTCGCCGAAGCTGGGCCCGATCGCCGAATGGGGCCTGGACATCGAGCGCCGCCAGCTGAAGGTGCAGAACACGGAAAAGTTCGAGACCAACGTGCCGGGCATCTTCGCCGTGGGCGACATCAACACCTATCCGGGCAAGAAAAAGCTGATCCTGTCGGGCTTCCACGAAGCCGCGCTGGCCGCCTTCGGCGCCGCGCCTTACATCTTCCCGGACAAGAAGATCCACATGCAGTACACCACCACTTCGCCGAAGCTGCACAAGGTGCTCGGCGTCGAGACTCCGGTCTTCGATTAAGTGCGGTAAGCAACTGTCCTACACAAAAGCAGCGGAAACGCTGCTTTTTTTATTGGTTCGGCAGTATTATTATTTGACCACGGCCGCATTGTGGATAATACGTAGGCTTGCCCCGCAGTATTTTGGAATGCTTTACGTCACGAACAATTATTCTATAATCTGGCTTATGATGTATGGTATTGGTGCATCGCACCAAGCTCTCGATCCCAGGAATACATATGCTCTACCAACTGCACGAAATGCAACGCTCGTTCCTGACGCCCCTGATGCAATGGGCCGACGCCTCGTCCAAGATGTTCAGCAATCCGGTGTCGCCGCTGGCGCACACGCCGTTTTCGCAGCGGATCGCGGCCGGATACGAGCTGATGTACCGGCTGGGCAAGGATTACGAAAAACCGGCGTTTGAAATCGACAGCATCGAGCTCAAGGGCGAGAGCGTCGGCATCATCGAACAGGTCGTCACCAACAAGGCCTTCTGCCGCCTGATCCACTTCAAGAAAGACCTGGACGACAAGAAGATCAAGGCCCTCAAGCAGCCTACCGTGCTGCTGGTGGCGCCGCTGTCCGGTCACCATTCGACGCTGCTGCGCGACACCGTGCGCGGACTGTTGCTGGACCACGACGTCTACATCACCGACTGGACCGATGCGCGCATGGTGCCGCTGTCCGAAGGTGCGTTCCACCTGGACGACTACATCTACTACGTGCAGGACTTCATCCGCCAGTTGGGCCCGAACGTGCACGTGATCTCCGTGTGCCAGCCTACCGTGCCGGTGCTGGCGGCGATTTCGCTGATGGCCAGCGCCAAGGATCCGGCGCTGCCGAAGACCATGACCATGATGGGCGGCCCGATCGACCCGCGCCGCTCGCCGACGCAGGTCAACAACCTGGCCACCGAAAAGAAATTCTCGTGGTTTGAAAACACCGTGATCTACGCGGTGCCGCCGAACTACCCTGGCTTCGGCCGCAAGGTCTACCCGGGCTTCCTGCAGCACGCCGGCTTCATCGCCATGAACCCGGGCCGCCATGCGCAGAGCCACCGCGAGTTCTACATGCACCTGGTCGAAGGCGACGACGAGCCGGCCGACAGCCACCGCAAGTTCTACGACGAATACAACGCCGTGCTGGACATGCCGGCCGAGTACTACCTCGACACGATCAAGACCGTGTTCCAGGACTTCGCGCTGCCCAAGGGCACGTGGAAGGTCGGCGGCAATCTGGTGCGTCCGCAGGACATCACCTCGGTGGCGCTGTTCACCGTCGAAGGCGAGCTGGACGACATCTCCGGCGCCGGCCAGACCCAGGCCGCGCACGACCTGTGCACCGGCATCCCGGCCGACATGCAGCAAGACTACGTCGCGCCCGGCGCCGGCCACTACGGCATCTTCTCCGGCCGCCGCTGGCGCGAGATGGTGTGCCCGAAAATCACCGAGTTCATCAAAAAACACGGCTGAGCGGGCCCCGCCCTCCACCAGACGCCCGTGTGCGCTGGCGACGTTCGACAACGCCGCCAAGCCACACGGGCTTTTTTATTGGATAATGGCGCTTTATCGCCATCACATCCGCCGTGCCGACTCCCCCCTCACTCGCCGACCGCATCGAAGACGTCCTGCCGCAAACGCAATGCACCAAGTGCGGCTATGACGGCTGCCGGCCGTATGCCGAAGCGATCGCCGCCGGCGCCGCCCAGATCAACCAATGCCCGCCAGGCGGCGCGGAAGGCATCGCCAGGCTGTCATCGGTGACCGGCTACCCGGTCATCGCGCTGAACCCGGTCAACGGCCTGGAGCGCCCGCGCGCGGTCGCCTACATCGACGAGTCGCTGTGCATAGGCTGCACGCTGTGCATCCAGGCCTGCCCGGTGGACGCCATCATCGGCGCGGCCAAGCTGATGCACACCGTGGCGCCGGCGCTGTGCACCGGCTGCGACCTGTGCGTCGCGCCCTGCCCGGTCGACTGCATCGTCATGTATCCCGTCACCGAGACCACCGGCTGGGACGCCTGGCGCCAGGCCGACGCCGACGCCGCGCGCGAACGCCACGACTTCCGCACCATGCGCCTGCGCCGCGACCAGCAGGAAAACGACGCCCGCCTGGCCGCCAAGGCCCAGGCCAAGATGGCCGCGGTGCACGCGCTCGATCCGGCCGACGCTGCCGGCGAAGCCGAGAAGGAACGCAAGCGCGCCATCATCGCCGCCGCGATGGAGCGCGCCCGCCTGAAAAAAGAATCTGAAACCAAGCAATGAATCCAGCCAAACGCCAAGAAATGTTCGAGCGCTTCCGCGCCGCCAATCCCAAGCCAGAAACCGAACTTGAATACACGTCGCCATTCGAACTGCTGATCGCCGTGCTGCTGTCGGCGCAAGCCACCGACGTCGGCGTCAACAAGGCCACGCGCAAGCTGTACCCGGTGGCAAACACGCCGCAAGCCATACTGGATTTGGGTGAAGAGGAACTGAAGACCTACATCCAGACCATTGGCCTGTACAAGACCAAGGCCAAGAACGTCATCTCGACGTGCCGGATGCTGGTGGAGCTGCACGGCGGCGAAGTGCCGCGCGACCGCGAATCGCTGGAAGCGTTGCCGGGCGTGGGCCGCAAGACCGCCAACGTGGTGATGAACACGGCCTTCGGCGAACCGACGATGGCGGTGGATACGCACATCTTCCGCGTCTCCAACCGCACCGGCCTGGCGCCGGGCAAGAACGTCGACATCGTCGAACAGAAACTGTTGAAATTCGTGCCGAAGGAGTTTCTGCAGGACGCCCACCACTGGCTGATCCTGCACGGCCGCTACACCTGCAAGGCGCGCAAGCCGGAGTGCTGGAACTGCATGCAGCTCGACCTGTGCGACTACCGCAGCAAGACCCCGGCCCCGGACAACCTCTAGAACTGGAAGTAGATGAAGGGATTGAAGCCGCCCTCCACCACCGACAGGCAGGACAGCAGGTACAGCACCACGCTGTAGACGCCGACCAGGCTCGGACGGCGGAAGCTCATATTGCGCAAGCGGTAGAACAGCTTGTCGCCCGCCAGGCAGATCACGGCCGACAGCGCCAGCAGGAAAATCACCTTGGGATCGGCCAGCATCACATTCGCGCTGGTCCACAGCGGCACCGACGGCTCCTGGCCAAACATCACGCGCAGCAGCTTGCTGCTCTGCGCCATGCTGTCGGCGCGGAACGGCACCCACAGCACCGTCGCGCACAGGAACACCGGCAGGCTGCCCAGGCGCCACTTGGCCGTGTTCAGCACGCCCGCGCGCTCCAGCGCGATCAGCACGCCATGCCCTATGCCCCACACCAGGAAGGTGTAGGCGGCGCCGTGCCACAGCGCGCACAGGCCGAACACGATGAACAGATTGCGGTAAGTCTTGAAGGTGCTGGTGCGGTTGCCGCCCAGCGGGATGTAGACGTAGTCGCGGAAGAAGCGCGACAGCGTCATGTGCCAGCGCTGCCAGAATTCGGTGACGCTGGTGGCCGCGTACGGACGGTTGAAGTTGCGCGGGAAGCGGAAGCCCATCATGCGCGCCATGCCGATCGCCATGTCGGTGTAGCCGGAGAAGTCGAAGTAGATCTGGAACGCGTAGCAGAACGCCCCCAGCCAGGCCGAGTAGGTGCTCAGCGCCACGTCGGGCCGGTGCATCAGGTCGACCACCGCGCCCAGCGGGTCGGCGATCAGCAGCTTCTTCGACAGGCCGATGATAAACAGGTTCAAGCCCCAGAACACATCGCTGCCGACCAGCGCGCGGCGCTTGACGTCGAGCTGTTCCTTGACTTCGGCAAAGCGCACCACCGGTCCCGCGATCAGGTGCGGGAACAGGAAGATGTAGATCGCGAACTTGTGCAGGCTGCGCTCAGGCTGGATGCGGCGCGCGTAGACGTCGGCCTGGTAGGACAGGAAGTGAAACACGTAGAACGAAATCCCCAGCGGCAGCACCAGGCCCAGACGGGCGACATCGTCCAGCAGCCGGGCGCCGCCGGCGTCGGCCAGCAGTTGCGCCAGGAAGCCCAGGTATTTGTAGGCGATCAGCGGCGTCAGGTTGAGCACCAGCGCCAGCGCCATGGCCAGCCGCGCCTGCGGCAGCCGCGCATCGTCGCGGCGCAAGCGGCCGATCAGGCCCGCCAGCAGCCAGTTGGCCATCAGCAGCACCAGCGCGACGACGGTCAGCGCACCCGCGCCCAGCAGGTAGAAGGCCATGCTGGCCAGCAGGATGAAGCCGTTGCGCCACAACCTGGGCAGCAGGCAGTACAGCGCGAAGAAACAGGGGAAGAACAGGAATAAGAATCCTGGCGACGAAAAGACCATGGGGTATCCAGTGTTAAGCGATTATTCAGCCAGCGAGAGCCAGGCGCCTGCCGAGTTGTCCAGCACTTGCACAATCATGTATTTGCAACGGCCGCGTATCAGCGGCGGCGTGTCCTTGAGCATCATGGCGCGGTCGAGGCGGATGAACTGCTCGAAGTGGTCGGCCAGGCCGGCGCGCATCATGCCGTCGCTGAAGCTGTTGCCGAACAGGCAGGTGGCCGGCAGCAGGCCGCGCCCGCCGACGGTGTCGGTGATGGATTCGAAGCCGGTCTTGCGGGCATCCATGGTCTGCACCTGGTGCACGTCCTGCCAGGTCTTGGTCAGCTGCGGCTCCATCTGCACGCCGTTGCTGAGCACGGCGGCAAAGCGCGCTTCCGAACCGTCGAAGGCTTCGGTGTGGTAGGCCAGCGGGTGGCTCCAGGCCGGCCCCCGCCCTTCCAGGCTGGCGATGCGGTTGGTGGCCTGTTCCGCCACCTTCAGCGCCGTCAGGTCGGTCCAGTGGAAATCCTGGCGGTAGAAAATCGGGAACTTGCCCTGCGACGCGGCCAGGATGCCGTAGACGTCGACGAAGTGGAATTCCGGCGTCTGCTCGAAGCGGCGATACAGCTGCATGAAGTGCGACGGCTGCTGGATGCGCGGCAGGAAGAACGGAATACGGTCCTGCGTGAAATACTGCTTGCTCATCGGCGTCATCAGTATCATCGTCGTGCCCTGCGCCTTCAGCTGCGCCGCCACCTTCGCCATGCCCTGGTACACCAGCTCGGCGTTGGTCGGCACCGCCAGCAGGGTTTCAGTGGCCGGCAGCTCGATGTCGGAAATGCTGCGGCCGTACATCTCGCCCTGCTTGCCGAAATAGACGCGGCGCGACGTGTGGAACAGGCGCAGGTCCAGCTCGTTCTTGGTGCGTATCATCAGGCTGCGCAAGCCCAGGTGGTCCGAATAGCCTTTTTCGAAATTGCGGTAGTTCTTGTCGAAGTCGTACCAGCGGCCTTCCCAGTGGGTCGGCAGCGGCGCCAGCGGGCGCATTTCCACCAGGTCGGGCGCGCTTTTGGCGCCATTGTCGATGGTGGCGATGGCGGGGATCAGGCTGACGGCGAAGATCAGCAGCACGAACAGCACGCGGAACGGCCGCAGCCGGCGCGGCCGCGCTGGGCGCGCGACCGCTGCGGCGGCGGTCTGCGCAAGAGGCGAAGAACTCATAAGGCGGGGTACTTTTTTGACTGGGTCTTACATATCGGTTGCGCATGGTAGCAGATATGCAATGCACCATCAACCGCGCTCAAGCTCCGGGTCTAGACCAGCACCAGGTTGTCGCGATGGATCAGCTCCTGGCCTTCGACGAAACCGAGGATGGCCTCGATCTCGCTGGACGGCTTGCGCATGATGCGGCGCGTTTCGGCGCTGGTGTAGTTGGACAGCCCGCGCGCCACCGGCACGCCGTCGGCGCTGACGCAGGTGATGACGGCGCCGCGTCCGAACTCGCCCTTGACGTCGACCACGCCGATCGGCAGCAGCGACTTGCCTTCCTTGCTCAGCTTCTGCACCGCGCCGGCGTCCAGCACCACCTGGCCTGCCGTGTGCAGGTGGTCGGCCATCCACTGCTTACGCGCCGTCAGGTGGCCGGTCTGCGCCGCCAGCTCGGTGCCGATCGATTCGCCACCGGCCAGGCGCTCCAGCACATTGTTCTCGCGGCCGTAGGCGATCACGGTGTGCGCGCCCGACTTGGCGGCACGCTTGGCGGCCAGGATCTTGGTCAGCATGCCGCCGCGCCCCAGGCTGCTGCCCGCGCCGCCGGCCATCGCCTCCAGCGCCAGATCGCCGGCGCGGCCTTGCTGGATCAGCGTCGCCGACGGATCCTTGCGCGGATCGGCGCTGTACAGGCCTTGCTGATCGGTCAGGATGATCAGCGCGTCGGCCTCGATCAGGTTGGCCACCAGCGCGCCCAGCGTGTCGTTGTCGCCGAACTTGATTTCATCGGTGACGACGGTGTCGTTCTCGTTGATGATGGGCACGACGCCCAGCCGCAGCAAGGTGGTCAGCGTCGAGCGCGCGTTCAGGTAGCGTTCGCGGTCGGCCAGGTCGGCGTGGGTCAGCAGCACTTGCGCCGTGCCCAGCTGGTGGGCGCGGAAGCTGGTCTCGTAGATCTGCGCCAGGCCCATCTGGCCGACGGCGGCGCAGGCCTGCAGTTCGTGGATGTCGGTCGGGCGCTGTTCGAAGCCCAGGCGCAGCATGCCCTCGGCGATGGCGCCGGACGATACCAGCACGACTTCCTTGCCCAGGGCCCGCAGGCCGGCGATCTGCGACGCCCAGCGCGCGATGGCGGCGTGGTCCAGGCCGCGGCCGTCGTTGGTGACGAGCGAGGAACCGACCTTGATGATGATGCGCGTAGCTTTTTGTATGACGGAATTCATAGGTACGACAATTCTCCAAACAAGCGGATGAAGGGATTCAGTGCTGTGATTTGGCGGGCGGATTGCCCTGCTTTGCCGCTAACAGTCGCCGGCCCTGCTGTGGCAGGACGGGCGCCGAGATGGAAAGGCATAATCAGCTGATAACTGATTATGCCGGTGATGCAGAGGATTAGTCGAGGATTTTGAAACGCGGATCGTCCGGATCGATGGACGAGATGCCGCGCGCCTCTTCCGTCATCTGGGTTTCTTCCGAGCGCTGCTCGGTGTGGCGCTTCTCTTCCAGGTGCTTCTGGATGGCGTTGACCAGCTCCTGCGTGCCGTCATGGCTCAGCGCGGAGATCTCGAACACCGGGCCCTTGAAGCCGAACTTCTTGATGAAGTCCTTGACACGCTTGACGCGCTCGGCTTCCGGTACCATGTCCAGCTTGTTCAACACCAGCCAGCGCGGCTTGTCGACCAATGCCTCGTCGTACTTTTTCAGTTCGTTGACCAAGGCCTTGGCTTCCTTGACCGGATCGACGTCCGTCTCGAACGGCGCCAGGTCGACGATGTGCAGCAGCAGACCGGTACGCTGCAGGTGACGCAGGAACTGGTGGCCCAGGCCGGCGCCTTCGGAAGCGCCTTCGATCAAGCCGGGAATATCGGCGATCACAAAGCTCTTCTCGTGCGACACGCGGACCACGCCCAGGTTAGGGTGCAGCGTCGTGAACGGGTAGTCGGCAATCTTGGGACGCGCATTCGACACGGCCGAAATAAAGGTCGACTTGCCGGCGTTCGGCATGCCCAGCAGGCCGACGTCGGCCAGCACCTTCAGTTCCAGACGGATGTCGCGGCGTTCGCCTTCCTTGCCTTCGGTCTTTTGACGCGGGGCGCGGTTGGTCGAGGTCTTGAAGTGGATGTTGCCCCAGCCGCCCTCGCCGCCCTTGGCCAGCAGTTCCATCTGGCCGTGTTCGGTCAGATCGGCCAGGATTTCGCCGGACAGATCGTCGATGATCAGCGTGCCGACCGGCATGCGCAGATGGATGTCGTCAGCGCCCTTGCCGTAGCAATCGGCGCCGCGGCCGGATTCGCCGTCTTTACCGCGGTGCACCTTGGAGAAGCGGAAATCGACCAAGGTATTGATGTTACGGTCCGCTACAGCCCAGATCGAGCCACCCTTGCCGCCGTCGCCGCCGTCAGGGCCGCCGAACGGGCGGAATTTTTCACGGCAAAACGAGGCGCAACCATTGCCGCCGTCACCACCGATCACTTCAATTTTTGCTTCGTCGATAAACTTCATGATGTACCGCCATAAAACTAAAAAGGCCCTACCGTGGGCAGAGCCTTTCGATTGAAGGCTTGCGCCTTACAAAACGACCCGTGCGGCTAGCGCACCGGGCCGGGTAGCGTTATTTACGCTGGAACAACGGTAACGAATTGCTTCGAACCTTCGCCCTTGACTACGAACTTGACCTTGCCGTCCACCAGAGCGAACAGGGTGTGGTCTTTGCCCATGCCAACACCTTCGCCGGCGCGCACTGGCGTGCCGCGTTGACGAATGATGATGCCACCAGCATTGATCGATTGACCGCCGTAAACCTTAACGCCCAGGCGTTTTGATTCTGAGTCACGACCATTTCGCGTTGTGCCGCCGCCTTTTTTGTGTGCCATTTAAGACTCCTTGGATACTAATTCTCGGGCAAACGGCGATTAGCCGTTGATCGATACGATTTGGATTTCGGTGTAATTTTGGCGATGGCCTTGATGCTTCTGGTAGTGCTTACGACGACGCATCTTGAAAATCTTCACTTTATCGTGACGACCGTGTGCCACAACAGTAACCAGTACCTTTGCACCCTCAACCAGAGGAGCACCAAATTTGATGCTCTCGCCTTCGCCAACGGCGAGGACCTGATCGATGGTGAGTTCGGAACCAATGTCTGCCGGTATCTGTTCTACTTTAAGTTTTTCGCCAGCGACAACTTTGTATTGTTTGCCACCGGTTTTTATGACCGCGTACATGATTTGAAACCTCATCAAATGTTTAAGAAAATTTCGTCCGATGTCCTTGCAACGCCCTTGAGAGGCAGGCATGGAAACCGGGGAACCGCTGATTATACATGGGATGGGATTTCGCGTCAAAAACTATTCACAAATGCCGGCGGGCGTGGTATGTCGGCTATCTTGCTGTCGCCTTCATCTTACATATTTGGCAAACATGTTGCTTCGGATGGGGCAGGCAGCCCCTGTAGACGGGGGCATGACGTATAATCTCGGCACCAATAGTCTACCGCACAGGTTCGCCTTGTCTGCCGCTACCCAAAACGCCACCCAAAACAATATCGCCCACACGATCGCCGCCGACATGGACGCGGTCAACACGGTGATCCGCCAGAAACTGCATTCCGAGGTCAGCCTCGTCAACCAGATTGCTGAGTACATCATCAGCGCGGGCGGCAAACGCATCCGCCCGGTGCTGGTGCTGCTGGTGGCCAACGCCTATTCCTACAAGGGCACCGCGCACCACGAGCTGGCGGCGGTGGTCGAGTTCATCCATACCGCGACGCTGCTGCATGACGACGTGGTCGACGAATCGTCGCTGCGCCGCGGCCGCGCCACCGCCAACGCCCTGTTCGGCAATGCCGCCTCGGTGCTGGTGGGCGACTTCCTGTACTCGCGCGCCTTCCAGATGATGGTCGGCCTGAACAATATGCGCGTGATGCAGATCCTGTCGGACGCCACCAACGTCATCGCCGAAGGCGAAGTGCTGCAGCTGCTGAACATGCACGACCCGGACGTCAGCCAGGAACGCTATCTGCAGGTGATCCGCTCCAAGACCGCCAAGCTGTTCGAAGCGGCGGCCGAGCTGGGCGCGCTGATTTCCGGCTGCAACGACCAGCAAATCGAAGCGGCCGGCGAATACGGCCGCTCGCTGGGCACGGCCTTCCAGCTGATCGACGACGTGCTGGACTATGCGGGCGACGCCAATGAAATCGGCAAGAACGTCGGCGACGATCTGCGCGAAGGCAAGCCGACGCTGCCGCTGATCTACCTGATGGAAAACGGTACGCCGGAGCAGCGCGAGCTGGTGCGCAGCTGCATCGAGCAAGGCGACGAGCAGCACTTCGACACCATCCTGGCGGCGATCACCACCAGCGGCGCGCTGGACTACACGCGCCAGCAGGCGGTGACGGCGGCCGAACGCGCCGCCGCCGCGATTGCCGACCTGCCCGACAGCGTCTACAAGGAATCGCTGCTGCAACTGGCCCACTTCTCGGTCCACCGCACGCACTAAACGACAACGGCGCCTCAGGCGCCGTTTTTATTTGTGGCCGCGCTTACTTGCCGGCCGTGGTGTGCTGCACGCCGCCGGCGCGTCTGAGGATTTGCTGGATGTCCTCGCGCTTTTCGAAAATCGCTTCGTCAAGCGGCGTGTGGTAATCGATCTGATTCACCGGAAAGCCGCGCTGCAACGCCAGCTCGATCACTGCCGGCGAACTGCGCCGGACCAGCGTGTGCAGCAACGGCGATCCGATCTTGTAGGTGCAGCTTGGGTCGAGCCGGCCCAGCAGCGCCAGCATGGCGGCGTTGATCTCCGCATCGTCGCCATCCTTGTAGTCGCGCCCGCGCCCCTTCTGCGTGGGCGACGGCAAGTCCAGCAACTCGTTGAGCTCATAGCACATGGCCTCGGCCGTGCCGCCTTCGCGCATTACGGTGGTCGCATCCCGCAGCACCGGCCCACGCGACGTCAGGCCGGTGCGCGCATCGCCCGGCGCGGCGCCCGTCACCGGGCCGGTGGCCGGCAGGTTCTTAATTTCCTTCTCCAACGCCCCGGCCCAGCGGTCGACCGTCTTGCTCGTGTGGCAGTGCCCGCCACACATGATTTCCTTGAGCGGCCCCAGCAGATCAACCTGCATCTCGCAATAGTCCGCGCCGGACAGCCAATACTGCCTGGCCTTGCCGTCGAGGACCAGGCTGACCACCGAGCTGGCCACCTTGGTGGTGCAATGGATGGCGTCTTCCGAGGCCAGGTTGGTCCTGGTCGTCGGCCCGTCGTGCCGCGCGTATTGCCGGATCAGGCGGCGCGCATCGTCCGCGTTGACCGGGCGGACATCGAACGACGAGTAGCCGCGTTCAAGCATCAGATACGCGCGCTCGCCCTGGACGAACAGCCCCTGGCGACGCAGCTCCCCCTGCACGAACACGGCGGCATCCAGTTTGTCCAGCGGCACCTGCTGCAGCAGATAACGGATCTGCCAAGCGCGCTTGTCGATCTGCTGATAGAGATTGAAGGTATCGTTCCATCCGCGCCGGATCGGCGGCGCCTCGGCCCGCTGCGCCTTGAACGTCAGATCCCAGCCTTCCGGCACCGGCACCGCATGCGCGGCCGGCGCCAGCACCATCATGGCGGCGAGTATCAAGCGGCATAGCCGGCGCAGCGTCTTCATCGTTACAGCAGTTCCAGCACCAGCTCGGATGGCCGGCACAGGCGCACGCCCTTGTCCGTCACCACGAAGGGGCGGTTGATCAGGATGGGATGGGCCATCATGGCGTCCAGCAGCGCGTCGTCCGACAGCGAGGCGTCGGCCAGGCCCAGCTGTTCGTACAGATCGCCCTTGTCGCGCATCGCCGCGCGCGCGCTCAAGCCGGCCTTGGCGATCATGGCCTTCAGCGCCTCGCGCGACGGCGGGTTCTTGACGTAGTCGACGATCTCCGGCTCGACGCCGGTGGCGCGTATCGCCTCCAGCGTCTTGCGCGAAGTACCGCAGGCGTTGTTGTGATAAATCGTGATGCTCATGATGCTGCCCTTGCGTGGAATTCAAAGGCAGCATTATCGCTTAAAACTTCGCCGCCACGCTCACGCCTATGCTGCGCGGCGCCAGCCGGTAGCCCTGCACGATGGACGCCACCTGCGGATGCTGGATCACCGTGTCATTGTCGAAGGCGTTCTTGACGAACACGCTGACGTTGTAACGGTCGAAGGCCATGCCGGCGCTGAAGTCGGCGGTGTGATAGGCCGGCCGCTGGTAGTCGGTCTGCGCCGGATTGAGCGAGCCCTTGCTGGCACCCACCCACTGCATGCCGCCCATCACAAACGCGCTCTTGTCGCCGAACACCGCGAAGTTGTAGGTGGCGTTAAAGGCGGCGTTATATTTCGGCACGCCCTGCACCTGCGCACCGGCCACCGCACCCACCACGCCGTTGCGCGAACCCTCGTCGTTCGACAGCTCGGCCTTGACGTAGCCGGCCGAGGCCGTCAGCGTCAGGCCCGGCAACGGCTTGGCCTTGATGTCGAACTCGAAGCCCTTGCTGGTGGCGTCGCCGGCGTTGGCGTTGTAGGTGTAGGCGCAGGTCGGCAGGTAGACGCCCTGCTGGATATTCTTCCACTTCACGTAGAACACGTCGGCGTTGACCGTCAGGCGGTTGTTGAGGAAGCGCGACTTGCTGCCCACCTCGTAGCTCCACAGGCTGTCGGCCGAATACGAATCCGGTCCCTTGGTCAGGCCGTTCGCCGCCAGGTCTTGCGAACAGGTGGTCGGCGGCACGTAGATGTTGTTGCCGCCCAGGCGGAAGCCCTTGGCCACGCTGGTGTAGACGGTGTTGGCCGGGTTGACTTCCCACGTCAGCGCATACTTCGGCGTGAACGCCTTCGACGACGAAGCGGCGCTGCTGTTGTTGCCGGCGCCGGCCAGGTAGTTGCCGTTGCGCTGGTCCAGCGTGGAGTCGGCCTTCAGGTAGCGTGCGCCCACGGTGGCGTGCACAGTCGGCGTGAAGTAGTAGTTGACCTCGCCGAAGACCGAGCTCTGCTTCTCGCGGAAATGGAAGGCGCCGGCGAACGAGTTATCGTTCGGGAACTGGCCGGGCCGCGCGCCGGGCAGCAGGTCCGGATCGGCGATGTCGAAGCCGAAGCTCTTGAAGGTATCGGTGACGCCGAAGATCGGGTCGTTCTCGATGATATTGGTGTGCTGGTTGGAGAAGTAAGTACCTGCCAGCCAGGTCCACGGCGACACCGCCGCGTCGTAAGGCCGCGACGCCAGGCGGAATTCCTGCGACACCTGGCGCACCTGGTTGTTCAGGTAGACCGCCGACGGCAGGCCGGCGATCGCCGCGATCAACTCCGGCGGCGCCTTGCCGCCATCGTCGGTCGAGGTCAGGAAAGTCGACAGCGAATAGCTGTTGTAGGCCGAGCCGTTCTGCGTGCGGTCGAACTTGCGCTCGAAGTAGCTGGTGGCCGAGGTCAGATCCATCGCGCCCAGGTCCCAGTTGACGGTGACGCTGGGTGTCAGCAGCGTATCCTTGGACGGTTCGCGCACCTGCTTCTGCGCCTGGTAGTTGGGGCGGTCCAGGTTGAAGGCGGCGATATCCTTGGCATCGACCTTCTGGTAGTAGACCGACGGCGTGATCGTCACCGAGCGGATCGGCTTCCACTTCAGCGCCACGCGCATTTCCTGGTCGCTGAGCTTGTTGATATTGCTGGCCAGGTTCTTGCCGTCGCCGTCGACCTGGTTGATGTAGCCGCCCGTGTGCTGGGCCTGCACGCCGATGCGCAGCGCCAGCTCGTCCGGGATCAGCGGGAAGTTGGCGACCATATTGGCCGCGTAGTTGCCGCTGCCGCCCTTGGTGTTGGACAGCTCGCCGTAGGTGCTGAATTCGCGCTCCTTCAGGTCCGGCTCGTTCGGCACGAACTTGATGGTGCCGCCCATGGAACTGGCGCCGTACAAGGTGGCCTGCGGACCGCGCAGCACTTCGACGCGGTCGATGTCGAAGAACTTCGGCTCCACCGTGCCCATGGTGTAGACGTTGCCGACCGTGATGGAGACGTCACCCAGGTAAATGCCGACCGTGGCCGCGCCGGCCGTCGAGCTGATGCCGCGGATCTCGATGTTCTCGGTGCCGGGTCCGGCGCCGCCGTTGCCGCTGGCGGCGGTGAAGGAGATGTTGGGCACCACCCGCGTGAGGTCGGTGAAGTCGTTGACGTGTTCGGCCTGGAGCTGGGCGCCGGTGACGGCGGTGATGCTCATCGCCACCTTGGCCGGATCTTCCTTGCGCTTCTGCGCCGTGACCTTGACCACTTCGATCTCGTCGGACGGCTTGACCTGCGCCCAAGCCGGAGCGGACAACACCGCCATCGCCGCAGCGACGGAACTGCACATAATCGTTTGCCGTATCTTCATGCCAGACCTTCCCATGTCAGTAAGGGCGACGCCCCAAAAAGATGCATATTTAGATAATTAATCATATTAACCATCTTGATCTTTTTGCAAAGCAAGAAACTTGCCATTAGCGGGCTGAACGTTGGAATCTGGTCACAAATTGGCGGGTTCTGGGCGCGAACGGCCTGGACATCGCCTGGCCGCCTGGAGTTTGCGCCCGATTGAAAACAGCGATGAAATCTGGTGTAATTATTACGTAATCGGGGTGTGGCTCAGCCTGGTAGAGCGCTGCGTTCGGGACGCAGAGGCCGGAGGTTCGAATCCTCTCACCCCGACCAAAACCTACTCTCCCTCGTCCTCCAGATCGGCCTGCGGCGCCGGCACAACACACTTGTTGTTTTTTGGTCATTCTTTCCCGGCAACTGCTGAGAATGCGTTCGTGCGGCTTGATTTCAATATAGTATCTTGCACTGTCGACAAGTTCCATGCCCAGGTCGCGGTCAATAACACTCGCTCTATCCGATGACAAAATTTCCCAGCCATTACGAATGCCTCAACGTCACCCGCGACGCGCCACCCGAAGTGATACGCGCGGCCTATCGTTCGCTATCGCAGAAACATCACCCAGATAAGAACGTAGGCGACGAGTCCGCAGTGCAGATGATGGCGCGGTTGAACACCGCGTACAGCGTACTGTCCGATTTGGATCAGCGGGAACTCTACGATTTGCAGATCCTCGGCGAGCAGCGCCCTGCCGTCAGGAAAAAAGCGGATGCCTTGCTCCGCGGCATCCACCACTATGCGAAAGGCCGGCATGCCCGCATCATCGCAGCGGTGCTCGGTATGCTGGCGATCGCGATCATGGCCGTGCTCTGGTATGTCTGGCGGGACAATCAATCGATGCTGCGCCTTGAGCAGGCGGTTGTTTATTCCGCCGACAGCGCCGCCCCCCCAGCCGCCGAAGGACAGGCGCAGACCGAGGCGCCGGCGGCGAGCAGCGCAGCCAAAGGCAAGGCGTCCAGTACCGGCGCCGCCCAAGCAGCGGCCCCGTCCGGCATAGGCGCAGTCGCGGCGGAACTGGCGAAACCTTCCGCAGCGTCGAAAGCGCCAAGTGCCGCAGCCAAGGCCACGGAATATGAACGCCTGACCGCCATGTTGAAAAGCATGGGCCTGGGCCTGCACAAGCTGGACTTGCCGACCCTGGCATCCAATGCCAAACAGCCGCCCCCGCCAGCCAAGCCTGCCGAAGCCGCCAAGCCGACTCCGGCGCCGGCGCCTCCGGTCCAGGCCGCCAAGTCGGCCGCCGCGCCCGAGGCGAGCCGTGCGCGCGAGGAAGTGGAACGGCCGGCAGATCCGGCTCCTGCGCGCAGCGAAGCGAAGTCCGTGGCTGAAACCAGCCGGGCGAGCGCGCCGCCGGTCGCCAGCATCAGCGCCAGCTCCGCCAGCCAGGGGCTGCGTCCCGCCGTATTTGTCGACGCGCGCGCCTGCCCCACACCGGCCTACCCGATCAATGCCTACCGCAACGGCGAGAGCGGCTCGGTACTGCTGGCACTGCTGGTGGGTAACGACGGCCGCGTCCTCGAATCGAAAGTTCAGAAGTCGAGCGGCTCTTCCGACCTGGACAAGGCTGCGCGCAAGGCGCTGTCGCAGTGCCGCTTCAAACCGGCCAGCAGCGACAGCCAGGCCGAGCCGACCTGGGCCACGCTGACCTATGTCTGGTCCATCGACTGACAGGACCACATGCATCGGAGGGCGGGGCCCCACTCTCCGAGGTCAACGCAACAGGCTTACGCCGCAGCGCGCGATTTGCGGCGTGCCATCCAGCCGACCAGTCCCAGGCCGCCGATCAGCATGCCGTAGGTGGACGGTTCCGGCACGGCCGTGATCGACAGGTTGTCGATCGCGACATCGTACCTGGCGTAGTCGAAGACATAACCCGGCTTCAGCGTCGTGAACACGATCTCATCCACACTGGCCAGCACGCTGGCGAAGGTGCGGCCGGACGGCAAGGTCGGCCCCTGCCCATCGGGACCGCCGTAGCCGCCCCAGCCGGCAGGCAGCGCCAGCGAACTGGTGTCACCGATAGTCACCGACAGATGTTGCCAACCCTTGGTCGCATCGATACTGCCGAGGCTGTAGAACACGCTGGTGTACGGCAGGTTGGCCGGCTTGTTGTCGTAGTCGCGCAGCTCGACGACGAGGTCGCGCGAGACCTCCTGGCCAAAGAAATCGATCTGCTGCGCCGAGATATCCAGGCCGATGGTGACGCCCGCGAGCTTGGTATAGTCGCCGAGGAAGGCCTGGTTGCTGTGGGTCCCCCAGCTCACGCCGAAGTTATCGATCACGGTGCGCAGGGCCGGTGCGCCGACGCCCATATTGGGATCGATACCGGAACCGCCAACACCGTTCAGGGGCTGCATGGCCCACCAGCCTTCTTGCCCCTTGGAGAAATCAACCGTTGCCGAATGCGGCACGGCCATGGCAGCACCGCCAGCCAGGGACAGCGCCAACACCATCATTGCTTTATTCAAAGTCATGGGTTTTCCTTTACAGACAGGTTAGAGGGATACCGCTACCACCACGCGACTGAAAACACGGAAAAATTATCGTTTTCTTAAGCCCGTGTGAGGCCGATTCTGTGATCGGCGAACCCGTCTGTCAAAGAGCACACACAACTAAATTGTAAGGAAAATGTAACCAAGTTTCTCAATGACCAACCGCTATTCCCAACGGAAACTTGTAACTAAAAGTAAGAGGAACGCGGCCAAACGGCAATTCCCCTATGACGATATATTTTAAGCATCAAGCAAATTTGACCGTTCGGACAAGCAAAACAGCCTCGTCCGGAGCATTTTGCGTCCATTAGGAAAACGTTTGTTTTTTGCTACAAGGAAGGCGTGACTTCATGGCGCAGATTGCCGATCAGCGCGTCCAGCCCCGCCATCAGATTTCCCGCATCCCCGGCATTGATGCCGCATTGCTGGACGATCTGCCGGCTGACTTGCAGGCCCTCCTTGCGCAACGCCTTGCCGGCGTCGGTCAGCAAGAGCATCAGACTACGCACATCGTCGGGATGACGCTTCCTGACAAGATAGCCAACCTCCTCCAGCCGTTTCACGACGGGCGTGAGCGAACCGGAATCCTGGCCCAGCCGGTCGGCCAGCTCCTTGAGCCCCAGGCCTTCCTCGTCCCACAGTATGACCATCACCAGGTATTGCGGATAAGTCAGGTTCAGCGCGGAGAGTATCGGCTTGTAAAGCTGCGTCATCAGCAGCGACGCGGAGTACAGCTTGAAGCAAAGGTGCTGGGCTATCGTGGGCGGATTGTCGGATTTGGCGTTCATAAACAATGGCCGGAAAGTAAAATTAAAAGCTGCTTGTGACGACCATTATAGTCGAATAATTAGCGCGCTAACAAAACCGCCGGCGGCGCGGACGGGGGATGGAGAGCCTCCGCCGTGCGGCTTTTACTGCTTCTCATCGAGAGCCTTGGCGGCTTTTTCAATCAGTGCCGCCACTGCCCTGGGCTGCGATACATACACGGCATGGCTGCCAGTAACTTCGATGGTTTCGGCTTTGATGCGCTGGGCCATGAAACGCTGGGCCGCAGGCGGTATCATCTTGTCGTCCTTGGCCACGAGGTAGTAGCTCGGCTTGACCTTCCACGATGCTTCGCTCACCGCGCCACTCAAGGCGCCCAGGCCCCATGGCACTTGCGAGTTCGCCATGAAGCTGGCTTTTTTAGGATCGACATCGGCGGCAAACGACGCCGCGAACTTGGCTTGATCCAACAACAGGAAACCATCGACGGGCGGCAGGATAGGCGGCACGGGAGCGCCGGGGGCCGGGTTCTTGATCAGGGTCTCGACCGATTCGCCCTTTTCCGGCGCAAACGCTGCTACATAGACCAGTCCCTTGACCTTGGGATCATTGCCGGCCTCGGTGATGACAGCGCCGCCATAGGAATGCCCCACCAGCAATACGGGGCCTTGCTGCGCATTGATGACGCGCTTGGTGAACGCGACATCGTCCGCCAGTGTGGTGGTCGGGTTCTGCACGATGCTGACCTTGTAGCCATCCTGCTTCAGGATGTTGTTGACATCCTCCCAGCCGGAGCCGTCGACAAAACCGCCGTGTACCAGAACGATGGAGAGAGCTAATGCATTCATGATGATTTCCTTTAAAGTGGATTGAAGAGTCAAAGACGTGATCAAGATAAATATTGCCAACTATTAAGTAGCGAACTACCTATATGCCGCCTTCTGGTCTTGGTCATCGCTTGAATAGAACTATACTTAGCGCGCTAAGTATTTTCAAGTACTTTATTCATTGCGTTAGTCATCAATAAACCACGTTATTTTCCACAAATGCCGATGCCGGTAGTGCGGTCATGGATGGCGCCCCCTGTCATAATAGGGTGTTCTTTGTTAATGGGGCCTGGACGATTCATGAGATTCGGCATTTTCGCATTTGCGCTCGCCATTGCCATCGGCAATGGCGGTGGCGCTGCCGCTTGCGAACCGATACGAATCGGCTACCTGGACCAGGAACGGCCGCCCTACTGGCTAGGCACGGGCACCGAGGTGCCGGCCAAGCCGGGCGCATCGGCGGAACTGGTTCAGCGCTTCGCCGCCAGTGCCGGTTGCGAAGCGAACTTGAAACGCTTGCCGGTCATGCGCATCAAGCCAGCGCTGATCTCCGGCGAACTGGACTTCGCCCCCATGGATTCCAGCGCCAGGGACACGGCCGGCATCGTCTTCCCCCGCGATAAAAACCACCAGCCCGACATCGCGCGCGCACTGCCGCTCAACATCGTCGTGTTCGTCCGCAGCGCCGACCAGATACCGCGCGCCACCGATCCGGCCAAGTATTTCCAGGACCGCCTGCTGGGCATCACCCTGGGCGCCAGCTACAAGCTGCGCATGCAGAATCTCGGGCTGAAAGTCGACAGCGGCGCCGTCGATATCGCGCGCAACCTGGAGAAGCTGCGGCTCTACCGCATCGATGGTTTTGCAGTCTCCGTCACCTTCCCCAACGATATGGACAGCTACATCGCCCAGAAATACAGGGGCGCCGTCGTCCGGCTGCCGCAGCCGCTGTTCACCGACCACATCTGGCTGGCGGCCAGCGAAAGCTACTATGCCGCGCACCCGGCCCAGGTGGAAAAAATGTGGTCCTGGCTGGCCTCCCCGGGCATACGGGAGTATGCCAACCTGCTCAAAGAGTACGCCGAACTACCCTAGCTTCAGCTGGTTGACGAACCAGCGTCCGGCCGGGCCGGGCGGATGGTCGCGCAGATGGATGGCGTGCATCGAAAAGCCCGGCCCCAGCGGCGCGTGCGCCTCCAGCGTGATGCGCACCAGCTTGCCGGTGCGCAGATCGTCCTCCACCATGTGCAGCGGCATGTATCCCCAGCCCAATCCGGCGCGCAGGAAAGCGTGCTTGGCGCCGAGATCGGCCAGCCGCCAGGTCTGCGCCGCGACCACGCCGAAATTGCGCCCGGCTGTCAAATCCGAACGATCCGTCAACACCAGCTGCACATGCTGCGCGGCCTGCGCCTGCGGGATCGCGCCCCTCACCTCCGTCAAGGGATGGCCGGGCGCGGCCACGCACACCGCCGTCACGCTGAGCAGGAATTCGGACGCGCAACCGGGCGGTATCTCCGGCAGCGAGCCGATGATCGCCACCCTGCACTGGCCCGCCACCAGCGGCTGCACCACCGCGCCCAGCGCCTCCACGTACAGCCTGAGCGGCGTGGTCGGAAACGCCGCCTTGAACGCCTGCACCGCCGCCGTCAGCGTGGCGATCGGGAACATCACATCGACCGCCACCGCCAGCTCCGGCTCCAGCCCCTCGGCCAGCGTGCGCGCCTTGGCCTTGAACGCATCCATGCCACCGACGGCGGCGCGCGCCTGCTCCAGCAGCGCCCTGCCCGCCTCCGTCAGCTGCGGATAGCGCCCGGTGCGTTCGAACAGCGCAAAACCCACCTGCAACTCCAGGTTGGCCAGCGTGGTGCTGACCACCGACTGCGCCCGGCGCAGCTTGCGGCCGGCGGCGGAAAAACTCCCTTCGTCAGCTGCGGCGATAAAGGTGCGCAGCTGGTCCATCGACATGGCGTCAAGCATGCATCTACTCCTTGGATACTATCCATCCAATTATATAGGCTATTCAGATGGATAGACCCGACCTAAGATGCTCTCCATGCACTGCAAACAAGGAGCAAGCAAATGAAAACACGCAACATCGCATTCCGCACCAAAGGCAATACCCGCGGCCCGATCACGCGCCTGGTCAGCCCCGGCGACGTCGGCCAGATGATCAAGCCCTTCGTGTTCCTCGACCGCTTCCGCATGGAAGCCAACCGCGGCGGCAAGATGGGCATGCATCCGCACTCCGGCATCGCCACCGTCACCGTCGTGATGGACGGCGCCACGGCCTACCGCGAAACCACCGGCAGCGAAGGCGTGCTGCACGCCGGCGGCGTCGAGTGGATGAGCGCCGGCAACGGCGTCTGGCACGACGGCGGCCCCATCGAAGGCCATGGCGTGCGCGGCTTCCAGTTGTGGCTGGCGCTGCCGCCGGAAGACGAAAACGGCCCGGCGCACAGCCAGTACCTGGCGGCGGAGCAAGTGACCAGCAGCGGTCCGGCACGCGTGATCATCGGCCGCTACGGCGATGCCGCCAGCCTGATCCAGCCGCGCGCTTCGATCAACTACCTGCACGTGAAACTGCGTGACGGCGAACGCTGGACCTACCAGCCGCCAGCCGGCCACGACGTTGCATGGGTGGCGGTGGCCGACGGTGCGCT
This sequence comes from Rugamonas rivuli, assembly GCF_009380165.1. Lineage (GTDB taxonomy): Bacteria > Pseudomonadota > Gammaproteobacteria > Burkholderiales > Burkholderiaceae_D > Rugamonas > Rugamonas rivuli. The sequence goes on from NZ_WHUF01000003.1 coordinate 599,768, forward strand.
GCGCGTGGCAGACACGGTGATCGGCCTCGAAGTGGCGGTGTTCGAAGAAGGCGGCGGCGCCATCGACTTCGTCGCAGAAGGCGAGACGGAATTCGTGCTGGGCTCGGCGGTCAAGCATCCGCACGAACTGGTGACGGGCTACTACTCGGTGCACACCAGCCTGGCCGCGCTGGCGCAGGGCGAAACAGAAATCGAGCGCATCGGCACCCAATTGCGCTCGGCAAATTTGATGTAATCCAACTCATTGAAAGGAACGACCATGAACAACGCTAACACTTCGATCATCCCTGCAATCGGCCGCGTACTGATGGCCGCCATCTTCGTCATGAGCGGCATCGGCAAACTGCTGGCGCCGGCCGCGACGATAGGCTACATCGCCTCCTCCGGCCTGCCGTTCGCCACCGCCGGCCTGGCGATCGCCATCGCGGTTGAACTGGGCGGCGGCCTGCTGCTGGCACTCGGCATCCAGACCCGTCTGGTCGCTGCCGGACTGGCCGCGTTCTCCATCGTCACCGCGCTGGCTTTCCACCACGCGATCGGCGACCAGAACCAGATGATCCACCTGCTGAAAAACATCGCGATGGCAGGCGGCTTGCTGCAAGTGGTGGCCTTCGGCGCCGGCGCCTACAGCTTCGACAACCGCCGCGCCGTTACTGGCAATCGTCAGCCGGCATAAGCTCAAGCGTCATAAAAAAACGGCACCGCACGCGGTGCCGTTTTTCGTCGTCAGCGCGCTGGGATAAACAACTTCTGCAGATCGCCATACGGCATGGCTTTCGCGACCAGCGGACCGGCGCTGCCGGTGGCCAGGAAGTCCTTGGCCATGTCGCCGGCCACCGCCCACAAGGCTTGCGAAATACCGGAACCCGCGCTCAGTCGGCGCACACCCAGCTGGTGCAGTTCCTCGGCCGAAGGCAGGCCCGGCCAATCCATCACGTTGACCGGCAAGCCGGCGCCAGCCACCACCGCCTTGATCTCGTCGACCTTGCAGATGCCCGGCACGAACAGGCTGTCGGCGCCGGCTTCCTTGTAGAGCGCGGCGCGCTTCAGCACTTCGGCCACGCGTTCGTCTTCGGGCGCCAGACCTTTCAGATAAACGTCGGTGCGGGTGTTGATGAAGATGTCCTTGCCCGACTGCGCCGCCAGCTTCTTGATGGCAGTGATTTTCGCGGCCAGCAGCGACGGCGCATCGCCGCCGTCTTCCAGGTTGATGCCGGCCACGCCGACATCGATCAGGCGCAGCACGGTTTGCGCGACGGCGTCGGCATCATCCGAATAACCGTTTTCAATATCCACCGACAGCGGCACCGTCAACACGCGGGCGATGCTGGCGGCGACGTTGATCGCCACCTCGGCCGGCATCTGGCCGCCGTCGGCATAGCCTGCGGCCCAGGCCACGCCGGCGCTGGTGGTGGCAATGGCCGGTGCGCCCAGGCTTTCAAACAACCTAGCGCTACCGGCGTCCCAGGCGTTAGGCTGGTGCAGCAGTTTACTTCCATCATGCAGTTTCTTGAAATCGCTCATGCTATCTCCGTTTTAGAAAAGGCTGGCTTGCGCCGTTGTGAGGCTGGTAAAACTGTCGTGCATCGGCAGCAGTATCGAATCTGCGATCGGCTGCAGTTGCTTGGTCAGGTAGTGCTCGTAGTCGATATGCGAGCGCACCACCTCGGTAGGCTCCGGGCCGCTGGTGGTCATCACATAGCTGATCCAACCGCCGTTCTGATAGCGCAGCGGGCGGTGCTGCGCCTGATTGTACTCATCGGCCAGACGCGCGGCGCGCACTTGCGGCGGCACGTTGACCTTGTATTCGTCCAGCCGCTGGCGCAGGCGCTTGCGGTACACCAGCAGCTCGTCGTAGTCGCCGGACAGCGTCTTCTGCGCATACTCGCGCACGAAATCCTGGTAGGGCTCGTCCTTGAAGATGCGTGTGAACAGGCCCTGCTGGAACTGCTGCGCCAGCGGCGTCCAGTCGCTGCGCGCCACCTCCAGGCCGCGGTAGATCACTTCCTCTTCGCCCTTGGCGTTGACGGCCAGGCCGGCGTAGCGCTTCTTGCTGCCGGTCTCGGTGCCGCGTATGGTCGGCATGAAGAACTTGCGGTAGTGCGTGTCGAATTCGATTTCGAGATGGCACTCCAGACCGTGCTTTTCCTTCAGCATGGTGCGCCACCAGTCGTTGATCTTGACGGCCAGGCCCTCGCCGATGGCCAGCGCCTCAGCGTTGCCGTATTCCTTTTTCAGCCAGATGAAGATGGAATCGGTGTCGCCGTAGATGACGTCGTAGCCTTCGGCCTCGACCAGCTCGCGGGTCTGCTTCATCATCTGGTGGCCGCGCAGCGTAACCGAGGAGACCAAGCGGGGATTGAAGAAACGGCATTCGGTCGCACCCAGCACGCCGCAGAAGGAGTTCATCAGCAGCTTCAACGCTTGCGACAGCGGCTCGTTCTTGGCGCGCTTGGCGGCGTCACGCTGCTTCCAGATTTGCGTGGTGATCTCGGGCAGGCAATGCCTGGTGCGCGAGAACACGGTGCCGTTGACGCCCTCCACCACGGACGCCGGATCGTCTGCTACCTCGCCTTCGATCAGGCCGACCGGATCGACCAGGAAGGTGCGGATGATGGACGGATACAGGCTTTTGTAATCGAGCACCACGACCGAGTCGTACAGGCCGGGTTTGGAATCCATGACGAAGCCCCCCGGCGAAGCGCCGCCGGAGACATCGCCGACGCTGGGCGCGACATAGCCTTCGCGATGCATGCGCGGCAGGTAGTGATGGCCGAAGGCGGCGATCGATCCGCCCAGATGGTCGGCCTGCAAGCCCGTCACGGTGGCGCGCTCGATCATGAAGGCCAGCAGGTTGGCCTTGTCGAAAATGCGCGTGACCAGCTCGCAGTCCTTCAGGTTGTAGTGGGCCAGCGCCGGCTTGTCTTCGTGGAAGCGGCGTTCGATTTCAGCCATCTTGTCGTAGACGTCGCCGATGTCCTTGCCCTCGCCCAGCATGGCTTGCGACACGTTCTCCAGGCTGAAGGACGGGAAGGTCCACGACGCGGCCTTCAGCGCATCGATGCCGTCGAGGACGATGCGGCCGACCACCGGTGCGAACAGATAGCCCTTCTGGCCGGGATGCTCGCGCCATTCGATGGTCTTGCCTTCGCGGCCCAGGGCCAGCGGGAGCTTGTACTTGTCGGCGTTCTTTTGCAGTACGCGCAGGTCGAACTGCACCACATTCCAGCCGACCAGCACATCGGGATCGTGGCGCACGAACCAGGCGTTGAGCTTCTCGATCAGCTGGCGTGGGGTGGCGCAGTATTCCAGGTCGAAGTCGATCTGCTGCGACGACTCGGCCGGCGCTTCGCCCAGCATGTAGACCTGGCGCTGGCCGCAGCCCTCCAGCGCGATCGAATACAGATCCTCGAAGGCGCTGGTTTCGATATCGAGCGAAACCATCTTCAGCTTGGGGCGGTACTCGGGAGCGGGCTTGAGCTTGCAGTTGTGGATGACGGTGGCGCCCTGCGTCTGGCCGCCTTCGAACTGCACGGCGGCGGTGATGAAGCGCTCCATCAGATAGCGCTCGGGCGGACGGATATCGGCTTCCAGCATCTTGATGCCGTGTTCGCGCAAGGTCCGCTCCAGCGCCGTGAGCTGCTTGTAGCGGGAGGCATAAATGCCGACCACCGGTTCCTGCTCGAAGGTTTTCAGTTCGAGATCGCGCAGCTCGAAGCCGGGCTGCCCGCCGATCAGCGCCTCGATGGCCGCGCGCTGCTTCGCCTCGGCGAAAGCCACCGAAGTTTGCGCGGTCAGACGGATCTTTTTCGGGCCGTCGTCGGTCGCCAGCCAGAACTCGATCTCCGTCCCATTGGCCGCGTCTCGCCAGTGGCGAGTCAGGATAAAGCCGTTTTGGGCAGTATGCGTCATGACAGAATTATACTGTATGTGCATACAGCTTACCAGCGGGCGACGCAAGGACCTATTTATCGCCTGCGAAGGCCTTGCCCAGCTCGGGGCTGAGGTGCATCAACGGGATTTTCTGTCGGCGAAATTCTCGCTGCAAGCGGTCCCGTCCGCCAAACGCCTGCGTCAGCGTGGCCGACAAATTATCCGCCAGGGCTTCCAGCACCGGCTGGGGAATTTCGTCAAAAAACCTGGCGTCGAACACTTCGCGAGCCGGGCCAAAGACGATGCATTCACTGCCGTCAATTTCAATCACCGTGCCGTATCGGTTGATCTCGTACTTTGGAAAGTTGGGCGGCCTGGGCGCCGAGCGGATCGAATAGCCACCGATGACGTAATACTGCCGGTTCCCATCCAGCGCGGCGGCATAGATCCATGTCCGGCTCTGCATGCGTTCGTCATCAGCCAGCGTCGGGCACTTGCGGATCTCATCGTCGGGCAGCACATTGAAATGCGTCTTGGCCAACTCGTAGCGCAATCCAAAAACCGGTTCATGCAGCGCTGTAGGCGCGGCGCTTTGCGCGTTTTCTGCAAGAAGGGCCAGCAGCACAAGAAGACGACTAAGGACGGTAGACGACATAGCCTGGCCTCTCTTTTCGATACGCTGGTCCCGGCCAAAACCCGGTTTGTACGAAATCGGATACCCAGTTTTTTCCGTCATATGCCTGGATATGCCCCGCGCCCGATGCGGCCGGTGGCTGCATCACAACGACGTCCCCTTTCTCCGCGGAGAATTGCGCAGGATCGTCAGAGGCAACCACATGAAATCCGTTACGCAACAGAGTAGGCCCCCAGGCCTTGGCATCGTGCGGATGGCCGGTAGTCCTGGCCCCGCCAGCCTCCAACGCCAGGCGTACATACTTTGCACAACGTCTCTGGCTTATCTTCCCTGCGTTCTTCTTCAACTGCTCCACGAACTTCTCTATATTGATAGTCATGTCCAGGTCCTCCCATACAAGAACTGGACTTTGCTCCGAACAGACTGGGACATCATTGCGCCGTCACAAACGTCGCCGCAAAAAAAAACGCATGCCCAAGACAGCGGCATGCGACTTTAAAAGCGACGCGGATGCTTAGTACTTCACATCGAGCTTGACACTGAAGTAGCGGAACACATCACGCGGTGGCACCCAGCTGTTGACCGTCAGGGCCGGCGAGGTGGCTGTCGGGCCGGCGCGGAACGATGGGCCGCTGGCGTTGGCGTTCGGGATGTAGAAGCGGTCGAACAGATTGTTCACCCGGAAGCTGATGCCGTAGCGCCCCTTCTGGTCACGCACGCCAAAGCCCAGGTCGGTAATGCTGTAGCCGGCATTGACCGAGCGCGGATCGTTGTTGATGTTGGTGTTGTACTCGTTCTGGTAACGCACGTTGACGTTGACGAAACCATTGACCGGTAACTGGGGCACCGGGAACTCGTAGTTGGCGCCGATGTTCAGCTTGATCTTCGGCGTGCCCGGGAAGATGCTGTTGTCCAGGTTCTGCACACCCGTGGTCGAGCCCGGCGTGATCGGGAAGCAGCTCGGGTTCTGGCCGGCCAGCGAACCATTGGCCGCCAGCTTGGTGTTGCCGACGGCGACGTTGGTGGTGTCGGCGAAGCACGGACCATTGGCCCACTTCTCGATGGTCGGCAGCGTGAAGGCTAGTGCCGCGTTGATGGTCAAGTCCTTGGCCGCCAGCAGATGGCTGTCGATCTCGAAGCCGTGCGTGCGGATGCGCGGAATCGAATTCAGCTGGCTGTAGATGGTCGGATCATTCGGCTGCACGTAGGTGACGTTCTGCTGGTAGTTGAAGAACTCCGAGTTGTACACCGTGGCCGCCACCGACAAGCGGTTGTCGAACAGGTTGGCCTTGGCGCCGATCTCCATCGTCTGGCTGGTTTCCGGACGCACCGGGAACGCCGCCACCGCCTTCAGGCCGGACGTGACGTCATACGCCTTGCCCTTGTAGCCGGTCGCGCCCATCACATACACCATCAACTCCGGCGTGACCTGCTTCTGCAGGCTGACCTTGCCGGTGTAGGCGCGGTCGGCGTTGCCGGTGCTCTGGAACTGGTCCACGCCCGGGGGGCCCGGCACGAAGCTGGCGCGGTCGACCTGGTTGGTGTAGTAGTTGCGCGCGTAGTGGAAGCCCGAGGTTTCCAGGTTGTCGCGCAGGCCGGCTTCCAGCGTCCAGGTCGGTACGAATTCCCACGAGGCCTGGCCGAAGATGGCCTTGTTGGTGTTGTAGATGTCGGTGTAGTAGTTGGTCGGGCTGGAGTTGGAGTTGCCGTTGCACAGGGTCGGCGACACGCAGTAACCGCGAATGAAGTGGCGGTAGATCTCGTTATGCGCCGCCCACAAACCGGCCACGTACTTGAAGTTGCCACGGTCCGGCGAAACGTAGCGGATTTCCTGCGTCTTGGTGCGGATGTCGTAGGTGCCGTACTGGTTGTTCCCCTGCGTCAGCGCGGTCTTGCCCGCTTCGGCGATGGTCGGCACGTCGGTGAAATCCTGGTCGCGGAAGTCGTTGGCCAGGTATTTGTCCACCGAGCTGATCGCCATCAGCTGGGCATCGTTCGGCAGCGTGTAGGTCAGCTTGAGGCCGGTGCCACGGTCGCTGGAAATCAGGCCGGTCGGGAAGTCGCGGCGCACATTGCGGTTGTTTGGATCGTTGACGTTGATACCGGCCAGCACCGACGTCGCCGGCAGCAGCGGGTTGCCGTTGAAGTAGACGCCGTCCAGGCCCACCGGCGTCGACACCAGGTTGCCCGCCGCCGCAGAACCGGTGCGCAGGAAGAAGCCGTTGATGGCGGTGACGCCGCGCGTGTTCTCCGAATAATTGTAGTGCGGCGACAGGTCGATAGACAGATTGTCGAGCGGCGTCCACTGCAGCTTGGCCAGGAAGGTCTTGCCGCCCGAGCCGTTGACATCGCGGCCGTCGGTCAGGTTGTGGAAGGTGCCCGGCAGCCGCGTGTTGCTGGCGGCGATGCGCATCGCGAAGTGCTCGTTGATGGTGCCGCCCATCGATGCGTTGACGCGCCATTCGTGGTCGCTGCTGAGGTAGGTGCTGCCGCGATAGGTCATCGGGCCGGCCAGCGGCTTGGTGACGATGTTGACGGCGCCGGCCACGGCCGACTTGCCGAACAGCGTGCTCTGCGGTCCCTTCAGCACCTCGATGCGCGACACGTCGGCCAGATCCTTGAAGGCCTGGAACTGGGTGGCGATGGGGATGTCGTCGATGATGACGGCCACGTCCGACTCGACGCCGATGCCGACCGACACGGTGCCGATGCCGCGCATGAAGATGGCGTTGTTGGCGGCGGTGGTGCCGGAGTTGAGCGTCAGCGACGGCATCATGTTGACCACGTCTTCGAATTCGCGCACGTTGGTGCGCAGGATTTCCTGCTCGCTCATGACCGAGATGGCCATCGGCACGCTTTCCAGTTTTTCCACGCGCTTGTTGGCCGTCACCACCACGGTTTCCAGTTGGCCGGGTTTGGCGGTCGAAGCTTCCTGCGCCTGCGCCGTCATGGCGAACAGGGCCAGCGCCAGGGCCGAGGCCATCGGCGTCATCTTGATGGTCGTTTGCTGCTTGTAATTGTTGTTAAACACTGTTGTCCCCTAATTGACAGATAAGAACCGCTACGTACCTCTGCTTAGTTATACGATGTGTAGGCGTTTAACAACAACTAAACCACACCGACCAACTCCCGCGCCGCACCATTTTTTGAGGCTAAACGCGGTCTTGCCCCGGAAACTGCCACTTGCACCACATCCATGGTACCGGTACCAGTTGTACGATGACTCAGGTTAATCCGTGCAGTTGGAGATGTCAATAATTTTCAGAAAGGCTGTGCAAGCAGCCAGCCGGGGCGGCTTGGTCAGGCGCTGTCGCGCTCGATGATGGAGAAACCGATGTCGATGATGCCGTCGCGCACCTCGCGCTCCTGCGAGCGGTCGACGATGAAACGGGCGGCTGTGCTGCCTATCGTGGCGCCGTCGATGCGCACCGTGGTCAGCGCCGGCTGCAGGTCGCGGGCGAAGCTGAGGTCGCCCAGGCCGACCACGGCCAGCTGGTCCGGCACCGCGATACCCTGCGCCTGCGCCTCGGTCAGCACGCCCAGCGCCACCATGTCCGAGCTGCAGAACAGCGCGTCGATGTCGGGATGGCGGGCCAGCAGCTCGCGCAGGCCGGAGCGGCCCAGGCCGACGTTGGTCGGCGCCGGCACCACCCAGCCCGGCACTTCGGTCTCGCCGGGCCGCGCCATGCCCAGTTCAATCGCGGTCTCGGAGAAGGCCTTCATGCGGCGCATGGCGCGCTGGTCGTTCGCGCTCAGCGTGGCGACGCGGCGCTTGCCGCGCGCGTGCAGATAGCGCGCCACTTCCTCCCCCACTTTTTCGTGCGAGAAGCCGATCAGCATGTCGATGGGGTCGGGCGTCAAGTCCCAGGTTTCCACCACGGGGATGCCGCTGGTGAGCAGGCGCTGGCGGCCCTGCGGCGAACGCATGATCCCGGTCAGCACCACGCCGTCGGGACGGCGGCCGATGATGGCCTCCAGCAGTTCATCCTCGCGAGAGTCTTCGTAGCCGGACTGGCCCAGCATCAGCTGATAGCCCGACGCCGCCAGCGACGCCGTCAGCGACTGCACCATCTCCAGGAACACATTGCCGGAGATGGTGGGAATCACCGCCGCCACCAGTCTGCTCTTGCGCGAGGCCAGGCCGCCGGCCAGCATATTCGGCACGTAGCCGGTCTGCTCGACGGCAGCGCGCACCCGCTCCAGTATCGCATCCGACACCGCGTTCGGCGTGTTGAGCGCACGCGATGCGGTGATCGGCGCCACGCCCGCCAGCTTGGCGACGTCGCGCAATGTGGTGCCGCCGCTTTTGCGGCGGCTGCGGCGTGGAGGGGCCGCTACTGGCGGCTCTGCGTTGTGATCCGGGGTGTCATCCATGCGGCGATTCTAACACCGGGATCAGTGGCTGCGCGGCGCCTTGTAGCGCGCCAGCTCCATCTTGCCGATCTGGCTGCGGTGCACTTCGTCCGGACCATCGGCCAGCCGCAGCGAACGCGCACCGGCATAGGCCGAAGCCAGGAAGGGATCGGCCATGCCGCCGCCGCCCTGCACCTGGATCGCCCAGTCGATCACCTTGCAGGCCATCGTCGGCGCGGCCACCTTGATCATCGCGATCTCCTTGGCCGCGACCTTGTTGCCGACCGTGTCCATCATGTAGGCCGCGTTCAGCACCAGCAGGCGGGCCTGGTCGATCATGATGCGCGACTCGGCGATGCGTTCCAGCGTCACGCCCTGCTCCGCCACCGGCTTGCCGAAAGCGACGCGGCTCAAGCTGCGCTTGCACATCTGCTCCAGCGCGCGCTCGGCCAGGCCGATCAAACGCATGCAGTGGTGGATGCGGCCCGGCCCGAGGCGGCCCTGGGCGATTTCGAAACCACGGCCCTCGCCCAGCAGCAGGTTGGAGGCCGGCACGCGCACATTGTCGAACACGATTTCGGCGTGGCCGTGCGGCGCGTCGTCGAAGCCGAACACCGGCAGGTGGCGCAGCACCTTCACGCCGGGCGTATCGCGCGGCACCAGTATCATCGACTGCTGCAGGTGGCGATTGGGATTATCGGGATCGCTCTTGCCCATGAAGATGAAGACCTTGCAGCGCGGGTCGTTGCCGCCGGAGGACCACCACTTGCGGCCATTGATCACATACTCGTCGCCATCGCGCACGATGGAGCTGGCGATGTTGGTGGCGTCCGACGAGGCCACGTCCGGCTCGGTCATGCCGAAGCAGGAACGGATGCGGCCATCGAGCAGCGGCTCCAGCCACTCGCGCTGCTGCGCCTCGGTGCCGTAGCGGGTCAGCACTTCCATATTGCCGGTGTCCGGCGCCGAGCAGTTGAATACTTCCGGCGCCCACACGGCGCGGCCCATGATCTCGCACAGCGGCGCGTATTCCAGGTTGGTCAAGCCGGCGCCGTGCTGCGAATCGGGCAGGAACAGATTCCACAGCCCCGCCTCGCGCGCCTTGAGCTTGAGCTCTTCCATCACCTTGGTCGGCACCCAGGCATCGCCGGCCGCGCGGTTGGCGTCGATCTCGGCATGGAAGCGCGCCTCGTTCGGGTAGATATGCTCGTCCATAAAGGCCGTCAGCCTGGCCTGGAGCTGCTTTACTTTCGGGCTGTAGTCGAAATCCATGATGCGGTCCTTTATCGGTAGGTGACGGCGCCGGGTTGTCCCAGCCATTCCAGATGCGCGTAGTTGTTCAAGTAGCTGAGCGTGAACTGGCCGGGGCGTTGCAGCAGCTTGGTGACGGCGCAATTGGCCAGCGACCAGCTCAACTCCATCACTTGATAGTCCTGAAGGCCAAGCAGGTGCTGCATCAGCGTGGCGATCACGCCGCCCGACGTGAAGACGATGGTGGCCTGCTTGCTGCTGTCGGTGTCGAGCCGCTCCAGCGCGGCCACGCAGCGGCGGCGGAAGTCCGGCCAGGTCTCGGTGTACTCGTCGTCGTGCCAGCCGCTCATCCATCGCTGCATGGCGGCGCGGAACAGGTGCTCCAATGCGCGTTGCGGCTCCTCGTGGCGCGCCAGCAGCTGCTGGAAGGCCGCGGCATCGACCGCCTCCGGACAATGGCGCCGCAGCACTTCGTGATGATCGAATTCGGCGAAGCCTTCGTCGGTGATCCATTCGGCGTCGGCCAGCTGCGGCTTGGGCAGCTCGGCCAGGCAGGTGTCGGCGGTCTGGCGATGTCGCGCCATGCCGCCCACCACCACGCGCTGGAAGGACTGGCGGCTGTTGGCGTACCACTGCCCTAGCAAACGCGCCTGCTCGTAGCCCAGCGTCGACAGCTGGTCGTAATTGGCGCTGCCGAACGAGGCCTGCCCGTGGCGCACCAGATAAATTTGTCCCATTTGCTTCCAGCTCCAGATCAAAACAGGCACCAGCTTAACGCCCGGCCTATAATTCATCAAATGAATAGTTTTAATTTAGCCGCATAAATCTCATGCATATATCCAAGGTCGATCTCAATCTGTTCATCGTCTTCGAAGCAATCTACGCCGAAGGCAGCATCACGCGCGCCAGCCTGAAGATGAACCTGACGCAGCCCGCCATCAGCCACGCGCTGAACCGCCTGCGGCAGTTGTTCGACGATCCGCTGTTCGAGCGCCAGGGCCACGTGATGGTGCCGACACCACTGGCCCGCTCCATCATCGACCCGGTGCGGCAATCGCTGCGCGGCTTTGAAGTGACGCTGAACGGCGCCGAGCGCTTCGACGCCGCCACCAGCGAACGCGCCTTCTCGCTGGCCTTGCGCGACGTGCTGGAAGCGAGCGTGCTGCCGCCGCTGATGGCGCGCGTGGCGCAGGACGCGCCGTCGGTGGGCCTGAACACCTTGCAGGTAGGCCGGCGCGAACTGGAAAGCGAACTGGCGGCCGGCACGCTGGACGCGGCGATCGACATCCTGCTGCCGCTGTCGAATGACATCCGCCGAACGCTGCTGGCGACCGACCAGACGGTGGTGCTGGTGCGGCGCGATCATCCGCTGGTGCACGGCACGCTGGATCTGGATGGCTACCTGAAGCTGGAGCATATCCAAACCAGCTCACGCCGGCGCGGACCGGGGCTGGAGGATTTTGAACTGAGCCGTCTGGGATTGCAGCGGCGTGTAAGGCTGCGCTGCCAGCACTACTTCGCCGCCTGCCGCGCCGTCAGCCAGACCGACCTGGCGCTGACGATGCCGGAGCGGCTGGCGCGCGTGGTGAACCAGCAGTTCGGCAACCAGATCCTGCCCTTCCCGCTGCAGATGCCATCGCTGGACATCTACCTGTACTGGCACGCCAACGTCGACAACGATGCGGCCAGTGTGTGGCTGCGGGATCAGATCAAGCAAGCCATGCAGGCTGCGGACTAGCAGCCGGCGTTGGAGCCCGACGCCAAGCCACGGACGGCCTTGGAGATATCGGCGGCGATGCGGGTGACGGCGCGGCGGTGGCCGGCTACCAGCGCGTCGTAGCCGCCGCTGACAGGTTCGTTGGCGACGCTGCGGCAAGTCAGCACCTTGCTGCTGCCGACCAGCCGCACGCTCCACACCGCGTCGATCAACGCATACCGGCCCGGCGCAGATTCGAAGCGCTGCACGTTGGTGCTGATGCGGTAGACCGGCGCGCCGTCCGTGGTCGGCGTGCGGAACACGTCCACCGTTCCCAGCTCGCCGGTGATCGCCAGCGACAGCGCCTGGCCGATCTCCGACGCCGGCATCGCCGACCAGCGTTCATGCTCCAGCAGATCGATGCGCCCCGCCTCCGTGCTGACCACCATCTGATAGCGCGCCACCTGCTGCGGCACCGCCACCGCCGGCAGCTCGATGTAGTAGCCGGCCGGCGCGGCGGCCGGCACGGGCACGCCCATGCCGTTACTCAGGCTGTAGAAATGCTCGGGCGGCGTGGCGGCGCAGCCGGCCAGCAGCAGCGCGGCCGCCATGGCCAGCATGGCCTGCACAGTTTTATGCTGCATCATTTCGGCTCTCCCTTGGTGTCCTGCTTGCTGGTCTTCCCGCGTATCAGCGACTCGGGATGACGCTCCAGATAATCCGACAATGCGTTCAGCGATTGCAGCGTTTGCGTCAGCTGCTGCAAGGCCTCGCGCAGATCCGACTGCACCGGCGAATCCTTCTGCAGCAGCTGATTTGCCTCGCCGAAGGTCTTGCGCGCCGCGCCCAGCGTATCCTTCATCTCCGGCACCACCTGCGCGTCGAGCTGCTTGAACAGCACATTGGCGCTCTTCAGCGTATCGCGCAGGTTGTTGCCGATCTCGCCGAACGGCACCTGATCCAGCTTGCGCGCGATGCTGGAGATCTGCGTCTGCAGTTCGTCCAGGCTGTTCGGCACCGTCGGCACCTCCAGCGGATACTGCGCCACATCCAGCTTGGCCTGCGGCGCATTCGGGAAGAAGTCCAGCGCCACATACAGCTGGCCGGTCAGCAGGTTCCCCGTGCGCAGCTGGCCGCGCAGGCCACGCGCCACCAGGCGCTCCAGCACTACCGGGCCGGCGTTGCGATCCTGCTCGCTGGAGACGGTCTGCTGGAAGCTGCGGCCCAGCCGCGCCGGGTACATGTCCACCGTCACCGGCATGCGGAAGTTCTTCTTCACCGGATCGAACTCCACGCCGACCGAGCGCACCTCGCCCAGCACGATGCCACGGAAGTCAACCGGCGCACCGGGCGACAGGCCGCGCAGCGACTGGTCGAAATACAGCACCGTCGTAATCGGCACGCCGTCCGGTTCGCGCAGCGCGCTGGCCTGGTCGGAGGCCAGCGGAAAATCGCTGCCGGGCGACGCCGACTGGTCCGGCTTCTGGCCGCTCATGGTCTCGAACGCGATGCCGCCGACCAGCAGCGCCGCCAGCGACTGGGTGTTGACCTTGAAGCCATTCGAATCGAGCCGCACATCGACGCCGCTGGCATGCCACCAGCGCGTGTTCTTGCCCACGTACTGGTCATAGGGCGCATTGACGAACACTGTCATCTTCACGCCATGCCCTTTTTCGTCCAGATCGAAGCCGACCACCTGCCCTACCTGGATGCGGCGATAGAAGATCGGCGAGCCGACATCGATCGAACCCAGGCTCTCGCCGTGCAGCGTGTACTTGGTGCCTTTGTCGTCGCCCACCACTTGCGGCGGCTTCTCCAGTCCGACGAATTCGTGCTTGGTCTCTTCGGCCTTGCCGGCATCGACGCCGATGTAGGCGCCAGACAGCAAGGTGCTCAGGCCGGACACGCCGCTCGCACCCACCCGTGGACGCACCACCCAGAAGCGCGTATCGGCAACGGTGAAGCGCTCCGCCTCCTTGCTCATGTCGATCGTCACCAGCACCTTGGACAAATCGCGCGACAGCGTAATCGAACGTACCAGGCCGATATCCACGTCCTTGAATTTGACTTTGGTCTTCCCGGGTTCCAGCCCGTCCGCGCTGCGGAAGCTCACCGTGACCGTCGGCCCCTGGTCCATCACCGACTTCGCCACCAGCGCCAAACCTATCAGCGCCGCCAGCAGCGGAATCAGCCACACCAGCGAAGGCAGCCAGCGATTGGCCTTCTCCACGCGGGGCTCGGGTAGCGGCGGCGCGCCGCTGTCGTTTTCAGGCATGGTTCTCTCCATTCGAATCTATCGGATCCCAGATCAGGCGCGGGTCGAACTGCATCGACGCCAGCATCGTCAGCACCACCACTGCGCAAAACGCCAGCGCGCCGGGACCGGCAGTAATCACTGCCAGCGACTGGAAGCGCACCAGCGCCACCGTCAGCGTAATAACAAAGATGTCGAGCATCGACCAGCGGCCGACGAACTCCACGATCCGGTACAGTATCGTGCGCTGCAACGGGCGCCAGCGCGAGCGCCGCTGCGCCGTCAGCGCCAGCAGCGACAGCGCCGCCAGCTTCAGCACCGGCACCACGATGCTGGCGATGAAGATGATCGCCGCCAGCGCCGGCGAGCCGCTGGTCCAGAAGTAGACCACGCCGCTGATGATGGTGTCGTCCTCCTTGCCGAACAGCGAGTGCGTGTACATCACCGGCAGCAGGTTGGCGGGAATATAGAGGATGGTCGCGGCCAGCAGGAAGGCCCAGGTCCGCCCCACGCTGTCTGGACGACGGCGGTGCAGCACGGTGCCGCAGCGCGCGCAGCGCTGATGCGCGGCCGGTTGATCCTGCGCCACCAGGCCGCAGCTGTGGCAGGCCGCCAGGCGCGTATGCGGCGTGTAGCGGTACTCGGCCTGCGCCGGCCTGCGCGGTCCGGGCAGGTGCTCGCCGATATTCCACAGCATCTGCGGATCGAAAGACACCACGATGGCCAGCATCAGCGTTAGCGCGCCAAAGGCGAACAGGCCCGGTTGCACCACCACCTGCGCCAGGCTGGTCATCTTGACGATGGTGATCAGAATGCCGATCATCAGCACTTCCGTCATGCCCCAGCGCCGCGCCGCGCCGACGGCGCGCAGCAGGTGGTCGAAGCCGCGCGGCCGCACACCGCTGCGCAAGGCCAGCGTCACGTACAGCAGCGCGCCCAGCTCCACCGCCGGCAGCAGCACCGTGAACAGGAACACGATCGCCGCCACCACCTGCATCTGCTCCATCCACAGCACGCGTATGGCGCCGAGCAAGGTGGCGCTGGAGGTGTAGCCGCCGACATCCAGTTCGACGATGGGGCAAAGCTGGGCGATCAGGAAGGTGAAGATGGCGGCCAGCGTGATGGCCGCCATGCGGTTGACGTCGGAATGGATGCCGCGATAGAGGATGGAACGGCAGCGCACGCAGCGCGCCTTCTCGCGCGGCAGCACGGGGCGCCGCTTGTGAAGCGCGCCGCAATCGTGACAGCTGATCAAATCGTATCGATACACTGGCTGGCCGTTTGGACAATAATGACCATATCATACGATAATCCTGCAGATGCACGTAGCAGTCCGCATCCGTTATGATGAGCGAAGATTTTGAAGTTTGAAAAGGTATCTATGCCACGCCGCCAGTTGACACTCCTGATCGCCGCAACGCTTGCCGTTGCGGGCTGCGCGCATGCGCAGGCCGGGAAGGAACTGGTGTTCGGCACCACGCACGACGAGAACTCGCCGCTGTTCCTGTACGCCAGCGCCTATCTCCAGCAACTGTGCGACGAAAGCAAGCAGCGCTGCACGCTGCAAAACCTGCCCGGACGGCGCTCCGAAGCGATGCTCGCCGCCGGCACCATCGTCGGTGAGGTAGGCCGCGTCAAAGGCTATATCCAGAAGCATCCTGACTATGTTCGTCTCGACGAACCCTTCATCATCTCGCGCACTCGCATCTTCACCCGCAGCGACAAGGACATCACCAGCTGGGAATCGCTGGCAAAGAAGGTCAAGACGGTCAGCTACAAGCGCGGCATCTACCTGTACCAGCAAAGGCTGGAGGCGCTGCAGCCGGCGATCCAGCCGCATGACGTGCAAAGCGAAGCGGCTTGTTTGCAGATGGTGCTGGCCGCGCGCGACGACGCCTGCGTGTTCGACGACGGCGGCATCAGCAGCGAGGCAAAGCCGTTGCTGGCGCAGGGACACAGCAGCGTATCTGTGGAAGACCTGCCGCTGTACATCTATCTCGGGAAGGACAACAAGGCGCTGGCGCTATCGCTGTCCGAAGCCGCCAGGCGCCTGGCGGCGCGCGGCGTTCCGGCGCAGCTGCACCGCAAATTCTACGAAGGCAGATAGCTTCGAGGCGGCGCTTACTTGATGCTGGTGTTCAGTTCCTGGAAGTCGGCGGTCTTGCCCAGCGACTGCCAGGTGGCCAGCAGATTGGCCGGTGGCGCAATCAGCTTGCGGGCCGCCAGATCGAGCCAGCCGCCGGTGCTGGTGACGCGCGCGGCCAGCTTGCCGTCGGCGCGGATGATGTCGGTGCTGAGCGACCAGCGGCTGCCATCGGTCGACAAGCCAGCCACGCCCAGCGTGACGGTGATCTCTTCAAGCAGCATCACTTCCTTGAAGTAGGCGATTTCGTCCTTCATTACCACCGGACCGATTTTCAGGCGCATGAATTCGCTCATCGGGAAGCCGTTCTCCGACAGGAACAGCATGCGCACATCGCCCGCCTTGTCCAGGAAGGCCGTGTTGCGCATATGGCTGTTGAAATCCATATCGCCCCAGCCGGCCATCATCTTCTTTTCAAACATCTCACTCTCCAAGGAAATCCAATAGCGTGCATGCTACCACCTTGGTCGCCTTGCGCAGGTCTTCCAGCTGCAAACGCTCGTCGGCCTTCTTGGCGTTGGACTCGGGGACGCTGCGCGGACCGGCGCCGTACAGCACCGCCGGAATGCCATGTTCGCCGTACAGGCGCGCATCCGCGTACAGCGGCGTGCCCTGGGCCGGGATCTTCTCGCCGATGAAGGTCTGCGCGTTCTGCTGAAGGCTGGCCACCAGCTTCTCCGTGCCCGTCTGCTCACGCAGCGCGTGCGACAGCAGCAGGCGCTTGATCTCGATGCGAATGCCAGGCTGGCCTTCCACCGCTTTCTCGATCAGCGCGCGCACTTGCGCTTCCACCGCCACCGGGTCTTCTTCCGGAATCATGCGGCGGTCCATCTTCAGCACCACTTTGCCCGGCACGACGTTGGTGTTGGTGCCGCCGTCGATACGGCCCACCAGCATGGTCGGCGAATCGATGCCGGGGATTTTCGATTTGACCTTCTTCAGTTCCGGCAGTTGGTCGTAGATCGCGTTCAGGATGCGGGTGGCCGCCTGCAGCGCGTCGTGGCCGGTCTCCGGCATCGCGCCGTGGCCGGACTTGCCGTGCACCGTGATCTCCAGCTGCAAACAGGCGTTGTGCGCGGTGACGATGTTGTAGCTGAAGCCCGCCGCGATGACGAAGTCCGGCTTGGTCAGCTTTTGTTCCAGCAGCCAGCCGGGGCCCAGCAGGCCGCCGAATTCCTCGTCGTACGTGAAGTGCAGTTCCAGCCCGCCCTTCAACGGCACGCCCAGCGCTTCCAGCGCGCGGGTGGCGAAGATGTAGGTGGCGAAGTCGCACTTGGAAACGGCGGCGGCGCGGCCGTAAATATAGCCGTTTTCCACCACGCCGCCATACGGCGGATAGGTCCAGTTGTCGCCCGGCGGCACCACGTCGCCGTGGGCATTGAGCGCCACGGTCGGGCCGCCGGCCTGGTATGGACGGCGCACGATCAGATTGGTGATGGTCTCCATGCCGTAGTCCTGCACCACGTCGGCCGGCACGGCGTGCTTCTCGGCGATCCAGCCATAGGCCTTGACCAGGTCCGCCACCATGTCCGCGTGCGGCGCGTTGTTGCCGGGCGGGGTATCGGTCGGCACGCGCAGCAGCTGCTGCAGCACGCCTACTTCTTCATCGAAGTGCGCGTCGATCCACTGCGCCAGTTGTTCTTTGTTCGTCGTCATGGTTGTTCTTTCACTTGGCGCCGGATTCGAACCAGGCCGCGATCTGCGCCCGTTCTGCATCGGTCATATTGGTCAGGTTCGCAAGCGGCATGGCTTTCAGCTGCACCGATTGCTTGTAGATTTTTTCCGCGTTCTGATGCACCTGCTCCGCGCTGTCGAGCATCACGCCGGCGGGCGCCGTGGCAAAGCCGGGTTGCGTCGGATGCGCCGAGTGGCAGGCCACGCAGCGCTGGTCGATGACGGTTTTCACCTTGGCGAATTGCGCCGCCGGATCGGCAGCGGCGGCCGATGCCACAGGACGCGGTGGCGCAATCGCCACGGCCACGCCGATCAGCAGCGCGACGCCGATGGCCGGATAACGCCACTCGACGCGCCCTTTGTGGCGCAGGTTGAAGAAGTGGCGGATGAAGACGCCGGCTGCCATGATGAAGGCCAGCACCAGCCACGCATGGTCGTTCCGGTAGGTCATCGCATAGTGGTTGCTGATCATGATGAACAGCACCGGCAGCGTGAAGTAGTTATTGTGGACGCTGCGCTGCTTGGCCTTCTGGCCGTGGATCGGGTCAGGCAAGCGACCGGCCGACATGGCCTCCACCATCTTGCGCTGGCCGGGGATAATCAGCATCAGCACATTGCCGACCATGATGGTGCCGATCAGCGCACCGACGTGGATGTAGGCGGCGCGGCCGCTCAGCACATGCGTCAGGCCATACGCGGCGCCGACGATCAGCGCGAACACCACCACGCCGAACCACAGGTCGCGCTGGCCCAGCGGCGAGCGGCACAGCAGGTCGTACACGGTCCAGCCGACGACCAGCGTGCCGACGCCGATGCCGATCGCCTGCCAGCTGCCGATATCGGCCACCGACTTATCGATCATCATCGCCTGCGCGTTGAAGTAGTAGGCGATGGTCAGCAGCGCGATGCCGGACAGCCAGGTGGAATATGCCTCCCACTTAAACCAGTGCAGATCCTTCGGCAGCTCGGCCGGCGCCACCAGGTATTTTTGCGGGTTGTAGAAACCGCCGCCGTGCACGGCCCACAGTTCGCCGGACACGCCCTTCTTCGCCAGCTCCGAGCCGGGTGCGGGCGGGCGGATCGAATTATCCAGCCAGACGAAGTAGAACGAAGCGCCGATCCAGGCGATGCCGGTGATGATATGCAGCCAGCGCACGATCAGGTTCAGCCACTCAAGGCCATACGGGATCAGATAGGCGAAAAAGTCCATGGGTGCTTTCAGGGTAAAGAGTGTGGCTAATTTACAGAAGATAAACGGATTTGACGCCGACCACATGAACATTAGAGTATATTAAACATATCCAATCCCGTATAACAGAAATCCTCTCATGGCCGCCCTGCCGCAACACCTGGATCTGCATTTGATCCGCATCCTCTACCTGCTGCTGGTTGAGAAGAACGTCTCACGCGTCGCCCTCAAACTGAATCAGCCGCAGCCCTCCATCTCCGCCTCGCTGCGCAAGCTGCGCGAGCTGACGGGCGATCCGCTGCTGGTGCGCGGCGCGCGCGGCATGGTGCCGACCCAGCACGGCGAAAGCCTGCTGATACCGGCCAAGCGCATCCTCGACGAAACCGAGAACCTGTTCCTGAAGAAGACGCCCTTCGTGCCGCAGGAAGAAGCGCGCACCTTCCACATCGCCGCGCCGGACTACCTGGACAGCCAGTTCCTGCCCAACCTTGTGGCGCTGCTGCGCCGTGGTTCGCCCAACAGCCGCGTGAAGATCCACAGCCTGGGACCGGGCGTGGACTACGTGCGCCTGCTGTCGGACGGCGACATGGACCTGGTCATCGCCAACTGGGACGAGCCGCCCGAGCACCTGCACATGTCCAAGCTGTTCGAAGACCCGATCATCTGCGTGATGCGCTCCGACTGCCCCTACGCGCTGCGCACCGGCAGCGAGGACATGACGCTGGCCGACTACCTGTCCCTGCCCCACGTGGCGCCGACGCAGATCCTGCCCGGCTACCACGGCGTCATCGACGACTTCCTGGAGCGCCATGGCCTGCAGCGCAACGTGGCGGTGGAATCGGCCTACTTCGGCCTGATCCCCTACATGCTGACGCAGACCGACCTGGTGCTGACCACCGGCCGCCAGTTCGTGCGCTACTACGAGCGCAATATGCCGCTGAAGACCTACACGGTGCCGGTCAAGTTCCCGTCGATGCGCTTCTACCAGCTGTGGCACGAGCGCGTGCACCAGGCGCCAGAACACAAATGGCTGCGCGAGCAGGTCTCCACTGCGGCCAAGGCGCTCGGCAAATAGCAAACCTTATAAACCTTAGCGGATACCGCATATAACTGGGCGGCTCAGTTGCGATTACACTAGGCTATGACGACACTATCCGAATTAAACGGCTGCGACGCCGCCACCTTCACCGACCGCCTGCGCGGCATCTACGAGCACTCGCCGTGGATACCGGAACGGGCAGCGGCCCAGCGCCCCTTTGCCAACGCCACCGCGCTCAAGCTGGCCTTGCAGGCCGTGGTCAGCGCCGCGTCGCCGGACGAGCAACTGGGCCTGATCCGCGCCCATCCTGAGCTGGCGGGCAAGGCAGCCGTCTCCGGCCAGCTGACGGCGGAATCCACCAATGAGCAAGCCAAGTCCGGCCTGCACCTGTGCAGTGCCGAGGAATTCGCCACGCTGCACAAGCTGAACGCGGACTACAACGACAAATTCGGCTTCCCCTTCATCCTCGCCGTCAAAGGCCCGGATGGACAAGGGCTGACGCGCCGCGCCATCATCGCCACCTTCACACGCCGGCTGAAGAACCAGCGCGCCGACGAAATCGCAGAGTGCCTGCGCCAGATTAAGCGCATCGCCGAGCTGCGCCTGAACGACCTTCTGGGCATAACGCTGGACTTCGGCCCCACCATCATGCAGTGGTGCGAAACCATAGGCGCATGGAGCGACACCGACAACAGCGCCAATGCGGACTTCGATCTGACCTGCGCCTACATGACGCCCGCGCACCGCAAGACCGCCGCGCAGCTGATGGACTGGATGCGCGAAGCCGGCATGGACACCCGCATCGATGACGTAGGCAACGTCGTCGGCGTCTACTGCTCCGACGCGCCGGGCGCGAAGACGCTGATGACCGGCTCCCACTACGACACCGTGCGCAACGGCGGCAAGTACGACGGCCGCCTCGGCATCCTGCTGCCCATCGCCATCGTGCGCTACCTGCACCAGCGCGGCGAGAAGCTGCCCTTCCACTTCGAGATCGTCGGTTTCGCCGAAGAGGAAGGCGTGCGCTTCAAGAGCACCTTCCTGGGCAGTAACGCGGTGACGGGCCGCTTCGACCTGTCGCTGCTGGACCAGACCGACGCCGACGGCATCACCATGCGCGGCGCGCTGCTGGCCGCCGGCCACGACGTCACGCGCATCCCCGCCATCGCGCGCGATCCGGCGCAACTGCTCGGTTTCGTAGAAGTCCATATCGAACAAGGCCCGGTGCTGCTGGAGCACGACCTGGCGCTGGGCGTGGTGACGGCGATCGCCGGCAGCTCGCGCTACCTGGTCGAGCTGACCGGCCTGGCCAGCCATGCAGGCACCACGCCGATGAACATGCGCAAGGACGCGGCGGCAGCGGCGGCGGAGATCGTGCTGCTGGTCGAGCGGCGCTGCGCGCAAGGCGCGTCGCTGGTCGGCACGGTCGGCCAGTTGCAGGTGCCGGGCGGTTCGGTCAATGTGATCCCCGGCGCATGCAAGCTGTCGCTGGACATCCGCGCCGCCGACGACGCCGTGCGGCTCGCCGCGGTGAAGGATGTATTGGACGGCATCACGGCGATCTGCGCGCGGCGTCAGGTGGAAGTGAGCATGCAGCAGATCGTCGATGCTGCGGCCGCGCCATGCGCACCGCGCCTGATGCAGCAGTTCGGCGCCGCCATCGAGCGCGCCGGCCTGCCGCGCTTCGACCTGCTCTCCGGCGCCGGCCACGATGCGATGGCGATGGCCGCGATCACCGACGTGGCCATGCTGTTCACCCGCTGCGGCAACGGCGGCATCAGCCACAACCCTCTGGAGACGATGACGGCGGACGATGCCGACATCGCCGCGCATGTGCTGCTGGATTTCTTGCGCAGCTACGCCTGACAATCCAAGTGATCAAGGCGTCCGCAATTCCTTCACCTGGGATTCGCTGACCGTGCCGGCCTGTCCACCCCAGCTCACGCGCAGGAAATTGGACAAGCCGGCGATTTCCTTGTCGCTCAACTTGGCCGCGAAGCCCGGCATGGCCTGCATGCTTTCCTTCTTACCAAAGCGCTGGGCCTCGATGCCGTCCAGCGTGACCTCGATCAGATTGCGCGGATCGGCGCTGCGCACCGTGGTATTGCCCTTCATCGCAACCGCGACATGCGGCTTGCCGCCGCCATCGACTCCATGGCAACCGGCGCAGACGGCGATATAGGTACGGCGGCCCGCGTCGATGGACGCATCCGCGCCAGCCGGTGCAGGCTTCAAAGGTTGCGGAGGCAGGGGCTTGTCGCCCAGCAGATAGGTGGTCATCGCCCACATGTCGCCCGGCGTCAGATGCTGGGTGCTCAGGTGGACCACTGCGAACATCTCGCCGTACGCCGAGCCTTGCGGCGCAACGCCGGTGCCCAGGAACGACGCCAGGTCGGCGGCCGTCCATCCCGAGGCAGACAGGCCGGGCGGCGAGATATCCGGCGCGGCGATGCGCGCCATCGCGCTGCCGCCCAAGGGTTTGGCCCCATCCATCTGCCCCAGCGCGCCGCGCGGCGTATGGCATTCCGCACAATGCCCCATCGTGTTGACCATGTAGCGGCCGCGCAGATAGGCCGGCGACTGGCCGGCCGAGGCGTCGGGCAGCGCGTCCTTCAAGAACAGCATGTTCCAGAAGCGCATACCGAAGCGCATGTTGTACGGGAACTTGAGATCGGCCGCCTTGCTTGGCACCGCAGCAGGCTTGATCTGCATGAGATAAGCGAAGATGGCGTCGCTGTCGGCGCGGCTCATCGAACGGTAGGACGTGTAGGGCATGGCCGGATACAGATGACGGTCCGGCGCCACACCGTCGCGCAAGGCCGCATAGAACTCGTCGGCGCTCCATTTGCCGATGCCGTGCTCCTTGTCCGGCGTGATGTTGGTGCCGTAAAAAGTCCCGAAGTCCGATTTCAGTTCCACTCCGCCGGCAAACGGCGCACCGGTGGCCGAAGTGTGACAGGCGGCGCAATCGGCCGCCTTGACCAGATAGCGCCCGCGACTGACCACGTCATTCTCGGCGGCGACCGAATGTGTCGCCGCTACCAGCGCTGCGGCGAGAAGAGCAAGATGGCGGCTCATCATTTCCCCTCCTTCACCAGTCCGGGCGTGTTCAACACGACATCCTTGACCGCTTCGAAGTAGCGCACATAACCGGTACATCGGCAGATGTGGGCATTCAGGCTTTCCATGATCGTCTCATCAATCTGGTCGCGGCTAACGGGTGTGCGCTTCAGGCGCTCCAGCAGCACCGTGGCCGCGTTCACGAAGCCCGGCGTGCAGTAGCCACACTGGAAGCTGAAATGTTCGAGGAACTTCTGCTGCACCGGCGACAGCGCCACCACTTCGCCCTTGTCGTTCAACTTGGCGTGCCCTTCCACCGTGCGCACTTTTTTACCGTCGAAGAAATGCGCACCGGTGATACAGGAGCGGACTTCCTCGCTGGTGCCGTCGGCTTTATCCAGTATCACCACGCAGGCATGGCACACGCCCTGTCCGCAGCCCAGGCGGGAGCCGGTCAGGTCCAGGTATTCGTGCAGGAAGTCGATCATCATCACGCCTTCCGGCACCTCCATCGGGCCGGCCTTCTTGCCGTTGACGGTCAGCGTGATTGGTTTGGTCGCGATGCTCATGCCAGCACCTCCTGTATCTGTTCCGGCGTAACCGGCAAGTCGCTGAAGCGGTGGCCGATGGCGTGCGCGATGCCATTGACGATGGCGCCCACCACGGGAATCATCACCACCTCCGCGATGCCTTTGGGCGGATCGGTCTCCGTCAACGGCGGCAGGATCTCCGCCGTCTGCTTCCACACCGCGACGTCTCGTGCGCGCGGCAGCTGGTAGCGGTTGAAGTTCCAGGTGCCGTTGCCCGGACCATCCTCGTACAGCGGCAGGTACTCGTGCAGCGCGTGGCCTATGCCCATCGCCAGCCCGCCCTGCAACTGGCTCGATACCAGCTGCGGCGACAGCATGCTGCCGCACTCCATGATGGAATGATGGCTGAGCAGCTCGACCTTGCCGCTGGCCTCATGCACCGACAACTCGACCAGCGTGCCCACCGCGCTGTAGTAGGTGACGGTGGCGTTATTGCGCTGCACCGGCGGGATGTAGACACGCTTGCGGTTCAGCACATGGTAGCCGCCGGAAGAACTCATGCTGGCCTTCCTGCCCTGGTCCGCGCCGTCGCCATAGCGCAGCGACAGGCCATCTATCGGCAGCCGTACGCCGGCGCCGTTGACGTCGAACTCCGCCTCGCTCCACTGCCAGCGGTTGAACACATGCACCGTAGCGCCAGTCACCAGTCCCAGCTCGTGCGCCTTGCGCGCCAGCTGCTCGCAGGACAGCGCCTGCAAACCGCCGGCGGACAGCTTGCCGTCGCCCCAGCGCGCGTCCTCCACCCGTATCACCAGCGACGCCGCCTGGCCGCCCGCATAGCCCTCGCTCCAGATGGCCATCGCGGCAGGCCACAGGCCGTGCATGAAGACCACGCGCGCCGCTTCCCGCGTGCTGTGCGTGAAGTAGTAGGCGGAGTTGGTGGCGCTGGCGGGAGAACTGTAGGTCGGCGACCAGCGCGGATTGGCCGACAGCTTGTCCTGGTCGGCCTGGCTCATGATGTAGGGATCTCCGCTGCTGACCACCGGCAGGTCGTCCCATTCGGTGACAGCGGTGCGCACTGTGCCGGCCGGCTTGCCCAGCCACTTGGCGCAAGCCACCGCCTGCGACGTCGACATGCCGGTGCCGATCTCGGTGCCGCTGTGCGACAGCTCGATCGCGCCGTCGGCGTTGATCTGCACCTTGGCGAAGGAGCTCTCGGCGCCGGTGCCGAAGTCCTTCTGCACGCAGGCGAATCCCACGCCGTAGCGATGGCCGGGATGCGCCGCTTCAAACGCGCGCTTGGCGCCGGCGCGGCCTGTCCACAGCGGATGCACCTTGGCTTTTTGCAGAACCTCGTCGACCCGCACCGCACCTGCCGGAATCGCGCCCTGGGTATTTTTCATCCCCGAGCGCAGCGCGTTCTTCAGTCTGAAATCGATGGCGTCCAGTCCCAGTTTTTCCGCGAATTCATCCATCATCATTTCCGTTGCGGCCATGCTCTGCAAGGTGCCGTAGCCGCGCGCCGAACCGGCGTCGATGGCGCGCGAGGCGATGGCCACGGCCGCGAAATCGTTCTTCGGAAAATAGTAAATCGACTGCGCGGCCGTCGCCGCAACCATCGCCACCGACGGCGAGAAGTTACAGCGCCCGCCGCCGTTGGCCTCAAAATATCCCTGGAACGATTGCAGCATCGCGCTCTTGCGGTCGACCGCGATGCGGTACTTCATCTTGAACGCATGGCGCTTGATCGACGACTGGAACTGCTCGTAGCGGTCGTTGGCCAGCCGCACCGGATTGCCATTGGCGTACAGCGCCGTCATCAGGCCATAGAACGGAAAATTGTAGTGGTCCTTGGAGCCGTAGCCCACCGTGTAGCACGGATGCAGGAACAGCTTCTTGAGCGGGAACTTGCTCTTCTTGAGCATTTCGATGGCGCTGTCGATGACCTCTTGCGGCGACTGCGTCGGCACCACCATGTGCAGCGTTTGCTCGGCGGCGTTGTACCAGCAGTTGGCGTTGTCCGGCTCCATCGCCGCCGTGTCCACCGACTGCGTGTTGTAGTCGCGCTCCAGCACCAGCCAGTCGGCCGGCGGGCTATCCAGTTCGCCCTTGATCTGGTTGGCGTAGTACATCCCCTGCTCGCCCAGCTTGCCGTGCTCTATGCCGTCCGGCCAGACCGGCTGCTGCTTGCGCATCGCGCTGGGGAACACCGGCGCGTTTTTCAGGCTGGAGAAAACGTCCATGTCGGCCGACGTGGCGCCGCCCACGCGCACAAAGCGGAAGGTGCCCCACGGGTCGCGCTCCATCGGCGGTGCAGCGGCGCCGTAGCGCACCACGCCTTCCTTGAACTGCAGCGCATCCTTGGCCGCGCGGAAGCGGGCGAAGTCGTTGAAGATCAGGACCGCCACCGCGTGCCCCAGGTAGGCCGCCTGCCTCCCGGCCGGCAGCAGCATGTCGGCGCCATAGAAACCGGGGAAGGCGACGCCGTCGCGCACCAGGTCTTCCGCCGTCACGACGCGGTCCGGTTTCAGGTCCGCGCCCAGCAGCGACAGGTCGATACCGTCAAACAGCACGTCGGTGCGGGTGGCGCGCAGCATCAGGGCGTGGGCTTGTTGTTGCGGCCAGTGCGGCATGTCGCGAGCGCGGATGTCGCGGGCGAATACCTTGGCGCCGGTTACTTTGGACAGGCCATCGATACGAAACCTGGCCAATCCAGCCTTGCCGTCCCAGGCGACCGGAGTGAGGATTTTTTCCTCGAACAGTGCGGCGAACGCCTTGCCGCCCAGGGGCGCGATGTAGACAGAAACACCAGCGACCACGCTGGCCTTCAAAAAACTGCGGCGTGAAATGTCCCCATTCATCTTGTCACCTCTCAGAGAGTCAGGTCAAGGCGATGTTTCTTTTCGAGTTACCTAGTTGAACAGAGAGCGCGGAACGAGTCAACATCTTTCAATTGGGCGATGCAACAGGGCCAATTCGCGCGCGACAGCATCGATTACCGGCCTCCAATCGCCTGCGCTGGATTGACGGAACAGGCGCATCGACGGATACCATGGCGTATCGACGCGTTCACTCATCCAGCGCCAGTCGCAGCGATAGTCGGGCAACAGCAGCCAGCAAGGTTTGCCCATGGTGCCGGCCAGATGCGCCACAGCCGTATCGACGCTGATCACCAGATCGAGATTGGCGATGACGGCGGCGGTGTCGGCGAAGTCGCCCAGCTGTGGGCCGGCTGCGTACAGCTGCATGCCGCCAGGAGGAGCCATCGCCTCGTCCTCGCCGGGGCCTTTTTGCAGGCTGACGAAATGCGCGGGCACGGTGGCCAACGGCGCCAGCGTTTGCAGCGATGGCAGCGAGCGATCCGCGTCGTTCTCGAAATGCGGGTTGCCCTTCCACGCCAGGCCGACGCGCAATCCCTGCGACGGCAACCGGCCGGCCCAATGACGCACCAGATCCAGCTCCGCTGCGAGGTAGGGAATCGACGTGGCCGGGCCGGCGCCGCCGCCCAACAGCAAAGGCAGGCGCATCGGGTGCGTCCAGTAATCCCAGCCATCGGCAGGTATCGCCTCATCCGGCGCATAGACCGCATCCACGCCTTCCAGCGTTGCGAACAAGCGCTTCAAGGCCGCATGGCAGATCACGGCGACACGCAGCGCACCGCGCTTCTTCAGTTGCGCAGCATAGCGGCAGAAGTGGATCATGTCGCCCTGCCCCGCCTCCAGCGTGACCACTATCGACTTGCCGTGCAGCGGCTCGCCGTTCCAGCGCGGACAGGTGAAGGTATGCACGAACGCGTCGAACTCCCAGCGGGCCTCCAGCAACGGCCAGCCCTCCGCAAAGCGCCCTTGGCGCAGCAGCACGTAGGCCAGATTGAAGCGCGCCCGCGCATGTTCCGGGTCCAGCGCCAGCGCATGGCGATAGCACTGCTCCGCTTCCTGCTCACGCTTCACGCAGGCGAGCAGCACGCCCAGCTGGCTCCATGCGGACGGCGACTCAGGCGCCAGCTCCAGCGCCGCGCGCGTGGCCGCCTCCGATTCGCCGAAGCGCTTCATCTTCAGCAGCACCACGCCGAGGTTCTGGTGCAGCTGCGGGTGGTCCGGCATCGACGCTATCGCCAGGCGATAGTGGAACTCCGCCTCCGCGTACGCCCCCTGCTGTTCTTTCAGATATCCGAGATTGGCGCGCTCCGCACCGTAAGTGGACTCCAGCATCTACAAGCCTGCGATGAGTGTCAGCAGTTCCGGCTCCGGCAGCGGCTTGCTGAACAAATAGCCCTGGTAGCTCTGGCAGCCTTCGGCTATGACGAAGTTGAGCTGCTCCAGCGTCTCCACGCCTTCGGCCACCACCGACATGTTCAGCGCCTTTCCCAGCGCGACGATGATGCGGACGATGGCTGCACCGCTGTCTTCCTTGACGGCGGCCCAGATGAAGGAGCGGTCTATCTTCAACTGATCCAGCGGCAGCCGGTGCAGATACGAGAGCGACGAGTAGCCGGTGCCGAAATCGTCCAGCGCGAAGGTAATGCCTGCGGCCCGCAGCCGCTGCATCTTTTCCACTGTGCCTTCGATATCCTTTAACAGCAGGCTCTCCGTCATTTCAAGCCGCAGCTTGTCGGCGCGGGCGCCGGTTGCGGCCAGCACTTCAAGGACTTGCTCCACGAAGTCGGGACGATGGAACTGCTGGGCGCTGACGTTGACCGCCATGGCCAGCTTCGCGGTGCGCTTGTCGTTGGCCCACTGCGCCAGTTGGCGGCAGGCCTCGTGCATCACCCACCGTCCCAGCGGCAGGATCAGGTTCGAATCCTCTGCCACCGGAATGAACTCGGCGGGCGACACCAATCCACGCTGCGGATGCTTCCAGCGCACCAGCGCCTCCGTGCCCGCCATGGTTCCATCCATGTTCATCAGCGGCTGATAGTAGAGAACGAATTCGTCGTTGACCAGCGCGCGGCGCATGTCCGCCTCCAGCGCGGCGCGCGCACTGACGCGGGCCTGCATCGCCGGATCGAAGAAGGAGACATTGTTGCGGCCTGCCGCCTTGGCCTGGTACATGGCCAGGTCCGCGCGCTTCAACACCTCGTCCACGGTGCCGCAGGAACCGTTGAACAGCGTGACGCCTATGCTCGGCGTGCTGTACTGGTCCACGCCTTCAATGACAAACGGTGCGACGAAGGCATGGATGATCTTGGCCGCGACCTCCTGCGCCGCCTTGGCGACAGCTTCCTCGGTCGGCCCCAGATCCTCCAGCAGCACGATGAACTCATCGCCGCCGAAGCGCGCCACCGTATCGCAGCTGCGCACCGCCGCGTTCAAACGGTCGCCGACCATCTGCAACAGGATGTCGCCCTTGTCGTGGCCACGCGTGTCGTTGATGTTCTTGAAGTTATCCAGGTCGATGAACAGCATGGCGCCCAACCGGCCCTGCGACAGCGCATCCCCGGCGCGGTCCAGCAGCAGCTGGCGGTTCGGCAAGCCGGTCAGCTTGTCGTAGAAAGCCATGTTGTGGATCTGGGCCTCGATGGCCTTGCGCTCGCTGATGTCGCGGAAGTAGATCGTCACGCCTTCCGCCGACGGATAGGCGCGGATCTCGGTCCATAGGTTGAGCGGCGCGTAATGCTCCTCGAAAGCGACTGCACTGTTGGTTTCCACCGCCTGGTGATAGGCGCGGTAGTAGGGACCGTCCACCGCCTCGGGGAACACCGTCCATACATTCTTGCCCATCACCTCGGAACGCTGTACCTGAAGCAGCCGTTCAGCGTTGCCGTTCATGTAGCGGATTTTCCAGCTGTGGTCCAGCATCAGGACTGCATCGGAGATGCTTTCCAGCGTGGCGGTCAGGCAGGCTGTCTCCAGCGCGGCTGCGAGCGATTGGGGTGGTTCTTGCATGTTGAAAGCCGGGGAAGCCTGATCCATTCTGTGGGTTGATAGCCTGCCACAAGTGAGTATGCTCCCCGGCCGGGTGACGGTCAAACAATACGCGCACGCTCCAGCATCGCGTGCAACAGCACGTTGCAACCCGCCTCCAGGTGTTCGGACTTGGCGTCCTCGATTTCATTGTGGCTGATGCCATCCTTGCAAGGCACGAAGATCATGCCCGCCGGCGCAAGCCGCGCCGCGTAGATCGCATCGTGGCCGGCACCGGAGACCACGTCCATGGTCGAATATCCCAGCTTGGCAGTGGCGTTGCGGACCGCGTCCACGCATTCGGGATGGAAGGGGCATGGCGGATAGTAGGACACGCGCTCGATCGATATCTTCAAGCCGGTTTCGCTGCGGGTCTTGTCGATAAAGGCCAGCATCTCTTCGTGCATGGTGTTGAGCAGCTCATCGTTCACGTTGCGCAGGTCGATGCTGAATTTGACTTCGCCCGGTATCACGTTGCGGCTGTTGGGGAACACCTGCACCATGCCCACCGTGCCGCGGCCGTACGGCGGATAACGGTTGGCGATGGCGACCACCTCCTGCATGATTTTGGTCGACACCTGCAGCGCATCCTTGCGCAGACCCATGGGCGTAGGCCCCGCGTGGGCCTCCATGCCGCTGACCACGCAGTCGTACCACGAGAGCCCCATCACGGCCGGCACCACGCCGATCACCTTGTCGGCGTCTTCCAGCACCGGACCCTGCTCGATGTGCGTTTCAAAATAGGCGCCGATGGGATGATCGCCCGGTACCTGGTCGCCCTTGTAGCCGATGCGCGCCAGTTCTTCGCCGACGGTCTTGCCCTCGGTGTCCTTTGCGGCGTAGGCCGTCTCCAGGCTGAAGGCGCCGCAGAACACGCCGGAGCCCATCATCACCGGCACGAAGCGCGAGCCTTCTTCATTGGTCCAGAAGGCGACTTCAATCGGCGCTTCGGTCTTGATCTTCAAATCGTTCAGCGTGCGCACGACTTCCAGGCCTGCCAGCACGCCGTAGTTGCCGTCGAATTTACCGCCGGTGGGCTGGGTGTCGATATGGCTGCCGGTCATCACGGGCGGCAGCGCGTTGTTTGTGCCATCGCGCCGCATGAAGACATTGCCGATCTGGTCGACCGTCACAGACATGCCGGCCTCCCTGCCCCAACCGACCACCAGGTCGCGGCCCTGCTTGTCCAGGTCCGTCAGGGCCAGGCGCTTGACGCCGCCCTTGGGTGTGGCGCCGATTTGCGCCAGTTCCATCAGTGCCGCCCACAGGCGGTCGCCGTTAATGCGCATGTCGCTCATTGCAGTACTCCTTCTAAATTAGCGCGCCGACGTCGGCTTGAACGACGGACGGTCGATGTGGCGGCCAGCGCCCTCCACCGCCATCAGCACGCCGCGATGGAACACGACGTTGCCGGCGGCGAGCGTGGTGCTCGGGATGCCGCGCACGGTGCGGCCTTCGAATACATTGAACCCGCCCTTGGCAAACTGCGTCAGCGACGAAATGGTGCGGCTGCCTTCCGGATCCCAGACGACGATATCGGCATCGGCGCCAACGGCGATCACGCCCTTGCGCGGATACATATTGAAAATCTGCGCGGCGTTGGTCGACGTCACCTTGACGAATTCGGATGGCGTCAGCAGGCCGCTGTTGACGCCGGCGTCCCAGATCACGGACATGCGGTCTTCCACGCCGCCGCAGCCGTTCGGGATCTTGGTGAAGTCGTCCTTGCCGGCGGCTTTCTGCTCGGCGCAGAAGGTGCAGTGGTCGGTTGCGGTGGTGTGCAGGTTGCCGCCTTGCAGACCGTGCCACAACGCGGCCTGGTGATGCTTGCTGCGGAACGGAGGACTCATCACGTGGCCCGCCGCGAATTCCAGGTCGTCGCTCTGGTACACGCTTTCGTCGATGACCAGGTGGCCGGCCAGCGCTTCGCCATACACGCGCTGCCCGTTGGCGCGCGCGCGGGTGATGGCGTCCAGCGACTCGGCGCAGGAGACGTGCACGATGTACACCGGTGTGTTGAGCACATTGGCAATCGCGATGGCGCGGTTGGCCGCTTCCGCCTCCACTGCCGGTGGGCGCGACAGCGGATGCGCGCTCGGCCCGGTCATGCCCTTCTTCAGCAGATCCTGCTGCAGCTGATAAACCAGCTCGCCGTTCTCCGCGTGCACGGTCGGAATCGCGCCCAGTTCCAGCGAACGGCGGAAGCTCTTCACCAGCGTCTCGTCGTCGGCCATGATGGCGTTCTTGTACGCCATGAAGTGCTTGAAGCTGTTGACGCCATGGTCGCGCACCAGGATGCCCATGTCGCGATGCACCGTCTCGTCCCACCACGTGATCGCCACGTGGAAGGAGTAGTCGCCGGCCGCCTTTTGCGCCCAGCCGCGCCACTGGTGGTAGGCCTCGATCAGGTTCTGCTTCGGCGCCGGGATGACAAAGTCGATGATGGTGGTGGTGCCGCCGGCCAGGCCTGCCGCCGTGCCGGTGTAGAAGTCGTCCTGCGTGACGGTGCCCATGAAGGGCAGGTTCATATGCGTGTGCGGATCTATCCCGCCCGGCATCACATACTGGCCGCTGGCATCGATCACCTTGGCCGACGCCGGCGCATCCAGGTTGTCGCCCACGGCGACGATCTTATCGCCGTAGCACAGCACATCGGCACGAAAAGCGCGGTCGGCGTTGACGACGGTGCCGCCGCGAATAATAGTTGTCATGGATGTCTCCTGAATCTTCTTTTAGGGGTGGGCGGCGCGCACTGCGGGCATCGCTTTACCCTTCATCATAACCCCATACACCAGCGCCGAAATAGCGATTCCGACAAACCATGCATAGGTGTAGATCGTTTTAAATTCGGCCGCCACATCGGGGAAGGAAGCCGGGAACGCGGCGTTGAGGAAGCCGGGAATATTCGGCAGCACGCCGATCACAAATGCTACCAGCGCCGCCATGTTCCAGCCATTGCCATACGAGTACTGGCCGTCTTCGCGATACAGCTCGCCGACATTCAGCTCGGTCTTGCGGATCAGGTAGTAGTCGACGATCAGGATGCCGGCGATGGGGCCCAACAGGGCCGAGTAGCCGATCAGCCAGGTGAAGATATAGCCCTGCGTGGACTCCAGTATCTTCCAGGGCATCATCAGGATCGCGATGCCGGCGGTGATGTAGCCGCCCACCTTGTACGAGATGTGCTTGGGCGCCAGCGACGAGAAGTCGTAGGCCGGGCCGACCAGATTGGCGGCCAGGTTGACGGACACGGTATCGATCAACAGGATCAGCAGCGCGATCAGCACGGCGGCACCGGTCATGCGGCTGGACAGGTCGACCGGATCCCAGATCGCCTTGCCGTACAAGACCACCGTGGCCGAGGTGACGATCACCGCCATCATCGCCAGCAGGCCCATAGGCACAGGCAGGCCGACCGACTGGCCCAGCACCTGGTCGCGCTGCGATTTGGCGAAGCGGGTAAAGTCGGGAATATTCAGCGCCAGCGTGGCCCAGAAGCCGACCATCGCCGTCAGCGAAGGCCAGAACACGGACCAGAACTGGCCGGCCTTCTTGCCGCCGACGACGAACTGAGAAGGCGCCGACAGCAGATCGCCAAAACCGCCGGCCTTGTTGTAGACCCAGCCGAGCAGCACGAAGCAGATCAGGATTTTCAGCGGCGCGGTGTAAGTTTCCAGCTTGCGGATCGCATCCATGCCGTGCACGATGTACCAGAACTGAATGCCCCAGAAAGCCAGGAAGCACAACAGCTGTCCGCCGTTGATGCCCAGGCCCGCGATCTTGTCGCCGCCGATGTCGCCGCCCAGCAGCACGCCGAGCAGCGTGTAGATCATCTGGCCGCCGAACCAGGTCTGGATGCCGTACCAGCCGCAGGCGACGATGGCGCGCATCAGCGCGGGCAGGCGCGCGCCGGCGGTACCGAACGAGGAACGCGCCAACACCGCATACGGAATGCCGTACTTGGTGCCGGCGTGGCCGATCAACAGCATCGGCAGCAAAACGATAGCGTTCGCGAGGAACACCGTCAGCACGGCCTGGTAGCCCGACATGCCGCCTTCAATCAGGCTGGCGGACAGCGTGTAGGCCGGTATGCACATCACCATGCCTACCCACAGCGCGGCGAAGTGATACCAACGCCAAGTACGTTGCGCCGCCGATGTCGGGGCCAGGTCTTCGTTCCAGAGTTGCGTGCTGCCAGAGAGTTCTTTGCTCACGGGGCTTTCTCCAAAGGTTGATGTTCCTTCTATCGCTGCAAGTTCCGTACCTATATACCGTTTATACTGTTTCGGTCACCTTGATGTTCTCCGCGCGCGGGTTGCGCGGGTCTTGGGTCCAGTTCATGTATGGCTTGCCCGTATCCTGCGGCACCATCGTGATGCAGCCCTGCACCGGGCAGGTGATTTCACACAGGTTGCAGCCCACGCATTCCTCTTTTATGACCTCATACGTGCGCGTGCCGCTGGCCTCATCGATCAGCTGCGCAATAGACTGGTGCGACGTGTCCTCGCACGCCACGTAACAGCGGCCGCACTTGATACAGTCGTCCTGGTTGATCTGCGCGATCACCTGGTAGTTCATGTTCAGGTATTTCCAGTCCGTCGTATTCGGCACGGCCTTGCCGACGAATTCGCTGATGCTCTTGTAGCCCTTCTCATCCATCCAGCGCGACAGGCCATCCTTCATCTCTTCGACGATGCGGAAGCCGTGCAGCATGGCGGCGGTGCAGACCTGCACGCAGCCCGAGCCCAGCGCCATGAACTCCGCAGCGTCGCGCCAGTTGCCGATGCCGCCGATGCCGGAGATCGGCAAGCCCTTGGTCTGCGGATCGCGCGCGATCTCGGCGACCATGTTCAGCGCGATCGGCTTGACGGCCGAACCGCAGTAGCCGCCGTGCGTGCTGGCGCCGCCCACGATGGGGAAGGCCACCATCTGATCCAGGTCCAGATGGGTGATCGAGTTGATCGTGTTAATCAGCGAGACCGCATCCGCACCGCCAGCCTTGGCGGCGCGCGCCGGTGCCCGCACGTCGGTGATGTTGGGTGTGAGCTTGACGATGACCGGCAGTTTGGAGTGTGTCTTGCACCAGCGCGTGACCATCTCCACGTACTCGGGAACCTGGCCGACGGCCGCGCCCATGCCGCGCTCCGGCATGCCGTGCGGGCAGCCGAAGTTAAGCTCGATGCCGTCGGCGCCGGTGGCTTCCACCAGCGGCAGGATATCGGCCCACAGCTTCTCTTCGCACGGCAGCATCAGCGAGACGATGATGACGCGATCCGGCCAATCCTTCTTCACCTGCGTGATTTCGGTCAGGTTGATTTCCAGCGAGCGGTCGGTAATCAGCTCGATATTGTTGAAGCCGAGGACTTCGCGGTTCTTGCCGTAGTGCGCGGAATAGCGCGACGACACGTTGACGGCGGCCGGGTCTTCGCCCAGCGTCTTCCACACCACGCCGCCCCACCCTGCTTCAAATGCGCGCACCACGTTGTAGGCCTTGTCCGTCGGCGGCGCGGAGGCCAGCCAGAACGGGTTGATGGACTTGATGCCGCAGAATTCTATGCTCAGGTCAGCCATTATGCAGCCTCCTTCATACCGTTGATGTCTTGATGGATGGCGTGTGCCGCCAGTTTCCCGTGCTGCACCGCCTGCACGGTCAGGTCCTGTCCGGGCGCCACACAGTCGCCGCCGGCGTAGATGCGCGGCAGGACTGTGCGGAACTGATCGTCGACGTGGATTTTGTCACCGTCGCGTTTCAGCGTCTTCGCCAGTGGATCACTGATGCTCTTTTCGTCCATGCCCTGGCCGATGGCCTTGAAGATCGCGTCGGCCGCGATCTCGAAGGTCTCGCCGGTGCCGGCAAGGCGGCCGTTGACGACTGCGGTTTTCTCGAATCGCATGCCGCGCACGCGGCCTGCGTCATCCAGCAGCACTTGCTGCGGCTGGGCCCAGGTGCGCATGCGGACCTGGTTTTCCTTCGCGATGTGTTGTTCGTGCTCGGTGGCGCTCATCGCATCGAAGCCGCGACGGTACACCAGCGTGACTTCTTCCGCACCAAGGCGCTGGATCTGCACCGCCATGTCGATGGCGGTATTGCCGGCGCCGATGACGATGACGCGTGCGGGCAGCGGCAGCTTGCTCAGGTCATCGGCCTGGCGCAGCGCGGCGATGTAGTCGACGGCGGCCAGCAGGCCGGGAGCGTCCTCGCCGGTCAGGCCCAGCTGCTTGCTGGCGCCCAGGCCCAGGCCGAGGAACACGGCGTCGTACTGCGCGTGCAGGTCTTTCAGCTGCACGTTGCCGCCCAGCGTCTGGCCGTGCTTGATCTCGATGCCGCCGATTTGCAGCAGGAAGTCCACTTCCTTCTGCGCGAAGTTATCGGTCAGCTTGTACTTGGCGATGCCGTATTCATTCAGGCCGCCGGATTTTTCCTTCGCTTCGAAGATGACCACGTCGTTGCCCAGCATCGCCAGGCGGTGCGCGCACGACAGGCCTGCGGGGCCTGCGCCCACCACGGCGATCTTCTTGCCGGTCGATGCGGCGCGCTTGAACGGATGTTCGGTGATGGTCATGTTATCGATGGCGTAGCGCTGCAGCAGACCGATCTTCACCGGCTGGCCTTCCGCATCGTGATTGCGCACGCAGGCGTCCTCGCACAGGATCTCGGTGGGGCAGACGCGCGAGCAGCTGCCGCCCAGGATGTTCTGCTTCAGGATGCCGACGGCCGCGCCGTTGATGTTCTCGTCGTGGATATTGCGGATAAAGCTGGCGACGTCGATATCGGACGGGCAGATGCGCGTGCACGGCGCATCGTAGCAATACAGGCAGCGCGAACTTTCAATCGCTGCCTGGCGCGCATTCAGCGCTGGCGCCAGGTCGGTGAAGTGTTCAGCCAGTGTGGCATTGGCTTCCTTCGGCTGGGGCATGTATTTGAGAGATTCGATCATCATACGATTTCCTGGCTAGTGCTTTGGAAACCGTCGTCCCCGCGAAAGCGGGGATCCATAATTCGCATGTGATCATGCGTTCTATGGATTCCCGCCTGCGCGGGAATGACGGCGCTTACTTCATCTGAGGGAATGCAAATTCTGCGCCAGCGCTTGCGGTGTTCGGCCAGCGCTGCATCACCGCCTTGTGGCGCGTGTAGAAACGCACGCCTTCGGGACCATAGGCGTGATGGTCGCCGAACAGGCTGCGCTTCCATCCACCGAAACTATTGAAGGCCATCGGCACCGGCAGCGGCACATTCACGCCGACCATGCCGACCTGGATCTGCCGCACGAACTCGCGCGCCACGCCGCCGTCGCGCGTGTAGATCGCCACGCCGTTGCCGTACTCATTACGGTTGATCAGCTCCACCGCGCTGCCCACGTCCGGCGAACGCAGCATGCACAGCACGGGGCCGAAAATCTCTTCCTTGTAAATCGTCATATCCGGCGTGACGTGGTCGAACAAAGTGCCGCCGATGAAGAAGCCGTTCTCGCGTCCAGCCACCACATGATTGCGTCCATCGACCACCAGCTTCGCGCCCTGCTCCACGCCCTCGCCGATCAGGCGCTCTATGCGCTGCTTGGCCGCGCTGGAAACCACAGGCCCCATTTCGGCATCCGACGCCATACCGTCGCGCACTTTCAGTGCGGCGGTGCGCTTTGCCAGTGCATCGACGATCTTGTCGCCCGCGTCGCCGACCGCCACCACCACGGAGATCGCCATGCAGCGCTCACCGGCCGAACCATACGCAGCGCCCATCAGCGCATCGACGGTCATCTCCATGTCCGCATCCGGCATGACGACCATGTGGTTCTTCGCGCCGCCCAGTGCCTGCACGCGTTTTCCCGCAGCGCAGCCACGCGAGTAGATGTATTCGGCAATCGGCGTCGAGCCGACGAAGCTCACCGCCTGCACCACCGGATGATCGAGCAGCGCATCGACCGTCACCTTGTCGCCCTGGATGACGTTGAACACGCCGTCCGGCAAACCGGCTTCTTTCAGCAGCCGCGCATGCAGCAGCGACGGCGACGGATCGCGCTCGGAAGGCTTGAGAATAAAGGTGTTACCGCATGCCAGCGCCACCGGGAACATCCACATCGGCACCATCACCGGGAAGTTGAACGGCGTGATGCCGGCCACCACACCGAGCGCCTGGCGCATCGACCAGGCGTCGATACCACGCGAAATCTGATCGGTGAATTCGCCCTTCAGCAGTTGCGGAATGCCGACCGCGAATTCCACCATCTCGATACCGCGCGCCACTTCGCCTTGCGCATCGGCGAAGGTCTTGCCGTGTTCACGCGTGAGCATGGCCGCGAATTCGTCAGTGTGCTGCTGGCACAGTTGCAGGTACTTGAACAGAACGCGGGCCCGCGTCAGCGGCGGCGTGGCGGACCACGACGGAAAGGCTTTTTCCGCAGCGCGCACGGCGGCATCAACTTCTTCCGTCGTACCCAGGGCCACCCTGGCCACCGGTTCGCCCAGCGCGGGATTGAACACGTCCGCATAGCGGCCGCTTTGCGTATCGACTTTAACGCCGTTGATGTAATGGGTGATGGTGTCCAGGTTACTCATGATCTTCTTTCAAAAAGCGTTCAGCCCAGCAGGCTGTCCGCGTCCACATAGGTATAGCCAAGGCCGTGCGCCACCGCTTCGTAGGTGACGTGGCCGAGACAAACGTTCAATCCGTTCTTCAGGTGCGGGTTGGCTTTCAGCGCTTTCTGCCAGCCCTTGTCGGCCAGCGCTACCGCGTGGCCGATGGTTGCGTTATTCAATGCGAAGGTCGACGTGCGGGCGACAGCGCCCGGCATATTGGCCACGCAGTAGTGGATCACGCCGTCGACCACGTAGGTCGGCTTTTCGTGCGTGGTGGCGTGCGAGGTTTCGAAGCATCCGCCCTGGTCGATGGCGACGTCCACCACCACCGCGCCCGGCTTCATGCGCGAGATCATTTCCTTCGTCACCAGCTTGGGCGCCGCCGCGCCAGGCACCAGCACGCCGCCGATCACCAGATCCGCATCGAGCACCGCTTCCTCGATCGAGTGCGCGTTCGAATACATGGTGGAGATGCGGTTGCCGTAGATGAGGTCCAGCTGGCGCAGGCGGTCGATGTTCTTGTCCAAAATCGTCACGCGGGCGCCGATGCCGACCGCCATCTGCAAGGCATTGGTGCCGACCACGCCGGCGCCGATGATGGCGATATGGCCGGGTGCCACGCCAGGCACGCCGCCCAGCAGCAGGCCCATGCCGCCCTTGGATTTTTCCAGATGCGCAGCGCCGGCCTGTATCGACATGCGCCCCGCCACCTCGCTCATCGGCGCCAGCAGCGGCAAGCCGCCGTTGGCGCCGGTGATGGTTTCGTAGGCGATGCAGACCGCGCCCGATTCCACCAGCGCCTTGGTCTGTTCCGGGTCCGGCGCCAGATGCAGGTAGGTGTAGAGGATCTGGCCCTTGCGCAGCATCGCGCATTCTTCCGGCTGCGGCTCTTTCACTTTGACGATCATCTCGGCGCGGGCGAAGATTTCGGACGCCGCTTCGACGATGGTGGCGCCTGCGCCCTCATACATCGCGTCGCTCAAGCCGATGGCGACACCGGCATTTTTTTGTACAAGTACTTGATGGCCACGCAATACGAGTTCCTTGACGCTGGCCGGGGTAAGGCCAACGCGGGACTCCTGGTTTTTGATCTCTTTTGGGACGCCTACCAGCATGGTGTTCTCCTCGTTAGTTTAAGTTTTTAAGTACCGTCGTCAGCTTTCCAAAAAGTTCGTCGATGTGTTTTTTCTCCAGCACCAGCGGCGGCGACAGGGCGATGATGTCGCCGGTGGTGCGTATCAACACGCCGTCCGCAAAGGCCTGCTTGAATGCGGCGAAGGCACGCGCGCCAGGCTTGCCGGCGATAGGCGCCAGCTCGATGCCGGCGATCAGGCCGATGGTGCGGATGTCGATCACGTGCGGCAGGCCTTTGAGCGAGTGCACGGCGTCCGCCCAGTACTCGGCCATGCCTGCCGCGTGTTCGAGGATCTTCTGTTCCTTGAATACTTCCAGCGTCGCCAGCGAGGCGGCGCAGGCGACCGGGTGGCCCGAGTAGGTGTAGCCGTGGAACAGCTCAATGCCGGCCGGCGCTTCCATGAAAGCATCGTGGATGTGTTTTTTGCTGAACACCGCGCCCATCGGAATCACGCCGTTGGTCAGGCCTTTGGCGGTGGTCATCATGTCCGGCTCGACGTCGAAGTAGTCGGCCGCGAACGGCGTCGTCAAACGGCCGAAGCCCGTGATCACTTCATCGAAGATCAGCAGGATGCCGTGCTTGGTGCACAGTTCGCGCAGGCGTTTCAGATAGCCCTTCGGCGGTATCAGCACGCCGGTGGAACCGGCCACCGGCTCGACGATCACCGCAGCGATGGTCGATGCGTCGTGCAGCGCGACGATGCGTTCCAGTTCGTCGGCCAGCTCGGTGCCGTATTCCGGCTCGCCGCGCGTGTAGGCGTTCTTCTCCAGGTTGTGCGTGTGCGGCAGGTGGTCGACGCCGGGCAGCATCACGCCGTAAGGCTTGCGGTTGCCGGCGATGCCGCCGACCGAGATGCCGCCGAAACCGACGCCGTGGTAGCCGCGCTCGCGGCCGATCAATCGCGTGCGGCTCGCTTCACCGCGCGCCTTGTGATACGCCAGCGCGATCTTCAGCGCCGTGTCCACCGCCTCGGAACCGGAGTTGGTGTAGAACACGTGGCCGAACTTGTGGTTGGTGTACTCCATCAGCTTTTCGGCCAGGTCGAAGGCGGCCGGGTGGCCCATCTGGAAGGTCGGCGCGAAATCGAGCTGGCCCACCATCTCGCGCACGGCGGCGACGATCTTCGGCTGCGCGTGGCCGCATGGTACGCACCACAGGCCGGCCGTGCCGTCCAGGATGCTGTTGCCGTCGACGTCCTTGTAGTACATGCCTTGCGCCGACACCAGCAGGCGCGGATGGGCTTTGAAATCGCGGTTGTTCGTGAAAGGCATCCAGAAGGACGCCATCGATTCAGGTCTGGATTCGTTCATGCTCATCTCCTGGGAACTAACTTGCGGATATTTTTGACGAACCGTAAAAAAATTTACCAGTTGGCAAAATGATGATGCAATAATAGACAGCGCAACAACTATGGCACAGATACACAAATATCAAAACTGTCCAACCGTACTGGCAACAAAAACACTACAGTTTTGATTTCAGCAGTCATTGGAGTCAAGGATGGAAGCAGCGAATTCTGTGATCGATCAAGCGGACTGCGCGCCCGATGCCGGCGGCTGGCCGGTGCTCGCCATAGAGCGCAGCAGAAAAGGCAGCCTGGTCGACCAGATCGTCTCGGCCATCAGTGGTATGGTCGGCCGCAGGGAGTTGCGCGTGGGAACGAAAATGCCGTCGGTGCGGCAATTCGCGAAGTGTAATGGCATCAGCACCTTTACAGTTGTCGAATCCTATGACCGCCTGGTGACATTGGGACTGTTGTCCTCGCGCCGCGGTTCCGGCTATTTCGTGGCCCGCCAGGACGTTCCCGCAACACTGCTGCCGTCGATGCTGCAGGTGACGCCGACCGCCATCGACGCCCTCACCCCCGACCTGTATTCCGGCACCTCGGACGCGCTGGCCGTGGGCGCCGGCTGGCTGCCGCCCGAGTGGTACGGCGAGGACACCATCCTCGACGCCGTGCGCCACGCGATGCGCATCCCGGCCAACCGCCTGCGCGGCTACGGCCACCCGCTCGGCTTCCCCTCGCTGCGCCAGCAGTTGTCGGCCACGCTGAGCGATGAGCTGTTCCCGGTCGAACCGGAACAGGTGCTGCTGACCCACGGCGCCACCCACGCCTTCGACCTGATCCTGCGCACGCTGACCAAGCCGGGCGACACCGTCTTCGTCGAAGATCCCGGCTACAGCAATCTGCTGTCGCTGATACGCCATCACGGCTGCGTGGCGGTCGGCATACCGCGTGGCGAGAGCGGCCTCGATTTCGACGCGCTGGCGCGGCAGGCCGCGCTCACCCAGCCTAAGCTCATGTTCGTCAACACGGTGCTGCAAAACCCGCTGGGCACTTCGCTCAGCGTGGCGCAGGCGCACCGCCTGCTGGGCGTGGCCGAGCAGTTCGACTTCTGGCTGGTGGAGGACGACATCTACCGCGAACTGGCGCCGCGCGGCGAGGCATCGCTGGCGGCGATGGACGGGCTGCGGCGCGTGATCCGCGTCGGCAGTTTTTCCAAGACCTTGTCGCCGGTGCTGAGGGTGGGTTCGATCTGCGCCTCGGCCTCGCTGATCCCCGAGCTGCTGCGCGTGAAGATGCTGGCCGGGCTGACCACCTCCGAGATCAACGAGCGCGCCGTCTACCACGCCATCACGGCGCGGCCCTACAAGCGCATGGTGGAGAAGCTGATCGCGCAGCTGGAGGCCGGCCGCGAACGCGCCATCGACAGCCTGCGCAGCGCCGGCATGGAGCCGCTGGCCAAGCCACGCGGCGGCATGTTCGTCAGCGCCGGCTGGAGCACCGCGCCCAGCGCCGAATGGAACGGCAAGATCATCGCCGACCTGGCGCTCAAGTCCGGCATCCTGCTGTCGCCGTGCGATTTCTTCATGCTGCGCGCGCCGGAATCGATCTGGTTCCGCTTCAACGTGGCCTACACCGACCATCCTCAACTCCTGACCTTCCTGAGACTCACATGCCGACAGCAAAACTGAATGCAGAGCCAGCGCCGAAGATCAAACGGCGTGTTCTCAACCGCGACAAACTGGAAGCGGACATCGCCGCCGAAGCGGTGCGGGTGTTCGCCGAATGCGGCTATGAAGGCACGTCCATCGCCACCGTGGCGGAGAACGCCGGGCTGTCGAAGCAGAACCTGATGTACTACTTCCCCACCAAGCAGGCGCTGTATCAGCGCGTGCTGGACGAGGTGCTGGACGAATGGCTGGAACGGATGGAGAACCTGGCTGCAGAGGACCAGGATCCGCGCGACGTGCTGCGCACCTACATCCAGGCCAAGCTGCGGTTCTCTCGCGAGCAGCCGTGGGCGTCACGCGTGTATGCGATGGAAGTGATCAGCGGCGCGCAGCTGTACGGCGCGCAGATACAGAGCCGCGTGGTGCCGCTGCTGCGCAAGGATATCGAGGTGTTCGAGAAGTGGATCAGCGCCGGCAAGGTGGCGCCGATCAATGCGACGCATCTGCTGTTTGCGATCTGGGCGATGACGCAGTCCTATGCGGACTTCTCAGCCCAGATGGCGCTGGTGTTGAACCGCAAACAGCTGACTAAAAAAGACTTCGACGATGCCGAGCAGGTCATCGTCGATATGGTGCTGTCGGCGATCAGCGTGCGGCAGCCTGCTTGCGGCGACGCGCCATAAAGCCCACCAGGCCCAGGCCGGCCAGCATCATGGCGTAGGTTTCCGGTTCCGGCACCGGAGTCGAGAAGCCCTTCACATCGACCGCCTTGAAGAAGTGGTCGGCATTGATCTGCACCGACGAGCTCCACGAATTGACGATCACGTTGCCGTCGATGACGCCGCTGCCGCCGTTGACGCTGGCCAGAGGCGCCAGGATGTTGCCGGTGACGCCGGTGTGAATGCCCAGATCGGTCGCCTGGTAGAAGTTGAACAGCACGTTGTAATTCTCAAAGCCCTGGTAGCCGCCGTTGAAGCTGCCCTTGTCGCCGCTGATGTTCATGATCAGGGTCGAGCCGGCGGTCAGGTTGCTGAAGTTGAAGTAGGTGACTTTCGACAGCGTCTTGGCGTCGAGGTCGAACACTTCCACGCCGGTCGTGCTCTTGGTGCCGGCGATGTTCAGGCCGCCCCACTGTTCGGTCGCGGTGCCGGTGGTGCTCAGCTTGGACAGCGAGGACGAGGTGGCGGTCAGCTTGCCGGCCAGGGAGCTCATGTTGACAGGCGCGGTGCCGGTCTGGATCTTCGAGTACACGTCGACCTGCTTGGTCACGTTGGACGTGCGGCCGACGAAGGTGTCGCCGTTCTTGATCGAGCCGCTGGTGAATTTCAGGTCGCGGCCGACGATCAGCGAATAGTGGCCGAAGGCGTCGACGTTGTTGGCGTTGACGGAATAGCTGCTCAGTTGCACGTCGCGGCCGGCCATGATGGCGCCTTCGACGTCGGCGCTAGGCGCCTTGAAGTCGGTGAAGGAAAACACATTGGCGCCGTGCAGACCCAGATCCAGCACGGCAGCCTGCGCGCTACCCAAGGAAGCAATTGCAAAAACGACAGCGGAAACAGCGGTTTTGACTACAGCGACCATGAATAATTCCTTGATAGCAATTTAAATTACTTCAAGGATATCATGTTTTGTTGCCCGGTGAAACCATTTTAAGTTTTTTTTGCGGCGGTGCAGCATC
Source organism: Rugamonas rivuli (assembly GCF_009380165.1). GTDB lineage: Bacteria > Pseudomonadota > Gammaproteobacteria > Burkholderiales > Burkholderiaceae_D > Rugamonas > Rugamonas rivuli. The sequence goes on from NZ_WHUF01000003.1 coordinate 643,712, forward strand.
ATTCTGAAGCGTCAAACATACTAAAAAAACCACGCCGCAATGAAAGTCCGCTAAGCTGGCAAATCGTCCATCCACGCCAGAACCAGCATGCCCAGCTTCGAACCATTCCAGTTGCAAACCGCCCGCATGACCCTGCGCTTCGTCGACAGCGGCGATGCCGACGCGCTGTTCCGCCTGTTTTCCGATCCCGTCGCGCTGCGCTACTGGAGCAGCGCCCCGTGGCTGCACGCCGCCCAGGCCGCCGACAATATCGAGCAAACCCTCAAGGGCTACCAGGACGGCAGCGCGCTGCGGCTGGCGATGGTGCTGCCGGACGGCGAGCTGATAGGCACCGTCACGCTGTACGCCTTCGACCGCCGCAACCACCGCTGCGAGATCGGCTACATGCTGGCGCAGCCGCACTGGGGCAAACGCTACATGCAGGAAGCGCTGGCGGCGCTGATCGCCCACGGCTTCGGCCCGCTGGAACTGCACCGCATCGAAGCCGATATCCATCCCGACAACATTGCTTCCGGCCGCATCCTGGAAGGTCTGCATTTCCAGCGCGAAGGCTTGCTGCGCGAGCGCTGGTTTGTCGGCGGCGAGATCTCGGACAGCCTGATCTACGGCCTGCTGCGCAGCGACTGGATCGCGGCAACAGGCATTACACCGGAGCACTGATTTGAGCGCCGCTTATCCGTCGGAACAACCGGCCATCCCGTCCAAACCGCAGTTGATCGGAATCCAGTACGGCGTATGGGAAGGCTTTGATACAGTGATTCCATCGCAACGATTTTGATGGAGACGCAAATGAGCAAACTGAACAGCCAGGCCGTGATGGATCTGATGGAAGAAATCTTCCGCGCCTTCGCCCAGACGGTGCGCTACGGCGTGCGGCTGGTGCAGCGCATGTCGCCGCCCGCCCTGCTGGGCGCCGCGCTGATCCTGGCCTTCATCCTCACCATCCTGCCGCTGGCGATGGTGCTGTTCGCCTTCTTCCTGGTGCTGAAGATCGCCGTCGGCGCCTGCGTGGTCGGCGGCCGCCGCCAGCGTCGCCGCCAGGAGCACCAGCAATGAAAAAGCGCGGGCTGGCCAAGGCCGGCTACGACAACGCCAAAAGCCTGCTCGACATCATCCGCGAGATAGGCGAAACCGCCACCAGCATGTGGTGGCGGTTCTTCGACTGGCTGGCCCAGGTCGAATGGCGCAAGCTGATGATGGTGTGGCTGCTGTTGCTGCTGTTCGGCCTGACGCCGTTCGGCCTGCCCAAGCAGACCGTCGCCTTCATCTTGCTGTCCTTGAGTTTGAAGGTGCTGGCCGGCGGCAAGCGCAAGGCCGAGCTGGAAGCGCACCACGCCACCAGCCACGCCGACGAGGAAGGCATGGAGCGGCGCGTGATCGAGGCGCGCATGGCGGCCTTGCAGGCGCAGGTCGAACCGCACTTCCTGTTCAACACACTGGCGCTGATCGGCCAGTTGATCGAGACCGATCCGCCGCAAGCCGCGCGCATCCACCAGAATCTGATCGACTACCTGCGCGCCACGCTGCCGCAGATGCGGGCCAAGGGCAGCGGCACGCTGGGCCGGCAGATCGACATGTCGCGCGCCTACCTGGCCATCATGCAGGCGCGCATGGGCTCGCGGCTGGCGGTGTCGGTCGACGTGCAGCCGGAAATGCTGAGCGCCACCTTCCCCGTGATGATGCTGCAGATCCTGATCGAGAACGCCATCAAGCACGGCCTGGAGCCGAAGATAGAAGGCGGCCGCATCGACATCCGCGCCAGCGTCGACGGCGCCATGCTGCAAGTGGACGTGCTGGACGACGGCATCGGTTTCAATCTTCACGCAGGCGACGGCATCGGCCTGGCCAATGTGCGGGAACGCCTGCGCATCCTGTACGGCAACCGCGCGCAGCTGGTGATCGAAGCGCCGCTGACCGGCGGCACCCGCGCCAGCATCCGCATCCCGTATGCACCGGATATTTTTGCGGGGAGTTCGAAATGAATATCGTCACACCAAACGGACAACGCCGCGCCACCGCCCTGATCGCGGACGACGAGGAACCGATGCGCCGCCAACTGCGCGCACGGCTGCTGGAAGCCTGGCCGGGACTGGAGATCGTCGCCGAGGCGGCCAACGGCATCGAGGCCGTAGCGCTGGCCGGCCAGTACCAGCCGGACATCGTGTTCCTCGACATCCGCATGCCCGGCCTGTCCGGCATCGAAGCGGCGCGCATGCTGTTCAACCGCTGCCACCTGGTGTTCGTGACGGCCTACGACCAGTATGCAATCGAAGCCTTCGAACAAGGCGCGCTGGATTACCTGCTCAAGCCTGCCGGCGGTGAGCGCCTGAAGACCACCTGCGCGCGGCTGCAAACGCTGATCGGCCAGCAGCCGTCCAACATCGAACGACAGCTGAGCCAACTGCTGTCAAGCCAGAGCAAACCGTCCGCCAAGCCTGACTATCTGCGCTGGATACAGGCCGTGGTCGGCAACAACCTGCGCATGATCAGCACGCGCGAAGTGCTGTTCTTCCGCGCCGATGAAAAGTACACACGCGTACAGACCGCGCAGGCGGAAGTGTTGATACGCAAAACGCTGAAGGAGCTGGCCGACGAACTGGACCCGGACGAATTCTGGCGCATCCACCGCTCGACGCTGGTGCGGGTCGATGCCATCGAAGAAGTCACGCGCGACTTGCGCGGACGGCAGATGGTCAAGATCCGCAACTTCGACGAGCAACTGGAAGTCAGCCGAGGCAATACCCACTTGTTCCAGCAAATGTAATCCCCGTCTGATCGTTATCAATATATACTCCCTTTTCCCATCCGCCCGCACCAGTTCGGCGAACGGATGGGGTCAGAAATCGATCGAATCTGTTCCATTACACGACAGGGGAGAAAACGATGTCCAGCATACCCAAACAAACCCGTTGCAACGTCATACCATGCATGCGCTATCGCGACGCACCGGCCGCCATCGACTGGCTGTGCACCACGTTCGGCTTTGAAGCGACGCTGGTGGTGCCCAACGAAGACGGCAGCATCGCCCACGCGCAGCTCAGCTTCGGCAACAGCATGATCATGCTCGGATCGGTGTTCGACACCGAGTTCGGACGCCTGATGAAGCAGCCCTCCGAGATCGGCCAGTTCAACACGCAGAGTTCCTACCTGGTGGTCAACGACGCCGACAAGGTGTACGCCCGCGTGAAAGAGGCTCGCGGCGAGATCCTGCTCGACATCAAAGACGAGGATTACGGTGGACGGGGCTTCACCTGCCGCGACCCCGAGGGGCACATCTGGAGCATCGGCACTTACGATCCTGCGGATTGAGGGGGCGACCATGGGACGTCCGGTACATTTTGAAATCCAGGCCAGCCAGCCGCAGGTGCTGATCGATTTTTACAGCGCGCTGTTCGGCTGGAGTTTCAACAAGTGGGAAGGCGGCGAATACTGGCTGATCGACACGGGTAATGCGGAGCAGCGCGGCATCAACGGCGGCCTGCTGCCGCGCCAGGGTCCGGTGCCCGCAGCGATGCAGAGCGTGAACGCCTTTGTCTGCACGGTAGACGTCGAAAATCTCGACGATACGCTGAAGCAGGTGGCATCCTTGAAGGCGGACGTAGTGGTACCGAAAATGCCCATCCCCGGCATCGGCTGGCTAGCCTACGCCAAAGACCTGGACGGCAACCTGTTCGGTATGATGCAAGCTGACGACAAGGCAGCCTAGCAGCTCAGGCCAGCGCGGCGATCAGGTCGTGGTCTGCTACCTGCGTGGGGCGGATGCGGATGATGTTGCGGTACAGCGGAGGCATGGCGGCGCACATCGCTGCCAGTTCGTCTTCCGGCATTCCCGGTAGCACGTACTGGAATTGCGTAGGATTCTTCAGCGGCAGCGGGCCTTCCATCGTCGAGCCGTAAGCGCCCAGGTTCATGAAGCTGATCGCGCCGCTGTCCGGTCCTTTCGCAAAGACGAAGGTGCCGTCTTTCGGATGGCCGAGATACTGGCGCACCTCTTCCTGCTGCGCCGGCGTGGCGCCGGCCATCAGCTTGTAGCGCAGCTGCGCGTAGGCGCGCGTGGTTTCCATGAAGGCGCTGCGGATGCCCGACTGCGACATCCGGCCCGGCATGCACAGCAGCAGATTGCCGAACGAATCCAGCAAAGCCACCGCATCCCCTGCCCCGCCATGTTCGCGGTCACGCGCCATCGCCTGCTGCAGGAACGGCGCAAGACCGGTATCCGGCTGCTGCGGCGTGCAGCGGTAGGCCAGCGCGTCCGGATACAGCTGTTTGAGCGCGTGGACGATGGCGTGATCAGGCGCCAGCGTCATCGGGCATTTCAATTGATGCTGCGGCAGATCGGTGTTGAACAGCTCCATCACCTCGCCGGAGGTGGCCTCGAACACCAATGAACACAAGGCCTGCGTCGGTTCGGAGATGGTTTTTCCGATGAAGAAGGACTTCGGCGCCGCTCCCGAACTGGCGCGCGTGTACAGCGAAGAACCAAGGATGGCCGGATAGCTGAATGCCGCTTCGGCTTGCGGCCGCAGTGCCGGCGGCAGCGCGCTGAAGGTGGCGCTGGCGTCGTAGTTGATGCCAGCGCTTTTGTCCGGCGCCGCCACCACCACGTTAAAACCACCGGCCAGGATCGCACCGCTGCACATGCAGCAGGGATCGAGCGAGGTGACGATGGTGACGTCCTCCGGCGCAGGCAGCTCGCGGCCCTTGGCGCGTTCGGCGTAGTACCAGTCGATCAACTGGCGCTCGCCGTGCGCGGTCGGGTCGAAGATCAGCCCCTGCTTGATGACGTTGTTATGCAGCGACTGCAGCACGTTGCCGTGCTGGTCGAGCATCAAGCCGCCGACACCGAAGGTGCCCTGCGTCTTGGCGGCAATCGCCTCCGACGCCGCAATCGCGACGGCGGCCTGCACATCGATGGTCTTCTTGAAAGCCAAGCTTACTTCTTCTTCAAGTCAGCGCCGCCGAAGGCGTTCGGCAGTTGTTCGGCCGCGGTGGTTTCGTAGATGTCGCCTTTGAGGTTAGTCAGCAGCACCGGCAGCTCGTTGCCGCCCAACTCCAGGATCACCTGGCGGCATGCGCCGCATGGTGCGATGGGGCCGTCGGTTTCGCCGATGACGACCAGCTGGTCGAAATCGCCCTGCTTGTAGCCATGGGCGAAAGCGCTGAAGAAGGCGGTACGCTCGGCGCAGTTGCACAAACCGTAGGAAGCGTTTTCCACGTTACAGCCGTGGAAGACCTTGCCGTCGTTGGTCAGCAGCGCAGCGCCGACCTTGAAGTTGGAGTACGGCGTGTAAGCCTTCAGGCGCGCGGCTGCGGCTTCGGCGATCAGTTCTTGTTTGTTCATTGCCTGCTCTCGAAATTAAGGACGGATCGTGCGGTAGATGACCGGGTTCGCGGCCGGTGCGGCGGCGGCGATCTGGTACGCCGCCTGGATTTCGCGGATCGCCTGATCCGCTGCTTCCTGCGTGCGCGCGTGGACCATCGCCAGCGGCTGGCCGGCTTCGATCTTGTCGCCCAGGCCAACCAGATCGGTCAAGCCCACAGCGAAGTCGATCGGATCCGCAGCGCGGCGACGGCCGCCGCCCAGCGACACCACGGCCAGGCCAATCTCGCGGCAGTTGGCAGCGGCAGCGTAGCCGGAAACCAGCGCAGGCGCCGGCACGATGATAGGCGAACGTTCCAGGTACTTGTCCGGATTTTCCATCAGGTCGGCCGGGCCGCCCAGTGCGACCACCATGCGCGAGAAACGCTCGGCGGCTTCGCCGCTGTCCAACGACGCTTGCAGCTTGGCGCGTGCTTCTTCTTCGGTCGCGGCCAGTTTGCCCAGCACCAGCATCTCGGCGCACAGCGCCATCGTCACTTCGTGCAGACGCGCAGGACGCGATTTGCCGCTCAGGTAGTCCATCGCACCGCGTACTTCCAGCGCGTTACCGGCGTACGGCGCCAGCGATTCGTTCATGTCGGTCAGGATGGCCGAGGTCATCATGCCGGCACCGTTGCCGACTTTGACGATACTGTCCGCCAGCTCCACCGATTTTTCGTAGGTCGGCATGAAGGCGCCGCTGCCCGTTTTAACGTCCATCACCAGCGCGTCCAGGCCGGCCGACAGCTTCTTCGACAGGATGGAGCCGGTAATCATGGCGACCGATTCCACGGTCGCGGTCACGTCGCGCACGCCGTAGAAGATCTTGTCCGACGGCGCCAGCGAAGAGGTCTGGCCGATGATGGCGACGCCGACTTCCTTCACCACTTTGCGGAACAGTTCATTGGTCGGCACGGTGGTGTAGCCGGGGATGGAATCGAACTTGTCCAGCGTGCCGCCGGTGTGGCCCAGGCCACGGCCGGAGATCATCGGCACGAAGCCGCCGCAGGCTGCAACCATAGGGCCGAGCAGCAGCGATACCACGTCGCCGACGCCGCCGGTGGAGTGCTTGTCGACCACCGGGCCTGGCAGGTCCAGCGAGCGCCAGTCCAGCACTTCGCCGGAGTCGCGCATCGCCAGCGTGAAGGCCACGCGTTCGTCCATGGTCATGTCGTTGAAGTAGACCGCCATCGCCAGCGCGGCGATCTGGCCTTCGGTGACGCGGTTCGAGGTGATGCCGCCGACGAAGAACTGGATCTCTTCAGCGGTCAGGACGCCGCCATCGCGCTTCTTGCGAATGATCTCTTGAGGTAAAAACATGGAATTCTCCACTTGAATGTGTAGGGTATTGAAAGCACAAAGGCGGGTCCGCAGACCCGCCCTGCCGTACCGAAGCTCTTACTTAAACGCCGTATGGAATCCAGACGTTTTTAACTTGCGATGCGTGTGCCAGTACTGCGCGGCCGCCCGATTGCGCGGTGCTGTACCAGTCGCGGCCTTTCGCGCCGCCGACCCAGGTACGCTTGAGCGAAGTCGCCGACAGGCGCTCCACTTCCGCACAGCCTTCAGCCGAACCGTCATGACGCCATACCGCATCGATGTCCGAGTGCGTCGCCAGCGTGCGCGCCAGTTCATCGGCCGAACCGGTGATGATGTTGACCACGCCGTCCGGCAGGTCCGACGTATCGAACACCTGATACAGATCGGTCGCCGACAGCGGATGCGCTTCCGACGGCACCACCACCACGCGGTTGCCCAGCGCGATAGCCGGCGCCACCAGCGAGATGAAGCCCAGCAGCGGCGCTTCATTCGGGCAGACGATGCCGATCACGCCGACCGGCTCGTTCAACGCCACGGTGATGCCGTGCATAGGCGGCTGGTGCGCCAGGCCGTCGTACTTGTCGGCCCATGCCGCGTAGTAGAACAGGCGTTCGATCGAAGCCTGCACTTCTTTTTCCGCGTTCTTCGAACCGGTCATGGCGGCGATGCGGGCTGCGAATTCCTCGCCGCGTGCGGCCAGGTTTTCAGCGATGTAGTACAGAACCTGTGCGCGGTTGTGCGACGTGGCTTTCGCCCAGCCGCCAGCCTTGTGCGCTGCTTCCACTGCGTTGCGGATGTCCTTGCGATTGCCTTCGCCGACTTCGGCGATGAAGGAACCGTCGGCGCCGTGGATGGCGCGGCTGTAGGCGCCGTCAGGGCGTGCCTGCTTGCCGCCGATGTACAGCTTGGCGGTGCGGTCGATGGCGAAAGCGCCACCGGCTGCCGGTGCTGCCGCCTTGGCTTTGGCCTTGGCTTCCACCACTGGCGATGCAGGACGCGCATCTTCCGATTTCGCGGTCAGGTATTCGTACATGCCTTCGCGGCCGCCTTCACGGCCAAAGCCGGATTCGCGGTAACCGCCGAAGCCGCAAGCGGCGTCGAACTGGTTGGCGGTGTTAATCCACACCACGCCGGCCTTGATCTGCGGCGCGACGTCCAGCGCCAGCGAGATGTTCTCGGTCCACACGCAAGCGGCCAGGCCGTAGACGGTGTTGTTCGCCAGTTGCACGGCTTCCGGCGGAGTGCGGAAGCTCATCGCCACCAGCACCGGGCCAAAGATTTCGGCTTGCGCCACGGCGGCGGAAGTCGATGCACCGGTGATCAGCGTTGGAGGGAACCACGAGCCGTTGGCCGGGATCTCGCACTTAGGCTGATACACCTCGCAACCTTCGGCGCGAGCCGAGTCCACCAGACCGGCGATGCGCTGCTGCTGCACCGGATCGACCAGGGCGCCGATGTCCATCGACTTGTCCAACGGCGAGCCGAGGGTCAGCTTGTCCATGCGGGCGCGCAGCTTGGCCAGGAATTTATCCTGTACCGATTCCTGCACCAGCAGGCGCGAACCTGCGCAGCATACCTGGCCCTGATTGAACCAGATCGAATCGACCAGGCCTTCAACGGCGGCATCCAGGTCTGCATCGTCGAACACGATGAATGGCGACTTGCCGCCCAGTTCCAGCGACAGCTTCTTGCCGCTGCCTGCGGTGGCAACGCGGATCAAGCGACCCACTTCGGTCGAACCGGTGAAGGCCAGCTTGTCGATGCCTGGATGGTTGACGATGGCTTCGCCCACGCGGCCATCGCCGGTGACGATGTTGACCACACCGGCAGGCATGCCGGCTTGTACGCAAATCTCGGCGAACAGCATCGCGGTCAGCGACGTGAATTCAGCCGGTTTGAAGACGATGGTGTTACCAGCGGCCATGGCCGGTGCGATTTTCCACGACAGCATCAGCAGCGGGAAATTCCACGGCACGATCTGGCCAACGACACCGACGGCGCGGTAGTCCGCGAATTCCTCGGCTTGCAGTTGCGCCCAACCGGCGTGGTAGTAGAAGTGACGCGCCACCAGCGGCAGGTCGACGTCGCGGGTTTCGCGGATGGTCTTGCCGTTGTCCAGCGTTTCCAGCACGGCGAACAGGCGCGCGTGCTTCTGCATCAGGCGGGCCAGCGAGTACATGACTTTTGCGCGGCCATGGCCGCCCAGTGCCTGCCAGCCCGGCTGCGCTGCACGCGCTGCTGCCACGGCGCGATCGACGTCGCTGCCGGTGGCCTGGGTCAGGTCGGCCAGTTTGGCGGCATCGGCCGGATTGGTCGAGGCGAACAACTCGCCCGGCTCGCTCCACTGGTTGTCGATGAACAGGCCGAAGGTGCGGCCGTGCTGCTCCAGCCACGCTTGCGCTTCTTTCGTGCTTTCCGGTGCTGGGCCGTATTCCATGGTGTTCAGGATCTCTTTGATGGTTGGCATAACGTGTCCGTATTCTTTATGGTTGCGCGTGGCGATGTGCGGCGGAGTAGTTGCCGGTCACATAGTGCTCAAGCTGGCGTTCGATGTCGGTCAGCAGGCTGGATGCGCCGATGCGGAACAGGTGTGGCTCCAGCCACTCATTGCCCAGTTCTTCCTTCATCAGCGACAGGTACTGCAGCGCGGCCTTGGCCGTGCCTACGCCACCCGCAGGCTTGTAGCCGATCTTGAAGCCGGTCTGCTCGTGGTAATCGCGAATCGCGCGCACCATCGTCAGCGATACCGGGATCGTCGCGTTGACCGGCTCTTTGCCGGTGGAGGTCTTGATGAAGTCCGCACCGGCCATCATGCAGACCCACGAAGCCTTGGCCACGTTTTCCAGCGTGACCAGTTCACCGGTCGCCAGAATCGCCTTGACGTGCGCTTCGCCGCAAGCCTTGCGGTAAGCCAGCATCTCGTCGTACAGCGCTTGCCAGTTGCCCGTCAAAACGTGCTGGCGGGTGATGACGATATCGATCTCGGTCGCGCCTGCGGCCACCGACAATTCGATCTCGCGCACCTTGGTTTCCATGCTGGTCAGGCCAGCCGGGAAGCCGGTCGACACGGCGGCGATAGGCAGGCGGCCTTGCAGCACCTGCACCGCCGGCTTGATCATCTCGTGGTACACGCAGACGGCACCGGTGGTCAGCTTGTAGTCCTGCAGGCCCAGTGCCTCGACCAGGTCCGAACGCAGCGGACGCATGGCCTTCATGCACAGGCGCTCGACGCGGCCCGGCGTGTCGTCGCCGGACAGCGTGGTCAGGTCGATCAGGCCGATGGCCTTGACCAGCCAGGCGGCCTGGTATTCCTTCTTCACCGTGCGGCGGTTCGCCAGACTGGCGGCGCGGCGGTCGGCTGCGCTCTTGTTGATGTGGATGTGATTGATCCAGCCCAGGTCCAGCGGGACCGCTTCGTTGCGTTTGAAGTCGGTAATGATGGTCATAACAGGTTGCTTCCGTGGGAAAGTGGTTTGACGCCGAGGTGATGGGCCAGGGTCTGGCCGATGTCGGAGAAGGTTTCGGAGATCGGCAGCTGCTGCGCCTTCACGCCCGGACCGAAGAAGATCATCGGGATGTGTTCACGGGTGTGGTCGGAGCCAGGCCAGGTTGGATCGCAGCCATGGTCGGCGGTGATCACGACCAGGTCGCCCTCTTTCAGCTTGGCGATAAACTCCGGCAGGCGGGCATCCATCTCGTGCAGCGCGTTCGAGTAGCCGGTAACGTCGCGGCGGTGGCCGAAGGCCTGGTCGAAGTCGACGAAGTTCACGAAGGTCAGCGACTTGTCGCCGGCTTCTTCTTCCACCTTCATCAGCGCGTCGAACAGCGCCATGTTGTCCTTGCCCTTGACCAGGCGCGATACGCCCTGGGTCGCGAAGATGTCGCTGATCTTGCCGAGGGCGATGACTTCGCCGCCGTCGTTCTTCACGTGGTCCAGCAGCGTAGGCGCCGGCGGTGCGACCGCGTAATCGTGACGGTTGGTGGTGCGGGTGTAGTTGCCGTTGGCGCCCACGAACGGACGCGCGATCACGCGGCCGATGTTGTATGGCTCGACCAGCTTGAAGGCGATCTCGCAGATTTCATACAGGCGCTCCAGGCCGAACGATTCTTCGTGCGCAGCGATTTGCAGCACCGAGTCGGCGGAGGTGTAGATGATAGGCTTGCCGCTGGCGACATGCTCGTCGCCGTGCTTGTTGATGATCTCCGTGCCCGATGCGTGGCAGTCGCCCAGGAAGCCCGGCACGCCGGCCAGTGCCTGCAGCTTGGCGGTCAGCTCGGCCGGGAACGACGGCACCGTTTTCGGGAAGTAGCCCCAGTCGAATTCCACCGGCACGCCGGCGATTTCCCAGTGGCCGGACTGCGTGTCCTTGCCGGTCGAACGCTCGCGCGCCGCGCCGTAGGCGGCAGTGAAGCCGTCGCGCTGTTCAAAGCCGGCAGCCCACTGGCCGCTGGCGGTATGGGCGGCAGCGGCCAGTCCCAGTTTTTCCATGGTCGGCAGCGACATCGGCGTGCCGTTCTTGGCGGCCCACTCGGCGATGTGGCCGAAGGTGTTGGCGCCGACGTCGTTGTACTTCGCGGCATCGGGCGTCGCGCCCAGACCAAACGAATCGAGCAAGAGGATAAATGCGCGTTTCATAATTTCGAACTCCTATAAAGCAGAAGGGGCGGACATTTGGCCGCCCCTCGGGAATCTTACGCTTGCGGCGTTTTGGCTACGTTAGCCAGGAAGCCCAGGATCACTTCGATCAGCGACGTCGCTGCAACAGCCGCGTATTTCAGGGTCTGCTCGTGCGACAGCGGGAACGGCGACAGGCCTTCCGCCAGGTTGGTGATGGCCGACACGCCAACCACTTTCAGGCCGCAGTGACGCGCCGACACCACTTCCGGCACGACCGACATGCCGACCATGTCTGCGCCCAGCGTCTTGAAGGCGCGGATTTCGGCAGGGGTTTCGAAGTTAGGACCGGCGTAGGCGATGTAGACGCCGTCGTGCAGGGTGACGTTTTTCTCTTTGGCCGAAGTGTGCAGCAGCGCGCGCAGGTCGGCGTCGTAGGCGTTGGCCATGCTGAAGAAGCGCGGGCCGAAGCGTTCGTCGTTCGGGCCCATCATCGGGGTGCCCGGCAGGTAGTTGATATGGTCGGTCAGCGCCACCAGCGAGCCGGCGTCGACTTCGGTGCGCAGCGAACCTGCGGCGTTGGTCACGAACAGCATCTCGCAACCGAGCAGCTTCATGGTGCGCACGGCGCTGGTCATCACGCCCAGGCCGTAGCCTTCGTAGACGTGGCCGCGGCCCTTCATGCACACCACCGATACGCCCGACAGGGTGCCGATCACCAGTTCGCCGGCGTGGCCGTGCACGGTGCTGATCGGGAAGCCTGGCAGTTCGTTGAAGCTGATCGTGACCGCGTCGGTCATTTGTTCCGCCAGCACGCCCAGGCCGGAACCCAGAATCATTGCGATACGCGGCTTGAAGCCTGCAGGGATACGGGCGCGAATGATGTCAGCTGCCTGGAATGGGGAATTATTAGACATGGTTATCCTCTGTTTTTCTGTTGTGGCTGGGGAAGCTGACACTATGCATCATCCTCTATATGTATGGCAAATACCATTTTTCTTCAGCATTTATACAAAACTCGTATAAATCGGCGGTATTATAAATCAAGGCAAACTTAGCTGCCGTGCGTGATTGACTTGATTTGAACAAATGTTTACCATGATGGACAAATGTTTTAGCGAGTACCCCGTGACCGACTCCTCCAAGAAGGACCAGCTCTACCAGCTGATCCGCGCCAACCCCTTTATCTCCCAGCAGGATCTGGCGGTGGAACTGCGCCTGTCGCGCTCCGCCGTGGCCGGCCACATCGCCGGCCTGATACGCGAACGTCGGCTGCTGGGCCGCGCCTACGTGCTGCCGGACAAGCGTCCGGTGATGTGCATAGGCGCCGCCAACCTGGACCGCAAGCTGCGCACCATCGCCCCCATGCAGCTGGGCACCTCCAATCCCGCCACCGCCGAGGAAGTCTACGGCGGCGTGGCGCGCAACATCGCCGAGAACCTGTCGCGCCTGAACCTGCCGACCGCGCTGCTGACCGCATTGGGCGACGACGTCGCCGGCCGCAGCCTGCAGGACCACGCGGAACGCGCCGGCATCGACACGCGCGGCAGCCTGAAACTGCCGGAAACGCCCACCGGCACCTACACCGCCATCCTCGACGACGCCGGCGAACTGGTGGTGGCGCTGGCCGATATGGCGCTGTACGAGCGCCTCACGCCGGAGTTCCTGACCAGCCGCCAGCCGCAGCGCTCCGCCGCCGCGATGACGGTGGTGGACTTGAACCTGCCGGCCGACAGCATCGCCCTGCTGCTCGATAACGCCCGCACCGACAATGTGCCGCTGGTGATCGTGGCGGTGTCGCAGCCGAAGATGGCCCGCCTGCCGGCCGACCTGAAAGGCCTGCGCCTGCTGATATTGAACCGCGGCGAACTGGAAACCCGCGCCGGCCGCGCCCTTCCGACCGAAGCCGACGTGCGTGCCGCCTGCCGCGAAGTGCAGGCCCAGGGCGCGCAGGATGTCATCGTCACCTGCGGCAGCCAGGGCGTGTTCCACACCCGCGACGGCGAGTTGGTATGGCTGGCCGCGCATCAGGTGGACGTGGTCGACGTCACCGGCGCCGGCGACGCCTTCTCGGCCGCCGTCTGCTGGTCGCTGTATCAAGGCAGCCAGGATCTGACGCTGGCCTGCCGCCGTGGCCTGAAGGTGGCCGCGATGACGCTCGAATCCCAGGAGACGGTGTCGCCGATGCTGGCCGCCGATGTCCTCGACGAGATCCACGACTTCGACCTGTCGGCGGAATACAACCCGCCGCTCTTCCCCAACAAGGCATAAGGAATCACACCATGCACCAATACCTCCTCTTTTCGCCCGAAGTAGCGGCCGCCCGCGCCGCCGGCAAAGCCATCGTCGCGCTGGAATCGACCATCATCTCGCACGGCATGCCGTATCCGCAGAACGTGCAGATGGCGCGTGAAGTCGAACAGATCATCCGCGACGGCGGCGCCGTGCCGGCCACCATCGCCATCATCGGCGGCAAGATCTGCATCGGCCTGTCGGAAGAACAGCTGGAACTGCTGGGCACCTCGCCCGACGCCATGAAGGTCAGCCGCCGCGACCTGCCCTACGTGCTGGCGCAATCGAAGCTGGGCGCGACCACCGTGGCGGCCACCATGATCTGCGCCGAACTGGCCGGCATCTCCGTGTTCGTCACCGGCGGCATCGGCGGCGTGCACCGTGGCGCGGAAACCAGCTTCGATATCTCGGCCGATTTGCAGGAACTGGCGCAGACGTCGGTGGCGGTGGTGTGCGCCGGCGTCAAGTCCATCCTCGACATCGGCCTGACCCTGGAATACCTGGAGACGCATGGCGTGCCGGTGATCAGCGTGGGCCAGCGCGGCTTCCCCGCTTTCTTCACGCGCGAGAGCGGCTTCAACGCCGACTTCCAGCTCGACACGGCGGCTGAGCAAGCAGCCTTCGTCCACACCAAGTGGCAGTTGGGCCTCAAGGGCGGCGTGGTGGTCAGCAATCCGGTGCCGGCCGATGAAGCGATGCCGAAGGCGGAGATCGACGCCATCACCGCGCAGGCCTTGCAGGAAGCCGATGCACAAGGCGTCACCGGCAAGAACGTCACGCCCTTCCTGCTGTCCCGCATCAAGCAGCTGACCGACGGCCGCAGCCTGGCGACCAACATCGCACTGGTGAAGAACAACGCCCGTTGCGGCGCCGCCCTTGCGGTGGCCATGCTGGCACACTGACTTCGAACCACATCGCTCAAAGAACGCCATGTCCATCGATCTGAAACAACTAAAGTACTTCCTCGCCGTCGCAGAAGAAAAGAGTTTCAGCCGCGCCGCCGAGCGCCTGCACATTTCGCAGCCGCCTTTGAGCCAGCAGATCATGAAGCTGGAGAGTGAACTGGGCGTCAAGCTGTTCGCCCGCACCACCCGCACCTTCGAGCTGACGGTGGCGGGCAAGGCGCTGATGAGCGAAGCGGCCGACCTGCTGGGCAAGATGCGCATGACCATCGACACCATCCGCCAGATCGACCGCGGCGAAGTGGGCCGGCTGCGGGTGGGCATCGTCGGCTCGGCGATGTGGGGACCGATACCGAGCTTGCTGGAAGAGTTCCAGACCAAGTTCCCGCGCGTGAGCTGGACCCTGCACGAACTGGGTCCGACGCTGCAGTACGACGCGCTGCGCGCCAAGCAGATCGACGTGGGCTTCTGGCGCGAGCCCAAGCTGGACGAGGATGACCTGAAAAACGACAACCTGCGCCAGGAACTGTGCTTCCGCGAGGACGTGTGCGTGGCCATCAACGAGCACCACCCGCTGGCCAAGGAAGAAGCGATCGAGCTGACCGACATCGCCGACGAGCCGATGCTGACGCTGGCCTTGGACAAGTCGTCCTTCCCACGCTATCTGATTCAATGCTGTGTGAAGGCCGGCTTCCAGCCGACGATCTTCCAGGAAGCGTCCGAGCCGCAGACGCTGCTGGCGATGGTGGGTGCGGGGCTGGGTGTGGCGCTGCTGCCGGAAACCACCAGCCGCATCGGCTGGCCGGGCGTCGTGTTCCTGCCGATTCGTACCAATCCGCCGTCGGCGAATCTGTACATCACCTACACCACGCTGGACGACGCGCCGGTGGTGCGGGCTTTCCTGAATATCCTCAACCCGGTAAAGCCCGGAGTTTAGTGCGTGACCCCGCCCGCTTCGCGCATGTCCACATCGTGGGCCAGCGTGGTGCGGATGGCGATGCGCAGGCCTTCGACCATGTCCTCCAGCTTCATGCTGGCCGAACCCGGATGCGCGGCCGCCTGCTGCGGCAGGTACGGTATGTGTATGAAACCGGCGCGCATGGTCGTGCCCCATTCGTGCGCCTGATGCATCAGGCTATAGAACACGTGATTGCACACATAAGTCCCCGCCGTCTGCGACACCGAAGACGGCAGCCCCGCTTCGCGCAGCGCATGCACGATGGCCTTGATCGGCAGCGTGGCGAAGTAAGCCGCCGGGCCGCTGGTGACGATAGGCTGGTCGACGATCTGGCGCTTCTGGTTGTCGGCGATGGGCGCGTCGTCGATGTTGATGGCGATGCGTTCCACCGACAGATCGACACGGCCGCCCGCCTGCCCGACCGCGATCACGATGCTGGGCTGGAGCTCCTCCACCGCCTGGTGCATCACCTTGCTGGCCTGGCCGAACACGCACGGCAGCTGGCGAGCATGGACCACGAAGTCGCCTTCGTGCCAGCCCTGAAGGGTGCGCACCGCTTCCCACGAGGGGTTGATGGTCTCCTTGTTAAACGGTTCGAACCCCGTCAACAATATTATCTTTTTCATCTACTGGACTCCGATTGCTGCGCTGTTTGTGCGCTACTCTACTCCAAGTCACATGCAGGTCACATGTTCATTAGAAAATAAAGAAGTGCTATATTAGCAAGCAATAGCGGTAATGCGGTGCCCACTTGGATCTTCACGACGGCATTCTTGTCGGGCAGCTCCAGCAGCGCGGCGGGCACGATGTTGAAGTTCGCGGCCATGGGCGTCATCAGCGTGCCGCAGTAGGCGCTGAACATGCCGATCGCCGCCATCACCGCCGGATTGGCGTGATAAACGCCGACCAGCACCGGGATGCCGACCCCGCCCGCGATCACCGGGAAGGCCGCGAAGCCGTTGCCCATGATGATGGTGAACAGCGCCATGCCGATGCAGTACACCGCCACCGCCACCAGCCGCACGTCCAGGTTGATGTAGGACGTGACCACGTGCGCCACCGCCTTGCCCATGCCGGCCTCGGTGAACAGCAGGCCAAGCACCGCCAGCATGTGCGGCAGCACCACCGCCCAGCCCAGGTGGTCGATCAGGCGGCGCGACTCGCGCATCGCCTGCAGCGGCGTGGAGCGCGTCAGCCAGCAGGCGGTGGCCACCGCGAACAGCGAGCCGCAACCCAGGCTGACCAGCGTGGCGTTCTTCGGATCGAGCAGCAGCAGGCCGCCCAGGTGCACGTCCTTGAACAGGGTCGAACCAATCACCGTCGTGATGGGGATGATCAGCGCCGGTATCAGCAGGCGATGGCCGAGCCGCTGCGCGCTGCTCTTGCGCTCTTCCTGCGTGCGGTCGCCGTGGCGGCCCAGCGCCACGCCGCCGAAGCCGGCGATCAGCGCCATCACCACCATCAGCACGCCCGCCGCCACCGGGGACAATTGATCGCCGGCCAGGTAGATCAGCGCGTACAAGGCCCAGAACAAGCCGCTGGTCCAGCGCTTGGGATTGTGCCGGTCGGCCAGCGACATGCAGGCGACCAGCAGCAGCATCGCGCCCAGCACATAAAAGAAGTATTCGAGCTTGAGTATCATGCCGGTTCCTTCACCGCCAGCATGGCGCGGGCGATCTGCGCGTCCAGCCGGTGCAGGCGCCAGGAGTGGATCAGGAAGGCCGTCACCGCTGTCGGTATGCCCCACAGCGCCATGTGCAGCGGATCGACTTCCAGCCCCTCGGCGCGCAGGATGGTCTGCATCAGCAGGATGGCGCCGAAGGCCACGAACACGTCCTCGCCGAAGAACAGGCCGACGTTGTCGGTGGCGGCGGACATGGCGCGGATGCGGTGGCGCAGTTCGTCGGTCAGCGCCGGGTAGCGCACTTCGGCCGCGCCCTCCGCCATCGGCGCGATCAGCGGACGCACCATGTTCGGATGGCCGCCGATGCTGGTCAGGCCGAAGGCGGCGCTGATCTCGCGGATCGCCAGGTAGACGATCAACAGGCGGCCGGTGGTGGCGGACTTGATGCGGGCGATAGACGCCTGCGCATGCTCCTTCAGGCCGAAGCGCTCCAGCAGGCCGATGGCCGCCAGCGGCAGCAGCAGGATCAGCGGCAGGCTGCGGGTCTTGAGGAAGGCCGCGCCCAGGGTGGCCAGCAGCTTCTCGACCGGCATGGCGGCGGCGATGCCGGTGACGGCGCAGGCGGCGATCACCACCAGCACCGGATGCGCGCGCAGGGCAAAGCCAAGTATGATGACGGCCACGCCTAGCAGCGGCCATAGATTAACGACGGTATGCTGCACAAAATGCTCCTGATGGAAAAATCCCCGCACACCTTGCGGCGCGCGGGGATTTTCAGAGTGAGGTCAGATTAGAAGTTGACCTTGAAGGTGCCGCCCCAGGTGCGAGGCTCGTTCAACATACCGGTCAGGTTGTCGAAGTCGATGGCGCCGAGGATGACGCGCTTGTCGGTGATGTTGCGGCCGAACAGCGCTGCTTCATACTTGCCGTTGCCCCACTTGTAGCCTGCGCGTACGCCGCCTTCCGCCAGAGGCTTGGCCTTGTACTCAGGAGCCTCGTACAGGAAGAAGTTGTAGCTGGTGCGGTAGGTCCAGTCGGTGAAGGCATAGAACTCGCCGTTGCCGATTTCCTTGCTGTACTTCAGCGTAAAGTTCAGCTGGGTCTTCGGTGCGCGTGGCAGCGGGTTGCCGTCGATCTTGGACGTGCCGGCAAACGGACCTGCCGCATTGGTCGGGGTGCAACCGCTCAGGTGGGTCGGATTGTTGCCGTAGTTGCCGCAGTACTGCACGAACAGATTAGGATCCTTGATCTTGGTGTCGTTGTAGCTGCCGCCCAGGGTCATGCTGAACTCGTCGCTCAGATTGGCCTGGAAGTCCACTTCAACACCCTGGCCGGTTACTTTCTCGGCGTTGATCAGCTGGTTCATATTGATCGAGCCGCTGCCTGCGGTCAGCTGCTTGTCCTTGACGCGGTACTGGAACAGTGCCGCGCTCAGGCGGGCGCGCTTGTCGAACAGGTCTTGCTTGATACCGGCTTCATACGACACCGCTTTTTCTGCGCTGGCGAACGATGGCTTGTCGCCCAGGCCGTTCAGGCGGCCCTGCATCGACGGCGCGCGGTAGCCGGTTGCCACGCGGGCGAACAGGTTGGTGCTCTTGTCGAGTTCATAGGTGCCGCTCAGATCCCAGCTGATGTTGTGCGAAGTGTTCTCGATCACGAACGGGCCGGACATCAGAGGCGGTTCGTAGCGGACAGCCGAGAATTCCTTCTTGTCGTTGGTGTAGCGCAGGCCGCCGCGTACCTTCAGCTTGTCGCTGACGGTGTAGTTCAGCGAGCCGAATGCCGCCCACGACTTGGCGCTCTGGAACTGCTGCGCATAGGCGCTGTTCTGCGGATTGTTCGGCGCGAAGGAGTTGAAGCTGATCGAATCGATCTGGATGTTCTCGTCGAAGAAGAACAGGCCGCCGATCCACTGCAGCGGACCCTTGTAGTTCGACTCGGCGCGGAACTCTTGCGAGAACTGCTTGTGGTTAGGCAGCAAGTCGGCGGTTTCGACCGGGAATGGAATACTGCCCGGACCGGCCGGCAGCACCTGGCAGTCGCCCACGTTGCAACCGTAGCCGCCATCGACGTCGGCGCGGCTGTTGAACTTCAGCGTTTCGTAGCCGGTGATCGAGTGCAGCGTGATGTCGTCCAGGTTGTACTTCAGGCGGATGTTGCCGCCCTTGGTGGTCAGCTTCTGGTAGTTGACGCCGTCCGATGCGTAGGAACCGTAGTCGAAGCCGTCGACCAGGTCGTTGGTGCCCTTCTTGATGATGTTGGCGCGGAACAGCGTGGCGCTGCCATGGTAGTCGCGCTCATGGTAGTTGAACAGCGCGCTGAAATCCTTGTTCGGCTTAACCAGCGCTTGCAGGCGGAAGGCGTTGTCACCGTAGCCTTCGAAGTCCTGCGTGCCCTTGTTCGGGGTCGGATTGGTGTTGTGCACGCGGTCGCCGCGGTGCTGGCTGGTGCCGGAGAAGCGCAGCGCGACCATGTCGTTGACCGGGATGTTGAACATGCCTTCGGCGGTCTTGGCCGAGTAGTTGCCCAGGCCCAGGCTCAGATAGCCTTCCTGCTTGAAGACCGGCTTGGCCGAGTCGAACTTGATCACGCCGGCCGGCGAGTTGCGGCCGAACAGCGTGCCCTGCGGGCCGCGCAGTACCTCAACCTGGTCCACATCGAACACCGGGAAGCCCTTGAGCATGGCGTTTTCCTGGACGATGTCATCCATCACCAGGCCGACCGGCTGCGAAGCATTGAGGTCGAAGTCGGTATTGCCCAGGCCGCGAATGTAGAAGCGCGGGAAGGTACGGCCATAGTCCGATTCGACGTTGACGGACGGCGAGCGGCCGGCCAGGAAACGGATGTCGGCGGCGCCCGAGGTCAGTACGTCGAGCTTGTCGCCTTTCAGCGTGGCGATCGACATCGGGACGTCCTTGATGTTTTCCGCGCGGCGTTGCGCGGTCACGATCACGGTTTCCAGTTGGCCTTTGGTGGCGGTATCCGGGGCATCGGCTGCCGACTGGCCCGTTGCTGCGGCCGCCGCTTCGGCAGCCATCGCTGCGTGCAGGGGGAATGCGCTTGCAACTGCCAGCGCGATCAGCGATCGCACTGCGTAACCACTACTTTTTTTGCTCATGAGTCCTGCTCCCTATTGTGTAGGCAAGGTTGAAATATCAATCCAAAAATCTCGCCCTCGCTGCCGGCCATGGTGTCCGGCGGCGGACGATGTCGTTGTTTTTTATTGGTAAAAATGTATCGAAACTACGTTGTTTCGCATAAGGTTATGCAAATTACCAACCATGCTAGCATGGAAAAAAATGACACAAACTCACTTTTTGAGTGATTCGATTCATATCAATTTTATATAAATAAGTAAATAAAATCGAATTTGTCGTACATATCGGCGCTGATGCATAGTAGTGGACGGCCTCGAAAACAAGCCGTCCAGCGGGGGAAAGACGCTGTGCTGACAGGAAAACACTTGATTCCATAGGAGCCGCCGGATGCCCTGGCAGGCCCTGAACATGCGGAAAGTGATTTATCCAACAAGCAGGAAATTTTTCCAAACGGACAAAAAAGCAACAGCACAAAAATATTAAATTCGGCCTTAACTGTTGCGGCAGTGCGACATGACGCCAGGCCCCGGCCGCCGCGTCACATTCTTGGAACGGTAGATGTAGATGAATAACATGCTCGAACACAGCCGCCTGCGCGCGGTCGGCGACCTGGGACAACAAATCTGGCTCGACAATCTGAGCCGCAACCTGCTCGCCTCCGGCCAGCTGGCGGCGCTGATCGCCGCCGACGGCATCCAGGGCCTGACCTCGAACCCGGCGATTTTCTATCAAGCCATCCAGAACGACCCCGCCTACCAGGCCGCCCTGCCCCAGCTGCGCACCGGACTGGCGACGCCGGAAGCGCGCTTCGAGGCGCTGGTGCTGCCGGACGTGCAGCGCGCCTGCGACCTGTTCGCGCCGCTGTACCGCGAATCCGACGGCCGCGCCGGCTTCGTCAGCTTTGAAGTGTCGCCGCGCCTGAGCCAGGACATCGGCGGCACCATCGCCGCCGCCAAGCGCCTGTGGGCCGCCATCGGCCGTCCCAACGCCATGATCAAGATACCGGCCACGCCGGCCGGCATCGCCGCGCTGGAGGAAGTGATCTACGCCGGCATCAACGTCAACATGACGCTGATCTTCACCGCCAGCCAGATCCAGGCCGTGCGCGCCGCCCACCGCCGCGGCCTGGCCCGCCGCCTGCAGGACACCTCCTCGGTGCAGCGCATCGCCAGCGTCGCCAGCGTCTTCATCAGCCGCATCGACGTCGCCGTCGACGCCCTGCTGGAAAACTCGGCCGACGGCAGCGCCGTCGCCCTGCGCGGCCGCGCCGCCATGGCCGCCGCCCGCATCGCCTACCACGAGTGGAAGAACGATGGCGGTTTCGCCGTGTTCGCCGCCTTCGGCGCCACGCCGCAATGGCTGCTGTGGGCCAGCACCGCCACCAAGCATCCGGACCAGCGCGACGTGCGCTACGTCGAAGGCTTGATCGGGCCGGACACCATCAACACCGTGCCGGACGCCACGCTGGACGCCTTCCGCGACCACGGCGAAGCGGCCCGCACGCTGGACGCCGACATCGAGGCGGAACGGACCACGATGGCGCAACTGGCCCGCCACGGCATCGATCTGGAAACGGTGGGACAGCAATTGCTGGCCGCCGGCTTGCTGCAATTTGAACAAGCTTTCGACAAACTCCTGGCGCTGGTAGAGTAAATCCCCGAGGCAAACCTCTAAAAATCAGGGGTTTGCCGCGATAAAGCGGCGCCAAATTACATGTTTCGTCCAATAAAAATATACAATATCGATCTTCCAGGAGCCTATTCATGAAACTTTCACAACTTAGTTTGACGGTTGCAGCACTGTTTATCGCTGCCAGCGCGTCCGCGGCTGACCCAAAACTGGGTATCGTGTATGACGCAGGCGGCAAGTTCGACAAGTCGTTCAACCAGTCCGCTTTTGAAGGCGCCTCGCGCTTCAAGAAGGAAACCAACATCAATTTCATCGAGGTGCAAGCCTCCAGCGATACCCAGGCTGAACAGGTACTGCGCGGCCTCGCCCGCAAAAACCTGGACCTGATCGCCTCCATCGGCTTCGCCCAGCAGGCAGCCGTGCAGAAGGTCGCCAAGGAATTCCCGAAAGTCCGCTTCGTGCTGATCGACGGCGTGGCGCAAGGCGCCAACGTCAACTCCATCACCTTCAAGGAAGAAGAAGGCTCCTACCTGGTGGGCGTGGCTGCGGCCATGGCCTCCAAGTCCAAGAAGCTGGGCTTCATCGGCGGCGTCGACATCCCGCTGATCCGCACCTTCGCCTGCGGCTATGCCCAGGGCGCCAAGGCGGTCAGCGCTAAGGTTGAAGTAAGCTCGAACATGGTCGGCACCACTTCCGATTCGTGGAACAACCCTGCCAAGGGCGGTGAACTGGCGCGTTCGCAGTTCGATCGCGGCGTCGACGTGGTGTTTGCCGTCGCCGGCGGTTCCGGCCTGGGCACGCTGCAAACCGCCAAGGAAAAAGGCAAGCTGGCGATCGGCGTGGACTCCAACCAGAACAGCCTGTACCCGGGCAGCATCCTGACCTCCATGGTCAAGCGCGTCGACAACGCCGTCTACGACTCCTTCATGCAGATGAAGAACGGCACCTGGAAGGCCGGCGTCACCGCCAAGGGCCTGAAGGAAGACGGCGTGGATTGGGCGCTGGACGAGAACAACCGCAAGCTGATCACCCCGGAAATCGAGAAGCGCGTCATTGGTGCCCGCAAGGACATCATCGACGGCAAAGTGAAAGTTATCGACATCCGTTCGGGCGCTGCCTGCCCGGCCTGATACCTGTTTGAACATTGAGCGCGCCGCCGGGGTTATTCCCCCGTGCGGCGCGTTTAACATTTTACTTAACCGTACCGAAAACGATCCTATGCAGCCAGCAGTAGAATTTCGCGGCATCTCCAAGCATTTCGGAGCTGTGAAAGCGAACACGGACGTCAACTTCACCATCGCCAAGGGTTCCATCCATGGACTGGTGGGCGAGAACGGCGCCGGCAAATCGACCCTGATGAGCATCCTGTACGGATACTACCGCGCCGACGGCGGGGAAATCCTGCTCGATGGCCAGGCGCGCAACATCCGCAACAGCCAGGAAGCGATCACGCTGGGCATCGGCATGGTGCACCAGCACTTCATGCTGGTCGAGAACATGACGGTGCTCGACAACGTGATGCTGGGCAGCGAAGGCGGCTTCCAGCTGAAGTCCAAGCGCGCCGCCGTCGAGGCGCAGCTGCGCGAGATCTGCACCCGCTACCGGCTCGACGTCGATCCGCTGGCCACCATCCACGACCTGTCGGTGGGCGCGCAGCAGCGCGTGGAGATCCTCAAGCAGATCTACCGCAGCGCCAACATCCTGATCCTGGACGAGCCGACCGCCGTGCTGACCGCGCAGGAAACCGAGTCGCTGTTCGAGATCCTGCGCCTGTTCAAGGAACAGGGCAAGACCATCATCCTGATCACGCACAAGCTGCAAGAGATCCTCGACATCACCGACACCGTCACCGTGATGCGCGGTGGCCGCGTGATCGGCGCCGTGGCGACCGCCGGCACCACCAAGGAAGACCTGGCCAATATGATGGTCGGCCGTCCGATCGAGAACAACCTGCCGCGCAAGCCCTACAACCCGGGCGCACCGGTGATGCAGATCGAGAACCTGCAACTGGTGGACGACCAGCAGGTCAAGCTGCTGGCCGATATCGGCTTCACGCTGCGCGCCGGCGAGATCGTCGCGATTGCCGGCGTATCCGGCAACGGCCAGAGCGAGTTGATGGAAATCCTGTCGGGCATGCGCCTGCCGACTTCCGGCAAGCTGGACTTCCTGGGCAAGGCGCTGCCATATCAGGGCCGCGCCGACGCCGACGGCCTGCCGCGCACCTTCCGCGAACTGGGCATCGCCCACATCCCGGAAGACCGCCTGCGCGATGGCGTGGTGAAGGCCTTCTCGGTCATGCACAACACCATCCTCGGCTACCAGGACAAGCTGAAAAACCGCTGGGGCCTGTTCGACTTCAAGGCCATCGCCGCGCGCTGCGCGGAGCTGATGAAGAACTTCGACGTCCGCCCCAACAACCATGACCTGCGTATCGGCCTGCTCTCCGGCGGCAACCAGCAAAAGGTGGTGATCGCCCGCGAAGTACTGGCGCAGCCCAAGCTGATGCTGGTCGGCCAGCCGACGCGCGGCGTCGACATCGGCACCATCGAAAGCATCCACACGCAGCTGCTCGCCTTGCGCGACTCCGGCGTGGCGATCCTGCTGGTGTCCGTGGAGCTGGAAGAAGTGCGCGCGCTGGCTGACCGTATTCTGGTCATGTGCGGCGGCCGCATCACCGGCGAACTGAAAATTGAAGAATTCGACACTACCCGTATCGGCTTGCTGATGGGCGGGATGCACAAATCATGAATAACCACGACCTGCCACGCTGGGCAACCGCGTTTGTAATGCCCATCCTGAACCTGTTGTCGGCCCTGCTGGTGGCCGCGCTGGTGATCTACCTGCTGGGCGAAAGCCCGATCGAATCGATGGGCATCCTGATCAACAGTGCCGTCGTCAATCCGGAAGGCTTGAGCTACACGCTGTTCTACGCCTCGACCTTCATCTTCACCGGCCTGGCGGTTTCGATCGCCATGCAGGCCGGCTTGTTCAACATCGGCGCCGAAGGCCAGATGTACTTCGCGGGCCTGGGCCTGACGCTGGCCATGCTGACCTTCGACAGCTCGCTGCCGATGTGGGTGCTGATCCCGATCGGCATGCTGGGCGCGGCCTTGTTTGGCGCGCTGTGGGCCTTCCTGCCCGGCTACCTGCAAGCGAAACGCGGCAGCCACGTGGTGGTCACCACCATCATGTTCAACTACATCGCCGGTGCCTTGATGAACACCGTGATCGTCAAGTACCTGGTGCCGGCCGGCGAGCAGAATCCCGCCAGCCGCGCCTTCAGCGCTGCCGCAGAGATGCCGCGCCTGAACCAGTGGTTCCCGGTGCTGGGCGAGACGCCGCTGAACATCAGCTTCTTCCTGGCGATTATCGCGCTGGTGATTTACGGCGTGATGGTGTCGCGTTCCTCGTGGGGCTTCAAGCTGCGCGCCACCGGCTTGAACAAGCATGCGGCGCACTACGCGGGCGTCCGCATCAGCAAGATGATCATCACCGTCATGCTGATCTCCGGTGCACTGGCCGGCCTGGGTTCGGTCAACTCCATCATGGGTTCGACCCACTACCTGTCGCTGAACTTCGTCGGCGGCGCGGGCTTCGTCGGCATCGCGATTGCGCTGATGGGCCGCCAGCATCCGGTGGGTATCTTCCTGTCGGCCGTGCTGTTCGGTGCGCTGATACAGGGCGGTTTCGACCTGTCGCTGGAAAAGCAGAACATCCCGCCTGAGACCTTCATCTTCATCCAGGGCTTGATCATCCTGTTCTGCGGCGCGATGGAAAACTTCTACGCCCCCGCCATTGCCGCCCTGATCAAACGGAAAAAGTGAGACTGTCATGACTTTTGAAGACCTCCAAATCGGCAGCATCCTGGTGTCCACCGTGCGCAATGCGCCGGTGCTGATTTTCGCCGGCATGGCCGGCCTGTTCGCCGAACGTTCGGGCGTGATCGACATCGGCCTCGAAGGCAAGATCCTCGCTTCGGCCTTCGTGTCGGCGGCCGTGGCCTTCGCTACGCAAAACCCCTGGTACGGCGTGGCTGCGGGCATGCTGGTATCGGTGCTGCTGGCGACGCTGCAAGCCTACGTCGCGATCACGCAGCGCGGCAACCAGCTGGTGGCCGGCATCGCCATCAACATCGCCATGAGCGGCCTGACCTTCGTGGTCGCGCAGTTCTTCTTCCAGCAGGGCGGCCGCACGCCGGACCTGGGCCAGGCGCGCTTGTTCGACGTGGTGCTGCCGGGCAGCGCCGCCGTTGAGGGCATACCGTTCATCGGCTGGCTGTACGCGCACCTGATCGGCGGCCATTCGGTGCTGGTGTACCTGGCGTTCGCGCTGGTGCCGCTGGTGCACTGGGTGCTGTACCACACGCGCTTCGGCCTGCGCCTGCGCGCCTGCGGCGAGAACCCGCATGCGGCCGATGCGGCCGGTGTCAGCGTCGAACGCCAGCGCTACATGGCGATGCTCATCGCAGGCATCCTGTGCTCGTTCTCGGGCGCCTACCTGGCGATCGTGCAGAGCGGCTTCTTCCTGCGCGACATGTCGGCCGGTGCCGGTTATCTGGCGCTGACGGCGATGGTGTTCGGAAACTGGCGTCCGGTCTACACCTTCCTCGGCTGCCTGATGTTCGGCTTCTTCGGCGCGGTGCAGATCCAGATCGAAGGCGTGGACCTGCCGCTGGTCGGCCGCCTGCCAGGCTCGCTGATCCAGATGGTGCCTTACGTGGTGACGGTGATCGTGCTGGCGGGCCTGATGGCCAAGTCGGTGGCGCCGAAAGCGCTCGGCACGCCGTTCGTCAAGTCTCGTTAATCTGCTGCGCTGATCACTTCAGCGTCCGCATAAAGGACAGCAGGTCGGCGACCTGCTGTTCATCCTTGATCCCCCAGAAACGCATGCTCGTCCCCGGCACCACGTCGTGCGGCGCGCGCAGATATGCGGCCAGTGTTTTCTCATCCCACACCAGTCCCGACTTCTTCATCGCTTCCGAGTACTTGTAGTCCTTGGTGGACGCCGCACGGCGGCCGATGATGCCATTCAGCTGCGGCCCGAAACCGCCCTGCGCGTAAGGCCCGACCTGATGGCAGGAAGCGCAGCGCTTGAACAGCACCGCCCCCACCTTGGCATCGCCCGCCGCCGCGGCTTGGCCAGCCGCCAGCAGCGCCAATAAAATGTATCGTTTCATGCCGCTACTTTACAGCAGGTGCAGCGCGGCGTATTGCAGCAGCATGATGGTCTTGCCGTCGGCGATGCGGCCGTCGGCCATCATCTGCATGGCCTCGTCCATCGCCAGCTCCAGCACTTCGATGTCCTCGCCCTCCTCCTCGATGCCGCCGCCGTCGCCAATGCGCGAGGCCGGGTCGTATTCAGCCACGAAAAAATACAGGCGCTCCGTCACCGAGCCGGGACTCATGAAAGCCTCGAACACCTTGCGCACCTCGCCCACGCGGTAGCCGGTTTCCTCTTCCACCTCGGCCTTGATGCGGTCCTCCGGGCTGGCGCGGTCCAGCAAGCCGGCCGCGGCTTCGATCAGGAAGCCGTCATGCCCGCCGCCATAGGTCGGAAAACGGAACTGCCGCACCAGCACCACCGTGCGCCGTTCGCGGTTGTACAGCAGGATGGTGGCGCCGTGTCCCCGGTCGTAGGTCTCGCGCGTCTGGCGCTGCCAGCTGCCGTCGTTGCGGCGGTAGTCGAAGGTGGTCTTTTGCAGCAGGAACCAGTCGTCGGACAGGGTTTCCACTTTGTGGATGCGGATGCGGTCTTCGGGCATGTCGATCTCCTTGATCAAGGTTGCGTTTTTTTACGATATCATGCAATATCGTGCAACATCAAGAAAATTCACGCATATGCTGACACGTCAACGCAAAGAACTGCTGATCGCCCGCCTGAAACAGGATGGCCAGATCGTCGCCAAATCCCTCAGCGAGGAGCTGGGCCTGTCCGAGGACACCATCCGCCGCGACCTGCGCGAGCTGGCCGCAGAAGGGCTGCTGCAACGCGTGCACGGTGGCGCGCTGCCGCTGGACTTGCCCGCCTCGCCGGCGATGGGTAACTTCGCCCAGCGCCAGCAGCTCTCCAGCGACGCCAAGCCCGCCATCGCGCGCGCCGCGGCGGCCATGATCGAAGCGGGACAAGTGGTGTTCATCGACGGCGGCACCACCGCCGTCCAGCTGGCGCGCGCGCTGCCGCCCGAGTTGCGCTGCACCGTCGTCACGCACAGCCCGAGCGTGGCGGTGGAGCTGGCCGAGCATCCTTTGATCGAAGTGATTTTGATCGGCGGCCGGCTGTTCAAGCACTCCATCGTGGCGATGGGGCCGTCCGCGCTGGAGGCGATTGCGCAGATCCGCACCGATATCTTTTTCATGGGTGTGTGCAGCCTGCACCCGCTGCACGGCATCAGCACCGGCGACCACGATGAGGCAGGGATCAAGCGCGCCATCGCGGCGGCTTCCGTGAAAACGGTGGTGCTGGCGTCGCCGGAAAAACTCGACACGGCATCGCCGTTCCAGATCGCGCCGCTGGAGCGCATCGGCGCGATCGTGGTCAGTGCGGACGTGCCTAAGCAGCTGCTGGCGCCCTATCGCAAACTGGGCATCGAAGTGATACAGGCGCAGTAAGGCCTACTTGTAATCGACGCCTTTGGCCCAACGGTCTTCCCAGTGATCCAGGAAGGACTTCGCCAGTTGCGGGTTGTCCCACACCACCAGCACGTTTTCGCTGTTCGAGGTGGCGGCGTCCTTGCTGTAATTGAAGCTGCCATTCTGCACGGTGCGGTCGTCGACGACGATGTATTTGTCGTGATGCATGGCGTACACCGCAACCGTTCGCGTCGGGATGCCTGCGTTGACCAAGGGGCGCAACGCCGCAATGCTGGCCGGCCGTTGATTGCGCCGCGCATCCACCATCACCTTGATGTCCACGCCGCGCTTCTTCGCGTTGAGCAGCGCCTGCACCACGTGCTGTGAATTGAAGGAGTAGGCGGCCAGCCTGATTTTCGAAGTCGCCGCGTCGATCACCTTCAGAACCAAGGCCTCCCCTCCCGCATCGGGAGCGAAGGCGTTCTCGATCGCCGGCGTCTGCGCGGACGCTTCGATGGCAGGGGCCATCGCCACGACCAGCGCTAGAACGGCGATGCTTTTTCTCATACGGTCGCTCAAAACTCTTCCCACTCGCTATCGGCCTTGGCGGACGCCTTGGGCTTGGCGATGGCGGCGCGCTTGGGCGCAGGTGCGGGAGCCGCCACCTTTGCAACCGGCGCTGCAACGCGCGGCGCCACAGCAGGCGCTTTGCGTACGGGCGCCGCCAATGCGGCCGGTGCCGCCGCTCCGCGATCCAGCTTGAACACGCTGACCGCCTGCGCCAGATGAGCCGCCTGTTCCTGCAGGCTCTCCGCCGCAGCCGCAGCCTCCTCCACCAGCGCCGCATTCTGCTGCGTCACGCCGTCCATCTGCACGATGGCCTGGTTGACCTGCGAGATGCCTTCGCTCTGCTCCGCCGTCGCAACGGTGATCTCGCTCATGATCGCGGTCACGCGGCGCACGCTGGACACCACTTCATCCATCGTGCTGCCCGCTTCGTCCACCAGCCTGCTGCCATCGGCCACCTTGCTGACCGAATCGTCGATCAGCGCCTTGATCTCCTTGGCCGCCGCCGCGCTGCGCTGCGCCAGGTTGCGCACCTCGGAAGCCACCACTGCAAAGCCACGCCCCTGCTCACCTGCACGTGCCGCCTCCACGGCAGCATTCAACGCCAGGATATTGGTCTGGAATGCGATACCGTCGATCACGCTGATGATGTCCACGATTTTGCTCGACGAGTCGTTAATCGACGCCATCGTCGCCACCACCTGCGACACCACCGCACCACTGCGCTGCGCCACCTCCGACGCCGATCCCGCCAGCTGGTTGGCCTGGCGCGCGTTCTCCGCATTCTCCTTGACGGTGCTGGTCAACTCCTCGACCGACGCGGCGGTTTCCTCCAGCGCGCTGGCCTGCTGCTCGGTGCGCGCGGACAGGTCGGTGTTCCCGTGCGAGATTTCGGCGCTGCCGCGCGCCACGTTCTCCGCGCTGGAGCTCACCTGCACCAGCACATCGTGGATATTGCCGACGAATTGATTGAAGCCGTTGCCGATCACCGCCAGCTCGTCGTTGCCGTTCACTTCCAGCTTGACGCTCAGGTCCGCGTCGCCGCTGGACAGCGCCGTCATGCGCTCGCCCAGCGTGCGCAAAGGCGCGGTCAAACGGAACACCACGGCGATCAGCACAAAGGCAGTCGCCACCGCGCACACCAGCGAGACGATCAGCGTGTACAACAGCAGCTCGCGCGCAGGCGCCAGCGCCACGCTTTTCGGGAAGGTCAGCTGCACCGACCAGGGCCCCGTCTCGGCGTGGATGAACAGCGGCTGCAACAGATGCACCAGACCCTGGGCATCTTCGTATTCATAGGCCTGCCCCTGGCGCACGCGATCGAGGCCGGCGGCCGGCACGTCGTCGGCTTTCTTGCCCAGCTTTTCAGCGACGGGCGTGCTGGCATACAGGCCGCCGTTGGAGATCAGACTAAGCTTGGCGCCGTCGATCACCTTCAATTCGTTGAGGATCTTGGTCAGGCGCGTCACCATGAAGTCGGCGCTGGCCGTACCTTGGAATTTACCTTCGATCATAATCGGCGCCACCAGCGACGCCATCAGCGTCGGCTTGCCGTCCACCGGATAGATGTATGGTTCGGTGAAGAACACCTTGCCGCTGCGTTTGGGGATGTCGTACCAGTCGTTGGCGCCGGGGGCGCTGTCGAACACGATCGGTTCGACGTGCGTGCCGCCGCCGCTGCCGCGCGTCCAGTACGGCATGAACCGGCCCGTCGCATCGTACAACGGCAGCTTGCCGGCGAAGTCCGCATCCTTGTTGTCCAGCGCATTCGGCTCCCAGGTGACGGCGGCGCCGATCAGGTCTTCCGATCCGAGCAGCGTGGCCTTGACCATCTCGTTGATCTGGTCGCGGGCCAATGCCTGATTGGCGCCGCGCGTGCCACGCATCGCACCGGCCAGGTTGATCACCGCCGACAGGTTGCTGGCGATACGAGCCTGCAGCGTGCCCGCCACTTCGCGCGCCGAGGTGCGGGCCAGGTTCATCGCCGCCGCCTCCGCGCTCGCGCTGCTGCGGATGCCGATCACGGTGGCCGTCACCGCAAGGCTGAGCACCACCAGCGCAGTGGCTGCCGCGCAGATCTTGCCGTTCAGGGAAAGTGAGATGCCGAATCGCGACGGCGACGGGGACTTGGTTGAGAAAGCTATGCTCATGTGAGGCCTGTGAGGAAAAGTCAGAAGGTTCGGGTCAGCGCCAGTACCAGCGTGCCGTCGGCCGGATTCGATGTCTCGATCACGCCTGCGGAATTGGGTATGCCCAGCGTGTAGTTATCGTAGGCGTTGGTCTTGCCGTGCGCCTTGGTGTATGCCGCCGATACCGCCCATCCAGGCGCCAGTACCTTGGTGACGCCGGCCTTGTAATCGCGCCAGCTCCACGCGCTGTTGTTGGCCACGCGGCCATGGCCGAAGTGCAGGTTAAGCGTGTAACCGTCACCCAGTTCGACGTTGGCGCCCAGGTCCAGATAACCCGTGCCGCGCGCGTTCTCGATGCCGAAGAACTCTTTGGTAAACGTGTAGTTGTATTTGGCGTAGGCGAATTTATAGGTCAGCCCTAACGCCAGCTCGCCGTAGTCGTAGGTAGTGTGGGTGGCGTGGATTTCGGCGCCCGGATATTTGTAGTAGTAGAAGCCTGCGCTGTAGCCTACATCGCCGGCAGCGCCGGTGTAGGCGCCATACAAGTCCCATTCCAGCGAGCCGTTTTCGACGAACCGGTTGCTGACGTTGGACAGCCAGGTACCGGCGGAGAAGCCGTTCGGTCCTGCATAATCGAAGCCGCCCTGTAATGCGGGCTTGCCCCAGGTCTGGCGGAATCCGCGCGAGATATATTGCGATGCCAACGTGACGTTGGCGGTGAACGGCGACGCTGCGGGCGCCGGTTCGGCGGATGTCTGCGCCCCTGCTGGTGCGGCGGCTGCAAAGGCCAGCGCGCTTGCTACGCTTATGCAAAATGCATGCTTCATATTTCGACACCTCCGACTGCGTTATTGAACAGGTAAACAACCTAACGGGGCGGCGGGGGCTGGGCCGGCATTGCAGCTTTTGTAACTGCGCCTCTAGCATAGTCATGTTGATGCGCCAAAGTCAATTGGACAGGGACGAGGCGGAACGATCCGTTGTTATGCCACCGCGCCGAAAAAATTTGGTGTCGCGCCATAGGGCATGGCACACTAGCCGTTTCAGAGGCTACAGGCAGCATGATGCGGAACAGGGGTTATGGATTGCGGGGGGCGTGGCAGGCATTGCTACTGGCATCCTGCCTGGTTGCGGCGCCCGGACGGGCGGCCACCCAGCTCACCTACCCGCTCACCAGCGATGGCATCGATAGTCGTTACGACTACGATTGGGCCGTGCTGCGCACCGCGCTGGAAAAGACCACGCCGCAGTACGGCGTATTCGAACAGCACCAGTCCACGGTGGCGATGTCGCCGCCACGCGTGGTGCAGGAGATGTCGTCGCCATCGGGACGCATCAATATCTTCGTGCGGGCCACTACGCCGGAGCTGGAGCGCCAGTTCCTGCCGGTGCGCCTGCCGGTGGACCGTGGCCTGCTTGGCTACCGGCTGCTGCTGATACGCGGCGCGGACCAGCAGCGCTTCGCCGGCATCAGGAACGTCGCCGACCTGCGCCGCCTGCGCGCGGGCCTGGGCCAGGGCTGGGCCGACATCCCCATCTTCCAGCGCGCGGGTGTGCCGGTGGTGGAAGGCAGCAGCTACGATGGTCTGTTCGCCATGCTGGAGGCGGAGCGCTTCGATTTCTACTCACGCTCGGCCGACGAGGCGATGCGCGAATTCCAGGAACGCCACGATGCCCATCCGCAGATGGCGGTGGAACAAACGCTGCTGCTGCACTATCCGCTGCCGCGCTACTTCTTTGTGCGCCGCGATGCCGAGGGCAAGCTGCTGGCAAAGCGCATCGAGACCGGCATGGAGATGATGATCAAGGACGGTACGCTGAATACGCTGTTCCAGCGCTACAAGGGTGACTTGATCAAGAACACGGCCATGCACAAGCGCCGCGTCATCAACCTCGCCAATCCCAAGCTGACGCCACAGACGCCGCTGGCGCGCGGCGAGCTGTGGTTCAATCCTCTCACCGGCAAATAAGCCGGCATAAGCCGGTTAAGGCCAGATAGCCTGCAGCACGGCGGCCAGGTTGTAGCCGCCCTGGATCAGCTGCGTCTTGGCGGCGGCCGAGCTGGGGACCGGATAATCGTCCGGCACCGTCAGCGCCCAGACGTTATAGACTTCGCCGGTCTTGCTGGTCTGCTGGCCGATCGCGCCCGCCGTCACGCCGGCATGCGCCAGCTTGGCCACGGCCAGCGACTGGTCGGCCCAGGCATACGGCCAGCTGATTGGATCGCCGCTGTTGGCGATAACTGCCGGCTTGCCAGCAATAACCAGCTGCGCAAACTCCTGCGGCGAGCGAGCGCCCACGCGGCGGAACACATAGTTCACCACCGTGGTGTCCCAATACGAATGGAAGGGACGCGTGGTCTGCGGAGCGCGCGGCGGCGTGCCTGGCGCGGCAGGCTTGTCCTCCGGCGGCGCGGCCGGTATCAGCTGCGCGCTGTTGGCGCTCAACTTGATATCGTCCAGCAGCAGGTTGTTGCCGCCCCGCGCATCGAACATATTGACCGCATCGATCTGCGCCTGCTTCTGCGGCACCACGAAGGCGCCGTTCTTGTCCACAAACGCCGCGCCCACGTGCAGCGGCTGCACCACGTCGCCAGCCAGGTGGGTCAGGATCAGCAAGGCCTGGCGCTGCGTGAAGCCGTGCGGGTTGCTGATCTTGTCGCCCTTGCCCTGCAGCGTGGCGATGCACTGCTTGAGCGTCTGCACGATATCGTCGTCGGCGGTGCCGGCGTCATGATCGTGGTAGTGCGCGTTCTGGAACGGCACGTCGGTGTAGTGGTATTCGGCGTGCTGCGGATTGGCGGCGACGTAGGCCACCATCTCTTCGCTCTGCGGGCCGCAATACGTGCCCTTGACGCAGTCGGCCCAGATGGAGACTTTTTCCAGGCTCTCGCCGGGCAGCAGCAAGGCCTTTACGCGCTGCCCTGCGTTACTGCCCTGGATCAGCTGGTCGGCGATGGCGCCGACGGCACGGTGGCCGTCGTTACCCCATGCGTGGGCATTGAACGAGACGAAGGCGCTGCTCAGCGCCACGGTTAAAACAAGCTTCTTCATTCAGGGCTGCCTTTGGCGGGTTTCGGATATTTCTTGTTGATGTCCAGCGGCTGCGCGTACTGCGAGCTCCAGGTCTGCTCGTGCAGCGCGGCCAGGCGTTGCGCCATTTTCTCGTTACGCATCACCACTTCCAGGTTGCGCGACAAATCGAAGTAGCCGCCGCTCCAGTTGCTGGTGCCGACCCACGCGACCTGGTTGTCGATCACCATGGTCTTACTGTGGATGACGCGCGCAAACGGAATGAAGCCGCTGGCGGCGGTCGGCAGCGTGACCACGCGGATCTCCACATTCGGCAGCACGGCCAGGCTTTTCAGGTAGACCTGCGGCAGTTCTTCCAGGTTCCAGTTGGAGACCATCAGCTTGATCTTGACGCCGCGGTTGGCGGCGGCGCGCACCGCGTTGTCGATCACGGCGTAGTAAGGACGCGTGCCTTTCGGGCCGTAGCTCAGCGGCGCGTAGTCCAGCAGCTGCACCCGCACTTCGCTCTTGGCTTCGGCCAGCAGCGCCGGCAGGCCCGCCTCGGAATCGCCGACGCCGGCCGGGTTGAACTGGTTAGGGCTGGACAGCAGGAAGGCGCCCTGGTGGATGTCCGGCGTGGTGGCCTTGACGTTCAACGCCGGCGCCACCTGGCCCTGTGCGGTGATCGCCTGCGCGCGCCAGTCCTGGTTGAACACCGACAGCACCTGGCCGACGATCTTGGCGTCGGTGATGCGCAAGCCGGTTTCGTGGATATGCTCGAACGAGCGCCAGTCGAAGTTCTGGCTGCCGATGTAGGCGGTCGCGCCATCCACCACCAGGTACTTGGCGTGCAGGATGCCGTTGCCGGTCAGCTTGTTGAAATCGATGATGCGCAGTTCCAGGTTGGGTATCGCCTTCAGCTGCTCGATGGTGGCCTTGTCCGACAGGCCCACGCCCTTCTGGTCCAGCAGGAAGCGGATCTTGACGCCGCGCTTGCCCGCCGCCGCCAGGTGCTCGATCACCGTGTTGAACACGCTGCCCTCGTGGCCCACCACATAGAACTGGCCCAGCACGATCTCGCTCTTGGCGCCGTCGAACAATTCGTTCCAGACGGTGGCCGGGTCGCGCAGGTCGCTGCTGCGCAGCGGCGTTTCCACCGGCGCGGTCTGCACCAGTTCAAAACCGGGAATGGAAAACTCGGCGCGCGCAGGCAGGGCCGACGCCAGCAGGGCTGGCAGCAAAACGGAAAGTAAAACGCGACGCATGGTGACTCCTAAGGTTGTTGCAGACGCTTGATGCGTCCCTGTGTTTCGCTGCGGCCGGCCGGCTTGCCGTACTGTTCGCGCCGGGTCAGATAATCGGTCAGCGCATCGATATCGCGGATATTGGTCTCGGCGCGGTTGGCGCCCAGGGTGAAGGCCGGGAAGGCGTCGCCGCCCTCGGCCAGGAAGTTGTTGACCACCACGCGGTAGACCGTGCCGTTCTCGATCGGCACGCCGTTCAGCATCAGCGTATCGGCCAGCACCTTGCTGCCCTCGCCGCGCCGTGGATCCCAGGTGTAGCTGAAGCCATCCGACACCTGCAGCAGGCCGCGCGTGATATCGCGGCCGCCGTGCCATTGCTGCTCCAGCAGTTCGCGGATCTGCGCGCCGCGCAGGTTCATCACCACCAGCGAATTCGTGTACGGCAGCGCCGCCAGCAACTGGCCGACGTTGACGCGGTTGCCCGCGCCGGTATCGAGGTCATGCCGCAAGGAGCCGTTGTTGACGAAGGCGATCTGCGCGCCGTAGGGACGGCCAGCGGCCAGCGTGGCGTCCGTGACCAGGTCGCCCAATGCGGACTCGCCGTCGTCCTGCTTCTCGCGCGGTACGCTCGGCACGGCCAGCGCCGCCACTGGACGCGCCAGCGCACTGGCGCTGCGGTCGCGCACCGTTTTCAGATAGGCGTCCAGCGCCGGATTGGCTGGCCAGGTCCCGGGGATCATCACCTCCTGGCGCGCGCTGACGTCGCGCAGCGTATTGCTGGCGGTATCGACTGAGAGCTTGATGCGCGACAGGACGTGGCCGCCCATGTCGGACTGCGTCACCAGCCGTCCGTCCACGCGGCACAGATAGCCGCGATGCGAATGGCCGCTGACCACCAGCCGTATCGCCGGATCGAGGCGCTTGACCACGTCCACAATGGGGCCGGTCAGGTGACTGCACTCCTGCTGGTCGAATTTATCGGTGGTGCGGCCGCCCTGGTGGATCAGCACCACGAACACGCCCACGCCCTGCTTGCGCAATTCCGGCAGTTGGCGGTTGATGGCGTCCGCCTCGTCGACGAAGTCCAGGCCGGCGATGCCGGAGGCCGGCGCCTTCTCGGTGGCGTCGCGCAGCACCGCGCCGATGAAGCCGATCTTGACGCCGTGCGCCTGCTCGATCTTGTAGGCCGGCAGCAGCGGCTTTTTCGTCACCATGTCGATGACGTTGGCGGCCAGGTACTGGAACTTGGCGCCGCCGTAGGGATTCTCAAGTTTGCAGGCCTTGTCGGCGCGCGGCGAATTGCAGCCGCCCTTTTGCTGGCGCAGCAGCTCCACCCGGCCGGCGTCGAATTCATGGTTGCCGACCGAGCTGGCGCGCAGTCCCAGCAAGTCCATCGCGGCGATGGTCGGTTCGTCGGCCCACATCGACGAGATCGCAGGGCTGGCGCCGATCAGATCACCGGCGCCGACCAGCAGCAGCTCGGGATCGGCCTTGCGCCAGGCTTGCAGCGCGGCGCCCAGCGTGTCGATGCCGCCGGCGACGATGGTGCGCGGTGCGCCGCCATTGGCGCTGTCGAGCACATATTTGCTCGCTTCGATATTGCCGTGGAAATCGTTCAGCGTCACCAGTTCGATATCGGTGACGCCCGGCTGCGGCGCCGGCTTGAACAGGGTGCAGGAAGACAGGGCCAGCGCGGCGCAGGCAGGCAGGACCAGCAAGGGCCGCAGCGCGCGCGCCGGCAGGGAAAGCTTGTTCATCTAACGTTACTCCGGATGCGGCAGCCGCCCTGATGGCGGCGACCATATGCGAACGTCGCGCGCGGCGCTCGCATATGGCCGGATCGAAAACAACCCGGCCCGAAAACGACAACAGGCCCGAAGGCCTGCCTGTCAGATAAGGTCTGGCGCATGCACCAGACCGGTATCTTAACTTAGAAGTCGACGCGCAGCGTTGCCGACACGAAGCGTGGAGCGCCCAGGTAGTAGAACACGCCCTTAGCCGTGACGCCTGGATAGGCGGTGGCGTTGGTCACGGACTGCGACGATGGGTTGCGGTACTGACGATCCAGCAGGTTCGACACGTTCAGGGTCAGCTTAGGATTCTTGAAGAATTCGCCGCTTGGGAACTGGTAGCCAGCGTCGAAGTCGACGGTGGTGTAGCCAGGAACCAGTTCGTCGTTGGCCAGGGTCGCCTGCTGGTTGCTGGTGACTTTAGCTTTCAGACGGGTGTACCAGCTGTTGGTCTCGTACGAAGCCGACAGGCCGCCCTTCCATTTCGGGGTCAGTGGGAACTGGTTGCCCTTGGTTGGCAGGTAGATGCCTTTACCGGCTTGCAGGTTTTCCTGGATCTCGCTGCTGCTGTAACCCAGCGAAGCGTAGAACGACCAGCCGTTGACCGGGGTGTTACCCGCTTCAACTTCGAAGCCCTTGTTCTTCACCTTGCCGACGTTGGTCAGCGTGGAGGTTTGCGAGTTCGGGTCGAAGGCGGTTGCCTGGCGATCCTTGAAGTCGCTGAAGAAGATGGTGGCCTGGGTGGTGATGGCGGTCGTCTGGTGACGGTAGCCCATGTCCAGGTTCATCGAGGTTTCTTGACGCACGTCGCCCAGCAGGGTCGGCAGGTTGTTGATCAGCGACAGGTTGCCGTTGGTGGTCGAGTACACGAAGTTAGGTGGCGCCTTCATGTTCTTGGCCAGGCTGGCGAACAGCTGGTCGTCGTTGGTGATGCGATAACGCAGACCCAACTGTGGCAGCAGAGTCGAGTAGGTCTTCTGGTAGTTGTAGGTGATGCCCGAGTTCGGCGCGGTCTGGCTGTTGCCTTCGTTGGCGTAGTTGGTGAAGTCGCGTTTGACGTGCGGAGTACGCAGGCCTACGTTGACGGTCAACTTGTCGTCGATGAAGGTGGCGGTGTCTTGCACGAAGCCCTGGAAGGCGGTCGAGATGCTCTTCCAGTCGCGCGATTCGTACAGCGAACCGTCAGGACGGGTCACCAGGTTGTCGCGCAGCCAGACATCGCTAGGCTCGCCATTGGCGCCGATTTTTTCCATCGGGCCGGTTTGCTTGTGGGTAGCGCGCTCATACCAGAAGCCCGCCAGGATCTGGTGGTTGTTCCAGTTGTGGGTCACGGATACCGAAGCGCCTGGACGCTGGGTACGGGTGATCGAACCGCTGTAGACCCAGACTTTGTCCAGGGTGTCGCCGTCGCCGTTCAGGTCGACGCCGACGAATTTGCCGGTGGCCGGGTTCAGGAATGCATTTTCCTGTTGCAGTTTCTGCTGCACGCCGCCGGTGCCGTAGCCGTACCAGAAGTAAGGCAGGAACTTGATGTCGGTGTTTTCGCCGATGCGGAACTTGGCGGTCGCCGAAGCGATCACGTTTTCGAACGGGTTCAGTGCCAGCTTGTAGAAGGAGTCGGCGTTGTTCTGTGCCGGATCGCTCACTGCCTTGCCTGGGCTCGCTGGTGCGTGGCCGATGAAGGAAGTGGTGTAGTCGTAGTAATAACCGTTCTTCGCCAGGTCAGCCAGGTTGAAGGTGCTGAAGTTGTTGTTGACGGCGCGGTTATACAGCACGGTACCGTGGATGTAGTTGAAGCGGTCCCAATCGTAGTTGAAGCCGATGTCCATGTGCTTGCGATTGGCTTCGCCTGCACCCTTCCACTTGTCCGACTTGGCTTGCGAAACCGAAACGAAGACCTTGGCCTTGTTGTTCCAGAAGCGGCCGGTGTCGTAGCGCAGGTAGGTTTTGAACATGCTCAGCTCACCCAGCGTCTGGGCCACGCGGAAGCGCTGCTTGTCTTCCGGTTCGCAGGTGGTGATGCCGAAGTTACCGCCGGTGGCGCCAACTTGTGGGGAGTCGACGTCGGTCGAACCCTGGGTCACGAAGGTGGTGCAGGTGTTTTCCTGGTCGACGTATTCTTGTGGGAATACAGCGAAGTTACCCGAGTCGTTCACTGGAACGCCGTTAATGGTCGCACCGATCTGGTCGCTGTTGAAGCCGCGCAGGGTCAGACCGCCGCCGAACAGGCCGGTCGAATCGTAGCTGTAGGTGTTCACTGCTGGCAGCAGGGCCAGAGCGTCGTAGGCGTTGCCGGTAGGACGCTGTTTCGCCAGTTCCTCGGCGGTAACGGTCGAACGTGCTTTTGGCACGTCTTCCTGCACCATCAGGCCCATACCGACTTTGCGGCCGGTAATGGTCACGGTTTCGGTGGCTGGCTTGGCGGCCGGAGCGGCGTCGGACTGTGCGAACGCGGCGCCCATGCAGACCATCTGGCAGGCCAGAGCGACCAGGCTCAGACGCAGCTTCGGATTGTGTTTAACGGCGGATTGCATTAAGGGAACTCCCAGTTTATGTAAAAAAATTTATTGTGTTCTTCGATGCCTGAACCGGACGGGCTTGTGGCCTTCGGTCACATTCTTGACACAAAGTGCCCATGACATCACAAAATTGTAACCAGTAAATATTTCATCAACATGACAAGAAGTCAGTTGATCAGACTGTCACGACCTTGTCTGACTGACATCTGCATGCAACACCCGCAAAACTGCGACAAAGTTGGCAGTTTGTAAGCATATCAAGCAACTATGCATCAGCAAAAAATGCGTGACAAATACGATTTACTTTAGGGATTTATACGAAAGCGATATAAATGGGGCGCTGAACCGCGCAGGTTTCGCTCTGTAAGCGAGGCGCATCTTTAAGGGGAGCATTATAGTTGACGGTTCACCGCTTGAAATAAATTCATTCGGAAAACGCACAAAGCTGGTGCGGGCTTGCCCGCAGATGTCGCAATGTTGCCACACTTTAGCAGGAGTATGACAAAGATGACAAGCCGCGCGAAAAGCGGCTTAAGGGGGAATTAGATTTGTAACACTAATTTGCTCGTCGCGGCAGCGCAACATCCGGGACCGGCCGCGCCGGCCCCGGAGCGGACTCAGCGGCCCTTGGCGATCGGGGCGGCGGCGATCGCTGCCTCGAATTTGGCGAACTTGCCGTCCAATGCCTTCAATAAACGTTGTTTATCGGCATCCGCGAGGAAGGAATAGCGGATGCTGTCGTAAGACAGTTTCTTGATCTCGGCATAGTCCGGCTTGTAGCGGGCGGCGTACAGCACATATTCGCCGGACAGGTTGTTGCGCGACACGCCGGCATCGTCGGTGGACAGCACGAAGGGCACGCCGTATTTGCGGTACAGCGTGACAGGATGGGCCTCGCCCTTGACGCCCAGGATGAACTGGTTGCTGGTCAGGTTCACCTCGACCGGAATCTGCTTGTCATGCATTTTTTTCATGGTCGCCAGCGAGCCGGTCTCGTGGGCGATGTCGATGCCGTGGCCGATGCGGCTGGCGCCGGCGACGTCGATGGCGTCCTTGATGTGGAAGGTCAGGCCTTCCGGCGGCACCACGCCGAGCGCCAATTCGCCCGCATGCAGCGCCAGTTTCACGCCCGGCTGCCTGGTTTTCAGGAATTTAAACATCTGCATGTGCAGCGCGTAGTCGTGCATCGAGACGTTGACGCTCTCCTGGCCGACAATGTTGACGCCAACGATCTTCGGATGCGAAGTGGCCAGCTTGAAGCTCGACACCATCTGCGAAAACACCTGCGACGGCGTCAGGAAGCGCAGCGCGAACGGCTGGTAGCGCATAGTGAAGTTGTCGTCGTCGATGCCGACGCTGGCGGTGTTGACGTTGTCCAGGTAGGACTTGATCCAGCCCTGGAAGGCGCCGTTGGTCTCCAGCTTGGCGGCGTAGCTGGCCAGGTCGGCGTCGGTGATGCCGCCGGCTGCGGCCTTGCGGTCGAAGTCCGCATCCTGCGCCATAGGCGCGATCTCGTAGATGGTCTCGATATAGCCCAGGTTTTCCTGGATGGCGCGCTGCTTCAAGCGCTGCAGGCCGTCGGCCGCGTTGGTCGAGGCCACCGGGCCGAAGAAGCCGAAGGTATCGAAGAACTGGCGGTCCGGCGGCGATTGCAGCGCGCCGTGGTTGTAGAAGTCCTTGTCGGACCAGCGCTGCAGCAGGTTGGCCAGCACGCTGTTATTGTTCATCACATCCTGGCCGGACAGGCAGACGCGGTCCGCCAGCGGCTTGGCCTGCTCGGCGGCGGTGTCGGCCTTGTTGGTATCGATCAGGTAGGTGTTCTTGTTGACGCAAAAGCCTTCCTTGTCCACCCACTCCAGATACTGCTCGGCGTAGATCGCGCCCGAGTAGTGGTGGTGCAGATCGCCGCCCTTGGGCATCATGGTCAGGAACATCGTCAGCTCGGCCGTCTTCGGCTCCGGGCCCGCAACCAGCGCGGCGAACTGGCGCTTGGCGCTCTCCTCGTTGCTGGCCGCTTGCGCGCCGTGCGGCAAGGCGCAGAACAGGGCGGCGGCGATGGCAACGGCCTTCAGGCTGGCGATATTTTTTTGCATGAGTCTTCCAATGTGATTAAGTCATTACGCGGGCGTGCACCTGGCGGCCGGCCGAATAGGTCGCCGCCACCGCACGGTCGTCGCCCAGCAGCGCGAGCGCGAACAGCAGCTCCTCCAGGCTCACACCGCGCGCGGTGCGCCGTTGCAGCAGCGGCGTGGCCTGCGGATCGAGCACGATGAAATCCGCCTCGGCGCCGACGGCGAAATTGCCGATCGTGCCTTCCAGCTGCATGCTGCGGGCGGCGCCCAGGGTGGCCAGGTAGAACATCCGCAAGGCCGGCAGGTAACTGCCCTTCAGTCGCGCTACTTTATAGGCTTCATTCATCGTTTGCAACATCGAGAACGAAGTGCCGCCGCCCACATCGGTCGCCAGCGACAGCAGCACGCCCGCCTGGTCGGCGCGTTCGAAGTCGAACAGGCCGCTGCCGAGGAACAGATTAGAGGTCGGGCAGATGGCGGCGGCCGACTGCGTTTCGGCCATGCGTACGCGGTCCTGTTCATTGAGCCAGATGCAGTGGCCGTACATCGCGCGCGGCCGCAGCATGCCGTAGCTGTCGTACACGTCGATGTAGCTGCGCGAGTTGGGGAACAGCTCGCGCACCCACGCGCACTCGGCTTCGTTTTCGGAGACGTGGGTCTGGATGTAGGTATCGGGATAGGAGCGTGCCAGTTCGCCGGCCAGATGCAGTTGCGCCTCGGTGGACGTTGGCGCGAAGCGCGGCGTGATCGCGTACAGCGCGCGGCCGCGCTTGTGCCAGCGCCGGATCAGCGCTTCGGTATCGCGGGCGCCGGTTTCGGCGGTATCGCGCAGGAAGTCCGGGCAGTTCCGGTCCATCATCACCTTCCCCGCCACCATGCGCAGGCCGCGCTGTTCGCTGGCGGCGAAGAAGGCGTCCACCGATTGCGGATGCACGGTGCAGTAGACCATGGCGGTGGTGGTGCCGCAGCGTAGCAGCTCGTCGAGGAAGAAGTCGGCCACGCCTGCCGCGTGGCTTGGGTCTTCGAACTGACGCTCGGTCGGGAAGGTGTAGGTCTCCAGCCATGGCAGCAGGCCTTCCGCCGGC
Source organism: Rugamonas rivuli (assembly GCF_009380165.1). Lineage (GTDB taxonomy): Bacteria > Pseudomonadota > Gammaproteobacteria > Burkholderiales > Burkholderiaceae_D > Rugamonas > Rugamonas rivuli. Next base: position 686,495 of record NZ_WHUF01000003.1, read on the forward strand.
GAGGCGATCATGTCTGTCTGCGGGTAGTGTACGTGGGTGTCGATAAAGCCGGGCATCAGCAGCTTGCCGCTGTAGTCGTGCAGCTCGGTGCCGGGCGGCAGCGTCGCGTGCAGCGTGGCGTAGTCGCCGGCCGCCTGCACTTTGCCGTCGGCGACGATCAGCAGGCCGTCTTCATGCCAGACATGCGAGTCGTTCGGCCCTGCGCTGAACGCCGGATCGGCGAGAAAGTGCAGCAAGCTGCCGCGGTAGGCTTGCAAAGTGTTAGGCATAACGATGTCCTGAAGAGGAATGCTGATTCTAACGCGATGCGGCCAGGCGCACCGGCACGGTTACGTCGAGCGCGGCGATCTGCTGCGCTTCCCACACCATCAGCAATTGCGCGCAGACGGAGGCGGCTATCGCGGCGGGCAGCTTGTTGGTGATGCCGGCGATGCCGATCGGGCAGACCATGGCGGCTATGCGTTCTTGCGGCAGGCCGCGCGCGGCCATGCGGCGTTCGAACTGCACGCGCTTGGTCTGCGAGCCGATCAGGCCGAACCAGCCGACATCGGCACGCGACAGGATCGCTTCGCTCAAGCGCTGGTCCAGCGCGTGGCTGTGGGTCATGACCAGATAGCTGGCGCCAGCGGGGGCCGCGGCCACCAGGGCTTCCGGCGCGTCGGTGGCTTCGACGGTGACGTTGGCCGGTATCGATTGAGGGAACATGTCCTCGCGTTCGTCGATCCACGTGACGGTGCAGGGCAGCTCGCCCAGCATGCGCACGATGGCCGCGCCAACATGGCCAGCGCCGAACAGCAGCAGGTGCGCACGCGGCGCCAGGCAGGGATCGGCCAGCCAGCGGCGGCCGGCGGTGTCGCGCAGGATGTGGGTGCCGCGTTGATGATCGATGACGGGGAACGCGGGGCCGAATGCCGCAGCATCGCCGGAGGTGGCAGCATCGCCCGCGACCACGGCGCCATCGGCGTCGAGCAGCAGCGACACGGGTGTGCCATCGATGGCGCTGAGACGCCAGCTGTCTTCACGCCAGCGCTTGCGCAGGCTGGCCATGACGTCGGCCAGGGATGCGTCGATCAATTCGAAAGCGAGGTGCACCACGCCGCCGCAGCACTGGCCCAGCGTCGGCCCGAGCGCGTAACGCTCCAGCCGCGCAGGCACGCCCTCGTCCGTCCTGGCCGCGCTTTTCAACATGCTGCGGCCGACATCGACCGCACACATCTCCAGATGACCGCCGCCGATGGTATCGACCTGGCCGCCAGCCGTGACCAACATGCGCGCGCCGGGCTCGCGAGGACCGGAGCCCTCGACGATAGCCACCGTCACCAGCACCGCCGGTTCCGCCATCACGGTTGTCAGCCACTCGTTCATGTCGATATCCTCAAGCCGCCATTTCCACGACGGCCACGGCGCGCAGGATTTCCTCGCTGGTGGCAGGAGCATTCAGCGGTGGATTCACGCGATGTCCGCCGACGCTGGAAATCGCATCGCGTATCGCAAAGAACACCGAGAACGGCAGCAGCAGCGGCGGCTCGCCGACGGCCTTGGAGCGGTGGATGCTGTCCTCGACGTTGCCGTTGTCGAACAGCCGCACGCGGAAGTCCTCAGGGCAGTCGGACACGCCGGGAATCTTGTACGTCGACGGCGCATGCGTCATCAGCTTGCCGGCCGGGTTCCACCACAACTGCTCGGTGGTCAGCCAGCCCATGCCCTGTATGAACGCGCCTTCCACCTGCCCCAGATCGATGGCGGGATTGAGCGAACGGCCCGCGTCGTACAAAGCGTCGGCGCGCAGCAGCTTCCATTCGCCGGTCAGCGTATCGACCACCACTTCGGACACGGCGGCGCCATAAGCGTAGTAGGAGAACGGATGACCGTTCATCGTCTTCGGATCCCAGTGCAGTCCAGGCGTGGCATAGAAGCCGTCGGACCACAGCTGCACCCGCGCCAGATAAGCCTTCTGCACCAGTTCAGGGAACGGCACCACATGGCCATTCACGTGCACGGCGTTGTCGAAGAACTGCACCGGTACGCCATCCTCCTCGCCATACAGCTTGATGGCGAAGGCGGTCAGGCGTTCGCGGATCTGGCGCGCGGCATCCTGCGCCGCCTTGCCGTTCAGGTCCGCGCCGGTGGAAGCTGCCGTCGCAGACGTGTTGGCGACCTTGCTGGTGTCGGTGGCGGTGGCGCGCACGTGATCCAGGTCCAGGCCCAGTTCATGCGCCACCACCTGCATCACCTTGGTGTTGATGCCCTGCCCCATCTCCGTGCCGCCGTGATTGACCAGCACCGAACCGTCCACATACACATGCACCAGCGCGCCCGCCTGGTTCAGGTGCGTGACGTTGAAGGCGATGCCGAACTTCAGCGGCGTCAGCGCCAACCCTTTCTTCAGCACGGGACTGGTGGCGTTGTAGGCTTCGACGGCGGCGCGGCGCGTGCGGTATTCGCTGGACTGCTCCAGCTCCGCCGTCAGCGCCTCGATCACGTTGTCGACGATCTCCTGGCCGTAGGGCGTGACATTGCGCTCCGTCTTGCCGTAGAAATTCAGACGTCGGATATCGAGCGCGTCGCGGCCCAGGTTGCGGGCGATTTCGTCGATGATGTACTCGATCGCAATCGCGCCCTGCGGGCCGCCGAAGCCACGGAAGGCAGTATTCGATTGCGTGTTGGTTTTGCCGCAGCCGGCGCGAATGTCCACGTCCGACAGGTAGTAGGCATTGTCGAAGTGGCAGACCGCGCGCGTCGCCACGGGGCCGGACAAGTCGGCCGAGAAGCCGGCGCGCAAGGTCATGTCCACCTTGGCGGCGACGATTTTTCCGCTGTCGTCGTAGCCGACTTCGTACTCGTAGAAGAAGCAGTGACGCTTGCCGGTGACGAGCATGTCGTCATCGCGGTCGGCGCGCAGCTTGACCGGACGGCGCAACTTGGCCGCAGCGATGCTGGCCGACGCCGCCCACAGGGCCGACTGCGATTCCTTGCCGCCGAAACCACCGCCCATGCGGCGGCACTCGACCAGCACCTTGTGCGCATGCACGCCCAGCGCATGGGCGACCACGTGCTGCATCTCGCTTGGATGCTGGGTCGAGCATTGCACCAGCATGCCGTTATCTTCCTTCGGGATCGCGTAGGCGATCTGGCCTTCCAGGTAGAACTGCTCCTGGCCGCCGACGAACAGCTGGCCCTTGACCACATTGGGCGCGCTTTCGAACGCTGCCTGATAATCGCCGCGCTTGAGGTGCATCGGCGGCAGCACATACGACTGCGCCGCCTTGGCTTCCTGCGGCGTGAAGATGGCCGGCAGTTCGTCGTAGGCGATCACTGCGCGGCGAGCGGCGCGGCGGGCATTGTCGTGCGTATCCGCGACGACGATGAAGATCGGCTGGCCGACATACATCACCTCGCCCGCGCTCAGGATAGGATCGTCATGGATGATCGGGCCGCAATCGTTGGTGCCGACAATATCTTCGGCGGTGTAGACCGCCATCACGCCGGGCGAATTGCGTACCGGCGTCAAGTCCATTGCATTGATGCGCGCATGCGCCTTGGACGACAGGCCCAGCGCCGCGTGCAGCGTGCCTTGCAGTTCCGGGATATCGTCGGTGTAGGTGGCTTGTCCGAGCACGTGCAGCTCGGCCGATTCGTGCGGACGGGCGACGCCGACCGCCTTCCACGCCTGCGCAGCAAGCAGCGAGGGAGCGACTGGTTGATTCATGATGGCTCCTTTCAAGCGCGGCAGGCGAAGGCGTTGACGGCATCGGCCGCCAGCGGCGCGTCGGCGCGGGTTTCGAACCAAAAGCGGCGCAGCAGATTCTGCGCCGTTTGCATGCGGTAGGTGCTGGAGGCGCGCATGTCCGACAGCGGCGCGAAATCCTGCGCCAGCATGTCCATCGCCACACGCAGATTGGCTTCGTTCCAGCGCAGGCCGTTCAACGCGGCTTCCGCTCGCGGTGCACGGCGCGGCGTGGCGGCCATGCCGCCGAAAGCGATGCGAGCATCGACGACCAGATCGCCATCGAGCTTGAACGCGAAGGCCGCGCAGACGGCCGAGATATCCTGGTCGAAGCGCTTGGCCAGCTTGTAGGTGCGGAACTGCACGCCCTCGCGCGGCAGCGGCACGCGCACGGCGGCCACGAATTCGTCGGGCCGCATATCCTTTTTCTGATAATCGAGATAGAACGCTTCCAGCGGCATCACGCGCTCGCCGGCCGGGCCGCGCAGCACCACTTCGCTGCCGACGGCGATCATCCACGGCATCGAATCGCCGATCGGCGAACCGTTGGCGACGTTGCCGCCCAGCGTGCCGGCGTTACGGATCGGCAGCGACGCGAAGCGCTGCCACATCTCGCTCAATTGCGACGGATACAGGCGGCACAAGGCTTCGTACGCATCGTTGAGCGTAACGCCCGCGCCGATGTGCAGCATGCCGTCCGCTTCAACGACGGTTTGCAGCGCGCTCACGTGGCCGAGATAAATGATGTCGCCCAGATCGCGCATCTGCTTCGTCACCCACAGGCCGACGTCGGTGGAACCCGACAGCAGCGTGGCTTTCGGATGCGCGGCGCGCAGCGCCACCAGCTCGTCCAATGTGCGCGGCGCATGGAAGCTTTGGCCGTGCGCGGTGTAGCTGCTGCCGGCATCGCGCTGCAATGCGCGCAGCTGCGCGGCCAGCGCGGCGCGGTCGAAGCCGGCCTTCGGCAGTTCGGTCATGCGGTGCGCGGCGTCGATGATGGGACGGTATCCGGTGCAGCGGCACAGATTACCGGACAGGCAATCGTCTATCTCCTTGCGCTGTGCGGGCTGGCCGTCCTTGTCGAGGTACATGCCCCACAGCGACATGACAAAGCCCGGCGTACAGAAGCCGCATTGCGAGCCGTGGCATTCCACCATCGCCTGCTGCACCGGGTGCAGCGTGCCGTCGGGCTGCTGCAGGTCTTCCACGGTGAACAAGGCTTTGCCGTCCAGCGTGGGCGCGAACTGGATGCAGGAGTTCACGGCCTTCATCTCCAACTGGCCGGCGGCGTTCAGGCTGCCGACCACCACGGTGCAGGCGCCGCAATCGCCTTCGGCGCAGCCTTCCTTGGTGCCGGTGCAATGCAGATCCTCGCGCAGGTGCTGGAGCACGGTGCGCGTAGGTGCGGCGCCGGAGATTTCCTGTACTGCGCCACGGTAGTAAAAGCGTATCGGTTCGGACATCGTGACCTCAGCCTGCGTATGGATGGGTTTTGCGCCAGTGCTCGGCGATATCGATGCGGCGGGTGATCCACACATTATCGTGCTTTTGCACGTAATCGAGGAAGCGCGCCAGCGCCGCGGCGCGCGCCGGGCGGCCGACGATGCGGCAGTGCAGACCGATCGACAGCATCTTCGGCTGGTTCAAGCCGGCCGGGTCGCCCTCGGCGTACAACACGTCGAAGGCGTCCTTCAGGTAGTCGAAGAACTGCGTGCCCGAGTTGAAGCCTTGCGCGGCGGCGAAGCGCATATCGTTGGTGTCCAGCGTGTACGGCACGATCAGTTGCGGCGCGGTGGCTGCATTGCCGCCGGCGTCCGTGTAATCGACCTTTTGCCAGAACGGCAGGTCGTCGCTGTAGTTATCGGCGTCGTAGCGGAAGCCGCCGTGTTCCACCACCAGGCGCTTGGTCTGCGGCGAATCGCGGCCGGTGTACCAGCCCTGCGGCGCGCTGCCGGTCAGCTCGCGGATGATCTGCACCGCTTCCTTCATGTGGGCACGCTCGGTGGCTTCGTCCATGTTCTGGTAGGTGATCCAGCGCAGGCCGTGGCAGGCGATTTCGTGGCCGAGTTCCTGGAAGGCGGCAACCGCCTCCGGGTGGCGCTTGAGCGCCATCGCTACGCCGAAGACCGTCAACGGCAGCTTGCGTTCCTCGAACATGCGCAGCAATCGCCACAGGCCGGCGCGCGAGCCGTACTCGTAGATCGATTCCATGCTCATGTGGCGGTTGCTGAAGGAGGCGGCGCCGATGATCTCGGACAGGAAAGTCTCGGAGCCGGCATCGCCGTGCAGCACATTGTTTTCGCCGCCCTCTTCGTAGTTCAGGACGAATTGCAGGGCCACGCGGGCACGGTTGGGCCACTGGGCGTGAGGCGGCTTCGGGCCGTAGCCGATCAGGTCGCGCGGGTAGTTGTCGTAGTTGGTCATGGCGCTGGCTAGTCTATGAGGAATATATCTGCAATCATATATGCGTAGAACGGCATCGGTATATGATTTGTCCAATAGATACTTATTACCTACCGATATAGGACTTACCATGGGCAAGCTTAGTACACACGTTCTCGATATCACTGTCGGCAAACCTGGCGTCGGCGTCAAGGTGGCTTTGTACGCCGTCACGGCGCAGGGCCGCGAGTTGCTGAAAACCGACGTCACCAACGCCGACGGCCGCTGCGCCGTGCCGCTGCTTGAAGGCGACACCATGAAGCCGGGCAAGTACGAGCTGGTGTTCGGCGCCGGCGCCTACTTCGCGGCGCAGGGCGTGGACTTGCCTGAGCCGCGCTTCATCGACGAGGTGACGCTGGCTTTCGGCATCGCCAGCGCGGACCAGAACTACCACGTGCCGCTGGTCGTCTCGCCGTGGGCGTATTCGACCTATCGCGGCAGCTGATTTTCAGCCGTTCGGGTGCCGCATCGGCTAAGATGCGCGCACCATGAATGAATCCACTTCAGCGCTGACCGCGTCCTTTCTGCAACAAGCCGTCGAACTGCACCAGCAGGGACGGCTTCAGCCTGCACAAGCCCTGTACCGCCAGGTGTTGGAACTTGAACCGCGCCAGTTCGATGCACTGCATCTGCTGGGCGTGATCGCGCGCCAGCAAGGCGACGCACAGACGGCCATCGCGCTGATCTCGCAGGCCATCGAAGTCGATGGCGCGCAAGCCAAGGCGCACTGCAATCTGGGTGTGGCGCTGCTCGACGCCGGCCGCGCCGACGAGGCACTGGCCAGCCATGAACGCGCCATCGCTTTGCAGGAAAACTACGCCATGGCCTGGAGCAATCGCGGCAACGCGCTGCTCCGGCTTGGGCGGCTCGACGAAGCGCTGCTCAGTTATCAGCGCGCGCTGGCTATCCAACCCTCCTATGCCGAAGCCCACTGCAACCGTGCCATCGTGCTGCAAGATCAGGGGCGCTACCTGGACGCGTTGAGCGCGGCCGAAGACGCCCTGCGTATCAAGGACCGCTACGCCGACGCCTGGTTCGCGCGCGGCAACGCGCTGTACTGCCTGCGCATCCTGCCGGAGGCGATTGAGAGCTTCGACCGAGCCATCCATCTCCGGCCGCAATGGGCCGAGGCTTACAACGGCCAGGGCGCGGTCTTGCAGCGGCTGGGCATCTTCGATGCGGCGCTGGACAGTTATGACCAGGCGCTGGCACTCAAGCCGGACTACGCGCTGGCTCACTACGCACGCGGCAACACGCTGCGCTCGATGCAGCGCAACGAGGAAGCCGTCGCCGCCTATCGCGCCGCGCTGGCGCATGGCGACAATCCCGAAACCATCGCCTTCGCGCTAGCCTCGGTGGGCGCGGGCGAGACGCCTGCCGTGCTACCGCAGGAATACGTGCGCTCGCTGTTCGACCAGTACGCGAATCACTTCGACCAGCATCTGGTGGAAGTGCTGGACTACCAGACGCCGTCCTATCTGGATGGGCTGATACGCCGCACGATAGCCGCCGATACGCTGGAAAATAGCCTGGACACACTGGACCTTGGCTGCGGCACGGGCCTGTGCGGCCCGTATCTGCGGGCATACTCACGCAGCCTGGCGGGCATCGACCTGTCGCAGCAGATGCTGGACAAGGCGGCCGAACGCGGCCTGTACGACACGCTGGCCTGCGCCGACCTGGTCTCCTACCTGTCCAGCCACGATGGCGACTGCGACCTGGCGGTAGCAGCCGACGTCTTCGTCTACATCGGCGACCTGGCGCCGGTCTTCGCGGCCGTGCACCGCGCGCTGCGCGACGGCGGCCACTTCTGCTTCTCGGTGGAAGCTGGCGAAGGCGCCGACTACACCCTGCGCCCATCGAACCGCTACGCCCACACACAGCAATACATAGAACGCCTGGCCGCCGCCACGGGTTTCCGGGTGAAGGCCGCCGAACCCCTAACCGCCCGCCAGGAAAACGGCGCCCCCACCGCCGCATTGGCCGTCATGCTGCAAAAACCCTGGGGTCAAGTCTGACATTCGGACACGAACTCAGCACTAGGCTAGCCCTACGGCCGGGCTCGTGTCCGAATGTCAGACTTGACCCCCAGTTAAAATAGGCAAACTTGCATCGGCGGCGGGCTTGCCTTAGAATTCGAAGCTCTGTGGCTGCGTTTTGGGCCATGCCGTCTGGGCCGGTGCAGTGATCAGGCCGACCAGTTTCCCATGCAAGATTCTTTACGGTGACTCTTGGATACCGTGCCGTTTTGGGCGCAACTTCTTGCGCTCGCTCTCCTGATACTGTGCTCGGCCTTCTTCGCCATGGCCGAAACCGCGCTGATGGCGGCCAATCGCTATCGCCTGCGCCATATGGCCAAGCGTGGCAGCCGCCGCGCCATCACCACCCTGTGGCTGCTCGACCGCACCGATAAGCTGCTGTCGCTGGTCCTCATCGCCAATACCCTGATCAACGCCATGGCCACCGCGCTGGTGACGGCCATCGCCATCCAGTCCTTCGGCCATGACGACAACGTCATCACCATCTCCACCGGCGTGGTCGCCTTCCTGCTGATCGTGTTCGCCGAGATCTCGCCCAAGGTCATCGGCGCCACCTTCCCGGAAAAAATCGCCCTGCCCACCAGCATGGTGCTGAAACCGCTGATGGCGCTGGCCAAGCCGGTGATCTGGTTCGTCAACCTGTTCGTCACGCTGGTGCTCAAGCTGTTCCGCATCAAGGCCGGCGCCCACGCGCACGATGCCCGCCTGTCGCCGGAAGAGCTGCGCTCCATCGTGCTCGAAGGCGGCAACTTCATCCCGCAAAAACACAAAAGCATCCTGCTCAACCTGTTCGACCTGGAAACCATCTCGGTCGAGGACATCATGACGCCGCGCTCGCAGATCGAGGCGCTGAACCTGGAACTGACGGTCGAGGAAATCAAGCGCGAGCTGACCACCTGCTACCACAACAAGCTGCCCGTCTACGAAGGCGAGATCAACCGCATCATCGGCATCCTGCACGTGCGCAAGGCCGTGGCGCTGCTGAACCAGGAAGACGAACTGACCGTCGAACACTTCCGCGAACTGCTGACCACGCCCTACTTCATCCCGCAGGACACCGGCGTCTTCACCCAGCTCCAGTACTTCCAGGAGAACAAGGAACGCCTGGGCATCATCGTCGACGAATACGGCGAGGTGCAGGGCCTGGTCACGCTGGACGATATCATCGAGGAAATGATCGGTGAATTTACGACATCGATGCCCGGCGCGGCCCGCGCCGACAGCTTCGGCTGGTCCGAACAGGGCGAGTGCCTGCTGGAAGGCTCGACCGCGCTGCGCGACATCAACAAGCGCCTCGGCCTGGCCTTCCCGCTGGACGGCCCCAAGACGCTGAACGGCCTGATGCTGGAGCTGTTGCAGGAAATACCAGACGCGCCGATCAGCATCAAAGTTGCCAACTGCATCATCGAAGTGGTCCAGGTGCACGACCAGGCGATCAAAGTCGTCAAATTGATACGCCCCTCCGGAAAGCGCGTCCACTAAACCGCGCACTGCTGCGGCAAACGCAACAGTGGGGAGTACAATCGTTTCCGTGGGAGGACAAACGGCTTTACAAATATGATGCCTGAGAGCATCATTCCGTGATCCAGCCCCCTCCATCCAGCAGACGCATCTATGGCAGCAGTCCTACCGAACGCCGCGCCAGGCGCCCCGATGCCGGGGCTGGCGAGGGCATTGATGCAAGCCGGCCGCCTCTCCGCGGCCCAGGCCGACATGCTGCAAAAAAAAGCCGTCACCGACAAGCACGCCTTCATCGATGTGCTGCTGGCCAGCGGCGCCATCGACGCCCGCGCGCTTGCCATGTTCTGCTCCGAAACCTTCGCCTATCCGATGATGGATGTGCAGGCGCTCAACATCGATGCGCTGCCGGCCAAGATCATCGACAACAAGCTGATGCAGGCGCAGCGCGTGATCGCGCTGGCCAAGCGCGGCAACAAGATGTCGGTGGCGATATCCGACCCGACCAATACCCAGGCGCTGGACCAGATCAAGTTCCAGACCGAATCCACGGTCGAACCGGTCATCGTCGCCCATGACGCGCTGCTGCAACTGCTGGCGCGGCTCAACAAGGACAGCGAGCAGGCCATCAACGACCTCGGCGGCGACGAATCGGACATCCAGTTCGCCGAGGAAGAAGCCCCGGCCGCCGACGCCGCCGCCGATCCCGGCGCCAACGATGTCGAGGACGCCCCGGTGGTGCGCTTCCTGAACAAGATGCTGATGGACGCCGTCAACATGGGCGCCTCGGACTTGCACTTCGAACCGTTCGAAAAATTCTACCGCGTGCGCTTCCGCGTCGACGGCGTGCTGATGGAGCATGCCCAGCCGCCGATCTCGATCAAGGAAAAACTGGTGTCGCGCATCAAGGTGCTGGCCAAGCTGGACATCTCGGAAAAGCGCATCCCGCAGGATGGCCGCATGCGCCTGATCGTGTCGCCGACCAAGACCATCGACCTGCGCATCTCCACGCTGCCGACCTTGTTCGGCGAGAAAACCGTGATGCGTATCCTCGACGCCACCCAGGCGCAGATGGGCATCGACGCGCTCGGCTACGACCCGGACCAGAAGGAGCTGCTGCTCGACGCCATCCAGCGCCCCTACGGCATGGTGCTGGTGACGGGGCCGACCGGCTCGGGCAAGACGGTGTCGCTGTACACCTGCCTGAACGTCATCAACAAGCCGGGCATCAACATTTCCACCGCCGAAGACCCGGCCGAGATCAACCTGCCCGGCGTGAACCAGGTCAACGTCAACGACCGCGCCGGCCTGACCTTCCCGGTGGCGCTGAAGTCCTTCCTGCGCCAGGATCCGGACATCATCATGGTCGGCGAGATCCGCGACCTGGAAACGGCCGACATCGCCATCAAGGCGGCGCAGACCGGGCACATGGTGTTCTCCACGCTGCACACCAACGACGCGCCGTCGACGCTGACGCGCTTGATGAACATGGGCGTGGCGCCGTTCAACATCGCCTCGTCGGTGATCCTGATTACCGCGCAGCGCCTGGCGCGGCGGCTGTGCACCTGCAAGCAGCCGGTGGAGATCTCCAACGAGCTGCTGCTCAAGGCCGGCTTCAAGGCGCATGAGCTGGACGGCAGCTGGAAGCCCTACGGCCCGGTCGGCTGCGAGCGCTGCAACGGCGGCGGCTACAAGGGCCGGGTCGGCATCTACCAGATCATGCCGATCAGCCCCGCCATTGAGAGCATCATTCTGGCGCACGGCAACTCGATGGAGATCGCCGCCAAATCGGAAGAGGAAGGCGTGAAGTCGCTGCGCCAGTCCGGCCTGGTGAAGGTCAGGAACGGCCTGACCAGCCTGGAAGAAGTGCTCGGCTGTACCAACGAATAGGACATAACCCATGGCGACTTCTGGCAACGCGGGCAACCAGGTCAAGGAATCGATCTTCGCCTGGGAGGGCAAGGACAAGAGCGGCAAGACGGTGCGCGGCGAGCTGCGCGCCGGCGGCGAGGCCGTGGTCAACGTGACCCTGCGCCGCCAGGGCATCATGGTGACGAAGGTTAAGAAAAAAGCCTACCGCAGCGGCAAGAAGATCACCGACAAGGATATCTCGCTGTTCACGCGCCAGCTGGCGACGATGATGAAGGCCGGCGTGCCGCTGCTGCAATCGTTCGACATCGTCGGCAAGGGCCACTCCAATCCCTCGGTATCCAAGCTGGTGATGGACTTGCGCGCCGATATCGAGACCGGCACCAGCCTGAACCAGGCGTTCCGCAAGTTCCCGCTGTACTTCGATCCGCTGTTCTGCAACCTGGTGGGCGCGGGCGAACAGGCCGGTATCCTGGAAGACCTGCTGACGCGGCTGGCGATCTACAAGGAAAAGACGCTGGCCATGAAGGCCAAGATCAAGTCGGCGCTGATGTATCCGGTGTCCATCCTGGCGGTAGCCTTCATCGTCACGGCGGTGATCATGATCTGGGTGGTGCCGGCGTTCAAGGAAGTGTTCAAGAGCTTCGGCGCCAACCTGCCGGCGCCGACGCTGTTCGTGATGGCGCTGTCGGAATTCTTCGTGGCCTGGTGGTATCTGATTTTCGGCGGCATCTTCGGCGCCATCTACTTCTTCTTCCGAGCGTGGCAGCGTTCGCTGCAAATGCAGCGCTTCATGGACCGCCTGCTGCTGCGCCTGCCGGTGTTCGGCGACGTCATCCGCAAAGCCACCATCGCCCGCTGGACCCGCACGCTGGCCACCATGTTCGCCGCCGGCGTGCCGCTGGTGGAATCGCTCGACTCGGTGGGCGGCGCGGCCGGCAACGCGGTCTACCTGGACGCCACCCGCAAGATCCAGAACGAGGTCAGCACCGGCACCAGCCTGACGGTGGCGATGCAGAGCGCCGACGTGTTCCCGAACATGGTGACGCAGATGGTCGCCATCGGCGAAGAATCCGGCTCGCTGGACGCCATGCTGGGCAAGGTGGCCGACTTCTACGAGGAAGAAGTGGACGAAGCCGTCGCCTCGCTGTCGAGCCTGATGGAACCGGCCATCATGGTCATCCTGGGCGTGCTGATCGGCGGCCTGGTGGTGGCGATGTACCTGCCTATCTTCAAGCTCGGTTCGGTGGTCTAGCGGGCTTCAGCCCACATTGTCGGCGCGGCCCAGCCAGGTCGCCAGCCGGCGCTGCCAACCGGCGCGGTTCGGCTGCTGGTAGCACACCCGCGCGGGGACTTTGAGGATCACCTCGGTCCCCTGCTCTTCCAGGCTCAACACTTCGACGCTGCCGCCCAGCAGCTCGGCGCGCGCGCGCATCGCCGCCACGCCGCGGTAGCCGGACGGCGGCCGCAGCGCCATGCCCTTGCCGTCGTCGCGCACGTACAGCGAGAAAAATTCGCAGCCATACACCAGCTCCAGCTCGATCTGCGCGGCGCCCGCGTGCTGAAAGGCGTTGTACAGCGCCTCGCGCACGATGCGGTAGATTTCCTCGCTCAGTTCAGCCTTCAACGGCACCGGCGCGGCGCTGACGATCAGGTGGAATCCGGTATTGAAACTCTGCTGCAGCGACTGCCCCAGCGCCGCGAACGCCTGGCTCAGGTTGTCGCCGCGCACCGCCGGCACGCGCAGCGCGAGGATGCGCTGGCGGCCCTCGGCCAGCGTCTCGTCGGCCTGGTCGAGTATGGTTTCGATGGTGGCGCGCTCGGCGCTGCCGTCCGGCAGCCGGTGGCCCACGCCCTGGAAGCGCAGGATCATGCCCTGCATATTTTGCAGCAGCATGTCCTGCAAGGCATAGGCGGCCTGCTCGCGCTCGGCCATCCGCGCCAGCCGGTGCTGGTGGCGGCGTTCGGCGCCGCGCAGGCAGGCCAGCAGCACGCCGCCCAGCGCCAGGCACGCCAGCAACAGGCCCGATAACAACAGCAGCGGGGTCGGGGTAAGAGAGGACAATCGCGGACTCGGTGGCGAAAGATGGCAGGTTCTCCACCTTGCCACACTCTCCGCGGCCTTCCCATATCCCCAAGGAGGGTCTTGACGGCGGTCGCGCACGCTGAAAAACCGTCCCGCAATGTTGCTGTAATGCTTTAATATGGGCCTCTGTGATCATCTACCGGCCCGACCTGCCATGCCTGAACCGACCCTGTTGTTTGCGCCCGCCGGCGACCTCGCCATCAGCCTGATCGCCGGCCTGTTCGGCCTGCTGTTCGGCAGCTTCCTGAACGTGGTGATCCACCGCCTGCCGAAAATGATGCAGCGCGAGTCGGACAACTACTGCGCCGTCGAAGCCGGCAAGGACGAGCCGCACACCGAGCGCTACAACCTGGTCGTGCCGCGCTCGGCCTGCCCGCACTGCAATCACCAGATCGGCGCGCTGGAAAACATCCCGGTGGTCAGCTACCTGGTCCTGCGCGGCAAGTGCAGCAGCTGCAAGGCGCCGATCTCGCCGCGCTACCCGGCCATCGAACTGCTGACCGGCGCGCTGACGGTGGCCGTGGTCTGGCATTACGGCAGCGGCTGGCAAGGACTGGGCGGTCTGTTCTTCCTGTACTCGCTGATCGCCATGACCTTCATCGACGCCGACACCCAGCTGCTGCCGGACGACCTGACCTATCCGCTGATCTGGGCCGGGCTGCTGCTCAACGTCAACCACACCTATGTATCGCTGCAGGACTCGGTGATCGGCGCGGCGGCCGGCTACCTGGCGCTGTGGAGCGTGTATTGGGCGTATAAACTCGTGCGCGGGCGCGAAGGCATGGGCTACGGCGACTTCAAGCTGCTGGCCGCGCTGGGCGCGTGGATGGGCTGGGCGATGCTGCCGGCCATCGTGCTGATGTCGTCGCTGGTGGGCTCGGTGGTCGGCATCGTGCTGATGATCGTCAACCGCAAGGGCCTGGAGTACCAGATCCCGTTCGGCCCCTATCTGGCGGCGGCCGGCCTGATCGCCTTCCTGTACGGCGAGCCCATCATGGCCTTTACCCGTTCCGTCTATCCCTATTTCTAAGTCCCGATGAACAGCACACTGCCCTTCTCCATCGGCCTGACCGGCGGCATCGGCAGCGGCAAGAGCACGGTGGCCGACCTGTTCGCCGCGCGCGGCGCCAGCATTGTCGACACCGACCAGATCGCCCACAGCCTGACGGCGCCCGGCGGCGCGGCCATGCCGGCCATCGTCGCCGAGTTCGGCGCCGAGTTCGCCGACGCCAACGGCGCGCTCGACCGCGCCCGCATGCGCGCGCTGGTGTTTGCCGATCCCGGCGCCAAGATCCGGCTGGAAGCCATCCTGCACCCGCGCATCCGCGACACCGCGCTGGCCGCGGCCGAGGCGGCCACCGGCAGCTATGTGATGTTCGCCGTGCCGCTGCTGGTCGAATCGGGCAGCTGGCGTGCGCGGGTAACGCGCGTGCTGGCGGTAGACTGCCCGGAGGAAGTGCAAATTGCCCGCGTCATGGCGCGTAACAATTTGCCGGAAACGCAAGTCCGCGCCATCATGGCGACGCAGGCGAGCCGCCAGCAGCGCCTGGCCGCGGCGGACGACATTATCGAAAACGGCGGCGGGATCGAGGCTTTGGAGCCCCAAATCGCCCGCCTGCACGATTTATATTTGCAAATGCGGTCGTAATTTCGAAAAGAACGGTGACAATACTCTCGCAACGTTTGTAATTTTGCTTGGCTTGCTTCAAAATCACGGGAATTAATCGCAAGTCCACCTACAGAGGGATGTTATTTTGATTGTCTACGAATATCCTTTCAACGAGCGCATCCGCACGTTGTTGCGATTAGAGGATCTGTACGAGAAATTCAAGTTCTTTGTGCATCAAGAACATCCTATGCAGCACCACGTCGCACTGGCGACCATCTTCGACATGCTGGAGGTGGCCGGCCGCGCCGACTTGAAATCCGACCTGTTGCAAGAACTGGAACGCCAGCGCCAATCGCTGCTGGGCTACCGCATGAACCCGAACGTCCAGGCGGAAACGCTGGACGCCATCTTGGCCGAGCTGGACGGCGTGAGCAGCGCCTTGGTCGCGGCCCAGGGCAAGACCGGCCAGAACGTGCGCGACAACGAGTGGCTGATGAGCATACGCGGCCGCACCATCATTCCCGGCGGCGCCTGCGAATTCGACTTGCCGTCCTACTACGCCTGGCAAAAGCGCCCGGCCGAGCAGCGCTTCAACGACATCGCCACCTGGTTCGCGCCGCTGGCGCCGCTGTTCGACGCGCTGGGCCTGGTGCTGCGCCTGCTGCGCGATTCCGGCGGCCCGGTCAAGATGATCGCCGTGGCCGGCAGTTATCAGCAGATGTTGCAGGGCAAGGTCTACCAGATGCTGCGTTTGACGCTGGACGAATCGCTGGGCGCGATCCCGGAGATCTCGGCCAACAAGTACATGTTGTGGGTGCGTTTCACCTCGCAGGGCGGCGACTTGAAACCCAAGCCGCTGGAAGATGATGTACCATTCGAGCTCACCCTCTGTAACTTCTAAAGATAGATCATGGCCACCGTAGTTGACTGCCCTACCTGCTCCGCCAAAGTGGAGTGGAAGGAAGAAAATAAGTATCGCCCGTTCTGCTCGGAACGCTGCAAACAAATCGATCTCGGCGCCTGGGCCGAGGAAAAGTACACCATCCCCGCCGCGCCGCCAGTCGACCCGAACGACGAAGAGTAAGCCCGGCTCACATCAGGGAAATAAAGAAGGCGATCAGGCTCATCAGCAGGAAAGCCTTCACTTCCAGATACACCAACGCTCCCCAGCGCACCGCCAGCACCAGCCAGCTGCCGCCGTACATACGGCGCATGGCGAACATCATGTACACCGCCAGCGCCAGCAGGGCTATCGGTGCGGCATACTCCGTCACTTCCGCCAGCAGCATCCAGGCCAGGAAATCCAGCAGGGCGAAGGTCTGCAGGTGCATCGAAAATACCAGATGCTCGCCATAGCGCCAGCCGGTCCCCGCATTGAGCAGCTTGAGGAAGAGCGCGACCACTGGAATCAGGCACAGTATCAGCGTCGGCCCGAGCTTCAGCCAGTTATGCCACAAGACACTGCTCTTTTTTTCCTCAGGCAGCGCCTCGTACTCGTCCAGATGTGTGCGAAATGTCGGGCTCAACCGCTCAAACACCGCCACCGTCAGTTTCGTCGTCAACGGCTTTTCCGAAGGCTTCGCATCCTGCGTTTGCGCCGTGGCCGGTTTGCTCTCATGCTGATTGTTTTCGACCAGGTGGGTCTGCAGCTTCAGCGCGCCGAACACCAGCATCGACACCGTCAACAGCAGGCGCAGCGGATCGATATGGCGCATGCGGCGGCCGCAGATGAAATCGACCGTCAGTTGGCCCGGACGCCGAAGCAGATCGCCAAAGGTGCGCCACAGCTTGCTTTCCGCAGCGATGAAATGGCCGATGAAGTGATGGATGAATTCGCCCGCCGAAGCCACATGCACATGGCTGCTCTGGCCGCACCGGCTGCAATACTTGCCGTCTACCGGGGCGGCGCAATCGTGGCAGGAACCCGCGTGGCGCGGACGTACTTCATGGGCTTGCGGGCCAAGACTGAACAATTTCATTGACGAGCGGGATCGGGAAACAGGCAGCCATCATAGGCAGAGCGGCAAACTTAGTCAAACAACAATTACTGTCGCGGCTTGACTGCTTGGCCTGCGTACAACACCGGCCCTGTCGGCGAGGACGAACCGGTTGCCGGTTCCAGCGTGATCGCGAAGTGCATGCCGGCTTGCAGCGGCGGCAGCTGGTCCAGCGATAGTTTGGACTGGCGGTCCTGCTCCAGCAAACCCAGCGACACGGACGCGCCGCCGTCCGGTGCGGACAGCCACAGTTGCAACGCCTTGCGGTTGGCGACGACGGTATCGTGCAAGGGCGTCAGCGTCAATTGGCGCTCCGCGCTCACCAGCGCCACCCAGGCGGCGCTGTTATCCTGCGGCGCCGACAGCACCGCCATCCAGGCCGGACCCGGCGGCTCCGGGCGCAGCACCAGCAGCGCGCCCAGGCCCACGCAGCCAGCCAGCGCGACGCCGGCCAAGCCGCGCCAGGCGCCGACGCTATGCCACCAGCGCGCCATCACGATCCGTAACGCACCATGTCCAGCCACTCCAGCAGCGGAATGGTGGCCGGCAGCAGCGGTTCGACGCCGACCGCACCCTGCCAGGCAAAGGCCTGGCCTTCCAGGCTTTGCGGCTCGCCACTCCAGTCGCGGCTGATGAAGAAATGCAGCCGCACGTGCGCGTGCTCGTACACATGCTCGATGCCGCACCACTCCTCGGCGCTGTTGATGGTCAGGCCCAGCTCTTCGACGAACTCGCGCTTGAGCGCCTCCAGCACCGTCTCGCCCGGATCGACTTTACCGCCGGGGAATTCCCAATAACCTTCGTACGGCTTGCCGGCCGGGCGCTGGCCCAGCAGCACGTCGCCATTCGGCTTCATCAGGATACCGACCGAGACATCGACCGGTTTGACCTTCACTTCGGCGCCGCTCATGCCTGCTTCCCCGCGAAGTCCTTGGCGAACTGCCAGGCCACGCGGCCCGAACGCGAGCCGCGCTGCAAGGCCCAGCGCAATGCATCGGCGCGCGAGGCTTCAATCTGCGCCTCGCTGCAACCCAGCGACGACAGCCAGTGGCCGACGATGGCCAGGTAGTCGTCCTGCTTGAACGGATAAAAAGTCAGCCACAGGCCGAAGCGCTCGGACAGCGAAATCTTCTCTTCCACCGTCTCGCCCGGATGCAGATCGCCATCCTCGTCGTGCTTGTAGCTCATGTTGTCGGACATACGCTCCGGCATCAGGTGGCGGCGGTTGGAGGTGGCGTAGATCAGCACATTGTCCGACTGCGCCGAGATGCTGCCGTCCAGCGCCACCTTCAGCGCCTTGTAGCCGCTCTCCCCTTCCTCGAACGACAGGTCGTCGCAGAAGATGATGAAGCGCTCCGGCCGGCCCGCCACGATGTCGACGATGTCGGGCAGCTCGGCCAGGTCGGCCTTATCAACCTCAATCAGGCGCAGGCCGTCCTTGCCGAACTGGTTCAGACAAGCCTTGATCAGCGAGGACTTGCCGGTGCCGCGCGCGCCGGTCAACAGCACGTTGTTGGCCGGCTTGCCCTGCACGAACTGGCGGGTGTTCTGCTCGATCTGCTCTTTCTGCGGGCCGATGTGCTGCAAGTCGTCCAGCGCGATCGGCGACACATGGGCCACCGCTTGCAGATAACTGGCGCCGCCGCCATTGCGCTTGCGCCAGCGGAAAGCAAAGCCCAGCTTCCAGTCCGGCTCGCGCGGCGCCTGCGGCAGCACCGCCTCCACGCGCGCCAGCAAGGCTTCGGCGCGCACCAGGAATTGTTCGAGAGGCGTCGCCATCTTAGGAACGGTAGTCGGCGTTGATGCTCACGTAGTCGTGCGACAGGTCGCAGGTGTAGACGGTGGCCGCAGCCGCGCCGCGCGCCAGCTTCACGCGCACCAGGATCTCGCTCTGCTTCATCACGCGCTGGCCGTCTTCTTCCTTGTAGTCCGGATTGCGGCCGCCGTTCTTGGCGACCCACACATCGTCCAGGTACAGATTGAGTTTGCTGACATCGAGGTCGTCGACACCGGCGTAGCCGATGGCGGCCAGGATGCGGCCCAGGTTAGGGTCGGAAGCGAAGAAGGCGGTCTTGACCAGCGGCGAGTGGCCGATCGAGTAGGCGATCTTGCGGCACTCTTCCACACTGGCGCCGTCTTCCACGGTGATGGTGATGAACTTGGTCGCGCCCTCACCGTCGCGCACGATGGCCTGCGCCAGGAACAGCGACAGCTCGGTCACGGCGGCCGCCAGTTGGGCGTATTCAGGCGTATCGACCGAGGTGATTTCCAGCGAACCGGCGCCGGTGGCGATCAGCATGAAGGAATCGTTGGTCGAGGTGTCGCCATCGATGGTGATGCAGTTGAACGACTTGTCGGCCACCTGCTTGACCAGCACGTCCAGCACCGGCTGCGCCACCTTGGCGTCGAACGCCAGGTAGCCCAGCATGGTCGCCATGTTCGGCTTGATCATGCCGGCGCCCTTGCTGATGCCACTCATGGTGACGGTGTGGCCGCCGATGGTGACGGTGCGCGAACCGGCTTTCGGCTGCGTGTCGGTGGTCATGATGGCTTCGGCGGCGTTGTACCAGTTGTCGGCCTTCAGGCCGGCCACGGCTTGCGGCAGGCCGGCGATGACTTTGGCGGCCGGCAGCGGCTCCAGGATCACGCCAGTGGAAAACGGCAGGATCTGCGAGGCGTCGCAGCCCAGCTGCGCGGCCAGCGCGGCGCAAGTTTCATTGGCCAGCGACAGACCCAGTTCGCCGGTGCCGGCGTTGGCGTTGCCGGTGTTGATCAGCAGCGCGGCGATCGGCTTGCCGCTTTCCTTGGCCGCCGCCAGGTGGGCCTTGGCGATCTGCACCGGCGCGGCGCAGAAGCGGTTCAGCGTGAACACGCCGGACACGGTGGCGGTCGGCGCCACTTTCATCACCAGCACGTCCTTGCGGTTCGGCTTTTTGATACCGGCTTCGGCAAAGCCGATTTCGATGCCGGCTACAGGCTTCAGTGCGGAGGCGACGGGCAGAGGGGAATTGACGGCCATATGAGTGTTCTCGTGAGTGGAAAGTGGGAGCCGCTATTGTAATACCTGACGGCCAAATTGGCGCATCGCATCATAGCCACCAATAGTTATAAATCCATCGATTTTCCCCAAGGCATGCTTTAAGCTCAAATTTGCTCAAAAAGCACTAGAAGGATGTCATACAACCCCATGAATTTGTTGGGAAAATCACGAAATTCAGCGCAAAAACGACAAGATTTTAGAACGTTCGATCTAATTTCTAAAAAACAATTTCATGCCGTACGGAAATTAGTTTAAGGTGTAGCCCGAATGCCGCATCCCCGCATGTCACGAGACAAAACAGGCGACACGATCGTCGATAGCAGTAAAAAACCAGACAACAAATCTAAGGAAACAGACCACATGAAAAAGCAACTTCTAGTAGCTGCCGTATTTGCCGCCACCGCCGCCATGCAGGCACAGGCAGGCACCATGGGCGACGAGAACCTGAGCATCAGCGGCTTCGGCACGTTGGGCGTCGCCAAGAGCAACACCGACCAAGCCCAATTCGCCCGCTACAACCAGGCTGAAGGCGTGTCCGACAAGGCCAAGATCGGCCTCGACACCAACCTGGGCCTGCAAGCGACCTACAAGATCAACGACTGGCTGTCCGGCACCGCGCAGATCCTGACCCGCAAGAACACCAGCCCGACCTTCACCACCGACCTGACCTGGGCCTTCCTGAAAGCCCGCATCAACGACGAGACCAGCGTGCGCGTTGGCCGCGTGGTGCTGCCGACCTTCCTGATCTCGGACTACCAGAACGTTGGCTACGCCAACACCATGATGCGTCCTCCGATTGAAATGTACGGCCAGGCTCCGATCGAAAACGTCGACGGCGCGGACATCAACTACCAGCACGCCTTCGGCGACATCAACTTCACCACCCAGGCCTTCGTCGGCGTCAGCCGCGGCAAGCTGTTCGTGCCTACCGGCGCCGGTTCGGTCGCCACCTACCGCGCACCAGCGGCCGGCATCAGCTTCACCGGCGAATACGGTCCCTTCCTGGTCCGCGTCGGCCACGCCCGCGCCGACATGAAGATCAACGACCTGGCCCCGATCAACAGCCTGACCGGCACGCTGACCCAGTTCGGCTTCACCCAGCTGGCCAACGACCTCGGTCTGACCACCGGCAAGAAGATCGCCTTCACCTCGATCGGCGGCACCATGGACTGGAACAACATCGTCGTCCAGACCGAATACGCACAGCGCCGCGCCAAGGAAGCCGTCTACATCCCGGACACCAACGCCTGGTACACCATGGTCGGCTACCGCGTCGGCAAAGTACTGCCTTACTACTCGCACGCTTCCTACAAGGACGCCGGCAGCTCGGTCACGCCGCCTGCGGCCCTGCCGAAGAACAGCCCACTGGGCGCAGCCGTCTACGGCCTGCTGCCATCGCCGGAACAGACCTCGGACCTGATCGGCGTGCGTTGGGACTTCGCCAAATCGATGGCCCTGAAAGTACAAATCGACCGCGTCAAGCCTAAGACCAAAGCCGGCTCGCTGATCTTCGTGCAGCCTGGCTTCAACAACAACGTCACCGTCGTCGCCGCAGCGGTCGATTTCGTCTTCTAATTCCGGAGTCCACAATGAAAAAAATCATTATCGCTGCATTGCTGTCGTCGCTGGCCGCGGCCGGCGCATCGGCGGAGACCGTTGTCATCGTCAGCCAGAAGAACCCGGCGACCCGCATGTTCTCGGAACAGGCTTCGCAATTCTTCCTGGGTAAATCCAACCTGTTCACGCCGGTCGACCAGGCCGAAGGTTCGCACATCCGCGCCGACTTCTACCAGAAGGTCGCGGAGAAGGATCCCGCACAGGTAAAGGCGCTGTGGTCCAAGCTGGTGTTTACCGGCAAAGCCACGCCACCGAAGGAATACCCGAACAACACCGAGGTGAAGAAAGCAGTTGCTGCCGATCCTAAGGCGATCGGTTATATTGACAAGTCGGCAGTAGACGACACCGTCAAAGTGATTCTGACCCTGCCTTAACTTCCAGGTAGCCCCGTGCTCTCCTGGCTATGCCCTGAGGAGAGCACGTTTTGAGTCTATCGCTGCGCGCGAAATTTCTGCTGCTGAGCGCCGTCATCCAGGCGCTGGTGGTTGGCCTGCTGATCTGGAACAGCCTGCGCCTGATGAACCACGCCGTCAGCACCAACGCCGAACGCGTCGCCCAAGAGTACGCGGTCACGCTCAATCTCTCCCTCAGTCCCTACGCCACGCGCGGCCGCCTGCCCGAACTGACCGGCTATCTGGCCGAAATGCTGGCCGATCCCGACGACAGTTTTCTGCGCTACCTGGTCATCCTCGACCAGGACGAAAAGCCCATCATCGAAGCCGGCAAGCGCGACATGCCCCTGCCCGAGATCCTGCGGCAAGGCGGCGGCACCAGTTTCAAAGGCGTACGCACCATCATCGAAGACAGCACGCTGCACGCGCGCTCGCCGCTGCTGCTGCGCGATAACCGCGTCGGCTCGATCAATTTCGGCCTCACCACCAAGGACTTGAAGCAGGCCCGCGACGAGGTGATGCTGCAGGGCGGCGTGATCTCGCTGGTCGGCCTGGCGCTGGGCGTGGTGCTGTTCTACGCCTTCACCCACGGCATCGGACGGCGCCTCAGCGCGCTGACCGGCCAGTCGCACCAGATGACGCTGGGCGATTACAGCAAGGCGCTGCCGGTCGAAGGCGACGACGAAATCGCCGTCTTCACGCGCGCGCTCAACGCCATGAGCGCGGCGCTGCGCGAGCGCATCGACCAGCTGGAACAATCGCAAAAGCGGCTGTCGGAATCGGAGGCGCGCTTCAAGACCCTGTTCGACATGGCGCCGCTGCCGCTGACGGTGTCGGACCGCGACGGCCGCATCGTCGCCGCCAACCGCGCCGTCACGCACACCTTCGGCGCCGGCGCGGCCAAGTTGATCGGCAAGCGCAGCGACGAGGTGCCGTTCTGGGCCAGCACGCTGGAGCGCGACCGCATCTGGAAAATGTACCAGACCGACGGCGCGGTGCACGGCGCCATCGCCGGCGTGCTGCTGCCGGACGGCAGCGTAGGCAGCGTGGCGATCTGGTCGTCTTCGCTGACGCTGGACGGCAACGACTCCATCATCTGGGCGCTGCTGGACCTGACCGAGGAACTCAACGCCAAGCGTGAGCTGAAGGACTTGAACGTATCGCTGGAGACCCGCGTGCGCGACCGTTCGGCCGCGCTGGAACGCGCCAACGCCGACCTGAGTGCCGCGCTGGAGACCCTGCAGCGCACGCAGGACGAACTGCTGGCGGCGGAGAAGATGGCGTCGCTCGGATCGCTGGTGGCCGGCATCGCGCACGAACTCAATACGCCGATCGGCAACAGCCTGCTGGCCTCCACCGCGCTGCGCGACCGCGTGGTGGAATTCGACAAGCATGTGGCGGCGGGCGCGCTGCGGCGTTCGGAGCTGACCGCGCATCTGGAAGAAGTGCGCATGGCCAGCCAGCTGATATCCGGCTCGCTGCACAAGGCGGCGGAGCTGATCTCGTCCTTCAAGCAGATCGCCGTCGACCAGACCAACGACCAGCGCCGCGAATTCGACATGCTCTCGGCGGTGCACGACACCATGGCCACCTACATGCCGCGCCTGCGCCGCGCCGAATGCGAAGTGGTGATGCAGATACCCGAGCACCTGATTTTCGATTCCTATCCGGGCGCGCTGTACCAGGTCTTGAACAACCTGGTGAACAACACGCTGACCCACGCTTTCGAGCACCAAAAGGGCGGCACCATCACCGTGCGCGCGGAGACGGTGGACGACGACATCGTCGAGCTGATGTTCAGCGACGACGGCGCCGGCATGCCGGAAGACGTGTTGCGGCGCGTGTTCGATCCCTTCTTCACGACCAAGATGGGCCAGGGCGGCACGGGGTTGGGGATGAACATCGTCTACAACATCGTCACCGGCGTGCTGGGTGGACGCATCACCATCGACTCGGCTCCGGGCGTGGGGACGGCGGTGCGCATGCTGCTGCCGCGCGTGGCGCCGCAGCGCGAGCCTGCGCGCCAGGCGTAGGTACAGGCCCTAGGCTTCGGCCAGGCGGGCGCGCACCGGCTCCACATGGCGCTCGCTGACGGCGACAGTATCGCCGCAGCGCAGCGCCAGCAGATAGCTGCCATCGCCCACCACGGACAGCGTGGCGCACTGCTCCGCCGCGACGATGGCGCGGCGATGCACGCGAATGAAGCGAGCAGGATCGAGATGTTCCTCAAGGCGGCTGAGCGGGATGCGGTACAACACGCAGCGCTTGGCGAGGTGCAGCTTGACGTAGTTGCCGTCCGCCTCCATCCACTGCACATCCTCCAGCCGTATGCATTCGATGCGCCCGATCGAGCGCACGCTGACCTGTTGCCAGTAGCCGGAAGGCGGGGCGACATAGGCCCGCAGCGCCGGCGCGAAGCCCGCCAGCTGGCGTTGCGCCAGCATCGCTGCGGCGCGCTCCAGCGTCTGCGCCAGCCGTGCATCGTCGAAGGGCTTGAGCAGGTAGTCCATCGCGTGCACTTCGAACGCCTCTATCGCGTAGACGTTGTAGGCAGTGACGAACACGATCAGCGGCGGTTCCGCCATCGCACTCAGGCTGCGCGCCAGGTCGATGCCCGATTCCCTGGGCATCTGCACATCCAGGAAAACCAAATCCACTTCCTGCTGCGCCAGCAGCTCGCGCGCGGCGGCGGCGCTGGCGCATTCGGCCACCACCTGCCACTGCGGATGCCGCGCCAGCGCGTAGCGCAGGTTGATGCGGCCCGGTTCCTCGTCATCGACCAGCAAGACGCGCATCGCTGTCACTCCTGTGCGTGGAAAGGCATACGGATCTCGACTTCAAAGCGGCCGTCGCGCGCGGCGCTGTGCAGCGAGGCCGCGCCGCGATAAGCCAGCTGCAAGCGCGCCCGCGTGTTGGCCAGCCCAAGCCCGAGGCCGGGATTGGGCGTGGCGCCCGCCGTTACTGGATTGCTGATGCTGATGTGCAGCTGCCCGCCGTCGCGCTGCACGGTGATGCGGATGTCGCTCTGCCCTTCGTGGCAATCCAGGTCGTGGCGCAGGGCGTTCTCGATCAGCGGTTGCAGCAGCAGCGGCGGACAATCGCCGCCCTGCACATCGCCTACGTCCATTGCCACCTGCAAGCGCGCCTTGTAGCGCAGGCGCTGCAAGGCCAGATAGTCGCCGACGAAGGCCAACTCCTCGCCGACCGTGACCCAATCGCGACTGCTGGCCGTGAGTGCGTAGCGCAGCAGGTCGCTCAGGCGATTGATGCCGTTCAGCGCCAGGTCGCCATCGCTGGTGCGCACCAGCGCGCTGATCGCGTTCAGGGCGTTGAAGATGAAATGCGGCTCCAGCTGCGCGCGCAAGGCCAGCATGCGCTGGCGCTCCAGTTCGAGGTTGAGATTCAGATTGTCGGTCAGCGCCTGCTGCCACGCCCGGTCCCGCGCCTGGCTGCCGCGCCAGATGCAGGCCGCGGCGACTGCGGTGAAGGTACCGGTGGTCCAGGCGAATTCGAGGAATACATCAAACCCGTGCGGCGTGATGAACAACTGCCAGACGTGTGCCAGGTCCAGCGGCTGATCGGCGCGCGCCGCGTCCAGCACCGCCAGATAGAACATCTGCAGCGGCACGAAGATGAACAGCACCAGCCCGTAGCTGCGGGCGATGGCGCGCGCGCTGGCGGTCAGCGCGGGCCAGCGGCGGAAGATCAGGTACAGGCTGACGCTGAGCGTGAGCATCAACGCGTGATTCAAATCCCAGTTCAGCAGCACGCGGCCATAGCTCCGGGTGCCGCCCTGGCGCAGCACGTCGCTGTAGACGCCGGCCGCGCCAACCGCGCACAGCACGCCCCAGACCAGCAGGTTGACCAGCAAGGTGTTGCGCGCTTCGCGCCATGTAAGGGAGGGTTGATCCATGACGGCGAGTATATCAGTCGCCTGCATGGTCAAAATGCGCTGCGGCGGGGCATCGTCACGGCATTCCGGGCGCTCATCACAAAGGCGACCCGCTCGCCTGAAGCCGGCAAGAGTATTTTTATCATGTGTCACTTTAACAACCAATAATGCAATTATTGATGTGAAGATAGCAATGATAGTTAATTAATTTCTCTTCCCTTACATCATAAAGGCTTCCCATGACCATTAGTTTACTCTCCCGCGTCCTGCTCGGCGCCGGCACCCTCCTCGCGTTGGCAGGCAACGCCCATGCCGTCACCCAGTACCTCGTCAATCAGCAAGAAGGCGCGGCCTCGATCACCGGTTACATCACCACCAACGGCAGCGTGGGCAACATCGGCTCTGGCGATATGCTGGACTGGAATCTGGTCCTCAATGACGGTATCAGCAGCTTTACCTTGAACCATGGCAACTCCCAGATATATGGCCCGTCGAGCTGGATCGCATCGAGCACCGATCTGTCGTTCGACTTCTCCGGCACAGGCAAAATGGCCCTGTTCCAGAATCCTAACATCGGTTCGGGCCGGAACTATTGGTGCCTGGACTCGTCCAGCGGCGGCTGCGGCGGCGCCTACTCGGCGTCCGACTGGAGAGTCAACGGCGCCCTGGTCGTGCACCAGTACATCGGCGTGCAGTCGATCGCCCACGCGGTACCGGAACCAGCCACCTACGCCATGCTCGGTGCCGGCCTGGGCCTGCTCGGCTTCGCAGCGCGCCGCCGCAAACAGGCTTGATTTAAGCCTGCCCAGATCTGGCGGTTGCTGAAGCGGCGCGTCATGCGCGCCACCATCAGCGTGGACACCGCCACCGCCACGCCGAAGACCGGCCAGCCCCCCCCAGGGCGCTGGCCGAGGCACGCTGAGCGACACCATCTTCCGCAACACGCCCACAACGATTGAGCGCGAGGCAAGCCCGGCGGCGCTACACGGCTTCGCCGAACCGAATGTATCGCAGCAGACCAAGCTGAATCTGGCGCCGCGCCTGAACAGGGCCCTGAACAACGGCGACACACTGGCCTGGCAAAACCTGCTTGCGCTGCGGCGGGACGTCGTCACGGCATTCCGGGCGCTCGTCACAAAGGAGGCCTGCGCTGCCTTGGCGGGCGCGATACTCTGCGCCGGACCAACTCAAGCCCTCCTCATGAAACCTATCCTACTGCTCTGCCTCGCGGCGAGCGCAAACGCCATCGCTCAAGAAGCCGCAGACATGCAGCGCGTGGAAATCGCCGGCTCCGCCGCACAAGCCCTGCGCCGCAACGACACCGCCGCCAAGATCGTCGTCGGCCGCGCCGACATCGACCTGTATGGCGACACCACGCTCTCCGCCCTGCTCAAGCGCCAACCCGGCATCTCCGTGGCCGGCGGCGAGGTGCGCATGCGCGGGCTGGGTGCGGGCTACACGCAATTGCTGATCAACGGCGAGCCTGCGCCGCAGGGTATGTCCATCGACGCCATCTCGCCGGAGCTGATAGAACGCATCGAGATACTGCGTACCGCATCGGCCGAATACAGCGCGCAGGCGCTGGCGGGCAGCATCAACGTGGTACTACGCAAAGGCAGCCGCGCGCAACGCGACATCAAGCTGGGCATGGAGAACCTGCAGGGCGTGAACGGTTCTTCGGCCACCATGCAGATCGCCGACCGCGCCGGCACGCTGTCGTACGGACTGGCCGGCACGCTGAGCGACACCGGCTTCCGCAACACGCCCGCCACCACCGAGCGCGTGGAAGGCGCGGCGGCGCTGCGCACCTTCACCGAGCTGAATACATCGCAGCAGACCAAGCTGAATCTGGCGCCGCGCCTGAACTGGACGCTGGAAAACGGCGATACGCTGGCCTGGCAAAACCTGCTGGACCTGTACCGCACCCGCAGCCACGGGGACTCCCGCGAAACCAGCATCTACGGCGCATCGACCGCCTATCCTGACAACGACTGGCGAGCGCAGTCGCACACGGTCTTCCTGCGCAGCGGCTTGACGTGGACGCACACGGTCGGCGCCGACGGAAAACTAAGCGTCAAGCTGGGCTACGACTACAACCACCGCAACACCGACTACGCCTTTCACGGCGCCAGCGCGGACGGCACGCCGCTGTTCACGCGCGCAGTCAAGTCGAACGCCGACGACGACAGCATCACCACCAGCGGCAAATACCTGGCCCGCCTGCGCGAAGCGCACAATCTCGCCATCGGCTGGGATGGCGCCGACACGCGCCGCAGCGAGATGCGCCGCCAGGACGACAGCGCGGCCAGCGGCGCGGCGCTGGGCCAGCTGCTGCAAGAGTACGAGGCGCGCGTACGCCGCATCGCCCTCTTCGCCCAGGACGAGTGGGACGTGACGCCGCGCCTGCAAGCCTACCTGGGTCTGCGCTGGGAAGGGCTGGACACGCGCACCGACGGCGCCATGCTGGCGGCGGTGCAAAACCGCTCCAGCGTTTTCAGTCCGGTGGCGCAGATGATGTGGAAGCTGCCGAACCAGGAGCGCGACCAGATAAGACTGGCCCTCGCCCGCACCTACAAAGCGCCGCCGACGCGAGACCTGCTGCCGCGCCGCTACACCATCAACAACGACAACGGCCCCACCAACCCGGACGTGCAGGGCAATCCCGATCTGCGGCCGGAACTGGCGTGGGGATTGGACGCGGCGTACGAATCGTACTTCGGCAAGGAAGGTTCGGCGAGCATCTCCGCCTATGCGCGGCGCATCCGCGACGTGACGGTGCAGCGGCTGTTCGAGCAAAATGGATCGTGGGTGACGACGCCGTACAACGGCGGCAAGGCCAAGGTGGCCGGCATCGAGTTCGACGCCAAATTCCCGCTGAACGCATGGCCGGCTGACGTGCGCTTGAATGCGTCACGCAACTGGTCTCGGCTCGACGCGGTGCCGGGGCCGGACAATCGCCTCAGCGCGCAGATCCCCTTCAGCGCCAACGTGGGCCTGGACTACCGCCCCGCTGGCGCGCTGACGCTGGGCTTCAACGCCGGCCTGCAGACCGGCGGCATGGTCCGCATCAGCGACAGGCTGGCCAGCTACACCGGCGTCACGCGTACCGTCGACGCCTACGCGCTGTGGAAGTTCGACAGCAAATCGCGACTGCGTATATCGCTACTGAACGCGCTGCATCAGGACCAGCTGCTCGGCCAGTTCTACGCCGACAGCAGCTCCAGCACGGCGCGCACCTCCAGCACGCCAACCCGCACCGGCATCCGCGCCGTCTACGAACGCCAGCTTTAAACCAGAATAAAAAAACCGGAGACTAGCTCCGGTTTTTTGTTATGCCAGCTTGCCGTGGCAGGCTTTGTACTTCTTGCCGCTGCCGCATGGGCATGGGTCGTTGCGTCCGACCTTCAGGCCCAGCTCCATCAGCTGCTCGCCGCTCAGGCCTTGCAGCTCTGGCGGCAGGCCGGCCAGCGAAGGCGATGGCGCCAGCAGGTCTTCCGGCGCTGCGTTAGGGTTGAAGTCGGCGTGCTGGTAGCTCACGTTTTCCACGTGCGACTGCTGCATCGCCGCTTCCGCCGCATCGATCTCTTCGCGCGACTGGATACGGACCGTCATGATCAGCTTGACCACTTCGTTCTTGATCATGTCCAGCATCTGGCCGAACAGCTCGAACGCTTCGCGCTTGTATTCCTGCTTCGGATTCTTCTGGGCGTAGCCGCGCAGGTGGATACCCTGACGCAGGTGGTCCAGCGCCGCCAGGTGCTCGCGCCAGTGGCTGTCCACGCTTTGCAGCATGACGTTGCGTTCGAAGCCGCCGAACGATTCCTTGCCGACGATATCGATCTTCGACTGATACAGCGCATCGGCCGCAGCGATCACGCGCTCCAGGATGTCTTCGTCGTTCAGGTTCTGTTCTTTTTCCAGCATCTCGCGCAGCGGCAGGTCGATCTGCCATTCCGCAGCCAGCGCCGCTTCCAGGCCCTTGATGTTCCACTGCTCTTCGACCGATTCCGCCGGCACGTATTCGCGCACCAGGTCGGTGAAGGCGCCGTGGCGCAGGGACTCGATCAGTTCCGAAATGTCGGTCGCTTCCAGCAGCTCGTTACGCTGCTGGTAGATCACTTTGCGCTGGTCGTTGGCGACGTCGTCGTACTCCAGCAGCTGCTTACGGATATCGAAGTTGCGTGCCTCGACCTTGCGCTGTGCGGATTCGATCGAACGCGAAACGATGCCCGCTTCAATCGGCTCGCCTTCCGGCATCTTCAGACGGTCCATGATGGCGCGCACGCGGTCGCCCGCGAAGATGCGCAGCAGCTGGTCGTCCAGCGACAGGAAGAAGCGCGACATGCCAGGATCGCCCTGACGTGCTGCGCGGCCGCGCAGCTGGTTGTCGACGCGGCGCGATTCGTGGCGTTCGGTGCCGACGATATGCAGGCCGCCGGCAGCAACCACCTGCTCGTGCAATGCCTGCCAGCCGTCGCGCAGTGCCTTCGATTGCGCTGCCTTGTCGGCGTCGCTCAGTTCAGCGTTGGCTTCAACGAACTGGATCTGCTTCTCGACGTTACCGCCCAAGACGATGTCGGTACCGCGACCGGCCATGTTGGTGGCGATGGTGATCGCTTTCGGGCTACCTGCCTGGGCGATGATTTCCGCTTCACGGGCGTGCTGTTTCGCGTTCAGGACGTTGTGCGGCAGGCCGCCCTTGGTCAGGATGCCCGACAGCAGTTCCGAGTTTTCGATCGAGGTCGTACCCACCAGCACCGGTTGGCCGCGGTCGTAGCATTCGCGGATTTCCAGCATCATGGCGTTGTACTTCTCGGCCGACGATTTGTAGACCTGGTCCTGACGGTCCTTGCGCTGCGAAGGACGGTTAGGCGGGATCACCACGGTTTCGAGGCCGTAGATTTCCTGGAACTCGTAGGCTTCGGTATCGGCGGTACCGGTCATGCCGGCCAGCTTCGAATACATGCGGAAGTAGTTCTGGAAGGTGATCGAGGCCAGGGTCTGGTTCTCGTTCTGGATCTTCACGCCCTCTTTCGCTTCGACTGCCTGGTGCAGGCCGTCGGACCAGCGGCGGCCCGTCATCATGCGGCCGGTGAATTCGTCGACGATCACCACTTCATTGTTCTGCACCACGTAGTGCTGATCCTTGAAGTACAGCGCGTGCGCGCGCAGCGCCGCGTACAGGTGGTGCACCAGCGTGATGTTGGCCGAGTCGTACAGCGAGGCGCCTTCCGGCAGCAGACCCATTTTGGTCAGGATCGCTTCGGCTTTTTCGTGACCGGCTTCGGTCAGCAGCACCTGGTGGGCTTTTTCGTCCTTGGTGTAATCGCCAGGAACGTCAACCTTGCCCTTGCCGTCCGGGGTTTCTTCGCCGACCTGCAGCGTCAGCATGCCTGGCAGCTCGTTGATCTTGTAGTACAGGTCCGTGTGGTTCTCGGCCTGGCCGGAGATGATCAGCGGGGTGCGGGCTTCGTCGATCAGGATCGAGTCGACTTCATCGACGATGCCGAAGTTCAGCACGCGCTGCACGCGGTCGCGGGCTTCGAATACCATGTTGTCGCGCAGGTAGTCGAAACCGAATTCGTTGTTGGTGCCGTAGGTGATGTCCGACGCGTAAGCCTTCTGCTTGGTCGCGTGTTCCATCTGCGACAGGTTGATACCGGTCGTCAAGCCCAGCCAGCTGTACAGCTTGGCCATGGTTTCCGCATCGCGCTGCGCCAGGTAATCATTGACGGTCACGATGTGCACGCCCTTGCCCGACAGCGCATTCAGATAGGCCGGCAGGGTCGCGGTCAGGGTTTTGCCCTCGCCGGTGCCCATTTCGGCGATCTTGCCGTAGTGCAGAACCATGCCGCCGATCAGCTGCACGTCGAAGTGACGCATCTTGAAGACGCGCTTGCTTGCTTCGCGGCAGACGGCAAACGCCTCAGGCAGGAGCGCATCGAGCGACTCGCCATTGGCGATGCGTTCCTTGAATGCAGGCGTCTTCGCTTGCAGCTCGGCGTCGGACAGTTTTTCCATCGCCGGCTCGAGCGCATTGATCTCGCGTACCGTTTTTTGGTATTGCTTGAGCAGCCGCTGGTTGCGGCTGCCGAAAATCTGGGTCAGTAATGACATGCTTGAATTCTTGAAAAAACGCCGTTAAAAAAAGCTCTGTAGGTGAAAAACGCCTTACCGCACGGAGTTCGACTATGGCAAAAGACGGTGATTTTATCATGCGTCCGCGCCTACATTGGGTTATTGACCTGTTTAACAATAGCCCAAGAGTGAACAATGTCACAAAATTAAGCTATTTTAACCGGTGGTGACGTTTTTTTGCCGCTGTGATATGTTGTTGCGCATGCGATTCAACTCCTCCAACCTGTCCATCACGCGCCGCACTCCCATCGGCGCGACCGATTTCCTGCGCCGCGACGACAAAATGGCGGCCCTGCTGCCGGCCATCGAGCGCATGGCCGCCCTGCAAAAAGACTGCGCGGCGGCCCTGCCCGCCATGTTCAAGTACTGCGAGATCCTGGCGTTCGAGGATGGGCAATTGACCTTGTCGCTGCCGAATGCCGCCCTGGCGGCCAAGCTCAAGCAGCAGCTGCCCAAGCTGCAGGACACGCTGGCGCGGCGCGGCTGGCAGGTGCATGGCGTGAAATTGAAGGTGCAGATGAGCAAACCGGCCGAGATCAAGGAGCAGATGCGCGCCCTGTCCCTGACCGAAGCGGCCGTGACGGCCTTCGACGAGCTCGGCGATGCGCTGGAGGACACGCCGCAGAACGCCACGCTGATCGCGGCGCTCAAGGCGATGGTGGCCAAGCGCCGGCCAATCTAGCTTAGGTGAGCGCCCACTCGCGCGCCATCTGGCGCAGGTAGGACGGCGGCGCGACTTCATTGGTCTCGAACGAGACGATTTCATAGGCATCCGGATGCTTGAGCAGCTCCAGCAGCAGCTGGTTGTTCAGCGCGTGGCCGGATTTGTGCGCCTCGTAGCTGGCCAGCAGCGGATGGCCGACCAGGTACAGGTCGCCGATGGCGTCCAGAATCTTGTGGCGCACGAATTCGTCGTCATAGCGCAGCCCGTCCGAATTGAGGATGCGGTACTCGTCCATCACGATGGCGTTTTCCAGCGAACCGCCGCGCGCCAGGCCTATGCCGCGCAGCATTTCCACGTCCTGCATGAAGCCGAAGGTGCGGGCGCGGGCCACGTCGTGCACGTAGGAGACGTCACCGAAGTCCACATGGGCGCGCTGCTGGGTGCCGTCGACGGCCGGATGATTGAACTCAATGAAAAAGTCCAGCTTGAAGCCGTTGTACGGGGTCAAACGGGCCCATTTTTCCTTCTCGCCCGTGCCTTCGCGGATTTCCACCGGCTTCAGCACGCGGATGAATTTTTTCGGCACCGGCTGCTCCTGCACGCCAGCCTGTTGCAATAAATACACGAACGACGACGCCGAGCCGTCCATGATGGGGATTTCTTCGGCGCTCACTTCGATGTACAGATTGTCCAGGCCGAGGCCGGCGCAGGCCGACATCAGGTGCTCGACGGTCGACACGCGGGCGCCGTCCTTGACCAGCACCGAGGCCATGCGGGTATCGCCCACGGCCATGGCGCTGGCGGGGAACTCCACCACCGGCGTCAGGTCGACGCGGCGGAACACGATGCCGGTGTCCGGCGCGGCCGGGCGCAAGGTCAGCTCGACCTTGGTGCCGGAGTGCAGGCCGACACCCGTGGTGCGGACCAGTTCTTTGATAGTGCGTTGTTTTAACATCCGACGATTATAGCGAAGTTGGGTCCGCCGCGCTGCCGGCGGGGTTTCCCACAATCAAGGATGCTCGGCCTCGGCGTGGACCGATTCGCGCCGCACCAGGTAGATGCCGCTGGCGATGATGATGCCGGCGCCCAGCAGCGTGTAGCCGTCCGGCAGCGTGTGCCACAGCAGCCAGTCGATCGCCACGCCCCAGGCCAGCGCCGAGTATTCGAACGGCGCCACCACCGAGGCCTTGCCGGAGCTGAACGCGCGCGTGATCGCCAGCTGGCCGAGGAAGCCGCTCAGCGCCAGCGCCAGCAGCACCCAGCCATCCTCGGCGCGCACCGGCACCCAGTGGCTGGCCGACATCGCCAGGCCGCCGGCCGCCATCAGCAGCAGATACCAGAACATCATCGACTCGTTGCTGTCGGTGCGGGCCAGCACGCGGCTGGTGATCGCGGCCATCGCGTAACAGGCGGCCGAGCCGAGCAAGGCCAGCCCGCCCAAGGTCAGGAAGCCCGTACCTTCGGGCCGCAGCACCACCAGCACGCCGAGCAGGCCGACCACGATGGCGACCCACTGGCCGGTGCCGACCTTCTCCTTCAGGATGAACACCGACAGCGCCGTGATCAGCGATGGCGCGATGAAGAAGATCGAATACGCCTCGGCCAGCGACAGCGCCTTGAGGCCGTAGGCGAACGAGGTCAGCATGGCGATGCCCAGCAGGCTGCGGAAGATGTGCATGCCCCAGCGCACGCGGAAGATGCCGCGGAAGGCGCCGCGGTACAGCATGTAGCCGCACAGCAGCGGCAGCGAACTGAGCGCGCGCATGGCGGTCACTTGCGTGGCGGGATAGTGGGACGACAGCACTTTCATGGTGGTGTCCATGAAAGAGAACATGGCGACTGCGGCCAGCATGGCGTAGATGCTGCGCAGGTTTTCTGAGCGGGTGGCGGTGGACAGGGGAAGCTCCTTGCGACAGGTCCGTGCGGACCACTGGGAACGTCATCATGGCGACGTCCGGAGCCAGGACCGGCAGGCCGTGCCCGGTCGTGTCGATTATAGCAAGGGGCTACTTTCCTTGCAGAAGGCAGGCCGATTCAGCGTATGCCTTCGGTGTCGCCTTTGTTGAAGATGCCGTAGGCCCCCGGCATGTAGATCGACTGCACCAGCCAGCCGGCCTTCTGGTCGTAGGTGAAGTTGGTGTCGTGGATGCGGACCGGGAATTTGAGCTTGCAGGCCTTGTCGTCGAAATCGATTTTTCCGACGTGCTCGTTGTCCGTGGTTTGCTTCAGCTCCTGGCGGAATTGCAGCTCCGCGCCGAACAGGTCGATGTAGTTGTCGTTGAAGCCGGCCTTGGTCACGCGCAGCGGCCGGTCGCCCTGATAGGCGGACAGCAGCAGGAAGGGGAATTTGTACAGCCGCGCCGACGTGCCCGGCTCGTCTTTCAGCGCGGCCGCCCGCCAGGTGATCCAGGCGGCGCGCAGGCTGTCCGGGGTTGGTGTCTGGCAGGTCAGTGCCGACGAGCTCGACAGCGCGGCAAATACCAGTGCGATCAAAGGTTTCATGCCCGGCATTATAAAGTGCCAAGTCCGCACGCACCGTTCCAATCAAACAGCGCAAGGTCTATGCTCAGAGGCTAGGAGGAATACAACTCCTCAGCAACAGCTTTCAAACCATGGTCCGGCATCAACTGATCTGAAATCGTCAGAATTGAAAACAGATTTCTTTTTAGATCGGCTTCTGAAAGCTCGCCGCGGCCGAGCGAAGTTTGCAGCAAATGGAGCGCCATATCGGCGAGGAGCACCCTCTGCTTTTCATTCCATCCCGACTCGCCTCGCCGGGCTGGATCATTTTGATAGGACAGTTCGGTTAAACCATGCGCAGTGCGCGCCAAGGAAAGTATCTCGCCCCTGATCAGATCATCCATCCACTTCCATCCTGAAAAATGCCAGGCCAGCCGATCTGCGCAGCACGGCGCAGGCTGGCTTTGATGACCATGCGGTGCATGGGCGCGATAAAAATCTCGGTTGCGCTGGTGCGGTAGACCTTGAAGATGCCAAGCCGCCCGGCCTTCGCTCAAGGCGCAATGATGCAGAAACTATAACATCAAATTCCTGTCATCGCTGTCAGGCCTGTCAAGTCTGCGGCAGCAGCATCACCAGCTTCAGATCATGGCGCTTGGCCAGGTGCAGCGTCACCTGGTTGAAGTCCAGATCGCCCCGCCGCGGATGGCGGAAGCGGCGCAGGCCGCCTTCCCTGCCGACCACGTCCTGCAAGGTCCACAGTTCGGCGAAGGTCGCGCTGGCGTCGGACAGTTCAACGATCAGCCCGGCCAGCACCTGCTCGCTGGCGTGCCGGCCGATGTCCGCGCGAAACTCGGCCACCAGACGCCGCGCGCGCTCCGGCCAATCGACGATCAGCTCGCGCGCCGCCGCGCTGAGGAACATGTAGCGCAACAGATTCGGCCGTGACTGCGGTGACGGCGACAGCCAGCCGGCAAGCAGCCGCTCCGCCTGCGGATTCCACGCTACCGCATCCCATTGCCGGTCCAGGATGTAGGCCGGCGCGTCGATGGCCGCGACGATCGCGTCCAGCGCCTCCTCAGCGCTGCCGCCGTCGTCGTCGTGATGCGGGTCGAGCCGGTCGGCCAGGCTGAACAGGTAGGCGCGCTCGGCGGCCGACAGATGCAGCACTTCCGCCAGCCGCGCCAGCATCTTGCCGGACGCCTGCACTTCCCTGCCCTGCTCCAGCCACGTCAGCCAGGTCGGACTGACATCGCACAGCTGCGCCAGCTCTTCGCGCCGCAGGCCGGGCGTGCGGCGCCGTCCGCCACCGGGCAGGCCGACGCTGTCGGGCAGTGTGCGCTCGCGATGGGCGCGGATAAATTCGCCGAGTTTGCTGTGCATGGTAGTTCTTATACCAGGATAAGTACTTGTCTTGTTACAGGATAAAAATACGCCTATTCTGCCCTGACTCGCCCATTCCAGGAGAAAAACATGAAACAGCAAGCCGTCGTCGCCGAGCAGTTCGGCAATACCGCCAGCGCCTACCTGACCAGCACCGTCCACGCGCAAGGCGCCGACCTGGCCGCGCTGCGCGAGGTCGTCCGCCTGCTGGGACCGCATCCGACGGTGCTGGACCTGGGCTGCGGCGCCGGCCACGCCAGCTTCGCCGTGGCGCCGGTGGCGAAGTCCGTGACAGCGTTCGACCTGTCGGAGCAGATGCTGGCCGTGGTGCGCGGCGCCGCCTCCGAGCGGGGGCTGGACAACATCGCCACGCAACAGGGCAACGTCGCCAGCCTGCCGTTTGCGGACGCCTCGTTCTGCATGGTGGTCACGCGCTTCTCGGCGCACCACTGGCTGGACGTGCCGGCCGCGCTGCGCGAAGTGAAGCGGGTACTGAAGAAAGGCGGCGTGCTGGTCGTCATCGACATCACCGCGCCGGAGAACGCGCTGCACGACACCACCTTGCAGGCGGTCGAACTGCTGCGCGACGCATCGCACGTGCGCGACTACCGGCCGTCCGAATGGCTGGCGATGCTGGCGGACGCCGGCTTCACCTGCGAGCGCGCCGGCGACTGGAAGCTGGAAATGAAATTCGACGATTGGACGGCCCGCATGCGCACGCCGGCCGAACGCGTGACAGCCATCCGCAGCCTGTTCGCGACCGCGCCCGAAGAGACCTTGAAATACTTCGCCGTGCAGGCCGACTGCTCGTTTTCCATCGACTCGACCCTGTTCAAGGCCAAGCACGATTTCGGCGACATCTACTGACGTAGCGGCGCCACGCCTGTGAACGGGGATATACTTGAGGCTTGCTATCCCGGGAGCAGGCGATGCCGCGCGATGTGCCATCGGAACCGCGCAGCTGGCTGTTGGAGCGCCGCTGCACACTGACCCAGCGCCAACTGGTGCTGGTGTTCGTGACGCTGTGCGTGCCGTCGGCGCTGGTGGCGCTGGCCTTCCTGTGGCAGGGGTACTGGTATGTGCTGGTCTACGCCACGCTGGAGCAGGCTGCGCTGGCGGCCTGCCTGCACTACTGCGCGCGCCACCGGGGCGATTACGACCGCATCGCGATTTCGCCCGGCGCCATCGTGGTGGAGCAATGCCGGGGACGCAAGCGCAGCGAGCGCAGTCTGCGTCCACGCACCACCCGCCTGCTGCCGCCCCGGCGCGACGGCGACCTCATTCATCTTGAAGACTGCGGCGAGCAAATCGAAGTCGGCCGCTTCATCGGCGCGGCCCAGCGGCGCCGGCTGGCCGACGAACTGGCCCTGTGCCTGCGCGTGCAGGGTTACTGATCCTCGCTTTACAACGCGACCGGCCAAGACAAAAACGGCGCCTCATGGCGCCGTTTCGTTACTGCATCCAACCAGTCCGGCGATTACGCCTGGGCCAGCAGGGTTTCGGCGTTCGAGACTTCGAACTTGCCGCCTTGTTCGATGTTCAGCTGGGTCACAACACCGTTGTCGACCAGCAGCGAGTAGCGCTGCGAGCGGGTGCCCATGCCGAACTTGCTGAAGTCGGCGTCCAGGCCCAGGGCCTTGGAGTAAGCGGCGTTGCCGTCGGCCATCATGCGGACGATGCCGGTGGCTTTCTGGTCGCGGCCCCACGCGCCCATGACGAAGGCGTCATTGACCGAGATGCACCAGATTTCGTCGACGCCCTTGGCTTTCAGGTCGGCGGCGTGCTTGACGTAGCCTGGCACATGCTGTGCCGAGCAGGTCGGGGTGTAGGCGCCTGGCAGGCCGAAGATCGCGATCTTCTTGCCCTTGACCAGGTCTTGTACGTTGAACGTGTTCGGGCCCAGCGAGCAGCCTTCGGTTTCGGTTTCGATGAATTCGGACAGGGTGCCTTCTGGCAGGGTGTCGCCAATCTTGATGGTCATGGATGACTCCTTTTATAAAATGTTGAACGTAAAAAAGCCGCGCCAGGCGCGGCTTTCACCGGCTTAGAGCCAGCAGTATGCCTTAATCCGCCTGCTTGCGCAGGAAGGCAGGAATGTCGTACGTTTCCATGCCATTCTTTTCCATCGCGCGCACCTGCTCGGAAGCGGACTCGCGACGCCATACGGCCGGCGCCTTCATGCCGTCGAAGGCTGGCGATGCACCGCCGCCCATGCCGCTGGTCGCGCCCATCGAGACCGACGACGAAGCCGCGCCGCCGCCCAGTGCAGCCGATGGCATCATCGGGCTGTTGTGGGTGCCGGTGCGCAGCATCTGCTGAGGAACCAGCTGCACGTGCTTCTTGGCCTTGCCCAGGCCGGTGGCGACCACGGTGACGCGGATGTCGTCGCCCATGTTGTCGTCGTAGGCGATACCCTGGGCGATCGACGCATCCGGCGCGGCGAAGGCGCGCACGGCGGCCATGACTTCCTTGATCTCTTTACCTTTCAGGCCGCGCGACGCGGTCACGTTGACCAGCACGCCGCGTGCACCCGACAGGTCGACGCCGTCCAGCAGCGGCGAAGCCACGGCCTGCTCGGCGGCGATGCGCGCGCGGTCGACGCCGGACGCGGTCGCGGTGCCCATCATGGCCTTGCCCTGCTCGCCCATGATGGTCTTGACGTCGTTGAAGTCGACGTTGATATGGCCCGGCACGTTGATGATCTCGGCGATACCGGCGACGGCGTTGTTCAGCACATCGTCGGCGTGCTGCAGCCACTCGATCAGCGATTCGTCTTCGTAGATCTCTTCCAGCTTCTCGTTCAGGATCACGATCAGCGAGTCGACGTTGGCCGACAGCTGCTCCAGGCCTTCGTCGGCGATGTCCATGCACTTCTGGCCTTCGTGCGAGAACGGCTTCGACACCACGGCCACGGTCAGCGCGCCCAGCGACTTGGCGATTTCCGCCACGATCGGTGCGGCGCCGGTGCCGGTGCCGCCGCCCATGCCGGCGGCGATGAAGACCATGTGCGCGCCGCGCAGCGAGTCTTCGATGCGCTGGCGCGATTCCTCGGCCAGCTTGCGGCCGACGTCAGGCTTCATCCCCGCACCCAGGCCGGTCTCGCCGATCTGGATCACGTTGTCGGCCTTGGAGGTCGACAGCGCCTGGGCATCGGTATTGGCGGCGATGAACTCTACGCCGACCATACCTTTGTTAATCATGTGTTGAACTGCATTGCCACCTGCGCCGCCGACTCCGACGACCTTGATGACGGTGCCCAAAGCTGCGTTATCGACCATATCAAACTCCATGATGTGACTCCCTATCAGAATGCGGTTTTCAAGCGCCAGTCCTCATATCGTTAGAAGAACTGG
Organism: Rugamonas rivuli; assembly: GCF_009380165.1. Taxonomy (GTDB): domain Bacteria; phylum Pseudomonadota; class Gammaproteobacteria; order Burkholderiales; family Burkholderiaceae_D; genus Rugamonas; species Rugamonas rivuli. The sequence goes on from NZ_WHUF01000003.1 coordinate 726,661, forward strand.
GGATTGAAAACTGCGGTTTTAATATAAATAGTTTAGAAAAATAAGCTTAAAAATTACCCAAGAACCATTCTTTCATGCGCTGCCATACTGCCTTCACCGAACCATCCTGCCGCGTAACGATATGGCCACGCAGGTACTGCTTTTTCGCTTCCAACAACAGGCCAAGCACGGTCGCGTAGCGCGGACTGCGCACCACGTCGGCCAGCTGGCCACGGTAGTCCGGCGTGCCCAGGCGCGCCGGCTTGAGGAATATGTCTTCCGCCATCTCGACCATGCCCGGCATGATCGCGGTGCCGCCGGTCAGCACGATGCCCGAGGACAGCACGCCTTCGTAGCCCGACTCGCGCACCACCTGGTGCACCATGGCGAAAAGCTCTTCGACGCGCGGCTCGATCACGGCGGCCAGCGCCTGGCGCGACAGGTTGCGCGGACCGCGGTCGCCCAGGCCCGGCACTTCCAGCGTCTCGCCCGGATCGGCCAGCACCTGCTTGGCCACGCCGTAGCGGATCTTGATCTCTTCCGCTTCCGAGGTCGGCGTGCGCAGCGCCATCGCGATGTCGTTGGTGATCTGGTCGCCGGCGATCGGGATCACGGCCGTGTGGCGAATCGCGCCGTCGGAGAACACCGCGACGTCGGTGGTGCCGCCGCCGATGTCGATCAACACCACGCCCAGTTCTTTTTCATCGGGCGTCAGCACGGCGTCGGCCGATGCCATCGGCTGCAGGATCAGGTCCGACACTTCGAGGCCGCAACGGCGCACGCACTTGACGATGTTCTGCACCGCCGACACGGCGCCGGTGACGATATGGACTTTGACTTCCAGGCGGATGCCGCTCATGCCGATCGGTTCGCGCACGTCTTCCTGGCTGTCGACGATGAATTCCTGCGGTACCGTATGCAGCAGCTGCTGGTCGGTCGGGATGTTAACCGCTTTTGCCGTTTCGATGACGCGCGCCACGTCGGTGGCCGTGACTTCCTTGTCCTTGATGGCCACCATGCCGCTGGAATTGAAGCTGCGGATATGGCTGCCCGCGATGCCGGCGTAGACATTGCGGATCTTGCAGTCGGCCATCAGCTCCGCCTCTTCCAGCGCGCGCTGGATCGATTCGACGGTCGCTTCGATGTTGACCACCACGCCCTTCTTCAGGCCTTTCGATTCGTGCTGGCCCAGCCCGATCACTTCGTGGCGTCCATCGCCCATCACCTCGGCCACCACGGCCACCACTTTCGAGGTGCCGATGTCGAGGCCAACGATCAGGTTTTTAGCGTCTTTAGTCATTTATCTCTGCCTACTGTATTTTTTTCTTCACGATCGGTTTTGGCTTGGCTCCCTCGGCCGGAATCTTCAATCCCGTCGCGCTCAGGGCCAGCCCGTTCTGGTAACGCATATCGATGGTCTCGATGTTCTGCAAGTGCTCCACCAGCTGCGGATAAATTCCCATCAGGCGGTCCACCCTTTCCTTCAACGTGGTGCTGGTCTGTTCCCGCCCCAGCGCCACGCTCATGCCGTTATTCAGCCGCACCGTCCATGCATAGCGTCCCGACAGCGACAACGACTCGGGCACCAGCTTGAGCGGCGCAAACCAGGTGCGCAGCTCGTCGTAACGCGACAGTACTTCCTTCTCGCTGCCGTCCGGTCCATCGAACTCCGGCAGCGTGTGATCCTCTTCAGCTTCGGCCAGGTTGGCGGTGAACACATCGCCCTTGGTCGACAGCAGCTTGCCGTCCTCGCCCCACGTGCCCAGCGCCTCATGCTCTTCCAGCGCCACGATCAGCTGGTCCGGCCACTCGCGGCGCACCGTTGCGCGGCGCACCCAGGGCACCGATTCAAACGCCTGGCGTACCGCATCCAGATTCGTCGTGAAGAAGTTGCCCTTGATGCGGCCCAACGCGTTGCTGCGCAGCGTCAGGTGATTCACATGCTTTAACTCGTCCTGCCCGATCGTCTCGATACGGATGGTGCGCAGGTTGAACATCGGCCGTTGCGCTACCCACCACACGCCTGCGGCGATGGATGCCAATACCGTCAAGGCGAAAATGCCACTGGCGGTCGCATTCAAAGCTTTAGCGTCTTGCCACATCTCCTTGCTTAACCCTTCATCTGAGGTTGAGCTAACTTCAGGCGCGCCGTGCGCAGGATTTCCACGCACAGGTCTTCATAGCTGATGCCTTCCGCGCGCGCCGCCATCGGCACCAGCGAGTGCCCAGTCATGCCGGGCGAGGTGTTCACCTCCAGCAGGAACGGCTTCTGGTCGCTTTCGCGCAGCAGGAAGTCGACCCGGCCCCAACCCTCGCAGCCGATGGCGCGATAGGCCAGCACGGCCAGGCGCTGCATCTCCTGCGTCAGCGCTTCCGGCAGCACGGCCGGGCAGAAGTACTGGGTGTCGTCGGTGAAGTACTTGTTCTGGTAATCGTAATTGCCTTGCGGGGCCACGATCTCCACCACCGGCAGCGGACGCGCATTGGCGCCCGAACCCAGCATGGCTACCGTGAACTCGCGGCCGGTGACGAATTCCTCGGCCAGCACCGAGTCGTCCAGCGCGGCGGCGATATCGAAGGCGGCCTTGAATTCATTGGCGGCGCTGACCTTGGTGATGCCGATGGTCGAGCCTTCATGCGGCGGCTTGACGATCAGCGGCAGGCCCAGGTCGGCCGCCACGGCGTCCAGGTCGGAGCCCGCATTGATCACCGCGTAGCGCGGCGTCGGCAGGCCGGCCGCCAGCCAGACGATCTTGGTGGTGATCTTGTCCATGCCCACCGAGCTGGCCATGACGCCGCTGCCGGTGTACGGAATGCCCAGCAGTTCCAGCGCGCCCTGCAGGCTGCCGTCTTCGCCGAAGCGGCCGTGCAGCGCGATGAACACGCGGTCGAATTTTTCTGCGGCCAGTTCGGCCAGCGTGCGCACGCCGGTGTCGAACAGGTGGGCGTCCACGCCCTTGCTTTGCAGGGCCTTCAGCACGCCGTTGCCGGACATGATGGACACGTCGCGCTCGGCGGAACGACCGCCGTACAGCACGCCGACTTTGCCGAAAGCTTTTGCGTCAACAGGAGTAAGGTGATTCACTTTCAGACCTTTGGATAGTTAGTCAGTTTGGCAGGGACGCCGCTGATCGAGCCTGCGCCCATGGTCATGACGACGTCGCCGTCGCGTACCACACCCATGATGGTTTCCGGCATATCGCCGATCGCCTCAACAAAAATCGGTTCGGTCTTGCCGCGTGCGCGCAGCGCATGCGCCAGCGCGCGGCCGTCCGCGGCCACGATAGGCGCTTCGCCGGCGGCGTAGACTTCCGCCAGCACCAGCACGTCGACGGTGCCCAGCACCTTGACGAAATCTTCAAACAGGTCGCGCGTGCGGCTGTAGCGGTGCGGCTGGAAGGCCAGCACCAGGCGGCGGCCGGGATAGGCGGCGCGCGCGGCGGCGGTGGTTACGTCCATCTCCAGCGGGTGGTGGCCGAAATCGTCCACCAGCGTGAACGTTCCGCCGCCTGGGATGGCGACATCGCCGTATTTGGTGAAGCGGCGGCCGACGCCGGCGAAGGCGGCCAGGCCGGCTTGCGTATCTTTGTCTTCGATGCCGATTTCGCGTGCGATGGCGATGGCCGAGCAAGCATTCTGCACGTTATGCAGGCCGGGCTGGTTCAGCACCACGTCCAGATCAGGGTAGCCTTCCTGGATCACGGTGAAGTGCATCTCCACGCCGACGGCACGGGCGTTCACGGCGCGCACTTCCGCCTCCTCATGGAAGCCGTAGGTGGTCACGGGCTTGGTCACTTGCGGCAGGATGGCGCGCACGTGCGGATCGTCGATGCACAACATGGCGCGGCCGTAGAACGGCAGGCGGTGCGTGAAGTTGACGAAGGCCTGCTTGAGCTTTTCGAAATCGTGCTCGTAGGTTTCCATGTGGTCGGCGTCGATGTTGGTGATCACTTCGATCATCGGCGTCAGGTTCAGGAAGGAGGCGTCCGATTCGTCGGCTTCGGCCACGAGGTACTCGCCGGTGCCCAGCTTGGCGTTGGCGCCGGCGGCGGTCAGGCGGCCGCCGATGACGAAGGTCGGATCGAGACCGCCCTGCGCCAGCACCGATGCGACCAGGCTGGTGGTGGTGGTCTTGCCGTGCGTGCCGGCGATGGCGATGCCGCGCTTCAGGCGCATCAACTCGCCCAGCATCACGGCGCGCGGAACGATAGGAATCTTGCGGCTGCGCGCAGCCACGACTTCAGGATTATCCTGCTGGACGGCGGTCGAGGTGACGACAGCGTCGGCTTCGCCAATGTTGGCGGCGTCGTGGCCCTGGAATACGGTGGCGCCCATGTCGGCCAGGCGCTGGGTGACGGCGTTGCTGCCCAGGTCCGAACCGGACACGGTGTAGCCAAGCGTCAGCAGCACTTCGGCGATGCCGCTCATGCCGCTGCCGCCGATGCCGACGAAGTGAATATTCTGTACTTTGTGCTTCATGCTAGTTGTTCCAATACCTGTGCGATAGCGTCGTTCGAATCGCGTTTGCCGACACTGCGCGCCGCCGTTGCCATGGTCTGGCAGGCGCCGCGGGTCAGCGTTTCCAACAGCGTCGCTACACTCTGCGCGCTCATTTCCGATTGCGGCATGTGGATCGCCGCGTTTTGTTTCGCCATCCACTGCGCGTTGTCGCGCTGGTGGCTGGTGGTCGATGCGACCAGGGGCACCAGCACGCTGGCCACGCCGGCGGCGGTCAGCTCCGACACGGTGATGGCGCCGGCGCGGCAGATCACCACGTCCGCGTGGCTGTAGGCGGCGGCCATGTCGTCGATGAAGTCGACCACATTGGCTTGCACGCCAGCCTGCGCATACGCCGCACGCAGCGCATCGATGTTCTTCTTGCCCGACTGGTGCGTCACCTGCGGACGCTGCGCGGCAGGGATCAGCGCCAGTGCGGCCGGCAGGTTGTCGTTCAGCGCTTTCGCACCCAGGCTGCCGCCCACCACCAGGATGCGCAGCGGACCTTCGCGGCCGGCGAAACGCTCGGCCGGCGTGGTCATGTCCAGGATCTCCTTGCGCACCGGGTTGCCGGTGACGACGGCCTTGCTGGCGGCCTTGCCGAAATTGGCCGGGAAGCCGAAGCACACGCGTTCGGCGAACGGCACCAGCGTTTTATTCGACAGCAGCAGCGCGGCGTCGGCATTGACCAGCACCAGCGGCACGCCGCGCATGCGCGCCATCAGGCCGCCCGGCACGGTGACGTAGCCGCCCATGCCCAGCACCACGTCCGGCTTGCGGCTGCCGATATAGCCGAAGCAGGCGGCGAAGGCCTTGACCATCTTCAGCGCGCCGCCCAGCGTGTGCTTCAAGCCCTTGCCGCGCATGCCGGTGAAGTCGATGCTGTCCATCGCGATGCCGTGCTTGGGCACCAGGTCCTGTTCCATGCCGGCGGCGGTGCCCAGCCACGTTACTTCCCAGCCGCGCGCGCGCAGCGTCTGCGCAATCGCCAGGCCGGGGAAAATGTGGCCGCCGGTGCCGGCCGCCATAATCATCAATCGTTTCATAATCTGCCACCACGCATCAGAACCCGGTTCTCGTAGTCGATCCGGAGCAGGATCGCGAGTCCGACGCAGTTAATCACTACACCCGTGCCGCCATAGCTCATCAGCGGCAAGGTCAAGCCCTTGGTCGGCAGCAGGCCAAGGTTGACACCCATGTTAATAAACGTCTGCACACCGATCCAGATGCCGATGCCCTTGGCCGTCAGGCCGGCAAAGGTCTGGTCGATGGCGATGGCCTGGCGGCCGATGTCGAAGGCGCGCTTGATCAGCCAGTAGAACAGCGCGATCACCACCAGCACGCCGGCCAGGCCGAGTTCTTCGCCGATCACCGCCAGCAGGAAGTCGGTATGCGCTTCCGGCAGGTAGTGCAGCTTTTCCACGCTGCCGCCCAGGCCAACGCCAAAAATCTCGCCGCGCCCGAAAGCGATCAGCGAGTGGGTCAGCTGGTAGGCCTTGTTCAATGCGTTGTCTTCTTCCCACGGGTTCAGGTAGGCGAAGTAGCGCTCGCGGCGGAACTTCGACAGCGCGATGATGGAACCGAAGATCACCACCAGCACCGCGCCGATACCGCCGAACCAGATGGCGTTGATCCCGCCCAGGAACAGGATGCCCATGGCGATGCAGACGATCACGCCGAAGGCGCCCAGGTCGGGCTCCAGCAACAGCAACAGGCCGACGAAGCCGACCGCCGCCGCCATCGGCATGAAGCCCTTGGTCAGCTTGTGCATGTATTCCTGCTTGCGCACGGTGTAATCGGCGGCGTACAGCACGGCGACCACTTTCATCAGCTCCGACGGCTGCACGTTGAATACCTTGAGCGACAGCCAGCGGCGGCCGCCGTTGACCACCACGCCGAGGCCGGGGATCAGCACCATCACCAGCAGCACCAGGGTGCCGATGAACAGATAGGGCGCGGCCTTCTGCAGGTCGCAGATGCGGATGCGGAACACGAACAGGCCGGCCAGCAGCGAGACGCCGATGAACATCGCCTGCCGTTGCAGGAAGTAGGTGTTCTGCCAGCGTACGTAGTTGGCGAACTTGGGCGAATCCGGCAGCGAGATCGAGGCCGAGTACACCATCACCATCCCGAGCAGCATCAACAGCAGCGTGACCCAGACCAGCGGCTGGTCGTACTCCATCATCTTCGATTGCCGCGCGCGGCTGTCCATCGACGGTGGCGTCGACTTGTCAGCAAAGCGGAACGGCATCTGGAAGGCCATCAGAGCTCCTGTCCTGCATCGAGGGCGATCTCGCGCACGGTGTCGATGAACACCTGGGCGCGATGCGCGTAGTTCTTGAACATGTCCATGCTGGCGCAGGCCGGGGACAGCAGCACGGCGTCGCCGGCTTGCGCCAGTTCGCTGGCGCGCTTGACGGCTTGCGGCAGGTCGGTGCCGCAGTCTTCCAGATCGACACCGGACGGCGCCAGCGCGGCGCGCAGCTGCGGCGCGTCGCGGCCGATCAGCAGCACGGCGCGCACGTAGCGCGATACCGGCTCGGCCAGCGGCGAGAAATCCTGGCCCTTGCCGTCGCCGCCCATGATGACCACCAGGCGCTGGTTGGCGCCGGTGAAGGCCTTGCCCAAGCCGTTCAAGGCGGCCACGGTGGCGCCGACATTGGTGCCCTTGCTGTCGTCGTAGTACTCAACGTCGTTGATGGCGCTGACCAGTTCCACGCGGTGCGGCTGGCCGCGATATTCGCGCAGGCCGTGCAGCAGCGGCGCCAGTGGCAGGTCGATGGCGCGGCACAGGGCCAGCACGGCCAGCGCGTTGGCGGCGTTGTGCACGCCGCGGATCTGCAGCGCGTCGGCCGGCATCAGGTTCTTGACCATGCACTCGACCGGCGGTGGCGGCGGATCGTTCTTCTTGCGTTTCTTCGGTTCGCCCTCTTCCTCGGCCGGAACGGCGGTGGCAAGCCACAGCACGCCGCGTTCGCTGTTCAGGCCCAGGTCGTCGCGCAGGGTCGGCGCGTCGGTGCCGAAGGTGACGTTCTGGCCGGTGGCGCTGGCCATGCGCATCACGGTGGCGTCGTCGCGGTTCAATACGCGCACGGTGTCGGCCGCGAAGATGCGGTGTTTGGCGGCCGCGTAGGACGGCATGTCGCCGTGCCAGTCCAGATGGTCCTGGGTCACGTTCAATACGGTGGCGGCGTCGGCTTCCAGCGTGAAGGTGGTTTGCAGCTGGAAGGACGACAGCTCCAGTACCCACACTTCCGGCAGCGTGCCGGCGTCCATCACTTCGCGCAGCACGTCGAGCGCGGCGGGGCTGATGTTGCCGGCCACACGCACGGTCTTGCCGGCGCGTTCGCACAGCTGGCCGACCAGGGTGGTGACGGTGGTCTTGCCGTTGGTGCCGGTGATGGCGATGATCTTCGGTGTGTAGCCACGTTCTTGTTCCAGCGCTTCCAGCGCCTGCGCGAACAGTTCGATCTCGCCCCATACCGGCACGCCGGCGGCGGCAGCGGCAGGCGCGATCTCGGCCAGTTCGCGGTACGGCGCCAGGCCCGGGCTGACGGCGACAAAGTCCACGCCGTCCAGCAACGATGCGCCGAACGGGCCTGCGACGAACTCCGCGTCCGGCACAGCCAGGCGCAGCGCCGGCAGGCGCTCGGGCGCTTCACGGGTATCGGCCACGCGCACGCGCGCGCCGCTGCGGGCGAGCCACAGCGCCATCGCCAGACCGGATTCACCCAGTCCCAGTACCAGTGCGTTTTTGCCTTCGTAGATCATCAGCGCAGTTTCAAAGTAGAGAGACCAATCAGCACCAGCATCATCGTGATAATCCAGAAGCGCACGACGACCTGGGTCTCTTTCCAGCCTTTTTGTTCAAAGTGGTGGTGCAAGGGCGCCATCAGGAATACGCGGCGGCCAACGCCGTAGCGCTTCTTGGTGATCTTGAACCAGCCCACCTGGATAATCACCGACACCGTCTCGGCGACGAAGATGCCGCCCATGATGAACAGGACGATTTCCTGGCGCACGATGACGGCGATGGTGCCCAGCGCGCCGCCCAGCGCCAGTGCGCCGACGTCGCCCATGAACACCTGTGCCGGGTGGGTGTTAAACCACAGGAAGGCCAGGCCAGCGCCGGCCAGCGCGCCGCAGAAGATAATCAGTTCGCCAGCGCCAGGAATGTGCGGGATGAACAGGTACTTCGAATACGTGGCGCTACCGGTCAGGTAGGCGAACAGGCCGAGCGCGGAGCCGACCATAATCGTCGGCATGATCGCCAGGCCATCCAGGCCGTCCGTGAAGTTAACGGCGTTGCTGGTGCCGACGATGACACAGTAGGTCAGCGCGATGAAGCCCCACACGCCCAGCGGGTAGCTGATGGTCTTGAAGAACGGTACGATCAGGTCGGCCTTCGGCGGCAGGTCCATCGAGAAACCCGACTGTACCCAGGCGAAGAACAGCTCGAACACCTTGCCGGCATTGGGTGCGGACACCGAGAACGCCAGGTAGAGCGCGGCGCCGATGCCGACCAGCGACTGCCAGAAGTATTTTTCCGCCGAGCGCATGCCTTCAGGATCCTGGCGCACCACCTTGCGGTAGTCGTCGACCCAGCCGACGGCGCCGAAGCCCAGCGTGACGATCAGCACAGGCCAGATCAGGCGGTTCGACAGGTCGCACCACAGCAGCGTGGAGACGCCGATGGCGATCAGCAGCAGCACACCGCCCATAGTCGGGGTGCCGTGTTTTTTCAAGTGGGTCTGCGGACCGTCGGTGCGCACGGCCTGGCCGTACTTCATGGCGGTCAGTTTGCGGATCACGGCCGGGCCGGCCGAAAGGCCGATCAGCAGCGCGGTCGCGGTGGCGAACACCGCGCGGAAGGTGATGAAGTTGAAGACCCGGAGTGGCCCGAGGTCCTGCTGAAAATACTGAGCGAGCCAGAGCAGCATGATTAGTGACTTTCCTTGTTAGCTTGTTGCGATCCAATCAAATGCTGCACGACCCGTTCCATTTTCATGAAGCGGGAGCCCTTGATTAATACGGTTGCATCCGGCGTGACGGCTGCTTCGACAGCAGCCAGCAAATCGCCGAAGTTTTCAAAATGACGGATGGTCGCGCCATGCATATGCGCGGCCAGCTCGCCGGTTACCAGCACCTGTTCGATGCCTTTGATCTGCGCATACGCGCCGATTTCTTCGTGAAACTCGCGGCCCTGGGTGCCGACTTCGCCCATGTCGCCCAGCACCAGCACGCGCGGGGCGGCGGCCTTGGACAGCACGTCGATGGCGGCGCGCACCGAGTCCGGGTTGGCGTTGTAGCTGTCGTCGATGACGACGGCGCCGTTGGCCGCGGCCTTCTTTTGCAGACGGCCGTTGACCGGTGCGAAGGTGTCGAGGCCCAGTTTGATCTTGTCCAGCGCGATGCCGGCGGCGTACGTACAAGCCACGGCGGCCAGCGCGTTGCGCACATTGTGCTCGCCCGCCGCTTGCAGATTGACGAAGAACTGTTCGGGTTCAGCGTCGCCCTCGCGGATGGTGACGAACATCTCGTTGCCGAAATCGTTGGCGCGGAAGGTGCAGCTTACTTCCGCATCCTTGGTCAGGCCGAAGCGCAGCACGCGGCGGCCGGCCGACAGTTCTTCCCAGATCGGCGTGAACTCGTCGCCATGCGGGAATACGGCCACGCCGTCGGAGGGCAGGCTGGCCAGCACGGCGCCGTTCTCACGCGCCACCGCTTCCACGGTGTGCATGAATTCCTGGTGTTCGCGCTGGGCGTTGTTGACCATGGCGATGGTCGGTGCGGCGATGGCGCTCAGGCGGCCGATCTCGCCGGGATGGTTCATGCCCAGTTCCACCACGGCCGACTGCTGCTGCGCGTCCATGCGGAACAGCGTCAATGGCACGCCGATTTCGTTATTCAGGTTGCCGCGCGTGGCCAGGCGGCCTTCTTCGCCGTGGGCTGCTGCCAGGACGGCGGAGATCATTTCCTTGACCGTGGTCTTGCCGTTGCTGCCGGTGACGCCGATGACAGGCATGGCGAACTGGCGGCGCCAGTAGTTGGCGATCTGGCCCAGGGCCACCAGCGTGTTAGGCACGACGATGGCCGCGATACCGGTCGATGCGGTCCAGCCTTCCGGCAGTTCTTCGACAACGACAGCGGCGACGCCCTTCTCCGCGACTTGCGCCAGGAAGTTGTGGGCGTCGAAAACCTCGCCGCGCAAGGCGACGAACAGCGAACCTGCGGATACGCTACGGCTGTCGGTGGAGACGCCGTTGAATACAATTTCACCGGAGCCGATCAACTCGGCGCCGGACACAGAAGGCAGAATCTGTGCGAGTGCTGCACGCATCAATTCGTCCTCATCATGGTTAAGCGGGCCGACAGCGCCAGCTGCGCGTGGTCGGCGTCGGAGAATGGCAGTTTCTTGCCCTTGATTTCCTGGTACGGCTCGTGGCCTTTACCGGCCAGCAGGATCACGTCCGGCTTGCCGGCGTGCTTGATCGCGGACAGGATGGCGGCGGCGCGGTCGTCCAGCGTCTGCACCGTCGATGCCGGGTTGTTGCGGTCCATGCCGGCGACGATCTGCTCGATGATCGAGTGCGGATCTTCGCTGCGCGGATTGTCGCTGGTGACCAGCACGTGGTCGGCCATCTGCGCGATCTTGCCCATCTGCGGACGCTTGCCCGGATCGCGGTCGCCGCCGCAGCCGAACACGCACCACAGCTGGCCGCCGCGGTCGGTGGCCACAGGGCGCAGTGCGGCCAGGGTTTTTTCCAGCGCGTCCGGCGTGTGCGCGTAGTCGATGACGATCATCGGCGCGTCCTGGCCGCCGACCTGCTGCATGCGGCCCGGGGCAGGCAGCAGCGCTTCGACCGCTTCGATGGCGGCGCGCAGGCCCAGGCCCTTGGCCAGCATCGCGCCCATCACGCCCAGCGCGTTGCTGATGTTGAAGTTGCCGACCAGGTGAGTCTTGACCAGCGCCACGCCCAGCGCGCACTCCAGGTGGAATTCGGTGCCGGCGTTGCGGCTGCTGCGGAACTGGCTGGCGCGCAGCATCAGCACACCGGCGATGTCCGGTTGCGCGACGGCGTCCTGCAGCGTGTAGCCGATCAGCGGGATCGTGCCGGCCAGCGGCGCGCGCGCCTGCAGGTGGGCGATCAGGCGCAGGCCCATCGGGTCGTCCAGGTTGACCACCGCCGTCTTCAGGCCGGGCCAGTCGAACAGCTTGGTCTTGGCGGCCTCGTAGGCCTCCATCGTGCCGTGGTAGTCCAGGTGGTCGCGGGTCAGGTTGGTGAACAGCGCGACATCGAAATGCATGCCGGCCACGCGGCCCTGCTCAAGTCCGATGGACGATACTTCGATCGCCAGCGCGGCGGCGCCCTGCTCGCGCAGGCCCGCCAGCGTGCGCGCCAGCAGCACCGCGTCCGGCGTGGTGTAGCCGGTGACGTCGTATTCGACATCGCCGCGTGCGCGGAACAGGCCCACGCCCAGCGTGCCGATGACGGCGGCCGGCTCGGCGCCGCGCGACAGCGCGTGGCCCAGCCAGACGGCGCTGGAGGTCTTGCCGTTGGTGCCGGTGACGCCGACGGTGAACATGGCCGCATCCGGCTGATCATAAAAAGCGTGGGCGATCACGCCGGCGTGGCGCTTGAGCTGTTCGACGGTGAGGTAAGGCACGGCCCAGCTGTCGTTCCAGGTGAAACCGGCGGGGTCGAACACCACCAGCGCGGCGCCCTGCTCGATGGCGCTTTCAATGAAGCTGCGGCCGTCGCCGGCATCGCCCGGGTAGGCAAAAAACACATCGCCCGGCTTGATGCGGCGCGAATCCGAAGCCAGCTGCGCGGACGGCGTCAGCTTGCGGATTGCGGCGGCAACGGCCAAGGGGTCGAAGTTAGAAGTCGTCACATTTTCTCCTGTGCTGCATTATCAGGAATGATGATATGGGTAAGGGTTGAATCGGGCGTGATGTTCTTGGCGCGCAGCGCGTTGGCGGCCAGCGCGGAGAACACGGGGCCTGCCACGTCGCCGCCGACGTGCACCGGTCCGCCCGGTTCGTCGATCATGACGGCGATGATGAAGCGCGGGTTCGACATCGGCGCCATGCCGACGAAGTTGCCGATGTATTTGGTCTGCGAGTAGCGGCCGTTGAGGAACTTCTGCGCGGTACCGGTCTTGCCGCCCACGCGGTAGCCCTGCACCTGGGCCTTGACGGCCGAGCCGCCAGGCAGCGTGACCATCTCCAGCATCTCGCGCATCTCGGCGGCGGTCTTGGCGCTGATCACCGGCGTGCCGTGCGGCGCTTCCGTCACTTTCTGGAACGACAGCGGGATGATGTCGCCGTCGCGGGCGAAGATCATGTAGGCGCGCGCCAACTGGATCAGCGATACCGAGATGCCCTGGCCGAAGCTCATATTGGCCTGCTCGATCGGACGCCACGATTTGTATGGACGCACGCGGCCTGCCACGGCGCCGGGGAAGCCCCACTTGGGCTGCTGGCCGAAACCGACCTTGGTGAACATCTCCCACATTTCCTGCGGCGGCATGCTCAGCGCGATCTTCGAGGTGCCGATGTTGGACGACTTCTGGATGATGGTCTGGACGTCGATCAGGTAGTGCGGGTGGGTGTCGTGGACCACGTGGTCGGCGATCACCATGGCGCCGGCGCCGGTGTCGAACATGGTGTGCGGCGTGATGCGCTTCTCGTCCAGCGCCAGGCCGACGGTGAACGGCTTGAGCGAGGAACCCGGCTCGAAGGTGTCGGTCATCACGCGGTTGCGCAGCTGTTCGCCGGTCAGCTTGGTGCGGTCGTTGGGGTTGTAGGTCGGCCAGTTGGCCAGCGCCAGCACTTCGCCGGTGTGCACGTCCAGCACGATGGCGGCGCCGGCCTTGGCGTGGAACTTCTCCACCGATTCCTTCACCTGCGTGAAAGCGATGTACTGAAGCTTGCTGTCGATCGACAGCGTCAAGTCCTTGCCGTCGTGCGGCTCGCGCACCGATTCGATGTCCTCGACGATGTGGCCCAGGCGGTCCTTGATGACGCGGCGGCTGCCCGGCTGGCCCACCAGGGTTTTCTGCTGCGCCAGCTCCATCGATTCCTGGCCGGCGTCTTCGACGTTGGTGAAGCCGACGACGTGGGTCGTCACTTCGCCCTGCGGGTAGAAGCGCTTGTATTCCTTGCGGGTCTGGATGCCTTCGATACCCAGCTTGGTGATCTGGTCGGCCACGTCCTGCTCTACCTGGCGCTTCAGGTAGACGAAGCCGCGGTCGGAATCGAGTTTCTTTTGCAGGTCGGCGTTGCTCATGTCGAGCAGCTTGGCCAGCTCTTTCAGTTTGGCCGGCGGCGCTTCCTGGACATCGTCCGGAATCGCCCAGATGGCCTTGACCGGTACCGACGACGCCAGCACCTGGCCATCGCGGTCGGTGATCTTGCCGCGCGTGGCCGGCAGGTCCAGCGTGCGGGCGTAGCGGATCTCGCCCTGCTTTTGCAGGAACTGGGTCGACAAGCCTTGCAGCCACAGGGCGCGCGCGCCCAGGCCGGCGAAGGCGGCAAACAATACGAACAGCACCACGCGCGAACGCCAGACCGGCAGGCGTACCGCCAGCACCGGGTTCTTGGAGAACGGCACGCCCTTGGAACGGGCTACGCGCGACGTGTTCGTATTGCTGGCGCGGCTCATTTCGATCCTTCCGGCGTCAGGTACTGGGTGCGCGCGGCGGTCAGCGGCGTCATGTTCAGGTCGCGGCGGGCGATCTCCTCGATGCGGGCGTGCTTGCCCAGCGTCGACTGGTCCAGCTGCAGCTGCGCCCATTCGATGTCGAGCTGGCGCGCCTGCGACTGCGTGCGTTCCAGTTCGATGAACAGGTGGCGCGCCTGGTATTGCGCGTTCACCAGCGACAGCCCGCAGGCCACCAGCAGCGCCGTCAGCACCAGGTTGATCTTGCCGCTCATGCCGAGCCTTTCGCCGCAACCGCAGGCAGGCGGCGCGCGACCCGCATCACGGCCGAACGGGCGCGCGGGTTGGCGTCGACTTCGGCGTCGGACGGCTTGAGCTTGGCCAGCAGCTTCAGTTCCGGCTGCGGCAGGTCGACCGCGCGGATCGGCAGGCGGCGGTCCGGCTGCTCGACATTGGCCTTGGAAGCGAAGAAGCGCTTGACCATGCGGTCTTCCAGCGAGTGGAAGCTGATGATGGCGATGATGCCGCCCGGCGCCAGGCTGTTCCAGGCCTGGGTCAGACCGATCTCGAGGTCTTCAAGCTCTTTATTGATGAAAATCCGGATAGCCTGAAAGGTACGGGTGGCCGGGTCCTTGCCCTTTTCCCGAGTCTTGACCGCGCCTGCCACGATGCCGGCAAGCTGTCGTGTGGTTGAAATTGGCTCGACTGCCCTGCGAGCAACAATCGCCTTTGCAATCTGAAAAGCAAACCGTTCTTCCCCATATTCCTTGATCACCTTTTCCAGTGTCTGTTCAGTTTCTGTGGCGAGCCACTCCGCCGCCGACATGCCGCGCGTGGTATCCATGCGCATGTCGAGCGGGCCGTCGTTGCGGAAGCTGAAGCCGCGCGCGGCGTCGTCCACCTGCGGCGACGAGATGCCCAGGTCGAGCAAAATGCCGTCGGCCTGCGCCACGCCGCGCTCGGCCAGCGCCGCATGCATGGTGGCGAAGCTGTCGTGGACGATGGTAAAACGCGGGTCGGTAATCTGCTCGGCGGTGGCGATCGCCTGCAGGTCTTTGTCGAAGGCGATCAGGCGCGCCTTGGCGCCCAGTTTGGACAGGATCAGGCGCGAGTGGCCGCCGCGGCCGAACGTGCCGTCGACGTAGACGCCGTCGGCGCGCGCGCCATCCAGCGCCAGCGCGTCGACAGCTTCGTCAAGCAGCACCGTCCGATGCTGAAATTCCGGCACCGATGTAGTGGTCATCACGGAGCCTTAGAAAGAGAAATTAGCGAGAACATCGGGGGTGCCGGCTTCAATCGCCTGCTGCTCTTGTTGCGCCATCTTGGCGGCATCCCAGATTTCGAAATGAGAACCCATGCCCATCATCATGACCTCGCGCTCCAGGCCGACGGCGCTGCGCAGTTCGGGGGCGATCAGGATGCGGCCGGCCGTGTCCATTTCGACGTCGGTGGCGTAGCCGAGGAAGATGCGCTGCCAGGCGCGGGCCTGCAACGGCCATTGGGAGATCTGTTGGCGGTGCTGTTCCCACACCGGGCGGGGGAACAACATGACGCAGCCGTCGGGATGGCGGGTCAGCGTGAGGCGGCCTTCGCACTGGATCGAGAGCGCGTCACGGTGCTTGGCAGGGATAGACATCCTGCCTTTGGCATCGAGATTGATTGCGGACGCGCCTTGAAACACGGGATTACCTTTTGACCTCAGTAGGGTTAGCGGAGCATGATCGGCGCTTTCCGGTTTTCATCTCCCCCGCCGCTAAGTCGGGTGAAATTTCCCACAAAAAGACACTTTTTCACACAGATGCCCACTTTAGAGGAAGCAAGAATAGTGGTCAAGCGCTTTCAGGCAAACGAAACAGCGATTTTAGTAATGAAATTAAGGACTTAGCGCGATTCCTTGAAGCCGGGTAGAAATAAAATAGTTAGGTAAATTAAGTACTTATGACAAACAGTGAATGTGCTACCTCATCTGTGCACATGTGTTTGAACGCACTAAAACGGGGAAAAAGAGCGTATAAAATAATTGAATTAAATGCATATAGTTGCAAGACGCCAACATTGCAGTATTAAAACGACAACAGGGGCGAACGGGCGGCAGCGGGGGGATTTCTTGCGGCAAGTCGCGCCGGCGGCGCACTCAGCTGGATGGGAAAACCTGGGGTCGAGCGGGGACAGCGCCACGGCGCAGGGCAACTTGTATAGACAAGTCAGCCGCCGCACCGCCACGCCGCATTATACGAAATCCGTGGCCGGAAATCGGGAAACGGCAGCCGGGCGGCTGCCGTTTTAAGCGCTTTCTAAGACCGCTTCAGCGAAGTCAATCGTAGGTCGCGTACACCGTCACGCCGCTGAAGCTGGTTTTAGCCTTCAGCATGATGTAGTACCAGTGGCCGGCCACCGGATTGGCGATGCTGACGTTTTCCGAGTTGCCGGCCGCGGCCGACACCATGTCGTACGATGCGACGGTCGGGTAGCGGTCCAGCGCCACGTACATGTCGGCGTCGCCGCTGCCGCCGCGGCTGAAGATCTTCACATTGGTGGCGCCGGCCGGCACCATCAGGTAGACGTAAGCCGCGGTGGACGAACCCAGGCCGCCGATGCCGCAGTTCTTGCCCAGGTAGCTGGTCGAGGCGCAGGCCGGCAGTTGCGGTTCAGGCATGGGCGGCTGGCCGGCCGTGGTGGCGCTGTTGACCCAGTCGGCGAACTCGGCGTCGTAGCTGGTGCCGATGCGGGCCATAAAGCTCTGGTAGCCGCTGTAGTCGCCGATGCGGAACATGCCCAGCACGGCATCGACGTCGGCGCGGTGGCGCTCCATCATGAAGCGGGTAGCCATGTAACCCCAGCGATAGGCGCGGATCACATAGTCGTTCATGCTGTAGGTGTTGCCGAAGATCTGGCTCAGGCGGTAGGTGCCGGTCTTGGTGATGTCGATCGCGACCTGGTTGTTATTCTTCAGCGACAGGTACTCGGCGATGCCTTCGATCCACCACACGGTCGGCACCGACGTGGCCTGGCCGAAATCGCCCAGCATGTCGAAGCGGCCGTCCAGGTAGTGCACATACTCGTGCTCCAGGTTCCACACCTGGAAGGTCGGACGCAGCCACGAAGCTTCGTGGGCGATGAAGCGGGCCTGGTTGCCGGGCACGTCAGGCTCGCCTTCCAGGTACATGCCGCCGTTGTCGGTGCTGATGCCGTAGATGATGGAGGCGTACTTGCTGTAGTTGGTGTAGTCGTCGAACACCACCAGTTCCAGCGAGGTGTTGTTGTCGTTGGCGACAGGGATGCGCTTGGTCTTCAACATCTCGTGCGCATAGTTTTCCTCGGTCGCCAGCTTGTCGCAGCTGTCCTGCATTTGCGCCGGCGTCATGTCCTGGGCACGGATGCGCAGCGTCGGGCTGCACGACTTGCTGTACTTGAGGATGGCGTTGGCCAGCTTGGTGGTGAAGTCGCAGGTGCCGTACTGGGCGCAGTTCTCGTTGTCGTAGTACTTGACGGCGCTGGCGGCGGCCAGCCACAGGTCGCTGTCGGCGCTGGTCAGGCTGGTGGTGGCCAGCATGTTCAACACCATAGGCTTGACGCCGGCCTTGAGCGCCGGATACTGCATGAAGCGGAATGCCTCGTTGGTCGCATCGTTGAGCTGGTAGCTGTAGTCGCCGCCCAGCAGCGCGGTCTTGTTGGAGATTACGAAGTTGTTCAGCGCGGTCGCATACGACAGGTCGTTCTGCACTACCGGCGCGGCGTCGGGACGGAAGTGGGAATAGAACAGCACCGTCAGCGCCGACGTGAAGCCGCCGCTGGCACTGGCGTTGCGCAGGCCATCGACCGCGTTCGGCGTGTTCGCGCTGTTGGTGTAGCGCTGCACCAGGGCTTTCATGCTGGGCAGGTAGAAGGCTTCGTCATGCATATTGGTGATCAGGCGCAGCGTTTCGCCGGCCGTGGTGTAGGCCACCGCGTTGGGCGCGTACAGCCGGGTGCTCTCGGCCAGCTGCTTGATCGGCGTGCGCAGCGTCGTCTTCACCGATTGCGCCGGCTGGGCGATGGTGCCGCCTTCGGCCAGGTAGTAGCCGGCGCGCAGGTACAGCGCCAGGTTGACCAGCGCCATATTGCTGGCGTTGTAGCTGCCGGCTTCCTGCGTGAAGCGGCTGGCGATGGCGCTCAGGTTGGCGTCCGAGTAGACCGTCGCGCCCTGCGCCGGCGTCAGCGAGAACAGGCCGTAGGTGCATTCAAAGTCCGGCAGGCTGACCAGGTAGTCGGCCAGCGCGGCGCCGCTGTAGGTGGCCAGCTTGGTCATGTCCTTGCATTCCGGCGTGGCGCTCAGCGGCGTCAGGCTGTTGCGCTGCTGGCGCGGCAGCAGGTCGTAGCGCGGCTTGGTGGTCGGCGCCAGCTGGTACTTCTGCTGCTCGACCGATGGCGGCAGGGTTTGGCGCTGGTGCGGCATGGGCGCCTGTTTCAGGCGGCCGTGTTTGTCTGCGGCGGGATCGCCGCCGTTGTCGGCATGGGCGGCAACGGCCAGGCTGACGGCGCATAGGCCGCCTAGATACAGGATATTCCTCGATAACGACATGTCTGCCTCTCTTCAAGATAGTTATAAGTATTCGCCGCGCGCCTTGTGGGCGGGTCGGCTGGGTGATACTAGCTTGATGAGTTTGCAAGGCATTGCGCGCACCGATGGGTGCGCGGCGGTTCGCTATATTTAAACAGCCGGGGACGTGGGATCGGCACAGTGCTTGCGCCGAAATACCACAGTTTTGAGGTCAGGCGCGCAGTTCCGCCCACGACGCCATGCTCGGCGCAGCTTGTGGGCGCTCGCCATGCTGCTGCGCGCGGTACTGCATCGGCGTCATGCCGGTCAGCGCCTTGAACTGCCGGCTGAAGGCGCTGTGGTCCGAATAACCGCAATCGTTGGCGATGTCGGCGATGCTGCGGGCCGGGTCGGCCTCGATCAGCGCCAGCGCGCCGTCCAGCCGCGACTGCAGCAGCAGCTGGCGCGGGCTGTAGTGGAACACCCGCTGGAACAGGCGCTCCACGCGCGCCAGCGGCAGGCCGGCGTCCTGCGCCAGCTGGTTCAGGCACAGCGGCTCGCGGTAGTGATCGCGGATGTGCTGGGCGATGCTGGCGATCTGGCGGTACACAGGATGCAAGTCGTCTGCCAGCCCGAGGTCGTGCGAGGTGCCGACCAGGCCGACGATGGCGCCGGCATCGTTGCGCAGCGGCGTCTTGTGGGTCAGGCACCAGCCGTGGCGGCGATTGGGATACAGGTGCAGTTCCAGGTGCTTGTTGATGGTGTGGCCGGCCTCGATCACCTCGCGGTCTTGCGCCATATAGGTCTGCGCCAGATGGCGCGGATGCACTTCCAGCACCGTCTTGCCGACGATTTCCTGCTTGGTGCGCAGGCCGCAGCGCCGCACAAGCGTGCGGTTGGCGGCCAGGTAGCGGCCGTCCCGGTCCTTGACGAAAAACGCGACATCGCTCAGTTCATCGAACAGGATTTCGATCGCATTCAACTCGACATTTTGCATCGCTCCTCCAGTTGCTTAGGTGGCAAGATATTCCATCTTACCTCATCCTTTCGCGCGCGGGAACCTTGCCGTGAGAATAGACACAGGGGGTGCAACCCCATTCTCCTTCTGGCAAACCTACTGAATCTTCTCCTGAAATCTACTGAATTGAACTTCCAGCTACTGCGCCGGTCTAACTCAGTAGGCAGAAGCAGAATTCAGTAGATTCCAGTAAGGAGAAAAGTACGTTTGCCAGAATGAGCGTGCAGGTCTCCCCCGCCACCCTGCTCGCACTGATGGAGCGGCTGCGCGAAACCGGCGATGCCGCGATCCGGCTATGGCTCGCAACCCCAAGCGAAGCATCGCCAGCCGTACCGCGCGGCTACCAATGGAAAACGCTGTTCCTGCCCGAAGGCACATGGGGCCTACTGCGGCGACCATGGACTGAAGACTGTTTTTCGCGGATCGCTACCGCGCAGTGTCCCAACCACGCGAGCGCTCGACCGCGCGGCCCCACTGCCCCAGCAGTTCGGCGCGGCGATCGGCCGACATGGCGGGCTCGAAGCGGCGATCGCACGACCACTGCGCGGCGATCTCTTCCTGCGTCTCCCAGTAGCCCACCGCCAGCCCGGCCAGATAGGCCGCGCCCAGCGCCGTGGTCTCGGTCACGGTGGGCCGCACCACCGGCACGCCCAGCAGATCGGCCTGGAACTGCATCAGCAGATCGTTGCGGGCCGCGCCGCCGTCGGCGCGCACTTCGGTCAGCGGAATGTCGCGGTGCGAGGCCTCGACATCTTTCTGCATCGCCGCCATCAGCTCCGCGCTTTGATAGGCGATCGCCTCCAGCGCGGCGCGGGCGATGTGGCCGCGGTTGCTGCCCCGGCTCAGACCGACCAGCGCGCCGCGCGCATACGGATCCCAATGCGGCGCGCCCAGCCCGACAAACGCCGGCACCATGAACACGCCGCCGTTGTCCGGCACGCTGGCGGCCAGCGCCTCGACATCGCCCGACTGCTGAATGATGCCCAGCCCGTCGCGCAGCCACTGCACCGTGGCGCCGCCCATGAAGACACTACCCTCCAGCAGGTAATCGGTGGCGCCGTCGACGCGCCAGCCCACCGTAGTCAGCAGCCGGTTATGCGACGCCACCGGATGCCGGCCCAGATGCATCATCATGAAGCAGCCGGTGCCGTAAGTATTCTTGACCATGCCAGGCTTCAGGCAAGCCTGGCCGAAGGTGGCGGCCTGCTGGTCGCCGGCGATGCCGGCCACCGGGATCTCGGCGCCGAACAGCGCGGCCCTGGTATGGCCCACCTCCTCGCTCGACGACACCACCTGCGGCAGCATCTCCTCGGGGATGTCGAACAGTTGCAGCAGATCGTGGTCCCAGCGCATCAGGTGTATGTTGAACAGCATGGTGCGGGCGGCGTTGCTGACGTCCGTCACATGGCGGCCGGTCAGCTTGTAGGTCAGCCAGCTGTCGATGGTGCCGAAGGCCAGCGCGCCGTGCCGCGCCCGCTCGCGCGCGCCCGGCACGTGGTCGAGCAGCCACTTGAGCTTGGTGGCGGAAAAATAGGCGTCCAGCTCCAGGCCGGTGATGTCGGTGATTTTCTTGGCCTTGCCGTCGGCGCGCAGCGCCTCGCAGGTGTCGGCCGTGCGGCGGTCCTGCCAGACGATGGCCGGCGCGATGGGTTCGCCGCTCTTGCGGTCCCACACCACGGTGGTCTCGCGCTGGTTGGCGATGCCGATCGCCAGGATCTGGCCGCCGTCGACATGGTTGTCGTGCAAGACCTTGCGCGCCACCGTGAGCTGGCTGTTCCAGATCTCGTTGGGGTCGTGCTCGACCCAGCCGGGCTGAGGGAAATGTTGAGGGAATTCCTGCGCCGCGCTGCCGCAGATGCGGCCCTGATGGTCGAACAGGATGGCGCGCGAGCTGGTAGTGCCTTGATCCAAGGCCAGTATGTATTTTTTCATCGGCAAAGTCCCCGGGGGTGCCGCGGCGTGCGCGTCGGTCCCGCGGCAGCCGCGAACATCGTTATTAGTTGAAGCAAGCCGATAGGCCGGATTTTGTTACGGCGCAGGCGAACCTGCGCTATGACAGCCATTCCTCTAGGCGCTGGATTACTCCAGCGCTCAAGCTTCCTACCCGCACGCTCCGCGAGCAGCATCATCGCGTGCCTATTTGGAATTGCACCAGGTGGAGGTTACCGCGTTTCACCGTAACTTAATACGCTCGTCTCTGTGGCCCTATTCCTCGCCTTATACCCCGAAAGGCTTTCAGCGGACGGCCGTTAACCGTCACCCCGCTCTATGGAGTCCGGACCTTCCTCCCGCCAGGCATTACGCGCTGGCCAGCGGCTGTCTGGCTTGCTTCAACCGCTATTGTAACAGCCCGCCCCTGCAAATCTGAAATTTGGTGTCGCCATTAGAAAAGCCGCAGCCTTTTCCCGGCCGTAGAATGCAGGATACCTATACCGATAAGGCCAGACATGACGCAACCATCCCGCACCGGCGGCCAGATCCTGGTCGACGCCCTGAAGATCCACGGCGTGGACACCGCCTTCGGCGTGCCCGGCGAAAGCTACCTCGACGTGCTCGACGCCTTGCACGACTCCGACATCCGCTTCATCATCAACCGCCAGGAAGGCGGCGCCGCCTTCATGGCCGACGCCTACGGCAAGATGACCGGCAAGCCCGGCATCTGCTTCGTCACGCGCGGCCCGGGCGCCACCAACGCTTCGATCGGCGTGCACACCGCCTTCCAGGATTCGACCCCGATGATCCTGTTCATCGGCCAGGTCGGCAACGACTTCGTCGACCGCGAAGCCTTCCAGGAAATCGACTACCGCCGCATGTACGGCCAGATGGCCAAGTGGGTGGCGCAGATCGACCGCGCCGACCGCGTGCCGGAATACATCGCCCGCGCCTTCCAGATCGCCACCAGCGGCCGTCCCGGCCCGGTGGTACTGGCGCTGCCGGAAGACATGCTGACCGCCGTTGCCAGCGTGGCCGACACCCGCGGCTACCAGCCGGTGCAAGCCTCGCCGTCGGCCGCGCAGATCGACCAGGTGCGCTCGCTGCTGGCCGGCGCCAAGAAGCCGCTGGTCCTGCTGGGCGGCGGCGGCTGGAACGCGCAAGCCTGCGCCGACCTGCAAGCCTTCGCCGACGCCAACCACCTGCCGGTATCGTGCGCCTTCCGCTTCCAGGACTTGCTCGACAACGACCATCCGAATTACATCGGCGACGTCGGCATCGGCATCAATCCCAAGCTGGCCGCGCGCGTGCGCGAAGCCGACGTGATCCTGGCCATCGGCCCGCGCCTGGGCGAGATGACCACCGGCGGCTACGCGCTGATCGCCGCGCCGGTGCCGGCCCAGCGCCTGATCCACGTGCACGCCGATGCCGAGGAACTGGGCAGCGTCTACCAGGCCGAGCTGATGATCAACAGCGGCATGCCGCAAGTGGCGGCAATGCTGGCCGCGATGGCGCCGGTCGACAGCGCCGCGTGGCGCGGCACCGTGGCCGAAGCCAAGGCCGACCTGGCCGCATGGCAGCAGCAGCCGCCCATCTTCCAGGACGGCAAAGCGCCGCTGGACCTGTGGCAGGTGGTGCAGCAGATCGACCGCATCACGCCGCACGACACCATCATCACCAACGGCGCCGGCAACTACGCCACCTGGGCGCACCGCTTCCACCGCTACGGCGGCATGCGCACCCAGCTGGCGCCGACCAGCGGCGCCATGGGCTACAGCGTGCCGGCCGGCGTGGCCGCCAAGATCATAGCCCCGGAGCGCACCGTGATCACCTTCGCCGGCGACGGCGAGTACATGATGAACGGCCAGGAGCTAGCCACCGCCGTGCAGTACCGCGCGGGCGTGGTCATCATCGTGTTCAATAACGGCATGTTCGGCACCATCCGCATGCACCAGGAGCTGCACTACCCTGGCCGCGTGTCCGGCACGCAGCTGCACAACCCGGACTTCGCCGCGCTGGCGGTGGCCTATGGCGGCCATGGTGAAGTGGTGGAAGCGACGGCGGACTTCGCGCCGGCGCTGGAGCGCGCGCTGGCCTACGCCAACAGCAAGCAGCTGCCGGCCGTGATCGAGCTGCGCTACGACGGCAACCTGATCACCCCGGGCGCCACGCTGGAAACCATCCGCAAGAACGCGCAAGCGGCCAAGGCCGCGAAGTAAGCGTCAAAAAAACCGCCGGCTCACAGGCCGGCGGTAGTAGTCTTGCCGGCCTCGATCATCGGCGCCGGCGATTCTGGCGCCTCCGGCGCTTCTTCCATTTCTTTTTTCTTCTTCGGCACCGGACAGGCGCGGCAGGCGCCGGCCTTGCGGCCGAAGTCCGTCACCAGCGACAAGCGCATCGGCACCGACTGGTCGCCGCAGTAGCCGCCATCCAGCACCAGCGTCTTGCCGCCGTCGGCCAGCTTGCCGCTGATGACGCGCTCGTCCTCGTCCGGCGGCTGCACCATGAAGTACAGCTGCTTGCCGCGCGGATCGATCGTCACCTCGCTGGCCACCACCGGCCAGCTCAAGCCGCCGGCCGTGTACTCATACAACACCGTGTCCACTTCTGAAAACCGTTGCAGCGTGATGCGCTGGCCGCCGAACTCGCCGCTGTCCGCATGCACGCACAGGTCGGAATACACCAGCATGCCGTAGCGCGGCAGGGTGCCGGCCGGCGCCGCCGGCTTGCGCGCCATCTTCGGCGCGGCGATCACCGCGCAGGACGCCAGCAAGATGGCGCTGGCCAGGGCGGCACGTCGGGTAGTCATCATCGTAACGGCTTTCAGAAATGAACAACGGCTGCACCAGGCAGCCGTTGTGGATTCTAACTGATCAGATCAGATTAGAAGGAGTGACGCAGGCCCAGATTGAAAGCCTTGTCGCCCGAACCGGCTTCGCTGTTGTTACCAACGGTGTAGCTAGCGCCGTTTTTGTTTTTGATCTTAGCGTAAGCAACGTAGGTGCTGGTGCGCTTCGACAGAGCGTACGAGTAGCCAACTGCCCACTGATCTGCATCGTGGTTAGCGACTTCTTTGTCGTTCTTGCGGGTGTACGAAGCCATCAGGGTGCCGTTCGCGCCGATAGGAGCGGTAGCGCCGATCAGAGCAACGTTGCTGTCGCGGGTAGCCGCTGGAGCAACTGCGTAGCCGAATGGGTTCGAAGCGTTAGCCAGTGGCGAGCTGTTGGTGCCCTTGTCTTTGCTGAAAGCAGCGTAAGCTTTAACAACGACGAAGTCGTAGTTAGCAGCGATCAGGGTGTTGTGGCCAACGTCGGTGCTCAGTTTAGGAGCAACGGTGTCGTTGTTACGTGCGTTGTAAGCAACGCGAACGTTCAGAGGACCGTTCGAGTAGCCAGCCCAGCCGCCGATTTGACGTTGTGCCGATGCGTCGCCAGCTTGCTCGCCTACCGAGTAGGAGATCTCGCCTTGGAAACCAGCCAGCGATGGCGACTGGTAAACGATAGCGTTGCTGTTGCGGGTGTTGTTGCCAGCCACGCCGAACAGGTTTTTAGCAGTACCAGCGTAGCCCAGAGCGAACGGGTCAGCCACGTCGCGCAGGGTTTCGTAGTACGGGGTGTACTGGCGACCCAGGGTCAGTTGACCAGCGGTGGTCGATTTCAGACCAACGTACGATTGACGGTTAGCGATCGAACCAGCAACATCGGACTCGCCGGTGTCAGCTTTGATGCCCGATTCCAGCACGAAGACAGCGCTCAGACCACCGCCCAGATCTTCCGTACCTTTGAAACCCAGACGGGAGGCCGAGCCTACGCCGCTGGTTACTTTGGTGGTGTTGGCAACGCCGCCGCGCTCGCTAACGATACCGGCATCGACGATACCGTAGATCGTGACGTTCGATTGAGCGAACGCTGCGGAGCTCATTGCGCCCAGGACGGCCATGGCGATAAGGGATTTTTTCATTACGTGTTTCCTTCAGTTGTGTTGCTGTAAAAAGGTAAAGCTAGTATTGCGGCGTGTTCGGTGCTTATCGGCGCCATCTGCAGCGCCGTCTGTGCGTGAGGGCAAACTCCCCAGCTGCCACGATGCGGTCCCAGGTGCGGGACGCGTTCACTTAAATTGCGGCCGATTAAATCGACGCCGGCTTTATCGCGACGCAAATTGCGCCGGAGGCGGCACTATACTGATGCTTTGCTGGTCTGCCAAGTGTAAAAGCGTTCATGTTAACCACAGTCACTCTTGCCAGAAATTCAAAACACCCGCATTTTACCGCATCGCAATATTTCCTGCCGAGTCAGCCAACTAGCCCGGTATTTCCGCCCGATGCATCCATTGCAGCACCCCGTTGTGCGGGCTGCCCGAGTAACAAATGCAAGATCTATGCATGCGTGACTACATCGTTGTCGGACCAAGTAAAAATAGCCACTTTGCTATTTCTGACGCCATTTTATACTGAAGCGCCCCGTCGCCCGCCTCGACTCAATGGTAATAAGCTTACAACTCAGGACTTTGTTTGGCAGTTTCAAACGGCAAAATAGCCCGGAAACCAACTTTGCTCCTAGTGTTAGCGCTTTATTTGTGTAGGAAATTTTGTCGCGCGCGCAAGGTGTTGCAGTGCATCAGCAATTTGTAAGAAATTGCTACCTGTTGCATATTGGAGACAAAACCACCATCTCTACTTGCAAATTCGTAGGGAATGCGGTGAGAAACGCTCATCCGTCACATGAATTCCATGCATGCGGCTGGCAGGTGGGCTGAACTTGATCCAGAGCAATCCAGCGCCCCCGCCGCCCCGGAATTTGCGCTGCCTACAACAGCCGCCCGATATTTTTTTCACGGCGACAAATTATTTTGTCCAGGACATCGGTGGGGCAAAACCGATATTCAGTTCATTAGTTCTGGATGTCAACTGTGTGTCGTGGACAAGCTCTTTTCTATGGCTTGCGCGAGGCAAAACACAATGGAGACGCGATACTTTCGGGCGCAAATCGAATGTAAAATGCAGGTCGCGTTGTCACGGCCCGGCCGCCAGCGCACTGTGCACCCGGACCCTGTGCCAACCCTTGCGACTGTCAAAAAAATGGCGGCCGCGTATGCCTGATGACTACTAAAGTTTCCTCACAAACAGTTCCGAGCACGATCAGCGACGTTGAGCGCGACACCGGCGTCGCCAAGGAAACCCTGCGCGTGTGGGAACGGCGTTACGACTTTCCCCAGCCCCTGCGCGACCCCAACGGCGAACGCGTCTATCCGATCGAGCAAGTGCACAAGCTGCGCCTGGTCAAGCGCTTGATCGACCTGGGCTACCGTCCCGGCAAGGTGATCCAGTACAGCACCGACGAGCTGCGCGCCCTCACCGGCCAGGCCGCCGTCAGCCAGCACGGCGCCACCGTGCCGCCGCCGGAGCTGCAAAGCTATCTGGACCTGTGCAAGAGCCACCAGATGGAAGCGCTGCGCCGCAAGCTGTCGCAGGCGCTGCTGATGATGGGCCTGAAGAGTTTCGTGATCGAGCTGGTGGCGCCGCTGACCAGCCTGATCGGCGAAGCCTGGGCCGGCGGCTCCCTCGCCACGTTCGAAGAACACTTATATACCGAGTCGCTGACGGTGGTGATGCGCAGCGCCATCTTCGCCATGCCGCAGGCCAACGCCAGCAACCTGGGCGCACCGCGCATCATGCTGACCACGCTGCCGCAGGAACGCCACGGCCTGGGCCTGCTGATGGCCGAAGCGATGTGCGTGGCCGAGGGCGCGCACTGCATCTCGCTGGGCGTGCAGACGCCGCTGCTCGACATCGTCGAGGCGGCGCGCGTGCAGCGGGTCGACATCATCGCCCTGTCCTTCTCGGTGGCGATGAACGCCCGCCAGGCGCTCGACGGCCTGACCGAGCTGCACACCCGCCTCGGCGGCGGCGTCGAACTGTGGGCCGGCGGCGGCAACGCCGCGCTGCGCCGCCGGCGCCCATCCCATGTGCGGGTGTATGCGCTGTCCGACATCAGCGGCGCCATCGCCGAATGGCGCTTGCGCCACGCCGCCGCCGCCGGCTGAAATCTTGTCATTCCGGTAGCATAAAGAGGCCGCCGCGCCGCGCTCTGGTAAAATACCCGCATTTCCCCGTGTCCGGCGCTGCCGGACATCAGCTTGAAGCGCCCCCAACCACATATCCATGTTTAGTTTCTTCAAGAAAAAACCCGTCGCCCCCGAAGTGCCAGTGGCGCCCGCGCCAGCCGCGGCACCAGTCCCGTCCCCAGCAGCCGTAGCGTCCGACCTGCCCGATCTGCTGCCCATCGAGGAACCCGCGCCCAAACTGTCGTGGATGTCGCGCCTGAAGGCCGGCCTGTCCAAGACGTCGAGCAACCTGTCCATCCTGTTCGTCGGCGCCAAGATCGACGACGCGCTCTATGAAGAGCTGGAAGCGGCGCTGCTGATGTCCGACGCCGGCATCGACGCCACCGAATACCTGCTCGATGCGCTGAAACAAAAGGTCAAGGACGACAAGCTGCTCGACGCCGCCGCCGTCAAGGCCGCGCTCAAGCTGCTGATGATCGAGCTGCTGACGCCGCTGCAACGCCCGTTCGAGCTGGGCCGCCACCAGCCGACCGTGATGATGATCGCCGGCGTCAACGGCGCCGGCAAGACCACCACCATCGGCAAGCTGGCCAAGCACATGCAGTCGCACGGCCAGTCCGTGCTGCTGGCCGCCGGCGACACCTTCCGCGCCGCCGCCCGCGAACAGCTGATGGTCTGGGGCCAGCGCAACAACATCACCGTCATCTCGCAAGCGTCGGGCGACCCGGCTGCGGTGTCCTTCGACGCCGTCCAGTCCGGCAAGGCCAAGGGCCTGGACGTGGTGATGATCGACACCGCCGGCCGCCTGCCGACCCAGCTGCACCTGATGGAAGAGCTGAAAAAGATCAAGCGCGTGATCGGCAAGGGCCTCGACGGCGCGCCGCACGAAACGCTGCTGGTCATCGACGGCAACACCGGCCAGAATGCGCTGGCCCAGGTCAAGGCCTTCGACGACGCCCTGCAGCTGACCGGCCTGGTGATCACCAAGCTGGACGGCACCGCCAAGGGCGGCGTGCTGGCCGCCATCGCCCGCGTGCGTCCGGTGCCGGTCTACTTCATCGGCATCGGCGAGAAGATCGAAGACCTGCAACCCTTCGTCGCCGCCGAGTTCGTCGACGCCCTGCTGGGATAAGCCCTCTCCATGATCGAATTCCGTAACGTCTCGAAACACTATGGAGCCGACACCACGGCGCTGCGCGATATCTCGCTGACCGTCGCCAAGGGCGAGCTGGTGTTCCTGGCCGGCCCTTCGGGCGCGGGCAAGTCCACGCTGCTGAAGATGATCGCCGCCATGGAGCGCCCCAGCGCCGGCCAGGTCATCGTCAACGGCCAGGACATCGCCCGCATCAAGCCGGCCGCCGTGCCCTTCCTGCGCCGCAACCTCGGCCTGATCTTCCAGCAGCAGCGCCTGCTGACCGACCGTTCCATCCTGGCCAACGTCATGCTGCCGCTGCTGGTGACGGGCGCCTCGCGCGCCCAGGCCGAGCAGCGCGCCCGCGCCGCGCTCGACAAGGTCGGCCTGCTCGAACGCGCCGACGCCCAGCCGCTGGCCCTGTCCGGCGGCGAGCAGCAGCGGGTATCGATCGCGCGCGCCATCGTCAACCGGCCGCAGGTGATCCTGGCCGACGAACCCACCGCCAACCTCGACCGCGCCAGCGCCGACAAGGTGCTCGACGCGCTCAAGGCCTTCCACTCGGTCGGCGTCACCTGCCTGATTTCCAGCCACGACGAGCAGATGCTGGACGCCGCCGCGCGCGTGATCCACCTCAAGCAAGGTCAACTGGAGGTAGCGGCATGACGCTCTGGTTCCGCCAACACCGTTACGCGCTGGCCGCGGCCCTGGTGCACCTGCGCCGCTCGCCGGCCGGCTTTTTGTTCAACATATTGGTCGTGGCGATCGCGCTGGCCCTGCCGTTCGCCGGCCTGACCCTGCTCGACAATGTGCGGCCCATGTCGGAGCAGCTGTCGGTCGATCCCGAAATCAGCATCTTCCTCAAGCAGGACACCCCGCGCGAGCAGGCCGAGGCGCTGGCCGTGTCGCTGCGCCAGACGGTGCGTGACAAGCAGGCCAAGATCGTCTTCACCCCGCGTGAAAAGGCGCTCGACCAGCTCAAGGACAAGAGCGGCCTGGCCGACGTGCTGACCACGCTGGGCGAAAACCCGCTGCCCGACAGCTATGTGCTCAAGCTCGACGCCTTCCGCAACGCCCAGGCCGGCGGCGACGTCGACCAGCTGGCCGAACAGATCCGCGCCCTGCCCGGCGTCGACACGGTGCAGGTCGATTCGGCCTGGGTCAAGCGCCTGGCGGCCCTGCTCAACGTGCTGCGCCTGGCTCTGCTGCTGCTGGCGGCCACGCTGGGCACGGTGGTGGTGGCGGTGATCTTCAACACCATCCGCCTGCAGGTGATGACCCAGCGCGAGGAAATCCTGGTATCCAAGCTGATTGGCGCCACCGACAGCTTCATCCACCGCCCCTTCTACTACACCGGCGCGCTGCTGGGCCTGTGCGCGGGCGGCGTGGCGCTGGGCGCGGTGTCGCTGGCGCTGCAGCCGCTCAACCTCGCGATTGCCGAATTCGCAAGATTGTATGCCTCCGAATTCCAGCTGGCGCCGCTTCCGCCGCTGGCCATGGGCGGCCTGCTGGCCCTGTCCGCCGGCCTCGGCCTCATCGGCGCCCTGCTGTCCGTGCAGCGCCACCTGTCCCGCCTGAACTGATCCCCCGCGTTTCCGTGTGGTCCCGCACGGAAACGCCCTTCCCGCCCGTCTACCATTAAGTCAGCCCTAAGCTCCGGCGCGCATGCTTGATATAACAGAAGACATGATGCTTAAAAACCTCATAGTATTTTTACTATCGCGGCGATAAATATCCAGCGATTGGCACTCATCGAAGGAGAGTGCTAATATATGTGTACTGAAGAGCAAAACAGTTCTCTACAGAAATTCTGAAACATTGAGACTAAGCAATATCATCGAGCGAAGGAATGAAAATGACTATGATGTCCGCACCGACCGCATTGGTACCAGCCACCAATAGCGCCCTGGGACTCGGGTTCACTGGCAACCTGGGCAACCTGGACGCCTACATTTCGGCCGTCAACCGCCTGCCGATGTTGACGCACGACGATGAAGTCTCGCTGGCCAAGCGCCTGCAGGAAAAGAACGACCTGGGCGCCGCCCAGGAGCTGGTGCTGTCGCACCTGCGCCTGGTGGTATCGATCGCGCGCGGCTATCTGGGCTACGGCCTGCCGCACGCCGACCTGATCCAGGAAGGCAATATCGGCCTGATGAAAGCCGTCAAGCGCTTCGACCCCGACCAGGGCGTGCGCCTGGTGTCGTACGCCATGCACTGGATCAAGGCCGAGATGCATGAGTACATCCTGAAGAACTGGCGCCTGGTCAAAGTGGCCACCACCAAGGCCCAGCGCAAGCTGTTCTTCAACCTGCGCAGCCACAAGACCGGCCTGGACGCGATGACGCCGACGCAAATTGACAGCCTGGCCAAGCTGCTGGACGTCAAGCGCGAAGAAGTGATCGAGATGGAAACCCGCCTGAGCGGCCGCGACATCGCGCTGGAATCGCCGAATGACGACGAAGACGACAAGTTCGCACCGATCGCCTACCTGTCGTCCGAAGCCAGCGAGCCGACCCGCGTGCTGGAAGCGGAGCAAGTGACGCGTCTGCAATCGGAAGGTCTGGAAGAAGCGCTGGGCAAGCTGGACGCCCGTTCGCGCCGCATCGTCGAAGCCCGCTGGCTGGCCAATGACGACGGCTCCGGCGCCACGCTGCACACGCTGGCGGAAGAATTCGGCGTCTCCGCCGAGCGCATTCGCCAGATCGAAGTCGCCGCGCTGAAGAAAATGAAGGGCGCATTGGCCGCTTACGTATAAGCCACCGTGGGTTAAAGAAAAGCCGCCCGGTTTGCACCGTGCGGCTTTTTTTGTTTTACGTTGCCAGGCTCTGCGCCAGCAACTCGCCGACCAGCTGGTTCAGGTCGATTTCGCGTTCCTTGGCCTTGGCATGCAGCTGCTGCACCAGGTCGCCGTTCAGCTTGACCGCGAACGGCACCAGCCCCAGCGCCTGGTCGCGCTTGCGCTGTTCACGCTTGTCGACCACTTCGGCCACCTTGCCGAAACTGGCGGCGCCAGGGGCGGACATCTGGCCCATCAATTTTTTAGCGTCGCTTTTCGCCATGCCGGTCTTTTTCATTTTGTTCGATCAATGTGATTCAGGGCCCCCATTCTACGGCACGCAACCATAAGTTTGACGTGGCGCGGTAAATCCGCGTTTCGTGCGACGCCACAGTGATCTTTTTGCTAAGCTTGCCGTCTACTTCGAAGGAAGAGGTAATTATGAAAACCACCCTACTGCGGCAACTGATCATCCTGCCGCTGCTGATCGCGGCCATGGCCTTGCTGCATGCCTGCGGCTCCGCATCCGCCGTCGGCCGCGCCGGCGCCGCACCGGCGCAACAAGCTTTCGCGCAGGACTACGTGCTGACCCAGGGCGCCAGCGTCGCCATCACGCCCGCCGCCACGCCCGGCATCAGCGGCTCCACCGCCAGCGCGCCCAGCCTCAAGCTGGAGCGCGTCAACGACAGCCGATGCCGCACCGGCGCCGTCTGCGTCTGGGCCGGCTACATCAGCTACAGCTTCGCGCTGACGGCCGCCGACGGTAGCACCAGCAACTTCGTGCTGTCGGACAGCATGCCCAACGCCAGTCCCAGCGTCACGCAAAACGGCCTGACGTTCACGCTGACCGGGGTCGAACCACAGGCAGTCCCTGCCAAGAATGAAGCCGCGCCGGATTATCGGGTAAGCTTGAGGGTGAGCAACGCACCTTCATCCTAACCCGAGACCCCGCGCCCACATGACCCAGCTCCGCCGCCCCGCCCGCACCGTCCTCGTCTCCACCATCATCGTCACGCTGCTGTTGCCATCGGCGGCCTGGGCCAAGACCCCGGTCGCCACGGGCAGCGGCGGCGCCGTCGCCACCATCAGTGAGCCGGCCTCGCAGGCGGCGCTGGCCATCCTCAACCAGGGCGGCAACGCCATCGACGCCGCCGTCGCGGCGGCGGCAACGCTGGGCGTGACCGATCCGTTCAGCTGCGGCATCGGCGGTGGCGGCTTCATGGTCATCTACCTGGCCAAGGACAAGCGCGTCATCACCATCGACCACCGCGAAACCGCGCCGGCCAACTTCACGCCCACCGTGTTCCAGCAGGACGGCAAGGAGATGAACTTCGATACCGTGCTCGCCAGCGGCATGGCGGTCGGCGTGCCCGGCACCGTGCGCGGCTGGCATGAAGCGCTGGACCGCTACGGCTCGATGTCGTTCAAGCAGGTGCTGGCGCCGGCCATCCGCGTGGCCGCCAACGGCTTCACCGTCAACGACAATTTCTCGCACCTGGTCGAAGGCAACCTCGACAAGTTCAAGCTGTTCCCCGACACGGCCGCGCTGTACCTGAAGAACGGCAACGCCATCGCTCCCGGTACCGTGCTGCGCAACCCAGGCCTGGCCAAGGCTTACCGCGAACTGGCGGCAGGCGGCGTCAAGGTTTTCTATGAAGGCAAGATAGGCCGCGCCGTGGTCGACGCCGTCAACCAGCCCAAGGTCGCCAGCGGCGTGCAAGTGCGCGCCGGCCAGATGACCATGGCCGACCTGTCCAACTACGAAGCGCGCCTGCGCCAGCCGGTGCACAGCACTTATCGCGGCTACGATTTGTACGGCATGCCCCTGCCGAGCAGCGGCGGCATCGCCATCGCCGAAGCGCTGAACATCCTCGAAGGCTACGACCTCAAGGCCATGCCGAAAGAAAAGGCCGAACACCTGTACCTGGAAGCGAGCCGCCTGGCCTTCGCCGACCGCAACGCCTACCTGGCCGATCCCGAATTCGTCGAAGCGCCGGTGGCCGGCCTGCTGAACAAGGACTACGCCGCCCGCCGCCGCGAGCTGATCAACCCGAACCAGGCCAGCGTGCAGGCGCCGGCCGGCGATCCGTATCCCTTCCAGAACGACCTCAGCGTGCCGCTGCGTCCCAACGCCAACAAGCTGCTGGCCGAAGGCGCACACACCACCCACCTGACGGTATCGGACAAGGACGGCAACATCGTCGCCTACACCTACACCATCGAAGCCTGGGGCGGCAGCGGCATCGTCGTGCCCGGCTACGGCTTCCTGCTGAACAACGAGATGACCGACTTCGACTTCTCAGGTCCCGCGCCCAACGTGCCGGAAGCGGGCAAGCGTCCGCGCAGCAGCATGTCGCCGACGCTGGCCTTCAAGAACGGCAAGCCGGCCTTCTCGATCGGCAGTCCCGGCGGCGGCACCATCATCACCACCGTGCTGCAGACCATCTTCAACTACGTCGACCTGGGCATGAGCATGCCGGATGCGCTGAACGCGCCGCGCCTGTCAGAACGCAACGGCATGGCCACCGACGTCGAGCCTGGCTTCGCCGGCAGCAGCCAGGCCAAGGCGCTGGAGAAGACCGGCCAGCACTGGAACAAGCCGGAAGAAATCGGCGCCGCCAACGCGCTGGTGTTCAACCCGGACGGCACCGTCACCGCCGTCAGCGAAGGCCACCGCCACGGCGCCGGCAGCGCGCTGGTGCAGAAGCCGGCGCACTAGCGTCACGGGAAGGTCAGGTCCATACCGAGCATCCTGATCAGGACGAAGGTGACGAGCCCCAGGCCCAGCAGCGATAGCACGAAGGCAGCGGCCACCTGGCCGCCGGCGCGCAGCACCGCGCGCTTTTCCTTCGTCTTCCGCCCTTGATCGTAATGCCACTTGATGGCGAAGAACATGCCCGTGCCAAGCACGAGAAACTTGAACGTCACGAAGACTACAGGGATCCATTCCATCATTTTGAGTATTTCCTGGCTATTTTCAGCAGGCATACTACTTAAAAGCAAATTCCATACATCGGGACAAATTGTCTCAGCTGAAGACCGGTATGCGGGCGTTGAGTGAACGGCGATACGTCCAGTTCAATGTCCGCACCGCCAGTTCGGCCATCAATGCCTCGATCGCACCGGTGGCAAACGCGCAGGCCAGCGCCTGCCCCGGGCATGCGTGCACGCCATGTCCGAAGCCGAATTCACGGCCCTGGCCGCGCGGATCGCGATTGGCCGCCGCCAGCACCAGCAATATCGTTTGCCCCGCCAGCACTGGCACGCCGCCGATCTCGCAGTCGCTCGCCACGAAGCGGCGCGTGTTCTGGATCGGCGGATCGAGACGGCTGACCGCCTGCACCAGCGCGGCCGCATCCTCCACGCCGCTGCGCTCCTCCTCCGGCTGACGCGCCAGCGTCAGCACGCTGTTGCCGATCAGGCCAGCGGTGGCTTCGTAAGTCTGCGACAGCAGGCCGACCAGATTAGCGAGTAAAGCGTGCGACTCGTTCCAACCCACCGCCTCCGCCTCGGCGACCACCTGCGCCAGCAAACTGCCCGGCACAGCAGACGATGACGCCTCGCGCATCAGCGCCTTGAAGCTGGCCAGCAGCGCCTGCGCCGCCGCATGCGCGCGCTCGATCTGCGCCGCATCGCTGTACGGCGACAGGCAGGCCACGAACTCGCCCATCCACGCCGACACCGCAGGCAACTGGTGATCCGCAAACCCCAGCAGGCTCGCCATCGCCGACACCGGCACTTCAAACATCCACGATGCCAGCCCATCGTCGCGCCACAAGCGCCGGCCGATCTGCGCCGCGCGCTGCCGCGCGGCCTGCGCGCTCACGCCGGCCAGCGCCCGCTGCAACGCCAGCTTGGGTTGCGCATGACGCTCACCGTCGTTCATGCGCACCAGCGCGCCGAACACCTGCCCCGCCGCGCCGCCCGCAATCGCCGCAGGCACCGGCTCGGCCGCCGGCCGCACGCGGCACTCCGGATGCCGCATCACCGCCATCACATCGTCGGCGCCGGCGGCGATCCACAGCCCGAGCCCTGCATCGAACTGCAGTCCTTGCCGCGCCAGCAAACCGTCGTAATATGGATAAGGGTTGGCATGCGTGACCGCATCCAACGCGTTTTTTGGGGGAGTGTAAGAGGTCGTCATGTGACCAGAATGCCACCAATTCCCGCGCGATAGTTAGGCCTGCGCCGAAGTAAGGCCGCGGCTAAGCCATGTTTAAGAATCGGACAACAAACTGAATCATCGATACCACTGCGGGGAACGCAATGAAAAACTGGGCACGCGCCAACAAAGGCTTCTTACTCTTCCTGATGCTGTTCGGGATCTTCCGCACCGCCATCGCCGACTGGAATCCGATACCATCCGCATCCATGCACCCCAACCTGCTGGAAGGCGACGTGGTGTTCGTCAACCGCCTGGCCTACAACGTCAAGGTACCGCTGACCGACGTCGTCATCGGCACCACCGGCGAGCCGCAGCGCGGCGACATCGTCACCTTCTCCTCGCCCAAGGACGGCACGCGCCTGATCAAGCGCGTGATCGCACTGCCGGGCGACCGCGTCGAGATGCGCAACGAACGCCTGGTCATCAACGGCCAGCCGGCCGGCTACGCCACGCTCGGCCGCGGCACCGAAACCGTCAAGGGCCTGGGCGACCTGGCCGCCCTGCACATCGGCGAAACCATCGCCGACGCCCGCGCCCACAGCATCCAGCTGATGCCGGAGGTGCAGGCTCGCCGCGATTTCGCGCCCGTCACCGTGCCCGCAGGGCAGTACATGATGTTGGGCGATAACCGCGACAACAGCGAAGACTCGCGCTACATCGGCCTGGTGCCGCGCGCGCTGCTGATCGGCCGCGCCGAGCGCGTGCTGGCCTCGGCCGACATCACCGGCAACTGGCATCCGCGCACCGAACGCTTCGGCATGAGCCTCTACCAACCCACGCCGTAAGCCCTCCCCGCCGCATCCCGGCGATGCTATGATGAATATAGATTCTCATAACATTGTCGGGAAAAACATGATTGAATTCCAGGGACTGTCCAAAGTCTACGGCGGCTTCGATGCCGTCAAACCCCTGAACCTGACCGTCAAGCGCGGCGAAGTCTTCGGCTTCCTCGGCCCCAATGGCGCCGGCAAGACCACCACCATCCGCATGATGATGGGCATCCTGGTGCCCAGCGCCGGCCAGGTCCGCATCGACGGCCTCGATTGCCACACCGAGCCGGCCGAAGTCAAACGCCGCGTCGGCTACCTGCCCGACACGCCCATCTTCTACGACTACCTGCGCGGCCGCGAGATCCTGCAATTCGTCGCCGAGATGCACGGCTATTCGCGCGCCGAAGCGGCCGAGCGCGGCGCGCGCCTGCTGGCCGAATTCGGCTTGCAGGAAGCGGCCGAAGACTACGCCGTCAACTACTCGCTGGGCATGAAGAAGCGCCTCGGCCTGGCCTGCGCGCTGATCCACGATCCGGTGGTGCTGATCCTCGATGAACCGATCAACGGCCTCGATCCGCGCGCCTCGCGCGACGTGCAGGAGCGCCTGCTGGCGGCGGCCGCGCGCGGCGTCACCATCTTCGTCTCCACCCACCTGCTGGACATGGCGGAAAAGCTGTGCGACCGGGTCGGCATCATCCACCACGGCCAGCTGGTAGCCACCGGCACGCTCGACGAAATCCGCGCCGAAGCCTCGGCCAGCGGTTCGCTGGAGGACGTGTTCCTGAAGATCACCGACGAAGCCGCAGCGGAGCCCAGCGCATGACGCAGCAAGCCACGCAACCGCTGACGCAAGGGCGCGCCATCTGGCTGATGATGAAGATGCGCCTGACCCGCCAGCGCAACATGGTCGCCAACCACCTGTTCAGCAAGTTCCGCAAGAAGCAGGGACGCAACGGCATCGGCAAAAAGAGCAGCCTGTGGGTGCTGACCCTGGTGATGGTCGTGTTCATGCTGTTCACCTTCTTCAACGTGTCGCGCAACGTGGTGCTCAACATGGATTGCAGCCTGTCCGCCCACAGCGCCTGCCACGTGGTCGGCAAAGAAGGCGAACGCTTTGACGACCTGGAACGGGCCGCCGCCGAACTGCACGCCGCACCCTTCCGCCCCGAGCTGGCGCGCGGCCTGACGATGGTGGTGACGCTGCTGTTCGGGATCGCCGTCCTGCTCCCGCTGGGCAGCAAGGAACTGGCGCAGCCCGATTGGGACATGGAATGGCTGGTGACGATGCCGGTCGAACGCTCCACGCTGTTGTGGGGCCGCCTGCTGGAACGCAGCGCCGCCAACTTCAGCGGCATGTTCGCGCTGCTGCCGCCGCTCGCCGTCATCGGCTGGTACTCGGGCCTGGGGTGGTACGCGCCGCTGGCGGCACTGCTGGCCATGGCCCTGCTGCTGCCGCTGGCCGCGCTGCTGCACACGCTGGCCGACACCGGATTGCGCATGTGGCTACCCGCATCCCAGCTGCGCAACCTGCAGGCCATCACCGGCTTGTTCAGCATGCCCCTGATCTACTTCATCATGGCGCTCGGCATGCCCGGCGCCAGCGGCTTCGTGATGGACCTGGCGCGCGGCTTCCCCGCCTGGACAGCATGGACGCCACCGGGCGTGGTGCTGCAAGCGATGCAAGCGCCCGACCTGGGCGCGGCAGTGCTGATGGTCGCCATCCTGCTGCTGGAAACCGCTGTGCTGATGTGGGCCGGCGTGGCGCTGATGCGTTACCAGCTGCGCCACGGCGTGGTCAACTCCGGCGCGCGCGAAAGCGTGCGGCGCAAACAACCTGCCGCCGCCGATGCCACCGCAAGCGTCGGACTGCGCGCACGCCTGGCCAACGCGCTGTCGCCGATCAAGCGCCGCGAGCTGCGGCTGCTGAGCCGCGACCGCAACTTCCTCGTGCAGACGCTGTTGCTGCCGGTGGTGATCGTGGTCAGCCAGATGATCTTCAACGGTAAGCTGAACAGCTTCGCGGAGCTGGGCCAGCACCACACCACCACCGCCGCCATCGCCTTCGGTATCGGCGTCTACGTGCTGATGCTGTCGGCCTTCCAGACGCTGAACAACGAAGGCCAGGTCCTGTGGCTGCTGTACACCGTGCCGCGCTCGATCGAAAGCGTATTGAAGGAAAAGGCCCAGCTATGGGGCGCGCTGACGATGATCTATCCGCTGGTCGTCATCGGCATCAGCGCCTGGTACACCACGCACTTCGAATGGCGCATGCTGGCGCTGCTGCTGATCGTCTTCGCCGGCATCCCGATCTACTCGGTGATCGCCGTCTCGCTCGGCGTGTTCGCCTGCGACCCGCAGGCGGTCGAAGCGCGCGCCCGCGTGCGGCCGACCTACGTCTACCTCTACATGCTGCTGGCCAGCTTCTACACCTGGTCGATCTATAGCAACGTGTGGTCGCAAAAACTGGTGGTGATGGTGCTGGTCGCATCGATGGCGCTGGCGCTGTGGCAGAAGGCGCGCGACGCCCTGCCCTACCTGCTCGACCCGGCCGCCGCACCGCCGCCGCGCGTCTCCACCGCCGACGGCCTGATCGCCGCCACCGCCTTCTTCATCATGCAGGGCCTGATCGCGCTGCTGATCATGCAAGGAACGGACACCCCGACGCTCAAGGCCGCGACCATGGCCTTCGCCGGCGCCGGCCTGCTGGTGTATGTGCTGATACGCTTCGTCTACTGGCGCAACAAGACCAGCGGCGTGCCGGCCATGCTGCGCGGCGGCGATATCGCGGCGACGCTGCGCTACGGCGCGCTGGCCGCCGCCATCGCCTGCGCCGTTGGGCTGGCGTACATGGCCGGCCTTCAGCACACATCCGTTTGGCCGGAGATCGCCAAGCAGATGTCCGCATCGACCGGCTCGCGCGGCTGGCTGATGGCCCTGGCCGTGCTGGCGGCGCCGCTGTGCGAAGAGTTCATCTTCCGTGGCCTGATCTACGGCGGCCTGCGCCGCTCCATGCCCGCGCTGCCCGCCATGGCGATGAGCGCCGCCATCTTCGCCGTCGTGCACCCGCCGCTGTCGATACTGCCGGTCTTCGTGCTTGGCCTGTGCACCGCCTGGACCTATGAGCGCAGCAAAACCCTGCTCGGCCCGATGCTGGTGCATGCAGTGTACAACGCCGTCATCCTGTCCTGGCAGTTCTGGCGCTGAGATAAAAACCGGCGTGGCAGGAATTGACTGTTTTATGTCATCCTGCCACGCTGCGCAGCTCCGATAATCCCTGCCATCTCCATTCGACAGGGCTGACGCGATGCGCAAACTGATCTACCTTCTTTTACTGGTCGGCCACCTGGCCACAGCGGGCGAAGTGCCCGCCTACCAGGACCGCTTCGGCCGCGCCATGCCGGTGGTCGCCGTCGTCGGAGAAAATAGCGGCACCGAACTGACCGACTTCGTCATCCCCTACGGCGTGCTGGCCCGCTCCGGCGCGGTGCAGCTGCTGAGCGTCACCACCAAGGCCGGCCCGCTGTCCATGCGCCCGACGCTGACGCTGCAAGCCGACGCCACCACGGCCGAATTCGACCAACGCTATCCGCAAGGCGCCGATTACGTGATCGTCCCGGCCGTCAGCCGGCCAGCCGACACCACCCTGGTCGCATGGGTCGCCGCGCAAGGCGCGAAAGGCGCCACCGTCGTCAGCATCTGCGACGGCGCGCTGGTGGTTGCCAACGCGGGCCTGTTCAAAGGCCGCCGCGCCACCGGGCACTGGGCCACCGAGTCCTACCGCAAGGAGCACTACCCGGACACGCAGTGGATCAGCAACACCCGCTACGTCGCCGACGGCAAAGTCATCTCCAGCGCCGGCGTCAGCGCCTCCATGCCCATCACGCTGGCACTGGTGGAAGCCATCGCCGGCCGTGAGCGTGCCAACGATGTCGCCCGACAGGTCGGCGCCGACGGCTGGAGCACGGAGCACGACAGCGACATCTTCCGCCCGCGCCTGGGCACCAACCTGAGCGCCTACATCGCCGGCTACACCAATCATTGGTTCCACTCGGTCGACAACCTGGGCGTGACCGTGGCGCCTGGCGTGGATGAGATCACGCTGGCCTACACCGCCGACGCCTGGTCGCGCTCCAAGCGCAGCAAGGTCTACACCGTGGCCGCCAGCGCCGAGCCGCTGCGCACCCGCTCCGGCCTGACCATCGTGCCGGACCGCGTGCAGGGCGCCGCCGACGTCCCCGAACTGCTGCCGCCCGTCGCAGAAGCCACGCTGCCCAACAAGGCGCTGGATATCGCCCTGGCAGGCGTTGCGCAGCGCTACGGCCAAAACACCGCCAAGCTGGTCGCGCTGGAATTCGAGTATCCTTCCTACCACTGAAGCCCATACCGCGATTACCGCCATGTCATCGAAACAAACCCTGCGCGTCGTGCTGCTCGCCTATGACGACATGAACCTGCTGGACCTGAGCGGCCCTTTGCAGGCGCTCGTCACGGCCAGCAAACGCCACAGCGGCAACGGCCCCGCGCTGTATGAAACCATCGTCGCCTCGGCCGACGGCGGCCTGATTAGCACCAGCGCAGGCCTGCCGGTAATGACGGTCGCCATCGCCACGCTGGAAGGCCTGGCCATCGACACGCTGATCGCGGTGGGCGGCTGCAAGGGCCAGGAGTATTACGCGCCGCCGGCGCTGGTGGACTGGATAGTCCGCCAGACGCCCAAGGTACGCCGCCTGTGCTCCGTCTGCACTGGCGCCTTCCTGCTTGCCGCCGCCGGGCAACTGGACGGCAAGCGCGTCGCCACGCATTGGGAATGGGTGGAGCGCCTGCACAAGCTGCATCCGAATATCGACATCGACGCCGACAAAATCTTCATCAAGGATGGTTCGATCTGGACATCGGCCGGCGTCAGCGCCGGCATCGACCTGACGCTGGCGCTGATCGAAGAAGACTACGGCCATCACGTCGCCATCGAAACCGCACGCCAGCTGGTGATGTTCATCAAGCGCACCGGCGGCCAATCGCAATTCAGCGTGCCGCTGGCGGCGCAGGCGCAGCAAGGCGGCCGCTTCGACGAGCTGCACGCGTGGGTGGCGGCCAACCTGCGCGAAACGTTGACGGTGGAGCGGCTGGCCGAACAAGCAGGCATGACGCCGCGCACCTTCGCCCGCAGCTACGCCGCGCAACTGGGGCGCACGCCGGCAAGAATGGTGGAAGCGATGCGGCTGGAGGCCGCATGCAGCGCACTGGAAAAAACCGCGCTGCCGCTGAAGACCATCGCGGCCAACACCGGCTATGTGGAAGAGCAGAACCTGCGGCGCGTATTCCAGCGCCAGCTGGGCGTGAGCCCCGGGCAGTACCGCAGCCGCTTCTCCGGCCACGGCACCGCCGTTCAGTCTTTGTACTGAGGCCCGGACATCAGGAATCCGCCGCCCTGGTAAATGGTGGCGACGTCGTCTTTCGGCGGATAGGCACCGCTCTCCGGGAAGTTCGCCGCAAACTGCGCCGAACTGTCCTTAGGCTTGAAGCCCAGATGCGCGGCCTTGCTGTTATCCCACCAGCTGCCCGGATTGGCCGAAGCGCCGAACAAAATCGTATGGCCCACGCGCGGCGTGAACAGCGCGCAGCGCAAGGACTCCACCAGGTCGTCGTAGCTGAA
Organism: Rugamonas rivuli; assembly: GCF_009380165.1. Lineage (GTDB taxonomy): Bacteria > Pseudomonadota > Gammaproteobacteria > Burkholderiales > Burkholderiaceae_D > Rugamonas > Rugamonas rivuli. Next base: position 768,830 of record NZ_WHUF01000003.1, read on the forward strand.
CCACGTCACCAGCATGCGCGGATTGACCGGTTCAGGGAACGAAGAGCCGATGCGCAGGCACACCGTCTCGATGCCGGTGCGGTCGTAGTAGTAGCGCGACAGCGACTCGCCGAAGCACTTGCTCACGCCGTACAGGCTGTCCGGCCGCATCGGGCTGTCGGCGTCGATGTAATCCGTGGTCTTGTAGTAGCCGATGGTGTGGTTCGAACTGGCGAACACCACGCGCTTGACGCCGTGCTTGTGCGCCGCCTCATACAGGTTGTAGGTACCGGCGATATTGGCAGCCATGATGTTCTCGAACGTATTCTCGGTCGAGATGCCGCCGAAGTGCAGCACCGCATCCACACCCTCCAGCAGCTTGAATACGGCGGCCTTGTCGGCCAGGTCACACTGGACGACTTCCTCACCCTCGCACGCCGCACCCATGTCGCCGATATCGGACAAGCGCACCACATCGGCCCAAGGCTGGATGCGCTCGCGCAGGATTTTACCCAGGCCGCCGGCAGCGCCGGTCAGCAGTAATCGTTTAAATGGTTTAGTCATTTTTCTGTCTCGGTTTTTATCAAGTCACCGGCGCCGGGTTAAACAGCACCAGTGCGTTATGCAGTTTCCATTTCTCCGCCCAGGTACGGCGTCCGCTGGCGACATCCAGCAGCAGCTGGAACATCTCCCAGCCCACGTCCGCGATCGTCGCGTCGCCGCTGGCGATGCGGCCGGCGTTGATGTCCATCAGATCGTGCCAGCGCTCGGCCAGTTCGTTGCGCGTGGCGACCTTGATGACCGGTACCTCGGCCAGGCCATACGGCGTGCCGCGCCCGGTGGTGAAGACGTGCAGGTTCATGCCCGCCGCCACCTGCAACGTGCCGCAAATGAAATCGCTGGCCGGCGTGGCTGCGTAGATCAGGCCTTTCTGCGTCAGCTTCTCGCCCGGCGATAGCACGCCGGAAATCGGGCTGCTGCCGGATTTGACGATGGAGCCCATCGCCTTCTCGACGATGTTCGACAAGCCGCCCTTCTTGTTGCCCGGCGTGGTGTTGGCGCTGCGGTCTACGCCGCCGCGCTTGAGGTAATTGTCGTACCACTCCATCTCGCGGATCATCGCTTCCGCCACTTCCGGCGTGGCCGCGCGCGAAGTCAGTTGATCGATCCCGTCGCGCACTTCGGTCACTTCGGAGAACATCACCGTGGCGCCGGCGCGCACCAGCAGATCGGTGGCATAGCCCACGGCTGGATTGGCGGTGACACCGGAGAAGGCATCGCTGCCGCCGCACTGCACGCCCACCACCAGTTCGGAAGCGGGTACGGTTTCGCGGCGGCGCTTATTCAGCGCGGCCAGGTTGATCTCCGCCTGCTTCATGATCGAAGCTATCATCGACATGAAGCCCACATGGCCCGCATCCTGCAAACACACCAGCGCAGGATCGGCGCCGCCACCGTTCTGGATCGGAATCGAGCCTTTGGGGAACAGGCGTGCCGGCTGCAGCTTCTCGCAACCGAGGCTGACCACCATGGCCTGTCCGCCGAAATTCGGATTCAGGCTGATATTGCGCAGCGTACGGATCGGCACCATCGCGCCCGGCGCATCGATCGCCACGCCGCAGCCGTAGGTGTGCTCCAGCCCCACCACGTCGTCGACGTTCGGATACTTCGGCAGCAGCTCGTCCTTGATGCGCTTGACCGCGAACTCCACCACACCCGCCACGCACTGCACGGTGGTGGTGATGGCCAGGATGTTGCGCGTGCCGACGCTACCATCGGGATTGCGGAAGCCTTCAAACGTATAGCCTTCCAGCGGCTCGGCCGGCGGCGGCAGGTTGGTCGATATCGGCAGGTTGACCAATTCGCGCGCAGCCGGCATCTCCACCTGCGGTTCGGCGACCCAGCTGCCGGCGGCGATGTCGCACGCCGCGTAGCCGATGGTGACGTTGTAGCGACGCACCGGATCGCCCTTGGCGATATCGCACAGCGCCACCTTGTGGCCTTGCGGGACAGCCTCCAGCAGCGCCAGGCCGCTGGCGAAGACCGCGCCGGCCGGCAGCCCGCCGTCGTTGACGACTATGGCGACGTTATCGTTGTCGTGCATGAGGATGTAGCGCGGCGTCCCTGTGATCGTCGGTGTCGGCATGTGTGTTCCCTGTCTTCCTGTTCCGGGATCGGCGTCCCGGCGAACGTTGTTTTTTCGCGTTTTTTTGTGCACTGCAAAGTGGTCAGGCCACTTCCCGACTGGCCGGACAACCACAGTTTGTGGCCGTGGCACCACAGGCTGAAACGGCTTGTTTGCGGGGCTACAGCCCTGTAAACTCCCTCTTCCCGCAGCTGCATGACGATTTTAGTATGACAGCTAAAAATTAATTTGGCTAGTCCACATTGCGTATTTGGTCTGACCACCTTAGAATGGCCTGACCAGATGGCGATATTGACGCCACCCTACGAATACGAGACACAGATGCTGAAAAAGACTTCCGCCCCTGCCGATAGCACCGCCCACGAACCGCGCTTGTACCGCGTGGTGGCAGACCGTATCCAGGAACTGATACGCGAAGAGAAGATCGCCGGCGGCGAGCGCTTGCCGTCCGAGCGCGATCTGGCCACCAAGTTGAGCGTCAGCCGCGCCTCGCTGCGCGAAGCGCTGATCGCGCTGGAACTGGGCGGCGTGATCGAAGTGCGCGGCGGCTCCGGCGTCTACGTCAGCGAAGTGCCGGAACCATCGGCTGCCGATCTGCCGGAAGCAGGCCCCGGCCCGTTCGAGGTGCTGTCCGCACGTCGCCTGATCGAATCCGAAATCGCCGCCATCGCCGCCCGCGTCGCCACCGACGGCGCCATTGATGCCATCCTCAAGGCCGTCGTCGAGATGGAACAGAACCACGACAATTATTCAAGCAACGAGCAGGCCGACCGCAACTTCCACCTCGCCATAGCCCGCGCCACCGGCAACAGCGCGCTGGTGGGATCGCTGAACTACCTGTGGGACCAGCGCGGCCGCCTGTGGCACAAACTCAAGGAACACTTCCAGACCGAGGAACTGCGTCAGGAAACGCTGAAGGACCACCGCCGCATCCTGGAGGCGATCGCCGCCCACGATCCGGCGGCGGCGCGCAAAGCCATGCGCGCCCACCTGGAACGCGTGACCCGCACCTTTTCGCGCGGTTAAGGATTTAAACAGCAGTACGCAGCACCGTAGCACCGCAGGACTGGCCTCGATGCCAGTCCGCGAACAAAGCAATAAGTTATCGACCGTACTGGACCTCGGCCTGCCTGCATGGCGGCCCTCGTCTCAACGGCACGGAGCACGCGAGGTGCTCCACTCACGTCCAGTGCTTTACCAGCACGGCGCATAACTTTATTCAAAAAGACGAAGGAGACTAGCATGAACACGTCCGATCACTCGGTCCAGAACCGTTACGCCCAACCCCGCCTGCTGCTGTCGGCCATCACCGTGGCCGTGCTCACGCTGGCCAACCAGGCGGCCGCACAACAGAGCGGAGAAGCGGCAATGACCCGCGTCGAAGTGACCGGGTCCAGCATCAAGCGCCTGGCCACCGAAGCCTCGCTGCCGGTCAGCACCGTCAAGGCCGAGGACTTCATCAAGCAGGGCATCACCACGCTGGCCGACATCATGATGTCGCTGCCGCAGTCCGCATCGCTGGCGCCGTCCAATGCCGGCTCGGGCACCAACATCAACCTGCGCGGCCTGGGCGTGAACCGCACCCTGGTGCTGCTGAACGGCCGCCGCATGGCCAACGAAGCCATCGCCGACGGCTACGCCAACCTGGACGTGATTCCGATGAGCGCCCTGTCCCGCGTCGAGATCCTGCGCGACGGCGCTTCGTCGATCTACGGATCCGATGCGATCGGCGGCGTGGTCAACTTCATCACCAAGACCTCCTTCGAAGGCCTGTCGCTGACCGGCCAGGAAGTACAACCGCAGAAGCACGGCGGCGGCGACGAACAGCGCGCCAGCATCACCTGGGGCAAGGGCAACCTGGAACGCGACGGCTGGAGCTTCTACGGCACCATCGACGCCCACCAGCGCACCCGCCTGGCCGCAAAAGACCGCGCCGACCTGAGTTCCGCCGACCTGTTGACCAGCATCGGCCGTCCGCCAACGCTGGGCACCGGCGGCAATGCCACGCCGGCCAACTTCACCACTTCCACCAACAAGACCGCGCAGAACCCATACGGCGCAAGCGGTTGTCTGGCGCCCTACTCCATCGTCGGCCAGAAGGGTACCTGTATCCTCGACAACAACGAGTACGGCACCGCGCTGTACGCCAACCAGCAGGTCACGTTCTACGCCCGCGCCGCCAAGAAGATCAGCGAAGACCACGTCGTCACCGTCGACTACTCGCGCGGCGAGGAATTCATCCTTGGCACCAAGAACCCGACCAACGCGCTGGCCGTCAACGGCGTCAGCGCCACGCTGCCTTCCACCAGCAAATGGTATCCGGGTAAAAGCGGCGGCGTACCTGCAGTCGCTGGCCTGAACAACGCACCGCTGATCCTGACCTGGGCCGTGGCCGACCTGGGCCTGGCCACCACCAAGGACGTGCAGTTGAACCAGCGCCTGGCCATCAGCGACGAAGGCACGCTGGCCGGCTGGGACTACAAGGCCGGCCTGGTGATCGGCGTTTCGAAACGCGACAATTACTACTACTCCGGCTACGTCAAAGGCCAGGGCCTGCTGGACGGCCTGAAAAGCGGCACGCTCAATCCATTCGGCCTGCAGGATGCCGACGGCAAGGCCTACCTCGACACCATCAAGGTCGACGGCGCCAAGAACCGCACCTCCAAATCCACCTTCACCGGCGTCGACCTGACCGCCAGCCGCTCGCTGATGGAACTGGAAGGCGGCTCGATGGCGCTGGCACTGGGCGCGGACTTCCACCGCGACACCACCGAAGACACCAAGCTGCCGATCAGCGCCGAAGTCACGTACGCCAGCGCGACGCCGTCGCACGGAGAAGGCGCGCGCAATGTCGCCGCGCTGTTCGCGGAATTGAATATCCCGGTCACCAAGAAGCTGGAACTGAACGTCGCCGTGCGTGACGACCATTTCAGCGACTTCGGCAACACCATCAATCCCAAGGTCAGCTTCCGCTACGAGCCGTCCAAGCAGCTGATGTTCCGTGGTTCGGCCAACACCGGCTTCCGCGCACCGACACTGTTCGACCGCTACGGCTACCGCCTGGCCGGCGCCACCGGCCTGACCTCGGCCAAGTGGGATGATCCTGTGCTCTGCCCTGGCGGCACGCCAGGCGTGGCCGGCACCGGCAAAGCGCTGCCAGGCCTGGTCGCATCGACCGTCTGCAATACCACGCTGCCGAAGCAGACCGGCTCCAACGCCGCGCTGGTGCCGGAAAAATCGAAAGGCTTCACGCTGGGTACCGTGTTCGAGCCGACCAAGTCGTCGATGGTATCGATCGACTACTGGAACATCAAGATGACCGACATGCTGGCGAATCTGCCGGAGCAGGTCTACTTCCTCGATCCGGTCAAGTACGCATCCTTCTTCGTGCGTAACGCCGACGGCACCATCAACTACATCAAGAACACCACGATGAACCTGGGCGGCCAAAAGGCGGCCGGTGTCGACGTCTCCGCATCGTACGCCTTCCCGCGCACGTCCGTCGGCGACTTCAAGGTATCCATCGACGGCACCTACCTGACCCAGTTCGACAACCAGCTGGACAAAGGCAGCCCGTACGTATCGAACATCGGCCAGTTCGGCCTGGCCAGCAACGGCACTACGTCCAGCTTCCCTATCATCACCTACCGCTGGAAGCACACGCTGAAACTGAACTGGGCCGCCGGCAACTGGAACACCCAGCTGACCCAGAACTACAACTCCAAGTACACCGACCAGAACCTGGTGGCGCAGCAGTACTGGCGCAACATCAACTCGTACAAGGTATGGAACTGGACCACGACCTACAACGGTTTCAAGAACACCCAGGTCACGGCCGGCATCACCAATCTGTTCAACGTGAACCCGCCAGTCACCAACAGCAGCCTGTATAGCTTCGGTTATCTGAGCAGCGCCGCCAGCCCGATCGGCCGCGCCTTCAACGTCCGCGCCACCTACACCTTCTGATGAGAGCAAAGATGCATACAGTCGAACAGAAAGGCGGGGGCTTCGGCCGCCGCCGCTTCCTGCAAGCCCTGTCGGCCGCCGGCGTCGCCGGCGCCACCGTCCCGGCAGCGCTGGCGGCCAACGCCAAGGCGGCCGATCCGTGGAAGGAAGCGCAGGCCATCATCGACCGCTTCAAGAAGCCGTTGAAGTTCCGCGACCAGGACTTCGTGGTGACGGCCTTCGGCGCCGCCACCTGCGAGGTCAAGCCGGTGACGGCGTGGACCTCGTTCACCGAATCGGACACGCTGCAAACCCCGGTGGCAGGTTCGCACGACTGCTACCCGGCGATAGCGGCGGCCATCGCGGCCTGCCACAAAGCCGGCGGCGGCCGCGTGGTGATCCCGGCCGGGAACTGGCTGTGCGCCGGCCCTATCGTGCTGCTGTCGAACGTGAACGTGCACCTGAAGGCCGGCGCCCACGTCTACTTCAGCAACAACCCGGCGGACTACGCCAAGTACGGCGCCTACGACTGCGGCAAGAACGGCAAGCTGTCGATCACGCGTTGGGAAGGCAACGACCTGCTGAACTACTCGTCGATGGTGTACGCACACGGCCAGGACAACATCGCCCTGACCGGCGAGGACTGGACCAGCATCCTGGACGGCCAGGCCGGCGTGGCCTTCGACGGCGATCCCGATTGCTGGTGGTCGTGGAAGGGCCGCGAGAAGCCGAATTGGGCCGGCGACATCGCCGCCGGCGCGGGCAACTACGTCAAGCACACCAAGGGCAAGACCGAAGTGCACGTCAATCCGGTCAACCCGACCTCGCTGCGCGAGATCGCGCCGCACCTGAGCGAAGCGGAAGCCCTGTTCATACAAGGCCCCAACGACAAGTGGCGCACCGACTCCTACTTCCTGCGTTCGCTGGCGGAAGCCCGCGTGCCGGTGGAGAAGCGCATCTTCGGCGTCGGCCACTACCTGCGTCCGCACATGGTGCAGTTCATCAGCTGCACCAACGTGCTGTTCGAAGGCTACCAGACCACCAACACGCCGTTCTGGCAGCACAATCCGGTCAACTGCCACAACATGCATGTGAAGCGTATCTATGCCAACAGCATGGGGCCGAACAGCGATGGCTTCGATCCTGAGTCGTGCACCAATGTGCTGATCGAGGACTGCCACTTCAACACCGGCGACGACTGCATCGCCATCGATTCGGGCAAGGGTCCGGACATCCAGTTCGGCCCCGCGAAGAACATCGTGATCCAGAACTGCAAAATGCAGAGCGGCCACGGCGCGCTCACGCTGGGTAGCATCATGTCCGGCGGGATCGAGAACATCTACGCGCAGAACCTGGTGTTCGAGAACAGCTACTGGAAGACCGATCCGCTGAACATCGCGATCCGCCTGAAGACCAATATGAGCCGTGGCGGCTACCTGCGCAATATGCATGTGCGTAACGTGCATATCCCGAACGGCATCCGCACCACGCCGGCCTTCTATTCCACGCTGCCTGGTTCGCTGATCCCGACCAAGTCGGTGGCCACGTCGGCGGGCGGCATCATCACCATCGACTGCGGCTACGATCCGATCAACGACAACGTGCGTATCCGTCCGCCGAGCGTCAGCCACGTGCGGATCTCAAACGTCACCTGCGCCAACGTCGAGACCAAGGCGGGCAGCTACTCCTGCTACCAGGCCATCGTGATCCTGGGGCCGGTGGCCTCGGACTACAACGGCCCGGGCAAGCCGGTGGTGCTGCCGGTGTCCGACATCGAAGTCAGCGACTGCGATCTGGGCACGCCGGTCAATGCGGACAAGCCTCTGTATCTCTACAACGTCAAGGGCTTGAAGCTGAAGAACGTCAAGATCGCCGGCAAGGCTGTCACTCAGAGTTTCTCCGCCTGAGTTCAGGCGCCGGACCGCGATGCGGCCGGCGCTTTTTTTTCGGATACCGTCATGAACTTTCAGAGCCTCACCATCGCCGTCATGCTGATGCTGACCGGCGCCAGCACCGCGGCCGAAACGCCCGCCAAACCTATCCGCATCCTATTGGTCGGCGATTCGACGATGGCCAACAACAGCGGCTACGGCGATGCTTTCTGCGCGCGCGTCAATCGCGCCAATACCTGCCTCAATCTGGCCAAGGGCGGGCGCAGCTCCGGCAGCTTCCGCGCCGAAGGCCGCTGGGACGAGGTGGAAGGCCTGCTGCGCGGAGCCGCCGCCTACCGCAGCACCTATGTGCTGATCCAGTTCGGCCATAACGACCAGCCGGGCAAGCCTGGCCGCTCGACCGACCTGAAGACCGAATTCCCCGTCAACATGGCGCGCTATGTGCAGGAAGTGAAAGCGCTGGGCGGCATCCCCGTGCTGGTAACGCCACTGACGCGCCGCAGCTTCACCAACAAGGTCCTGGAAAACAATCTGCTGCCGTGGGCGGACACGATACGCGCCACCGCCGCCGCGCAGCACGTCGCGCTGCTGGACCTGAACGCAGAAAGCTACGCCGCCGTACAGGCCATGGGCGAGGACGAAGCCGACACGCTAGCCGTGGCGCCGCGTCCCGACAAGATCACCGAGGCTGCGCTGGCTGCGGGCAAGGTGGAAGTGGCTGGCGCAGCCAAATCTGCCTTCGACCGCACACACGTCGGCGCCAAGGGCGCGGCCTACTTCTCGCGCATGGTGATGGAAGAAATGAAGCGCGCCTTGCCTGAAACGGCCAGCCAGTTCAAGCCGGAGAGCGAGCAGTTATGAAACAGCTCTCCCCTGCGGGCATCACCTTCCTGTTGGCCGCTTCTGGCGTAAGCGCCCAGGACGCGCGCACAGTCGTCGAGCCGGTCGAACCGCTGTCCTGTGCGGTGCTAACAGCTGCCGATGCCAAGGACGACACCGCCCGCATCCAGAACGCCATCGACCACTGCGCATCCGGACAAGCCGTGAGGCTGACGGCCAACAATGAACAGCGCAGCTTCGTATCCGGCCCGCTCGCGCTGCGCAGTGGCGTCAGCCTGCTGATCGATACCGGCGCCACGCTGTACGCCAGCACAAATCCAAAGCTGTTCGATCGCGGCACAGGCGCCTGCGGCACCGTCGACAAAATCGGCAAAGGCTGCAAACCCTTCATCACCGCCGACAGGACCAAGGGAAGCGGCATCTTCGGCGCCGGCACAATCGACGGCCAGGGCGGCCACGTAGTCGATGGTGCCAGCGAATCGTGGTGGCAGCTGGCCCGCCGCGCGCAGAAGGAGGACGCCCGCCAGAACGTGCCGCGCCTGATCGAAGTCACCGGATCGCAGGACTTCACACTGCACAAGATCACGCTGCGGAACTCGCCCAACTTCCACGTCGCGCTGAATAACGTGGACGGCTTCACCGCATGGGGCATGCGCATCGACACGCCAGCCACGGCGCGCAATACCGACGGCATCGATCCCATCTCATCGCGCAACATCACCATCGCCTACAGCCATATCCGCACCGGCGATGACAACGTCGCCATCAAGGCCGGCGGCAACGGGCCGACGGAAAACATCTCCATCCTGCACAATCATTTCTACAGCGGCCATGGCATGTCCATCGGCAGCGAGACCAATGGCGGCGTGCGCCGCGTGCTGGTCGATGACTTGAGCATGGACGGCACCACGTCCGGCCTGCGCATCAAGAGCGACGTCTCGCGAGGCGGCGTGGTGGATCAGGTCAGTTACCGGAACGTCTGCCTGCGAGATGTCAAAACGCTGATCGACATCAGCACCCGCTACAACCCGCGTGCAGAGGGCACGCTCATTCCTGTCTATACCAACATCGCTTTCGACGGTGTGCACAGCGTAACGCCAGGCCGCATCGTCATGCAGGGACATGACGAGCAGCACCCGCTGCAAGCCACGCTGCGCGATGCCAGCATCGCCGGCAAGCCGGACAGAAAGATCGAATTCGCCAGCCTCACCGGCGAGATAAGCAGCATGCCGACAGCCGTTTGCGCGGACCGTTTCACCGCCTTCCCCGCCGCGACTTCGGCCGCCGCGCGTCCGCAGCTCAGCATCGAACAATCCAAACAGTTCGCCTACAGCGAAGTACTCAAATACGTCGGCACCGCCGGCCACGAAACCATCGACCCGTGGGATCCGCTGGCCGATCCGCTGGCGACCGGCAAAGCCTACACACCCGACTACACCGTCGACCAATCCACCAAAGCCGACGGAATCAAAACATTCAACGCCGTGCAGGAAGCCGTGAACCGCGCCGTCATCGACAGCAAGGACCATCCTGCCAAACGCCTTTACATGTTGATCAAACCCGGTACCTACCGGGAGCTGGTCTACATCCCCGCTGCCGCCGCGCCGATCACCCTCTACGGCGAAGGCAAAGACCCAAGCGCCACAAGGATCACCGCCAAACTGGACGCATCCAACACCGGCACAGCCTACGCAGCACAGTACAGCGCGCAGTTCGCCGCCGCACCCGCCGCCGTGCAGGCCATGTACGCATCCATCAAGGATCGCACGCAGATCGGCACCTTCGGCACCGCCACCGTCTGGGTGCAGAACCAAGGCTTCCAGGCCCGAAACCTGACCTTTGAAAACGCCTACAACAAGGACACCGGCAATGCCCGCGCCGAATCGCTCCCGAACATCAACAACGTCCATCACCAGGCGCTGGCCTTGCAGGTGGATGGCGCCGACAAAGCGCAATTCGAAAACATCCGCCTGATCGGATTCCAGGACACGCTCTACCTGAAGTCTCCGCAGACCGGCAGCACCTCGCGCAGCTTCTTCAACAAATCCTACATCGAAGGCGACGTCGATTTCATCTTCGGCGACAGCACCGCCTACTTCCACCAGACCGAGATCAAATCGCTGGGCGACCGAGGCCTCTCCTACGCCGCCGCGCCGGACACCCACATCAAGACCCGCTACGGCTTCGTCTTCGACCACTGCCGCTTCACGCACGACGGTTCGGCCAACGCGCGCGCGGGCACGTTCCACCTGCTGCGTCAATGGTTCCACAGCTCGCGCTGCACGCCCTACGCCACGGTGCCGGTCGACGGCTACGCCTGCACCTTCGGCCCGGCCAACGGCTATCAGGCGCCCAAAGGCACCGTCGCAAGAACATCGCTGGAAGCGGTCGGCAAAATGGTCGTGCTCAATTCCCGCATCGGCCCGCACATCAACCGCACATCGCCCTGGTCCGACTGGAACAAGAAAGGCACGCTGGCCTACCGCCCTGTCCAATACAACTCCGACGACCACTGGAACAACCTGATTAACGCCGGCATCGATCCCGTCAAGGATCTCGGCTACACCACAAAGCCATCGCCGCCGGACATCTTCCTCGGTGAGTTCAACAATTCGGATGAATAAGGAACACAGCATGACGATCAACACCCAGCGCCGCAGCCTGATGAAAGCACTGCCCGCAGCAGCAGGCCTCACGCTTGGCGTCCAGGCCCGCGCCGCCACCGCGCCCGATCCGTGGCTGCAGGCGCAGGCCATCATCGACCGCGTCTCCAAGCCGCTCAAGTTCCGCAAGCAGAATTTCATCGTCACCGCCTACGGCGCGCAGATCTGCACCATGGCCAAGGTGAAGGCCTGGATCTCGTTCGAAGAACAGGACGTGGTCGACACGCCAGCCGCTGGTTCGCCCGACTGCTACGCCGCCATCAAGGCCGCCATCGCCGCCTGCCACGAAGCGGGCGGCGGCCGCGTGCTGGTCCCCGCCGGGAACTGGTACTGCGCCGGCCCCATCGTGCTGCTGTCTAACGTGAACCTGCACCTGAGCGCGGGCGCGCAAATCTACTTCAGCAACAACCCGGCCGACTACGCCAAGTACGGCGACATCGACTGCGGCAAGCACGGCAAGCTGTCCATCTCGCGCTGGCAGAGCAACGACTGCCTGAATTTCTCGTCGATGATCTACGCCTACGGCCAGGACAACATCGCCCTCACCGGCGACGACTGGACCAGCACCCTGAACGGCCAGGGCGGCGTGCCGTTCAACGAACAAGGTGATTGCTGGTGGACCTGGAAAGGCAAACTCAAAACGCTGAACGCAGTGGCACAAGGCTCGACGCCCAATTTCACCAAGGGGAAGATGTCGGAGAATACCGAGAACCCGTTGAATGCCGAGTCGCTATCCACCATCGCGCCGCAGCTGGCCGAGGCGGAACGCCTGCTGATACAAGGTGAAGGCGCCCGCTGGCGCGCAGACGCCCAGTATCTGCCGGCGCTGTCGGAAGCGGGCGTGCCGCTGTCCAAGCGCGTGTTCGGGATGGGCCACTATCTGCGGCCGCCGATGATACAGCTGATCGGCTGCACCAATGTCCTGCTCCAGGGCTATCACGTCACGCATACGCCGTTCTGGCAGCACCACCCTGTCCACTGCCGCAACATCGTCATCCGCAAGGTGCACTGCGAAAGCCTGGGTCCGAACAGCGACGGCTTCGACCCCGAAGCCTGCGACCATGTGCTGATCGACGGCTGCACCTTCGACACCGGCGACGACTGCATCGCCATCAAGGCCGGCAAGGATCTCGATACGCAGTATGGTCCGTCGCAGAACATCGTGATCCAGAACTGCACCATGCAGAGCGGCCATGGCGCCGTCACGCTGGGCAGCGAGATGGCGGGTGGCATCCAGAACGTCTACGCGCAGAACCTGGTTTTCCAGAACATCAACTGGGCCACCAATCCGCTCAACACCGCGATCCGCCTGAAGACCAACCTGAATCGCGGCGGCTACCTGCGCAACTTCTACGTGCGCGATATCTCGATACCCAACGGTGTGCAGACCAGCCCTTCGTTCTATGCATCGCTGCCCGGGTCGCCGATACAATCGAAGACTGTCGCCACGGCGGCCGGCGCCATCGTCACCTTCGATTGCGACTACACGCCGGTCAGCGACAACGTCCGTACGCGGCCGCCGGTGGTCAGCAACGTCCACATCTCGAACGTCAAGGTCGGCAACGTGAAGACCAAGGATGGCAAGGTCGTATCGTGCTATCAGGCGATTGTGATACTGGGGCCGGTAGCATCGGACTACAACGGCCCGTTGCCGATGCCGCCCGTGGTTCCCGTCACCGACGTCACCATCACCGACAGCGACTTCGGCCTGCCCGCCAACATGGAACAGCCCTGGTTCCTCTACAACGTCAAAGGCCTGACGTTGAAGAATGTAACCATCGGCGGCAAGGTCCACAACACCACCATTACAAAATTGTAATGATTTATTGATTGACCACGCATGCGGCGAAAAATAGAATCAGTTCGATGCAATAAAAACATCGTGAAGGTTCGACATGCCCATGTGTCCAGTTACTGAGAAGTTGAAACGTGCAGGGCTGGCAGCAAGCCTGCTGCTCGCCTTGTCGTCCACCGGCTACGCCCATGGCGGCACGGCTATCATCCAGCAACTGCCGCAGGGATGGACGCCGCTGGTCGCCTCCGTCGCTGCGCCTGATGCAAGCCTCACGCTGTCCGGCCAGTTCCAGCATCAGGGCAATGCCGATACTGCGGTGCTGGTGCAGAACGGCCAAGGCGGCGCCTACGGCTTGGCCGTGGTACCGGGTGCGCCGGCCGATGGCACGGCCAGCATCGTCAAGACCTTCAAGGATATCAAGGCCAATCCGCCGCGCCTGTCGCTGGTCCATCCGGGCAGCTACCAGCCGGTATGCCATGGCGGCGAAAGCTGTGCGCCGCTCAGCATCGCCAACGAGTCGATCGGCTTGTGCTTCGGCGAAGCCAGCTGCGAGATCATTTATTTCGCCGACGGCGCTTATCACGAGATTCACGTAACGGACTGAGCTCGCCTTCGGGCTTGAGTGCGGCGGCGTTCCGGTTGCCCCCGGCCGGAACGCCGCAACATGGGGTTCGGCGGACGTGGTATCGGCACAACCGGCCGCCTATCGCTGCGTGGATTCGCCTATACTGGCCTGACTTCCACGTTCGAGGTCCGCCATGCGTCCACTGCTCATGCTGTTGTTGTCCTCCACTACCATCGCCGCGCAGGCCGCGCCTGTCGAAGCGCTCAAGCCGATGGCCTTTCTGGCAGGGCATTGCTGGAAGGGTGATTTCCCCGAAGGGAAGCAGAGCGATGAGCATTGCTTCCAGTGGAAGTACGATGGCAATGTGCTGAGCGATGTCCACACGGTGCGCACGCCGGGCAAGCCGGACTATGTCGGCGAGACGATCTACTACTACGATTCGGCCGCGAAGCAGGTGGCTTTTCTGTACGTGGAAAACGGCGGCGGCTACAGCCGCGGCACGATGACACCCACCGCCACCGGCCTCGAATTCCCCGCCACGCAATACGTCGCCGACGGCCACGCCCTCACCTACCGCGTCCGCTGGACACCATCAGGCGCCGACGCGTATGAAGCCTTCAGCGAAATGAACATCAAGGATAAATGGGTGACGCAGTTCAAGCTGGTGCTGAAGAAGCAGTGACTTGCGACTGTCATTTCTTGGAGCCGTTAGGAAAATAAAACGAGATCACCAGCGTGACGATAGGCAGAGCACCGATCTTCACCAACTCGGATAGCTGTGCCAACGCACTGTTAGCCGGGTAGCAGGCATATCCGGCAATGATGCCCGAGGAGATAATCGCGAGCCCCAGCAATATCTGCTTGGCGAATTTCAATCGATCGCTGGCGGAAACTTCGACGCTGGGATGATCGCGAAACACACTTCCGGGGATGTCAATGTCGTGTTGTTCAGGCGAGGACATCATATCCCCGTCACAATACCTACAGCTTGCAGCGTGTTGTCCGGCAAACGGCGAACCAGACCAAGCGAGGAACCATCGCCCTTCTGCTTCTCGTCATAAGCCACCTTCAGCAAAGCAAAAGCGCGCAGCATTGCTTCTCCCTTGCTGATTCCTCTAGCGCACGCAATCATATTGAGCGCATCATCGACTTCTGGGGACATTTCCACAGTCATACTTCTCATGACACACCTCCATCGCAGCACATGTGATAAAAAATTATACTGCGCTTTTTTCTGTCGGTTTGTTTGAGAAAAGCCAAACGGACTGACGAGGATGTGAGGTGGAAATAATCAAAAAAGGGCAGACGCCTGTTCAGCATCTGCCCCGTCATTACAGGCCTAACGGCGTTTCGGCCACGCCTTTGACGCCAGGCCGCAGCAGCACTACCGCTCCGCCCCACTCCGCGTCCTCCGGCTTGCCGGAGACGATGGACGTCACCAGCAGCGTGTCGAGATCCTTGCCGCCGAAGGCACACATGGCAGGCTTCAGCATCGGCACGTCGATGCGGCGATCCAGCTTGCCGTCCGGCGTGAAGCGCAGCACGCAGCCGCCGTCGTTACCGCAGATCCAGTAGCAACCGTCGCTGTCGATGGCCGCACCGTCGGGACGGCCCGCATACGCCGACATGTCCGCGAACACGCGGCGGCCGGATGGCACGCCATCATCAATGTCGTAATCGAACGCCCACACCATGCGTCGCGCCGGATGCGAATCCGACAGGTACATGGTGCGGCCGTCCGGCGAAAACGCCAGGCCGTTCTGCGTGATCAGCTCCGACACCACCGGCGCCGAAATGCCACGCGCCACGTCGTAGCGATACAGCTCACCGATAGCGCGCGCGGCCGACATGTCCATGAACATGGTGCCGCTCCAGAAACGCCCCTGACGGTCGCAACGGCCGTCGTTGAAACGCATGCCCGCACCCAGGCCGGCGGCGGGCGCCGCCAGCTTGATCTGCGCTGCGGCTTCCGCCTCGCCCAGCTCAAGACTGAAGATGCCTGTCTCCATGCCCGCGATCAGCCCACCGCCCGCCTTGGCCGCGACACACGCGACCATTTCGGTAGTGGTCCAATAGCGCGACGCACCGGTGACGCCATCCAGCCGCCACACGCGCTTGGCGGGAATATCGACCCAGTACCAGGCCGATTCCGCCGCACTCCACGTTGGGCTTTCGCCCACCGTGCAAGCGATATCGCTTAGCCGTTCCATGCCAGATCGCCGTTGACGATGCGTGGAAGGTTTTGCGGGTTGGCGTCAGCCAGCGACTCAGGCAGCAGGTACGAAGGCACGTCCTGATAGCAAACAGGACGCAGGAAGCGGTCGATGGCCGAAGCGCCGACAGAAGTCGTGCGGCTGTCGGAAGTCGACGGGAACGGACCACCGTGCACCATCGCATGCGACACTTCCACGCCGGTGCCGAAACCGTTGAACAGGATGCGGCCCACTTTGCGTTCCAGCGTAGGCATCAGGCGCGCGGCCAGTTGGCGGTCGTCGGCGGTGGCGTGGACGGCGGCGGTCAGCTGGCCTTCGACGTGTTCGGCCACGGCCAGCATCTGCGCTTCATCGTCGCAGACAACCAGCAGCGAAGTCGGTCCGAAGATCTCGCCTTCCAGCGCGGTGTTGGTCAGGAAGGACTTCGCATCCACCTGATACAGGAAGGCTTGCGCTGCGCATGGCGCATCGGTGCCCTGGCCGGCGGCGACCTGCTGCACGCCGTCGACAGCAGCCAGGCCGCTGACGCCGGTGACGTAGGCCTTGTGGATGCCAGGGGTCAGCATGGTGGTCGCACCCTTCGCGCCCAGCGTGCCCGCAACGGCAGCGACGAAGGCTTGCAGCTTGTCGCTCTTCAGGCCGACCAGCAGGCCAGGGTTGGTGCAGAACTGGCCCGAACCCAGGGTCAGCGAATCGGCGAAGGCCTGTGGCAGCTTGGCGTTATCCAGAGCGCCCGGCAGCAGGAACACCGGATTGATCGAGCTCATTTCAGCATAGACCGGAATCGGTTCCTTGCGCGCGGCGGCGGTACGCATCAGCGCCAGGCCGCCCGAACGCGAACCGGTGAAGCCCACGGCCTTGATGGCCGGATGGCTGACCAGGTTCTGGCCGATAGTCTGGCCGGAGCCGATCAGCATCGAGAACACGCCTTCCGGCATGCCGCATTCTTCAGCGGCCTTGGCGACAGCCTTGCCGACCAGTTCCGAAGTACCCAGGTGGGCCGAGTGGGCCTTGACCACGACCGGGCAGCCTGCGGCCAGCGCCGACGCGGTATCGCCACCAGCCACCGAGAACGCCAGCGGGAAGTTGGATGCGCCGAACACGGCGACCGGGCCCAGGCCGATTTTACGCAGACGCAGATCGCTGCGCGGCGGCGTGCGTTCCGGCAGCGCGCTGTCCAGCGTGGCGGATTGGAAGCGGCCGTCGCGCACGACTTTCGCGAACAGGCGCAGTTGATTGCAGGTGCGGCCGCGCTCACCTTCCAGGCGGGCTTGCGGCAAACCGCTTTCCTGCATCGCGCGCTCGATCAGCGCAGGGCCGATGTCCATGATGCGGTCGGCGATGGTTTCCAGGAACTTCGCGCGCGCTTCCAGGCCGGTGGCGCGGTAGATGTCGAAAGCCTGGTCGGCCAGTTCGCAGGCGCGCTGCAAATCGGCGGCGCCAGCCAGGCCGAAGGCCGGTTCGATTTCCACGTTGCGCGATGGGTCGATCGCCTTCATCGTGCCTTCTTTACCAAGGACCGCGCTGCGGCCGATAACCATTTCACCTGCAATCTGCATATTGACTCCTTATGTATGAAAAGCGCGGACCAGCCGCGCTTGTTTTATATTTTTGTGCCGCAGGACTTATTGTGCGCCCTGCTTGCGGATCAGCTTATCGAGCATGTCGCATTCTTCCGGTGTCAGATCGGTCAGCGGTGCGCGCACCGGACCTGCATCGTGCCCCACCAGACGTGCGCCTGCTTTAACGATACTCACTGCGTAGCCGGCCTTGCGATTGCGAATCTCAAGGTAAGGCAGGAAGAACTCGTCCAGCATGCGGTTTTGTTCGGCGTGGTTATCCGACGCGACCGCATGGTAAAAGTCCATCGCCAGTTTCGGCATGAAGTTGAATACCGCCGACGAGTATACCGGGGTACCGAGCGCTTTGTACGCGGCCGCGTAAACTTCTGCGGTCGGCAGGCCGCCCAGGTAGCTGAAACGGTCGCCCATCTTGCGCCAGATCGAGACCATCAGCTCGATGTCGCCGACGCCGTCCTTGAAGCCGATCAGGTTCGGGCAGCGGTCGGCCAGCTTGGCCAGCGAGTCCGGCGTCAGGCGGCAGTTGGCGCGGTTGTAGACCACCACGCCCAGGTTGGTGGCCTTGCAGACTTCGGCCACGTGTTCGATCAAGCCGTCCTGGCTTGCTTCGGTCAGGTAGTGCGGCAGCAGCAGCAGGCCTTGTGCGCCAACGCGCTCGGCTTCCTTGGCGTAGGCTGCGGCCACGCGGGTCGGGCCGCCGACGCCGGCCAGGATAGGCACCTGGCCGGCGCAGGTGTCGACGGCGGTCTTGATGATGTCGGTGTATTCGTTGGCCGTCAGCGAGAAGAACTCGCCGGTGCCGCCGGCGGCGAACAGCGCACTCGCGCCGTAGGGAGCCAGCCATTCCAGGCGCTCGATATAGGTCGACTTGCGGAAGTTGCCTTCGGCATCGAAGTCAGTCACCGGGAACGACAGCAGGCCGGAGGAAAGAATTTTTTTAAGGTCATTCGGTTGCATAAGGTCTCCAATAATCGACGGGCGCATCTCAGGAAGGAAAGTGACAGCTCTTCGCCATCTGTTGTATGACATCGTACAACTATATGCGTTAGTGAGCAAGCGATTTAGCAAAATCTGCCGGATCGCCCTGCTCTCGTGGCTTTTATGCGGTCTGGCCGGCGGCGATGCCTTCTTGCGCACGGCGCAGGCGCTCGCGGCTGTTGCTCAGGTGGGTGCGCATGGCGGCGCGGGCCGCCTCGGCATCCTTGCGCAGGATGGCGTTGTAGATGTCGTCGTGCTCGCGGTTGAGGCGCTCCAGGTACACGGCCGGATCGTCATGCGCCAGCTGTGCCGAATTGACGCGTGCACGCGGGATGATGGTGTTGCCCAGGTCGCTCAGGATGTCGACGAAATAGCGGTTGCCGGTGGCTTGCGCGATCAGCAGGTGGAAGGCCACGTCCGACTCGACCGAGCCGGGACGGCCCTGCGAATGCTGGATGCGCTTAAGCACCGCGCCCATCTCCTGCACCTGCTCTTCCGTGCGGCGGGTGGCCGCCAGCCAGGCCGCTTCGGTCTCCAGGCTGATGCGCAGCTCCAGGATGGCCAGCACGTCGCCGATGGTGCGGATGGTGTCGGCCGAAATGCGCAGGTTGGCCGGCTGCGGCTCCAGCACGAAGGTGCCGATGCCGTGGCGGGTCTGCACCAGCCCGGCCGCCTGCAGGTGCGAGATCGCCTCGCGCACCACGGTGCGGCTGACACCGTGCATTTCCATGATGACCGACTCGGTCGGCAGCTTTTCGCCCGGCTTCAGCGTGCCGGCCTGGATGCTGCCGGTGAAGGCCTCAACCACGCCCTGGGCGAGGTTGCGGTGCTTCTTTTTCGGCGCGAGGACGGAAGGAGCGGGCATGGGTGCGGCGGCGGTCTGGTTCATGTTATTTTAACTGTTGTATGACGACTGTTAGCATACACGCTTCTGGCGTGTCGCACGAACCGCAGTTTGCCAGACTTTTGACAACAATTGTGCCTTAGACACTATTTTTGTCACAATTAGTGCATGAAGACTAGTTCAGAAGTAACACTCTAGCCACAGGTCAGGCCAGCAGCGCGGCGCTCATGGAGGCGGCTTCGTCGGCCGATTCGAACAGGATCTGCTCCAGTGCGGCATTGTCGTCGAAGAAACCGGACAGGCTGGCGTGCTCGCGCTCCGGCGACAGCGGCGAGCGTATCGGGGCCAGATGCTTGGCGATCAGCAGCGTATCGCGCAGGCCCAGCGGTGGCGGCGTCAGCGTGGCGCCGCGCAGCGAGACGATGGCCTGGCTGACCGGTTCCGGTATCGCCATCTTCTTCATGATTTCACGGGTGATGATTTCCTGCGCCGCGCCCATCCACTCTTCCGGGTCGTCGAGCAGGCCGGGAATGTCGTCAGCGCGCGACAACAGGTAGAAGCCGCCCGCCTCATGGACGATGCCGGCGAACAGCGCGGTATCGGCGTCGGTGCGGGTCAGCTTGCGGGCGATCACATGGGCCAGCGCGGCCACGTGGGCGGAATGGCGCCACAGCTGTTCGGCCTGGGCGCGCAAGGCGGCGTCGCGAATGCGGCTGCCGAACTGGCGCACCACCATCGCGGCGGCCATCGTGTACAGATTGCGGAAACCGACCCGCTGCACCGCCGAGCGCACGCTGGTGACGGGAGCGCCGCCGCGGTTGAACACCGCCGCATTGGCCAGCGCCACGGTGCGCGCGGCCAGCAGCGGCTCGCCCAGCACCTTGCGGATCACGTCTTCCATGTCGCAGTCGGGATCGGCCAGCGCCAGTTGCAGCCGCAGGGCGGCATTGACGCTGGTCGGAAAAACCAATTCCCCTTTCGAGGCCTGGGCAACAATCTCGGCGTAGTCTTTTAGTTTTTCCATGGAAACATTATAGCGCTAACGCCGTCTCCATGGCTCCCAAAAAACACCGAAATGGATTACAGATGGGCGGCGATTTGCGGCAGCAGTTCGTCGAAGGTACGGCCCTTGCCGTTTTCGCCGATGGCGTGCATCTTCCACTCGCCGTTGTGGCGATACAACTTGGCCATGATCTGCGCCGAGTGCGGCCCCTGCACCGACAGGTTGAAGCGCGCCACCTCTTTGCCGCCGCTGGCATCCAGCAGGCGGCAGTAGGCGTTTTCCACCTGCGCGAAAGTCTGGCCGGTGAAACTGTTCACCGTGAACACCAGGCTCTTGACCGTCGAAGGCACGGCGTCCAGATCGACGTTGATCTGCTCATCGTCGCCGTCGCCGGCGCCGGTGCGGTTGTCGCCGGTATGCTGGATGCTGCCGTCACGGCTCTTCAGCTGGCGGAACCAGATCACATCGACCGGTGCGCCGGACTCGTTGAACATCACGCACGAAGCGTCCAGATCGACCGCTTCGGTTTTCGAGCCGAAGCCCAGGAAGCCCTTGGACTTGATCGCATCCCAACCCAGGCCCATCGTCACGCGGCCCAATGCGCCGCCCGATTCCTTGGCCAGAGAGATCTTCTGGCCCTTGCTTAAACTGACAGTCATGTTTGACTCCTATGAATTACGTTGCGACGCCGCGCTGCGCCCAGGCCTGGAACGCCGCGCCGTTGCGCGAGCAGATCAGGATTTTTCCCTGGCCGGAGAAACGCAGCACCATGCCTTCGCCGCTGGTCTGGCTGTTGACCAGATTGCTCAGAAAGCCGCTGTTGCCGCCGGTGGTGACGGAGATTTCGTAGCGCAGCGCGCTGTCCCATGCCACCACATGCGAGTTATCGATAATCACGTCGCGGCCCGGCGTCACATCCAGTTGCGAGATCGAGCCGAAGCCCGATACCGCGACCTGACCGGTGCCCGCCGTCTCGGTGATGAAAAAGCCGCCGCTCTGCGCGAACAGCGCATTGCCCAGGCTTTGGGTACGCACCTTCAGCTCGACGCCGGAGGTGGCGGCGACGAAGGCGCCGTCGCTCAGCATGTACTGATGCTGGCCGACGTCGAGCACCTGCATCGCTCCCGGCAGGCGCGGCGCCAGCAGGCAATCGCCCTCGCCGCGCACTGCTTCGATGTGCTGCTGGAAGAAGGACTCGCCGTTGGCAAAGCGGCGCATGATGGCCGCGCCGATGCCGCCGGTTACCTTGCCCTTCAAATCGAGCGCCGCTTCCATCATCACCATCGCATCCGACTCACAGTAGATTTTTTCACCGTGAGCCAGCGAGACGTGCAGGAAGGGATCGATGTCGCCGGTGATCGAAAATTTAGGCATGATGGAGTCCTTTCTTCTACAGTTTAAAAATTAAACGCGCACGCCGAACGACGAAGCCAGCGGGCCCAGGCCGCCCTTGAAGCCCTGGCCTACGGCCTTGAACTTCCAATCGGCGCCGTTGCGATACACCTCGCCGAAGATCATCGCCGACTCGGTCGAACCGTCTTCCGACAGGTCGTAGCGGGCGATCTCGCCGTTGCCGGCGCCGTTCAGGCAGCGGATGAAGGCCTTCTGCACCATGCCGAAGTTCTGGCGGCGCTCGTCGCCTTCGTGGATGGTGGCGCAGATCGCGATGCGTTCCACGTCGGCCGGCACGCGGGTCAGGTCGATGGTGACGGTTTCGTCGTCGCCGTCGCCGGCGCCGGTGCGGTTGTCGCCCGAGTGGGCCACCGACTGGTCCGACGATTTCAGGTTGTTGTAGAAGATGAAGTCGTTGTCGGCGCGGACCTTGCCGTCCACTTTCAGCAGGAAGGCCGAGCCGTCCAGGTCGAAGTCCTTGCCGTCGGTGCTGCGTACATCCCAACCCAGACCAACCACAATTTTCGACAGGCCTGGTGCTTCTTTGCTCAGGTTGACGTTGCCGCCTTTTTGCAGACTGATTGCCATGATGTGATGCTCCTAAAAAGAGAACCGGACTTTGGGTACTACAGGCGGCGAACCGTGTCCGTAATTAACGGTCCGCCGAATTCTTGAATACTTTATGCAGCGATGGCGACAGCGGCTTCCTTCTGGCGGCGATGGCGCACCGAGGACCACAGCGAGGCGCCGATGAAGGCCACGCCAATCAGACCGGTGAACAGCTCCGGAATGTGGAACTTCATACTTGCCAACATGATCGCGGCCAGGATACCGATCGCATAGTGCGCACCGTGCTCCAGGAAGACGAATTCATCGAGCGTGCCCTTCTTCACCAGGTAGACCGTCAGCGAGCGGACGAACATCGCGCCTATCGCCAGGCCCAGCATGATGATCACGACGTCGGTGGTGATGGCGAACGCGCCGATCACGCCGTCGAAGCTGAACGAAGCATCGAGCACTTCCAGGTACAGGAAACCACCGATACCGCCCTTCTTCACCAGATCGCCGACATTGCTGCCTTCTTCTTCCTTCTCCAGCAGGTTGCTGACCGCATCGACGCCGACGTAGATCAGGATGCCCCACAGGCCGGACACCAGCACCACCAGCTTCTGCGCCTCGCCTACCAGGCCCATAGAGCCCAGTAGGACAGCCAGCGCAATCATTACCGAGATCGAGGAGACCTTGCCCAGCGAGCCGAGTTTCTTCTCGACGTTGCCCAGCCAGTGGACTTCTTTCTCGTCATCGAACAGGAAGTTCAGGAACACCAGCAGCAGGAACATGCCGCCGAATGCCGCCACTTCCGCGTGGTGATTCGTCAGGTGCATCGAATACGTTTTCGGGTCGTTCAGCGCCAGGTGCCACACGTCCATGATGCCGATGTCCGCAGCCACCGCCACGATCACCAGCGGGAACAGCAAGCGCATGCCGAACACCGCGATGATGATGCCGACGCCGAGGAACAGCTTCTGCCAGTAGGCATCCCAGGTCTTCAGCACGGAGGCGTTGACCACCGCGTTATCGAACGACAGCGACACTTCCATCGCGGCCAGGATCGCGGCGATACCCACGGCGGACAGGGCGCCGCCCCATCCGCTCAGTTCGTAGCCCCACCAGCCCGCTGCCGCAAGGCAGAGGAACGTGACGAGGAATGACACTTTGAAGTGTTTCATTCTTTTTCTCTCTTGGTTATGAATCGATGGGATGCAGTGTAGAGAACAACGGTGTTTTTAAAAATAGAAGATAATTGAAGTATTACTTCGTAAAAGCAGAAGATTATGAAAACCAGCGGACTCAATTTTCGGCATCTGTACTTCTTCTGGATGGTGGCAAAAGAAGGCGGCGTCACGCGCGCGGCGGAGCGTCTCGGGCTGGCCGTGCAGACCATCAGCATGCAACTCGCATCGCTGGAGCAATCGATAGGCAAGCAGCTGCTGGAGCCGCAGGGGCGGCGTCTGGTGCCGACCGAAGCGGGCAAGTTGGCGCTCACTTATTGCGACCAGATCTTCCTGCTGGGCGACCAGCTGCAGGACGCGCTGGACGAAACGGAAGCCAACAAGATGCGGCTGACGGTCGGCATTTCCGACTCGCTGCCCAAGCTGATCGCCTACCGCCTGCTGCAGGCCACGCAGCAGCTGGAACTGCAAGTGCGGCTGGTGTGCATGGAGGATGAATTCGAATCGCTGCTGGCCGACCTGGCGCTGGGCAAGCTGGATGTAGTGCTGACCGACCGCACCGTGCGCGCCGGCGGCAGCCTGAAAGTGTTCAGTCACTTGCTGGGCGAAAGCGACATGAAGCTGTTCGGCGTGCCCAAGCTGGCGCGCAAATACCGCCGCAACTTTCCGGCCAGCCTGCACGGCGCCCCGCTGCTGCTACCGACCCGCAACAACGCGCTGCGCGGCCGCATCGACGCCTGGTTCGTGCAGCACAAGGTGCGGCCGGACATCGTCGGCGAGTTCGAGGACAACGCCATGCTCAACACCTTCGGCCGCAACGGCCTGGGGCTGTTCTTCGCGCCGTCGGCGCTGGCGCAGGACATCGAAGAGCAGTTCGGCGCGGTGCTGGTGGGCGACGCCCCGGAGCTGCGCGAACAGTTCTACGCCATCTCCAACGCCCGCAAAATCACCCACCCGGCGATCGAGGCCATCCTGTCGGCAGTCCATAGCGGCCCCTTCGCCATCGCCGACTAATCTTATTAATAAGACTGTCCTTCCTCAAATGTGCGAATCCTCTCAAACTTAAAATGAGAGCATTATTCGCGCTCTAAAGAATGGTTATATTTGGAGAGAATTGAGTATCGGAATTCCGATTATTGGGATGAAATTCATAAATATGTTGCAGAATATTTTTTAATTTTATTAAACAACTTTCATAAAATAAAAATTATTAGCCAAGCAACGGCAGATATGCCATTATGTTGATTAAACGCAACAAATTTATCTAACCAGTAACGGAGATACCCTTGAAAGCAGCCGCCTCGCAGCGCCGTTTGCGGCGCCTTCCACCGCACCTGACTGCCAAGCTGCTGTGCGCCGCAGTCTGCACGACCATGGCCAGCGGCTGCGCAACCGACCCGCGCACCGGCCAGCCGTCGTTCCAGCAAACTTTCGCCAGCAAGGATCCTTGCTCGAACAATGCGAGAAATATCGGCGTCGCCGTCGGCGCCATTGCCGGCGCGATACTCGGCAACCAGGTCAAGCACTCGAACAGCGCACGCGTAGTGGGCGCATTGGCCGGCGCTACCATCGGCGGCTTAATCGGGCGCGATATGGACCAGCGCCGATGTGAGCTGTCCAAGATCGCCAAGCAATATGATTTAAACCTGAAGACATCGACCGTCAGCGCCGATGGTAGCGTGATCGACGACCAGCGCTTGAACGCCGTGTCCAATGCCGATGCCATTAAAAAGAATGCCGTCGGCATGATTGTTGAAATGCGAGAACAATCAGGCAAAGGCGGACATTTCGAAACAAATTCCGATCAATTAACCGAGCAGGCACAGCGCTATTTCTCGGCAATCGCCGATTCTTATAACGCCCGGCTCATCGCCAATAACATCAACGATCCGCAAGAGAAAGCCAGTTATATTTCTCAAGTCAGCAAGCGCAAGATCTTGTTAATCGGTCACACCGACGATACCGGCAGTTCACGGTTGAACGCTGACCTGTCGGAGCGCCGCGCCCAGGCCGTGGCGGCATATATGGAAAAACGCGGAATACCAAAGGAGTCGCTATTTTTCCAAGGTGCAGGAGAGGCCTATCCAATTGCCGACAACGGCAGCGAGGAAGGCCGCGCGCAAAACCGGCGCGTGGAAATTGTGGAGATCGCCGATACAGCCAACTTCGACCGCTACCTGACCGAACGCAAGCCGCGTTACGAGTTTTACCGTGGCAGCGATGCGCCGTCACCACAAGTGGCGATGGCCTCCCCTGCCACGCCGCCTGTAGTGAAGCCGGCGCCGGTCAAAGTCACGCCAGGAAAAACAGCGGCCGCCATCGTCGGCAAAGCGCCGGAGGCGGCTGCAGCTAACGCCACCACTATCCCCGATGGCATCGATTTCGGCGGTACCCCGCTGTCCACCATCGCCGCTGCCGACATCGGCCAGCTCAGTTCAAAGTCCAGCGGCACGTTCCGGCTCATCAGCAACGCCTACGCCGACGAACCGCCCATCATGGCCGACTGCTCACGTGACCGGCCCCGCGTGGCCCACGGCGTCAAGGCTCTGCAGGACGGCAAGAGCTATCGCACCAGCGAATACCTGCCTGGCCTGTACGGCAAGACCTGGACCGAGCAGGTCAACGGACATCAGGTCGTGCTGAACAAACTGACGGTTTTGGCCAGCAATGGCGCGGCCGCGAACCTGCCTGAATTCAAGGTGTACACCAACTACAACCCCGTCAAGAACGCCAACCCGACCGCGGCATTGGCCTTGAATCCCGAAGTGAATACCTACCTCGGCAACAAAGGCCTGTTATACCGGATGTTCTTCAACGGCAAAGGCGGCCTGTCGTGCGCAGACGTGGTGTTCGGCAGCGATGGCGGCACGTCGGCCAAGGGCGGGCGGCTGATTTATGCGCGCGGCGCGCGGCTCATGTCAGCGGACTTCAAACCAACGCTATATCAAAAATAAAGGGATGAACTCATGAAGGAATTTATCAGTACTTATCCAGCACTGGCCTGGAGCATCGTCAGCGTTCTGCTGGCCCTGACCGTCGTCGCCGTCTTGTGGCAGCAAGTCAAGTGGTGGTGGTTTAACACCTGGGTCAATTTCCCGCTGATCGGCCGCATCGCCACGCTAGCGCGCGACGCCAACGAGGATATCGCCTACCCTGGCTGGTTTTCCGGCGAGCGCACGCTGTGCCAGGAATACAAGAACTTCGTGCACGTCCAGGACGAGCACGACTTCAACGAAAAGATCACCTACCTGACCAAGGCGGGCGACAACGGCCGCCGCAGCACGCCAGGCTGGATCTGGCTGCTGACAGTGTCGATGGTGTTTGTCGAAGCGCTGGGCTTCTCCTACGTATTGGCCGGCTACACGATTCCGGGAGCCAGCGAGAACCTGCAACAGACCGGCGCCTACGGCATCGCCTTCCTCATTTCAGTCATCCTGGTGGCGTTCACCCACTTTGCCGGTCACGAGTTGTACAAATCCGGCCGCATCAAGAACGCTCGCCGCGAATGGGTAGAAGACAAACGCGAGTCCAAGCTGTCGACCGGCACCATTCCGCTGGCCCGTCCGCAGAACAGCGACGACGGCTTGCCCGCCTACACGCAATTGTGCAATCGCGTCGGCGCGCACCCGACTTATCTGGTATCGATCGCCACGCTGGTGATCGTGCTGCTGATTGCCGGTGCAGCCACCTATGTGCGCGGCCAGGTTTTGGAAAAGGAACTGGTGGCGCGCGTCACCCAAGTCAACAAGCAAATCGACAACGGCAACCAGGCCGCCAGCGACAGCCTCGATATGAGCAAGCCCGGCGTAACCCTGCCCGATGCCGATGTCGCCGCCAACCACAACGCGGACAAGAAAGTCGCCATCGAAGAAGCCGACATTGACCGTCATGGCGGCTGGGCAACCTTCATTGTGCTGGCGTTTGTCTTCGTCTTCCTGCAGTTGCTGGGTGTGATCTTTGGCTATCGCTGGGGCTTTGCAGGCCAAAACAGTGCCGAAGCGTTCCGCGACATCGGGGGCGGCCGCTATTCCAGCTATACAGCGGTGCGTGAAGCATACCGCCGCGTCGCCGATACCGCGCAAGCGCGCCTGGCCGTACTGCAGCAGAAGATCATGGCCAGGAACAGCCATGTCGGCACCTCGGGCCAGCATTTAAGCAAGACCTTCCGAGACTATGTCCAGGAAACCCGGATCGCCGACCAGGCTGAGCGTCAACACGAACGCCATCACGCACAGGCGGTCAAGGCACAGGCCGAAGCGTCCGCCCCAGTTCCAGCTCAGCAAGCCGGCTCGGCCGCCGAGGTGCTGCAACAGCTGAACGCCTTGGGAGACGACAAACCGGCCAAGCTGGCCCTGTTGGCGACCTTGCCAGAGGGATTGAACGCGGAAGTGGTCGCCGCGCTGAAGCTGCAGAAAGAAGAAAAAGCCCGCCAGGCCCGCAACGCCGAACTGGAGGACCTGCTGTGAAATGGAGCGCCCTGCTGCTGCAACTCTGCCTGTCCGGCGCGGCCCTGGCCGCCAATACCAATGCCGTCCAAAGCTGCCAGGACAAGTCGCTGCCACCGTTTCCGCCGACCGCCCGCGAATTGCTGGTGGTAATAGACCAGACCACTCCCCTCAGTCCGGCGCTGCAACAGCTGGTCGCCAACAACATCAAGCCTTTTCTGGCGGCCGGCAACCGCTTCAGCGTAGTGGTGTTCTCAGCCTATACACAAGGCCACTACACCGAGCTGCTGACGGCGGGAACGCTGGACGCACAACTGCCTAGTGAGACTCGCAACGACATCGGCAAGCCCGCGCTGGTCAAGCTGGACCTGTGCATGCAACGCCAGCCGCAGCAGGCGGCACAGGCGGCCGGTCAGGCGCTGCGCGCGGCGTATCAAGGCACCAGCAGCAATATCGCCAAATCCGATATCTTCGCCAGCCTGAAATCCATCGCCAGCGTCATCAAGCAGTCCCAGGCACAGGAAAAGGTAGTACTGATCGTGTCCGACATGCTGGAGAATTCGTCGGTCAGCAACTTCTACGCGGAACAGGGCAAATCGGTGCGTAATGTGGTGCCAGCCAGGGAAATGCGCACGGTCGAAGACAACCACCTGCTAGCCGACTTTGGCGGCGCACGCACCTACGTAATCGGTGCCGGTCTGCTGGTTGACGACGCCGTGCACACCAAAAACTATCGCGATCCCAAGACCATGCAATCGCTGAACGCTTTCTGGAGCGAGTATTTCAGCAAATCCAATGCCAAATTGGTGGAATTCGGCCAACCTGCTTTGCTCAATCCCGTACGTTAATACCCACCTCCGCGCCGGCATCGACCGGTGCTCTCCCCTCTGCACGGCATATTTTGCGATGCATAAACGCGCTGTCGTTTAAGATACCTCTTTTCACTACCTGAATCGCCGCTCGGCCCTTATGCAAAACCTCATGCTTGTCGTGCTCGCCATCTTCCTGGTCGCGCTCAATGGATTCTTCGTGGCGGCCGAATTCGGCATCGTCACACTGCGCAAGACGCGCGTGCGCGCCATCGCCAAGACCCAGGGACTCAAGGGACGCATACTCGGCAAGGTGCACGGCGAACTCGACGCCTACCTGTCGGCCTGCCAGCTGGGCATCACGCTGGCCTCGCTGGGCCTGGGCTGGGTCGGCGAACCGGCCTTCGCCGGCCTGCTGGAACCGCTGCTGACGGCCATCGGCGTCACCTCGCCGGAAATCGTCCACGGCATCGCCTTCGTGTTCGCCTTCTGCGTGATCTCCTTCCTGCACATCGTGGTGGGCGAGCTGGCGCCGAAGTCGCTGGCGATCCGCATGCCGGAAGTGATCGGCCTGTGGAGCGCGCTGCCGCTGTACGGCTTCTACTGGGCCATGTATCCCTTCATCTGGGTGCTCAACGCCAGCGCCAACATGGTGCTGGGCCTGGCAGGCCTGTCCGGCAAGGGCGGCCACGACAGCCACTACTCGGTCGATGAACTCAAGCTGATCCTGCGCACCAGCCAGCCTGGCGAAAAGTTCAACAAGGACGAACGCAACATCCTGGCCCACTCGCTCGATTTCAGCGACCTGTCGGTGTCCGACCTGATGCGCCCGATTAACGAGGTGATCGGTCTGTACGCCAACCGCCCGCTCAACGACAATCTGCAAACCATGTTGCGCAACCGCTTCAGCCGCTATCCCTACTACGACAAGGATGGCGAGACGGTGCTGGGCGTGGTGCACCTGAAGGATTTGTTCTTCGCCCAGCAGTCCGGCAAGCCGGTCACCGACCTGGTGCCTTTCCTGCGCCCGGTGGAGACGATTTCGGCCCGCACGCCGGCGCTGGAACAGTTCCGCCGCTTCCGCGACGGCGCGCCCCACTTCGCGCTGATCGGCGAAAAAGGCAAGCGTCCGCTGGGCTTCATCACGCTCGACAACCTGCTCGGCGCGATGGTCGGCGAAATCCACGACGAGTTCCGCCTCAACGAGAACGACTGGCTCAAGCAGCCCGACGGCACCCTGGTCGGCAAGGCCAGCCTGCCGATCTTCTCGCTGGAACGCACGCTGGGCATCGACATCGAAAACGAGGAGTTGGGCCTGGAAGAGGTAGAATCGGTAGGCGGCCTGATCATGCTGAAGCTGGGCGATATCCCGAAACAGGGTCAACGCATCAGTTTCCGCGGTTTCGACATCGTCGCCAAGAAAATGAATGGCCCGCGTATCCTGCTGGTCAAGGTCATTCCCAAGGATGACACCGAGGACAACGCCGACCAGGACTAACCCGGTAGGAGGAGATGTGCTCAGCCGCCTGATCCTATGTTGTACCCTGCTCGGCATCGCCGGCCTCGGCGGGGCCGAACCGCGCAACGGCTGCAAGCAGCTGCGCGTCGCCTTCTACGAGGACGGCGCCCTGTTCTACCGCGCCGCCGACGGCGGCTGGACCGGCATCGACAAGGACGTGGTCGACGAACTGGCCCGCCGGCTCGGCTGCACCATCGAGGCCAGCGTCGATTCCCGGGTGCGCATCTGGGCCGGCCTCAGCGGCGGCAACCTCGACATGTCGGTCTCCGCCCTGCTCCTGCCCGAACGCGAGAAAATCGGCCGCTTCGTGCCCTATATGACGGGTCGCAATTTCGTGCTGCTGCACAAGGAGCTGAGCGGACGGCTGCACAATATGGCAAGCTTCCTTGCCGATCCCCAATACAAGATCGCCGTCGTCAAAAGCTACAAGCACGGCCGCGCCTACGAGGACTGGCTGAGCAAGCTGCGCGCCCAGGGCCGCGTGTTTGAAACGGCCGACCATCTGTCGATGATGCGCCTGTTCAAGCTGGGACGGGTGGATGCGGTAATGGCCACGCCGACCACCTGGTATCCGCTGGTCAGGCAGGAGCAGCTGGCGGGCACCTACAGCGTGATGGATTGGGCGCCGCGCGAGAACATGGTCTCCGGGCTGATCGTCTCGCGCCAGAATATCGACGAGGCCACGGTGGCCCGCTTCAGCCACGCGATCCGCGCCATGCGCGAGGACGGCACGCTGCGCCGCATCTTCGAGCGCCATACCGACGCCGAGCGCGCCGGACAGATGATCAACTTCTAGGCGGCTACGCCGGTCCAGTTGCGCAGCAGGCCCAGGCCAACCGCCAGCAGGGTCGGGCCGATGAACAGGCCGACGAAGCCGAAGGCCAGCACGCCGCCCATCACGCCCAGCAACACCAGGATGAACGGCAGGCTGCTGCCGCGGCTGATCAACATGGGCTTGACCACGTTGTCGACGCCGCTGATGACGAACATGCCCCACACCAGCATGAAGACGCCCCAGCCGGTGCGGCCTTCATTGAACAGCCAGATCGCCGCGCCGCCCCAGATCAGCGGCGGGCCGACCGGCACCAGCGACAGCAGGAAGGTCGCCACCGACAACATCGCCACGGCCGGCACGCCGGCGACCAGGAAACCGACTGCGGCCACGCCGGCCTGCGCCAGCGCCGTGCCCAGCAGGCCGTACATCACGCCGCGCACGGTGCGGCTGACGGTGTCGGCCACGGCCGCGCCCTGCGCGCCGATCAGCTTGTCCATGCCGACCGCCAGCGCCGCCAGCATGGCCTTGCCGTCGCGGTACAGGAAGAAGCTGACGAACACCGCCAGGCTGACCTGGGCCACGCCGCTGCCCAGCACCATGCCGCCGCCCAGCAACAGGCGGCGCGCGGGCTCCAGCAGGTTCTTGGCGACGCTGAGCAATTCCTCGCGGCTACCCAGCAGTTTCTGCAGATAGGTGTGGGCCGCCTCGCCCACCACCGGAATATCCTTCAGCCAGGCCGGCGGCGCCAATGTGCCGCTGCCCAGGCTGGTCTTGATTTGATCGTAGAACTCGCTGGCGTTATCGGCGATATTCCACGTCACCAGCGCCAGCGGCACGATGATCAGCAGTGTCAGGCCGACGCTCATGACGGCGGCGGCCAGCGAGCGGCGCTCCCGGCAGCGCGACAGCAGGCGCAGGTACAGCGGCCAGCTGGAGATGGTGATGGCGGCGGCGAACAGTATCGCGGCCAGGAAAGGCCGCAACACGGTCAGGCAGCCGATCACCAGCAGGACGATGGCGGCAAGGCGGGTATAGGGTTGGAAGCGCTGTTGCATGCGCGCGCGTCAGGACTGGGCCAGCAGCAGCTTGAGGTCGTGCACCAGCGGCGCCGGTCCCTGCCCGCTGCGCGCCAGCAGGCGGATCTTGCCCTGCTTGTCGAACACATAGCTGGCGGCGGTGTGGTCCATCGAATAGCTGCCCGGCGTCTTGCCCGGCACCTTGGCGTAGAACACCTTGAACTCCTTGCCGACGGCGGCGGTCTGCTCGGCCGTGCCGTACAGGCCGAGGAAGCGCTTGTCGAAAGCCGGCACGTATTCGGACAGCAGCTGCCGGGTGTCGCGCTCGGGATCGACGGTGACGAACAGCACCTGCACCTGGGCGGCGTCGGCGCCCAGTTCCTTCATCGCGGCCGACATCTCGGCCATCGTGGTCGGGCAAACGTCCGGGCATTGGGTATAGCCGAAGAACAGCACCACCACCTTGCCCTTGAAGTCAGCCAGCGTGCGCGGCTTGCCGTTGTGGTCGGTCAGCGCGAAGTCCTTGGCGTATGGCAGGCCGGTCAGGTCGGTGTTCTTGAACTCCAGGCGCGGCGCGGCGGCCCGGCGCTCGCACGCGGCCAGCAATACGGAAAGGACGATCAGGCCGAAGGCGAGCAGTTTTTTCATCAGAATTTAAAGTAGTGGTCCACCAGCAGCGCCACGAACAGCAGCGACAGGTAGATGATCGACCAGGTGAAGGCCTTGCGGGCGATCAGGTCGGTGTAATGGCGGTAGATCTTCCATGCGTGGTGCAGGAAGACGGCGTTCAGCACGATGGCGCTGGCCAGGTAGATCAGGCCGCTCATATGCACAGCGTACGGCAGCAAGGTGGTGGCGGCCAGCGCGATCGAATACAGCCAGACGTGGAACTGCGTGAACTTCATGCCGTGCGTGACCGGCAGCATCGGCAGGCCGGACTTGGCGTAATCGTCGCGGCGGTACATGGCCAGCGCCCAGAAGTGCGGCGGCGTCCAGATGAAGATGATCAGCACCAGCAGCCAGGCTTGCATCGGCACGTCGTTGGCGACGGCCGCCCAGCCCAGCGCCGGCGGCATCGCGCCGGACAGGCCGCCGATGACGATGTTCTGCGGCGTGGCCGGTTTCAAAATCATGGTGTAGATGATGGCGTAGCCGACGAAGGTGACGAAGGTCAGCCACATGGTCAGCGGGTTCACCAGCGCATACAGGATCCACATGCCGGCGCCGCCGATCACGGCGGCGAAAATCACGGTCTGCATGACGGTGATCTCGCCCATCGCCATCGGGCGGCGGGCGGTGCGCGCCATGCGGGCGTCGATCTCGCGCTCGGCCAGGCAGTTGACGGCGAAGGCCGCGCCGGCCAGCAGCCAGATGCCGACGGTGGCGGCCACCAGCAGGCGCCAGTCCGGCATGCCGTCGCTGGCGAGGAACATGCCGATCACGGCGCAGAAGACGGCCAGCTGGGTGACGCGGGGCTTGGTCAGCGCCCAGTATTGAGAGGCGCGGCTGGCGGATTTGGATGTGGCGGTGTGTGTGGTCATTAGATGCTTAGTGATGCCTACTTTTGCCGGGCAGCGGAAGTGTGCGCGGATGCCGCGCCCGAGGCTGCCTTTTTTGCAATATCGTACTGGTACTTAGCCTTGTAGTTTAACATGGTCAGCAGCAGGACCAGCAGTGCCGCCCCGGCGTTGTGCAGCACCGCGATCATCAGCGGGAAGCTGAGGTAGATGGTGGCGACGCCGGTGGCGATCTGCGCCGCCAGCGCCAGCGCGATGTAGCGTGCAGTCTTATGCAGCGCCGCATGCTCCCACGCGCGCCAGGCCGTGTAGCCGGCCACCAGCGCGACGATGATGCCGAAATTACGGTGCACCCAGTGGATAGCCGTCAGCGCCGCGAACGGCAGGTAGTGGCCGGCGGCGGTCTTGCCCAGCTCGCGCCACAGCGTGAAGCCGTGTTCGAAATCCATGTCCGGCACCAGCTTGCCGCCGCACAGCGGGAAATCGGTGCAGGCCAAGGTGGCGTAGTTGGTGCTGGTCCAGGCGCCCAGCGCCAGTTGCACCAGCAGCAGCAAACCCGACGCGCCCGCCAGCAGGCGGATGTTGCGCATCGCCGGCGGCGAGGCCGTCACCGTGCGCACCGGCGCGATCAGCTGGTTCTGGCGGCCGCCGTACCACGCCAGCAAGGACAACATGCCCATGCCCAGCAGCAGGTGGGTGGTGACGATCACCGGTTGCAGCTTCAGCGTCACGGTCCAGGCGCCGAACGCGCCCTGCACGCAGATGAACAGGAACAGCGCGGTCGGCAGCCACGGCGCGTACTCGGCGCGCGTGCCTTTGGACTTGCGCCATTGATACCAGGCCTGCGCCATCATCGCCACGATCAGCACGCCGATCGCCATCGCCAGGTAGCGGTGGATCATCTCGATCCAGGCCTTGACCACCGTGACCGGGCCGGTCGGCAGCAGCGCTTCGGCCGCCGTGATCTGCTCGTGCGCGAGGAAGGGATTGGCGGCGCCATAGCAGCCCGGCCAGTCCGGGCAGCCGAGGCCGGAATCGGTCAGGCGCGTGAAGGCGCCGAACACGATCAGGTCGAAGGTCAGGAATACGCAGACCCAGACCAGCTTGCGGTATTTGTTGGCGTCGGACGAAGTCCACACCAGCGACGCCGGCAGCAGCGCCACCAGCAGCGCCGTCACGGCCATTTGAGCGAGGGTGGTCGAGTGCATGATGGTCAGCCTATCGCCGAAGCCTTCAGCAGCTTGCTGATGTCCTTGTGGACCTTCTTCACCTTCTCGGTGTCGCTGGAGACCGCGCCTTTCGGGAAGCGCATCATCAGGTTGCCCAGCGGGTCGATCAGGTAGACGTGGTCGGACACGCGGTCGCCGGCAGCCTGCTCCAGCGGCAGCCACTTGTCGATGACGGCGGCCGGCGCGCGCAGCATGCGGGTGCCGTCGTTGACGCGCATCAGCACCGTATCGAGCGGCTGGTCGTCGGTGATCATCCACACGCGCTCGATGCGCTCCATCTCCTTGCCCTGCATGGTGCGCAGCTGGCGCATGGCGAACAGCTGGTCCTGGCAATCCTGCTTGCAGTCGGACGGACCGACCTTGAGCATGATCCACTTGCCCTTGTAGTTGTCCAGCGTCAGCGGCTTGCCGTCCAGCGAGGTGCTGGCCATGGCCGGGATCGGATGGTCGCGCGGATCGATCAGCGCGCCGAAATTGGTGACGCCGCCCTTGGGCTTGATCACGTAGTACGTCAGGTAGGAACCCACCAGCGGCGCCGCGCACACGGCCAGCACGGCCAGCAGTTTCCAGCGACCACTGCTTTGATTACTTTTGTTTTCCACGTCTGAATCCGTTCACCACAAAGAAGATAACAGCCATCGCCGACAGTGCGTACCACTGGAAGGCATAGCCCTGATGTTTTTCCACGCCCAGCGCCGGCGCCGGCCAGTCGCGCACCATCTGCGCGTCGTCGCCGGCGGGCCGTGCCGCCGAGGTCTGTTCGACCACGAAGGGCTGCATGGTCAAGCCGCTGTCCCTGGCCACCTGCAACGGGTCGGCGTTCTGCACGATGGCCTTGGGCGTCAGCACCGGCGTCTTGGCCAGTTCCAGCACATGGCCGGCGTCCAGCCGCGCCACGCCTTCCAGCGTGACCGTGCCGGACGGCGTCGCATACGCCGGCAGCTTGGCGCGCTCGGCCGGGTTGCGCGGCAGCCAGCCCCGCGCCACCAGCACATGCATGCCCGATCCCGCAATTTTA
Source organism: Rugamonas rivuli (assembly GCF_009380165.1). Classification (GTDB taxonomy): domain Bacteria; phylum Pseudomonadota; class Gammaproteobacteria; order Burkholderiales; family Burkholderiaceae_D; genus Rugamonas; species Rugamonas rivuli. The sequence goes on from NZ_WHUF01000003.1 coordinate 804,726, forward strand.
AACGGCATCAGCAGATAAAAACCGGAGCTGTTCTTGTAGGGACGGTTATCCAGGTACACCGGCCAGCCGGCGACAAATTCGCCAGTCATGGAAACGCGGCGGAACTCCACCGCGTCGGCCGCCAGCGGCGTGCCGTCCAGCGGCAGCGGCGCGCTGGCGTTGCCCTGCGCCAGCTTGGCCTGCAACACGATCTTGTGCGCGGCGCGGCGCTGCTGCCAGTTACCCAGCTGTATGCCCAGCGCCACCACCAGCACGGTCGCGGCGAAAGGGACGAGTTTAAAACGGAACGCAATACCCATTACAATGGAACCCTCATCAAACCCACCACCGGTCCTGCCATGAAAATTGCTGTCGCCATTGCGTTTATCCTGATTATCGGCAGCCTGGCATCCGCCTTTTATTTCCTGATGCGCGACAAGGGCAAGAGCAACAACACCGTGCGCGCGCTGGCGGTGCGGGTCGGCCTGTCGATCGCCCTGTTCGCCGCCCTGCTGATCGCCCACAAGCTCGGCTACATCCAGCCTACCGGCATCCGCGGCTGAAATAAAAAAGCCGCATCCGGTGTCGACCCGATGCGGCTTGTTCTCCAGCGCCGCAGCAGCATCGCTGCGGCATTATAGCCTTGTTACAGCCAGTAAACGACCACGTACAGGCCGAGCCAGACCACGTCCACAAAGTGCCAGTACCAGGCCGCGCCTTCGAAGGCGAAGTGGTGGTCCGGCGTGAAGTGGCCCTTGAGCACACGGAACAGCACCACCGACAGCATGATCGCGCCCATCGTCACGTGGAAGCCGTGGAAGCCGGTCAGCATGAAGAAGGTGGAACCGTAGATGCCCGAGGTCAGCTTCAGGTTCAGTTCGGTGTACGCGTGGTGGTATTCGTAAGCCTGGAAGCCCATGAAGATCGCGCCCAGCGCCACGGTGGCGAACAGCCAGAACGCGGTCTGCGCGCGATGGCCGGCGCGCAGCGCATGGTGCGAGATGGTCAGCGTCAGGCCCGAGGTCAGCAGCAGCGCGGTGTTGATGGTCGGGATGGGGAACGGACCCATGGTCGTGAATTCCTGCACCGTGCCGGCCGGGCCGACGTTGCCCCAGTGCGCCGCGAAATCAGGCCAGATGAATTTGTGGTCCAGGTCGCCCAGCCACGGCATGGTGATCGAACGCGCATAGAACAGCGCGCCGAAGAAGGCGCCGAAGAACATCACCTCCGAGAAGATGAACCAGCCCATCGACCAGCGATAGGAATGGTCGACGCGCTGGCCGTACTGGCCGGCTTCGGATTCCTTGATGGCGTCGCCGAACCAGAAGTACAGCACGGCGATGATGCAGGCCAGGCCGATATAGTTCACGATCGGGCCCCACGACACATCATTGACCCAGGCCGAAGCGCCGATCATGGTGGTCAGCAGGGACATGCCTGCGAACAGCGGCCATTTGGATGGACCAGGCACGAAGTAGTACGGTGCCGAGGCGTTATGTGAACTCATCTTCATCTCCCTAAATTTATTTTGAAACTACAACCTTAACGATAGTGATCAGCAGTCCAATAAAACAAGCCACGCCAATCAAGGCCGCGATGATGATGTGTACCGGGTTCAGCTTGGCCGAATCGGTGTCGAAATCGCTTTTGCGGCGCAGGCCGAAGAACGACCAGAACACCGCTTTCATCGAATACATGAACGACGCTTGCTTCTTATCTTCTTCCATTGCGCCCACCCTTACTTGGATGCGGTCTTGTCCAGACCGCCCACCTCGAAGAAGGTGTACGACAGCGTGATGGTCTTCACATCCTTCGGCAGCGCCGGATCGATGAAGAACACCACCGGCATCTGCCGCGCTTCATTCGGCTTCATGGTCTGCTGCTTGAAGCAGAAGCACTCGACCTTTTTAAAATGCGGCATCGCGCTTTGCGGTGCATAACTCGGTATCGCCTGCGCGCTGACTTCGCGGTTCTGGGTGTTGACCACCTCGTACATCACCGTCGCCAGCTCGCCCGGATGCACGGTCATGCTGTGCGTCACCGGACGGAAGCGCCACGGGCCTTGCGCATTGCCGTCAAACTCGATCGTCACGCTGCGCGTGGTGTCGATCTGCGTATTGGTATCGGCGCTGACCGTGCCATCCTTCTGCGTCAGCACATTGATGCCCAGCGCTTCGCAGATCTGGCGGTAGAACGGGTTGAGCGCGTACGCAAACCCGAACATCAGCACCGCCACCACGATCAGCTTGCCCAGCAGCGTGCGGTTCAGCCCGCCAGTTTCCTTGTCTTCGCTCACGTCAGCTCAGCCACATCCGCTTGACGTACACGGACAGGAAAAAGAACAGGGCCAGACCGGCCAGCAGCAGGCCGGTCCTCGCGTTATTCGGCTTCTTCTGTTCGCCCATGATTATTTGAACTGCGGTGGCGTTTCGAAGGTGTGGAACGGCGCCGGCGACGGCACGGTCCACTCCAGGCCTTCAGCGCCATCCCATGGCTTGGCTTCGGCTTTCTTGCCGCCACGGATGGTCGGCAGGATCACGAAGAACAGGAAGAACACCTGCGACAGACCGAAACCGAAAGCACCGATGGTGGCGATCATGTTGAAGTCGGTGAACTGCGCCGAGTAGTCGGCGTAGCGGCGCGGCATCCCCGCCAGACCCAGGAAGTGCATCGGGAAGAAGGTGATGTTGAAGGTGATCAGCGACAGCCAGAAGTGGGTCTTGCCCATGGCTTCGTTGTACATGTGGCCGGTCCACTTCGGCGACCAGTAGTAGAAGCCGGCGAACAGCGCGAACAGCGAACCCGCCACCAGCACGTAGTGGAAGTGCGCCACCACGTAGTAGGTGTCTTGCAGCTGGATGTCGATCGGGGTCACAGCCAGGATCAGGCCGGTGAAGCCGCCGATGGTGAACACGAAGATGAAGCCGACGGCGAACAGCATCGGGGTTTCGAAGGTCATCGAACCCTTCCACATCGTGGCGATCCAGTTGAACACTTTCACGCCGGTCGGCACTGCGATCAGCATGGTGGCGTACATGAAGAACAGCTGCGACGTCACCGGCATGCCGGTGGTGAACATGTGGTGGGCCCAGACGATGAAGGACAGGATCGCGATCGATGCGGTCGCGTAGACCATCGAAGCGTAGCCGAACAGCTGCTTGCGGGCGAAGGCCGGCAGGATCTGCGAGACGATGCCGAAGGCCGGCAGAATCATGATGTAGACCTCAGGATGGCCGAAGAACCAGAAGATGTGCTGATACATCACCGGGTCGCCGCCGCCGGCAGCGTTAAAGAAGGAGGTGCCGAAGTGGCGGTCGGTCAGCGTCATGGTGATCGCGCCGGCCAGAACCGGCATCACGGCGATCAGCAGGTAGGCGGTGATCAGCCAGGTCCAGCAGAACATCGGCATTTTCATCAGGGTCATGCCAGGCGCGCGCATGTTCAGGATGGTGACGATGATGTTGATCGAACCCATGATCGACGAGGCGCCCATCAGGTGCATGGCGAAAATCGCCATGTCCATGCCTGGGCCCATCTGGGTCGACAGGGGCGCGTACAGCGTCCAGCCGGCGGCGGTGGCGCCGCCAGGGACCAGGAACGAGGTCGCCAGCAGGATGGCCGCCGGTGGCAGCAGCCAGAACGAGAAGTTGTTCATGCGGGCGAAGGCCATGTCCGACGCGCCCACTTGCAGCGGGATCATCCAGTTGGCGAAGCCGACGAAGGCCGGCATGATGGCGCCGAACACCATCACCAGGCCGTGCATGGTGGTCAGCTGGTTGAAGAATTCAGGCTGGAAGAACTGCAGGCCCGGCTTGAACAGCTCGGTGCGGATCATCAGTGCCAGCACGCCGCCGGACAGTAGCATGATGAACGAGAACCACAGGTACAGCGTACCGATGTCTTTGTGATTGGTGGCGAACAACCAGCGCGACAGACCATGGGGATGGTCGTGAGCGTGATCGTGATCGTGTGCGTGATCCAAGGTGCTAGTGCTCATTTGTAACGCTCCTGATTACTTACGTGCAGCCACAACTTCGGCTGGTTGAACGATGTTTTCGGCGGCCTTGTTCGACCAGCTGTTACGGGTGTAGGTGATGACAGCCGCAATATCCGTATCCGACAGTTGCTTCCATGCCGGCATTTCAGCGCTGAATTTGCCGCTCTTCTTACCGTGCAGCAGAACGTTGATCTGTTCGGCTTTAGGACCGTTGACCGTTTCCGAGCCGTCCAGCGGCGCGAAGGTGCCAGGCACGCCCTTGCCGTTGGCCTGGTGGCAGACCACGCAGTTGGTGGTGTAGACTTTTTCGCCCTTGGTTTTCAGTTCGTCGATAGTCCAGGTTTTGCTTGGATCATCAGCCAGCGCGGCCATTTCTTTTTTCTTGCCGTCGACCCAGACCTTGTACTCGGCGTCGGTAACGACCTTGACCACGATAGGCATGAAAGCGTGTTCCTTGCCGCACAGTTCGGAGCAATAGCCGCGATAGGTGCCGGTGTGCTCGGCCTTGAACCAGGCGTCGCGCACGAAGCCAGGGATCGCATCCTGCTTGACGCCGAAGGCCGGGATGGACCACGAGTGGATCACGTCGTTGGCGGTGGTGACGATGCGGATTTTCTTGTGCACTGGAACGACGACATCGTTGTCGACTTCCATCAGGTAGTTGTCGCCGCGCTTCTCGGTCGGTTCGAAGCCCGGGGCGCCCACTTGCGCGCGCGGGGTCGACAGGTTGGACAGGAAGGAAATGCCCTCGCCTTCGCCCTTCAGGTAGTCGTAGCCCCACTTCCACTGCATGCCGGTGACTTTGATGGTGATGTCGGCGTTGGAGGTGTCTTTCATGCCGACCACGGTGCGGGTGGCGGGCAGCGCCATGCCGATGACGATCAGGAACGGCACCACGGTCCAGGCGATTTCAACCGTGGTCGATTCGTGGAAGGTGGCCGGTTTGTGGCCCAGCGACTTGCGGTGCTTGAAGATGGAGTAGAACATCACGCCGAACACGGCGACGAAGATGACCAGGCAGACCAGCATCATCCAGGTGTGCAGGTCGTAGATTTCGGACGCGATCCGGGTCGCTGGAGGTTGCAGATTAAGCTCGCCGGCCACGGGGCCGCCGGTGCCGCCGGTTGCCGCGGCGTAGGTGCCTGCCGCAGTTGCCGCCGTGTCAGCCGCCCACGCTGGGATACTTGCCGCCGTTACCGACAGCCCGAGCATCAACGATTGAAGTCGCTTCGCATGTTTCATGTTTTCCCCAACCACCCAAGAAATTAAAATATTTTTTTAACGACTCCGGATTTCGGTGAACTGAACCGGCGCCGCTCCTTAAACAACTTCAGGCCCCATGCCAGTCTCGTCCGAAAAAAATCTTCTGACGCGACCCCGGCGGGACCTTGAGGCTTTCCGCTTCATCCCCAGATACTGCCCAGGGACAACGCAAAAGCCTGATTCTGCTTAATTCAAATGCTCGTTCGTGCTCGTTTTTGCCTGCTCATCGCTCCCGTCGCTGGTTTATAGCTGGCGACGTGACATGCTGGCAAAATTAGTCAATGATTATATATAACAACAACGCCCCGCTCAAGAAATAATCCAAATCGCAACTATGGCGTAGCCCGTGGCACCACAGTGTGCCCGCAAACCCGCTACTGGCGCGGCTTTCGTGGTAAATCAAATCGGATGATGGCCTCGCCTTTCGACGTCATTTTGGGCGCCGGACGGAAGGCATGGCCGTAAATCACCTCGAAAGTCAGGCCCAGCTTGCCGTCCGGACGACGGCCTTTTTCCAGCGTGGCCAGCATGCGCTGCCAGGCCTGTTTCCCCATCAAACCCCGGCTCAGCGTGCCCAGCGGATTGCCGCCCAGCGCGCGCACATCGGCCAGCAGCGCCTGCGGCGTGTCGTAGGTGACGGTGATGACTTCCATGTCCAGCACCGGCGTCGAAAAGCCCGCCTCCACCAGCTGGTCGCCGAAATCGTGCATGTCGACGAAAGGCAGCGCGTGCTGGGCCAGGTCGGCCTCGGCGAAGGCGGCGCGCAGTTCGCGCAAGGTGTCCGGGCCGAAGCAGGAAAACATCAGCAGGCTGTTCACGCGCAGCACGCGGCGCCACTCGGCGAATACGCGGTCCGGCTGCGGATGCCAGTGCAACGCCAGGTTGGACCAGACCAGATCCAAGGAGTTCGGTCCCAGCGGCAGTTCGGCAAAATCGCCGCACAGCAGGTCGACGCCGGTCTTGGCCGGCAGCAGCTTGCTCAGCAGCTGGTTCAGCGACGAGGTCTTCGCCGCCGGCCCTTGCGCGGCGCGCAGCATGGCGGGGGCCGCGTCGAGGCCGAGGATGTGCGCGGCGGGATAAGATTTCTGCAACAGTGGCAGATCGGCACCGGCGCCGCAGCCGGCGTCCAGCACGCGCTGGGGCGCCAGCTTGACCAGTTCCAGCCGTTCGAACATGCGCGAGGCGACCTCGCGGCGCAGAAAATCGGACGGCGCAACGCGCTCGGGACGGGCAAACAGCGCGCGCACGCGCTCCTGGTCGATCGGGGCGCTTAACTTCGGGGGATTTGCGGGGACTTGCATGATGTCGTTCGGTGTAATGCGATAATGTCGGCAGTGTACATGGTTGAACGCAAACGCGTCCTGGAGCGTTGATGCTGGCTACTCCGAGTATCGGCATGCACGGCACGCCGGCCGCCCTGCTGCGGCGCGGCGGCGGGGCCTTGCTGCGCCGCCTGTTGCCGGCCTCGTGCGCGCTGTGCGCGGCCGCCGGCGGCGAGTTGCTGTGCCCCGATTGCGCCGCACAATTCTTCGGCAGCGCCGCCGCCGTGGTCCGCTGCCCGCGCTGCGCCAACCCGCTGCCCGGCATGCCGTCGGGCCAGCTGTGCGGCGCCTGCCGCGCCGAAGCGCCGGCCTTCGACGTCACGCTGGTCGCCGCCGACTACGCCATGCCGCTGGACCAGCTGGTATTGCAGCTGAAATTCGGCCACCGTCTCGCGCTGGCAACACTGTTTGCCCGCCTGCTGCGCGACGCCGTACTGCAGCAGCCCGGTTTCACGCTGCCCGCCCTGCTCTGTCCGGTGCCGCTGGGACGCCGCCGGCTGGCCGAACGCGGCTACAATCAAGCCCTGGAGATCGCGCGGCCGCTGGCGCGCAGCCTGGGCGTGGCGCTGCATCCGCGTCTGGTGTGCCGCGTGCACGAGACCGCGGCACAGAGCAGCGTCGCCCCCGAGCAGCGGCGCCACAACATCGCCGGCGCCTTCGCCATTCCGGACGCCGCGCTGGTGCAGGGCCGCCACATCGGCGTCGTCGACGACGTCATGACCAGCGGCCGCACGCTGGACGAACTGGCGGCAACGCTGAAGCGCCACGGCGCCGCGCGCGTGAGCAACCTGGTGTTTGCCCGCACGCCGCCGCATTGAATTTGATAGAGGAGAACCACTTTGTTTCACGTCGTACTAGTCCAACCCGAAATTCCCCCGAACACCGGCAACGTGATCCGGCTGTGCGCCAACACCGGCGCGCAACTGCACCTGATCGAGCCGCTGGGCTTCCCGCTGGAAGACTCCAAGCTCAAGCGCGCCGGCCTGGACTACCACGAATACGCGCAGATGAAAGTGCACAAGGATTGGCAAGCCTTCCTGGCCGAGGTGCAGCCGGACCCGGCCCGCATGTACGCGATGACCACGCACGGCTCGTCGCCGTTTGCCGACGCCGCCTTCAAGCCGGGCGACGTGTTTGTCTTCGGTTCCGAGACGCGCGGCCTCGATCCCGCCTTCCGCGAAACCTTCCCGCCGGCCCAGCGCATCCGCCTGCCGATGCGTCCCGACAACCGCAGCCTGAACCTGTCGAACACCGTCGCCGTGGTGGTGTTCGAAGCCTGGCGCCAGAACGGCTACGCCGGCGGGGCATAAGGCCATGACCCTGCGTTCCGCCCTGCCGTGCCTGATGCTCTTGCTGGGCAGCGCGCAGGCGGCGGAACCGGTGAAGCTGTACACGGAAGACTACCCGCCGTTCAGCTGGGTGGACAAAGGCAGCGGCAAGGTGGTCGGACTGTCGGCGGAAATCGTCGCCGACCTGATGCAGCGCGCCGGCGTGCCGACCACGCAACCCATCGTCGCGCCGTGGGCGCGGGCGATGGTGCTGACCATGACCACGCCCAATTCCTGCCTGTACACCACGGCCCGCGTGCCGGAGCGCGAGGACAGCTACCAGTGGGTCGGCCCGATCGGCCACAATGAGTGGGTGCTGTTCGCGCTGCGCGAAGACCACATCCGGCTCGACAGCCTCGATGAAGCCGCCAACTACCAGATCGGCACTTTCATCGGCGACGCCTCCGTCACCTTCCTGCGCGAACACAAGCTGCGCGTGGAGACCGTGCCCAACGACAGATTGAATCCGCCCAAGCTGCAAAAGCGCCGCATCAAGCTGTGGTCGGTGGGGCGGATGTCGGGCATGTTCCTGCAGCGGGAGCTGGGCATAGACGACTTCGAGCCGGTGCTGGCCTTCGCCCGCGCCGACATGTACCTGGCCTGCCACAAGAACATGGCCAAGGCCGAAGTGGCGCGGCTGAACGACATCCTGCAAACCATGTACCGCGACGGCACCATCCGCCGCATCTACACGCAGTACGGCTACGAGAAGGAAATGCCGCGCTGACGCAGTGTGACAATGCGTGTACTTTCCGTCAACACAAGCTGCTATTCTGGCCGTCCTTCAACGATGCCATTGAATACACATGAGAATTTCGCGTCTGCTGCTTAGTCTGGTATTTGTCGTCGCCTTCAGTGGCTGCTCCACCCTCAACGTCAGCTCCAGGCAATTCATACCGAAAGATGCCGGCAAGCTGGCGCTGCTGAAGAAATCGGCGCCCGACTATCAGGTCGACAATATCGAATTCAAGCATCCAGATGGCGCCATCAGTCGCGGCGTGTATATCCACAAACCGGATGCGCAATTTACCGTGCTGTACTTCATGGGTTCCGGCATACGGCTCGACGTCGCCGGCGGCTACTTCGCCAAGCCATTTACCGAACTGAACGCCAATATCATCAGCTACGACTACCACGACTTCGGCCGCAGCGACGCGCCGGAATCGGCGTTCGGCCTGGCGGAATTGGAGAAGGAGACGCTGGCCCTGTACGACCATGCGCGCGCCACCACCAAGGGTCGGCTGGTGGTTCACGGCCATTCATTCGGCAGCTTCGTTGCCGCCGGACTGGCCGGCAAGCGTCCGCTGGATGCGCTGGTACTGGAAGGCACGGGCACCAGCGCACGGGACTATGTCGAGAATCAGGTGCCCTGGTTCGCCAAGCCCTTCGTCCAGATCAATATCGACCCGGAGCTGTCCTCCACCGACAACCGCACTGCACTGCGGGCGTTCCAGGGGCCGCTGTTAATCATGAACGGCGTCAACGACGTGCAGACGCCGCTGGCAAACTCGCGTGAACTGTTCGACAGCCTGAACATCCCGCACAAACGCTTTGAAGCGATCCGCGAAGCCGGGCATATGAACGCGATGACCAAACCGGAGGCATTGAGCGCCTATCGTGATTTCATTGGCGTCGTTCAGTAAATACGGACGTGAGGGGCCGGCAGCCAAACGCGATGCTTGCTGCTCATGCCCCGCGCGCGAGGGCCGTGATCAGCAAGAGAATGGACGCAAGTATGAAGACTATGTTTGCCGCCCTGTCCTTTTTTTCCTCGATCTTGACGCAGATTATTCCGCAGACTATGCCAATGGCTGCGATCCCTATCAGGAAGTTAATCATGTCCTGATCTACCGACTCTTCGCTCAAGTAAAGCACCAGGCTCGCCAGTACGCAGAACAGCGTGCTGACAGGCGTGAAGTTAAGCTTGCTTTTGCCGGCCCGAGCGGACTGAGATTGAACTGCCTGAACACCGCCGCAATGCGAACAGGTGGGGGCAGCGTCCGGTATCGGTTTTCCGCAGTATCGACAAAAGGCCATTCAACTCTCCGCATTTCCAAAAGGAAGCATCTTAACGAAGCGAATGAATTGAAATCTCTCGAACACTCACAATGCTCATCATTTAAGCGTTCAAAATCCTTATATTTTCGCCAGGTTAGGAGTATTCAGCAGTGCAATTGAAATTGAAGATAACGCGTGGGGTTGAAGTCAAGTTGGCCCGCGGCTCGCAAAATGATCCGGTCTATTACGGCGGGCCGCCGCCGGAAACCGGCGTTTGGAAGTTGAGTATGACAAAAATCGAAGACTATTTCGAAGCGGCGCTGCAAGACTTGCACTTCGGCGACTCGATTGACATTTTTGTCCTCGGGTTTGAAATCGCCGATCTGGAAGGATGGGGGCATATATTCACATCGATGAGCCAGTACACCAGTTACCGTCCAAAGTCGAAGCTGGTCATTTCGGTAGGTCAGCTGAATTGGCCCGATGTGAAAGACCTTTCAGCGACCGAGCAGTTTCAACGCTTTTCGGTCATTCTGCTGGAGGCCATCGCGCGCGTCGCCACGATGAAGCGGAAACCGAAGAGCTTCAATACGGCAGCGTTTTTAGCGGAGGTGACACGGCTGCTGGCTCTATGTCCGGCCTCTGAAATGGAGGAATCAGAAGATACCTGACTGGATTCCGCGCCGGGCGGGCCGCCGCTCCGCGTGCAGCCACACCGACCACGCCACACCGCCGATCAGCAGTACGATGGCCAGCACTTCCAGCGGGCGCGGCGCCCGGTGCTGGTAGAGGTAGCCGTACAGCAAGCCGAACAGGATCTCGAACAGCAGCAGCTGTCCGGACAGCGTCACCGGCACGCGGCGGCATGCCATGTTCCACAGCTGGTTGCCGATCACCGAGGCGCCGGCAGCCACCAGCGTGATCAGCAGCCAGAAACGCAGCCAGTCGCGCGGCGGTGCGGCGACCCGCTCCGCGCCGCCGAAGCCGAACACCACCAGCCCCATCGCCAAAGCCACCAGGCCGCTGGCGATGCCGAACAGGCCGGACCAGTCGCCGCTGCTGAAGCGCGGATTGCGTTTGAGGAAGCGCGTGTTGTCGACGGCATACCAGGTCCAGCTGGCCAGCGCGCCAACGGCGCACAACATCCCGGTCGCCACGCTGGTCCAGGCACCCTGCCCGGCCGCGCCGCCGAACACTTCGACGTTGATGCACACCATGCCCACCGCCACCAGCGCCAGCGGCCAGGCCAGCACGCGCAGCGACACCGAGCCGTGATCGCTCCGGCCCAGCAGCGAGATCGTCAACGGCAGCATGCCGATGATCAGCGAGGCGGCCGACACGCCGGCCATCTGCACGCCGCACGACAGCAGCAGGTAGTAGACGACATTGCCGGCCAGCGCGTAACGCAACAGCAGCAGATAGTCGGCGCGCGTCAGCCGGCGCAGCAGGCCGCCCAAGCGCGGCGCCAGCAGCACCAGCGAAATCAGCGCATAGGCCACGTAGCGCCCGAACATCAGCTCGAACGGTGAGAATTCCGCCAGCCACTTCGGCATCACAAACACCATGCCCCACATCGATCCGGCCGCCAGACCGCACAACACGCCATACCACATACCGCCTCCTGTCCTTGAGGCCTTGATTGTCGGCGCGGGCCGGGCTCAGGGATTGTGCGGGGCTGTCAGATTTTTGTCTGGTTCTGCCGTTCGCGCTTGCGGTAGGCCAGCGGCGTGACGTCCATCGCGCGGCGCATCGCGTGCGTCAAGGCGCTCTGGTCGGCGTAACCGGCCAGTGTGGCCAGTTGCGCGATGGGCAAGTCGGTTTCGGCCAGCTGGCGGCAGGCCCAGCGCAGGCGCATGTCGGTCAGCCAGGCCTGCGGCGTGGTCTGCATCTCGTCGCGGAACACACGGTGCAGGCTGCTGACGCTCATGTACGCGGCCTTGGCCATGGTGTCGGTGCTCCACGGCTGGCCGGGGTTGGCTTCGATGCGGCCCAGCGCGGCGGACAGGCGCGAGGCGGGACGGATTTCCTGCTGCGCCAGCGTTTCCAGCAGCAACGGCAGCCAGTGGTCCAGCGTCTGCCGGCTGGCGCCGGACTGGGCGCGCAGCAGGCCGATGAATTCGATCAGCTTGGCGGCCGGCGCGCTGATCGGCGCATACGGCCGTTCGGCCAGCCGCGCCGCGGTGGCGTCCGGCACGGCGGCGAGGTCGAAGTCCAGTATCAGCGACTGGTTCGGTCCGGTGGCGGAAGCCTCATGCACCAGCCCCGGCTCGACGAAGGCGGCGCGCTGCGGATGGACGATGGCGCCGGAACCCTTGATGTCCATGATGACCCGGCCCTGGATCGGCAACACCAGCTGGGCGAAGCTGTGCACGCCGGCCAGAGGTTCGGCGACGTAGCTGCGGAGATCGAGTTCGGTCGGCATGGTGCCGCCAGTGTAGCAGTCTGCGCCGTCAGCGGAAATACAGCAGGCGGGTGACGAAGGTGTAGTCCGATTCCATCCACATCAAGCCGGCCAGCACCAGCAGGCACAGCGGCGGCGCCAGCACCACGTAGATCAGCGCCGCACGCTCCCAGCGCAGGTGCATGAATACCGCCACGATCAGCCCGGCCTTGGCCATCATCAGCAGCAGGATCAGCGTCCAGCGCAGATAGCTTTCGGCGTGGAAGAAATCGACCAGGTAGGAAAACGTGCTGAGCACGAACAGCAGCAGCCAGACCTTCAGGTACAAGCCGATCGGATGGGTGGCGGCTTCCATGGCAGCTCCTACCAGAGATAAAACAGCGCAAAGATGAACACCCAGACCAGGTCGACGAAGTGCCAGTACAAACCGGCGATCTCGACGATGTCGTAATTGCCGCCGCGCTCGTAGTGGCCGCGCCGCACGCGCAGCGCGACGATGCTCAGGTAGATCGCGCCGGCCGTCACGTGCAGGCCGTGGAAGCCGGTGATCATGAAGAAGCAGGCGCCGAACTGCGCCGCGCCATGAGGGTTGGCCCACGGCCGCACGCCTTCCGCGATCAGCTTGCTCCACTCGAAGGCTTGCATGCTGACGAAGGTCGCGCCCAGCGCGGCGGTCAGCAGCATCAGTGCGGCGCAGCGGGCGCGCTCGCGGCGGTAGGCGTAGTTGACCGCCATCGCCATCGTGCCGCTGCTGGTGATCAGGATGAAGGTCATGATGGCGATCAGTATCAGCGGCAGCTTGGCGCCGCCTATCGTCAGCGCAAACACTTCGCTGGGATTGGGCCAGGCCGCCGTGCTGGCCACGCGCACCGACATGTAGCCGGTCAGGAAGCTGCCGAAGATGAAGGTGTCGCTGAGCAGGAAGATCCACATCATCGCCTTGCCCCAGGGGACGCGGAAGGCGGCGCGGTCGCCCGACCAGTCCGCCACCATGCCTTGCCAGCCCGCCGTCTCGTCTTGCTTGTTCACGGTCCACCTCCGCAGATTTGCCTGACCAGTTCCGGCGTCACCCGGAACAGCAGCGCGAACATGGCCAGCCACAGGCCCAGCAGGAAATGCCAGTAGCGCGCGCACAGCTGTATCGTGGCGCCGTCGCGGCCCGGCCCCGGACGCGCCCAGGCCGCCACCACCAGCCCGCCCATCATATGCAGCCCGTGCAGGCCGGTGATGAGGTAAAAGAAACTGTTGGCCGGGCTGGCGTCCAGCGTCAGGCCGGCGTCATCCATCTGGCGCCAGGCCCACAGCTGCGACGCCAGGAAGGCCAGCGAGCAGGTGCAGGCCACGCCATATGCCAGCCGCAGCGAGGCGGCGGCGCCGACGCGCGCAGCGCCCCAGGCCTGCCGCCATGCCACGCTGGCGGCGATCAGCAACGCCGTGCTCAACCACAGCTGCCAGGGCACGAAAGACAGCGGGCGCCAGTCGGGCATCGCCATGCGCATCACGTAGGCGGCGCTGAACAGGAAGAACAACATGCCGACCACGCCCATGAATACCCACAGGCCGGTGCGGCGCTCCGGCAGCCTGGCATGGTCGGCTATCAGGGTCAGGCTAGGATTCATGGCGCCTCCCGGCCGTCGCCTCGTCCGGCGCCTGATCCTGCGGCACATAGTCGCTGTCGCCATCCTGCCGGCCATACTCGTAGGCGCCGTGATACACCACCGGCAGCTGCTCGCCCCAATTGCCGTGCCCCGGCGGCGTGTGCGGCGTCTGCCATTCCAGGCTGGCCGCGCGCCACGGATTGCCGCCCGCCTCGCGGCCACGGCGGACGCTCCAGCACAGGTTCAGCACGAACAGCAGTTGCGACGCGCCGACGAACAGCGCGACGATGGTGATGAACGCGTTCAGCGTCTGCGCCGATTCGGGGATGAAGGCATAGTTGTCGTAGGCGTAGTAGCGTCTCGGCATGCCCAGCAAGCCCAGGTAGTGCATGGGGAAGAAGATCAGGTAGGTGCCGACAAAGGTGATCCAGAAGTGCAGCTCCCCCAGCATGGTGTCGTACATGCGCCCGCTGACCTTGGGGAACCAGTGATACAGGCCGCCGAACACCGCCAGCACCGGCGACACCCCCATCACCATGTGAAAGTGCGCGACCACGAAATAGGTGTTCGACAGCGGAATATCGACGCTGACATTCCCCAGGAACAGTCCGGTCAGCCCGCCGATGACGAAGGTGCTGATGAAGCCGACGGCGAACAGCATCGGCACGGTCAGGTGTATGTCGCCGCGCCACAGCGTCAGCGTCCAGTTGTAGACCTTGAGCGCGGTCGGCACGGCGATGATCAGCGTGGTGGTGGCGAAGAAGAAGCCGAAATACGGGTGCATGCCGCTGACGTACATGTGGTGCGCCCAGACGACGAAACTGAGCCCGCCGATCCCGACGATGGCCCACACCATCATCTTGTAGCCGAAGATCTGCTTGCGCGCATGCACGCTGATCAGGTCGGAGATGATGCCGAACGCCGGCAGCGCCACGATGTACACCTCCGGGTGGCCGAAGAACCAGAACAGGTGCTGGAACAGCAGCGGACTGCCGCCCTGGTGCGACAGGTGCTGCCCCATCGAGACCACGGCCGGCATGAAGAAACTGGTGCCCAGCGTTTTATCGAACAGCATCATGACGCCGCTGACGAACAGCGCCGGAAACGCCAGCAGCGCCAGGATGGTGGCGGTGAAGATGCCCCACACCGTCAGCGGCATGCGCATCAGCGTCATGCCTTCGGTGCGCGCCTGCAGCACCGTGGTGACGTAGTTCAGGCCGCCCATGGTGGCGGCCACGATGAACACCACCAGCGACACCAGCATCACGACGATGCCCCACTCCGTGCCCGGCGTGCCGGGCAGGATGGCCTGCGGCGGATACAGCGTCCAGCCGGCGCCGGTCGGGCCGCCCGGCACGAAGAAGCTGCCCGCCAGTATCAGCACCGCCAGCAGGTAGAACCAGTAGCTGAGCATGTTCAGGAAGGGGAACACCATGTCGCGCGCGCCCACCATCAGCGGGATCAGGTAATTGCCGAAGCCGCCCAGGAACAGCGCCGTCAGCAGATACACCACCATGATCATGCCGTGCATGGTCATGAACTGGTAATAGCGGCCGGCGTCGATGAAGGAGAACTTGCCGGGAAAGCCCAGCTGCAGGCGCATCAGGTCCGACAGCACCAGCCCCACCAGCCCGATCGTCAGCGCCGTGATGGTGTACTGGATCGCGATCACTTTGTGGTCCTGGCTCCACACATAGCGGGTCCAGAAGCTGTGGGGGTGCCCGCCGTCGTAGCCCATGCCCGCCTCCCTACCTGATGGTCTTGATGTAGTCGACCAGCTGCGCCACTTCCTCCGGGCTCAGCTGCTGCGTCGGCATGATGGGCTGGTAGCCCTTGACGATGCGCGCAGCCGGACTGGTGATCGATTCGCGCAGATAGGCCTCGTCCACGTGCACGGCGGCGCCGTCGTTCATGGTCTCGCTCTTGCCGAACAAGCCTTTCCAGGTCGGCCCCACGCCGGGGTTGCCGTCGACGCTGTGGCAGGCCGCGCAGCCGCGCGCCTGCGCCAGCAGGCGTCCCTGCTTGCCCGCGTCCTTCGCGCCGGCCGCCGCCGTCCCGGCAAAGGTCAGCTGCGCCGCCAGCCAGGCTTGATAGGCGGGCGCCTCGTCCACCACGACATAGCTGCGCATATTGAAATGGCCAATGCCGCACAGCTGCGCGCACATCACCTCGAACTTGCCGGTGCGCGTGGGCGTGAACCAGAACGACGTCACCATGCCGGGCACCATGTTCATCCGCGTGCGGAACTCCGGTACATAGAAGTCGTGCAGCACATCCTGCGCGCGCAGCAGCACCCGCACCGGCCGGCCGATGGGGATGTGCACCTCAGTGCCGTCCACCAGCAGATCGTCCTGGCCGCTGGGATCGGCGGGGTTGAGGCCGTAAGGATTGGCGCTGCTGATGAAGCGCACGTCGGTGCTGCCCAGCTTGCCGTCCCTGCCCGGCAGCCGGTAATGCCATTGCCATTGCTGGCCCAGCACTTCGAACACCATGGCATCGCGCGGCGGGTCGATCAGCTTGGCGTACACCGACAAGCCCGGCGCCAGCATGGCGAAGATGGCCACCGAGGTGGTGCCGACCAGCCACCACTCCAGCCGCGTGCTGCCGTGCGTGGCCGCCGCGCGCACGCCGTCCCGGTGCCTGAAGCGCACCACCGCATACGCGACGAACAGGTTGATGACGACAAAAGCCACGCCGGTGATGGCAAAGGTCAGCAGCAGGGCGTCGTCCATCTGCTGCCAGTTGGAGGCGATGGGCGTGAGCCACCACGGACTCAGGTAATGAAATCCGAGGGCGGCAACAACGATCAATGTCAGTACCAGTGCCAGTGCCATAGCGGCTTTCAGGAGCTAACGCGGTCTGCTCGGTCTTTCAAGTTTGACATAAATGAAAGCCGCGCTCGCCCCGAAGATCAGATGGGCGATTGCCGTCGGCCAGCCTCGCAGCGCGACGAACCACGTATAGACACCGGCCATGCCGTAAAAGTTCAGCCCATACAGCAGCAGGCCGAATGCCGCGCCGGTCGCCAGCGCCAGGCCGATGCTGGAATCGAGACGGAAAGGCGCCATGATGGCGGCCAGCATGACGCCGAACGCCACGCCCAGCGCATAGTGCACCACCAGCGCCGCGACCGTCACGCCCAGGCTGTAGCCGCTGTTTTGCAGCACGTCCCAGCCCATCACCAGGGCGGCGATCATGCGGGTGGCAAGCCAGGGATCGGTAGTACTGATCAGAGAAGACCAGGTGAGTTCCAACAACATCAACACGCCGCCGGCGCCGAAACCGGCGACCGCGGCGGCCGCCCAGTCCGGCAGGCGGGCCTGCCAATAATGCGATTGCAGATGCAGTTCCACGATATCCTCCTGGAGACGCCATTGCATTGTTCAGTTTAGGAGCTTTTTCAAGCCCTGTCAGCACGCACGCGATTAATATGGCTGGAAAACGACAGTCGCAGGGCCAGAAAACCGGCCCCGGCCAGGCTGACGCACACGGTGCTGGCGGCCGCCAGCGCCGCCGGATGGCGCATGCCGAGCAGATCGGCGGTAAAAGCCAGCGCCACCGTCGCGATCAATTGTGCCGGATAGAGGAAGCGCAATTGGCGAAAAGCGCGCGCCTCGCCGCGCCGCCAGTAGCGCAGCGCCACCGCGAACGCGGGGCCCCACAGCACGCCGAGGAAAACCAGCGCCGCGAACGCGGCGATCAGGAGACGCATATCAGGGACGCTGCGCGCGCACCTTGGTCAGCAGCTTGGTGGTCGAGCGGTCGTGCTCGAAGTCGATGGCGATGGCCTGGCCGCCGTAGGCCAGCACGGCCTTGCCTTCCGGGATGGCGTCCATCTGATAGTCGCCGCCCTTGGCGTAGATTTCCGGCCGCGCCTGCTGCACCACTTCCAGCGCCGTGTCCTCGTCGAACTCCACCACCAGGCTGACCGATTCCAGCGCAGCCAGCACCGCCATGCGGTCGGCGCAGTTGTTGAGCGGACGGTCGTCGCCCTTGCCCAGGCGCTTGACGGAAGCGTCGGTGTTGGCCGCCACCACCAGCGAGGCGCCCAGCGCGCGCGCCTGCGCCAGATAGGTCACGTGGCCGCGGTGCAGGATGTCGAAGACGCCGTTGGTCAGCACCACCGGCTTGGGCAGCGCGGCGACGCGGGCGGCCAGTTGTTCACGGGTGCAGAGCTTGGTTTCAAATTGAGGCATGAGCGTTTTCTGGTTACTGGTTATTTGGGTTCTTCGTCTTCCGGCTCTTCGTCGATCTGCATGCTGAGCGAATCGGCGGTGGACGGGCTGTTGTCGCCGGGTTCCTTGCGGTCGCCGCGCAGCTTGATCTGCAGGCGCAGGCCATTGGCCGAATCGGCGTTGCGGATCGCTTCTTCGTAGGCGATATAGCCCTTATTATAAAGTTCGTACAGCGCCTGGTCGAAAGTGCACATGCCGAGCTCGCGCGATTTGTGCATGATTTCCTTGATCGCCTGGAAGTTCCCCTTGAAGATCATCTCGGCGATGGTCGGCGTGTTGAGCAGGATTTCGATGGCCGCCTTGCGGCCCTTGCCGTCCTCGGTGCGCACCAGCCGCTGCGAGACGATGGCGCGCAGGTTGGACGACAAATCCATCAGCAGCTGGTTGCGCCGCTCTTCCGGGAAGAAGTTGATGATGCGGTCCATGGTCTGGTTGGAGTTGTTCGCGTGCAGCGTGCCCAGGCACAGGTGGCCGGTCTCGGCAAACGCGATCGCGTGTTCCATCGTTTCGGTGTCGCGGATCTCGCCGATCAGGATCACGTCCGGCGCCTGGCGCAGCGTGTTCTTCAGCGCGTTGTGCCACGACAGCGTGTCGACCCCGACCTCGCGGTGCGTGATCAGGCAGCCCTTGTTCTTGTGCACGTACTCGACCGGGTCTTCCACCGTGATGATGTGGCCGGCCGAATTGGCGTTGCGGTAATCGATCATCGCCGCCAGCGTGGTCGACTTGCCGGAACCGGTGCCGCCCACCACCAGCACCAGGCCGCGCTTGGTCATGATGACTTCCTTCAGCACCTCGGGCAGGTCGAGCTTTTCGAAGTTCGGAATCTCCGAGGCGATCGTGCGTATCACCATCGCCACGTTCTGCTGCTGCACGAAGACGTTGACGCGGAAGCGGCACACGTCCGGCAGCGAGATCGCGAAGTTGCATTCCAGCTCGGCCTCGAACTCGCGCTTCTGCTTGTCGTTCATGATGGACAGCGCCAGCGCGCGCGTCACGCTGCCGGTCAGCTTTTGCTGGCTCAGCGGCTTCATCGCGCCCTGCGATTTCATACTCGGCGGGAAATCTGCAGAAATGAACAAATCCGAACCGCCCGTGTGATGCATGACTTTGAGCAGTTTGTGCAGATAGGCTTGGGCTTCTTCGGGACCGAATGTGGAGGACATGCTTGCCTTTCGATGGTTGGCACCAACATACGCTGCATTATATCGACACCATTCGCTACAATACGGGTTAATTATTGCATCCCAGCATTGCCTGTGTTCAAATACATTCATGACACTGACCGAACTGAAATATATCGTCGCCGTTGCAAGAGCGAAACACTTCGGACATGCTGCCGAAGCCTGTTACGTCGCGCAGCCTACGCTATCGGTCGCCATCAAGAAACTGGAAGATGAACTGGGCGTGGTGCTGTTCGAACGGGGTGGCGCCGAAATCTCCGTCACCCCGCTGGGCGCGCAAATCGTCGCCCAGGCCGAGCGCGTGCTGGAGCAGACCGCCGCCATCAAGGAACTCGCCAAGCAGAACAAGGACCCGCTGGCCGGCCCGCTGCGCCTGGGCGTGATCTACACCATCGGCCCCTACCTGCTGCCGCCGCTGGTCAAGGGCATGATAGACAAAGTCCCGCAGATGCCGCTGATCCTGCAGGAAAACTTCACCGTGCGCCTGATCGAAATGCTGCGCCAGGGCGAGCTCGACGCCGCCATCATGGCGCTGCCGCTGCCCGAGCACGGCATGGCCATGCAGGCGCTGTACGACGAACCCTTCGTGGTGGCGATGCCGGCCCAGCACCCGTGGGCCAAGCGCCGCAGCATCCCCGCCGACGATCTGAAAACCGAAAACATGCTATTGCTGGGCAACGGCCATTGCTTCCGCGACCAGGTACTGGAAGTATGTCCCGAAATGGCCCGCTTCTCCGCGCCGGGCAATGGCATGCAGCGCACCTTCGAAGGATCGTCGCTGGAAACCATCCGTCACATGGTGGCCAGCGGCATCGGCCTGACCGTGCTGCCGCGCGCCTCGGTGCCGGACATGGACACCAAGGAAGGCATGTTGCAATTCCGCCGCTTCGACGCGCCGGAACCGTCGCGCCGCGTGGTCATCGTGTGGCGTAAAAGCTTCACCCGCAAGGCCGCCATCGACGCCGTGTGCGAAGTGGTCGCCGCCTGCAACCTGCCCGGCATCACCACCCTCTGCGCCGACGATTAAGCCTGCCGGCGGGCCAGTTACACCCGCCGCGCCCGGATTTGCGATAATCGCTATCTTTCCATTCAAGCGGCACTATCCATGAACAAGCTGGAGCTCTACTTTCGCCTGGTCAGGCTGGACAAACCTATCGGCACCCTGCTGCTGTTGTGGCCGACGCTGTGCGCGCTGTGGCTGGCATCCAACGGCAAGCCGGACCTGACGCTGGTAGTCATCTTCTCGCTCGGCACGCTGCTGATGCGCTCTGCCGGTTGCGCGATGAACGACTACGCCGACCAGGATATCGACAAGTTCGTCAAACGCACGGCGCAGCGCCCCATCACCAGCGGCCGCATCAGCGGCAAGGAAGCGCTGGCGATTGCCGGTGCGCTGGCGGTGCTGTCGTTCTGCCTGATCCTGCCGCTGAACGCATTGACCAAGCAGCTGTCGGTGGCGGCCGTCATCATCGCCGGCACCTACCCGTACTTCAAGCGCTTCTTCGCGATCCCGCAAGCCTACCTCGGCATCGCCTTCGGCTTCGGCATCCCGATGGCGTTCGCGGCGATCCAGAACACGGTGCCGCTGGTGGCGTGGGTGCTGTTGCTGGGTAACGTGTTCTGGGCCGTGGCCTACGACACCGAATACGCGATGGTCGACCGCGACGACGACCTGAAGATCGGCATCAAGACCTCGGCCATCACCTTCGGCCGCTACGACGTGGCGGCGGTGATGCTGTGCTACGCCGTGCACCTGGGCTTGCTGCTGGCCTGCGGCTGGCAGCTGGGCATGGGTGTATGGTTTGCCGGCGGCGTGGCGGTGGCGGCGGGCATCGCCTGCTATCACTACACGCTGATACGCGGCCGCGAACGCGATCCCTGCTTCTACGCCTTCCGCCACAACAACTGGCTCGGCGCGGCCGTGTTCGCGGGCGTGGCGCTGGACTACGCGCTGCGCTGATCCGACGCGATTGAGGCAGCGCAAGGCCGCAGCGCCGGCGCTGCCTACAATGGCTATCCCCTTCCACCCCGATACGCAACGAGGTCATCATGGATCAGATTCAACAGAACGGAAAAGGCGTCGCCGACAGCCAAGCCGCCAGCGCCGCCGCGCGCGACAAGCTGATGGATGAATTAAAGCACGCCATCGGCGAAGCCGAGGACTGGCTGAAAGACAGCGCCAAAGACCCCGCGCCCAGCTCCGACAACCGCGCCCGTTTCGACGACACGCTGCGCACCGCCCGGACCGACCTGCGCAAACTGGAAGACAGCATCATCGCCCGCAGCCGCAGCGCCGCCGAGTCGGCCAACGTCTACGTGCATGACAATCCGTGGAAGTCGGTGGGCCTGGGCGCGGCGCTCGGCGTTGTTGTCGGACTACTGATCGCCCGCAAGTAAGAACGGAGAGTCAGATACTCTCCACGCTGGCGCCATGCCGCTTGAGCAGCGACTTCGGCGCCGCCAGCAGCCAGGCTTGCGCCAGCCGTCGCGTCGCGCCGTCGCGGTGCGCTTGCGGCAGGCGGATCAGCACCCATGGATGGTCGCGATAGTGGTCGGTGATGTAGTAGGTCTCCGGCTCCACCATCAGCAGGCGCTCGCGCTCTTCCCACGTGGTGCGTATCGCCACCGACTCGCCATCCTCCTTCAGACGCGCCATCAGCTTGCCTTTGACCTTCAACGCCGGCGTGCCGTACGAGGTCGATTCCTCCACTTCGGGTAGCGCCAGGCCCAGCGCTTTGAAGGCTGCGTAATCCATGTCAGCCGAACGAGGTGCACCAGCCGCCGGCCGCCACCAGCTTGCCGGGGAAGATGGCGCAACCGCCCATGTCGTTAGCCCCATCCTCGTAGATCTGGCACTTGCTGCAGCGGTCGCCGGCCTTGAAGTCGGGGAATTTGTGCCCGTCTACCTTGGCGGCGTCAATCACATAGTTGAACTCCTTGGCCAGCGGCTCGTCTTCCTTCAGCGCCACGCGGTCCTCGGCCCAGGCCATGCAGCCCAGCGTCGCAGCGGCCAGACCGGCGCAGCCGTTCAAAATAAAAATGCGGCGATTCGTCATTTTCTTCCTTTCCGTCGCTGCCGCGCCACATGGCGACGGCCCAGCAATGATACGCCGTTGCGGCCGAAAACATACTGCTATACTCAATGTTGCCAAGCACTCTACATTTAACAAAATTAATGAGGGGACGTCATGTACAAGGCCATATCCGCAGTTGTACTTTGCTGTACGATCGCCGCCTGCGGCAAGTCCGAGGCGCCCGTCTCGGCCGAGCAGGCCAGCGCCGGCGCGGCGTTCCAGAAAAAACTGCAGGAGCAGCTGCTCGACGCCAAACCCGGCAGCGTGGTCGAGATACCGGCCGGTACCTATCATCTCACTAGCGGCCTGACCCTGCGCGGCAACGGCGTCACGATACGCGGCGCCGGCATGGACAAGACCATCCTCTCGTTCAAAGGCCAGGTCACTGGGCCGGAAGGCATGCTGGTCTACGCCAGCAACTTCACCATCGAAGGCTTGACCATCGAAGACTCCAAGGGCGATGGCCTGAAGATCAACGACGGCGACAACATCACCATCCGCAAGGTCAAGGTGCAATGGACCGGCGGCTCCAAAGTGACCAACGGCGCCTACGGCATCTACCCGGTCAAGACCAAAAACGTGCTGATCGAAGACTGCGTGGCCATCGCCGCCTCCGACGCCGGCATCTATGTCGGCCAGTCCAACGGCGTCGTCGTGCGCCGCTCGCGCGCCGAGCAGAACGTGGCCGGCATCGAGATCGAGAACACCATCAACGCCGACGTCTACGACAACGTCGCCACCAACAACACCGGCGGCATCCTGGTGTTCAACATGCCCAACCTGTCGCAGCCCGGCCATAGCACGCGCGTGTACAAGAACAAGGTCGAGAAGAACAACCTCGGCAACTTCGCCGCGCGCGGTACGGCGGTGGCCAGCGTGCCGGCCGGCTCCGGCATCGTCATCAACTCCAACTCCAAGGTCGAGATCTTCGACAACGACGTCACCGACAACCAGACCGCCAACGTCATCATCTCCAGCTACCACTCGACCGGCTACTACACCGAGAAAGGCGTGGCTGCCGGCTACGACCCGTATCCAAAGGCGATCTACGTCTACGGCAACCGCTTCAAGGGCGGCGGCGATTCGCCCGACGGCCTCGATCTGAAGGCGCTGAAGATCGCCATGTACGGCATCAGCGGCCACCTGCCCGACGTGCTGTGGGACGGCTATGTCGACAACAAGCTGCTGGTCAAGGGCGTGATGCCGGCCGAGCAGCGCATCTGCATCCAGGACGGCGTCGAAGTGCTGAACGCCGACGGCCCGAACAAGTACAAGAACCCCAGCAAGGAGTCTGCGCCGTTCCGCTGCGAGCTGGCCAAGCTGCCACCGGTGACGATCGCCCAACTCGCCGCGCAGTCATGATGGTGAGATTTTCCGCAATCGCGTGCGCGCTGATGCTGGCCGCGTGCACGCATCAGCAGGAGCCGGTCAGCTTCATCACCGAAGGCAATCCGGCCAAGTTGAGCGACTGGCATTTGATGGCCGTCTCCGGCGGCCGCCTTAACCTGAACGCCGGCGTGGTCCCCTACGATCTGAACACGCCGCTGTTCACCGACTACGCGCACAAGCTGCGCACCGTCTGGATGCCGAAGGGCCAGAGCGCCGTCTACAACGCCGATACCTCCTTCGAGTTCCCGGTCGGGACCATCATCAGCAAGACCTTCTACTACCCCAAGGCCGACGGCCCCGCCAAGGCGGTGCTGGCGACCTACGACACCAGCAAGTCCGGCAGCGACAAGCTCGATCTGGCCAATGTGCGCCTGATCGAAACCCGGCTGCTGGTGCGCCGCGCCGACGGCTGGATCGCCCTGCCCTATGTGTGGAATGCCGAGCAGACCGAGGCCGTGCTGTCGCGCACCGGCGACCAGGTGCCGCTGGAAGTCGTGCATGAAGACCGCAGCCGCAAGCCGCTGACCTACGTGGTGCCGAACGTGAACCAGTGCGCGTCCTGCCACGTGGCGGATGTGAAGTCGCGCCAGTTCCAGCCGATAGGTCCGAAAGCGCGGCATATGAACCGCAGCTACAGCTACGATGGCGTGACCAGCAACCAGCTCGATTACCTGGCCCGCATCGGCTACCTGAGCGGCGTGCCGGCCAATGCCTCGACGGCGGCGCCGCACAACGCCAACTGGCTGGACAAGGGCCAGACGCTGAACGCGCGCGCCCGCGCCTACCTCGACATCAACTGCGCCCACTGCCACAACGACAAGGGCGCGGCCAACACCACGGCCCTGCATCTGAACATGGGGGCGCCGGCCGATCTGCATCTGGGACTGTGCAAACCGCCGGTGGCGGCGGGTGCAGGTACCGGCGGCCATAACTACGGCATCGCGCCGGGCCAGCCGGAGGACTCGATCATGGTCTACCGCTTAAGCTCCGACCAGACCGGCGTCATGATGCCGGAACTGGGACGGGGTTCGGTGCACAAGGAAGGTGTGGAGCTGATACGGGCGTGGATCGCCGCGATGAAGCAAGGCTGCGGCGGCGCCAGCTAGGCCAAGCTACTAGGGCGCTGCACGCTTGTCCTTGAAAAAGGCCCAGGTTTCGTCGGCAAATTCCACATCGCCGTTCTGTTTGCCGAGCACCGCCTGCACCAGCCATGACAGGTTGTGCGTGATGCTCGGCTGTACGTGGCCGGCGTTTTCCATCTTCAGGAATTCGACCTGCGTGCCTTTCGGATCGCTGCCCCACACGTAGCGCACCAGCGCCGTCTTGTCGGAAGCGTCGCGATGCGGCAGCTTGGTGATCGTCGGCGTGGACGGCAGCTGCGCCAGCTCGCGCCAGTACTTCACTGAATCCTCCGCGCTCAGGCCCGAGCCACGCCCCGTCAGCAGGAAGTGGCCGACTTCGCCGCCCGCATACGGAGCGATCTTGTCCTCCGTCCCATGCGCCACCAGCACCGGCAAGGCGCGCTTGGGCGCCGCGCACAGATTCTTGGTCGGCATCAGCATGCTCGACACGGCCACCGCCGCCAGGCGCGGCCCCATTTCGATCGCCGCGCGGTACACCATGCCGCCGCCATTCGAAGCGCCAGACAGGTACACACGCGACGGATCCGCGTTGTGCTGCGCGACCGCCTGGTCGATCATCGCGGCGATGAAGCCGACATCGTCGGTCTTGGGATTGGTGGGCGCATCGGCGCGGCAGTCGTTCCAGCCCTGCTTGTCGTCGCTGCCTTTCGCACCATCGGGCGCGATCACCAGCAAGCCCTCGCGGTCGGCCACGGCCAGCCAGGCGGCGGCCGGATCGTCGATCTTGCCCTTGCCGAAAGTGAGGTTGGCCGACGCCGCGTGGCCGTGCAGCAGGATCACCAGCGGCAGCTTGCCCGCCACCGGCGTCGCCGGCTGCGCCAGCAGATAGTGGCGCGCGCCTTCCGGGCGCTGCACCGTCTCGTCAACGATGGTTGCGGCGCCCGCCTGTAACGCGGTAATGGCTGCAATCAGTGGGAGGTAGCGTGTTACCGTCATCATGCAGCCCTTCGTTTTAGTTTGCGGAACCCAGCTCGTCGCCCATTTCCTTGCCGCGGTGCGCAGCGGCTTTCATCGCAGTGATGATAGCCGACTTGACGCCGCTCTGCTCCATGCTGGTCAGCGCCGCGTAGGTGGTGCCGCCCTTCGACGTCACACGCTCGCGCAGCAGCGACACCGGCTCGCTAGACTGCACCGCCAGTTGCGACGCGCCGGCGAACGTCGCCAGCGCCAGCTGCCTGCCCTGCTCCGCGTTCAGGCCCATGTCCAGCGCGGCCTGCTGCATCGCCTCGATGAAGTAGAACACATAGGCAGGACCGCTGCCCGACACCGCCGTCACCGCATCAATCTGCGACTCGTCGTCCAGCCACACGGTCGGGCCGACGGCGCGCAGGATATCGTCCGCAGCCTTCTTCTGTGCGGCGGATACGCCGGCCGTCGCCGCCATGCCGGTGATGCCCATGCCGATCAGCGCAGGCGTGTTGGGCATGCAGCGCACGATGGCGCCGTAGCCGCCCAGCCAGCGCGACAGGTCCGCGCCGCGTATGCCGGCCGCGATCGACACGATCAGCGGCTGCTTCGCCGGATCGATCAGCGGCAGCAGCTGGGCCGCCACTTCGCGCATGCTTTGCGGTTTGACCGCCAGCACGATCACGTCCGCCGACGACACGGCGGCATCGGCGCCGCTGGCCGTGGTCACGCCAAACTGCTGATGCAATCGCGTCAGCGCATCCGCGTTCGGATCGGCCACGTGGATGTTGGCGCCTGCGGTCAGCTTGTTGGCCAGTCCCGCGATCAGGGCGGAGGCCATATTGCCGCCGCCGATAAATGCTATCTTCATGTTCAAGCCTTGTTGTAGTTTCGTGAACCAAAAATGGCGCTGCCGACGCGCACGATGGTTGCACCTTCGACGATGGCGGCGCGCATATCGGCCGACATGCCCATCGACAGCGTGTCCAGCGCCAGACCGTCGGCGCGCAGCTGTTCGTACAGCACGCGCAGCTGGGCGAAGGCCGCGCGCTGCTGTGCAAAGTCTTCGGCCGGCTCGGGGATCGCCATCAGGCCGCGTAAGGTCAGATTCGGCAGCGCCGCGACCTTGTGGGCCAGCGCCGCCAACTCATCCGGGGCCACGCCGCTCTTGCTGGCTTCCCCGCTGATATTCACCTGCAGGCAGATCTGCAACGGCGCCATGCCTTCCGGGCGCTGTTCGGACAGACGCTGCGCGATCTTTTCACGCTCGACCGTGTGCACCCAGTCGAAGTGCTCGGCGATGGGCCGGGTCTTGTTGCTCTGGATCGGGCCGATGAAATGCCACTCCAGCGCCGGCGCCCCGGCCGCCTGCAAGGCCTTGATCTTGTCCACGCCCTCCTGCAGATAGTTTTCGCCGAAAGCCCGCTGGCCGGCCTGCACCGCTTCCAGCACCGCCTCCGGCCCGAAGGTCTTGGAAACGGCCAGCAGCTGCACCGATTGCGGCGCACGGCCAACATCTTGGGCTGTGGCAACAATAGTCGAGGTGATTGCTTGCAAGTTCTGGGGGATCAGGGACATAATCATCGAGTAAAAATCGTTAGAAACAACGGTTAGCGCCGCAGCGGCACTTCACCAACGTCAGGCACAGGGATTATAAATGGACATCTCCGAACTTCTCGCATTCTCCGTCAAGAACAAGGCTTCGGACCTGCACCTGTCGGCCGGGCTGCCGCCGATGATACGGGTGCACGGCGACGTGCGCCGCATCAACCTGCCGCCGCTGGAGCACAAGGACGTGCACGGCATGATCTATGACATCATGAACGACGGCCAGCGCAAGGCCTACGAAGAGATGCTGGAATGCGACTTCTCGTTCGCGATCCCGGGTCTGGCGCGCTTCCGCGTCAACGCCTTCAACCAGGACCGTGGCGCCTCGGCAGTGCTGCGGACGATTCCATCGAAGATCCTCAGCCTGGAGGATTTGAACGCGCCCAAGATCTTCGCCGACTTCGCGCTCAAGCCGCGCGGGCTGGTGCTGGTGACGGGGCCGACCGGCTCCGGCAAGTCGACCACCTTGGCGGCGATGGTCAACCACCTCAACGAAAACGAGTACGGCCACATCCTGACGATCGAAGACCCGATCGAGTTCGTGCACGAATCGAAGAAATGCCTGATCAACCAGCGCGAAGTGGGACCGCACACGCTGTCGTTCAACAACGCGCTGCGTTCGGCGCTGCGGGAGGATCCGGACTGCATCCTGGTCGGCGAGCTGCGCGATCTGGAGACCATCCGCCTGGCGCTGTCGGCCGCGGAGACGGGCCACCTGGTGTTCGGCACCTTGCACACCTCGTCGGCGGCCAAGACCATCGACCGTATCGTCGACGTGTTCCCGGCCGATGAGAAGGAGATGGTGCGGGCGATGCTGTCCGAATCGCTGCAAGCGGTGATTTCGCAGACGCTGTTGAAGACCAAGGACGGCAACGGCCGCGTGGCCGCGCACGAGATCATGGTGGCGACGCCGGCGATCCGCAACCTGATCCGCGAAGCCAAGATCGCGCAGATGTACTCGGCGATCCAGACCGGCAGCAACGTCGGCATGCAGACGCTGGACCAGAACCTGACGGACTTGGTGCGCCGCAACGTCATCAGCGCCGCCGCCGCCCGCAACGCCGCCAAGACGCCCGACAACTTCCCCGGCTAAAAGGACATACCATGGAACGCGATCAGGCCTCCAAATTCATGTTCGACCTGCTGCGTCTGATGACCAGCAAGAAGGGCTCGGATCTGTTCATCACCGCCGGCTTCCCGCCCGCCATCAAGATCGACGGCAAGATGACGCCGGTGTCGTCGCAGGTGCTCACCGCCGCCCACACCATGGACCTGGCGCGCTCCATCATGAACGACAAGCAGACCGCCTCGTTCGAACTGACCAAGGAAGCCAACTTCGCCATCAGCCCCGGCGACCTGGGCCGCTTCCGCGTGTCGGCGTTCGTGCAGATGAGCTCGGTCGGCATGGTGCTGCGGACCATCACCAGCGAAATCCCCAAACTCGAAGACCTCGGCCTGCCCGAGGTGCTCAAGGATGTCGTCATGTCCAAGCGCGGCCTGGTCATCATGGTCGGCGCCACCGGTTCCGGCAAGTCGACCACGCTGGCGGCCATGGTCGGCTACCGCAACGAGAACAGCTACGGCCACATCATCACCATCGAAGACCCGGTCGAATACGTCCACCCGCACAAGAACTGCATCATGACCCAGCGCGAAGTGGGCGTGGATACCGAAGACTGGGCCGTGGCGCTGAAGAACACGCTGCGCCAGGCGCCGGACGTGATCCAGATCGGCGAGATCCGCGACCGCGAAACCATGGACCACGCGATCGCCTTCGCCGAAACCGGCCACCTGTGCCTGGCCACCCTGCACGCCAACAGCGCCAACCAGGCGCTGGACCGCATCATCAACTTCTTCCCCGAGGAACGCCGCCAGCAATTGCTGATGGACCTGTCGCTGAACCTGAAGGGCATGATTTCGCAGCGCCTGATCCCGCGCAAGGAATCCAAGGGCCGCGCCGTGGCGATCGAGATCATGCTCAATTCGCCGCTGATCTCGGACCTGATCTTCAAGGGCGAAGTCCACGAGATCAAGGAGCTGATGAAAAAATCGCGCGAACTGGGCATGCAAACCTTCGACCAGTCGCTGTTCGATCTGCACGAGGCCGACATCATCACCTACGAGGACGCGCTGCGCAACGCCGACTCCGTCAACGACCTGCGGCTCGCCATCAAGCTTGAAGGCAAGGCCGCCAAAAACCGGGATCTCTCCGCCGGAACCGAACATCTGGGACTCGTCTAACACCATGACCGCAATCTACGATATCAACGCCGACAGCCTGACCGGCGCCCCCGTCAACCTGGGCCAGTACAAGGGCCAGGTTCTGCTGATCGTCAACACCGCCAGCAAGTGCGGCTTCACGCCGCAGTACAAGGGCCTGGAGGCCGTGTATCAGCAGTTCAAGGACAAGGGCGTGGTGGTGCTGGGCTTCCCCTGCAACCAGTTCGGCGCGCAGGAGCCGGGCCAGGCCGACGAAATCGGCGCCTTCTGCGAAAAGAACTACGGCGTCACCTTTCCGCTGTTCGCCAAGATCGACGTTAACGGGGATAACGCTCATCCCTTGTTTACTAAACTTAAAAAAGATGCGCCCGGCATCCTCGGTACCGAGGGCATCAAATGGAACTTCACCAAGTTCCTGATCCGCAAGGACGGCACCGTCTACAACCGCTACGCCCCAGCCACCAAGCCTGAAGACCTGATCGCCGACATCGAGAAACTGCTGGCGGAATAAGCCCCGCCGGGCGCGTGTCCACGACAATCCAAAAAAAGAATGAAAACGTTTTCCAAAAAACGTGCTTTAGGTTAACTTTTCGGTAATAATGATCTCTGGTCATTTCCAATTATCGAATCAGTCGCCTATGTCGTTGTTTGGAAAACTGTTATCGCACTGGATGCGGATGGGGATGTACTCCCGCTTGTTCGTGCCCATCTTCGCCGTCATCGCCATCGTCGTGGGCGTGCGATACACCCTATTGTTCGACTCCGAAACCGAGTACGCCAACGCGCGCTACCAGAAGGATGCGGGCGAACTGGGCGTCTACCTGCACAAGGCGCTGACGCCTGCGCTGAACACGCCCGACCGCGCCGCGCTCGACAACACGCTGGCCAGCGCCCTGCTGCTGGATGCCGACCTGGTCTCCGCACGGCTGGACTATGCGGGCGGCCACCTGGAAGCGCTGCGCAGCGCGCCGCCGGCGACGGACTACCCGGACTGGTTCCGCGCCCTGAACGGACTGCAACCGATCAACCGCACCATCTACATCGGCAGCGCCGTGCTGGTGCTGGGCTTCGAGCCGACGCTGCCGCTGGCCCAGGTGTGGCGCACGCTGCGCCAGCAGGCGGTGATCTCGATGATCAACATCGCCATCATCTACACGCTGCTGGGCATCATCATCTACGCCAACAAGCGCATGCTGCGGCGCGTGGCCGACACCACCACCCGCTTCCAGAACGGCGACCACGGCGTGCGCCTGCCGGTCGCCGGCACGCTGGAGGCGCGCATGCTGGCCGTCACCTTCAACAACATGGCGCAGCGCGTGCAGGCGCTGGTGCACAAGCTGCAGCAAAGCCAGGCAAGACTCAGCGAACAGCTGGAGCACACGCTGCAGGCGCAGGCGCTGCTACAGGTGGAAAAGGAACGCATCGAAGTCACGCTGGCCTCGATCGGCGACGCTGTCATCACCACTGACCTGAGCGGCAAGATCGCCACCATCAACGACGTCGCCCAGCAGCTCACCGGTTGGACCGAAGCGCGCGCGCTCGGCATGGAGCTGCACCAGGTGTTCGTGTTGGCGAATAACTTCGGCCAGCATGCGCTGCTCAAGTCCATGGCGGCGGTCTATGCCGGCGGTGAAGTGATCAAGGTCGGCAACCAGAGCCTGCGCAACCGCATCGGCCAGATCGTCACCGTCGAATACACGGCCAACGCGATCCGCTCGGCGCAGAACGAGGTGCAAGGCTCGGTGCTGGTGTTCCGCGACGTGACCGAGCGCCGCCAGCTGATGCAGCAGATCTCCTGGCAGAGCAACCACGATGTGCTGACCGGCCTGCCCAACCGCGCCGCGCTGGCTGCGCGCTTCGAGCAGGAAGTCGTCCGCGCGCGCGAGGAAGACTACCTGCTGGCCGTCTGCCTGTTCGACCTCGATCACTTCCAGCACGTGAACCAGACGCTGGGCCAGGACATCGGCGACGAGATCCTCAAGCAGGCCGCCAGCCGCCTGCACGACTTCGCGGGCCAGCGCCATTACGTGGCCCGCCTGGGCGGTGACGAGTTCGTGCTGCTGCTGCCGGAGATGAACGGCCGCGCCGGCGTCGAGCAGGCGCTGGACCGCCTGATGGCGGCGCTGTCGCGCGACTACGTGTGCGACGGCGAAGCGGTGAGCATGTCGGCCAGCGTCGGGGTGGCGGTCTACACCGGCAGCGAGATCAGCGCCGACAGCCTGCTGCGCCACGCCGACCAGGCGCTGTACCAGGCCAAGATCACGGGCCGCAACCGCTATCACTTCTTCGACGCCGACCTGGACGAACAGGTACGCACCCACCACAACCGCCGCACCGAAGTGCGCGCCGCCGTGCGCGCCGGCGAACTGCGGCTGTACTATCAGCCGAAACTGGATATGCGCAAGGGCCGCATCGTCGGCATGGAAGCGCTGCTGCGCTGGCAGCATCCACTGCGCGGCGTGGTCGGGCCGACCGAGTTCCTGCCCATCGTCGAACACAGCGACGTCATCGTCGATATCGGCGAATGGGTGCTGCGCGAAGCGCTGCGGCAGTTGCAGGTGTGGCGCGCGTTCGATGCCCGCTGGGTCATCAGCGTCAACATCGCCGCCCGTCATTTCCAGCGCGCCGATTTCGTCGCCCGCCTGACCGCCATCCTGGCCGAGTTCCCGGACGTGCCGCCACATATGCTGGAGCTGGAGATACTGGAATCGTCGGCGCTGAGCGACATCGCCCACGTGCGCAGCATCATGCTCGATTGCCAGGCGCTGGGCATCAGCTTCGCGCTGGACGATTTCGGCACCGGCTATTCGTCGATGTCCTACCTGAAGCGGCTGCCGGCGGACATGCTGAAGATCGACCAGAGCTTCGTGCGCAATATGCTGGTGGACCGCGACGACCTGCACCTGGTCAGCGCCGTCATCGGCCTGGCCAAGTCCTTTGGTTTGGGCGTGATCGCCGAGGGTGTGGAGACCATCGAGCACGGCGCCATGCTGATGCGGCTGGGCTGCGACCTGGTGCAAGGCTATGGCATCGCCCGGCCAATGCCGGCGGACGACGTGCTGTCCTGGGTCGCCAGTTTCGACACCGCGCCGGTGTGGCAGGCCGCCGCGCATCTGCCGCCCATCCTGAGCCTGCACGCAGAACCGGCCGGCGGCACGGCGCAGATGCCCTTATTTGTTCAGGGCTGAGTCGATCAATTCGATCCAGTGGATCACCGGCGTCTCCGTGCCCGATTGCAGGTGCGCGGTGCAGCCTACGTTGGCGGAGACGATGGTGGTGGCGCCGGTGTCGCCCAGGTTGGCCAGCTTGCGGTCGCGCAGCTGCAGCGACAATTCCGGTTGCAGCAGCGAGTAAGTGCCCGCCGATCCGCAGCACAGATGGCTGTCCGCGCACAGCACCACGTCCACGCCGACAGCGCGCAGCACGCCCTCCACCTTGCCGCGTATCTGCTGGCCGTGCTGCAGCGTGCATGGCGGATGGTAGGCCACGCGCTCCCTGTTAGTTGCTCGACGGCGCAGCGCTTCCTCGAATTCCGGCATCACCTCGCTCAGGTCGCGTGTCAGCGCCGAGATGCGCTGCGCCTTGTCGGCGTAGGCGGCGTCGTGCGCCAGCAAATGCCCATACTCCTTGACCGTGACGCCGCAACCCGACGCCGTCATCACGATAGCCTCCACCGCGCCGTCCTGCACGTAGGGCCACCAGGCGTCGACGTTGCGGCGCATGTCGTCCAGCGCCGCTTCCTGGTCGTTCAGGTGGTGGCGCAGCGCGCCGCAGCAGCCGGCCTTGGGCGCGACCAGCAACTGCACGCCCAACGCATCCAGCACGCGGGCCGTGGCGGCGTTGATGTTGGGCGCCATCGCCGGCTGCGCGCAGCCTTCCAGCACCAGCATCTTGCGGGCGTGTTCGCGGGCCGGCCATGCGCCGGCGCCGCGCATCGCCGGAATCTTGTCCTGCATGGCGGGCGACAGCAGCGGACGGAATACCTGCCCCGCACGCAAGGCCGCCGTGAACACCGCCTTGCGCGGCAAGGCTTCCTTCAACACCAGCCGCTTCATACGCTCGATGAACGGGCGCTCCACGCGCTCCTCCACCACCTTGCGGCCGATGTCGATCAGGCGGCCGTAGCGCACCCCGGACGGACAGGTGGTCTCGCAATTGCGGCAGGTCAGGCAGCGATCCAGGTGGGTTTGCGTCTTGGCCGTCACCGGTGCGCCTTCCAGCACCTGCTTGATCAGGTAGATGCGGCCGCGCGGGCCATCGAGTTCGTCGCCCAGCAGCTGGTAGGTGGGACAGGTGGCGGTGCAGAAGCCGCAGTGGACGCAGGCGCGCAGGATGGCGTCGGCCTCCGCGCCTTCGGGAGTGTTCTTGATGAAGTCGGCGAGATTGGTTTGCATAGGCTATCCGTACATGCGGCCGGGATTGAAGATCCCCGCCGGGTCGAAGGCCTGCTTCAGCCTCTGGTTGATGCGGGCCACGGCAGGCGCCAGCGGATGGAATACGCCGACCTCCTTGTCCGCGCCGCGGAACAGCGTCGCGTGACCACCGGCCGCCGCCACGGTGCGACGTATGGCGGCCGCCTGTTCGGCGTCGGCGGCATCGGCGGCATCTGCCTTAAGCCAGCGCTGCGCCCCGCCCCACTCGATCAGCTGCTCGCCGCGCAGGATGATGGCGCTGGCCGCAGGCGGCACCGACAGCCGCCACAAGCTGCCGCCATCGAAATAACCGTGCGTCTGGTCGCGCAGCGAAGCCCAGAACGCCGCAGCGTCGGCCAGCGGAGCGCCACCCAGCTTGCGCTGCGCCGCGACCACCGCCGCCTCAGCGCCGGACAGGCGCAGCGAAAGCACTCCCTGATGCCAGCAACTGGCCGATATCGGCAGCGGCTGGCCGGCCCATTCGTTCAGGCGGCGCAGCGCGTCGATCTCGCTCATCTCGAAGCGCAGGCTGGCCTCGCACACCGGCACCGGCAGCACCTTGAGCGACACTTCCAGTATCAGCCCCAGCGTGCCCAGCGAACCGGCCAGCAGGCGCGAGACGTCGTAGCCAGCCACGTTCTTCATCACCTGTCCGCCGAAGCGCAGCGCCTCGCCGTGACCGTCCATCAGCACCGCGCCGAGCATGAAATCGCGCACCGCGCCCGCACTGGCGCGGCGCGGGCCGGACAAGGCGCTGGCGACCACGCCGCCTATCGTGGATGCGGCGCCGTGGCGCGGCGGCTCGAAGGCCAGCATCTGATGGTGCTGCGCCAGCAGGGCCTCGATCTCGGCCAGCGGCGTGCCGCAGCGCGCGGTGATCACCAGCTCGGTCGGCTCGTAGGCGACAATGCCGGCGTAGGCGCTTGTATCGAATACTTCGCCGTGCAAGGCCTGGCCGTACCAGTCCTTGGTGCCGCCGCCGCGCAAGCGCAGCGGCGTGCCGGCGGCCGTGGCGGCGCGGATGCGGGCGCCGAACTGCGCGGCGATGTCGGAATGGGAACCGGTGCTCATGTCGCTCCGTTAAAAACGCGGCAAATGGGAAAACGGCAGCATGCCGCCGCTGACGCGCATCTTGCCGAATTCGGCGCAGCGGTTCAGTGTCGGGATGGCCTTGTCGGGATTGAGCAGGCCGGCCGGGTCGAAGGCGCGCTTGACCGAGAAGAATGCCTCCAGCTCGGCCGGCGCGAACTGCACGCACATCGAATTGATCTTCTCGATGCCCACGCCATGCTCGCCGGTGATGGTGCCGCCCACTTCCACGCACAGGGCCAGGATCTCGGCGCCGAAGGCTTCTGCGCGTTCGAATTCGTCGGGGATGTTGGCGTTGAAGAGGATCAGCGGATGCAGGTTGCCGTCGCCCGCATGGAACACGTTGGCGCAGCGCAGGCCGTACTTGACTTCCATCTGCGCTATCCCTTCCAGCACCTGCCCCAGGCGCTTGCGCGGGATGGTGCCATCCATGCAGTAGTAGTCCGGCGAGATGCGGCCCGCCGCCGGAAAGGCGTTCTTGCGGCCGGACCAGAACTTGAGCCGTTCCGCCTCCGTCTGCGACACCGCGATGGCGCTGGCGCCGGCCGTGTTCAGCACCGCCGTCATGCGGGCGATTTCCTCTTCCACCTCTTCGATGGTGCCGTCGGCCTCGCACAGCAGGATAGCGGCGGCCTCCGTATCGTAGCCGGCCTGCACGAACGGTTCGACCATGCGCGACGAAGTCCGGTCCATCATTTCCAGCCCGGCCGGGATGATGCCCGCCGCGATCAGCGCCGCCACCGCGTGGCAGCCCGCCACCACCTCGTCGAACGAGGCCATGATGACGCGCGCGGTGGCCGGCTTAGGCACCAGCTTGACCGTGACCTCGGTGACGATGCCCAGCATGCCCTCGGAGCCGATGAACACCGACAGCAGGTCCAGCCCCGGCGCGTCGAGCGCTTCGCCGCCCAGTTCCACCACGTCGCCCTCCAGCGTCACCATGCGCACGCGCAGCACGTTGTGCACGGTCAGGCCGTATTTGAGGCAGTGCACGCCGCCGGAATTCTCCGCCACGTTGCCGCCGATGCTGCAGGCGATCTGCGACGACGGATCGGGCGCGTAGTACAGGCCATGCTGCGCCGCCGCTTCCGAGATCGCCAGGTTGCGCACGCCCGGCTGCACCACGGCGCTGCGCGAGTAGGCGTCCATGCGCACGATGCGGTTCAGGCGCGCGGTCGACAGCACCACGCCGTCTGCGATGGGCATGGCGCCGCCGGACAGGCCGGTACCGGCGCCGCGCGGCACGATGGGCACATTCAGCTCGCGGCACACCTGCAGTACGGCGACGATCTGCGCCTCGCTGTCAGGCAGCACGACGATCATCGGCAGCTGGCGGTAGGCGGCCAGGCCGTCGCATTCGTAGGGGCGGGTGTCTTCCGGTTCGGACAGCACGGCGCGCTCGGGCAGCACCTGCCGCAGCGCCGCGGCGACCTGCGCGCGGCGGGCGGCGATATCGGCCAGGACGGCTCGTTCGGGAGTGGCAGTGTTCATGGAGCGGGCACCTGGAAGCACTTGATCAGACATCGATTGTAAGCACAAACGCCGGCCGAGTCGAAATACCCGAGCAAATTGTTGTATTCTTCCGGGCGCAGCTTCATTACATCACTGGGACCGTTATGGAAAAATTATTTGAAGAGGTTTGGCGCGAGGCGCTGGAACAGCGTTTCGGCGTGCCGGTGCAGGTCGCCGGCGTCAAGCTGGAGGCCCACCCTCGCATGCTGGTGTACTACTTTAACGATTTCCCCACCAAGGGCATGCTGACCGCCGTCACCTGCGGCCTGTCGAGCGCCAACCGTCCCGAGTGGGTGCACGGCAGACCGGAGTTGATGTTCTCGCTGCGTACCGCCGACCCCTCCTGGGGCAGCGCCGCCGCCCTGCTGGCGCAGAATTTTTTCCAGACCGGTTCGTTCGCCTACCAGTCCTGCTTCAAGCTCGATGCGCCGATGTCGGGCGACAGCGCGATGAACGCCTGCTTCGTCTACAAGCCGTTTTTCCTGGAAGGCGACCAGCTCAAGTTCGAACTGCCCGATCGCACCATTTACCTCGCCGGCCTGTATCCGATGTACGATGAGGAGGTGAGCCTGTACGAAACCAAGGGCCTGCAGGCGTTCTGGGAAACGCCCGGCTACGACTACCTCAATCCGCGCCGCGCCAGCCTGGCGAAGCGCTAACCTCACACCGACCAGGAGCCAATATGGGCAACCGACTCTCCAAAATCGCCACCCGCACCGGCGACGGCGGCACCACCGGCCTCGGTGACGGCAGCCGCACCGACAAGGACAGCGTGCGCATCGACTCGATCGGCGAAGTCGACGAACTGAACTCGCACATCGGCCTGCTGCTGTGCGAAGACATGCCGGCCGATCTGCGCGAAGAACTGATCACCATCCAGCACGACCTGTTCGACCTGGGCGGCGAATTGTGCATCCCCGGCTACCAGATGATCACCGAGGCGCACGTCGAGCGCCTGGACACGCTGCTGGCCAAGTACAACGCCACGCTGCCGGCGCTGACGGAGTTCATCCTGCCGGCCGGCTCGCGCGCGGCCTCGCAGGCGCACGTGTGCCGCACCGTGTGCCGCCGCGCCGAGCGCGCCATCGTCACGCTGGGCAAGGCCGAGACCATCCACGAGCATCCGCGCCAGTACGTGAACCGTTTGTCGGACCTGATGTTTGTGCTGTCGCGCGTGTTGAACCGCTACGCCGGCGGCAGCGACGTGCTGTGGCAGCACGAGCGCAAACGCGGCTAAGGCTGCGCGAACGACAGGACTAGCGGCTGGACTGGAACAGCAGCGCCATGCCCTTGGCCATGCTGAGGCGCGAGGCGCTGGCCGGATAGGCGCCGGCCACCAGCGCCAGCTGGTCGCCGTCGGACAGCTTGCGGTAGAAGCTGACCATGTCGGCTGCCGGCCAGCCGGCACGGTGCGCCAGCACCATGCCCAATTGGTCGGCCTCGGATTCCTGCAGGCTCGATAGCTTGGACAGCCGTATCTGCACCGACACGTCGCTCTCCAGCCGCTCCATCACCACCTCCAGCGGCACGGCCGGATAGCGGTTCAGGAATAGCGCTTCCGACAAGGTTTCACGATGATGTTCGGCCACGGCGTGGGCGATCTCGTGGGCCAGCAGGGTCGCCAGTTCGCCATCGTTCAATGCCAGCTGGCGCACAAAGGCGCTGCCCACCAGGATCTTCCCGCCTGCCATGCAAATGGCGTCGACGTCGGTGTCGCTGGTGGTGTGGAATTCCCATTGCCAGGCGACGGCCTCCGGCTTCAGCGCCACGGCGGCGCGTATCAGGCCTGCGCCTATGGTTTGCAGGCGGGCCAGCAAGGCGCGGTCATCGTCCAGGCGGCCGGCGGCGGCCAGTTCGACCATGCGGTCGATATAGCGGTCCTCCACGGTGCTGGCCACTTCCTCGGCGCTGAAGCTCAACTCCTGCACCCTGCCCGACTCCGGCACCTGCGCACCCGCCATCCCGCAGGCGAACAGCAAACCGGCAAACAGGGCGGCGGCGGCGTTCATGGCGATATAAACCAAATAAACTGTTTATATCAATATAGGACGCACCTTCGCGATAGGCAAGAAAAAAGCCGCCCGGAGGCGGCTTTGAGCGTAACAGCAACGGGTTTTAGCCGTTGTTGACCACCAGGCGCGGCTCGGCTGCGGCGTGGCGTGCCTGGATCGAGGCGGTGATGCCGGCGGCGTCCAGGCCCACGCTGGCCAGCAGCTTGGCCGGGTCGCCATGGTCGATGAACTTGTCCGGCAGGCCGAGCATCTGCAAAGGCTTGACGATGCCTTCGGCGGCCAGCGCTTCGGCCACGGCGGAACCTGCTCCGCCCATGATGCAGCCCTCTTCCACCGTCACCAGGTAGTCGTGTTCGGCCGCCAGCTGCTTGACCAGTTCCACGTCCAGCGGCTTGACGAAGCGCATATTGGCCACCGTGGCGTCCAGCGCCTCGCCAGCGGCGACTGCCGGCGCAACCATCGAGCCGAAGGCCAAAATGGCAATCTTCTGGCCCTTGCGCTTGATTTCGCCCTTGCCGATTTCTATCGTCGTCAGCTCCGGCTGGATCGCCGCGCCGATGCCGGCGCCGCGCGGGTAGCGGATCGCCGCCGGTCCCTTGTAGTGGTAGCCGGTGCTCAGCATCTGGCGGCATTCGTTTTCGTCCGATGCCGCCATCACCACCATGTTCGGGATGCAGCGCAGATAAGCCAGGTCGTAGTTGCCGGCGTGGGTGGCGCCGTCCGCGCCCACCAGGCCCGCGCGGTCCAGCGCGAAGGTCACGTCCAGGTTTTGCAGCGCCACGTCGTGGATCAGCTGGTCGTAGCCGCGCTGCAGGAAGGTGGAGTAGATCGCCACCACCGGCTTCAGGCCTTCGCAAGCCAGGCCGGCGCCGAAGGTGACGGCGTGCTGCTCGGCGATGCCGACGTCGAAGTAGCGGTCCGGATGCTCCTTCTCGAAGCGCACCATGCCCGAACCTTCGCGCATGGCCGGCGTGATGCCGACCAGCTTCTTGTCGGCGGCGGCCATGTCGCACAGCCAGTTGCCGAAGACGTCGGTGTAGCTCATCTTGCCCGGCGCGGCGGCCGGCTTGATGCCTTCGGCCGGATTGAACTTGCCGGGGCCGTGGTAAAGCGTCGGCTCGGCCTCGGCCAGCTTGTAGCCCTGGCCCTTCTTGGTGACGACGTGCAGGAACTGCGGGCCCTTGAGCTGCTTGATGTTCTGCAGCGTGGGGATCAGCGATTCGAGGTCGTGGCCGTCGATCGGGCCGATGTAGTTGAAGCCGAACTCCTCGAACATCGTGGCCGGAACCACCATGCCCTTGGCGTGTTCTTCCAGGCGCTTGGCCAGCTCCAGCACGGGGCCGGGCAGCACGGACTTGCCGACGTTCTTGGCGGCGGCGTAGAACTGCCCCGACATCAAACGCGCCAGGTAGCGGTTCAGCGCACCCACCGGCGGCGAGATCGACATGTCGTTGTCGTTCAGGATCACCAGCAGATTGACGTCTTCCTGCACGCCGGCGTTGTTCAGCGCTTCGAAGGCCATGCCGGCCGTCATCGAGCCGTCGCCGATCACGGCGATCGCATGGCGGTGCTCGCCCTTGATCTTGGCCGCCTGCGCCATGCCCAGCGCCGCCGAGATCGAGGTCGACGAGTGGGCGGTGCCGAAGGTGTCGTATTCGCTTTCGTCGCGTTTCGGGAAGCCCGAGATGCCGTTGAGCTGGCGCAGCGTGTGCATGCGCTCGCGGCGGCCGGTGAGGATCTTGTGCGAGTAGGTCTGGTGGCCCACGTCCCACACGATGCGGTCGTGCGGCGTGTTGAACACGTAGTGCAGCGCCACGGTCAGTTCGACCGTGCCCAGGTTGGACGACAGATGGCCGCCGGTCTTCGACACCGAATCCAGCAGGTAGCTGCGCAATTCATGCGCGAGCGGGGTCAGCTGGGTGCGCGCCAGTTTGCGCACATCCGCTGGTGAGTCTATGTTTTCGAGCAATTTCATTTATGCCTTCCGCTGCACGATCAAATCCGCGAGTTCGCGTAACCGCAGAGCTTTTTCTCCAAACGGCGCGAGCGCTGCGTGCGCGTCGAGCCGCAATTTTTGCGCCAGCGCGCGCGACGGTTCCAGACCCAGGATCGAGACATAGGTCGGCTTGTTGTCGGCGGCGTCCTTGCCGGCGGTCTTGCCCAGCGTGGCCGAATCGGCCGTGGCGTCGAGCACGTCGTCCACCACCTGGAAGGCCAGGCCGATGGCACGTGCGTAGTCGTTCAGCGCCTGCAGTTCGGCCGGTTCCAGATCCTTGCCGGCCAGCGCACCCAGTACCACCGCGGCGCGCAGCAGCGCACCGGTTTTCAGCTGGTGCATCTGCTCCAGCTGCTCCAGCGTCAGGCTCAGGCCGACGCTGTCGAGATCGATTGCCTGGCCGCCGCACATGCCGGCCGAGCCGGAGGCGTGCGCCAGCAGGCGCAGCATCGCCACCTGGCGCGCCGCGGGAATGCTGTCCGCTTCCGACAACACCAGGAAGGCCTGCGATTGCAGCGCGTCGCCGACCAGCAGCGCGGTCGCTTCGTCGTAGGCCACATGCACCGTCGGCTTGCCGCGGCGCAGTTCATCGTCGTCCATGCACGGCATGTCGTCGTGCACCAGCGAGTAGGCGTGGATCATTTCCACCGCCGCCGCCGCGCGGCTCAGGATGGCCGCGTCGGCGCCGAACAGGGCGCCGGCCGCGTACACCAGCAGCGGACGCACGCGCTTGCCGCCACCCAGCAGCGCGTAGCGCATCGCCGCGTGCAGCTTGGCCGGGACCACGGCGGGCGCAGGCAGGAAACCGGATAAATCGTTTTCCGATGCCGCCTGCACGGTTTTCATCCAGTCGTCGAAGGCGCCGTTCATTGTTCGGCCTCGGCGGCTTCCGCGAAGGGCTTGAGCATGTCGCCCTCCAGCACCTTGACCTGGGATTCCACTTTTTCCAGCTGGGCGGCGCAGAATTTCACCAGCTCCGAGCCGCGCGCATAGGCGGCCACCGAAGCTTCCAGCGGCAGTTGGCCTGCCTCCATTTGGGCAACCAGCTGCGCCAGCTCCGCCATCGCTTCTTCAAACGAGACGGGGGCGGCGGCGGTCGCGTCGGCAGTTAATTTCTTAGACATAGTTGGTCGAATTTTTCCAAGCAATACAGGCGTGCGAAATGCCAAAAACACCATACAACTAGCGAGGACGCAGTGTAACCCTATATTTTAGAGCAAACCACCTGATCCGGTGAGACTAAAGAGAATGCGGCGGGGGCTAAAACGACTGAATGGCATATCCGCAACGTTGTAGATGTTACAATTAATTCTTTTACAATCAGGAAAACCCATGCCTTCCTTGCTCCGATTTTCAATATTTCCCGCGCTGTTGTTCGGCTTAGGCTTGTCGCAGCTGGCGCACGCGGCGACCTTCCCCACGGAGGTGATTTTCGAAGCGGAGCCCGGCACCGCGCCAACGCTATGGGAGAGCAGCAACAATCCGGCGCTCGAACCATCCACGCAATACCTGATGGTCACTGGCAAACCCAATCAAGACCTGCCCAGCGCCAGCTCCGCCGATGAGCTTACCTACACCATCGACGTGAAGAGCACCGGAACTCATAAAATCTGGTTGCGCGTATGGGCCCTCGGCGACTGGCGCGACTCCTTTCATCTGGCGATCGACGACGGCAGCGCCTACACGCAATACTGGGTCCGGGCGTCACCAGCCTGGCAGTGGTTTTCCATTCCCGCCAAAGACCTGAAAGCCGGGCCACATAAGCTGAGGATCAAGTATGCGAAATCAGGATTGGGGCTGGATCGGCTGCTGGTGACCAGGCGCCTGGATTTCGTGCCCCGTGGCCTGGGTGAAAATCCCACGGTGTACAACTCCATGCCCGCCAATCCTTATCCGGCGCCCACGGTACTGCCACCGGCCGAACATCCGCGCCTGTTTGTACGCAGCACCGACCTGCCCCTGCTGCGCGAGCTCGAAACGGAATCGAACACCGCGCCGGGAATAGAGTACGCGCAACTGAAGGCAGCCTGGCGCCGTCTGCGGGACAATGCCGCGGCAAATCCCAATGGCGTGCTGCCGACACAGCCGCCGCCGCCAACCGATCCCAAGGACGTCCAGAAAGCACTGGACAGTTACTGCGTCGGCACGGCCCGCCCCGCCATCCAGGCCAAGGCCTTGAGCTATCTTGTCGACAGCAACACGACCAGTGGCCAGCAGGCGATCAATATGATGAACGCGTATTGGGAGGTCTGCAAATCACCGGATAGCCGCACCATCGGCGAGGGCATTACGCTCATGGCCATGGTCTACGACTGGGCTTACCCGCTGCTCGGCACGGAACAAAAGACCGCATTCATCGAACGCTTCATGGCGCTGGCCCCGCAAATGGAATTCGGCTTCGCGGACGCAAGCAAGCAGGGAGCAGTGGTCGGCCACGGCAGCGAAGCCCAGCTGATGCGCGATCAACTGAGCGCCGGCGTGGCGTTCTACGACGAAGCCCCGCAAATCTATCAGATTACCGCCGGCCGCTTCTTCCAGGACTTTGTCGCACCGCGCAACTTCGCGTACGCAGCGGGCACCCATCATCAAGGCGACTCGTATGGCCCTTATCGCTACTCATGGGACATGTTTGCATCGTGGATCTTCCGCCGCATGGGCGCCGGCGATGTCTTCGACGCCAGCCAGCAATCGGTCCCGTATCAATGGCTGTACATCCGCCGCCCCGACGGACAGCTGATGCGCGACGGCGACAGCTATCAATCCGTTTATACGAATTTCCTCGCATATTGGACCGAGCCCAACGCCTATATGCTGTCTGGCGTCTATTACAACGATCCGTATATCAAGCATGAATTTGCGCAGCAGCTGTCCGCCCTGGGTTCGGCGAGCAGCCTGAAGTCCAACGATATCTGGCAAGTCCTGTTCAGCAATCCCCGGCAAAGCGCCACGCCCGCCAAAGCCCTGCCGTTAAGCAGATATTTTGCCGATCCCGCAGGATTGATGGTCGCCCGAACCGGGTGGACCGACAGCGTTGTCGCCCAGCTGAACTCGCCGGTGGCCATCGCCACCATGAAAGTGGGCAGCGTCCGTTTCGCCAATCACCAGCACCTCGACGCCGGCCACTTCCAGCTGTACTACAAGGGGCCGCTGGCCATCGATTCGGGCATCTACGAGGGCAAAACCAGCGATCGGAAGGCGGATTTGAATTACGGCAGCCTCCACGACTCGAACTACCACAAACGCACCATCGCGCATAATGCCATGCTGGTTTTCGATCGCGCGGAGACCTTCGCCCAAACCGATTCGAACGACGGCGGCCAGCGCTTCGTCGCTGTAGAGCCTGCGACCCTGACGGCCCTGCTCGCCCCTCAAAACGGCTACATCACCGGAAGCAGTCAGGACAGCCACATCGGTCCCGACAGCGACACGCCGGACTACAGCTATTTGAAGGGTGACATCGCCAAAGCCTATACGTCCAAGGTGGTCAACTACACGCGCTCGTTCGTGTTCCTCAATCTGAAAGACAAGCAGCATCCGGCGGCATTGGTCGTGCTCGACAAGATCAAGTCTTACAGCTCCGGCATGAAGAAGACCTGGCTGCTGCACAGCGAGCAGGAGCCCGCCATCGCAGGCGACACCGTGACCATCCTGCGCAATGCCAAGGGCTATAACGGCAAGCTGATTAACCGCACCATCTTGCCCGCCGGCGCATCGATCAGCAAAGTCGGCGGCAGCGGCAATGAATTCAGCACGTTCAGCCGCATCACGGGGGCCAGCATCAACTACCCCATCGTCGTGTCCAACCCGGCCAACAGCGACGAGCCCGGCGCATGGCGCGTCGAAGTATCGCCAGCCACCGATGCCGAAGCGGACGTCTTCCTCAACACGATGCAGGTGATGGATGCGGACAGCGCGCTGCCGGCACTGGCGACGGCTGCCATCGCCTCGGATGAGCTGAAC
Source organism: Rugamonas rivuli (assembly GCF_009380165.1). GTDB lineage: Bacteria > Pseudomonadota > Gammaproteobacteria > Burkholderiales > Burkholderiaceae_D > Rugamonas > Rugamonas rivuli. The sequence goes on from NZ_WHUF01000003.1 coordinate 849,351, forward strand.
GGTGTGCAGATCGGCAACCGGGCGGTACTGTTCTCCAAGACGCAGGACTACATCGCCAGCAAGGCCGGCTTTATCCTGCCGACCTCCCAGAGCGCGGTGCGGGTGCTGGTTACCGACCTGGCGGCCGGATACTGGTCTGTCAACAAGGACAATGTTCAGGGCGGCGTCGAATATGAGGTAAAAAGCGGCCAAGGAGTGCTGTACTTCGATGCCGGCACCGGAGGAAAGTACACGCTGAGCCGGGCTGACACCCGGACTTTACCAGCTCCGCCGCCGTTACAGAGCTTGCCGCTGCCAAATTAACCGGCCGCGCGCCGGGAATCAGCAGTTCGGGCGGCCCACGGGCCGCCTTTTCATTTAAACAATCAAACTTACGCTTCCCGGCGAGGTCAGGAGAGGTCAAAACGAGGTATAATCTCCGGTTCTGTCCGAAATACCATTTTCAACGAATTGAATTCAGGTCTTTACGGATTCTGTCTCTCTTTGGTTTGATGTACATATTAAGGGGGGTTGGGATGTCCGATCTGGGTACCCACGCCAAGCTGGCGCGTTCGAACGCGCAACTTCCGGTTGACGTCTATTTTGACGAAGCGCTACTGCAGCGAGAAATGCAGCAATTATTCCACGCCGGCCCGCGCTATATCGGGCACGAGCTGATGGTGCCGAACAGCGGCGATTTCGCGACCCTCGTCTCCGAAGATGAAGGGCGTATGCTGGTGCGCAACGCAAACGGGCTGGAAGTGCTGTCCAACGTCTGCCGCCACCGCCAGGCGCTGATGTTCAACGGCCGCGGCAACGCCAACAACATCGTCTGCCCGCTGCACCGCTGGACCTACGACCTCAAGGGCGAGCTGATCGGTGCGCCGCACTTCCCGGAAACGCCCTGCCTGAACCTGCCGAAGACCAGGCTGCAAAGCTGGAACGGCCTGCTGTTCGAGCAGAACGGCTACGACGTCATGGACAAGCTCAAAGACCTGTCGGTGACCAAGGACCTGGATTTCTCCGGCTATATGTTCGACCACGTCGAAGTCCACGAGTGCAACTACAACTGGAAGACCTTCATCGAGGTCTACCTGGAAGACTATCACGTCGAGCCTTTCCATCCGGGCCTGGGCGGCTTCGTCAGCTGCGACGACCTGCGCTGGGAATTCGGCCGCGACTACAGCGTGCAGACCGTGGGCGTCAACAAGGGCTTGCAGAAGTCCGGCTCCGAGATCTACAAGCGCTGGCAGGAGCAGGTGCTCAAGTTCCGCGGCGGCGAACCGCCACCGTACGGCGCGATCTGGCTGACGCTGTACCCGAACATCATGGTCGAATGGTATCCGCACGTGCTGATCGTCTCGACCCTGTGGCCGGACGGCCCGCAACGCACCAAGAACGTGGTGGAGTTCTACTACCCTGAAGAGATCGTGCTGTTCGAGCGCGAGTTCATCGAGGCGGAACGCGCGGCCTACATGGAAACCTGCGTCGAGGACGACGAGATCGCCCAGCGCATGGACGCCGGCCGCAAGGCGCTGATGAAGCGCGGCACCAGCGATGCCGGTCCTTACCAGTCGCCGATGGAAGACGGCATGCAGCACTTCCACGAGTGGTACCGGGCCAATATCGAGCTTTAGGAAAACGATGCAGTCACTTTGGATGTTGTTTGCCAGTTTCATGTTCGCCGCCATGGGGGTGTGCGTGAAGCTGGCCTCGGAGCAGTTCTCCACATCCGAAATCGTGATGTACCGTGGCGTGGTCGGCGTGGCTGTGCTGTTCACCATCATCAAACTCCAAGGCGGCAAATTCACCACCACCATGCCGGGCGCCCATCTGTGGCGCGGGCTGGTCGGCGTGGTGTCGCTGTGGCTGTGGTTCTACGCCATCGCCAAGCTGCCGCTGGCCACCGCCATGACCCTCAACTACATGGCGCCGATCTGGATCGCCGTCTGGCTGTTCGCGATGGGCTGGTGGCATGCCAAGAACCAGGTCAAGTGGCCGCTGCTGGCGGCGGTCGGCATGAGCTTTGTCGGCGTGACGCTGCTGCTGCAACCGGCCTTCCATGCGAATCAACTGACACCGGCGCTGATCGCGCTCAGTTCCAGCGTGCTGTCGGCCATGGCCTATATGCAGGTGCGCAAGCTGGGCCTGGCGGGCGAGCCTGAGAACCGCGTGGTGTTCTACTTCTCCGTGATGAACCTGCTGGCCGGTATCGCCGGCAATTTCGTGTTTGCCGGCGACCAGGGCGCGGTATGGCATCCTATCCACACCGTGCACGGCGGCCTGCTGTTGCTGGGCATAGGCATCTGCGCCACCAGCGCGCAGATCGCCATGACGCGCGCCTACCGCCTGGGCCAGACGCTGGTGGTGGCCAATCTGCAGTACACCGGCATCGTGTTTTCCAGCGTGTGGGGCGTGCTGGTGTTCGGCGACGCGTTCAGCTGGCTCAGCTGGGTGGGCATCGGTCTGATACTGGTGTCCGGCGTGGCCGCAACGTTTTACAATACGCGTAACACCGAGCGCGGTAAGGCGATAGCCATTACCGATCCGATAGCCAGCGAAGTCTAAGGAACCCCGGAATATGCACACCACTCTGATCGGCGCAGCCGAACTGTCCCAGCACCTGACCGATGACAATTGGGTGATACTCGATTGCCGCCATGACCTGATGAATCCGAACGCGGGCCGCGACGGCTTTGCCATCGGCCATATCCAGAACGCGCAGTTTGCCAATATCGACAGCGACCTGTCGGGCGCCAAGGTCGGTGCGGACGGCAAGTTCCGCGGCCGCCATCCGCTGCCGGAGCGCGCGGTGCTGATCGACACGCTGCGCGGCTGGGGCATCAACGACGGCACGCAGGTGGTGGCGTATGACGCGCATGGCGGCATGTTCGCGGCACGCTTGTGGTGGTTGTTGCGTTGGGTGGGACATCCGGCGGTGGCGGTGCTGGACGGCGGCCTGGCCGCATGGCAGTCGCAAGGCTTGCCGATGGTGACGGCCGAGGCGCCACGCGCACGCGGTGCCATCATCGAGCGTGTTTCGCTGACGACGACGGTGTCGGTGGAGGATGTGGTGGCCAACCTGGGCACGCAGGTCCGCACCGTGGTCGATGCGCGTGCGGCCGACCGTTATCGCGGCGAGAACGAGACCATCGATCCGGTGGGCGGCCATATTCCCGGCGCCAAGAACCGCTTCTTCAAGGACAACCTGAGCGCCGACGGCCGCTTCAAGGATGCCGCGCAATTGAAGGAAGAATTCGCACCGCTGTTCGCCAGCGCGCCGCAGGCGATCATGCAATGCGGCTCGGGCGTGACGGCCTGCCACAACCTGCTGGCACTGGAAGTGGCGGGTCTGTCAGGCGCGGCGCTCTACCCCGGCTCCTGGAGCGAATGGTGCGCCGATCCGGCCCGGCCGGTGGCGACTGGGGCTTAACCTTTGCGCCTCTGGCGCGCCCAACGTGTGACCAAGATTTCGCCTTGATGGACACGATAATCAATCGTGTGGCCGGTCTTTGGAATAGGGAATCGGCGCGTATCGCGCCTGTCGGTGAGCGTGCCGATTCCCGGCTGGTCTGCGATTACATCCAAGGCATTTTGCAATCGCCGCAAGACAAGCTGGCTTGCGGAAGCATCTTCCGCGTGAATATGAGCAATGGTCCGATCGAGCGATCTGCGTGCCGTCGATGACCAGCGTATTGCCAGCCTAGCCGGTTTTACGCTTGAGTTTGACATGGGCTTCCACGATACGTCTCGCCTGCGCCATTACCTCTTCGTTCGGAATGGTTCGGCCCGCCGCTATATCCGCGTCCGCGTCCAGGTCAGCCTGTATGCTCTCCTCTACATCGTCGAATCCGTACTGCCAAACTTCTGGCCAAAGATGTTCTGCGGTCACTTGAGCCAAGGCCGCCAGGCGCTCCAGGCGAACGCGATCGGCGGCGGAGAGGGCCGCTAATGCTTCAGCTTGCTTTTTTTGTCTGGAGTTCATCCCGTCATGATACTCCCGGCACCGCCTGGCGCAAGCGCGCGGGATTGAGCGGTCACAAGGCTCAGTGGCCGCGCGTGAGGAACAGCACGATGATGACGCCGAGGGCGATCAGCAGTACTTGCGGGATGGTTTCGCGCAGCGTGGCGCGGCGCTGCATCTGCGGCATCAGGTCGCTGACGGCGATGTAGATGAAGCCCGACGACGCAAACACCAGCACATACGGTATCAGACTGCTGGCGCGGTCCAGCGTGTAATAGCCCAGCAAACCACCGGCGATCGCCAGCAGGCTGCACAGCAAATTGTAGATGTAGGCCCGCGTGCGCGAGAAGCCGGCGTTGAGCAGCACGATGAAGTCGCCGATCTCCTGCGGTATCTCGTGCGCGATGATGGCCAGCCCCGTCACCAGCCCCAGCTCCGGATTGGCCAGGAAGGCCGCCGCGATCAGGATGCCGTCGGTGAAGTTGTGCATGCCGTCGCCGACCAGGATCATCCAGCCGGCCTTGCCCGCCTCGCGCTTGTCGTGGCCGTGGTGGTGGTGGTGGCCGTCGCCCTCGTGATGGTGCGAATGGCGCAGGATGGCAGTCTTCTCCAGCAGGAAGAAGGCCAGCAGCCCCGCCAGCAGGGTCGCGAACAGGCTGCGCGCGCTGGCGCCCGATTCGAACGCTTCCGGCAAGGCGTGCAGCAATGAGGTCGACAGCATGATGCCCACCGACAGGCTGACCATGCGCTCCACCACCTTGGACAGCAGCGTAAACGAGAACACCGCGGCAGCGGTGATGCTGACGACGCCGGCAACCGTGGTGGCCAGTAGGATGGAGATGAGTACGGGATCGATGTTATAGCCTCTTGTAGCAGGGACCGTGCCGCTGCGCGCGGGCCGGGGGCGTTATTTTACCGCCCGGCCCGGTTTTATGCTCATCTTTGGCTAAAAGCCCGGAAAAACAGCCCTTAGATGACGCCGTTTTGCTTGAACCAGGCCAGCAGACGACCCCAGCCATCCTTGGCGTCGGCTTCGACGTAGCTGGCGCGGTAGTCGGCATTAAAGGCATGGCCGGAGTTCGGGTAGACGACGAAAGTGGACTTGTTCGGCCCCTTGGCCAGCGCCGCCTTCATCGCGGCGATCGACTCCTGGCTGATGCCGGTGTCCTTCAAACCATACAGGCCCAGCACCGGCACGCTCAGAGATCCAGCGATATCAACTGGGTGCCTGGGAGTCACCGGAGTGCTGTCGCCCAGCAGCCGGCCGTACCAGGCCACGCCGGCCTTGATGCTCGGATTGTGCGCGGCGTACATCCAGGTGATGCGGCCGCCCCAGCAGAAGCCGGTGATGCCGATCTTGTCGCCGTTGCCACCGTTGGCCTTGGCCCAGGCCACGGTCGCGTCCAGGTCGGCCATCACTTGCGCGTCCGGCGTTTTGGAGATGATGTCGCGCTGCAGCTCGGCAATCGAGGCGGCTTTTTGCGGATCGCCCTGGCGCACGAACAGGTCCGGCGCCAGCGCCAGGTAGCCCTGTTTGGCCAGGCGGCGGGCGACGTCGGCGATGTGCTCGTGCACGCCGAAGATTTCCGATACCACCAGGATCACCGGCAGATTGGTCTTGCCTTCCGGCTGGGCGCGGTACACGGGTACTTGCACGCCGTCCACCGTGAGGGTGATGGTGCCGGCGGTCAGGCCGGCGGTGTCGGTCTTGATGACGTTCTGCGCCACCACCGGCAGCGCGGCGGCGGCAAAGCCGGTGCCCAGCGCCACCTTCAGGAAGTCGCGGCGGTCGACGCCGTCCGACAGACTGGTTTTGGTCAATAAACTCTTTGCATCCTGCGTCAAATCATCCATGCGATTCCTCCTGATTAGTGCGCGGAAGCTCAGTGAGCTTCCTCCCAATTTTTCCCGACACCGACTTCGGCGGTCAGCGGAACCTTCAGCTCCGCCACGCCGGCCATCAGCTTCGGCAGCATATCCTTGACCAGCGCCAGTTCGGCATCCGGCACTTCCAGCACCAGTTCATCATGCACCTGCATGATCATCTTGGTTTGCAGCTTATCCTTTTCCAACCAATCCTGCACCGCCACCATGGCGAGCTTAATCAGGTCGGCCGCCGTGCCCTGCATCGGCGCGTTGATCGCGGCGCGTTCGGCGCCCTGGCGGCGCGGGCCGTTCGGCGAATTGATCTCCGGCAGCCACAGGCGGCGGCCGAACACCGTCTCCACATAGCCGCGCGCCTTGGCCTGCAAGCGCGTGTCGTCCATGTACTGCTTGACGCCCGAGAAGCGCGCGAAGTAGCGGTCGATATAGCTTTGCGCCGCGCCACGCTCGATGCCCAGGTTGCCGGCCAGGCCGAAGGCGCTCATGCCGTAGATCAGGCCGAAGTTGATGACCTTGGCGTAGCGGCGCTGCTCGCTGGAGACGTCGTCCTTCTCCACGCCGAAGATCTCGGCCGCAGTTGCACGGTGAATGTCGACGCCTTCGGCAAACGCGCGCAGCATGTTCTCGTCTTCCGAGATGTGCGCCATGATGCGCAGCTCGATCTGCGAATAGTCGGCCGACACGATGTGGCTGCCCGGCGGCGCGATGAAGGCCTCGCGGATGCGGCGACCTTCCTTGGTGCGGATCGGGATGTTCTGCAAGTTCGGATCGTTGGAGGCCAGGCGGCCCGTCACCGCCACCGCCTGCGCGTAGTTGGTGTGCACGCGGCCGGTTTCCTGGTTGATCCCTTTCGGCAGCTTGTCGGTGTAGGTCGACTTCAGCTTGGACAGGCTGCGGTATTCCAGCAGCACTTTCGGCAGCGGATAATCCTCGGCCAGCTTTTGCAGCACTTCCTCGTCGGTCGATGGTGCGCCGCTCGGGGTCTTCTTCACCACCGGCAGTTTCAGCTTCTCGAAGAAGATCTCACCGATCTGCTTCGGTGAACCGAGGTTGAACGGCTGCTCGGCCAGCTCATGCGCCTTCGCTTCCAGCTCGACAATCCGCGCGCCCAGCTCGGCCGACTGGATGTTGAGCAGCTCGGCGTCGATGTGCACGCCGTTGCGCTCGATCTTTTGCAGCACCACAGCGGTCGGCAGTTCGATGTTGCGGTAGATGAAGTTCAGCTTGGCGTCGTTCTCCACCTCGCCGATCATGGCCTGGTGCAGGCGCAGCGTGATGTCGGCGTCTTCCGCCGCGTACTCGGTGGCGCGGCCGATCTCCACCTTGTCGAAGGTGATCATGCTGGCGCCCTTGCCGCACACGTCCACGAAAGGAATCGTCGTGTGGTTCAGGTGGCGCAGCGCCAGGCTGTCCATGTCGTGCGTGCGGTGCGATTCGAATACATACGATTCGAGCAGCGTGTCGTGCTGGATGCCTTTCAGCTGCACGCCGTGGTTGGCGAAGATGTGGCTGTCGTACTTGAGGTTCTGGCCGACCTTGAGCTTGGTCGCGTCTTCCAGCCATGGCTTCAGCTTGGCCAGCACGTGCTCGCGCGACAGCTGTTCCGGCACGCCCTGGTAGCTGTGCGCCACCGGGATGTAGCAAGCCACGCCCGGCTCCACCGACAGCGAAATGCCGACCATCTGCGCCGTCATCGGCTCCAGCGACGTGGTTTCGGTATCGACGGCGGTCAGCTTGGCGGCGTCGATCAGGGCGATCCACTTGTCCAGCTGTTCATCGGTCAGCACGGTTTCGTAGCTGGTGTTGAGCTTGGGCGCATCACCAAACATGTCCAGGTTGGCGGAGACGGCGCCGCCAGCGGCAGGCTCAGCGGCGGCAGCGGCAGCCTTGCCGACCGGCGCCTGCGGCGTGGCCGTGCCCAGCTCGCGTAGCAGCGTCTTGAAGCCGTACTTGCTGAAGAAGGCCAACAACGTTTCCTTGTCCTCGCCGCGCGCCACCAGCGATTCGGCGATCGTCGTCATGTGCTCCGACAGGTCGCAGTCCAGCTTCACGGTGATCAGCTCGCGGCCTTTCGGCAGCCATTCCAGCGCGTTGCGCAGGTTCTCGCCGACCGCGCCGCCGATCTGGGCGGCATTGGCGATCACGCCGTCCAGTGAGTCGTAGGCCGTCAGCCACTTCAGCGCGGTCTTCGGGCCGCACTTGGACACGCCCGGCACGTTGTCGACGGTGTCGCCGATCAGGGTCAGGTAGTCGATGATGCGGTTCGGCGGCACGCCGAACTTGGCCAGCACGCCGGCCTCGTCCATCTTCTCGTTGGTCATGGTGTTGATCAGCATGACCTTGTCGTTGACCAGCTGCGCCAGGTCCTTGTCGCCGGTGGAGACCACCACGTTCATGCCGGCCTGCGCCGCCTGCACCGACAGCGTGCCGATGACGTCGTCCGCCTCCACGCCCTCGACCATCAGGATGGGCCAGCCCATGGCCTTGACCGCCTCGTGGATGGGCTCGATCTGCAGGCGCAGGTCGTCCGGCATCGAGGCGCGCGTGGCCTTGTACTCGGGATACATGTCGTCGCGGAAGGTCTTGCCCTTGGCGTCGAACACGCAGGCGATGTAGGCCGCCGGGAAGTCGGCGCGCAAGCGGCGCAACATATTGACCATGCCGTGCATGGCGCCGGTCGGATAACCGTCCGCGCTGCGCAGGTCGGGCAGCGCGTGGAAGGCGCGATAGAGGTAACTGGAACCGTCAACTAACAGCAGGGTATTTTGCATAGACACTAGATTTGGGTGAGGGCGCCGCGCAACAATGGCGGCAAGGCCACGAATGGCGCATTATCGCAGGTTTTGGCGGCGCTTCAGCAGCCCGCCGTCGTCTTTTCAAAATAACAATACCCCGGCGCCACTGTGGGGAAATCGGCTTTTAAAAACAGCGAACCGTGTCTGTTTGTTACAATGGATCATACATAAAAATTTGACGGTTTTTCACACCCGACTTTCACCCCTAAGGCGATCCATCATGATGCGCACGACCACCCTCTTGCCTGCCCTCCTCCTGACGCTGTTCGCCCACACGGCGTTTGCCCAGTCGACTCCGAGCCAGGCGCCGCCAAAACTGGAAAAGATAGAGGAAATGGCCGACGATCCGATCACCGTGACGGCCAAGCCGGCACAGGAACGCCAGATCACGGAAAAGCGCGACAACAGCGGCCAGGTCGTGGAAGCCACCGTCAAAAGCGGTCCCAGCACTTACAAAGTGAAACCCAACCATCCCGTCGGCACCGCCCTGCCCGGCGACGCCATGGGCAGCGCCAACCGCGGCCCGCAATGGACGGTGATGGAGTTCGACATCGGCAAGAAGAAGAAAAAAACCACGGAAGAAGACGGCTCGACGGATACCGCCGCGCCGCCTGCCGTGAAATAAAGCGCACGCCCGCCCAGCGGGCGTCCCCCGGCGCCCGCACGACTGCGGCGCCGCTCACCGAACCTCATCAAGTTTTCACATGGCAGTTTTTACCCCGGTCAGCCTGGATGACCTTACCCCGTGGATCAAGCAGTTTCCCCTCGGCCAAGCCTTGGCGCTCAAAGGCATCGCCAGCGGCATTGAAAACAGCAACTTCTTCCTGACGACGGAGCGCGGCGAGTTCGTGCTGACCATCTTCGAGAACCTGTCCTTCGAGCAGTTGCCGTTCTACCTCAAGCTGATGCACCACCTGGCCGACCGCGGCGTGCTGGTGCCGGCGCCCATCGCCAACGACCAGGGCGAGCTGATCGTCGCCCTGCACGGCAAGCCCGCGTCCATCGTCACCAAGCTGGAAGGCAAGTCGCAGATGGATCCGCAGCCGGTGCATTGCGCCGCCGTCGGGGCCATGCTGGCGCGCATGCACCTGGCCGCCGTCGACTATCCGCTGCAACAGCCCAATCTGCGCGGCCTGGACTGGTGGAACGAGACCACGCCGCAGGTACTGCCCTTCCTGGACGAGAGCTGCGCCCACCTGCTGCGCGCCGAAATGCACTTCCAGGAAGCGTTTGCCGGCTGCGACACCTACCGCCAGTTGCAGCGCGGCCCCGTGCACGCCGACCTGTTCCGCAACAACGTGATGTTCGACGGCGAGCGCCTGACCGGCTTCTTCGACTTTTACTTCGCCGGCTGCGACACCTGGCTGTTCGATGTCGCCGTCACCGTCAACGACTGGTGCATAGATCTCGACACCGGCGTGCTGGACGCAGCCCGCGTACGCGCCATGCTGGACGCCTACCACGCCGTGCGCCCGTTCACCGATGCCGAACAGACCGCGTGGCAGCCGATGCTGCGCGCGGCGGCGCTGCGCTTCTGGCTGTCGCGCCTGTACGACTTCCACCTGCCGCGCGAAGCGGAGATGCTGACCCCGCACGACCCGGGCCACTTCGAGCGCATCCTGCGCGAACGCATCGCCACGTCGGCGCCGGAGCTGCGCGGATGAGCACACTTCCCGCACGCACCGGCTGGCATTGGGTCAAGCAGGCTTTGCAGCTGTTCCGCAAGCAGCCGGGCGCGCTGATGGCGCTGTTCTTCTGCTGCATGTTCATGTCGCTGTTTTCGCTGGTGGTACCGCTGCTCGGCTCCGTGGCGCCGACGCTGCTGGCGCCGATGTTCAGCATCGCCCTGCTGCAAGCCTGCGCCGACATCGACCATGACCAGCGCGCCTTGCCCCGGCTGGTGTTCTGCGGCTTCCGCAAACCCGCGCGCGGACCGCTGCTGGGCCTGGGCCTGCTGTATCTGCTGGTGATGCTGTTCGCGCTGGCGGTGCTGAGCTGGCTGGACGACGGCGTGCTGATCAAGATGGCCACGCGCCAGATCCCGATGGACAAGGACATGCTGGAAAACTCGCGCAGCGCGCTGTTCGTGTCGTCCGGCATCTACATGCTGGGCTGGATGCTGACCAGCCTGGCCGCGCCGCTGATCTACTGGCAGAAGATGACGCTGGCCAAGGCGCTGTTCTTCAGCGTGGTGACGGTGGCGCGCGACTTCAAGGCCTTCCTGGCGGCGGCCGTGGTGCTGTTCCTGATGTTCCAGATCGGCAGTGCGATCCCGGTGCTGCTGTTCGATTCGGCGCAGCTGGAAGTGACCGCCATCTTTACGTTGTTCCTGATCATGGTGGTCCTGATGCATTGCACGCTGTACGCCTGCTACCGCCAGATCTTCGGCACGCCGGAGGCCAGCGCGCCGCCGGCGGCTCCGCCGACGGCATAAGCGCGTCGTTCCCGCGCAGGCGGGAACCCATAGGCCGCGTGCGACGCACGTTCAGCATGGGTTCCCGCCTGCGCGGGAACGACTTGCGGTTCGGCTCAGCGGCCCAGCCGCTCCAGCTTGGCGATGCTCAGGTCTAGCACCTTCATGCCGTGGCTGCCGAAGTTGATCTGCGCGCGGGCGTTGTTGCCGCTGCCCTCGATGTTGACGATCACACCCTCGCCGAACTTGCCGTGCGCGACGGACTCGCCGATGCGCCAGCCGGAGCCGGGCGACTTCTGCGCGATCTTTTGCGCGATGGCGTTGTCCGAGCCGACCAGCGGCGTCTCGTCCCAGGCCGACTTCTTGTTGGCGAACCAGTGCGACTGCACCTTCGGCGACAGCCACTTCAGCGATTCCTCCGGCAACTCGTCGAAGAAGCGCGACTTCATGTTGTAGCGGGTCTGGCCGTGCAGCATGCGCGTCTGCGCGAAGCACATGTACAGGCGCTGGCGCGCGCGCGTGATCGCCACGTACATCAGGCGGCGTTCCTCTTCCACGCCGTCGTGCTCGCGTGAGCTGCTCTCGTGCGGGAACAGGCCCTCTTCCAGACCGGTGATGAAGACGTTGTTGAACTCCAGCCCCTTGGCCGAGTGCACCGTCATCATCTGCACGGCTTCCTGGCCGGCGGTGGCCTGGTTGTCGCCCGCCTCCAGCGACGCGTGCGACAGGAAGGCCGACAGCGGCGACATCACGGTCGGCAGCGCGGCGTCGGCGTCGAGGATCTCGAAGCCGTCTTCGTTGACGATGGGGACGCCGGCCTGCGCCTGCGCCTGCGGGCCCAGATGCGCCGGGGCGCCCTGGCCGTAGCCTTCTTCCGACACGAACTGGGTTGCCGCGCTGACCATCTGCTCCAAGTTCTCGATGCGGTCGGCGCCTTCTTTTTCGGTCTGGTAGTGGGTCAGCAGGCCGGAAGCCTCCAGCACCACGCGCACCAGTTCCGGCAAGGCCATCTGCTGCGTTTCAAAGCGCGCGCCCTCGACCAGCTTGACGAAGCCGCCCAGCGACGAGCCGGCCTTGCCCGCTACATACGGCACGGCGGCGTACAGCGAAATGCGGTGCTGCTCGGCGGCCGCCTGCAATGCCTCGATCGAGCGCAGGCCGATGCCGCGCGTCGGGAAATTCACCACACGCAGGAAGGCCGAGTCGTTGTGCGGATTGTCCATCAGCTGCAGGTAGGCGATCGCGTGCTTGACCTCGGCGCGCTGGAAGTAGCGCAGGCCGCCGTACACGTGGTACGGAATGCCGGCCGAGAACAGCGCATGCTCGATCACGCGCGACTGCGCATTGGAGCGGTACAGCACGGCGATCTCGCTGCGGGCGGCGCCGTCGGAGATCAGGCTCTTGGTTTCTTCGATGATCCACTGCGCCTCGGCCAGGTCGGAGCTGGCTTCGTACACGCGCACCTGCTCGCCGTGGCCGGCGTCGGTGCGCAGGTTCTTGCCCAGGCGCTTGCTGTTGTTGGCGATCAGCACGTTGGCGGCATCCAGGATGTGGCCGTGCGAGCGGTAGTTCTGCTCCAGCTTGATCAGGTTCTGCACCTTGAACTCGCGTTCGAAGGCGCTCATATTGCCGACGTTGGCGCCGCGGAAGGCGTAGATGCTCTGGTCGTCGTCGCCGACGGCAAACAGCGCGCTGCCGCCGTCGCGCTCGCCATGGCCGGACAGCAGCTTGAGCCACTTGTATTGCAGGTCATTGGTGTCCTGGAACTCGTCGACCAGGATGTGCTTGAAGCGCTGCTGGTAGTGTTCGCGCAGCGGCTGGTTACGGCTGAGCAGCTCGTAGGTGCGCAGCAGCAGCTCGGCGAAATCGACCACGCCTTCGCGCTGGCACTGGTCGTCGTAGAGCTGGTAGAGCTCGCACTTCTTGCGCTCGTCGGCGTTGTAGGGTTCGATCTTGTCGGCGCGCAGGCCCTGGTCCTTGGCGCCGTTGATGAAGTACATCACCTCTTTCGGCGGGAACTTCTCGTCGTCGACATTGTGGGCCTTGATCAGGCGCTTGATGGCCGACAGCTGGTCCTGGGTATCGAGGATCTGGAAGGTCTGGGGCAGCGCGGCGTCGCGGTGATGGGTGCGCAGCAGGCGGTTGCACAGGCCGTGGAAGGTGCCGATCCACATGCCGCGCGTATTAATCGGCAACATCGCCGACAAACGCGTCATCATTTCCTTGGCCGCCTTGTTGGTGAAGGTGACGGCCAGCAGGCCCGACGGCGACACCTGGCCGGTTTGAATCAGCCAGGCGATGCGGGTCGTCAGTACACGGGTTTTGCCGGAGCCGGCGCCCGCGAGGATGAGGGCGCTTTGTGCCGGCAGGGTCACGGCGGCGAGTTGTTCGTCGTTGAGGTTATGAAGAAGATTGTGCATCCCATGATTATACCGGTACTGGCTGCATACACAGTACTTTGGGGTTATTTAGGTGGACGGCGCGGGCACGGCTTTGCCGGTCTTGACGGCGTCCTTGATCAGCTCCTTCATGGTGCGTTCGGCTTCGCGGCTGGCCTTGGCTTGCTCGCGGCCCAGCTCGCCCATGGCCTGGCCCAGCTCAGCCATCGGCTTGCCGGCTTCCGCCATCTGCTTGCTCAGCGCCTGCATGGGCTGCTGCATGGCCTGGATTTTCGCCTGCTGCGGCGCCAGTTCGCGCTGGTATTGCGCCATCTGCTTTTGCAACGGCTCCATTTCCGCTTGCAGCGCGGCCTGGCGCTCGTGGAAGCGGCGCATTCTTTCCGGCGTCGGATCGTCGCCCATCTCGCGCGCCGCCTGTTCGATGCGCCGTCCCACGGCTTCCTGCTGCCGCGCTATCCGGTCCATCTGGCGCTGCTGGCGGTCCATGTCCAGCTGGATCTTGTCCCCGCTCTCACGGCCCAGCTTGTCCATCTGCCGGCCCAGCTCGTCCATGACCTTGCCTTGGGCGTCCATTTTCTTGCCCTGCGCATCCATTTTTTCACCGAGGCGGTTGACCGGCGCCCAGGCTTCGTCGGCCTTGGCGATCGCCGCTGGATCCTGGATCAGGTAAGTCTTGTCGCCGTCGCGGAACCAGATGAAATCGCCCTTGACGGTGCGGCGCGCGGCCTCGATTCTGTTCAGGTCCGTGCGGGAGGCGGACACCGTGATGCCTTCCTTGTTGCCGTGCACCAGCGCGTAGCCGGCATTGTGGCTGTCACGGTCGTAGCGGAGGTTCTGCACGCTGGCCAGACGCGGTGCCGGTGGTGCGGGTGGCGCGGCAGGAGCCGCCGGAGCAGCAATCGCGGCCGGCGCGGCGGGGGCTGCCGGCGCGGCCGGCGCGGCCATCATCGGCACGGCAGGCACGGCGGGCACTGCAGGCAAGGCACGCATCGCCTTGACAGGCTTGGCTGGCTTGGCCGGTTTGGCTGGCGCGGCGGGAACGGCTGGCGCAGCTTCGGCCGCCATCGGTTCGGCAGGCGCGGCCGGCGCTGGCGGAGCCGGTGGTGCGGGAGGCTGCGTCTGGTCGGACTGCTCCACCGTTGCGGCCTGGGCGGCAACCGGGGGCAAGGGCGCGGCGTGCGCATAGAACACGGCGCCGGCAGCAAACAAACCCATCAGGGGCAAGGCCATCTTCCAGCTGACTGGTTCGACATCGGGACGCAGCAGGCGTTTAATACGAGACATGAGATTTCCTCCGTGAGCCGCGTGGGCTAGTTGTGTGGTGTCGAACTGGAACCGATCCAGTTCCGACAGGGCCTTCGCCAGCCTCTGGGGCTGGCCGAGCATGTCCACTGCGAGGTCGTCGGCGATTTGTTCCCGCTCGATCCGTATCCTGCGCGACAGCGCCCAAACACTAGGGTGATAGAACAGCACGATCTCGATCGCGCTTTGAACCAGGTTGACCAGATAATCATGCCGCTTGATATGCGCCAGCTCGTGCGCCAGCAGGGCTTCCAGCAAGTCCGGCGGCATGCCGCTGACCAGCGCGGTCGGCACCAGCACGATGGGGCGCCAGCAACCGGCGGTGATAGGACTGTCCAGCAGATCGGCCACGCCCAGCCGCACATGGCGTTCGATGTCGAAGCGGCGGGCCAGTTCGGACAGGCGCCGCTGCCAGTAATGATTGACGGTGTACTCGCCGGCGCGGGTGCGCGCAGCCACCCATTGCAGGCCCAGCGCCAGCCGCAGCGACATCAGCACCGCGCCGGCCAGCCACAGGCCTACCACCCACGGCAACTGGCGCCGCAGCACTGCTTCAAAGGAGGAGAAAGTGAGGTCGCCCAGCAGGCCCGGCGCGGCGGCAGCGGCGGCCTGGCCTGCGGCGTCCGCGATGCCGGCGCCCTGCCCGGCCAGCGCGCGCAGCAGCGTGGCGGCTCCGGCGCCCTGCTCGGCATCGGACAACTGGACCAGGATGCCGGCCAGCGGCAGCGCGGCGCACAACAACATGCCGGCGCAGGCCACGGCGTAGCGGGTCTGCGGACGGGCACCGCGCAGCGCATACATCGCCAGCGCGACGGCCCAGCCGATCAGCAGGCCTTGCCAGATAAAGTGCAACAGCGCCCAGCCGATGGCGGGCACCAGGGCGGCCAGGACGCTGCTCATGAGCGTCCTGCCTGCCGTGAAATCTTATGACTGCGTATCGCTTCCATGCCGCACTCCCCAGTTGATGGATGTAGAATAAATTATCTAGATGTCGTTGTCTAGAACTTTTTTTCTACATTCATCGCACCGGGATTTAGTGGGCGCGCTTGGCGCTGATGGTGACGACCGGCATCTTGACACCATCGACCACGACCACCTTGATCTTGCCTGCGTCGATGGCTTGGGTGGCGCGCGCTTCGGCGCTGGCGTAGCCGGTGGCGCACAGGATGACAGCGCTGGCGACGAAGATGATTTCCATGTTTTTCAGTACGTTCATGATGTTTCTCCTTCAGTGGTGGGCCTTACTTCCATGACTCCACTGTAGCCAAACACATCGATGAACGCCTGCGGATTGCGACGGAATGCAGCTTCACCGGAGCCAGCTGCATTCCGCCGCGACAGGCGTCAATAAATGACGACCGAGCGGATCGATTCGCCGCTCTTCATCAGATCGAAGCCTTCGTTGATGCGTTCCAGCGGCAGGCGGTGGGTGATCAGGTCGTCGATATTGAGCTTGCCTTCCATGTACCAGTCGACGATCTTCGGCACGTCGGTGCGGCCGCGCGCGCCGCCGAAGGCCGAACCCTTCCACACCCGCCCCGTGACCAGCTGGAACGGACGGGTGGAAATCTCCTGCCCCGCCGCCGCCACGCCGATGATGATGGACTGGCCCCAACCCTTGTGGCAGCACTCCAGCGACTGGCGCATGGTGGTGGTGTTGCCGATGCACTCGAAGGAGTAGTCGGCGCCGCCGTCGGTCAGCTGGATGATGGCGTCGACCACGTTCTCGACTTCGGTCGGATTGATGAAATGGGTCATGCCGAACTTGCGCGCCATTTCCTGGCGGGCCGGGTTGATGTCGACGCCGATGATCTTGTCCGCGCCGACCATCTTGGCCGCCTGGATCACGTTCAGGCCGATGCCGCCCAGGCCGAACACCACCACGTTCGCGCCCGCCTCGACCTTGGCCGTGAACAGCACCGCGCCGACGCCGGTGGTGACGCCGCAACCGATGTAGCACACCTTGTCGAACGGCGCATCTTCGCGGATCTTGGCCAGCGCGATTTCCGGCACCACGATGTAGTTGGAGAAGGTCGACGTGCCCATGTAGTGGTAGATAGGCTTGCCGGCTATGGAGAAGCGGCTGGTGGCGTCCGGCATCAGGCCGCGGCCCTGGGTAGCCCGGATCGACTGGCACAGGTTGGTCTTTTGCGACAGGCAGAATTTGCACTGGCGGCATTCCGGCGTGTACAGCGGAATGACGTGGTCGTCCTTTTTCAGCGACTTGACGCCGGGGCCGACATCGACCACCACGCCCGCGCCCTCATGGCCGAGAATGGCCGGGAAGATGCCTTCCGGATCGGCGCCGGACAGCGTGTAGTAATCGGTGTGGCAGATGCCGGTGGCCTTGATCTCGACCAGCACCTCGCCTTCGCGCGGGCCGCCCAGTTCCACTTCCTCGATCGTCAGCGGTTTGCCCGCCTGCCATGCGATAGCTGCTTTGGTTTTCATTGTTCGTCCTGTGGCTGTGTTATTCGGGGGACCGGAACGGAGGGCCGTTCCGGTGGTCCGCCATGATAACAAGCCGAGGGCGATCTGTGGTGCGCGCTCCGCTACTGCGGTTCGACCGGCATCGCCTGGCCCAGGCACAGCAGGTCCGACACCGTGCGCCACAGCTGGCGCGGCGAAGTCCACGGCTTGGGCAGGAAGGCGCTGCCGGCCAGATGCTGCTCCGGATGGCGGGCCGAGTACAGCAGCACGCGCGCCTCGCCCTGGCGCTGGCGCACCAGCGACAGCAGGCTGCCGCCGTCGCCGTCCGGCAGGTCGGGGTCGATCACCACCAGCGCGAAGCGCTGCAGCCGCAGCAGGGATTCGGCATCGGCCAGCGTGGCCGCGTGCGTCACCTGGGTTTCCGGCACGAGCAGCGTGGACAGCACCAGCGCCGTGTCGGCGTCGCCGTCCACGTGCAGCACGCGCGGCGCTTCCGCGAAGATCGAAAAGCCGATGGCGCCGCCGCCTTCCTGGTCGCTGAAGGGACGGTAGGTTTCCTGGGAAAAATCGTTCGTCATAAGTGTCTCCGCACACAAAGCAAATGGAAATGCGGTGCCGGCAGCAAAGGGATAGCCGGGGCAACGCGGGGTCGGCGGAGTTGGGCCGAGGGGTCATGACGGTCGCAGGGGAAAGGCGGCCGGAGAGGCGGCAAGCGCAGGTTGGAGGCCCTGCCGCACATCGAAGCGGGCGGGTATGAAAACCCGCCGCTAACAAACACAGTCTACATCATGAATGCCACAAAGCAAGAAAATGCTGGGCGAAAAACAGCCGGCGTCTACTTTTTCAGACGCTGGCTGAAGGCCAGGTGCAAACTGTTCAATGTTTCTTCCGCCGCCAGCAGCTGGTCGGCCACCTCGTTGACCTTGCGGCGGTTGGAGCGGGCGTGGTCGCGCAGCACTTCGAAGGCGGTGTTGCGGTCGGTCTGGAATTTGCACATCAGCAGGCCGACGGCCAGGCTGGTTTCGCGGCCGGCGGCCAGCGCGGCGTTCAGGTTCAGCTCGGTGCGGCGCAGCTGGCGGATTTCGTCGGCGCGCGCCAGGCCGGCGGTAAAGGCCGGCATCAGGTGCTTCTCGTCGACCGGCTTGACCAGGAAGCCGACCGCGCCGTAGGAGGCGGCCTGCTTGCCGGCGTCGGCATCGCCGCGGCCGGACAGGAACATGAACGGCACCGAACTGGTGGCGTGCAGCTGCTTGGCCAGTTCCAGCCCGTTCATGCCGGGCATGTGGATGTCGAGCAGGGCCAGGTCCGGCTCGCGCTGGGCGATCAGCTGCAGCGCCTGTTCGGCCGACGACGCCTTGAGGATATCGTAGCCGGAGCTGCCCAGCACCTCGCCGAGGAAATCGAGCAGCAGTTGATCGTCGTCGACGATGAGTATCAGACGCTTCGGGCTGGTAGGGACATTCATAGGGCGGCAACCTTGGGCTTAAGCTAACGCCCCAATTATAAAGCGGAAAACCGCGCCCGCCTCAAGCGATTTGTACACCCGCCTTTTCCGCCGCATACAGGCGGGTAAAAGCCGCCACCGCGGCCGCCACATCGTCGGCCTGGTAGACGCTGCTGATGGCCGCCACCATCGAAGCGCCGCGCGCCGCCAGCGGTGCGGCGTTTTCCGGCGTCATGCCGCCGATCACCACGGTCGGCACGCGGATGGCTTCGCGCGCCTGGTCGAGGATCTCCATCTTGGTAGTGACTGCGTATTTTTTCACGCGCGACGGATAGAAACCGCCGAAGGCCACGTAGCTGGCGCCGGCCGCCTGCGCGTCCAGCGCGCGCGGCAGGTCGCCGTAGCAGGAGGCGCCGATGATCTTGTCCGTGCCCAGCTGGGCGCGCACCTGCGCCACCTCGGCATCGGTGCCGCCGACGTGGACGCCGTCGGCGCCGATCTGCTCGCACAGTTCGACATAATCGTTGACGATGAAGGGCACGCCGTAGCGCCGGCACAACGCCAGCAGCGCGCCAGCCTGCTCCAGCCGCAACGCCGGGCCGGCTTCCTTGTGGCGGTATTGCAGCAGCGCGATGCCGGGGCGCGCGCCTTGGCCGGCGGCCAGCGCCTGCTCGCTCAGGTCCAGCAGGCGGGCGGTGTCGTCCCAGTTGGGCGTGACCAGATAAAGTCCTTGCATGATGTTCTCTCAGATGTGGGGTAAGCGCTGCGGGATGCGCTGGCCGGGCGCCACGGTGTAGGCGCCGCGCAGCGAACGGTAGCAATACTGCTGCGCCAGTTCCAGCGCGCGCTCCATCGGCATGCCCAGCGCCAGCTGGCCGGCGATGGCCGAAGCCAGCGTGCAGCCGCTGCCGTGGAAGGCGCCGCTCAAACGCGGCCAGTTCCAGTTGCGCGAATCTTCCTGCGGGCCGGGGTCGGACAGCCGCTGCATCGGCGCCGCGCCGGGGCCGAACCAGCGGTTGACCACTTCGTCGCCGTCGCCGTGGCCGCCGGTGATCAGCACATGACGGCAGCCGCGCGCGCGCAAGGCCTGCGCCTGCGCGGACGGATCGGCGGCGCCGGTCAGCGCCAGCGCCTCCGGGCCGTTGGGCGTGAGCACCGTCACCAATGGCAGCAGCGGCGCCAGCGCCTGCACCGCGTCGTCGCGCGACAGCAGATCGCCGTGGCCGCTGGCCAGCACCGGGTCCAGCACCACCGGCAGTTCCGGCTGGCGGCGGCGCAGCCGCGCGATCACCTCGGCGATCGCCTGCGCGTTGGCGGCACTGCCGGGGATGCCGATCTTCACCGCCCGCACCGTCACCTTGTCGACCAGCGCCTGCGCCTGGCGCAGCACCATGGCGCCGTCGACCGGCTGCACGCCGTAGACGCGGTCGTTGTCCTGCACCGTCAGCGCGGTGGCCACGGTGAGCGCATGCGCGCCCTGCCCGGCCACCGATTGCAGATCGGCCGCGATGCCAGCGCCGCCCGACGGATCGAGTCCGGCGAACACCAGCACGCAAGGCCGCGCCACCAGTTGCGCCATCAGCTGCGCGGCCAGTTCGGCGGACAAGGGCACGCTCATGCCAGCCGGCCCGCCATCGGCGACGACGGCGAGGCTGCGAACTTGCGGGCGATGCGGCCGGCCAGGTAAGCCTCGCGGCCGGCCTGCACGCCCAGCTTCATGGCGCGCGCCATGCGCACCGGATCCTGCGCGCCGGCGATGGCGGTGTTCATCAGCACGCCGTCGCAGCCCAGTTCCATGGCGATGGCCGCGTCCGAGGCCGTGCCGACGCCGGCATCGACCAGCACCGGCACCTTGGCCTGCTCGATGATCAGCGACAGGTTCCACGGATTGAGGATGCCCATGCCGGAGCCGATCAGCGACGCCAGCGGCATCACCGCCACGCAGCCGATGTCTTCCAGGATCTTGGCCTGGATGGGATCGTCGCTGCAATAGACCATGACGTCGAAGCCGTCCTTGACCAGCGCCTCGGCGGCCACCAGCGTTTCCGGCATGTGCGGGAACAGCGTCTTTTCGTCGCCCAGCACTTCCAGCTTGACCAGCTTGTGGCCGTTCAGCAGTTCACGCGCCATCTGCAGCGTGTAGACCGCGTCCTTGGCGGTGTAGCAGCCGGCCGTGTTGGGCAGGATGGTGTACTGCGACGGCGGCAGCACGTCCAGCAGGCTGGGCGCTTTCGGATCCTGGCCGATGTTGACGCGGCGGATGGCAACGGTGATGATTTCCGCTTCGGCGGCGTCGGTCGCCTCGCGGGTCTGTTGCAAGTCCTTGTACTTGCCGCTGCCGACCAGCAGCCGCGATTTGTAGCTCTTGCCTGCGATGGTGAGCAAGTCCTGATTTTCCATGATGATTCCTTGATGTGTTTAACCGCCGCCGATGGCGCGCACGATGTCGACCTTGTCCTGCGGCTGCAGCTCGCGCTGCGGCCACTGCTGGCGCGGCACCACCGCGCGGTTGACCGCCAGCGCCAGCGCCTGTCCCGTCAGCGACAAAGCGGCTATCAGTTCACCCAGCGTCTGGCGCGGCGGCACCTGGTGCGGGGCGCCGTTCAATTCGATGTCGATCATGCCGGCCTCACAGCTTGCGATACAGTTCGGCGCCGTTCTTGATGAACTCCACCGCCTTGACCTGCATGCCCTGCTCCAGCGCCGCGCCGTCGCTCATGCCGTTGGCGGCGGCGAACTCGCGCACTTCCTGCGTGATCTTCATCGAGCAGAAATGCGGGCCGCACATCGAGCAGAAGTGCGCCACCTTGGCCGAATCCTTGGGCAGCGTCTCGTCGTGGAACTCGCGCGCCTTGTCGGGGTCGAGGCCGATGTTGAACTGGTCGTCCCAGCGGAACTCGAAGCGCGCCTTGGACAGCGCGTTGTCGCGGATCTGCGCGCCCGGATGGCCCTTGGCCAGGTCGGCCGCGTGGGCGGCGATCTTGTAGGTGATGATGCCGTCCTTGACGTCGTTCTTGTCGGGCAGGCCCAGGTGCTCCTTCGGCGTGACGTAGCACAGCATGGCCGTGCCGTACCAGCCGATCTGCGCGGCGCCGATGCCGGAGGTGATGTGGTCGTAGCCGGGCGCGATGTCGGTGGTCAAAGGGCCCAGCGTGTAGAACGGCGCTTCGTGGCACTGTTCCAGTTGCAGGTCCATGTTCTCCTTGATGAGCTGCATCGGCACGTGGCCCGGGCCTTCGATCATCACCTGTACGTCGTGCTTCCAGGCGATCTGGGTCAGTTCGCCCAGGGTCTTCAGTTCGCCCAGCTGGGCTTCGTCGTTGGCGTCGTAGATCGAGCCTGGGCGCAGGCCGTCGCCCAGCGAGAACGACACGTCGTAGGCCTTCATGATCTGGCAGATCTCTTCGAAGTGCGTGTACAGGAAGGATTCCTTGTGATGCGCCAGGCACCACTTGGCCATGATGGAGCCGCCGCGCGAGACGATGCCGGTCAGGCGCTTGGCCGTCATCGGCACGTAGCGCAGCAGCACGCCGGCGTGGATGGTGAAGTAGTCGACGCCCTGCTCGGCCTGTTCGATCAGCGTGTCGCGGAAGATTTCCCAGGTCAGGTCTTCGGCCTTGCCGTTGACTTTTTCCAGCGCCTGGTAGATCGGCACGGTGCCGATGGGGACCGGGCTGTTGCGGATGATCCATTCGCGCGTTTCGTGGATGTGCTTGCCGGTGGACAGGTCCATGACGTTGTCGCCGCCCCAGCGGATGGCCCAGGTCATCTTCTCGACTTCCTCGCCGATCGACGAGGTGACGGCGGAGTTGCCGATGTTGGCGTTGATCTTCACGAGGAAGTTGCGGCCGATGATCATCGGTTCGATTTCCGGGTGGTTGATGTTGGCCGGGATGATGGCGCGGCCACGGGCGATTTCCTCGCGCACGAATTCCGGCGTGATGGTGGCCGGGATGCTGGCGCCGAACGACTGGCCCGGATGCTGGCGGCCCATCAGGTCGGCCAGGCGCTGGCCCATCGGGCCGGAGTTCTTCAGGTTTTCCAGGTATTCCTGGCGGCGCAGGTTTTCACGGATGGCGACGAACTCCATCTCGGGCGTGATGATGCCCTGGCGCGCGTAGTGCATCTGCGTGACGTTCTTGCCCTCGCGGGCGCGGCGCGGCTTGCGGTGCAGGTTGAAGCGCAGCTCGGCCAGCGCCGGATCGGCAAGGCGGGCCTGGCCGTACTCGGAGGTCGGGCCGTCCAGTTCCTCGGTATCGTCGCGCTCCAGTATCCATGGCAGGCGCGGGGTCGCGGCCAGGCCGGAGCGGATGTCGATGGTGGCGTCCGGGTCGGTGTAGGGGCCGGAGGTGTCGTAGACGTAGATCGGCGGATTGGCTTCGAAACCGAACGAGGCCGGCGTATCGGCTTGGGTGATTTCGCGCATCGGCACGCGGATATCGGGACGGCTGCCTTCGACGTAGACTTTGCGGGAATTCGGTAAGGGCTTGATGGCTGCCTCGTCCACCGTGGCGGTGGCGGAGAGGAATTTAGGATTGGCGTTCATTTGGCTCCTTCGTTAGCTACAGGAGCCAGCAAAGGAGGTTGGACGGCGCCGGGCCACAGAGGGAACGATATGTGGCGGCGATGTCCTAAGCTTCCCTTCGCTGGCATTATCCAGATCAGGTTCGGAGGGTATTTCTCACCCGCGCATCGCAATGATGCGCAGGACCCCTAGCGTGTGCCGCCTTGCGGCAGCGGACTAATTATACGCCGGCCTTTCCAGGTTGCGCAAAAAATACCGGTTAGTTTGTTTTTCGTATGATACGGACGAAGGTGGAGGTTTTCTGATCAGGCCCGGACGCCGAGATCAGTTGGCCAGCGCCACGACGTCCTTGTCCGAACACAGACTCTTCAGCGTGAAGGCCATGCTGCCGGTGGCGTTGTTGAGCGCATAGTTCAGCGCGGTGACGAACTCGGAGGTCGAATTCATCATATTGGCTTTGCTGCCGGCCGCCCGCACCTTGACCACGTCGCGCTTGCCCGAGCGCAGCACGCCCATATCCATCGCCACTGTGCCGTTGATGCGCATGCCGGCGTGGAAGGTGTAGGCACGGATCAGGCTGATATCCAGGTTCACCGCGCCCGCCACCGGCGTCGGGCTGTGCTGGACCTTGAAGCCGTAGGCGGCCAGGTTATCCAGCCCGCCATTGAGCCAGGTCAGCGGCTCGCCGGCGACGATAGGAATGACGGCGTTGCCTATGGTTTCCTTGTTGTTGCGGCCGTCCGTTACGCTCAGCAGATTGATGGCGCAGGCGTTGGGATAGCGCACCGGCGGCGTGTCGCGGGTGGCGGCGTCATAGGCCAATACGGCGTTCTCGACCGCCTGGGCGGCCGGGGCGTGCACGGCGGCGGCCAGCAGCGCCGGCAATACGATCTGTTTCAGTTTCATGCGCTCGATCCGATCAGTTGACTAAGGAGTAAACGGTGCCGTTGGCATGGCGGGCGATCACGCGGCCGTTCTGCTCGGACATCAAGGGGCCGCTGATATCGACCGACGCGGCACCGGTATATTGCTTGACCACGACCGACCGGCCTTCCTTGTCTGCGGCGTTGGCGGCCAGATCCAGCTTCAGCATCTGCACCGTCTGGGCTATGCCCTCGGCCACGGCGGCGCGGTACTTCTGGCCATGGTCCGCCGCCCACACCGGCACCGACGCAACGCCGCCCGGCCCCACCGCGGCCGACTGATAGAACAGCGTATTCTGATACACCGGCGTGGTGTTACCACCCTTCCACATCAGCGCCCAGGTGTGGATATTCAGGCGCGAGTAATCGGGTGTCAGCGTGTACTCGGTTTTGACGTACAAATATCCCTGATTCGGCTTTAACGCTTCGACCGTGGCGTTGAGCTCCTTGCCTTGTCGGATCAGCGCGCCCTTGTCGACCTGGCTGAACTTGAAACCGAAATCGCTCTGGAAAGCCGGGTCCATCGCAGTCCACATCTGCTGGCGAAAATCCAGGTCGTCGATCGACGCATAGAACGGATCGATCGCGCCCTGCACGGCGTTCTGCCGGCCTTCGATGATGTTCGAATCGATCATCGCCCCCAGCAAGCCGCCACCCAACGCGGCGCTAACGCCGGGCGCTTCGGCGCGGACGATCAGCTCGTCCTGCCACACCACGGCCTGCGCCCTGACGTCGCTGATCTGCTGGCGCACGTCCGGCGTCAAGGCGATCCGCGGCGGCGACGCGCAGGCGCTCAACAAAATGGCCAGACTTCCCACTATCGCTAGTCTCTGCAGCATGTTATCCCTTTTGGTAGATTATTTTACAAATATCCAGCCAGCAAGGTACACGGTGTGATTTCAAAATGCAATGTTTTTAATACCCAGAGGCAACACTTAGTCCTTGAAAGCCGGCGGCCGCTTGCTCATGCCGGACATCATGGCTTCATGCAAGTCGGCCGACATCAGCATGGCGGCGTTCCAGGTGGCGTTGTAGTTGAGGCCGTCGGCTACCGAGTGGTCGCGGGCGTAGGTGATCATTTCCTTCACGCCGCGTATCGCCAGCGGCGCCTTGGCGGCGATGTCGGCGGCGATCGCGTGCACGCCCTCGCGCAGCGCTTCCGGCGTGTCGAACACGCGGTTGACCAGGCGGATTTCCTTCGCCTCGGCGGCGTCGACCTTGCGCGCCGTGTAGGCCAGCTCGCGCGCCATGCCGTCGCCGATCAGTTTGGGCAGGCGCTGCAAGGTGCCCACGTCGGCCGTCATGCCGATATCGATTTCCTTGATGGTGAACCAGGCGTCGGCCGAGCAGTAGCGCATGTCGGCGCAGCAGATCAGGTCGATGCCGCCGCCGACGCAGGCGCCGTGCACGGCCGCCAGCACCGGCTTGCGGCAGCGCTCCAGGCTGGTCAATGTGTCCTGCAGGTCGAGGATCACGCGGCGCAGGTTCTCGCGCGTGCGGCCGTCGCAATCGTCGCGGATCTGCGCGCCCAGGCCCATCATCATCTGCAGGTCGATGCCGGACGTGAAGGCCTTGCCCTCCCCTTCCAGCACCGCCACGCGGATCTCCGGCGTGGCGTCGATGTGCTGGAACACGCTGCGGATATCGTTCCACATTGCCAGATTCATCGCGTTCAGTTTCTCCGGGCGGTTCAGGCGCACGGTGGCGATGTGGTTTTCAACGCTGAGGGTGACGGTTTCAAAGCTGGGCATCGGGGTCTCCTGTTATGGTTCGCTCAAGAATACCCCAGGTGGGGCGGCCGCAACAACAGGCCGGCCGCCCCGGCGCACCCAATGGGCGGCATTACTGCGGCGGATACGTCACGGTCAGCGTGTAGCTGGACGCGGTGTAGCCGTTCAACAGCACATAGGCATTGCCGGCGGCCGTGTACGACACGCTGCAGTTCTCGGTGCTGGTCGGGCCGTCGGACTTGCAGTCGTAGGTGGTGGTGGTCGGCGTGCCGGCCTTGCGCACGTACAGGTCGGTGTCGCCGCTGCCGCTGAGCGCGGCCTTGAAGCTGCCGTTGGCCGCCACCTTGTACGGACCGTAGGCGCGGGTCTGGCCCTTGGTCAGCGTGCCGGTGAAGGTTTCGGTGTGGTCGGCCGGCGGCGTCACGCCGCCGCCGTCGCTGCCCAGCTCAACCGCGTAGGCCAGCGCCATGCGCGCAAACTTCAGCGCGTGGTCGGCCTGGTTGCCGGTGTTGGCGTAGGTGTCGTTGGCGGTGTGGATGTAGGGATCATCCTCGCCCATCGCCGCCTCGAACGGCATCGACGACCAGTAGCCGGCCGAGGTCCACGATGCATGGTCGGAGCAGGCGTAGCCGCACTGGTCGTAGCCGATTTTCAAGGTCGGCAGATAGGTCGTGATCAGGTTGCCGACGAAGGTGTTCTGCGCATTGTCGGTGTAGTCGGTGTACAGGTAAATGTCGTTGACCGAGCCCTTGTAGTTGGTCATGTCGAGCTGCATCACGCCGACCACGTTGACGTTGTTGGCCTTGTGGTTCTGGGCGATGTCCTGCGAGCCGCGCAGGCCCACTTCCTCGGCGGCGTAGCCGATCAGCTTGATGGTGCGGCGCGGCTTGTAGCCGCTGGCCACCATCACCCGCAGCACCTCGGTCAGGCTGGCGATGCCGGAGGCGTCGTCGTCGGCGCCGGGCGCGCGCGTGGTCTCGCTGGTGCCGGACTGGTTGATCGAGTCCAGGTGGCCGCCCAGCACCACCACTTCGTTCGGATTGTCGGTGCCGGTGATGGTCAGGATCACCGATTTCTGCGGCCACGATGCGTGCGTGTACTGGGTCACGGCGATGTCGCTGCGGCCGGCCGCCATCGTGGTCCAGCGCTGCTTGAGCCAGTTGGATGCGTTGACGCCGTTGTTGGTGGTGTAGTAGCGGTTGGCGTAGGACGACATGTCGACGATGGTCTGGCCGATGTTACTGGCCTGCATCTGGCTCAGCATGGGATTGACCACGCTTTGCTGGTCGATCACATACGACGGCCGGATCGCGGCCAGTTGCGCAGTGCGGGCCTGGTCCTTGGCCGGCGACAGCGCGGCCAGGCCGGCCGCCTCGCTGGCATGGAACATGAAACCGCCGCAGCGGCGCAGCTTCTTGTGCACGGCGGCCGACAGCGACAGCATCTGCTGCTCGTCGACCTCGACCAGATGCAGCTTTTCCTGCCCCGCCGAAGCGGCGAACGTGGCGCGGCTCTCGCGCGCCTGCACCTGCGGCGCCACCTTCTGCAACTGGGCATAGGCGGCGTCGCCGACGCTGATCCAGATCTTGTTGGACTGGGCCAGCGCGGAAGCCGAAGCACCGGCGAATAAGCCAGCGATCAGCACAGCAATGATGCGTGTTGTCATTTCCGTCTCCTTGTCATTAAAACCATTATCGGGGCCGACAACGGTATGCCTTTGACGGAGACGAGTCAAAAAAATTCCAGAATTCGACATCCTGGCCGCAAATGTCCAGAGTTTAACAAGCTGCTAATCTGCGCATGGCTTGCCGCGTCATCTATAATGGCTGTTTCTCCAAATTTAATCTGCCAAATCATGGAATTAGCCAAGTCTTTCGAGCCTGCCGACATTGAACAATTCTGGCGTACCGAGTGGGAACAGCGCGGTTACTACACCGCCACCCTCGACGCCGGCAAACCTTCTTTCAGCATCCAGCTGCCGCCGCCGAACGTGACCGGCACCCTGCACATGGGCCATGCCTTCAACCAGACCATCATGGACGGCCTGACCCGCTACCATCGCATGCTGGGCCATAACACCGCCTGGATCCCGGGCACCGACCACGCCGGCATCGCCACCCAGATCGTGGTGGAGCGCCAGCTGGACGCGCAGAAAATCTCGCGCCACGACCTCGGCCGCGAAGAGTTCGTCAAGAAAGTCTGGGAGTGGAAAGAGAAATCCGGCTCCACCATCACCGGCCAGATGCGCCGCCTGGGCACGTCGCCGGACTGGCAGCGCGAGTACTTCACGATGGACGAGCCGCGCTCGAAAGTCGTCACCGACGTCTTCGTGCGCCTGCATGAGCAAGGCCTGATCTACCGCGGCAAGCGCCTGGTCAACTGGGATCCGGTGCTGGGCACCGCCGTCTCCGACCTGGAAGTGGTGTCGGAAGAGGAAGACGGCTCGATGTGGTACATCAAGTACCCGCTGGCCGATGGCAGCGGCATGCTGACCGTCGCCACCACCCGTCCTGAAACCATGCTGGGCGACGTCGCCGTGGCCGTGGACCCGACCGACGAGCGCTACCTGCCGCTGGTCGGCAAGATGCTGAAGCTGCCGTTGACCGACCGCGAAATCCCGATCATCGCCGACGAATACGTCGACAAGGAATTCGGCACCGGCTGCGTCAAGATCACCCCTGCGCACGACCTGAACGACTACGCCGTCGGCCAGCGCCACAAGCTGCCGCTGCTGACCATCATGACGCTGGAAGCGAAGATCAACGATGAAGCGCCGGTCGCCTATCGCGGCATGGACCGCTTCGTGGCCCGCAAGCAGATCGTCGCCGACCTGGACGCGCAAGGCTTGCTGGAACAAGTCAAGCCGCACAAGCTGATGGTG
The DNA here is from genome assembly GCF_009380165.1 of Rugamonas rivuli. GTDB lineage: Bacteria > Pseudomonadota > Gammaproteobacteria > Burkholderiales > Burkholderiaceae_D > Rugamonas > Rugamonas rivuli. Next base: position 878,020 of record NZ_WHUF01000003.1, read on the forward strand.
CCGCGCGGCGACCGTACCGGCGTCATCATCGAACCGATGCTGACCGACCAGTGGTTCGTCGCCATGAGCAAGCCGGCGCCGGAAGGCACTTTCTTCCCGGGCAAATCGATCGCCGAAACCGCGCTGGACAAGGTCGCCAACGGCGAGATCAAGTTCGTGCCGGAAAACTGGAGCACCACTTACAACCAGTGGCTCAACAACATCCAGGACTGGTGCATCTCGCGCCAGCTGTGGTGGGGCCACCAGATCCCGGCATGGTATGACGACGCCGGCAACATCTTCGTCGCCAAGACCGAAGCCGAAGCGATCGCGCAAGCGGCCGCCAAGGGCGTGACCGGCCCGCTGCGCCGCGACAACGACGTGCTCGACACGTGGTTCTCGTCCGCGCTGGTGCCGTTCTCCACGCTGGGCTGGCCGGAAGAAACGCCTGATATCAAGGCCTTCCTGCCGTCGTCGGTGCTGGTCACGGGCTTCGACATCATCTTCTTCTGGGTGGCGCGCATGGTCATGATGACCGCGCACTTCACCGGCAAGGTACCGTTCGAGACCGTGTACGTGCACGGCCTGGTGCGCGATTCGACCGGCCAGAAGATGTCCAAGTCCAAGGGCAACACGCTGGACCCGATCGACCTGATCGACGGCATCGGCATCGATGCGCTGGTGGAGAAACGCACCACCGGCCTGATGAATCCGAAAGCGGCCGAGAAGATCGCCAAGGCTACCCGCAAGGAATTCCCGGAAGGTATCGCCGCCTACGGCACCGATGCGGTGCGCTTCACGATGGCGTCCTACGCCTCGCTGGGCCGCAACATCAACTTCGACCTGGGCCGCGCCGAAGGCTATCGCAACTTCTGCAACAAGCTGTGGAACGCCACCCGCTTCGTGCTGATGAATACCGAAGGCAAGGATTGCAGCGCCAGCGTGGCCGACCTGTCGAACGCCGACAAGTGGATCATCTCGCTGCTGCAAAAAGCCGAGCTGGACGTGGCCAAGGGCTTCGAAGACTACCGCTTCGACAACATCGCTTCGACCATCTACAAGTTCGTCTGGGACGAGTACTGCGACTGGTATCTGGAAGTGGCCAAAGTCCAGGTGCAGAGCGGCACCGAAGGCCAGCAACGCGCCACCCGCCACACGCTGCTGCGCGTGCTGGAAGTGGTGCTGCGTCTGGCGCATCCAGTCATCCCGTTCGTCACCGAAGCGCTGTGGCAGGCCGTCGCGCCGCTGGCAGGCAAGACCGGCGATTCGATCATGACCCAGCCTTACCCGATCGCCAACACCTCCGCCATCGATGAATCGGCCGAGGCGTGGATGCAGCAGCTGAAGGCACTGACCGATGCGACCCGCAACCTGCGCGGCGAAATGCAACTGGCGCCGTCGCTGCGCGTGCCGCTGATCGTCGAACCGACCAATGCGGCCGACAAGGCGGCGATGGAAGTGTTCGCACCGTACATCCAGTCGCTGGGCAAGCTGGCCGAGGTGCAGATTGTGGATGCGCTGCCGGAATCGCCAGCCGCCGTGTCCATCGTCGGCACGACCAAGCTGATGCTGAAGGTGGAGATCGATGTGAAGGCCGAGCGTGAGCGTCTGGCCAAGGAGATCGCCCGCGTTGAAGGCGAGATCAACAAGGCCAACGGCAAGCTGTCGAACGAAAGCTTCGTCGCCCGCGCACCGGCCGAGGTGGTGGCGCAGGAGAAGGAACGCGTCGCCAACTTCTCGGCCACGCTGGACAAGATGCGCGAGCAGTTCGCCAAGCTGCCGGCTGCCTGATAAGGTCTGCCTCTAAGCAAAAAGCCGCCCGGTGCAAACCGTGCGGCTTTTTTTATTCTTCATGGATTTCCGGAAACGTGTTTGGTCGCACGACGTTTGCGACGGCGGGCGCCTCGTCCGGAACCGTTCTTGGGCTGTGTGCCGTTGCCGGGCGTCGCTGCTGGCGCGCTGGGTGGGCGGAGGCTGGGTTGTCGCGGCGCTGATTGGCGCGCTGTGGGCTGCCGTCCAGTGCGAGTGCGTTCAATGTCGGCCGCTGCTGGACTGGCCGTGCGGCGCTTTGATGCCTGCGTGACCTGGTCTTGCGCCGGTTCGATTGCCGCCGGAGGGGGGCGTCGATCTTCCTGCGTCTCGCCAGCGAGCAAACGCGCTATCGCCGCTTTCCTGGCCGCCCGGCAGACGTCGGCCAACAGCCATGCATCACTGCCTGGAAGGCGCAGCCAGATGGCTTTCCACGCATTGCGGTTGCCGCTGCCCTGCAGGTTCGCAAAACAGGACGGCGACACCGCGTGCTTGCCATACTTGATTTCCGCCCCTTCCACTATGGCGAAATATTGCTGGCGGTCGAAGCTGGCGCGCAGCCTTGTTCCTTCGGGAAGAAACAACTCCTTCCATTGGTAGCCTGCTTCGGATAGTGTCGCCGGCTGCTGCTGCGGAGGTGGCGGCGGTGGATTGATGTAGTTGCGGATGGCCTCGCAGACGAAGGGCTCCAGGCCGAAAACATCCGACCAGAACAAGCCTGTGAATTCGCCCAGCTCTACCAGCACATCGTCGGGCACGCGGATCGGGAATTGAAGGCTATGAGTAGGCATGGGGGTTCTCCAAAATCGGGTTTTTACTAACCGCTGCTAACCACCGCTAAGGCGTACTACAGCGCGCTAAGGCTTACTAAAATTTCCGTACCGATCGCTAACTGATACTAAAATTTTGGAGCCTGTATTCGTTAGAACCGATTAGCAGCAGTTAGTTCCCGATTAGTGCGAACTCTGGCGAAATATCGATGGTTATCACGAGGTAGTAGTGGTTATCGCGTTTTAGTAAAACCCGAAAAAAAGCGAACCACCCCCTGTATCCTCCGCGAAAACCGGAGAACCGGAGTCAGCGGTCGATACGCGTGGTCATCATGATCGACGTTGTGGTGCGCTCCACGCCATCCAGCGCGCCAATGCGGTCCACTACGCCGTCCAGTTCTTCCACTGATGCCGCTTCAACGCCGGCGATGAAGTCGTAAATGCCGTTCACCGAATGCAGCGTGCGTACCTGCGCGACACGGCGCAAGGCCCGCTCGATGGCGGGCGTCAGCTTGGGCGTGGCCGTGATCATCACCAGCGCCCGCACCAGCCCAGCCTGATAGTCGGCGCTGGTGCGCACGGTGTAGCCGATCACCACGCCGGAACGTTCCAGCCGCTCGATGCGGCTTTGCACTGTCGTGCGCGACATCCCCAGCTTGCGCGCCAGCTCGGTCGTCGTGGCCCGTGCGTTTTCGCGCAGCAGCGCCAGCAGTTGTTGGTCGATCTCGTCCATGTTTTCCTTTTGCCGAAATATTCGGCATTTTGACTAGTATTTTCCCGCAATTCGTCTACCTGAGCAATGCAATTTGCCGAACCTGTCCGCACAATGGAGGTTCTGAGTTCAAGGAGTGATCTGATGCGCGACGTGGTGATTATCGGCGGCGGCCACAACGGTCTGGTGTGTGCCCATTATCTGGCCAAGGCCGGCTTGAAAGTCACGGTGCTGGAGCGGCGCTCCGTGGTCGGCGGCGCGGCGGTGACGGAGGAATTCCATCCAGGCTTCCGCAACTCCGTGGCCGCGTACACCGTGTCGCTGCTCAATCCCAAGGTGATCGCCGACCTGGAGCTGGCCAGGCATGGCTTGCGCATCGTCGAGCGTCCGCTGTCGAACTTCCTGCCACTGGAGGATGGCCGCTACCTGAAGATAGGCGCCGGCCAGACCGAGGCCGAAGTGGCGAAGTTTTCTCCACGCGACGCCGGCCGCCTGCAAGCCTACGCCGAGCATCTGGAAACGGCCGCCGCCTTGCTGCGCGACACCGTGCTGCAAACGCCGCCCAACGTGGTCCAGGGCGGCTGGCTGGGCGCCCTGCCCGAGCTGTTCAAGGCCGGCAGCCTCGGCAACCGCCTGCGCAAGCTGCCCATCGCCACCCAGCGCGAATTGCTCGACCTGTTCACCAAATCGGCCGGCGACTATCTGGACGGCTGGTTCGACAGCGCGCCGATCAAGGCCGCCTACGGTTTCGACAGCATCGTCGGCAACTACGCCAGTCCGTACACGCCCGGCTCGGCCTACGTGCTGCTGCATCATGTGTTCGGCGAGGTGAACGGCAAGAAAGGCGCATGGGGCCACGCCATCGGCGGCATGGGCGCGATCACGCAGGCGATGGCGCGCTCGGCCGAGGCCAGCGGCGTCGAGATCCGCACCGACTGCGGCGTGCGGGAAGTGCTGCTGGATAAGGGCCAGGCCGTGGGCGTCGTCACCGCACGCGGCGAGCGGCTCGATGCGCGGGTGGTGGTGTCCAACCTCAATCCGCGTTTGCTGTACACCTCGCTGGTGGACGCGGCCGCACTGCCCGCCGACTTCCTGCGCCGCATGGAAGGATGGCGTTGCGGCTCCGGCACCTTCCGCATGAACGTCGCGCTGTCGGAACTGCCGGACTTCAGCTGCCTGCCCGGCAAGCAGATGGCGGAACACCACGGCAGCGGCATCATCATCGCCCCCAGCCTGGACTACATGGAGCGCGCCTATCACGACGCCCGCGCCCTGGGCTGGTCGCGCAAGCCGATTGTGGAAGTGCTGATTCCGTCCACGCTGGATCCGACGCTGGCGCCGCCCGGCCAGCATGTCGCCAGCCTGTTCTGCCAGCACGTGGCGCCGCAGCTGCCCGACGGCGCCAGCTGGGACGATCACCGCGATACCGTGGCGGACCTGATGATAGACACCGTCAACAGCCACGCGCCCAACTTCAAGGCTTCGGTACTGGGCCGGCAGATCATGAGTCCGCTCGACCTGGAGCGCACCTTCGGCCTGGTCGGCGGCGACATCTTCCACGGCGCGCTGGGGCTGGACCAGCTGTTCTCGGCACGCCCCATGCTGGGCCATGCCGACTATCGCGGCCCGATCGCCGGGCTCTACACCTGCGGCGCGGGCACGCATCCCGGCGGCGGCGTCACCGGTGCGCCCGGCCACAACGCCGCACGCGAAGTGCTGCGGGATTTCAAGCTGAAGAAGTACGCCTGATCACGGCGCCAGCAAGGCGGCGTAGCGCTCGATATCGACGTTGCCGCCGCTGATGATGACGCCCACGCGCTTGCCGCGCAGTTGCTCCTTCATGGCGCGTGCGGCGGCGAAGCCCAGGCAGCCGGTCGGCTCCACCACCATCTTCATGCGGGCGGCGAAGAAGCGCATTTCAGCGCGCAGCTGTTCGTCGCTGACGGTCAGGATATCGTCGACGTCGCGCTGGATGATGGGAAAAGTCAGCTTGCCCAGGTGCTGGGTCTGCGCGCCGTCGGCAATGGTCTTGGGCGTATCGATGTGCACGATGCTGCCGCTGCGGAAGGATTGCTGGCCGTCGTTGCCCGCTTCCGGTTCCACGCCGTAGATTTTGGTGGACGGCGAAATCGCCCGCGCCGCCAAGGCCGAACCGCTCAGCAAGCCGCCGCCGCCGAGGCAGACGAACAGTGCATCAAGACGGGGCACATCCTCCAGCAATTCCTTGGCCGCCGTGCCTTGGCCTGCGATCACGTCGGCGTGGTCGTAGGGCGGGATCAGCGTCAGGCCATGTTTGGCGGCCAGGTCGCGGCCTATCTGTTCGCGGTCTTCGGTGTAGCGGTCGTAGAGCACCAACTCGGCGCCGTAGCCGCGCGTGGCGGCGATCTTCGAAGCCGGCGCGTCGTGCGGCATGATGATGGTGGCGGGTATGCCCAGCAGCCTGGCCGACAGCGCGATCGCCTGCGCATGGTTGCCCGACGAGAAGGCCACCACGCCGGCGCGGCGCTGCACGTCGTCGAAGCGCGCCAGCGCGTTGTAGCCGCCGCGGAATTTGAACGCGCCCATGCGCTGCAGGTTCTCGCACTTGAAGAACACCTCGGCGCCCAGTTCCTCGTTGGCGGTGCGCGAGGTGGCCACCGGCGTGCGGTGCGCGTGGCCGGCGATGCGTTCCGAGGCGGCGACCACGTCGGCGTAGGTTGGGAGTTTCAGTTCGCTCATCATATTCCTCGTATTGATTTCTTGCGTTACCAGGGCCAGGCGACGTTGGTGCCTGTGCCAGTTGCCAAAGCGCGCTGCTGCAGCATGCGCGCCACCGAAAGATCCTGCAGGGCGATGCCCGTCATGTCGAACAGCGTGATGGTGTCCGCCGCGATGCCGTGGCGCGCGCGCCCGCCGGCGGCCAGCAGCGTGCCGAATTCCTGCGCCGGCGTCTGCGGCGCCCATTGCAGCTCGCCGATGGTCAGCGCCTGCGTCAAATCGTCGGCCCAGACGCGCGCCCGCGCCGGCAAGCCTTCCGGCAGTTCGCGCTTGCCGCGTGTGTCGCTGCCGACGCAATTCAGATGGGTGCCGGGACGCACGGCCTGCGCCGCGAACAGCGGGCCGCGTCCGGGCGTGGCGGTGATAACGATGTCGCTGTCGGCCACCGCCGCGTCGGGGCTGGCGCCGGGGGCGATGTCGCAGCGCTGCGCGAAGCGCGCTTCGAACTGCGGATCGCGGCGGCCGTCGGACGTCAGGTAGCGCACGCGGCGCAGCGCGGGCAGCACGCGCAGCGCGTAGTCCACATGCGCCGCGGCTTGCACGCCGGTGCCGAACACGCACAGCGCCGCACTGTCGCGCCGCGCCAATGCCAGCAGGCCCAGCGCGCCCGCCGCCGCGGTGCGGGTGGTGGTGACGGCGTTGCCGTCGATCAGGCATTGCGGCCGTCCGCTGGCCGGATCGAACAGCATGATCGTGGCCTGGTGGCCGTCGGCGCCGTGCTGGCGGTTGCCGGGCCAGAAGCCGGCCGCCTTCATGCCCAGCAGCTCCTGCTGCATCACGCCGCCGGACTTGATGCCGAACACGCCGGCCGGCAAGACTTCGCGCACCAGCGGAAAGATGCGGCCTTCGCCGTTGGCGTGCAGCAGGAAGGCTTCGCGCACGGCGGCCATCACCAGTTCCGGCTGCAACAGCGCGGCGGCCTGGTCGCGGTCCAGCAACAGCAGTTGGGCTTTATCTGGCATCGTTGTACACCGTGGCGCGCGAGACGTTGAGGTAATTGGCGACGATGTCCATGGCGCGGCGCACGTCGCTCAGGCCGGACTCCTTGAGCTCGCGCATCAGCGCCTTGCGCTCGTCGGCCTTGAGCGCGCGCGGCGTGGTGGCCAGGCGCGCGGCGAACTGGTCGATACGGGCGCGCAGCGCGTCGGCGCCGGCCGGCTCCAGCGTCTCGCGGATGGCGGAATCGTTGTCGACCGAGCTGAACTGCGTCAGCAAGGTGTTCAGGCTGCGGAACACCGTCAGGTCGACATTCATGCACAGCGCGGCGACGTACTGCCCGGTGCTATCCTTGATGCCGATCGAAGTACTCTTGGCGCGGCGGCCGTCGGCGAAGGTGTTGGGATAGTTGGCGATGACCTGGGCGATGTCGGGGTCGGCGGCGCGCGCCAGGCCCAGCTCCGTCGCCGGTGCGCCGATGCTGCGCCCGGACAGGTTGTTGTGGATCGCTAAAATGGCGTGCTCGGGATCGGTCAGGTCGTGCAGCACCACTTCGCAGAACGGCGCCAGGGTCCTGCCCAGGCCGTCGGCGATTTGCTGCATCTGCTGGAGCAGGTTTTGCTGTTCGGGCGTTTTCTTCATTTACACATATTATCTTGTTTTAGATATTTTGTGTAAAACCCGTAAAAATAGTACGACCGGTCATTTATTTGCTACACTCTTTGGACAAAAAATCACCCTGGAGACACCACATGAAATACCTCGCCTTCATCATCACCGCCGCGCTGTCCATCGCGCCGGCCTTTGCCGACGACGCCTCCCCGGTCGGCCTGTGGAAAAACATCGACGACGTCAGCGGCAAGCCGAAAGCGCTGATACGCATCACCGAAAGCAATGGCGCGCTGCAAGGCAAGATCGAACAGCTGTTCCGCGCGCCGAACGAAGACCAGAATCCGAAATGCGAAAAGTGCGAAGGCGCGCGCAAGGATCAGCCGGTCGTCGGCCTGGTGATCATGACCGGCCTGAAAAAAGACGGCGACGAATACAACGGCGGCGAGATCCTCGATCCGGACAACGGCAAGGTCTACCGCAGCAAAATGCACCTGACCGACAGCGGCAAGAAGCTGAGCGTGCGCGGCTACATCGGCGTGCCGATGCTGGGCCGCTCGCAGGTGTGGGTGCGCCAGGAATAAACGCACACAGCCATCCCGGCGCAGTTGTCGCTTAAGCGCCGGCGCTGTTGCGGCGACGCGCCACCACGCCCAGCAGGCCGAGGCCGGCGAACAGCATCGCATAGGTTTCCGGCTCCGGCACGGCCGTCACCGAAATATCGAGGCGGCCGATGGCTTGCTGGTTGTTGAAGTTCAGCGCAGTCCAGTCGAAGTTGGCCGGCACGTAGTTGCCGCCATCGACAAAGTCCGCATAGGGATTGCCGGTGACAACGTGCACCACGCCATGCTCGTCTATCCCCTGATTCGGTCCACTCTGGCCGCCGCCGATACCGTAGGCGCCGTTGGCCAGCGAGTAGGCGAAGTTGTTCTGCTCGGTGCCGGCGTCATACACATGGCCGGCGCCGCCCAGCGCCAGCGACAGGCTGCCGCCACCCGCCAGCGACGACAGGTCGATCGCCTTGGCGTTGTCATTGCCGATAAAGAAATCATTGCTGAGCACGACCATCGCGGCGTAGCTCAGGTAGCGGTTGGCGCCGCTCAAATCGACGTTGTGCAGCGTGAACGTGCTGCTGGCGCCGGGAAAGCGCGGTCCCAGCGGCAGCCTGGTCTGCAAGCCGCCCGCGACCTGGCTGGCGAAGTCGGAGGTCAGCACGCCGGCATTGCCGTCTTCGGCCGCGCGCTCGATCGCCACCGACGCCGCGCTGCCGACATCGAAGCTGTCGAAGCTGCCGTTGTGCAGGCCCAGCCACAGCGGCGCGACGCCGACTCCGCCGACCGGCGCGGTGTTGGTGAAGGTGAAGGTAACGTCTGCCGCCTGGGCGGCGCAGGCCGACAGGCCGACGCAAGCGGCCAGCACGGCCTTGGCGAGAGGGTAAGGTTTCATCTGATGTCTCCTGGTGGAATGTGAACGGGATGCCGCGCAGCCGCGCGGCCCGTGTTGGTCACATGACATCGCATCGTCCTTACAATGATTTCATTTTTATATTTTTTGTATCCGCCGTAAGGAAGACGGCGCGGCGCCGACTAAGCGCTCCGACGTTTAAATCCCACAAAGTTTCCTGATATCAAGGTGCTATGCGCGCAAGCGCACATACCGGCCCGGCCGGGCATGACATCGTGGACCACTTGCCTTACGCCCAGCGCGAAGGCTGCTTGTTGGTCCACTGTTTCAGCACAAAGGAAACATCATGAAATCCCTGAAGAGATATACCCAGACCCTGGTCTGTTCCGTCGGCCTGCTTGCCGTAGCCCTGCTGGCCGGATGCGGCGGCGGTGGCGACCAGGGACGCGATCCCATACTCGGCCTGCCGGCCGCCACGCTGGTGTCGCTGGCCGTTACGCCGCCGGCGCCCGGCATCGCGCTGGGCGCGACGCAGCAGTTCAACGCCAACGCCACCTTCAGCGACGGCTCCACGCAAGCGGTAGTCGCCGCGTGGAGCTCCGCCACGCCGGCCGTCGCCACCGTCGCCGCGGCCACCGGCCTGGCCACCGGCACCGGTGTCGGCAGCGCCGTCATCAGCGCCGCCTACAACGGCAAGACCGCATCGGCCACGCTGACCGTCACGCCGGCCGTGCTGCTGTCCATCGCCGTCACGCCGCAAGCGCCCACCGTGCAGATCGCCGCCACGCGCCAGCTGGCGGTGGTCGGCACCTACTCGGACAACACCACGCTTGACCTGACCGCCAGTTCGACCTTCGTGTCGGCAACGCCGGCCAGCGCCACCGTCAGCACCGGCGGCCTGGTCTCCGGTGTCGCGCTCGGCACTTCGGTGATCACCGCCACCAGCAACGGCAAGAGCGCCGCCACCACCGTCACGGTGCCCGCCGCCACGCTGACCAGCATCGCCGTCACGCCGGCCGCCGCCACCGTCCTGATCGGCGGCCAGCAGCAATTCGTCGCCACCGCCACCTACTCGGATAACAGCACCGCCTTCGTCACCGGCAGCGCCACCTGGACGTCGGCCAGCCCGTCGATCGCCACCATCGCCGGCAGCGGCATGGCGACCGGCGTCGCCGCCGGCACCGCCACCATCACCGCCACCGTCGGCGCCAAATCGGGCAGCGCCGCGCTGACGGTGTCCGCCATCGTGCTGCCGCCGGTCGCCCTGCCGGTTCCACTGGGCGGCGCCGCCAGCTTCGCGGTACTGGCCGGCACCTCGCTGACCAATAACGCCGGCGGCACCACGCTGATCACCGGCGATGTCGGCTCGCCTTCGCAGACCACCGATCCGACGCTGGCCGCCGGCTACACCAACTACAAATCCGGCGCCATCCTGTCCGGCGCGCTGGCCGATCTGCAAACCGCGATCAGCAACGCCAACGGCCGCAGCTGCGACGTCAGCTTTGCCGGCGGCGTCGATCTCGGCGGCCAGACCTTCGCACCGGGCGTGTACTGCTACGCCGGCGCCATCAACATCACCGGCACCATGACGCTGAGCGGTCCCGGCGTGTACATCTTCCGCACCGCACTGACGCTGAACTCGACCGCCAATTCCATCGTCGCCCTGAGCAACGGCGCCACCGCGGCCAATGTGAACTGGCTGCCGGTCGGCCCGACCACGCTGGGCGCCAACAGCGTCTTCAAAGGCACGATCCTCGGCCAGTCCGCCGCGATCACCGTCGGCGACAACACCACGCTGCTCAGCGGCCGCGTGCTGACCGCCGCCGCCGTCACGCTGCGCAACAACCAGATCACCAAATAAACGCTCACCTCTCAGGGACACCATCATGACCATCGCAAAAAAACTAGGAACACTGAGCGCGCTCGCGTGCGCCATGCTCGCCATGCAAGCCGCGCAAGCGGAAGAGCCTTTCGTCAATCCGGACTGGGCCAACAGCGCCTGGTACCTGGGCGCGGGCGTCGGCCGCTCGCGCGCCAACATCGACCAGCAGCGCCTGACCAACAGCCTGCAAGCGAACGGCGCCACCGTCACCGCCTTCAACACGGACCAGCGCGACACCGGCTACAAGCTGTTTGTCGGCAAGCAGCTGAACCGCTACCTGGCGCTGGAGCTGGGTTACTTCGACCTGGGCCAGTTCGGCTTCGACGCCACCACGTCCGGCAACGGCACGCTCAACGGCGAGGCCGGCTTCCGTGGCGCCAACCTGGACTTGCTGGCGCAACTGCCGCTGACCGAGCGCCTGTCGCTGCTGGGCCGGGTCGGTGCGAACTACGCCAAGACCAGCACGCATTTCGGCGGCAACCGCCTGGCGGCAGTGACCGGCCCCGATCATAGCGAACGCAAGCTCAACGCCAAGGCCGGCCTGGGCCTGGAATACAAACTGAGCGAAGCCCTGGCGCTGCGCGGCGAAGTGGAACGCTATCGCGTCAACGACGCCGTCGGCAACCGTGGCGATGTCGACCTGTTGTCGGTCAGCCTGGTCTACAAGCTGGGCCGGCCGGCGCACAGCGCACCGGTCTACGTGCCGCCGCCGGCCGAGGCGGCGCCAGCGCCAGCGCCGGTGGTAACGCCGCTGCCACCACCGCCGCCGAAAGCGCCCCAGCCGACATCGGAGAAAGTATCGTTCGCCGCTGAAGCGCTGTTCGATTTCGACAACTCCGCCGTCAAGCCGGACGGCAAGGCCGCGCTGGACGACTTGCTGCTCAAGCTGCGAGGCATGGACACCGAGGTGATGGTGACTGTCGGCCATACCGACTCGGTGGGCGCCAGCGACTACAACCAGAAGCTGTCGCTGCGCCGCGCCGAAGCGGTCAAGGCCTACCTGGTGAGCAAGGGCGTGGACGCTACGCGCATCTACACCGAGGGCAAGGGCGAAACCCAGCCGCTGGCCGACAACCGCACAGCGGAAGGCCGCGCCAAGAACCGCCGCGTGACGGTTGAAGTGGTCGGCACCCGTACCGTCGCCAAGTAAGCAAGCCAGGGCGGGACGCCCCTACTATCCACGCTGCGGCAGAGCGTGGATAATGGGGCGGTTCCCCACCAGGCTGATTGCATGAAAATATTCCTGAACCTGGTCGGCTGCCTGGCCATCGCTCTGGGCGTCCTCGGCATTTTTTTGCCGCTGCTGCCGACCACACCCTTTCTACTACTGGCTTCCGCCTGCTTCGCACGCGGCTCGACCCGCATGCACCACTGGCTGCAGACCAACCGCGTCTTCGGCAAATACCTGCGCGACTACGAGAACGGCCAGGGCATCCCGCTGCGCGGCAAGGTCTGGGTGCTGATCTTCATGTGGGCCTCGCTGGGCTATTCGATATGGCGCGTGGGTAAGCTGCCGTTGCAGATCATGCTGGTGGCCATCGGTGTCGGCGTGACCATCTACCTGACCCGCTTCGTGCCTACCCTGCGCATCCCCAAGTAATTACGACGCCTGATTGGTCGGCATCACGACGACCTGCTGCAGGTTCACGTGCTTGGGCTGCGTGGCCAGGAAACCGACCACCTCCGCCACGTCTTCCGGCTTCAGGAAGTTGATGGTTTGCTTCGCCCCTTCCAGCCATGCGATCGCGCCGGGGAACTGGAAGTGGCCTTGCAGTTCCGTGTCGGTGCAGCCCGGCTCGATCACCGACACGCGCACATTCTTCGGCCCCAGCTCCGCCCGCAGGTGGCGCGTCAGGTGGCTGACGTAGGCCTTGGTGGCGCTGTAGACGGCAAAGTAGGGATAGATGTTTTGCGCGGCGATCGACGAGGTGTTGACCAGGTCGACCGTGGCGCCCGCCTCCGCCGACTTCAGCAGTTGCGGCACGAAGGCCGAGATCACGCGCATCGCGCCGGTGACGTTGAGGTCGATCTGCTGTTCCCATGGACCGGTCTCGCGCGCTTCAATTGCAGCGGGCAGCATCACGCCTGCGTTGTTGAAAACCAGGTTGGCCGGGCCCCAGCTTTGTTCGATGGTCGCTGCGGCCTTGTCGATCGATGCCTGGTCGGTGACGTCGACCGTCAATGCCATCGCGGTGCCGCCGGCTGCGCGGATCTCGGCGACCAGCTGTTCCAGCATGTCGCCACGGCGTGCCAGCACGGCGACCTTGGCGCCGCGTGCGGCCAGCAGTTTGGCGGTGGCGCGGCCGATGCCGCTGGAGGCGCCGGTGATGACGGCAACACGGTTCGATAATTGAGTCATGGTAGTTCTCCTGTTGGTTAAGCGCCGGAAGCGCCGGCGACAGGTGAACTATAGGTGCGCAACCCCAACCGGAGTAGTCGCAAAACCCCGTTACAGTACCAACTTAAAGTTTACAAAGCGTGCTTGCGCAGCTCGGCGGCGGACAGGTAAAACTGCCCGCTGTCGCGCAGCCGCTCGACCGCGAAGTCGATAAAGCGCCGCACCCGGCCCGGCATGTCGGCGCGCTGGGCGAAGTACAGATACAAGCCCATGCGCTCACTGACATGCTCGACCAGCAGCGGCTTCAGGCGCCCGTCGCGGATGGCGGCGGCGCCGTTGATGCTGTCGATCTGGCCGACGCCCATGCCGGCCAGCACCATGTGCATTTCCGTGTCGGGGTCATTGCTCAGCAGGACGGTCTGCACGTGATGGAACACGACGCCGCCATCGACCTCGAATTCCCACGCCATCGCTCGGCCGCTGCCCGGCTGGCGGTAGCCGGTGCAGCGGTGCGCCTGCAAATCGTCCAGCGTGCGCGGCACGCCGTGGCGCTGCAAGTACCCGGGCGTGGCGCAGACGATCTGCTGCACCGGGAACAGGCGGCGGCTGACCACTTGCGCATCCGGCGCGTTGCCGCCTCGGAAGCCGACGTCGATGCGGTCGCCCACCAGGTCGGCGAAGCCGTCTTCCTGCAGCAGGTCGAACTGGATCAGCGGATAGCGTTGTTGGAACTCGGCCAGCAGAGGCGCCAGCATCTTGCGCGCCATCGAGCCCGAGGTGGCGATGCGTATCATGCCCTCGTCTTCGCGCGCCGCGCTGCGGGCGCGGTTGAGCGCGCCGACCATGCCGTCCAGGCTGGGCTTGACCGACTCCAGCAGGCGCTGGCCTTCCTCGGTCAGCGAGCTGTTGCGGGTGGTGCGGTGGAACAGGCGCACGCCGAGGTGCTGCTCGAACTGGCGGATGGTTTTGCTGACGGCCTGCGGCGTGGTGCCCTGCGCTTCGGCGACCTTGTTGAAGCTGCCCAGTTCGGCGGCTCTGACGAAAGTCGAGATGGCGCGCAGTTCATCCACGGCTGGCGGACTCGCGCTGGATCTTGCTGATGTGGCGGTCCAGGCTGTTGGCGAAGTTCTGCCGGTCGCCCTGGCTGAAGGCGGCCGGGCCGCCGGTGTCGACGCCGCTGCCACGCAGCTCGTCCATGAAGGCGCGCATGGTCAGCATCTGCGCGATGTTGTCGTCGGTGTAGAACTCGCCGCGCGGGTTGAGCGCGTAGCCGCCCTTCTTCAGCACGTCCGAGGCCAGCGGGATGTCGCCGGTGACGACCAGGTCACCCGGTTCCAGCAGGCGCACGATTTCCTGGTCGGCCACGTCGGCGCCGGACGGCACTTGCACCGAACGGATGTGGCGCGACGGCGGCACCCGCAGCAGCTGGTTGGCCACCAGCGTGACTTGCAGCGGCACGCGGTCGGCCACGCGGTAGAGGATTTCCTTGATGACCGCCGGGCAGGCGTCGGCGTCGACCCAGATCTGCATCACAGATCCCACAGTTCGCCGTTGGGATTGGTGCGCGGCGGCGTGACGCCGAAGTGCTTGTACGCGGCCGGCGTGGCGACGCGGCCGCGCGGCGTGCGTTGCAGGAAGCCTTGCTGGATAAGGTAGGGTTCCAACACGTCCTCGATGGTGTCGGCCGCTTCGCCGATGGCCGCCGCCAGGTTGCCGATGCCGACCGGGCCGCCGCCGAACTTGTACAGCACCGCTTCGAGCAGCTTGCGGTCCATGACGTCGAAGCCGACGGTGTCGACGTCGAGCATGACCAGCGCGGCGTCGGCCACGGTCTTGGTGATGTCGCCGTTGCCTTTGACTTCGGCGTAGTCGCGCACGCGGCGCAGCAGGCGGTTGGCGATACGCGGCGTGCCGCGCGCGCGGCGTGCGATCTCGACCGCGCCGTCGGGAGCGATGTTGGCCTTCAGCAGTGCGGCGCTGCGCGTGACGATCTTGGTCAGTTCCTCGGTGTTGTAGAACTCCAGGCGGGCGACGATGCCGAAGCGGTCGCGCAGCGGATTGGTCAGCATGCCGGCGCGGGTGGTGGCGCCGACCAGCGTGAACGGTTGCAGGTCCAGCTTGACGGAGCGCGCGGCCGGGCCTTCGCCGATCATGATGTCGATCTGGTAGTCTTCCAGCGCCGGGTACAGGATCTCCTCGACCACCGGCGACAAGCGGTGGATTTCATCGATGAACAGGACGTCGTTGGCTTCCAGGTTGGTCAGGATCGCGGCCAGGTCGCCGGGACGTTCCAGCACCGGGCCGGAAGTCTGGCGCAGGTTCACGCCCATCTCGCGGGCGATGATGTTGGCCAGCGTGGTCTTGCCCAGGCCGGGCGGGCCGAACAGCAGCGTGTGGTCGAGCGCTTCTTTGCGGTTGCGGGCGGCGGCGATGAAGATTTCCAGCTGGTCGCGGATCTTGGACTGGCCGACGTATTCATCGAGATGCTTGGGCCGCAAGGCGCGCTCGATCGCCTCTTCATTCGGCGACGATGGCGCCGCGTCGATGATGCGTTGTTCGGTGAAGCTGTCGGTCTGGATGCTCATGCAGTTGCTGGTTGCCTAATCAAGTTTCGGTGGTGTTTGCAGTATGCGGGTGATGTAATTGTGTATCTGTCTTTTGCTTATCCTGAGTAGGCGCAGTTCCCGCTCAGTCAGCATACGGTAGGGAATACCATCCAATTCCGGTGGAGAGTCTATTTTCACCACCAGTGATTCTACCTTGCCTTCATCCATCAACTGCTTCCAAGCCCTCAATGATCCTTTCAGCCGTGCGAGCTCGACTGAGAAATCTGGCTTCTGACGCGGTAAGGGATTCGAATCCGAAGCCGAACCGCT
This sequence comes from Rugamonas rivuli, assembly GCF_009380165.1. Classification (GTDB taxonomy): domain Bacteria; phylum Pseudomonadota; class Gammaproteobacteria; order Burkholderiales; family Burkholderiaceae_D; genus Rugamonas; species Rugamonas rivuli. The sequence goes on from NZ_WHUF01000003.1 coordinate 894,092, forward strand.
GTCGCCACCAATATTCGATGTGTCCATGCTGCCTCCGTAGCTCTGAGAGTTTTGCATCCGTAAGGGCTAGCTCAGCCGAATAATCCCTGCCCCTTAAAACCGTCGCGCCTATGACACAGCCTTTCTGCGCAAGTATGTGACCTCGCAAATTAGCGAGAGTTCCGCCTTGTCCGAGGACGTCATCTACCAGCAAATAGTTTAGTCCAATTAAAACTCGACCACTGAAAATCACTTGGCGTTGCAGCCGTTCGTATCCGCTTGCACCAGCGTGTTTCAGCTTATTTGCCTGAACTATCCTACGCTCCCAGGGCCACCGCAGAAGAGCAGAGATAGTCCTCGCCATCGCATCGGGGATGACGCTGACACCAGACGCCTCCGTCGTACGCACACTGACCAATACAGGGGCTTGCGCATCAAAACGCTTCCAAAGTTGCTCCAGCACTGGAAAGGAAATCGCGTCGGCAACCAATTCCATGGCCGCCCACGTATCTCCTGCCGTGGCTGCTGGATAAGCATGGTGCATCTTGACGAAATTCTCCGACGCGTGAATGTAGACGGGTGGGAAGTGGTTCCAGGGAAAGCGTATCGCTTGGTCCATGATCGGCAGCTCCGCTTGGCTCGATGGTCGAGCTTAGGCGGAGCCGCTTGCGATTCGATTGAGGCGTATCAGCCTTTGGACAGCGCCTTCAGTGCTTGCTTGATGCCGTCCGAAACGCCGCTGCCGGCGGGGACGGTCTTCAGTGCCAGCAAGGCTTCCTTGTCGGAATAGCCCAGCGCCAGCAGCGCGTTCAGGATATCGGATTGCGAGTCCGGCACGGCGTGCGCGCCGCCGGCGCCGATGTCCGCGCCCAGCTTGCCTTTCAGTTCCAACAGCAAACGCTCGGCCGTCTTCTTGCCGATGCCCGGCACCTTGACCAGGCGGCCCGATTCCTGCAACGTCACCGCCTGCGCCAGGTCGGCGATCGACATGCCCGACAAAATCGACAGCGCGGTGCGCGCGCCGACACCGGTGATCTTGATCAGCTGGCGAAACACCGCCCGCTCCTCGGCGTTGCCGAAGCCGAACAGCAGATGCGCGTCCTCGCGGATCGCCTGGTGCGTGAACAGCACCACTTTCTCGCCCACGCCGGGCAGGTTGTAGAAAGTGCTCATCGACACATCGACTTCGTAGCCGACGCCGCCGCAGTCAACCAGCAGTTGCGGCGGATTTTTTTCAAGCAGAATACCGGAGAGACGACCGATCATCGTATTAAGGCCTTTAAAGAGGGAGGTTTAGCCGACCAGGCGGCCGTTTTTCATGCGCAGGCCGGCCAGCGGACCGCGCGCGGCCGTGGTCGTGCCCTGGTCGGCGCCGGCGATCAAGGTCAGCGTTTCGCGGCTGTGCGCGTGGCAGATGGCGACACCGAGCGCATCGGCGGCATCGGTGCCGGGCAGACCGGGCAGCGACAACAGCCGCGCCACCATGTCCTGCACCTGCGCCTTGACCGCGCGCCCCGTGCCCACCACCGCCTGCTTGACCTGCGTCGGCGAATACTCGGCTACGCTCAAATCGGCCGACACCAGCGCGCAGATGGCTGCGCCGCGGGCCTGACCCAGCAGCAAAGTCGATTGTGGATTGACGTTGACGAACACCTGCTCGATGGCGGCGTAGTCGGGTTGGTAGGTGCGGGCCACTTCGGCCACGCCGTCCAGGATCACCTTGAGGCGGGTGGGCAGATCCCCCTCGCCACTCTTGATGGTGCCGGAAGCGATGTAGCGCAGCTTGGCACCCTGCTTGTGGATGACGCCAAAGCCGGTCGTGCGCAAGCCGGGGTCGATGCCTAGAATAATCATTCCCGGATTGTAACCGGGAACATTGAATGCTGTATATAAAAACAGTGCGGCGGATCCGCAGATCCGCCGCACTGTGCATGCTACCTAGGTCTTAATGGCGGAAATGACGGGTGCCGGTGTACAGCATGACCACGCCGCGCTCATCGGCCGCGTCGATCACTTCCTGGTCGCGCATCGAGCCGCCCGGGTGGATCACGCAGGTCGCGCCCGCATCGACCACCACGTCCAGGCCGTCGCGGAACGGGAAGAAGGCATCCGACGCCACGACCGAACCGGTCAGCGACAGGCCGGCGTTCTGCGCCTTGATCGAAGCGATGCGGGCCGAGTCGATACGGCTCATCTGGCCTGCGCCCACGCCCAAGGTCATGTTGTTACCGCAGAAGACGATGGCGTTGGACTTGACGTACTTGGCCACGCGCCAGGCAAACATCATGTCTTGCAGTTGCTGCGGCGTAGGCTGCAGCTTGCTGACCACTTTCAGGTCGGCGATCAGCACGTTCTTCGAATCGGCCGACTGCACCAGCAGGCCGCCACCGACGCGCTTGAAGTCCATGGCGTTGACGCCGTTACCCAATGGGATTTCCAGCAGGCGCACGTTCTGCTTGGCCGACAGGATCTGCTTGGCTTCAGCGGTGAAGGTCGGCGCGATCAGCACTTCGACGAACAGCTTGGCCAGCTCGGTCGCGGCAGCCGCGTCCACTTCGACGTTGAAGGCGATGATGCCGCCGAACGCCGAGGTCGGATCAGTCTGCAGCGCGCGCTTGTACGCGTCGGCCGCGTTGGCGCCCAGCGCCACGCCGCACGGATTGGCGTGCTTGACGATCACGCAGGCGGCGCTCTGGTCGAAGCTGCCCATGCTCTTCACGCATTCCCATGCGGCGTCCGCATCGGCGATGTTGTTGAACGACAGTTCCTTGCCCTGCAGCTGCTTGTAGTTGGCCAGCGCGCCTTCGGTCGCGGCGACGTCGCGGTAGAACGCGGCCGACTGGTGCGGGTTTTCGCCGTAGCGCATGTCCTGCACTTTTTCAAACGCCACGTTCAGCGTCTTCGGATAGGTGTTGCGGCTGGCGTGGGCGCGGCTCGCGTCCAGGCTGGTCAGGTAGTTGGCGATGGCGCCGTCGTACTGCGCGGTGTGCGCGTAGACCTTGGTGGCCAGCGTGAAGCGGGTGTCGTAGCTGACGTGGCCTGGGGCGTTGTCGGAGGCCTTCATTTCAGCCAGCACCACGCCGTAGTCGGCCGGGTCGCAGATGACGACCACGTCCTTGTGGTTCTTGGCGGACGAACGCAGCATGGCCGGGCCGCCGATGTCGATGTTCTCGATCGCGTCTTCCAGCGTGCAGGTATCCTTGGCCACGGTGGCCTGGAACGGGTACAGGTTGACCACCACCATGTCGATGGTCGGGATGTTGTGCTCTGCCAGCTTGGCCATGTGCTCCGGGAAATCGCGGCGGGCCAGGATGCCGCCGTGGACTTTCGGGTGCAACGTCTTGACGCGGCCATCGAGCATCTCCGGGAAGCCGGTGTAGTCGGCCACTTCGGTGACAGCGACGCCGTTGTCGGCCAGCAGTTTGGCGGTGCCGCCGGTCGACAGGATGTTGACGCCCATGGCGGACAGCGCGCGGGCGAAGTCCAGCACACCGGTTTTGTCGGAGACGGAGATGAGAGCTTGTTTAATCATGGCTTGAGAGGGCTAGTGGTTGAATATGAGGTAAAACGTATTCGGTATTGCGGGTGCGGCATCGGCGGCCGTCCCCAGCCACTCATGCCGGAAAAACGCGCGCTGTTACAGCAGGCCGTGTTCTTGCAGTTTTTTGCGCAAGGTATTGCGGTTGATGCCCAGCATCTGCGCGGCATGAGACTGGTTGCCGTCGGCGCGCGTCATGACCACTTCCAGGATCGGTTTTTCCACGGTCAGCACGACCATGTCGTAGATGTTCGATGCCTGCTGCTCGCCCAGGTCGTTGAAGTAATCTTCGAGGCTCTTCTGGACTACTTCCTGGATGCTTTCTTTGCTCATTTTATATCGTTCGCTGTTTTAATCTGTTGACGCTGGTAAATCGCTCCAAGGGCTTGTGGCCCGGGCGCTTACCCTTCTGATCCGACTTTTTTAGGCTCTCTACGCCGTCTTACGCCGCTTCCAATTCTTCGGGGAGGCGGTATTGTAACCGCTCGCCGTAACTCCACTGGGATTCGAAGAATTGATCGACGGCAATCAGTTGTTCCTCGGTGGATTCCAGCAGGTTCATTCTCTGGCGGAATTCCTCGCCGCCTTGCAGGTCGCGCACATACCAGCCGATGTGCTTGCGCGCCGTGCGCACGCCCAGATAATCGCCGTAGAAAGCATAGTGGGCGCGCAGGTGTTCATCCATCAGGGCGCGCACTTCGTCCACATACGGCGCCGGCAGATGGGTGCCGGTGCGCAGGTAATGGTCGATCTCGCGGAAGATCCACGGACGGCCCTGGGCGGCGCGGCCCACCATGACAGCGTCGGCGCCGGTGTAGTCGAGCACGAACTTCGCCTTTTCGGGCGAGGTGATGTCGCCGTTGGCCACCACCGGGATGGCAACCGAGCGCTTGACCGCTGCGATGGTGTCGTACTCGGCGTCGCCGGTGTAGCCGTCGGCGCGGGTGCGGCCGTGCAGGGTCAGCATGGCGATGCCGGCGTCCTCGGCAATGCGCGCGATGTTCAGCGCGTTTTTATTGGAGCGGTTCCAGCCGGTGCGGAATTTCAGCGTGACGGGCACGTCGACCGCCCCCACCACGGCATCGAGGATCTGCTTGACCAGCACTTCGTCCTGCAACAGGGCCGAACCGCACCACGCATTGCAGACCTTCTTGACCGGACAGCCCATGTTGATATCGATGATCTGGGCGCCGCGCTCGACGTTGAAGCGGGCGCAATCGGCCAGATCCTGCGGATCGGCGCCGGCGATCTGCACCGCTTTCGGTTCCATCTCGCCTGTGTGGTCGGTGCGGCGCGAGCTTTTTTCGGTCGCCCACAAGCGCGGATTCGAGGCCGCCATTTCGGACACCGCATAGCCTGCTCCGAGCTGTTTGCACAGCTGGCGGAAGGGGCGATCGGTGACGCCGGCCATGGGGGCGACGAAAACGTTGTTGCGCAGTAAATGAGGGCCGATTTGCACTGGCGATACCTGAACGTGAAGAAGGAACCCTCTATTTTAACCGAAGGGCTGCTCAAATAATAAGCACTATTTTTTATGAATTCGGCAAATGTGCAGCCTTGCCGTTATGAACGAACATTTCCGTGCGAAAATTTTAAGCACGGTCGTCAGATAATGTCGTCCATCGCGGCCAGGCTCAGGTGGTCGATTTCGCCCCAGCTGGTGAGTGCCAACTTACCGCCGGACCAAGTGAAACGGTTGATGCTGGCGTTCTTGACCTGGAAGTCGCGCGGGCTGTCGAGCGACATGCCGACCGCTTCCCGGTAGGCACACTCCAGCACGCCGCCGTGGGCGACGATGGCGATGGTGCGGCCCGGGTGGCGCTCCGCCCAGGCGGCGATGCCTTCGGTCGAGCGCTGGTAAAACTGGCGGAAGCTTTCCGCCTCGCGCACGCCGGATGGCATCACGGCGTCGATATCGCGCGCCTGCCACAGCGCGTACTCGGCCGGGTACTGCTGCTCGATCTCGGCATACAACATGCCTTCGAACACGCCATAGCAGCGTTCGCGCAACTGGTCGTCGGTGTGCACGGCCAGGTTGTCGTACTGGTCGGCCACGGCCTGCGCCGTTTGCATCGCCCGCTGCAGGTCGCTGGAAACCAGCACGTCGACCTGCTCGGCGGCCAGCGCCTGCGCCAGCGCGCCGGCCTGGCGGGCGCCCTCTTCATTCAAGGGGATATCGGTGTGGCCTTGCAGGCGGCGCACGGCGTTCCAGGAAGTCTCGCCGTGGCGGATCAGCAAAATAGTGGTGTTCTTCATGCAATCTTTTTTCTGGACCGGCGTGGCTTGGCGGCCAGGGCCGGGTTCAGGGTGTAGGTGCCGATCAATTGGGCTTCGTCGATGATGTGGCCGTACATGGCGTCGAGCACCTCGGCGCAGCAGAAGCGCGCGCCCAGCGCCAGGCGCGGTATGTCCAGCGCGTAGATGCGGAAAATGTAGTGGTGCACGCGCTCATCGTTAAACGGCGGACAGGGGCCATCATACCCGTAATAGTCGCCGGCCATTGCCGGGTCGGCCGAAAACCAGGCGCTGTAGTCGTTGACGCCCTGGCGCAGCGGCATACCGTCCAGCAGCACGTCCGGGCCCGGCTTGCCGCGCGCGATCACGCCATCGGCCAGCGCGCCTTCGGCGATCGCTTGCAGGCCGGGCGGGATGTCGACCAGGCTCCAGTGGAAGAAATCGCCACGCGGCAGGCTGGCCGGCAGCATGCGGCCGGCGCGGTTGACGTCGGCCTCATGCTGCGGCGCGTCGCCGTCTATGCACAGCAGCACCAGCGACTCGGTGCCGGCCGGCACGTCGCGCCAGGCCAGCTGGGGATTGCGGTTGGCGGCCAGGCCGACCTGCCGCCCCGAGGCATCCAAAGCCGCGAAAGCGTATTGCGCCGGAATCGCGCCGCCGTCGCGGAAGCTGTCGCTTGAAAGTTTCATGCCCGTCTCCCAACCACGGTTTTACCTGGCGTTCGTTTGCAGCCAGAACGTCACCGGACCGTCGTTGGTCAGCGCAACCTTCATGTCCGCGCCAAACTGGCCGGTTTGCACCACTTTATGCTTCAGCCGCGCCTGCTCGACAAAATAGTTGAACAGACGCAGGCCGTCGGCCGGCGCGGCGGCCGGCGTAAACGACGGCCGCGTGCCGGACTTGGTGTCGGCCGCCAGCGTGAACTGCGGCACCAGCAGCAGGCCGCCCTCGACGTCGGTGACGCTGCGGTTCATCTTGCCGGCCTCGTCCGCGAAGACGCGGTAGCCCAGCAATTTGGCCAGCAGTGCATCGGCTTCCTTCTCGGTGTCGTTGCGTTCGGCGCACACCAGCACCATCAAACCGGCGTCGATGGCGCCGATGGTGGCGCCGTCGACCACCACGCTGGCGCTGCTGACGCGTTGCAGCAGCCCGATCATGCCGTCAGCGTGACGCGCGCGAACTTGCGCTTGCCCACTTGCAGCACGAAGGTGCCGGCCTCGATCTTGACCGTCTTGTCGCTGATGACCGTGCCGTCGATACGCACGCCGCCCTGGTCGATCATGCGGCCGGCTTCGGAAACCGAGGCGCACAGATTGGCCGACTTCAGCAGCTGCTGGATGCCGGCCGGAGCGCCCGGCAGCGTGATTTCCGGCACGTCGTCCGGAATACCGCCCTTGGAGCGGTTGACGAAGTCGTTCAGCGCCTCTTCCGCCGCAGCCTGCGAATGGAAGCGGGCGACGATTTCCTGCGCCAGCGCCACTTTGGCGTCGCGCGGATTGGCGCCGCCGTCGACGGTGGCCTTCAGCGCGGCCAGGTCTGCGAGTGAGCGGAACGACAACAGTTCGTAATATTTCCACATCATCACGTCGGAAATGCTCATGATCTTGGCGAACATGGTATTAGCCGGTTCGGTGATGCCGATGTAGTTGTTCTTCGACTTGGACATCTTGTCGACGCCGTCCAGGCCTTCCAGCAGCGGCATGGTCAGGATGCACTGCGGTTCCTGGTCGTAGTCCTTCTGCAGCTCGCGGCCGACCAGCAGGTTGAACTTCTGGTCGGTGCCACCCAGCTCAAGGTCGGCCTTCAAAGCGACCGAATCGTAGCCCTGCATCAAAGGATAAAGGAACTCATGGACCGCAATCGGAGTCCCACTCTTGAAGCGTTTGCTGAAATCGTCGCGCTCCATCATGCGGGCGACCGTGTAGTGCGAGGCCAGCTTGATCAGGCCGCGCGCGCCCAGCGGGTCGCACCATTCGGAGTTGTAGCGGATTTCGGTCTTGGCCGGATCCAGCACCAGCGAGGCCTGCTTGAAATAGGTCATGGCGTTCTGCTCGACCTGCTCGCGCGTCAGCGGCGGACGGGTGGCGTTGCGGCCGGACGGATCGCCGATCATGGACGTGAAATCGCCGATCAGGAAGATCACCTGGTGGCCCAGGTCTTGCAGCTGGCGCATCTTGTTCAATACAACGGTGTGGCCAAGGTGCAGGTCAGGTGCGGTAGGATCCAGGCCCAGCTTGATACGCAGCGGCACGCCGCTTTGTTCGGAGCGCGCCAGCTTTTGGGCGAACTCGCTTTCGATCAGCAGCTCGTCGACACCGCGTTTGGTGATGGCGAGCGCCTCCAGAACCTTGTCGGTCAACGGCAACGCTTTAGAGGGAGCCACGGGTGTCGAAGAAGAGGTAGTCATAATTTTGTGCAGGTATTTTTCAGAAAAAGAGGGGCAGCTTCAGGAGTTTGATATAATCCTCGATCCATCAATCTTGCCGTACGAAAACGAACTTTAATAACAATTAGAAGAAATAAAACGTTCCTGAATAGTTCAAGCGGCAAATTTTAACTGATTGCATGAACCAAATACATAAATTCACGAGCTCACGCTTGTTCAGTCTGCTAGGTTCTACGCGCAAGGCGCGCATCATCAGCGCGTCTGCATTGTTTCTCGCAGTATGTGCTTTTGGTGCCGCCGGCGTAGCTCCGCTCGCCCCTGACGCGTCCGACCTGCCGGTCAAATCGGTCCAGGAATCGGTAGCACTGCCAGACCTCAGCTCCCAGATCTCCGCGCTTGAACAGCAATCCTCCACCGAACACTTCGTCCACGAAGAAAAAATCCGCGCCGGCGATACGCTGGCTGCGCTGCTGACCCGTCTGGGCGTCGACGACGACGCGGCCGAGAACTTTATCAAAAAAGACAAAGTGGCGAAAGGCGTCATGCAGCTCAAGACCGGCAAGCGCGTACAGGCGCAGACGGACGACGAGGGCAATCTGCAATGGCTGCGCGCGGTCGTGGTGGATGGCAAGGACATTCCGGTCAAGAACATCAAGATCAGCCGCAAGGGTGACGGCTTTATCGCGGAAGAAGTAGCGGCCAAGCTGGAACGCCGCGTGGAAATGCATGCGCGTACCATCAGCTCGACGCTGTATGCGGCGACCGATTCGAGCGAAGACGGCGCCAAGCTGCCGGACACCATCGTCAAGCAGATCGTCGAGATGTTCTCGACCAGCATCGACTTCCGCGGCGACCTGAAGCGCGGCGACCATTTCAACGTGGTCTATGAAACCTTCTGGCAGGACGGCGAGTTCGTGCGAGCGGGCCGCATTCTGGCGGGCGAGTTCACCAACAAGGGCACGACGTATCAGTCGGTCTGGTTCGAAGACCCGCAAAGCAAACAGGGCGGCGGCTACTACAGCTTCGACGGCAAAGCCCTCAAGAAAGCCTTCCTCAAATCCCCAGTTGAATTCTCCCGTATTTCCTCCGGCTTCGCGATGCGCGTGCATCCGATTTCCGGCCAGTGGAAAGCCCACAAAGGCATCGACTTCCCTGCTCCGACCGGCACCCCTATCCGCGCTTCTGGCGATGGCGTGATCGATTTCGCCGGCACGCAAAACGGCTACGGCAACTTCGTCATGATCAAGCACTGGGCCAACTACACCACCGCCTACGCCCACATGAGCCGCTTTGCGCCTGGCATCAAAAAGGGCAGCAAGGTCAGCCAGGGTGACGTGATCGGCTACGTCGGCACCACCGGCTGGTCGACCGGCGCGCACTTGCACTACGAATTCCGCGTCGGCGGCGAAGCCAAGGACCCGAGCACGATGAACGTGCAAGCCCAGGCACCGCTGACGGCCGCCGAGATGTCCCGCTTCAAGGCCTATGCCTCCGACATGTCGCACCGCTTCGCGCTGCTGCAGCCGGGCGGCTCCGGCGGCACCCGCGTCGCGGCGAAATAAGCCACATCAAAACAGGTCGCCTCGGCGGCCTGTTTTTTTATCATCATGCGCCGTCGAGGCCGCTTCTTCCGTGCGACAGCACACGCATACTCAGGCAAAATACGCTTTTCAGTTTCGGGGTGCGGCAATGTCTTTGTATATCGGTTTGATGTCCGGCACCAGCCTGGACGGCGTCGACGGCGCGCTGGCGCGCTTCAGCGATGACGCCATCGACACGCTGGCGGCCGCCTACGTGCCCTTCCCGCCCGCGCTGCGCGCCGACCTGATGGCCTTGCAGGCCGCCGGCCACAACGAGATCGAGCGCGAGGCGCTGGCCGCCAATCAACTGGCGCGGTACTACGCCGAATGCGTGCAGGCGCTGCTGGCCGACGCCTCGCTGCAAGCGCAGGATATCCGCGCGGTCGCGGTGCACGGCCAGACCATCCGCCACCGTCCCGAGCTGGGCTTCACGCGCCAGACCAACAACCCCGCCCTGCTGGCCGAACTGTGCGGCATCGACGTCATCGCCGATTTCCGCAGCCGCGACATCGCCGCCGGCGGCCAGGGGGCGCCGCTGGTGCCGGCCTTCCACCAGGCGCTGTTCGGCAAGGCCGGGCAGACGCGGGTGGTGGCCAATATCGGCGGCATCTCGAACATCAGCGTGCTGGCAGATGGCACCGTCACCGGTTTCGATACCGGCCCCGGCAATGTGCTGATGGATGCGTGGATCGCGCGCCATCAGGGCAAGGAGTTCGACCAGGACGGCGCCTGGGCGGCCAGCGGCCAAGTCATCCCTGGCTTGCTGGCGGCCATGCTGGCCGAACCGTATTTCGCGCTGCCGGCGCCCAAGAGCACCGGCCGCGACCTGTTCCACATCAATTGGCTGGACCGGCACCTGGCCGCCTTCCCCGGCGCAGCCCCGGCCGACGTGCAGCGCACGCTGACGCAGCTGACGGCGTTGACGCTGGCGCAGGCGATACAGGCCCATGGCGCGGGCGCGCAGGCGGTCTATGTGTGCGGAGGCGGCGCCTGCAACGGCGTGCTGATGAATGAGCTGGGGGCGGCGCTAGGCCAGCAGGTGGTGCTGGCGTCGACGCAGGCGCTGGGCGTGGCGCCGAACCGGGTCGAGGCGATGGCCTTCGCCTGGCTGGGCTACCGCTTCACGGAGCGCACGGCGGGCAACCTGCCGTCGGTGACGGGCGCCAAGGGCGATCGCGTCCTGGGCGCGCTCTACCCTCGTTAAAACAAAAACGGCGGCACAACCGAAGTTGTCCGCCGTTGATGGGGCAAACTAATTTAAACCGAGAACGACGAGCCGCAGCCGCAGGTCGAGGTGGCGGTCGGATTCTTGATCACGAACTGCGCGCCTTCCAGGTCGTCCTTGTAGTCGATTTCCGCGCCGACCAGGTACTGGTAGCTCATCGAATCGATCAACAGCTGGACGCCGTTCTTGACCATGGTGGTGTCGTCTTCGTTGACGATTTCGTCAAACGTGAAGCCGTACTGGAAGCCGGAGCAGCCGCCACCCTGCACGAATACGCGCAGTTTGAGGTCTGGATTACCCTCTTCCTCGATCAGTTGAGCGACCTTCTCCGCCGCGCTGTCGGTGAAGATAATAGGCGACGGGATTACATCGAGCGATTCGGCGACAGCATTCATTTCAGACTCCTACGTGAAAACATTTGATCCATTATAGACCGTTGGCGTAAATTATGCTCCGGAGACCGCCAAAAACGGCTCCGCGCCGGAGCTGTCGCGATGGGTCAAGGTGCCCAACACCTGCGCGCCGCCGTGCATTTCAAGAACTTTGTAGCTCACATCCCCAATGATACGGGCACTGGGCTGGATTTCAAGCAGGTCGCTACTGAAAACGCAACCCTGGACCTCGCCGTTGACCACCAGGTGGTCGCAGCGTATCTCGCCTTCCACACGAGCATGCTCGGCGATGACCAGATAGCTGGGATGTCCTGCCTCCCCGACAACATTACCGATGACCTCGCCGTCGATGCGCATGCCGCCCCGGAACAACACATTGCCTTGCACGCGGGTGGCGGAGCCGATCAGGCTGTCCATGGCTATCATCTGCGGCTCTCTGCTGGCGAGGTGGGCGGGAATCTTCAATCTACTATCCCCGCCCTGCCGCACTTTGATTTACGGCAGCAGCGCGATCTGGGTCAGGCCGGTGGTTTCTTCCAGGCCGAACATCAAATTCATGCACTGCACCGCCTGGCCGGATGCACCCTTGACCAGGTTGTCCTGCACCACCAGCACGATCACGGTGTTGCCGTTGTCCGGGCGATGCAGCGCCAGGCGCAGCATGTTGGAGCCACGGGTGGAACGAGTTTCCGGATGCGAGCCGAACGGCATCACGTCGACGAACGGCGAATCCTTGTACTGCGCTTCGAACAGCGCTTGCAGCTCTTCGTTGCTGATGTCCTTGGTCAGACGGCCGTACAGCGTCGAGTGCATGCCGCGTATCATCGGCACCAGGTGCGGCGTGAACACCAGGCCGACCTTGTCGGCGGTGAACTTCTGCAGCTGCGCCGAGGTTTCCGGCGTGTGGCGGTGGCCGGCCACGCCGTAGGCCTTGAAGTTGTCGCTCGATTCCGAGAACAGCGTAGCGATCTCAGCCTTGCGGCCGGCGCCGGACACGCCAGACTTGCAGTCGGCGATCAGCGAACCAGCGTCGATCAGGCCGGCCTTCAGCAGCGGGTAGTAGCCCAGCTGCATGGTGGTCGGGTAGCAGCCCGGATTGGCGACCAGGCGCGCGCCCTTGATGGCGTCGCGGTTCAGTTCAGCCAGGCCGTAGGCGGCTTCATCCAGCAGGCCCGGGCAGGTGTGCTCGATCTTGTACCATTTTTCAAAGACAGCCTTGTCCTTGATGCGGAAGTCCGCCGCCAGGTCGATCACCTTGACGCCGGCCGCCAGCAGCTCGGGCGCCTGCGCCATGGCGACGCCGTGCGGGGTGGCGAAGAACACCACGTCGCACTTGCTCAGGTCGGCCTTGTCCGGCGACGAGAAGGCGATGTTCACGCGGCCGCGCAGCGAAGGGAACATATCGGCAACCGGCAAACCATCTTCCTTGCGCGACGTGATAGCCGTCAGCTGCACATCAGGGTGGACTGCCAACAGTCGCAGCAATTCCACTCCGGTGTATCCGGTGCCGCCGACGATGCCAACTTTGATCATGTTCTTTCCTTGAATGAGGTAATGCGTGGAGGGGACTGCCATTTTATCAGGCATATGCGACAGACGCATGACGCCTGCCAGATAGCAAAAAAGCCGCCCGACACAAGGCCGGCGGCTTTTTTGAGGATGCGCCGCAAGCAGCGCACCACAGCGTAAAAATTAACGCTTCGAGAATTGTTTTGCGCGACGTGCTTTGCGCAGACCAACTTTTTTACGTTCAACTTCACGTGCATCGCGGGTAACGAAGCCGGCGCGTGCCAGATCGCCCTTCAGCGCTGCATCGTAGTCGATCAGAGCGCGGGTGATGCCGTGACGCACAGCACCTGCCTGGCCGGACTCGCCGCCGCCGTGAACGTTGACTTTGATGTCAAAACGCTCAACGTTGCCGGTCAGTTCCAGTGGTTGACGAATAACCATCAGGCCGGTTTCGCGGGAGAAGTACTCAGCCGCTGGCTTGCCGTTAACGATGATTTGGCCAGTGCCAACTTTGATAAACACACGAGCTACTGCACTCTTGCGACGGCCGGTGCCGTAATTGTAGTTACCGATCATGTCAGTTCCTTAGATTTCGAGTGCTTTAGGTTGCTGAGCAGCGTGCGGGTGCGAACCTTCAGCGTACACTTTCAGCTTCTTGATCATTGCGTAGCCCAGTGGGCCCTTCGGCAGCATACCTTTGACGGCTTTTTCCAGAGCACGGCCTGGGAAACGCTGTTGCATTTTCAGGAAGTTGGTCTCATAGATGCCACCTGGGTAGCCCGAGTGACGGTAGTAGGTCTTCTCGGTTGCTTTGGTGCCGGTCACGCGCAGCTTGCCTGCATTGACGATGACGATGAAATCGCCGGTATCGACGTGAGGAGTAAATTCTGGCTTGTGTTTGCCGCGCAGTCGGAGTGCCACTTCGCTGGCAACACGTCCGAGGACTTTGTCCGTCGCGTCAATCACGAACCAATCACGCTGGACTTCATGGCCCTTAGCGGAAAAAGTTTTCATGTTGACTTCCTAAATAATCAAAACACGCTCAAATGGTGGTTCCGCCATTGCTTCAGCGGACTCGGCCTTCTTATTTACTTTCCTGAGCGAACGGAAAGCCGACAAGTATAAGCGGGAAAGCCCCGCCGCGTCAAGCCGCAATGCTGGCGGAATCAGGCTCCGCGGCCCCATAGCGGAAAACATTGACCACATTGAAAGTCGTGTCGGGCACGTACAGGCGGCCGCGGTCGGCGTAGATGAAGTACGGCATCCAGACGCCGCCCGCGTCCGGGTACTTCTTGAACACGGAAATGCCGGTCTCGTAGTGCAGCGTGTGCTCGCCGATGCGGAACACTTTCAGCGCGCGGTTGACCAGGTCGTTGACGATCAGGCGCTCGCCGTCGATGCAGACGCTGGCCGGCAGCATGAACTTTTCATAGTCAACATTGACATCATCACAATAGCCTAGATAGCCGTAGCTCCACAGGCTGTTGCCGTCGCGGTCGAACACGCGCAGGCAGTTGTTGAACTGGTCGCAGACGAACAGGCGATCCTGGGCGTCGATGGCGATGTCGCAGGGCGTGAAGTCTTCGTCGGATTGCCAGCGGAAGTTTTTGCGGAACACCACGTAGCCGGTCGCTTGCAACTGCCACATCGAAATCCGGTTGTTGAGCGAATCGGCGATATAGATCTCGCCCTGGCCGTTGATGGCGATGCCCTGCGGCGCCTTCAGCGTGCCGTCCCCGCCTATGCCCTCGCGGCCGAACGGCATGCCGTAGTTGATCAGGTAGCCGGCCGGATTGAACTGGTACATCGTCACCGTGCACAGATTGAAGTTGGTGACGAACACGATCGGCGTGCCGGGACAGATCTGCCCCAGCGGCGGCGTGTGCGGATAGTAGACATCCATCGCCAGGTCGCCCGGCACGAAGAAGCCGCGCATCATGTCCTGCAACTGATGGCAGGGATCGCTTTCGGTGTTGAAGGTCTTCATGCACCAGTTGCCGGAATCGATGTTCAGCGATGCGTTCGCCATGCGCGCCAGCGGATCGATGCCCATGTGGGTACGGAACTGGTCGTACCAATACTTGTAGATGCTGGTCGTGGCCGTGGCCCACTGGTCGATCCAGTTGCCGGCGGCCTGAGGCTCGCGCGGCACGGTGCGGCGTTCGCGATTAAAGCCGATCACCGAGGTCATGCAATTGAACTGCGAGCTGTCGCGCAGCCGGTTCTGGTCGTCGCGCCGGTGGCCGACCGACTCGATCAGCAGCGCATTCTCATCGCCCTGCACGCGCGGGATACGCACCTTGATCACGCTGGAGGCAAAGGGCTCGCTGATGAAATACACATCCGGTTCGCCTTCCGCCGCGCAGACCTGGTAGGGGCCGACGAACACCACATCCTCCAGCACGCCGTAGACGAAGTCGGACAGGCTGTGCACCGGCTCCGGCGCGTGGTTCCACAAGGGCCGCAAGCCGTTGACCTCGCTGACCTCGTTGCCGGCCAGGTCGTACACCGTGATGGCGTTCTCGACGTGCCCCGGCACGAACACGCGGTCGCCGATCACGCACACCGAGCGCATCACGTTGAACTTGCCGATGCCGGTGGGCTTGCCGTGCTGGTGCAGCATCACCGCGTCATGCGGCGCCTGCACGCATTCGCCGACGATGGGCCAGTCGGTGCTGATCTTCAGCACTTCGTAGTGGCCGGTGTTGGCGAGGTAGAGGTTGCCTCGCGCATCGCTGGCCAAGCCTTGCGGCCACAGCAGTTCATGCTTGACGCCGGGGCCAGCGACGTGGCGGAACTGGCTGACGAATTCGCCTTCCAGTGTGAACTTGACGCAGCGGCTGGCCAGGTCGTCGGCCGTGTGGAAGAACTCGTCGCAGACGTACAGGTAGTCGACGCCGTCGCGCTCGCGCACCACGGTGATGCCGTTCGGGTCGGACAGCGGCAGGTAGCTGTCGCCGCCCTCGCCGAAGGCGTAGCTGAACCACACGTCCTCCTCGTCGTACGCGAACGCGACCACGCGGCCGTGGCCCATGTCGGTGCAGTACATCAGCTGGTGGGTGGGATGGGGGCAGACATGGAAGGGCATCAGCAGGCGCGGCGCGTCGGGCGTGTCCTCGCCCGGGCCTTCGATCACGTGCAGCAGCGTGGACAGGTCGGCGTCGAAGATCAGCACGCGGCTGTTGCCGGTATCGCACACCCACAGCCTGCCGTAACTATCGGCATGCACGCCGACCGGGGAATTGAGCGTGAAATCGTCGGCCAACGGACCTGGCTGCGTACTGCCCGGCTCGGTCAAATCGCCATAGGAACAAAGGTACTTGATAGCATGAGTCATCAGAGCCTCCTTGATCTAAGTCATAAAGTATGCGATTCGTTCGGAGTAACAGCAAGCAATAAAACCTCATGCAAGCCAGTCCGGCCGGACTCCTTTACAATATGCGCAACGCTTTTTAACGGAGAGAATGATGGAATGCAAAGTCAGCTGGAATGGCCCGTCGGGCATGAGTTTCTTGGCCACGACCGGCTCCGGCCACATGGTCAACATGGATGGCGCGCCCGAGGGCGGCGGTCACAACCTGGCGCCGCGGCCGATGGAGATGGTGTTGCTGGGCACCGGCGGCTGCACGGCGTATGACGTGGTGCTGATTTTGAAGAAGGGCCGCGCCGACATCCGCGGTTGCGAATGCACGCTGACGGCCGCGCGCGCGGACACGGAGCCGAAAGTGTTCACCAAGATTAACTTCCACTTCACCGTGACCGGCAAGGATTTGAAACCGGAGGCTGTGGAACGGGCGATCACGCTGTCGCACGACAAGTACTGCTCGGCGTCCATCATGCTCGGCAAGACTGCCGAGATCACCCACTCGTTTGAAATTGTCGAGGCTTAAATGTAATACGCGGTGCTGGTCATGACCTTGCCCATCACCGCCATCACCGCCTGCACCGGAGCCGGCGTCTGCGAGGCGCCCAGTGCCTGCGCGGCGGCGCCGTGTTCGATTTCATCCAACCGCATCTGCTCGACAATGGCGCGCGACTTGGCGTCCTGCGGCGGCAGCTTGTCCAGATGGCTGGCCAGATGCGCCTCCACCTGCCGCTCCGTCTCCACCACAAAGCCCAGGCTGCGCGCATCGCCCAGCACCGCGGCCACCGTGCCCAGTGCATACGCGCCCGCATAGAACAAGGGATTGAGCACGCTGATGTGCGAATTCAATTCGCCCAGGCGCTGCGCGGTCCAGGCCAGATGGTCTTCCTCTTCCCTGCCCGCCTGCTCGAACTGCGCGCGCATCTGCTCGGTCTTGGCGAAGCGGCTCTGCGAGTTGTACAGCGCCTGCGCGCAGACCTCGCCCACATGATTCACCCGCATCAAGCCAGCGCTGTGGCGGATTTCCGCTTCGCTCATGCGGGCGTCGGCCGCGTGCAGCGCCGGCGTCGGGCGCGAGGCGGAGGCGACGCCGGTAATCACGCGCAGCGCCTTGTCGGCGCCGGCAATCAAACGGTCCAGCGGGGTGTGGTGATGTGCGGCCATGTGCAGACTCGAATTCGGACGAAAGCAATATTATAGGCGCGGACGCCTTAATTTGCCTCGGCCGCCTCGCGCAACTGGCGCTGGCGTTCGATGTAGTCGGCCACCGGCCCGCGCACGTCCATCTTGGAGATATCCTTCGCCACGCTGAGGTTCAGGCCGAGCAGGAAGGGGATGTTCTCCACCGGCACTTCGGTGCAGTGCAGCGCGAACGCCCGCAGGAAGCGCTTGGACTCCACCACCGGCACCACCTTCTCCCCGCTCATGTATTGCAGGATGCTAGTGATGCTGTGGCCCTTGCCGATGCTATGGTAGATGAAGCGGTTGAAGTCGCGGTCCAGCTGCTTGAAGTCCAGCGTTTCCTTGGTCATCAGGCCCGACAGGTAATACAGGCCCAAGGCCACGCGGAAGAAGCCGGTGGATTCGTTACGGTCCACGCCGCAATGCGTCACGGCCAGTATTTTTTCCTGCAATTGAGGATTCATTTTTTATTCTTCTCCCATATCCGACTATAGCAAGACATTTGTACAGCTAGTAGCTTGCGTGTGAGAATTTTTACATGCTACTCTTGAAATCTTTTTAACAAGGACACTGCAATGATCGAGGTCAGGGGTCTCGCCAAGCGTTTTCGGCTGCCGTCGCGCGGCGGCAAACCCGCGCAGGCGGCTCGCGATCCGCGCGACCACGACGGCTGGTTCCATGCAGTGCGCGATGTCAGTTTCCGCTGCGCGCCCGGTGAGGTGCTGGGCCTGCTCGGACCCAACGGCGCCGGCAAGACCACCACGCTGCGCCTGCTCTCCACCGCGCTGAAACCCGATGCCGGCAGCATACACGCCAACGGCGTCGACCTGCTGCACGATCCGGTCGCGGCCCGCCAGCACATCGGCTTCCTGTCCGGCACCACCGGCTTGTACGGCCGCCTGACCGCGCGCGAAAACGTCGAATACTTCGGCCGCCTGCACGGCATGAGCCCGGCCTACCTGAAGCGCCGCTGCGATGAACTGTTCGAGCTGCTGCAAATGACCGAATACGGCAACAAGCGCGCCGACCAGCTGTCCACCGGCATGAAGCAGAAATGCTCGATCGCCCGCACCGTCGTGCACGAGCCGCAGATCGTCATCCTCGACGAGCCGACCACCGGCCTCGACGTGATGTCGGCCAAGATCCTGCTGGACTTCATCGCCAGCTACAAGGCGCTGCATGTGCCGCTGATCTTCTCCACCCATCACCTGCACGAGGTGGAAAAACTGTGTGACCGCGTGTGCATCATCAACCACGGCAAGACCGCCTTCCACGGCACGGTCGACGAGCTGCGCCACCTGGGCGGCAGCGCCGATCTGTACGACGCTTTCGTCGGCGTCATCAACCAGGGGGGCTGAGCCATGTGGATCATCTATCTGAAGGAGTTGCTGGAGCTGGCGCGCGACCGCCGCACCTTCTTCTTCACCGTCTTCATCCCCGTGTTCGCGATGCCGCTGATCTTCACCGGCTTCGGCTTCGTCTCCCAGAGCCTGTTCAAGCAGGCCAGCCAGGCCGAGATGACTTACTCCATTTTCGGCAAAGACCACGCGCCGCATCTGGCCGAACGCTTCGCCAAGGAGAAGGGCTTCCGCGAAGTGGTGCTGGCCAGCCCTGCCGACATCAAGACCGCCATCGGCGACGACCGCATCAAGTTCGCGCTGGTGATCCCGGCCGGCTTCGAACAGAGCCTGGCCCAGCAGCAGCAAGGCGTGATCGCGCTGCACTACAACAGCGCCGTCACCGTCGACCTGACGCGCAAGCGCGTGATGTCGGTGATCGGCGGCCAGAACCGCGTGCTGCGCGAACAGGCGCTGTCCGCGCTCAACCTCAACAAGGAGCAGCTGCGCTTCGCGCTCGACCCGATCACGCTGGAAGACCATTCCACCGCCGACAAGCGCGAGCAGATGGGCGCGGTGGTCGGCGGCATGCTGCCCTACATCCTGCTGATGGTGTGCGTGATGGCGGCGATGTATCCGGCGATCGACACCGGCGCCGGCGAGAAGGAACGCGGCACGCTGGAAACCCTGCTGCTGGCGCCGGTCTCGCGCACCGCGCTGGTGATGGCCAAGTTCCTGATGCTGTTCACCGTCGGCCTGACCTCGGCGCTGCTGATGATAGGCAGCATGGGCATGCTGCTGTACTTCTTCGGCCCGCTGATCGGCGGCGACCTGGTGCAGATGGTGCGCGCCATCGGCCTGCTGGACCTGGCCATGGTGGCGCTGATGCTGGTGCCGACCGCCGCCATCTTCGCCGCCATCCTGCTGTCGATCTCGGTCTACGCCAAGAGCTACAAGGAGGCCGCCGGCCTGATCTCGCCGCTGATCATCGTCACCATCCTGCCGACACTGGTGGCGCTGCTGCCCGGCGTGGAGCTGAACTGGAAATGGGCGATGGTGCCGCTGACCAATGTGTCGCTGGCGATGAAGGAGCTGGTCAAGGGCACCATGGACTACAGCATGTTCTCGGTGATCCTGCTGTCGACCACGCTGACCGCCGGCGCCCTGCTGGCCCTGTGCCGCTGGTGGTTCAACCGCGAGCAGGTTTTGTTTAGAAATTGAACAAGTTGTCTATTCAACTAGCCCGAAAAGTCCCCGCCTCAGGCCGCCGTCTGGTCGGCCTTTTTTGCACTCTGGCGCACGGTTTGCGCCGCCCGTCGCAATGGAACCCCATGTATAGGGCAAACCCAATACAATGCCATCATGTGAAAAGTGTATGGCCGTGCAGAAACACGGAGCAGACACCGGCAGAATCATTCAGGAGTTAGCATGGAATTACGTATCAGCAACTTGTCTAAAACCTACGGCAATGGCGTCGTAGCGCTGGACAATATTTCGCTCACCATCCCGACCGGGATGTTCGGTTTGCTCGGGCCCAACGGCGCCGGCAAGTCGACGCTGATGCGTACGCTGGCCACCTTGCAGGAATGCGATTCCGGTTCCGTCTTCCTGGACGACATCGACGTGCTGGATGAAAAAGACGAAGTGCGCCGCCTGCTGGGCTACCTGCCGCAGGATTTCGGCGTGTATCCGAAAGTGACCGCCTACGAGCTGCTCGACCATTTTGCCGTGCTCAAGGGCCTGTCCAACCGCAACCGCCGGCGCGAAGTGGTCGACGGCCTGCTGCAGCAAACCAATCTGTTCGACGTGCGCAACCAGCGCCTCGGCGGCTTCTCGGGCGGCATGCGCCAGCGCTTCGGCATCGCCCAGGCGCTGCTGGGCGATCCCAAGCTGATCATCGTCGACGAGCCGACGGCCGGCCTCGACCCGCAGGAGCGCGTGCGCTTCCACAACCTGCTGTCCGACATCGGCGAAGACAAGACCGTGATCCTGTCGACCCACATCGTCAGCGACGTCGCCGACCTGTGCGCCAACATGGCCATCATCAACAAGGGCCACCTGCTGCTGTGCGGCCCGACCCAGGAACTGATCCACGAAGTGAGCGACAAGATCTGGGCCCGCTTCATCGACAAGCGCGACCTGCCGTCGTTCCAGCTGCGCCATCCGGTGATCTCGTCGCGCCTGCTGTCCGGCCGCACCCTCATCCACGTCTACAGCGAGAGCGATCCCGGCGACGGCTTCGAAGAAGCCATCGGCGACCTGGAAGACGTCTACTTCGCCACCATCGCCGGCCGCCACGTTGCTGCGGCCACCTGCGATTAAGGCGGTCCCATGTTTTCCATCGCCTATTTTGAAGCGCGCCAGCGCCTCAAGCTGCTGTCCACCTGGGTCTATTTCCTCGGCTTCCTCGCGCTGTCCCTGCTGTGGATGGCCGCCGCCGGCGGCGTCTTCAAGGGCGCTTCCGTCACCTTCGGCACCCAATTTATCGATTCGCCCCGCTCGCTGATGTTCACCACCAGCCTGCTCGGCTCGCTGGGCGTGGTGGTGATGGCGGCCATGATGGGCCGCTCGGTGCAGCAGGATTTCGAATACGACATGCAGCACTTCTTCTTCAGCGCACCGATCAAGAAGCACCAGTACATGTTCGGCCGCTTCCTCGGCGCCTACCTGACGCTGGCCATCATCTTCACCAGCATAGTGCTGGGCACCTGGCTGGGCAGCTACATCCCCGGCATCGATCCCGAGCGGCTGGGCCAGCCCGGCGTGCTGGGCTATGTGATCCCCTACCTGATCGTCATCCTGCCCAACATCTTTATCTTCGGCGCCGTGTTCTTCATCCTGGCCGCGCTGACGCGGCGCATGCTGCCGGTCTACATTTCCAGCGTGGTCATGTTGATCGGCTACATCGTCGCTCCCGGCCTGGCGCGCGACCTCGACTTCAAGACCCTGGCCGCGCTGATCGATCCCTTCGGCACCACCGCCGTGATCCGCGTGACCGAATACTGGCCCATCGTCGAACGCAATACCCGCATGTTCTGGCCGGAAGGCGTGTACCTGCTGAACCGCGTGCTGTGGTGTTCGTTCGCGCTGGCCGGCCTGCTGCTGGGCTACTGGCGCTTCCACTTCATCGCCACCATCGACAGCGGCTCCGGCAGCACCAGCCGCGGCGAAGGCGAAACCCCGCTGCACCTGTCGGCCCAATCGACCAGCACCCAGGAAAAGCCCGACTTCGCGTCGCGCAGCCTGGCCGCGCTGCTGTTCAAGATGAGCTGGCTGAACCTGCGTGAAACCACCAAGAACATCTACTTCCTGGTGATCGTGCTGGCCGGCGTGCTGATGATGTTCGCCAGCGCGCTGGACATGGGCTCGATGTTCGGCACCACCACCTACCCCGTCACCTACCTGGTGCTGGAAGCCGTGTCGGAAACCTTCGCGCTGTTCATGTTCGTCATCACCACCTTCTACGCGGGCGAGCTGGTGTGGCGCGAACGCGAGGCGCGCATGGGGCAGATGCTGGACGCGCTGCCCATCCCGAGCTGGCTGCCGATGCTGGCCAAGCTGTTCGCGCTGATCGGCCTGCAGGCGATGCTGATGGGCGTGGTGATGTTGTGCGGCATGGCGATCCAGATCGTCAAAGGCTATTTCATCCTCGAACCCGGCCTCTACCTCTACCAGTTGTTCCTGATCCAGCTGCCGGGCTATGCGCTGTCGGCGGTGCTGGCGATCGCGCTGCAAGTGCTGATCAACCAGAAATACCTGGCCTACTTCGCGATGATCGTCTACTACCTGGCCAGCCTGACGCTGGGCACGGTCGGCGTCGACGACCCCATGCTCATCTACGGCAACGTGCCGAGCTTCATCTACTCCGCCATGAACGGCTACGGCCACTTCCTGCCGCGCGAGCGCTGGTTCGAAGCCTACTGGGGCGGCGCGGCGCTGCTGCTGGCGGTGCTGTCGCTGCTGTTCTGGGCGCGCGGCACCAACGACGGCTGGCGCCAGCGCCTGCAACTGGCCCGCCACGCGCTGACCGTGCCGGTGCTGACCACGGTCGCGGCCGGCCTGCTGATCTTCGTCGGCGCCGGCAGCGTGCTGTTCTATAACACCCACATCGCACAGTGCTACAAGACGCAGTACCAGAAGGATGGCGAGCGCGCCGACTACGAACGCAAATACAAGAAGTTCTCCGTGGTGCCGCAGCCGCGCATCACCGACGTCAAGCTCGACGTCGCCATCGTGCCGGAGCGGCGCAGCCTGATCGTCAAGGGCCGCTACCTGCTGGAGAACAAGACCGCGCAACCGATCAGCGATGTGCTGGTCTACCAGGACAACACCAGCACCCAGTACAAGGTACGCTTCAGCCAGGATGTGCGGCCGGGCTTCCAGGACGAAGAGCTGGGCTTCTACAGCTACAAGCTGGCCAAGCCGCTGGCGCCGGGCGCGCAGCTGACGATGGACTTCGACGTCGCCTACGTCCCCAAGGGCATCCTGGGCATAGGCCAGGACACGCCGGTGATCGGCAACGGCACCTTCTTCAACAACAGCGTGCTGCCGCACATCGGCTACCAGCAGATGATGGAACTGAACGACGCCCGCGACCGCAAGAAGCACAAGCTGCCGGCGCGCGAGCGCATGCTGCCGCGCGACGACCCGGCCGGCCTGGCCAACAACTTCGCCAGCAGCGACGCCGACTGGCTGACCTTCGACGCCACCGTCAGCACCAGCGCCGACCAGATCGCCATCGCGCCGGGCACGCTGGTCAAGGAATGGAGCAAGCAGGGGCGGCACTACTACCACTACAAGATGGACCAGCCCATCCTCAACTTCTACGCCTTCCAGTCGGCGCGCTACCTGGTCAAGCGCGACTGGTGGCAGGATGTCGGCATCGAGCTGTACTACCATCCCGGCCACGAGTACAACCTGGACCGCATGGACAAGGGCATCAAGGAATCGCTGGACTACTACACGCGCAACTTCGGCCCTTACCAGCACAAGCTGGTGCGCATCGTCGAGTTCCCGCGCTACGCCACGTTCGCGCAATCGTTCCCGACCACGATACCGTATGCGGAATCGATAGGCTTCATCGCCAAGGTCAACGACAAGAATCCGAAGGACATCGACTATCCGTTCTACATCACCGCGCATGAAGTGGCGCACCAGTGGTGGGGCCACCAGCTGGTCGGCGGCAACACGCGCGGCGGCACGGTGCTGAGCGAGACGCTGGCCGAGTATTCGGCGCTGATGGTGATGAAGAAGAATTTCGGCGCGGACAAGATGCGCCGCTTCCTGCACTACGACCTGGACCAGTACCTGGTGGGCCGCGCGCTGGAGCGCAAGAAGGAACTGCCGCTGGCGGAGAATGAAAACCAGAACTACATCCAGTACCGCAAGGGCAGCCTGGCGATGTACCAGTTGCAGGATATCGTCGGCGAGGCCAAGGTCAACGGCGCGCTGAAGGAGATGCTGGCGCAGTATGGCCGCAAGAGCGGGCCCTACCCTAGCGTGACGGTGCTGATCGAAGCGCTGCGCAAGATCACGCCGCCGGAGCAGGCTTACCTGATCGACGACTTGTTCAACCACATCGTGCTGTATGAAAACCATGCGGTGTCGGCCACGGCGCGCAGGCTGGCGGACGGCAAGTATGAAGTGACCTTCGCGGTCAGCGCGGCCAAGGTGCGGGCCGACGACCAGGGTGCGGAGAAGGATACGCCGCTGAAGGACTGGATCGACATCGGCATCGACGACAAGGATGGCAACAGCCTGTACCGCGAGCGCATGCTGGTCGAGCGCAAGGACAATCTGTACACCGTGGTCATCAACGGCCGCCCGGGCCGCGCCGGCATCGACCCGGACAACAAGCTCATCGACCGCAAGCCCGACGACAACATGATCGCCGTCGAGCTGCAAGCGCAGTAACACAGCGGGGGTCAAGTCTGACATTTGGACACGAACTGAACTGTAGCCCGCGCTACGGTTCAGCTCGTGTCCAAATGTCAGACTTGACCCCCGGTTTTTTTAAGCCGCCAGCTTGAAGACGGCGACCACTTCGGTCAGTGCATCGGCCTGGTCGTGCAGCGCTGCTGCTGCAGCGGCGGCTTCCTCCACCAGCGCGGCGTTCTGCTGCGTGACCTGATCCATCTGGCCTATTGCCTGGTTGATCTGCTCGATGCCCGAGCTCTGTTCCATGCTGGCCGTGGTGATCTCGCCCATGATGTCGGTCACGCGCTGGATGCTCTCCACCACTTCGCTCATCGTGTTGCCTGCCTGCGTGACCAGCATGCTGCCGGCATCCACTTTTTCCAGCGAATCATCGATCAGCGTCTTGATTTCCTTGGCCGCCGTCGCGCTGCGCTGCGCCAGGCTGCGCACTTCGGTCGCCACCACCGCGAAACCACGTCCCTGCTCGCCCGCGCGCGCCGCTTCCACCGCCGCGTTCAAGGCCAGGATATTGGTCTGGAACGCAATGCCATCGATCACGCTGATGATGTCGACAATCTTGCGCGCCGAACCGTTGATCGCATCCATGGTCTGCACCACGTCCGACACCACGCCGCCGCCACGCTGCGCCACTTCCGACGCCTTCACCGCCAGCTGATTGGCCTGACGTGCATTGTCCGCGTTCTGCTTCACGGTCGAGGTCAACTCTTCCATCGACGACGCGGTTTCTTCCAGACTGGACGCCTGCTCTTCGGTGCGCGAGGACAGGTCCAGGTTGCCGGCCGCAATCTGGCTCGACGCGCTGGAAATGCTCTCGGTACCGCTGCGCACTTCGGTGACGATGCCGATCAAGCCATCGTTCATGGTGCGCAACGCTTCCAGCAAGCGGCCGGTCTCATCCTTGCTGCTGACCACGATGCGGGTGGTCAAATCCTTGTTGGCCACGGCGACGGCGATGTCCACCGCCTGGCTCAGCGGCACGGTGATGCCGCGCGTCAGACGCCAGGCGCAGACGATGCCCAGCGCCAGCACCGCCAGCCCGAACACGATCATGAACTGGCGGCTGCGCTCGTACAGCGATTCAATCGCCGCCGCGTTATCGTCGATGCTCTTGCGTTGCAATTCCAGCAGGCCGCGCAGCGATTCCAGATAGGCCTTGCCGTCTGGCGTGAAATGCTGGTCCAGCATGGCGGCCGCCTCGTCCAGCCTGCCATCCTTCTTCAGCGCGACGATGGCGTCGCGCGACGCCAGGTAGCGCTTGCGGTTGGCCTTCATATCGTCGAACAGCGCTTTTTCCTTGTCGGTTTCCAGCAGCGGCTCGACCTTCTTTTGCAGGCCGTTGACTTCGGCGGTCGACGCGGCGGTCTCTTCGGAGAAGAACGGCCCCAGCGACGGATCGCTGCTCTTCGAAATCGCCGACGTCCGGCGCACGCTGGTGTGGATCAGGCGATACCAGTCGCTGATCATGCGTTCCTTGGCCAGCGGCTGCTGCATCATGTCGCGGGTGGCTTCGGCCACGGTTTGCATATGGCTGATGCCGATCGCGGTCATCAGCGTCATCAACGCCAATACCAAGCCAAAGCCCGCGGCAAGGCGCGTGCCGATTTTCAAATTTTTCATGATATGTGTGCCCGTTAAGGCAATATTGGAAATAAAGCAGCGTTGCCGCTCAGTGTTGCTACTGTTGGAACTGCGAATCGGGCAGAAGGATGAAAGTTGCCCTAAAGAATCGCCAGTGTACCACGGCAATTAATTTATTGCTGAAGGGTCGTTAAGCCGTGGCCTGCAGGGTGCTGACCAGGCCGGCGTTGTAGGAGTCGGCGATGACGGTGCCGGCCAGGCCGGGGTTGAGCTTCAGCAGGTCCGCCCAGTTGGACGAGGCCTGCGCGGACAGGCCGCTGACCGTCCCCGAGCCGGTGTACACGCCGGAAGCCGACGGTGCCGAGGCCAGGCTCGCAAGCAGCCCCTGGTCCAGCGCGTTCTGCGCAGTGGATGAGGTGTCGGCGTTGCTGCCTTCTACAGGCACGTTGACGGGCTCCGTCACTGTGCCCGCCTGCTGCAGCGTATCGAGCAAGCCCGACGGCGTGTAGACCGCCGCACCGGTCGATCCGCCCAGCGAAGCCACCACCGCCGACTCCGCCGACAGGCTGACGGCGGCCGACGACAAGGCCCCCGCCGTCGCGCTGGATACGACGGGAACATACGGCTGGTAAGCCGGACTTGCGCTGACGGTGTTGAGGGCGACTGTCATGATGATTTCAATATAGTTGCTCACCCAGGCTGGCGCAAGCGTAAAAAAGCCGGGCGGTTTGGAGGCGCCCGGCTTTCTGGAAATTTCAGCGATCAGATCTTGGCGGCGTCATGGTCGCGCTTGACCTTGTCCGCATGACGCTCCACTTTTGCTTCGTGACGCGCCACCTGTTCCACATGCTTGTCGGCAGTGCGGTGGGCGATCACTTTTTCGTCGTGCTTGATGGCCTGCTTTTCCACCTTGATGTTTTGCTGCTCGGCGCGGCGCGCCTGGTCCAGCTGCTGGGCGCCGGCCAGGTCGCCCTTCTTCACATCGGCGTGCTCGGCGCGGGCCAGCGCGTTACGTTCACCGCGTTCCGCTTGCAGCTGCTGCTGGCCTGCAGCCACCTGGGTCTGCTTGGCGGCGATCACCGCGTTGTCGCGCTGGATCTGGCGGGTGTCCTGATGTACTTGTTTGACGTCCTGGCGGATCTGAGCATTGTCCTGATGGACTTGTGCCACTGGATTGGTCTGCGCGAAGGCTGCGGCGCCGATCATGGAAAGCACGCCGGCGATCATCAGGGATTTGGTTTTCATGATGGTGTGTCCTTTTCTAGTGGTTGGCAGATCGCTGTTCATCAGCGTCTTGAGCAATTAACGCGACCGCCCCGGCGGCAGACGACCACAGTTCCGTAAGAAAAGTTACGAGTTGTATCCGGCAAGCGAGGCCGCCAGTTCGCGCTGCCAGGCGCTGGCCTTGGTGTGGTTCCACACCAGCGCCACCTGCTCCACGCATTCGAACGCGCAATCGGTGACGTGGATGCGGCGCAGCTCGGGATCGGCCAGCGCGAAGTCCGGCAGATAGGCCAGCGCCTCGCCGGACTTGACCAGCGACAGCAGCAACTGCAAGTCATCGGTCCAGTAGCGTATCTTGCGCGGCAGCTGGTCGTCGCGCCAGCCGTCGGAGCGGGCGCCGCGCTGCACGCCGCAGAACAGCGAGCGCGACGGACAGGCGAAATCATGCGCCAGCACTTGCCCCGTGTCCGCCTCCAGCAGCGGCGCGATGCTTGCCACCTGCAGCGACTGCACCAGCGGATGCCGCTGCCCCGCCACCAGATGCAAGGTGACGCTGCCCAGCGGCGTCACCTGCCACTCGTCCGACCAATGCTCGCCGCGTCCTTCGATGACGTCGCCGGTGACGATGGCGGCGTTGATATCGCCGCGCAGCAGCGCCGCCAGCGCTTCATCCTCAAACATCGCCTGCATGCGCAGGCTGGCTTCGGGATAAGCGCGCAAGGCCTGCGACAGCATCTGCCCATGCCGCCACAGCAGAATCGCCGGGCCGGCAATGCGGCTGTCGACGGCGGCGCGCTCGCCCATCAGATCGGCCTTGGCCTGGTCGGCCAGCGCCAGCAGGGTCTGGGCGCGCGCCAGCAGCAACTGGCCGCTATCGTTCAGCACCAGCTGCTTGGCGCTGCGGTCGAACAGCGGCTTGCCCAGGCTGTCCTCCAGCCGCTTGAGCGCCTTGGACACTGCCGACGGCGTCAAATGCAGCTCCAGCGCGGCCGCGCCCAGCGAGGGACGGCGGGCGGCGCTGACAAACACGCGCAGGTCGGATAGATTCATGATGTCCCAACAGGATACGAATAGTGAATTTAAGTTGCTTTACCGGATACGAAGAGCATCTTACCATCTGCCTCATGACTACAATCACCCAACAACAATGGATCTACCGCCGCCAGCCGGTCGGCCAGATCACGGCCGAGCACTACGAGCTCGTCGAACAACAACTGTCGACCACGCTCGGCGATGGCGAGGTATTGATCGAAGCGCGCTGGTTCAGCGTCGATCCCTACATGCGCATCGGCCAGTCGACCAAGCCGACCTACGACACCGATCCGCATCCACTGAACACCGTGCAGCAAGGCGCCGTAGTGGCGCAGGTGCTGGCGTCGAACGCGCCCGGCTACGCGGTCGGCGACTGGGTGCAGAGCTACACCGGCTGGCAGACGCATGCGCGCGTCCACGCCAGCGGCCTGAAGCGCATCGACCCGGCGCTGGCGCCGGTGACGACCGCGCTCGGCGTGCTCGGCATGCCGGGCCGCACCGCGTGGTTCGGCCTGACGGAGTCGGGCAAGCCGCACGCGGGCGAAGTGGTGGTGGTGTCCGGCGCGGCCGGCGCGGTGGGCTCGCTGGTGGTGCAGTTCGCCAAGCGCCACGGCGCGCGCGTGCTCGGCATCGCCGGCGGCCCGGCCAAGTGCGACTGGCTGCGCAACACGCTGGACGCCGACTGGGCCATCGACTACAAGGCCTACTCAGACGCCGACACGCTGGGCGCGGAGATCAAGCGGCTGACCGGCGGCGTCGACGTGTATTTCGATAACGTCGGCGGCATGGCGACCGACGCCATCATCCCCATCATCAACCGCCGCGCGCGCATCGTCATCTGCGGCCAGATCAGCCAGTACAGCGGCGGCCTGGAGACGCCGGAACTGGGGCCGCGCCTGCTGCACCACATGCTATACCAGCGCGCCACGATCCAGGGCATGCTGGCGCGCGACTACCTGCACCGCATGGACGAGATGATACGCATCGTCGCGCCGTGGGTGAAGGCGGGCGGGATCGTGTTCGAGGAAACCGTGATCGACGGCTTCGCGCAATTGCCGGCCGCGCTGAACTCGCTGTTCACCGGCGAGCATCGCGGCAAGCTGCTGGTGAAGGCATGAAGTCCGCGCTGCTGCTGAGCCTGGCCCTGATCGCGGGCGGCGCCGGCGCGGCCGACGCCACCTACGGCGAGCACGGCATGGCGCTGTTCGGCGGCCGGCAAGGCCTGTACGCATCGCACTTGCCGATGTTCCATGCGCCGCATGACTATCAGGTGATCCTGCAAGTACACGTGGCCGATCGCGCCACCGACGCGGCGCTGCGCCGCCGTCTCGACGGCAAGACCGCGCTGTGGACCATCGCGCCGGAGAAATTCGAACTGTCGCGCCTGGCGCCAACGAGCCCGGCGCCGCTGCGGCAGTTCAAGGCCGACCTGGTGCAAGGCCATTTCGAGCAAGGCGGCAAGACGCAGTTCGCCGCTTCCACCATCGTGGTCGACAAGGTGCTGATGTTCCGCCAGCTATCGCCAACGCAGAAGACCAGCAACGACGCCAGCTACGTGCAGATTGGCAGCGGCAGTCAGCGCTACCTGATCAAGCAGATCGACAGCCGGCCGGATTTCGACCACATCGTTTCTTACGCGGCGGCCGCTGACGCATCGACTGCCGCCATCACGCTGAACAAGCAGGCGCTGCAGCAACCGCAGGCGGCGGCGCTGGCCGCAGCGCTGCACGTGCCCGCCAGTGCGATTCGTGGTACGGTCTACTTTTACACCGACGATTTGAAGTGACATGGTTCCAGCGGAATACGAAGGCTTGTGGCGCCGTAGCGGCATCTGGCGCAGCAACGGCAGCAGCGACCTGACCACGCAGGTGTGGTGGTTCCAGGCGGCGCGCTATCACATCGACTTGCGCATCCCCGTCGACCGCGTCGGCATCAACGGCTTCGCCGGCGAGACGGTGGTGGAAGGCACGCGCTGCACCTGGCATCCCGCCATCGCCTACCCCGCCCTCAGCGGCGAGCTCGACGCCGGCTGGATGCGCTTCGACGACGCCGACCACGTCCACGAGACGGGCCTGGACAACAGCTACGACGAAGACTGGTACCGCGAACCCAGCGGCCCCATGCACGGCGTCCGTCTTGCCGCAACGCAGAGCGACCAGCTAGGCTATCTGCTGATCAGCGATGAGTGGATGGCCTGGGCCTGCGGCAGCCCGAGCGGCGCGTGCGACATCACCGTCTATCGCCGCGAGCGCCAGCAATGGACCGCCATCGCCAGCAACCTGCCCGCGCCAACGCACGCGGTCACGCTCGGCAAGGAACAAGTGCTGCAATGGCAGGCCGGTGATCTGGTCGAGGTAGCGATACAGCCAGGTACAACCTGGCGCGTCTAACGCCAACCGAGGGTCTAGTCTGACATTTGGACACGAGCTCGGCCACAAACGGCAAACTACGGCTCTGGCCGTGTCCGAATGTCAGACTTGACCCCAGCATGAAAAACGGGACCTTCGAGGTCCCGTTTTTATTGGCGCTACTGAAAATTACTCAGCGGTCGCGGCGGCCTTTTTAGGGGCTGCTTTTTTGGCAGGCGCTTTTTTGGCCGCCGGCTTTTTGGCTGCCGCCGCCTTGGCCGGAGCCTTGGCTGCTGCTGCCTTCTTGGCCGGCGCTTTCTTGGCTGGCGCCGCGCCTTCCGCAGCTTCCGCGCCCTCGTCCGCTACGGCGGCCGCCTTGCCTTTGGCGCCCGACTTGTCAGTCGGGCCCTTGGCCTTACGTTCCTCGAACTCGAAGCTGATCTTGCCGTCCTTGCCCTTGGTCAGGAAGGCCTTGAACGGACGGCGCGTGCGCTGCGAAACAAAGCCTGGCAGCAGATCGGTCTTGCCTTCGTTGATCAGCTTGGCCATCTGCTCAGGCAAGATCTCCTGCTGCAGAATGATGCGGCCGCTGCGGAAGTCGCAAGTCTTCGGCTTGGCGACGCTGTTTTCGCAAACATACGCCAAGCCCATCTCGTACACGCCACCGGCACACTTCGGGCACGGACCCAAAGCGGTCTGGCCGGTGAAGTCGACCGGTTCCGCATCTTCCGAATCGTCGTTCTGGCCGAAGTCGAACTCCAACTTGAAGTTCTTGATCTCTTCGTCGCGCACGATGCGCAGGATGGCGGCGAACGGACGGCCCATCTTCGAACGGAAACCTTGCAGCGGGCCGATGGTGCGATCCTTCAGCAACTGCTCGACTTCCTCGATTTCAAACTGGCGGCTGCCCGGCGTTTTGCTCATCGAGAATTCGCACTTGGTGCAGGCGAAGCGGCGATAGTTTTCCTTGACCACGCTGCCGCAGTTCGGGCACGGCGTGTGCAGGGTGTGGTAATCACCCGGGATCGTATCGTTGTCGTATTCCTTGGCGCGCTTGACGATGACCTGCGTCATCTGGGCGATTTCACGCATGAACTCGTCACGCGAAATCTTGCCCTTCTCCATTTGCGACAGCTTGTATTCCCATTCGCCGGTCAGTTCCGGCGCGGTCAGTTCGTTCACGCCCAGGCCGCGCAGCAGCGTCATCAGCTGGAACGCTTTCGCGGTCGGCATCAGTTCGCGGCCTTCGCGCAGCAGGTAGCGTTCGGTCAACAGACCCTCGATGGTGGCGGCTCGCGTCGCCGGCGTGCCCAGGCCCTTGCCGGCCATCGCATCGCGCAGTTCGTCGTCCTCGACCAGCTTGCCCGCGCCTTCCATGGCCGACAGCAGCGTCGCCTCGGTGTAGCGCGCAGGCGGCTTCGTCACCAGGCCGTTGGCGTTGACCGTGTCGGTCAGCACCTTCTCGCCCTTGGCGACCGGTACCAGGTTGCCGTTGGCGTTGCCTTCCTTGTCGTCGTCCGACGAGGCTTCCTTGCCGTAGATCGCCAGCCAGCCCGGGTTGGTCATGACCTTGCCTTCAGTCTTGAACTGATGGCCGGCCACTTCGGTGTAACGGGTCGTGACCTGGAATTCCGCAGGCGGGAAGAACACGGCCATGAAGCGGCGCGTGACCAGGTCGTACAGCTTCTGCTCAGGCTCGGACAGGTTCTTCGGCGCGATGGTGGTCGGAATGATCGCGAAGTGATCCGAGATCTTGGTGTTGTCGAAGATGCGCTTGTTCGGCTTGACCCACTTCTTGTCCAGGATCTGCTTGGCGAACTGGTGGTAGTTCGGGTTTTCCTTGACCACTTCCAGCGCCTGCATCACGGTCGGAATGTAATCTTCCGGCAGGTGGCGCGAATCGGTACGCGGGTAAGTCAGCACCTTGTGCTTTTCATACAGCGCCTGGGCCAGGCCCAGCGTGTTCTTGGCGGAGAAGCCGAAGCGCGAGTTGGCTTCGCGCTGCAAGCTGGTCAGGTCGAACAGCGCGGGCGCCATCGACGTGGTCGGCTTGGCTTCCTCGGTGACGGCGCCCTGCTTGCCGCGCACGGCCAGCGCGATAGAGTCGGCCGCGGCCTTGCTCCACAGGCGCTCGGCACGCTTCTCCGGATCGGTCTCGTCCTTCTTGAACTTGGTGTCCAGCCAGCGGCCTTCGTAGACGCCGGCGGCGCACACGAACTCGGCGCGCACTTCCCAGAAGTCGCGCGAGACGAATTTCTTGATCTTCTCTTCGCGCTCGACCACGATCGACAGGGTCGGCGTCTGCACGCGGCCCACGGTGGTCAGGTAGAAACCGCCCTCTTTCGAGTTGAACGCGGTCATCGCGCGGGTGCCGTTGATGCCGATCAGCCAGTCGGCTTCCGAGCGGCAGCGGGCGGCGTCGGCCAGCGGCATCATGTCTTCGTCGGTGCGCAGCTGGGTGAAGCCTTCGCGGATCGCACCCGGCGTCATCGATTGCAGCCACAGACGCTTGACCGGTTGCTTGGCCTTGGCGTTCTGCGCGATCAAACGGAAAATCAGTTCCCCTTCGCGGCCCGCGTCACATGCGTTGATGAGGGTGGTGACGTCTTTACGCTTGATCAGCTTGTTGAGCACCTTGAGGCGGGCCTCGGTCTTGGCGATCGGGTTCAGCGCGAAGTACGGCGGAATCATCGGCAGGTGGGCGAAGCTCCACTTGCCGCGCTTGACGTCGTGTTCTTCCGGTACGGCAATTTCCAGCAGGTGGCCGACGGCGGAGGACAGCACGTACTCGTCGGATTCAAAGTACTCATCGTGCTTGGTAAAGCCGCCAAGCGTCTTCGCGATGTCGTTCGCGACAGAAGGCTTCTCGGCGATGATGAGGGTTTTGGTCATATTTTGTATCTCGTTTTTTAACACTTTGGATGGGTGCAGCATGCGCATCATACATGGATCGCGCCGCAGTCTGCACTTTTGCGATGCGGATGGCAAGGCCGAGGCGTCACAGTCTTGTCAAAGCGCCAATGATAAGCGCGTTGCCGACCAGACTGCAAGCAAACAGCACAATACAGCGTATCACGCCGTCGAATGTTGCTTAAATAAATGCTCGAAGGGAAATACAGGCCGCAGCGGCGTGTATATATTAGTGCAGCAGGCGTGGCGCCTGGTCTTCGTCCGAGCCGAACAGGTCGTCGAACATCAGCGCGTCCGGCTCCTTGCCTTGGCTCCAGAGCAACATCAGGACGATGACCTTGAGCTTGCCCAGCGATACCGGCGCCTCTTCCAGCGCCAGCGCGCGCTCGATGACGATTTCGCGCTGCAACGGCGACAGCACCTTGGCCGACTCCAGGAACTGGATGAAGCCGATCGCGCCCGGCCCCAGCACATCCTGCTCTTCTTCGACGTAGAAACGCGTGCCGGTCGAGGACGCGGTCAGCGTATGTTCCACCCCGGCCATGGCAGTCAGGTCGGTCAACCACACCAGGGCCTCGGAAATCTCGACATCGTCAAAACCGACGGCCGACAGTTTCTTGGCCAAGGCCGCCGGTTCAGGGCAGGCATCGGGACGATAGTAAGTCTCGTAGAGGTAAACAAGGATGTCGAACATGGCTCTACTCTATCAGTTAAAACAGATCGCGCACAAGTGCCGCACAGATCGCCTGTTTTTCAGGCAATTTCATGCCGCTTAAGCCCGCAAACTAAGCCCGCAAACGCTGGAACATGCCCCCAGGCAAACGTTCGACCAGGCCGGCCAGTTCCAGCGCCAGCAGCTGGCCTTGCAGGTCGGCGGCGGACTGCTGCAACCGCAGCGCCAGCAAGTCCGCCCCGGCCGGATCCTCACCCAGCGCCTCCAGCACGCGGTCGACAAAGCTGTCGTCCGGCGACGGCCGGCCGCCGGGGGCATCGGGTGACAACAGTTCCAGGTCGGTCAGGATATCGGCGGCGGTTTCCACCAGCTTGGCGCCCTCGCGTATCAGCGTGTGGCAGCCCTTGGCCAGCGTGGCGTGGATGGAGCCGGGCACCGCGTACAGCTCCCTGCCCTGCGCCGCCGCCAGCCGCGCCGTGATCAGCGAACCGGACTGGGCAGCCGCCTCCACCACCAGCACCCCGCGCGCCAGGCCGCTGATGACGCGGTTGCGGCGCGGGAAGTTGTCGCGCAGCGGCGGCGTCCCCAGCGCGTACTCGCTGACGATGCAGCCCTCCTCGGCGATGCGCCGGGCCAGTTGCTTGTTGCGGGCCGGGTAGATCCGATCCGGCCCTGTGCCGATGACGGCGATGGTGCTGCCCGGCCCGTTCAAGCCGCCCGCGTGCGCCGCCGCGTCGATGCCCAGCGCCAGGCCGGAAACGATGGTCAGCCCCGCCTCCGACAGCGCCTGCGCCATGCGGTCGGCGTTCAGCATGCCCTGGGCGCTGGCGTTGCGCGAGCCCACCACGGCCAGCGACGGCCGCGCCAGCAACTCGGTCCTGCCCTTGAGATAGAGCAGCAAGGGCGCGGCGGCGATGTTGCGCAATGCTTCGGGATAGGCGGGATCGTCGTGGCTCAGCAGGAAATTGCCGGGCTGCTGCTGCCAGGCCAGCGTGGCGTCGACCAGGGCCGCCAGCGCATCCGGCGGCGGCTGCAACAGCGCGTCGGCCTGGCCGGGCTTGACCTCGCGCAGCAGCGCCGCGCGGTCGGCGTCGAACACCGCCTCGGGCGTGCGGAAGCGGAGCAGCAGCCGGTGCGCCGTCATCAGGCCGACGCCGTCGGTCATCTGCAAGCGCAGCCAGCCGGCCAGCGCGGCGGCGCTGACTGGCTGGAATGGAACGTTGGGGGTATCCGTGGCTTGCACGGCGCGGGTCACTCCGGCGACTTGGCGACGTCGCCCACTTCCACCGGCGCCGACACCTGCATGATCAAGCCGTAGGAAATATGCTTAAACACGCGGAAGATAAACAAGCTGCCCACTTCCTCGTCCGGCAGCTTGACCTGCTGTTCGCGCATGCCCAGCCAGCTTTTTGCCGCCGTGCCGTCGCTGACAGTCTTCCCCGCATGGTACAACTGGAGCACGGAGCCGATGTCGAGTCCATCAAGCTTTCCGCGATTAATGCTGACTACCTGGTTCTGCCCGGCGTGCGTGACGCCGCCGTAGATGGCCACCACCCGCGCGCCCACCTTTTGCTCGGGCGGATGCGGCACATAGTTCTGCATCGGCATCGGCGGTATCGCGCGCAGCTGGTCGCCCTTGCCCATCTCCTCCTTGGCGCTGGCCACCACGAAGGTGTGGACATCGCTGCCGCTGCCGGGCTGGGCCTCGGCCTGCAGTTTCAGCGTGCCCAGGTAAAACGCCTCGTAGCCGATGACGGCCTTGGTGACGGGATCTTTCAGCGGGCTGCCGGGGCGGAACACCTGGAACGAGGTGCCGCCCTTGAGGTCGCCGCGCACATAGGCCTTGTCGTCCTTGCCGAGGAATACGTGGCCGTCCTGCGTGGCCACCACGCGCGGGGCGCCGGCCAGTTCGTCGTTTTCGATAATCAGCGGCTGGGTCAGGAAGGGTTCGATCACGCCGGCCGGGATCGACATCACGGCGTCCTTGCCCAGACCCTCGGTGCGCAGTTGCGGCTTCAGGCGCAGGTTGCCGGCGCTGCCGTCGCCGCTGGCCTCGATCTTGTTGCCCAGGCGCAGACGGCCGGCGGCGCGGTCGAACCAGATGATCTGGCCCGGATAAATCCAGTGCGGATTGGCGATTTCCTCGCGGTTCATGCCCCAGACCGTGGGCCAGCACCACGGGCGTTCGAGGAATTTACCGGAGATATCCCACAGCGTATCGCCCTTGACCACCAGATGCTGGTCCGGCGCATCGGCACGGAATTCACATTTCAGCGGAGCCGCGGAGGCCGCCGTCCAGCCCGAAAAAAGAGCCGCCAATACTAAGCGGGTGCCGACTGTGCTAAAATTTTTCATTAGTAGATCCAGTAATTGCGCCGTAAATTGCGCAGGCACACCATAGCAAGAGGCGCCCTATCAATGGAAAAGGCTTGCTAAATTGAATCAAATTCTGCCCATAAAACCCTGAACTAGCAAGCGAAACCGCGCAACGGAAGCCCGCGCGGTTGTTGCATTTTTGATCGGGAAAATGACGGCGGCGGCGTAGTCTGCGCGGCCGCGTTATCAAGGCATTCACTTAGTTATCAACACAGTTACAGCATATGGCCATCTTAAATATTTTGCGTTACCCCGATCCGCGTCTGCATAAAGTCGCCACGCCAGTCACCGTCTTCGACGCCAAGCTGGAAAAGCTGGTCGCCGACATGGCCGAGACCATGTACGACGCGCCGGGCATCGGCCTGGCCGCGTCGCAGGTCGACGTGCACGAGCAACTGGTCGTGATCGACATCTCCGAAACCAAGGACGCGCTGGTCGCCTACATCAATCCGGAAATCATCTGGGCCAGCGAAGAGAAGCAGGTCTACGATGAAGGCTGCCTGTCGGTGCCGGGCATCTACGACGGCGTCGAACGCCACGCCCAGATCAAGGTGCGCGCGCTGGACGTCAAGGGCCAGCCTTTCGAAGTGGAAGCCGACGGCCTGCTGGCAGTCTGCATCCAGCACGAAATGGATCACCTGCTGGGCAAGGTCTTCGTCGAATACCTGTCGCCGCTGAAGCGCAACCGTATCAAGGCCAAGCTGGTCAAGGAAGAACGCGGCATGGCCCGTGAAGCCCAGCTGCGCGCCGCAGGTCGTCGTTTCTAAGCCGCACAGGGAACCCGCATGAAAGTCATCTTCGCCGGCACGCCGGAATTTGCCGCCGTGGCGCTGCAAGCCTTGCACGAGGCGGGCTTCGAGATCCCGCTGGTGCTGACCCAGCCGGACCGTCCGGCCGGACGCGGCATGCATCTGCAGCCGTCGGCCGTCAAGCAGTACGCGCTGACGCAGGGCATCGAGGTGCTGCAGCCGCTGTCGCTGCGCACCGACAGCAAAGACCCGGTACGCGCCGAGCAGGCGAAGGAAGCGCATGCGCGTTTGCTGTCCACGCCATATGACGTGATGGTGGTGGCGGCCTATGGCCTGATCCTGCCGCGCGCCACGCTGGACATCAAGCCCTGCCTGAACATCCACGGTTCGCTGCTGCCGCGCTGGCGCGGCGCCGCGCCGATTCACCGCGCAATCGAGGCCGGCGACACCGAGACCGGCATCACCATCATGGAGATGGAAGAAGGCCTGGACACCGGCCCGATGCTGCTGATCGAACGCATCGCCATCGGCGAGCAGGACACCACCGGCATCGTGCACGACAAGCTGGCCGCATTGGGCGGCAAGATGATCGTCGAAGCGCTGCGCAAGATGCAGCACGGCCAGCTGGAAGCCGTGGTGCAGCCGGAAGCGGGCGTCAACTACGCCGCCAAAATCAGCAAGGAAGAAGCGGCGCTGGACTTCACGCAATCGGCGGTGGAGATCGGCCGCAAAATCCGCGCCTTCAATCCCTTCCCCGGCGCGCATGCGGCGGTCAACGGCGTCAACGTCAAGCTGTGGGGCGCCGAAGTGCTGGAAGCCGACAGCAAAGGGCCGGCAGGCCGCGTGCTGGCAGCCGATGCGCAGCATGGCATCGTGGTCGCCTGCGGCAGCGGTTCGCTGCGTTTGACGGAACTGCAAAAGCCAGGCGGCAAGCGCCTGCCGGCTGCGGAATTCATCAAAGGATTCCCGCTCGAAGGCCAGAGTTTCGCCTGATCCTCAGCCCGCCGCCGTGCGCGCCTTGCGCCGCGCGGCACGGCGCGCATTCGGCGCACCGCCGCTGTGCGCCGCTTCTTCACATATCCAATCACGAACGACTGCTGCATCGGCGCTAAGCGCGCTGCGCGCAATCAGCCAGTATGCATAATCGCTGGCTGTCGCTGGCAGCGCGCTGGCCAGCGCCAGCCGGCCCTGCTCCAGCAAGGGCCGCACCAGTTCCAGCCGGCCCAGCGCCACGCCCTGCCCCGCAAGTGCCGCCTGCACCACCTGATCGTATTGATTGAAACTCAGCACACCCTTCGGCTTTGCGCGCCCCGCACCGGCGCCACGCAACCACGCCGGCCATTGCAGCCAGGGGCGCGACACGTCGTCGAACTCCAGCAGCACCTGCCGCTTGCGCTGCGCCGGATCTTCTATCGCATCCACCGCCAATGATGGATGGGCCACCGGCACCAGCGCCTCGCCGAACAAGCGCAGCGCGCCTTCGGGCGCATCCTGCGGGCGGCAATAGCGCAGCGACAGGTCCACCTGCTCGCGTTCCAGGTCGACGAAGCGGTTGCTGGCCGCCACGCGCACATCGATCTTTGGGGCAGCCTGCTGGAAGGCGTTCAGGCGCGGCAGGATCCACAAGGCCGTCACGCCGATACTGGCGCTGATCGTTACCGCCT
The DNA here is from genome assembly GCF_009380165.1 of Rugamonas rivuli. Taxonomy (GTDB): domain Bacteria; phylum Pseudomonadota; class Gammaproteobacteria; order Burkholderiales; family Burkholderiaceae_D; genus Rugamonas; species Rugamonas rivuli. Next base: position 933,310 of record NZ_WHUF01000003.1, read on the forward strand.
GGCGCGCATGGCCACGCTCTGGCCGCAGACTGGCGACCACTTCGCCGAGCTGCTCCAGCATCGCATCGGCATGGCGGAACAGCCGCCGCCCCTCCGGCGTGAACTCGATGGAGCGGTACCCGCGCACCAGCACGCGATAGCCAAGCGTCGCCTCCAGCGCCTGCACCTGGCGGCTGAGCGCCGATTGCGTCACACACATGTCCTGCGCGGCGAGCGTGATACTCATGCGCCTGCCGACTGCGACCAGGCTGCGCAGCAGGTCCAGAGGAGGAAGATCCAGAAGTCGATTAGCCATTCCGTCAATGTATCACGCATGCGAATTGGGAATGCGAAACCGCCGGAGATATCGTTTGAGCGCGGCGTGACGATCGGGTTCAATGGAGCTTTCAGGGAGGAAGCGATGACACACACCACCACCGCCGCGCTGGAGTATCTGCGCCCGACGCCGGAGCGGCCCCACACCTATATGTATCCGCCGCCCGACGGCCAGCCATGGGAGAACGCCAGCTACCACCGCGTGCCGGTGACGATACGCGACGCCCGCGCCGACACAGCCGGGCCGCTGTCGCTGGACCGCGAAGGCTATCTGCTGCGCCACGCCCCCAGCACCGTGCGTGACTTCACCGACAAGGAAGAAGTCATCCGACGCTACTACCCCGAAGTAGCCGAACTGGCCCTGGCGCTGACCGGCGCCAGCGAGGCCTTCGTGTTCGACCACCTGCTGCGCAAGCGTATGCCGGGTACGCCGCAAGCCTTCGGCCGCATCGAAGGCCAGCGCCCCGGCGCGGCAGGCCGCGTGCATTGCGACTTCACGCCCGCATCGGCGCGACGGCGGCTGGAACTGGAACTGCGCGGAGACACCGAGCACGTACAACGCTACAGCATCATCAACCTGTGGCGCTCGATCCGCCACCCGGTACTCGACGCGCCGCTGGCCGTGTGCGACGCCCGCAGTGCAACGCCCGCCGACCTGGTGGCCAGCGATATTTTTTATCCCGAGCGGAACGGCGAAATCTACCAGGCAGTGCACAATAGCGACCATGCATGGTCCTACTTCCCGGCGATGACGCGCGACGAGGTGCTGGTGTTCAAGCAGTTCGATTCCGCGCCAGGCCCGCTGGCCCGCTACACGCCGCACGCCGCCTTTGAACATCCGGACGCACCGGTCGACGCGCCGCCGAGGGAAAGCATCGAGATCCGCTGCCTGTTGATCTACAAGGGGAGATGAAAATGAAAGTGGAATTCTGGTTCGACTTCGCCAGCAACTACAGCTACCTGAGCGTGATGCGCCTGCGCCAGCTGGGACAAACGGATGTGGCGTGGCGCCCCTTCCTGCTCGGCCCCATCTTCAAGGACGCCGGCTGGAACAACTCACCCTTCGTCCTGCAGAAGGACAAAGGCGCCTACGTGTGGCAGGACATGCCGCGCCAGTGCGCCAAGTACGGCCTGCCGTGGCGGCAGCCGTCCACCTTCCCGCGCAACTCGCTGCTGGCCGCGCGCATCGGCATCCTGTGCGAGGAACAGCCGTGGATGCTGGACTTCTGCGAACGCACCATGCTGGCCAACTTCGCCGACGACCGCGATATCGGCAGCGAACAATGCATGTCGGAGATCTTGTCCGCGCTGGGGCAGGATGCAGAAGCCATCCTGCGCGCCGCACAGGCGGACGACAACAAGGCCAGGCTGCGCGCACGCACCGAACAGGCCAAGGCCCATCGCATCTTCGGCGCCCCCACCTTCCTGGTCGGCGACGCCATGTTCTGGGGGAACGACCGGCTCGACGACGCGCTGGCGATGGCGCTCAGTTCACAGCAAGATTCTCGCAAAACGGCCGGCTGACACTCTCGTCGCGCAGTATGGCACGCAGCGCCAGCAACTCCCGGTGCTGGCGTGCCAGCGCCTCCTGCTGCTCCTCGACTTCAAGCAGGCGGGTTTCGGTACGCTCCAGGATCTCCTTTTTCAGGCATTGGCCGTTTTCGCCAAACATGCCCTTGATGACATCGAGCGAAAACCCCAACCGCTTCGACACCTGGATCACATGCAGCCGCTCCATCGCATAGTTGGAGTACTCGCGATAGCCCGCAGCCGTGCGCGAAATGGGTGCCAGCAGGCCCTGCTCCTCATAAAACCGTATAGCCGATGGGGTCAACCCCGATTTCCGGGCGAGTTCACCTATTTTCATTTTCTGCCTTGACTCTCAAGTTGACTTGAAACTTATTATAGAGCGGTACCCTGGAGCTTGCTGACCGGGGGCGCATAACGATTTTTCACTGGAGCTCACCCATGACCGAAGTAATTGACAAACTAAACTGGCGCTACGCCACCAAGAAGTTCGACGCCGCCAAGAAGGTGGACGACGCAAAACTGGAACGCATCCTGGAAGCGATCCGCCTGGCGCCGACCTCCAGCGGCCTGCAGCCGTTCGAAGTCTTCGTCGTCAACAATCCCGAGCTGCGCGCCAAGATCCAGGCCGTCGGCTGGAACCAGGCACAAATCACGGAAAGCTCGCACCTGCTGGTGTTCGCGGCGTGGGACAACATCACCGAAGCACGCGTCAACATGATGTTCGACCTGACCAACGAGCAGCGCGGCTTCATCAACGAAGGCTGGGAAGCCTATCGCCAGAAGCTGCTGGGCATCGTGGCCGCTCGCGGCGAAAAGGCTAACTTCGACGCCGCCGCACGCCAGGCCTACATCGCGCTGGGCGTGGCGATGGTGGCAGCCGCCTTCGAAGGCGTCGACGCCACGCCGATGGAAGGCTTCGACCCGGCCGCCGTCGACGAGATCCTGTCGCTGAAAGAGCGCAACCTGCGCAGCGTGGTGATCCTGCCGATCGGCTATCGCCAGCCTGAAGGCGACTGGCTGGTCAACCTGAAGAAGGTGCGCCGCTCGCGTGAGAATCTGATCACCGAACTCGCTTAATCGCGCAGCGACACCACACGGTCGCCCTCGCCCGGCTTGCAGCCTGCGGCGATGGGCGTCCAGCCGCGATGGATGACAATGCGCTCATCATCGTGGCACATCTCCACGCGTGCACTGGCCGGATAGCGCTGCTGCACAAACGCCTCCACCGTTGACGGAAGACTGATACGCAGCTGCATGGCCGAGCGGTCTTCGTCCGGATGGTCGTCCAGATGCAGCAAGGGCACGAAGTGCGAGGCCAGCATCAGCCAGCGCGAGCCTACCTGCACCGGTTGCGGCGCGTAGTGCGCGTCGCGCAGCCAGGCCTGGGCGCGTGCGCGCAGGTCGTCGCCGTCGGGCAGCTCGCCCCAACCTGCGGCCAGCATCTCCATCACCCATTGATTGCAATTCTGGTAGCGCACGCTGAACGCGTAGGCGCTGGCGCTGTATTGGGACGCCAGCAGATGCTGCACGCGCGGCCCGTCCAGCAATGCCGGGCGTAGCGCGGCAATCGCCTCCGCCGGCAGGCGCACCACCGAGACATAGCCCATGGCCGGATCGTCGGTGCCGAGCGCAAAACCGGCCAGGCCCTGGTCGAAGATGCGGGGCCGGCTTTCATCGCAGGCATAGTACAGCTGGCGCGCGGACCAGGCGCCGGTCTCCGAGCGCCACGCCAGCGCCGCGTGCGAGTAGCGGATATCGAAGCGCGACAAGTCCAGCCCCGAACGGCTGACCAGCGCCACGCCGTCGTCGACGTCCGCCAGTTCCTCGCGCAGCACGGCGGCAAAGCGCAGCAGGCGATCCTGCTCGGCGGCGGTCAGCGGTTGGCCGCGGTCGCAGAAGCGCGAGGCGCCGGAGGAGCCGGCCACGCTGCCTGCCTGCGCCGCCCCCGACGACGCCAGCGCCGCGCAGGCCAGCGCGGCCAGCGCCAGCGCGCGGTGTGGCGTCAAAGGCTGACGGGGCGCGAAGCCAGCTCGCCGTACCACTCGTCGGCCAGCACCAGGTAGAACGGCTGATGCTTGTCGCTGCGGCCGAACTCGATGCCGTAGGCGCGGTTCTGCGCATACAACGCATCGCCGACGGCGAGCTGCTGCTTGTCGAAGGTGATCTGCGGCAGATCGAGCACGATGCGCTGCTGCGGATCGTTGGCTTGCATGGTGATGCGGGTGCGGTCGGCGCGGTCCGGGGTGGCGGCGATCTGGATGATGCGGTACTCGCCGTCGGCGACCTTGCGCTTGTCGCCGCCGGAGCTGTTGCTCGAACCGTTGAGCGAATCCGAGATACTGCCGCTGGACGCCGAACCAGCGCTGGAGGCGGAGGAAACGAAACTGTCCGCGTGCGCCGCCAGCGAACCGGCCAGTGCGCCAGCCACAAAGACCATGCGGCAAGAGGAGGAGATAGACATTGGAAATTCCTTAATTTTTTCAATCAAGGAAGTATAGGATCTTTCCGCCTGCAAAACATCAGAGAGCCGGTGTAGATTACACAATGTTTCACTTCAGCGGCAGACTTCACACAGCCTGGGCGAAATCCGTGCGGATCTGCGACTCGCGTGGCAGCACCAGGCGGCCGTGGCGCACCTGGCGGTTCCAGTCGTGGTTGGCGCGTTCCTTGTCGGCGCAGTAGTAGCTGCGCTCATGGTCCAGATGCAGGCTGACCAGCGTATGCCGCGCACGCACGCCACGCACGCCGATGTGGTTCAGCCGCAGCCCCATATTGAGATCGCCGCCGCCGTAAGCCATCTGCTCGTCGAAACCGCCCACCGCCAGCACATCGTCACGCCAGGCGCAGCTGTTGGAGCCGCTGAAGGCGTTGCGCTGCGTGAGCAGGTCCAGCGCCCGCGCCAGCCAGCGGTTACGCGTGAGCCGGTTGGCGCTCTTGCAAAAGCCCGGGATCGCACTCAGGTAGCCATAGTCGAACAAACTCTGGTCGCGCACCGCCTCCAGCAGGTCGTGCCGCAGGTGATAGGCCTCGGGGATGCTGACATGGCTGCCGCCCGACAGAAAAATCCCCCGCCGCATCAGCCGCACATAGTTGGCCACATAATCGTCGCGCGGGACGCAGTCGCCGTCGGTGAACAGCAGCAGGTCGCCGCTGGCCGCCAGCACGGCGCGGTTGAGCGCACGGTATTTGCCGAAGCCGCGCTGCTCCTGGTTCTGGTACAGCAGCGGAATCGTCCAGCCGCGCCGCCGCACCGCCTCCAGCGCGGCGCCGATCGCCGGGTCGCGGCCATCCTGCGCGATGATGATCTGATCGGGCTTGCGGGTCTGCATGGCGTAGCCGGTCAGCACGCATTCGAGCTCGCGGCCCTTGCGGTGCGCCGAAATGATGACGGTGATTTTCATTGTGGCGCCTGGAGAATAAGGAAAGCTTATTCTCTCGACACCATGTTGCAGGCGGATTGCGCACTGTAGCGCCTGCGTATCGCTATGTGTCGCAAAGCTGCGTGATGTAAAAACAGGCAAATTTGGCAGATTGTTGCTGCGTCGCAGCAGTCTTCTGAAGCAAATTCCGTGATGCCGTATAATTTTAGACCGTCGGCAACTCCCGTCGCGCTCGTCCACGACCTCAGAAAGTTATAAATGAACAACAACGTGTCCCGCCCCGTCATGTCCAAGACCGATGCCCAGCTGCGTGAGATCCTCGCACGCCGCATCATGATCCTCGACGGCGCGATGGGCACCATCATCCAGCAGTACAAGCTGGATGAAACCGCATACCGCGGCGGCCCCAACGGCCGTTTCATCGATTTCGCCGCCCCCGCAGACTCCGGCGCGCGCGAGCTGTTCGTCAAGGGTAACAACGAGCTGCTGACGCTGACCCAGCCGCACGTGATCCAGGAGATCCACGAGCGCTACCTGGCCGGCGGCGCCGACCTGATCGAAACCAACACCTTCGGCGCCACCACCATCGCGCAGGACGACTATCACATGGGCCACTTGGCCTACGAGATGAACGTGCAAGCGGCCAAGCTGGCGCGCGCCGCCTGCGACAAGTACAGCAGCGCCGACAAGCCGCGCTTCGTGGCCGGCGCGCTCGGGCCGACGCCGAAGACCGCGTCGATCTCGCCGGACGTGAACGACCCCGCCGCCCGCAACATCACCTTCGACCAGCTGGTCGACGCCTACCACCAGCAGACCAAGGGCCTGATCGAAGGCGGCGTCGACGTGCTGCTGGTCGAAACCATCTTCGACACGCTGAACTGCAAGGCCGCGCTGTTCGCCATCGACAAATTCTACGAAGAGAACCCGGACCAACCGCGCCTGCCGCTGATGATCTCCGGCACCGTCACCGACGCCTCCGGCCGCATCCTGTCCGGCCAGACCGTGCCGGCCTTCTGGAACTCGGTGCGCCACGCCAAGCCGCTGACCATCGGCCTCAATTGCGCGCTGGGCGCGGCGCTGATGCGCCCTTACGCCGAAGAGCTGTCGCAGATCGCCGATACCTTTGTCTGCATCTACCCGAACGCCGGCCTGCCCAACCCGATGAGCGACACCGGCTTCGACGAGCTGCCGGCCGACACCTCGGCGCTGCTGAAGGAGTTCGCTGAAGCGGGCTTCATCAACATCGCCGGCGGCTGCTGCGGCACCACGCCGGACCACATCAAGGCCATCGGCGAGATCCTCGCCAAGGTCACGCCGCGCACCGTGCCGAAAGTGCCGGTGGCGCAGCGCCTGTCCGGCCTGGAGCCGTTCACCATTGACGACGACTCGCTGTTCGTCAACGTCGGCGAGCGCACCAACGTCACCGGCTCCAAGGCCTTCGCCCGCATGATCCTGAACGAGCAGTACGACGAAGCGCTCAGCGTGGCCCGCCAGCAGGTGGAAAACGGCGCCCAGGTCATCGACATCAACATGGACGAGGCGATGCTCGATTCGCTGGCGGCCATGACGCGCTTCCTGAACCTGATCGCCTCGGAACCGGACATCTCCCGCGTGCCCATCATGATCGACTCGTCGAAATGGTCGGTGATCGAAGCGGGCCTGAAGTGCGTGCAGGGCAAGTCCATCGTCAACTCGATCTCGATGAAGGAAGGCGAGGAAGAGTTCATCCGCCAGGCCAAGCTTTGCCGCAGCTACGGCGCCGCCGTCATCGTCATGGCCTTCGACGAAAAAGGCCAGGCCGACACCTTCGAACGCAAGATCGAAATCTGCGAACGCGCCTACAAGCTGCTGGTGAACACCGTCGGCTTCCCGCCGGAAGACATCATCTTCGACCCGAACATCTTCGCCATCGCCACCGGCATCGAAGAGCACAACAACTACGCGGTGGACTTCATCAACGCCACCCGCTGGATCAAGGACAACCTGCCGCACGCGAAGATCTCGGGCGGCGTATCCAACGTCTCGTTCTCCTTCCGCGGCAACGACCCGGCGCGTGAAGCGATCCACACTGTGTTCCTGTACCACGCCATCAAGGCCGGCATGACCATGGGTATCGTCAACGCCGGCATGGTCGGCGTGTATGACGACCTGCCGGCCGAGCTGCGCGAACGCGTCGAGGACGTGGTGCTGAACCGCCGCGAGGACGCCACCGAACGCATGATCGACATCGCCGGCACCTTGAAGGCCGGCGCCGGCAAGCAGGATGCGCAGAATCTGGAGTGGCGCAACGCGCCGGTCGAGAAGCGCCTGGCGCACGCGCTGGTGCACGGCATCACCCAGTTCATCACCGACGACACCGAAGAGATGCGCCAGCAGGTATTGGCTGCCAACGGCCGTCCTATCCACGTGATCGAAGGCCCGCTGATGGACGGCATGAACATCGTCGGCGACCTGTTCGGACAGGGCAAGATGTTCCTGCCGCAGGTGGTCAAATCGGCGCGCGTGATGAAGCAGGCCGTGGCCCACCTGATCCCGTACATCGAGGAAGAGAAGAAGGCCGAGGAAGCGCGCACCGGCATCGTCGCCAAACCGAAGGGCAAGATCGTCATCGCCACCGTCAAGGGCGACGTGCACGACATCGGCAAGAACATCGTCTCGGTGGTCCTGCAGTGTAATAACTTCGAAGTAGTGAACATGGGCGTGATGGTGCCCTGCTCCGAGATCCTGGCGCGCGCCAAGCTGGAAAACGCCGACATCATCGGCCTGTCCGGCCTGATCACGCCGTCGCTGGAAGAGATGGCCCACGTGGCCAAGGAAATGCAGCGCGACGAACACTTCCGCATGATGAAGATCCCGCTGCTGATCGGCGGCGCCACCACCAGCCGCGCCCACACGGCCGTCAAGATCGCCCACAACTACGAGGGTCCGGTGGTGTACGTGCCGGATGCGTCGCGTTCCGTGTCGGTGGCGCAGTCGCTGCTGACGCCGGAGAGCCGCCAGCAGTACATCGACGAGATCGAGCAGGATTATGTGCGCATCCGCGAGCAGCACGCCAACAAGAAGGCGCTGCCGATGCTGTCGCTGAAGGACGCGCGCGCCAACAAGATGGTGGTGCCGTTCACCGGCGCGGCCGCGCCGGTCAAGCCGAAGTTCATCGGCCGCCGCGAGTTCAAGAACGTCGACCTGGCCACCATCGCCAAGTACATCGACTGGGGTCCGTTCTTCCAGACCTGGGACCTGGCCGGCCCTTTCCCTGCCATCCTGACCGATGAAGTGGTCGGCGAAGCGGCGACCAAGGTGTACGCAGAAGGCCAGGCGCTGCTGAAGAAGCTGATCGACGGCCGCTGGCTGACCGCCAACGGCGTGATCTCGCTGCTGCCGGCCAACAGCGTCAACGACGACGACATCGAGATCTACACCGACGACACGCGCGGCACCGTCGACTTCACCTACTACGGCCTGCGCCAGCAAGGCGTCAAGCCGGTGGTGGACGGCGTGCAGCGGCCCAACCAGTGCCTGGCCGACTTCATCGCGCCCAAGGAATCGGGCATCAAGGACTACATCGGCATGTTCGCCGTAACGGCGGGCCTGGGCATCGAGAAGTACGAGAAGCGCTTCGAGGATGCGCATGACGACTACTCGTCGATCATGCTCAAGTCCTTGGCCGACCGTCTGGCCGAAGCCTTCGCCGAATACCTGCACGAGCGCGTGCGGACCGACCTGTGGGGCTATGCGCCGACCGAGGCGCTGAGCAACGACGACATGATCGCCGAGAAGTATGTGGGTATCCGTCCGGCGCCAGGCTACCCGGCCTGCCCGGAGCACACCGTCAAGCGCGAGATGTTCGACACCATGCAGGCCGAGGATATCGGCATGGTGCTGACCGAATCGTTCGCCATGTATCCTGGCGCGGCGGTGTCGGGCTTCTACTTCGCGCACCCTGAATCGAAGTACTTCGTGGTCGGGAAGATCGGCGAGGATCAGTTGAACGACATGGCTGCGCGCCGCAAGGTGGACAAGGCCGATATGGAGCGCTGGCTGGCCCCTAACCTGTCCTGATGTTTTACTGCGCGGCCATCGTCTCGGTGGCCGCCGCCGTGTTCGCGCCGGACGCGGCCTGCGCCTGGGCCAGCAGCCGGCTATCTGGCGGCAGGCTGGCCTGGAACAGCTTGTAGGCTTCGGCCGTCAGCGCCACAAAGGCGTTCTGGTGTTCCAGCAGCTGGGCCGTCATCCATTCCCAGCCTTCGTCGGTTTCGTGCAGCCATACCATGCCATCCGGGAAGGAAGTCGGTATCGCGTCGATCGGCGCCTGCACGGCGATCTGGCTTTGCGGCCCCCACAGAAAATCCGGCGGCAGTTCGCGCCGCCAGCCGTGGCCGTTCTTTTCAGCGTAGATGTGATTGTGACGGAAGGTCAGATCGACCACTTCGCGCTCGGTCATCACGTCGTCGGCAGATTCGATCCAGCAGTGGTAGGCGCCGCCGGCGGGGTTGGAGAAGGCATTGTTGTCCATCATGCGCATCAACTCGCCGCCGCCGCAATCGACAGCGGCCAGGCCCGCCACCGGCCGGTACACCCGCCCCAGTACGATGCTGATCAGGTTGGAGCCGACGATGGCGTAAACATGGCACAACGAACAGTATTGTTCGGGATAGTACTGGCGAACCACCTGGTTCACGCAGTGCGCGATCAGAGCCCGGACGGATTGAGGCATTCAAAAACTCACGAAAACGATTTGTATCCTTATGTATCGGATTGATTTACGGAAACTTTAGGTCAATGTTCAGCTCGGTTTGGCTTAAATCAAGGATATCTGCAATGGATGTAGTGATGCGAAAAGAGATAGCTCAGGAAGTGCTTTCCATGCTTGAGGCACAGTCAAAAGAACTGAATAATTCGCTCATCCGGGTGCGGGAAGCCTGCAGCGAGGAGGAGTTCGACGCTTACCGGGAAGAGATAGGAAAAATCATGGGGGCGATGTATCTCGACATCATGAAGCCGATACACAGGAAGTATCCAGAACTCGAACCTGCAGAGTTGCGCCTGTCACGATAGCTGCACCGCCTTGCAATTTCGAGGCGTAGCATTTTCATGATAGAGGTCGGCCAGATACTCGCACAGCTCATGCTCGGCGACGTCGCCTGGGACGATGAAATCTGCCGGCCGGCGCTTGCCGTCGGCCCCAAGGTAGAAGGCACGCCAAGCCCCCGCTGTGCCGGTGATCGCTATAAACTTTCCGAAAATATTAAACCTGAATTCCTTCATGCCCGCCCCCGCTCGCGGCGGCGCGTCCATTCATCCGCCACGTCGCCCATATTCTTCGCGGCACCGCTGCGCACCCAGGCCATCAGCTCACGGTCGAACTTGAAATCCGGTCCGCACTGGCCGGAAAGAAAGCGGCGCACGTTTTGCGTGTTCCGATAGTCCGCATCAATTTCAGTCGCCCGCGAAATTTCCGCACCATGCCAGTCGAATTTCATCATTTCTGATCCCGTAAGAATTTCCAGCCCGCGATGCCGCCAAACACCACGGCAAACGCCAGCTGCACAGCGATCGGCTGCAGCGCACCATCGAGGCCCAGGCCGCGCCACGTGACGGCATCGAAACCGTCGACCGCCCAGCGCGTCGGCACCACCAGCGTGGCCTGCTGCACCCAGGCCGGGAACACGAACGACGGCACCCACGCCCCGCCCAGCATCACCATGATCAGCGTGGCGAAGGTGGCGATGCCGCGCGCCGCTTCCGGCGTCTTGCCAAAGGCGGCGATCAGCAGGCCGAACGCCGCGGTCATCAGCGAGAAGCTGGCGGCCATGCCGAGGAAGCCGGGCAAACTGCTGATCTGTACCTTGAAGATCAGCATGGCGCAGACGAACATCGAGCACATCAGCGCCATGGCGATGATGGCGCCCGACACGGCGCGGCCGCTCAGCACCGTGGCCAGCGACACCGGCGCCGCCAGCAGGCGGTTCCAGACGCCGGTACGACGCGCCAGCAAAATGCCGACACCCATGTCGATGCCCATGAACAGGATGAACTGCACGCCCATGCCGGCAAACGAATGCGCATAGCCGTTGTACTTGGGACCGCTGCTGAGCGCCTGATCCTGCGTGGTGTAAGGCATGGTCATGCCGACCGGCGCATCGGCCGGCGCCGGCTTGCCCTCGGCCTTGGCGGCGGCTTCCTTGCCGGCGTCGTCGGCGGCGCGCTGGTCCTGGAATTTCTTCAGGCTGGTGAGGAACTCGCTCAACGGGGCCTTGGCGGGATCGCCGGCGGCTTCGGCGCGCAGTTCGGCCAGCTGCTTCTCCGTGGTCAGGTTGCCCTTGGGGCCCATGGCGGCGGCGCTGGTCACCTGCATCACCTGCTGCGTCAGCAAGCCCTTCACCATGGCCAGCATGGTCGATTGCGAAGGATCGTAGTAGACCGGCAGCTCCGGCTTGTTGCGGCCGCTGAACAGCGCGCCGGCGGCGGCATCGCCGAAGCCGGCCGGTATCACCACCGCCACCGACAGCTTGCCATGCCGCACCCGGTCCTGGGCCTCGGCGTCGCTCAGATCGATGATGGTCAGGGCGCTGTCGGCTTTCAGGCCGGCGGCGATTTTCTTGCCGCTGTCGGACTGGTCCAGCTGCACCAGGCCGACTTCGATCTTGCTGGTCTTGGCTTCGGAGCCGCCGCCGAACAGCGAACCGAAGAAGGCCGCCAGGATGACCGGCATCAGCAGGTGCAGCATCAGCGCGCGCTTGTCGTTGATATAGAGGATCAAGTCCTTGCGGACCAGGGCGATCAATGCAGTCATGGTGTTCCTATCAGTCGCGCAGGCTGCGGCCGGTCAGGTTGAGGAAGATGTTTTCCAGCGAAGTCTTGGCGGTGGCGAAGTGCAGCAGCGGCGTGCCCTGCTGCGCCAGCCAGGCCAGCACGGCCGGCGCATGGACGGCGTCGGCCAGGCCGATGTCGAGCGCGTTGCCCTCGCCCTGCACGCCGGTCACGCCGGGCTGGGCCTGCACGCCGGACAGCAGCGCGGCCGACGGCACGGCGGCCAGCTCGGCGCGCAGCGCGGCCTGGGCCGGCAGGCGGCGGTACAGCGCGGCCGGGGTTTCGTCGGCCAGCACCTTGCCGTGGTCGATGATGACGATGTGGTCGGCCAGCCGCTCCACTTCCTCCATGTAGTGGCTGGTGTAGATCAGCGAACGGCCTTGCGTCTTCAGCGTTTCCAGCGTGTCGAAGATGGCGTTGCGGCTTTGCGGATCGACGCCCACGGTCGGCTCGTCGAGGATCAGCAGCTGCGGGTCGTGCAGCAGCGCGGCGGCGATGTTGAGGCGGCGCTTCATGCCGCCCGAGAAGGTGGCCGGCTTGTCCTGCGCGCGGTCGGCCAGGTTGACCAGCGCCAGCGCCTGATCGCAGCGCTGCTTCAGCGGTGCGCCCTTGAGGCCGTACAGCGCGCCGAACAGCTTGAGGTTTTCCAGCGACGACAGGTCTTCATACAGCGCCAGGTCCTGCGGCACGAAGCCGATCTTGCGCTTGGCCTCGCTGGGGCCATGGCCGATGGTGACGCCGTCCATGACGATGCTGCCGCTGTCGCTGCGCAGCAGGCCGCAGATCATGCTGACGGTGGTCGACTTGCCGGCGCCGTTGGGGCCGATCAGGCCGACGGTCTGGCCCTGCTGCACCTGGAAGGACACGCCGTCCACCGCCTTGCGCGCGCCGTAGGATTTGGAGACCTGATTCACGCTGAGTAGTACCGAAGCCATAGCCGCCCTGTTGAGTATTCGATAAGCGGCAAGCATAGCGTCGCGATACATAAATGGCAAGTTGCCTGTCCCGGCGGTGAACTTTTGCGTTGTTGCGGGGCCTAAGAAGTGAATGCCGCCATCCGGGCGGCCTGACTAGGGAGGCGCATATGGCAACCAATCCGTCCGTCAAACGCTGGCAGGACCAGCTGATCCTGCTGCTGGGGCTGTGGTTCTTTATTTCACCGTGGGTGTTTGCGTATCCGATCCCGTCGATCCAGGCGTGGACCGCGTTCATCTCCGGCGCGGTGGTGGCGCTGCTGGCCGCGTTCGATCTGTACAAGACCTACTTCTGGGCCGTGGTGCTCAATCTGCTGGTGGGGATATGGGTTGCGATTTCACCGTGGGTGCTGAAAATCGCCGACAACCGCGAGCTGATGTGGAACTCGGTCGTGGTGGGCATCGCGGTCGTGGTGCTGGCGCTGTGGGAAATGCGCACCGATCCCGAGCTGCACAAGCACTGGCCGGGCGCGGGCCACGCAACCTGAGGTGACGTCAGCCCGGCCCGCCGTGGTGCGTTACAGCGCGTAGCGCACCACGTTGTCGCTCCACTCGAAGGCGGCCATTTCCAGTTCCACCAGTTCGTCGGTGGACATGGCGAGGTCGCGCAGTGTCGGCACGATGTGGTCGTCCATTTCCTCGATGCGCTCGATGCATTCGGCCAGCTTGAGCAGGTCGCCGAAGAAGCCGCCGCGATACAGCAGCGCTTCCGACACTTCCTCGTTGACCGGGATCTGCGCCAGGATTTCGGACATCGGTATGCCGAACAGCGTGTCCATCAGCGACATGATGCCGACCGTGAACGCGATATCGGCCGAGTGGCGCTGGCTCGGGCGCAGCTTGCCGGCCAACAGCTCCAGCAGGCGGCCGCGCGTGGTGGCCAGCATCAGCAGCGGCGTCATGCTGTGGCCGCGCTTGCTCGGTTCGGCATACAGCATGATCTGGAGCCAGCGTTGCAGCTGGCGGCGGCCCAGTATCGTCACGGCCTGGCTCAGCGAGTCGATGCGCTGGCGCGCGCCGACGGCCGGCGTGTTCACCAGGCGCAGCAGGTTCAGCGCCAGCGACACGTCGCGCTTGATGGCGCGCTCGATTTCCTGGTTGTCCGCCTCGGACGTCACCAGTGTCATCAGCTCCATCACCGCCAGCTGCGACGGCGACAGCTTCTTGCCGCTCATGATGACGGGCTTGGAGAAGTAATAGCCCTGGAAGTAGTCGAAGCCCAGGTCCAGGCAGTTCTTGAATTCTTCGCGGGTCTCGACCTTTTCCGCCACCAGCTTCTTCTGCTCCTGGCGGAAGCGCGGGGCCAGCTTCATCAGCGTGGCCAGCGGCAGGTTGCGCAAGTCCATCTTGACGTAGTCGACCAGCGGCAGCAGCGCCGCCACGTTGGCCGATTCGCCGGTGACGTCGTCCAGCGCGAAACGGAAGCCGTGGCCGGCCAACTCCGTCATGCGCGCCAGCAGCGGCGGCGTCAGCGGCAGGGTTTCGGCGACCTCCAGCACCACTTTTTCGCGCGGCAGGAAGGGGAAGATGTCGGTCATGAGGACGTCGGCATCCACGTTGACGAAGCCCAGGGCGTCGCCGATGGTCTTTTCCATGCCCAGCTGCGAGGCATGGGCGATCACCGCCGCCGTCGCCGCCAGCTCGTTGGTGACGTTGGCCGGACCCACCGGAGCGTTGCGGAAAAGCAACTCGTAGCCGAACAGGGTCTGGTTACGGTCCAGGATGGGCTGGCGCCCCAGATAGAATTCGCGCACGCGCAGATTCCGGGGACCGGTATCGTGTAGGGAGAGATCGATCATTGCTTCTATCAGTACAAAACATGGGGCTGATATTTCGCCGTACTAATATTTTGACAGCAATATCTGGCCCTGTCTTGGATAATTTGGCTCAGTCCCCGGCCTGCGGAACGCCGTCGATGAACAGTTTCAGCTCGCCGGCGCCGAAGGCCGTCCATTGCTCGTTGGTGGTCAGCGGCTGGGTGACGATGATGGCGACGCGGTCGTTGGGCGTGGTCACTTGAGAAAAATCGACGCTGACATCCTCGTCCGACAGGACGGCCTTGTCGAACGGGTGCTGGCGCACCAGGTAGAACAAGTTGGTCGAGCAATGGGCGAACAGCTCGCCGCCGGACGACAGCAGCATGTTGAACGTGCCATAGCCGGCGATCTCGCGCGTCAGGTCGGCCAGCGCGGCGCGCAGCTCGGCCAGCGGCGGGCGCTGCTCGCCGAAGCGGGCCCGCAGGTGCTGCAGGATGTAGCAGAACGCCTGTTCGCTGTCGGTATTGCCGACCGGGCGATAGGCGCCATTGAGCACCGGCGCGAATTCCTTCAGGTCGCCGTTGTGGGCGAACACCCAGTACTGGCCCCACAGCTCACGCACGAAGGGATGGCAATTCTCCAGCGCCACCTGGCCCTGCGTGGCCTTGCGGATATGGGCGATGACGTTGGTGGACTTGATCGGGTAGCGCTTGATCAGCTCGGCAATCGGCGAGGCGATCGCCGCCTGGTGGTCGACGAAGTGGCGCACGCCGGCGCCTTCGAAAAAGGCGATGCCCCAGCCGTCATGGTGGGTATCGGTCTGGCCGCCGCGCATGGCGAAGCCGGTAAAGCTGAACACAATGTCGGTCGGGACATTGCAGTTCATTCCTAGGAGTTGGCACATGGTCTGGTTCTCTGTTGTTACAGGCGAACCATACCATGCGCCGCGTGCTTTTTTTAGTGCAGCAGCACCGGATGGCTCATCAGCTCATCATAACTGCCCAAAAACTCGTCGATTTCCGCCATCGTCGGCTCGCCCGCGATCAACTCGTTGACGTCGCGGCGGAAGTTCTGCGCCAGGATGCCGTTGATGAAGATTTCGCGCTTGCCGCCTTTGTCGACGATTTCGTAGCCGCCGAAACGCAGCGCATCCAGGGTACGGTCGGCGCCGAATTCGACAACACTGTATTGCTCGCTGTTATAGATGAGGTTCATGTTGCTTCCTTTCACAAGGGGCGTAACACTACTCGGTTGCGCCTTCAGTACCGAAATGGGGCTGAAAGCGGACGATTCAAGGCCAAAAACAGGCCGATCAGCGGGCGGGGCTTAGGCCGCGATGTCGGGTTGCAACTCCAGCAACGCGCCGTAGGGCGCCTCGGACAACCAGGAACGCAGCAGTTCAAGGTGCTCGGCGGAAGCCAGACTGATGTAGAGCCGCGCCGGAGGACGGCGCAGCACGCGATTCAATGTTACTCGCAAAATGAGATTGCCGCTGCAATGGAGACAGCCTGGGGCAATACGCAACACTTGCGGTACGGGATCGAAGGGGATGGGGCCGTCGGCGGGGTCGAAGACCAGTGCCGGACAACCGTCCGACAGGCCTTCCAGGATAACGACGCTGGGCACGCCTGTTTCCAGGCGTGCGGCGATGGCGGTTTCGCGCTCGCGGGCGCGGGAGCCAATGACCAGCCAGGTCGGCACCGGCGCCCGTGATGGGGCTGCGCCGGCGGACTTGGGTCCGGTCACGGGCTCAGACGCCCTTTTTTGCGAGTTTGCCCGGCTCCACGCCCAATTGCTTGAGCTTGCGGTACAAGTGCGTGCGTTCCAGGCCGGTTTTCTCGGCCACGCGCGTCATGCTGCCGCCTTCGCGGCCCAGGTGGTGTTCGAAATACATGCGCTCGAAAGCGTCGCGCGCCTCGCGCAGCGGCAGGTCGAACGACAGGTTGAACATGTGGTTGTCGGCGCCGGCGATGGTGGCGCCGCCGCGCACGGCAATCGCCGCAGCCGGGTTGGGCTGGTTGAAGCCGGCGTTGGGCGCCTCCTCGGGCTGGGCCGCCGCCACCGGACGCGGCGCCAGCGCCGGCGCGCGCACCGTTTCCTGCGCGCGGGTCAGGCCTTGCTGGACCGCCTTCAGCAGTTTTTGCAGGGCGATCGGCTTTTCCAGGAAATTGAGCGCACCGATGCGGGTCGCCTCGACCGCCGTATCGATGGTCGCATGACCCGACATCATAATCACCGGCATGGTCAGCAGACCGTCGCGCTGCCACTCCTTGAGCAGCGTGACGCCGTCGGTATCCGGCATCCAGATATCGAGCAGCACCAGGTCGGGCGCACCGCCGGCCCGCGCCTCACGCGCCTGCTGGGCGTTTTCCGCCAGTTGTATCGCATGTCCTTCGTCGCTCAAGATTTCCGAGAGCAACTCACGGATACCCATTTCATCGTCCACTACCAGAATGTTTGCCATCTTCCCTTGCCTTCCTCATTTCGCCAGCTCATGGCCGGCAATGATTTTTCTAATC
The DNA here is from genome assembly GCF_009380165.1 of Rugamonas rivuli. Classification (GTDB taxonomy): domain Bacteria; phylum Pseudomonadota; class Gammaproteobacteria; order Burkholderiales; family Burkholderiaceae_D; genus Rugamonas; species Rugamonas rivuli. The sequence goes on from NZ_WHUF01000003.1 coordinate 950,595, forward strand.
CGTGCTACTCAGGTAATTTGCATCGCCGGTGCTAACTTTAACAGCAAAATCACTACCGACGCGCCACTTCTATCGACATGGTTCTGGATATCGATCCTGCCCCCATGTTCATCGATAATTTTTTTCACCATCGCCAGCCCCAGGCCTGTGCCTTTGGCCTTCGAGGTGACATACGGTTCGAACGCCCGCGCCAGGATTTTCGGCGCGAATCCGGGGCCGTTGTCGGAGATCGCCAGCCGCACCGCCGTGCGCGTGCTGCCGTCCGCGCCCTGATAATGAATGGCTTCGCTGATCACGTCAATGTGCGGCTGCGGTGCGCCCGCCGGCAGCTCGGCCATCGCGTCCTGGGAATTCTGCAGCAGATTGTGGATGACCTGGCGCAGCTGGGTCGCATCGCCCATCACCAGCGGCAGGCCGGGGGCCAGTTGCGGGTGGATGATGTCGTCGCCCTCGCCGCGCAGGTACAGGTGCAGGATCTCCTCCACCAGCGCGTTCAGGTCCAGCGGCTCCAGCATGGCCGGCGGGGTCTTGGCATAGTCGCGGAAGTCGTCGACCATGCGCTTCATCGCCGCCACCTGGTTGACGATGGTGGCCGTGCCCTTGTTGAGCAGCTCGTTGTCGGCCGGCGCCAGCTTGCCTTCCAGCTTCATCTGCAGGCGCTCGGCCGACAGCTGGATAGGCGTCAGCGGATTCTTGATCTCGTGCGCCAGGCGGCGCGCCACCTCGCCCCAGGCGATCGAGCGCTGCGCCGAAATCACGTCGGAAATATCGTCGAACACCACCAGGTAGCCGCTGCCGCCGCCCTCGATCGGCAGGCGCGAGCCGCGCGTGAGCAGGGTCTGGTCGTTGTCGTCCAGCGCGGCGCTGCGGCGCGGCACCTCGATCTGGCGCTGCCAGTGCAGCCGCTGCAGGTTGCGCCCGGCCGCCGACTGCGCGCTCTGCGCCGCGAACGCCGCCACGATGGCGCCGCCGAATTCCTGCAAGCCTTCGATCTCGTCGAGCTTCTGGCCTATCATCGTCACGCCGGCCTGCTGCAGGATGCGCTCGACCGAGTCGTTGCAGCTGATCAGGTGGAACTCATGGTCCAGCACCATCACCCCGGCCGACATATTGGCCAGCACCGATTCCAGGTGGGTCTTGGCGTTTTGCAGCGCGGCGCGGTTGCGCTCGACCGCGCTGCGGGCGTCCGACAGCTGGCGCGTCATGGTGTTGAACGATTGCGTCAGCGTGCCCAGCTCGTCCGAGGTGGCGACGATGGGGCGCGGTGACAGGTCGCCCTCGGCCACCGCGCGCGTGCCCTCGGCCAGCAGCAGCAGCGGCTGGGCCAGGTCGCTGGCGATCAGGAAGGCACTGGCGATGGCGCCAAACACCGCCAGCAGCAGGGTCAGCGTCAGCGTCACGATGTACATCTTGCGCAGGCCGACGCGGGCCACGAAGCGTTCCTTGTAGTCCGAATAGGCGCTGCGGATGGTCTCGCCGTCGGCCGCCAGCTGCGCCGGCGCCAGCTGGATCAATTGCAGATAGCGCGGCGCCAGGTGGGTGCCGTTGGCCTGCACGAAGTCCGGGATGGCCATCACCACCCGCAGCCGCAGCTGGCTGGCGCTGTCCTGGGCGTTGACGGGGGCGTTGATCAGGTTGCTGCGCAGCTCGCTGCCGCCCTCGGGCGCGCCGTAGCCGCCGTCCTTGGCCTTGGCCATCATTTCGCGGGTTGGCAGGTCGGCGCTGAGGTTGCCGCTGCGGTTGGCGCGGGCGCTGATGATCAGGCCGCCATCGGCGTCGACGATGATGGCATTCTGCATGCCGCTGTGTTCCTTGACCAGGCCGGCCAGCGCGGCGCGCTCGGTGCCGTAGGGCCGTTCGGCCAGTTGCAGCACGGTCTTGTTGGCGGTCGCGCTCAAGTCCTTGAGCGCCGTGTCCAGGCCGGCGCGGCTGAGGTTGATGCCGGACTCCAGCGCCTCCTCGACCGGCACGTTGAACCACGATTCGATCGAATGGGAGACGAACTGCACCGACACCAGGAAGATCACCAGCCCCGGCAGCACGCCGATGGCGGCGAACAGCAGCACCAGCCGCGTCATCAGCTTGGAGCCGAACTTGCCGCTCTTGTAGCGCGCGTAGAGCCGGAACAGCGACACCGCCACCAGCAGCAGCAGCGCGCCGGCCACGGCCGCGTTCAAGCCCAGCAGCCAGGCGTAGTAGCGGTCGAAGAAGCCGGAATTGTCGGAGGCGGAGGCCAGCAGGAACAGCAGGATACTGATGAGGGCGCCGCCGACGACGGAAAAGTACCGCAAGGCCGTGCTCACTTACTCCGCCTTGTACTGGAAGATTTTCTTGTCGGACGCCAGGCGCCATTCGCTGCTGTTCAGGGCTGTGACCTTGAGCGGCTTGGACACATAGTTCGGGTCCAGCCCCATGCTCAGCTTGACGTTATAGGTCTTGCCCACCTCCAGCGCGCCGCGCGGCGCCACCAGCCAGCGGTTGGGGCTGCGGATCAGGAACAGCGCATCGTCCAGCGACGAGAAGGTCTGGCGCACATTGCCGTCGACCGTCACATGGTACTGGCGGGTCAGCACGTTGTAGTACAGGCTGATGGTCTGGCGCTTGACGATGGCTTTCTCGTCGAACCAGTACCAGCGCGGACGGGTGAATTCGATTTCGGTGGTGAAGTACAGGGTCACGCCGTACTGCAGCGTGTCCTCCATGTCGTGGGTCAGTTCGAAGCTGTATTTGGCGTTGAGCTTGTAGCCCTCGTCGCTGGCCTCGATCAGCCAGCGGCGGATTTCCACGCCGTCGGCGGCGTTCGCGGCCTGCGGCAGCACGCAGGCCAGTACCAGCAGCAGTTGTCCGATCAGGAGGCGAAAAAATCGTGATGTCACGTGGGGGCCGGTGCTCAAAAGGTCCGTCGGTAGCAAATGGGCAGCTAGGTTGGCAACTAAACAGGCAAAACGGTTACGCATTTTTCTGGAACAGCGCGTAGAACAAACCATCGTGATCCTGCCCTGCGCCACCGGCGGGGAGCAACTGGCCTGGCGCATCGAGCCGCACAGCCTGGTTTCGTACTGCAAACGCGGCTGCCTGCGCCTCCGATTCCTGCGGCCACAAGGAACATGTCACGAATAGCAATTTACCACCCGGTGCAAGCATCTGCCAAAGGTTGTCGAGGATTTTGGACGAAAGTGTTGCAAGTTGGAGCGTGTCGCCCTTGCGGCGCAGCCAGCGGATATCCGGGTGGCGACGCACGATGCCCGAGGCCGTGCACGGCACGTCGGCCAGGATGCGGTCGAACGGTTTGCCATCCCACCAGCCGGCGCTCTGGGCGTCGGCGGTGCGCAGCGTGGCCTGCTGGCCGAGCCGTTCCAGGTTCTCGCCGACCCGGGCCAGGCGCTTGGCGTCGGCGTCCAGCGCCGTCACGCTGGCGTCGGCCAGTTCCAGGATGTGACAAGTCTTGCCGCCGGGAGCGGCGCAGGCGTCGAGCACGCGCATGCCGTCCCGCACGTCCAGCAGCGGCGCGGCCAGCTGGGCGCCGGCGTCCTGCACCGACACCAGGCCGTCGCTGAAGCCGGGGATCAGCGTCACGCCGACCGGCTTGGCCAGCCGTACCGCATACGGCCCGATCTGGGTCGCCGCCATGCCGGCCGCTTCCAGAGTGGCCAGGTAGGCGGTCATCGTGGTCTTGCGGGCGTTGATGCGCAAGGTCAGCGGCGGCGCGCTGTTGCCGGTGGTGAGCACGCCCTGCCAGTCCTGCGGCCAGGCCGCCTTGGCGGCGTCGATCCACCATTGCGGGTAGTTCCACTTGGCCAGCGGCTGCAGCAGCGCGGTCTCCAGCAGCGCCTTGCGCTCACGCAGGAAGCGGCGCAGCACGGCGTTGACCATGCCCTTGGCGCGGGCGGTGTCCGGGTGGGCGTCGGCCGCCGTCACGGTCTGGTCGACCACGGTGAATTCTTCGTACGGCGAGACCTCGTCCGGCGCCGTCATCAGCGCCAGCGCGCAGGCCAGCAGGGCCGCCACCAGCGGCTCCGGTGCTTTCGGCGCCATCAGGCCGATCAGGGTTTCGCTCTGGCCCAACTGGCGCATGCAGCGGTAGGCGATGTCCTGCATCGCGCCGCGCGCCTGCGGAGTGGCCTCGCCCTTGGCCCAGACCTGGGCCAGCGCCTGCGGCAGATTGGTGCCGGTGCGGACCTGGGCCACCGCCTGGGCGGCGCCAATCAGGCTGTAGGCCAGCGAATCGGGCTTGAGGCCGGTCTGGAAGCTGGTTTGCAGCGCCGGCTTGAACTCTCGTGCATGGCTGGCGCGCAGCTTGGGCGCAGCCGCCTTGGCGGGGGACTTTAAGGAGAGCGTCGGACGCTTGTTCATATGCTAATTCCAGGTATTGCCGGCGGGCGTGATCGCGCAGTATACAGCAGTGCATATGACAAGGCGATGAAGACGATTGTAACGCTTGTAACCTTCGCGTCCCGATAGCGGGGACTGGGGGCAATAGATGGCTAGCGCTTCCTGTGTTTTCTCGGCGCCTTCTGGTTGCCGGATGCAGCAGGAATGTCTGCACGACTATGATGGGCAAAGGTGGCGATAGTAGCGGCGACCGACGTAACAAGCGACGTCGATAGACGGAAACTGTTTTTAAAGCCCTCGGAGAACGCGTTAAGCAGTCTGTTCTTCATTTCCGATCCTCCCATCCTTCGGCGATAAAGCGAAATGCGCCGCCCAACAACACGAACGCGCATAACACTGAGTCACCATAAACCAAATATAGTTCAAACTTTGTAATAAAGTCCAATATCTCCGCAGGGAAAAGGATGAATTCCATTCAAAAAATGAAGGAAGAAGGAAACTGCCCAGCCAACCAGAAAGAAGGAAGCGAAAATTACCCCGGTCCCCAACAAGTGACCGACCAGGCCGATCACCGATTCCGCATACGTCTTCCGGTGCTCATGCGGAAGATGCGATCTGAATCGTCGAAACATTGGCTCGTCCATTCCAGCTGGTTGTTCACAGCGACTATGGTTTTACTTTTTCAGTACTCCCCCTCTGTTTTGCGTCAACAATCGGGCTAGACTGTGCTGCCAGGCCCCGCCGTCCCGCTACGATGACCCGGCAGCGGCAAACCAGTATAATTACCGCTGTTTGGCCGGTGCCAGCGCGCCGTCCGTTTTCGCTTCTGGATGTACTTACACACGCGGTTCAGCCGCCATTTTGCTCATGCTCGCCCAACAAAAACAAGATATCACCGCCCTGTTCCAGGCCGCCCTCGCTCCCATCCTGGCCGGCACCGAAGTCGCCGCCAACGTCGTGCTGGAGCGACCGCGCGACCCGTCCCATGGCGACGTGGCCTGCAACATCGCCATGCAACTGGCCAAGCAGCTGAAAATGAACCCGCGTGAACTGGCCACCAAAGTGGTCGACGCTCTGCTGGCCAACCCGGCCGGCCAAGGCCTGGTCGAATCGGCGGACATCGCCGGCCCGGGCTTCATCAACCTGCGCGTGAGCGCCGCCGCCAAGCAGGCCGTGGTCAAGGCCGTGCTGGCGCAGGGCGCCGCTTTCGGCACCGCCGAAGCCGGCAAAGGCAAGAGCGTCATCATCGAATTCGTCTCCGCCAACCCGACCGGCCCGCTGCACGTGGGCCACGGCCGCCAGGCGGCGCTGGGCGACGCGCTGTCGTCGCTGTTCGGCTCCCAGGGCTACGCCGTCACCCGCGAGTTCTACTACAACGACGCCGGCGTGCAGATCCAGACCCTGGCCAACTCGGTGCAGGCCCGCCTGCGCGGCCACAAGCCGGGCGACGCCGCCTGGCCTGAATCGGCCTACAACGGCGACTACATCGCCGACATCGCAGCCGACTTCCTGCTGAAGAAAACCGTATCGGCCTCGGACGGCTCGCCGGCCACCGCCTCGGGCGACATCGAAGACATCGAATCGATCCGCCACTTCGCCGTCACCTACCTGCGCAACGAGCAGGACATCGACCTGCAAGCCTTCGGCGTCAAGTTCGACAACTACTACCTCGAATCGTCGCTGTACGCCGACGGCAAGGTGGACGCCGCCGTCGACATGCTCAACAAATCCGGCAAGACCTACGAAGAAGAAGGCGCGCTGTGGCTGCGCACCGAAGACTACGGCGACGACAAGAACCGCGTGATGCGCAAGAAGGACGGCACCTACACCTACTTCGTGCCGGACGTGGCCTACCACATCGTCAAGTTCCAGCGCGGCTTTACCCAGGCGATCAACGTCCAGGGTTCGGACCACCACGGCACCATCGCCCGCGTGCGCGCCGGCCTGCAGGCGGTCAACGTCGGCATCCCGCAGGGCTACCCCGACTACGTGCTGCACAAGATGGTCACGGTGATGAAGGGCGGCGAAGAGGTCAAGATCTCCAAGCGCGCCGGCTCCTACGTGACGGTGCGCGACCTGATCGAATGGTCGGGCGGCGGCGACATCGAGAAGGGCCGCGACGCCGTGCGCTTCTTCCTCATCTCCCGCAAGGCCGACACCGAATTCGTATTCGACGTCGACGTCGCGCTGAAAACCTCGGACGAAAATCCGGTGTATTACGTGCAGTACGCCCACGCGCGCATCTGCCGCATGCTGGAACAGTGGACCGGCGCCGAAGCCGACCTGGCCAGCGTCGACCTGTCGCCGCTGACCGCGCCGACCGAAGCGACGCTGCTGGCAACCCTGGCCGCCTACCCGGAAACGCTGGCGCGCGCGCAAGCGGAACTGGGCCCGCACCAGATCGCGTTCTATCTGCGCGACCTGGCCGCCAACCTGCACAGCTTCTACTTCGCCGAGCGCGTGCTGGTCGACGACGAGGCATTGAAGGCGGCCCGTATCGCGCTGATGGTCGCCACCCGCCAGGTGCTGCGCAACGGCCTGGCGCTGATCGGCGTCTCCGCTCCCAACAAAATGTAATTGCGAAGGACATCCCGCACAATGAATTTCCGCTCCAGCCTTACCCCACGTACCCGTCAGAACGGCAACACCATCATCGGCATCGTCATCGGCCTGGTCATCGGCCTGGCGATCGCCGTGGTCGTGGCCCTGGTGATCAACAAGGGCTCGACGCCGTTCACCGACAAAGGGCGTACCAGCAAGGCCGCGGAACCGACTGCGGGACAAGCCGCCGATCCGAACAAGCCGATGTACGGCAACAAGGAAGCGGCGCGCGAGGCGGCCAAGGACTTCGCCAAGGAACCGCCTAAGGCGCCGCCTCCGGCAGATCCATTGCAAGCGGTGGTCGACAAGATCCAGGGCGCGGCCGCACCGGCGGCGCCTGCGGCGCCAGCACCGGCGCCGGCTCCTGCCGAAAAGCCGAAAGCTGCACCGGCCACGCCGGCCGCCGCCAACGTCGCGCCGGTACCGGCCAAGGCCGCACCTGCCGCCGCTGCCGACAGCGGCGACGACAAATTCATCTACTACCTGCAAGCGGGCGCCTTCCGCGAGATCGCCGACGCCGAAAGCGCGCGCGCCAAGCTGGCCCTGCTGGGCTTCGAGGCCAACGTCTCCGACCGCGCCACCGACACCGGCGTGCTGCACCGCGTGCGACTGGGCCCGTTCAACCAGGTCGAAACCATGAACAAAGTTCGTAGCAAACTGTCCGAAAACGGCATCGATGTCGCCGTCGTCCGCAATCAAAAATAAGCCAGGAGTATCCAGATGCGATTCATGAAATTCGTTGTTGGTGCGTTGATGCTGAGCGTTGCGGCCCTGTCGCAAGCCTCCCCTGCCGATCCAAAAAACGGCGTCGAATACAAGACGCTGGCCGCGCCGCAGCCGGTCAACAGCGGCAAGAAGGTCGAAGTCATCGAGTTCTTCGACTATGCCTGCCCGCACTGCTTCGCGTTCGATCCATCGCTGTCCGCCTGGATCAAGAAACAGGGCGACGCCATCGTCTTCAAGCGCGTGCACATCTCGCGCAGCGGCACCGACCTGCCGCAGCAAAAGATGTTCCTCACGCTCAGCGCCATGGGCCTGCTCAACGACGCCATGCACACCAAGATCTTCACCGAGATGCACGTCAACCGCAACCGCATGAACCGCGACGAGATGGCCTTCGACTTCGTCGCCAAGCAGGGCGCGGACCGCCAGAAGTTCATCGAGATCTATCGCGGCCTGGGCGTGAGCGGCAGCGTGCGCCGCTCGGCATCGATGATGGATGCCTACGGCGTCGATTCGTGGCCGATGATCGCCATCGACGGCAAGTACGTCACCTCGCCGACCATGGCCAATGAAGGTTCCAAGTCCGCCACCACCGAGGCCGAACTGCACACCCAGGCCACGCAGGTCATGGACATCCTGGTCGCCAAGGCGAAAGCGGAAAAGAAATAAAGATGAACAACCAGGGCGCCGGGCCGGAGCGGGTCTTCATCACCGGCGCCTCAAGCGGCCTCGGTGCGGCTCTCGCCGCACAGTATGCGGCGCAGGGCGCCACCCTGGGCCTGCTGGCCCGCCGCAGCGAGATGCTGGACCAGCTGATCGCCTCCCTCCCCAACCCTGAACGCCACCGCGCCTACGCGGTCGATGTGCGCGACCACGCCGCCATCGCCGCCGCCGCGCAAGCCTTTCTGGCGCACGCCGGCGGCATCGACGTGGTGATCGCCAACGCCGGCATCTCGGTCGGCACGCTGACCGAGTTCGCCGAAGACATCCCGGTATTCGAAGCCGTCATCGCCACCAACGTAGTGGCCACCGCCGCCACCTTCGCGCCCTTCATTCCGGCGATGAAAGCCCAGATGAAAACGCAAAACCGACCGGCGCGGCTGGTCGGCATCGGCAGCGTGGCCGGCATACGCGGGCTGCCGGGCGCCGAGGCGTACAGCGCCTCCAAGGCCGCCGTGATCAGCTACTGCGAATCGCTGCGGCTGGAGATGAAACCCTACGGCATCCGCGTCGTCACCATCTGCCCCGGCTACATCGACACGCCGATGACGCAGGTGAATCCCTACCCGATGCCCTTCCTGATGGCGCCTGAAAAATTCGCCGCCAAGGCCGCGCGCACCATCGCCGCCGGCAGCAGCTACAAGGTGATCCCGTGGCAGATGGGCGTCGTCGCCAAGGTGCTGCGCATGCTGCCGAACCCACTCTACGACCTGGCCTTCGCCAAGGCGCCGCACAAACCACGCAAGGCCGCATGATGAATACTCTCGACGCCGACGCCATCCGCGCCAGCTGCGCCACCAGCGCCTCGCACGTGGCGATAGAAACCGTCGCCGAAACCGGCTCCACCAACGCCGACCTGCTGGCCCGCGTCGACACGCTGGCCGGCCCGGTGCTGCGCATCGCCGGCAACCAGACGGCGGGACGCGGCCGCGCCGGCCGCAGCTGGCTGTCCGCGCCAGGCGCCGCGCTGATGTTCTCGCTGGCCTGGCGCTTCAAGGGCCCGCTGCACAGCATGTCCGGCCTGCCGATGGCGGTCGGCGTGGCGCTGGCCGAAACCATCGCCTCGCTGGGCGTGCCGGTGCAGATCAAGTGGCCCAACGACCTGCTGCGCGACGGTAAAAAACTGGCCGGCATCCTGGTCGAAACCCAGGCCGCCCGCAAGGACGGCGACGGTGCCATCTGGGCCGTGATCGGCGTCGGCATCAACCTGCTGATGCCGGACGAGCTGGAAGCGCAGATCGGCCGCGAAGTGGCCGCCGCGCCATGGCTGGCCAAGATGGACCGCAACCAGTTGATGGCGGCCCTGCTCAGCCGCCTGGCCGCCGTGCTGGCCGAATTCGACGACACCGGTTTCGCCCCCTTCGCCGAACGCTGGAACCAGCTGCACGCGTGGCAGGGCCAGGAAGTCGTCATCCTCGACAACGGCAAGGTGCTGCAACAGGGCCGCGCCGCCGGCGTCGACGCCATCGGCCGCCTGATGCTGGACACGGAACAGGGCCGCGCCGAAGTGCTGTCCGGCGACGTCTCGCTGCGCCTGTCGTCAACCATCGCTTCTTCTATCGGACCAACATGATTTTATTGATCGATGCCGGCAACACCCGCGTCAAATGGGCGCTGGCCGAAACGGGTACTGAACTGGGCGCATGGATCGCCCACGGCGCCGTCATGCACGCCGACCTGCAACAGCTGGAACTGCACCTGAGCGAGGCCGTGGCCGACCGCGGCGTCGACCGCATCCTGATCGCCAACGTGGCCGGCGGCGCGCTGCGCGTGCAGCTGGAATATGTGCTGCAACGGACCTTCCCCGCGATGATCCTGCCGGAGCAGGCCATCGAATGGTTTGCCTCGCTGCCCGCGCTGGCCGGCGTCACCAACGGCTACCGCAATCCCGGGCAGCTGGGCTGCGACCGTTTCGCCGCCGCCATCGCCGGCCATGCGCTGGCGGTCGGGCGCGAAGTCATCGTCGCCAACTGCGGCACCGCCACCACCATCGACGCCATCACGGCCGACGGCATGTTCCTGGGCGGGATGATCCTGCCGGGACTGGGCCTGATGGCCAGTTCGCTGGCGCGCAACACGGCGCAGTTGCCGCAAATTGCGCAAGACGGTAAGCTGCCGGACGGATTCGCCGACAACACCGACGACGCCATCCTGAGCGGCTGCCTGGCCGCGCAGAGCGGCGCCATCGAGCATGCGTTCGCGTGGCACAAGGCCAGCGAGTGCATCATCTCCGGCGGTGCGGCGCCCTACATCGCGCCGATGCTGAAGGTGCCGTACCGTATCGTCGAAAATATCGTGTTAATCGGTTTGCATGCTGCCGCCGGCAGCGCCGACTAAGGTTGCAAGGGAAGCTCCGTGCTGAAATTTATTTTCTGGTCGCTGGTCGCCGTCAATGCCGCGCTGTTCGCGTACGGCAAAGGATATCTCGGCCATTTCAGCGGCAACGAGCGTGAGCCGGAGCGCCTGCTCAATCAACTCAACGCCGACAAGCTGGCCATCATCTCCGCCGAAAAGGCAAATGAGGCATCGGCGGCGACGGCAGCAACAGCCAGCGCCGCCGCCAGCGCCAAGCCGGCGCCGGAAGTGCTGGCCTGCGTGGAGATCGGCAGCTTCGTGCTGGCCGACGCGCGCCGCTTCGAAACCCAGCTCGCGCCGCTCAAGCTGGGCGACCGCCAGTCGCGCCACAACCTGCCAGGCAGCGAAGTATCGAGCTATATCGTTTATATGCCGCCGCAGGGCAGCAAGGAAGGCGCCGACAAGAAGGCCGGCGAACTGCGCGCGCTGGGCGTGACCAACTACTTCATCATGAACGACAATTCGCCGCTGCGCTGGGGGATTTCGCTGGGCGTGTTCAAGACCGAAGGCGCGGCGCAAAACCAGCTGGCCGCATTGATGAAGCAAGGCGTGCGCACCGCGCGCGTCGCGCCGCGCATGAGCGGCAGCAAACTGCTGGCCTTCCAGTTCCGCGATGTGGATGCGGAGCTGAAGGCCAAGCTGGAACAGTTCCGCGCCGGTTATCCAGACGCGGAAAGCCACGCCTGCAAATAACCCAGGCTTAGGCGCTGAAGCCGCCGTCTATCGTCAGGCTGGCACCGGTGATGTAGCCCGCTTCCGGCCCCGCCAGATACGACACGAAACCGGCGATCTCCTCCACCTTGCCGTAGCGCGGCAATGCCATCATGGCTTTCAGCGCGCCGGCGAAATCGCCGCTGTCCGGATTCATGTCGGTATCGACAGGGCCGGGCTGCACGTTGTTGACGGTGATGCCGCGCGCGCCCAGGTCGCGCGCCATGCCCTTGGTCAGGCCAACCAGCGCCGATTTGCTCATCGCGTAAGCGGCGCCGCCGCCGAACGGCATGCGCTCCGCATTGGTGCTGCCGATGGTGATCACGCGGCCGCCCTGTCCCATATGGCGCGCCGCTTCCTGCGTCGCCACGAACACGCTGCGCACATTGATGGCCAGCGTGCGGTCGAAGTCTTCCAGCGTAAAGTCTTCCAGCGGCGCGATCGCCAGCACGCCGGCGTTGTTGACCAGGATGTCGATACGACCGTGGGCTTCGGCGGCGTTGCGGATGGCTGCTTTCAACGCCGATGCGTCGGCGCTGTCGGCCTTGACGGCTTGCGCCTTGCCGCCTGCGGCTTCGATCTCCGCCACCAGTTGCGCGGCCTTGTCGGCCGAGCTGGAATACGTCAGCACGACGGTGGCGCCGTCCGCTGCCAGCCGTTTTGCGATAGCCGCGCCGATGCCGCGCGAGCCGCCCTGTACGAATGCGATTTTACCGTCGATCATTTGAAGCTCCTGGTGAGTGATTTGGAGCCTTCAGTATCCGCCTGTAATTATGTCGCGACTAGACCATAGTTATTATCTTTAGTTGATCCCATTGGTTTAAAATGAAAACTATGGAAACCATGATCAGCATCGAATGCTTCGTGCGCAGCGCCGAAGCGGGCAGCTTTTCGGAGGCGGCCCGCCGGCTGGGATTGACGCCGGCCGCCGTCGGCAAGAACATCGCGCGGCTGGAGGCGCGGCTGGGCGTGCGCCTGTTCCAGCGCAGCACCCGCAGCCTGTCGCTGACGGAGGCCGGGCAGCAGTTCCTCGATGAAGTGGGCGGCAGCCTGTCGACCATACAGAACGCGGTCGCCAACCTGGCCAGCGCCGGCGGTCAACCGGCCGGCACACTGCGGGTCAGCATGCCGACCAATTTCGGCCGCAAGTACATCGTGCCGATGCTGGGCGATTTTTTGCAGCGTTATCCCGCCATCTCGCCCGACTGGGCTTTCGACAACCGCCCGGTGGACCTGATCGCGCAGAGCTACGACGCCGCCGTGGGCGGCGGCATCGACCTGTCTCCCGGCGTGGTGGCACGCCGCCTGGCGCCTGCGCACCGGATACTGGTGGCGTCGCCGGCGTATCTGTCCGAACATCCCGCGCCGAAGTCGCCCGCCGACCTGCACGAGCATGACGGCATCCTGATACGTTCGCCGCAGACGGGCAGGATACGTCCGTGGGCGCTGGTCAACCGCAGCAAGCAGCAGGCGCCCATCACGCTGCGCGTGCGCATGACGATGAGCGATCCCGGCGCCGCCTGCGACGCGGCGGCCCTAGGCCTGGGCATCGCCTTGATCAACTGCTCGGAAGCACTGGAGCATCTGGAAGGCGGCACGCTGGTGCGGGTGCTGCCAGGCTGGCATGTGGATGGCGGCACCGTATCGATCTACTATCCGGCGCAGAAGCTGCTGCCGGCGAAAACGCGGGCCTTCGTGGAATTTGTCGTCGAGCGCTTCCGCGCGGAGCGGCTGGCGCAGGTGCTGTCGGCGGTTTAGCGCAGGACGACGAGCGGCTTAGCGGGTGGCGATGATGATGATGTCGGCGTCGCAGTTACGGTAGTGGATGACGATGACGATGATGCGCCGCAGCCGTGCGGCAGAAGCAACGCCCAGGTCCATGGGGGCGCGGTCGGCGCGGTTCTTCATCGTCAGGTCCACGCGCGATTCGGCGCTGACGGGGATGTTCATCGCCTTCAGTGCTGCCTTGGGATTGGCCATCAGCGACAGCGCCATGTCCGGGTCCAGCTCGGCCCTGTGGACCGATTCGACCTCGCCCGAATCCGGGTTCATGTCTGAAAACAGCTTGCGCAGCACCTCGGTATCGTCCTGGATTTCCATGATTACCTCCATTGATAGTGGAGGTTCAGTCTAGCCAGCGAACCCTTGCGAACGGTTGATGTAGCGCATGGATTAGCGCTGGACGACGATGGGTTTGAGGTGCAACGATGACGGCAGGCCTTGCGCCGCCTGGAGCGCTTCCTGGCGGGTGGCGAACGGGCCGGTGAACAGCCGATGTACGGAGCCGCCCTGCACCACTTCCAATCCGTTCAGGCCTTTGCCGGACAGCTTGTTGCGCACCACTTCCGCATTTTCGGCGCGCGAGTAGGCGCCCAGTTGCAAATAGAAGCCGCCCTTGGCGGTGCTGGCGGCCAGCGTTTCGGCGCTGGCCGGCGCGCGGTCGGTCAGCATCAGCGCTTCCGCATCGGAGGATGACGCACCCGGCATGGCCTTGGGCGCCAGCACCAGCGGCTCGCTCAGCGTTGCCGATGGCGTCAACAGCAGCGGGCCGCCCCCCAGGCCGCCCGAAGACGTCTTCCGTGGCGACGACTGCGACTGCAAGCGCGGCGACACCGAGTTCGACACGCCGCCGCGCACCGCCAGCATGCGGTCCACTTCATCGGGCAGGATGCGTTCGATCTGCAGTTCGTGGCTGCCCTTGCCCAGCAAGCCCAGTTTCAGCGCCGCCGTGTACGACACGTCGATCGCGCGGTTGGCGTGGAACGGCCCACGGTCGTTGATGCGCACGATGACCACCGCGCCGCTCACCAGATTGGTCAGGCGCGCATAGGATGGAATCGGCAGCGTCGGATGCGCGGCCGTCATCTTGTACATGTCGTAGATCTCGCCGGACGAGGTGCGCTGTCCGTGGAACTTCTTGCCGTACCAGCTGCCGACGCCGATCTGCGAGTAAGGCTGGTTGTTGGTGATCGGCGTGTAGGTCTTGCCGAAGACGACGTAGGGACGGTTCGAGTACGGCAGCAGCGGATCGTTGCGCACGTCGGCGTCCGGCACGTCGGCCAGGTTGGCGGGCGGCGCGTCGCCGGGGCCATCGTCCTGGTAGTAGCCGCCGCGGCCCGAATTCGCCGGCGGCAGCACCGGCAGGCCTGCATCCGGCTTGCCGGTGGACGGCGCCTTGATCACCGGCCCCGAAGTACGGGGCGGCCGGGGCGTCGTCGCGGTATCGCTCACTGTCGGCGCAGTACCGCAGCCGACCAGCGCCAGCAAGGCCAGCCCGGTACAGACATTCAAAATACGACCACGGTTTATACGCATAACATCTTCCTTACGGTTTCTTTCGCACCGGCGGCACCGGGGCGGCAGGGGCGGCTCCCGCCGGCTGCTGCGGCAGCGGTTGCTGCGGTGGTTGCGACGGCGCGCGCCGTTCGAATTCGGCCAGCGCGGCCTGCTCTTCCAGCGTCTGCCCTTCCACCGGCACCACCATCTCCGCATCCTCCTTCGGCACCTTGGTGCTGTCCTTCTCGGCCGGGCGCTTGCCCAGCAGGTAGTAGTCCAAGGCCTTGCGGGCGATAGGCGCCGCTTCCGCGCCGCCCTTGCCCGCGTTCTCCACCACCAGCGCCAGCACGATGCGCGGCTTGTCCGCCGGCGCGAAGGCCGTGAACAGCGCATTGTCGCGCAAGCGTTCGGCCAGCCGCGCGGCGTTGTATTTTTCGCCAGAGCGGATGGTGATCACCTGCGCGGTGCCGGTCTTGCCGCCCACCGTGTAGCCTGCGCCGGCGAACGCGCGCACGCCCGTGCCGCCCGCCTCGGTGGTCACGCCGACCATGGCGCTCTTGATGGTGTCGATATTCTCCTGCTTGAGCGGAATCCGGTAACTCTCCTTGGGCACCGTCAGCTTGCGGGCGCGGGTAGCGCCGTCTTCCACGATCTTGACCAGGTGCGGCTTCATCACCACGCCGTTGTTGGCCAGGTTGGCCACCGCGTGCGCGATTTGCAAAGGCGTGTAGGCGTTGTAGCCCGAGCCATTGCTGACCGAGATGGTATCACCACCCACCCATCGCCCCGCCGCACCCTTGAAACGCTTGCGCTTCCACTCCTGCGACGGCAGCACGCCGGTCTTTTCGTTTTCCAGGTCGATGCCGGTCTGCTGGCCGAAGCCGAAGGGCTTCATGAAACCGGAGATGGCGTCGATGCCCATGTCGTGGCCCAGCGCGTAGTAGTAGGTATTGCAGGAGACGACGATGGACTTGTGCATATCGACCGTGCCGTGGCCGCCCACGACGTCGTCGTTGAATTTGTGGCCGCCGAGGTAGTAGAAGCCCGGATCATAGGTCGTATCGGCGGGCCGGCGCTTGCCCAGCTCCAGCGCAGCCAGCGCCATGAAGGGCTTGAAGGTGGATCCCGGCGCATAGGTGCCGGACAGCGGACGGTTAACCATCGGCCGGTCCAGCGAGGTATTGAGTTCGTTCCAGCTCTGCGCATCGATGCCATCGACGAACAGGTTGGGATCGTAGCCGGGCCGCGACACATAGGCCAGGATGTCGCCGGTCGACGGCTCGATGGCCACCAGCGCGCCGCGCCGTTCGCCGAAGGCTTCCTCGACCACTTTTTGCAGCTCGATGTCGATCGACAGTATCAGATTGCTGCCCGCAACCGCCGGCGTGCGCGACAAAGTGCGGATGGCGCGGCCGCCGGCCGACACTTCCACTTCCTCGTAGCCGGTGGTGCCGTGCAGCTGCTTCTCGTAGCTCTTCTCCAAGCCTTCCTTGCCGATATGGTCGGAGCCCTTGTAGTTGGCCGCATCGTCGGTGTCCTCGATGGCCTTGGCCTCGGCGCGGCTGACGCGGCCGATGTAGCCGATCACGTGCGACGCCGTCTCGCCCAACGGATACTGGCGGAACAAGCGCGCCTGCACTTCCACGCCGGGGAAACGGAAGCGCTGCGCCGAAAAGCGCGCAACCTCTTCATCGCTCAAACGGGTGCGCAGCGGCACGCTCTCGAAGCCCTTGGATTCCTCCAGCAGCTTCTTGAAGCGCTTGCGGTCCTTGACTTCGATCTCCACCAGCTTGGATAGCTCGTCGATGGTTTCGTCCAGCGTCATGCTCAGCTTCGACGGTGTGATCTCCAGCGTGAAGGCCGAGTAGTTACGCGCCAGGACCACGCCGTTGCGGTCCAAAATCAGGCCGCGATTGGGCACGATGGGCACGATGGCGATGCGGTTCTCTTCCGCCTTGACGGCGAAGTCCTTGTACTTGACCACCTGCAGCCAGATGAAGCGCGCCAGCAGCAGGCCGAAACAGATGAACGCCATCGCGCCCAGCACCGTGATGCGGGTGCGGAACTGCTGGAGCTCGCGCTCCGTGTCCTTAACCTCCATCATGCCGTCGCTCCCCACGCCCGGGCGGCGGCGCCGCCGCGCACGCCGCGGCTGTGGTGCTGGATGCTCATCAGGATGCCGCCGCCCAGGCCCAGCGTCATCAGGGCGGTGCCGCCATAGCTCATGAACGGCAGCGGCACGCCGACCACCGGCACGATGCCGCTGACCATGCCCATGTTGACGAAAGCGTAGGTGAAGTAAATCATCGTGATGGAACCCGCCAGCAGGCGGGTAAAGAAGGTGGACGCATTGACGGCGATATTCAGGCCGCGCACGATCAGCAACAGATACAACACCAGCAGCACCATATTGCCGGTCAGGCCGAACTCCTCGGAGAACACGGCGAAGATAAAGTCGGTGGTGCGCTCGGGGATGAATTCCAGGTGGGCCTGCGTGCCGTGGGTCCAGCCCTTGCCGCCGAAGCCCCCCGAGCCGATGGCGATCATCGACTGGATGATGTGGAAGCCTTTGCCCAGCGGGTCGTGATACGGGTCGATCAGCGTCAGCACGCGGTCGCGCTGATAATCGTGCATCACGGACCACAGCACAGGCAAGGCCGCGCAGGCCGCCGCCCCCATCGCCGCCACAGCCTTCCACGACAACCCGCCGAGGAAGATCACATACGCACCGGCCGCCACCACCAGCATCGCCGTGCCCAAATCGGGCTGGCGCGCGATCAGGCCGACGGGTATCGCCAGCAGCAGCGCCGCGATCAGATAGGAATGCCAGCGCAACTGCCCCTGCTGCCGCTGAAAGAACCACGCCATCATCAACGGCATGGCGATCTTCATGTATTCGGAAGGCTGCACCTGTATGCCGAAAGTCAGCCAGCGGCGTGAGCCGCCCTTGATGGTGCCGAACAGCGCCACCGCCACCAGCAGCGCCACACCCAGCGCGTAGGCCGGCACGGCGATACGCATCATCACCTGCGGCGGCGTGTTCGCCGCGATCCACGTGACCAGGAAAGCCATGCAGATATTGCGCGCCTGGCCCGTCATCTGGCCGGGAATCGCGATGCCCGCCGAGTACAGAGTGACCAGTCCCACCGACAGCAGCATCAGCATGATGACGGCCAGCTGCGGGTCGAACACCGCAAAGTAGGGCCGTACCCGCTGCCACAGCGGGCGACCGTCATGCACGCGCATCAGGTCTGCACCAGTTTGCGGTGGCGCTGGATGCTCATCAGGATGCCCGCGCCCAGGCCCAGCGTCAGCAGCGCCGTGCCGCCGTAGCTCATGAACGGCAGCGGCACGCCGACCACCGGCAGGATGCCGCTGACCATGCCCATGTTGACGAAGGCGTAGGTGAAGTAAATCATCGTTACCGCGCCGGCCAGCAGGCGGGTGAAGAAGTTGGGCGCATTCCCGGCGATCATCAGGCCACGGCCGATCAGCAGCAGGTACAGGAACATCAGCACCAAATTACCGGTCAGGCCGAACTCCTCGGAGAACACGGCGAAGATAAAGTCGGTGGTGCGCTCCGGGATGAACTCAAGGTGGGCCTGCGTGCCGTGGGTCCAGCCCTTGCCGGTGATGCCGCCCGAGCCCACCGCGATGGTCGACTGAATGATGTGGAAGCCCTTGCCCAGCGGGTCGGAAGTCGGGTCGATCAGCGTCATCACGCGTTCGCGCTGGTAGTCGTGCAGCACCGACCAGATCACCGGCAGGCTGGCCGCGCCGGCCACGAACAATGCGATCAGCGCCTTCCACGCCAGACCGGCCAGGAAGATCACGCAGAAGCCCGCAGCCACCACCAGCAAGGCGGTGCCCAGGTCCGGCTGCTTGACGATCAGCCCAACGGGTATCGCCAGCAGCACGGCGGCGATGCCGTAATCCTGCCAGCGCAGATGGCCGGCGCGCTGCTGGAAGAACCACGCCAGCATCAGCGGCATGGCGATCTTCATGAATTCGGACGGCTGGATATCGACGCCCAGGTGCAGCCAGCGCCGCGCGCCCAGCTTGATGGTGCCGAACAGCGCCACGCCGATCAGCAGCGCCACCGCGACCACATAGGCCGGCACGGCGATCCGCATCATCATCTGCGGCGACACATTGGCCACGAACCACATCACGATGAAGGCCAGGAAGATGTTGCGCAGCTGGTCTTCCACCTTGCCGGGAATGCCGATGCCGGCCGAGTACAGCGTGACCAGGCCGACCGACAGCAGCGCGCAGATGATCAGCGCCAGCGGAATGTCGAAAACGGTGAAGTACGGGCGAAGGCGGCGCCACAGGGAACGCCTTTCGTTGATGCGCATGCTGGTCCTTTATTCCTTGTTGCCGGGTGTTTCAGCGCCGGGCTTCTTGTCGTCGCTGACGCCCTGTTCGGCCTGGACGTCCTGTACGGAGCGCAGCTCGGCGTCCTCCTTCGGCACGCGGGTGGTTTCTTTTTCGTTCGGGCGCTTGCCCAGCAGGTAGTAGTCGAGCGCCTTGCGCACGATGGGCGCGGCCACGCCGGCGCCGAAGCCGCCGTTCTCCACCACCACCGCGATGGCGATGCGCGGCTTGTCGGCCGGGGCGAAGGCGGTGTAGAGCGCGTTGTCGCGCAGGCGTTCGGCGATCAGGTTGGCGTTGTACTTCTCGTTCTTCTTGATCGCCACCAGCTGCGCGGTACCGGTCTTGCCGCCCGAGGTGTAGCCGGCGCCGGCAAAGGCGCGCGCCGCCGTGCCGCCGATGGTAACTCCGACCATGGCGTTCTTGATGACGTCGATATTTTCCTGCTTGAGCGGGATGCGGTAGCTTTCCTTGGGCACCGTCAGCTTGCGGGCGCGCGAGACGCCGTCTTCGACGATCTTCACCAGGTGCGGCTTCATGACGATGCCGTTGTTGGCCAGGTTCGATACCGCGTGCGCCATTTGCAGCGGCGTGTAGTTGTTAAAGCCGTTGCCGATGGCGATGGAGATGGTGTCGCCGCCCACCCACTTCTGCGCCGCCACGTTCTTCTTGAAGCGGTTGCGCTTCCATTCCTTCGACGGCAGCACGCCCTGCTTCTCGTGTTCCAGGTCGATGCCGGTCAGCTGGCCGAAGCCGAACGGCTTCATGAAATCGCTGATGGCGTCGATGCCCAACTCGTTGCCGAGGATGTAGTAGTAGGTGTCGCAGGATTCGACAATGGACTTGTACATGTCCACCGTGCCGTGGCCGCCCGGTTTATCGTCGCGGAACTTGTGGCCGCCCAGCGTGAACGAGCCCGGATCGAAGATGGTCTGGCCCGGCGTGCGCTTGCCCAGTTCCAGCGCGGCCAGCGCCATGAAGGGCTTGAAGGTGGAACCGGGCGGATAGGTGCCGGACAGCGGACGGTTCACCATCGGCTTGTCCAGCGAGGTATTGAGTTCGTTCCAGCTCTGCGAGTCGATGCCGTCGACGAACAGGTTGGGATCGTAGCCGGGCCGCGATACGTAGGCCAGGATGTCGCCCGTCTCCGGCTCGATGGCCACCAGCGCGCCGCGCCATTCGCCGAAGGCTTCCTCGATCACCTTTTGCAGTTCGATGTCGATCGACAGTATCAGGTTGCTGCCCGGCGTGGCGGGCGTGCGTGACAGCGTGCGGATGGCGCGGCCGCCGGCCGACTTCTCCACTTCCTCGTAGCCGGTGATGCCGTGCAGCTGCTTCTCGTAGCTTTTCTCCAGGCCTTCCTTACCGATATGGTCGGTGCCGTTGTAGTTGGCGGCGTCCTCGGTGTCGGCGATGGCCTTGGCCTCGCTGGTGTTGATGCGGCCGATGTAGCCGATCACGTGGGAGGCGATCTCGCCCAGCGGGTACTGGCGGAACAGGCGCGCCTGCACTTCCACGCCGGGGAAGCGGAAGCGCTGCGCGGAAAAGCGCGCCACCTCCTCATCCGTCAGGCGGGTGCGCAGCGGCACGCTCTCGAAGCCCTTGGATTCCTCCAGCAGCTTCTTGAAGCGCTTGCGGTCCTTGGTCTCCACCGTAATCAGCTTGGACAGCTCGTCGATGGTTTCGTCCAGCGTGGTGCTCAGTTTGGACGGCGTGATCTCCAGCGTGAAGGCCGAGTAGTTGCGCGCCAGGACCACGCCGTTGCGGTCCAAAATCAGGCCGCGATTCGGTTCGATGGGGACGATGGCGATGCGGTTCTCTTCGGCCTGCGCGACGTAGTCGCTATGCTTGTAGACCTGCAGCCAGATGAAGCGCGCCAGCAGCGAGGCAAAGCAGAAGAACACCAGCGCGCCCAGCACCGTCAGGCGCAGGCGGAACTGGTGCAGCTCGCGTTGATTGTCCTTGAGTTCAGTCATGGTGCTCAGTCACGGTGCTCAGTCACTTCTCGGCCGGGGCGTCAGATCGGGCGGGTGTGGTCGCGGTCCACCGCGCGGCGCTGCGGCGCCAGCAGCAGCCAGGTCGCCAGCGGCCACAGGGCCACGGCGACGATGCTTTCGACGAAGTAGAACCAGCCGGGGAATTTACCGGAGACGAAGAAGCGCACGATCAGCTGCACCGACTGCGCCATCAGCAGCAGCGGGAACACGTGCATCGCCTGCGTCAGCAGCGGGAACCACAGCACCCGGCGATGCAACATGATGGCGAAGTAGGACAGCAGCGTGTAGGCCAGCGCATTCTCGCCCAGCAGCGTGGAGTCATGCACGTCCATCAGCAGGCCGAGGAAGAAGGCGGTGCCGATGCCGACCTTGCGCGGCTGGTGCACACCCCAGAACACCAGCACCAGCGCCACGAAGTCCGGCACGCCGATGAAGTTCCCCCAGGGGAGCAGGTTCAGTAGGAAAGCGCAGAACAGGCTGAAGGCGATGAACAGCGGGCTGACCGGCAGCAGGATATAGTGTGGACGATTCATCGTGCCGGCTCCTTCGGTTTGGTGGCAGCGGGTGCGGGCTGGCCGTTCGCGGCTGCGGCGGCAGGTGCTGCGGCGGTTGTAGCGGGTGCGGCGGCCGGCGCCACAGCAGGTGCTGCACCTGGCGCGGCTGCGGCAGGCGCGCCAGCGGCAGGCGCCGGTTTTGGCGCAGGCGGAGGCATCACCGGCATCAAACCGGGCGGCGCGTTGTTGGCCGGCGCGGCGGCCGCAGGCGCAGCAGGTTCGACGCCCTCTTTCGGCGCCTCCTTGATCGGCGCCATCTTGTTGTTGTGCTTCTTGAGCGCGCGCGCCTCTTCATCCGGCGGACGCGGAGGCATCTCCGGCGTCGACATCAGAATCAGCAGCTGCGTATTGTTGGAGATGCCGGCCAGCGGCTGGCACACCACGCCGCCGAACGATCCGGCCGCGCTGTTTTCCACCTGGCTCACGCGCGCCACCGCCAGGCCGGCCGGGTAGACGCCGTCCAGGCCCGAGGTGACGACGATGTCGCCGACCTGGATATCCGCATTCGGCGCCGTGAAGCGCAGCTCCAGCGCGCCGGACTTGCCGCGTCCATAGGCCACGCTGCGCAAGCCGTTGCGCAGCAGCTGCACGGGAATGGCCTGCTCCTTATCGGTCAGCAGCGTCACTTCGGAGGTAAAGGGGAACACGCGCGTGACCTGGCCGACCACGCCCTGGTTGTCGATCACCGGCAGGCCGAGCGCCACACCCTGCTGGGTGCCGCGGTCGAGGATCACCTTGCGGCTGTTGACATCGCGCGCGTCGTACAGAATCTCGGCCAGCATGGACTTCACCGGCAGATGCTCGCGCGCTGCCATCAGGCGGCGCAGTTGGTTGTTTTCAGCCGTCTGGAGCTGGGCCTGTTGCAGCACCAGCGCGCCGGCGATCTGCTGGCGTTTGAGCTCGCGCACCTGCTTTTCCAGCGACGACAGAGTGGAGAAATAATCGCCGACGCCGTAGATGGCGTCGCGAGGCAGCAAGGCTGCCATTTGCAGCGGATACAGCACCGTGGCTGCCGCCTTGCGCACGGTGGTCAAGGTACGCATGCGCGCATCGACCAGCAGCAGTGCAATCGAAATGCACGCAAACACCGTCATCTTGACGCGGGCGGAGGCGCCTTGCTTGAAAAGTGGCGGAGGACTGTATTCCATGACTTCCAATAATCCGGCGCTCGCGCGCCAACGAGACTGTCAACTCATCCCAATGCATCGGGGCCGCTGTTTCGCGGCCCCGTCTTGTCAGATCATTCGTAGGAGAAGATCGAGCCCAGCTGGTCCATCCGCTCCAGCGCCATGCCCGAGCCGCGCACCACGCAGGTCAGCGGATCTTCCGCCACCAGCACCGGCAGGCCGGTTTCTTCCATCAGCAGACGATCCAGATCGCGCAGCAGCGCGCCGCCGCCCGTCAGCATCATGCCTTTTTCCGCAATGTCGGCGCCCAGTTCCGGCGGCGTCTGTTCCAGCGCGTTCTTCACGGCCGAAACGATGTTGTTCAGTGGGTCGGTCAGCGCTTCCAGGATCTCGTTGGACGAAATCGTGAACGAGCGCGGGATGCCTTCGGACAGGTTGCGGCCCTTGACTTCCATTTCCTTCACTTCCGAACCCGGGAAGGCCGAACCGATGGCCTTCTTGATCGCTTCAGCGGTCTGTTCGCCGATCAGCATGCCGTAGTTGCGGCGGATGTAGTTGACGATGGCTTCATCGAACTTGTCGCCGCCCACGCGCACCGAACCTTTGTAGACCATGCCGCCCAGCGAGATGATGCCCACCTCGGTGGTGCCGCCGCCGATGTCGACCACCATCGAGCCGGTTGCATCCGACACCGGCAGGCCGGCGCCGATCGCCGCAGCCATCGGCTCTTCGATCAGGTAGACCTGCGAAGCGCCGGCGCCCAGCGCCGATTCGCGGATCGCGCGGCGCTCAACCTGGGTCGAGCCGCACGGTACGCAGATGATGATGCGCGGCGAAGGACGGAAGAATTTGGAGTCGTGCACCATGCGGATGAACTGCTTCAGCATTTGTTCGGTGACGGTGAAGTCGGCGATCACGCCGTCTTTCATCGGGCGGATCGCCTCGATGTTGCCAGGCACTTTGCCCAGCATCTGTTTTGCTTCCTTACCAACTGCCTGGATCGTCTTCTTGCCGTTAGGGCCGCCCTCTTGGCGGATCGCGACGACCGACGGTTCATCCAGGACGATGCCCTGGCCGCGAACGTAGATCAAAGTGTTGGCCGTGCCCAAGTCGATGGCCAGATCGGTGGAAATATACCTGCGTAAAAAACCAAACATGTGTGTCCTGTGGCGCTACTGGTGTGCGCGTAAGCCGTTAGAAAGAAATCCTGTGGTGACGCGGCGGCTGCAATGATTCAGCGCCGGCAACGCATCAACCCGCCATTCTACCTTATAATTTGAATGCGATTTGCCGAAAATCCCGCCAAAAGTGTATCGGCTGAGTCCGCGAGTTAAGCGGTATTCGTTCTCTTTTGCCAGCGAAAAGGCAGAATTTCCAGTTTTTTATCAATATTACAATTAAACCTAGCGCGGCCCGCCCGCGCCATTCGCCATGTCCCTGACCATATCCGACGTAACACGCATTGCAAAACTGGCACAACTTGAGATGAGCGAGCAGCAGACCGCTACCGCGCTGGACCAGTTGAACGGCATTTTTGCGCTGGCCGAACAGATGCAGGCGGTCGACACCGACGGCGTCGCCCCGCTGAGCCACCCGCTGGCGGCGCACATGAATAACATCGCCCTGCGCCTGCGCGAAGACGTGGCCACCGAGGCCAATCGCCGCGAAGACTACCAGGCCGTCGCGCCCAAGACCCAGGACGGTCTGTACCTGGTGCCGAAAGTGATCGAATAAGAGCGACGCGCCCGCCGAGCCGTCATTCCCGCGCAAGCGGGAATCCATACTGAGCCGACCTGGCCAGCGTTCCATGGATTCCCGCCTACGCGGGAATGACGGGCCACTCCGAATCTGAATTGAAACGCCATGCACACCAAAACCATTAAAGAGCTGTCCGCGCTGCTGCAAAGCAAAGCCATCACCGCCACCGAACTGGCGACGCATTTCCTCGACCGTATCGAAAAAAGCGACCTGAACGCCTTCCTGCACGTGGACCGCGCGCTGACCCTGGCGCAAGCGGCCGAAGCGGACGCCCGCATCGCCGCCGGCACCGCCACCCCGCTGACCGGCGTGCCGATCGCCCACAAGGACATCTTCGTCACCCGCGACTGGCGCTCGACCGCCGGCTCGAAAATGCTGGCCAACTACGTCAGCCCGTTCGACGCCACCGTGGTGGAAAAATTCCGCGCGGCCGGCATGGTCACGCTGGGCAAATTGAACTGCGACGAATTCGCCATGGGCTCGGCCAATGAAAACTCGGCCTTCGGCGCGGTGAAAAACCCGTGGGATAAAAACGCCGTACCTGGCGGCTCCTCCGGCGGTTCCGCCGCCGCCGTGGCCGCGCGCCTGGCGCCGGCCGTCACCGGCACCGACACCGGCGGCTCGATCCGCCAGCCGGCAGCGTTCTGCGGCATCACCGGCATCAAGCCGACCTACGGCCGCGTATCGCGTTTCGGCATGATCGCCTTCGCCTCGTCGCTGGACCAGGGCGGCCCGATGGCGCAAACCGCCGAAGACTGCGCGCTGCTGCTCAACGCCATGGCCGGCTTCGACGAACGCGATTCGACCTCGCTGACGCCTGAAATGGGCGGCATCGACGAAGACTACACCCGCGAACTGGGCCAGCCGCTGGCAGGCCTGCGCATCGGCGTGCCGAAGGAATACTTCGGCGAAGGCCTGGCCAAGGACGTGGAAGACGCCGTGCGCGCAGCGCTGGCCAAGTACGTCGAAATGGGCGCGACGCTGGTGGACATCTCGCTGCCGAACACCGCGCTGTCGATCCCGGCCTACTACATGATCGCGCCGGCCGAAGCATCGTCCAACCTGTCGCGTTTCGACGGCGTGCGCTACGGCCACCGCGCTTCGGAATACAAAGACCTGTCCGACATGTACCGCAAGACCCGCGCCGAAGGCTTCGGCGCCGAAGTAAAACGCCGCATCATGGTCGGCACCTATGTGCTGTGCCACGGCTACTACGACGCCTACTACCTGAAGGCGCAAAAAATCCGCCGCCTGATCGCGCAGGATTTCGAAGCGGTGCTGAACGGCCCTAACGCCGTCTGCGACGTCATCATGGGACCGGTCGCGCCGACCGTGGCATGGGACCTGGGCGACAAGTCCGACGACCCGGTTGCCGCCTACCTGGCCGACATCTACACGCTGTCCACCAGCCTGGCCGGCTTGCCTGGCATGTCGATCCCGGTCGGCTTCGGCGCCAAGAACCGCCCTGTGGGCCTGCAGATCATCGGCAAGCATTTCGGCGAAGCGAAACTGCTGAACGTCGCCCACCAGTACCAGCTGGCGACCGACTGGCACACCCGCGCACCCGCCGGCATCTAACTTAAAAAATACAGCGAGAATCATATGGAATGGGAAGTCGTCATCGGTCTTGAGAACCACGTGCAGCTCACGACCGAATCTAAAATTTTCAGCGGATCGCCGATCAAGTTCGGCGCCGACGCCAACACGCAAGCCAGCCCTGTGGACCTGGCGCTGCCAGGCGTGCTGCCGGTGATGAACAAGCAGGCGGTAGACCGCGCGATCCGCTTCGGCCTGGCGGTTGGCGCGAAGATCGCGCCGGCGTCCATCTTCGCCCGCAAGAACTACTTCTATCCCGACCTGCCCAAGGGCTACCAGATCAGCCAGTTCGAAGACCCTGTCGTCATCGGCGGCGCGCTGACCTTCGGCTACGAGAAGGATGGCGAATTCGTCACCAAGACCGTCAACCTGACCCGCGCCCACCTGGAAGAAGACGCCGGCAAATCGCTGCACGAAGACTACGCAGGCATGAGCGGCATCGACTTGAACCGCGCCGGCACGCCGCTGCTGGAAATCGTCTCCGAGCCGGAAATCCGCAGCGCCGCCGAAGCCGTGGCCTACGCCAAGGCCCTGCACTCGCTGGTGATGTGGCTGGGCGTCTGCGACGGCAATATGCAGGAAGGCTCGTTCCGCTGCGACGTCAACGTCTCCGTGCGTCCGAAAGGCCAGAAGGAATTCGGCACCCGCTGCGAGATCAAGAACTTGAACTCGTTCCGCTTCATCGAAGAGGCAGTGCACGTCGAAGTGCGCCGCCAGATCGAGTTGATCGAAGACGGCGGCAAGGTTGTTCAGGCTACCCGCCTGTACGACCCGGATCGCAAAGAGACGCGTGAAATGCGCAGCAAGGAAGACGCGCAGGACTACCGCTACTTCCCGGACCCGGACCTGCCGCCGCTGATGATTTCCGAAGAGTGGATTTCGAAGGTCAAGGCATCGATGCCGGAACTGCCGGCCGCCATGCGCGCCCGCTTCGTCAGCGAATACGCACTGCCGGAATATGACTCGCTGGTGCTGACCGCATCCAAGGCAATGGCGACCTACTTCGTCGCCGTGGTGGAAAAAGCCGGCAAGGAAAACGCCAAGGCCGCAGCCAACTGGCTGATGGGCGACGTGTCGTCGACGCTGAACCGCGAAGGCGTGGACCTGGATCAATCGCCGGTATCGGCAGTGCAGCTGGCCGCCATGCTGAAGCGCATCGCCGACGGCACCATCTCCAACAAGGCCGCGAAAGAAGTATTCGCCGGCATGTGGGAAGCCAAATCCACGGACGAGAACCTGGTTGACACCATCATCGACGCCAAGGGCCTGAAGCAGATCTCCGACACCGGCGCGCTGGAAGCGATCGTCAACGACGTCATCGCCGCCAACGAGAAATCGGTGGAGCAGTACCGCGCAGGCAAGGAAGCGGCGCTCAACTCGCTGATCGGCCAGGCGATGAAAGCGTCGCGCGGCAAAGCCAACCCGGCGCAGCTGACCGAGCTGCTGAAGGCCAAGCTGGCCGGCTAAATATGGCAGACCTTGAAAGGGACGCCACGGCGTCCTTTTTTTTGGCCCGCTCCGTGAGAATGCGCGAGTATTCAAGGATCGCAAACTGCTATCCTGTTCAACCCTACGACTAAAGAACCAACGCAATGACCGATACGAGAATACGCCTGGCCGTGCCTGAAGATGCAGCCTCGATCGCCGCAATGGCCGTTGCGCTGACCGAAGAAATATCCCAGCGCCTTGGTGTAAAGACCTTCAACCTGGATCAGCAAAAAACCGCCAGCTTGTGCCACGCCCTGCTGCGCGAGGAAAAGTACCTGGCGCTGATCGCGATTGCCGAAGGCGAGGCTATCGGCTTCGTCGGCATCTCCGAAGGCCGCGCACTGTATGCGGAAGGCGCGCTGGCGACCATGCAGGAGTTCTTCGTCGCCCCGCCCTTCCGCACCAACGGCGTCGGCGGCCAACTGCTGAACGCCGCCGCCGAACTGGCGCGCAAGCGTCGCTGGAACCGCCTGGAAGTCTGCACACCGCCGTTGCCCGAGTACGACCGCAGCCTGGCGTTCTATGAGCGTCATGGCTTCGAGATCACCGGTGGCCGCAAACTCAAACGCCTCTTTACGGAAGCCCAATGAAAAAACTGATTGCCCTGCTGGCCTTGAGCGCATCCACGCTGGCCCACGCCGCCACGATAGACTGGCCTTTGAGCTACGAGGGCAAATCGACGAACGCCTTCATCTGGGACAAGCGCGCCAAAGAGCTGATCCAGACGCGCGTCCCCAGCAAGCTGGCCAGGGACGTGCTGGCGGGACTGGGCGGCCCGCCGGAGCCGGTGTTTGTGGTCGACAAGCGCTACGTCAGCGCATCGGCCTGCGTGCCGCACGCCTGCCCGGAAAAGGGCTTCTTCTGGATGGACACCCAGACCGGCCAGGGCCTGGGCGCGGACATCTTCGACGGCGCGCTGCGCCTCGGCTCCAACAGCCTGTCCGCAAAACAGATCCCGGCGCCTGCGCGCCGCGCATTGATCGACTGGATGAGCGCCAACGACGTCACACCGGTCAGCGTGGAATTCATCGACAACCGCGGCGCCAGCACCAGCATCGACGCCGCGCAATTCAAGCCGGCGGCGCACTTCGAGCCTTCGGCCGAAGGTCCATCCTATGACTGCAAGGCGGCAGTCACGCGCGTTGAAAAAACCATCTGCGCCGATGCGGCTTTGGCCAAACAGGATCTGGCGCTGGCCAAGCTGCTGAAGGAAATCCGCCAGGGCCACGACAGCATAGCCTCCCGAAACGAGCTGCGCGACTTCCAGCGCAAATGGCTGAAGGAGCGCGACACCACCTGCGCCCCCGCTGCGGACATCAACGCCTGCCTGGGCAAGCAGTACCAGGCCCAGAACGACCGGCTGATGAACTGGATACCCGGCCGCTAAGCATGGAGAGTACGACGTTGAACAAGACATTCGATGTGGCTCCAACTGCGGCAGCATGGACCAAGGGATGGACGCTGACGCGCGACAAGGCCTCCCCCGTCAGCCAACCCTACGGCTACAAGATCGACCTGGGCGTTCCTGAGCGCCTGGAGCGACATGTCATGGTCGACTACGACGCAGACGTCCTGCGTGCGCTGACCGACAGCCTGCACACGCCGGGAACCTGGCTCAAAGTGTGCGCGCACCCGGAGCAGGTCGCGCCGCTTTTGCACGAAAGCTGGCAAGTCCAGGCGCCCGAGTACCTGATGGCGGTGGCGTTGGATAACGCAGCAGCGGTGGCGCCTGATGGCTACCAGCTGTCCATGTCCACATCCGACGCTGTCTCCGACGCAGAGCTCAGGGATGCAGATGGCGAACTGGCGGCGCGGGGGCGAGTGGCCCACAGCGACGGCGTTGCCACGTTCGACCAGATCATCACCGAACCTGCGCATCAACGAAAAGGGCTAGGCCGCGTCATCATGGCGACGCTCGCCAACGCATCCATCGCCCACAAGGCAAACGTGGGCGTGCTGGTCGCCACTGAGCAGGGCCGCGCCCTCTATCAGGCGATAGGGTGGACACTGGTTTCGCCTGTCACTGCGGCGGTCATCGCTTGATTTTACGCTGTCTCAACGCATTGCTTCTTCTGTTTCTGATCGCCGGGCCGCAATTCGCCCACGCGTCAGAACCAAGCCCGCTGCTCATCGACTACAGCCATACCGCCTGGTCCGAAAGGGATGGTGCGCCGACTGGCGCCACCAAGTTCGCGCAAGGCCCCGACGGCTGGCTATGGATCGCCACGCCAACCGGCATGTACCGGTTCGACGGCGTGCGCTTCGAACGCACCGACAAAATCCACGGCTATCCTCTGGAGTCCAGCAACATCATGGGTCTGACCACCGCGCCCGATGGTGCGGTCTGGGTAGGCTACCGCGTCGGCGGCGTGTCCGTGTTCAGGAAGGATGGCGCTCACACTTATGCGGAGCAGGACGGCCTGCATCCGGTCGGCTCCCTGCATATCGAAGCCGCTCCCGATGGCGCGATCTGGGTCGCGATGCGCGATGGCGTGGCCGTGCTGCCACGCGGCGGCAGCCGCTTCCAATACCTCGGCCCCGAAGCCGGGCTGCCGGCTCTGGGCGTATTCCAGATCTTGTTCGCCCGCGACGGCACCACATGGGTAGGGACGAACACGGGCGCCTTCTTCCGCAAGCCAGGCGAAACCCGCTTCACCCAGGCCTGGCCGCATGTCGCGCTGGTCTGGCTGTGCGAAGCGCCGGACGGCACGATATGGGGCAACGATTTCAAAAATGGCTACTACAGGGTGCGTTCAACGCAGCCTTCAGCAGGCGAGTCCCTCAAGCCCGAACTCGATGGCTACGGCATGCTCTTCGACCGCCAGGGAACGATGTGGATGATGCATACCGATGGCATGGAACGCAGAGTGGCGCCCGCAGGGGCCAGCCTTCCAGAGCAACGGCTGTCGAAAGAAAACGGCATCAGCGGCCCGATACTCAGCACGCGGTTCCAGGACAGGGAAGGCAATCTTTGGATAGGCACGGCGGGCGGGATAGACCGGCTGCGCCCGAATCGCCTGAGAACCATGCCCGTGGAGACGCAACTGGAATATCCCGCACTGGTGGCAGGGCCGTCCGGCGATATCTGGGTGGGCGACTATGCACGCGATGTCTGGAAGTACAACCTTGCAGGACGCGTCAGCCGCGAGGCCCTGGGGCCGATCACGGCCAGCTACACCGCGCCGGACGGCGTCCTGTGGCTGGGCGGGACGGAAGCCCTTCAGCGGCGCGACCGCGATGGCGCCGTGACGTCGATCCCTTATCCACCCGAACTGAAAAGCCTGCGCGTCCACGCCCTGCAGCAGGATAGAGATGGCGCCTTGTGGGCCTCCTTCTCCTCCGGCAAAGGCGTGTACAAACTCGTTGATGGCCAGTGGACCAAATCCGGCGGATTGCAGGGGCTCACCGACCTGCTGACCACCTCCATGGCCCGCGACGCCAAGGGGAACTTGTGGATGGCACATCTGCGCAGCCAGATCACCATCATCGACGGCGCCACGGCACGCACACTGGGGCCGAAGGACGGTCTGCAACTGGGCACGATCATGCAGGTGTACCGCGACGGCCAGGCCATGTGGGCAGGCGGAGAAAATGGCGTCGTGCTCTATCGCGACGGCCGCTTCGCCACCTTGCGCGGTGAGCGCAACGAAATCTTCCGAGGCGTATCCGGCATCGTCAGGCTGCCGAACGGCGACCTGTGGCTGCACGGCGCCGATGGCCTGTATCACATCGCCGCCGCCGATATCAACGCGTGGCTGAACAACGAGCAGACCGCCGTGGCATTCGAACGCTTCGATGCGCAGGATGGCATGATGGGCCACGCGCCGCAACTGCGGCCCGTCCCCTCGCTGATGCGTTCAAGCGACGGCGTTCTGTGGTACGCGACATCGACGACCATCGGCACCATCGATCCGGCCCACATCCTGCGCAATCCGCTGGCACCCCCGGTGGAAATCATCAGCGTGACTTCCGATAGCATGCGCTACCCTACTCCATTGAACCGTGAACTCGCCCTGCCTGCGGGAACGCAGAATCTGCAGATCGACTTCACGGCACTGAGCCTGTCGATACCCGAGCGGGTGCGCGTGCGCTACCGGCTGGTCGGCCTCGATCGCACGTGGCAGGAAGCGACAGGCCGCCGGCAAGCGTATTACACCAATCTGGCGCCGGGAAATTATCGCTTCGAAGTCATCGCATCGAACGAGGACAATCTTTGGAATACCAAAGGCGCCGCACTGGAGATAGGCATTCCTCCGACCTTCGTCCAAAGCGGCTGGTTCAAGCTGCTGTTGGCGGCGTTGGGGATACTGCTGCTGTACAGCGCCTACGCATTGCGGATACGCTACCTGACGCAGCGCATGCAGGAAAGCTTGCAAGCTCGCCTTGCCGAGCGTTCACGCATCGCGCGCGCCCTGCACGATACGCTCCTGCAAAGCATGCAGGCTTTGCTGATGTCGTTCGACGCGCATAGCCAGAATCTGAAGGAAGGCACAACGGAGCGCACGCGCCTGGACCAGACGCTCAATCTCGCCGAGCAATTGCTGGTGGAGGGAAGGGACCAGATCATGGACCTGCGCGCATCCGCCTCACCGGATGCGCTGGAGCTCACGTTGGAGCAGTTCGGAAAAGGGCTGGCTGAACACCGCTCGCACGCCTTTGCCATGAAGGTCAGCGGCGTGCCGCGACAACTGCGCCCGCATGTGCACGACGAGGTCTACGCCATCGCACGCGAAGCGCTGTTCAACGCCTCGCGCTACGCGGACGCCAGCCGCATCGAGCTGGAACTGGACTACAGCGCCAACGCCTTCGTCGTGCGCATTCGCGACAACGGGAAGGGCCTGGACGACGCCGTCGCCGCAGCAGGCCACCGGCCCGGCCATTGGGGCATGGTGGGCATGCGCGAGCGCGCCTACAACATCGGCGCCAGCCTCGCAATCGAAAGCAAGCCGGGCGTGGGCACGGAACTCACTGCGACGGTACCGGGAAGAACGGCTTACTGAGCCCCAAGTCAGCGATAGGCCAGCACGTCCAGTACCGCGTTTCCGTTCTCGCCAACCAGCTGCAACGCGGCGGGTGCGGTGTCGGCGGATGCCAGCGCCAGGCCTTTGTAGCTGCCTTCGGCGGCGCTGCCGCAACCGCTGGCAGTTAAGGTCAACGCGGCCGCGCCGCCGTAGGTGGCGCTGAAGTCCACCTTGCCGGACAGTTTGCAATCGCTGCCGCCCGCGCTGATGGCGCCGTCGGCAGCCACCGTGAACAGAGCAGGCTTGCCGCCGATGAGTGCCTGGTAGTTACCGGCCGCGTTGGCGGGCGACAGCGCATTCAGCACCAGCGCCTGCGTGCGGTCGTAGGCCAGCGTCACCATGCCGCCACTGGACACCGGCACGCGGCGTCCCTTGCTGCCATCCACCACGTGCATCACGGTGGCGGCGCTGTCGCCGTCGGCCGACAGCAGCACATAGCCCTTGCCGTCCTTGTTGGTGTAGATGCTGGCGCCGGACACTGTATCGCCATTGGCATAGCCTTGCAAAGCGCCCTCGCCCATTACCGGCACGCTGCTGGTCGGCGCCGGCTCGTTGCTGGACGAGCCATTGCATCCCGCGAGGCCGACAACCACGGCCAGCAAGGCCGCCTTCATCGTGTTGTTCATTGCGCGATCCCGTTCAATTTGATCTTCATCGCATCTTCAAACGCGCGGCGCGCTTGCGGTACGCCTTCGACCGGAGAAATCGTCACCGCCGTCTTCGCGGCGATCACATTGTCTTCCGACGTGGCGGCTGTATCCTTGGGCAGTACCACGCCGCTCGGCAGCGTGGTGCCGCCAGTGGCCAGGCTGATGCCGGGTACGGGGAAGTTGACGCCCGAGGCCACCGCCAGCGGACTGTCCGACAGCTTTTCATAGAACGCCGGCACATAGCTGCTGGCCTTGCCGATGCGGGTGAAGCGGTACGGCAGCGCCGCGCCGGCACCGGCGCTGAAGTCCGGTACGTTGACGTTCAGACCCACGCCATCCGGCATCAGCAGGCCGCCGGCCTTGGCCTTGTTGGCGATCAGCGTGTCGACCAGCTTGACGACGATGCCCGCTACTTCATACGCACGATGCGACGCCGGCAGCGCGCCGCTCCAGTTGACCTGCGCCGTGGCGGCATCGCTGACGGCCATTGCCGGCAAGCCGCGGTTGATCATGTAGATCAGGTTATTGAAGGTGCCGCTGCTGGCGTTGATCGCGCCGGTGTTGTTGCCCTCGTTGGGACCGGAGATCACCAGGTCGGGCGCGGCGCCCCACTTCTTCTTGGCCAGCACGTCCACGCCATACAGGCATGCCGTCACCGGCGTGCCGTTGACGTAGGAGACATCGGCGTCGCCGGTGTCCACACCTACGCCTGGGGCGCCGGCGGCCAGCCCCAAGGCCACCGCGCCGCGCTCCTTGCCGGTCAGCGCGCTGACCGGTGTGAGGAAGGCGATGTAGCCGCCACGGCCGGATTGATTGTCGATAGGTGCAGCCACCGCCACGCTATGCCCAGCTGCCGACAGCTTCGATTTCAACGCGCGCAGGTTGGCGGCGGTGATGCCGTCATCGTTGCAGAGCAGGATGTTCAGCGCGGACGCTGGCGCCGCAGCAGTCAAGGCAAGGGCGCCGCACAAGGCGATTGCGCTGTTGAAGCGTGAAGATGGCATGGCACTTCCTGTCGAATGTATAAGAACGCAGAAGTGTAGTGATGCCTTGTTACCGCGACGTGACACGACAGCCGACAGCGCCGATACCGGGTATATCGAAACAGGACTAGTCTCGCACGCCGACCCAGCGCCCCTTCTCCAGACGCAGGCGCTGCTTCATCTGCATCTGCCCTTCGCTTTTCATGATGTAGGCGATCATCGGGAACACCTGCTGCGCAGCCGGTTCGTGCATCCACGGCGCGGCGGCGAACTTGTAGGTGTAGCTGGCCGTTCCGGTCGCAGCATCCCAGGCCACCACCTTGACCAGACTAAGTTTGCCGACACAGAAATCGCCGGTGCGCGCGATCTTCTCACCGGTCGGTGCGACGGTGCTTGTGTCGCGCTTCAGATAGAATTTTTTTCCGGCCTCGGTCAGGCTGTAGCGCTGCACCGGCACCTCCTGCTCGACACCTTCGGCGTTACGGCGCACCACCATGCCGCCGGCCGATTCCGCCAGCCCCAGTTGCGCCAGCACCGGCAGCTGTACCGCATCGCGGCTGCCCGCTTCCGCGTCGCCCGGGGCCACGTCGATAGGCCAGTCGAACTTGCCGACGCAAACGTCGCCTTGCTGCGCAAGGTATTTGCTCAAGCCGGCGGCCAGCGCCTTGTGGCTGGGTTGCGGTGCAGCGTAGGCCGAAGCCGAAACTGCCGCCAGCATCGCCACCATCGAAATCATCTTCATTTTTTCACCACCAGATCGTTATCGGTCAGCGTGTTGAGGAACGCCTCCAGGTCTTGCATCTCCTGCTCGGTCATCGGCGGTTCGCTACCGCGTTTGCGGCCGTCGAGTGGCATCTGCTTATCGAGGTTGGCGCGGTAGCGCGCCGGCAGGTCGTTATACTTTTGCACCACGCCTTTGACGGTCGGATACCAGCGCTCCGGATGGGTGTCGCGCGTGTTGTAGAAGCGGATCACATCCTTCAGCGACTTCAACGCGCCGTTATGGAAGAAGGCCGAACGCGTCGCGACGTTGCGCAGCGTCGGCGTCTTGAACATACCGCAGTACTGGCTGCTGGCGGGACGTGGATGATCGGGACGGTCGCAGATGCCCAGGTCAAAATAGCCGGCCTTCGCGTTGGCAGGAATGTCCTTGTTGCGCGGGGCGCCTATCGCCGCATAGGTAAAGTCGGTGAACAGCTTGACGCTGCCGTTCAGGCCCGCGCCGTTGTAGTGGCATGCGAAGCAGTTGCCCTTGTTGGCATCGCTGTAGACGGCAAAACCGCGCATCTCGGCCGCCGTCAACTCTCCGCCGATCTTGTTGCTGGAGTAGAGGTCGTACTTGCTGCTGTAAGGGTGGAAGCTGCTGTCCTCCAGCTGATAGGCCTGCAGCGCGTCCAGCGCGTGCCTGAAGGCCTTTTGATCGTTCTTGAACACCTCCGGCCCGAACGCCTGGCGGAACTGCTCCGCGTAGGCCGAGGCGCGCAGCTTGCGCACCACATCGGCCACGCTATTGTTCGCCATCTCGTGCTTCGCCAGCAGCGGTATGCGCGCCTGCTCGGCCAGCGTGGCGGCGCGGCCGTCCTGCGTGTGGCCGCCGCCGGGGCCGGGCGTGCTGATGCCGTCCGGGTTGTCCAGCATGTCCTCATACGGCGGCGTGTACTCCTGATAGCGCAGCGACGGCACCGCGCGCACGCCTGCCGTGGCCAGCCTGGCGCCGCCCAGCTGCACCGCCAGCTTGTTCGGCGGTGCATGGGCGTGGGCCGGATCGTGGCAGGTGGCGCAGGACATCCTGCCGGAACCCGACAGCGATTGATCGAAAAACATCTGCTTGCCGATTTCGGCGGCGGCGCTCAACGGCGCCACCGCCGGCGCGGCCACGGCTTGCGCCACCGCCACACTCAACACCAACATCAAGGCCAGTCTCATTTACTTGAGCGCCCAGCCGTTGCGCTGATCGGCGTCCGGGCCGACCTGCTTGATGGTTGGGTAGCCGTTCTTCTGGACGTAGCCGGCCGGGATCACATAGGTGTGATTCATCGGACGCACCGCATCGAAGTGGGCGTCGGCGCTGCCTGCATACTCGGGCAGGTTCAGGATGTTCGCCGCGATGAACTTCTGGCTGTACTTCGAACGGTTCATGTACGACCAGTCGTCCGCAGGGTCGGCCAGCTGGAACATGTCCTGCAAGGTGCGCACCAGCGAGATGTGGCTGTAGGCGTCGCTGTCGACCACGCCCTTAGGTGCGCCAGGCTGGTTGTTCAACACGCCGAAGATGCTGGTGCCGTGGCCCTTGTTGCCCTGCTTGTAGTTGGTGATGGATTCCACCGACACGCTACCGTCGGCGTTGCGCACCAGCGGGCCCAGTGCCACCGGGGTGCCGCTGGTATTCCAGCCGCAGCACGAATTGAAGCCGCTGGTGGCCGTACCTTCGTCGAACATCATGACGATGGCGACGCGTTTTTGGGGGTTGTTCCACAGCGGCGAAGCCTGGATCTTCTTGATCAGATAGTCCGTGTATTTATCGCCGCGATAGATCAACGGGCTGCCGGAGCAGTCGCTGGCTGGCTTGGTGGTGGCGCTGCCAGGCAGCGTGCCGACCAGCGTCACGCCGTGCATGTCGTCGCACTGGTCCGGTTCCAGGATATTGATCTGGCCGACGTCGCCGCTTTGCAGATCGTCGCCGAACTGGTCGACGTTCCAGCCGGCCGGCGCCACTGCCGCCAGCGCGGCATCCCACTGCCCGCCGCCCAGGGTGCGGTTATTCTTCAGGAATTCCGGCGAGCTGCGCACGTTCTGGAAGAACACGCTGCCATTGTGCTTGGCCGCGTACAGCGCGCCGGCCAGGCGCACATTCAGGCCCGGCGTGCCGATGGCGCCAACCGGATCGTTCGCCGTGTACAGATAGTCCGGCGCGGTGATGGTGGCGTCGGCAGTGCCGTCCTTGCGCCAGTCGCCGCCCGGGTTCTTGGACTCGCTGTAGACGCGCCAGCTCATGCCCTTGCTGGTCAAGGCATTGAACAGGTTGGGACGGCTCTTGATATTGTGGTTGGTGTTGTTGTTGCAGGCGTTGACGCCAGGCGGCAGCGGCAGGTCTTCAATCGCGTTGGCGGCAGCGGTGCCGCTCGGGTAGCAGTTGAAGGCGCTGTCGTCGGTGATGCCGAAGTCGTCGCCGGCGGCGATGGCCAGGCGATTGGGCTCACTCGGATTACCGGTGGCGTAGTAGCTGGTGAACTGGTTGCCCGCATTCAGATAGGCGTTGATGCGCGGCGCGTAGACCGAGTTCTTGATCGACGACGTGGCCTTGTTTTCCAGGACGATCATGAACACGTGGTCGTAGCGCGGAATGCCTTCCAGGTTCATCGCGGCCTGGTGCGCTTCCTTCATCGTGATCGCAGGGCCGGTGGCGCCTGGATCCGCGGCCAGCGCAGCGGGCGATACGTCGCGGCGGTCCACCATCTTGGCGGCGAAGGCGAAGCGGTTGCTGAGAATGACGGATTCCTTCAGCAGGTCGGCGCCGGCGGCGGTCATGTCGGCCAGCACGGTGTCGGACGAAACGTTCAGGCGGATGGCCAGGTTGTTCTTGGCCGATTCAAAACTGATGCGGTCTTCTTCCATCATGCGCACCACTTCGGTGGTCAGCGGCGAGATCGCGACCTTGGCCGGCACCAGTGGATTGATCAGCGCAGCCGATACCTGGTCGGCTGCGGCGCGCAGCACCATGCGCTGGCCTGCGGGATGGCCGCCGTTGAGCGAGGTGGCCGAAACTTCTGCCACCAGTGCGCCCGGGGTGCGCGTGGCCAGCAGGAAGCTGCCGTCGGCCTTGGTCAGGGTGCTGGCTTCGCCGGTGTCGCAGACGCCGTTGTCGTTGGCGTCGATGCAGACCTTCACCGACTGGAACACCGAGGCCACAGTGCTCGACGCGGCGCTGGCGGCCGGCGAGTTGGCGATGACCGGCGGCGTAAACCAGGTGCCGGAGACGACGCCGCGCACGGTGACAGGTGCGGTGGCGGCATGGGCCGGCACCGACAGCGCCAGCACGGCGCCTGCGACGGCGCTCGAAATCAGGGTAGTTTTTAGCATGGGTATTCTCTAGTCAATGGCGGAATGGCGGAATCAAGCCTGGCGGCGACGGCGGGCGGCGACGCCGGCCACGCCCAGGCCGGCGATCAGCATCGCGGCGCTGCCGGGTTCCGGTACCGGCGCGGCCACCAGCGACCAGCTGGCGTTGTTGGTCGGCTGGTCGAACGCCAGGTCGGTGCAGTTGCCGTTGCAATTGAGCGCGTAGGCCTGGTTACCAATCTGCGCATCGCTGCTGGTGACGAAGAAGAAGTAGTTGTTGATGTCGTTGTAGTTCGTCTGTGGATTCGCATCGGCGAAGATGAAGTTGTTCTTGCCCGCGACAGTCGACACGACGGCGCCCGCTGCGCTGTTCCAGTTGTGCGTGGAAGCGTCCCACGATGCGCCGGTCAGCGCACCGGTAAAATCGGTGCCGTTGAAGTTGATGTGCACATTGGAGACGTTCTCCACCAGATCGCCGTTCAGGTGGCCGGACAGCGAGCCGGTGATGGCCTGGTTGTCGCCGAAGGTATAGGCGAAGGTGAAGTTTTCAGCGTGCGCGGAGGCAAACGCCGCCAGCAGGATGGCTGCGGAGCAGATTTTTTTCATAGTGGCTACCTGGTATGAACAGCAAAGGAAGAAGCGCATCGCTTCATGTTTGAAACCGTCGCCGGTATGATGTGTTTTTTTTATTACGGCGCCGTGACATAACGACAATGTCCGCTGCCATATTTGTCACGTAATGTATCAACCACCCATACTTGAACAACGCCTGGCCGCCCTGGTCCGCTCCTCGGCGGAGCTGATGGCCGCGCTGTCGGCGGCGCGCAGCCTGGGGCTGGGCAGCTGGTGCATAGGCGCGGGCGCCGTGCGCACGCTGGTGTGGGACGACCTGCATGGCCACACCGTCCCCACGCCGCTGGCTGACGTCGACCTGGTCTACTTCGCCCCGGATGCGCCGCTTCAGCGCGACGCGCAGCTGGAAGCCTGTCTGCGCACGGCGATGCCGTCGCTGGCGTGGGAGGTGACGAACCAGGCGTATGTCCACACATGGTTCATGCGCGAGTTCGGCCGCGAGGTGCCGCCGCTGCTGTCGCTGGAAGACGGTGTGGCCACATGGCCGGAGTATGCAACCTGCGTCGGCGTATCGCTGGATGCCGACGGCACCATCCGCGTGATCGCGCCGCATGGACTGGAAGACTTGTTTGCCCTGCGCGTGCGCCACAACCCGGCCCGCGCCGACATCGACACCTACCGGCAGCGCGTCGCGTCGAAGCGTTTTGCGCAGCGTTGGCCGCTGCTGGTTATCGCATCACTCCAGTAAGGCGGCTATCGCCAGCGGCGTGCTGCTCGTGACCACCTGTCCGTTCTCGGGCAGCGCGGCAAAGCGGTAGACGAACACCCGGAAGCTGGCGACCACGTCGCCCACGAAGGCCGGCCCCTCCTTCGCCGCCAGCGCGCTGACTGCGCCACCGGTGGCGTGGAACTGCACCTGCGCCGTATCGTTCCTCGGATAAGAGAACTGCACGCCGGCGCAGCTCTTGCCGCCGGCTTCACTCGAGTAGCGCAGGTAGGCCAGCAGCTGCTCGCAGGCGATACGGAGATCGGCGGCACTGTACACGCCGTCCGGCCGCGTGACGATCGACACCCAGGCGCCGTACTTGTACTGGCCGGCCTTGCGGTTCAGTGTCAGCTCCGCATTGTCGTCATACGCGGCTTTGGAAAACGGGAACACGGCACGCCCCAAGGCATCGAGCGGCAGCGCCAGCTGCGTGGACTTGCTGTGTAGCGTCAGCCGCAAGCCGTCCGCCGCAACGCTTTTGTCGCGCGGACGGATACGGAAGTGATTCTGCAGGAACTGCTTGGGTTTGCCGTACTTCTCGAACCAGATCATCTGGCGATAGGCTTCGCGATACTCGATCCAGTCGGAGTCCTCCTGCGCATGGGCGAGCGCCGGCAACAAGGCAAGACAGAGCAAGAGGATTTTGAACATGCCGTTTAAAACCGGTACGCCAGGCCGCTGGACCAGGTGATGAAATTGCGGCGTTCGACGAAAGGAGCGCCGGCCGGCCCGCTGCCCAGCCGCGTGCCCGTCACCGAGCTGTTGATCAGCCATTTGCTGCTCAAGGCCCAGTTCCAGTTGACGCCAGCGTTGACCGCCATCACGCCGGCGGAAGGACGATAGTCGCGCGTACCGCCGGCGGCGGCGCTCACCTCATACAGTTCGCGCATCACCGGATTGCTGGCCAGCGAAGCGCCGGCCGACAGTGTGACCGTGTGATGCGGTGCCAATTCGTGCAGGGTTTTCTGCAACCCGACATAGCTGCGGAAGCCATGTGCGCTGGTGTCGTACATGAGGTTCGACGTCAGGCGCGTCTCATCGCCGAGATAGTAGTTAAAATACCCGCCGGGGTCCAGTGTGCCGCTGACCGCATGCGTGCCGCGCAGCCGCCAGCTGTCGGTGGGATTGCGGGTATTGCTGGCGAAGATCTGCGGACCATATTCGACGCCCACCATTTCCGACACATTCATGCCCAGCACCCCGTTCGCCGAGACGAACACACCGTTACTCCACTGGACCTGAAGCAGCGGCCGCAGGATGACCGGGCGCGTCTCGCCCTCCGCAGCCGCCGTCCTGGTTGTGAAGGCTCCCCCCACGTACATGTCCTTGCTCCCATCGGGCATCATCAACTCGGTGGTGTTTTCGGCCAAGACCGGGCCGCACGCGGCCAACAACAAAAATAATGGGGATAGCTTGCTCATGTATTCCTTAGAAACCGAAGCGCACGCCAAGGGCGAAACGATCCGTGGTGCCGGTAAGGCCTTCGTGTTTGAGTTTATCGGTGTGCTCCAGTTCCAGCTGCAGCGCCACGTCCTTGCTGATCAAATAGGACGCGCCCACGCTCAGGTACAAGCCGGTCTTGTGTACCGACTCGCCCGCCGGAGCGTTCTTGCCGCTGATGTCCATCTTCATGCGGCCTTGCCCGATACCGGCCTTGCCGAACAGAGACCAGCTGTCGCTCAACTGCCACGTGCCCCGCGCCGCCAGATAGGCCGTGCTGACACT
The DNA here is from genome assembly GCF_009380165.1 of Rugamonas rivuli. Classification (GTDB taxonomy): domain Bacteria; phylum Pseudomonadota; class Gammaproteobacteria; order Burkholderiales; family Burkholderiaceae_D; genus Rugamonas; species Rugamonas rivuli. Next base: position 991,984 of record NZ_WHUF01000003.1, read on the forward strand.
GGCCTCGAGCTGGTAGCCGGGCGAGAGATCGAAGCTGGTCGAACCGGTGTCGGCGCGATAGCCAGCTTCCAGCGCCCACACCGGCGACAGCTCATATCCCGCAAACACGCCCAACGGCGTCGCTTTCTTGACAGCGCCGCGTTCCGTCGTCACGCCGTTCTCGGTAAATTTGATATTCCCGTTGGTCTGGGGGCTGATGTTGGCGCCGGCATACAGCCCTTCGGCATGCGCCAGCGAGCTTGCGGCAAGGGCGACCAGGGCGCTGCATACAAATTTTTTCATGTTCGGATTCCGGGTTGAAGTAAGAGCCTCCATGTTAGGCATCCACCGCCTCGGAATCCGCCTCGGTCTGTCCTTGAATTGTCCGCAATTTGTAGGCGCCATTTGTATAGAAAATGTACGAATGTGTACCCGATTGTCGAAAATGCCACTTCAGCGCCACGCTCCACTACAATAGCCACGAAAATGGAGGCGCAATGCAGCGTGTGATGCTGGTGGAGGACGATGCGCGGCTGGCCGCGCTGGTCAAGGAATACCTGGACGAATACGATTACGCGGTCGACGTGGTGACACGTGGCGACCGCGCGCTCGAACACTTCCGCGACACCCAGCCGGACCTGGTGATACTCGACCTGACGCTGCCCGGCGTCGATGGCCTGGTGGTGTGCCGCCAGCTGCGCCAACTGAGCGCGGTGCCCATCCTGATACTGACGGCGCGCGAGGACAGCTTCGACGAAGTCTCCGGCCTCGAACAGGGCGCCGACGACTACGTCAACAAACCGGTGCAGCCGCGCGTGCTGCTGGCCCGCCTGCGCGCGCTGCAACGGCGCGGCAGCGGCGTCGCCAGCAGCGACATCGTCATCGGCCAGTTGCGCATCTCGCGCGAGAACCGCGCCGTCTACTGGCGCGGCGAGGAAGTCGCGATGAACGGCGCCGAGTTCAAGCTGTTTGTCATCCTGGCCGACGCCTCGGGCAAGGTCATGTCGCGCAACGCCATCCTGGTCAAGATGCGCGGCATCGAATTCGACGGCCTCGATCGTAGCATCGACAACTGCATCTCGCGCCTGCGCCGCAAGTTCGACGACGGCGGCGCGGAGCGCATCAAGACCGTCTGGGGCGAAGGCTATCTGTTCAGCCCCTCGGCCTGGGAATGAACCGTCTTTTCTGGCGCTTCGCTGCACTGGTGATGCTGGCCATCACGCTGGCCACCTGCGTGATCTATTTCACCTTCAGCCGCCTGTTCGGCGATCCGCTGGAGGAGATCGCGCGCAGCCAGGCCGCCGGACAGATCTTCCTGTTGGAGCAGTACATCGACCGGGCGCCAGCCGATGAATGGCTGCCGCGCCTGAACAAGGTGCGCGAGGTGTCCAAAGCCACGCTGGAACTCAAGCCCTTGCAGGCAACGCTGGCGGCGCTGCCCGATTCCAAACGCGACCAGCTGCTGCAAGGGGCCGTGGTCATCGACGTAGGCGGCAAGGCCTTCTACCGCCGCGTCGATATGACCGGTGCGCGCTACATCGGCAGCGACGACGACGTCATCCACGCCCAGCGCCTGCCCATCGATATCGGCCAGGCGCTGGGCATGGAAGCGATACGCTTCGGCGTGATCGCGCTGTTCCTGCTGGTGCCGATAGGCTGGTGGTCGCGCCGGCACTGGCGCGGCCTGATGGCGCTGTCGCGGATGGCCGACGATTTCGGCCAGGGCGACCTGGCGGCGCGCGCCGCAGTGCGGCCGGCATCGAGCATTGCGCCGCTGGCGGCCCGCATCAACGACATGGCAGAGCGCATCGCCCTGCTGATGGAGGCGCGCAAAAACCTGCTGCATTCGGTGTCGCATGAACTGCGCACGCCGATTGCGCGGCTGGAGTTCGGCCTGGAGCTGCTGCGCGAGCGCCATGCGGCCGATGATCCGGCGCTGCAAAAGCGCGTCGCCGCCATGGAGACCGATGTCGACGAGCTGAAAACGCTGGTCAATGAGCTGCTTGACCTGACGCAGCTCGACCACGCGCAAGCGATGCCGCGCAAGCCGTTCGCGCTGGCGCCAGTGCTGCAAGCTTGCGCGCCGCCGATGCAGCCGTCATCGCAGCCGCACTTCAGCGCCAGCATCGCCACCGACCTGGGCGAGCTGCAAGGCGATGCCCGCCTGCTGGCGCGCGCTGTCGACAACCTGCTGGGCAACGCCGCCAAGTACGCGGCGTCGCGCATCGTGCTGTCGGCCATGCGCGGCGGCAGCACTGTGCGCATCGTCGTGGAAGACGATGGCCCCGGCATCCCGCACGAGGCGCGCGAACGCGTGTTCGAACCGTTCTACCGGCTGGCCCGCGAACAGGACTACGCCGCCAGCGGCTACGGCCTGGGCCTGGCCATCGCCGCCAAGGCCATCCTGCTGCACGGCGGCGCCATCGCCATCGACGACTCCCCGCTCGGCGGCGCGCGCTTCACCATCACTTTATAGACAACTCTGTCTACGCAATACAACGGCTTAAAAACTCGTCAAAAATTAAAGTATACATTTTTGTCTAGACAGACTAATCTACAAATACTTTAGCAAGCCGACAAGAGAACCGCCATGAGCATACCCAAACCGACCGCCGCCGAACTCGACCTGCTGCAAGCACTGTGGCCGCTCGGTTCAGCCACCGCCAAGCAGGTGCACGAAGCCATGCTGGAAGAGAAACCGGACCTGGCCTACGGCACCGTGCTGCGCCTGATGCAGATCATGCACACCAAGGGCATCCTGATCCGCGACGAGAGCCAGCGCTCGCACGTGTATGCACCGGCGCAGGCGCAGGACGCGCTGCAAACCAATCTGCTGAAGGACTTGATGCAGAAGGCCTTCGCCGGATCGGCCAAGGCGCTGGTGCTGGCGGCGCTGCGCTCGGGCATCTCGAAAAAGGAGCGTGAAGAGATCGAGAAAATTCTCAAGGATGAAAAGAAATGAGCGCCTTCATCTTCCACCTTGGCCTGACGCTGATGCACTTCCTGTGGCAAGGCCTGCTGCTGGGCTGCGCCACCGCCGTCGCCTTGACGCTGCTGCGTAACAACCGCGCCGAATACCGCTATCTGGTGGCCTGCTCGGCGCTGCTGGCCTGCCTGTGCTGGCCGGCGCTTGAACTGTATCAGCGCCTGTGCGGCGGCGGCGATACGACCGGCACGATAGGCGCATTCGGCGCCGGCATGCTGCGGCTGGCCGCGCAATCCATCGTCGGCAACAGCGAACCGTTCGACCTGCGCGACTCGCTGCGCGAGATCGTCAGCCTGTGGGCCTTGTGCGCCATCGTGCTGTCATTGCGGATGATACTCGGCCTGCTGTGGATAGACCGCGCCGCCAAACAATGCGACTGCCAGCACCGCCAGGACCAGTTGCGCTGGGAGGCCAGCCTGTCCCGCCTCGCCGCGCGCTTCGGCATCAACCGCAAGGTGCAGCTGCGCATCGTCGACACGGTGTCCAGCCCTATCACCGCAGGCTTGTGGCGGCCGATAGTGCTGCTGCCGGCCGCGCTGGTGGCGGGCATGCCGCCCGATCTGCTGGAGGCGCTGCTGGCGCACGAAATGGCGCACATCAAACGCCATGATTACCTGATTAACCTGCTTCAGAACGTGATCGAAACGCTGCTGTTCTACCACCCTGCCGTCTGGTGGATCTCGCACCGCATCCGCATCGAACGCGAACTGATAGCAGACGATTTCGCAGCAAGGCAGCTCGGCGAACCGCGGCGTCTGGCCCTTGCACTTTCGGAGCTGGAGCGTCTCCAGTTCTCAACTCACCACCTGGCCCAAGCGGCCAATGGAGGAAATTTGATGGATCGTATTCAACGTCTGTGCCGCCCTGCCCCGCAGGCCCTGAACTGGAAAGCCGCCTTGCCGATGCTGGGACTGGCGCTGGCCTGCATGTCGATTTACGCGGAGGCCGTGGCCGCCGACAAGGCCGCCGCGGAGACGGTGCACGCCCTGGCCGACTTCAGCACCTGCGAAAAGCCGAAATGGCCGGAGGGCGCCATCGCGCGCAAGGAAGCCGGCACCGTCACGCTGAAGTTCCTGATCGGCGCCGACGGCAAGTTCAAGAAATCGCAGGTGCAGAAATCCAGCGGCCACCAGGACCTGGACGACGCGGCCCGCGCCGGCATCGAGAAGTGCGGCTTCAAGCCCGCCCTCAAAGCCGGCAAGCCGGTGGAATCGTGGATGCAGATGCAGTACGTCTGGGTGCTGGAGTAAGCTCAGTGGGCAGGGCTTAACGCCATCCAGGCCAGGATGTCGGCGAAGATCTGCTCGCGATTGAGCTCATTGAAATTCTCGTGGTAGTTCTGCGGATGCCGCTGGTAGGTCAACAGCGCCGGCGGCACCGATTTCAGCATCTTCTCGGCAGCATCGGCATCGGCCAGCTTGTCGTCGCCGGCCACCACCGCGAACAGCGGATGCGTCCAAGCCGCCATGCGCGGCGCCAGCCCTTGCTGCGCATGGGTCAGCGCGTTGCCGAAGCGGACCGTGATCTCGGTGGCGCGGATGCCGTCGCGCTCATCGTCGTGATGGCGGGCGGTGATGGCGCTGTCGTGGGTCAGCATGTCGGTCAACGGCGCCAGCGGCACCTTCATGCGCGGCGCCAGCGCGCCCAGCACGCCGGCCAGCGCCAGCAGCACCGGCGACACCTTGATCGCGTTCACGTAGTACGGCGAAGACAGGATGAAGCCCTTGATGGCGGCGTCGCCGGCAAAGTGGCCCAGGCCCAGATGGGTGGCGATCAGCGCACCCATCGAATGGCCCATCACATACACCGGCACGCCCGGATAATTCTGTTTGACCCACTGGAGGAAGGCGACGCTGTCGTCCAGGAAGACGTGGAAGCCGGGGATGTCGACGCGGCGCGCATCCTGGTGGCCGCACAAGTCGTAGGCCACGGTGGCGATGCCGTGCTGGCGGAAGTACAGCGCCGGCGTGACGTAGTCGCCGGCGTGCGCCATGCCGCCGTGGATGGCCAGGATCACCGCGCGCGGCGCGGCGCCGGCAGGCTCCCAGATGTGGACGCGGCGCTCGGCCTGCGGGCCGGCGCGGAAGCTGGCCAGGCGGTCTTCGGCGTAGCGCATCAAGCGATGATGCTCAGGTTGATGCCCATGTCGACGAACAGCTTCAGGTCCGCCAGCGTGAAGTCCAGGCTGGGGGTGGCTTCGCCGCGCTCGGTCGTGAAAGAGATGCGCAGTTCGGCCGCCACGTCGGAACGCTCGAAATGGATGCCGCGTGCCTGGCACTCGGCCAGGTAGTGGCGCAGCTGCTTGAGCAGCTCGTCCGGGTTCATGTCGGCGCCGATCGCCACATAAAATCCGGAATCGATGCGCACCCGGCCGTCGGGCTTGACATCGCCCTTTTGCCAGTCGCTGTCCGGCTCCGTCGGCAGGCCGTCACGGATGTCGGCCAGGCCGTCGTCGTCGCCGTGGACCTTCATGGTTGCGATGTTCATGGATCAGCCCTTATCGTCTCAGGTATACCGAATAAGGTTACACCAAAGAAATTTCAAAGTCTAGCAATATGGCCGGTTAGGCAATACCGTACTGGGTGCGGTAGGCGGCCACCGCGTCCTTGTATTGCAATAGCTGCGGGTCGGCGCCGGCGCCGTTCAGGTAGCTGAACAGGTCGTCCAGGTTGCCGATCGAAATCACCGGGATGTTGTAGGTCTTGGCCACTTCCTGCACCGCCGAGTTTGGCGACAGCTGGCCGTCCTTGCCCGAGCGTTCCATGCGGTCCAGCGCGATCAGCACGGCGCACGGTTCGGCGCCGGCGGCGCGTATCATGTCCACCGATTCACGCACCGAGGTGCCGGCCGAGATGACGTCGTCGATGATGACGACCTTGCCCTGAAGCTTGGCGCCGACGATGGTGCCGCCTTCGCCGTGGTCCTTGGCTTCCTTGCGGTTGAAGGCGAACGAGGTGTTGCGGCCCTTGCCGGCCAGCGCCACCGCCGTGGCCGACGCCAGCGTGATGCCCTTGTAGGCGGGGCCGAACAGCATATCGAACTCGACGCCCGAGTCCAGCAGCGTCTGCGCGTAGAACTGGGCCAGCTGGGCCAGCGTCGCGCCGTCATGGAACAGGCCGGCGTTGAAGAAGTACGGCGACTGGCGGCCGGCCTTGGTGGTGAATTCGCCGAAGCGCAATACACCGGTCTGGACCGAAAACGCGATAAATTCCTGACGTAAGTTATTCATAATGCCTCATTTCTGTAAAGTGCCTGTATTTTAACGCTACACTAACGCATTCCAAAATTTCCGCACCGATACCGCCATGCCAAAAATCATCTCCGCCAATCTGAACGGCATCCGCTCCGCCTCCAGCAAGGGCTTTTTCAAATGGATGGCCAACCAGGACGCCGATTTCGTCTGCGTCCAGGAACTGAAGGCGCAAGCGCCGGACATGACGCCGGAATTCCTCAATCCGGGCGGCTACCATGGCCACTTCCATTATGCCGAGAAAAAAGGCTATTCCGGCACCGGCGTCTACAGCAAGGTCGAGCCGGACCGCGTGGTGATCGGCTTCGGTTCGCCAGAGTTCGATGCCGAGGGGCGCTATGTGCGTTGCGATTTCGGCAATCTGACGGTGATTTCCGTGTACTGCCCGTCCGGCTCGTCGGGTCCGGAGCGCCAGGAAGCCAAGTTCCGCTTCATGGACCTGTTCCTGCCGCACCTGCAAGCCTTGCACGCCGAGGGCCGCGAAGTGGTCATCTGCGGCGACTGGAACATCGCGCATAAAGAGATCGACCTGAAGAACTGGAAGGGCAACAAGAAGAATTCCGGCTTCCTGCCGGAAGAGCGCGAGTGGATGACGCGCATCTTCGACGAAGTCGGCTACGTCGACGTGCACCGCGGCCTCGATCCGCGCGAAGAGCAATACACGTGGTGGAGCAACCGCGGCCAGGCCTACGCGAAGAACGTCGGCTGGCGCATCGACTACCACGTCGCCACCCCGGGCATCGCCGCCAAGGCCACCACGGTAGCGATCTACAAGGAAGAGAAGTTCTCCGACCACGCGCCGTTGACCATCACCTACGCCTGATTACAGGCTGCGGCGGCTGCGGAATTCGCGTGGTTCGCCGCTCAGCGGATCGGTGAAGGCGATGCGGCGAGCCAGCAGCTTCAGGGGCTGCGAGACATCGTCCTGCTTGCACGGCAGCGCCACCGGATAAAACGCGTCGTTGATGATGGGGATGCCCAGCGACGCCAGATGCACCCGCAGCTGGTGCTTGCGGCCGGTGTGCGGATGCAGCCGGTACAAGGTGCAGTCGGCGCGGTGCTCGATGACGTCGATCAGCGTTTCCGAATTCGGCTCGCCCGGCTCTTCCTTCATGATGAAGAACTTGTCGCCGTCCACCATGCGGCTGCGGTAGGTAAAGGGGAATTCGCGGCCGTGCAGACGCGGCGCCAGCGCCTCGTACTCCTTCTCGATCACGCGCTTCTGGAACATCGACTGGTAGGCGCCCCGGCTGTCCTGGCGGCGCGAGAAGATCACCACGCCGGCCGTCTCGCGGTCCAGCCGGTGGATCGGCGTCAAATCCTGCTCGCCCAGCTTTTTCTTCAGGCGCACCAGCAGCGTCTCATGCAGGAAGCGGCCGGTCGGTATCATCGGCAGGAAGTGCGGCTTGTCGACCACCACCAGATGCTCGTCCATGAACAGCACTTCTTCCTCGAACGGAATCGGCGTCTCGGCCTCCAGCTCGCGGTAGTAGAAGATGCGCATGCCGCGCCGATAGGCGCTGTGCGGCGACAGCGGATTGCCGTCGCCATCCACCACATCGTTGCGCGTCATGCGTGCGCGCCAATCGGCTTCCGTCACGTCGGGATAACGCGCCACCAGAAAGGTCAGCAGGTCCGGCCACTGCCCTTCCGGCAGCCACAGATAGCTGGGCGCGACACCGTCGCGCATGGGCAGCGGGGGACGCGACATTATGAACGCGGCAGCGCGCGCGAATGGTAGGCCGGCAGCGCGTTCGGATCCAGCCCCTTGGCGCGCGCGTACACCGGCAGCACCAGGTACATATTCTTGTTCATGTCGTCGATACGCTTGCTGCCGCTGGGGTGGGTGGACAGGAAGGGCAAGGGCTGGCTCTTGTTCACCGCCCCCATCTTCTGCCACAGCGCGATGCCGGCGCGCGGATCGTAGCCTGCGCGTGCAGCCAGATCCAGACCGACCAGGTCGGCCTCGCTCTCGTCTCCACGCGAGAAGCTCAGCGCCGCGCCCTGCGCCACCATGCCGGCCGCCGCGTCGCCCAGGCGCGGGTCGACGCCGAAGTAGGCCGAACCGACGGCGCCCAGGATGCGCGTGCCGACCGAGGTGATGGTGTTCTTGCCCGCCTGCTCGCGCGCATGCTCGCGCAGCGCGTGGGCGATCTCGTGGCCCATGACCATCGCCACTTCGTCGTCAGTCAGATTGAGCTTGGTCAGGATGCCGTTATAGAAGGCGATGCGGCCGCCCGGCATGCAGAAGGCGTTCACCGTCGGCGAATTGAGCAGGTTGACTTCCCACTTCCAGTTGGCGGAGTCCGGGTTCCAGCGCGCGGTGAACGGGATCAGGCGCTTGGCGATGGCGCGCAGGCGTATCAGCTGCGGGTTGCGCTCGGTGGCGACGGCGTCCTTCTGGTGGGCCTGGGCCAGCATCTGGTCGTACTGCAGCTTGGACTGCTGATCGAACTGGCGGGCGTCGCCGCCGAGGCCGCGCAGGCGCGACATGCTGCTGACGGGGATGCCGTCGTCCTGGCCGCCTGCGGCTACGGGCGCGATGGCGCCGGCGCAGCAGACCAGCGCCAGCAAGGCGGCGTTTAATTTAAGCTTTTTCATTCCTGGTATTCCATGGTGCGATTTTAGGCAGCATCATCATGGCAGGAAACGCCAGGATGAAGCACACAATAAAGAACCAGAACCAGCCGGTTTCCGCCACAATATAACCTACCGAGGAGTTGATGAATGTGCGCGGCACCGCGGCCAGGCTGGAAAATAAAGCGTATTGGGTGGCAGTGTAGCGCGGATCGGTGGCACGGGACATGAAGGCCACCAGCGCCGCCGCGCCCAGCCCCAGGCTGGCGAAGGCTTCGAAGCCGAAGACGGCGCTCAGCAGCAGCGGATCGGGGCCGGTCTTGGCCAGCCAGGCGAAGCCCAGGATCGCCAATGCCTGCAGCACGCCGAACACCCACAGCGCGCGGTTGATGCCCAGCTTGATCATCCAGATGCCGCCGACAGCGCCGCCGGCCAGCGCCGCCCACCAGCCGGTGGCGTTGGCCGCCAGGCCAATGTCTTTGGTCGTGAATCCAATATCGAGGAAGAACTTGGTCGACAGTGCAGTCGCCATGCTGTCGCCGATTTTGTAGAGCAGCACGAAGCCGATGATCAGCAAGGCCTGGTTCCAGCCGTCGCGCTGGACGAATTCGCGGAACGGCAGCACCACTGCTTCCTGCAGGTTCTTGGGCGGCGCGCCATACACGGCGGGCTCCTTGGACAGCAGCGTGCAGACGAAGCCCGGCAGCATGAAGGCGGCGACGATCCAGAACACGGCCTGCCACGGCATGCTGTCCGCCAGCACCAGCCCCAGCGCGCTCGGTATCAGGCTGGCGGCCTTGTAGGCGTTGACGATGATGGCCGCGCCCAGGCCCTGCTCGTTCTCGCTCAGGATCTCGCGACGGTAGGCGTCGATCACCACGTCCTGGCTGGCCGACAGGAAGGCGATCAGGAACACGGCGCCGGCGATCAGCGTCAGCTCCAGTTTCGGGTCCAGCATGCCCAGGCCACCGATCACCAGGAACAGCGCCAGCTGCGTCAGCGCCATCCAGCCGCGCCGACGGCCCAGCGAGCCGATGGCGTAGCGGTCCATGAACGGCGCCCACAGGAACTTGAAGGTGTACGGGAAGGTCACCAGCGCGAACAGACCCAGCGCCTTCACGTCCAGCCCGGACTTGGCCAGCCACGCCTGCATCAGGTAGATCAGCGTGTACAGCGGCAGGCCGGAACTGAAGCCCAGGAACAGGATGGAGACGGTGCGGCCGTTCAGGTAGGTGCGCCAGCCGCGCGCGCTCGATTGCTGTTCCTGGATCGTCATCAGTGGCTTGCCTTTTTACGCAGTCGGAACACGGCGAGGTCGCCGCGCAGGTTGGGGAGGAAGGAGACGCGCTGGCCTTCCGCCAGCGCCACGCAGTCGATCACTTCCAGGCCACATTCCACCGCCAGGTCGCGGAAGTCGTTGATGGTGGCGCAGCGCACGTTGGGCGTGTCGTACCATTCGTACGGCAGCGATTCCGACACCGGCATGCGGCCCTTCAGCAAGGCCACACGGTGCGGCCAGTAGGCGAAGTTGGGGAACGATACAATCGCCTCCTTGCCGACACGGACGATGTCGCGCAACAGCGGCTCCACATGCTTCATCATCTGCAGCGACGACAGGCACAGCACCGTGTCGAAGCTGTTGTCGCCGAACAGGGCCAGGCCGTTCTCCATGTCCTGCTGGATCACGCGCACGCCGCGCTTGGTGGAGTCGAGCACCTTGTCGTCGGCGATCTCGATGCCGTAGCCGCTGCACTGCTTGTCGCTTTGCAGATAGTCCATCATGACGCCGTCGCCGCAGCCGACATCGAGCACGTGCGCGTTCTCGGGCACCCAGTGGGCGATGAAGGCCAGGTCCGGCCGGGCGCTGCTTAAATCGTTGAAGTTCATGCTGCCGCTTCCTTGTTAATGTCGTTCCACACCTGCTCGTAGTAGGCGCGCACCAGGTTCATGTAGCGCTGATCCTCCAGCAGGAAGGCGTCGTGGCCGTGCGGCGCATCGATCTCCGCGTACGTCACCTGGCGGCGGTTGCTGATCAGCGCCTGCACGATCTCCTGGCTGCGCTCCGGCGAGAAGCGCCAGTCGGTGGTGAACGAGGCCAGGAAGAACTTGGCCTTGGTGTGGCTGAGGGTCTTGGCCAGGTCGCCGCCGTGCGCGCGCGCCGGGTCGAAGTAGTCGAGCGCCTTGGTGATCAGCAGGTAGGTGTTGGCGTCGAAGTATTCGCTGAACTTGTCGCCCTGGTAGCGCAGGTAGGATTCGATTTCGAAATCGACGCCGAAGCCGAATTTGTAATCGCCCTCCTCTGCCGCGTCCCTGAGCTTGCGGCCGAACTTCTCGGCCATGTCGTCGTCGGACAGATAGGTAATGTGGCCGACCATGCGCGCCACGCGCAAGCCGTTTTTCGGCACCACGCCGTGTTCGTAGAAATCGCCGCCGTGGTAGTCGGGGTCCGACAGGATGGCCTGGCGGGCCACGTCGTTGAAGGCGATGTTCTGCGCCGACAGCTTGGCGGTCGAGGCGATCACCACGCAGTGGCGCAGGCGGTCCGGGTACATGATGGACCAGGCCAGCGCCTGCATGCCGCCCAGCGAGCCGCCCATGACGGCGGCGAACTGCGTGATGCCCAGTTCATCGGCCAGGCGCGCCTGGGCATTGACCCAGTCCTCCACCGTGACCACCGGGAAGGCCGCGCCATAAGGCTTGCCGCTGGCGGGGTTGACGTGCATAGGCCCCGTCGAGCCGAAACAGGAGCCGAGATTGTTGATGCCGATGACGAAGAACTTGTCGGTGTCCAGCGACTTGCCCGGGCCGACCATATTGTCCCACCAGCCCTGGCTTTTCGGCTGGCCTTCGTATTCGCCGGCCACATGGTGCGAAGCGTTGAGCGCGTGGCAGACCAGCACCGCGTTCGATTTGTCGGCATTGAGGGTGCCGTAGGTTTCATACATCAACATGTAGTCGCGCAGCGACGCGCCGCTTTGCAGCGGCAGCGGCTGCGCGAAATGCATGGTTTGCGGAGTAACGTATCCTAAGGATGGCATTGTGGTTTGGTTTTTATAGGGGTCGGCCCCGCGGGCCATCTATCAAGGCGGAACCGCGAGGATGGGTTCCGCCACTTGCTACATCAACTGCAATTGTTCGACCGCGTCTGCAATTACGTTGGGTTCCATCGAGCGCATGATCTTGCGGGTTTGCGGCATGATGCGCGCAAGGTCGCTGTTCAGGATTTCCTGCTTGACCGACAGCAGCTGTGCCGGGTGCATCGAGAATTCGCGCAACCCCATGCCGAGCAGCAGGCGGGTGAGCTTGACGTCGCCCGCCATTTCGCCGCACACGGCCACGTCGATCCCGGCTTTATGCCCGGCCGCAATCGTCATCGAGATCAATTGCAGCACAGCCGGATGCAGCGGATTGTAAAGGTGTGCGACCTCATAATCAACCCGGTCGATCGCCAGCGTGTACTGGATCAGGTCATTGGTGCCGATGGACAGGAAGTCCATGCGCTTGACGAACATCGGCAGCGCCAGCGCGGCGGCCGGGATTTCGATCATGGCGCCGACGTCGACATCGTCGTCGAACTTGACGTTCTGCTCGCGCAGCTCGGCCTTGGCCTGGGCGATCATGGCCAGCGACTGGTCGATCTCGAAGGCATGCGCCAGCATCGGGATCAGGATGCGCACCTTGCCGAACACCGAGGCGCGCAGGATGGCGCGCAGCTGCGTCAGGAAGATCTGCGGCTCGGCCAGGCAGTAGCGGATCGCCCGCAGGCCCAGCGCCGGATTGAGCGCCGTGTGCTCGCTCTGGTCGAGCGGCTTGTCGGCGCCGATGTCGAGCGTGCGTATCGTCACCGGGCGGCCCTTCATCGCCACCACGGCCTTCTTGTATTGTTCGAACTGCTCGTCCTCGGACGGGATCTTGCTGTTACGGCCCATGAACAGGAACTCGGAGCGGAACAGGCCGACGCCGTTGGCGCCCGCCTCCATCGCGGCCGGGCAATCGTCCGGCAGTTCGATGTTGGCCATCAGCTGGATCTCGACGCCGTCCTTGGTGATGGCCGGCGTCTTCTTGAGTTTATTGAGCTTCTTGCGCGCGCGGGCGGCGGCGCCCTGGCGTTCGCGGTACTGCTCCAGCACCAGCGCGCTCGGGTTGGCGATCACCACGCCGGCGTCGCCGTCGATGATCAGCCAGTCGTCCTGCTCGATCAGGGTCGAGGCGCCGGACATGCCGACCGCCGCAGGGATGTCCAGGCTGCGGGCGACGATGGCCGTGTGCGAGTTCTGGCCGCCGACGTCGGTGACGAAGCCGATGAAGGAACGGTCGCGGAATTGCAGCATGTCGGCCGGCGAGATGTCGTGGGCGACGATGATCATCTGCGCCTGGAAGCCGTCCTCGCCGGCGGTGGCCGGCAGGATCTGGGCGGTGCCCATCAAGACCTTCAGCACGCGCTCGGCGACCTGCTGGATGTCGGCCTTGCGCTCGCGCAGATAGGGGTCTTCGATTTCGTCGAACTGCGCCGACAGCTCGTCGATCTGGGTCAGCAGCGCCCACTCGGCGTTGTAGTGGCGGGCGCGGATGATGTCCAGCGGCGCTTCCGAGATCATCGGGTCGGACAGGATCAGTGCGTGGACGTCGATGAAGGCGCCCAGTTCGGTCGGCGCATCCTTCGGCAGTTCGTTCCACAGCGTTTGCAGTTCCTTGTGCACCTGGGCCAGCGCCTGCTGCAGGCGCGATACTTCGGCTTCCAGATGCTCCTCCGCCACCAGGTAGTGCTTGACGTCCAGCGCCGCCGGCGCCAGCTTGTGGGCGCGGCCGATGGCGATGCCGCGCGAAACCGGGATGCCATGCAAGGTGAAGGAAGCCATAGGCGGACCTGTGGGGGTACGTGGGCGGCTGCGTTCCGCAGGCATTACTCGCCTTCGCCGAACTTGTCGTTGACCAGTGCCGTCAGCGCGGCGATGCAATCGCCTTCATCGGCGCCGTCGGCTTCCAGCGTGACTTTGGCGCCCTTGCCGGCGGCCAGCATCATCACGCCCATGATGGACTTGGCGTTGATGCGGCGCGCGTTGCGGGTCAGCCAGACGTCGCTTTGAAATTTTGCTGCCAGTTGGGTGAATTTGGCGGAGGCACGCGCATGCAAACCAAGCTTGTTGATAATCTCAAGTTCTTGTTGAATCATTTTTCTTTTGTCTCAATCAGAAATGCGCACTGCAAAAAATAAAGTCCGGAGTCAGGGTTGCCCGACCCGGATGCGGTTATCGACGCGCACTGCCCCACTCTGCGCGCCGGCCAGGGCCATTTCGACCACCACGTCCAGCGTATCGCGGCGATAGGTGATGGCGCGCAGCAGCATCGGCAAACTGATGCCCGCGATAACCTCCACCCGGCCGGCGTCCGCCAGACGGTTACAGCAATTGGCGGGCGTGCCGCCTTTGACGTCGGTGATGACCAGCACACCGTCGCCTTCGTCGAGACGCTGGATCGCCGCCGCCGCCAGAGCCTGGACTTCGCCGAGGTCCTGGTCGGCGATCACGTCGATCGCCTCCAGCCGCTCGGTGGGACCACGGAACACATGGGCGCAGGCGGCAATGAAGGCCTGTCCCAGTGGTGCGTGCGTCATAAGCAGTATGCCAACCATATTCTTAAACCGCCAGTGAGCGCGGACGTTTTTTGGCGTCCGGCGCGTGTTAATGATGCGTTATTGTGCCTGCACGGCTGCTTCGACGGCGTCGATGAACATCGCCGCCACCTGGAAGCCCGTTTGCTGGGTGATTTCCTGGAAGCAGGTAGGACTGGTGACGTTGACTTCTGTTAAGCAATCGCCAATAACATCTAATCCTACCAGCAACAGGCCGCGGGCGGCCAGTATCGGGCCCAGGGTATTGGCGATTTCATAGTCGCGCTCGGTCAGCGGCTGCGCCACGCCGACGCCGCCGGCCGCCAGATTGCCGCGCACTTCGCCATTCTGCGGGATGCGCGCCAGCGAGTACGGCACCGGCTTGCCGGCGATCACCAGGATGCGCTTGTCGCCCTTGACGATCTCGGGAATGTAGCGCTGCACCATGATGGTGCGGGCGCCGTTGTAGGTCAGCGTTTCGATGATGGAGCCCAGGTTCATGCCGTCGGCCGTCACGCGGAACACGCCGGCGCCGCCCATGCCGTCCAGCGGCTTGAGGATGATGTCGCCATGGTGCTTCTGGAAGGCGCGGATGCGCGCTTCGTCGGCCGTCACCAGCGTCGGCGAGGTGAACTGGCTGAACTGGGCGATCGACAGCTTTTCGTTGTGGTCGCGGATCGCGGACGGTTTGTTGAACACCTTGGCGCCCTGCTTTTCGGCCAGCTCCAGCAGGTAGGTGCCGTAGATGTACTCCATGTCGAACGGCGGATCCTTGCGCTGGATGATGGCGTCGAACTCGCCCAGATTGGTTTCCTGCGCCGGCGCCGCGCGGTACCAGTCGTGGCTGTCGCCGGTGATGGTGATTTCGGCCGCGTTGGCGTAGACCACGCCGCTGTCCAGCGCCATGTCTTTTTGCTCGAAGGCGTAGACGGTGTGGCCGCGCTTGGCCGCTTCCACCATCATGGCGTAGGTCGAATCCTTGTAGGTCTTGAAGCTGGACAAGGGATCGGCGAGGAAAGCTATTTTCATGGGCGCATCCATTCTGGGTAATGCCTGATTTTAGCCGAGATTCGCCGGCGGCACCGGTGAGCGGACCAGGCCGCTCCCGTGAGGCTTAGTAGACTTCCGGATTGGGATCGGTGCGTTCCATTTCCAGCGACGCCGCCAGCAGGGCCAGCCGCGCCACCACGCCGTAGACGTAGAAACGGTTCGGCGCCGCCGTTCCCGGCTTGGCCTTCAAATCCGGCACCGCGTGCTGCTGGGCGAAGGCCAGCGGCACGTATTGCGAACCGGGCGCGTTGAGGTTCTGGTCGATGCCCTTTTCCGCGTGCACGCGGTAGAAGCCGCCCACCACGTAGCGGTCTATCATGTAGACCACCGGTTCGGCCACCGCATCCTTGATGCTCTCGAAGGTCGGCACGCCCTCCTGGATGATGAAGTCGGTCACTTCCTTGCCATCCTTGACGACGATCATCTTGTCGCGCTGGGCCTGGCTCAAGTCCTTGATTTCGCTGGAATCCTTGATGGTCAGGATGCTGGTGCCGTAGGTCCCGGCGTCCGGCTTGACGATCACGAACGGCTTCTGGTCCTTGATGCCGTATTCCTTGTATTTCTTCTTGATCTTGGACAGCAGCGCGTCGATATTGGCGGCCAGGCAATCATAGCCCTCGCCGGTGCGGAAGTTGACGGCGTCGCACTTGGCGTGGAAAGGGTTGAGCATCCACGGATCGACGCCGATCAGCTTGCCGAACTTCTTGACCACCTCGTCGTAGGCGTTCATGTGATTGCCCTTGCGGCGCACGGCCCAGCCGGCATGCAGCGGCGGCAGCAGGCTTTGCTCGTGGATGTTCTGCAAAATGTCAGGAATGCCGGCCGACAGGTCGTTGTTCAGCAGAATCGTGCACGGATCGAAATCCTTTAGGCCCACGCGGCGGCCGTTGGCCGAACGCACCAGCGGCTCGACCACCAGCATATTGCCGTCAGGCAGCGCCAGCGGCGTCGGCTGGGTGATTTCCGGCGACAGCGAGCCCAGGCGTACATGCAGGCCGGTCTGGCGGAAGATCTGCATCAGCCGGGCGACGTTCTGCCAGTAGGTCGGATGGCGCTGTTGCACTTCCGGGATCAGCAGCAGGTTGCGTGCGTCCGGGCAGTATTTGTCGATGGCCGCCATGGCCGCCTGCACCGACAGCGGCAGCATTTCCGTCGCCAGGTGGTTGAAGCCGCCCGGGAACAGATTGGTATCGACCGGCGCCAGCTTGTAGCCGGCGTTGCGCATGTCGACGGAACAATAGAACGGCGGCGTGTGCTCTTGCCACTCCAGGCGGAACCAGCGCTCAATGGCCGGCGTTGCGGCCAGAATTTTTTCTTCGAGGTCGAGCAGCGGTCCGGTCAGGGCCGTGACGAGATGGGGAACCATGGTTACTTCCTTAGCTATTACCGTGCAGATAGCCCAAATCAGGGCGAAAACTGTATTTTAAAGGCAGGAAATGAAAAAAGCGCCTCTTTTGGAGGCGCTTCTTTCTTTGCCCGTAGCAACGGGCGGCATTACGTTACCAATAAAGCATCAAGCGTGGTAAGCGGACTCGCCATGGCTGGTGATGTCCAGGCCTTCGCGCTCTTCTTCTTCCGGCACGCGCAGACCGATGACGATGTCGACCAGCTTGTAGGCGACCAGCGACACGACGGCCGACCAGAGCACGGTGGTGCCGACGGCGGTAGCCTGGGTCGTTACCTGGGTGACGATCGAGTAAGGATCGGCCGACATTTTGTTGGTCACGTAGTCGAAGATGCCCTGGCCTCCCAGCGATGGCGAAGCGAACACACCGGTCAGCAGCGCGCCCAGGATACCGCCGACGCCGTGCACGCCGAACACGTCCAGCGAGTCGTCAGCGCCCAACAGGCGTTTCAGGCCGTTCACGCCCCACAGGCAGATAACGCCAGCCAGCAGGCCGATGACCAGCGCGCCCATCGGACCGACATAACCGCAGGCCGGGGTGATGGCCACCAGGCCGGCAACAGCACCCGAAGCGGCGCCCAGCATCGAAGGCTTGCCTTTGACAATCCACTCGCCCAGCAACCAGGACATGGTGGCGCAAGCGGTAGCCAGCAGCGTATTGACGAAGGCCAGTGCGGCGACGTCGCCCGCTTCCAGTGCCGAACCGGCATTGAAACCGAACCAGCCCACCCACAGCAGCGAAGCGCCGATCATGGTCATGGTCAGCGAGTGCGGCGCCATGGATTCGCGGCCGTAGCCGACGCGTTTGCCCATCATGTAGGCGCCTACCAGGCCGGCAACTGCGGCGTTGATGTGCACCACGGTGCCGCCGGCGAAGTCCAGCGCGCCTTTTTGCCACAGCCAGCCGGCTTTGGCGGTTTCAGCTGCCAGGGTGGCGGCATCCTTGATCGCGTCCGGACCGGTCCAGAACCAGACCATGTGGGCGATAGGCAGGTAGGCGAAGGTGAACCACAGCACGACGAAGGCCAGCACGGCGGTGAACTTCGCGCGCTCGGCGAAGGAGCCGACGATCAGGCCGCAGGTGATGGCGGCGAAGGTCGCCTGGAACACCACGTACACGAACTCGGGAATCACCACGCCCTTGCTGAAGGTGGCGGCGGTCGAGAAGGTGGCTTTGACCGGATCCCAGATGCCGCGCAGGAAGGTGCGGTCGCCGCCACCGATGAAGGCGTTGCCTTCGGTGAAGGCCAGCGAGTAACCGTACACGCACCACAGCACGATGATCAGCGCGAAGATGGTGAACACTTGCAGCAGGATGGACAGCATGTTCTTGGAACGGACCAGGCCGCCGTAGAACAGCGCCAGGCCGGGAATCGACATCATGATGACCAGGATGGTCGACACCATCATCCAGGCGGTGTCGCCTTTGTTGGGCACGGGAGCGGGTGCGGCGGCTGGAGCAGCTTCTGCCGGCGCGGCGGCGGCCGGAGCAGCGGCTGGCGCGGCCGCCGGAGCGGCGGGTGCGGCGTCAGGCGCGGAAGCGGCCGGAGCGGATGCAGCGGGTGCGGGCGCCGAAGCAACCGGCGCCGAGGCTGCCGGCTTGGCCTCCTGGGCAACCACCGGCGCGGCGAGTGCGAACAGGATGGATACCCCAGCCAGCAACGTTGTTATAGTTTTTTTCATCAATCTTCCCCTTAAAGAGCTTCGTTGCCGGTTTCGCCGGTACGGATGCGGATGACTTGTTCCAGGTTGTACACGAAGATCTTGCCGTCACCGATCTTGCCGGTGCGGGCAGCGCCTTCGATCGCTTCGATCGCCTGCTCGACGATGGAATCGTCCACCGCCGCTTCGATCTTGGTCTTCGGCAGGAAGTCCACGACGTATTCCGCGCCGCGGTACAGTTCGGTGTGACCTTTCTGACGGCCGAAGCCTTTCACCTCGGTCACGGTGATGCCTTGCACGTTGATCGCCGAGAGGGCCTCGCGGACCTCATCGAGCTTGAACGGCTTGATAATGGCGGTAATCATTTTCATACTGGCCTCGCTTAGAAGGTTTTGGAAATGGTCAGGACAGCACCTGTTTTAGCCAGGTTCTTTCCATCAGGTCCGACGTAGGCTTTCGTGTCGGCATAGACCGCCGCCAATGCCACCGTCACTACGCCGAAATCTTTGGTAACGCCCAGCTTGTAATCGGTGTAGCTGGAAGCGCCGTTATGTTTTACGTTCTGGTGGCCTGCGTGCACGTTCAGCACATAGCCGTCGGTCAGCTCGAAGTTGCCCGAGGCATCGACATAGCCGCTGTTCTTGCTGTCGGCAAAGCCGAACAGATTGGTCGTCGACTGCGAGTATTTCAGCGAGACAGGGCCGTAGGAAACCTGGCCGTACAATTCGAAGGTATTGGCGCTCGGGTGCAGGCCGTTCGAAGGATAGAAGTAGTAGAGGCCGCCGACGTCATAGGACACGTCCTTGACGATCTCGCCGCGTTTGCCGGCGTACAGATCCCATTCGACATCGCCATCGCCGCCCGCGTCCTTGGTCCACTTGATGGTGGACAGCCAGGTACCGGCATACAAGCCGGTCGGATTATTGGTATAGTCCGCGCCGCCCTGCAGTGCAGGTTTCAGACGGGTTTGCGATATGCCGCGGTAACGGTAGTCGCTGACAATGGCCGCGTTGAAGCTGACTTCATTGTCGGGTTTCGCCTCGGCAGCGGGTGTCGCTTCCTCGGCGTGCGCCATGCCGGCGCTGATGGAGGCGAATGCTAAAGTCAACGCTGCGACCAGGGTGAAGTTCTTGCTCAAGCTTTTCATAGTTGTTTTCCTTGTGTAGTTGAACTTATTTAGCAGTTGCGGTTTAAAATCCTGTGTGAAGCGAAGCAATGAAAGCGTTCATGGCTTCTTTAGCAGAATGCGTGCCAGCTAATGTTGCCGAGGTGATAGCTGCCGTATCAACATCGGCAACGGGACCGCATTTGAAAGAGTGTGAGAATGGGATGGGTGCGGCGGTGATGTTTCAGAATTTCGCACCACATTAACGCCGGGGTGCACTGCAATGGTGCAGTGCATCGCTGGTTAGATCAAGGAATATTATGGATATGAACACTTTTTTCAACGACTTGCAAAGCAAGATCAATCAGGCCATCGAAAACTCACCAGCAAAGGACATCGAGAAGAACGTGAAGTCCATGATGACGCAGGGTTTTGCCAAGCTGGACCTGGTGACGCGCGAGGAATTCGATGTGCAGGCGCAAGTGCTGGCCAAGACCCGCGCCAAGCTGGAAGCGCTGGAAGCGCGTCTGGCTGAACTGGAAGCCAAAGCAGGTCAATAAACCCGTGCCGGCGCCCGCCCGTTTGGGCTAGCGCAAAGCACGGCGGCGGGCGTGGGCTACGCTGGCGGCTGGTATTCACTGGTCGTCTGCTATCCCATGAGCCTAGCCGTACTCAAAAGCCGCGCCCTGGCGGGCATGGAGGCGCAGGAAGTCAGCGTCGAAGTGCATCTGGCCAACGGGCTGCCGGCCTTCACCATCGTCGGGCTCGCCGACACCGAGGTCAAGGAAGCCAAGGACCGCGTCCGCGCCGCCATCCAGAACGGCGGTTTCGAATTCCCCGCACAGCGCATCACCGTCAATCTCGCCCCCGCCGACTTGCCGAAAGAATCGGGCAGGTTCGACTTGCCGATCGCGCTCGGCATCCTGGCTGCGTCCAAACAAATCCCCTCCTCCCGCTTGCATCAATACGAGTTTGCCGGCGAGCTGTCGCTGTCCGGCGAGTTGCGGCCGATACGCGGTGCGCTGGCGATGTCGCTGGCCACGCGCCGCGACGGCGGCACGCTGGCCTTCATCCTGCCGCTGGCCAACGCCGACGAGGCGGCGCTGGTCGGCAACGCCGCCATCTATCCGGCGCAATCGCTATTGCAGGTGTGCGGCCACTTCGCCGCCAAGTCGGTCGAGTCCATGCTGTCGCGCCATGAATCGGCGCCGCTGGTGGCGCAGCTGGAGTATCCCGACTTTGCCGACGTCAAGGGACAGGTCTTCGTCAAGCGGGCACTGGAGGTGGCGGCCGCAGGCAACCACTCGATTTTGCTGGTCGGTCCGCCGGGCGCCGGCAAGACCATGCTGGCGGCGCGCTTCGCCGGCCTGCTGCCGGAGATGACCGACGAGGAAGCATTGGAGGCCGCCGCCGTGCAATCGCTGACGGGCAACTTCCGCATCGAGCACTGGAAGCGCCGCCCCTTCCGCTCGCCGCACCACACTTCATCGGGCGTGGCGCTGGTGGGTGGCGGCAGCGTGCCGAGGCCGGGAGAGATTTCGCTGGCGCATAGGGGCGTGCTTTTTTTGGATGAGCTGCCCGAGTTCGCGCGCAGCGTGCTGGACGTGCTGCGCGAGCCGATGGAATCGGGGCGCATCACCATTTCACGCGCCGCCAGGCAGGCCGACTTTCCCGCGCATTTCCAATTGATAGCAGCGATGAACCCCTGCCCTTGCGGCTACCTGGGCCACACCAGCGGCCTCTGCCACTGTTCGCCTGACTTGATTCAGCGCTACCAGGGCCGCGTCTCCGGTCCGCTGCTGGACCGCATCGACATCCAGATGGAAGTGGCGGCGGTCGATCCTGAGATCCTGGCGGCGGATGCCGACGGCGAATCGTCGCGCACCATCGCCGCCCGCGTGCAGGCCGCCACCGACATCCAGCTGCAACGCCAGGGCAAGCGCAACCAATACCTGAGCACGCGCGAGATCGACCAGTATTGCAAGCCCGACCGCCCCGGCAAGGCGCAGCTGAAACAGAGCATGCAACACTTCCAATGGTCCGGCCGCGCCTACCACCGCATCCTGCGCGTAGCCCGCACCATCGCCGACCTGGCAGGCAGCGAGCGCATCCTCCTGGCGCACGTCAGCGAAGCCATTCAGTACCGGCAGGCGCTGCGCAAGCGCTGATGGGGCGCTAACACCAAGACAGCTATGTATTCAAAGCCACGTTGTCTTGCTTGTCGAGGAAGCTGGAGACTTTAGGCTTGGTGTGGGCGAGCTTCTGCGCCATCTTGAATTCCTCGAATTCTTTAGCCGCCGCAACCGCCGCTCGGACTTCGCCCCGCCCTCGCACCCCCAACTCGCTGGTGAGCCTATCCCCCCATGGCCGCCGATCGACCTTGACAAGAGCAAGCACGCCGCCGACCAGAATACGATATAAATTAATTCCGAGTTTACGGTCCGGGGACGGCGCGCGATAGGCGAATACGCCAGTGTCGTTGATGTCGAGCCGCAGGCGAAACAGTGCAACATCCAAAAACTCGGGAATGGCGTCGGAGCCGAAACTGACAGCCCGCAACGGCTCCTGAAATTTACCGAGCTCGACACGTCCGAATTCCGGGCGTGTAATCGAATACTTCCACAACAACGCCGCGTAGAACCGCAACAAATCATCGTCCTGCCGTGGGAGTTTGACTATCGCCCCCTCGCGAAGACCCTGTGCCTGGTTGCGAACAGCGGTGAACAGCTGTGCGGCCTTTTCCTCCAGCAATCCGAGTTTTTCATCGCAAGGACCGCATAAAATGTCCGGGTCAAATATGCCGGACTGGCTGATCTGAGAAATCGCGCCATCAGCCTTGGTCACGGCATGGGCATGGCCAACCTGGACTTCTTTAGCCAGTACTCTGGGAATCAAGTGTGCACGGATCGTATTGGACGATCCACAGTGAGAACATTTCAAGGCGGTTCCGTTAATTTTTAAAGCAGCAGAAGGCTGCGACGGTGCACATGATAACCACGAGTCCGCATCCAAGGCCAGTACCCATAGCGATGTTTCGGCAGCATCCACGATCCTTCATGCGAAGCCGATGCCGCGCCGATGCAGTCGGGCGCAAGAAACGGAGTTCGCGCTCCATGGCGCTTCGATATCGTTGGCCTTGGAGAACTTGAAAGCACTCCACATCCCAACCCGATCATTTAAGGAATCCATCATGTCTACAGCCGAAACCAATAAAGCCATCGTCGGTCGCTGGTTCACCGAATTCTGGGGCGACAACTACAACCCGGCCGTCGTCGACGACCTGGCATCGCCCGACATGCTGCTGCAATATTCGCTGCACGAACCGCGCCGGGGCCGCGAAGACATCAAAGCCTTCATGGGCGACTTCCGCGCCGCCTTCCCCGACCTGTCGTTCGCCGGCGCCGCCGATCTGATCGCGGAAGGCGACTACGTCGTCGGCCGCTGGATCGGCGGCGGCACCCACACCGGTCCCGCCTTCGACGACTTCCTGATCGGCGCACTGCCGGCTGAAACCGGCAGGAAAATGCGCTTCACCGGCACCACGGTGCTGCGCCTCAAGGACGGCAAGATCGTCGAAGAACTGGGCCTGGACGACGGCGTCACGGCGCTGCAGCAACTGGGCCTGATCCGCAAGGCTTGATCGCGCGGGCCAGCGGCGGCGGATGCAGGCAAGCGTCCGCCGCCGCCCGTTCTAAATTCTGCCGATCCCGGCACTAAGCGTCACCTCTTCGCTAGCCTTGCTGCTATATTGATCGATGCCCTTACAACCACGGGAAATCGATGACACGCTTGCCCCTCTACCTCGCCGCCAGCGCACTGCTGGCAGGCTGCGCCGCCACTCAAGTTCCGCTGACCGACTTCACCGCCAACTCCGGCAGCCCACGCGCGCCGGAACAACTGGCGGTCACGTTTGAAAAAGCCGACCTGGCGCTGCGCGTCGATCCCGCCAGCCACAGCATCAGCGGCGACGCCGCGCTGACCTTCCTTGCCAGCGCCCCGCTGACCCGCATCGCCGTCGAACTGGACCGCAACCTGCCCGTCGATTTCGCCAGCGTGGACGGCGTGCAGCTGGCGCCGTCGGCGATCAGCAACCCGGACGGCCGCCTCTACCTGACCTTGCCGACGCCGCTACAAGCGGGCGCCCGCACCACCGTGCGCATCCGCTACCACGGCGTGCCGCACGTGGCCTCGCACGCGCCGTGGGACGGCGCCTTCATGTGGAGCAAAACGGCGGACGGCCAGCCGTGGATTACCACCACCGTCGAAGGCGAAGGCTGCGACCTGTTCTGGCCCTGCATCGACCATCCGCAAGGCAAGCCGAAACTGATCGACCTGCACATCAGCGTGCCGTCGCCGCTGGTGGTGGCCGGCAACGGCGTCGCCCTCGGCATGGAAGAAAAGGATGGCTGGCGCACCTACAACTGGCGCGCGAAGAACCCCAGCACCTACGGCGTGGCCCTGAACATCGGCCCCTACGAAATGCTGTCCGGCGACTACGACAGCCGCTACGGCAACAAGATCCCGCTGCGCATGTGGTACCTGAAGGGCCACGACAAACAGGCCAACGGCCTGTTCGCCGAGTTCGCGCCGATGCTGGATTTCTTCGAGGCCCGCATCGGCCCCTACCCGTTCGGCGACGAGAAAATGGGCGTGGTTGAAACCCCGCACCTGGGCATGGAGCACCAGACCATCAACGCCTACGGCAACGGCTATGCCAAGTCGCCGCTCGGCTACGACTGGCTGCTGCACCACGAGCTGTCGCACGAATGGTTCGGCAACCAGATGACCAACGCCGACTGGGACGACATGTGGTTGCACGAGGGCTTCGGCAGCTATATGCAGCCGCTGTACCTGGAGCAACTGCGCGGCGAGCGCGAGTTCCAGGCCGAGCTGTTCACCCAGCGCAAGTCGCTGTTGAACAAGGTGCCTGTCGTCAGCGGCAAATCGAAGCGCATCGAAGATGTCTACCAGGACGCGCGCGGCGGCCCCGGCAACGACATCTACACCAAGGGCTCGCTGATCCTGCACACGCTGCGCAACCTGATCGGCGACGACGCTTTCTTCCGCGCCACGCGCCGCATGGTCTACGGCACCGACACGCCGAAGCCGGGCAACTTCGAACCGCGCTACAGCAGCACCAGGGAATTCATCGCCATCGCCAACGAGGCCGGCGGCCGCGACCTGGGCTGGTTCTTCGACGCCTACCTGTACCACGCGGCGCTGCCGGAGCTGGTCGAGGAACGCCACGGCAACCAGCTCAAGCTGAGCTGGAAGCTGAAGGATGGCGGCGCCTTCCCGATGCCGATCGAAGTACGGGTCAACAACCGCATCGAGAAGCTGGCGATGACCGACGGCCGGGGCGAACTGACGCTGCCGCCGCAAGCGCTATACACTATCGATCCGAACTCCCGCGTGCTGCGCCAGCAAGCCCATATCGATGAATGGAAGCAGCAGGAAGAACAACGCAAGAAGAAAGCCAAGTCCTGATGAAGAAAATCTCCCTGGCGCTGCTGCTGGCCGCCGCGCTGTCGGCCTGCAGCCCGCAATACGATTGGCGCGACTACCGCAGCAACGACGCCCCGTACGCCGTGCTCTTCCCCGGCAAGCCGGCCAGCCAGACCCGCAGCATCCAGCTCGATACCGTGTCGGTTAATATGACAATGACGGCGGCCGAAGTGAACGGCGTCATCTTCGCGGTCGGCAGCGCCCAGGTCGCGGAGGCGGCGCAGGGTCCGGCGGCGATAGAGGCCATGAAGACCGCGCTGGTCGGCAATATCGGCGCCACCGTCACCAGCAATAAAGCGGCCACCGACGGCAGGCAGTCCACCCTCGACGTCGAGGCCAAGGGCAGCCAGAACGGTGAAGCGATGCGCCTGATCGGCCATTTCATCGCCCGGGACAAGCGGATTTACCAGGTCATCGTCATGGGCAGGGACAAGAATATCGTGCCGGACACGGTGGAGACCTACCTCAGTTCCTTCAAATTGAACTGAAACACCGGTTCTGGCTTAGAAAGTGCTTAATTCGATGTGCGCTACCGCTCAGACAGAGGGGTGTACCTCTTGTAAAGTTCTACCAATAGCCTAATGTCACTACTACGACGTACCGTTCCACCACAAGACTAAGAAAGCTCTCTCTATGTTAATCGCCTTTAAATCGAAATCCAGTCCCGAAGTCCTGATGTATCAGGAACATGCCCAGCGCATCCTGGACCTGCTCCACAAAAATCCTACGCGCGGCGTCATCACGGCTGAGGAAGCGGCGCGCGCCCTGTCGGTGCTCGAACACGAGGTCGCCGAGAGCAAGTTGCACCCGGAAAGCGATGTCGAGCACGACATCCATGCCCACGAGAAGGAAGACGGCGAAACGGTCGAGCACGCGGTCATGCAGCGCGTAGGCTTTGCCGCCCGCGCCTTCCCGCTGCTGGAAATGCTGCGCTCGGCCAAGCAGGAAAACGAGAGCATCATCTGGGGCGTCTAAGAAGCGCCCTAATCTCCCGCCAATGAAACCTTGAGCGGGAGATCTATCGTGAAACGCGTCCCTACATCGATCGCACTGTCGACACGTATGCTGCCGTCCAGCAGCGAGGTGACGATGTTGTAGGTGATGCTCAGGCCCAGGCCGTTGCCGCCCTGCCCCAGCTTGGTGGTGAAGAAGGGGTCGAAAATGCGCGCCTGATGCTCGGTCTGGATACCCCTGCCGTCATCCTGGAACACGATCCTCACCTGCTCCGATCCCAGCCGCACCGCCCACATCTTGATGACGCCGCCGCTGCGGCCCTCGAACGCATGCAGCAGCGCGTTGTTGATCAGGTTGATGATGACCTGGCCGTACGGGCCGGGGAAGCTGTCCATCTGTATATCGTCCGGCATTTCCAGCTCCACCTGATGGCCCGCCTTGCGGATCTGGTTCTTCATCGTCGTGACGATTTCCTGGCTGGCCTGGTGCAGATTGAAATGGCGCCGCTTGGCGCTGGCCTGGTCCACCGCTACCTGCTTGAAACTGTTCACCAGTTCGGCCGCATTGTGCAGGCTGCGCATCAGCAGCGTCGACGCTTCGCGCGCGGCATCGATGAAGTTCTTCAAATCGGAACGGCGCAGCTGGTTCTGCTCCTGGCGCAGTTCGATCTCGGCCGTCTTGTCCTCCAGCGTGCTGGCGATCACCAGGCTGTTGCCGATCGGCGTGTTCAGCTCGTGCGCGACGCCGGCCACCAGCGAGCCCAGCGCCGCCAGCTTCTCGCGCTCCACCAATTGCTGCTGGGTGTCGCGCAACTGCCGGTAGGAATCGGCGTTGGCGAACGCCACCGCCACGTAGGAAGCCAGCGTGGTCAGCATGTCGAGGTCGATGCGCTGGTAGGCGTGGGCGCGGTAGCTGTGCACCGTGATCACGCCGCGCACCTGGCCGGCCACCGAGATCGGCACGTAGATCAGCGAGCGCGGCTCGGTCGGCAGCGAGCCGTCTTCCAGCGTGCCCATGTCGTCGGCACCGGACACCAGTTCCAGGTGTTCGATGTAGCGCGGGTATTCCTGCTCCAGGTCGTTGATGAACACTTCCTGCGCATGGGTGATGCACCACACCGCCAGCTGGTTGGGCTCGCGCATGCTGCGGGTGTAGGGCGCGTAGCGCTTGCCCTTCTCCATCGCGAACGGGTACTCGATCAACTCTTCCTTGGGCCGGTAGATGCCGATGCCAAACACGCTGGCGTCCATCAGCGCATGCACCTGCTGGTACAGCATCGACATGATGGCTTCGCTGTCGAGGTTGGCCGTGATGCGGCGGCCGATGTCCGACAGCAGCGAAATATTCCGGTGGGCCAGCTCCACGCTTTCCTTCTGCCGCTCGACTTCGCGCTTCTGCCGTTCTATCGACTCCTTCTGCTGCACCAGCTCGCGCGTGCGGCTGCCGACTTCCGCCTCCAGCGCATGCTTCTGGCGCACCAGCATGCGGATGCGGATGCGGAACAGCAGGTAGGCGCTGCCCAGCGCCAGGATCAGCACCAGCAGCCGGAACCACCAGGTCTTCCACAACGGCGGCGCGATGATCACTTCCATCGCCACCGGCTCGCTGCTCCAGACGCCGTCCTTGTTGGCGGCCTTGACGCGGAAGACGTAGCGGCCGGGATCGAGGTTGGTGTAGGTGGCGAAGCGCTTGCCGGCGTCCGCCGTCACCCACTGCGGATCGAAGCCCTCCAGCTGATAGGCAAAGCGGTTGCGCACCGGGTCGGCGTAGTGCAGGCCGGCGAATTCGAACGAGAACACGGCATCGCGATAGCTGAGCTTGAGCGTCTTCGCTTCGTAGATCGGCCCCTTGGCCAGCACATCGCTGCGCGGCTCGCCGGTCAGGATGGACTGGTTGAAGATGGAAAAGTCGGTGATCGATACCGGTGGCGCATGCGGGTTGTCGTGGATGCGCGAGGGCTGGAACGCCGTCAGGCCGGACAGGCCGCCAAAGAACAGCGTGCCGTCGGCCGCCTTGTAGCCGGAGCCGATGAAGTAGGAGCCGTCGATCAGGCCGTCGCGCGAGGTGTATTCCTTGAACGCCCCGGTGTCGGGACTGAGCATCGTCAGGCCGGAGGTGCTGCTGATCCACAACCGTCCCTGCTCGTCGCTGATGATGGCGCCGATCGGATCCGGTGCGTGGGCCGCGCTGGTTGGGATAAAGCGGAAATGCAGTTCGCCGTCGGCGCCCTGTTCGGCGCGGCACAGGCCGGCTGCCGTGCCTATCCACAGGCGGCCCTTGTCGTCTTCGTAGGTGTAGTGCACGCGCTTGTGGCTGAGGCTATCCTCCTTGCCCGGCGTGTGGCGATAGTGGCGGAACTTGCCGGTGGCGCGGTCGAAACGGTCGAGGCCGTTTTCGGTGCCCACCCACAGCACGCCCTGGCGGTCCTCCATCAGCGAGTAGATGCGGCCGTCCAGGCTGTCGGGGTCGGCCGCGTCGTGGCGCCAGGTGTGGACCGCGCTGGTTTGCGGATCGATGCGGTGCAGGCCGGCCCTAGACGCCACCCAGATGGCGCCGGCGCGCTCGACCAGTATCCGCTGTATCGTCGCCGCAGCGGGCTCGGGGTCCAGCACGAAACGCGTGAACGGGCCGCCGGCCGCATCGCGCCAGGCCAGGCCGGTCGAGCTGCCGACCCACAGGCGGCCGCGCTTGTCGGTCTGCAGCGCCTGGATCTGGTCGCCAGGCAGGCTGGACGGATCGCGCTCGTTGTGGCGCCAGACTTCGGTTGCGCCGCTGACGCTGTCGAGCAGCGTCAAGCCATTGCCGGTGCCCAGCCAGTACTTGTTGGGCCCGGCGCCGGTGATCACGCGCACCTTGTTGTTGCTGATGCTGGGCATCACGCCCGGATATTCGGTGTAGCGCTCGAAGCCGCCGCTGGTCAGGTCCACCCAGTCGAGGCCGGTGTACCAGTTGCCGACCCACAGCGTGCCGGTACGGTCCTGGTAGAGCGCGCTGATCTGGTTGTCGCCGACGCCGTGGCGGTCCTGGCTGTTATGACGGTAGGTGTAGAAGTGCCGCGAGACTGGATCGCGCCGCTTCAAGCCGTCGGCAAAGCTGCCGGCCCACAGCACGCCGTCGCTGTCGTGCAGCAGCGCGGTGATGCGCTGGTCGCGCAAGTCATCGGCCGCTTCCAGCGCGATGCGCTCGGCGCCGTCGACGCCCGGGCGCCAGGCCTGCAAGCCGTTCATGGTGCCCGCCCAGACCACGCCATCCGCGCCTATCGACAGCGACTGGATATTGTTGGCCGGCGCCGAGCCGCCCAGCGGATTCAGATGGCGGAACTTGCGGCCTCCGGCCACCAGCATCTCCAGGCCGCTGGCCGTGCCTACCCACAGATTGCCGGACTTGTCGCGCGCCAGCGCGCTGACGCGGTCGTCGCTGATGCTGTCGGCATCGGCCGCCGCATGGCGCAAGGTCTTCACCTGGCCGCTGGCGATATCGAGATGCTGCAAGCCGTCGCTGGTGGACAGCCACAGCCCCTGCTGGCCATCGCCGACGATGCTGAACACGGTCAGGTTGCCGCTCCGGCTGAGCTGGTGCACGAAGGACAGCGTGGCGGGATCGTAGCGGTCCAGCCCGCCCTTGCTGCCGATCCAGATGTTGCCGTTGCTGTCTTCGTACAGCGCGTGCACATAGTTGTCGAGCAGGCTGCGGGAGTTGGCGGGATCGTTCTTGAACGCGGTCATGCGGTAGCCGTCGTAACGGCTCAGGCCGGCCTGCGTGCCCAGCCACATATAGCCGTGGCGGTCCTGCAGCACGGCCGTTACCGATTCCTGCGTCAATCCCTGTTCGACGCCGAGGTGTTCGAATCGCAGGCTGAGCGGTGCGGCGCGCGCGATGGACAGCAACGCCAGCAAGAGCAAGCCGCATAAATAGACTGAACGTGTTGCGTAACCAGACATAGGGCAGCGTCTCCGAGATGCGACCCATTCTAATGCACAACAGCAAAAAACCCCATGAATTCACCGATGGGGCTGACCTCTGCTAACGTTCAGTAAAGATATATTCATGCTGACCGTCGCGTGTGGTCAACGTTCGCTTGCCGGACCGGCTGCCGACCACCAGCTCCAGGCCGGAGAAGGCGGCGGAGCTGGTCATGAAGGACATGCTGCCGTCCTCGTTCTTGTGCGTGCCGGCCGCGGTTTGCCATTCGCCAAAATCCAACATCAGCTGCTTGCCGTGGCGGCGTACGGTCAGGTCGCCCAGCTCGGCGCTGCGGTAATGCTGGGCCAGTCCCTTGACGGCACGTGCATCCGGCGGCAGCGAGGTCGAACGGCGCTCCTCCTTGCGCTCGGCCGCTCCGCGTTCGGCCGCGTTGTGCACGGAAGCCAGCGCCTCCGGCTTGCCGTCGTACAGGATTTCCATCAAACGCCGCAGCATGGGGCGCAGCAGCATGCGTCCCTGGTCGGAGTTGGTCAGTATCACCGCGCCTGTGCCCTCGCCGGGAATCAGGTAGATGTCGCTCTTGTAGCCGAACATGCTGCCGCCGTGATAAACGACCGGCACGCCCCATGCCGTCTCCAGCGACAGTCCCATGCCGTAGCTGCGGTTTTCGCCGGCGGCCACTTGCGGCTGGCGACGCGCCAGCAAGGCGTCGGCGGACACCAGCTGTTTGCCGTCAGGGAGTTTGCCGAGATTGGCTTCGAGCTGGACATAGCGTATCAAGTCGTGTGCCGAAGTCCATACGCCGCCCGCAGGTCGGTGCGGCACCACTGAGTAATTAAAACTCATCGGCAGGACTTCGACTTTGCCGTCGAGGTTGTAGGCGTGCGGGCTGGCGTGGTTGGAGCGCAGCGCGCGCGCCATGTCGAAGGTGGTGTGGTGCATGCCCAGCGGCGTGAACAAGCGCGTCTGCATCGCCTCGTCGTATGCCGCGCCCAGCGGCAGGTTCGGATACGCGATGTGGCCGCCGATATAGCCTGCGGCCGAGGCCATCAGGTTGTTGTACTGGTAGACCTCGCCGAAGCCGCTGGTCGGACTATTGGTGGCCAGCAGTTGCAGCGAGGTTTCCGGCGTGGCGTTCTTGAATTCGAAGATCCACTCCAGATCCTGGCGCGGCAGGCCGGTGCAAGCGCAGACCAGATGTTTGACCTGCACCTTTTTCGTGGTCTCGGCGCTGCCCAGTTTGAACGCGGGATAGACTTCCGTTACCGGCTGGTCCCATTTCAGCTTGCCTTCATCGACCAGCGTGGACAGCATCAGCGTGCTCATCCCCTTGGTGTTGGACGCGGCCATGAACAAGGTATCGGCATCGACCGGAGCCGGCTTGCCCAGCTCGCGCACGCCGAGGCCGCCTTCGAAGACGATCTTGCCGTGGTCCAGCAACGCATAGGACAGGCCGGGCACGCCGAGCGTCTTCATCGCTTCCTGCAGGAAGGCATGCATCTGCTGCTGACGTTCACGGTCCAGCGGGTGGGCCGTGCGGCCGGCGAACGATTCCGGCACATAGTTCTTGGGACGCAGGCTTTGCTGCGCAAGGTCGAGGGCGGCATCGCGCTTGCCTACGGTCTGCTCGCTGCCGTCGAGCAGCAGTACGGTCCAGTTGTCGCCATCGCGGAAGGCTTCGGCATAGATCACCGCCTTTTCGCTGGGAGAGGTTTCATAGGAGGTCGCTTTGTGCTCCTGCCAGCCGTTGATGGCCTGTTCCACCGTCACCAGTTTGATGGTGCGCTTGAAGTTGGGCTGATAGCGTATCCATGCCGCCGCCGTGGCCGCTGCCGCATCGGCCGCTGCGACTTCGACCATCACCAGGCGCGTATCGCCTTCGGGCGCCTCCAGCACGATCATGCCCGCTTCCTGGCGGGCGCTCCAGTCGCGCGCGCCGGTGATCTTGGATACGCCGGCCACCAGTGGCGTATCGGCTTCGAGTTTCTGTCCGTAAGCGGACGAGGTCAACGCCAGTGCGACAGCCACAGCGATCAGCGAAGGAAGCGACATGTGATGCTCCAATAGGCAAGTGAGAAATTGCCATATTAGCATCCATTGGGACGAAAAAAAGCCCACCAAGATCACTTGGTGGGCTTTTTCATATAACTAGCCTGACGATAACCTACTTTCACACTGGTTGCAGCACTATCATCGGCGCAGAGTTGTTTCACGGTCCTGTTCGGGATGGGAAGGGGTGGGACCAACTTGCTATGGTCATCAGGCATTGACTTGTACGAGCGACGCTTTCAGCGGCGCTCCGAATCTGGAATCAGTAAGTAAATGGGGTAATGAAGTTGTATCAACGAACGTTTCAACGTACTTCTCATTCACCATAACCTGCTAAGGTTATAGGGACAAGCCGTACGGGCAATTAGTATCAGTTAGCTTAATGCATTACTGCACTTCCACACCTGACCTATCAACGTCCTGGTCTCGAACGACCCTTCAAAGA
>NZ_WHUF01000040.1 GCF_009380165.1 Rugamonas rivuli
AAAACGATCAATAAAAATTTACTTACTTCTTCCAGATTGTTAAAGAACGTACAGCACTTGATCTCTAAAAGATCAAACCTAAATCGCAACCATGATTGGCTGACTTACGTTTGAACTTTTGGTGGAGGATGACGGGATCGAACCGACGACCCCCTGCTTGCAAAGCAGGTGCTCTCCCAGCTGAGCTAATCCCCCTGAGATTTACTACAAGGCAGAAACTGGTAGGGCTGGTTGGACTCGAACCA
>NZ_WHUF01000041.1 GCF_009380165.1 Rugamonas rivuli
AGCTTAACCGCAAGGAGGGCGCTTACCACGGTAGGATTCGTGACTGGGGTGAAGTCGTAACAAGGTAGCCGTATCGGAAGGTGCGGCTGGATCACCTCCTTTCTAGAGTGGCACTGGTCTTCGGACTACTCATCAAGCGTTCACACTTATCGACTGTCAATATTAAAGAACAGCATTTGGGGCTGTAGCTCAGCTGGTTAGAGCACCGTGTTGATAACGCGGGGGTCGTTGGTTCGA
>NZ_WHUF01000042.1 GCF_009380165.1 Rugamonas rivuli
ACTGCATGAAGTTGGAATCGCTAGTAATCGCGGATCAGCATGTCGCGGTGAATACGTTCCCGGGTCTTGTACACACCGCCCGTCACACCATGGGAGCGGGTTTTACCAGAAGTAGGTAGCTTAACCGCAAGGAGGGCGCTTACCACGGTAGGATTCGTGACTGGGGTGAAGTCGTAACAAGGTAGCCGTATCGGAAGGTGCGGCTGGATCACCTCCTTTCTAGAGT
>NZ_WHUF01000043.1 GCF_009380165.1 Rugamonas rivuli
TTTGATCTTTTAGAGATCAAGTGCTGTACGTTCTTTAACAATCTGGAAGAAGTAAGTAAATTTTTATTGATCGTTTTGCGGTAAAACGTAAGACGATGGGTAATGATTGTATGTATCAACAAACGCAACAACGTAGTACTTCTTATTCCTATAAACGCTCCTTGTTTAGTCGCAGGGGCTAACGTTATAGGGACAAGTGAATAAGTGCACATGGTG
>NZ_WHUF01000044.1 GCF_009380165.1 Rugamonas rivuli
AAGACGATGGGTAATGATTGTATGTATCAACAAACGCAACAACGTAGTACTTCTTATTCCTATAAACGCTCCTTGTTTAGTCGCAGGGGCTAACGTTATAGGGACAAGTGAATAAGTGCACATGGTGGATGCCTTGGCGATTACAGGCGATGAAGGACGTAGTAGCTTGCGATAAGCTGCGGGGAGCTAGCAAACAAGCTTTGATCCGCAG
>NZ_WHUF01000045.1 GCF_009380165.1 Rugamonas rivuli
TTTACTACATAAACGATATAAATCGTTTATAATACTTCCTCCAGATTCTTGGCGGCGCGGAAAAAGACGCGACGCCTGTACAAGTCAATGCCTGATGACCATAGCAAGTTGGTCCCACCCCTTCCCATCCCGAACAGGACCGTGAAACAACTCTGCGCCGATGATAGTGCTGCAACCAGTGTGAAAGTAGGTTATCGTCAGGCT
>NZ_WHUF01000004.1 GCF_009380165.1 Rugamonas rivuli
GCCAACGCCGCAGCCCAGGCCGCCGCCAGTGCAGCGGCCCTGGCCGGAGCCGCCGCAGCGGCACAGGCCGCCGACGGCGCGCTGCCGGCGGCAGCGGTCAAGCCGCAAAGCCTGGCCGCCACGCTGCTCGGCAAGGCGCCGCTGACGCCCGCCAACGAATTGCCCGACCTCGATCCCAGTACGCCGCAAGCCACATTGAGCAACACCGCACGCGTGCTGACCACCGTGCTCAACACCGCCCAGGGCGGCAACGCCCAGCAGTTGGCCCTGATCGGCAAGAGCGCGCTGTTCGGCAACGCCGCGCCGGCCGCCGAGCAACTGGCGCAAAAGCTGCAGGACACCATCTCGCAAAGCGGCCTGTTCTACGAATCGCACGTCACCGAATGGGCCAAGGGCGAACGCCCCCTGACCGAG
This sequence comes from Rugamonas rivuli, assembly GCF_009380165.1. Classification (GTDB taxonomy): domain Bacteria; phylum Pseudomonadota; class Gammaproteobacteria; order Burkholderiales; family Burkholderiaceae_D; genus Rugamonas; species Rugamonas rivuli. The sequence goes on from NZ_WHUF01000004.1 coordinate 415, forward strand.
CTGATGCGCGAACCGCAGATGCAGCGCATGCTGCAAAGCGGCGAGACCGCCGCCCGCGCCGCCGCCAGCGGCCCCGACCTGAGCGCTGCGCAGCTGATCAACCAGCAGCTGCACACCCACGAACAGGGCCGGGTGCAATGGAACGGCGAAGCCTGGCCGGGCCAGCCCATGCAATGGGAAATCCGCCGCGAGCAGCGCGAAGGCCGCAAGAACGAAGGCCAGGACGGCGGCGACGGCGAACCGGAACAGATCTGGCGCAGCGGCGTGCGCTTCCGCTTCCCGATGCTGGGCGCGGTGTCGGCGGCGGTGACGCTGATCGGCGGCCAGGTGCATATCCAGGTGCAAGCCGACGACGGCGACACGGCCGACACGCTGCGCGCCTACGCCAGCCGGCTGGAGCAGGCGATGGAAGCGGCCGGCGCCCCGCTGTCCTCGCTGACCATAGCCCAGGAGTCGCCATGACCGACGAGCTGCCGCGCCGCCCGCTGCAACAGGCGGTGGCGCTGACCTACGAGAACGGCGCCCCGGCGCCCAAGGTCGTGGCCAAGGGGCGCGGGCTGGTGGCCGAGCAGATCATCGGCGTCGCGCTGGAGGCCGGCGTGTTCATCCACGAGTCCAAGGAACTTGTCTCTCTGCTCATGGACATAGATCTAGATCAACAGATTCCCCCTACGCTGTATCGGACGATTGCGGAACTATTAGCGTGGCTATATCATATTGAATCAGCGCAAAAGTCTGGCCTGCCGCTTCCAGCAGCGCCCGACACCAGCATCCCCCTTACAGAAATTTGACGCACACAGCAGCGATGTACCCACACTTTCAGGATGCGGAATTGGAAAACTGGCACGATTTTGAGGTTGAGTCACGGAAGGAGATACTCTCCCTGCTGCGCGGCATAGGCGGCAAGAATCAGCTGATCCGCATGCTGATCCACGGCGAGTCGGACGTGTGCGTGACCTCGATCCTGGAAGTGGACGACCAGCTCGACACCGTGTACCTGGATTGCTCGATCGACCGCGAGCAGAACAAGCGCATCTTGGCCTCGCGCCGGCTGTCGTTCGAAACCACGCTCGACAAGGTGCGCATCCTGTTTGCCGCCGACCGCATCGAAGCGGCGACTTTCGAAGGCAATCCGGCGTTCAAGATCGCCGTGCCGCCGACGCTGATCCGCCTGCAGCGGCGCGAGTACTACCGCATCTCCACGCCCGTCACCAACCCGGTGCGGGTATTGATCCCGCTGCCGGAGGAGCTGGGCGGCAGCACCACCTTCCCGCTGGCCGACATCAGCTGCGGCGGCATCGCCATCCTCGACAACAAGATGATCCTGGGCGACGCCATCGGCCGCAACTACCTCGATTGCAAGATCGACCTGCCGGAAATCGGCCAGGTGGCGACGTCGCTGCAGATTCGCAACTCGCTGGACCTGACGCTGCTCAACAACAAGACCAACCGCCGCCTGGGCTGCGAGTTCGTCAACATCTCGCGCGGCATGCTGTCGTACGTGCAGCGCTACATCACCAAGCTCGAACGCGAACGCAACGCCCGCATCGCCGGCCTCGGCTGACAACGGCCGCCGCCCCGGCGCTCCCATGAGCATCTGCATTTATGCCTTCCTCGGTCCGCGGACCGAGGACCTCGACGCCCGCTGCCTGCAAGCCGTCAGCGACCTGGGCTTCAAGGTACAGCTCCATCCCGAGTCGTCGTTCGCCGCGCCGCCCGCCGGTGGCGCCCTGTATCTGTCGATCCTGGAAACACCTGCCCGGCTGCAAAGGATAGCCCCGGAGCAGGCCTTGCTGGCGTGTTTCGACTACTACATTGAAAAGCGCGACAGCAAGACGCCCCGCAGCAAGGAATGGCCGCCGCGCAAGGTGAAGCAATATGGTCACGAGGTGAATAGCAGGACGGCATCGGGCCGCTCAACAGCCTCGTATTTCATGCAGGCCTTGTCGATGGCGATACTGGCGCGGGAGACTGGCGGCTGGTACTTCTGCGAGTTCGACGACCATGCGCTGAGCGGCGAGAGCGCCGTCGCCAGCGTCTTGCTGGAGCTGGAATCCGGCACCGCTCGCGCCTTCGATGATGAGGCCTATCCGTTCACGGCCTGGCCACCGCTGGTCTGGAGCCCGGAGTTTGCATGGCCGCAGCCGATCGGACGGCCAGCGCCGGCCCCGGTTGCCCAAGTCAAGCCCCGCCGGCGATGGCGCTATCGCTTTTCCATCTTCCACCTGCCGGGCATCGTGCTGCTGCTCTACTGGCTGGCGCTGGGACTAATCTCCGCGTTCACGCCTTAAACCTGCATGTTCATGATGTCGTGATAGGCCGACACCAGCTTGTTGCGCACCTGGATGGTGGCCTGGAAGTTGATGCTGGCCTTCTGCATCGAAATCATCATGTCCGACAGGCTGACGCTGTCGTCGCCCATCGCGAATTTCTTGCTCATGTCGTCGGCCTGCACCTGGCTGGTGTTGACACCGTCCAGCGCATTCTTCAGCGCGTCGGAAAACTCCACCTTGGCGGCTGGCGCCGGTTCGGTCTTGATCACCGGCGGCGTCAGCCCCGGACGCGTGGCGTGCGCCTTCAACTGAGCGATCATGGCCTGGATCTGGCTGCCGTCGATTCCACCTGTCTTCATCTTACCCTCCATCTTGTTGCTGCCGTGAAACAAATTCCCACGACAAGGCCGAGCGCGGCGTTACAATACGGCACGGCTCTATCAGAGCTGCCAGAATACCAAGAGCAAGGCCACTCCCCATGGCCGAGCAGGACCGTAAACGGCGCTCTGTTTGCCCGATTGAATTGCCCGCCAACAAGCGATAATGGCTCATCCTCTCTAGAACCTCGCACCGGAAACCAATCATCATGGCCGTAGCCGAACAAATCGACAACGACACCGCAGCCGCCGACGATGACGGTGCGGAGAAGCTACCCTTCATCCAGACGCCGATGGGCCGCAACTTCCTGCGCGCGGCCGGCGCGGCGGCCATCGTCGCCATCCTGCTCGGCCTGTGGCTGTGGAACAAGCCGCCCGACTACGGCGTGCTGTTCTCCAACTTCACCGACCGCGACGGCGGCGCCATCACGGCCGAACTGGACAAGCTCAACGTCAAACACAAGTTTTCCGAGAACGGCACCGCCATCCTGGTGCCGACCGAACAAGTGCACGATATCCGCCTGAAGCTGGCGGCCCAGGGCTTGCCCAAGGGCGGCAACGTCGGCTTCGAACTGATGGAAAACCAGAAGCTGGGCGTGTCCCAGTTCCTCGAACAGGTCAACTACCAGCGCGCGCTGGAAGGCGAGCTGGCGCGTTCGATCCAGTCGCTGGCCGCGATCGAGAACGCCCGCGTCCACCTGGCGCTGCCGAAGCCGTCCGTGTTCGTGCGCGACCAGCAAAAGCCGACCGCCTCGGTGATCGTCACGCTGCACCCCAACCGCATGCTCGACCCCGGCCAGACCGCCGCCATCGTCCACCTGGTGGCCTCCAGCGTTCCCGAGCTGCTGCCGGCCAACGTCACCGTGCTCGACCAGGCCGGCAACCTGATTTCCGACCAGACCAAGAACGGCAGCTCCGGCCTCAACGCCAAGAACATGGACGAGACCCAGCTCAAGTATGTCAAGGACATGCAGCTGCAAGTCATCAAGCAGGTCGAATCGATCATCATCCCCATCGTCGGCGAAGGCAATGTGCGCGCCGAGGCCACGGCCGACGTCGACTTCGCCCAGATCGAGCAAGCCGCCGAAACCTACAAGCCGAACTCGCCACCGGCCGCCTCGGCCATCCGCAGCCAGCAGAGCAGCGAAACCAACGGCAACAACGGCACCACCAATCCGGGCGGCATCCCTGGCGCGCTGTCGAACCAGCCGCCGGGCACGGCCACCGCGCCGCTGACCCAGACCGCCGGCTCGCCGACCGGCACCGCGCCGGCGCCGGGCACGCCGCCGGGCGCGGCCGCGACCACCGGCACCACCGGCCCCAACCACAAGGAATCGACCACCAACTACGAAGTCGACAAGACCGTGCGCTACGAGCAGCGCGGCATGGGCGGCCTGCGCCGCATGACGGTGGCGGTGGTGGTCAATTACAAACGCATCGTCGGCAAGGATGGCAAAGTCACCATCAAGGCCTATACTCCTGAAGAGATGGCCAAGATTAACGACCTGGTCAAGCAGGCCATGGGCTACAACCAGGACCGCGGCGACGCCGTCAGCGTCGCCAATTCGCCGTTCGACGGCGTCGACAAACCGTTCGAACCGCCGCCGGAGTGGTGGCGCGATCCGGCCAACTTGCCGATGGCCAAGGATCTGGCGAAGTTCCTGATCACCGCGCTGATCCTGCTGTACATCGTGCTGCGCATCGTCAAGCCGATGATGCGTCCTGTGTTCAAGAAGATCGACGAGATCAACGCACCGGAGCCGGAACCGGAAGAGCCGGAGGAAGTGGTCGAGGAAGGCCCGGACGAGGCCCTCATCGCCGAAGAAGAATTGCGCAAGATGGAAGAAAACACCGTGCGCTCTTACCGCGAAAATCTGGCCATGGCCAAGAAACTGGCCACCGAAGATCCGCGCATCGTTGCCAACGTGATCAAAGAATGGATAGGCGCAAATGACTGAGAATACCGGACTGCAAAAGGCCGCCATCCTGATGCTGGCCATGGGCGAGAGCGAGGCCGCCGAGGTGATGAAGTTCCTCGGCCCGCGCGAAGTGCTCAAGCTGGGCGCCGCCATGGCGACCATGAAGAACGTTCCCCACGAGGAAGTGGTGGGCACGCTGGACAACTTCCGCGACATGGTCGCGGCCGCCTCCACCGTGGGCCTGGACTCGGACGAGTACATCCGCCAGGTGCTGACCAAGGCGCTGGGCGACGACAAGGCCTCGGTGCTGCTGTCGCGCATTCTGGGCGGCAAGGACGCCTCCGGCATCGAATCGCTGAAGTGGATGGATTCGCAATCCGTCGCCGAGCTGATCCGCAACGAACACCCGCAGATCATCGCCACCATCCTGGTCCACCTGGAGCGCGACCAGGCTTGCGAAATCCTCGGCCACTTCACCGACCGCCTGCGCAACGACGTGGTGCTGCGCATCGCCACGCTGGACGGCGTGCAGCCGGCCGCGCTGCGCGAGCTGAACGACGTGCTGACCAAGCTGTTGTCGGGCAACGAGAACATCAAGAAATCGTCGCTGGGCGGCGTGCGCGCGGCGGCCGAGATCCTCAACTTCATGTCGGGCGAGCAGGAAGGTTCGGTGATGGACAACATCAAGAACTACGACAACGACATGGCGCAGAAGATCATGGACGAGATGTTCGTGTTCGACAACCTGATCGACATCGACGACCGCGGCATCCAGCTGCTGCTGCGCGAAGTGCAGTCGGAAATGCTGATCATCGCGCTGAAAGGCGCATCCCAGGAATTGCGCGACAAGATCTTCAAGAATATGTCGGCCCGTGCTTCGGAAATGATGCGCGAAGACCTGGAATCGAAAGGTCCCGTGCGCCTGTCCGAAGTGGAAACCCAGCAGAAGCAGATCCTGCAAATCGTCCGCCGCCTGGCCGACGAAGGCCAGATCGTGCTCGGCGGTAAAGGTGAGGATTCCTTCGTCTAATGTCTCTGCTACCAAAAGAACAGCAGTCGGCGTTCCAGCGCTGGGAGATGACCTCGTTTGGCGACGAGCGTCCCCGCGTGATCGCGCAACGCGAAGCCGAACAGCGCGAGCGCGACGCAGAACAGGCCCGGCTGGACGCCGAGCAGCGCGTGCAGGATGCGTTGATGGAACAGCAGGAAGCGCTGGAAATGGGCCCGCCCCTGCCGCCGCCGATGGAATACCCCACCGTGGAAGAACTGGAGGCGATCCGCGAGGAAGCGCGCCAGGACGGCTACCAGGAAGGCCACGCGGCCGGCCATGCCGACGCCATCGAAGCCGGCAAGCTGGTGACGGCCGAGGAGCTGGGGCACCTGCGCAGCCTCGCCGCCAACTTCACCAACTCGCTGCACGACGCCGACCAGCTGATCGCCAACGACGTGCTGGAACTGGCCCTGCAACTGGCCAAGGGCATGTTGAAAAACGCGCTGCAGGTCAAACCGGAGCTGGTCCTGCCCATCGTGCGCGAAGCCATCGAATACCTGCCGGTGCTGCAACAGCCGGCGCTGCTGGTGCTGCATCCCGACGACGCCGCCGTGGTGCGCGCCGGCATCGGCGAGGAACTGGACAAGGGCGGCTGGCGCGTGGTCGAAGATCCGCAAGTCGGCCGTGGCGGCTGCAAAGTCGATACCGCCAGCAACCAGATCGACGCCACCGCCGCCGCGCGCTGGCAGCGCCTGAGCCACGCGCTCGGCAAAGAAGTGGACTGGCTGGCCTGATATGGACGCCGTCCCCGCCCCTGCCGCCTCCCCTGCTGCTGCGCCCGCCAGCCCGCACGCCGGCCGCTGGAAATCCTATCTGCACGACTGTGGCGCGCTGGTCGGCTTCGTCGAACCGATGCAAGTGTCGGGCCGCGTCACGCGCGTGGCCGGGCTGGTGATGGAAGCGGTCGGCCTACGGCTGGCCGTGGGCGCCGCCTGCACCGTGCCGCTGCCGTCCGGCGGCAAGATCGAGGCCGAAGTGGTCGGCTTCGAGGGCGACAAACTGTTCCTGATGCCGCAGAGCGACGTCGAAGGCGTGGTGCCGGGCACCCGCGTGTTCCCGGTCGAGCCGGCGATACCCCGCCCCGGCAGCGTCACCCATCCGCGCCGCCGCCCCAGCGACCGCGCGCGCCACCTGCCGGTCGGCCCCGAGTTGCTGGGCCGCGTGCTGGACGGCGCCGGCCGCCCGCTCGACAGCCTGGGCCCGCTGCACGCCTCCGACAGCGCGCCGATCAACACCCGCCCCGCCAACCCGCTGGGCCGCGCGCCGATCACCGAAACGCTGGACGTCGGCGTGCGTTCGATCAACGCCATGCTGACCGTCGGCCGTGGCCAGCGCATGGGCCTGTTCGCCGGCTCGGGCGTCGGCAAGTCCGTGCTGCTGGGCATGATGGCGCGCTACACCGAGGCCGATGTCATCGTGGTCGGCCTGATCGGCGAACGGGGCCGCGAAGTAAAAGAGTTCATCGAACAGATCCTCGGCGAGGAAGGCCTGGCCCGTTCCGTCGTCGTGGCGGCCCCGGCCGATACGCCGCCGCTGATGCGCCTGCAGGGCGCGGCCTACGCCACCGCCATCGCCGAACACTTCCGCGACCAGGGCCAGAACGTGCTGCTGATCATGGATTCGCTGACCCGCTACGCCATGGCGCAACGCGAGATCGCGCTGGCCATCGGCGAACCGCCGGCCACCAAGGGCTATCCGCCGTCGGTGTTCGCCAAGCTGCCGATCCTGGTCGAGCGCGCCGGCAACGGCGAAATGGGCGGCGGCTCGATCACCGCCTTCTACACCGTGCTGACCGAGGGCGACGATCAACAAGACCCGATCGCCGACTCCGCGCGCGCCATCCTCGACGGCCACATCGTGCTCAACCGCCGCCTGGCCGAGGCCGGCCACTACCCCGCCATCGACATCGAACAGTCGATCAGCCGGGCCATGCACTCGATCACCTCGCCCGAGCACCAGACCAAATCCCGCCATTTGAAGCAATTGTTCTCGCGTTACGAGCGCAGCCGCGACCTGATCAGCGTCGGCGCCTATGCGCCGGGCAGCGATCCGGTGCTCGACCAGGCCATCCAATTGCATGACCGGATAGAGAATTTCCTCCAGCAGCAAATCAGCGAGCGCGTGACCATGGGCGAGAGCTTGGGCCAACTTACCTCTCTATTCGACTGATTGCCGCCGACATCGGCCCCCTATAATTGACCCATCATGGCTTCCAAAGCGCAACTTGAAACACTGATGGACCTGGCGCGGCGGGAAACCGACGATGCCGCCAAGCGGCTCGGCGCCGCCCTGAAAGCGGTCGACGAGGCCAAGCAGAAGCACCAGATGCTGGTCGGCTATCGCGACGAGTATGCGAAACGCTTCGAGGCGGCGCAGGCGGCCGGCATCACGCCCATGGCTTACCGCAACTTCCAGGCTTTCATGGAAAAGCTGGAAGTGGCGGTCAAAGGCCAGCTGGACATGATCAAGCACGCCGAGTACCGCAGCGGGCAGGAAAAGGTCGCCTGGCAGGCCAGCGAGCGCAAGCGCATGTCCTACTCCACCCTGAACGACAGGGCGGCGGCCGAAGCGCTCAAGCTGGAAAACAAGCGCGACCAGAAGCAGATGGACGAACACGCAGCACGGCAGGCGTATTACAAACGCTGACCTATTGAGAAGCAACCAACCGACACGGCGCGATCATGCAAACCCAGAATCTTCAAATTCCTACCCTGACCGCCAACACCGTGGCGGCCCCCAAGGTCAACCTGAATCTGAACGCCGGCGGCGACAACAACGCCTTCCAGCGCGCCCTGTCACGCGAGATGGACCAGCGCCAGGCCGGCCCGGCCGCCGGCAATGCCGGCAGCAATATCGGCGCCAAGGCCCCGGAGCGCCCGGCCGCGTCGCGCCCATCCGCGCCCAAGCAAACGGAACAAGCCAAGCCGGCCCAGGCGAAAAACCAGCAAGCCGACGCGGCTGACAACAACCAGGCCGTCGCCAAAAACGACACCCAGGCCGCGCCAGCCGCCCCTGCCCCGGCCAAGAGCGCCGACCAGGACAGCAGCGCCAGCGCCGACCAGGCCGCCGATAGCGCCGCCAGCGACGCCCAGGCCGCAGCGCAAGCCGATCCGGTCGCCGACATGCTGGCCCTGGTGGCCGCCTTCAACCAGCCGGTGGCGCCAGCGAGCGCCCCAGTCGCCAGCCCGACCGATGCCTCGGCCGCCAGCGCAGCCGCCGGCGCGGTCAGTGCTGCCGCCCTGGCCGCCGATGCGGCAGCCGCCGATGCGGCAGCCGCCGCAGCGGCCGCAGCTGCATCCGCCGCCGCCAGCGCCGCCGCCGCGACCGACGATGCCGCCACCGCCGTCGACGCCAAGGCCAGCGCCGCTCCGCAAGCCGCCGCCATGCTGGATGCCGACACCCTGAAAACAGCCCAGGCCGGCGACGACGCCAATGCCGCCGCCGACTTCAAGGCCGCCCTGAACCAGGCCGGCACGGCCGCACATACCGCCGCCGATGCGGCCGCAGCAGCCGCCAAGGCCGCCGCCTCGGCCAGCACCACGGCCAATTCCTCGGCCGCCACCATCACTGCGGCGGGCGGCAAGCAAGCACCGATCGAAACCAAGCCGGTCAGCGCCGTGCCGGAAGGCCCGGTCATCGACACCCTATCCGACACCACCGACGCCGCCCCGGCCGCGCCGGCCGAACCAACCGCGCCGATCAAGGCCGGCCCCGGCGTGGAAAACCACGACCAGGTAGCCCGCGCCCCGCGCCAGTCCGATCCATTGCAAGCGGTGTTCACGCCGAAATCCACCCAGCCGACCGAAGCGGCGCCGGTGCTGAAGGAAGCCGCGCCGGCCATCACCATCGCGCCCGCCGCGCAATCGGCGCTGGAGGCGGCCAAGGCGGCCGTCACCGCCGTGCCGACGGACAAGCTCAGCAGCCGCGTCGGCACCCAGGCCTGGGACCAGCAACTGGGCCAGAAAATCATCTTCATGGCCGCCGGCGGCGAGCAAAGCGCCACCATGGAATTGAATCCCCCCGACCTCGGCCCGCTGCAGGTCGTGCTGAGCGTGAACAAGGACCAGGCCACCGCCGCCTTCAGCTCGGCCACGCCGGAAGTACGCCAGGCGCTGGAAGCGGCCATGCCCAAGCTGCGCGAAATGATGAGCGAAGCCGGCATCCAGCTGGGCAACGCCACCGTCTCGGCCGGCATGTCGGACCAGAACAACGGCTTTAACCAGCAGGCCGCCGCCTCGGCGCAGAACGGCGGCGGCCAGCGCGGCGGCAGCCGTTCGGGCGACCGTTTCGGCAACGACAGCGGCAGCGCCGAGGTGGTGCGCAGCGCCCCGCCGGCGCGCCGCGCGCCGGCCGGCGCGGTCGACACCTTCGCCTGATCCCGGCCTTGAAGCGGCCAAAACCGGGAGCGGCGACACTGCCTTCCCGGTTTTGTTGTTTGTTTCACCATGGAAACGTCGAGCAGCCACAGGATCGCCCTTCTTTTCGGCGTATGCTATGTCGCAGTCGCAACCGATAATGACATAATGGCGTCATGATCCACTTCCGCACCACGCAAGGGCTATTTTGAAAGCGAATCCAAAAATGAAAGCCGATCAGAAAGTTGAAGCAGCGCCCGGCGGTGGCGGCAGCAAAAAACTGATCATCATCATCCTCGCGGTGGTCCTGCTTCTGGGCGGGATCGGTGGCGGCGCGGCCTGGTTCTTCCTGCACGGCAAAGGCGACGCCGCCGAGGAAGAGGCGCCGGCCAAGAACAAGCACAAGAACGCCAAGAAGGCCAAGGCCGGTCCGCCGGAATACGTGCCGGTCGAACCGTTCACGGTCAACCTGCAACCGGGCGACAGCGGCGCCGACCAGTACCTGCAACTGGCGTTCACGCTGGAAGTGGGCGGCCTGGAAGAAAAGGAAAACGTCAAAAACAATATGGCCAAGGTGCGCAGCCGCATGCTGCTGCTGCTGTCGAGCAAGCGCGCGACGGACATCAATACGCCGGACGGCAAGATCCAGCTGGCCAAGGAAATCATCGCCCAGCTCAAAGAACCCTTCGAGGACCGCGGCTCGCCGCAGGACATCGAAGATGTGCTGTTCACTTCGTTTATCATTCAGTAAGTAGATCGTCATGGCTGATAATTTTCTCTCCCAGGAAGAAGTCGATGCCCTTCTGAAGGGCGTCAACGGCGACCAGGACGACGTCCAGGCGCAGGAAGATGTCGCGGGAGTACGAACATATAACCTGGCCACCCAGGAACGTATCGTCCGTGGGCGTATGCCGACGCTGGAAATTATCAACGAGCGCTTCGCCCGCCTGTTGCGCGTCGGCCTGTTTAACTTCCTGCGCCGCAGCGCCGAGGTGTCGGTCGGGTCGGTGCGGGTCTCCAAGTATTCCGAGTTCATCCGCAACCTGGTGGTGCCGACCAACCTCAACCTGGTGCACATGAAGCCGCTGCGCGGCACCGCGCTGATGGTGTTCGATCCGGGCCTGGTGTTCCTGCTGGTGGACAATCTGTTCGGCGGCGACGGCCGCTTCCACACCCGCGTCGAGGGCCGCGACTTTACCCAGACCGAGCAGCGCATCATCCTGCGCATCCTGGACATCGTGTTCGAGGCCTACACCAAGTCGTGGGAACCGGTGTATCCGGTCGAGTTCGAATACATCCGCTCGGAAATGAATACGCAGTTCGCCAACATCGCCACCCCGAACGAGGTGGTGGTGGCGTCGACCTTCACGGTGGAGCTGGGCTCGGTATCCGGCCAGATCCACTTCTGCATGCCGTACTCGATGATCGAGCCGATCCGCGATTCGTTGACCTCCAGCCTGCAGGGCGAGGCGCTGGAAGTGGACAAGCGCTGGATCCGCCTGATGACGCAGCAGATCCAGATCGCCGAGGTGGAAATCGTCGCCTCGCTGGGCACGGCCAAGGTCAATTTCGACGAGATCCTCAACATGCGCGTGGGCGACATCATCCCGCTGACCATCCCGGAACTGCTGTCGGCCACCGTCGACGGCGTGCCGGTCATGGATTGCAGCTACGGCGTGATGAACGGACAATACGCATTGAAGGTAGAGAAACTGCTGGCCAATGCCGATAACATCAAATAACACCGGCGCAACCGCCGCCGGCGACCGCAATACAGGAGAGAAGCATGTCGGATAATCAAGACGATACGATGGACGACGACCCATGGGGCGCGGCGATCGCCGAGCAAGCCCAGGCCGAAGCGGCCGCGCTGGAAAAACAGCAGGCCCAGACGGCCAGCGCCGCCGTGTTCACGGATTTTTCCAGCACGCCGAGCAAGACCGAAACCCATAACGATATCGACTTCATCCTCGATATCCCGGTACAGCTGACGGTCGAACTGGGCCGCACCAAGATCGCCATCAAGAACCTGCTGCAATTGGCGCAGGGCTCGGTGGTGGAACTCGACGGCCTGGCCGGCGAACCGATGGACGTGCTGGTCAACGGCTGCCTGATCGCCCAGGGCGAGGTGGTGGTGGTGAACGACAAGTTCGGTATCCGCCTGACCGACATCATCACGCCTTCCGAACGTATCCGAAAATTGAATAAATGAAGCACGGACTGAGCTCAACCCTGATCCTCGCGGCGGCCTTGGCCGCCGCGCCTGCAATGGCCCAACGCAGCGTGTCGGGCACCATCGGCGGCCAGCATGCGGCCAGCGCACCGGCCGCAGCCCCGGCAGCTACGCCCGCGATCACGCCCGCCACCGAACCCGCCGCAGCGGCTGCTACGACGGCTACCACCGCACCGGAGGCCAGCGCCCCGGCCGCTGTGGCCGCCAGCCCCGCAGCGGCAGCGGCGCCCGCCGGCCCGCTGGCGATGACCATCCCCACGCCGCAGCCATCGGCGGCCTCGGCCGGCGGCGGCCTGCTGCAAACCACCTTCGCGCTGATGTTCGTGCTGGCCCTGCTGGTCGGCCTGGCCTGGTTCCTGAAGCGCTACGGCCCGAAGGGCCTGTCCGGCGGCAACAGCAACGTCAAGCTGGTCGGCGCGCTGAACGTCGGCGCGCGCGAGCGCATCTTGGTGGTCGAAGTGGGCGAGCAATGGATCGTGGTCGGCGCCTCGCCGGGCCGCATGAACGCGCTGGCCACCATGCCGCGCCAGGAGAGCAGCGAACCTGCCGCCTCGGCCACGCTGCCGACGGCCAATTTCGCCGAATGGTTCAAACAAACGATCGACAAGCGCAATGGCAAATAAGCAGGCCGGTATTTCCCCCTCCTCCGTCGTCAAATCCCTGTTGATGCTGGCCGCGCTGGCGCTGCCGCTCGCGGCCGGCGCCGACTCCAGCATCGGCATCCCGGCCTTCAACGCCGCGCCGGCGCCGGGCGGCGGCACCAGCTACACGCTGCCGATCCAGACCATGCTGCTGATGACGGCGCTGACCTTCATCCCGGCCGCGCTGTTGCTGATGACCAGTTTTACCCGCATCATCATCGTGCTGTCGCTGCTGCGCCAGGCGCTGGGCACGCAGTCGGCCCCGCCCAACCAGGTGATGGTCGGGCTGGCGCTGTTCCTGACGCTGTTCGTCATGGGCCCGACTTTCGACAAGATCTACACCGAAGCCTATCTGCCGCTGCAGGAAAACAAGATCAACATGAGCGCGGCCATGGACAAGGGTGTCGCGCCATTAAAAACTTTCATGATGAAGCAAACCCGGCAGGCCGACCTGGCCTTGTTCGTCAAATTGTCGCGCAGCCCCGCGCTGCAAGGGCCGGAAGACGTGCCGCTGCGCATCCTGGTGCCGGCCTTCGTCACCAGCGAGCTGAAAACCGCGTTCCAGATCGGCTTCGCCATCTTCATTCCATTTCTGATTATCGACATGGTGGTCGCCTCTGTACTGATGTCGATGGGGATGATGATGATGTCGCCGGCCGTGATCTCGCTGCCGTTCAAGCTGATGCTGTTCGTGCTGGTGGATGGCTGGCAACTGCTGCTCGGTTCGCTGGCCCAGAGTTTTTACTAGGAGACGGCCATGACACCCGAAAGCGTGATGACCATGGGCCGCCATGCCATGGAAGTGACCCTGATGATCGCCGCGCCGATGCTGCTGGTGGCGCTGATCATCGGCCTGGTGGTCAGCATCTTCCAGGCCGCCACCCAGATCAATGAAGCGACGCTGTCCTTCATCCCCAAGCTGGTCGGCATCTTCGTGGCGCTGGTGGTGGCCGGCCCGTGGATGCTGTCGGTCATGCTCGACTACATGCGCGAAGTATTCGGCGGCATTCCCGGCCTGGTCGGGTAGATACTTTGTCAATATGTAACATTTTCCGATTAAACAAGAAGTTGACTTAAAATGGGTACGCTGATGCCCGGTGGAAAGAAATAGGTTAAAAACGCCTCATGATTTCGTTCTCCACTGCCGATATCAATCTATGGATCGCCGGTTTGCTGTGGCCGTTGACGCGCATCCTGGGTTTGCTGGCGGCGTCTCCGCTGTTCGGCAATTCCAGCGTGCCCGCCAGCGTCAAGATCAGCCTGGGCGTGCTGCTGGCGATGATCGTGGCGCCGGCCGTGCCGGTGCTGCCGGGCAGCGACCCGATGTCGCTGGCCGGTTTGCTGATCCTGGTGCAGGAAATGCTGATCGGCCTGGCCATGGGTTTCAGCATCCGCATCGTGTTCGCGGCGGTGGAGATGGCGGGAGAAATCTCCAGTTTGACCATGGGCCTGGGGTTCGCCACGTTTTTCGACCCCAACACCCAGGGCCGCTCGTCGGCGATCAGCCAGTTCCTGGCGCTGGTGGCGACCATGGCCTTCCTGGCCGTGAACGCCCACCTGGTGCTGCTGTCGGCGCTGGTGGAAAGTTTTTACACGCTGCCGGTGTCGGCCTCGCCGGTCTACGGCGGCGGCTTCAAGCAGCTGGCCGACTGGGGCGGCAGGATATTCAGCACCGGTGTGCAGCTGTCGCTGCCCATCGTGGCAGCTTTACTGATTACCAACGTCGCGCTGGGCATCCTGACGCGCGCGGCGCCGCAGCTGAATTTGTTTGGGATCGGGTTTCCGATCACCTTAGGTGTAGGTTTGCTGGTCATCGCCATGACACTCCCGTACTTGGCGACGCCCGTGCAAAACCTGTTTTTGGATGGCTTGGAGCGCGCGCGGCTGATGCCGCGCACGTGGTCGCAGCGTCCCGAAGCGGTCAAACCGGCAAACTTGCCGCTTAGACCTCCGGGGCCGCGACCATAGCGAAATTCAATAGCCAAGCCGTGTTTTTTGGTTTCCATGAGGCAATTATGCGCGTATCATGGAAGCTCGCCGGGAGAACAATGCAATGACTTCGATCGTTATCAATTTCACAACCGACCAGATCGTCAGTCTCACGACTGCGCAGATCGGCCTGTTCACGACCGAGGACATGCAGGCACTCAGCTCCGACCAGCTCGGCGTGATGAGTTCCTCCCAGGTGCGCGCCATCAGCACGCTGCAACTGAACTACCTGACCCCTGCCGCCCTGGCCGGCCTGACCACGGCCAACGTCCCCGCCCTGACCCAGCTGCAGGTCGGCGCCCTGAATACCGACCTGATGGCCGCCCTCAGCACCGACCAGCTGGTCGCCCTCAGCACACGCGAAATGCTGGCCCTGACCAGCCGCCAGCTCAACGTGCTGAACTCGGACCAGATCGGCGCGCTCGAGACGGCCGACCTGCGCGCCCTGAGCACCGCCCAGCTGAACATGCTGGGCTCCGACCAGGTCGCCAGCCTGGTCACCGGCCAGCTCGGCTCGCTGGCCACGCAGCAGCTGCGCGCCATCAACACCGGCGCCGTGCAAGCCCTCACCACCGACCAGATCGTCTCGCTGGCGACCGCCATGCTGGGCGTGCTGACCACCAGCCAGCTCAACGCGCTGACCGCCGGCCAGCTGGCCGCCGTCACCACCGACCAGATCGCCGGCCTGAGCTCGCTGCAAGTGAGCGCCCTGGCCACCGCCACCGTGGCCAACCTCGGCAGCGACCAGATCGCCGCGCTGGAAACCCGCGACCTGATCGGCATGAACAGCGCCCAGATCGCCGTGCTCAGCGCCGTGCAACTGGGCGGCCTGAGCACCGACCAGATGCACGCGCTGCGCAGCCATGAAATCGCCGCCCTGACCACCGACCAGCTGCCGGTGCTGAGCACCGACCAGTTCAACGCGCTGAGCTCGCTGGCGGCCCTGAATTCGGCCCAGATCGGCGTGCTGAGCACCGACCAGCTGACCTCGCTGACCACGCGCACCATCACCCTGCTCGGCAGCGCCCAGCTGGCGGCGCTGACCGCCGGCCAGGTGCAGGCGCTGAACACCGACCAGATCGTCGCGCTGTCGACCGGCCAGGTCGCCGCGCTGACCAGCGCCACCGTCGGCGCCCTGACGTCCGACCAGGTGCAAGCCATCGAAACGCGCGACCTGGCCGTCTTCACCACCGGCCAGATCCGCGCGCTCAGCAGCGACCAGCTGGTGGCGCTGACCAGCGTGCAGATCGCCGCGCTGAGCACCGCCGCCGAAGCATCGCTGCGGCCCGACCAGCTGGCCGCGCTGACCACCGACCAGATCGCCGCGCTGAAATCCATCGTGCCGCTGACCACGCTGCAAATCCAGGCGCTGACCACCGACCAGGTGGTGGCGCTGAGCAGCAAGTCCATCACCAACCTCAGCAGCGTGCAACTGGCGGCGCTGACCTACGACCAGGTGCAGGCGCTCAGCAGCGACCAGATCATCGAGATGACGGCGACCCAGTACAGCAACCTGAGCAGCGCCATGCTCAACTCGCTGACCAGCACCCAGATCGGCCTGATCGAGACGCGCGACATCGCCGCGCTGCGCGCCGCGCAGATCGCCCGCCTGTCGACCGACCAGCTGGTGGTGCTGCTGTCCGACCAGTTCACCGCGCTGACCAGCAGCGCCATCGGCGCCCTCAGCACCGACCAGATCAGCGTGCTGACCACCGACCAGCTGAATGCGCTGTCGACGCTGGCGGGCCTGTCGAGCCGCCAGATCAGCTCCTTCACCACGGCGCAGATGAGTTCGCTGTCCACGCACAACCTGGCGACCCTGGCCACCAGCCAGCTGCGGGCGCTGAGCTCGGACCAGATCCAGGCGCTGACCACCGACCAGATCGTCGCATTGAGCGCCGGCCAGTTCCGCGGCTTGAACTCGGCCGCCATCGCCGCCCTGACCACGCTGCAAGTGTCGGTGATCGAAACCCGCGACATCGCCGGCCTCGCCACGCAGCAAATCAACAAGCTGGGCACCGACCAGATCATGGTGCTGAGCACCGACCAGATCATGGCGCTGAACTCGGGCGAAATCGCCGCCCTGAGCACCGACCAGATCCAGGTCCTGAGCACCGACCAGATCGACGCGCTGCGCTTCCTGACCGCGCTGACCACGCGCCAGGTGCGCTCGCTGACCACCGTCCAGATCGGCAACCTGACGACCGCCGACCTGACCAGCCTGACCACCCGCCAGTTCACCGCCTTCACCAGCGACCAGCTGCAGGCGCTGACCACCGACCAGATCATCGGCCTGAACACCGCGCAACTGGTGGCGCTCAGCGCCAGCGCCATGGCTTCGCTGTCGACCGACGCCATCGCCGCCATCGAAACGCGCGACATCCGCGCGCTGCGCACCGCCCAGATCGCCCAGCTGAGCACGCTGCAAGTGACGGCCCTGACCCTCGGCCAGCTGGCCGCCTTCACCACCGCCGAAATCCGCGCGCTGACCTCGGACCAGATCGCCGTGCTGACCAGCGACCAGATCGTCGCGCTGTCGACGCTGGGCCCGCTCGTGACCAAGCAGATCGCCGGCCTGACCACCGACCAGATCGCGCAGATGACGACCAACGACTTCGCGTCGTTGCAGACCAACCAGCTGGCCGCCTTCAACACCGACCAGGCCGCCGCGATCAGCAGCGACCAGATCCTCGCCATGTCGACCGCGCAGGTGCGCGCGCTCAGCACCGACGCCATCGCCGCGCTCGGCCTGGACCGCATCGCCGCGCTGCGCAACGTCGACCTGATCTCGCTGAGCACGCGCCAGGTCGCGGCGCTGACCACCGCCCAGCTGGCCGCGCTGAGCACCCAGCAGCTGCGGGTGTTGACCACCGGCGAAATCGCCGCGCTGACGCTGACCCAGATCGCCGGCCTGAGCAGCGACCAGATCGACGCCCTCGCCACGCTGAGCGCGCTGACCACCAAACAATTGTCCGGCTTCAGCACCGACCAGCTGGCCACGCTGAACCTGCCCGACCTGCGCGCGCTCAGCTCGCGCCAGATCGGCGCCCTCAGCACCGACCAGCTGGTGGCGCTGACCACCGACCAGATCCGCGGCATGGGCACGGCCCAGCTGCGCGGCATCGCCGCCGCCAATATCGCGGCGCTGACCACCGGCCAGATCGCCGCGCTGAGCAACGTCGAGCTGGCCTCGCTGAGCACCAAGCAGCTGGTCAACCTCAGCACCGACCAGATCGGCGCGCTGAGCACCACCCAGATCACCGCCCTGACCACGCAGGAAATCGCCGCGCTGACCAGCGACCAGAAGGCTGCGCTGACCAGCGACCAGCTGGGTGCGCTGAGCTCGCTGGCCAGCTTCTCGACCGCCGCCATCGCCGCGCTCACGACCGCCCAGATCGCCTCGCTGCCGCTGGCCATCCTGGCCGGCCTGACCACGCGCCAGATCGCCTCGCTGACCACCGACCAGATCGGCGCCTTGACCACCGATGAAATCGTCGCGCTGACCACCGGCCAGTTCCGCGCCCTGACCAGCGACCAGATCGGCGCCTTCACTTCCGACCAGGTGCCGGCCATCGAGCTGGCCGACGTGCAGGCGCTGTCGACCCGCCAGATCACCGCGCTGACCACGCTCCAGCTGAGCGAGCTCACGCCGGCCCAGTTCGCCGCGCTGAGCACCCAGGACATCGCCAACCTGAGCACCCAGCAGATCGCCGCGCTGTCGACCGACCAGATCGCCAGCTTCGCCACGCTGGCGCCGCTGACCAGCAAGCAGATCGCCGCCCTCACCACGGCGCAGATCGCCAGCCTGGCGCTGGCCAAGATCGCCACGCTGTCGACCCGCCAGATCGCCGGCCTGACCAGCCTGCAGGTGGGCGCGCTGACCACCGATGAAATCGTCGCGCTGAGCACCGCCCAGGTGCGCAGCCTGAACGCCGCCACGCTGGCCGCGATGTCGACCCAGCAGATCGCCGCCATCGAAGTGGTGGACGTGGCCGCGCTGGGCACCGGCCAGATCCGCGCGCTCACCAGCGACCAGCTGGCCGCGCTGACCGCCGGCCAGTTCGCCGCCCTCAGCACCCGCACGCTGGCCAGCATGACCACCGACCAGGTGGCCGCGCTGTCGCTGCCGCAGATCGACAGCCTGGCCTCGCTGGCGCCGCTGACCAGCAACCAGGTCGCCGCGCTGACCACCGCCCAGGTCGGCAGCCTCGGCCTGGCGCAGATCGCCACCTTCAAGACCGTCCAGCTCAACGCGCTGGGCAGCGACCAGTTGCAGGCGCTGACCTCCGACCAGATCGTCGCGCTGGAAACGGCGCAGATCCGCGGCCTGAGCGCCAACGCGCTGAACACGCTGACCACCGCCCAGTTCGCCGCCATCGAGCTGGTCGACATCGCCGCGCTGCGCACCAGCCAGGTGGCCGCGCTGAGCACCAGCCAGGTGTCGTCGCTGACGCTGGCCCAGCTGAGCTCCTTCACCTCGCAGGAAATCGCCGCCCTGACCACGCGCCAGCTGGGCGTGCTGACCACCGACCAGTTCGCCGCGCTGGGCAGCCTGGCCGGCCTCAACACGCGCCAGATCGCCGGCCTGTCGAGCGACCAGATCATCGCGCTGACGCCGGCCCAGGTGGCCGCGCTGAAGACCGCGCAGATCGCCGCCTTCAGCACCACCCAGATCCAGTACTTCACCAGCCTGCAGATTCCGGTGCTGAGCACGGCCCAGGTGCGGGCGCTGTCGGCCGCCGCGGTCGCCGCGCTGACCACCGACCAGATCCTGGAACTGACCGGCCCCGAGCTGGCCGCGCTCAAGACCAACCAGCTGATGGCGCTGACCAGCGACCAGCTGGGCGCGCTGTCGCTGACCCAGTACGGCACCCTGATCAGCAGCGAAATCGCCGCCCTGACCACCCGCCAGCTGAGCTACCTGACCAGCGACCAGATCGCCGCGCTGGCCAACCTGGCCGCGCTGACCACCCTGCAGATCAGCGCCCTGAGCACCGACCAGCTCAACGCGCTGACGGCGCAGCGCTTCGTCACGCTGAGCACCAAGCAACTGGCCGCGCTGTCCAGCCGCCAGGTGCAGGGCATCAACAGCGACCAGATCATCGCGCTGTCGACCGCGCAGATCCGCGCCATCAACACCACGCTGCTGGCGGCGATGAGCACCGACCAGATCGAAGCGATCGAAGCGCTGGACCTGGCCGCCATGACCACCGCCCAGCTGCGTTCGCTGACCACCCAGCAGATGCAAGCCCTGCTGACCGACCAGTTGCACGCGCTCAGCAGCGCCGACATCGCCGCCTTCTCGCAAACCCAGTTGTCGGTGCTGAGCAATGCCCAGGCCAGCGCGCTGGGCAACCTGGCCGACTACTCGACGCTGCAGATCGCCGCCATGTCGACCACCCGCATCGTCGCGCTGTCGCTGCTGGACATCGACCTGCTGAGCACGCGCCAGATCGGCGCCCTGACCTCGCTGCAGGTCTCGGTGCTGAGCAGCGACCAGTTGATCGAACTGAGCGGCGCCCAGGTGGGCGCGCTCAGCACCGCCGCGCTGGCCGGCCTGAGCGCCGCCCAGATCCCGTTCATCGACGCCGTCGACATCCCGTCGATGAAGAGCGCGCAACTGCAGGCGCTCAACAGCGCCCAGCTGCAGGCGCTGACCAGCGACCAGGTCAGCCTGCTCACCTCGCAGGAAGTGGCGGCGCTGAAGGCCAGCCAGATCGCGGCGCTGAGCACCGACCAGCTGGTCAACCTGAGCAATATCCGCGGCATGACCACGGCCCAGATCCACGCGCTGACCTCCGACCAGCTGAGCTCGCTGCTGCCGGACCAGATCGCCTCGCTGCGCACCGCCCAGATCGCCGCGCTGAGCAACACCCAGGTCGGCTACCTGACCACCGACCAGATCGTCGCGCTGACCACCGCCGACATGCTGGCCATGGCCACCCGTTCGCTGGCCGCGCTCAGCACCGACCAGGTGGCCGCGATCGAGCTGGCCGACATCGCCGCGCTGCGCTCGGCGCAGCTGCAGGCGCTGACCACCGCGCAGGTGGCCGCCATCAACACGGTGCAGATCGCCTTCCTGTCGACCAACGCCGTCAGCGGCCTGAGCGCCAACCAGGTGCGGGCGCTGACCGTCGACCAGATCGCCGCGCTGACGGACGTGCAGTTCCGCGCGCTGTCGACCCGCGCCATCGCCGCGCTCAGCACCGACCAGTTCGTCGCCATCGAGCTGGGCGACCTGGCCGCGCTGCGCAGCCAGCAGATCCGCGCGCTGACTTCCGACGAGCTGGTCAGCATGACCAGCAACCAGCTGACCAGCCTCACCACGGCCCAGGTCGCCGCACTGACGACCACCCAGATCAGCTACCTGACGCCGGACCAGTTCCTGCTGCTCGGCTCGCTGGGCTCGCTGAACACCACCCAGGTGTCGACGCTGACCACCGACCGCATCCAGGCGCTCAACGACGACCAGCTGGGCGCGCTGACCACGGCGCAGATCGCCTCGCTGAGCAGCCGCCAGGTGGGCGCCTTCACCACCCACCAGATCCAGCAGCTGTCGGTCGCGCAATGGCGCGCACTGAGCACCTCGGCGCTGCGCGGCCTGTACAGCGACCAGATCGCCGCCATCGAGGTGGAAGACCTGTCGGGCCTGAAGACCAGCCAGATCGCCTCGCTGAGCACGCTGCAGATTTCCCTGCTCAGCGTCGACCAGTTCGGCGTGCTGACCACGGCCGAGGTGGCGGCGCTGACCGGCGCCCAGGCCAAGGCCCTGACCACCGACCAGCTGAACGGCCTGGCCACGCTGGCCGGCCTGACCACGCTGCAAGTGAGCTCGCTCTCCACCGACCAGCTGGTCGCCCTCAACGGCGACCACATGGTGACGCTGCGCACCGCGCAGATCGCCGCGCTGACCAAGAACCAGCTGCAAGCCTTCACCACCGACCAGCTGGTCGGCCTGACCACCGCGCAAGTGCGCGCGCTGAGCGTGGCCGCGCTGGCCGGGCTGAGCACCGACCAGATCCAGGTGATCGAGCTGGAAGACATCCCGGCGCTCACCAGCGTGCAGCTGAACTCCCTGACCAAGTCCCAGTTCTCGGCGCTGACGCTGGGCCAGATCGCCAGCCTGGCGACCCAGCAGATCGCCACGCTGAACCCGAACGACATCACCGCCCTGACCACCCAGCAGATCAACCAGCTGAGCACGCTGGGCGTGCTGAACGCCGGCCAGGTGGCGGCGCTGACCTCGGACCAGCTGGGCGGCATCGACATCGACCACTTCGCCACGCTGCGCTCGGCGCAGATCGCCGCGCTGACGCTCAAGCAATTCTCGCTGCTGACCACCGACCAGCTGGGTTCGCTGAGCACCCAGCAGGCGCGCGGCCTGAACATGACCATCCTCGGCACCGACCAGATCGCCGCGCTGAATGTCGACGCGGTCGCCTCGCTGAGCACGGCGCAGCTGCAGACGCTGAAGACCAACCAGATCGCCGCGCTGACCGGCGCCCAGTTCGCCTCGCTGTCGACCCGTTCGCTGTCCTCGCTGGCGGTCACGCAGATCCGCGGCCTGAGCACCGACCAGCTGGCCGCGCTCGGCACGCTGAGCCCGTTCACGGCGGCGCAGATCGGCGGCTTCAGCTCCGACCAGATCGCCGGCGTCGCGGCCGACATGATCAACGGCTTGCGCACCGCCCAGATCGCCGGATTCGGTTCGACCCAGTCGCTGGGCCTGACCACCACCCAGATTTCCTCGCTCGACCCGACGCTGGTGGCGGCGCTGTCGGTGGTGGCGCTGAACGCGCTGAACTCCGACCAGATCCAGGCGCTCGACGGCAACGACATCGTCGCGCTGAAGACCGCGCAGCTGTCCAGCCTGAGCGGCGGCACCATCGCCAAATTCTCGGCGCTCCAGGTGGCGGCGTTCTCGACGGCGCAGATCCGTTCGCTCAAGGCCAGCCAGATCAAGTCGCTGACGCTGGAACAGATCGCCGCGCTGACCGTGACCGAAATCTCGGCGCTGGCGGCGACCCAGGTGTGCGCGCTGACCGCCGACCAGCATGCGGCGCTGACCGCCGAGCAACTGGCGGTGCTGCCGATCGGCAGTCCGCTGATCCTCGACCTGGACGGCAACGGCATCCGCACGCTGGGCATCGACGCCGGCGTCCGCTTCGACATCTATGCCGACGGCGAACGCCTCAACACCGGCTGGGTCGGCAAGGGCGACGGCTTGCTCGCGCTGGACCGCAACCACGACGGCCTGATCAACGACGGCAGCGAGCTGTTCGGCACCGCCACCAACAGCAGTGCCGGCGGCAAGGCCAAGGATGGCTTCGCGGCGCTGGCCGACATGGATACCAACCACGACGGCGTGGTCGACAGCAAGGACGCGCAGTTCGGCGACTTGCGGGTGTGGGTCGACGCCAACGCGGACGGCGTCAGCCAGGGCGACGAGCTGAAGACGCTGGCGTCGCTGGGCATCGCCAGCCTGACGGTCGCGGCCACCAAGGTGAGCGAGTTGGACAACAACAACTGGATCGGTTTGCGCTCCAGCTACACCAGCAGCGACGGCACGGTCAGCCAGATGGCCGACGTCTGGTTCCTGGCCAGCCGGGCGGCGCAGGCGAGCGCGCTGACGCAGGCCATCAACAGCTACGGCCAGCAAGCCAGCGCTGCACCGGCCGGCAACAGCGGCGGGCAGCTGACGCCGGCGCCGGCCGACGCCAGCCTGTCCGGCCACGTCGCCGCGCTGGCCGAGCAATTGCAGCACTACGCCGCCACCACCGGCCTGAGCGGCAGCGCCGCCGCCCAGGACGACGACTGGTTCCGCAAGCAGCACGCGGCCAGCGGCATCCTGGCGGCGAAATAACCCGGGGGGCATGCCCCCTGGGTTGTAAAAAAGCCCCTGGCGCGATGCGCTCAGGGGCTTTTTCTTTGGTGGTCGCGGCGCGGCGCCGCAGCGCTCAGGTGATGTAGTTGAACAGCGACAGGCCGGCCAGGCTCTTGAACGATTTCTGCGCCGCGTCCAGCGTGGTCTGCTGCTGCGTGAACAGCGAAATCGCCTTCACCGTGTCGACATCCTGCAAGTCCGACAGGGTGGTCGCGTACTGCAGGTTCAAGTCGTCGCCGGAACTGTCCAGGTAGTCCAGCTCCTTCAGGCGCGAGCCCACCTCCGACTGGATCGACAGCAGATTGTCGGTGGCGTTGTCGATATTCATCTGCACCTGGTTCAGCTTGTTGTTCAGGCTGGCCTGCCCCGCCGCGCCGTCGCCCGGCGCGCGCAAGGCGGCGATCAGGTCGCTCACGGTGGTGAAGATCGATTGCTTGGTGCTGGGCTGCACGGTGAAATTGTCGAGGTCGGCCGGATCGCCCTTGACGTCGAACTGCACGCCATCGAAGGTGATGTTCTGCCCGCTCACATACGGCTGCGGCACGGCCGGCACCGGCGCCGGCGGCACCGGCTGGTTCAGGGTCAGGTCGGTGACGGTGTAGGTCGTCGCCTTGGGCGTGCCCGGCGTGGCCGGCACCACCTGGAAATCGATCTGGTACTTGTGGCCGGTCAGCTGGGTCGCATCCTTGACCGAGCCGGCACTGATGATGCCGCTGCCGCCGCGCGTGAAATTGGCCGGGTCGGCGCCGGTGACGAAGGTGCCGTTGCCGGTCGCATTGTTTTCAAACACGGACGCGCCGGAATCGCTGATCGGCAGCTTGCGGGTCGAGCCCACCTGCAGCTCGCGCTGGCCCTGGTCGCCCTGGTAGGCGGCGCCATTGGCGGTCTGGGTGAACGGCAGGGTGGTCGATTTGTAGCCGGAGAACACATAACCGCCCACACCGTCGGCGGTGTTGGCCTGGCCCAGCAGGTCGGCCAGCCGGCCTTCCAGCTCGGTCGCCAGCGACGCGCGGTCCTTCTGCGTGTAGCCGCCGTTGCCGGCGTTGACGGTCAGCGTCTTGATGTCCTGCAGGATGGCGGTCGAACTGGCCAGCGCCACCGTCTCCAGCGACAGCGTGCCCTTGGCATTGGCGCGGTTGGTCACCAGCTGGGTGTTGATCGATTGCGACTGCGTCACTTCCAGCGCGCGCGCGGTGGCGATCGGATCGTCGGCGGCGGTCAGGTTCTTGCGGCCGGTCGACAACTGCGCCTGGGTGCGGGCCAGCGCGCTCTGCAGCGTGCTGATCTGCCCTACGCCGACGTCGTAGATCGTCTTGGAACTGATGCGCATAGACATGATAATTACCTAATATTGAGCAAAACATCGAACAGCGTGCTGGCCACCTGCATGACTTTGCCGCTGGCCTGGTAGGCCTGCTGGTAGCGTAACAGATTCGCCGCTTCCTCATCCAGGTTCACACCGGACACGCTTTCCTTCTGCTTGGTGGCCTGGTCCACGGCGGCGTCGGCGGCCGAGCCGGTGATCTGCGCCTCGCGCGCCTTGTTGCCGACAAAGTTGACCATCTGCGCGTAGGTGGTCTGGTAGGTGGCGTTGCCGTTGTCCAGGATGTTCTTGGTCTGCAGGCCGGCCAGCAAGGCGCCGTTGCGGCTGTCGCCGACGCCGCTGACGTTGGGGCCGATGGTGAAGGTGTCGAGGTCGGCCGGCGTGCCGCTGATGTTGAAGTTGATGCCGCCGAAGCTGATCGCCGCGCCGTCCGTGTAGGGCACGGTCGGCGTGCCGGCCGGATACACGGTGGCCACGCCGTTGACCGTCACCGTCACGTCCTGAGCCGGCGGGAAGCCCGACAGCGAACCGCTGGCCTTGTCGTAGGTCAGCGTGACCGGCGCCGCCAGCGCGTTGCCCGGCGTCAGATAGTTCTTGTCGACGGTGCCGGCGCTGATCTTGGCGTTGCCGGCGTTGGCGTTCGGCGCCGCGGTGGCGATCGGCGCCGCCAGCGCGATCTTGGTGCGGTCGGTGACGGCGACGCTGAAATCGTGGGCCGCGTTGTAGGTCGGCCGCACCAGGAAGTTGTCCTTGTCCGCCGGCGTGCCGGTGATCGTGTAGTCGACGCCGTCGATGGTCTGCGGCACCGCCTGCGGGAAGGGATTGATCTGCGTGACCTGGCCGTCGCTGAGGCGGGTGACGTTGAAATTGGTGCCGTCGAAATCGACGCTGTAGTCGCTGGCGGTCAGCTTGCTGGCGTCGGTGACGACGGCGGTGACGTCGGCCGTGCTGGCCGGCGAATTGCGGCTGTTGACGCCGACATAGGCGTTGATCGGATTGAAGAACGCCGTGCCGAGCGCGCCGTTCTGGTCCTGGCCCAGCACGTGCTGGGCGTTGAAGCTGACGGCCAGCCCGGCCGCCACCTGGCCCAGCGAGTTCTGCGCGCGGTCCATGGCGCCGTTGCGGAACTCCAGCAGGCCGCCGATCTGGCCGCCGGTCAGCACGCTGTCCGGCAAGGCGCTGAAGCTGCCGCTCGGGCTCTGGTAGCCGACCGTGACGCGGCTGGCGTCGGTGGGCGAGGTGGACGTGGCCAGCTGGAACGCGGTGTTGCCCACCACCAGCGGCTGCCCCGTGCCGAACTCGACCGTCAAACTGTTGTTGTCGCCCGGGATGACGGTGGTCTTGACCAGCTTGTTCAGCTCGGTCAGCAGCTGGTCGCGGTGGTCCAGCAAATCATTGGGCGCCTTGCCGTCGGTGGCCAGGCCGGCAATGGTGTTGTTCAGCGCCGCCAGTTCCTTGGCGTAGGAATTGATCTCGTTGACGGTGGAGCCGATCTGGCCGTTGACGCCGGAGGCGATCTCGGTCATCCGCGCGCTCAAGCCCTGGAAGCGCGACGCCAGCGAGTTGGCGGTCGACAGCATGGCCTGGCGCGACGCGGCCGAGGCCGGGTTCGAGGTGGCGTCCTGCACGCCGTTGAAGAAGTCCTGCAGCGCCGGCGACAGGCCGGCCTTGGGATCGGCCAGCAGGTTGTCGATCTGGCTGATCTGCTTGGTGTAGGTGTCGAGCGAGGCCTGGCTCGATTCGGCGTTGCGCAGCTGCACCGCGAGGAAGTTGTCGTAATAGCGGCGCACGGCGCTGACCTCGGTGCCGCTGCCGACGAAGCCGAAGCCCTGGTCCTGGGTCGCGGTGTCCGACTGGATCGCCGCCTGGCGGCTGTAGCCAGCCACGCCAGCGTTGGTGATGTTGTTGCCGGTGGTCGACAGACCTACCTGGGCTGCCAACAAACCGCTTTTGCCGATGCTGAGAAGACTGGACATGATGTTTATGCTCTATTCGTAAATTGGTAACGGCAAACCGCCGGAAAACTTGACCCCGCGCCCGCTCAACCGGCCAGCGAGCGCTTGATGATGCTGGTGAGTTTGTTCGCGTAGTTCGGATCGGTGGCGTAGCCGGCCTTCTGCAAGCCCTGGGCGAAGCTGCTGGCGTCGCCCGCGCTGGCCAGCACTTTTTCGTAGCGCGGATTGCTCGCCAACAGCTTGGCGTAATCCTTAAAACTGTCGCTGTAGCTGTCGTAGGCGCGGAAGCGCTCGACCTTGGTCTGCGCCTTGCCGTTGACGTATTCGGTGGTGGTGGCCTCGACCACCTTGCCCTTCCAGTCGCCGCCGGCCTTGATGCCGAACAGGTTGTGGCTGTTGCTGCCGTCGCGGCCCTTGATCTCGCGCTTGCCCCAGCCGCTCTCCAGCGCCGCCTGGCCCAGCATGAACTTGGCCGGGATGCCGGTGGCGCGGCTGGCTTCCTCGGCGTGCGCGCCGAGCTTGTCCTGGAAGCTGCGCACGTGCGGCGCCTGGCTGCCCTTGTTGGCCGCGTTGGTGGCAGGCACAGCGCTGTTGTCGTCGACCGAGCCGACGGCGCCAGCGCCGCCGGCCGCCGCGATGGCGCGCTGCAGCTTGGCGTCCATCAGGCTGGCCAGGCCGCCGAAGCTGCCGCCGTTGGCGCCGCTGCTGCTGTCGCCAGCCTCGTTGCCGATCGCCAGCGCCTGCTTGTCGGCGGTCTTGGACAGCTGGCGTATCAGCATGTCCGACAGGCCGATGCCCTTCTTGGCGATATTCTGGCTGGTCTGCTGGTCCAGCATGGTGGTGAACATCTTGCTCTGCTGGCTGTCCATCATGCCGTCCTGCGGCGTCGCCTCGCGCATGCTCTTCATCATCATGTTGACGAACATCGCTTCGAATTGCGTGGCGGCGGTCTTCAGCGCCTCCGGGCTGCCGGCCTTGGCCGACTGCCGCAGGCTGCCCATGTCCTTGAGGTCGAGGGCGAACTTGCTGCTGAGGTCGTTGGAGGTATTCGCATTGGGAAATGAGCTGGTCATGACGGCACCTTCCTAAATGATTTCCAGCTCGGCGCGCAGCGAACCGGCCGCTTTCATCGCCTGCAAAATGGCCAGCAAATCCTGCGGCGTGGCGCCGATGGCGTTGAGCGCCTTGACCACCTCGGCCAGCGAGGCGCCGCCCTTGACCATCATGACCTTGCCGCCGTCGGCCTTGATGCCCACCTGCTGGTTGGGCGCGACCACGGTGCGCCCGCCGGACAGCGGATTGGGCTGGCTGATCTGCGGATCGGCCGTCACCGAGATCGACAGGTTGCCGTGCGAAATGGCGCAGGTTTCCAGCGTGACGGCGCGGTTCATCACCACCGAACCGGTGCGCGCGTTCATGATGACCTTGGCCGGCTGCTCGGCCGGATTGACCTGCATGTCCTGCAAGGTGCCGATGAAGCTCACGCGCTGGTCGCTGCTGCTGGGCGACTGCACGCGGATCACGCGGCTGTCCAGCGCGTAGGCGATGCCGGGACCGTATTTATCGTTGATCACTTCGACCACGCGGCTGGCGGTGGCGAAGTCGGCGGTGTTCAATTCCAGCTTGATGAAGTTGCCCTCGCCCAGGCTGGAGGCGACCGCGCGCTCGACGGTGGCGCCGCCGGAAATCTTGCCCACGCTGAGGTGGTTGACGGTCAGCGAGCTGCCGCCGGCGCCGCCGGCCGCGACGCCGACGCCGCCCACCAGCACATTACCCTGGGCCATGCCGTACACCTGGCCGTCCGCGCCTTTGAGCGGCGTCATCAGCAGCGTGCCGCCGCGCAGGCTCTTGGCGTTACCCATCGACGAGACCGTGATGTCCAGCGTCTGGCCCGGCTGCGCGAACGGCGGCAGCGAGGCCGTCACCATCACGGCGGCGACGTTCTTCAATTGCAGCGAGGTGCCCTGCGGCAGGTTCACGCCCAGCTGCTGCAACATCGACACCACGCTCTGCACGGTGAACGGGGTTTGCGTGGTCTGGTCGCCGCTGCCGTCGAGGCCGACGACCAGGCCGTAGCCGATCAGCTGATTCTGCCGCACGCCGGCGATGCTGACCAGGTCCTTGAGGCGCTCGGCATGAACCGGCTGCACCAGCAGCGAGGCCGCCACCAGCGACAGCGCCGCCAGCTTGCGCGCGCCCTGCATGATTGATTGAGTGCTGTCCATGATGGCCATCAGAAAGGTAACAGGCTTTGGAAGAAGCGCGAAGCCATCGATGCCATCTCGGCGCGGTCGATCTGGCTGTTGGTGCGGTACTCGACCTTGGCGTCGGCCACGGCGGTCGATTGCACGGTGTTGCCGGTGGCGATATTGTCGGGATTGATCATGCCGGAGAAGCGGATGAATTCCACGCCCTTGTTCATCGCCACCTGCTTCTCGCCGGCGACGATCAGGTTGCCGTTGGAAAGCACCTCGACCACGGTCACGCCCATGGTGCCGGTGAAGGTGTTGCTGGCCGACTGGTTGTCGCCGTCGGCGAACTTGCTGGAGTTGCTGACCGACAGAGGATTGCCGAAGGTCGATTGCAGCGGGCCGGGCACGGTGGCGCTGACGCTGCCGGACTTGTTGCCCGAGCTGGCGCCGGCCTTGACCGCCGACGTCTTCTCGGTGATGACCAGGGTCAGCACATCGCCCACGTGGCGCGCGCGGCGGTCTTCGAAGATAGGACGGAAGGCGGCGTTCTGGTAGATGGCGCCGTTGCTCGGCGCCGCCTGCAGCCGTTCGCTGGTCAGCGGACGGGCCGACATCGGCATCTGCACGATGGAGGTCGGCGTGGTCATGCAGCCGCCCAGGGCGGCTGCTGCGACAACGATGGTGATGGCGTATTTCATGCTCGACTCCTTACATCTGCGACAGCTTGGCCAGCATCTGGTCGGAGGTCGTGATGGCCTTCGAGTTGATTTCATAGGCGCGCTGGGTCTGGATCATATTGACCATTTCCTCGACCACGTTGACGTTCGAGGTTTCCACATAGCCTTGCAGGATGACGCCGGTGCCATTGGTGCCCGGGGTGTTGGTTTGCGGGTTGCCGGAAGCGCCGGTTTCCACGTACAGGTTCTCGCCCTTCGATTCCAGCCCGGTCGGGTTGATGAAGGTCGACAGCTGGATGCTGCCGATCTGCTGCGGCGCCACCTGGCCCGGCAGCGTGACCGAGACGGTGCCGTCGCGGCCCACGGTGATCGATTGCGCGGTGATCGGGATGGTGATGGCCGGTTGCAGCACGAAGCCGCTGGACGTGACCATCTGGCCGTTGTTGTCGCGCTGGAAGGAGCCATCGCGGGTGTAGGCGGTGGTGCCGTCGGGCAGCAGCACATTGAAGAAGCCGTTGCCGTTGACCATCAGGTCTTTATCGTTGCCGGTCGACTGGGGATTGCCCTGGGTGTGCACGCGCTCGATCGCCACCGGACGCACGCCGGTACCGAGCTGCATGCCCGACGGCAGGTTGGTCTGCTGCGACGACTGGCCGCCAGGCTGGCGGATGTTCTGGTACAGCAGATCCTCGAACACGGCGCGCGATTTCTTGAAGCCGTTGGTGCTGACGTTGGCCAGGTTGTTGGACGTGACATCGAGCGCAGTCTGTTGCGCTTCCATGCCAGTCTTGGCGATCCACAGTGAACGTATCATGATGCTTCTCCCGTTGCTTGGACGGGAGCCGTCAAAAGCGACAGCTACTCATCCCATGCAATCATTATGCGGGAGAGGTCATCAACTCAAAGCGGAGGTCTAGGCACCTTTTGCGCCTCTATTCCTCAGTAACAGCGCGAAGCCAATCGAATTCCCCCCAAGTGGCGGCAGCGCCTATATGGGCGAGGGCAATCAACGGACTGAGAAATGAATGCAAAATAGTAAACTTTGCATATAAAACAAAATGGTGTAGACTAAAATTGCTTAAAACCAATTTTCAACGAATCTATTCAAAAGGAAGCCCATGGACACAATAATCAATGGCAGTAAATGGCTATTAAAGCTGGCCTGCCAAGCCGGCGTAGCGAGCATGCTCTTTTTGGCGATGGCGCCTTCAAATGCTGCGGTAGCAACCGCCATAGGAACTGGCAACTTCCATTCTTGCGCGGCTTTATCCACCGGCGGCGCAAAGTGCTGGGGGCAAAATAGCTACGGGCAGTTAGGTAATGGAAAGACGGTCACTAGTCTCACCCCGGTTGAAGTGCAAGGCCTTTCCAGCTATCAAATCACCGCTATCGCCGGCGGCACGTATTTTACTTGCGCACTGACTTCGACCGGCTCCGTCTATTGCTGGGGCTTCAACAACTATGGTCAACTTGCCAGTAAAACATTGGTTTCAAGCACAACTCCTGTCGCAGTTCAAATACCCACAGGTGCCGCAAAAGCCCTCACTGTAGGGAACAATCATGCTTGCGTATTGGACACTTATGGGAATATTTACTGCTGGGGCTCAAATTCGGGTGGGCAACTTAACCGCAACGTTTCCATCACTCATAGCAGTATTCCGCTTTACGCTGCAGGTATGAACGACGTGGTTGCCCTCCAGGGCAATGGCTTCACAACATGCTATCGTGACAACAAAGGTGGAGCAAAATGTTTCGGTAACAACAAGTATGCGCAATTCGGTATTGGCACTAAAGACAGCACAGACGGCGCTACCTACGGTGCCCCAAATTATGCACTTGGCCTTTCGACCAATGTGATATCTACATCGGCCAGCATGTACGATGGTTGCGCAGTAAAAGACGATCATGCAGTATTTTGCTGGGGGTTCAACAATACTTTTGGAGCCCTGGGCTTTACTGGCATCGGTATCTACTCAACTCCGGTAGCGGTGCTGGGACTTCGCAATGATGCGATCTCAATTATTACCGGCATCTCACATACCTGCATCATCACCCAAAGCGGTGGCGCGCAATGCTGGGGCATGAACGGAACCGGGCAATTGGGTAACGGCCGCGCCGCGCCGCAGGAAGCCGCCTCAGACGTAATTGGCATCAGTGAAAAAATTATTTCGCTGTCTCTCGGCTCGAATCATTCCTGTGCCCTTCTCGAAAGCGGTACCGTGAAGTGTTTTGGTCAGAGTTTATCGGGACAATTAGGAACAGGAACCACTTTATATAGTCCCGTTCCGGTCACTGTCCCCCTGTAACATATCGGCTTGAGTATTTTTCTTGTCAGTACGCTGGCAACCCCGGTTGCCAGCGTCGGCAATAAATACAAAATTTAGCCCACGACCATTTTTTAGCTAAGCGCTAATATCTGGGTGGCTTTTGCGGCGTTATTCTCGGCGTTCTTCAGCAAACTCATTTGCATTTCGAACTGCCTAGCCAGACTGATCATGTTGACCATGGAGTCGACCGGATTGACATTGCTGCCCTCCAGCGCGCCATCGACCACGCGCACCGCCGGGTCGTTCTCGGCCGGCGTGCCGCTGAGCTGGCGGAACAGGCCGTCGTCGCCGCGCACCAGGCCCTTGGGGTCGGGATTGACCAGCTTGATCCGCCCCAGCACATTGGCCGGGCCGGGCTTGAAATCGGTGGAGATGGTGCTGACCGTGCCGTCGCCGGCCACCATCACCGTGGTGTCCGGCGGGATGGCGATCGGGCCGCCGTCGCCCACCAGCGTCTGGCCGCTGGTGGTTTGCAGCAGGCCGTTCTCGCTGATCTTCAGGCTGCCGTTGCGGGTGTAGGCTTCCGAACCGTCGGCCGACTGCACCGCGATCCAGCCCTGGTCGCGCACCGCGATGTCCAGCGCGCGGCCGGTGGTCTGGATCGGGCCGGCGCGCATGTCGGCACCCACCGTGGAATCGACCACGAAGGCGCGCGTCTGCAAGCCCTCCGACACCACCGGCACCGCCCGAAACGTATCGAGCTGCGCGCGGAAGCCGGTGGTGGTGGCGTTGGACAGGTTGTTGGCGACGGTGGCCTGCTGCTCCATCACGTGCCGCGCACCTGTCATCGCGGTATAAACCAGGCGGTCCATGGCTTACTCTATTAACGCAGATTGACGAGGGTTTGCAGCACCGAATCCTCGGTCTTGATGGTCTGCGCATTGGCCTGGTAGACGCGCTGCGCGGTGATCATGTTGACCAGTTCGGCCGTCAGGTCGACGTTGGACACTTCCACCGAGTTGGCGCGCAAGGAACCCATCGAGCCGGCGTTCGGCACCCCGACCTGCGGCGTGCCGGAAGCCGAGCTTTCCGCCCAGGCATTGTTGCCCAGCGGGGTCAGGCCGTCGACGCTGGCGAAGTTGGCCATGGCGATCTGCCCCATCGGACGCGCCTTGCCGTTGCTGTACTGGCCCAGGATCACGCCGTTGGCGTCGATCGCATAACGCTGCCAGGAACCGGCCGAGTAGCCGTTCTGCACCGAGCCCAGGTCGTTGGTGACGCTGCCGTACTGGGTGGTTTTGTCGAAGGTGGTGGCGACCACCATCGGCTGCTGGGAGCCGGTGTCCGGGAAGATCGGCAGGCTGATGTTGAACGGCAGCGTTTGCGGCGTCGGCTGCATCAGGGCCATGGCCTCGGGGTCCAGCACGCCGGTTTTGGTGAACAGCAGCGTGCCGGCCTTGACGGCTGGCACGGTGATGGCGGCCGCCAGCTTGGCGTTGATCTGATCGGGCGTCATGCCGGTGATCGAATTGCTGCCAGTCGGATCGAGCGCGGTGAATGCGGCGTCCAGCGCGGCCAACTGCGCCGGCGAGGCAGCGGCTGGCGG
This sequence comes from Rugamonas rivuli, assembly GCF_009380165.1. GTDB lineage: Bacteria > Pseudomonadota > Gammaproteobacteria > Burkholderiales > Burkholderiaceae_D > Rugamonas > Rugamonas rivuli. Next base: position 34,158 of record NZ_WHUF01000004.1, read on the forward strand.
CACCACAGCCGCTGCAGCCATCGAATCGTGGGCCGCCTGTGCATAGGTGAAAGCGGCTGAGGCGATCGCCGCAGGGTCAGGCGGGGTCGCGCGCACTGCATCGTTGTAGGCGGTGCGGGCAGTCTTCACGTTGGGGTCGATGTTGATCGCCGCAGCCACGCTACCCGAAATGATTTCCTTGTTGTCGGCCGCCGCGTACACGTCCCAGGTATTGGCGTCGGTCTTGACGTAGTAGGTCGTCATGATGTGCGAAGTACCCAGGCTGTCGAACACGTTCAGCACGGTCTGCTTGTTGTAGCTGGTCGGATCGCCGGCGTCGAACGGTATCGTGGCCGGCACCTTCTCGGCCGAGCTCAGGTTCAGCTGGAAGTTGGCGGTGGTGGTTTGCACCGGCGTCAGGTCGGACTTGTCCAAGGTCAGCGGCACTGGCGCACCGAGCTGGATCACGCCGGCCGCGTTCGACAGGTAGCCGGTCAGCACCGCGCCCTGGGCATTGACCAGGGTGTGGGTATTGTCTTCATGGAACTGGCCGTTGCGCGAGTACTGCACCGCGCCGTTGACCACTTCGCGGAAGAAGCCGCCGCCGTTGATGGAAATGTCCAGCGGGTTGTTGCTGGTTTCGATATTGCCCTGCGTAAATTGCTGGGCCAGCTTGGACGTCATCACACCGATGCCCGGGTTGTTGCCCGACACGCCGTTCAGCGAGTTGGCGTACAGGTCGGCAAACTGCGCCTGCGAGCCCTTGAAACCAACGGTGCTGGCGTTGGCGATGTTGTTGCCGATAACGTCCAGCGATTTGGATGCTGCGTTCAGGCCGCTAAGTCCTTGTTGGAACATGGTATTCCCCTATGCTAGGTATGAGGTACGTTACAAAACTTCTTTAACATCGGACATGGCGAACTGTCCGAGCGAGGTGTTCAGCTTGACGCCGCCGCTGCCGGTCGACACGCTGGCCACGGCCGCCAATTGCAGCGGCGTCGAGTCGGTCAGCGTCTTGCCGCCGCTGACCGCCTTGACCGCAAAGGTGTAGCTGCCGGCCGGCGCGACGGTCTTGGCGTCGGTGGTGCCGTCCCAGGTGATCGGATAGGTGCCGATGTCGGTCCCCTTCATGTTCATGGTGCGCACGGTGGCGCCGGTCTTGTCCTGGATCGAGATGGTCACGCTGTCGGCGGCCGTGGCCAGGTCGATGCCGAACACGCTGGTGGTGGTGGTCTTGCCGGCCGAGTCGGTGCTGCTCGACAGCTCGATGCCCTTGCCCTCCACCAGCACGCCCTTGCCGATCAGATTGGTGGCCGTCAGCGATTGCGCGCTGGCCTGGTCGGTGCGCAGCGATTCCAGCGTGGCGTTGACCTTGTTGATGCCGGTCACCGTCGACAGCTGGGCCAGCTGACTGGTCATGGCCGCGTTGTCCATCGGGTTCAGCGGATCCTGGTTCTTCAGCTGCGTCACCAGCAGCTTCATGAACTTGTCCTGGTCCGCGCCGATGTCGTTGGCGTTCTTGGTGCCGCTGGCGCTGGTGGCGCTGCCGGTACCGCTGGTGCTATTGACCGCGGCCGCCTTGGGCGTGTCGATCACTCCGCTAATAGTCATGATTGCCTCTTAAAGATTACTGGCCGATGGTCAGGGTTTTGAGCAGCAGGGTCTTGGCCGCATTCATGGTCTCGACGTTGGTCTGGTAGGACCGCGAGGCCGACAGCATATTGACCATCTCATCCACCACATTGACGTTGGGCATGGTCACATAACCCTTGTCATCCGCCATCGGATGCTTGGGGTCGTACATCTGTTTCATCGGCGACTGGTCTTCCACCACCTGCTTGACGCGCACGCCGGTGGCGGCGCCGCCGGCGGCCGGCGTGGTCGCTTCGAACACCACCTGGCGCGCGCGGTAGGCTTCGCCGCTGGCGCTGGTGGCGCTGTCGGCATTGGCCAGGTTGGAGGCCACCACGTTCAGGCGCTGCGCCTGCGCGCTCATGGCCGAACCGGAAACATTGAAAATATTAAACAGCGACATGATTAGTTACCTCCCTGGATCGCCGCCATCATGCTTTTGATCTGGGCGTTGATTGCGGTGATGCCAGCCTCGTAGCGGATGGCGTTATCGGCGAACTGGTTGCGCTCGACGTCCATGTCGACCGTGTTGCCGTCGACCGCGCCCTGCACCACGCCGCGGTACAGCAGCGGCGTACCGTCCGCCATGGTGCCGCCGTCTTGTTGAGGGTTGGGGTAATGCTTGCTGGCGGTGGTCTTCAGGCTGGCCGCCGCGCTCGGGCTGGCCTTGTCCAGCGCGGCCTGCATCGCGCTGCTGAAATCGATATCGCGGGCCTTGTAGTTCGGGGTGTCGCCGTTGGCAATATTCGAGGCGAGCACGCTCTGGCGCTGTGAGCGCAAGCCCAGCGCGGCTTCGTTAAAGCGCAGGTAATCGTCGAGTTTCCCAACCATGGCAGCTCCCAATGGACGTACTTGTTATGACAGGATCGATGATACGGAGTTGCCGGTCGTCACCATCGAGCGATAAGCACCTGCTTTTCGGTCCTATTCAAGGCTTCAAGTTCAGACCGCCAGACTATGATGGCAATATTGAAGGGGATACTCACGCCATGAAACGATTGCTCACTACCGCCGCCCTGCTGGCCCTGCTGCCGGCGGCCACCGCCCAGCAAGCCCCCGCGCCGCGCCCAGCGGCTTACCAGGACCCGGCCGCGCTCAAGCGCAGCGTCGAACAGTTCCTGCAAGTACAGAGCGGCGGCCTGCCGGGCCAGGTGACGGTGGCGGTCGGCGCGGTCGATCCGCGCATGAACCTGGCCGCCTGCGCCGAGCCGCAAGCCTTCTTCATGCCCGGCGCGCGCGCCTGGGGCAAGACCACGGTCGGCGTGCGCTGTGCGACACCGACGGCCTGGACAGTATATATTCAAGCCACGGTGACGGTGGTCGGCGACTACATCGCCAGCGCGGCGCCGCTGGCCCAGGGCCAGGCCATCGAGGCCGGCCAGCTGGTGACGCTGAAGGGCGATCTGACAATGTTGCCGGCCGGTATAGCCACCGACATGGGCCAGGTGATCGGCCGCAGCACCAATATTTCATTGCCGCCGGGCACCCCGCTGCGTCTCGATACGCTGCGCAGCAAGCCGGTGGTGCAATCCGGACAACTGGTGCGCCTGGTGTCCAGCGGCAACGGCTTCAGCGTGTCGGCCGAGGCGCGCGCCATGAGCACGGCCGGCGACGGCCAGGTAGTCCAGGTAAAAACTTCCGGTGGGCAACAAATCACGGGAATCGCCAAGGCAGGCGGGCTGGTGGAGGTGGCGTTTTGATCGAACGCCAGGGGTCTTGAGGCACGGCAACGCTAAAGTTTTGGGCGCAGCCGCCGTTACATACTCAGATCCCGGAGTTTCGTACTCCTACCAGAGAAGGATAAAGCTGTGAAAATTAACGATACATTGAAGAGCACGACCGGCTTGCCGTCGTCATCCCCGGCTTCCACCTCGACTGCGCGCGGCGCGGACAAGGCGGCAGCCCCGGCGACGCCTGCAACGTCCGACAACGTGCGCCTGTCGCCGCAAGGCCAGGCATTGGCGGCCAGTGCGGCCGGCGGCAACAGCGCGGTGTTCGACACCAAAAAAGTCGAACGCATCAAGCTGGCGATAGCCGACGGCCAGTTCCAGGTCAACTCGGAAAAAGTGGCGGATGGCTTGCTGGATACAGTCAAGGATCTGCTGCACTCTCGCAAACGATAGGTCTACCATGTCAACCGCTACCCCGCTGAACAGCCTGCGCGAAGAAGAACACATCATGACGACCCTGCTGGGCGTCCTGAAGCAGGAGCAGCAACACCTGGTGGCGGCGGAAATCGATGGCCTGACGGCCCTTACCACGAAGAAATCGGCACTGGTCACGCAGATGACCCTGTTGTCGGCCCAGCGCCACCGCGCCCTGGGCAAGGCCGGCTACCCGGCCGAGGAAGCCGGCATGGATGCCTGGGTTGCCGCCTGCGGCGCCGATGCCGCCGAAGCGACCGCCTTGTGGCAAGCGCTGCAGCAGCATGCGCGCGCAGCCAAGGAACTGAACCGCATCAACGGCATGCTGATCAACAAGCAGATGAACCATGCGCAGGGCGCGCTGCAAGCGCTGCGTCCGCAAACGGCGGCTGCGAACAACTTCTACGGCCCTGGCGGCCTGTCCACTTCCCTGCCCCGCAGCCGCGGCTTTTTAGCCGGCTGATTACTGCGCCGGCGTCGTCGGCAACTCCGTTACCGCGTCCGGAATGCCGGACAAGATCGTCACCGCCACGCGGCGGTTGCGCGCGCGGCCGAGTTGCGTGTCGTTCGACGCCACCGGCACGTTGGCGCTGTAGCCCACCGCCGTCAGCCGCTCCGGCGCCACGCCGGCGTCGATGAACAGCCGCACCACGCTGCTGGCGCGCACCGCCGACAATTCCCAGTTGGACGGGAACAGCGTGTTGCGGATAGGCTGGTTGTCGGTGTGGCCTTCGACCTGCACCTTGTGGTCGTCGCTTTTCAGCAGGCCGGCGACGGCGCGCAGCGCTTCGGTCGATTCGTTGGTCAAACGGGCCTCGCCCGGATCGAACAGCACCGAGGCGTTGATCTCGACGCTGACGCCGCGGCTGTTTTGCGTCACCCGCACCTTGCCCTCCTTGACCAGCGGCGCCAGCGTGGACAACAAGTCCTGCGCCAGCTTGGTCATCTGGGTCTTTTCCTTGCGCAGCAGTTCGGCGTGGCGCTTCAGGTTGGGATTGGGGATGGGCAGGTTGGGCACTTCGGTATTGATGGGCTTGGCCGAGCCGGCGCCGCCGAAGGCATCGCCCAAGGCCACCGACAACACCTTGTACTGGCCGATATTGACCACCGAAATCGCATACATGACGACGAAGAAGGCGAACAGCAGCGTGATGAAGTCGGCGTAGGAGATCAACCAGCGTTCGTGGTTCTCCGGTTCGTCGTCGAACTTCCTGCGCGCGCGCCGGTTCTGCACGTCAGTGCTCCCGCATCAGCGTGGCGATGCGCTCGTCGATGACGCGCGTGTGGTCGCCGGTGGCGATGTCGTAGAACACGGCGGCGGCGATTTCCTGCTGGTGCACGGCCTGGGTGACGATGGCCTTGAGCTTGTTGGCGATCGGGTAGAAGAACAGGTTGGCCAGGCCGACGCCGTAGATGGTCGAGACGAAGGCCACCGCGATGCCGGAGCCGAGCTTGCTCGGGTCGGTGAGGTTTTCCATCACGTGGATCAGGCCCAGCACGGCGCCCAGGATGCCGATGGTGGGCGAGTAGCCGGCCGCCGATTCCCAGATGCGCACCGCCTGCCGCTCTTCGGTTTCGAAGGCGGTGATTTCAGTGTCGAGGATCTGGCGCAGCTTGTCGGGGTTGATGCCGTCGACGATCAGGCGCAAGCCCTTGGTGTTGAACTTGTCCTTGGACGCGAGCATGTAGCGCTCCAGCGACAGCAAACCGTCGCGCCGCGCCGCCAGGTTCCAGGCGTTGATGTCGCGCGCCAGCACGGCGCGGCTGTCGGCCGGCGGCGCGAACACCAGCCGCAGCATGCGCAAGCCGCGCAGGAAAGTCTGGAAGCGGGTCTGCAGCATGACGGCGCCGAAGGTGCCGACCACCACGATCGCGAACGCGGCCGGCTGCAGCAGCGAGGACAGCTTGCCGCCTTCCAGCGTCTGGCCGATGACGATGCCGGCCAGCGCCAGCAGCACCCCGGCTACGCTGGCCCAGTCCAAGACCGCTCCCGAAGTGAGGCGCGCAGACGCGCCACGGCCTGCGTATGCAACTGCGATACGCGCGATTCCGATACGCCCATCACGGCGCCGATTTCTTTCAAGTTGAGCTCCTCTTCGTAGTACAGCCCCATCAGAATCTTCTCGCGCGGCGGCAGGGCGTCGATGGCGTCGATCACGGCCTGGCGGAAGTCGCCGTCCAGCAGCGAGCGCAGCGGGTCCGCATCATCGTCCGCCGCATAGCGGTCGAGGAAGCTGTCGTTGCCGTCGTCGTCGTGAAAATCCTCGTAGTACACCAGCTGGTGGCCGCCGCCTTCGGACAGCATTTCCTGGTAGTCGGCCAGCGACAGCTTGAGCATCTTGGCCACTTCCGACTCGGTTGGCGGATGGCCCAGGCGCTGCTGCAAGGTGCTCATCGCGGTTTCGATCTTGCGCATGTTCTGGCGCATCGAGCGCGGCAGCCAGTCGCTGTTGCGCAGCTCGTCCAGCATCGCGCCGCGGATGCGCAGCACGGCATAGGTTTCGAACTGGGCGCCGTGCGTTTCCTCGTAACGGCTGATGGCGTCGAGCAGGCCGATCATCCCGGCTTGCACCAGATCGTCGACTTCGACGCTGGGCGGCAGTTTCGCCTTCATGTGATGGGCCAAGCGCTTGACCAACGGCATATGCTCCGTCAGCAAAGAATCCTTGTCCGCTTTCCCTTTGACCGTGTACATAGCCTGTTTATTATTGATTAAGCGCTAAAATATTGATGCTCCCTTAACGGAAAGATGGCGAGCCGGCCAGCGCGAAGCGCCCCGCCAGTTGACGAAACGCGACCGAAGCCCCGGCCAGCGGAAACGCATCGACCACCGCACGCCCCAAGCGTGCCGCGCGTTGCAGGTATTCATCCGCCGGCACCGATCCCATCGAAACGAGGTTCACCGCCAGGTATCGGCTTGCTGCCTGTGCCATATTATCGTATACCACCTTTGCTTCCGATTCGGAAGCCCCGGTGACCAGAATTCCGAACGGGCGCCGTCCCAGCTCCTGGTTCAGGCGCTTGATCATACTGTAAGCGGCCTTGATCGAGGTAGCGCTATTCGACACCTGCACCACGATTTCCGAGCTGGCCATGACCGGCACCGGGAAGGCCACGCCGTCGAACTCGCCGTCGACGATGACGATGCCGGTCTGCTTGGCCAGCACATCGAAGGCCTTGGCCAGGCGGCGGGTCTCGTCCGGACCGCTGCGCGGCAGGCCGCGTGTCATCGACGCCACAGCAAAGCCTTGCGGCACCTGGTGGATCACCTGGTTCAGTGCGCACTCCTGGCGGGCGACGTTGAGCAGGCTGGCGCCGCCGTCCACACCGAGGCGCGAGGCCACGCCGTGGGCGCTGGCGCAGGCGTCGACCAGCAGCACGTCGTTGCCGGCGCGGGCCAGCGAGGCGCCCAGGTTGACCAGCATGGCGCCCTTGTCGTCCTGCGGCGAAGCCGACAGGAAGGTGACGATGCGGGGCTGCGGCCCCGCCAGCATGCGGCGCAGTCCCTCCGCCTGGTCGAAATCGAAATTAGCCAAGGTGCACCTCGCGCATTGCTTGTTCGTTCTGGCCGTTGCTCATCAGCAGAGGCAGTTCGGCGTCCAGGTATTGGGTGTTGACGACATCGCGTTTCAACTTGAAAGCGCGGTCGATCAGGTAGGCCGGATCGGCCAGGTGCAGGTCTTCCGGCACGCGCTGGCCGTTCGAGACGTAGAACAGATTCAGCTTCTGGCGGATCACCACGTCGAGCACATTGCCGATCGCGGCGGCTTCGTCCAGCTTGGTCATGATGCAGCCGGCCAGGCCGCTGCCCTGGTAGGCGCGCACCACTTCGTTCAGGGTTTCCTGGGTCGCCGTGGCGTTCAGGCACAGCAGGCGCTTGACGTCCGAGCCGGCGCCTTGCAGCATCGAGACCTGTTCCGTGACCATCTGGTCGCGCTGGCTGACGCCGACGGTATCGATCAGCACGGTGTGCTTGTTCTTCAATTCCTTGAGGGCGATGCGCAGGTCGGCTTCGTCCTTGACCGAGTGCACCATCACGCCGAGGATCTTGCCGTAGATGCGCAGCTGCTCGTGGGCGCCGATACGGTAGGCGTCGGTGGTGATCAGGGCCAGCTTGTCCGGGCCGTGGCGCATCACGCAGCGCGCGGCCAGCTTGGCGGTGCTGGTGGTCTTGCCGACGCCGGTCGGACCGACCAGCGCAAACACGCCGCCCTGCTCGATCAGCGCATCTTCGTTGGCCATGGTTTGCAGGTTGCGGGTCAGGACGTTCTTGATCCAGCGCATGCTGTCGGCGGCGTCGCGGTTGGCCGGCAGTTTTTCAATCAGATAACGCGCCAGGCTGGCCGAGAAACCGGCCGCCAGCATCTCGCGCAGCACGGTGGCTTTCTGCGGTTCGCGCGCTTGCGTCGTGCCCCAGGAGATTTCGGCCAGCTGGGTTTCCATCATGCCGCGCATGGCGCGGATCTCGCCCATCATGTTCTGCATTTCGGCGGCGGCGTTCTGCTTGGCGCTGGCGACGGCGGCGCTGACCATGGCGGCGATCTGGTCGACGTCCAGCGTGGCTGGCGCCGGCGCTGCGGCAGCGGCCTTGGTGGCGCTGGCGAACGATGCGGCGGACGCCACCACGCGGCGCACCGGTTGCGCTGGCAGAGCGGCCGGGGCCGGGGTCGGGGCCGGGGTTGGGTAGTTGGTTTCGAAACGCGGTTCCATGCGCGATTCCATGCGTGGCTCCATCCGTGGCTCCAGACGCTGATCGGCGCGGGCTTGCGGCACGGCGGTGGTCAGGTCGAGCGACGGCGCTGGATCGGCCATCGGCGAATGCGGCGCAGGCATGGCCAGCGAAGCGGCATCGTCGTTGGCCAGCGCGAGGATTTCAACGCCGCCATCGGCCTGGCGGTTGGACAGGATCACGGCATCGGGGCCGAGCGATTCGCGCACTTTGCGCAGTGCCTCGCGGGATGTCGGTGCGGTAAATTTTTTGACGTTCATGGCCGGCTCTCAGGAATCTAAGTCGAGCAGTGCGTCTTCCGGATGAGACGCCTTTACTCTGACAGTGCCATTATTGACGATGCACTCTGGAAACGATCCGATGAACAGGGGTGGAAATGGGCCGCATTTCCCCATTGCTGCCGAGGTGGCTTAACTGCTGCGAAAAACCTCGTCCAGCGAGGTGGCATCGACAAAGTTCCGCGCCCAAGCGGACAGTTGCGGCACATCGGCCTCGGCGATGCGTGACAGCACGTGCGCATCCAGCGGGCCAAAGCGCTGAACAAGCAACGCGGTAAGCCCTTCAGCCCACCCCTCTTGTCTGCCCTCTTGCCGGCCCTCTTGCCGGCCCTCTTGCAGCCCCTCCTGCAGACCTACCTGCCGCCCCTCTTGAAGGCCTAATTTCAAGCCTTCTTTCCGGCCAATTTCCATTCCAATACGTTCAATAGAAGACAAGTAGACCATGGCCCTCCTCCTTTCTATTTCCAACATGCCAGATCGTAAACGTACCTCAAGCCCCGTCGGCAAGCGCATGATCCAGTCGATCACCCGGTACAAGTTGATGATACGCTGCCTGTCCCAATCACGCTGATACAGTAGCTTGGTGAGCTTCCACTTGGCGATGCGGCGCCGATGGGCGTTGCCTTTGGTCTGCCGCGCCTGCAAATGCGCCATTGTCACCAGCGCAAAGGGATTCTCGTGCTGCCGCAGTTCATCAAGGCGATCAGCATAGTCCAGCAGTTTAACGACAGGGAATTCAATCCCCATCCTGCAACCAAGCAGATGATAAGCAAACGACGAAGGCCGCCAACGCCTGCCATCGTCCGTCAGCAACGCCAGGCTGGCGACAGGTCGCCGATAGCGATCGTAGACACGATAATTGTAGACAAACATGCGCTCAGCGAACCGCGCATCACGCCAGCCCTGCACCTCCAGATGCACCAGCACCCATTGCTCACTGCCGTCATGCAAATGCACGCTGACCAGCTTGTCGAGCACGCGCTTGCCCAGTTCCGCATCGCGCGCCAGCGCGCCGAACTCCTGATCGAGAAAAGTGTGCGGCCGCGACCAGTCGATCGCGGCATGCACAAGGGGAAAGTAGAAGGCCATGAATTCCGGGAAGTGGCACATGACCACCTCCTTCCACGGCGTATCGAAATCGTCGTCATCCATGCAAACAGTCTAGGCCGCCCGCATGGCTGCATGCGCGATCCGCTCAAACTCAGGCCGGCTGCTGGCCCACCAATGCCGTCACGCGGATGGTCTTGGTCTCCGGGATCTCTGCATGCGACAGCACCTTCAGCTGCGGCAAGGCGCGGCGCAGGAAGCGCGACAGCAAGGCCCGCAGCGGCCCCGGCACCAGCAGCACCGGCGTCAAGCCCAGCGCCTCCTGCTGCTGCGCCGCCTGCTGCGCCTGCTGCGCGATGGTGTCGGCCAGCCCCGGCTCGATACCCGCGCCGTCGGGACCACTGGCCGCCAGCGCCTGCATCAGCAAGCGCTCCAAGCGATTATCCAGCGTCATCACCGACAACTCGCTGGCGCCGGGGAACAACTGCTGCACGATGGCGCGGCCCAGCGAAATGCGCACCAGCGCCGTCAGGTCGCCCGGATCCTGCGTATGCACGGCATGCTCGGCCAGTGTCTCGATGATGGACCGCATGTCGCGGATGTGCACACCTTCCACCAGCAGGTTCTGCAGCACCTTCTGCAAGGTCGACAGCGACACCATCTTCGGCACCAGGTCTTCCACCAGCTTGGGCGCATCCTTGCCCAGATGATCGAGCAGCGCCTGCACCTCGGCGCGGCCCAGCAACTCGGACGCATGCGTCGTGATCAGGTGATTCAAGTGCGTGGCCACCACCGTGCCGGCGTCGACCACGGTGTAGCCCATGCCCTGCGCCTGGTCGCGCAGATTGGCGTCGATCCACGTGGCAGGCAGGCCGAAGGCTGGATCGGTGGTCACCATGCCCGGCAAGGTGCCGCTGGCCATGCCTGGATTGATCGCCAGGAACTGGCCGTTGAACGCTTCGCCCGTGCCCACTTCCACGCCCTTGAGCGTGATGCGGTAGGCCGACGGTTTCAATTCCAGGTTGTCGCGGATGTGCACCGGCGGCGCCAGGAAACCCACCTCCTGCGCAAACTTCTTGCGGATGCCCTTGATGCGCTTGAGCAGCTCGCCGCCCTGCGTCTTGTCCACCAGCGGGATCAGGCGGTAGCCCACTTCCAGGCCCAGCGTATCGACCGGCATGATGTCCTGCCAGCTGGCCTCTTCCTGCTCCGGCGCTGCGGCCGGCGAGGCAGCAGCTGCTTCGGCCGCCGCCACTTCGGCGGTCTTGCCGGCTTCGGCCTTGCGCGTCATCAGGTATGCCGAGCCCGCCAGCACGCCGGCCAACAGCAGGAACACCAGGTTCGGCATGCCGGGGATCAGGCCCATGCCGCCGATGATGGCGGCGGTGATGTACAGCACCTGCGGCTTGGCGAACAACTGCCCCACCACCTGGGTACCGATGTCCTGTTCGCTGGCCACGCGCGACACCACGATACCGGCCGCGGTGGAAATCACCAGCGACGGGATTTGCGCCACCAGGCCGTCACCGATGGCCAGCAGCGTGTAGTTCTTCAGCGCGTCGGCAAAGGTCAGGTCGTGCTGCAGCAGGCCGACCAGCAGGCCGCCGACCACGTTGATCACCGTCACCAAAATACCGGCCACGGCGTCGCCGCGCACGTACTTACTGGCACCGTCCATGGCGCCGTAGAATTCCGCTTCCTGCGCCACTTCGCTGCGGCGCTTGCGGGCCTCGGCCTCGCCGATCAGGCCGGCGTTGAGGTCGGCGTCGATCGCCATCTGCTTGCCCGGCATCGCATCCAGGGCGAAACGCGCGCCCACCTCGGCGATACGGCCCGCACCCTTGGTGACGACCGTGAAGTTAATGATCGTCAAAATAATGAACACCACGATACCGACCGTGTAGTTACCGCCGATCAGGAAGTGGCCGAAGGCTTCGATCACCTTGCCGGCCGCGTCGGCGCCGGTGTGGCCCTCGGTCAGCACCACGCGGGTCGACGCCACGTTCAGCGACAGGCGCAGCATGGTCGATACCAGCAGGATGGTCGGGAAGGCCATGAAGTCCAGCGGCTTGACCGTGTACAGGCTGGTCAGCAGCACGATCACCGCCAGCGCGATATTGAAGCTGAAGAAGATGTCGAGCACAAAGGCCGGCAGCGGCAGCACCATCATCGCCAGCAGCATGATGATCAGGATAGGCGCGGCCAGGCTGCTCTTGTTGCGGCTGTTGGCGATGCCTTGCATCCATGGCGGCAGTTTCAGGTTGCTCAGGGCGTTCATGCGGGTGCTCCGTTATTCAAGTCAGGTTTCTTCTTTTGCGATGCGGGGTTGAGCGGATCGAGCTCAGGCGGCACATCGAGCGTCTTCGGCACATCGGGACGGTTGCCATTGCCCTTGCTGAACAGGCGCAGCTGGAACACATAGGCCAGCACTTCGGCCACGGCCGAGTACAGCGCTTCCGGAATCTCGTCGCCGATCTCGGTGTGCTTGTGCAGCGCGCGCGCCAGCGCCGGCGCTTCCAGCAAAGTCACCTTGTTCTCGCGGGCGATCTCGCGGATCCTGGCCGCCACTTCGTCGGTGCCCTTGGCCACCACTTTCGGGGCGCCGCGCATGCCGTCGCTGTACTTCAGCGCCACCGCATAGTGGGTCGGGTTGGTGACGACCACGTCGGCGGTCGGCACGTCGGCCATCATGCGGCGCTTGGCCATCTCGCGCTGCAGCTGGCGGATCTTGGCCTTGATCTGCGGATTACCGTCCGATTCCTTGGATTCCTGGATCAGCTCCTGGCGGGTCATCTTCAGCTTGTTCGCGTAGTGCCACATCTGGTAGGGGCCGTCGATGGCGGCGATGAAGCCGAGCGCGCCGACGATGAACAGGAAGCTGCTGCCCAGGATGTGCAGCAGGTGCGCGGTGCCCAGCTTGAGCGGCTCGACCGCCAGGCCGATCACGGCATCCTTCTGCTTCATGACCACCAGCCAGGCCACCAGCCCGACCACCAGCGCCTTGGCCACCGCCTTGAACAGCTCGACCAGCGCGTTGGACGAAAACATATTGCCGAGGCCGTTGGCGGGATTGAGTTTGTTGAAGTTGGGCGCGACCGCCTTGCCGCTGAACAGCCAGCCGCCCACCAGCAGCGGCGAGGCCAGCGCGACCACCATGACCGCCACGCCCAGCGGCAGGCAGGCGATCATCACCCGCACCACGTCGACCAGGATGCGGTTGAGCAGGATGTCGGCATCGAAGATTTGCTCCTGGTTCAGCGTCAGGCCGGACACCAGGGCGGAATGGAGTTGCCGTATCAGCCCGTCGCCGGTCATCCACAGGCCGGCGCCGGCCGCCATCAGCACGGTAAACGTCGCCACTTCCCGCGAACGGGGAACGTCGCCTTCCTCACGCGCCTGCTCGAGGCGCTTCGGTGACGCGGGTTCGGTCTTTTCTGCGTCGCTGTCTTCTGCCATGGGGTCTGCCTGCTGCGGGGTTTATCTCGACCGTGCCATTATCGGCTGCGGCGAGGACAGGCCATCGGAGGAATACGGCGGTATTTCCGGGCCTGCTCGTAGATTCCGTGCGGCAATTACCAGGACTTGCGGTGCTCGGCCTGCTTGACGGTCTGCTCGATGGCGCCAAACACGGATTTGCCGTCGCCGTTCAGCATTTCGATGCGGATGGTGTCGCCGAAGGCCATGAACGGCGTGACCGGCTCGCCGCCGGCGATCATCTCCAGGCAGCGCTGTTCGGCGATGCAGGAGTAGCCGCGCTTGGCATCCTTGTTGGACACCGTGCCCGAGCCGATGATCGATCCGGCCCGCACATTGCGCGACTTGGCCAGGTGGGCGATCAGTTGCGGGAAGTTGAACACCATGTCGACGCCGGCCTGCGGCTTGCCGACCAGCTTGCCGTTCCAGGTCGACAGCAATGGCAGATGGACCTTGCCGCCCTTCCAGGCGTCGTCCAGCTCGTCCGGCGTGACCGCCACCGGCGAGAAGCTGGTGGCCGGCTTGGACTGGACGAAGCCGAAGCCCTTGGCCAGCTCCTCCGGGATCAGGTTGCGCAGCGAGACGTCGTTGACCAGCATCAGCAGGCGGATGCGCTGGTGCGCCTGGTCCACCGTCACGCCCATCGGCACGTCATCGGTGATGACCGCCACCTCGGCCTCGAAATCGATGCCCCACTCTTCATGGAACAGCGCGATATCGTCGGTCGGGCCGAGGAAATCGTCGCTGCCGCCCTGGTACATCAGCGGATCTTCCCAGAACGATGGCGGCAGCTCGGCGCCGCGCGCCTTGCGCACCAGCTCGACGTGATTGACGTAGGCCGAGCCGTCGGCCCACTGGAAGGCGCGCGGCAGCGGCGCCATGCAGTTCTGCGGCTCGAACTCGAAGCTGCGGCGGGCGCGGCCCTGGTTCAAGTCCTGGTAGATCGCTTCCAGCTGCGGCGCGATGAAAGTCCAGTCGTCCAGCGCGCGCTGCAGCGTGCGCGCCACGCCGTCGGCCAGTTGCGCGGTCTTCAGGTCGCGCGACACCACCATCAGCTGGCCGTCGCGGGTGCCGTCTTTCAGCGTCGCCAGCTTCATGCTGCGGGCGCCAACATCGCCAGCTGCTCCGGCGTCAGATAGCACCACTCGCCCTCGGCGATGCCCAGCGATTCCAGCGTCAGCGTACCGATGGCCGAGCGATGCAAGGCGCTGCAATGGTTGCCGGCGGCCGCCAGCATGCGCTTGACCTGGTGATACTTGCCCTGCTCCAGCACGATTTCCAACTGGTGTTCGCCGCGCTTGACGCAGGTCTGCGCCGCCAGCGGCGCCGGCTCGTCATGCAGCTGCACGCCGGACAGCAGTTGCGCTACCAGCTCGTCGGTGACGGGCTCCTGGGTCGTGGCCTGGTAAATCTTCGGCACATGGCGCTTGGGCGACGATTGCGCGTGAATGAAGGGGCCGTCGTCCGACATCAGCAGCATGCCGGTGGTGTCATGGTCGAGGCGGCCGACCGGCTGGACTTCGCGCCAGCTGAACTGCTCCGGCAGCAAGGTCAGCACGCCCGGATGGTGGCTGGGCTTGCGCGAGCATTCGAAATTGGCCGGCTTGTGCAGCGCCAGGTACAGGTGTTCGCGATACACCCATTCCTCGTCGAAGATGGTCAGTATCAAGCCATCGGTTTCGATGCTGGCCTTGTAGTTGTCGTGCACCACGCCGCCGATGCTGACTTCGCCGTCCTCAATGAGGGAACGGCAATACTTGCGGGTGCCATAACCCTGCGATTGCAGGATGCGGTCTAGGGATAATTTGCTCATGGCCGGATTTTACAGGATGCGGGTGGCAGCGGAAAGGCAGCGCCCGTTGCGCCGCAGCATCTGTCCAGGACCGTGAGCTTTCTTGATGCAAATCAAGTCCCAAGGGGATTGCATTGATAGACTGAAACCTCATTAGGAATCCGCCTAATGCGCTAGGAAATACTCAGCAGGCGCCCATCATGTCTACCTTACTTACCGTTACGAATACCGTCACGACAGCGGCGCAAGAACAGGCCGCCACGCACAGGACCGAGCTGCTGCTGGCGCGTTGCCGCAGCTGCGTGCTGCCCAGCGATGCCGCCGGCGGCGCACAGGAAGCGTGGCACGCCGCCCGGCAGGCGGGCTTCCTGGCCTGGCTGGACGCCGGCGGCTTCGCGCAAAGCGAGGCCGCAATTGAAAACAGCGGCATTGCGCCGCTGTTTTCAGCCCCATTACAGGACTCTTTACGAGGAATCGAAATTCTCTCTACTCCGCATCAATGATGCAGCTGAGTAGTTCCATCAAACTGAACAAGATCGTGCTGACAACAAGATAAACTGTTTATATCGGCCCCCCTTGGAAAGAACTACAACACCACTATAGTCCACCAGCTTGGATATGCAAGCATGAAAAAGGCTGGATTGATAATGTTAATCGGAAGTCCAGTGATCCTATCACTGCGGCTAACACCGCCCCCTGTCAGCGCAAGCTGGGTTTGACGTTATCCACCGCCGATTTCATTGCCCCCGCGCCCATCGCCGCGCCGAATTTCTTCAGCACGCGTTCAGGCAAGCCTTCATGCTGGGTGTAGTCGATGATGTCTTCGGCCTTGACCACGTCGCGCGCCACGCTGTCGACGGTGCCGAAGGCGTCGGCCAGGCCCATGTCGATCGACTTGGCGCCGGTCCAGAACAGGCCGGAGAACATGTCCGGGGTTTCCTTCAGGCGCTTGCCACGGCCAGTGCGCACCACCTGGATGAACTGCTGGTGGATCTCGTTGAGCATAGCTTGCGCGTATTGCTTGTGCTTGTCCGTCAGCGGGCTGAACGGGTCCATGAAGCCCTTGTTCTCGCCGGCGGTCAGCAGGCGGCGCTCGACGCCGACTTTTTCCATGATGCCGGTGAAGCCGAAGCCGTCCATCAGCACGCCGATCGAGCCGATGATGCTGGCCTTGTTGACGTAGATGCGGTCGGCGCCGGCGGCGATGTAGTAGCAGCCGGAGGCGCAGATTTCATCGACCACCACGTACAGCGGCTTGGCCGGATAACCTTTGCGCAGGCGCACCATCTCGTCGACGATCATGCCGGCTTGCACCGGACTGCCGCCCGGGCTGTTGATGTGCATCACCACCGCCACCGAACCGCTGTCGGAAAACGCCTTGTTCAGCGCCGGTATCACCACCGAAGCGGCGCCGCTGCCTTCCGATTCAATCGCGCCTTCGATCTCGATCAGCGCCGTGTGCCGGCCCAGCGTCTCTTCCGAGCCGGTCCAGCTGATGTCCAGGTAGGCGCTCAGGCCGACGATAATCACCAGCAACGTCACCGCCTTGAAGAATATCCCCCAGCGGCGTGACGCCTTCTGCTCCTTGAGCGTGGCGAACACCAGCTTTTCCAGCACTTCGCGCTCCCAGTTGGAAGCCTGGACCGTCACCTTGGCCGGTGCCGATGCCTGGGCCGGCGCGGCCGATGCAGGGTTTTCGGCGCCGTTGCCGCCATTTTCGCTCGTGTTATCGCTCATAGTTCTCGTATGGTTACAGTCAGGCGCGCGCGGGGCGCACATAGTCATCCGGTTGCCAGAAAATCTGCTGATCGCGTTCAACTACCGTGATCGGGCGCAAACGTCCGCCTTTGCACGGACCGCCGGCGCAGAAACCGCTGTCCGGCACATAAATCGCGCCGTGGGTGGAGCACATCAGGTACAAGCCGCTGGATTCGAAGAACTCGCCTTCGGCCCAGTCCAGTTCGATCGGCACATGGGCGCAGCGGTTCAGGTAGGCATACGCCTTGCCGCCGTAGCGCACCACGAAGCCGGTGCCGTCGTCGCCGCCCGCCGTTACCAGGAAGCGCACGCCCTTGCCGCCCTCCACCACCGCATCGGCAGCACAGATCAGGATATCTTCGTCCGCCATTATGCGTGCTCGCTCAGCCATTGGTGCAGCTCGGCCACCGTGGCGGCCGAGTACAGCGGATTGCAGGCCGCCAGCTGGTCGGCCGGATGCGCGCCGTACTGCACCGCGATGGCGGACGCGCCGGCATTGTTCGCCATCAGCAAATCGTGCGATGTATCGCCGATCATCACGGTACGTCGCATATCCTGGCCCAACTCGCGCGTCAGCTCCTGCAGCATGGCGGGATGCGGCTTGGAGAAGGTTTCGTCCGCGCAACGGGTGGCGTCAAACATGGACAGCAGTTTGACATCGTTCATGGCGCGGTTCAGGCCTACGCGGCTCTTGCCGGTCGCCACGGCCAGGAAATAGCCATTCTGCGACAGCTCGGTCAGCATGTCGTGTATGCCGGGGAACAGCGTCAGCTCGTGATCGCGCGACAGGAAGTGATAGCGGTAACGCTCTACCATGCGAGGATAGTAGGATGGATCGATCTCCGGCAGCACGGCTTGCATGGCCTCATGCAGGCCCAGGCCGATCACATGGGCGGCAAGCTCTTCACGCGGAATCGGCAACGACAAGTCCCGAGCCGCCGCCTGTATGCATTTCACGATCGTTGATGTGGAATCCATCAACGTTCCATCCCAATCGAAGACGATTAAATCAAATTGCTTTCTTGCCATGTGTTCCGGCCTGCTACCGCAAGCCGGCTCCTTCAATAATATTTGCGATTAGTTAAGAGGTTTCCCCAAGCTTACCAAGAATCGCTCACATTCGGCGGCCAATGGCGCATTCAGCGTCATGATTTTGCCGGAATCCGGATGGGTAAACGTAATCTGATGGGCGTGCAGGAACATGCGCTTGAGCGCGCCGCGCGTGGCATCGGCCTTCAGCAAGACGCGGTTCAGCGCAAAATCGCCGTACTTATCGTCACCTACGATGGCGAAGCCGGAAGATGACAGATGGACGCGGATCTGGTGCGTGCGTCCGGTCTTCAGTTCGGCTTCCAGCAGCGCGAAATCCTTGAATTTCTTCAGCAGCGTGAACACCGTGTGCGACGGCATGCCGTCGGCCTGCACCGCCACGCGGCGCTCGCCGTCGGCGGTGGTGTACTTATGCAGCGGCAGCTTGACGTGCTGGCGCGCATTTTTCCAGTCGCCCGCCACCATCGTCAGGTAGCGCTTGTCCGTGTGGCCGTCGCGCATCTGCTCGTGCAGGTTGGTCAGCGCCGAACGTTTCTTCGCCAGCAACAGCAAACCGGAGGTGTCGCGGTCCAGGCGGTGCACCAGTTCCAGGAACTTGGCGTCAGGACGCGATGCGCGCAGCTGCTCGATCACGCCGAAGGACACGCCGGAACCGCCGTGCACGGCCACGCCGGCCGGCTTGTCGATCACCAGCAGGTGGGCATCCTCGAAAATGACCTTGAATTCGGCCGCCGGCACGTGGGTGGTGTCGGCCTTTTCCGCGATGCGGACCGGCGGAATACGGACCACATCCCCCTGTACCAGACGGTACAGTTGATCGATGCGCCCCTTGTTAACACGTACTTCCCCGGAGCGCAAAATGCGATAGACGTGGCTTTTCGGTACGCCCTTGCATACGCGCAGCAGGTAGTTGTCGATACGCTGACCTGCTTCTTCTTCAGTAATGGTGACGAACTGTGCTTGCAGCGGAACCGGCAGGCCAACCTGGGGTGTTGAAGGTGGGATAACATCTTTTTGTTGCTTCATTTGCTCTGTCTTCCCAGAAATCTCTCTAAGTCCTTCATTTTGAATATATAATTGTTTCGCTGCGGTTCAATCTGCGGCAAGTGTAAGAATAAAAGCACATTTTACACAGGGGCGTCTCCACTGGCCTCGCCAAATTGCAAATTCAGAGGAAAAAATGTATACGCACCACCCCTGCCGGAATCAAGGTTGCACCGTTGTTGTAATCGGATGCCTGCAAGGATGCTGAATTAATATGGTTGGATTGTAAGGATAAAGTCCGGCCAGCTTGGTCTAGCACCAAGCTGGCCGGTTGATGAAGTTGATAACGCTTGCCGTTTTCGCCAGACCCCATGCTTTGCTGCAAGCTCGATGGACGGCTGAAACAAGCCTGAAGCATTGTATCTTCGCGAAGTTGCGATACTTGTAGTACGTAAGCCTGGTCAGGATTTGGCTCTCAACGACGTTGCTCACCGCCTGCATTTCTCTGCCGTCCGTAGGGGCCGCATGGATGAGTTGCAGGTGATGCGAGCACTCGGCATGTCGATCGACCTCATGCGCCCAGTTGCGGCCGCGACGCGGACGTTTTCGTTCGCGTTTCTGCGCTGCACAGGATGGGCATACCCACCGCAATCACATTAATTCTCGCGTATATCCCTGTACCACGCTGCCTCGGTCCTAAGAAACCGAGCGGCACAGAGATGACCTACGGGTCGCGGAGTTAATAAAAATGAAACGCATGTTGTTTAATGCTACGCAGCAAGAAGAACTGCGCGTAGCAATCGTCGACGGTCAGAAATTGATCGACATCGACATCGAAACCGCCGGCCGCGAACAGCGCAAATCCAACATCTACAAAGGCGTGATCACCCGCATCGAACCGTCGCTGGAAGCTTGCTTCGTCAGCTACGGCGAAGATCGCCACGGTTTCCTGCCATTCAAGGAAGTAGCACGCACTTACTTCCGCGAAGGCGTGGATGTACGCAACGCCTCCGTCAAGGAAGCGCTGCGCGAAGGCCAGGAAATCATGGTCCAGGTGGAAAAGGAAGAGCGCGGCAACAAAGGCGCGGCCCTGACCTCCTTCGTCTCGCTGGCCGGCCGCTATCTGGTCCTGATGCCGAACAACCCGCGCGGTGGTGGTGTTTCCCGCCGTGTCGAAGGTGAAGAGCGCCAGGAACTGCGCGAAACCATGGACAAGCTGGACCTGCCGCCTGGCATGTCCGTCATCGCCCGCACCGCCGGCATCGGCCGCAACGTCGACGAGCTGCAGTGGGACTTGAACTACCTGATGCAACTGTGGCGCGCAATCGAAGGCGCCGGCAAGTCGGCATCGGGCGCCTTCCTGATCTACCAGGAATCGTCGCTGGTAATCCGCGCCATCCGCGATTACTTCCAGCCTGACATCGGCGAAATCCTGATCGACACCGACGACATCTACGAACAAGCTCACCAGTTCATGAGCCACGTGATGCCGGACATGGTGCACCGCGTGAAGCGCTACAGCGACGACGTGCCGCTGTTCTCCCGCTTCCAGATCGAACACCAGATCGAAACCGCCTACAGCCGCACCGTGCCGCTGCCATCGGGCGGCGCCATCGTCATCGACCACACCGAAGCCCTGGTCTCGGTCGACGTCAATTCGGCCCGCGCCACCCGCGGTTCGGACATCGAAACCACCGCCTTCAACACCAACTGCGAAGCCGCTGAAGAAGTGGCCCGCCAGCTGCGCCTGCGCGACTTGGGCGGCCTGATCGTGATCGACTTCATCGACATGGAAGTGGCCAAGAACCAGCGCGAAGTCGAACAGCGCCTGAAAGACGCGCTGCACCACGACCGTGCACGCGTTCAGATGGGCAAGATTTCCCGCTTCGGCCTGATGGAACTGTCGCGTCAGCGCCTGCGTCCGTCGCTGTCGGAAGGTTCGCACGTGACCTGCCCGCGCTGCTCCGGCACCGGCCATATCCGCGACACCGAATCGTCCGCACTGCAAGTGCTGCGCATCATCCAGGAAGAGGCCATGAAGGAAAACTCGGCCACCATCCACGTGCAAGTGCCGGTGGATGTGGCAGCCTTCCTGCTGAACGAAAAGCGCGGCGAAGTGCTGAAGATCGAGACCCGCCACCGCATCAGCATCATCCTGGTGCCGAACAAGCACCTGGAAACCCCGCACTACAAACTGGAGCGCATCAAGCACGACGATCCGCGTCTGGAAGACAGCCAGGCGAGCTACTCGCTGGCCGAGCAAGCCGAAACCGACATGGCCTACAGCAAGCGCCAGAAGGAAGAAGCCAAGCCACGCCAGGAAGCCATGGTCAAGACCATCACCCCGGACCAGCCAGCACCGCTGGTCGAGCGCAAGCCGACCGAAACCGTCATCAAGCCAGCGCCGGCCCCAACGCCAGCACCGGCCGAGCAAGGTTTCTTCGCCAAACTGATCAGCTTCTTCACCGGCAAACCGGAAACCCCGGCCCTGCCGCAGCAGCCGACCATCGTGGTCAAGGCGCCTTCGGGCGACCGCGGCGACCGCAACGCACGTGGCCCACGCGGCCGCAACCGTAACGGCAAGGCCGGCGGCCGTGGCGAGCGCGAAGAGCGCGAACCAGGCGCAGCCCGTCCAGGCCAGGACGAAGCCAAGGCGGCAGACGCCAACGGCCGTCCGCCACGCGCACCGCGCCCACCACGCGAACCGCGCGAACCACGTGAAAACCAGGCAGCAGAAGGCCAGGCACCACGCGAACGCGCAGAACGCGCCGAGCGTCCGGAACGCGCAGAGCGCACCCCGCGTCCTCCACGCGAGCCGCGCGGCGAGAAAGCCCCAGTCGAAGCCAAGGTTGAAGAATTGGCCTTGAACGTAGGCGTGCCGTCGACCGGTCCTGTGACCGAAGCGACCACCAGCATCCTGAAAACCGCGCCGAACGCCGGTCCTGAGGGTGATGAAAACGAAGCAGCGGTGGACGGTGAAGAACCGCGTCGTCGCCGTCGTCGTGGTGGCCGCAACCGCAATCGCCGCGACCGCGACGGTGCGGAAGGTACGGAAGGCGTTGAAGGCCAGGAATCGGCAGCAGCCGAAGCCGGCGAGCAAGGCGAACAAATCGCCCTGAGCTTCGTGCCAGTCGCCGAAGCGGCAGCAGTTGCAGCAGCTCCGGTAGCGGAAGCTGTCGTGGCAGCACCAGCCGTTGAAGCACCGGCCGCCGAGCCAGTCGTGGCAGCAGTTGTGACGCCGGAGCCAGTCGCCGCACCGGCACCGGTTGAACAGCCAGCCGCCGTTGTTGTTGAAGCCGTACCAGTGGTCGAAGCAGCGCCGGTCGTCGCCGAGCCAGTAGCGGTTGTGGTCGAAGCGCCGGTCGTTGCAGCGCCAGCGGTTGAGCCAGTCGTCGCAGAAGCGCCGGCAGTGGTGGCAGAAGTTGCCGCTCCAGCCATCGTCGAAGCCGCACCGGTGGTAGCCGCACCAGCACCTGCACCTGTGCCTACTCCAGCTCCTGCCCCAGTCGCAGCGCCAGTGGTTGCCGAGCCAGTCGCTCCGGTCGCCGTTGCTCCTGCACCGGTGGCAGCACCAGCGCCAGCACCGGCACCGTCGGCACCGATCGACCTGCAAGCAGTGCTCGGCTCCGCCGGCCTGACGCTGGCAGCTACCGATCCGGCCAAACTGCGCGCAGCGCAGGAAGCCGCCGCCAAGGCAGTAGCACCGGCCCGCGTTCCACGCGAACGCAAGCCGCTGCCGCCGCAAGCTGACGAGCCGCTGATCCAGGTGGACACCCGCCGCTAATCGCAGCGGATAGCCCAACCCAAAAAGCCCCGCCGGCACTGAGCGCGCTCTTGAGCACGTTCAGGCCGGCGGGGCTTTTTTAATGGAAGCCCGCTCCACCGAGTTGGCGGCGACGTGCTATCGTAGCTTCTTGTAATTCCTCAGATGTTGTCCCGCATTTCAAAAACAGCAAGATTGTAGAGTCATGGCAGAGAAAATCATCATGATGGCCAGCCAGCGCCGCGCGCCGCCAGCCATCCCCGCAGTCCTGGAAACGCCCACCGGCCTGCTGAGCGATCAGCTGGCCCGCCCGCTGCACGATCTGCGCATCTCCGTCACCGACCGCTGCAATTTCCGCTGCGTCTACTGCATGCCCAAAGAAGTGTTCGACAAGGACTACCAGTACCTGCCGCACACCTCCCTGCTGTCGTTCGAAGAAATCACCCGGCTGGCCAAGACCTTCATCGCCCACGGCGTCGAGAAAATCCGCCTGACCGGCGGCGAACCGCTGCTGCGCAAGAACATCGAACGCCTGATCGCCATGCTGGCCGAGCTCAAGACCGTCCACGGCAAACCGCTGGACCTGACGCTGACCACCAACGCCTCCCTGCTGGCGCGCAAAGCGCAGTCGCTCAAGGACGCCGGCCTGCAACGCATCACCGTCTCGCTCGACGCGCTGGACAACACCGTCTTCCAGCGCATGAACGACGTCGACTTCTCGGTTGACGATGTACTGCACGGAATAGATGTCGCACATCAAGTCGGCCTGGGCCCGGTCAAGATCAACATGGTGGTCAAAGCCGGCATGAACGACCAGGAAATCCTGCCCATGGCCCGCCATTTCAAGCACACGCCCTACATCCTGCGCTTCATCGAATACATGGACGTCGGCGCGTCCAACGGCTGGAAAATGGACGAAGTCATCCCCTCGGCCGAGGTGGTAAGCCGCATCCACGCTGAGATGCCGCTCGAAGCGCTGTCCGCCAACTACACCGGCGAAACCGCCGCGCGCTGGCGCTACGCCGACGGCGCTGGCGAGATCGGCGTGATCTCAAGTGTATCCCACGCATTCTGCCGCGACTGTACCCGTGCGCGCCTGTCGACCGAGGGTAAGCTGTACACTTGTCTGTTCGCCAGCAGCGGCCACGATCTGCGCGCCCTGCTGCGCGACGGCCGCAGCGACGCCGAAATCGGCACCGTGCTGGCCCACCTGTGGCGCGCGCGCGGCGACCGTTACTCGGAACTGCGGACCAATAACACAGACGGCCTGGAAGCTCGCGCCGCCAAAGTGGAAATGTCTTACATCGGAGGGTAGTTTGTCTTTGAAGAGCAAGATCACCGGATTGATACTGGCTGGTGGACGCGGCACCCGCATGGGCCGCGTCGATAAAGGCCTGCAGCCGTTTCGCGGCGCCACGCTGGTCGAACATGTGATGCGCCGCCTGGCGCCGCAAGTCGCCACCGTCGTCATCAACGCCAACCGCAACCTGCCGCAGTACCAGGCGGTGGTCGACGCAGCGCCAGTGCTGCCCGATTATCTTGACGGCTTCGAAGGCCCGCTGGCCGGCCTGCAAATCGGCCTGCAATACTGCCCCACCGAACTGCTGCTGACCGCTCCCTGCGACTCGCCATTCCTGCCCTTAGACCTGGCCGAACGCCTGCACGCAGCGCTGCTGGAGCAGGACGCCGACGTGGCGTTGGCCGTCACCATGGAGGCCGAGGAAGGCGCCGAACCGTATCGCCAGCCGCATCCGGTGTTCGCGCTGATGAAAGCAAGCCTGCTGCCGCAGCTGGACGCCTACCTGGACACCGGCGCGCGCCGCATGGAAAGCTGGATCAAATCGCTGCGCGTGGCCGAGGTGATGTTCGACGACGCCGACGCCTTCCGCAACATCAACACGCTGGCCGAGTTGCAGATGCACGAGCAGGCCAGCGCCAGCCAGCCATCCGCACCTGCGGCACCCGCCAGCGGCGATCCCGACGCGATGCCCGTGGCCGAAGCACAGCGCATCATCTGCGAACGCATCACGCCCGTCGCCGCGACCGAAACGCGCGCGCTGCTGCACGGCGCGCTCGATCGCGTGCTGGCCGAAGACATCATCTCGCCGATCAACGTGCCGGCCTACGACAACTCGGCGATGGACGGCTACGCGCTGCGCGGCGCCGACCTGCCCGCAGCCGGTGCGCCCGACGCCACGTTCAAGGTGATCGGCATAGCCTACGCCGGCCGCCCTTGCACGCAAACGCCGCAAGCCGGTGAGTGCATCCGCATCATGACCGGCGCCGCCATCCCGCCCGGCTGCGACAGCGTGCTGCCGCAGGAACTGGCCTCCCACATCGACGGCGACAGCGTCACCATCCCGCACGATGCCATCCGCATGGGCGCCAACCGCCGCTTCGCCGGCGAGGATCTGAAAGCCGGCGGCATCGCGCTGGCCAAGGGAAAAATCCTGCGCCCCGCCGACCTTGGCCTGGTGGCCTCGCTCGGCATCGGCGAAGTGACGGTGCAGCGCAAACTGCGCGTGGCCTTCTTCTCCACCGGCGACGAACTGCGCTCGCTCGGCGACCATCTCGACGACGGCTGCGTCTACGACAGCAACCGCTACACGCTGTTCGGCATGCTGACGCGGCTCGGCTGCGAAGTGGTCGACATGGGCATCGTGCGTGACGATCCGGCCGCGCTGGAAGCGGCGCTACGCAAAGCCTGTACCGAGGCCGATGCCATCATCACCTCCGGCGGCGTATCCGAAGGCGCGGCCGACTACACGCGCGACATCATGGCCCGCCTGGGCGACGTCGCCTTCTGGAAGCTGGCGATGCGTCCCGGCCGCCCGCTCGCCTTCGG
The DNA here is from genome assembly GCF_009380165.1 of Rugamonas rivuli. Classification (GTDB taxonomy): domain Bacteria; phylum Pseudomonadota; class Gammaproteobacteria; order Burkholderiales; family Burkholderiaceae_D; genus Rugamonas; species Rugamonas rivuli. Next base: position 59,633 of record NZ_WHUF01000004.1, read on the forward strand.
CAAGATCGCAACGGAGGCAGACAGCGCCTGGCTGTTTGGCCTGCCCGGCAATCCGGTGGCGGTGATGGTGTCGTTCTACATGTTCGCTCGTCCTGCGCTGCTGCGCATGATGGGCGCGCAGGCGACGCAACCTGTCATGCAGGCCCGCGCCACGGAAGCGATCCGCAAACGCCCTGGCCGCACCGAGTACCAGCGCGGCATCCTGAGCACCGGAGACGGCGGCGAACCACAAGTGCGCCTCACCGGCGCGCAAGGCTCGGGCATATTGAGCTCGATGTCCGAGGCGAACTGCATCGTCGTACTGCGCGAAGCACAGGCCAGCGTCGCCGCTGGCGAGATGGTCGACGTGCTGCTGTTCGACGGCCTGGTCTAGCCGCATGCAGCACCCTCGCCTGCGCATCCGCAATCTGCAATCGCCGCTGGCCGGCCCGTTCTCCTTCGATCTGGAAGCGGGCCAGTGCCTGACGATCTCCGGCCCGTCCGGCGCAGGCAAAAGCCTGCTGCTGCGGATGCTGTGCGATCTCGATCCCCACACCGGCGAAGCCCTGCTGAACGGCCTGCCCCGCTCCGGCATGAGCGCCCCCGCGTGGCGGGCCGGCGTGATCTACCAGCCCGCCGAAGCGGCATGGTGGCTGCCGACCGCAGGGGAGCATTTCAAGCCAGCCCAGATGGCGCGCGTGCGCGAACTGCTGCCGCAACTGAATCTGTCGCCGTCGCTGCTGGAGAGCGACATCACTCGCCTGTCCACCGGCGAACGCCAGCGCATGGCGTTGATACGCTCACTGGCTTGTCAGCCGCAAGTGCTGCTGCTCGACGAGCCCACCGCCGCGCTGGATCCCGAATCCGTCGCCGCCACCGAAGCGCTACTGCAAAGGGAACTGGCGGCGGGTCTGTCCATCATCCTGGTCACTCACTCCGAAGCGCAGGCGCAAACGCTGGGCCACCGCAGCATGACGATGCGCGACCGGAAGCTAAGCGAAAACGAGGCCACACCATGAGCGCCGGTATGCCACCGATCCAGCCGGGCGCAATCGACCTGGCCATCGCTTCATCACTGGTGCTGCTTAACGCCGGCATCTCGGCGTGGCTGGGATTGCGCATGCAGCGCAGCATGCTGTGGGCAGCCGTGCGCATGGTGGTGCAATTGCTGCTGGTCGGACTGGTGCTGCGCTGGGTGTTTGCCTTGGCCTCGCCGGCAGCCACGCTGGCCGTGGCGATGCTGATGATCGTCGCCGCCGCGCGCGAGGTAGCGATGCGGCCCGCACACGGCTTGCGCGGCTGGCCCGGCGTGTGGCTGGCGACTGCCAGCGTCGGCCTGTCCAGCATCGCCACCGTGATGCTGGCGCTGTTCACGGTGCTGCATCCAACGCCATGGTACGAGCCCCAGTATGCGATACCGCTGATCGGCATCGTGCTGGGTAACGTGCTCAACTCCGCCAGCCTGGGATTGGACTGCTTCTACGGCGGCGTGGTCAACTCCCGTGCCGCGATCGAGGCGCAGCTGGTGCTGGGCGCCACCCGCAACGACGCGCTGGCGCCGCTGATACGCGAATCGGTGCGCAAGGGCCTGATCCCGCTGATCAACCAGATGTCGGCGGCCGGCATCATCACGCTGCCCGGCATCATGACCGGCCAGATCCTCGCGGGCATGGACCCGATGGACGCGGTGCGTTATCAAATCCTGCTGATGTTCCTGCTGGCCGGCGGCAGCGGCCTGTCGGTCACGCTGGCGGTCTACCTGGCGGCGCGCAGCGTCACCGACGAGCGCCACCGCCTGCGCCTGGAACGGCTGACCAGCCGCTAGCCGCCACCAGCAGCATGCCGCAGGCCAGTCCGGCGAACGCCAACTGCAAGCCGAATGCATGGGCCACGAATCCTATCAGCCCCGGCCCCGCCAGGATGCCAGCGTAGCCGATGGTGGTGATGGCGCTGATGGCCAGGCTGGCCGGCATGTCCTTCTGGCTGCCCGCTGCGCTGAACAACACCGGCACGATGTTCGAAGCGCCCGTGCCGATCAGCGCAAAGCCGGCCAGCGCGATCCACGGCGACGGCGCCAGCACCACGATCAGGAATCCCAGCGCCGCGCACAAGCCGCCCAACAGCAGCAGGCGATGGCCGCCCCAGCGCTGCACCATCCGGTCGCCATTCAAACGCCCCACCGTCATCGCCACGGCGAAGGCCGCGTAGCCAAGGCCGCCCTGCCCGGCCGTGAATCCGCCGCCGCTGGTCAGCATCACAGCGCTCCAGTCCAGCACCGCGCCTTCGGCCAGGAACACCAGCGAACATAAGGCGCCAATCAAAACCACCGCGCCGCGCGGCAGGGCGAACAGCGGTGCGTCGCGCTCCGACGGCGCCGGGTCGCGCAGCAGATAAGGACCGGCGCCGATCAGCACCAGCGCGACCGCCGCCGCCAACACCAGCGACGCAACCACCAGATCCAACCCCGCCCACAGCATCAACGTCATGCTGCCCGCGCCAACGATGCCGCCCACGCTGAACAGTCCGTGGAAGCCCGACATCAGCGCGCCGTCATATTCCTTTTCGACGATCACGGCCTGGATATTCATCGCCACATCCAGCGTGCCTATCGTCGCGCCAAACAGGAACAGCGCCAGCGCCAGCGACCACGCCGTCGGCGCAATCGCCAGCAAGGGAAACACCAGACAGCATCCGAGTCCGGAAGCGAGAATGATGCGGCGGCAGCCGAAGCGCGCAGCCAGCACGCCCGTCACCGGCATCGCCAGCAGCGAGCCGATGCCGAGACAGAGCAGCAGCAAGCCAAGCTCCCCTTGCTGCACGCCGGTGCGCGCCTGCGCGAACGGCACCAGCGGCGCCCAGGCTGACATCGCCATGCCCGCTGCAAGGAAGGCCAGGCGGGTAGATACTCGTTTTTGTAAACCGGTGGTCATCAGATCCGCTTTCTTTATTCGGCGCGCAGCAGGCGGGTGCCGGCTGCGGAGTAGGCATCCATCAGCCGCGCATCGCTATCCTGCTCGACCACAAGGTGGGTCAATTGGGCGATAGGCAACACCAGGAAGGACGCGACCGCGCCGATTTTTTCAGTCGTGGCGACGACGGCGGTGGCCTTGCTGTGCGCCGCGAGGCGACGTTTGAATTCCGCCTCTTCAAAGTCGACAGCGGTGATGCCGGCATGCAGATCGACACCGCAGGCGCCGATGAAATACAGGTCGGGCCGCAGCAGTTCCACCTCGCGCAGCGCGGTCGCGCCGACGCTTCCGCCCAGGCCCTGCTTGACGCGGCCGCCGATCATGATCAGTTCTATGTGAGGGCTATCGAGCAGCCGCGCCGCAATCGACGGCGCGTTGGTCAGCACCGTCAACGACACCGCAGGCAAAGCCTCGGCGATGGCCAGGTTGCTGGAGCCGGCGTCGAGGAAGATCACACTGCCCGGCTTCACCAGCGTGGCGGCGGCAGCGCCCAGACGCGACTTGCCGGATTGCTGGCGGCCCAGGCGCTGGGTCAGCGTGCCCGATTCCGGCGCGGCGGCGATGCGCACGGCGCCGCCGTACACTTTCTGGCACAAGCCGGCGGCGGCCAGGTCGCGCAGGTCGCGTCGTATCGTGTCTTCGGTGACGTTCAGGTCCAGCGCCAGCACGGACGCAATCACGCGGCCATCGGCCTCTAATTGCTTCAGTATCAGGTCGTGGCGCTCTTGCAGCAGGAGATTTTCACGTTTCATGCGCAAAAGTGTACACACTCATGCGCACAATGTAAACAATCACGCACAAATACGCATAAACACGCAATCAAGGTTCCTGCAAGCGCAGCAAGGCCTCGGCCGAGTTGGCGAACAGCGCGGCATCCTTCTCGATGCGGCGGAAGGCGCGTCCCAGACTGGCGCGCATGAAGGTGCTGTGTGCGTAGCGCGTCACCTTGCTGTAGTAGCGCTCCGCGAGATCGTTCACGGAGGCTACGTACTGGTCCATCAAATCCGGCGAGATCGAGAAGTTATCGTAGTTGATCACCGCCGGCACCTTGCGGCCCAACGGCGCCAGGCGCTCCGCCACCATCGCGCAGATGGCGGCGATGGTCGCTGCGTCGCTCACCTCGAAGCCTTCGAAATTCACGAAGAACAGTTCCTGCTGCGCGTCGTACACCAACCGCTGCTCCAGCGGCAGCGCCAGGAAGTCGCTGCGCCAGTTCATCGCCAGCGGCGCGAAGATGCGCGCATCCATCACCTTCAGCTGCGCGCTGATCATCGGCTTGAAATCCATATGCGCCAGGATGTCGCGCTCCACGTCGACGCCGGGCGCGATCTCGATCAGCTCCAGCGCGGACATGCCGCCATCCAGCACCAGCCGCATCACGCAGCGCTCGGTGATGAACAACGCCTCCTGTCCACGCCGCGCCGCGTACTCGCCGCTGTAGGTGCGGTGCTCGACCTCGTCGACGAACTTGCGCGTCGCGCCCTTGTCCGCCATGAAGGTGCCGACGAACACCACCTTGCGCGCATTCTGGCTGATGTTGATGAAGCCCCCGGCGCCGGCCAGCTTGCTGCCGAATTTGCTGACATTCAGATTGCCGTGGCGGTCCGCCTGCGCCAGCCCGAGCACCGCCACATCCAAACCGCCGCCGTCGTAGAAGTCGAACTGGTAAGGCTGATCGATGACCGCATCCGGATTGGTGGCCGCGCCGAAGTTCAGGCCTGCGGCCGGCATGCCGCCGATGACACCCGGCTCCGCCGTCAGCGTCACCAGGTCCAGCAGCTTTTCTTCCACCGCCACCGCCGCCACGCCCTCCGGCATGCCGATGCCGAGGTTGACCACGTTGTTCGGCCGCAGCTCCATCAGCGCGCGGCGGGCGATCACCTTCCGCTCCGACATCGGCATCGCCGCCATCGCCGACAGGGGCACGCGCACCTCGCCCGAGTAGGCGGGGTTGTACGGTTCGGCGAAAGTCTGCATATGGTATTCCGGCTTTTCCGCCACCACCACGCAGTCGACCAGGATGCCGGGGATCTTGACCTGGCGCGGATTGAGCGTGCCACGGTCGGCGATGCGTTCCACCTGCACGATGACGATGCCGCCCGAATTGTGCGCGGCCATCGCGATCGCCAGCGCCTCCAGCGTCAGCGCCTCGCGCTCCATGGTGACGTTGCCGTTGGCGTCCGCCGTGGTGCCGCGAATGATCCCCACGTGCACCGGCTGCGATTTGTAGAACAGGTATTCCTTGCCGCCCAGCGTCAGCAGCTCGACCAGCTCCTCGGTGGTGCGGGCGTTGATCTTGCCGCCGCCGTGGCGCGGATCGACGAAGGTGCCCAGGCCGACGTGCGTCAGCAGCCCGGGCTTGCCGGCGGCAGTGTCGCGGAACAGCTGGCTGATGACGCCTTGCGGCAGGTTGTAGGCTTCGATCTTGCCGCTCATGGCCAGCTGCTGGAGCTTGGGCACCAGGCTCCAGTGGCCGCCGATCACGCGCTTGAGCAGGCCCTCGTGGCCGAAGTGATTCAGGCCGCGTTCCTTGCCGTCGCCCTGCCCTGCGGCGTAGAGCAGCGTCAGGTCGCGCGGATGGCCGCCGCTGTCGGCGGCCAGGAAGCGCCGCTCCAGCGCCACCGCGATATTCTCCGCGAAGCCGACGCCGACGAAACCGCCGGTGGCGATGGTGTCGCCGTCGCGTATCAGGCTGACCGCATCGGCCGCGCTGACGATCTTGTTACGCTGAACGGCAGGTATGCCGACCATGGAAAAATCGAGAGTGCGCCCTGGCATACCTGTCTCCGTTCTAGTCTATGTCGAGATCCTGTTTGTCGATTTCTGGCCCCAGCAGCAGCTGCGCCGCTTCGCTCGGCAGCGCCTCCACCGTCTTCAGCTTGCGCGCCATCTGGCGGCTGCGAGTCTCTGCGGTTTCGATATTCTTGGCGGCGCGTTCCAGCGTCAGCTTGGTGGCGGCCAGTACGTCGCCGAATTTGCTGAACTCCGTCTTCACCGCCCCCAGCACCTGCCACACTTCCGACGAGCGCTTCTCCAGCGCCAGCGTGCGGAAGCCCATCTGCAAGCTGTTGAGCAGCGCCGACAAGGTCGACGGCCCGGCAATGCTGATGCGGTTCACGCGTTGCAGCTCGTCGGCCAGGCCGGGGCGACGCATCACCTCCGCATACAGGCCCTCTGTGGGCAGGAACAGGATGGCGAAATCGGTGGTGTGCGGCGGCGATACGTACTTCTCCGAGATAGTCTTGGCCTCGACCCGCACCGCGCGTTCGAGCTCGCGGCCGGCCAGCGCCACCCCGTCGGCATCGGCGCGATCGGCGGCGTCCAGCAGGCGTTCGTACTGCTCCTTCGGGAACTTGGCGTCGATCGGCATCCACACCGGCGCACCGCCCTCGGTCTGGCCCGGCAGCTTGAGCGCGAACTCCACGCGCGCGCCGCTGCCGGCGATGGTCTCGACGTTCTTCGCATACTGCTCCGGTGTCAGCACCTGCTCCAGCAGCATCTCCAGCTGCACCTCGCCCCAGGTGCCGCGCGTCTTCACATTGGTCAGAACGCGTTTCAGGTCGCCGACGCCCAGCGCCAGCTGCTGCATCTCGCCCAAGCCCTGGTGCACCCGCTCCAGCCGTTCGGACACCTGCTGGAACGATGCGCTCAAACGCGCCTCCAGCGTCGCATGCAGCTTCTCGTCGACGGTCTTGCGCATCTCTTCCAGGCGCGCTCCGTTGTCGGCTTGCAGATCCTTGATCTTGGCTTCCAGCGTGGCGCGCACTTCCTGCATGCGCGCCGCGTTCGATTCGGTCAGGCGTATCAGCGCCAGGTTCATGCTCTCGCCGAACTGCTTCAGGCTGCGGCCCTGCTCATCGCGGCCGACCAGGCCTTGCGCTTCGAGCTGGCGGCGCATGGCCTCGAACTGCTGCACGCTGGCGGCATGCGTGGCTTGCGCCGTGGTCTGCAGCTGCATGCGCACTTCGCGCTCGACACGTTCGATGCGTTCGGCCAGGCCGTTATCGGCACCGGCACCGGCGCCGCCACGTGCACGCAGCAGCGACAGCAACTGCAGCACGATCACCACGGCAATCGCCGCCAGCAAAACGAAGAACTCGATCTGGCTCATGGCGTCAATCCGGCTTGTTGCGCATCCAGTCGGCGGTTTGATAGAAGGACTCCATCAACCGCAAACGCAGCGCCTCGTCGATGCCGACATCCTCCATCGCCCACGCCATCGCGCGCAGCCACTGGTCGCGCTCCTGGGTGCCGATGGCGAACGGCATGTGCCGCATGCGCAGGCGCGGATGGCCGTGCGCTTCGATGTACAGGTCCGGCCCGCCCATCCAGCCGCTCAGGAACATGAACAGGCGCTCGCGCGCGTTGTCCAGCGTGGGCGGATGGGCGGCGCGCAGCAGCGCAAATTCCGGCTCCAGTTCCATCAGATCATAAAAACGGTCGACCATCTCGCGCACGCGCGATTCGCCGCCGATCACTTCATAGAGAGTTTGGGATTCAGTCATAACCTCCATGATAGCGTACCGGGCGGCGAACCGAGTGCATCACACCAGGGCAAGCCGGCGCAGGCGCCGCGTCGACGACCAGTTCTCCAGGTCGGCCTCGGTGCGAATGTCGTCGCAGGCCTGGATGATGCGCGACAGCTGCGTGCGATCCAGGCCCGAGTTCAGCGTCAGCCGCACCAGCGAGCGGTTCTTCGGCGTGGCCGGCGCGCAGAACATGGCGCCGTAGATGCCGTGTCGCTCCAGCAGCTTGCGCAGCGCCAGCGTCTTCGGTTCCGGGCCGGGTTCCAGCGCGATGATCTGCTCGCTGCCGTCGCTGACGTTGTAGCCCAACGCACTCAACTCCTCGCGCACCTCCAGCGCATGGGCGCGCAGCGCGGCGCGGCGGTCGTCGGCGGCGGCGACGAAATCGATGGCGGCGTCGAACCACGCCAGCTCATGCCCCAGCAGGCAGGAACTGAAGATCGCCGGCCGCGACTCGGACAGGAAGTAGCCCTTGAATTTGCTGGAACAGGTGATGAAACCGGCACGCCCGGCAAACGCCTTCGCCAGCGAGGCCGTGCGGAAGTGCACGCGCTCGCTCAAGCCCAGGTCCGCCACCAGCCCGGCGCCGCGCGGCCCGTGCGTGCCCAGCGAATGCGATTCGTCGACGATCAGCAGGCAGCCGCTGCGCTCGGCAATTTCCACCAGTTCCCGCAACGGCGCCACGCTGCCGTTGGTGCTGTACAGCGCGTCGACCACGATCAGGCCGCGCCCATGCCGCGCCAGCTGCTTCTGCAGATGCTCGATGTCGTTGTGCAGGAAGGGCAGCGGCGTCGCGCCGGCCGACTGCACGCCTTCCCACAGCGAGGCATGGGCCTGCATGTCCAGGTAGACCGGAATGCCAGGCGCGGCCAGCGTCTGCACCAGGCCGACGTTGGCCGCCCAGCCGGACTGCGCCATGATGCCGTCCTGCGCGCCCATGAACTGCGCGAACTTGCGTTCCAGCCGGTGCTGCGCGCTGCCCTCCTGCAGGTACACGGCCGACATCAGCAGCTCGCCCTGGCTGTGCGCAAGCGCCGCCATTTGCGCCCCCATCAGCGCCGGTTCACCGGCCAGGCACAGGTAGTCGTTCCCGGCCAGGAACACGGCGCTGGCCGGGGTCGGTTGCCAGGCGTGCGGGTGCTCCCCGCCCAGCAATTGTTCGATGCGGACGATGTAGTGCTCGTCCATGCGGCGGGTCACAAAATCGGGCATATGCTGCTCAGCTGGAGAGGAAAAAACCTGGGCATGGACATGATCTTGAGCAATCGCGTTGGCCATTTTTAGACTCCTTTGGTAGTTTTGGAAAAGGTTGTTTTTTTATGATTCCGTTAGCAACCTTGAGGCCAAAAAAACAAGAAGTGATTGACGCCGATCAATTATTGAATTGATATGCCGGATCGCGTTGTAATTTAAGGCGATCATGGCAACTTGATAAAAGTCAATCCGACCATGAAGCATCCCCTCCCAGAACGCTGGAAACGCTGGCAGCACGGACTGGTCCAATCGCTGCTGCACTACCATGGCCGCGAGGACCATGCGACGGTGCGCGTCCTGCTGCTGGCAAGCATCGGCACGGTGGGCATGCCGCTGTACTACGTGATCTGGCAGCACTTCTTCCCGCAGGAGTACGAGACCCTGCCGCTGCGCCTGCTGGGCATCCTGCTGTGCGCGCTGGGCCTGTTCGCGCGCCAGTTCAGCCGCCGCATGCTCAACCTCTACCTGCTGGTCACGCTCAGCTACATCTTCCCGTTCTTCTTCACCTTCATGTTCCTGATGAACCACGCTTCCGGCGTGTGGAGCGAGTCGCTGCTGATCGGGCTAGTGGTGCTGTTCCACTTCGACACCAGCCTGGCCATCACGGCCTACCTGGCCGGCACCACCGCCGCCTGCGTGGCCGCCGCCGCGCTGGGCGAAGGCGCGATGCTGCTGAGCCCTCCGGTATTGCAGCAGGTGCCAATCCACTGGTTCACCATCGCGGTGCTGTCGGCGGCCAAGATCAGCCGCCATGTGCTGGCGCAGGAAAAGCTGGCGGGCCTGGGCGCCGGCCTGGCCACCGTGGCGCACGAGCTGCGCACGCCGCTCACCAGCGTGGACGCCAATGTGCGCGGCCTGCTGCGCATGTACACCGACGCCGGCAGCCGCTCGCAGGAGGACCGGCTCAGCGCCATCGACGCGCTGGCGCGCATCCAGTTCGAGGTGCGCCACATGAACCACATGATCGACCTGTTCCTGCTCAGCGCCACGGCGGTGCGGCAGAACCTGCGGCCGGTGGAGACGGTGTCGATGGAGGGCGTGGTCGAGGCGGTGCTCAAGCGCTATCCCTTCTCCAACGCCACGCAGCAAAAACTGGTGGCGCTGGAAGTGCGCCGCAACTTCACCTTCGCAGGCCAGACCGAGCTGTCGGTGGTGATCCTGCTGAACCTGCTGCGCAACGCGCTCAAGGCCGTGCAGCGCGCCGGCAAGGGCCGCGTGCGCATCGTGGTCGACGGCGCCCACCAGCCGCCGCGCCTGCTGTTCATCGACACCGCCTGCGGCATCCCGGCGCAGCAGATGCCGATGATCTTCCGCCGCTTCTACTCCCATCCACCGCACAACGGCGCCGGCATCGGCCTGGCCTTGTGCGAGGAAATCATGCACGCCTGGAGCGCCACCATCCATTGCGTATCGCGCGAAGGCGCCTACGCCATTTTCATCCTTGAATTCCCCAAGCCACAGTCCATACCGAGGTGACACATGCATTTGCCCGTCTATTCCCACCCCACGCTGACCGTGCTGGTCGACGACAGCGACTCCTTCCTGCGCAGCCTGTCGTTCCAGCTCGATCCCATGCTGGCCAGCCAGACCTTCCACGACACCACCACGGCGCTGCAATGGTTGCGACAGGGACCGCCATCGGGCTGCGTGCCGCTGCACGTCAACTTCGACATGCACAACCTGCCGGCCGACCAGTGCAATGTGGCGCTGGACCTGGAGCGCATCTACCGCATCGGCGAGCAGCGCCAGCGCTTCGCCACGCCGTCGGTGCTGGTGATCGATTACTCGATGCCGCAGATGAACGGCCTGGAATTCTGTGCGGCGGTGGAGCACCTGCCCTGCAAGAAGATTTTGTTCACCGGCGCGGCCGATGAGAAGATCGCCGTCAGCGCCTTCAACCGCGGCCTGATCGACCGCTACATCAAGAAGAGTGACGACCATGCGCTCGATATCCTGGAGTTGGAAATCGCCGCGCTGCAGCGCGACTATTTCGACACCCAGTCGGAAACGCTGCGCGAGCTGGTGCTGCTGCATAACTACAACTTCCTCGGCGACCCCGCGTTGGCGCGGCTGGTGCGGGAGCTCAGCGCGCGCATGGGTTTCGTCGAACACTACATCTTCCCGAATCCGACCGGCATCCTGTTCCTCGACAAGCACGGCAAGGCCAGCCTGATGATGATAGAAACCGAACAGGGCATGTATGCGCAGTACGAGATCGCGCGCGACAGCGATGCGCCGCCGTCGCTGATGGATGCGCTGCTGGAGCGGCGCGTGCTGCCGTTCTTCTCCGATCCGGACGGCGACGGCATGTACTCGCGCCGCGTCGGCGAGAACTGGCACCGCTACTGCGCGGCGCCGCAGATATGCCAGGGCCGCGAGACCTACTACTGGGCGTTGTTCGACCTGCCGTCGCACTACTTCGACCAGCAGCCCTATGCCTACGCCGATTTCCTCAAGGAGCGGGCGGCATTGGACAGCATCGCCGCCTGAGGTCTAAGCCTCTCGGAGCGTTTGCAGCGGCGGCTGGCGCAGCACATTACGCAAGCCCAGCCAGCCGCCAGCGATGGCGCACAGCGCGCCCGCCACCAGCCCGACCAACCACACGACAGGACTGAAGCTCCAGGCGAATTTGAACTGATAGGTGGCCAGCGCCCAGCCCATGGCAGCCGCGCCGCTGGCCGCCAGCACGCCGGACAAGGCGCCCACCAGCGAGAACTCGATCAGCTGCGCCTGCGACAGCTGCCTGCGCGTCGCACCGAGCGCGCGCAGCAGGCCCGATTCGCGGGTGCGCTCGTCCTGCGATCCCATCAGCGCCGCATACAGCACCAGCACGCCGGAAGCGAGCGTGAAGACGAACAGGAATTCGACCGCCGTCACCACCTGGTCCAGCACCGCCTGCACCTGCCGCAGCAGGCCGCCGACATCCACGATGGTCAGGTTGGGATAATCACGCGTCAAGGCGTTCATCACGGCACCCTGCCCTTGCGGCAGATGGAAGGCCGTGATCCAGCTTTGCGACACCTCCGTCATCGCCGCCGGGTTGATGATGACGAAGAAGTTGACCCGCATCGAACCCCATTCAAGCTTGCGCAGGCTGGTGATGGTGGCGTCCACCGGCGTGCCGGCGATATCGAAGCGCAGCTTGTCGCCCAGCTTCCACTTCAGCGTCTTGGCGATGCCCTCCTCCACCGAGGCTTCCGGCGCGCCCGGCTTGTCGGCGAACCACTGGCCGGCGCTGATCTTGTTCTCGGCCTGCATCTGCGCCATGGTCGACAGATTGAACTCGCGGTCGGCCAGGCCCTTGGCGCGGTCGTCGGTGTAGGTCTCGGCGGTGACGGGCTTGCCGTTCACGGCGGTCAGGCGGCCGCGTATCATCGGATACTGCGGCGCATAGATCACGCCCGCCGCTTGCAGGCGCTTGGCGATATCGGCCGCCTGCTCCGGCTGGATGTTGATGATGAAACGGTTGGGCGCATCCGGCGGCGTGGCGTTGCGCCAGGCCGTCATCAGGTCGCCGCGCACCACGGTCAGCACCAGCAGCGCCATCATGCCCAGCGCCAGCGAGACGATCTGCACCACCGTCGCGCCGGGGCGGCGCTGCAACGAGCTGATGGCGAAGCGCCAGCTTTGATGATCGATCGCGCGCCGCATCGGCTTGAGCGCGGCCAGCGCGCCCCAGCCCACCAATCCGAACAAGGCGAAGGCGCCGAGGAAGCCGCCCGCCGTGTACAGCGCCAGTTGCACATCGCCCGCTTGCCACAGCAGCAGTGCGACAAAACCGGCCAGGCCCAGGCCATAGGTGGCCAGCGCGGTCACTTGCGGCGGATCCTGTTCGCGGCGGATCACGCGGTTGTGCGGCACTTTGCGCAGTTGCAGTATCGGCGGCAGCGCGAAGGCGGCCAGCAACAGCATGCCGGTGGCCACGCCTTGCAGCGCCGGATAGATGGTCGGCGCCGGCAGGCTGGCCGAGACCAGCTTGCCCAGCACTTCCAGCAGCACGTAGTGGCCGCCGAAGCCGACCGCCACGCCCATCGCGCTACCGGCCAGGCCGACCATCAGGAATTCGATCAGATACATCAGCGTGACTTCGTTCTGCGTCAGCCCCAGGCAGCGCAGCATGGCGCAGGCATCCAGGTGGCGCTGCATGAAGCGGCGCGCGGCCATCGCCACGGCCACCGCAGCCAGCATCGCCGACAGCAGGCCGACCAGCGACAGGAAGCGGTCGGCGCGGTCCAGCGTGGCGCGCATTTCGGGACGGCCGTTTTCCAGCGACTCGACGCGCACGCCCTTGATATTGTTTTGCTTGATCTGCGCTTGCAGCCACTGCTCGTAAGCCGAGGCGACGGCGGCGCCGTTCTTCAGCGACGATGGCGCCGCCACCAGCAGGCGGTAGGACACGCGCGATCCGGGCTGGATCAAATTGGTCGCCTCAACGTCGCCGAGCGCGAACATCACGCGCGGCGCGAAGGCCAGGAAGTTGGCGCCGCGATCAGGCTCGGAGGCGATCAGCTGCGCCACGGTGAAGCTCTTGTCGCCCAGTTTGATCTGGCCGCCGATGGAGGTCTTCAGGCTGCCCAGCAGGCCGGCGTCTATCCACACCGTGCCTGATGCGGGCACGCTGTTGGCGGCCGTGCCGTAGCTTTGCTCGGCCTGTTCCGGGTTGGTGGTGATCTTCAACTGGCCGCGCAGCGGATAGCCGGGACCGACCGCCTTCAACGACGCCAGCAACGACGTCGATTGCTCGCCCTCGCCCGCCTGCGCCATGCTGGGGAAGCTGACCGTGTCGGTCATCAGCAGCCCGCGCCGCTCAGCCTCCGCGCGCCAGGCCGGGTTGACCGGCAGGTCTGCATTGATGACAACGTCCGCGCCCAGCAGCTGATGGGCATCGCGATCGAGGCCGCTGCGCAGGCGGTCGATGAAAAATCCGGTGGCGGACAAGGCGGCCACCGCCACCGTCAACGCGATCAGCAGGAAGCGCAGTTGGCCGGCACGCCAGTCGCGCAACGTCATCTTCAAGGCAAGTTTGAGCATGGAGGTTTTCTAGAGGGCTGCGAAATACGCGTCGACTTCATCGAGGAACTTCTGCTTCTGCTCCGCCGGCAGGAAGGCCGCCGAGAAGCTGTTGCGCGCCAGGCGCTGCGCGTGGGACAGGCCCAGTGGCAAAGCCTCGAAGGTGGCGACGAAGTTGGCGTTCATGTAGCCGCCGAAGTAGGCCGGGTCGTCCGAGTTCACGGTGGCGACGATGCCTGCATCGAGCAGCTCCAGCAGGTTGTGCTGTTCCATGCGATCGAACACGCACAGCTTGACGTTGGACAGCGGGCACACCGTCAGCGCGATCTGCTCGCGCGCCAGGCGCTGCGTCAGGGCCGCGTCTTCCAGGCAGCGCACGCCGTGGTCGATGCGTTCGACCTTCAGCACGTCAAGTGCGGTTTCGATATACGCCGGCGGGCCTTCCTCGCCCGCATGCGCGACCAGATGGAAGCCCAGCTCACGGCACTTGGCGAACACGCGCGCGAACTTCTCCGGCGGATTGCCGACCTCCGACGAATCGAGCCCGATGCCCATGTATTTGTCGCGGTAAGGCAGCGCCTCTTCCAGCGTGGCGAAGGCGTCTTCCTCGGACAGGTGGCGCAGGAAGCTCAGGATCAGCGTGGCGCTGACCGGGCTGTCCTGGCAGGCGCGGTGGATGCCGTCGATCACGGTCTTGATCGGCACGCCACGCGCGGTGTGGGTTTGCGGATCGAAGAAGATCTCCGTGTGGCGCACATTGTCTTCCTCGGCGCGCTTCAGGTAGGCGGCGGTCATGTCGTAGAAGTCCTGCTCCTGCAACAGCACGCTGGCGCCGGCGTAGTAGATGTCGAGGAAGGACTGCAGATCGGTGAACGCATACGCGGCGCGCAGCTCTTCCACCGAGCCGTAGGCCAGCTTGACGTTGTTGCGCTGGGCCAGCGCGAAGATCAGTTCCGGCTCCAACGAGCCTTCGATATGGATGTGCAATTCGGCCTTCGGCATCTGCTGCACTACCGTGCGCAATTGTTCGTTCAACATTATTCTTTTTTCCTTCTGACGGTTAGCTGGATCAACGCATCTTATCGCATGGCGCGGGAGTGCGACAGCGGCCGCCAAGTTGCGGCAAAATTTATCTGTTTGAGGTGCGATCAGCGCGGCGCGCACAAGCGTGATACTGTGGCATAAATGAGCTAAAAAAGTGCCTTAAAAATCATTGAAAGACGATAGTTTTTATCAAAATTAATCTTATTAATCAACAAGTTACATAAGAGTATTAACGATATTACGACATATCTTTTGACTTCCGGCACCAATAGCGCAATAATCAATTTCATAGACGTAAGAAGCGTTACGACCAACACATAAAAGCCGCCAACCGGCGATGAAGCCAGCTCACCGGCACGGGCAATCCGTGCCACACAAAAGAAGCTGGTCATAAGAAAAATAATACGAAAAAGGGGTATGCACAGACCAGGGCCAGGGCAAGCGAACTGCCAGTGACCCGTGACACGCAGGTTTACATTAAAGGACATCCAAATGACCATTTTTGACAACTACGCCGCACGGTACGAACGGACCAAAGAAGAAGAGATGTCCATGAAGGAGTATCTCGAACTTTGCAAAAAAGATCGACTCACCTACGCCAGCGCGCCAGAGCGCATGTTGGCCGCCATCGGCGAACCAACGCTGGTCGATACCCGCAACGACACCCGGCTGTCACGCATCTTCGCGAACAAGGTCATCAAAATATATCCGGCATTCCGCGAGTTCTACGGCACCGAGGAAGTGATCGAACAAGTGGTGTCCTACTTCCGCCATGCCGCGCAGGGGCTGGAGGAACGCAAGCAGATCCTGTATCTGCTGGGCCCTGTGGGCGGCGGCAAATCGTCGATCGCCGAGAAACTGAAGTCGCTGATGGAGCATGTGCCCTTCTACTGCCTGAAAGGCTCGCCGGTCAACGAATCGCCGCTCGGCCTGTTCAACGAGGAAGAGGACGGCGTGATTCTCGAAGAAGACTACGGCATTCCGCGCCGCTATCTGCGCAACATCCCCAGCCCATGGGCGGTCAAGCGCCTGCACGAATTCAACGGCGATATCAATCAATTCCGCGTGGTCAAGCGCTATCCATCGGTGCTGAAGCAGATCGCCATCTCCAAGACCGAACCGGGCGACGAGAACAACCAGGATATTTCCTCGCTGGTCGGCAAGGTCGATATCCGCAAGCTGGAAGATTATTCGCAGGACGATCCTGATGCCTACAGCTACTCGGGCGGCCTGTGCCTGGCCAACCAGGGCTTGATGGAATTCGTCGAAATGTTCAAGGCGCCGATCAAGGTGCTGCATCCGCTGCTGACCGCCACGCAGGAAGGCAACTACAAAGGCACCGAGGGCTTCGGCGCGATACCGTTCGACGGCATCATCCTGGCGCACTCGAACGAGTCGGAGTGGAAGACTTTCAAGAACAACCGCAACAACGAGGCTTTCCTCGATCGTATCTACATCGTCAAAGTGCCGTACTGCCTGCGCGTGACCGACGAGATCAAGATCTACGACAAGCTGGTGGCCAACTCCTCGCTGTACCAGGCCCCATGCGCGCCCGGAACGCTGAAGATGATGGCGCAGTTCGCGATCCTGTCGCGGCTGAAGGATCCGGAGAACTCCAGCATCTTCAGCAAGATGCTGGTCTACGATGGCGAGAACCTCAAGGACACCGATCCGAAAGCCAAGTCCATGCACGAGTATGTCGACTATGCGGGCGTCGACGAGGGCATGAACGGGCTGTCGACACGCTTCGCCTTCAAGATCCTGTCCAAGGTCTTCAACTTCGACAACACCGAAGTGGCGGCCAATCCGGTGCACCTGCTGTACGTGTTGGAGCAGCAGGTCGAGCGCGAGCAGTTCCCGCCTGAAACCGAACAGAAGTACTTCTCGTATATCAAGGAGCACCTGGCGCAGAAATACGTGGAGTTCATCGGCAAGGAAATCCAGACCGCCTACCTGGAATCGTATTCGGAATACGGCCAGAACATCTTCGACCGCTATGTGACCTTCGCCGACTTCTGGATACAGGATCAGGAGTACCGCGATCCGGACACCGGCGAAAGCTTCGACCGCGAGTCGCTGAACAACGAGCTGGAAAAGATCGAGAAGCCGGCCGGGATTTCCAATCCCAAGGATTTCCGCAACGAGATCGTCAACTTCGGTCTGCGTGCGCGCGCCAACAACGGCGGCAAGAATCCGGCCTGGACCAGCTACGAGAAGTTCCGCACCGTGATCGAGAAGAAGATGTTCTCCAACACAGAGGAACTGCTGCCGGTCATTTCGTTCAACGCCAAGGCCAGCGCCGAAGACGCCAACAAGCACGCCGACTTCGTCGCCCGCATGGTGGAGAAAGGCTATACGGCCAAGCAGGTACGGCTGCTGTGCGAATGGTATTTGCGTGTGAGGAAGTCGTCTTAAGCAGGATAGCGCGCCGCCCCGCATAGGCGGTGGCGGCGCGGCGCCGACCAATAGCAGCAGGAGGCATCTTTTGACTTACCTCATCGACCGACGTTTGCAGGGCAAGAACAAGTCTGCGGTCAACCGCGAGCGCTTCTTGCGGCGCTACAAGGCCCAGATCAAGGACGCGGTGGGACGTGCCATCAAAGGCCGCTCCATCACCGACATTGAGAATGGCGAAAAAGTCTCCATCCCGGTCAAGGACGTGGGCGAGCCCTCGTTCGGCCACGCCCATGGCGGCGTGTGGGAAACCATCAACCCGGGCAACCAGGAATACCTCAAGGGCGACCTGATCAACCGGCCCAAGGGCGGCGGCGGTTCCGGCCGCGGCAAGGCCGGCAATAGCGACCAGATGACCGAGGACGATTTCATCTTCGAACTGTCGCGCGAAGAATTCATGAACTACTTCTTCGAAGACCTGGAACTGCCCAACCTGGTCAAGACGCAGCTGACCGCCACCACCGAATTCAAGAACCAGCGCGCCGGCTACAATATGTCGGGCACGCCGTCCAACATCCACGTGCTGCGTTCGCTGCGCGGCGCGTTGGGACGGCGCATCGCGGTCGGCGGCAGTTCGCGCAAGCGCGTGATCGAAGCCGAGCGCGAGCTGGAGGAGTTGCTGCTGGACGGCGAACCGCTGGACGCGCCGCGCGTGGTCGAGCTGAAAAAGCTGATCCACCATCTGCACACGCGGCTGCTGGCCATCCCCTTCATCGACCCGTTCGACCTGCGCTACAGCAACCGCGTCAAGGTGCCCAAGCCGATGACGCAGGCGGTGATGTTCTGCATCATGGACGTCTCCGGCTCGATGGACGAAACCCGCAAGGACACGGCCAAGCGCTTCTTCATCCTGCTCTACCTGTTCCTCAAGCGCGTGTACGACAAGATCGAAGTCGTGTTCATCCGCCACCACACGGCGGCCGCAGAGGTCAACGAGGAAGAGTTCTTCCACTCGCGCGAATCGGGCGGCACCGTGGTGTCCTCCGCGCTGAACCTGCTCGACAAGATCATCGACGAGCGCTACGGCGCCGGCAGC
Source organism: Rugamonas rivuli (assembly GCF_009380165.1). GTDB lineage: Bacteria > Pseudomonadota > Gammaproteobacteria > Burkholderiales > Burkholderiaceae_D > Rugamonas > Rugamonas rivuli. Next base: position 77,905 of record NZ_WHUF01000004.1, read on the forward strand.
TGGAACAGCTACGTCGCCCAGGCCTCGGACGGCGACAACTGGGACAACGATTCCGTGCTGTGCCGCCAGCTGCTGGTCAACACCATCATGGCCAAGGTGCAGTACTACACCTATGTCGAGATCACCGACGGCCCGCCACAAAACCTGTGGGAGCAGTATTCGCAGATCCCCGACCACCACCCGCATTTCGCCATGCAGAAAATAGTCACGCCGGCCGATATCTATCCGGTGTTCCGTGAACTGTTCAAGAAACAGCCGAAATAGGCAGCCGACATCATGAACGATATGACGCATGCACCTGCCCCCAAGCCGCGCCATCCGCGCGCCCTGCCGGAACAGTCGGAGTGGACCTTCGAACTGATCGAGCAGGCCCACCAGGAAATCCGCCGCGTCGCCGAAGCCTTCGGGCTCGATACGTATCCGAATCAACTGGAGATCATCACCGCCGAGCAGATGATGGACGCCTACACCTCGGTCGGCATGCCGGTGTCGTACAACCACTGGTCGTTCGGCAAGCATTTCCTGTCGACCGAAAAAGGCTACAAGCGCGGGCAGATGGGCCTGGCCTACGAGATCGTCATCAACTCCAATCCCTGCATCGCCTACCTGATGGAGGAGAACAGCCTGACCATGCAGGCGCTGGTGATCGCGCACGCGGCCTACGGCCACAACTCCTTCTTCAAGGGGAACTACCTGTTCCGCACCTGGACCGACGCCGACGCCATCGTCGACTACATGGTGTTCGCCAAGAACTACATCGCCGAGTGCGAACAGCGCCACGGCATCGACGCGGTCGAGTTGCTGCTCGATTCCTGCCACGCGATCCAGAACTACGGCGTCGACCGCTACAAGCGGCCGGCCAAGCTGTCGATGGCGCAGGAGCGCGCGCGGCAGAAGGAGCGCGAAGCCTATGTGCAGTCGCAGATCAACGAGCTGTGGCGCACCCTGCCCCGCCGCGAGGAAGAGGAAGAGGAAAAGGCCGCACCGCGCTTCCCGCCCGAGCCCGAGGAAAACCTGCTCTACTTCATCGAGAAATACGCGCCGCTGCTGGAACCCTGGCAGCGCGAGATGGTGCGCATCGTGCGCAAGATAAGCCAGTACTTCTACCCGCAGCGCCAGACCCAGGTGATGAACGAGGGCTGGGCCACCTTCTGGCACTACACCATCCTCAACCAGTTGTACGATGAGGGTGTGGTGGCCGACGGCTTCATGATGGAATTTTTGAAGAGCCATACCAACGTCGTCTACCAGCCGCCGGTGAGCAGCCCCTACTACAACGGCATCAATCCGTATGCACTGGGCTTCGCGATGATGACCGACATCCGCCGCATCTGCGAGCACCCGACCGACGAGGACCGCGAATGGTTCCCGGACATCGCCGGCAGCGACTGGCGCAAGACGCTGGACTTCGCGATGCGCAATTTCAAAGACGAAAGCTTCATTGCCCAGTACCTTTCGCCCAAGCTGATACGCGAGTTTCATTTCTTCGCCGTACTGGACGACGACAATAACGAAAAACTGGCAATCTCCGCCATACACGACGATCTGGGCTACCGCTACGTGCGCCAGCAGCTGGCCGAGCAGTACAACCTGGGCAATCGGGAGCCGAACATCCAGGTGTGGTCGGTCAACACCCGCGACGACCGGGCGCTGACCTTGCGCCACACCCAGTTCCAGCGGCGGCCGCTGAACCAGCAGGCCGGCGAAGTGCTCAAGCACGTGGCCAGGCTGTGGGGCTTCGACGTGCACCTGGAAACCGTGGGGCCGAACGGCGAAATCGTCAGTTCGCTGGAGGTCAAACGCGAGAAACGGGGACGCGGAAGCTGAGCAACATATATATAAGGCTTTTGCCGCAGCTGGGCATGGGTCTTGCAAGGGATGAATCGGGGTCAGAGGAACCGCTCTGGCCCCGGTTTTTTTAGCGAAGGCATGCCGCAAGGCAGAAGTCAACAGCTTTCGTCACTGGCATGGAGAGTGTTTCTCGCAAGAATTTCATGAAAGAAACATTTGCGGCCAAATTATCAATTGTTCGTAGTAAAATTACGCGCATAATATTCCGTTTTTGAGCTTAAGGGAAAACTAAGTAATGTCGTGGTGCGTCGCGCCCCAAAATTGCGCCGGAGAGTCTTGTAAATTGAGCTAGAACGGTGCAAAGGGAGCGCTACCACATAGGAAAACCCTATGAAATTTAACCGGTTTTAGGGATGAAAATTCTATGTAAAATCAAGAATTCGTATGTATAATTCGCCGACGTCCCGGATGCGGCTGTTGTTTTGTGTCGCCATTTTGGGGTTTAGTAGCAACAAAAAGAGTTGGTATTGGAGAAAGCAGGCATGAATTTCACGCACAACGAGAAAAGCACCGGGAAGAACTTTACAGGCATTACCATTGTCGTTTTGTTGCACCTCCTGGTTGCTTATGGGATCGTGACGGGCTTGGGTAAACGTCTGGTGAGCAAGATGATCGCACCAGTGGAGACCAAGATCATTGAGGAGGTCAAACCTCCTCCACCGAAAGAACTCCCACCGCCACCACCTCCGCCAGAGATGAAAGCGCCACCACCGCCTTTCATCCCGCCAGTTGAGGTGAACGTGCAGCAGCCTCCGCCGCCGCAAAACGTGATCGCGAACGCGACCAGCGTGAAGCCTGCGACGAACGAACTGCAAAAAGCGCCACCGGCACCACCGGCAGCGCCACCAGGACCGGCTAAATCGGTGAACGTAGCTGCTGTAGCTGACTTCAGCACTTGCGCGAAACCGGAGTGGCCAAAATCCTCCCTGCGTAACGAAGAAACCGGTACGGTCACGTTATCGTTCTTGATTGGAACCGACGGCCACGTCGCCGATTCCAAAGTCATCAAATCCAGTGGTTTTAGGGACTTGGACAAGGCCGCTTTGAATGGTATCGGTAAATGCCGTTTCAAACCGGGTCTGACCGACGGGAAACCGACGGAAGCGTGGATGCAGATGCAATACGTCTGGACGCTGGAGTAAAACCGAGGCGGCAGTTAAGTCTCACTTAGTAATTTTCGTTGTCATTACGTTCAGCGATCTGATTATTTTATCAATTTGGAGGAAGCATGTTTAAGAATACCCGTTTGTCCGCTGTACTGGCCGCTGTGCTGTTTTCCGTGACCGCAGCCACCGCCCTGGTAAGCGCCCCAGCCTTCGCTGACGCGCCAGCCTCGGCCGCCGCTTCGGCACCAGCAGCCGCTCCAGCAGCGGATGCGGCGCCAGCAGCACCGGCAGCAGAAGCTCCAGCTGCCAAGGGCGGCAAAGAAGAAGTGGACAATCCTTACGGCTTCGAAGCTGTATGGAACGGTGGTTTCGTATCGCGCGGCACCCTGATCATCCTGTCGCTGATGTCCATGGGTTCGTGGTACATCATCATCACCAAACTGATCGACCAGATGAAAATCTTCAAACAGTCGAAAGAAACCTCGGCCAAGTTCTGGAAAGCCTCGTCGATCGCTGCTGGTTCGGCAGCCCTGAAAGACGGCTCGCCATTCCGCTTCATCGCTGAAACCGGCACCAAGGCTACCGTGCACCACGACGGCGCCCTGCTGGAACAAATCGACCTGTCGACCTGGGTGACGATGTCGATCCAGCGCGCTGTTGATAAAGTTCAATCGCGTCTGCAAGACGGCCTGTCGTTCCTGGCAACCGTTGGTTCGACCGCACCGTTCATCGGTCTGTTCGGTACCGTTTGGGGTATTTACAATGCACTGATCGCCATCGGCATGTCGGGTAACGCATCGATCGACAAAGTTGCAGGTCCAGTGGGTGAAGCGCTGATCATGACCGCTTTCGGTCTGTTCGTTGCAGTTCCTGCCGTTCTGGGTTACAACTGGCTGGTGCGTCGTAACAAAGCCGCAATGGAAGACGTCCGTTCGTTCTCCGCTGACGTGCACTCGGTACTGATCTCGGGCGCCATGTCCACCAGCGAAGCTGGCCGTGCCGCCGGCGCTAAAAAGATTGGATAATTAATCATGTCGATGTCCGTAGGCTCCGATAGCGGAGACGAAGATCAAGTCATGTCAGAAATCAACACGACGCCCCTGGTGGACATCATGTTGGTTCTGCTGATTATCTTCCTGATCACGAGCCCGGTTGTTCTGAAGCTGATCAAGATCCAGCTGCCAGAAGAAGCCAACCAGGTTATTCAGACCAAGCCGGAAGATGTCAACATCGTTGTAAGCAAGGATGGCGACATCTACTGGAATCAGAAGAAAATGCGCGACGCGAATGAGTTGTTCGATTTTCTGAAGGTGGAAGCAGTGAAGTTGCCTCAGCCGGAAGTGCATGTTCGTGGCGACCAAGAAACTCGCTACGAAGCAATCGGCAAGGTTATTTACACTACCCAGCGCGCTGGTATTCAGAAGGTCGGCTTCATCACCGAACCGCCTGATAAGGGTTAATGCCCGAATAGTGCATCGCAGGCCTGGAGTCCGGGCCTGCCCTTCTTAAAAGGAAACACCATGAGTATGAATGTCGGCTCCCCAAGCGGTGGCGCGGATCCGGAACCAATGATGGAAATGAACATGACGCCCCTCATCGATGTGATGTTGGTGCTGATTATCATGATGATCATTACGATTCCGAAGGCAAACCACTCGGTCAACCTGAACATGCCGGTCGGCACCCCGCCTCCGCCTGTCAAGGAACCTGTGGTGATCACGATTGACGTCGACTTCGACGGTACGATTCTGTGGGATAACGCTGTCGTTCCTGACCGCGGCACCCTGGAAGCGAAACTGACCGATGTCGCAGCGCAAGCTGACCAGCCGGAAGTGCATCTGCGTCCGAACAAGCTGGTATCGTATAAAGTCGTGGCAGGCGTGATGGCTGCGGCCCAGCGTCTCGGCGTGACCAAGATTGGCCTGGTCGGCAACGAACAGTTCCAATAATCAGTTCTATGTTCAACGATAGGCAGGACCATTCCTGCCTATTTCGCATTTTGATGAAAGAAAACTTACCCATGACCAAGTTTCGTCTCGCTCATCTCGGCCTGGTAATGGCCGCTATTGGTTTCACAGCAGCAGCTCCTCTGGCAGGTTTTTCCTCGGTTGCCTACGCGGCCGACGCGGTGCGTGCTGAAATCGGCAAACCATTGCAGGAAGCGCAGAAACTGGCTGCGGCAGGCAAGAACAAAGAAGCACTGGCCAAACTGAAAGAAGCCGACGCTGTCGGTGGCAAGACCCCGAATGAAACCTACCTGATCGAACGCACCCGCGCTTCGGCCGCTACCGCCGCCGGCGATAACGACGCCGCCGCCCGCGCCTTCGAAGCAGTGATCAATTCCGGCAAGCTGTCGCCTGCCGAAGCCCCGAAATTCTCCGAAGCCCTGGCCGGCATTTACTACCGCGCCAAGGACTACCCAAAAGCGATCACCTGGTTCCAGCGCGTGCTGAAAGACAATCCAGGCAATACCCAGGCGCATGAATACCTGACCCAGATCTACTACACCTCCGGCAAGTACGCCGAAGCGGCCAAGGAACTGCAAGGCTCGAAAAACCTGAGCGAAGCCCAACTGGGCATGCTGGCCAACATCCAGCTGAAGCAGAACGACAAGGAAGGCTACGTCCAGACCCTGGAAAAACTGGCCGGCTCCTATCCTAAGAGCACCTACTGGGCCGACCTGCTGAACCGCGTTTCGGGCAAGCCTGGCTTCGCCTCGTCGCTGTCGCTGGACGTGCTGCGCCTGCGCCTGGCCAACGGCCTGCTGTCCAAGCCGAACGAGTACATGGAAATGTCGCAGCTGTCGCTGCAAGCGGGCAATCCTGCCGAAGCGATCAAGATCATCGATCAGGGCTACAAGAAAGGCGCGCTGGGCACCGGTTCCGACGCCGCCCGCCACCAGCGTCTGAAAGACCTGGCCGCCAAGACCCAGACCGAGTTCGACGCCAAGCAAGCCACGCTGGAAGCCGAAGCCGTCAAGAACAAGGACGCCGACGCGCTGGCCAACATGGGCTACGCCCTGGTTTCCGCCGGCAAGGCCGACAAAGGCTTGCCGCTGCTGGAACAGGCTGTGAAACTGGGCACCGCGAAAAACCCTGAAGCCGTCAAGCTGCACCAGGGTATCGCCCAGTCCATCGCCGGCAAGAAAGCCGCCGCACTGGCGACGCTGAAATCGGTCAAAGGCAAGGACGGCGCCGCCGACCTGGCCCGCTACTGGACCCTGAACATCAATCACCCGATGTAATCGTCTGATTCGATGCGCAAAAGCGCTGTCCGGCCCCGCGCCGGACAGCGCTTTTTTTATGCTGAGCCGCTGCTTTTCCCGCGATAACTGTCGGCTACCGCAAACAAACCGTATAATCCTCCATTTAGCGACAGTTTCCCCCCAGATTCCCATGAAGGTATTTCGAGGTCTACCCAATGCAGCGGCGCGTGCGCCCTGCGCGCTCACGATAGGCAACTTTGACGGTGTCCACCTCGGCCACCAGGCATTGCTGGGCCGCGTGCGCGCGGCTGCCTCCGGCCTCGGGCTGGAAGCGGCCGTGATGACCTTCGAACCGCACCCGCGCGAATTCTTCGCGCAGAAGGCCGGCGACCTGTCGAAGGCGCCGCCGCGCATCGCCAACCTGCGCGACAAGCTGCAATCGCTGTCCGACAACGGCATCGACCGCGTCATCGTCGAGCACTTCTCGGCGCCGTTCGCCGCCCTGACGCCGCAGGAATTCACCGAGAAGGTGCTGGTCGAAGGCCTGCACGTCAAATGGCTGATGGTCGGCGACGACTTCTGCTACGGCGCCCGCCGCGCCGGCAATGTGCAGATGCTGCAGGAAGCGGGCCAGCGCTATGGCTTCCACGTCGAGACCCTGCCCACCGTGATGAACGGCAGCACCCGCATCTCCTCCTCCGCCGTGCGCGCCGCGCTGGCCGAGGGCGACTTCGTGCATGCCGAAGCGCTGCTGGGCCATCCCTACGCCATCTCCGGCCACGTGATCCACGGCCAGAAGCTGGGCCGCACGCTGGGCTTCCCCACGCTGAACCTGCGCGTGCCGCACCGCCCCGCGCTGTCCGGCATCTTCATCGTGCAGGTGCACGGCCTGGCCGAGCAGCCCTTGCCGGCCGTCGCCAGCCTGGGCGTGCGCCCCACCGTCGACGACAGCGGCCGCGTGCTGCTGGAGGTCCACGTGTTCGATTTCGCCCAGAACTGCTACGGCAAACAGGTGCGCGTCGAATTCCTGCACAAGATACGCGACGAAGAAAAATACATCGACCTGCCGACGCTGACCGCCGCCATCGACCGCGACGCCCTCCAGGCCCGAGAATTCTTCAAAGAGCGCGACGGCGCCACCACGGCCACCGACCGAATTTAACCGCGCGACCAGCTACGCGCGCCGGCTACACAGAACTCCCCGAATAAAAATCACTGAAGATAACCATGTCCGATAACAAATCTGCAAAGAAGCCTGAAAGTAAATACCCGGTCAACATGACCGAAACCCCATTCCCGATGCGCGGCGATATGGCCAAGCGCGAGCCGAACTGGGTCAAGGACTGGCAGGAAAAGAAAATCTACGAGCGCGTGCGCAAAGCCGCCGCCGGCCGTCCTAAATTCATCCTGCACGACGGTCCTCCGTACGCCAACGGCGACATCCACATCGGCCACGCCGTCAACAAGATCCTGAAAGACATGGTGGTCAAAGCCCGCGGCATGGCCGGCTACGACGCGCCCTACGTGCCGGGCTGGGATTGCCACGGCATGCCGATCGAGATCCAGATCGAAAAACAATACGGCAAGAACCTGCCGACCGCCGAAGTGCTGACCAAGGCCCGCGCCTACGCGCTGGAGCAGGTCGACCGCCAGCGCAAGGACTTCATCCGCCTGGGCGTGCTGGGCGAATGGCAGAACCCTTACCTGACCATGAACTACTCGAACGAGGCCGACGAACTGCGCGCCCTCGGCCAGCTGCTGGAAAAAGGCTACGTCTACCGCGGCCTGAAGCCGGTCAACTGGTGCTTCGACTGCCAGTCCGCCTTGGCCGAAGCCGAAGTGGAATACCAGGACAAGCGCGATCCGGCCATCGACGTCGGCTTCAAGTTCGCCGAATTCGACAAGCTGGCCACCGCCTTCAGCCTGGACAAGCTGCCGACCGAGAACGGCTTCATCGTCATCTGGACCACTACGCCATGGACCATCCCGTCCAACCAGGCGCTGAACGTCAACGCCGAAGTGATCTACTCGCTGGTGCAGACCGAGCGTGACGGCCAGCCTTTGCTGCTGATCCTGGCGCAAGACCTGGTGGAAGCCTGCCTGGCGCGCTACAAGCTCGAAGGCACGACCATCGCCACCTGCCACGGCGCGGCGCTGGGCGGCATCAGCTTCCGCCATCCGCTGCACGCCTCGGACGCCTTCTTCGACCGTCTGTCGCCGATGTACCTGGCCGAATACGTGACCACCGAAAGCGGTACCGGCGTGGTCCACTCCGCGCCAGCCTACGGCCTGGACGACTTTATCTCCTGCCGCGCACATGGCATGAAGGACGAGAACATCCTGACCCCGGTGATGGGCGACGGTAAATTCGCGTCGACGCTACCGCTGTTCGGCGGCATGACGATCTGGGAAGCCTCCAAGCCGATCTGCAACGCGCTGAAGGAAGTGGGCGCGCTGTTCGAAGTGAAGATGTTCGACCACAGCTACATGCACTGCTGGCGCCACAAGTCGCCGATCATCTACCGCGCCACCTCGCAGTGGTTCGCCGGCATGGACTCGCACCCGAAAGACGGCGGCCCGACGCTGCGCCAGACCGCGCTCAAAGGCATCGACGAAACCAAGTTCTTCCCGGACTGGGGCAAGGCACGCCTGCACGGCATGATCGCCAACCGTCCCGACTGGACCCTGTCGCGCCAACGCCAATGGGGCGTGCCGATGGCCTTCGTGGTCCACAAGGAAACCGGCGCGCTGCATCCGCGCACTCCGGAACTGCTGGAACAAGTGGCCAAGCTGATCGAGAAGAGCGGCATCGACGCCTGGCTGGCGCTGGACCTGAAAGACCTGATCGGCGATGAAGCGGCAAGCTACGAAAAGAACAAGGACACGCTGGACGTCTGGTTCGATTCCGGCTCGACCCACCAGACCGTGCTGCGCGGCTCGCACAAGGAACAATCGGCCTTCCCGGCCGACCTGTATCTGGAAGGCTCCGACCAGCACCGCGGCTGGTTCCACTCCTCGCTGCTGACCTCCTCGATGCTGAACGGCGCCCCGCCGTACAAGGCGCTGCTGACCCACGGCTTCGTGGTCGACGGCGAAGGCAAGAAGATGTCCAAGTCGATCGGCAACACCATCGCGCCGCAGGACGTGTGGAACAAGCTGGGCGCCGACATGCTGCGCCTGTGGGTCGCCACCACCGACTACACCGGCGAACTGTCGATCTCCGACGAGATCCTCAAGCGCGTCACCGAAGCCTATCGCCGCATCCGCAACACGCTGCGCTTCCTGCTGGCCAACCTGTCGGACTTCGACGCCGCCAAGGACGCGGTGGCGATCGACGACATGCTGGAGATCGACCGCTACGCCGTCGCCAACATGGCCGCGCTGCAGGCGGAAATCGCCGAGCACTACATGCAGTATGAATTCCAGCCGGTCTACTCCAAGCTGCAGAACTTCTGCTCGGAAGACCTGGGCGGCTTCTACCTGGACGTGCTGAAGGATCGCCTGTACACCACCGCCGTCACCTCGCCTGCGCGCCGCTCGGCGCAGACCGCGCTGTGGCACATCACGCAAAGCCTGCTGCGCGTGATGGCGCCGGCGCTGTCGTTCACGGCGGAAGAAGCATGGGCGATCTTCGCCGGCGAAGAGGCTTACAAGGCCAGCGACGAAACCATCTTCACGCAAACCTGGTGGAAGCTGCCGGAAGCCGTCGACGCGGCCGCGCTGCTGGCCAAGTACACGGCCCTGCGCGCAGTCCGCGCCGACGTCACCAAGCAGCTGGAAGACGTGCGCACCTCGGGCGCCATCGGCTCCTCGCTGCAGGCGGAACTGACCATCAAAGCATCCGGCGACAAGTACCAGCTGCTGGCCAGCCTGGACGACGATCTGAAGTTCGTCTTCATCACCTCGGCCGCGCAAGCGGTGCAGGTGGCGAGCGAAGCGGAAGAAGCGGTCGAAGTGGCCGCCTCCACCGCCGCCAAGTGCGAGCGCTGCTGGCACTACCGCGCCGACGTCGGTTCGCATGCGGACCACCCTACCCTGTGCGGCCGTTGCCACAGCAATCTGTTCGGTGCGGGCGAAAAACGCAAGTTCGCTTAAGATATGAACCCGTCGCTCCCGCGCAGGCGGGAGCCCATACTGAGTTTGCGGCGGACACTCAGCATGGATTCCCGCCTGCGCGGGAATGACGAGGTAACCGCTTCGAACCAATTTGAATAACTCATGGCCACCAAAAAAATCTTCCCGACCAAATCCTCGGCCAGCCTGACGCCATGGCTCGGCATCGCCGCCATCGTCGTCCTGTTCGACCAGCTGTCCAAGATCACCATCACCAAGACCTTCCAGCTCGGTGAAGAGAAAGTCATCACCTCCTTCTTCAACCTGGTGCTGGCCTATAACAAGGGTGCGGCCTTCAGCTTCCTGTCCAACAGCGGCGGATGGCAGCGTTACTTCTTCACCGCCATCGCGCTGGGCGCGGTGGCCTGGATCATCGTCCTGCTCAAAAAGCACGGCAGCCAGCGCCTGTTCTCGTGGGCCCTGTCGCTGATCCTGGGCGGCGCCATCGGCAACGTCATCGACCGCGTGCTGTACGGCCACGTGGTCGACTTCCTCGATTTCCACTGGAGCGGATTCGGCCACTTCCCGGCGTTTAACATCGCCGATTCGGCCATCTGCATCGGCGCGGCGCTGTTCATCCTCGATGAGCTGCGCCGGGTGAACAAGTAAACTCGCACTAACTGGAGTAGCGCATCATGATGGAATTGACCGGCAAGAAAATCGTCCTCGGCCTGACCGGCGGCGTGGCCTGCTACAAGGCGGCGGAACTGTGCCGCGCGCTGACCAAGGCCGGCGCCTCGGTTCAGGTCGTGATGACCGACGCCGCCGCCCACTTCATCACCGCCGTCACCATGCAGGCGCTGTCCGGCAACAAGGTATTCAGCAGCCAGTGGGATCCGCGCGTCGACAACAACATGGCCCACATCGACGTCACCCGTGACGCCGACGCCATCCTGATCGTGCCCTGTTCGGCGGACTTCATGTACAAGCTGGCGCACGGCGTCTGCGACGACCTGCTGTCGACCATGTGCCTGGCGCGTCCGCGCCTGGTGCCGCTGCTGGTGGCGCCGGCCATGAACGTGGAGATGTGGCAGAACCCCGCCACCCAGCGCAACGCGCAGCAGCTGCGCGACGACGGCATCGTGCTGTTCGGCCCCGCCTCCGGCGACCAGGCCTGCGGCGAAGTGGGCATGGGCCGCATGCTGGAACCGGCGCAACTGCTGGAAGAATTGATCGCCTCCTTCCAGCCCAAGGTCCTGGCGGGCAAGCGCATCCTGATCACCGCCGGCCCGACCTTCGAGCCGATAGACCCGGTGCGCGGCATCACCAATCTGTCCTCGGGCAAGATGGGCTACGCCGTGGCGCGCGCCGCGCGCGAAGCCGGCGCCGAGGTGGTGCTGGTGTCCGGCCCGACGGCGCTGCCTGCGCCGTTCGGCGTCCAGCGCATCAACGTGCAAAGCGCGCTGCAGATGCACGACGCGGTGATGGCCAATGTCGACCACCAGCACATCTTCATCGCGGTGGCGGCGGTGGCCGACTGGCGCGTCTCCAACTCCAGCGAGCAGAAACTGAAGAAGAACCCGGACGGCTCCGTGCCGGACCTGAAGTTCGAACAGAACCCGGACATCCTCGCCACCGTCGCCGCCCGCACCACGCTGGCCGGCCATCCGTACTGCGTGGGCTTCGCCGCCGAATCGGAGAACCTGATCCAGTTCGGCGCCGACAAGCGCGAGAAAAAAGGCATCCCCCTGCTAGTAGGGAATATCGGCCACCACACCTTCGGCCAGGACGACAACACCATCATCCTGTTCGATGAAAACGGCCACACCATACTGCCGCGCGCCGACAAACTGACGCTGGCGCGCCAACTGATTTCCGAGATCTCCAAACGGATCTCGCAGCACTCGCTCTTCGCAAAGTAATTATGAAAAATATCGACGTCAAAATCCTCGACCCGCGCATGAAAGACCAGATGCCGGCCTACGCCACCCCGGGTTCCGCCGGCCTCGATCTGCGCGCCTGCATCGACGCGCCCATGGTCATCGAAGCCGGCCAGACCGTGCTGATTCCGACCGGCCTGGCGATCCACGTCGCCGATCCGGGCTACGCCGCCATGATCCTGCCGCGCAGCGGCATGGGCCACAAAAACGGCATCGTACTGGGGAATCTGGTAGGCTTGATCGACTCCGACTACCAGGGCCAGTTGATGATCTCGACCTGGAACCGCGGCCACAGCACCTTCACGCTGAACCCGATGGAACGCCTGGCGCAGCTGATCATCGTACCGGTGCTGCAAGTGGGCTTCAACGTGGTCGAAGAATTCGGCGACAGCGAGCGCGGTGAAGGTGGTTTCGGCAGCACCGGCAAACACTAACAAAAACAGACGGAGACCCGGGATGGGCAAGCAGACAAACAAGATCAATAAATTCGCCTCATTGTCCCTGTTGGCGGCAGCCTCGCTGCTGTCGGCCTGCTCGACCTTCCAATCCAAGCCCGCGCCTGCGCCGGCCGAACCGGTGGTGGCCCGCGTCATCACCGAGGAGCCGCCGGTCGTCACCGCCAAGATGGCCGCCGCGCGCGACGCCTTGGGCCAGATGGTGGCGCTGCAGGACCGCCTGTACCGCATCGTCGCCCCGCTGTTGATCAACAACGCGGACCTGTGCCGCACGCAGGCGCGCAACCTGCTCGGCTTCACCGCCAAGAACAAATTCTCGTACAGCGGCGAATTCGTCGACGCCGCGCAAGCGGTGCTGAACTACGGCGACCGCCTGGAAGTGGCCAGCGTGCTGGCCGGCAGCGGCGCCGCGCGCGCGGGCCTGCGCAAGGGCGACGGCCTGGTCGCCGCCGAAGGCAAGACCCTGCCGACCGGCCAGAACGCCGAAACGCAGGCCGCCGGCATCCTCGGCCCGCTGGTCTCCGGCCACCAGTCGCTCAACCTGATCGTCGCCCGCAATGGCCGCAACCAGGAGATCAACGTGCCGGTCACGCGCGCCTGCGCCTTCAAGATCGACATCGGCAACTCGGACAATATCAACGCCTACTCCGACGGCCAGCGCGTGCTGATCACGCGCGGCATGGTCAACTTCGCGCAGAGCGACGAAGCCATCGCCTACGTGCTGGCCAAGGATATCGCCCACAATGTGCTGGGCCACGCAGCCACCACCCGCTCGGCCTACACGGTGGGCAGCATCATCGACAACCTGGTGTCGGTGCGGCCCGACGTGTACATGTTGATCGGCACCGCAGGCGTCAAGCCCATGCCGCAGGAGCTCGACGCGGCGGCCGACTACCTGTCGCTGTACATGGTGGCGCGCGCCGGCTACAGCCTGGATCACGCGCACGCCTTCTGGCAGCGCCTCGCGGGACAATATCCCGCCACGGTGCTGAACGGGTATACTGCCATTCATCCCGCCGTCAATTACCGCCTGTCGGTGATCGACAAGACCATCGCCGAAATCAAGGGCAAGCAGGCGGCCAAGAAACCGCTGGTGCCGTAGCACGGAGACCACCATGAACAAGCCGGGCCTGTTGGCAATCATCTTGATACTGATGTGTAGCTGGGCCCAGGCGGCGCAATGGGCCAAGGTCAAGGGCGATGGCGCCGGCGTGTTCTACATCGACAAGGCCAGCATCATCAAGGCCGACAAGACGCGCAAGGTCTGGTCCATGCGCAGCTTCAGCAAGCCGCAGACCACGCCCGAGGGCAAGCCTTACCGTTCGGTCAAGGCGCTTCATCTCTATTCCTGCGAAGACCGCACCACCGTGCTGCTGTCGCAAGTGTTCTACCCCGAGGCCATGGGCAAGGGGGAACCGGTCGAAAACTACAAATACGAGAAATTCAACCCGGAAGACATCGTGCCGGACAGCCCGTTCGACAACGCGCTGGCGGCCGTGTGCAAATAGCTTAGTTTGGGAGCTTAGTTGGGGAAGTTGGGGAACACATTCCCCATCAGCCAGGTCAGGCCCGCGCAGGCCAGCACGGCGAGTATCAGCACGATCAGCAGGCGGCCGAATTTAGGCGAGCCGTCGTCTTCCTTGGGAGTGGTCATGGCAGTTCCTGCAAGCTTTAGAGAGCCGTAGTATATTCCATCCATGGACAGCATCGACCTCGAAGTACTCAAAACCAGCGCAGCGTGGATCGCCGCCGGGCACCGCTGCGAACTGATCACCGTCATCAAGACCTGGGGCTCCAGTCCAAGGCCCATCGGCGCCACGCTGGCCATCTGCGACGATGGCACGGTGATAGGCTCTGTCTCCGGCGGCTGCATCGAGGACGACCTGATCGCCCGCGTACGCAACGAAGGCATGCGCCGCGCCGTTCCCGAAATCGTCAGCTACGGCATCACCGCCGACGAGGCGCACCGTTTCGGCCTGCCCTGCGGCGGCACCATCGAACTGGCCATCGAACCGCTGTCGCAGCGCAGCCGCATCGCCGAACTGCTGGAGCGGCTGGAGCGGCACGAACTGGTGCAGCGCCGGCTCGACCTGCACAGCGGCGACGTGGACCTGTCCAAGGCCGCGCCGGGCGCGCAGATGCAGGTCAGCGAGCGCGCCATGGTCAGCGTGCACGGCCCGCGCTGGCGGCTGCTGATCATTGGCGCCGGCCAGTTGTCGCGCTTCCTGGCGCAGATAGCCACCGCCATGGACTACCACGTCACCGTCTGCGATCCGCGTGAAGAGTACCGCGCCGGCTGGCAGGTCGACGGCGTGCAGCTGGTGCACGACATGCCCGACGATATCGTGCTGTCCATGCAGCTGGACCGCCGCAGCGCCGTGGTCGCGCTGACCCACGATCCCAAGCTGGACGACCTGGCCCTGATGGAGGCGCTGAAGTCGGATGCCTTCTACGTCGGCGCCATCGGCTCGCGCCTGAACAACAGCAAGCGCCGCGAACGGCTGCTGCAATTCGACCTGACGCCGGAACAGCTGGCCCGCCTGCATGGCCCGATCGGCCTGTACATCGGCAGCAAGACGCCATCCGAAATCGCCATCTCCATCCTGGCCGAAATGACGGCGATTAAAAACGGCGTGCCGACCGCAATGCTGATCCCGCACGCGGCCACGCCCACCGCGCCCGGCGAGAACGCCTGTGCCGTGGAGAGCGGCGCGGTATAGAAAACCGCAAGCCCGGACAATTCAAAAGCAAGAACCGGCTATCCCTACACAGGCCAGTACCGGACAATAACGCAATCAATCACCGACTGGAATCCGCATGAGCTCCGCCAATCTGTTCCGCCTGATCTTCCTCGCCGCCATCTGGGGCGGCTCCTTCCTGTTCATGCGTATCGCCGCGCCGGTGCTGGGCGCCGCCGTGTTGATCGAGTACCGCGTGCTGTTCGCGTCGCTGTTCCTGGCCGTGATCGCGCTGGTGCTGAAAAAGCCGCTGAACCTGCACCAACACTGGCAGCACTACCTGATCCTCGGCCTGTTCAACTCCGCGCTGCCGTTCCTGATGTTCGCCTTCGCCGCACGCACGCTGTCGGCGTCTCTGCTGGCCGTGCTGAACGCCACCACGCCGCTGTGGGGCACGCTGATCGGCGCCGTCTGGACCCGCCAGATGGTCAGCGCCAAGGTGATGCTCGGCCTGGTGCTGGGCGCTTGCGGCGTGGCGCTGCTGGTCGGCTTCGACCACGTCACCACCAAGCCCGGCGCCGGCATCGCCATCGCCGCCGTGCTGTTCGCGTCCTTCAACTACGGCATCGCCAGCAACTACGCCAAGCAGGCCAAGACGGTCGAACCGTTCTCCAACGCGCACGGCTCGATGTGGGCGTCGACGCTGCTGGTGCTGCCCGCGCTGCCCTTCTTCCCCGCCCCCGGTGAGCCGACCATCGGCATCATGGGCGCCGTGCTGGCACTGGGTGTGCTGTGCAGCGGCGTGGCTTACCTGATCTACTTCCGCTTGATCCAGGACGTCGGCCCCTCGTCGGCGCTGACCGTCACCTTCCTCAGCCCACTGTTCGGCATCCTGTGGGGCATGCTGTTCCTTGGCGAGAGCGTGGGCTGGTACACCTTCGTCGGCGCAGCGATCGTCATCACCGGCACCGCGCTGGTGACGGGCTTCCGTCCCAGCTTCGGCTTCCTGAACAAGGCCAAGACAGCGTGAAGCCTTTCGTCCTGGCCCTGCCGGCCAACTACCGGCTGCACGACGTACTGGCCTTCCACAGCCGCGACGCCGAAAGCGTGGCCGAGGAAGTCAGCCCCGAACGCCTGCGCAAGGGCATGCTGATCGCCGGCGTGCCGGTGGTGCTGGAGATCGTCCCCGACCACGTCGCCGCGCCCACCAGCGCCAGCTGCGCCGTGCATGCCGACGGCAAGCTGTCGCCGGCCGCGCAGGAGCAGGTGCGCGAGGCGGCGCTGAGCATCCTCGGGCTGCGCATCGATCCCGAACCGTTCAGCGCCTTCGCCGCCAAGGACAAGATGTTCGGGCCACTCACGCGCGCCCAACCCGGCCTGCGCATCGTGCAATCGGCCACCGTGTTCGAGGCACTGACGTGGGCCATCATCGGCCAGCAGATCAACCTGTCGTTCGCGATATCGTTGCGACGCACCTTCATCCTGCAGGCGGGCCGGCAGCACAGCAGCGGCTTGTGGTGCTACCCCGCCGCTGCCGATGCGGCCAGGCTGCAAATCGACGACCTAACCAGCCGCAAATTCTCGCGTGCGAAAGCGGAAACGGTGCTGCGCCTGGCCGGCCTGGTCGCCAGCGGCGAGCTGCCGCTGGAGCTGTCGCCATCGAACAGCATCGAACAGGTGTCCGCCGCGCTGCTGGCCGTCAAAGGCATCGGCCCGTGGACCGTCAACTACGGCCTGCTGCGCGGCTATGGCTATGCCGATTGCTCTCTGCACGGTGACGTCGCCATCCGCGCCGCGCTGCAAACCCTGCTCGGCGAAGAGACCAAGCCGGACATGCCGCGCACCGAAAAAATCCTGGCCAAGTACAGCCCTCACCGCACCATGGCCGCCGCCCACCTGTGGGCCAGCCTGCACCCGCGCGATCCTGAGTAAGATTCTGCTTGAGCCTGACGCTGCGTCAGGCTTTACGCTGCCTGCATTATCCTGAAGGAGTATGCAATGCAGCCATCGCCCCTCGGCCACCTGGCCGGCCCCAAGCCCAGCGCCTGGATGACCGCCACCTTGCGCGCCGCGCATCAACTGTTCGACCAGCCGCTGATCCTGCGCGATGCGATATCACTGCGCATCCTGGGCGTCGAACGTGAAGCCGCTTTGCGCGCCGAAGAGGACCGTCAACGCCATCCACTGGCGGTGGCCATGCGCGCCACGCTGGTGGTGCGCGCACGCCTGGCCGAAGACAACTGGCAGGCCGCGCATAGTCAAGGCGTGAACCAGTACGTGATCCTCGGAGCAGGCCTCGACACCTACGCCTATCGCGCCGACTGCCTGCCGTCCGCGCGCCTGTACGAAGTCGACCTGCCCGCCATGCAGCAGTGGAAGCGCGACTGCCTGCGCGCAGCGGACATCGCGGAACCGGCGTCGCTGCACTACGTCGCCACCGATTTCGAACGCACCGCGCTGAGCGACGACCTGCGGCAGGCAGGCTTGGACGACGATGCTCCGTCGTGCTTCTCCTGGCTGGGCGTCACCATGTACCTGCGGCCGGACGCCGTGATGCGCACCTTGCAGGATATAGCCTCCTGCCCGCAAGGCACCAGCATCGTGTTCGACTACTGCGTGCACGCCGACCAGCTGACGGAGACCGAACGTGTGGGACTTCAAGTCGTGAAGACCGCGCTGGCGGCGCAGGGCGAACACCTGCTCAGCGCCTTCGCGCCGCAGCAGCTGGAGCACATGCTACGCCACTACGGCTTCAGCCAGGTCGAACACTTCGGCGCGCAGGAACTCACCGAGCGCTATCTGGCCGACCGCGCCGACGGCCTGCGCCTGAGCGGCATCTTCCGCATGATCAGGGCCACGGTGTGAGCTGGCTGGAGCGACTCCTCCCGCCACACATCAAGCACGGCGGCGAACAGCGGCAATCCATCCCGTCCGGCCTGTGGCTCAAATGCCCGGCCTGCGATGCGGTGCTGTACCGCGCAGACCTGGAGGCGAATCTGCATGTCTGCCCCAAATGCAGCCACCATCTGCGCATCCGGGCGCGCGCCCGTCTCGATGCGCTGCTGGACATCGGCGGCCGCCATGAAATCGGCCAGGAAGTACTGCCCGTCGATACGCTGAAATTCAAAGGCAGCAAGAGCTATCCCGAACGTCTGAAAGCGGCGATGGAAGCCACCGGAGAAACCGACGCCATGATCGTCATCAGCGGCGCCATCCTGTCGGTGCCGGTGGTGGTGGCGTGCTTCGAGTTCGACTTCATGGGCGGTTCGATGGGCGCGGTGGTGGGCGAGCGCTTTGTGCGCGGCGTGCAGGCGGCGATCGACCAGCATGTGCCCTTCATCTGCATCACCGCCAGCGGCGGCGCGCGCATGCAGGAGGGGCTGATGTCGCTGATGCAGATGGCGAAGACCACCGCCATGCTGACCAGACTGGCGGATAAGAAGCTGCCCTTCGTGTCGGTGCTGACCGATCCGACTTCGGGCGGCATCTCAGCCTCGTTCTGCTTCCTGGGCGACCTGGTGCTGGCAGAGCCGAAGGCGCTGATCGCCTTCACCGGCGCGCGCGTCATCAAGAGCACGCTGGGCGTGACGCTGCCGGAGGGCTACCAGCGGCCCGAGTTCTTGCTCGAACGCGGCGCCATCGACATGATCGTCGACCGCCGCGCCATGCGAACAGAGTTGGCCGCGCTACTGGCGCTGCTGCTGAAACTGCCGAAGGATGCGCTGGCCTGAGACAGCACGGCTGTCGTACACTAGCGCGCATGAAAGAACATCGCGACCGCACCGTCCTGAAAATCGGCGAACTGGCCACGCGCACCGGCCTGACGGTGCGCGCGCTGCATCACTACGACAGCATCGGCCTGCTGACGCCATCGGCGCGCGCCGATTCCGGCTACCGCTTGTACAACCGTGACGACGTCGCGCGCCTGCATCAGATCCAGGCGCTGCGGCGCTTCGGCATGTCGCTGGCCGATATCGCCACCTTCCTCGCCAGCCCGGACGCGCCCTTCGCCGACATCGTCGCGCAGCAGATCGAGGCACTGGGCAGGGAGATCGCGCAAGCCAGCGCCTTGCGCGATCAGCTGTCGCAACTGCACCGGCAACTGGCCGACGGCGACGAGCCGGATCTGGAGGCGTGGCTGTCGGCGCTGACGCTGATGGGGCTCTACGAAAAATACTTCACCAAGGATGAGCTGAAACGCCTGCCCTTCTGGCAGCAGGATGCGCGCCGCAACAGCGGCTGGTCCACGCTGGTAGGGCAGATCCAGGCGCTGATCAATCAAGGCGTGCCAAGCAGCAGCGTACAGGCGCGTGAACTGTCGGAGCGCTGGATGCTGATGCTCGAACGCGATACGGCCGCCAATCCCGATTTCGTCCGGCGGCTGGGCATCATGATGGAGGTCGAGCCGTCGGCGCAGCAGCACACCGGCGTCACGCCGCAGCTGAAGCATTACATGGCCGACGCGTTCGCCGAGCACAAGCTGGCGCTGTATGCGCGCTATCTGGATGCCGATGAGCTGGAACGTCTGCGGGCCGGCATCTCCAGCCATGTGCCGGAGTGGATGGCGCTGATTGCGGCGGTCCATCAGCAGATGGAGAGTGGCGCGACGCCGGGCGACGCCACCTCGCAGGAGCTGGCGCGCGAGTGGATGAAGCTGTTCCGCATCCGCATCGGCGACAACCCTGCGACGCTGGCGAAAATCCGCCACGCGCACGAACAGGAACCGCGCCTGCTGACCGGCACCTGGATCACACCCGCCATGCTCGATTTCATCCGGCTATCCTACACTGCGGCGGTTTGATTCGGCGTAGAGTAAAGGTCCACACAACGCCCTACGCTAGCGGAGGTGCCCCATGGACGATCACATCAACAGCGATTACAAAACCGACATCCTTGCGTGGATCAA
This sequence comes from Rugamonas rivuli, assembly GCF_009380165.1. GTDB lineage: Bacteria > Pseudomonadota > Gammaproteobacteria > Burkholderiales > Burkholderiaceae_D > Rugamonas > Rugamonas rivuli. The sequence goes on from NZ_WHUF01000004.1 coordinate 98,099, forward strand.
CCACCAGGTGGAACTGCTGCGCGCCCGCAAGTTGGACGAGCTGGATCTGGAAAATCTCATCGAAGAAATCGCGTGCATGGGTATCGAATTGAAGCACGAACTGGAACACCGCATGGAACTGCTGATCATGCACCTGCTGAGGTGCAAGTACCAGCCCGAGCGCATCTCCGGCAGCTGGCGCGGGACCATCCGCGAGCAACGCCGCAGGATCGCCCGCTTGCTCAAAGACGCCCCCAGCCTGGCCCGCACCGTCGACGATTACCTGGACGAGAGCTACGCAGCAGCCGCCGCGCGCGCGGCCGACGAAACCGGGCTGCCCCCGGCGACATTCCCGCCGACGAACCCGTTCAGCAAACAACAAATCTTCGATCCCGACTTTTTGCCCTGAAAAACGAAAGAGCCCTGAACATGGTCAACCGCTACGCGATCCGGTTTGCCGACAAGTCCCAGCCGCCTGCAGTGTTGCCTCCCAAGCCACCCGCGATCTTCTGCCGCGTGTAGCGCCACGTGATCTTCGAATATTTCAGCGCGACGTGCTCGCCCAGGATGCCCCCCCTCGCGGATGGCTGGCGACACGCCGCCGATCAACACGCTCTCCAACGTGATCTCGAAATACTTGACCCGTTCACCCATCGCGTCAGCGCACATGAATTCGATCGTCGCCGACGCGATGGTCTTGCCCGACGAGCAAGCCTGCAGAAGCAATGGCGTGGAGAAGTCCGCAAGCTTGGATATCACGATGTCCCCGTGCTCGCATCGCTCGGAAGTATGTCCGCCGCCGGTAGAGGCCGTAGCTTACTTAACGGTGCCTCGATGCAAATCGGTGCCAACAGCCCACGGCGGCATCGGGCACTGATGAGACTGAAATCACGCTGGAGCGTGGATGCGGATGCTCTACTTGAACTGTTCACACAGAGCCTAATGCCGCTAAGTTACAGCTTACGCTTTGATCTCAACTGTGCTGCTTTCTTGGGCATTTCATATAAGGCGTCGAGCGTGTGTTCGAGGATTTCGACGGCTAGCTTCAGCTCCATGTCGGCGGGCCTTGCCAACTCATGAACCGCAGAATTACCGAGATAACGATGCTCATGAAGGGTATCCGCAGAAGCCTTGGTCAGCAGCCCTCGCTCATGCAAGCCGGCTATGCGTCCGCTCAGATCCGCTCTTCGAACGATTTTGGCGCAGCCACCTTTTTCCTGGACCTCCACTGGGCCGTCAGCAATGCCCTGTGCTGAGCAGATGCCCTCTACTAACGCCCTCAACCCAGCAGCACATAGCGTATTGCTCTCGGAGTTGAAGCAGTCAACCGATTCGGAGTAGATCCTGCGTAGTGCAGTGGGCACATTTTGGAAGGGTCGAGCGATCAGACTGCTCTCTTTTCTTAACGGGTATAACCGCTCGATGGTCCCATCCTCGCCGGGAGCTTGATTCTCTGAGAACCAGCTAGCATGGCGAAACGAGACTGTCGCCCCCCTGGCATTCGAGAATTTGATAGTGCTCGGTCCAAGATACATCCCATCCCTCATGCCGATTCCAAGCCGAACCGTCCTTATCAAGCGATACCGTGACGAGATGACGGGTAGGCCTTTTACACTCCAAGCAAAGCACTTGTCGTATATGGCCCTTCGTCTTGTTTTCGATGGAGTCTTCCTTGCTTTCGTCTTCCACTATTTTCACTCCTAAAGGCTACCGCTTTGAATCACTCCGCTATCGCGAACCGGACTACAGATGAACAGCAGTTCGCACTTTCGTTCGGATTTCTTCTAAGTGATGCTTCGGGCCTGGCCGCATCACCGACCAATAACGAGGAGCTCCTTTGTAGGTGCTCCCGCTGGTGAGCTCCACAACGTGATCGTGGGCGAGAAGCTTAACCAATACCGTGACCCCGCAACGTAGATTGACGAGCGGATCTTCTAAGCTATGGGCTTGACGGCTCAATGGCTCTAGACCATAAGGTCCTTCGTCCTCATAGCTGAGCTGAAGGAGTCCTATCGAATCGATGCCCAACGGTGGTGGCTCGTGATAAATGCTATGAGGATTCCAACTGGATTCACGAAACGCCATCGCGACAATCAGCTCAGACCAGAACTTCAATTTCAGATCAGCTGAGAGCCCGCTGTAGCCTTGAATGAAGCCATCAGGATTCCCTAGTTCTAAACTCGTTAAGTTGGCCTGAACAGAGCCTAGAAGCTGCTTGGACCAAGCCTTTCGCTCAGGCTTTTGGTCCCAAGATAAAACGATTTGTTCGCTCATGACGTGGCCTCGTTATCGTAGAGGTCTAGTTACCCATTGCCACCACACATGCATTTACGTTTGCCGGCACTTGCGAGGCTCTGCCAACGACGCCCCATTTAAGGAGATCTACAAGATTCTGCTTATCTTCTGCCTCTTTTTTAGCGGTCGCTGCTGCGGCCTGAAGATTATTGAGCTCAAGATTTAATTGGCTGAGCTTGACACTCTCGTCATCCAAAGTTTTTTTTAACCAATCCCTTCTTCTCTGCGACTGTCTCTTCTCTGAGTCCGCATCCGATAGTCTCTTCTGGATGAGATTTTTCTGGTTCTGCGGTGTGACAGATTGTGTGTTCATTTGCACAGAGTCGAACTCGCTCAGATCGGCTTGTGCAGTGAAGCTTTTCTCCTTAGCGTTCTGAAGTCTGTTGTCCTCGGCTGTGAACTTGTCTTTTGCACGGTCTGTTAACGTCACTGCGTGATCGTATTCAGCCTTCTTATCGGCTACGTTTTTTTGAGCTTCATTTGCAGCCTGTTGAGCCGTCTGGGCCGCATTTTTTGCTGCGTCCAGCAGTGGTTTTCCATCGGTAGCATCCGCTCCTTTTTTCGCGGCGGCCTGCCCTGTCACAGCACTCTGAATGTCGGCCACGGTAACGGTGGAGAGCACGACCTTGCTTTGCAAGGTGCGAAGCTTCAAGTCTATTTTTCCGATTGCACTGTGCAGGCTGACATACATGCCAGTGAGGGCGTTGTATGCGGTGTTTGTATCTGCTTCACTGACACCAGCCAATACGAAGTCTGCACGAGACGATTTGAATACACCCTCTGGGGTATAGGCCAACTGCCAGAAGGACGGAGCAACTGATGAAATCTCAGTAGAGAGGCAATCCATCGCCTGTGCGGCTAAGCCGTAATTCACGGCCTGCACAGTGAGGGCGTAGTGGCTGCTCCACAAATTAGAGAGGCCTGCAGCACCCGCGCCCGAGTTTCGAACTGCGTTGCTTTTGGTCGCCACACCGATCGCCGACACCACTATCCCCACGAACTGGAAATTGCTCACGACATCAATTTCGCCAAGTAAATATTTTTGGCGGTCCAAATAGGCTCCCTTCATGGCCATTGCCTGACTTTGCACACCGTTGATGGAGGTCTCCACCGGCATGATGGCAGGAGACTCATCGAAGGCTTTATCGTAAATAACCGATTTCCCGTTCAATACATACTGAGCTTTAAGGCCTGCTTTTCGCTCATCGGGTCCTGCCGGTTTGATATCTGGGCCGGCCACTTGACTCGGCATCACGCTGCAACCGCTAGACATCGCGGCAATCAAGACAACGGATACTGCTTTCATGACGTGCGAACGTGAAGGAGCAAGGCACTTGGTGAAGTGCATGTGTATTTCGTTAGGACGAGTTCCAGCAACAATGCGACGAAGTGGCATCAGGTGCATATTGTTCCCCAGTTTTTTTGGTATTGTTTTGATAATTATCAAATGATAATAATCCTTTTCCACGGAGAGATCTTTGTATTTTTTATTCTTACGACAGCTTTGTTGTCCTCGTCAGACGCTAGCATTCAAGAAGCAAGCTCAATGTAGGCTCATTAAAAGAGCCTCTTAGAGACGAACAATACAAACCTTGGATCGTCTATGATCTCCACCTCTCTCTATACCCAAGGATGGCCCTATATGAGTGCTGAGCACGAGGATCTTTTAACGCCCATATCGATTGCGGAACAAAATCCGAACGAGAGCAATGAGGAGGCATCATTGACCTCTACCTTCCGCGAGCTATTGGGAAGTGATTCGGCCACCATGGACTGTCAGTTGGCGGCGAAGTGCGTCACGATGTTGATTCAGCGGCTGGACCCTGCGTTAGATCTCAGTCGCCTACTTCGATGGGTCGTGGCTGAGGACATATACGAGGGAGCGGAGCAGCTAGCTGCCGAATTAGGTCGAGAGATCCGGCTCACGAAAACTGAAAACAGCACCTCTGGTGGTCGCATCGTTGAGACAGCGGAGGGAAGCATTTTGCTGTTGCCTGCATCAACGTTCAGATATCTGATCGATGGGCCTGAGGGTATGGCTCAATTTACTATTAATTTGCTCCATCACGAACTTTGCCACGTGCACGATGAAGCCGTGCGGAAGTCGATGCCTGGCTGGCACGATCAGATGACGGGCCGCCCGCTAACAAATCGTATGTTTGGCCCCATGATCTGGTTATGGGACGAATATTCAGCGAATAGGCGATCGACTAAGACCATCCAGCCCGATGTCGAGCGGTACCAATTTGAGCTGGTCGTGAAGGAGTATCCAACCGTTCGGGAGAACGTTGCAAAGGCCATCGAATCATGGCGCGATCATGGGGATATGGGGCAACTCTTTTCTGAACTTACATCGTCCTTTGGGCACCTCTTTAAGCTGCTTGGGTATTCACTCGGAAGTGCCGCAGGACGAGGCATTAGTCTGGAGCAGTTCGATCCTGTGTCCTATCAATTTCTTCGTGAGACGTGGCTTGCAAGCCTGCTCGAAGAAGAAAGCATCGAGCAGCTCAATACCCTCTACGAGACCTTTGGGAGCTGGTCCGGCATCGAGGTCTTCGATGAATTTGCCGAGACTTGCCGATTGGTCTTTTGGGATGTCGGCATTCAGATTCACGCTGACCACGATCGTCTCAGGGCTAAAATTCCTTGAGTGAGCGAGACATTCTCGCCTAGAGCCTTAAGTTCAGGACGAATGGGCCGAGCTGCCCACTATCGATTTATGCGTTTCTTGACGCTTTCGGCTTTGTAGCGGAAATAATAAACGCCGTGGCGATTGATGAGGAGACGAGGTGCTTTAATGTGCATGGTGGCTCATTCAGTGGCACACCCGGAAAGAAAAAAGCCGTTGACTCCCTAAAGAGTCAACGGCTTCTTCCTGAATTTGGTTGCGGGGACAGGATAAGTGTCTCGCCGAAGCTCTGTTCAGGCCAAGCCATTGAACCTAAAGGGCAATCGCGGATTGTGGCTTCCGGGCGCTTTGTTCAAGGGTGTGGCGAGAAGTGTATCACTTTCTGTTTCACAAAAAACCATCTATTGATGCTATATTTTATGCAATTACATTTTGGATATGGATATGAAAATTAACCAAATAATTTTTCTAGCCAATGGAGATATCGAAGTCCACTACACTGACAACAATGGGGCTAATCATACTAAAGTGATACCCAAGGCGGCGAACCTTCGGAGCCTCAAAGATGGACTGCTGATGGAGAAAATTAAATCTCTGCTAAATCTGCTGTGATAGTGGAAATATTTCAAGCGAGGTAAAGGTATCGAGATCACATTGAAATTCTGACCGTGCATCTATCGCTTGCATACATGCCCGAATTTCTTTACAGACAGCTTTGACACATTCCAGTTGAGTGGCGGACTCGGCTGTCGGTGAGTTCGCGTGCAGGTGGCTGCACTCCAATATGAAGCGGGACAAGACCTCGTCAACATTGCGGTTGACGGAATTAAGGATGATTTCCTTAATTGAGTTGACGTGTTTTTCTTGTGACATTTCGCTCTCCACGGAATGTGAAGTGTTTCTCATGCCATCTGAAACGAGTCAAGCTCTCCACTACTTTCTTATCCCATTTCAAAAAGACGCAAGGACATTAAGGCAGGACTCTAATCTTTCATGCAAGGAAAGAAACTAGCCTCTCAGCCAAGAGAGCCTTGTTTTTCAACTCGCACTCCCACAATACAAGCACTTTCCAACCATCGGATGCTAGTCTCTCTTTGTTTGCATTGTCACGTCGCTGCGTTCGCTGGATCTTGGTTCGCCAATACTCAGCACGCGTTTTTGGCTGTCGTGGACCGCGAGCGCATGTGTGACCATGCCAGAAGCAGCCATTGATAAAGATGGCCCGCTTCTTGCCGATCCAAGCGATATCGGGCTTGCCGGGAATGTCGTCGCGGTGGAGGCAGTAACCAGTCTGGCCCAGCTTGCGCAGGAGGCTCCTTACAAGGAGCCCGGCGACTTCTTTTGTCGTTGGAGAGCTTGGTCCAGCAAGTTGCGGATCACGGAGGCCAGTGTTCGGCGGGCGTCGTAGTTGAGCTTGAACGGCTGCGAGTTGAAAAACTCCACGAAGCGCACGGCGTCGAGCAGCATCGTGCCGACGCGATAGCCGCGCTCGACCAGAGCCGCGTGCAGCTTGCGATAGTGCGCGCCGCCAGCGGACGATACGAGACCCAACACGTTTTCCGCCACGAGAAGCGGCGGAGCGTCGTCTCCCATCTCGTCAATGATGCGGAGCCACTCCCAAACCAAGCCGCTGCGCTTGGCGCGGATGTCCCCGGCCACGCCCGCCAGCGACAGGTCTTGGCAAGGAAACGAGGTCCATGCGAGCGTCGCCGACGGCAGCTCTGCGCCAGCGACATCCGAGATCGATCCCAAGTGGAAATGCGTCTTGGTGTAGTTTGCGGTGTAGACGGCGCCTTTTTTGCCATCGATGTCGTTTGCCCAGATGGGCTTGAATGAGCTTTTCAGCCCTTGGGCGACCAATTGTGGAGCCGGCGACACGACCGTCGCCTCTGCTTGCAAGCTGTCGCGTAGATTCAAGACGGGATGACGCAGAGCGGCCAAAATGGGTTCCTCAATATCTAAAAGGCAACCAACATGAAAACTCTCCGCGTCTTCCGCCTGCTTTTGGCCTCCGGCGTTCTGCTGTTCGCTTGCGCCCAAAGCCATGCGGGCTTCGGCTACTGCACGCCGGATGCCCCGTCGCTCGCCTCGACAAAAACCAGCTCCGGCGGCGTGTTCACCATCGACATCGCGGCCAGCGCCGGCGGCTGCCCCTCCGGCCCGTCCGCCTTCGACGGCTCGCTCTCCACCCTCGTTGTGCCGTATTTCGCCGACGCCCATGCATCCATCTCCGCCCCCACAGGGTGGACGTGGCAAATCGTCTCCGACGACCGGCTCAATGTCGGACATGAAGCCGGAGCCTTGGTCTTCTCCGCCTCCACGGCTTCGGCCAGTGTCGCCCCGCGCTCAACACTGTCGGGCTTCCTGATCTCCTCCGCCTTCTCCGGTGTCCAAGCCACAGCCTTCCAAGCCACCACTGTCGGGCTGTTCACCACGGACTACTACTTCCCAAGCGCCACGTTCGGATACGACCTCATGCCTTTGATCCCCGGCAGCCCGATGGCCGTCGCGGCGCTGGATTTCCCGACGGCGCCGGTTCCCGAGCCAGCCTCTTGGGCGCTGCTCGCGCTGGGACTGGCTGTGATTTGGGTCTCGGCCAAGCGAAGCGCCGGGGACCAAGCCGCCTCCATTCTGGCCTGATACCACAAGGCTCCATCCAGACCTTGAATCCATGCGACAGCGCAGGAAAATTCCGGGGCCAAGCGACAGTCCGAGCAAGAGCCAACCTTGAGGTGCCCAGCCTGTTGTAATATGCAAAAAAGCAATGACGATTTGACATCCGGCGGCCACGCATCCTGCGGGCTCGCCGCGACGTCCACACGCGCGTAGGAAAAACCGTCGGCCCACGAATGGGTCGCTCTCGGCCTTGCGGACGCGCTTGTCAAAGCTGCCCCTTGGACAAACTGAGAGAAGGCCAACCGCCTGCATGAATTCGCTCGCCTACCATGTCGTGGTCCACGCCCTTGAAGGGCGGGCCGGATGGACGCCCATATCGCGATTTGTCGCGGCCGTGGCCCACGTCATCGACGGGCATCTCCCCTACGAGCGCTACAACGCGGCGGGCCGCGCGCGCGCGGCCGAGGGCGTCACCGAGGGCCAGATCGAGAGCGCCGTCCGCGAATTCCTTCTCACGGACCTCTCCCTCGGCGTCAGGACCACCAGCATGCTGTCGAGCCCAGAGGTCGTGGTGGCCGCCTACAACTCTTACAACGCCTCGGCGAAAATCGCGGTGCGCACGAGCGTGTCCCTGCCGAGCGGCGGGCCGGGCTCCGGCGCGGTCGTGGCCCAGCGGCGCGTGCTGATCGGAACCCCTGACCCCGGCCCCTGCCGCGTGGGCACCCTCGCCATGTTCGACGGCTTGCTTGGCTTCGTGGAGAGGAACGCCCGCCTTGGAGGGCCGCCGCGACGAAGCCTTGGAACCGTGGCGGAGCTGCTTGGCGTCTCCAACTCGGCGGCGGCGGAGGCGTCCGCGATCTTTGAGGCCGAGGGCTCGATGTCCGTTGGCGAGCTGGCCCAACGGCTCGGCTGCCACCAGCGCTCGCTCGAACGCAAACTGAAATCAGAAGGAGTGACCGCTGAGGCGCTCCGCCAAGCGGCCCGAATCCTCCGGGCCGCCGACAGGCTAGGCTCTGATGCCAGCCTCACCACCATCGCTGTCGAGGAGGGCTTCTCCGACCTCTCCCACATGACCCGATCTTTCAAATCTTCGGCGGCAATGCAGCCAAGCCTTTTGCGGGGACTGCTCCGGGCAGACGCGCTCGCCCGAGCCTCATGTGGAGGCTATGACGGAGAAGGCGAAGCGGGACGACACGCGCTGCGGACGTAGCGTCCCACATTCCCCCCTCAGCTCCCCAATCCCCTAATTCCAAGCGGCGATCCTGCTGGCGGTTCTCAATTTCCCATTCCAGCACGGCTACTCGACGCGCGAGACGCATGTGGCGCGCATGTCCCTTGCTCGTCGGAGCGGCGGGCCTCGATGCTTGGCTGCCGAACGCCCGAAAAGCTTTGCGCCATTTTCGAAAAAGACGACCGTGTCGCATGGATTCAAGCCAGCGACCACGCCTGGCCTGTAACTTCTGCATGTTGGAGAGGGCGACAGAGCAGCCAACGCCAGCGCGGCGCGCATGCGGTGCGCGCTCAACGAGCTCAATGAGGTGTATGCGGGGCGATGCCTGTTCAACGTGGCGCATGGGACTCATGCGGTGCATGCGCGGTGCGCGCGTCTGCCCAGGCTTGCGTCTGGGGCGTGTATGCCTTTGTGTATCCGCAGACGAGTCAGCGTTTGGGCTTGCCCGGCTTCTTGGGCTCGAGTCGGCGAGCCAGTGTCTTGACGAGGTCGGCGACCATGTCGCGGTCGGCCGAGTCGAGTTTGGCTAGCTGTTGGGCGATCAGGACGGCTTGGTCCGGCAGCGAGTCGCTCGCGCCAAGCAGCATGTCTGCGGAGCTGCACCCAAACATCTCGCCGAGGACCACCAAGCGCTCGGCGTTGACGGAGCCGACGCCGCGCTCCATTCGCGAGACGGCCTCGGGGCCGATGCCGAGGAGCTCGGCGACGGATTCTTGAGTCAGCCCGGCTCGCTGCCGGGCCGTGCTGATTTCATGGCCTATGGCCTTGCGCAAGTATGCGGCTCGCTCCTCCGCGCTGGTGGCCGAAGGGGGCGGCTGTCCGTCGTATGTGTAGAAGTAGAACATTTGGGTTTCCTCGATTCAACCTGAATGGTGGACACCCGGCCAGAAGCTTTGAAGGACTTAAAAGGTTGAATGTCAACCAATTTGGTTTATTATGCGTTTTTGACAGGACGGCAGACGCCCGTGTGCCAACGTGAGGAGAAGGAGAAAGAGATGGGATTTTTCGCGACGATATTTGTGCTTTGGGGCTTGTTCTTTTCGCTGTTCATCCCCGCCGCCCCCGGTGGGCTGGCGGCGTTGGGGCTGTTCGCTTTCGCTTGGGTGCCGACGGGCCTCTTGGTTTGGTTCGTGCTGCGCCGAGCCGGCCAGCGCGAAAAGCTGCATCGGGAAATGCTCGGCGCCGTCGGCGTCCCACAGGGAACTGGCTTCGACCACGCCGAGGATGGCACGGGCATCGCGTTGAACCGTTCGATGCGGCAAATCGGGGTGCTGGCGGATGGGGCTTGGAAAATCTATCCCTACGACGAAATCCGCAAGTGGGCGATCCAGTCGCAGACGGCCGGGCGCGTCGTTGGCGGCCTCGGCGTAGCCAACAATGTCGCGGCGGCCGGAGCCAACGCTCGGATGGCGAAGGAGGCCAGCGCCAACACCGGCCTGTTCCTGACAGTCAAGGATTTGCAGGCGCCCCAGTGGCGCGTCGCGATGAAGGAGCCGATGGTCCGAGCGCGGTGGATGGAGCTGTTGCAGCAAGAAATCAACGAGGGCGGCGTCGCGGCGTGACGCGCGCCGAGCAGAACGCAAGACAACAATCGAATGGAGAACTAAATGGCAATGCACGACAAGATCAAAAATGTGATGATCGCGACCGCCTCGGCGCTGGCGGCCTTGGCCCTCTCTGGCTGCGGCCAGTCTGGCCCAAGCGAATCGGACGTCCAAGCCGCGATGCTGCGGCAGCTCGAAGCGATGGCGGGGAAAGCGGACGCTGCAAAACAGAAGGACGAGTTCGCGAAGGTCAAAGTGGTCAAATGCGAGAAGGGGCAGCTGGACGCCTTCGTGTGCGAGATCGACGGCCCGATGGGGCACGCTGTCGGGCGCTTCAAAAAAGAGAGTGAGGGCTGGGTCTTCTTGGGCGCTGGCGGCTGAGGAGGCGTGCCGGCCTGTTGGATTCTGGCGCATGGCGTCGTCGAGGCTGCGCGGTGCCGATGTGCCACACATGTGTGACGAGACGGTGGTTTGCGAGCCTTTTGAGGTTATACACCCGACGCACCAATGTGCGGTGCAAATGCGGTGCGCCCGCTTTTTTGTAGATACAAGAGCTTGGGGCTCGCCCCGGAAGGCTTGACGACGCTCCCGATTCCAAGCTTGCAAGAAGCTGCCCCCTCGGATCAGGAGGGGGCAGGCGCCAAACGATTTTGGCTGGCAGGTTGAGCTCACAGCGAAGGAGTGGAAGACTTCTCAGCGCCTTGGCTTGCCGTCTTTGTCCAGAGCCGCGCCAAATCCGCCGTTGGATAGCTTGGCATATACGTTGCAATCCCAGCCGCCGCCAGAATTTTTCATCCACACGAGGTATGCTCCGCCGGTCAAGTCCGCGCGGGCCAACGCGCTGTTGTTCCAGATCAAATCCACCAACACCGGCATGGCGGCATTTTCCCGCAATCTCAAATTCCGGCGGTCCATTGCGACGAACTTCACCTCGAACCTCATCGCGACATGAGATTTGCCGGCGGCCTCCGTCCCGATCCAGCGCGCGTCGGCTTGGGCGACTCTTTCACACGCCGCGCCTCTTGCCGCTTCCTCGCGGCGCAAACACTCCGATGGGGAAAACCACTCAATCGCTGCGGGCGAGAAACCATCGGATTTTGGAGCGGCCGTCATCCCGAAAGACGACACGAGCGAGGGAAGCATGCGGCAAACCTCGGCAAGGCGCTCGTTTGAATGGCGCGTCTCCCTTGCCAGCTTGGATACCGATTCTTCGAGATCGGCCACACTTCCGCCTCCCAACCAGTCCATAGTATCGTTGCTCGTCAGCGCCGAGTTGATGGCGAAGTCGATCACATCGATTGGGTTTGCATCTTCGTCCATGTTCGCCTTCAATTTTTGAAGCTTTGGCATCCTGGCTCGGGTGAGGCGGACGGAGACGCCTGCTCGGGTCCACGCATTTTTTTTGCCACCGGCTGCAATTGATTTTTCTTTGCTAGTCATGGGGTTCCCTTGTTTCAGTGTGGACGCGGGCCGAAGCCAGCGCAAAGAAAAGGGCCGCCAAGGCAGCGGCCCCTGCATGCAAAGCGTGTCATTCCATGCGGCTGGCGAGCTCCGAGCCGCGCAGATTGGCGTAGCGGTTGAGCATGGCCAGGCTGCCGTGGCCGGCGATCCTCATGATTTCATACACTGAGAGCTGGCGTTTTCGGAGAACCATGCGGCTGATCGCCTCGTGCCTCAGGTCGTGGAAGCGATAGTCCACGAGGCCAGCGTGCTTGACTCGAAGCCGGAAGTTCTGCGATACGGCCTTCGGATTGAGCATGGTGTGAAATATGCGCTGATCGCCAAGCATTTGCTGGGCCATGAGCTGCGCCACGATGCTCATGGCCTTGGCCGAGAGCGGAATGGCGCGTGAATATTTGCATTTTGTGTGCTCTTTGGGAAGGGTCCAAAGGCGCTCGGCCAAGTCCACTTCGCTCCAAGTGGCCAAAATCAATTCTTGAAGGCGCGCTCCGGTTTCAAGAGCCAGCCCCACAAGGAGCGGCCATTGATTCTGACCATCGTCGATTTTGGCTTTGGCCAGCGTCGCCATCAGAGCGTTCTCCTCGGTTTCGGACAGCCGCCGCTCCCGATTGTTTTGCCACCCTTTGGGCAACAGGTCGGAGGAAAATGGGAACTGCGGCACCGCGACGTCCAGTTCGTTGGCCCGCCAACGGATCGCCAAGCCGACAAGTCCAAGATGGCCTTTGAGCGTGGCCCACGTCAAAGGCCGTCCCATGTGGGACAGTCTAGGCTTCATGGATGTCAGATAGGCCTTGATCCAGCTTCGACGCACGTCTCCCACCTTGACATCGCCAATCGCTTTCAAAACCTTGGGGGCCATCTTTTTGTAATGCGGCTTGCACCTTTCGCTTCTGATGAACATGCGGATGACAGATCGAAGCTCCTCGTTTTGAAAGTCCAAGGCCGTGGCTGCAAGAGCTCGTTCCGGCAAAACTGCGCCGCGTCCGGTGCGGATTTTTCGCTCCGTGACGCGGGCAAAGGTTTCCGCCTCAGGTTTGGAGGGAAAGCTTTGGACGATTTTCGGGGAGCCCTTGATGCGAATGGTGACCTGCCAAGATGTGGTCTCTTTGTTTTTTCGTTCGACGATGCTCGCCATGCGGTTCTCCTTGTGGTTGTTGTCGAGAGCGCTGCCGTAGACATAGGCGGTCCAAAAGTCGTTTCGGCCCATTTTTTTTGAGCTTCGCGACAAAAGGAGTGCTGCGACGGCGACACCTCACGTCAACTAAATCGAAGGAGGCCAACCCCCACAAGGTGCGCTTTGGAGCATGAAGGAGCACTGGCAGCCCCTGTGCAGGGCAGCATTGGAGGTGGATCGGGGGGAAATAGGTCGTTTTTTAAATTTATAAATAATAAAAATGCTTCATCTTTGTGCGTTTTGCACAGATTTGCCTGCTCCGATTTCTACGCACTGCTGCGCGCAGCAATAAATTTACCGGACGAACGGTGCGAAGATTTAAGGGCGTTGCGGACGAACGGCGACGTCGGATCGCATTCAAACGCTGGGCGACAGGCGGATGTCGATTTTGCGTGGCTGGCCGGCCTTCATTTTGGAGAGGCAGGCCAAGCCTCGATGGGGAGATGGCATGGAAAGCGAGAACGAGGGGATGCGCGATCAACGCGAGCGGGCCAAGTCGTATTTGGCGGAAAAGTTTGGGATCGGCTCCGCCTTCGTCCGGGTTCCGACCCTGTCCAAGATTCTGGGCCTAGCCCCTCCGACAATCTACGCCTCGATCCGCGAGGGCCGGTTCTGCATGCCGCACCGCCATTTGGGCTCGGTCCCGGTGGTGAAGATGGACGACTTGGCGGAGTGGTATTGCCAAGCGGGGGAGCGCCCCCGCCCGAAGCCGGAATCCGACGGGGAGGCCGTGGCCCGCTCGCTGGCCCGGAAACATCGGGAGCGGGAAAACGCCGACTTGCTGGTCGCCGAGGTTTTCGCCGAAATGGGCCTCTCTCGTCACAGGCGGCGCCCGCCGCGAGCTGGAGCCCTGTGACGCCAAGCCAGGCGCCGGCCCCGAGGCCCGGCCCAGTCAATGCGGGCCGGCCATCATCATGTCGTAGTGGGCCTGCTGATTGGTCTTCTCGAACACTTGCTTGAAGATTTCCAAGTAGGTGTCGATGGAGGCCTGGTCGAAGGTGTAGAAGGCGTCGTCGTGCGAGAAGTGCGACCCGTCGTTGACCCAGGCGAACAGGGACCGGCACATGGCCTTCTGCTGTCCATCGAACTGGTCGCAAATCTTGTCGAAGTCCATCCGCCCCAGAATCTTGAAATAGTTCTCCAAGATGCGCCGCATGGTGTTCTGCACGGTCAGCGGGGACTTCTCCGGGCGGCGCAGCTCCTCCCACAGCAAGTCGTAGGACGTCTTGATCGGGTTCGTGTTGTGGCGCTCGACGGCGGCGCCGCCGGCCCCTTTCCTCACCGTCCAGTAGCTGCGCTCTCCGGCCTTGGCGTCGTCGCCCCGCTCGGACGTGTAGGTCACCTCCTTGTGGAAGTAGACGTTGTGGGTCAGGACGAAAATCTGCTTGATGCCGCCTGCGCCTTTCCGCACCGGATCGAACAGCGACTTGATGAGGCTGCTGACGATGAACAGCACGTCGCTGTCCATGCTCGACACCGGATCGTCGAACACCACGATCCGGTCGGTGGTCATGCCGCTCTCGCTCTCGCTGCCTTTGAGCAGGTGGAAGAAGTAGAGGAAGGTGACGAACGAGCGCTCGCCCTCGCTCAGCGAGTCCTTGGCGTCGCTTCCATCGGCCCTCACCAGCTTGTAGAACGGGCCGTCGTCGGCCTTGGCGATGGTGAAGTTGCGGAAGCCGAAAGATTTCAGCAGGCCGTTGATGCCCTCGATGGTCGGCTCGATGCTCGTCGCCGACTTCTCCAATTCCTTGATCTCCTTCGCCTTGGCCGTCTTTGAGGTGTTGGCCTCCTGAATCTGGGCGCCCAGCTTGGCGACGGCCGTGTTGAGGCCGTCGCGCTTGCCCGCGAATGCGGCCAGCTCGGCTTTGAGCTCGACCTCCAAAATGTGCTTCCAGACCTGCTTGGTCAGGTCCGCCCGCTCTTTGGTGATGTTCTTGGCGATCTCGTTGTGGGCGGCCACGGCCGCGTTGGCGCTCGCGATCAATTTGGCGGCGGCCGCCAGCAGCTCGGACATCGGCTCGATGTGGGCGGGCAGGCTCGGCTCCTTTGCCTTGTTCGCCAGCAGCAGCGCGTTGGTCGCCAAACGCGCCTCAATGGCGGAGCGCTCGGCCTCGAACGCCTCCATGTCCATGAAGCGCGAGCCGCCGTCCACCACCGCTTTCAACTTTGCGCCCAGCGCGTCGGCATCGCGGGCGTAGGCGGCTTGCAGGTCGGCGATGGCCTTGGTGTCCTTCGCGAACGTCTCGTCGAAGTAGCTCGACAGGCTTGCCTCGAAGCTTTCCCGGACCTTCTGCTGGCAGAACGGGCAAGTGGGCTTGCTCCGCTCGTAGAACGCCTGGCCCTGCTTGACCCAGTCGCTGTTGCCCAGCCGCTGGATCAGCTCCGCGATGTCCACGTCCTCCTTGCCGATCACCTTCTTGGCGAGGATGGGGTTCGACTCGTGGCCGGCGATGTCGGCGAGGCCGAGGCCCGGAACGGCGGCCTCGACGACCGGCGTCGTCCCGAACACCGTCTTGGCCTTGTCCCGGAGGTGGTCCAAGGATTTCAACTCGGCGTTGTTCGACGCCAGCTCCGTCAGGACGCGGTCCTTGAACCGCTCCGAGCTGTTGCGGGCGCCGGTGAACGCCTCGCTGAAATCCCCGTCGTGCTTTTGCTTCTGGTCCCAGCACTTGCCCTTGATGTGGGCCTCCAAGTCGGCGAGCTCGCCTTTCTTCCCCGACTTTTGATCTTGGCCTTGCAGCGTGTTGGTCAACTGCTCGATGGTTTTGCCGATGCCGTCGAGCTCGGCCTTCTTCGCCGCGATAGCCTCGAGGTTGGCGATGTCCTGCTCGCCCAAGGTGAAGATGCCTTTGAGGCGCGGGGCGGCGTTGAAGTTGCGCTCGATGAAGTCGCGGTTGTAGACCATCGGCTCCAATGGCGTCCCCTTCTTCCAGGCGAGGGCGCAATGCGGATGCGCGCCGGGATTGGCGATGACCTTGGTGATGGTGGTCTTGCCGGCGCCGTTGGTGCCGAACAGGAAGTTGAATCGCGCGAGGCGGTCGAGGACTTGCGGCGCGAGGCCATAGGTCGCGGTCTTCGCGATGCTCAACGATTCGATCATGGGCGGGCCATCCCTTCTTTCCAAAAAATAGCGATGGTCAATCCTACAACGAAATTCGCAACGGAAATTGATTTTCCGAAACGCCTCCGCCGGCGAGTGGCGGATTTTTGAAAAGCCTTTGGCCCACAAGGCGTAATCGGGCGCCAAGGCGACTCGCGGACGCGCGCGGCAGGCTTTCATCCGAGAAGGCGCAGCCCGTTTCATCGCGTCGCCACCATCCTTTTTTGGCGTGTCGCCTTCATTTGCGTGGCCGCCACCGCGCGGCGCTGAGCGCTTGATGGGCAAAGCCTTGGCGATGGCCTCGACGACCGGAACCGCAACCGAGTTCCCGAACTGGCGCAGGGCCACGCTTCGGAGCGCGTGGGGCTCGAACTCCTCCGGGAAGCCCTGCATCCGAGCCGCCTCCCTCGGCGTCAGCGCGCGGGGCTTGCCGTCCACCAGGTAGAGCCCGGTCTTCCCGCCAGCGCCGCCGGAGTTCGCGCACAGTGTGAAGCCTTTGCCCAGTGGGGAGGCGATTCGGTAGCCTTGGCTCCCTTTGCCCTCGATGAGCCCGACCACCTCGATCTTGCCGGATCGGTCGATGGGATTGGGCTTCGTCCTCTCCCATGCCCGCCCGCAAGGAGCCGTCTTCGGCTTCGGTTCCAGAATGTCGGCGACGACACTGGCCGCGTCCGCGCCCTTGGGGAAGACGAAGGGGGCCGTCCGGTTCGCGAGCGCCCGATCATGGATGCACACCAGGAAAAGGCGCTCCCTCATCTGCGGCAAGCCGAACGATCCCGAGTTGAGCAGGCGCATGCTGACCGAGTAGCCCAATCGGGTCAGGGTGTCCAAGACGACGTCGAGCGTCCGGCCCCCGTCGTGGTTCGCCAGGCCGGCGACGTTTTCAAGAATGGCGACGCTGGGGGATAAAATGCCAATCAGCTTGACCAGGTCGAAAAACAGCGCGCCTTTGTCGGGATCGCCGAATCCGGCCCGGCCACCCGCGAGGCTGAAACTCTGGCACGGGAAGCCGCCGCAGACGATGTGCACCTCGCCATACGCGCCGGCGTCCACGGCCCGGATGTCGGCATGCACGGGGTAGTCGCCGCGATGGTTCGCTTGGTAGGTCTCTCTGGCCCTGGCGTCCAGCTCGATGGCGCCGGCGCACGAGGCGCCAAGCGACGCCAGAGCTTGGTGGAACCCGCCGATGCCTGCGAAGACATCCAGAAAGCGCATGCCCGACAACGGCCCTGCGGCGGGCGGCGCATCCGGCTCGGCCGCCAAGAACTGCTTGGCCCAAGCGCGCAACGCGGCGACGGCCTTCTGTCCAGACTTGGCAAGCTGCTCGCCCTCGATGGAGGATTGCAGGGATTCGAGCAGCCGGGAGGCCGCGCCGGCCAAGGCTTCGGGGCGCGTGCCGAAGCCATCGCTGGATGTGGTCAATGGCAGGGTGCAAGCCTGATAGGCCCCAGAGCGGATGGAGAAGCGGAACTCGGCGATCCAATGCCCGCGATGCTTGGCGAACTCGAGGCTGGCCTTGGCCCCGTCTTGGTCGAACGCCAGCTCGCCAAGCTTGTCCACGACGCGCTTGGCGGACGGGGCGATGGCGGCTTCGCGGCGGATGCTTCCCCGCTCGCCTCGACCTCGCATCGCCTTCTCCATGTCCGCCTCCAGCGCCAGCGCGGGAACGAAGCGCTCCCGACATGAGGCCGATTGTGTGGCGAATGCGATGGGCAAAACCGAGTCGCCCAACCACTGGTCCCGTTTGTCCTCCTTGTCCCGTTTGTCCCATCCGTCCCGTCGGCGCGGGCTCAAAAAACGACATGGTAAAATCACAACACAGAGGGAGGGCGCGCATGCTACACATTCGGAAACCGTCAGACATTGCGAAGGGGACGGCCTTGCTGGCCGCGTTGAGGGAAAAGCCGGCTGACCAGAAGATGGCCGCAGCCTTCTCCGTCGCCGAGGCGTCACTGATCTTGGGCGAGACCCAGAAGGCGCTCCACCGCGCCCGCGCCGCCCGAGACGAGGAGTTGGCGAAGAAGCCGACTGACCGCCGCCCCATCGATCCACTGTCGCTCGAATCCATCGCCTGCGTGCAAGTCTCTAAAAAGTTCAAGTATCCCGCCTCGGAGATCGAAGACTACCTCGCGCGCTTCGAGGAGGCTGTCGCGGGCAAGAAGCGGTTGGTGCGCTCGGCAATGCCGCCGATCCTCGGCTTCCAGTCGTGGATGGCGACAGCCAGCCCGGTGGAGACTTGGCCCTTCTCGATCCAAAGGGGCGGCCGTCCAATGGACATGTGCGCCGCCATCATCGCCGGCAAGCTGACGGGCAAGGCCGAGGATTTGACCCTGCGGGAGTTCAGCGAGCGCTTGGCCGACGCCTCCGCGAGGGCCTTCCACCTGGCCCAAGCCCGCGCGCTGGATCGCGTGGCTCGGCCAGGCAACGGCGCGCAACGTCCGCGCCGGGCCGCCTAGCGCCCAACCAGCAAACCATCCCCACCCCACGCCAGATAGGAAAAGCATGTCCCTCGCCATCACCAAGGCCAATTTTGAACAGTTGATCGACGACCGGGACAACGGCGTCATCGCCCTGTCCGGCAAGTGGGGGACGGGCAAGAGCCACATGTGGAAGCAGGTGCAAAAAGATTCGACCAACGACGCCATAAGGAAGGCGCTCTACGTGTCGTTGTTTGGCATCAAGGACATCCTGCAATTGAAGTTGAGGATTGTGCAAAGCGTTATCCCCGACTCGAAGACTGGGCATGTCGCGCGCGAGGTCGTGACCGGGGCCGTCAGGCAGGCGATCAAATTCGCAAGGGGATTCAATCCCGCATTCTCCGCCCTCGACGAAATCGCGCTGCTTGCCGTGCCGGCGATCCTCCGCAATCGAGTGATCGTCTTGGACGACATCGAACGCAAACACAAAGACCTCAACATCGAGGAGGTGATGGGTTTCATCGATGAATTCACCCAAGTCTACGGTTCTCGCATTCTGTTGATCCTGAACTCCGACAAGCTCGAAGACAAGGACATGTGGAACAAGCTGCGCGAGAAGGTGATCGACCACGAGATCGCGTTGGCCACGACACCTAAGGAGGCGTTTGACATCGCACTCGGGGAGGAGCCATCCAAATACGCGCCCCACATCGAAGGCGCCGTGGAGGTCTGCAAAATTTCCAACATACGCATCATCCAAAAGATCATACGGACGGTGAACAAGGTTCTTGGAGATCGCGACAATTTGACGGACGAGGTGTTGGCTCGGACCATCCCCTCGACGGTCCTCATGTGCGCCATACATCATCATGGCTTGGACAACGGCCCCTCGTTCGATTTCGTCATGGCATTCAATTCGTCCAACTTCCAGTTGGAGGAGGCGATCAGGCGGCCGGGCAGCGTTTTCGCAGATGCTCCCGCGCGCCCGCCAGAGGAAAAGAAGTGGGGCGCGTTACTGGACGACTTGAAGATCAACAACTGCGACGACTACGAGCGCATGCTGCTCGACTTCCTGACATCGGGGTTGCTGGATTCCCACCGGGTGGATTCCATAGTGAACCGCTACGTGGACGAGAAGAACGTGATGGAGCTTCGCGAGAAGTGCAGCCGATTTTTCGAGTTGGAGCAGTGGCACCCGATGGTCACGGACGAGGAGCTTCTATCTCTCGGAGCGGAACTCGCGGAGGGCGCCGCCCTGTTGGATGCCTATGCCGCCACGGCGCTTCACGATAGGTTGGCCGATGTTCCGGGCGGAGCCGAAGTCGGAAAGACGATCATCGCGCGTTGGATCGACGGCTTCAAAGAGAAGGAGCCGCCTCCCCATCGTCCAGACAACTACGACAACAAGCCACTGCACCCAGAGATGGAGGCAGCCTTCTCCGAGGCCGAAAGGCGTCTCAAACCCATTCCTTCTCTTTTGGAAGCATGTCTTCGCATTGGCGACAACGCCAACTGGGAAAGCGTGAATAGTCAAGCCATGCGCGATGCGACTGTCGCCTCCTACGAGGAGACGATCAAGACAACATCGGGACCGCAGTTGCGGGACTTCCTACGCGCGAATGTGGTCTTGTATTCCCGACGCGAAGGCTATGCGGCGGACTTCGCCGACGCTTTGGAGCATTTCGCCACGGCCTGCCGCGCCATCTGCCAGGCAAACCCAATTCCGCGCCTAAGTCGAGCCATCCGCAAAGTGTTCAGAGAGGCCGGACTCGAGCGCATTTTGGATCAACCAGAGCAGGACGCGGATGCCCAAGGCGTCAACGCCGACGTGGCCGAGGGCGCGGCTGGCCACGACTAGCGCTTGGATTGCTTCTCTTGGCCGTTCTGGGCCGATTCCGCAGGCTTCTCTTGCGCCCAGTTGTTCCGATCCGCCAAAAAGCCGGCGAACCGGCCGTCGTATTTCAACGCCTGCAAGTCGATGGGCCACGCTAGTTCGTCCACGACGGGTTTGAGCTTGTGCAGCTCGCGGACGTAGCCCCAATGGACCGCGTGGCCCTCGCCGTCGTCGTGGCCGACGATCTTCATGATCTTGCCCGCCTCGGCGTCGTTGTCGTGCATTTGTGTGATGACGTTCACCCGGAACGAGTGGAAGCTCGTCTGTGGGGCTTTGATGCGTCGGGCGCGCTGGTATTCAAGCATCGCGGCCGAAAGCTCTTTCGAATAGCTGTGATTGATGAGGAGCCGATGAGGGAACAGCCGCTCCGCTCCGGCCGCTCGACACTCGTTCACATATTCAAGGAAGCCTAGGCCGATCAGCGCGTCGCAGATGGGAACGTTGCGAATGCCGCCGACGGTCTTGCTCTTGTAGACGTGTATGTAGTGGATGCCCGTGCGCGGCGCCTTGTGGACGTCGATGCAGCGTATCTGCGTGACCTCGCCGATCCTCATGCCGGTGTAGACGCCAAGGAGAGGCCCCCAGAACAAGTCTGGCGCTCCGCCCATCGCGTCGAGGTATGGCGCGGAGTCGAAGAGCTTGGCAAGCGCATCCTCGGTGAAGGGCTGATAGGCTTTGGTGGTCTTCTTCCGCGCGTCCTTGGTCAGGATGAACATGCCCTCGACGGGGTTGCTGTCGAGCTTGGTGTGCAGTCCATGCCCAATCATGTATTTGAAGAAGTCGTGCAACGTGCTGAGCTTGTTGTCGATGGTTTTCGAAGTCTGCGGTATGGTCAGCAGCGCGTCCTTGTATTCCACAAGCGTTTGCTTGTCGAGCGCGCTGGCTTCGATGTCGGCGCTGGCATGGCGGCCGGCGGCCTTGTTTTCTTCCCATGCGTGCAGAGCCCGCTTCTTGTTGAACTCGACCTTCTCATGCTCGGCGAGCCAGAGCTCGACGGATTCGACCAAGGGAAACATGCGCTCCAAGAAGTCTTTGATGTGGTAGCCCTTCGTGTCCACGGTGCGCCCGCCGTTCTTGCCCGTGCAGTTGGCGAGCCACTTGTCCACGGCCCGCGTGAGCGGCTCGGACTTGGCGCGCTTGGCGGTGACGGAGCGCAGGGGCCGGTCCTCAAGGTCGATTATGCCAACCCGATCGATCTCGGCCATCATCTCCATCACGCGCGCGTGTTCTTCGGCGGAGCCGTCGGTGCGGATGGCGGTCCCATTTTTGAGCGCGATCTCGTAGCGGCGCAGAGTCGCCAAATCGAAGTTGAAGTCCGACAGCTTGGGTTCAGCCATGTCCCGCCTCCGCTCCAAATCAAGATTGAGTTGCAGAGCGAGAATGTTAGCAGTTTTGGAACACTTGGTGCGGAGGCTGATTCGTTTTTCTTTTCCGCCGGATTTGACGCGGAAGTAATAGACGCCGCAGCGGTTGCGGTAGAGGCGTGGGGCTTTGATTTGCACAGGTGGCTCACTAGGTGGCGCACCCGGAAAAGCAAAAGCCGCTGATTCCTTTTGAAGAATCAACGGCTTGCTGTGTTCTGGTTGCGGGGACAGGATTTGAACCTGTGACCTTCGGGTTATGAGCCCGACGAGCTGCCAGACTGCTCCACCCCGCGTCTGTATGTACGTATTATAGGGCAAATCCTTACGTTAGGCAATATTAATCCTGAAATCGGCCGCGATAGCCCGAATATATGTAGTTACCTATAGGCATAGGCCATGCCGCGCAGGCGACTATCGGTGTAAAGTAAGCACCGTGAGCCTACATAACGACTTGAGCTATCCCCCTATGAAATTCTGTTCCGAATGCGCCTCCCCTGTCAGCCTGTCCATTCCGGCCGGCGACAACCGCCCGCGCTATGTATGCGGCAACTGCGCCACCATCCACTACCAGAACCCGAAAATGGTGCTGGGCTCCATCCCCGTGTGGGAAGGTGACGGTGAGTTGAAAGTCCTGCTGTGCAAACGCGCGATCGAACCGCGCCACGGCTTTTGGACGCTGCCGGCCGGCTTCATGGAAAACAACGAGACCACCAGCGAGGCGGCCATTCGCGAAACGCAGGAAGAAGCCGGCGCCAACATCGAACTGGGCAAGCTGTTCACGCTGCTGAACGTGGCGCGCGTACACCAGGTCCACATGTTCTACCTGGCCACGCTGCTCGACCTGGACTTCGCACCCGGCGAGGAAAGCCTGGAAGTGCAGCTGTTCACCGAGGCCGAGATCCCGTGGGACGACCTGGCCTTCCCCACCATCCGCACCACGCTGGAACTGTTCTTCGCCGACCGCGTCAAAATACGCGAGGGCGGCAGCTACGGCTTCCACACCCAGGACATCACCCGCAACATGCGCTCGGACCTGGCGTAAGGTGACGCTGTACCTATGATTCCCTGGCTAGATCCCGACAGCCCCTTCCCCGACGTCGCCGAGGCGCTGACCACCGACGCGCCCGGCCTGCTGGCGGCCGGCGCCGACCTGTCGCCGCAACGGCTGCTGACGGCCTACCGCAACGGCATCTTCCCCTGGTTTTCCGAAGGCCAGCCCATCCTGTGGTGGAGCACCGATCCGCGCATGGTGTTGATGACGCAAAATTTCCGCATCTCGGACAGCCTGAAGAAAACCCTGCGCAAAGTCGAACGCGAGATGGCCAACGGCGGCCGCTGGCAAGTGCGCTTCGACACTGCCTTCGAACAGGTGATGCGCGCCTGCGCCGCGCCGCGACGCGACGGCCCCGGCACCTGGATCTCGGAAGACATCATCGCCGGCTACACCGGCCTGCACAAACTCGGCTACGCCCACTCGGCCGAGCTGTGGCTTGACGGCCAGCTGGTCGGCGGCGCCTATGGCGTCTCGATAGGCCGCATGTTCTACGGCGAATCGATGTTCGCGCGCGTCACCGACGGTTCCAAGATCGCCTTGGCTTATCTGGTGCGCTTCCTGCGCGATCACGGCGTCGCGATGATCGATTGCCAACAGGAGACCGGCCACCTGGCCTCGCTCGGCGCGTCGCCGATACCGCGCGCGCAATTCCTGGCGCATCTGCGCAACACAATTGAATTGCCTCAGATCACCGAGTGGGAACCCATTGCACCGCTGGCTGCGGACAGTTAAGCTAAAGGTGGCGAGCGCCGCTGCGAAAGTGGCGCTATCATAGGTATAAACAAACCGCCCCCGATAGGACGTGCATGACGCACCTGAACGATCTCCCTTTCGCGACGCTGCAGTTTTACACCACGGCGCCCTACCCTTGCAGCTATCTGGACGCGCGCCAGGCGCGCTCGCAGGTGGCGACGCCTTCGCACCTGATCAACGCCGACGTCTACTCCGAACTGGTCAAGAACGGCTTCCGCCGCAGCGGCATCTTTACATATCGGCCATATTGCGACGGCTGCCAGGCCTGCATCCCGGTGCGCGTGGTGGCCGACCAGTTCGCGCCCAACCGCGGCCAGCGCCGCGCATGGAGCCGGCATGGCGACCTGATGGCGGGCGTCGCCACGCTGTCCTTCTCCGACGAGCACTACGACCTCTACCTGCGCTACCAGAGCAAGCGCCACGCCGGCGGCGGCATGGACCAGGACAGCCGCGACCAGTACGCGCAGTTCCTGCTGCAAAGCCGCGTCAACACGCGCCTGGTGGAGTTCCGCGAGCCGGACGGCACGCTGCGCATGATCAGCATCATCGACGTGCTGTCGGACGGGCTGTCGTCGGTCTACACCTTCTTCGATCCCGATGTCGAGGGCGCGTCCTACGGCACCTTCAACGTGTTGTGGCAGATCGCCCAGGCGCGCGAACTGAAGCTGCCCTATGTCTACCTGGGCTACTGGATCAAGGAAAGTCCGAAAATGTCCTACAAAACCAACTTCAAACCGCTGGAGGCGCGCATCAAGGGCGTGTGGAGCGTGCTGGACGCCTGATAAAATACGGGGAACGTCAACCTGAGCTCCCCATGTCCGAAAAATTCCTGTACTCGCTGGCCCGTCCGATGTTGTTTTCGATGGACGCCGAAGCCGCACACCATTTCACCCTTCCCGCACTCAAGCGCGCCGCCGCGCTCGGCCTGACCAAGCTGGTCAAGCAGCCCAAGGCCGATCCACGCACCGTGATGGGCATTACGTTTAAAAACCCGGTCGGCCTGGCCGCCGGCCTGGACAAGGACGGCGCCTACATCGACGCGCTGGCCGACCTGGGCTTCGGCTCGATCGAAGTCGGCACCGTGACGCCGCGCGCGCAAGCGGGCAATCCCAAGCCGCGCATGTTCCGCCTGCCGGAAGCGAACGCCATCATCAACCGCATGGGCTTCAACAACGGCGGCGTCGACGCCTTCGTCGCCAACGTGCAGTCGTCGCGCTTCTACCAGGACAAGGCCGGCGTGCTGGGCCTGAACATCGGCAAGAACGCCGACACGCCGATCGAACGCGCCACCGACGACTACCTGCACTGCCTGGAAAAAGTCTACCCTTACGCCAGCTATGTGACGGTCAACATTTCGTCGCCGAACACCAAGAACCTGCGCCAGCTGCAAGGCGGCTCGGAACTGGACGGCCTGCTGGGCACCTTGAAGGAAGCCCAGCTGCGCCTGGCCGACCAGCACAAGCGTTACGTGCCGCTGGCCCTGAAGATCGCGCCGGACATGGATGGCGACCAGGTCAAGAACATCGCCGACGCGCTGCTGCGCCACAAGATCGACGGCGTCATCGCCACCAACACCACGCTGAGCCGCGACGCCGTCACCGGCATGCTGCACGGCGCCGAAGCGGGCGGCTTGTCCGGTGCGCCGGTGTTCGAATTCTCCAACACCGTGATCCGTCTGCTCAAGGCCGAACTGGGCGATGCCCTGCCCATCATCGGCGTCGGCGGCATCATGCGCGGCGCGGACGCCAAGGTCAAAATGGACTGCGGCGCGCAACTGGTGCAGCTGTACAGCGGCCTGATCTACGCAGGCCCGGCACTGGTGCGCGATTGCGCGGACGCCGTACGCGGCAAATAACAGGAGCAGGCATGCAGCAGACTCAACTCGGCACGAGCGACCTCAACGTCAGCAAGATCTGCCTGGGCACGATGACCTTCGGCGAGCAGAACACCGAAGCCGACGCCCACAGCCAGCTGGACTACGCGCTGGAGCGCGGCATCAACTTCATCGACACGGCGGAAATGTATCCGGTGATGCCACGCGCGGAAACGCAGGGCGCGACCGAACGCTACATCGGCAGCTGGCTGAAGAAGACGGGCGCGCGCAGCAAGGTGGTGCTGGCCACCAAGGCCGCCGGTCCCAACGCGAACATCAGCTGGGTACGCGGCGGCAAGCAGAACTTCGACGCCGCCAATCTGCGCGCGGCGGTCGACACCAGCCTGCAGCGGCTGCAAACCGACCATATCGATTTATACCAATTGCACTGGCCCAGCCGCAACGTGCCGATCTTCGGCGCCAGCGCCTTCAATCCCAAGCTGGAGCGCGCCAGCGTGGCGATCGAGGAAACGCTGGCCGCGTTGGGCGAGCTGATCAAGGAAGGCAAGATCGGCGCGATCGGCGTGTCCAACGAATCGTGCTGGGGCGTGAACGAGTTCGTCAAGCAGTCCGAGATGCAGGGCCTGCCGCGCATCGCCACCATCCAGAACCTGTACAACCTGACCGCGCGCCACTACGAAACCAGCCTGCTGGACGAGACCTGCTTCCGCGAGAACGTCAGCCTGCTGGCGTACAGCCCGCTGGCTTTCGGCCAGCTGACGGCCAAGTATCACGACAACCCGAAAGCCCACGGCCGCCTGACGCTGTTCCCGCCGACGTGGAGCCCGCGCTACCTGCGCCCGCAGGTGCTGGAAGCGGTGGCGCAATACGCGAAGCTGGCGCGCGACCACGGCATCACGCCGACGCAACTGGCGCTGGCGTGGTGCTACTCGCGCTGGTTCGTGGCCTCGACCATCATCGGCGCCACCACGCTGGCGCAGCTGAAGGAAAACATCGACGCCTACAGTCTGCAACTGCCGCCCGAAGTGTTGGCCCAGGTCGACGCCATCCATGCCCGCATCCCCAATCCAGGCCAGTAAAACAACAGTCTCCTGCACGTTATCCAAATCTTGAATATCATTAGACGTAACCATTCGTGGGCAACAAGCTTGCACACTGGTAAGCTTTCCTCATCACCAACGTAGAAAGACCGTCTAATGAGCACTCGCCGCATCGCCCCCCGCATCGCCCGCCCCCTCCTGCTCAGCAGCCTGATCGCCACCGTCGTCATTCCCGCCTTCGCCCAGCAAGCCGTCGCCGACGGCGAACTGCAGTCCGTGGTCGTCACCGGGACTTACGCCAAGAACCGCCGCACCATCGATTCCGAATCGCCGGTCGACGTCATCGGCGCCAAGGAATTGCAGGCGAGCGGTTCATCCGAACTGGCGACCGTGCTGGGGCGCCTGCTGCCGTCGATGAACTTCCCGCGCCCGTCCGGCGCCGACGCCAGCGATGCGGTGCGCCCGGCGCAGCTGCGCGGCCTGTCGCCTGACCAGACGCTGGTACTGGTCAACGGCAAGCGCCGCCACACCTCGGCGGTGGTCAACGTCAACGGCACCCAGGGCCGCGGCTCGGCGCCGGTGGACCTGAACGCGATCCCGCTGGCGGCCATCGACCACATCGAAGTGCTGCGCGACGGCGCGGCGGCCCAGTACGGCTCCGACGCGATTGCCGGCGTGATCAACATCATCCTGAAAAAAGGCGCATCCGGCGGCGAGGCCGAAGTGGGCTTCGGCGAATACCAGAAGCGCGACGGCAAGGCTATCACCGTGCGCGGCTCCACCGGCTTCAACCTGGGCGACCAGGGCTGGGTGCGCGTGGCGCTGGAAGCGGCAGACCGCGATCCAACCAACCGCGCCGGTCCCGACCTGCGCAATCCGGCCGAACCGCGCTACGGCAAGGTCAACCAGCGCTTCGGCGATCCGGAGACCCGTCCGCGCACCGTGTTCGTCAACAGCCAGTACCGCATCAACGACGATATCGACTGGTACGCCTTCGCCAACTACGGCCAGCGCAACACCTCGGCCGCCGCCACCTGGCGCACCGCGCTGAACGGCTCGGCGCAGCGCACGCCGCTGTATCCGGAAGGCTTCCTGCCGCTGGAGAACAGCGAGTCGACCGACACCTCGCTGGTGACGGGCTTGCGCGGCGAAGCGCGCGGCTGGCGTTGGGATGCCAGCCTGAACTACGGCAGCAACGAATTCCAGCTGGACCTGGACCACACCGTCAACCAGACGCTGGGCGCCGCCAGCCCGACCCACTTCTACGCGGGCAAGCTGAAGAACACGCAGCAGCTGTTCAACTTCGACATCGCCAAGGAATATCCGGTGGCGGCCTTCAGCGGCCCGCTGACGGTGGCGCTGGGCGTCGAAGCGCGCCATGAGAAATACGAGATCGGCGCCGGCGACGAAGCATCCTACATCGGCACCGGCGCGCAGGGCTTCTCCGGCTTCCGTCCTATCAATGCCGGCAGCAACAGCCGCCACAACGAATCGATCTACGCCAACCTGGAAGCGGAAGTCACCAAGAAGTTCTCGACCTCGGCCGCGCTGCGCCACGAACGCTACAGCGACTTCGGCAGCACCACCTCGGCCAAGGGCTCGGCGCGCTATGCCTTCTCGCCGGACTTCTCGCTGCGCGGCACGGCCTCGTCCGGCTTCCGCGCGCCATCGCTGGCGCAGCAGTTCTACACGATCACCACCACCAACTTCTCGGTGGTCAACGGCGTCAACACGCCGATCGAAACAGGCACCTTCGCCGTCGGCAGCGCCGCCGCATCGGCGTTGGGTGCGACCCCGCTGAAAGCCGAGAAAGCCCGCAACTACAGCCTCGGCGTGCAATGGTCGCCTACCCGCAACTGGAACACCTCGGTCGACGCCTACCGCATCGACATCGACGACCGCATCGCACTGTCGGCCAATATGACGCTATCGCCGGCGCTGCAGGCGGCGCTGGCCAAGCAAGGCATCCTGGTGGGCGCGGGCCGCTACTTCACCAACGCCATCGATACCCGCACCACCGGCGTCGACGTGGTCAGCACCTACCGTTGGGACAGCAAGGATGCGGGCCGCTACGACTTCACCGCGGCCTACAACCACAACAAGAATTCGCTGGAACACGTGAACGACAATCCAGCCATCCTGACCGCCAACGGCCTGACGCTGATCGACCGCCAGACCATCAACCGCATCACGGTGGGTTCGCCGAAGGACAAGTTCAGCCTGGCGACCGACTGGGCGCTGGGCGACTGGGGCGCGCGCGGCGTGGTGACGCGCTACGGCAGCTTCACCGTACCGCAGAACAATGCGACGCTGGACCAGGTGTACAACCCGCAGTGGGTGCTGGATATCTCGGGCAGCGTCAAGCTGAACAAGAACTGGCGCCTGAGCGCGGGCATCGACAACGTGACCAACCGTTATCCGGACCAGGTCACGTCGGCGGGCAACCTCAACAACAACGGCATCAATCCGTACAGCGGCTTCGCGCCGAACGGCTTCAACGGCCGCTACTACTACGCCAAGGCTGGCTACAGCTGGTAATCGAAGTTCAGGCCGCCGCCAGTTGCCGCATGGGTTGACGTGGCGCTGGCGGTTGTCCCGCCAGCTTGAACACGCTGACCGCCTGCGCCAGCAAGTCAGCCTGCTCGCGCATGCTTTGCGCGGCGGCGGCGGCCTCTTCCACCAGCGCCGCATTCTGCTGCGTCACATCGTCGATCGACACGATGGCTTGATTGACCTGTTCTATCCCCGTGCTTTGCTCACTGCTGGCGGCGCTGATTTCCGTCATGATGTCGGCCACCTGCTTGACCGATTTGACGATGCCTTCCATCGTCGCGCCGGCCTCGTCCACCAGCAAGGCGCCCGCATCCACCGTCTGCACCGAACGCGCGATCAGCTCCTTGATTTCCTTGGCTGCGCTGGCCGAGCGCTGTGCCAGCGTCCGCACCTCCGAAGCCACCACGGCGAAACCGCGTCCCTGTTCGCCCGCGCGCGCCGCCTCCACCGCCGCATTCAAGGCCAGGATATTGGTCTGGAAGGCGATGCCGTCGATCACGCTGATGATGTCGACAATCTTGCTGGAGCTTTCCTTGATCGCGCCCATCGTGGTGACGACCTGGCCGACCACCTGCCCGCCCTTGGTGGCGAACTCGGATGCCGCCACTACCAGCTTGGTGGCCTGGCGTGCGTTCTCGGCGTTCTGCGTCACGGTCGACGTCAGTTCCTCCATCGACGACGCGGTCTCCTCCAGGCTGGAGGCCTGCTGCTCGGTGCGGCTGGACAAGTCCAGGTTGCCGCTGGCGATCTGATGGGAGGCGGTGGCGATCGTGTCCGTCCCCGAGCGCACCTGGCCGACGGTGCGCGCCAGGCTCTCGTTCATGTCGATCAGCGCGCGCAGCAGCAAGCCGGTTTCATCGGTGGTGTTGCACTCCATGTGCATGGTGAGGTCGCCGCCCGCCACCGCCTGCGCCATGCCGACGGCGCGGTTCAACGGCTGCGTGATGCTGCGCGTGATCCAGTACAGCACCCATGAAGCCAGCGCGACGGCGGCCACGGTCAGCATGATCATCATGTTGCGCGAGCTGGCGTAGGCTTGCTGTGCCACGGTGCTGGCATCGTCGATCGAGGCATTCTGGAATTTGACCAGTTCGGTCAGTGCGTTCAGGTAGGCGGTTTGTTCCTTGCGCACCGTGGTCAGCAGATAGTTGACCGACTCTTCGCGTTTGCTGTCGTCGGCCGACATCTTGAGGAAGTGAGTCTGCACCACCGTGTATTTGTCGCGCGCTTCCAGCACGGCTTGCAGCTTGGCCTTGCTTTGCGGGTCTTCATCGTCGGCGATCAGCACGCCGAGTTTGTCGAGGCGGGTGGCGTTGTCGGCCTTGCGCTTTTCCACGCGCTCCAGCTCGGCCTTGACCACCTCGGGATCTTTGGACAGCATGGCGTTGCGCATGGCGCGCGCCACATCGTTCAGGCCGCCGATGGTTTCGTAGGCGAGTATCACCTTGGGTATCTTGTCCGCCGACAGATCCTGGGTGTTGTTATTCAACTTGCCAAGATTGCCTATGCCGATCACGGAAATGCCGATCATGAACACCATCGACACACCCAGGCCGGCAGCGAGCCTGGCCCCTATCTTCCAGTTTCCGATACCCATTTACGTGCTCCCCAGAGTAAGACCAACGGACTTAAATTCTTGGTTGCTGCAAACTAGTTATGCGTTTTAGTATAGGGTCAATCAGCCGTGCTTGATGGAAAAAATTCGCAGACTGTTTGGTGGCCGCCACACGTGTGCGGCGGCCGCCGGATCAGGACAAATCCCCGCCGCTCAAGGCCGCGTCGATATCGGCGCGGGTCAGGTCGGGCGCGAATTGCTGGATGAAGTGGTAGGCGTAGGAGCGCAGATAAGCGCCGCGCCGCACCGCCAGCCGCGTGGTGTTTTGCGCAAACAGGTGCGACGCTTCCACCGCGCGCATGCCCTTGTCGCGGCCGTGGTCGAAGGCCATCGAAGCGACGATGCCCACGCCCAAACCCAGCGACACATACTGCTTGATCACGTCCGAATCCATCGCGGTCAGCACGATGTCGGGCTTGACGCCGGCCTGCGCGAACGCCGCGTCGATATGGCCGCGACCGGTGAAGCCGACGTCGTAGGTAATCAGCGGGAATTCGGCCAGGTCTTCCAGACGGATCGGCGAGCGCGTCAGCAGCGGGTGGCCGTCCGGCACCACGATCAAATGGCTCCAGCGGTAGCAAGGGAAGGACACCAGGTCGGGGAACTGCGACAGGCCTTCAGTGGCGATGCCGATGTCGGTCTTGCCGGACAAAATCCATTCGGCGATGTGCTCGGGCGCGCTCTGCTGCAGGGCGATGCGCACGTCGGGATAGGCAGTGCGGAAACCTTGCACCACTTTGGGCAGCGCATAGCGCGCCTGCGTGTGGGTGGCGGCCACGCTCAGCGTGCCGCTTTGCTGGCCGGTGTATTCCAGGCTGGCCTGTTGCAGATTCTCGGCCTCGATCAGCAGGCGGTCGATGATCTTCAGGATGCCCTTGCCCGGCTCGGTCATGCCGGTCAGGCGCTTGCCGTTGCGTTCGAAAATCACGACGCCCAGTTCGTCTTCCAGCTCGCGGATCTGGCGGCTGACGCCGGGTTGCGAGGTGAACAGGGCATTCGCCACTTCGGTCAGGTTGTAGCCGCGACGGGCCGCTTCGCGGATGGACCGCAGTTGTTGGAAATTCATATGGATACTCCACCATCAACAAATACATGCAGGCGCTTGGGACGCACTACCAGGGTTTCGCCTTCTTTCAATTGCAGATGGCTGTAACGTTCATTCGACATCACCGCTTCGATCAGCTCGGTGGTATCGCTGCGCTCCAGGTCCAGCTGGGCCAGCGGGCCGATCGCGTGCGCGCGGCGCAGCTTGACCACGATGCCTTCCGCACCCGGCGTGTAGCGGTCGATCTCCAGGTCGTGCGGACGCACATAGGCCGTGCCCTTGCCGTCGGCGGCAGGCTGGCCCGGCACGGTGAAGGAAGCGTCGCCGCTGGCCAGGATGCCGTCCTGCACGCGGCCGTGGAACATGTTCACATTGCCGAGGAAGCCGTACACGAACGGCGAGGCAGGATGGTTGTAGACCTCGTCAGGTGCGCCGATCTGCTCGACGTTCCCCTTGTTCATCAGCACCACCTGGTCGGCCACTTCCAGCGCCTCTTCCTGGTCGTGGGTGACGAAGATCGAGGTCACGTGCAGCTCGTCGTGCAGGCGGCGCAGCCAGCGGCGCAGTTCCTTGCGCACCTTGGCGTCCAGCGCGCCGAACGGTTCGTCCAGCAGCAGCACACGAGGTTCAACGGCCAGTGCGCGCGCCAGCGCGATACGCTGACGCTGGCCGCCCGACAGCTGCGGCGGATAGCGGTCGGCCAGCCAGTCCAGCTGCACCAGTTCCAGCAGGTCTTTGACCTTGCGGCGGATCTGGTCTTCCGACGGCCGCTCTGCGCGCGGCTTGACGCGCAGGCCGAAGGCGACGTTCTCAAATACCGTCATGTGCTTGAACAGCGCGTAGTGCTGGAACACGAAGCCGACCTGGCGCTCGCGCACATGGCGGTGCGAGGCGTCGTTGGCGTCCAGCAGCACCTGGCCCGAGTCCGGATGTTCGAGGCCGGCGATGATGCGCAGCAGCGTGGTCTTGCCGCAGCCGGAAGGCCCCAACAGCGCGGTCAGTTCGCCCTGCGGGAAATCCAGCGACACATTGTTCAGGGCGACGAAATCGCCGAAGCGCTTGTTGATGTTTTTAACTTCGATAGTCATGGCATTACTCCGTTGGACGCTTGTCGTCGGCGATGGATTCGTTGAGGCGCCAGGCGATAAAGGATTTCAGGGCCAGCGTCACCAGCGCCAGCAGGGCCAGCAGCGAGGCCACGGCAAAGGCGGCGGCAAAGTTGTATTCGTTGTAGAGGATCTCGACCTGCAGCGGCACGGTGTTGGTCTCGCCGCGAATGTGGCCGGACACCACCGACACCGCGCCGAACTCGCCCATGGCGCGGGCATTACACAGGATCACGCCGTACAGCAGGCCCCATTTGATGTTGGGCAGCGTGACGCGGCGGAAGGTGTCCCAGCCGGACGCGCCCAGCACGATGGCGGCCTCTTCCTCTTCGCTGCCCTGCGCCTGCATCAGCGGAATCAGCTCGCGGGCGACAAACGGGAAGGTGACGAAGATGGTGGCCAGCACGATGCCCGGCACCGCGAACAGGATCTTGATGTCGTGCGCCTGCAGCCACGGGCCGAACCAGCCCTGCGCGCCGAACAGCAGCACGTAGATCAGGCCGGAGATCACGGGCGACACCGAGAACGGCAAGTCGATCAGGGTCAGCAGGATGCTCTTGCCGCGGAACTCGAACTTGGCGATGCACCACGAAGCAGCCACGCCGAACACCAGGTTCAGCGGCACGGCGATCACGGCCGTGATCAGCGTCAGCTTGATGGCCGAGATCGCATCTTCCTCGATGATGGCGGCCACGTAGGCTTGCCAGCCCTTGCGGAAGGCTTCGGCGAACACGGCCACCAGCGGCACGAACAGGAACAGCGTCAGGAAGGTCAGCGCGACGGCGATCAGCACGATGCGCACCCAGCCCGGCTCCAGCGTGTGCGGGGCCGACGGTAGTTCGCCACGGCGGCGCGGTACAGTAGTAGGGACGGCGCTCATTATTTACCCGACTTTCCGCGAGCCCAGGCTTGCAACAGGTTGATGGTCAACAGCATGATGAAGGACACCACCAGCATCACCACCGCGATGGCGGTGGCGCCGGCATAGTCGTACTGCTCCAGCTTGGTGATGATGAACAGCGGCGTGATCTCCGACACCATCGGCATATTGCCGGCGATGAAAATCACCGAGCCGTACTCGCCGGTGGCGCGCGCGAAGGCCAGCGCGAAGCCTGTCATCAGCGACGGCAAGATGGTCGGGAACACCACGCGGGTAAAGGTCTGCAATGCGTTGGCGCCCAGGCTGGCGGCGGCCTCTTCCAGTTCGCGCTCGGCGTCTTCCAGCACAGGCTGCACGGTGCGCACCACGAACGGCAGGCCGATGAAGGTCAGCGCGACCACCACGCCGACCGGCGTGAACGCCACCTTGAAACCCAGCGTGCCTTCGAGGAAGCGGCCGAACCAGCCGTTGGCCGAATACAGCGCGGTCAGCGTGATGCCGGCCACGGCGGTCGGCAGCGCGAACGGCAGGTCGACCAGCGCGTCGATGATGCGCTTGCCGGGGAATTCGTAGCGCACCAGCACCCAGGCGACGATGCCGCCGAAGATGACGTTGATGAAGGCGCCCAGCAGCGAGGCGCCGAAAGTCAGTTTGTAGGAAGCCATCACGCGGGCCGACGTCACGGCGCTCCAGAAACCTTCCCAGCTCAGCGTGAAGGTCTTCAGGAACACTGCCGACAACGGGATCAGGACGATCAGCGTCAGGTAGAAAATGGTGAATCCCAGCGACAGCCGGAAACCCGGCATGACGCGGAATGGCGCGCTCCGGGCGGCAGCGGGTGCCGTGGCGGACGCAGCGAGAACTGCTGACATGGTTGCTCCCTTATTACAAATTCTTCTATAAGGGCTGCATGTTCTCATCTGCGCTTCATATTACAAACGAAGCATTTTTCATTTAGTTAGACGCGGAAGCTATATACCGCTCAGGACACCAGCTTGGCGGCGACCGCGACCAGGGTCAGCGCCAGCAAGCCGCGCAGCAGGCGCTCCGGCACGGCGCGGGCGGCGTAGGCGCCGATGGTGATGCCGGGCAGCGAACCGATCAGCAGGGTCAGCAACAGGCTCCAGTTGATCGAGCCCAGCCACCAGTGGCCGACGGCGGCAATGGCCGTCAGCGGCACGGCGTAGGCGATGTCGGTGCCGGCCACTTCGGCCGAGGTCAGGCGTGGGTACAACATCACCAGCAGCGTCGCGCCGATGGCGCCGGCGCCGATGGAGGAGATCGTCACCAGCGTGCCCAGCACTGCGCCGGAGACCACCGTGGCGATGACCAGCGCCCTGCCCTGCAACTGGCGCTCGGGATGGGCGGTGATCCAGGCCAGCATCTTGCGCTTGAACAGCAGGGCGACGACGGTCAGCAGCACGGAACCGGCGATCATGTAGCGTATCACCTGGCCGATGTCTTTATTGAGGGTGCCGAAATGTTTGAGGAACAGGCTGGCTATCAGGGCCGCAGGCAAGGCGCCCAGGCAGAGGCGGCGCACGATTTCCCAGTGCACCGTGCCGCGCATGCGGTGGGTGAAGGTGCCGACGCCCTTGGTCAGCGAGGCGAACGCCAGGTCGGTGCCGACCGCCACTGCGGGCGAGACACCGAACAACAAAGTCAGCAGCGGCGTCATCAACGAGCCACCGCCAACGCCGGTCATGCCGACCAGCAGGCCGACCGCGAAACCAGATGCGACAAACGACAAATCCATGCAATTCCCCAAGAGTAGATCGCAGAGTACCTACTCTTGGGAAATATCCAAACAACGGATTGCTTATTTGCTTATGCGTTATTTATTCGGCTGAGGTGTTACGCGGAGGTAAGGTTTGGCCGCGGTGAAGCCCTTAGGATACTTTTGTTTCAGTACATCAGGGTCTTGCACGGTCAGCGGGATGATGACATCGTCGCCATCTTTCCAGTTGCCCGGGGTGGCCACGGTGTAGCCGTCGGTCAGTTGCAGGGCGTCGATAACGCGCAACACTTCGTCGAAATTGCGGCCGGTGCTCATCGGGTAGGTGATGCTCAGGCGGACCTTCTTGTTCGGATCGATGACGAACAGCGTGCGCACGGTGGCCGTGGTCGAGGCGTTCGGGTGAATCATGTCGTACAGCGCGGAGACTTTGCGGTCTTCATCGGCGATGATGGGGAAGCCGACCACGGTGCCCTGGGTTTCCTCGATGTCGCTGATCCAGGCCTGGTGCGATTCGGCCGGGTCGACCGACAGCGCGATCGCTTTGACGTTGCGCTTGTCAAATTCAGGTTTCAGCTTGGCGGTCAGGCCCAGCTCGGTCGTGCACACTGGCGTAAAATCGGCCGGGTGCGAGAACAGCACGACCCAGGAATTGCCTGCCCACTCGTGAAAGTGCAGCTTGCCGATGGAGGAATCTTGTTCAAAATCAGGGGCATTATCGCCCAGTCGTATCGTCATGGTGTGCTCCAGGGGGGAAAGAAAAGGGACC
Organism: Rugamonas rivuli; assembly: GCF_009380165.1. GTDB lineage: Bacteria > Pseudomonadota > Gammaproteobacteria > Burkholderiales > Burkholderiaceae_D > Rugamonas > Rugamonas rivuli. Next base: position 134,187 of record NZ_WHUF01000004.1, read on the forward strand.
GGTTTTCAGCCGGCCGTCAGCCTGCTATTCTGCGCCTTTTCTGCTAAAAAATACAAGGTTTCCAAGCCTTCCGGCCAATCGCCCAGGCCGGACTCGGCATTGATGTGTCCCAGCGGCCCGCCGTTGATGAAGCGGCTGCTCCAGCGCCGCGCCCACAACTCGGCGCGCGGCGCCGCCATCCACGGGTCGCTGGTGCTGCCGACCAGGATAGACGGCACCGGCAGCGCCTGCTGCGGCAGCTGCGCCGCCACGCCGAATTTATCGGGATCGGCAGGCGCCACCAGCAGCACGCCGGCCACGCCGGACGGATCGCGCGCCACGCTGTGCACGGTGGCCAAGCTGCCGAAACTGTGGGCGACGATCAGCGTCGGACGCGTATCGTCGCCGCGCACCTGGTCGACCCGCGCCGACCAGCGCGACAAGTCGGGCTGGTCCCACGCATCCTGCCCCACCCGCTCGAACCAGGGGAACAGGCGCTGCCAGCGACTTTGCCAGTGCTCCGGTCCGCTGTTATGCAGACCGGGCGCAATCAGCACGCGGAACCGGGCCAGTACATCGTCCATGATTACTTGGGCTGGTAGATCTGGTCGAACAGGCCGCCGTCGGCGAAGTGGGTCTTCTGCGCCTTGGTCCAGTCGCCGGCCACATCGGACAGCTTGAACAGTTTGACGGCCGGGAATTGGGCAGCGTATTTCTTCGCTTCCTTCTCCACTGCCGGACGGTAGTAGTTCTTGGCGATGATTTCCTGCGCTTCATCGGTGTACAGGAAGTTCAGGTAAGCCTCGGCCACCTTGCGGGTGCCGCGCTTGTCGGCCACTTTATCGACCACGGCCACCGGTGGCTCTGCCAGGATGGAGACCGACGGCGCAACGATGTCGAACTTGGTCGGGCCCAGTTCCTTGATCGCCAGCAGCGCTTCGTTTTCCCAGGCGATCAGCACGTCGCCGATGCCACGCTCGACGAAGGTGGTGGTGGCGCCGCGCGCGCCGGAATCGAGCACCGGCACGTTTTTGTACAGCTTGCTCAGGAAGTCCTTGGCCGAGGCTTCGCTGCCGCCCGGCAGGCGCAGCGCGTAGCCGTAGGCGGCCAAGTGGTTCCAGCGGGCGCCGCCGGAAGTTTTCGGATTCGGGGTGATGACGGCCACGCCAGGCTTGACCAGGTCGTTCCAATCCTTGATGCCTTTAGGATTGCCCTTGCGCACCAGGAACACGATGGTCGAGGTGTAAGGCGTGCTGTTGTGCGGCAGCTTTTTCTGCCAGTCCGGCGACAGCAGCTTGTGCTCGGCGATGGCGTCGATGTCGTAGGCCAGCGCCAGCGAGACCACGTCCGCTTCCAGGCCGTCGATCACGGCACGGCCTTGCTTGCCGGAACCGCCGTGCGACTGCTTGATTTTCAGCGTGTCGCCGGTCTTGGCTTGCCAGCTTTTGGCAAAGGCGGCGTTGACGTCCTGGTACAGCTCACGCGTCGGGTCGTAGGACACGTTCAGCAAAGAGATCTCAGCCGCCAAGGCTGGCGCGACGGCGGTGACGGCGAGAATAGCAGCAGCAATAATTTTCTTGGACAGCATTTTTTGGTTCCCCTTGTAGTGAAGGTCTCCAGATTACGGCTGTCCTTTATAAATGAGAACTAAGCTTTTAGCAGTTCAATATACCCAAACCTTATATGCGTTCAGTAAAAGCGGTTGAACAGCACCACGCCCCAGGCGCCGGCCGCCAGCAGGCAGGTCAGCAGTACGGCGGCGCTGCCGAAGTCCTTGGCGTTTTTCGACAAGGGGTGGCGCTCCAGCGACACCCGGTCGACCACGGCTTCGATCGATGAATTGATCAGTTCCACGATCAGGATCAACATCAGCACGCCGATCAATACCAGTTTCTCAAACGCCGAAATGCGCAGCGCCAGCGCGATGATGGTGCCGACCGCGAACAGGCTCACTTCCTGGCGGAAAGCATGCTCGTGCTTCCAGGCCGACTTGAAGCCGTCGATGGAGTATAAAAAGGCCGAAAAGATACGTTTCAGGCCGCTCTTGCTCTTGAATTCGCTCACTGGTTCCATGAATATGCCGCAAAAATAGAATGTATCATTATGCATCAATTCCCATTTTTTTCACATTATGGTATAACGTAGCTATCGCATACTGCACCGCACCAACCACATCATGAAAATCGAAACCGTTCCCGAGCAAAAGACCACTATCCAGGTGATCGAGCGCATGGTGGCGCTGCTCGATGCCCTGGCCAAGTATCCGGACCCCGTGAGCCTGAAGGAATTGTCCAAGGTCTCGGGGCTACACCCTTCCACCGCCCACCGTATCCTCAACGATATGGTGCTGACGCGCTTTGTCGACCGTATCGAACCGGGCACCTACCGGCTCGGCATGCGGCTGCTGGAACTGGGCAATGTGGTCAAGAGCCGGCTGTCGGTGCGCGAGGCTGCGCTGGACTTCATGCGTGCACTGCACAAAAAAACCCAGCAGACCATCAACCTGTCGGTGCGCCAGGGCGACGAGATCGTCTACATCGACCGAGCCTTCTCCGAGCGCTCGGGCATGCAGGTGGTGCGCGCCATCGGCGGCCGCGGTCCGCTGCACCTGACCTCGACCGGCAAGCTGTTCCTGTCGGTGGACGAGCCGAAAGCCATCCGCGCCTACGCCACGCGTACCGGACTGGCCGGCCACAACAAGAATTCGATCACGGATTTGACCAAGCTGGAGCGCGAGCTCAGCCTGGTGCGCTCGCGCGGCTATGCGCGCGACAACGAGGAACTGGAACTAGGGGTGCGTTGCATGGCCGCCGGCATCCACGACGACAGCGGCAAGCTGATTGCCGGGCTGTCGATCTCGGCGCCGGCCGACCGTCTGCAGGATGACTGGCTGGAAGACCTGGTGACAACCGCCAACCAGATCTCCGCCACGCTCGGTTACATCCCGGTCGAGTAAGACGGCGAGCTGAGGCCGGCCGGTTTCAGCGCCTCCAGCCATTTGCGCATGCGGCCGGCATCGGCCGTACGCGACTGCTTGCCCTTGGAATCGAGGAACACCATGATCACCGAGCGGCCTTCGATCACCGCCTGCATCATCAGGCAGCGCCCCGCTTCGTTGATGAAGCCGGTTTTCTGCAGGCCGATCGCCCAGTCCGGGCTGGCGACCAGGTGGTTGGTGGTGCCGAACTGCATAGGACGGCCGTTGGTTTCGATCATGGCCTTGGCGTCGGTCGAGTACTGGCGCAGGATGGGCTGCTGATACGCGGCCATCGCCAGCTTGGCCAGGTCGCGCGCGCTGGCCACATTCATTTTCGACAGGCCGCTGGAATCGACGTAATGGGTGTCGACCATGCCCAGTTCGCGGGCCTTGGCGTTCATCGCCTCGACAAACGCCGGCTTGCCGCCCGGGTAGTTGCGGCCCAGCGCCGAGGCTGCGCGGTTTTCCGAGCTCATCAGCGCGACGTGCAGCATATTGGCGCGGGTCAGCTGGGTGCCGACCTTCAGGCGCGAGCTGCTGAATTTTTCGCGGTCGACATCCTCGTCGGTGACGGTCAGCATTTCGTCCATGTCCTGCCGGGCTTCGACCACGACCAGGCCGGTCATCATCTTGGTGATCGAGGCGATCGGCAGGGCGACGTTGGAATTCTTCTCAAACAACACTTCGGAGTTGGCCTGGTCCAGCACCAGCGCCACGTTGGATTTCAGGTCCAGTGGATCGCGCGTCATGTTCAGGCCGGCCAGGTCGCCCATCGTCGGCACCGGCGGCGCGGCCGCGATGATGCGCTGGTAGACCACCTTGCGGCGGCCGTTGACCTTGATCAAGCGCTTGACCACGCGCTCCCCCGCCTCGGCTGCGGCGACGCGTACCGGCTGGCGGGCCTTGCCCTTCTTCACCTGGTGTTTTTTCGAAGCGGCGCCATCGGCAGCCTGGGCAGGCGTGGCGGTGACGGCGGTGGCGGCAAACATCAGCGAAATGAGCGCACTGAGAGCGAGTTTATACATTCATATCCCCGAAAAAAACGGCATGGGCAAAAAGCCCAACACCTGTTGCAGTGTAGCAAAACGCTGACCAAGCGCAAGCAAATTTAACATTGGCGGCATCGATGGTTGCGTCGACGCAATACGGTCCCGTAGGTTTATAACAAGCTAGTTCTAATCAACAAATTTAACAAATTCTTCGACCGGCATACGGTCCGTGATCAAAGTATTCTCGATTTTCGACGGATCGGCGTAACCGAGCGCCATGCCGCACACCACGGTCTCCCGCTCCGGCAAGTCCAGCACCTGGCCGATGATTCGATGATACTGGGTAAATGCCGCCTGCGGGCAAGTATCCAGGCCACGCGCCCGCGCCGCCACCATGATGTTCTGCAGGAACATACCGTAGTCCAGCCACGAGCCCTGCTCCATGATGCGGTCGATGGTGAAGATCATGCCCACCGGGGCGCCGAAAAACTCGTAGTTGCGGCCGTGCTGGGCGGCCATGCCGGCCTTGTTGTCGCGCGTCAGGCCCAGCAGCGCGTACAGATCCCAGCCCACCTTGCGGCGCCGCTCGATGAAGGGCGAGACCCACTCGCGCGGATAGTAGGCGTATTCCTCGGTGTGCAGCTTGGCCTGCTCCACATCGTTGTGCGCGGCCAGGATGGCCGACGACAGCTGCTGCTTGCGCTCGCCTTCGAGCACGTAGACCTTCCACGGCTGGGTGTTGGTGCCGGACGGCGCCCGCGCCGCCACCTGCAGGATTTGCGCGATATCCTCGCGCGCCACGGGCTGCGGCAGGAAGGCGCGGATCGAACGGCGGCCGGTGATGGCGGCGTCCACCGCTTGCTGGTCGGAAGTGGAAATCATGTGCACTCGCTTTTATCTGGTTTTCTTGACGACAAATATCACACCCATGACCGCCAGCGCCATCCCCGCCATGCCGAGGGCGTTGAAAGCTTCGCCGAACATCAGCCAGGCCATGACGGCGGTGGTCGGCGGGGTCAGGTACAGCAGGCTGGTGACTTGGGTGGCGTCGCTGCGGCGTATCAGCGCGAACAGCAGGAAGATGGCGCCTATCGACAAGCCCATCACCGACCACAGCAAGGCGCCTATGAAGCGCGGCGTCCACTGCACCGCAGCAAATTCAGGCGTCCAGCCTTCGAATATGATGGCCAGCGGCAGCACCACGACCAGCGAGGCGGCGAACTGGATCACGGTGCCGGTGCGCAAGTCGAAATGCGGGCAATAGCGTTTCTGATACAAGGTTCCGACCGTCATCGACAGCAGGGCCAGCACGCACAGCAGGATGGCGTCGGTCGACAGGCCCACCAGCTGGATCTTGGCGGCCACCACCAGCGCTACCCCGCCCAAGCCGAAAACCAGGCCCAGCCACTGTCGCGGCCGTACTTTTTCGCCGATCAGCGGCGCGGCGAAGGCGGTCAGGATGGGTTGCATGCCGACGATCAGCGCCGACAGCCCGGCCGGCATGCCCAGCTTGATCGCGCACCAGACGCCGATCAGATAGCCGGCCTGCACCAGCAGCCCGGCCAGCGCGATCTGCCAGATCCGGCCCTGCGGCCACGGCGCTTTCAGCAGCAGCACGGCAGGCACCAGGAACAGCAGCACGCCCAGGAAGCGCAGCACCAGGAAGGTCAGCGGCGGCGCATACGGCAGGCCGAACTTGGCGACGATGAAGCCGCTGCTCCACAACAGCACGAAAAACAAGGGCAGCGGCGACAACAAGGTGGCGTGTTTGACGGCCGCGGCGGTGCTTGGGGTGTTGGGCATGGATAACGGCGAAAACTGACTTGCATCAAGAAAGGAAATCGGCGCCGTTGTGCGGCGCCGACTCAACAGGATGCAAGTCTATCACGGCGGCCGTTTTGCCACCGTTCATGCCCCTTGCAGCCCGCATTTTCCCTATGGAAATTGTTTCCGCAGGCTAGACTCGGTTCTTTGATGCAATGCACAAAAAATCGCTTGACTTAATTTTTGAAGGCCGTAAAATCGGGTTTGTTGCGTTGCACAATTTGTTGTTCGGTCTGAAACGTGGATAGTCTGTTTCGCACCGGCTGTAGAAACAGCAGTACTTAATCAATGACTACTTTCCTGGAGAAATAAATGTTTTCAATCCCTGAGCAATTTTCCAATGCGACCAAAGCTAACTTTGAAGCTCAATTCGCGATTTTCTCGGCCCTGACCAACAAGGCTTTCGAAGGCGTGGAGAAGTTCGTCGACCTGAACCTGACCGCTGCTAAAGCATCGCTGGAAGAGTCGTCGATCACCACCAAGCAACTGCTGTCGGCTAAAGATCCACAAGAATTCTTCTCGCTGGCTTCGGCACAAGCCCAGCCTAACGCAGAAAAAACCATCGCCTACGGCCGTCACCTGGCGACCATCGCTTCGAGCACCGGCGCTGAATTCAGCAAAGCTGCTGAAACCCAGATCGCTGAAACCAACCGCAAAGTCATCTCGCTGGTGGAAGAAGTGAGCAAAAACGCTCCAGCCGGTTCGGAAAACGCAGTGGCCATCCTGAAATCGGCCATCGGCAACGCCAACGCCGGTTACGAGCAGTTCGCCAAGACCGCCAAGCAGGCTGTCGAGTCGATCGAATCGAACCTGACTTCGGCCGTGAACCAGTTCACCGCTGCAGCCGCTAAAGCTGCTCCAGCCAAGAAGTAATCAAGGATCACCGGCACGGTAGGGTGCCGGTTCCCATCAAAAAAGCCTCGGCATCGCCGAGGCTTTTTTTATTATTCGCCGAGGTAAGCGGCTTTGACGCGCGGATCGTCCAGCATGTCCTTGGCGTTGCCGGTCATCGTGATGTGGCCGGAATCCATGACGTAGCCGCGGTGCGCGGCTTGCAGCGCCAGCTTGGCGTTCTGCTCCACCAGCAGGATCGTGATGCCCTCTTTCGAGACGTTGCGGATCACTTCGAAGATCTTCTCGACCATGATAGGCGACAAGCCCATCGACGGCTCATCCAGCAGCAGCAGCTTGGGATGCGACATCAGCGCGCGCGCCATCGCCAGCATCTGCTGCTCGCCGCCCGACAAGGTGCCCGCCATCTGCGCCGCCCGCTCCTTCAGGCGCGGGAAGACGTCGAACCACTTGGCGATGTCGGCCTCGATGCCGGCCTTGTCGTCGCGCGTGTAGGCGCCCATCATCAGGTTTTCCTGAATCGACATGCGGGTGAACACGCCCCGCCCTTCCGGCACCATCGCCAGCTTTTTCTCGACCAGGTGGAAGGACTTGCTGCCCTTCAGCGACTCGCCCATGTAGTTCACCGTGCCCTCGACCTTGCAAGGCGGCAGCGTGCCGGTGATGGCTTTGAGCGTGGTGGTCTTGCCGGCGCCGTTGGCGCCGATCAGCGCCACCAGCTCACCCTGGTTCACTTCCAGGTCGATACCCTTGACGGCCTTGATGCCGCCGTACGCGACTTTCAGTCCCGATACTTTAAGAACGTTGTCGCTCATTAGTGCGATCCTCCCAGGTAGGCGTCGATCACCGCCTGATTGCTTTGGATTTCAGCCGGCAGGCCCTCGGCGATCGGCTTGCCGTATTCCAGCACCATCAGCCGGTCGCACAAGCCCATCATCATCTTGACGTCGTGCTCGATCAGCAGCACGGTCTTGCCTTCATTCTTGATCTTGACCAGCAGCTCGCGCAGCGCCAGTTTCTCGGTGGCGTTCATGCCGGCCGCCGGTTCGTCCAGCGCCAGCAGTTGCGGATCGGTGGCCAGCGCGCGGGCGATTTCCAGGCGGCGCTGGTCGCCGTAGGACAGGAACTTCGACGTGCGGCTGGCGAACTTGCCGATGCCGACGAAGTCCAGCAGCTCTTGCGCGCGCTTGCGGATAGCCGCCTCTTCCTCGCGCGCCGCCTTGTGGCGGAACACGGCGCCGAACACGCCCTGGTGCGAACGCACGTGGCGGCCGACCATGACGTTTTCCAGCGCGGTCATCTCGCCGAACAGGCGGATGTTCTGGAAGGTCCGGGCGATGCCGGCCTTGGCCACCGCATGCGGCGCCGACGGCGAGTACGGCTTGCCGGCCAGCTCGAAGGTGCCGGTGTCCGGCTGGTACAGGCCGGTGATGACGTTGAAGAAGGTGGTCTTGCCGGCGCCGTTGGGGCCGATCAGGCCGTAGATCTGGCCCTTCATGATCTTGATGCCGACATCGGTCAGCGCCTGCAAGCCGCCGAAGCGCTTGTTCACGCCGGCGATGTTCAGAATTACTTGTTCGCTCATGTGTCTATTCCTCAGGCCGCCACGGTGCCGGACGATTGATCTTTGGTGTCGGAGTCGCCGTCGGGGCGGTCTTCATGCTTGGGCGCAGGCCACAGGCCGGCCGGGCGGTTCAGCATGATCAGCACCATCGCCAGGCCGTACAGCAGCTGGCGAAGCACTTCGGCCTCGATCAGCACGTGGCCGAACAGCTTCTGCTGCAGCGGCTCGACCACGTGGCGCAGCACTTCCGGCAATGCCGCCAGCAGCGCGCCGCCCATGATGACGCCCGGGATATGGCCGATGCCACCCAACACCACCATCGCCAGCACGGCGATCGATTCGGTCAGCGAGAACGATTCCGGCGAGACGAAGCCCTGGAACGATGCGAACATCGCGCCGGCGATGCCGCCGAACGAGGCGCCCATCGAGAACGCCAGCAGCTTGACGTTGCGGGTGTTGATGCCCATCGCCTTAGCGGCGATCTCGTCTTCACGGATGGCGACCCAGGCGCGGCCCAGGCGCGAATGCTGCAGGCGCGAGGTGATGAAGACCACCGCCACGCACAGGAACAGGAACAGGAAGTAATACGCGTTCACCGACGGCATCGAGAAACCACCGATCACCACATTCGCGCGCGATCCCGCCTCGCCCGCCAGGTTGACGCCAAACACGCGGATCGGGTCGATCAGGTTGATGCCCTGCGGGCCGTTGGTGAAGTTGATCGGCTCGTTCAGGTTGTTCATGAAGATACGGATGATCTCGCCGAAGCCCAGCGTCACGATGGCCAGGTAGTCGCCGCGCAGCTTCAGCGTCGGCGCCCCCAGGATGGCGCCGAACAGGCCGGCCAGCGCGGCCGCCAACGGCACGATCAGCCACACCGACAGGTGGATGCCGTTCTGCTGGATGTCCGGTCCCAGGATCGCCACCAGCGAGTTGCCGATGACCGGGTATTCGTTGATCATCGACTCCAGCAGCGCCGCGAATTGCGGCGAGGCCAGCAGGCCGGTCATGTAGGCGCCCACCGCGTAGAACGCGATGTAGCCCAGGTCCAGCAAGCCGGCGAAGCCGACCACGATGTTCAAGCCCAGCGCCAGCATGATGTACAGCAGCGCCATGTCGATGATGCGGACCCATGAGTTGCCGAACTGCGAGGCGACGAACGGGAAGATCAGCAAGCCGATCAGCACCACAGCCATGCTGCTGTAGGCCTTGCGCGGGTTGCGGGTGGTGTCGAAATTCAGAATGGCCATATCAGTTCCTCCGCTTAGGCACGGTCCGCGACGCGCTCGCCCATGATGCCGGACGGACGCACCGTCAGCACAATGATCAGCACGACAAAGGCAAAGATGTCCTGATAGTGGCTGCCGAGGAAGCCTCCGGTCAGGTCGCCGATGTAGCCGGCGCCCAGGCTCTCGATGATGCCGAGGACGATGCCGCCCAGCATGGCGCCGTAGATGTTGCCGATGCCGCCCAGCACTGCGGCGCAGAAGGCTTTCAGGCCCGGCAGGAAGCCCATCGTGAACTGCACCGACGCATAGTTGGCGCCCCACATCACGCCGGCCACGGCGGCCAGCGCCGCACCCAGCGCGAACGTGGCGACGATGACCTTGTTGGAATCGACGCCCATCAGCCCGGCGACGCGGGGATTCTCGGCGGTGGCGCGCATCGCGCGGCCCATCTTGGTTTTCTCCACCAGCACCACCAGGCCGGCCATCGAGATCAGGGCCAGCGCCAGCAACAGAATCTGGGTCGGCGAAATCAGCGCGCCGCCGATAGCGACCGGGTCGGAAGGCAACAGTTGTGGGAAGGACAGCGGGTTGCGGCCCCAGATCATCATCGCAAAGGTGTTGAGCAGGGTCGACACGCCGATCGCGGTGATCAGCGGCGCCAGGCGCGGCGCGTTGCGCAGGCGGCGGTAGGCGACGCGTTCAATGATGATGTTGACGATCATGCATACCGGAATGGCGCCGCCGATGGCGATCGCCAGTTTGACGTAGCCGGGCAGGTCCGGCGCATATTGGTTGAGAAGGTTGAGGATGGTCAGGCCGGTCATCGCGCCTATCATCAGCACATCGCCGTGGGCGAAGTTGATCAGGTTCAGCACACCGTACACCATGGTGTAGCCCAGCGCGACCAGTGCGTACATGCTCCCGAGCACAAGTCCGTTAATAATTTGTTGGATAAAAGTATCCATGAAGAGCGCCTTTACTTTTATGTTATGCCTGCACATCCGGCTCATGTAACAAAAACGGCACCCGGAGAGGTCTCCGTAGTGCCGCCGTTGACTACGCGTTCATGATGCAAATTTCATGCCTGAACCGGTATCATCCCCTGCGAGCGCCCCCTCCGCCGTTCCCTCATTTATAAGCCGAAACGACAACTTTTTAAGAGCGAGGCAATGATAGCGAGATTTTGGAAAAACTAACTGCGGAATAACGGAAATATGCGAAATATAATTCCGTTCCATCCCGAAAGTTGTTAAACCACGCCCTCGGCCGGTGCAGCTTTCTGTCCATCCAGGCCCTTGGGCAACGGGAAAGTCACCGCTTCCTGCACGCCATCGAGGATGCGCACGCTGCGCGCGCCCAGTTCCTTCAGGCGGTCGATGACGGCGTGCACCAAAACTTCCGGCGCCGACGCGCCGGCGGTGACGCCCACGCGCAACTTGCCTTCCAGCCAGAGCGGATCAATCTGCGTGGCGTTGTCGACCATGTAGGCCGGCGTGCCCTTCTTTTCCGCCACTTCGCGCAGGCGGTTGGAATTGGAGCTGTTCGGGCTGCCGACCACGATCACCACTTCCACCTGCGGCGCCATGAATTTCACGGCTTCCTGGCGGTTGGTGGTGGCGTAGCAGATGTCGCCTTTTTTCGGCTCGATGATGGCCGGATATTTGCGTTTCAGCGCTTCGATGATGTCGGCAGTGTCGTCAACGGACAACGTTGTCTGGGAGACATACGCCAGCTGGTCCGGTTTGGTGACGTTGAGCTTGTCGACGTCGGCCACGGTTTCGACCAAGTACATGCCCTCTTCGGTCTGGCCCATCGTGCCTTCGACTTCCGGATGGCCGTCGTGGCCGATCATGATGATTTCGCAGCCCTGCTTGCGCATCTTGGCCACTTCCACGTGCACCTTGGTGACCAGCGGGCACGTGGCGTCGAAGATGCTCAGGCCGCGCGATTCGGCTTCCGCCCGCACCGCCTTGGACACGCCGTGCGCCGAGAACACCAGGGTGTTGCCGGCCGGGACGTCGTCCAGGTCTTCGATGAAGATGGCGCCCTTGTTGCGCAGGTCTTCCACCACGTAGGCGTTGTGGACGATTTCGTGGCGCACATAGATAGGCGCGCCGAACTGGGTCAGCGCGCGCTCGACGATTTCGATGGCGCGGTCGACGCCGGCGCAAAAGCCGCGCGGCTGGGCCAGCAGGATTTCTTTATCGCTCATGGGTTCCTCACAGCACGGAGATGAGTTGGACTTCGAATTTCAGCGGCTGGCCGGCCAGCGGGTGGTTGAAGTCGAACAAACAGGTTTCGTCGCCCAGCTCGCGCAGGATGCCGGCGAAGCGGCCGCCGCCCGGCGCGGCGAAGTCGACCAGGTCGCCTACTTTATAGTCGGCGCCCGGCACCGAGTTCTCGTCCAGCGTGGCGCGGGTAACTTCGCGCACCAGTTCCGGATTGCGCGGGCCGAAGCCGACGCCAGGCTCCAGCTCGAAGGTCTTGTGCGTGCCTTCAGGAATGCCGATCAGCAGCTCTTCCAGCACCGGCGCCAGCTGGCCCTGGCCCAGCATCAGCGTGGCGGGATTTCCGCCGAAGGTTGTAACGATATCAGTACCGTCCAACGAGGCAAGACGATAATGCAGTGTTAAGTAAGCCGATTTGGTGACGACAGCAGGTTGCGCGTTAGACATGACGTGAGATTCGGTAAGCTGGCAAAGGCTCTATTGTAAGCCACCTTGCCGCTCGCGCCCGTCGTCTGTGCTGATTTGCGGAGGATATCGATGGCAATCAAGGAATGGCCGCCGGAGCGGCGCCCGCGCGAGCGGCTGATACGCGAGGGCGCGGCGGCGCTGTCGGACGCAGAATTGCTGGCGGTTTTCCTGCGCACCGGCATCCCCGGCAAGGATGCGGTGCAACTGGGGCAGCAGATATTGCACCATTTCGGCTCGCTGCAAGCCATGTTCGGGGCCAGCCTGGAGGCGTTTTCCGCGCTGCACGGGCTGGGACCGGCCAAGTTCGCGCAGCTGCAAGCCGTGATGGAGCTGGCGCGGCGCGCGATTCTGGAGGAAATCAAGGCTGGCCAGGCGCTGAACTCGCCGCGCGCGGTCAAGGAGTATCTGCGCATCACCTTCAGCGGCAAGGACTTCGAATCCTTCCATGTGCTGTTCCTCGACGTGAAGAACCGCTTGATCGAAGCCCGTGAAATGTTTCGCGGCACCTTGACGCACACCAGCGTCTACCCGAGGGAAGTGGTCAAGGCGGCACTGGCCTGCAACGCGGCCAGCATCATGCTGGCCCACAACCACCCGTCCGGCACGCCCGATCCCAGCGAATCGGATCTGCTGCTAACCCGGGCACTGGTGCAGGCCATGGCGCTGGTCGATATCCGCATCCTCGACCATTTTGTGGTGGCCGGCCACCAGGTGCACTCGTTTGCCGAGCATGGCCAGCTATGAGTTTACCCCTATGCGCTCAAGGGTTTACGAGCGAATTCACAATTGTTAAATATTTTCATATGCACGCGACACAATTGTTTTTCACAAGTCATTGAAAAAGCTGAGTTTTTTGGATATACTCTTGTTTTTCCAATTGTGGAATGTCTTTTAAGGAGTGCGTTATGGCACGTGTTTGCCAAGTTACTGGGAAGAAGCCGATGGTCGGCAACAATGTTTCCCACGCAAACAACAAAACCAAACGTCGTTTCCTGCCTAACCTGCAGAACCGTCGTATTTTTGTTGAATCTGAAAACCGCTGGGTCTCCCTGCGTCTGTCCAACGCTGGTCTGCGCGTAATCGACAAAGTCGGCATCGATGCCGTACTGGCCGACATGCGCGCCCGTGGCGAAAAAGTCTAATTAGGGAGCTACCATGGCAAAAACTGGCCGCGACAAAATCAAACTGGAATCGACCGCAGGTACGGGTTTCTTCTACACCACCACCAAGAACAAGCGCACCACGCCTGCTAAAATGGAGATCATGAAGTTCGATCCTAAAGCACGCAAGCACGTCATGTTCAAAGAAACCAAGATCAAGTAATTCGATCTTCGCTTCTCGTAAAAAAGCCGCTCAGCATCAGCTCAGCGGCTTTTTTGTTTTACAGGCAGCCCTCGATGTACTGCACTTCCTTCCAGGCGCCGGCGTAGATCGCGCCGACCTTGCCTTTGCTGGTGTCGAAGCGGATCGCGTACTGGCCGCCGCCTGCCTTGACGGTCAGGGTCTGCTCGCTGTCGTCGTAGGCTTGCGGCGCGGACGTCACCGCTTCGCCGTAGACCTGGCTGATCTTTTCCACCGGATCGCCCAGGCCGATGCCGCGCTCGGATTGGATGCCCTCCTCCATCACGTCCACCCGCTTCAGGACATCGCCGACAAACATCAGCAGCAAGCCGGGCTGGCGCGCTGGTTCCAGCTGGAAGCAGTTGGGCGAGGCGCGCAAGGCTTTCGGCGTACGCTCCATGTGCTCGCCCAGCACTTTGTTGACGGTGTCGAAACGCATGCCGATCTTCAGCGGACCGGCGCCGTCGAAACGCACGGTCCAGTCGGCGGCGTGGGCGGCGCACAGCGGCAGCGCCAGGGTCAAGGCAGTCAAATAAGCTCGCAGTTGCATGATGCTCCCTGAAATGAAAAACGGCTCCGAATTCGGAGCCGTTTTATTGTATCAATACTTTCTTATGCGTAGCTGCGCAGGCGGAACGAGAAGTCTTGCAGCGACTTGATGCCCGACGCTTCCGCGCGGTTGCACCAGTCTTGCAGCTTGTGCAGCAGCTGGTCGCGGGTGAAGTGCGAACGCTCCCAGATCACGCCCAGTTCCACGCGCATGGTGTGCATGGTTTCCAGCGCTTTGCTGTGCTGGAACAGTTCCACCAGCTGTTGCTGCTGCGGCGCCTCCAGCTTGCCCGGCTCGCGCTGCAACAGCTTGCGCGACGATTTCAGGAAGCGCGCTTCCAGCTGGGCCTTGTCTTTCAGGTGCTCCAGCTCTTCTTTCCAGGCGTGCTTGACCGATTTGGCGTACTTGGCCATCACGTCGTAGCGGTTGGCGATGACCGATTGCAGCGTGTCGAAGTCGGCCTCCACTTTGCCCTTGGCGAACTTCGGCTCAGGAGCGCGTTTCTTGACCTTGGCCAGGCCCATCATTTCCAGCGCGCGGATGTATCCCCAGCCGATGTCGAACTCATACCATTTCGACGACAGCTTGGCCGAGGTGGCGAAGGTATGGTGGTTGTTGTGCAGTTCTTCGCCGCCGATCAGGATGCCGAACGGGATGATGTTGGTGGCCGCGTCGGCGCAATCGTAGTTGCGATAGCCCCAGTAGTGGCCGATGCCGTTGATGATGCCGGCCGCCGTCACCGGGATCCACATCATCTGCACAGCCCACACGGTAATGCCGATCACGCCGAACAGCACGACGTTGATCACCAGCAGCGCAGCCACGCCCTGCCAGCTGAAGCGGGTGTACAGGTTGCGTTCGATCCAGTCGGTCGGCGTGCCATGGCCATACTTCTCCATGGTTTCCAGGTTCTTCGATTCAGCGCGATACAGCTCGGCGCCTTCCCAGAACACTTTCTTGATGCCGCGGGTGACAGGGCTGTGCGGATCTTCCTCGGTGTCGCACTTGGCGTGGTGCTTGCGGTGGATCGCAGCCCATTCCTTGGTCACCTGGCCGGTGGTCAGCCACAGCCAGAAACGGAAGAAATGGCTAGGAATCGCGTGCAGCTCCAGCGCACGGTGCGCCTGGTGGCGGTGCAGGTAGATGGTGACGCTGGCGATGGTGATGTGCGTTACGATCAGCGTATAGAAGAACACTTGCCATGCGGTGAGTCGGGTGACGCCGTTAGACAAAAAATCCAGTACATCATATAAACTAAAAATCATTACTACTCCAAAGTGGGCATGTCTCGCTGTGCGGTCGTTCCGTCAAGATTGCGTTTTTAGCAGGCGCAGGAAGTCCGTCAGTCTTACTTTTGGACGTTATTGTACGCTGATTTAAACGTGATCAGCGGAAGGATTTCCCGTAGTCACCGATGATTTCTTCGGCACGGTCGTGCTTTCCGGGGCTGAAAATTGCTCGGGCACAGGGCCGAGGATGCGCATTTCCCGCTGCGGGAATGGCACGGAAATATTGTTCTCCTTCAGCGCGCGCCAGATCGCGCGGTTGACGTCCGAGGTGACGCCGCCGCGGCCGTTCTGCGGATCGTTGATCCAGAATCCCACCTGCAGATCCAGCCCGTCCGCGCCAAAGCTCAGCAGCTGCGCCGACGGCAGCTTGTCTTCCTTCAGCACGCGGTCGACGGTCAGCGCCGCATCTTCCAGCAGCTTGAGCACGGTATCGACATCGGTATCGTAAGCCACCGAAACCTTGGTCGAGATCCACAGCATGCTGCTCGACAGCGACGAGTTCTGCACCGCGCCCGACACCAGCATCTCGTTCGGCACGATGGACTCGACGCCATCCAGTCCCTGCAACACGGTGTAGCGCGTGTTGATCTGCGTGACGCGGCCGCTGTACTTGTCGACGGTGATCATGTCGCCGATGGTCAGGCTGCGGTCCAACAGGATCACGAAGCCGGACACGTAGTTGCTGGCGATCTTCTGCAAACCCAGACCCAGGCCGACACCCAGCGCGCCGCCGAACACCGACAGCACGGTGAGGTCGATCCCCACCAGCGACAAGCTCATCAGCACCGCCACCAGGATCAGCACGGCGCGCGCGGTGCGCGCCACCACCACCCGCAGGTTGGAGTGCATGCCCTGCACCTTCATCAACTGCTCTTCCAGCGCAGCACCGGCCCACAGCGCCAGCATCAGCAGCACCACCACCGACACGGTCGCCTGCAGGATGTCGGCGATCGACACCTTGTATTTACCGATAGGCAGGATGGTGCTGTCCAGGTAGTCGAACACATCGACCCACACGCCGGTGATGTACAGCACGAAGGCCAGCCACACAAGCAACTGGAACACCTTCTCGAACGCCAGCATGGTGGCGCTGACCTGGCCCTGGCGCGCAAACACGCGGCGCAGCAGGTAGAAGGTAAAACGTATCACCGCCAGCGAACCGAAGATCGGCAGCGCCAGCCTGAGCATGTTGACGTGGAAGTGGTACTTGGCCAGCACCACGCGCGCCAGCGCCAGCAGACCGACCACGGCCAGCGGCGCCATCACGCGGCCGAAGCTTTCGACGCCAAAGCGCAGCATGGCGCCGTGCCCATCATCCTGGCGGCCGAAGCGTTTCTTCAGCAGCCGCGTCAGCCCAAAGCCCAGCAGCACGGAAACGACAATGGCGCCGACCTGCCACAGCAGGCTGGGGTCGGTCAAATCGCCGGTGAGGTCGTCGATCAGGTTGAGCAAGGGTTGTTGATTCATCGTGTGGAAGTGCGGAATGACTGAGATGCGTAGATTAACGTAAAAAAGGCCGGGCAGTGTACACACCTGCCCGGCCCTTGCGCTGCGTACCGAGGAAGATTATTCCTCGACCGCTTCGTCCTCGTCCTTGACGATGACTTTCTTGGCCATAGGCTTGCGCTCGAATACTGCAGCGAAGAAGCCGTCGGTCTGGTGCTTGTGCGGCAGCAGCTTCAGATAGTCGCCCATCTCCAGCTCGATGCGCTGCTCGGCCAGCACTTTGTTCATCGGCACCAGCTCGAAGTCCGGATGGGTATCGAGGAACTGCTTGGCGATGAAGTCGTTCTCGTCGTCCAGGAAGCTGCACGTTGCGTAGACCAGGCGGCCGCCGCCCTTCAACAGGCGCGCGGCGCCGGCCAGGATGGCGGCTTGCTTGACCTGCAGTTCGCCGATAGCGCTCGGCTGCTGGCGCCATTTGACGTCAGGATTGCGGCGCAGGGTACCCAGGCCCGAGCATGGCGCATCGACCAGCACGCGGTCGATCTTGCCGGCCAGACGTTTGATCTTGGCGTCGCGCTCATGCGCGATCTGCACCGGATGCACATTGGACAGACCGCTGCGCGCCAGGCGCGGCTTCAGCTTGGCCAGACGCTTCTCGGACACGTCGAAGGCATACAGGCGGCCGGTGTTGCGCATGGTCGCGCCCAGTGCCAGCGTCTTGCCGCCGGCGCCGGCGCAGAAGTCCACCACCATCTCGCCGCGCTTGGCGCCGACGATGGCCGACAGGATCTGGCTGCCCTCGTCCTGCACTTCGATATGACCATCCTTGAACAGCGGCAGGTTTTGCAGCGCAGGCTTTTGCAGCACGCGCAGGCCCAGCGGCGCGAACGGCGTCGGCGTGCTGCGGATGGGTGCTTCCAGCAGCTTGGCGGCGACGTCGTCGCGGGTCGCCTTCATGGCGTTGACGCGCAGGTCCAGCGGTGCAGGCGAGTTCATGCCGTCGGCCAGCGCCAGCGTTTCCTCTTCGCCCATCTGCTCGACCAGCTTGTCGAACAACCACTTCGGCATGTTCGAACGGCTGGACTTGTGCATCACCTTGCGGTCGATCTGCAGGATGCGCTCGACCCACGCCACTTCATCTTCGGTCAGGCCGCCCAGCGATTCGACGCCGACCGCGTCCGCCATGCCCAGCAGCGTCAGGCGACGCATGGTGGCGCCGCCGCCCGCTTCGGAGAAATCGGTATAAAACGATTTATTGCGCAGCACATTGTAGACGCACTCGGCGATGGCGCCGCGTTCGCGGCCGCCCAGGCGGTGGTGGTCTTTGAAATAGCGCGACAGGGTGGTGTCGGCCGGCGCGGCAAAGCGCAAAATCTCGCGCAACACTTCTTCGGCGTTGGCGAGTATCGCTGGTGGCAATCTCATGGAATTCCTTGGTTAGTTTTACTTTGTATGGTCCACGTGGACCGCGCCCTGCGCTATCGTCAACCTGTCTTCGACAAACCAGCGTATCGCCCGCGGATAAATGACATGCTCCTGCTGCAGCACGCGGGCGGACAGGGTTTCAACCGTATCGTCGGGCAACACGGGCACGGCGGCTTGCGCCACCATCGGCCCGTGATCGAGTTCGGCCGTCACGAAATGCACCGTCGCACCATGCTCGGCCACGCCGGCGGCCAGCGCCTGCGCGTGGGTCGCCAGGCCGGGGAACAGCGGCAGCAGCGATGGATGGATGTTGAGCATGCGGCCGGCGTAATGCGCGACAAACTGCTCCGTCAAAATCCGCATGAAACCTGCCAGCACCACCAGATCGGGCTGGAAGCCGTCGATCACGGTTTGCAGGGCGGCGTCGAATTCGGCGCGGCTGGCGTAGTCTTTGTTGGCAACAATGGCCGTCGGGATTCCATGCTCAGCAGCGAAAACCAGCCCGGAGGCGTCGGCGCGGTTGCTGATGACGGCGGCAATACGGGCGGGCCAGCGCTCGGCTTGCGCCGCGCGGACGACCGCTTCCATGTTGCTGCCGCGACCGGAAATCAGGATGACGATGTTTTTCATAGGCCGACATTGTACCTTGTTCATGCAGCCGGGACTACAACTGAACAAGATTTGTTGCAATGCAGCAGGGCGCCTCGGGGCGTGGAAGACCCGCTCCTACGCTGGCGCGGGAGGGGATTCCGGCTTACTCGAAGGAGTAAAACACCCGGAACGGGACTTTTTTGTCGGCCCAGTAATCGGCAGCGTCGCGGAACACGTCCAGCAGGGTTTCCCGTGCTTCCTTGTCAAATTTTTGAGTATTGGGCAACTGCTCCAGCACCACCAGGAAACCTTGCTGCGTGCCGGCGCCGGCCATGGTTTCGGTCAAAGTTGTCCGCAAACCATCGAAATTCTTGCCTATACCCTTGGGGAACTGGAACGATTCGGCAATGATGCCCAGGACTTGCTGCTTGGTCGCGCCGGCGATGCAGTGCGCGTACAGGAAGTGATGTCCGAGGCGGGCCGCTTCTTCCTGCAACTCGACCACGCGGAAGGCGCGGATCGATTGCACGAGGTTGGGCGGCACGGTCATTAACAAACTCATGTTTCCCTCAATCTGACCTGGAATGTACGGTGTGTCCACTTTACTGTCGGGAGTGCCTATTTTGTGAATTAAAGAGTAAATAATTTGAGCACCTGTCCACTTAACACGGCAAACTGGTCTGCGTTCACCGTGGCTGATTCAATGTGTTTCTCGAATCCCATACGCATATTAGGGTAACGTGTTGTTCCTCCCAGATCAACACGAATGTGATGGCTCACGCAATATTTGTTAAAAACAGAACATTTTGAGCGGGTTTTAGGGGCCAAATGAGCACATTTCCCCCTTTTGGGCGCGCGACGCGCTTTCATGGCCCCTGTTACAATTTGTTGCCATAGATACCTGTTTAGCACTAGTTCCCAGCCGGTAGCAGGACTACCATACAAACCATGCAATATCAGAATCCCTGATAAGACATCCAAACTGACACGAGGTACCAAATGAACTTGCAAGCCAAACTGATCGCATCCGTACTTTGCGTAAGCGCCCTGCCCTTCGCTGCCCAAGCTGCCGATTTTGAAGATTTCGGCCGTGTGGTTCGCGTCACCCCGCAGGTCGAACAAATCAACCGTCCGCGCCAGGAATGCCGCACCGAATACGTCCAGGTACAGCAGCCTGCGCCATCGCGCGGCGTCGGCGGCGCCATCATCGGCGGCCTGATCGGCGGTCTGGCCGGTAATCAGGTCGGCGGCGGTACCGGCCGCTCGGTCGCCACCGCAGCTGGCGCCATCGCCGGCGCCGTTGCAGGCGACCGCATCGACAACGCCAACACCCCGTCCAGCGGCGGCGTGCAGGAACAGCAAGTCAAACAGTGCCGCACCGTCGACCACTGGGAATCGCGCACCTCTGGCTATGAAGTCACCTATGACTATCGCGGCCGCAACTACACCAGCGTGATGTCCTACGATCCGGGCGAGCGCGTGCGCCTGCGCGTGGTCGTCGAGCCGATGCAGCGTTAATCCCCCGCTACTCCCAAGCACTGCCGGTCCGATGACCGGCAGTGTCGTTTTCAGGCTTGCTTTGCTGCAAGGCATCGCGGGATAATGCCGGTTCACCTCCTGTCGCTGCCGCCCCCATGCTGATCAAACGAAAATCCATCGAACAAGTCGAATCCTCCCGCCCGGCCTCCAAGCCCGCCTCCGTGCGCAAGCCCAAATATGCGCCGGTGACGCTGTCGGAACAGGACGGCGTACGCTATCTGCACTTCGGCACGGAATGGGTGCAAGGCGCGATGCGCATCCGCAAGCCCAACTGGCCGGAGCTGGAATACGCGCAGCAGATGATGGCCTGGATGCTGTGGCAGCAAACGCCGGCGCGCATCGCCCAGCTGGGCCTGGGCACGGCCACGCTGACCAAATACTGCTACGTCACCTTCCCCGAGGCCGCCGTCACGGCGGTCGAGCTGAATCCGTCGGTGATCGCGATCTGCGCCTCGATGTTCAAGCTGCCGGACAACGACGCCCGCCTGAATGTGGTGGAAATGGATGCGCTCGACTACGTCAACGACGAAGCCAACGCCGGCACGCTGGACGTGCTGCAAGTGGACCTGTACGACGCCACCGCGCGCGGCCCGGTGCTCGACAGCGCCGAGTTCTACCAGTCCTGCAACGCCTGCCTGACGGACGATGGCATCATGACGGTCAACCTGTTCGGCGACCACCCCAGCTACGCGCGCAACATCAAGGCCATCAAGTTCGCCTTCGAGCAAGTCATTTGCCTGCCGCAGGTACATGATGGTAACGTGGTGGCGATCGCCTTCAAGCGCCAGCGCGCCATCGACCTCGCCGCGCTGGCCGAGCGCGCGGCGCAGATCACCGCCGACACCAAGCTGCCGGCCAAGACCTGGGTCAAAGGCATCGCAGCGAAGTAAGCGAAGTAATCAGAGGGAATGCGGCAGCGGGCCGTTCCGCTGCCGACTTTTGAAAGTGGCACGATGTCCGCAACCTCCGCAACTGCCGTCACACCGCCCGCCAAACCGGCGCCGCTCGATCTGCAGCAGATCTACACCTGGCTGCTGGCCGACGGCATGATACGCAAGGCCGAAGTCAAGGATCTGTACGCGCAGAGCCAGGGCATCCTGAAGAATGCCGTCGGCCCCATGCACCCGCTGTGCGCGGTGGCGCATGGCAAGCTGCTGTCGGCGCTGCCGCCGCACAAGCTGCTGACCCTGGACGCGCTGTGCGAATGGCTGGCCGCGCGCACCGGCCTGGCC
This sequence comes from Rugamonas rivuli, assembly GCF_009380165.1. Classification (GTDB taxonomy): domain Bacteria; phylum Pseudomonadota; class Gammaproteobacteria; order Burkholderiales; family Burkholderiaceae_D; genus Rugamonas; species Rugamonas rivuli. Next base: position 155,710 of record NZ_WHUF01000004.1, read on the forward strand.
TTCACCCGCATCGATCCGCTGAAGATAGACTTCACCCGCGTGGCCGACGTGATGTCGGCCAGCTACGCGGCGCGCTTCAACATCCTGCCGCTGGAACTGAACGGCGATACGCTGGTGGTGGCCACCGCCGACCCTTACGCGGTCGAGTGGGAAGCGGAGATCGCCAAGATCTCGCGCCGCACGATACGCCGCGTGATCGCCAATCCGCTCGACATCGCGCAGTACATCACGCAATTCTTTAGCCTGGCCAAGTCGATCAAGAAGGCCAACAAGAACAACACCAACGACCTCGCGCTGCGCAACAACTTCGAGCAGCTGGTCGAGATGGGCAAGACCAACAAGCAGGTCGACGCCAACGATCAGCACGTGATCAACATCGTCGACTGGCTGTGGCAGTACGCCTTCGAACAGCGCGCCTCGGACATCCACCTCGAACCCAAGCGCGACATGGCGGCGATCCGCTTCCGCATCGACGGCGTGCTGCACCAGGTGTACCAGGTGCCGGCGGTGGTGATGATCGCCATGACCGCGCGCATCAAGCTGCTGGGCCGCATGGACGTGATCGAGAAGCGCCGCCCGCAGGACGGCCGCATCAAGACCCGCACCGCCGGCGGCCAGGAAATCGAACTGCGCCTGTCGACGCTGCCGACCGCCTTCGGCGAAAAGCTGGTGATGCGTATCTTCGACCCCGACGTGGTGGTGAAGACCTTGCCGGAACTGGGCTTCCCCGCCGACGACGCGCAGCGCTGGGACGAGCTGACCGCGCGCCCGCACGGCATCATCCTGGTGACGGGACCGACCGGCTCGGGCAAGACCACCACGCTGTACACCACGCTCAAGGCGCTGGCGACATCGGAGGTCAACGTCTGCACGGTGGAAGACCCGATCGAGATGGTGGAGCCGGCCTTCAACCAGATGCAGGTACAGCCCGGCATCGAGCTGTCGTTCGCCGACGGCGTGCGCGCGCTGATGCGGCAAGACCCGGACATCATCATGGTCGGCGAGATCCGCGACCTGGCCACCGCCGAGATGGCGATCCAGGCCGCGCTGACCGGCCACCTGGTGCTGTCCACCCTGCACACCAACGACGCGCCGTCGGCCGTGATGCGGCTGCTGGAGCTGGGCGTGCCCTACTACCTGCTGGAGGCGACGCTGATCGGCATCATGGCGCAGCGCCTGGTGCGCACGCTGTGCACCGAATGCAAGAAGGACGACGGCGAACTGACCGACGACATCTGGCACAGCATAGGCGGCGCCTGGGACTTGCCCAAGCCGGCCGTTATCTATCGCGCGGTGGGCTGCCCCGAATGCCGTCAGACCGGCTATCGCGGCCGCACCGGCATCTACGAGCTGCTGACGGTGACGGAGAGCTTCAGCGACATGGTGCGCGAGGAAACCGACATCCAGGCGCTGCGCCGCCAGAGCGTGGCCGACGGCATGAAGCCGCTGCGCATCGCCGGCGCGATGAAGGTGCAGGAAGGCGTCACCACCGCCGACGAAGTGCTGAAGGTGACGGCGGCGCTGGGGATGAAATAGGAAGGGGATAAATTGTTTTCACAAAACCCTTTGCACTTTGCGGCAGGCTGTATATAATACGGCCTCTTTCGGGGGTCGTTAGCTCAGCTGGTAGAGCAGCGGACTTTTAATCCGTTGGTCGCAGGTTCGAATCCCGCACGGCCTACCACCGAATTCAGCAGTACCAATTGAGGCTTACCCGCTACGGCGCGTAGGCCTTTTTTGCGTCCATAAGAAAGATCACTGCGCCAATCGCAAGATCGGCACCGTGATATAGCTGCGGTTGGACCATTCCACCTTCAGCTTCTCCTTCGCATCGGCAATCGTTTCATCGCTCACATCCTTGCCTGTGCCGTAATTCAGTTGTGAGAACGGGTTCTTGTTCACGTTCAGGTAGACAACCAGCCGGCTTCCCTTGCTCAGGCGTTTGCTGACCAACTTGGTCATGCCCAGCGGGATGCGCTCAAGCCGGCCAGGCGTGAGCAGCATGCGGCGGCTTGGATCCTTCGCATAGCTGGCGCGATTGATGATGTAAGAGAGATGGAAATACTTCCCCTCCGGCGTCAGCTCGTACAGGGTCACGCCCAGGTCGAAGTCGCGCTTATTGATGCGCGCGGCAATCTCGCCACCAAAGGCGCCGTTGTACAAGACCTCGTCCTCGAACGGTGCGCTGATAAAAATGTAGCCGTTGCTCGTATCGATCTCGTCGGTCACGATCGAACCCGGGTAGTAGTCATTGTTGAACTGCTTGCGGTCCCGAAAATCGACCACCTGCCTGAGCATGGCCGGCTTGCCCGGCCGGACGGCGCTCAGGAGATGCGCGCGCTGCTTGTTTGCGCTGGCGAGCGACACATTGCTCAAGTAGAGCTTGAGTGTTTCATTGCTCATCGCTGCCAACGAAGGCGCGCTGCGCCACTGCTCGGTGCCCATGACCTGGTAGTTGATCTTGTCCTTCAACACGCCGGGCTTGGGGCCGTTTTTCAGGATGTAGTCCAGCCATTGATAAGTGATGGCCTTGGTATCGATCAGCGCAGCGTCCGGCACCTCCATGCCATTGATAAGCTTCTCGCCGCCGCGCTGCGCTCCGAAGTGGCCATAAGGACCGATGATCAGGTAGTGCTCGGCGTTCGGCACATAGCGCAGGTGCTCACGCAGATAATTCACGCCGGATACCTGCGAATCGTTGTAGTAACCGTCCACCGACAATACCGGTATCCGGATCTGGGCAAACTCGTCCTTGTACGGCGCCATCGCCTGCCAGTAAGCGTCGTAGGATGGGTGCTGCATCCATCGCTGCAGCAAGGGATTGGGCGTGCCGTCGATCTTGTCGATGGTGCGATAGGCAGCACCGCTGCTCCACCACGCGAACTGCATCTTGCGGAAGCGCTCGCGGTCATCGTTGACGGCGCTGTCGAGGGTCTTGTTGTTGCCGACGTAGAAGGCCCACTGGTAATTGGGATTGATGAAGACATTATTCTCCATCGGCAAACCCATTCCCGGGCGGTTCGCCACATAGGGCACGATAGTCTTGAGGGCCGGATGCAAAGTCTTGGCCGCAGCCCATTGCGTAAAGCCGTTGTAGCTGCCGCCGAACATGCCTACCGCGCCGTTGCTCCAGGGCTGGCGACTGATCCAGTCGATGACATCGTAGGCATCCTTGGCGTCGTGCTCGTACGGTGCAATGGGGTCCTGGCTCAGGTACTTGCCGCGGCTGTAGGCCATCATGGCGACATAGCCGCGGTCGGCTATCTCTTTCAGGCTCGCCAGGTCACGCTCAGGGCGAACGTAGATGGTGAACTGCAGCACCGTCGGCAGTGTGGGGGCCGCATCTTTTCGGCGTACCAGCATCCCCGACACGGTGGCGCCGTCGCGGGTCGTGAGTACTACCTTGTCTTGCACATCGTAGTCGGCGCCTGGGGCTGGCTGCGCATCGGCCACGCGGGCCACCGACAACAAGAGCGCGATGATGGTCAGGACATTCCTCATTGGCTGCCTTTCGTATGAAATTCCTCCGGGTGCTCTACCACAACGCCGATCGTCGTCAACCACGTCTCGACCAGCTGCGGCCACTTCGTGATCGGGAGCCCGGTTGGACGCAGTCCGAACGCGTGCTTACCGCCGGCGAACAAGTGCATCTCAACCGGCACATTCGCCTTCCTCAGCGCCGCGTAATACAGCAGGGAAAACTCGACCGGATCCACCGGATCGTCTTGCGCGTGAACCAGGAAGGTTGGCGGTGTCTGCTTGGTGACGACGATGCCTGGATTGATCCTGGAAAGGTCGTCCTGGTAATTGACCGACATATGCCCGGGATAAAGCGCTACCGCAAAGTCAGGACGATAGCTCGCACGGTCGGCCTCATCTACAGCCGGATAGATGCGCTTGGTGTACGTACTGATTGCCGCGACCAAGTGGCCGCCGGCCGAAAAGCCAAGAACGCCAATCTTGTTCGGATCGATTTTCCAATCGGCCGCATGATGGCGAAGGAGGCTCACTGCCCTCTGCGCATCCTGCAACGCCGTATGTACTTTCGGAATGACGCGCTTGTTGCGCACCGGATCCCAATGCGGCCCCGAGCCAGGAACGCGATACTTCAAGAGCACGCACGTCACGCCGATGTCGGTGAGCCAGTCGCACACTTCCGTGCCTTCAAGATCGATGGCCAGTACCCGATAGCCCCCGCCAGGAAAGACGACCACGGCAGCGCCGGTGTTCTTCCCCTTCGGCGGGTAGATGGTCATCGTCGGATGCGTGACGTTCGATACCTGTAGCCACGGCTTGCCCGCAACGGGCGCATCTTCGCGCAGCGTTGTGTCGTCCTCAGGTCCAGCGGCGGGTTGTGGGTTGGGGATCGCTCCAGGCCAAAGCGGCAATTGCGCATGTCCGGACGAAGGCTGCCAAGCATCTGCACTCACGTTGGCAGAGACAAATATCGTGAGCGCCAAGAATATATATTTCAAAGAATTTCCATTAGCAGACAAGACTTTAGTTTAAAAAAATCTTGCCAAGCTTAGCAGAAATGCAATACACATCCAAGGTAATGAGGAGTAAACCAAGACGCAACGCCATCTGTGATGTCGATCAATGAACCAGGCTGGCGCGACATCATGCAATCCGTCTGCCGTATAATCGGCAAATCATGAATGAAAATCCATCCCCGACTGCGTCCGAGTTTGCGACTGCTGAAGAAGCCGAAGCCTACGACCGTTGGTTTCGGGCGAAAGTTCAAAGGTCGCTTGACGACCAACGCCCCTCGGCCCCTCACGAGGACGTGATGGCGGCACTCCGGAAGATTATCGAAACGAAGCGCGACACCAATGCTTCCGATCCGATGGCAAACTGAAGCGCAAGCAGATCTGGCGACGATTCTCGCCTACATCGCAGAGCGTAACCAACAGGCCGCAACCGATCTCTACAACGAGATTGATCGCGCCGTATCACAGCTTCCGCATCACCCCAATCTATACCGTCCGGGACGGGTAGCTGACACGCGCGAAATGGTCGTCCATTCAAATTACGTTATCGTGTATCGCGTTGGCACGACTGCGATAGAAATTCTATCCGTCATGCATACGCGCCAACAGTATCCTTGAGTGGTACAAGAAACTCAGCCGAGTTGATGGCACACATCGCCTAGAGCGCGGACGCCTTCCAGTAACGGTCCAGCCATTGCTGGTGCGTGGGCATCGCCGCGACGGCGTGGGCCAGCGTTGCGCGCATGTCCTCGACGTATTGCACCAGCTTATCCTCCGGCATGTCATCGACAATCGGGTGGTAGCTTTGCGGCATGATGCGCTGGCCCAGCATCACTTGCACCCAACTCGGCAGCGCGAAGAAATCCTCGCCGTTGCGGAAATAGCGCCCGTCGCTGCGGAACAGGTCCATCGCCTCCTTCAAGCTGTCCGGGACCGACATCGTGCGGCAGTAGTCCCAGAATGGCGTGTCGTTGCGCTCGGTCGCGTGGTAGTGCAGGATCAGGAAATCCCGTACCCGCTCGTACTCGAATGCCGATTCGCGATTGAAGCGCTCGGCCAGCAAGGGATTGAAGTCGCTGCCAGGGAACAGTCCCAGCAGCCGCGTGATGCCCGACTGGACCATGTAGATGCTGGTCGATTCCAGCGGCTCCAAAAATCCGCTGGCCAGACCCAGCGCCACCACGTTCTTGTTCCAGCACTTCTTGCGCATGCCGGGCGTGAAGCGCAGCGGACGCGGATCGGCCAGCGGCTTGCCGTCGAGGTTGGCCAGCAGCGTTGCTGATGCCTCGTCGTCGCCGATGTATTTGCTCGAATACACATAGCCGTTGCCGGTACGGTGCTGCAACGGAATGCGCCACTGCCACCCTGCTTCGCGCGCGGTGGCACGCGTGTACGGTGTGATCGGATCAATGCGCTCGCTCGGCACCGCCATCGCGCTGTCGCATGGCAGCCAGTGCGACCAGTCCTCGTAACCGGTCTTCAGCGCCTGCTCGATCAGCAACCCACGGAAGCCCGAGCAATCGATGAACAATTCGCCGTCGACGACCTGTCCGTTCTCCATCGTCACCGATTCGACAAAGCCATCGTCGGCGCGCTGGTTCACACCGACGATCTTGCCTTCGATGCGCTGTACGCCGCGCTGCTCCGACAGCTCGCGCAGGAAGCGCGCATACAAACCGGCGTCGAAATGATAGGCATAGGCGATGTCGGCCAATGGCGAGTTCGGCGGCGAGTTCCTATCGCCAGGCACGAACTTGCCTTGCGGCGCCATCACCGTTTGCAGCGAGTACTCGCCAATCGGCGCCGCCCGCCCGGACTGGAACAACTTCAGCCAGAACTGGTGGAACGGCAGCGGCCCCAATGAGCGACCAATCACGCCGAAGCCGTGGATGTAGCTGTCGCCGATGCGCGCCCAATCCTGGAACTGGATGCCAAGCTTGATCGTGCCCTGCGTGCGCTTGACGAACTCGGTTTCGTCTATGCCCAGCATCTGTCCGTTGAACATGCGGATGTGCGGAACGCTGGCCTCACCCACGCCAACGATGCCGATTTCCTCAGACTCGATCAACCGCACCGAAGTTTGCTTGCCGAGATAAGTAGCCAGTGCCGCAGCCGCCATCCAGCCTGCGCTGCCGCCACCGACGACGACCACGCGCTTGATCCTGTTGTTTGTCATGTCTCGCGATCCGTTCTTCAAGCAAAAAAACCGGCAGCCGCCAAAGAAGGCAACTGCCGGAAGGGAAGACCTCTCACGCCAGCGGGCGCGAGAGGGGGGACGAAAATCAGAACTTGTAGTTCAGGCCGAAGTAGGCGATGCGGCCGGTGTAACCATTGGAGTAGAAGCGGTTCTTGGTATCGCTACCCAGGTGCGAGCTGCTCTCTTCCTTGGTCAGGTTCAACACCGAAGCGGTCAGGCTCAGCTCCTTGGTGATGTTGTACGCCACGTTGATGTCGACCTGGCTGTACGGATCCTGGTAGACGTTCAAGCCGTTGACCAGGCCGCCCACCACTTCGCCGCGACGGTTGTACGAAGCACGCGCCAGATACTTGTCGGTTTCGTAGAACACGGTGATGTTCGCCTGGTTCTTCGCGCTGCCGACCAGCTGCGACTTGCCGATCTCCGTACCGTCGCCAAGGGTGATGGCCGCCTGGTTGGTCTTGTTGTACGTGTAGTTGACCTGGAAGCCGAGGCCGGAAGCCAGCGTGTGCTGTGCATACATTTCGACACCCTGCGAGACGCCGTTACGGCCACCGGCGGAAGTCGAGTAGTTCTGCACGGTCACGCTCTTGCCGCCGACGTCCATGGTCACGTCACGCACCACAGGCACTGCGAAGTTGCTGACGTTCTTGCGGAACAGGTCCACGCCCAGCACCGAGCCGCGCTGGAAGTACCACTCCAGGCCCACGTCGAGCTGGGTAGCTTTGTACGGCTCCAGCTGCTTGTTGCTGCCTTCGCCGAACCAGCCCTGCTTGTCGCCGCCACCGATCAGACGGCGGTCGTTGACGTATTCCTGGCTGTAGTACTGCAGGCCGCCCGGGGTAGCGATGTCGTTGTAGCTTGGACGCGAGACCACCTTGGACGCCGCCATGCGCAGCAGCAGGTCCGGACGCAGATCGTAGGCCAGGTTCAGGCTAGGCAGCACGTCGTTGTAGCTGCGGTCGAGCGAGCTGACCACGAACGACGAGGTGCGCGCGGTGCTGTCCGGCAGCCTGGTGAAGCCGCTGGTGCAACCGGAGCCGGCAGGTGCGCCGACCGCAGGCAAACCGCCCGCCAGGCAAGGCGCGGGTGCGCCGTTAGGGCCGTTGAAGAAGTAGTCGTTGTAGTTGTCGACGCGGTCGGTCGAGTCGGCATGCTGCTTGGTGCGCACCACGCGCAGGCCGACGTTACCGCGCAGACGGTCGGTCTTGATGTTGGCCTGCAGGTAGGTCGACGAAATCTTCTCGTTGACGTTGTAGACGAAGTTGTCTTCGTTACGGGTCTGCATCGCGCCGTAGGTCTGGTTCAGGTAGGCGATGTAGGCTGGGTAGTTAATCGCCGGGAACGCGCTGGCACTGATGCCGCCCGCCAGGTTGCCCAGCGATTGGCCGTACAGGAACTGCGGCTGGAACTTGTTGGCGGTGGAATCGCAGCCGGCCTGATAACGCTTGTCGTAGTCGGCCGGGTTGGCGCCCTTGCACACCCAGTAGTTGTTGCCGGTGCTGCGGCTGGTGCCGCCGTCACGGTACTTGCCGCCGAATTGCAGCGAGTCCAGCCACTTGCCGTCGTTGTGCCAGGTGAAGTCGGCCTGGGCGTACTTCTGCTGGGTGCTGTTGCGGGTCCACGAGGACGAGGTCGAACCGAGGTCGATCTCGCCTATGCCCTTCTGCAGATTGGCCATCAGCTCCGGCGAGAACGTCATCGTCGGCGTGCCGTTGGTGCTCCAGGCGCTGGCGTAGTTACCCAGCGTCCAGCTGCCGTCGGCGTTTTGCAGGCGCGGCTTGATCGGCATGGCGAATTGCAGCTCAGGACCGCCGCCGGCCCAGGTACGGCCGCCCTTGAAGGTGGCGTCCAGAGAGTCGCCGTGCCATTCGGCTTCGATGTCGGCGGTTTGCGACAGCGCCTTCTCGCGGTTGTAGCTGCCGGTGATCTGTGGCGTAGGAATGGTGCAGTCGTCGGGGCCGAAGCCGCCGGTATTCTTGATGCCGCCCGCGGCAGCCTGGGAGCCGCTGCAATAGTAGGTCTTGCCCGGGTGCGCGCTGTACTTCGCGCCGGTGACGATGGTGCCGCTAGGGTCGAAGGTCAGGCCGTCGAGCATGCGGCCGCCCGGCCAGTTGCCGTCGCCGTCGTAGCGCGCCAGATTCCATTCCGGGATCTTCAGCGTGTTGGTCTGCGAGTTCTGCGACAGGTCGAAGCGGAAGTAGTTACCGGTCAGGGTCAGGTTGCGGACCGGCTTCAATTGCATGGTCAACTGGCCGCCCTTGCGCTCGCGGTCCTCGGTCTTCACATCGAAGTTGACCGAGGTCGGCATCATGAAGTTGGTGTAGTACTTGCCGGCCTGGTCGTAGAAGCCGGACTGGCCCCACCAGTAGCTGTTCATGTCCGACGGCTTGCCGTTGACATCGGTTGCTGGATGGGTTTTGTAGTTGTCGCCGTACCATTGCCAGTTCTCGGTGCTGGCCCCCATGGTGCGCGTGGTGCGTTTCTGTTGGGTGTAGCCGACCAGCACGCCGAAACGGTTGCCCTCGTCATGCCATGCATATTGGCCGGAGAACTGGCCGTCGGTTTTCTTGCTGGTGTCGGCCCAGGTGCCTTCGGCGGCGACGAAGCCGCTGCCGGATTTCACTTCCAGCGGACGGCGCGTGTGCAGGATCACGGTGCCGCCGATGCCGCCTTCGTCGATGCGTGCTTCGGGCGACTTGAACAGCTCGGCGCTGGACAGCATGTTGGCCGGCATCAGCATGTAGTTGAACGAGCGGGTCGGGTCGCCGTTGGACTCGGCGGTGGCGATGTAGTTGCCGTTCAATTGGGTCAAGGTCAGTTCCGACGACAGGCCGCGGACGCTGACGTTCTTGCCCTCGCCGCCGCTGCGGTCGATGATCACGCCAGGCACGCGCTGCAGCGCGTCGGCCACGTTCTTGTCGGGGAACTTGCCGATGTCTTCAGCGGTGACGACGTCGACGATGGCGTTGGCGTTGCGCTTCTGGTCGAGACTTTTTTCGATCGCGTAGCGGTAGCCGGTAACAACCACCGACTCCACTTGGTTGGCGTCGGCATTCTTCTCGGCTGGTTTGGCAGCAGGCTTCTCCGCCGGCGCGACTTGCGCGTGGGCGCTGGTCAGGGCCATCAATCCGAGGCCCAGGGCCGTGGCGATCGGCGTGGCTTGCCAGCGGCGCTGACGTGAAGCGAGAGGTGGTTTGATTGTCATGTATGGTCTCCAGGTCGTGTGCCCGACGACGGGCTGTATTTTTTATGTGGCGGAAGCAGCGTTCCCATCGGCTGGTCGTTTGAAATTTTCCTAAACGAGCCCAATGCCGACGGCATGTCGTTGGGGACTGCATTCCAACCAGAAAGATTTATACAGAAGAAGACATGGCGTCTCTACAAACTTTCAAAGTTCGCATCATGTTTAGCATTGTTTAGGAAACAAGTGAGGCGGACTCGCTACAGTCGCCTATGACGGGCTGTTTTTTATGCCGCCGGATAGTTGCCGATGTAGCGTGCGCGAGGGCGTATCACGCCGCCGTCGGCGATCTGCTCGGCCGCGTGGGCGATCCAGCCGGCCGAACGCGCCAGCGCGAACAGGATTTCTCCGGCGGCCGGTGGCCAGTCGCAGACGATGCTCATGGCGGCCAGCGCGAGGTCGGCGTTGGGTGGCATGCCCAGGTGGACGGCGGCCTGTTCGCCGGCCGCCAGCACGGTGCGGGCTTGCGGCCAGGGCGACATCGCGTTCAGCAGATAGGCGGCGCGTGGGTCGCCTTGTGGGTAGAGCGGGTGCGAGTAGCCGGCCAGGCTGGGGTCGCGGCCCGAGAAGTACGTGGCGATGCTGCGCTCCATGTTGTCGGACGTCAGAGCAGTTTCCAGCATGGTGCGCGCGAGTGTGCTGCCGCCGCCGTGCTGCGCGCCGGACAAGGCGGCCAGGCCGGCGCTTAACGCGGCAGCCGGACTGGCGCCGGTGGAGGCGACGCAGCGCACGGTGAAGGTGGATGCGTTTAATTCGTGATCGGCCAGCAGGACCAGCGCGGCGCGTATCCATTCGGCCTGCGTTGCGTCGGCGTGCCAGGCTTGGGCGATTTGCAGATGCAGCGGCTGGACGGATGGGGCGCGGTTCAGCAGCGTTGCGGCCAGCAGGCGCATCAAGCCGGCGCCGGTGATGAAGCGGCCGTGGGCGTCGTCCGGCTGCGCGGACATCGTTCGCGCATGCAGGGGCAGCGCACACATCGCGGCTTCCAGCGGCGACAGCTGCTGCGCGCTACCGGCGATGGCGGAGGCGCGCAACGCGTCGGCGTTGGTGGCGAGTGTGGTCGCAGCGTTGTCGGCGGCGAAGTAGTCGGTGCCGCCATCGTCCCACAGCAAACACGCCACCTGCTCCAGCGTGGCGCTGGCGGCAAGGGTCAGCACGTCGTGGCCGCGATAGTGGAGGCGGCCGTCGGCGATGCGCGAGATGCGCGTCTCCAGCACCGGCGTGCCCCAGTTCATCGCGGCGGCGACTTGATGGCCGCCTCGTTTGCCGTCGGCCTTGCGCGCGGCCAGCCGCAGCACTTCATCGCGCGGATAGCGTTTGCGCCGCCCGGCCTGCGCAACGCCGGGCGTCAACAGGCCGCGACTGACATACGAGTACAAAGTGGCGAGGCTGACACCGAGGATGCGCGCGGCCTCGGTTGCGGACAGGTCTTGATTCATGCGTCTATTGTAATGTCGATTGCCGGAATCAAGATTGACCCCGGCGGCGGCGCGCTTTTAGACTTCAGCCATGCCGCCCAAACCACACGCCGTTTCGATATTCCAGCCGTTGCGCCACGCGCGCTTTCGCCAACTGTGGCTGGCCAATATGCTGTCCAACCTGGGCAGCCGCATGCAAGCCTTCGCGGCGGCCTGGCAGATCGCCACGCTGTCGCACTCGCCGCAGTTGACGGCGCTGGTGCAGACCGCGACCTGGGCGCCGATGCTGCTGTTCGCCCTGCCCGCAGGCGCGCTGGCCGATACGCTGCACCGGCCCACCCTGCTATTCCGCAGCAACGCCTTGATGGCGCTGGCCGCCGTCGCAATGGCGCTGCTGGCCTTTGGTGGCAAACAGCCAGTGCCCGTCTTGCTGCTGCTGACCTTTGTCATGGGCGCAGGCATGGCGTTCACGATGCCGGCATGGCAGGCGTCGATGTCCGCACTGGTGCCGCCGCAGGAGATCGAAGCGGCGGCCACCTTGAATAACATGAGCTACAACCTGGCGGCGCTGGCCGGGCCGGCGTTGGGCGGCCTGCTGTTTCAGCTGACCGGCGCGGGAGCACTTTACTTGTTGAACGCCTTGTCCTTCAGCGCGCTGCTGTGGATCTACCGGCAATGGCGGACATCGCCAGCGCCACGCGCGGCCGAACGCCACGGCATGCGCAGCGCGTTGCGCATCAGTTGGGCGTCGGCCCGCTATCGTTCGCTGCTGATGCATGCGATGGCGATATTCTTCGTCTCGGCGGCCTGTGCCGCATTGCTGCCGCTGCTGCATCGCGACGCCGGCACCTACGGCGCGCTGATGGGCGCACTGGGCGCAGGCGCCGTGCTGGCAGCCTTCGTGCTGCCGCTCGCGCGCCGCCACGCAGCCAAGCGCATGGTGCTGGCCGGCGGCCTTTGCATCCATGGCGGCATGCTGATGACGATAAGCCTGATCGCATCGCAGCCGCTGCGCCTTGTGCTGGTGGTGATCGGCGGTGTCGCATGGTCAGCCATCGTCACCACCCTCAACGGCGCGGCGCAGCAGGCCTTTCCCGATGCGGTGCGCGCCAGGACGCTGTCCGTGCACATCCTGGCGATCGCCGCCGGCCAGACCGCAGGCAGCGCGGCGTGGGGCATGCTGGCCGCGCACTACGGCATCGTCCCGGCGCTGACGACGGCGGGCCTGGCCACGCTGGCCTGCGCGGGCCTGGTCGCGTGCACAAAAGATTTTCTGGAGACGGTATGAACGACATCATCATCAAGACGCTGCAAGCACAGGACGCGGCGCCACTGCTGCAATTCGAACTGGAGAACCGCGCCTGGTTCGAGCAGCATATCGCGCCGCGCGACGAGGCCTTCTATACACCGCAAGGCGTGCAGCGCCACATCGATCAGTATCTGGACGGCTATGCCAAGGGCACCTGGCATCCATGCCTGCTGCTCGACGCCAGCGGCCGCATCGTCGGCCGCGCCAATCTGAAGGACATCGACAGCACGACGGCCAGCGCCGAAGCAGGCTATCGCATAGCTCGCGACGCGGCGGGCCAGGGCCTGGCTACGCGAGCGTTGCTGCACCTGGTCGCGTTGGCGCAGCAGCAGTGGCGCTTGCAGCATCTGCTGGCCTACGTCACCGACAACAACCCCGCATCGGCCCGTGTCCTGAACAAATGCGCTTTCGTGCAGGGAGCCTATCAGGACGGTATGGAATGCATAGACGGCAGGCTGTATGGAGGCCATCAATTTATCCGCACCTTACGCTGACTGGTGTAAGCTTGTCATCAAACAGCGCCCAGCGCGGCTCAGAGAGGATGACATGGCAGGACTGCATAGCGGGTGGACCCGGCGGCTCGGCGCGGCATGCTGCGCCTTGCTGTTGTCTGCCATTCTGCCAGTCCATGCCATCGTGCTGCGCACCGCCGCGCAAGAAGGGACAGAGCCCAAGTTCATCGCCGACGGCAAGGACCATGTGGTCGGTTTGTGCATCGACATCCTGCGCGCCGTCGAGCAGATCGAACCGACGCTGCAATTCGTCGGCGACCAGCGCTGGAAGCCGCTGATACGCGCCTACTCCGAAATGGAAACCGGCCAGCAAGACGTGCAGTGCGCCATGCAACGCACGGCGGAACGCGAACTCAAATATCATTTCCTGGGCCCGGCGCTGTACTCCATCGAGTACCACTTCCTGGCGCGCGCCCACGACCCGGTGGTCATCACGCAGTGGGACGACGTGCGCCGTCTGGCGCCCGACAACGTGGTGCTGATCAATCGCGGCTTCGCAGCAGGCTCTATCCTCGCCGAGATGGGCGGCATTGAAGTCGACGCCAACTCCACCAACCCGCAATCGAATCTGCAAAAACTGATCGCGGGACGCGGACGCCTGTTCTTCCATCGCGGCCCCGGCCTGCAACGGCTGCTGGAACGCACCGGCACCGCCGACAAGGTACGCATCCTGCCGCAAGTGATGTACAGCGCCAAGCTGTATTTCGTCACCAGCAAGCGACTCGCCGGCTTCATCAACGAGCGCCTGGAGCGCGCGCTGTTTCAGCTTGAAAAAAACGGCGAGCTGGAACGGCTGATGCGCAAGTGGGATTGACATGCGTGCCGCCGCGCCGGCCGTGCTGGCCTTGCTGCTGTCAACGGCGGCGCACGCGCAGCACGAGGCGCTGACGGTGCGCATGGCCGCGCCGCAGGTACAGCAGGCGTTGCTGCAGGCGGTGCAGCGCATCCCCGCGCAGCGCGAGGAACACCGGCGCTACCGCATGGCCCTGCCCTTCGGCTCTCCACTGTTCCCGCCGGACGCCGACCTGGCATTGCCGCCATCGAACCCGGCGCTGGCAGCGTGGCTGGCGCTGCCCGCAGAGCAGCGCCGCCACGATGTGCTGATCACTCCAGACGTCGATTACTACTGGAGCGCCGAAGGCCGCCAGTACGCCTGCCAGTTCCTCGTGCACATGCAGGCGCTGGACGGCGGCTTGACGCAACTGACCCTGCTGCAGGTGCTCCCCAGCAGCTACGCAGGCAAATCCTTCAAGCTGCTGGGCCGCACCGGCCCGGGCTACTACCGGGATGTGCGGCCCGCCGCGCCATCATCGCAAAGCGCGGCCGAGCTGCGGGCCTTTCTGGCGACGGCGCTGAGCCAGCCACAATAAAGGCAGCCCCGCCGCCAGCAGCCACATGCTGCCCGGCGCCGGTATCGCCGTCCCCGCCACCGCGATCGACAGCGGCGCCAGCAGCACATCCGACACCTGCAGGAACGTGCCGCCGGCCAGCGGATCGCCATTCCACCATTCGCCGGCGAGGCTGAAGCTGCCGCTGTCGCTCATGGCCGGCAGCGCGAACGGGAAGATCTGCAAGCCATACAGCCCGGTGTGCGTGACGGCGTCGAAGGCGGCGGCCACTGTGGCGCCCGGCGCCAGCACCGGGAAATCGAAGTAGCTGGCGTCCGGCGAGCCGATGCTGAACGATGATGCGTTCAGCTGCGTCGGCACAAACCAGTTCAGCGTGTCGGTGTTGACCAGCTGGTAGCCCCATCCCACCACATCGCCGGGATTGCCCGTGACCGAAGCGGACGGCACTGCCGCGAAGGTGAACACAAATGGCGTCGCGCCGGCGACAGGCGCCCACCACAACAGCTTCAACAACAGCGCGGCCAGGGCGCAGAGATATCTGAGTTTCATGACGGTTCCTCCGGTTTATTTCGGGATGACGGATTGGGCCTGCGAGTAGGCGTAGGTCACGCCGTTCAGGTCGGTCACGCTGCCGTTTTCGGCGACGCTGAAACGCTGCACCGTCGCAGGCACATTGAAGGTCAGGCGCACGGTGAAGAAGCTGCCGACATCGACATTCGGCGTGACGAACGGCAGCGCCGGCGACAAGGCGGTGTTCAGCGTGACGGTGCCGCTGCCGGCCAGCGTGCGCAGCGCCAGCGAGGACAAGGTCATGTCGTGCGCGGTGCCGACACCGGTGTTGGTGAAGCGCACATCGACACCGATGACGCCGGGCGCCACGGTCTCCTGGCCGACGATGGCGGCGATGAGGTCGGGCCGGCCCGGCACCTGCACCGAGCCCGTGACGAACACCGTCAGCGAAGCGCTGTTGTGCACCGTGACCACGCTGGTGCTCTGCGCCGTGACGGTGATGCTGTCGGCGCTGCCGATGCGCGTGCCGGCCGGCGGCGTCAGCGTGACGGTGACGTTGGCGCTGGCGCCGCTGGCCAAGGTCAGCACGTTGGGCGAGATGTTGGCGATGTAGTGCTGGTCGTCGGTGGCGCTGATGCTGAAGGTGCCGGCCGGGCCGTCGTTGCGCACCTGGTAGGTCAGCGTGGTGGTGACGCCGGGGCGCAAGTCCTGGCGCGACGGCGGCACCACCGACACCGTTTGCGGCTGCACCATCACGCTCACCAGGCGCTGGTAGGGGAAGCCGGAACTGTCGGTGCCGGTGGCGTAGGCGACGAAGGCTTCATTGGGCACGGTCAGCGCGCCGAAGAACCTGCCGCTGTCGGTCTGGTCGGCCTCCAGCGGCAGCGGCGACAGCAGCTCGAAGTTCTTGCGCCGCAGCTGGAATTGCGGCGCGCTGCCGATGCCGGTCAGCGCGGCGATCGCATACAGCGACTGGCCCGGTGCGGGTTCGCCGTCTATCGTCAGCAGGCCCTGGTGCGGCGGCTGCGCGCCGAAGCGGGCCAGCCTGAAGGAGTTGAAGGCCAGGTCGGCCACGCCGTTGACGTTGACGTAGGTCTGGCTGGACGAGCCGCTGATGGCCAGCGTCCAGGCGCCGCGCGGCGGGCTGTCGACCGAGATGATGACGCCGCTCGACAAGCTCAGGAAGCGGGTGGCGTTGGCGGCGGTGATCACCACGCCGTCCGGCCGCGTCAGCGTCACCACCGGCTGCACGCCCTGCACCGTGCCGCTGACCGAGACCGTCAAGCGGCTCATGCTGCCGTCGACCGGCACCGTGTAGCTCTTGGCGGTGGCGTAGGTGTCGACCAGCGACAGCACTTGCACCACGTTGTTGCGCACCACCAGGTCGGCCAGCTGGGTGACGGTGCTGGCCTCGCCGCCGAACAGGAAGAACACCTGGCCGCCGGTCTCGGCCGCCGCCTGCAGGAAGCCCGGCGTCAACGGCGAGCAGCTGCCGAACAGCACCGGATAGATCTTGATGTCCTTGCTCTTGGCCAGGCTGATGACGGCGCCGGCCAGGCTGGCGTCCTTGGCGGTGGCGTCGGTGTACATGAACAGGTCGCCGCCCGGATCGGCCAGCGACAGGCCGTTGTACATGCCGGTCATGGCCAGCTCGGGACAGTCGCCGCCGCCCGATGCGCCCAGGCCGCTGATGGCGCCCTTGAACAGGCCGGCGTCGTTGGTGGCGATGGTGGGGCCGGTGAACGGGTCGTTGAACGGCGCCAGCACGTACTGCAACGGTTCCTCGTCGGTGCCGAGGCGGGCGTCGACGATGCTGATGGCCGAGGCGCGCACGCCGGCGATGATGCCGCCCATGCTGCCGGTGGTGTCGATGGCGAAGGCCAGCGTGGGGCCTGCGCCCAGCAGCGCCTTCAGCTGGGCCGGCGTGATCTCGGCCTTGATATCTTCGACGAACTGCTGGGTGCCGGCGATGGCGGCCGCCGCCGCCGTGTTGTGGAAGCCGCTGTGCGGCGAGATGTCGCAGTACAGCGTGTCCTTGTTGATGCCTTCGCGGAAGTAGCCAAGGATGTCGCTGGACGGCGAGCTCTTGTCGAGCGGGCCGCCGTGGCTACACTTGAAGGAACCCGGCTTGACGCGGTCCTCGCCGCCGTAATAGCCGCTGGTGAGCAGGCTGCCGACCAGGTTGGACGAGTTGGCGCAGAACAGGCCGGTGTCGGTGAAGCCGTCGCAGGTCGGCGTGGCGGGGCCGGCGAAGGCCAGCGAGCCGGGACGGCCGACGCCGGGATGGGCGCCGCTGTTGCCCTGCTCGACCCAGTTGCTGTGCGAGTAGAAGTCCTGGATGGTGTGCAGCGCGCTGCCGAGGTTGTCGCGCGCGCCGGTGGTGTTGATCGGGTCGCTGCGCAGCGCGTCCAGCACGTTCTGCTTGAGCGTGGCCAGCCGCAGCTGGGCGCCGGTCGCGTTCTCGCCGTCGAAGTGCTTGGCCGAGCTGGTCTGGTCGTCGTCGACCTTGGCGTCCGCCTCGATGATCTGGTCCAGCGCTTTTTGCATCGACGCGGTCAGCTTGGGCACGCCGAAGTAGCGCTTGTCGAGCGCTTCGATGCCGCGCTGGGTGATGTCCTGGTGGGTCAGGCTGCCGGCCGACTTGGACGTGATGAAACAGACAAAGCCATTCTTGGGACAGAAGGCGTTGCCGGGGATGCTGACCGCCAGCAGCAGCGCGGCCAGCAACAAGGAGGGAGCAGTGCGCATACGATATCCTTTCCCATGCGTGGAAACAGCAGTCCGCGCCAGGCGGACACGCGGCGGTGGGACGCATTTATCGTGCCGTGCCCTGCGCTTCCTTTGGAATCAGGCGATTAGCGCGGGCAGGGCGGCCGGCGCGCAGACTGTTGTCAAGTTCGCCGACAGCGATATACTGGCTCATCCGCCAAGATGCCATCCCAGGAGGACCGATGCTGCCGATCATCAAAGCCCGACCCGTGCGCGCCCTGTTGCTGGCGTCGGCGCTGCTGCTGCCTTGCGCGTGCGCGGCGCAGCAGGTGTCGCTGCGGGTGACGGCGCAGGAAGGCACGGAGCCGAAGTTCATCCCGGCCGGGCCGGACCGCATCATCGGCTTGTGCGTGGATATCTTCCGCACCATCGAGCGCATCGATCCCGGCCTGGTCTTCATCGGCGACCAGCGATGGATGCCGTTGATACGCGCCTACCACGAGCTGTCCATGCAGCAGCACGACGCCTTGTGCGGGGTGCAGCGCAACGTCGAGCGCGAGCGGAAATATCTGTACCTCGATCCGCCGCTGTTTCCCATCCATTACATGCTGCTGGTGCGCAGCGGCGACGACGTGGTCGTGAACAACTGGGACGATGTGCGCAAGCTCGGCAAGAACGGCGTGGTGCTGGCCAACCGCGGCTTTGCCACCACCGATTTCCTGCTGGCCCTGGGCGGCTTGCAGATCAATGCCAGCGCCACCGATCCCGCCATGAACCTGCAAAAGCTGGCGGCCGGGCGGGCCCGCTTCTTCCTGCACCGTTCGCCGGGTCTGAGCGGCCTCATCGCGCGCGCCGGCGTCGCCGGCAAGGTGCGGGTGCTGCCGCAGGTGATGTACACGGCGCCGCTGTACATGGTGATGGGCCGGCATGTCGATCCGGCCGTGGCCGCCCGCGTGCGGCGCGCGCTGGAGCAGATGGAGAAAACAGGCGAGCTGGCCCGCCTGCTGAAGAAGTGGGACTAGTCGCCCAGCATGCGGGCGTTGCCGGAGACGCGGATCGAACTGCCGGACTCGCCCGAGATCTGCACCCGCAGATGGCAGGGCGCCCCCATGTCCTCGCCCTGGACGATGTCGATGGCGCCGCCGTGCGGCCAGCCGAGGTCGCGCAGATAGCCGCCCAGCGCGGCGGCTGCGGCGCCGGTGGCCGGATCTTCATAGACGCCGCCGGAAGCGAAGGGATTGCGCGCATGGAAGCGCTGCGGCGTTTCCGCGTGCACCAGCGAGATCGTCGCCAGGCCGTGCTCGCGCATCAGGCTGCGGCCGTCCGCCAGCTGGTAGCGCATCGCGCTCAGTTGGGCGCGGCTGGCCAGCGCCAGCACCAGGTGGTTGGCGCCGCCGTGGGCGATGGCCGGCGGGATGCGCTCATCCAGGTCGGCCTGGCGGTAGCCGAACAGCGCCAGCGCCGCCGTCACCAGCGCGGCCGGGGCCGGTGCGCTGGAAGTGGCCGGCGATTGCAGCGCCGCGCTGCCCTCGTTGCCCTTGGACTGGGCTTCGACGGTGACGCGGCTGTGGTTGGTGGTCAGCGGGAAAATGCCGTCGCCGTGCTGCTGCGCCAGCACCGCGCCCAGCGCGATGGTGGCGTGGCCGCAGAACGGCACTTCGCCATCGGGCGAGAAATAGCGCACGCGCCAGCCGCCGTCGGCCGGTGCGGCAAACACGGTTTCCGAATAGCCCATCTCGGCGGCGATGCGCTGCATGGCCGGCTCGTCCGGCAAGGCCGCGCGTATCATCACGCCGGCCGGATTGCCGCCCTGCCCGCCTGCGGTGAAGGCGGCTACTTTGTGGATTTTGGTAATGGTCTGCATCGATCGCTACTCCATGGGGTGGGATGGAAACTTGATTGACAGCAATGGGAGATTTGGTCACTATCGTCGCTTCACCGACTTTCGAGCGACGCCGTCATGACTATACCGCGACTTTCCATTTTTGCCATATTGATTTCGGCCGGCCTGGCCGGCAACGCCGTCGCCGCCGATGCGCCGGCCGCCAAACACGCGATCACGCACGAAGACGTATGGCTGATGAAACGGGTCGGCGCCCCGCTGCCCAGCCCGGACGGCAAGTGGGCCGTGTTCTCCGTCACCGACCCGGCCTACGACAGCAAGGAGCAATGGTCGGACCTGTGGATCAAGTCGCTGACCGACGATACGCCGGCCCGCCGCCTGACCTTCAGCAAGGGCGGCGAGAGCGGCGCCAACTGGTCGCCGGACAGCCGCCAGCTGGTGTTCGTGGCCAAGCGCGACGGCGACGACGCGGCGCAGTTGTACCGCATCGACGTGGCGGCCGGCGGCGAGGCGCAGCGCCTGACCACGCTGACACTGGGCGCGCGCCAGCCGAAGTTCAGCCCGGACGGCAAGCAGCTGCTGTTCGTCAGCGATATCTACCCCGGCAACGCCGGCGAGGAAGACGTCAAGAAAAGCGCCAAGGAACGCAAGGACCGCAAGTACACGGCGCGCGCCTACGAAACCTTCCCGCCGCGCTTCTTCGACAAGTGGCTCGACGATAAAAAAGTGCGCCTGTTCGTGATGGATGCGGACGCCGGCGCCAAGCCGCGCGACCTGCTGGCCGGCAGCAAGCTGGCGGCGCTGCCGGGCTTCGGCGGCGGCCAGGGCGACGAGGGCCAGTCGCTGGACGCGATCTGGTCGCAGGATGGCAAGGCCGTGGTGTTCTCGGCCTCGACCAACCGCGACGAGGCGGCGCGCGCGGCCGGCTACACGCAGATCTTCAGCATGGCGGCGGCCGGAGGCGAACCGCAGCAGCTGACCCAGGACAAGCATAGCTACCACGGCCTGAAATTCAGCGCCGACGGCAAGACGCTGTTCACGCTGACCGAGGCCGAGGAAGAAGGCAAGGTCTACGACGTGACGCGCATCGCCAGCTTCGCCTGGCCGCTGAACAATCCGACGCCGAAAGTGTTGACGGCCACGCTGGACCGTTCGATCTCGCGCTTCGTGCTGCCGGGCGGCAGCAACCGCATCGTGTTCAGCTACGAGCACGCCGGCCTGGAGCAGCTGCACTCGATCAACTACGCGGGCGGCGACCTGCGCGACGAAGCGTCGCTGCCGACCGGCAGCATCGGCTCGCTGGCGGCCGGCGGCAAGGCCATGGTGGGCGTGTGGGAATCGGCCATCAACCCGCCCGAGGTGTACGCCTTCGGCAACGGTGCGCCCAAGCGCCTGACGTCGTTCAACACCGAGCGCGCGGCCGGCATCGACTGGCAGGCGCCGGAACACTTCTGGTTCAAGGCCAGCGACGGCCGCATGATCCACAACATGATCGTCAAGCCGGCCAATTTCGATCCGGCTAAAAAATATCCGCTGTTCGCGGTGATCCACGGCGGCGCGGCCAATATGTGGCGCGACCAGTTCGTGATCCGCTGGAACTACCACCTGCTGGCGCAGCCGGGCTACGTGGTGCTGCTGACCGACTACAAGGGTTCGACCGGCTACGGCGAGGAATTCGCGCGCGCCATCCAGGGCGATCCGCTCAAGGGGCCGGGAGACGAGGTCAACGAAGCGGTCGACGAGGCGGTCAAGAAGTACAGCTACGTCGACGGCAGCCGCCTGGCGGCGGGCGGCGCCAGCTACGGCGGCCACCTGGCCAACTGGCTGCAGGCGACCACTACGCGCTACAAGGCCTTCGTGTCGCACGCGGGCGAGATGGACCTGGTGATGCAATGGGGCAGCAGCGACAGCATCCACGGCCGCGAAGTCAACAGCGGCGGCCCGGTGTGGGGCGACAAGGCAGTGTGGCGCGAGCAGAGTCCGGTGATGCAGGCGGGGAACCACGCCAAGGGCACGGGCTTCACCACGCCCATCCTGATTTCGGTGGGCGAGCTCGATTACCGCGTGCCGGCCAACAATGCGCTGATGAACTACGCGACCCAGCACCGCCTGAACGTGCCGGCCAAGCTGCTGGTGTTCCCGGACGAGAACCATTGGATCTTAAAGGGCGACAACAGCCGCTACTTCTACAGCGAAGTGCATGGCTGGCTGGCCAAGTATCTGAAGTAAGACAAGGCGAGGCGGCTGTCTCGCCCAAGAAAAAACCCCCGTGGCCCAAGGCCGACGGGGTTTTTTTTATACCGGCAGAATTACTTCTGCTTGCGGCGGCGGGCTACGCCAACCAGTGCCAGACCGGCGATCATCATCGCGTAGGTGCCTGGTTCCGGTACGGCCGTCACCGAGTTGATCCAGCCGATGTGCGAGTAGGTCGCGGTGGAACCGGACAGATCGCCGTAGCTGGACTTGTTTTTGGTCGAGTTGTCGCAGCCGGTCAGGCCGAAATCGTCGCAAGCGCCCTGCCAGCCCCACGAGTGCACGCCCGACAGCAGCCATTCGGAACCGTTCCAGACGAAGTCGCCGCCGCCCGAATCGCCGCCTGCGATCAGTGCTTCGATGGGGCCGCGGCCGTTGCTGCTGCTCCATTTGTTGCCGGTCACGCCTGCGATACGGCCCAGCGTGTTGCGCGCATCGGTGCCGTCGTCGAAATCGCTCATGTAGGTGGCGCCTGGAGCGTAGTAGTTAGGATCGTAGTCGTAGATACCAGCGTCGCCAGCGGCCTTGTTGAAGGTCTTGCTGTCGACGTCGAAGGTGTTGAAGCCGTAGTGGCCGTAGTTACCGTCGTTCCAGTTGGTAGGCAGATTGGTGTTGGCGTTCTGGGTGGTGCCGTAGCCGGCCATCAGGTAATCCTTGCCGACATCGTTGGTCGTGCTCAGGTGATAGCCGTTGATGCCGGTGACTGCGGTGTCCAGTTTCAGGATCGCGATGTCGGCGCCGGTGTCCAGCTGGCCGGTCCAGGCCTTGTTGACGAAGGCGTTGCCG
Source organism: Rugamonas rivuli (assembly GCF_009380165.1). GTDB lineage: Bacteria > Pseudomonadota > Gammaproteobacteria > Burkholderiales > Burkholderiaceae_D > Rugamonas > Rugamonas rivuli. Next base: position 178,330 of record NZ_WHUF01000004.1, read on the forward strand.
ACCGAAACGTTGCGGGTCACAGCGGCGGTACCGCCCTGCCAGCCGAATTGCACGGTCATTTTGCTGAAGTTGTCGGCGCAGTGAGCGGCGGTCAGCACGTATTGGCCGCCGGCCAGCAGCGAGCCGGAGCATGCCCAGTTGCCGTCAGCATTGGTGAAGCTCAGACGGGCCACGCCGTCCAGCGCGCCGGCCACGCCGTTGAAGCTCTGGCCGATCGTGAAGCGCCAATTGGTCACTGCCGAAGTGTTGCCGGTGAACGGCTCCAGCTTGGCGATATCGGCTTGCATCGATGGGGAAGCCTGGGCTACGCCAGCGGCCAACAGGGCTGCGGTCACGGCGGCCAGTTTCAGTTGTTTGGTATTGAAGATCATAAAAACTATCCTTACTTTTTAGGTTTCTTGTGGAAAGATATATATCGCCCTGATAGCAACCAACAGCCCTCATCACCGAAGTGCATCCCAGATGGCTGTGGTCTAAAAGTCAATATATCATTGTTTTTTTATGAAAGAATCTTGTTGTAAGAATATTTATTTTTGATCCACTTTATTGATATTTGTTACAGATTGTGACAGTAATTGCAGAGTTCGCTTTGATCTAGTTGAAACTTAATCCACGACTATTTACAGCGGTTAACATTTTTGCGCTCAAATCAATAGTAGAGTATCCACAAGACTTTCCTGATATCAATTCTTGAAAATCCAAACCAATAGGGGACAGCATGACGATTGCAAATTGGTGTGTTTTGGCGGCCTGCATGCTGCCAGCCGCGACGGTAGGACTGGCGAAACTGGCATCGGCCAAGCTGCCGAGCGGCGCGGGGCGCTACGACAACAAGCAGCCGCGCGACTGGGCGGCCGGGCTGACTGGCTGGCAGGCGCGCGCCAACGCCGCGCAGATGAATGGCTTCGAGATTTTGCCGCTGTTCATCGCGGCGGTCGTGCTGGCGCAGCAGGGCCACGGCGACCAGGGCCGTATCGACACGCTGGCGCTGGGCTTTATCGGCTTGCGGCTGGTCTACATCGCGCTGTACCTGGCGAATGTCGACGCGCTGCGCACGCTGGTGTGGTTTGCCGGCGTCGGCGTCAGCATCGCGCTGCTGGCGATGGGCTGACGCCCTCCCCTCACGCGGCCTTGGCCGGCGCGACGGCCGCCACGGCCGCCGCCGGCTTGCGTATCATCAGGATGACGACGGCGGCCAGCAGGCAGGCGGCGCCGGCGGCAAACAGCGCCGGGTTGTAGGTCAGCATCAAGGTGCGCACGCGGCCCGCGCCGTACGCGGCCACGGCCGCGCCCAGCTGGTGGCCGGCAAACACCCAGCCGAACACCATGCCCGCCTTTTCCTTGCCGAAGGTGGCGCCGGCCAGCCGCACCGTCGGCGGCACGGTGGCGATCCAGTCCAGGCCGTAGAACATGGCGAACAGCGACAGGCCGTACAGCGTGAATTCCGAATACGGCAGCCAGAACAGCGACAGCCCGCGCAAACCGTAGTACATGAACAGCAGCTTGCGGTTGTCGTAGCGGTCCGACAGCCAGCCGGAGGCGATGGTGCCGACCAGGTCGAACGCGCCCATCATCGCCAGCACCGAGGCGGCCGGCACCGCCGACAGGCCGGAGTCGCCGCACAGCGAAATGAAGTGGGTCTGGATCAGGCCGTTGGTGCTGAGGCCGCAGATGAAGAAGGTGCCGAACAGTATCCAGAACACGCGGTTGCCGGCGACGCCGGCCAGCACCTGGAACGGCGTGGCAAAGGTGATCCGCATGGCCGGCGCGACGGGAGCTACCGGCGTGCCGGGCGCGGCGCCGTAGGGTGCCAGGCCCAATTCGTTGGGACGGTTGCGCATCAGCAGGCACACCAGCACGGCCACCAGGGTGCAGGCGATGAACACCGGCAGCACCGCCATGCGCCAGCCGAAGTGCTCGATCAGCCAGGCGCCGATCGGCAGGAAGATCAGCTGGCCGGTGGCCGAGGCCGCCGTCAGCACGCCCACCACCAGGCCCCGGTGGCTGTCGAACCAGCGGGTCGACACCACGGCGCTGAGCACCAGCGCCGTCATGCCGGAACCGACGCCGAGCAGCACGCCCCAGCACAGCACCAGCTGCCAGAACTGCGTCATCTGCGTCGCCAGCGCCAGGCCGCCGGACACCAGCGTCAACGCAGTCACCACCACGTTGCGCAGGCCGAAACGTTCCATCAGGATGGCGGCAAACGGCCCCATCAAACCAAACAGCACGAAGCGCACCGCCAGCGCCGACGAGATCTGTTCGACATCCCAGCCGAACTCCTGCGACAGTGGCTGCAACAGCGCCCCCGGCAGCCCCAGCGCGGCGGACGAGCTGAGTCCGGTCAAAAAGGTGATGGTGACGATCACCCACGAATAATGCAGGCCGCGGCGCTGCAGCCAGTTGGATAACGGTAGGGAAAACATGCGAGTCCTCACGACGACGGTGCGCGGGACACGCACGCTTGCGACGATTTTAGATTACGATCATCATCAATGCAAGAAAAAATAAAGGGACCGCGGGCCGGCGGTCCCTGCGGCCCGTAGGCCGACGGGGGACTTACTTGATACGCAACGAGCTTTGCACCTTGTTCACGCCTTTGACATTGCGGGCCACATCGACGGCCTTGTCCACTTCAGCTTGCGATGGCACGAAGCCGCTCAGCATGACGGTGCCGTTGGTGGTTTCCACATGCACGTCCAGCGATTTCAGTGCAGGCTCGGCCAGCAATTCGGTCTTCACCTTGGTGGTGATGACGGAGTCAGCCACGGTGTCCTTGGCCATTGCGCTCTTCTGCTTGGTTTCGCAGGATGCCTTGTCGGTACCGCTCATGGTGCTGCAATCGATGCCGGTCTGTGCCACGTCAGCCATTTGCTTGCCGGCTTTGGCGTCGTTGATGGCGGCCACGTGGGTCGACTTGGCGGTGCTCAGGCAGCCATCCTTGTCCGCGCCCGTCATCGGTGCGCACTTGGCCTTGGCCAGATTGTAGTTGGCGTCCGCCACTTCAGTTTGGGCTTTCTGCACCGAACGTTTGTCGTTCTTGTACTGCCAGGTGGCATTGGCCTCGCTGTTGGCGCGGGCGACCTTGGCCTGCTCGACGCAGATATCCTTGGAAGTGCCCGATTGCCCATCGCAAGCTGCCTTGGCGCTCTTGTAGTCGATCTCGGCCTGCTTGGTCGCGGCCTTGTAGGCCACCGTGTCGTTGTTCGGGGTGGTGGCGGCAAAACTTGCGCTGGCGGCGGTGGCCATGACGAAGAGGAGTAGCTTGTTCATGATGTGTCCCTTTTGTGGTGGTTGATGGACACATTAAACGCCCGGCCACGACGCGACTCTGTGCGGGAACGTACCAAGTAGCGGATTTGGCCCGCAGGGTCAGTCTTCCTGCAACAGGCCCTGGCGCCACAGGCCGGCGGCCTGTTCGAACAGCGGCTGGCCGCGGTCGAAGACGGCGCCGGTGGGCGCCAGTTGCAGCCACGCCAAGGTACTGTGGGAGCCGGCAACGACGGACGGGGAAGGTTGCCGCACCTGCCGCATCCAGGCGGCGACGGCGCCATACTGCTGCGGATGGCGTTGCTGGGTCCAGGCCAGCGCGACCAGGTCGGCAAAGCCCTCTTCGCGGCGGGTTTCGCGCAATGCCTGGGCCTGCGCCTCGACTTGCTCCGGCGACGCTTGGACGCGCTCCTCGAAGCCGGCCGGCAGCACGTGCCACACGCCCTGCGCGTAGCGCCAGCAGTGGCCGATTTCATGGGCGATCATGGCCTCGATCATCAGCGGTTGCTGGTCGGCGGGCACGCCGGCGAGGATGTCTTCAGCCTTGGGATTGCCGCGCATCGACAGCACCAGCTTGCAGCGGCCGTCCTGGAAGCCCAGCGCCAGCGGCACATCGTTGGCACGGGCCTGAGGTTGTACGGTGATATCGACAGGCAGCTTGAGTTCCTGCTTGGCGTAGGCCAGCACAGCGGAACCGGCGGTGAGCCAGCGGGTTTCCATATCGGTCAGCTGGGCGGCGGAAACCAGGCCGGCGGACGACAGGAGCAGCAGGAATAAGGCGCGCTTGATCATGATGATCAAACTGTAGCATGCAGCGGGCAAGATTTATTGCCATGAGGCAGGTTCTACAACAGCTTATTTCTACGTAGAAAAAGAGGAATGATTGAGGTTTTGAAATGGGGACGCGGCCCGGCCGCGTCCCCATTTAAGGCTTACTTGCCCAGCAGCGTGTTGGCGGTCTTGAATTCAGGACGGATATCGTTCGGCACCGTCTTCATCTTGTCCAACGCCTTCTGCACGTCGGGACGGATCACCACGTACTTGGTCATCATGTCCTTGGCGCGGGCGTAGTCGCCGGTCGCTTCGATGGTCAGGAATTCGCGGTCGAGGTCGATCACTGCCTGCTTGATCTTCTTGAAGTCCACCGCGAAAGTACCGTCGCCATGCGAGATGAAACCACCCTTGTCGAGGATGTAGTTCATCTGGATCGCCATGCCGCGCGCGTGCGAATCGGTCAGGCCGAAGTGCAGCGTGCGGAAGGCCGAGGCCAGGAAGGTCGTGTACAGCTTGCGTTCAGCCACGGCGCCCTGCCCCAGCGTGCCGGCCAGCTGGCCCTTGTCCATCATGTAGGCCAGCGCGTACAGGCCGGTGATGTCGGCCTTGGCCTCCTCGATGGTCGAGTAGGCTTCCTTCAAATCCTGGCGCGGCGTCGATTCGGCGCCGTTGTTCCTGGTGATGTGCGGGCCCAGGCCGTGCGTGATTTCATGCGCAAGAATGTGGGTGAAGAAGGAATCGAAATCCACATCCTTCTGGTCCACCGGCTTCAGCACCAGCTTGGAAATCGGCGTCAGCGTGGATTTGAATTTGGCCTCCTGCACGTTCTTCAGCATCACGCGCTTGGAGCCGCGCTGGCTGATGATGCGCTCGTCGTTCGGCAGATTGTAGGCGGCGGTCTGCACGCCCATATTGCCGTCGCCTGCACCGTACACCTGGTTGACCACCACCATCGGCGCCAGCGCGCCCACTTTCGGGTTGCGGTATTTCGCGTCCAGCGGCAGATTGTCTTCCAGCTCCTGCATGTGCTTGGCGAAGAAGTCCAGCTTCTGCGTTTCCTTCTGGTCGCGGATGTTGACGTAGGCTTCGAACGCGGCCTTGTAGCCGAACAGTTCGTCGTTGTAGGTCTCGTAAGGTCCGATGGTGATGTCGACCGGCGCATCCAGGTCCATCCAGGCGAAATCGGAAGCGAGGTAGTCGTTGCTCAGGAAGGCGTCGGCGCGCAGTTCGAGGAATTTCTTCAGCGAGGCGTTATCGGTATCGGCTGCGGCCTGCTTCAACAGCGCGGCGGCTTTCGTCAGCTCTGGCTTGTATTCGTCCGAGTACTTCACGACACTGAGCTGGCCCGCAGCATTTTTGCGGATGGTGGTGAAGAACCATTGCGCCTGCTCTTTGTCCTTGGCTGGCAGCGTGTTCATCCAGCTTTCCAACGCCTGCTTGCCCGCACCTTCGGGATAGAAGTTGCCGGCTTCCGGCTTCTTGGCCGGGATAGCGATGCCGGCCAGTTCGGCGGGCAGGAAGCTTTGGTGATCGTCCAGGATAGACCACGGACCTTTGTTGAGCCAGAAGTAGTTCAGGCGTGCCTTGCCCAGCGGCGTGGTGTCCTTTTGCAGCGCGGCCCACAGCGATTCATTGCCGGACCAGCGCTGGCGCAGTTGCAGCACGTCGACGATCTTGGCCGCTTCGATCAGCTTGGCGATGGCTTTCTTGTCGCCGGCCGAGAGCTTGCTGGTATCGGCCGTCAAGGCGACCGGCGCATAGCGCTTGGTCATCTTGTCCAATTCGGTAACGCTGGCCGGAGCGGCGTAGACGGAAGCACAGGCGGCAGCCAGGGCCAGAGGGAGCAGTATTTTTTTCATTCGAACCTCAGGGTGGAGTGAGATCCGCATTGTAGTACACCGCTCTCCTCCCGGCGATGGCCGCTACCAGGCCCGGTAGACCCGCCCCGTCTGAGCACCATCGACACTGCGTGCGTACGACAGCGCGGCACGGCTGCCCTTGATCGGCTCGAAGCCGGTGAACAGGCCGCCGAACAAATGCACCGACTCCTGCAGCACCGTCGGACTGACGGCATTGATGCGCAAGCCACGCGGCAGTTCAATCGCCGCCGCCCGCACAAAGCCCTCCACCGCCGCATTGGCAGTGGAAGCTGCAACCGCGCCACGTATCGGATGCTCGGTATCGACGCCGCTGGTCAGCGTGATCGAGCCACCGTCGTTGAGGAACTCCTGCGCCACCAGCGCCACATTGACCTGCCCCATCAACTTGCCGCGCAAGCCGACATGGAAATGCTCGGGCGCCAGCTCGGCAAACGGCCCCACATGCAGCGCGCCCGCAGCCACCACCACCGCATCGACGCGACCGACCTTGGCAAACAACGCCCGTACCTGAGCGATGTCTTCGATATCGACCTGATGCTGGCCGCCGCGCGCGCCGACGACAACGACTTCATGCCGCTGCCCCAGCTGCTCAACGACGGCGCTACCGATGGTCCCGGTCCCGCCGATCACGACCACCTTCATACCGAACCGCCCCAGGCGCGATATACCTGTCCGGTCTGAGCGCCGTCGACGCTGCGTGCATACGCCAGCGCTGCGCGGCGGGCAGGCACCGGCTCGAAGCCGATGAAGAACGGCCCATAGCTGCCCATCGATTCTTCCAGCACGGTAGGGCTGACGGCATTGATGCGCAAGCCGCGCGGCAGTTCGATCGCCGCCGCCCGCGCAAAGCCTTCAACTGCGGAGTTGACCATGGTGGCGCTGACGCCGTTGCGGATAGGCTCATCGGCCACGATACCGCTGGTGAGCGTGATCGAGCCGCCGTCGTTCAGGTATTCCTGCGCGACCAGCGCCACATTCACCTGGCCCATCAACTTGCTGTTCAAGCCCACGTAGAACTGCTCCGGCGTAAAGCCTTCCAGCGGCGCGAAGTGCAGCGAACCTGCCGCCACCACCACCGCGTCCACGCGGCCGATCTGGGCGAACACGGCGCGTACCTGCGCAATGTCGGCGATATCGGCCTGATACTGCCCGCTGGTCGCGCCGACGGTGACGATCTCATGCCGCTGACCCAGTTGCTCTACCACTGCCTTGCCGACCGCACCTGCTGCGCCGATGACGACTACTTTCATGATGTTCTCCTCGGTGAGTGAAAACACCAGTATCTGCCACAACGCCAAAGGAATAAATGAGCTAAGATGAAGATCATTATTAACCCAGGATTAGCAATCGAATGGACAAGCTGCGCAGCATGGAGATTTTTGTGGCCGTCGTCGACGCCGGCAACTTCACGGCCGCCGCCAGCGCCTTCCAGCTGTCGCCGGTCATGGTCGGCAAGCACATCGCCCACCTGGAGGCCACGCTGGGCGCGCGCCTGCTGACGCGCACCACCCGCCGCCAGAGCCTGACGGAGATCGGCGCCCAGTACGTCGAACAATGCCGCGCCATCCTGGCGCAGATCGCCGCCGCCGAAACCGGCGCCGAAGCGATGCGCAGCGTGCCGCGCGGACGGCTGCGCATCACCGCGCCCGTCTCCTTCGGCAGCGAATGGCTGGCGCCCGCGATCAGCGACTACCTGCGCCTGCATCCCGAAGTGGGCGTGGACCTGAGCCTCAACGACCGCATGGTCGACATGGTGGAGGAAGGCTACGACGCCGCCGTGCGCATCGGCGCGCTGGACGATTCGGGCATGATCGCGCGGCCGCTGTTCAACTATGGCATGGCGATCTGCGCGTCGCCGGCCTACCTGAAAAAACACGGCACGCCGCAAACGCCGGACGATCTGGCGCATCACGAGTGTCTGGACTTCATGGTCGGGGCGGTGGGCGTGCGCTGGCGTTTGCAATCGGTACACGATGTGCACCATGGACGCGGCAAGCGCGCGCTGCCGGCCAGCCGCTTCCGCACAAATAGCGGACAGGCGTTGCGCGCGGCCGCGCTGAAGGGTTTCGGGATCTTGATGCAGGCGGAGGTGCTGCTGGCGCAGGACATCGCCGCCGGACGGCTGGTGCCCATCCTGTGCGATTATCTGCCGCCGGCACGGCCGATGAACCTGGTCTATTCGCGCGACCGCCGGGCCACGCCCAAGCTGACCACCTTCATCGACTTCGTGGTGGAACGCTTCGGACCAGCGGCAGCACTGCCGCTGGCCTCTTCCGCGTAAGGGGGACTAATTTACTGCTGCGCCAACGGCTTGATCGCGCCGTTCTGCACCACCGACGCCAGCTGAGCCGACGGCTGCCAGCCCGCACCCAGCGCGCGCGCCACCGACACCGCCGCCAACAGGCGCTGCGTGTTGATCTGCACCGCGGCGCGGTCGGCCGCCAGCGAGCTACGCTGCGCGTCGGTCACGTCCAGATAGGTCGACACGCCACGCTCGTAACGCGCACGCGCCACCAGGTAACCGCGTGCGGCCGCCACTTGCGAGACCGACTGCGCCTCGCCTTGCAGCTGGCGTTCCTGTACGTCGGACAGCGCATCTTCCACTTCGCGCAGAGCGGTCAGCAGCTTGCTCTCATGGTTGGCGATCGCCTCTTCATAGCGCGCCTTGGAGATAGCCAGGTTAGCCTTGTTGCGGCCACCGTCGAAGATCGGCAGCGACAGCGCCAGAGGACCAACGCTGAACTGGCGCGAACCGCCCTTGCCCAGTTCACGCAGGCTTTCCGACGCGTAGCCGAAATTGCTGGTCAGCGTCAGCGAAGGATAGAACGCACCTTCCGCCACGCCGATCTGCGCGTTGGCCGAACGCAGGTTCGCTACACTGCCCGCCAGGTCCGGACGCTGCGCCAGCAGGCTGGCAGGCAGGCCGACCGGGATAGCAGGCGGCTGCGGCAGCACGGCGGCATTGGCCTTGGCAGCCGTCAGCAGCGCCGACGGCGAAGCGCCGGTCAGCGTCGCCAGGCTGTGCTCCAGCAGATTGCGCTGACGCTGCACTTCATGCAGGTCGGCCTGCGCGTTGGCGCGCTCAATGCGGGCACGCGACACGTCCAGTTCATTCGACAGGCCGGCGTTGAAGCGCGCCGTCACCAGTTCTTCGGTTTCGCGGCGGGTGTCGAGCGCGCCGTTCAGGATCGCCATCTCTGCGTCCAGGCCGCGCAGCTGCCAGTAGGTGGTCGCCACTTGCGACGACAACAGCAGCAGCACGCCATCGCGGTCGGCTTCAGCCGCCAGCGCCTGCGCGTCGGAAGCTTCGACCAGGCGGCGCACGCGGCCCAGCAGATCGACTTCATACGACAGCGATGCGCCTACCGTGTAATTGTTACCCTTGATCGAACGGCCGCCCAGCGCCAGGCCTTGCGAGGTCTCGGCCGAGGTGCGCGAGTTCGACACCGAGGTGCTGACGCTCAGCGACGGCTGCTGGCTGGCGCGCGATACGCCGGCCTGCTCCAGCGCCACCACCAGCCGCTGTGCGGCGGCCTTGATGCTTGGGTTGTCGCGCAGCGCGGTCTGCTCCAGGCGGTTCAGGGTGTCGTCGTTGAACACGGTCCACCATTGCGCCGGCAGGTGCGCCGCGCTGGTACCGGCTTGCGGCAGGTGACGGAACGACGCGTCTGCGACGTTCTTCGGTGCGGAGAAATCGCTGCCGACGGTGGCGCAACCCGTCACGGCCAACGTTACGGAAACAGCGAGCGTCAGGCGCTTCAAAGCTGAATTCAACATGGTGTTACCTCACTTAATAAAATTGATCTTCAGGTCAACGCTTAGTGCGCGCCGCCGCCACCGCCAGCCGAAGGGGCTTTGACCTTGTCCGAGAACCACAGCACGCCGATGCAGCCGAACAGCACCGCCGCGACCAGGAAGAAGCCGTCGTTGTAGGCCATCACATAAGCCTCGCGCCGCACGATGCCGTCGATCGCCTTCAGCGCCATGTCCGAAGCGCTGGTCGCATCGAAGCCCTTGCTCATGAACGATTGCGTCAATGCCGCCAGACGTTCCTGCGTAGCGGCCGCAAAACCGGTAACGGATTCACCGAGGCGCTGCGAATGGAAATGCTCACGCGACGTCAGCGCGGTAGCCAGCAGCGCGATACCGATCGAACCGCCCAGGTTACGGGTCATGTTAATCAGGCTCGAAGCCGAAGGCATGTCTTTCGGCGAGATGCCGTTCATCGCGAAGTTCGACAGCGTCAGCATCACGAACGGCTGGCCCAGTGCCCGCACCACTTGCGACAGCAGCAGCTGGTCGTAGCCGGTGGTGGCGTCCATGTAGGCGTTCATCAGGCAGGAGCCGCCGAACAGCAGCAGGCCGAAGGAACACAGGATGCGGTTGTCCACCTTGGACGACAGCTTGGCCACGAACGGCATGATGAACAGCTGCGGCAAACCGGCCCACATGATGACTTCACCGATCTGCATCGGCGAGTAGCCGGCGATCTGGCCCAGGTACAGCGGCAGCAGGAACGACGAGCCATACAAGCCCATACCCATCGCCATCGACAGCGCGGTGGCCGCGAAGAAGTTACGCTGGCCGTACAAGCCCAGGTTGACAAAGGGCTGCTTGCGCATCGCCCCCGTCACCGCCCAGCCGAGCAGGCCAACGATAGCCATCGCCGCGAAGGTGATGATGAACGAGGAATCGAACCAGTCCTTGCTGTTGCCTTCTTCCAGGAAGATGGTCAGGCTGCCCAGGCCCATGGCCATGAGGCCGATGCCCAGCCAGTCGGCATTGAGCAGCAGGCTGGGTTGAGCCTTCTCCTTGTCCAGGCCCAGCGCGATACCGCCGATCAGCAGCAAACCCGGTACCCAGTTGATGTAGAAGATCGAAGGCCAGCCATACAGCTCGCTCAGATAGCCGCCGAAGGTCGGGCCCATCGAAGGCGCCAGCGTGGCGGTCAGGCCGAAGATGGCCATGCCGGTGGCGCGCTTCGATGGTGGCAGCTTGGCCATCACCAGCGTCATCGCCATCGGGATCAGCGCGCCGCCGGTGAAGCCCTGCAGCATGCGGAACACGATCATGCTCGGCAGGTTCCATGCGAAGCCGCACAGCGTGGAGAAGCACAGGAACAGCGCGGTGGTGCCCATCATGTAGGCACGCATGCCGAACACGCGGGTCAGCAAGCCGGTCATCGGAATGACGATGATCTCGGCCACCAGGTAGGCGGTGGCGATCCACGAGCCCTCTTCCTGCGTGGCGGACAGCGTGCCGAGGATGTCCTTCAGCGACGAGTTGGTGATCTGGATGTCGAGCACCGCCATGAAGGCGCCCAGCATGCCGGCGGCCACCGCCATCCAGGTGCGGCCGGAGACCTTCTCGCTCGGCATGATAGGCGCGAGCGCAGGAGTCCCCACGCCGCCGGCCGGCGTATCGATTGTGGTGCTAGCCATGACAGGGCTCCTTAGTGCGCGGCTTTAGCTTCGGATTGGTTCACCGCGACTTCGGCAATCGCCGACATGCCCGGCACCAGACGGCCGCTCAGGGCCTTGACGTCTTCCGGCTTGAAGGTGATCTTGACCGGCACGCGCTGGACGATCTTGGTGAAGTTACCGGTGGCGTTATCGGCCGGCAGCAGCGCGAACTGGGCGCCGGAGGCTGGCGCGAAGCTGTCTACTTTGCCGATCAGTTCACGGCCCGGAATCGCATCGATGGAGACTTTGACTTCCTGGCCCGGCTTCAGGTCGGCCAGCTGGGTTTCCTTGAAGTTGGCGGTCAGCCAGACGTTTTCCTGCACGATGGCTGTCAGCTGCTGGCCGGCCGTCACGCGCTGGCCCACCTCGATGGTGCGCTTGCCGATACGGCCGCCGACTGGCGCCAGGATGCGGTTGTAAGCCAGCTGCTGCTGCGCGTCTTTCAGCTGCACGCGCAGCACGTTCACCTGCGCCTTGAGCACGTCGCGGGCCGAATGGGCGGCGCTGATCTGGGCCTTGGCTGCGGCGGCGCTGTCCTTGCGGGCGGCCAGGTCGGCCACTGCGCTGGCGCGGCCGGCGACGGCGGCGTCCAGTTCCGCTTTCGAGACGGCCTTCATCTGGCTGTTATACAGCTGGCCGTAACGTTCGGCGTCCTGCTTGGCGCGCACCAGCTGCGCTTCCGACTGCGCCACCTGGGCGGCAGCGGCGCTGGCCTGGGCCTGGGTCTGGGCGATCTGCGCGTCCGACTGCGCCACTTGCTGTTCAGCGGTGGCGATCTGCGCCTGGATCTGCTCTACCTTGACGTGCTGGTCGAACGGATCCAGTTCGGCGATGACATCGCCTTCCTTGACGATCTGGTTATCGTCGATGAAGACCTTGGTGACGACGCCGGCGATGCGGGCCGATACCGGATGCACGTGGCCGGCCACATAGGCGTTTTCCGTCTCGACGAAATAATGGCTGCGATACCACATGCGGCCACCGGCGGCCAGCGCGGCCAGCGCGATGACGGCGGCGATCACCAGGACGCGGCGGTTGGACTTGGCCGGGCCGGCCGGCGCAGCGACGGCTGGCGCCGCAGGCTGGGCAGCGGGAACGGCGCTGAGCACTTTCTGTTCTTGGTTGTGCTGAGTGGACATGTGCAGCTCCAAATAAAATGAAATGGGAGAAGTGCATTATTGGCCCGTTTTTCGGCAAAGTCAAGAAATGAAACGATTGCATTTCATTTTATTTTGGACTACGATGTCGGCATCCATTAACATGTCAGCCCATGAAGATCACCGCCAACGCCGCACTGGAAGAACCGGATTGCCCCGGGGATGCCGCCAGCTATGCCCCCGACTCGCCCTGCTTCGGCAAGGCGGCCGGCCGCCCGCGCGCGGCCGACAAGGAAGCCCGTCAACAGGCGCTGCTGCACACGGCAGCCCAGCTGTTCCTGGAAAAAGGTTATAGCAAGGTCAGTCTGGAGATGATCGCCCGCGAAGCCCACGTGGCCGTACGCACGATCTACGTCAAGTTTGGCGGCAAGGCCGGGCTGCTGAATGCAGTGATCAGCACCGGCCGCGCGCACTTCTTCGCCGGCATGATCGACATGGAAGCCGACCCGCGGCCGTTCCGGGAAGTGATGGAAGATTTCGCGCTGCGCTTCCTGGAGCTGGTGACGGCGCCCTCCTTCGCCAGCCTGCACCGCATGGTGGTTGCCGAGGCGCGCACCACGCCGGAGCTAGCCGAAACCTTTTACAAAGCCGGCCCGCTGCGCACCCGCGAGGAGCTGATGCGCTTTTTCTCACGTCCCGACATCCGCGTCCAGCTGCGTCCGGAGATTCCGCTGGAAACGCTGGCGGTGCACATGATCACCTGCATCATGGGCGACACCATGGTGCGCATGCTGTTCCCGGCCGACCACCCGCCATCGATCGACGAGCTGCGCGCCCGCGCCACGCTGGGGCTGGACCTGTTCTTCCGCGCGGTGCTGCGTTAGAAGCTGTGCATTTTTGTCATTTGCTCTATACTGGTTTTTTACCCACGGAGCACACATGAGCAAAACGAATCGACTGGACTGGAGCAGGCAAGTAACGCTCATGAACGAGCGTATCAAGAGCTTCCAGGCCAACCCCGGCCAAGAACAACTCGACGCCGTCATCCAGGAAATGCAAGCCTACGCCGAAGCCGCGCGCAACGGCGGCATCGAAATCCCGACCCGCTTTACCGTCAACTAAGCCATCCGCTGAGCTACCGATGCCGCGCTAACCAGCGCGGCCGGCCGCGTCTATCGCCTTGCGCGCCCAGACCAGCATCTGCCCGGGATCGTCCAGCAGGAACTCGGGCGCCGTATAGAATTTGCGGACCAGCACCGTCCCCTTTTTGGTTTCGTAGGAAAACGGCGCCGCGCCCTCGGCCTCGAACTCGGCACGCGTGCCGTCGTCGACGCGCAGGTACAGCGTGCTGCCGATCACCCACGCAAACTGCTGGCCGTGATATCTGAAATCGCGGCCGCCGAAGAACACCGAATCCGACACGGCCGCGCCGAGCGGCGCGAACTGCTCGCGCATCCAGCTCACAAACTCGGCGCTGGCCCCCATCTTATTTGTGCGACATCGCCACCAGCGCGTCCAGCACCTGCAAGGTCGCCTGGTCCAGCTGCTGGCGCGGGATGCCCGGATTGCTGGCGTCCACCATCGATGGATTGGTCAGGTAGCGGCCGTTGACGATCAGCGTCGGCGTGCTGTTGACTTCATACGTGCCCGCCACGCGGCCGGCGTTTTTCAGCTTGGTGATGACCGAGAACGAGTTATACGTGGTCAGATACTTGTCCTTGTCGACGCCGTTCTTGACCGCCCAATCGAGGTTGTCCGCATCGCTCTTCAGGCGACGGCGCTCGACGTGCCAGGTGGTCAGCAGCTTGGCGTGCAGCGACTCTTCCAGCTTCATCGCTTCCAGCGTCAGGAACATATGCGCTTCCGGATCGTTCTCGCCCGTCAGCGGCAAGTGGATGCGGCGGAACACGATCTTGTCGCCCTGCTTCTTCACCCATGCCAGCATGGCCGGCTCCAGCGCGTAGCACGCCGGGCAGTGGTACATGAAGAACTCGATCACCTCGACCTTCTTGCCGTCGGCCTGCACCGGCTGCGGCGTCTTCAGGGTGGTGTACTCGGCGCCGTTTTTCGGCGCGGTGGGCGAGGCGAAGGCGGCGCCGGCCAGCAAGGCGGCGGCAGCGACAGCGAGTTTCAGGCGAAGCATGGTTATCCTTTATGAAAAAATCTGCACAGCGAATATACCAGCTTCCCACGCGCAGCGGCACGGTCATTAAGTCTGAGCTAAGTCTCCACCGGCCGCGCCTCCAGGCCGGCGATGTCCTTCATCAGCGCGATCAGGCGTTGCGCGCCCAGGCCCAGCGGCCTGTCGTTGAGCCACACCACGTCCACCCACAGGCGCACCTGGTTGCTCATGTGCGCGAAGCCTATGCCCAGCAGCTCGCCGGAAGCGATCAGCGGTGCCGCCAGCCTGCGCGGCAGATAGGCCCAGCCGACGCCGGCGCGCACCAGGCTCAGTGTGGCCAGGTGGCTGTCGGTGCGCCACAGCTTGCGCGAGATGAGCACCCGCTCGTCCTCGATCCGCGCATCGCGGCTGACGATGGCGACCTGCCGCATGTCGACCAGATCCTCCAGCCGGAACTGGCCATTGCGCTCGCGCGCCTGCGGATGCTGCGGCGAGATCACCGCCACCAGCACCTCGCTGCCCAGCTCCTGGAAGCTCTCGCGCTGGTCGATCTGCGGCCGCTCGTAGATCAGCGCCAGTTGCGCCGCGCCGTCGTGCAGCATGCGCAGCGCATCGTTCTGCGGCGCTGACACCACGTCCACCTCCAGCGACGGGAACTCCTCCGCCAGCCGCGCCAGCGGATCGCTCCACGGCGCCGACAGCAGCTCGGGCGCGATGGCCAGCGTCAGGCGCCGTTCCAGCCCCTGGTGCAGCGACAGCGCGTGCGCCTGCAGGCGGCGCAACTGGCCGGCCATCTGCCGCGCCTCCGCCTCCAGCGCGCGCGCCGATTCGGTGGGCCGCACCTCGCGTGAGCTGCGGTCGAACAGCTGCAGATCGAGTTCCGCCTCCAGGTTGGCGATCGCCATGCTGACGGCCGACGGCACCCGCCCCAGCGCCCGCGCCGCTGCGGAAAAAGAACCGTGATCCAACACGGCGAGAAAGATGGCGATATTATCGCTGGAGAAGGCCATGGCCCATGCTGTCAGAAAAACTGATATCTGTCGACTTTTTCAATCAGAAAATTGCTATTACCATGGTCACATCGTATTAAGGAGGAAACAACATGCAAGGATTAAAACGCAAAGTCGTCTACGTATCGTTATTTGAATTGATCGCCGTGGGTTTGACCAGCAGCGTGCTGGTGCTGCTGATGGGCCATGACGCAGGCCATGCCAGCGTGGCCGCCGTCGCCTCGTCGCTGGTCGCGGTGGTCTGGAACTTCGTCTACAACGGCATGTTCGAAGCCTGGGAAGCGCGTCAGGCCAAGCGTGGCCGCAGCTGGGCGCGTCGCGCCGCACACGCCCTGGGCTTCGAAGGAGGCCTGGTGCTGATCCTGGTGCCGCTGTTCGCCTGGTGGCTCAACATCTCGCTGTGGGAGGCTTTTGTGCTGGACTTGGGCCTGGTGTTATTCTTTATGTTTTACACCTTCCTGTTCAGCCTAGCCTTCGACCGCATCTTCGGATTGCCGGCATCGGCGCAGGCTTGAGGAATCACCCGGAGTCCACATGGCATTGAAACCGTTCGCGTTCGCAGCACTGGTGATGGCAATGAGTACCGCAAGCGCTGGCGCAGCAGCGCTGTCGCCGGTAGAGCAGAAGATCGTCGACGAGGTCAAGGCCCATTCGGAGCAAGGCTTGCAGCTGCTGGAGCGTTCGGTGAACATCAACAGCGGCACCATGAATCATGAAGGTGTGCGCGAAGTCGGCAAGCTGTTTCGCGAGCAGTTCGACCAGCTGGGTTTCAGCACCCGCTGGATCGACATGCCGCCCGCAGTCAAGCGCGCCGGCCACCTGCTCGCCACGCGCGAGGGCAAGCAAGGCAAGCGCCTGCTGCTGATCGGCCATCTGGATACCGTGTTTGAAAAAGACAGCCCGGTGCAACTGTGGAAGCGCGATGGCGCGCGCGTGCGCGGCCAGGGCGTCAACGACATGAAGGGCGGCGACGTCATCATCGTCGAAGCGCTGCGCGCCTTGCAGCGCGTGGGCGCGCTGGATAACACCACCATCACCGTGATCTTCAGCGGCGACGAGGAGAACGCCGGCGATCCGATCGACATCTCACGCGCCGACATGGTCGCAGCCGCCAAGCGCAGCGACATCGCGCTGGCCTTCGAAGCCACGGTGCGCGACAAGACCGGCAAGGACACCGGCACCATCGGGCGCCGCGCGTCGTCGTCGTGGGATCTGGAAGTCAAAGGCAAACAAGGCCACTCCAGCGGCATCTTCACCGAGAGCGCAGGCTATGGCGCCGTGTACGAAGCGGCGCGCATCGTCGACGCCTTCCGCCAGCAGGTGATGGAGCCTGACCTGACCTTCAGCCCGGGATTGATCCTGGGCGGCACAGATGCCAGCGTCGATGGCACCGGATCGAAAGGCCAAGCCGCCGGCAAGGGCAATGTGATCGCGCGTACCGCAACGGTTCACGGCGACCTGCGCTACCTGAGCTACGAGCAGCGCGACCGCGCCCACGCGAAGATGAAAGCCATCGTCGCGCAGAACCTGCCTGGCACCAGCGCCAGCATCAGCTTCCACGAATCGTATCCGCCGATGTCGCCGACGGCCGGCAACCTGGAGGTGCTGAAGACCTACTCGCAAGCCAGCGCCGATGCAGGCCTGGGCGAGATCCCCGCCCTGCCGCCCGGCCAGCGTGGCGCAGGCGACGTGCAATTCGTCGCCCCGCTGCTCGACAGCTTGGATGGACTGGGCGCCACCGGCAACGGCGCGCACTCGCCCGACGAAGATCTGGAAATCGCCTCGATCGAACGTGCGACTATTCGCACTGCGATCCTGCTGTATCGCCTCACGCGCTAACGATCAAACCATTCCCCCGCTTGGCTCCTGATCTATCGCCTCACTCGCTGAGGCTATACCTTCGCCACAAAAAAAGTGACTGAAATCAACTATTTCTTGAGGTTCTACAAGTACTTACCCGAACGTAGCGGCCATCATGTAACGACGGCCGGGTGAAATCATTTTGATCCAGTCACGGACCAAACTGGCACCCTCAAATAATTGCTACGTCATTCTCGGAGGAAGACATGAGATACCTGCGTGATTTGGATAACTTAATTGTCAAGGCAATAAAATCTGACGTGTCGAAAATTCCTTCATTTTTCAGTGGATTCATAGTTACATTCACGGCAGCTTCAGTTTTCATAATGATGAATCTTGGCGAAACCCCTGATATTTCAAACCCGGGTGTGATTGTGCTAATGGTTGTCACCGAATTGTTGTGTTATCTGGCGATTTGGATTTACATCAAAAAGTTACCTTCACGTTGCTCGTAGTTATCGCTTGGTCAAATAGGGTTCTGCTGTCGCCATAGCACTCAACTGCGCAACGCCGTAACCGCAACGCCGGCCAGTACGCCCAGGATCGCGATCAGCCCATAGGCGATCAGCGCCAGCATCGCAGCGCCTTTGGCCGCAAGCGGCTCACCACCGGCCGTGCGCGCACGGGGCGCCAGGTACCACGCGCCGATGCCGACCTGGATCACCATGCCGGCGGCTATCGACACCACTAGTGGAATCGCATTGCCTGAAAGGCGGTTAAGCAGCGTGCCAGTGCCCAGCACCGTTAACAGAATCAGACTGAAGATACAAGCATCGCGCCAGCTCAGCAGCGCGCGTTTGTAGAGGAAGGCCGCGAGCTTGACGAGGCTGGTGTACAGCGCGATCGACAGCAGCAGCGGAATGAATGACAGTATTGAAGACATCTTGAAAGCCTATAAAAAAACCGGGAACAAGTCCCGGTTTTGTGATGCTGCGTTGCTTAGCGCTTGCGTGGCGGAGGCAGGTCGGTGCAGACGCCTTCGTACACCTCTGCGGCCATGCCGATCGACTCGCCCAAGGTCGGGTGCGGGTGGATCGTCTTGCCGATGTCGGTGCCGTCGCAACCCATCTCGATCGCCAGCGCGATCTCGCCGATCATGTCGCCGGCGTGCGTGCCGACGATGGTGCCGCCGATGATGCGGTGCGTTTCAGCGTCGAACAGCAGCTTGGTGAAGCCCTCTGCGCGGCCATTGGCCACGGCGCGGCCGCTCGCTGCCCAAGGGAAGTGGCCCTTCTCGACCTTGATGCCCTTGGCTTTCGCTTCGTCTTCGGTGATGCCGGCCCATGCCACTTCCGGATCGGTGTAGGCCACCGATGGAATCACCTTCACATCGAAGTGCGACTTCTGGCCCGCTGCAGCTTCCGCCGCCACGTGGCCTTCGTGCACCGCCTTGTGCGCCAGCATAGGCTGGCCCACCAGGTCGCCGATGGCGAAGATGTTCGGCACGTTGGTGCGCATCTGGCTGTCGACAGGGATGAAGCCGCGATCGGACACGATCACGCCTGCCTTGTCGGCGGCGATCTTCTTCCCGTTCGGGCTGCGGCCCACTGCGACCAGCACCAGGTCGTAGATCTGCGGGGCTGGCGCGGCAGCGCCGGCTTCCGCCGCTTCGAACGTGACTTTGATCCCTTCCGGCAGCGCTTCAACGCCGACCGTTTTGGTCTTGGTCATGATGTTGTCGAAGCGCTTTTCGTTGAACTTCTGCCAGACCTTGACCGCATCGCGGTCGGCGCCTTGCATCAACCCGTCCATCATTTCGACCACGTCGATGCGCGCGCCGAAGGTCGAGTACACGGTAGCCATTTCCAGGCCGATGATGCCGCCGCCGATGACCAGCATGCGTTTCGGGATCTGACGCAGTTCCAGCGCGCCGGTCGAATCGACGATGCGTGGATCTTCAGGCACGAACGGCAGCTTCACCACGGCCGAACCGGCTGCGATGATGGCCTGCTTGAACTGCACCACTTTCTTGGTGCCGTCGCCGGCCGTGACTTCGATGTGGTTCGCGCTCAGGAACTGGCCGACGCCGGTGACGACTTGCGTCTTGCGTGCCTTGGCCATGCCGGCCAGACCGCCGGTCATGTTCTTGATGACGCCTTCCTTGTACTTGCGTACCTGGTCGATGTCGATGGTCGGCTTGGCGAAGGTGACGCCGGTGTTGGACATGTGCGAGGTTTCGTCGATCACCGACGCCACGTGCAGCAGCGCTTTCGACGGGATGCAACCTACGTTCAGGCACACGCCGCCCAGCGTTTCGTAACGCTCGACGATCACGGTGTTCAGGCCCAGGTCCGCAGCGCGGAACGCAGCGGAGTAACCGCCAGGACCGCCGCCCAGTACCATCATGTCGCAGTCGATGTCGACCTGGCCGGCGTAGCTGCTACCGGCTGGTGCGGCGATCGGTGCGGCTGGCGCAGGTGCAGCGGCCGGAGCCGGAGCTGCCGCAGCAGGCGCCGGCGCGGCGGCAGGAGCCGCAGCAGCCGCGCCAGCGGAAGCTTCAACCACCAGCATCAGCGAGCCTTCCTTGACCTTGTCGCCAACCTTGATCTTCACTTCCTTCACCACACCTGCGTGCGACGAAGGAACTTCCATGCTGGCCTTGTCCGATTCAACGGTGATCAGCGACTGATCGACCTTGATCGTATCGCCAACCTTGACCATCACCTCGATCACTTCAACTTCTGCGAAGTCGCCGATGTTCGGCACTTTCACTTCTGTGCTCATAGTCGCTCCTTACAGCAGAATTTTGCGCATGTCGCCGAGCACTTCGCTCAGGTACACGGAGAAGCGAGCACCCATCGCGCCGTCGACCACGCGGTGGTCGTAGGACAGCGAGGTACCCATCATCAGGCGAGGCTGGAAGGCCTTGCCGTCCCAAACCGGCTTGATCGACGCCTTGGACAGGCCAAGGATCGCCACTTCCGGCGCGTTGACGATAGGAGTGAAGTGCGTGCCGCCGATGCCGCCCAGCGACGAGATGGTGAAGCTGGCGCCTTGCATATCGGTCGGTTTCAGCTTGCCTTCGCGCGCTTGCAGCGACAGCTCGGTCATTTCGCGGGCGATCTGCGAGACCGATTTCTGGTCGGCGTTTTTGATCACTGGCACAACCAGGCCGTTCGGCGTGTCGGCTGCGAAGCCGATGTTGTAGTACTGCTTGAGGATCAGGTTTTCACCCTTCTCATCCAGCGACGCGTTAAACGCCGGGAATTTCTTCAGCGCGGCGACCGATGCCTTGATGACGAAGGCCAGCATGGTCAGCTTGGCCGCATCCTTGTTCTTGGCGTTGGCGTTGTTGGTCTCGACGCGGAACGCTTCCAGGTCGGTGATGTCGGCATCGTCGAACTGCGTGACGTGCGGGATCATGACCCAGTTGCGGTGCAGGTTAGGACCAGAGATTTTCTTGATGCGCGACAGCGGCAGCAGTTCGGTAGGACCGAATTTGCTGAAGTCGATCACCGGCCATGGCAGCACGCTCATGCCGCCGTTGCCGCCTGCTGGCGACGATGCGCCGGCAGGTGCTGCGGTGGTACCAGCCATCACGCCCTTGACGTAGTTCTGCACGTCCAGCTGGGTGATGCGGCCTTTAGGACCGGAGCCAGGCACCTTGAGCAGATCCACGCCCAGTTCGCGGGCGAACTTGCGGATCGAAGGCGATGCGTGCGCCAGCTTGCCGGTTTGGACCGAACCTTGCGACGCGGCCGGTGCGGCTGCGGCGGCAGGCGCCGGCGAAGGCGCGGCAGCAGCGGCAGCTGGAGCGGCTGCGGCAGCAGGGGCAGCAGCGGCAGGAGCCGGAGCAGCAGCGCCGCCGGTGGCTTCAACCACCAGCACGATGGAACCCATTGCAACCTTGTCGCCAACCTTGATCTTCACTTCCTTCACCACACCTGCGTGCGACGAAGGGATTTCCATGCTGGCTTTGTCCGATTCAACGGTCAGCAGCGATTGATCGACCTTGATCGTGTCGCCAACTTTGACCATCACTTCGATGACTTCAACTTCCTTGAAGTCGCCGATGTCCGGCACTTTGACTTCGACCGGGCCGGCCGAAACGGCGGCAGCCGGCGCAGGTGCCGGCGCGGCAGCGGCGGCAGGCGCCGGTGCTGGAGCCGCAGCGGCTGGTGCAGGTGCGGCAGCGGCAGGAGCGGCGGCAGCGCCATCAGCTTCCAGCAACAGCAGCAGCGAACCCATAGCCACCTTGTCGCCGACCTTGACCTTGATTTCCTTGACCACGCCAGCGGCGGACGAAGGAATCTCCATGCTGGCCTTGTCCGATTCAACGGTAATCAGCGACTGGTCCACCTTGATGGTGTCGCCTACTTTGATCATCAACTCGATGATTTCAACTTCCTTGAAATCACCGATATCCGGGACTTTAACTTCCACAATGCTCATAGCGTCTGCTCCGTTCTAATTATTGAGTCACCGGATTTGGCTTGTTGGCGTTCAGGCCGTACTTGACGACTGCCTGTTCCACCACCTTCGCGTCGATCTTGCCTTCTTCCGCCAGCGATTTCAGCGCAGCGACCGTGATGTAGTAACGGTTCACTTCGAAGAACTCGCGCAGTGCGGCGCGGGTGTCCGAACGGCCGAAACCATCGGTGCCCAGCACGCGGTAGGTGCGGTCTTTCGGGATGAAGGCGCGGATCTGCTCAGCAAACGCACGCATGTAATCGGTCGTCGCAACGATAGGGCCGGTCGTATCCTTCAGCAGCTGCGCCACGTACGGCACGCGTTGTTCCTTGGTCGGGTTGACCAGGTTCCAGCGCTCTGCGTCCTGGCCGTCGCGGGCCACCAGCGTCAGCGACGGAGCGGACCACACGTCGGCGGCGATGTTCCAGTCGTTCTTCAGCAGTTCTGCGGCGAAGATCGATTCGCGCAGGATGGTGCCGGAGCCGATCAGCTGCACGCGCTGCTTGGCTTTCTCGTCGCCTTTCTGCAGCAGGTACATACCCTTCAGGATGCCCTCTTCCTGGCCCGGCTTGATGCCTGGGTGCGGGTAGTTCTCGTTCATGATGGTGATGTAGTAGAACACGTCTTCCTGATCTTCCACCATGCGGCGCATACCGTCCTGGATGATCACGGCCAGTTCGTGGCCGAAGGTCGGATCGTAAGGCATGCAGTTCGGTACAGCCGCTGCGAACAGGTGGCTATGACCGTCTTCGTGTTGCAGACCTTCGCCGTTCAGCGTCGTACGGCCGGCGGTGCCGCCCATCAGGAAGCCACGGGCGCGCATGTCGGCGGCGGCCCATACCAGGTCGCCGATACGCTGCATGCCGAACATCGAGTAGTACGTGTAGAACGGGATCATCACGCGGTTGTTGGTCGAGTACGAAGTCGCCGCAGCGATCCACGAGCTCATACCACCGGCTTCATTGATACCCTCTTGCAGGATCTGGCCGGCCTTGTCTTCGCGGTAGTACATGACCTGGTCTTTGTCGACCGGCTCGTACAACTGGCCTTGCTGGTTGAAGATACCAACCTGGCGGAACAGGCCTTCCATACCGAAGGTGCGCGACTCGTCGACCAGCACCGGCACGATACGCGAACCGACGCTGGAGTCTTTCAGCAGCGTGGTCAGGATACGCACGTAGGTCTGGGTGCTCGATACTTCGCGGCCTTCAGCGGTCGCATCCAGCACGTTCTGGAACGCGGACAGTGGCGGCACGGTCAGCTTCTCGTCGGCTTGCATGCGGCGGGCCGGCAGGTAGCCGCCCAGCGCGGCGCGGCGCTCGTGCAGGTACTTGATTTCCGGTGCGTCGTCGGCAGGCTTGTAGAACGGGATATCGGCCAGCTTGTCGTCCGGGATAGGGATCGAGTAGCGGTCGCGCATTTCGCGCACCGCTTCGTCGGTCAGTTTCTTGGTGTTGTGCGCGGTGTTGCGCGCTTCGCCGTGCTTGCCCATGCCGAAGCCCTTGATGGTTTTCACCAGCAGGACGGTCGGTTGGCCTTTGTGTTCCTGTGCGACCTTGAAAGCCGCGTAGATCTTGTGCGGATCGTGGCCGCCACGGGTCAGGCGCCAGATGTCGTCGTCGGTCATGTTGGCGACCATCTCCAGCAGCTTAGGATGCTTGCCGAAGAAGTTGGCGCGCACGTAGGCGCCGTCTTTCGCTTTGTAGTTCTGGTATTCGCCGTCGACGGTTTCCATCATCACTTTGCGCAGGATGCCTTCTTTGTCCTGCTTCAGCAGCGCGTCCCAACCCGGGCCCCAGATGACTTTGACGACGTTCCAGCCGGCGCCGCGGAAGTCCGCTTCCAGCTCTTGAATGATCTTGCCGTTGCCGCGCACAGGACCGTCCAGGCGTTGCAGGTTGCAGTTGACGACGATGACCAGGTTGTCCAGCTTCTCGCGCGCGGCCATGCCGATTGCGCCCAGCGATTCCGGTTCGTCCATCTCGCCGTCGCCGCAGAATGCCCAGACTTTACGGTCGGTGGTGTCGGCGATCGAGCGCGCGTGCAGGTACTTCAGGAAGCGCGCCTGGTAGATCGCCATCAACGGGCCCAGGCCCATCGACACGGTCGGGAACTGCCAGAAGTTCGGCATCAGTTTCGGGTGCGGATACGAGGACAGGCCCTTGCCGTCGACTTCGCGACGGTAATGGGTCAGCTGCTCTTCGGTCAGGCGGCCTTCGAGGAACGCGCGGGCGTACACGCCTGGCGAGGAGTGGCCCTGGATGTACAGCAGATCGCCGCCGTGGCTTTCGCTAGGCGCTTTCCAGAAGTGGTTGAAGCCGATGCCCAGCATGTTGGCCAGCGAGGCGAACGAGGACAGGTGGCCACCGAGGTCGCCGTCGACGCGGTTGGCCTTGACGACCATCGCCATGGCGTTCCAGCGCATCCACGAGCGCAGCTTCTCTTCGTATTCCAGATTGCCTGGGCAGTGGGTTTCGAGGTGGGCGGGGATGGTGTTGACGTATGCGGTATTGGCGGAGAACGGGATGTCCGAGCCGCTTTGGCGGGCCAGATCGATCAGGCGTTCCATCAGGTAGTGAGCACGTTCAGGGCCCTCTTGTTCCAGCACTGCGGCCAGTGCGTCCAACCATTCTTTGGTTTCTTGCGAATCAGGGTCGGGGTTTGCCGTTACCTGGTCAAGTTGAGCTGACATGTATTAAGTCTCCTGAGTTTGAATGCTGACGTGACGCTGATTATTTACCAATACTTCGATGCCGTGTGCGATTCTAACAGCAGTTTTCTTCTTTTTCAAATTACGATACGTCATTCCGTATTGTGAAATCACCCCATGAAATTCTTGTGCGCCGCAGCATCACTAAACCACGGGAAACGAGGCGGAGTGCGCGCTGCGGCTTTATAATCCTGCTTTCCTCTCCAACCTGGTTAAATCATGCCTGCTCAACTGATCGACGGAATCGCCCTCTCCCAAAAACTGCGCGCGGAAATTGCTGCACGTGCTGCCGCCCTCACCGCACTAGGCAAACAGCCCGGCCTGGCCGTGATCATCGTCGGCGACGACCCGGCCAGCCATGTGTATGTGCGCAACAAGGTCAAGGCTTGCGAGGACGCCGGTTTCTATTCCTTGAAGGATCAGTACCCTGCCGACCTGAGCGAATCCGCCCTGCTGGAACGCATCGCCGCGCTGAACGCCGATCCGGCCATCCACGGCATCCTGGTGCAAATGCCGCTGCCTAAGCACATCGACCCGCACAAGGTCATCGAAGCGATCTCCACCAAGAAAGACGTGGACGGCTACTCGGTGCTGAGCGCCGGCGAGCTGATGGCCGGCCTGGACGGTTTCCGTCCTTGCACGCCGTACGGCTGCATGAAGCTGATCGAAAGCACCGGCGTCAACCTACGCGGCAAGCACGCGGTCGTCATCGGCCGCAGCAACACCGTCGGCAAGCCGATGGCGCTGCTGCTCTTGCAAGCCAACGCCACCGTCACCATCTGTCATAGTGCGACGCCGGACCTGGGCCTGTACACCCGCCAGGCCGACGTTGTTGTGGCTGCAACCGGCCGCCGCAATACGCTGACCGCTGATATGGTGAAGCCGGGCGCGATCGTCATCGACGTCGGCATCAACCGTGATGAAGCGGGCAAGCTGTGCGGCGACGTCGATTTCGCCGGCATCAAGGAAGTGGCTTCGCACATCACGCCGGTACCAGGCGGCGTGGGTCCGATGACCATCACCATGCTGCTGATGAACACCGTCGAAGCGGCCGAGCGCACTTAATACAACCGTATCGAACTTATTGGACTCAAGATGACTGACCAAAATCCCCTGCTGGACTTTAGCGGCCTGCCGCGTTTCGATGCGATCAAGCCCGAGCACGTCACCCCGGCCATCGATGAGCTGCTGGCCAAAAGCCGCGCCGTGGTCGAGCAACTGGAAGCGCCGTCCGAGCAAGTGACGTGGGATAACTTCGTCACCCCGCTGGAAAACGCCACCGAGCTGCTGGGCCGCGCATGGGGCATCGTCAGTCATCTGAACAATGTGGTCGATACGCCCGAGCTGCGCGCCACCTACAACGACAACCAGCCGAAAGTGACCGAGTTCTGGACCGCGCTGGCCCAGAACGAGGCGCTGTTCGGCAAGTACAAGGCGCTGCGCGCATCGGCCGGCTTCGACAGCCTGTCGCCGGCCCGCAAGCGCATCATCGACAACGCCGTGCGCGATTTCCGCATGGGCGGCGCCGAACTGCCTGCCGATAAAAAAGAACGCTTTGCCGACATCCAGGAAGAACACGCGTCGGTCTCGACCCGCTTCTCCGAAAACGTGCTCGACGCCACCAACGACTTCAAGCTGCTGGTGGCCGACGAGGCCGACCTGGCTGGCCTGCCCGCCGACGTGAAAGCCGCCGCGCGCGCCGCCGCCGAAAAGGAAAACAAGCAAGGCTACGAATTCTCGCTGCACTTCCCGTCCTACTTCCCTATCCTGCAATTCGCCGACAAGCGCGAGCTGCGTGAGACCATCTACCGCGCCAACGCCACCAAGGCTTCCGAGCAGGGCGAAGTGTTCAGCAAGAAGGAAGACTGGGACAACACGCAAAACATCGTCACGCTGCTCAAGCTGCGCGACGAGGAAGCCAAACTGCTGGGCTATAAAAACTTCGCCGAAGTCTCGCTGGTGCCGAAGATGGCGCAGTCGCCGGACCAGGTGATCGCCTTCCTCGAAGACCTGGCCAAGCGTGCCCGTCCGTTCGCCGAGCAGGACCTGGCCGAGCTGAAAAAATTCGCACTGGAAGAACTGGGCATCGAAGAACTGAAAGCCTGGGACATTCCCTACGCATCCGAAAAACTGCAGGAGCGCCGCTACGCCTTCTCCGCGCAGGAAGTGAAGCAGTACTTCCCTGAACACAAAGTGGTCGACGGCCTGTTCCGTTTGATCCAGAACCTGTTCACCGTCGAGATCAAACCGGACGACGCGCCGGTATGGCACAAGGATGTGCGCTTCTTCCGCATCGAGCGCAACGGCAAGCTGATCGGCCAGTTCTACCTGGACCTGTACGCGCGCGCCGGCAAAAGCGGCGGCGCCTGGATGGACGACGCCCGCGGCCGCCGCGCCGAGGAAGAGAAAGTACAAACCCCGGTCGCCTACCTGACCTGCAACTTCACCGAGCCAGCAGTGGCAGACGGCGTGGTGCAGCCATCGCTGTTCACGCACGATGAAGTGATCACGCTGTTCCACGAATTCGGCCACGGCCTGCACCACATGCTGACGCAGGTGGATGAGCTGGGTGTCTCCGGCATCTCCGGCGTCGAATGGGATGCGGTGGAACTGCCGTCGCAATTCATGGAGAACTTCTGCTGGGAATGGGAAGTGCTCGAACACATGACCTCGCACGTGACCACAGGCGAACCGCTGCCGCGCGCGCTGTACGACAAGATGCTGGCCGCGAAGAATTTCCAGTCCGGCCTGCAGACGCTGCGCCAGGTCGAGTTCTCGCTGCTGGACATGCACCTGCACTACGACTACGACGCCAGCACCGGCAAGACCGTGCAGCAAGTGATCGACGAGGTGCGCGCCAAGTTCGCGCTGATCGTGCCGCCTGCATTCAACCGCTTCCAGAACTCCTTCGGCCACATCTTCGCCGGCGGCTACGCGGCCGGCTACTACAGCTACAAGTGGGCCGAGGTGCTGTCCGCCGATGCCTACGCCGCGTTCGAAGAAGCCAAGGCCCTGGGCCCGGACGCCACCACCGCCACCGGCAAGCGCTACCTGCAGGAGATCCTGTCGGTAGGCGGCTCGCGTCCTGCGCTGGAATCGTTCACGGCCTTCCGAGGCCGCGAGCCCAGCATCGACGCGTTGCTGCGTCACAGCGGCATGGCGGCCTGATCATGAAGCGGCTGGCCATGCTCACCGTTGCGCTGCTGTGCTTCGGCACGGCCAGCGCCCAGGTGTACAAGTGGGTCGACGACAAGGGTGTCACCCACTACAGCGACCAGCCGCCACCGCCATCCACGCCGTCCAAAACAAAAGTCGAAGTGAAATCGTTTTCCACCGGCGGAGCTTCGGTGGAGTTGCCGCAGGAACTGGCCGACGCCGTACGCAACCGCCCGGTCACGCTCTACACTACGGCGCAGTGCGATGGTTGCAGCAACGGCCGCGCAATGCTGATGGCGCGCGGTATTCCCTTCCATGAAAAAACCATTACCTCGGTGGACGATCAGTTGGCGCTGAAGAAGGCCGGAGGCAATGGTCAGCTGCCATTGTTGCTGGTGGGTCGCAGCAAACTGACCGGCTTCGAACAGAACAGCTGGGACGTGTTGCTGAGCGACGCAGGCTATCCGCTGGAGAAACGTCTGCCGCCGAATTACCAGTACCCTGCGCCGGTTTCCGCCGCACCGCCACCACCACCAGTGCCCGAAGCGCCGCGCCCGGTGGAGGAACTGCCTAAGCCCCTGCCGCCGGTCAACGCGCCGCCCGGTTTCCAATTCTAAAATTCGCACGCGGTAGCAACATCGGTGCCAGCGGCAAAAATAATTTTCGAATAAACTGGAATCTCGCAGCGGCTTGCTGCGCGCATTCCTCCTCTACAGAACAGATCAAACAGCTATGACACGCATCGATTTCCACACCAACGTGCCGGACAAGATCGCCTATGCCTGCCGCCTCGTGCGCAAGGCCAGCGCGGCCAACACGCGCGTGGTACTGATGGCAGACGATGAGGCGCAACTGGCGGAACTTAACACGGCGATGTGGACATTTTCCGCTGTGGACTTCCTGCCCCACGTGCTCGCCGGCGATGCGCTCGCCGCGCACACGCCAATCATTCTTACCGACAACGATGAGGCGGAATTACCACACAAAGAATTATTGATAAATTTGTCGCGCCGCGCGCCTTCCGGGGTCGCGCAATTCGAGCGCATGATCGAAGTAATTTCCTCCGACGAGGATGATGCGGCTGCAGGCCGCAAGCGCTACGTCGCATACAAGCAGCAAGACTATCCACTTACCCACTTTGTCACAGGAAAATCATGAGCCAAGCCCAATCGTTTGACGCCAGTATCCCTGTCTTGACGGAAGTCCTGAAGGCCGAGCCCCTGGGCGATGAACTGCTGCCCGGCGAAGCGGCTAACGGCGCCCGTTCCATCCTGTCCAAGCGCGCCGAGATGGCGGCCGATCTGGAAGCCGACGCCATCGACAACTGGGGCGATGCGGAATGGGCGATGATGGAGCATCGCCTGTCCGAGCGCATCATGCACCAGCTGCAGTCGCGCGTGGACTTCGTGCTGGAGCAGCGCATCAAGGACTGCATGGCCGAAGTACTGACCCATGCCTTGCATGGCCTGACCAACGAAATCCGTATCGGCCTGCACGACACCATCGAGAAAATCGTCGCCCGCGCCGTCTCGCAAGAGCTGACGCATCTGCAAGCCAAAAAGTAAGAATTTCCCACCCGGTCCGTTCCCACTTCTGGTGCACGGACCGCCCCCTCCCAGCGCAGCGCGCATCAAAACCGGGAAATGCCACTTAAAAGTGCGAAACCCTGCGAATCTCCCTTTGCGTTAAGAATAATTTGTTGTACCTTTTGGCCTTGCAGAAAAAATTCTGCGGCGCTCACGAGACACCGTCGCTTATTCAACCATTGGAGAATGCATATGCTGTTCAAGACCAAATTCATTCCACTCGCCATCGCCCTGGCTTTTGCTGGCAGCGCCGGCGCGCAAGAAGTGATCAAGATCGGCCACGTGGCGCCGGTTTCCGGTCCATCCGCGCACCTTGGCAAGGACAATGAAAACGGCGCCAAAATGGCCGTCGAAGAATTGAACGCCAAAGGCATCAAGATCGGCGGCAAGCCGGTCAAATTCGTGCTCGTGCTGGAAGACGACGGCGGCGATCCGAAACAGGGTACGGCCGTTGCACAGAAACTGGTCGACGCCAAAGTCAACGGCGTGATCGGCCACCTGAACTCGGGCACCACCATCCCAGCCTCGAAGATTTACTTCGACGCCGGCATCCCGGAAATTTCGCCAGCCACCACCCAGACCAAATATACGCAACAAGGTTTCAACTCGGCCTTCCGCGTGGTCGCCAACGACGCCAAGCTGGGCGGCACGCTGGGCGCTTACGCCGTCAACAAGATGGGCGTGAAGAAGATCGCCGTCATCGACGACCGTACCTCCTACGGCCAGGGCGTAGCTGAAGAGTTCGTCAAGGGCGCCAAGAAGGCGATGCCTGGCGTGCAAATCGTCGGCAAGGAATTCACCACCGACAAGGCCACCGACTTCAACGCCATCCTGACCACCATCAAGGCCAAGAATCCCGACGTCATCTTCTTCGGCGGCATGGACTCGGTAGGCGGCCCGCTGCTGCGCCAGATGAAGGCGCTGGGCATCAAGGCCAAGTACATGGGCGGCGACGGCCTGTGCACCGAATCGCTGCCTAAGCTGGCTGGCGAAACCGCGGTACCGGTCGTCACCTGCGCGGAAGCCGGCGGTGTGCCGCCTGAGCTGCAAAAGAATATGGACGATTTCCACGCCCGCTACAAGAAGAAGTACAACATGGACGTGCAACTGTACGCGCCATACGTGTACGACTCGGTCATGACCATGGCTGCCGCCATGCAGCAGGCGAACTCGGCAGAGCCTGCCAAGTACCTGCCAGTGCTGCAGAAGATCAAGTACCAGGGCGTTACCGGCCTGATCGAGTTCGATGCCAAGGGCGACATCAAGGATGGCTCGCTGACGCTGTACAACTACAACAACGGCACCAAGACCATCACTTCGGTCATCAAGTAAGTTTCAGCTGTACCAATGAAAAACGCGCCGATGGCGCGTTTTTTTTATGCGGCTAAAGCAAGGCTCATTTCTGCGCCAGCACCCATTTCACCAGGGTTTTCGCTTCGGCTTCGCTCACTTGCGGATTGGCAGGCATAGGGATCGCGCCCCAGGCGCCGGTGCCGCCCTTGATCACTTTCGTCACCAGCTTGGCTTCCGCATCTTTCTGGCCGGCGTATTTGGCGGCGACATCCTTGTAGGCAGGACCAACCAGCTTGGTGCTCACGGCGTGGCAAGCCAGGCAGTTCTTCGCTTTCGCCAGGTCCATACCCGCGTCGGCCATAGCCGATTGCGATGCGAATGCCGAAGCCACCACCATACCAACCATCATCAAATTGCGTTTCATTGTCTTCTCCAGGTAAGTGCTACTCAAATCTGCCAACAATTCTACCGTGTTTTCCCAGTGAACAATAAACGCCATACCGCTTATGCTCGTTGACCGATAATAGAATATTGCTGCACGTAAAACCGTTTTCTTTGTAAGATGAGGTAACTGGAGGAGAACGTCATGCCTATGATTTTGCTAATCCTCGCCCTGTGCGGGCTGCGTTATTTCGAAGTGTGGAAGTTCGCCCTACTGTCCTGGTGGTGGATTATCGGGCTGATGGTGTTCGCCTTCGTGTGGTTCGAGTTCCTGGAGCCGATGCTGGGCCTGGACAAGCGCAAGGCCCACGACGAAGATGAAAAGCGCCGCAAGGCGCGCGTGAAGCAGAATTTCGACAAGAAATAGCGGCCCGTCATTCCCGCGAAAGCGGGAATCCATAGAGCGCCAAGCATGGATGCTCAGCATGGATTCCCGCCTGCGCGGGAATGACAGCTGACCTTAGCGCTTGATCTGCGACAGATCGCGCACGGCGCCACGGTCGGCCGACGTGGTCAGCGCCGCGTAGGCTTGCAGCGCCTGCGACACATAACGCTGACGGTTCACCGGCTTCCAGGCCGCCGAGCCCTTGGCCTCCATCGCCGCGCGACGCGCAGCCAGGTCTGCATCGCTGATGCGCAGGCTGATGGTGCGGTTAGGGATATCGATATCGATCATATCGCCCTCTTCCACCAAGCCGATCGCACCGCCCTCCGCCGCTTCCGGCGAAGCATGGCCAATCACCAGCCCCGACGAACCGCCCGAGAAGCGCCCATCGGTCAGCAGCGCGCAAGCCTTGCCCAGGCCCTTGGACTTGATGTACGAAGTCGGATACAGCATCTCCTGCATGCCCGGCCCACCCTTCGGACCTTCGTAGCGGATGATGACCACATCTCCCTCATGCACCGTATCGCCCAGGATGCCCTCAACCGCCGCATCCTGGCTTTCGAATACGCGCGCCTTGCCGCTGAATTTCAAAATGCTTTCATCCACGCCCGCAGTCTTCACGATGCAGCCGTTCTCCGCCAGGTTGCCGTACAAGACAGCCAGACCGCCATCCTGCGAATAGGCGTGCGCCTTGTCGCGGATGCAGCCCGTGCTGCGGTCGGTATCCAGCGCGTCGTAGCGTTCCGATTGCGAGAACGCCACCTGCGTCGGCACACCGCCAGGCGCGGCGCGGAACAGCTGGTGCACGGCCGGATCGTCGCTGCGCTTGATGTCGTTGCGTTCGATCGCATCGCCCAGCGTCGGCGCGTGGATGGTCGGCAGCGAGGTATCCAGCAAACCGGCGCGCGCCAGCTCACCCAGGATCGCCACGATGCCGCCTGCGCGGTGCACGTCTTCGATGTGGTACTTGTCAGTCATCGGCGCGACCTTGCACAGGCATGGCACTTTGCGCGAGATGCGGTCGATGTCCTTCATGTCGAAGTCCACTTCCGCCTCATGCGCGGCGGCCAGCAAGTGCAGCACGGTGTTGGTGGAACCGCCCATCGACACATCCAGCGCCATCGCATTTTCAAACGCGGCCTTGGTGGCGATGGAGCGCGGCAGCACCGAGTAATCGTCCTGCTCGTAGTGGCGCTTGGCCAGTTCGACGATCAGGCGGCCGGCGCGCAGGAACAGCTGCTCGCGGTCGGCGTGTGTGGCGACGATGGTGCCGTTGCCCGGCAGCGCCAGGCCCAGCGCCTCGGTCAGGCAGTTCATCGAATTCGCGGTGAACATGCCCGAGCACGAACCGCAGGTAGGACAGGCGGAACGCTCGATCTCGGCCACGTCGGCATCGCTGACCGATTGATCGCCGGCCTTGATCATGGCGTCGACCAGATCGAGCTTGATGATCTTCTGTTTGCCGTCGACCACCTTGATTACCTTGCCCGCTTCCATCGGGCCGCCGGAGATGAACACCACCGGAATGTTGAGGCGCATCGCGGCCATCAGCATGCCCGGCGTGATCTTGTCGCAGTTGGAGATGCAGACCATGGCATCGGCGCAGTGCGCGTTGACCATGTACTCGACCGAGTCCGCGATCAGGTCGCGCGACGGCAGCGAGTACAGCATGCCGCCGTGGCCCATGGCGATGCCATCATCGACCGCGATGGTGTTGAATTCCTTGGCCACGCCGCCGGCCTTTTCGATCTCGCGCGCCACCAGCTGGCCCAGGTCCTTCAGGTGCACGTGGCCGGGCACGAACTGCGTGAAGGAGTTCACCACGGCGACGATAGGCTTGTCGAAATCGCCGTCCTTCATGCCGGTCGCGCGCCACAGGGCGCGGGCGCCGGCCATGTTGCGGCCGTGGGTGGTGGTGCGGGAACGGTATTGCGGCATGATGATTCTCCAATGATAAAGGCGGGCTTAAGACCGCTGGCTTAGTATGAGAGATTGCCTTCCCCCTGCCCCGGTGTCAAATATAGTATTTTCGACTCTGTGAGTCGTATAAAATATCACTGAGACAAATTTCAATAGTAAACAATATGAATCTGGAACTGCGGCAATTGCGCTATTTCGTCACCGTCGCCGAGGAACTCCACTTCGGCAAGGCGGCGCTGCGCCTGCACATGACGCAGCCGCCCTTGTCGCAAACGATACAGGCACTGGAAGAGCTGCTGGGCGCCGCGCTGTTCGAGCGCAACCGGCGCGGCGTGGCGCTGACGCCGGCCGGCGCCGCCCTGCTGCCGGAAGCGCGCCGTATGCTGGCGCAATCGCTGGAACTGCCGCAGCTGGTGCAGCGCGCCGCCACCGGCGAAGTCGGGCGGCTGACGCTGGCCTTCGTCTCGTCGGCCGACTACAGCGTGCTGCCGCCCTTCCTGCGCGCCTACCGCGCCGCCTGGCCGCAGGTGCAGATCACGCTGCAGGAAGCCACCTCCGACCTGCAACTGGACGACCTGCTGCACAACCGCATCGACGCCGGCCTGCTGATCCCGCCGCTGCCGGACAAGGCCAAGCTGGAACTGGACTATCTGCCGGTGCTGAGCGAGCCGCTGGTGGTGGCGCTGCCGGCCGGCCTGGTGAAGAAGAAAGGCAGGCTGGCATTGGCTTCCCTGCCCAAGCTACCGCTGATCATCTTCCCGCGCGCGATCTCGCCGGCGCTGTACGACGCCATCCTGTCGGTGTTCCGCGAGGCCGGCATCACGCCGGAGATAGGCCAGCAGGCGATACAGATGCAGACCATCGTCAGCCTGGTATCGGCGGGCATGGGGATGGCGCTGGTGCCGCAGTCCGTGTCCAACCTGATGCGGCCCGGGGTAGAATACCGGGCGCTGCGCGACGCCACGCCGCTGGTCGAAACCGGCCTGGCCTGGCGACGCGACAATGCCTCGCCGGTACTGCGCGGCTTTTTGGAATTATTAAGGAAGAACACCCTATGCTGATACACCCGATGCCCGATCCAATCGCCCTGCAACTGGGGCCGGTGGCGATCCACTGGTACGGATTGATGTACGTCCTCGCCTTCGCCATGTTCATCGCGCTGGGCCGCGTGCGCATCAAGCAGCCGCACATCGCCGCGCAGGGCTGGAAGAAGGAAGACCTGGACGACATGCTGTTCTACGGCATGCTGGGCGTGGTGATCGGCGGGCGCATGGGCGAGGTGCTGTTCTACCGTCCCGGCTACTTCTTCGCCAATCCGATCGAGATCCTCAAGGTCTGGCATGGCGGCATGTCCTTCCACGGCGGCTTCCTCGGCGTGCTGATCGCGATGGCCGTGTGGGCGCGCAAGAGCGGCCGCAATCTGCTGGACGTGTACGACTTCATCGCGCCGCTGGTGCCGCTGGGTTACGCCGCCGGACGCCTGGGCAACTTCATCAACGCCGAGCTGCCGGGCCGCGTGGTGAGCGATCAAACGCTGCCATGGGCGATGCTGTGGCCGGACACGAACTATCCGCTGTGGCCGAATCCCGTGTTCCTGCAAGGCTTGCGCCATCCATCGCCGTTGTATCAGCTGCTGATCGATGGCCTGCTGGTGTTCGCGATCCTGTGGCTGTATGCGCGCAAGGAGCGCCCACGCCTGGCGGTCGGCGCGACGTACACGCTGCTGTATGGCTGCGCGCGATTCTTCACCGAATACTTCCGCACGCCGGATTGGGAAACCACCGTGCTCGGCATGCCGATCACCTCGGGCCAGGTGCTGTCGCTGCCGATGGTCGCCGGCGCGCTGGCGATGCTGGCGTGGGCCTACACCGTCAAACAAAAAGGCCGCGCGCCCATCAAGGCCTGATCGTATTAAAGTTGGTGGTGAAATGAACCATCAGATAGAAAACTGGGTAGCAAGAATTTTCTCCGACCTCAGCAAGGAAAAAGTCCCGGATTTTTCCGGCTTGGGTCTGCTGTTTTATCGCCCCGGTTTTCTACTGCCATCGGTATCACTGGCTCCCGATGTTTCGTCATTGGACTTGCCAACCAAAAATGTCCGCCAAAGCGCCGAGCTATTGCATCAGATATGTCGGCGCGTGTCGCCATTCCATGATGGCTTCCATTTGGTGAATGCCGATAGCCTTGCGATCACTCACGTCTGCCAGTTTCTCTCGCCGCCAGTACCTGATCAAAGTCATCCGATAGCGAACAGCCAGCCCATCGGCGCGCGATTCATGGCAGCATATCTCTGTTCAATGCTGCCGTCAGTCGCAGCCGCAGCCACCCTCAGCAAGCACACCGGGGGCACTCTTTTCATTCGGGGAACAACGCGTAAGATCTCGCCGCCGGAAAGCTAAAATGCTCAGCATCGGAACAAATGCCGACCACCTCAAGAAATTCATTTATCTGACGGTGGTCTTGTTTTTGTTATGCCTCTTTCTGAGCTGGGCGGTGACCGGCTTTGCAGAAACAAGGGAAATCGTCAGCCACATTCCAGCAGCCATCTCCGGCACGCTACTGGCCTGTATCGCGATCATAAAATGGGGATGGAAACTGCGCCCCTTTCCTTGGATCTTAGGCGTGCCTGTGCTGGAAGGGACATGGACGGGGCATCTGGAATCCGACTGGGAACGGGGTCGGGACAATGTGCAACAACAGCCTCCAATTGTCTTCTCGATCCGCCAAGACCTGCTATCCCTGACAGTTTTAAGCTTTACGCGGGACCGACATGG
Organism: Rugamonas rivuli; assembly: GCF_009380165.1. Taxonomy (GTDB): domain Bacteria; phylum Pseudomonadota; class Gammaproteobacteria; order Burkholderiales; family Burkholderiaceae_D; genus Rugamonas; species Rugamonas rivuli. The sequence goes on from NZ_WHUF01000004.1 coordinate 214,480, forward strand.
CGTCTCCTACGCAGCGCAATTGATTACCAACGACGCCGCCCAGATTAAACGACTGGTCTATCTATACTCACTGAACGAAGCATTTCGCGCGGGAGAAGGTACGCAGCAAGGGGCCGCGGAGATTCAAATTGGAGGCAAGCACACACTTGAAATGCGTGGCGAATACTGGACCAACACAAAAACCCGCGGAAGGGTGATATTGACACGGCGCTCACCGCTGATCAGTGGTTCGTTCGAGGAGGCATGCGAACGCTGGCCGCTAGCGACCTGGAAGAATTTCTAACAGTGAGGCCATAGCCTGCGCTAATTTTTCAGCAGCTTGACGATGGCGGCCCACTGCGCCGCCGTCACCGGCGTGATCGACAGGCGGCTGCCTTTTTGCAGCACCACCATGTCCTCCAGCGCCGGTATCGTGCGCATCTCCGCCAGCGGCAGCAAGCGCGTTTTCTGCGTGCCGCGCACATCGACCGAAATCCAGCGCGGCTGTTCCTGCGTGGCCTTGGGGTCGTAGTACTTGCTGTCCTTGTCGAACTGAGTGGCGTCGGGATACGGCCCGCCCACCACTTTCGCCAGCCCGGCGATGCCGGGTTCCGGACAGCTGGAGTGGTAGAACAGCACGCCGTCGCCATCCTGCATACCATCGCGCATGAAGTTGCGGGCCTGGTAGTTGCGCACGCCGAACCACGGCGTGGTCTGATCGGGCGAAGCCATCACATCGTCGATGCTGACTTCATCGGGCTCGGATTTCATCAACCAATATTGCATGGATTTTCTCCAGACGAAAAAAAGCGGCTGCGCACTCACATGCTTGCAACCGCTTCTTTATATGATAGGCCCCGCCTGTGCCGTCTTTGCCGGCATCCCGAACCAAACGGTTCAAGGTGGTCACAGTTAGTTCAATTTCGGGTTCATCGGACTAGCGACGCTCACGCCCATCGAACAAAATTCCGCAACCGGTGCACATAAATGGTTCAAGGAATATATGGCAATCGCGAACACCGCAGGGTGAAACGAAGTTTACTCTTTTGTCCGCCGCAAAGGAAGGAGTTTAGCGAATTAAAACAGGGTTTCTTGCGGCGTCAGCGCGCTGTCGAGTACTTTGTGCATGGCGCTGATCTTGGTCTGCACTTCCAGTATAGACATGTCCGACAGCGGCCCCACCGGCGATTTCACCGACAGGAACTCCGCCGCCATGCCCAGCGCAGCCATCACGGCGATGCGGTCGTTGCCCTTGACCTTGCCGGCATCGCGGATCGCGGTCATCTTCTTGTCCAGGAAAGCAGCGGCCTCGCGCAGCGCGCGCTCCTCGCCTTCCTTGACGACCAGTCGATACGGCGAACCCATGATGGTCACATCCAGCTGTATCATCGTGCATCCTCGTTTTCAGGCTGTTCTTCCTGTTCGGCGTCGCCGTCGAGCGCAGGGATTTTCTCCAGCAAGGCTTCCACCCGGCCGGCCGCTTCACTCAGCTTGCGCTGATAGCTCATGTTCTCGATCACCAGGGCGGCATTCGCCTGGCGCAGTTGGGCATTTTCCCGGCGCAGGGCCTGGGTCATCTCGGCCAGCTGGTCGATTTTGTCGGATAGTTCTTCGAATTCTGAAATCATCCCGCCACTATAGGCAGCGCGCGTTACGCCGTCAACAGAATCGCACGCTTGCCCGCATATTTGGCGGGCAAGCGCGTGATTTATTTCCTTGCCGTCAACGCGTTGACGAGAATTGCTATTTTGCCAGCAAGCGTGGCGCAATACTCACATGGCCTTCGATGCCGCTGGTTTTCCCATCCTCCGCTTCGATGAGGACATTGATCTCGCGCTGTCCGGCACCAGCCGGCAGCGTCAGCTCAAACGCTGCCGGCGAGTAGCTTTCCTTCCTGCCGATCAACTGTCCATTCAGCCAGACCTCGGCCTTGCCGCGCACGCTGGCGAAACGAATCACACCGCTGCCATCGGCCAGGTTCTTGCGCGGCGTGAAGCTGGCGCGGTACAGATGATATTTCGCAGCGGCCGGCGCGATCATCGGCGGCGAACCCCAGCCCCAGGTGTTCATATCGAAGCTGGCCAGCTGCTGATTGGGATCCGGCCGCTGGGCGGTGTCCGGCGCGATGCGCCAGCTGCGCACCAGCGTCAGCGGCGCCTCGGCCGATTCCACGTAAGGCTGCGCCGGAACCGCCCTCACTGGAATATCGATGCGCGCAGGCGCCAGCCCCGCCGCAGTGGCGGTCACGCTGATGGCCTCCGCGCTGTCGTAGCGGCTCTGCACGATCAGCTGCGCCAAGCCGTTGAACAGCCGGCGCGTCGCACCCTTCTCGTCCTCGTGCGAATTCGGATCGCCGTTGCCATGGCCGATGGAGCGGCCGCCGCCCGTCACCGCAAACGTCACCTGCGCATCGGCCAGCGGCACAGCGCGGCCCTGAGCATCCAGCGCGCGCACCGTGATCGGCATCGCATCGCGGCCGTCGCCGGCCAGTTGCGTGCGGTCGGGCGCCAGCTCCAGCGCGACTGCGGCGCCTGTGGTTTCCACCGCCGTGCGTGCGACCTCCTTGCCGCCGTTGTAGCCGATCGCCTCCAGCTTGCCCGGCGCGTAGGCGACGTTGAAGTTGTTCATGCGGTACTGGTCCACCTTCTGCTCGCCGAGCAGGCGGCCATTCAGCAGCAGCTGCACGCGCTCCACGTTGGCCATCACCATGACGCGAATCTCCTTGCCCTCGCTGCCGCTCCAGTTCCAATGCGGCGCGATGTGGATCAGCGGGCGGTCCTTGATCCACTGTACCTGATGGATGTAATAGGCGTTCTTCGGGAAGCCGTTCAGGTCCATGATGCCGAACACCGAACTGACAGAAGGCCATTCGTTGGGCGTAGGCTCGCCGCGATAATCGAAGCCGGTCCAGACGAAACCGCCCGCCACATAAGGCCGCGTGGCGATCGCCTGCCATGCGTCGCGGTGGGTATTGCCCCACTCCGCCGCATCGTCGTCGTAGCTGGCGATCAGGTTTTTCTCGCGCACGGTCTTGAACTCGCCGCGCGTCATGTAGGCCGAGGTGTCCTCCGAGCTGGTGAACGGCTTGTTCGGATTGGCCTTGTGATAGCGGTCGTAGTCCGGCACCTGGTAGTTGGAACCCACCACGTCCACTGCGTGCGACACGTTCAGCTCCGTCAGGAAGCCGCCGTTCATCGCCGCCGTCACCGGCCGCGTATCGTCCAACGCCTTCACGGCGGCCGACATACGGCGCACCATTTCGTAGCCCACTTCGGTGGCCTGCTCCGGCTCTTCATTGAACACCGACCACAGGATCACGCCCGGATGATGGCGATCGCGCTTGACCATCCACTCCAGCTGCTTCAAATAATCCGGCGAGGGATTGAAGTTGCGGTTCTCGTCCATGACTACAAAGCCCATGCGGTCCACCAGATCCAGCACCTCGGCCGCCGGCGCGTTATGCGAGAAACGGATCGCGTTCACGCCCAGCTCCTTCAAGCGCCGCAGGCGGTACTCCCACACCGAATCCGGTACTGCCACGCCAACACCCGCATGGTCCTGGTGGATGCACACGCCCTGCAGCTTCACATGCACGCCGTTCAGGAAGAAGCCCTGCGCCGCATCGAAGCGTATGGTGCGGAAGCCGGTATGCAGCGATACCTCGTCCAGCGCCTTGCCGTCCTGCAGAACGCGCGTCGTCACGCGATACAGATTGGTTTTCTCCAGCGACCACAATGCCGGGGCGGCGATGGCCAGCGGAACCTGCACCGTGCCCGCGCCCAGCGCCGCCACGCGCGCGGTGGTGCTCCTGCGCAGCACCTGCTTGCCGGCGGGGTCGAACAGCGTCACCTCCACCGTCACGCCACTGGCCTGCTTGCCGCTGTTGTTCAGCGTGACTTCGACGGGTATCGTCCACTGCGTGCCCTTGCCCGAAGGCGGCACAGGCGTGGCATGCACGCCGTCCGTGGCCACATGCACCGGATCGCGCTTGACCAGCCACGCATGGCGATACATGCCCGCGCCCTCGTACCACCAGCCCTCCATGGCCTCGGCATCGGCGCGGATGGCGATGGTGTTCATCGCATCGCCATAGCGCAGATAAGGCGTGATGTCGATATAGCTGGAGTTGTAGCCGGACCAGTTGCGGTTCACCACATTGCCGTTCACCCAAACGGTGGCGTGGGTGGCGATGGCGTCGAACTGCAATTCGAAATGGCGGCCACGATCTGCTGCGTCCACACGCAGATAGCGGCGATACCAGCCGATACCGCGCGGACGGTAGCCCTGCGACACGTTGGTATTGGGATCGAACGGACCTTCGACCGCCCAGTCATGCGGCAGGTCCAGGTGGCGCCAGTCGGAATCGTCGTACTCCGTGCCGGCTGCGCCGGCGGCATTGCCCGCCTTGGCGTTGCCGTAGGATTCGCCGTGTCCCTTGATCGGCGGCTGGACGATATCGCCCAGGTGGAACAGCCAGCCGCGATCCAGCGACAGCTTCTCGCGGCCCTGCGTCGCCGCATGGGCGGATACGCCGGCCACCAATAAAACCAGGGCGCCGCATAAACGTCGCCAGTTCATCGTCATCATTTTCAAGTCACGCTCCCGGATAAAAAAAACGGAACGGCGCCATCACGCACCGTTCCGCCAAACCACAATCGGAGGGCCGATGTCAGAACTTGTACGAGAGGCCCAGATTGAAGCGACGTCCAAACTCGGTCACTTCCTGCTGCTGCGGGATATTGGCGCTGGTGTAAACCACCTTCTGGTTGGTCAGGTTGTCGATGCCGAAGCGCACCTGCAACTGCTTGGTCAGTTGCTGCGCCACGTTCAACGTCAGATAAGTCTCGGCGCCGTTCTCTATCAACTGGCCCGCACCCCAGGTAGGGTTGCGCACAAACTTGCTGTGATAGTTGGCCGACGTACGCGCCTCGAAGCCGTTCTTCTCGTACCACAGCGTCACGCCGCCGTTGTGCTTCATCAGGCCCTCGATCGGGAACGGATTCGCAGTAGGGAAGCTCTCCTTGATGTCGCTGTTCGTGTACGAGTAATTACTCGAAACGCCGAAGCCGTTATCGAATGCCTGCTGGTAGATGAACTCCAGGCCGCGCACATTCCCGCCCTCGCCGTTGACCGAACGGGTGATCACCGCAGCGCGGCCATCGATAGTGGTGTTGTCGCTGACGATGCCGATGTAGCGCGTGATCTTTTTATAGAACGCGCCAGCCGACAGCAGCGAACCTTTGCCGAAGTACCACTGGTAGGCCAGGTCCACTTGATTGGCCATCATCGGCTTCAGTTGCGGATTGCCTGCGCTGCCGGTCAGCGGCATGGCCGGATTCGGATCGATGAAGATATTGCGCGAACCCCGCATCTCGTCCAGCGGCGCGCGCGACATCGCCCGCGCAACGCTGAAGCGGACCTGGTGTTCCTGTTTCTCATCCATGTTGAAAATCAGGTTCAGGCTAGGCAGGATCTCGGTGTAGCTGGTGCCGTCGGAAACCGCCGTCGGCGCCGCGTTATTCAGCGACTGCATGCCCTCGCCCGTCTGGGTGGTGTGCACCACACGCACGCCCACATTGCCGCGATAGGACTTGCCGCCCACGTCGCCCTCAAGGTCTCCCTGTGCATACACCGAAGAGCTGCGCTCCTTGACGCGCCAGCCGGACAGCAGGTCGTTCTGCGTCGGCACGCGGCCGGACGAATCGAAGGCCGAGGCGCCGAATGCTCTCTCCATGGTGCCCACGAAGTCCTTCAGCGCGATGAACGGCGCGGCCAGTCCGGCAACGGTGACGGTTTCATAGTCCGAGTTTGAGAGGGTGCCGTTCGTCGCGAGACGCGAAATATTCCACGTCGTCTGGTGATAGTCCTTCTCGCGGTCAGTGGCGCGCGCGCCGATTTTCAGCTTGTTGACCGGGCCCCACTCCACCGCGCGCGCAGCGCTCAGGTGCAGCGCGTTCAGGCTGTCGCGCAGATGGCCATCGGTATCGACGTACAAGGTGGCGGCACCGAAGTTGGCCGGATTGCCGGTATCCTGCCCGTAGGAGAACACCTGGCGCTCATCGCCGGTGAAGGAGAAGCTGACGGTGGCGCCGTTGTTGGAGACCTGGCGCAGGTCGCGCCACTGGCTGTCGCGGCCCGCGCGCGAGGTGGACAGGTCCGATTCGATCTTCCAGTCGCCGACATTGAATTTGCCGTTCACGCCAGTGGCGAAGGTGTCCATGTCCTGCGTCCACAGGGTATCGTTGGTGGTCAGGCCGACGCCGGTGACAGTGCCGCCGACCACATAGCCATTGCGGATATCCAGGTTGCTGTAGGCGGATTTCTGCCAGCCGTCCCAGTTACCGGTATCGCCGCTCCAGTGGGCGACGCCCGGCTCCTTGATCTTGGCCTGCGCGTAGTAGGCATCGCCGGTGATGATGGCGTCGCCGCTGGGCTTCCATTCCACCTTGCCCAATACGCTGGAGCGCTTGTCCTTGCCGCGCTTGGCGGAATCGCCCCAACCCCATGGAGTCTTGTCGATCTTGCCGTCGCCGTTCAAGTCGGCGGAGTGGTCCTCATTGAAGCCAAACTGCTTGACGTTCTTTTCAATCGAAGGCTGGTCCTGGTAGCTGAACGCCAGCGCGACGCCGAGCTTGCGGTTGTCGAACTGGTCGATGTAGACGCCGCCGACGCGAGGCGCAAGTTTGGTGGCGCCGGGGATATCGCGCGCCATCGCGTAGTACAGCGCGTCCGCTTTCAACGACACCTGGCGGCCGTTGTACTTCAGCGGCGAGACGGTTTGCAGGTCGATGGTGGTGGCCACGCCGCCTTCGACCAGTTCGGCCGATTGCGTTTTGTAGACCGTGGCGCCGCTCAGCGACTCGGACGGGAACTGCTCGAAGCGCACCGCGCGGTTAGGCTCGGACGACGCCAGTTCGCGGCCATTGAGCGTGGCGCCGATGAAGCGTGGTCCGAGGCCGCGCGCCACGACCTGGCTGGCGTTGCCGCGATCCAGGCCGGACGACATGCCCGGCAGCCGCGCCAGCGATTCGGCGATGGTGGTGTCAGGCAGCTTGCCGATGTCTTCCGACGAAACGACCTCCACGATGCTGTTCGAAGCTTCCTTGGCCGCCAGCGCATTGCGCACCGAGGCGCGAATGCCGGTGACGTTCACCTGCTGGATATCGCCAGCTGCTTCCTGGGCAAGCGCTTGTTGGACCAGCAATGGGGAGGTGAAAAGCGTGGCGATGAGCCAGCTCATTTTCTTGTGCTTCATTTGCATCTCCAGTGTTGTTTTGGTTTCGTCTCTGATTTACGGCTTGGACGAATGACTGGATGCTAACGAAATGGAAGATGCACTTCCAATAGCTTATTGCGTGCGGGGGATACGAAGATCGTATATCTCGCCAACACGAATGTCTATGCGGGCCTGCGGTAATGAGGGTAGATGCCGGCTGCGGCGTCGCGCAGCGCGAGCAGCATCGCATCGGCGCCGGGCGAGAGCTGGTGTCGCTTGCGCGTCACAATGCCGAAGGAGTCCATGCTGACGCCGAGATCGAACGGCAGCACCGTCATCAGGCCGGCCTCCAGATACGGCTGCACCGCGTCCGACGGCAGCGCCACGATCATGTCGCTGCTCGTCAGCAGGCTTGCCACTACAGGCAAATCGAGGGTCTCGACGGTTTCCGCCGGCTGCTCCAGGCCATGCGAGAGGAACAGCGCGGTCAGGCGGTCGCGCAGGATGCTGCCGGCGGGCGGCAGTATCCAGCACTGCTCCATCAACTCTTCAAGCTGCAGATCGGTGCGGCCCGCCAGCGGATGACCGGCGCGCGCGATCAGCAGATGCGGCTCGTCGGTCAGCGGTTCGAAATTAAGTTCATCGGCGGCGGCCGTGTCGAGGATGCGTCCCACGACCAGATCCAGTTCGCCGCTGCGCAGCCGCTCCACCAGCGCTTTACTGGTCGACATGCTGACCGATACATGCACCCGCGAGTGCCGCGACTTCAACAAGTTGATCGCCTTGGGCACCAGGCCCGTGGCCGGCGCCAGCACCGTGCCGATGCCGACGCGTCCGCGCAAGCCGGACAACAGCTCCATCACTTCCTGGTGGGCCGCATCCATCTCCGCCAGCGCCGCGCCGGCGCGGCGTATCAGCACCTTGCCGTACCAGGTCGGGGCGACGCCGCGCGACAGGCGTTCGAACAGCTGCACGCCAAGCGCGTGTTCCAGCTCGCCCAATAATTTGGATGCACCGGGCTGGGTAAGATTGGCGGCTTGCGCCGCATGGGCGATGGAGCCATGGCGGCCCAGTTCGACCAGCAGGACCAGATGGCGGGTTTTCAGGTGGGAGCGGACGAAGCGGTCGGAGCTTGAATCGGTCATAGGGGCGATTTTCTGGATCGCCCATCATAAGGGCGTGCTGTTGCAGCGTCAATCATCGTATCTCATACGTTGGGAAACGGCGACGCCTGCCCCGGGCGTGTCGTCGAACGGCGTATCGGCCACGCCGGCGGCCAGTTCCCCGGCCTGGCCGGGCGGCAGGCGATACAGGCCGCCGCGCGCGCCCAGCAGCAGCAACTGCGTCAAATCGGCGCCGCCGAAAGCCACGCCGGCCATCGCCTCCCGCGCCAGCACGACCTGCCGGCGCACATGGCCCCCGGCGTCGTACTGCACCAGCGAGCCGCCCTGCACGCTCCACAGCATGTCGTCGCTGTCGACGGTGGCCGCGCCCCGCTCAGCCGCCAGCGCGTACTCGCGAACGTCGCCGGTCTTGGCGCGCTCCGCATCGTAGGTGCACTGCATGATGGCGCCCTTTGCCGCATCGGCGAAATACATGCGCGTGCCGTCCATGCTGAAGGCGATGCTGCTCGCCGCGACCACCGCCGGCAAGGCCAGGCGCCGCAGTCCGTGTCGCGTCGAATACTGATAGAAGCTGCCGATGGGCCGCCGGTCGGCGCCGGTGTTGGCGGTGCCGAAAACAAAATATCCATCGCGGTCGGTACAGCCGTCGCTGATGACGGTACGCGCTTCGGCGGCGTCGATGGTCGCCAGCACCTGCGCCTGGAGTGGGCGGACGGGCTGTCCGGGATCGGGCAGCTCCACCATGCCGAGGCGCTTGCCCAGGCCTAGCAGCATGCGCCCGGAGCGGCAGCAAGCAATCACGCCGGCGCTCTCCAGCAGGCGCACGCCGGCCGGCACCTCTTCGCCGCCAGTCCACGCATACAGCTGGCCACCTTGCGGGTCCGGCCATCGCCAGCAGGCCGCGTTGGCGTCCCAGCGCAGCGAGCTGCCAGCCAGGCCGACGCGTATCAACAGGATGCCGGGCGTGGGCGCGACGGCCGTACTGTGTGGACTCATGCTGCGGGAACTCCGGGTGGGTGACGTGATCGCGCCAGTCTAAGCCCGCCGCACACCCCGGAGATATGAATAATTCGGCGCCTGCCATGCCGATATCGAATACCTGCACCGGGCCCGGTCAGCTATCCGATATTGATATGGCTCCTTGCGAATTTATCATATTTCCAGTCTAGCAGCCGGGCTTAGACTGGGCACTGTTCCCGAACTTACTTCCCACACCTATGAAAATCATCAAACTGACCACCTACCGTGTACCACCGCGCTGGATGCTGCTGAAGATCGAAACCGATGAAGGCGTTGTCGGTTGGGGCGAACCGGTCATCGAAGGCCGCGCGCGCACCGTGGAGACTGCGGTGCAGGAAATGGAGCCCTATCTGATCGGCCAGGATCCGGCCCGCATCAACGACCTGTGGCAAACCATGTACCGCGCCGGCTTCTATCGCGGCGGCGCGATCCTGATGAGCGCCATCGCCGGCATCGACCAGGCGCTGTGGGACATCAAGGGCAAGGTGATGGGCAAGCCAGTCTACGAACTGCTGGGCGGCCTGGTACGCGACCGCATGAAGATGTACAGCTGGGTGGGCGGCGACCGCCCTTCCGACATCATTGACCACATCCGCACGCTGCGCGAGGGCGGCTTCGACACCTTCAAGATGAACGGCACCGAGGAACTGGGCATGCTGGACACCGCCGCCGCCGTCGACAAGGCCGTCGAACGCGTCGCCGAGATCCGCGCCGCTTTCGGCAACAGCATCGAGTTCGGCCTGGACTTCCACGGCCGCGTGGCCGCGCCGATGGCCAAGGTGCTGCTGCGCGAGCTGGAACCATATCGCCCGCTGTTCGTCGAAGAGCCGGTGCTGGCCGAGCAGGCCGAGTACTATCCGCGTCTGGCGGAGACCACATCGATTCCGCTGGCGGCCGGCGAGCGCATGTACTCCCGCTTCGAATTCAAGAATGTCTTCCACGCCGGCGGCCTGTCCATCGTGCAGCCGGACCTGTCGCATGCCGGCGGCATCACCGAATGCCTGAAGATCGCCTCGATGGCGGAAGCCTACGACATCGCGCTGGCGCCGCATTGCCCGCTCGGCCCTGTCGCGCTGGCGGCCTGCCTGCAGGTGGACTTCGTGTCGTACAACGCAGTGCTGCAGGAGCAGAGCATGGGCATTCACTACAACCGTGGCGGCGAGCTGCTTGACTATGTACTCAACAAGGAAGACTTCCGCATCACCGACGGCTATATGAAACCGCTGTCCAAGCCTGGCCTGGGCGTGGAAATCGACGAAGCACGCGTGATCGAAGCAAGCCGCAACGCGCCGGACTGGCGCAACCCGGTGTGGCGTCACGCGGATGGCAGCGTCGCCGAGTGGTAAAAAGAAAAAAGATACTGGAGACCGCATGTCATTTTTGTTACGCCGCCATTCGGGCGCCGCGCTGATCGCGGGCCTCCTGGCAGGCAGCACCGCCAGCGCCGATACGATGCTGTCCATCGACGCCAGCGCGGCCACGCCTGCACCGAAGGCGGCGGCACTGCGCATGGGCAGTTCGGTCGCACCCAATGGCGACAAGCTGGGCGCCAATGCGCGCTACCTCACCCGCAACGGCGCTCCGTGGCTGCCGGTGGCGGGCGAGTTCCACTACAGCCGCACGCCCGCTACACAATGGGAAGCGGAGCTGCGCAAGATGAAGGCGGCCGGCATCGACATCGTCACCAGCTACGTGATGTGGAACCACCACGAAGAGGTGGCGGGCAAGTTCGACTGGCGGGGCAACCGCGACCTGCGCCGCTACGTGCAGCTGGCCCGCAAGGCGGGGCTGGACGTGGTGGTGCGCGTAGGCCCGTGGGCGCACGCGGAAGTGCGCTATGGAGGCGTTCCGGATTGGGTGGTCAACGCCATGCCGACGCGCTCCAACGATCCGCAGTACATGGCGCTGGTGGAGAAGCTGTATGCGCAGATCGGCGCGCAGCTCAAGGGCCAGTTGTGGAAGGATGGCGGTCCCGTGATCGGCATCCAGCTGGAAAACGAATACAACATCGATGGTCCCGGCAAGGGCGCGGCACACATCGCCGCGCTGAAACAGCTGGCACTGAAGGCGGGCATGGACGTGCCCTACTACACCGTGACCGGCTGGGACGGCACCATCTACCCCGGCGGCGAAGTGACGCCGGTATTCGGCGGCTACCCCGACGAGCCTTGGGGCACCAGCACCGCCGAGCTGCCGCCCAAGGAGACCTATGCCTTCCGCTTCGACACCCGCGTCAGCGGCGACCTGGGCGCGCAGACCGCCGCCCACGCGCCCGGCACGGCGGAGACGGACAAGGACGTGACGCCCTTCCTCGGCGCGGAATACGGCGCGGGCCTGCCGTTCATGTATCGCCGCCGCACGGTGGTGTCGGCCGACGACATCGCGTCCATGCTGCCGGTGCAGCTGGGGTCCGGTGTGAACCTGATGGGCTATTACATGTTCCACGGCGGCCGCAATCCGACCGGCTTGGGCGGCACGTCGATGGAGGAAAGTACGCTCAGCGGCGGCTACAACGACACCACCATGATCAGCTACGACTTCCAGGCGCCGCTTGGGCCGGACGGCCAGCAGCGCAAGGTGCTGGAGAAGCTGCGTCCCTTCCACTTGTTCCTGCATGATTTCGGTGCGCGTCTTGCGCCGATGACGGTGCGCAAACCGGATGCGTCGCCTGCCACGCCGGACGATTTGAAAACGCCGCGCTTCGCGGTGCGCAGCGAAGGCGGTCGCGGTTTCCTGTTTGTGAACAACCACGTTCGCCAGTATGCGATGGCGGCGCAGCAGGCCACGCAGTTCTCGGTCAAGCTGCCAGGCCAGACGATTACCTTGCCGGCCACGCCGGTCGACATCGCCGATGGCGCGTACTTCATCTGGCCGCTGAATCTCGATCTCGACGGCGTGAACCTCGCCTACGCAACGGCGCAGCCCTTGGCCCTGCTCGACCAGGGCAAGGCCGGTGTGGTGGCGGTGTTCGGTGCCAGCAGCGGCGTGCCGGTGGAGCTGGCGTTCGATGCCGCGCTCGCACCGCAACTCCACGCCAGCGCCGCGCAAGTCGCCGTGCATGGCGGCCGTGCGCTGGTAAGCGGCGTGCAGCCAGGCGCCGGTGCGGCAGTGACCGTGCAGCGCGCCGGCAAGCGGCCGCTGACCATCGTCGTGCTGACGGCCGAACAATCGCAGCAACTGAGTGTGGCGGAACTGGGCGGCCAACGCCGCCTGATTCTGAGCGGCCAACAGACTTACGTGGCCGACGGCGCGCTGCAAATGCGTTCAGCAGGAAGCAGCAAGTTCCGCTTCGCCGTCTACCCGCCAATGAGCGGCCAGCCGAAAGCCAGCACCGCCGGATCGCAGGCCGCTTTGCGCGCAGCCAGCAACGACGGCATCTTCCAGTCCTTCGAAGCAGAACTGCCCGCCCGCGATCTGAAAGCCACCGTCACGCCGACCCGCACGGCGCAGGAAGCCGCACCGGTCGTCATCGGCGGCAGCGCCAAGGCCGCAGTCCAACCGCTGCCGGAAGACTTCAAGGCCGCCGGCACATGGCAGATCAACATCCCACGCGAACAGCTGCGCGGACTGGACGACGCCCTGCTGCAGATCGACTTCGTCGGCGATATCGGCCGCCTGTACTCCGGCACCCGCATGCTGGACGACTGGTACTACAGCGGCTACCAATGGCAGTTCGGCCTGCTCCAGGCCGGCGCCCTGCTCGGCCAGCCGCTGACCGTATCCGTACTGCCGCTGCGGGCGGACGCACCAATCTACTTGCCCAAAGAGGCGAGACCAAACTTTGCAGGACAGGCCCAAATGGCCGCCGTGCGCAGCGTCAGCGTGATACCCGTGTATCAGCTGCGCGTTACGCCGTAAATAAAAATATCAACACTGGAGATTCACAATGAAACGTACCTTACTGGCCGCAGCAAGCCTGCTCCTGATGACCGCCGCCTACGCCGCCGAACCTGTCAAGATCGGCTTCCTTGTCAAACAGGCCGAGGAACCATGGTTCCAGGACGAGTGGCGCTACGCCGAACAGGCGGCGAAAGAAAAAGGCTTTGCGCTGGTGAAGATCGGCGTGCCGAACGGCGAGAAGATGATCGCCGCCATCGACAACCTGGCCGCGCAAAAAGCGCAGGGCTTCGTCATCTGCGCGCCGGACGTCAAACTGGGCACCGCCGTCGAACGCGCCGCCAAGCGCAACAACATGAAAGTGATCTCGGTCGACGACCGCCTGGTCGACGGCGGCGGCAAGCCTATCGCCTCGATTCCGCACATGGGCATTTCCGGCTACGCCATCGGCAAGCAGGTAGGCGAAGGCATCGCCGCCGAAATCAAGGCGCGCAAATGGAACATGGCCGAAGTGGGCGCGATCCGCGTCGCCTACGACCAGCTGCCGACCGCCAAGGAGCGCACCATGGGCGCGGTCGATGCGCTGAAGGCCGCAGGCTTCCCGGTCGCGAACATCGTCGATGCGCCGCAAGCGAAGACCGATACCGAAAGCGCCTTCAACGCCGCCAACATCGCGCTGACCAAGAACGCCCGCTTCAAGCACTGGGTCGCCGTCGGCCTGAATGACGAAGCGGTGCTGGGCGCGGTGCGCGCCGCAGAAGGCCGCGGCATCAAGGCGGACAACATGGTCGGCGTCGGCATCGGCGGCGCCAAGGCTGCAGAAAACGAATTGAGCAAACCTGCGGCCACAGGCTTCTTCGGCTCCGTGATGATCAGCGCCAAAGAGCACGGCTATCAAACCTCGGTCAATATGTACAACTGGATCACCGGCAAAGCCGTGCCGCCGGCCGAAGTCCTGACCAAGGGCATGCTGATGACCCGCGCCAACCAGGCCGACGTGCGCAAGCAGATGGGCCAGTGACATGACCGCGTATCTGCAATTCGACCAGGTCAGCAAGGTCTTCCCGGGCGTGAAGGCGCTCAACGGCGTCAGCTTCGCCGCGCACGCCGGGCAGGTGCACGGCCTGCTGGGCGAGAACGGCGCCGGCAAATCCACGCTGCTGAAAATCCTCGGCGGCCAGTACAAACCGGACGGCGGACGCTTGCTGGTCGACGGCAAGGAGTGCCGCTTCACCAGCGCCAAGGATGCCATCGGAGCCGGCATCGCCGTGATCCACCAGGAGCTGCAATACGTGCCCGAACTGACCGTGGCGGAGAACGTGCTGCTGGGCCGCATGCCCACCCGTTTCGGCCTGCTGGACAAGCCGAAGGCGTACAAGATGGTGGCCGAGAAGCTGGCCGCCATCGGCGTCGACCTGGCGCCGGACGCCAAGCTGGCCGACCTGTCGATCGCGCAGCGCCAGATGGTCGAGATCTGCAAGGCCATCATGCAGGATGCGCAGGTCATCGCCTTCGATGAACCGACATCGAGCCTGTCTCACCGCGAAACCGAAATCCTGTTCCGCCTCGTGAAAGAACTGCGCGCCGACGGCCGCACGCTGATCTACATTTCGCACCGGCTGGAAGAGCTTTACGAACTGTGCGACGCCTGCACCATCTTCCGCGACGGTCGCAAGATCGTCACGCATGACGTGATGGCCGACGTGCCACGCGACCGCCTGATCAGCGACATGGTGGGCCGTGAACTGAGCGACATCTACGACTACCGTACCCGCCCGCTCGGCGAAGAACGCCTGAAGATACAAGGCCTCAACGGCAAACACGTGAAAGGCCCGCAAAGCTTTTCCGTGCGCGGCGGCGAGGTGCTGGGCTTCTTCGGTCTGGTCGGCGCAGGCCGCAGCGAATTGATGCGCCTCCTGTACAACGCCGATACGCGCAGCGCCGGCAGCGTGACGCTGGACGGCGCAACCGTATCGACCGCAGGCCCGTCCGCCGCGATTGCGGCCGGCATCGTACTGTGCCCGGAGGACCGCAAGGAACAAGGCATCCTGGCCACGGCCTCGGTTGCGGAGAACATCAACATCAGCGTGCGCCGCAACGACCTGCTGGGCGGCCTGTTCCTGCGCCACAAGCGCGAAGCGGCGCTGGCCGAGGACTTCATCGCCCGCCTGCGCATCAAGACGCCCAACCGCCAGCAGGAGATCCGCCTGCTCTCCGGCGGCAACCAGCAGAAGGTGATCCTGGCTCGCTGGCTGGCCGAACCCGGCCTGAAAGTGCTGATCCTCGACGAGCCGACGCGCGGCATCGACGTCGGTGCCAAAAACGATATCTACCGCATCATCCACGAAGTCGCGGAGCGCGGCTGCTGCGTGATCGTGGTGTCGAGCGAGCTGCCGGAAGTACTGGGCATCTCGGACCGCGTGATCGTCATGCGCGAAGGCGAAATCTGCGGCGAACTGTCGCGCGCCGACGCCAGCGAAACCGAGGTGCTGCGCCTGGCCCTGCCCGACTCCACCGCCGCCCCCGCCGCCACTTACATTAAAACGCCCGCACTACCAACACGGAGCATCGCATGAACGTCTCACAATTGAATCCTGCCGCAGCGCCTGCGGTGTCCCAAGCCCAGCGCGTATGGCTGGTTGAATACAGCATGCCGCTGGCTTACGTGGTGCTGTTCGCCGTGCTGGCCGCCACAGTCGAAAACTTCTTCTCGCTGACCAACGTGGTCGGCCTGATGCTGTCGGTGGCGCAGATCGGCATGGTCGCCTGCACCATGATGCTTTGCCTGGCCTCGCGCGATTTCGATCTGTCGATCGGCTCGACCATCGCCTTTGCCGGCGTGCTTGGCGCCATCGTGCTTGAGCAAAGCGGCAGCGTGCTGCTGGCGGTGGGCGCAGGCCTGGCTGCCGGTGCGCTGATCGGCGCCTTCAACGGCGTGCTGATCGCCTACCTGCGCGTCAACGCGCTGATCGCCACGCTGGCGACGATGCTGATGGTGCGCGGCCTCGCGTTCATCGTGTCGAAAGGCCAGGCGGTCGGCATCAACAACGACGCGTTCATCAACTTCGGCGACACCCGCATCTTCGGCCTGCCGCTGCCGGTGCTGGTGTGCGCGTGCTGCTTCCTGGTGTTCGGCGTGCTGCTGAACCAGACCGTCTTCGGCCGCAATACGCTGGCCATCGGCGGCAATCCGGAAGCGGCGCGGCTGGCCGGCGTGCGCGTCGAGCGGCTGCGCGTGTGGATCTTCCTGCTGCAAGGCCTGGTGACGGCGATGGCCGGCCTGATACTGGCGTCGCGCATCACCAGCGGCCAGCCGAATGCGGCGCAGGGTTTTGAGCTGGATGTGATTTCGGCCTGCGTGCTGGGCGGCGTGTCGCTCCAGGGCGGCAAGGCGCGCATGTTCGGTGTGCTGATTGGTGTGCTGATCATGGGGACGGTAGAAAACGTCATGAACCTGCTGGACGTTGACGCCTTCTACCAGTATTTGATGCGCGGCGTGATCCTGCTCGCCGCCGTGCTGCTGGACCAGCTGAAGACCCGCGGCGAGCGCCGCTAGGCCATAGCGCGGCGCCGTAAAAAGCCTTACTGCGGATACTTGCGGCGGCGCGCAATACCGCCCAGGAGCATCATGCCAGCCAGCAGCATTGCGTAGGTTTCTGGCTCCGGCACCGCGCTAATTTGCTTGACGGTCTTGGTTGTATACGAATCAAAGTAGTAGCCCATGTCTTCTGGTTGCATCTGATAGCCAAAGCGGGTCTGTGTGATGCCACGCTCGTCATAACTGATTGAGTCCGCAGTCCACCATGGGATACCAGCATCAGGTGGGTCGCTGTACACCGTCTGCCTTGCGCTGAACTCCAAGCCCCCGGCCTGACTGTAGGAGAAATTATCTATCCTGCAGGTATAAGTGCTAGTGTTCGGGCTGCACGCCGCATAATCGACAAAGTCGATTTTCAGCGAGCTCAACTCGTTCATCGACAAAGTGCCATCGTGGTTAGCATCCGTGCCCGCGAACGTGCCTTTTACTTGGTATTCCGGATGATCTACGCTGTAGTAGCCGTTGTAACTAAATCTAAAACCAGTCCAGGTGAATTCCCATTCGGTGGGGGCTGCGCAGGCGACTTGGGTAAAGGTACTGCAGACGGCCAACAAAGCACCGCACACTAGCTTCTTCATCATAAGAGTGATCACTTTCAGTTGGTTGGGTTACAAGATGAGAGTACCGAGCCTGGTAGTCGCTCGGCCCTCATATTGTATTGCAAATAAAATAAACTTAACCAATGAATATTATTTAATTTACACCAAAATGGCTGACCAGCGTCCCTAACGCCGCAAAAAAAAGCTGAAGACCGGCGGCATGCGCCACCCGTCTTCAGCCTTGCATCGCGCTGCGCTGACTTAGCTTGCCAGGCCCACCAGCTGCACTCCGGCGCTGCCGCCCGTGATGGACGCGGTCAACAATTCGGCGAAAGTGTGCATGCGATCCGCCGTCCACGTGGCAGCCATCTCGTACGGGCTGCTGCCGTGGTCGGCATGCGCCACCAGATCGGCGATGCTGATCGCGGCCACCTGCTTGCCGCTGGCATCGACCAGATCCAGCTCGGTGACGTTGACCTTGGCGTAGTCGGCCACCGTGAACTGAGCGTAGGACTTGCCGCCATCGACATAGTTGATGATCAGGTCGCTGCCGTCGATATTGGCCTTGACGTGATCGGCCGAGATGGCGACGTTGAACAGCTTGTTGCCGGTGAACTTCAGCACGTCGTTGCCGCCGACCACTTCATGCACCGTGTCCTTGCCGTCGCCCATGGACATCACATAGGTATCCTTGCCCGCCCCGCCGTACAGGGCGTCGTTGCCCATGCCGCTGTACATGGTGTCGTCGCCGGCGCCACCGAACAGACGGTTATTGCCCGCGTACTTGTAGCCCAGCGTGTAGGCCAGCATGCCGGCGATGAAGAAGTCGGCGCCTTTGAATTCGCTCAGGTGCAGGTTGACGCCCAGGTATTTGCCCAGCCAGTTCACGCCGTCGCCGCTGGCGTCGGACGCCGTCTTCAGCGCGTTGCCCATCCAGTCGGTGGCGTCGGCCAGCGCCGTGCCGACATCCGCATCGGCCACGTAGTTGACGCCGCTGCTGATGCCGTTGACGGCCGTGGTCAGGCCGCTCTTGCCGCCGTCGAGCGCGGACTTGAGCGGCGTGGCGACGTCGATGCCGGACGTGGACAGGCCGGTGGTGCCGGAGATGCCGGACAGCGCATCGTTGACCACGCTGTTCAAGCCGTCGGCCAGTTTGCCGCCGCTGGCCGTGGCCTTGGCGAGCTCGGCCTTGATGCTGTCGGCCACGCCGCCCCACCCTTTGCTGATCTCGTCCGTGAAGGTCGTGTTCAGGTACTTGGTGATGGCGTCGAAGCCCTTGCCCGCATCGTTCCAGGCCGCGTTCAGCGCGTTGGCCTTGCCCACCAGCAGGTGGTCGATCACGCCCCAGCCCAGGCCCATCATGGTGTCGTTGCCGTTGCCGCCGCCGACATAGCTGCCGGCGTTGGTGGCGAAGATGGTGTCGTCGCCGTCGCCGCCCATGATCACATTGCCCACCAGGTTGAGCTTGCCCAAGTCGCCCTTGGACAGCGCGCCGTACTGCGAGCGGATGAAGTTGGCGTTCATGGCCGCGCTGACCCAGTCGCCAGCCGACTCGTAGTCGTTCTCGACGATGGCTTCGGCCGCATTGAACACGGTGATCTCGGCCAGGCCGATGATGGTGTCGTTGCCGGCCCCGCCCAGGGCGATGTTGTTCTGGCCGGACGAGACGATCAGGTCGTTGCCGTTGCCGCCCATGCCGATGGTGGTGGTGCCGGCCAGGATCAGCGTGTCGTTGCCGTCGCCGGCGTGGACGAAGTTCATGCCGGTGTCGAGGCTGACCTTGGTGGAGCTGGTGGTCTGCGCCTTGTCCGAGCCTTCGATCGCTTCGTTCGTCACGCTCGAATAGCTCAGCTTGCTGCCGCCGTTGAGCACGACGAGGAAGTCGTCGCCCGCGTCCGACAGCACCACGTTGTGGTCGCCGTAGACGACGGCGGTATCGTTGCCGGCGCCGGTCCAGGCCACGTTGAGCTGGGTGCTGCCCTTGGTGGTGCTGGTGGTGGTCTGGTTGGTGCCCTCGGCTTCGTTGGTGGTGATGCTGGTGTTGCCGCCGCCGTAGCTGACCATGACCAGCACGTCCTTGCCGCTGCCGCCGATGACGCCGTTGTCCTTGCCGACCACGGTTTCGACGTTGTTGCCGTCGCCGGCCACGATCAGGTTGCCGTTGACGTTGACGGCCTTGGCGGCCGTGCCGAAGGCCAGCGCGGTCAGCACGTCGTCGCCGCTGCCGCCCTCGATCAGGTTGCCCTTGCCCAGCGCCGTCACCACGTTGTTGCCGTTGCCGGCCGATACCACGTTGTAGGTGCCGATCACGGTGACGACGTCGTTGCCGGCGCCGGTGACGATGCCGGATTTGCTGCCGATGGCGCTGACCACGTCGTTGCCGGCGCCGGTCGCCACCAGGTTGTTGACGCCCAGCGCGGTAGCCACGGTGTCGGCGCTGCCGCCGATCAGCACATTGTTCTTGCCGAATGCGGTCATCACATCGGGGCTGCTCTGGCTGGACGCCGCGCCCGACAGGCCGGCCTTGGACACCAGATCGGTGGCGGCCACGCCGGCGGCGATGGAATCGACCAGGCCGACGGCGGTGGCTGCGGTTTCCGCGTAATTGCCGGTGGCCAGCAGGTTGTTGGCGCCGACGGCCGTGACCGTGTCCGCACCCGCGTCGCCCCACACCACGTTGCGCGCGCCGAACACCGTCACGGTATCGTTGCCGCTGCCGCTCCACACCACATTGTTGGCGCCGATGCCGGTGACGACATCGTTGCCGCTGCCGGTATAGACCACGTTGGTCGAGCCGATGGCGCTGACCACGTCGTTGCCGTCGCCATGGGCCAGGTTGCTGCCGATGAAAGCGGCCACGGCCTTGGTGGCGCCGCCGGCCGCGCTGCCCAGCTTGGCGCTGACATCGGCCAGGCCATCGCCCAGGCCGGTCACGATGACGTTGACCGAACCGGCCGCCGTCACCACGTTGTTGCCCGCCGTGTTGACGATGATGTTGTTGGCGCCCAGCGCGGTGGTGATGTTGTCGCCGCCGTTGGCCAGCACGATGTTGTTGCCACCGGCTGCCGTCACCACGTCCTTGCCGCCGCCGGTGTAGATGACGTTGTTGCCGCCCACCGCCACCACGGTATCGTTGCCGGCGCCGCTGTTGAGCGCGGCCGCCAGCTTGGCGCTGGCGTTGTTGATGGCGGTGGCGGCCGCCTTGCTCGGCATGGCGTCGGCCAGCACCTTGCCCAGCCCGCCGGTGGCGGTCTTGACCATGCCGCCCAGTTCGGTCAGCACCACATTGGCGCCGCCCAGCGCCACCACGGTGTCGCCGCCGACGGTGGTGGCCACCAGGTTGGCGCCGCCCGCGCCGACCAGCGTATTGCCGCTGCCGTTAGCCAGCAGCACGTTGTTGACGCCGACCGCCACTTCGGTGTTGCCGCCCTGGTTGCTGACCAGCGCGTTGCTGTCGCCCAGCGCCGCCACCTTGTTGCCGGCGCCGCCGGTGTAGGCGATGTTGAGCAGGCCGCCCAGCACGATGTTGCTATTGCCGCCGTCATCGATGACGACGTTGGCGCCGCCGCCGGCGACGATGTTGTCCTTGCCGTCGCTGGCGGTAATGCCATTGGCGCCGCCCAGCGCGACCACTACATCATTGCCGCTGCCGGCATTGACGACGTTGGCGCCGCCCACGGCCTGCACCTTGTCGTTGCCGGCGCCGGTGCTGATGATGTTGGCGCCGCCGGCGGCGGTGACCGTGTCCCAGCCCGTGCCCGTGGTCACGACGTTGGCCGCGCCGTTCACCGTGACGTTGTTGTTGCCGTTGCCCGCCTTGACTTCGTTGGCGCCGCCGTTGGCAGTGATCGTGTCGTCGCCGGCGCCGGCCGTGATGTGGTTGTTGCCGCCGTCTGCCTTCACCGTGTTGGTGCCCTCGCCGGCGTCGATCACGTTGCTGGCGGCCTTGACCGTGATGCGGTCGTCGCCGCCGCCGGTGTTGATGACGTTGCTGGCGCCGTCGGCCGTGACCACGTCGGCGTCCTTGCCGGTGTTGATGACGTTGGATGCGCCGCCGGCATTGATGACGTTCCAGCCGTCGCCCGCGTTGACCGTGTTGGAGCCGCCATTGACGGTGATGTTGTCGTTGCCGCCGTCGGTGCTGACGGTGTTGGAACCGCCGTTGGCGGTGATGGTGTTGTCGCCGCCGTCGACGTCGATCTTGTTCCAGCCGCCGTTGGCCGTGACGCGGTCGTTGCCGTTGCCGCCGGTGATCTCGTTGTAGGCGCTGTTGATGGACAGGCTGTTGTTGCCGTCGCCCAGGTCGACGTCGGCCGCCGCGCCGGCCGCCACCGTCACCGTGTCGTTGCCGGCGCCGCCGCTGATCTTGTTGTAGACGCCGACGTCGACGCGGATGGTGTCGTCGCCGTTGCCGCCGTCGATGCGGTTGTAGCCGCCCACGCGCACGATGATGGTGTCGTTGCCGTCGTCGCCGTACAGGTTGTTGTAGGCGCCGGCATTGACGGTGATGGTGTCGTTGCCGCCGTCGCCGTGGATGATGTTGGCGCCCAGCGAGCTGGCCGTGTAATTGTTGTCGCCGTTGCCCAGGCTTTTCTTGGTATAGCCCAGTTCGCTGATCTTCTTGGCCGCCGCCGTGATGTCATCGCCGACCGCGTCGAACGCATCGCCGATGCCATTCAAATCGCCGCCGATGTCCTTGACGGTGTCGCCGACCTTGTCGACCACGTTGACGATGGGCTTCACTACGTGTTTCTTTAACCAGCTGCCGATACTCATCTCTACCCCTTGTTTATGGTTTGACACACTTGCATTAAATCAAGACCAAATGACAGCTCGGCAAACGGGAAAATTACAAAGTTGTAATCAAAGGCCAGGATTGACGGCGGCCGGGCCAGCGCCGACAATGCCGCCATGAAAGCGCTTTTAGTAGAAGATGAACAACGCATCGCCAGTTTTGTGTGCGCCGGCCTGCGCGAGCACGGGTTCCTGGTCGACCATTGCGAAGATGGCAACCTCGGCTACGATTACGCGCTGTCGCGCGACTACGACGTGGTCTTGCTGGACGTGATGGTGCCGGGCCGCGATGGCCTGTCCATCCTCAAGGCCATGCGGCGCGAGGGGCGCAACGTGCCGGTCATCCTGCTGACCGCGCGCAACGAGCTGGACGACCGCCTGACCGGCCTCAACCTGGGCGCCGACGATTACCTGGCCAAGCCCTTTTATGTCGAAGAACTGGTGGCCCGCATCCATGCGCTGCTGCGGCGCGTGAGCGGCGAACGGCAGAATGTGCTGACGCTGGGACCGCTGCGGCTGGACCGCCTGAGCCGGGTGGCCGAGGTCGACGGCCGCGCCGTCGACCTGACCGCGCGCGAAATCAATCTGCTGGAATACCTGCTGCGCTCGCCGGGCCGGGTCTACACCCGCACCCAGATCCTCGAACATGTGTGGGGCTACGACTTCAAGCCGCAGACCAATATGGTCGATGTGTGCATCCAGCGCCTGCGCAAGAAGCTGGAACTGCCCGACCACGTGGCCATCGAAGCGGTGCGCGGCGTCGGCTACCGCCTGCGCAAGCCGGACGAGCCGGCGTGAAAGCACACTGGCCGCGCCTGCGCTCGTTCCGGCTGCGCATCGCCCTCGGTTCCACCCTCACCGCGCTGGCCGCCATCGTACTGCTGTACGCGATGGCCAGCTACACCATCATCCACCGCCGCGCCGACATCATCGACCGCATGCTGTCGGCCCACCTGGCCGGCCCCGGCTTCCAGGCCACGCCGCTGTCCCTGTGGCCGGCCACCGACGCCCAGCTCAACGCCAGCTTCAGCGGCTTCGCCCCGGCCGCCAGCGGTCCGGAAACCTACGCCCTGCTGCTGGTGGAAGACGCCGGCAGCAAGCCGCTGTACCGCAGCCCCGCCTGGCAGCACTGGCTAGGCGGCGCCGAACTGCCGCGCGGCCCCGGCCTGCACACCGTCGAGGGCGCCGGCCAGAGCTGGCGCATCGGCCGTACCGAACACGGCTCCGTGACGATCTGGGTGGCCGTCAACCGCAGCCTGTCGGACGCCCAGGTGCGCGCCAGCCTGACCCGTTTCGCGGCCGCCATCGGCGTGCTGGCCGTGGCCATGGGGGCGCTGGCCTGGTATCTGGCCGGGCGCGCGATGCGGCCGGTGGAGCACCTGACCGGCGTCATGGTGGGGCTGACCGCGAGCGAGCTGGACCAGCGGGTCTCGGCCGCCGAGGAAGACCTGGAATTCGCCCAGATGATCAGCGTCTACAACGCCATGCTGGAGCGGCTGCAGCGCAGCTTCCTGCAATCGGCGCGCTTTTCCGGCGACGCCGCCCACGAACTGCGCACGCCGCTGACCATCCTGCAGGGCGAGCTGGAACGCAGCTTCGCCCGCGCCGGCGCCGATCCTGTGCTGGAGGAAAGCCTGGCCAATATGCTGGATGAAGTGCGGCGGCTGGACAGCATCGTGCGCAAGCTGCTGCTGTTGGCGCGCGCCGACGCCGGCCAGCTGGCCATCCCCCCTTGCCCGCTCGACCTGCGGCCGACACTGGACGAGCTGGCCGAAGACATCGGCCTGCTGGACGCGGAACGGCCCGTACGCCTGAACCTGCCCGAACAGATCGCCGTGCGCGGCGACGCCGACCTGTTGCGCCAGGTGTTGCAAAACCTGGTCAGCAACGCCGTCAAATACGGGCTGCCGGGCGGCTGGATCGCGCTGTCGGTCCGGCGCCAGGGCGAACAATGGCGGATCGACGTCGCCAATGCGTCGCACGGCATTGCTCCAGAGCATCGCCACCGCCTGTTCGACCGCTTCTACCGGGCCGACCACGCCCACCAGCGCCGGGTGGACGGCGTCGGGCTGGGTTTGTCGCTGGCGCGCGACATCGCCGTGGCCCACGGCGGCAGCCTCGCCCTGGCCGATGCGGAGCCGGGCCAAGTGCGTTTCCGGCTGAGCCTGCCCGCCGCCTGAGCCAGACCAATCACATCAATTCAGCAAGTATGTCTTGAAATAGCCTAATACCGTCCCTATAATTGGCACTCGTTCCAAGGGAGTGCTAACAGCGCTCTCGGCCAAACTTTCCGCCGCAGCAACCTTGTTGATGCGGCAACAAACAGTACCATTGTTAATTTTAAGGAGTTTTGTATGAACCTTCGCCCTTTGAACGATCGCGTAATCGTCAAACGCCTCGACCAGGAAACCAAAACTGCGTCCGGCCTGATCATCCCTGATGCGGCCGCTGAAAAACCGGATCAAGGCGAAGTTCTCGCCGTCGGCAATGGCAAGATCCTGGAAGACGGCAAAGTCCGTCCTCTGGATGTCAAAGTGGGCGACCGCGTTCTGTTCGGCAAATACGCCGGCCAAACCGTCAAAGTTGACGGTCAAGAACTGATGGTCATGCGCGAAGAAGACATCATGGCAATCGTCGTCAAGTAATTGACACCCACGTTTGCACTCATCACCTAATTCTGGAGAAACAACATGGCAGCTAAAGAAGTAATTTTCGGCGACGCAGCGCGCGCCAAAATGGTTGAGGGCGTCAACGTCCTGGCCAACGCAGTGAAAGTCACCCTGGGCCCTAAAGGCCGCAACGTTGTGCTGGAACGTTCGTTCGGCGCCCCTACCGTCACCAAGGACGGCGTGTCGGTCGCTAAAGAAGTCGAACTGAAAGACAAGCTGCAGAACATGGGCGCGCAGATGGTCAAGGAAGTTGCTTCCCGCACCAGCGACAACGCCGGCGACGGCACCACCACCGCCACCGTGCTGGCACAAGCCATCGTGCGCGAAGGCATGAAGTTCGTTGCCGCCGGCATGAACCCGATGGACCTGAAGCGCGGCATCGACAAGGCAGTTGCTGCCACCGTCGAGCAGATCGCCATCATCGCCCGTCCATGCACCACCACCAAGGAAATCGCCCAGGTTGGTTCGATCTCCGCCAACTCGGATTCGTCGATCGGCGACCGCATCGCTGAAGCGATGGAAAAAGTCGGCAAAGAAGGCGTCATCACCGTGGAAGACGGCAAGTCGCTGAACGACGAGCTGGACATCGTTGAAGGTATGCAGTTCGACCGCGGCTACCTGTCGCCATACTTCATCAACAACCAAGAGAAGCAAGTCGCCATCCTGGACAATCCATTCGTCCTGCTGTGCGACAAGAAAATCTCGAACATCCGCGATCTGCTGCCGGTACTGGAACAAGTCGCTAAAGCCGGCCGTCCACTGCTGATCATCGCTGAAGACATCGAAGGCGAAGCACTGGCAACCCTGGTTGTGAACAACATCCGCGGCATCCTGAAAACCTGCGCAGTCAAAGCCCCAGGCTTCGGCGACCGTCGCAAGGCCATGCTGGAAGACATCGCAATCCTGACCGGCGGTCAAGTGGTTGCTGAAGAAGTCGGCATGACCCTGGAAAAAATCACCCTGGAAGAACTGGGCCAGGCCAAGCGTATCGAAATCGGCAAGGAAAACACCATCGTTATCGACGGTGCTGGCCGCGCTGAAGGCATCGAAGGCCGCGTCAAGCAAATCCGCGTGCAAATCGAAGAAGCGACCTCGGACTACGACCGTGAAAAACTGCAAGAACGCGTGGCCAAGCTGGCCGGCGGCGTTGCAGTGATCAAAGTCGGTGCAGCCACCGAAGTTGAAATGAAAGAGAAGAAGGCCCGCGTTGAAGATGCACTGCACGCTACCCGCGCTGCCGTGGAAGAAGGCATCGTACCAGGCGGCGGCGTAGCCCTGCTGCGCGCTCGTGCTGCTCTGAACGTCAAAGGCGACAACCCAGACCAGGACGCAGGTATCAAGATCGTTCTGCGCGCCATGGAAGAGCCACTGCGCATGATCGTTCAAAACGCCGGCGAAGAAGCTTCGGTAGTGGTTGCAGCGGTTCTGGCTGGCAAAGGTAACTACGGTTACAACGCTGCCAACGGCACCTACGGCGACATGGTTGAAATGGGCGTTCTGGACCCAGCTAAAGTCACCCGTTCGGCACTGCAAAACGCAGCATCGATCGCTGGCCTGATGCTGACCACCGACTGCATGATCGCTGAAGTCACCGAAGACAAAGCTGCCGGCGGCATGGGCGGTATGGGTGGCATGGGCGGCATGGGCGGTATGGACGGCATGATGTAATTGCCGGCATAAGCCTCGCTGTACAAGAAAGCCAGCTTCTTCGGAAGCTGGCTTTTTTATTTGAGGTAACATCTATGTTCGTTTTAAAGATAAAAAATATTGCACAACCCAGCTTAAAATGATAAATTATCTCTGCCTGTTGGAGTCCATCAAATTTTTTGGTGAGATATACGAACCAACGGCTCATGTAGAAAGTAAAAACAATGAGCACTTCCGCAAAGCGCCCTGCCGCTAGTATTATTTCTATTCCTTTTCATTCGATCCGCAATATCTCCAGTCCGGCTGACCATGCTGAAAAGCGTTTGGTTTATGCTGGTCAAATGCCTATTACTTCCGTGATTGGTCTTCCAACACATGAGAATGTACGAGGTTACCTTGTCGAGGGAGAAGGGAAATTAAAAAAGAGTCCGACGCAAGTCCATCTTGCTATTCGAGAGACATTGAAAGAACGACCATCAGTTTTCAGCGTACTGAATAGCGGGATCGTTATCATTGCTCGCTCATCGTCGGCGGATGAGAAAACGCGCCTTTTGACATTAACCAATTCAAGTATTATCAACGGCTCTCAAACTCAAGGTGTTATTCGTGAATACCTAAAATCCAACGGATCTGAAGCTGATGAGGTGTTTGTAAAGTTTGAGTTGATAGTTACCGACGATGATGACCTGATCGCCGATATTTCTATTGCTCGCAACTTCCAAAACGATGTACAACTTTTGAGTATTGCAGGCCGAAAGGGAGAGTTAGATGAACTTGAAGCTCGGTTAAAAAAATCGAATTCTTCGCTCCGTTTGCGAAAATCTGAAAGCGAACGACCATCTGAGACGAATGACATAATCCAAACCGAAAAACTCTTGCAGGTCATTGCCGCGCTAACCCCTCAAGAACTTTGGTGGAAACAGGGGGAATATAGTAAAACTTATACCTATTCCGCCAAAGCAACTTGCTTAAAAGACTTTCGACGGGTTTACGAAGAAGCAAAGAGTGATGATGGCGATGATATTATGGCGCAAGCCTATCAGTTCAGCCTTGATATCGCTCCGCAAGCTTGGGAGATTTATACACATTGGAAAGAAAACCAAGCATTCCAAGGCACAGGCCTTCGCTCGATTGAACGTGACGGCGCAGAAATCATAGAAGTCCCTGATGGCATTATTTTCCCAATTCTTGCTGCATTATCACAATTTGCAGTAAAAAAACGGAATGTTTGGAAAATCGTTCAACCAGCGGAACTTGACGATGAGGAGTTAGTGGCAAGCGCAAAGCGTGTATATATGGATATGGCAAAAAGCAAACCCGAAATTATGGGAAAATCCCGCGCCTGCTATTATGCGCTTGAACAAATCACAACGATCTACAAGCGGCTGCTAAAAAAATGACTTATAGCTCAAGCAAGTAAGCGCGGAGGGACATGACTAAGCAACGCGACAGTTCAGCTCTTATTCGATTGCTGCTGCCATCCCTCACACTCATCAAAATAGGTTAATTGGATGAATTTATGATGAGGGATAAGGTCTAACTGCATGATCACTGAAGTCACCGAAGACAAAGCTGCCGGCGGCATGGGCGGTATGGACGGCATGATGTAATTGCCGGCATAAGCCTCGCTGTACAAGAAAGCCAGCTTCTTCGGAAGCTGGCTTTTTTTATTTACTTGCAGGTCGCAGTCACGTTGATGAAGTTGGTAAAGCTCGGGGTGGTGTCGTTCGTCCCCGCGTTGTTCGCCAGGGTGCAGGTCTGTCCTGTCGGGTTGAACGATACCGTCACGTTGTAGTTCGCGCCGGGAACGGCCAGCGGCGAATACGACTGCGCAAACACGCTCAGGCCGTTGGCGCTCGCTTTCAGGATATTGCCCTGGGCGTCGGCGAAGCTGACCGAACCACCGGCCGCCAGGCCCGACACCGTCACCCCCACGTTGTATTTCAACAGCCCGATCGCAGCAGGCTGGCACGTCACGGCGACATTGCTGATGTCGCCTCCGTCCTGGGCGACCGTGCCCGCGCCATTGGCGACCTTGCAGTCGTTGCCGTTCGGATTGGCAAACAGCGTGACGCTGTACGGCGTGCCCGCAGCCACCGGATTGGCAAACTTGAAGCTGGTAGTCGCCTTGACGGCGATAGTCTCCGCATTGCTATTGACCAGCAGCAGAGTGCTGTTGGCCGACAGGCCGGCGATACTGCCGGAGATGGTGGCCGATTTCGGTGTCGCCGGCGCTGCTGGCGCCGTCGAGCCGCCGCCACCGCAACCGGCCATGGACAACGCTCCCAATAAAGCCATTACTTTGAATTTATTCATGCGATCTTCCCAAGGTATTTTGAGCCTCAAGAATATCATTTGAGCAAAATAGAAAATACGCTAATTGTCACCCGCAGGGGCCGTTCGATTGAAAAGTTAAAATTGATCTAAATGCAAGTTATCCCTACAATCGACGTTCTTCAACCATCTTCAGACGGGACCGACATGCGTGCTTATCGCCTTCTTCCATTGCTGCTGTGCGCCGGCGTCGTTCACGCCCAGATGCCGGCCAAGGACACCGTCAAGAACGGCAAGGATCATCCGCTGTTGTCGCGATTTGAAGGGTCGAAGATGGTTGGCTACGGCCTCAAGGAGTTCGACGAAGTGATGCTGCCCGCCGGCAAACGCATCGAGAGCAAGGATGGCCAGATGGCATTCGACAGCAAGCTGCTGTTGGAGGGCAAATACACCCGCATGGCCTACAACTTCCCGCGCGAGCGTTCGGCGCTGGAAGTGATGCGCAACTATCAGGCCGCGCTGGAAAAGGCCGGCCTGAAAACGGTGTTCGCCTGCGCCAAGGAAACCTGCGGCAGAGGCTTCGGCGACTTCTTCCTTGAAAAGCGCGTCGGCGACCATTTCATCCAGGGTGCCGAAGCCAGCTGGGATCCATTCAACTATGGCCGCAACGACGAGCGCTACCTGCTGGCCAAAGGCACGCGGCCGGACGGTTCGCTGGTCCATGTCGGCGTGTACTCGGTGGCGCCGGTGCAGGACAAGCTCGGCGGCATCTATGTCGAGATCGTTGAAGCCAAGGCGATGGAAGGCGGCAAGGTGTCTGCCAACCTGAACGCGGCGGACATGGCCAAGGGCATCGCGGCCGATGGCAAGGTGGCCGTGTACGGCGTGTTCTTCGACACCGACAAGACCGACGTCAAGCCGGAATCGAAAGACGCGCTGGCCGAGATGGCCAAACTGTTGCAGCAGGATGCCAAGCTGAAGCTGTACGTGGTCGGCCATACCGACAGCCAGGGCGCACTGGCGCACAACCTGGAGCTGTCGCAGAAGCGGGCCGAGTCGGTGATCAAGGTGCTGGCGGCGGAGTACAAGGTCGATGCCAAGCGGCTGAGCGCCAAGGGCGTGGCCTCGTACTCGCCGGCGGCCTCGAACGATGCGGAAGCGGGACGTGAAAAGAATCGCCGGGTCGAACTGGTGAAACAATAAAGCGATCCCGGCCAAGCTGGGCCTGGCCTAGTCGCTGCTCGTGATTCCCATGCTGGCCATGACTCTTGCCGCATTGTCCTTGCAATCGATGTCGGCAGGCCTGGAATCGATCAGCTGAATCAGCGAGCGGAGATGGGCTTTGTTTTGAGCCAGCCGCACTTCCAATGACTCGATGTCGGCAATCTTCTTTTTGAGCGCCGCCATCAGTTCATCATGCCTCCACGAAGAAATATCTTCTGGCAGAACTTGCTTGATTTCTTCAAGCGAGAAACCAGCCTTTTGCGCGTCATTGATGATGGCAAGCAGAGCTACAGCCTCAAGTGGATAGTCCCGATAACCGTTGGACTGGCGGTTGACCGCCTTCAACAGCCCTTTCGATTCATAGAACCGAATGGTTGATGCCGCTATTCCGCTGCGTTTGGCTAGTTCACCGATTTTCATTGCTACCTACCTCATATGGACTGCCGTGTCTGGGGTTTGCGCTCCTGGCGCAGCCTACTATAAGGTTAAAGCCCAGTTGAAGGTCAAGCAATTCATGATACCGGGTCCCGATTCTAAAATTGTTTGGATTGGGGCTTGACCTTGAAGTTAGCTTAAAGCTTATTGTGGAGTCATTGTCATTCAGGAGGTCGCAATGAATCCCTTTAGTGAGCTTGCTTTACCTAACGGCACCATCATTCAGAATCGCTTGGCCAAAGCGGCGATGGAGGAAAACATGGCCGACCCAAACCAGGCCCCCTCGGACGGGCTGATTCGGCTGTATCAATCGTGGGCGGAAGGTGGCGTCGGCTTGATCATCACTGGCAATGTGATGATAGACCGCCGGGCAATGACGGGGCCCGGTGGCGTGGTTCTTGAGTCGGAAAAATTTGCTCCCCGCTTCAAGGAATGGGCCAGCACGGCGCGTTCTCATGGCGCTCAAATCTGGATGCAGATTAACCACCCGGGGCGCCAGATGCCCGCAGCGCTTGGACAAGAAACGATGGCGCCATCGGCCATCGCAATGGACCTTGGCAATCTGTCCAGTCAGTTTTCCACACCGCGAGAGATGAGCGAAAACGACATTACCGATGTGAAGCGCAGATTCGTCAGGACCGCGCAATTGGCAAAGGAATTTGGATTCAACGGCGTGGAAGTTCATGCCGCGCATGGCTATCTGATCAGCCAGTTCCTGTCTCCGATCACCAATAAACGCACTGACCACTGGGGTGGCTCCCTTGAAAACCGAGCCAGGCTGCTGATCGATATTGTCAAAGAAATTCGGCAAGCCGTGGGCAAGGAATTCGCCGTCGCCATCAAAATCAACTCGGCGGACTTTCAGCGCGGCGGCTTCAGTACCGACGACGCAAAAGAAGTCGTTGCCATGCTCAACCCATTGGCGGTGGATCTGATTGAACTTTCCGGTGGCAGCTACGAGGCCCCGGCGATGAATGGACTGGCTCGCGATGGGAAGACGCTAGCCCGTGAGGCGTACTTCCTGGAGTTTGCCAAGGACATAGCCACCGTGGCGGAAATGCCGATCATGGTCACTGGTGGCATACGCCGCTACCCGATCGCGGAAGAAGTCCTGAACAGCGGCATCGATATGGTAGGCATGGGAACCGCCCTCGCGCTCAATCCGAAATTGCCTGAAGCCTGGCGCTCGGACCAGACGGCGACCACGATGCTGCGCGCCGTCACATGGAAAAACAAGGTCATGGCTTCCGCGGCCCACATGGCGATGGTGAAGCACCAGCTGCGCCGCCTCAGCAGAGGGAAATCTTCCAATCCCAATATCCCGCCTGTTTTGGCGCTGGTCGAACAGCGACTGCAAACCAGAATTCAAAACAAAAAATATCGCCGCCGGATGAACAGCTCTCCGGTGCTGTGAACGGGCGCGTCGAATAATTTTTTCCACTTTTAAGGTGTAGAGCATGAATATCCAAAAAACCGCAGCGGTCTCGGGATTGATCTTGAGTTCCGTTGGAGCTCCTTCATGGGCTGAGAATTTAACTGAACCCAAGCAGGTTCTCATTCACATTGGCGGTCATGATGTGCCCGTGGTTGCGGGCGGTCTGTATGACCGTTTTCGCTCCAACCCTCCATTGTCCGTGGTCGCCTCGGAAGCTCCGGACGTCGACCTCAGCTGGTTCAAGGGCATCAAGAAGGAAAAGGTCGACATCGGTTTCGAATCGTATTCACCAAACTTCTACTACAAGAACCGCAAGATTACCGCTGTGTTCACGGCAAATCTCGACCGCTTGCGCGAGCTGATGCCGGAGAAGATCCTGCAGGAAGTTCAACCGCTGCAGATCTGGCCGGGGCGTGGCGTGGTCGCGTTGACCGCTTACACCTACGATTACTGCGACAACGACAGCTATAGCGAGATTTCGCTCTCCATCGTCACGAACAAGCCAGGCAAATCGAGCTTTGGCCCGCTTACGCTGATGAGCCAGGCATCCTCTGGCGATTTCTGGGGCTATGTACTGAAGCTCCCGGTGAATACCGAACTCGCCAGAGTGAGAGGGGTCGTCGGATATAACCTGCCGAAATGGCGGACGAGCATTGAACTCAAGGAAACGGACAAATCATTTTCTTTCACTGTAACGGACAGCGACTCGGGCGAAATAGATTTCATTTTTGAAGGCAAGAAGTTAAGCGACGTGTCGCATGCAGCTGAACTGGTGAAGAGCAGCTTCACCAACATCGACCAGGATGGGCAACTGACATTTGGCTATGCGATTTCGAAACAGCTTACGCATGCGTCCAGTACGAGTTCCGACGCGGTGAATTTGAAACTCAGTGACGGCAGCTTCTCGACATACCTCAAGTCGCTCAAACTGGGGAAGATGATGAAGTACGAATATGTCCCAGAATTCCAGAGTGCGCTCTATGCCCCCAAGGCATTGAAAGATCTTCCTGCGGACATGTGACTGTCGTTGTGAGCCAGCCGCGGAGGCTACAACGCAATCAGCGATGCGGCTTCCATTCTTCGCAATAGTTCCTTGCCTCTGGCCTCGTCGTATCCTTCCATGCGCGTGATCATCGTATCCATTGCCGCCCCGGCGTTGCGGATATAGGCTTCGGCAGTCTTCCGGTCCAGATCGTCAATGGGCATATGCTCTGCTTCTTCGATGGCGGCCAGAATCGCCCGGGTTAGATTGATGCTTTCCGTTGTGGGTGGGTTGGACGGTCCATCAAAGAAAATATCGCGCTGCTGCTCTTCGGGTAAGCCGGCCTGGTCCAAAGCTCGCATGCAATAATAAATTACAGCGAACGCCGTATCCTCAGGTGCTGTCTCGACATAAGTAAGAATGTCCATGACTGACTCCGACTCATAGTTCAATCGCATCAAAGAGATTTCTTGGCAAACTCTCGATGATGTACTCTTCAGAGAAAAGACTGGCTCGCTGTGCCACAGTCACAGCATTTAACATGGCGGTGACTGGCGCCCCCGGAATCACCAGCATGAGGGGCTTAAAATTGGCAGGTTGAGCCAACCGTATCAACTTTAATATTTCCCTGTACTGAGAAGCCCCAATCATACCTTGATGTAGCCGGCTGGCTGCGCCGCGCTGAATGCCAGCACGGACTGTATTTATTCTGGACGAATGCAAGTCCAATGCCTCCACATCTTTCATGAGGCTCCAATAAAGCGCACGCGGATTTGAGCTTGGCGGTACCGAGTTGTAGGGATTTAATCTCGACGGCGGGTCGAAGTAAGGCGTACACCAGACATAGTGGATCTCGTTATAAAACCACTGGCTGATCTCATAGGCGATCAATGTCACGCATGAATAATAAATGTCCTTGTTGTTCATTTCGCCGCCTCCGCCATCGAGCTCCGCAATCCCTGGATGGCAGATGTAGCATGGGGCGGAGGGATACGGTCTGAGCGCATTCAAAGGTGCGCTCGCCTGTTCAAGCGTCGCGGTACTCCGCTTCCAGTTCCTCGCGGCGCGGGGTGTCGGCGATGTGCAGGATCAGCGTTTCGCGCAGTTCATGGGCGGGGTGCACGGCGCGGTGCTGGGCGAACCAGAACGCTTCGCTCAGCTCTTCGTCCTCGTGCGCGGTGACGACCACGAGCTGCTCGTCCGGCACGTCTTCGTAGTTGACGGCTTCCAGGCTGGCGTCCTCGATGGCTTCGCGCCAGGACTCGCATTCCTTCCCCCACGCCAGCGCATACGCGCAACCAGCGGCGACCAGCGCGCGGCTGGTCTCCCACATCGTCATCTCCGCCACATCGGCCTCGACCACCAGCACGGCTTTGAATTGCGACAGGCCTTCCAGCGCGGGAAGATCGCTGTCGGGAGTAAGGTGTAAATAGCGGAGGACTGGTTTCTGCATGATGGGACCATTGATATCGAGTCCCGAATTTTAACAGGCAGGAGTACTGCTAGCCGAAGCGCGCGGCGTGCACGCCGGCCACGTCCACCCGCACGGCAAACAGCGCGCCGGTCAGCGGGAACTCTTGCAACTGCTCCGGCGTGTTGTCCTCGCGCGCGGTGGTGATGTACAAGGTCTTCAGGTCGTCGCCGCCGAAGGTGCACGAGGCGGGATTACGCACCGGCACGCGTATCGTCTGCAACAACTCGCCATCCGCCGAATAGCGGCAGACGCGGCCACCGCCCCACTGCGCGATCCAGACGCAGCCTTCACTATCGACCGTCATGCCATCCGGCGAGCCTTCGCCGTCGCCGAACTGGCGCCACAGCTGCGGCGTGCCCAGCGTACCGTCAGCCTCCAGCGGATAGGCGTAGGTGCGGCCTTCGTAGCTGTCGGTGTGGTACATGGTGGCGCCGTCATGGCTGAAGGCCGGGCCGTTGCAGATGTGGTAGTCCTCGTCGGCAACCGTCAGCGACAGGTCGTGGTCCAGGCGGAACAGCTTGCCGATGGCCTGCGCGTAATCGGTGTTGTGCATGGAACCGGCCCAGATGCGGCCGGCCTGATCGACCTTGGCGTCGTTCATGCGCAGGCCGCTGTCGGCCGGGAACGGACGCGCCAGGTATTCGATGCGCAGCTCGGGTTCCAGCCACACGCGGGCGATGCCGTCGCGCAGGCCGGCCATGAAGCCGTCGCCGTCGCGGCGCGCGATCAGCCAGCAGATGTAATCCGGCATGGCCCAGCTGAGGCGCTGGCCGCTGGCCGCGTCCAGCGCGTGCAGGTTCTGGCTTTTCAGGTCGACGAAGTACAGCCGATTTTGTTCCGCCACCCACAGCGGGCCTTCGCCCAGTTGCGCGCGGACTTCCCAGATACATTGCACTTCATGCTGACTCATCAAATTTACTCCGAATGTCGAATCCGCCATCATACGGCCAATGCGCGCCACTTGCTCACGTAAGCGGCGGCGCGCTGGCCCAGTTCGTCCAGGCTCACGCCCGGCGTGTACAACTGGCCGCCGATGCCGAAGCCGGTGGCGCCTGCGCGCACCCAGCCTTCCATATTGTCCGGCGTGATGCCGCCGACCGGCCACATCGGCGTACCGGCGGGCACCACGCTGTTGAAGGCCTTCAGGCCGTTGTGGCCGACCATGTCGGCCGGGAACAGCTTGAGCGCATGGGCGCCGGCATCAAGCGCGGCAAACGCTTCGGTCGGCGTGGCGACGCCGGGCGCGCAATACATGCCCAGGTCGGCAGCGCGGCGGATCGCGGCGGGATTGCAGTTCGGCGAAACCAGCAGGCGGCCACCCGCTTCATACACCGCCTCGACGTGGCCGACGTTGAGCATGGTGCCGCCGCCGATCAGCGTGTCCGGCAGTTGTTCCTTGACCAGCGCGGCGATGCATTCGATGGCGCCGGGCCGGTTCAGCGGCACTTCCAGCGCACGGAAGCCGGCCTGGTGCAACACCTTGCCGACGGCGACCGCCTCCGCAGGTTGCAGGCCGCGCAGGATGGCGACCAGCGGGACGGTTGGATGGGATGGAGTCATGTTCAAGCCTGGTTGATGAATTGGGAAATCGCGGTGCAATACACACGATGGGGATCGAGCACCTCGCACTGCAAGCCGAAGTGTGCGGCGGCCACGGCATAGCGGGCGGCCAGCGCCGGCGAGCCGATGACGGTGATGCGGGCAGCTCCGCCGGCCTCGGCCTGTTTCAGCGCGCTGGCGGCGGCGGAGAATTCTGCGCCAATCAGCAAGCCGCTGACCACGGCCGGAGCCTGCGCGGCCGGTGCGCTGCGCGAGACCACGCCGGCCCGCACGCGGAACAGCGTATTCGACAAGGGTTCATTGCGGCCGGCCTGGCTCAGGCCGATGGCATAGCCTTCCGCGTCCGAGGCATCGCCGCCCATCATGGACGACAGCGTACCGCCCGCCGACAGCATGGCGAACAGTTCGCCGGTCATGTAGGTGGACAGCGACTGGATCAAGCCGTCGCGCAGCAGCACCCATTTGCTGTGGGTGCCGGGCAGCACCAGCCAGCCGTCGCGATGGCCGAGCGCGACAGCGCCCAGCAACTGGGTCTCCTCGCCGCGCATGACATCGACGGCGTCGCCGCTGCGGTAGCAATAGCCGGGGACGATGCGGCAGCGGCCGGCCCAGTCGGCATCAGCCACCGGTACCAAATGGACGGGCAGGCGCTGCAAGGGCACGGCGCTGTCCAGATAGGGAACCTCCTGCCAGCCCGAAGCGCTGCCGACCATGCCGGACATGATCACCGGCACATCCGGGCCCACGCCCATGGTCGCCAGCAATCCGGCCAGCGAAGCGCCGAAACGCTCGCGGCCGCCGACCGCCAGCATGCCCTGTCCATCCTCGTGCTCGGCCAGGCAGGCGCCGTGTTCGTCGATCAGATAGGCGCGACGGTTGCTCGTGCCCCAGTCTATCCCCAGTATTTTTTTGTCCACTATGCAGTCCTTAACTGATACTGCCGTCATGGTACGAAAAAGCCGGCCCCGCCTCCAATGAATTATCTCGCCCGACTAATATCAAAAAGATATAGCCAGAGGCCGCTGAGGCCGGTAAAAGTTGCCCCTTAGATGCCTTTGGTTTAGTATGACCGCAACAAAATTGCCCAGGCCTCCCCGTTTATGGAATCTCGCACCCCGTCCACCCGAAATCTGTTCATTGCAGGCGCCGTTGCCGGTGTGTTGCTGCTGGGCGGGGGTGTCTATTTCGCCAACATGACGCCGGCTGAATCGCAGGTCTTGCCGGCCCAGGCCAAGCTGCCGGCCAGCGCCAGCGGATCGGCGTCGGCTTCGGCGCCCGCTGCGGCGACGGCCGCGCCGCGTGCCGCCGTCAATGCGGCGCAGCCGGCTTCGGCCGAGGTGCAGCATCTGCGTACCAAGGAACAGGCCGCCGCTGCCTTGATGGCGCTGCCGGAACTGCAAGCCTGGTCGGCCATCGTGGAGAAAAACTCGGGTGGAAAATCGCACGGGGCTCTGATCGAATACGACCCGGCCCCGCGCAAGCTGAACGGCAAGAGCTACTGGCAGTTCAGCTTTGTGGAAAACAGCAGCGATGCGGCGCAGCGCTGGGAAAGCTTCCTGGTTTCGTCGAGCGACGAGGAAATCCTGGTGGAAGACGCCAGCACCGACGAAGTCATCAGCCTGGCGCGCTGGCGCCGTGAAAAACACCCCGCCAAGCGCACCGGCATCGACGGTTAAGCGACTTTAGCTTCCACCACCGGCGCGGCCTTCGCGGCTGCGCCCACCTGCCCTATCCACAGTACCGAGAACAAGGTCAGTCCGGCTGCGATCCAGCCGTTCAGGCCGTAGCCGACGATATGGCCGGCCGCATCGGTATGCAGCGTCAAGCCGCCCAGCAGCGCACCGACACCACTACCCACTTGCTGTATCGCCGAGTTGGAACTGAGGAAGGCGCCACGCTTGGCCGGATCCGGCACCGTCGTCATCAGGGCTTGCATCGGGATGTTACGTCCCGAAATGGCCGTCATGAAGAACGGGAAGAACAGGATCACAGCCACCAGCGGCATCACCGGCATGTGCGTCATGAACATCATCGGCAGGATCGAGAACAGCGCGATGTAGCGATACACGCGGTGCGCGCCGACGCGGTCCGACCATTTGCCTATCATGCGCGCGCTGAACAGCGTGGCCACGCCGCCGGCCAGATACACAAAGGTGATCTCGGCCGGCTGCACGCCGATGTTACTGACCAGCACAGGCGAGATGAAGGGAATCACCAGCATGCCCGTCATCATGTTGATGCCAGACAGCAGGAAGGCCTTCAGATGGCCGGGCACGCGGTACAGGCCGACCAGGTTCGGCAGCACTTCGGACAGCGGCACGCGCCGCGTCAAATGGCCGTTCAGCGATGGCAGCACGCGCCAGGCGGCGAACCAGATCAGCAGCGAGAACACCACGAGCAGATAAAACGGCGAAGCCCAGCCGTAGTGCGCGGCCAGCATCACGCCGGTCGGCACGCCGGCCACGGCGGCCAGGCTGAACGAGGTCATCACGATGCCGGTGGCTGCACCGCGCCGGTGGACAGGAATCAGGTCGCCGATGATGGCCATGATGATGGAGGCCAGCACGCCGCCGGTCAGCCCGGCAAACGCGCGCGACAGCACCAGCACATGGAAGTTGGGCGCCACCGCGCAAGCCAGGTTGGACAAGGTGAACAGCGCGAACATCGCCAGCAGCAGGCGCTTGCGGTCGAAGCGGTCGATATACATCGAGGCCAGCAGGCCGGACAGGCCAGCGCACCACGCGTAGGCCGACACCGCGCCGGACACGGCAGCAGGCTCGATGGAGAAGGCGCGCATCAACTGCGGCGCCAGCGGCATCATCACCATGAAGTCCATGATGACGGTGAACTGCGTCAGCGCCAGCAGCCACAGCACGATGCGCTCGCGGGCTTCCGGCAGCGGCAGGGTCAGAGGGGAATTTGCTTGCATATTATTGTGCTCCCTTCGTGCGCCGGTTAATCCAGCGCCAGGATTTCGGCGGTGGTGCGGCGCAGGATGGCGCGTATCAGCTCCAGCTTGGCTGCGCTGGGATGGTTCTCCTGCCCCTGCGCGATCACGGCGTGCTTGAGCTCATGCATGATGGTGCGCAGGTCGTCGCGCGACTCGGCCGGATCGCTCATGCGGGCCACGATGGCGTCGACGAACTGGCGGTTCTCGGCCAGGAAGGCCTCGCCTTCGGGCGTGATGGTGTGCAGCTTCTTGTTGCCGTCGGCGGTGGCGACCACATGGCCCATGTCCAGCAGCATCGACAGCAGCGGATAGATGGCGCCCGGGCTGGGCGTGTAGCCGCCGCCGGAACGCTGCTCCAGCTCCTTGATGATTTCATAGCCGTGGCGCGGCTTTTCGGCGATCAGCTGCAGCACGATGTAGCGCATGGCGCCGGCGTCGAACATCTTCGGACCACGGCCACGGCCGCCACCGCCGCGATGGTGGTGATGGTCGCCATGCGTGGCGTGATGGCGGTGTTGGTGATGTAGA
Organism: Rugamonas rivuli; assembly: GCF_009380165.1. Taxonomy (GTDB): domain Bacteria; phylum Pseudomonadota; class Gammaproteobacteria; order Burkholderiales; family Burkholderiaceae_D; genus Rugamonas; species Rugamonas rivuli. Next base: position 253,765 of record NZ_WHUF01000004.1, read on the forward strand.
AATCTAAACATTCTCGAACTCCTTACGATATGATAAGTTAAGATATAACTTATTGAGATATATCTTAACTTGTTTACGGAAGAGTTCAAGGACTTTTTTGTATAATTTTTGTGCTTGACCTTCACGCCACGTCAGAGTTCACCATCCGTCCATGCTCACAGTAAAACAACTTTCCAAGCTGACCGGCGTCACCACCCGGACCCTGCACTACTACGACGAGATCGGCTTGCTGAAGCCATCGCGCGTCGGCGACAACGGTTATCGCTACTACGGCGAGGCGGCGCAGTTGCGCTTGCAGCAGATCCTGTTCTACCGGGAGCTGGACGTGCCGCTGGCCGAGATACGCAAGCTGATGGACCGGGACGATTTCGATGTCATGGCGGCCCTGCTCAGTCACAAGGAAGCGTTGCGCAATCAAAGCGAGCGGCTGCAAGGCCTGATTGCGACTGTGGACAACACCATCCTCCACTTGCAAGGAAAGCAGATCATGAACAGCGAAGGTTTATTCTCGGGCTTGAACAAGCCGGAGCAGCAGGCATATGCGCAGGAAGCGGAGCAGCGTTACGACGCCGCCACCGTCAAGGCGTCCAACAAACAATGGGGTGCGTACAGCAAGGCCAAGCAGGACGCCATCATGGCGGAAGGGAATACTGTTTATACCGATATGGTCGCGGCCATGCCGCAGGGAGCGGACAGCGCCGCGGTGCAGGCCATCGTGCAGCGCTGGCGGGATCATATGGAGTATTTCTGGGTGCCGCAGGTGGAGCAGCTGACCGGCCTGGCCGCCATCTACTCCGAGGATCCGCGCTTCAAAGCCAACTTCGACAAGATCCATCCCGAGCTGGCGACGTTCATGCTGCACGCGGTGCAGCACTACGTCGCCCAGCTGCGGACTTAGCTGTCGAGGTGGGAGATCAGCAGGCGGCGATTGTCGTCGCCTGTGGCGGCTTTGTGTTCGACCACCAGGCGCGAGTTCTGGCTGTCCAGCGAGATGCCGACCGACAGGATGTCGATCAACAGCAGTTGCAGGATGCGCGAAATCATCGACAGGAAGGTCGTGCTGTCCTCGCTGTGATCGACCGCCAGGCAAACGCTGGCCTTCTTGGCCAACGGCGAGTTGCTCGACGTGATGGCGATGACATCCGCCCCCGCCGCGCGCGCCGCATCTACGGCCGCCAGCAGATCCGGCAGCTTGCCGGAATTGGAAATGGCAATCACCACATCGCCCGGATTCAACAGCTCGGCCGCCAGCGTCAGCAGATGCGAATCGCCATACGCCGAAGTCGGAATACGGAAGCGGAAGAATTTGTGCTGGCCATCCAGCGCCACCACCCGCGAGTTACCCATCGCGTAGAACTCGACCCGCTTGGCCTTGGCCACCAGGGCAATCGCCTTGTCCAGCGAACGCACGTCCAGCTGGTCGCGGAATTTCAGAATCGCGGAAACAGTATTATCGATAACCTTGGCGCTCAGATCATGCGTGCTGTCGCTGACGCGCACCTGGCTGTGGCGCACGGGAATCGCACCGGTCAGGCTGCTGGCGAACTTCAGCTTGAAATCGGCTAGACCGAGGAAACCCAGCGAACGGCAGAAACGGATCACGGTCGGCTGGCTCACTTCGGCCAGGCGGGCGATGTCGGCGATCGGCTCGTTCAGCACCAGGCGCGGCTGCTCCAGCACCAGCTGCGCCACGCGCTGCTCGGCCGGGGTCAGCTCGTGCTGCAAATGCTGCACGCGCTCCATCAAGGTATTGGCGCCGCTGCGTCCACGCAAGTGCTCGGACAGAATCGTCGCCACGCCATAAAACGCCGGGTTCGGCGTGGTAATCACATAGGTCGGAATCTCCGACAGATAACTGGTGAAACGGCCCTTGGCTTCAAAGCGCGTGCGGAACGGCGACGAGGCGAACCACTCGCCCATGCGCGGCACGATGCCGCCGCCGATAAACATGCCGCCGAAAGCGCCCAAGGTCACGGCCAGGTTGGCGGTGGCGCCGCCCAGCATCGCGCAGAAGCATTCCAGCACTTCCAGGCACAGCGGATCCTTGTCGGTCAGCGCGCCGGCCATGATCTCCTGCGACGTCAGGTCGCGCACCTGGCGGCCGTTGCGCTTGGCGATGGCGCGGTAGATGATCTCCATGCCGGGGCCGGAAATCAGGCGCTCGGTCGATACGTGCGACCAGGTCTGCCAGGCGTACTGCAAAATCGAATATTCGCGCTCGTCGGCCGGCGCGAAGTTGGTGTGGCCGCCTTCCGAACCCAGCGTGACGAAACCGTCGACGGTCGGAATCACGCCCGACACACCGAGGCCGGTACCAGGCCCCAGCACGCCGATCACGGAATTGGACGCCGGCTTGCCGCCGCCCACCTGCATCAGGTCGGACGGCTTCAGGCCCGGCAGCGACATCGCCAGCGCGGTAAAGTCGTTCACCACCAGCAGCGTGTGCAGGCCCAGCGCGCGGCGCACTTCGTCGGTGGAGAATTCCCAGTCGCGATTGGTCATGCGCACGTGGTCGCCGCTGACCGGATTGGCCACCGCCAGCGCGGCGTGGTTCAGCGTGATATCGGAATGGTCCGACAGGTAGGAGCGCAACATCGCGACGATGTCTGTGTAGTCATCGCACTTGAGCACGCGCACTGCGCGGAACTCGCCGGGGGCGGTCTGCAATGCGAAGCGGGCGTGGGTGGCGCCGATGTCTGCCAGCAGGCGCGGGCCGTCGGCAAAGGCGGTACGGTTCAGTTTTTGATCCACTTCAGCTTGTTTCATCATCGATTCAGTCAAAACAGTAGGCGGAAGCATACCCGAAATACCAGATGTTAAGAAGGAAACGATGCGAAAAGGTATCGCTTCCCTCTCACTACGCCTCCCTTAGCGGGCGTAGCCGAACCACGCGCCGAAGGCCGGCAGCTGCACCTGGCCGTCCACCACCGTGCCCGGCAGGCCGTAGCCCTCCATCTGCTCGGCGCCCACCGCCTGCGGCAGCGTGCAGCTGACCGGCTCCGAACCCAGGTTGAACACGGCGATGATGCCGCGCTCGCCCTCGGCATCGCGGCGCAGCGCCAGCACCGGTTCCGGCGCGTCGAAGAACTGGATGGCGCCGCGCGTCAGCTGCGGCAGCTTGCGGCGCCAGGCGATGAACTTACGCGTGAATTCCAGCGACGAGCCCTCGTCGCCTTCCTGCACCGAGGCCGCCTTGGCCAGGTGGTCCGGCGATACCGGCAGCCATGGCTTGCCTTCGGTGAAGCCGCCATTGGCGCCGGCAGTCCAGGCCATCGGCGTGCGGCAGCCGTCGCGGCCCTTGAACTCCGGCCAGAAAGTGATGCCATACGGGTCCTGCAGCAGCTCGAACGGGACGTCCGCTTCGGCGAAGGCCAGCTCGTCGCCCTGGTACAGGCACGGCGTGCCTTTCAGCGACAGCTGCATCGCCAGGATCATCTTGGCAAACGCCACCGGCGCGGACGGTCCGCCCCAGCGGGTCGCCACGCGCTGCACGTCGTGATTGCCGACCGACCAGGAAGCCCAGCCGCCCTTCACGCGCGCTTCGAAATTCTCGACCTGCTTGCGGATGTAGTGCGACGAGCAGGTCGGCACCAGCAGGTTGAAGCTGTAGGCCATCTGCAGCTTGTCGCCGTCGGCGGTGTACTCGGCCATCACGGCCAGCGAATCGTCGGCGCCCACTTCGCCGATGGCGACCGCCTTGTACTCATCCAGCAGCACGCGCAGCTTTTGCAGGAACGGCAGGTTCTCCGGACGGCTCTTGTCGTAGACGTGCGCCTGCATGCCGTACGGGTTGACGTCGGAAACGGTGGCGGTGTCGCGGTTGACGGCCGGCGGATTGCTGCGCAGTTCCAGGTCGTGGAAGTGGAAGTTGCACGCGTCCAGGCGGATGCCGTCGACGCCGCGCTCCAGCCAGAAACGCAGCGCGTCCAGGTGCGCCTGCTGCACTTCCGGGTTGTGGAAGTTGAGCTGCGGCTGGCTGACCAGGAAATTGTGTAAATAGTATTGACGACGGCGCGTATCCCACTGCCACGACGAACCGCCGAACACCGACATCCAGTTATTCGGCGGATTGCCGTCCGGCGCGGGATCGGACCACACATACCAGTCGGCTTTCGGGTTGTCGCGGCTGGCGCGGCTTTCCTTGAACCAGGCGTGTTCCTCGGCCGTGTGCGCCATCACCTGGTCGATCATGATCTTCAGGCCCAGGCTGTGGGCGCGGGCGACCATGGCGTCGAAGTCGGCCAGCGTGCCGAACATCGGGTCGACGTCGCAGTAATCGGCGATGTCGTAGCCGAAATCCTTCATCGGCGATTTGAAATAAGGCGAGATCCAGACGATGTCTACGCCCAGCGATGCGATATAGTCCAGCTTTGCCGTAATACCAGGTATATCTCCTATGCCGTCACCGTTGGTATCGTTGAAGCTGCGCGGGTAAACCTGGTAAATAATCGCTTCGCGGTACCAATCTTGGGCGTGCGGGGAAACTTGTGTAAGTTGCTTAGTCATAAGAAAATCCTGGGTTGGCAGATCAAGGATGGGTTTTGTAGACAATATACATCACGATAGTAGAACAATCAATCCAGACAACCACAGCAGATTAATACAATTAATCCTATTAAATCAACTAGTTATGTGTTTTTACAAAGAACCATAACTAAAAAATAGTAGTCAAACTACACAATCAGGAGAGAGACCAGTGAGCAGTACCACTACCAGCAACGGCAACGGGCCGATGCCTCGGCAAATCCCCTACATCATCGCCAACGAAGGCTGCGAACGATTCAGCTTCTACGGCATGCGCAACATCCTGACGCCGTTCCTGCTCAGCACCCTGCTGCTGTTCGTGCCGATGGCCGACCGCGCCAGCGAGGCCAAGCACGTATTCCACACCTTCGTCATCGGCGTGTATTTCTTCCCGCTGCTGGGCGGCTGGCTGGCCGACCGCTGGTTCGGCAAGTACAACACGGTGTTCTGGTTCAGCCTGATCTACGTGGCCGGGCATGCCTGCCTGGCGATCTTCGAGGACAACCTCAAGGGCTTTTACTTCGGCCTGTTCCTGATCGCATTCGGCTCGGGCGGCATCAAGCCGCTGGTGGCGGCCTTCGTCGGCGACCAGTTCGACCAGACCAACAAGAACCGCGCCAAGCTGGTGTACGACGCCTTCTACTGGATCATCAACTTCGGCTCCTTCTTCGCTTCGCTGCTGATGCCTGTCTTCCTGCGGGACTACGGCCCGGCCGTCGCCTTCGGCATTCCCGGCATCCTGATGGCGGTCGCCACGCTGGTGTTCTGGCTCGGCAAGCGCAAATACATCCACGTGCCGCCGGCCGCGCCAAATCCGAACTCCTTCAGCAGCGTGGCCCGCACCGCGCTGATGAGCAAGCAGCCGGGCCGCCCAGGAGATCTCCTGGGCCGTCCAGGCCTGATGATGGCCGGTGTTGGCGCGCTGGGCGCGGTGGCGTCGCTGTGCATGACGCCGCAATGGGGCTTCGTCATCGCCGCCTGCCTGGCGCTGGTGCTGGTGCTGGCGTTCGGCGGCATCGGCGTATCGATGCAGCTGGACCGCGCGCGCGGCCTGCATAGCGAAGAGGCGGTGGAAGGCGTGCGCGCCGTGCTGCGCATCCTGATCGTGTTCGCGATGGTGACGCCGTTCCACTCGCTGTTCGACCAGAAGGCTTCGACCTGGATCGTGCAGGCCAATGCGATGAACAGTCCCCTGCTGAATATCTTCGGCTGGGAATTCACGCTGCTGCCGGCGCAGATGCAGGCGGTGAATCCGATTCTGGTGATGCTGCTGATTCCGTTTAATAACCTCGCGCTGTATCCGCTGATGCGCTTCATCGGCATCACGCCGACGCCGCTGCGCCGCATGGGTACGGGTATTGCGATGGCCGGCATCTCCTGGATTGTGATCGGCATGATCCAGCTGCAGATGGATGCGGGCGACAAGGTATCCATCCTGTGGCAGCTGCTGCCGTATGCGCTGCTGACGCTGGGCGAGGTGCTGGTATCGGCCACCGGTTTGGAATTTGCCTACAGCCAGGCGCCGGCGCCGATGAAGGGCATCATTTTGAGCTTCTGGTATCTGGCCATCACCGTCGGCAACCTGTGGGTGTTGATCGTCAATGCGGGCGTGAAGAACGATGCGGTCAGCGCGTACATCGCCACCAGTGGCATGGGCGTGATCGCGTTCCAGATGTTCTTCTTCGCCGCCTTCGCGCTGCTGGTCGCCGCCGTCTTCGCGCTGTACGCGATCCGCTACAAGATGGTGGACAACTACCGCAGCGAAGGCCCGGCAAGCTTCTGCTATCCGGAGGCGGAGAAGGACAAGCCGTAAGCCAAATCCGGACGTAGGCTTTGAGGTCACAAATTGTGATCTCAAAGCCCTGGATTCGCCAGTCGCCCACGGAAGTATCAAAACTACAGATTTTGGATTACCATAACCGGCAAATTCAGGGGTATTTGCCGGTTTTTTGTAGCCGCACTACCTAAATCTATAGTTTTGGAGACGGCAATTATGGGCGGTAAGCATTTTGGGGCGTGGCGGCGGGTGGCTGGAGTTTCTGTCGGTGGTGCGCTTGCGCTGGCCTTCGGGGGCGCCTCGGCCGCCGATAACGCGGCGCTTGCCGCTTGCGACGGTCCGTTCGCGACCGTCCTTCAAGCAAATGCCGCCGCCGATGCGCGGGCTTACTGGCTCAATCGCCAGCTGATCAAATGGCCGGGCGCAGATGCCGCCGGTGGCGCTTTCAAAATCTACCACTCCGCTTCCGCCTCGCTGCATGCAGCGCCCGGTGCGCGCGTGTCCGGCGCGGATGGCTCGCTGGCTTTGGCGCGGTTTGATGGCGCCTTGCCTGCGGATCTCGCGCAGCGGTTCAAATTCGTCGGCAATGGTGCGGTGCTGGCACTGGCGTCTGCGGATGCGGCCCGTCTCGGCGGCCTGCTGACGCAGCAACTCATGCTGGTGCACGAAGCCGAAGACGGCACGGTGCGTGATGCCACCACGCTGCAAATCGCCGGCGCGCTCGACGACTTATATGCCAGCGCCGCCAACGCGCATGATCTGGGCGTCAGTGTCGGCAAACAATCCAGCTTCAAACTGTGGGCGCCGACCGCGCAACGCGTGGCGCTGTGCACCTACGCCAACGGCTCCGGCAAAGCCACCGCCATCACCGCCATGCAGCGCGACGCCACCACCGGCATCTGGTCCGCCCGCCTGGACGGCAACCGCTCCGGCCAGTACTACCAATACCTGGTGGACGTAGTAGCGCCATCGGCAGGCCTGGTGCGCAACCTCGTCACCGATCCCTACTCGATCAGCCTGACCACCGACTCCAAGCGCAGCTACATCGCCGACCTGAACGCCATCAACCTGAAGCCAGCCGGCTGGGACAAAACCCCTACCCCGAAAAAAGTCGCCACCCAATCCGACATGACAGTCTACGAACTGCACGTGCGCGACTTCTCGATCAACGACAGCACCGTCAGCGCCGCCAACCGCGGCAAGTACACCGCCTTCACCGAAGCCGGCTCCAACGGCATGAGGCACCTCGCGGCGCTGAGCAAGGCCGGCATGACCGACATCCACCTGCTGCCTGTCTTCGACATCGGCAGCGTACCGGAACAAGGCTGCGTCACACCAGCCATCCCGCCCGTCTTGGCGCCGGACAGCGAAGGACAGCAGGCACTGGTCTCCAAGACCCAGGCCACCGATTGCTACAACTGGGGCTACGATCCCTACCACTACAACGCCCCCGAAGGTAGCTACGCGACCGATCCCGCCGACGGCGCCAAACGCATCATCGAATTCCGCCAGATGGTGCAAGCGCTGCACAAGACCGGCCTGCGCGTGGGTATGGACGTGGTCTACAACCACACCTTCATCGCCGGCCAGAACGAGAAGTCGGTGCTGGACCGCGTAGTCCCCGGCTACTACCACCGCCTCAACGCCAAGGGCGCGGTCGAGCGCTCCACCTGCTGCGACAACACCGCCACCGAAAACCTGATGATGGCCAAGCTGATGATCGACTCCGTCGAACAATGGGCCGTGCAATACAAGATCGACTCCTTCCGCTTCGACCTGATGGGCCACCAGCCGCGCGCCGCGATGGAGCAGCTGCAAGCACGCGCCGACCGCGCCACCGGCCGTCACATCAACCTGATCGGCGAAGGCTGGAACTTCGGAGAAGTGGCCGACGGCGCGCGCTTCGTGCAAGCCTCCCAGCTGTCGCTGAACGGCAGCGGCATCGGCACATTCAGCGACCGTGCACGCGACGCCGTGCGCGGTGGCGGCGCCGGTGACAGCGGCCTGCAAATGATCACGCAACAAGGCTACATCAACGGTCTTGTGTACAACGCCAACGCGCAGGCAGGCGCACGCCCCGTCAGCGATCTACTGCAGGCATCAGACCTGGTCAAGGTCGGCCTGGCCGGCTCGATCCGCAGCTACCCGCTGCAAACGCACGACGGCAAAACGCAGCAGCTGCAGGACATCGTCTACGGCGGCAATCAGCCGGCCGGCTATGCCAGCGAGCCGGGCGAAGTGGTCAACTACGTCGAGAACCACGACAACCAGACGCTGTACGACATCAACGCCTTCAAGCTGCCACGCGCTACCACCAGCGCCGAACGCGCACAGGTGCAGATGCTGGGCGCCGCCATCAACGCCTTCAGCCAGGGCGTGGCCTACTTCCACGCGGGCTTCGACATCCTGCGCTCCAAATCGCTGGACCGCAACAGCTTCGAATCGGGCGACTGGTTCAATCGCCTGGACTGGAGCTACCAGGACAACTACTACGGCACCGGCGTGCCGCGCGAAGAAGACAACGGCAAGGACTACGCCCTCATCAAACCGCTGCTGCGCGACGCCGCCATCAAACCATCGCCGAAGGATATCGTCTACGCACGCGACGCCTTCCGCGACCTGCTGGCGATCCGCTCCAGCAGCACGCTGTTCCGCCTGCGCTCCGCCGCCGACATCAAGCAGCGCCTGCGCTTCTACAACACCGGCAGCGGCCAGGTACCGACCGTGATCGTCGCCCACATCGACGGCGCGGGCTACGCGGGCGCCAACTTCAAGTCCATCACCTACCTGATCAACGTCGACAAAGTCGCGCAGCGCCTCACCGTGGCCGAGGAAAAAAACCGCCGCTACCAGCTGCATCCGGTCCACACCAGCATGGCCTCAGCGGACAAACGCGTGGCCCTGGAAGCCAGATACGACGCCGCCTCGGGAACGTTTGCAATTCCGCCACGCAGCGCCGTCGTATTCGTAGAAAAGAAGTAAACCGCGTGATATCTTTTCGGCTCCCTATCGATCCGGAAAGAGATCATGATGAGACGCAACCACACCGCAGCACTGCTGCTATCGCTCACGCTGGCCGCCTGCGGTGGCGGCGGCAGCGACCTCGCGCAGGCCAACCGCGCGCCGGTCGCCATCGCCGGGCCGGCGCAAACCGTCGCCGTCGGCAGCTCGGTCAAGCTGGCCGGCAGCGGCACCGATGCCGACCAGGATATCCTCGGCTATTCGTGGACGCTGGCCAAGCCGGCCGGCAGCGCAGCATCCCTGCTTAACTACCACGTCGCCTCGCCGACCTTCTTCGCCGACCTGCCAGGCGCGTACACCGCCACGCTGATCGTCAACGACGGCAAACTCGATAGCGCACCGTCCACCGTCACCATCACCGCGCAGTAGCTGATGCGGTTGTTTAGTAAGCGCACAATAAACAAGGCGCCCGGCCTGGGCAGCTGGTTTCCGGCGATGGCATAGCTGCTACACTGGTTTGTCGCCCGCCACCATCGCCCAGGACATGAAACTCACGCTCGCACTGCCCGCCCTCCTCTTTGCGCTGACCGCTACGGCCGCTCCCATCACCGATCCCGTCGAATGGATCAATCCCCTGATGGGCACCGCCAGCAAGCCCGAACTCTCGAACGGCAATACCTATCCGACCATCGCGCTGCCGTGGGGGATGAACTTCTGGACGCCGCAGACCGGCAAGATGGGCAACGGCTGGGCCTACACCTACGACGCCGACAAGATCCGCGGCTTCAAACAGACGCACCAGCCGTCTCCGTGGATGAACGACTACGGCCAGTTCGCCATCATGCCGGTGACGGGCAAGCTGCGCTTCACGCAGGACGACCGCGCCAGCTGGTTCTCGCACAAGGCCGAAGTGGCCAAGCCTTACTACTACAGCGTCTACCTGGCGGACGCCGACGTCACCACCGAGATCGCGCCGACCGAACGCGCAGCGCAATTCCGCTTCACCTATCCCAAGACCGACGAGGCCTACGTGGTAGTCGACGCCTACGACAAGGGCTCCTACATCAAGGTGATTCCATCAGAGCGCAAGATCGTCGGCTACAGCACGCGCTACGCGCGCGGTCCGCTGCCGAAGAACTTCAAGAACTGGTTTGTCATCTACTTCGACAAACCATTCACCTCCACCCGCATCTGGAGCGGCAACAAGCTGGTGTCGGACGTGATGGAACTGGCCAGCGACCATAGCGGCGCGGTGGTCGGCTTCAAGACCGAAAAAGGCGAGAAGGTCGGCATGCGCGTGGCCTCCTCCTTCATCAGCGAAGAACAGGCGGAGTTGAACCTGAAGCGCGAGCTGGCGAACGATAGCTTCGACACCACCGCGCAAAAAGGCAAGGACGTATGGAACAAGACGCTGAGCCGCATCAGCGTGGAAGGCGGCAGCGACGATCAGACGCGCACCTTCTATTCCAGCCTGTATCGCACGCTGTTCTTCCCGAACAAACTGTACGAGATCGACGCCAACAACCAGATCGTCCACTGGAGTCCCTACAATGGCAAGATCCTGCCCGGCTATATGTTCGCCGGCACCGGCTTCTGGGACACCTTCCGCGCGCTGTATCCCTTCCTGAACCTGATGTACCCATCGATCAACCGCGAGATGCAGGCCGGCCTGGTGAACGACTACAAGGAAGGCGGCTGGCTGCCCGAATGGTCCAGCCCCGGCCTGGCCGATGTCATGATCGGCAATAACTCGGCCTCGGTGGTGGCGGAAGCCTACATCAAAGGCCTGCGCGGCTACGACATCGAAACGCTGTGGCAGGCGCTGAAGCACGGCGCGGACAACGAAGGGCCGATGAGCGCCGTCGGCCGCGCCGGCGTCAAGTACTACAACGAGTTGGGCTACGTGCCCTACGACGTCAAGATCAACGAGAACGCCGCGCGTACGCTGGAATACGCGTACGACGATTTCGCCATCTACCAGCTGGGCAAGGCGCTCGGCAAGCCGCAGTCGGAAATCGGCATCTACGCAAAGCGGGCGATGAACTACAAGAAGCTGTTCGACCCGGAGACGGGCCTCATGCGCGGCAAGAACAAGGATGGCAGCTTCCAGTCGCCATTCAACCCATTCAAGTGGGGCGACGCTTTCACCGAGGGGAACAGCTGGCATTACACCTGGTCGGTATTCCAGGACGTGAACGGCCTGGTGGACCTGATGGGCGGCCGCCAGAAGTTTGTCGCCAAGCTGGATCAGGTGTTCTCGCTGCCGCCGACGTTCGACGAAAGCTACTACGGTGAAGTAATCCACGAGATCCGCGAAATGCAGATCGCGAACATGGGCCAGTACGCGCACGGCAACCAGCCCATCCAGCACATGATCTACCTGTACGGCTACGCGGGCGCTCCATGGAAGACCCAGTACTGGGCACGCGAAACCATGAACCGCTTGTACAAAGCCACTCCGGACGGCTACTGCGGCGACGAGGACAACGGCCAGACCTCGGCATGGTATGTGTTCTCGGCGCTGGGCTTCTACCCGGTCACGCCGGTGGTGCCGCAGTACGTGGTGGGTGCGCCGCTGTTCAAGAAGGTCACGCTGAAACTGGAGAACGGCAAATCGGTCGTCATCAACGCGCCGGCCAACAGCGACAGCAAGCGCTATGTGAACGCGCTCAAGGTCAACGGCAAGGCCTACGAGAAGAACTGGCTGAGCCACGCAGGCCTGATGCAGGGCGCGGTGCTGGACTTCGACATGTCCGACAAGCCGAACAAGCAGCGCGCCACCGCACCGGCCGACGCGCCCTACTCGCTCTCGACAGACCGCTAACGCTTACTCCTGGCCGATCAGCACCATCGCGTTCTTCGTGCCGAAATTGACGCTGTCGCCTTTGACGACAGCGGTTTTTCCGGAGTAGTAGTCCTTCACCTTCTGGCCGTTGGCAAACACGCCGTGCAGCTTGATGCTGGCGGGTTTGTCGGTCGGCAGGTCCAGCGCGACGACGACCTTGTCGTGCAGCGCGCCCTGATCGTAGGTGCGCTTGAATACATAAGGCTTGGCCTGCAGCTGCTGGTGCAGGCCCGCACCCACCGCCACGTGGACCTGGCGGAACAAGCCCACCTTGGCCCAGTGCGCGCGCACGTCGGCGATCTTGTAGCCGTCGCGCTGCGCGTTCTGCGCCAGCTCATCCCAGTTCATGAACGAACGCAGCTTGGCGTCGCCGACCGCTTCCGCCACATCGAGCCTGCGCGCGGTTTCGTCGCCGTAGTAGATCTGCGCCGCGCCGGGCGCCAGCAGCAGCTTGTTCGCGCTTTCGAAAGGCTTCTTGCGCGCGGCATCGAAGGGCTTGTCGTAGTCGTGGGAGGCGAGGTAGTTCAGCACAGAGAGACCGTCCAGCGCACCGCCGTGCAGGATCTTCGAATAGCTGCTGAACAGCGTTTCGTAATCCTTCTCCGCATCGTACACCAGGCCGAAGTTGATCAGGCTATTGAAGCCGCTCTGGTAGTAGTTGGCGGTCTGTCCGCCGCCCAGGTCGAACACCTGGCCCTGCGCGATGTTGTAGTTGAAGACTTCCGCCGTCATGTAGAACTTGTCGTCGCTGAGCTTCTTGTCGGGATTCGCGCGCTTCCAGTCTTCGTACGCCGCGCTGGCGACGGTGCCCAGTTCCTTCCATGCCTTGGCTTCGACGTGCTTGACGGTGTCGGCGCGGAAGCCGTCGACGCCGTACTTGCGCACCCAGTCCGAATGCCATTTCATCAGGTAGTAGCGCGGTGCGCGCGGATAGCCGGTGCGGGCGAAGAACTCGTTCAGCTCCTTCACCTCGCGCTCGAAGCGGCCTTCGCGCTGCCATTTGGCGGCCAGGTTTTCCGGCAGTTCGACCGGCGTATCGCTGTCGGTACGGAAGTCCGGCAGGTTTTTCACCAGCGTGCATTCGATGGTGGTCTTGGCGTCCTTGTAGGTGCACTGGGGGCCGGTGCGCACCCAGTCTTCCGGCCATACGTAATCGGTTTCCGTGACAGGGCCGGTCTGGTTCATCACCACGTCCAGCAGTACACGGATGCCGCGCGCGTGCGCGGCTTCGACGAAGTTGCGGAAGTCGTTTTCCGTGCCCAGGTTGGCGTCGACGGCGGTGAAGTCGGCGGCCCAGTAGCCGTGGAAGCCGTAGGACTTGCCTGTGCCTTCGTCGGTGCCTTCATGGATCTGCTCCACCGGCGGCGACACCCAGATCGCATTCACGCCCAGGCTGTCGAAATAGCCTTCGTTGATCTTGTTGGTGATGCCGGCCAGGTCGCCGCCCATGTAGCCGCGCAGCGGCGCGGCATCGGCCTTGCGACCGTAGGCCAGGTCGTTGCCGATATAAGCATTGTTGAAACGGTCCGTCAGCAGGAAATAGACAGTGGCGTTCTCCCACAGGAATGGCTTGCGCGCGGCGGGCTTGGCGGCGGCCGGCGCGGCATTGGCTGTGGCGGCGGTGCAGCTTGCGGCCGCACCGAGCGCCAGCGCCAGGGTCATTGCAAGGGGTGTCAATTTCATGCTGTCGTCCTTTTATCGTGGTTTTATGTGGTGACGGTCGGACGCGCGCGTCCTGTCCATCCGGTGATGCCGCCAACCTGCTCGGCGATGAGTATCAATGCGGATAAGGCCTGCTGCGTCGGCAGGTGGTGGTACACGGGATCGGCCTCGTAGCGCTCCAGGTAGACGCGCAGGGTCGCGCCCTCGGTGCCGGTGCCGGACAGGCGGAACACGATGCGCGAGCCGTTGGTCATCACGATGCGTATGCCCTGCTGCGTCGCCACCGAGCCGTCGACCGGATCGGTGTAGCTGAAATCGTCGGCGAAATCGACCACGTAGTGGCCCAGGTCCTGCCCCGCCAGCGTGGCCAGCTTGATGCGCAGGGAAGCCATGAGTTCATTGGCGGCCTTGGGGTCGACGCCTTCGTAGTCGTGGCGCGAGTAGTAGTTGCGGCCGAAGCGCGCCCAGTGCTCGCCGAGCAGCTGCTCCACCGTCTTGCCGCTGACGGCCAGCAGGTTAAGCCAGAACAGCACGGCCCATACGCCGTCCTTCTCGCGCACGTGGTCGGAGCCAGTGCCGTAGCTCTCCTCGCCGCACAGCGTGGCCATGCCGGCGTCCAGCAGCGTGCCGAAGAACTTCCAGCCGGTCGGCGCTTCATGGCACGGGATGCCCAGTGCCTGCGCCACGCGGTCGGCCGCCTGCGAAGTCGGCATCGAACGGGCGATGCCTTTCAGGCCGGCGCGGTAGCCCGGCGCCACGGCGGCGTTTGCGGCCAGCACCGCCAGGCTGTCGGACGGCGTGACATCGAACCTGCGGCCGACGATCATGTTGCGGTCGCCGTCGCCGTCGGAGGCTGCGCCGAAGTCCGGCGCATCGTCCGCCGCCATGATGGCGATCAGCTGCGCGGCGTTGACGGGGTTGGGGTCGGGATGGAGGCCGCCGAAGTCCTCCAGTGGCACGCCGTTGATGACGGTGCCCGCCGGTGCGCCCAGCATGCCTTCCAGGATCGCCTTGGCATAGGGGCCGGAGACCGCGTGCATGCCGTCGAAGCACATGCTGAAGCCGCGCCCGAACAGCGCCCGGATGGCGTCGAAGTCGAACAGGCGCTGCATCAGTTCCGCATAATCGGCGACAGGGTCGATGACCTCCACCGCCATCTGCTCGATGGTGGCGGTGCCGATGCGGTCGATGTCGATGGCGGGGGCGTCGCTGATACGGTAGCGAGAGATGTCCTCGGTGCGGTGGTAGATCGCTTCGGTCACGCCTTCCGGCGCGGGGCCGCCGGCGGCGATGTTGTACTTGATGCCGAAATCGCCATCAGGACCGCCGGGATTATGGCTGGCCGACAGCACGAGGCCACCCAGCGCGCCATGCTTGCGGATCACGCAGCTGACGGCGGGCGTGGACAGGATACCTCCCTGCCCCACCAGCACCTTGGCGAAGCCGTGCGCCGCCGCCATGCGCAGGATGGTCTGCACCGCCTCGCGATTGTGGAAGCGGCCATCGCCGCCCAGCACCAGCGTTTTGCCGGCGCAGTCGCCCAGCGTGTCGAACACGCTCTGCACGAAGTTTTCGAGATAGGAAGGCTGCTGGAAGACGCTGACTTTTTTCCGCAAGCCGGAAGTCCCCGGCCGCTGGCCAGGGAATGGTTTGGTCGCTACGGTATGTATGCTCATGTTCGCTCCGCACAGGTAAAGGGCTGTATTCACAGCCTCTGTTTTACCTGTTCGGGCAAAAAAGCGGCGCGCGAATACATGGTCACGCGAACAATATTACCTTAGTGGCCGACCGGGTCTGCCTGGTCGCGCACGGCCAGCGTCAGCACACCTGCCACCGCCATGCATACGCCGCCCAGCATCAGGGTCTTGATCGGGTGGCCGGCGAACCAGTACTTGGTGACGAAGCCCAGCAGCACGCCGCTGACGATCTGCGGGATAGTGATGAAGAAGTTGAACACGCCCATGTAGTAGCCCATGCGCTTGGCAGGCAACGCGCCGGCCAGGATCGCATACGGCATGGTCAGGATGCTGGCCCACGCGATGCCCACGCCGATCATCGGCACAAACAGCATATTCAGGTCATGGATGGCGTAGATGCTGAACAGGCTTATGCCGCCGATGGTCAGGCAGCTCATGTGCACGAACTTGCGGCTGGTGCGGCGCGCGAACATCGGCAGCACGAAGGCGGCCAGCGCGGACACGCCGCTATACACGGCAAACATCACGCCGACGTGGTTGCCCGCGTTCTGGTAGGCCACCGATTGCGCGTCGGTGGTGCCGAACACGTTTTCGCCGATGGCGTTGGTGGTGTAGATCCACATCGCGAACAGCGCGATCCAGCTGAAGAACTGCACGGCCGCCAGCTGCACCATGGTCTTCGGCATGCGGGTGAAGCCGCCCAGGATTTCCTTCAGCGCGTGGACCAGGCCCTTGCCGCGGCGCTGGTCGGCGCGGAATGCATCCAGGTCTTCCGGCGGCGTTTCCTTGGCGGTGAGGACGGTCCACAGCACGGCCAGGAAGTAGATCGCGCCGCCGCTGTAGAAGGAGTAGCGTACAGTATCCGGAATGGTGCCGCCCACCGGCAGGTTGCTCACGCCCAGATGGGTGAAGATGGTCGGCAGCAGCGAGGCGATCACCGCGCCCCAGCCGATGAAGAAGGTCTGCATCGCGAAGCCGGCAGTCTGCTGCGAGGAACCCAGCTTGTCGCCGACGAAGGCGCGGAACGGCTCCATCGAGACGTTGATGGCGCCGTCGAGCAGCCACAGGACGACGACGGCCATCCACAGCGCGGAGGAATTCGGCATCAGGAACAGCGCGATCGACGCCAGCAAGGCGCCGATGAAGAAGAAGGGACGGCGGCGGCCCCAGGTCGGATGCCAGGTGTTGTCGCTCAGGTAGCCGATAATCGGTTGCACCAGCAGGCCAGTGACCGGCGCTGCGAGCCAGAACAGGGAAAGGTCGTCGGGATTGGCGCCCAGCGTGGAGAAGATCCGGCTGACGTTGGCATTTTGCAGCGCGAAGCCGAACTGGATGCCGAAAAAGCCGAAGCTCATATTCCACAACTGCCAGAACGACAGTATGGGCTTGTTGCTGGAAGAATGCATGCTGCTGGTCCCCGACTATTTTGAATTTGTAGCAAAATAACACGCAGCTGAATACATGTCAATTGAAAGAGTTTCCCAGTAAAATAAAGGAAACAAGCCATCCCAAGGGCATGATTTTGTAGTCAAATGTAGCCAAACAACAAAATCAAAACAACCTCAGAGACCGCGAACTTACATGAAAAGCAACTCCATCGTCACACTCGCTGCCGCACTGCCGCTGCTGCTCGCCAGCCAGGCCGGCCAGGCGCAGAACGCCAGCCGCCATTTCGACAGCGCCACTCGCCGCGACGGCTCACTGGAAGTCCACACCAGCGACGGCCGCTACATCATCAAGCCCTACTCGGCGCGCATCGTCGAAACCACCTTTGTGCCGAACGGCGAGCAGCTGGACCCGGCTTCGCACGCGGTGGTGCTGGCGCCGGCCGCCGTCAAAACCACGCTGGCGACTAAACCCAACAGCATCGAATATGCCACACCCGGCATCGTCGTCACCGTTACCAAGTCGCCGTTCCAGATTTCGTATGCCTACCGGGGCAAGCGCCTGGTCGCCGAAAAACTCGGCTACATCAAGGTCAAGGACGATGCGGCCAGCGGCAGCAAGGATATCAACAAGGGCGAAGCGCGCGAACTGGAAGGCATCGAGTTCGCGCTGGAGCAGGACGAGGCGCTGTACGGCGCCGGCGAGCGCGCGGTCGGCATGAACCGGCGCGGCCACCGCTTCACGCTGTACAACAAGGCGCACTACGGCTACGGAGACAAGTCGGAGCAGATGGGCTACGCGATTCCGGTGGCGCTGTCGTCGAAGATGTATGCGATCCACTTCGACAATCCGCAAACCGGCTACCTCGATTTCGACAGCAAGCGTAACGGCAGCCTGACCTACGAAACCATCGGCGGCCGCAAGACCTACCAGGTGATCGCGGGCGACAGCTGGGAAGACGTGATCGGCAACTACACCAGCCTGACCGGCAAGCAGCCATTGCCGCCGCGCTGGGCCTTCGGCAATTTCGCGATGCGCTTCGGCTACCGCAATGAAGCCATCGCGCGCGACACCGTCAACAAATTCATCGCCGAGGATATTCCGCTCGACGCCATCGTGTTCGACCTGTTCTGGTTCGGCAAAGAGGTCAAGGGCACGATGGGCAACCTGGAATGGGACAAGGACAGCTACCCCAACCCCACCGGCATGATCGCCGACTTCCAGAAAAAAGGCGTGCAGACGGTGCTCATCACCGAGCCCTTTGTTCTCGACACTTCCAGCAAATGGCAGGAGGCGGTCGACAAGAAGGTGCTGGGCACGGACCCCGACGGCAAGCCGCTGGCCTACGACTTCTACTTCGGCCACACGGGCCTGATCGATATCTTCGGCAAGCCTGGCAAGGACTGGTTCTGGAACATCTACAAAGGCCTGCGCCAGCAAGGCGTGACCGGCGTGTGGGGCGACCTGGGCGAACCGGAAGTGCATCCGACCGCCATGCGCCACGCCACCGGCAGCGCCGACCAGGTGCACAACATCTACGGCCACCAATGGGCGCGGCTGGTGGCGGAAGGCTACCAGCAGGACTTCCCGACCGAGCGTCCCTTCATCCTGATGCGCGCCGGTTACTCGGGCACGCAGCGCTACGGCATCATCCCGTGGTCCGGCGATGTCGACCGGGGCTGGGGCGGTTTGCAGTCGCAGCCAGAGATCTCGCTGCAGATGGGCATGCAGGGCCTGGGCTATATGCACTCGGACCTGGGCGGCTTCGCCAATCCGGTGCTGGACAATGAGCTCTACACGCGCTGGTTGCAGTACGGCGTGTTCCAGCCCATCTTCCGCCCGCACGCGCAGGACGACGTGCCGCCGGAACCGGTCTACCGCGAAGACCGCACCAAGGCGCTGGCGCGCGAGGCGATCCGCCTGCGCTATCGCCTGCTGCCGTATAACTACACGCTGGGCTTCGACAACAACCAGCAAGGCCTGCCGCTGATGCGCCCCATGCTGTACGAGGAACCGGGCAACGCCAAGGTGCGCGCCATGTCCTCGACCTACCTGTGGGGCAAGGACTTCCTGGTGACGCCGGTGCTCAAGCAGGGCGCCACCACGGCCGAGGTCTACTTCCCTGCCCGCAGTGCGTGGTTCGATTTCTACAACGGCGAGAAGCACGCCGGCGGCGCCACCGAAACAGTGAAGCTGAGCGCCGACCATGTGCCGGTCTACGTGCGCGCAGGCGCCTTCATCCCGATGGCGAAGGTGGTGCAGACCACGCGCGATTATTCGACCAAGCATATCGACCTGCACTACTACCACGACGCTTCGGTCAGCGCCGGCGCGGGCAAGCTGTATGACGACGACGGCACCACCGCGCAAGCCTACGAACAGGGCAAGTACGAGCTGCTGAACTTCACCAGCAAGCTGCAGGGCCGCAGCCTGACGCTGCGCGTGGAATCGGCAGTGGGCATGCAGTACCAGCGCCCGGAACGCAGCATCGCGCTGCAAGTGCATAACATCACGGCCCACCCGTCACTGGTGCGCGTGGACGGCAAGCCGGTCATCTTCGTCTGGGACGAAGCGGCCAAGGTTTTGAACATCACGCTGCCAGCCAGCAGCCAGCCTGGCCGAAGCGTCGCCATCACCCTGTAAGCGTGTATCATTGTCGGCCATCGAATCGACCGGTTCGATGGCCTGACAAGACCATATACGGAGATAGGGAGATGCCTGTGTCATCAAAAATCATCAGCACGCTGTTCGCGCTCAGCGCCATGACAGCTGCCAGCACCACCGTGCTGGCAGCCCCCGCAAAAAAACCCACCGTCGCCGAAGCCGAGCGCTTCCTGGCCGACACCGAGGAACGCCTCAATAAGCTGAACAACGAACAGGCCAAGGGCGCCTGGGTCGGTTCCAACTTCATCACCGACGACACGGAAGCCATCGCCTCCTTCTTCGCCGAACGCTATCTGACGGCGGCCGGCGAAGCGGCGATCGCGGCCCGCCGCTTCAACGGCTTGAAGCTGCCGGAGGCATCGGCGCGCAAGATGATGCTGTTGCAGCAGACGCTGGTCTTCGCCGACGCCAAGGAACGCGAACAGTACGCGCAGTTGCAGGCGGCGATGAACGGCGCCTACGGCAAGGCCAAGTACTGCCCGAAAAACGCGGACGGCACGGCCGGCGCCTGCATGCCGCTGGGCGAGATGGAAAAAGTCCTGGCCAACAGCCGCGACGAGGCCAAGCTGAAGGAAATGTGGACCGGCTGGCACGCGCAATCGCCGGCCTACAAACAGAAATACACCGAGTACGTCGCGCTGTCGAACAAGGGCGCCAAGCAGATGGGCTTTGCCGATACCGGCGCGATGTGGCGCGCGCAGTACGACATGCCGCCTGAAGCCTTCTCCGCCGAGATGGAGCGCCTGTGGCAGCAGGTCAAGCCGCTGTACGATGCGCTGCATACCTACACCCGCTACAAGCTGCGCCAGACCTACGGCCCGGACGTGGTGCCGCTAACCGGCCCTATTCCGGCCCACCTGTTCGGGAATATGTGGAGCCAGAGCTGGAACAACCTGTATCCGCTGCTGAAGCCCGCCACCGGCGCCAGCAGCTTCGATCTGAGCAAAGTGCTGGAAGAGCGCAAGACCGACGCCAAGCAGATGACGCAGTATGCGGAGCGCTTCTACACCTCGCTGGGCATGCAGAAGCTGCCGGAGACGTTCTGGGAGCGCTCGCTGCTGACCAAGCCGCGTGACCGCGACGTGGTGTGCCACGCCTCGGCCTGGCCGCTGAACGAGAAGGATGATGTCCGCATCAAGATGTGCATCACGCCGACGGCGGAAGACTTCACCACGATCCACCACGAGCTGGGTCACATCTACTACTTCCTCGGCTACACCAAGCAGCCCTACCTGTTCCGCAACGGCGCCAACGACGGCTTCCATGAAGCCATCGGCGACACCATCGCGCTGTCGATCACGCCGAGCTATCTGCAGAAGGTCGGCCTGATGGACCAGGCGCCGGACGCCAACGCCGACATCGGCCAGTTGCTGGAGCGCGCGCTGAGCAAGGTCGCGATCCTGCCGTTCGCCTACTCGGTCGACAAATGGCGCTGGGACGTCTACTCCGGCAAGACCAAGCCGGCCGACTACGACAAGAGCTGGTGGCAGCTGCGCGAGCAGTACATGGGCATGAAGCGCCCGGTCGCCGCCGACGCCAACGGCGCAGGCTTCGACGCCGGCGCCAAGTACCACGTGGCGGCGGACGTGCCGTATGCGCGCTACTTCCTGGCCGACATGCTGCAGTTCCAGTTCCATCGCGCGCTGTGCCGCGAAGCCGGTTACACCGGTCCGCTGCATCGCTGCTCGGTGTACGACAACGCCAAGGCCGGCGCCAAGCTGCAGCAGATGCTGGCGATGGGTACGAGCAAGCCGTGGCCTGAGGAACTGAAGGCGATTTCGGGCGAGGACAAGATCGACGGCGGCGCGCTGCTGGACTACTTCGCGCCGCTCAAGACCTGGCTCGATACGCAGAACGCAGCCTTCGCAGCGGCCGAGAAAAAGTAAGCAGGAACGCTGTATTTAAGCCACAGTCCCACGATTCACAGACGCTCCAAAGTGTATGCGCCGTGTATGATTAAGCACCCCGCCAGAGGGTGCACATCATAACGACATTGGAGAGAAAATGAGTCTGGGACTGGTTAAGAATATCGTCATCGTCGGTGGCGGCACCGCAGGCTGGATGACCGCCGCCGCGATGTCGGCGCTGATTTCAAACGGCTGCAAGATACGCCTGGTCGAATCCGACGAGATATCGACCATCGGCGTCGGCGAAGCCACCATTCCCGTCATACGCGGCTTCAACCAATTGATCGGCGTCGACGAAAACGAGTTCCTGCGCCAGACGCAAGGCACCTTCAAACTCGGCATCGAGTTCGTCAACTGGAGCAAGCAGGGCGAGTCCTACATCCACGGCTTCGGCGTGATCGGCCGCGATCAGCTGCTGGCCAAGTTCTACCAGTACTGGCTCAAGCTGTACCAGGCCGGCAAGGCGCCCGGTGTGGAGCACTACTCGATCAACACCATGGCCGCCAGCATGAACAAATTCATGCGCGCCGCCAGCGACAGCGGCGATTCCCCGCTGTCCGACATCTCCCACGCCTTCCACTTCGACGCCGGACTGTACGCCAAATACCTGCGCGGCCTGAGCGAAGGACGCGGCGTGCAGCGCACCGAAGGCCGCATCGTCGATACCGTGCTGCGCGCGGACGACGGCTTCGTCGAAGCCATCGTCATGGAGAACGGCGAGCGTATCGAGGGCGATCTGTTTGTCGACTGCTCGGGCTTCCGTGGCCTGCTGATCGAAGGCGCGCTGAAAACCGGCTACGAGGACTGGTCGCACTGGCTGCCGTGCGACCGCGCCATCGCCGTGCCTTGCGAGTCGGTCAGCCCGCTGCTGCCCTACACCCGCGCCACCGCGCACGACGCCGGCTGGCAATGGCGCATCCCGCTGCAGCACCGCATCGGCAACGGCCATGTCTACAGCAGCAAATTCATGGAGCCGGAACAGGCCGAGTCCATCCTGATGAATAACCTGGACGGCAAGCCGCTGGCGCAGCCGCGCCATCTGAAGTTCACCACCGGGAAGCGCAAGCGCGCATGGAACAGGAACGTGGTCGCCATCGGCCTGGCCGGCGGTTTCATGGAGCCGCTGGAATCGACCAGCATCCACCTGGTGCAGACCGGGATCACGCGCTTGCTGATGATGTTCCCGCACCTGGGCTACGACCAGGCCGACATCGACTCCTTCAACGAGGCCACCGACAACGAATACGCCGCCATCCGCGACTTCCTGATCCTGCACTACAAGCTCAATACGCGCGAAGGCAAGCCGTTCTGGGACTACTGCCGCAACATGGAGATTCCGGCGACGCTGCAGCGGCGCATGGATCTGTACCGCAGCAACGGCCGCATCGTGCGCGCCAGCGATGAACTGTTCACCGAAACCAGCTGGCTACAGGTGATGCACGGCCAGGGCCTGCGCGCCAAGGGCTACCACCCGCTGGTGGACCAGCGCTCGGAGGCGGACATCGCCGCCTTCCTGGCCAACGTCAAGGATGTGGTGCTGCGCTGCGCCGAACACATGCCGACGCACGAGGAATACATCGCCTCGTGCTGCGCAGCGCCGAAGATGTAGGAACGATCAGCGCCGGGTCGCCGCGCAGTGCTGCGCGATGTACTCGGCGTGGTCCGGCATGTGCTGCACGCACTGGCCGATAACGTCGCGGATGCTCTCCAAATACTTCTCCGCCTCTTCCACCGGCAGCAGGTCCACCAGCGGATCGTAGCCTTCCGGCTTCAGGTTCTGGCCGTGCATGACCTGCAGCCATCCGGCTTCCGCGAACAACTCGTTATCGAAGCGCACCACACGGCCACGCGCCCGGAACAGATCGAGCTTGTGCTGTAGCGAGTCCGGCACCGGCATCGCCGCGCACTGCTTCCAGAAATCGGAATCGTCGCGCTGATTCAGCTTGTAGTGCAGGATCACGAAATCGCGGATGCGCTCATATTCGAAGCGGCTCTGGCGGTTGTACTCGTCCACCTCCAGCTGGTTGAAGCCGCGGTCCGGAAAGAACTGCACCAGCCGCGCGATCGACGACTGGATCAGGTGGATGCTGGTCGATTCCAGCGGCTCCAGGAAGCCGCTCGCCAAACCCATCGCCACCACGTTCTTGTTCCAACCCAGCTTGCGCATGCCGGTGCGGAACTTGACCATGCGCGGCTCGGCCAGCGGCTTGCCATCCAGGTTGGCCAGCAGGATGCGCTGCGCTTCCTCATCCTCCATGAAGGCGCTGCTGTACACATGGCCGTTGCCGGTACGGTGCTGTAGCGGTATGCGCCACTGCCAGCCGGCGCGGTGCGCGGTGGCGCGGGTATAAGGCGTCAGCGGGCTGACCGATTCGCACGGCACGGCCAGTGCGCGGTCGCACGGCAGCCAGTGGTTCCAGTCTTCGTAGCCGGTCTTCAGAGCGCCTTCGATCAGCAGGGCGCGGAAGCCGGAGCAGTCGATGAACAGGTCGCCCTCGATACGCTCGCCCGATTCCATCACCACCGCATCGACATAACCATCGTCGGCGCGCTGCGATACCTGCGCGATCTTGCCCTCGGTGCGGCGCACGCCGCGCTGCTCGCTCACCGTGCGCAGATAGCGCGCATACAGGCTGGCGTCGAAGTGATAGGCGTAGGCGATGTCGGACAGCGGCGAGTTGGCCAGGTCGCGGCGCGGCGGCATGAACTTGTTGTGGCGCGCAGCCATGCGGGTGATCGAGTATTCATCCAGCTCGCGGGCCTTGCCCAGGCCGCGCAGGCGCTGCCAGTACTGGTCGAAGCGCACCGTCCACAAGTCCTGCCCCAGGACGCCGAAGCCGTGGATGTAGCGGTCGCCCACCCTGCCCCAGTTGACGAACTCGATGCCCAGTTTGTAGCTGCCCTGGGTGGCCTTCATGAATTCCGCTTCATCGATGCCGGCCACCTGGTTGAAGCGCTGGATCATCGGTATGGTGGCTTCGCCGACGCCGACGATGCCGATTTCGTCGGACTCCACCAGGCGGATGTTGTACTGCCCGCGCAGGATGGTGGACAAGGCGGTGGCGGTCATCCAGCCGGCGGTGCCGCCGCCGACGATCACGATGTTCTTGATAGCTGCTTGCTGCATAAGTCAGGCTCCAAAACGGAACAACCCCGACGAAGCGGGGTTGTTATCAGCTGAAACTACGAAAGCTTAGAACTTGTAGCTCAGACCAAACTGGTAGGTACGGCCAAACACGGTCTTGTACGAAATGGCGGTCGAATCGGTGCCATTGTACTCTTGGTAAGGCGTGTTGTTCCAGTTGTTGGCCTGGACGTAGATCGACAGACCTTTCAGGTACGACTGCGAGAATTCATACGACGCTTGCAGGTCGATGATGGTCTCGCCCTTGACGAAGGTCAGCTGGGCGTTGTCCTGGAAGTCGCTGATCTCGCCGAGGAAGTCGGAACGGCGGCGTGCAGCCCAGGCGAACTGGAAGCCATACTTCTCGTAGTACAGGCGCAGGTTGGTGACGCGCTTGGACAGGCCTGGCAGCGGGATCTTGACGCCGGCTACACCCTGGGTCGCGAAACCGACCACTGGCAGTTCGATGCCGCTCTCGGTGTTCGAGAAGTTACCCGACGCGCCGAAGCCGTCCAGGTAAGGCGTGACCAGCGAGAACGGAATGTTCACCGACAGCTCGTAGCCGTGGATGTTGCCGCCGTCGCCGTTGGTCGGGGTGGTCAGCAGGCCGACCGTCGAACCTTTGTATGGGCCGGTCAGTGGCAGCTGCGTGTTGGCCGTGACCTGGTCCTTGAAGTCGAACGCGCGAGGCGCACGCAGGATGTAGGTGTCCAGCTTTTTGTAGAACGCCGCTGCGCTGAAGTAGCCCTTGTTGCCGAAGTACTTCTCGTACGATACGTCCAGCGCCTTGGCGCGGAACGGTTCCAGCTTGGCGTTGCCGCCGCTGCCGACCAGGATAGGCACGGTGTTGTCTTTGCTGACGCCGAATGCCGAGCTGGCGCGCATGTCGTCCAGGTTGGCGCGAGCCAGTACCTTGGCGGCGCCGAAGCGCAGCTGCTGTTCGCTGCCCAGGTCGAACGACACGTTCGCGCTAGGCAGGATGTCGTTGTACGAGGTGCCGTCGGCGATGACAGCCGATGGGCAGGTGGCGGCGGTGATGCCGGTGCAAGTCAGCAGGTCGACCTTGTTGCCGGTGGTCGACTGGTTGGTGTGCACCAGTTGCGCGCCGAAGTTGCCGCGGTATTCGAAGCCGGCCAGCTTGCCGTCCAGTTCACCCATGGCGTAGGCGGTGGTGACTTTTTCCGACACCGACCAGTCCTTGGCCAGCACGCTGGCGTCCACCCACTTGACCATGTCGTAGATCGGGCCCAGGGTACCGACCGGGTCGAACGAGACGATAGGAATGCCGGTGGTGCCGGCGGTGGCGGTAGCGCTGCCAGGTACGGTCGCGGTGGCGTAGCCGTTGGCGCCCTTGACGACCAGGCGGCCTTCTTCGCCGTAGCGCTTCTTGTCGCGCTTGGTGTAGTTCACGCCGAACTGGGCGGCCGAAACCGGACCCCAGCTCAGTTCGCGACGCGCGGTCAGGCGGATCGCGTCGATTTTGTCGTCGACGTTAGGCAGGGCGACATAGCCGGCCTGTGGCGAGTTCACGCCGCCGCCCCAGCCGTCGGTATCGGTCAGGAAGGTCTGCGAGCGGTTCGAGTAATCGAAGCTCGAGGTCAGGTGCATGGCGGCCAGGTTCTTGCCGTCGAAGCCGGTCCACGACAGCGAACCCAGCTGGCTGGCAGGCGTATTGCCCGCAACACCGGCGGTGGTTTCGTAGCGCGATGCGTTCTTGGTGGCTTTCGAGTGCGACAGGTCGCTGCTCAGGGTCCAGTCATCCTTCTTGTATTGCGCGTTCCAGCCGATCGAGGTCAGCTTGTCGTCCGCCGATTCCTTGTGGTTGCGGACGTCGCCCTTGAAGTTGCTGAAGGTACCGGCAGTGGCCACGCCGTTCTGGATGGTGGCGTTGCTCAGGGTGCCGACTGGGTCGTAACCGCCCCACGAACCGCCGATCGAGCCTTCCAGGCCGGTTTTCTTCAGGGTCTGGGTGCCTGCCGAGTAGAACAGGTCGACCGAGGTTTTGAATTCCTTGCTAGGACGGTATTGCAGGGTGGCGGACACGCCGTCACGCTTGGAGGTCGAAGTCTCGGTGTCGGCCTTGAAGCCACTCGGCACGATGACGTTCTGGCCGTTGTAGCTGTAGGTCTCGGTGCCGCCGCCTTCAAACTTCTGCTGGCCGCCGCCGGTTTCCTTGTAGCTGGTGACGCCCAGCGCCACACCGATCGTGCGGTTGGCGAACTGGTCGACGTAGCTGAAGGTGTAGCGCTTGCCGTCGCCTTCCGGCGAGCCGGACCGCACGCCGCTGCGCTCGGTGCGCGCACCGGCTGCCAGCACGCGCTTGCCGAAGTCCAGCGGCTGCACGGTGCGCAGGTCGATGGTCGCGGCCAGGCCCTGGCCGATCACGGTGGCGTCAGGGGTTTTGTAGATCATTGCGCTGCCGATCAGTTCGGCAGGGAACAGATCGAATTCAGGGCTGCGGGCATTGCCGGTGGACGCTTGTTCGCGGCCGTTGACCAGGGTGCCGTTGAAGCTAGGCGCCAGGCCGCGCACGCTGATGTCGGCGGCCTTGCCCGAACCGCGGCTGCGTTGTGCGGTCACGCCTGGCAGGCGGGCGATGGATTCAGCCACGCTGGAGTCAGGCAGTTTGCCGATGTCTTCCGACGACACCGCTTCGACGATGGAGGTGGAATTCTTTTTGATCGAGATCGCTGCTTCGATACCGCGGCGGATACCGGCCACGACGACCGACGGCACGACCGGCGCGTTAGGATCGGCCTTGGCGGCCGTTACGTCGGCGGCTTGAGCCGGGGCTGCTTGCGCGGCTTCCTGCGCATAAACAGCCGAGCTTGCCATCATCGACAGGAATACAGCGCAACCCGCTGCGACCGGATTCAGTTGAAACGCAGCGCTATGACTACGCTTATTCGCAAAAATTTTCATTCAATGTCCCCTCACTCACGACACAAAACACAATTCCCGCCAACATCAGCCGCTCCGTATTCGCCGGGGCGTCTCAAACTACACGGGTTCCAAGGAAATTCGACGTTCTAAAAGACGTTCTAGGAAGAATTTTGTACTAAAACTAGATTCCATGTCAATTAAACTTCAGCCCGCCTACGCTTTCCAGGGCGCTCTACGCCTGCCTCCCTCTGTGAACATGCGGTTCTCGTTGTATTTCGGCTACAGAGTAGTGTCCATGGGCTTGTAGTAGAACTACAGATTTGACGATAGAACCACTTGTTTATGAAACCAAACGCCACGCCGCCGCGTCCATCCGGGGCGTCGGGCTGGCTATTTTTGGCCGAAAAAACAATATGGGCTGAAAAATTACAAAATTCCTGTATTTCGACTAAATTATGGTGGTTTGATACTGCGGAGGTTTGAGAGTATTCTCTAGCAAAATCAGGCGAAACGGCCGTCAGGCTGGAAAAACAAGGGTTTGTAGTACGACTACTTGCCCATCACAAGGAGACTGCATGAAGAACACCATCCTGGCGGCGCTGCTGGCGAGCCTGCTACCCGTGTGGGCGCACGCCGCCCCGGACTACCGCATCGACCACATGGAGCCCCCGCTGTGGTGGACCGGCATGCACAACAGCAAGCTGCAACTGATGGTGCACGGACCGCAGATCGCCGACCTGCAGCCGACGCTGGCCTACCCCGGCGTGCGCATCGCCTCGGTGGCGCGGGTGGCCAACCGTAATTACCTGTTCATCGACCTGGAGATCGCGCCCGACGCCGCGCCGGGCAAGCTGGACCTGGCCTTCGGGCGCGGCAGCCGCGCCCTGCACTACGGCTATCAGCTGCTGGCGCGCAGCCCGGGCTCGGCCCAGCGCGCCGGCTTCGGCAGCGGCGACGCGATCTATGAGGTGATGCCGGATCGTTTTGCCAACGCCAATCCGGCCAACGACAACGCGCCCGGCATGGCCGAGCGCGCCAACCGCGCGTACGGCTCCGGCCGCCACGGCGGCGACCTGCAGGGCATCGCCGACCATCTGGACTACATCGCCGCCATGGGCTTCACCACCGTGTGGCCGACGCCGCTGCTGGAATCGAACATGCCGGCCTACTCCTACCACGGCTACGCCAGCACCAACCACTACCGCATCGATCCGCGCTACGGCAGCAATGAGGAGTACCGCAGCTTCGTCGCGCAGGCGCGCGCCAAGGGCCTGGGCGTGATCCAGGACGTGGTGCTCAACCATATCGGCAGCAAGCACTGGTGGATGCAGGACATGCCGACGCCGGACTGGCTGACCTACCAGGGCAAGTTCGTGCCGACCGAGCATCACCGCGTGGCGGTGCAGGATCCGTACGCGTCGGCCGAGGACCAGCGCAACTTCACCGCCGGCTGGTTTGTCGAAGACATGCCGGACCTGAACCAGGCCAATCCCTACGTGGCCACCTACCTCATTCAAAACAACATCTGGTGGATCGAGTACGCGGGCTTGTCCGGCCTGCGGGTGGACACCTACGGCTATTCGGACACCAGCTTCCTCAGCCGCTGGTCCGGCAGCGTGATGGCCGAGTATCCGAAGCTGAACCTGGTGGGCGAGGAATGGAGCCCATTGATACCGGTGGTCGCGTTCTGGCAGGAGGGCAAGCAGAACTTCAACGGCTACGTCTCGCACATGCCGAGCATGATGGACTTCCCGCTGACCTACACCATGCGCCGCGCGCTGGCCGCGCCGGAAGGCGGCGAGCAAAGCCTGACGAATCTGTACGAGACGCTGTCGCAGGATTATCTGTATCCGAACGCGGGCAACCTGGTGCTATTCGAAGGCAACCACGATGTGCCGCGCATCTACAGCGAACTGAATGCGGATGACGGCTTGTTCCGCATGGCGATGGCTTTCGTGGCGACGGCGCCGCGCATCCCGCAGTTCTACGCCGGTACCGAAGTGCAGATGACCAGCACCACCAAGGGCCGCGACGATGCATCCTACCGCCATGACTTCCCCGGCGGCTGGTCCGGCGACGCCGTCAACGCCTTCACCGGCGCGGGCCTGAGCGCGCAGCAGGCGGCCGCGCAGGCGTATGTGAAGAAGCTGCTCAACTGGCGCAAGGGTGCGTCCGTGATCCATCACGGGAAGATGATGCACTACGGTCCTGAGCAAAACACCTACGTCTACTTCCGCTACGACGGCAAGCGCAAGGTCATGGTGGCCTTCAACAAGAACAGCACCGACACCGTGCTGAAAACCGCGCGCTTCCACGAGATGCTGGCCGGCGTGCGCGCCGGTGTCGACGTCGCCACCGGCAAGCGCGTGTCGCTCGATGGTGAAGTCACCCTGCCGGCACGCTCGGCGCTGATACTGGAGATCGAACAATGAGATTGCCCCGTCGCCGCCTCGGCGCCTTGCCGTTGGCGCTGTTCACGCTGCCCGCGCTGGCCGCCACTACGCTGAGCACCAGCTATCCAACCTGGGACGGCAAGCAGGAAACCGTGCGCTACTCCACACCGGACGCCGACGCGCCGCAGCGCAGCTACACGCAATCGTCCACCATGCGCGTGCGCGAAGGCGGCAAGCAGGAGATCAGTTACGCGGAAGCGCAGGGACAGCCGAGCGTCCGCAGCGGCAATCTGGGCTTCGACGCGCTGTTCACGCTGGCCGGGCTGGAGATGAAGCAGGACTCGGTCGGCGAGATCCGCGACGGCAGCTACAACGGCGGCAAGCCCATCTCCTGCAACTGCTTCGAGACGGGCGAGCTGTGGAACTATGTGTGGACGCGCGACCTGTCCTATGCCGCATCGCTGGGGCTGGGCATGCTGGACCCGCGCCGCGTGCGCAATTCGCTGGAGTTCAAGCTGTCCGGCTATCGCGACGGCGTGCGGCCCGGCGCGCACGCCGCGGGCAGCGCCGACGGTTTGCAGATCATCCAGGACACCGGCAGCGGCGGCAGCTGGCCGGTCAGCACGGACCGCGTGAGCTGGGCCTTCGGCGCGGACGAAGCCTTGAAAGCGCTGGCGCCCGATGAGCGCAAGGCCTTCGCGGCGACGGCGCTGCGGGCCTTGTCCAACACGCTGGAAAACGACAGGCTGGCCGCCTACGATGCGGCCGACGGCTTGTACAACGGCGAACAATCCTTCCTCGACTGGCGCGAGCAAAGCTACGCGCGCTGGATACCGGACGACCTGGCCAG
Source organism: Rugamonas rivuli (assembly GCF_009380165.1). Taxonomy (GTDB): domain Bacteria; phylum Pseudomonadota; class Gammaproteobacteria; order Burkholderiales; family Burkholderiaceae_D; genus Rugamonas; species Rugamonas rivuli. The sequence goes on from NZ_WHUF01000004.1 coordinate 284,438, forward strand.
CATGGCGTCGTCGAAGGCCTTGTCCACCAACGCGGGCCACTACAAGGCGCTGACGCTGGCCGCGCAGCTGGCGCGGGAACAAGGCAATGCGGCGCTGGCCGAGCGCTACGCGGCGTGGGCGGTGGACCTGAAGCGCGCCATCAACCAGCGTCTGTGGCAGGCCGACGCGGGCATGTACAGCAGCATGACGGCCGGGCATTTCGACGGCGCGGCGATGTACAAGTACGACTGGCTGGGGCAGTCTCTGGCGATCGTCACCGGCATCGCAGACCGCAAGCAGGCCGAGAGCATACTGGCGCACTATCCGCATGGTCCGATGGGGGCGCCTGTGATTTATCCGCAGCAGCCGGGCGTGGCGATCTATCACAACCGCGCCCTCTGGCCGTTCGTGACGGCTTACGGTTTGAAGGCTGCCGCCATGACAGGCAATGTCGCCGTCGCCGATGCGGCCTACGATACGCTGATGCGCGGCGCGGCGCTCAACCTGTCCAATATGGAAAACCTGGAGTGGCTGTCCGGCCAGCCGATGCTGAAGGACCAGCAGCCGCAGGGCGACTTGAGCGGGCCGGTGATGGATTCGCGCCGCCAGCTTTGGTCGGTCGGCGCTTATCTCGGCATGGTGGTCGGCGGCGTGTTCGGCGTGCAGACCACCGACGATGGAATCGCGCTGCATCCTTTCGTGACGGCCAAGCTGCGGCGCGTGGCGTTCGCGGGCAGCGATGCGGTCATGCTCAGCAACCTTGGCCTGCGCGGCAAGCGCTTGCAGGTGCGCCTGTCGCTGCCGCCCGCTTCGTCCGGCGACGGTTACTACGACGTCGCCTCGGTGACACTGAACGGCAAGCCCGCCGCCGCCACGCTGGCCTGGTCGGTGCTGGCCGACGACAATGTCATCGAGATCCGCCTCGGCAAGCTGGTGGCCGGGCAGCAGGCCATGCGCAGCGTCAGTGCGCAACCGCTGGCGGCCGATCCGTCGGTGTACGCGCCGCCGGAGGCGCGCATCGCCAGGCTGGAACGCGGCACGTATGGTTTTCCGACGCTGCATCTGGAAGGCGCGGCCAAGGGCGTGGTCTACAACATCTATCGCAACGGTCAGCTGGCGGCGCAGCGCGTGAGCGCGAAGACCTGGGCCGACCGCCGCGCACCGACGCTGGGCAAAGGCAGCAGCGATAATCTGTGCTACGCCGTCGAGGCGATGTACACCGGCTCCGGCAACCGCAGCCATCACAGCGCGCCGCAATGCATGGACGGCGGTGTGGAGATTGCCGTCGCCGACGCGCGCGTGCAATCGAGCGTGGCGGCGGCCGATGGCCGCATCGCTGGCTGGGGTGCGCCGGCCGATACGCTGGCGGTGCGGGACATCAAGGTCGAGCGCGACGGCAGCTATGCCTTGCAGCTCAAGTACCGCAACACCGCGCACCAGATCAACCTCGGCATCAGCGGTGGCGTGAAGTGGATGGTGCTCAAGGACGGCCAGGGCGGCATCGCTGCGCAGGGTGTGGTGCAGTTGCCGCATTCGCCGGCAAGCGCAGGGCCATCGTGGTCGACGCCGTTGAAGGCGGAGCTCAAGGCGGGCAGCTACCGCATGGAGCTCAGCGATTTCTACAACATGAGCTACCTGCAAAGTAACGCCAGCTATGGCGACGCTGGCGGCGTCAAGGGACCCTCGAACCGCTTCGATCTTCACGGCGCTCGCATCATGCCGCTGGCGCGCGGTTCAGCGGCGGGCCGTGGCGCGGCGGCGGACGGCGGCGGTAGCGCGGCGCTCATCCCTGCCCTGCCGCCGGCCGGCACGGTGCGCATCGTCGAGCAGATCGCTTCGCCGCAGCTGGGCAACAGCCGCAGCCTGCGCATCTATCTGCCGCCCGGCTATGACGCCCAGCCGCAGCAGCGCTACCCGGTGCTCTACATGCACGACGGCCAGAACCTGTTCGACGCCCGCACCGCCGCATACGGCGCGGCCTGGGAAATCGGCACGACCATGGACCGCCTGATCGCCGACCACACCATCGCACCAACCATCGTGGTCGGCATCGACAACACCGGCGACCGCATGGCCGAGTACACGCCCTGCTGCGACCCGCAGTACGGCGGCGGCAAGCTCGATGCCTACATGGCCTTCATCGTCGACACCGTCAAGCCGTGGGCCGACGCCAACCTGCGCACGCTGCCGGACCGCGAGCACACCGCCATCATGGGTTCCTCGCTGGGCGGCATCGCCTCGGTCTACATCGCGCAGCGCCACCCGGAAGTGTTTTCCCGCGCCGCCGGCGTGTCGAGTTCGTTCTGGTGGAATCGCGGCGAGTTCATCGCCAAGGTGCCGGCGCGCCAGCCGGTCAAGTTCTACCTCGACGCCGGCACCGACCACGATGGCATCGAGCAGACGCTGCAGATGCGCGACGCCATGCTGGCCAAAGGCTACCGCTTGAATGAAGACCTGGTCTTCTACTCGGCCGACGGCGCCATCCACAACGAACGCTCGTGGGCGGCGCGGGTGCAGCGGCCGCTGGCGTGGTTCTTCCCCACTAGCTCTCCGCCCTGACCGGCGCCGGCTGCGGCCGCCGACCCAGCAGCAGCGCCTCCAGCTCGTCCGGCGAGACGGCGGCGCTCAGGCAGAAGCCGAACGCTTCGTCGCAGCCCATCGCCGCCAGCTGGGTCAGCTGGTCGCCGGTCTCGACGCCGCCGGCGATCACCTGCATGTTCAGCGTGTGCGCCATGGCGATGATGGCGCGCACCATCGCCCCCTCGTCCGCCGTCCGGCCGTCGCCGTGGCGGTCGGTCGGCTGCTGGGCGGCCCGGCGCAGGTCGTCGATGAAGGATTTGTTGATCTTCACCAGGTCCACCGGGAAGCGCCGCAGGTAGTTCAGCGACGCATAACCGGTGCCGAAATCGCTGATCGAGATGCGCATGCCCAGCTGCTTGAACTGGCGCAGCACGGCCTCGCAGTTCTGGTTTTTGTCGATCAACATGCCCTCGCTGATTTCCAGTTCGATGTAGCGCCCCGGCAGGCCGGCCTCGTGCAGGATGGCGGCAAAGGTGCGGGCGATATCCTTCTGGTAGAACTGGCGCGGCGACAGGTGCACCGACACCGTCAGCGGATGGCCCAGCTCCATCCAGCGCCGCGCCTGCGTGGCGGCGGTCGCCATCGCCCACTCGCCCACCGGCAGGATCAGCGCGCTCTCCTCCAGGATAGGCAGGAAATCCGGCGGCATCACCAGCCCCAGCTCCGGATGGTGCCAGCGCAGCAGCGCCCGGACGCCGGTGATCTTCTGTTCGTTCAGGTTCAGCTTGGGCTGGTAGCTCAGCACGAACTCGCCGTGCTCCAGCGCGTGGCGCAGCGCCGTCTCCAGCACCACCCGCGAATACGCCTTGGCCTGCATGCTGGGCGCGAAGCGCAGCCCGGCGCCGCGGCCGCGCTGCTTGGCCGCGTACATCGCCAAGTCGGCCTTCTCCAGCAACGCTTCGAGGTCGGCGTCGTCGTCGGGATAGACGGCGATGCCGATGCTGGCGGCCACCGCCAGCGTATCGCCATGGACCAGGAAAGGCTCGGCGATGGCGGCGCCGATCTTGTCGGCCACCTGCTGCGCATCCTGGGCGGCGCGCAACTCGGTGAGCAGCACGATGAACTCGTCGCCGCCCTGGCGGGCCACGGTGTCGACCTCGCGCACGCAGCGCCGCAGGCGCTGGGCGAACTGCACCAGCACCTGGTCGCCGGCGTCGTGGCCGAGGTTGTCGTTGATGGCCTTGAAGTGGTCGATGTCGACAAACAGCACCGCCAGCAGGCTGCCGTGGCGGCGCGCGTAGGCGATGCCGTGCTCCAGTTGCAGCTGGCATTGCAGGCGGTTGGGCAGGCCGGTCAGGCTGTCGTGGTGGGCGATGTAGTCCAGCCGTATTTCCGCTTCTCGGTGGGATTCCAGCGTGGACTGCAACTGCGCGCAGCGGGCACGCAAGGCGCGCACCCGCACCTCGCCGTACCACAGCGCCAGCAGACTGAGTGCGATGCCGGCCAGCACCGGCAATAGGCTGTTCATGCTGTCCCTCTCCATCCGGTGCACCGGGGAAGAGGGAATCATAGTAGATGGCCCGGCAGATCCAAGCCCGTTCACGCCGCCGCTTGAGCGGCATCAAAACCGCGCTGCGGCCCGTCAGGCGTGTCGCGCCATCGGCAACAGGCGCCGCTGCGCCGGCGCCGCCACATGGGCCGGCTGGCGATGCTCCTGCAATTTGAACACGCTGACCGCCTCCGCCAGGCTGGCGGCCTGTTGTTCCATCGCGTCGGCGGCGGCGGCGGCCTCCTCGACCAGCGCGGCATTCTGCTGGGTCACGCTGTCCATCTGGCTGATGGCGATGCTGATCTGCTCGATGCCGTCGCGCTGTTCGCCGCTGGCGATCGAAATTTCGCCGATGATGGCGGTGACGCGCTGCACGCTGGCCACCACCTCGCCCATGGTCTCGCCCGCCTGGCCGACCAGCTTGCTGCCAGCCTCCACCCGGCCGACCGAATCGCCGATCAGTTCCTTGATTTCCTTGGCCGCCGCCGCCGAGCGTTGCGCCAGGTTGCGCACCTCGCTGGCGACCACCGCGAAGCCGCGTCCCTGCTCGCCGGCCCGGGCCGCTTCCACCGCCGCGTTCAGCGCCAGGATGTTGGTCTGGAAAGCGATGCCGTCGATCACACCGATGATGTCCACAATCTTGCGCGACGATTCATTGATCGAGCCCATCGTGCGCACCATCTGCTCGACCGCGTCGCCGCCCTTGGCCGCCACGGCGGAGGCGGTGTCGGCCAGCTTGCAGGCCTCGGCCGCGTTGGCGTTGTTCTGCTGCACGGTGGTGGTCAGTTCGACCATCGCGGCGGCCGTCTCTTCCAGCGAGCTGGCCTGCTCCTCGGTGCGGCTGGACAGGTCGAGATTGCCGGCGGCGATATCCTTGGCCGCGCCGTGGATGGCGTCGGTGCCGATGCGGACCTTGCCGACGATATTGCTCAGGTTGCCCTGCATGCGCTTGAGCGCGCCCAGCAGCGCGCCGATCTCATCGGCGCTGCTGACACGCACCTCGCTGCTCAGGTCGCCGGCGGCCACCGTCTCGGCCATCTCGACCGCCTCGTTCAGCGGCACGGTGATGCTCTTGATCAGCCACAGCATGGTGGCGACGCCGACCACCAGCGTCACCAGCAGCGTGACGCCCATGGCCATCATCGCGCGTCCGTGCGCCACCTTGTTCTCCTCCTCCATCTCGACCATCAGGCGATGCGATTCCTTGCCGATGAAGGCAACGATCTCGTCGATTTTCTTGGTGGGTTCGCGGTCCATGCCCTTGACCAGCGCATCGACCACGTGGGCGCTTTCCTGGTTGGCGCTATCGTATTTCTGCAGCGCCGCCATGTAGCGCGTCACCAGCTCGCCCTGGGTGGCGATGGCCTCGTCGACCAGCGGCGTCTTGAGGTCCAGCCTGGCCAGCAGCGCCTTCAGCTTTTGCAGCTCGGCGCGCGTGGTCTCGCCGCCTTTGACGAAGGCCTTGCTGTATTTATCGAAATTGGCGGGGTCGTTGCCGCGCAGCAGAGTGTTCTTCCACTCCTGCACCTGGATCTTGAATTCGACCTGGGCGCCGCGCGCCACGTCGACGGCCTCCGTCATGGCCTGCATGCGCTGCATGGCGTCGGCGCTGCGTGCGTTGCTGCCGTCCAGCGCGCGCCAGCCGCCGGTGGCGACGATGGCCAGCGCCACAAAGAAGAAAGCGCCCAACAAGCCCAGCCGCACGCCTATCTTGAGATTGGCGAGTTTCATAGGTTTCCCTTTCGGTAAAAATTCAATACGTACAAGATGACCGCAGCGGCGTCTTCACCGCCATCACGTGGCTTATATTTTTGAATTGCTTCCGTTTTCTAGGGAACAAGCAACTTCTAGTTCTTTGGGTCCATCATGCGCTAAGGCACAAAAAAATCCAAGCGCAGTCCGGTGAAATTCTATCGAATTCCCACCATTGCAACAGGTCGATGGGATTAGTTCGGAAAATCGATGCGGTAAATATTGGTAGGACGATCATGCGGCGGCAGATTGCGCAGTTCGACAAACGCCAGTCCGAGTTTTTCCAGCAGGCGGATCGAATTGATGTTGCCCGGATCGGTCAGCCCCAGCAGGCAGCGCATGCGCAGCGTATCGCGCGCATAGGCCACCACGGCGGCGGCGGCCTCGTAGGTGTAGCCCATGCCGAACCAGGCCGGCCGGATCGCGTAGCCGATGTCGACGTGGTCCAGTCCGTCACGCTTGATCAGGCCGCACAAGCCCAGCGCCACGCCGTCGCTCTTGCGTTCCATGACGTACAGCGAATGCCCCAGCCGCTCCTGCATCGCACACGGGCCTTCGAGGATGGCGTCGCGCGCGCCCTCGATGCTGCGGATGCCTTTGTCGCCAATAAACTCCAGCCAGGTGGGGTCGTTGACCAGGTCGTAATAAAAGACGGCATCGTCAGGGGTGATGGTGCGCAGCGTCAGGCGTTCGGTGTCGAGTATTTTCATGCGTCGGGCCAATGCGAAGGATCGTCCAGCAACTGGTACATGACGTAGACGTCGACGTAGCCGAGGTGGGCGTGATAGTAGGCGCGCGGCAGCGTGCCGACAATGGAGAAGCCGAGCTTCTTCCACAGCAGCACGGCCGGCACGTTGGAGCTGACCACGTAGTTGAACTGCATCGCCAGATAGCCTTGCGAACGGGCGCGGTCGAGGCAATCGCCGCCCAGCAGCTTGCCCACGCCTATGCCCTGCGCGGCCGGGCTGACCATGAAGGAGGCGTTGGCCACGTGGGCACCGCGGTCGCGCTGGTTGGCGATCAGCCGGTACATGCCGACCAGCCGCTCGCTGTTAAGGATGGCCACATACGATTGCACGCCGGGGCCGAACCAATAGGCATGGCAATCTTCGCGGCTGGTGTCGGCGGCGAAGTAATAAGTGTCGCCGCTGGCGATCAGCTGCTGGAAGATTTCCCACATGGCGCCGAAGTCGGCTTCCGTAGCGGGGCGGATGGCGATTTCTTTCAAGGCAGCTCCAGGCGGATTAAACAATGTTCAATTGTCATGGATTTCCGATGGCAAGTCCAGCTTGCGCTGCCGCCACCGGGCTCAGCGGCCCAGCCGGAAATCCACCGCCGGCGGCCGGCCAGGCAAACTCAGCCGGGCTTGCGCGCGCGGCGACTCGGCGATCACCCGGCCGCGCCGCATCACCATGCGCCGCGCCGCGCGCAGGCGGATCGCCTCCACCGGATCGGCCGCGTCCAGCAGCACCAGGTCGGCATGGCAGCCGACCGCCACGCCGTAGTCTTGCAGGCCCAGGATGCGGGCCGGCGCCGCCGTCACCGCCTGGTAGCAGGCACGCATCGCATCCTGCCCGGTCATCTGCGCCACGTGCAGGCCCATATGCGCCACCTCCAGCATGTCGCCCGAGCCCAGGCTGTACCACGGGTCCATCACGCAATCGTGGCCGAAGGCGACCTCGACGCCGGCCGCCATCAGTTCCGGCACCCGCGTCATGCCGCGCCGTTTCGGATAGCTGTCGTGGCGGCCTTGCAGGGTGATGTTGATCAGCGGATTGGCGATCGCCGCCACGCCCGCCTCGCGTATCAGCGGCAGCAGCTTGCTGACGTAGTAGTTGTCCATCGAATGCATCGAGGTCAGGTGCGAGCCTGCCACCCTTCCGTGCAGGCCGAGGCGGTGGCTGTGGTAGGCCAGCGTTTCGATGTGGCGCGACAGCGGATCGTCCGACTCGTCGCAATGCATGTCCACCATCAGGCCCTGTTCGGCGGCGAACTCGCACAGGATGCGCACCGATTCGGCGCCGTCGGCCATGGTGCGTTCGAAGTGCGGGATGCCGCCGACCACGTCCACGCCCATGGCAATCGCTCGCTTGAGGTTGGCCAGCGCGGTCGGGCTGCGCAGCAGGCCGTCCTGCGGAAAGGCCACCAGTTGCAGATCCAGGTAAGGCGCGACCAGGCGTTTGACCTCCAGCAGCGCCTCGACCGCCAGCAGACGGTCGTCGCAGATATCGACATGGGAACGGATCGCCTGCAAGCCGCGCGCGGCGGCCCAGTCGCAGTACTGCATGGCGCGCTCGACCAGCGCCTGCTGGGTCAGGTCGGGCTTCAGCTCGCCCCACAGCGCGATGCCTTCGAGCAGCGTGCCGGAGGCGTTGACGCGCGGCAGGCCGTAGCTCAGCGTGGCGTCCATGTGGAAATGGGCGTCGACAAACGGCGCGCTGAGCAGGTCGCCGCCGGCGTCGATTTCCTGCGCGCCCTTGAGCGGCAGCGCCCGGCCGATGGCGCTGATGCGGCCTTGGTCGATGGCGACATCGACGCCCCGTTGTCCGTCGGCCAGGCTGGCGTTCCGTATTACCGTCTCGATCACCGCATCCATCCGCGCTCCCGGCTTATTTCTTCCAGTATGAAAACTCCGACTCGTAGCAGACCGTTTCGATCTCCGCGATCTTGTCCTGCATCGCCGCCTGGGCGTCGAGGATGGCCTGATTGTAGACAGACGGGCCGATTTCGCGCAAACAAAAATCGAGCAGCAGCTTCGCCTTGAGTTCGCCGACCTCCTCGTCCATGTTCGCGGCGCAGTAGCGCTGGATCGATCCCAGCAGGCGTTGTTCGACTTCCTTGTTCAGTTTGATGGCCATGTATTCCCTTTTTCAATTGATTGCGCATCTTGTTGCGGCGCACTAATTCAGACTTTTCTGCCGCCGCGTATTGCGTTGCATCAAGAACGACGCAGATAATGTCCATGCGGCATTTTTCCTTGTTGCGGGCTTTGCGACATGGCAGAAAAAATAACTTTCCAAGCCCAACTTTCGCCGCTAGAATGGGCTTATTGCAATGCATCATAATGCGCGCAGCGTGCACAGCTTTGCCGACATTCTAATCGCCCCAGGAGAAACCATGTCTTCGATCACCGAACAGTTTTCCGCAGCTACGAAGTCCCAGTTGGAAGCCCAATTCAAGATCTTCAACACGTTTGCCAGCACCGCCGTCGACAGTGCGGAAAAGGTCATCGCGCTGAACATCAGCACCACCAAGGCTTCGGTGGAAAAATCGTCGGCCGCCGCGAAAAAGCTGCTCGAAGCGAAAGATCCGCGCGAATTCTTCAGCCTGAGCACGGCCGAGCCGGCCAGCTTCGACAACCTGCTGGCCTATGGCCGCCAGCTGTACAGCATCGCTTCCGACGTCCAGAGCGAGCTGATCCAGTCGGCCCAGCACACCATCAAGCAAGTGTCCGACCTGGCCACCGCGCCGGTGACGGCGGTGAAAACTGCCGTCAAGGCCTTGCCGCCAGCAGCGCCAGTTGCTGCGGCGCCGGTCGCCAAGCCTCCTGTTGCTGCCGCCGCGCCGGTGGTGGTTGAGCCGCCGGTCGTGATTGCCGCAGCCCAAGCGCCTGCCAACGAAGCGGTGGCAGAAGAAGCCAAGGCCGCCAAGGTCGTCGCCAAGCCAAAAGCCGCGCCTGTGGACGAAGCACCGGCACCGGTGGAAGTCAAAGCCGCCGCAGCCAAGCCTGCCTTCCCTGCGCCGCCAGCGAAGCCGGTCGCCGCCGTCGCCGACAGCAAGCCCGAACTGAAATCCGTGCCGTCGGCCAAGGCCAAGCCCACCGGCAAACAGCTCGACATGCTGAGCAGCAACAAAGCCAAGAAATAAGACTGCGGCGTTTTATTTCCATGTAGGAATTGGAAGGGCACGGACTACGGACTTCCTCGGCATGTTGTATCCTAGCGGGCTAAGCGCTATTCCGAGGCAACATGTCTAAACTTTCCGGATTGATCGGCGGCTTCGTGCGCCAGCACAGCCGTGCCTACGCCGTGTCCGGCGCCATGCTGGCCGGCGTGGCCATCCTCACCATCTGGGTGCCGCGCAAGGTCGGCGCCATGATCGACGGCCTGGCCGGCCACACCCTCGGCGGCGATGCCCTGCTCCGGGAAATCGGCGCGCTGCTGCTGATCGGCGCCGGCATCTATTTCCTGCGCGTCGGCTGGCGCCAGATCCTGTACGGCGCCGCCTACCGGCTCGGCGTCTCGCTGCGCACCCGCCTGTACACCCGCCTCACCCTGCAAGGCCCCGCGTTCTACCAGCGCCAGCGCACCGGCGACCTGATGGCGCTGGCCACCAACGATATCGACGCCATCGAAATGGCCGCCGGCGAAGCCATGCTGGCCGGCTTCGACGGCGCGCTGACCCTGGTGATGGTGCTGGGCGTGATGCTGCTCGGCGTAGACTGGCGCCTGGCCTGCATCGCGCTGCTGCCGTTCCCGCTGATGGCGTGGGCGTTCTGGTACATCTCCGGCCATATCCACACCGCCTCCACCGATTCGCTCAAGCGCTTCAGCGCCCTCAACGACCATGTGCAGGAAACCCTGTCCGGCGTACGCACGCTGCGCGCGCTGGGACTGGAACAACGCAGCGCCGCGCAGTTCGGCGAGCTGGCGCAGCAAGCCTCCAACGCCAGCCTGCGCGCCCAGGTGTGGGAAGCGGCCTACGAACCGGCCGTCGGCCTGACGCTGACCGCCGCCGGTGGCCTGACGCTGGGCCTGGGCGGCTACCTGGTCTGGCAGCAGCAGCTGACCATCGGCGCGCTGACCAGCTTCACGATGTATCTCGGCCAGCTGATCTGGCCGATGTTCGCGGCCGGCTGGGTGCTGTCGCTGATCGAGCGCGGCAAGGCGGCCTGGCAGCGCCTGCAACCGATGCTGGACGCGCCGCTGGCGATCGACGACCACGGCACGCTGGACAGCATCGCGCCGGGTGCGCTGACGCTGCACAACGTCAGCTACGCCTACGCCGGCCAGAGCGCGCCCGCGCTCAGCGGCATCACGCTGGAGCTCAAGCCGGGCCAGACCCTCGGCCTGGTCGGCCCCACCGGCTGCGGCAAGTCGACGCTGCTGCGCGTGCTGCTGCGCCAGCTGACGCCGCAATCGGGCGACGTGCGCTGGAGCGGCCACGCGCTGGCCGACTACCGCTTGCAGGCGCTGCGCGCCGCCATCAGCTGGGTGCCGCAGGAATCGTTCCTGTTCTCCGCCTCGATCGCCGACAACATCGCGCTGGCCCGTCCCGGCGCCACCCGCGCGCAGGTCGAACACGCGGCCACGCTGGCCGCCATCCACGACGACATCCTGCAATTCCAGCAGGGCTATGAAACCGAAGTCGGCGAGAAGGGCATCACGCTGTCCGGCGGCCAGCGCCAGCGCGTGGCCATCGCCCGCGCGCTGCTGGCCGATAACGACTTGCTGCTGCTGGACGACGCCCTGTCCGCCGTCGACACCGGCACCGAAACGCGCATCCTCCAGCACCTGGAAGAGCTGCGCCAGGCCCGCCACGGCCGCAGCGCCGTCATCGCCAGCCACCGCCTGAGCGCCGTGGTCGACGCCGACCTGATCGTGGTCCTGCGCGACGGCCGCATCAGCGAAACCGGCAGCCACGAACAACTGCTTGAGCAGGATGGCTGGTACGCCAGCCAGTGGCGCTATCAACAATTGGAAGCCAGTCTCGATGCCGACTAAGCCTGAACAGATTTCCGCGCGCCGCCAGACCTGGCAGGCGTTCTCCCTGCTGCGCCGCGCCGCCCTGCCCGACCAGCACCACCTGGGCTGGGCCGTCATGTGGCTGGTGCTGGCGGCGCTGCTGGAAGTGATGGGCCCCATCATGGGCAAGGCGCTGATCGACGAACACCTGCTGCCGCACCACCTCGACTGGCCGCGCATGGCCGGCCTGCTGGCCGGCGTGGTGCTGACCGGCTGGATCGCCAGCGGCCTGCGCTACCTGCAACTGGTGCGCCTGTCCGGCCTGGCGATGCGCTCGGTGATGCGGCTGCGCGAGATGGTCTACACCCACGTGCTGCTACTGCCGATGGCCTTCTTCGACCGCGCCATCACCGGCCAGCTGGTCTCGCGCGTGACCAACGACACCGAAGCCGTCAAGACCCTGTACATCCAGGTGCTGTTCGTGATGCTCGATTCCACCATCGTCCTGGTCGGCACCGTGGCCGCGATGGCCTGGCTGGACTGGCATCTGATGCTGATCGTGCTGGCGCTGCTGCCGGCGGTGCTGCTGATCGTCTGGCTGTACCAGCGCTGGAGCGCGCCGGCCGTCACCCGCGCCCGCGCGCTGCGCAGCGACATCAACGGCCAGATGGCCGAATCGATAGGCGGCATGAGCGTGCTCCAGGCGAACAACGCCGAGGCCCGCTTCGGCAAGCGCTTCGCCGCCACCAACCAGGACCACTACACGGCCCGCCTGTCCGAGCTGCGCGCCAACGCCTGGCTGCTGCGACCGGCGCTGGACATGTTCAACATCATCCTGCTGGCGGCCGTGATCTACCTGTTCGGCCAGCGCGAGATGACGGCCGCCGAAGTGGGCGTGCTGTACGCCTTCATCAGCTACCTGGCGCGCGTGATCGAGCCGCTGATCCAGATCACCATGCAGTTCAGCCAGTTGCAGCAATCGGTGGTGGCCACCGCGCGCGTGGCCACGCTGCTGGACGAGGCCACCGCCACCGAACACGCCGCGCCGGAACACGCCGCAGGCCTGGCCGCCGAGCGCGCCGCCGCCAACGACGGCAGCAACGGTGATGCGCCGGCGGTCGCCATCCGCCACCTCGACTTCGCCTACAACGAAGGCCAGCCGGTGCTGCACGACCTGTCGCTGGAGATCCCGCAGGGCGCCTTCATCGGCATCGTCGGCCACACCGGCAGCGGCAAGTCCACCTTGCTGTCGCTGCTGCTGCGCTTCTACCCGGCGCGCCACGGCAGCATCGCCATCCACGGCGTGCCGCTGGACGCCATCCCCAACGACCGCTTCCGCGCCGAAGTGGGCCTGGTGCCGCAAGACCCCTTCCTGCTGGCCGCCTCGGCCCGCGAGAACATCGACATGGGCCGCGGCCTGAGCCAGGCGCAGATCGAAGCGGCGGCCCGCGCCGCCCACGCGCACGACTTCATCGCCGCGCTGGACCAGGGCTACGACACCGCGCTGGGCGAAGGCGGTTCGCGCCTGTCGGTGGGGCAGAAGCAGCTGGTGGCCATCGCCCGCGCGCTGGCCGGCACGCCGCGCATCCTGCTGCTGGACGAGGCCACCTCGCACATCGATTCGCAGACCGAGCAGATCGTGCAGACCGCGCTCGACGAACTGCGCGGCAAGGTGACGGTGATCGCCATCGCCCACCGCCTGTCGACCATCCGCGACGCCGACCGCATCATCGTGCTCAATCACGGCCGCATCGCCGAGACCGGCGCGCACGAGCAACTGATGCAGATAGACGGCGGCCTGTACCAGCGCCTCTACCTGTTGCAGCAGCTGGCGGCCTAGCCGCATTCACGATCCGACAACATTGCTAAAAACATTGCTATCTGACTGGCAATATCAACCAGATTGTTGACATCCGCGCCACAGAATATGTGCGGTTTGACGTCAAAAATCACGTTTTCACGGGCTTTCTCGACTGCAACAAGAATATAATTGTCTAGACACTTTGCACGTGCAATTGACAACCGGGAGCGTCCGTTGGCAGGTTTCAGAAATGGCTGGTGGCTGGTCCGCGCAAAACCGCGCGCCGTCGCGGTCGCCGTGGCACTCGCGCTGTCGCCGCTGCTGGCCGGCGCGCAGGCCGATCCCTCTTCGCTGTACGCCCGCATCATCGAGGTGCGCGAGCAAAGCCGCTTCGTGCCGGACCAGGCGCTGACGGCATTGATCAAGCTGCAATCCGAAGCGGCCGGCGCACCGCCCGCCACCCAGGCCGAACTGCTCAACCAGCTGAGCGTGGCGAACATGCGCGCCGGGAAGAACGACGCCGCCATGGCCGCCGCCGACCGCCTGATCGCCTACGGCAAATCGCTGCACGACGACTCCATCGCCGCCAAGGGCCTGATGGCCAAGAGCTATGTGCTGTTCGACCGCGCCGACGTCGACGCCTCGCACCAGATGGCCTTCGACGCCGAGAAGCTGGCGGCCACCAGCACCAACCTGGCGCTGCGTTCGCAGATCGAAGTCACGGTCGGCCAGGCCTACGCTGAAATGGGCAACTTCCCCGCCGCGCTGGTCAAGCTGCAGAACGGCGTCGACACCGCCCGCCAGGTGACGGACGATCCGGTGATGCTGTTCGGCGCCCTCAACGCGCTGGTGAACCTGTACACGCAGCTGAAGGAATACGACAAGGCCTCGGCCGCGCTCGACGAGCTGCTGACCGAGACCGAGAAGCTGCACTCGCCGGGCCGCATGGCCATCGCCAAGAACACCGAGTACGGCCTGGCCATCGATTCCGGCCAGCCCAAGCGCGCCCTGCGCGCGCTGCTGCAAAGCCTGGACCTGGAGCGCAAGCTGGGCGCCGAGCGCATGATAGGCATGACGCTGGTGAACCTGTCCGACAGCTACCTGAAGGAGCACGACTATCCGCGCGCGGCCCAGTATGCGAACGAGTCGCTGCGCTCGACCCAGCTGACCAACGACAAATCGGTGGAGGCGACCGCGCGCGTCAACCTGGGCCAGGCCTACCTGGGCATGGGCCGCATCGCCGAGGGCAAGAAGCAGTACGAGGCCGGCATGGCGCGCTACGAGCAGGAGAACAACAAGCCCGATCTGCAAGCGGCCCTGCGCGAATATGGCGAAGCGCTGGAACGCGTGGGCGACCTGGCCGGCGCGGTGTCGGCCTACCACCGCGAGCGGGCGATCTCGAACGAACTGTTTGAAAAACGGCGCCAGCAATCCGTGCTGGAGCTGCAGGAAAAATACGAGGCCGAGAAGAAGCAGCGCCAGATCCAGCTGCTCAGCCGCGAGAACCAGGTCAAGGGCACGGAGATCGACAACCGCCGCCTGCAGCAGCGCGTGTGGTGGCTGCTGGCCCTGGTGTTCGCGCTGGCGTCGATGGTGGTCGGGCTGTTGTACCGCAAGGTGCGGCACGCCAACGCCCAGCTGGAGGTGAAGAACCTGGAGCTGAAGGCGCAGTCCACGCTCGATCCATTGACCTCGCTGTACAACCGCCGCCACTTCCAGGACTTCATGCGCGGCATGATGCCGCCCGATCCGACGCTGCCGGAAAAGCGCACGGTGCACGGCGACGATATCGTCGGCGCCTTGTTCCTGCTGGATGTCGACCACTTCAAGCACATCAACGACCGCTACGGCCACGCCGCCGGCGACGCCGTGCTGAAGATGATCGCCGAAAACCTGCGCGTCGCGCTGCGCGAGACCGACATGATCGTGCGCTGGGGCGGCGAGGAGTTCCTGGCCTTCCTGCCGGCGATCCCGCGCCACGGCGTCGACGAGATCGCGCGCCGCATCCTGGTCGGCATCTCGTCGCAGGCCATCCGCTACCAGGAGCATGAGATTTCGGTGAATGTGTCGGTGGGCTTCGCGCCCTTCCCGCTGGTGCCGGCCGACGTGCCGCTGCCGTGGGAGCGTGCGGTCAACCTGGTGGACATGGCGCTGTACCTGGCCAAGGCGCACGGCCGCAACCGCGCCTACGGCGTGCGCGGCTTCGAGAACTTCGAGCAGACCTCGATGGAGGCCATCGAGCAGGATCTGGAGAGCGCTTGGCGCGCCGGCTATGTGGATTTGAGCGTGGTGCTGGGCGGCGATCCGGAGACGCCGCCGCCATCGCCGTCAGAGCACAGCAATGTGGTGCCGCTCAAGCACGCGGCCCACAAGGCTGGTCATTGAAAGGTGTTTATTTGGCTGGGCTGGACGCTTCGCGTTCGCGGGCTTTTTCCTGCAGCTTGGTGCCGGCCTGCTCCAGTTTCTTGCCGGCTTCCTCGGTCGCCTGATTGAGCTTGTCGCCCGCCGCGTCGGTGGCCTTGTTGATTTGCTGGCTGGTTTCCTTGGCGGCGTCGGTGATCTGCTGGTTGGCCTGTTTCGCGGCCTCGGTCAGCTCGCGGCCGGCCTTGTCGGTGGCCTGGTCGAGCTTGCGGCCCGCCGTCTCCGCCGGACCGGCGACGCTGTCATCCTTCTTCTGGCAGCCGCCCAGCAGCGCCAGCACCATCAAAGCCGCAGCCGCGCCGCGCACCGTAGTCATCGCCGTCATCATCGTCTCCTTGGGGAATGAAACATTTCCGACAGCATACAACGACCAGCATCGGCGCAGCGCACGGCTGAAGGCTTATTTGTAGATGCCCACGCCGATCACGTAATCGCCGGATTTTTCGACGTAGGTGTTTTTCTCTTCGAGGTTTTTGCTGATCGAGTTAGGCCACATGTATTTGACCCAGCCCTTGCCGGCCGGGCTGGCGCCGATCTTGAGGAATTCCTTGATCGGATAGACGCCGCCGGCGCTCAGCTCCATCAGGTTCTTGTTGACCATCTTGGCGTTCTGGCCGTGCGCCAGCGCCACGCCGGCCTTGTCGAACATGAACACGTACAGGTCGCCCTGGATGAAGTCGCCCTTGGGATCGTTGAAGGCGGCCACCGCCTTGTCCTTGCCGTTCTTCTGCAGATACTCGCCGGCGCGCTTGACCATCGCCACCGCCTCGTCGGCGGTGCCGCGCTTGAGGGGCGCGTCCTGCGCCGTGGCGGCGCCGGTCAGGCTCAGGGTCAGTGCGGCGGCTAAAAGAAACTGGAACAGATTTTTCATCGTGATGCGTCTCCGTTGTTATAGTCGCCGATACTGCGGCGTATCAGGTGATCTTCTTGGGCGGCGGCGGCGGCGTGAAGACGATGGTTTCCGATTCCGGCGCTGTATCCATCGCGTCGGAAGCCTCCAGCCATTTCATCAGTTTTTCCATGCGGCGTATCAGGATGCCCTTGCTGCTGATGTAGCCCACCTGCTCGAAATTCTCAGGCTTGCTGACCATCTTGGACACTGTCGGCAGGTTCTCCGCCAGGCGCTCGAAGGCCTTGCGCGCCTTCTGCTCCCACTTGGTCAGATTGGCTTCGTTGAAACGGTTGCTTTCGTAGTAGATGGTCAGGGTGCGGTCGTGATTGCCGAAACCGACAATGGCCGCCCCCTTGCGCACCGTTTCCAGCACGTCGTCCTTGATGTTCGCGGTTGGCACGAACAACGCTGCGCGGCCGGTGGTGTCCGGGCGCTCCAGCGGCAAATCCTGTCCCATTATTACGCTCATCACGCTTCCTGTTGTTATCGCCGGAGTTGCTGCTAGGCTATATTTGTGATTCTATATCGCGTACCAGTCCAATACAAGGAGAAACCGCGCCACCGTGGCGCGGCCGGTAATG
Organism: Rugamonas rivuli; assembly: GCF_009380165.1. Lineage (GTDB taxonomy): Bacteria > Pseudomonadota > Gammaproteobacteria > Burkholderiales > Burkholderiaceae_D > Rugamonas > Rugamonas rivuli. The sequence continues at coordinate 301,618 of NZ_WHUF01000004.1, forward strand.
GGGGTGGTTCTGCCCTTATAATGCGGGCTGATCCATTTACACCGCTGCGCCATGACGTCGTCCACCCTCCCCGCCCCGGCAACCGCCGCCTCCCGCTTCGGCGCCATCCCCGAACACGCGGTCGACACGGCGGAACGCAACGTGCGCGACACGCTGGCCGTGGCCATCGAACACGCCGCGCCGCAGGGCGCGCTGATCGTCTACGACACCCGCAGCGACCTCAACCGCGCATTGACCGAGGCCTACCGCCGCGTGGTGCCGGACGCCGAATTCGTCGATTTCGACAGCACCACGCCGGAACAGGTGCTGGCCGCCTTCGCGCGCATGAACGCCGGCGACCTGGTGGTGCTGATCCAGTCGACCAGCTTCCGCCTCGAAGCCTTCCGCATCCGCATCGAACTGTTCAAGCGCGGCCTGAAGGTGATCGAGCATGTGCACCTGTCGCGCATGCCGGGCGAGCAGGGCTTGCACTACATCGCCTCGCTGGCCTACGACCCGGCCTACTACCGCGGCGTCGGCCACGCGCTGAAGGCGCGCATCGACAGCGCGCAGCACGGCGTGGTCGACAGCGGCAACGGCGAACGGCTGGTGTTCGGCTCGGCGTTCGAATCGGCCAAGCTCAATATCGGCGACTACAGCGGCATGAACAACATCGGCGGCCAGTTCCCGCTGGGCGAAGTGTTCACCGAAGCGCGCGACCTGGAAGCGGTCAATGGCCGGGTGCGGATCTTCGTCTTCGGCGACACCGCCTTCATGGTCAACAAGCCTGCCACGCCGGTCACGCTGATCGTTGAAAAAGGCCGCGTGGTGGGCGCAGAAAACGCCACGCCGGAATTCGACAACATGCTGTCCATCATCCGCGCGCACGAGGGTGAAGTGTGGCTGCGCGAACTGGGCTTCGGCATGAACCGCGCGTTTTCACGCGACTGCATGGTCAACGACATCGGCACCTTCGAACGCATGTGCGGCATCCATCTGTCGCTGGGCGCCAAGCACGGCGTGTACGCCAAGCCGCAGTTCAAGCGCAAGGAAGCGCGCTACCACGTCGACGTGTTCGCCGTCACCGAAGCGGTCTACCTCGACGACGAACTGGTCTACCGCGACGGCGCCTGGCAGGTCAACGCGGCCGGCAACTGACATCTTGCCGATCGCAGCCCCTTGTGCAGGGGCTATTCATCATCGATCGAACGAATTACCCTGGCCGGATTGCCGCCGACCAGAGTGTTCGGCGGAACGTCCCTGGTGACGACCGATCCCGCCGCGACAACCGCGTTCTCGCCCACGGTTACGCCACCGATGATCGTCGCGCCGGCCGCGATCCATACCCCTCTTTCAATGACGATAGGCTTGCCGATGGTTTGAACGCGTCGCTGCGAGGGGGCAAGCGGGTGGCCGCTGGTGATGATACTCACGTTCGGCCCGATCATCACGTCGTCTCCGATGTCGAGGCCGCCCAGGTCGTAAAAAGTGCAGTTCTGATTGATGAAGACATTGCGCCCGACGCGGATTTCATCTCCACCCGTAGTATAAAACGGAGGGATGAGCAAAAAACTCTCGTCTACCTGTTTGCCTGTCAGTTCGCTGAACAAGGCCCGAACTTGGTCTGCATCGTTGAACGTCAAGCGGTTGAGCGTGGCGGTGATCGCCATCGCCCGCTTGATGTTTGCCACCATGGCCGCGGACTCCGGCGTCCTGCCGTGAATTATCCTGGTGCGATCGTCATTCGGCATTCGTTATCTTCCTCAATCTACGGTTGAACGGTTTCGGCGCAGCGGCATTTGAACATCATTTATACCAGTTCCAACAGCCCGGCAGCGGCCAGTTCGCGGTCCCACGGCGGCACCGGCTGGTATTCGGCCACCAGGAAATCGATCAGCGCCCGCACCTTGGCCGACGGCTGCCGGCTGGCCGGATACAGCGCGCTCAGATGGTTGAGCGGCAGTTCCCAATCGGCCAGCACCGGCACCAGCGTGCCCTCCAGCAGCGCGCGCCAGGCCAGGAAGGTGGTGTTGTAGACGATGCCCAATCCGCGCTGCGCCGCCTGCTGCAGCACCACGCCGTTGTTGGCCGTGAACGCCGCCTGCACCCGTACCGTTTGCCGCTCCTCGCCGCGTGTGAAATGCCACTGCGTGCCATCGGTCAGATGGCTGAAATGCAGGCAGCGGTGCTCGCGCAAATCCTGCGGCGTCTGCGGCACGCCGTAGCGCGCCAGATAAGCCGGCGACGCGCACAGCACGCCGCGGCACGGCGCCAGCGGCCGCATCGCCAGCGCATGCACGTCCGGTATGCCGCCCACCCGTATCGTCAAATCGAATCCATGCTCGATCGGATCGAGCAGCGCATCGTCCACGTACAGCATGGGCGCCAGCTGCGGGTGCGGCAGGCTGAATCGGGCCACCGCGTCGGCCAGCCACTCGCTGCCGAAACTCGACGGCGCCTGTATCCGCAAAGGCCCCGCCAATTCGGCCCCGGCCTGGGTGGCCTGGCTCAGCGCCCGCGCCGCCTCCTGCGACTGCGCCACCGTCGCCATGCACGGCGCCAGATAGGCCTGGCCGGCGTCGGTCAAACTCACTTCGCGGGTCGAACGGTGCAGCAGGCGCGCTTGCAGCTTTTCCTCCAGTTGCAGGATATGCTTGCTGACCATGGCGCGCGTCAGCCCCAGGCGGCGGCCCGCCTCGCTGAAGCTGCGCAGCTTCGCCACCTCGACAAAAATCTCCATCGCCCGTAATTGATCCATGCGCCATTGTCTTCATTTTGGCGACAATGTGTCAACCTTTTGCAGATTGTCTGGCTACGGTGTGCGCCCTACAATGCGCTATCCCCTTCCTGCCCCATCGGAGCCCGCCATGCTGACAGACGCACAAAAACAACAATATCAACGCGACGGCTACATCGTCCTGCCCAACTTCAAGACGCCGCAGGAGATCGCCACGCTGCGCGCACGGGCGGCGGAGATTGTCAACGAATTCGATCCCAACGCCAAAACCGGCATCTTCAGCACCATCGAGCAGGAAAAGACCACCGACGATTACTTCCTCGGCTCCGACAACACCGTGCGCTGCTTCTTCGAGGAAGAGGCCTTCGGCCCGGACGGCCAGCTGAAACAGGACAAGTCCCTGTCGATCAACAAGATCGGCCACGCCATGCACGATCTCGATCCGGTGTTCCGCGCCTTCTCCACCGACGTGCGGCTGGCCGCCGTGGCGCGCGACCTGGGCCTGGCCGACGCCCAGGTCTGGCAGTCGATGTACATCTTCAAACAGCCCGGCATCGGCGGCGAAGTGCGCTGGCACCAGGACGCCACCTACTTCGACACCAACCCGGTCAGCGTCACCACCTTCTGGTTCGCGCTGGAAGACGCCACGCTGCAGAACGGCTGCATGTGGGCCGAACCGGGCGGCCATCGCGGCCCGATGCGCGAGCGCTTCCTGCGCAACGGCGACGACGTGCGCATGGAAAAACTCAGCGACCTGCCATGGCCGGACGACAGCACCGCCGTGCCGCTCGAATGCAAGGCCGGCAGCCTGGTATGCTTCCACGGCCTGCTGCCGCACTACAGCGCGCCGAACCGCTCGGCCGTCTCGCGCCACGCCTACACGCTGCACGTGACCGACGGCGCCACCGAGTACTCGCCGCAGAACTGGATACAGCGCGACGCCGCCTTCCCTGTGCGAGGCTTCCTGTAATGCAGATCCAGATTTTCGCCGCCCACTGGGGCAACAACGAACTGGCGCCGCAGGTCTTCATCGACCGCGTCAAGCAGGCCGGCTTCGACGGCATCGAAATGTCGCTGCCGCTGGACGCCGCCGCCCGCGAGGACTGGACCGGCCGCATCGCCGCCGCTGGCCTGGGACTGATCGCCGCGCAGTGGGAAACCGTGTTCCATCCGACCTTCGAACCGCACCGCGCGGCGCTGGCCGAACTGCTGCACAACGCCTGCGCCGCCAGGCCGCTGCACGTGAACTCGCACACCGGCAAGGACTACTTCACGTCGGCGCAGAACCGCGAGCTGCTTGAACTGGCGGCCGATATCTCGCGCCAGCACGGCGTGCCCATCGTGCACGAAATCCACCGCAGCCGTTTCAGCGGCCACCCGATGCTGCTGCTGCCCTACCTGGAGCAGATGCCCGGGCTGGAACTGACGGCCGACCTGTCGCACTGGTGCTGCGCCTGCGAATCGCTGCTGGAAGACCAGCCGCACACGCTGGCCGCCACGCTGCCGCATGTGCGCCACATCCACGCCCGCATCGGCCACCAGCAAGGTCCGCAAGTGGCCGACTTCCGCGCGCCGGAATCGCAGGCCGCGCTGGCGGCGCACCTGGGTTGGTGGGACGAAGTGATACGGCTGCGCCGCGCCGCCGGTGCGCAGCGCATGACGCTGACGCCGGAATTCGGCCCGGTGCCGTACACGCAAACGCTGCCCTACACGCAGAAGGAAGTGTCGAACGCCTGGGAACTGAACCTGGCGATGCTGGAACTGCTGCGCCAACGCTACGGCTGAAGCGCAGGCCGGTGCACCGGCTCCGGCGCCGCACCTTCCGGTGCCCGCGTCGGCAGCACCAGCGTGACGGTGGTGCCGGCGCCAGGCTCGGACTCGACCCGTATGGTCCCGCGCAGCACGCCGGTGACAATGTTATAAACGATATTCATCCCCAGCCCCGAGCCGCCCTGCCCCAGCTTGGTGGTGAAGAAGGGATCGAAGATCTTGTGCAGCGTGCCGGCCGTCATGCCGGCGCCGTTGTCGGAAAACCGCAGCTTCACCAGGTCCGCGCCTTCGCGCCGCGCCTCGATGACGATGGCGCCACCGTCGCGGCCATCGAAGCCGTGCAGCAGCGCGTTGCCGATCAAATTGCTCAGCACCTGGCTCAAGCTGCCCGGATAGGAATCGAACTCCAGCCCCGCCGGCACATCGACCTTCACCTCGCAGCCGGCCCGCCGCAGCTGGGCCGCGTAGGTCGCCAGCGTGTCGTGCACCACCTCGTCGAGCTGGAAGCGGCGCCGCTGGCCGCTGGCCTGGTCCACCGCCACCTGCTTGAATGAGGTGATCAAGTCGGCGGCCCGCGTCAGGGAGCTGTTCATGATGTCGCAGGCCTTGCGCGCGTCGGCCAGGTGCGTCTCCAGCACCGAGCGTTTCAGGCCGCCGTCGGCGGCCAGGCGCCGTTCGAAATCGCGCACCATGTCGCTCAGGGCGCTGGCGGTCAGCAGGCTGTTGCCGATCGGCGTATTCAGCTCATGCGCCACGCCGGCCACCAGAGCGCCCAGCGACGCCATCTTCTCCGACGTCTGCAGATTGGTCTGGGCCTGCTTCAGCGTTTCCGCCACCACCGACAGATCGCTGCGCGCCTGCTCCACATTGCTCTTCTGCCGTTCCAGCTCGGCCAGGCTGTATTCCAGGCCGTGCTTGGCGTCGATCACGCGCCGGGTGGACACCAGCAGCGCCGCGATCAGCGCGCTGATGATGAAGCCTGCCACGCCGATCACCAGCACCGGCAGCTGCGAACGGCTGTAGCGCGTGCCGCCATAGCCCTCGAAGCGCATCAGCCAGCGGCGCTGGCCCACCATCAAATCCTTTTGCTGCGCCATCCCATCCAGCGGCGCGCTGCGCGCCTGATGGGTGCTCACCTTGCCGGCGCTGTCGTAGAGCAGCGTGTCGACGCTGGACGGCTGCACGTCCCTGGCGCCGGGATAGCCGCCGTCGTCGATGCGCACATGTATGTGCTCCAGCAGCGAGGCGTCGATCACCTCGCGCATCAGCGTGTTGACGCGGAAGACGATGGCGACAAAGCCGACCAGCGCCGCCCGCCGCTGCTCGACCGTCTGCAACGGCGGACCGCTGCGGTAGACCGGCGCCCGCGCCACGAAGCCCGGCTCGCCGCTGGAATCCTGCACCAGCGTGATGCGCTCGGTGGCGACGATCTCGCCGCTGTCGCGGCCCAGCTCCAGCGCCCGCAGATGCGGCGGCAGCGCGGCCAGGTCCAGGCCGAAGGCGTTCTCGTTGCCCTTCAGCGGTTCGGTGTATTCGATGATGTAGTGCAGGTCGCGGCGGCTGGCCGGATGCACGAGGAAGTCCGGATAGCCGCGCGCATCGATGGCGGTGTCGCCCTTGACGGCGGCGGTGAACGCCGCCAGCTCCGTCTCCGGCACCATGCGCACGAACTGGATCGCCTGGAAGCCGGGATAGCGGCGGTCCAGCTTAAGCTCCGTCACGAAGCGGTGGAAGCGCTGGCGGTCGATGCGGTCTTCCAGCGCGTACATGCCTTTTATCCCGAGCAGCATGTCGAAATAGGTTTGCAGCCGCACCTCGGTGTCGCGCGCCACCTTCTCCACGTCGCGCTGGAAGTTGTCCTGCGCCTGCTGGCGCTGCGTCGTGACCACCGCATAGCAGGTCGCGGCCGTGAGACAGATGCCTATGATGAAAGCCAGATAACCGCGCGATCGCATCATAGGTCGGCGCCTCCTACTCCACGATATCCGGCGTGGTGGCGGGCGCCGGCAAGTCGCTATAGCGTTCGGCGATGGCCATGAACTCCTCCTCGACGGTGAGCATGGCGTCGACCACGTCGGGATCGAAATGCTCGCCGCTGCCCTGGCGTATCATCTCCATCGCCGTTTCGTGGGTGAAGGCGGGCTTGTAGACGCGCTTGGAAATGAGCGCATCGTAGACGTCGGCCACCGCCATCAGCCGCGCCGACATCGGGATCGCATCGCCCACCAGCCCTTGCGGATAGCCGGAGCCGTCGTACTTCTCCTGGTGCGAGTAGGTGATCTCGCGCGCGTAGCGCAGGAAGGTGTTGGTGTAGCCCAGGTGCTGCTCGACGTTGGCGATGGCGTCGCGCCCGTACACGGTGTGCATCTTCATGATGGCGAATTCTTCGTCGGTCAGGCGGTCAGGCTTGAGCAGGATGGCGTCCGGGATCGAGACCTTGCCGATGTCGTGCAGCGGCGCGGCCTTGAACAGCGACTTGATGTTCGCGTCGCTCAGCTCTTCCTTGAAGCGGCTATGCGTCTGCAACTGGCGGCCCAGCGCGGCGATGTAGTGCTGCACGCGGCGCAGGTGGTTGGCGGTTTCGTATTCGCGGGTCTCGGCCAGCGAGGCCAGCGCCCAGATCATGGCGTCGAGCATCTGGCTCAACTCCGCCGTCACTTCCTCGACCACGTGTTCCAGCAGATTGCGCTGCTGCTTGAGCAGTTCGCGCGAATGGCGCAGCTGCAGCTGGGTGTCGACCCGCGCGCGCAGCACCTCGCCGGCGATCGGCTTGAGCACGACGTCGGCGCCGCCCTCCAGGAAGGCGCGCGCCTCGTCGGCCTGCTGTTGCAGGAAAATGACAGGGATGTCGGCCGTATCCGGGCTGGATTTGAGCTGCTGGCATACGGCATAGCCGTCCACTTCCGGCAGCGCCGTGTCCAGCACCACCAGATGCGGGCGCGGCACCTGCTGCATGATGGCCAGCGCGGCGCGGCCGTTGTTGGCCAGCTTGACCTCGTACTGGTCCTGCAGCAGCCCATTCATCAAGATCAGGTTGTCCGGCGCCTCATCGACGATGAGCACGATGGCCTTTTTGATGTTCATCTGCCGCTACTCCCCGATATTGGTCTCTACCAGCATCATAACCGAGGGAATTTTCCCGCAAAACATTTTTTCTCCGCTAGCTTGCAATTGTATAGTGCACTACCTATACTATGGACATGGATACCAAAACTACCCCCGCTCCCTCCGCCGCCGTGCCGCAACTGGACGGCCAGCTGTGCTTTGCCCTGTATTCGACGTCGCTGGCGATGAGCAAGCTGTATCGCAAACTGCTGCGCGGCCTCGGCCTGACCTATTCCCAGTACCTGGTGATGATGGTGCTGTGGGAGAAAAACGAGCTGACCGTGTCGGAAGTCGGCGAACGCCTGTTCCTCGACTCGGCCACGCTGACGCCCCTGCTCAAGCGCATGGAACAGGCCGAGCTGTTGACCCGCACCCGCGCCGCCAGCGACGAGCGCCAGGTCATCATCTCGCTGACGCCGCACGGCGACGCGCTGCGCCACGAAGCGGCCAAGCTGCCGCCGTCCATCCTGCAAGCGACCAAGTGCACGCTGGATGAAGTGGTGGGCATGAAGCAGCAGCTCGACGCGCTGCGCGCCAGCCTGATGTCCGCCAACTGAGAGCGCCGATGACGACTTCCAATCCGATCTTCACCCATCCCCGCCATGTGGCCGAAGCGCTGCGCAAGGACGGTTACGCGGTCATGCCGCCGCAGGACGTGGCGGCGCTGGCCGGCGTGACGCTGGCGGAGCTGGACGCGCTGGTCCCCAGCTGGAACGCGCTGGAACTGGACAACTACCTGAAGGACGGCGGCCGCTATCGGCGCCGCCGCCATTCCTGCTTCGTGCAGAACGGCGCCGAGCTGACGCAGACCGCGCACCGCGCCCACTGGCAGCCGCTCGAATACAACGCCCTGCACGGCGGCATGAACCGCCTGTTCGAACCGATGCTGCCGTCCACCGTGGCGCAGCCGGCATGGCAGGCGCTGGTGCGCGGCATCGGCCAGCTGTGCAGCGCAGCGCGCCGCAGCACCGCCCCGTGGTACGTTGAAGCGCACCAGTTCCGCATCGACACCACCGACGGCATCGGCCGGCCGACGCCGGAAGGCGCGCACCGCGACGGCGTCGATTTCGTCGCCGTGCTGCTGATCGGCCGCGAGCAGATCAAGGGCGGCGAGACTCGCATCTTCGAAGCCGATGGCCCGAACGGCAAGCGCTTCACGATGACCGAACCGTGGACCATGCTGCTGCTCGACGATGCGACGGTGATCCATGAATCGACGCCGATCCAGCCGCTGGGAGAGCACGGCCACCGCGACACGCTGGTGCTGACCTGGCGCGCGGGTGGGTTCCAGGGACAGGAAAGTCCCCCCTGAAAGACTAAATCCGATATAGTCACAACAGAAAATATCAGCATTCAGGAGGGTGGTCCGTGGACACCAGCTACGAAATTCAGCCCGACGAGATCGAAATCCTCATCGTCGAGGACAGCCCGACCCAGGCCGAGCGCCTGCGCCGCCTGATCCAGTCGATGCGCTACGGCGCCCGTGTCGCCGCCAACGGCCAACTGGCGCTGGACGCTATCCGCGAACGCAAGCCTCACCTGGTGCTGTCCGATATCGTGATGCCGGAGATGGACGGCTACGCGCTATGCCGCGCCATCAAGGCCGACCCGGAACTGCGCGAAATCCCGGTGATCCTGGTGACGTCGCTGACGGACCCCAAGGACATCATCCGCGGCATCGAATGCGGCGCCGACAACTTCATCCGCAAGCCCTACGCCGAAGACTATCTGCTGAACCGCATCGGCCACATGCTGATGAACCAGAAGCTGCGCAAGAACCAGAACATGGAGATCGGCATCGCCCTCTACCTGGGCGATCAGAAGCACTTCATCAACGCCGAGCGCCAGCAGATCCTCGACCTGCTGATCTCCACCTACGAACAGGCGGTGCAGGTCAACAGCGAGCTGCAGGCGCGCGAGCGCCAGGTGATCGAACTGAATATGCGGCTGGCGCACCACGCCGGCGAGCTGGAAACCATCAACCGCGAAATCGCGCTGAAGAACCTGGAGCTGGCCGAAGCGAGCCGCATGAAGTCGGCCTTCATCGCCAACATGTCGCACGAGCTGCGCACGCCGCTCAACGCCATCATCGGCTTCACCGGCGCGCTGCTGATGAAGCTACCCGGCCCGTTGACGGCCGAGCAGGACAAGCAGCTCAACACCATCCGCACCAGCGCGCGCCACCTGCTCTCGCTGATCAACGACATCCTGGACGTGGCCAAGATCGAAGCCGGCAAGGTGACGCTGGAGCTGGAGACGGTGCAGTGCCAGCACCTGGTCAACGACGTGGTCGACACGCTGCGCCCACTGGCGCTGCAAAAGGGACTGGGGCTGGAAGTGGAACTGGCCGACGACGCCATCGTGCTGGAGACCGACCGCCGCGCGCTGACGCAGATCCTGCTCAACCTGGCCAACAACGCGATCAAGTTCACCGAGACCGGCACGGTCAAGGTCTCGCTGACGCAGCGGCCCGGCGACGGCCATAACACCATCGAGTTCTCGGTGGCCGACAGCGGCGCCGGCATCCGCGAGGAAGACCAGGCCAAGTTGTTCCAGGCCTTCTCGCAGCTGGACTCCACCTCGACGCGGCACGCGGAAGGCGCGGGCCTGGGCCTGTACCTGTGCCAGAACCTGGCCAACCTGATCGGCGGTTCGCTGTTCTTCCACAGCGATTTCGGCCACGGCAGCACGTTCACGCTGGCGCTGCCGCAGCGCAGTGCAGCATAGAAGTTTGACTTTTTTATACTGTAGAAGCTTAGACACCGTAGTTCTACGGTATTGCACCGCAACATGAACTGACATATAGTTGGAACTGTCTCCTCCAACCGTTCGCTGAACATTGGAATTCAGCCCGCACCGTCAAGGTAGCGGGCGTTTTTTTTGCCCCGCGTTTTACGCCCGCAGCAGATCGAGCCTGCCGCCGCGTGGCAGCGACGGGAACACCTGCACCAGCTGCTTGTCGCTCAACAGCAGATGGCGCTCGGCGATGGTGGCCAGCACGCTGCGGAAGTCGGTCGTCACCGGCAGATCGCGGCCCTCGTTCAAGTCCGCGTCGCCGACGCCGCGCCAGTCGCCCAGCACCTTGCCGCCGCTGACGCCTCCACCCAGCACCCACATCACATTGCCGTGTCCATGATCGGTGCCGCCGTTGCCGTTCTCGCGCGCGGTGCGGCCGAACTCCGACATCACCACGATCGTGGTCTGCTCGAACAGCGGCCCCAGTCGCTGCGCCAGCACCGCCAGTCCCTGCCCCAAAGGCTGCAGCCGATTGGCCAGCTGGCCGCGCGCCGCGCCCTGGCTGGCGTGCGTGTCCCAGCCGCCCAGCGCCACGAAGGCCAGCTGGATATTCGGGTCGTTGCGCATCAATCCCGCCAGCCGCGCCGCATCGTCGGGGAAGCCGTTGGGCAGCGGTGCGCCGCCGTTCGCAGCCTGCATCTCCGCCGACATCATGCCGCCCATGCCGCCGTTCATTTTGCCGGCCGCAGCGTCCATCACTTCCCTGTGCGCGTCCTGGCCCTGCTGGTAGGCGGCGCCGAAGCGCGGGTTGTCCGCGTACAGCTGGTCGAAGGCCTTGCCCACCGCCGGCCGGTCCAGCACATTGGCCTTGGTGCCGGCCGCGCCGTTGGCCAGGTTGACCGCCGCCGCGCGCCCCGACAGGATGCGCGGCATCGTCGGGCCTATGCTCAGCGCGCGCGTCGGCGTGGTGGCGCCGGGCAGCGCCGCCACCAGCCGGTTCATCCAGCCGTCCGCCGTGCTCTTGACGCCGGGCGTGGCCGATTCCATGTAGTCCTGCGCGTCGAAGTGCGAGCGCGTGGCGTCCGGCGAACCGCTGGCGTGGACGAAGGCCAGCTTCTTCTGCTCCCACAAAGGCAGCAGCGGCGCCAGCGCCGGGTGCAGGCCGAAGTAGCCGTCCAGGTTCAGCGCGCCGTTGTCGTCGCCCGGCCGCGCCAGCGCGATGGTCGGGCGCAGGCGCGCGTAGTTGGCGTCGCCCACCGGCGCCACCACGTTCAAGCCGTCGACCGCGCCGCGCAGCATGACGACGATCAGCTTGCGGCTGTTTTTGCCGGCATCCGTGCCGGCGCCCGGCGCGGCGGACGTCGCGGCCCACGCGTGGCGGCCCAGCGGTATCACCAGACCTGCGCCTGCGGCCAGCGTGTTGAGGAAGTCTCTGCGTTGCATGGTGGTCTCCGTCGGATGATTAGCGCTGCATGAAATCGGGGCTGCCCAGCAGCATGGCCGCGCGCAGCGGCGCCGGGCTGGCGGCGGCCGCGCCCTGCGTCTTGGCCGAGATCGAACCGGCCAATGTCGCCTGCAAGGCCTGCACGTCCAGCTCCGGCGCCATCTGCGTAGCGAAGGCGATGCGGCGGCTCAGCGCATCTGGATTGAGCCAGGCCTCCTGCGTGTTCTTGTAGCCGTCCGGCGTCTGGCAGCCGTACAGCGGCATGCCGAGACGGGTCAGCACGCCCAGCGTCTGTTTGATGTCCGGCGCCGCCGCGTTGCCGGCGCGCGCGGCCGAGATCACATACTGGTAAGGCGTCTTGAACTTCGCGCCCACCGCTTCCGGCGCCATGAATTCCGCGCTGGCGAACAAGGTGCGCAACACGCTGCGGATATCGCCCTTGCTGTCGATGTAGGTCTTGGCCATGCGGTCCACCAGCGCAGGCGGCGGCTGGTCCTGCACGAAGTACTGCGCCAGCTGGAAGCTCAGGTGATGCGCGGTGGCCGGCAGCATCGCCAGCACGTCCAGCGCATACTCGCCCTCTTCCTGGCCGCCGGCCTTGATGCGGCGGCCCAGCCAGACCTTGTCGTCGCGGTCGTGGCGCGCGGCGTCGAAGTTGAAGGTGCGGTTGCGCGCCACCAGCTCGCGGTTGTCGTAGGTCCAGCCGGTGAGCATGCGCGCCAGTTCCGTCACATCCTTCTGCGTGTAGCCGCTGTCCACGCCCATGGTGTGCAGCTCCATCAACTCGCGCGCATAGTTTTCATTCAGGCCGCTACTCTTGGCTTTCTGGCCGCCCTGCTTCTTCCCGCGTGGGACGTAGCCGTTTGCGGTGGAGACCCAGTTGTCCAGGTAGTACAGCATCGCCGGATGGTGCGCTGTGGCGCCCAGCAGGTCGCGGAAGTTCCCCAGCGCGTAAGGACGGATCGCATCGCGCTCGTAGCTGGCGATCAGCGCGCGGTCCACACCCTTGCCGGCGTAGACGTTGAAGTGATTGAACCAGAAATCGACCATTACCTCTTCCAGCTGGTTCGGGCTGTCGATGGCGCGGACGATGCGCGCCTCCGCCGTCTGCCGGCCGATGGCGGCGATCACTTCGCGCCGTTTGGCCTGGTCGCCATCCGACTCGTTCTTCGCCATGCCGCGCACTTCCAGGAAGCGCCGCAACACCGCGCCGGCCGGCTCCTGCACCGCATCGAGGCCGGCCAGGCGCGCGCTCAGCGCCGGCGGCAGAGGCGCGCCGGCGTTGAGCTGGGCCTCGATGTAACGCTGCACGCCCATCTGCGTCACCCGTTCGACGTCGCCCGGCTTGGGGCCGTAGGCGATGCGGTTGAGGACATGGGCGGCGGCCTGCTCCGGCGTCAACGGCTCGGCGGCGGTGGCGACAGCGCTTGCGGCCACGGCGGCCAGGGCGATCCAGCGGAAAAGCTTCATGGCTAAACTCCGGTCGAAAAATATATTTACTTTATATAACAATATTGTCCTGCCTCAAACGACTGCCATGTATCGGTTGTAAGCGGCTGTAAGCGGCTGGAATGCGTTGCTTCACAAATAAATTAAACAATCGATTTAGTTATATCATTTGTTTAAATTATGTGATGTAATGCCGCCCATGAACGCTAAACCCACTTCCATCGATACCAGCCAGCCCGCCGAAGACGGCCGCAAGCCACGTTCGGACGGCGAGCAATCGCGCGAGCGGCTGCTGCAAGCCGCCATGCGCCTGTTCGCCGCGCAGGGCTTTTCCAAAACCTCAACGCGCGAGATCGCCCAGGCGGCCAGCGCCAACGTCGCCGCGATCAGCTACTACTTCGGCGACAAGGCCGGTCTGTACCAGGCCTGCTTCAGCTTCATGTGCCAACCGGAGCCGGAGCAGATCGAGATGTTCGCCCAGCCGCATTTCACGCTGCGGCAGTCGCTGGAAGGCTTCTACCGCCACATGCTGGCGCCGCTGATAGCGGGCGAAGACGCGCAGCTGCTCGTGCGTCTGTTTTACCGGGAAATGCTGGAACCCACCGGGCTGTGGGAGCAGGAAATCAACAACAACATCAAGCCGGAACATATGGCGATGGCCCAGGTATTGAGCCGTCATCTGGGCCTTGAGCAGCCAAACGACGACGTACACCGGCTGACTTACGCCATCGCCGGCATGGCCGTGCAGATCATGGTGGGACGCGACATCATCACCGCGATCACACCGCATCTGCTGTCCACGCCGGAGGCGATCGACAGCTGGGCGCAGCACCTGGTCGGCTATGCCGAAGCCATGGTGCTAGCCGAGAAATCCAAACTTCAACGAGGGAAAGCATGAAGATAATCCTACGCGCGGCGGCACTGGCCGTCGCCGCGTCGCTGAGCGCCTGCGCCACGCAGGCGCCCGCGCCGCACGTGGCCGCGCTGGCGCCGCAGCAGTGGCAGGCGCCGCTACCGCATAACGGCAGCCAGGCCGACCTGGCCAGCTGGTGGAGCCGCCAGGCAGACGCCCTGCTGGTGCAGCTGATCGAATCGGCGCAAACGGTCAGCCCGACCATCGCCACGGCCGGTTCGCGCATCGCGCAATCGCGCGCCGAGCGTGTGGCCGCAGGCGCCGCGCTGGCGCCGTCGCTGAACGCATCGGTCAGCGCCAGCCGCAGCAACCAGCAATCGTCGATGCCGACCGGGACCACCTCGCAGGCGGCCTTGCAGGCCTCGTGGGAGATCGACCTGTTCGGCGCCAACCGCGCCGCGCGCGACGCCGCACAAGCGCGCCTCGACAGCGCCCACGCCGGCTGGCACGACGCCCGCGTCTCGGTGGCGGCCGAAGTGGCCAACCAATACTACGGCCTGCGCGCCTGCGAACAACTGCTGGCCGTGGCCGAACAGGACAACGCCTCCCGCACCGATACCGCGCGCCTCACGGAGCTGAGCGCCAAGGCCGGCTTCCAGTCGACGGCCAGCCTGGCGCTGGCGCGCGCCAGCGCGGCCGACGGCAACAACCGCTACCTCGCCCAGCGCGCGGCCTGCGACATCAACGTCAAATCGCTGGTGGCGCTGACCGCCATCGCCGAACCGGAACTGCGCCGCAAGCTTGCCGACGGCGCGTCGATGGCCGCCGGAGCGGCCGCCAGCGCGCCATCCATCGCCATCGCCGAACTGCCGGCGCGCACGCTGAGCCAGCGTCCCGACGTCTTCACCGCCGAGCGCGAAGTGACGGCCGCCAGCGCCGATGTCGGCAACGCCCAGGCGCAGCGCTATCCGCGCCTGTCGCTGTCCGGCTCCGTCGGCTACGGCAACTTCCGCGCCGGCGGCGTCAACACCGGCACCGACACCTGGACCATCGGCCCGGTCGCAGTGACGCTGCCGCTGTTCGACGCCGGCAAGCGCCGCGCCAACGTCGACGCGGCCAGCGCCCGCTACGACGCCGCCGTCTCCAGCTACCGCGCCGCCGTGCGCCAGGCCGTGAGCGAAGTGGAACAGGCGCTGGTCAACCTGGACGCCACCGGCCGGCGCACCAGCGACGCCCAGGCCGCGCTGGACGGCTACCGCGTCAACTTCACCGCCGTCGAAGACCGCTACAAGAACGGGCTGGCCAGCCTGTTCGAACTGGAGGACGCGCGCCGCACGCGCCTGGCCGCCGAACAAACCGTCATCAACCTGCAACGCGACCGCAGCGCCGCCTGGGTAGCGCTGTACCGCGCCGCCGGCGGCGGCTGGACCGCCCCGGCCGACGGCGCCCCCGCCGTCGTCAGCGCCAACTAACCTGTGCCCATCATGAAAAATCTGAAAACCCATCTGAAACCTGTCGCCTTCGCACTGCTGGCCGTCTTCGTCATCGGCGGCGCCGGCCTGGCGCTCTACCCGTCGTCCACGCAAGCGGCCGACGACAAGAAAGCGGAAACCGCCAAGCCGGCGCTGACCGTCACCACCACCAAGCCGTCCGCCGCGCGCCTGCCGATCAAGCTGGCCGCCAACGGCAACGTCGCCGCATGGCAGGAGGCCAGCGTCAGCAGCCAGTCCACCGGTTTGCGCCTGGCCGAAGTGCGCGTCAACGTTGGCGACGTGGTCAAGGCCGGCGATGTGCTGGCCGTGTTCTCCGCCGAAACCGTGGAGGCCGACCTGGCCCAATCCAAGGCCGCGCTGATGGAGGCTGAAGCCAATGCCGCCGACGCCGTCGCCAACGCCGCCCGCGCACGCACGCTGCAAAACTCCGGCGCGCTGAGCGCGCAGCAACTGAGCCAGTACGCCACGGCCGAACAAACCGCCAACGCCCGCATCGCCTCGGCCAAGGCCGCGCTGGCGAGCCAGCAGCTGCGCCTGAAGTACACCAAGGTGGTGGCGCCGGACAGCGGCATCATCTCGGCACGCGGCGCCACCGTCGGCGCGGTGATCGGCTCCGGCACGGAACTGTTCCGCATGATCCGCCAGGGCCGCCTTGAATGGCGCGCCGAAGTGGTGGCCGCCGACCTGCGCAACCTGAAGGTCGGCACCGGCGCCGTCGTCAAGGCCGCCAACGGCAGCGAAGTGACGGGCAAGGTGCGCATGATCGCGCCGACCGTCGACATGCAGACCCGCTCCGCGCTGGTCTACGTCGACCTGCCGCCGGCCGCCGCCAGCAAGGACGCGCCGTTCAAGGCCGGCATGTTCGCCAGCGGCCAGTTCGAACTGGGCACCTCGGACGCGATGACCGTGCCGCAGCAAGCCATCGTGGTGCGCGACGGCTTCAGCTTCGTGTTCCGCCTGAACGCCAACCAGCACGTCAGCCAGATCAAGGTGCAGCCGGGCCGCCGCCTGGGCGACCGCATCGAGGTGCTGGGCGGCCTGACCGCCGACACGCAAGTGGTGGTGCGCGGCGCCGGCTTCCTCAACGACGGCGATTTGGTCAGCAACGTCGCCGAGACCGCGCCGGCCGCCAAGCTGGCCGCGAAGTAAGGACACGCCATGAATTTTTCCTCCCTATCGATCAAGAATCCGATCCCGGCGATCATGCTGTTCGCGCTGCTGACGCTGGCCGGGCTGCTGGCCTTCAAGGCCAATCCGGTGCAGGACTTCCCGGACATCGAACTGCCTATCGTCACCATCACCGCCACGCTGGACGGCAGCGCGCCGGCCCAGCTGGAAACCGAAGTGGCGCGCAAGATCGAAGACTCGGTCGCCACGCTGCAAGGCGTGAAGAACATCTCGACCACGGTGCTGGACGGCGTGTCCACCACGGTGGTGGAGTTCATCCTTGAGAAGCCGATCTCCGACGCCGTCAACGAAGTGCGCGACGCCGTCGCCCGCGTCAAGGCCGACATGCCGGCCGAGCTGCGCGACCCGACCGTGACCAAGGCCGCCACCGCCGGCCGCGTGGTGATGACCTTCACCGCCGCCGCTTCCAAAGCGCCCGGCGAGAAGATGGACACCCAGGAACTGAGCTGGTTCGTCGACAACGCCGTCTCCAAACGCCTGCTGGCGGTGCCCGGCGTGGGCGCGGTCAAGCGCGTCGGCGGCGTGAAGCGCGAGATCCGCGTGGAGCTGGACGACGCCCGCATGGCCGCATTGCGCGTGTCGGCGCTGGACGTGTCGCGCCAACTGCGCCTGGTGCAGAAGGAAGCGCCGGGCGGACGCGGCGACGTCAGCGGCGCCGAGCAATCGGTGCGCACCATCGCCACCGTGCAGAGCGCGGCCGAGCTGTCGGCCGTCGAACTGCCGCTGACGGATGGACGCCGCGTGCGTCTCAACCAGGTGGCCACCGTCACCGACACCGTCTCCGAACCGCGCGCCATCGCGCTGCAGGACGGCGTGCCGGTGATCGGCTTTGAAATCTTCCGCACCAAGGGCGCCAGCGAAACGGCCGTGGCCAAGGGCGCCCGCGCCGCCATCGAGGAACTGGGCAAGAACAACCCGCGCGTCGAACTGAAACAGGTGATCGACAACGCCTTCCCGGTCGAAGAAAACTTCAACGGCTCGATGGAGCTGCTGTACGAAGGCGCCATCCTGGCGGTGCTGGTGGTGTGGTGGTTCCTGCGCGACTGGCGCGCAACGCTGGTGGCCGCGGCCGCGCTGCCGCTGTCGGTGATGCCGGCCTTCCTCGGCCTGTATTTGTTCGGCTACACGCTCAACATGGTCACGCTGCTGTCGATGGCGCTGGTGGTGGGCGTGCTGGTCGACGACGCCATCGTCGAAATCGAAAACATCGCGCGCCACCTGCGCATGGGTAAAACCCCGATGGAAGCGGCGATGGAAGCGGCCGACGAAATCGGCATGGCGGTGATCGCCACCACCTTCGCGCTGGTCGCGGTGTTCCTGCCGACCGCCTTCATGGGCGGCGTGCCCGGCCTGTTCTTCAAGCAGTTCGGCTGGACCGCCGTGGTGGCGGTGCTGGCATCGCTGGTGGTGGCGCGTCTGCTGACGCCGATGATGGCCGCCTACATCCTCAAGCCCATCATGCACGGCGAGGAAAAGGACGGCTGGCTGATGACGCGCTACATCCGCGTGATGCGCTGGTGCCTGAAGCACCGCCTGGTGACGGCGATCGCCTCGCTGGCCTTCTTCGTCGGTTCGATCATGCTGGTGGGCCTGCTGCCGACCGGCTTCGTTCCGGCCGCCGACCGTTCGCAGACCCAGATCAACCTGGAACTGCCGCCCGGCTCCACGCTGGCGGAAACCGGCGTGATCGCCGAACGCGCCCGCAAGGCAGCGATGGAAGTCAAAGGCATCAAGGCCGTGTTCAGTTCCATCGGCGGCGGCTCCAGCGGCGACGCCTTCGCCCCCGGCACCGCGGCCGAAGCCCGCAACGCCGTGCTGACGCTGACCACCGTGCACCGCAACGACCGCAAGGAATCGATGCCCGACCTGGAAGCGGAGATCCGCCACAAGCTCGACGCCATTCCCGGCGCCCGCTTCAAGGTGGGCCCGCCGGACAACGGCGTCAAGATGCAGCTGGTGCTGCGCAGTGAAGATCCGGTGGCGCTGAAGGAAACCGCGCAAAAAGTGGAGCGCGAAATGCGCACGCTCAAAGGCGTGGGCAACGTGCGCTCCAGCGCCTCGCTGGTGCGTCCGGAGATCATCGTCACGCCGGACTTCGCCAAGGCCGCCGACCTGGGCGTGACCGCGGCTTCGATCGGCCAGACGGTGCGCGTCGCCACCGCAGGCGACTACGACACCGACCTGACCAAGATGAACCTGCCGGAACGCCAGGTGCCGATCCGCGTCAAGCTGCCGGACGCCGTGCGCGCCGACCTGGAAGCCATCGGCCGCCTGACGGTGCCTGGCAAGAACGGTCCGGTGCTGTTGGCCACCGTCGCCACCATCACGATGGAAAGCGGCCCGGCGCAGATCAATCGCCTGAACCGCAGCCGCAACGTCACGCTGGAAGTGGAGCTGGGCAAACGCTCGCTGGGCGAAGTGAACGAGGAAGCGCGCGCGCTGCCGACCATGAAGAACCTGCCGCCGTCGGTGAAGATCGCGGAGCTGGGCGACACCCAGGAGATGGCGTCGCTGTTCGCCAGCTTCGGCCTGGCCATGCTGATCGGCGTGGTCTGCATCTACTGCGTGCTGGTGCTGCTGTTCAAGGACTTCATGCAGCCGGTGACGATTCTGTTCGCCCTGCCGCTGTCGATCGGCGGCGCCTTCGTGGCGCTGCTGATCACCGGCCGCGCGCTGTCGATGCCGTCGATGATCGGCCTGATCATGCTGATGGGGATCGTTACGAAAAACTCAATCTTGTTGGTTGATTATGCTATTCTGGCGCGTCAGGAAGGCATGAGCCGTTTCGAAGCATTGGTCGACGCCTGCCACAAGCGCAGCCGTCCGATTCTGATGACCACCATCGCCATGGGCGCCGGCATGATGCCGCTGGCGCTGGGCTGGGGCGCCGATCCGAGCTTCCGTTCGCCGATGGCGATCACGGTGATCGGTGGCCTGATCACGTCGACGTTACTGAGCCTGCTGGTGATACCGGCCGTGTTCACCTACATCGACGATCTGGAACATCTGCTCAAACGCCTGATGGGCATGCTGCGCCGCCAGCCGGCGCCGGCGCCCGAAGCAAGCGCCCCACCGCTGCGCAAGGTCGCAGGCGGCGGCCACTAACACCAACTCAAGGAGATCGATATGGAATATGAAGTCAAGGATTTGCCCGCAGTACGCGTAGCCTACCTGCGCTACAAGGGTCCGTTCGGTGCGCCGATCGGCGAGTTCTGGAAGGAAGTGTTCACGCCGTGGCAGAAAGCCTTCGGCCTGGTGAACAAAGTCACCTACGGCGTGGCGCAGGACGATCCGAGCACCACGCCGCCGGAGCAGTGCCGTTACGACGCGTGCGTCGAAGTCTCGGCCGAGTATCCGATCAAGGAACCGGCCAAGGAAGCGACGATACCGGCCGGCCGCTACGCGGTCGCCAAGTTCAGGGGCACTGGCGACCAGGTGCCGCAGATGTGGGGCGAGTTCTTCGGCCAGCTGCACGCCGAAGGCAAGGCCGACGCGGGCGCCTGCTTCGAACGCTATCCGGCCGACTACGCGATGGACCCGGCCACCGGCGTGTTCGAAGCGGAGCTGTGCATCCCGGTCAAGTAATCGTCCGTCCTGGCTGACGGTGGCGGCCCGCTCAGGGCCGTGCCGTCCAGCCGCCGCCCATGGCACGGTATAAATCCACCGACGCCACCAGCGTGCGCGTCTTCAGCTGCAAGCGTCCCACGTCGGCGTTGTACAGCGTGCGCTGGGCATCCAGCTCCTCCAGATACGAAGCGTAGCCGTTGCGATAGCGGTTGTGCGCGATGCGCAGCGTCTCGGCCGCCGTGGCGCGGCGCGCGTCGTTCTGCACCGCCTGCTCCTTCAAGCGCGCCAGTGCCCCCAGGCTGTTGTCGGTTTCGGCAAACGCCGTGCGCACCGCATTTTCATACGCATAAACGGTTTGGTCGCGCTGCGCGGCAACGGCGTCGGTCTGGTGCTGCACGCGGTCGCCCTCGAACACCGGCGCGACGATCGCGCCGGTCAAGCGCCACAACGCGGTCGGCGCGTTGACGAAATCGTGCCACTTCAGGTTCTGCACACCGCCCACCATCGTCAGCTTGAACGACGGCAGCAGCTGGTCGCGCGTAGCGGCCAGGTTGGCGTTGACGGCGATCAGGTTGAATTCGGCGCGCGCGATGTCGGGACGGCGCCGTAGCAGTTCCGACGGCAGGCCCGCAGGCACAGGCGGCGCTTGCAGCTGCACCAGCTCCAGGCCGCGCGCGACCGGGCCCGGATTGCCGCCGGTGAGGATGGACAGCGCATTCTCCTGTTCGAAGATGGAGCGCTTCAGCTGCGGCACCTGCTCCGCCGTGGTTTGATATTCGGCCTGCGCCTGCAACCACTCCAGCCGCGAACTGTAGCCGACATCGAACTGGCGCTTGGCCAGGTCGCGCGATTCCTCGCGCAGCTTCAATGTGGCTTCGGTCAGCGCCAGCTGGGCATCCAGGCCGCGCAAGTTCAAATAGCCCGAGGCCACTGTGGCGGCGATCGACAACGCGGCCGCATCGGCGTTGGCCTGCTCCGCCTGATAGGTGGCGGTGGCGGCGTCGGTGGCCGCAGCCAGCCGGCCCCAAACATCGACTTCATAACTGGCCTGGAACTCGGCCTGGTAGACATTGGTCACGTAGGGCACGCCGTTGTAGGCCAGCTGGCGCGTGCGGGTCGGCGCGGTGTCGACGAAGACGTTGGCCTTCTGCCCGGCGGCGGCCACGCCGACCAGCGCGCGATACTGCGCCACGCGGGCGCGGGCGATGCGCAGGTCGCCGTTATGCTCAAGCGCTGCGGCCACCAGCGCGCTCAGCGCCGGATCGCCAAAGGCTTGCCACCATTGCGCCTGCACGACAGCGCCCTGCTCCGTTTCGGCGGCAGTGCGCCAGGCGGCCGGCGTCTGCAAGGACGATGCGGGTGGAGCCGGCGTCTTGGCCGCGCAGCCGGCCAGCGCCAGCACGAGCGCCGTCGATATGACGCGCAGTCTCATGGCTTGGCTCCGGCGGTCTTGGCCGAATCGTTCAGCACCGCCGACGTATCGATGCTGACCACCACCGACATCCCCGGCGCCAAACGATGCGCCTTGGCCTGCCCCGCATCGATGCGGATGCGCACCGGAATGCGCTGCGCGATCTTCACGTAGTTGCCGGTCGCGTTATCGGCCGGCAGCACGCTGAACTCCGAACCGGTGGCCGGCGAAATCCGCTCCACCTGGCCGGTCAGCTGCGCGCCATCCAGCGCATCGACCTTGAAGGTGGCGCTCTGCCCGACCTGCACGCCATTCATCTGCGTCTCCTTCAGGTTGGCGATCACCCACAGCTGGCGCGGCACAAGCCCCATCAACTGCGCGCCCGTGTTGACGTACGCCCCCTTGCGCACCGTGACCTGGCCCAGCTGGCCGTCTTCCGGCGCAGTGATGCGCGTATTGTCCAGGTCCACCTTGGCCGCCTTCAGCGCCGCCGTCGCATTCGCCACGGCCGCCGCCAGCGACAGCTTGTTCACCACCACCGACTGCACCTGCTGGCGCGCGATCTCCAGGCTGGCGCGCGCCTGCGACACCGCAGCCGCCGTTTGCGCCTTGGCTGCCTTGGACGAATCCTGCTCGCGCAGCGACAGCGAGCCATCGGCAGCCAGCGAATTCACGCGGCTCAAATCGGCCACCGCCTTGGCGGCCTGCGCCTCCGCGTTGGCCAGCGCGGCCTGGTTCAGCGCCACGCCGGCTTCCGCCGTGCGGTGGGCCTGTTCCCAGTTGGCCAGCGCCGCCTTTTGCGCGGCCAGCTGGGCATCCGCCTGCTCGTAGCGCTGCTGGTAGATGCGGTCGTCGATCTGCACCAGCAAATCGCCCTGCTTCACCTGCTGGAAATCCTGCACGCGCACATCGATCACATAGCCAGGCAGCTGGGTGCCGATCAGCGTGACCTGGCCGCGCACCAGCGCATTCTCGGTGGAGACGATGGCACTGCTGAACGGCGGCAGCCGCCACGCATACAGCACGATCAGCACGCCGACCAGCGCCACGAGGGAAAACGCGATCGCCGAGATAATCTGCGCGCGCCGGTCGGGCGCCGGCGCCACCGGCGCGGCCGCTGCAACCGCTGCCGCCGCAGCTGCGGCAGCCACCGCCGCCACGCGGGTTTCGGATGAGGAGGAATTGTCGGGAGTATTGTCAGCCATATGCGTCAGCGCGATCCGGAATTGTTGAGAGAGACATTAGCCATGCCGGTCTGCGCATTGTGCGCAGGCCTGGCCTGGCAGACGACGCACACCGACCACAGATGGCGGCCCAGCAGCCAGGCCAGTGTCAGCAGCGCCACCAGGGTAATCATCAGGAAGACATCGTTGTAGGCCAGGATGTTGGCCTCGCGCGTGGCGGCCGCGCCCAGCGCCGCCACGCCGGTCGCGCTGCGGGCTGCGGGATCGGCCAGCGCCGCGCCGACCGTGGCGCCGCCGCTCTGGATGCGCGCCGCCACCATCGGATCGAGCAGCGTCAGATGCTCGACCAGTATGCTGGAGTGGAACTTCTCGCGCACCACCTGGAAGGTGCCGACCAGCGCCGAGCCAAGCAGGCTGCCCAGCGTCTGCGTGATGCTGAACATGACCGAGAAGCTGACCAGGTTATTCGGCGCCGCGATCACCGCGCCGAAGCCCGAGACAAACGTCGGCCCGATGAAGAAGGCGCCGCCGAAGGCCAGCAGGAACTGGCTCACATACAGGTCGGCCGGCCGTGTCAAATTGGTGGCGTCGGAATCCATGTAGGCGCCGGCCGCCATCACCGCCAGCGAGAACATCAGCTGCAAGGGGATGCGCGCCGGCGTGATGGTCAGCGCGCTGGCCACCAGGCCGGCCACGGTGCCGATCATGACGATGATCCACAACATCTGCATCTGGTCGTTGTTCAGGCCCAGCGCTTGCAGGAAGCCCACGGTGCCGTTGGCCTCCGACTGCACCACGCGGATCAGCAGCACCGACATCGCCAGCCGCGCGATATTGCCGTTGGTGAGCCAGCGCGTGTTGAGCAGCGGCCGCGCACGATTGTGCTCGACCAGCAGCGCGGCGGCAATCAGCACGATGGCGCCGGCCAGGCACAAGCCCAGCCAGCGCGATTCGAACCACCATACGGTGCGGCCCAGCGCCAGCACCGCCGACAGCAGCGCCACGCCGGGCGCGAACAGGCCGAAGGTGAGGAAGTCCATTTTCTCGAAGGCCTTGACGCGGTCGCCCGGCGGCAGCTTGAGCGCCAGCACGCAGGCCAGCGACAGCAGCGCCAGTCCCAGTTCGAAGAAGTACAGGCCGCGCCATTCGCCGAACTCCATCAGCTCCGACGAGAACATGCGCGCCATCGGCAGCGCCAGCTGCGAGAAGCCGATGCCGAACACCACCGCCTTGAGCCGGTGCTGCGCCGGGAAGGCTTGCAGCGTGTAGTACAGCCCAAGCGTGGTCAGGGCGGCGCCGCTCATGCCGTGCGCAGCGCGCACCGCGATGGCCGAGGCCAGGCCGTGCACGAACAGGTGGGCCACGGTGGCCAGCGCATACAGCACCAGGAACAGTTCCGTGAACAGGCGCAGGCCGTACTGCTGGCGGAACTTCACCAGCAAGAGGTTCATCGACACATTGGCCATCACATAGGCGGCCGGCAGCCACTGGATCTCCGCCGAGTAGACGCCGAGCGAGCCTTGAAGATAAGGCAGGTTGACCGACACCAGCGCGTTACCCAGGCCGCCGGTGACGGCGACGATGAAGCCGACCACCAGGAAGGCCAGCCGGCGCTCGGCCGTGTGCAAGGGTGTGGACGGCGATCCCGGCAACGAGGGGCGCTCGTGCGGAAGCCATACTTGAGGGGCGTAGACGTCCATGCTCAGCTTATCCTGATTCTGTTCTTAGGCGGGGCGTAAACTGCGTAATGACGAGCATATCACTATGCACGCCATTGTTGAATAATTTACAGTCAGGCCAAAAGGCAGAGACCAAAGGATAAAGCCGGCTGGCGCCGGCCCGGGACTACTTGGGGCTGCGTGAGCTCAGCAGCTTGGAGATGCCATAGCCTGCGGCGGCGGCCAGCAGTACGGAGATGGCAGGGCTGGCGCGCACATGGCTGCGGCCCGATTCGGTCAGCGCCTTGCAACTGGCCGATACTTGCTTGCCGCGCGCGATCAGGCGGTCGGAGGTGCTTTCCACGGTGTCGGCCACTTTGTTGACGCCATCGGCGACCTTGTCGACACCGTTATGGGCGCTGTTGGCCAGGCGGTCGGTGGTCGGTGGCACCTTGTCGGCGACCTTGTCGATGGCGGCATGCGCGTCGGCGCGCAGGTTGTTGCCGATCTGGGTGACGCCGTCGCGGGCGGCATTGATTTTGCTGTCGATGCTGTTTTCCATGATGCTTTCCTTTTTCGTGTGAATGTTGAAACTGCCAAGGACACGATAGGCCGATCGCCAGCGCTTAACCGTGCGGAAGCTAACAGAGAGGCAAGCTGGGCGCTTCATTGCAGTAATCAGCCTGCTATGTGAACTGGCACACGGACGGCGGCGCCCGAGAGGAGGATGCTGCAACAAAGACGATACAGGAGAGCGGCATGTTTCCCATCTCATCCGCAGCGCTGACCACGCCGGCCGATATTTCACCGGTGGCTGAAAGCGCCGCCGTGGCGCCGGTACGCGCCGACCTGGTGAGCGCCGCCGACTCGGCCACCGACGCGCCGGCGCCCGCCTCGGTATCGGTCGAACTGTCGCCGGTGGCGAACTTCCTGCTGACGGTATCGCAATCGCAGCAACAACTGACCCAGCTGCAAGCGGCGACGGCCAACGGCGCCGACGCCCGGCAAACCGCCGAGCAAGCCGCGACCTTGAACGACACCACGCAGAATGTGGTGAACGCATTCAACTTGCTGCCCGCAGTGGACTTCAACCAGACTGAGCCGCAGGGGCCGTCGTTGTTGAACCGGCTGGTGGAAAGCCTCAACAATGCTAACCAACAGCAGCAGTCGGCGGCACAGAACCTGGCGCGGATCGGCGTCACCTTGCAGCCGCCGCTGCTATCGGATGCGACCGGCGGTCTGTCGCTCGATAACGAGGTGCTGCGGACCGCCTTCCGCAGCAATCAGCAAGCCACGACGGACACGCTGCAAAACACGCTCAACACCTTCAGCGCGGTGGCGACGCGCTTTGCCGAACAGCTGAGCGCCGCCGGCACCAGCGCGGCGGAGACGCTGACGGCCCGGCAGCAGCCGAGCCTGGAGCAACGGCCCGATACGCAGCCGCCGGCCGCGCCCTCGCCCATCGTCAATCCCCTCCAGGCATCGACCGCCGAGGTGATCGCCCAGCAAAACGCCGAGGCCGCCAACGCCACGCAGCAAGCGAACTCCGCGCAACAGGCGAACACGGCACAGCAGACCGCCATCCGGCAAGCCAGCGATACGCAGGCACAGCCGACCGATACCGGCAATACGGCGCAGGTCAATCCGAGCACTACGGCGCCAGCCGATGCGCAGGCCGCCCGACAGGCAGCAGATGCCGCAGCCACTGCAGCGGCTGCGCGCCAGCAATCATCGGCCTCCCTGAGCGCGGTCAACGCCGCCAGCACGCAGGCGGCCACGCAGGCAGCGGCGGCGCGCAGCGCGGCTGCCGCCGCCTCGACCAGCGCCGCCAACAGCGCCAACGCCACAGCCGCCCAGCAGGCCAACGCCGCGCAGACCGCAGCCTCCAGCCTGGCAAGCGCCAACGCGGCAGCGGCGGCCGCCGAGGCGCAAGCGCAGGCGGCGCAGAACGCGGTCGAGTCACTGGCCGCCCAGAACGCAGCGGCGAATGCGGCCGCCCAACAAGCCAGCGCTGCGCAGGTCGCCGCCACCACGCCGGAAGCAGCCAACGCCGCTGCGGCCATCGCCGCCCAGCAAGCTAGTGCGGCCCAGGCCACCGCGGCCAACCTCGCAGCGGCCAATGCCGCAGCCGCGACGGCGGCGCAACAGGCAAGTGCCGCGCAAAACGCGGCGGCACAGGCGCAGGCCGCGCAAGTTCAGGCATCGCAGAACGCAGCGGCGCAGGTCGCCGCCGTCCAGGCCAACACGCAGCAAAACGACCCGCTGCGCGCCAACCCCGCGCTGGCGTCGGCCATCGCCGCCTACAACATCAACACCACGGGCGCCAACGCCCCGGCCACCCAAGCGGCCACCGAGGCGATCCCCCGCGTGCCGGCAGTGGAAGCCGCCGCCCGCTCGCGCGCGATCGGCAACGCACCATAATTCAGGGACCGGCTCCCGGAAGCGTGCAATAATCGGCCGATGCTCACTGCTCAATTGCCGATGACACGATTGCCAATGACGGGTATTTTTCTTGCCGCCGTGCTGTACAGCGGCGTGCAGGCGCATGCCGCCGCGCCGCCGGTGGTGCCGGTGGTGCCGCTGCTGATCGGCGATACGCTCGACGAACAGGGCAAGCCCCGCCCCATGCCCGCAGTCAAACGCAAGGTGCTCGATGCGGTGGCGCAGGAACTGGGCGTCACCTTCGAGCCGCGCACCTATCCCTGGGCCCGCGCCGAACGCTATGCGCTCGACGGCGTCGGCCTGGTGTTCGGATTGCCGAAAACCGCAGACCGCCTGCGCGCACTGCACTACTCCGACACCGCTTCCCACAACAGCCTGTGGCTGGTGACGCGCAGCGACGCCACCTTCCCCTTCAGCCGCCTGGAAGACCTGCGCGGCAAGACGGTCGGCACGGTGCGCGGCTACAGCTACGGCGAAGACTTCGACAAGGCACGCGGCACGCTGTTCCGCACCGACGAAGACATCTCCTCGCGCGGCACCCGCCTCACCCGCCTGATGCTCAAGCGCGTGGATGTGGTGCTGCTGTTCCAGCCCGACGGCCTGACCGCAAAAGACCTGGAGGACGACCTGCGCACCTTCATGGCCCCGCGCCTGCCGGCCATCGGCACCGCCGCCAACGCCGGCTTCAGCGTGTTGCCCAAGCCGCTCACCACCGACAGCGGCCAGTTTTTCGCCATCGCCCGCAGCAAGGACGACGGCATCATCGACCGCATCAACGCCGCGCTGGCCCGCATCCGCAAGCGCGAGGAGGACGCCAGGCGCCAACGCCCACCGAATTAAATTTTGAACACCGCCCGTTTGAAAGGCGATATGGCTTAAAACCGGCCAATCGAAAGCCCAAGTCACACGATAATATTTTGCGTTTTTGGCGATAATCTCGTCATCGCCTTACAACACACATCAGGAGATCGCATGAAATTGAAGCATATTGCAGCCGCCCTCGCACTGCTGGGCGCCGCCGGCGTCCAGGCACAGGACACCGTCGTCAAGATCGGCCATAGCGGCCCGCTGTCCGGCGCGCAGGCGTTTTCGGGCAAGGACAACGAAAACGGCGTGCGCCTGGCAGTCGAGGAACTGAACGCCAAGCCGATCACCGTGGCAGGCAAGAAGCTCAAGTTCGAACTGCAATCGGAAGACGACCAGGGCGATCCGAAAGCCGGCGTGGCGGCGGCACAGAAGCTGATCGACCAGGGCGTCAAGTACGTGGTCGGCCCGTACAACTCGGGCGTCGCCATCCCCGCCTCGCGCGCCTACAACGACGCCGGCGTATTGATCGCATCCGTCGCCACCAATCCCAAGCTCACCCAGCAAGGCTACAAGGGCCTGTTCCGCGTGAACGCCAGCGACTCCCAGCTGGGCACCAAGATGGCGCTGTACGCGGCCAATGAACTGAAGCTGAAGACCGTGGCCGTGATCGACGACCGCACCGCCTTCGGCCAGGGCGTGGCGGAAGAATTCAAGAAGCAGGCCAAGGCCGCCGGCATGACCGTGGCCGGCCACGAGTTCACCACCGATAAAGCCTTCGACTTTACCTCCATCCTGACCAAGCTGAAAAACAAGAAGGTCGAAGCGATCTTCTTCGGCGGCTATGCACCGCAGGGCGCACCGATGGCACGCCAGATGAAACAGCTGGGCATCAACGCCAAGCTGCTGGGCGGCGACACCATCTGCACCGCGGAGATGGGCAAGCTGGGTGGCGACGCCGTCGGCGAAAACGTCCTGTGCTCGCAAGGCGGCGCAATCCTCGACAAGGCAGCCAGCGGCCCGGCCTTCAAGGCCAAGTTCAAGGCCCGCTTCAAGCAGGAGCCGGATGTCTACGCGGCCGCCTACTACGATGCGACCATGATGTACGCGCAGGCGATGCAGAAAACGAATTCGCTCGATCCGCAGAAAGTGGGAGCGGCCATCAGCGCCGGTGCGTACAAGGGCGTGACCGGCACCTACTCGTTCGACGAGCACGGCGACATGAAACAGTCGCCTGTGACGATCTTCAACTTCAAGGGCGGCCAGCCGGTTCCACTGACCACCTATTGATGCAGGCTGGGGTCGGCCATCGCGGCCGCCCCGGTGGCGCTGTTGAGCACCGACAGCGCCAGCTCCATGTCGAAATCGCCGACCGCCTGTTCCAGCTTGCGGTAATGCTGCGGGAAGGACGCCGCCAGCAGCGCGCCATGTTCCACCAGCACCCGTTCGGCGCGGGCGTCGTCGTCGGCCAGCAGTTCGGCCAGTTCGCGCACGACGGCGTCGCGCTGAGCCGGGTCGACTTCCACGGCGGCCAGCGCCGCTTCCGCCGGCAGGCATTCAACGATGGCGGCCACCTGCCCCGCCAGCACCGATTCAAGCTGCGCCAACTGCGGCGCCAACCGCACCGACAGCTCGGCGGCGCCGGCTTCGCCCACCGCCGCCGGCGACAGCGCATGTTCCGCTTCCCCCGCCAGTAACTGCAAGGCGCTCGCGCCGATATTGCCGGCCAGGCCTTTGAGCGTATGCGCCCCGCGTTCGGCGCCGGCGCGGTCGCCCGCCGCGATCAGCGCGGAGATCTGCCGCACGGCGCCCGCCTGGTTGGCGACAAAGCCGCGCAGCATGGCCAGATAACGCGGCCGCTTGCCCAGCACGCGGCGCAAGCCGCTCACCATGTCCAGGCCTGTGATGGCTTGCGGGAAATCGTCTTCCTGCGCGGCCGGCGCGTGCGGAGGTGCGTGCGGCGAGGCGTCGTCCTGGACGCTGTCGGGCGCCGGCATCGCATGGCGCGGCGGCACCCAGCGCAGCAGCGCGCGCCACAAGTCGTCCGGTTCGATCGGCTTGATGACGAAGTCCACCATGCCCGCCTGTATGCACAACTCGCGGTCGGCCTGCATGGCGTTGGCCGTCATCGCCACCACCGGCAAGCCATCCAGCGCCGGCAAGGCGCGCAGCGCGCGGGTGGCCTCGACGCCGTCCATCACCGGCATCTGCATGTCCATCAGGACGATGTCGTACTGCGCGCGCTGCGCCATCGCCACCGCCTCCGCGCCATTGTTGGCGATATCCACCACCAGGCCGGCGTCGGCCAGCAGCTCCGCCGCCACCTGCTGGTTCAATTCATTGTCCTCGGCCAGCAGCACGCGGGCGCCGCGCAGGGTCGCCAGCGCGGCCAGCGTACTGACCGGCGCCGGACGCGCCAGCGCGCTGTCGTCCACTTCGCCACCCAGCAAGCGGATCAGGGTATTGAGCAGCACCGAAGCGTTGACCGGCTTGATCAGCACATCGTCGATGCCGGCGCTGTGCGCCTGCTGCTGCACTTCCTCGCGGCCGTAGGCAGTCACCATCATCATGCGCGGCGGCTCCTGCAGCGCCAGCGCCTTGATGGCGGCCGCCGTGTCGATGCCGCTCATGCCCGGCATCTGCCAGTCCAGCAGCACCACGTGCAGCGGCTCGCCGCCGACGGCGGCATCACGCACCATGCCCAGCGCCTCGGCACCGGACGACGCCACCCGCACATCGAAGCGCATGCCACGCAGCAGTTCGGCCAGCACGCTGCGCGCGCTGTCGTTGTCGTCCACCACCAGCAGACGTTTGCCGCGCAGGTCCGGCGACGGCAGCAGCGACGGCCGCGCGCTCTGGCCTATCTCCAGGCGGGCGGTGAACCAGAAGGTCGAACCAACTCCCGGCTGGCTCTCGACGCCGACTTCGCCGCCCATCAGCTGCGCCAGTTTCTTGGAGATCGCCAGGCCAAGGCCGGTGCCGCCGTATTTGCGCGTGGTGGAGGCGTCGCTCTGCTGGAAGCTCTGGAACAGCTGTCGCATCTGCTCTTCGCTCAAGCCGATGCCGGTGTCGCGCACGGCAAAGTGCAGCAGCACGCGGTGCTCGTCGCTGCCGCGCACGCGCACCGTCACCGCCACCTCGCCCTGCTCGGTGAACTTGACGGCGTTGTTGGCGTAGTTGATCAGGATCTGGCCCAGCCGCAGCGCATCGCCCACCAGCGCGGTCGGCACGTCGGGGGCGACGTCGAACACCAGCTCCAGGCCCTTGGCGTTGACCTTGTCACCGATCAGCGTGGCCAGGTTCTCCAGCAGCTGATCGAGTTCGAACGGCTGGTTCTCCACCTGCAGCTTGTCGGCCTCGATCTTGGAGAAATCCAGGATGTCGTTGATGATGCCCAGCAGATGCTGGCCGGCGCGCTGGATCTTCTGCACGTAGTCGTGCTGGCGCGGCGTCAGGCCGGTCTTCAGCGCCAGGTGGCTCATGCCGATGATGGCGTTCATCGGCGTGCGGATCTCGTGGCTCATATTCGCCAGGAACAGCGACTTGCTGCGCGTGGCGTCTTCGGCGGTCTGCTTGGCGGCGCTGAGCGCCTGCCCCGCCGTGTGCTCGGCGGTGACGTCGGCCAGGTAGCCGTTCCACACTTCCTCGTCCGCGTGCTGGTGCACGCAGGTGCAGTGGATGTCGACCCAGCGCGCCGCCACCAGCCCCTGCGCGCCAAACTCCACGCGGCGATGGAT
The DNA here is from genome assembly GCF_009380165.1 of Rugamonas rivuli. Lineage (GTDB taxonomy): Bacteria > Pseudomonadota > Gammaproteobacteria > Burkholderiales > Burkholderiaceae_D > Rugamonas > Rugamonas rivuli. The sequence continues at coordinate 333,175 of NZ_WHUF01000004.1, forward strand.
GGACCAGTGCTGCCGCGCGCTGTCGGCGATCTGCGCCAGCAGGCCTGCGCGGCCATCCGGATCGAGCAGCGCAAACAGCATGGCGCCGTCGTCCAGCACATCGCTGGCCTGCAAGCCGGTGATGGCGGTGATCGCGGGGCTCATGAAGCGGAAGCGCGGCTGGCCCGACGCGTCCATCTGGAACTGGTACACGGCCACCGGCAGGTTGTTGGTGATCTCGCGCATGCGGCGCTCGTTCTCGAAGCGCAGGCGGCGCGCGCTTTCGGCGGCGCGGGTGCGGCCCGTGACCACCATCGCGCACAGCCAGACGGCGGCGATGCAGGCGGCGGCCAGCGCCAGCTGGTTCCACAGCGGCAGCCACTCGGCCTTGTCCTGCACGACCAGCACGCGCCAGGCGCCGCCGTCGTCCGGCCAGTTCAAATTGCTGGCGGCCAGCGCGTGCGTGCGGCCGTTGATGCCGACCTGTTTGCCGGTCGGTTCGAACGGCAGCTGCAGCGGGCCGGTGCCGGAGAACAGCTCGCCGAACTGCTTCTCCTTTTCCAGCTGGGCGAGGCGCGCAGGCGCGACCTTCCCGGCCAGCGTGAACAGCCACTCGTTGCGGTTGGTGGCGAACACCACGCCGTCCGGCGACAGCAGCAGCACCGGATCCTTGCTGCGGGAGAGAACGCGGTCGATTTCACCGGCCGGCATCTTGATGGTGTAGACGCCGGCAATCGGCGTATCGCGCGAATTGCCGCTGTAGATGGGCGCGGCGAAATACAGTCCGCGCTCGTGCGAATTGCTGCCGATGGCGGCGTAGACGTTGGCCTGTCCGCCCAGCGCGCGCCGGCTGTACGGCCGGTAGCGCAGGTTGCGGCCCACGCCGATGGCCTTGCCCTCTTTGTTCAGGTAAGCGACGGTGGTGCCCTCGCCGTTCAGCACGAACACGGTGTCGGCGCTGTACTGGTCGAGGACTGCGGCGAAGTCCACGTGCAGGCGGTAGGCGTCCGCCGCCAGCTCGCCGGCCAGCAGCAGCTTGACGCTGTCCTCCACCAATCCCATGAGAATCGCGCCGCCCATCACGCGGCCGTCGGTACTGTCGATCTGGATCTGGCGCGCGATGTCGTCCGCCGCAGCCTTCAGTTCGCGCGCGTGCTGCTGGAACACCACCTGGCGCTGGATCAGCACCGCGCCGCCGGCCAGCAGCAGCGCCAGCGCGGCCCAGCGCATGGCACGCCTGCCCGGCAGGCCGCGCTGCCGCAAAGCGGCCCATATGTGCAAAGGCTTCCGGGCCGATGGCGGCGCCGGGTGCTGGGGTACTCCGTCTGAAGATCCGTCCATGGCGCCTTGCGTTGCATGAATGTTTGTCTTTCGATTATAGCGGAAAAGTGTTGCGCAACCGCTTCCATGGCGGCCATTTATGTGCTTTACTTGGACAGCCAAAATACCAAGGTCACACCATGCCGCGCACGCCCTTACGCCACATCCTCCGCCTGCTGCTGTGCGGCGCGCTGGCCTGCCTGCACGCCGCGCCATCGCTGGCGGCGCCGCGCCCGCTGGCCTTCACCGCGGTCGATTCGCTGGGCGCCGACAGCCGCGCCATCCTCGCCATCCTCCAGGACCGGCAGGGTTTCGTCTGGATCGGCACCATCGAGGGCGGCTTGTTCCGCCACGACGGCCATAAGCAGGTGCGCTACATGAACGACCCGTCCGACCCGCACAGCCTTCCGGGCGGCCGCGTCACCTCGCTGTTCGAGGACGAAACCGGCAAGCTGTGGGTAGGCACCGACGAAGGCCTGGCGCGCTTCGACCCGGTGGCCAACAACTTCACGCGCTATCTGCCCAAAGGTGGGCCGAACAACGCGCGCATCGTGCGCCGCATCGTCTCCGACTACAAGGGCGGCATGTGGGTGGCGACTTGGGGCGGCCTGCATCACTTCGACCCGCGCAAGGGCAGCTTCGTCATCTACCAGCACGACGACGCCAAACCGGACAGCCTGACCTACAACGACATCAACGCCGTCGCCGTCGACAACAAGGGCGGCGTCTGGGCCGCCACCTGGCCCGGCGGGCTCGATTACATGGCGCCCGGCGCCACCGGCTTCCAGCACTTCCGCGTCGACGACCCCGATCATCCCAATCCCAAGGCCAACGACGTGCGCGCACTGTACTTCGACAGCGCCGCCACGCTGTGGATAGGTTCGGCCGACGGCCTGGTGACGTGGAAGGCGGGAGAACCCTGGGACAAGCGCGAGGCCTTGTCCGTGCAGGCCAAGCGCGTGACCGACATCGACGAAGACCGCGCCGGCGACATGTGGATCAGCACCCGCACCAGCGGCCTGCTGCGCTGGGACCGCGAGCTGCGCCAGTTCCAGTCCTACCGTCACCGCGCCGAGGACGCGCATAGCCTCAACAGCGACGCCATCAACACCACCATGCGCGACCGCAGCGGCACCTTGTGGGTAGGCTCGCTGACCGATGGCGTGAGCCGCGCCAACCTGGGCAACCACGGCTTCGAACGCTTCGTCCCGCGCGACGTCGATCCGGACTTCGTCAAGTCCAGCAATTTCGTGCGCAGCGTGGGCGCCGCCGCCAACAACCAGCTGTGGCTCGCGCTGGACGACGGCCTGGCGCTGTTCGATCCGGCCAAGCGCGAGATGGTGCGCACCTGGAGCGCCACGCCCAAGCGCCCCGGCGCTCTCAGCTCCAACGTCATCTACAGCACCTACCAGGCGCCGGAAGGCACGCTGTGGATAGGCACCTCCGAAGGCCTGAACCGCCTGGACAAGCAGGACGGACAGTTCAAGGTGATCCACTTCGGCAGCAAGACCACGGACTTCATCAATTCCATCGCGCCCGGAAGCGGCGGCGTGCTGTGGCTGGCCACCGGCACCGCGCTGCTGCGCTACGATCCGGCCAGCGGCGCGGTGGAGAGCCACGCGCACGACGACAAGAACCCGGACAGCCGCAGCGTCAACGGCGCCACCACGGTGGTGGAGGACAGCGCCGGCCGCGTATGGAGCGGCGAGTTCTATCGCGGCGGCGGCCTCGATATGCTGGACCCGGCGACCGGCAAGTTCCGCCACTTCCGCCTCGATCCGAAGAATCCCGCAAGCCTGAGCAGCGACCGTGTCAGCAGCCTGCACCAGGATGCCGACGGCAGCATGTGGGTCGGCACGTCGAAAGGCTTGAACCACGTGGTGGCCGGAAAAAACGGCGCCTTCACCATCACCCGCATCCAGGAGAAGGGTGAACTGGGTACGCGCCTGATCGAAGCGATACGCTCGGATAAAAACGGCATGATCTGGGTGACGACGGCGGCGGGCCTGAGCAAGATCGATCCGGTCTCCAGCTCCGTCACCGAATACTCGGTGGAGGACGGCCTGACCGAGGGCTTCTACATGGACTCCGCCGCCAACACCAGCAACGGCTTGCTCTACTTCGGCAGCAGCAGCGGCGTCACCGCCGTCAATCCGGCGATCCACAGCAGCGCCTCTCGGCCGCCGCAGTTGGCGATCACCGACATCCGCGTGCTCAATCGTTCGCTGGGCGGCAAGAACCCGCCTGCGGACGTGGTGCTGGAGGGCAGCCTGACGCAGCCGCGTTCACTGAGCCTGCCGTGGATCGCCAACACCATCTCGATCGAATTCGCCGCGCTGCATTTCGCCGAGCCGCGCCGGAACGCCTACTCCTACTGGCTGGAAGGCTTCGACCAGCAGCCGGTGCAGGCGGATGCAGGACATCCGGTGGCGACCTACACCAATCTGGCGCCGGGCAAGTACCACTTCCACCTGCAGGGCACCAACAACAAGGGCGTGGCCAGCCGCGACGAAATCATCCTGCCGATCACCATCACGCCGCCGGTGTGGGAGACGTGGTGGGCGCGCAGCGCCGTGGTGCTGCTGGTGCTGGCGTCGATGGCGGTGCTGTTCCGCTGGGCGGTGCGGCGCCTGAATGCGCGGGCGCGCGAACTGGAAGCGCTGGTGCAGGAGCGCACGGAGGCGCTGCGCGTAGTGCAGCACAAGCTGGCCAACCTGTCGGCCACCGACAGCCTGACCGGCATCGCCAACCGCCGCTGCTTCGACGACCAACTGGCGCGCGAGTGGCGGCGCGCTGCGCGGGAAGAAAAGCTGATGGCCGTAGGCCTGGTGGAGATCGACCATCTGGGCGCCTACCGCGACCACTACGGCCAGCAGGCGGCGGACGATGTGCTGCGGCGCGTGGCCGATGCGTTGAGCGGCGCGGTGCAGCGTGCGGGCGATCTGGTGGCGCGCTACGGCGCCGGCCAGTTTGCCTTCCTCGCCCCCGGCACCAGCGGCGAAGAAGCGATGCTGATCGCGCGCCGCATGGAGGATGCCATCGCCGCGCTGAACCTGCCGAATGCGAAAGCGTCATCGGGTGGCGTGAGCGCCAGCATCGGCGTGGCTTCGCTGCCGGCGGCGCAGGACGGCAGCACCGAGGATCTGGTGCTGGCGGCCGACCAGGCGCTGTACCGCGCCCGATCGGAAGGGGGCAAGCGCTGCGTGCTGGCGCCCGAGGACAAGGCGACGCAGTTGGTCTAATCAGTTTCGTCTTGTGCCCCCGCTAGTGGAGAAATGTTGTTATTATTGACACACCTCCACCACAAAAACCCAGACCATGCGCTTTCAACTCACCTCCCGGCTGCCCGTCCTCCCCTTTGCCTTGTTGCTCAGCGCCGCCGGCATCGGCAATCATGCCTACGCCGAAACGGCGCCGGCAACGCCCCATTTCTCGGACAACGCGACGCCCTCCTGCGAGAACTGCTTCAAGAAACGCTGGATCTATTACTACGGCGGCCTGGGCTACAAGCGCGGCGTCGAGAACGCCTCCTACAAAAAACTCGTCGAGCTGATCGGCCGGGCCAAACAGGCGGGCTACAACGGCATCATGCTCAACGTCGGCGGCGACGATTCCTACACCTCCTTGCTTAACCCGAGAGAGGCGCCGGAATTCCAGGCGAATTTCGACGAGATCAAGAAGCTGGCCAGCGACAACGACATCGAACTGATACCGGTCGGCGGCAGCCCCGACGTCGCGGCGAAAATCGACTCCACGCTGGCCGAGGCCCTACCTGTCAGCAATACGCCTTTCGTGGTGGAGGGCAGCAAGGCGACGCCGGTGGGCGGCTCGATCGTGAGCAACGGCGGCTTCGACAAGGGCACCGAGGGCTGGTACTTGTTCGACACCAGCGTCCACTACGACACCAGCGGGCAAAACGGCGCTGTCAGGCTGGACCAGACCGATCCGAATGGCCGGGCGCGTCTGTACCGGCCTTTCACCAAACTCAACCCGCACACCGCCTACCGCCTCTCCTTCTCGGTGAAGACCCAAAACTACGACGCCCCGCTGCGCATACAAATCTTCCCGCCGGCGGAGGACGACCCCAAGACCGACATACCGCTCTACCTGAGCCGCAACTACCTCGGCTGGGGCACTACCAACGGCAAGTGGAACGCCAAGGCCAACGCCATCGCCACGACCCAGGACTGGACGCGCTACAACATCGACTTCAACACCCGAGACTACACAGGCTTCCGCCTCTACATCGGCGCCTGGGGCAACGGCACCACCAAGACCGGCTTCGCCTTGATCGACGATATCGACATCCGCGAGATCGGCCTGGCCCACGCCGTGCGCCGGCCATCGCTGCCGGTGGTGGTCAGCGCCGAGGCCAACGGCGGGCGCACCGTCTACACCGAAGGCAAGGATTACGAGGTCGGCGTCGAGTCGCTGCTCATTCTGGCCGGCAGCGACATCCATGACAAGGATCGTCTGCTGGTGTCGGGCTACCAGGAGGCGACGAATATGCTACCGGTCTGGAACCCGCCGGGCAACTCCTGCTCCAGCAAATACTACGACGTCCAAAGAGCCGCCTACCAGAACATCAAGCAACTGTTCGCGTCGTCTAAATTCTTCATCAACTACGACGAATGGCGCATCATGAACTGGGATCTGTCCTGCGGCAATCTGACGGCGGGCGAATACCTGGCCAACACCGCCAGGACCATGCAAAACATGCTGTCGAGAGAGAACCAGAACATCGACATGTATGTCTGGAACGACATGTTCGATCCCTACGCGAACGCGGTCGACCATTATCTGGCGGTCAACGGCACGCTGCTGGACGGTTGGAAGGGATTGCATAGCAACACGACCATCATGAACTGGATTCATAACCGGACGAACGAGAACCTCCAAGTCCCCTCGCTGAAATTCTTCAGCGATAGAAAGTTCCACCAGATGATAGCGCTCTACTACGACGACCGCACCCTGGACCGTACCAGGCAATGGCTCGACAGCCTCGACGCCGCCGAGAAGGACGGCGTGACCGGCGTGGACGGCTTCATGTACACCACCTGGCAAAACAACGACAACTACGACGACCTCGAAAAAGTGTCGGAGTTGATCAAGTCGAGCTATTCAAAGCGCTGGCCGAAGTAAGCAGGTCTAGGAAAGCTGCAGCTCCCAGTAGCCGACATCGATCCAGCGGTCGAATTTTCGGCCTACCTGCTTGAAGTGCGCGACCTTCTCGAAGCCCAGGCTTTCGTGCAGCGCCACGCTGGCTTCGTTGGGCTGGGCGATGCCGCCTATCGCCATGTGGATCTCGCGGGCGCGCAGCTCTGCCAGCAGCACCTTGTACAGCGCCGATCCGATGCCCTTGCCGCCCTGCCCGAATGCCACGTAGACGCTGGTCTCGGCGGCGAAGCGGTAGGCGCTGCGGGCACGCCACTTGGTGGCGTAGGCGTAGCCGAGTACCGTGCCATCCCGCTCATATACCAGCCAGGGCAACCCGGCGGTGACGTCGCGGATGCGTCCCGCCATCTCATCCGGCGTGACGGCATGCTCCTCGAAGCTGATGGTGGTGGTGGCGATGTAGTGGTTGTAGATGGCGACGATGGCTGCGGCATCGTCCGGCGTGGCGGGTCTGATCATCGGTGTCAAAGATAACGGGTTTCGGCGGGCGGCGATATCCAGTTGTCGGCACGGCCATCGACGTAGGTGATGGGGGCGTTGGCCAGCACCTCGTCGCTGACGCCATCGAGGCTGGCGACGTTCACGCCGTAGAACACGCCGTAGCGCGGCGAATTGCCGATGCCGTAAGGGCGCACGCCGCAATGCTTGCAGAAGTAGTGATGCTCGTTCTTTGCGCCGAACTGGTAGACGTTCATCTCGGCCTCGCCGGCCAGCAGGCGGAAGGCTTCCGGCTTCACCATCACGGCCCAACAGCGTATCTTCAGGCAGAACGAACAATTGCAGCGCAGGCTGCCCTGGCTCAAATCGATATCCGCCTCGAAGCGCACCGCACCGCAATGGCAGCTGCCGTTGTATGTCTTCATCATTTAGTCCGGTTCGATCACCAGTTGTACGGCGGCGCTGCTGAAATTGGAGATGCCGTATTCGAACGGCTTGCCGTCCTGGTCGACATAGACGGTTTCCACATACAGGATAGGCAGCGAGGTCGGTTGCCCCAGTTGCTGCGCCACTTCGTTGGTCGGCAGGCGCGCGGTGATGCGGCTCAATTTGCGCTGGAACTGCTCGACGCCGAACTGCGCCAGCGCCAGGTGCGTCTTGCCCGCCTTCGAATACGCCTCGCCGAATCCTTCGAAGCGCGGCAGCGGAAAGTACTGGGTGCATACGCCGATCACTTTGCCGTCGACCACGTCCAGCGAATTAACCGCCAGCGTCTTCGCGCGCGAAGTCAGGTCGAGCAGGCCGGCGATCTCCGCCGAAGGCCGCAGGCTTTCCCAGTCGAGTATCTCGCTCTTGCCGACACGGCGCGCTTTGACGACGCTGTGCGCAAGGCGCGTACGACGGCCTATCTGGTAATCGATGAAGTCCTCGCGCACGAAGGTGCCACGGCCGTGCACCACTTCCACCATGCCTTGCTCGACCAGGGCCTTCACCGCCTGCCGCACCGTATGCCGGTTGACGGCGTAACGTTCCGCCAGTTCCGTTTCGTTCGGCAGGCGCCCTTGCAGGCGGCCGCCCAGGATCTCATTGCCCAGCGACTCCTGGATCTGCTTCCAGACGGTGGTGCCGGCCTGGCGGACGATCATATTTTCAGACATTCAGCAGTACTCCATCGGGCGGAAAAAGGGACCGCGCCGATTGTCGCATATTTGCCGTGGAAGTGGTACGCGCGCCTATGGCCGCTCCCCCAGACGCAGCCTGGCCTCGATCAGCGCGATCGCCTCCGGCAGCCCGGCGATGCTGTCGATGACATAGTGGGCGCCAGCCGACAGCAGCTTGTCCGCCGCCGCCGCGCCAAGGCGCTCGCGCTCGGATTCGGGCAGCGCCGCCAGTTGCTGCTCCGTCAGGCCGACCTCATTGCCGGACATGGCCACGCCCACCGTCCACATGCCCGCAGCCAGGCCTTCCGCGATGCCGGGAGTGGTATCGTCGATCTTGACGCAGGCCGGCAAGTCCTTCACGCCCAGCGCGATCACGTTTTCCAGCGCCATCCATGGGCCGGGGCGGCCGCCCGGCGGCAGGTCATCGGTGGCGACGGCGTGATCCACCACCACGCCATCGGCGACGGCCTTGGGCAGCAGCTTGTCCATCACCACGCGTGGATAACCGGAACAGGAGCCGATCTTCACGCCACGCGCACGCAGCGTGGACAGCACCTCAACCGCGCCGCGGATCGGGCTGGAATACTGCCCGACGCGCTCCACCTGCAACGGCAGGAAGGCGCTGTACAGCGCATCGACATCGGCATTCGCCATCGGTGCGCCGAGGCGCTCCAGCCAGCGCTGGGAGACGCCGTCCTGGCGGCCCAGCGCCTGTATGTGGTCCCACTTGGCCAATCCCATCGGCACGCGGGCCTCCGCCAGCGAGATGTCCACACCGAAGCCGGCGAAGGCGTCGATCAATACCTGCGTCGGCGCGAACGAACCGAAATCGACCAGGGTGCCGGCCCAGTCGAAGATGACCGCCTGCACGCCGCCCTTGTAGGCCGGCGCTCGCTGGCTGTTTGTAATGATGTTCATGCTTGATATCCTCAGGTTAGTTGGTCTGCATACCCATGTCCGCCAGCACGCTGGCGATAGCCGCGACGCCGCGCTCCATGTCGCCGGAGTCGATGGCGCCGATACAGCCAACGCGGAAGGTCTCCACCGCCGTCAGCTTGCCCGGGTACAGGATCACGCCGTGCTCCTTCACCCGTCGATAGAACTCGGTGAAATTCCAGTTCGGATGGTCTGGCGCATGGACGGTAACGATGATCGGCGCCTGTATCGACGACGGCAGGAAGGAGCGCAGTCCGATGGCGGCCAATCCATCGATCAGTGTTTCGCAATTGGCTTCGTAGCGCGCCAGGCGTGATGGCTGGCCGCCCTGCTCTTCATACTGGTCCAGTGCGCAGTCGAATGCCGCCACCACGTGCGTGGGCGGCGTGTAGCGCCACTGGCCGGTCCTGCTCATGTAGCGCCATTGGTCGTGCAGGTCCAGCGACAGCGAATGCGAGCGGCCTTCCGCCTGCTCCAGCGCATCGGTACGCGCAAGCACAAAGCCCATGCCCGGCACGCCCTCCAGGCACTTGTTGCTGGAGCCGACCACCGCTTCGAAAGCCAGTTCGCGGCAGGACAAAGGCAATGCGCCGAAAGCGCTCATGGCGTCGATCACCAGCTTGCGGCCTGCGGCGGCGACTTCGTGGGCGATGTCGGCCAGCGGATTGAGGATGCCGGTGCTGGTCTCGCAGTAGATCACACCGACGTGGGTGATATCGGGATCGGCGGCCAAACGTTCGCGCACCACAGCCGGATCGACCGGCGAGGTCTCGCCGAAATCGGCGACGTCGACGCGGCGGCCCATCATGGCGGTGAGCTGCGCCATGCGCTTGCCGTAGGCGCCGTTCACCAGCACCAGCAGCTTGCCGTCACGCGGCATCAGCGTGCCGATGGCCGCTTCCACGGCGAATGTGCCGGACCCCTGCAGTGGCACGCAAGCGTAGTTGTCGCCGCCGTCGATGATGGAAAGCAGACGGCGGCCAAGGCGCGCGGTCAGCGCATTGAAGTCGCCGTCCCACGAACCCCAGTCGTGCAGCATGGCGTTCTTGGTACGGGCGGTGGTGGTCAGGGGACCAGGAGTTAACAGCAGTGGTGCTTGCATGGATGTCATATCAAGTGAGGTAAAAAAATGTAAAAAAACTCAGGCAGCACGCCAGCTTTGCAGGCGCCGTTCGCACCACCAGCCCAGGGCATTCAGCACCAGGGATACGAGGCAGGAACTGCCAACAATCAGCGTGGCCATGGCGGCGGCTGCGGCGGTATCGCCAGAATCGTCCATGTTCAACACCGCCAGCGACGCCAGTTCGGTATCCGGGCGATAGAGGAAGATCACGCAGCTCACCGTCGTCATGCAGGAGACGAACAGATAGCGGAACACGTTCAACATGGACGGCAGCACCATGGGCAAGGTGACGCGCAGGCAGCAGACCCACCAATGACGTCCAAGGCTACGGGAGGCGGCTTCGATTTCACCGTCGATCTGGCGCAGCGATGTCGTCAACGTCAGGTGCGCCGTGGTGTAGAAGTGGCTGACGCACGAAGCCACCAGCACCGTCATGCCGCCATACAGGCCATGCAACGGATTGGCTGGAGCGCTGAAGAACAGCACGTAGCCCAGTCCCAGCACCATGCCCGGCACCGCCATCGGTATGATGGCAATGGCACGCGACAGCGGCACGGCGATGCGCGACTGTGGCATCTTCTCCATCAGATAAGCGTTAAGGAACACCAGCAACGTGCCAGCCAGCGCACTGGTCCCGGACAGCAAAAGGCTGTTGAGGAAAGAACGCCAGCCGCCGCCATCCTGATGTTCGAAATCGAAGTGCGCCAAAGTCAGCTCAGTGTTGTATGGCCACAGCTTGATGAACGCCGCCGCGACCGCAACGCCGGTCAGCGCCACCAGGAACAGCGCTACCGCGCAGCAGGCTGCCGACAGCGCCGTATCGCGCCATGCGTTCGGCGCGGCGCGGTATTGCACCGAACGGCCGTTCATGGCGCCTTGCGCGCGCTTCGCGACACGGCGCTCGATGACAAAGCTGGCCAGCGCCGGCAGCAGCAACAGCAGGCCGATGACGGATCCTCGATTGAAGTTCTGCTGCCCCAGCACCTGCTTGTATGCCTCCAGTGCCAGCACATTGGTCTGACCGCCGATCACCTTGGGCACGCCGAAGTCCGTCACCACCATCGTCAGTACCAGCGTGGCGGCGGACACCAGGCCATAGCGGGCATTCGGCAACGTGATGGTGAGGAAGCGCCGCACCGGTCCGGCGCCCAGCGCCACCGCCGCTTCGTACAAACGCGCATCCGCCACCGACAGCGCGGCGGTCAGGATCAGCAAGGCGTGCGGAAAAGTGTAGAAGGCTTCGCCCAGCACAATGCCGAGCGGACCATAGATCGTTGCGCCGCCCAGCCAGCCCTTGATCAGTCCCTGATTGCCAAACAGGTAGACCAGCGAAATCGCCGGCATCAGCGACGGCGCCAGCAGCGGCGACAAGGCGATCAAGCGCAGCCAGGGCTTGCCGGGGACGCGGGAACGTGTCAGCGCGAAAGCGAATACGAAGGCGGCAGGCAGCACCAGCATCAACGTCATCGCAGCCAGCTTCAGGCTGTTCCAGGCGGCGGCCTGGATGCGCTCCTCGGCGACGGTCCGCACAACCTGCGACAGGCCGACAAACGCGCCGCTGGAGTCCTGCCCCGCCTTGATAAAAATGGCCGCCAGCGGCAGCGCGACAAACAACATCAACGCCGCCACGCAAAGCCATTGCAGCAGGCCGGCGATCCGCTCGTCGATACCTTGCAGGCCGGCGCCGAAGCGGATGAAACGCGGCATCGTCAATCCGCTCATGCCGCACCATCGACGAAATAACGCACCTTGTGCGGTGCGATCGAAACGGGCACGCGCTGGCCGGGCACCAGCAGTTCATATCCGGGCTCGTTGCGCGCCACATCGACCGTCAGCTCGACATGGCGCTCGGCCGCCAGCGTCAGCACCGCGCGCCGCACGCCGCCGAGAAAGTCCACGCGTTCCACGATCGCCATCGTCATGCTGCCGCCGGCCGACCAATGCGGCTCGACGCAGATATCCTCCGGGCGGCAAAACGCCGTCGCGGCGCGCGCGCCCACCGGCAGGCTGAGTCCAAACGACATATCGCCCGCCGTTACAAGCCCGGCTTCGTTCTGGTGCACCGGCAGCCAGTTGGCGCAGCCGACGAAATCGGCGACAAAGCGTGTGGCGGGTTCGCGATAGATCTGCTCCGGCGTTCCGACCTGCTCGATGCGGCCATGCGCCATGACGGCGATGGTGTCGGCGATGGCCAGCGCTTCCTCCTGGTCGTGCGTCACCATGATGGCGGTGATGCCCAGCCGGCGCTGCAAGCTGCGCAACTCCTGCCGCAGATTGTCGCGCACCCGCGCATCCAGCGCGGACAGGGGTTCGTCCAGCAGCAGAAGACTGGGCGACGTCGCCAGGGCCCGCGCCAGCGCCACGCGCTGCTGCTGCCCGCCCGACAGCTGCGCCGGATAGTGCTCCTGCTTGCCGTCCAGCTCCACCATCTGCAGCAGCTGCGCGACGCGCGCGCTGCGCTCCTTGCGCGGCAGCTTCAATGCGTATGCCACGTTCTCCGCCACCGTCAGGTTGGGGAACAGGGCATACGATTGGAAGACGATGCCGTAATCGCGCTTGGCCGGCGGCAGGATGCCGATATCGCGCCCGCCCATCACGACCACCCCGCCATCCTGCGCCTCCAGTCCGGCGATCACCCGCAGCAGCGTCGTCTTGCCGCAGCCGGATGGGCCAAGCAGGCAAAGGAACTCGCCACGCCGCACCGTCAGGTCGATCTGGTCCAGCACCAGCGTCGAACCGAAACGCTTGCTAACGCCTTCAATGCGCAACCAGTCCGCCTGCGGCGATGCGAGTTCTGGCACGGACAACGGGAAATCGGTCTGCTTCATGTTCCTGCCCTTATTTCGGCTCTGCCTTGCCGTCGTAGCGCCGGGTCCATTCGGCCAGGATGCGTTCACGCTCGCGCGCGGACCATTTCAGATCCTGCTTGATCAGCAGCGTTTCGTAGCCGGCTGGGATGGCGGGGTGCGGCTTGGTAATGCCGGGATACGCGACGATGGCGAAGTTTTTCGCAAACAGTTCATTGGCCGACCGCGATGCCGACCAATCGGCCAGCTTGCGCGCCGCTTCCTGGTTCTTGCTGCCTTTGAGGATGGCGGTCGCCTCGATGTCCCAGCCCAGGCCTTCTTTCGGCAGCACCACGTCCAGCGGCGCACCGCCTTCCTTCAGCTTGGCGGCGCGGTACTCGAACGAGATCCCGATGGGGAACTCGCCGGCAGCCGCCTGTTTGCACGGCTTGGAGCCGGAGTGCGTGTACTGGGCGATGTTCTCATGCAGCTTGTCCATGAAGGTCCAGCCCTCTTTTTCGCCGAACAGCGACAGCCACGCGGTCACGTCGAAATAGCCGGTGCCGCTGGAAGCAGGATGCGGCATGACGATCTTGCCCTTGTACTCGGGCTTGAGCAGATCCTTCCACGATTCCGGTTTCTTCAATCCCAGCTTGGCCGCTTCCACCGTGTTGAAGCAGATCGCCGCGCCCCACACATCCATGCCCACCCAGCTCGGTGGCACAGCGCTGTCGACATAGCGCTTGGACAGCTTGTCGACATCCTTGGGCGAGTAAGGCTGCAGCATGCCTTCCTTGTCCAGCAACAGCAGCGCGGTGGCGGCCACGCCCATCACCACGTCGGCTTGCGGTGCGGCTTTTTCGGCCAGCAGCCTGGCGGCGATGATGCCGTGCGAATCACGCACCCATTTGAGCTTGATGTCCGGATTGTCGGCTTCGAATTTCGCTTGATAGGCTTTCAGTTGGTCCGCCTCCAATGCGGTGTACACGGTCAGCGTGGTGTCGGCATGCGCCGCCAGCGCGCCCATGGACAGGACGGCGGCGAGCGACTTGCGAATATATGAGACGGACATCTGCAGCTCCAGAAAGTTGAACGAGAACGCCATCTTAGCCATCGAATGTGACGGCTCAATGACATCTAGATGTCTGTATTTTTATTTTGATCTCGATATTTAGTCGTCTAGACGTCACGATCTTGTAATAATCGGCGATTAAGCTTCGGCGCTCAGGCATCGGACCTGGCATGGGCACCTCTTCTACTCTTCATCGGGAATCAACGGAATGAACAAACAACTCCTCGCCGCCGCGTTGTGCGCGGCCTGCACCGGCGGCGCGCTGGCACAATCGAACGTCGCCATCTACGGCGTGCTGGATGTCGGCGTCGCCACCGTCTCCGGCGCCACCGCCGGCAGCTCGGGCTTCAACGGCAACGACACCAAGATGCAAAGCGGGACGCTGCAAGGCAGCCGTATCGGCTTCAAGGGCGCGGAAGACCTGGGCAACGGACTGTCGGCCATCTTCACGCTGGAATCAGGCATCCTGGCCGACACCGGCGCCTCCGACCAGGGCGGCCTGCTGTTCGGCCGCCAGGCTTTCGTCGGCATCAAGAGCAATACGCTGGGCGCGATCACGATGGGCCGCCAGTACGGGCCGGAATACCTGGCGTGGAAACTGGTGGAGCCGATGGACGACGGCTTTGCCGGCGCGGGCAGCAATCTGTTCGCCACCAACGGTAAGCGCATCAACAACGCAGTGAAATACACGACGCCCACCGTCGGCGGCGTCACCGCAGACGTGCTGTATGGTTTCGGTGAAGTGGCCGGCAACAGCGCCGCCTCGCGCGACATCGGCGCGTCCGTCACGTACGCAGACGGCCCTGTGCTGTTCAAGGCCGGCTACAACTCGCTGAACAACGCCACCGCCAGCGACAAGTCGACCAACTATGTCCTCAGCGGCAGCTACAACTTCCAGGTGCTGAAGGCGATCGTCATCTACGGCAGCAACAAGGGAAGCGGCAGCACCGACAATCGCGACCTGCTGCTCGGCGCATCGATCCCGTTCGGCGCCAACACGCTGCTGGCGAGCTATATCCGCAAAGACGACAAGAGCAGCGCCGACAAGGACGCGCATCAAATCGCCGTGACCTGGACCTACGATATGTCCAAGCGCACCATCGCCTACATGTCGGCGGCGCGCATGGTCAACAAGAACGGCGCCGCGTACCATACCTACAGCGCGACACTGCCAACAGCGGGCCAGCCCGGCGCCGTGGGCGGCACGCGTGAGTTCAACGTCGGCCTGCGCCACGCCTTCTGATTTTTTTACCAACACGGGGATGGCGCCGTTCCCGTGCCTACACGCCAGCCACCATGATTATTCGAAAAGCCGTCATCACCGACCTGCCCCGCCTTGCCGATCTGTTTTTTCAGCTGGGCTATCCCAATACCGTCACCGATCTTGAGCAGCGCTGGGATGAATTCAACAGCCGCGATGCCAATTGCTGGGTCGCCGCGAACGATGAAGGGATCATCGGCGTCGTCACGCAAAACTACGTGCTGCCGATGAACACGACGGCGCAGTATGCGGTGATCACCGCTTTCGTCGTCGATGAAACGATACGCCGAAGCGGCGCCGGCACGGCGCTCATTCGATGCGCGGAACAGGAAGCGGTGGCGCGCGGCTGCAGCCATACGGAACTCTCAAGCAGCATGCGCCGGCCGCTTGCGCACCTGTTTTATGAGCACTATGGATTTACCGAAGTCCCCAAGCGCTACGTCAGGGAGTATTTCGCCCGCGCGCGTGCAGATCATCGAACACCGGAATAATCGCCAGCGACAGCAGCGCCAAAGCCAGCGGCACGGTGACGATGAAGCCCAGGTATTTGAAGCCGAAGGCGCCAGCCAGGCCGCCCAACAGGAACATCGCCAGCAAGGAACCCAGTAGCCGCAACTTGCCCCGGTCTGCCATGACCTTGTCCGCCGAGGCGCTGCTATTCCAGAAAAACAGTTTCCCCAGTTCGATGCCGATGTCCGTCACCAGGCCGGTGACATGTGTGGTGCGGATCTCGGCACGCGACACCTTGGTGACGATGGCGTTTTGCAGCCCCATGACAAAGCACAGCAAAGCGACGATGGCCGATATCTGGCCGGAGGCGTCCAGCCGGGCGCCCATCAGCCCAAAGCACAGCAGCAGCGCGGCCTCCACGATCAGCGGCAGCGCATACTGGCTATGCGCGCCGCGCCGCCGTCCCCAGTTGATGAGGATCGCGGAAACCGCTGCGCCAGACAGAAACGCCAGCAACGACACCAGCCCCGCCGCCAACAGGCGCACCTCGCCCAGCGCGGCGTTGTCGGCCAGCGCGGAGACGATGCCGGACATGTGCGATGTGTACTGTCCCACTGCGAAAAAACCGCCGGCATTGACCGCGCCGGCCACGAAGGCCAGCGAACGGCCAAGGCGGCGGTTGCTGATATCGGTGCGTTGCGGGCTGGTTAAAGCCCGCAGGTAGTGCATAGGCATGGTCGGCCTCCCTGTTGCTGTCGGCCCGACCATTGTATGCCATCACATCATTTGAGCGTCACATTCCAGTTCTTCTCCACGCACTTGGTATAGTTGCCGGCGATGAGAGCACTGTATGGCGTTTGATAGCTCACCAGCTGGCACTGATAATCGCCGCCGTTGTTCCAGTTCTTCTCCCAATAGATGTTGTAGGCCGCAGAACTGGAACCCGTGAAGCGCTGCATGTTCGCACACGACAGCTGCTCGCTGCCGACGTTCCAGCCGATGTCCGCCGCGAACTGCTTGTAGTAGTCGATGCGGTTCTGCGCTGCCGCCTTCTCCGTGCCGGTGCCGCATTCGGCGTTGATGATCATGATGGTGGTGGCGAAGTTGTTACCCGCGCCAGCCGCCTTGTCGGCCGCATTCGGCACCCACGTCCCGTCCAGCACATGCAGCATCGATGGCTTGGGCGGTTGCGGGTAGACGAAGAAGAACGTCGCCGAGGCGAGGTTCAGCCAGGTCGACGCCACCAGGTCGGGATTCTTCAGCAGCACCGACTGGTCGCCGTTGTACATCACCTGCGAGAAAGGGCCGTAGTTGTAGTTGTACGAGAGCTGCTTGGCGCCGCGCCCGTAATACTTCTTGAAGCTGCCGTCGGCGTTTTTACCGCAGGTCCAGACAGTGTTGAACACCGGGTCCGCGCATTCGACGTTGTAGCCGCAGTTGGTGCCGGTTTCGTCGCAACCCATCTCGCGCAGATACTTCAAGCCCTGGCGCCACTGCGGCAGCGGGATGCTGGCGTTGTGGTCACCCGTCTCCTGCGCGAAGTGAGCGAACATCGTCGCCAGCGTATGGCGGCAGATGGCGTCGGCGTCGCGGCCGTCGGTGTAGTCGCCGCACACCGCCGGGAACTTGGCCACCGCCTGCAGGAAGCGGCCGTACGTGTAGCTGGGCTCACGGATGCCGAAGTAATAGTCCCACTTGGCCGACGTCAGCAAGCGCTCCACCCGCTTGACGTTGGCCGGGTTGGCCGCCGCGCCGGGCGACACCGCGTCCACCGCCGCGTTGTCCAGCGTGCGTATCGACGCTTTCACCGTGCGGAAGAAGTCGTTGTTGGTCAGCTGCGCTTCGCGCGCTTCCGCCTGGGCCTTGGTCGGCACGCTGCCCGGTTGCGGCGTGCCTGGATCAGGCGGTTGCGGATCGGTGGCTTCGCCGATGTACTTCCACGGCCCCCAGGTATCGGTAGGATTGGGCGCGGTGCCCTGCACCCACCATTTGGCCTCGTACTGCTTGCCCTGGTAGATCGCGCACATGCCGGCGGTGTAGACCGCGGTGGCGGTCCATGCCGGGCATGCGCTGGCGGCGGCGGTGGTAATGCCGCCGGAAAGCACGCGTGGTGCGGTGCTGCTGGCCTGATCACCGCCACTGCCGCCGCCACAGGCGGACAGCAGCACGGCGCTCAGCACAGCGATGCTGTGAACTGATTTCATCGCATCCCCTTATTTCAACGCGACCGGCAGGCCGGGATACTCGTCGCTCAAGGCGTAGCGCACGCCCCCCACCGTGATCACGTAGGCGGACGGCCCCGAGATCGGCAGCGAGTAGTTCAACGTGATCGACACCGAAGCGCCAGGTGCCAGCGACTGCCACGTTGGAATGGTGAACTTGGCATGGTTGAAGTTGGCCTTGAAGCCGCCGATGTTGTTCGGCCCCGTGTAACCAGCCTTGGTGACGGTCAGGCCATAACCCGATTGGTCGCTCATGTTGGCGGGCGCCGATACCGGATAGTCGAACTCCACCACTGAGCCGCCCGGGATGGTGACGGTGGTGTTGTTCGTCAGCGTCATCACAGGATTGATCGGGTAGTTGCTGTCGCCGAGCTTCCAGCCGCCCAGAGTGATGGACACCTTGGCGCTGCTGGCCGGGATCGGCGATTCCGCACGCACCGCGCCGTAAGGGCTGGCGGTCTTGAAGGCGTTGTAGATGTTGGTCGTCAGCGTGTAGCCCATGAAGTACTCGCCTTTGCCACCGTTCTTGCTGGCGTCCCAGGCGTAGTCGCCGGCCAGTTCCCAGATCATGATGCCGCCGATGCCCTGGTCGATCACGTACTGGGTCTTGGCTGCCATCGATTGCGCCGTCTCGGTGGAGATGAAGACTTTGCGGGTGGCGTTCCACAGCCACGGCGCCGCCATCGTGGCGCTGTAGTTGGCGGTGTAGGTGCCGGTGATGGTTTTCTCGGTGACGCCGTAGACATCCAGGTAGTCCGGCACGATGGCGTTTTGCAGGTTGAGTGCATGCCACAGCGGATTGCCGCCGCCAGGTACAGGCTTGCCGTTGGTATCGAGGTCGTACCAGACGTTGTCGATGCCGACCGCGCCGGTGCCGCAGGTTTTGACGCCGGCGCAGGTGACGGTGTCGTTCACCAGCGGTGTGGTGCCCCACAGGCCGTTGGTTCCGCCGGTGACATCCTTCCAGCCACGCGTGTAGTACGGCACGCCGACGTTGATGCGGCCGGCCTGCAATGCGCCACGGTAGTAGCGGTAAGCCCAGTCGACGTTCAGGTAGCCGATGCCGCCGTACGAGTAGGCGTTGCCGGCGCGGAGTTCGGCGTCGTTGCCGTCGTCGAACAGCGCGGCGTTCGGGCCGACGTACTGGTTCCAGCCGCCGTGCAGGTCATAGGACATCAGGCTGGCATAGTCGAGGTACTGCAGGCCGGAGAGGTTTTCCTCGCCGCGCAAGATCCAGCCCGATGCCGAGCCGGCGATGGTCAGCATGTAGTACTTGTTGTCGGCGACGGCTGCGGTGTCGAGCTTCTGGCGCACGGTTTTCAGCAGCACGTTGTAGCTCTTCATCAGGCCTGCCAGGCGAGGCTTGGAGAGGCCGAAATCGAGCGGGTTGCCGGCTTCGTTGTTGGTGGTCGGGTGCTCGTAGTCGATGTCGATGCCGTCGAAGAAGGTGTATTGACGGAGTACGGCGACCATCGAATCGGCCAGCGTGTTGATGCCGGTGGTGTTGAGCGAGCCGTCGGCGTTGGTGGTGGCGGTGTAGTAGCCGCCGCTGCCTGCCCAGCCGCCTACCGACAGCATCACTTTCACGCCGGGGTAGCGCTTCTTGTATTGCGCCAGCAGGTTGAAGTGGCCTTTGTACGGCAGCGATGGATCCATCGCGGCGGCGGGGATGGTCGGCCAGGTCAGGCCGGTGTCCGGGTTGTTGGCACCGGTGCCCAGTTGGACCTTGGCACTCGCGTCCACCGAGGCGAAGGCGTAGTTGATGTGGGTGACTTTGTCCCACGGGATGTTGTTGACCAAGTAGGCCGGCGTGTTGTTCGCGCCCGTGCGCCAGCTGGTGAAGTAGCCGACGATGCGGCGGTTCAGGCCATTGGCCAGCTTCTCGCGGCCGTTGGCGTCATACACGCCGCAGTAGTTCACGTTCGGCACCGGCGAGGTCAGGCCGTCGGGACGGCATGCGACCGGCGTTGGCGTCGGAGTTGGTGTCGGCGTAGGTGTCGGCGTAGGCGTCGGGGTTGGAGTAGGTGTCGGAGTTGGCGTTGGCGTTGGCGTTGGCGTCACGGATTGCAGCGCCCATGGTCCCCACTCCTCGGTGCCTGGCACGTTATTCTGGGTCCACCATTTGGCCTTGTAGGTATTGCCGCCATAGGTCACGCACATGCCGGCGGTGTAGATCGCGCCGGACGACCATGCAGGGCAATCGGCGGCGGCAGCGGCGGTGTGCACGCCGCCCAGCAGTTTAGGCGCAGGCGTTGCGCTCTGGGGATCGGAACCGCCGCCGCAGGCAGCAACGGCGCTGCCGATCAGCGCCAGCATCAAAAGGTTATGTCGCATTTTGTCTCCCGTATTTTAGAAATCGTGATTGTTCGGGTAATGGCTGTAGAAATCGTTGTCCCACTTGAAGTGGGTGGCAGAGATGGTGATGGTGATGTCCAGCGCTTCGACGAAGTGCCACCAACCGACGGGCAGGAACAGGATCTCTCCCGGTTCCAGCACGCAGTCGATGACCGGCACGTCTGCCATCATCGGAAAACGCTGCAGGTCGATGTTGCGTCCATCGACCGGTGTAAAGCAGTGACGCTGGTTGTACAGCTTGGGCGTATCGCAAGGCGCGATCAGCCGCACGCGTTTGCGGCCCGCGATCTGGATCATGAAGTTGTTGGTCAGGTCGTGATGGAACGGCGTGATGGTGCCGGCCGGACCAAACCAGAAAAAGCCCCGCCCTTCCGGCGTCAGATAGTCCGTCAACGGCGGCGCGTCGGCCATCAGCTCCTGCAGCGACTCGCGATTCTGGCCGTCGTTATTGGCCGTCATGTAGAAGTCATTGGTATGGCCGCTGTCGCGCACCAGCGCCACGTACTCGCCGAAACGCATGCGGCGCTTGTGGGACAGGCTGTTCATCTCGTAGTCCGGATCGGCGCTGCGGCCGAACTGCACTTCCACCATGCGGTCGCCAAGCTGGCTGCCGAGATAATCCAGCGTCCACTTGCTGCGGGCCGCGCAGTCCTCCAGCATGCCGGTGATGATCACCGGCTGGTTGCGCAGGTAGTGCTGCTCCAGGAACTCCGCGGCGGAAAGGCGCTCCCGTCGCGGCACCACGGCCGGTGCCAGCCGGTTCAATTGCGACTGGATGCGCAGCACCCAGTCCCGCTTGGCCAGCCGGTTATGCAAACGCGATACGCCCTGCAGGTAAGGGCTGCGCAGTGCGGAGGCGATCTCCGCGTGCGCATCCCTCGCTCCGATGCCGGACTGGATCAGGATGCCGGCCAGTGTATCCGGCCGGCTGCCGAGGATCAGGTTCTCGGCGATCCAGCTGCGCCATGCGTCGCTGACGCCGATGGTTTGGACAGCGGCATGGCGCTTCATGGCTTAGCGTCCTTTCCAGACGGCGCTGGTCAGCGCGCCGTTGGCGTCGCCGTCCAGCTCCCACGAGAAGGCGCCGCGCAGGCCCTGGTCCTTCATGTACTGCATCTTGGTGGCGATCACGGTCGGATCGTCGTAGCTCCACCATTCGCCGGTGCCGGTGTACAGGAACAGCTGCTTGGTCTGCGGATGGTACCAGCGCGTGCCGGACTTGTTGACCAATACCTTGTAGTCGTCGATGCCGGCTTCGTAGGTGCCGGCCGCGCCGCCGGTGGTGGTTTGATACAGGCCGTTGGCGTTAGGGCCTGCGGCTACGCCCTTCCATCCACGTCCGTAGAACGGCACGCCGAGCAGGATCTTATTGCGCGGCATACCGGCTGCCACCAGCGCCGTGACAGCGTCGTTGGTGTTGTACTTGGCGAGGACGCCGGTCGCTGGATCGGCCGGATCGTGGTACAGCGGCGAGTGGAAGTTGGTGGTGCTTTCCCAGCCGCCGTGGAAGTCGTAGGTCATCAGGTTGACCCAGTCCATGTACTGCGAGTACACGGCCGGTTCGGTCTGGGCGATCTTCTCGGTGCCGGCGCCGATGGCGGCCGTCAGTGCATAACGCTTGCCGTCGATGGCGCCTTGCGCATCCAGCTGTGCGCGGAACTCGGCCATCAGCAGCGTGAAGTTATGCTTGTCGTTGACCGCATCGACCGTGTTGTATGGCTGGCCACCACCGCCCGGGTATTCCCAGTCGATGTCGATGCCGTCAAACACGCCCTTGGCGGAGCCTGCGCCGCCACGGCCATCCTGCACCGGCAGGTCGCCGGCGATGAACATCTTCACGCAGGACTTGGCCAGCTGCTTGCGCAGCGCGTCGGTCTTGGCTGCGGCGGAGAAGTTCTTCGACCAGGTCCAGCCGCCCAGCGAGATGAACACCTTCAGGTTGGGGTGCGCGGCTTTGAGCAGCTTCAGTTGCAGGAAGTTGCCGGTCAGCGGAGCGTCCCACGGCACGGTCTTGCCGTCCACGGTGCGGACAGGCTGGCGTTGGTAGTCGGCGTAGGCGTCGCCACCGGTGCCGGCTTGCGGCGAGGTCGGCGTGTCGTTGCCCACTTCGGCGCGCGTGACCATGTCGCATTCGTAGCCGCCGTTCTTGGCGTAGGTGTTGCCGAAGGCGTAGTTGATGAAGGTGAGCTGGTCGGCCACGCTGGTCTGCACGCCATTCACCGGGGTCTTGGTGGTGTGGATGTCGGCCACTTCGTAGCTGCGGCCGTAGACGCCCCACTGTGCAAAATAGGAGCCGATTTCGCGGCCGCCGACTGGCGTAGGAGTAGGTGTAGGTGTTGGCGTCGGAGTTGGGGTAGGCGTCGGAGTTGGCGTCGGCGTTGGCGTTGGCGTTGGCGTTGGTGTCGGCGTTGGGGTAGGCGTTGGTGTCGGGGTCACGGCTTGCAGCGCCCATGGTCCCCATTCCTCGGTGCCGGGGACGTTATTCTGCGTCCACCATTTGGCCTTGTAGGTGTTGCCGTTGTAGGTCACGCACATGCCGACGGTGTAGATCGCGCTGGACGACCATGCCGGGCAATCGGCGGCTGCGGCGGCGGTTTGTACGCCGCCCAGCAGTTTCATTTGTGGTGTGGCGGTGGTGGAGCCGTCGCTCCCTCCGCCGCAAGCCGCCAGCATGCTGGCGATAAGGCCGAGTACGGCCGCATTTCCCTTGACTGCACGTTCCATGCTTTCTCCTCCTGGGTTGGTGAATCTATGCTTTTATTATTTTTTCAGGATGGAGCTTAAAAAAGTGGTAGTCAAGTGGTTTTGTTTTATTACATCCAATCAAATACCAGTTTCAAAATAGGAAGAGTAATTGCAGCAAGAATAGATATGGAACTTGAAAGAGATAGTGAGCACACACCAACCAGCACACGCACAAAATCCGGCCTCCCGGGACCGGACTTTCGAATGTCTCAAATTGAACATTGTGTTATTTGACGAGTACCAATTTTCGGCTGCTGCGAAGTGGTACGGGTCAGGTGCCGGTGGCCAGCTCCGGTAAAACCGCGCGCGCGACGCCGTCGCGTATCTCGACGATGCGTGCTTGTTGCTGTGCGCCAAAACTCATCTTGTAGCAAACCTGCCCATCCCGCGCGGCGGTGGGCAACACCATCAGCAACTGGAACGCGCTCGGCTCTTCTTCAACGGTCGGGAAAATCGCCGGCAGGCCGGCCAGCACGATGGCTTGCAAAGGATGCTCGCCCTCGATCTCGGTATGGTGTCCGCGCACCGAAATGCCGGCGCTTTCGCCGCCGTCGAACGCTACCCGCGCATGGCCGATCACGCTATCGTTGTGGGCGTTCACGACCAGGTTCAGGAGCAAAGTGGGACGGCCTTCGACGGCGCTGGTAACTTCATACACGGCTGTAAATAATTGACTCATGGTACGTCCTAACGAATAGAGATGAAACATGAGCCCACTGTAGCGGCAGGTCGCAAAACCTGCCTTCCGAATACCTTCCGGTTGATAAGTTATTGTTTACATGACAGATTTATTTCAGCTCAGCGCTTGGGCAACTGCCAGTCCGGCCGGATGAAATGGCAGGTGTAGCCGTTGGGAATGCGCTCCAGATAGTCCTGGTGCTCCGGTTCGGCCTCCCAGAACGGCCCCGCCGGCGCCACTTCGGTGACGACTTTACCCGGCCACAGGCCGGAAGCGTTGACGTCGGCGATGGTGTCCTCGGCCGTCGCTTTCTGTTGCTCGCTAGTGTAGTAGATTGCCGACCGATAACTCGTGCCGATGTCGTTGCCCTGCCGGTTGCGGGTGCTCGGATCGTGGATCTGGAAGAAGAATTCCAGGATCTTGCGGTAGCTGATGACGGCCGGATCGAAGATGATTTCCAGCGCCTCGGCATGGGTGCCGTGGTTGCGATAGGTGGCGTTCGGCACATCGCCGCCGCTGTAGCCCACCCGCGTTGCCAGCACGCCCGGGTATTTGCGCACCAGATCCTGCACGCCCCAGAAACATCCGCCGGCCAGGATTGCTTTTTCAGTAGTCGTCATGGTTCATCCTTTGTGTGTATCCAGTCAATTTAGTGACGTTCGCCGTTTCTTCAAGCCGCGCAATCGCCGCACAAGTGGGCTATAATTTATCTTAGGAACTACTACTTGCCTTCTGCAACTAAGTGCCCGAAACCACGGCACCCTTAGTCCCCCGGCCCGGACCCAGCCGAACGACCAGCAACCGTCTTCGTTGCTTACTTTTTCGTTCAACATCATGGACCAGCCCACCATCCCCCCACGCATCCTGATCGTCGACGACAACGACGCGGCGGCCGATATCGCAGCAGAGCTGCTCGGTTTGTACAACTACAAGACGGCGGTAGCCTACTCCGGCACCGAAGGCTTGCAAACGGCCATGGCCTTCATGCCCGATGTGGTCTTGCTGGACCTGGGCATGCCCGGCATGGACGGCTACCAGGTGGCGGCGGCTTTGCGGGCGATGCCGGCGTTCCAGGAAGTGGCGCTGATCGCCTTCACCGCCTGGGACGATCCGGCCACGCTGGCGCGCACCCGCAGCGTGGGCTTCGACCAGCATATCACCAAGCCATCCAGCCTCGACGAGATACTCAACGCCATCCACAGCGCCAGCGCCATGCGCGGCGGCTTCCACCAGAAGACGGCCTGAACGTTGTCAAATTGAGTACACGGCGGGCTTTTGTGCTACGCTTGAGCGCTACTGTTTATCGTAACGGGAGTCGCCCATGCAAATAGAACGTCGTTCGCGTCCAGACCGCGCCAAGGCCATCGCCGTCAATGCGGGCCTGGCCCTGCTGGAAACCGCAGGCCGCGAGGCGGCTGCTACGTTCCTCGAAGATGCGGGCGTGCCGCTGCCGGTGATCGCCCGCGTGCTGTCGGAACCGGACAAGCGCCGCGCCGCCGACCTGCGCTAGACGCCGCCTAGCGCAGCGACGGCGAATACCACAAATCCTTTTGCTGCAACGGCGTTTCGGCGGGCAGGTCGGGGTTGGGCAGTTCCAGCACCACGCGATGGCTCAGGTCGGCGCGGCGGATGAAGTCGGTGTTATATGAGCGGAACAGTTTGTCGAACGAACCGTCCTTGCGCGCCTGCCGCAAGCCCGCCTCCAGCGCCGCCGCCAAGGCCGGATTGTTCTTGTTGACGAAGAAGTAGACCGCCGCCGGATAGTGCAGCGCCAGCGTCATTTCCACCACCTCCCCTTGCGCCGCATGCTGTTCCACCTCGCCCCAGATCTGGCGTATCGAACGGGGGAAATAATCGAAGCGCTTCACGGCCAGCATGGCATGCAGGTTTTCAGCGGTGGCGCCGGTCACCACGTCCAGGCCGCTGGCCTTGAGCACCGTGGTGTCGGCCCAGTCGTAGCCTTGCCCGATCTTGAATTGCCGCAGCTGGTCGAGCGTGCGCACGGCCTCGAATTTGGCACGGTCCTGTGCATTGATGGCGCCGATGCGCCAGCCGGCCAGGCCCATGTCCAGCGGGATGCGCACCGGCAGCAGTTGCTGTTCGCGCTCGCGGGTCGTCATGGCCCAGATCACGTCGACATTGCTGCCGTAGGCCAGCTCGTGCACGGCGCGGCCCTTGATCGCCTTCACGTCCCAGGACTGCAATTTGTACTCGACGCGGGACTTGCTCATCGCCAGTTCCAGCATCTTGACGAAGTAGCCCCGGTCCAGCTCGATCTGCGGCTGGGGATAGGCGACACGCATGGGTTCGGCGCGGGCCGCCCATGCGGACAAAGCCAGCACGCAGCCGGCCACCAGGCTCAAAAAATTGCATCCAAGGCTACATTGCATCATGCACAAAGAATAGCACAGAGTATTGTCATGCAACCATCAATTACAGCTTGAGCAGCACGCGGCCGAAAGCCGTATCCGTATGTTGGCCAGGCAGCTGGGGATCGATCGCGAAACGGCAGCTCTGCAGATAGGCGGCCGCCTGCTCCACCACGTCCGGCGCCTGGCCGTTGGGCTCGGCAACCACGCGGATCGGCGCACCGTCGCTGTTCACCAGGAAGCGCAACAGGATGCCGTCGCTGCCGCTGGGCCGGCGATCCGCATCCTTGAATGTCTGGAAGCGTTCGGACGGCTGGCAGCTGCCGGCCACCAGCAAGGGACGGATCACCGGGCCGTCGCTGAACTGCCATACGAACTGCATCGGGAACGACGTGCCATCCTTCGCCTCGTCCAGCTTGGGCTGGAACACGCAGCGGGAAATGCCGCTGATGGCGGCATCGTCGAGGATCTTCCAGCCGCTGCTCTTGGACACTTCAGGATGCACGACCTTGCCATCCTCGCCGATCTGGAAGCGTATCGTCGTCACGCCTTCGATCTCATAGCGCCGCGCCTCGTTCGGCCACTGCGGCTGCGCGCAGGTGGCCGGGCTGACCAGCGCCTTGAACGGCACCTGGCCGCGCTGCTCGGCGTGGCTCATCAAATTAAGCAAGCCCAGCACGCCCGCGATGGCGGCAACGGAGAGGAGTTTCTTGTTCATCGGGCGATGATAGCAGACGCCGCCATCATGCCCCCGAGTACGGAATCACAGCTCGACGGTCTTCAGCTCCTTGTCCGTGTAGCGTTTGCCATGGGCCACGCCGACCGGGAACAGGCGCTCGATGGCGGCGCGCTCCTCGCCGGACAGTTGCAACGTCGCCGCCGCCATGTTCTCGGCCAGATGGGCGGCGTTGCGCGTGCCGGGTATCGGAATCAGGTGCTGGCCTTTGCCCAACAACCACGCCAGCGCCAGCGTCGCGCTGCTGCACTGGCGACGCTGCGCCATCTCGGCGAACTCCGCCACGATGGCCTGGTTGCGCTGGAAGTTCCCGGGCTGGAAACGCGGCAAGTTCTTGCGGAAATCATCCGCGCCCAGCGCGTTGGCCGGCGCGACCTGACCGCCCAACATGCCGCGGCTGAGCGGCGCATACGGCACGAAGGCCGCGCCGATTTCCGCGCACAATGGAATCAGCTCACGCTCCGGCTCGCGGCTGAACAGCGAATACTCCGTCTCCACCGCCGCGATCGGATGGACCGCATGCGCGCGCCGGATGGTAGCGGGCGCCGCTTCCGACAGGCCGATGGCGCGCACCTTGCCTGCGCGGACCAGATCGGCCATCGCACCGATCATGTCTTCGACCGGGTGCTGGGGATCGATGCGGTGCGCATAGTAGACGTCGATGCAGTCGGTGCCGAGACGGCGCAGCGACGCTTCGCACGCCGCCTTGACGTAGGCCGGCGTGTTGTTCACGTGCCAGCCCTTCTGCTCGCGCACGATGCCGAACTTGGTGGCGACCACGGCGTGCGAACGGCGGCCGCGCAGATACTGCCCGAGCAGCTGTTCATTCGCACCGCTGCCGTACATGTCGGCACTGTCGAGCAGCATCACGCCACGCTCCAGCGCCGCGTCCAGCGTGCGCTGCACGGCGCGCGCATCGGGAGCGCCATAGAATTCCGACATCCCCATGCAGCCGAGCCCGACCGCCGGCACCAACGGGCCCGACGCGCCCAAGCGGCGCAGCGGCGACGTGCCGGCCGGCGTTGCCGGCAAAGCGGCAGCTGCCTGCGCCGGCGACAAAGCCAGGCCCTGGCTCAGCAAACCCAGCGCGCTCAGCTGCAGCAAGCGGCGCCGGCCGGCGTCCGCGACGTGCTTCATTTCTTCATTCATGCTCGCTCCTGTGCTCAGTGGTAAAGACGATCCAGATACTGCTCAAGCTCATCCAGGCTGCCGCAAAAACCTACGTAGCCGTCCGGCCGCACCAGGCAGGCATCGTGCCGGTCCAGGTGCAAGGCCGCGCGCCATGCGTGGTCGTCGTCCGCCAGACCGCCGGTCGCCACCACGTGCAGGTAGCGCTCCAGCCTTGCGCGCGCCGCGTCGGCCACGCCGTCGTTGCAGAACAGGACGTTGCGGCCCAGCTTGGGAATATCGTAGGTGCTCTGCAAGCCGAGCAGGCCGTCGCTGCGCGCACAGTACGGCACGTGGCGGCCCACCAGCGATGAGCTCTCGATGTTGTGGTCCGCCAGCAAGCCGGAGAAATCATGCGACAGGCGGCGGCGATAGAAAGCGCGGTTGGACATGGCCGGCGTGTAGCGCCAGCGCATGTGCTCGGCGCCGCCGCGCCGCAAGATCAATTCGGTATTGGCGCCGGTCAGGTCGGCCGCCTTGCCGACCGCGACGTAGCGCTCGCGGCGATAGCTCTGCAACAGCTCGGGCTTGGCCGCGCCCTTCAGGTAGAACGCGATCTTCCAGCCCAGGTTGGCGGCATCCTGGATGCCGGTGTTCATGCCCTGCCCGCCAATCGGACTGAACAGGTGGAAGGCGTCGCCCGCCAGGAACACGCGGCCCACATGGTTGCTGGCCGCCAGGCGGTTGAAGAAGCGCGCGCTGGAGCTCCAGATCACCTGCTTGATGCGCAGGGGACGCGGGTAGTATTTGTCCAGGAAAAATTGCAGCTCTTCCTGATCGGGCGCCGGACGGTTCGCCGGCAGCGGGCCGGGCTTGCTGACCACCAGCCGCGTCAGGCCGTTATCCATCGGCAGGAAAATCAGGAAGCCTTCGTCGTACACATGGTAGGACGTCATCTCCGACTCGACCGCGCCGTCGAAGTACACATCGCCCATGATGAAATGCACATCGTAGTCGTAGCCCTCGAACGGCATCTTCAGCAACTGGCGCACGCTGCTCTGCGCGCCGTCGCAGCCGATCACCATTTCGTAATGGCGGTTGACCAGCTGGCCGCTGGCCGCGTCGCGGATGGCCACCGAGACCCCGTTCGCGTCCTGCTCCAGCTGCGTCAGTTCATGGCCGTAGTCGACCTTGCCGTTGGCGCGCTCCAGCGCCAGCCGTATCAGCGATTCGGTCTCCGGCTGCGGCACGCTGAGGTAGTAGTCATACAGGCCGCCCAGCTTGCGCTTGTCGATGCGGGCGCAGCGCTTGCCGTTGAAATGCACGGCGATCTCCTGGATAGGCTTGCCGCGCCCGGCGAATTCCTCCTGCAGACCCAGGCCGTGAAACGCCTTCAGGCTGGCGGCGCTGACGCTCAGCGCCTTCGAATAGCTGTTGCCGCCATTGTTCTTCTCGATGATATCGGCGGCGATGCCGTACTTGGCCAGCTCGGTACCGACGAACAAGCCGACCGGTCCCGCTCCCACTATCAATACACGTGCGTTCATTTCCCACCCTCGGTTGGCCGGCGCGACAGCGCGCCGGCCCATGCTTCAAAAGTCCGGCTGCGGCCGGCGGTTATGGATAGATGTCGTGCGGCAGGCGACGGTCGCCGGCCACATTGCACATATGCCAGTACGGATACGGCTTCTCGCGCGCGCTGACGTTGTCCAGCGCCTGCACTTCGCCTGCCGACAGTTCCCACTCGATCGCGGCCAGGTTGTCGCTCAGCTGGGATGCGCGGGTGGCGCCGATCACCAGCGAGGTGACGCCAGGCTTGCGCAGCAGCCAGTTCAGCGCGACCTGCGGCACGGTGACGCCGCGTTCGGCGGCGATGCGGGCCATCACGTCGATGACGTCGAAGGCTTGCTCGCGGTCCGCCACCGGGGCCGATTCGAACGGCGTGGCGTGCGACAGGCGGCTGCCCGCCGGCAGCGGTTCGTTGCGCTTGTATTTGCCGGTCAGGAAGCCGCCGGCCAGCGGGCTCCAGATGGTCAGGCCGACGTTCTGGTCCACGCACAGCGGCACGATTTCGTGTTCCAGTTCACGCGCGGCCAGGTTGTAGTAGCCCTGGTAGCAGACGAAGCGTTCCAGGTTGCGGCGCTCCGATACGCCCAGCGCCTTGGCCAGCTGCCACGCGGCGAAGTTGGACACGCCCAGGTAGCGGATCTTGCCGCTGCGGACCAGGTCGTCCAGCACGCGCAAGGTTTCCTCGATCGAGGTGCGCGGATCGAAACCGTGCAGGTGGTAGATATCGATGTAGTCCGTTTGCAGGCGGCGCAGGCTGTCCTCGACGGCGGCGATCAGGTGGTGGCGGGTCGAACCGACCTGGTTCGGATCCTCGCCGGTGCGCCAGCGGCCCTTGGTGCCGATGATGGTGGAATCGCGGCGGCCTTTCAGCGCCGCGCCCAGCAGCTCCTCGCCCTGGCCGTTCTTGTAGACGTCGGCCGTGTCGAAGAAGTTGACGCCGTGGTCCAGCGCCTGGTGCACCATATTGATCGCTTCCGATTCGCCCACCACGCCGAACTCCGACCAGTTGCGGTCCGGTGCGCCCAGAAACGCGCCTTGTTCGCCAAACGTCATGGCGCCGAAACATACTTCCGAAACCGATAAACCCGTATTGCCCAGATAACGATATTTCATGCCTGTCCTTGCTTTAGTTTAAATAATTAATAGAGTTTTTTTCGCCAGGCCTCAGGCCTGGCACATCACTTCCCATTGCTGCTCCTGGGCCAGCTGCCGCATGGGTTCCTGCGGATACACAGCCACGCCCCGTCCCACCGCGCGCAACATATCGGCGTCCGAGATGTGGTCGCCATACGCGGTGCAGGTGGCGGCATCGACGCCGCGCTCCTCGCAGTAGTGGCGCACCAGCCGCCCCTTGCCCGCGCCGATGGCCTGCGCCAGCAGGCGGCCCGTGTAGCGGCCGTCGATCACCTCCGGCTCGGAGCACAGATAGGTGTGCACGCCCAGCTGGTCCATCACCGGATAGATGATGTCGCGCATCGCGCCCGACACCGCCACCACTTCGTCGCCGGCGGCCTGGTGGGCCTTGAGGCGACGCACCACGTCCACCTGGTAAGGCACGGTCATGGCGTCGAAAAATTCCTGCGCATGGCGGCGCACCACGGCCTGGCTGTGGCCGCAGAACAGCGAGTAGTAATAGCGGTTGATGTCTTCCCGCGTCGCACCCAGGCTGATCTGCTTGTCGATGGTGGCCATGATGCGGTTGTAGCTGCCGTGCGTCGGGTCTTCCACCCGCGCCAGAAACACGCGCAGGAAGGAGAACATGCTCTTCATCGCGATCAGCGTTTCATCGACATCGAAAAAGGCGATAGCCACGATGCTGCCCCCGCCGCTCAGGCCGCCAACGCGGGTTCAGCCGCGTCGACTTGCTGATAACCGGTGCCGTAGGCCGTGTTGGCCAGTTCCGATTCTTTCTCGTCGATGTATTGGCTCGAATAAGCGCAGTAGTTGCTGCGCACCACGGCCACCAGCAGGTCGTTCTGGTAGAACGAAATCTCGCAATCGACTTTCAGGTAGCGGCCGGTCTTGCGGGATTCCGACAGCGCGCGGAACACCACCGTCACCGGCAGCGGGAAGGCGAACTGCTTGAATTCGGTGTTCAGCGAATTCAGCACGAAGTAGCAGCGGTTGCGGTCTGCATCGTCGAGCAGGTGGTACTCGGAAGTCGAGATCAGCATCTGGCGGCCCGCTTCGGTCAGCACGATGCCCTGGATGTGCTGGCCGGTCGAGTGATCGTTGAGCAGCTCGCCCGAATCGCAGATCGACAGGTTGGCGACGTAGCTGCCGTCGGCCTGCGCCACCGGCTTGGTGATCAGCACGTTCTCGCGCTTGTGCTTGTGCACGCTGCGCTGGTGCAATGGATCGCACTGGTCCAGGATCTGCATCATGTTCTGCACCTGAACGCCGCCCTTGCGCTGGCGTTCCATCAAATTGGCCAGACCCAGGAAACGGTCGTGCTCCACACCCTGGCCAATGACGATCTGATCGTGCTCCTGCACGGTGCCCTGCCAGATTGCCTTTTCCAGTTCACTGATGGTGAAAACGTTCTTCTTGTCGCTCGCAAATTTCTTGAAACGATCTCCTACGACTACCAAATAAGCCATCAAACTACCCTTTCAATTAACATCAACAAAAAAACCAGAACCATTACCGCTAACTATTAACCGTTGGCCGCCACCGCGTTGCTGCGGCCGTAGAGGAACACCACCGCCAGGCCGGCCAGCGTGATCAGGGCGCCAAACGCGGGCACCATGGAGATGCCGATGCCGGACGCGATCACCACTCCGCCGACCCAGGCCCCGCCGGCATTGCCCAGGTTGAAGGCGGCGATATTGCAGGCCGCCGCCAGCGTCGGTGCGCCGGTGCCGCGTTCCAGCACCTGGGTTTGCAGCGGCGAGATCGTGGCGAACATCGCCGCGCCGAACAGGAAGATCAGGGCCGCCACCACATACGGGTTGTGGGCAAACGGCACCAACAGCAGCAGCACGGTAGCCAGCGCACCCAGCGTCCAGCGCAAGGCCAGCGCGGTGTTGCGGTCGGCCAGCTTGCCGCCGATCGGATTGCCCACCACCATGCCCAGGCCGAACAACACCAGCATCGGCGACACATACTGTTCCGACAGGCCAGTCACCTGGGTCAGGAACGGCGCGATATAGGTGAAGGCCGCGAACGTGCCGCCGAAGCCCAGTACGGTGACGGCGAAGGCTTGCAGCATGTCCGGCTGGCGCAGCACGCGCAGCTCGGCACGCAGATTCGGTGCGGCCGTCGGACGGGCCAGCTTGGGCACGAACAGTGCAGTCGCCAGCGTGGCCAGCAAGCCGACCAGCGTCACCGCGCAGAAGCTCGAACGCCAGCCGTAGGCTTGTCCGATCACCGTACCCAGCGGCACGCCGATCACATTGGCCAGCGTGGCGCCCAGGAACATCGTCGACAGCGCGCTGGACTTCTTGCCCGCCGGCGCCAGGTCGGCAGCCACCACGGAACCGATGCCGAAGTACGAGGCATGGACAAACGAAGTCAGCAAGCGGGCCAGCAGGATTTGCCAGAACGAGCCGGCCAGTGCGCAAGCCGCATTACCCAGCGTGAACAGGGCCATCAGGCCGATCAGCGCGGGACGGCGCGGCAGGCGGCTGAGGAAAGGCGTCAGCAGCGGTGCACCGAGCACCACGCCCAGGGCGTAGACGGTGATGATGTAGCCGGCGCCGCTGATGCTGGTGTTGAAATCGCGCGCCATTTCCATCAGCAGGCCCATGACGATAAATTCCGTCGTTCCGATTCCGAACGCGCCCACTGCGAGCGCATAGATGGCGATCGGCATCTTTTGATTCACATTACTTCCAGACACATTGATTCCTTGGTTAGTCGGCGACCGCGGGCGCGGTCGCGGGAGAGGAGGATGCCGGGTTTAGCGGTCCAGCAGAGCGAGGTCGCCCTGGGCGTAGCGCGCGCCCTGCACGCTGTCGCCAAGGAAGATGGCGTCGAGGACGGCCAGCTCGGCCGCGCCCAGCGTCACTGCGGCGGCTGCGGCGTTCTCTTCCAGGTGGCGGATCTGGCGGGCACCCGGGATCGGCACGATATGCTCGTCCTGCTGCAGCAGCCAGGCCAGCGCCAGTTGCGCCAGCGTGATGCCGCGGCCTGCGGCCAGCTGCTGCAGTTGGCCGATCAGCGTCAGGTTGCTGCGCATGGCCTCGTCCTGGAAGCGCGGCAGCGTGCGGCGGAAATCGTCCTGCGCCAGGCCTTCGGTGGAGGTCATCGCGCCGGTGAGGAAGCCACGGCCCAGCGGGCTGTACGGCA
Organism: Rugamonas rivuli; assembly: GCF_009380165.1. GTDB lineage: Bacteria > Pseudomonadota > Gammaproteobacteria > Burkholderiales > Burkholderiaceae_D > Rugamonas > Rugamonas rivuli. The sequence goes on from NZ_WHUF01000004.1 coordinate 366,947, forward strand.
CGAAGCCGATGCCCAGTTCGCGGCAGACCGGCAGCACATTGCTCTCGGGATCGCGGCTCCACAGCGAATACTCGCTTTGCACGGCGGCGATCGGATGCACGGCATGGGCGCGACGGATGGTGGCGGCCGACACTTCGGACAGGCCCAGGTGGCGCACCTTGCCTTCGCGAACCAGCTCGGCCATTACGCCGACCACGTCTTCGACCGGGACCGCAGGGTCGGGGCGGTGCTGATACAGCAGGTCGATGGTCTCGATCCCCAGGCGTTGCAGCGAACCGTGCACCGCTTCGCGGATATGTTCGGGGCGGCTGTCGACGCCGGCCATGCGCTGCACGCCGTGGCCGTGCGGCAGGATGCGGAAGCCGAACTTGGTGGCGATCTGCACCTTGTTGCGCACGCTGCGCAGCGCCTTGCCGACCAGTTCCTCATTGGTGTAAGGGCCGTAGACTTCGGCCGTGTCGAAGAAGGTCACGCCCAGGTCGACGGCACGTTCCATGGTCCGGATGGATGCCGCATCGTCGCCGCCGCCGTAGGCGAAACTCATGCCCATGCAACCCAGGCCGATGGCCGAAACTTCCAAACCACCACTACCTAATTTCCGCTGTTTCATTTTTTCCTCCATCTGCAAATAGTAGAAAAAATGATACATTTGCTTTATCATCTATACAATTAGCGGCAAATCACTTGAACCAGTGAAAGAAATTCATCAATGCTGCCGCAAGCAAATGAAATCTACGGTATGGCCGCCGTCTTAATATTTTCGAATCAACGCTATGCGCCATGACCTCAACGACCTGGAAGTTTTTATCGCCGTCGCGCGCCACCGCAGCTTCCGCAAAGCCGCCGAAGAACGAAACGTCACCGCCTCATCGCTAAGCCACACCATGCGCGCGCTGGAGGCCAGGCTGGGCATACGCCTGCTGAACCGCACCACGCGCAGCGTCGTACCCACCGAAGCGGGCAAGCACTTGTTCGCGCGGGTAAGCCGCGTGATCCAGGACCTGGAACAGGCGCTCGACGAAATCAACGGATTCAGGGATACGATCCAGGGCACGCTGCGGCTGAACGTGCCACGTCCGGCGGCCAGGCTGCTGCTGGCGCCGATGCTGAGCGGCTTCCTGAAGGTGCACCCGGGCGTGAAGATCGAAGTCATCACCGACGACCAACTGGTCGACATCGTGGCCCAGGGCTACGATGCCGGCGTGCGCTTCGGCGAGAGCCTGGCGCTGGACATGATCGCCGTGCCGATCGGCGCGGCGCAGCGCTTCGCGGTGGTGGCGGCGCCGGAATTTTTGGAAGTGCATGGACGCCCGGCCAGCCCGCTCGACTTGCGCGGCATGCCCTGCATCGGCCGCCGCTTCCCGAGCGGCGTGATCTACTCGTGGGAGTTCGAACGCGACGGCAAGAACCTGACCGTCAGCGTCGACGGCCCGCTGGTGCTGGATGATGATGAGATCATGCTGGATGCGGCAAGGGATGGCGTCGGCATGGCCTTCGTGCATGAGTCCTATGCGGACGAGGATATTCGTCAAGGAAAACTGGTGCGCCTGTTCGAGGACTGGTGCCCGGCCATGCCGGGGTTCTACTTGTACTACCCAAGCCGCAAGCACATGTCGGCCGCGCTGCGCAGCTTTGTCGATTGGTGCATCAAGTACCGGCAGGATGAGGAAGCTGCCGGGTCGGCTGCGGCCTAGGTATGCCCGGAGATCCCGGTCGCAGGTAATTGGACATGATCGGAATCCAATTCAATGATGAAGCGATTCACAACATCACGATCACTCTCCGTCTTAATATTTTTCTTCAAGACGGGAGTGACATGATATGCAATGAATTGTCGATCATTGGGCTTGCTGGGCAACGCCTCTTTGACAACCGCGATCAGCGTCGGCAAGGACATAAATGAAGCAAACACTTCATATGGCTTCGAACTAGCGAATGGCATCTTCCTGAGGTAAAAGCGTGCCAAACGTATCTGATCAGGCCGCTTCCATGAGCGATGCGCCATCATTTTGAACGCTTCGCTGTAGTTCGATGCCTCGACCGGAAAGGTCTCCATGAGGAGCGTCGCTGCGTCCTCCGACGGCAGTCCTTTCAGCTTAGTTTCAATCATAGCTTGGTTAGTCATATGAACCTCCGAGCTTCAATATTACGGGGAAGATTCGGGATCACAAACGAAATTTTTTTCTCCTAACGTTGACACAGCGCCCCCACAGGGTGCGCTCATATCAATACTACCCCGAAGCCAACAAGATCACTTCAATCCAACGAAGACAACGCGATAGCATCAACACCAGCGGCCTGGCGAAGCGGACAGGACGGATCGTTCGCCGCGCGCCATACCGCTTGCGCCACGTCCTCAGCGTGCGTAACCTCCGACGATAGGCCCCACGCCTCGAAGACGCTCTTCGCCAGACCGGCGTAGGCCTCGGGAATCGAATCCTGCATGCGCGCTTTAGCGTTCTCGCCGAACCTGGTGGTTGGCGCACGTCCCGGCAGCACCAGGTTCACGCGCACATTGAATTGCTGAAGCTCCAGCGCGAGCGACTCGGTGAACGCATTGACCGCCGCCTTGCTCGCCGTGTACACCGACAGCAAAGGCAGTGGCACCAAGGTCACGCTCGACGTCACGTTGATGACCACACCCGCCCGCCGCAGCCTGAACTGCGGCAGTACAGCCTGCGTCATCGCGATGGTGCCGAGGGTGTTCGTTTCGAAGACATCGCGTGCGGTTGCCATCGGGATGCCCTCCAACGCACCCAGCACGCCTATTCCCGCATTGTTGACCAGCACGTCGACCGGTCCCGCCGCCTCCACCGCGCGGCGGATGCTGTCGGCATCGGTGACATCGAGCGCGATCACGCGCAGGTGTTCGGAACGCGGCAGCACGTCCTCGCGCGGTGTACGCATGGTGGCGATGACCTTCCAATCGCGGTCGAGGAAGTAGCGGGCGGTTTCGAGGCCGAAACCGGATGAGCATCCGGTGATGAGGACGGTTTTCATGGCGACTCCTGTTGAGTGGTTTTCAGTAGCCAAACTATAGTTCGCGCCCTTCGGACTTGCTACAATCAACAGTCCACATTTAATGAGCAATAGTCCAGATATGATAGATCCGCTTGCCGAGGTCGTCACGCTGCTGCAGCCGCAAGCCCGGTTCTCCAAGGTCGTCAGCGCCGCAGGTTCCTGGCGCGTGCGGCGTTCGGAATCCGGGCAGCCGTTCTACTGCGTGATCCTTGCAGGCGCGTGCCGCCTTAAACTCAATGGGCAGGAGCCGATCCCATTGCAGCAAGGCGACTTCGTCCTGGTGCCGTCGGCATACGGCTTCACGATGACCAGCATGAAGCCGCCGGCAGCGAAGCACCGGGATGCCCCGCCCGTCCAGTTGCCGAATGGCGAATTCCGCCACGGCCCACAAGACGTGCCGGCCGACACGCAACTGCTGGTGGGCTATTGCACCTTCGGCTCGCCCGATGCGGCCTTGCTGGTTTCACTGCTGCCGCAACTGGTGCATGTGCGCGGCGAGCCGCGGCTGTCCACCATCGTGCAGTTGGTGGGAGAAGAATCGCGGGCGGCACGGCCAGCGCGAGAAGTGATACTGGCGCGGCTGCTGGAGGTGCTGCTGATCGAAGCGCTGCGATCCGCAGCGGGGACGGCTGCGTCGCCGGGCCTGCTGCGCGGCCTGGCCGACGAGCGCCTCGCCGTCGCGTTACGGCGCATGCATGAAGACATGACCAAGCCGTGGACGGTCGCGCAACTGGCGAAGGAAGCGGCCCTTTCGCGCTCGACCTTCTTCGAGCGGTTCAGCCGCGCAATGGGTGTGGCGCCGATGGCGTATCTGCTCACCTGGCGCATGGCACTGGCGAAGAACCTGCTGCGGCAGCAAGAGGCAGGCATCGCCGAGATTGCCGAGCGCGTCGGCTACGGATCTGCCAGCGCGTTCAGCGTCGCCTTCAGCCGCCATGTCGGCCTGCCGCCGGCGCGTTATGTGCGAGAGCAGATGGTTTGATCCGCGTACTATTGAGGATCTTGTGTAGCCAAGGAGTGAAGTATGAAATTACGTTTCGCCATCCCGCTGCTGATGCTAGCGATGTCATCCAGCATGGCCGCCGAATTGCCAGCCACATCACGCGCGGAGATCGACGCGCTGTTGAACCGGCTGGGGAGTTCGGGCTGCCAGTTCAACCGCAACGGCAGCTGGTATAGCTCGGCCGAAGCCAAGGCGCATCTGACAAGCAAGCTGAACTACCTCATCGACAAGAAGAAGGTTGAAGGAACGGAGCAGTTCATTGCCCTGGCGGCCAGCACCAGCAGCATGTCCGGCAAGGACTACCTGGTGAGATGCGGCACGGCGCAGCCAGTGCCGAGCAGCGCATGGCTCAAAAGTGAATTGCAATCTATACGAACCAAGCAAGCGCCACCCAAGCAAGAGGCTCAATTGCACTAGCTCAGACTTGACCTGACACCAGCTGACCAAGACTGGTCTTCCACGGCTCTATCTAAGCTAAGCTGCGGCGCAGCCATTCGGGCGCGTTTCTCTGAACGTTGTGCTAGATGTCATTGAGGTCTTGTCGCAACTGTTCGATTAACTCACCGTCTGGAAGATCAGAATAGGCAAAATCGCCAGCGAGAAAGAATCTGAGAAGTGGGACAAATTCAGGATCGCTGCGTTTCACCACTTGTAATATCGACGCCCTTCCTTCGATGCTTCCCCGAACCTCAAACGCCTCTGCTTCGCCTTTTAATTCAAACACCAAATAGTTTGGCCCCCAGTCAATCCAGTGCTCCATCTTCGGCGTGGGATCGTAGATAGCGCACTGGAGGACCATCTGCCGAAAGATCCTGTGAGTAAGCTCAACGAAAAGAAGAGCAGTATCAACAGCCATTTCCGCTTGTTCTCGACTTGGGTTAACGAAGTCGTGCTCGATCGAATTTCTTAACTTATTGATTTTTTCAAGGATGCGCGGAGCGACCAATCCAAGTTTTCTGATCGCCGATACACGCGATGGAAATCCTCCTGAAGTCTGAAGTCCAAGGGTCTCAATGACAGCCTCGATCTGACAGTCGATTCCTCGTTTCGCATTTGCCACGGCATCGCGATCTCCACCCTGCGACATGCGAGTCAGAGAGTCCTCTGCCTCTTTCAAATATCCGTGCGGAGTAACTTCATACGGAAATGAAAAATCGCGAAAAGCACAGCGTTCGTACTCCGTAAGTACATGGTGAAACTCTTGTAGGAACTGCCCAATTTTCATTGATGAGATCTATCGTGTGCGATAACCGGAGGTTGGAGCGCCTGGCGCGTAAGCTATCCGGTTGATTAAGGATGGACAAATATTACATTAAGGGTCGCCAAGAGCGAAATCGCGAATTCCGTGCACCAACATAACGATTTGAGGCTTAGCATTCCTTGGAAGCATTTAGTCTTTAGACTTGTGCTGTCAGCTTTGAGATGGGCCGCGTCGATTTGCTTGCTGATGATGGCGCGCAGCTTCCTGAACTCATCATCAAAGCACTCATCGTTCGCAGCGCGTTTCTTCAAGTGCGGCAGCACCTGAACATCGCGACGTTACGAGAAGACAAGCCTATCGGAATGGAATACAGGGCCGCAGTCAAAGCTGCGGACTTTGCCTCGATCTTCCCTGTCTCGACATTGTGTAATTCCACAGTAAGGTTCAAAGACCAAGTCTGAATTCGGGACTAATCCTTGATTTAAGACTAGTAGTTCGACAAAAGTATTTGGCGAGATGCAGTAACGCCGTCGAGGACAAAAAAAATCCGCTGCTCCCATGAGGAGTAGCGGATTTCTTCACCAAGTGCGTTCAAGCTGCCGTGGGCGTATGCGCCTTGCGTTTGCGCGCCACGCAGCCTACCAGCGCCAGGCCGCCGAGCAGCATGGCGTAGGTTTCAGGCTCCGGCACCGCAACCAGCACGTCGCCGTTACGCACAGCCATGGCGCCGATCAGCCCGGTCTGCGGACTCTCGCCATTGATGCCGGCGAAGAAGCTGAAGTTGTAGGCGTAGTCCCAGTGCGTCGCATGCGGGCCGTCCAGCCAGACCATCGCGGGAAGGCCGTCGACGCCGCCGAACGGTCCTTGAGGATGCGTGCCCGTCTGCGGATTGCCATCATGATCGACCGCAGGCTGCGCGCCCAGAATATCGTAGTACAAATGGGCCGCGTCGGAACCTATGCCCTTGACGGTGCTGGGATAGTAATCGGAATCGTAGACGCTGCCTGCGGACGGCAGATGCCATCCGGTCAAACCGCCCCAGTTGAGGCTGGCCCAGCTGCTGGCCTGGGTGTAGGTCATCACATTGGCGCCCGTGGTGGTGCGCAGCCAGGTGATGTCGTAGTCCGCGTCATACAGGTAGACGGCGTTCGAATCGTTGGCCGAGATCGCATGGAAGAACTGGTCGCGCCCGGCCAGGGGCGTGCCGGCCATGGCTGGCAAGGCGGTGGCGGCCAGTAGCAATGCGGCAGCGATAGTGCTCAGTTTTTTGTAGTGCTTCATTTTAAATTCTCCAGGTTGGAACAGCAGATGAGGACGCCAGTCCGGGCGTACACGGTGATGAATTCATGCGCGCTTGGCGCGCCGTCCTACGATGCCGAGCAAGCCCAGGCCGGCGAACAGCATCGCGTAGCTGGCCGGTTCCGGCACCGCCGTCACATTGATGTTGTCCACCTGGACGTAGCTTTGGCTCAGCAGATTGCCGGTGAGGACAACCGACGCCAGATTGGTCCAGCCTTCGAAGTCGACCGGTGTCAAGCCGCCGCCGTTGTGCGCCTGCACGAAGCCCGAAACAGTCGAGCCATCGGCAAACACGCCCTTGATGCCCATCCTGGCGTCATTGCCGGCAAAGTCGCCCGGCGAAAATTCCAGGCTGTTGAGGTTGAACAGCGCGGCGTCCTGGCGGCGGAACGTGACCGCGTTGGTCTCGGTGTGGGAGACGATGTCGTGCGGCGCGAACTTCAGCACATTGGTGCCGTTGCTATACGGCTGGACGCCGCCGGCGACCATTTCGAAGTCAATCGCGGTGAAGACGAAGCCCTGCGTGGTGAAGATGGTCGGACGCACAGCGACACTGGTCAGGTCTGGGTTGTCGAAGGTGATGGTGTCGGCAAATGCCAGCGGCGCGCTGCAGCCGGCGGCAAAGGCAAGCGCGGACAACATGGGTTTGATGGAAGATTTCATGACGGTTTCCCCGGTGGTTGTTGTGGGATGGCGGTGTTCGCCATCGGCCCAGCCACTGTAGTCACCGCCGGTCAGCGGGGAAATACGGAAATCACCGTATTTTTTGTCAACACATCAACGTTGAGGGGATGAAAACTGCGAAGCAACTGCCACGTCCCGGCGTGGACGCGATGCGCAGCGCATAGCCGCACTGCTGGCAGAGGTTCTTGACGATGAACAGGCCGAGGCCGAAGCCTTCGCTGTGGCCGCCCTGCTCAAACGGCTGCAACAGCCGCTCGCGGGCCGGCGCGGGAATGCCGGGCCCGGTGTCGAACAGCTGGATCTCGACGCCGCCGGGACGGCGCCGCGTGCCGAGCACGATGCGTCCGCTGGACGTATGGCGCACGGCATTGGCCAGCAGGTTGGCAAGGATGCGGTACAGCAGCAGCGACGAGCCTGTCACCCGCACGTCGCTGGCGCGCACCGACAGGCGCAGGCCCTTGACGCTGGCCTCCGCCTGGAAGGCTTGCCCCAACTGCCCGAACATGGAAGTGAGCACGATGGGCTCGGGCAGGCGCTGGTCCTGCCGCGCCTGCTCGATGAGGTCTTTGAGCAGGGACTGCGCATAGGCCAGCGTGGTATCGATATGCTCGGCGATGGGGCCGTGCTGCGGCGCCAGCGCGCTGAACGCCAGCCGCAGCGAGGCCAGCGGCTGGGCGATGTCGTGGCTGGCCGTCGCCAGGCGCAGCAGGCGCTCGTTGGCTTGCTCAAGGGCCGCCAGCTTGGTTTGTTCGGCCAGCAGCAGTTGCTCGGCCTCGGCCAGACGGAGCAGGCGGCTCTCGGCCTGGCGCGCATTGAACTTCTGGAATTGACTGACAACGGCCGCGCCGAACAGCAGCGTCTCGCCGAGGCCGCCGAATTTCGGGAAGGACAGCACGGAAAAAAACGGCACCAGCTGCACGCCCAGAACGACGAAGATAAACAGGATCAACGGGATGAACATCAAGATCGATGTACCCAGCAAATAAAAGCGCGCCGCCTCGATGCGCCGGCGCACGCCGATGAACGCAACCGCGCAACCGAAGCCAGAGTAGGCCAGCATTTGTATCGTCAGCAGCGTATCGAGCTCGTAGATCAGGTGTGCGGCGACCGTCAATACGCAAACCGCGAGCAGCGCCCTGTGCCAACGGAGCAGCTGTGGCATGCGCGTTCGCATCTGCATGAAATCCATGGCGAAGCCGATATGCGCCATCAACGACAGTCCACCCAGCACTCCCGGAGCCAGCATATTCCAGGCTGGCGCACCGGGCCACAGGAAGGCGAAGTTATATCCCTCGACCTGGCCGACGAAAAGTATATTCGTCAGCACGATGGCGCCATACATGCGGTAGCCAAGCGCGCGCTGTCCGCCGAGCCCGAGCACGGCCACCGGCACCATCGCCAGCATGATGCCAACCACCAGGCCGCTGAACAGATGCTCTTCGGTATCGCTGGCGTTGAGCTGGTCGGCATTCCACAGACGTGCCTGCATCAACATCTTGCCGTGGCTGTGATAATAAACGTAGACCGTGGCCGCGCCAGGCGCCAGCGACAACGGCGCCATCAGGCGGCGATGCTGAACGGGACGGTCGGCGTAGGTGCTGGCGGTGCCGAGGGCCAGCACGCTGCGCACCTGCCCGCCCTGCTGCTGATAGACCTGCACGCGGTAGGCATCCGGAAGGCCGATGTCGAGCAAATACCTGCCGCCGGCGGTGGATAAATCGATGCGGTACCACTCACCGCCAGTCAGCACAGGCAGGCCGAGGGCCGTCAGGACTTGCGCGGCGGCCGCATCCGGGAGTGCGTGCACGCATCCGCGCAAGCTGGCCTGCCCGTCCGCCGATTCGGCGCATACCTGGGCCAGCGTGGGGGCGGCGCAACAGCACAACAGCAAGGCCATCCAGAGCGCACGAAGGCGCACCGCCAATAAGCCTGATGTGAAGAATCTGGAAAACAATGACGCCCCCGAAGATGTTATCATTATTCTATCACCGTTTCCGATAGTCATCTTTATGAACATCCTGCTGGCAGACGATCACACCATATTCCGGCAAGGGCTGAAATTGCTGCTGCAGAGCCAGGAGGGGATGCGGGTTGTGGCCGAGGTCGCCAGCCTGGATCAGGTACAGCCGGCGCTGCAACAGCAGGCGATCGACTTGCTGATACTCGACTACCACATGCCTGGGGGCGAGTCGTCGGCGATGCTGGGGTATTGCAAGCAGCGCTATCCGGAGTTGAAAGTGATCGCGCTGACCGGCACGCAATCGGGGATTGTTCTCAAGCAGTTGCGGGATGCCCGGGCGGATGCGGTGTTGCTCAAGGATTGCTCCGGCCCGGAGTTATTGCGCTGCATCGCGCAGGTGATGGATGGCAGGACGGTGCTCAGCGACGCGGTGCAGCAGCAGATCGCCACCTGCAACGAGCTGTTGACGGCGCGCGAGCTGCAGACGGTACAGCTGATTTACCAGGGCTACGCCAGCACCGATGTCGCGGCACAGCTGAACCTGTCGGCCAAAACCGTCGACAAGCACAGGGAAAACGTCATGCGCAAACTGCAGGTGCACAACGTGGTCCAGTTGATACACAAGTTACGCCAGCTTAATCTCGTATGATTTATATCGTTTATATAATTCTTAGCCAGCTCTTCTGAAGCCCCCGCCACAACAACACGCCAACTTTGCGAGCGATCAAAAGCTCGCGCTTTGCGCGCTGTTAAATTCGACTTCCAGCCACACCGCGCTCTCGACTCATCCCTTCCAGGAGCGATCACATGGAACCGAAACCAGCAACCAAAGCTCAAACCGCACAACTTGCGCCGGCGACAGACGACTCAGCGCGCCTGGCCCAGATTCGCTCGCTTGTCGAAGCCAATAACAAGTCCACGCTCAACACCGACCTGATCATCTGCCAGATCTACATGGAGTCGCGCTTTGACGCCCGTGCCGGCGCCAGGCAAGATGCACACGGGCTCATGCAGATGCAACGGCAAGGGGTTCAACAGGTGTTCAAGTACAGGAAGCAGAAAGAACTAGGCCATATGCCCAGTGACGCCCAAACCAAGGCCGCGTTCGCCGAAGGATCTGCCATGTACGACAGCGCCGCCATATTCGACGAAGCGACCAATATCCAACTTGGCAGCGAATATATGCAATACTGGTTGGACACGTCACCGACAGTCGCGGCCGCCTATGCACGCTATCGAGGCCTTTCAAATGGCATCTACTACAAGAAGATCAGCGCAAGCGCCGCACGCCTGCATGACGATCCCACCAACATGCAAATATTGCGCGATATGGTGAAATGATAGTGCGTCTAACGACACTCGGCCTGCTGCTCTTCGCTGCAACGGCAAACGCAACGCAGCTCACGCTAGTGCGCTCCTGCCAGCTCGATGACGGATCGCAAGTGGCTTTGCTGGCGGAGCCTACGGTTGAGGGTAATCGGTTTCATCTGAAGATAGACGGGGCCGTTGGAACGGCATTTGACGATATGCCCGACACAGACGTTATCGGCAACGTCGCCCTGGCGAAATGCGTCGATCGTTCACTCGTCTTTGCCATCAGCTACGGCCCGCCCTATCTCAAGGGAGCGGTGGTGCGGAAGAACCCTGTCAGCCATCGTCTCGAACGCATCGACTTTTCCGAGAAGGCACTGCCACGCTGGCTGTATGTCAACTCAAGGGAGATGCAGTTAGTCATTCCCAACATTGGCCATGAGGTGGCCTCAAGATATCTGGTCTACCGCTACTCCGCCGCCGATGGGCAATCACTGGAGCCAGCCGCGCGCGATACGCTGCCGAGCGGGCGAGGATTCGAGAAGTTGGAGATATCGAGACAGATGCCATACGGCCCTGGTCGCGATAAGTAAGTGGAGCTTCCGATAACAGGACATGGAACTGATCGCGGCTCGTCTGAAGGCCGTGGTAGCCCTGGAAAATGATCCCTCAGCATGAATACACCCGAAATCATCGATAAAATTTCCATCGAAGCAGGCAGTGACCATGCCTACGCCGACCTCGGCCGCCCGGATGCCGGCGAAATGATTGTAAAGGCGGGGCTCGTGCTGGAGATCGCGCTGGCCCTGAAGAGTCGGCGCCTGACACAGCAACGCGCGGCCGAACTACTTGGCATATCGCAACCTAAACTCTCCGATCTGCTGCGCGGCAAGTTCCGTGGCATCAGCCAGGCCAAGATGATCGAGTACCTGAACCGGCTCGGCTACGATGTCGATATAGTGGTGAGGAAGAACACTCGACGCACGCCAGGACAGACCCAAGTCCTCATCGCGTGACGCCAACCTCCCTAGCCCCCGCAAAGACAACAGAAAACCCGTTCCTCCCAGAGATAAAAGCGTTTTTTTGCTAATTCTGGTGCGCTTGCCGGGATCGAATTCTCTATGAAAAAAGGTCAAACCCCTACCAAATCCCCCACTTGTAAAAACGCTCGCCCGTTCGATTCCACACCAGTACTTTAAAGAAATGTGGTCATCAAAATTCTGCTCATCTGCGCTTCGGTGGTTTTGCATTCCGGTTAGATTCTGTCGTGCGCCGCAACTTATCCTCAAGCTCGGCAACGCGCTTCTTCAAATCCGTGTTTTGTTTAGCCATCTCAGTATCCAAAGCAACTGCATCAAAGGCTTGCTTAATCATCTGAATGGTGTTGGCTTGATTTTCAGGATAAAGGGCGCGACGTTCCAACTCATCAGGCCGCATTTTCTCGCCTTGGCTTTTAGCATTTTGCATCAGCTTTTGACGTACTTCCCTCATCATGGCACCACGTTTAGCCCAAGGAACTGACGCCTCATCACTTGCGTGAAGAATCCGCATCACGGTGCGCTCAAATGCGGACGTAAAACCAATAGGGCGTTCGTCGAAAAGAAACGCCTTCATAGCCGTTGCTCCGAGCCGAACATTCGGAGCCAAGGTCAGTAACTGCAGCACAGTGGAAATAGATGTAACCAGCTCAGGTTCCGCAGCCTCCTTGAACTCGCTCTCCGCGACAGCAAGTCTTCGCGCAGAGCTCATGAGCAGGCAAGTGGAAGATGTATCCATATCCCTCAAATATCGAATATAAGAAACCATTGCAGCATAAAGCTGAGCATCACGACGGGCTTTATCATGCAAGTTTCTTAGGGCGGTATCAGTAATGGACACCGCCTGCTTCTGCTCGATTAGAAACTTGCGAACACGCTCCTCTAGAGCAGCATCGGTAGTCCTCCGGGCGGGAAGCTTTTCTATGTTGTAATTTGCACGTAGATCATCGAAGACCTTTGACCAGTCATAATTTGAAGTTCCAACATATTGGGCAATATATCTTCCCCAATGACTCGGTTTAGCATCCTTCGTGAGCATTTCTGCAAACGAGCGAACAAAGACATTCTCGATAAGTTGCTGACGCTCATGCGGGGCCCCTGGCAACCAATGGCGTACCTGATCGTAGTCAAAGTGTGCAATGGAAGCGTGATACGCCGTTTCTTCCAAGACCGGCTCGGCAACAAGAATTTTTCCACCAATCCTTCGCCAACGATCCACAATTGCGGTAACGCCTTCATGGTCAATTTCGCCCTCTCCCAACAGCGAGAGGACGACATCGGTGTCCAGAACCAGGCTCGTCTTTCGCAAGACGCGCTCGATCTCTTGACCAGCGGAGTGTTCCATCCCCAAAGTACAAGCAGCGATAAAACTCATGCAAAGACGAACTAACCACTCCGCTGCAGGGCCCGTTCGTTCTAAGAATATGTCCTTTATCGCTTGATCCAGTTCAATTCTCTGCTGCGAAGACGAGCTCGTATCCGCAACTGCTTTAGCCACCTCCTCAACAAACGAAAATGGTCTGATTGATTCCGGCTTTTCACCAGTCGCGTCTAAGCCAAGAAGTTCACTGACCTCAAAGACTAGCGTCTCCCCTCGGGAAATAAAGTAAGCGACAAGTCGGTCCTGAAAGATGCTCCAGATTTTGCTGTAGTGGTCTTCTGCAAGACGACCACCAATCGCATTTTCTATAGCACTTCGAATGACTGCGCGACCATCCAGCAGCCTCGTAGCCGCGTCTGCCGTGTTCTGCACCAGTTCGCTTTTCCCAGCCTCAGTAATCTTAATTAATCGCTGATCATTTGAGATCACACCATCAGCAGAGAGCATTGAAACAGGGGCTACCAGAGCCTCTTTCGCGATTACACTAGACAGATGCAACCGATCAGAAATTCGCTTGGCAAGGCCTTCAATGGTGATAGCACCATCCGATCCTAAGATCTCAAGGATAACGGAACGATAGATGTGCGATCTTACTGCGACTGAATCCTCGTCCAATGAAATGAGGGCAAGCTTTAACCCACGTACATCATGGTTTTTTTCATCTCTTTCAGTGATAACACGAATGCAGTCTTCAATCTCGGCGCCGTAGAACCGATTCAGGATTTCTACGTTAGACGCAACCGCTTCAACTAACTGTCTACTACCGCAAACGGTAATTGAAAATTTATGTTCAACTTCGGCCTCAAGCGCTGCAGCTATCTCATTTCGCCTATGTTCGCTAAGTTCATGGCTAGAGCAAAAATATACGCGCTTAATATTTGCCGCTTTTGAGCTAATTCTTTCGATGTCGCTAAGTGCCTTAGCGTCCACGTCGTCACGTAGACTTGCACACAGGTAGATCCCGTCAGCTCGCCCGTAGCCAACCCCGTCACGCCCCAGATCCCAGGACGCTGACGTACTCAGAATTAACGCCCCCCCCTCCATGGCGCTTACAGCCTCACGGCAGAAGTTTTCAAACCGGCCATCGTTAGTTTCGATATCGAGAACCTTGGTAGCGATTGAAATTACCAGCGGGCTATCCTGTACTAGTGGCATTACTATCTCCGTTCAGTAGGGCATGGGTTCAGGCGTTACCTATCCATGAGAATTAAAATGGTCGCTATGCCCTTGGAATATTGTAATCTACAACAGTATAGATTTTCCGGTCGCGGCGTGATGTCAAGCGCTTAGCGTCAAAATTGTGATTCCTCAAAGAATATTGAGCACTGCAAGCTGCGCTGGTTGCTCTGCACCAGGCTTGCGCGCGTCTCGTCCGTCAGCGCGGCCATGGCCTGCGCCAGTGGCTCCAAGATCGCGGCCAGTTCTTCCGCGCTGCTCAGCTTCGTCTGCCGTAAACGTTCAACCTGCTGGCTCAGCGCGTCGATCCGCGCTACGTTCGAGGCAGCGGCTAAAGACCACGACCGTCGCTGTGTTTTCCCCCGCTCGGTGCGCCTGAGTGCTTGGACTTCCGGAAAAATGCCTCTGTGAGTACCATGGAAACCTCCCATTGTGAGGGATTTACCTAGAGGAAATACAGGTCGTTGCCCGCAAAATTCCCACATCTCTCCCAAATTTCATGCTACCCCTTCGGAAAATTGGGACAACAAAAAAACCCGCTTCTCCTATGAGGAAAGCGGGTTTCGGTACTTCTTGGTATTTCTTACTGCTGTGTTCTGGTGCCGCTTGCCGGAATCGAACTGGCGACCTTTTCATTACGAATGAACTGCTCTACCAACTGAGCTAAAGCGGCGAAGTCGCACATTCTAACAAATATTTCTTGCTACACGCTAGTCCCAACACGATAAATTTTAGCCATGCTGCAAAAATGTCATTGCTTTGTGCGATTTTGAAGCTTCTCAGCCTGCGTGGTAGCCCGTCACCACCGCCACTTCATCCCGCGAACCCAGGAACACCGGCACGCGCTGGTGCAGCTTGTGCGGCTGGATGTCCATGATGCGGGTCTGGCCGTCGGTGGCCGCGCCGCCTGCCTGTTCGACGATGAAGGCCATCGGATTCGCCTCATACATCAAACGCAGCTTGCCTGGCATCGACGTGTCGCGCGTGTCGGCCGGGTACATGAAGATGCCGCCGCGGTTCAGGATGCGGTGCACGTCCGCTACCATTGAGGCGATCCAGCGCATGTTGAAGTTGGTGCCGCGTGGGCCGGTGTCGCCGGCCAGCAGTTCGCTGATGTAGCGCTGCACCGGCGGATGCCAGTGGCGCTGGTTCGACATGTTGATCGCGAATTCCTTGGTCTTGGCCGGGATCTGCATGTTGCGCTGGGTGAGCACCCACGAACCCATCTCGCGGTCCAGGGTAAAGCAGTTGACGCCGTTGCCGGTGGTGAGCACCAGCATGGTCTGCGGGCCGTACACGGCGTAGCCTGCTGCCACTTGCTTGCTACCTGCCTGCATGAAGTCCGCTTCGGTCGGCTGGCCCATGCCATCCGGCGCCTTCAGCACGGAGAAGATGGTGCCGATGGAGACGTTGACGTCGATGTTCGACGAGCCGTCCAATGGGTCGAACAGCAGCATGTATTCGCCTTTTGGATAACGGTTCGGAATCGGGTGGATGGATTCCATCTCTTCCGACGCCATCGCCGCCAGGTGGCCGCCCCATTCGTTCGCTTCCAGCAGGATTTCGTTGGAGATGATGTCCAGCTTTTTCTGCACTTCGCCCTGGATGTTTTCGGTGTCGGCGGTGCCGAGCACTTCGCCCAGCGCGCCCTTGCCTACCGAGTGGCTGATGGTTTTGCAGGCGCGCGCGACCACTTCGATCAGCAGGCGCAGTTCGGCCGGGATCGAGTTGTTCTGGCGCTGTTCTTCCACCAGATATTGTGTGAGGCTGATGCGTTTCATGGCTTCCCTTGAGGTGAATATAAACTGTTTAGATTGTTTTTATTGGCTGCGGATAGTCAGCATGGATTCCCGCTTTCGCGGGAATGACGTTAGTTTTCGAGTGCTTTTGTTACCACTTCCAGCACGTCGTTCGACAGCTTGGCGCGGCCGGCGACTTTTTCCAGCGCGCGTTTCATCTTCGCCTGCAGGGCCGGCGCGTAACGGCGCCAGCGGTCCATGCCGCGCGCCAGGCGTGCCGCTACCTGCGGATTGATCGCATCGAGCTTGATCACGAACTCGGCCCAGAATTCATACGCGCTGCCATCGGCCGCATGGAACTGCGACGGGTTGTTGCTGGTGAAGTTGAAGATCAAACTGCGCGCGCGATTCGGGTTCTTCAGCGTGAAGGCCGGATGCTGCATCAGCTTGCGTACTGCGGCGACGTCGGTGGTCGGTGCGGCGGCCTGCATGGCGAACCATTTGTCGATCACCAGCGCTTCGCTTTCGAAGTCTTCGTAGAAGTTCTTCAGGTACGGGCCCGCTTCCGCGCCGCTGTGGATCATCGATACCAGCGCGGCGGAACGGTCGGTCATGTTGCCGGCCTTTTCGAACTGCTGCTGCGCGAGCTTCAGCTCCGCCATGTCGGGCGCCACCATCAGGTAGGACAGGCACAGGTTCTTCAACGCGCGCTTGCCGGCCGAAAGTGCGTCCGGGCTGTAGGCGCCGGGCGTCTGGTTGGCGTGGTACTGCGCCAGCAGCTCGGGCTTGAGCGCCGCGCCGATGGTGCGGCGCATGAACTGGCGCGCGGTGTGGATCGCTTGCGGGTCGACCACGTCCATCTGCTCGGCGATGATGATTTCCGACGGCAGTATCAGCGCCAGTTCGCGGAAGGCCGGGTCGAGCGTCTCGTCGGTCAGCACGGCGCGCTGGGCGTTGATGAAGGTGGCATCCAGTTTCAGGTTGGCGTCGCTGCCGCCGGCCGCCGCCACTTGCGCGGTCAGCTTCAACAGGCGTTCCATCGCCAGACGCTGGCCCGCTTCCCAGCGGTTGACCGGGTCGCTGTCATGGCTGAACAGGTGCAGCAGTTCGTCGTCGGTGTAATCGTATTCGAGTATCACCGGCGCGGAAAAATCGCGCAGGATCGATGGCGTCGGCCGTTCGTCGACGTGGCGGAAGCGGAAGATCTGCTCCTGCTCGGTCAACTCCAGCACGACCGTGGTCGCGCCCTTGGCGTGCTTGCCGCCTTCCAGCACCAGTGGCAGATCCTTGCCGCTGGCGCTCAGCAGGCCAA
Source organism: Rugamonas rivuli (assembly GCF_009380165.1). GTDB lineage: Bacteria > Pseudomonadota > Gammaproteobacteria > Burkholderiales > Burkholderiaceae_D > Rugamonas > Rugamonas rivuli. The sequence goes on from NZ_WHUF01000004.1 coordinate 384,071, forward strand.
CCGCCACCGGAATGTGGAAGGGCAGCTTGTCGGCCTGGCCGGCGGAGGCCGGGCAGCGCTGGCTGAGGATGATGTCGAAGTGGCGCTTGACGGCATCGTAGCGCGTGCGCGCCGTGACGATGGGCGTGCCGGCCTGCGAGTACCAGCGCTCGAACTGGCGCAGGTCGCGGCCGTTGGCGTCGGCCATGGCGGCGCGGAAGTCGTCGCATTCAACGGCCTGGCCGTCGTGGCGCTTGAAGTACAGGTCCATGCCTTTGCGGAAGCCGTCGCGGCCCACCAGGGTCTGGTACATGCGCACGACTTCGGCGCCCTTTTCGTACACGGTGACGGTGTAGAAGTTGTTGATCTCGACGAAGGAATCTGGACGCACCGGATGCGACATCGGGCCTGCATCCTCAGGGAACTGGGCCTGGCGCAGCGTGCGCACCTGGTCGATGCGGGTGACGGCGCGGCCGCTGTCGGTGCCTATCATGTCGGCGCTGAACTCCTGGTCGCGGAACACGGTCAGGCCTTCCTTCAGCGACAGCTGGAACCAGTCGCGGCAGGTCACGCGGTTGCCGGTCCAGTTGTGGAAGTATTCGTGGCCGACCACCGCTTCGATGCCGGCGTAGTCGATGTCGGTCGCGGTGCGCGGGTTGGCCAGCACGAACTTGGTGTTGAAGATGTTCAGGCCCTTGTTCTCCATCGCGCCCATGTTGAAGTCGCCGACGGCGACGATCATGAAGCGGTCCAGGTCCAGCTCCAGGCCGAAGCGTTCCTCGTCCCAGCGGATCGAATTCTTCAGCGACTGCATGGCGTAGTCGGTCTTGTCGAGGTTGCCCTCTTCCACCCACACTTGCAGCAGCACTTCGCGGCCGGACTGCAGCGTGTAGCGCTCTTCCTGGCACACCAGGCGCGCGGCCACCAGCGCGAACAGGTAGGACGGTTTCTTGAACGGGTCTTCCCACTTGGCGTAGTGGCGGCCGTCGCCCAGCTCACCTTCCTCGATCAGGTTACCGTTCGACAGCAGCACCGGATAGGCGGCCTTGTCGGCACGCAGCATCACGGTGTACTTGGCCATCACGTCCGGACGGTCGGGGAAATAGGTGATGCGGCGGAAGCCTTCGGCCTCGCACTGCGTGTAGAAATTGCCGTTCGAGACGTACAGGCCGGACAGCGTGGTGTTCTGCACCGGCGCGCACAGGGTTTCGATTTCCAGCACCACCTTGGCCGGGGCCTTGCGGATGGTCAGCGTGCTGCCGTCCACCTGGTATTCGGTCGGCGCCAGCGGCTTGCCGTTCATGCGCAGCGCCACCAGTTCGATCTCCTCGCCGTGCAGCACGATGTCATGGCTCCGGCTGGCCGGGTTCTGTCGCAGCGTGATGCGGTTGGCGACCACGGTGCGGTCCGGGTCGAGGTCGAAGCCAAGTTCAACGGTTTCGACCAGATAGGCGGGAGCGGTGTAATCTTTGCGGTATATCGTCTGTGGACTGCTGTCTGTGCGCATTGGTGGACTCTGGTGACGTAGGCAAAAGCCTATTTTACCAATACCGGCAGCAGGAGGACGGGCGAATTGCCCGCAAGGGGGCCAGATAAGCCGGGAATAAGCCCGATAAGTTGCTGGTTTCCACCTTGCCGTAACAATCTGTAATAATCGTGCAGGGCCGGGGCTAGCGTCGTAAACTTAGTACTGGAAAACACCGTCTGAACCGAGAGGGTCAACATCATGAAATATCTTGCCATACTGGCGACTGCCGCCGTGGTGCTGCTGAGCGGCTGCGCCACCACCATCCACAGCGACGTCACCGCCTTCAACGCCTGGCCTGCCGACATCCAGGACAAGTCCTATGCGTTCGAAGCCCCGCAGGGCGCGGACGACACGCTGGAATACCGTAACTATCAAGTGCTCGTGAGCAATGAACTGGCCAAGCTGGGCTTCCGCCAGGCCGGCGACGGCCAGCAGCCGAAGTTGCTCGTCAGCATGAAATTCAGCACCATCGACCATGCGGTGCGGGTGCTGGAGGCGGATGATCCCTTCATGGGTCCGTATTGGGGCCCGGGCTACGGCCGTTATGGCTGGGGTGGCTGGGGTTATTCGCGCTGGGGTTATCGTCCGTACTTCTACGATCCGTTCCGCTACTACGGCGGCCCGCTGGTGGTGGAAGAGCGCGTCAAGCATGAATACCAGCGCCAGCTGCGCGTGACCATCAACGGCACCGACGGCCGCAAGCTGTACGACGTGACGGTGCAGAACACCAGCCGCGTGCAAGCCACGCCGCACGTGATGCCTGCACTGGTGCAGAGCGCCTTCACCGGCTTCCCCGGCCAGAGCGGCGTGCCGCGCAGGGTCGACCTGACGATAGAGCCGAAGACGGCAGGCTAAACTTCCGGGGGCAGCGCCCCCGGTTTGTTTTTATGGCAGCAGGATGGAGGAGCCGGTGGTCTTGCGCGCTTCCAGCTCGGTGTGGGCCTGGGCCACGTCGGCCAAGGCGTAGCGCTGGCGGATGTCGATCTTGACCTCGCCGCTGGCGACCACGCCGAACAGCGATTTCGCCGCCGCTTCCAGATCTTCGCGCTTGGCCATGTAGGACATCAGCGAAGGCCGCGTGATGAACAGCGAACCACGGCTGGCCAGCTCGCCCAGGCTGAACGGCGGCACCGGTCCGGAGGCATTGCCGAAGCTGACCATCGTGCCCAGCGGCTGCAAGCAATCGAGCGAACCGATGAAGGTGTCCTTGCCGATCGAGTCATATACGGCCGACACGCCTTTGCCGCCGGTGATCTCCTTCACCCGCTCGGTGAAGTTTTCCTTGTTGTAGTTGATGACGTGGTGCGCGCCGTTCTCGGTGGCCAGCGCCGCCTTCTCTTCCGAGCCCACGGTGCCGATCAGCGTCACGCCCATCACCTTGGCCCACTGGCAGGCGATCAGCCCGACACCGCCGGCCGCCGCGTGGAACAGGATGGTGTCGCCGGCCTTCAGCGGCACCGTGCGGTGGAACAGGTACTGCACCGTCAGCCCTTGCAGCATCATCGCTGCCGCCGTGTCGAAGCCGATTTTCTCCGGCAGCACCAGCAGCTGCGAGGCCGGCATATTGCGCGCCTCGGCATAGGCGCCGATAGGACGGCCGGCGTAGGCCACGCGGTCGCCCACCTGCACCTCGGTCACGCCCTCGCCCACCGCTTCGACCACGCCCGCGCCTTCCATGCCCAGGCCACCGGGCAGCGGCTGCGGATACAGGCCGGTGCGGAAGTAGACGTCGATGAAGTTCAGGCCTATCGCCTCATGGCGCACCTGCGCTTCGCCGGGACCGGGCGGTCCCAGTTCCACGTCCACCAGTTCCATCACTTCCGGGCCGCCGACGCGGTTGATGCGGATTGCCTTGGTCATGTCTGCCTCCAGTATGCGTGTGCTGTATTCGGTGTGCGAAGAGTGTAGCGCTGGTCAGGCCGCTGCGGCGCGCAACTGCAGCTGCGACAGCACCAGGTGTGCCGACGAGACGTTGGTGGCGCAAGGCGTGTTGTGCACGTCGCAGGCGCGCACCAGGGCGTTGATGTCCGGTTCGTGCGGCTGTGGCGTCATCGGGTCGCGCAGGAAGATCACGCAATCGATCTCGCCTTCGACCAGCATGGAGCCGATCTGCAGGTCGCCGCCGAAGGGCCCCGAATGCTTGCGGTCCACCGTCAGGCCCAGCTCATTGGCCAGGCGGCCGCCGGTGGTGCCGGTGGCGGTCAGCGTGCAGGTCGAGAGGAAGGCCTTGTACTCGCCGGCCAGCGCGATCATGTCGTCTTTTTTCTTGTCGTGGGCAATCAGGGCAATGCGGGTTTTCATGTTCTGATCCTATTTTTTTGACAGCAGATATATCCCGGCCAGCACCAGCACGGTGCCTCCCAACTGCCAGGAGGTGACAGGTTCGCCCAGCAGCAGCGCACCCAAAAACAGTGTGGAAACGGGGCCGATCATACCAGCCTGCGAGGCGGTGCCGGGGCCGATGCGCTCGACGGCGGCCATGGTCATAAACACCGGCATCACCGTGCACAGGATGCCGTTGACCAGCGACAGGCCGTACACCGGCAGCGGCTGGACCAGGCCGGACGCAGGCCGCAGCAGGAAGAACTGGCCGATGCAGGCCGCGCTGGAGACGCACATCGCATACGACACCAGCCGCAGCGCGCCGAGCCGCTTGACCATTTCGCCCGACAGCAGCAGGTAGACGGCGTAGGCGGCGGCCGAACCTGTGACCAGCGTGGCGCCCAGCATCACGTTGCGGCTGCCGCTGTTGAGGTCATGCAGGAAGACGAAGACGATGCCGCAATAGGAGGTCAGCAGCGCCAGCCACTGCTTGCGGCTGATGTGATGCTTGAGCAATGTGGAAGAGATCAGCAGGACGAAGGTGGGCGTCAGGAACAGGATCAGCCGTTCAAGGCCAACCGAAATGTATTGCAGGCCGAGGAAGTCGAGGAAGCTGGAGAGGTAGTAGCCGACCAGTCCGAGGCCGACAATCCGCCAGCGGTCGGCGTTGGACAGTGGCGCTTCGGTGCGCATCTTCCACAGCGCGACGGCGGCGAACACCGGCAGCGAGAAGATCATGCGGAAGGCGATCAGGGTGACGGCGTCGATCTGATAGCGGTACAGCAGCTTGGCCACCACCGCCTTGGTGGAGAACAGAACCGCCCCGCCGATGGCGATACCCAAGCCGCCCAAATAGGCGGCGCGCGCCGGCGCGCTGTCCGTGATGCTTTTGTCCATACCGGAATTGTACGGGCAAACGGACAGCGCCGCTGGCGGCGCTCAAAACGTCTTTCCCGCGCAGGCGGGAATCCATAGAGCGCTTGACTGGACGCGACGTATGGATTCCCGCTTTCGCGGGAATGACTAGGGACTAGCTGATAGCGACAGCCGCCGCACCAGCCGTCACGGTGGCGGTGGTGACGCGGGCTACCACGCTGGTCGGTGCGTTGCCGCCTACCAGCTTGTTGACCTGCTTGAACTGCGCCACCAGCTTGCCCGGGGTGAGCGTCACCAGCGTGAAGCCCTGCGCATCGGTGTTCAGATGCTTGATCCACGGGTTGTTGCCCAGGCCGGACAACTGCTGCGCCAGCGCCAGCAGCGAAGTGTTGAAATCGCTGTTGGCCTGCAAACCGGCCAGCACCGCGCTGGTGGTCGGATCCAGCTGCGCTTCCGGCAAGCCCTTGGCGCCCAGCGCGCCGCGCACCTGCACGCGTACCTGCTCCAGCAGGCTGGCCACGGTCGGCGCGGCCTTGCCCATGGTGTAGTCCAGCAGGTTGATCGAGATGCTCAACGTGCCCAGGCCCGTGACCGGGATCGCCAGCGGGTACGACACCAGCGTCGCAATATCGCCCAGCGCCGACGCGGCGTCGCGCAGATAGCTGAAGAACGAGTCCGAGCTGATGCCCGCCGAGACCAGGTCCACCATCACCGGCGTGCCGCCGCCGGTGGCGTCGAAGTCGTCGTTGACGGTGCCGGCGAAGAAGGCGTGGATGTCGCCGGTGATCGCCACCACGTTGCCGATGCTGTTGGTTTTCAGGTGAGCCATCAGCGCCTTGCGTTCGCTGTTGTAGCCGTCCCACTGGTCGCAGTTGAGCAGGAAGCGCGCGAAGAACGGCGCCAGCTGGGCCTTCTTGCCCGACGCGGCGACGAAGGCCGAATCAGCCTTCTTGGCCTGGATGTCCGGTTTGATGTAGCCGAAGGCGATGGTCTGCGCGCCGGCCGCCGCCAGCTGCGCCGGCGTGGCGCCAGCGATGCCGCGATTGGCGTCGATAATGGCCTTCAGGGTGGCCACTGCGATGCCGGCTTGCGCCGCGCTCAGGCCCGCCGCCACTGCAGCCGCGCCTTGCGCCGCCGCGTCGCCGCCGGTCGAGTAGCTGGTGAAGGCAGCCACGGCGCCGGCTTGCGCCAGCGCCGGCGTGGCGCCAGCGGTCGCAGCGGCGACGATGGCGCCGGCCAGCGGGATGTTGCCGCCGGTCGCGGCGATGGTGCTGCCGATCGATGCGGCGATGGTCGGCACCGCGTTCAACGCCAGCAGCGTGGCGATGGCGTCGACGCCGCTCAGGCCCATGCGCAGCAGCGATACTTCATTGCCCCACAGTTTCCAGGTCGCGGTGGCGGTCTTCATCTTGTCCATCCACCACTGGCGCTGGGTCGAACCCAGGATCGACACGGTGTCCAGCGGCGAGGCCAGGCCGATGGTGGTGGCGCCGGCCATCTTCTGCGCTTCCACGGTGTTGTACACGTCCTGCGGCACCAGGTAGCGCGAGCCGATGCGGCCCAGCGGCAGACCGGTGGCCGGATTGACCGCCGACTCAGGAATCACGTGGTCGTTGCGGTACAGGCGCTCGTCGGTCATCACCAGCTGCATCAGCTTACCGAACTGGAAGTCGCGGTAGATCTTGATGTTCTGGAAGCTGGTGGTGGCGGTGTCGAGGTTAACGTCGGCCGGCATGTATTCGAACCACGCCTGGTTGGCGTTGCGGCGGCGGCCGGTCTGGTGCAGGTCCGAGCCGTCGGTGATGCTGAAGGTGCCGTCGTAGGTCTGCGCATCCTGCCAGGCATCGTCCGAGAACTCGTGGTCGTCCCAGATGGCGATGAAGGCGAAGCGCTCGTGCAGCGCCTGCAGGCGCGTATCGGTGCGGTACTTTTTGTACAGGTAGCGGTAGTCGGCCAGCGTGGTGGCGTACTTGGCGCCCGAAGTGCCGCTCTTGAAGGCGCCGTCCGGCAGCGTGAGCGCGTCGTGGCGCGTTTCCACTGCGCCCAGCTGGAAGTCTTCGCCTACGGTTTCGTAGATGTAGTCGCCCAGATGGACGATGAAGTCGAGGTTCTCGCCGACGATGCTGCTCATCGCGCCCCAGTGGTTTACGCTCCAGTCCTGGCAGGTCATGTAGGCGAACTGCAGTTGCGAGACGTCGGCGTCGGCGGCCGGCGCGGTCTTGCAGCGGCCGACGTTGGAACGCGTGTCGCCGGCGACGAACTGGTAGAAGTAGACGGTGTTGGGATTCAGACCCGTGACCTTGTGGCGCACGGTGTTGTCAAATTGCGACTGCAAAGGCAGTTTGATGTCGACCACGGTGGCGCCGCTGAGGGCCGTGCTGCTGCCCAGGGCCGTGCTGTTGTCGGCGGCGGTCATCACCAGGCGGATCGCGCTGTCCGATGCGGTCGGCGCGGGGGCCACGCCGTCGGCCGCTGCCGGCACGGCGCGGGTCCACAGCATGATGCTGTCGTTGCGCGGGTCGCCGGAGGCTACGCTCTGCGGGAACTTCCAGGCGCCGCTGGCCAGCGGCAGATCGGTGGCGCTGCCATCGGCGGATGCGGAGCTGCTGCCGCCACAGGCTGTCAGTCCGGCGCCCGAGGCGACCGATACCGTGATAAAGCTGCCGTACTTGAGAAACTGCCTTCTGTCCATGTCTGCTCCGCGTTGCCGATGATGTTAAAAGATAAATCGTAGCAGCAGGATATGACAGCGTCCCTACAAAAAGTGGAGGAAGGCCTCTAGTGTGGACTTTACGCTAAACTGTTCATTTAGTTTAATTTCCACTTCTGCACCGCATCCAATTGAACCAACTGATCCCAGCTCCGCTGCTTGCAAAAGCCAAAAAAATCCTGGTCGTCACGCACATGGCGATCGGCGACTTCACTTACATGCAAATGTGTTTCAAGGCTTTGAAGCGCGCCCACCCGCATCTGGAAATCCACCTGTGGGTCGATGAGCGCCGGCGCTCGGCCAACCCGGCGGACTGGCCGCACCTGAAGAACTACTCGCTGTACGACTGGCTCGCCGCCAGCCCCTACATCGACGAGGTCTACGCCCAGAACTACAGCCCCGCCCTGCATGCGCAATCCATCGCCAAGGCCCAGCGCGAGGACTACCCGCTGGTGGTGTCGCTGACGCACATGGCTTGCCACCGCTATGCGCGATTGACGCGGGAGATCAGCCCGCGCGGCTTCATCGTCGGCCTGAAAAAACAGAAATACCGTTTCTTTGAATTGTCCAAGAAGCTCAGCATCCTCAAATTCAACGCCACCATTCCGCTGTACGAGTCGCAGGAACACAATGTGCCGCACGTGAGCGACATCTACGCGCAATGGTTCACGCACGCCTTCGGCCTCGACATCCCCAAGGCGGACCGCTACCCGACCATCCACATTCCCGACCAGTGGACCACTTACGCGCGCGAGCAGTTCGCCGCCTGGGGATTGCCAGCAAACGTGGTCTTCATCAATGTCTACTCCAAGGGCGAGGAGCGCTGCTGGCCGCTGGAGCGCGGCTTCGAGCTGATCAAGGAGATGCGCAAGCACCCGCAGTGGCGCGAGGCTGGCTTTGTTGTCAACGTTGTTCCGGAAGAACTGCAGGCCGCGCGCGCGCTGCATGCCAGCGCCGCGCCGCCCAATACCCATCTGTTCTCGGCGGAAGAGAGCTTCTTCCAGCTGCCGGCCGTGCTCGCCCTGTGCAGCCTGATCATCACCGTGGAAACCGCGGTCATGCACCTGGCAAACGCCGTGCACGTGCCGGTGATCGCCCTGATGCGTCAAAACAACCCGGAATGGGTGCCTATCGATCAACAAAACAGCGCCGTCATCCTGGTCAAGGAAATGGACGCGTGGGTGACGAAAATCGAGCTGCCAGAGGTGATGGAAAAGGTTTTGAGTTGGCCCCTATGATAGAATACCGCCCTCACCGCACACCAATGACTTACCGCCGAAGGAAGATCGAACATGGCTGGACACAGCAAATGGGCCAACATCAAGCACAAAAAAGCAGCAACTGACGCGAAACGCGGCAAGATCTGGACGCGCCTGATCAAGGAGATCACCGTTGCTGCGCGCATGGGCGGCGGCGACCTGACCTCCAACCCGCGCCTGCGCCTGGCCGTGGACAAGGCAGCCGACGCCAATATGCCGAAGGACAACGTGCAGCGCGCGATCACCCGCGGCACCGGCGGCGAAGACGGCGCAGCCTACGAGGAAGTACGCTACGAAGGCTACGGCGTGGGCGGCGCGGCCGTCATCGTCGACTGCATGACCGACAACCGTGTGCGCACGGTGGCCGAAGTCCGCAACGCCTTCAACAAAAACGGCGGCAACATGGGCAACGAAGGCTCGGTCGCCTTCATGTTCAAGCACTGCGGCCAGTTCCTGTTCGCGCCCGGCACCAACGAGGACGCGCTGATGGAAGTGGCGCTGGAAGCCGGCGCCGAAGACGTGGTGGCCGATGAAGAAGGCGGCTTCGAAGTACTGTGCGGCCCGCACGACTTCGCCGCCGTCAAGGATGCGCTGGACGCCGCCGGCTTCAAGGCCGAAGTGGCCGAGATCATCATGAAGCCAGCCACCGAAACCGTGTTCACCGGCGATAACGCCGTCAAGATGCAAAAACTGCTGGACGCGTTGGAAGCTCTGGACGATGTCCAGGAAGTCTATTCCAACACGCTGATCGAAGACTGAGGAATTATGAAAATATTGGTAGTCGGCTCCGGCGGCCGTGAACATGCGCTGGCTTGGAAACTGGCGCAATCGGAACGCATCCAGATGGTGTATGTCGCTCCGGGCAACGGCGGCACGGCGCGCGATGCGCGCCTGGTCAACGTCAACATCACGGACCTGCATGAACTGGCGAACTTCGTCGAGCAAGAGCACATCAGCCTGACCGTGGTCGGCCCTGAGACGCCACTGGCCGGCGGCATCGTCAACCTGTTCCGCGCGCGCGGCCTGAAGGTATTCGGCCCGACGAAAGAAGCGGCACAGCTGGAGTCGTCGAAAGACTTCGCCAAGGCCTTCATGCAGCGCCACGGCATCCCGACCGCCAAGTACCAGACCTTCTCGGACGTCGCGCAAGCGCACGCCTACATCGACGCCAACGGCGCACCTATCGTCATCAAGGCCGACGGCCTGGCCGCCGGCAAGGGCGTGGTGGTGGCGATGTCGCTGGAAGAAGCGCACCAGGCAGTCGACGACATGCTGGCCGATAACCGCTTCGGCGACGCCGGCGCCCGCATCGTCATCGAGGAATTCCTGGCAGGCGAAGAAGCCAGCTTCATCGTCATGTGCGACGGCAAGAACATCCTGCCGCTGGCCACCAGCCAGGACCACAAGCGCCTGAAGGACAACGACGAAGGCCCGAACACCGGCGGCATGGGTGCCTACTCCCCTGCCCCTATCGTCACGCCGGCCATGCACGCCCGCGTGATGCGCGAGATCATCAACCCTACCATCGCCGGCATGGCGAAGGACGGCATCGTCTTCACCGGCTTCCTGTACGCCGGCCTGATGATCGACGCCCAGGGCAATCCGCGCACGCTGGAATTCAACTGCCGCATGGGCGATCCTGAAACGCAGCCTATCATGTCGCGCCTGAAGACCGACCTGGTGGCGGTGATGGAACACGCCGTCAACGGCACGCTGGACCAGGTCGAGCTGGAGTGGGACCGCCGCACCGCCGTTGGCGTGGTGCTGGCCGCCGCCGGCTATCCGGACGCGCCGCTCAAGGGCGCCGTGATCGAAGGCATCCCGGCCGAAACGCCGGAATCCGTGACCTTCCACGCCGGCACCGCCGAAGTGGGCGGCCAGTTGCAGGTCACGGGCGGCCGCGTGCTGTGCGTGGTCGGCCTGGGCGACAGCGTCAAGCTGGCGCAGAAGCAGGCTTACGAGACGGTCGACCAGATTTCGTTCGACGGCATGCAGTGCCGCCGCGATATCGGCTGGCGCGGCCTGAAGCATTAGGATAAGATGGCGTCCGTTCCGCATCCCGCAGCCGTCAAGGCCTACCTGCTCGATCTGCAAGACCGCATCGTGCAGGCGCTGGAGTCCGTCGACGGCAAGCCTTTCCTGCGCGACGCGTGGGACCGGCCCGAAGGCGGCGGCGGCATTTCGCGCCTGATCGAAGAAGGCAATGTCATCGAACGCGGCGGCGTCAACTTCTCGCATGTGATGGGCGCGAAACTGCCGCCATCGGCGTCGGCGCACCGTCCTGATCTGGGCGGCCAGCCGTGGGAAGCGATGGGCGTGTCGCTGGTGATCCATCCGCGTAATCCGTATGCGCCGACGGTGCACATGAACGTGCGCTTCTTCACCACGACCACCGCCGACGGCGAACCGGCGTGGTGGTTCGGCGGCGGCATGGACCTGACGCCCTACTACGGCGACCGCGCCGACGTGAAGCACTTCCACCAGGTGTGCCATGATGCGCTGGCGCCGTTCGGCGACGAGCTGCATCCGCGCTTCAAGAAGTGGTGCGACGAATATTTTTACCTGAAACACCGCCAGGAAGCGCGCGGCGTCGGCGGCATTTTCTTCGACGACTACAACGAGGCGGGTTTCGACCAGAGCTTCGCCATGATGCGCAGCGCCGGCGATGCTTTCCTCAAGGCTTACCAGCCCATCCTGGAACGCCGCAAGGATACGCCGTACGGCGAACGCGAACGCGACTTCCAGGCTTACCGCCGTGGACGCTACGTCGAGTTCAACCTGGTGTTCGACCGCGGCACGCTGTTCGGTCTGCAGTCCGGCGGCCGCACCGAGGCGATCCTGATGTCGATGCCGCCCATCGTCAAATGGCGCTATCGCTGGGAGCCCGAAGCGGGCAGCCCGGAAGCGGCGCTGTACAGCGACTTCCTGCCGCACCGCGACTGGCTCGCCGCGTGACGATGGCCTGCTGATGGCATACCGAACCGCACTGCTGGGAGGCAGCTACGATCCGGTGCACCATGGTCATGTCGCACTGGGCGCGCATTTTGCGCACCTGCTGCAGGTCGACCAGTTGCGCGTGATCCCCGCCGGCCTGCCATGGCAGAAGTCCAACCTGAAGGCGACGCCCCAGCAGCGCGCCGAGATGGCGGCACTGGCGTTTGCCGGCGCCGACTACGACGTCGTGGTCGATCTGCAGGAGATCGAACGCGCCGCGCAGGGTCTGGCCACCTACACGATAGACACGCTGCGCCAGGTGCGCGCCGAACTGGGCCCGTCGGCCTCCATCGCTTTCCTGATGGGCGCCGACCAGTTGCAACGGCTCGATACCTGGCATGAATGGCAGGCGCTGTTCGACTACGCCCATATCTGCGTAGCCGCCCGCCCTGGCTTTAACCTGGCCGCCGCCGGCCTTCCGCCGGCAGTGGCCGAGGCGTTCTCCCGCCGTTTGGGAACGCCTGAACAAATCCGCAACACGCCGCACGGTCTGACTTATCTGGCACAAGACTTCGCGGTGGATATCTCCGCCACCGAAATACGTGCGGCATTACAACGGGGGGATAGCGCAAACTCGCTTATCCCGCCGCTAGTGCTAGACTATATTGAACAACATAATCTATACAAAAGCTAAATGGACATCAAAAAACTGCAATCCCTCGTCGTTGACGCCCTCGAAGACGTCAAGGCCCAAGATATCGCCCTGTTCGATACCACCCACCTGACCAGCCTGTTCGACCGGATCGCCATCGCGTCCGGTACCTCCAACCGCCAGACCAAGGCGCTGGCCGCCTCGGTGCGCGACAAGGTCAAGGCCGCCGGCGGCGACGTCTACGGCATGGAAGGCGAGGACACCGGTGAATGGGTGCTGGTCGACCTGGGCGACATGATCGTCCACATCATGCAGGCGCCGATCCGCGCCTACTACCGCCTGGAAGAAATCTGGGGCGACAAGCCAGTCAAGCTGGGCGCCGCCAAGCGCAAGTCGACCAAGGAAGGCGAAGAAGCCGACGCGCCGAAGAAAGTCAGCAGCCACCTGGCCGCCGGCAAAAAAGCCGTCGACGCATCCCCGGTCATCGAGAAGAAAGCCCCGGCGCGCAAAGCCGCTGCCGCCAAGCCGGCCGCCGCCACCGCAGCCAAAAAGCCAGCCGCCAAGAAGGCCGCTGTGCCAGCCGGTAAAACCATCAAGGTCGGCAAGACCAAGTCCGCCGTTGCCGCAGCCGATGCACTGAAGGCCCTGCCGCCTAAGCGCAAGGTCGCCAAGCCTAAGGCCGACGAAGCGCCGGTCAAGACCGTCATCAAGCGTATCAAAAAAGTCGAAGAGTAATCGAGGATGCAGCTGATCATCGCTGCGGTCGGCCATAAAATGCCGGCCTGGATAGAAACGGGTTTCGCCGAATACGCGAAGCGCATGCCGCCTGAACTGAAGATCGTGCTGAAGGAAATCAAGCCGGTCGACCGTTCGGGCAGCAAGACCGCCGCCACCGCGATGGCGCTCGAACGCGAGCGCATCGAGGCGGCGCTGCCCAAATCCGTCCGCATCATCGCACTCGACGAGCGCGGCAAGGATCTGACTTCGGTCGGTCTGTCGCAGCAGCTCGAAGCCTGGCAGCAGGATGGCCGCGACACGGCCTTCCTGATCGGCGGCGCCGACGGCCTCGATCCCGAGCTGAAGGCCCGAGCCGAAGGTTTGATACGTATTTCCAGCATGACGCTGCCGCATGGTATGGTGCGGGTAATGCTGGCTGAACAGCTGTACCGTGCGTGGTCCATCACGCAAAACCACCCGTATCACCGCGTTTAAAACAAAATCATATGAAACCGGTCGACAAAAAGATCTACCTCGCTTCAAAAAGCCCGCGCCGGCGCGAACTGCTGCGCCAGGTGGGCATCGATTTCGAACTGCTGCTGCTGCGCAGCGACGGCCCGCGCGGCCCCGATGTCACCGAAGAGGTGCTGCCGGGCGAAGCGCCGCTGGACTACGTGTCCCGCGTGGCCCGTGAAAAAGCCGCCTTTGCGGCCGACCTGGTGGTCAAGCGCCGCATGGCGCCGCGCGCCGTGCTGGCGGCCGACACCACCGTCACCATCGACGGCGCCATCCTCGGCAAGCCGGCCACACCCAACGAAGCCATCGCCATGCTGCAACAGCTGTCCGGCCGCACCCACCAGGTGCTGACCGCGATCGCCGTGCACTCGCCCGACTTCGCCGGCCAGATCACGCAAGTGTCGGACGTGCGCTTCGGCGTGCTGTCGCCGGCCGCCATCGCCGCCTACTGCGCCACCTCGGAACCCTACGACAAGGCCGGCGGTTACGGCATCCAGGGTCCGGCCGCGCAGTTTATCGAACACATCACCGGCAGCCATTCGGGCATCATGGGCCTGCCGCTGTACGAGACCGCACAGCTGCTGCGGCAGGCGGGTTTGCCGCTACCCTGAGCGGCGTGTATGATCGTCGTTCAGCCACAGCGATTACAGAAGCCGCAGTTTTCAAAAACCAGCGGCCCCTGAGACAAATGAACGAAGACATCCTCATCAACATCACCCCGCAAGAAACCCGGGTCGCCCTCATCCTGCAGGGCGCCGTGCAGGAGCTGCACATCGAACGCACGCTCACGCGCGGCCTGGCCGGCAACGTCTATTCGGGCAAGGTGGTGCGGGTGCTGCCGGGCATGCAGTCCGCTTTCATCGACATCGGCCTCGAACGCGCGGCCTTCCTGCACGTGGCCGACATCTGGGAAGCCCGTCCGCACGACGGCGGCCAGAACGCGGCGCCGACGCCGATCGAGAAAATCCTGTTCGACGGCCAGGTGCTGACGGTGCAGGTGATCAAGGATCCGATCGGCACCAAGGGCGCGCGCCTGTCGACGCAGATCTCGATCGCCGGCCGCATGCTGGTCTACCTGCCGCAGGACACCCACATCGGCATCTCGCAGAAGATCGAAAAGGAATCGGAACGCGAGGCGCTGCGCGTGCGGCTGCAAAGCCTGCTGCCGGCCGAGGAAAAAGGCGGCTACATCGTGCGCACGCAGGCCGAGGATGCCTCCGATTCCGACATCGCCGCCGATGTCGAGTACCTGCGCAAGACCTGGGGCGCGATCCTGCACGGCGCCAAGACCAAGCCGGCCACCACGCTGCTGCACCAGGACTTGAGCCTGGCCCAGCGCGTGCTGCGCGACTTCGTGCACGACGACACCGCCACCATCCAGGTCGACTCGCGCGAGAACTATGTGAACTTGCAGGAATTCGGCCTGGCCTACACGCCGGGCGTGCTGCCGCGCCTGCAGCACTACACGGGCGAGCGGCCGCTGTTCGACCTGTACGGCGTGGAAGAGGAAATCCTGCGCGCGCTGGGCCGCCGCGTGGACCTCAAATCCGGCGGCTATCTGATCGTCGACCAGACCGAGGCGATGACCACCATCGACGTCAACACCGGCGGCTTCGTCGGCGGGCGCAACTTCGCCGACACCATCTTCAAGACCAACCTGGAGGCGGCGCACGCCATCGCCCGCCAGCTGCGGCTGCGCAACCTGGGCGGCATCATCATCCTCGACTTCATCGACATGGAAAACACCGAGCACCGCAACGCCGTGCTGCAGGAGTTGAAGAAGACCTTGTCGCGCGACCGCACCAAGGTGTCGGTGTCGGGCTTCTCGGCGCTGGGGCTGGTGGAGATGACGCGCAAGCGCACCCGCGAATCGCTGGCGCACATTTTGTGCGAACCCTGCCCGGCCTGCGCCGGCAAGGGCCAGGTCAAGACCTCGCGCACCATCTGCTACGAAATCCTGCGCGAACTGCTGCGCGAAGCCAAGCAGTTCAACCCGCGCGAGTTCCGCATCCTCGCTTCGCAAGAAGTGGTGGACATGTTCCTGGAAGAAGAGTCGCAGCATCTGGCGATGCTGGGCGACTTCATCGGCAAGAAGATCTCGCTGCAAGTGGAAACCGCGTATCACCAGGAGCAGTACGACGTCATTTTGATGTGAGGTATGGGGAGCCACGATGTTCCGCGTCCGTTCAGCCATGGCGCTTGCCGCCACCCTGCTGCAGGCATCGGCCTGCGCGGCGGAACCGATTGCCCTGTACACCGAGGATTACCCGCCCTTTAATTGGGCCGACAAAGCCAGCGGCAAGGTGACGGGGCTGTCGGTCGACATCGTCGCCGAACTGATGCGGCGCGCTGGCGTGGCGACTGCCGGACCATTCCTGCTGCCGTGGGCTCGCGCGCTGAGGCAGACCGCCATCACCCCCAACTCCTGCCTGTACATCACGGCACGCACGCCGGAGCGCGAAGCAAAGTTCCAGTGGATCGGCCCGATCAACCGCAATGACTGGGTCCTGTTTGCCCGCCGCAGCGATCACATCGTCCTGCGCAACCTGGACGACGCCAAACCTTACAAGATCGGCACCTCCATCGACGACGCCTCGATCTCCGTCTTGCGCGAACACCAGCTGCAATTCACCCTCACCTCCTCGGAGCGCCTGAACCCCGCCAAGCTGCAGATGGGGCGTATCCAGTTATGGTCGATAGGCCGGCTGCCTGGCCTGTCCATGCTGCGCGAAATGGGCATCATGGACGTCGAACCGGTGCTGACCTTCATCCAGGCCGATATGTACCTGAGCTGCAACAAGAGCATGGATGCGACCGAGGCCGCGCGCCTGAACGACGTCCTGCACGGCATGTACCGCGACGGCACCATCCAGCACATCTATACCCGCTACGGCTACGAGAAGGAAGCCCCGCGCCTGGGCGCAGCATCCCGCTGAGGCCAGTGTTGTCAATTGCGTATAATGCTCGGCTATCACAACAACCCCGGCAGCGTCATGCTCGACCTCCGCACCATCAACTCCATCACCGGCATGATGGCATTGCTTATGGCTTTCGTGCTGCTGGGGATGCGCCATTACTATCCGCGCCGCATCAAGGGGACTCTGTTGTGGGCGCTGTCGCCCATCGTCGGCGGCTGCTCCTCGCTGGCCTACGGCCTCGACGGCGTGCTGCCCGCCGCGCTGGCGGCCATGCTGGGCAATGCGCTGGCCTACGCCAGCGCCGCGATGAACCTGTTCGGCACGGCGGCGTTCTATGAACAGCCGCTGAACGGCCGCCGCTGGCTGGCCTTCACGCTGGCCGTGCTGGGCGTCATCGCCTGCTTCATGCTGGTCTGGCCCGACTACCGGATGCGCGTGCTGGTGTTTGCGCTGGCGATGACGGTCTACACCGGCATGCACGCGTCGCTGCACTGGCGGCATGGCCTGAGCTTTGCCGGCCGTCTGCTGGCGGCGTTGTTGCTGCTGCGCTGCCTGATCCTGCTGCTGCGCGCCGGCAGCGCGCCCTTCATCGACGCCGCCGACGCCACCCGCTACGGCCCGACCTTGATCCAGATGCTGTATCTGAGCTCGTTCAGCGTGGGCGGCATGCTCACCTGCCTGGGCTTCGTCCTGCTGGCGAGCGAACGCGTGCGCGCGGAATTCGAACGCATGGCCAACGTCGATCCGCTGACGGGCGCGGCGTCGCGGCGGGCCATCATGCAGTCGCTCGACGGCGAAGTGCAGCGCTGGCGGCGCACCGGCCGGGTGTTTTCGATACTGCTGCTCGACATCGACCACTTCAAGCGCATCAACGACCGCCACGGCCACGCGGTCGGCGACCAGGTGCTGGCGCGGTTTGCCGACAGCGTCAAATCCGCGCTGCGTTCCATCGATACGCTGGGCCGTTATGGCGGCGAGGAATTCGTCGTCCTGTTGCCCGACAATGATTTGCAGAGCGCCGCCGTCGCCGCCGAACGGGTGCGCCATGTCGTCGAGCGGCAGATCGTCGAGGCGGGCTTGCCGGCCTGTACCACCAGCATCGGCTGCGCCTGCATCGACGGCAGCGGGCCGACCGTGGAGGCCCTGCTGGCGGATGCCGACGCCGCCCTGTACACGGCCAAGCACGAGGGCCGCAACGCCGTGCGCCTGGCCCAGCCGCAGGCGGAACAAGCTAGCGCGTCGGCGCGACGGTGATGACGGTGCGGCTCAGGTCTATGCCGCGGATCTGAACCGAGCCGAAGTTGGCGTTGTCGCTGGCGCCGGTGCGGATGTTCTGCAGATCGAGCTCGCCTATCGATGCCGGCAGCGCCAGGTTGATCGAGCCGTCGGCGTTCATGCGCGGCGCGCTGCCGTTCGGCCCGTACACCACGTCGCGCGCCGTCACATCGGCGCTCAATACGCCCAGCAGCGGAAACAGCGCCGTGCCCATCTCGGCGGATTTGGCGTCGGCGCCGCCCATGCCGCCGAACAGGCCGTGCAAGGGAAACAGGCCGCGATGCAGCGAACGCGGCGGCAGGCGCACCACCGGCGCCGGGATCGGCGTCGAGACGCCGCGCAGCTCGGCGTCGTTCAGGGTGCGCAGCCTGGCCGCCGCGTCATCGCCGTGCGCCGACGACAGCGCGCCGAACAGGGAGCCGAACAGCGCCATGCTGGAGAAAATCCGTGTGAGGTTCATAGGTCCCTGAGCTTGAGTGCAGCCATGGCCTCATGCTAGCACCGTCCGCCGCGGCGGTGTGCCGTTGCAGACTGACCCCAGCGGCCAATCGGCGATCAGGCCGGCGATCAGGCTGCGCTGTCGCGATCGCTGACCACGACCAGCACCTGCGCCTCGCTGCCGTCCAGGCTGCGGATGCGGTGCGGGATGACGGCGTTGAAGTAGAGCGAATCGCCGGCCTCCAGCTGCACCAGCTGGTCGGGGAATTCGATTTCAATCCGGCCCTGGTGGACGAACAGCAGTTCCTCCCCTTCGTGCTCCTTGAACGCCGACGCCACGAAATCCAGCGGCGGCCGCAACATGAAGGGCAGCATCTGCTTCGGCGCCAGATTGGCCGCGATGCTTTCCACCGCCCGCCCGCCGCCATCCATCGACGCCCGTTCGGCGGCGCGGGTGATGCTGACCAATTCCTGGTTGCGGCGGTCGGACACCAGCTCCTCCACGCTCACCTGCAAGGCCTTGGCCAGCTTCAAGGCCACCGCGATCGACGGCACGCTGATGCCGCGCTCTATCTTCGACAGATAACTCTTGGTCAGCCCGGTCTGCTCCGCCAGGAACTCCAGCGTCCATCCTTTTTGTTTTCTCAGTAGTTTCAGGCGAATAGTCAT
This sequence comes from Rugamonas rivuli, assembly GCF_009380165.1. Lineage (GTDB taxonomy): Bacteria > Pseudomonadota > Gammaproteobacteria > Burkholderiales > Burkholderiaceae_D > Rugamonas > Rugamonas rivuli. The sequence continues at coordinate 402,864 of NZ_WHUF01000004.1, forward strand.
AGGCGCTCGGTTCATGGATAAAAATAATTGTACCGCATGACACTTTGTATCCTATAATTCACTTTGTGTCATTCACTCACCCAAGGAGGCCACACGATGAACACACTGGACATGTCCAAGGCGGATTTGATTACGCTGGCGCAGCAGCGGCTGGAGCGCGAGGTCCGGCCCGGCGAATGGAGCGACCGCCAGAAACTGGCGCTGACTTGCCGCATCCTGTACGACGGCGGCCACGATTCCGGCCTGGCCGGACAGATCACCTGCCGCACCGGCGAGCCGGGCCGCTTCTACACCCAGCAGCTGGGCTATGGCTTCGACGAGATCAGCGCCGCCAGCCTGATCGAAGTCGACCAGGACCTGCAGGTGGTGAACGGCCAGGGCATCCCCAATCCGGCCAACCGCTTCCACACCTGGATCTACCGCCAGCGTCCCGACGTGAACTGCATCATCCACACCCACCCGCTGCACGTGGCCGCGTTGTCGATGCTGGAAACGCCGCTGCAGATCTCGCACATGGACACCTGCCCGCTGTTCGACGACTGCGCCTTCCTGGCGCACTGGCCGGGCGTCCCGGTCGGCAACGAGGAAGGTGAAATCATCGCCGGCGCGCTGGGCGCCAAGCGCGCCATCCTGCTGGCCCACCACGGCCAGCTGGTGGTCGGCGCGACCATCGAGGAAGCCTGCATGCTGGCCATCCTGATCGAGCGCGCCGCGCGGCTGCAGCTGCTGGCCATGGCCGCCGGCGCCATCCAGCCGCTGCCGCCCCGGCTGGCGGCCGAGGCGCACGACTGGATTTCCACCGCCAGGCGCGACCAGGTGACGTTCGCCTACTACGCCCGCCGCGCATTGCGCAGCCATCAAGACTGTCTGATCTAACCCTTACCGGAGCTCTCCATGACCACTGCATTCAAAGGCATCATCGCTTATCCCGTCACGCCGTTCACCCAGGACGACCGCGTCGACCTGCCCACGCTGGCGCGTCTGATCGACGACCTGGTCCGGCAAGGCGTGCACGGCATCGCGCCGCTGGGCAGCACCGGCGAAAGCGCCTACCTCGACGACAAGGAATGGGACGCGGTGGCGCAAGCCTCGCTGCAGGCGGTGAACCGGCGCCTGCCCACCGTGGTCGGCATTTCCGACCTGACCACGCGCGGCGCGGTGCGGCGCGCACGCTACGCCAGCCAAGCCGGCGCCGACGCGCTGATGGTGCTGCCGGTGTCGTACTGGAAGCTGACGCCGGATGAAATCGTCAGGCACTACGCCACCATCGGCGACGCGGTCGATATCCCCATCATGTTGTACAACAATCCCGCCACCAGCGGCATCGACCTGGCGCCGGAATTGATCGCCCGCATATGCCGCGAGGTGCCGGCGGTGACGATGGTGAAGGAAAGCACCGGCGACATCCAGCGCATGCACCGCCTGGTGCAATTGACCGAGGGCAGCGTGCCTTTCTTCAACGGCAGCAATCCGCTGGCGTTGGCGGCGTTGGCGGCCGGCGCCAGCGGCTGGTGCACCGCCGCGCCCAACCTGCAGGCGCAGCTGCCGCTGGCGCTGTACGAGGCGGTGGCGGCCGGCGACCTGGCGACGGCGCGCGCGCTGTTCTACCGCCAGCTGCCGCTGCTGCAGTTCATCGTCAAGGGCGGCTTGCCGACCACCATCAAGGCCGGCCTGCGCCTGCGCGGCTTCGACGCCGGCGTGCCGCGCGCGCCGCTGCAGCCGCTGACGGCGGCCGACACCGGCGTCCTGGCCGGCATCCTGGCCACGCTGGACGCCGGCATGCGCTGAACGCCGCCGCTGTCTTGCCGACGCCACAGGGCGGCGGATTCCGGCCGCGCGCCCCTTGTATCGTGATAGCATAATGATAATATTCAACGCATACGGAGGCGACATGGCTGCACGGCATTACCTGGCGGTACTCGGACTGATATTGGCGGCGCCGTGCACGCTGGCGGACGACCACAGCCCGGTGGCGGCGCCCTCGCCCGCCGTCGGCGATTCGTGGACCTACCAATACACCGATGTGTGGAAAGGCGCCAAGGGCAACCTCAACCGCATGGAAGTGACCGGGGTCGACGCCGCCGGCGTGCATGTCGATATCAAGCGCGCGGCCAGCGGTGCGCTGCTGACCAGGCAGCTGTTCAGCGCCGAGATGAATCCCATCGACCGCGGCGCCATGCACTTCGCGCCGTCGTTCGCGCGCTACGCCTTCCCGCTGGCGCCCGGCAAGGAATGGACCACCGACGCCACCGGCGACAATCCCAAGTCCGGCAAGCACTGGCGCTACCGCATCAAGGGCAAGGTGCTGAACTGGGAAAAGATCACGGTGGCGGCCGGCGAGTTCGAGGCGCTGAAGGTGGAGGTGCAGGCGCTGTACAACGGCGAGGAGCCCAACAGCCCCGGCGGCAGCGGCCAGCTGACCGAGACGCTGTGGTTCGCGCCGGCGGTGAACAACTTCGTCAAACTCGACTACCGGGACACCGACTGGAACGGCCGCATCTTCAACCGCGACAGCTGGGAGTTGACCGCCTTCGTGCGCAAGTAGGCGCGCAACCGGGAGCCACGATGCCAGCCGCTCCCGCACCGCCGGCGCCACCGTCGCCTTATGCCGACGGCCGGCTGCATGCGCGGCCGGCGCTTTGGCGGCAGCGGCCGGCGGTGCTGCCGCGCCCCCTGCCGCTGGCGGCCGGCTCCCACATGCTGGCCTTCCCCAATCACCGCCATGCGCGCCTGTACGTGCCGCCGCATGACGGCGCCGCGCCGCTGCCGCTGCTGGTGCTGCTGCACGGCGCCGGCGGCCAGCACGGCGGCGGCGACGCCATCGCGCTCGCGCATGCGACCCGCCATGGCACGCTGCTGTTGCTGCCGGAAGCGCAATCGACCAGCTGGGACGTGCTGCGCGGCGGCTACGGCGCCGACCTGGCCTTCATCGACCGCCTGCTGGCGTGGGCCATGCAGCGCTACCCGGTCGACGCCGGCGCCGTCACCATCGGCGGCTTTTCCGACGGCGCCTCGTATGCGCTGTCGGTGGGCTTGATGAACGGCGAGCTGTTCGGCGACATCCTGGCGTTCTCGCCGGGCTTTATTGCGCCGCTGCGGCGCAGCGGCATGCCGCGCGTGTTCATCGCCCATGGCACGCAAGACCCGGTGCTGTCGGTGGAACGGGGCAAGGCCATCGCGCTGAAGCTGGCCGGCGAAGGCTACGATGTGCGCTACGCGGAATTCAACGGCGCCCACCTGGTCGAACCGGCCATCGCCCACGCGGCCTTGCGCCAGCTGGCGGCGCGCTAGCGGACTAAACGCCGTCGGCGGCGACCACCTGGTTGCGGCCGCCCGCCTTGGCGGCGTACAGGGCCTTGTCGGCCGCTTCCACCAGCATGCCGGCCGCGTGCTCGCCGCGGCGCGGCGTGATGGCCGCCACGCCGGCGCTGATGGTCAGCACGCCGAACGGGCTGCCGCGGTGCGCGGTCTGCAGCTGCTCGATCGCCTGGCGGATGCGCTCGGCCACCGCCAGCGCCCCCGCCAGTTCGGTGTTCGGCATCAGGATGCCGATCTCCTCGCCGCCGTAGCGCGCCACCACGTCGCCGGCGCGCTTGGGCGTCAGCACGCGTATCAGCTTGCTGACGGTGCGCAGGCAATCGTCGCCCGCGCCGTGGCCGTACAGGTCGTTGTACTGCTTGAAGTAGTCGACGTCGATCATCACGAAGGACAGCGTGTCGGCATGGCGCACGGCGCGGCTGAACTCATTGCCCAGCGTGACGTCGAGCTGGCGGCGGTTGGCCAGCCCGGTCAGGCCGTCCTGCATGGCCAGCCGTTCCAGCGTGCGGTTGGCGCCCTCCAGCTGGTCGCGCGCCTGGCGCAGCTCGGCCTCGGCCTGCACCCGCAGATTGATCTGCCCCACCAGCCGCTTGCCGAAAAAGCCCAGCAGCGCGGCCAGCACGATCACGCCGATCGAGCGCGTGAAGCTGTCGCGCCGCCAGTGCTCCAGCATTTCCTCCTGCGACAGCGCGGCCGTCACGAACAGCGGATAGTGCTCCAGCGCGCGGTAGGAATTGAAGCGCAGCTCGTCGTCGTAGGGCGAGACGAACATGCCGCTGCCGCTGCCGTGCCGCGCGCTGTAGGCCTGGAACAGCGGATTGTCGCGCAGGCTGGTGCCGACGCGGTTGTCGTCGAACGGCCGGCGCACCATCAGCACGCCCTGGTTGGAGATCAGCGCCACCGCGCCGCGCGCGCCGATGTCGAAGCTCTGGTAGAAGCGGCTGAAGTAATCGATGTCCAGCGTGGCCAGCACCACGCCGCCGAAGCTGCCGTCGGCCTTGTTCAGGCGGCGCGACACCGGGATGATCCACTTGCCGCTGGTGCGGCTGATCACCGGCTCGCCGACGTGCGGCCCGCGCCCGTCGTGGGTGCGGTGGTAGACGAAGTATTCGCGGTCGGCGTTGTTGAGCGACGGCCCCAGCACCGCGCGCGAGTTGACCAGCCACTGGCCGCCCTCGTCGTACACGAACAGGCCGGCCAGCTGCGCCAGGTTGGCCACCTGGGCCTGCATCTGCCGGTGCACGCGCGCCAGCGCGGGGGCGCCCAGGCCATCGGTCTCGATGCGCTCGACGATGTCGGCCAGCGAGGTGTCGGCCGCCTTGATGGTGTCGTCGGCGTGCTGCGCCATCGCGCGCGCGACGTTGGACGTGAGGCGCTGGATTTCCTGCACCTGGGCGTCGCGCGCGATCAGGCTGCGCCAGACGTCGACCGCGATCAGCGACAGGCAGACCACGCCGACGAACAGCGTCGCCCAGAAGGTGATGGTGTAGCGCTTAAACATGGCCCTGAGCATGGCCCCGCGCATGGCCCGGCGTCGCGGCCAGCATGGGCTGCAGGCTGCGCCACACCAGTTCCGGCGTCAGCTTGACCATGCAGTCCTGGTGGCCCAGCGGGCACTCGCGTTGCCGGCACGGCGAGCAATCGAGGCGCAGCGAGATCGACGCGGCCAGGTCGGCAAACGGCGGCGCGTGGTCGGGATCGGTGGGGCCGTACAGCGCCACCACCGGCCGGTTCAGCGCCGAGGCAATGTGCAGCAGGCCGGAATCGTTGGCGACCACGGCGGCGCTGGCGGCGATCAGCGCGACGGCGTCGGCCAGGCTGGTGGCGCCGGCCAGGTTGAAGGCGGCATCGCCCGGCACGCCTTGCGCGACGTCGGCGCAGGCGTCCTTGTCCTTGGGTGAGCCGAGCAGCACGATCTGCGTCGCGCCCTCGCGTTCGAGCACGGCGCGCGCCAGGCCGGCGAAATGCGCGGCCGGCCAGCGCTTGGCGCCGCCGAACTCGGCGCCGGGGGCGAAGGCGACGATGGGCCGCGCCGGATCCAGGCCCAGGCGGGCGCAGACGGCGGCGATCTGCTGCACGCCAGCCGCCATGCGCGGGCGCGGCAGCGCGGCGCGCTCGGGCGCCGACTGCACGGCCTGCGGCGGCGTCGCCAGCGCGGCGTAGAACGCCACCATCGGCCGCGGCGGCGTTTCGTCGCGGTGCATGACGTTGATCAGGCCGTGCCGGCTTTCGCCCTTGTAGCCGACGCGGCGGCGGATGCCGGCCAGCCAGGGGATCAAGGCGTACTTGATGGTGTTGGGCAGCACGTAGGCTTCGGCGTAACCACGCCGGCGCAGCAGGCGCGCGTATTTCCAGCGTTCGCGCAATTGCAGCGCGCCGTGGCGGAACGGGGTTTCCAGCACTTCGTCGACTTCGGCCATCTGCCGCCACACCGGCGACACCGCCGGCGGCGCCAGCACGTCGATCGGCCGCCCCGGATGGGCCGCGCGCAACAGCTGCAGCAGGGGCTGCGCCATGACGGCGTCGCCGATCCAGTTGGGGGAAATGACCAGGATGCGCTCTGCGGTCCCGGCGGTGACGTTTTTTTCTGGCAACACGGATTCTTTCATCATCGTCGGGCCGGTGGCCCATGCCGGACCGATTATCGCCCATCGCGGGCCCAGCGACAAGCGGCGGCGCCCTGCCGGGCGGCCCGAAATACCGCGGCCTTGGCGCTATGGCGTGCTGCTATAATCGGGGCTTTTGCTCCGGCCCCAGGCCCCTCTCGCGTGACCATGACTCCAGCCAGCCCCTCGACGCCGCAAATTGAATATGGCGGTCCGCTCTCCTCCACGATGATCTTCCTGCTGCCGGCGCTGGCGCTGTCGAGCAAGGTCGGCCTCGGGCTGGTGCAATTGATGATCTTGCTGCTGCTGATACGCCGCGGCCGCCCGCTGCTGGCGCTGTACCGGCGCCACTGGGGCGACATCGGCGGCGTGGTGCTGGCCTTCGGCGGCTACTTCCTGGTGTCGCTGCTGCGCCTGCTGCTGGACCGCCAGAGCCTGCACACCCTGGACGGCCCGTCGCGCCTGCTGTTCGGCCTCAGCTGCATCGGCGTGGTCTACTACCTGCGTCCGCGCGCCCGCCACTTCTGGCTGGGCCTGTCCTTTGCCGCCGTGCTGTCGGCGGTGGTGGCGCTGTACCAGGTCACGTTCGGCGGCATGGAGCGGGCGATCGGCTTCACCCACCACGAAATCACCTTCGGCGACCTGGCGCTGGCCTGCGGCCTGATGTCGCTGTGCGGCCTGGCCGACCTGCGCCACACGCGCATGAGCTGGCTGCCCGGCCTGGGCCTGGTGTGCGGCCTGCTGGCCTCGATGCTGTCGGCCTCGCGCGGCGGCTGGCTGGCGCTGCCGCTGGTGCTGATCCCGGTGGCCCGCTACGGCGTGCAGATCTACGGCCGCCGCCTGCTGCTGGTGGGCGTGCTGCTGCTGGCGGTGGTGGTGCTGGCCTTCGCCGTGCCGGCCACCGGCGTGGCGGTGCGGATCGAACAGGCTTTCGCTGAAATCCATAGCTATCTGACGCTGGGCGACGCCACCACCTCGGTCGGCATCCGCCTGGAGCTGTGGAAGGCCTCGCTGATGATGTTCGCCGAACACCCATGGCTGGGCGTGGGCCGCGAACAGTTCGACGTCGCGCTGCACGCGCTGGCGGCCCAGGGCCGCCTGCAGCAATCGCCGGCGCTGATCTACAGCAGCAGCCACAACGACATGCTGCACTGCCTGGCCACCGGCGGCCTGCTGGACTTCGGCCTGCTGCTGGCCATGTACATCGCGCCGCTGCGCTTCTTCTCCGGCCAGCTGCGCCGTCCCGACCAGGGCCAGCGCGCGCTGGCCCTGGCCGGCGTGATCGTGGTGGTGGCCTTCTTCGGCTTCGGCCTGACCGACGTCATGTTCTGGCTGATGATGCCCAAGGTGTTCTACGTGATGATGGTGTGCAGCCTGGTCGGCCTGTGCCTGGCGGCCCAGTATCCGGCGCCGGTGCCGCGCCGCATCCTGATCGCCCGCACCGACAATATCGGCGACGTCGTGCTGACGCTGCCGCTGGCCGGCTACCTGAAGCAGCGCTATCCGCAGGCCGAGGTGGTGTTCCTGTGCCGCCGCTACGCCGCCGCCGTGGTGGCGCAGTGCCGCCACGTCGACCAGGTGCTGACGCTGGAAGAACTGGGCGACGACTGGGCCCACGGCCTGGCGCGCAGCGGCTGCGACACCATGATCTTCACCTTCCCGATGCGCACGCTGGCGGCGGCCGCGCGCCGCGCCGGCATCAACCGCCGCATCGGCAGCAGCCACCGCATCCACCACTGGTACCACTGCAACCGCCTGGCCACCTTCAGCCGCGCCGATTCGCCGCTGCACGAGGCGCAGCTGAACTTCAAGCTGCTGCTGCCGCTGGGCATAGACCACGTGCCGCCGCTGGAACAGTTGAAGACCATGTACGGCCTGAACACGCCGCGCCACCCGGCCGCCGACGCCGTGCTGGCCCAGCCCGGCTTCAGCGTGATCCTGCATCCCAAGTCCAACGGCAACGGCCGCGAGTGGCCGCTGCAGCACTACACGGCGCTGGCCGCGCTGCTGGGCAAGGTGGACGGCGTGCGCGTGCTGGTGACGGGCAGCGCCGCCGAGGGCGAGCTGCTGGCGCAGCAGGCGCCGGCGCTGCTGGCCTTGCCGAATGTGGAAAACCTGTGCGGCAAGCTGGACCTGGATGGCTTCACCGCGCTGATCGGCGGCTGCGGCGGCCTGATCGCCAGCGGCACCGGGCCGCTGCACCTGGCCTCGGCGCTGGGACGGCCGGCGGCCGGGCTGTTCCCGCCGCTCAAGCCTATCGATCCGGTGCGCTGGGGCGCGCTGGGTCCGCGCGCGCGCAGCCTGGTGACGTCGCCGGCCTGCGGCCAGTGCGCCGATCCGGCGCTGTGCACCTGCATGCTGGCGATCACGCCGGAGCAGGTATTGGCAGTGGTGATGGAATGGCGCGCGGAAGCGCTGGTCGAGACTGTACCTGCCTGAAACACGGCGCAGGCCGGGCCTGCGCCAGTCCTTTAATCCTGCATCGTAATCCGTACCAGGTCGGCGACATTGTCGACCCCCAGCTTGGCCATCAGCCGCGCCTTGTGCACTTCCACGGTGCGCACGCTGATGCCCAGCGCCGGCCCGATCTCGCGGTTGTGGCGGCCCGTGACCACCAACTCCATCACTTCGCGCTCGCGCGGCGTCAGCTCGCTCAGCAGGGTGACGTTGCGGCTGCGCTTTTGCTGCTCGCTGTGCACGCTGCGGGCGCGCGCCAGCGCCTCGTCGATGGCGCCGATCAGCTTGGCGTCGTCGAAGGGTTTTTCCAGGAAGTCCACCGCATCGGCCTTGAAGGCCGCGCGCGCCATGCTGACGTCGCCGTGGCCGCTCATGATGATCACCGGGATCGGGCAGCCGCGCCGCTGCAGCTCCAGTTGCAGACTCAGGCCGTCCATGCCGGACATGCGGATGTCGATCAGCATGCAGCCGCTCCAGGCCGGCTGCCACGATTGCAGGAAGGCTTCGCCGCTGGCGAACATGGCGGTGCGGTAGCCGCGCACGCCCAGCAGCAGGCCCAGCGCGTCGCGCACCGAGGGATCGTCGTCGACGATGAATACGGTCAAATCATGCTGCATAGTGTTCTCCATCCTGCTCCAACGGGCGTGCCAAGGGCAGCGCCAACCTGAAAATTCCGTGCTCGCCCACCTCGGCCCACAGCGAACCGCCGTGCGCCTCCATGATGGCGCGGCTCAGCACCAGTCCCAGCCCCAGGCCGCTGGCCTTGGACGAGACGAAGGGCTCGAACAAGCGCGCCGCCAGCGCCGCCGACACGCCCGTGCCGCTATCCTCCACCGACAGCTGCAAACAGCCGCCCCGCAGCGGCGCCTGGCCGGGGCGGCGCTTGCCGTCCAGCCGCTGCGCCGACAGCGTGATGCGGCGCGCGCCGGCCGGCCGCTCCTGCACCGCCTCCAGCGCGTTGGCCAGCAGGTTGCGCAGCACCAGCTCCAGCTGCAATCGATCGGCCAGGATGGCCAGCGGCGGGATCTCGCCCACCTTCAGCTCGACGCCGTGCTCGCGCATCTGGCCGAAGAACTGCTGGCTGATGCCCGATACCAGCTGGCCGGCGTCGACCGCCTCCAGCTTCATGGCGCCGGTGCGGAAGAAATCGCGCAGCCGCCGCACCACGTCGGCGGCCCGGCCCGATTCGGCGATCATGCGCTGGATCGCGCCCTTGAGCACCTCGCCGCTCTCGCCCCGCTCCAGCAGGAACTCGCAGGCCTTGCCGTAGGCGCCCAGCGCCGTCAGCGGCTGGTTCAACTCGTGCGCCAGCGCGGCGGCCATCTCGCCGGCCGCCGCCAGGCGCAGCGTCTGTTTCAACTCGCTGGCCACCTTGCGCAGCTCGTCGACCGCGATGCCGATCGAAAAGCCCACCAGCGCCAGCACCGCGTCCAGCATCTGCAACTCATGCACGGCGATGTTGACCGCATGGTTCCACTTGACCAGCGCGCCAATGCCGGCCTGCAGCACAAACACCATCAGCGCCGTCCCGAACAGGCCCTGGCGGAAAGCCGCCCAGATCACCGGCAGGAACAGGAAGTAAAAATGCTTGAACTCCGAGGTGGCGATGGTGCCGAACACCATGTACAGCACGCAGATCGCCAGCCCCAGATAGGCCAGCGTCTCGGCCCGCCACACGGTCGCCTTCAGGCGCTGGCGGCCGCTGGGGCTGGACAGCATCCAGATCAGCGGCATCGACACCAGCACCCCGACCACGTCGCCGATGCCGAAGCGCAGCACCGCCTCGCCCCACTGCCCGGCCGGGATCAAGCCGGCCGCCGACAGCACGGTGATGTAGCCGATATCGTTGACCAGGGTGCCGACCACCACGATCAGCAGCCACTGGAACAGGCGGTCGCGGCTGTCGAACACGCCGCCGTCGCCGAAGCGTCGCCGCAGCGCCGCGCCCAGCAAGCCGTAACCGGCCGCCAGCCACAAGGAGCTGAGCAGGCTCACGGTCCAGCCGGCCGGCATGCCGCGCACCAGCAGTTCGCCGCCGATCAGGGCCAGCAGCCACGGCAGCGCCGCGCGCCAGCCATGGCGCAGCCAGAACACCAGGCCCAGCGCCGGGTCCGGATTCCAGGGCGTGATGTTCAAGCCGTACAAGGGATCGATATAGGTGGCCCAATCGAACAGCAGGTACAGCGCGATGAACGCCGGGAATTCCAGGTAGGACAGGCGCGACGGCTTAGGAGTCAGTGGCATGGTGGCTTTGTATCGTTATGTAGCATTATGCATTGCCATAATTCATCGCGCATTGCTTTTCGCTACTACGCGTTCCCCTTATGCCGGCGCTTTCGCCTCTATACAACACTTACTTTTCCGAAGCAGCAATTATTAAGGGAAAACCGTAAGCCTTTACCCCAATTTACAATACGTTACACAGGATTTACGATGCACACATGTCGTAATGGCACCTACCATTGACGAGAAGACACTAAAGCAAGTGTGCCGCCCCCATCCTCGTCGGCCAGTGACTGATGTCTCCCGTGCAGCTGCCGCCACACCAACCCCTTGCAGCCCGTTTTTCCTGAGAGACGACCGATGTCGCAGTTAATCACCATCCGCTCCGGCGCCGCCGGTTTCCACGGCCTGAAGCAAGTACGCGAGACGTTCAAGCTGTCGCTGCGCGCCTTCCTGCACCGCCAGGCCACCTACGGCTGGCTGCAACTGCTCAACTCCCACCCGCTGTTCATGGACCTGGTCAAGGCCAAGCCGCGCCTGGTCTACAAGATATACCGCCCTTACCTGAGCAACACCATGGACTGCGCCCAGCGCGTCGAACTGTTGCAGCAGCATTACCGCTTCATCTTCCGCCAGGGCCTGGGGCCGCTGACGGTGCGCGCCGCGCGCGGCGGCGTGGTGCTGGGCAGCGTCGAGGGCAAGTCCGGCGTGCAATACCAGATCGAGCTGCGCGCCATCGAGCCGATGGAACGCGAGGGCGAACTGGTGCTGCAACTCAAGCAGGACGGCGAGCTGGTCTACAGCTGCGCGTTCAGCTTCCTGCAGGGCGTGCGCGGCATGCAGCTGGGCATAGGCTGCATGCAGGGATCGAAGAGCGAACACGGCCTGCAAGTGATCAAGGACGCCACGCGCGAACTGCACGGCCTGCGGCCGAAGAATCTGATGGTCAAGCTGCTGAGCCAGATCGGCCACGACTACGGCTGCGTCGAACTGCGCCTGGTCAGCAACGCCAACCGCGTGGTCTGCGGCGCGGCCCGCCAGGGCAAGGTGCACGCCGACTACGACACGCTGTGGCAGGAGCTGGACGCCAGCCGCCGCGCCGACGGCGACTGGCGCCTGCCGTGCGAAGCGCTGGCCGCGCCCGACCTGGCGGCGATCGCCTCGAAAAAACGCTCGGAAGCACGCAAGCGCCATGAAACGCTGGCGGCCCTGATCGTGGCAGTACGCGCCGGCCTGCACGCGCCGCGCTTCGAAGCGGTACCGACCTCTCTGGGCCAGCACTACACGACGTTGCCGTTGGGTGCGCGCGACGGCGACGAATACGCACTGGCCTGAAAAATCCGGTACCATGGCTTTTTCGTCCAAGGAGAAATACCATGCGTGTGGATATTTATTGCCGAGATGAAGCAATGGGCAAGCACAGCTATCTGGCCGTGCCGGAGGGCAAGCCCATCCCCGAAGAAGCCACCAATACCGACTGGCATCCCGAAGCCAGGCAGGTGGAAGTCGACGACGAGCGCGACGACCTGGCGCGCTACCACATCGTCCACCCTCTGGAGCAGATAGGCGCCAAGGGTTACGCCATCACCAGCATCAGCGAACAGATGTAGCGTCATCCCCCCGGGGGAGTGACGCTAGTACTCGATCGCCACGTCCTTGGCGCCCAGCACCTGCTGGAGCGCCAGTTGCAGCTCGTCCGACGGCGCCACGCGCCACGCTTCGCCCAGCTGCACCACGCAGCCCACGCCCTGCGGCGTGATGCGCGCCGACACAGGCAAGCCGTCGGCGTTGCGGTGCGGCGCCAGCACCTCCGCCATCTTGCGCACGTCCACCGAGGCCGGCAGCGCCATGCCCAGCTGCTTGCCGTAGTTGATGCGCGCCGTGACGATGTCGAACACCTTCTCGGCCGAGATGCGCAGGCCGCCGGAGAAGCGGTCTTCCGACACCTTGCCGACCACGGCCAGGAACTCGTCGTCCTTGAACATGCGCTTGTTCTCTTCGAACACTTCCGAATACACGGTCACTTCGACCACCGCCGTCTTGTCGTCCAGCGTGACGATCAGGATCTTGCCGCGCTGCGTCATCTGCGGACGGATGCCGGTGATTACGCCGCACAACATGCGCGGCTCGCGCGACGGCTCCAGCTCGGACAGCTTGGTGCGGGCGAAGCGGCGCGCTTCCGGCGCGAACGAGTCGAACATGTGGCCCGACAGGTAGAAGCCCAGCGCGATCTTTTCCTCGGCCAGCTTCTGGCGGTCGGTGAACGGCGCGGCCTTCACGTACTCCGGCGGCGCCACCAGGTCGGAATCGTCGCCGCCGAACAGGCTGACCTGGTTGGCCGCCTTGGCTTCCTGGTCCGCGCACTCCATCGCGAAGCTGACCGAGGCCAGCAGGATGGCGCGGTCGATCGCCAGGCAGTCGAAGGCGCCCGCGCGTATCAGCGATTCGATGGTGCGGCGGTTGATCTGCTTCTTGTCCACGCGCTTGCAGAAATCGAACAGGCTGGTGAACGGGCCGCCGGCGGTGCGCGCGGCGATGATGGCCTCGATCGCATTCTGGCCGGCGCCCTTGCAGGCGCCCAGGCCGTAGCGGATCTGCGTGACCTTCTTGCCCGTCACCGAAGGCGGCGGGCCGTCCGGCATGAAGCGGAAGTCGGACTTGTTGATGTCCGGCGGCAGGATGGTCAGGCCGCAGATGTCGATCGAATCCTCGACCAGGATCTTGACCTTCTCGGTATCCTCCATCGCCAGCGACATATTGGCTGCCATGAACGCGGCCGGATGGTGCGCCTTCAGGTAAGCCGTGTGATACGACAGCAGCGCATACGCGGCGGCGTGCGACTTGTTGAAGCCGTAGCCCGCGAACTTTTCCATCAAGTCGAAAATCTCGTCGGCCTTCTGCGCGGTCAGGCCATCCTTGGCGGCGCCGGCGCGGAAGATCTCGCGGTGCTCGGCCATCTCCTCGGCCTTCTTCTTACCCATCGCGCGGCGCAACATGTCGGCGCCGCCCAGCGAGTAGCCGCCGACGATCTGCGCCATCTGCATCACCTGCTCCTGATACACCATGATGCCGTAGGTTTCGGACAGAATCGATTCGGTGCGCGGATCGGGATAGTCGAATTTTTCGCCGTGCTTACGTTTGCAGAAGTCCGGGATCAGGTCCATCGGGCCCGGACGGTACAGCGCCACCAGCGCGATAATGTCTTCGAAGCGGTCGGGACGGGCATCTTTCAACATGCCCTGCATGCCGCGCGACTCCAGCTGGAACACGGCCACGGTCTTGGCCTTGGTCAGCAGCTCGTAGGACGGGCGGTCGTTCAGCGGCAGGCGCGCCAGGTCGAACTCGGCCTCTTTCGGATCGAGCATCTTGATGTAGCGGACTGCGCGGTCCAGGATGGTCAGCGTGGTCAGGCCCAAAAAGTCGAACTTCACCAGGCCCACGGCCTCGACGTCATCCTTGTCGTACTGCGACACCACGCCGCCGTCGCCGCCCTGCGTGTACAGCGGGCAGAAGTCGGTCAACTTGCCCGGTGCGATCAGCACGCCACCGGCGTGCATGCCGATGTTGCGGGTGATGCCTTCGACCTGTTGCGCCAGGTCCAGCAGCTGCGCCACTTCTTCCTCGTTCTGCTGGCGTTCCTTGAGCATCGGTTCTTCTTCGATCGCCTCGGCGATCGACACCGGCTTGCCCGGCTTGAACGGAATCAGCTTGGAGACGCCGTCGCAGAAGTTGTAGCCGAAGTCCATCACGCGGCCGACGTCGCGGATCGCGCCCTTGGCCGCCATGGTACCGAACGTCGCGATCTGCGACACCGCGTCGCGGCCGTACAAGTCCTTGACGTGCTGGATCACCAGGTCGCGTTTTTCCTGGCAAAAGTCGATGTCGAAGTCGGGCATCGAGACGCGTTCGGGATTCAGGAAACGCTCGAACAGCAGGTTGTACTTCAGCGGATCGAGGTCGGTGATCTTCAGCGCATACGCCACCAGCGAGCCCGCGCCCGAACCCCGGCCCGGCCCGATCGGCACGTCGTTGTTCTTGCCCCACTGGATAAACTCCGCCACGATCAGGAAGTAACCCGGGAACTTCATGTTGATGATGGTGTTGTTCTCGAACTCCAGCCGCTCCTCGTAGCGCGGCCGTTGCTGCTCGCGCTTGACCGGGTCCGGATACAGCTGCTCCAGGCGCTCTTCCAGGCCCTTGCGGGTTTCCGCGCGCAGGAACTCGTCGATGGTCATGCCCGGCGTCGGGAAGTTCGGCAGTTGCGGCTTGCCCAGGGTCAGCGTCAGGTTGCAGCGCTTGGCGATTTCCACCGAGTTCTGCAGCGCGGCCGGCAGGTCGTGGAACAGCTCGCGCATCTCGGCTTGCGACAGGAAGCGCATCTGCTCGTTGAACTTGCGCACGCGCTTGTTATTGGCCAGCATTTCGCCTTCGGCGATACAGGTGCGGGCCTCGTGGGCGATGAACTCGTCCTTGTTGATGAACTGCACCGGATGCGTGGCCACCACCGGCAGGCCCAGCTTGGCGGCCAGCGCCACCGCGTGGCGCACCTGGGCTTCCTGGTTGGCCTGGCCGGCGCGCTGGATCTCGATGTAGAAATGGCCGGGGAAGATCTGCGCCCACTTCTGCGCGTTCTTTTCGGCCAGCGCCGGATTGCCGTTTTCAATCGCCATGCCGACGTCGCCGAAGTGCGCGCCGGACAGCACGATCAGGCCGTTGGCCGGATTGACGTCGGGCAGCAGCGGATAGGTCTTGGCGGTCAGCTCGGCCAGCCACTCGGTGCGGATCTCGGCGCGGCCCTTGTACTGGTTGGTGAGCCAGGCTTGCGACAGCAGTTCGCACAGCTGCAGATAGCCCATGTGGTTCTTGGCGAACAGCATCAGGCGGTGCGGCTTGTCGCGGTTGTCGTCGTTGGTGATCCAGACATCGACGCCGACCACGGGCTTGATGCCCTTGCCGCGCGCGGCCTTGTAGAACTTGACCATGCCGAACATATTGGACAGGTCGGTGACGGCCAGCGCCGCCTGCTTGTCCTTGGCGGCGCTGCCGACCAGGTCGTCGATGCGGACCAGGCCGTCGACGATGGAGTATTCCGAGTGCACCCGCAGATGGACGAAATCCGGTCCGGTCGGGAGAGCCGCTGCCGGTGCCGCCACTTCTTGTTCGTTTGCTACCATGTTCATACGCCGCTCAATGCTGGTTCAATAACCAGCTATTTTACCGTGCGGCGGCCGGGTGCGATGAATCTGATTTGCAGCCCCATTTGCGCCAGCTCGGCGTGCGGTGTTACGCTATACGTACGATAGGCGAATGAATAGCGCCGACCTGATCAAGCAACTAGAACGAGCCGGCTGGATACTCCGCAACGTCAGGGGATCCCACCACATCTACTCGCACCCGGAGCGAGGCGGACACATCAGCGTACCGCATCCTAAAAAAGATCTCGGGGTAGGCTTGGTTCAAAAACTACTCAAGCAAGCTGGACTGAAATAGGACATCATCATGAGGTATCCGATCGCAATTGAGCCTGGTGACGCAACCCATGCATTTGGCGTTGTCATACCTGATCTTCCAGGTTGTTTCTCCGCAGGCGACACCCTGGATGAGGCTATCGACAATGCTCGTGAAGCTGCAGAACTCTGGCTAGCGACGGTGATAGAGGATGGCGGTAGCGCCCCACCGGCACGCTCTTTCGCGGAGCACCATGTGAATCCTGAATTTTTCGGTTGGATTTGGGCAGTCATATCAATCGATCCAGCAACATTGACAACTAAGAACGTCAACCAGTGTGCTCGTTTTTTAGGCACATCTTGAGCTAAATTGCTCAACCTTGCGTATAATGTCGGCTCCTTACTTCTTTTGATCCTGCCACCATGCACGCTAATACTGCTTTACAAGCTGAAGCGCATGCCGCCGCCATCGCTGCCGCTGCCGCTCACGTCAACATCGCCGCCTACAAATTCGTCACCTTCGACGACACCGAGGCGATGCGCCCGCTGTACCAGGACATTTGCAAGCGGCTGGAACTGAAAGGCACCATCCTGCTGACGCCGGAAGGCATCAATATGTTCCTGTCCGGCCCGCGCTCGCACATCGACGAGTTCCTGGCCTGGGTCCGCAGCGACGCCCGCTTCGCCGACCTGGAAGTGAAGGAAAGCTATTCGGCCGAACAATCGCACAAGCGCATGCTGGTCAAGATCAAAAAAGAAATCATCACCATGCGCATGCCGCTGATCAAGCCGGAAGAAGGCCGCGCGCCCTTCGTCGAAGCCCACACGCTCAAGCGCTGGCTCGACAGCGGCGTCGACGACAACGGCCGCCCGGTGGTCATGGTCGACACCCGCAACGATTTCGAAGTCGACGTCGGCACCTTCGACCACACGGTCGACTACCGCATCAAGAAGTTCACCGAGTTCCCGGAAGTGATCGCCGCCCACAAGGACGACTTCGCCGGCAAGACCGTGGTGACCTTCTGCACCGGCGGCATCCGCTGCGAAAAGGCCGCGATCCACATGCAGAACATCGGCTACGACAACGTCTACCAACTCGAAGGCGGCATCCTCAAGTACTTCGAGGAAGTCGGCGGCGCCCACTACACCGGCGACTGCTTCGTGTTCGACTACCGCACCGCGCTCAATCCGAAACTGGAACCGACCGAGACCGTGCAATGCTTCGTCTGCCGCTCGGTGGTGACGCCGCGCCAGCAACTGGCGCCGGAATACGTGTACGAGAAATCGTGCCCGCATTGCTACGGCAAGGACCAGGCGGCGTAAGCACCGCCCATAAAAAAAAGCCGCGCATCCAACGATGCGCGGCTTTTTTTCATGGCGATGGCCGTTACTGCCTGCCGTCCATCATGCTCACCCGCGAAAATACGGGGCGATTTCCCGCACGTCGGCTTCCGACAAGGTACCCGCCGCCGCCCGCATGCGCAGCATGGTGATCAGGTAGTTGTAGCGCGCCTGGGCCAGGTCGCGCTTGTTGACGTACAGCTGCTGGGTCGCATTGAGCACGTCCAGGTTGATGCGCACGCCGCCCTTGACGCTCTGCTGGGTAGCCTTGATCAGCAGCTCGGACGATGCCACCGCCTTCTGCAAGGCATTGACACGCGTGATCGCGCTCAGCATGAAGTCAAAGTCCTTGCGCAGTTCGGCCACGGTCTTGTCGATCTGGATCTGCAAGTCGGCCTTGGCTTTTTCCTGGTTCGCGACGGCCATCCGGCTTTGCGCATTGACCGAACCGCCAGAGTACAGCGGAATGTTGACCTGAATGCCGATGCTGCGCGAGACCGTGCTTTGATCGTAAGTCTGGATCGAATCGGAAGCGCTGCGGCTGTAGTTACCGACCAGATCGATACGCGGCGCATGGCCGGCGCGTGCCTTCAGCACCTCCAGGCGCGCGATATCGACGCCGTAGCCCAGCGTCTTGATATCCGGATTGCGCTCCAGCGCGATGCGCTTCCATTCCTCGAAGCTGACGCTGTCGAGCGGGCGGGTCTGGAAGTCCGGCACCAGCTTGTCCAGCTCGCCGACATCGCCGCCGATGATGCTGCCCAGCGTGGTGCGCGACAGTGCCAGCGCATCCTGCGCTTCCAGCACGGCGGCTTCGGACGAATCCAGGCGTGCCTGGCTTTCCAGCATGTCGGTGCGGGTACCCTCGCCTTTTTCAAACAGGCGGTCATTGACCTTGCGCTGCTCGACGTACACATCGCGCTCGACTTTCGCCAGCATCAGCAGGTCGCCCTTGTACAGCGTGTCCAGATAGGCGCTGATCACGCGCGACACCACTTCCTGCTGCTGGCTCTCGAACTGCGCCGCCGTGTAGTCGGCCTGATAGCCGCCTTGCTTGTAGCGCGCATAGCCGTCCAGATTGAACAGGCTCTGGCGGACCTGGATGCCGGTCGAGCGGCTCAGGTAATCGCGCGCATAGATCTGCTGCGGCAGCACGGGCAGCGGCGGAGCTTGCGTGACCGTATTGCGTACCTGGGTCAAGCCATAGTTGGCGGAGACCTGGGGCAGCAGGTTGGAGAGGCCCAGCGCACGGTTTTCCTTGCCGGCCTCGCTCGCATAGTATGCCGAGCGATAGGTCGCATCGTTCTGCAGCGCGGCCCGGTACGCTTCCATCAGGCCCAGCGCGCCGGCCGCCGGGGTGTACAGCAGCGCCGCAGCCGCCACGGCGGACGCCATCACCGTCAGGCGCTGCGCGCGTTTCAGGATGTGTGCCACGTTAGTCCTCCGACATTGAGGTTTTTGCACGATCGAACACTGGCTTCAGCAGGTAGCTCATCATGCTGCGTTCGCCCGTTTTCACGAAGATCTCGACCGGCATGCCTGGCACGACCGCCATCTTCTTGGCGGCGATCATTTTCGCGCCTTCCGGCGTCACCTTGGCGCGTACCTTGTAGTACGGGTTGCCGGTGCGCTCCTCGACGGCGCGGTCGGCCGCCACCTGGATCACGGTACCCTGGATATGCGGCGTTTTGTTCGAATTGAAGGCGGCGAAGATCAGTTCGACCGGCAGGCCCGGATGCACCTTGTCGATCAGGTTGACAGCCAGCTGCCCTTCCACCACCACCGAATCGTCGGTCGGCACGATTTCCATCATTTTCGCGCCAGGGCTGACGATGCCGCCGCGGGTGAAGACGGTCGAACCCAGCACCGTGCCATCGACCGGCGACTTGATTTCAATGCTGCCGACTTCGAAGGCCTGGCCTTTCAGGCGGCCTTCCAGCGCCTCGGCTTCCTTCTGCGTTTCAGCCAGCTGCGTGCGCACTTCCTTCTGGTATTCCTGCGTGCGCTGCATCTTGCGCAGATTCAGTTCGGCGATCTGGCGGCGCGAACGTCCGAGGTTGCCGACGTCCTCGGCAATCTGGCCGATCAGCTGCGAATAGGTGCGCTGCAGATCGAGGAAACGGTTGCGGGCGACATAACCTTCGGCGGCCAGCTCGCGCGTGCTGTCCATTTGTTCCTTGGCGATGGCCAGCTGTTCCTTCTTGGCGTTGCGCGACTCTTCCAGGCCACGCGCCTGGGAGGTGATGCCGGCGATGTTTTCATCGGAGCCGGCCAGCTCGTTGCGCAGCGCCGACTGGCGCGACGTCAGCAACTGTTCCTGCAGCATCATAATGCCGGGCACGCGCGGATCGTCTTTGTACGGCTGCAGCTTGGACGGGAACGGGATCTGCGACTTGCCTGCCAGCTCGGCCTGCAAGCGCGCCTCGGCGGCGCGGCCGCCCAGGTACTGGGCGATCGTCACATCCATGTTCGACTTGACCTGGGTGCCGTTCATGCGCACCAGCACCTGGCCTTGCTTGACGTGGTCGCCATCGTTGACCAGGATATCCTGGACGATGCCTTCCGCCTGATACTGGATCGCCTTGCGGTTGCTTTCCTTGACCACGGTGCCGGACAGCGGCACGCCCTTGTCGAGCGGTGCGAAGGTAGCCCAGACCAGGAAGCCGACAAAGCCGACCAGCACCAGTATCCAGCCCATGCGCGCGTACGACGAGGCATCCGTATTGACCGTCAGCGGCGCCACATCATGGGTGATGACCTCCGCCGCGGGTTCCTGCTTTTTAATCATATTCATCGCATTACTCCTGTTCCGTCGCGTCAGCGGCAGCAGCTGCCTGCTGTTGTTGCGCAACCTGCTGTGCATCGACCTCGGCACGCTGGGCCGCCTGCTGCGCGGCCTGCTGTTGCTGGGCCGCTTGCTGCGCTTCGAGTTGCTTCTGGTTGTTCTCCTGCAGGTGCGCCAGCACCTGGTTGGTCGGACCGAACACCGCCACCTGGCCGTCGCGCAACATCAGCAGCTTGCTGGTGGCGGCGATGATGCTGGTGCGGTGGGTAATCAGGACGATGGTCTTGCCGCGCGCGCGCAGGTCGTTAATCGCTTGCACCAATGCGGCCTCGCCGACATCGTCCAGGTTGGAGTTCGGTTCATCGAGCACCAGGAACGACGGATCGCCGTACATGGCGCGCGCCAGGCCGAGGCGCTGGCGTTGGCCGCCGGACAGTCCGGCGCCGCCGTCGCCCAGCATGGTGTTGTAGCCGTCGGGGAAATGCAGCACCAGTTCATGGATGCCGGCGCGCTTGGCAGCCTGCACCACCTTTTCCGGATCGACGTCGCCGAAGCGGGCGATGTTCTCGCCGATGGTGCCGCTGAACAGTTCGATATCCTGCGGCAGATAGCCGATGCTCGGCCCGAGCTCGCTCTTGTTCCAGGTATAGATATCGGCGCTGTCCAGCCTTACCTTGCCCAGCCCGGCCGGCCACACGCCGACCAGCAAGCGCGCCAGCGTCGATTTGCCCGAACCGCTGGGGCCGATCACGCCCAGCACATCGCCGGCGGCGATGGAGAAATTCACGCCGCGCAGCACCGGCGCCTGCGAGCCCGGCGGCGCCGCCGTCACGCCTTCGACCGACACATTGCCCAGCGGCTTAGGCAGTTCCATGCCGGCGGCACGGGCCGGATTGGCGGCCAGCAGCATGGTCAGGCGCTCGTAGGCGCTGCGGGTCGAGCTGAACGATTTCCATACGCCGATCACCTGCTGCACCGGCGCCAGCGCGCGGCCGACCAGGATGGAGGCGGCAATCATCATGCCCGGGGAGATTTTATTTTCAAGAACCAGCAGCGCGCCAAAGCCCAGCACCAGCGATTGCAGCGACACCTGGACAAACTTGGTGACGGCGCCGATCACGCCGGCCTTCTCGCTGGCTTCCGCCTGCAGGTGCAGGAACTTGCCGTGCAGCTTGAACCAGCGGTTCATCAGGTTGGGCAGCATGCCCATCGATTCAATCACTTCGGCGTTGCGCAGATTGTTGGTCGCCAGCGTGTTGGAAGCGATCGCCATGGCGTTGGCTTCGCTCAGCGGCTTGTGCGACACGCGTTCGTTGACGTAGGCGCAGATCACCAGCAGGACGGTGCCGACCAGCGAGAACAGGCCCAGCGACGGTTCGAAGACGAAGATCACGATCAGGTAGACCGGGAACCATGGCGCGTCGAAGAAGGCGAACAAGGCGTTACCGGTCAGGAACTGGCGCACATTGGTCAGATCCGCCAGCGCCTGGCCGGCGTTGCCGCCGCTGCGCTTGAGGTTCTGCTCGAAGGCCGCGCTGTAGATGCGCTTGTTGAGCTTCATGTCGAACTGCGCGCCGACGCGCACCAGCACGAAACTACGCACCAGCTCCAGGGCGCCGACAAACAGATAGGCGCCGACGATCATCAGCGACAGCATCAGCAAGGTGATTTCGTTACGGCTGGCCAGTACGCGGTCGTAGACCTGCAGCATGTACAGCGACGGCGCCAGCATCAGCAGGTTGCTGATCGCGCTGAACACGCCGACCGTGACAAAGGTGCTCTTGAAGGTGCGCAGCACCTGAGCAATTTCGTTCTTTGAATCGAGTAATTTGTTTTTCATGTCATTTCGTGCGCTGCACGACCTTACAAAAAAGGGATCGCCGCAATTTCGACGATAGCCGACATTATCGCTGAATTTCCTCAAAAAATGTGATCCTCGTCACATTTTTTACAACTCGTGCACAACATAGTGCACATTCCGTTAATAAAAAAACACCCCGCAAGCACGAGGCTAGCGGGGTGTTCTGGTGACTGACTTCGGAGTACCCGGCTTACGCCGGGCATTCCGATGCAGTTACATCAACCAGTTGCTTTCTTAGATTACGGTGAAAGCAGCGGCGGTGATGGTGGTCACGCCGGTCAGGTGGATGTAGAAGTCAGCAATACCGTCGCCGGTGTTGTCAACGTACAGGTTGTTGCCGGTCGAATCCAGAGCTGCTACAACGGTGTTTGCGGTACCGGTGTGGTTAGCCAGGTAGGTCGAAGCATCAGCTGCCGAGGTGAACACGTCAACGATAACACCGCCAGCGCCCGAACCCAGTTTAGCGAATTGCAGAACGTCGCCGGTCCATTTCGAAGCGGAGGCGTTTGCGCTGATACCAGCAGCGCCAGCGGTGCCGGTGCCGTAGGTGTTAGCTTTGAAGTCGGTGATGGTATCGAACTTGCCGGTACCGATCGACGAATCGCCAGTAGCGTAAGCGAAGGTGTCGTTGCCAGCACCACCGGTCAGGGTGTCGCCGCCTGCGCCGCCTTTGATGAAGTCAGCTTTAGCGCCACCGGTGATGGTGTCGTTAGCTGCGCCGCCGGTCAGGCTGTTAGCTGCGGTTGCCGAACCTTTGATGGTCAGAGCAGCCGAACCAGCAGCCGACAGGGAACCGTCGATGGTTGCGCCGGCGGTCAGAGCCGATGCGTCGATGGTTGCCAGTTTGGTCTGCAGAGCAGCCGATGCGAACGTGAAGGCTTGGTCGCCGGTCACGGACAGGTTCACCAGAGCTACGTCGGTAACAACCAGGGTGTTGTTCACGCCGTCAGCCGAGTTACCAGCCGACAGGGTGGCGCTGGCGTTACCAGTGCTGTTCACTTTCAGGGTCTCAACCAGGCTGGCGTCAACGGTGTGGGTGATAGCGGTGATGGTGCTGGTAGCGTCGTTGCTTTCAGTGTAGTTGGCGTTCAGCTTCAGGTTGATTACGTCGTTAGCCGTGTCAACTGCTTGAACCAGTGCCAGCTTACCGCCATTCAGCAGCGAAACTGCGGTCACGCCTTGGGTGGTGGTGTTGAACGCTTCAACGTGGGTGGTTGCGCCAGCAACGTCGGTGAAGACGAAGTTGGCCGAGCTAGCGTCGGTTTTAACGCCGGTAGCTTTAGCGGTGAAGGTAACAACATTGCCGGTCACCGAAGTGGTCCAGTTGGCGTAGACACCAGCATTGATCTTACCAGCGATGGCAGCAGCATTGTCGGCATCAGCCAGGGTGATGGTGGTGCCGTCGAATGCGTAGGTGTCAGCGCCAACAGCGGTGGTGCCGGTTACGTCGATGGTGAAGACTTCAGCAACGCCAACCACTGCGGTGGTGGCAACTGCGCCTTCCAGCGAAACGTTGGCGTTTGCACCCAGGCCGTTCACGGTCGAGGTACCGGCGGTAGCAACACCGGTCGAGGTGAAGTTAACCACGCCAGCGATCTTCGATACGTCGATCGACGAACCGTTGGTCAGCACGTCGGTGACTTTCAGGGTTTCGAAGCCGGTGTACTTGGCTGCGTCGGCAGGAACGCTGGTCAGGGTGCTCAGGACAGCGGTAGCGCCGGCCAGGGTGTCGATGCCTGCGCCGCCATCAACGGTGGTAGCGCCTGCGCTAGCAGTGATGGTGACGGTATCGTCGCCAGCGCCCATTGCGATTGCTTTGGTGGTTGCGCCGATGGTGATGCTGTCTTTGCCAGCGCCGCCGGTGAAGGCTACGCCAGTACCCAGAGCCGAAGTGATGGTCACGCCACCGGTGTTGGCCGATGCGTCGATCGAAGCCAGCGAACCAGCGGTCAGGGTGGTCACGGTGACTTTACCAGCGCCAGCAACGGTCGCGGCAGTTGCCTGGCCAACGGTCAGGGTGTCGACCAACAGATCAACACCAGCGGTGATGCCAACTTTGGTAGCGGCGCCAGCCGTCAGAACCACGTTGGACGATTTGGTGCCCGAGGAGGTAACGTTCAGGGTGGTTGCGGTTGCGTCGGTCACAGCTGCACCGGCGGTGTCGCCGTTCAGGGTCACGCCCAGGGCACGGGTACCAGCAGCAGCGGTAACGGTAACGCCTTTGGAGCTGTTCGCCAGGGTCAGCGAGGTCAGCGCATTGGAAGTTACGGTTGCAGCAGCGTCAACGATACCGTCGATGGTCACGTTGGCGATGGTGTTGGCCTTGGCGCCGGCTGCGTTCGGGTCGGTGATAGCAACAGCCGCGGTTTTGCCGCCGGTGCTTGCGGTCTGGGTGACGGACACGGTAGTGGTCGCACCAGCAGCGCCTTTGACGTTGATCGAACGACCCGAGTTGTCGTTGGTGCCGTTAGCCAGGGTAACAGCGCTGGTCGAGCCGCCGTTGACGTTCAGCGCGGTGGTCAGGATCTTGCCGGTGGCGTTAACAGCCAGAGCGGTGGTGCCGGCAGCGGTGATGGTTTGGTCAGCGGTGTCGATCTTGTTCAGGCTGAAGGTAGCCGAGGTCAGACCAGCCCAGCCGGATACGTCGGCAGCTGCGGTTTTCAGGCCTTTGGTCGAGGTCAGAACCAGGTTTTCCACGTTCTTGACGGTAGCGATCGAAACGTCGATAGCGTCGCCGGTCACGTCGGACAGGTTCAGGGTGTCGTTGCCTGCGCCGCCGTCGATGGTGTCCAGACCGGTGAAGGTCTTGTCGGAACCGTTGAATACGTTGTTGCCGCTGGTACCTACCAGGTTGTCAACGCCGTCGGTCAGAACGGTAACGGTCGATGGTGGGGTGATCAGGCCGGTGATGGCTGCAACCACGCTTGCGTGGTAAGCGGTCAGGTCGGTGGTGGCGGTCACTTGCGACAGCAGGGTGCGTGCAGCAGCAGCAGCAGCGTCGCCCGAGAAAGCGTTGATCTTAGGGATGGTGTCCAGCGAGTTGGTGAAGTCGATAGCGATCGCTGCGGTGTTTTTCACCAGGGCTGCGTCGATCAGACCTTGTGGCGAGGTGTTACCCAGTGCGCCTTCGGTGATTGCCAGGGCAGCGTTTTCTTTGCTGACGTTGCCGGCCATGATGTTGTTGATCCAGTAGGTGCCGCCGTCGGTGTCAGCATCGCGGTGCAGAACGTTCTGGTAGATGGCGTTGACGAACTTCGAGATCGACAGGATGTCGGTGCCCGTGCCGTACAGAGCAACTGCTTCTGGCTTGCCTGCGAAGCTGGCAACCAGTTTGCCAACTGCGGAGGTTGGGTTGGCTTGAGCGTAGGCGCTCAGCAGTGGGGTGGTTACCAGGGTGCCGCCGGTGTCAGCTGCTGCCAGTTGAGCGGTGAAGCTCTGCAGAGCGTAGTAGTCGGCTGGACGACCGAAGTAGGAAATGTACAGTTGTTGTACTACTGCTGCGTAATCAGTTGCCGCCATGATAGATAGTTCCTTAAAAAGTTTTGGTTTAAACCATAAATTCTGCTGTTCAGAGCATACAGCGCCGTATCACACTGAACACTTCTTGCAGAGGTGGGGGTATATTGCCACACCACGCCACAAAGTTTGTGACGGGCATCACAAATCAAAAAGTTTTTCCGTCCAATTTGAAACTATTTGTATCCAACTGCTCAATAATTATGCAAATAGGTCAAAAAAACTACTGCTGAACCGACAGCGGGCATCATTCTATCCGCTCATGCAGTACGACGCCATCAGACAAAAAAAATCGGATAATGTCGCGCATGCGATATTACCCGATTATTAATACTGACAGCAAATTAAGCAGCGGCCATTAATTCTTCCCTGCCGCCTAATATATACACATCATTTCTAGCGCGACCAGCTGGTCCCGCCCGTTACCGTTACGGCAGGCTGGATATTCTGGAAGATATAAGCGGCCTCAGTAGCGTTGACGCCTCCCAGATAACCGCGAACGAAAGTGCCGCTCAGTGTCGGATTGGTCAGCATGCCTTTATTCGTTACCACGCCGGTGGAATTAATCGGCACCCGCAAGCCATCGCCGACCACGGTCAGGCCGGTATCAAAGGTCTTGGTAGCGAAGTTCACATTCAGGCGCGCATCTTCCACGGATGCTATGACCGCCTCTTTCCCGGTTCGTTGCAGCGTCGCATCGCTGCCCGTCAAGGCAAACGACACATTCCCCTCTTTGGGCATCGTCAGCGTGTACGAGCTTGGACGGGTAATCTGATAGCCGCCAGCAAACATCGGCGCCTCGTATTTGCCGCTTTTCAGTTTGGCCTGCAACTCCGCATCCACCGTGGTACCGGCAATCGCCTGGTAACGGCCCCAGAAAACTTCCGGCTCGGAACGCGCCACCACGGGCGGCGTCACATCGATAGGCGGCACCACCACCGGCACTTCCGGCTTCTGATCCACCAACGGCGGCAGCGGCGTACCACCGCCCGGAGTGGTGACGTTATTCGGTGTAATCTGCTTACTGTTATTCAGTACATTGTTGGACTTCTGCGCATCGAGATTGACATCGCCGCTCGGGCTGGTCGCACCTACTTTACCCACAGGCTCGTCAGGACGCGCCGGCGCACCTTGATCAGCCGGCGACATCACCGGGCTGCGCAACAGTTGCGGGCTGGTCTGGCCGCGCTGCACCTGCAGCATCAGCCCGGCCTGGCCGGCGAACAGCTCGCGGCTGGCGCCGCCCTCGCAAGGGCCGCCGCCTTCGGGGCCGCAGCCGCCGGCAAAGCCGCTGACCACCACGCCCCCCGACACCACGGTCACGCGCGAAGTCTGCTGGTCGGTGTAGACGACGAAGTCGGTGCCGCGCACGCCGATCGCGGCGACCGGCGTGTTGAAGCGGAAGTTCTGCCGCGCCTGCTTGACGCCGGTGCCGGAAATGCTGCGCGCCACGCCCTGCAGCAACTCCAGCTTGACGCGGGTGTTGGCCGGGTTTTGCGCATCGATATGGTAGGCGACGATGCGCGCCTTGCTGTTCGGGCGCAGCACCAGGAAACCCTGGTCGACGGTCTTGACGTAGACGTAGCCGTCGGCGCCGGTGGTCAATTCGTCACCCTCCTGGATGGCCGCGTCGAGCGCGACAGGACGCGCGCCGACGCTGGCCTGGCCAGCGACGAACACGACCTTCCCGGCTTCGCCGGCCTGGGCGGCGGATGCCAGCAGTCCCAGGCCCAGCATCATGGCCGCTAATATGGTGTGAAATTGATTGCGCATAATAAGTTTCTCCCTCAGCCTACATTCTCCGCTATCCTCCTTGAAAGTATGTGACTCGGGTCACATTCTTTCATTTGGATACAATTGAGTGGAGGCCGCCGCCACACCGGCCGCTGTGCGTTTGGAAACAATATAAAAAAAATAATTCGCACTATTCCTTCCCAGCACAAGCCGTTATACTGGGCGATTATTTTACCGCAGCAACTACTTTATTTTGCGCGGCCCACCAGCGGCCGCCCCACCTGGATCACCGGCTATTTTGCGCATTCCGTTCCCCTCCACCACTGTCGCGCGCGGCTGCATCGCCGTTGCCGCGCTGCTGATCACCGCCTGGGTCCAGTGGGACCACGACGGCGCGGCGCAGCGGCTGGACAACTGGCTGCGCGACCGCTCCACGCTGCTGCGCGCCAGCCCCCAGCCGGAACAGCGCATGCTGCTGGTGGACATCGACGAAACCAGCCTGGAACGCTACCCCTGGCCCTGGCCGCGCACCCGCATGGCGGAAATGGTGGAAGCGCTGCTGGCCGATGGCGCCCGCGGCGTCGCACTCGACATCCTGCAGGAAAAACCGGCCGACGCCGCCGGCGATGCCCGCATGACGATGCTGTCCCAGCACGCGCCGCTGGTGGTGGCCCAGCTGTTCGATTTCGGCCAGCGCGAAGATCCGCTGCACAGCGGCACGCTGGCCGGCGGCGCCCCGGGCGCCGTGCCCGGCGGCGTGCCGGCCTACGGCTACATCGCCAACCACGCCGGCCTGGCGCAGGCCCTCCACTTCGGCAACATCGGCGTCGCCCCCGACCCCGACGGCGTGCTGCGCCGCGTGCCGATGCAAACCGTGTTCAACGGCCACAGCTATCCGACGCTGTCGCGCGCGCTGTTCGACTGCTGCGCCGGCGGCCGCCCGCTGCCCGACACCGCCACCGGCTGGGTGCGCATTCCCTACACCCGCGACTGGCCCGCCTACGAAGTGGCCAAGGCCGCCGACCTGTTGGACCAGCGCGTGCCGCCCGAGTTCATCCAGGGCCGGCTGGTGCTGATCGGTTCGTCCGCGCTGAGCATCGGCGACCGCGTCGCCACGCCGCTGGGCGCGCTCAGCGCCGGGCTGATGGTGCACGCCTCCATGCTGACCGGCCTGCTGGACCGCCAGGCCGGCCTGGCCCCCGCGCCCTGGCCCGGCAGCCTGATCGCGCTGCTGTTCTGCCTCGGCGTGACGGCGCTGGCCAGCTACACGCTGCCGCGCCGCACGGCCGCCGTCAACGTCACGCTGCTGGTCGCCAGCTCGGCGCTGTGGCTGCTGCTGGCCTACGCCATCGCCCCGCACGACGCCAGCTTCGGCCCGTCCGGCCCGCTGCTGTCGAATCTGTTCCTGCTGATGGTGGCCGTGCCCTTCCACTGGCAGCAGGCGCAGACCCGCTCGCGCCGCCTGCTCGACACGCTGCGCCAGTACGTGGCGGGCGACGTGGTCGACGAACTGTTGCGCAGCAACCTGCAAGACCCGCTGGCCCCGCGCCAGCTGGACGTGACCACGCTGATCGCCGACATGGAAGGCTACACCACCCATGTCGAATCGCTGCCGGTCGAGGAGGCCGCGCGCCTGACCACCGAATTCCTCGACTGCCTGACCCGCCCGGTGCTGGCGATGCGCGGCACCCTCGACAAATACACCGGCGACGGCATGGTGGCGTTCTGGGGAGCGCCGCTGCCCAATCCCGACCACGCCAACCTGGCGCTGGACGCCGCCCGCGCCATGCTGCAGGCGGTGCAGCATTTGAACACGCGCCGCGCCGCCGACGGCCTGCCGCCGCTCAGGGTGCGCATCGGCATCGAAAGCGGGCTGGCGATGGCGGGCGACTTTGGCACCGCCATGCGCAGCATCTATACTGCCGTGGGTGACAGCGTCAACACGGCATCACGACTGGAGCAGGCGGCGCGCGATTACCCGTACGACATCATCATCGGCGAAGGCACGGTGAGCCGCGCCAGCCGCCACCGTTTCCGCCAACTGGGCCAGCGCGTATTGCGCGGCAAGGAGCACCCGATTAATCTGTACACCCTTGAGGACGCGCCATGCGCGCCGTAAGCCCCCCGCTGCTGCTATCGCTGCTGCTGCCGCTGCTGTGGAGCGGCGCGGCGGCGGCCGCCCAGGCGCAGGCCGCGGCGCCGCAGCGCGACATCGTGGTCGCCTCGTCCGACGCCGGCGCCAATGCCGAGCCGGCGCCGTACGCGCCCATCCAGCAGGAAGAGCTGTATCTGGAAGCGATGCGCGCGCTGGCGGCCGACCAGCCCGAGCGCGCCAACGCCCTGCTGCTGCGCTTCCTGGAAGGCGAACCGCGCCACGCCGGCGCCTGGCTGGACCTGGCGTTCAGCCAATGCACGCTGGGCCACGGCGCCGAGGCCGAGCGCCTGTTCCGCGAGATCGAAACCCGCTTCAAGCCGCCGCCGGCCATCCAGGAGCTGATCGACCAGCACCGCGCGCGCGGCTGCAACACCAAGCCGTCGTGGCGGCCGCTGTGGGCGGTGTCGCTGGGCCGCGGCTACGACAACAACATCAACCAGGGCGCCAGCAGCAACCAGTTCTTCATCGGCAGCGGCAGCACGCAGACGCAATGGGAACTGGACCCGGAATTCTGGCCCAAGCCCGACCACTTGACGACGGCCGGGGTCGACTATCTGCAGCAGCTCGACGAGACCGGCTCGCTGCTGATCGCCCAGCTGCGCATGCGCCAGAACGACAATGTGCACACGCAGGACACCGGCTCGCTGCTGCTGGGCTACGAGCGGCCGTGGCAATGGGGCGGCTGGCGCGGCTACGGCACGGTCGCGGTCAGCGCGCTGCAACTGGAACGCCAGCTCTACCAGCGCCAGGAGCAGTTGCAGGTCCGCGCCACGCCGCCGCTGGACTTGCCGGAAAACCTGCAATGGTCGCTGCTGGCCAGCGTCAGCCATGTGCGCTACCCGACCCGCACCAAATACGATTCCAACACGCTGGAGCTGGGCACCAATCTGTACTGGCGCGGCGCGCAGCAGGTATCGTTCTCGCTGAGCGGATTGTCGGACCAGGGACAGAACGGCCGTCTCGGCGGCGACCGCCACGGCTGGTACAGTTCGCTGCAACTGACGCAGCCGCTGCCCTACAACCTCAAGGGGGAGCTGGGCTGGACACGCCAGGTCTGGCAAAGCAGCGAGGTGTACTCGGAGAACATCATCGACATCGTCCGCCGCCAGAACATGCGGCAGTTGCGGGCGGCCATACAGATGCCGCTGGGTACGCACCAGAGCCTGCAGCTGGAATGGCGCGCGGTAAGAAATCAGGAAAACATCCCGCTGTTTCAATATAATAGCCATGCTATCCAGCTCAATTGGCGCTGGGACAACTTTTAACGCCGACCTCCGGCCATCGACGCCGGAGCCAGGCGCACTCTCAAGGCATATGGCGTATCAATCTATTACATTTGGCGGGATCATCACGGGCGCCGCTCCAGCCTGCGCCACGGGTACGGCATGACGACGCCTTCGAAGACCTCGGTGATCAAGGTGACGGGCGATCAGGCAATGGCCGCCATGCAGGCTGGCGCCACGATCGATGTACAAATCCATCTGCGCAAGATTCCGCTGCTGTCGGAACTGACCGACGAAGAGATGGTCAAGGTCCGCGCCGACATCCGCGTCCGCCACTACGCCAAGCGCGACGTGGTGCTGCAAAAAGGCGCGACCGGCGACAGCCTGCTGTTCCTGGTGCAGGGCCAACTGCAGGTGGTCGACATCACCGAGGATGGCCGCGCGATCGGCCTGCGCATGCTGGCGCCGGGCGACTTCTTCGGTGAAATCGCCGTCATCAACGGCACCATGCGCTCGGCTTCGGTGGTGGCGACCACGCCGGTGCTGGTGGCGCTGCTGCCGCGCGCGACGGCGCTGCATTTGTTCTCGCACTCGCCGTCGGTGGCCAACCAGATGCTGCGCTTCCTGGCCGCCAAGGTGCAGCGCGATTCGGAGTTCCGCGCCCTGCTCAGCATTCACAACACGGCCAAGCGCATCTACAGCTTCCTGGAACTGGTCAAGGAACAGAAGGACGATGAAGAAGTGGTCGAGAACCTGCCGACCCACCAGGATATCGCCAACATGATCAACACCAGCCGCGAGACCGTGACCCGCACGCTGCTGTCGCTGACCCAGCAAGGCATCATCAAGAAAGGCACGCACCGGCTCATCATCGTCGACCCGGACGCGCTGCAGAAACTGGCCCAGAGCTAGTCCGGGCCGACATTTCAAGGCTTGCCGGTCAATGCCGACAGCCAGCGCTTGAAGCGGCCGCCGCTGGCGACGCCGGCTTCCGCCACAACCACCGGCTCAGGCTGCGGTACCGGCTCAGGCTCGGCCACCGGCGCCGCCACCTGCAACTCCCCCTGCCGCACGCCCGCCTCGAACAGCATGATGCCCAGCGAACGCCGGTCGTCGCCGCCGTTGGCCTCGGCCGGCACAAAGGTCGGCGACAGCAAGTCGACACGATAAAGCTGCCCCTGCTTCAAGCTCACCGGCAGCTGGGCATCGATCATCTGGTTTTGCACGCCGAAGAACACCTGCTGCTGCAACACCTCGCCGAATTGCTTGCTGGCCTCGTCATGCTCGCGCACCTGCACCGTCAGCGGCGTCGCGCTGTCGTAGATGCTCATGATGCGCAGGTTGAGGAGATTGCTGTCCTGGCGCGCCAGGAAGTACAACCAGCCGTTGCCGTTCGACCAGCGCCCGCCGACGCCGTTCATGTCCGGCTCGAACGGATGCCAGCCGCGCCCGAACTTGTCGAATTTGGTGGCGCGCTCGTCCTTGGCTTCGCTGTCGAACACGAAGATATTGCCCTGGCAGCGGCGGCACACCTCGGACTTCATCGAATCCTTGGCGATGGCCTCGCGCTCGGGCGCGCGCAGCAGCTCGACGATCGAGGTGTCGCGCATATTCGGCAAGCCCATCTCGCCCTCGTAGTCCAGGCAGCACAGCGACATCTGACCGTCCGCCAGCATCGACACATTGTGCGCCATCGAGCAATCCAGCGCTTCCTCGCGCTCCTCGACGTAGACCACCGATTCCTTCGGCAGGAAGGTCTTCATGAACGTTTCTTCCTTGGTCCACAGGCCGAAGGTCTTGAAGCGGATGAAGCAGTTCGGCGCGAACATATAGCCCCAGAACTGGTCCTCGGTCATGTCGATCGCGCCATCGGGGATGGTGTCGCGGCTGGCGGCCAGGTGGTTGCGACCCAACTGCTCGGCATACTGCTCCAGCGAGCGCACGCGCTCGGCCTCGAACTGCTCGGGGAACTCCGCGCGCAACTGCTCCGAGAAACCATCAAAACGATTTAGCAGGTTCAGCACGAAGGCATCCTTGTCCTCGACATCGAACGGATCCCACATATTCAGGTCGAAGTCGGACTGGATGGTCGAATCGGCGCGCATATTGGAGGTCGACGTCACATGCACCTCCACCCGCGATTCGCTGCCGGCGGCGAACTTTTCGCGCAGCGCCGGGAAGATGCGGTCGAAATACTGCTCGAAGTTCAGCTTGTCGTAGCCGCGCATGCGCTTGTACGAATCCTCGGTCGGCGTCTGCAGGCTGAGCACCAGCGCAACGTTGTCGTGCTGGAAGATCTTCTTCGCGCGCTCGGCGTCCAGGATGGCGAAATTGCTGATCAGGTAGACCTCGATGCCGTACTGCTCGCACAGGTCGATGTACTTGTAGATCTTCTTGTTCAGCAACGGCTCGCCCAGCACGTTGAACTGGATGGGCTTGTTCAAGCCCAGGTCGCGCACCTCTTCGATGAAGCGCACCGCCAGCTCGTCGTCCGCGTTGCCGCGTTCCTTCTTCAGGTAGTCCGACGGGCAGAAGGTGCAGTGCATATTGCAGTGGTTGGTCAGCTCCAGGAAGAACACCTCCGGCTGCACCGCCCAGTCGTTGACCGGCGCCGGCCGCGCTTCCGTCACGGGCAGCGGTGGAGCGGCGGCGGCGCTGTCGTTTTGGAGATGGATTTTGATCATGGGAGGCGGCTGGGACGGGTGGCTGGAAACATCTGGATACAAATTCTATCCGCGATCTGTATGACGGGGATTATATAGCAGTTCGCCCCGTCCCTGCTGGGCCGCCGCCCCGTTTGGCGCGCTCGGGCGTACAGTTGCCCATGTTATAATCCGCAGCTTTGCCACCCGGCCCGCGCGCCACCGCACCATGACGAAAATCACCTGCCCGCTCCACCGCCGCACCCCGCGCCGGACCACCAGCCAGAGCGGAGTGGCACGATGATTTCGCGCGCAATGTTCAGCGGCCTGTGGCGCTACCGCGGCTTCGTGCTGGGCAGCGTGCAGCGCGAGTTCCAGTCGCGCTACCGCAACTCCCTGCTGGGCGCCACCTGGACCATCCTCAACCCGCTGGCCATGATCGTGGTCTACACCGTGATCTTCTCGCAGGTGATGGGCAGCCGTCTGCAGGGCAGCACCGCCACCTTCGCCTACAGCATCTACCTGTGCGCCGGCGCGCTGACCTGGGGCCTGTTCGCCGAGATCACCGGGCGCAGCCAGTCGGTCTTCATCGACCACGCCAACCTGATCAAAAAACTCCAGTTCCCGCGCATCTGCCTGCCCATCATCGTGGTGCTCAATGCGCTGGTCAACTTCACCATCATCTTCGGCCTGTTCACCGCCTTCCTGGTGATCTCCGGCAGCTTCCCCGGCTGGGTCTACTTCGCGGTGTTCCCGGTGCTGCTGCTGCAGATCGCCTTCGCCATCGGCCTTGGCATGGTGCTGGGCGTGCTCAACGTCTTCTTCCGCGACGTCGGCCAGTTCTTCACCATCGTGCTGCAATTCTGGTTCTGGTTCACGCCCATCGTCTACCCGGCCAACACGCTGCCGGCGCCGGTGCGCGAGCTGCTGGTGTGGAACCCGATGGCGGCCGTGATCGGCGCCTACCAGCAAATCCTGGTCAACGGCCAGATGCCGCAATGGGGCAGCCTGCTGCCGGTCGCCATCGCCGGCCTGGTCTGCTGCACGCTGGGACTGCAACTGTTCCGCAAGCGCGCCGGCGAGATGGTCGATGAACTGTAAGCGCCACACCGAAAGCACACCATGGGCACCATAAGCGTCAAACAACTGGGCAAGGCCTACAAACAATACGGCAACCGCTGGGGCCGCCTTGCGGAATGGGTCTTGCCGTCCCTCGGCAAGCGCCACCGCCTCAAGTGGGTGATCCAGGACATCAACTTCGAACTGACGGCGGGCGAAGCGGTCGGCATCATCGGCATCAACGGCGCCGGCAAGAGCACGCTGCTCAAGCTGATCACCGGCACCGCCCAGCCCACCACCGGCAGCGTGCAGATCACCGGCCGCGTGGCCGCGCTGCTGGAACTGGGCATGGGCTTCCATCCCGAATTCAGCGGCCGCCAGAACGCCTACATGGCGGGCCAGCTGCTGGGCCTGACCGTCGAGGAAATCAGCACGCTGATGCCCGAGATCGAAGCCTTCGCCGACATCGGCGAATACATCGACCAGCCGGTGCGCGTGTACTCGTCCGGCATGCAGATGCGGCTGGCGTTCAGCGTGGCCACCGTGCGCCGCCCGGACGTGCTGATCGTCGACGAGGCGCTGTCGGTCGGCGACGCCTGGTTCCAGCACAAGAGCTTCGAGCGCATCCGCCAGTTCCGCAAGCTCGGCACCACGCTGCTGATCGTCAGCCACGACCGCGCCGCGATCCAGTCGATCTGCGACCGCGCGCTGCTGCTCGACCGCGGCCACCTGGCCTTCCAGGGCAAGCCGGAAGAAGTGATGGACTACTACAACGCCCTGATCGCCGAGCGCGACGGCGTCAACATCGAACAGACCACCGGCGCCGACGGCCGCACCCAGACCAGCTCCGGCAACGGCAAGGCCACCGTCACCGCCATCAGCCTGGAGAACGCCGACGGCGATCCGGTGGAGACGGTCAACGTCGGCGTGCCGGTCACGCTGCGCATCAAGGTGCGGATACACGCAGACCTGCCGCGCCTGGTGCTGGGCTACCTGATCAAGGACCGCCTGGGCCAGCACATCTATGGCACCAACACCCACCACATGGAGCAGCCGCTGACCGATCTGCGCGCCGGCGAACAGATCGAGTATTGCTTCCGCTTCCCGCTTAACCTCGGCCCAGGCAGCTACTCGGTGACGACCGCGCTGACCAGCAGCGAAACCCATCTGGCCGACAACTACGAGTGGCGCGACCTGGCGCTGCTGTTCCTCGTCATGAATATGAACCGCAAACCCTTCGCCGGCACCAGCTGGATGGAACCGGCGATCGAGATCGCCCGATGAGCGCCGGCTTCTACCGCGCCTTCGAGGACCGCTACCGCGGCTCGCGCGAGCTGATCAAGCAGCGCCTGCGCGCCTACGAGCCCTTCTTCGCGCCGCTGCGCACGCTGCAAGACCCGCCCGCCGCGCTCGACCTCGGCTGCGGCCGCGGCGAATGGCTGGAGCTGCTGGGCGAACAGGGCTTCCGCGCCCACGGCGTCGACCTCGACGACGGCATGCTGGCGGCCTGCCGCGAGCGCGGCCTGGACGTTGAACTGGGCGACGCCATCGCCTGCCTGCGCGCGCTGCCGGACAACAGCCTGGCCGTGGTGTCGGCCTTCCACCTGGTCGAGCACATCCCGTTCGACCTGCTGCAAACGCTGGTGGCGGAAACCCGCCGCGTGCTGCTGCCGGGCGGCCTGCTGATCATGGAAACGCCGAACCCGGAAAACCTGGTGGTCGGCGCCTCCAGCTTCTACCTCGACCCCACCCACCTGCGGCCGATTCCGCCGCAGCTGCTGGCCTTCGTCACCGAGTTCGGCGGCTTCGGCCGCCACAAGGTGGTGCGCCTGCAGGAGGAAGCCGGCCTGCGCGGCGACACGCCGATCGCCCTGATCAACGTGCTCGACGGCGTCAGCCCGGACTACGCGGTGGTCGCGCAAAAGGATGGCGAGGCCGCCGTGCTGGCGCCGTTCGAAACCGCCTTCCACGCCGGCTACGGCCTGGCGCTGGGCCAGCTGGCGCAACGCTTCGAGCAGCGCCTGGTCGACCGCGACGACGCCCTGCGCGCCGCGCTGGCCCAGCTGGAAGAGCACACCATCGACAGCAAGCTGCGCCTGGCCGGCGCCGAATCCGGCCTGCAAGGCGTGACCCGCCTGAGCCAGGCCAACGCCGCCCGCAGCGAGGAACTGGCGCACGCGCTGGCCGAGCTCAGCAACCGCGTGCACGCCACCGAGGTGGCGCAGGCGCAAGCCGAGGAAGCGCGCCGGCAGATCGCCGCGCTGCTGGCCAGCAGCTCGTGGCGCATCACCGCGCCGTGGCGCATGGTCGGCGGCTGGGCGCATGCCGCACGCGCCGCATTGCGCGCACGCGCCAAGGCCGCGCTGCTGGGCGCCGCCCGCACGCTGCAACGCTGGCCGCGCGTCAAGCGCCTGCTGCGCCCGCTGCTGCTGCGCATACCGGGCATGACCCGGATCTACCAGGCCAGCATCGCCGCCAGCCAGGCCATGCCGCCGGAAGCCCAGGCGCCGCTGGGCGACATGTCGCCGCGCGCGCTGCGCGCCTACCGCGATCTTCAATCCGCGCTCAAGAAGACAAGGAAACATTGATGCGTATCGTCATCGATTTGCAGGGAGCCCAATCCGAAAGCCGCTTCCGCGGCATCGGCCGCTATTCGCTGGCGCTGGCGCTGGGCGTGGCGCGCAACGCCGGCCAGCATGAAGTCTGGCTGCTGCTCAACGGCGCGCTGGCCGACGCCATCGCCGACCTGCGCACCGCCTTCGCCGGCCTGGTGCCGCCCGAACGCATCTGCGTGTTCGAGGTGCCGGTGCCGCTGGCCGAGCTGCACACCGACAACAGCGCCCGCACCCGCGCCGCCGAGCTGCTGCGCGAACACGCGATCGCCCAGCTGCGGCCGGACGCGGTGCTCGTCACCAGCCTGTTCGAAGGCTATGTCGACGACGCCGTGGTCTCGGTCGGCAGCTTCGCCGGCGCCGAGCGCACCGCCGTGGTGCTGTACGACCTGATCCCCTTCCTCAATCCGGACGCCTACCTCGGCACGCCGGCGCAGCGCCAGTACTACGACCGCAAGATCGCCTCACTGCGCCGCGCCGGCCTGCTGCTGTCCATCTCCGACTACTCGCGCCAGGAAGCCGTCGACGCGCTGCAACTGGCGCCGGAACAGGTGGTCTCCATTTCCACCGCGGTCGACGACAGCTTCCACCCGGCCGCGCCGGACGCCCAGCGCTGGGGCGAGCTGCGCAGCCGCTTCGGCCTGACGCGGGCGATGCTGATGTACGCGCCCGGCGGCTTCGACGCCCGCAAGAATATCGACGGCCTGATCACCGCCTACAGCCTGCTGCCGAAAGCGGTGCGGGCCAGCCATCAACTGCTGATCGCCAGCAAGCTGGGCCAGCACGACCGCGACCAGCTGCTGGCGCATGCGGCACGCGCCGGCATCGCCGCCGGCGAGCTGGTGCTGACCGGCTACGTCAGCGACGCCGACTTGATCGAGCTGTACCGCAATGCCGCGCTGTTCGTCTTCCCGTCGCGCCACGAAGGCTTCGGCCTGCCGGCGCTGGAAGCCATGGCTTGCGGCGCGCTGGTGATCGGCGCCGACAACACCAGCATCCCGGAAGTGATCGGCTGCGACGAGGCAATGTTCAACGCCGACGACCCGGCCGCCATCGCCGCCAAGATCGCCGAAGTGCTGACCGACGTCGCGCTGCAACAGCGCCTGCGCGAGCACGGCCGCCAGCAAGCACGGCGCTTCTCGTGGGACGTGACGGCGCAGCGCACCGTGCGCGCGCTGGAAGCGTGGCGCAGCCAGGCCGACGCCGTCGCTGCACCAGCCAAGCCGGCACGCAAACCCAAGCTGGCCTTCGTCTCGCCGCTGCCGCCCGAGCGCACCGGCATCGCCGACTACGCCGCGCAACTGCTGCCGGCCATGCTGGACCATTTCGACATCGAACTGGTGCTGCAACAGGACAAGCTGACGCTGGCGCCGGAACTGGCCGCGCTGCCGCAACGCAGCGTCGCCTGGTTCGACGAGCACGCGGACGAGTACGACCAGATCCTCTACCAGTTCGGCAACAGCCCCTTCCACAGCCACATGTTCGGTCTGCTGCGCCGCCATCCGGGCGTGGTGGTGCTGCACGACTTCTTCCTGAGCGGCGTGCTGGCCTACGAACAGCGCACCGGCAACATGCCGGGCGTGTGGTCGCAGGCGCTGTTCGACAGCCACGGCTACCCTGCCCTGCTGGCCGGCCAGAACCCCGACAACGCCGAAGCGATGCGCGTCTATCCGTGCAACCTGGCGGTGCTGCAGGACGCCACCCGCGTCATCGTCCATTCCGAGCACGCGCGCAGCTTGGCACGCCAGTGGTACGGCGCGCAGGCGGCGGCCAACTGGAACGTGGTGCCGCTGCCGCGCGCGCTGCCGGCGCAGCAGGACCGCGCCGCCGCCCGCAAGGCGCTGGGCGTCGCCGATGACGCGCTGCTGGTGTGCAGCTTCGGCTTCATCGCGCCGACCAAGCTGACGCTGGAACTGATCCAGGCCTGGCTGGCCTCGCGCCTGCACGCCGACCCGCGCTGCATCCTGGTGCTGGTGGGCGAGAACCACGGCGGCGACTACGGCGCCGAGGTGACGGCCGCGATTGCCGGCCACGAGCGCATCCGCATCGCCGGCTGGACCGACGAAGCCGTCTACCACCAGTATCTGCAGGCCGCCGACATCGGCGTGCAGCTGCGCAGCGTATCGCGCGGCGAGACTTCGGCCGCCGTGCTCGACTGCATGAACTACGGCTTGGCCACCATCGTTAACGCCAACGGCTCGATGGCGGCGCTGCCGACCGACACCGTCTGGCAGTTGGCCGACCACTTCGAACTGCCGGCGCTGACCGCCGCGCTGGATGGCCTGCGCGACGACGCCGGCCGCCGCCAGACGCTGGGCGCGGCCGCCGCGCATCTGCTGCATACCGCGCACAGCCCGGTGCAGTGCGCGCAGCTGTACGCCGACGCGATCGCCGAAGCCGCCATCGATGCGCGCAGCGACCGTCCGGCGCTGCTGCACGCGCTGGCCGCGCGCGACGATCTGCCGGCCGACGAAGCCTCGCTGCAGCAGCTGGCGTCCGCCATCGCCCGCGCACCGGACGCGACGCAAGCGCGCCAGTTGCTGGTCGACGTCACCGCCATCGCCCGCCACGACTTGAAGACCGGCATCGAGCGCGTGGTGCGTACCCAGGCGGCCGAGCTGCTGCGTTCGCCGCTGCCGGGCTGGCGCGTGGAGCCGGTGTACCTGAGCGATGAAGGCGGCCGTTGGCACTACCGCTATGCGCGCCGCTACACGGCGCAGCTGCTGGGCATCAGCGCCGAGCTGCACGACAGCGTGGCCGACACCAGTGCCGGCGACGTGTTCTACAGCGCCGACTACACGCCGGGCGCGGTGGTTGCCGCCGCCCAGGCCGGCCTGTACGCGCACTGGCGCGCGCGCGGCGTGCACGTCAACTTCCTGGTGCACGACCTGCTGCCGGTGCTGCGTCCGGAATTCTTCCCGTCCGGCGCCGCCCAGGGCCATGGCACCTGGCTGCGCTGCATCGCCGCCGAGGCCGACCGCATCCTCTGCATTTCCGACGCGGTGCGCCAGGAGCTGCGCCTGTGGCTGCAACAGCAGGACGCCCAGGCGTCGCTGCCGCAACTGGCGGTGCTGCACCATGGCGCCGACATCGGCGCTGCCGCCGCGCCGTCCGCGACCAAGGTTCAGAACGCCGAACTGGCGCGCTGCACCGAGCTGCCGGCCTTCCTGATGGTGGGCACGATCGAGCCGCGCAAAGGCCATCTGCAAGCCTTGGACGCTTTCGAGCAGCTGTGGGCGGATGGCGTGCAAGCCAATCTGGTCATCGTCGGCGCGGAAGGCTGGAAGCCGCTGCCGGCGCACGAACGCCGCACCATTCCGCAGATCGTGCAGCGTTTGCAGCAGCATCCGCAGCTGGGCAAGCGCCTGTTCTGGCTGCAAGGCCTGGACGACGACGCGCTGCAGCAGCTGTATCGCGACAGCGCCTGCCTGCTGGTGCCGAGCGAGGGGGAAGGTTTCGGCCTGCCGCTGATCGAAGCGGCCAGCCACGGGCTGCCGTTGCTGGCGCGCGCGCTGCCGGTGTTCCGCGAGGTGGCGGGCGGGCATGCGCAGTATTTCGATGGCGCCGACGGCGCCGCGCTGGCCGGGGCCGTGCGCGCCTGGCTGGCGCTGGACGCGGAAGGCAAGGCGCCTTCATCGGCCGGCATGCCGTGGCAGACCTGGGCCGACAACGCAGTCGAACTGCTGGCCGTGCTGCGCGGGGAACGCTAGCAACCCGTCGCTCCCGCGAAGGCGGGAGTCCATACTGAGCTTGCTTGCATGCGCCGTATGGATTCCCGCTTTCGCGGGAACGACATGCCTGGGTCTAGGGCTTTTCGTGGAAGCGTTCCAGACCGTATTGCAACGTGCCCGTGGTGGCGCCGCCGTCGTGGTACAGGATCAGCAAATCCATATTCTCGCGGTCGCGGAACAGATACTCTTTCAAGCGGCGGATCTGGTCCGTGCTCAGCTGCGAGATATTGTTGGTCGCCACCTGCTCCACTTCCGAATAGTAGCGCGCATACCAGCCCGAGATCTTGGAACCGAAGGAATCGGTCAACATCACCAGCCGGCGCTTGGGCGCCTTCGGATTGCGGAAGCGCGAGATATCGTACAGCGTTTCCGCGTACTCCTTGAACTCCGGGAAGCAGCGCCCGCCGTAGCAGGACTCGACGCCGGCCGCCGCGAAGTCGGCCTCCTCCACCGTGTTCTTGATGTCCAGCCCCTCGAACAGGTTATGCACGTCCGAGCGGAACTGCGTGCTGACGATGCCGAAGGCCGGCGCCGGCGTGCCGCGCGGCTTGCCCCACATCGGCAAGGTCAGCTCGGCCACCTCGGCCAGGCCGGGACCGTTCCAGTGGAACCAGTGCTTGGGGAACAGCATCATGCGGCTGCGGATGTCGCGCATTTCCTTGAGCGGATAAATGGTCGACTGGCGCACCAGCGGGTCGAGCTCATTGCCTGCCAACAGCTTGCCCATCGGCGTATCGGTGGCGGCGCAGCGGTCGGATATCCAGCGCGGCAAATCCTGGTACTCGACCACCGGGCCGGACGGCACGATCATCATCCGCGGGTCCAGGCCCTGGGCGTGGAAGTCACGGAACAGGCGGTTGATGTATTCCGGCGTACCGGCGCGCACCACGGCGTCGCCGGCGCACACCGACGTCACCGCCGAGAACGGCGGCACATTGGTGCCATGCGCGGTCAGGAACATGCGGCCGTGGCGGCCGGCCGTCACCTGGACCGACGGGAATTCATGGAACAGGCGGTAGCGCAGCCGGTTGTGCACGCGCAGCAGCGCCGCGCGGAAGCCGAAGTTGTCGTTGATCCAGGCGTCCAGCTTGGCCGGCAGCGCCAGCGCCGTGGCCCAGTCGGTGGGACGGTCGGGCAGCGAGGCCAGCACGCGGTTTTCGCCGCGGCGGTCGGCCACGGCGCGGTTGGCGCCGACGATGGCGGGGATGGCCAGCAGCGCGACCAGCGCGATCTTGGCCGCGTGGCGGCGCAGCGGGCCGGCGGGGGTAGCGGACGTCATCATCAGAAACGGAAATAAATAAACGGGTTATAGGTACCGGCGGCCATGTTCAGCACGCAGAGCATGAAGGCGGCGGCCAGCGCGGCCGAGCGCAGCGGCGCCGCCTGCAGCAGCGTCGCGGCGCGGCTGCGCAGCGTGGCCGGCGTCAGGCGCACGGTGGCGATCAAGGTGCCGATCGCCAGCGCCAGCGCCGACGAGGCGGTGAAGTCCATCTGCCACGGATGCGGCACGGCCGCCTCGCCCTGCAGGCCGGCCATGGTGCGCAGGAAGGACAGCGCGTGCGGCACGCTATCGGCGCGGAAGAACACCCAGCCCAGCATGACCATCAGCAGCGTGTAGGCTTGCGACAGCAGCGACGGCAGCCGCGCCAGCAGCGCGCCCAGGCCCAGGCGCTCCAGCACCAGCAAGGCGCCGTGCCACAGGCCCCAGATCACGAAGGTCCAGGCGGCGCCGTGCCACAGGCCGCACAGCAGGAACACCAGGCCCAGGTTCAGGTAGGTGCGCAGCGGGCCGTGGCGGTTGCCGCCCAGCGGGATGTACAGGTAGTCGCGGAACCAGGACGACAGGCTGATGTGCCAGCGGCGCCAGAATTCCGTCATCGACAGCGAGGCGTACGGGCGCTGGAAGTTGGGCGGATAGGTGAAGCCCAGCATGTGGCCGATGCCGATCGCCATGTTCGAGTAACCGCCGAAGTCGAACAGGATCTGGATGGTGTAGCAGGCGATGCCGATCCAGGCGCCGGCCGTGGTCAGCTGCGACGGGTCTTGCGCGAACAGGCGGTCGGCCGACAGCGCCACGGTATTGGCGATCAACATTTTCTGCGCGAGGCCGATGATGAACTGGCGGAAGCCCGCCCACAGGCGCGCGTTCGGCAGGTCG
Source organism: Rugamonas rivuli (assembly GCF_009380165.1). Lineage (GTDB taxonomy): Bacteria > Pseudomonadota > Gammaproteobacteria > Burkholderiales > Burkholderiaceae_D > Rugamonas > Rugamonas rivuli. The sequence goes on from NZ_WHUF01000004.1 coordinate 445,732, forward strand.
CGGTGCTCGATCTCGTGGGCGATCTGGCGGTAGCGCACGATGGGGCCGGCGATCAGCTGCGGGAACATGGCCTTGTACATGGCGAAGCGCCAGAAGCTGCTCTGCACTTCGATGTCGCGGCGGTACAGGTCGATCAGGTAGGAAATCCCCTGGAAGGTGAAGAACGAGATCCCCAGCGGCAGCACCACGGCCGGCACCGTCACGCCGTGGCCGAGCGGCTGCGCCAGCTGGTTGTAGATGCCGGCGAAGAAGCCGATATATTTGTAGTACATCAGGAACGCCAGGTTGGCCAGCACGCCCAGCACCAGCATGGCCTGGCGGCGGCGCTCGCCCCGGGCGGCGTTGATCAGCCAGCCCACGCCGTAGTTCAGCAGCGCCGACGCCAGCAGCAGCGGCACGAAGCGCGGCTCGCCCCAGGCATAGAACAGCAGGCTGCCGATCAGGAGTACGCCGTTTTTCCACGGCAGCACATAGTATAAGAACAGGAATAAGGGGAAAAAATAGAATAAGAACGTGGCGGAACTGAAAACCATGAATAACCTCAAAGAGACCGGCCGTGTCGCTGCAGTGGCATTTATATAACGGAAGGGGGGCATCATAAACCAAAACCCCCGCAGCACCGCCAACCGGACAAAAAAATTGCTGTAGTGAACATTATCTCAGACCTGCCGTATAATCACGCCGGCATACTTGCCTTATATGTAACTGGCTGTAACGGCACTTGCCGCGTCGATGACCGCCGCTTACCTTACACGCCCCCGTGCTCGCGCAACAACAACCACCGAAGAATATGCAGCAGACCAAAACCCCTTCCGTCGCCGTCGTCATTCCCAGTTACAAAGTGACGCGCCATATCCTCGGCGTACTGGCGGCGATCGGCCCTGAAGTGGACCGCATCTACGTGGTCGACGACCGCTGCCCCGACCAGTCCGGCGCCTATGTGCGGGCCCATAACACCGACCCGCGCGTGGTGGTGGTCGAGCATGCGGAAAACCAGGGCGTGGGCGGCGCCGTCATGACCGGCTACCAGGCCGCGATCGCCGACGGCGCCGACATCATGGTCAAGGTCGACGGCGACGGCCAGATGGATCCGTCGCTGATCCCAGCCTTCATCGCCCCCATCCTGGCCGGCGAGGCCGACTACACCAAGGGCAACCGCTTCTTCGACCTGGAGCAGATCGGCAGCATGCCGCCGATGCGTCTGTTCGGCAACGCCATGCTGTCGCTGCTGACCAAGCTGTCGTCCGGCTACTGGGACTTGTTCGACCCGACCAACGGCTACACCGCGATCCACCGCGACGCCGCGCGCCACCTGCCGTTCCACAAGATCAGCAAGCGCTATTTCTTCGAGACCGACATGCTGTTCCGCCTCAACACCCTGAACGCCGTGGTGCACGACGTGCCGATGGACGCGGTCTACGGCGACGAGGTCAGCAACCTGAAGATTTCCAAGATCGTCACCGAGTTCATGGCCAAGCACGTGCGCAACTTCTGCAAGCGGGTGTTCTACAACTACTATCTGCGCAATATGTCGCTGGCCTCGATCGAGCTGCCGCTGGGCCTGCTGATGGTGGTGGGCGGCAGCGTCTACGGCGGCCTGCACTGGATCGACTCGGCGCGCGCCGGCCTGCCGACCGCGGCCGGCACCGTCATGCTGTCGGCCATGCCCATCCTGATGGGCATGCAGCTGCTGCTGGCCTTCCTGGCCTACGACATCGCCTCGGTGCCGCGCCGCCCGCTGCAGAACCGCGGCCGCCTGGTGCGCAGCATCATCGCCCGCGGCTGACGGCACCCAACCCTACTCCATAGTCCATGCGCCTACTTCAACGCTACACTCCCCGCCTGTCCAATTCGGCCCTGTTCCTGATCGCGCTGCTGGCCGTCTTCCTCTACTTCACCTTGCGCAACATCGGCCTGTATCCGACCGTGTTCGGCGACGAATGGTCGTACAGCAGCTTCACCCGCCTGATGCCGTTCCGCGACACGCAAGTGCCGTCCTACCTGTTCTACACGGTGTACCGGCTGACCAACTTCTGCGGCGACGGCTACCTGGAGTGCGCGCGGCTGATCAACGCCGTGTTCTTCGTCGGCGCCGCGCCCTTCATCTACCTGATCGCGCGCCAGTACATGACGCGCCAGATGGCGATTGTGATCGCCGTGCTGGCCATCCTCACGCCGAGCAATACCTACACCGGCTACTTCATGCCGGAAGCCATGTACTTCTGGGGCTTCTGGGTGTTCAGCTGGAGCGTGCTGCGCGGGCTGGGCCGGGTCGATGTCCGCTCCGTGATGCTCAGTTCGGCGGTGCTGGGCTTGCTGGCCATGGTCAAGGTGCACGCGCTGTTCCTGATTCCCGGCTACGTGGTCTACCTGGCCTACGCCACCTTCGCCCAGCGCGGCGCCAGCGGCAACTGGCGCTGGCTGCGCCAGGCGCTGCTGCTGGTGGCGGTGGCGCTGGCCACGGCCGCCGTGGTGCGCCTGGCGGTGGGCTATCTGTACGCCGGCCGCAACGGCCTCTACCTGCTGGGCACCATCTATTCCAACCAGGCCCAGGCCCGTCCCGCGCTGGGCGTGCTGATCCGCCTGGCGCTGGTCAGCCTGCAAGGCCACCTGATGGCGCTGGTGCTGATGTTCGGCATGCCGCTGGCCGCCGCCGCACTGCAATGCGCCAGCCGCAAGCAGCGCCACGGCGCCGCGCGCGGCAGCAGCACGCTGCTGGCCTACGCGGCGCTGATGATCCCGTCGCTGGTGGCGGTGACGGCGCTGTTCACGGCGCTGGTGGCCGGCGGCGGCAATGAGAGCGGCGTGCGCCTGCACATGCGCTACTACGATTTCGCCCTGCCGCTGCTGCTGATCCTGGCCGGCGCGCAGCTGGTGACGCAGCGTCCCGGCGTGGCGTGGCGCGGCCGCCTGGCGGTGGCGCTGCCGCTGCTGGCGGCGATGTGGGCGGCCAGCCGCTACCTGATTCCGGGCTACACCCCCAACCACATCGACAGCCCTACCCTGTTCGGCATGGTGCACGACGGCGGCAGCTACCAGGCGCTGATCGGCTTCAGCGTGGCGGCGGTGCTGCTGTGGGTCGCCAGCACGCGCCTGGCGGCGCGCTGGTTCGTCTACATTGTGATCCCGGTGACGCTGATCATCTCCGGCGACAACGTCAACCTGTATGCCCGCATCGCGCAGCGCCCGGACGCCTACGTCAAGGCCGGCCTGTTCGCCCACCAGTACCTGACCCAGGAAGAGGCCAAGCGCCTGACCATCGTCGGCAACGACATGGCCAACCTGTTCAAGAGCCGCTTCTTCGTCGACAACGTCGACGTCAGCCTGCTGCTGCTGGCGCCCGGCCAGCCGATCACGCTGGCCTCGCTGGCGCATCCGAACGGCTGGCTGCTGGTGGTGGGCGACTATCCGCTGCCGGAAGGCGCGGTGCGCCACAGCGGCTTCCGCGAGTACACGCTGGCGCGCGTCAAGCCGCCGGCCGAGGCCAGGCTGCACCGCTTCGCCGAGACCGAGGACGACAGCATGCGCAGCACCGGTTTGTCGTTCATGGAAGATTGGGGCCGCTGGTCCGAGGGCGGCCAGGTCGCGCTGACCTTTGCCCAGCCGCTGCCCAAGCAATTGCTGCTGCGCCTGGACGTGGCCGCCTACGGACCGAACACCGGCATGGACTTCGAAGTGACGATCGGCGGCCAGACCGTGCCGCTGCGCGCGGACGGCTCGCACGGCGTGAAGGAACTGCGCTTCAGCACCGACGGCACGGCGCGCGCGATCACCATCAAGATACCGAAGCCGACCTCGCCGCAGGAACTGGGCTTCGGCGGCGACCAGCGCAAGCTGGGCATCGGCCTGTACAGCATGGAAACCATCGACGCGGCCGCGCCGCGCCCCTAAGCTACTTCCGCGCTACTTCCGCACCACGGCGCAGAACTGGTAAGGCAGGTAGTTGCGGCCGATGTAGGCCGGATACACCCGGCAGCCCGACGCCGGGTCCAGCCGCAGGCCGTGGCGGTCGAGGATGGCGGCGGCGTCGCTGCGCACCGCGCTGTCGGCTTCGTCGCCCTGGCGGCGGCGCTCGGCGCGCGGCTTTTCCGCCGGGTCTTGCTGGATCGACGTCAACAACACATAGAACGGCCCGCTGCGCTCGGCCATCATGGCCGCCACGCGCTGCTCGTACAACGGCGAGCCCGGGAATCCCCCACTGATCGACACAAACGCCAGCGAAGCCGGGAAGCCGGCCGTGTACCAGCCCACCGGCGCCTGCGTGGTCAGCACCAGGCTGCGCTCGGGATGGGCCATCTCCGGCACCGTCACGCGGAAAGCCTCGCTGCTCCAGCGCGCGCGGCCCCAGTGCGGCGTCGGCAGCGCCAGCAGCACGGCCAGCAGCACCGCGCCGCCCGCCACGCGGCGGGCCGCCGGCGGCGCCAGCAAGCGATGCGCCAGCAGCCACAGCACCAGCGGCGCCAGCAGCTCCAGCGGCACCAGGTAGCGGTAGATGCTGAACAGCGCCTGCCAGCTCAGGTAAGCCAGCACAAAGAACGCCAGCACGAAGCGCGCCTGCGGCGGCAAGGCCGCCTGACCCGCGGCGCGCGGCCGGCGCCAGGCCCGCAGCGCCGCCACGGCCAGCACGATGAAGCCCAGGTAGAGCAACGGCCACAACAGCAGTCGCATGCGGATCTCGGTGACGCGCTCCGGATGCAGCGCGAAGATCACCGGCCACAGCAGCTTCTCGGTCCAGCCCTGCGGCAGCCAGTGGGTGTCGCCGATGCCGATCGGCGCCGCCAGCGGCGAGCGGAAGATGTCGTTGAATTGCGGGTACAGCGGATTGCCGAACTCCAGCCACATACGCCAGAACCAGTGGCCCGCCGTCAGCGCGATGCCGGACAGCACGCCGACGCCGAACACGAAGGCGCGCGACACGGCCCGCCACCAGCCGCCCGGCAGCAGCAGCAGCGCCGCGCACAGCGCCAGCGCGTAGGTGGCGTTGGTCAGCTTGAGGCCGGTGCCCGCGCCCATCACCAGGCCGGCCAGCAAGGCCAGCGCCAGGCCGCGGCCGCCGGCGCGCGCCAGCGCCTCCCAGTGGCGCAGCACCAGCGCCAGCGCGCCCAGCACGGACAGCGCGGTCAGGTTGTCGCCCATCGAATTGCCCAGCTGGCTGAAGAAGGCGCAACCCATGCAGCCGGCCAGCGCCAGCAGCAGCGGCAAGGACAGCGGCAGGCGCGGCGAAGCGGCCTGCGGCAAGTGCGCCAGCAGGCGGCGCGCGATGGCCAGCACCAGCAGCGCGTTCAGGCCGTGCAAGGCGCCCATGGCGAAGCCGGCCAGCGGCGCCGGCAAGGCGCGCAGCAGGCCGTAGTAGACCAGGTCCAGCGTCGGGTTGAAGTAGCTTTGCCACTGGCCCGGCGCCAGGTCCACGTTGAGCTTGCCGTTGAGCAGGGCGAACGGGTTGTACAGATGGTAGTTGCGCAAGTCCCAGTTGTCGTCCTGCCCCAGCAGCAGCGACAGGAGGCCGAACAGCAGCGGCAGCAGCCACGGACGGGTTTCCAGCAGGGTCAGGCAGCGCGCCATTACGGCGGACAAGGCGGCAAACGGGCGCGACAACTTAATCATAGGCGGTAGGTCAGCGTTGGAAGACGAGGAATTTGGCGCTCAGGAAGTTCAGCACCAGGCCGGCCAGCGTGCCGCAGCACACCGCCAGCAATGGCGCGGCGGGCAGCAGCGGCGCGGCCGCCGGCCAGCCGGCCATCAGCGCGATGACGGCGGCCGAGACGCCGTAGTTGACGGCGCCGCCGAAGGCCATGGCGCCGACATAGCGCCACCACTGGCGCCACGCCGAGTCGCCGGCGGCGTCGAAGGTGTAGCGGCGGTTGATCTGCCACGTGACCCACACCGCCGACAGGAAGGACAGCACGCGGCCGGCGTGGAAGCCGGTGCCCAGCGCCAGCGCCAGGTACAGCACCAGCACGTCGACCACCAGGCCGGCGACGCCGGCCACGGCAAAGCGCAGCAGCTGGATGCGGACGTGCGGCTTAAGCATGCATCAGGCGTCGGAGGCTGGCGTCGGCGCCGGCACCGCCAGGTAGGCGAAGCGCTTCTGCTCGATGCGGCCCTTGGTGACGGTGTCGAGTATCAGGCCGCAGGACAGCGACAGCACGCTCAGCATGCCCAGCCCGGTGCACAGCACGGCCGTCGGCAGGCGCGGCACCAGGCCGGTCTGCAGATAGGTGGCGACCAGCGGTTCGGCCAGCACCAGCGCCAGCAGCGCGCTGACGCCGGCGCCGATGGCGAAGAACGGCAGCGGCTTTTCATTCTTGAACAGCTTGAGGATCATCCACAGGATGCGGATGCCGTCGCGGTAAGTGTTGAGCTTGCTGACCGAGCCTTCCGGCCGCGCGCCGTAGCGGGTCGGCACCTCGGCCACCGGCATGCGCAGTTCCAGCGCGTGCACGGTCAGCTCGGTCTCGGTCTCGAAACCGGCCGCGTGCGCCGCGAAGGACTTGGCGTAGCGGCGCGAGAAGATGCGGTAGCCCGACAGCATGTCGGTGAAAGTGTTGCCGAACACCGCGGCCACGCAGCCGGTCAGCAGGCGGTTGCCGAAGCGGTGGCCGAAACGGTAGGCTTCCTGCTCGTCGGTATGGCGGGTGCCGACCAGCATGTCCAGGCCGTCGTCGAGCAGCTGGCGCACCATCTGCGGCGCCACGCTGGCGTCGTAGGTGTCGTCGCCGTCGACCATCACGTAGACGTCGGCGTCGACGTCGGCGAACATGCGGCGGATCACATTGCCCTTGCCCTGCTGGCGCACGCTGCGCACGATGGCGCCGGCGGCGCGCGCCACGGCCTGGGTGTCGTCGCTGGAGTTATTGTCGAACACGTAGACCGGCACACCGGGCAGGCAGGCGTTGAAGTCGCGTACGATGGCGGCGATCGTCAGGGCTTCGTTGTAGCACGGGACAACGATGGCGATACGGTGCTGGGGAAAGGTGTTCAATTGAGCATCTGTAAGTGTCGGTGGCGAAATTGTACAGGAGTCCGGTCGCGCCGCACACCGCAGCCGCCCCCGCTTTGCCCCCGTGGCCGGCGGACGCTGCTAAAATGGCAGCCCTTCGGCGCCATCAACCATCAAGGACAACCCTGCCGCATGAAACACCTGATCTCCCATGTATAAGCGGCTGTTCCTGCAACGCCAGTTCCTGGTATTCGTCGCCGGCGGCCTGCTGACGGCGCTGATCGACATCGGCCTGATGCAGCTGGCCCTGCGCGCCGGCCTGCCCTCGCTGACGGCGGCCAGCATCGGCTTCGTCGCCGGGCTGGCGGTCAACTACGCCTTCCACGCGCGCGTCACCTTTGCCCGCCTGAGCCAAAGCCACAGCATGTGGCGCTACCTGGTGGTGGTCGGCGTCAACTACGGCCTGACCCTGCTGCTGGTGGCGCTGGCGCAGGCGCTGCTGGGCAATCCGCTGGCCGGCAAGCTGGTCTCGCTGCCGGTGGTGGCCGCCAACGGTTTCCTGTTGAGTAAATTCTGGGTATTCAAATGACTGCTGACATTGCCACTCCCACGCTGACCTTCGCCCCGGTGCGCTACGACGAGGCCGCGCTGGCCCAGTACGGCGCGCTGTTCGCCGCCTGCTTCCCGGACGCCAGCAAGTTCACGCCGGCCTATCTGCGCTGGCTGTACGCCGACAATCCGGACGGCGCGGCGGCCGGCTACGACGCCTGGGACGGCGAGCGCCTGGCGGCCCACTACGTCTGCGTGCCCGGCGTGGCGCGCATCGGCGGCGAGGAGGTGCGCGTGCTGCTGTCGCTCAACACCGCCACCCATCCGGACTACCAGGGCAAGGGCCTGTTCACCAGGCTGGCGGCGCTGACCTACGATACGGCCCGCGAGCAGGGCTATGACGCGGTGTACGGCGTGGCCAACGCCAACAGCACGCCCGGCTTCATCCGCAAGCTGGGCTTCCAGCTGGTGCGGCCGCTGGAGGCGCGGCTGGGCTGGGGCGGCGTCGGCACGCGGCTGCACGGCCAGGGCGCGGCGGCCAGCTTCGAACGCCAGCGCAGCCCGGCCGCGCTGGCCTGGCGCTGCGCCAATCCCGACAATCCGGTGCGCATGCGCCGGCGCGGCGCGCTGTGGCAGTTCGACGCCGCCGCGCTGAGCGTGGCGCGCGCCTACGGCGAACTGGCGCTGCCGGCCGGCGGCGGCACGCCGGACCACAACCACGTGGCCGGCGCCTGGGCGCCCGCGCGCCTCTACCTGGGCCTGGTGCCGGACAGCGAACGCCGCTACACCGGCTATCCAGCTATCCCGCAGCGCCTGCGGCCGTCGCCGCTGAACCTGATCTACCGCTCGCTGTCCGGGCGCGTGGCCCGGCTCGACCCGGCGGCGATCCGCTTCAGCTTCCTCGACTTCGATGCCTACTAAGCCCGACGCCCCGGCCGCGCTGTTCCTGTTCGCCCACCAGGACGACGAGTACGGCGTGTTCCAGACCATCGAGGACTGCCTGCGGCGCGGCCGCCGCGTGGCCTGCGCCTACCTGACCGAGGGCGCGGCCGGCTCCGGCCCGCGCCGCAACGCCGAATCGCTGGCGGTGCTGGCCGGCATGGGCGTGGACGCGCGCGACATCGTGTTCGCCGGCGACGGCCTCGGCATCGTCGACGGCAAGCTGCCGCAGCACATGGACGGCGCCGGCCGCTGGCTGCACGACTGGCTGGCCGGCTTCGGCCAGGTCGAGCTGGTCTGCGTGACCGCCTGGGAAGGCGGCCATCACGACCATGACGCCCTGCACTTCCTGGCGGCCCACACGGCGCAGCGCCTGGGCCTGCTGCCCCGGCTGCGCCAGTACTCGCTGTACAACGCCTGGCAGCGCAAGGCGCCGTGGTTCAACGTGCTGGCGCCGCTGGCGGCCAATGGCGCGGTGGAACGCACGGCCATCGCCTGGGACGCGCGGCTGCGCCACCTGGGCCGGCTGCTGCGCTATCCGAGCCAGTGGAAAACCTGGGTCGGCCTGTTTCCCTTCGTGCTGTGGCACTACCTGCGCCACGGCAGCCAGCAGCTGCAGCCGGTGGCGCTGGAACGGCTGGCGCAGCGCCCGCACGCCGGCCCGCTGTACTACGAGCAGCGCCGCTTCTACACCTACGAGGCGATGCGGCAGGACATGGCGCACTGGCTGGCGCGCTGAGCTTCACGCGCCGGTGGAATTTGGTGAGATTATTTCATTAGCAAACGGTTAGAATTGCGGCGCCCTCACAACACCGAAAGCAGTACGCCGTAATGAACCAAGAAAAAAACCTGCACTGGGTGCAGCTGTTGCGCGGCGTGGCCGCGTTGCTGGTGGTACTGACCCACGGCAGGTATGCGCTGCTCGGCACGCCCTCCTGGCCGCTGGCCGACCAGCTGATGACGCCCGGCGCCATGGGCGTCGACCTGTTCTTCATCATCAGCGGCTTCATCATGTACTACTCGACCACCGGCAACCCCGGCGGCGCGGGCGAGGCGGCGCGCTTCCTCATCAAGCGCTTCGCGCGCGTGTGGCCGGCGTACGCGGTGGTCACGCTGGCCGCGGTGTACGTGCTCAACGGCGGCACCGCTTATTTCCACGTGGCCGCCAACCGGCTGGCCTTCTGGCACACGCTGGCCATGCTGCCGGCCGATCCGCACCAGGCGCCCTACTTCGGGCTGACGCTGGCGGTGGGCTGGACGCTGGAATTCGAAATGTATTTCTATCTGATCTTTGCCGCCAGCATGCTGTTCAAACGCCTGCGCTGGTTCGTGCTGGCGTCGTGGGTGCTGCTGACGGTGATCCTGCTGCCGCTGGGCCATGCCGGCTTCGACATGAGCGTCGTCCGCGACCACGGCTTCACGGCCGGCTACATGAGCATCGCCACCAATCCCTTCGTGCTGGAATTCCTGGCCGGCGTGCTGATCGGCTGGGCGCACCGCCAGCCGTGGCTGCGCATCCCCGGCCGCCAGCTGGCCTGGCATGTGCTGGGCCTGAGCGTGGCGTTCGCCGTGTTCGCCGTCTACAGCCGCGCGGTGGATGGCCACGGCCCGACCCACTACGGCTGGCCGCTGGCGCTGATGGTGCTGGCGATGGCCTTGGCCAGCAAGACCGTAGAGATACGCGCGCCGGCGCTGTTCATCTGGCTGGGCTCGATTTCCTATTCGCTCTACCTGACCCATCCGATCGCGCAGGGCCTGGAGCTGAAGGCCTTGCAGATGGCCGGCCTCAACAGCTTGTGGTCCAGCTGGTGGTCGGTGCTGCTGTCGACCGCGTGCGCGCTGTCGGTGGCGGCGCTATCGCACCACTACCTGGAGCAGGGCTTGTCCAACAAGGTCCGCAAGCTGTTGCTGCGGCTGCTGACGCGGCGAGCCGAAGCGCCGACGCAAGCCGCTCCCGCGCAGCCGATCAAGCGCCGGGCCTGAAAGCGCTGGCCTATCACCCAATCTTGCTATACATTTAACCCCTCGCTAGCCTGCGGGTTCAAACAGGGGATTACATGGATTGTCTGGTTTGCAAACATCAAACGGCGCCGGGGCTGTCCGCCTGGCACCGTGTCTGTCCGTCTTGCCGCTACGAGAGCGCGGCGCTGCTGCCCACCATCAACGACGCCGAAGTCCATGTGCACGTGGACGAGGCCCAGCGTGAAGCCGGCCTGAAGGCCATACGCCAGGAAAATTTCAAGACCATCGTCGGCTATGCGAAACAACTGGCGCCGGCCGGCGCGCGCCGCCTGCTGGACGTGGGCGCCGCCCACGGCTGGTTCCTGGAAGCGGCCCGCGACGATTTCGACGTGCTGGGCATGGAGCCCGACACGGCGGTGGCGCTCAAGACCGCCGCGCGCGGCCTGCCGGTCCGCAACGGCTTCTTCCCCGATGCGCTGGAGGCGGACGAACGTTTCGATGTGATTGTGTTCAACGATGTGATCGAGCATATCCCCGACATCGAGTCGGCGCTGGCGGCCTGCCGCGAGCGGCTGACGCCGGGCGGCATCCTGATACTCAACCTGCCCAACAGCCGGGGCTTCTTCTATCGCCTGTCCAAGCTGTTCGCGCGCGTCGGCTGGCGGGCGCCGTTCGAGCGGCTGTGGCAGAAGGGCTTGCCGTCGCCGCATGTGCACTATTTCGAAGCCGGGAATTTGAGCAAGCTGGTCGGTGGTCAGGGACTGGAGCTGCGGCTCAAGGCCGAGCTGCCCGCGGTGCGCGCCAAGAGCATGCTGGAGCGCTTGCGCTGTGCCGGCCAGGGAACCTGGCTCAGCATCTACGCGCAATACGCCGCCGTCATGATGACGATACCGGTATTGCGCGCCTTCCCCAGCGACATCGTGGTCTGCGTCTACCGCAAACCCTGAGCGCCGGGGCTGAGGCTTTTTACTGCTTCGGTGCGCCGCCCAGCAGGAAGGCAACCTTCTGCTTGGGCTTGGCCGCTGCCGCGCTGCCCAGCGCGGCGGTCGGCGCCGGGGCCGGCGCCTTGGCCGGCTCGTACGGTTTCAGGAACCATGGATCGACCTTCTCGCGGCGCGCGCCGTAAGCCGGTGCGCCCGGAGCGCGCGGCGACGAGCGGTCGCTGCGTTCGCCACGGCCGGCAGGCGCCGACGACGAGGCGCCACGGCCACCCTCTTCACGACGCGGACGGCGTTCGCCGCGCTCGTCGCCGCCATAGCTAGTGGCAGGGTTGAAGCCGTCCAGTTCGCCGCGACGGATGGTTTGCTTGATCAGTTTCTCGATGTCGGCCAGCAGGCGTTCATCCTTGTCCGAATAGATCGACAGCGCGTCGCCCGAGGCGCCGGCGCGGCCGGTGCGGCCGATGCGGTGCACATAGTCTTCGGCGTTGTACGGCAGGTCGTAGTTGATCACGCACGGCAGGTCGGTGATGTCGAGGCCGCGCGCGGCGACGTCGGTGGCGACCAGGATGTCGATCTCGCCCTTCTTGAACGATTCCAGCGCGGCCATGCGTTCCTGCTGCGTCTTGTCGCCGTGGATGGCGACCGCTTTCATGCCCTCCTGCTCCAGCCCCTTGGCCAGGCGCGAGGCGCCGATCTTGGTGTTGGAGAAGATGATCACCTGCTTCAGCTCGCGCTGGCGCAGCAGGTGCGCGGTCAATGCGTGCTTCTGGTTTTCCGGCACCTTGTAGACCACTTGCGTGACCTTGTCGGCGGTCTGGTTGCTGCGCGCCACTTCGATCGTCACCGGATTGGTGAGGAAGGTGTTGGCCAGCTTCTTGATCTCCGGCGAGAACGTGGCCGAGAACATCAGGTTCTGGCGCTTGGCCGGCAGCAGGTTGATGATGCGCTGCAGGTCGGGCAGGAAGCCCATGTCCAGCATGCGGTCGGCTTCGTCCATGACCAGCATCTGCACCTGGCCGAGGCTGATGTTCTTTTGCTCGACGTGGTCCAGCAGGCGGCCCGGGGTGGCGATGACGATCTCGACGCCGGCCTTCAGGATGACGGTCTGGCCCTTCATGTCCATGCCGCCGAAGACGACGGTCGAACGCAGCGGCGTGTGCTGGGCGTAGGCCTTGACGTTCTCGGCCACCTGCACCGCCAGTTCGCGGGTCGGGGTCAGGATCAGCGCGCGCACCGGGTGGCGCGCAGGCGAGGTGCTGGTGCTGGCGTGGGCCAGCAGCATCTGGATGATGGGCAGCGCGAAGCCGGCGGTCTTGCCGGTGCCGGTCTGGGCCGCGCCCATGACGTCGCGTCCCTGCAGCAGCACCGGGATGGCCTGGGCCTGGATCGGCGTCGGATGCACATAGCCCTGGTCGGTCAGCGCGCGCAGGATGTGCGGCGACAGGCCGAAATCGGCGAAGCGGACTTGGGACGGCTCGGCGGCCGGCGCGGCAACCACGGCTGCGGCTGCGGCTGCGGCTGCGGCTGCGGCGGGTGCGGCGGCAACTTCGGCGGGCGCCGGCGCAGCTGGTACGGCAGTCTCTACGGCTTCGGCGGCCACGGCTTCCGGAGCGGGCGCAATAACGGTCGGGGTAATGATCTCGGTTTCGGACATAATGTGTGCGGCGGCCCTGCGGCGGACAGCCAAGCTTTCTTCAAATAACAACATATTTGCACTGCCGGCCCTGGCTGATGGTCAACTTGGAGGAAGTGCGGAAGGACCGGCGGGGCGGCACGCGATAACAGCAGGATACAATGAGCGCCGTAAACTATACCCTAATTTCCGGCAACTGCGCTAAAAACCACCGGCTTTTATATCGAAACCATTGCATCAATGGTATGTATAATAGTTAATCTGACCAGAAATCTCCCGCCATCGGATTCCCCCCATGCTCCTGTCATCGCCGGTTGTACGCCGTTTGCTCCTGCCATTCCTGCTGCTGATCACCCTGCTTGCCATGCTGCCGCTCGCCCCGCGGGCCGATGCCGCGCCGGCGCCGTCGCTGCGCTTCAAGAAGCTGGGGCCGCTGGGCGGCGACGAGCCGTCGATGCTGTCGCTGATGCAGGACCGCAAAGGCTTCGTGTGGGTCGGCACCCACACCAACGGCCTGTACCGCTACAACGGCTACCAGTCGGTCAAGTACATCAACAACCCCGGCGATCCCAACAGCCTGCCGCACGACCGCGTGTCCGCCATCTACGAGGACAAGCAGGGCCGCATCTGGGCCGGCACCCAGAACGGCCTGGCGCGCTTCAACCCGGAGAGCAACAACTTCACCTTGTTCGCGCCGCCCGGCAAGGCGCCCAAGAACCACCGCATCATCAAGAACATCATTTCCGACGGCAAGAACGGCATGTGGGTGGGCAGCTGGGGCGGCCTGCAGCACTTCGATCCGGCCACCGGCAAGTTCACCGTCTACGCCCATGACGACGCCGATCCCGACAGCCTGGCCAGCAACGACCTGAACGCGCTGGCGCTGGACGCCAAGGGCGGCGTCTGGATCGGCACCTGGCCCGGCGGGCTGGACTACCTGGCGCCCGGCGCCACCCGCTTCCGCCACCACCAGGTCGACCCGGCGCCCAAGCCCGACGCCCGCGTCAACATCGTGCGCGCGCTGCAGTTCGACCAGAACGGCATGCTGTGGATAGGCACGGAATCGGGCGTGATACGCTGGGACGGCAAGAGCGACTGGGACACGCGCAAGGCGATCGCCTCGCCGTACAGCCGCATCACCAACTTCAACCTCGACAACAAGGGCACGCTGTGGTGCACCACGCTGTCGGCCGGCCTGCTGCGCTGGAACGAGGCCAACGGCGAATTCGACCAGTTCGTGCACGCGGCCGACGACCCGTACAGCCTGCCCGGCGACAATCTGCGCGCGGTGATGCAGGACCGCGGCGGCATGCTGTGGATCGCTTCCTTCACCGACGGCATCAGCCTGGCCAACCTGTCGAGCGAAGGCTTCACCCGCCACGTGCCATTCCGCATCGACAGCCGCTCGGCGCCGGCCAGCAATGCGCTGCTGAGCCTGTCCCGCGCGCCGGGCGGCCGCATCTGGTTGGGCGGCAACGTCGGCATGAGCTTGTACGACCCGGCCACCAGCACCGTCATCAAGAGCTACCGCGCCGACGACAAGAAGCCCGGCATGCTGAGCCACTCCATCGTCTACAGCATGTACCAGGACGACGACGGCAAGGGCCCGCTGTGGCTGGGCACGTCGAACGGCCTGAACCGGCTGGACACGCCGGACAGCGCCTTCCAGGTTATCCACTTCGGCAACACCGCCAGCGACTACATCAACGCCATCGCGCCCGGCGCCGGCGGCATGCTGTGGCTGGCCACCGGCAACAGCCTGATACGCTACGACACCAAGACCGACGCCCGCAAGATCTACTACAACGATCCGCAAGACCCGAGCACGCGCAGCGTCAACGGCACCTCGGCGGTGCTGGAAGACCGCGCCGGCCGCGTGTGGGCCGGCTCGGAATGGAATGGCGGCGGCCTCGACCTGCTCGACACGGCCACCGGCAAGTTCCGCCACTACCGCCACGCCGGCAACGACAAGAACAGCCTCAGCGACGACAACATCGCCAGCCTGCACGAGGATGCGCAAGGCCGCATCTGGGTCGGCACCAGCAAGGGGCTGGACCTGGTGGTGTTCAAGCCGGACGGCCAGATCAGCTTCAAGTCGTACGCGGCGGCCATGCGCGCGCCCAAGATCCTCGCCATCCAGCACGACCTCGACGGCAAGATCTGGTGCAGCACCATCGCCGGCCTGTACCGGCTCGATCCGGCCAGCGGCCAGGTGGCGCGCTTCACCGCCTCGGACGGCCTGACCGAAGGCTTCACCGTCAACTCTTCATCGATGGGCGAGAACGGCGTGCTGTACTTCGGCGGCGTGCACGGCATGACGGCGGTGACGCCGTCGGCAGTGCGCACCAGCTCGGTGCCGCCGCAGGTGGCGATCACCGACATCACCGTGTTCAATCATTCTCTGCAGGACGGCAAGCCTGGCGAGAACGTCAAGGCCGAAGGGCCGGTGACGTCGCCGACCGCGCTGACGCTGTCGGCGCAGGCCACGGTGTTCTCGCTGGAGTTCGCCGCGCTGCACTACACCGAGCCCAGCGAGAACCGCTATTCCTACCAGCTGCAAGGCTTCGACCGCGAATGGGTGGAGACCGACGCCGCCCACCGCAGCGCCAGCTACACCAATCTGAATCCGGGCCACTACGTGTTCCGCGTCAAGGCGGCCAACCACTTGGGCGTGTGGAACCCGGAGCCGGCCACCTTGAACATCACCATCACGCCACCGTTCTGGCAGCGCTGGTGGTTCCGCGCCGGCGGCGCCGCGCTGATCGTCGGCTCGCTGCTGCTGGCCTACAAGATCCGCATCCAGCGCCTGACCCGCCACCAGGCCGAGCTGGAGCAGCTGGTGGCCGCGCGCACCGGCGAGCTGGAGGAATCGAACCGCAAGCTGGCCGCGCTCAGCACCACCGACGGCCTGACCGGCGTCAGCAACCGGCGCGGCTTCGACCTGGCGCTGGAGGCGGAATGGCGGCGCGCGGCGCGCACCGGCCAGACGCTGGCGCTGTCGATGCTGGACGTCGACTACTTCAAGAAATACAACGACCACTACGGCCATCTGGCCGGCGACTCGACGCTGCGCACCGTGGCCGACCTGATCACCACGCACGGCCGCCGCACCACCGACCTGGTGGCGCGCTACGGCGGCGAGGAATTCGCGCTGCTGGCGGCCGCCACCGACGCCGCCGACGCCTTCGGCATCGCCGAGGAAATCTGCGCCGAGCTGGCGCGGCGCCAGCTGCCGCATGAGCAATCGCCGTTCGGCATCCTGACCATCAGCATCGGCGTGGCGGTGATGGTGCCGACCGAGGACAGCTCGCCCGAGCTGCTGGTGCAGATGGCCGACCGCGCGCTGTATCGTGCAAAAGAAAAAGGCCGCAACATGGCGCTGCTGGCCATGCCGCCGATGTGAGGACGGCGATGAGCGACACCCCCGCCTCCACCACTGCCGACGATCCGAAGCCGCAAGCGCCGCAGCCGCCGCAACCGGGCGACTGCTGCCACAGCGGCTGCACCTTCTGCGTCGAAGACATGTACCAGGATGAACTGGACCGCTACCGCGCCGCACTGAAGGCGTGGCGGGAGCGCCATCCCGGGCATGAGTGATAGCATAGTCAAACACCAGACGGAGGCAAACGATGACACGAGTTCGCGTTGAAGGCTTCACCATCTCGCTCGATGGCTACGGCGCAGGTCCGGACCAGGACATCCACAATCCGCTCGGCATAGGCGGAACGGAGCTGCACCAGTGGCTGCTCCCCACACGCACCTTCCAGCAGGCGCTGTTCGGCCAGGACGGCGGCACGACCGGGATAGACGATGATTTCGCCGCCCGTGGTTTTCAGAATATCGGCGCCTGGATACTCGGACGGAATATGTTCTCGCCCGATCGCGGCGACTGGCCGGACCCGGACTGGAAAGGCTGGTGGGGCGACAGCCCGCCGTACCACACACCGGTCTTCATCCTGACCCACTATGCCCGCGCGCCCATCGAGATGGAGGGCGGCACCACCTTCCACTTCATCACAGGCGGCATACACGAAGCGCTGGACCGCGCACGCGAGGCCGCAGCCGGCAAAGACGTGCGCATCGGCGGCGGGCCGGACACCATCCGCCAGTATCTGCGCGAAGGCCTGATCGACGAGCTGCACATCGCCATCTCGCCGGTGCTGCTAGGCCGGGGAGAGCCGCTGTTCGAAGGCCTGGACTTGCGGACGCTTGGATACACATGCGTGGACTCCGTCGCATCGGAGAAGGCCACGCACATCGTGCTGCGGCGGCAGGAGCCCACCGGCACCTGAGCCGTCCTTCCCGCGCAGGCGGGAACCCATACGCCGCTTGCTTAAAACGTTTCCCACTCGTCGCCGGCGGTGGCACTAGCCTTGGCCGGCTTCTTCAGCGCCGGCCTCGCCGCAGCGACAGGCTTGCTGCGCGGCGCCGGGCGAGCCGGCGGCGTGCTGGACGCCTGCAGCTTGAACACGCTGACCACCTCGCTCAATCTGGCCGCCTGATCCTGCATGGCTTCCGCCGCCGCGGCGGCTTCCTCCACCAGCGCGGCGTTCTGCTGCGTCACCTGGTCCATCTGGACGATGGCGGTGTTGACCTGCTCGATGCCGCTGCTCTGCTCGACGCTGGCCGAAGTAATCTCGCTCATGATGTCGGTCACGCGGGTGATGCTGGCGACGATTTCATTCATGGTCGCGCCAGCCTGGTCGACCAGCTGCGAACCGCTCTCCACCTTCTCCACCGAATCGCTGATCAACTGCTTGATGTCCTTGGCCGCCGCCGCCGAGCGCTGCGCCAGGTTGCGCACCTCGGACGCCACCACCGCGAAGCCGCGCCCCTGCTCCCCGGCGCGGGCCGCCTCCACCGCCGCGTTCAGCGCCAGGATATTGGTCTGGAAAGCGATGCCGTCGATGACGGCGATGATGTCGACGATCTTGCGCGACGACTCGTTGATCGACGCCATCGTGCCGACCACCTGGCCCACCACATCGCCGCCCTTGACCGCGATGCCGGAAGCCGACTGCGCCAGCTGATTGGCCTGGCGCGCATTGTCGGCGTTTTGCTTGACGGTGCTGGTCAGCTCTTCCATCGACGAGGCGGTCTCTTCCAGCGAGCTGGCCTGCTCCTCGGTGCGCGACGACAGGTCCTGGTTGCCGCTGGCGATCTGGCTGGACGCGGTGGCGATGGTGTCGGTGCCGCTGCGCACCTGGCTGACCAGGTTTTGCAGATTGCCGGTCATGTCCTTGAGCGCCTGCATCAGCTGGCCCGTCTCGCAGGCCGACTGCACGGCGATGGAACGCGTCAGGTCGCCGCCGGCCACGCCGCGCGCCAGCACCACCGCTTCCCGCAGCGGCGCCGAGACGATGCGCGCCACCCATAGCGCCAGCACGATGCCGATGCCGATGTTCAGCGCCAGCAGTCCGATCGCGGTCCAGCGGGCCGTGTGGAAGGTGGCGGTGGCCTGCGCGCTGGCGTCATTGCCGCCGTCGATATTGATCTTGACCAGCTGGTTGACTTCCTCGATCAGCGTGCCGATGGTGGCGGCCGAACTGCCGATGATGACGGCGCGCGCCTCGGCCTTCTGCCCGGCGCGGGACAGCGCCAGCAACTTGTCGTTGTCTTTCAACAGCGCCTGCAAGGACTGCGCGAAGCGCTCGTAGGTGGCTTTTTCCTCGGGACTGGAGATCAGCTTTTCGTAGCGTGCGCGGTCGGTCGCCAGCGCCGCCAGCGTGGCGCTCATGCGCTGGTCGTACTGCGCCATGGCCTTCTCTTCGTCGACCATCAGGTGCGACAGTTCCCAGCGCCGCAGTTCGCCGATATCGACGCGCAAGGCCAGCACCGCCTGCACGCTGGGCATCCAGTTTTCCGCCAGGTCGCTGGAGGCCTGGTTGACTTGCCCCATCGACAGAAGCGAACAGACGCCCATGATGAGCGTCAGAAATAAAACTGTACCGAAAGAAACTATGAGCTTGGTGGCGATTCTCAGGTCGTAAAACCATTGCATGGCGGTCTCCTCATCGTTACTCGGGACTATCAAGTATGCAACGATGCGGGGGCCGCCACCAGCGCCGTGATAGGGCTGTGTTGGGCTAGCAACAGCGGCTGGCGTGGCCAGCCGCCGCCGCAGGATTACAGCTTGCCGTTCAGCGTGAAGAACACTTGACGCGGCGCACCGGTCAGCAGCGTCTGAGCGGTGCCGCCGACATCGCTGGCCTGGAAGCCGTTGGTGCCGATCGAGCTGATGTACTGCTTATCGAACAGATTGGTGACGTTGACTTGCAGCGACAGGTCTTTCAGCATGCCCAGCGATTTCAGCTTGTAGCCAGCCGACAGGTTAGCCAGCCAGAACGATGGCACGCCGCCGTCGTTCAGGTAGGTGTAGTAGCGCTTGCCGGTGTACTTGCCGCCGACGCGAGCGAACCAGGTGCCGCTTTCATACGACACTTCGGTGTTGAACAGCGAACGCGGCGCGTCAACCACTTGCTTGCCGCTGACGGCCACCAGCTTGTTGTTGTCGGTGTAGTCCGATTTGTACTTGGAATCGTTGAAGGTGTAGGAATTGAACCAGCTGATTTCGCGGTTGAACTTCCACACGGCGATCGCTTCCAGACCCTTGGTGTCGATCTTGCCGACGTTGACGAAGGTCGATGGGCAGCCGACGATGCCGGCGCAGGTAGCCACGCTCAGCAGACGGTCATCGAAGCGGGCGTTGTAGACCGCCACCGAACCCTGGATGTCGGCGCGCTTGAAGCGGTAGCCGAAGTCGATGTTGACCGAGGTTTCAGGCTTGAGATTGCCAACGCCGGCGTTGTAGGCGGCCTGGGTTTGCGAGAACGGACCGTTGACGCCCGGCTGGAAGGCGCGCATGTTTTTCGACGCCGAGCCGAACACTTCGTCGTCGCTGCTGATGGCGTAGTTGAAGCCGGCCTGCGGCAGGAATTTCTTCTCGGCGTCGAGGTCGCCGGCAGCGCGGGTGCCGATGATGTTGGTGGCCTTGATGTCCACGTCCATGGCCTTGAAGCCGGCGTTGATCTTCAGCTTGCCGTCCATGGCGCTGAGGGTGTCGGCCACGTAGTACTGCGAGGTGGTGGTGACGAAGTTCTGCTTGAAGTCGGTGCGGAACGGATTCGACAGGAAGAACATGGTGTCCGCAGGACCGGTCACCTTGTAGTAGTTGCGGGTGGCGTTGTGATTGCTGCGCTCGCCCCACAGGCCGGCGGTGATGGTGTGGTTGCCCACTTCCCAGGTCACGTCGCTGGTCACGCCGTCGCGGCCGATCGAATACTCGGTGGTGCGCAGCGAGATCGGGTTGGCGGCATCGGTCGCCACGTACGGCGTGTACCAGTGGCCCTGGCCGTCGTTGTCGTGGTGGTAGATGGTGGTCTTCAGCGCCAGGTTGTTGGTGAAGTTCAGGTTCAGCGTCAGGCCGCCGATGGTGTCCTTGCGCAGGCCGCCGGCCGAGTAGTAGGCATCGTCCAGGCTGTTGACGGCGCCGCTGAATTTGTTCTTGGCGGCGTCCACCGCGCGCTGCCAGTCAGGCTGGTAGTTGTCCCAGCCGTAGCCCAGGCGACGCACCATTTCCAGCGACACGTCCTGGTAGTCGACTTCGCGGCGGTCGGAATAGTTGAGGAAGCCGGTCAGGCTGTTTTCGCCGAAGTTGAACACGAATTGCGAGTTCAGCTGATCCTGGTCCTGGCCGCCTGCGCCCTTGGTCTTGTCGGTGCGCTGGCGGGTGCCGCTGATGTAAGCCTTGACGACGTTGTTGATCAGGCCGGTGTCGACGCGGGCGAAGGTGCGCGAGGTCGAATCGCTGCCGAAGGTTTGCGCGAAGGTCAGGCCGCGCTGCTCGCTCGGGGCCAGCGTGAAGAATTGCACGGTGCCGCCCAGGTTGCTGGTCGACGCGGTGCCGACGGCGCCGGCGCCCTGCGACACGGTGACGTTGCCGACGTTTTCCGACGAGATGGCGCGGCTGATGTGCAGGCCATTGTTGTTACCATAGCTCATGTCGCCCAGCGGTACGCCGTCCAGCGTGAAGCCCAGCTGGTTCTGGTTGAAGCCGCGCACGCTGAAGCGGGTCGACCACTCGTAGGCGCCGAACGGATCGGCGGACTGGAAGTTCACGCCTGGCAGTTTCTCCAGAACTTTCAGCGGGCTGGTGCCCGGCAGCGCTTCGGCCAGGTCGGCCTTGTTAATGTTCTGCACTTGACGCGACTGGCCGCGACCGGTGATTTCCACCGTTTGCACCGGACCGACGATGGCGCCGGCCACCGAGCTGTCGGCGGCGGCATCGACCGCGTCAGCGGCGGCGTAGGCTTGGCAAGCCAGGGCTTGCAGGACCACCAGGCACAATGGTTTCAAAGGGAAGCGCTGTTGCATAATTGTTCTTCTTTCTTGCGAGTTAGTGGAAACTGGACTGGAATCAAAACTGGCAAGATTGTAGGAACTGCATATGACGCGGCGATGACGGGAATGTGACAACTTGGTGACACAACAACATTTCTTCACCCAGGATAAGTACGCAGCCGTACGGACCGCATGAGGGCGTCAGCCCTAGCATGGTCATCGACAGGGAGACGCCATGAACATGACTAAACCGCAGGGCACCGGCAAATCAGGCTGGCTGGGCAAGCTGGGCCCCGGCCTGATCACCGGCGCCGCCGACGACGACCCCAGCGGCATCGCCACCTATTCGCAGGCCGGCGCGCAGTTCGGCTACGGCATGCTGTGGACCGTGCTGCTGACCTATCCGCTGATGGTGGGCATCCAGGCGATCAGCGCGCGCATCGGCCGCGTCAGCGGACATGGACTGGCGACCAATATCCGCCGCCACTTTCCGAAGCCGCTGCTGTACCTGCTGGTCGGCCTGCTGCTGGTGGCCAACACCATCAACATCGCCGCCGACATCGCCGCCATGGGCCAGGCTGTGACGCTGCTGGCCGGCGGTCCCGCCCACTGGTATGCGGCCGCAGCCGGCCTGCTGTCGCTGGTGCTGCAGGTGACGCTGCCGTACAGCCGCTACGTCAAGGTGCTGAAGTGGCTGACGCTGGCCTTACTGGCCTATGTCGTCACCGCGCTGACGCTCAAGCTGCCGTGGCTCAAGCTGCTGCACGAGGCGCTGCTGCCCAAGCTGTCGTGGAACGCGGCCTACATCACGACGGTGGTGGCCGTCTTCGGCACCACCATCAGCCCCTACCTGTTCTTCTGGCAGGCCTCGCAGGAAGTCGAGGACTTGCACGCCGACCCGAAGGCCAGGGCGCTCAAGCACGCACAGGCGCAGGCGCCGCAGAATCTGCAACGCATCAAGATCGACACCGTGGTCGGCATGGGCTTTTCCAATCTGGTGGCCGCGTTCATCATGCTGACCACGGCCGCCACGCTGGGCGCGCATGGCATCACGCAGATCGCATCGTCGGCGCAGGCGGCCTCGGCGCTACGGCCGATAGCCGGCGACTTCGCATTCGCGCTGTTCAGCATGGGCATCATCGGCACCGGCCTGCTGGCGGTGCCCGTGCTGGCCGGCTCGGCCGCCTACGCCATCGCCGGCGCCATGCACTGGAAGAACAGCCTGGAGCTGCAATACTCCGGTGCGCCAAGGTTCTACGCCATCATTATCGGCTCCACAGTCATCGGCACCGCGCTGTGCTTTACCGACATCGATCCTATCCGCGCGCTGTACTGGAGCGCAGTGCTCAACGGCGTGATCTCGGTACCCATCATGGTGGTGGTGATGCTGCTGGCGGCGCGGCCGGCGGTGATGGGCAGGCTGGTGATCTCGCGCCGGCTCAGCGTGCTGGGCTGGCTATGCACCGGCGTGATGGCCGCCGCCGTGCTGGCGATGTTCGCCACGATGGGAAAATAATCGGGTAAGCTGAAGCCTCGTCACTTGTGGAGCTGCTTATGCTGCGATTCCCTGCACTGCTGCTGGCCGGCCTGCTGTCGCTGTCGGCGCTGGCGTTCGAGCGGCCGTTCCCGCCGCACGCGCTGCGCGGCAAGATGACGCCCGGCTACTTCCCCGATGTCAGCATCGACGGCAAGCCGCGCCAGCTGTCGCCGGCCGCGCGCATCTTCAACCAGGACAATATGATCGAAATGCCGGCCGCGCTGCGCGGCAGCGACATCGTGGTCAACTACACGGTGGACATGAACGGCAATATCGACCGCATCTGGATACTGACGCCCGAGGAGGCGGCGCAAAAGCTGCCGACCCCAGCGGCTAAATAGCGAAGTTGTCAACGTGCGGCCTGTCGAGCAGGCCGTCCGCAAAAACCAGCAGTTCCTCCGCCGGTATGGGCCGGGAAATGTGGTAGCCCTGCAGGTAGTGGCAACCCATCTTTTCCAGGATGGCTGCCTGGCCGGCGGTCTCCACGCCCTCCGCCACCAGTTGCAGGCCCAGGCTGTGGCCCATGGCGATGATGGCGTGCACCAGGTTGTTGCTGCGCTCGCTGTGCTCGATATCCATGACGAAGGCGCGGTCTATCTTCAGCGTGTTCAGGTGGAACTGGGTCAGGTAGCTGAGCGAGGAGTAGCCGGTGCCGAAGTCGTCCAGCGAAATGCTGACGCCCAGCGCGCGCAACTGCGCCAGCACCGCCTGCACCTGGCCGCCGTCGTCGATCAGCACCCTTTCGGTCAATTCCAGCTCCAGCTGGCGCGGCGCCAGGCCGTTGGCGGCCAGCGCCTGCCGCACCAGTTCGACGAAGCGCGGATCGGCCAGCTGCCAGGCCGAGACGTTGATGCTGATGGTGATCCCGCCCAGCGCGCCGGCCTGCCACTGCCCCACCTGTCGGCACGCTTCGTTCAGCACCCAGGTGCCAAGTTCGACGATCATGCCGCTATCTTCGGCGACCGGGATGAAACGGTCCGGCTGCACCGCGCCCAGCAAGGCGCTGTTCCAGCGCAGCAGCGCCTCCACTTTGGTCAGTTTGCCGGTGTGGGCGTCGGTGATGGCCTGGTAGACCAGATGGAACTCGCCGGCCTCGATGGCGCCTCGCAAGGCGCCGTCGATCACCAGCGCATCCTTGGCGGCGGCGTTCATGGCGTCGTTGAAGAAGCGCATCTCGCCGCGCCCGGCCTTCTTGGCTTCGTACATGGCGATATCGGCGTTGCGGATGAGCGTATCGCTATCGCTGCCGTGCGAGGGATAGCAAGCGATGCCTATGCTGGTCGATACGCCGATCGCGTGATGGGACAGGCTGAAGCTGTCGGCCATGGTGGCGATGATGCCGGTGGCGCAGTCGCTGGCGGTCTGCTCACTGGTGCCGATGGGCAAGCCGGGCAGGATGACGATGAACTCGTCCCCGCCGAAGCGGGCCAGCACGTCCTGCGGGCGCAGCACGCCGTGCAGGCGGCGCGCGCACTGGCGCAGCAGTTCGTCGCCGGCAGCATGACCGAAGGAATCGTTGACGCGCTTGAACTTGTCCAGGTCGATGAACAGCACGGCGCATTCGCAGACACTGGAGGCGGCTTTGGCGACCTCCTCTTCCAGCCGCTTGGACAGCGCGTGGCGGTTGAAATAGCCGGTGACGGGATCGATGCGGGCAGCCTGGTAGAGCTGGTCGTCCTTCTTTTTGCGTTCGCTGATGTCCAGCAGCTGGACCAGGCAATACAGGCGGCCACGCTCTTCGTACGGCGAGCCCAGCATCTCGACGGGCAGTTTATTGCCGTTATGCAAAGTCAGGATGGTGGTGTCGACGATGGGGAACTGGACGCCTTCGGTCAGGAAATGGCTGAAGTACTGGTCCGCCATCTGGCGCGTGAGGCCTGGAAGCAACTCGGAAACGTGGCGGCCGATCAGGTCGGCGGGACCGTTAAAGCCAAGCAATCTTGCGCAGCGTTCATTCGCCACCATCACATAACCGCGACGGTCGCGGATCAGGAAACCATTGCTCAGGCTATCGATGGTGCGCGCATACCGCTGTTGAATCTCGTCCTGCACCGCATAAATCAAACCAAGCATGCTGAAGGTTTTTAATATCGTGGTGCCGATAAACCAGATCAGGTATAACTCCGGCCCCAGCGTGACGGAGGTCAGGACATTAAACCCGCCTCTTAATATCAACGTTATGCCGAGCAAGCGATAACGGTTTTTATTATTGATCAGGCGCTGCCCACACCACAACATCATCAAGCCTAAAATCAGGGCACTGCCAGGCGCCAGTAAATCGGGATATTCCACCCAAACCACACTGCTTACAATGGATATTAGTAACCCGGCCGGCAATATCAAACGGATTTGATAACGGTGTAATTCACCCAGGAAGAATTTCGTTCCGCTCCAATATCCGATCATGCCGGCGGAGAGCAAGATGGCGCAAAGCGGAATACGTACGGCTTCGGACAATATGCGGTCGCCGATAAACCAGATAACTATCCCGCTCATTACCGACAACTGCCCCAGCCCCCAGAATAAGGCATGCTTTTCCTTGCGCTGCATTAGCCAAAGGAAAATAAGTAAGGTACTCAGAATAGCGTCAGCTGAAAAGGCAGCCGCTACTGCGGAGAGATGGGCGTAATTGCTGAGGTCCGTGCTCATAGATATCGGCCGGCGTCTGGCCCAAGAACTGTATTGGAGTAACTCCCCTCATTGTATGCTGAACGGCTGTGACAGCGGTATTCCGGCCGGAGCGGAGTGTTGCCGATTGGCACAATGCGCCTCTCCGAGCGGGTAACCATGTTTTTTATGCCAAAAATTAGCACGTTCCCGCCAGTTTCCAGCTTGACCCAAAGCACCCGCGCGCAGCGCCCCAGCGCAGTTGGCTGGATTGTGTTTAGAGAAATAAGGAGATAGCCAACGCCCACATTACCAGCGCAATCACGCCGTCCAATATCTGCCAGGCTCGTGGTTTGGCAAATACCGGCGTTAAATAACGGGCGCCCAACCCCAGGCTGCCAAACCATAACAGCGACGCCAGCATTGCGCCCAGCGCGAAATACCAGCGGCCATTTCCGGCCTGCTGTCCACCTATCGAACCCAGCAATACAACCGTATCCAGATAAACATGGGGATTTAAAAGACTGAATGCCAGCATGGCCGCAATCACCGTGCGACGATCGCCGGCCATGGAGTTTTCACTTGCAGCCATGACGCCGGGATTGAATGCCGAGCGCGCAGCCCGTAATCCGTACCAGAATAAGAAACCGGCGCCGGCAATCTTAATCCAGAATAAAAGCGCGGGCGCTTCCACAATCAACTGGCCCATACCGGCCACGCCAGCACCGATCAATACAACATCGCAGATGACGCAAATGGCGATGCAAGTTAATACGAATTCCCGCTTCAACGCCTGTCGCAATAAATAAGCGTTTTGCGAGCCGATGGCGACGATGAGGCTGCCGCCGAGACCGATTCCTTTTAAAAAAGCTGTGGCTTCCATATTTTTTCTCCTTGAACAATGCCGACAGCTTAGATCGTGCGCAAAGATAAGTATAATTAATAATACTGACCAAATATTAGAGACGCTAATGAAGCAGGTAGACTATCGCGGCCTGGCCGCGCTCGACGCCGTCATCGATTACGGCAGCTTCGACAAGGCCGCCGTGGCCTTGTCGATCACCCAGTCCGCCGTCTCGCAACGGATCCGCATGCTGGAAAACAACGCCGGCGAGTTGCTGATCGTCCGCAGCCAGCCGCCCGCCCCCACCGAAGCCGGACAGCGTTTGATCGCCCATTACCGCCAGGTGCGACTGCTGGAGGCGGCGCTGCTGCACCGCCCGGATTCCGGCGAGGCGCGGCCGGAGATCGCCATCGCCGTCAACGCCGACAGCGCCGCCACCTGGGTGCCGGAAGCCGTGACGCCGCTGATGAGCAGCGGCGCCTGCCTGCTGCACATCCGCCTGGACGACCAGGATCACACGCTGACGATGTTGCGGGAGGGCCGGGTATTCGGCTGCGTCACCAGCGAAGCGGCGCAAGTGGCGGGAACCACGCCGACGCCGCTGGGCGTCATGCGCTACCACTGCGTCGCCAGCCCGGCATTTGCCCGGCAATGGTTCCCGCACGGCATGACGGCCGAGGCCGTACAGCAGGCGCCGGCACTGAATTTCGACCGCAAGGATGCGCTGCAGGAGCGCTACATCGCCCGCCGTACCGGCTATACCGGCCACTATCCCCACCATTCCTTCGCCAGCTCGGAGGGTTTTGTGCGGTTTATCGAAGCGGGTTTCGGCTACGGCATGGTGCCGGCGCTGCAATGCGCGCCGCAGCTCGGCGCGGGAACGCTGGTGGAAATCACGCCGGGAGACTATCTGGACGTGCCGCTGATCTGGCATATGTGGGATATCCAGACGGCATTTACGCGCGCATTGTCTGACAATATGATCGCTACTGCGCGCAAATACCTGCTTTAAGCCGCGCCGTCGAGCGCCGCGAGGTCCCGCCGCACGCGCTCTTCCCAGGCCTCAGGATCGGGTTCATAGGCCGCTTGCGCGGTGGCCGGCGCCAGCGTCGCCAGCGGGCCGACGCGCTGGTACAGCATCACGCTGGTCCAGGCGATGGTGCCGGCAGGGAAATAATGCAGCAGCCTGAATGCCGGATGTTTGAGCGCATAAGTGGTGGTGCTGACCAGTGCGCCTTCCCGCATCTCGCGCGCCAGCTTATCGCCCAGCGCATCCATCAGGGGGCCGAAGCAGGTGCTGTACATGAACACCAGGCTGGCGCCGCGCACATCGACCTTGAACATGTCCGCCTCGATGAAGGCGATGCGTGCAGCGAGATCGAGCAGATGGCTGCCATGCGCGGGGCCGCCGAACGGCAGCTGCAGCGGCGTGTCGGGCGTCAGCGGCGACGGCAGCGCCGCCAGCCCCTGGCGTGCCAGCGCCAGCAGCACATGCAGACGCTCGATCGCCATCGCGTGCCGGTAGCCCATCAGCTCGACGCCGATGCAGCGCTGGAACGGAAACGCCAGCGCCGCCGACATCACCACCTTGCCCAGTCCGCTACCCAGATCGACCATGACGCCGCCGGGAGGGATGAGCGGGGCGATCGCCTCGAAATAGTTGTCCAGCTCGTAGCGCTGGAATTCGCCGTAAATCAGGCTGCCGTCTTCGGCCAGCCAGGCGCGCACTTCGGCGTCGCTGATCTGCTCCAGCGGGCGGAAGCCCGGCGGCGGCGCGGTGCGCGGCAACATCCCGTGCGGCAGCAGACTGGCCGGCAGGGTGCCGATGATGGCGCTCAGATGCGGACGCAGGCGCTGGATCAGGTAGTCGCGCCGCGAGCGGTCTTCCAGGCAGGCGCGCAGCGCGTAGCCGACTTCGATAAATTGGAGGAACGGGCTATCGGGCGTCAGCACGATCGGCGGCCGCACATGCTTTTCGCCGCCCTGGATGCTTTGAAACAGCGCCTCGAACACATCGTCCGGGTGCTGGAAGCTGGTGATGGAGCGGGCCGGCCTGTCCTCCGTGCGCATATCAGGCCCGCAGCGCGGCCAGCATTTGATCGACGCTGTCGTGCGCGGCCTGCCAGCCTGAACTGGCCAGTGCCGGCGCGCAGACCGGGCAAGCCTCGAAAGGATTGCAGTCGTGCGGCAGTTCCTGGTAGAACTTGCCCACCACCGATTTGCCCACATACGAATCGACCGACAGCGGCTTGGCCTTCGGCGCGACGGACGCCTTGGCCGGCACGAAATCGGCGCCGCCGGGCGCCAGCCAGCGTTCGAAGGGCTCGGTCGGCTTGCCGTCGGGCACGTACCACGACTTGCGCTCGCCATTCCAGCGCGCGCCCAAGGCCTTGGCTTCGTCCTTTTCCGCAAACGGAACTTTTAAAAACATCATCGTGGCTACTCCGCTAAAGGAAGCCGCCATTTTACATGCACATGATTGACTGCACCGCATATCGCCGATATAGTTGCCAAAAGCAAGCATCTGGAGGATTCCATGCATCAGGACATGCAACAGCAGGCCGAAATCGTCAGGCAGTTCAACCGCTACTACACCGTGCACCTGGGGCTGCTGCGCGGACGCTACCTGGACACCGACTATTCGCTCAGCGAAGGGCGCGTCATGTACGAACTGTCCATGCATCCCGGCTGCACCGCCAACCACCTGCGCAACAAGCTGGACCTGGATGGCGGCTATATGAGCCGCCTGGTGCGTTCGCTCGGCGAGCGCGGCCTGGTGCATGGCGTGCGCTCCGAGCTGGACAAGCGCGCCACCCTGCTAAGCCTGACCGAAGCGGGCCAGGCCGTCATCGCCGACATCAACCATCGCGCCTCGGCGGAAACCGTGCGCATGCTGGGCCAGCTGGGCGAAGCGCAGCGCACGGAATTGCTGGAGGCGATGGGCAAAGTGCAGCACATCCTGTCGACGCCGGCCACGCGCGTGATGCGCGCCACCACCGCCCAGCTCGGCGATGCGCGGCATCTGCTGTACGAATATTTCGACGTCATCAACGTCGTGCTGCGCGATGACGACGAGGCCATCCGCGCCTTCCTCGACGATGCCAGCTCGGCCATGTGGATCGCCTACGTGGACGGCGTCGCGGCCGCCTGCGTGGCCATGCGTCCGCTGGCGGAAGTGGCCGGCGCGACCGAGTGCAAGCGGCTGTATGTCGCCGACCGTTTCCGCCGGCGCGGCCTGGCCGAGGCGCTGATGCAGGCGCTGGAAAGCCACGCATCCCAGTCCGGCTATGACGCGGTGTATCTCGACACCAAGGACGACCTGCACGCGGCCATCAAGCTGTACGAACAGCTCGGCTACGAACGCTGCGCGCGCTACAACGACAACCCGCAGGCGACCATCTTCATGCGCAAGCGGATAAAGTGATGGCGCCGTGTCGTCTGTGAGAAAATCCGGGATTGGATTCAACTAGCGACAACCATGCCCATCATCGAACCGATCACCCTGACGCTGGCCGAACTGGCCAGCCGTTGGAACCAGCCCACCCGCCAAGTGCTCGAACAAGGCCTGCCGATGTATTTCTACTTCGACGGGCTGGTGTTCGACTTCAGCGACAAATGGCACCGCGCCAACGGCGACGCCGAGGAAGTGCAGGATCTGGAAGCGCATCAAACGCGGCTGGCCACGGTCGACCTGGATCTGCAACGCCAGTCGCTGCACAAACGCGGCCTGCTGAAACTGACGCAGTGGGAAGACGCGCTCAGCGACGACGAACTGCACCACCTGCAAGCCGAGTCCGACCGCCTGACCACGGAAATCGCGCGCCTGGGCGCGCTGCTCAAGGAGCGCACCGAAGAGCGCCAGCGCCACGTGCGCAACGGCCTGCTGCGCGCCGCGCCACGCACGCTGCGCGACATCGCGCAGCACGGCCAGGCCAAGTTCCCGCAATTCGCCTTCATGCCGGCCTCCCCCGCCGGCAACGAACAGATCGCCGGCGGCGCGGTGGTCGCGCTGGAGGATGGCTTCCCGGCGAAAGCCCTGCTGACCGCCGACGATCTGGTGGTGGCGATGCTGGACGTGCGCGCGGCTGAGGCGGCAAACTAGGCTGCTTACGTCATCACCCGGCCGCCAGCCACATCGAGCGTGACGCCGGTGATCCATGACGCCGACTCGGACAGCAGGAACAACGCGGCCGACGCGACGTCGTCCGGCTGCCCAAGCCGCCCCAGCGGAAACGCCTGCAGCATCGCTTGCTGCTGCTCGGGCGGCATGCGGAGAGCGGTGCGCTCGGTCAGCACCGCCGATGGCGAAATGCAGTTCACGCGCAAGCCATGCCGTCCCACCTCGTTGGCCGCGTGCTTGGTCAACATGATCACGCCGGCCTTGGCTGCCCCGTAGCCCGCCGGCGCCCCCGAAGCAACCCGCCCTCCCGCCGACGCCATCGTGACGATGCTGCCGGCGCCGCGCGCGATCATCGCCGGCAGGAAGCACTTGAGCGTGAAGAAGGTCGAGGTCAGATTGTGATCGATGCTTGAGCGCCAATCCTGTTCCGTGATCTCGGCCAGAGGGACGGGACGTCCGCTGCCGCCGCCGGCAAATGCCAGCAACAACTCGGGCGAGCCGAACCCGGCCTCGATGGCGTCACGCATGCGTTCGACGGCGGCCAGGTCGGCGCAATCCGCCGCCGCCGCGAACGCCTCGCCGCCTTCGGCGCGAATCGCGGCCACGGTCGTGGCGATGGCATCGCGGTCGCGGCCGTTGACGGCGACCCGGACGCCGCAGCGCGCCAGCGCCAGGCAGGTGGCGGCGCCGATACCGCGCGAGCCGCCGGTGACAAGGGCCACCTTGCCGCGCAGGTCGGCGTAGGTGGGAACAAGGCTGTTTGCTTTTTCGGTCATGACTAGTCTCCAGTGAATGCTTGACGCCAGATTACAAAGTGACTAGGCTAAAATCAAATCATCAATTATTGGTCTAACCATAAAATAAAAGATGTCTTACCTTTTGCATCTGCGCAGCTTCCTCAGCGTCTACCGGCACAATTCGATCTCGCGTGCCGCGCTCGCGCTGCAACTGACGCAGCCAGCGGTATCGCGCCACATCAAGATACTGGAGGCGCGCTTGCAGTCGCAGCTGTTCACCCGCTTGCCGCGCGGCCTGGCGCCGACACCGTCCGCGATCGAACTCGAACGGCAGGCGGGGCCGCACCTGGATGCGCTCGATGCGCTGGTCGGCAGCGGCGCCGGCCAGCGCGACGACCTTGCCGGAGTGGTTCACGTGGGCGCGACCAGCGGCTTCTCGCGACTGCTGCTGTCTGCGTTGAACACGCTGCCGCGCTACGCGATCCGGCTCGACCTGCGCGCGATGCCGCCGCCGGCGCTGGTGGCGGCACTGGTGGCGCGCGAACTCGATGTGGCGGTCACGCTGGCGCGCATCCCGCACAAAGGCATCGACTACGAACTGTTGTTTGAAGGGCGCCAGCAACTGGTCTGCGCGCCGGCTTTGCGCGACCGCCTGCCCAGGTCGGCGGCGCCGAAAGGCTTGCCGCTGATCGACTTGCAGGGACCGGTACCGCCGCTGGCAAGCTTTTGGCGCGAGGTGTTCGGCAGCAGTCCGGAGCTGCCGTCCGCTGTCGTACCGGACTATCAAACTGCGCTGGAGGCCGCAGCTGCGGGCGCCGGACTGGCGGTCGTGCCGGAGTGTTTGTGCCGGCCGCTGCTGCACGCCGGACAGCTGATCGCGCTGCCGCTGCCGAAACGCGCGCCACAGTTCGCGCTCTACATCGCCAGCGCCAAGGGAGGCGGCGCCTCCGGCCGCGCCAGCGTTTGCCGACAGCAGCTGATCGACGCCGCCCGCAACTGGTGACGGGGAGTTTCGATCAGGACTTTGCGCCGCGTGCCAGCGGCAGCGTATTCAAACGGTTCTCGATCTCGATGCGCACCGCATCCGGCACAGCCAGATCCTGCATGGCCTTGGGCCAGAGATCCCTGGCGCGCGCGACCGTTTGAGTGACAGCCGCCTTGGCGATGCGCTCCGAGATGCCTGCCCGTCTGGCAATCGCGGTGTAGGTGCTCAGGGTTTCTTGTCGCTGCAATTTGTCGATGGCGACATTGGCGCCGAAACCGCGAAAGCCGGACAGTGCCGCCACACAGACGATATCGTAGGCCGGCGACAGCTCGGGGCGGACGCCATTGTGGTAAAGCACGCTGAAATTCTTCAGATGGGCATCCGAGTTCCCGATGAGCGTGTTGACAGCCTGTCGGATAAAGAACTGGCGCACATCCTCAATGCCGCGCACGCCGAGGCGGTCCAGCACCTGGATCAGCTTGACGAATTCTTTGGCGCCGGAATACTTCTGGCCGGGCATCAGCGTCAGCAATTGGCAGGCGTCTTCCATGTGCACCGCGCCGCCGGGGCCACGGTCGAATCGGTCGACCGCCAGGAAGCGCGTGCCGGGGCCCAAGGCGTCAACCAGTTCGGGATAGCCGGCCAGCGTACTCATCGGCTCCGGCCTGCATTGCGCGACGTTGACCCCGGCCAGGCCCGCCAGCGTCATGCACGCGTACTCGTTCATCACTTGCGAGTCGTCACCGGCCAGCGGCAGCTTGGCAACCAGGTCGGATGGCTTGCCCTTGACCGGCATGCAGCAGCGTTTTCCATCCCTGGCGCGGGACAGCGCCAGCTTGTCCTGCACGCCTGACAGCGACGCCGCGCCCTCGGCGGCCTGCTCGGGCACACCGATTTCCAGGTTGTCGGCGCCACCCGTGACGCCATATGCGCGGGCGGCTGCAGTCAGATTATCGAGGTTGGCCGGCACCACGGTGGCCGCGCCTGGCAAGTCTTCGCCGGCGGCGGCCAGGATGCCAAAGTCGTCCATGTCGAGGTCGCTCTTGCGCGTAGCCGCCAGCCGGCGACGGAGCGGCCCTTCTGGCAACAGGCCCGCAAAGAATGGCGGCAACTCGCCGCGCTCGCGGTACAGCGCTGGATCGAAGTAGTTTTTCAGCGTTTCCTGCGTCACTTGCTCGGCGCCCGGCAGCGTCATGGAAAGCGACAGGGTAGCGCGCCGCGTATCGGCCAGGTATTGCTCGGTAGCGATGAAGCGCGTTACCCGTCCTGCTTCGCACAGCCAGCCGACCTGCTGCCCGCGTAGCCACACTTCCAGATATCGCGGTTTCAACGCCTTGCTCAATTAAGCCCCCTGCAGAAGCCGGTCGACCGTTGATGGAACATCGTCCGGCCCGATGGTTTTGCCGGACAAAAGGCGGGCAACCTCGGGGAGCAGATGCTTGGGTATCAGGACCAGGCTCGCATCCATGGCGTCGGCCAGCGCCTCGACGGTGCTGAGCCTGGAATCCACTTTCCCGCCCAGCACGTTGCTGACCTGTGGCACGCTCATCGCCGTCAGATCCGAGATGGTCTGCAGCGTCTTCCCCAACTCGCGGCGACGCAGTTGTAATTGCTCGGAGACCTTCATTTTATTCTTTCAGATAAATTAGCTCTAAAATTTTACATCAAAATGTAAATTATTGAGAAAGCAATTTTATGGAAAGACGTAATAACATCCAATCATATTACGTGAAAGAACAAACCCGGCAAGCCCATGAAAAAAGCACCTGGACAGTAACCCATCCAGGTGCTTTGATTTTCATGTGAAATTTGGTGGGCCTCCCGTGAGTCGAACACGGCACCAACGGATTATGAGCCCGTGAAGTCGGTCCATCAGACCGTCTTACATTCAACAAATTTTCCTAGCAAAAACAAACGGTTGCAGTTGCCATTGAGGCGCATAGAACATCGCTTTGCCATGAAATACTGGCACCAGAAGCACACCAGATGTCACCGAAAGACAGGAGCCCGACCGGAAAACGCCAACGTACACCCACAGCTATACCGCCAAGGTTGGCGTCAGACGTCAGCTACTTACGGGTCCCCTGCAACGATCTCAGCGCTAGTGGACGCATCATCTTCGTCACGCCGAATTGCGCGGAGCTGTGTCATCACCTCATCGCCATAGGGAGTAAGGGTCCAATACGTACCCGAGTCCTTAACGCTTCGCGCTTTGTCGCTCCTCGCAATCAACCCCAATGCGCGAAGCTGTACTTTAATGGTTTGGAAATCATCCTGTCCAATCCTAAAACTCCGAATCGAATGTCCCACGAGACGTTTGTCGCCTTGCATCCGTTCAATATTTTCTGATTCGGTAAAGGCGTCTAGAGCGGACTTCAGTGCGGGTTCAGTGGCCTCGTGAATCATGAGTGGCGCGATACTACCGAAAAGCTCATTCCATGATGGACTAAATTGCGCGGACCACGTGACCGACTGATATTCACCGGGTGCGGTGGTGTTGAAGGAAAAACGAATCGAGTGCTCTTCATCCCCTTGCGCCAATCCTTCGGCTCCCTTGGGTGCGGAAGTACGAGCACGCGCCAACGCCGCTTGTAACTCTTCGACTCGCCGTCGCAGTTGAAGAAGTTCAACAGTCGCCTCCCGGTCCGCCAATTCGTTCGCGCGAACCCATCCCACAGCCGGAGTCGATTTGATGAGCTGAATTAAGCTTCGGCTCACCACCGAACCAAGTTCTTGAGGCGACTCCCAATGTTTGCAAAGCTTCTTTTCGACCGTAGTCCGGAAAGCGCTAAGCTTTTTCTTACCCTCATCGGTTGATTCAGAGTTATCAGCCGAAATCTTCCCCGGATTTCGATGAAGGAACGCGATGGTTGGTTTGCCGGTGGAAAGGGCGTACTGATATTCCATTTCTGTATAACTAATGCCTTCTGCTCCAACAGAACCGTAACGCCCCCCGACAATTAGTACGTAGTAGTCGCAGTCATCTATTACCTTCTTGATCAAGTTCCATTGAGTTTCATTTGTTGCAGGAAAAAGCTCCATCCCGGCAGGAATGCAGTCCAGTTCAAGCAGTGCGTTCATAACTTCCTGACGCTCGACTTCCAGGTCTCGAAACGTACTGCTTACAAAAACTTGATAGCGCTTTTCCAATGGGATCTCCAAGTCTAACTATTTATCCACAAGCATGTTGTCACGGCGCACTTACGAAAGCAAGCCGGCGTCCAGACATGCTTGTGTGCGCTGTACACAAGCTTCCTACTTTGTGGTCGGATATGTGTTCTCGCGAAGATGCTTGATGCCGAAATCGCAATTCAACGTCACCGAGCCCACCGGGCGGCTGCTTCGCTCAGGACCCCGGTTCACGACGCTGGACGT
This sequence comes from Rugamonas rivuli, assembly GCF_009380165.1. Classification (GTDB taxonomy): domain Bacteria; phylum Pseudomonadota; class Gammaproteobacteria; order Burkholderiales; family Burkholderiaceae_D; genus Rugamonas; species Rugamonas rivuli. Next base: position 481,241 of record NZ_WHUF01000004.1, read on the forward strand.
ATGGCTTCGCGGTGATGGCTTGTACTTTGTGTTCATTGTTGAGGTTCCCGTGTTGGTTGGCTGAAAATGAAAGAAGCCCAATGTCTGTTGAAGGACATTGGGCTTCCGGTAGGGTCGGTAGACTCATCAAAATATTAATATATTTACAATTTATGTATTGATTTCGAAATTCCTGGTGGGTGCCGTTAGCCCAATTTATCCATAGATTTGTCCTGATCGGCTCCGATCTCAGCCCGTTAAATCGGCGATAATTACCAACCTTATGTTTGCAGTCTGTAGGCTAGCTCACAGCTCCGTAGACCAGACGCGAACTGCGCTGTGAAGCGTACAGTTAGTGGCTAAATGCGGCCAGATGACTACTTTTGGGATGGCGCGTAGCCCCATAATAATCAATTGAGTAACTTGAGTAGGCCAGATGACACAAAAAGAAAACCAGATCGAACGGAGCCTGATCGCCAAGCTAACCGATCTAAAATACATCTATCGCGACGACATCCGCGACAAAGCAACTCTTGAGCATAACTTTCGCCAGAAGTTTGAGGCGTTAAACCGTGTCCACCTCACGGACGCCGAGTTCGCCCGCCTGCGCGACGAGATCATCACCACTGATGTTTTTGCCGCCGCACAGGGTCTGCGCGAAAAGGGCAAATTCACCCGAGAGGATGGTACCCCGCTGGAATACATGCTGGTCAATATCCGGGACTGGTGCAAGAACGAGTTTGAGGTCATCAACCAGCTTCGCGTCAATACGGACAACAGCCACCACCGCTACGACGTCATCATCCTGATTAACGGCTTGCCGATAGTGCAGATCGAGCTGAAATCCCTGCAAATCAGTCCGCGCCGCGCCATGGAGCAGATCGTCGACTACAAAAACGATCCCGGCAATGGCTATACCAACTCGCTGCTTTGTTTCATGCAGTTGTTTATCGTCAGCAACGAAAGCGACACCCGCTACTTCGCCAACAACAGCAACCAGCACTTCAGCTTTAACGCCGAAGAGCGCTTTTTGCCCATCTACCAGCATGCCGACGATAAAAACAACAAAATCACCCACCTGCACGACTTTGCCGACGACTTCCTCGAAAAGTGCAGCTTGGGCCGCTTGATCAGTCGCTATATGGTTCTGGTGCAGAGTGAGCAAAAAATTCTCGTTATGCGGCCCTACCAAATCTATGCGGTCAAGAACATTGTCGAATGTATCCATCAGAATCGCGGCAACGGCTATATCTGGCACACCACTGGCAGCGGCAAGACGCTCACCTCCTTCAAGGCCTCCACGCTGCTGAAAGACAATCCAGACATCGAAAAATGCATGTTCGTCGTAGACCGTAAAGACCTCGACCGCCAGACCCGCGAAGAGTTCAACAAATTCCAGGAAGGCTGTGTCGAGCACAACACCAACACCGAAGCCATGGTGCGTCGTATGCTCTCGGACGACTACGCCGACAAAGTGATTGTCACCACGATCCAGAAGTTGGGCCTAGCGCTGGACGAAAACAGCAAACGCAACAAGGCGAAACAAAAAGAAGGTAAACCGACCTACAAGGAACGCCTCGAACCCTTGCGCGACAAGCGTGTGGTCTTTATCTTCGATGAATGTCACCGCTCTCAATTCGGCGAGAACCACAAGGCGATCAAAGAGTTCTTTCCCAAGGCGCAGCTGTTCGGATTTACCGGCACCCCCATCTTTGACGAAAACGCCACCTATCAACAGATCGATGGCAATGTTGGTTCATTCAAAACCACACAGGATATCTTCGAAAAAGAGCTGCACGCCTATACCATCACGCACGCCATCGATGACAAAAACGTGCTGAGTTTCCACATCGACTACTTTGGCAAGGATGGTGACGAAAAGCCCAAGAAAGGGCAGACGCCTCCGCCAGATGCCGTCATCAACGCCATACTACAAAAGCACGACAGCGCCACTGACCACCGCCGCTTCAACGCGATGCTGGCTACAGCTTCCATCAACAGCGCCATTGAATACCACGAGCTATTCAAAGTAATGCAGTCGAAAAAACAGGCCGAAGATGAAACTTTCGTGCCGCTCCACATCGCCTGCGTCTTCTCGCCGCCAGCAGAAGGTAACAAGGACGTGCTGCAACTGCAAGAAGACCTCACACAGGAAAAAGAAGATAACAAGCAAGAGCCGGAGAAAAAGAAGGCCGCGCTCAAGACCATTATTGACGACTACAACCGCCAATACGGCACCAATCACACCATCAACGAATTCGATCTCTACTATCAGGACGTACAACAGCGCATTAAGGATCAAAAGTACAGCAACGCAGACTACCCGCGTAAAAACAAGATCGACATCACAATCGTGGTGGACATGTTGCTCACCGGTTTCGACTCCAAATACCTCAACACTCTGTATGTGGACAAAAACCTCAAACATCACGGTCTGATCCAGGCGTTTTCGCGTACCAATCGCGTGCTCAACGATAGCAAGCCTTGGGGCAACATCCTCGACTTCCGCTATCAGGAGAGTGAAGTCGACGACGCCATCAAACTGTTTTCCGGCGCGACCATCGACCGGGCGCGAGAAATCTGGTTGGTTGATCCCGCCCCCAAAGTGGTGGACCAGTACCAAGCCGCCGTAGACAAGCTGGAAACCTTTATGGCCGCCAAAGGATTGCCGTGCGAGCCTTCACAAGTGCTAAACCTCAAGGGTGACACTGCCAAGGCAGAATTCATTAACCACTTCAAGGAAGTGCAAAAACTCAAGACCCAACTTGAGCAATACACCGACCTCGACGATCAGAGCAAACAGACTATCGAGCAAAAACTTCCTACCGACACCCTGCGCAGCTTCAAGGCCGCTTATCTCGATACAGCGCTGGAGCTCAAACGCAAACAGGGCAAAGCCGGAGAAGCTGGGCCAGAGGTGCAACAACTGGAATTCGACCTAGTGCTGTTTGCCTCCAGCCTAATCGACTACGACTACATCATGGGGCTAATTGCCAAGTCTACCCAGAAAACCGGCAAGCAGAAGATGACCCGCGCTCAGCTGATTGAGCTTATCAGCGCCAACGCCAACCTGATGGAAGAGCGCGAAGAGATCATCGCCTACATCAACAGCTTGAAAACAGGCGAAGTGCTCAACGAAAAAGAAATACGTGCCGGTTATCAGGCCTTCAAGACACAAAAGGCCGCCGCTGACTTGGCCAGTATCGCGACAAAGCACGGTTTGCAAGCTGCGGCGCTGCAAGCTTTTGTAGATGCCATCATGGGCCGAATGATTTTCGATGGAGAACAACTGACCGACCTGCTTTCGCCGCTAGGGCTGGGGTGGAAAGCGCGACGTGAAGCCGAGCTGGCGTTAATGGAAGACCTTGTTTCCTATCTACAAAAGCTTGCAGGCGGCCGCGAGATATCGGGATTGAATGCGTATGAGTAAGCAAGCGAAAAAAGGACTGTTGCCAGAGCGACGCTTCCCTGAATTTCAGGATAAGGGCGCGTGGGAGAGGAGTCAGCTTGGTGCACTTTCGACAATCGTTCGTGGTGGTTCTCCTCGACCAATTGAAGCCTTTCTAACGCGCGACGTCAACGGCCTTAACTGGCTAAAGATTGGCGACGTAGATAAAGGATCAAAATATGTGATTCACACGGAAGAGCGAGTTAAGGATTCAGCTCTAAGTAAAACTCGGGTTGTGAATAACGGCGACTTAATCATGTCCAACTCTATGAGTTTTGGTCGACCGTATATTATGAAAATTGCGTCTTGCATCCATGATGGTTGGATCGCCGTTACAAACATTAACGACAATATTGATCGTGATTATTTGTATTACTTAATTCTCTCCAATGAGAGTCAAATTTATTTTTTCAATTCAGCCGCAGGCGGAGGAGTTAAAAACTTAAATGCCGAAATAATTAAAGCGTTACCAGTCGCATTCCCCCAAAAAGACGAACAGCAAAAAATAGCCCATTGTCTCGCCTCTATCGATGATCTGATCGCCGCTCAAGCGCAAAAACTTATCGACTTAAAAAATCATAAAAGAGGCTTGCTTCAACGACTTTTCCCAATGGAGGGCGAGACTGTACCAAAACACCGCTTTCCTGAATTTCAGGATCAGGACAAGTGGGTCGCCTCGACCATCGGCGATATTAGCGAAATAACGTCCGGCGGCACACCAAGCAGGTCAATGCCAGAATATTGGGATGGAGATATTCCATGGGTTTCGACCACGTTAATTGATTTCAACACCATTAAAAATGTGAATGAATATATCACTCAAGATGGTTTGAACAATTCATCGACTAAAATCATTCCCGAGGGTGCATTATTGATGGCTATGTATGGTCAAGGAATAACTCGGGGCAAGGTGGCTAAACTCGGCATAGATGCAACAATTAATCAAGCATGTGCCGCTATTTTATTGAACGATAAAGTGAATGCAGAGTTCGTTTTTCAGAATTTGGCTGCTCGATACGATGAGATCAGAAAAATAAGCAATCCGGGCGGGCAAGAGAATTTAAGTGCGACTCTAATTAAACAAATTCCATTCTCGTATCCAAATATCGAAAGTGGTGAGCAACAAAAAATCGCTACCTGCCTGGCGTCTATCGACAAATTGATCGCCGCTCAAACTCAAAAACTCGATGCCTTTAAGGCCCATAAAAAAGGTCTAATGCAGCAACTTTTTCCAAAAATGGATGAGGAGAGCGCATGAGTAACGAACTGGCCACCTTTACAGACCTCAGCGCTGTAGCTTCGCACCTACGCGAGAAGCTCGCAGATAAGAAATACGTACTCCTGTTTGCCTACAACGGAACAGGAAAGACACGATTGTCGATGGAGTTCAAAAATCTTGGCAAGAACGACGACACTCGGGACACTCTCTACTTCAATGCTTTTACTGAAGATTTATTTTACTGGGATAACGATTTAGAAAGTGATTCGAGCAGAGAGCTTTGTTTAAACACACGCTCCAGATTCTTTAATGGATTACTAGGAACAGCTATAGATACGAAAATCCGTGGCCTTCTTCATCGCCACGTTGATTTTGACTTTAAAATAAAAACAAAAGAAATTGAACTCAAAGAGGGCGATCAACTCATAAAGCAACTGATTACTTATGTTTCATTTGAAAGAGAAATTTTAATCGATGGCGTATTGGAAATCATCGACAATATAAAAATATCACGTGGGGAAGAGAATATTTTTATATGGTGCTTCTTCCTTGCTGTTGCTCAAATAGCTTTAGATAAAGAAGAGGGCTCACCTTATGAATGGGTTAAGTATATCTACATTGATGACCCCATATCTTCACTGGATGACAACTACGCTATATCAGTCGCCAATCACTTAGGGCAATTATTGAAGGATTCCAGCGGTGAAGTGAAAACAGTTATTTCCTCTCATCACGCGCTATTTTTCAATATTATGTGCAACGAATTGAAAAAAGCGTTGAAATATATGCTATGCAAGCATGATGGTCGCGTCAAGTATTCGCTTAAAGACACTACCGATACACCATATTTCCACCATGTGGCTGTTTTGAAGTTACTAAATAAAGCGGCCAAGCGCAATGAACTATTCACCTATCACTTTGGGATGCTTAGAAACATTATGGAGAAAGCGGCGAGCTTCCATGGATTCAATAATTTATCCGACTTCATTAGGCGTGATGATGATAATGATCCTGAAGGCGTTTTGCATCATCGAATTATTCAATTGCTAAATCACGGTGGATACTCCCATTTTGAGCCTCAGGAAATGATGGAAGAAAACAAACAACATTTCAAGAACATACTAACAAAGTTTATGGCGGACTATGAGTTCAACCCAGGCTTATTCCCGGAATTAAATGAAGAGACAGCAGCATGACTAAAGAAGAACTGAATCAACTCGGCAAGACTCTCTGGGATATCGCCGACCAGTTGCGTGGGGCGATGAATGCCGATGATTTTCGTGACTATATGCTGTCGTTCCTTTTTTTGCGGTACCTCTCAGACAACTACGAGCTGGCGGCAAAGAAGGAATTGGGCAGGGACTATCCAACCCCAACAGCGGGGGACCGGCGCGCACCACTGGCTGTCTGGTACGAAGAGAATGCAAAAGATGCCGAAGACTTTGAAAAACAGATGCGCCTCAAAGTTCATTATGTAATCGAGCCGAGATATCTTTGGAGCAGTATTGCGGAAATGGCGCGCACGCAACATAGCGACCTGCTGGACACGTTGTGGAAGGGATTCAAGTACATCGAAGAGAAATCATTCGAAAGTACGTTCCGGGGATTATTTTCAGAAATTAACCTACACTCCGAAAAGCTGGGAAAAAAACCCTCAGATCGCAATGCTAAGCTTAGCACCATCATTCAGAAAATTGCCGAAGGTATTTCAAAATTCAGTACCGACACAGATATTTTGGGCGACGCTTATGAGTACCTGATCGGAGAGTTCGCTGCCGGCTCAGGAAAGAAGGCGGGCGAATTCTATACGCCACAACAAATTTCAACTGTCCTTTCCGAGATCGTCACGTTGGATAGCCAAGAACCCGCTAACGGCAAAAAGAAAAAACTGAGCAAGGTGCTGGACTTCGCCTGCGGCTCCGGCTCTCTGCTTTTAAATGTGCGCAAACGCCTCCACCGCGAGGGCGGTGTGGTCGGGAAGATTTACGGCCAGGAAAAGAACATCACGACTTACAACCTGGCGCGCATGAACATGTTGCTGCATGGGGTGAAGGATACTGAGTTCGAGATTCATCACGGCGATTCGCTGCTCAACGACTGGGACATCCTCAACGAGATGAACCCAGCTAAGAAGCAACAATTCGACGCTGTAGTGGCTAATCCCCCCTTCAGCTATCGCTGGGAGCCTACAGAAGCGCTGAGTGAGGATTTCCGCTTCAAGAACTACGGCCTTGCCCCGAAGTCGGCCGCCGACTTTGCCTTTCTCTTGCACGGTTTTCACTTCCTCAGTGATAGCGGCGTAATGGCGATTATTCTGCCCCACGGCGTGCTGTTCCGTGGCGGCGCGGAAGAACGTATCCGTACCAAATTACTCAAAGACAGTCATATCGACACCGTGATTGGTCTGCCCGCCAACTTGTTCTTCTCAACCGGCATCCCAGTCTGCATTCTTGTCTTGAAAAGGTGCAAAAAGCCAGATGACGTGCTGTTTATCAACGCAAGCTCTGAAGGCAATTTCGAGAAGGGAAAACGGCAAAACCGCTTATTGCCGGAACACATCGACAAGATCGTCAGCACCTATCAATATCGCAAAGAGGAGACGCGCTACTCTCGGCGAGTGTCGATGGATGAGATCGAAAAAAATGATTTCAACCTGAATATTTCCCGTTACGTCAGCACTGCCACTGAAGACGAAGAGATAGATTTGAACGCAGTAAATGCTGAATTAAACGAGATTGAAAACCGTGCCCAAGAAGCAGCTAAGGTCCACAATAATTTTCTGCGTGAGTTGGGGCTGCCTCCGATCTAATGAGTGTTCTGTCGATAACAAAAACGTTGTACACGTGTAGCAATTTCCACTTCGCTCCATGCATTGCCGCAGACAAACTTATTTGACTCTTACAGCTACTTACAGGGCCGTTCAGGCGGTATGAGCCTCTAGATAGGTTGCTAGGTACCGAGTTTGCTCAGCACTGACCACGGTACGTATCGTAGGCTGAAGGACCGACGCTACGCTAATTTTGGGGAGCATGAGGGACGTACTGCTGACTCGGGCACACAGGTTACGCAAACTGTTCTGTGTAGACCTCTACGCAACGTCCCTTTCTTGACTTTGACAAACGAGGACCAGAAATGGACCAGAACTTTCTTTTGACAAGAAAAAAGGAGTTGCGAATCTCTTCGCAACTCCTTGATTTTGCTACTGAATTTGGTGGGCCTCCCGTGAGTCGAACACGGCACCAACGGATTATGAGTCCGCTGCTCTAACCAAGCATGAGCTAGAGGCCCAGGGTGTTGCTTTGCGCTGGGGACAGTTGCCAGCCCCTCCTACGCGCGGTCGTTTTTAAAACGAACTCGCGAGGATAAGGGCTAGCGCCGCCAGTAGTCAAGTCTTAGTTGCCTTCCAAGAAGCTTTTCAGCTTGTCCGAACGCGATGGGTGGCGCAGCTTGCGCAGCGCCTTGGCTTCGATCTGACGGATGCGCTCGCGCGTCACGTCGAACTGCTTGCCCACCTCTTCCAGGGTGTGGTCGGTCGACATTTCGATACCGAAACGCATGCGCAGCACCTTGGCTTCGCGCGGGGTCAGCGAGTCCAGCACGTCCTTGACCACGCCGCGCATCGAGGCGTGCAAGGCGGCGTCGGATGGCGCCAGCGTGTTGTTGTCCTCGATGAAGTCGCCCAGGTGCGAATCGTCGTCGTCGCCGATCGGCGTCTCCATCGAAATCGGTTCCTTGGCGATCTTCATGATCTTGCGGATCTTGTCCTCGGGCATCTCCATCTTGATGGCCAGCGTCGCCGGATCCGGCTCGGCGCCGGTTTCCTGCAGAATCTGGCGGGAAATCCGGTTCATCTTGTTGATGGTCTCGATCATGTGCACCGGAATACGGATGGTGCGCGCCTGGTCGGCGATCGAGCGGGTGATGGCCTGACGGATCCACCACGTCGCATAGGTCGAGAACTTGTAGCCGCGGCGATATTCGAACTTGTCCACCGCCTTCATCAGGCCGATATTGCCTTCCTGGATCAGGTCGAGGAATTGCAGGCCACGGTTGGTGTATTTCTTGGCGATCGAAATCACCAGGCGCAAGTTGGCCTCGGTCATTTCGCGCTTGGCCTTGCGCGCCTTCATTTCACCGGCCGCCATCTGGCGGTTGATGTTGCGCAGGTCCGGCAGCGGCAGCACGACGCGCGCCTGCAGGTCGATCAGGCGCTGCTGCAGTTCCTTGATGGTCGGGATGTTGCGGCCCAGGATGGCGCTGTAGGCGTGCCCTGCGGCCACTTCGCCGTCCACCCATTCCAGATTGGTTTCATTGCCCGGGAAGACTTTGATGAAGTGGGCGCGCGGCATGCCGCACTTGTTCACGGCCACGTCCAGGATCTGCTTCTCGATGTGGCGCACTTCGTCGACCTGGCCGCGCAGCGTGTCGCACAGCTTCTCGACCACCTTGGCGGTGAAGCGGATGCCCAGCAGCTCGAACGAGATCGCTTCCTGCGCCTTGACGTAGGCCTTGGAGTTGTAGCCTTCCTTCTCGAAGGCGCGGCGCATCTTGTCGAATTGCAGGGAGATGACGTCGAATTTTTCCAGCGCGGCGTTTTTCAACGCTTCCAGCTGTTCGGCCGAGAAACCTGCCGCGCCGGAGGCGCTCGCTTCTTCCTCTTCCTCTTCTTCCTCTTCTTCCTCTTCCTCTTCGTCCTCTTCCTCTTCGGCCGGCGCGGCCGCTACCGGCGCGGCGACTTCCTCGCTCTCGTCGACCAGGCCGTCGACGATTTCGTCGATCTTGATTTCATCGGCGCGGATGCGGTCGGAGGCGGCGATGATCTCTGCGATCGTCACCGGGCAGGCGGAGATCGCCTGGATCATGTCTTTCAGGCCGTCTTCGATGCGCTTGGCGATTTCGATCTCGCCTTCGCGGGTCAGCAGCTCGACCGAGCCCATTTCGCGCATATACATGCGGACCGGGTCGGTGGTGCGGCCGAAATCGGAATCGACGGTCGACAGCGCCGCTTCGGCGGCCGCTTCGGCTTCGTCGTCGCTGGTGACGGTGGCGACATTGTCGGACAGCAGCAGGGTCTCGGCATCGGGCGCGTGCTCGTAGACGGCGATGCCCATGTCGTTGAAGGTGCCGATAATGCCCTCGATCGCTTCCGGATCGACGATATTTTCAGGCAAATGGTCATTGATCTCGGCGTACGTGAGGAAGCCGCGTTCCTTGCCGAACTTGATCAGGGTCTTGAGTTTCTGGCGGCGGCGTTCGAGTTCTTCCTCGGTCGCTTCCGTGTCCGACGAGAAAGCGTCCTTCAGCAGCGCCTTTTCCTTGGCCTTGCGGTCCTTGGCCTTGGCCTTGTCGACCGCCTTCAGCTCGGCGCGTTCGACCGCGTTCAGCGCGGCGACTTCGTCGTTTTCCGGCTGGAATTCCTTCGGCTTGCGCCCGCGCCTGCCCGGCACTTTGACCGACGGCAGCACGTAGCCCGACGTATCAATCGCAGCCAGCGTCGCCGCATCGGTGGTCTGGCTGACCGCTGGCGGGTTGCTGGCGACACGCGTTTCCGATTTGTCCGCCGTTTTAGCGGATTTTGCGGTCACTTTGCTCGGCTTTGCAGCCGCTTTGGATTCAGGTTTCTTGATTGGCACAGGCGCTTTCGATTACACAACGACTTGCTTATTTAGGATAAAGTTTCTTGCGGCCCTCACGGGCCTACGTCTTCGAACTTGCCGACTGCACAAGTGCGACAATACTACGACTTACTTACACCTGGTCGGGCCGATCGACCTCAACAGAACCCCACCCTCTCGGCGGAAATTCTACTGCATCAGACACGTGCGTGGGGGCAAGAAACCATGACTAGGTTAGAAAGCAAACAGAACGTTTGCGATACAGCGCCGCCGTAGCGCGCTGCCGTAACCAAAGCTGGCCCTGGCCGCCGACACCCGTTCTTCCATGTCGATCAAGAGCCTAACTTACTGAAAACAAACACACTCTGAACTGAAAAACGATGCCAAAACATACAACACTTAGCGTTTTATTATAGCACGTCACTTTTCAATTTCCAGAGGGCAGAACCCCACTTCTCCCCGCTGCAATCATGACAGAAACATTACTATACAAAACGCCTTACAACATTATCGGTTAGCCAACTCAGCCTCCGCTTCGCGCAGCAGCTGATTTTGCTGCGCCGTCAGTTCGCGATAGCGTACGCCGATCTCGTCGGACGACAATCCCGCCGCGAACAACTGGCTCAGCTCCTGCTTCAGCGCCTCGGTCTTCACCTGGCGGATAATTCCGCGCAACTCCATCCGCACCGCGTCGATGTCCGCCTCCGGCTCCTTGGCGATCTCGCCGATGAGCGCGTCGTACTCGTCGCCCTGCGACTTCAGGTGCTGGGCAAAGGCTGCGAAGCCGCCGTTCGGTCCCATCGACTGGGCTGACGCCACCAGCTGGACCAGGCGTTCGGCCGGCGCCGCGCCAAAGTAATTGAACGCCGCCAGCGCCGCCTCGTCGATATTCAGCGCCAGCGGTGGATGCGCCACCAGCATGCGCACGATCTGCAATTCCAGCCCGACCGGAACCGGACGGCCGGTGCGCGGCGGCGCCTGACGGGCGACGGCGACCGGCTTGGCCAACTCGAACAGCACCTCGATCTCAGACGGCGTGCTCTGCGTCAGCTGCGCCAGGCCGCGCACGATCTGCAGGCGCAGCGAGGTCGGCGTCATCGCCTGCAGCATCGGCTTGGCGTCGAACTGGGCGCGGGCCCGGCCTTCCGGACTCTGCAAATCATGCTCGCCCACCGCTTCCTTGACCAGGAACTGCGACAGCGGCATGGCTTCGTGTATTTCCTGCTCGAACGCTTCGTTGCCGTAGGTACGGACGTAGCTGTCCGGATCGTGCTCGGTCGGCAGGAACAGGAATTTGATGGTCTTGTTGTCCGTCACGTGCGGCAGACAGGCTTCCAGCGCACGCCGCGCGGCGCGGCGGCCGGCCTTGTCGCCGTCGAAGCTGAAAATCACCGTGTCGGTTTGACGCAACAATTTCTGTACGTGATGGGTGGTGCAGGCGGTGCCCAGGGTCGCCACCGCTTGCGGGAAACCCATCTGCGCCAGCGCCACCACATCCATATAGCCTTCCGTCACCAGCACATAGCCCGCATCGCGGATCGCCTGGCGCGCTTCGAACAAGCCATACAACTCGAATCCCTTTGAAAATAAAGGCGTTTCGGGAGAATTCAAGTACTTCGGTTCACCGTGGTCCAGCACCCGGCCGCCAAAGGCGATGACCTGGCCTTTGGTGTTTTTAATCGGAAACATCACGCGCTCGCGGAAGCGGTCGTAGCGTTTGCGGTTGCCGCCGTCCTCGTCCACCTTGTCGATGACCAGGCCGGCCTCGGCCAGCGCCACCGCCTCGTACTCGGGGAAGATGGAGCGCAGGTTGTCCCAGCCGGGCGGCGCGTAGCCGAGGCCGAAACGGGCGGCGATCTCGCCGGTCAGGCCGCGATTCTTCAGGTAGGCGATGGCATCGGTGGCGCCGCGCAGCTGGGAGCGGTAAAACTCGCTGGCGCGCGTCATCGCCTCGGTCAGGGCCAGGCTTTGCGCGGCCATTTGCGCGCGCTGGGCCGGCGGGATTTTATCGTCCTGCTCGGGCACGACCATGCCGACGTTTTGCGCCAGGTCTTTGACGGCGTCGACAAAACCCATACCGGAGTATTCGATCAGGAAGCCGATCGAGGTGCCGTGCGCGCCGCAGCCGAAGCAATGGTAGAACTGCTTGGTCGGGCTGACCGTGAAACTGGGCGATTTTTCGCTGTGAAACGGGCACAGGCCCATGAAATTCGCGCCGCCTTTTTTCAGCTGCACATAACGTCCGACCACGTCGACGATGTCGACCCGGTTCAGCAAATCAGAAATAAAGGATTGTGGGATCACAGGCTAGACGGTCTTGTTATGGATCAGACTATACCGCCGCAGCGATCCGGCTTTGAGGCGGATCAAGCTGCGGCGGAGGGAACTACAGCGGCATTATGCCGGGGTCAGCGCTTTCTTGACCAGCGCGGACACGACGGTCATGTCGGCGCGGCCAGCCAGCTTGGGCTTGACGATGGCCATGACCTTGCCCATGTCCTGAGGACCGGCGGCGCCCGAGGCGGCCACGGCGGCAGCCACTTCGGCGGCGATTTCCTCGTCCGACAGGCCGGCAGGCATGTAGGCGGTCAGCACCACCAGTTCGGCTTTCTCGATGTCAGCCAGGTCGGCGCGGCCGCCGGCTTCGAACTGGGTGATCGAATCCTTGCGCTGCTTGATCATTTTTTCCACGATGGCCACGGTCTGGTCGTCGTTGACTTCGATACGCTCGTCGACTTCCTTGCGCTTGATTTCAGCCAGGATCAGGCGGATGGTCGCCAGGCGGCCGGCTTCCTTGGCGCGCATGGCGTTTTTCATGTCTTCGGTGATTTGTTCTCTCAGGCCCATGGCGTAGTTTCTCTCAAAAAAATTAATGGAGTAAAAATGCGAAAACCCGCCGCGGCGAACCGGGGCGGGTGTTCTCTTAGATGCAACAAGAAACAACCCGAGGCGTGAGCGCCATACTGCCGGGTTGAATCTGCAAGTGCAGTCTTAGAAGAGTTTTTTCGGCAGTTGCTGGCTGCGGATGCGCTTGTAGTGACGCTTCACTGCAGCTGCCAGCTTGCGCTTACGCTCAGCCGTTGGCTTTTCGTAGAACTCGCGTGCGCGCAGTTCGGTCAGCAGACCGGTTTTTTCGATGGTGCGTTTGAAGCGACGCATTGCGACTTCGAACGGCTCGTTTTCTTTAAGGCGAATAGTGGTCATGTAAAAATTCAAACCGTTTGAGGTTATAGGGAGAAAGAGACTATAGCAGCTTTTGCGGAAAAATGGAAGACGCCCGGCCATCTGAACGGCCAGCTATCAGGCTTTCACTGCAAAAACAACGCGGCGTATGGTGCAATCTTTCAACAACTTCAACGATTGCGTGACGCCACTAACTTCCAGAGACCGCCAGTATATCAGACCGCTTGCCCCGCCGCCACACCGGAAGCCCATGCCCACTGGAAGTTGTAGCCCCCCAGCCACCCGGTCACGTCCACCGCTTCGCCGATGAAGTACAGGCCAGGCACCTTGTTGGCCATCATACTCTGCTGCGACAGCTCGCGCGTGTCGACGCCGCCGCGCGTGACTTCAGCCTTCTTGTAGCCTTCGGAACCGTTCGGCGTGATGGTCCACTGGTTGATGGCCGCGCCCAGCTTGCGCAGCTGCGCATCAGGCAGGTCGGCCAGGCGCGCGTCCAGCGCGAAACCGTGGGCCAGCAGCAAGCCTTCCGCCAGGCGCGCCGGCAACCACTGCGACAGCACATTGCCCAGCTGCTTCTTGATCGTGCCCTTGCCTTCGATCAGCGTGGCCGCCAGGTCCAGCTCGGGAATCAGGTTGATGACGATGGGCGTACCCGGCGTCCAGTACGAGGAAATCTGCAGGATCGCCGGGCCGGACAGGCCACGGTGGGTGAACAGCAAGTCTTCGCGGAAGCGGCCGCCGGTCGGGTTGCGGCCCTTGAAGGAGCCGGTTTCCACGTCGACTTCCAGCGCGATGCCGGACATTTCTACGAACGGCGCCCATTGCTGCGGATCGAAGGTCAGCGGCACCAGCGCCGGGCGCGGCTCGACCATGCGCAGCTCGAACTGCTCGGCGATGCGGTAGCCGAAATCGGTGGCGCCGATCTTGGCGATCGACAGGCCGCCGGTGGCGATGACCACGCTGTCGGCCTCGATGTCGCCGGTGTCGGTTTGCAGCAGGAAGCCACCCTCGTCCGCCTGCGCCAGGCTGCTGACCTTGCACGGCATGCGCCAGTGCACGTCGCCGGCGGCGCATTCGTCCTTGAGCATGTCGATGATCTGTTCGGCCGAGTCGTCGCAGAACAGCTGGCCGCGATGCTTCTCGTGGTAGCCGATGCGGTGCCTCTTGACCAGCGCGACGAAGTCGGCGGCGGTGTAGCGCGACAGCGCGCTCTTGCAGAAGTGCGGATTCTCGGACAGGAAGTTGGCCGGACCAGCGTTGATGTTGGTGAAGTTGCAGCGGCCGCCGCCGGAGATGCGGATTTTTTCCGCCAGCTTGGTGGCGTGGTCGATCAGCACCACGCGCTTGCCGCGCTGGGCCGCCGTCGCCGCACACATCATGCCGGCCGCGCCCGCGCCGATTACCGCTACATCAAACTTTGCCATGTCAAATCCAATCGTCCAAAGGCGTATTGTACTTGAAGGCCCGGCCTGCTTACTCGATCGGCTCGCTCACCCGCTGGCGCGACTGCAGCGTGCGCGACACCAGCAGGCACTGCGCCACCTGCTCGGCGATCGACGGCGGCACCGGCACGTCGCCGTCCAGCACCGAGCGTATCCAGGCCGCCGTGGTGGCCGCGTCCTTGTCCTCCGGCAGCAGCGGCAATTCGCCCACCAGCGTCTGCTTGGGCACCAGCGTCGTGCGCAGGCCGCCGTGGAACCAGTCGATCTGCTGCGCCTTGTTGGCGTTGGCCACCGTCTCGCCCTCGGTCCCGCGCATCAGGAAGGCGTCGCCGCGCTCGGGCAAGGCCGCCGTCGTGAAGTATTCGCCCAGCATCTCCAGGTATTCCGGGTGCGTGTACGACACCAGCCGCAGCGCCGGCCCGGCGAACGGCTGCATGATCTTGACCAGCGTGTGCGTCGAATTGCGCACGCCCAGCCGTCGCCGCAGCGACAGCATATGGGCCAGCTTGGGCGCCAGCGTGTCGATGGTGATGAAGGCCGGATGCCCTTGCGACATGGCCTCCTCCGCCTCGACGCGGTGGCGCGCGGCCGGCACGCCCAGCGCCTCAAACACCTCGGCCGTGGCGACGCGGCCGGCGTCGTGCGCCACGCCGTGCACCAGCACCGGCACGCCTTCGCGCGCCAGCAGCATGGCCAGCAGCGGCGTCAGGTTGGCCATCTTGCGGGCGCCGTTGTAGCTGGGGATGCAGACCGGGGCGAACTGCCCCGGCGGCGCACTGAGCGGCTCGAAGGCGGCCTCGGCCGCATCGAGGAAGCCGGCGATCTCCTCCACCGATTCGCCCTTGATGCGCATGGACAGCAAAATGCCGCCCAGTTCCAGGTCGGAAACGCGGCCGTCCAGCATGGCTTGGTACAAATCGTGGGCGTCGTCGCGGGTCATGCTGCGGGCGCCGTTTTTGCCGCGGCCTATTTCTTTGATGAAACGTGCGGCCAGGAAGGGTTCGGTGGATTGTGTCGTCATGGCGTCAGCTTAAACCAGACCGCCGCATTTCGGCTACACTATCCCTCCCCCGCAATAAATATACGTAGAGAATCATGATTTCCCCAGACATCGAAAACATCAACGTCACCTCGTTCGCGCCGATGCCGTCGCCGGAAGCCTTGCACAGCAAGCTGCCGCTGACCGACAGCGCCTCGGACACCGTGATGAAGGGCCGCGAAGCCCTGCGCAACATCATCGACCGCCAGGACAAGCGCCTGTTCGTGGTCGTCGGTCCATGCTCGATCCACGATCCCGTGGCCGGCCTGGATTACGCCCGCCGCCTGAAAGCCCTGCAAGCTGAAGTGGCCGACACCATGCTGCTGGTGATGCGCGTGTATTTCGAAAAGCCGCGCACCACCACCGGCTGGAAGGGGTATATCAACGATCCGGACATGGACGATTCCTTCCGCGTCAACGTCGGCATGGAGAAGGCGCGCCAGTTCCTGCTGGACGTCTGCGAGCTGGGCCTGCCGACCGCCACCGAAGCGCTGGATCCGATCTCGCCGCAATACCTGGGCGACCTGATCGCCTGGACCGCCATCGGCGCCCGCACCACCGAATCGCAGACCCACCGCGAAATGTCGTCCGGCCTGTCGACCCCGGTCGGCTTCAAGAACGGCACCGACGGCGACATCAGCATCGCCATCAACGCCATCCTGTCGTCGGCGCATCCGCACTCCTTCCTGGGCATCAACGCGCAGGGCAATGTGGCGATCGTGCGTACGCGCGGCAACGCCTACGGCCACGTGGTGCTGCGCGGCGGCGACGGCCGTCCGAACTACGATTCGGTATCGATCGCGATTGCCGAGCAGGCGCTGGCCAAGGCCAAGCTGCCGGCCAACCTGGTGGTCGACTGCTCGCACGCCAACAGCTACAAGAAGCCTGAGCTGCAACCGCTGGTGATGGCCGACGTCATCCACCAGATCGTGCAGGGCAACCAGTCGCTGGTGGGCGTGATGATCGAATCGAACATCGTCGGCGGCAACCAGAAGATCCCGGCCAACTTGAGCGAGCTGAAGTACGGCTGCTCCGTGACCGACGGCTGCATCGACTGGGAAACCACCGAGAAGATGCTGCTGGAAGCGCACAAGCAGCTGAAAAACCGTCCTTAAGCACAGGGCGTCAGACGAAGGCCATCACCCTGGTGGCCACGCCGAAAGACCCCGCCAGCGCCGCCTCGGCCTTGCTGGCCGGGGCGCTCAGTTCATCGAGATCCAGATAGACCTTGCAATCCTCCACCTTGACCGAATAGCGGCGCGCATGACTGTCGCGCGGCTCGGCATCCGCACACTCCAGCACCGCATGCACCTGCTCCTCGCCAACGCGGAACAGCGCCACGCCCGGCAACTCCTGCCAGGCCAGTCCGCGCGGCACCAGGCGCGCGCCGCTCATGGGCACATCCTTGAGTTTGCAAATCAGCTTCCATTGTCCAGACATCGCCCGCCTCCGTGATCGACTTTTTCCACAGATGTAAGCAAAAGCGGTGCCACGGAAAACGCCCGGCCAGCCCGGGGAAACGGCGAAATGGCGCACTTTGCCAGTGCGGCGCGGACCTGCCGTGGTGCATGCTGGCACGCACTTTCCATTACAATGGCGGATTCCTCTTTTCATTTGTGCTCTTTTCATGATCGTTCTCGGCGTTGAATCCTCCTGTGACGAAACCGGCCTTGCGCTGTACGACACGCAACACGGCCTGCTGTCGCACGCCCTGTATTCGCAAGTGGCGATGCATGAAGAGTACGGCGGCGTCGTGCCCGAGCTGGCCTCGCGCGACCACATCCGCCGCGCCATCCCGCTGCTGACGCAGACGCTGGAAGGCGCCGGCAAGTCGCTGGCCGACATCGACGCCATCGCCTACACGCAAGGCCCCGGTCTGGCCGGCGCGCTGCTGGTCGGCTCGTCCGTGGCATGCAGCCTGGGCCTGGCGCTGGACAAGCCGGTGCTGGGCGTGCACCACCTGGAAGGTCATCTGCTGTCGCCGCTGCTGGCCTCGCAGCCGCCAGAATTCCCCTTCATCGCGCTGCTAGTCTCGGGCGGCCACACGCAGCTGATGCGCGTGGACGGCGTCGGCCAGTACACGTTGCTGGGCGAAACGCTGGACGATGCCGCCGGCGAAGCCTTTGACAAGTCGGCCAAGCTGCTGGGCCTGGGTTATCCGGGCGGTCCGGCGATTTCGCGCTTGGCCGAGTTCGGCGATCCGACGGCCTACAAGCTGCCGCGCCCTATGCTGCATACCAAGGATTTCAATTTCAGCTTTTCCGGCCTGAAGACGGCGGTGCTGACGGTGGTAAAGAACCACGAGGAAAAAGTCATCGCCAATATCTGCGAGCAGGACAAGGCCAACATCGCGCGCGGCTTCGTCGACGCGATTGTCGACGTGCTGACCGCAAAGTGCGTATCCGCGCTCAAGCACACCGGCCTGAAGCGGTTGGTGATCGCGGGCGGCGTGGGCGCCAACTCGCAGCTGCGGGCGTCGCTGAACGCGGCGGCAGCCAAGAAGAAGTTCAAGGTCTACTATCCGGAGCTGGAATTCTGCACGGATAACGGCGCGATGATCGCCTTCGCCGGGGCCATGCGCTTGATGATTAACCCGGACGCGGCAAAGAAAGACTACTCGTTCAACGTGCGGCCACGCTGGCCGCTGGACGAAATCAAAGTCGTTTAACCCTGCGCAAACGCGACCGAGGCCAGCACGGCCAGGCCGGCCAGCGCCAGCAGGTATTTGATCTTGCCCTTGCCCAGGCGTACGCCGCGTGCGGCGATGCGCTCGCTGCGCAGACGATGCTCGTCGGACGACGATTCGTGAACCACAGTATTCGTTGTTTTCTGTTCAGTTACGGTATTCATAACAGCCTCCATGTTTGTTGATCATCTTCCTTTCTGGAGGGCAATGCAATTGTCGTGCCAACCAACTAGATCAAAATTTGTCCATATGGTCAGATTTTAGGCGCTTTTGTGGCGAACACGCGACACGATACGGCCGGGCAAGCACCAAATCCGTGCAAGTTCAGGCGGCCGGGAGCAGCCCGTGCTGGGCCGCAAGCCGCAGCGGCGCACGTTCCGCGACAAAGTCGATGAAGTGCCGCACCCGCAGCGGCATCAGCGTACGCTGCTGGTAGTACATGAACACACCGTTATTCGAACTCACCGTACGCGGCAGCAACGGCACCAGCGCGCCGTTGGCTAGCTCGGCCTCGATCATGAAGACCGGTAATTGGCCGATGCCCAAGCCGCTCAGCACCGCTGTCAATTCCCCCTCCACCGTATTGAAACTGGCCACCGCCGGCATCTCCTGGTAGACCGTGGCGCCATCCATCTGCAATTCCCATTGCATCAGGCGGCCGGTGCTGGGATGACGGAAGCCGGTACAACGATGCCGCTGCAAATCCTCCACCGTCCGCGGCATGCCGTGCTGGGCCAGGTAGCCGGGCGTTGCGCACGGCACAAGCACGATCTCGCCCAGCTTGCGGGACACCAGGTTACGCTCGGGCGGGTTGCCGGCGCGGAAACCGACGTCGATTTTGCTCTCCACCAGATCGGTGAAATGGTCATCCAGCTGCACATCGAAATGCACGCCGGGATACCGCCGCTGGAACTCCGGCAGCAAGGGGATGATGACGGCGGCGCCGATCGACATCGGCGCCACCACGCGGATCAGGCCGTCGGCTTCGAGGCGGCTGTTGCGCACCTGGTCCAGCGCCTCGTCCAGCAAGCGCAGGCCGGGGTTGGACAGCTCGAACAGGCGCAGCCCCTCCTCCGTCAGGCTCAGGCTGCGCGTGGTGCGGTGGAACAGGCGTACGCCCAGATGTTCCTCCAGCTGCCGCACCGCCTTGCTGACGGCTTGCGGCGTCAGGCCGGCCTCCACCGCCGCCTGGCTGAAACTCTTGGCGCGCACCACGCCGATGAACAAACTGATGACTCGGGCTTTATCCATATTTACAACCAAAAGGTGATAATCAAACAGCTTTCCTATGGCTAGTGTAGCAGGCGGGCCGTGGCTACACTGGCCTGCATCAACTCACCACAAAGGAAACGATCATGACCGGCACTGCAAAAAAAGTATGGTTCATCACCGGCGCATCGCGCGGCTTCGGCTTGCTGACCGCGCAACAGGCGCTGGCGCGCGGCGACTACGTGGTCGCCACCGCCCGCGATCCGCACAGCGTCACCGCCGCCCTCGGTGAGCATGCGCACCTGCTGGCGCTGCGGCTGGACGTCAAGCTGGAAGCGCAGGCCATCACCGCCGCCCAGCAGGCGGTGGCGCGCTTCGGCCGCATCGACGTATTGGTCAACAACGCCGGCTACGGCCTGCTGGGCGCGGTGGAGGAAGCCAGCGCCGAGGAAGTGCGCGCGCTGTACGAGACCAACGTCTTCGGCCTGCTCAACGTCACCCGCGCCGTGCTGCCGGTGATGCGCCGCCAAGGCAATGGCCACGTCATCAACATCTCGTCGGTCGGCGGTTATTCGGCCTTTGCCGGCTGGGGCGCATACGCCTCCACCAAGTTCGCGGTGGAAGGCTTGAGCGAAGCGCTGGCGATGGAACTGGCGCCGCTGGGCATCAACGTGACGGTGGTGGAGCCGGGCTTCTTCCGCACCGACTTCCTCGACGCCTCGTCGCTGATCAGCACCCGCGACCGCATCGAAGATTACGCCGCCACAGTGGGCGCGATGCGCGAGTTCGCGGCCGGCGTCAACCATCAGCAGCCTGGCGATCCGGCCAAGCTGGCAGTCGCCCTGCTGCAACTGGCCGACAGCGCCAAGCCGCCTGTGCGCCTGCAACTGGGCTCGGACACGGTGGAACGCGTGCGCGCCAAGAACCTGTTCGTCGAAACGGAAATGGCGCGGTGGCTGGATCTGGCGGTATCGACCGATTTCGCCCCGCAGCAAAAGGCTGCTTAAAGTTTGCCGGGTGGATGGAGCGACAGCAAGTCCTCACGCGGGTAGCGCCATCCCGGCACGCCCTCGGGACACGGCGCGGTCTCGCCGAAATGCAGCGTCGTGAAATTCCCGCGCGGCGTGGCGGCGAAGCGGTAGTCGGCCAGGTTACTGGTCGGCAGCATCAGCGCCGGCATGCGGGCGAAGCGCAGCCAGGCATCCACCTGGCAGTTCTTGTCTTTCAAAATGCGCAGCGCCGGCAGGCTGGCCAGCACCGCGCCGAATTGCTGAACGGCGGGCGACAAGGCCTGCTTCGTTTCAGGCGCTCCGACCAATCCGGCAGGACAAGCCAACGGCGCCAGCCACTCCGGCGCCAGGCTGGCGACACCGCGCCGCAGACGATAGTAGCCCTGCTTCTCATTGGCTTCCACGCTGGCATACGCCCAGCACAAAGGCTGCGACGGGAACGCCGTCATCGCCACATCCATCACGCGCACCGACGGATCGGCGTTCAACAAAGCAGCGGTGATCTGCTCGCGGCCCGCGCGCGAAGCCACGCCCTGCACCGCGATGAAGCCGACGCTGACGGCCAGCGCCAGCAGCAAACCCGCACGGCCGCGCTCCCCTGCGCGCAATTGCGCCGCGCCGCAAGCCGACGCAATCAGCAGCAATGCCGCAAATGAAGTCCACGCCAGATAGCCTTTGCCGGCAAACACCACCAGCGCCGCGAACAGGCAGACCAGGCCGAGCATGCGCAACCAGCGCCAGCGCATGATGAGCGCCATCGGCACGCCAACCGCCACCCAGAACAAGGGTTCGACGATGAACACCATATCGCCGTAGAACCAGCGTCCGTCGAATGGATACCAGGGATGGATGCCGTAGGAATTGGTAAAGTCCATCAGCAGATGCAGCGCAAAACCCAGGCCCACGCTCAGGGCCAGGCCAAGCCGCGCCGTGCGGCTGGCCTTCAACAGCGCGCGCGCCGACGGCCAGCACAGCCACAGCAAGGCCGCCAGCAGCAGCGCCTGCGGCAACGCCAGCAAGGCCGTATGCGTATGGCCGCGATGATGCAGCAGATAGCCCAGCGGATTGGGCAGCAGCTTGGTCAGGAAGAGATCGAGGTCGGGGAAGTTACTGGCCAGCGCGCAGGCCACCAGCAACAAGCGGTGCCGCACCTGCTGCGACGGCGCATCCGCCTCGTCGGGCAGACTGCGGTGCACCACTTCGCCAACGCCGAAACCGATAATGCTGTGGGTGATATTGTCCATGCACCTATGCGGTTCAGCGCTGCACGTCGACGCCGCGCCAGAACGCCACGTGGTCCTTGATCTGCGCGGCCTTCTCGGACGGCTCGGGGTAGTACCAGGCGGCGTTCTCGTTGACCTTGCCGTCGACGTTCAGGCTGTAGTAGCTGGCCAATCCCTTCCATGGGCAGCGCGACGTATGCGCGCTGGCTTGCAGGTACTCCGTCTTCACGCTCGATGGCGGGAAATAGACATTGTTCTCGACGATTTCAACTTCGTCGTCCCGCGCCTGCGCGATGACGACGCCATTCCAGCTGGCGGTAGGCATAGAAAGACTTCCTTCTCAGTGTCAGTTAGGGCTGCATTCCACGCGGTTGCGGCCTGCATGCTTGGCGCGATACAGCGAAGCGTCGGCCTGACGCAGCAGGCTTTCCGCATCGGCGATTTCCATGTGGTCGAACGAGGCCACGCCCAGGCTGGCCGTCACCGGCAGCAGGCGCGGGCCGGCGTAGTGGACTTGCGCCTCGATCTTGGCGCGCAGGCTCTCGGCGAACTTGCAGGCGCCTTCGATCGGCGTGTTCGGCAGGATCACGCACAACTCTTCGCCGCCGTAGCGGCCCGGCACGTCGATCACGCGCACGCTCTCGCGCAGCAGGCGGCCGACACTGGCCAGCACCTGGTCGCCGACCGCGTGGCCGTATTCATCATTGATGCGCTTGAAGTGGTCGAGGTCTATCATCACCGCCGATAGCGGCGAGCGGAAACGCTTGGCGCGCGCCGTCTCGAATTTCAGACGGTGCAGCAGCGAGCGGCGGTTGTGCAGGCCGGTCAACTCGTCGGTGGTGGCCAGCTGCTCCAGCTCGCGCACCGTGGCTTCCAGCGCCTTCTCGTTGGCGCGCAGTTCGATCAGCGCCATCACCTGGCGGGCCAGCTTGACCAGCGTGGCGTGCTGCTCGGGATTCAGGCCGCCCGGCTTGGTGTCCATCACGCACAGCGTGCCGATGGCGAAGCCGTCGGACGAGGTCAGCGCCACGCTGCTGTACATGCGCATGAACGGCGCGTTGACCGTCAGCGCCATGCCGGCGGTGCGGAAGTCCTGCGTCAGGTCAGGGATCTCGGTGGCGGCCTCGCCCAGCACCGCCAGCGAACAATAGCTTTCGCCGCGCGGCAGCTCGCCCATCTGCATGCCGGTGCAGGACTTGATCCAGACACGCTCGGCATCGACCAGCGAGATGAAAGCGTAAGGCACCTCGCACACCTTGGCGGCCAGCTCGGTGAGGAAGCTGAAGTCTTCGCAGGCGGGGGTATCGAGGATGTGGTAGCGGTGCAGTGCGGCCAGCCGGAACTGGTCGGCCTGCGGACGGGCGATGGAGAGTGTATGTACTTTTTCTGCGGCCAGCATAGGCCTCCCTGTAGCGACGTCGATCTTTTCTGGACACCCGCATGCAGCGGGACCGGACTATGGTGCTACCCGATCAGTTTATCGCAAAACAGGGACGGCGGGAGCACTTGCCCCCGCCGCTGACGGCATTTTTTAAGCCGCTTGCGCCATGATCTCGCGCAGCGCCTTTTCAAACACGGCGGCCGGCTGGCCGCCCGAGATCAGGTGGCGCTCGTTGATGATCACGGCCGGCACCGAGTTGATGCCGTGGCGCTGGAAGAACTGCTCGCGCTCGCGCACCTCGTCGGCATAGCGGTTCGCTTGCAGCACTTCGGTGGCGACATCGACATCCAGCCCCACTTCGCCGACCACGCGCAGCAGCACCTCGTGCGAGCTCGGATCGTCGCCCTTGGTGAAGTAGGCGCCGAACAGCGCTTCCTTCAGCTCCTTCTGCTTGCCTTCCAGCTCGGCCCAATGCAGCAGGCGGTGGGCGTCGAAGGTGTTGTAGATTCGGCTGCGTTTGCCCATGGCGAAATCGAAGCCGACTTCGGCGCCGCGCGCACGTATCATCTCGCGCGCCTGCTCCTGCTGCGACGGCGTCGATCCGTATTTTTCGCTCAGGTGCTCGCCGATGTCCTGGCCTTCGGGGCCCATGTTGGGATTGAGTTCGAAGGGCTGGAAGTGCATGCTGACGGCGGCTTTGTCGCCGATATTGGCCAGCGCCTGGTCCAGCGACTTGAGGCCGATGGCGCACCACGGGCAGGAAACGTCGGAGACGAAATCGATCTTGAGGGTAGTAGTCATGCTGTGCCTTTGCTAAAACGGTATTTCAGCATATGGCGACGCCCGGCGCAAAATCAAGCGCCGGGACGGGGGATGACCTTACTTTTTGCGGGGTTTAACCGCTTCCTTGCTCTTGCTGCCGATGCGGCTTTCCTTGCCGGCCAGCAAATTCGAGATGTTTTTGCTGTGACGGAAAGCCAACAGTGCGCTCATGGCGAACACCGCGAACAGCTGCGGTTCGACGCCGAACAGCAGGCCGTAGTAGAACGGCGCGAACAGCGCCGCCACCAGCGCCGCCAGCGAGGAGTAGCGGAAGGCGTAAGCCACCGCCAGCCACGTCACCAGCGTGGCCAGGCCCAGCCACGGGTTCAGGCCCAGCAGCACGCCCAGCGCGGTCGCCACGCCCTTGCCGCCGACGAAGCGGAAGAACACCGGCCACAGGTGGCCCAGGAACACCGCGATCGCCACCAGCGCGATGGTGGCGTCGCCGATCTGCAACTGGTCCTGGTAGCGGATCGCCAGCCATACCGCCAGCCAGCCCTTGGCGCCGTCGCCGATCAGGGTCATGATGGCCGCCGCCTTATTGCCGCTACGCAACACATTGGTGGCGCCCGGATTTTTCGAGCCGTAGGTGCGGGGATCGGCGATGCCGAACAACTTGCTCATCACGACGGCAAACGAGATCGAGCCGATCAGATAGGCGGCGACGGTCATCCAAACTGTATTCATTGTTTCCTCAAAAGTAGTCATGCGCCCGTTGGGGGCCGTTGAATATACACTGTCGCGCCTCAATCGGCCAGAGCGCAGTGCACGGCCTTGGCCTGCAGCAGCTCGACCAGCACCTGCGGCGCGATGCCGACCAGATAGCCCCTCCTGCCGCCATTGATATAAATCGTTTCCAGCGCAAGAATGCTATCCTCGACATACACCGGCAACACCTTGCGCGTGCCGAAGGGCGAGGTGCCGCCGATCTGGTAGCCGCTGTGGCGCGTGGCCACCTCCGGCTTGCACGGTTCGACGGATTTGCAGCCGATGCCGCGCGCCAGATTCTTGGTCGAAACCTTGCAATCGCCGTGCATCAGCACAATTAATGGTTTAGCGGCCTCGTCCTGCATGACCAGGGTCTTGACCACCGCGTGTTCGTCCACGCCCAGCTCGCGCGCGGACACCGTGGTGCCGCCGTGTTCTTCGTAGTCGTAGGGGTGCTCGCTGAAGACCACCTTATGTTTGCGCAGCATTTGCGTTGCCGGGGTCTCGGAGATGTGCTCTTTTTTAGCCATGCGTGGTACGCTGCTTGTGAAGTAATAGTTCGATCGGGAGTTTCTAATTATGCAGCAGGAAATTCGCTTTGCCACTTTCAATGTTTGCAATCTTTCCCAGCCTGGGGCGAAATTGTACGACAATCTGCCGCCATTGACGCCGGCGGACTACCAAGCGAAAGTCCTGTGGACCGCGCAGCAGCTGGACCTGCTCGACGCCGACGTGGTCGGCCTGCAGGAAGTGTTCTCGCTGGCGGCGATGCGCGACGTGCTGGCCCACAGCAGCCGCTACCGCGAAGCCACGCTGGCCGGCTTCGACGCCGCGCCCGATCCGCACACCGGCGCCGCGCGCCTGCTGCCGCAGGTGGCGCTGATCTCGCGCCTGCCGCTGGCGCAACCGGCCGCCGAGTACAGCGCCTTCCCCGACGGCGTGGCGCTGCCGGCCGGCAGCCGCGACGCCGACCGCTTCGCCCGCGCGCCGCTGCATGCCCAGGTGCTGCTGCCGGACCAGCGCATCGTCGACGTCGTCGTGGTCCACCTCAAATCCAAGCGCCCCGACTACAGCAGCGGCGACGACTACGCCGACCCCTTGCTGTACGCCCAGGCCAACCTGCGCTCGCTGATACGGCGCGGCACCGAGGCGGTGGCCCTGCGCGCCCTGCTCAGCCTGCTCGAAAGCCGCGCGCGCCGGCCGCGCGTGGTGCTGGGCGATTTCAACGACACGGCCGACGCCGTCACCACCGCCATCGTCATGGGCTCCGGCGCGGCCGGCCTGCCGGGCGAGGAGCTGAGCGGCCGCATGTTCGACTGCAACCAGATCCAGCTGGGCCGCGACACCTTGCGCCACATCGGCTACACCAACATCCACGAGGGCCACTACATGACCATCGACCACGTGCTGGTGTCGGAGGAATTCAACCCCGCCTCGCGCTACGCGGTGGGCGAGGTGCTGGACGTGACCTATCTGAACGACCATCTGCTGCTGCACCGGCCCGAGGCGTCCGACCACGGCCAGGTACTGGTGCGGCTGCGCCTGTTCGGCGCGCGCGACCACGCCGGGGCGTAGTCAGCCGCCGTCCAGCAAGCCATCCAGGCTGTCGAGCCAGCCGTTCTGCCGCATATAGTAACCCTGCACCTGATGACAGCCGTGCTGCGTCAGGAAGCGCAGCTGCGCCTCGGTCTCCACGCCCTCCGCCAGCACCGTCAGGTCCAGACTGCGCGCCATCGCGATGATGGCCGTCACCACCGTCGGCGGCGTCGCGCCGTCGGCCGCGCCGTCGATGTCGCCGATGAAGGTGCGGTCTATCTTCAGCTTGTTGAAGGGATACTCGCGCAGGTGGCCGATGCGCGTGTAGCCGGTGCCGAAATCGTCGATCGCCAGCCGCACGCCCAGCTGCCGCAGCGCCCCCAGCGTGGCCGGCGCGGCGGCGCCATGCTGCATGATGACGGCCTCGGTCAGCTCCAGCTCCAGCAGCTCCGGCGCCAGGCCGGCCGCCGCCAGCGCCCGGTCGACGCTGACCGCCAGGTCTTTTTGCAGGAACTGCGTCGGCGACAGATTGACCGCCACCGCCAGCGCATGGCCGGCCTGCTGCCAGCGGCGCGCTTCGCGGCAAGCCTGCTCCAGCACCCACTGGCCGATCGGCACCATCAGGCCGCAAGCCTCGGCCACGGCGATGAAGCGCTCCGGCCGCAGCAGGCCCAGCGTCGGATGGCGCCAGCGCAGCAGCGCTTCCGCCGCCAGCGGCAGGCCGCTGGCGAGATCGACCTGGGCCTCGTACTCCAGCTCGAACTGGCGTTCGCGCAGCGCGCGCTGCAAGTCGTTTTCCAGCGCCGCCCGCTCGACGATCAGCGCATTCATCTCCGCGCTGAAGAACTGGAAGCCGTTGCCGCCGTTTTCCTTGGCGTGGTACATGGCCAGGTCGGCGTGGCGCACCAGGTTGTCGAGGTCGGCGCCGTCGTCGGGAAAGATGCTGATGCCGATCGAGGCGCCCACGTTCAGCCGGTAAGGCTCCAGCACGAATTCCTGGCCCAGCGTATTCAGCACGGCCGCCGCCACGTGGGCGACCTGGTCGATGCCGCCGATCTCGGGCAGGATGATGACGAACTCGTCCCCGCCCTGGCGGCTGACGGTGTCGACGCTGCGCACGCAGCCGCGCAGCCGCACCGCCACTTCCTGCAACAGCCGGTCGCCGACGTGGTGGCCCAGCGTATCGTTGATGTTTTTAAAACGGTCCAGGTCGAGGAACAGCAGGGCCAGCCGGCTGCGCCGGCGCCGCGCCACCGCCAGCGCCAGCGTCAGGCGGTCGAGTAGCAGCACGCGGTTCGGCAGGTCGGTGAGGAAATCGTGCTCGGCCAGGTGGCGGGTCTGCTCCGCCGGCCGGCGTCCGGCGACATCGGCCAGCAAGGCCAGATACAACACCAGCTGCTCGTGCTTGCGGGCCGAGATGTCGCGGATCGCCGCACACAGGTGCTGCGGGCCAAGAGCCGTCAACACCACGTCGGCCCAGAACTGGCGGCCGCCGCAACCCACCCAGCACCATTCGAAGCGGCGGTTGCCATCGCGCAGCGCGTCGGCCTGCAGGTCGGCCAGCGCGCGCGCCGACAGCACGCCCTCGGTCTGCTGCAATGGTGACAAATCGGCCAGACTGCGGCCCGGCAGCCGCTGCGGCCCGCCGCACTCGAACAAGGCCAGCGCTGCCGGATTGCAATCGACGACGCGGCCATCCTGCAACAACAGCAAGGCGTCGCTGGTGTGCTGGTACAGCGCGCGGTAGTCCGCACTCGGATTGTCGTCTGCTTGTGCCACGTGGCCCTCTCCGGCGTCGCGCCTTCTCAGGCCTTGCTCATTCTTGCCCTTGGGGCGGATGGCTCATTGACCTCCCTCAAACGCGCTCGATCCCGCGTTTTCGCAGTTCATCCGCATTTTCGCGCCGCCCATCGCATTTTTCTGGCGGTTCGCCTTGCAACTACCTAAAGTGACACCATGCGCAAATCAGCACAATCCTGCGCCGTGGCGACCTTTTAATAGAAGAACGATATGAAACTTGAAACCTTGCCCGTCTCCCCACAGCCCACCGCAAGCCGCAAGCGCTGGCGCAAACCCCTCGCAGTGCTGATCGTGATCGGCCTGGCCGGCGGCGGCTGGACCGTCATGCACGGCAAGAAGGAAGCGCCGCCCGCGACCGCGCAGGCAGGCAAGGACGACAAGAAGAAACAGGAAGTCTTCGAATTGGCCAGCGGCGATATCGCGGCCATCGATGCAAGATCATTGGCGGTCAGCTTGCCCTTATCCGGCTCGCTGGCGCCCCTGAGTTCGGCCACCATCAAGTCCAAGGTATCGGGCGTGGTGGAAGCCACCACGGTGCAGGAAGGCATGGCGGTGTCCGCCGGCCAGGTGCTGGCCCGCATCGACCAGTCCGACCTGCGCGCCCGCCTGCAACAGCAGCAGGCCATGCTCGACGAAGCCCAGGCCAAGCTGTCGCTGGCGACCAAGAACGAGTCCAACAGCGGCGCCCTGCTCAAGCAGAAATACATTTCGCAAAACGCCTACGATTCGACGCAGAACAGCGTCGACCTGGCGCGTGCCAACGTCAAGTCGGCCGCCGCGATGGTGGAGATCGCCCGCATCGCGCTCAATGACGGCGTGATCAAGGCGCCCATCAGCGGCGTGGTCAGCAAGCGCCACGTGCAGGCAGGCGAGAAGCTGGCGCCGGACATGCCGGTCTACAGCATCGTCAACCTGGCCGAACTGACCTTGGAGGCGCAGGTGCCGGCCTCGGAAATCCCGCGCGTGAAAGTGGGCCAGGACGTCAAGTTCAAGGTCGACGGCTTCCAGGGCCGCGCCTTCGCCGGCAAGGTGGCGCGCATCAACCCCGCCACCGAAGCGGGCTCGCGCGCCATGCTGGTCTACATCTCCGTCAAGAACGAGGACAGCGCGCTGCGCGCCGGCATGTTCGCCAAGGGCAGCATCGTCACCGACCGTTCCGCCGTCATGCCCATCGTGCCGCTGCCGGCGCTGCGCACCGACAAGGGCCAGCAGGTGGTGTACAAGATCGAACAGGGCAAGGTCATCGCGCAGCCGGTCAAGCTGGGCCTGCGCAACGAGGACGAGGGCTATGCCGAAGTGGTCGAAGGCTTGCAGCCGGGCGCCAGCGTCATCGTCTCCAAACTGGACAGCGTCAAGCCGGGCAGCCAGGTCAAGCTGCCGGTGAATGTCGCCACGCCGGCGCAGCCGCCGAAGTCCGCCATGCTGGCCCAGAAGGACTAAATCATGTGGATCACTAAAACCAGTATCCAGAACCCGGTCTTCGCCACCATGGTGATGGTGGCGCTGGTCGTGCTGGGCCTGTTCTCCTACCGGGGACTGGGCCTGGAGGCCATGCCCAACGTCGACATTCCCGGCGCGCTGATCGAGGTCAACTATCCGGGCGCGTCGCCGGAGGCGGTGGAGAACGACATCACGCGGCCGATGGAAGACGTGGTCAACACCGTCAGCGGCATCAAGACGCTGCGCGCCAATTCGTGGGAAGGCCGCGCCGGCCTGTACATCGATTTCGAACTGTCCACCAATATGGACAAGGCGATGCAGGACTTGCGCGACAAGGTGGCGCAGGTGCGCCCACGCTTCCCGAAAGAAGCCAAGGATCCGTTCATCGTCCGCTTCGAAGGCGAGAACAGCCGCCCTATCGCGCAGATCGGCCTGACCGCCACCGACCACACGCTGCGTGAACTGTCGACCATGGCGGACCAGCTGATCGGCAAGCGCTTCCAGGGCGTGGCCGGCGTCGGCCAGGTGCGCCTGAACGGCACGGCTTCGCGCCAGATCCTGATCAGCCTGCGTCCCAACGACCTGACCGCGCAGGCGATCGGCGTCGATGAAGTGATCGCCGCGATCCAGGCCACCAACACCAACCTGCCGGCCGGTTCGATCAGCTACGGCGCCACCGAACAGCTGGTGCGCATCGAAGGCAAGATGAAGGATGCGCGCGACTTCAACAAGATCATCGTCGCCCGCCGCGCCAACGGCCCGGTGTTCCTGGAGCAGGTCGCCACGGTGATCGACGGCGCGCAGGAAGAGCTGTCGGTCTCACGCCTGAGCGGCAAGCGCGCCGTCACCATCGACATCACCAAGGTGCAGGACGCCAACGTGGTCGAGGTGGGCCGCCGCATCCAGAAGGTCGCCGCCGATCTGCAGAAGACGCTGCCGGCCGACATCACGCTGACCGTGCTCAACGATGAATCGCTGAAGGTGCAGAGCCAGCTCGACAACGTGAAGGAAACCATCATCGAAGGCGCGGTGCTGACGATGATCATCGTGTTCCTGTTCCTGCACTCGTGGCGCTCGACGATCATCACCGGCCTGACCTTGCCGATCTCGGTGATGGCCAGTTTCATCGCCATGAAATTCTTCGGCTTCACGCTGAACTTCCTGACGCTGATGGCGCTGTCGCTGTGCATCGGCCTGCTGATCGACGACGCCATCGTGGTGCGCGAAAACATCGTGCGCCACCTCGGCATGGGCAAGAACCACCGCCGCGCGTCGGAAGACGGCACCAACGAAATCGGCCTGGCCGTGATGGCCACCACCTTCGCCATCGTCGCCGTGTTCATTCCGGTGGCCTTCATGCAGGGCATCATCGGCCGCTTCTTCCTGCAGTTCGGCGTCACCGTCGCGGTGGCCGTGCTGGTGTCGCTGTTCGTCAGCTTCACGCTGGACCCGATGCTGTCGTCGGTGTGGCCGGACCCGGTCAAGGACCGCTTCAAATACGTGCCGTGGCTGGGCCGCTTCATGCACTGGCTGGAAGGCGGCGTCGAAGCGCTGCACGTGGTGTACGGCAAGGTGCTGGCCCTCGCGCTGCGCTGGCGCAAGCTGACGCTGGCCTTCGCCGCCGCGCTGTTCGTCGCCAGCCTGATGCTGGTGCCGATGATAGGCGGCGAGATGTTCCCCGACCAGGACAATGGCTGGATCAACCTGCGCATGAAGACCCCGGTCGGCTCCAGCCTGGAATACACCGACAACAAGGTGCAGCAGGTTGAGCAGGCGCTGAAGGAGTTCCCTGAAATCGCCAACGTGATCTCGGTGGTCGGCACCCAGGACGGCCGCAACACCGCGCAGATCGACATGAAGCTGCAGGACCGCAAGACCTACAAGCGCCGTACGCAGAAGCAGCTGGAAGGCGCGGTGCGCGCACGCCTGAGCAAGATCGCCGGCATCACCATGTCGGTGGGCTGGAAGCCTATCTTCATCGCCATCCTCGGCACCGACGAAGGCAAGCTGGACGCCGTGGCCCACCGCCTGATGGACAAGATGCGCAAGATCAAGGGCGTTGCCGACCTGGAGTACAGCCAGGAAGGCGCCAATCCATCGACCACGGTGAAGATCAACAACGAGCTGGCCAGCGACCTTGGCCTGACGGTGCAGCAGATCGGCACCGCGCTGCGGCCGTTCGTGGCGGGCGACACCACCAGCCACTTCCTGGCCGACGATGGCCAGAACTACGACGTCAACGTGCAGTTGCCGAAATCGGGCCGCCAGAAGATCGCCGACCTGGCCGACCTGTCGCTGGCCTCCAGCAAGCTGGGTCCGGACGGCCGTCCCGTGATGGTGCCGCTGCGCCAGGTGGTGGACTTCGTGCCGTCGTTCAGCCCGCAGGTGTTGAAGCGCCAGGCGCTGCAACGCCGGGTGGCGGTGTACGCCGCGGTCGAAGGCCGTCCAAGCGGCGACGTCGACAGCGACGTCAAGAAAGCCATGAAGGAAATCGACTTGCCGGCCGGCGTGCGCTTCGACGTTGGCGGCAATGCGCAGGACATGGAAGAGAGCATGTCGTCGGCCATGATCGCGCTGGGCATCGCGGTGATCTTCATCTATCTGGTGCTGGCGTCGCAGTTCGGCAGCTTCCTGCAGCCGGTGGCGATCATGATGTCCTTGCCGCTGTCGCTGATCGGCGTGCTGGTCGCGCTCTTGATCACGGGCAGCACGCTGAACATCTTCTCGGTGATCGGCTTCATCATGCTGATGGGCCTGGTGACGAAGAACGCGATTCTGCTGGTGGACTTCACCAACCACGCGCAGCGCGGCGGCATGGGCCAGCGCGAGGCCATCATGTCGGCCGGCCAGGTGCGGCTGCGTCCGATTGTGATGACGACGTTGGCGATGGTGTTCGGCATGCTGCCGATGGCGATCGGCATGGGCGACGGCGGCGAGACGCAGGCGCCGATGGGCCGCGCGGTGATCGGCGGGGTGATCACCTCTACCCTGCTGACCCTGGTGGTGGTGCCGGTGGCCTACACCTACCTGGACAGCCTGGGCAAGCGTTGCGCCCGCTTCTTCAAGGGCAAGGCGCACGAGGAAGAAGCCGCGCTGCAGGACGCCATCGAACCGCTGCACGACATCAAGGCCCGCAACGAAGTGGCGTAATCGGGATCTACAACGCAAAACCGGGCTGCATGCCCGGTTTTTTTTCGTGCTTACTCAGCGGCGGTATCGCCGTCGGCGGCATCGTCGCCATCGGCTTCATCGAGCTCGCCTTCCTGGGCCAGCCCGGGATTCTGCTTCAGCTCGGCCTTGCGGCGGGCTTTTTCATCCGCTTTCTTTTTCTTTTCCAGCTCACGCTGCCGCTTTTCATACGCGAAATTTGTCTTTGCCATTTGCCACCTCTTCTTTATACGGTTCGATTACCTGCCCACATTATGACGCACTTACGGCCGACGCAAGTTTTTCAGCCGCGAGGATGATGTTGCGCATGCAAATGCTTGAGCCGCTCACGGGCGACGTGGGTGTAGATTTGGGTCGTCGAAATATCCGAATGGCCCAACAACAACTGTACCACCCGCAGGTCGGCGCCGTGGTTGAGCAGATGGGTGGCGAAGGCGTGGCGCAAGGTGTGCGGCGACAGCGGCGCCGTGATGCCGGCCTTCAAGGCATGTTTTTTAATCAAGACCCAGAACATCTGCCGCGTCATCGGCCCGCCGCGACCGGTGACGAACAGCGCGTCGTCGACCTGGCCGTTGAGGATGATGCCGCGCGCGTCCTTGACGTAGCGCTCTATCCACACCCGCGCCTGCTGGCCGAACGGCACCAGCCGCGTCTTCGCGCCCTTGCCGGTGATACGCAGCACGCCGTCGTTCAGGCTCAGCTCCAGCAGCTTGAGCGTGACCAGCTCGGACACCCGCAAGCCGCTGGCGTACATCAGCTCCAGCATGGTGCGCTCGCGCAGGCCCAGCGGCGTGGCGACGTCGGGCGCGGCCAGCAGCGCCTCCACTTGAATTTCGCTCAAGGTGTGGACGAAGCGCGCCGGCTGTTTGGCGGATACCAATTTGAGCGTCGGATCGTCGGCGATGCGGCGCTGGCGCAGCAGCATCTGGTAAAAACGCCGCAGCACCGACAACCGCCGGTTGGACGAGGTGGCCTTGCCGCTGTCCTGGTGGCGGGCCGCGATATAGCCCTCGATATCGTGGGCGGCGACGGCCGCCAGCCCGGCCACGTCCGGCCGCTTCTTCTCCAGCCAGGTGGCGAACAGGCGCATGTCGCGCCGGTAAGCTTCCAGCGTGTTCTTCGACAGGCCGTCCTCCAGCCACAGGCTGTCGCAGAACTCGTCGATCAGAGCAGTGTTGTCTGTTGCCATGCGTATTCGCTCGACCCTTCGTGCGCCAGCAGCCAGCGCTTGATGCCCAGCAGGTAGCCGTTCGGGTCGTCGCTGTTGGCGAAGCCGCCCAGGCCGGACGAGGACGTCACGCGGTGGCAGGGTATCACCACCGGAAACCAGTTGGCGCCGCAAGCCTGGCCCACCGCGCGCGGCGCCGAGCCGATGTGTTTGGCCAGCTCGCCGTAGGTGCGCACGCTGCCGCGCGGGATCGAACGGATGGCGTCCCAGACCTTGTGCTGGAACTCGGTGCCGGCGCGCTTCAACGGCAGGTCGAAGACGAAGTCGGCATCCTCGCAATACTTGCCCAGCTGCTCAGCCGCCAGTTCCGCGACCGCGTCCTGCGGCGCTTTTGCATCAAAATGGGGCGGCAGGTAACAGAGTTCGGTTATCAGACCACCTGCCGTGCGCACGCCCAATTTTCCAAGCGGCAAGTCCAAGACGGCTGCGAACAATTCATGCTGCTGTTGTATTTTCATCACACCCTACGCACCAAAAAGACCGGCTGAAGTTGTCGAAATGCACCATTTTGTTGCATTCGAACTACATTAAAAAAACCACACGATTGCATTGTAAGTCCGCGCCGGAAGAGGCAGCGATACGGCAGGCAAAAAAAAACGCACCTCGCGGTGCGTTTCCAAATCCTGCTTCACGTTCCCGGTCGTTTGCCTGTCCCCGTAGCACGCTTGTGGCGGCCTTCAGCGACTATAACAACGACATTCTGTAAAACGTGCGTCTCCTCGATCTATTGCCGGTATTCAGTACCGTTTCTCTACACACTCCCCACCTACAATTCTGGGCTCTTGCTACCGGGTCGCATATCGATATGCACTTCTCCCTGAGAGCGACGCAATCATAACGTATCTATTTGGCTTTTTCTCTTTTTTTTTCGGCCAGCCGGACCCCTTGCTTTAAACGTGAAACAAATTTGACGCATCTCAAGAGAGTTGTGGTATTGCGCATGTTGTTGGCAAAAGACCTAGTAGTACCCCTCATTGCTAGTCTCCCCGCAAACCGATAATTTAGGCGAAAATGCCGGATTTCCTGGCATCAATAAACCCTAGAGACAAACCATGTTCACAAAACTACTGGACCATCTGGAGGAGTGGATCATCACCTTCCTGATGGCAGGGGCCACCCTGATCATTTTCCTGTCCGTGGCGCACCGCTACGGCACCGGCCTGCCGATCCCGGGCGTCCAGGATTACCTGCTGTCGCTGCACTTCGAGTGGGCGCAGGAACTGGCCATCATCATGTTCGTGTGGATGGCCAAGTTCGGCGCCGCCTACGGCGTGCGCATGGGTGTGCACGTCGGCGTCGACGTGCTGGTCAGCCGCCTGCCGGACGCCTGGCGCCGCCGCGCCACCTACGTCGCGCTGGCTTGCGGCATGCTGTTCACCGGCATCATCGGCACGCTGGGCCTGACCTTCGTGTGGGAAAACGGCCTGCACTACGCCCTGTTCAACAAGCTGGGCATGGATATCAGCGCGCTGACCGAAGGCCCGACCACGCCCGACCTGGAATGGCCGACCTGGTTCATCTATTCGGTGGTGCCGATGGGTTCCTACCTGATGTGCTTCCGCTTCATCCAGGTATCGCTGGTCTACTGGCGCACCGGCGAGATGCCGCACCAGGACGAATCGCACGTCGAAGGCCTGGACGATGCCGAAGATGACGACATGTTTGCCGTCGCCCACCCAGCCCCAGCCCACGGAGGTGCCAAATGAGCGGCGCAGCGATCAATCAAGTCAATGTGATGTCCAAGAAACGCGCCGCCACCTGGCTGATCGGCATCGCCGCCATCCTGCTGGCCGTGTGCGTCATCGGCGGCAAGGTCGGCATCGTGTTCGCGCTGTTGCTGGCGCTGATGTTGACCGGCATCCCGGTCTCCATCGCGCTCG
Organism: Rugamonas rivuli; assembly: GCF_009380165.1. Taxonomy (GTDB): domain Bacteria; phylum Pseudomonadota; class Gammaproteobacteria; order Burkholderiales; family Burkholderiaceae_D; genus Rugamonas; species Rugamonas rivuli. Next base: position 517,257 of record NZ_WHUF01000004.1, read on the forward strand.
GCCTGACGGTGCTGATGTTTATGTACCTGCTGACCCACGTGCCGGTCGAAGCGGTGGCGCTCAAGCTGTTCAGCGGCATCGAGAAGTTCGAGATCATGGCCATCCCGCTGTTCATCCTGGCCGGTAACTTCCTGACCCACGGCGGCGTGGCCAAGCGCATGATCAAGTTCGCCACCAGCCTGATCGGCCACTGGCACGGCGGCCTGGCGCTGGCCGGCATCATCGCCTGCGCCATGTTCGCGCTGGTGTGCGGCTCGTCGGTGGCGACGGTGGTGGCGATCGGTTCGATCATCCTGCCGGCCATGGTCAAGCAAGGCTATCCGAAGCGCTTCGGCGCCGGCGTCATCATCACCGCCGGCTCGCTGGGCATTTTGATGCTGCCGTCGATCCCGAAAGTGATCTACGCGATTTCCACCAACACCTCGATCGGCGCGCTGTTCCTGGCCGGCCTGTTCCCCGGCATTCTGCTGACCGTGATGCTGTGCACCACCACCTGGGTGCTGGCCAAGAAGAACGGCTACCCGCGCATGCGCAAAGCCACCTGGGGCGAACGCGCCAAGGCCTTCAAGGACAGCGTGTGGGGCCTGATGCTGGTGGTGATCATCATCGGCGGTATCACCAAGGGCATCTTCACGCCGACCGAAGCGGCGGCGATGAGCGCGGTGTACGCCTTCCTCATCTCGGTGTTCGTCTACAAGGACATGCCGCTGAAGAAGACGCCGGAAGTGCTGAAGAAGTCGGCCAGCCTGAGCGCGATGCTGCTGTACATCATCACCAACGCCGTGCTGTTCTCCTTCCTGATGGCGCACGAGAACATCCCGCAAGCGATGGCGGACTGGATTCTGGCCAAGGACCTGGGCCAGGCCGGCTTCCTGTTCTTCACCAACATCCTGCTGCTGTTGGCCGGTAACGTGATGGAGCCGTCGTCGATCATCCTGGTGATGGCGCCGATCCTGCACCCTGCCGCGATCCGCCTGGGCATCGACGCCGTCCACTTCGGCATCATGATCGACGCGAATATGGAAGTGGGCCTGTGCCACCCTCCGGTCGGCCTGAACCTGTACGTGGCCAGCGGCATCTCGAAGATGAGCATCTCCGAGCTGACCGTGGCCGTGATGCCGTGGCTGCTGACGATGCTGGTGTTCCTGGTGATCGTGACCTACTGGCCGGGGCTGTCGTTATGGCTGCCCAAGGCGATGGGCTTGATGTAATAAAAAAAGGAGGCCAGATGGCCTCCCTTCTCATTTGAAAAACGAGCTAAATTATTTAGCTGCTTCCTTGTTGATCGCCGAGATCAGATCCTTGCCGATACGGCCTTCCATATCCTTCTGCACCGGCAGCAGCGCCTTGCGCCAGTCGGCCTGCTCTTTCACGCTAGGCGTGTAGATCTCGGTCTTGCCGGTCTTTTTGATCGCTTCCAGCGCCAGGTCGTTGTCGCGCTGGGCGATGGCTTTTTCAAACGTGGTGGCATCCTTCATCGCCTTGTCCAGCGCGGTGCGGATGTCGGCCGGCAGGCCGTCCCAGAACTTCTTGTTGACGATAACCGCATAACCCAGGTAGCCGTGGTTGGACACCGTCACATGCTTCTGCACCTCGTGCATCTTCTGGGTGTACATATTCGATGGCGGGTTCTCGGTGCCGTCCACCACGCCGGTTTGCAGCGCCTGGTACACCTCGGAGAAGGCCAGCACCTGCGGGTTGGCGCCCAGCGCGCGCATCTGCGCGTCCAGCACCTTCGACGACTGGATGCGCATCTTCAGGCCTTTGAAATCGGCCACGTTGTGCAGCGGCTTGTTGGCCGACATGACCTTGAAGCCATTGTCCCAGAACGCCAGGCCGGTGATGCCCTTAGGTTCCAGCTTCTTCATCAGGCTCTTGCCGATTTCGCCTTCGGTGACGTTATACAGCGCGGTCTTCGACGGGAAGATGTACGGCAGGTCGAACGCTTCGAATTCCTTCACGCCCAGCGGGCCGAATTTGGCCAGCGACGGCGCCAGCATCTGCACGGCGCCCAGCTGCAGCGCTTCCAGTTCTTCCTTGTCCTTGTACAGCTGGCTGTTCGGATAGACTTCGACCTTCACGCGGCCGTTGGTGGCCTTCTCGGCCAGCTGCTTGAAGCGCTCTGCGGCCTGGCCTTTCGGCGTGTCAGTGGCGACTACGTGGCTGAATTTGATGACGATAGGGGCCTGGGCGTAGGCATTGATGCTCAGTGCCGCAGTAACGGCCAGCAGGGCGATTTTCAGTTTCATGGAGTCTCCAGAAGGGATTTAAAATACGGTATTGTTCTAGTTTGACCGATTCTCACCAAAAGTAGCAAGTACGGCTACTGTGGAAAACCACAATGGTGCCAGCCCTCCAAGGCTTTAACCTGACCTCCCATGACCGTCACGCCCTCCCCGCCCACCGCCGCGCGCCGCACGCCGTACAGCTCTCCGCTGCGCTGGCTGCTGCCCATCATGCTGGTGCTGTTCTTCCTGGCGATCCTGATCTGGCTGCCGTGGCAGGCCCGCCAGATGGAGAGCAACGAGCGCCAGGAGCAGCTGATCGCCGACACGCTGTGGGTCGAACAGACCATCCGCTTCCAGCTGGGCCGCGACGAGGAAAGCCTGCGCGGCCTGGGCGCCGACATCGCCGCCGGCCGCCTGCCGCCGGAGCAGGCGCACGAACGGCTGGCGCGCTTGCTGAAGAACGGCCATGAACTGCTGCGCGTGATCTGGCTGCGGCCGGACGGCAAGCTGGCCGCCAGCAGCGATCCGCAGGCGGCGCCGGTGGAGCTGTCGGCCGCCTCCCAAGCCACGATGGAGCTGACCCGCAAGACCCGCCATCCGATGTACACGCAGCCGGAAGCGCAGACGCCCAACCAGTCGGCCGCCCCCGCCGCCGTGCTGATGGACTACCACGTGCCGCTGTTCCGCGGCGACGAATACATCGGCGACCTGGTCGCCACCTATCAAACCAGCGCGCTGCTGGAAGAGATGGTGCCGTGGTGGTTCGCGCAGGACAACCAGGTCTCGCTGATCGACCGCGACGACAAGGTGCTGGCCCGCCGCGCCGCCGCCGGCCCGGGCCACGGCGTCTACACCCACAAGCGCGCGCTGGACCTGCCGGGCGCCTCGATCACGCTGGTGACGGATAGCGTCAAGAGCGAACCGCAGCTACTGCCTAATTTGCTGGTCGGCTCGGTGATCGTGCTGTCGCTGGGATTGTTATGGAGCCTGCTGGCGTTATGGGGCCACATCTCGCGGCGGCTGGAAGCCGAAGGCGCCTTGCGCCAGCAGATGTCGTTCCGCACCGCGATGGAGAACTCGCTGGTGACAGGCCTGCGCGCGCGCGACCTCGAAGGCCGCGTCACCTACGTCAATCCGGCCTTCTGCCAGATCGTCGGCTACCCGGCCGAGGAGATCGTCGGCCTGCTGCCGCCCATGCCCTACTGGGCGCCCGAGGAGATGGCCGAATACCAGACCCGCTTCGCCTCGGTCCTGGCGGGCAAGGTCACGCCGCAGTTCGAAACCATCTTCCAGCGCCCCGACGGCGAACGTGTGCCGGTGCTGATCTTCGAAGCGCCGCTGGTCGACAAGGACGGCAAGCAGACCGGCTGGATGGGCTCCATTCTCGACATCTCGGACCGCAAGCGCATCGAGGAACTGAACCGCCAGCAGCACGAAAAGCTGCAGGCCAGCGCGCGCCTGGCGACCATGGGCGAAATCGCCTCGATGCTGGCGCATGAATTAAACCAGCCGCTGGCCGCGATCTCCAGCTACACCACCGGCGCGCTCAATGTGCTGGGCCGCGCCGAGAGCAGCGGTGCGACGATCGATTGCGGCATCCTCAAGCCGGCGCTGGAACAGGCCAGCGCGCAGGCGCAGCGGGCCGGCCAGATCATCCGCAGCGTGCACGAATTCGTCAAGAAGAGCGAACCTCAGCGGCAGGAGATCGCCATCGCCTCGCTGCTGGACGGCATCCGCGCGCTGATCGAACTGCAGGCGCGGCAAGCCTACGTCTCCTTCAACGCCAGCATCCCCGCCGACCTGCCGCCGGTGCGCGCCGACCGCGTGATGATCGAGCAGGTGCTGCTCAACCTGACCCGCAACGCCATCGAAGCGATGGCGCACATACCGCCGCAGCGGCGCATGCTCAACGTGGTGGCGGCGTATGATGCGGCCAGCGCGCAGGTCAGCGTGGCGGTGATCGACCAGGGGCACGGCATCCAGGAGGACGTGGCGCAGCGGCTGTTCTCGCCGTTCTTCTCGACCAAGGCGGAAGGCATGGGCATGGGGCTCAACATCTGCCGCACCGCGATAGAATTCCACGGCGGCTCGCTGACCTACAGCGCCAACCCGCAAGGTGGCACCATATTTACGTTCGTGCTGCCGGCGGTGCTGGCGGTCGCGGAACAGGAGACTTGAACCATGCTGCATATCGTCGATGATGAAGCAGTCGTACGCGACTCGCTGACCTGGCTCGCCACTTCGCGCGGCATTCCGTCGCGCGCCTACGACTCCGCGCCGCAGCTGCTGGCCTACACCGACGCCGGCCACTTCGACACCGACGGCGACTGCGTGCTGCTCGACGTGCGCATGCCGGACATGAACGGCGTGGCGGCCTTCGACCAGCTGTCCGCACGCGGCCTGACGCAGCGCATGCCGGTGATCTTCCTGACCGGCCACGGCGACGTGCCGATGGCGGTGGATGCGCTCAAGCGCGGCGCTTTCGATTTCTGCGAGAAGCCGTTCAACGACAACCAGTTGATGGACCGGGTGCAGGAAGCGCTGGCCAACTCGCGCCAGGCCGGCGCCATGGCGGCGGTGCACGCGCGCCTGGCCACGCTGTCGGCGCGCGAGCGCGAGGTGCTGGACCTGATCCTGGCGGGGAAGATGAACAAGGTGGTGGCCGACCAGTTGGGCATCAGCATGCGTACAGTAGAAGTCCACCGCGCCCACATCTTCGACAAGATGCAGGTCAAGACCGCCGTTGAGCTGGCGGGCCTGCTGAAATAAACGCCGCCTCACCCTGCTTGATTCCCCTCAAGCGAGCGCCTAACATGAAGTGACAAGATCGTCCCATGCTTACCTGGGATGAAAACAAGCGGCGCAAGAATTTAAAAGATCACGGCATTGACTTCGCCGATCTGGATTCGGTGTTTGATTTGCCCATGTACACAACCGAGGACCGGTCGGCGGCGTATTCGGAAAGGCGATTCCGCAGTTTTTGCTTGTTTAAAGACAGAGTTGTAGTCCTGATCTGGACTTCAAAAGATGACGATATAAGACTAATTTCTTGTCGATACGGTGACAGACGTGAAACGCGATCCTATATACAAAATGCCCCCTTTTAGCCCAGAGCAGATCGAGGCCATGATCGCTGCAGCTCCGGAGCATGTTGACGACCCGGATTGTCCCTATGACACCGACGATCCGGTCGCGTTTGAAGCATACTGGGCTAAAGCGAAAATGATTCTTCCTGGTCAGCACGAATTCCAAAGAAAGCGTAAGCAAAACCGCTAGTCATGCAGCCAACTCCCGAATGAATCACTCATCACCTCGCTTCCTTGCAGATATGGTGATCGATATGAAACACGAAAATATTTCAAAGCCGTACTTCACTCAAGAGCAAGTTGATGTCGCGATCGCTGCAACTCCGGACCATGTGGACGATCCTGATTGCCCCTGTGATCCGAACAACGAAGCGGAGGTTAGGACCTTTTGGTCAAAGGCTACAATGACATTTCCTGATAATCATCCGCGCCAAAAGGGGCCACCTTTTAGCCCCGAAGAAATAGAGACAATCGTCGCAGCGGCGCCTGACTACGTTGATGATCCGGATTGCCCTTACGACCAGACCAACGAGGCTGAGGTGATAGCGTACTGGTCAAAAGCAAAGCTTGTCATGCCGGGCGAGCACCAGTTTCAGCAAAACAAGGACAAGAAACGTAGTTGAGGACTGTCCCTAGGCATGGCAACAAACTTGTGGGCTTGGGAGTCAGCTTCGGCAACGTGCCATTTGGTGGGTTACCGAAACTGCCCCCATCCTGCACTCTCCTCATCTTGCGCCAGCCCCAGCATCAGGGAGTCTGATGACCGAACATTGGGATGCATGACAGCTGAGAACTGTGTAGGAAATTCAGACTGACTTCGCACTCTTTCATTCTCACAATCACTTACCATCCGCTGTCGTCTGTTTATGGCTTACCCGTCGGATTTGAGAGGGTTTATATCTAAATGGACCACGCTTATCGTCGAGATGGGCTTTCATTTCCTGCGTTTGCATAAGGGGATCTGCATCGATAGCTTGTTTGATTTCTGGGTTAAACACCTCAAAAATTAGATCTGGAATTACGTGTAGGTCTCTAGCCATATCGAGAAGATCGCCGGCCTTGAAATAAATCGTGCTGGTCTTTTCTTGCAAATTTTGCGTATGCGAGTCAGACGTCGAAAACCAGTTCTCCTTATTTGTCATGTCAGGCGTTGCGCCATTGTGCGCAAGTCTATCGCGGAGAAATTGAATTTCTCCTAGATGAGAAAAAATACGCTCTAACTCTCCAGTTACTTTGGGATCTGCATTTGTGACGTTTAAGAGTCTTTTGAATGAATCCCTCATTGACTTGAAGCGCATAGAACCAAGCACAGCACGAACTGCTGCCTTGCGCTGGAGAGACATTGCAGCATCCTCCTGCCCCCGGCGCTGGGCCGCTGAGTCGTGAAACCACTTGATGCGTTCTTCGTCGGATATAGGGGGCGTATAGTATTTGCTTGGAAAAACAGCCTCCTCTAACAAGTTTGAAAGAAGAATATTCAGGACGTTTTCCATTCGTGCATATTCATGAAAGAACTTACCTAGCGACAGGAAGTAGTCATCCCAGACTGCATCCGGAATGTAGGTCCTAAAGCCTCGGTCTGCATCAGGATCGATTGGTATTGTCATGGTTTCCGTTCATTGTTCTGATTGCTCTTTCAATACCCGCTGTTGGCGCAGGACCAAGGAAAACTATAACTCACATTGCTGCCGCCATCAGTTCTTGACTACTACAGACAACTCCACAATTCCGGCTAGCGAACACAAATTAAACTGCCTTCTGCGCCGCGATCCATTCGTCCACCACCTGCTCCAGCACCGGCAGCGGCACGTTGCCGGTTTCTAGCACCACATTGTGGAAGGCTTTGATCGAGAACTTGTCGCCCAGCGCTTTCTGCGCCTTGGCGCGCAGGTCGAGGATGCGCATCATGCCGATCTTGTACGCGCAGGCTTGGCCCGGCATGGCGACATACCGCTCCACTTCCGACGCCGCGATGCCGTAGTCGATGCCCTGCTGGCGCGTCCACTTCATCGCGTGCAGGCCCGTGTCCACCACCAGCCGGCGAGCGCGGAACAGTTCCGCATCCAGTTGGCCCAGATGGCCGACCACGTCGCCTTCATACCAGTTGTTCTCCGCCGCCAGCTGCTCCGCATACAAGGCCCAGCCCTCGCCATACGCCGAGCCCACAGCGAATACACGGTCCCTGCGATAGCGCGGCAGCTTGTCGTTCTCCTGCTGCAGCGCGACCTGGAAGTGGTGGCCCGGCACGCCCTCGTGATACACCAGCGTACGCATGCCGACGATGCGGAACTCAGGCCCCGGCATCGGCGCCCAGAAGATGCCCGGCCGCGTGCCATCCTTGGCCGGCCCCGTGTAATGGGCCGCAGCCGTCTTCTCGGTGAACGAAGGCTCGCGCTTGACCACCACCGGCGCCTTCGGCACCACATCGAACAGCTCCTTCGCGCGCGCCTCTGCATCGCGCAGGACGCTGTCGTAGCGCGCCAACAGCGCCGGACGCGGATCGGCTTCCTTCGGCTGCGAATCCTTCTCCAGTTGCGCCATGCGCTCCTTGATCGTGCCGGTGCTATAGCCCAGCGACGCCAGCAAACCATCCATCTCCTTCTCGATGCGCGCCACTTCCTGCAAGCCGATGTTGTGGATCTGCTCCGGCGTGTAATCGCTGGACGTCATCTGCTTGAGCAGCAGCGCGTAGGCCTTGTCGCCATTGGGCAGGCGCCACAGGCCGGCGTCGTTGGTGGTACGCGGTAGCTGCTCCTGCAGCATCGCGCGGGCGCGCTGGAATACCGGGATGATGGACTGGCCGACGATCACCTCGGCCGCCGCCGCAAACTTCGCCTGCTGTTCCGGCGACACGTCCTGCAAACTGCTCATGCGCTGCTTCAGCGTGGCGACAAACACATTGCTCTCCGGCGTGCCATCAAGGAAGCGGTCCAGCTGCCCGATCGAGGACTGCGTCAAAAAGGTCGGCATCAGGATGCCACGGCCTGCCGCGCCACGCGCCTGCATGATGCCGGTGTCCATCTTGCCGGCCACCGCCTTCAGCCGCACCAAGTAGTTCTCGACATCGCGCCGGTTACGGATCGGGTGCGCCTGCGTCAGGAAGTTCACCAGCTGCACATGCAGGCCGCCGAACTGGTTGAAGACGAAGTTGTAGTCCATGTAGGGCCACGCATCCACCGTCCCCTGCAAGTTCCAGCCTATGCTGGCGGCGCTGGCGCGCTGCTGCGGCGTCAATGCCTGCTGGTCGATCTTCGCCAACTGCGCCAATGCGGTCTTGGCCGCGGCCACTTCGCCGGCGCGGTGGACGATGGTGTTGGGCGTGAGCTTGCGGTCTAACTGGTCCTGCTCCTTGCCGCTGAAATACTGCTTCTGCGTGGCCTGCTCAGGATCGTTGCGCACCTTGGCGTTGGCGACCTTGTCGGCCCAGCTATCGAAGCTGACGCCATGCGCAGCAAGGGTGAACGACGCGCCGGCAAGCAGCGAAATGAATCTGGTTGAAGTATGCATGGACGTGGGCCTCGTGGAAGAACCGCACGAGTGTAGCGCAGTTCAAGCGTGGCAGGCCAGCGCCCATTCGACGTGCTCGCGCACCAGTTCCGACGGATGCTCGCGACGCGCCATCAACGCCGCCACGATCGCCGCATCGCCCTTGGCGCCGGCCGCCGCCGCATTGCCCAGGCCTACCGCGATATTGCGCAGCCATCGCTCATGGCCTATACGGCGTATCGGACTGCCTTCCATCTTGCGGTTGAATTCTTCCTCGGTCCACGCGAACAGTTCGACCATCGAGGCGCTGCCCAGGCCATGGCGTTCGTCGAAGTCCGGCAGCACCGCGCGCTGCGCGAACTTGTTCCATGGGCAGGCAGTCTGGCAGTCGTCGCAGCCGTAGACGCGGTTGCCGATCAGCGGCCGCATCTCCAGCGGGATCGCGCTTTTCAATTCGATGGTCAGGTAGGACACGCAACGCCGCGCATCCAGCTTGCCCGGCCCGAGGATGGCCTGGGTCGGGCAGATGTCGATGCACGCCGAGCACTGGCCGCAATGGCGGCCGGTCGGCTCGTCCACCGGCAGCGGCAGGTCGACCAGGAACTCGCCCATGAAGAACATCGAGCCGGCGGTACGCGACAGCAGCAAGGTGTGCTTGCCGCGCCATCCCAGGCCGGCCTTCTCCGCCAGCGGCAGCTCCATCACCGGCGCCGAGTCGGTGAAGACGCGGTAGCCGAAGTCGCCAATCTCCGCCTTGACCTTGTCGGCCAGCTGCTGCAGGCGGGCGCGCAGCACCTTGTGATAGTCCCTGCCCCGCGCATAGACCGAGATGACGGCCGCGCCGGGATCGGCCAGCCGCGCCGCCTCGCGCTCGCGCCAATCGTTGTCGCCGCCGGTTTCCGTGTCCCTCGGCAGATAGTTCATGCGGGCGCTGACCACGCGGATGGTGCCCGGCACCAGCTCTGCCGGACGGGCGCGCATCATGCCGTGGGTGGCCATATAGTCCATTTCACCGTGCATGCCGGCGTCCAGCCACGCCTGCAGGCCGGCCTCGGCGTGACTGAGGTCGATGTCGGTAATGCGGATTTCGGCGAAGCCCAGCTCCACACCCCAGCGCTTGATGCTGAGGGCAAGTTCGGCTAAATTGGTTTCTGACAGGGACATCGGTAGCAGGTGGCGGTTACAATGGCTGGCGATCCAACCAACACGACATTCTAATTGATGCAGCACTTCCAAGCCCATCTCCACGACGAAGCCGGCACCGCCGCCCTGGGCGCGGCCCTGGCGCGCGCCATCTCGCCCGGCCTGGTGATCTACCTGCACGGCGACCTGGGGGCCGGCAAAACCGCCCTCACCCGCGCCCTGCTGCACGCCGCCGGCCATGTGGGCACGGTCAAAAGCCCGACCTACACCTTGTCCGAACCGTATGCGATCCAGCTCGACGGCCGCAGCGTCAGCGTGATCCATTTCGACTTGTACCGCATGGGCAGCCCGGAGGAATTCCTCGACGCCGGCTTCCGTGAGGACTTCAACGGCGACAACATCTGCATCGTCGAATGGCCCGAAAAGGCCGACCGCGTGCTGCCTGCCGCCGATATCAACCTGTTCCTGACCGTGGCCGGCAACGGCCGTGATGTAGAATTGCAGGCGTCCACCGCCCTGGGTAACTCATGTCTTCAACGCCTCAAATTCGCCCCCAACATGTGAACAAGGGTGCTGTCTCGCGCCGCACCGTCCTCAAGGCCGGCGCCACACTGCTGCTTTCCGTGCTGGCCCCGGTGCGCGCCTACGCCGCGCAAATCCTGGCGGTGCGGGTATGGCCGGCGGAGGACTACACCCGCGTCACGCTGGAAAACGACGCCGCGCTCAAGGCCACGCACTTCATCGTCAAGGACCCGGAACGCATGGTGGTCGACATCGAAGGCCTGGAGCTGAATCCCACGCTCAAAAGCCTGGTCGCCAAGATCCAGTCCAACGATCCGTACATCAAGCAGGTGCGCGTGGGCCAGAACCGGCCCAACGTGGTGCGCCTGGTGTTCGACCTGAAGGAAGAAATCAAGCCGCAGGTGTTCACGCTGGCCCCGGCCGGCAACTACAAACACCGTTTGATCTTCGACCTGTATCCGGTCAAGGCGGCCGATCCGATCGCCGCGATGATCGAAAAAGGCGACTGGTCGGGCGACGGCAAGACGCCGCCGTCCAGCGCGGCCGCCGCCGGCAGCGCGCCGAAAGGCGATATGCCGCCGCTCAAACCGGGCGAGGCGCAGGCGGCGGCACAAGCCCCGCAAACGCCGCAGGCGCAGCTGGAAGCGCTCAAGCCGGACACCAAGGCCGATCCGCGCGCGGAACTGAAGAACGAACTGAAAACGGCCGAGGCCCAGACCCGCGCCGCCGAAAAGGTCGACAAGAACGGCAAGCTGGTACGCATGCTGACCGTGGTGCTGGACCCCGGCCACGGCGGCGAAGACCCCGGCGCATCGGGCAAGAACGGCAGCCGCGAGAAGGATATCGTGCTCTCCATCGCCAAGCGCCTGAAGGCCAGGATCGAGGAATTCCCGAATATGCGCGTGATGCTCACGCGTGACGGCGACTACTTCGTACCGCTCGGCACCCGCGTGGAAAAAGCCCGCAAGGTGCAGGCCGACCTGTTCGTCTCCATCCACGCCGACGCCTTCGTGCAGCCCACCGCGCGCGGCTCGTCGGTGTTCGTGCTGTCGGAAAAAGGCGCCAGCTCGACGGCGGCGCGCTGGCTGGCGGACAAGGAAAACCTGGCCGACACCATCGGCGGCGTCAACGTCAAGACCCAGGACCGGCAACTGGCCAGCGTGCTGCTGGACCTGTCAACCACCGCGCAGATCAACGATTCCCTCAGGCTGGGCAAGTCGGTGCTGGGCGAGATCGGCGGCATCAACCGCCTGCACAAAGGCTCGGTCGAGCAGGCCGGCTTCGCGGTGCTAAAGGCGCCGGACATTCCGTCGATCCTGATCGAAACCGCCTTCATCTCCAACCCGGAAGAGGAAGCCAAGCTGCTCGACGACGGCTACCAGAACCAATTGGCCGATGCCATCGTCAAAGGCATACGGCGTTATTTCGCAAAAAACCCACCGCTGGCAAAGAACCGGCTGACTTAAACAAACGGGAGAGACATGGCTGTAGTAACGACGACGGAATACGGCGCACTGCCGGCAATTCAAATCACGGCGGCCGACGGCAGCCAGGCGACGGTATCGCTGTTCGGCGCCCACCTGCTATCGTGGAAGACCGGCGACGGCAAGGAGCGCATGTTCGTCAGCGCGCAGACGCCGCTGGACGGCAGCAAGGCCATACGCGGCGGCGTGCCGGTGATCTTCCCGCAGTTTAATGTGCGCGGCCCCGGCCTGCGCCACGGCTTCGCCCGCGTCAGTACCTGGCACCTGACCGCCAGCGGCGGCGACGGCGGCCAGTCCTTCCTCGAATTCAGCCTGAATCAAAACGACCTGGCGCCGGACCACGCGCAAGCCTGGCCGCACGCCTTCGAACTGACGCTGCGCTTCACGCTGCACGGCGACTCGATCGACGCGCGCTTCACCGTGCATAACACCGGAGCGCAAGCCTTCCCGTTCGGCGTGGCGCTGCACACCTACTACGATGTGGGTCACCTGGCCGCGACCAGCATCAGCGGCCTGCAGCACGTGCGCTACACCGATCATCACCAGAACACGCGGGAGCAGGAACATCCGGCGCTGCACTTCACCGAAAAGCACGACCGCATGTACCAGTCCACGCCGGCGCTGACGCTGAACACGGCCAATGCCACGCTGCGCCTGGAGCAGCATGGCTACGATAACTGGGTGGTGTGGAATCCGGGCGAGGATGATGCCAAGGCGCTGGTGGACCTGGCGGATGAGGAGTATCTGCGCTTCGTCTGCATCGAACCGGCGCGCATCGACCAGCAGCAGCTGGATGCCGGCGCCACCTGGACCGGCAGCCACCGCATCACAGCGGACTAGTTAGATTCTTTGACGATCCGGCCGGAACCCGGCTGGATCGGCCGCGCGTTCAGTGGATAGAGGCGGCTGAACAGCGCCATCTGCGCCGGCGAGGCTTGCACCGGCTCTTTCATCACCAGCCACAGCACGCCCTCGGTGCACGGCGGCGTGGTCAGGGAGCCCATGAAGGTGAAGTAGTCGCGGCGCGCCGGGATCAGGTCCAGCGGATCGAGCACGGTCGATGGCGCCAGCGTTTCCAGCTTCTCCAGCGGCAGGTTGTTCCACACCGTCTGGATCACCGGCTGCGGCTTGCCTCGCTCCAGCAGCAGCGCCAGCACGGCCAGCTTGCCTTCGCCGTCCTTGTGCACCAGGTGCACCACCATCTCATAACCCTTGCCGTTGACGCGCTCTTCCGACGGACGGTGGAAGTGGAACTGGATCAGCTCATACATCCGGTTGTTCACCGTCAGGAAATTGCCGCCGCTGAGCATGACCTGCACCGTGTGGCCGTTGTCGGTGACGTTGAACGAGGATGGGTGATAGTCGAAGGTGATCTGCTCCAGCTCCACCTTCATGCCGTCGCGGATATCGATCGGCGACTGGCGGTTGCCGGTGCTGCACTTGGACCATTCAGGATTGATCTTGCCCCAGTTGGCCGGGCCGTTCTCGCCCTCGTACGACCAGTGGTTGCTGTACACCTTGGGCGCAGGCGGCGTGGCGGCGGCGACCTTCTTGGCCTTGGCCGCAGCGGCCGCGCGGGCCTGCTGGTTGGCCCGCATGATGGCCAGGCGGGCCGCGATCTTGGCCGACAGGTCGGCTTCCGCCTCGGCTTCGCGTTCGCGCTCGGTCAGCTTGCGGGTCGGGGAGGAGGAAGAAGCGGATGCCGAAGCGCTGGAAGAACCAGGGCTGCTCGGACGGATGGACGCGATCGACCCCGTGCCAGCACCCGCCACCGCCGATTTCGTCGATGGCGAAATCAGCGGGTCGTTTGCAGCGCTGGCGGCCGTGATGGCGCAGCAGCAGGCAATGAGGGTGAGGAGAGTACGCATGGATATCCAGAAGGTAAGAATTACATACTGGTATACGGATGCATTTGGGCAAAACTTGAGCGGACTCGGCCTCGCAGACGGTATTTATTTGCGTTTCAGCACTCTTAGCGGCCCAGCATGCGGCGCGACAGCTTCCACATGCCGCCCAGCGCCATCGGCACCACGGCCACGCCGACGCCGACCAGGACGATCTCGGTCAGGTGTTCGCGGACGATGGCGATATTGCCGAAGAAGTAGCCAGCCGTGGTCAGCAGTACCACCCACAGCACGGCGCCGGTGATGTTGTACATCTGGAAGCGGGCATGGGTCATGTCCGACACGCCGGCCACGAACGGGGCGAAGGTACGCACCACCGGCACGAAGCGCGCCAGCACGATGGTCTTGCCGCCGTGTTTTTCAAAGAATTCGTGGGTGCGGCGCAGCGCGTCCTTGTTGAGCCAGCGGTAGTCGTGGGTGAACACGCGCTGCCCGATGGCCTCGCCTATCCAATAGTTGAGCGTGTTGCCCGTGACGGCGGCCGTAATCAGCAGCAGCATCAGCAGGGCCAGATTCATTTCGCCCAGCGCGCACAGGGCGCCGGCAATGAACAGCAGCGTGTCGCCAGGGAAGAAGAACAGCACCACCAGGCCGGTTTCGCAGAAGATGATCGCGAACAGCACGGCGTAGACCAAGGTTCCGTATTGCTGAATCAGCACTTCCAGTGTTTTGTCGACATGAAGGATCATGTCAAAAAATTGCATAAAATCCATATTCTTCCCATAAAGTCTGCGCCGGAATCATACACCACCCCGGCCCCGGTGGCAGAAGTTTCCAGACCTCCGATAACCATTTACAATCGCCCGACCGCCCGCAACAAGCGGATGCGACCAACCAAGGAGATAATGGATGTCCCAGACCCACCTGTTCCGCGCTCTTCCCCTCTCCGCCCTGGCGATCAGCCTGGCCACGCTGGCGCAAGCCGGCGACCTGCCGGTGCGCCCCAGCGCCGGCGAAGTCGTCAAGCAGTCCAAGCCCTCCGACTGGCGCCCGCTGGACCCGAACAACACCCTGTACATGGAGCTGCCGACCGGCCGCGTGGTGATCGAGCTGGCGCCGGACTTCGCGCCGCAGAATATCGCCAACATCAAGACCCTGGTCAAGGAGCGCTATTTCGACGGCCTGTCCATGCTGCGCTCGCAGGATAACTATGTGGCGCAATGGGGCGATCCGGACGCCGAGGGCGCATCGCCCAAGCCGCAGGGTTCGGCCAAGGCCAAGGTGGTGGGCGAGTTCACGGTGCCGATGAAGAACGACAAGCACTTCGTGCGCCAGCTCGACATCGACGGCTATGCCCCGCAGATCGGCCATTCCAACGGTTTCCCGGTGGGGCGCGATCCCAAGGCCGGCACCACCTGGCTGACGCACTGCTACGGCATGGTCGGCGTGGGCCGCAACAACGATACCGACAGCGGCAACGGCGCCGAGCTGTATGCCGTCAACGGCCACGCGCCGCGCCATCTGGACCGCAATATCACGGTAGTGGGCCGGGTGGTGTGGGGCATGCCGCTGCTGGCTACCCTGCCGCGCGGCGGCGAGACCATGGGCTTCTATGGCACCGGCGAGTCGCGCATGCAGATCAAATCGGTGCGGCTGGAGGCGGACGTGCCGGAGGCGGAACGCAGCCACCTGGAAGTGATGCGCAGCGAAGCGCCTATTTATCAGGCCGTGATCGACGCGTCGCGCAACCGTGGCGGTCCGTGGAACAAATTCACGCCCAAGTACGTTGAACTGTGCAACGCACAGATTCCCGTGCGCGTGCATCCGAAAGACTAAGCCCGGCGGGGGATCGGGCGCGGCGAACAGTTATAATCTCGTGATGAACGCGCCCGACACTTCCCCCCGCACTCCCCGCCCCATCCAGGCCCTGCCTGACCAGCTGATTTCGCAGATCGCCGCCGGCGAGGTGGTCGAACGGCCGTCCGCCGTGGTCAAGGAACTGCTGGAGAACGCGCTCGACGCCGGCTCCACGCAGATCACCGTGCGGCTGGAGGAAGGCGGCGTCAAACGCATCGCCATCACCGACAACGGCCGTGGCATCCCGCCCGAGCAGATGCCGCTCGCACTGGCCCGCCACGCCACCTCCAAGATCGCCTCGCTGGACGACCTGGAAAACGTCGGCACGCTGGGCTTCCGTGGCGAGGCGCTGGCATCGATCGCCTCGGTGGCAGCCGTCACGCTGACCTCGCGCACCGCAGACGCCGCCCATGCTTGGGAAATCGTCGGCTCGCACAACGGCGCGGTGGTGCCGTCTTCCGGCGCCCAGGGCACCACGGTCGACGTGCAGGATCTGTACTTCAACACGCCGGCCCGCCGCAAGTTCCTCAAATCCGAGCAGACCGAATTCGGCCACTGCGCCGAAGTCGTGCGCCGCATCGCGCTGGCGCGGCCGGATGTGTCGTTCTCGCTGAGCCACAACGGCCGCACCATCGACCACTGGAACGTCAGCGAGATGGCCAAGCGCAGCGCCCACATCCTCGGCGACGGTTTCGCCGAAGCGCGCCTGCCGATCGACGAAAGCGCCGGCCCGCTGCGCCTGCACGGCTACGTTGGCCTGCCGACCGCCTCCAAGGCGCGCGCCGACGGCCAGTTCTTCTACGTGAACGGCCGCTTCGTGCGCGACAAGGTGCTGGTGCATGCCGTCAAGGCGGCCTACCAGGACGTGCTGCACGGCGACCGCTTCCCTTCTTATGTGCTGGCGCTCGATCTCGATCCGGCGCTGGTGGACGTCAACGTGCACCCGTCGAAGATCGAAGTGCGCTTCCGCGACAGCCGCGCCGTGCACCAGTTTGTGTTCCACGCGGTGCAGCGCGCGCTGGCGCAGACTTCGGCCACGTCGCACGGCAGCGTGCCGTCGCCGCTGCCTGCGGCCGAAAGCCTGGGCAGCTCGACCTGGCGCGGCGAGCAGACCTCGTTCGGCCCATTGCTGGCGCCAGACTATGCTCCGACTTTCTCGCCGTCGCCATTCGGCTCGCGTGATGGTGGCGCAAGCGGCACAGGCGCAGGTTTCGGCGCACCGCGCTTCGGCGGCAGCGAAGGCGGCGTCGCGCAGAGCACCGAACGATACGGCGCCCTGTTCGGCGGCTCCGGCCCCGTCACCGGCTACCGCGCAGAATCGGACATGGCACTGCCGCAGGCCAGCCCGTTCACCGTCTCGGCGGCGGCGATGGCGCAGGAAGAATTCCCGCTCGGCTTCGCGCTGGCGCAACTGCACGGCATCTACATCCTGGCGCAGAACAACAAGGGCCTGGTGCTGGTGGACATGCACGCCGCGCACGAGCGCATCCTGTACGAACAATTGAAGACCGCCCTGGACAGCCGCGTCGCCGGCGAAGAGATGCAGGTACAGCCGCTGCTGATCCCCGTCACCTTCTACGCCGACGCGATCGAAGTCGGCACCGCCTCAGAACACCAGGAGACCTTGCAGGCATTGGGCTTCGACATCGCCACGCTGTCGCCGACCACGCTGGCGGTACGCTCGGTGCCGGTGCTGCTGAAGAACGCCGACGCCCAGACGCTGGCGCGCGACGTGCTGCGCGACGTGCGCGAATTCGGCGGCTCGCGGGTGCTGATCGAGCGCCAGAACGAGCTGCTCGGCACACTGGCCTGCCACACGGCGGTGCGCGCCAACCGCATCCTGTCGACACAGGAGATGAACGCCCTGCTGCGCCAGATGGAAATCACCGAACGCGCCGACCAGTGCAACCACGGCCGCCCGACCTGGGTGCAGGTGGAAATCGGCGCGCTCGACAAGCTGTTCCTGCGTGGCCAATAAGATGAGTACTCACGCTTCAAAACCGCTGGCGGTCGCCATCATGGGACCGACGGCATCGGGCAAGACCGCATCCGCGCTGGCGATCGCGCAGCGCATTCCGTCGGAGATCATCTCGGTCGATTCCGCGCTGGTGTATCGCGGCATGGACATCGGCACCGCCAAGCCCACACGCGAAGAGCGCGCCGCCGCGCCGCACCACCTGATAGACATCATCGATCCGCTGGACTCGTACTCGGTGGCGCAGTTCCGCACCGATACGCTGCGGCTGGTGAACGACATCGTCGCGCGCGGCAAACTGCCGCTGCTGGTGGGCGGCACCATGTTGTACTTCAAGGGACTGGCCGACGGCCTGGACGACCTGCCCGGCGCCGATCCCGCATTGCGCGCCGAACTGGAAGATGAAGCGGCCCGCATCGGCTGGCCGGCCATGCACGCCAAGCTGGCATTGCTCGATCCCGAAACCGCCGCCCGCCTGGCGCCGGCGGATGCGCAGCGCATCCAGCGCGCGCTGGAGATCTGCACGCTGAGCGGCAAGCCCATGTCCGAGCTGCTGGCCTTGAAGGAAAAGACCGAGCTGCCGTTCGAGCTGCTGTCGTTCGCGCTGGAGCCGTCGGATCGCGCCGTGCTGCATGAGCGCATCGCGCGCCGTTTCGACATCATGCTCGAAGAAACGCCGGACGGGAATCTGATCACCGAAGTGGAAGTGCTGCGCCGCCGTGGCGACCTGCATCCCGGCCTGCCGTCGATGCGCTGCGTCGGCTACCGGCAGGCGTGGGAATACCTGGACGGCACCATCGACTACAAGACCATGCGCGAGACCGGCATCATCGCCACCCGCCAGCTGGCCAAGCGCCAACTGACGTGGCTGCGCTCGATGCCGGAACGCGTAGTGCTCGACTGCCTGGGCGGCGACCCGGCCAGCGCCATGCTGGCGCAGATCGCAGACAAGCGCCGTCGTTAAAAATATGCCAAGCTTTTGGTGCTGCGCTTCAAATTTTTAAAAAAAGTTTGGATCGAGCGTTGACAGCTTAGGCTCCAACCCCCATAATGCTGGGCGTTGCAGGTGATATAGCTCAGTTGGTTAGAGCACAGCATTCATAATGCTGGGGTCGGTGGTTCAAGTCCACCTATCACCACCAAAGAATTCTACACATAATCAAAGGCCAGACTCACACCGAGTCCGGCCTTTTGTGTTTCTAGTCTCCGACACGCGCATAGCTGATAACGTGATGCGCCAGCAGCTCTCCCCGCTCGTTGGAACATTCGGCCGTGCCGTAGACGGTGCGCTTGCCAAGCTTCAGAATCCGCGCCACACACACCACATCCTCTTGCCGCGCGCTGCGCAGGAATGCCGTCTTCATGTCCGTCGTCACCCAATGCTCGCCGGTGCCGCGCTGGGTCATGATGGCCAGCCACATCGAAACGTCGGCAGCGCCCATGATGGTCATGCCGCTGACGATGCCGCCCGGCCGTTCCAGGCTGGCGCTGAAGGGAACGATCAGCGTGCACTGCCCCGGCTCGCACGAGCGCACGGAAAACCCATACGGCGCCAGGAAGGCCGATTCCGCCAGGACCACGTTCAACTGCTCAACCGATGCAAGCATCGGGGTTGCGTTCGTCATGCAAACTCCTTTCGAATCTCGGCATCGGGGAATGACAGTTGATGTCAGCGCCGCGCCGAAGGCGGCACCGACTCCCAGCGTTTGAAAGCACGGCGGAAATTGGCGACATCGCTGTAGCCCAGCGCGTAGCTGACCTCCTGCACGCTCAGCCGGCCGGCGCGCAGGTATTCCAGCGCCAGCATGCGGCGCACCTGTTCCAGTATCTGTTTATACGAAGTGCCCTCTTCCAGCAGCCGACGGTGCAGCGTGCGCGGCGTCATGCACAGCAGCCGCGCCGTCAATTGCAGCGACGGGAAGCTGCTGCGCTGCTCCAGCATCAGCCGCTGTACGCGCGCGCCCAGCGACACTTGCGCCGCCAGCTTGTCCAGCTCCCGCTGGCAGATCTGCACCGCGTGCGCCAGCGTGGCCGGATCGCCCATCCGCAGCGGCACGTCGATGGCCGCCAGCGGCAGCACCATGCCGGTCCAGTCCTGGCCCTCGCGCACCTCGCAGCGAAACAGCTCCCGCGCCAGCGCCGCATCGGACGACGCGGCAAAGCTGAAGGCCACGCTGCGGCATTGCGACGGTCCACGCGGAATACAGTCCAACACATTTTTGAATGCCAGCAGCGCCGCCTCCAGCACCGGCCGCGCGATATCGCCCAGCGGTATGCGCTCGTGCAGGCGCACGCGGAACTCGTCGCCCCGCTGTTCGAAGTCGATGGCGAGCATCGTCGTACGCAGCATGAAGAAGCGCTCCAGCAGCTCCAAAGCCTGACGCAGCGTGCCACAGTTCATGGCGGCGTAACCGAGGATGCCGTGCGTGTGCTCGCGCATGCGGTCGCCCACCAGCAGTCCCATGGCCGGCTCGCCGGTCAGCTCGACCGAATCGAGCACCAGTTGGCGGAACACGGGGAACGACACCGCCAGTTCGCCGTCGTCCAGCTGCTCCGCGCGCAGGCCGCTGCGCGCCAGCCAGTCGCCTGCGTCGCCGCCCATGCTGCTGATTTGTTCGGCGATCTGGCGCAGGTAACTGCTTGCCAGCGTGTGGTCGTTAGCCTGCATGGGGAGCCCCGGATTGAGTGCTATCGATTGTCAATAAATAACCCCTGCATGTCAATCCGGCACCTCCCTTGCAGTCCGTAGCGCTGCCTACAATGGACGTAATAACAACAAGGAGACCGCGCCGATGAACGTTCTGCACTACCTGAAGTTTTGCCTGTTCCATGTGGTGGGCCTGCTGGCCGCCGCCGCGCTGTACGCGGGCGGCGATACGACCGCGCTGTCGCTGCTGGGCGTGGTGCTGTTCTATGTGATCGGCGACCTGCTGGGCGGCGACGACCTGAGTACGCCCACACTGCGGCATCACGCCATCCTGACCGGCCAACTGTGGCTGGCGTTGCCGCTGCTGATGCTGATCGTCGGCGCGGCCATGGACAGCTTCATCGCCGGCCGCTACGCCACGCCGCTGCAACTGGCCGCCGCCGTGCTGCTGACAGGCCTGATGATAGGCATGATAGGCACCATCACCGCGCATGAACTGGTGCATCGCACCAAGGAGCCGGCATCGCTGCTGATCGGCCGCTGGCTGCTGGCCTTCAGCTTCGACACCGGCTTCGCCATCGAGCATGTGTACGGCCACCACCGCTACGTCTCCACCGGCGAAGACCCGGCCACGGCGCCGCGCGGACGCAACGTCTACTGGCACATCGTCTGCTCCACGGTCAGGGGCAATATCAGCGCATGGAAGCTGGAACGCAAGCGCCTGGAGCGGCGCGGCCACCGCCAGTACAGCCGTCACAACATGGTGATACGCGGCCACCTGATGAGCGTACTGCTGCTGGCCGCCGCGTGGTACTGGGGCGGCGCTGCGGCGACACTGTTCTTCGCCGTCTGCGCCCTGTGGGGCAAGGCGCTGCTGGAGGTGGTCAACTACATGGAGCACTATGGGCTGGTGCGCAATCCGGCCAAGCCGGTGCAGCCGCGCCATTCGTGGAACACCAACAGGCGCCTGAGCTCATGGACCATGTTCAACCTGACGCGCCACTCGCACCACCACGCCCGCGCCGGCGTGCCTTACCACGACCTGCATCCCTACCCGGACGCGCCGCAGATGATAGGCGGTTATCTGTCGACCATGCTGGTGGCGCTGGTGCCGCCGCTGTGGCATCACCTGATGGCGCCGCGCCTGCAAGCATGGGACCAGCACCTCGCCAACGACGAGGAACGCCAGCTATTGAGCGAAACTGTTTAGCTGGTTTTTCCCGGCGTCGCCACTGCCAGTTGACGGTACTGCGTCGGCGTCACGCCGGTGGTGGCCTTGAACTGGCGCGTGAAGGCGGAATGGTCGCCGTAGCCGCAGGCCTGGGCGATTTCCGCCACGCTGGAGGAGCCCTTCAGCAGGCGCGACGCCGCTTCCACGCGGGTCTGGATGATCATCTGGCGCGGCGTCAGGTGGAAGATGCGCAGGAAGTACCGCTCGATCTGCGCCACCGACATATTCGCCGTGCGCGCCAGCTGGGCCAGTTGCAGCGTCTGGCCGTACTCCTGGTGGATCAGGTTGACCGCCGCCGCCACCTTGCGGTAGGCCGGGTTCTTCTTGTCCGCCATCGCCAGGTCGCGCGAGACGCCGGTCAGGCCGACGATGCGGCCGTGGGCGTCGCGCAGCGCGGTCTTGCGCGTCAGGCACCAGCCGGGGTCGCGGTTGGGATACAGGTGCAGCTCCAGCTGGTCCTCGATATTGCTGCCGCCGGCCAGCACCGCCATGTCCTGCGCCAGGTAGGTCTGGCCAAACGGACGGGCGAATACCTCGGCCGGCGTGCGTCCGATCAGCGCCGCCTTGTGCCGCTGGCCGCAACGCTGTACCAGTGTCTGATTGACCACGACATAGCGGCATTCCACGTCCTTGACGAAGAACACCACATCCGGCAGCGCGTCGAACAGCGCTTCGGAAAAGAAGGGGTCGGCGATGCCGGCGCCCAGCGCGCGGCGGGCGTCATCATGAGGGGGTTCTCTATGCATGAAGGCGATTGTGCCAGCGGCCGGCGGCGGCGTCTCCTGTTTTATCGTCATTGTGCAGATTTCGTCATCCAACATGCGGAGGCGATGCAAGACAGCGCGCCGCCGGAAGCCTAAGATTTGAGCATGAAAACAATCTCCATCATCGACTCCCACACCGGCGGCGAACCGACCCGCCTGGTCATAGACGGCGGCCCCGAACTGGGCCACGGTCCGCTCAGCGAGCGGCTCGCCCTGCTGAAACGCCAGCACGACCGTTTCCGCTCCGCCGTGGTCTGCGAACCACGCGGCTCGGACGTGCTGGTGGGCGCGCTGCTGTGCGAACCGCACGCGCCCGATTGTGCGGCAGGCGTCATCTTCTTTAACAATGTCGGCTACCTCGGCATGTGCGGCCACGGCACCATCGGCCTGATCGCCTCGCTGGCCTTCATGGGCCGCATCGGCGCCGGCCGCCACCGCATCGATACGCCGGTCGGCGTGGTCGAGGCGGAGCTGCATGCCGACGGCAGCGTCACGGTGGACAACGTGGCCTCCTACCGCACGCAGTCGCAGGTGACGGTCGAGGTGCCGGGCCATGGTCCGGTCACGGGTGACGTGGCCTGGGGCGGCAACTGGTTCTTCCTGGTTTCCGGTCATGGACTGGAACTGGGCGTGGGTAACGTGGAGGCGCTGACCGCCTACAGCGTGGCCGTGGGCGCGGCACTGGAAAAGGCCGGCATCACCGGCGAGGGCGGCGCGCTGATCGACCATATCGAGCTGTTCGCGCCATCGCGCACCGGCGCCGACAGCCAGAGCTTCGTGCTCTGCCCCGGCAAGGCCTACGACCGTTCGCCATGCGGCACCGGCACCAGCGCCAAGCTGGCCTGCCTGGCCGCCGACGGCAAGCTGGCCGAGGGCGCGCTGTGGAAGCAGGAAAGCGTGATCGGCAGCGTGTTCGAAGCGTCGTACAGCTATCGCGGCGAGCTGCTGATACCGAGCATCCGTGGCCGCGCCTGGGTCAATTCGCAGGCGCAGCTGATACTCGATCCGACCGATCCCTTCGTATGGGGCATACGGTGATACAGACCGACGTAATCGTCATCGGCGCCGGCATTGTCGGCGCGGCCTGTGCGGACGCGCTGAGCCAGCGCGGCATGCGGGTAAAGGTGATCGAGCAGGACATGGCCGGCAGCGGCGCCACCGCCGCCGGCATGGGCCACCTGGTGGTCATGGACGACAACCCGGCGGAGCTGGCGTTGTCGGCGTACTCGGTCTCGCTGTGGAATTCGCTGGTCGGCGACCTGCCGCAGCGCCACGAGTACAGCCGCTGCGGCACCATCTGGGTGGCCGCAGACGAAGAAGAAATGGCGGCGGCGCGCGCCAAGGCCGACACCCTGTCCGCCTACGGCATCGCCTGCGAGCTGCTGGCGCCTGCCGCGCTGTACGAGCGTGAACCGCAACTGCGTCCCGGCCTGGCCGGTGGCCTGCTGGTTTCCGGCGACGGCCTGGTGTACCCGCCCAAGAGCGCGCGCATCCTGCTGGACCGGGCGATACGCCGTGGCGCCACCACGCTGCGCGGCAGCGTCGCCGCCATCGAGGACAACGGCGTGCTGCTGGCCGACGGTATGCGCTATCAGGCGCAGCACGTGGTGCTGGCCGCAGGATCGCGCTCGACCGCGCTGCTGCCGGAACTGCCGGTGCAGCCCAAGAAGGGCCACATCGCCATCACCGACCGCTATCCCGGTTTTGTCCACCACCAGCTGGTGGAACTTGGTTATATCAAAAGCGCCCACGCCGCCAGCGGCGATTCGGTCGCGTTCAATTTGCAGCCCCGTCCTACCGGACAAGTACTGATCGGCTCCTCCCGCCAGTTCGACACGATCGACCTGGCGGTGGAGCCGGCCATGCTGCAACGCATGCTGCGCCATGCCGCCGCGTTCACGCCCGCACTGGCGCAACTGAACGTGCTGCGCTGCTGGACCGGCCTGCGTGCCGCCACGCCGGACGGCCTGCCGCTGATCGGCCCCCACGCCGCGCGGCGCGGACTGTGGCTGGCGACGGGACATGAAGGACTGGGCATCACCACCTCGCTGGCGACGGCGCAGCTGCTGGCCGCCCAGATGAACGGCGACAGCACGCGCATCCCCGCCAGCCCTTACCTGCCGGGACGCTTCCATGCCTGACGTCGTCCTCAACATCAACGGCCACGATATCCGCGTGGCGCAAGGCGTCAGCGTGGCCGCCGCCATCGCCATGGCCGGCAGCGCCGTCACCCGGCGCGCGGTCGGCGGCGCGGCGCGCGCGCCCTTGTGCGGCATGGGCGTGTGCCAGGAATGCCGCGTCACCATCGATGGCCGCATGCATCAACTGTCGTGCCAGACGCTGTGCGCGGACGGCATGCGCGTTGCCACCTGCGAGGTGCGCCCATGAGCCGCTACGACGTATTGGTAGTCGGCGCCGGACCGGCCGGGCTGGCGGCCGCACATGCAGCCGCTGCGCACGGAGCGCGGGTCGGCATCGTCGACGACAACCCGCTGGCCGGCGGCCAGATATGGCGCGGCGGCCCGGATCAACAAAAGGATGGGCGCGCGCAAAGAATGTGGAGCGACCTGCTGGCCGCGCCCAACGTCATCCGCCTGCCGCAGACGCGCGTGCTGTATGCGCCGGAGCCGGGCCAGCTGCGCGTGCAGACGCCGACGTCCGCCGCCACGCTGCATTACGAAAAACTGATACTGGCCACCGGCGCGCGCGAGCGGCTGCTGCCCTTCCCCGGCTGGACACTGCCCGGCGTTACCGGCGCCGGCGGCTTGCAGGCGCTGTCCAAGGGCGGCTATCCGGTGCAGGGCAAGCGCGTGGTGGTGGCGGGCAGTGGTCCGCTGCTGCTGGCGGTGGCCGCGACCCTGCGCGACAAGGGCGCGGAGATCGTCGCCATCGTCGAGCAGGCACCCTTGCAGGCATTGGCGCGCTTTGGATTCGGCCTGCTGGCGACGCCTTCCAAAATCACGCAGGCGCTGCAACTGGCGGCGCAGCTGGGCGGCATCCCCTACCTGCGCAACAGCCATGTGCATTCGGCGCACGGCGACGGCACGCTGCAATCGATACTGATACAGCGCGGCGGCGCCCGCGAGCTGGAGGCGCTGCAATGCGACTACCTGGCCTGCGGCTACGGCCTGCTGCCCAACGTCGAACTGGCGCAGGCGCTGGGCTGCGCCACCGTGTCGCGCAACGGGCAGACCAGCGTGCAGGTGGACGAGGAACAGCACACTTCCGTCTCCGGCGTGTACTGCGCCGGCGAGGGCACGGGCGTCGGCGGCGTCGACCTGGCGCTGGCCGAGGGCCGCATCGCCGGCCTGATGGCAAGCGGCCAGCACACCGCCGCGCAGGAAATGCACGCCGAGCGCGCGCGCTGGAAAAAATTCGCGGTTCGGCTGGAGCGCGCGTTTGCGCTGCGGCCGGAGCTGCTGGCACTGGCCGGCGACGACACCATCGTCTGCCGCTGCGAAGACGTCTGCCACGGCGAGCTGCGCACGCACACCAGCTGGCGCAGCGCCAAGCTGCAGACGCGCTGCGGCATGGGGCCGTGCCAGGGCCGCATCTGCGGCGGCGCCACGGAACTGCTGTACGGCTGGCGGCCGGACGCGGTGCGCATGCCGATTTCACCGGCCCGCGTGGCCAGCATCATCGATTAATAACACCCACCGATTCATCACAAGGAGAACAGCATGGCAGCAGCAAAATGGGAAGGGGTCTTCCCCGCAGTAACCACCAAGTTCAAAGAGAACGAGGATCTCGACCACGCAGAGATGGAAAAGCACTTTAACTTCCAGATCGACAGCGGCGTGCACGCGCTGCTGACCTGCGGCTCGCTGGGTGAAGCCAGCACGCTGTCGTTCGACGAAAAGCTGGCCGTCACCAAGACCGCGCTGAACGTCGCCGCCGGCCGCGTGCCGGTGCTGGTCAACGTCAGCGAAACCCGCACCGCCACCGCCTGCCGCTTCGTCGAGAAGGCGCATGAGATGGGCGTGCAGGGTCTGATGGTGATGCCGTCGGTGCTGTACGCGGCCGACTCGCGCGAAGCGATGGACAATCTGCGCGTGATCGCCAAGGCGGCGCAGCTGCCTATCATGGTCTACAACAATCCGGTGTCGTACAAGGTCGACCTGACGCCTGAGGACTTCAAGGAACTGGCCGATTGCGAGTGGATCGTCGCGATCAAGGAATCGACCGACAATGTGCGCCGCATCACCGACCTGCGCAACGCCGTCGGCCATCGCTACCAGCTGTTCATGGGCGTGGACGATCTGTCGTTCGAAGGCCTGGCGGTGGGCGCGGACGGCCTGCTGGCCGGCCTGGTGGTGGCCTTCCCGAAAGAGACCGTGGCGCTGTACAAGCTGATGAAGGCGAAGCGCTGGGATGAAGCGCTCAAGCTGTATCAGTGGTTCATGCCGCTGATGCACCTGGACGTGTCGACCAAGCTGGTACAGAACCTGAAGCTGGTGGAAACGCTGGCCGGCGTCGGCAACGAGTACGTGCGCCGTCCGCGCCAGCCGCTGCAAGGCGCCGACCGCGCCCGCGTCACGGCCGTGGTCCAGCAGGCGCTGGCTACCCGTCCGGACGTCAGCCTGCTGTTCTAAGCCTGGCGCTTGATGGTCGAGCCGCGCAGGATCAGTTGCGGCTCGATCGTGGTGGCGCTGGTGGCTGGCTTGCCGTCGATGGCGGCGATCAGCTTTTCCATCGCGGCCACGCCCATGCGTTCGCTCTGCAGGTCCACCGTGGTCAGTGCCGGCGACGTGTACTGGCCGTACTCGATGTTGTCGAAGCCGGCCACCGACATCTGCTCCGGCAGCTTGAAGCCCAGCGTCTGCGCGGCTTTCATGAAGCCCAGCGCGATCAGATCGTTGTAGCAGATCAGCGCATCCGGGTGCTCGGCGCCCAGCATGATGGACGAGCATACGCGCTCGCCTTCGGCCGCCGTCGGCGCTCCCGCTTCATACACCGTCAGCTCCAGATCATGCGCGGCCAGGCAGGCGCGGATGCCGGCCAGGCGTTCCTCGTCGCGCCGCGAACGCGGGAAGCGCAGGTAGCCGATGCGCTTGTGCCCCAGCGAGACCAAGTGCCGCGCCAGCATGTAGGCGCCGCGATGGTCTTCGCTGATCACCCACGGAATCTCCAGCCGCGACAGGCGGCCGAAGTAGACCAGCGGTTTGCCCAGCTCCATCACCCAGTCCATCTCCGATTCCAGCATGCGCGAGAACATGATGATGCCGTCCACGCGGCGGCTCAGCGCTTCGAGCAGAGGACGTTCGCGATCCGGGTTTTCTTCGGTGTCGACCAGCAGCAGCGTGTAGCCGTGCGCCAGCGCGACGCGGTTGGCGCCCTTGACGATGCTGGTGAAGTGCGGATTGCCGACGTCGAGCACCGACAGGCCGATGCTCTTGGTGCGGCCGGTGATCATCGATGCGGCCAGCGGATTGGAACGGTAGCCCAGTTTGGCGATGACTTCCTTGATCGTCGCCTCCACCGCCGGCGAGAAGCGCTGCGCGCCGTTGACGAACTTCGAGACGGTGGCGGTCGAGACGCCTGCAGCGGCGGCCACGTCACGGATGGTTGCTACGTTTTTTTTCATGTTCTGACTGTCGGAGTAGCTAGGCTGCCGGTATGCCGGCAGCGCCAAAGGACAATCTTAGCATGTCGGCATCTATCGATTGCCGCAGTGTCGCATCACAGGTCGGTAATTTCCTTGTGGCGGGGGACCAGCGTCTTCATCACGCACCACGCCACCAGGTAGGCCAGCGCGCAGATGCCGAACATGATCATGTAGCCGGTGCGGATATCGTTGAGCGCCTTGTAGTGGTCGAACACCCAGCCACCCAGCTTGGTCAGCAGCACGCCGCCGATGCCGCCGGCCATGCCGCCGATGCCGATCACCGAGGCCACCGACTTTTGCGGGAACATGTCGGACACGGTGGTGAAGATGTTGGCCGACCACGCCTGGTGCGCCGAGGCGCCCACGCCGATCAGCAGCACCGGCACCCAGAAGCTGATTGCGCCCAGCGGCTGCGCCAGCAGCACCACCAGCGGGAAGAAGGCGATCACCAGCATGGCTTTCATGCGGCCGTCGTACGGCGCGTAGCCGCGCGCCATGAAGTAGCTGGGGAACCAGCCGCCGCCGATGGAACCGATCATGGTCATGCTGTACAGGACGGCCAGCGGCACGACGATGGCGTCGCCCTTCATGCCGTACTGCGCCGACAGATAGGTCGGCAGCCAGAACAGGAAGAACCACCACACGCCGTCGGTCATGAACTTGCCGAAGGCGAAGGCCCAGGTCTGGCGGTACTTCAGCAGCTGGAACCACGAGACTTTTTTCGCGTCGGCGGCCGGGGCCGCGCCGCCGGCCGGCGCCGGCTGGTCGCTGCGGATGTAGGCCAGCTCCTGCGCGGACAGGCGCGGCTGCCGGTCCGGCTTGTCGTACAGCGTAAGCCATACGCTCATCCAGATGAAGCCCAGCATGCCGATCATGATGAACGCGGCCTGCCAGCCCCAGATGCCGGCGATCAGCGGCACGCAGATCGGCGCCAGGATGGCGCCGACGTTGGCGCCGGAGTTGAAGATGCCGGTGGCGAAGGAGCGTTCCTTCTTCGGGAAGTATTCGGCGGTGGCCTTGATCGCGGCCGGGAAGTTGCCGGCCTCGCCGACCGCCAGCACGGCGCGCGAAATCATGAAGCCGACGATGGACGGCGCGGCGGCGATGCCGAAGGCACCCAGCAGCACGCCGGCGCCCTCGCCCATGGGCACCGAGAACGCGTGCATCAGCGCGCCCAGCGACCAGATCGTGATGGCCAGCACGTAGGCGGCCTTGGTGCCGATCTTGTCGACCACGCGGCCGGCGAACAGCATCGAGATGGCGTAGACGAACTGGAAGGCGGCGGCGATGTTGGCGTAGTCGGTATTGCTCCAGCCGAATTCCTTGGACAGATCCGGCGCCAGCAGGCTCAACACCTGGCGGTCCAGGTAGTTGACGGTGGTGGCAAAAAACAACAGTGCACAGATGGTCCATCGGTATTTACCGACGGTTTGTCCCACCGCTTGCGCGTTCACAGGCTCGCTCAGGTTCATGGCATCACTTCTATTTTGGTTTTTGGTGATGATCTCTCGGTCTCCACGAGATCACTCTAGTCGTATGTCATCGTACAACCATAAAAGAGCTTAAGCAAGCGGAAAGATGCGCTTTCCCGAGGAGTTGTGGCGCGGGGATGGGCCGGCAGGCGGTCCTTCCCCGCAATGTCGTATGATGACATTAAATGCAACTATGCGGTTTTGCCGCCGCTGCCCTTGGCCAGCAGCAGCGCCACCAGGCTGATCAGCGCCGCGCCGGACAGATAGTAGCCGACGTATTGCAGGCCGTAGTTGGTCGCCAGCCAGGTGGCGGCGTACGGCGCCAGCGAGGCGCCCAGGATGCCGGCCAGGTTGAATGTCAGCGAGGCGCCGGTGTAGCGCACCTCGGCCGGGAACAGCTCGGACAGCATGGTGCCCAGCGGGCCGTAGGTCATGCCCATCAGGCCCAGGCCCAGCGACAGGAACACCGTCACCTGCAGGCTGCTGCCGGAACCGAACATCGGCGCCATCGTCAGGCCGAACAGGGCGATCGCTGCCGACACCCAGATCAGCGTGGTGCGGCGGCCGTAGCGGTCGGCCCACAGCGCGGCGACGGGGATGGTCAGGCCGAAGAAGATCACGGCGAACAGCTGCTGGATCAGGAAGTCCTTGCGGGTGAACTTGAGCGCGCTGGTGCCCCAGCTCAGCGCGAACACCGTCATCAGGTAGAACAGCACGAAGGTGGCCAGCGCGATCAGCGTGCCCAGCACCAGCACGCGGCGGTGGTCGCGCCACACCGTCACCACCGGCACTTTGACGCGTTCGTTCTTGTCCAGCACCTTCTGGAAGTCCGGCGTTTCATGGATCTTCAGGCGGATGTACAGGCCGACGATCACCAGCAGCGAGCTGGCCAGGAAGGGTATGCGCCAGCCGTAGCTGAAGAATTCGGCGTCGCTCAGCGTTTGGCTCAGCAGCAGGAAGATGCCGCCCGACAGGAAGAAGCCGATCGGCGCGCCCAGCTGCGGGAACATTCCGTACCAGGCGCGCTTGCCCGGCGGTGCGTTCTCGGTGGCCAGCAGCACGGCGCCGCCCCACTCGCCGCCCAGCCCCAGGCCCTGGCCGAAGCGGCACAGCGCCAGCAGCGCCGGCGCCAGCGTGCCGATAGCAGCATAGGTCGGCAGCGCGCCGATCACCACGGTCGAGAGACCCATGGTCAGCAGCGCCGCCACCAGCGTGGCCTTGCGGCCGATGCGGTCGCCGAAGTGGCCGAACACGGCCGAACCCACCGGGCGCGCGAAGAAGGCGATGGCGAACGTGGCCAGCGATTGCAGCGTGGCGGCGGCGGGGTCGCTGGCGGGGAAGAACAGTTTGGGGAACACCAGCACGGCGGCGGTGGCGTAGATGTAGAAGTCGAAGAATTCGATCGTGGTGCCGATCAGGCTGGCAAACAGCACGGTGGCCGGGGAATTGGCCTTGGGCGATCCGGGGTGAGGCTGAGACTGACTCATACTTGACGCTCCTGCAAGTGGGTGGTGCGATCCATCATACACACCACCCTTGCCTGCTGCCAAGCAGATAAGTTTGCCCCCTAGGTATCGATTTGGGCGAAGGCGGCGGCGATGTCGTCGGCCTTCAGCGGGCGCACCAGGCGGGCCACTTCCTGGCCGTCGCGCAGGAAGATCAGCGTCGGCCACAGCTTGACGCGGTAGGAGCGGCCCAGGGCGCGGCCGGGGCCGTCCTCGACCTTGTAGTGGCGCACGCCCTCGTGGCCGGCATAGGCTTGCGCCAATGGCGCCTGCGCCGCCATGCAGTGGCCGCACCAGTTGGCGCCGAACTCCAGCAGCGTGGCGCCGGCCAGGGCGTCGACGGTGGCGCGGTCGGGCGCGGTGGGAAGGTAGACTTTTTCCATGTCAGGACTTGGCTTTGGGTTGGACCGCGGCGCAAGGATCGGGGCGCGGCTGCGGCGCCACAGTGTAGCTGGCGTCGTAGCGGCCGCTGTCGGCCTTGCCTTCGACATAGCCTTCGCTGCGCACCGTCAGCACCGGCGCCACCGCATTGATCCAGCGCGCCACGCCGATGTCCTTGCGCACGTGGCCGTTGCCGGCGATCAGCACCACGTCGCGCGGCTGCTGGTCGCGCACGATCTTGGCCATCCAGATGTCGCGCGAGACCTGGGCGTTGACCATGCCCTCGACCATCATCTCCGGCAGCATATTGCAGTGGCCGGCGACGATTTCCGTCTGCTGGCCGCCGCGCACGTCGGCCGGCAGCGGCTGGTCGAGGCGGTAGTCGCGGATGCTCTTCGGGTCGAAGGTGGCGGTGACGCCGTCGCGCACCGCGCGCGCGGCGTCGGCGCGCGACAGGTTGCCGGCGATCAGCGGCAACTGGTAGGTCAGCGCCAGCTGGATCACCGGATAGTAGAGCTGCCAGTCCCAGCGCGGGCCGCCGACCACGCGGATCACGCATTGCGCGTCCAGGCAGCCTTTCTGGGCTTTGCTCAGCACATCCTGGTTTTCCCGGTCGAACTGTTCCATGACGATGGCCGGGCGCCAGCCCGCCTCCACCCGCTGGCGCAGCAGCTCATAGCGCAGCTTGTGGCCGGCCGCGTTGTCGTGCACTTCGCCCAGCAGCAGCACCTGCGGATTGGCGCCCACCGGCGCCGGCACGGCGCTGCCGACTGCGCTCTTGCCGCCGCTGGCGCAGCCGGCCAGCAGGGCCAGCGCGGCGGCGGCGAACATCCATCCCGGGGTGCGGCTATATGTGGAAATCATCTGTATCCGAGTCCTATGCTATCGAATTATTAGTTGTAAAGTTGAAATCGTCTGCGCCACTGGCTAGCAAGTAAGAAGCGTTGTTGCGTTGCACGATTTGATTGCCTAAAGAAAAATACAGATGGCAATATGTTATTGATTGTGGTTTAATGCTAGACACTTGAGCACGGTTGGAGATTCGTCCGATCTTAGCTTAATGTTTATGTTTTAATGTAGCCTTAACGTCCTGCTTATGCAGCATAGTCAGGAGAGTATTGTGAAGAAGTCGACTTTTATAACGACCATATTGCTGGCCCTGAGCCTGGCGGGAGCTGTGCAAGCTCAGACCGTCAGCCCGGAAAAAAGCAAAGTTGCACCTGCAGCAATTGTACTCGCACATTGCGATGAACATAACACCGCACCGTGCGCCATCGACAGCTCCGCTCCAACGGAGAAGACCGCCTCGGATCGCGATCCAGAGGCGCTGCCGACGAACGACCCGAAAAACCCGCAGGCCGTCGAGCCTGTTGCCGAAGTACCGGAACCGCAAACCTTCGTCATGTTGATGCTGGGCCTGGTAGTACTGGGCTTTGCCACCCGCAACAGCGGCGCGTCGGAGAAGTTTACCGACTGAGGCCGACCGGTCGCCCCATGAAAAAATCCCGCAAGGCTTGCAGCCGGCGGGATTTTTTCATTAAGGCGTCAACCGCTACAGGCCGCACACCGAATGGATGTTGGTGATGGCCACGCCGTGCAGGATGGCCCGGCCCATGCAGTACAGCTTTTGCACGCCGTTCTCGGTGCCCAGCACTGCGAATATCGCCACCGCCAGCGCCACGCCTACCAGTATCGCCAAGCCTTTGAGTGTGTCCTTGTCCATGGCGGCATTCTAGCTTGGCGCCGGACGCCTAGGCAACGGCGGCGGCCAGCGTGTAGTCGAAATCGTAGTAGTGCTTGCCGCCTTCGATGCGGATGTGCAAAGCGCCGGCCAGGCCGGATAACTCTTCCTGGCCGGAATCGGCGACCACCGCCACCGTCAGTCCGGCCGCGCCGCGGTCCATGGTGCCGGTGTGGCACAGCAGGAAGCTGCCGCGCCGGCCATCGAGCGTGCCCTGTACTTTTTCCATCGCCACATAAGCGCCCGAGCCCAGCGCGCGGTCCATAAAGGCCAGCATCTCGCCCTTGCCGACGGCATCCAGCGCGCCGTGGTATTGCTTGTCCAGCGACATGCGGCCGATGCCGCTCTCGGCCGCCACGGCCGACATGCTTTCGGGCGCCATCTTGACGTTGAATTCACCGCTGATCTTGGGCATTGCTCACCTTTCAAGTGTGGAGACGGGCATCGGGCTGCAGCGCGGCGGGATCGTCGACCGGCGTCACGCAGGGCATGCGCAGCACGAAACTGGCGCCCTGGCCCAGGATGCTGGAGACGGTAATGGTGCCGCCAAACTGCTTGGCGATCAAGTTGAATACGATATTGAGTCCGAGGCCGGTGCCGCCCTGCCCGCGCCGCGTGGTGACGAAGGGATCGAACACCTTGTCCAGCATGTCCGGCGGGATGCCCTTGCCGTTGTCGACCACCTGCATCTCGATCCAGTCGGCCTGCTGGGCGACGCCGATGGTGATGCGGCCCTCGTCGCCGGCGTCGAAGGCGTGCTCGACGCAGTTGAGCGTCAGGTTGGTGATGACCTGGGCCAGCGCGCCCGGATAGCTGTCGAGCATGATGTCCGGCGGGCAGGCGATGCTGACGGTGATGTGGGTCTTCTTCAGCTTGGGCTGCAGGCTGGACACCACCTCGTTGATGTAGTCGCGCAATTCGAAGCGGCGCCGCGCCTCGCTGACCTGGTCGACCGCGATCTGCTTGAAGCTGTGGATCAGGTGGGCCGCGCGGTAGGCGTTGTTCATGATCAGGCGCGTGCTCTCGGCCGCCGTTTCCAGGTAGCGCATGATGTCGGATTTCTTGATGTTGCCGTCCTCGACAGACTGGTGCACCTTCTCGGTGGCTTCCATCAGCACCGAGGCGCTGGTCAGCGCGATGCCGACCGGGGTGTTGATCTCGTGCGCGACGCCGGCCACCAGCCCGCCCAGCGAGGCCAGCCGCTCGGCCTGCAGCAGCGATTCCTGCGTGCGGCGCAGGTCGTCGAGCGCCTTGGCCGTGGTCTGGGCCGATTTGCGGGCCTCGTCCTCGGCCTCGCGGATGCGCTGGATATTCGATTTCACCTTGCGCTGGATGGCGTTGAAGCCGCGGATCACCTCGCCCAGTTCGTCGTGGCGGCTGTCCGGCAGCTCTTCCACCTCGTCGCTGCCGCGCGTGGCCAGGTCGAACAGGCCGTCGCGCAGGCGCTTGAGCGGATCGAACACGATGCGCAGCGATAGCGCCAACGCCGCCACCAGGATCAGGTCCAGCAGCAGCACCTCGGTGACTTTGCGGCGCACTTCGGCGGCCAGCGTGGCGTCGATCTGGGCGCGGCTGAAGTTGACCACCACGCGGCCGACCACCACCGGCTTGAGCGAGGCGCCGGCGGCGCCGGAATCGCGGTAGGCCAGGTCGGCCACCACCGGCGAACCGCCGACGGCGGCGTCGTTCTCGATCGAGGTGACGGTGCCGTTATCGTTGCGCAGCTTGCCGGAGAACAGGCCGACCGAGGTGTCGTAGACGCGGATGGAAACCAGCTCGGGCGGCAGCATTTCGGCGGCCACGATGTTGTCGACCTTGGCCTTGTCCAGGTCCCACAGCGCCGACGGCAGGCTGGTTTGCAGACGGGTCAGCACGCCCTGGCGCAGGCGCTGGCTGCTCACTTCCAGCTCGTGGCCCAGGCTGTATTGGGCATAGGTGCCGGAAATACCCAGCACCAGCGTCACGATGACCACGAACAGCAGCGTCAAGCGGCCTTGGATACCGAACATCGACCAACCTCCCTGCGTTTATAGAATTGACGGCAACGTCCCAATGTACGGTATGGCATGCGACTTGGCAAGTTATGGCAGGGCACGGCAGACTTTGCTTGCACGCAATGGTAAGATCGTGCAATGTAGACGAGGTAGCAAAATGGGAGGGCATCATGGCAGGTAATTATCATCAACTGACACTGGCGGAGGTACGGCCGGGCATGGTCCTGTCGGACGTGCTGCTGGACGTGCAGGGCCATGTGCTGCTGCCGCAGGGGACGGTGTTGACCGAGGCCATGCTGGCGTTGATGCCGCGCCACGGCATCGCCGTGCTGCCCATCCTGAAAGACGAAGTATCGCCGGAAGTGGCCCAGGCCGCGCTGAACCACCACGAGGCGCGCATCGCCCGCCTGTTCCGCAAAAACGACGCCGACAGCGACAGCGACTGGGCCACCGCTCTGCTGCGCCGCTTCGTGTCGGATTTCCGCCTGGGCATGGAGGAGGCGCCCGAGCATGAGTAATACGCTGACTTACGACGACGTCGTCCGCACGCTGGACGACCTGCCCTCGCTGCCGGCGGTGGTGATGGAGCTGCTCAACAGCATAGACCAGGACGACGTCGATATCTCGGTGCTGGCCAAGAAGGTGTCCTACGACCAGGCGCTGACCGCCAAGACGCTGCGGCTGGCCAACTCCTCGCTGTACGGACTGCAGGTCAAAGTGACCACCATCCAGCAGGCCATCACCTACCTGGGCTTCCAGACCACGCGCAACCTGATCACGGCGGCCGCCGTCACCGGCTGCTTCGCCGAGGGCCACTGCCCGGGCTTCGACCACAAGGCGTTCTGGCGCCACTCGATCGCCACCGCCGCCTGCGCCAAGGTGCTGGCGCGGCAGATGCGCTTCAACCAGGACTACGCCTTCACGGCCGGGCTGCTGCACGACATCGGCAGGCTGGTGCTGGTCTCGTGCTTCCCGAACCAGTATTCGGAAACCATCGCCTACCGCGACGAGCACGACTGTTACCTGCTGGAAGCGGAGCGCAGCGTGCTGGGCGTCGACCACGTCGACGCCGGCATGGCGCTGGCGGAACACTGGAATTTTTCCGATACGATGCGGCTGGCCATCGGCGGCCACCATGACCCGGAAGCGCCGGGCGCAGGGTTCCTGGCGGCCATCATCCATGTGGCCGATGCTATCGTGCACGCGCTCGATCTGGCGCAGGCGCCGGACGATCTGGTGCCGCCGGTTTCCACCGTGGCCTGGACTGCGCTGGGCCTCGATGAGGAAATCTATCTGCAATTGTTCCGCGAGACGGAACTGCAATATGAAGAAATTTCGATGGTGCTGCTGAGCTGATCAGTTGCAGCGGGCTCCCTGCCGGCCGGGCTCAACACCACGGCAACGGCAGGGGCAGGCGTGCGGGCGCATTAGTGACGCGCGTAGTTTCCGGCCTCGGCCTTTTCGGTGCGTTCCTCTGGCTTCGGGCGGCCCTGGGCGTCGGACAGGCGGTACTTGGTGCGGCGGTCGCCCATCAGGTCGCGCAGGTCGCGGATGCTCATGCCGGTCACTTCGTGCATGCGGATCAGCAGCGAGGCGCCAACCGGCAGGCGGTGGTGGCGGATCTTGCTGATGACCGGCGGCGCGACTTCCAGCAGACGCGACAATGCGGCGTCGTTTTTCAGTTGCATCTTGCCGAGCAAAATATCCAGCAGATGGTTGGGGTTGTAGCTTTCCTGTGAAGCGAGAGCGTGGTGTGCCATGATTTTCCTCGTTGGTTGGGTGAATGAAGTTTGCGGGCTTGAACTTAAGGGCAACTTAGATTCCTTTGGCTAAGTTCCTGACTAAGTTCCTGATTCAATCAGCCCATGCTGATTGCCTTTCGTGCAATATTATTCTATGCTCAAAAGGGCCTGTTTCCGCCGCTGTACGCCGAGCGAAGATTGTTCGACATCAATCACGAGCTAGAAACCTTAGCAACAATGCTATTTCATCACATGGGGCTGGAGGGTGTCGCACGCAAGAACTTGTAGGAAACTGTTACACAAAGCAAGCGCGTCTTTACACAGGCGGGGGCGGGGGATAAAAGCCGCCGTGGCGGCGGGGAAATCAAGCGGTGGTGTCGATATGGCGGCCCAGGGTTTTCTCGCTCTGACGGCGGTCCTGCTCGGTGTGCTTGTCGGCCGCCTGGGCCTGGCGGCGCTGCTGCGCCGCTGCGTCGTCGTTGGCCTGGGCGCGGGCGCGCTGGGTGTCGGTGTTCTTTTCCACGCGGTTCTGCACCGCGCGTTCGGCGGCGTCGCTGCGCTGTTCGCGGTCGGCGCGCTCGGTCGAACTGGCCTGCTGGGTGCGCTGCTGCTCGCGGTTGGCGCGGGTTTCGCGCCGATTGGCCGCCTGCACGCCATCGAGCGAAGTGCTGATGCGCGACGATGAAATCGAATTGGCCGCCATGACTCACCTCCATAGAAATTGCCGGCAGGCTACTCTTTCAATGTAGAAGGCCGCAGCGCCGAAATCAAGGCCTATCGCATCTGCGGCGGGCAAATTACGTTAAACTATTGCCTGTGCCGGCACTGCCGGCCTCTCTCATAAAGCATCCCATTGAAAACCAAAACTCCAGTCCAGCCGCACTACTTCGTCCCGGAGCCGCTCGATAACGCGCGCCTGGCCCACCTGTGCGGCCCTCTCGACGAAAACCTGCGCCAGATTTCCGCAGCGCTGGACGTCACCATCTTCCGCCGCGGCGAAAAGTTCATCGTCAGCGGCCACAACGCCGAACGGGCGGTGCAGATCCTCGAACAGTTCTACGCGGTCGCCAACAAGATCGTGCCGATCGAGGAAGTGCAACTGGCGCTGGTCGAACAGCGCGCCGGCCTGGCCGTGGCCAACGCCGCCATCGCCGCCGCCTCGGCGCCGGACCAGCCGCGCGTGGTCGAAGCGCCCTTCGTCGAGCCGGACATCAACAGCCCGATCCTGAAAACCCGCCGCGCCGACCTGCGCGGCCGCACGCCGCACCAGATCCGCTACCTGCGCAACATCCTGGAGCACGACATCAGCTTCGGCGTCGGCCCGGCCGGCACCGGCAAGACCTATCTGGCGGTGGCCTGCGCGGTCGATGCGCTGGAACGCGACGCCGTCAAGCGCATCATCCTGACCCGCCCCGCCGTCGAAGCGGGCGAGCGCCTGGGCTTCCTGCCGGGCGACTTGGCGCAGAAGGTCGATCCGTATCTGCGTCCGCTGTACGACGCGCTGTACGACCTGCTCGGCTTCGACCGCACGCAGAAGATGTTCGAGAAGCAGGTGATCGAGATCGCCCCGCTGGCCTATATGCGCGGCCGCACGCTGAACCACGCCTTCGTCATCCTCGACGAGGCGCAGAACACCACCGTCGAACAGATGAAGATGTTCCTGACCCGCATAGGCTTCGGCAGCAAGGCCGTGGTCACGGGCGACGTCACCCAGGTCGACCTGCACAAGAGCCAGAAGAGCGGCCTGGTGGACGCCATCCAGGTGCTCAAGGACGTGCGCGGCATCGCCTTCAGCCACTTCAACAGCGAAGACGTGGTGCGCCATCCGCTGGTGGCGCGCATCGTCGACGCCTACGAAACTGCGCACAACCACGAAGCGGAAATCGCCCCTTTACTCAAAGCCACAGCCCTGAAAAATGTCCGTAAAAAATAAACTGACGCTGTCGGTGCAATATCCCGACGCCCGCCTGCAGGAATCCATCACCCGGCCGAAGATCCGCCGCTGGGTACAGGCCACGCTGTTCGCGCCGGCCGAACTGACGATACGCTTCGTCGACGCCGAGGAAGGCCGCACCCTGAACCGCGAGTACCGCGAGAAGGACTACGCCACCAACGTGCTGACCTTCGCCTACAACGAAGGCGAAGACATCCCGGACGACGCGCCGACCCAGGCAGACATCATCCTCTGCACCGACGTGCTGGAGCAGGAAGCGGCCGAGCAAAAGAAAACCGTGGAAGAACACACCGCCCACCTGATCGTCCACGGCGTGCTGCACGCCCAGGGCTACGACCACATGGACGACGAGGAAGCCGCCGAGATGGAAGGCATCGAAACGGAAATCCTGGCCGGCCTCGGCTACGCCGATCCTTATGCCGAGTAAGCGCGGGCTGGCCGCCGGCCTGCTGCTTGCCCTGTGCCTGCCGCCGGCCATGGCCGACGACGCCAAGACCATCG
The DNA here is from genome assembly GCF_009380165.1 of Rugamonas rivuli. Taxonomy (GTDB): domain Bacteria; phylum Pseudomonadota; class Gammaproteobacteria; order Burkholderiales; family Burkholderiaceae_D; genus Rugamonas; species Rugamonas rivuli. Next base: position 556,419 of record NZ_WHUF01000004.1, read on the forward strand.
AAATCAACGGCACCCGCAATCCTGAGCTCAAACGCTACCGCGTGATGCTGGCCGGGCTGGACGCTTTCGACGAATACCACGCTCTGGCGCCGAAAGCTCCCGCGCTCAACTTCAGGCTGCGCGTGCGTTCCGGCGCGCAGGAAGGCGTCACGCTGGACAACCTGACGCTGCGCATCGCCGGCGATCAAAGCTCGGTGCCAGTGCCGCTGGCGGGCGACGGCCTGTTCTCGCTGCCGCGCATCGCCGCGCTGGCCGACGAGGACGCCGACCTGGTGCTAAACCAGCGCAAGGGCAACTACCGCTGGGACGCCGACGTCCGCAGCGCCGGCGTGCCGCCGAACATGCGGCGCCTGGGCGACCTGCGGCTGGAATGCGAAGTGGTGGTGGCGGTCGCCAAGAAGGAAATCCCGATGTGGATACACGCCACCGTGACCACCATGCTGCTGACCAACCACTGGTGCGGATCGGACAAGCTCAACTGGATCGGCCGCAGCCCGCGCGCGCTGCGGCAAGCCACGCTGGTGGCCGATGGGCAGCGGCTGGCGCTGGAACTGGGTGACGGCGGCAAGACCTTCACCAGCCCCACCGGCAACCCGGCCTATCCCGACGACGCGCTGATCGAACTGGAATATGCCGACGACGCACCGCAGCCATAAGAATACCTCTTCAGGCCACCCATCCGGTTTCCGCATGCGGCACCTGGATCACAGCCTCCTGCCACGACACCGACGTCGACAGCACAGCAATGCGACCATCCCGCAGAACAAGTAAGGGACCATTTCCTGCCAATGCAGACAACGGATTCCGGGTACGCACATAATCCGCCGAGTTATAGAAAAACACCCAGCCTTGCTCAATCTCCTGGGTTTCTTCGCCAAAAATTTCAAACTCATCCCCGCAAGCCGCCCCGAGCTCACGGACTTTAGCCTCCGCGAGTTTCAAGGCGCTGCTGTCATTAATCGGGCTCATTAACTCGTCCTCAAAAATCGGAAGTGAATGTATCCATCCAGTACTGCCGCATATCCCGTTTGGCCATCAAGGAAACGCACTACACCCTTTTGATTGACGGCATTAAAGACATGCCCCACCCCGCTGCCTCTCATACCAAACACTATCCCTCGCGCCCCCGGACCAGCCGACGTCAACACTTCGATCACTTTGCTGATAGCGCCAGGCTCACCAAACTGCGCGCCAAAAAATTTTTCGAGTACGTCGATCCGACAGGGTCCACCAAGCAAGGCCGACGCACGGTGGCCAGCCAGCGTCGCATCAGTTGCGATTGAGCAATTGATGCAATTTTTCGTACCACCACCGACGTTAATCGCGCGAATCGATCCCGCAGTCACATCCTAGTATAGCGCTACATCTTGGCAAAGGGCGCCGTCAAAAACGCTCATCACGGATCGGTTCCTAACAAATAATCCGTACAGCATGGGCCTGGAAAATTATCGGATATTGAGATCGCCCAAAAGCACAGGCAGGCTGTCTTTTTGACAAAATCGGCCCCGTCTCCCCATTTCGTGTATCCTATACCCCTTCGAAACAACGGCTCACGCCTCCTATGCAAGAGCACTCTAGTGGCGTCAAGACTGACGCCAAACCCCATCGGTCACTGTTTGAACGCCTGACCGCACTGATTTCCCCCGAGCCAGAGAACCGCGCGGAACTGCTCGAAGTTCTGCACGACGCCCACGAACGCAACCTGATCGACGCCGACGCCCTGTCGATGATCGAAGGCGTGTTCCAGGTGTCGGATCTGTCTGCCCGCGACATCATGATCCCGCGCTCGCAGATGGACGTCATCGACATCTCCAAGCCTATCGACGAATGGTTGCCGCTGGTGCTGCAGACCGCCCACTCGCGCTTCCCCGCCATCGAAGGCGAGCGCGACAAGGTGATCGGCATCCTGCTGGCCAAGGACTTGCTGCGCTACTACGCCGAAGAATCGTTCGACGTGCGCGACATGCTGCGCCCCGCCATCTTCATCCCCGAATCGAAACGCCTGAATGTGCTGCTGCGCGACTTCCGCGCCAACCACAATCACATGGCCATCGTGGTGGACGAATACAGCGGCGTGGCCGGCCTGATCACCATCGAAGACGTGCTGGAACAGATCGTCGGCGACATCGAGGACGAATACGATTTCGACGAGGAAGAAGACAACATCCTGTCGATCAAGGAAGGCGTACACGGCCCGCGCTGGCGCATCAAGGCGCTGACCGAGATCGAACAATTCAACGAAGAACTCGACACCGCGCTGCCGGACGACGACGTCGACACCATCGGCGGCCTGGTCGCCAAGCACCTGGCGCGCATGCCGCACAAGGGCGACGTGTTCGACATGGAAGGCTTGCGCTTCGAAGTGCTGCGCGCCGATGCCCGCCAGATCCACGTGCTGCTGGTGGAAAAACTCCCTGCCGCCGCCGAAGCCGGCGACGACGCATAATGCGTTTTCGCCGCGCCAATCCGAACGATCCACCCAAGCCGCAACGCTCCACCCGTGGCCGCATGGCCATCACCGCCGTGGCCGGCGCGTTGTGCGTGTTCGCCTTCGCGCCGTTCGGCTGGTGGCCGCTGGAAATCCTCGGCCTGGCGACGCTGTTCTACCAGGTGCTGCGCAGCAGCGACGTCAAGGCCGCCGGCCTGATCGGCTGGGCCTTCGGCTTCGGCTGGACCGCCGCCGGCACCCACTGGCTTTACGTTTCCATGCACAACTACGGCGCCATGCCGGCGCCGCTGGCGGCCGCCGCCGTGCTGCTGCTGGCCTGGGCCATGGGCTTCTACGTCGCGCTGGCGATGGGCGGCGCGGCCTGGCTGCGCAAGCGCTGGGCGTTGCCGCTGCCGGCCGCCAACCTGCTGGTGCTGCCGGCCATGTGGGCGCTGTTCGAATGGATACGCGGCTGGTTGTTCACGGGCTTCCCGTGGCTGTCGGCCGGCTACGCCCACAACCACAGCCCGCTGGCCGGCTTCGCACCGGTGATCGGCATGTACGGCCTGGGCTGGCTGGCTGCGGTGATCGCCGGCGCCCTGCTGTTGCTGCTGCACCGCACGCGCCTGCGCGCGGCCGGGCTGATCGTCGCCATTTCCGTGGCCGGCGTCGCACTGAGCTACCTGCACTGGACCTACCCGGAAGGCAAGCCGATCTCGGTGCGCCTGCTGCAAGGGAATATCCCGCAAGACGAAAAATTCAACGGCGCCCACGTCATGGCCGCGCTCAAGCTGTACCAGGACGCCATCACCGCCGCGCCGGCCGACCTGATCGCCACGCCGGAGACCGCCATCGTCATGCTGCCGCAGCAGCTGCCGCCGGACTACCTGCCGGGCATCGCCCAGTTCCTCAACAAGACCAACAGCAACCTGATCCTCGGCATCCCGGTGGCCGACAGCCAGACCGCCTACTTCAACAGCGCGATCGGCATCCCGTCCAAGCTGGGCACCAGCTACTACCGCTACGACAAGCACCACCTGGTGCCGTATGGCGAGTTCATTCCCTTCGGCTTCCGCTGGTTCGTCAACCTGATGTCGATCCCGCTGGGCGACCAGACCAGCGGCCGCGACATCCAGCCTTCGTTCCCGATCAAGGACCAGCGCGTGCTGCCCAACATCTGCTACGAAGACTTGTTCGGCGAAGAAATCGCCGGCCAGCTGAACAACCCGGCGCAGGGCCAGAAACCGGCCACCATGCTGCTCAACATCTCGAACCTGGCCTGGTTTGGCGACACCATCGCCATCCCCCAGCATTTGCAGATCTCGCAAATGCGCACGCTGGAGACCGGCCGTCCGATGCTGCGGGCGACCAACACCGGCGCCACCGCCATCATCAATGGCGAAGGCAAAGTGGTGCAGCAGCTGCCTGTGAACACCTACGGCGCGCTGGCGGCCACGGTGCAGGGCATGGCCGGCAGCACCCCGTATATCCTGTGGGGAAACAAGCTGTTCCTGGCGCTGGCCGCGCTGTCGCTTGCGGGCGCCTGGTTTGGGGCCAAGCGCGCAAAAAACCAGCCTAAAGCCGCTTAATCTCTACAGGCTCCCAGTAAAACCCGCTAAAATTGCCCCTTTAGCGAAACTGCAACCGCGCGCCTCTGGGCTGCGCCACCGACCAAACAAGATGCTGACATTTCAACAAATTATCCTGACCTTGCAAACCTACTGGGACAAGCAAGGCTGCGCCCTGCTCCAGCCCTACGACATGGAAGTCGGCGCCGGCACCTTCCACACCGGCACCTTCCTGCGCGCGATCGGCCCGGAGCCTTGGCGCGCGGCCTACGTGCAGCCATCGCGCCGCCCGAAGGACGGCCGCTACGGCGAGAATCCTAACCGCGGTCAGCACTACTACCAGTACCAGGTGGTGATGAAGCCGGCCCCGGAAAACATCCTGGACCTGTATCTGGGTTCGCTGGAAGCGCTGGGCCTGGACCTGAAGCAGAACGATGTCCGCTTCGTCGAGGACGACTGGGAATCGCCGACGCTGGGCGCCTGGGGCCTGGGTTGGGAAGTCTGGCTGAACGGCATGGAAGTGACGCAGTTCACCTACTTCCAGCAAGTTGGCGGCCTCGATTGCAAGCCGGTGCTGGGCGAGATCACCTACGGCATCGAACGCCTGGCCATGTATCTGCAAGGCGTCGAGAATATGTACGACCTGGTGTGGACCACCTGGGAAGAGAACGGCGTGACGAAAACGCTGAAGTACGGCGACGTGTTCCACCAGAACGAAGTGGAACAGTCGGCCTACAACTTCGAGCACTCGAACACCGAGCTGCTGTTCGCCCAGTTCAACAACCACGAATCGGAAGCCAAGCGCCTGATCGAGCTGCAACTGACCCTGCCTGCGTATGAGCAGATCATGAAGGCCTCGCACAGCTTCAACCTGCTGGACGCGCGCGGCGCCATCTCCGTGACCGAACGCGCCGCCTATATCGGCCGCGTGCGCGCCTTGTCGCGCCTGGTCGCCCAAGCCTACTACGATTCGCGCGAACGCCTGGGCTTCCCTATGGCTCCCGCTGCCGCTGCCGTTGCTGAATAAACGATATAAATAATATGACTCAAACTCTGCTCATCGAACTGCTGACCGAAGAACTGCCGCCGAAGGCGCTCGCCAAACTGGGCAAGGCTTTCGCGGACGGCATCGTCAACGGCCTGAAATCGCGCGACTTCCTGGAAGCCGACAGCGTCGCCACCTCGTTTGCCTCGCCGCGCCGCCTGGCCGTCTCCATCACCAAGGTGCGCGCCACCTCGCCGGACAAGGCGATCCGCGAAAAAGTGCTGCCGGTGTCGGTAGCGCTGGACGCCGCCGGCAACGGCACGCCGCCGCTGGCCAAGAAACTGGCCGCGCTGGGCTTCCCCAACCTGACCGTGGCCGATCTGGAACGCGCGCAGGACGGCAAGGCCGAAAGCTTCTTCTACACCTACACCGCCACCGGCAGTGCGCTGCAAGCGGGCCTGCAAGCCGCGCTGGAAGAATCGGTCGCCAAGCTGCCGATTCCTAAAGTGATGAGCTACCAGCGTCCCGACGGCGCCACCGTGCAGTTCGTGCGTCCGGCGCATAGCCTGATCGCGCTGCATGGCGCCACCGTGCTGCCACTGACCCTGCTGGGCCTGACCGCATCGAACGTCAGCGAAGGCCACCGCTTCCTGACCGCACCGGGCCAGCGCATGATCACCATCGCCAACGCCGACAGCTACGCCGCCACCCTGGCGACCGAAGGCAAGGTACTGGCCAGCGTCGAAGACCGCAAAGAAAAAATCCGCGCCGAGCTGCTGGCCAAGGCCGGAGCCGACCAGGTGCTGATGCCTGAAGCGCTGCTGGATGAAGTGGCCGCGCTGGTCGAATGGCCAGTCGTCTACGAATGCAAGTTCGAGGAAGAGTTCCTGGCCGTGCCGCAGGAATGCCTGATCCTGACCATGCAGACCAACCAGAAATACTTCGCGCTGACCGACACCAACGGCAAGCTGCGTTCGCGCTTCCTGATCGTCTCCAACATCGCCACCGACACGCCGACCGCCATCATCGACGGCAACGAGCGCGTGGTGCGCCCGCGCCTGTCCGACGCCAAGTTCTTCTTCGAGCAGGACAAGAAGAAGACCCTGGAATCGCGCCTGCCGCTGCTGGAAAAAATCGTCTACCACAACAAGCTGGGCACGCAAGCCGCACGCGGCGAACGCGTAGCCGCGCTGGCAAGCTACATCGCCACCCAGATCGGCGGCGACGCCGCACTGGCCTCGCGCGCAGCCAAGCTGTCGAAGGCCGACCTGGTCACCGAGATGGTCGGCGAATTCCCTGAGCTGCAAGGCATCATGGGCACCTACTACGCCCGCAACGACGGCGAGCCGGAAGACGTGGCGCTGGCCGCGTCCGAGCACTACCAGCCGCGCTTCGCCGGCGACGCCCTGCCATCGACCGTCACCGGCACCGCCGTCGCGCTGGCCGACAAGCTGGAAACCCTGGTCGGCATCTGGGCCATCGGCCTGGCGCCGACCGGCGACAAAGACCCGTTCGCGCTGCGCCGCCACGCGCTGGGCGTGCTGCGCATGCTGATCGAGAAGCGCCTGCCGCTGTCGATCGCCGGCCTGCTGTCGCACGCTGCGGGGCTGTTCGCTTCCGTGGCCGGCTTCAAGGATCCTAGCGCCGACGTCTACACCTTCATGATCGACCGTCTGCGCGGCATCCTGCGCGAGCGCGGCTTCTCGCCGAACGAGATCGAAGCGGTGGTCGCCCAGAACCCTGACCGCCTGGACGACATCGTGCAGCGCCTGGAAGCCGTGCAGGCCTTCGCCGCGCTGCCGGAATCGGCCTCGCTGGCCGCCGCCAACAAGCGCATCACCAACATCCTGAAGAAGAACGAGGAAGCGCTGGCCGCTGCCGGCAACACCGGCGTCAACGCCGCGCTGCTGCAGGACGCCGCCGAGAAGAACCTGCACGCCGCCGTGGTGCGCGTGCTGCCGGAAATCGACGCCGCCTTCAACAAGGGCGACTTCGCCGGCACGCTGAAAACCCTGGCGCAGCTGCGCGAGGAAGTCGACGCCTTCTTCAACGACGTGATGGTCATGGCCGAAGATGTCGCGCTGCGCAACAACCGCCTGGCGCTGTTGTCGACGCTGCACGGCATGATGAACCGCGTGGCCGACATTTCGAAACTGGCGGCCTAAATGGGTGCGCCGTCCATGAAACTGATCATCCTCGATCGCGACGGCGTCATCAACCACGATTCGCCGGACTTCATCAAGTCGCCGGCCGAGTGGATACCGGTACCCGGCTCGCTCGAAGCGATCGCCCGCCTGAACCAGGCGGGTTATCGCGTGGTGGTGGCGTCGAACCAGTCGGGCATCGCCCGCGAGTTCTTCGACATGACGATCCTGAACGCGATCCACCAGAAGATGCACAACCTGGCGCAGCAGGTCGGCGCCAGCATCGACGCCATCTTCTTCTGCCCGCACGCGGCGGCCGACAGCTGCGATTGCCGCAAGCCGAAGCCGGGCATGTTCACGGAAATCTCGCAGCGCTATAAAATCAGCCTGAAAGGCGTGCCGACCGTCGGCGATTCTCTGCGCGACCTGCAAGCGGGTTACGTCAGCGGCTGCGTGCCCTACCTGGTCCTGACCGGCAAGGGCGAGAAAACCCAGGCCACGGGTGGCCTGCCACCCGGTACAATGGTTTTCGCCGACCTGGCCGCGATGGTCAATCACCTGCTGAAAACCAGCGCGCCGCCGGCGCTGCACATCGTTAGCTAAACAGTTTTTGGAGTCTGCATTGGGTCATCCCGTCTTGTTTTTGCGTTCCCTGATTTTCACCATCGTCATGGTGGTATCGACCATCGTCTGGGCCTGCGTGTGCTTCCTGGCCGCGCCGCTGCCGTACAACAAACGCTTCTTCGTCACCGCGCGCTGGAACGTGTTCATGATCTGGTGCCTCAAGGTTATCTGCGGCATCCGCTACGAAATCAAGGGCGCCGAAAACTTCCCGGACGCGCCGGCCATCGTGCTGTCGAAGCACCAGTCGGCATGGGAGACCATCTTCCTGCTGCCTAACATGCCGCGCCCGCTGGTGTTCGTGTTCAAGAAGGAGATCCTGTACATTCCCTTCTTCGGCTGGGCGATGGCGCTGCTGCGCATGATCCCGATCGACCGCAAGCAGGGCAAGAACGCCTTCATGGACGTGGTCCGCCACGGCAAGCGCCGCCTGGCCGACGGCCAGTGGATCATCATGTTCCCGGAAGGGACGCGCATCCCGGTCGGCAAAGCGGGCAAGTATAAAAGCGGCGGCACGCGCCTGGCCATCGAGACCGGCGCGGTGGTGGTGCCGATTGCCCACAACTCCGGCGAGTGCTGGCCAAAAAATTCTTTCATCAAGCGCCCAGGGCTTGTTACAGTATCGATAGGCAAACCGATTTCTCCGGAAGGACTCACCCCGGACGGCATGATGCAACAGGTGGAAAATTGGATAGAATCAGAAATGCGCGTCATTTCGCCCCACGCCTACAACGCTGGCTAGATGATCTAGCCACGCTGGTGAAGCCGGCGTCGCCGAAAGACGACGCCAGCCAACTGGACCTGTTTGGACGGGAGGCGCAGTCGTCTCTCAAGCCGGTGTACACCGCACCGGTATGGTCTATTCCGACCTCGCCCACCTCGAATACGCCTCCCCCTGTTTCGCCTTACGTCGCGCCGCCGCAGACCGCAGTGCCGGTCAAGCCGCGCGCGCAGACGCCTCCGCCTTCCGACCAGCCGCCCAAGCGCCAGCTGATGGTGGGCGACTTCGTGCTTGAATATTCGCTGCGCCGTTCCACCCGCCGTTCGATCGGCTTCATGATCGACGACGAGGGCCTGCGCGTAACCGCGCCCAAGCGCATCAGCATCGCCGAAATCGACAACGCCATCCGCACCAAGCAGCACTGGATACTGAGCAAGCTGAAAGAACGCCGCGAGCGCCGCGCCGCGCGGCTGGAGAAGCCGCCGGTGGAGTGGATCGACGGCGCGCAGCTGCCGTACCTGGGCGCCGACATCACGCTGCGGCTGCTGGTGGGCGGCCGCAATCGCAGCAGCTACAACCCGGCCACGCGTGAGCTGTCGATGGTGCTGGTGCCCGGTGCCACCGAGACGCTGCTGAAGGAGCGCGTGAAGGCCTGGTATCAGCAGGAGGCCAAGGTGCTGTTCGAGCAGCGGCTGGACGTGTTTGCGGAGCGGCTGGGGGTGCGTTATCACTCGTTCGGTTTATCGTCGGCCGGCACGCGCTGGGGCTCGTGCACGGTGGACCGCAAAATCCGCCTGAACTGGAAGCTGATCCACTTTTCGCAGCCGCTGATCGACTACGTGATCGCGCACGAACTGTCGCACATCCTGGAGATGAACCACAGCGCCCAGTTCTGGAACACGGTCGGCCTGATCTACCCCGAATACGAGGAAGCCAAGAACCTGCTGCGCAAACGCGCACAGGAGCTGCCGGTACTGTTCCCCTAGCCGATCGGCCGGCCGCATAGGTTAGTACTTCATTAAGGCTGCCAATAACTCAATTCATTTCCAAACAAGTTGCATATGTTATAATTGATAGTGAGAAAACTATTATTTAACTACTGCAATGAATTTGACGAAACTCGCCCTCGCCTGTGCACTCACTTCGACCTTGGCCGCTTGCGGTGGTGGAGGTGGAAGCAACACCTCCACCCCTGATACCGGCCCGGTAGCCGCGCCATCCCGCACCATCAGCGGCGTGGCCGCCAAAGGCCTCATCAAGGACGGTATCGTCAACGTCTATGCCTACGATGCCGCCGGCAACCGCTCTGCGGCGCCGGTCGCCACTGGCCGCACGTCCAAGACCGACGGCAGCTACTCGGTCAACCTGGGCAACCGCACCGGCTTGTTCACCGTGGAAGTGAGCGCCGACGCGAACACCACCATGGAAGACGAGTACAGCGGCACGATTACCATGCCTGCCACGATGACGATGCGCAGCCTGGTCCAGCTCGACGGCGGCAGCAACACCAACGCGACCGGCCACGTTACGCCGTTCACCGACATGCTGGTGACGGCGGCGATGAGCGCCGGCACGGCCAACAGCCTGACCACGGCAAACGTGGCATCGGCGCAGACCGAAGTGACCAAGATTCTCGGCTTCAATCCGCTGACCACCAAGCCGCTCAACGCCAATAGCGACGCAGCCGCCAATACGACCGATGCGTCGGAAAAACTGCAGTCCGTGGCATTGGCCGCGATCTCGCAGATCGCCCACGCCAGCGGCATGGGATGCGCCGGCACGCCGGGTGAAAAGGTCAAATGCGCAGTCACCGCGACGACCGGCACCGCGACGATGAAGAATGGCGCCGTCAGCATCGGCGGCGGCGCGAAGGCCGCCCTGCTCACCGCGCTGGCCTCAGTGGCCAACGACGCCACCGTCAACAAGACCACGCTGAAAACGCTGGATGGACAGAAGCTGTTCTCCGACGCGGCTATCAATAGCCCAGCGCCTGCTCCAACGCCGACTCCGACTCCGACTCCGACACCAACTCCGACGCCCACTCCGACACCAACGCCGACTCCGACGCCAACACCAACACCGACTCCTACTCCGACGCCAACGCCGGTACCTACGCCTGTGCCGACACCGACGCCTGTGCCGACGCCTACCCCAACGCCAACGCCGGTACCGACTCCAACTCCAACTCCAACTCCAACTCCGACTCCGACGCCAACACCTACGCCAACGCCGTCCAATCCGGTGGCCGACACGAAAGCCCTGTTCGCCAGCTTGCGCACCAACCTGCAAGCCTGGTCTGACGCCGGCAAGGACGGCGGCGGCCTGCGCAACAGCCTGGACGCGATGAAGGCCGATTTCGACAACGCCGTCGCGCCATTGGATCAGAGCCTGGCCGACTGGGTCGTCGTCTCCGGTCGCGGCATCAAGCTGTACAACGACTTTATCCAGAAAAAATCCACCGACATCACCGTCAGTGACGGCTCGGCAATGTCGGCGCTGGGTTCGTGCGCGCTCTACAAGGATATAGACGCCACCATCGCCATGACCAGGAATGATGTGTCCTCAGTCACTCCAAAGAGCGTGTCGTGCAAGTTGAACGACAAGGTTATCGCAGGATCGGAACGCAACGCAGACGGCGTATATACCCGCGACCTCATCGGCAGAGACATCACGCTCCGATGGTTCTCAACGATTGCTTTCACCTACTCCGCGCGGACCCTGCGCATCTCTCAAGAGTACCAAAAGGATCAGTATGGCCCCTACAACATCCGGAATTTGAACGGCCAAATGCCCGTCGGAGACCTCGCAGGCGGCATCCTCTCCTATACGATGAACGGCAGCGCCGTCGCCACTGCAGTGATTCGAGGCACCATGCCCGCGCGCGTTGACGCCAGCGGCGTTAAGCTCACCGACTACGAAACTTTGGTCATCGAGTCAACCACCACGGCGGAAGCAGGCGGAATCAACAAATATACGCTCTCCGGCACCATCGGCGCAGTCAAGAACGGTGCGGCGCTCGGCACCGTCAAGATTGGCGACACGTCCTTCGTCCGCGCGTCCAACAACGGCGGCGTGTACCGCGTCGTCGAAGGCAAGCTGGCGATCGAAGTCGCAACGGCCAACAGCACCGTCAACGGCGCCCTGTCGCTGAGCAAATTCGATACCGACAAAGGCGGCAATCGCTACCTGCCCAACTACGCACAGTTCACCGGCAGCTTCACCAACAGCCGCGGAGAGAACTTCAACGGCGTCATCACGGCCGAAGCGTTGAACTCTAAAAACTACGATAGCGCGGTAACGCTGTCGGCGACCAATTTCGTGCTGGCCAATGTATCGTTCAAAGGCAGCCTGAAGATCGTCAGCCGTCCTGTGCTGGCTGTCACGTTAGCCGCCCGCAGCACCGGCTACCGGACCTCCGAATACAACGCCACCTACAACGACGGCACCAACGTCATCTCGTTCGACGGCAACAACTCCCTGCCCAGAACAATCCATATCGCCAGCGCCACCGGCGTTACGGTCACGCTGGTGGACGGCGCCAAGTACCTCGACGTCTACAAGAACAACAGCAAGACTGCACTGATCAACACCAGCACCAGGATGATCAACTACATCGATGGCAGCTTCGAGACACTGAACTGATCCATCATGCGTTTGATTTCCTTACTGGGCGCCCTGCTTGCGGCAAGCGGGGCCGCCGCGCAAACGTCCGTCGCCGACAGCGACATCGCACTGCACGCCCCCAGCGCCGCCTGGCAACCGTATGCCAAAGCGCAGGGCTGGGCGACCTACGACGCCGTGCCGATCCGCGAACTGGGCCGCGACTGGGGCAATAGCTACGCCCCGCGCAACGGCCGCAACGTCTTCCTGCAGCGGGACCGCGTGGAATTCGGCGTGGAGAAAAACGGCTGGCGCATCGGTGCGGAGTACAGGCTGGAACTGTCGCTGGAGACGAACCGCGACACGACCGACCTGTACCACGTCTACCAAAGCCACAAGACGCCCGACAAGGCCCGCGATTTCGCCGCGGACGCCCATTCGAAGCAATGGGCGGCGGCGGGCGCGCGCGTAGGCCGCACCTTCGTCCTGCCCAACCTCGGCGCGGGCGATCCCCTGCTGATGGTGTCGGCCGCCGTGTACGGGCACGCCCGCAATCACGACAGCAGCGCATCCGGCAAGGTGAGCTACACGCACGATACCGCCTACCGCATCGACGGCACGTATGCGAACTCGAATACCGACTACGGCTATCCGTTCATGCCCGAGGCGACGCAAAAATCGTCAGGCGCCAGCATCTCGGCCGCGCTGCAATGGCCGCTGAGCAGCCAGCTCACCGCCAACCTGGCCGTCAACGATTTGTGGAGCCGCATGCGCTGGACCAATCTGCCGGCTATGGTGCAGCGCATCGCCTCCGACGTGCGCACGGTCGACAGCGACGGCTACATCAACTACAAGCCGCAGATCGTCGGCCAGAACAGCCTGATCGAACGCACCGGCACCATCGGCGCCAGCACCGCGCTGAACCTCACCTACCGCTACCAGCAATGGGCGCTGCGGGTCGGGGCGCAGCGCATCGCCGGCACCACCATACCGGAAGCCGTCGGCAGCTACGCCAGCCAGTGGGGAACGTTCAGCACCAGCTACGACACGCGCTTCAACATGGTGGGCCTCGGCTATGAGCAAGGCCCGCTGCGCCTGCGCCTGCGCACCGACCGTTTGCCGTTCAGCGAAGCGCACGCGTTCAGCCTGGAGACGGCCATGTATTTTGCGTTCTAGCGGTTGACGCTTAGGCAATGCGAATGTAATTTAGCGCCATGGATACCAAAACAAACTTCAGCCGCACCACCATCGCTCTGCACTGGCTGGTGGCGGCCACCATCATTGGCTTGATCGCGCTCGGCATCTACATGGTCGAGACCGAATCCTGGCATTTGTACGACATTCACAAATCGATAGGCTTGCTGGCCTTCGTGGCGATCCTGGCGCGGCTGGCCTGGCGCTGGCGCAATGGACTGCCGCAGCCGGTGCGGCCCGTATCGCGGCTGGAGCACGTGACCGCCGCGGCGGCGCACGTGGTGCTGCTGATCCTGACCGTGGTGCTGCCGCTGAGCGGCATGCTCTACTCGGGCGCCAGCGGTCACGGCTTCGGCATCTTCGGCTGGGAAATCTTCCCCAGCCACCACAGCGGCGACCAGGCCGTGCCGCTCAGCCCTCAATGGTCCGACATCGGCCAGTCCATGCACGGCTTCCTCGGCTACCTGCTGCTGACGCTGATCGTGCTGCACGCCGCCGCCGCGCTCAAGCACCACGTCATCGACAAGGACGCCACCCTGAAGCGCATGCTGGGCCGCACGTCGGACTAAACATAGCAACAACACCATTATCCGTTTCGCAAATATCGTACATTCAATAATGAAAGTTGCTGTACGGAATTTACCGTGTTACCTTATGCTGCATTGCCGCATAAGGATTAAACATAATGCAACAAAGTATCAAAAAGAAAACCGGCCTGGTCTTGGGCGGTGGCGCACCGAATTCTCCGCTGATCGCCGGCGCCCTGGCTGCCTTCCTCGACCAGGAAGTCGAATTTGACGTGATCTCCGCCTCGGGCGCGGGCGTTCTGATGGGCTTGCTGTATGCGGCCCCGCTGGAATCCACGCCCCGCGAAGCGCTGAAACGCTGGGCCGATACCGGCGTCTCCGACACCATCTACAAGATGATGCCGGTGAATTACAAAATCTTCCACAAGCCCGGCCAGGAAGCGGACGTGTTCCGCAACGCCTTCACGCCGGCCGCCAGCCATCCGGTTTTTGGTGCGATGCAAAACGTGTTCGGCAAGGGCCAGCTGCCCTGGACCGACTGGAGCCAGCTGCTGATGTCGACCATGTCGCCATCCAACCTGTCCGCCAAAAGCCTGGGCCTGTGCGCGCATGCGCCGTTCCTCGAAGGCGTGGTCGATTTCTCCGCCATCTCCAGCATGAAGCCGGAGTTCTACATCAACGCCTACAATTTGAACCAGCATCGCATGAAGATCTGGGACAAGCATGAAATCCAGGCGGAGCATGTGCGCGCCGCGCTGTCCTTCCCCTTCCTGTACGCGCCGACCGAAATCGACGGCGAGGATTACATCGAAGGCGCCGCGCTGGAGACGCTGAACTTCGATCCCTTCATCGAAGGCAAGGGCGAACACCACGACACCGACACGCTGATCGTGCTCGACATCCTGGGCGACGAACGCCTGCTGCGCAAGCCGCGCAATCTGTATGACGCTTGGGTGGGTTCGATGATCACGCCGCTGGTGAAGATTTCGCAGAACCAGATCCGCCTGTTCGAGTTGGAGCACAACACCGACCGCAAGACCGGTCTGCCGAAACGCCGCATGCTCAAGCTGGAGCTGATGGCCGCCGTGCCGGACGACCATATGCCGAACACGATGGACTGGTCGACGTCGAATATGCAGTTCCTGTTCGATATCGGCTACAAGGCGGCGACGCGCTTCTGCCGCCAGCACTCCACGGTGCTGCGCTACGCCGAAGAGACGGAGCTGGCGGGTTAAAGCAGAGGTTTGATCAGCGCCGGCAGCAATGCCAGCGTGCGGCGCGTGGCGCCGCGATGCTGGTTGGCGAAGGCCAGCGCGTTGCGGCCCATGGCCGTGCGTGCCGCTTCGTCGTTCAGCAAACGCCCGGCGGCGGACATCAGCTCCGCCGCATCGGCGACGCGTTGCGCGCCGCCCGCAGCCAGCGCATCTTCCGTCACCAGCGCGAAGTTGAAGGTGTGCTGGCCGATCAGCACCGGCTTGCCCAGCGCCGCCGGCTCGATCAGGTTCTGGCCGCCCAAGGGCAGCAGGCTGCCGCCGACAAAGGCCACATCGCAGGCCGCGTAGTAGGCGAACATCTCGCCCATCGAATCCCCCATCAGCACATCGACAAAGCCCGGCAGCACGGCATCGCCGCCGTCCAGCGCCAGCTTGCTGCGGCGCTGCACGTTCAGGCCGTGCGCGCCGATCATCTTTTCCACCTCGTCGAAGCGCTGCGGATGGCGCGGCACGATCAGCAGCAGCACATTGGCCGGCAACGCGGCGCGCTCGCGGCGGAAGGCATCCAGTATCAGCTCCTCCTCGCCCTCGCGCGTGCTCGCGCACAGCAGCACCGGACGGTCGCCGATCACGCCGCGCAGCGCTGCTCCAACGGCCAGCGCCGCATCCGGCACCACCACGTCGAACTTGATGCTGCCGGTGATCTCCACGCGCTGCACGCCCAGCGAGCGCACACGTTCCGCATCAGCCGCCGTCTGCGCGGCGACCAGCGAGATGCCGCGCGCCGCATCCACCAGCAGGGAACCGAAGCGGCGCGACCGGCGCAGCGAACGCGCGGACAGGCGGGCGTTGGCCAGCACCACCGGCACGCCGCGCTTGCCGCACACCGCGATCAGGTTGGGCCATACCTCCGTCTCCATCAGGATGCAGACGGCAGGCTTGAAATGTTTGATGAAGCGCCCGACCATCGTCGCCGTGTCATACGGCAGGTAGGACTGCACCAGGCGATCGCCATGTTTGGCGAACAGCGTCTTGCCGGTGGCGCGGCCGGTCGGCGTCATGTGGGTGAGGACGATGCGGCTGTGCGGGTATTCGGCCAGCAGGGCATCGACCAGCGGCTCGGCGGCGCGCGTCTCGCCCACCGACACGGCGTGCACCCACAAGGTCTGCATGGTGGACGACGGGCCGCTGTAGAAGCCCAGGCGCTCGCCCCAATGCTGGCGATAGCCCGGCTCCTTGCGGCCGCGCAGCCACAAGCGCGCCAGCACCAGCGGCAAGGCCAGGCACCACATCACGGAATAGAAAAGTCGCATAGTTACGCCAGCAGGCTGCGGGCTGCCGCCAATACTTCGGCCACCGACGGAGGCGTGCCACGGTCGCCCAGGTTGATGATGCGCGGCGACCAGTTGCCCTCGGTTTTCCAGCGCGGCGAATCGGCGTAGATTTCCACCGTCGGCCGCACGAAGGCAGCGGCGATATGGGTCAATCCCGTGTCGACGCCGATCACCAGGCCGGCGTGACGCGCCAGCAGCATCGCATCGGCCATCGACAGTTTCGGCAGCACGCGCGCGTTCGGCAGGCTTGCCGCCAGCACTTCGGCTTCGGCCTTCTCTTTCGGCGAGCCCCATGGCAGCAGGATGGGCATGGGCGCCAGTTCGCGGCCCAATGCAATCCAGTTCTCCGGCGCCCACTTCTTCGGGGCGCGCGCGGTGCCGTGGAAGTAGACGGCGTATGGCTCGGCAGGCATCCAGTCCGGACGCGGCTCGCTGGCCGATACTTCAGGCAGGCCGAAATCGGCCGGCGTATCGACCGCATAGCCCAGCGCAGCGCCGGCCACCAGGCGGCCGCGCGCCACCGCGTGCGTGCGCGGATCGGTCGGGATGCTCAAGTTGTGGAAGATGCGCGAAACGCCTTCGTAGCCCGAGCCTTCGCTGCCGTTGGCCAGGCCGACCTTGCGACCGCCCTTCACCACACGGGCAGCGCCCATGATGATGCCGGTCTTCAGCAATCCCTGCGTGTCGAATACATAGTCGTACTGCTGCTCGCGCAGCGTACGGAAGAAGCTCTTGATCTCTGCGCGGGTCTCGGGCTTGCCGAGACTCTTGCGCCAGCGCCGCAGCGCAAACGGAATGATGGTGCGCACGCGCGCGTTGAGCCGCACCAGGCTGACGTAGCCCTCTTCCACCACCCAGTCGATATTCGCGTCCGGGAAATGGCGGGCGATATCGGCCACCATCGGCAGGTTGTGCAGCACGTCGCCCAGCGAGGAGACGCGCACCAGCAAAATGTTCAGCGGCTTGCGGCCGCCCGTTTGCGCCGTCATGCGCTTAGAACGGCAGTTCCGCGTCCGGCTTGGCAGCCAGGATCACGCTCTTGAACTGGCCCTGGATGCGCGCCAGCGCGGCCGGGGTTTCAGCCTCGAAGCGCATCACGATCACCGGCGTGGTGTTGGACGAACGCGCCAGGCCGAAGCCGTCTTCGTATTCCACGCGCAGGCCGTCGATGGTGATGATCTGCACGTTGCCCGGGAACTTGGCGTCGCTGCGCAGCTTGTCCATGACGATGACGTTTTCGCCTTCGTTCAGGTGCAGGTGCAGCTCCGGCGTGCTGTCCGACTGCGGCAGCGAGTTCAGCAGCTTGGACGGATCGGCTTCGCGGGTCAGGATTTCCAGCAGGCGGGCGCCGGAGTACAGGCCGTCGTCGAAACCGTACCAGCGGTCCTTGAAGAAGATGTGGCCGCTCATTTCGCCGCCCAGCGGGGCGCCGGTTTCGCGCAGCTTGGCCTTGACCAGCGAGTGGCCGGTCTTGTACATCAGCGGCACGCCGCCGTGCTTGCTGATCCATGGCGCCAGGTGACGGGTGCATTTAACGTCGTACAGGATCTGTTCGCCTGGATGACGGCTCAGCACGTCGGCCGCGAACAACATCATCTGGCGGTCCGGGTAGATGATCTGGCCATCCTTGGTGACCACGCCCAGGCGGTCGCCGTCGCCGTCGAAGGCGATGCCCAGCTCGGCGTCCGTCTCTTGCAGGCAGCGGATCAGGTCTTGCAGGTTTTCCGGATGCGCGGGATCGGGGTGGTGGTTAGGGAAATTGCCGTCCACTTCGCAGAACAGCTCGACCACTTCGCAGCCCATGCCACGGAACAGGTCGCCCGCGAAGGCGCCGGCCACGCCGTTGCCGCAATCGACGGCGATCTTGATCGGGCGCGCCAGCTTGACGTCGCCGATGATGCGCTCCAGGTATTGCGCGCGGATGTCGTGGGTGCCGTACGCGCCCTTTTTCGCCGCCGACGAACCGTCATGGTCGACGATGCGCTGGTACAGCGCGGTGATCGCCTCGCCGTGAATGGCTTCGCCGGCCAGCACCATCTTGAAGCCGTTGTAGTCCGGCGGATTGTGGCTGCCCGTCACCATGATGCCGGACGCCGCGCCCAGCACATTGGTGCCGAAGTAGACCATCGGCGTGGCCACCACGCCCAGGTCGATCACGTCCACGCCGGCCGCTTGCAGGCCCTCGGCCAGCGCCGCCGTCAGCACCGGGCCGGACAGGCGGCCATCGCGGCCGATCACGACCTTGGTCTCGCCCTTGGCCAGCGCGGCCTGGCCGAACGCCTGGCCGATCTGGCGCGCTACGCCCGCATCCAGGGTTTTATCGATGATGCCGCGAATGTCGTAAGCCTTGAAGATCGTTTTGGATAAAGAAACCATAGTGTGGGAATGTATGCGAGGGGTGTAGTGAAGCGGCCGGTCATGCCGGCCGCCGCTTATCGAAGTGCAGGCAGTTTAAACCTTTAAGCCGGCGATGTCTTTACCGGATTCCAGCCAATCCTTGACCCATTTGGGCTGGCGGCCGCGGCCGGTCCAGAGCTGGCTGGCGTCGGCCGGATTGCGGTAGCGCGGCGCCACGCTGCCGGTCTTGGCGCGTGCGCTGCCGGCGCCGCCGACCAGGTCTTTCAGCGGAACGCCCACGCTTTGGGCGATCGCCAGTATCTGTTCGCGCGCTTTTGCCAGGTCCTGGCTTTCGCGCTGCTTTAATTCATGTTTAACTTGTTCCTGCAAATTCCGTAAATCCGCAGAGGACATATTCGACAGATCCATATGGTATTCCTTTTAAGTGAAGTGATATAAAGCCCGGCGGGAATATATTACATCAACATAAAAAAATCAGGTTTTCTTATGACGTATCATCCAGCGCGGGGCTTTAAATCGGACGATGCGCACATAAATCCAGATGTAACTGCTGATAAACAAAATACAGAAACACATTAATGCCCAGGTATGGCGCCAGAATACCGTGGCCGGTATCACCGCCATCAGCGAAAACAGCCATAAATACGGCGACGTCATCGAATTGCGGCGTATCAGCGCCCTCGCCTCTTTGCGGCCGACCGCCCATTGCACAATGCGGCGGAAGATCAGGCTATGCAAATGGATACCGTCCGGCATGGCCGGAGATTTTCCACGGACAAACATTCGTCGATAAACGGAAAATAATGTTTCAAAAGTCGGATAGATTAATAACAACGCCGCGTACCAGGTAGAAACTTGTGGATTGCGCATCACCAGCAGCAAGGCCAGTTCACCCAACATGAAGCCGATAAAATACGCGCCGCCGTCGCCGAGGAAAATCATGCCGACCGGGTAATTCCAGATCAGGAAGCCGGCGGTGGCGCCCGCCACCATCAGCGCCGCGATCAGCACGAACATATCGTTGACCTGCAGCGCCACATAGCCCAGCGACAGCAGCATGCAGATGCACACCACGCTGGCCAGGCCGTTGAAACCGTCGATGATGTTGACCGCGTTGGCGATGCCGGCCACGGCCAGCACCGTCAGCGGCAGGGTCAGCCACATGTATTGCAGCGGCCAGGCGGAAAACGCCCAGTCGATGCGGTCGACGCGGGCGTCGAGCAGGAAATAGCCGAGTGCGGCGGCGGCCATGGTCAGCACCAGGCGGCGCGCGGCGCTGACGCGGCCGGTGTAATCCTCGACAATGCCGCCGACAAAAGCCACGGCGGAACAGGCCAATAAGGACATCAGCCAATGCGTCATCGCCGGCACGCGCCAAATGGAAATGAAGGAACTCAGCGCCACCGATAAAAAGATCGATAAGCCGCCGATACGGGCCACGTGGTGGGCGTGCACTTTTTGCACCCCCATGAAATCGGAATCGAGCGCAGGACCGTGCAATCTCGCTTCTTTAATCACCAGCAGGGTTAGCAGCGCGGAAGCGACAAAGCTCAGTAAAAAGGAAAACATATTTATCTATACGAAATTACCGGAGACGCTAACCGATATGGATGGCCAGTACGCTAACACGCGATTGTACCGGATTAAGCGGGGCGGTCTTAAATTGATAGCCGGTAATAACCGATGGGCATCGAATATTGGCCGGTTTGCAACGCCACGCGCGGCATGCGGGCGGCGACGCGCCCGCATCATAGCAGCAGCCCATCGACCGGGCGGAATTGCTTACCAAACGATACAACTAGGGGAGTGAGTCCATGCACAGGTGCAGGGCGTCTTTCCAGTCCGGCAAGTGGCAGAAGCGCGCCATCAGCCGCTCGGACGACATCACCGAGTACTGCGGACGCTTGGCCGGCACCGGATACTCGGCGCTGGTGATCGGCAGCACGCGGCATTCCAGCCCCGCCGCCGCGACGATGGCCTGGGTGAACTCGAACCAGGTGGTCTGGCCCTGGGCGCTCAGGTGATACACGCCGCTGTTCTGCACCCACCACTCGCGTCCGCCCGCGTGGGCTTGCGACAGCACCAGCGCGGTGGTGTCGGCGATGGTGCGGCTCCAGGTCGGGGCGCCGTGCTGGTCGGCCACCACGCGCAGCTCGTCGCGCTCCTTGGCCAGGCGCAGCATGGTCAGCAGGAAGTTCTTGCCGCGCATGCCGTACACCCAGCTGGTGCGGAAGATCAGGTGTGGTATGCCGGCCGCGGCGATGGCCTGTTCGCCGGCCAGCTTGCTGGCGCCGTAGACGTTGAGCGGACCGGTGGCGTCGTCCTCCACCCGCGCCGACGGCTGGCTGCCGTCGAACACATAATCGGTCGAGTAATGCACCATGGCCGCGCCCAGCAGCTTGGCTTCCTGCGCCATCAGGCCGGGCGCCTCGGCGTTGACGCGGTGCGCCAGCTCCGGCTCGCTCTCGGCCTTGTCGACCGCCGTGTAGGCGGCCGGGTTGACGATCAGCTGCGGCTTTTCGCGGCGGATGACGTCGCGCACCTGGTCCAGGTCGGACAGGTCCATCACCTTGCGGTCCACCGCCACCACCTCGCCTATGCCCTGCAGGCTGCGCGCCAGCTCGTAGCCCACCTGGCCGGTACTGCCGGTCAGCAGGACTTTCATGCAAACACCTCGGCGTCGGCCAGCAGCGCGGCGGCCTGGTCTTTGCCGGACAGCAGAGGCGCGGCGTCCAGCGCCGGCCATAGTATGCCGATGGCGGGATCGTTCCACAGGATGGAGCGCTCGTGCTCGGGCGCCCAGTAGTCGGTGGTCTTGTAGAGGAATTCGGCGGCGTCGCTGGTGACGACGAAACCGTGGGCAAAGCCCGGCGGTATCCACATCTGCTTCTTGTTCTCGGCCGACAGCTCGATGCCGTACCACTGGCCGAAGGTCGGCGAGCTCTTGCGCAAATCGACGGCGACGTCGTACACGCTGCCGGCGGTGGCGCGCACCAGCTTGCCCTGCGCCTGCTGGATCTGGTAGTGCAGGCCGCGCAGCACGCCCTTGGCCGAGCGCGAATGATTGTCCTGCACGAAGGGCAAAGTCACGCCGGTCAGCTCGGCGAAACGGCGGGCGTTGAAACTCTCGTAGAAAAAGCCGCGGTCGTCGCCGAACACGCGCGGCTCCAGCACCAGCAAGCCCTCCAGCGGTGTAGCGATCACATTCATCGTGGTACGACCTTGTCTTCGAGGATTTGCAGCAGGTACTGGCCGTAGTTGTTTTTCTTCAGCGGCTCGGCCAGCTTGCGCAGCTGGGCGGCGTCGATATAGCCCTTGCGGTAGGCGATCTCTTCCGGGCACGCCACTTTCAAGCCCTGGCGTTTTTCGATGGTGGCGATGAACTGCGAGGCATCGAGCAGCGACTCGTGGGTGCCGGTATCCAGCCAGGCCATGCCGCGTCCCATCACTTCGACGTTGAGCTGCTGCTTTTCCAGGTAGACGCGGTTGACGTCGGTAATCTCCAGCTCGCCGCGCGCGGACGGCTTGATGCTGGCCGCGATGTCGCACACCTGGTTGTCGTAGAAGTACAGGCCGGTGACGGCGTAGTTCGATTTCGGCTTGAGCGGCTTTTCCTCGATCGACACGGCCGTGCGGTTCGCATCGAACTCGACCACGCCGTAGCGTTCCGGATCCTGCACGTGGTAGGCGAACACCGTGGCGCCGTCGGTCTGCTCGGTGGCGTGGCGCAGCAAGGCGTCCAGGTCGTTGCCGTAGTAGATGTTATCGCCCAGGATCAGCGCCGACGGCGAATCGCCGACGAATTCCTTGCCGATGATGAAGGCTTGCGCCAGGCCGTCCGGCGATGGCTGCACCGCGTAGCTGATGTTGATGCCCCACTGGCTGCCGTCGCCCAGCAGATCCTGGAAGCGCGGCGTGTCCTGCGGCGTCGAGATCAGCAGGATCTCGGTCATGCCGGCCAACATCAGCACCGTCAGCGGATGGTAGATCATCGGCTTGTCGTAGATCGGCAGCAGTTGCTTGGAGACGCTCATCGTCACCGGATACAGGCGGGTGCCGGAGCCGCCGGCCAGGATGATGCCTTTGCGGTTAGGGATGCTCATTGCTGGCCTTCGCGGTTAAAGTAATTGGTTTCCACCCACTTGGCATAGCTGCCCGACTGCACGTCGGCCACCCAGGCCTGGTTCTCCAGGTACCACTGCACGGTCTTGGCGATGCCGGTCTGGAAGGTCTCGGCCGGTTTCCAGCCCAGTTCGCGTTCCAGCTTGCGGGCGTCGATGGCGTAGCGGCGGTCGTGGCCGGGACGGTCCTTGACGTAGGTGATCTGCGCGCGATAGCTGGCGCCATCGGCTTTCGGTTTCAGCTTGTCCAGCATGTCGCACAGCGTGTGCACCACGTCCAGGTTGGCCATCTCGTTCCAGCCGCCGACGTTGTAGGTCTCGCCCAGGCGGCCCGCTTCCAGCACGCGGCGGATCGCCGCGCAGTGGTCGCTGACGTACAGCCAGTCGCGCACCTGCTGGCCGTCGCCGTAGATCGGCAGCGGCTTGCCCGCTTGCGCGTTGGCGATGATCAGCGGGATCAGTTTTTCCGGGAAGTGATACGGGCCGTAGTTGTTGGAGCAGTTGGTGGTCAGCGTCGGCAGGCCGTAGGTGTGGTGATACGAGCGCACCAGGTGGTCCGAGGCGGCCTTCGAGGCCGAGTACGGGCTGTTCGGCGCGAACGCGGTGGTTTCGCTGAACGGCGCGTCGTCCGGGCCCAGCGTGCCGTAGACTTCATCGGTGGACACGTGCAGGAAGCGGAACGCGGCTTTCTCGTCCTCCGGCAGCGCCGACCAGTAGGCGCGCGTGGCTTCGAGCAGGCTGAAGGTGCCGTTGATGTTGGTGTTGATGAACTCGCCGGGGCCGAGGATGGAACGGTCCACATGGCTTTCGGCGGCGAAGTGCACCACCGCGCGCGGCTTGTGCTGCTGGAACAGCGCCAGCACCTGGGCCTGGTCGCAGATGTCGCCGCGCACAAAGGTGTGGCGCGCGTCCTGCTTCAGCGAGGCCAGGTTGTTCAGATTGCCGGCATACGTCAGCTTATCGTAGTTGATGACTGGCTCATCCGACTGGGCCAGCCAGTCGAGGACAAAATTCGAGCCGATGAAACCCGCACCACCTGTCACAAAAATCATTTAGTATCCCGCAGCAAGAGTCAAATTAGTCGTAAGCATGATTTTATGTGAAACTGCCCTGCTACCGGGCAAAAATCGACACCCCACACTCTGATTTCAGGGTATTTCAGATTCCAAAGCAACGAACCACAGAGCATCCATATGAAAACCTATGTAATCGGGGATTTACAGGGCTGCCACGAGCAGACCCTGGCGTTGCTGGAGCGCGTACACGAGCATGCCGGTGAAGACGAGCCCATCATCCTGTTCGCAGGCGACCTGATCAATCGCGGCCCGGATTCGCTGGCCACGCTGCGCCACGTGCGCGCGCTGGCGATGGGCAGCGGCGGCCGCATCGACAGCGTGCTCGGCAATCACGACCTGCATTTGCTGGCCGTGGCCTACGGCATCCGGCCCGAGCACAAGTCCGACACGCTGGCCGAGATCCTGCACGCACCCGACCGCGACGAGCTGATCGACTGGCTGCGGCGCCGTCCGCTGGCCATCCACACCCAGGGACACGTGCTGGTGCACGCCGGCCTGCTGCCGCAATGGACGGCGGCGCAGGCGATGGCGCTGGCCGGCGAAGTGCAGCAGATGCTGCGCGGCCCGAACATGGCGGAGTTCCTGGCCGAGATGTACGGCAACCTGCCCGACCGATGGAGCGACGATCTGCAAGGCGCGGACCGGCTGCGCTGCATCATCAACGCGATGACGCGGCTGCGCTTCTGCGACGCCGACGGCGTGATGGATTTCAAGATGAAGGAAAGCGGCAAGGCCGAGGAAGGCTCGGGCCTGATGCCGTGGTTCGAGGTACCGGGGCGGCGCAGCCGCAAGGAGACGGTGGTGTTCGGCCACTGGTCGGCGCTGGGGCTGACCCTGAAGCCGCATTTGATCGGCCTCGACAGTGGCTGCGTGTGGGGCGGCCAATTGACCGCCGTATGCCTGGAAGACCGCAGCCTGCTGCAAGTGCAGTGCCCGGAATTCCAGACGCCGGGCCCGAAAAAATAAGCAACGCCTGCCGTCGTTCCCGCGCAGGCGGGAACCCATAGACCATGTCCGCAGTGACTCAGCATGGATTCCCGCCTGCGCGGGAATGACATCTCAACGAACGCCCAGCGCGGCGGCGACGGCCTGGTGCGTGGCCTCCGCCAGGTCGCGCCGGTGCGCGCCGATGCTATCGATGGCTGGCAGTATCGTCAACCGCGCCCTCACCGGCGGTCCATCCAGGATTAGCATGATGCTCTCGGCGAAGCTGGTCTCGCCGATGAAGTCCACCGACGGATGCGAAGCGCCCGACGGATCGCGGTAGGATAGCGCGATCGCCTGCACCGGCACCTTGGCGTCGATCGCCGCCTCGAACAGGTTGGCGTGGAAGGGCAGCAGGCTGCCCTGCGCCGCCGTCGTACCTTCCGGGAAGAAGGCCACGCGCTCGCCGCGCTCCAGGCTGTTCACCAGGCCCTTGAAGATATGCCGCAGATCGCGCCGGTTGCCGCGCGAGATGAACACGGTGCCGGCCTTCTCCGCCAGCCATCCGGCTAGCGGCCAGGCGCGGATCTCGGCCTTGGCGACGAAATGGCTGGGATGCAGGCTGTGAATGACGAAGATGTCCAGCCACGATACGTGATTGGCCACCACCATCGCCCGGTCCAGCAGCGGCACGCCGGCGCTCTGCTCCACCGTCACATTGCACATCGCCAGCAGCCGGGTCGACCAGCGGCGGATGTGGCCGTTACGCTTTTCCTGTCCTATCCATGGGAACACGGTCGCACAGATCGCCATTCCCAACAGCACATGCAAAAACACCCGCGCGAGGCGGAAGATCATCGAAATCTTCATGCCATCCGATCAGCTGCGTTGGAAGGCGACGTGGCCAGCAACGATGGTGGTGCGGACCTGGCCGGCCAGGTTGTAGCCGACGAAAGGCGTGTGCTTGCCCTGGCTGGCCAGCGCCGAAGCTTCCACCGTCCAGCGTGCTTCAGCATCGAACAGGCAGACATCGGCCGTAGCGCCGACCGACAAGGTGCCCGCGTCCAGCCCGGCCACGCGGGCCGCGTCGGACGTGATGCGGGCCAGCGCGCGCGCCAGCGGACGCACGGCGCCCGTGTCCTGGGTGGCGGCGTAGTCGTCGGCCCATTTCAGCGCCAGCGACAGCAGCAGTTCCAGGCCGGTGGCGCCCGGCGAGGCTTCGCCGAACGGCAGCAGCTTCTCGTCGTCGTCGACCGGCGTGTGGTCCGAGCACAGCGCATCGACCGTGCCGTCCAGCAGGCCGAAGCGGATCGCATCGCGGTCGCGCTGGCTGCGGAACGGCGGCGTCACGCGCGCGTTCGAATCGAAGAAGCCGATGTCGGCGTCGGTCAGGTGGATGTGGTGGGCGCCGACGTCGCAGGTGACGGGCAAGCCTTCCTTCTTGGCGTTGCGCACCAGCTCCAGGCCGGCCGCCGACGACATGCGGCACAGGTGCACGCGGGCTCCGGTCGAGCGCATCAGTTCGAAGATGGTGTGCAGCGCGATGGTTTCCGACATCACCGGCACGCCGGACAGGCCCAGGCGCGAAGCCAGCGGGCCGCTGGCCGCGATGCCGCCACGGCCGATGTGCGCGTCCTGCGGACGCAGCCATACGGTGTAGTTGAAGGTCTTGGCGTACTGCATGGCGCGCAGCAGCACATTGGTGTCTTCGATCGGCTCTTCCGCCTGCGCGAAGCCGATGCAGCCGGCTTCGGTCAGCTCGGCCATCTCGGTCAGCGCCAGGCCCTTGAGGCCGACGGTCAGCGCGCCCAGCGGGTGCACGTGCGCCTGGTTCAGCGTCTTGGCGCGGTACTTGAGCATCTCCACCAGGCCCGGTTCGTCCAGCACCGGATCGGTGTCCGGCGGGCAGATCAGGCTGGTGACGCCGCCTTGCATGGCGGCCTGCATTTCCGATTCCAGCGTGGCCTTGTATTCATAGCCCGGCTCGCGCAGGCGCGCGGACAGGTCGACGAAGCCGGGCGAGACGATCAGGCCGGTCGCGTCGATGGTCTGGTCGGCCGCGAAGCCCGCAGGCGCCGCGCCCACCGCCAGCACTTTGCCGTCGGCGATGTAGAGGTCGTTCTTGCCGTCGATGCCGTTGGCCGGATCGATCAGGTGGCCGTTTTTAATGTGTAGTTTCATGCCTGCGTTCATCCCTGCGTCCCCGCCACTATGCTCATCACTGCCATGCGTACTGCAATCCCGAAAGTCACCTGCGGCAGTATCACCGCCTGCGGGCCGTCCGCCACCGCCGAGTCGATCTCGACGCCGCGGTTCATCGGGCCCGGGTGCATGACGATCGCGTCCGGCTTGGCCAGCGCCAGGCGTTCCGGCGTCAGGCCGTAGCTCTTGAAGTATTCCTGCGCCGACGGCAGCAGCGCGCCGCTCATGCGCTCGTTCTGCAGGCGCAGCATGATGATGACGTCGACGCCCTTCAAGCCCTCTTCCATATTGGTGAAGGTGCGCACGCCCATCTGCTCCAGGCCGCCAGGCAGCAGCGTGTGCGGACCGATGGCGCGCACTTCCGGCACGCCCAGCGTGGTCAATGCGTGGATGTCGGAACGGGCCACGCGGCTGTGCAGGATGTCGCCGACAATCGCCACCGTCAGGTTGGTGAAGTCCTTCTTGTAGTGGCGGATGGTGTACATGTCCAGCAGGCCTTGCGTCGGGTGCGCGTGGCGGCCGTCGCCGGCGTTGACCACGTGCACGTGCGACTGCTTGGTGTCGTGCAGGTGCTTGGCGATCAGGTAAGGCGCGCCCGACTGCGCGTGGCGCACCACGAACATGTCGGCGTGCATGGCCGACAGGTTGTCGATGGTGTCGAGCAGCGACTCGCCCTTGCTGGCGGACGAAGCCTGGATGTTCAGGTTGATCACGTCGGCCGACAGGCGCTTCGAGGCGATCTCGAAGGTGGTGCGGGTGCGCGTGGAGTTCTCGAAGAACAGGTTGAACACCGACTTGCCGCGCATCAGCGGGACTTTCTTGACGTCGCGGTCGGAGATGCCGACGAACGACGAGGCGGTGTCCAGGATGTGGTTGACGATGGACTTAGGCAGTCCCTCGATCGACAGCAAGTGCTGAAGCTCGCCGTGTTTGTTCAGTTGCGGATTAAGCATGGTTTTATTCTATGGTTAGCGTAAATTTTCCATCGTCGGCGCGCTTGAGCACCAGCGCCTGTCCCGGCGGCACCTGCACATGGGCGGCGACGAAATCGGCAGCCACCGGCAGCTGGCGCTCGCCACGGTCGACCAGCGCGGCCAGCATGATGCGCGCCGGGCGGCCGTAGTCGAACAGCTCGTTGATCGCGGCGCGGGTGGTGCGGCCGGTGTACAGCACGTCGTCCACCAGCAGCAGGTTGGCGGCCGCCACTTCGAAACCGATGCTGGTCGGCTTGACATCGGCAGGCAAGCCCTTCTTGGCGTAATCGTCGCGGTAGAAGGACACGTCCAGCACGCCGCAGCGGGCGGACAGGCCGAGGTCGGCCGCGAGGCGTTCGGCGATCCAGGCGCCGCCGGAGTGGATGCCGACGATGGCGACATCGGCCACGCCGGCCAGGCCGGCTTTGACGTCGGCCAGCAAGGTCGCGTACAGCGCTTCGGCGTCGAGTTGGTTGGGGTTCAGTGTGGACATGGGATTCAGTGGGTGTCGAAATATTGTTGCAGGATGATGGCGGCCGCGCGGTCGTCGATGACCTCGCCGCGCTTGGCCGAGATCACGGCCGACGAATAGCGCTCATCGACCAGCTCCACCGGCAGGCTGAAGCGGCCGTGCAATTGATTGGCGAACTTGCGCGCGCGCGCCGTCATCTCGTGTTCGGCGCCGTCCGGATGCATGGGCAGGCCGACCACCAGCCGGGCCGGCTTCCATTCGTCCAACAGGGCCTGGATGTCGGCAAAGCGGGTGGCGTTGTCGATGGCGCTGATGACTTTGACAGGCTCGGCCTGGCGGATCATCGTATTGCCCATGGCCACACCGATGCGTTTGACGCCGAAATCGAAAGCGAAGATGGTCTCGATGGTCATTTAGGCGTGGCCCGCCTCGGAGGTCAGCATCAGCGGGTCGATGCCGAGCAGGCGCATGGCGGCCGTGTAGCGGTCTTCGATGGGCAGCTTGAACAGGATGTCGGGATCGGCGCCGACGGTCAGCCAGCCGTTGCGGCTGATCTCGTCCTCCAGCTGGCCAGGGCTCCAGCCCGAGTAGCCGATCGACACCAGCATGCGCTGCGGGCCGTCGCCGGCGGCCACGGCCTCCAGCACGTCGATCGAAGTGGTGAAGGCCACGTCCTTGGTGACGGTCAGCGACGACGAATAGCGCTGGCCCGGCGTGTGCAGCACGAAGCCGCGGTCGTCCTGCACCGGGCCGCCGAACATGATGGGGGCGTCGACGTCGACGCCGGCTTCCAGCTTGAGGTCGATGCGCTCGAACAACACCTCCATCGTCATGTCGGTCGGCTTGTTGATGACCACGCCCAGCACGCCGTTCTCGTTGTGCTCGCACACGTACACCACGGTGCCGCCGAAAATCGGATCTTGCATGGAAGGCATTGCAATCAGGAAATGATTTGCCAGGTTGAGCGTCGTGGCCGTGCCGCTGCCGGTGGCTTCCAGGGGATCGCCGGTTTCCTGCAGCAGGCCGGGTACAGGGAGAGTTTTGCCGATTTTGCTTTTCTTCATATGCGTGTTCTTTCTGTGCTGCTGACAATTACTGTAGTATTCGCGCGGCTAGCAACTCTGTCTAAGCGATAGTTTACACTGAATTGCGGATGCGGCCATGTTTGCGTTCCCCCACGAGATTGACACAGACTCAATGAAACTGAATTCCTCCCTGGTCTGGCTGCGCCGCGATTTGCGGGTTTTCGACCATGTCGCCCTGAACCAGGCGCTGCAAAACAGCGCCCGCGTGTATTGCGTTTTCGTCTACGACACCACCATCCTGGACAGCCTGCCAAGGCGCGACCGGCGGGTCGACTTCATCCATGCCAGCATCGCCGAAGTGTCGGCGGAATTGCAACAGCTGGGCGGCCACCTGATCGTCAAACACGCCGACGCGGCCGCCGCGATCCCGGCGCTGGCCGCCGAACTGGGCGTGGACGCCGTGTTCTGCAACCACGACTATGAACCGCAGGCCATCGCCCGCGACGCCGCAGTGGAGCGCGCGCTGCGCGCCGACGGCCGCCAGTTCTTCAGCTACAAAGACCAGGTGATCTTCGAAAAAAGCGAAGTGCTGTCGCAGACCGGCGGCGTGTTCTCGGTGTTCACGCCGTACAAGAACGCCTGGCTGAAGAAGCTGGACGCCGATCCGTCGGTGCTGGCGCCCTACCATATCGAACCGCACGCCGCGCGGCTGGCGCCGCCGCCTGCCAACGCCCCGGCACTGCCGACGCTGGACGAGCTCGGCTTCGAGCCCAGCAACCTGGCCGAACTGAAGATCCCGACCGGCATGTCCGGCGCGGCCCAGTTGTTCGAAGATTTCCTGCCGCGCATCGCCGGCTACAAGGACGCCCGCGACTATCCGGCCGTGAAGGGGCCGTCCTACCTGTCGATGCACTTCCGTTTCGGCACGCTGTCGGTGCGGCACCTGGTGCGCACGGTGGTGGACCTGATGGCGCGCGGCGCCGGCGGCGAAGGCGTGCCGGTGTGGCTGGCGGAATTGATCTGGCGCGAGTTCTACGCCATGATCCTGTACCACAACCCGCACGTGGTGGGCGGCGCCTACAAGCCCGCCTACGACGCCATCCAGTGGGAGACCGGACCGGAAGCCGACGAACTGTACGCCGCCTGGTGCGAAGGCCGCACCGGCTACCCGCTGGTCGACGCCGCCATGGCCCAGCTCAACCAGACCGGCTATATGCACAACCGCCTGCGCATGGTGACGGCCTGCTTCCTGATCAAGGACCTGGGCATAGACTGGCGCCGCGGCGAGGACTACTTCGCGCTGCACCTGAACGACTTCGACCTGGCGTCCAACAACGGCGGCTGGCAGTGGGCCTCGTCGTCCGGCTGCGACGCCCAGCCCTACTTCCGCATCTTCAACCCGGTCACGCAATCGGAAAAGTTCGACAGCAAGGGCAAGTTCATCCGCCGCTACCTGCCGCAGCTGAAAGATTTGACCGACAAGGAAATCCACGCCCCATGGCTGGCGCCGCGCATGCTGCCACTCGACTACCCCGAGCCGCTGGTCATGCACGACGAAGCGCGCAAGCGCACGCTGGAACGCTACGCGGTGGTGAAAAAGACGGACTGAAGTATTTGTGAGCGATTTGTGGGACGCTCGAAACGACACTGGGAATACCGGGACTGCCGCAAGCAGGCCCGACGTCACCATTCCCAATGTCCACAGGAGTTCCCATGTTGCAAGCACCAACCGCCCCAACCCCGCTGCTTGGTTCCGTCGTCTGCACGCCCGCCGTGGCCGCCATCGGCGACAGCATCTGCGTCGAAGTGAAGGCGCCCAACGGCCAGTCCTACGATAACAACGAAAGCGGCAACATCTGCATCAACGGCGTGCCCGGTTCCAAACAGTACCTGGTGTGGAACCGCGCCGGCAAGAAGAGCATCACCGTCACCGCCGGCAAGCGCGGCGCCATCGAGAAGCTCAAGGCCGAAGTCCAGATCAACGCCCCCGCCGACGGCAAGCAGCCGCCGGTGCTGACGGTGCGCGCCGCCCCGCACAACCCCACCGCGATGATACTGACGGTGCAGAACGCGCCCGAACGCCGCACCCAGGGCACGCCGCGCCCGCGCATCGAGATCAAGCCGCGCACGCCAGCCGTACCCATCGGCCCTATCCTGCCGCGCAAGACGGCGATGAGCGCGCAGACCATCGCCGCGCATGACGCCGCCAGCCATCCCATCCTGGTGAGCACCGCGCCGCCGCGCGCCGCCACCAATGCCGGCGGCGGCGCCACCGCAGCCGTCTACAACTGGCAGCTGGGCGCGGTCGCGCTGGGCAGCAGCCATCCCACGCTGCAGCACGACTTCTCCGCCCAGCTCAATCCCAACCGGCCGCACACGGTGTTCCACGTGCAGGTGACGGTGCAGCAGCCGGGCGACGCGCCGCGCGTGATCCAGCGCAGCGTCAGCGTGGCCAATCCCTACTTCCTGGCCCGCCAGCGCGGCGTGCTGCAACCGCCGGTGGAAAGCAGCGACTTCAGCGCGCTGTTCGCCGACGGCAGCTACCGCGCCAGCTTCATCGTGCGCAATCCGGAAGCGGTCAACGTGGCGCTGGCCAGCATGCAGCTGGAGCTGGCCTACGAAGACGGCCCGCGCGAATTCGAACTGCGCCCAGCCACCGCCTGCAACTTCGTGCTGAAGGCGCAGGCCACCACCCGTATCGACGTCGCCATCCCGAAAGCGCAAGTGCCGCAGCAGGCCATCGCCTTCAGCGTGCACTACAAGGGCACGGCGCCGAACGGCCTGCCGGTGCGCGTCAGCGCCCACTTCGACCTGCCCCAGCACATGGGCAAGAAGCTGCTGGTCAACGCCGCCGCGCAAACCCTGCTGGACAACCTGGCCAGCAACCAGCTGGTCGCCAACCCCGCCTCGATCACGATGGAGGAAGTGTCGCACCTGGGCCGCTACGGCATGCTGCCGGCGCATGCGCTGACGGCGATGGACATGCACGTGGCGCCGCCGTTCGCGGTGGAAGGCCAGGAATGCGATCCATGGAACCTGCCGGACCACATCCCCGACGGCATGTTCTGCATGCCGACTCAGGAAAAACGCTGGATGCAGATGCCGCCGCGCTTCATGAACGCCAAGAAGGGCGACTTGATACTCAATCCCAGCAACGGCAGCCTGATCTCCGCCGTGCTGCAGACGGTGACGCCGCCGCAGCGCTATTCGCACTCCGGCATCATGACCCGCAACCGCGACGAGATCACCCACTCCACCGCGTCGGAAGACCGCCTAGTCGAATTCATCGGCGGCGACGGCGCCCGCCCCGACGTGCTCAAATACCTGTGGCCGGGCGTGGTGACGCAGACCGTCGAACACGCGGTCGACGGCGAGGACATGGTCGATCCCGAGACCGGCAAGAAGCATTCGATCGCCGGCTTCGCCACCATCGAATCGAAACTCGACCTGGGCGGCGTGGCGCCGGAGATCGTGCCGGCCATGGTGGTCAAGCCCGATCCGCTGAAGGAAACGCTGGAGATCCGCCAGACGCTGCACGGCATCGCAGATTTCGCCGCCCAGCAGGCCGGCAAGAGCCACTACCGCTTCTACTGCTACACCAAGCCCGCCATCGGCCTGACCGACAAGGCGCCGGCCAGCGCCAAGTGGGCCGCCAACACCTTCCCCACCGTGTGCTCGTCGCTGCTGTGGATGTCGATCAAACAGTCCGGCGTGCCGATGGAAGGCGGCATGCTGGAACAAAGCGACCTGGCCGCCGGCGCGCAGATCGTGCCGTCGACGCCGGACGGCTTGTACGTCTACCAGTCCGACGAGCGCATCGCCGCCGGCGAGATCCTGTACTCGAAGATCCACGAGATGGTGCTGGAGAGCGCCGGCTGGCTGGGCAACGCGCTGACCGACGCCGCCGACGATACCGCCAACCAGATGCTCAACGCCTTCGCCTCCGACTGGTGCGAGACCGACGCCAAGGACTCCGACGCCTGGCGCCAGACCGGCGACGCCAACGCCGTCAGCCCCGCCAACCTGTGCTTCTTCGACGCCCCGCTGTACGGCTACGCGGAACCGCTGATCTACCGGCCGGCGCGCTTCGAGGAAGTGACCATCTACAAATGGAAGAAGGTGGCGCAGACCGGCACGCTGCACGGCGTGGTGCATTCCGAGGGGAAGCCTGCGGCCGGCGTCAGCGTGCAGATTTCGCAGAACCAGTTCACCCACACCGCCGCCGACGGCAGCTTCACGCTGAGCGGCGTGCCGGTGGGCAGCGTGCTGGTGACGGCGGACAAGCAGGCGTGGCATGGCGAGGCGTCGGTGACGGTGGTGGCCAACAAGACCGCCGACGTGACGGTGGACTTGAAACCGCCGCCGCACTGGTTCCGCCGCGTGACCATCGACGGCTGGATGGCGACCACCGATTATGAATTCGCCGCCGCGGCCTATCCGCACAGCGTGGGCGACTTCTACAACATCGCCCAACTGGGGCCGTCGTCCAGCACCCACGTGGTCAAGGTGTTCGACCAGGTGGCCGACGACGCGATGGGTCGCCTGATCCTGACGCTGGACCTGCTGGCCAACGACGTCATCCAGGTCAAGGCCACGCTGCGCTGCTACGGCGAAGGCTATGCCGACGGCGACAACTACCAGGAAGGCCATCTGGCGCCGTTCACCATCGGCCCGAACAAGGGCGGCACGTGGTGGATGTTTGTCGACGGCGACAACTACGCCGAAGCGCACTTCACGCTGACTAACAAGGTCGATCCGGTCTAAGGCTGTACACGAGGGGCGGCGCAGCACGGCCGCCCCTTGCAGCACGATAGTTGTCGAAATAAAAGATTTGTTCTTTTTATAATCAGACTTAAACTAGTGGTTCCGCGCAGTCCGCTTCAAGGAACCGCATCATGGCATCCCTCGCCAAAACTTCCCGTCCCGTCGCCCGCCTGATCGGCCGCCACAACGCCGTGCAGACCGTGCTCGACTCCCCCGCCACGCTGACCTGGATTTCGGCGCCCGCCGGCTCCGGCAAGACCAGCCTGGGACTGGAGTTCTGCCAGGCGGCCGGCCCCACTGTGGCCTGGCTGCGGCTGGACGAGGCGGACATCGACCCGGCCAGCTTCCTGCTCTACTTCGAACAAGCCATCGTCAACGGCGGCGTGGCGCCGGGCTGGCAACCGCCGCCACTGCTGCGCGAACACCTGCCCGCACTGCAAGGCTATCTGCGGCTGTATGCGCGCTCGCTGGGCGCGGCGCTGGCACCGGCCAGCTGCATCGTCATGGACGACGCCCACCGCTGCCAGGACGCGCCCTTCTTCCGCCAGTTCCTCGAAACGCTGGCGACCGAACTGCCGCCGGCCAGCAAGGTCGTGGTGCTGAGCCGCGCACTGCCGCCGGCCGCCTGCGCGCGCCTGCTGGCGCACGGCGACATGCATGAACTGGACAGCGCGGCGCTGGCCTTCACCCGCGACGAAACCGAAATCCTGCTCAATGTGCTGGGCATAGGCCACGCCGAAACCGTGGCCGACAGCGTCTACACTTTCACGCGCGGCTGGGCGGCCGGCATCGCGCTGGTGGCCTCGTGGCTCAAGCGCCGCCCCGGCGCCGCGCTGGCGGCGGAGGATGTGCTGTCGGAAGCGATGGTCGGCTACCTGGCAGAAGAAGTGTTCAGCGCCTACACCGACGAGGAACGCGCCACGCTGCTGGCCGTATGCTGGCTGCCGCACTTCAGCGGAGCATGGGCGGCCGCGCTGTCCGGCGCACCGCATGCGGCGGACATCGTCGCCCGGCTGGCCGCGCAGGGTGCGCTGATCTACGAATACCCCGGCCGCCAGTACGCGCTGCATCCGCTGTTCCAGGGCTTCCTGCGCAAATGGGCCGCCACCCGCATCGACGGCGCGCAGCGCAGCGCATGGATCGCCGGCTGCATCGAAACCCTGCTGGCCGACGGCAGCGGCGACGCCGCCATCAAGCTGGCACTGGAGCATGGCATGCCCGAACGCGCGGCCGGCCTGATCGAAGAGCGCGCCGAAGCCATGCTGGCCAGCGCCCGCCACACCACGCTGGCGCGCTGGATCGACGCCCTGCCCGAAGCGCAGCGCAGCCCGTGGCACCACTACTGGCTGGGGATGGCCGTGTTCCTGAGCGACACCGCGCGCGCCCGCGCCGCCCTGCTCAAGGCGCTGCAGGCGTTCACGGAACGGCAGCAGCCCATGCACCGCTTCCTGGCGCTGGGCGCCATCATCAGTTCCTACTTCTTCGACGGCGCCGCCGAGCAGCCGCTGCGCGCCTTCCTGCACCAGCATGTGGACCCCACGGCGGACTACGACCGCCTGCCCGATCCCGGCCAGAAGGCGCACCTGACGCACGCCGTCTGGAGCGGCTTGTTCATGACCGACCCGGCCCACCAGGACATGGACCTGTGGGAGCAGCGCGCGCTGGACGTGGTGCGCCAGTCGTCCGATCCCACGCTGAAGGTGCGGCTGGGCGCCATGCTGGGCCAGCACTACTACCAGTCCGGCCGCTACGCCGCGGTGCGCACGGTGCGCGTGCTGCTGGACGCGCTGCCCGAAGCGGCCTCACTGCCGCCGTATGCGCGCTACCTGTCGCACCTGGTGCAGATGTACGACGCGCTGGCCTGCATGGACCACGCCCGCTGCGACGCCGTCTTCGCCGCCTGCCGCGCCAGTTCGGAAAGCAGCGGCATCCGCATCATGGACGCCCACTACGTGCTGCTCTACGCGGCCGCCTGCCTGCTGCGCGGAGAGCTCGACAAGGCTGCCGCAGCCACCACCGAAGTGGCGGCGCAAACGCCGCCCCGGCATCACAACCTGGTGGCGCATCTCCAGCTGACGCAGACCTGGCTGGCCAGCTGCCAGGGCGACGGCCACGGCGCGCTGGAACACGCGCGGCTCGCGCACGAAGCGGCGCTGCGTTTCGGCAGCGTGCCGTACGAGATCTACGCGCAGACGGCCAGCTGCGTCGCCTACACGCTGCTGGACCGCGAACGCTGCGCCGCCGAAACCGCCGTGCTGCGCCAGCACGCGGCCGACTACAACTCGCCGCTGGCGGAGACCTGGGCCGACCTGCTGGAGGTATGGCTCGTCATCACCGGCGCAGACGGCCAGGCGCAGCCGCTGCAGCAACTGCAACGCGCGCAACCGGTGCAGCTGCTGCTGGCGCACGACAAGCTGCGGCGCGCGCTGAACCACATCGCATCGCAAGGCGGCGGCTACCTGACCTTCGCCACGCCGCGCATCCTGCAACCGCTGTGCGCCCACGCGCTGGCCGCCGGCATCATTCCCGGCGCGGCCAATATGCTGATACGCGCCTGGCGCCTGGCGCCGCCGGACGATGCCGGCGACAACTGGCCATGGCCGGTGCAAATACGAACCTTCGGCGGCTTCGAGCTGCGCATCGCCGGCGAGCCGCTGCGCTCGCAGGGCAAGTCCAAGCACCGCCAGCTCGACATCCTGAAACTGATCGTCGCGCATGCGCCCCACAGCATCTCGCTGGACCGCGCCGCCGAACTGCTGTGGCCCGACGCCGACGGCGACACCGCGCGCCATGCGCTGGAGACCACGCTGTCCCGGCTGCGCGCAACGGTGGGCGCCGGCTGCATCCTGCTGGAACAAGGCGCGCTGTCATTGGCGCCGCAGCAGTGCTGGAGCGACACGGCGGCGCTGGAGCGGCTGCTGCCACGCCTGCAAACGCTGACGCAGAAATGGGCCGACGCCGGCATCGACGCCGCGCCGTCGCACGAGGCCACGCTGCTGACGGCCGCCACGCAGGTGCTGTCGCTGTATCGGGGGGAACTGCTGCATGGGGAAGGCGCACCGTGGCTGATGGCGCGGCGCGAACTATGGCGCGGCAAGCTGGCGCGCGCATTGGGCGATGCTGGGCGACAGCTGGCGCATGCCGGCCGCACCACCGCCGCCGCGCAGCTGCTGGAACGGGCGCTCGAAGCGGACCCGTATTGCAAGACGCTCAGCGCGGACCTGATGCGCCTCCATCTGGACGACGCGCGATTCGAAGAGGGATTGTCGGTGTATCGGCGCTATCAACGCATGGCGTTGAGCGCCCTGGGCGCACCGGTGGCGCCGGAGATCGAAGCGCTGGCGCAACAGCTGATGGCCGTTGCGGCAGGCGCCGCGCAGTCCAGCCCCGCCCATTATGGAGGCAAGGCCGGACCGACGCGAACTACATGATGTACTTCAGATGCTCGGCCGGGATGCTCATGGCCTTGGCCAGTTCCGGATTGGCGCGTATCTGTTCGGCTACGCCTTCCATCACTGGCACCTCGTGCACGTCGGCGCGTATGGTACGAGCCTCCGCCGCGCCGCCCTCGGTGCGACGGCCTACCTTCTGCATGTCCGGCGACAGGCGCAGCACCACGCCGCCTTTATCGCGGGTAGCGTTGAGCAGCGTGCCGTTATGGTCGTTATGCACATTCAGGCCCGTGTAGCCAGCCTCGCGCAGCAGCGCGGAGATGTCCTCGACCAGTTTTTGATCCTTATCCATGTTCATTTTCCTTTTAAGCTAAGAGCAGGCCAAGCGACGCGTCGCTGCTGGCGTTTTGTACGAAGGGGCCGGCAGTCTTGGTGCCGTTGCCGGGCAAGAAATACGGCTTGGAGAATTTGACGTTGGCGATCGCCGACGTCAGTTGCGGCAGCAGATCCTGCACCTGCTTGCGCACGGCCGGCATGGCGGCCTTCAGCGCATCGGAAGCGGGACCGGCGCAGAACGGCGCACCGCCGTCGAACGAGAACCAGCTGCCGTCGACCGTCACGTGCAGATGCTTCTGGCCGTCGAGGAACATGAACAGGAACACCGAGATGGTGCCGTCGATGTCGCTGCAGAACCACGGGGTTTCGATATGGAAGTCGAAATTGACCTTGGCCAGCATGTCGAAAGGTTTGTGCGCGGCGGGCGACTGGGCGAAGTATGGAACGCTAATCCACGGCATGGCTTGCACGCGGATGCCGCTGGTGAGCGAGGCGCCGGCGGCGATCAGCTGCTTGGCGACCATGCCGACGTTGGCGTTGGTGTTAATCAGCTTGCCGAGATCGACCAGGTTCTCGCCGTTGGGACGGTGGACGGTGAACACGCCGCTGCCTGGAGCCGATTCGGAGAACGGCTGGTCTGCCGCGCTGACAGTATTCTGGCCGACAAAGACGCCGTTGAAGAACCCCTGTATGAATGAGTAAGTGCTAGTGACTGACATGATGCTTTCTTCCTGTAGAGATGTAGCGCCATCGATGGAATATCGTTGACCGCTGGAAGAACGTTAATCTTGTCGTACCCACAAATGACTTGCAAATGCCCAGTGCAAGCTCGCGCCGTGCGTCGCGCAAGCGGAGGTAGACTGTGTGCTCGTCCAACAAAGGAGGTTGAAGATGAAAAAGAACACGCTCTGCCTGTGGTACGACGATGACGCGGAAGAAGCCGCCCACTTCTACGCCCGCACTTTTCCCGACAGCGCGGTCGGCGCCGTGCACCGCGCACCGTCCGATTTCCCGGGCGGGAAAGCAGATACTGTTTTGACAGTCGAGTTCACCGTCTGCGGCATCCCGTGCATCGGCCTCAACGGCGGCAAGGCCTTCAAGCACAGCGAAGCCTTCTCGTTCCAGATCGCCACCGACAATCAGGAAGAAACCGACCGCTACTGGAACGCCATCGTCGGCAACGGCGGCACGGAGAGCGCTTGCGGGTGGTGCAAGGATAAATGGGGTCTGTCGTGGCAGATCACGCCACGTGTGCTGACCGACGCCATGGCAAAAGGCGGCGACGTCGCCAAGCGAGCATTCGCGGCGATGATGGAGATGGGGAAGATCGACGTCGCCAAGATCGAGGCAGCGGTGCGCGGCTAAATCGGTACCGCAGGTGTTGTATCACTGTACTTGCGATCCGTTCCAACACACGAATGTAGCCAGCGGCAATAATCGACCTCTTGAAAAGGAGTCTACGATGAAAAGAACTATTGCCCTGGCCTCGTTTATGCTACTCGCGCCTTGTGTGGTGCAAGCTGCCGATCCCGAGCTATTTCACCTGGCCGTCGCGGACGTGCCGGTTGAAAACGGCAAGGTACTCAATATCGAGTTCCAGGAAGTCGCGCGCGAGGCAGAGACATCCATCGTTCAGGTGACGCGGCGCTCCGGCGGATCGGTGTCGTCGTCCATGTTCATCCTGCGCGGCATGTGCGGGCTGGCGCGTGCGCGAGGCAAGAAAAATTTCGTCCCCGAGCAGGTCGTGGGAGACACCAATCGCTTCACCGTGACCTTCCCCGACACACCACCCGATCCCGAATCCCGCAAAGGCTTCACGATGGCCCAGTGTGATCTGATGCGGTACTGATATATCAGACTTGAGCCTGGCCTTGCGGAGTCTGCTCAACGGCGGCCTTGATATCGATGAGGTCTTGCATGACGGCTTTCTTCGCCACACCTTTGAAGAATAAACTCATTGGTATCGACATCAGTTTCGCAACCATGCCTTGAGGCTGGGAGATGTGCGTCTCCGCCAGCGTGGCGCCATCGCTGCCCTCGGCGATGCGCTTGATGCACAGGAAGACGAATCCGTCGCTTTCCGCTTTGGTGGTGTATGTCTCGTTCTCGACCGCCTCGATGATCCACTTTTCCGCAGTAGCTGGTTTGCCGAACAGCATGCGGGTTTCACGCCACCGCAGTCCTACCAGCCCGCTCGCCGGTTTCTCGACGATCTCGATATCGTCGATGCCGCTGATGGTTTTTGCGGCGCGTTCGATATCGGTGATCGCGGCCCAAACCGCGGCCCTGGATGCGCTGATCGCAATTTGAACGTCAACAATCACGTCGCCGCTCCGCGCAACAACCCTTCGATCGCATCCAGCAGCACCGGCTCCTGGAACGGTTTGCCGAAGTAGGCATTCACGCCCAGTTGCAGCGCGTAGTTGCGGTGCTTGTCCGCGCTACGGGAGGTGATCATGATGATGGGAATATCCCGCGTACGCTCGTCGCCACGCACGTTGCGCGTCAGGTCGAAGCCGTCCATGCGCGGCATCTCGATATCGACCAGCATCAGGTCCGGCCGGGCGCCTTGCAGCTGCTCCAGCGCGTCCACGCCATCCTTCGCCAGCACCACGTTGTAGCCTTCCCGCTCCAGCAGGCGCTGTGTCACGCGGCGCACGGTCATCGAATCGTCGACCACCATGATCGAACGGCCTTGCTGGCCAGGCGCCGGGCTGTCGCCGGCCGCCTGCGCAAAGTGCTGCTTCATCTCGGGATGATGCGCGAGGTGCTGCGCCAGCGCGACCGGATTCAGGATCAAAACGATATCGCCCGAACCCAGTACCGTGGCGCCGGCAATGCCGACCATGCGCGCCAGCTGCGGGCCGATGTTCTTGATGACGACCTCGCGGTTGCCCAGCACTTCATCAACGCGCACCGCCAGCCGCTCGTTGCCGTTCTTGAGCATCATCACCGGGGCCGAGCGCTGCACCGGCGGATGCGCCGCCGCGTCGCCCAGCAAAGCCGGCAGGTAGTGCAGCTCTGCGTGCTGGCCCTGGATAGGCACGTAGCCGTTGTGGTGCGCCTCGACCAGCGCGGCATCCTTCATCTGCAGCACCTGTTCGACCAGGATGGCCGGCAGCGCGTAGGTCTTGCCGGCGGCCGCGATCAACACGACCTGCGTGACGGCCAGCGTCAGCGGCAGATGGATGGTGAAGCGCGTACCTTTGCCGCGCTCGGAGAACATGTCGACACGGCCGCCCAGCGCCTGCGCTTCGGACTGCACGACGTCCATGCCGACGCCACGGCCGGACAACTCAGTCAGCGATTCGGCGGTGGAGAAGCCGGGTTCGAAAATCAGGTCGGCGATCTGGGCGTCGGTGACTTCTTCGTCCTCTTGCAGCAGGCCGTTGCTGATCGCTTTGGCGCGAATGCGTTCCAGATCGAGGCCGGCGCCGTCGTCGGTAAATTCGATGACGACTTCATTGCCCTGTTGCGTGACCTGCACCAGCAGTTCGCCGGTTTCGTTCTTGCCTGCTTCGGTGCGGGCGGAGCGCGATTCCACGCCGTGGGCGATGGCGTTGCGCAGCAGGTGTTCGAACGGCGCGGCCATGCGTTCCAATACGCTGCGGTCGACCTCCACCGCGCTGCCCCGGATGTCGAGGTTGACGCGTTTATCGACCTCCTTGGCGCTCTGGCGGGCGACGCGGAACAGACGTTCGGAGATGCTGGCAAATGGCACCATGCGCACGCGCATCAGGTCGCGCTGCAGGTCGCGCGTGAGGCGGGCTTGCAGCACCAGGTCGTCGCCGGCGCTGTCGACGCTGCGGGTCAGGCTTTCGTGGAAGGAGGCGACGTCGTTGACGCTTTCCGCCATCATGCGGGTCAGTTCCTGCAGGCGCGTGAAACGGTCGAATTCGAGCGGGTCGAATTCGCGCTCGCTGGAGATCGACATGCGGGAGGCGATCTGCGATTCGGCCTGCATTTCGACTTCGCGCAGCTGGCGGCGCAGGCGTGTCAGGTTCTCTGAGAAGTCGAACAACGAGGCGCGCAGGGTTTCGACTTCGTTTTCCAGCTTGGAGCGGGAGATCGATACTTCGCCGGCCTGGTTCACCAGGCGGTCGAGGATGTCGGCGCGGACGCGGACCAGGGGCGACTTCGTGCCGGTTTGCAGATCGTCGGCCGGGGCGTGCGGGGAGGCTGCGGCTGCGGCGGCTCCGACTGCGGCGAGGCTTGCTGCGCCTGCGTCGCCAGTGCTGGCAGCGCCGGTGGCGTCCGCGGTGAGGTCCGTGGCGATGTCGCTGGTCCCGGCGATGGCTGGCGTGCCGGAGTCCAGCCTGGTGACGTCGGCGGCCAGGCCGGCGGCGCCGGCGGCTTGCTGCAATGCGTCCGGGTGCTGGAGCTGTTCGAACAGCAGCAGCGCGTGGTCGTAGTGGGCCAGCAGTTCGTCGAACGCTTGCGGCGTGGCGGAGCCGGCGTGCACCATGTTTTCAATGTGCGTTTCGATTTCGTGGGCGTGCTGGCCCAGGCGCATTGCACCGGCCATGCGGGCGCTGCCCTTCACGGTGTGCAGGAGGCGCAGCAGGCTTTGGGCTTGCGTGGTGTCGGCGGGGTTGTGCTGCCAGGCGCGCAGTGCTTCGCCGACTTGCGGCAGCAGGTCCGCGCCTTCTTCCAGGAAGACCGGCAGCAGGTCGGCGTCCAGTTCGTCGTGGAAGATGGCTGGGGCGGCAGCCAGGATTTCCGGTTCGGCAGGAGGGAGTTCGAGGATCTCGGCGTCCAGCTCCGGCTCAGGCGACGGCTCGGAGGCTAGAGCGTGGGCATGCTCTGGCTCGGGCGCCAGCTCAGGCAGCGGCTCAGGCTCAGGCTCGGGCGACGGCGCGACGGCCGATGGCAGAACGTCCGGCTCTGGCTCTGGCTCTGGCTCGGCGGCAACGGGCGCTGGCGCCGGCTCGGGTTCCTGATCCAGCGGTTCGGCTATCTTGAGCGGTGGCTCGGCGAAGGCGTCGTCAAACGCGGCGTTGAACAGGTCATCAATGCTGTCATCTGCCCGCGCTTCGGTCTTTTTCGGCGCAGACGCACTTGCTGGCGCCTCCGATTCCGGCACGCTGCCGCTGAGCGCATCGAACGTCTCGCGGAACAGCTTGTCCATCGCCGACTCCACCGGGGCTGGCGGCGCGGACGTGATGTCGTGCATCGTCTCCGCGACCAAGTCATCCAGTCGTGCCTCGATATCGTTGCTGGCCGCAGGTGGCGCCGCCTCCAGCTCCGCACGCAGATCGTGCAGCGCGGTGATTAGCTCCGGCTGCGCGGCCGGCATATCGCCCGCCGCAAAACTCTGCAGCATCTGGCGGATGCGTTCTATCGTAAAGTCCAGCAGATCATGCTGCACCTGATCCAGATGCGGCGCAGGCGGCAGCAAGGCCTGCAGCGTGGACTCCAGCGCCAGTGCCAGTTCGCGCAAGGCCTTGAAACCCACCGTGCCCGAAGTGCCGGCCAAAGTATGCGAAGCCTGAAGCGCTTCAGCGTTCACCGGCCGGCGCGGCTCATGACGCCATTCGCCAAAGTCCTGCGTCAGCAGACGCACCAGTTCATCCGTCTCGTGCAGATAGATGTTGTACAGCGGCAGAGCGATTTCCAGCTCACCGATATGCTTGACGTTGTCGTCGCGCGGCACCAGCGGCGTGATGGTCGGGAACTCGATGACGTTGCCGGCAGCGACAACCACCGGCGGCGCAGGCAGCTCCGTCAACGGCGGCAGCTCGACCGCCTCCGGCTCTTCAGTGGCAGCAAAATCAGGTTCCTCGACCACGGCCTGCACGGCCTCCTCCACCGGCACCGGTGAAGGCTCCGCAGCCGACGGCGCATCGATAACGAAGCCGCCGCCATCCTGCACACGCGCAGCCGCAGCCACCAGCGCCTCCGCATTGCGCACAGAAACGCCGGTGGCAACCAACTCCGCCACCCACGCCCCCATCTGCCGCGCCGCCTCGTTCAGCAAATCAAACAGCGCATCCGTCGCCGGCCGCGCTTCCGCCAGCCACACATTCATCACCCGTTCAATGCCATGCGCCGCATCGGCAAACTGGTTCAGGCCCACCATCCGCCCACTGCCCTTGAGCGTATGGAAGGAGCGCCGCAACATGGTCAA
The DNA here is from genome assembly GCF_009380165.1 of Rugamonas rivuli. Taxonomy (GTDB): domain Bacteria; phylum Pseudomonadota; class Gammaproteobacteria; order Burkholderiales; family Burkholderiaceae_D; genus Rugamonas; species Rugamonas rivuli. The sequence goes on from NZ_WHUF01000004.1 coordinate 600,526, forward strand.
ATTCTCTTCACTGCCCGACTCCGCACGCGGCTTGGCCAGCGTCGCGTCGACAAACTGCAGCACCTCCTGCGCCTCGGAGATAAAAATCTCCAGCAGCTCCGCCTCCTCCGCCGCATCGCTGCTGGCCGGCGCGGGCGCCTCCACCGGCATCGCGACCGGCGCAGGCGCAGGCACCTGGTCCTCCAGCACCGGGATCGACTCCGAAGCCGGCATCTTCTTGAACGGCACCGAACGGAAAGTGCCATGCTCCGCATCGAACGCAAAGCGCTCACGCGCACCAGCCGCGTTCTGCGCCAGCATGTCGACAAAGAAGCCCAGCGCACCGACATTCTGCGCGATGTCGTCCAACGCCTTCGGCTCCAGCGACGGATCGCCCTCGCCCGACGCCAGCGCATGCACCGCCGCCTTCACATGCCGCGCCGCCTGCGTCGCATCGTCCTGGTCCAGGATCGCCAGCGCGCCCTGCAACTGGTGCAGCACCGGGTCCAGCTCCACCAGCGACGGCCGCTTCGACGGCTCGGCGTAGTACTCGTCGAGCACCTTCTCCACCTGCCGCAGGCCGGTCTTCATCTCCATCGCCAGCGCGACGACCGTGTCGTCCTGCTGCATCTGCTGCGCCAGGCCGCTCTGCCATTGCGCCGGTTCCGGCGGCGTATCGCCGGACACCAGCGCCAGCAAGCGCGCACCTATCGTATCGGCATGCGCCGCGAAATCGCCGGGCAGATGGCGGATCTGCTCCAGCCCATGCTCGGCAAACAGCAGCGCGGTCGCCATCTCCAGCGCCAGCTCCTCGCTGCGGCCGGCGGAGATGGCGGTACGCGCCACATCGGCCAGCTGCCGCAGCAGCACACTCAACGCCGGCATCTCCAGCTGGTCGCAAGCCGCCGCCACCTCGGCCAGCGCGCCGCCGAAGGCCGCATCGAGCGCGGGATCGATTTCCGCGCCGGCCAGCCTGTCCCAGCTTGCCTTGGCCTTGGCCATGCCGGCCTTGGCGCGCTCCAGCGCATCGAGGTCGATCTGGCCGTAGCGGCGGCGTTCGTAATCGACCGGCACCAGGCCGTCCAGTGCGAACACGCGGCGCAGCTGCTGCACCGTTTCCGAAGCCGACGACGGACCGGCAGCGGCGATGAAGAACAGCGCGTCGCGCAGCATCGCATCCGGCTGCGCGGCTGCTCCCTGGCTCAGGCGACGGATCTGCAGATTGATCAGGCCAAACAGCTGCTTGACGTACAAGCCGCCCGCCAGTTCGCCACTGGCCACCAGTTCGGCGAAGGCCTGCATCGCCAGCCAGAAGGTGTAGGCCTTGGCGTCCTGCTGCGCGGCGGCGACCAGCTTCACGGCTTCCAGCAGTGCGGCGGCATGTTCCTGCTGCTGTGCCGCTTCGGTGCTCTTCAGGTAGGGCAGCAGCGATTTTTCAAACCGCTGACGATACGCCGCGTAGTCAGCAGCCGGCGCCTCGCCGGCTGCTGGCACACCGGCACTGCGCGACAGGTCGGGATAGAACAGGTCGGCCGGATGGATGCGCTCCACAGCCATCATTTCCTGCACCGCACGGTAGTACGGGAACAGCTTGACCGGCTGCGACGGCACCCCCTCCAGCAGTTCCTGCAAATACTCGACCAGCGCCTGGTACAGCTCCGCCAGCGTCTGCGCATGGTCGGTACTGCATTTGAGCGTGCCGGCCTTGAAGCGGTCCAGCGCCTCCTCGGCCACCTGCGTCACCAGGCCGACGCCATCCACGTCCACCATCATCAGCGCGCCGTGCGCCTGGTGCAGGTGGGACTTGGCGTGCTGCAGCTGGGTCGCCTGATCTTCCTGCGCCCGGCCGCCCGCTTCGAACAGGGCGGTTTTCGAGCGTGCCAGCGACTCGCGGATTTCCACCATCACCCACGACAAAGGGCCGGTATCAAACTGCGGTTGCGGCGGATTCGGAAAATCAGTTGTGGTCATGCTTGCCTCAGCCTTTCAATGATGGGCGGTTCAGGACGCGATGCGGAATCGCGCCACCGAGTTTTTCAATTCCTGCGCCAGCACTGACAGCTTGTGAATCGATTGCGCGGTTTGCTGGGTGCCGTCCTGGGTCTGCTCCGTCACCGTCAAAATATGTTGGATGTTCTGCGCCACGCCGCTTGCCGACGTGGCCTGCTGGCCGGTCGCCATCGAGATGCCGGAGATCAGCTCGGCCAGGCGGTTCGACACCTGCGAGATGTCGTTCAGCGCCGCGCCGGCCGCATCGGACAGGCGCGCGCCTTCGACCACGCCCTGCGTCGACTTCTCCATTGCCGCCACAGCGTCGTGGGTATCGGTCTGAATCGTGCGTACCAGCGCGCCGATCTGCTTGGCCGCTTCGGCCGAGCGTTCGGCCAGGCGCTGCACCTCTTCCGCCACCACCGAGAAGCCGCGCCCCGCCTCGCCGGCCGATGCGGCCTGGATCGCCGCGTTCAGCGCCAGCACGTTGGTCTGCTCGGTGATGTCGGAAATGAGTTCGGTGATCTCGCCGATCTCCTGCGACGATTCGCCCAGGCGCTTGATGCGCTTGGACGTATCCTGGATCTGCTCGCGGATCTCGTGCATGCCCTTGATGGCGTTTTCCACCGCCGTCGCGCCCTGCTGCGCCGCCGCCACCGACTGCCGCGCCACGTCGGCCGATTCACTGGCCGAGCGCGATACGTCGGTAATCTCATTGGCCATCTTGACCACCGTGGCCGACGCATCCTGGATCTCGCGCGACTGCTGCTGGGACGCCAGCAGCAGATCGCTGGAGATGCTCTGCGCGTGGGTGGACGCCTTGGTCACTTGCTCGGCGGTGGCGGTCACGCGGCCGACCAGGCCGCGCAGCTCTTCCACCGTGTAGTTGACCGAGTCGGCGATGGCGCCGGTGATGTCCTCGGACACTGTGGCCTGCACCGTCAAATCGCCGTCCGCCACTTCCTGCAGCTCGTTCATCAGGCGCAGAATCGCCGCCTGGTTCTGGTCGTTCATGGCCTTGGCTTCCTCTTCCTTGCGCTGCGACTGCTGGCGCATGGATTCCGCTTCCTGGCGGCGGCGGTCGGCGCCACGGGTGCGGTTGTACGAATCCATCAGCAGCACGCGGCCGATGGCCGCCGCCGACACCAGCGTCAGCATGCCGCCGGCCACCATCAGCCAGAAGGTCATGCCCAGCGAATCCTGGTCTTCGCGGTAAGCCTGCTGCAGCACGGACAGGCGCTGGCGCAGCGCTTCGTTGTCGGTGAAAATCAGCTGTTCGGCATTCTTGGCGGCGCCGAATTTATCCAGCTTGTCGAGGATGGCCGACACCAGCTTCTGGTACTCCTCGAATTCGGTTTTCAGCGCGGTGAATTTGTCGCGCAGGTCCGGCTCGCGCACTGCGGCCAGTCCCAGCGGCGCGCTGCCGTTGAGGAAGCCGTCGACGGTGTTGCGGAACACGGTGGTGTCGCGGCCCAGCTGGAACGCGGTTTCCGAGCTGATGCCGCCGGCGGTGAGGAATTCACCGGCGCTGCGGCTCATGCGCTGGGTCAGCATGGTCAGCTTGCCAAGCGCCGCGATCTCGCGCGCCGATCCGCCGCGCTGCACCTTGAGCGCGGAGATGTCTTCGGTGCGGTTGAGCAGGGCCGGCGACATGTCGTTGAGCTTTTTCAGCGTCTTGTCGACGCCGCTCAAGTCGGCCTTCAGCAGCAGGATGGTGCCGGCCGCGATATCGGACGGACCCCATTGCTTGCGCGCCGCCGCCACCACGGGGGCCAGCGCGGAAATCGGTTCGCCGATCTCGCGGCCCTGATAGCGGCCGCCGCGCGTCATCAGCGCGAAGTCGTTGTTCAATTCCTTGCGGCTTTCCTCCAGCTGGCGGAAGCCTTCGGCGCTGCCCTGCACCGCGTTCGGCGTCGCCTTGCCGATGCGCTGCGAGTGCATCAGCGCATCGCTGGCGACCTGGGTCTGGGTGGAGCGGTTGGCGCTGTGGATGGTGTTCAGCGCGACGAACAGGGCGCTCAGCGCCAGGCTGACCGCCAATGCCGTCGAGAGTATGCTCAGCTGGCGCTGCGCCGGCAGGTGGCCGATCAGCGGCAGCTTGAAGCCGGTCCCCGGTTCGGCTGCGGCGACGGGAGCGCCGCCGCGACGGCCCAGCGCGTCGCGCAGGCGCAGCGGCGCGGCGCTGTCCGCGTTATCGGCGGCTGCGGGCGGCTGGGCCTCGACGACGGCGGTATGCAAAAACTGCGAATCGCCCGCTTCGCCCAATTCTGAATTCGCTGCCATGTCCTGGCCGGCATTCCGGTTGCCACGCGAGAAAAACCCCATCTTGAAAGCCATGCCACCCTCTCCGGATTAGTTGCGGTCTACACCAGTATGCCGCCCTTACAAACCAACTTGCAGAAAACGCGATTCACGCACCAGTTGCGCCAGGTCGATGCGGGTCCATTGCTGGCCTTCGCCATCGGTGAAGTGCTGGCTGCTCCATTCGGGTCCGGCATCGGCCGATGCTTCCACTGCCTGCATATCGGCCAGCTTGCGCAGGCCCAGCACGCGTTCGGCCAGCAGCGCGCAATTGAAACCGAGCGAGGGAGCGAATGTGATCAGGCGGCGTTCGGATGCCGCAGCGTCGCCGGCGGCCTGGCCCTGGTAGCGCGCCAGGTCGATCACGCCGGTGAGATTACCGCGAATATTGGCCAGGCCCTGGTACCAGTCCTGCGCCAGCGGCACCGGCGTTACCGGTTGCAGCGGCACGATTTCACTGATCTGGGTCAAGTCCAGCAAACAGTGGTGGCCGCCGATCATCACGCCGAGCTCACGGCCACCAGCGGCGGCGCCAGTTTTGGCGGCCTGCATGCGCTCCAGCAGCTGCACCTGATACTGGCGCAAACGGCTGCGGCGTTCCGGGCCGGCCGGGGTGGATGGGGTGTCGGGCGCCTGGCTGCTCATCGCTTAGCCGAGGGCGGCGATTTTGGCCAGCAGCTCGGCCGCGTCGACCGGCTTGACCAGGTAGTCGCGCGCGCCCTGGCGCAGGCCCCAGATACGGTCGGTCTCCTGGTTCTTGCTGGAGCAGATAATCACCGGCACGTCCTGTAGCTCGGGATCGCGGGCGATCGAGCGCGTGACCTGGAAGCCGTTCGCGCCGGGCATGACCACATCCATCAGGATCAACTGGGGTTTGTCGGCCTTGATCTTGGCCAGCGCTTCCTCGCCGTTTTCGGCGGTGGAAACGGTAAAACCGTTTTTAACCAGGATGTCGGTCAGGTAGTAACGCTCCGTGGGCGAATCGTCGACGATCAGAATTCTTTGTATGGTCATGGTATTCCCCTGAAGCTTGCTTATTCTTGTGTGGCGACGGCCCCGCCGCCGGTGTGCTCGCGCACGGCGGCCAGCAGGCTGTCTTTGGTAAAAGGTTTGGTCAGATAGGCGGCCGAGCCGACCATGGCGCCGCGCGCGCGGTCGAACAGGCCGTCCTTGGACGACAGCATCAGCACCGGCGTGGCGTGGAACTTGGCGCTCTTCTTGATCAGCGCGCAGGTCTGGTAGCCGTCCAGCCGTGGCATTAAAATATCGCAGAAGACCAGCGCCGGATGGTGGTCGTTGATCTTGGCCAGCGCGTCGAATCCATCCTCGGCCAGCACCACCTGGTAGCCAGCCTGGGTCAGGAAGATCTCGGCCGAACGACGAATCGTGCTGCTGTCGTCGATTACCATGATTTTCAGGGCATTAGCGTGCGGCGCGGTCGTCGTCATAATCGGTTCGCTGGAATGGTGGCTACACCATAGCATAGGCAGACGGCGGCTGGCGCGATAGTCGCACTGCGTGGCAATGCGCCGTGCCGCCGGCGGCGGGGAATCAGATGGCTACCATCTCGAAATCGTCCTTGCGGGCGCCGCATTCCGGGCAGCTCCAGTTCATCGGCACATCCGCCCAGCGGGTGCCCGGGGCGATGCCTTCGTCCGGCAAACCGGTTTCCTCGTCGTAGATCCAGCCACAGATCAGGCACATCCAGGTCTGGAACTCCTGCGTTGTTTCATTGCTACTCACGTTCTGCCACCCTTCAATCAAGTAAAATGCTGAATTAGGTATCTTAATCTACCCGCCGTGCAAAACCAAACTTCTCCTCTCATATTAAGCTTCGGCGCCGCCGATCCGGCCGGCGCGATCGGCGTCCAGGCCGACCTGGCGGTATTTTCCGCCCTCTCCTGCACCGGCCTTGCCGTGACCACCGCGTTGCTGATCGGCGACAGTGCCCGCGTCGAGGATGCCCAGGATATCGACCCTGACTGGGTCTCCGACCAGGCCCGCGTGGTGCTGGAGGATATGACCATGGCCGCCTTCAAGGTCGGCGCGCTGACCAATATCGAACAGGTGGCGGCCATCGCCGAGATCCTATCCGACTATCCGGACGCGCCGCTGATACTCGATCCGTTCAGCTCCCGCCTGGCCGATCCGGCCGACGCCGACGAGGCCGAGGAACTGCTGACGGCTTTGCGCCAGCTGCTGGTGCCGCAGGCCACGCTGCTGATGCTGTCGCAGGTGGAGCTGGGCCGGCTGGCCGAAACATGGCGCGAAGGCGCCGACGACACGATGGAGTCGGACGTCGAGCACCTGCTGGCCCTGGGCTGCGAATTCGTGCTCGTCACCGGCACCCAGGCCGGCACGCCGCAGGGCGAGGCGGCCGCACCGAACACCCTGGCCAACACCCTGTTCGGCGCCGACGGCATGATCAGCCACGACGCCTGGCAGCACATGCCCGGCCCCTTCCTCGGCGCGGGCGGCACGCTGTCGGCGGCGATCACCGCCTTCATGGCGCGCGGCGCCGAAGTGCCGGGCGCGGTGGCGGCGGCGCAGGAATACACCGTCGGCGCGCTGGCGCACGCCCATCGCTACGGCATGGGCAAGTTTATCCCGAACCGTTTTTTCCATATGCAGCAGGCTTTACCAACTTGATATTGAAGATGCCATCATGACTACGACTTCCAGGAACCAGGTTTCAAAAAACGACGAGTTGTTCGAACGCGCCCAGAAAACCACGCCCGGCGGCGTCAACTCGCCGGTGCGCGCTTTCCGCTCGGTGGGCGGCACGCCGCGCTTCATCACCCGCGCCGAAGGCCCGTACTTCTGGGACGCGGACGACAAGCGCTACATCGACTATATCGGTTCCTGGGGTCCGGCGATCGTCGGCCACGCGCATCCGGTGGTGGTCAAGGCGGTGCAGGAAGCGGCCGCGCGCGGCCTGTCGTTCGGCGCGCCGACCGAGGGCGAGATCCTGATGGCCGAGGAAATCTGCCGCCTGGTGCCATCGATCGAGCAGGTGCGCCTGGTTTCGTCGGGCACCGAGGCGACCATGAGCGCGCTGCGCCTGGCACGCGGCGCCACGGGCCGCGACAAGATCATCAAGTTCGAAGGCTGCTACCACGGCCACGCCGATTCGCTGCTGGTCAAGGCGGGCAGCGGCCTGCTCACCTTCGGCAATCCGACGTCGGCCGGCGTGCCTGAGGACTTCGTCAAGCACACGCTGGTGCTGGACTATAACAACGTGGCCCAGCTGGAGCAGGCGTTCGCGGAATTCGGCGACGAAATCGCCTGCGTGATCGTCGAGCCGGTGGCCGGCAATATGAACCTGATCAAGGCTTCTGAAGCCTTCCTGCAGGCGATGCGTGCGCTGTGCACCAAGCATGGTTCGGTGCTGATCTTCGACGAAGTGATGTGCGGCTTCCGCGTGGCGCTGGGCGGCGCGCAGGAACTGTACGGCATCAAGCCGGACCTGACGGCGCTGGGCAAGGTGATCGGCGGCGGCCTGCCGGTGGCGGCCTTCGGCGGCAGCGCCGAGTTGATGAGCAAGATGGCGCCGCTGGGCGCCGTCTACCAGGCGGGTACGTTGTCGGGCAATCCGGTGGCGGTGGCGGCGGGCATGACGACGCTGAAGATCATCCAGCAGCCGGGCTTCTACCAGCAATTGAGCGCGACGGCTGCGCGTCTGGCGGCCGGTTTGACCAAGGCGGCCAAGGATGCGGGCATCGTGTTCTGCGCGGATGCGGTGGGCGGCATGTTCGGCCTGTACTTCAGCGAGACGCCGCCGAACAACTACGCCGAGATGATGGCGGGCGACCGCGCGCGCTTCAACGTGTTCTTCCACGCGATGCTGGATGAAGGCGTGTACTTCGCGCCGGCCGCGTTCGAGGCGGGCTTCGTCTCGGCGCAGCACAGCGATGCGGTGATCGACGAAACCATCGCCGCCGCCGCCCGCGTGTTCAAGAAGCTGGCAGCTTAAGTCTCGTCTTCCTCGTCCTCTTCGGACAGCTGGATCACGCCGGTGTTGAAGTTGTATTCGAACAGGTCGCCGTAGCGGCCCCACTCGATGGCCACGCGCAGTGCGCGCTCGGCCTCTTCTTCACTGAGCGTGAAGCGCAGCAGCTTGAGGAACAGATCCTCCGGCAGGTCGCCTGACTTGTCCTGCTGCAGACCATGGCAGATGTAGGCGATCAGCGGCACATGCTCCAGCAGCTGCTTGCCGAAGATCTCCTGGCGCTCGGTGTTGGTCGCCGCAGCGTACCGGCCGCCCAGGTCCGTCAGCAGGATGTCGCCGTTGGTCAGGTAGGCAAAACCCAGCAGGATCAAGCCATTCAGCACTTCCAGCAGCTCGGCGTCGGTCAGCTCCGTCTCTTCCGCCAGCTGCGGCAGGTCGGCGCGGCCGGAGAACGGTTCCTCGCCCAGCAATTCCAGAATACCTTCCATGTGCGCGATGTCGGCCTGCGGCAGGCGGTCGCCCAGCTGCAGCTTGACTTCCTTCTCGCTGATCAGGCCACGGCGGCCGGCGCCGGCGGTCATCAGCTCATACACCTTGTCGATCAGCTGGCGCACTTCCGGCCCCTCGGCCTTGCGCGGTTGCGGCAGCGATATCGGCAGCTCGGCGCGCACGCGGCCTGGGTCGCTGGCGAAAATCAGCACGCGGTCGGCCATCATCACCGCTTCCTCGATATTGTGCGACACCACCAGGATCGCCTTGGTCGGGATCTGGCCGGACTGCCACAGCTCCAGGATCTCTTCGCGCAGGCGCTCGCCGGTCAGCACGTCCAGCGCGGAAAACGCCTCGTCCATCAGCAGCACTTCCGGCTCCATCACCAGTGCGCGGGCGATGCCGACGCGCTGGCGCATGCCGCCCGACAGCTCGCGCGGCAGCGCGCCTTCGAAGCCCGACAGGCCAATCAGATCGATCACCTTTTCGGCGCGGCGCGCGCGTTCATCCGCCGGCATACCCTGCGCCTCCAGCCCCAGCTCGACATTCTTCTGCACCGTCAGCCAAGGGAACAGCGCGAACGACTGGAACACCATGCGGATGCCTCGCGCCGTGCCGTACAGCGGCATGCCGCGATACAGCACCTGGCCTGCATCGGCCTGGATCAGGCCCGCCATGATGCGCAGCATGGTCGACTTGCCGGAGCCGGACTGGCCCAGCAGCGCGACGATCTCGCCTTCGTTCAGCGTGAAGTCCACGCCTTCCAGCACCGAGCGCGCGGAGCCGTCGGCTGCGCGGAAGTGTTTGCCGACCGATTTCAGTTCGACGATAGGAGTGCTCATAATTCGATCCTAGAAATGCAGCCGGCTCTCGGCCATGGTGTACAGGCGGCGCCAGACGAAGTGGTTGAAGCCCATGACGAAGATGCACATGATGCCGATGCCCAGCGCGATGCGCGGGAAGTCGCCGGCGGTGGTCATCTCCTGGATGTAGCTGCCGATGCCGTGGGCCCTCAACGAGGTCGGCCCCCAGCTGACGCATTCGGCCACGATGCTGGCGTTCCACGAGCCGCCGGTGGCGGTGATGGCGCCGGTGACGAAGCTGGGGAAAATCGCCGGCAGCAGGTAGCGGCGCCATTTGAGCCAGCCGGTCAGGCCGAAGTTCTTGGCGGCGTGACGCAGCTCGGTCGGTATCGTCGAGGCGCCGGCGATCACGTTAAACAGCAGATACCACTGGGTGCCGAGGATCATCAGCGGCGACAGCCAGATGTCCGGGTTCAGGTGGTAGCGCACGATCAGCACCACCGCCACCGGGAACACCAGGTTGCTCGGGAAGGCGGCCAGGAACTGCGCCACCGCCTGCGTGCGCGAGGCCCATCGCGGGCTCATGCCGATCCACACGCCGACCGGCACCCACACCAGCGCAGCCAGCACCAGCAACACGATCACGCGCGCCAGCGTGTACAAGCCTAGCACGAACACATGTCCTACTTCGGTCCACCCCACTTCGGTGCTGATGAAGTGGCCCAGGCTCCACAAGGCGTAGAACACCACGGCGGCGATCACCGCATCCCACACGCGCTGCGGCACCATCGACGGCTGGTCGCGGCGGGCGCGGATCGAGGTGCCGTCGTGGCCGAGGCGGAACAGCGCGATGGAGCGCGACAGCATGGCGCCGAACCATTCGACCATGGCCTGTGTGCGCTCGGTGCGGCGCAGCCAGGTGAGCAGCCACGATTGCTGGGCGGTGTCGCTGCCGGTTTCCTCGAAGCGGAACTTGTCGGCCCAGGCCAGCAAAGGGCGGAAGAACAGTTGGTCGTACATCAGCACCGCCACCAGCATGGCGCCGATGGCCCAGCCGATGGCGCCCATGTCGCTGTTGGCGATGGCCAGCGCGATGTAGGAACCGATGCCGGGCAGCTTGATGTCCTGGCCGGAGACCGAAATCGCTTCCGACGCCACCACGAAGAACCAGCCGCCGGACATCGACATCATCATGTTCCACAGCAGGCCGGGCATGGCGAACGGCAGTTCCAGGCGCCAGAAGCGCTGCCAGCCCGACAGCTGGAACACGCTGGCCGCCTCCGACAGTTCGGCCGGCACGGAACGGAAGCCCTGGTAGGCGGAAAACGCCATGTTCCAGGCTTGCGAGGTGAAGATGGCGAAGATGGCGGCGCACTCCACGCCCAGCAGGTTGCCGGGGAAGAGCGCGATGAAGGCCGTCACGGTGATCGACAGGAAGCCCAGGATGGGGATGGACTGCAGGATGTCGAGCAGCGGCACCAGCACTTTTTCGGCCAGGCGGTATTTGGTGGTGAGGGCGGCGAACACGCAGCTGAAGATCACCGACGCACCCATCGCGATGAACATGCGCAGCGTGGTGCGCAGCAGGTAGTAAGGCAGGTAGCTCGGCTCCAGCGACAGCGGCAAGGCCTGGCCCAGTTCATACGGGCGGGCCATTTGCTGGCTGCCGTAGGCCATCAGGACGAACAGTGCCAATACGATGGGCAGCAGGGCCCAGTCCCAGCGGTTGCCGCCGGCTTCGACCACCTGACGGGGGAAAAATTGCCGTTTCTTGATCATGTGTGTGCTTTCTTCGGCCAAGATACCCGATGCGAATGACCGGAGAGTGACGCAGGCCGCCATTCTAAAGGATATCGTAAGTCAAATTTATTACAGTCGTGAAAGTTGGTGACTATTTGCGGCCCTTGTAGCGGGCATAATTCAGTGACTATCGAATTAATATTGCGGGTTATGAAACTGATCGCCGAAAAACGGTCCAAAACGGACAAATACGATGTGCTGCGCTTCGTGCGCAACAATGGCAGCTGTACCGACACGGTGATGCCGCGCCAGGGTATTTTGCCGCACGATCTGCTGCATTACGTGGTGGAGTCGGCTTTGCCGCTGCGGCACGGCTTCCTCAGCCTGCTGGCGCGCGGCGCCGACGCGCAGTTCGTCATGGAGGCGGTGCACGACGCGGCCAACAAGGATGTGGCGACCGAGGCGGTGCAGGCGGAAGCGATCGTCGAGGGTTTGCAGGCGCAGTTGTGGTCGGGCACGTTCGACGAGGAAGCCTTCCTTGCCGGCGCCGCCTCGGCCTGCACGGCGCGCGACAAGCAGCCGTTCGACTTCAGCAAGGTCGGCATCGACATCAAGGCGGCCCTGTACGACCGCGCACTGTCGCTGAACGAAAAATGGAATACCGCGCCCTACTTCAGCACGCTGTCACTGGAATTCAGCCCGCAGCTGGTGTAAAGCTTACTTCAACCACCCACGGCGGCGGAAGTACCAGAACGGGGCGATGGCGCTGGTGATCATCAGGACGATGGCGAACGGGTAGCCCAATTGCCACTCCAGCTCCGGCAGCCACTTGAAGTTCATGCCGTAGATCGAGGCGATCAGGGTCGGCGGCAGGAAGGCTACGCTGGCCACCGAGAAGATCTTGATGATCTTGTTCTGGTTGATGTTGATGAAGCCGACCGTGGCGTCCATCAGGAAGTTGATCTTGTCGAACAGGAAGGACGTGTGGCCGTCCAGCGATTCGATGTCGCGCAGAATCTGGCGCGCTTCCTCGAACTGCTCCGAATTCAGCAAACGCCCGCGCATCAAGAAGCTGACCGCGCGCCGCGTATCCATCATGTTGCGGCGGATGCGGCCGTTCAAGTCTTCCTCGTGGGCGATGGCGTTCAGCGCGGCGGCCGCGTCCTGGTCGGTGAACTCTTCCTGCAGCACCCGGCCGCTGACTTCTTCCAGGTTCTGGTAAATGCCTTCGAGCGCGTCGGCCGAATACTCGGCGTCGGTCGCGTACAGGTCCAGCAGCACGTCCATGTAGTCGGCGATCGAACCGGGCCGCGAGCGGGCGCGCATGCGCACCAGGCGGAACACCGGCAGGTCGTCGGTGTGCACCGAGAACAGCATCTTGCGCGCCAGGATGAAGGCCACCGTGACGATGCGCGACGGGCCGTCCTCTTCTTCCAGCAAAAAGTCGGTGCGCAGGTGCAGGTCGCCGTTTTCCGCTTCGTAGTAGCGGGCCGACGCTTCGATGTCCTTGACCTCGTCCTCGCCCGGCAAGGTGACGCCGTAGATGGCTTTGACCCATGCGCGTTCGTCGTCCGTCGGGTCGGTCAGGTCGACCCAGACCGGCTCGACCTGTTCCAGATCGCCGCGACTGTCGATGGGCACTTGGTTGAGCCGGCCATTCTGGAGAACGAAAACATTAATCATGGGTACGCGAGCCTTCTGGAAACAGCGCAAGTGTACCCGCAAAGCCCCTGCCGAGGCCAGCCTGCCATGCGGTTTTTCAGCCTAGCGGGTCGCTTTTTCTATCCTTTTGTCGGTGGCCGACTGCGGGGCGGCGTCGGCCGGGTCCGGCTTGGGCACTTTGGGCGCTTCGATGCCGCGCGTATCGATGGCCTTGACCACCTTGCCGTCCGGGCAGGCGACGTCCGACAGCACGGTTTTGCCGTCGATGACGCACTTGCGCAGCACGCCGGCCGGCGCCGCCGGCACGGCCGCGGCCGCCGCCGAAGCCGAATCCGATGAAGCAGCCGCAGCACTCGCCGGCGCCGGCTTGCCGGTCAGCTTGGACAGCCCTTCGGCAAAGAAGTTGCGCTCATGGCGGGCCGACATCAAAAAAGCCATCGCCACCGCCGCCAGCGAAGCCATGATGATGGCCACCTGTATCAATCCGAGTCCACGCTGCTTGCTTAACATCGCTGCCTCCTAGGGTAATTCAGCCGATCCCATGCGGCGCAAGATCACGCCGGTGCGCCGCGCCAGATAGCCCGAGTCGCGGTGCTTGTCGAAAAAACGCGGATTGGGCAGCATCACCGCCAGCTTGGCCGCCTGGGCCGCGCCCAGGTTGGCCGCGCTGATGCCATAGTAATGCCGCGCCGCCGCCTCGGCGCCGAAAGTGCCGGTGCCGAACTCCACCACGTTCAGGTAGATCTCGAAGATGCGTTCCTTGTCCATCAAGGTTTCCAGCATATAGGTGATGACCAGTTCCTGCCCCTTGCGCACATAGCTGCGCGAGCCGGACAGGAACAAATTCTTGGCCAGCTGCTGGGTGATGGTCGAGCCGCCCGACACCACCTTGTGTTTCTTGTTGTTCTTCTCGTAGGCCTTTTGCAGCGCCTCCCAGTCGACGCCCTCGTGCTCGGAGAAGTTGGCGTCCTCGGAGGCGATGATGGCGCGCTTGAGGTTGTTCGAGATGCGGCTGTACGGCACCCACATCTGCTGGATATTGGCGTTGGGATTCTTCTCGCGCAGCGCCGACTGCTGCTCGCGCATGAAGCTGGTCATCGACGGGTTATGGTCGACCCACCACCAGATCTGCAGGAAGAAATACAGCTGCACGGCCACGACCAGCAGCAGCGGCACGATGAAGATCCACTTCACCCAGCGCCATTTACCTGACTTGGCCGCGCTCATAGCTGGTCCCGCAGCGATTGCAGCACGCCGGCGGTGGCCGGCTGCACGCCGCGCCACAGGCTGAAGGCTTCGGCGGCCTGCTCGACCAGCATGCCCAGGCCGTCACGCAAGCGTGCGCCGTGCTGGCCGGCGAACTGCAAGAATACCGTGGGGGAAGCTGCGTACATCATGTCGTAGGCAAGCGAACCGGGCGCAAATACCGATGCAGGCACCGGCGGCAATTCGGCGCTCAGGCTGGCAGAGGTGGCGTTGATGACGAGGTCGAACGCGCCGGCTATGTCGGCATAGCCGCAGGCCGACACCACGCCCTCGCCGCCCAGCGCGGCGAACTGTTCCACCAGCGCCTCGGCCGTGGCCACGGTGCGGTTGGCGATGACCAGTTGCGCCGGACGATGTTCCAGTATCGGCAGCACCACGCCGCGCGCCGCGCCGCCCGCACCCAGCAGCAGTACGCGCTTGCCGATGATCTGCACGCCGGCATTGTTGACGATGTCCGCCACCAGCCCGGCGCCGTCGGTGTTGTCGCCGACGATGCCGTCTTCGGTGAAGTGCAAGGTGTTGACGGCGCCGGCCGCGCGCGCGCGGATGGTCAGCGCCTGCGCCACCTTCACCGCATCCAGCTTGAACGGCACGGTGACGTTGGCGCCTTTGCCGCCCTCGGCGATGAAGGCTTGCACGGCGGCGGCGAAACCGTCCACCGGCGCCAGCCGTTTTTCATACGTCAGTGCCTGCCCGGTTTGCGCCGCGAACGCGGCATGTATCTCGGGTGATTTGCTATGGGCAATCGGATTGCCGAATACGCAGTAGCGGTCCATCAACGTCCTCCGCCGCTCAAGTCGGCTTGTAATTTGTCTTCGCGGGTGAATTTGAAAGTCGTGACGATCACCCACAGATCGTCGCGGTCGCTCGACAGCATGTTCGGCGGGAACTTGCCGAACGGCGCGGCGCGGCGCACGATGTGCATCGCCGCCTCATCCAGCGCCGGATTGCCGGAGCTGCGGTCGACCTTGATGCCGCCATCCTTCTCGTAGATCGTGCCGTCCTGGAACACCGGGATCGACAGCACCAGCTGGCCGTACAGCTTGCGGCCATTGGCCTGCGGGAAGTTCAGCGTACCGATGTCTTCGATGCGCTTCTGGATCGATTTATAGTACATCGCGTAGCCCACGCCACGCGTGCTCGGCGTGATGAAGGTTTTCTTCGGACGCTTGTTCTGGTCCTCGATGGTTTCGCTGATCTCGGCGGCGCGGCGGGCGATGGCCTTGCTGGCGTCCAGCAGGTCGGCGCCGGTCGGCAGCGGATCGGGCTTGCTCTTTTCCGTCACCGGCGGCGCGATGACAGGGGTCTGCTTGGCCGCCTGGGTCAGCAGGTTCTTTTGCTGCTCTTCCAGTTCGGCGATGCGGCGCTTGGCGGCCTTGATGCTGTCGCCGGTTTCCATCTTGCGCATGTCCGGCATCGGCGACTTGGAACGGCCCTTGTCGACCGTGCCGCCGCCGTCCAGGTTGGCCTGGGCCAGCGCGTCGGCCTTCAGCGGCGCCTTGCTGTGCTTGGCGTTCACCAGTATCACTTCCAGCCCCGGATCGGTGGGTTTCACCGGCGCCGGCGTGGGCGCGACAAAGTGCACCGCAAGCAAGGCGCCATGCGCCATCAGCGAGATGCCGATGGCGAGGTACAGCAAGCGATTTTCTTTGAAAGACTTCACGCGAGGCCGGGGTAGAAAAGATAGGGCTGATTTTACGTCAAAGCGAACGCGGGGCTGCGGGATTTATTCCGAAGCCGGCTCCTCGGCGGCGGCCTCCACCGCCACTTCCGGCGCATCCACCGCTTCTTCCGGCGCGTCGCCCGTTTCCTCTTCCTCGTAGTCCAGCTCGGCATCGGCGGCCACCGTATCGGTGGTCGGGATTTCCAGGATGCGGGCTTCGATGGTCAGGTCGACCTCGTCCCAGCGCAGGATGTCCAGCTTGACCTGGGCGCCGCGCGCCACTTGCGGCATGCCCGGCAGGCGGATGATCAGCGGAATGTCGACCAGGCGCAGCACCTCGTCCTTCAGCACCACGGCCTCGACCTGGCGCGCCTCCTGCTGGCCCAGCCAGCGCAGGCACCAGTAGCGTTCCATGTTCGATTGGTGGTCGCCGTAGGCGGCGTAGGCGGCGTCGAACTGCGACACGATCGCGAACAGGCCGGCATCCTTGTGCTTGAAGTAAGCCACCAGCGGCGCGGTCACGCCGTGCTCTGCGCAAGCCAGGATCTGCCACTGGTTGACCAGGTCGGTATAACGGCGCAGCGGCGAGGTGCTCCACGCGTACTGGTCCACGCCCAGGCCCTGGTGCGGCGCCGCATGGGTCAGCATGCGCACCTGCATCTTGGCGGCCCAGCCGCCCACGCCCTGGCCCTGGCTGCGGTAAATGCCCGGCACGCCGTGGTCGTGCATCAGCTTGCCCCAGGTGCTGTTGGCGAAGATCATCAGCTCGGCGACGATCTTGTCCAGCGGCGCACCGCGCTTGCGGCGGCTGACGGTGACGACGTCGTCTTCCACGTAGAAGTTGAAGTCGACGCGGTTGTTCTGTTCCGGCTTCAGGCCGAAGCCTTCGCGCTTGACCATGCGCGCCGCTTCCAGGACTTGCGCCCATTGCCAGATCAGGCCCAGCGATTCCTTGTGCGGATACTCGCCCTCGCCGCTGGCCAGGGTTTCCTCGTTGACCAGGTCGTCGAGGTCGTTGTGGCGCAGGTTGTTCGCGATCGGCACCATCTCGGCGCGGGTCTCGGTGGCGATCACCGACCAGTCGGCCGGGTTCAGCGTGGCGTACAGCGACAGCGCCGGGCAAGTCTTGCCTTCGGCCAGCGTGAACGCTTCGACGATGGAATCCGGCAGCATGGTGATCTTATCGCCAGGCATGTAGACGGTGGACATGCGCGCACGCGCCATCTTGTCGACCGCGTCGTCCGGCTTGATGCCCAGGCCCGGCGCGGCGATGTGGATGCCGATCTTGACGTTGCCGTCGTCGAGCTTCGTGACCGAGAAGGCATCGTCGATCTCGGTGGTGGTGACGTCGTCGATCGAGAACGCTTGCACGTTGGCCAGCGGCAGGTCGGTCGGCGGCACCGGCACGGCGACTTCCGGGAAACCGGCGCCGCGCGGGAAATTCTCGAACAGGAACTTGGCCATGTGCAGCGCCTTCGGCGACGCCACGCCGCCGGCCGCCAGCATCAGGCGCTGCGGATTGGTGTGCAGCTCGTTGCAGGCCGCTTCCAGCGCCTTGTATTCGATGGAGTTCTTGTCCGGCTTGAACAGCAGCTGCATGACGATGTTCTGCATCGAGGCCGGCAGCTTGTTGGCCTTCAGCTCTTCGACGTACCCGGCCTGCACCAGCGCCTGCTGTTTCTTCTTCTCGATGCCGGCCTGGGCGGCGCGCAGCGATTGCTCGGGCGCGGCCTTGTAGCGGCCGCGGCCCTTTTTGTAGAAGTAGATCGGCGCCGAGTGCAGGCTCAGGATCAGGCCGGCGGCTTCGGCCGGCAGCGGCGTGTGGCCGAAGTATTCCGCGCCCAGTTCGGCAAAACCGAATTCCTCTTCGCCCGCCACTTCCCACAGGAAGTCGAGGTCGATGTCGGCGGCGACCGCCTTGGCCTGTTCCATCAAATCCGTCGGCGACGGCTTCTCGTACTGCAGCAGCACGTCCTTGATCTTGACCTTGGTGCGCTTGCCGCTGGCCATTTCAACCTGGTAGGCCTCGCCGGCTTGCGACATCATGGTGCCGACCTTGAAATCGCCGGATTCTTCGAAAAATAGATTCATTGCTAGCTTCTGTTCGTTGTTATTAGTTTCAATTCCAGTACGGAAGGCAGAAACACTTCCGTCACCAGCAGGGTACCCTGACGGCGCCTGTATAAACAGCGCCGTGCATATAATATGAGTTCTTGCGGACCGTCCAGCCCTTGCTCCAGTTTGAGCGCCTTGCGCGCGCGCTGCGCCAAAGGATGCCCTTCCCGCAATCTTGCAAATTCCAAAACACCGCGCCGCACCTGCGGGTCGCCGAACAGCGTCGTGCCCAGCGAACGCTCGCCCAGCGCGCTGAACAGGGGCCAGTCGGTGGCCGTGGCCGACATCGGCACCACCGTATGCGCGAACACCGCAGGCGTATTATCACACCGCAGCAGCACTTCCCTCTCCCAGACGCGGCCGGGGCGATGCATGCCGATCGCCGCCGCCTCGTCCGTCAGGCAGCGCGCGGTGGTCTGGTGCAGGCACTGCACGCGGAAGGTATCGCTGTGCGCCTTCAGCTTGGCGGTCAGCGAACCGTCGGCGGTCAGCCACTGGCGGTAGGCCGGCGGCGCGTTCAGGGCCAGCACGTGCGGCTGCCACTGCGTCTGCCGCAGCGAAGCGCCCCTTGTCGAAGCCGTCACTGCTGGGCCTCAATACCGCAAAACTCCAACACAGACTCCACATAGTCGGGGAACTCGGAAATGCCATGGTCGCTGCCTTCGATCACCTGCTGGCGCGCGCCCGCATAGTGCGCCACCATGTCGCGATAGTCCAGCACTTCGTCGCCGGTGGCGGCGATCAGGAAATAGCGCTCCTGGCGCGTGACCGGGTTGACGGCCAGCGCGCGCAGCTCTTCTATATAGCCGCGCTTGAACTCGAAGGGCTCGTCGGAATGGAATTGCGTGGTCACGCCAACGTGCTTGTCCAGATCCTTCAATGGCACGATGGCCGGGTTCAGCAGCACGGCGCGGCAGCCGATGCGCTCGGCCAGCCAGGTGGCGTAGTAGCCGCCCAGCGAGGAGCCGACGATGGTCAGCTCGCCGGCGGGCACGCCGTCTATTAAAGAGAGCGCCAATTCCATCGCCAGCTTCGGCGAGGCCGGCAGCTGCGGGCAGATGAACTGTTCCGACAGGCCCAGCGCCGCCATGCGTTCCGCCATCACGCGCGCCTTCATCGATTTCGGCGACGAACGGAATCCGTGCAGATAGAGAATCATCGCGCCAGCGCTTCCAGGATCTTGTTATGCACGCCGCCGAAGCCGCCGTTGCTCATCACCAGAATCTGGTCGCCCGGCTGCGCGGCCTTGACGATGGCGGCCACCAGCACGTCGATGTCTTCATAGGCGCTGGCGATCTGGCCCAGCGGCGCCAGCGCGTCGCCCAGGCTCCAGCCCAGCGCCTGCTGGCTGCCGTAGCCGAACACCAGGTCGGCCTCGGACAGGCTGCCCGGCAGCGCATCCTTCATCGCGCCCAGCTTCATGGTGTTTGAGCGCGGCTCCAGCACGGCCAGGATGCGGCTTTGTTTGCCGACCTTCTGGCGCAGGCCGCCGACGGTGGTGGCGATGGCGGTCGGGTGGTGGGCGAAATCGTCATAAACAGTAATACCGTTTACCACGCCGCGCACTTCCATGCGGCGCTTGACGTTCTCGAAGCTGGCCAGCGACTTGGCCGCCTGCGCCACCGGCACGCCGACGTGGCGGGCGGCGGCGATCGCGGCCAGCGCATTGGCGCGGTTATGCTTGCCGGTCAGGCTCCATTCCACGTGGCCGGCCGTTTCGCCGCCAAAGATCACGTCGAAGCTGCCGTCATCGTATTCCTTCATCGCCCAATCGGCGCCTTCGCTGCCCCCGAAGCTTTCCTTCTCGCTCCAGCAGCCGCGCTTGAGCACGCGTTGCAGCGCGGCTTCGTCGGCGTTGAACACGACCCGGCCGATGCCGGGCACGGTGCGCACCAGGTGGTGGAATTGGGTTTCGATGGCGCCCAGATCGGGGAAGATGTCGGCGTGATCGTATTCCAGGTTGTTCAGGATCGCGGTCTTGGCATGGTAGTGCACGAACTTGCTGCGCTTGTCGAAGAAGGCGGTGTCGTATTCGTCGGCTTCGATGACGAAGAAGATCGAATCCTTATCGCCCTGCATGCGCGCCGAGACGCCGAAGTTCATCGGCACGCCGCCGATCAGGAAGCCGGGCGCATAGCCGGCGTCTTCCAGTATCCAGGTCAGCATGGCCGAGGTGGTGGTCTTGCCGTGCGTGCCGGCCACGGCCAGCACCCATTTGTCTTTTAATATGTGGTCGCCGATCCACTGCGGACCGGACACGTAAGGCAAGCCGCGGTTCATGATCTCTTCGATCAGCGGATTGCCGCGCGAGACGACGTTGCCGATCACGTAAAGGTCGGGATTGAGCTGCACCTGCTCCGGGCCGAAGCCCTGGATCAGCTCTATGCCCTGGGCTTCCAGCTGGGTGCTCATCGGCGGATAAACATTGGCATCGCAGCCAGTCACGCGGTGGCCCGCTTCTTTTGCCAGGACAGCCAGGCCGCCCATGAAGGTGCCGCAAATACCGAGAATATGAATGTGCATAGTGATCAAGACGACGATTGAATACGGGATTTTACCCGACCCGACGCCCTTTTCCCGGTTCAGAGTATTATCTGGTCCATGACGCCGAATGTTATCGAAGAAGTCCTGCTACTGCGTGCGGAGATCGCCGCGGCCGCCGCACGCCTGATCGCCCAGGATGGGCACGACTACAACACCGCCAAGCGCAAGGCCGCCAAACAGATCCTCGGCGATACCCAGCCGCCGCTGAACCTGTTGCCGGATAACGCCCAGATCGAGGCGGAAGTGCGCATCTACCAGTCGCTGTTCCATGCCGACACCCAGCCCGCCCGCCTGTTCCGGCTGCGCACGCTGGCGGTCGACATCATGGACGGCCTGGCCGCCTTCCACCCCTATCTGACCGGCGCCGTATTAAATGGCACGGCCGGCCCGCACGACGACATCCACCTGCAGCTGTTCGCCGACAGCGCCAAGGAAGTGGAAATCTTCCTGCTGAACCGCAATTTACAAATCGACATCTCCGAGACGCCCCACTTCAAGGGTCCGCGCTACGGCACGGTCGAAACGGTCAGCTTCATGTGGCACAAGGAAGGCGTGCACGCCGCCCTGTATGAGCTGGACGATTTGCGCGGCGCCGTCAAAACCCGTGGCGACGGCAAATTGATGCGCGCCGATATCGCCGCCGTGCGCGCCCTACTAGTTAACAGCACCCAAGAAAACTCCAACCCAAATCCACCATGAATCAAAAACACCTCGCAGCCTATGTTGTTGTAGCTTTGCTATTCGCCGCCTCCGGCGCCTATGTCGGCATGCATAAAAAAGACGCCGCGCCGCCGCTCACCACCACCCAGCCAGCCGGCGTTACCGGTCCCGTCGATAGCTTATATAAGCTGACGCTGCCGGACGCCAAGGGCGTCGCGCAAGCCCTGGGCCAGTACAAAGGCAAGGCCACGCTGGTCAATTTCTGGGCGCCGTGGTGCGGTCCGTGCGTGCAGGAGATGCCGGAGCTGTCGGCGCTGGCCGCCGGAGAAGAGGGTAAGAAGCTGCAAGTTATCGGAATCGGTATCGATTCGGCAACAAATATCGCCGATTTTAACGACAAGTTCAAAATCACCTATCCAGTCTTCGTCGCCGGCATGGCCGGCACCGAGCTCTCCCGCACCTTCGGCAACGCCGCCGGCGGCCTTCCCTACACGGTGCTGATCGGCGCCGACGGCCAGGTCAAGAAGACCTATCTGGGCCGTTTGAAGTTTGACGAGCTGCGCAAGGATCTGGCAACTCTGTAAATAGTTTTACAAGTTTTTTTCTCTTGCCAATGCCGACGGTTGGCGGCAAAATGCGGAACTTTCGCGGAAAACGGTCCTGAACCCATGGCAAAAAACCTCCTCCTGCTCAACGGCCCCAACCTGAATTTACTGGGAAGCCGCGAGCCAGAGGTCTACGGCGCTAGCACTTTGGCCGACATCGAACACGCAGCCCAGGCACAAGCCCAGGCGGCGGGCGCGAGCTTGTCCTGCTTTCAGAGCAACCACGAAGGGGCGCTGATCGACCGCATCCATGCCGCCAGAACGGAAGGCGTGGACGCCATCGTCATCAACCCGGGCGGCCTGACCCACACCAGCGTGGCCTTGCGCGACGCCCTGGCGGGGGTGGCGATACCGTTTGTTGAAGTGCATATTTCGAATATTTACCAGCGCGAGTCGTTTCGCCACCACTCATTTCTTAGCGCGATCGCTATAGGTACTATTTGCGGACTGGGTATCGAAGGATATCGGTTTGCCATCGACTTCGTTCTTAAAAAGCGATAATCTACGCGATCTGCGCGCAATTCCGCGCGGCTCCGCTCAAAAAGCGCTGCCGCTCACACTTACATAACAAAGACATTCCTGGGGGTTACATGGATTTACGCAAGCTGAAGACCTTGATTGATTTGGTCGCAGAATCGGACATCGCCGAGCTCGAAGTGACCGAAGGCGAGAGCAAAGTACGCATCGTCAAGTCGTCCGCCATGCCGCAAAACCAAATGGTGATGATGCAGCCGCAAGGCATGCCGCAATACCACGCCGCCCCGGCAGCCGCCGCGCCAGCCGCAGCAGCCGCCCCTGTCGCCGTTGTCGCCGCCGAGCCAACCGGCCACGTGGTCAAGTCGCCGATGGTTGGTACCTTCTACCGTTCGTCCGCGCCAGGTTCGCCGGCGTTCGTCGAAGTGGGCGCCACCGTCAAGGAAGGCGATACCCTGTGCATCATCGAAGCGATGAAGCTGCTGAATGAAATCGACGCCGACAAGTCCGGCACGATCACCCAGATTCTGGTCGAGAACGGCCAGCCGGTCGAATTCGGCCAACCGCTGTTTGTGATAGGCTAAGACCGGCCTGCGCCCTCCCCATCGGTGACGGGCGCGCCGGCTTGGTCCGCATTCCCTCCTCTACCTGACGTTACCGGCCCGCCGGTGCTCACAGACATACGCGAACCTATCATGTTTGAAAAAATCCTCATCGCCAACCGTGGCGAAATTGCCCTCCGTATCCAGCGCGCTTGCCGCGAACTGGGCATCAAGACGGTTGTGGTCCACTCGGAAGCAGACAAAGACGCCAAATACGTGAAGTTGGCGGATGAATCGGTGTGCATCGGTCCTGCGCCTTCGACGCTCAGCTACCTGAACATGCCGGCCATCATCAGCGCCGCCGAAGTGACGGACGCGGAAGCGATCCACCCGGGCTACGGCTTCCTGTCGGAAAACGCCGACTTCGCCGAACGCGTGGAAAAATCCGGCTTCGTCTTCATCGGCCCCCGCTCCGACTCGATCCGCCTGATGGGCGACAAGGTCTCGGCCAAGCAAACCATGATCAAGGCAGGCGTACCGTGCGTGCCCGGTTCGGACGGCGCGTTGCCGGACGATCCCAAGGCTATCGTGCAAATTGCGCGCAAAGTCGGCTACCCGGTCATCATCAAGGCGGCCGGCGGCGGCGGTGGCCGCGGCATGCGCGTGGTGCATACCGAGGCGGCACTGATCAACGCCGTGGCGATGACCAAGACCGAAGCGGGCACCGCGTTCGGCAATCCGGAAGTCTACATGGAGAAGTACCTGGAAAATCCGCGCCACGTGGAAATCCAGATCCTCGCCGACGAACACAAGAACGCCGTCTGGCTGGGCGAACGCGACTGCTCGATGCAGCGCCGCCACCAGAAGGTCATCGAAGAAGCGCCGGCGCCGGGCATCCCGCGCAAGCTGATCGAAAAGATCGGCGACCGCTGCGCCGAAGCCTGCCGCAAGATCGGCTACCGTGGCGCCGGCACCTTCGAGTTCCTGTATGAGAACGGTGAGTTCTACTTCATCGAAATGAACACCCGCGTGCAGGTCGAACACCCGGTCACCGAAATGATCACCGGCATCGACATCGTGCAGGAACAGATCCGCATCGCCGCCGGCGAGAAGCTGCGCTTCCGCCAGCGCGACGTGATGCTGTCCGGCCACGCCGTCGAGTGCCGAATCAACGCCGAAGACCCGTTCAAGTTCACGCCGTCGCCAGGCCGCATCACTTCCTGGCACGTGCCGGGCGGCCCGGGCGTGCGCGTCGACTCGCACGCTTATGCGGGGTATTATGTACCGCCGCACTACGATTCGATGATCGGCAAGGTCATCGCTTACGGCGCCACCCGCGAGCAGGCGATCCGCCGCATGCAGATCGCGCTGTCGGAAATGGTGGTCGAGGGCATCCAGACCAACATCCCGCTGCACCGCGAGCTGATGGTCGACGCCCGCTTCATCGAAGGCGGCACCAACATCCATTACCTGGAACAAAAGCTGGCAGACATGCCGGACCTGCATAAACTGAGTTTGAGTAACAAGGCGCCACAATAATGAGCTGGACTGAAATCGTCATCGAAATCGCCCGCGACCACGCGGAAGCACTGTCGGAAGCCCTGATGGACGTGGGCGCGCTGTCGGTGTCCGTGGAAGACGCGGACGAAGGCACGGACGCGGAAAAACCGCTGTTCGGCGAGCCGGGCATGGAACCGACCGAAGCGGCATGGGATCACAGCCGCGTGGTCGCCCTGACCGACGAAGATGACGACCAGGCCGTGATCGTCGCGGCCGCCGCCGGCCAGATCGGCCTGGCCACGCTGCCGAAGTTCACCACCCGCAAGGTGGAGGAGCAGGACTGGGTGCGCTTGACCCAGTCGCAGTTCGCGCCCATCCACATCGGCAAGAACATCTGGGTCGTGCCGAGCTGGCACGAAGCGCCGGACGCCAACGGCCTGATCCTGGAACTGGATCCGGGCCTGGCTTTCGGCACCGGCTCGCACCCGACCACCCGTCTGTGCATGGAGTGGCTGGAAGCGAATCCGGCGCCGGGCAAGACCGTGCTCGACTACGGTTGCGGCTCCGGCATCCTGGCCATGGTGGCCAAGAAGGTCGGCGCCGGCGAAGTGGTCGGCGTGGACATCGATCCGCAGGCGATCGAATCGGCGGCCGACAATGCACAGCGCAACAAGTGCGAGATCGCGTACTTCCTGCCGGACACCTTCGCGCAATCGCAGCATGCGGCGCAGCGTTTCGACATCGTCGTCGCCAACATCCTGTCCAGCCCGCTGAAGCTGATGGCGCCCATGCTGTCGGGCCGCGTGGCCGACGGCGGCGCGCTGATCCTGTCCGGCGTGCTGGCACGCCAGGCCGAGGAAGTGGCGGCAGCCTATGCCCCGTTCATCAAGCTGGGCGTCTGGGCTGAGCAAGACGGCTGGGTGGCCCTGCATGGCCGCCTCGGCAGCGACGTGGTTCCAGCGGCGCGCTAACCACAGCAATGGCGCTCGCCACAAAATGCCCCCACTGCAACACGATATTTCGGGTCGCCCATGACCAGTTGAAATTACGTGGGGGCATAGTGCGCTGTGGCTCCTGTAATGAAGTTTTTGACGGCAACGCGGCCCTGCTGGAGCCGCTCGCCGCACCGGCAACGGCGCCGGTACCTGTCCAACTCCCCTCCCCGCTGCCCGAACCGGTCGCCTTCGACGAGAAGATGGCCGCGCTGGATACCCGCGCCGCCGAAGCGCTGAGCGGCGACGAGGCCGAACCCATCTACACGCTGGAACTCGATACCGCGCTGGACGCGGTCGAACCCGCCGAAGCTGCAGAGCCTCCCGAGGCCGCCGATGCGCCCGCTGTCGAAGCCGCAGCGCCGCTGGACGCCGAGCCGGCCGACACCATCGCGCTGCCGACCGAAGCGGCCACGCTGCCGCCCGCCGTGGAAGCAGCGCTGGACCTCGACCTCGACGTGGAGGCCGAGTCCGAATCGGCCATTGAGCCCGAACCGACGATTGAGCCGACCGCCGAGCCCGCTGTCGACACGCAGTGGACGGACGACGAACCGCTCGAAGACGCGCTCAGCATCGAAGCCATGTCGGACGAAGAACTGGAAGCCGCGCTGGCTGCCGAACTGGCCGTCCTGGAGCAAGACAACACCGAGCCGGCCGCCGACACCGCCCCGGCGCCCGACGCCTTCACCTCCGTCCTGCCAACCGAACGCCTTGAGCCGACACTGGACGACGCACCGCCCGCCGACACCACCGCCGTGCCAAGCGAAGCCGCGCGCTTCAACGAGCTGGAAGAGATCGACGAAGAAGCGCTGGTGCAGCTGTCGTCCGCCGGCCTGGCCGAGGCGCAGTCCGCGCGCGCCCACGCCCACCTGCTGGCCGACGCGGCCGACACCGACGCCGGCAGCGGCACCGACACCGACAGCCCCGACACCGAAGCCGAAGAGCCCGGCTTCATCAAGCGCGAACGGCGCCGCCAGAAGTACGGCAAGGCCGCGACCATCGCCATGAGCCTGGGCTCCCTGCTGCTGCTGACGACGCTGGCAGCCCAGGGCCTGACCACCTTCCGCAACCAGATCGCCGCCGCGCTGCCGCCGCTCAAGCCGGCGCTGACGGCCGCCTGCAACGCGCTCGGCTGCAAGATCGAACTGCCGGCGCAGATCGACGACCTCAGCATCGAACAGGGCGAGCTGCAAACCCTGAGCGACACCGGCTTCTCCTTCACCACCCAGCTGCGCAACCAGAGCGCCACCGCGCAAGCCTGGCCGCACATCGAACTGGTGCTGGACGACGCCAACGACAAGGCCGTGCTGCGCCGCGTGTTCACCCCGCGCGAATACCTGGGCGCCGACGTCGCGCTGGACAAAGGCTTCGCCCCGCACACCGAACAATCTGTCAAACTATACTTTGAACTGAGCCAGCTGAAAGCATCCGGCTATCACATCGCAGTCTTCTATCCATAAAGACCACACCATGACCCAGACCTCCCTGATTTGCGGCTCGATCGCAATTGACACCATCCTGCAATTCCCCGGCCGCTTCGACAGCCTGCTGCTGGCCGACCAGCTGCACAAGGTGAACGTCTCCTTCCTGGCGCCGACCATGCGCACCGAGTTCGGCGGCTGCGCCCCCAACATCGCCTACAACCTGCAACTGCTGGGCGGCCATCCGCGCATCGTCGGCGTCATGGGCCAGGACAACGCCGCCTACATGGAGCGCTTCCGCAAGCTCGGCCTGTCCACAGACAACATCCTGATCAAGCCGGAAGCCTACAACGCCCAGTGCTTCGTCACCGCCGACGAAGACAACAACCAGATCAACGCCTTCCACCCGGGCGCCATGTCCTACGCGCACGAGAACGAAGTCGCCAAGGCCGGCCCTGCCGCCCTCGCCATCATCTCGCCGGACGGCCACCTGGGCATGAAGAAGCACGCCGCCGACCTGGCCAAGCTGCAGATCCCGTTCATCTTCGACCCGGGCCAGCAACTGCCGATGTTCAACGGCGAGGAGCTGATCGAGTTCATCGACAAAGCCACCTACGTCACCACCAACGACTACGAAATCGAACTGCTGATGGACCGCACCGGCCTGACCGTGCCGGAAATCGCCAGCCGCCTGCAAGCGCTGATCATCACGCGCGGCGAAAACGGTTCGGAGATCCACACCGGCGGCCAGCGCATCGAGATCCCTGCCGTGCCGGTGGCCGAGGCAGTGGACCCGACCGGCTGCGGCGACGCCTACCGCGCCGGCCTGCTGTTCGGCATCACCAACGGCTGGAAGTGGGAAACCACCGGCCGCCTGGCCAGCCTGCTGGGTGCGATCAAGATCGCCAGCAAGGGCGCGCAAAACCACAAGCCGACCGCCGCCGAGATCGCCGACCGCTTCGAAGCCGCCTTCGGCTACCGTTACTGATCAGCTAGTCCCAAAGAAAAAGCCCCCATCGGCCTGAGCGTGCTCAAGCCGATGGGGGCTTTTTTTCGTCCGGGGCGGTTTAGCGTCCGCTAAACAGCATGCCCAGCACCAGCAGCGCGATCTGCAGCACGATCAGCGCCACCAGCAGCGACAGGTCCAGGTTGCCGACCAGCGGCACCACGCGGCGGATGGGCCGCAGCAGCGGCTCGTTGAGCGCGCGCACGAACGGCGCCAGCGGCGCATGCGGGTTCACCCAGCTGAAGATCGCCTCGATCACCAGCAAGGCCATGAAGCCGTACAAAATCCACTGCAGGAAACGCTGGAAGGCCATCAGCAGCACCAGCGGCGTGGTCCAGCCTGCCAGGTACATCACCGACGTGGCCAGCAGCACGATCAGGAACGCGCCGATCAGGCTGGCCCAGTCATAGCCGCCCACACCGGGCACGATGCGGCGCAGCGGGCGCACCAGCCAGTCCGACAGCTGGAACGTAAATTGGGCCACCGATGCCGGTGGGCGGACGCGGATCGCCTGCATCCAGAAACGCAACAACAACGCCCCGCCCAACAGGGTGGCGATGGCGTCGACAATCAACACGAGAATACTAAGCACGAGTTCCCTCCAAAAAAAAGCCGCTGTGTGATTGTCTCACACAGCGGCCCATTGCCTCAGCAGGCATCGAAGCTATTTAATTAGCTAGGACGGGTGCTGGTTGGGAACGGCCATGCTGCGGCCGGTGCCAACACGGTTTTTGCTGCAGGAGCGGCGGCCGGTGCTGGAGCGGCTGGCTTGGCGACAGCTTCCTTCTTCGGTGCAGCAGCCTTTTTCGGGGCAGCTTTTTTCACAGCTGGCTTGGCAGCAGGAGCGGCGGCTGCCGCTGCTGGTGCAGCCGAAGCAGCGGCTGGAGCGGCTGCCGGTTTAGCGGCGACCTTCTTAGCGACTGGCTTCTTGGCAACCGGCTTAGCGGCTGCCTTAACTGGCTTTTTTGCTGCTGGCTTAGCCGCTGCCTTTGCAGCCGGTTTGGCTGCTGCTTTTACCGCTGGTTTTTTGGCGACAGCTTTTTTGGCTGCTGGCTTGGCTGCTGCTTTAGCGGCTGGCTTGGCTGCCGGTTTGGCGGCGACCTTTTTAGCTGCTGGCTTGGCGGCTACTTTTTTCGCTGCTGGTTTAGCGGCGGCTTTTTTAGCTGCTGGCTTGGCTGCTGCCTTGGCGACGACTTTTTTCGCTGCTGGTTTAGCGGCTACTTTTTTCGCTGCGGGCTTGGCTGCTGCTTTTTTAGCTGCTGGTTTAGCTGCGGCTTTTTTGGCTGCTGGCTTGGCTGCTGCCTTGGCGACGACTTTTTTAGCTGCTGGTTTAGCGGCTACTTTTTTCGCTGCTGGTTTAGCGGCTGGCTTGGCTGCTGCTTTTTTAGCTGCTGGCTTGGCTGCTGGTTTAGCGACAGCTTTTTTAGCGACTGGCTTGGCAGCGGCTTTTTTCACTGCTGGCTTGGCTGCTGCTTTTGCTGCTGGCTTGGCTGCTGGTTTAGCGGCGGCTTTTTTAGCGACTGGCTTGGCAGCTGCTTTTTTCACGGCTGGTTTAGCGGCTGGTTTAGCGGCAGCTTTCGCTGCTGGCTTGGCGGCGGCTTTCGCTGCGACAGGCTTTTTCGCTGGGGCGGCGGCTTTCGCGGCCGGTTTCTTTGCTGCTGGTTTCTTTGCGGCTGTTGCCATTTTTAGTTCTCCTTCATCGGGGATGGGAAAAATTCATTACAAGATTTAAACCCGTCCGGCCCGGAATTAGGCCAGGCGAATTATTCATCGGCGCAAACGAACAACGGTTTGCGCTAATGAATTCGGCACCAGCTGAACTGCTGCAACCCCTCACGAGTGCAGCACTTCAGCCATCGACCTGCGCGCCGACCGTGGCCGGCTCGGCGTTCAGGTACAAATCTTGTTGCGACGTTTTGCGGGTGGTCGGGCGTGTACTCAGCTCCATGGACCTACGTCGCAGCCATTCACGGTTTTCGTTTTCAAACAAAAAACCGCCCAGCCCGAACCTAATCAGGCAAGACGGTTGAACAAAAACAGTGTGGTCTTGTGCATATCTGTGTGAATCTGTATCCCGTATCGCGATCATTTCTGCGGCGTGTGCGACGTCAAATTTATGCACACTTCAAAACACGCATTTTCAATCTCGTAAAGTACACGAAAACCTTGTCGGTGCGCAACCAGCACGATAGATATTCATGCGCTTTTTTTCGCGTTAAGCTCGTCAACTCACATACGCACGCCGATTCGGCATGCCCGCTTGCGTCGTCGCGCCGCGATGTGCGCGCTCAATCGAGTTCGAAAAAACGTTCGCGGCGTCGCGCGAAAAAAGTGCGCTTGAAAGCGCGCCTTGTGCCGTCTGGGTTTCTGCGATGCCGTCATCGCCGGCGGAAAAATCCGCGCCGCCCACTTCCGAATTCGAGAGCGCTTGCGCATCGCTTGCGCGCCGCCGCTACTCACTGTTTTAAATTCGTCGCGATTATGAGACAGAGTGCGGCGAATGGCAAGCAGAATACTGCGGTGCGCGCCGGCGCTGATGCGCTGCGATGTGGATCGCGGCGGTGCGTGTGCATCGCGCGCGCGAACATCGAGCGTGTCGCCGCGTGATGCGGCGCGTTCCGCGTCGCCGTTTTTGCGGCGGCGCCTGCGCGGTCGCGACGCGCTTCATCAGCGCGCGCAGTTCGTCGCGACGAGCCGCGGCAGACTGACACTGCTGCGCTTCGCGTCGATGAAGTCGGCCAGTGTGGGCGGTGTGTTTACGCTATGAGCTAGCGGCGGACAATCGCTGTCGCGCTATGAGCGTCGTGGCGCGGGCCACAAAGTGGGACAAGCCTCGCTGATGTCCTTCATCCAGATCGTCGCCGCGCTCGGACTGGCGGACGACCTGGGCGAACTTTTCCGTCTCAAGATCGCGTCGATCGCCGCCATGGAAAAAGCGGAGCGGGCAAACCGCAAGCGCGCTCCGCGCAGAGTCTTCCCGACGACTCGTTCATACACCTAACGAATAAACTATTTCGAAAATTGAGGTGGACGCAGAGCGGCATCTCTCCGCTCGACAGGCTGGCGTTCGTCGGCGACCGCGGCATGGGTGCGCTCAGTTATGAACCACCCGATCCGCTACAGCTATCACCGGAGGACCTGCGCCTGCTTGACCTGGCGAGAGCGGCGCAAACTCTTTTGCAGGGCGAGGACAGCGCCATCCTCAAGCAACTGGTCCTGCTGGGAGGATCGCCACATGGCTCCCGGCCCAAGGTACTGGTGCGCTTCGATCCAGCCAGCGGTCAAGTCAGCACGCTGGACGATGCTGCCGGCGGCGAACCGTGGCTGGTCAAGTTCCCCGCGCAGAACGAGCATAAGGAAGTCTGCGCGATCGAACATGTGTATGCCGAACTGGCGCGGAGCTGTGGGTTGGAGATGCCAGCGACGCGCCATTTCGATCTGGACCGGCGACTGGCGGCCTTTGGCGCCCGGCGCTTCGACCGCGAAGATGACGTGCGCGTGCCGGTCCATACGCTAGCCGCCCTGCTGCATGTCGACTTCCGCCTGCCGTCGGTCGACTACAGCACCTTCCTGCGCGCCACGCGTTTGATGACCGGCGATCAGCGGCAGGTCGACGCCGCGTTCCAGCGCTGCGTCTTCAATGTGCTGTTCAATAACCGGGACGACCACGCCAAGAATGTCTCATACCGGATGAGCCGCGACTGGCACTGGCAGCTATCGCCATGCTATGACCTGAGCTTCAATCCCGGCCCCGGAGGCGAACATCAGATGGCGGTCATGGGAGAGAGCCAGTCGCCCGGCCTGGCGCCATCCACGCCAATCGCGACCGCCTGAAATGAAAAAAGCCTGGCAACCGCCAGGCTTTTTGCTTTGGTACGCTACAGATTAATCCCAGTTCAGCGCGCCGCCGGTCTGGTATTCGATGACGCGGGTCTCGAAGAAGTTACGCTCTTTCTTCAAGTCGATCATCTCGCTCATCCATGGGAACGGGTTCTCTTCCTGGTCGAACAGCGTCTCCAGGCCGATCTGCGTCGCACGGCGGTTGGCGATGAAGCGCAGGTAGCCCTTGAACATGGTGGCGTTCAGACCCAGCACGCCGCGCGGCATGGTGTCTTCGGCGTAGGCGTACTCCAGGTCCACGGCCTTCAGGAACAGCTGCTTGATCTCTTCCTTGAAGGCTGGAGTCCACAGCAGCGGGTTTTCCATCTTGATCGTGTTGATCAAGTCGATGCCGAAGTTGCAATGCATCGATTCGTCGCGCAGGATGTACTGGTACTGTTCAGCGGCGCCCATCATCTTGTTCTGGCGGCCCAGCGCCAGGATCTGGGTGAAGCCGACGTAGAAGAACAGGCCTTCCATCAGGCAGGCGAACACGATCAGGGACTTCAGCAGTTGCTGGTCGCTGTGCACGGTGCCGGTGGTGAAGGCCGGGTCGGTCAGGGTGTTGATGAACGGGATCAGGAACTCGTCCTTGTCGCGGATCGACTTCACTTCGTTGTAGGCGTTGAAGATCTCCGCCTCGTCCAGGCCCAGCGACTCGACGATGTACTGGTAGGCGTGGGTGTGGATCGCCTCTTCGAAGGCCTGGCGCAGCAGGTACTGGCGGCACTCAGGCGCGGTGATGTGGCGGTAGGTGCC
This sequence comes from Rugamonas rivuli, assembly GCF_009380165.1. Classification (GTDB taxonomy): domain Bacteria; phylum Pseudomonadota; class Gammaproteobacteria; order Burkholderiales; family Burkholderiaceae_D; genus Rugamonas; species Rugamonas rivuli. The sequence continues at coordinate 632,864 of NZ_WHUF01000004.1, forward strand.
CAGCACGATGTTGTTGGCGGCCAGCGAGTCGGCGGTGACGAAGAAGCCCAGGTTGCGCTTGACCAGGCGACGCTCGTCGTCGGTCAGGCCGTTCGGATTCTTCCACAGCTCGATATCGCGCTGCATGTTCACTTCCTGCGGCATCCAGTGGTTGGCGCAGCCGGCCAGGTATTTGTCCCATGCCCACTTGTACTTGAACGGCACCAGCTGGTTGACGTCGGTTTTGCCGTTGATGATGCGCTTGTCGTCGGCATTGACGCGGCGCGCGACTTGCTCGGCATTGGCTTCGCCGGTGGCCAGTGCGGCTTGATTGACAGCTTGCGGTGCGGCCGATGCGGCCTCTTCGTCCCAGGACAGCGACATGATGGTTTTCCCTCTGAATTCTATGTGTATATATTAGTACAGTCGTTCCCGCGCTGGCGGGAACGACACTTTAGATTACTGGCAGGCTTCGCATTCCTCGAAACCGTCGTCGCCAGGACGCAGGTAACAGGCGGCGCCGTCTTCCTCGGCTGCGGCCACCGGAGCCACCGCAGCTGGCGTCGCAGCCGCGATCGCGCTGGCCGACATGCCGCCGTCCACCGCCACCGCGTTCAGCGCGCCGGTCTTGGAGGTCGACTTCTCCGTATGGGTAGCGGAGGTGGTGCGCAGATAGTAGGTGGTTTTCAGGCCACGCAGCCATGCCAGCTTGTACGTCTCGTCCAGCTTCTTGCCCGATGCGCCAGCCATGTAGATGTTCAGCGACTGTGCCTGGTCGATCCACTTCTGGCGGCGGGATGCTGCTTCCACCAGCCAGGTCGGCGACACTTCGAACGCGGTTGCATAAATGTCACGCAGGTCTTGCGGGATGCGGTCGATCTTGGCCAGCGAGCCGTCGAAGTACTTCAGGTCGGAGATCATCACCTCGTCCCACAGGTCGCGCGCCTTCAGGTCGCGCACCAGGTAGGCGTTGATCTCGGTGAACTCGCCCGACAGGTTGGACTTCACGTACAGGTTCTGGAAGGTCGGTTCGATGCAAGCCGACACGCCAATGATATTCGAAATGGTCGCGGTTGGAGCGATCGCCACGCAGTTCGAGTTACGCATGCCGAACTTCTTGATGCGGTCGCGCACCGGAGTCCAGTCCATGGCAGCCGAGGTATCCTGCTCCAGGTAGCCGCCGCGTTCATCGGCCAGCAGCTTGATCGAGTCCTGCGGCAGGATGCCACGATCCCACAGCGAGCCTTTGTACGACTGGTAATGGCCACGTTCTTCAGCCAGTTCGGTCGAAGCCAGGTAGGCGTAGTAGCACACCGCTTCCATCGAGGTGTCGGCGAAGGACACGGCTTCGTTCGACGAGAACGGAATACGCATCATGTGCAGGCAGTCCTGGAAGCCCATCACACCCAGACCCACCGGACGATGACGCATATTGGCGTTGCGCGCTTTGTCGACGGCGTAGTAATTGATGTCGATCACATTGTCCAGCATGCGCATGGCGGTGCGGATGGTCTTTTTCAGCTTGACGTGATCCAGCTTGCCCTCTTTCATATGGGCTGGCATGTTGACCGAACCCAGGTTGCAGACGGCGATTTCGTCAGGGCCTGTGTTCAGCGTGATCTCGGTGCACAGGTTGGAGCTGTGGACCATGCCGACGTGCGACTGCGGCGAACGGATGTTGCATGGGTCTTTGAAGGTGATCCATGGGTGGCCGGTTTCGAACAGCATCGACAGCATCTTGCGCCACAGGTCCAGCGCGGCGATCTTCTTGAACACGCGGATTTCGCCGGCGGCGGCCTTGGCTTCGTAGCCCAGGTAGGCTTTTTCGAAGGCCTTGCCGACCAGGTCGTGCAGGTCAGGGGTGTCGGATGGCGAGAACAGGGTCCACTCGCCTTTTTCCATCACGCGCTTCATGAACATGTCCGGGATCCAGTTGGCGGTGTTCATGTCGTGGGTGCGGCGGCGGTCGTCGCCGGTGTTTTTACGCAGGTCCAAGAACTCTTCGATGTCCATGTGCCAGGTTTCCAGGTAGGCGCAGACCGCGCCCTTGCGCTTGCCGCCCTGGTTGACCGCGACGGCGGTGTCGTTGACCACTTTCAGGAACGGCACCACGCCTTGCGATTTGCCGTTGGTGCCCTTGATGTGGGCGCCCAGTGCGCGCACAGGGGTCCAGTCGTTACCCAGGCCGCCGGCGAACTTGGCCAGCAGGGCGTTTTCCTTGATGGCGTCGTAGATGCCTTCCAGGTCGTCCGACACGGTGGTCAGGTAGCACGACGACAGCTGCGAACGCAGGGTGCCCGAGTTGAACAGGGTCGGGGTCGACGACATGAAGTCGAAGGTCGACAGCAGGTTGTAGAACTCGATGGCGCGCGCTTCGCGGTCGGATTCGTTCAGGGCCAGGCCCATGGCGACGCGCATGTAGAACGCTTGCGGCATCTCGATGCGGACGTCGCGCACGTGCAGGAAGTAGCGGTCGTACAGGGTTTGCAGGCCGATGTAGCCGAACTGCAGATCGCGGTCGGCGACCAGCGCCTTGGCCAGGCGGGCCAGGTCGAACTCGGCCAGCTTGGTGTCCAGCAGTTCGTTGGCGATACCCTTGGCGATGTATTGCGGGAAGTAGGTCACGTATTCGGCGGCGGCGGCGGCTTGCGCGACTTCCTTGCCGAAGACTTCCTTACGGATCGTGTGCAGCAGGATGCGGGCCGTCACTTGCGAGTAGGCCGGATCTTTTTCCATCAGCGCGCGGGCGGCCAGGATGGCGGATTTGTGCAGTTCTTCGACCGGTACGCCGTCGTACAGGTTCTTCAGCGTTTCAGCCAGGATGGCGTCGGCGTCGACGTGCTTTTCCAGGCCGATGCAGGCGGCGTTAATCAGGCCGGTGACGCGGTTCATTTCCAGCGGCTTGCGCTCGCCGTTTTCCAGCACGTGGATTTGCGGTGCTTCGATGGCGGCGGTGGCGCCCTGGGCTTCCTTGGCCAGACGGCGCTCTTCCATGTGCTTGGCGCGATACAGCACGTAGGCGCGGGCGACATCGTGTTCGCCGGAGCGCATCAGCGCCAGTTCAACCTGGTCTTGCACGTCTTCGATATGGAAGGTGCCGCCCGATGGCTGGCGGCGCACCAGTGCGGTGACGACGCTGGCGGTCAGCTGCTCTACCAATTCGCGGATGCGGGCCGAGGCTGCGCCCTGGCCGCCGTTCACGGCCAGGAAGGCCTTGGTGACGGCGATCGCGATTTTCGACGGTTCAAACGCGACGACCGCGCCGTTACGGCGGATGATGCGGTAGTCACCGAGGTCGCTGGCGGCCGTGACCGGGCTGCTGGCGGTGCTCGCAGCGGCTGCTGGTACCAGCGCTGGATTGATGGTGATGTCTTGAGTAGATTGCATTTAAGCTCCCCGATAACAGCGTGCAGTCAGTGCTGCGCGACGTAATGTTGTATAAAAAAAGGCCAAAATGAAGCGACCTGCCAAACCTGCCTGGCCGGTTAAACTGCAATAAAATGGGTGGTGAACTGGCCTTGGCGGCTTGCAAATAGTTTAAGAACCAGTGTCATGAGAACTACTATATCTAGTGATTGGTGTGAATCGATACACTGATTGTAGTGGTCAGATAATCGTAAGACAAGTGGAAATTTTGCCGTTTCAGGCAATTTTTCTATTGACTTTGCAGGAGGCCTTTTGCGAAGCGCAATCCGGCGCTAGCACCCACTAACGCGGGCTCATCCAGTGCCTTTTGATTAAGCAGTGCCTGCCAGCTTTTTCGATAAAATTCCCAATCAAACAACGGTCCCGGGTCGGTTTTCCGGCCCGGCGCGATGTGTTCATGGCCCTGCACATCGGTCAGCGGATAGCGCGACTGCAGCGCCAGCGTCAGCACGGCCAGCGCCTGGTACTGCGCCGGCTCGAAGCCGCTGTCGTCGGTGCCTTCCAGCTCCACGCCGACCGAATAGTCGTTGCACTTTTCGCGTCCGCGAAAAACCGACAGACCCGCATGCCAGGCCCTGTCGTTAGCAGAAACATACTGCATCACGCGGCCGTCGCGGCGGATGAAAAAGTGGCTCGACACCTTCAGCCCTCGCAGGTCCGCGAACGAGGGGTCAGTATTATAGTCCAAGCGGCCGGTGAACAGGTCGGACACGTGCGGACCGCCGAATCGGCCGCCCGGCAGGGAGATGTTGTGCACCACCAGCAGCGTGATGTCGGCGGGGTCGGGACGGTCGTCGGCGTACGGGGTGTCGTAGCGGATCGCCTCGGGCCACCAGCCGTCGGCGCCCAGCGGCGGCGCGCTCACGCCTCCGGCTCCTGGATGTTCAGCTTCTGCATCTGGTAGCGCAGCTGGCGGAAGCTGATGCCCAGCAGATGGGCGGCCTGGGTGCGGTTGAACTGCGTCTGCGCCAATGCGCGCAGGATGATGTCGCGCTCGATCTGGTTCAGGTAGTCGGGCAGGCTGCTGGGCAGCGCGTCGAGATGGGGCAGCGGCGGCAAGCCTGCGGCGGCGGCGACTGCGGCGGCCGGCCCCTGATCGGCCGGCGTCGGCGAAGGCGCCGGGGCCAGGTCCGGCGCGGCGGCCTCGCTGGCGGCGGGGTGCGGCGCCGCCGGCATCGGCAGCGGCACGACTGCTTCGACCATGCGCGCGCCTTTCAGCGCCAGGTCCGCCACCTCGATCACGCCGTCGTTGGCGAAGGCCAGCGCCCGCTCCAGGATATTTTCCAGCTCGCGCACATTGCCGGGGAAGGAGTAGCCGCGCAGCGCATCGAGCACGCCCTCGCCCAGCCGCACCTTGTGTTCGAAAGTGCCCAGCCGTTCCAGGATGGCGCCGGTCAGCACGGCCAGGTCGTCGAGCCGCTCGCGCAGCGGCGGCAGGCTCAATTCGATCACATTCAGGCGGTAGAACAGATCCTGCCGGAAGCTGCCCTGCTCCACGCACTGCGCCAGGTTCTTGTGGGTCGCGCTAATAATACGCACGTCGACCGGCTCTTCGGCCGTGGCGCCGATCTTGCGCACGCGCCGCTCCTGGATCGCGCGCAGCAGCTTGACCTGCATCGCCAGCGGCAGGTCCGCCACTTCGTCGAGCATCAGCGTGCCGCCGTTGGCCGCCTGGAAGAAACCGTCCCGCTCATCGGCCGCGCCGGTGAACGCGCCCTTGCGGTAGCCGAAGAACTCCGCCTCCATCAGCGCCTCGGGGATCGCGCCGCAGTTGACGGCGATGAAAGGTTTGCCTGCACGGGAACTGAGCGCGTGGATCTCGCGCGCCGCCAGCTCCTTGCCGCTGCCCGATTCGCCGTTGATGGCGATAGGCGCCATCGAGCGCGCCAGCCGCGCGATCTGCGCGCGCAGCGCCTGGATCACGGCCGACTCGCCCTTCAAACGGCTGGCCGCCTGCGCGGCATCGGGCGCCTCGCCGGCCGGCGGTTCGGCGTTCAGCCGCAGCGCCGACTGCACCATCACCCGCAGCTGGTCCAGCGCCACCGGCTTGGAAATGTAATCGAAGGCGCCGGCTTTGAGCGCGATGACGGCGTTGTCGGCGCTGCCGAAAGCCGTCACCACCGCGATCGGCGTGTTCTTGTAGGCGGCGCTGACTTCGCGCACCAGCTCCAGCCCCAGGCCGTCCGGCAGGCGCATATCGGTCAGCACCAGCTGGTATTCGCGCTCCGGTTGCGCCAGCAGGCCGCGCGCCTGCGCCAGCGTGGCGGCGCTGTCGACGTCCAGCCCCATTTTCAGCAGGGTCAGTTCCAGCAGCTCGCGCAGGTCGGCTTCATCGTCGACGACCAGCACGCGAGGCGCGCGTTGGGAACCTCTAGCACTCATCAAGCAGCCTCTCTACTTTTGCGCCGGATGGGCGAAGGTGATTACAAACCGCCCGCTGGAGCGGGGCGTCCCATCGGGGCTGTCCTTGATGTCGAAACGATATTCATAGTCCAGCCGCGCTTCGTTATTCAAACACAATTCGCGCGCCAGATACAGTCCCAGCCCCGTCCCTTTGCTGGATGTGGTGTAAAACGGCTCAAACAGGTGGGCCCGCACCTCGGGCGAGATGCCGGGGCCGTCGTCCTGCACATGCAGCTCCATGCGCCGCGCCTTGTCGCTCAACAGGTCCATGCGGATCGATTCCGGCCCGCCGCTGGCGTAGCGCACCGCGTTGTTGAGCAGGTTGAGCACCACCTCGCGCAGGTGCAGCGCATCGAAGCGCACCAGCGTGCCGGCCGGCGCCGAGGTGCCGATGATGTCCGGCGGCAGGCCGTGGGTTTCGACGAACTCCGCCTTCAGCTCGGCCAGGAAGACTTCCAGCGCCAGCGGCTCGCTGTGCGGCTGCACCTTGCGCGACAGCTGCAAGATATCCTCGACCATGCGGTTGACCCGCGCCACATTGTCGCCGACGATCTTCAGCAGCCGCAGGTGCACGGTGCTGTCCAGGTCCTCGCCCAGCAGCGAGGTGGCGTGGCCGATGGCCGACAGCGGATTGCGCACCTCGTGCGCGATGCTGGCGGTGAGTCGTCCCATCGACGCCAGCTTCAGTTGCTGCGCCTGGTTTTCGATGCCGGTCACGTCCTGCAAAAAGATCACGCTGCGGTCCGTGCCCAGGCCGTCCGTGTTGACCGCCGCGAAGCGCACCTTCAAGTGCGCGGCCAGGTCGCGGCGCGCGCTCCACGCGGCCGTCACGTCCTGCAGCGCCGCCTCGGCATAGGGCTTGATGGTGACATAGGCGGTGCTGCGCGTGGCGTCGTCGCGCCATTCGGCATAGGCTTGCGCCAGCGGCGCCAGCGCGGCGGCGGCCGACAGCCGGAACTTCATCTCGGGGCCTATCATGCCCAGCATCTGCTGCGCCGCCGGATTGCCGGCGAAGACCTGGCCATCGGCGTCGATCACCAGGATGCCGTCGCCGACGTTGGCCATCACCAGCCGGTTCACCGCCTGCTGCACGGTGATCTCGACGCCGCGCCGTATCGCCAGCTCTTCCTGGCCGATCAGCTTGGCGGCCATGCGGTTGACCACGAACACGGCGGCGAAGAAGGCGGCGCCGTACAAGCCGGCCTGCAAATAAGGCTGTTCGCCCTCCATCATGAACACCTGCCAGGTGCTTTCGGCCAGCATGAACAGCGCCACCAGCGAGGCGCAGAACAGCGACAGCATCAGCGGCGCCAGGATGGCCGAACCGGCCAGCGGGAACAGATAGAGGATGGCCAGGCCGCTGCGCAAGCCGCCGCCGGCCAGGTACAGCAGCGAGATCACGGCCAGGTCGCAGGCGATCTGCGACAGCAGTTGCAGCAGGAAGCGGCGCTGCCAATACACCGCCGTCAGCGCGAAGACGATCGCCAGGCCGAGGTAAATCAGGCAGATCTGCAGGTAGAGATACGGCCCGGAAGCGCGCAGACCGTGGTTGTCGAAGCTCAGGTAGACCAGCAGCACCAGCGCGATCACCACCCGCGTGGCGTTCAGCGTTTGCAGCGAGCGCCAGAAGGTTGCGCGCGATTCAGCCGATAAAGCCTGCAGGCGCGCGATCACGCCGGGGCCTAGGCAGCCGGCAGCGTGGCGTGGGCCGCGCTGCAATAGTCGCGGCCGCGCGCCTGCACGGATTCCGATGCCGGATAGAAGATGCCGCAATGGGCGCACTGCAACATGGTTTCAGCGTCGGCCACCGATTTGGCGGCGGGACGCGCGCCGTCCGGCTGCGGCGGCTGGCGGAATTGCTGCTGCTGACGCTTCTGCGCCTCGCGGATCTTGCTACGGATGGCGAAGATCACCAGGAAAACCAACGCCAGCCAAAAGATAATACGGCTCATGCCCAACCCTTATGCAAAACCACTTCGAACACAAAACGGCTGCCGACATAGGCCAGCAACAAGGTAGCGAAACCGGCCAGCGTGAAGCTCAGCGCGGTCTTGCCGCGCCAGCCACGGAAGCGGCGGCCCGCCAGCAACGAGGCAAACAACAGCCACGACATCATGGTGAACACCGATTTGTGGTCCCATTTGAGCGCCTGGCCGAACAGCTGTTCCGAGAACACGATCCCCGACAGCACCGTCAAACTCAGCAGGGCGAAGCCGAAGCCTATCATGCGGAACAGCAGCTTCTCCATCGTCAGCAGCGCCGGCAGCCGGTCCAGCGCGCTGGACATGAAGCTCCTGGCGTCGGTGCCGGCGTGCAGGCGCTTTTCCTGCAAGGCCATCAGCACCGCATGGAAGGCGGCCACCGTCAGCGTGCTGTAGGCCAGCGTGGCGATGGCGATATGCCAGCCGAACAGCGGCGACTTGCCCTCCAGCGGAATCACATTGCCGGGGAAGCCGGCCTGCAGCGCCGCCGCCAGCGCGGCGTTCGGCATGACCAGGCGGCGCATGCCGTCCAGGCTGAAATTCTGGTTTTCTATCCAGTACGCGGCCACCGACACCCACAGCGCCGACGACAGCATGGCGGCAAAGCCGATGCGGATGGTGCCGGCGCCGCCGGCCACTTCCGACCACAGGCCGGCGCCGTGCAGCACCCAGGCGGCCGCCGTCAGGGCGGAAATCAGCCCGGCCCGGCGCGACGGCAGCGCGGCACATATAAGATACAGCGCGATGGCTGCGAAGAGTAAAGGAGTCTGCATGTCCCTCAGTTTACACCATCGCTCAGTCGATGGCTGCCATGCGCAGCTCGTCGTTGTGATGGCGTTGCTGCTCTTCCATCACCAGTTGGCCCAGTTCGCGCTTCAGGGCGTTGAACTCGGCGGAGGCCGGATCGCGCAGGCGCGGCAGTTCCACCATCAGGTCACGCTTGACGGTGCCGGGGCGGTAGGTCATGACGACGATGCGGTCGGCCAGATAGATCGCCTCTTCGATGCTGTGCGTGACGAAGATGATGGTCTTCTTCAGCTCGGCCCAGATGCGCAGCAGCTCGTCCTGCAGGTTGCGGCGGGTCAGCGCATCGAGCGCGCCGAACGGCTCGTCCATCAGCATGATCGGCGAATCGAGCGCCAGCACGCGGGCGATGGCGACCCGCTGGCGCATACCGCCGGACAGGTCTTTCGGAAAGCGGTTGCGGAAGTCGGTCAGCGACAGCATGGCCAGCAGCTTGTCGACGATGGCGTTGATCTCGGCCTTGGCCATGCCCTTGATCTCCAGGCCGAAGGCGACGTTGTCGGCCACCGTCATCCACGGGAACAGCGCGTATTCCTGGAACACCATGCCGCGCTCGGGGCCGGGCGCCGTCACTTCCCTGCCGTCGGCGACGATGCGGCCGGCGCTCGGCGGCGCGAAACCGGCGATGGCGTTCAGCAGCGTCGACTTGCCGCAGCCCGAAGGCCCCAGCAGGCAGACGAACTGGCCCTGCGGGATCTCCAGGTCGATATCCTTGAGCGCCACCAGCTGGCGCTCGGCGGTCTGGAACACCTTGCTGACGTTAGCGACGACGATGTGGGGCGGGTTTGCAACACTCATCATCAGTTCTCCAGGCCGCGGTGCCAGCGCAGCAGATGGTTGTTCAGTTTGTTGACGGCGGTGTCGATGATCAAACCGATCAGGCCGATGGTGATCATGCCGGCCATGATCTTGTCCGACCAGAAGTACTCGCGCGCCTCCAGGATGCGGAAGCCCAGGCCGTTGTTCACGGCGATCATCTCGGACACGATCACCACGATGAAGGCGGTGCCGATGCCGATCCGCACGCCCGACAGGATGTAGGGCACGGCGGCCGGCAGGATCACGCGCAGGAACATGGTGCTGCCGCTGGCGCCCAGGTTGCGCGCGGCGCGCAGGTAGATGCTGTCGACCTGGCGCACGCCGGCGATGGTGTTCATCAGCACCGGGAAGAAGGCGCCCAGCACGATCAAAAAGATGGCCGGCGGATTGCCCAGGCCGAACCACAGGATGGACAGCGGGATGTAGGCGATGGGCGGAATCGGCCGCAGCAGCTGCATCAGCGGATTGAGCCAGGCGTACACGGTCTGGCTGGCGCCCATCACCAGGCCCAGCGGCAGCGCCAGCGCGGCGCCGATGGCGAAACCAACCACCACGCGGTACAGGCTGCCGAGGGCGTCGACGATCAGCTCGCCGGACACGGCCCACAACAGCCAGCCGCCCTGCTCCGGGCTGTACGGCTGGATCGGCAACAGATAGGCGATCCAGCGTTCCAGCACCGCCAGCGGCGACGGCAGCATCTGCGGATTGACCCAGCCCTTCATCGACACCAGCTGCCAGACGCCGATCACCAGCGCCGGCACGATCAGGCCGACGCCTACCTCCTTCAGCTTGAACTTGACCATTTACTTGACGCCCAGGCTTTTCTTGGCGCCGTCCAGCAGATCGGTCTTGACCCATTCCTTGGCGGCCGGCGGTTTGCTCATGCGGCCGACGCCGGTCTTGAACATGACGTCGGTGGTGATCTGGATGTGCTCGGGCGTGATGTCGTAGGAATACGGCGAATTGCCGATGGCGTCATCGAAATCGTCCTTGGTGATCTGGCCCTTGAACACGGTCTCGCGCACATACTTCTCGGCCACGGCCGGTTGCTCGATGAAGGTCTTGGTGGCTTCGACGAAGCAGCGCATGAACTTCTCGGCCAGCGGACGCTTCTCCTTGTAGAACTTCTCGGTCATCACCATGGTGCGGATCGGCTCGCCGATCGGGGTATCGTAAGGCTTGAGGATCTCGTTGCCGTAACCCTTGTTGATCGATTGCGAGGATTGCGGCTCGGAGTTCATCATGGCGTCGATGTTCTTGCCCAGCAGCGCCTGGTTCAAATCGGCGTAGGCCAGGTAGATCAGCTGCACGTCCTTGCCCGGCTGGTCGGAGGCGCTCAGGCCAGCCTGCTGCAGCTCGGCCAGCAGCAGCACTTCCTGGATGCCGCCGCGCGTGACGCCGACTTTCTTGCCCTTCAAATCCTTGACGCTTTTCATCTTCAGCTCGCTGCGGCCGACCAGGCGCGCGCCGCCCTTGGCGAAACCGGCGACGACGAAAATCGGCGCACCGCTGGCGCGGCCGGAGATCGCCGCTTCCGACGCGGTGGTGCCGACGTCGAGCTCGCCGGCGATGATGCCCTGCATGACGTCCAGCCCCTTGGCGAACACCCGCTCCTCGACCTTGATGCCGCACTTGGGCGCGATCTCCTTGATGTAAGAGACGGCGCCGTAGTGGGCGAACTTCAGATTGCCCAGGCGGACCACTTCCTGCGCCTGCGTGGCGCCGGCGGCCAGCATGGCGGCGATGGTCAAGGTCTTGGCGATAGCGTTCAATTTCATCCGTCTCTCCTGTCGAGTGTGATACCACTTTTTTCAGTGCAGATCATACCAAGCTGGAGAGCGCTTGCCTATCGTTCAATCATGGCCGAGTGCGCAGCCGGGCCTGCCGTTCGGCGCTCGGCGGATGGCTGGAGAAATACGGCGGCAGCTTGCCGCCGTCCAGCTTGTCGAGCTTGGCGAACACCGCCGCCAGATGGTCGAGCGCGATGCCGTTGTGGCGCAGCATGGCCGCCGCGTAATCGTCGGCTTCCTGCTCGGCGTCGCGCGAGTACTTCATGTCCAGCGCCAGCGCCGGCAGCGTGCTCAGCACGGCGGAGATGTCGCCGAACACCAGCGAGGTGGTGGCCGTCACGGCCGAACTCTGGATGATGCGGCGCGTCATATGGCGCCGCTGCAAATGGCCCAGCTCGTGCGCCAGCACGCCCATCACGGCGTCGTCGTCCTGCAGCAGCGCGACCATCTGGTCGGTCATAACGATGTCGCCGGACGGCAGCGCGAAGGCGTTCGGGCCGACGCGGCTGCTGCGGAACAGCAGTTGCCAGGCAGGCGCCGGGCCGTCCGACGGCGGCGCAACCAGCGCGGCAAAGCGGCGCCGCAATTGTTCCTGGCGGGCCGGCGCTAGCGTCGACGGCGCGAACATCTGGCGGTCCAGCGCGGCCAGCACGCCCTGCCCCAGCTGGCGTTCGGCCGACAACGGCAGGGCGTCGGCGATCCAGCCGGCGGCGGCCGGCAGGAAATACAGATAGCCCAGCGCCAGCAGCGCCACCGTGGCCACGGCCGCGGCCAGCACGCCGCGCCAGCTGTGCTGCAACAGCACCACCGGACTGTCGCGGTGGCCGGTTTGCCGCAGCAGCTGCTCGAAACCGGCCAGGTCGTCGATTTCCAGATAGGCGCCGTCGGCGAACGTCACCTTGCGCACCGCGTGGCGGCTGCGCTCGGATACACGCAGCTCGGCCAGCGGCGCTACGCGCTCGGCCTCGCCGTCCAGGCGGGCGACGCCGCCGGCCACCGTCAGCGTGACGCGGTGCAGGCGCGAGGTCTGGCCGTCGAAATAGCGCGCGGCCACCGGCGGCGCGGGCTGCTGTGCTTCGCTCATAGCGACAGGTCGTAATCCATGAACTCGGCCATGCCTTCGCCGGTCGCGCCGACTTCGCCGTCCTGCACGGCGGTGATGTCGTCCAGGCTGCCGTCCACCAGCAGCGACATCGACTCCAGGCGGTAGCGCATCGCCCGCACGCGCGCGAACGGCAGGAACAGGCCCAGCGTGCAGATCACGGCCAGGTAGTTGGTGAAGGTGATGAAGGCCAGCCGGCCCCAGCGCATGTCCGAATGGAAGCGATGCTGTTCCAGGCTGGTGTGGTTCCAGATCAGCTTTTGCAGCATGTTGATGAACAGCGGATAGACCACGAAGGCCCAGCCATAGAAAGCCAGCAGGAACAAGCTGGTTTCGCCGGCCGCCTGGGCGCTGCTGGCCGGTGCCGGCGCGTTCTTGATCATCAGCTGGAACAGCAGCACCAGGCCGGCGCCGCCGATCAGCAGCAAGCCGCCATACAGTTTATAAAAATCGGCGACGCTGCCGTCGAAGGAGAAGCGCGCCTTGCCGTAGCGGCTTTCGTTGTGCTGCCAGGCCTTGGCGCGCTGGTGGATGAAGGGCGTGGCCAGGCCGAAGGTGACGCCGTTCAGCAGCGGACGCACCAGGTAGTTGGTGTAGGCGTCGTGCACGTCGCCGACGAAGCGGAAACGGATGCCGCGATAGCTGGTGTTATGCAGGCGGAACTGCAAGCTCTTCCAGATGAACCACGGCGAGGCCGCGCCCATGCCCAGCGCCACCGCCACCGCCGCCAGCGGCGCCCACGCAGCCGCGGCCAGGTAGATGCCGAAGATCACGGCGGCGACGATGCGGCCCTTGAGGATGGCGACCGGGTTGCCGTGGTATTCGAAGCTGCTGCCGGCCAGCTCGGTGCTGGAATAGAAGTACTGGTTGCGGCGCACCTTGGCCCAGGCCGAATAGATGCCCAGCGTGACGATGGTCAGCAGCAGGTTGACGATCCAGATGCGGAAGTACTCGCCGCCGGTGGCGTGAAACCGCACGCGTTGTTCTTGTTCCATGCGCTGCTCCTGATATTAGCAAAGCATCAACGATGCCAATATAAAACAACGTTGTCAACGGGAAACTGAATTTTGCTTGCGGCCAGTGACAATGCGCGCATTTCCCTTTGATATCAGCGTGAGATAATAAGCTGACAATATTATATAAATGATTAATCCGATTTTCCGAAAGCCACGCTTGAATTCTGCCTTCCGCACCTCCGCCCACTGCGCCGCCGCGGCGCTGGTTTTCACGCTGACCGCCTGCGGCGGCGGCTCCTCGCCGTCGCCGACCGCCGCCAATCCGCCGCCCAATCCAGCCACGCCAAGTACGCCCAGCACGCCGGGCACCGATCCGACCACGCCGGTGACGCCGGGCGCGACCACGCTGACCCTGGGCGCCCCGCCGGCCCAGGTCGTCGCCGGCGTGCCGGTTGCGCTGAGCGCGACGCTCAACGGCGCCGGCACCGTCAGCTGGACGCTGGCGCCGGGCAGCGCCGGCAGCCTGTCCGCCGCCAGCGGCAACAGCGTCAACTACCTGCCGCCGGCGCGCATCAACGCCGCCAGCCAGGTGACGATCACCGCCACCTCCGGCAACCTGAGCCAGAGCCTGACGCTGAGCCTGGCTCCCGATCCTGCGCTGGCCGGCCTGACGCTGACGGCCGGCACCATCGGCGGCCACTTCATGCTCGACGGCCAGGGCACCGATGCCCGCTTCGACCTGGTCGCCGACATGGCGGTCGACCGCGACGGCAACACCTACGTGGCCGACAGCCGCCCCGGCGCTCCCGGCGCGGTGCGCCTGCTGGCCAAGGACGGCAGCGTGAGCACGCTGACGGCCGCCGTCAACGGCCATGCCGACGGCGACCGCAGCCGCGCGCGGGTGGAAAGCGTCAGCGCGCTGGCGGCCTGCGGCAACGGCAAGCTGTACCTGCTCGATAGCGGCGCCCAGGCCAGCTATCTGCGCACGCTGACCAGGGATGGCGGCATCGCCACCGTCGCCACGCTGCCGAAAGCCTACGCCGCCGCGCGCCGCATCTTCTGCGACGACAACGGTACCGTCTACGTGGCGGCCGCCACCGCGCTGGGCAAGCTGGGCGCGGACGGTAGCGTGCAGGACGTGGCCGGCCTGACGCTGCCGGGGCCGTCGGCGTCCACCGCTTATATGGTGGACCGCCATGCCAACATCTATTACTACTCCACCGATCCCTATGCCTCCCTGGCGCGCACCGCCATCTTCCGGCGCACGCCGGCCGGCGTCGTCAGCACGGTCATCGCCATCAACGACCGGGCCTATGCCGACGCCCCGCTCGCCACCGCCGGCGTCACCCAGCCCGACAGCCTGGTGCTGGACGCCGACGACAATCTGCTGCTGATCGACTACGACCAGTTCGCCGGCGGCAGCGGCTACCGCGTGCGCAAGATCAGCGGCGGCGCCATCGGCACCGTCTATCGCGGCAACTCCCAGGGCAACTACCTGCGCCAGAATAACGACCTGCCCGGCCAGTTGCGCGTGGCGGCCGACGGCAGCCTGCTGCTGTCCTACCAGAGCATCGTCAACCGCATCGGCGGCGGCAAGCTGGCACCGCTGGCCGGCTGGAACGACGATACCGAAGACCGCAGCATCAACGGCCAGGGCGGCGCGGCGCGCTACTACCAGCCGGGCGGCCTGGCCGCCGACGGCGACGGCAATGTGTATTCGCTCGAGGGCGCCGACGATCCCAACCCGGCGCCGTATATGTCCGGCCGCCTCGTCATCCGCAAGACCACGCCGTCCGGCGCGGTCAGCACGCTGGCCACCGCCAGCACGCCGTTCCCGGCCCGCGCCGGCGGACTGGCGCTGGCGCGCGACGGCAGCTTGTATGTCACGCTGCTGGGCCGGACGCTGTCGCCGACGGCGCAGGGCGCGGTCTACCGCCTCGTGGCCGGCAAGCTGCAACTGCTGGCCGGCACCATCGACGACTCCGGCCTGGCGCCGCCGGCCAGCGTCGACGGCGCCGGCGCGGCGGCCCGCTTCGCCTGGCCGCAGCTCAACGGTGTCGACGCCGACGGCAATCTGTATGCGACCGACCGCGACGCCACCGGCGCGGCGGCGGCCTACCGCAAGATCACGCCGCAGGGCGTGGCCAGCACCGTCGCGGCGATTCCGCGCAGCGTGCTGGCGGCGCCGGACGGCTATGTCTACAGCGCCGATCCGGCGCAGGGCGTGATCTGGCGCACCGCGGCCGACGGCAGCCGCAGCGTGGTGGCGGGCGTGGCCGGCCTGCCGGCCCAGGGCACGGTGCTGGGCGCGCTGCCGGCGCGGCTGGACCGTCCGACCAGCATCGTGCCGACCGGGCCGCACAGTTTCGCGGTCGCGGCCGGCGGCGCCCTGCTGCGCCTGGTGCTGCCGTAACGGCGCCGCCGCAGGCATGGCGCCTGCGGCTCAGTCCTTCAGGTATTTGTCGTAGATGGCGCGGTAGCGGCCGCTTTTGTGCAGATGCGCCAGGCCGGCGTTGAAGTCGTCGCGGATGGCGGCGCTGCGGAACACCGGCCGGTAGTCGCCGGCGTCGGCGCGGATGAAGCTGTGCTCGTCCACCGGCGGCATCACGAAGCCGGGATCGCGCTGGCGCTGCAGGCGGGTGTAGTACTGGAAGATGCTGCGGTCGCTCAGCACGATTTCATAGCGGCCCAGCGCCAGCAGCAGCGGCTGCGCCTCCTGGTGGTTGCTCTCGACATAGCCGGTGCCGCGCGTCAGCGGCTGCAGCCACACCGGGTAGCGCGCGGCCGCGCCGACGAAGGCGATCACCGTATGGCCCTGCAAATCCTCCGGCCTGCGGATCGCCAGCTTGCTGCGCTTGAGCGTGTAGAACACATTGTCGTAGATGACCGGCGGGTTGCCGTAGTAGCCGCCTTGCGGCGTCATGTCTTCGCCGACGTCCATCATGATGGCGTCCACCGTGCGCGCCTTGAAGCTGACCGGAATCCGGCCCATCGGCAGGTAGCGCGCCTGCAGCACATGGCCGCGATAGGCCAGCGCCTCGCGCACCAGCTCGACCTCGATGCCGGCGTCCTCCTTCGCCATGATAAACGGCGGCAGATTGTCGCCAAAGGCCATGGCGACATTGGCCGCCCCGGCCGGGCCGGCCAGCGCCGGCAGGGCCGCCAGGAAGATACGCACTCTGTTCATGCGCGAAATGATAACAGGCTCTCCGCGCCGGCGGCCTGCCCGATGGGGTAAAATGACGGCCACTGTTCATTCCGGGTTCATCATGCTAGACAATCTTACCCAACGCCTTGCCAAGGTCGTTAAAACCATGCGCGGCGAGGCCCGCCTGACCGAAGCCAACACCGCCGAAATGCTGCGCGAAGTGCGCCTGGCGCTGCTGGAGGCCGACGTCGCCCTGCCCGCCGTGCGCGAATTCATCGCCAAGGTCAAGGAAAAGGCCCTGGGCGAAGAAGTGATTTCCTCGCTGACGCCGGGCCAGGCCCTGGTCGGCGTGGTGCAGCGCGAGCTGGCCGCCATCATGGGCGCCGACCTCGGCCCGGAAGCGGCGCAGCTGAGCTTTGCCCAGCAGCCGCCCGCCATCATCCTGATGGCCGGTCTGCAGGGTGTGGGTAAAACCACCACCGTCGGCAAGCTGGCCAAGTACCTGAAGGAAGAAAAGAAAAAGAAAGTGCTGACCGTGTCGGCCGACGTCTACCGTCCCGCCGCGATCGCCCAGCTGCAATCGGTGACGGCCCAGGTCGGCGCCGACTTCTTCCCGTCCACCGCGCAGGACAAGCCGGTCGACATCGCGCTGGCCGCGCTGGACTGGGCCAAGAAGCACTACCACGACGTGCTGATCATCGACACCGCCGGCCGTCTGGGCATCGATGAAGAGATGATGAAAGAGATCGCCGCCGTGCACGCGGCGGTCAAGCCGATCGAAACCCTGTTCGTGGTCGACGCCATGCTGGGCCAGGATGCGATCAACACCGCCAAGGCCTTCAACGATGCGCTGCCGCTGACCGGCATCGTGCTGACCAAGCTGGACGGCGATTCGCGCGGCGGCGCCGCGCTGTCGGTGCGCCACATCACCGGCAAGCCGATCAAGTTTGCCGGCGTGTCGGAAAAGCTGGACGGCCTGGAAGCGTTCGATCCGCAGCGCATGGCCAACCGCGTGCTGGGCATGGGCGACATCATGGCGCTGGTGGAAGAGGCGCGCAAAGGCGTCGACAGCAAGGCTGCGGCCGAACTGGCGGCCAAGGTCAAGTCCGGTGGCAAATTCGACATGAACGACTTCAAGGCCCAGCTGGGCCAGATGAAGAAGATGGGCGGCATGGCCAGCCTGGTGGACAAGCTGCCGGCGCAGTTCCAGCAAGCCGCCGGCGGCGCCAACATGGACCAGGCCGACAAGCAGGTGCGGCGCATGGTCGGCATCATCGACTCGATGACGCCGCAGGAACGCGCCAAGCCGGAGCTGATCAAGGCCACCCGCAAGCGCCGCATCGCGGCCGGCGCCGGCGTGCAGGTGCAGGAAGTGAACCGCATGCTGACCCAGTTCGAGCAGATGCAGACCATGATGAAAAAGCTCTCCGGCGGCGGCATGATGAAGATGATGCGCTCGATGAAGGGCATGATGCCGGGCATGCGCTAACGAGGCAGCCCCGCCGGGAAAAGCCTGCGTCACAGAGGGAAAAGCGCGCCGCCACGGTGCGCTGCCCCGCGAAAGCCCGTGTTTACGTGGTGTTTCCGGGAAAAAACGCGAAAAACACTTGCATACTCGGTAAATCACCACCAATATTAGCCGGTGCGATCAATTGCGCAATTTTCCATGTGTTCGTTAAGGAGGCTCGAAGATGGCAACAGCCAAAAAAACCCCAGCAGCAGCACCAGCTAAGAAAGCCGCCGCGAAACCGGCAGCCGCAAAAAAGGCAGCACCCGCAAAAGCAGCAGCCAAGCCAGCAGTGAAAAAAGCAGCCGCACCGGCCGCACCGCGCAAACCGAACGCCGCCTTCATGAAAGCGATGACGCCATCGGCCACGCTGGCCGCCGTAGTTGGCGCGACCCCGCTGCCTCGCACCGAAGTCACCAAAAAAGTCTGGGATTACATCAAGAAGCTCGACCTGCAAGATCCGGCCAACCGCCGCATGATCAATGCCGACGACAAGCTGAAAGCTGTATTCGGCGGCAAAGCCCAAGTATCCATGTTCGAAATGACCAAGCTCATTTCCGACCACCTGAAATAAGCGCAGCGGCCAGTACAGCCGCGCCGGGATGCCGTCACCGCCAACGCGTTGACGGCATTTTTTATTGCACCTTCCAGTTGTTCCAGGCCGACAGCACGGCGTTCGGATATTCCGGCTTGCCGCGGCTGCCGTTGTAGCGGCCCAGCGCCAGGTAGAGATTGCCCGACTCCATGTCGATATACATGCGCAGGATGGCGCAGCCGTAGCGCAGATTGGTCTGCATATTGAACAGCGCACTGCGGTTGCGGTCGCCGATCACATTGGTCCAGAACGGCATCACCTGCATATAGCCGCGCGCGCCCACGATAGACACCGCGTATTTGCGATACGCCGATTCCACCTGGATCAGCCCCAGCACCATGCCCGGCTCCAGGCCGGCGCGGCGCGCTTCGTACCAGACGGTGGCGAGGAACTCGTTGCGGGTCTGCTCGTCGGGCAGCTTGCGCTTCAGGCGCGCCGACACCTGCGCCAGCCAGCCCTGGTAGCGCAAACGTTCGGAGTCGGTGCGGAATGTCGGCTGCGGCGGGGTCGCATCCTTGATGGCATTGGCCAGCGCCAGCCGAACCGAATCGGCCAGCGCTTCTTCCTTCTGGTTGCCGGCGTGGGCCGTGCCGATGGCGCCGGCCAGCGCCAGCACCACCGCACACCCGGCCAGCGAGCGTTTCACGATCACGCCGCCATTTTGCCTTTGATGAAGCTGACGATGTCGGCCACCGGCACGGCGGTCGCTTCGGTGTCGCGGCGGCCCTGGTATTCCAGGTTGCCTTCCTTCAGGCCACGGTCGCCGATCACCACGCGGTGCGGCACGCCGATCAGCTCCCAGTCGGCGAACATGCCGCCCGGACGCAGGCCACGGTCGTCGAGGATGACGTCGATGCCGGCCGCTTGCGCGTCGGCGTACAGCTTCTCGGTCGCTTCCTTGACCGCTTCGCTGCGGTCCATGCCCATCGGGCACAGCACCAGTTCGAACGGCGCCAGCGAGGTCGGCCAGATGATGCCCTTGTCGTCGAAGTTCTGCTCGATCGCCGCGCCCAGGATGCGGGTCACGCCGATGCCGTAGCAGCCCATCTGCAATGGCGCAGGCTTGCCGTTCTCGTCGAGGAAGGTGGCCTTCATCGATTCGGAGTACGCGGTGCCCAGCTGGAATACGTGGCCCACTTCGATGCCGCGCTCGATCGCCAGCACGCCCTTGCCGTCCGGCGAGGCGTCGCCCGCCACCACGTTGCGCAGGTCGGCCACGATGGTCGGCTCGGCCATGTCGCGGCCCCAGTTGGCGCCGGTGTAGTGGAAGCCGGCGTCGTTGGCGCCGCAGACGAAGTCCGCCATGTTGGCGACCGTGCGGTCGGCCACCACGGTGACCGGCGCCTTGGTGCCGATCGGGCCCAGGTAGCCAGGCACGCAGCCATACACTTCCAGGATCTCGGCTTCGGTCGAGAAGCGGTGCGCGGCCAGGCCGGCGACCTTGCCGACTTTGACTTCGTTCAGCTCATGGTCGCCGCGCAGCAGCAACATGAAATACTGTTTAGCTACTTTGCCGTCGGTCTCGGTTTCCACCGTCAGCGCGATGGTTTTCACGGTTTGCGACAAGTCCAGCTTGAGCAGCTCGGCCACCGCTTCGCACTTGGTGGCGTTCGGGGTCGAGGTCTTGGTCAGCGCCTGGCTCGCGGCCGGACGGCTTGCCGCCAGCGGCAGCGCCTCGGCCGCTTCCATATTGGCGGCGTAGTCCGAGGTGTCGCAATACACGATGGCGTCCTCGCCGGTGCTGGCGATGACGTGGAATTCGTGCGAACCGGTGCCGCCGATGGCGCCGTTGTCGGCCGCCACCGCGCGGAACTTCAGGCCGAAGCGGGTGAAGATGGCGACATAGGCGTCAAACATGATTTTGTACGAGGCTTGCATGCCGGCCAGGTCGCGGTCGAAGGAGTAAGCGTCCTTCATGGTGAACTCGCGGCCGCGCATCAGGCCGAAACGCGGACGGCGCTCGTCGCGGAACTTGGTCTGAATGTGGTAAAAATTCAACGGAAGCTGCCGGTAGGATTTAATTTCCGAGCGCACTACATCGGTGATCACTTCTTCCGAAGTCGGCTGGATCGCGAAATCGCGGCCGTGTCTATCCTTCACGCGCATCAGCTCCGCGCCCATCTTGTCCCAGCGTCCGGTCTCCTGCCAGAGCTCGGCCGGCTGCACCAAAGGCATCAGCAGCTCAATGGCGGCGGCCTTGTTCATCTCTTCGCGGACGATGGCCTCGACTTTGCGGATGACACGCAGCCCCATCGGCATGTAGGTATAAATGCCCGAACCGAGGCGTTTGATCATGCCGGCGCGCATCATCAACTGATGGCTGACGATCTCGGCGTCGGAAGGCGCTTCTTTAAGCGTGGAAATAAAAAATCGTGAGGCGCGCATACGGTGAATTCTTTTTAAAAAGAGAGAGTTATAATCAACCTAATTTTAAAGGATTAGCTGGCTGATGCGTCCATACTTTATACAAATGCGTTCAATTGATGCCTCTCCGGCCGTTTTCGTACCCCGAAAACCCAGCCGGAGCGCGGTTTTGTGGGCAAAAATATAAGCAGGGAGCTAGGTCGCAGAAAGTTTGAGGTGCAAAATGCTCGATCGTGAAGGGTTTCGGCCCAACGTCGGCATCATCCTGCTAAACGCCCAGAACGAGGTGTGGTGGGGCAAGCGGGTGCGCGAGCACTCTTGGCAATTTCCGCAAGGCGGCATCAAGTACGGAGAAACGCCGGAACAGGCGATGTATCGGGAGCTGGAAGAAGAGATCGGATTACGGGCAGAGCACGTCAAAATCGTCGGCCGCACGCGCGATTGGCTGCGCTACGAGGTGCCCGACCACTTCATCAAGCGCGAAATTCGCGGCCATTACCGTGGCCAGAAGCAGATTTGGTTCCTGCTGCGGATGTGCGCGCGCGATAACGACGTCAACCTGCGCCTGACCGACCATCCGGAATTCGACGCCTGGCGCTGGCATGATTACTGGGTGCCGCTGGACGTGGTGATTGAGTTCAAGCGCGAGGTTTACCAGCGCGCCTTGCAGGAGCTGTCGCGCTTCCTGACCTGGCCGGCCAACGGCCACGACCGCCGGCACCACGGTTCGCGCTATCTGCGCCAGCCGCATCCGCCGCGGCCGAATCCGGAACCGCCGGGCTCGACCTGCGGCACGGAAGCGCCGGCGGCCTCGGCCGCAGCGGAGGCGCCGCCCGAGCCGCAAAAGAAAAGCGGGTAATCCAACACGGGACAGTCTGACTGTCCCGTTTTTTATGCGCCGGGTACAATGGCGCCATGTTTAATCCATCTTCCGACGACGTGCGCCGCTTCTTTTGCGAGACCTTCCGCAAGCAGCGCGCCAATGAAATCCTGACTCCGCTTGAAGCCATGGCGGCCGACTGGGTGCGCCACCATCCCGAATACCACGACGTGCTGAGCGATGTCGACAGCGCGCTGGCGCGCGACTACTCGGTCGACGGCGCCCAGGCCAATCCGTTTTTGCACCTGTCGATGCACCTGTCGATCGACGAGCAAATCTCGATCGACCAGCCGCGCGGCATCCGCGACGCCGCCACCGCGCTCACGCTCAAGCTCGACGACGCGCACGCGGCGCAGCATGAAATCATGGAATGCCTGGGCGAGATGATCTGGACCGCCCAGCGCAACGGCACGCCGCCGGACGGCGACGCCTACATCGAAGCGATCAAGCGCCGCCTGTAGACGGCGGCGAAAATAAAAAAGCCACGCGATACGTGGCTTCTTATTAACTACACTGCGGCTTAGCGGTGTACCGCCAGCGTGCCTGGCAGGCTGTGCAGGTAGGCCGCCAGATCCTTGATGTCCTGGTTGCTCAGCGGTTTGACCTGGCCGGTCATGATCGCATTGTTGCGGCCGTTGGCGCCGTCGCCGCGCTTGTAGGCGGTCAAGGCGTGTTCCAGGTAATCCTTGTGCTGGCCCGCCAGCTTAGGATAGCTCGGATCGATCGGGGTGTTGAAATCCTTGCCGTGGCAAGCGAAGCAGCTGTACTTGTCGGCCAGCGCCTTGCCGGCGTCGACATTGCCGCCTGCCAGGGCGGAGCTCGATACGGCGGCGAAGCACAACGCGGTCATCAGTTTTTTCATGGGGGCTGTCCTCATTTCGCGGCGGTGGCGGTGACGGTCTGCTGCGCGTAGAACGCGGCGACATCGGCGATATCCTGGTCCGACAGGCTGCTGGCGATACCCTTCATCGACGGATGCTTGCGATCGCCTTTTTGATACGCCTTCAGCGCACTCTCGATGTACTTGGCAGATTGGCCGCCGATCATCGGCACCTGGAACACTTCCGGGAAGGTGGCTTTGTAGCCGGGGATCCCGTGACAACCGATACACATTTCAATCTTGGCTTTGGCGTTCTGGGCATTGCCCACGACGTCCGCCGCCGGGGCGATTTGCGCGATGCCTGCGAGCACGAGGAGTGCGGTGATTTTTTTCATGGCGTTTGCTAGGTAAGTAATCGGATACTACCGCGGATGCAAAACTTGACTTTTGCACTATCAGCCTGCGATTCTAACTCAAGAATATAGCCAAGGCTACACACAATCATTGCCAGAACAACACACTGTCCAGCCCGCCGACCCGAGCACCTCCTCTAGCGTTCTCCCCTATACTGGCGCTTATCCCCATCTTTTCGAGATTGCACCATATGCACGCCACACCCCGCTTTGAAGGCTCCGACCAGTATGTCGCGACCCATGACCTGAAACTGGCCGTGAATGCGGCTTTGACGCTGCAACGGCCGCTGCTGATCAAGGGCGAGCCCGGCACGGGCAAGACCATGCTGGCCGAGGAAGTGGCCGCCGCGCTCAACATGCCGCTGATGCAGTGGCACATCAAGTCCACCACCAAGGCGCAACAAGGCTTGTACGAATACGATGCAGTGTCGCGTTTGCGCGACTCCCAGCTCGGCGACGAGCGCGTGCGCGACATCCACAACTACATCGTCAAGGGCGTGCTGTGGCAAGCCTTCACCGCGCCGGAGCCGGTGGTGCTGCTGATCGACGAGATCGACAAGGCCGACATCGAGTTCCCCAACGACCTGCTGCGCGAGCTGGACCGCATGGAATTCTACGTCTACGAGACGCGCGAAATGGTGCAGGCCAAGCACCGTCCGCTGGTCATCATCACCTCCAACAACGAGAAGGAACTGCCGGACGCCTTCCTGCGCCGCTGCTTCTTCCACTACATTAAATTCCCCGACCGCGACACGATGGAACAGATCGTCGCCGTGCACTACCCGAACCTGAAGAAGGAATTGCTGGCGCAGGCGCTGCAAACCTTCTACGAGGTGCGCGACGTGCCGGGCCTGAAGAAGAAGCCGTCGACCTCGGAATTCCTCGACTGGCTCAAGCTGCTGATGGCCGAGGACTTGCCGCCCGAAGCGCTGCGCAGCAAGGACGCCAAGGCCGTGGTGCCGCCGCTGCACGGCGCGCTGCTGAAGAACGAGCAGGACGTGCACCTGTTCGAGCGCCTGGTGATGATGTCGAGGACCAACCGCTGATGAACCAGCTCGCCCATCCCGCCGCCCCTATCGTGCCCGTCACGCTGGAACTGCACGGCGTCCGCCTCGAACCGCTGGGCCCGCAGCACGCCGACGGCTTGCGCGCGGCCGCCGGCGACGGCGCGCTGTGGACGCTGCGCGTGACCTCGGTGCCCGAGCCGGAACAGGTCGACGCCTACATCGCCACCGCGCTGGAAATGCGCCCCGGCCGGCTGGCCTTCGCCGTGGTCGACGCCGCCAGCGGCACGGTGCTCGGCACCACCAGCTACCACGACATCGTGCCCACCATCGCCCGGCTGGAGATCGGTTATACCTGGTATGGCAAGCGCCACCAGCGCAGCCACGTCAACACCACCTGCAAGCTGCTGCTGATGACCCACGCCTTCGAGACGCTGGGCGCGGCGCTGCTCGGCCTGCGCACCGACAATTTCAACTTCGCCTCGCAGGCCGCCATCGAGCGCCTGGGCGCGAAGAAGGATGGCGTGCTGCGCCACCACGCGCTGCGCCGCGACGGCACCGTGCGCGACACCGTCATGTACAGCATCGCCGCCGGCGAATGGCCGGAGATCAAGGCGCAGCTGCGCTACAAGCTGGCCCTGCACGGGACGCGCTGACATGCTGATCGATTTCTTCTTTACCCTCAAGGACGCCAAGATCCCGGTGACGATCAAGGAGTTCCTGACCCTGCTCGAAGCCATGCAGCGCCAGGTCAGCACGGCGTCGATGGACGACTTCTATTACCTGTCGCGCCTGACGCTGGTCAAGGACGAGGCCCACTACGACAAGTTCGACCGCGCCTTCGCCCAGTACTTCAAGGGCATCAACGCCGCCTTCGAGGGCAATAGCGCGATCCCGCTGGACTGGCTGGTCAAGCGCATGCAGCGCGAGCTGAGCGACGAGCAGCGCGCCCAGCTGGAAAAATTCGGCTACGACAAGCTGATGGACCGGCTGGCCGAACTGCTGAAGGAGCAGAAGGAGCGCCATGAGGGCGGCAGCAAGTGGATAGGCACGGGCGGCACCTCGCCGTTCGGCAACGGCGGCACCAACCCCGAGGGCGTGCGCATCGGCGGCAAGGGCGGCAACCGCACCGCGGTCAAGGTGTGGGAAGTGCGCGCCTACAAGGATTACGACGGCGAACGCGAGATCGGCACCCGCAACATCAAGGTGGCGCTGCGCCGCCTGCGCAAGTTCGCGCGCCAGGGCGCCGAGGAAGAATTGGCGCTGGACGCCACCATCCGCGCCACCGCCAACAACGCCGGCTACCTCGACATCAAGATGCAGCCCGAGCGAAAAAACAACATCAAGGTGCTGATGCTGTTCGACGTCGGCGGCACCATGGACGACCATATCGAGCGCACCGAGGAACTGTTCTCGGCCGCCAAGACCGAGTTCAAGAACATGGAGTTCTTCTACTTCCACAACTGCGTGTACGACTATATGTGGAAGAACAACCGCCGCCGCCAGTCGGAACGCTTCCCGACCTGGGACATTCTGCGCAAGTACCCGCCGGACACCAAGCTGATCTTCGTCGGCGACGCCACCATGAGCCCTTACGAGGTGCTGCAGCCGGGCGGCTCGGTCGAATACAACAACGAGGAAGCCGGCAGCGCGTGGCTGGCGCGCTTCACCAGCGCCTTCCCCAAGTTCGCCTGGCTCAATCCCGAGCCGGAGGGCGTGTGGCAGTACCGGCAGTCGATCTCCATCATCCGCCAGCTGATGAACCACCGCATGTTCCCGCTGACCATGGACGGCCTGGAACGGGCCATGCGCACACTGAGCAAATAAAACCCGGCAAACACAAGTGTTGCCGGAGTAAAACAATGTAAAGATTATCCATATACAATTTTAAACAAATATTAACTTGTCATCGTATCGTACGACGTATAGCCTGTCTTTTCTTTATCCTGTCGGCCCCGAACCCGCCCACAAAAGAGACCGCACGTACCCATGCTACGCACAAGAAAACTCCAACTCCGCCTGCGCCGCCTGCTGCGCAACGCCAGCGCCCGGCTGACGCTGGCCGGCTTGCTGACGCTGGAAGCGCTGATCTTCCTGCTCGATATCGACACCGGCGCCGGCATTTCCTTTTCCCCCTTCCTGGTGGCGCCGACCGCGCTGGCGGCCTGGTTCCTCGGGCGGCGCGCGGCGCTGCTGTTCGTCATGCTGTCGAGCGTGGCGCGGGTGGTCGACTACACGCTGATGCGCACGCGCCACGAAAACCCCTATCTGCTGCTCTATGACCTGCTGCAAAGCGCGGCGCTGTACGGCCTGGTCGCGCTGCTGGTGCTGTATCTGCGCAGCCAGGTCGATGCGCTGCGCCGCCATGCGCGCAAGATCCGCGACACCGCGCGCCGCGAGCGCCACCGGCGCCTGATCGATTCGGCGATCCGGCGCGCGGTGCCCGAGGATGTCGAGGCCATCATCCGCCTGACCACTTCGGGCGGCGAGAGCGGCGGCTTCGACCAGTCCGTCACCGACAATGTGCGCCAGGCTGCGCTGACGGCCACCTTCACCGCCGGCATCGTCGACGGCGCCGCGCTGCGCGACCTGTGGAGCGGCGGCCAGAGCACGGTGCCGATCGAGTTCTGGGTGTGCGAGATCGACGGCCGCGTGGTCAGCTACATGATGATACTCGGCGTGGATGGGCAGAAGAGCATGGAGCGCGAGCTGCACGCGATGGTGGTCGAGGACAGCTGCCGCGGACGCGGCGTGGGCAGCCAGATGGTCGATTTTTTTTGCGCGCACTACAAGCACCGGCGCCTGCTGTCGGCCTGCCGCGACGGTTCGGCGATGATGCAGATGCTGAGCCGGCGCGGCTTCGCGCTGATCGCCCGCAGCGACCAGGGCTACCAGATCCTGGCGCGCGACTAGGCGCGCAGGCCGCTCACGCCGGCAGCTGCAGCCGGTAGCCGACCGCCGTTTCGGTCAGCAGGTAGCGCGGCTGGGTGGGGTCGGCCTCCAGCTTGTGGCGCAGGTGGCCCATGTAGATGCGCAGGTAGTGGCCGTTCTCCGATTGCGACGGCCCCCACACGGCGCGCAGCAGTTGCGGGTTGCTCATCACGCGGCCGGCGTTGGCCACCAAGACCGCCAGCAGCCGGTACTCGGTCGGCGTCAGGTGCACATGCTCGCCGGCGCGCGTGACGCGGCGGTTCTGCAGGTCGACGGCAACGTCGCCGAACTGGATCAGGCCGGAGTTGTCGGCGGCCGGCTGGCGCTGGCGCCGCAAGGTGGCGCGCACCCGCGCCAGCAGCTCGCCCACGCCGAACGGCTTGGTCAGGTAATCGTCGGCGCCGGCGTCCAGCGCGCGGATCTTGTCGGCCTCGTTGACGCGCGCCGACAGCACGATCACCGGCACGCTGGACCACTTGCGCAGGTCGGTCATGAAGTCGACGCCGTCGCCGTCCGGCAGGCCGAGGTCGAGCACCACCAGGTCCGGCTTGCGGGTGCCGGCGTCGATCAGGCCGCGCTGCAAGGTGGCCGCTTCGTGCACCTGCCAGCCCTCCTCCTCCAGCGCGCTGCGCACGAAGCGGCGGATCTGCGGTTCGTCTTCCACCAGCAGGGCGGTGGGCGCACTATCGGGCGTGGTCATAAGCTTCCTTCGATTTCCAGTTCCGGCATGGCCGGCGGTGTGCCCAGCGGCAGTGTGATGACGAAGGCGGCGCCGCCCAGCGGCGACGCCGCCGCGTGGATGCGGCCGCCGTGCGCTTCGACGATGGCGCGGCAGATCGCCAGCCCCAGTCCCACGCCCGGCTTGGCCGACTCGCGCTCGCCACGGGTGAATTTTTCAAACACGGCTTCCTCGCGCCCGTGCGGCAGGCCGGGTCCGTCATCATAGACGATGATGTCGATCCACGCGCCGCGCAGTTCGGCGGCGATCTCGATGCGCGCGCCGGCCGGCGTGTACTTGGCGGCGTTCTCCAGCAGATTGCACAGCACCCGCTCGATCAGCACGGCGTCGTAGCTGAGCAGGGGCAGCCCGGGCGGCAGCCGGGTGCGCACCACGTGGCCCTGCAGCAGCGAGCCGCTGGCGCGCAGCGCGCTGCCGACCACCTCTTCCAGCGCCTGCCACTGCAGGTTGAACTTGACTTCGCCGCTCTGGATGCGCGCCATGTCGAGCAGGTTGGACACCAGGGCGCTCATGCGCAGCGCTTCGTCGTGCAGCAGCGCCGCCGTCTCCAGCTGGGCCGGCGCCAGCGGCGGCCGCGAGCCGGCCAGCGTTTCCGACAGGCCGACCAGCGAGGTCAATGGCGTGCGCAAATCGTGCGACAGCGCCGCCAGCAGCGAGTTGCGCAGCCGTTCCGATTCCATGTTGACCAGCGCGTTCTGCGCCACCTCGATGTAGTGCACCCGCTCCAGTGCGATGGCGGCCAGCGCGGCGAAGGTGTCGAGCTGCTGGCGCTGTTCCGGGATCAGTATCCAGCGCCGGTGCTGCGGTTCGATCGCCAGCACGCCGCGGGTGCGCATCGGCGCCACCAGCGGCAGGTAGAAGATGCGGCTGGCCGGCAGCGTGCCTGTGCCCAGGCCGGCGCTCTCGGCGCGGTCGAACGCCCATTGGGCGATGCCGGTGTCGAGCACCGACAGGTGGGCGCGGCTGGCGATGTCGGCGGCGCTCAGCGGCGGCAGTTGCAGGCGGCCGTCGTCGTCCGGCACCAGCAGCGTGGCGCGGGCGCGGAAGGCCTGCTGGATGCAGCGCTGGGTGGTGTCGAAAATCTGCTCGGTCTGCAGGGCGCCCGACAGTTCGCGGGCGAACTCGTACAGCGCGCGCGAACGCTTCTCGCGGTGCGAGGCCACGCGCGCCTGGAAGCGCAGGTCGGACGTCAGGTGGCCGGTGATCAGGCCCACCGCCAGCATGACCACGAAGGTGATCAGGTACTGGAAATCCGAGACGGCGAAGGTGAAGCGCGGCGGCACGAAGAAGAAGTCGAAGCAGGCCACGCTGACGCAGGTGGCCACCACCGACGGCCCGCGCCCGAAGCGCACCGCCACCAGCACCACCACCAGCAGGAACAGCATGGCGATGTTGGCCAGGTCCAGCCAGGCCAGCAAGGGCGTGGCCAGCAGCGCGGTGGCCACGCTGGCCACGCTGGCCGCCGCGTAGCCGATCAGGCGCCGGCGCAGCACTGCGGCGCTCTGCTCGTCGTCCGGGCCACCGTCCGGGGCGCCATTGGGGCCGCCCCCCGGGACGCCGTCCGCGCGGAGGTCGGCGCCGGCGGCGCGCGCGGCCGGCGGCGTCTCCTTGCTGGGCACACCGATTTCCACCAGGTCGATGTCGGGCGCGTAGCGCGCCAGCCGCTTGCCGTGTGGCTGGAGCCACGGCCAGGTCGGATGGGCGCGGCCCAGCACGATCTTGGACAGGTTGTGGCTGCGCGCGTAGTCCGCCGCCGCCAGCGCGATGTCGTGGCCCGGCAGCACGGCGGTGGTCGCGCCCAGGTCTTCGGCCAGCTTCAATGTCTTGAGGATTTGCTCGCGCTGGGCGGCCGGCAGCCGTTGCAGCGCCGGCGTCTCGATGTAGATCGCATGCCAGCCGGTGCCCAGCTGGCTGGCCAGCCGCGCCGTGCTGCGCACCGTGTGCTCGCCGCCGGCGCGCGGGCCGACGCAGGCCAGCAGCGCGGCGCCGGTCTTCCAGATGTCGGCTATCGACTGCTCGACGCGGTAGGCGCGCACGTCGTCCTCGATGCGGTCGGCGGTGCGGCGCAGCGCCAGCTCGCGCAGCGCGATCAGGTTCCCCTTGCGGAAAAAATTCTTCGATGCGCGTTCGGCCTGCTGTTCCTGGTACACCTTGCCGCTCTTGAGGCGTGCCAGCAGCTCGTCGGCCGGCACGTCGACCAGCACCACTTCGTCGGCCTGGTCGAACACGGTGTCCGGCACGGTCTCGCCGACGCGGATGCCGGTGATGCCGCCGACCACGTCGTTCAGGCTTTCCAGGTGCTGCACATTGACGGTGGTGAGCACGTCGATGCCGGCGTCGAGCAGTTCCTCGACATCCTGCCAGCGCTTGGGGTGGCGCGAGCCGGGCGCGTTGGAATGCGCCAGCTCGTCCACCAGGATCAGCGGCGGCCGCCGCTCCAGCGCGCCATCGAGGTCGAACTCGGCGAGGCGCTTGCCGCGGTAGTCGACCGCCCGGGGCGGCAGCACGTCCAGTCCCGCCAGCATGGCCGCGGTCTCGCTGCGGCCATGGGTTTCGACCACGCCGACCAGCACCGGCTGGCCATCGGCCTGCAGCTTGCGGGCGGCGGCCAGCATGGCGTAGGTCTTGCCGACGCCGGCCGAGGCGCCGAAGTAGATGCGCAGCTTGCCGCGCGCGGCGCGGCGCTCCTGCGCCTGCACCTGGGCCAGCAGCGCATCCGGATCGGGACGGTCGGGACGCAGGCTATCGTTGGGGAACATGGACATCCGGCGATTCTACTGCTTCGGCGCCGGGCGTGCCTGGTCCAGCGCCAGATTGAGCGCCAGCACGTTGACGCGCGGCTCGCCGAAGAAGCCGAAGTACTGCTTCAGCTGCTGGCCGTCGACCAGCGCCAGCACCTGTTCGGCCGGCATGTGGCGGGCGGCGGCGATGCGGCCGGCCTGGTAGCGCGCGGCGGCCACGCTGATCTCGGGATCGAGTCCGCTGCCGGACGCCGTCACCAGGTCGACCGGCACCGGCGCGCTGTTGGCCGGGTCGGCCGCCTTGAGCGCTTCGATGCGCGCCTTGACGGCGTCGGCCAGCGCCGGGTTGTTCGGGCCCAGGTTGGAGCCGCTGGAACCGGCGCCGTTGTTGGGCATCGGCCCGGTGGCCGACGGCCGGCTCCAGAAGTACTGCGGCGACGAGAAGGCCTGGCCGATCAGCGACGAGCCGACCGCCCTGCCGCCGGCTTCGACGATGCTGCCGGCCGCCTGCGCCGGGAAGACTGCGGCGCCGATGCCGCTGACGGCCAGCGGATAGACCACGCCGCAGACCAGCGTCAGGGCGGCGAACAGCACGAGGGCGGGACGCAGGGGGGAGATGGATGAGGTCATGATGCTTCCTTCTTAAACCAGGTTGAGCGCCGACAGCAGCAGGTCGATCGCCTTGATGCCGATGAACGGCAGGATGATGCCGCCGATGCCGTACACCAGCAGGTTGCGGCGCAGCAGAGCGGTGGCGCCGATGGCGCGGTACTGCACGCCCTTCAACGCCAGCGGGATCAGCGCGATGATGATCAGCGCGTTGAAGATCACCGCCGACATGATGGCCGACGACGGGCTGGCCAGGTGCATGATGTCCAGCGCCTTCAGCTGCGGATAGGTGCCGACGAAGGCCGCGGGGATGATGGCGAAGTACTTGGCGATGTCGTTCGAGATCGAGAACGTGGTCAGCGAGCCGCGCGTCATCAGCATCTGCTTGCCGATTTCGACGAT
Source organism: Rugamonas rivuli (assembly GCF_009380165.1). Lineage (GTDB taxonomy): Bacteria > Pseudomonadota > Gammaproteobacteria > Burkholderiales > Burkholderiaceae_D > Rugamonas > Rugamonas rivuli. Next base: position 664,278 of record NZ_WHUF01000004.1, read on the forward strand.
CTCCAGCAGCTTGGTCGGATTCGAATCCAGGTCGACCATATTGCCGGCCTCCTTGGCGGCCTGGGTGCCGGAGTTCATCGCCACGGCGACATCGGCCTGGGCCAGCGCGGGGGCGTCGTTGGTGCCGTCGCCGGTCATGGCCACCAGCCGGCCTTCGGACTGGTAGCTGCGGATCAGTTTAAGCTTGTCCTCCGGCGTGGCTTCGGCCAGGAAGTCGTCCACGCCCGCTTCGGCGGCGATGGCGGCGGCGGTCAGCTTGTTGTCGCCGGTGATCATCACGGTCTTGATGCCCATGCGGCGCAATTCGGCGAAGCGTTCCTTGATGCCGCCCTTGACGATGTCCTTCAGCTCCACCACGCCCATCACGCGGCCGGCGTCGACCACCACCAGCGGCGTGCTGCCGCGGCGCGATACGTCGTCGACGGCGCGCGCCACCTCCGCCGGATACGGCTGGCCCAGCGACTCGACGTACTGGCGCACGGTGTCGGCCGCGCCCTTGCGTACATGGCGTTCGCCGAGATCGACACCGCTCATGCGGGTCTGCGCAGTGAACGGCACGAACACCGCCTGCAGCGACGCCATCTCGCGCTCGCGGATGTTGAACTTCTGCTTGGCCAGCACCACGATGCTGCGGCCTTCCGGCGTTTCGTCGGCCAGCGAGGCCAGTTGCGCCACATCGGCCAGCTGCTGTTCGCTGACGCCGGGGGCGGCGAAGAAGGCCGAGGCCTGGCGGTTGCCCAGCGTGATGGTGCCGGTTTTATCGAGCAGCAGCACGTCGACGTCGCCGGCCGCTTCCACCGCGCGGCCGGAGGTGGCGATCACATTGGCCTGCATCATGCGGCTCATGCCTGCCACGCCAATGGCCGACAGCAGGCCGCCGATGGTGGTCGGGATCAGGCACACCAGCAGCGCGATCAGCACCGTGATGGTGATCGGCGTTCCGCTGCCGGCCGCCGCCACCGAGAACAGCGAGAACGGCAGCAAGGTCACGGTGACGATCAGGAACACGATGGTCAGCGCCACCAGCAGGATGGTCAGCGCGATTTCGTTGGGAGTCTTCTGGCGCTTGGCGCCCTCCACCATCGAGATCATGCGGTCGAGGAAGGTCTCGCCCGGATTGGCCGTCACCTTGACCACCAGCCAGTCCGACAGCACGCGGGTGCCGCCGGTAACGGACGAAAAATCGCCGCCCGACTCGCGTATCACCGGCGCCGATTCGCCGGTGATGGCGCTTTCGTCGACCGAGGCCACGCCTTCGATCACCTCGCCGTCGATGGGGATCACATCGCCCGCTTCGACCAGGATGTAGTTACCCTTGCGCAGATCGAGCGCCGGCTGCGGCAGCCAGGTGGTGCCGTGTTTGGGGCTGGCCAGCTTCTTGGCGATGACGCTTTGCTTCAGGCTGCGCAGCGATGCCGCCTGCGCCTTGCTGCGGCCCTCGGCCATCGCCTCGGCGAAATTGGCGAACAACACCGTGAACCACAGCCAGACGGCGGTGGCCAGGATGAAGCCCGGCCGCGCCTCGCCGGCGCCGAACAGCGACTGCACGTACAGCCCCGTGGTGATGATGCTGCCGACGTAGACCACGAACATCACCGGGCTGCGCAACTGCGTGCGCGGGCTCAGTTTGCGGAACGAATCGGCGATCGCCGGCATCAGCAGCTCGTTGTCGAACATGGCGAGCTTTTTGGCGGGCGGATTGGTAAACAAGGTCATCTCTTTTTGCGTAGCTTGTGACATGGTGATTCCTTATTGGGCAAACAGCTGCAGGTGTTCGACCACAGGGCCGAGCGCCAGCGCCGGAACGTAATTGAGCACACCGACCAGGGCGACCACGCCGACCAGCAGGCCGATGAACATCGGGCCGTGGGTGGGCATGGTGCCGGCATTGGCCTCCAGCCGCTGCTTGCCGGCCAGCGAACCGGCGATCGCCAGGATAGGCACGATCATGGCGAAGCGGCCGAACCACATGGCGATCGCCAGCATGCTGTTATAGAACGGCGTATTGGCGGACAGGCCGGCGAACGCGCTGCCGTTGTTGTTGGCGGCGGAGCTGAAGGCGTACAGGATCTCCGAGAAGCCGTGCGCGCCGGGATTGGCGATGCCCGCCTTGCCGGCATCGCACATGACGGCGATGCCGGTACCGGCCAGCACCAGCGTCGGCGTGACCAGGATGGCGATGGAGGTCATCTTCATTTCATAGGCCTGGATCTTCTTGCCCAGGTATTCCGGCGTGCGGCCTATCATCAGGCCGGCGATGAACACCGCCATGATGGCGAAGACCAGCATGCCGTACAGGCCGGAGCCGACGCCGCCGAAGATCACTTCGCCGAACTGGATCAGCAGCATCGGGATCATGCCGCCCAGCGGCATGAAGGAATCGTGCATGGCGTTGACCGCGCCGCAGGAGGCGGCGGTGGTGACGGCGGCGAACAGCGTCGAGGCGCTGATGCCGAAGCGGGTCTCCTTGCCTTCCATATTGCCGCCCGATTGCAGCGCGCTCATGGTCTGGTCGACATGCAGCGCCTGCAGCGCCGGGTGGGCCTGCTGCTCGGCGCCCATCACGGCGACGGTGCAGACCACGAACAGCAGCGTCATCGCGCCCAGCACCGCCCAGCCCTGGCGGCGGTCGCCGACCATGCGGCCGAAGGCGAAGCACAGGCCGGCCGGGATCACGAAGATCGCCAGCATCTCCAGGAAGTTGGACAGCGCGGTCGGGTTCTCGTAAGGGTGGGCCGAGTTGGCGTTGAAGAAGCCGCCGCCGTTCGTGCCCAGCATCTTGATCGCTTCCTGCGACGCCACCGGCCCCATGGCGATGGTCTGCGTGGTGGCGGTCAGCGTTTCGGTCAGCGGCTCGCCCTTGGCGTCCTTCAGCGGCTGGCCGTCGGCGCCCATCTTCGGCTGCGTGTAAGTCACGGCGTCGAGCAGCTGCACGTCCTTGTAGGCGGAGAAGTTCTGGATCACGCCCTGGCCGGTCAGCGCCACGGCCAGCACCAGCGACAGCGGCAGCAGCACGTACAGCGTCGAACGCGTGACGTCGGCCCAGAAATTGCCGATCGATTTGGTGGAGCGCGACGAGAAGCCGCGTATCAGCGCATAGGCCACGGCGATGCCGGTGGCGGCCGAGAAGAAGTTCTGGCAGGTCAGCACCAGCATCTGGGTCAGGTAGCTCATGGTCTGCTCGCCGCTGTAGCCCTGCCAGTTGGTGTTGGCGACGAAGCTGACGGCGGTGTTGAAGGCCGAGTCGGGACTGACGTTGGCCATCGCCTGCGGGTTAAGAGGCAGGAAGGCTTGCACGCGTTGCAGGCCGTAGGTCGCCAGCGCGCCCAGGCCGTTAAACAGCAGCAGCGCGATGGCGTAGGCCTTCCACGACTGGCCTTGCGGAGCGCCGTCCTTGCCGGCGATGCCGGCGGCGCGGTACAGCAGGGTTTCGAGCTTGCCGAGCCAGCCCAGATAAGGCACGGCGCCGCCGTTGCCGACGCGCGCGAGCAGAGCGCCCAGCGGCCAGGCCAGCGCCAGCAGCGCGGCCAGGAAGGCCAGCAGCAGTATGGTCGATTGCATGGTCATCACAGATCCTCCGCTTTCAACAGGGCCGCCACCAGATACACCAGCAGGCCGCCCGACGCCACGGCGCCGATCAGGTAGAAGAGGTTCATGGCTGGCCTCCCAGCTTGTCGCAACCGATGGCGAACGCCACGCTCACGGCAAAAAAGACCACCAATGCACCGATAAATACTATGTCCATCACACCCCTCACAGGTCTTGTTTTGATACTGAGAAGGTTAGCGATTGGGGTCTAAAGATGGTGTAAAGACTTGGGCGTGGGGTGTAAACAAAGCGTAAAAATGGCTGGCATTTATGCTTTGTTTACAGGGAGGGGCCGACTATTTAGAACATTTTTACGGGGGCAGGCATACGCTGGTTCCGTCTCAACTACACGAAGAAACCATATGATCGTCGCACTTACAGGCATGGACGGCAACGGCGCCGTCTCCGATCTGGCCGAAGACCTGGCGATGCTGCGCGTGGCGGCAGGCAGCCGCGTGCTGCTGGTCAGCCCCAACCCCGGCGCCTACGATCCCCAACTCTACGATGACCTGGTGATCGACGCCTCCCGCCGCGACGCCAACGCCGATGACGCCGACGACGACGCGCTGGCGCGGGCCGCCGTCATCGTCGCGCTGGTGCGCCCGGCGGAAATCGAACGAGGCCACTACGCAGCCTTCCTGGCCCGGCTGCGGCAGGCGCAGGAAGCCAATCCCTGCGCCCGCGTGCTGGTGACGGTGGCCCACGGCAGCGAGCCGCTGACGCCCCATCAAACGGGATGCCTGCTGGTGTTCGTCGCGCAAATCCCCGGCGCGCGCCTGGCCGACACGCTGGAACTCGACCAGCGCGGCACCTACCACTCCCACCACAGCGAACTGGAACTGGATAGCCGCAAGACAGCCTACGTGCTGTGCGCCCCGGAAGTACGCCATCTCTACAGCGAAGTATTCCGCGGCCGCGCCGTCAGGGCGTATAGCTAAAAAAAAGGGGGCGCGCGCCAGGCGCCGCCCCCTTCCCTCACCGGTTCAAACTCGATCAGAACACTTTACTGACGGTCAGCTGCAGCGCGGTCTTGCCGAGGAACTTGCCGTTGGCCGGCGACGCGTAGGCCGCCTTGCTGGCGTTGGTGCCGATGACGGCCAGCGCGCCAGTCACCACACCGAAGTCCCTGGTCGCACCGATCTTCCAGTCGCTATAGCTGGAAGCGCCGTTATGCTTGACGTTCTGATGGCCCGCATGCAGGTTGACCGTGAAACCCTCGCCCGCCTCGATGTTGGCGCCGATATCCACATAGCCGCTGTTCTTGCTGTCGACAAAACCAAACAGATTCGTCACGGCGTGCGAATACTTGATATAAGCCGGGCCGTAACCCAGCTGGCCATACACCTCGGTGGTATTGGCGTTGGCGAAACCGCTGACATGCGCCAGGCCGTTCGAGGGATACACATAGGTCAGTACGCCCACATCGTAGGCCACGTCGGCCGTGACCTGCCCGCGCTTGCCGGCATAGATATCCACCTCCACATCGCCGCTGCCGCCAGCATCTTTGGTCCACTTGATGGTCGACAGCCAGGTGCTGACATACAGGCCGGTCGGATTGTTCACATAATCGAAGCCGCCCTGCAATGCGGGCTTCAAGCGCGTCTGCGAAATGCCGCGATAGCGGTAATCGCTGACCAGCGCCGCATTGAAGCTGGTTTCGTTATCCGGCTTGGCGGCCGGCGCGGCATCCTCGGCACAAGCCTGCGTGCCAGTGAAAGCAGCGACGATAGCTGCGGCGAGTATTATTTTTTTCATGTTACGGTCTTTCTTACGGTGGTTAAGTCAAATCAAGCGGTAAAAACTTCGCGGTACAAGGCGTCCATGTCGGCCGGCGCCTGTCCGTGGACGACGGTGTTGGCCAGCGTGGCCGACATCACCCGCGACACATAGGCGCGCACGGCGGCGCGCTCCTCGTCGGTGGGCTCGTCGGCGCCGCCGACCAGCACAAACAGCACGCGCAGGCCGGGATTGAACATGCGCGCCGCATTCAGGCGGGCGATCAGCTGGTATTGGGTCGACAGATCGACCTGCAGGGGCGTCACCGGCACCACCACCAGCCGGGCGGCGATCAGCGCGGCGCGGCTCTCGGCGGTGTCGCGGCCCTCGGTGTCGATGACGATATCGTTGTAGCGGTTGCGCAGCTGCTCCAGATCCTCCACCAGCGAGCGGCCGGTGATGGCGCGAGAAGCCACGCGGGGCCGCACGCCGGCGGCGGCCAGCTCGCTGCACCAGCTGCTGGCGGCGGCCTTCGGATCGGTATCGACCAGCATCACCTTGCGTCCGGCCCGGGCCCGCAGCAGCGCCAGGTTATTGGCGACGATGGTCTTGCCGGCGCCGCCGCTCTGGTTGGCGATGGCGACGATCATGCCGCCCCCCGCACCGCCAGCGGCGTCAATCGGCCGAATTCCGCGCCCGGCAAGGCCCGCATCACCGCCTCCATCACCTGCACCGCCAGCGCGCGGGACACGCACAGCCACACCCTGACGCGGGCGCCGTGGTCGCAGGCCTCGACCCGCATGAACTCCATGGCATCTCCGCAGGTGCGCATCACCAGCGCCCGCAGCGCGGTGACGGCATGGCTGTCGACGGTGAGCTGCATCAGGCAGGCGCGCGGACGCGGCGGACGGGCCCTGTGCTGGCTCTGGGCGGACCTGGTGTGGAAGAATGCGTGCATATCGAACCCCTGAATTGATCGTTGCGATACAAAACAGCTTATCGACGGCGCCGTAAAAACGGTCTAAAAAGGCAGGCCCGGTCTGTAAACATCGTGTATAAATTGGCCCGCGCCGTTTTTTTGCCGCGATTACGCCCGGTTGAGGATAGAATACGCAAACGTCCGCATAAAACTGTACATAAACCCAGTATCGAAATTACAAGCTTGATCACGTATGGCCACTAAAAAACCAGTTTCCGACTACAGCGAATCATCCATCCGCGTCCTCAAGGGCCTGGAGCCCGTCAAGCAACGCCCTGGCATGTACACCCGCACCGAGAATCCGCTGCACATCATCCAGGAGGTGATCGACAATGCCTCGGACGAGGCGCTGGGCGGACATTGCAAAAACATTATCGTCACGCAGAACGCCGACGGCAGCATCACCGTCGAAGACGACGGCCGCGGCATCCCGGTCGGCCTGCACCCTGAAGAAGGCGTGCCGACGGTGGAAATCGTCTTCACCCGCCTGCACGCGGGCGGCAAGTTCGACAAGGGTTCGGGCGGCGCCTACGCCTTCTCCGGCGGCCTGCACGGCGTCGGCGTGTCCGTCACCAACGCGCTGTCCAAGCGCCTGGAGATCACCGTCTGGCGCAAGGAGCCCGACGGCACCGGCCTGCACAAGCTGGCCTTCGAGCACGGCGACGTGGTCGAGCCGCTGTCCTCCGTGGTCGCCCCGCGCGACGGCAAGAAGTCCGGCACCCGCGTCACCGCCTGGCCGGACGCCAAATATTTCGACTCCCCCGCCATCTCGCAGACCGAGTTGCAGCGCCTGTTGCGCTCCAAGGCCGTGCTGCTGCCGGGCGTCACCGTCACGCTGGCCAACGCCAAGACCGGCGAATCGCAGACCTGGCAGTACAACGACGGCCTGCGCGGCTACCTGACCGAGGCGCTGGCGCAATCGACCGACGGCGAAACTTTGATCCCGCTGTTCGAAGGCGCGCAGTTCGCCGGCCCGGACGCCGAAGGCTTCGCCGAGGGCGAAGGCGCGGCGTGGGTGGTGGCGTGGACCGAACAAGGCGCCATCGTGCGCGAATCCTACGTCAACCTGATCCCCACGCCCAACGGCGGCACTCACGAATCGGGCCTGCGCGACGGCCTGTATGGCGCGGTGAAGAACTTCGTCGAGATGCACTCGCTGCTGCCGAAAGGCGTCAAGCTGCTGCCGGAAGACGTGTTCGCGCGCGCTTCCTTCGTGCTGTCGGCCAAAGTGCTGGACCCGCAGTTCCAGGGCCAGATCAAGGAACGCCTGAACTCCCGCGACGCCGTGCGCCTGGTCTCGACCTACTCGAAGCCGGCGCTGGAGCTGTGGCTGAACCACCACGTCGACTACGGCAAGAAGCTGGCCGAATTGGTCATCAAGCAGGCGCAATCGCGTCTGCGTTCGCTGCAAAAGGTCGAGAAGAAGAAATCGTCCGGCGTCGCCGTTTTGCCGGGCAAGCTGACCGACTGCGAATCGACCGACGTCACCCGCACCGAATTGTTCCTGGTCGAGGGCGACTCGGCGGGCGGTTCGGCCAAGATGGGCCGCGACAAGGAATTCCAGGCCATCCTGCCGCTGCGCGGCAAGGTGCTCAACTCGTGGGAAACCGACCGTGACCGCCTGTTCGCCAACAACGAGATCCACGACATCTCGGTGGCGATCGGCGTCGACCCGCACAACGCCGACACCATGCCGGACCTGAGCGGTCTGCGTTACGGCAAAATCTGCATCCTCTCCGATGCGGACGTCGACGGCTCGCACATCCAGGTCTTGTTATTGACGCTGTTCTTCAAGCACTTCCCTGGCCTGATCGCCAACGGGAACATCTGCATCGCCCGCCCGCCGCTGTTCCGCGTCGACGCGCCTGCGCGCGGCAAGAAGCCGATCCAGAAGCTGTACGCGCTCGACGCCGGCGAACTGGTGGCGATCGAGGACAAGCTGCGCAAGGACGGCTTGAAGGAAGGCGCATGGTCGATCTCGCGCTTCAAAGGCCTGGGCGAGATGAACGCCGAACAGCTGTGGGAAACCACGATGAACCCGGACACCCGCCGGCTGCTGCCGGTGTCGCTGGGCGCCTACGCGCACGGCGAGTCCTCGGCGCGCTTCAATATGCTGATGGGCAAAGGCGAAGCGGCCGCGCGCCGCGCCTGGATCGAAGAACACGGCAACGAAGCCGAAGCAGATATCTAATTACTGACCGACTATGACTCATCAAGCAAATCTCTTTGACGAACCGGCGCCGGAAACGGCAGCGGTGGCTCAACCTTCAGCACCTGCGCCCTCGCCTGCGCCTGCGCAAGCGGCCGGCGACGAAGCCGGTGACGTGGCCGCAAGCGGCGGCGAAACCGGCAATTCGCTGGACGGCGGCGCTGGCGGCAGCGACAACGGCGGCAATGACGGCAACGGCGGCAACGGTGGCGGCAACGGCGGCAACGACGGCCCACTGGGCGGCGGCGATGACGGCGACGGCGGCGATACGCTGACCCTGTCCACCTTCGCCGAACGCGCTTACCTCGACTACGCCATCTCGGTGGTCAAGGGCCGCGCGCTGCCGGACGTGTGCGACGGCCAGAAACCGGTACAGCGCCGCATCCTGTACGCGATGAACGAAATGGGCCTGAACAGCACCGCCAAGCCGCGCAAGTCCGCGACCGTGGTCGGCGACGTGCTGGGTAAGCTGCACCCGCACGGCGACCAGTCGGTGTACGACGCCATGGTCCGCATGGCGCAGGACTTCTCGCTGCGCTATCCGCTGGTCGACGGCCAGGGTAACTTCGGCTCACGCGACGGCGACGGCGCCGCTGCGATGCGATACACCGAAGCCCGATTAACGCCGATCGCCAAAGTGCTGCTGGACGAGATCAACCTCGGCACCGTGGAATTCCAGGCCAACTACGACGGCTCGACCGAAGAACCATGCCTGCTGCCGGCCCGCCTGCCGATGGTGCTGCTGAACGGCGCCTCCGGTATCGCGGTCGGCCTGGCGACGGAAATCCCGTCGCACAACCTGGGCGAAGTGGCGCAGGCCGCCGTCGCCATGATCCGCAATCCGAAGATCAGCCACAGCGAATTGATGGCGATGATCCCCGGCCCGGACTTCCCGGGCGGCGGTCAGATCATCACCCCGCCATCGCAGATCAGCGACATGTACGCGACCGGCCGTGGCAGCATGAAAGTGCGCGCGCGCTGGAAGATCGAAGAGCTGGCGCGCGGCCAGTGGCAGGCGGTCGTCACCGAACTGCCGCCGGGTACCTCGTCGCAGAAGGTGCTCGAAGAGATCGAAGAGCTGACCAATCCGAAGATCAAGATGGGCAAGAAGGCGCTGTCGCCTGAACAGTTGGCGCTCAAATCGCTGATCCTGAATTCGCTGGATACGATACGCGACGAATCGGGCCGCGCCGCGCCGGTGCGCCTGGTGTTCGAACCGAAATCGAAGAACCAGGACCAGACCGAATTCATGCTGCTGCTGCTGGCGCATACCTCGCTCGAATCGTCGGCCTCGATCAACCTGGTGATGATAGGCGGCGATGGCCGTCCGCGCCAGAAGGGCCTGACCGACATCCTGCAGGAGTGGATCGAATTCCGCTTCGCCACCGTCACCCGCCGCACGCAGTACAAGCTGGGCAAGGTCGACGCGCGCATCCACATCCTGGAAGGCCGCGAAACCATCCTGCTGAACATCGATGAAGTGATCCACATCATCCGCAACTCGGACGAACCGAAAGCGGCGCTGATGGAGCGCTTCCGCCTGTCGGAAATCCAGGCCGAAGACATCCTGGAAATCCGCCTGCGCCAACTGGCCCGCCTGGAAGCGATCAAGATCCAGCAGGAACTGGCCGAGCTGCGCAAGGAAAAAGGCCTGCTGCAAGACCTGCTCGACAACCCATCGTCGATGAAGCGCGCCATCATCAAGGAAATCGACGCCGACGCCAAGACCTATGGCGACGCCCGCCGCACCCTGATCGAAGAAGCGCAGAAAGCCGTGGTCGAACAGAAGGTGGTGGACGAACCTGTCACCGTCATCATTTCGGAAAAAGGCTGGATACGCGCCCGCACCGGCATCGGCCACGACGCCACGCAGTTCACCTTCAAGGCCGGCGACACGCTGTACGGCGCCTTCGAATGCCGCACGGTGGACAACCTGCTGGCCTTCGGCAGCAACGGCAAAGTGTATTCGGTGCCTGTGGCTGCGCTGCCTAACGCACGCGGCGACGGTGTGCCGATCACCACGCTGATCGACCTGGCTTCGGGTGCGCGCATCCTGAATTACTTCGCCGGCACGGGCACGACGCAGCTGATGCTGGCCACCAGCGCCGGTTTCGGCTTCGTCGCCAAGGCTGGCGACATGGTCAGCCGCATCAAGGGCGGCAAGGCCTTCGTCACGCTGGAGGAAGGCGACGTACCGCTGCCGCCGGCCGTGGTGCCGGAAAGCGCCAGCGCGGTAGCCGTGCTGTCGTCGGGCGCGCGGGTGCTGGTGTTCGGCATGGACGAGATGAAGGTGCTGACCAACGGCGGCCGCGGCGTGATCCTGATGGAGCTGGCCGACAAGGAGACGCTGGTATCGGCCAAGCCGATCAGCCAGAAAGGCGTGATCGTCTCCGGCATCGGCCGTGGCGGCAAGCCGCAGGAAGAACGCCTGTCGGCATCGGCGCTGGCGGTCCACTTCGGCAAGCGCGCCCGCAAGGGCAAGGAACTGGCGACCAAGATCAAGCCAAATGCGCTGACGCCTATCGTCTAAACCACGCAGACGTAAAAAAACCGCCGGCATGCCGGCGGTTTTTTTATGCGCTACCGGTTAGTTCTTGGCGGCGGCTGCTTTGATGTCGGCTGCCGATTTGGCTTTGACGGCATCGGTCTTGTTGGCGGCGATGGCTTTGTCGGCGGTCGCGTCAACGGTTTCCTTGATCGCCTTGGCGTCGGCCTTCACGGCTTTTTTGCCAGCCTTTTCTTCAGCCTTGGCGACTGCCTTGTCACCCTTGGCTTCCGCCTTGGCTTTGTCTTCAGGATCGGCCTTGGCTACTTTTTCGTTGGCTTTGGCTTTTTCCACTTCGACGTGGGCGGCAGCGGTGTCATGGGTCTTGTTGGCTTTGGCGACAGCCTTGTCGGCTTTCTTGTCGGCTTTGACGTCGGCCTTCATTTCGTTCTGCTGCGCCTTGGCCACGTCCTTGTTGGCTTCATGTTCAGCCTTGACGACGGCCGGGGTCTGAACCGGAGTGGTTTGTGCGTAAGCGGCAGTTGCAAACAGGCCGGCGATCAGGGTAGCGATAATCTTGTTCATGGTGTTTCCTCTCAAAGTTTTATTTGGATGCGTTCTTGTTCTTGCCACGTATTCAGAATAAGCCGATGAGAGGAAGCACTCTGTACGGTACCGTACTTAAACGAAATTACCTGCCCGCCCCCGGGCGCGAGTACAGATCGATGATGGCGCCGATGGCGTCCGCACACACAGCACAGAACTTCTCGCTGCGGTCGAACATAATGCACTGCATCTGCGGGCGATAGTAGCCGCTGGCCTCATAGTTCGCGCCCTCGAACGCGCCCACCGTGTGGAAGTGCGGATCCTTGGAGAACAGCGCGGCGGTCGAATCGAAGTCCTTGCGGAACAAGGCGCTCATCTCCGACTCCGGCCGGTTGGCCGCACGCAGCGCGGCGCGCTCCTTCTGGTAGGCGCGCGACGCGGTTTCATAGGTCTCCTTCTGCCACGGCGTCGGCAGCGGCGTGCCGGCCTTGACGAACTTCTTCCATTTCAGATTGGCCGGATCGCGCAGCGCCGTCGCATTCGGCTCCCACGGCTCCTGGCGCGTGCCGTTCGACTGATAAGCCACCGGCGAGGTGTAGTACTCGTCGGCCAGGCCGGCGAAGTGGTGGCCGAATTCGTGCACGAACAGGTAGTTGGCCCAGTCGTTGTTGGCCGCTGCGGTGCTGAACTGGCCGAAGATGCCGCCGCCGCCGTAGGTCTCGTTGTTCACCAGGATCTCGATGAACTCATACGGCGCGTACTGCGCCAGCTCGCGCAGCGCGCGGTTGTCGGTGGTGAGCACGTAACGCTCGCTGCCGAAGATGTCGTAGCGCGTGCCCAGCGGCGACGCGTGATGCACGCCGGTCGAAGGACGCGACACGCCCGATTCCTCGGTCGGCAAGGCCAGCGCCCAGACGTTGAAGTCCTTGGCGCGCTCCTTGAACGGCGAGGTGTCGAACAGATGGTCGGCCAGCTTGCGCGCGGTCGCCTCGAACTTGGCCATGTCGGCCTTGGTGTAGCCGTCGCCCAGGATCAGAAGGTCGACCTTGTCCGGCGACGGGCCGTTGGCGCGGATGGCGATAGGCTTGGGCGCAGCGGCCATCGACGCAGGAGGCGTCTGTTTGCGCACCACGTCCATCGCGTCGGTATCGATGTCGGCGGTCCAGGCCACCGAGAAGGCGTTGCGGTCGTCGCGCTTCAGGATGCGCACGCGCACCGGGCGGTCCGGCTTGGGAAAGCGCACCGATTCCTGGAAGCCGCGATTGGCGCGCGTCGCCTCGTCGGTGCTGCGCCATTCGGCGAAGATGGTGGAGAAGCCGCGCGAGTACAGCAGCTCGCCGGTCTTGGCGTCCACCACCTCGACCATGTTGTTGCCGCGATTGGTGTTATCGATGGTGGCGCGCATATCGCCCGGCCAAGGCAGCGGCTCGATCACCACGCGCTCCATCGCATAGCTTTCATTGAGCGCGTTGCCGCTGTGGAGATAGTCGAGACGGACGGTGGCGGGTTGCGCGGCCAACGCCGGCAGCGCGGCGACGGCCGTGAAGGCCGTGAAGGCGGCCAACGCAAAGGATAAAAGGCGGCTCATGGTCATCCTGTGATCAAGTTACGAAGACCGCCATTGTAATCCCGGCAGGACAGGGTGATGGGAGTGAGCTGTGCACTTCCAGCACTGCAAACACCTCCTTTTCCCGCTGGATTTTACTTGTTTATCCTGTTTTTACAGCCACTGCCCAAACCAAGCGTAGGAGGAAGATCCCAATCGAATTGTTTCGATGTATCCCATGGCTACACCACCCAAGGGCTTGGGTATTCAAAAGCGCAACTTAGTCTAATTCGGTCCAATTGGAGCTGAATGAGGCTAATTCAGTCTACTATTTGCAAGCGTAGTCTAAAACGGCCCATGAATCCGGGAGCAAAGTCTAATTTGATCCCGTTTTAAAGGCGAAAAGTCTAAAACGAACCATAGTCCTGTTCCGGCGTCTAACTTTTAGACCCATTTCAAAGGACTTCAACCGGGGCCCCTTTACCGAACAACAGCGAAGGCGCGCAATCAAAGAGGTTGATGCATCCGAATTGGTCTAAACCGTCTTGGCGGAGAGTCTAATTCGGTCCCAAGGTTGCTTTGCAGAGTCGATTTCAGTCTAAAGAATTCGCCGCCCCGCCGATTCTAGACGCCATTAGACGGAAGTGGCGCGGTTTCGACCGAATTAGACTCTGTGGCTAAAAGGAATGCCCAACTCCCGGGGCGGCGAACCTAATTTTTCTGCGTCAGCGACTGGCCAATATCGAGCGGGCGGATATCGAGCCGCATGTTTAGTATCGAATAGCTCTGCGGCGCGGCCGATGCGTAGCCGACGCTGTCGCGCGTTTTGCTGAAGGTGAACTGGAAGCCCAGCTCCGGCAGCGCCGTGTTGCGCCCGCTGGTGGCGATGCCTATCGCTTCGCTGCGGCGGTTGTTCATCAAATTCTCCATCAGCTCCACCACCGCGTTCTTGCCCAGGATATCGGCCGAAAACACCGGATCGCGCAGCACCGCCGCATGCGCCCTCAACTTGCCGGACGCCTTGGCCTCCGACGGCGTGAAGGTATGCGTGCCCAGATCGTACTTGTCGCCCCGGTCCAGATAGCTGATGACAGCATTGGAGACATTGAAGCCGCCGCTGGCAGGATCGGTAGTCGCACGCGACAGGTCGATCAGCAGCGCGCCCTTGTGGCCGACGATCTCCACCCGGCGCCGGCTATCGACCACCATCGCCGTATTCTCATCGATGCCCAGCCCGAACTTGTAGCCCTTCTTGAGCATGGCCGGTATCATGCGCGCGAAGCGGCCGCGCACCAGCAGGTGCTGGTCGACGAACACGTCGTCGCCGATAAAGCCCAGTCCCGGCGCGATCTCCCTGCCCTCGGTCACGCCGCCGCGCAGGGTGGCGAACACCGTATTCGGCGCATAGAACATGGTGCTGCTCATGATGGCCGCGCCGGCGCTGCTGCCCGCCACCACGCCGCCGTTGCGGTACAGATCCCACACCGCGTCCAGCACCGCGCTGCGGCTGCCGTCCTCGCGCACCAGCGCCTGCGTGATGCGCGCCTGGTCGCCACCGACGAAGAACACGCCGCCGGCGCCGCGCACCGCCGCCGCCAGCTCCGGATCGTCGGCCACCTTGCGGAAATCGCTGTCGGCCAGCTTGACGGCCAGCGGCACCAGGAAGGCGTCCGCGCCATACTGATTGAGCCGGGCGACAATGGCCTCGCCCACCGGCGCAGGATCGGCGGCGGCCGACGGCAGCACCGCCACCCGCGCCCCCGGCCCGCCCGCCAGCAGCACGATGCGCTGCCAGACATCGGCATTGTCGGCCCGCAGATTACCGCCGATGATGACCAGCGACCCCTTGGGTCCCGACGCCGGCGCGGGCGAGGCGCCCTGCGCCGCCAGCGCCCCGCCCAGCGGCACCGCCAGCATCAGCGCCGCCTGTAGGCAGTGCTTCAAGATTGACATCCGCATAATCGCTCCCGCAATGAAAAATGGGATGGCGCCCGAGGCACCATCCCATCCAATATACCCGATTTCGCGTGGCCGCTAGCGGTAGCGGTACAGCGGCTGCTGCAGCTGTATCGGGCGGATATCCATGCGCAGCTTGAGCACCGAATACGCCTCCACCTCGGTCGAACTGTAGCCGACGCTGTTGATCGTTTTACTGAAGCGGAACTCGAAGCCCAGGTCCGGATAGGCGTCGCGCGGATTGCCGAAGGCGATGCCGATGGCTTCCTGCTGCGCGTTGTCGATCAGGTTGACCATCAGGTCCAGCACCGCGTTGTTCCCCAGGATGTCGTTGGTGAACACCGGCTCGCGGGTATCGGGCTGGTTGGGATCGAGCTTGTTGTCCGCCTTGTCCGCCGACGGCGTGAACTCGCGCGTCACCAGGTTGAACTTGTCGCCCCGGTCCAGATAACTGATGGTGGCGTTGCTGATGTTGAAGCCCTTGATGCCGCGGTCCGTGATCGCCGCCGACAGGTCCAGCAGCAGCGCGCCGCTGTAGCCGATGATCTCCACGTCGCGCTTGGCGTTGACCACCATCGCACTGTTCTCGTCGATGCCCAGGCCGATCTGGTAGCCCTTCTTCAGCATCACCGGGATCATGCGGGCGAAGCGGCCGCGCACCAGCAGGTGCTGGTCGACGAACACGTCGTCGCCGATGAAGCCCAGGCCCGAGGCGATCTCGTGGCCGTCGTTGACGCCCTGCTTGAGCATGTCCAGCGTCGGCTTGGCGTCGTAGAACATGGTGGTGCTCATGATGGCCGCGCCGGCGCTGCTGCCGGCCACCACGCCGCCGTCGCGGTACACGTCCCACACCGCGTCCAGCGCCGCCGTGTGCTTGCCGTCCGGGCGCACCAGCGCCTTGGTGATGCGCGCCTGGTCGCCGCCGGTGAAGTAGATGCCGGTGGCCGAATGGATGGCCGCCACCACTTCAGGATCCTCGGCCGCCTTGCGGTAGTCGCTATTGGGCAGCGTCACGCCCAGCGGAATGAAGAAAGCCTGGGCGCCGTACTGATTGAGCTTGTTGACCGTGTTCTGGGCCGATTTCTCGGGATTGATCGAGGCCGAGCCGAACACGCCGATGCGCGCGCCCTTGCCGCCGGCCAGCATGACGATGCGCTGCCAGACTTCGGCGTTGTCGGCGCGCAGACCGCCGCCGATGATGACCAGGTTGCCCGCCGGCGGCGCCAGCACCGGCTTGGGCGGCGGCACCGCCTTGGCCGGCTTGCTGGACTTGACCAGCACCTGCGGGGTCTTGCCGGCCGGCGTGGAAACCGCCACCTGCGCCGCGCACACGCCGCCGCCGACGAATACCAGCAGCCATAGCATGACGAGACGCCGCAGCGTAAAACCTGTTAATTTCATGTTGCCCTTCCGATGAAAACCGGCGCCTGGGCTCTCGCCCGGCGCCGTCGATAATGCAGATGATACCAATCTATTACTGAATACGGCTTAAACCATCATTACGTTACATTACTTGAAGGCGTAATTGGCGCTGGCGTAGAAGCGGCGGCCGCGCGGATCGGTGTAGGTTGGATCATAGCCGGAGATGAAGAATGCGGCCTGATTCGAGTACGGCGGCGCGGTGTTGAACAGGTTCTGCACCCCGGCGCGCAGCTTGAAAGCCTTGCTGACCTGCCAGGCGCCCGACATGTCCCACAACGAATACGCCTTCACGCGGTTGGCCGCCACCACCGTGCCGCCGTTGGTGTCGATCGCCGAATTCTGGTCTTCATAGCCGGCCGAATACGTGTTGGACAGGCTGGCCGAGTACGGCCCCTGGTCCCAGTCGAAGGTGACGGTGTGGCGCCAGCGCGGCACCACGCCGTCGGTGACGAAGCGTCCCAGATTGCTCACGTAGGGATCGCCGACCGCGTTCTGGATCTTCGAATTGAGCACATAAGTACCCGACAGGTGGCCGCCGAAGCTGCCGGCCCAGGTCTTCACGCCGCGGAAGTCCAGCACCAGGTCCAGGCCGGAGGCCAGCTGGGCGCCGCGGTTTTCCTTGTGCAGTTCGATGTAGTCGATCTGGCCGTTGTCCAGGCGGTGCACCAGGTTGCCGTACTTGGCCAGGTTGCCCAGGATGATGTCGTCGCCGATCTCGCTGATCAGGTCCGTGCGCTTGATGTTCCAGTAGTCCAGCGTCATCGACGCCTGCTTGGTCGGCTCGATCACCATGCCCACCGAGTACTGGCGGCTGTGCTCAGGCTTCAGGTTGGCGTTCGAATAGCGGCGGGTCTCCCAGGCGTCGGCGCAGTCGGCGTAGTTGTTGTCCACCGTGGCGCAGTAGGCCGGATCGGGCAGCGTGGCGGTGCTGCTGACCAGCGTCGGGCGGTACAGGTCCGACATCGACGGCGCGCGGAAGCCGCGGCCGGCCGAGGCTCGGAACAGCATGGTCTTGACCGGCGTGTAGGTGATGCCCACTTTCGGGCTGGCGGCGCCGCCGACCACCTGATAGTGATCGTAGCGCGCCGACAGCTGCGCTTCCCACTGCTTGGTGAACGGCAGCAGCAGCTCGCCGTACACCGCTTGCACGGTGCGCTTGTCGCTGGTCGGACGGCCGCCATCTGGGGCCGCGTCGTTGTTGATGTTATCGCTCAGCAGCAGCGCCGACGGCGTGAAGTCGGTGCGCTCGTGGCGCACCTCGCCGCCCACCGCCAGTGCCGCCTCGCCGCCGGCCAGCGTGCCCACCGCGTGCGAAACCTTGAAGTCGATCGAATCCATCACGCCGCGCGCGTGGCGCACGTCGTCGTTGACCTGGATGGAATCGAGCAGCGCGCGGCCGGCCGCGTCGGATGGGCCGAAGGGATTGATCACGCCATCGTAGATGCCCTTCACCAGCTTGTCGTACAGCAGATAGCCGTGGGTGTCCTTGTCCTTGATGGTGTTGACGCTGTGGTTCAAGCCGATGTCGTAGTCGAAGCCGTTGGCGCTGCCGGTCAGGCCCACCACGTAGCGCTGGCTTTCGCTGGTCAACTCGCTGGTGCGGCGGCCGCCGTCGTTGAGGCGGATGCGCAGCTCGACATCGCCGACCACGTCGTCGTCGGCACTGGCCTCGTCCGAATCCAGGTTGTACTTGGCCAGCGCCGGAATCTTCTTGTAATTGATGTTCGCCCGCACCCGCGCCGACGAGGCCACATAGGTAGTCTTCGAGCGGCTCAGCGCCACCTCGGCGAACAGCTGGTTGTTGGCGTTCAGCTGCAGCACGCCGCGGCTCAGCAGGTTGGCCTTGTCCGACTTCGGATACAGCTCCGTGTCGCCCATGTAGTTGTAGGTGCAGGCATCGACGCCGCCGATGCCGGCCGGCAGATACAGGTTGGCCGGCGCCGAGCATCCCGGCACCGACGGATTGATGGTGCGGTTGGTCAGCGGCTTGCCGTTGATGGTGAAGCCGTTGTCGTTCAGGTAGTCGCGCTGGGCGCCGGTCAGGCGGATATTGGCCGGCGACGTGTAGCCGGACAGCAGGTGCGGCAGACGCTCGGGGATGTGCAGGTTGTCGATGAACTTGCGCTGCGAGGTGCTCAGCGCGTCGGTGCGCTGCAGGTCCGCCACCATGAAGACATTGTAGCCGTCCTTGGCCACGTCGCCGGTGCCGGCGGTCAGCGTGGCGGTGCGCTTGCCGGCGCCGCCCTCCTTGGTCTTGCTGCCGTAGGCGTTCAGCTCCACGCCCTGGAAGTCCTTGCGGGTGATGAAGTTGATCACGCCGCCGATGGCGTCGGTGCCGTACAGCGCCGAGGCGCCGTCCAGCAGCACTTCCACGCGCTGGATGGCGGCGGCCGGGATGTTGTTCAAGTCGACGCCGGTGTCGTCGCCGGGCGAGGCGAAGTTGGCCATGCGGCGGCCGTTGAGCAGCACCAGCGTGGACGAGGTGCCGATGCCGCGCAGGTTGGCGCTGTTGAAGCCGCGCTGGTCATGGCCGTCGGTGATGCTGGCGCCGTCGGTCAGGCCGCCGACGTTGGCCGACACGCGCGCCATCAGTTCCGAAGCGGTGGTGACGCCGGCCTTCTCGATCTCCTCGCGGGTGATGACCTGCACCGGCAATGCGGTTTCCGATTCGATGCGGCGGATCGCCGAGCCGGTGATCTCCACCTTGGGAATCGGCGCGGCGCTGGTGGCGGCCGGCGCATCCTGCGCCACTGCCGGCTGGACCAGCGCCAGCAAACCCGTCACCGCGCCCACGCTCAAGGCCAGTCGCACCGACTGTGTCATCGTCGTTACCCGCATGCTGTGTACTTCACCCATAATTTTCTCTCTGGCGGTTATGTAAATAATTCTATTAAACTAACTGTACGCACATCGCCGCGAAAACTCAAGAAACCGGCCCCCCTTTCGCCGCCCAGCGATTTACTTTGTGAAAATAGTGCTACATACTCAATCTTTGTCGAAAAAGTCCGCCCCGCCATGCAAGTACACAAACATCCCATCTCCGGCCCGCACAGCAACGCCGCCTTCGAACTGACCAGCCTCCACTTCGGCGCCCCGGGCGCCGGCAAGAAGGTCTACATCCAGGCCTCGCTGCACGCCGACGAAGTGCCCGGCATGCTGGTGGCGCAGTATCTGCGCAAGACGCTGACGGCGCTCGATGCGGCCGGCCGCATCGCCGGCGAAGTGATACTGGTGCCGGCCGCGAACCCGATCGGCCTGGCGCAGGCCATCCACGGCGCCGCCTTCGGCCGCTTCGACCTCACCACCGGCATCAACTTCAACCGCTCGTACAAGCACGTGGCGGACGACCTGAAAAAATCGCTGGCCGGTCTGCTGGGGCAGGACGCCGACGCCAACGTGCGCCTGATCCGCGAACACGCGCGCGCCTCGATCGCCGCCTGGCAGCCGTCCACCGACGCCGACACGCTGAAGAAAACCTTGATGACGCTGGCGGTCGACGCCGACATCGTGCTCGATCTGCACTGCGACAACGAGGCCGTGCTGCACATCTACGCCGGCACGCCGCTGGCCGAAGGCATCGCGCCGCTGTCGGCCATCATGGGCGCGCATGCGCTGCTGCTGGCCTACCAGGCCGGCGGCGAACCGTTCGACGAAGCCTGCAGCCGCCTGTGGTGGGACCTGGACCAGCACTTCGAAGGCCGCTATCCGATACCCGCCGCCTGCCTGTCGACCACCATCGAACTGCGCGGCGAAATGGAAGTGAGCTACGCGCTGGCCGAGCGCGACGCCGCAGGCCTGATCCAGTTCCTGACGCTGAACGGCGTGCTGCAGGCGGAAGACGCCGCGGCCGCAGCGGCGGCCGCCGTGCTGCCCGCGCCGCTGTGCGCGGCCACGCCGCTGGAAGGCGTCGAGCCGCTGTACGCGCCGCACGCCGGCATCCTGGTCTACACCCGCGAGCTGGGCGCGCACGTGGCGCCAGGCGACGCCGTGGCCGACCTGATCGACCCGGTCAGCGGCGAGACCACGACCATACGCGCCGGCGTGGCCGGCGTATTCTTCGCCCGCAGCGCGCACCGCCACGTGATCCGTGGCATGAACGTCGGCAAAGTCGCCGGCGCCCAGGCATACCGTGCCGGCGACCTGCTGAGCCAATGACATCGCATCCCATGACCACTAAAAAATTCAAGCTGCCGCACACCTTCGTCCTGCTGTTCATCATCCTGGCATTGATCGCGGCGGCCACCTGGCTGGTCCCCGGCGGCAAGTACGACACCCACCTGGTCAACGGCAAGCAGCTGATCGATCCGTCCAGCTTCCACTACATCGCCAGCGCGCCGCAGGGCGTGACGGCGCTGATGAAGGCGCCGATCAAGGGCTTCGTCGACGCCGCGCTGATCATCGGCTTCGTGCTGATCGTCGGCGGCGCCTTCTCCGTGCTGCAGAAGACCGAAGCGGTCGACGCGATGATCAAGTCGCTGGCGCGCGCGCACGACAGCTCGGTGTTCATCCAGAAGGCGCTGATCCCGGTGTTCGTCACCATGTTCTCGATCGGCGGCGCCACCTTCGGCATGAATGAAGAAGCCATACCGTTTATATTGATTTTCGTGCCGCTGGCGCTGGCCCTGGGCTACGACACCGTCACCGGCGTGTCGATTCCCTTCCTCGGCTCGCAGGTCGGCTTCTCGGCCGCGTTCCTCAACCCCTTCAACGTCGGCATCGCCCAGGGCATCGCCGGCGTGCCGGTGTTCTCCGGCTGGGCCTACCGGCTGATCGTGTGGTTCATCGCCACCGCCATCACCATCGCGTTCCTGATGTGGTACGCCGCACGCGTGAAGAAGACCCCGGAGCTGAGCCCGACCTACGCGCTGGACCTGGAAAAACGCCGCGAACAGCCGCACGGCCTGGGCGAGTTCCACGGCATGACGGACAACCACAAGCTGGTGCTGGCGATCTTCGTCGGCTCGCTGGCCATCATGGTGGGCGGCGTGGTCGGCTACGACTGGTACATCGACGAAATCGCCGCGCTGTTCCTGACGATGGGCATCGTCATCGGCCTGGTGGGCAAGCTCGATTCGACGCAGATCGTCGAAGCCTTCATCCAGGGCGCGCGCGACCTGGTGGGCACGGCGCTGGTGATCGCGCTGGCGCGCGGCACCATGATCCTGGCGCGCGACGCCCACATCATCGACACCATGCTGCACGCGCTGATGCCGCTGGTGCAGTCGTCCAGCCCCGTGTTCGCGGCGTGGAAGATGTTCGGCATCCAGACCGTGATCAACTTCTTCATCCACTCCGGCAGCGGCCAGGCCGCGCTGACCATGCCGATCATGGCGCCGCTGGCGGACCTGGTGGGCGTGACGCGCCAGACCGCGATCCTGGCCTTCCAGTTCGGCGAGTTCACCACGCCGATGATCCCGACCTCCGGCATCACCGTCGGCGTGCTCGCGCTGGCGCGCATCCCCTGGATCACCTGGGCCAAGTGGATGGTGCCGCTGCAGCTGATCTACGCCGTGCTGGCGCTGGCCCTGCTGGTGCCGCCCTGCCTGATGAACTGGCAATAACGTCGCTCCCGCGAAAGCGGGAGTCCATACTGAGCCAGCACTCCATGGACTCCCGCCTGCGCAGGAGTGACAGCGGTCAGTTAGCGTAAATATTCGGGAAGTAGCGCTCCATCAGCGTGGTCGGCCGCGATGGCGGCGTGAAGCCGAATTTTTCGTACAGGCCGTGCGCGTCGCCGGTCGCCAGCGTGAAGCGGCGCAGGCCCTGCAAATCGGGATGCGCCAGCACCGTCTCCATCAGCTGCTTGCTGTAGCCCCGGCCGCGAAACTCCGGCAGCACGAACACGTCGACCAGGTTGGCGAAGGTGGCGCAATCCGTCACCACGCGCGCAAAACCGATCTGCCGCCCGTCCAGATACGCGCCGAAGCACAGCGAATTGTCGATCGCCCGCTCCAGCACCGGCAGCGGCATGCCGATCGCCCATGTCGACTGCTCGCTGATAAATTGATGAATCAGCGGCACGTCCAGATCCGCCTTGTTGGTGCTGATGTGCAGAGTCGTCATGATTTCGATAATCAAAAAGCCAATGTTGACATATTTTTGAGCAGCTTGCGGTTTATAATCGCTGCTGACATTACTCATATCACTCACGCGCACAAGCCTTCCCCACTATGACTGCACAACTTTCCAAAAAAAGCGAAGCCTGGTCGGCCCGTTTTAACGAACCCGTCTCGGACCTGGTCAAACGCTACACCGCCTCCGTCTTCTTCGACAAGCGCCTGGCCAAGGCCGACATCCAGGGCTCGCTGGCCCACGCCGAAATGCTGGCCGCGCAAGGCATCATCAGCGCCGCCGACCGCGCCGAGATCGAGCGCGGCATGGCGCAGATCTCGTCCGAGATCGAAGCCGGCCAGTTCGAATGGCTGCTGGACCTGGAAGATGTGCACCTGAATATCGAAAAACGCCTGACCGAACTGGTAGGCGACGCCGGCAAGCGCCTGCACACCGGCCGCTCCCGCAACGACCAGGTGGCCACCGACATCCGCCTCTACGTGCGCGCCGCCATCGACGACGTGGTCGAACTGCTGGGCGCCCTGCGCGGCGCCCTGACCGACCTGGCCGAGAAAAACGCCGACACCATCATGCCGGGCTTCACCCACATGCAGGTGGCGCAGCCGATCACCTTCGGCCACCACATGCTGGCCTACGTCGAAATGTTCGGCCGCGACGCCGAGCGCATGGCCGACTGCCGCAAGCGCGTCAACCGCCTGCCGCTGGGCGCCGCCGCGCTGGCCGGCACCACCTTCCCGATCGACCGCGAACGCGTCGCCAAAACGCTGGGCTTCGACGACGTCTGCCACAACTCGCTGGACGCCGTCTCCGACCGCGACTTCGCCATCGAATTCACCGCCGCCGCCTCGCTGATCATGACCCACGTGTCGCGCATGTCGGAAGAACTGGTGATCTGGATGAGCCCACGCGTGGGCTTCATCGACATCGCCGACCGCTTCTGCACCGGCTCGTCGATCATGCCGCAAAAGAAAAACCCGGACGTGCCGGAACTGGCGCGCGGCAAGACCGGCCGCGTGTACGGCCACCTGATGGGCCTCCTGACCCTGATGAAAGGCCAGCCGCTGGCCTACAACAAGGACAACCAGGAAGACAAGGAACCGCTGTTCGACACCGTCGACACCGTGGTCGACACGCTGCGCATCTTCGCCGACATGGCCGGCGGCATCAGCGTCAAGCCGGAAGCGATGCGCGCCGCCGCGCTGCAAGGCTACGCCACCGCGACCGACCTGGCCGACTACCTGGTCAAGAAAGGCTTGCCGTTCCGCGACGCCCACGAAGCCGTGGCCCACGCCGTGCGCGCCTGCGACGACCTGAAGATCGACCTGGCCGAGATGTCGCTGGACCAGCTGCGCGCCTACTCGACGCTGATCGAGCAGGACGTGTTCGCCGTGCTGACGCTGGAAGGCTCGGTCGCCGCGCGCGACCACGTCGGCGGCACCGCGCCCAACCAGGTGCGCAAGGCCATCGCCCGCGTGCGCGCGCAACTCGCCAAGTAAGCATGACGCGCCCTACGCTCACCTATCGCAAACCGCAGCTGGGGCGCGACTACTGGGTCATGGATAACATCCTGCCGAACGCGCAGGAAGTGGCCAGGCGCTGCTTCGCCCGCGAGGACTGGGAGCTCGGTGCGCCGCACCGCCCGGAACCATGGCCCGGCATGCGCAGCAAGGGCGCGCTGCTGCCGGACGAACTGGCGCAGGTGGAAGCCTGGGTCAGGAAAGTCACCGGCGCGAAGAAGCTGTGGCAGGAAGCCACGCCGACGGGCAGCACGCTCAATCACAACTACGTGCAGCTGGTGGGCGGCATCGAGTCCGGCCCGCGTCCGCATACCGATTCACTCAAGCTGTGCCGCTACGCGGCGGTGATCTACCTGTCGCCCGAGCCGCTGCCGGAAGCCGGCACCTCGTTCTACCGCCTGCGCTATCCGGACGGCACGCTGGGCGGCAATTACTGCAGCCCGCCGCACGCCAACCTGCGCGAGGCGCTGGGCGTCACCAGCCTGCCGCCGCAGGCCTGGCACGAAGAACACCGGGTCGACAACCGCTTCAACCGCATGCTGCTGTACCGCGCCAACATGGTGCACTCGGCCAGCGGCTACTTCGGCTGCGACCATGACGACAAGCGCATGACCGCAGTTTTCTTCTGGATGGCCTGAGCCCTGCGGCCTACTGGGTCACGATCTTCGATAGCACCGTGAACGCCGCGCCGGTCTGGTTCTGCTCCAGCAGGATGGTCAGCTCGGTGTAGGTGCAGATCATGTTGACCAGGTTGATCTTGTCCCACGCCAGCTGCTTGAGTATCGCGTGGTAGATGCCGGGCGTGCGGCTGGTGTCCGGATTCAGATGCAGCGTCACCGCGTTCAGGTTGTCCTGCCGCGCCAGCAGCCGCTCGTTGGCAAACACCTCCTCCACCATCCCCGTCAGCACCCGGCTGCAGATCACCATCACCTCGTTGACGCCGCGCGTGACCGTGACGAAGGCGCCGCGCATCGGCTCCGCCTTGGCCAGCAGCTGGCGGTGGCATTCGTTGATGCTGTCCGAATAGCGGTAGGTGTACTCGGTCAGCTCGGTGCGCGTGGTCAGCTCGCCGGTCTTCTGCGCCAGCGCCATTTCGTGGCGGCTCACCTCCGGCAGGCGCTCGGCCACGCGGCGCAGCGCCATCACCACCGCCGCCTGGCCGACCGGCTTCCACATATCGCTTTCAAGCTGCGGCTGCAGCTGGCGGGCCAGTTCCGACAGGTTGATCAAATTGCGCCGCAACCCTTCCGTGAGAAAGGACGACTCCATGACGATGCGTTCTACTTTGGTAGCAATCGACAGCATACAAGCTCCCCTGTCCGCGCGCCGGCGGACAAAAACAAAACAGATAGCAGGCGCTGGGCCGTGCAGCGCACCGTGGTCGGCGGCGGCGCGGCGACGCAATCCCTCAGCCGGCGCCTCGGGTGGAGGCGCTACGACCGGCTGGATGCGGCAAGCGGTGTTAAATGGAGGCTAGGCTATAGCGGGGGCGGCGCCGTGGTGTGAGCGGCGCGCAGCGCGCGGGCGGAACTGACGTTATGCGTTGGGTGTGCGGTCATTTTCTTCTTCCTGTGGTTCCCGTTGCGCTTATTACCAAGGGTCGTGCCCTGCGCTTTTTATATGCCAGTCACGAACGTTATTTGCGCTGGCGTCAACTAGTTTAATTCGCAATATTAGAACTCTGCAACCACGATTTGCTGAATTTTTGGGCATTGTGTTGCATAGCCACCGAAAATAGAGCTCGGCATCTACTTCGTTGTTGATATAAGACAAACCCTGTCTATCGTGCGCGTTGTAGCCGCGCGCATCTGGTATGGCGCTGCGTTTTTTACTCCCCTTGCGCATCGTTCGGTGCTTCGTGGAATTGTCTAATTTCGGACATTTTTTAATTCTGTGACTAATTTTCCAAGTTTTTTGACTTCGTGATCTCGACAGGAATAGTGTCGCCCCTACTCGCCGTTTTGCCTCAAAAAAAACGCTGTCCGGCCACCGCCGGCACGGCGCTGGGAACGCCGGGTTGGCCACTATCCCGGCCAAGGCTGCACCACGCGAAAACACACACAGACCCCATGGAGAAGAGATGACTTTACGTAAGACCCTACTTGCTGCTTCCATCGTCGCCGCACTGCCGATGATGGCGTCCAACGCAGCCCAAGCGGCGGCACAGCTGATGTCCGCACCGGTGGCCCAGGCCTCTCCACAAGAGAGCGCCGGGCTGGTGGCCAAGCTCGCCGCACTGGACAACCAGCGCGGCCTGAGCGCAGACCACAGCTTCCGCATCGCCAGCCAGCACCCTGGCGTGGTCGGTGAGAAGATCACCCGCGCCAACCACACGTACAAAGGCTTGCGCGTGTTCGGTTCGGAATCGGTGGTCGTCACCAACGACGCCGGCGACATCGTCAGCGAATCGGTGTCGGACCGCCGCGCCAAGCTGGACGCCCCTGCCGCATCGGGTGGCGGCCGCACCGCCGCCGTCGCCCCGGCCGACTGGACCCCGACGCTGAGCACCACCGACGCCATCGCGCAGGTGGTCAAGGCCGTCGCGCCGAGCGGCACCCACCGCTGGGAACCGAAAGCAGAGCTGCTGATCTATCCGGTGATGAAATCGGTGCGCATCGCTTCGGCCCTGAACAAGTCCGAATCGGCGCTCAACGCCATGGACCTGGAAGAAGTGGTCGACCACTACGAGCTGGCCTACTACGTGCAGACCCGCATGGCCGACAAGGGCAAGCTGGTCTACTTCGACACCATGGTCAACGCCAAGACCGGCGCCGTGATCGCCCAGTGGAAAGCGCTGCAGACCGTGGTCGGCACCGGCAACAGCCAGTACAACGGCGCCGTGCCTATCCAGACCTCGCAGTCGGGCAGCACCTACAAAATGCTGGACTCCACGCGTGGCACCGGCGGCACCTACGGCGGCATGGCGATCACCAACGCCAACCACAGCTCGGCCAACAATCCGAACGCCGGCAGCATCTACACCAACACCACCAACACCTGGGGCGACGGCCAGCAGTACATCAACGGCGGCAGCACCACCAACGCCAACGGCCAGACCGCCGCGGTCAACGCGCTGTGGGGCTTGATGAACACCTACGACGCGCTGAAAAACGTGCTGGGCTGGCAGTCGCTGGACGGTAACAACACCGCCACCTATATCGCCGCCCACGTCGACACCCAGTACGACAACGCCTTCTTCGAACCTGGCTGCAAGTGCATGTACATCGGCGACGGCTCCAGCTTCTACAGCCTCGGTTCGATCGACGTGATCGGCCACGAGATGTCGCACGGCGTCACCGACGCCACCTCCAACCTGACCTACTCCGGCGAATCGGGCGGCTTGAACGAATCGAACTCGGACATCGGCGGCGAGATGGTGGAAGCCTACGCCCGCAACGGCGGCACCGGCAACGTGATCCCGGCATCGGGCAACGACTGGATGATGGGCAAGGAGATCAGCAAATCCGGCCAGCCGCTGCGCTGGATGTACAAGCCGAGCAAGGACGGCGGCAGCCCGGACGCCTGGAGCAGCACGATCAAGAACCTCGACGTGCACTACTCCAGCGGCCCTAACAACCGCATGTTCTACTTCCTGTCGCAGGGTTCGAACTCCAGCTCGACGAGCGACTACTACTCGAAATACCTGGTCAAGAGCCCGGCCGCCATGACCGGTATCGGCAACGACAAGGCGTTCCGCATCTGGTTCAAGGCAAACACCACCAAGTTCACCTCGTCGACCAACTACGCCGACGCCCGCACCAAGGTGCTGGCCGCAGCGACCGAGTTGTATGGCGCCGGTTCGAAAGAAGCCATCGCCGTGCAGCGCGCCTACGCGGCGATCAACGTCGGCGCCGACATCGACGAAGCGACCGCACCGGGCGGCGTGTCGATCACGACCCAGCCGGCCAACGTCAGCGTGACTGCCGGCGCCACCGCGTCGTTCACCGTCGGCGCCACCGGCGGCACCGCACCGTACAGCTACAAGTGGTACCGCAACGGCGCCGCCATCTCCGGCGCCACCTCGGCCACCTACTCGCTGACGGCGCAAACCGCCGACAACGGCGCGGTGTTCAACGCCGTGGTCAGCGACTCGTCGTCGCCGGTCAAGACCGCGACTTCGGGCAACGCCACGCTGACCGTCGGCTCCACCGGCGGCACCACCGAGCGCGTGACCAACGGCGGCTTCGAGTCGGGCACCACCGGCTGGAGCGGCACCACCGGCGTGATCGGCAACTACAGCGGCCAGACCGCCTACGAAGGCAGCAACTTCGCCTGGCTGGGCGGTAACGGCACCACCGCGAGCGAAACCATCACCCAGGCGGTGACGATTCCTTCGACCGTGACCTCGGCCACGCTGACCTTCGCGCTGCACATCGACACCGCTGAAACCGACCCTACGGCTTACGACAAGCTGGTTGTCACGGTGAAGAACAGCGCCGGTTCGGTGCTGAGCACCCTGGCCACGTACAGCAACGTCAACGCCGCCAGCGGCTATCAGGTGCGCACCTTCAACCTGAGCGCGTACAAAGGCCAGACCGTCACCCTGTCGTTCGCGATGACGGAAGACTCCAGCCTGCAAACCTCGTTCGTGGTGGACAAGGTCAGCCTGATCACCCAGTAAGTGAGGTGACACAGCCCCGCCTGACCCGACGGGGCTGATTTTTACGGGGGCGGCAGCCCGGTTGCCGCCTCGTTTTTTTTGGCTGATCGAATGTTTAAGGCAGTACGCATGCAATGCAGTTCCATCTCCAAGTGCAGGGCGGGCCATCCGGCCCGCAAACCATAGCGATCGATGCCGCCAGCGAGGCCGAGGCGATCCGCCAGGCGGCGCGCAACGGCTGGCGCGTGCTGGCCATCGGCAGTACCGAATCCACCGGTGCGGGGGCGAGCGCGCCTGCGCGCCTGAGCAAGCAGCCCTTCCCGCTGCTGCAATTCAGCCAGGAGCTACTGGCCCTGCTCGAAGCAGGCCTGAACCTGAGCGAAGCCACCGCCACCTTGCTGAACAAGGAAACCCGCAGCGGCGCGCGCGCCACGCTGGCCGCCATCCAGCGCTCGCTGCAACAGGGGAAAAGCTTCTCCGATACGCTGGCCGACTTCCCGGCCGTCTTCCCCGACCTGTATGTCGCCACCGTGCACGCGGCCGAGCGCTCGGGCAATCTGCCGGAGGCGCTGGCGCGCTTCGTCGGCTACCAGCTGCAGTTCGACGCCATCCGCAAGAAGCTGGTCTCGGCCGCCATCTATCCGACCATGCTGCTGGTGGTGGGCACGCTGGTGACGCTGTTCCTGATGGGCTACGTGGTGCCCAAGTTCAGCGTGGTGTACGAAAGCTCGGGGCGCGAAATCCCGTGGGCCTCGCAGATGCTGCTGTCCTTCGGCCAGACGCTGGCCGCGCATCCGTGGCTGTGCGCCGGCGCGCTGGGCGCGGTGGTGCTGGGCGTGGTGCTCGGCCTGGGCAACGCCGCCATGCGCCGCAAGCTGGTGCTGGCCATCCTGCGCCTGCCGGTGCTGTCGGCCAAGGCCGCCGAATTCCGCCTGGCGCGCTTCTACCGCGCGCTGTCGCTGCTGCTGCACGCGGGCATACCACTGTCGAAGGCGCTGGCGATGACCAACGCCATGCTGCTGCCCGAGCAGCAGGTGCAGCTGGTGCAGACGCGCCGCGCGGTCGAACAGGGCCTGCCGTTTTCCACCGCGCTGGAACAGAACGCGCTGGCCACGCCGGTGGCGCAGTCGCTGCTCAAGGTCGGCGAGAACACCGGCCGCCTGGGCGACATGCTGGAGCGCTCGGCCAAGTTCCACGACGAGGAATTCGCCCGCTGGGTGGACTGGGCCTCGCGCCTGCTCGAACCTGTGTTGATGACGCTGATCGGCGTAGTGATCGGCGGCGTTGTCGTATTGATGTACATGCCGATTTTCGAATTGGCGGGGAGCCTGTCATGAACGCACGCGAACCGGCTGTGCTCAGCCCCGAGATGCTGCACGGCGCGCGCAGCGCCGCGCTGGCGCAGGGCCGCCCGACGATGGCGGTGCTGCAGGAGGCCAGCGGCCTGACGCCGGAAGAGCTGACGCGCCAGCTGGCTACCCTGTTCTGCTATCCGGCCTGGCCGATGAGCAAACTGCAGGCGGCGCTGCCGGCCTTCGACCTGCTGTCCTACACCGACTGCGCGCAGCGCGACTGCGTGCTGCTGCGCGAGGCCGACGGCGCCGGCGCCGGTACTGCGGTGCTGGTCATCGGCAATCCCTTCGCCGAGGATACGCTGCAATGGGCCGGCTACGCGATCGGCTGCGCCTACACGGTGGCGCTGGCGCATCCCGACGACCTGACCGCCTACCTGGTGCAGCAGGAGAGCGTGCAGCAAGCCATGCAGGACATGATGGAGGACGGCAGCCACGGCGAGCTGGCGGACCTGGACCAGACCATCGAGGACATCTCGCTGATACGCATCAGCGAAGACAGCAGCCCGGTGGTCAAGCTGGTCAACTCCACCATCTACGACGCGCTGAAGTTCCAGGCCAGCGACATCCACCTGGAATGCGACGCCGCCAGCCTGGTCATCAAGTACCGCGTGGACGGCGTGCTGGTGCAGGCCGGCACGGTGCAGGGCCTGCAGATGGCGGAGCAGATCATCTCGCGCATCAAGGTGCTGGCGGAGCTGGACATCGCCGAGCGCCGCGTGCCGCAGGACGGCCGCTTCAAGGTACGAGTGAAAGGCAGCGAGATCGACTTCCGCGTTTCGATCATGCCCAACATCTTCGGCGAGGACGCGGTGCTGCGCCTGCTGGACCGGCGCGCGCTGACCGAGGCCGCCGCCGCGCTACGGCTGGAAAGCCTGGGCCTGAACGACGACGCCATCGTGCAGATACGCCGGCTGGCCGCCAAGCCGCACGGCATGCTGCTCGTCACCGGCCCCACCGGCTCCGGCAAGACCACCACGCTGTACGCCGCCATCACCGAGATCAACACGGGCCGCGACAAGATCGTCACCATCGAAGACCCGGTCGAGTACCGGCTGCCACGCGTGCTGCAAATCCCCGTCAACGAAAAGAAGGGGCTGACCTTTGCGCGTGGGCTGCGCTCCATCCTGCGCCACGATCCGGACAAGATCATGATCGGCGAAATCCGCGACGACGAAACCGCGCAGATTGCAGTGCAGGCTTCGCTGACGGGCCACCTGGTGTTCACCACCGTCCACGCCAACAATGTGTTCGACGTGGTGGGCCGTTTCCTGCACATGGGCGTGGACCCGTACAGCTTTGCGGCGGCGCTGAACGGCATCGTGGCCCAGCGCCTGCTGCGCCTCAACTGCGAGCACTGCGCGGTGGACGTGGCGCCCGATCCGCAAGACCTGGCCGACAGCGGCCTGACCGCCGACGCCGTGCGCGACTGGCGCTTCAAGGCAGGCAGCGGCTGCGGCCATTGCCGGGGCACCGGCTACAAAGGCCGCAAGGCCGTGGCCGAAGTGCTGATGCTGAACGACGCGATGCGCGAAATGATCTGCACCCGTGCGCCGGTGAGCCGAATGAAGGAAGAAGCCGCGACCATGGGCTTCCGGCTGGCGCGCAGCGCCGGGCTGGATCTGGTGCGGCAGGGAGAAACGACTTTACTGGAGCTGAACCGTGTCACTTACTGAACGTCTGTTCCCCTTGATGCGGCGCCGCCTGCGCGTGCTGCTGTCGCCGCAGCAGTTGCTGTGCGTGGTCCGCCACGGCACGCGGCTGGTCGAAGGCAGCGCGCAGCAGATCGCCGTTGCCGGCGCGGGCAGCCATTGGCAGGCCAGCGTCGATGCGTTGCGCGAGCTGCTACAGCAGCCCGCCATCGCAGCGGCCAGGCTGCCGCTGGAAATCAGCCTGTCGGGTCGCTGGAGCCAGCTGGTGCTGGCACCGTGGAGCGACGCGCTGCTATCAGAACCATCGGCCGGCCGCTTCCTGCAAACGCAGCTGGCGGCCCTGTATGGCGACAATGCGCGCGGCTGGAGCGTGGTCGGCGACGACGCGCCCTACGGCCACACGCGCCTCGTTTGCGGCGTCGACAGCACACTGCTGCAAGCCCTGAAGGACGTAGCGGCCGAATGCGGCCATGCGTGCCGCGTGATCGAGCCGCTGCTGGGCACAGCGCTGCGCACGATGGAGGCAGATGCGCCGTGCGGAGCACTGGCGCTGGTCGAGCCGGGCCGCATCACCATGGCGGCGCTGCGCGACAAGCGCATCGTCGCAATCCAGTCGCAGCCCGCCAGCGAAGCATGGCGGCTCGAACTGACGCAAGCCTGGCAGCGCTGGACCTTGCGCGCACCGGAACTGGCGGGCATCGCGACGGTCGCAGTGACGGACCTCAGCGCGCTGTCGCCAGCCTTGGCACTGGCGCCGTCCGCCGCGCTGCATCTGGTGCCGGAGGCGCTGCCATCGCGCTTCGTGCTGAGCGCCAATCCGTTCGGCGAGCGCGCCACCGTCACCGGATCAGCAGCGCAGCAGCCCGCGCCCGCAGCAACGCCGGAGGTGGCGGCATGACGCGTCTGAACTTCCTGCCGCGCGCCGCGCAGCCCACCGGCTGGCGTCTGGCCCTGCTGGCCATCGGCGTGCTGATGCTGCTGCCGGCCGCAGGCAACTGGATCTCGCAGCTGCAAACCGTAAGCCGCCTGGAAGCGCGGCTGGACGCGCAATCGGCCGCCACGCAACCCGCACGACTGACGCGCCCCACGCTGGCACCGGCACAACAGCACGAGCAGGACTTGCAAGTGAAGGCGGTAGCCGAAGCCGTCCGCCAGCTCAACCTGCCGGTGACGCGGCTGATCAAAGCCATCGTCGCACCGGCCGACGTGCGCGTCGCCCTGCTGGCCCTGGACCTCAACGGCCAACCGCCGCAGGAGAACGCCGAAACCACCACGCCCTCCGGCGCACTGAAAATCGCGGCCGAAGCGGAGACCGCGCAAGACATGATCAACTACCTGGCCTTCCTCAACCAGCAGCCGATGTTCCGCTCCGTGTACCTGGTCAAGCACGAGATGGCGGCAGGCGCCGGTGAGCGGCCCTATCACTTTCAGCTGGAGGCCCAATGGCGGCAATGAAATCCGGCGCGCTGCCCAAGCTGAAGCTCGCGCCCAACCTCGTCCCCAGGCTGGCGTGGCAAACGCGCCGCCTGCTGCGGCAGACCGGTCCCGGTGCGGTGGCCGGCATCGCCTGCGCGCTGCTGGCCGTGCTGGCGCAATGGCACGCGACGCAGCTCGACCAACGCCAGGCAGTGCTGACGCGTCAGCTCAACGCCGCCGCGCGCGCGGCAGCCATACCACATCCAGTGGCGCCGACCGCCGCCGGCGGCGTGGCTGCCTTCTACGCCTACCTGCCCGCGCACGACCTGATTCCCGACCAGCTCAAGGAACTGGTGCGGGTGGCGGAGCAAAGCGGCATCGCGCTGAACAAGGCCGAGTACAAGCCCGAGATGGACGGCAAGGCCGGCTTCCTGCGCTACCACATCACGCTGCCCGTCAAATCCGACTATGCGAGCGTGCAGGGCTTCATCATCGGTGCGCTCCAAGCGCTGCCGACGCTGACGCTCGACTCGGTCGCTTTCAAGCGCGACCAGATCGAATCCGGCGACATCGAAGCCCGCATCCAGTTCGTGCTGCTGGTGCGGCAGGAGAAGCGTCGATGAGAAAAATCGTCATCGGCGCCGCCGCCGTCGCCACGCTGATCGCCGCGTGGTTCGCGCCCGACCAGGACGGCGGCGTGGTCGGCCCCGCAGCCGCCACCACGCGCGAAGCCGGTCCTGCGCCCGCAACGCCCGCAGCACCGGTGGCCGCTCCCGTCACCATTGCCGCAGCCTCCGCCTCCGCCTCAACGGCCAGCGCAGACGGCATCGACCTGCAAAT
This sequence comes from Rugamonas rivuli, assembly GCF_009380165.1. Classification (GTDB taxonomy): domain Bacteria; phylum Pseudomonadota; class Gammaproteobacteria; order Burkholderiales; family Burkholderiaceae_D; genus Rugamonas; species Rugamonas rivuli. The sequence goes on from NZ_WHUF01000004.1 coordinate 698,174, forward strand.
CCATCCCCGCGTCGCCGACGACGAGATGGGCAACATCTTCGCCAAACAAAGCTGGGCGCCGGAAGCGCCGAAGAAAGTCATGCAGGAACAGGCGCAGGCGCAGCAAGTGGCGCAACAGGCCAGCGCACCACCCGGCCCGCCAGCCCTGCCCTTCCAGTTCCTCGGCCGCTTCACGGACGAAGGCCAGACCGCTTACTTCCTGCAAATCGACGGTCAGAACGTCGTCGCCCGTCCCGGCGAAAAGGTCAACGACAGCTACCTGCTCGACAGCGTCAGCGGCAATGCGATGAACTTCGTCTATCTGCCGCTCAATCAGAAACAAACCTTAGTCGTAGGGGACATCAATTGAAATCCACCGCACACCGCCTGCACATCCTGGCCGTCACGCTGCTGCTGACCGCCTGCGCCGGCAGCCAGACCTTCAAGGAAGGCAACGCCCTGCTGGATGCAGGCCAGGTCGACCTGGGCCTGGCCAAGCTGGAACAGGCATCGCGTGAAGATCCGCACAACGCCGAGTACCGCATCGTGCTGCTGAACCGAAAACTCAAACTGGTCAGCGCGATGAACAGCCGTGCCGACGCGCTGCGCCTGAAAGGCCAGGCCACCGAAGCCGGTGCACAGTACGAGCAGGCGCTGGCCATCGATCCCGCCAACCAGATAGCGCGCCAGGGCCTCACGGCGCTGGCGCAGGACCAACGCCACCAGAAAACCATGGGCGAGGCCGAGGCCCTGCTCCAGCGCGGCGGTGAGGCGAACCTGGCGCAGGCGCAGGAGCTGCTGCGCCCACTGCTGGTGGAGCGCCCGAATCAACGCGAACTGCTGCGGCTCAAGACCCAGGTCAGCGACGCCCAGACCCGCCTGCGACCCGCCGCAGGACGCCTGGCGGCGGCCTACCGCAAGCCGGTAACGCTGGAGTTCCGCGACGCCCCCATGCGCGCCGTTTTCGATTTCATCAGCAAGGTATCGGGCCTGAACTTCGTCTTCGACCGCGACGTCGACCCCAACCTGCGCGCCACCATCTCGGTGCGCGACACCAGCATCGAAGAAGCCATCGGCATGCTGCTGAGCGCCAGCCAGCTGGAGCAAAGCATCACCGGCGACCGCTCCATCACCATCTACCCGAACAACCCGCAGAAGCAGAAGGACTACCAGCAGCTGCTGGTGCGCAGCTTCTTCCTGGCGAACTCCGACGTGAAGACGGTGGCGTTCTCGCTCAAGACGCTGCTGAAGGCGCGCGACATCGTCACCGACGAACGCATCGGCACCATCATCATGCGCGACACGCCGGAGATGATACGCATGGCCGAACGCATCATCGCCGTGCAGGACGTGGCCGACCCCGAGGTGATGCTGGAGGTGGAAGTGCTGGAAGTGAAGCGTTCGCGCATCCAGGAGCTGGGCGTCAGCTGGCCGGACAGCGTCGGCCTGACCCTGCTGGGCAGCGGCGCGTACGGCACGCTGAACGTGGGCGACCTGCGCAAGATCAACGGCGCCAATATCGGCCTGGGTTTAGGCAAAGTCACCATCAACGCCAACAAGAACGACACCGACAGCAATATCCTGGCCAACCCGCGCATCCGCGTGCGCAACAAGGACAAGGCCAAGGTGCTGATCGGCGACCGCGTGCCGGTGATCACCGTCACCACCAACAACGGCGTCAGCTCGGACAGCGTGAACTACGTGGACGTGGGCCTGAAGCTGGACGTGGAACCCAACGTCTACCTGGACGACGAGGTGGCGATCAAGATCAACCTGGAGGTCAGCAGCGTGGTCAAGGAAATCGAAAGCAAATCCGGCACCAAGGCTTACCAGATCGGCACGCGCAGCGCGGCCACCGTGCTGCGGCTGAAGGACGGAGAGACGCAGGTGCTGGCAGGCCTGATCAGCGACGAGGACCGCACCACCGCCAACAAGATACCCGGCGTGGGCGACCTGCCGATGCTGAACCGCCTGTTCGGCAACCAGAAGGACGATTCGACCCGCAGCGAGATCGTGCTGTCGATCACGCCGCGCGTGCTGCGTTCGATCCGCAGGCCGGAGCTGTCGGCGGCGGAGTTCAACTCCGGCACCGAGACAGACATCGGCGGCCGCAGCCAGATCGGCACGACGCTGGCGGTGGTGCCCGACACGGCGGCCGACATGGCGCCCTCGCCACGCGACACCGCGCCGGCTCTGGCGCCCGCAGCGCCGTCGATGGAAGGCGGTTCGGGCATGACAGGTGGCTCGGGCATGACCGGCGGCGGCACGCCGCCCGCGCCATCCACCAAGCCTGAACCGGTCAACCCGCAGCCTTACACGCCGCCGAAGAAAGGCCAGTAATCATGCTGCGCAAGGCCCAAGGCGGATTCACCTTCATCGAGCTGATGATCACGCTGTCCATCCTCGCCACGCTGGCGATGGTGGCGGCGCCGATGGCGCAGGTAGCGCTGCAGCGCGAGAAGGAACACCAACTGCGCGCCGCGCTGATCGAAATCCGCGAAGCCATCGACGCCTACAAGCGCGCCGCCGACAATGGCCGCATCAAGCTGGCGATGGGCGATTCGGGCTATCCGAAAAAACTGGAAGACCTCGTCGCCGGCGTGCCGGACCAGCGCAGCCCGCGCAAGCAGAATATGTACTTCCTGCGCCGCATCCCTCGCGACCCGTTCGCGCCGGCCGACGGTAGCTGGGCCATGCGCTCCTATGCATCGCCACCGGACAATCCATCCGAAGGCGAAGACGTATTCGATGTCAGCTCCCGCTCCGGAATACTGGGGCTGAACGGCATCCCCCTCAAACAATGGTGACGCCATGAAGCACAACAAGGGATTCACGCTGGTCGAACTGCTGGTGGTGCTGGCGATAATTTCGCTGCTGCTCACCATCGCGCTGCCGCGCTATTTCAGCTCGGTCGACAAATCGAAGGAAGTCGCGCTGAGGGAGAACCTGCAAGTGCTCCGCAGCGGCATCGACAAATACTACGCCGACAAGGGCGAGTACCCGGCAGCGCTGGCGGACCTGGTCGCGCAGCGCTACTTCCGCAAAGTGCCGCTGGACCCGGTGACGGAATCGGCAACCACCTGGCAGTTGCTGCCTTCCGCCGACGCCGAGAAGCCCGGCGTGGCCGACATCCGCAGCGGCGCCAAAGGAAAGACCCGCGATGGCATCCCGTTCGAACAGCTCTAGGCGTCAGCGCGGCTTCGCCTACCTGTGGACACTGATGCTGGTGGCCTTCATGGGCGTGGGCCTGACCATCGCCGCAGGCCTGTACACGACCGCCATGCGGCGCGACAAGGAGCGCGAGCTGCTGTTCATCGGCCACGAGTTCCGTCACGCGCTGGAGAGCTACACCAAGGCCAATGGCGCCGGCCAGTATCCGCTGACGCTGGACGAGCTGCTGAAAGACCCGCGCTTCCCAGCCGCCAAGCGCCATCTGCGCCGGCTGTACAACGACCCCGTCACCGGCAAGCCGGATTGGGTGCTGGTGCGGCAGCAGGGCCGCATCGTCGGCATCCGCTCGGCCTCCACGCAGCGGCCCGTCAAGCAGAACAACTTCGACGACGACGACACCGGCCTGGCAAAGAAGACCCGCTACGCCGACTGGGTGTTCACCTACCCGTACGACCTGTTCACGGTGCAGCTGACCGCCGAAGCGAAACGCTGACTTGTTGCCGACTTGTTGATATAAGACAGAACCTCCCGCCCTTCCACGCTCTAGCGTGATTCATCCGCCACGCGGAATCGGCGACATCATTCGATGCCAGCTGGAATGATCGAAATTGGGAGGACGATATGATCCTGCGTACACGCCTGCTAACCGTCACCACCGCCGTCGCCGCCGCGACGTCGATGATGGCCGCCACCGCGACGCTCGCGGCAGACAAACTGATGGCCCCACCGGTCAATACGCTCTCGCCGCAACAGAGCTCCGGACTGGTGGCCACGCTGACGGCGATGGATGCCGCGCGCGGCCTGGCGCCGGAGCTGAGCTTCCGCCTCAGCAGCCTGCATCCGGGCGTGGTGGGACAGAAGATCGTCCGCGCCCAGCATACCTACAAAGGCTTGCGCGTGTTCGGCTCGGAGTCGGTGATCGTCACCAACGCCGCCGGCAGCATTGTCAGTGTCTCCGCATCCGACCGGCGCAACAAACTGGGGACCGGCCTCGCCCCCTCCGCCGTCTCCGACCTCGTGCCGACGCTGAGCGCCGGCGACGCCATCACCGTAGCGGTCAACTCCATCGCGCCTCGCGGCACATATCGCTGGGAACCCAGCGCGGAACTACTGCTCTACCCCATCGTGAAAACGGAGCGGGTGCCATCGGCCGCCGGCAAGCCGGAATCCGAGCTCAATGCGCTGGACCTGCAGGAAGTGGTGGAGCGCTACGAACTGGCCTACTACGTCAAGCTGCGCCTGGCGCTGGACGGCAAGCCGCTCTACTACGACACCGTCGTCAACGCCAAGAACGGCAACATCATCGCGCAGTGGCAGGCGCTGAAAACGGTGGTCGGCACGGGTAACAGCCAGTACAACGGCGTGGTGCCGATCAATACCTCGCAGTCCGGCGGCGTCTATCAGATGCTGGACGATACGCGCGGCATAGGCGGCAAGTACGGCGGCATGGCGATCACCAACGCCAACCACAGCTCGGCCAACAATCCCGACCCGGGCAACATCTACACCAACAGCACCAACACCTGGGGCGACGGCCAGCAGTACATCAACGGCGGCAGCACCACCAACGCCAACGGCCAGACCGCCGCAGTCAACGCGCTGTGGGGCCTGATGAACACCTACGACGCCAACAAGAACGCGCTGGGCTGGCATTCACTGGACGGTAACAACACCTCCACCTACATCGCCGCCCACGTCGACACCCAGTACGACAACGCCTTCTACGACGACAGCTGCAAGTGCATGTACATCGGCGACGGCGACAGCTTCTACAGCCTGGGCTCCATCGACGTAATCGGACACGAGATGTCGCACGGCGTCACCGCGTCGACGGCGGACCTGACCTACTCCGGCGAATCCGGCGGTTTGAACGAATCGAACTCCGACATCGGCGGCGAGATGGTGGAAGCCTACGCGCGCAACGGCGGCACCGGCACCACGATCCCGGCCAGCGGCAACGACTGGATGATGGGCAAGGAGATCAGCAAATCCGGCCAGCCGCTGCGCTGGCTGTACAAGCCGAGCAAGGATGGCCGCAGCCCCGATGCGTGGAGCAGTTCCATCAAATACCTGGACGTGCACTATTCCAGCGGACCCAATAACCGCATGTTCTACTTCCTGTCGCAGGGTTCCAGCAGCGATCCGGCCTCCGACTACTACAGCAAATACCTGGTGAAGAGTCCCGCCGCGATGACGGGCATCGGCAACGACAAGGCTTACCGCATCTGGTTCAAATCCTTGACCACCAAGTTCACCTCGTCGACCAACTACGCCGATGCGCGCGCCAAGGTGCTGGCGTCGGCGCAGGAGCTGTACGGCGCAGGTTCGAAAGAAGTCATCGCCGTCACGCGCGCTTATGCGGCGATCAACGTCGGCGCGGACATCGATGAATCCACCACCGGCGGCGACGTGACGATCACCACGCAACCGGCCAACGTCACCGTCGCGCCAGGCGCCACCGCGTCGTTCAACGTAGGCGCCAGCGGCGGCACGCAGCCCTACAGCTACAAGTGGTTCCGCGACGGATCGGAAATCGCCGGCGCCAACGCGCCAGCCTACTCGCTGACCGCGCAGACCTCCGACAACGGCGCGACGTTCAATGCCGTCGTCAGCGACGCATCGTCGCCGGTGAAGAGCGCCACGTCGGCCAAGGCGATGCTGACCGTCAGGAGCGGCGGCGGCACCGACCTTGTCACCAACGGCGGCTTCGAGAACGGCACCACCGGCTGGCATGGCACCACCGGCGTGATCGGCGACTTCGAAGGGCAGTCACCTTACGAAGGCACGCGCTACGCCTGGCTCGGTGGTAACGGCCGCATTGCGATCGAGACCCTGACCCAGTCCGTGACCATCCCTGCGGGCGCAGCGTCGGCAACGCTGGCCTACGCGCTGCATATCGACACCGATGAGGTCAAGCCCTTCCCCTACGATAAGCTGACGGTGACGGTGAGAAGCAGCACCGGCTCGGTGCTGCGTACGCTGGCGACGTACACCAACCTGGATGCCGCCGACGGCTACCAGATCCGCACCTTCGACCTGTCCGCCTACAAGGGTCGGACGGTGACCCTGTCGTTCGTCATGCGGGAGGACCGCAGCAAGCAGACCTCCTTCGTTCTCGACAACGTCAGCCTGATCGCCCAGTAGGCGATGGAGGTCAGCGCAGGCTGACGAACACCGGGTTCGAATAGAACCACAGGCTGCGGTAGTTGCGGTCGTTGATGTCGTTGAAGCGCGCCGTGTTGTCTGCGGTGCCGGTGCGCTGGTCGGCCAGCGGTTCGCCATCCTGGGTCAGGCCGGCGACATCGGTGCCCAGGTTGGTGCCGCGCAGGCGGTAGTACTGGTTCTTGCTGACGGTGGTTTCGTAGCTGATGCTGAAGTAGCCGTCCGCATCGACCTTCCAGTCCGCGCTGGTGAAGCGCTTCACCACGCGCGTGCTGGCGTTGGTGGCGACGCTGTAGGCGGCGCTGCCCGGCGTGGCCTTGGCGGCCACGTCGCCGACGATCAGGTCGACGTGATCGACCACCGGCTTGACGTTGGCGGCGGTGCCGCTGTCCACCGGCTTCTCGTAGTTGTTCCTGGTCGGCGACTTGAAGCGGATCGTGATCGTCACCTTGTCGCCGCTGACGACCTTCAGCTCCCCGCCCATCTCCTTGCGGTCGTCCTTGCTGGCCAGGTTGAAGTCCAGCGCGTTGATCAGATCCCCGTAGACCGAAAACATTTTGCCGGAGCGCAGGCCTTGCAGCAGATCCTTCGCTGCGGGCTTGCCCTGTGCGCCGTTGAAGACATAGTTCTTCGCATACTCGCCGGGGAAGTAACCGCTGCTGCTGTTGCCGACGATCTTGAAGTGAGTATCCGAATCGGTCAGGTTCCAGATGCGGCGGCCTTCGCCGAGCAGCGCGTCCCACACGCCGCCGACCTTGGCGACAACGTAATCGACGCCGCCGTAGGCGCGCAGCGGTGCGTTCTCCGGCGTGTAGGCAGCCGTGTAGCCGCCGCGATCCGGTTCCATCTGGTTGCCGACCATGCCTTCGATGGCGAAGACGATGTTCGGTGCGATGTCGTTGAAGCGGCGGAAGTCGTCGACGGTGTAGCTGCCCTTGTTGCGCGATGGGTGGTTGACTACGGCGTAGCTGGTGTCCGGGTAGTTGTCCTTCAACCAGCTGATCGCCTTCAGCGCGTCGTCGGCCGTGGCGTTGTAGCGGGTGGTTCCGTACTTGGACTTCCATGCGGCGACATCGGCGGCGTCGAACAGCGCCGGGTCGCGGGTGGTGAACAGGTACTCGAATTCCTTCATGCCCTTGGTGCTGGAGGCCAGCTTGTCGCTGCCTTCGAACAGGCCGATGCCGATATGGTCGTGGGTCGGCATATCCCATTCGAAGCCGGAGAAAATCAGTTTGTCGGCGTAGGTGCCGGCGGCCTGCAAGGCCTGCACGCGTGGGATTTCATAACGTTCGACGCCGGTCGACAGCGGAATCGCCGCCGGCAGCGCCGCGCCCTTCTCGTCGCGCGACGACAGGCGCAGGTGATTGCTGACGGCCATCCAGTCCAGGCCATAGGTGGTGAAGGCCTTGGTCAGCACCTTGTCCAGCGTCTGCGTGACATCCGTGTCCGGCGACTGCGTGGTGTGGGTGTGCAGGTCGCCGGCGATCCAGCGGCCACTCGGTACAGGAGGCACGACGACCGCTGCGGGCTGGTCGCCGCCGCAGGCGACAGCGGTCAGCAGAATGGCAATGGCAGTTGGAATCAGCAATTGACGAGGGCGAGAAATGAGGGCAAGCGGCATGATAAACGAGTCCTGAAAGTGGATGCGGAATTCGGCACACTAGCATTGGCGTATTACCTGTCTATGACTTGGCCGCGCGGTCAAAACTGTTATGATCGTTGGCTAGCGCAGACAAAAGATCCGTGCGGCCACGCAAATCAATCCAGGGATATAAAAATGACTATTGGCGGAAAAACCATAGAAGAGGCATTGGCCTCCTTGTCCAACATGACCGCAGGCGCGGTCCCTATCGGCAAGGACGAGCATCTCCAGCGCCTGGCGCGCGCACAGGCCTACATGCGCGACCAGGGCATCGCCGCCATCTACGTCAACGCCGGTTCCAACCTGACCTACTTCACCGGCACCAAGTGGCACGCCAGCGAACGCATGGTCGGCGCCATCCTGCCGGCCAGCGGCGCGGTGGAGTACATCGCCCCTGCTTTCGAAGAGAGCACGCTGAAGGACTTCATGGTGGTCGAGGGCAGCGTCAACACCTGGCATGAGCACGAGAGCCCATACCAGCTGTTCGTCGATACGCTCAAGCGCATGGGGATCGCGCCTGCTGCGGCGGGCGGTACGGCGCCGCGCATCGGCATCTGCGAAAGCGCGGCCTTCTTTATCTACGACGGCATCCGTCCGCTGGCCGATGGCTATGCGCTGGAGAACGCGCGCCAAGTCACGGCGCACTGCCGCACCCGCAAGTCCGCCAACGAAATCGCGCTGATGCAGCGCGCCAAGGACATGACGCTGGCCGTGCACGTGGCCACCGCCAGCATGCTGCGCGAGGGGATCACCACGGTCGAAGTGGAAGAGTTCATCAACCGCGCGCACCGCAAGGTCGGCGCGTCCGGTTCGTACTTCGTGATCGTGCTGTTCGGCGAAGCGACCGCCTATCCGCATGGCGTGAGCTATGTGCAAACGTTGCAAGCTGGCGACACTGTGCTGATCGACACAGGCTGCAAACTGCACAACTACATTTCCGACATCACGCGCACCTATGTGTACGGCGAAATCAGCGCGCGTCAGCGTTCGGTGTGGAACAGCGAGAAGGCGGCGCAGTTGGCGGCGTTCGAAGCGGCGCAGCTGGGCGTGCCGTGCGAGCAGGTGGACATGGCCGCGCGCCGTTCGCTGGAGGCAGACGGTTTCGGTCCCGGCTACAAGCTGCCAGGCCTGCCGCATCGCACCGGCCACGGCATCGGTCTGGATATTCACGAGTGGCCGTATCTGGTCGGCGGCGACAAGACGCCGCTGGACGTGGGCATGTGCTTCTCGAACGAGCCGATGATCTGCATCCCCGGCGAATTCGGCGTGCGCCACGAAGACCATTTCTACATGACAGAGAACGGCCCGAAATGGTTCACCGAACCGGCGCACAGCATCGACGATCCATTCGGCTTGCACGCTTGATCCTTCGCAAGCAAGGTAATACTATGTTTGACGGCTGCTTTTCAACGGCCTAGTCTTACATGGTATTACTTTGATTGGAGGAATCATGGAGACAGAAGCGACCATACGCCGACAGGGAAATTCCGTTGGAGTAGCTCTGCCGCCGGCCATATTGCGCCTCATGGGCTTCTCCGTGGGTCAGACCGTATCACTGCAGGCGACGCCGGACGGCTTGCTCATCAAGGCAAAACGCACGCGCCCGACGGCTGCGGAACTCAATGCCCAGTGCAATCTCAAAGCGCCTATGCCCGACGATCTTCAGGCATGGGAAAACATGCGTCCAGCAGGTTCCGAACGATGAAGCGGCGCTGCCCCAGGCAGGGCGAAATCTATATGATTTCCATGGACCCGACGGTAGGAACGGAGATCCATGGCATGCGGCCGGCACTGGTCCTGTCTAACTCTGAATCGAACAAACAGGGCCGCGTTTTGATGGCGCCGATTACCCAAGGCGCCAACATCGACAGGGTTCGTGGATGGGCGACCAGCTTGATGGGTACAGGCACCAGAACACAAGGTGCGGCGATCGTCAACCAGGCGCGCTTTCTCGACTATGCTGCGCGCAAGGCCAGGTTCGTCGAGGACACGCCTGCGGAAGTGACGGAAGACGCCATGGCCAGGCTACAGGCGGCGCTGGAGGCAGAAACGGGAGATTGAGCGATTCCCTATTTCTGCACGCGCTTGAGCTGCCGGTAGAAGTACAGCGGCGCGGTGACGTGCAGGACGTCGCCGGCGGAGCGGATCACGATGCGGTTGGAGTCCCAGCGCAGCCAGCGTGGCCCCTTGTGGTTGAAGATGCGTCCTTCGTCGGTTTCACCGGACGGGACGAAACCGAACTGCTGCACGCGGCCCATGAAGGCCGTCTCGCCCGCCGCATTCACGGTGCCGCGCACCGGAAGGCACGTCAGCAGCGACGGCAGTTGCCCAATGACGCTGCCGATGAGTATATCCCGCACCATCTCGTTCGGCATCCATCGGTTCAACAGCAGGCCGGCCGCCAGACATCCGGCCAGTATGCAGCCCCACACCGTCCAGTCGCGCGTGCTCAGTAAGGGATTGAAGCCAATCGACTGCTTGTGAAACGTCTGCGCCATGTTTGCTGCCTGTCGTGAGGAAGTAGTCAGCATTTTGCTCTGACGCGCTGGGAAAATCCAGTCCCCGGCGCCGTTGCGCTTCAGGCGAACTCCATCACTTCCCGCAGCGGCTTGCGCACTTTCTGCGGCCAGTTGCCGGCGGCGGCGTAGCCGATCGACAGCAGCATGACCGGCACGTCGGCCTCGCCCAGCTTGAATTCGCGTTTCACTCCGGCGGCATCGAATCCGCTCATGGCGCTGCTGGCCAGGCCCATGCCCTCGGCGGCCAGCATCATCGTCATCGCCGCCAGCGAACCGGAACGCAGCGCTTCGTCCCGCTGCAACTGCGGATTGCCGGGGTGCGTATCTTGCGCCATACCGACCCACACATCGGCGACCTTCTGCGGCATGATCCCGGCGTCGACCGACGGCTTCAATGCCTGCGACAGGCCTTCGTGCGCGGCCAGTGTGCCGACGATGATGAAGGTGACTGGCGCATCGGCCACCTTCTGCTGGGCGAAGGCGACCGCCTTCAGGCGTTCCTTCGCCTGCGGCGTGCGCACCGCAATGAATTTCCAGTTCTGAAAATTGTAGGCCGACGGTGCCAGCGTCGCCATGCGCACCAGCTCTGAGATGTCGGCGTCGCTCAGCGCGCGGCCCGTATCGAAGCGATTGGCGGAGATGCGCGATTCGATCAGGTGTTTGACGTTCATTTGATACTCTCTATGGTTGATTGAAGTGTGCGTATCAGCGGCGCTGCGCGGAACCCCGCTGTACCGCCAGGATGCTAGCCAGCACCGTGGCCAGCCCGGCCAGCGACAGACCGCTCATCGCCTGCCCGAGCAGGGCCCAGCCCAGCACCACCGCGACCAAGGGGCTCAACAAACCCAGCGAGGACACCGCCACCGGCGACAAGCGGGCGATCCCGCGGAACCACAAGGCATAGGCCAGCAGGGCACCGGCCAACGACAGGTAGGCATAGCCCAGCACCTGAACCGCGTCGAGCGCCGGCAGCGGTGGATCAACCAGCACGGCCAGCGGCGCGAGCATCAGGCCACCAAGCAGCAATTGCCAGCCGGTCAAGGCCAGCACAGGCAGTTCGCTGCGCCAGCGGCGCGTCAGATAAGTGCCGGCAGCCATGCAGGCTGCACCGGCCAGCGCCGCCGCAATGCCGGCCGCATCCCAGACCGCACCGGGCGAGAGCAGCAGCACCGCCATCCCCAGCACGCCCAGCACGCCGGCGCCCACGGCCAGCCGCGCTGGCGGACGCCGCTCCAGCAGCCAGGCCAGGCCCATGACCAGCAGCGGCTGGATCGCGCCGACCACCGCCGCCAAGCCACCCGGCAGACGGTAGGCCGCGATGAACAACAGCGCCTGGAAAAAGCCGATATTCAACGCCGACAGGACTACCAGCCGGCCCCATTCGGCACGCTGCGGCAGGCGCCCCACAAAAATCAGCAGCAGAACGCCGGCCGGCAGGGTGCGCAGCAGCGCCGCGATGAAAGGCCGGTCCGGCGGCAGTAGCTGGGTGGTGACGATATAGGTCGATCCCCAGATGGCCGGCGCCAGCGCGGTGGTCAGTGTGGTGATCAAGGACGATGTCGTGCTTTTCTCGTTCATGGCGTTTGTCTCGACTTCAAGATAAAATGAAAGTCTGATCAAAAACAATCTTGATGTCAAGATAAATTGGAGTGTGCGATGTCGAATGAAAGAGCGATGGATGCCGTGGACACCATCGTGGCGCAATGGCGCCAGGAGCGTCCCGACCTGGACGTGGCGAGCATGGCGACGATAGGACGGCTGAAGCGCTGCGCCGCGCTGCTGCAACGCAGGCTGGACGCGACCTTTGCCGAATTTGGAATGGGTGCGTGGGAATTCGATGTGCTGGCGACGCTCAGGCGATCCGGTGCGCCCTACTGCTTGGCGCCGACCGCGCTGTTTTCGGCGATGATGATCACCTCCGGCACGATGACTCACCGGCTGCAGCGGCTGGAGGCGAGCGCGCTGGTCGAGCGGATGCCCAACCCCGCCGACGCCCGCAGCCTGCTGGTGCGGCTAACCCCGGCCGGGCTGGAACTGATCGAGCGCGCGGTGGCCGCGCACGTCGACAACGAACGCACGATACTGTCGCCCCTGAACCCGGCGGAACTCGCGCTGCTGGACAGTGGGCTGATTAAACTGCTGGCGGCGCTGGAACCGGCGAACCAGTAACCGCCAGAGACTACTTTCAGGCGCGCTTCATCACCAGCGTCAGGATGTCGTAGCTGGCCACCAGTTCGTCGTTCTGGTTGGTCACTTGCACATCCCATGCGACCACGCCCTGGCCGACGCCTTTGTCGTCGGTGCGGTTGCGGTCCACCTTGCGCTTGCAGGTCAGGCGCGCGCGGATGGTGTCGCCAATGGCCACCGGCGTGATGAAGCGCAGGTTGTCCAGACCGTAGTTGGCCAGCACCGGACCAGGCGCAGGCGAAACAAACAGCCCCGCCGCCGCCGACAGCACGAAGTAGCCGTGCGCGATGCGCTTGCCGAACTGCGTGTCCTTGGCGGCGATGTCGTCGAAGTGCATGTAGAAGTAATCGCCCGAGACGCCGCCGAAGTTGACGATGTCCGCTTCGGTCACGGTGCGGCGGTGCGTCAGCAGCGAGTCGCCCATCTTCAGATCCTCGAAGTAGCGGCGGAACGGGTGCACTTCGCTCTCCTGCACCTTGGCGCCGCGCACGTACTCGCCGGTGACGGCGGCCAGCATCGTCGGCGAGCCTTGCACCGCAGCGCGCTGCAGGAAGTGGCGCACCGCGCGGATGCCGCCCAGTTCTTCGCCGCCGCCTGCACGGCCAGGGCCACCGTGCTTCAGCTGCGGCAGCGGCGAGCCATGGCCGGTGGAGTCGACCGAAGCTTCGCGCTCCAGTATCAGCACGCGGCCATGCGAGGCGGCCGCCATCGGCACCGCGTAGGCGGCGGTGGCCGGATCCTTCGTCACCAGAGTGGAAACCAGCGAGCCTTTGCCGCGCGCGGCCAGGGCCAGCGCTTCGTCGATGCCGTTGTAGCTGATGATGGTGCTGACCGGTCCGAAGGCTTCGATGTCGTGCACGGCGTCGTTGCGCATGCCGTCGCGGCACAGCAGCAGCGTCGGCGAGAAGAAGGAGCCGTTGGCGACGCCGTCGCCAACGAGCTTAAAGCCGTCGCGCTCACTGAACAGCACCTCGTTGCCGCGTGCGAGCAGTTCGACCCGCTCCGCCACATCGCGCTGCTGGTCCTTGGAGGCCAGTGCGCCCATGCGCACGCCCTCCACCGACGGATCGCCGACGCTGACCTTGGCCAGGCGCTCGCGCAAGCGCGTGCCGACGGCGTCCACCATATTTTCCGGCACGATGATACGGCGGATGGCGGTACATTTCTGGCCGGCCTTGCCGGTCATCTCGCGCGCCACTTCCTTGACGAACAGGTCGAATTCGACATCGTCCGGCGTGACATCCGGCGCCAGGATGGCGCAGTTGAGCGAGTCCGCTTCGGCGGTGAACGGCACCGAATTGGCGATCAGGTTGCGGTTGGTGCGCAGCTTGGCGGCGGTGTCGGCGGAACCGGTGAAGGTGACGACGTCGGCGCCACCCAGGCGGTCCAGCAGGTCGCCGGTACTGCCGATGACCAGTTGCAGCGCCCCTTCCGGCAGCAGGCCGGAATCATGCATCATGCGTACCACGGCTTCGGTCAGGTAGCTGGTGGCGGAGGCGGGTTTGCCGATGCACGGCATGGCAGCCAGGAAGCTCGGTGCGAATTTCTCCAGCAGGCCCCAGATCGGGAAGTTGAAGGCATTGATGTGCACTGCCAGGCCGCCGCGCGGCACCAGGATGTGGGTGCCGGAGAAGCCGCCGTTCTTACCCAGCGCCATGGCCGGGCCTTCGTGCAGCACGTTGGACGACGGCAGCTCGCGGCTGCCCATGCTGGCGTAGGCGAACAGCGTGCCGGTGCCGCCTTCGATGTCGACCCAGCTGTCGGCGCGGGTGGCGCCGGTCAGGTGCGAGATCGCGTACAGCTCTTCCTTGCGGCTGGCCAGGTACAGCGCCAGCGCCTTCAGACGCGCGGCGCGCTGCTGGAAGTCCAGCTTCATCAGCGCCGGCACGCCGGTCTTGCGGGCGTAGGTGACGGCTTCGTCGAAGTCGATCTTCTCGGCGTGGGTGTGGTAGATCACCGAGTTGTTCAAGGCGCTGTGCAGCGGCGCCGATGCTTCGGCGCCTATCCATCGGCCGCCGATCCAGCTTTGCAGGGTTGATGCCATCTTTATCTCCGTTCGATTGTCTATGCTTGGGCGTTTTTATGCAGGTGCAGCGGCAGCGAGCTTTCCCACTCGACGCGCTTGCGGTCCGGCTCCACTGCGGTCAGCGCTTCCACTTCGCGCATGGTGTTCATGGAGCGCACCGCCAGCTCCTGGTACTGGCCGGTGCCCTCGGTCTTCCATTTGATCTCGTCGTCGCGCAGTTCGCGCGCCACCTTGGCCGGCGTGCCAACCACCAGGCTGCGCGGCGGTACTTCCATGCCGGCGCGGACGAAGCTCATCGCGGCGACGATGCTGTCGGCGCCGATGACGGCATTGTCCATCACCACGCTGTTCATGCCGACCAGCGCGTTGCGGCCGATGCGGCAGCCATGCAGCACGGCGCCATGGCCGATATGGCCGTCGCGTTCGACCACCGTGTCGGCGCCGGGGAAGCCGTGCATGACGCAGGTGTCCTGCAGGTTGGCGCCCTCCTCCAGGATCAGCCGGCCGAAGTCGCCGCGCAGCGCGGCCAGCGGGCCGATATAGCAGCGCGGGCCGACGATGACGTCGCCGATCAGCACCGCACTGGGATGCACGTAGGCGGTCGGATGGACCACCGGGGTGACGCCGTTGATTTCGTAGACCTTGACCATCTTCGTTCCTCGTCGGAGTCATTCCCGCGCAGGCGGGAATCTATACTCAGCATGGACTCCCGCCTGCGCGGGAGGTCGTTGCTCTGGGAGAGCAACGACGGTTATACGCGTTCGATCACCAACGCGATGCCTTGTCCTACGCCGATGCACATGGTGCACAGCGCGTAGCGGCCGCCGGTGCGTTCCAGCTGGTTCAACGCCGCCAGCACCAGCCGCGCGCCGGATGCGCCCAGCGGATGGCCGATGGCGATGGCGCCGCCGTTCGGGTTGACGTGCGCAGCATCGTCGGCCAGGCCGAGATCACGCGTGACGGCCAGTCCCTGTGCCGCAAAGGCTTCGTTCAATTCGATCACATCCATCTGCTCGATGGTCAGGCCAACCTGCGCCAGCACCTTCTTCGACGCCGGCGATGGACCGAAGCCCATGATGCGCGGCGCCAGACCGGCGGTCGCCATGCCCAGCACGCGGGCGCGCTTGCGCAGGCCGTACTGCTCGGCGGCGGCGGCCGACGCCAGCAGGATCGCGCACGCGCCGTCGTTGACGCCCGAGGCGTTACCGGCGGTGACGCTGCCATCCGGCTTGACTACGCCTTTCAGCTTGGCCAGCATCTCGACCGTGGTATCCGGACGCGGATGCTCGTCGGTATCGACGATCTTCGGATCACCTTTTTTCTGCACCAGCGTGACCGGCACGATTTCATCCTTGAACACGCCGGCCGCATGGGCTGCGGCCCAGCGCTGCTGGCTGCGCACCGCGAACGCATCCTGGTCGGCGCGGCTGATGCCGAATTCCTGCGCGACGTTTTCGGCAGTCTCCGGCATGCTGTCGATGCCGTACTTGGCTTTCATCAGCGGGTTGACGAAGCGCCAGCCGATGGTGGTGTCCTCGATCTTGGCGGCACGCGAGAAGGCGCTGTCGGCCTTGCCCATGACGAAGGGAGCGCGCGTCATGCTTTCGACGCCGCCTGCAATCACCAGCTGCGCTTCGCCGGCCTTGATGGAGCGCGCGGCAATGCCGACCGCGTCCAGGCTAGAGCCGCACAGGCGGTTGATGGTGTTGGCGGGGACGTCGACCGGCAGGCCGGCCAGCAGCGCCGCCATACGGCCGACGTTGCGGTTGTCTTCACCGGCGCCGTTGGCGCAGCCGTAGTAGACGTCATCGACCTTGGCCCAGTCGACGCCGGGATTGCGGGCGATCAGCGCGGCGATGGGCAGCGCGGCCAGGTCGTCGGCGCGCACGCCGCCGAGGGCGCCGCCGTAGCGGCCGAATGGGGTGCGGATGGCGTCACAGATGAAAGCGTCGTTCACGAAATCTCCTTAAGTTTTAGGGCGCTGGTCCACCACACGGCGGGCCTTGCCCGTCAATGTGCGCTCGATGCCGTTGGGGGCCAGCAGGCGCACCTTGGTGGTGACGCCGACATAGGTTTTGATGTGGTGTTCCAGTTCGCGTGCCAGTGCCTCGGTTTCGCTGGCCGGCGTTTCGGGCCGCAGCTCGGCCAGCACGTCCAGCTTGTCGAGATGGCCGTCGCGTGAAATGACAAGCTGATATTGCGGCGCCAGCTTGGGCATCTTGCAGATCAATTCTTCGATCTGGGTCGGGAAGACGTTCACGCCGCGGATGATCAACATGTCGTCCGAGCGGCCGGTGATCTTGCCGATGCGGCGCATGGAGCGCGACGTGGCGGGCAGCAGCCGCGTGAGGTCACGCGTGCGGTAGCGGATGATGGGCAGCGCTTCCTTGCTCAGCGAGGTGAATACCAGCTCGCCCTCTTCGCCGTCGGGCAGCACTTCGCCGGTGTCTGGGTCGATGATCTCGGGGTAGAAATGGTCTTCCCAGATCACCGGGCCGTCCTTGCTCTCGATGCACTCGCTGGCGACGCCAGGCCCCATCACTTCGGACAGGCCGTAGATATCGACTGCGTCGATGCCGGCGCGCTGTTCGATTTCCTTGCGCATGGCGTCGGTCCACGGTTCTGCGCCGAAGATGCCGACCTTGAGCGAGCTGGCGGCAGGGTCCAGGCCCTGGCGCTGGAATTCCTCGATGATGTTCAACATGTACGACGGCGTGACCATGATGATGGACGGCTTGAAGTCCTGGATCAGCTGCACCTGTTTCTCGGTCTGGCCGCCGGACATCGGGATCACCGTGCAGCCCAAACGCTCGGCGCCGTAGTGCGCACCGAGGCCGCCGGTGAACAGGCCGTAGCCGTAGGAGATGTGGACCATGTCGCCACGACGGCCGCCGGCGGCGCGGATCGAGCGCGCGACCACGTTGGCCCAGGTGTCAATGTCGTTCTGCGTGTAGCCCACCACGGTGGGTTTGCCGGTGGTACCGCTGGATGCGTGCACGCGCACCACGCGGTCCTGCGGCACGGCGAACATGCCAAACGGGTAGTTGTCGCGCAGTTCCTTCTTGCCGGTGAAGGGGAACTTGGCCAGGTCGGCCAGCGTGTGCAGGTCGTCGGGATGAACACCGGCGGCGTCGAAAGCGGCGCGGTAGTGCGGCACGTTGTCGTAGGCGTGCTTGAGCGACCATTTCATGCGTTGCAGTTGCAGTGCTTGCAGTTCGTCCTTGCTGGCGCGTTCGATCGGCTCCAGATCGGACGGCTCCGGGATGCGTTGGACCATCGGTGTCTCCTCTTTACTCGGCTTGCGGCGGTACGATATGGCCGCTGACGCGGTGCGACTTACCTCGGAACAGGGCGACCACGCGGCCTTCCTGGTTGCTGACCTTGACGTCGTAGATACCACTCTTGCCAGCCAGCGCCTGCTCCTGCGCGACGGCGGTCAACACGTCGTGCAGGCGGCCGGGCGCGAGGTAGTCGATGGTGCAGCCGGCGCCCACGGTGGTCAGATTGTGGCTGTTGCAGGCGAAGGCGAAGGCGCTGTCCGCCAGCGCGAAGATGAAGCCGCCGTGGCAGCTGCCATGGCCGTTCAACATGTCCGCGCGCACCGGCATCGACATGCTGGCGTAGCCGGGCGCGATGGCGTCGATCTTGATGCCCAGGCCTTGCGAGGCTGGGTCGTTCGCGTACATGGCCGCGCCGACGGCTTGCGCCAGCGCCAACGCGTCGACCTTACTCATGGAAGCGCCCTCCCGCTGCCAGCTTGCGGCGCAGCAGCGGCGACACGCGGTAGCGGTCCTCGCCATAGCCTGCGGCCAGGTTGGACAGCACGGCGACGATCTGGCCGATGCCGACCGCGTCGGCCCAAGCCAGCGGCCCACGCGGATAGTTGACGCCCTTCTGCATGGCGAGGTCCGCACCGGCCGCGCTGCAAACGCCTTGATTGACGGCGTCCGCCGCCTCGTTGGCCAGCATGGCGACGGTACGCATGACAGCCATGCCAGGCACGTCGTCCAGGCGGGTGACGGTGAAGCCGGCCGACTGGAACAGGCCGACCACTGAGTTGTATGCATCATCCGAGCACTGGTCCGAACGGCTGATGGCAATCCGTTTTGCGGTGGCGTAGTCCAGCGCCAGATCGAACAGCACTGTGTCCGGATGGTGGCTGTCCAACGCGCGCTGGGTGGCGCTGCGGCCATCGGTCAGGTAGACAGCCGCGCCGTTGCAGTGGAAGGCCGGCGCATCGTCGTTGCCGGGAGCGTGGCTGCGGGCTTCAGGCGTTTTGCGATGCGAGACGTTGATGCCGGATGCGCGCAGGCGTGCCGCCAGCGCATCGCTGACGACGCCTCCGATGGCGTGCGACGGCCCGACCGCAGCACCCGGCTCAATGGTGTAGCTGACGAATTCAGGCTTCGGCTGCACCGCTTCGGCTTGCGCCTGCGGCGCGGCGGCTGCGGCATCGTCGTAGCGGTAAAACCCACGACCCGATTTGCGGCCGAGGAAACCGGCGTTGACCATCTCCTGTTGCAGCACCGACGGCGTAAAGCGCGGATCGTTGAAGTACGCGCCGAACACCGATTGCGTGACAGAGAAATTGACGTCGTGGCCGATCAGGTCCATCAGCTCGAATGGCCCCATGCGGAAGCCGCCGCAGTCGCGCATGACGGCGTCGATGGTGGCAGCATCGGCGGCCTGCTCGTTCAGCAGGCGCCAGCCTTCGGCGTAGAACGGCCGCGCCACGCGGTTGACGATGAAGCCCGGCGTGGACTTGGCGTGCACCGGCTGCTTGCCCCAGGCGGCGGCGGTGTCGTACACGGTCTGCGCAACGGCGGCGTCGGTGGCCAGGCCGCTGATCACTTCCACCAGCGCCATCAAAGGCACTGGATTGAAGAAGTGCATGCCGACCAGCCGCGCCGGCACGCGCAGCTTGGCGGCGATGGCGGTGACGGAGATCGACGAGGTATTGGTGGCGAGGATGCAGTCGTCGGCCACAATGGTTTCCAGATCGGCGAACAGGCCGCGCTTGACGTCGAGGTTCTCGACGATGGCTTCCACCACCAGCGCCGCATCGACGACGTCGCTCAGCGTGACGGCAGCCTGCAAGCGGGCGATGGCGGCGGCGCAGTCGACGGCGCTCATGCGCTCCTTGGCCACCAGCTTGTTCAGCGCGGCGGCGATGTCGGAGATGGCCTTGGCGACGGCTTCCGGGCGCGTGTCGAACAGCTTGACGGTGTAGCCGGCGACGGCTGCCACCTGCGCGATGCCGGCGCCCATGGCGCCGCTGCCGATGACAGCGATGGCGCGGTCGGTGTGGAGTGCGGCCATCTTATTTCCCCTTGAACTGCGGTACGCGTTTTTCCATGAACGCGGCCACGCCTTCGCGGTAGTCGTCGCTGCGACCCAGCTCGCTCATCATTTCGCACTCCAGCGCCAGCTGCTGTTGCAGCGAATGGTGCGGGCTGCAATGCAAGGCTTGTTTGGTGAAGGCCAGGCCCTTGGTCGGCGCGGTGGCGAAGTGGCGCGCCATGGCTTGCGTTTCGGCGGCCAGTTCTTCGTCGGGCACGGCTTTCCAGATCAGGCCCCAGGACTCGGCCTTCTCGGCGCTGAGCTTATCGCCCAACATGGCCAGGCCCATGGCGCGGGCGCTGCCGACCAGGCGTGGCAGGAAGTAGGTGCCGCCGGTGTCGGGGATCAGGCCCAGTTTGCAGAACACTTCAACGAAGGATGCGGATTTAGCGGCCAGCACGATGTCGCAGGCCAGCGCGATGTTGGCGCCCGCGCCTGCGGCCACGCCGTTGACGGCGCAGATCACCGGCATCGGCAAAGCACGCAGCGCCAGCACCAGCGGCGCGTAGTTCTTTTCCACCGAGTCGCCCAGGTCGACCGGACGCGCGCCCGGCTCCACCGCGCGGTCCGACAGATCCTGGCCGGCGCAGAAGCCGCGGCCCGCGCCGGTCAGCACCATCACGCGCACGCTCTTGTCGTGGCTGATCTTGTGCATGGCGTGGCGCACTTCCTCGTGCATGGCCTGGGTGAAGCTGTTGAGTTTATCGGGGCGGTTCAGCGTCAGCGTGGCGACGCCGTCGGTGATGTCGAAGAGGATGTTCTCGTAGTTCATGGCGTCTCCGGTGGGATGTTTTTTATTCGGCCTGGTCGAAGTCGATGACGACCTTGTCGGTGATGGGGAAGCTCTGGCAGCTCAGCACATAGCCGCGCGCGATTTCGTAGTCTTCCAGTGCGTAGTTGACGTCCATGTCGACCTGGCCTTCGAGCAGCTTGCAGCGGCAGGTGGAGCATACGCCGCCTTTGCAGGAGTAGCGCATGTCGATGCCGGCTTTGAGGCCGGCGTCGAGCAGCGATTCCTTGTCCTGGTCCATGGTGAAGCTGGTGGCGTTGCCGTCCATGATGACGGTGACTTCGGTTTCGTGGCGGCCCGCCTGCGGATCGATGGCGCGTGGCTTGTGCTGGTGCTTGGGAATGCTGGCGGCGAACAGCTCGATCTTGATCTGCGATTTCGCCACGCCGGCTTCCTGCAACGCTTCGGAGACGCCGTGCATCATGTCTTCCGGGCCGCAGATGAAGGCGACGTCGATGTCCTCCGGGCGCACCCAGTACTTGAGGAACTGCGCTGCCTTGTCCTTGGTGATGCGGCCGTTGAACAGCTCAATGTCCTGCTGCTCGCGGCTCATCACGTAGGCCAGCTTGAGGCGCTCCATGTAGGTGTCCTTCAGGTCGGACAGTTCGTCCTTGAAGATCACCGACGACGAGGCGCGGTTGCCGTAGAAGAGCGTGAAGCGGCTGTGCGGCTCGGCCGCCAGCGTGGTCTTGATGATGGACAGGATGGGCGTGATGCCGCTGCCGGCGGCGAAGGCCAGGTAGTGCTTGCGGTTGGCGGCGTCCAGCGGCACGTTGAAGTGGCCCATCGGCGGCATCACCTCCAGCGTGACGCCGGGTTTGATGGTGTCGTTGGCCCAGCTGGAGAACAGGCCGCCCTGCGTGCGCTTGATGGCCACGCGCAGCGCGCCGTCCTGCACGGCGGAGCAGATCGAGTACGAGCGGCGCACGTCTTCGTCGGCGATGTGCGCGCGCAGCGTCAGGTGCTGGCCTTGCTGGAACTTGAAGCTGTCTTGCAGCTCGGGCGGCACGGCGAAGGTGACGGCGATGGTGTCGCGCGTTTCGTTGCGCACTTGCGAGACGGTCAGCGGGTGGAATTTGCTCATGATCTTTTTAGTGGCACTTGAAGTAGTCGAAGGGCTCGCGGCAATCCAGGCATTTGTACAAGGCCTTGCAGGGCGTGGAGCCGAACTGGCTGGTGATTTCGGTGTGGCGCGAGCCGCAGTTGGGACATGCCACCGTCAGGCGCGGTTGGGCGCGACGGGAGATGGCGGCCAGTGCGCCGTCCGCGCCAACGCCGGCCCGCAGGCCGCTGATGTCGATCACCTGCTGCGCCGGCGGGGCGATGCCGTAGCCTTGCAGCTTGGCCTTGCCCGCTTCGCTCATCCAGTCTGTGGTCCAGGCTGGGGAGAGCTGGTTTTGCAGGCGTACGTCTTGCAGGCCGTGTGCGTGCAGCGCGTCGGTGATGGCGTCGGCGATGACCTGCATGGCCGGGCAGCCGGAATAGGTCGGCGTGATGGTGACGGTGCACGCGCCATCGGCAGCCAGCTGCACGTCGCGCACGATGCCCAGGTCGACGATGGAGATGACCGGGATTTCGGGGTCGGAGACCTCGGCGAGCCAGGCCCAGATTTGCTCGGCATGGGCTCCCGCTTTCGCGGGAGCGACTGCGGTGCGGTCGATGGCGGCGGCTGTCATGATCGGCTCGCTGTTACCAGGTGGCGCCGGGATAGGCGCGCTGCAGGAACTGCATCTCGGCCAGGATGTAGCCCAGGTGCTCGCTGTGGCGGCCTTGCTTGCCGCCCTTCTGCATCCAGGCGTCGGCCGGCGGCATGGCCAGCGTGGCTTCGCCCAGGATCTCGGCCACATGCGCCAGCCATTGCGCGCGCAGGCCGTCGGCGGCCGGGGCCACGCCTTCGGCCACCATCGCCTCGTCGACCGCGTCGTAGGCGAACACTTCGCCGCTGTACATCCACAGCTCGTTGACGGCGGCCTGGGTCTTGGCGTGGCTGACTTCCGTGCCGTCGCCCAGACGCACTACAAGATCGCCGCTGCGGCGCAGGTGATAGGTCACTTCCTTCAGCGATTTCTCGGCGATGGCGGCGATGCGGGCATCACTGCTGCGCGTCAGGCCGACGATCAGGAAGTAGTGCCAGGCGTCGAAGAAGAACTGGCGCACCATGGTGTCGGCGTAGTTGCCGTTCGGTTGCTCCATCAGCAGGCAGTTCTTGAAGTCGTGGGCGTCGCGATGGTAGGCCAGCTTGTCCTCGTCGCGGCCTGCGCCTTCCAGTTCGCCCGCGTACTCGTACCACAGGCGGGTCTGGCCGAGCAGGTCCAGCGCGACGTTGGTCAGCGCCATGTCCTCTTCCAGCGCCGGGCCTTTGCCGCACAGCTGCGACAGCTGCTGGCTCAGGATCAGGGCGTTGTCGCCCAGGCGCAGTAAATAATTTACCTTGTTTTGCACGGTGTGCTCCGCTTACAGGTTCTTGACTTCTTCCGGCATCGGGAAGAAGGTCGGGTGGCGATACACCTTGCTGTTGGCTGGCTCGAACAGCGCACCCTTGTCGCCCGGGCTGCTGGCGACGATGTCCGCCGCGCGCACCACCCAGATGCTGACGCCTTCATTGCGGCGGGTGTAGACATCGCGCGCGTTGTTGACCGCCATCTCGGCGTCCGGCGCGTGCAGGCTGCCGACGTGTTTGTGCGCCAGCCCGTGCTGGCTGCGGATGAAGACTTCCCACAGTGGCCATTCTTTGCTCATCTTGATCTCCTTATGCTGCCTTGGCGGTGGCGTGTTTGTCGGCATGCGCGACCAGCGCTTCGCGGAACCAGGCGCCGTCTTCCCAGGCCTTGACGCGGGTGCGCAGGCGCTCGCGGTTGCACGGGCCGTTGCCCTTCAATACGTTGTGGAATTCGCTCCAGTCGATGGCGCCGAATTCGTAGTGGCCGGTTTCTGCGTTGAATTTCAAATCCGGGTCGGGCACGGTCAGGCCCAGGTACTCGGCCTGGGGCACGGTCTGGTCGACCATGCGCTGGCGCAGTTCGTCGTTGGAGAACAGCTTGATGCGCCATTGCGCCGACTGCGCGCTGTTGACCGATTCGGCGTCGGACGGGCCGAACATCATCAGCGATGGCCACCACCAGCGGTTCAGCGCATCCTGGGCCATGGCCTTCTGCTCGGGCGTGCCCTTGGCCAGCGACATCATGATGTCGTAGCCCTGGCGGGCGTGGAAGGATTCTTCCTTGCACACGCGGATCATGGCGCGCGCGTACGGGCCGTAGGAGCAGCGGCACAGCGGGATCTGGTTGATGATGGCCGAGCCGTCCACCAGCCAGCCGATCGCGCCCATGTCGGCCCACGACAACGTCGGGTAGTTGAAGATGCTGGAGTACTTGGCCTTGCCGCTGTGCAGGGCGGCCAGCAGCTCGTCGCGCGACACGCCCAGCGTTTCGGCGGCGCTGTACAGGTAGAGGCCGTGGCCGGCCTCGTCCTGGATCTTGGCCAGCAGGATGGATTTGCGCTTGAGCGTAGGCGCGCGCGTCACCCAGTTACCCTCGGGCAGCTGGCCGACGATTTCCGAGTGGGCGTGCTGGGAGATCTGCCGTATCAGCGTCTTGCGATAGGCGTCCGGCATCCAGTCCTTGGCCTCGATCTTGACGCCCTCATCGATGCGGGCCTGGAAGGCGCGCTCGTCGGCGGCCATGTCGTCCGCCGTGCGGACCGTGCTCAGGCCCG
The DNA here is from genome assembly GCF_009380165.1 of Rugamonas rivuli. GTDB lineage: Bacteria > Pseudomonadota > Gammaproteobacteria > Burkholderiales > Burkholderiaceae_D > Rugamonas > Rugamonas rivuli. Next base: position 722,704 of record NZ_WHUF01000004.1, read on the forward strand.
TGTCCACCATTTGTGCATACATCGCTGTCTCCTCATCGCTAGTAGATGGATAATACGATACATATTTTTGTTTGACTACGTTTTTTTTGACTCAAATCACAAAACAGTATCCTATCAGCAAGAGCCAAGAAATAAATGCTGCGCCGATGGTCAGGCAAAGTAAACTCTTGTTTGTGTGTGTATAGAAAGAGAGATTCCTGCTCATGAATTGCAACGACTGGATAGCCGATTTCCTGGCCAGCGACCCGCCCCGTTCGAAGTCGCTGGTGGTGACGATCTTCGGCGACGCCATCGTGCCGCACGGCGGCATGGTGTGGCTGGGCAGCCTGATCGAGTTGCTGGCGCCGTTCGGCGTCAACGACCGGCTGCTGCGCACCGCCGTGTTCCGGCTGGCGCAGGAAGGATGGCTGGGCGCCCAGCGCGACGGTCGCCGCAGTTCGTATGCGATCACCGCGCCGGCGATGGCGCGCTTCGTGCACGCTTACCGCCGCATCTACGCGCCGCTCAATGTGCACTGGGACGGCAGCTGGACGCTGATCCTCAACGGCGACGGCGCGCTCGACGCGGCCGAGCGCAGCGCGGTGCGCAAGGAGTTGCTGTGGGAAGGTTACAGCGTGATCGCGCCCGGCATCATGGGCCATCCGGCGGCCGACGGGCCGGCGCTGGACGAGCTACTCAAGCGGCTGGGCGTGGCGGGCAAGCTGTTCGTGGTGCAGGGCAAGGCCATGCGCCAGGTGAGCGGGCGGCCGCTGAGCGAGCTGGTGGCCGACGGCTGGGATTTGAGCGGCGTGGCCCAGGGCTATGACCAGTTCATCGCGCAGTTCGAACCGCTGCTGGCGGCGCTGAAGTCGGCCGCTGCGACCGATGACGCGGCAAAGGCATTGACGCCGCAGCAAGCCTTCGTGGTGCGCACGCTGTTGATCCATGCCTACCGCCGGGTGCAGCTGCACGATCCGCAACTGCCGGTCGAGCTGCTGCCGACGCCGTGGCCGGGCGCGCTGGCCTACGAGCTGGCACGCAGCATCTACCTGGCCGTCTACGCCGCGGCAGAACAACACATCGACGCCACCCTGCGCCGCGAAGACCCCGCCGCCCCCGCCGCCGAACCCGCCTTCTTCGACCGCTTCGGCGGCCTGACCTAAGGTGGGGTCAAGTCTGACATTTGGACACGCTCTCAGCCGTAGCGGCTGCTACGGCTGAGAGCGTGTCCAAATGTCAGACTTGACCCCGGGGTTGGCGCGAGCCTGTATCATGTCGGCACTGCGCCACAAGTGCACACCAACTTCTTACATAGAATTTACCGGGATTCCGCCATGTCTATCAAAATCAGCCAGCAATTCGACGCCGGCGCCATCGAGGTCTTGCGTGCCGACGATCCGGCCGCCATCGACCTGAACATCCGCAAGGATTCGCACGCCGACATCACCCAATGGTTTTACTTCCGCGTCCAGGGCGCGCAAGGCACGCCGCTGGCGCTGCGCTTCCTGAACGCCGGCACCGCCGCCTACCCGGACGGCTGGAAGGATTACCAGGCCGTCGCCAGCTACGACCGCGACAACTGGTTCCGCGTGCCGACCACCTACGACGGCAAGGTGATGACCATCAACCACACGCCGGAATACGACAGCGTCTACTACGCCTATTTCGAGCCGTACTCGTGGGAACGCCACCTGTCGCTGCTGGACAACGCCCAACTGTCGCCGCTGGTCAAGCTGGTCGACCTGGGCAGCACCATCGACGGCCGCGACCTGAACATGCTGGTGATCGGCGACCCTGAAGCGGAACAGAAAGTCTGGGTCATCGCCCGCCAGCACCCAGGCGAGACGATGGCTGAATGGTTTGTCGAAGGCATGGTCGAAGCGCTGCTGGACCCGGCCAATCCTTTCGGCCGCCAGTGCCTGAAGGAAGCCGTGTTCTACGTCGTGCCGAACATGAACCCGGACGGCTCGGTGCGCGGCAACCTGCGCACCAACGCCGCCGGCGCCAACCTGAACCGCGAATGGCTGAACCCAACCATGGAACGCAGCCCGGAAGTGTTCCTGGTCAAGAACAAGATGCTGGAAATCGGCTGCGACCTGTGCCTGGACATCCACGGCGACGAAGGCTTGCCGTACGTGTTCGTGGCGGGCAGCGAATCGCTGCCGACCTTCACGCCGGACCAGGAAGAGGCGCAGCAATACTTCATCGACAATTTCCTGATCGCCAGCCCGGACTTCCAGGACGACTACGGCTACGGCGAAACGCCGTACACCGACGAAACCCTGACCATGGGCTCGCCGCACATCACCCACGCCTTCGGCTGCCTGTCGCTGACGCTGGAGATGCCGTTCAAGGACAACGCCAACGATCCGGACCCGGACACCGGCTGGAACGGCGCCCGCAGCGCCGAGCTGGGCAAGGCAGTGTTGCAGCCGGTTCTGCAATCGCTGCTGGCACAGCAATAAGCTGAGCCCTTCCCTGCGGCGCGACAAGGTCGCCGCCGCAGGGAAAAATACACTGGACCTCACCGGCGCATCCACGCGCCGCTTCTGGAGGTTCAGCATGAATACCCTGACTTGGATACGCCGCGCACTGTTGCTGATTGTGCTGATGTTGTGCGCCTGTAGCACGCCCTATCGCCCGCCGCAGCTGCTGGACGCGGGCACCACCTTCCCCGGCCTGATCGACCTGGCCGCCCGCGCCAACGGCAAGACCGCCGACGTGCTGCTGGTGCACGGCATCTGCACGCACGACGCCAGCTGGGCCGGCGCGGTGGTCGGCCAGCTGATGCAATCGCTGGGCGTCGCCGCCGGGCCGGCAGCGCTCAAGGCCGCCGCCGGCCCGCAGGTGCAGATCGTCTCGTCCACCGCCGACACGCCGGCCGGCCGCCTGCGTTTCGATGCGCTGATCTGGTCGCCGCTGACCACCGAACTCAAGCGCCAGCTGTGCTACGACCAGACCAACAAGTCGTCCATCTGCGACGGTGCGCCGCCGTTCACGCCCACCCGCGCCAGCCTCAACGCCCGCTTCAAGGATGGCCTGCTCGACGACTGCCTGTCCGATGCGCTGGTCTACCAGGGCGTGGCGCGCGACGACATGCAGCGCCGCATGCGCGACGCCATCCTGCAGGTGCTGGGCGCCGCCGACACCGCGCCCGGCGTGCCGCTGGTGGTCATTTCCGACAGCATGGGCAGCAAGATCCTGTTCGACACCCTGCTGCGCATGACGGCGGAAGCGCCCGGCTCGCGCGCGGCGCCGGTCGCGCAACAGGCGGTGGACCGCATGCGCCTGCTGGTGATGACGGCCAACCAGATTCCCTTGCTGTCGCTGGCCGACCAGCAGATCGCCACGTCGTTGCTGGCGCCTGCAGCACCGGACAGCCTGCAACTGCTGCTGCAACAGCGCCTGGCACGCAGGGAAGCGCCGGCAGTCGACCAGCGTCTGACGCTGGTGGCCTTCACCGATCCCAACGACCTGCTGTCGTACACGCTGCAGACGGAAAAATATGCGGGCCAGGGCGTCACGGTCTACAACATCCTGGTCTCCAACGCGCCCACCTACTTCGGCCTGCTGGAGCGCCCCGACTACGCCCACGAGAACTACCTCGCCAACCCCGACGTCGGCCGCCTGATCTCCTGCGGCGTGCCGTCGAGCCCGCTTTGCAAATGAAGGCGCGCAAACAACAACGGCCGCCCGAGGGCGGCCGTTGCGGCAGGCATGGACAGCGCGGCGGGACTTAGCCGCCGGCCACCACCATGTTCTCGATCAGGATGGAGCCGGTCTGCTTGGTGCCGCGCACCAGCACGTCCGCGCCGACGGCGACGATCTGCGCCAGCATGTCCTTCATATTGCCTGCGATGGTGATCTCTTCCACCGGATACTGGATCACGCCGTTCTCGACCCAGTAGCCCGACGCGCCGCGCGAGTAATCGCCGGTCACGTAGTTGGTGCCCTGGCCCATCAGCTCAGTCACCAGCAGGCCGGTGCCCATCTTGCGCAGCATGGCGGCGAAGTCGTCGCTCTTCTTGGTCAGCGACGAGGTCAGCGACAGGTTGTGCGAGCCGCCGGCGTTGCCGGTGGTCTTCATGCCCAGCTTGCGGGCCGAATAGGTCGACAGGAAATAGCCCTGCACCACGCCATCCTTGACCACGTCGCGCTTGACGGTGCGCACGCCTTCTTCGTCGAACGGCGCCGAGCCGACGCCGCCGACCACATGCGGGTCTTCCTTGATCTGGATATGTTTCGGCAGCACCTGCTTGCCCAGCGAGTCCAGCAGGAAGCTGGACTTGCGGTACAACGCGCCACCCGAAGTCGCCTGTACGAAGGCGCCCAGCAGGCCGGCCGCCAGCGGCGCTTCGAACAGCACCGGGCAGGTGCGGGTGTCGATGGTGCGCGCGTTCAGACGGGCCAGCGCGCGCTCGGCGGCGTAGCGGCCGATCGCTTCCGGCGACGACATGCTCTTGGCGTCGCGCACCGAGGTGTACCAGTCGTCGCGCTGCATCTTCGAACCCTTGCCGGCGATCATGGCCACCGACAGCGTGTGGCGCGAGTACGGATAGCCGCCGATGAAGCCGCGCGAGTTGGCCGAGACGAAGTGCGACTGCTGCACGTGCACGCCTGCGCCTTCGGAATTGGTCACGCGCGGGTCGACCTCAAAGCCGGCCGCCTCGGCGCGCTGGGCCAGCGCCACCGCGTCGGCGGTGCTGATATCCCACGGATAAAACAGTTTCAGGTCGCGCGGCGCCAGTTCCAGCTGGTCGGCGTCGGCCAGGCCGGCGCAATCGTCGTCCGAGGTGAAGCGGGCGATGTTGTAGGCCGCCTCCACCGTCGCCTTCAGCGCGGCAGGCGAAAAGTCCGACGTGCTGGCGTTGCCCCGGCGCTGGCCGATGAACACCGTCACCCCCATGCCCTTGTCCTTGTTTTGCTCGATGGTCTCGATCTTGCTCTTGCGTACCGACACCGACAGGCCGCTGCCTTCGCTGATTTCGACGGCGCAATCGGTGCCGCCCTGCTCCTTGGCGAACGCCAGCACATCGCGTGCGAGCTGCTTCAACTGGTCCTGGGTGTGGGTAAAATGGGTATCGCTCATGGGCTGTAATCTTCGGGTGGCCGCTAAAACAGGTATCATAGCAGTCGTTTACAGTTTACAGGTGCGGCCACGCGCCTGACAGAGAGTTAATATTATGGTAAATCCCAATCGCGGCAGCGGCGGCGTCGGCTTCAGCTCCACCGAATTCGAACAAGAGTACGAGCGTCCGTCTAAAACCGAGCTCAAACGCCAATCCGACGCCCTGCAAAAAATGGGGCAAACCCTGGTCGAGGCGCCGCGCGACCGCGTCAAGCGCGTACCGATGCCGGAGGACGTGCTGGATGCCATCCTCGACTGCCAGAACATCACCAACCACGAGGGCCGCCGCCGCCAGATGCAATTCATCGGCAAGAAGATGCGCACCCTCGACGAGGCCGAAGTGGCCGTGATCCAGAAAACCATCGACAGCTGGAAAGGCGCTTCCAAGTCGGAAACGGCCGCCATGCACGCGCTGGAACGCCGCCGCGACAAGCTGCTGACCGACGACAAGGCCCTGACCACGCTGCTGGAAGAGAACCCGGAACTGGACGTGCAGCAGCTGCGCACCCTGATCCGCAACGCCCGCAAGGAGCAGGCAGAGAACAAGCCGCCTAAAGCCTACCGCGAGATCTTCCAGATCCTCAAGCAAGTCGACGCCAAGAAGAACAAGCCTTCCGCCGACGGCGACGAGCAAGACGAAGACAGCGAGTCCGATGACGAGTAACAGCGACACGCTGGTCATCGGCTTGGTATCGGTCTCGGACCGCGCCAGCGGCGGCGTCTACCAGGACCTGGGCGTACCCGCCCTGCAGGACTGGCTGGCGCGCGCCCTGACCACCCCCTATCGCCTTGAAACCCGCCTGATCGCCGACGAGCAGGCGCAGATCGAAGCCACCCTGACCGAGCTGGTCGACACCGCCCGCTGCCACCTGGTGCTGACCACCGGCGGCACCGGCCCGGCCCGGCGCGATGTCACGCCCGAGGCGACCATCGCCGTCGGCACCCGCGAAATGCCCGGCTTCGGCGAACAGATGCGCCAGATCAGCCTGCACTTCGTGCCGACCGCCATCCTGTCGCGCCAGACCGCCGTATTGCGCGAAATCGCCGACCACGCTGCGCTGATCCTGAACCTGCCGGGCCAGCCCAAGGCCATCGCCGAAACGCTGGGCGGCCTGAAGGACGCCGACGGCGCCACGCTGGTGGGCGGCATCTTCGCCGCCGTGCCGTATTGCGTCGACCTGATCGGCGGTCCCTACATGGAAACCGATCCGGCCGTCTGCAAGGCCTTCCGCCCCAAATCCGCGCTACGCCCCCAACCCTGAGGACGCCCATGAGCACCCTGCTGCAAACCATCGAAAAAGAAACCGGCGCCAACCCGAGCGTGGCCATCATCTGGATGCACGGCCTGGGCGCCGACGCCAACGACTTCGTGCCCATGCTGCACGAGCTGGACTTGCGCGGCCTGCCGGCTATCCGCTTCGTGTTCCCCAACGCCGACACCATGCCCGTGACCATCAACGGCGGCTACGTGATGCGGGCGTGGTACGACATCGTCGCCACCGACCTCGGTCGCCAGGAAGACGAAGCCGGCCTGCGCGCCTCGCAAGCCAAGGTCGAAGCGCTGATCGAGCGCGAGAAAGCACGCGGCATCCCGGCCGAGCGCATCATCCTGGCCGGCTTCTCGCAGGGCTGCGCGATGACGCTGCAAACCGGCATGCGCCAGAAGGAAAAACTGGCAGGCCTGATGTGCCTGTCCGGCTACGTGCCGATCGCCGACAAGGCCGCGGCCGAACACACGCCGGCCAGCCTGGCCACGCCGATCTTCATGGTGCACGGCCGCATGGACCCGGTGATCCCGGTGGCCCGCGCCGAACAGTCGCGCGACCTGCTCAAGCAACTGGGCTACAGCGTCGAATGGCACGACTACCCGATGCAGCACTCGCTGTGTCAGGAAGAAGTCGTCCACATCAGCGCCTGGCTGAAAAAAGTACTGGCCTAGGCCAACGCCGCCGCGACCAGCTGCTCCATATCCGGCTGCGTGGCATCCGAATTGGCCAGCTGGATCACCGACATGCGCCGCTGCGGCAGGCGCACGATCAGCGTATTGAAACCCCACAGGCCGCCGCCATGGAACACCACGTCGTGTCCCTGGCGCTGCACCCATTCCAGCCCGAAGCGATAGTCCGGCACCGAGCCGTCTTCCAGCGGCGACGGCTGCAGCATCGCTTGCAGCAGGCTGTCCGGCTGCGCCCACTGGCGGTGCCATTCGCGCTCCCACTGCACCAGCTCCTGCGTGCTGGTATACACCCCGCCATCGCCCACCGTGTTGGCGTTGCCCAGGTGCTGACGGTAGCCACCCGGCCGCGCCGCATCGACCTCGTAGCTGAAGACCCGGTGCGGCAGCACGTTCTGGCGGTCGTCGTCGAAGCCCATGTGCGTAATCCCCAGCGGCAGCAGCAGCGTCTCGCGCAGGAAGCGCGCGGCCGGCATGCCGCTCACGCGCTCGATCAGCGCCGCCAGCAGGATGTAATTGCTGTTGCTGTAGCGGTGGCCCGCACCGCGTTCGACTGTGTCCATGCGCGCGATGATGCGCAGGATGTCGGCATTGTTGAAGTAATCCGCCTCGTGTCGGCCCGGCTGGCAGCGCAGGAACTGGAAGTAGTCCGGTATGCCGCTGCTGTGATTGAGCAGGCTGCGCAAGGCGAACGGCTGCTCGAATTCGGCCAGCTCCGGCAGCAGCGCGCAGACATCGTCGTCCAATCCGATCTTCCCGGCGCGCACCAGCGCCAGCACCGCCGCCGCCGTGAACTGCTTGGACTCCGACGCCAGATAGTACGCCGAACGCGCCGACAGCGGCACCGCCAGCTCCAGCGACGCCAGCCCGTGATGCAGCTCGAACGTCACCTCGCCATCGCGCAGCACCACCGCGCTGAAGCCTGGGCCATCGGCTGGCAGCGCCGCCTGCTGACGCAGAAAATAGTCGCTCAATGGGTCCATCCGATTCCGCTCCATCGTCATTCCGGCAGCGGCGCGGCCGGCGATGCTGGCACCGCCGTCTGCGCCGCGTTCATCACCATCGCCAGGAAGGTGTAGTAGCCGTTGATGCCCATCAGGTCGACCACCCCGTGTTCGCCGAAGGCAGCCAGCGCCGCCGCATAGGTGGCGTCGTCCACCCGCTGCTGCCGGTGCAGCTGCACGCAGAAGTCGTGCACCAGCGCCTCGTCATCCGCCATGCCCTCGGGCCGGCGCCGCGCCGCCACCGCCGCGATCACGTCGTCCGCAATGCCGTACTGGCGCGCGATCGGCTCGTGGATCGCCCATTCCACCTGCTGGCTCCACTGCCGCGCCGTCACCAGGATCGCCAGCTCCGTCAGCCGCGTGCCGATGGCGCTGCGGTAGCGCAGGTACTCGCCCATGCGCTGCGCCGCCGCCATCAGCTCCGGGCTGCGAATCAGCGGCACGAACGGCCCGTACAAGGCTCCGCGCGGGCCGTCGATCACGGCTTGCGCGGCCACCTGCTGCGCCGCGCTCATGTCGGCAAACGGTATAGCTCCCAAACGGTCGGTCATGGTGTGCATCCCTTTCAATTATTCGCTCATGGTGCGGCATAGATCAACAGAATACAAGCCGATCGCGGCTATCGTCTGCTCTTCGTCACCCCTGACCGAAAGGACGCCATGAGCCACATCATCCACCGCAACCTCCGCCGCGCGCCGCCGCTGGCCGTCAGCGCCGCCGGCCTGACCGTGCGCGACAGCCAGGGCCGCAGCTATCTCGATGCCAGCGGCGGCGCCGCCGTCTCCTCGCTGGGCCACGCCCATCCCGACGTGCTGGCCGCCATGCACGCCCAGATCGACCGCAACGCCTACGCCCACACCGCCTTCTTCAGCTGCGACGCCGCCGAGGAACTGGCGACCCGCCTGGCCAACGACGCCCCCGGCGACCTCGATCACGTCTACCTGGTCTCGGGCGGTTCGGAAGCGATGGAGACCGCGCTCAAGCTGGCCCGCCAGTACTGCGTCGAAGCGGGCCAGCCCAAGCGCAGCCTGTTCATCGCGCGCCGCCAGAGCTATCACGGCAACACCCTGGGCGCGCTGGCTATCGGCGGCAATGAATGGCGCCGCCGCCCGTTCGAGCCGCTGCTGATCCAGGTGCCGCGCGTCGCCCCCTGCTACGAATACCGCGACCGCGCAGAAGGCCAGAGCACCGAAGACTACACCGCCGCCCTGCTGGCCGAACTGGAAGCGGCCATCCTCCAGCAAGGCCCGGAAAACCTGATCGGCTTCGTCGCCGAAACCGTGGTCGGCGCGACCGCCGGCGCGCTGCCGCCCACGCCCGGCTACTTCCGTGGCGTGCGCCGCTTGTGCGACCAATACGGCCTGCTGCTGATACTCGATGAAGTCATGTGCGGCATGGGCCGCACCGGTACGCTGTACGCCTTCGAACAGGAGGGCGTGCTGCCGGACCTGGTGGTGCTGGGTAAGGGACTGGGCGCGGGCTATCAACCGATAGGCGCGGTGCTGGCGCGCGAGCATGTGGTGCGGCGCCTGCGCGAGGGCAGCGGCGCCTTCCAGCACGGCCACACCTACATGGGCCATCCGGTTGCGGCGGCGGCCGCGCTGGCGGTGCAGAAGGTGATACAGAGGGATTGTCTGCTGGGCGCAGTCACCGTGCGCGGCGCCGCCTTCCGCCGCATGCTGCGCGAGGCCTTCGGCAACCATCCGCATGTGGGCGATATTCGTGGGCGCGGCATGCTGCTGGCGCTGGAGCTGGTGCGGGACCGCGACAGCAAGCAGCCCTTCGATCCGGCCGGCCAGCTGCACGCGGCGGTCAAGGAGCAGGCCATGGCGCGCGGCTTGATGGTGTATCCGATGGGCGGCACCATCGACGGCCGGCGCGGCGACCATATCCTGCTGGCGCCGCCCTTCATCGCCACCGAGGCGGAACTGGCGGAGATCACCAGCCGCCTGGCCGACGCCCTGGCGCGGGCGCTGGCCAGCGTGACCTGATTATTTCGGCGCCGTCCAGGCGATGACGTCCTGCTGCTGCTCGCCCAAACCGGCGATGCCCAGCCGCAGGACGTCGCCTTTCTTGAGGAAGCGCTGCGGCTTGCGGCCCTGGCCCACGCCCGGCGGCGTGCCGGTGGCGATCACGTCACCCGGCTCCAGCGTCATGAACTTCGACAGATAGCTGACGATCTGCGCCACCGAGAAAATCATCGTCTCGGTGCTGCCGGTCTGCATGCGCTTGCCGTTCAGCTCCAGGTACAGGTCCAGCTGCTGCACGTCGTAGATGTCTTCCTGCGTCACCAGCCACGGGCCGACCGGGCCGAAGGTGTCGCAGCCCTTGCCCTTGTCCCACTGCGGGCCACGCTCCAGCTGGAACGAACGCTCCGACACATCATTGACCACGCAATAGCCGGCCACGTACTTGAGCGCATCCTCCTCGCTGACGTACTGCGCGCGGCTGCCGATCACCACGCCCAGCTCCACTTCCCAGTCGGTCTTCTTCGAGCCTTGCGGCAGCATGATGGGATCGTCCGGGCCGGACAGGCAGGAAATCGCCTTCATGAAGACGATGGGCTCCTTCGGGATGGGCATGCCCGCCTCGGCCGCGTGGTCCGAATAATTGAGGCCGATGCCGATGAATTTGCCGACGCGCGCGACCGGCACGCCGTAGCGCGGATTGCCGCGCACCAGCGGCAGCGAGGCGTGCGGGATCTTCTCCAGCTTGCGCAGCGCCTTCGGCGCCAGCTGCGCCGCGTCGATGTCGGCGATCACGCCGGACAGGTCGCGCAGCTTGCCTTCGTCATCGATCAGGCCTGGTTTTTCTTTGCCGGGACGGCCGTAACGAACGAGTCTCATGGGGGTTCCTTGGTTAAAAGCGGTGGCGATGTTTATGCCGATGCCCGCCATTCTAACCGTAGCGCCCTTGCCGCAGCCATTTGTTGGCGATGATCTTGGTGCCACTGACCACCGGAGCGCCGCCGTGCAGCGTGCGCTTGTCCGGCTGGTGGTTGATGTCGGTGTTGAGGAACCACAGCGCGCTGCCCTTCTTCGGATACACCTCCAGCCCCAGGCCGGGGAACACCGTGCCGCCGCCCTGCTCCACATCGCTCAGGTAGAGGATGAAGGTGGCCAGCCGCTGGCCGCCGCGCGCCAGGTGGCTGCGGTGGCCGCTGCTGTCCGGGTCCAGCCAGTCGTAGTGCGGGCGGTATTCCTGCGTGGCGTCGTACTTCTGCAGCTGGAACGGTTCGCTGCACTCGGCCGGCCAGTGCGCCAGCGCCGCCAGCCGCCGTTCGATGCGCTCGGCCACCTCGGCCTCGCCGCGCCGGATGAAGGCCATCTCGCTGGTGCGGCCCTCGTGCACCATGCTCGATCCGTCGGCCTCGCCGGTGACGGTGGAGCGCGTGTAGCGCGTGCCGCAATGGGCGATGATGGCGTCGCACTCCTCGTCGCTGAGCACATTCCCCAACAGGATGATCTGCGGCTGCTTCAGCACGAACAGCACTTCCGCCACGCGGTCGGGCGCCGCCACCAGGTTGCGTTCGAGGTCGATATACGGCATCTGCTGCGGCGCCACGAACACGCTGGCCTGCGGCGCAGCAGCACCGGCGCCGGCGCGCATCGCCAGCGCCTCGTCGATGGCGGCGCGCGCCACCGCCATGCTGTGCTGGCCGGAGCCGGCCATGCTGTTGGCCATGTCGAGCGGATTGCAGGCGCGGTCCAGGTTATCCATGATCCACTCCTGCCAGGCGGATGGCAGGGAAACGAAGACCGAGTGTGTAGAAGTCATGGTGTGATCGAAGAGCTGGTTGCCGGGCTGCCGGATTGGTGTTCGATTTTACCGGATTGCGCCTCCCGGCCCCAGCGTCCGCGCGCGAATAACAACAATCCCCGCAGCTGCAGCAGCACCAGCACCGCGAACGCCACCTGGTAGGCCTGGGCCGGATACTGCTGCAGCACATTGGGCTGCCAGCAGCCCACCAGCAGCCCGAAGCCCGCCTGCACCGCGAACGCGCCGAGGAAGATCAGCAGGTTCAGGCAGGTGGCGCCGCGTCCCGTCAGCGTGGCCGGCAGGCTTTGCGCGACGATGGCGTACTCGATGCCGGTGATGGTGCCGATCAGCGTGAACAGCACCGACAGCAGCTGGTAGCTGGGCCGCCAGTTGAGCACAAAGCCCAGCTGCACCAGCACGAACAGCGCCACCCCGGCCGCCGCCACGCGGATCGGCTCTATGCCGCGCCGCCCTGCCCACTCGGTCAGCATGCCGACCGCGATGGCGCCGAAGATCACCGCCGCCATGGCCAGGTACAGCAGATAAGCCACGCCCTGCTCCGTATAGCCGGCGACGTCGGTCAGCCAGCGGCTGATCCACAAGCCCTGTATGCCGAAGAACACCATGTGCGGCACCAGCACCAGCCGCGCCACTTCGCGGAAGGCCGGATGGCGCATCACTTCGCGCAGCACCGCCAGCGCGGCCGACGGTGCCGTGGCGGCGGCCGGCCGGATGCTGGCGGGCGGCGCGGCCGGCGCCAGCACGCGTATCAGCAGGCCGATGCCGACCGCCGCCGCCGCCAGGCCGACGAACAGGCCGCGCCAGTCCGTGTACTGCAACGCCAGCCGCACCGGCAGCGTGGCCGACGCCGCGCCCAAGCCGCCGGCCGCGATCAGGTAGCCCTGCACCGAAGGCAGCCGCGCCGGCGCGACCCAGGTGGCCAGCGCCTTCACCGCCGACATGAAGCAGCCGCCCAGCCCCAGGCCGATCAGCGCGCGCGCCACCAGCAGTTGGGCGAAGTCGTGGCCGCCGGAGAAGGCCAGCGCACCCAGCGCCGCCAGCAGCAGCATCGGCGGCTGCACCCGCGCCGGGCCCCAGCGGTCCAGCGCCATGCCGACCGGCAGCTGCGCCAGCGCGAACGCCAGGAAGAAGGCGCTGGTCAGCAGGCCAAGCTGGCCGGGGGTCAGCGCCAGCGCCGCCATCAGCTGCGGCGCCAGCGTCGCGTTCACGGTGCGGATCAGGCTCGATAGATAATGGCCCAGCGCGAACGGCAGGAACACCAGCAGGAACACCGCGCGGCCGGACATGGCGGCACCTAGGCCGGAGTGCGGGCGCCGCAGCCGGCCGCCGCAGCCGATCCGCCCGTGCCGCCGCCGCGCAGCGCCTCGTCCTGCCGCGCCGAGATCAGCGGAATCACCTTGCGCTGTCCCGGCGGCTCGGCGCCGTATTCGCTGCGGCTGCCGCCCTCCTCTTCGAAGAAGAACTTGTCCTTGCCGAAGGCCGGCTTCAGCTCGTCCATCCAGGTCGCCTTCGGATCGAACCTGGCGTAGAACGGCTTGCGCACCCAGTCCGCATTGCGCGCCTGCAGGAACTGCAGGGCGAACACCTTCTCGCCGCCGATGTTGGCGATACCGTCGATCACCACCTTGCCGGGGAAAGCGCTCATCGACGGCCCGCGCACCGTGCGCGACAGGCCGGACACCATCTGGTAAGCCTGCTGGAAGATCTCGTGCGCGCGCGCCAGCGGCAGCTGGAAGTACTCGCGCGGGCCGGTGTCGCGCTCGACGAACATGTAGTAGGGGATGGCGCCCAGCCGCACGCCGGTCTGCCACAGCTCGGCCCAGCTGCGCGGGTCTTCGTTGATGTGGCGGATCAGCGGGCCCTGCATGCGCAAGGTGGCGCCGGTGCCGACGATGCGCTTGACCGCCTGCTGCGCGATGTCCGGCCGCAGCTCGACCGCGTGGTTGTAGTGGCCCATGATGGCCATGTTCTTGCCGCTGTCGACCACCCGTTCGAACAGGCGCAGCAGGTCGTCGGCGTCGCGGTCGGTGACGAAGCGCTGCGGCCAGTACGCCACCGACTTGGTGCCGATGCGGATGTTCTGGATGTGCGCCAGGTCCGGCGCCAGCAGCGGTTCGATGTAGGCCTCCAGCGAGCGCGTGTTCATGATCAGCGGGTCGCCGCCGGTGATCAGCACATCGGTCACTTCCGGATGCATGCGCAGATAGGACGCCAGCTCGTGCGATTCCTTGGCGTCGAACTTCATGTCGTCCATGCCGACGAACTGCGGCCAGCGGAAGCAGAAGGTGCAGTAGGCGTGGCAGGTCTGGCCGGCGCTGGGGAAGAACAGCACCGTCTCCTTGTACTTGTGCTGCAAGCCTTTGAGCGGCGCGTCGTTCACGCGCGGCACGTTGTGCGTCATCTGCCCGGCCGGGTGCGGATTCATGCGCATGCGGATGCGCCGCACCAGCTCCGTCAGCGCCTGCTGGTTGGCGCGGCCCAGCACCAGCTCGCGCAGCTGCGCGTAGTCGTCCGGCGCCAGCATGTCGCGGTGCGGGAAGGTCAGGCGGTAGATCGGATCGTCGGGGATGTTGCTCCAGTCGATCAGGTGGTCCATCACGTATTCGTTGGTGCGGAACGGCAGCACATGCGACACCACCTGCACCGCTTCCTGCAGGTCGGGCGGTATCCATTCCCATTGGCGCGAATTGGCTATGGTCTGGCGGATGAAGGGCTTGAACTTGGGCGCTAGTGCGCCGGCGCTGTTCCAGGACGCTATCGGGGTAGTGGTCATCACAGGTTCCTATCGCAATAAAAGGAGGGGTGGGAATTGCATGCTAGCTCCCCCTCCAACATTCCGATTGCCGCAAATCAACTGACGCATGGAAATAAATTTTTCCTTGACGCAGACAGAGGTACACAGTTGCCACACGGCCAGAACTTGCGGCATCGCAATCCCCGCCCGGCTACGGCGGCGTACAGTTGCCTGGAGCAATCCCGCCCCTTTCCAACCTACGAGGAACCGCCATGAGACTGATCGCCCTGTTGAGTGCCGCCGCGCTGCTGCACCTTCCCGCCCACGCCGCCGAGCCCACCGAGAAAGACGCCATCGCCATGGCGGAAAAAGGCGCAGCCTTCATCAAGGCCCACGGCAAGGATGAGATGATCAAGAAACTGGTCGCCAAGGATCCCGACTTCGTGCAGGGCTCGCTGTACGTCGACCTGCGCGACATCAACACCGGCATCGTACTGGCGCATCCGATCAACCCTTCCATCGTCGGCAAGAACCTCACCGACGTGCCCGACGCCAACGGCAAGAAGTACCGCCGCGAAATCATCGAGCTGGCCGCCAGCAAGGGCCGCGGCTGGGTCGACTACCAGTACAAAAATCCCAACACCGGCAAGATCGAACCCAAGACCACCTACATCCTGCGCGTCGGCGACGTCGTGCTGGAAGCGGGCATCTACAAAAAATAGCGGCGGGAGCGCACCATGCTGAAGAAACTGCGTATCGGTCCCAAACTGCTGCTGGCGCCCGGCCTGGTGCTGCTGCTGCTGATCGCCACGGCGGGCGCCGCCTACTACGGCATGGTGCGCCAGAACGCCTCGCTGGAAAACCTGGTGCAGCTGCGCGCCGCCCGCCTCAAGGCCGCCGCCGACATCACCGGCGAGGCGCGCTACGCCCACGCCCACATCTACCAGCTGCTGGCCTGGGTCAACGGCAGCTTCGCCCAGGCCCGCATCGACGCCCTGGCGCGGCAAATCAAGACCGGCCACCACGAGATCGACAGCCGGCTGCGCCAGCTGTCGGCGCAAGCCTCCGCCCCCGGCGAGAGCCAGGAGCGGGCGCTAGTGAGCCAGGCGCTGCAATCGCTGGTGGCCTACCGCAAGGCGGTGGGCGACGCCATGGAAATGGCGTCGATGGACCAGAGCATCGCCACCAACGCCATGGTCAACGGCGAAAAGCAGTTCCTGCTGCTCAACGAACAGCTGGCGCAGCTGTCGGCGCTGGAAAAGCAGCTCAGCGAACAGGCGTACGCGCGCGCCAGCGACGAGTTCCACGCGCTGGGCAACAGCATGGCGCTGCTGGTGCTGCTGTCGATCGCGCTGTCGCTGGGCGTGACGATGGCGGTGCGCGGCGCCATGCTGCGCGACATCCGCGCCATCGCCGACGTGGTGGTGGCGCTGGCCGCCGGCCGCCTGAGCGCCGGGCGCGGCAACGACGGCCGCGACGAGATCGCCGACACCGCCCGCATGCTGGACCACACCATGCACAACCTGACCCAGACGCTGGGCGCCATCCTGGCGGCGGTGCGCGCCATCGACAATGCCGCCCATGAAATCGCCAGCGGCAACCTCGACCTGTCGACCCGCACCGAGATGCAGGCCAGCTCGCTGGAGGAAACCGCCAGCGCCATGGCCAGCCTGACCAAGGCGGTGCAGGACAACGCCGCCAGCGCGCGCCAGGCTTGCACCCTGGCGGCCGACGCCACCGAGCTGGCCCAGCACGGCGGCACGGCGGTGCGCCAGGCGGTGCAGACCATGGCCTCGATCCGCGCCAGCTCGCGCCAGATCGTCGACATCATCGGCGTCATCGACAGCATCTCCTTCCAGACCAATATCCTGGCGCTCAACGCCGCCGTGGAAGCGGCGCGCGCCGGCGAGCAGGGACGCGGCTTCGCCGTGGTCGCCAGCGAGGTGCGCACGCTGGCGCAGCGCTCGGCCGCCGCCGCCAAGGAAATCAAGGCGCTGATCGCCGCCTCGGTGGCCACCATCGACAGCGGCAGCGCCTCGGTGCACCAGGCCGGCGAACGGATGGACGACATCGTCGCCTCGGTGCAGCAGGTCAACGACGTGATCGCCCGCATCAGCTCGGCCAGCGCCGAGCAGGCCCAGGGCATCGCCGAGGTCAACCAGGCGGTCGGGCAGATGGACGATGTGACGCAGCAGAACGCCGCGCTGGTCGAACAGGCGGCCGCCGCCGCCGCCAGCCTGCAGGATCAGGCGGTGCAGCTGTCGCAGGCGGTGTCGGTGTTCAAGGTGGAGACGCCGGCCTCAAGCCTCGCGCATGGGCTTGCTCAAAAAGCGCGAGCCGGCCAGGCCGAAGCGCCACGGCAGCTCCACGGCTTTGGAAATGCCGATGCGCGGGCCGGCTAGCACCTCGATCGCCGCCGCTTCGCGCGCCAGCAGCGTGAACGGCGGCGCCGCCAGCGCCAGATTGTTATGCGCGCGCGTCACGCCCAGCGCCTGGCACAGCCGCCCCGGCCCCGAGCACAGCAGCCGACCATCGTCCAGGCCGCGCCGGGCGCGCATCGCGTCCAGCCCGGCCAGCGGCTCCAGCGCGCGGATCAGCACGCCGGCGCCGTGGCCCTCCTCGCGGCAGACGAAATTCAGGCACCAGTGCAGCCCGTGCGAGCGGTACACATAGCTGCGCCCGGGCGGCCCGAACATCGAGAAATTGCGCGGCGTCGGCCCGTTGTAGCTGTGCGCGGCCGGCTCGGTGCGGTCGTAGGCCTCGGCCTCGACGATGCGGCCGCCGACGCCGTCCACCAGCAGCGTGACGCCGATCAGTTGCCGCGCCACCTCGGCCGAGGGCGCGCTGAAATCTATGCCAGCGATGAGCTTGTCCATGTGGCTATTGTAAATGCCAATGTGACCGCCCCGCTCACGAAAGGCGTGACAAATGATTATCGAATCGCCGCACTGGCAGGAATTTAACGACAAAATATGCTGCCGGCGGCAGAAAATCGGGAGAAATTCATGCCCGCCGCGCGCGCTTGCGGCGATAATCAGGGTAAGCATGCCCAGCATGAGTGAGCGCACTGGTTTATAGTGCTGCTTTGGCATCGCCAGCCCCTAGCCCTGAAGACCACAATGACGACAGTTGCAGCCCCAGCCTTGCCAGCAGAAAACGCGGTGGAAGACGCGCTGATGCGCTCCATCCGTATTCCGCCACGGCCCAGCCTGCTCGTCGACCTGCAGCGCGAGCTGGCGCAGCCGGATCCGTCGCCGCGCCGCATCGCCCGCATCATCGGCAACGACGTCGGCATGTCCGGCGCCCTGCTCAAGCTTGCCAACTCGCCGTTCTTCGGCGCCGCGCGCAAGGCCAAGTCGGTCGAACAGGGCATCAACTTCCTCGGCATCAACCAGTGCGCGGCCCTGCTGACCGGGCTGCTGGCACGCCAGGCCATCGAAGGCAAGGAAGCCGACCTCAGCGCGTTCTGGGAAATCTCGGCGCGCCGCGCCCAGGCCGTGGTGTTCTTCTCGCGCAAGCTGCGCATCGCCCCGCCCGACATCGCCCACACCTTCGGCCTGTTTTGCGACATCGGCGTGCCGCTGCTGATGAACCGCTTCGACGACTACGCCCACACCTACGCCGACGCCTGCGAGGATGCCGAACAGGCGTTCACCGTGCTCGAAGACGCCCGCTACAGCACCAACCACGCCGCCATCGGCTGCCTGCTGGCGCGCAACTGGGGACTGTCGCCCGACGTCTCCTGGGCCATCCTGCTGCACCACGACTACCGCGTGCTGGACGACCCGGCCACCGACGACGCCGTGCGCTCGCTGGTGGCGCTGGCGCTGCTGGCGGAAAAAGGCATTTCGCGTTTCCACGGCAGCAACCTGTCCTACGAGTGGGAAAAAGGCGGCGACCGCGCCTGCCGCCACTTGGGCCTGTCCGAAGATGAAACCGCCGACCTGCTGGACGAACTGCACGAAGCCTTCCACACCGAACGATAATAGACAATGCCAAAAAATAAGCGCCCCGTACCGCGCAAATCCGCCAACTCGCCGGAACTGAAAGACGAGCAGCAAACCACCGAACTGTGCGCCCTGGCGCTGGACCTGGCCGACGGCGAGTTCAATCAGGACATCGTGGCCGACAGCACCCGCGCCGACCTGGCGCAAAAGGGCCTGGACTTCCAGCGCCTGCTGCGCAAGCTGCTCAACCAGGGCAAGGACGAGGTGCTGTACGGCGCCATCGAACTGGCGCGCGACGAGGCGCTGGACGGCTTCCGCTATCTGCGCAACGCCGTCGAGGAAGGCGCGGCCAGCGTGCTGATGCGCCGCGAAGGCGCGCCCGAGATGGAGATCGACGCCTTCGCCATTCCGGTGTTCGTGCACAGCCAGGGCGGCCT
Organism: Rugamonas rivuli; assembly: GCF_009380165.1. GTDB lineage: Bacteria > Pseudomonadota > Gammaproteobacteria > Burkholderiales > Burkholderiaceae_D > Rugamonas > Rugamonas rivuli. The sequence goes on from NZ_WHUF01000004.1 coordinate 741,667, forward strand.
CGACCCGGCCTTCGACTTCCAGGACGGCGCCGCCTACGAGGCGCTGCTCGACAGCTTCACCGAGGCCGGGCTGGAAAGCCCGAAAGCCAAGGTGGTGCTGGTCAGCCACGCCTACGACCTCGACGAATTCGAGCGCGTCAGCTACGGCCAGCTGCACGCCATGGTGCGCGAAGCGGCGCACTCGCTGACCGAGAAAAAGATCGCCGCCGCGCCGGCGCTGGAGCGCAGCATGGCGGCCGGCTGGTCGCCCACCGGCTTCGGCGCGGACGACGCCGCGGTCGAGCTGCGCTTCCTGCTGGGCTTTGCGCTCAAGCGCGCCGACGACCCGTTCTACAAGGTGCCGGCCGGCGAAAAAGCCGCCGACGCCTATTTCGCCAAGCGCGCCGAGCGCTACCAGCAGTGGACCGGGCAGCATGCGCCGCTGGTGGCGCGCTGCCTGGGCCGCGGCCGCGGTGCGCCGGACCTGCGCCTGAATTTCCTGTACCAGGACTTGTTCTTCGGCGCGCGCGCCCAGGGCCAGTCCGAGTACGCGATGCTGCAGCTGCTGTCCACGCTCAACCAGGCGCTGGACGGCCAGGCGCCGGATGAGGCCGAGGCCGTCATCGCCCCGGCCGACCTCGACGACGACATGCTGCTGCGCGTGCAATTGCGCGCCGGCGGCGCCGTGCTGGCCGAGGCCGACAAGCCGCTGGACCCGTGCGCCGACCTCGAAGACGAAGTCGACGACCTGCGCGACGCCCTGGCCAGCATCGGCATTGTCCGGCTGACGGTGGCGCTGCGCTTCGACGCCCAGGGCCAGCCGGTGGAGCCGCGTCCGCTGGCCTGAACCATACGGCCAATTCGCGGCAAATTCCCGTTTGACATCGCACCGGTAGCCGAGGATACTTTCCTCAAGCGGAACACAGAGTCCGCTGCCTGGTGCGGCGCCGGCTTGTGCTCCGCAGCAAAGGGAGACTCGTCATGAAACCATGGGCCCTGACCTTGTGCGCCGCGCTGCTGTGCGGCTGCGCCGGGCCGTCGCAAACGCTGCGCGCGGCCGCCCCGGTCGTATTCCACGACCAGCTGTTCCAGCCGCCGGCCGCGCCGGTCGACACCCGCCATGTCTTCGCCGTCAGCCAGGAGATGCGCGACTACCTGAACCGCGAAATCGGCCACAACCTGCAGCGCAAGGATTCCCGCCGCGAACTGTTCGACGCCCTGTACCGCAAGGACAAGCTGCAGCTCGAATACGATTCCGCCATCACCCGCGACGCCGCCCAGACCTTCGCCGCGCGCGCCGGCAACTGCCTGTCGCTGGCCATCATGACGGCCGCGCTGGCGCACGAGCTCAACTTGGTGGTGCAATTCCAGCAGGTCGACGTCGAGGAAAGCTGGAGCCGCGCCGGCAACCTCTACTTCGCCAGCAACCACGTCAACCTGGCGCTGGGCCGGCCGCGCCTGAGCCACGGCGAGATCTACAGCGTCGACCTGTCGAACGCGCTGACGGTGGACTTCATCCCCATCCCGCCCAAGGCGCGCGAAAGCACCCGGCCGCTGGAAGAGCAGACCATCATCGCCATGTACCTGAACAACCGCGCCGCCGAGCTGCTGTCGCAAGGCCAGCTCGACGAAGCCTACTGGACCGCCCGCAAGGCGGTCGAGCAAGACCCGGCCTTCCTGCACGCCTACAACACGCTGGGCGTGGTCTACCAGCACCACGGCAACCTGGCCGAGGCCGAGCAGTCGCTGCGCTACGCCTTGTCGCAGGCGCCGAACAACACCATCTTCCTGTCCAACCTGGTGCAGTCGCTGGACGCCCAGCCGGCCCCGGACAAGCGGGCCGAGGCGGCCCAGCTGCGCATCCGCCTGGCCCAGCTGGAACCCGATCCGCCCTTCCACTTCTTCAACCTGGGCCAGGCCGCGATGCAGGCCGGCGACTACCGCCGCGCGCGCGACCTGTTCGCGCGCGAAGTGGAGCGGGTGCCGGACTACCACGAGTTCCACTTCTGGCTGGCGCTGGCCAATTACCAGCTGGGCTATCTGCGCGAGGCCGACGCCCACATGAGCAAGGCGCTGGCCAACAGCACCACGCGCGGCGACCACGACCTGTACTCGGCCAAGCTGGACCGCATCCGCGCCTACGAGGCGCACGCGACGGGCAAATAGGGGCGGACTGATGGTATTCTTGCTGGAGGCTTGACACATAGTTGCAATTGCGCAACAATTGCAAAATATGTAAACGCGCCACGCCAACCAAGGATACCGACATGCTGAGATCCAGCTCCGCCTACGCCCTCCCGCTGCTCATCGCCGCCCTGCTGACCGGATGCGGCGGCGGTGGCGGCGGCAGCAGCAGCGGCACGCCCGACAACGGCAACCCCGCCGCCTCGCCAGCCCTCAGCTTCAACCCTTCCACCGTCCGCGCCACCGTCAACGCCGGCACCTCGCTCACCCTCAACGTCATCGCCACCGTCGCCCGGCCGGGCGACTTCGCCAACGCGGCCAGCGTCTTCGCCAGCGTGGTCGACAGCAACGGCGTGCTGCTGCCCGGCGCCCAGGTGGTCCGCGACAGCGACACCCAGTACCACGCCGTGCTGCAAACGGCGCCGTCGCTGGCGGCCGGCAGCTACACCGGCAACTTCAGCGTGCGCCTGTGCCGCGACAGCGCCTGCAGCGGGCAATTCCCCGGTTCGCCGATGCTGCTGCCGTACAGCTTGCAGGTGGTGCCGGCCGGCCAGGCCACCTTCACCGCCACCCCGGCCGTCGCGCTCAACGCCACCGCCCACGTCGGCGGCGCCGCGCCGGCCGCGGTCAGCGTCGCCATCGGCGCCGATGGCCGCAGCTGGAGCGCCAGCACCGGCGGCGCCGCCTGGCTCAAGCCCACGCCCGCCAGCGGCACCGGCAACGGCACGCTCAGCGTCGCCTTCGACGCCACCGGCCTGGCCGTGGGCGACTACAGCACCACGCTGACCATCACCGCCAGCGACGGCCAGAGCGCCGCGCTGCCGGTCACGCTGTCGGTACAGCCCAGCGGCCTGACCACCAGCGCCGGCGGCGTCGTCTTCAACGCCGTCAACGGCGCCCCGATCGCCACCCAGGTGGTGGCGCTGGACACCGACGACAAGCAAAGCGTGGCCTGGAGCGCCGTCGCCAACGACGCCTGGCTGCGGGTCTCGCCCACCAGCGGCATCAGCACGCCGACCACCATGGTGCTGACGGTCGACCCCACCTTCGCCGGCCTGGCCAGCGGCAGCTACGGCAGCAGCATCACCCTGAAGGCGGCCGGCCTGCCGACGCGCGACCTGCCGGTGACGCTCAACCTGGCGCGGCCGACGCTGAGCAGCTCGGTCAACAGCATCAGCCTGGGCGGCACCTACGGCCGCGACTTCACCACCAACCCGAGCCTGACGCTGAGCCTGAACACCGTCACCAACGCCTGGCCGTGGTCGTTCAGCCCGCTGCCGGCCTGGGCCACTCCCAGCCTGCTCAACGGCAGCGTCAACCAGGCCGGCACCAGCGTCGCCTTCACCGCCAAGCCGGTCAACGCCCAGGTCGGCATCACCTCGATGCTGGTCAACGCCGCCGCCCGCGTCAACGGCGAAAGCGTGACCGCGCCGGTACTGCTGACCATCAACAAGGACAAGCACAAGCTGATCCCGTCGGAAACCGGGGTCGCCTTCAGCGGCTCGCCGGGCTGGACCCGCCTGACCCGCACCCTGACCGTCAGCGACAACTACAACACCTTCGCCGGCATGAGCGCCGCCTCCGACCAGGCCTGGCTGGTGGCCGGCGTCAACGCCAACAAGCTGATCCTGACGGCCGACCCGACCCCGCTGGGCGCGGACACGCTCAACATCGCCACCGTCACGCTGACCCCGTTCGACACCGACGCCAGCGCGCCGGAAACCGTGCGCGTCGCGCTGTGGAAGGGCACCCGCACGCCGAGCGCCAACGTCAGCACGGTGCTCAGCTACAGCAACGTCGCCACCGACCCGATCCGTCCCTACGCCTATGTACACAACGGCGGCGCCTACATCGACGTCTACAACCTGTACAAGGGCCAGAAGGTCGCCACCATCACCGGCCTGGGCGCCAGCCTGGGCGACATGGTTGCCAGCAGCAACGGCGACTACCTGTTCCTGCTGAACCTGAGCAGCCGCAGCGTCACCACCATCGACCTCAACACCCAGCAGGTGGTGGCCCAGTTGCCGGTGGACGCAGACAAGTCGACCCGCCTCAAGGTGATACGCCCGAACGGCGTGGAAATGCTGGTGCTCAGCAACGGCGCCGCCTACCTGACGTCCAGCGGCGCCCGCCTCAACCTGCCGCTGACCAGCGGCGGCACGCTGGCGGCCAGCGGCAACGGCAAGAGCTTGCTGCAACAGGATGAGAACAACAGCAGCGTGCAAATCACCACGCTCAGCGTCGACTATGCCGCGCTCAACGGCGGCACGCTGTTCCCGGCCAGAATACCGGCCGCCAGCCACGGCAATACCGGCAGCCTGGGCCAGGACATCGTGGTCAGCGCCGACGGCACGCGCATCTACACCGCCAGCAGCACGCCCAAGCTGTGCAGCATCCTCAATCCGGCCGACCTCGGCGTGCTGGGCTATCTGGCGGCCGGCGACGGCACGCCGAACAACATCAAGCTGGGCAGCGACGGCCGCATCTTCTGCGGCACCGCCGTCAAGTCGGCCTTCAGCGACGTGTGGATGTACGACACCAGCGGCAAGCTGCTGAACCAGTTCCGCCTGGCCGCCACCGGCCGGCAATTGCTGCCGCGCCAGCTGGCGATTTCCGGCGACGGCCTGATGATGATCGGCATCACCGACGACGGCACGGCCACCATGGTGCCGGTGGGGCCGTAGGCGCTTCAGTAACCGGTGCTGCGGCCGGCGATGACGGGCAGGTCGTCGTCGCTGGTCATGGCCCAGATCAGGCGGGCGATGGTTTCCGAAGCGATCACCGTGTGGTGGTTGCCCTGCGCCATCAGCTTCTCGCGGATCTCGCGCCGCACGGCGGGGATGCCGGTCAGGTCGAACAGGATGTCGACGCCGGCGCCCAGGGCGACAATCTGGTCCAGCGACGTCACCGTCAGGCCGGCGTCCAGCGCCAGCTGGCGGCCCGGCGTATCGCCGCTTTCGGCCACCGCCACCAGCTCCACGCCGCGCTCGCGGCGGCCCAGCATATTGCGCAAGAAGGCCGAGCCGATACGGCCCAGTCCGATGATGGCGATTTTTTGATTGTCCACTTTATCCCCTGCTGAGTTGAACTGCGGTCGATACCCCTGTCAAAACTGTGTTAAAAAGAAAGTGTATTAAAAGCAAGCATAACCACGCTGTACCGACAAGGCAAGCCACATGGAACGCAACGCGCTGCTGGACCACATTTTTTGGCACACATTGACCGGCGCCCACGCGCAGCACGCCAGCGGCAGCGGCGGCGCGCGCCGCTACAACGAAGGCTTTTCCCCCATCGTCGCCTTTGCCGACCCGGCGCGGCCGGACTTCGACGCGCTGGCGGCCGTGTGCGCGCCGGGACTGTCCTTCTACTGCGACAGCTGGGCCGGCGCCGCCCCGCCCGGCTGGCGCATCGATGCCGAAAGCACCATGTTCCGCATGGTGTGGAGCGGCCCCGCGCCGGCCGCCGATCCGGCGCCCGACGCCGTGCCCTTGCAGCCGCAACACGCCGCGCAAGCGCTGGAACTGGCCGGCCTGTGCAAGCCGGGGCCGTTCGGCCTGCGCACCATCGAGCTGGGCGACTACTTCGGCTACTTCGACGGCGAGCGCCTGATGGCGATGGCGGGCGAACGCCTGCGCGCGCCGGGGCTGTGCGAGATCAGCGGCGTCTGCACCCATCCCGACTACCAGGGACGGGGACTGGCCAAACGGCTGATCGGCAAGCTGATCCATCGTCACCGGCAGCGCGGCGACACTTCCTTCCTGCACGTCATGCGCAGCAATGACGCGCACCAGCTGTACCTGCGCATGGGCTTCGAGGATTACCTGGAGTCGGTGGTGCGGGTGATTTCACGCGAGGACATCTGAGATGCAGGCATTGATCATCATCGACATGCAGCAAGGCATGGCCAGCCCGGCCGCCGGCCAGCGCAACAACCCGGGGGCCGAGCAGAATATCGCCGCCCTGCTGGACGCCTGGCGCGCGGCCGGCGCCACCGTGGTCCATGTGCGCCACATGTCGCGCACGCCGGGTTCGCCGTTCTGGCCCGGCCAGCCGGGCGCCGAGTTCCAGCCGCGCCTGGCGCCGCTGGCCCGCGAACATGTGGTGGAAAAGAATGTGCCGGACTGCTTCGTCAACAGCGGGCTGGAGCGCTGGCTGCGGGTGCGCGGCATCGACGACGTGGTGCTGGTTGGCGTCAGCACCAACAACTCGGTCGAGGCCAGCGCGCGCAGCGCCGGCAACCTCGGCTTCGCCACCCGGGTGGTGGCGGACGCCTGCTACGCCTACGCCCAGACCGATTATGCGGGCGCCCCGCGCAGCGCCGACGATGTACACTACATGGCGCTGTCCAACCTCGATGGCGAGTACGCCGCCATCGTCGATACCGCCAGCACGCTGGCCACCCTACGGAGCTGAACGCCATGCGCCTCGCCATCGTCTCCGACATCCACGGCAACCTGGCTGCGCTGGAAGCGGTGGCGGCCGACATCGTCCGCCACGGCGTGGACGCGGTCGTCAACCTCGGCGACAGCCTGTCCGGTCCGCTGCTGCCGCTGGAGACGGCGCAGTTCCTGATGGCGCAGGACTGGACCCACCTGGCCGGCAACCACGAACGGCAAATCCTCGAACTGCATGCCGGCTCCGGCGCGGCCGACCGCCACGCCCACGCTCAGCTGACGCCGCGCGAACTGGCGTGGATCGCCACGCTGCGGCCGGCCATGCAATACAGCGCCGACATCTTCCTGTGCCACGGCACGCCTTCGAGCGACCTCACCGGCCTGCTGGAAACGGCCGACCGCCACGCCGGCGCCGCCGACATCGAACAGCGCCTGGGCCAGGTCGACGCCAGCCTGATCGCCTGCGGCCACACGCACGTGGCCCGCAGCGTGCGCAGCGCGCGCGGCCAGTTGATCGTCAATCCCGGCAGCGTCGGCCAACCGGCCTATGACGACGACCATCCCTATCCGCACGCCATCGAATCCGGTTCGCCCGACGCCCGCTACGCCATCGTCGAGCGGCGCCAGGGGCAATGGCAGGCGCAACTGCACAACATCCCCTACGACCACCTCAGCATGGCCGCACTGGCCCGCCGCAACGGCCGCGAGGACTGGGCCACCGCGCTGACCAGCGGCTACATGCCGTAGCCGATCAGAGACGTCCTGACTCAAGCAGAGCTTTCCACTGCTCCAGCTTTTGTGCCAATGTCAGCGAGGCATGGGCCGGCGAAGTTGAGGGCAGCACCACCGTGCGATACCCGGCGGCGGTAAACTGCGGCGCGAACTTGCCGGAAGTCTGGCCGTTGAAGCCCACCGTCTCCAGCAGCGGGCACAGCTCGCGCAAGCGGGCGAAATCGTTGGCGGCGGGTTTGCGGATGGCGGAGTCGAGGCTGCCCTCGCGCTCGCAGGCGCCCAGCACATCCCACAGCCCGAAGCCATGCGCCAGCAGGCGCGGCAAGCGTTCAGCATACGGCAGCGCGGCCAGCGGCTCACCGGTCAAGGCCGACAAGATCGGCCACAACAGATTGCGCGGATGCGCATAGTATTGCTGCGCCGCCAGCGAGGCGGCGCCGGGAAAGCTGCCCAGCACCAGGATGCGCGTGCGCTCGTCGATCACCGGCGCGAGGCCGGCCAGCGCGGGACTGAGGGGGGAAGTTGCTTGAGCCATGGCCGCATTGTACCCAAGCCCGGCACCGCCGCGTTTCAGGTGTAGAATTTACCGACGGCCCGACCGTACAATAAAAACAGGAGACACCCATGTCGCAACCGCGCACCATCGATACCTTGCTGGCCCAGTACAGCGAGAGCCATCTCAACCCCACCAATGAAATCATCCACTTCATCTGCGTGCCCGTCATCGTGTTCACGCTGCTGGGGCTGCTGTGGGCCGCGCATCCGCTGCTGGCGGTGGCGGTGACGCTGGCCTCGCTGGCCTATTACTTCAAGCTGTCGAAACCGTTCGCGGTGGGCATGCTGATGATGACCACGCTGATGCTGGCCCTGCTGGCCGCCCTGCCCGACCGCGCCATCCTGCCGCTGTCGCTGGCGATCTTCGTGCTCGCGTGGATAGGCCAGTTCATCGGCCACAAGATCGAGGGCAAGAAGCCATCGTTCTTCGACGACCTGCGCTTCCTGCTGATCGGGCCGCTGTTTGTATTGGGATTCCTGTATCGCCGTCTGAAGCTGGCGTATTAATGAAAGCCGGCGAAGGCGAACAAGGTCTGGGCGGCGCCCTGCATCTCTTCGTCGGCCAGCCATAGCACCAGCGCGGTGCTCACCGCGACATAGCCCAACAAGCTGACGACCTTGATCTGCAGCGCGGTACTCATGCCGCTCTCCCTTGAATGATGTGTCATTCCATCATACTTGCATTTTCAACAAAGTGCTCAAAATTTACGCAACAGAAACAAATTAATGCCGCGCCTGTTGCGCCGCAACAAAATCGTGACTTGCCAGCAAGAATCGGCAGGGGCAGTTATACTCATCCGATGCCCTCTCCACTCCTGTTCATCGCCGCCTGTCTGATCTGGGGCTCGACCTTTTTCGCCATCACGCTGCAGTTGGGAGAGGTCGCGCCCGCCGTCTCCGTGGTCTACCGTTTCGGCCTGTCGGCGGCGGTCTTGTTCGCCTGGTGCCTGGCGCGCGGCGACCAGCTGCTGATGCCCTGGCGCACCCAGCGCTGGATGTTCCTGCAAGGCGCCGCCACATTCGGCCTCAGCTACATTTGCACCTACAGCTCCGAGCAATACCTGGTCTCCGGCCTGGTCGCCGTGCTGTTCGCGCTGATGGTGTTCTGGAACCCCATCCTCAACCGCATCGCCTTCGGCACGCCGATCAGCTGGCGCACCTGGAGCGCCGGCGTGGTCGCCATCTGCGGCGTCACGCTGCTGTTCTTCCAGTCGATACGCGGCGCCTGGAGCGAGATCCTGTCCGGCGGCAACGGCCACTTCCTGCTCGGTCTGGCGCTCGCCTTGACCGCCACCATCGCCAGCTCGATCGGCAACGTCGTCGTCATCAAGGTGCGCGAACAATCGTCCAACGTGCTGCTGACCATGGCGTGGTCCATGCTGTGGGGCACCCTGCTGGTGGCGCTGTGGGTCATGGCCAGCGGCCAGCGTTTCACCATGCCGGCCGGCCTGCCCTACTGGGGCGGCTTGCTCTACCTGTCGCTGTTCGGCTCGGTGATCGCCTTCGCTGCCTACTTCACGCTGATCCACCGCATCGGTTCGCAGAAGGCCGTGTACATCGGCGTGGTCACGCCCGTCATTTCCGTGCTGCTGTCGATCCAGCTGGAACACTACCGCCCCGGCCCGACGGAATGGGCCGGCATGATATTGTGCCTGTCCAGCGTCGCCTGGGCGCTGCGCGGCGATACCCCCAAAACCACCTCCACAGAAAGCATCGTAGAAGCCTGATGAGCCATTCCGACCTGACCATACGCCCGGCCCAGCCGGCAGACGCCGCCGCCATCTTCGGCATGATTTACGAACTGGCCGTGTTTGAAAAACTGGAACACATGGTGGTCGCCAACGAGGCCATGCTGCGCGACAGCCTGTTCTGCGACCGCCCGGTGTGCGAAGCGCTGGTCGGCGAGGTGGACGGCGAAGTCGTCACCTTCGCGCTGTTCTTCCACAACTTCTCCACCTTCCTGTGCAAGAAGGGCCTGTACCTGGAGGACTTGTACGTCAAACAGAGCCGCCGCGGCAAGGGCTACGGCAAGCAGATGCTGGTGGCGTTGGCCCAGCTGGCGGTGGAGCGCGACTGCGGCCGCTTCGAATGGTCGGTGCTCGACTGGAACAGCAACGCCATCAAGCTGTACGAAAGCATGGGCGCCTCGCTGCTGCCGGAATGGCGCATCTGCCGCGTCACCGGCGACGCATTGACGCATATGTCCCAAGTGGCTTGATACAGCTCAAGGTGCGGCGCGATCCGGCTTGCACAATGATTGTCGATACCCGCCTGCTGGAGACGATCATGATCAACTTGCCGCCCCTGGTCACCGCCCTTTACAAAGCCTGGCTGCGCGCGCGGCTGGAGCGCTACACGCGGGCGCTGGAAGCCATCGCCGCCCAGCGCGAGAACGACTTCCACGCCGAGCGCGTGCTGCACAAGGAAGTGGTGCTGCTGCGCTCCAAGCTAAACTCGCTGTGACGCGGCCCTGCCCCGGCCGGCCAGCCGCTCCAGCAGTTCGAACGCCGCCTGCGTCAGCAGCGCCAGCACCGCCGCCGGTATCGCACCGGCCAGCAGCATATCGTTATCGTTCAACGCCAGGCCGATGGTGATGCGCTCGCCGTAGCCGCCGGCGCCGATGAAGGCGGCTATCGTCGCCGTCCCCACGCTCATCACCGCCGCCGTCTTCACGCCCGCCAGGATCACCGGCAAGGCCAGCGGCAACTCCACATGCACCAGCCGCTGCCAGGGCCGCAGGCCCAGCGCCTGCGCCGCCAGCCGCAGGCCTTCCGGCACCTGCAACAGGCCGGTGCAGGTATTGCGCACGATGGGCAGCAGCGCATACACCAGCAGCGCCACCAGCGCAGGCACCGTGCCTATCATGCCCAGCAAGGGGATCAGCAGCGCCAGCAAGGCCAGCGACGGCACGGTTTGCAGCACGCCCGCAAAACCCAGCACCACCTGCCGCAGGCGCGGCAAGGCCGCCGCCAGCACGCCCAGCGGAATGCCGATCGCGCACGCCAGCAGCACCGCCACCAGCACCAGCGTCAGATGCTGGCGCGTCTGCGGCCACAGGTTCTTGTCGAACAGCTTGGCCCACAGGCCGTCGCGCACCGGTACGGCGGCGGGCGCCGTCAGCGGAGCGCCGCTGGCCAACGGCTTGTGCGCCGCCAGCCAGTCGCGCGCCACGTTGGCGAAATTCTGGCCGTCGATTTCAGCGGCGGCGTTCATCGCGATCATGTCGGCCGCGCTGATGCGCCCTTCCAGCTGCGTGATCGCCTTCCACGCGGCCGGAAAGCGCTCGGCCGCATCGAGGCGGTACAGCAGCACCGCGTCGTAGCGCGGGAAGTAGGCGCGGTCGTCCTCCAGCACGCGCAGGCCGTACTGGCGGATCTTGGCGTCGGTGGAGTAGATGTCGATCACGTCGACCTGGCGCTGCATCAAGGCCTCGTAGGCGATGCCGTGGTCCAGGCCTTCCGGCCGCTGCTGCAGGCCGTAGCGCTTGGCCAGGCCCGGCCAGCCGTCGGCGCGGCCGATGAATTCATGCGACAGGCCGAAACGCAGGCGCGGCTGCGTGACCAGCTCACTGAGCTTTTTCAGGCCGTCCTGATCGCCGCGCATCGCCAGCGCATAGGTGTTGTTGAAGCCCAGCGGCACCGCCACGCCCAGCCCCATGGGCGCCAGCTCGCGGCGGATCTGCTCCAGCGGCGCGGCCTGCCGGTGCTTGAGGATCTCCAGATCGATGGTGCCGAGGTATTCGGGATAGACGTCAATGCGGCCGGCCTGCAGGGCCGCCAGGACGATGGCGGTATTGCCCAGACCTTGCAGATGCTCGACCTTCGCGTGCGGCGATGCGGTCTGCGCCAGCACTTCGCCCAGGATGTAGGATTCGGTGAAGCGCTTGGAGCCCACGTGCAGCGTGTCGCCCGAGGCGGCGCATGCCGCGCCACCGAACCACAGCGCCAGAAAAATAACTAGCAATCGTCCTTGCACAAGCTCTCCGGAATGATGATCAATCCGGAGAGCTTACCATCAAGCGCCAGCGCGCAACATGGACGCCTTCAAGGCCTGGCTGATGGTTTCATACGATTCCGACAGGTGCGCCTTGGCCTCGCGGCTCATCGGCTTGGCCATCGCGCCACGGATATCGCGTTGCAGCGCCAGCGCATTCTCGCGCTGCAGGCTGCGCGCATCGGCCGGCGTGGTGGCCGAGGAGCGCAGCAGGATCGCGGTGATACGCTTCAAATGCTCGCGCTGCAGATTGCGGCGCATGCCGTTGATGTCCTTGCCGGTTTTCAGCTCGCTCCACACCGCGTCCTGCACGGAGGTGTACAACTCGTCGAGGCTTAGCGCCTGCTTGCGGTCGTCCAGCTTTTCCTGCGAATCGAGCAGGCGCACCGCCACCGCATCCGACATCAGCTGATCCAGCGCCGCGGCCTGCAGGAACAGCACGCGGCCGCCCACCGACACGTCGGCCCGTCCGCGCGACTCGAAATGATCCGAGCCCAGACGGCTGATCATCGCCGGCGAGAACTGGAAGCTGTCCGACTTGAACAGGCTGGAGGTCAGCATCTGCAAGGCGGCGCGCTGGCGCGGCAGCGGCACCGGCGTGAAGGTGGCGCGGCCGGTGCCGGCGTGATCGCGCAGATAGGTCACACCGCCCACGTACTTGACCACCACCGGCATGGTGCGCGCAAACTGCTGGAAGCCGTAGTCGAAACTGCGGCGCAGCGTTTCATAGCTCTCGCCCGGCTTCAGCGTGCGGTTTTGCAGACGGTCCCACAGCTCGCGCGAGATCGTCAGGCGGCGCTGGAAGTAGGCCAGCGGATCGCTGCCCAGATCGAACACATTCACATCCGGATCGGAATTGAAGCCGCCCGCATCCTGGTCGGTACCGAAGGCCAGCAGCGGCTCGTTGGAGCGCGCGGCGATCTTCGCCAGTTCTTCCTTCTCCTGCGCCGGCTCGATAGGCTTGTAGGCGTACTCGATGGCCCAGTAATCGTAAGGCCCCAGCGTCGACGCAACATACTCGCCCTGCTTCTCGCCCTTGAGCGACAGGTTGAACGGCGTGTAGTCCATGATCGATCCGGCCAGGCCGTTCTTCTTCGTGAACTCGGGATCCTGCAACTGCTTCAGGCTGTAGATGGTCGACGAGCGGAAGTTGTGGCGCAGGCCCAGCGTGTGGCCGATTTCGTGCATCACCACCGACCGCACATAGGCTTGCGCCAGCGCGTCCGCTTCCGGGCTGCCCATTTCCAGTTCGCCGCGCGCCTCCAGCAGGCCCATGGCGAAGCCCATCTCGGACGCCGACTCCTGCATGTAATCGCAGCGCGCCTCCTGGCCCGGCAGCGCCAACGGATCCTGCATGGACATGCCGTCCTCGCCGATCATGCGGCGCGCGCCGCGCGCGAACACGTCGGACATGCCGATGTCCGCGTCGAGGATCTCGCCGCTGCGCGGGTCGACCTGACGCGGGCCGATAGCGAAGCCGACATCGCTGCCGAGGAACCAGCGCACCGACGCATGGCGCGCATCCATCGTATCGAAGCGATCCTTCTCGGTCTGCTGCTTGACCACGATGGCGTTCTTGAAGCCGATGCGTTCAAACGCCGCGTTCCAGGCCAGCACGCCCTGCTTCACCGACTCGCGGTACTTCTCCGGGATGTTCGCATCGAGCCAGTAGACGATGGGCTGTTTGGGTTCCGACAGCGCCTGCGCCGGATCCTGCTTCTCCAGGCGCCAGCGCTGGATCACATGCTGCGCCGTGGTCGGCGTCACGTCGTCCGAGTAGTCGTGCGTGGTGTTGACGAAGTGGCCGACGCGGTCGTCCGCAGGCCGGCCATGCATGGGCTGCGCAGGCAGCGGCATGAAGCTGTAGTAGAAACCGAGGAACATGCTGCGCGGGTCCGGCAGCGTGGTCGGCGGACTGGGGACCGGCACCGGCGTGGTCGGCGCCACCAGCGGCGGCGCGGCGATGCGCGGCACGAAGAAGTGGGCGTTGACCTGGAAGCCTGTCATGGCCTCATCGGAGCGGATGGTCTGGAAGCTGCTGTTGCGCGCATCCATCGCATACTGCAAGCGGAAGGCCGATTCCAGCCGGGTGGTAAAGCTCGGGATATCGCCGAACAGCAGGATATTGGCTTCGACCAGGATGCCGTGGTTCTGCGGATTAGGTCCGCTGGCCACCGGCGCGATCGCCAGCAGGCTGTCGGAGTACGCCTGCGACACCGCCAGCGCCTGCGGCGTGCCGGCCTTGGCGCCGTACTCTGTGTTCTTGGCGATCATCTGCACCAGGTTGCCGATGCGGTGGAACACCACCACCTCGCTGCGGCCCATCTGGCTGCCGTAGATGCCACGTTCGCCTATCCCGTTCGGTATGTTCACGGTCATGAAGATCGGACGGTCAAACTGGTCGGGGCGCAGCTCGATCCAGACTTTTTCTTCTTTCTGATAGAGGTTCAAAAAGCCCTGCAAATGCGCGGCGCCGCGCACCACTTCGGCGAAGGGGCGAGGTGCGGCGGCGGGAGCGGCGGCCGGCGGCGTGGCAGGCGGCTGCGCCGGAGCGGCTGCGGCCACCGGCGCTTCCGGTGCATGCGGGACGGGAGTAGGCGGCACAGGCTCCTGGGCCAGCGCCTGCGCGCCGAGCGTCAGCAGGACGGCGGCGCGGAGAGAATTCAAGACAAACATGGATATCCTGTTACGTTAGAAGAGGCATCCCGGTACTGTAACCGAAACAATAACTAACGAAACAGAATTTCCCGAGGCCTTCCTCTAAACCTGCGGCGAACGCAACACCCCTGCATTGACCACGCCCCGGCACGGATTGAGGCCGATGGCATAGGACAGATCGGCCGGACGGGCGATGCGCCACAGCGCGAAGTCGGCGCGCTTGCCCACTTCCAGGCTGCCGATCTGCTGTTCGCGACCCAGCGCGCGGGCGGCGTGCAGCGTGCAGCCGGCCAGCGCCTCCAATGGCGTCAGGCGCCACAGCGTGCAGACCATATTCATCGCCAGCAGCAGGGACGTCATCGGCGAGGTGCCGGGATTGCAGTCGGTGGACACCGCCATCGGCACGCCAGCGGCGCGCAGCGCGGCGACCGGCGGCGGCGTGGTATCGCGCAGGAAGTAGTAGGCACCCGGCAGCAGCACCGCCACGGTGCCGGCGGCGGCCATCGCGGCGATGCCTGCCTCGCTCAAGTGCTCCAGATGGTCGGCGGACAAACCCTTGTAGCGCGCCACCAGTTCGGCGCCGCGCTGGTCGGACAGCTGCTCCGCGTGCAGCTTGACCGGCAAGCCATGCTCGCGCGCGGCCTGGAACACGCGCTCCGTCTGCTCGTGCGAGAAGCCTATGCGTTCGCAGAAGGCGTCCACGGCGTCGGCCAGGCCTTCGGCGGCCAGCGGCGCGATCATCGCGCAGACTTCGGCGATGTAGTCGTCGGCGCGGCCCGCGAACTCCGGCGGCAGCGCATGCGCGCCGAGGAAGGTGGTGGCCACGCTGACCGGCAGCTCGCGGCCGATGCGGCGCGCCACGCGCAGCATGTTCGCTTCCGATTCCAGCGTCAGGCCGTAGCCGGATTTGATTTCCAGCGTGGTCACGCCTTCGGCCAGCAGGCTGCAAACACGCGGCAGGCTTTGCCGCAGCAGCTCGTCCTCCGAAGCGGCGCGGGTGGCGCGCACGGTGGACATGATGCCGCCGCCGGCGCGCGCGATGTCCTCGTAGGTGGCGCCGTTGAGACGCGCCTCGAATTCGTCGCTGCGGTTGCCGGCGTGGACGATATGGGTGTGGCAGTCGATCAGGCCCGGCGTCAGCCAGCAGCCGCCGCCATCGTGCACGGTGACGGCCAGCGCGCCCTGCGGCATCTCGTCCTTGGGCCCCAGCCAGGCGATCCGGCCATCCTTGACGGCGATGGCGGCATCGCGGATCTCACCGTAACCATCGGCCATCGTGGCCAGATGCACGTTCGTAAACAACACATCCCACATGCTAGCAACTTTCGAATTAATTATTGATGATATCGACCACGAACACCGTCGCTTGCTGAGTCTCCATCGACCACTCTTCCTCGGCTTCCATCACCAGCACGTCGTAGCGCACCATGGCGATGCGTTCGCGCGCGCTGCTCAGCGTCAGGCTCTCGCCGTCGGCCAGGAACAGCAGCGTGGTGGCGCTGCGGCGCTTCAGCAGCTCGGTGCCGCGCACCACGCGCGGCTCCAGCCGGTGGCGGCAGCGGCCGCGCCGCGTCATCACATTGAAGTCGGTGGTCAGGCTGCCGGTGACGGTGGCGTGCACCGCCGCCTCGCCGTCGAATTCGATCAGCGGTTCGCTGGGGCTGAGCACGAAGCGCTCGTCGCCGAAGTCCAGCAGCACGCCGTCGCCGGCCACCAGCGCCAGCGAACGGTCTATGCCGGGGAAGGAAGAAAACGGGCCGCTTTGCGAGATGGTCGCCAGGCTGACGCGCCAGTCGAATTCATCGAAGCCGGAGCCGGAAGGCGAAACGGCGATTTCCGTCGTGCTGCCGCCGCCGTTTTTCCACGGCGCGGGCCGCAGGCTTGCATACTGGATTAGCTGGGTCATCGGAACTCCCTCAGTTCGGCCAAGGTCTGCTTGAAGCGCGCAGCGATCGCCTGCTGCGCAACGTGCTGCTGATTGCGTACTACCCACCGGCCGCCGACCATGACGTCCTTGACCAGATTGTCGTTGCCGCAGAAGACGAAGCTGCCGAGTACCTCGTCCAGCGCCAAGCCATACAGATTCGGGTGCTGGTCATCCAGCACGATCACATCGGCGCGGCGGCCCGGCGCCAGCGCGCCCACCGGCCGTCCGCTGGCCTGCGCCCCGCCCTGCAAGGCGCCCTGCCACAGGAAGTCGCCGACGTTGCGCTGCTCGGCCGACACCGCGATATTGCGGCGCTGGTGTTGCAGGCGCTGGCCGTATTCCAGCCAGCGCAGCTCTTCCACCGCGCTCTGCGAAATATGGCTGTCGCTGCCGATGCCGAACCGTCCGCCCGCCGCCAGGAAATCCTCCAGCGGGAACAGGCCGTCGCCCAGGTTGGCTTCCGTGGTTGGGCACAGGCCCGCCACGGCGCCGCTCTGCGCCATCTGGTCCACCTCGTCGCGCATCAAATGCGTGGCGTGGATCAGGCACCAGCGTTCGTTCACATCCACCTGGTCCAGCAGCCATTGCACCGGGCGGCGTCCGCTCCAGTCCAGCGACTGCTGCACTTCCTGCTTCTGCTCGGCGATGTGGATGTGCACCGGACGGTCGTCCGGCAACGTCAACAACACCTCGTTAATCTGTGCCACCGACGCCGCGCGCAGCGAATGCGGCGCCACGCCCACCTCGGTCTGCGCGTCGCGCAGGGGCTCCAGCGCCTCGATCACCCGCAATACATCGTGCGGATCAGTCTTGAAGCGCTTCTGCTCCGGCTTCAAGGCGCTTTCGCCGAAGCCGGAATAACTATACAACACTGGCAGCATGGTCATGCCGATTCCCGCCAAACGTGCGGCGGCGATGACACGCTCCGCCGTTTCCGCAGGGCGCGGATACATGGCGCCGTCCGCCGCCCGCTGCACGTAATGGAACTCGCACATCGACGTGTAGCCATGGCGCAGGCATTCGGAAAACAGCTGGGCCGCGATGGCTTCGATGTGCTCGGGCGTGATGTTGCGCGCGAAGCGATACATCAGGTCGCGCCAGGTCCAGAAACTATCTTTGGTGTCGCCGGCCTTTTCCGTGCGACCGCCCAGCGCCCGCTGGAAGCTGTGCGAATGCAGGTTGATCATGCCCGGCAGCGCGTATTCAACGATCTGCGCCACCACCTGCTCGCCGGCCGGCAGCACCGCCCCGGCCTCGGCGCGGACGATGGTGCCGTCGGCGTCCCACTCGATCAGCACATCCTTGCGCCAGCCTTCGGGCAGCAGCGCGTTGCGCGCAAACAGGCGATTCATGCGCGCCCCCAAGCGGCGGCGGCCTGCGTCATCTGCTTCAACACGCCCTGCACCTGCTGCGCGCGGTCCTCGCGGTAGCCATACGGCGCATCCTCGTCCATATACGTGGACTGGCACATCTCCAGCTGGATCGCATGCACGTTGTTGGCCGGCTGGCCGTAGTGGCGGGTGATATGCCCGCCCTTGAAGCGGCCGTTGACGGCCACGCTGAACTGGTCCTGCGCCAGCGCGCGCGCCACGATGGCGTCGCTCAGGCCCTGGGCGCAGCTCTTGCCGTCGGCCGTGCCGAAGTTCAGGTCCGGCAGCTTGCCTTCGAAGAAGCGCGGCACCACCGACGCGATCGAATGCGCGTCCCACAGCACCACGCGGCCGTGCAGCGCCAGCAGGCGATCCAGCTCGGCGCGCAGCTGGTCGTGATACGGCTTCCAGTAGGCGGCCAGGCGGCGCTGCACCTCGGCCTCGCTGGGCGTATGGCCTTCGCGGTACAGCGGCTCGCGGTGGAAGGTGTCGACCGGGCACAGGCCGGTCGTGTCCTGGCCCGGATACAGGTTGGTGTTCTCCGGCGGACGATTCAAATCGATAACGTAGCGCGACCAGCGCGCCGACAAGGTCGACGCACCCATCTCCCCCAGGAACTCGTACAGGCGCACCAGGTGCCAGTCCGTGTCCTGTTTGTCGACGGCGGCCGGCGTCATCGCCGCCGCCACGTCATCGGGTATATCGGTGCCCACGTGCGGCATGGACACCAGCAAGGGAATACTGCCTGCTTTGAACTGATAGTCCATGACGCCTCCTCTTACGGGTGCAGCGGCGTGAACAGGCTCTTGCACGACGCGCTCAACTCGCCGCGCATGACCATACCCTTGGCGGCCTCGATGTCCGGCGCGAAGAAGCGGTCGGCGTCGAAGAACGGCACCTTCTGGCGCAGCTGCGCATGTACGTGCTCCAGGTGCGGCGAGGTTTTCAGCGGACGGTGGAAGTCGATGCCCTGCGCCGCGGCCAGCAGCTCGATGCCGATGATGACAGCGGTATTGTGCGCCATGTCGTCCAGGCGGCGTGCCGCGTAGGTCGCCATGCTGACGTGGTCTTCCTGGTTGGCCGAAGTCGGGATCGAATCGACGCTGCCAGGATGGGCCAGCGACTTGTTCTCGGACGCCAGCGCGGCGGCGGTGACGTGGGCGATCATGAAGCCCGAGTTCACGCCCGGATCGCGCACCAGGAACGGCGGCAGGCCGGACAAGGTGGCGTCGATCAGCAGCGCGATGCGGCGTTCGGAGATGGCGCCGATTTCGGCGATCGCCAGCGCCAGCGTGTCGGCGGCGAAGGCCACCGGCTCGGCGTGGAAGTTACCGCCCGAGACCACCACCGACAGCTCGCCGTCCTTGAACAGCAGCGGATTGTCGGTGACGGCGTTGGCTTCGATCAGCAGCGTGCGCGAGGCGTTGTTGATGATGTCCCAGCAGGCGCCCATGACTTGCGGCTGGCAGCGCAGGCAGTACGGGTCTTGCACGCGCTCGTCGCCGACCAGGTGCGAGGCGCGGATCGCGCTGTTGCTGACCAGTTGGCGATAGATGGAGGCGGCGGCGATCTGGCCCGGCTGGCCGCGCACTTCGTGCACGCGGGCGTCGAACGGCGAATCGGAACCCTTGGCCGCGTCCAGCGACAGCGCGCCGGACACCATGCCCGCTTCCAGCAGGCGCTCGGCCATGAACAGGCCATGCAGCGCCAGCGCGGTCGACACCTGGGTGCCGTTGATCAGCGCCAGGCCTTCTTTCGCGGCCAGCACCACAGGGGCGATGTTGGCGGCTTTCAGTGCATCGGCGGCCTGCATCAGCTCACCGTTGACGCGCACTTCGCCCACGCCCAGCATCGCCAGCGTCATGTGCGACAGCGGTGCCAGGTCGCCCGAGGCGCCGACCGAACCCTTGGCCGGAATGGCCGGCATGATGCCGGCGTTGTACAGCGCGATCAGCGTGTCGATGATCAGCGGACGCACGCCCGAGTAGCCGCGCGCCAGGCTGCCGATTTTCATCAGCAGGATCAGGCGGCAGACCGCGTCCGACAGCAGCTCGCCGGTGCCGACCGAGTGCGACAGGATCAGGTTGCGCTGCAGCTGCTCCAGCTTCTCGTCCGGGATGCGGGTCTTGGCCAGCAGGCCGAAACCGGTATTGATGCCGTAGGCGGCATCGCCCTTGGCGACGATGGCGCGCACGGCGGCGGCCGATGCTTCGATAACTGGATAGGCTTCGGCGGCCAGCGACAGCGGGCCGGCGGCGGTCCACACGGCGCGCAGTTCGGTCAGGGTCATCGCGCCCGGTTTCAGGGTCAGTGCATTTGGTTTCATAGGTACTCTCGAATTATTTAATCATTGGGAGATTCAGGCCGTTGCGCTTGGCGCAGGCGACCGCAGTCTCGTATCCCGCATCGGCGTGACGCATCACGCCCGAACCGCTGTCGTTGACCAGCACGCGCGCCAGGCGCTTGGCGGCGGCGTCGGTGCCATCGGCCACGATCACCACGCCGGAGTGCTGCGAATAGCCCATGCCCACGCCGCCGCCGTGGTGCAGCGACACCCAGGTCGCGCCGCCGGCGGTGTTGAGCAGCGCGTTCAGCAGCGGCCAGTCGGAGACGGCGTCGGTGCCGTCCTTCATGCTTTCGGTTTCGCGGTTAGGGCTGGCGACGGAGCCGGTGTCCAGGTGGTCGCGGCCGATGACAACCGGCGCTTTCAGTTCGCCGTTGCGCACCATCTCGTTGAAGGCCAGGCCGGCGATGTGACGCTCGCCCAGGCCCAGCCAGCAGATACGCGCCGGCAGGCCCTGGAAGGCGATGCGCTCGCGCGCCATGTCCAGCCAGCGGTGCACATTGGCGTGGTGCGGGAACAGCTCCTTGATCTTGGCGTCGGTCTTGTAGATGTCTTCCGGATCGCCGGACAGCGCCACCCAGCGGAACGGGCCACGGCCTTCGCAGAACTGCGGGCGGATATAGGCCGGCACGAAGCCTGGGAAATCGAAGGCGTTCTTGACGCCGTGGTCGAACGCCACCTGGCGGATGTTGTTGCCGTAGTCGACCACCTTGGCGCCCAGCGCCTGGAAGTCCAGCATCGCCTGCACGTGCACCGCGCACGATGCGGTGGCGGCGGCCTTCAGTGCTTCGTGGCGGGCGGCGTCGTGCTGCGCGGTCTTCCACTGGTCGACCGACCAGCCTTGCGGCAGGTAGCCGTTGATCAGGTCATGGGCCGAGGTCTGGTCGGTGACGACGTCCGGCACGATGCCGCCGGCCTTGGCGCGGCGCACCAGTTCCGGCAGCACGTCGGCCGCGTTGCCCAGCAGGCCGATGGAGATGGCGTCGCCATTGGCCTTGTGCAGTTTGATCAGTTCCAGCGCCTCGTCGATGCTGGCGGCCTGCTTGTCCAGATAGCGGGTGCGCAGGCGGAAGTCGATGCTGCTTTGCTGGCACTCGATGGTCAGCGACACGGCGCCGGCCATGGTCGCGGCCAGCGGCTGTGCGCCGCCCATGCCGCCCAGGCCTGCGGTCAGCACCCAGCGGCCTTTGAGGTCGCCGCCGAAATGCTGGCGGCCCGCTTCGGCGAAGGTTTCGAAGGTGCCCTGCACGATGCCCTGGGTGCCGATGTAGATCCACGAGCCGGCCGTCATCTGGCCGTACATGAACAGGCCTTTGCGGTCCAGTTCATTGAAGTGTTCCCAGTTGGCCCATTTCGGCACCAGGTTGGAATTGGCGATCAGCACGCGCGGTGCGTCTTCGTGGGTCTGGAACACGCCGACCGGTTTGCCGGACTGGATCAGCAGGGTTTGATTGTCTTCCAGCTCGCGCAGCGAGGCCAGGATCTGGTCGTAGCATTCCCAGTTGCGGGCGGCGCGGCCGATGCCGCCGTAGACCACCAGGTGTTTGGGGTTTTCCGCCACTTCCTTGTCCAGATTATTCTGGATCATGCGGTAGGCCGCCTCGGCGCCCCAGTTTTTACAGGTGCGCTCGGGTCCGCGAGGGGCGCGGATTTCGCGGCTGGCGTCAAAACGTGGATCGCTGTCTAAATGGGTCGTCATGGTGGCTCCTGCTCCTGAGTGAGTGGGACCGGCTACGGGCGCAACCATGCACGCGCAGCCAGCGCATCCTCAAAGGATAAGTTGTATATACAACCAAGTCAATCAGTTTTTAAACGATCCCAGGGAGCCAGAACCCCGAGTCAGTCCGGCCGCTTGTCTTTTTTGTACACCCGCTTGCCGCCCATCCAGGTTTGCAGCACCTGTGTCTTGCCGATTTGCTCGGCCGGCACCTTGAACAGGTCGCGGTCGATCAGGATGAAGTCGGCCCACTTGCCCGGCTCCAGCGTGCCGATGACGTTTTCCTGGTGCGCCGCATACGCCGCATCCAGGGTGAAGCAGCGGAAGGCTTCGGTCAGCGTCATCGCCTGGTTCTTGTACCAGCCGCCGGCCGGCACGCCGGCGTTGTTCTGCCGCGTGACCGCAGCATGCAAGCCCTCGAACGGATTCGGCGACTCCACCGGGAAATCCGAACCGCAGGCGATGCGCGAGCCCTGATCCAGGAAGGTCCGCCACGCATACGCGCCCTTGATGCGCTCATGCCCCACGCGCTGCTCGGCCATGTTCTGGTCCGAGGTCGCATGCGTCGGCTGCATCGACGGCACGATGCCCAGCGCCTTGAAGCGCGGGATGTCCTCCAGCGCCACCACCTGCGCATGCTCGATGCGATGGCGCAGTTCGACGTTGTTGTATTTCGGGATCAGCTGCGCGTAGGCGTCCAGGATCTGCCGGTTGCCCGCGTCGCCGATGGCGTGCACATTGACCTGGTAGCCGGCCTTCATGGCCTTGTTCATCTTGGCCTGCATCTCTGCGTTCGGATAGAACAGCAGCCCCTTGGTCGACGGCATGTCGGAATACGGCGCCAGCAAGGCCGCGCCACGGCTGCCCAGCGCGCCGTCCGAGTACAGCTTGACGGCGGCCAGCGCATACACGTCGTTGGCGTAGGACTTGAGCGGCCCCTCCTTGGACAGCTCGTCGAAATCGGCCGCCGTATCGCCGATCATCGCGTAGACGCGCGTGGTCAGCTTGCCGTGGTCGGCGTAGTCGCGATACAGGTCATCCTGCACCACGCGGATGCCGGCGTCGTGCACGCTGGTCAGGCCCACCTTGGACAGCGCGGCCAGCGCGTGGTCCAGCATGCCGCGCGCCTCGTTCGGCGTCGGCAGCGGCACCACCTTGTTGACCAGCTCCATGGCGGCGTCCACCAGCACGCCGCTAGGCTTGCCGGCGGCGTCGCGCTCGATCTTGCCGCCCTTCGGGTCCGGCGTATTCCTGTCGATGCCGGCCATTTCCAGCGCCTTGGTGTTGACCCAGACCGCATGGCCATCGACGCGGCTCAGCAACACCGGACGGTCGCCCACCACCGCGTCCAGCTCGGCGGCGGTCGGGAAGCGGCCCAGCTTCCACACTTCCTGGTTCCAGCCGAAGCCCCGGATCCAGGCGTTTTTCGGGTGCGTCCGGCTGAATTCCCCCACCGCCCGCACTGCGCCGCCCAAGGTCGTGGCGCTGAACAACTCCACGCCGGAAGCGATTTCACCCAGTTCGAACACGTGGCCATGGGCGTCGATCAGGCCTGGCAGCAGGGTCTTGCCCTGCGCATCGATGTGCTCCGCCTTCGGCAGCCGGGCGGCCGTTTCCCTCTCGCTGCCCACCGCGACGATGCGGCCCAGGTCATCGAACGCCAGCGATGTGAAGCGCTGCAAGGTACCCGCCGCGTTCAGCGTATAGCCGTTGGCATGGTCGATGATGGTGTCGGCCTGCGCCTGCGGCAGGACGGCGGACAAGGCCAGGCTGACGGCTGCGGCCAGCGGAGCGGGCGAAAACAGGGGTGCGCGCATCGATACTCTCCATTCAGAAGCAAGTAACAGAGTGTAGCGAACTTTGAGCCGGGGTCAATCAAACTCTAGGTACAATGGCGCATTCGCCGCTCTCTAACCACATCCGTGTCCAGCCGATCCCTCTATTTACGCCTGCTTAAACAATTCAGCCCCTACGCCTGGATCGGGTTCGCCACCCTGTTGGCGGTCGGCCTGGCCGCCGCCGCCGACGTTTTATTGATACGCCAACTGCAAAACGTGGTCGACGCCCTGGCGCCATCGCACACCCTGGGCGGCGCGCGCCCGTCCGCCGGCCTGCTGGCCGAGGTGCAGGAATGGCTGCGCCAGATGCTGCCGCACGACCCGGTCAACGCCGCACTGTGGTCGATACCGGCGGTGATCTTCGGGCTGGCCGTGATGCGCATGTTTTCCAGCTTCGCCGGCGAATACGGCGCCGCGTGGCTGAGCAGCCGGGTGCAGGCCAATCTGCGCGAGCTGATGTTCGCCCGCATCATGCGCCTGCCGAACGGCTATTTCGACCAATCCTCCACCGGCACCACGCTGTCGCGCGTGGCCTTCGACGCCGCCCAGGTGGCGCAGGCCGGCCTCACCGTGGTCAACGTGGCGGTGCGCGATTCGGTCGCCACCATCGGCTACCTGGCCACGCTGTTCATCGTCGACTGGCAACTGGCCCTGTTCTGCCTTGGCCTGCTGCCGATGGTGGCCATCATCGTCACCTTCGCCGGCCGCCGCATGCGCCACCTGAGCAAGAGCGCGCAGGCCGCCATGGGCTACCTGACCAATGTGCTCGACGAGAGCATCAGCGGCCAGCGCGTGGTGAAGATCTTCGGCGGCCAGAAGTACGAGCAGGCGCGCTTCGACGGCGTGGTCAAGCTCAATCGCCAGCTGGCGGTCAAGCACGCGGCGACGTCGGCGCTCAACTCCGGCATCATCATGCTGCTGATCGGGATCACGCTGTCGTCGGTGATCTACTTCGCGCTGCTGCGCGCGCAGGCCGGCGCGCTGACGCCGGGCGCCTTCGTGGCCTTCATGTCGTCGCTGATGGCGATGCAGTCGCCGATCAAGAACCTGACCAAGATTAACGAACCGATGCAGCGCGGCCTGGCCGCCGCCGAATCGGTGTTCGGCCTGATCGACACCGAAGCCGAAGCCGATACCGGCACCCGCAAAGTGGAGCGCGCAGTAGGCCGCCTGGCGCTGGAGGACGTGAGCTTCCACTATAGCGCCGATGCCGACGCCAAGCCGGCGCTGGACCGCGTGTCGCTCGACATCGCCGCCGGCGAGACGGTGGCCCTGGTCGGCAGCTCCGGCAGCGGAAAGACCACGCTGGCAGGCCTGCTGCCGCGCTTCTACGATGTCAGCTCGGGCAGCATCAAGCTCGATGGCGTCGACCTGCGCGACTACACCATGGCCTCATTGCGCCAGCAGATCGCGCTGGTCAGCCAGGATGTGGTGCTGTTCAACGACACGCTGGCCGCCAACATCGCGTACGGCGATCCGGAACCGTCGATGCAGCGCATCGAAGCGGCGGCGCGCGCCGCGCACGCGCACGAATTCATCGAGCGCCAGGCCGATGGCTACAACACCTCGGTCGGCGAGAACGGCCTGCGGCTGTCGGGCGGCCAGCGCCAGCGCCTGGCGATCGCGCGCGCGCTGTACAAGAACGCACCCATCCTGATCCTGGACGAGGCGACCAGCGCGCTGGATACGGAATCGGAACGCCTGGTGCAGGCGGCATTGGAAGTACTGATGCAGGGCCGCACGACGGTGGTGATCGCGCACCGCCTGTCGACCATCGAGAACGCCGACCGCATCGTGGTGCTGGACGGCGGCCGCATCGCCGAAGTGGGCAGCCACGATGCGCTGCTGGCGCAGCACGGCATCTACGCCCGCCTGTATCAAACGCAGAAGAGCGTTCAGGCGGCGTCATAAAAAGTTATATAGAAATTACAATTGACGACAATTGAACCGTAGTTTTTGCTTGATAATCAAGTTCCATTCGAACTGATCGCATGCAAGCATGGTCACGGGTACATCCTCATTATCGACAATTCAGAAAATCCAACACTTCCTTTTGCTCCTTGGCTTGTTCATCGCGAACAGCCATGGGGCGATGGCCGAATCGGTACCAGTGCGCCGTGCACAGGAAGTGTACGTGCGGAACCAGGAAAATACACCATTGAGGCCGCACGCCATGCTTGGTACCTCCGACCAGGGTATCGTTGTCGCAGGCGGTTCCGGCGCAAGCAAACAAGCATGGGCGATCAAACTCAACGCGAATGACCAGATGGAGTGGCGCTATTTTCGGGAAGCGCCCATCGACGAACGGAAGGCTGCCGAAAGTGGTTTTAACCCACCTGAGTTTCGCGGCGTGGTGGAGATGGCCGACGGCAGCATATTCTTGTGCGGGAACACCGCCTTCATGCCGGGCAAGGTCAGGATATTTTTGACCCACCTGAACCGCAAAGGCCAGTTGATCACCGAGCACTACCTCGAATCGCAACGCCAGGCCACTGGCTTGAATTTTACCGTTGCAGCTTGCGTGGCATGGGACGATGGCGTCGCCGTCTTCAGCGTTGAAGGGCATGCGCCGGAGCCTGGCGCAGTCGGCGAGGTCTCGGGCTCAAGTTATCTGATGACCGCCCTTGACCGAACTGGCAGACTCAAATGGGAACGTGCTATTCCGACCCTGAGCAAAGGCTTCTCGCCGGACCCGGATGGAATGGTTCTCTTGGTTGCAGAAAAATCCTTGCTAGTCTCGGCTACCAACAACATCGGCACGGAAGTGATTCGCATTGATGCCAGTGGCTCCATCGTCGCACACCGGAAAATGGACAAGCGTTTTCTTCTGGTCCGTAACACCCCTGTCAATTCAAAGGTTAAGCTATACGGCTCCTCTCCAGCCGATGACAACGCGCTCAACACATTGGTATCGCTGTCCGCAGATCTAAGCGTTGTCTCCAGCATTGAGGGGCCGTATCCAAAGAACTTTGCGGCTAGCCAAATCTTTGAAAGGCAAAATGGATCGCTGCTGATGTTTGGTTCCAATATCCATTTTTTTGGTGACCGATTGCGGCAAGGCGTCCGCCAGGTAGACGCCTCCCTGCAAACGGAAAGGAACCGCACGCCGAACCTGGCATATCGATACAAAGGGGGGGCCATATACACGGCGTGCGCCCGGCAAACCGGGAATGAGTTCGCTTATGCAGTGGAGGTTTGGCCGCGATTAGATAAGCGAACCGACATGGCGGGTACGGCAGTTCATCGTATCGACTAGTACAATTGCGCACCGTGTTCAGGCGGCATCGTGAAAGATCAGTCCCAGCGTATGTCTTGAGCCGGTGCGCAGCCGGCTCACCCCATGCCGCA
This sequence comes from Rugamonas rivuli, assembly GCF_009380165.1. Classification (GTDB taxonomy): domain Bacteria; phylum Pseudomonadota; class Gammaproteobacteria; order Burkholderiales; family Burkholderiaceae_D; genus Rugamonas; species Rugamonas rivuli. The sequence goes on from NZ_WHUF01000004.1 coordinate 768,706, forward strand.
TGCTGACCCGGTAGACCCCGCGCCCACCCTGCGCCGGCCGGTGGTTGACGGGGAAGATCACCATGTCGCCGCGCTTCAGCGGCACCACCTCCACCCGCGACTGCATGCGCGGGCGCTGCTCGGTCAGCACGAACTCCCCTCCTTCGAAGTCCTTGCCCGGTTGGCTCAACAGAATCGCGGCCTGCAACGGGAACACGTGGTCGCCGTATAAATCCTGGTGCAGGCAGTTGTAGTCGCCGGGGCCGTATTGCAGCATCAGCGGCGTCGGGCGCTGCTGGCCGGCGGCGTGGCAGCGCGCCAGAAAGTCGGCATGGTCGGCCGGGAAGCGCGCTTCCATGTCCATCGCCTCGTGCCAGCGGTTGGCGATATCGGCCAGCGGGCCATACAGCGATTGCCTCAGCGCCGCGATCATCGACGGCAGCGGGTAGCGGAAGTACTGGTACTCGCCGCTGCCGAAGCCGTGCTGCGACATCACCACCCGGCTGCGGAACAGCGACGCCTGTCCATACTGCGCGGCCATGGCGATGCACTCGTCGGCGGTCAGCATGCCGGGCACGATGGCGTAGCCGTGGGCATTGAGCTCGTCGGCGATGGACTGCCAGTCCAGACCCGCCACATGCACCGCGATGCCGGCCGCTGCGCCGACCGCCTTGCGGGCGCTGGCGGCGGCAGCGGCAGCGTCGGCGGTGGCGACATCAGCGCCGGCCGGCGGCGAAGGCGCCACGCTCACCGGCGGCATCTTGCGCGGCTTGCGCTCGGCCGCACCGCCGCCGAAATCGAATTCCCCGTTCTTCATTGGTTCGCCTCCCGGTCCAGCAGCGCGGCCTTGCGGTCCACGCCCCAGCGGTAGCCGGAAATCGAACCGTCATTGCGTACCACGCGGTGGCAAGGTATCGCCACCGCCAGCGCATTCGCGGCACAAGCACCCGCCACCGCGCGCGCGCCCTTGGGCGACCCAACCAGCTGCGCCAGTTCCGCATAACTGACCGTGCGCCCGGCCGGAATCCCGCGCAGCACCTGCCACACGCGCTGCTGGAAGGCCGTGCCGCGCACGTCGAGCGGCAGGTCGAGGCCAATCTCCGGCCGCTCCACCATGCCCACCACGCGCGACACCACCTGCTCGAACTCCGGCTCGGCGCCGATCAGCTCCGCCTTGGGAAAACGGTCCTGCAGATCGCGCACCAGCACATCGGGATCGTCGTCCATCAGGATCGCGCAGATGCCCTGCTCCGTGCTGGCCACCAGGATCGCGCCCAGCGAACAGGCGCCGATGGCGAAGCGTATCTGCGCGCCGCGCCCGCCGGCGCGGAAGGCGGTCGGCGTCATGCCCAGCACCGCCGGCGACTGCGCATAAAAGCGCCCGCTGGAATTGAAGCCGGCCGCATACATCGCATCCGTCACCGTGGCCTGCTGCGCCAGCCCGGCCTGCATGCGGCGCGCGCGCTGGGCGTTGGCGTAGGCCTTGGGCGTAATCCCCGTCACGGCCTTGAACATGCGGTGAAAATGAAAACGGCTCACGCCCACCGCCGTCGCCAGGCTATCCAGGTCGAGCGCGGTCTCGGCGTCGGCCTCGTCGATCAGGCGGCAGGCCTGCGCCACCACGGCGGCCTGGCGCTCGGCCAGCGGCGGCTGTTCCGGCTTGCAGCGCATGCAGGGACGGAAGCCCGCCTGCTCGGCCGCCTCGCGGCTGTCGTAAAACGCCACGTTCTTGCGCAGCGCCGGCCGCGCGCCGCACGATGGCCGGCAGTACACGCCGGTGCTGCGCACCGAGTACCAGAACACGCCGTCGGCGCCGCCGTCGCGCTGCTGCACGGCGGTCCAGCGCAAGTCCTCGCCCTGGTAGGCGGCCTGCTTGACGATTTTGTTTTCGGTCTTGCCCATCTCAGACTCCATGATCGGATAAGGAATGCAGCCATCTTATCCAGCGCCCCGCGGCGACACACTCCGGCTCTTGCTTTTGAATTGGAGATTGTACGCCGGCTACAAAAGATGTTCAGCAGGCAAGCTCGCGATGCTAAAATGTCCGTCTGCCGCCAGTGAGGCGCACCCACGGAGAAGCCGTTTGGACGACGAACCAGCCCTGCAAGAAACCACCCCGATTTTCCAGCGCATCAAGGACTACCTGGTGGCCCAGATCGCCGCCGGCACCTGGAAGGAAGGCGACGTGATCCCGTCCGAACAGGCGCTGGTCAAGCAGTTCGGCGTCTCCCGCATGACCGTCAACCGCGCCGTGCGCGAGCTCACCGCCGACCAGATCCTGACCCGCCGCCAGGGCTCCGGCACCTACGTCGCGCAACAGAAGTACCAGGCCACGCTGCTGGAGATCAAATCCATCGCCGACGAGATCCGCGCGCGCGGCCACGCCCACCGCAGCAGCCTGCAGCAGCTGGAGCGCGTCAAGGCCAGCGAGCTGATGGCCAAGCAGTTCGACCTGCCGGCCGGCCATCCGCTGTTCCACTCGGTGATCGTGCATTTCGAAAACGGCGTGCCGATCCAGGTCGAGGACCGCTGGGCCAACCCTCTGTGCGCGCCCGACTACATGGAACAGGACTACGCCGCCATCACGCCCAACGAATACCTGATGCAGGCCGCGCCGCTGCAAGGCGCCACCTACAGCATCGAAGCGCTGGCGGCGCCGCGCGACATCGCCGAAATGCTGGCCATCGACACCAAGCAGGCCTGCCTGGTGCTCAAGCGCCAGACCCGCTCCGGCGGCCAGGTGGCCTCGATCGCCACCATGTGGCATCCCGGCCACCGCTACCAGTTCGCCGGCAGCTTCGCCCAGTAAGCGCCGGGCTTGCTACCGGTTTGCTACCGTTCTTACAACTTTTCTCGCCTGCGGCCAAACCTTCGATGCTATAGTTGCCCGGCCATCGTAGAAACAAGTAATGCCTTGCGGATTGAAAGGGAAGCTCTTGTTGCACCGCCGTTCCAGCCCCCTCTTCTGGCGCCGTCTGCCACGCCGGCTGATGGCGGCTGCGCTCGTGCTGGCCTGCGGCGCCGGCAGCGCGCCGGCGGCTGAAAAGGTCAGCCTGCAGCTCAAGTGGACGCACCAGTTCCAGTTCGCCGGCTACTACGCGGCCCAGGACCAGGGCTATTACCGCGACGTCGGCCTCGACGTCACGCTGATCGAGGCCCGCCCCGGCGTCGATCCCACCCAGTCGGTGCTTGAAGGCCGCGCCCAGTACGGCGTCGGCAACACCTCGCTGCTGGTGGCGCGCGGACGCGGCCAGCCGGTGGTGGCGCTGGCGTCGATCTTCCAGCATTCGGCCGCCGCGCTGCTGGTGCGCCACGACGCCGACGGCAAGCCGCGCCCCTGGCCCGGCAGCCGCGTGATGCTGGCGCCGAACAACGAAGAGCTGGTCGTGTTCCTGAAAAAACAGGGCATCCGTCCCGACAGCCTGGCGCAGCCGGCACACACCTACAACACCGAAGACCTGCTCGAAGGCCGCGCCGACGCCATGTCGATCTACATCACCGAGGCGCCGTACACGCTTGAACGCAGCAGCGTCGGTTACGAGATCCTGTCGCCGCGCATGCTGGGCGACGACTTCTACGGCGACACCCTGTACACCACCGAGAGCGAACTGCGCGAACATCCCTTGCGCGCGCAGGCGCTGCGCGAAGCCACGCTGCGCGGCTGGCGCTACGCGATGGCGCATCCGGGCGAGATCGCCGACCTGATACGGGCGCGCTATCCCGAGCGCCACAGCCGCGAGCACCTGATGTACGAAGCCCAGCGCATCGCGCCGCTGCTGGAGCAGGGCTTGATCGAACTCGGTTACAGCAATCCCGAACGCTGGCAGGCCATCGCCCGCACCTACATCGGCCAGGGCATGCTGCCGGCCGACTTCAAGCTGGATGGCTTCCTCTACCAGCCGCAGCCCAGCAACCGCCTGCAGCGCTACGCCATGGCGCTGGCGGCGCTGCTGGTGCTGGCGCTGACGGCGGGCGTGGTGTGGCGCCTGCGCCGGCAGGCGGCGACGCTGCGCGCCACGCGCGCGGAGCTGGACAAGTCCGAACGCTTCGCCAGCTTCGCGCTGGAGAGCTCGGGCATCGGCATGTGGGAATGGCAGGTCGACACCGGCACGCTGACGCTGTCGCCGCGCTATTGCGCGCTGCTGGGCTACGGCCCCGGCGAGTTCGCGCCGACGCTGGAACAATGGCTGGGCCATGTGCATCCGGACGACGTGGCCCGGGTCGAGCGCAGCATCCAGTACTACCTGGCCAGCCTGCCCGAATCGAGCGCGCAGATCTTCAGCGAGCACCGCATGCGCACCAAGAACGGCGGCTGGATCTGGGCGCTGGCGCGCGGCATGATCGTCGAGCGCGACGCCGCCGGCCGGCCGCTGCGCGCCATCGGCACCATGGCCGACATCAGCGAGCGCGCCGCCGCCGAGGAGGCCCGCATGTGCTCCATCATCGACGCCACGCCGGGTGCGATGCTGATCGCCGACAAGAGCGGCCGCGTGCGCTACGCCAACCCGGCCTGCGCGCGCAGCTTCGGCTACGAGGGCACGATGACCGGGCGCTCGGTCGAGCAGCTGGCGCCGGAAGCGATGCGCAGCACCGGCCGCACGCGCGAGCTGTTCTCGCGCCCCAACCTGCCGGGCCGCGTGCTGAGCGCGATCCGCGCCGACGGCGGCAGCTTCCCGGCCATGGTGCACATCGCGCCGGTGATGCTGGCCGGCCAGGAGCTGGTGGTGATGGCGCTGCGCGACATGACCCAGCGCCAGCGCGCCGAGGAAGCGCTGCACGCCAGCTCCGAACGCTACCGCCTGATCGTGCAGACCGCCGCCGAAGGCATCTGGATGACCGGCGCCGACGACCGCACCAGCTTCGTCAACCCCACCATGGCGCGCATGCTGGACTACGACGTCGAGCAGATGCTGGGCCGCGTCATGACCGACTTCATGGACGACGACGGCCGCGCCCTGCTCAAGCAGCATTTGCAGCGGCGCCTGGCCGGCGAGGCTTGCCAGGGCGACGTCTGCTTCCTGCGGCGCGACGGCCGCGTGGTGTGGTGCCTGCTGTCGACCACCGTCATCAACTCCGACGCCGGCCACTACGCCGGCACGCTGGCGATGCTGACCGATATCACCGAGCGGCGCCACGCCGACAGCGCGCTGCGCAGCTCCAGCCAGCGGCTGGCGTCGATCTTCAACGCCGTCACCAACGGCCTGGTGATGGTCGATGGCGACGGCCGCATCCTGGAGAGCAACGCCGCCGCCGCGCGCATGCTGGCGCACTCGCTGGCGGTCGACGGCGGCAGCCTGTGGCGCGGCGTGCGCGAGGACGGCACGCCGTTCGACGCCGCCAGCCATCCGGTGCGGCTGGCCATCGTCACCGGCATGTCGGTGCGCGACGTGGTGATGGGCGTGAGCCAGCCGGGCGGCGGCATGCACTGGCTGTCGGTCAACGCCGAGCCGATTCCCGACGACAGCGGCGCGGTGCCGCTGGTGGTGGCCAGCCTGACCGACATCACCGACCGCAAGCACGGCGAAGACCAGCTGCGCGAGCTGAACGAGCACCTGGAAGAACGGGTGGCGATGCGCACCTTGGAATTGAACCAGGCCCGCCTGCTGGCCGAAGACGCCAGCCAGACCAAGGGCCAGTTCCTGGCCAATATGAGCCACGAGATCCGCACGCCGATGAACGGCGTGATCGGCATGGCCTACCTGGCGCTGAAGACCGACCTCGATCCGCGCCAGCGCGACTACCTGGAAAAAATCCGCTTCGCCGGCGAGCACCTGCTGGGCATCATCGACGACATCCTCGACATCTCCAAGATCGAGGCGGGCAAGCTGGAGATCGAGCAGGTCGACTTCGCGCTCGACCACGTGATCCAGACGCTGACCACGGTGGTGGCGCCCAAGGCCGCCAGCCGCGACCTGGAACTGGTGTTCGACCTCGACCCCGGCCTGCCCCGCGTGCTGCGCGGCGATCCGCTGCGGCTCGGCCAGGTGCTGATCAACTACACCAACAACGCCATCAAGTTCAGCGAGAAGGGCCGCATCGAGGTGCGGGTGCGCCAGGTGGTGGGCGACGCCAACGGCTGCCTGCTGCGCTTCGAGGTCAGCGACTGCGGCATCGGCCTGTCCGAGGCCGAGATCGACAAGCTGTTCCAGTCGTTCCAGCAGGCCGACACCTCGACCACGCGCGAGTACGGCGGCACCGGCCTGGGCCTGGCGATCTGCAAGCAGCTGGCGCAGCTGATGGGCGGCGACGTCGGCGTGCGCAGCCGGCCCGGCCAGGGCAGCACCTTCTGGTTCACCGCGCGCCTGGGCATCTCCAGCGCCAGCGTGCCGGCGCTGATCGACCGCGTCAAGGACGCCGCCGCCGAACTGCTGGCGTCCTCGCGCAGCGCCGCCGTCATGGCCGCGCTGAAGAACGCCCGCATCCTGCTGGTCGAGGACAACACCTTCAACCAGCAGATCGCGCTGGAAATGCTGGAGGAAGTCGGTTCCTCGGTGTGCCTGGCCGCCAACGGCATGGAGGCGCTGGAACTGCTGCGCCAGACCGCCTTCGACTGCGTGCTGATGGACGTGCAGATGCCGCTGATGGACGGCCTGGAAACCACGCGCCGCATCCGCGCCGACCCCGGCCTGGCCGACCTGCGCGTGCTGGCCATGACCGCCACCGCCACCAACGAAGACCGGGTGCGCTGCATCGAGGCCGGCATGGACGACTTCATCTCCAAGCCCATCCAGCCGGCGCTGATGTACCAGACCATCGCCAACTGGCTGCCGGTGCGCAGCGGCGATGTGCTGCGCGAGGCGCCGCCGGCCGCGCCGCGACCGGCCTTCAAGGCCACGCTGGGCGGCGACCCGGCGGTGATCGACCTGTCCATCCTGGCCAAGCTGCTGGGCTATCATCCGCACAAGGTGCGCAAGTTCGCCTTCAAGTTCCTGCAGAACACCCAGGAGGGCCTGACCAAGATGGAGCGCGCGCTGCAGCGCGGCGACCTGGTGCAGGTGCGCGAGCTGGGCCACCGGCTGAAGTCGCCGGCGCGCACCGTCGGCGCCCTCGGCATGGGCGAGCTGATGCTGGAGATCGAGCAGCTGCCGGCCGACGGCCCGCCAGCGCAGACGGCGGCGCGCGCGCAAGCCCTGCTGGCGCGGCTGTGGCCGCTGCTGGAACTGATCACCGAACAAATCATGACCAACACCACTTTCGCCGACGACAACTGAGGCAGGCAAGGAACCATGCGGATATTGCTGCTGGACGACGACGGATTCATGCTGGAACTGCTGGCCGACATGATCGCCAGCCTGGGCGAGCACGAGGTGCTGCGCGAAACCGACGGCCGCCGCGCGCTGGTGGAGCTGCGCCTGCGTCCGCCGGAGCTGCTGGTCTGCGACCTGAGCATGCCGGTCATGGATGGCATCGACTTCCTGCGCCTGGCGGCCGCGCAGCAGTACGGCGGCTGCGTGGTGCTGCTGTCGGGCGTGGACAGCGCGGTGCTCAAGACCGCCGCCCGCCTGGCCGAGGCGCAGGGCCTGGCCATCCTCGACGCCTGCGCCAAGCCGCTGGAGATCGACGCGCTGGCGGCGCTGATGGCGCGCGCCGCGGCGCGCTGCCAGCAACAGCCCGGCCCGGTTCTTGACAACAATGGCAAATAGTTTAGATGGTTTCTACAATCTGCCGCACATTTCTAAAAAATGGGTTATTATTTACGCCATCCCCGCCTGCCGACCTTGTTGCCATCCCTTCCAAGACATTGAATTCGCGCAATTGGCCACCATCTGCTGCCTGTTACCGGCAACGTTGATGGCGATTGCAGACAACATGGCATAATCCCCAGGCGTTATTGATCCCACAGACCTCGATTGAGGAATATATGAGCGAAAACATCAAACACATCACCGATACTTCTTTTGACGCCGACGTCCTGAAATCCGACCGCCCAGTGCTGGTCGATTTCTGGGCCGAGTGGTGCGGTCCTTGCAAGAGCATCGCCCCGATCCTGGAAGAAGTCGCCAAGGAATACGACGGCAAGATCCTGATCGCCAAGATGGACGTCGACGCCAACCAGGCAGTGCCTGCCAAGTTCGGCATCCGCGGCATCCCGACCCTGATCCTGTTCAAGAACGGTGTCGCAGCGGCGCAAAAGGTTGGCGCAATGGCAAAAGGCCAGCTGACCTCTTTCATCGACAGCAATATCTAAGTAAGATAGTATTACGCTGGACCAAAACGGTGCCGCGCCCGCGGCGCCGTTTAATAACAGAGACAACCACGCAGTCCCCTCCCCTACCTTTACTTTCCCGTCACGGGACACTCAACACATATGCATCTATCTGAATTAAAGGCCCTACACGTCTCGGCATTGCTGGAGATGGCCATCGGTCTTGATATCGACAACGCGGCGCGTCTGCGCAAACAGGAGCTGATGTTTGCGATCCTGAAAAAGCGCGCGAAATCCGGTGAACAAATCTTCGGCGACGGCGCCCTGGAAGTGCTGCCTGACGGCTTCGGCTTCCTGCGCTCGCCGGACGCCAGCTACATGGCGTCCACCGACGATATCTACATTTCCCCATCGCAGATCCGCCGCTTCAACCTGCACACCGGCGATTCGATCGAGGGCGAAGTGCGTACCCCTAAAGATGGCGAGCGCTACTTCGCGCTGGTCAAGGTCGACAAGGTCAACGGCGAATCGCCGGAAGCCTCGAAGCACCGCATATTGTTTGAGAACCTGACGCCGCTGCACCCGAACGAGCCGCTGCGCCTGGAACGCGACATCAACGGCACCGAGAACATCACCGGCCGTATCGTCGACCTGATCTCGCCGATCGGCAAGGGCCAGCGCGGCCTGCTGGTGGCGTCGCCGAAGTCCGGCAAATCCGTGATGCTGCAGCACATCGCCCACGCGATCACCTCCAACCACCCGGACGTGACGCTGATCGTGCTGCTGATCGACGAACGCCCGGAGGAAGTGACCGAGATGCAGCGCTCCGTGCGCGGCGAAGTGGTCGCCTCGACCTTCGACGAACCGGCCACCCGCCACGTGCAGGTCGCCGAGATGGTGCTGGAAAAAGCCAAGCGCCTGGTCGAAATGAAAAAAGACGTGGTCATCCTGCTGGATTCGATCACCCGCCTGGCGCGCGCCTACAACACCGTGATCCCTGCCTCCGGCAAGGTGCTGACCGGCGGTGTGGACGCCAACGCGCTGCAACGTCCTAAGCGCTTCTTCGGCGCCGCGCGCAACATCGAAGAAGGCGGCTCGCTGACCATCATCGCCACCGCGCTGATCGAAACCGGTTCGCGCATGGACGACGTGATCTACGAAGAATTCAAGGGTACCGGCAATATGGAGGTGCACCTGGAGCGCCGCCTGGCCGAGAAGCGCGTCTACCCGGCGATCAACCTGAACAAATCGGGTACCCGCCGCGAAGAGCTGCTGATCAAGCCGGACCAGCTGCAGAAAATCTGGATCCTGCGCAAGCTGCTGTACTCGATGGACGAGATCGAGGCGATGGAGTTCATTCTCGACAAGATGAAGGCCACCAAGAACAACGGTGAGTTCTTCGACATGATGCGCCGCGGCGGTTAATTAAGCCCGTAGCAATCATGATAAACAGGCAACCACCATGGTTGCCTGTTTGCGTTAACGCCGGTATAATCGCCGATCGCATTATTTTTAATTCTGGCAAGTGAGCGGCAATCGGGTCACGAAGTAGTACCGACCGACGAAGTGCTGTTTGGCTACCTAACTAACCGAGGCTTCAAATGAAACCAGAAATCCATCCAGACTACCGCGAAGTTGTGTTCCACGACCTGTCGTGCGACTTCAAATTCGTTACCCGTTCGACCATCCAGACCCGCGAAACGATCAACCACAACGGTAAAGACTATCCGCTGATCAAGATCGAGGTTTCGGCTGAATCGCACCCGTTCTACACCGGCAAGCACAAAATCGTCGACACCGCTGGCCGCGTTGAGAAATTCCGCCAGAAGTTCGGCGCCGTGGGTTCGAAGACCCAAATCGCACAAGGCTGATTTTCGCCGCGATCATGAAAAAAGCAGCCTCTGGCTGCTTTTTTTGTTTGTCGCCCCCGCCGCCAGCCGGTTTTCCTTCATACTCCCGTTCACCTCTCACTTGCATACCGATCGATGAAGCCAGTCCGTCTTCCCGCCGCCGCTACCCTGGCACTGCCGCGCTGGGCCTTGTTTGCCCTGGGCCTGCTGTACATCCTGCCTGGCCTGATCGGCCGCGATCCGTGGAAGAACGACGACGCCGCCAGCTTCGGCATCATGTGGACCATGGCGCACGGCAGCTGGCAGGACTGGCTGTGGCCGAATATCGCCGGCCTGTCGATGCCGGACGAGGGCCCACTGGCGTTCTGGCTGGGCGCGCTCGGCATCAAGCTGTTCGGCTGGCTGATCGGCGACGTGCCGGCGGCCCGCGTCGGCACCGTCGGCGTGTTCCTGCTGGGCGTGCTGTCGCTGTGGTACGCCACCTTTAATCTGGGACGCCGCCAGGATGCGCAGCCGCTGCGCCTGGCCTTCGGCGGCCAGCCCGAGCCGGACGACTTCGGCCGCACGCTGGCCGACGCCGCCGTGCTGATCTACCTCGGCTGCCTGGGCTTGCTGCTGCACAGCCACGAGACCACCTCGGAAGCGCTGCAAGTGTCGCTGGTGGCGCTGCTGCTGTACCGCACCGTGCGCTACGTGGAAGGCCCGTCGCTGCGCAACGCCGCCCTCAGCGGCCTGGCGGTCGGCCTGCTGACGCTGACGCGCGGCTGGGTCACGCCGGTGCTGCTCATGCTGGCCCTGTTCGCCTGCACCCGCTTCCTCGACCAGCCCGCCATCCGCGCGATGCGCGACCTGGGCGCCACTATCGCCGTCGGCGGCGCCGTGGCCGCGCTGTGGCTGCTGCCGGCGCAGCTGCTGCAACCCTACCACCAGCTGCCGCTGAACGCCTGGCTGGCCTGGAACCTGGACCTGTTCGGCCTGCCGAGCGCCGTGTCGCTCAAATTCTTTTTCCGCGTCGGCGTCTGGTTCTTCTGGCCGGCGTGGCCGTTTGCCGGCTGGGCCGTGTGGGCCTGGCGCCGCCAGCGCCGCGCGCTGCACATCGTCGTGCCGCTGGCCTTCGTCACCATGGGCGCGCTGCTGACGCTGTTCAACAGCGCCCCCGAACAGGGCCAGCTGCTGGTGCTGCTGCCGCCGCTGGCCATCATGGCCGCCTTCGGCCTGCTGACCATGAAGCGCGGCGCCATCAACGCCATCGACTGGTTCTCGGTGATGGCGCTGACCTTGTGCGCGGCCGTGATCTGGGTGTTCTGGATCGCCAAGCTGACCGGCTGGCCGGCCAAGGCCGCCAAGAACGCGCTCAAGCTGGTGCCGGGCTTCCACCCGGAGCTGGGCTGGATCGCGCTGCTGGTGGCGCTGGCCGCCACCGCCGGCTGGTTCGCGCTGGTGCACTGGCGCATCTCGCGCCAGCCCGCCGTGCTGTGGCGCGCGGTGGTGCTGTCGTCCGGCGGACTGATCCTGATCTGGATCCTGCTGATGACCCTGTTCCTGCCCGACGTCAATTACAGCAAGAGCTACGCCAGCGTAGCGCGCCAGATCGCCGACAAGCTGCCGCCGGGCGCGCGCTGCATCGAGTCCAACGTCGGCCCGGCCCAGCGCGCCTCGTTCGCCTACTACGCCCAGCTGCCGTTCGCCGGCGTCGAAGGCGCTTCGTGCGACATGCTGCTGCTGCAGGACAGCATCAAGCTGCGCGACGAGCGCGAGATTCCGGCGCGCTATCGCGACCAGCAATGGCGCCTGCTGTGGGAAGGCCGCCGTCCGGCCGACCGCGACGAGCGCTTCCGCCTGTACCGCCGCGCCGACTAGGCCGCTATCCGAAGACCTGCGGGCGACAGTGTTGTCGCCCGCTTCGCATTGCTGCTATGCTTTTGACGAGAAAGCGGCCAGCCCATGCGATTTATTTTCCTGCCATTGTTACTCGCGGCCGCCGGCGCGGATGCCGGCGCCGCCACGCCGCTGAACATCGTCACCGAGCACGCGCCGCCCGCCAGCATGCAGGGGCCGGACGGCGTGACCGGCCGCGAAACCGACAAGGTGCGCGAGATGATGGCGCGCACCGCCACCAGCTACAAGATCGAGCTGTTCCCGTGGAAGCGCGCCTACCTGATGGCGCAGAACCAGGCGCACACCTGCGTGTACTCGACCTCGCGCACGCCCGAGCGTGAAAAACTGTTCAAATGGATAGGTCCGACCGACGAGGCCGAATGGGTGTTGTGGGGCCGCGCCGACCACGAGTTCCCGTTGAAGACGCTGGAGGATGCGCGCAAGCTGCGCATCGGCACCTACATCGGCGATGCGCGCGACGAGTATCTGCGCAGCCGCGGTTTCAATGTCGAGCCGGTCAGCAACGACCTGGCCAACCCGCAGAAGGTGCTGCTCAAGCGCATAGACTTGTGGGCGGTGGGCATGCGCACCGGCAGCCCCGGGCCAAGCCAGCAGGAGTGGGCGGACAAGGTGGTGCCGCTGCTGGTGTTCAACCGCATCAAGGTCTACCTCGCGTGCAACCCCTCAGTGCCGGATGAGCTGGTGGACAAGCTCAACGCGGCACTGGCGGAGATGCGGCGCGACGGTAGCCTGGCGCGCCTCGAACGCAAGTATGAACACTAGGCCCTGCCGGCGTCACACCCGGCATCAGCGCTTGGCCATGACGATGGTGTCGCCGGTGGCCTTGGCCAGCGGCAGGCGGCCGAAGTTGGCGACGCCGACGGTCTGGGCTTCATCGCTGAAGTCGAAGCGGGTGCCGGCATCGCTGACGAACTGGTCGCGGGCAGTCGGGAAGATCTCGACGCGCTCGCCCTTGTCGATCTGCGCGTAGAAGTGGGCCTGGCGCTGGCTGAATTTCAGCACCTGGCCGTTGGTCAACTGATACGCATTTTTGTAGTCGGCAAAGTCTTCCTGCATGATGTGGATGCGGGCGTGGCCGCCTTTGATCTGGACGCTGGTATCGTCGGCGTGGGCCGCTGGGATGGTGGCGAAAGCGAGAGCGGCGACGACGCCGAAGAGAGTGGTTTTCATGGTGTGCTCCGTTAGATGAGTGCGTTGTAAATACTGCCGGGGAGCCACCGCTGCTTGATCGAATCAGCGGTAGACATGTACAGATTAACAAAGCGCGCGCGCCAGATCCGGCGCATGCGACGAGCGGTCAATCCGCGTACGCAAAACGTCAAAAATCGCGATGAACGGCAAGCGCGCCGCCGTTGTTGCAGCCGCTGCCTTTTTTTTCAGCACAACCGGGACAAAGCGCCGCAGTCCCGCTATAGTGCCCGTATGCCGAGTTGCCACACGGCATGTTTGTTTCGCAATATTGAAGGCAACACCCCGGCAGCGCCCCACTTCGCGCGCCGGCCATAGCGGCCTCGGCTGCTGCGCCCCGCCCCTGCGCACCAGCCCGACAACAGCCGCACAGCCCTCTGGCCTGGATAGCGTCATGTTTAATCTGTACAAACTTCACACCGCCCTGCGTAACAATTACGTGCGCGCCGGGCTGGCCCTGCTGGCCGCGGCCATCGTGGCGCTGCTCGGCTGGCGTGCCGACGTGCCGCAGGACCAGCACCCGATGCTGCGTTCGCAGGACATTTCGCAGATCACCGCGCTGGCGACCGAGCGCGAGCGGCTGGAATACCTGATGGTGGCGGCGCCGCTGTCGGAAGCGCCGCGCTATGTGTTCAAGCTGCGCGACGATCCGCTGCTGTACGTGGTCAAGGTGCCGGCCAGCACGCACCAGAGCCTGGAGCGCGAAATCCTGCTGCGCCATAACATCCCCTACGCCATCGCGCGCGACGATTACCTGGCCTCGCACCGCGCGGTGCTGCAGGACGACGAAGACAGCAAGCTGGCGCGCGTCGGCGTGTTCCTGCGGCGCCACGCGGTCGACCTGCTGCTGGTCGGCCTGGCGCTGTTCGTGCTGCGCCACGGCCTGCCCGGGACGGGCGTGTCGGCCACGGTGCTGACGCCGGACCAGCTGAGCGGCAGCATGGACGACCTGATCGGCATGGAAGACATCAAGCAGGAAGTGCTGCACCTGGAGGACATGATACGGAACCGCGCGGTCTACCGCGAACACGATATCGACAAGCCCTTCAACGTCATGCTGACCGGGCCGGCGGGCACCGGCAAGACCAAGCTGGCCGGCTACCTGGCCAAGCGCCTCAACGTGCCGCTGATCCAGGCCTCGGCCTCGGCGCTGGAGTCCGGCTACATCGGCGGCGGCTCCAAGGCGCTGCACGCGTTACACCGCAAGGCTTGCGCGCGCGGCAGCTGTATCATTTTCCTCGACGAAGCCCAGAGCCTGTTCATGCCGCGCGGCCGCGGCGACAAGAAATGGGAAGACGACACCGCCAACACCCTGCTCGGCCTGCTCGACGGCGTGCGCAGCGACCAGGGCGCGGGCGTGATCTGGGTGGTGGCCTCCAACTTCGACGATGCCTCGTCGCAGATGGACGAGGCGATGCTGCGCCGCTTCTCGGTCAAGATCAACTTCCGCCTGCCGAACAAGACCGAACGGCGCGAACTGCTGCGCGCCTTCCTGGCGCGCAAGGCCGACGGCTGCGTGGCCTGGGACCGGCTCAACCTGGACCAGGTGGCCGAGATCACGGCCAACCTCAGCCCGGCACTGCTGCAGACGGTGGTCGAGCGCGCCAGCATGATCGCCATCCAGGAGCACGCGGTGATCGACACCGGGCTGATGTTCCGCGCCTTCGAGCGCGCCACCATCGGCCTGACCGACCGCGCCACTACCGCCGAGAAGACGCGCCAGCGCGAGCGCGTGGCGCTGCACGAGCTGGGCCACTTCTTCATGCAAATCGACCCGTGGCTGCGCCAGGGCATGACGCTGGAGCAGGTCAAGGAGCGCTCGCCGCTGCTCAAGATCAGCACCGAGTCGGTGTCCAAGCTGGGCGCGCTGGGCTATGTGCTGTCGGCCTCTGACGATGTTGCGCTGCGCACGCTGGAAGAGCTGGAGCGCGACGTGATCCAGCTGTACGGCGGCGTCGCGGCGGAGGAACTGTTCTACGGCGCGCGCGGCATCTCGGTCGGCAGCCAGAACGATATCCAGAAAGCCACCTCGATGCTGGACATGATGGTCAACCAGCTGTCGATGTATTCGCGTTCCAAGCTGGACTACAGCCAGTTCAAGCACCAGGAGCGCGACCTCGACCAGGTCGAAGCCAAGGCCGACGAACTCTACAGCTATACGCTGCAGGCGATCGCCGACTACCGTGTGCAGATCAGCGAGCTGAAGGACGTGCTGATGGACCAGTACGTGCTATCCAAGGACGCCATCTTCGCGCTGCTGGCGCAGCAGCAGCTGGCGCCGCATTCGTAGTATTTTTTTAATATTTCATCCTCAGGTGCGCCGCAATTTCACGTAACGGTGTAATATTGCGGCGCAACATAGGACTCGTCTCCCTATGCTCCCAAAGGATGAACATGAAACAAATTCTGAAACGCGCCATTAAAAAAGGCTTGAAAGCGACCATAGGCTGGCCCAAGGACAAACCCAACCTGATCGACCACTACCGCAAAAACGGTATGAAGGTGGGCAGCAACTTCCACATGCTGGAAGGCTGCATCATCGACGACTCGCACTACTGGCTGATCGAGATCGGCGACAACGTCACCCTGGCGCCCCGCGTGCACCTGCTGGCCCACGACGCCAGCACCAAGATGCACCTGAACTACACCAAGATCAAGACCGTCACGATCGGCAACAAGGTGTTCATCGGCGCCGGCAGCATCGTCATGCCGGGCGTGACCATCGGCGACAACGTCATCATCGGCGCCGGCTCCGTCGTCACGCGCGACGTCGATTCGGACTCGGTCTACGCCGGCAATCCGGCCAAACGCATCTGCGGCATCGAGGAATACCTGGCCAAGGAACAAGCCCGCATGACGGACGACCGCACCTTCGGCGAAGACTACACGCTGCGCCAGGCGGTGGGCGCCGACAAGAAAGCCCACATGAAGCGCGTGCTGGAACGCGACGGCATCGGCTACGTGATCTAGACCTTCATCGGCAAGATCACCATCTGCAAACCCTCCAGGTGCAGGCGGCGCTGCGCCGCCAGCGCCGCCTGGTTGTGCAGCAGCCGCGTGAACCAGTTATCTGACGAGAAGATCAGCTTGCTGGTGAAGAAGATCGCGTGCGGGAACTCGCGGCTGATCTCCTCGCACATGCGGGTCACTTCCTCCACCGCGTCGGTGCCGAAGCCCAGATAGGACGAGGCCGCCATGCCGTGGCTGTGGCAGAAGTCGACAAAGAACTCCAGCGTCTCGGCCGCCTCTTCGCGCATCTGCTCCAGCGCGCCCTCGCCGCCGTAGGCGTGCGAATCGACGGTGCGCGCATTGACGAACAAAAAATTCTTGAAGTGATGCGGGAACATGCGCTGCACCCACAGCAGCGCATGCAGGCCGCCGCCGCGCGAGGTGCCGACGATGAACACGGCGGTCTGGTCTTCCGGATTGGGCTCGACTGGCTGCGTGTTCGGGCCGAAGGGCTGGCTGGCGAACACCTCGTCGACCGAATGGATGGCCTGCTTGGTGGCGCGGTAGTGCTTGCGTATCATCACGCACAGGCCGGCGATGGCGGCGATGATCAGCGCCGTCACCCAGCCGCCCTCGGTGAAACGCTCGATCAGCAGGATGGCCAGGATGCCGGCGCAGATCACGAAGCCGGTGGCCGACAGCAGCAGGCGGCGCTTCCAGTAAGTGCCGGGCCGGCGGTTGCGCGACCAGTACAGCACCAGGCCGAACAGCGAAATGGCGAAGGTCAGGAACACCGAGATCGAATACAGCACCACCAGCAGCGTCACGCTGCCGCCAGTCCACCACAGGATGGCCAGCGCGGCGATGCCCATCACCAGGATGCCGTTCTGCGTCACCAGCCGGGTCGACAGGTAGCGGAACTTGTGCGGCACCCAGGAATCGGACGCCATGTTCGACAGCACCGACGGCCCGCCCAGGAAGCCGGTGTTGGCCGCCACGAACAGCAGCCCCGCCTCGAACGCCAGCACGATCACCAGCAGCAGCTGGTTGAGCGTCTCGCCGCCCAGGCCCATGCTGGCGATGATGGTCTTGAAGGTGGAAGCGTTGAGCGTCTCGCCCGGCACCGGATGGGCGTCCCACAGCAGGTACAGCAGGATGATGCCGCCGGCCGTGAACGCCAGCGACAGCGCCATGTACAGCATCGTCACCTTGCCGGTACGCACGCGCGGCTCGGCCAGCAGGTTGACGTTGTTCGACACCGCCTCCAGCCCGGTGTAGGTGCCGCCGCCCTGCGAATAGGCCAGCAGCAGCATGCCGGCCACGCCGGTCCAGCCGATCTCGCTGGCCAGCTTGCCGGTGTCGGCCATCGTGGTCGGCACCAGTTCCGGCAGGTGCGAGGCGTGGGCGAAAATGCCGTAAACGATTAATACCAAATGCGTGGCGACGAAGCCGAGGAAGATCGGCAGCAGGATCTGGATCGCTTCCTTCAGGCCGCGCAGGTTCATCACGATCAGCAGGCCGATGAAGAACACCTCGGCCCACAGCTTGTAGGGCTGGAAGCCCAGCGGCAGGAAGGAGGCCAGCGCGTCGACGCCGGAGGCGATGGAGATGGCGATGGTCAGCACATAGTCGAGGATCAGCGCGCAGCCGGAGATCAGGCCCATGTACGGCCCCACCAGCTTGGTCGCCACGCGGTAGCCGCCGCCGCCGGTGGGAAACAGTTCGATCACCTGGTTGTAGGCCAGCGCGATGATGAACACCGTGACGGCGGTGGCCAGCGCCATGTAGAGGCCGAGGTGGGTGTGGCTGCCCAGCGCGCGGAAGGTTTCCTCGGGGCCGTAGGCGGAAGACGACAGGCCGTCGGCGCCGAGGCCGACCCAGGCCAGGAAGGCCACCAGCGCCATCGAGTGGCGGGTTTCGCTCTTCATCGGGTCGAGCGCCTTGCCCAGGATGATTTCGCGTATCTTGTTATTTTTCATGCGACAGCTGCCGGCGGGGGCCGGCGGAAGCGGAAGGTAGGCGTGATGATACCCGCTTCGGCGGCGGATAAATACTTGTAAAAATATAAAATTTCCACACCATGGCTTGCGGCATGGGGGTAAATCAGTGATAATGCGGGTCGCGTTGCCGGGATGGCGGAATAGGTAGACGCACGGGACTCAAAATCCCGCGCCGCAAGGCGTGCCGGTTCGATTCCGGCTCCCGGCACCAAGAACACGTACTAAGCAGTCCAATCAAATCCAACGAACCCGCCTCTGTCATAGGAGAGCGGGTTTTTTGTTGTCCAAAGCTGTCCAACGCGATAGCATCAGATACCAACATTTTTATGGCACTTTTGTTGGTACTTTCCCAAACGCAAAAACCAAGTACCAACACGGAGGCACTATGGCCTTGACAGACACTTTCGTTCGCCAAGTCAAACACAGCGGCGCACCCGCCGGAGACAAATACACCGATGGGCACGGAATGTTCCTGTTGGTGAAAGCCGCAGGTAAATACTGGCGTATGAATTATCGATACGCCGAGAAGCAAAAGACACTCGCACTCGGCGTCTACCCAGAGGTCAGCTTAGCCAAAGCACGCAAGCGCCGAGAGAGCGCACGCGAACTGCTTGCGGATGGCATCGATCCTAGTCAGGCAAAACAGGACGATAAGAAGACCAAGATTTCAGCGGCTGCACACACCTTCGGAATCGTAGCCCGCCAGTGGCTAGCAAAGACTGCCAGCGAGCGCGCAGTCAGCACGCAAGAAAAAGTAACGAACTGGCTCAACCATGACGTTTTCCCGTTCATTGGAGGCAAGCCGATCTCCACAATTGGCCCTCGTGATGTCTTGGCAGCTGTGCAGAAAATGGAAGATCGCGGTGCGGTCGAGTCAGCGCATAGGGTCAAGCAGATATGCGGGCAAGTATTCCGCTTCGCCGTCGCTAGCGGATTTGCGGAGCGCGATGTAACTGCCGATCTCAAAGGCGCGCTGGCAGCGCCAGAAAAGGGGCACTACGCGGCGATCACGGAGCCGAAGCAGGTTGGGGCTTTGCTACGCTCAATTCACGGCTATGGCGGGCATCCGTACGCCTTAGCCGCCTTAAAGCTTTCTCCGCTAGTTTTCGTACGTCCAGGAGAGTTGCGCGCTGCTGAATGGGTTGAGATCGACCTAGAGGCTGCGGAGTGGCGGATACCGGGACACAAGATGAAAATGGACAACGATCACATTGTGCCGTTGTCAACGCAGGCGTTGGAAATTTTGCGGACGGTTCACCCTATGTCAGGCCACGGGCGATTTGTTTTCCCTAGCATTAGAACTGCTGAACGTTGCATGAGCGAGAACACCGTCAATGCCGCGCTAAGGGGCTTGGGCTACAGCAAGGAAATTATGACAGCTCACGGCTTCCGTGCAATGGCAAGAACGATCATGGACGAAGTGCTTGGCGAACGTGTTGACCTGATCGAGCATCAGTTAGCGCACGCGGTTAAAGACCCCAACGGACGCGCCTACAATCGAACAAGCCACTTACCAGCACGTCGTGAGATGATGCAACGTTGGGCCGACTACTTGGATAGCCTGAGAATCGGAGCGCAGGTAATTTCGATACAAAAGTAGTATCAACTGTGCGATTCACAGACATCATTTCAATTTTCGCAGCGCTTGTCCGCCCGATATTTTCCGACTAAGACTTTATTTCCCATTGGACTTCACCGTCTTCACCTACGCTCAGAACTTGTACGCTCCTAGCGGCATCCATAGCGGCGTCCAATGTTCCAAAGTGTTGACCAAGCTCGCGGAGATCAACCCAGGTTTTCTGAGGCATTTGATCAACTCGGAAGACTTCAATGGCCAAGCATGGGAAACACTCAGTGGAGGTTTGCGCCGCAGTTGGGTACACAACAATTCTACCCTGCCTTTCTGCGTCAATCTCAGCCTGTTCACGCATGACTGTACGAACTTGCTTTTGAAAGTTCATAGAATTTTCTCGCTCATTTAACTACCCACAGTTTGACATTGAACTTGGCCATAAGCCGCTTCTGAATCTCTTTCACCTTATTGTCCGTCGCAATGCACTCTGGACTACGAAGTGAATCTGGCCCTCTAAATGGACAAGGCTGGGGGGGCAGCCCGTAGTATTCTTCATGGAACTCTGCTTCGGCTTTCCGCGCACGATCTATAATTGCTTGCTTGCGTTTGTCTCTCCCAACTATCTCCGCATCCCTTTGCGTCCCGCGAGTTCTGACTACAAAGCCGTCAGCGTCTACATCGTCATACCCAACCCAGTCGACAGATCCGACATACCTGGCTATAGCACACCGCTCATCAACAACGTTCGTCGCATTGGCGCGTGCACACGGGTCACTACTTCCTCGCACCGACGCAACCGACTCTTGTTTCAGAAATCGCTGCGCAATCTTTTGCACCTCTCGAACCGGCTGTTGCTTGCACTTGCCGTAGTCGGTAGAGAACCCGTACTTCTGAACAGTGTCAAGGTTCATCCTGTTGATGAAAGCAGCCATGTCCTCTCGAGTTTGGAACATCGAAGTTGGATCAGTGCGGCCTTCGTCAATTTCAGTGATCTTGTCTGCCATGGAGCTGCACATTTCGAGGCTGGCTTGCGTTCCGGTACTGGCTAGTACGGCAGAGGACGCAAATGCGAGGGCTAGTGCAAGTCCCGCGAAGGCTACTGCGGATGTTGTAGTCATAATCTTTAATACATCCCAAAAATGATCTCATACGGCGTAGGGCGGCATCCATGCGATCAGTTACATTAATTTTTATACTAAGACAAGCTATTTAGACACACACGCGGTCAGCATAAATACTAATTAAGGGCGAATACCAACATGATTCGGTAGGCCGGCAATTAATGCGGAAAGTTGTGGCGAATTAGCTGCCTGCCGCCGAATCTCCACAAGCACCGTAGGGTGTGGAAGTTTTAAGATTTCTGCGCAAAGATGCGTTGCGAGGGTAGCATTGCCCGCACGATATGCTTGCTGCCATTTCTCAAGATAAGCCTCAAATGTTACAAAGGCTGATTTTCTTACCCTAGGAAGCTCCCCAGCATTTAATCCAAAAAGATCTCTAGTAAATTTCGCACGGGTTTTGGAAAGTGAACCGCCAATCGCGACAAAAAAACCAGTATCAAAGTCAAGCTTTAAAAAATCAAGAGGGTCTTCAGTCCGCAAATTAATGAGCGCGTGTATCCCGCTAGGTGGCAATTTACCTATGGGATATGATCGATCAAATTCAATTAAACTGCCTTTTTTATCTATAACAGCGTATTTGTCACTCTTGCAATCCTGATTGCATATCGTGCAAGCGTACAGATAATTTTCCCAATCAAAGCACCGTTCAGGATAATGTCGCTTTGGAAGAATATGTTCTATATCGCGAAATCTATCACGCTCACAATAATAACAAGAATCCCCACTAGGTGCGGATTCAGCAAGCTTCGAACGAATTTCTTTCCAAGCTGCATTTTTCTTATTTTTGAAAGAGGCAGTCGCGACTGTGTACTGATCCGCCCTATTAGCTTTTACGTCTACTTTTACTTGCAAAGCCGTTAGCACAGCAGCAGTCTTATTTGTTAATGGCGCACAAATGTGTCTCAACATTGCGGCACCTTAGAATGAACCAGCTTGCGCAGGAAATGCAATACGCAACTGCTTGCGTTCAGCTTCTTCGGTGGAGGTAAGGCGTTCCTCAAGAGCTTTTAGGTTCAACTCCGCCAATCGATTAATTTTGTGTTCACCTTCCAACGACCGAATAACATCCGTGCCAAATAGCTCTGTTGAATAAGCGTCTATAACATCACCATAGACCAACCGGTTTAGTTCCACGTCATCCACTCGCCTAAAGCTATCAGTCGACCCTGGGGCAGGCAATTTCCATATACTTCCTTTTAGCTCACCGCCTTTGTCGACTGCCCGGCAAACAATCGGAGAGTGTGTAGTCACCAGAAATTGAACGTGCGGGAAACATTTCGTTAGCCAGTGTCCAATATCTCGTTGCCAAGTCGGGTGAAGATGTGCATCAACCTCATCAATCATGACGACACCTGGAGCTAGAATTGATCCAGATTCGGCATCAATAGCACTTAACATCCTTGCTGAGCCATAAAGTTCTACCATCTGACGGATGAGTTCTAGCACTAAACTAAGAGCTGATCTATACCCATCGCTAAGTTGATCTAAGGGAATATCAAAACCGTTTCCATCGGATACCTCGACGTTATCGCCACTAATCGAAGATATTGTTGCATTGTGAGGTAAGAAGTGACTAGCGTTCAAGAAGCTGCTTACCGCAGCTAACAGCGCCATCTTTTCACTGACAAGACCATTTTTCTCATCCTGCAGGCCCAGAAGAAATAGTGAACTAAGCCACCCCATCGCATCAGTTAACGCGACATCCTCTCCAAGTGCCGTTAAGTGCGGGGCAAGTCGCTTATTCGTAACGAAAAGCCGGTCATACTTATTATCGCCACCGGTAAACCGCCTAAATGGTCCAAAGGAAGCTGAGAACCATCCGGCTCCCCCCCCCCAAATAGTTCGCTGAAATCCATTTCCCGAGAATTTGACCTCGACATTTTTAATTGGCATATCTGAGGGAATTTCAAGATTGGCTTGCACGGTGATCAACCGCCCTCGACGTGCGCCAGAGCCAGTAACATCGTCAAAAATAGCGTCACCAGAAACTTGCGCTTCAATTGTCGCCTTTGATTGATCAGCCCTCATCCACCTATTGAAATCCTGCCGCGAGGCATATGCTTCCTTTTCCCCCATTAGCACCAAGGCAAAGGCTCTCACCAAAGAGGACTTCCCAGAGCCGTTGGAACCTAATATCACATGCCAACCTGCTTCCTCTCCTGCTTTGAAGTCCATCTGAACATTAGAGATTGATCGGACATTGTCCACAACAAAACGGCGCAAGTACATCGGATTACCCTTTGGGAAAAGCAACAGGTAGAGATCGAGCATTCTGCCCGACAAATGTTGTCATTGTAAGGACTATTACGGCCTGTATCCACTTCTTTGCACAAGGGCATGCCCGCATGTTCATCTAGGCGTTGACACTGGCGCCCAATACATCCACACATCGAGATCGAGGCGCAGCAATAAATGATACCGCCGAGGAACCAAATCTAAGCATCTGTACCTATCACTGAAGCAGGGTCAAGTGATGTGCCGCTTCATCCCACCCAAAAACTATCAAAACGGCACTTCATTCTAGAGCCTATTGATAATTTCACCACTTCTAAAACCTATTGATAAAAAGGAACACTATGACAACATACGGCTATGCACGTACCTCGACCGTTGAACAGGTCGCGGGTCTTGCAGATCAAATCTCGAAGCTGAAGGGCGCCGGCTGCACAGATCAGACGATCTACCAAGAACAGATCAGCAGCGTCAAAATGGAGCAGCGTGTTGAATTCGCCAAGCTGCTATCCGTGCTCAAGGCGGGCGACGTTCTTGTCTTCAGCAGCTTGTCCCGCGCCGCGCGCTCGATGGTCCACATGGTCGAGATCGAAGCAAAGGTGGCGCGTGCTGGCGCAACCATCCGTATCCTTGACCTGGCGATTGATACGGCCACGCCATCAGGACGACTGACGTTCAACTTGTTCGCGTCTATCGCTCAGTTCGAACGAGAAAATATGCTGGAGCGACAGAAGGTAGGGATTGCCGCCGCAAAGCAGCGAGGAGCCTATACAGGGCGTGCACCAACTGCGCAGGCTAAGGGCGCAAGGGTGCAAGCGCTGGTTGCCAAAGGCCTTACTAAGCAGGAAATTGCAGATGCCTGCGCAATTGGAATAGCATCTGTCTACCGGATCTTAAAAGCGAATACTTGAGCGGATGTCCAATCGAAAATTCACCAACGACAGCAGGGCTTACGCGATTCACCGTATGACGTTAGCGATTGATCGCATGATAGCCGCAGAAACAGCTGAGGCCCAGAGGCAGGCCGCTCAATGGGCGGCCGCTTGGGGTGTCGTCGGCGGTAGTACCGTGCCACGGACGATGAAACTCAGGCTGCGGCCTACGCCGTCAGGGCACAGCTAATTCTTCGGCAAACTGAAGCAACTTCCTTTTATCGTCTTGCTGTATCCGGTGGAACAAAACCACTAGACGGGCCTCGTCTTCATTGGGGGCATAGAAGTACGTCAGTGGCAAGCCTAAAACACTCCCAATCCGCTCCATCAACTCTACCCCAGGCACGCGTGTGCCGCGTTCATAGCGGTTCATCCTGGCGCTCGCACTCTCAACCTCAAGACCAGCCTGAAGGCCAAGCTGCTCTTGCGACAGGCCGCTTTTGAGACGCGCTTCTTTTAGACGATCGCCCAGTACAGACATCCTTCTCGCCCCGTTCCGAAAGAGAAAGATAGTCCATGTTTAAGCTTGCCCTCATGCTACCAAATTGGTAGGATTTCATTGCCAAAAATAAATCTACGCCACTGATTCATATCTGCGGCATCAACCATCCCTGTAAGAAGGAAACCCATGCATATCAAACTTCCCTCAAAAATCAACGTCATGGCTGTGTCGGCGCTAGCAATAGCCGTTCTAAACGGATGCGGCGAAAAAATAGACGGACGACAAACAGAAATAAACCAAGGACTGATCTATAAATTACATTCCGACACCCCGTTCAGCGGCAAGATATCCAACTATAACCCGACGAAACTTGGTTTCATGGTCCACGGCAACTGTAACGTCGAAGTCGCTCAGGGCATCTTGGATGGGCCAGCCGAGTGCTTAACCGATAGCGGGGCTAAGCTTGCCGACTTCGCCTACAAGAATGGAAAACAAAATGGCGAGATAAAAATTTGGGATGAAAATACAAAGAATTTAATCGTGAAATTTCACGTTTTAGACGGATACAAAGATGGAATTGAGGAGTACTACAACCCCGAAAACAATAAACTTGTAAGACAAACTAACTGGTCTAAAAACTCAAAGAACGGGTCTGAGAAAGTTTGGGATATTACTGGTGAAATATTGTTAACCAATTTAACCTGGAAAGACGAAAAGAAAACTGGCTTTGTAAAATCCGGTGAACGGGAAAACAACTACATTGACGGTGACGAAAAAGGAACTCAACGTCGCTACACTTTAATAGACGGCGACTACGATTCCCAGAAGAAATATATCGCACAAACTGCGGTGGCAAATTTGTATAAAGCGGACTACTTCGTTGGCTTACTTGATGATGGAAAATACAAAGTTATAGACTTAGAGGATGAACACAAAAAATCGCTAGATGCCGAGAAAAAACAATACGAAGACATAAAAGCTGCAACCGCTCAATCTGCATGTGTCGACAAAAAGACTACCGATTATCACATGGAGAAAGGTGAAACTGCTTTTATTTCTAACGATATGATTCAGGACTGGAGAGAAGAATGTAAGTCTAGATAGGGAAAAAGCCCTCTCACCTTTGGGAGTGAGAGGGCTTGAACTCAACTATCGCCATTACGCTTTTTACGAGGGCGACCGGCGCGTGTTCTACTCAAAGACATGCTCTCCCCCTTACCGCAAGTTCTAGTACCTTTTGCTGGCTTTTCTTTTAAGTACTGATCTGGTTTAAAGAAATACCGCAAAATGGTGTTCAAATTTTTCCGTTTGTCTTGTTCGAAATGAGAAACCATCCCGATGCCAAGTAAACCATTTTTGGCAAAATATCGTTTTTTAAAGTTACTAACATAGAAGACGCCATCGCCTTGAGTCAGTGAAATCCAATACTGTCCCATCATTAGGCCACGGTAAATATCCCTTTGGGTGTTGGAACCGTTCATAAAAATCAATAAATGATAATGGTACCCTTTTAATTCACCATATTCCAGCTTCCAAACATATCCAACTACGTCACTAAATATATTGTTAGAACGCTTTGCATTTAGAAACTTCAACAAGAGTTTCTTTGTTTTTTCAATACTCACCTCCTCTTTACCTAGCACACCTTGTTGCTTAAACCCCAAGTCCAAACGCACTACCAGAAGCTTAGAGTATTTCTCAAAAAGATCATCAACGTAATTCCTTGTACTATCATACGACTTTTTAAAATTTTCTTTCCATTTCCTGTATTTATCTTTGAATTCAGCGGAATTTCTAATGTTTTTTATATTAATAACCAGATCATCAAAAAGCAAAAAACTAGGATTAGGATTACCGTAATTATCTGAAAAACTGCTTGACGAAAACCTGTAATCAATTCCAATCCCAGGAGTTTGTTTTATGGCATCATAAAACAATGTAGTTTTTGGGCCATAGAAATAATTCGGATTGTATTTATCGAGAAAACCATTCATCATTGAATAGCATTCAGGTATTTCCAGCATTACCTTAGACGTCATATCCTCAGGAAACGCTACGACTGTGACGAATTCTTCGATATGAGCAGTGTTTAATTCTTGCTGTATATCTATTTCTTTTATTAAATTACCTTTTGCATCTTGGGTTATGCAGTAGCTTACTTCCTCATCGCTATCAGAGAAAATTTCCTCAACAGTTAATTCGTGATTATCCAGTAATTTAATTCTCAGCTTGGTCATATTCTTGAGGCCTATTATTAAATCTTTCTTTTATAGCATTTATACCAGAAGTAGAAATCCAAAAAAACACCACCTGGGCCTATCGCTATAGAAAAATAGTTAGGCCAGAGGTGGTGATTTTTAACGACGCTAAAACGAAGTTACGCGGCGTTCCAGATTTTTTCAGATCTACATTACTGACCTGTGGCGTGCGACAATTGCGCTAGACGCGATTCATTTGCATGCGATTCAGTAGCCAAGCATCAATTTCTGCTTCAACCCAACCAACCGCTTTAGGGCCTAATTGAATAGCACGAGGGAACGACGGATCGAAGCGCGGCGAGCTGACAGATAGTCGATCATAGATTGACGAGCGAGAGAGGCCAGTGCGCTCCTCCAGCTGCTTGCGGCGAATAATTCTGAGTGGGAACTTAGGCGGTGCAGTCATGTTTGCCTCCTTTCGGCATGAAGAACATGAACGCAGTGTGCCGCATGCGGCGGCTGGGTAATAGCGCGAAGGCTCAATGAGCTATTTCGCTTTGCTACTCGGTCGGCCTCTAGGCGCATAGTCCGGACGAATGATCACAGAAGCAATTTCTGCGGGCGATTTTGCCCAACCATACGTTCCTTCAAACCACTCCGTCACGGTCTCAGTGTCTTTCACTGTGAACTGAACACCGGGCAGGGGTTTCCAATGAAAGGTTGCCCCGAGTATGAGCGCGCTCATCTGCTCTGCAACTATCCTTAAGGCTCCGTCATCGTCGCGTTCGATAGTAACGTTGCTGGCGATCACTTGAGCGCCGAACCCTGCGGCACGTTTAGAAAACCTGAATTCCGTTTTCAGCGTTTGAAAGATAGCGTCGCCTTGCGGCCGAAGGAAGCCCGGCGAACTGAACTGCGCCCATACGCGGCAAAAAAGAGTGTACAGACATTGAAGCTTCCGCGACGTATGTGGCTGTACGTCTAACTGAGGAAAATCGTTTGGTTGCGAAAGCTGGTATTCACCCGAGTCCACTATCCGTGCCAGATCTAGACGGCTAAGCAGCAGATCATTGACGTCAATTTTGAACTTCTGAGGATTTCTGATCTCGCTAGGAACATTCACATTCAGTCCGGGACGATACGTTGCAAAACACCTGTGAAACACATCGGTACTCTTATGGGCCAATAACATGCCTGGCCAAGTTGGAGGCACAACCGCTTCCAGTATCTCTACCTCTCCCGACGTAGTACAGAGCCGACCGGCTTGCACAAAAGTTCCCCAAACAAAAACTTGGCTAACAGCAAGTAGGGTTAAAGCTTCCTCAGGAAGAACCAGGAATTCAATATCTGATTGGCGAAATGGTTTGGGCTTTTCACCCTCATTTGTCAACACCAGATTTCGATGCACCTCGGAATATCCTGCATTGTAAGCATCAAGATGATCAGGTACTCGCACCAGCAACTTCAGTTCACCAAGAATCCCTTTATTGATCAACTTGTATGGCTCGCAAGCCAACAACCTCGCAGCTTCTACAATGGTGTAGACCCCGTTTGTAAGCTCCATTTACTGCCTTCTTGCGTTGAATGTTTGACCTAGACCACGGAACCAAGCATACAAGTTAAGTTGTCGTAGTACAAGTTAGTCGATTCTTATACAAGTTAGCCTGCCAGTGCTCATCGGCATTCGCAGAACTATAAATAGCGCTGATCAAACCAAAACCAGATGAAGGGCATAAGACCGCGGCCTTCCGGCTGCGGTCTTATGCCTAAACTGCTCAACTGGTTACGGCATCGCCGCCCCTCCTCAAACCATTCCTTTGAAGGATTCAACATGCGACAGAACACATCACCACTAGAACATCTTACTGCATTCGCAATCGTGTTCGCAGCTGGCATTCTGACAGCAGCCAGCTTTGTAGCGTACATGGAGCAGGTAAGACGTAACGCTGTTCGGGACCACCTCAAGAGGATGAAGTCAGGACTGGATTTGTCCGACTTTACACATGACAACAGGAGCGCTGCAGAATGACAAACCATTGCCCCAATTGCGGAAGCGAACGCGTTGACACAAAGGGTTACGCAAGAAGAGTGTTCTGCGGGGTCGGCACGATTGCCGGAGCTATTTTCTGTGCAAGAGGCGCTGCGGCTGGCGCAGAGCTTGGCGTCCTAGGCGGTATGTTCATCGGGCCGCCTGGAGCGGCCATAGGCGGTGTAACAGGAACAATCGTTGGAGCCCTTGTCGGCGCTGCTGCCGGTGGCTCCGCCGGAGCTTCGCTCGGTGAAATTATTGATGAAAAAATTCTCGACAATTTAGTGTGCCTGAACTGCGGATTCAGTTTCAGTCCAGCCGATAGCGAAGATCGACAGCAAAGCGCTTGAGCAGGCGCGTGCAATGCTTGCTTAGTCTGCGATTGAGCACAAAAAATTTTGTTGGTACTTTTTATGGTATCTCGACTTCCTTCAAGAGAAATTTCATAGGAGAATATGATTCCGGCTCCCGCACCACACATTGAAACCCGCAAGCCGTCAGGCTGGGCGGGTTTTTTGTTGCCCGGCGCCGGGCGGCGCTTAGCGCCCCGCTTTTTTCTTCGAACGCGCCACGCCGGCCAGCAACAGCAGCCCGGCGCCCAGCATGGCGTAACTTTCCGGCTCAGGCACCGGCGTCAGCTGGGTGATCGTCTCCACCGTCTTCGGCGTGAAGAAATACGATGCATCGTCATGGTGCCCGCCGTACGAGGTGGTATAGCGTATTGCCACCCCGGTTTCGTACTCCACCGCATTGATGACGGTCACATCACCGGCGTTCCAGGTTAGCCTGTTTCTTGCAAGGAAGCTCAGTTCGCCGCCCAGCACGTACGAGAACGATATTACGCTGCAAGTCCCCTGACAGTTGGACGTGACGTAGTCGATTCCGTCGATCTTCAACTCGCTCAGCTCGTTGAGCCCGATGACGCCATCGTGATTGGCATCCACACCGCCGAACGTGCCGTTCTCGTAGTACTCCGGATGGAAAGACTGATCGTAGTCCGCGTAAAATCCGGTCCACAAAAACGCCCAGCGGGTCGGCGCCGGCGTGTCCGCATGCGCCAACGTAGCGCTCGCGGCCAGCAGGCCGCTGATGATGATTTTCTTCAACATGTTCGCTCCCTATCGAGGTTGATAACCGAAAAGTTACCAAGAAATAAATCATATCATTAATGCATTTCGAAAGAATAATTTTATTAAATGTGCAATACGAAAGTAACGACCGCCCCTTCGCCACGCCACCGTTGTTGTTTTTGTCCTAAATCATATAAATCATATGCAAACTTGTTTAAATTTTCATATTTTTATTATGCATATGTTATCGTTTGTCCATGCAAGCTCATCCGTAAAAAGATTGCATGGCCCGGCGTGGCGGGGGCCTCGCCGGATTTCATTAGATTGCTTGATGGAGGTGTAGAAATGGCTGTTTCGTTTAAATCTGCTGTGATTTCCTCGCTGTTCCTGGCATCCGTTTTGAGCGCAGGCGCCGCTTCGGCCAACGCGCTCACCGAGAATTTCGACGGCGGCGTGCCTGCCGGCTGGACGGTGGTCAACAACAGCGATCCACTGGGCTCGACCGACTGGTTCCAGGGTAATCCAACCGTATTCAGTTCGTACCAGGGTGCAGCCAATTCCTACATCGGCGCCAACTTCAACAACGGCGCCGGCGTGGCCAGCATCAGCAATTGGCTGATCCTGCCTACCTCGACCTACCACAACGGCGACACCCTGTCGTTCTACACCCGCACCGTCGACGGTTCGTCCTGGCCCGACCGCCTGGAAGTACGCTTCAGCAACATCGGCGGCACCAATGTCGGCAACACCGCCGACAGCGTCGGCTCGTTCAGCAGCCTGCTGCTGTCGGTGAACGGCGGCCAGGACGTGGGCGGCTACCCTGAGGCATGGACCAAGTACAGCGTCACGCTGAGCGGCCTGTCCGGCGCCACCAACGGCGCCTTCGCCCTGCACTACTCGGTCGATGACGGCGGCCCTGCCGGCGACAATTCCAACTACATCGGCATCGACAGCCTGTCGGTAACGGCCGTGCCGGAACCTAGCACCTACCTGATGCTGGGCGCCGGCCTGGGCCTGGTTGGCCTGGCGCGCAAACGCAAGGCCAAGGCCTCGCAAGTAGCTTAAGCAACATCCTCGGCAAACCCGGACGGCGCCGCGCCTGTGCGCGCGGCGCCGTCCGGTAAAATGGCGCGATGCCTGCCGCCAAACTCCCCATCTTCCCCGGACCGCTGACCGCACGCGGCGCCGTCCTCGCCGTGCTGATTTCCGATGCCGACCAGACCGGCGTCCCGCCGCTGCAGGGACGCACCTCGCTGGCCGCCATCGTCAAGGCGCTCAAGCGCAAATACCATTGGCCGGTCGAGACCAGCAGCTTCCCGTCCAACACCGGCGACGGCCGCGCCAGCTGGGCCACGGTCTACAGCCTGCCGCCCGCCGTCATCGCCAGGGCGCTGGACCACGGCGGCCGCGAATGGCTGGAGCGCCGCAGCGCCGCCCGCCGCGCGCCGTAACATCTGCTTACGCTGGAAACACTTTCTGCGTCACCCGCTTTGTTCTCCAGCCCGTTATATGGGCAAGCGCCACCGTGGCGCAATATTGGAGAACAAAAATGACGATCGCTCAAACCACCCGCATCCACCCACTGATGGCCGTAGCCGCCGTGTCCCTGACCCTGGTCAGCCTGGTCGGCGCCGCGTCGATCGCCGGCCTGCTGCCGAGCTCCCATGCCACCCCGGACACCGCGCAGGTCGCCGCCAGCGTCGCGCCGTCGGCCCAGACGATGAATGGCCAGCCGCTGACCGCCCAGTCGCAGCAGGAAACCCGCCCGGCCGTGGTTGAACACCGCACCGTGGTGCACCACCGCGACGCCCCGGCCCGCAATGTCAGCCACACCGACTACAGCGCTCAGTCCGCGCCTGTGGCGCAAGCTCCTGCGCCGGCACCGGTCGCCCAGAACAGCCCGCTCGGCATGGGCATAGGCGCGGTGGTTGGCGGCTTGATCGGCAACCAGGTCGGCGGCGGCAAGGGCAAGACCGCAGCCACCATCGCCGGTGTGGTCGGCGGCGCCTACGTCGGCAACGAGATCGCCAAGAAAAACTAAGCACCCCGCACGCAACAACGGCCCGGCCCCGCACAGGGGACCGGGCCGTTTTGTTTGCGATGGCTCAATCCGGGTTTAGTTTCTCAGTGGAAAATATGACATAATACCTGCCGCCCTCTCCCCCGAACGCAAGCTTATCGTTATGACCATACCCACCGACCAACTCGAAGCCCCGCTGCAATTCTGGGAGTCGCGCGTCAAGGCCAGCCGCTGGCTGATCGTCAAGACGCTGTCGCTGGGCGTGCTGGCGGCCATCTGCGGCGTGCTGGGCCAGGGTTGGCTGGAGGACGCCAGCCCGCTGTTCCCCATCATCAGCCAGAACTACGGCATCTGGCAGGCCGGCTACCTGCTGGCCCTGCTCGTGGTATTCCTGATCTGGGCCGCCGCCATGCTGCAGAAATTCAGCCTGCTACGGAACAGCAAGCAGGGCCGCGCCATGCAGCAGCGCATCGACGAGCACAACGAGCGCATCGCCCAGAAAAAACTGGAAGCCAAACTGCGCCGCGAGCAGGAACAGAAGGAGCGCGAAACCGCGCCGTCCTTCTTCAAGAATTCCGCCCGCAGCGGCAAGTTCGACTACTGACCTATTCGTAGCGCAGGCAATCGACCGGCAGCAGGCGCGACGCACGCCGCGCCGGATAGAAGCCGAAGAACACCCCCACCAGGCTGGAGAAGCCGCACGCCACCACCACCGCCTGCAAGGTGATGAACACGTCGAACTTGCCGGTCGAGGTGATCGCCGCCGCCGCCCCGGTGGCCAGCATGATACCGAAGATGCCGCCCACCAGGCAGATCACCACCGCCTCCGTCAGGAACTGCAGCAGCACGTCGCGCGGCTTGGCGCCGATCGCCATGCGGATGCCGATCTCGCGGGTGCGCTCCGTCACCGACACCAGCATGATGTTCATGATGCCGATGCCGCCGACGATCAGCGAAATCGCGCCGATCAGTCCCAGCAACGCGGCCAGGCCGGCGCTGATCTTCTGCGCCGTCTCGGCGAACGAGGCCAGGTTATCGATGCGGAAATCGTCCGGCTGCTCGAACTTGATGTGGTGGCGGTCGCGCAGCGTTTCGTTGATGTCCTGGATCGCATCCTGCAGATTGCCGCCGGACTTGCCCTGCGCCACCACGTAATGCACATTGCCGGGGAACGGCAGCCGCACCAGGTTGGCCGCCGACGCCGTGATCGGCACCAGCACGTAGTCGGCCAGGTCGCCGCCGTCCACCTGCTTGCCCTCGCCATACAGCACGCCGACCACCTGGAAGGACACGTTCTCGATGCGGATGTACTTGCCCAGCGGGTCGACCTTGTAGAAGAACTGGTCGGCGATCTTCTTGCCGATCACCACCATGCGCGAGGCGGCGCGCACATCGGCGTCGCTGAAGGCACTGCCCTTGTCGATCTTCCAGCCGCGGATCTTGAACATGGCCGGCGTCACGCCGTGCACCGTCTTCGATGCGTTCTCGTTGCCGACCGCCAGGTTGAAGCCGCCCTGCAGCACGCCCGCCGCGCCGGCCAGCGACGGCAGCGCGTTCAGCGCCGCCGCATCGGCCATGGTCAACGCCGGCGCCGCGCCGGTACGCATGCGCTGCTGCTGCGCGCGGTCGCCGCCGGGCGAGACGAACAGCATATTCGTACCCAGCTGCTCCAGCTCCTTGGCGATGAAGCGCTTCATGCTGTCGCCGACCGCCAGCAGCAGCACCACCGAGGTGATGCCGATGATGATGCCCAGCATGGTCAGCAGCGTGCGCAGGCGGTTCGCCATCATCGAGCGAAACGCCTCTACCACTATCTGTAAAGGATTCATGATTGTTTTATATAGTTTATACGGTTAGTGCATCATGGCTCTGCGACATCAGCCGCAAGCCCTCGGCGGCCGGGCCGTCGTACAGCACGTGGCCGTCCTTGAGGCGCATCAGCCGCTTGCTGTAGGCCGCGATGTCCGGCTCGTGCGTCACCAGCAAAATGGTGATGCCGCGTTCCTCGTTAAGCTGCTGGAAGGAGCGCATGATTTCGATGCTGGTCTGTGTATCGAGGTTGCCGGTCGGCTCGTCGGCCAGGATCAGCGGCGGATCGCCCACCAGCGCGCGGGCGATCGCCACCCTCTGCTGCTGGCCGCCGGACAGCTGGTTGGGCGTGCGCTTGGCATAGTCCTTCAGGCCGACCCGCTCCAGCTCCACCAGCGCCTTGGCGTGCGCCTTCGAGCGCGACACGCCGGCGTAGATCAGCGGCAGCGCCACGTTCTCCGCCACGCTCATGCGCTTGATCAGGTTAAAACTCTGGAACACGAAGCCTATGGTGCGGTTGCGGATGCTGGCCAGCTCCGCGCGCGACAAGGTCAGCGTGTCGATGCCGTTCAAGTGGTAGCTGCCGCCGGTGGCCTGGTCGAGACAGCCGAAGATATTCATCAGCGTCGACTTGCCCGAGCCGGACTGTCCCATCACCGCCAGGAAGTCGCCGCGCGGCACGGCCAGGTCGATGCCGAACAACACCTGGGTTTCGACATTGCCGGAGAAGTAGCTCTTGGTGACCTGGCGGATATCGATCAGCAGTTGCGGCGCCGTCGTCACAGATCACCCTGTTTTTCGTTGATGGCGCGGGTGATCACCTTGTCGCCCTTTTTCAGCTCGCCGCCCACCACCTCGGTGTAGCGGAAGTTGGACAGGCCGATCTTGATATCCCTGGCCACCGGATTGTTCTTGTCGTCCATGGTGTAGATCTTGAACGAGCGCGCCAGTTCGCTCTTGCTGCGGAAGGCGGCGTCGTCTTCCTGCGGCGCTTCGACCACGGCCACGGCGGCGGCCGACGCGCTGGCGCTGCCGGCCTTGGCGGCGGCGGCCTTGTCCTTCTTGGCCTGCTTCTCGACCTCCTCGTCGCTGAGGCGGAAGCGCAGCGCCGCCGTCGGGATGCGCAGCACTTGCTGGCGGTTGCCGACCAGCAGGCGCACCTGCGCCGTCATGCCCGGCTTGAGCAGCTCTTCCTTGTTGTCCACGTCCAGCACCACGTTGTAGGTGACGACGTTCTGCACCACGTTGGCGGCCAGGCGGAACTGGCGCATGCGCGCATCGAACTCCTTGTCGGGATAGGCGTCCACCACGAAGCGGGCCGCCTGCCCATCCTTCAGCGCGCCGACATCGGCCTCGGAAACGCTGGTATCGATCTGCATCTTGGTCAGGTCGCGGGCGATCTGGAACAAGGTCGGCGTGGTGAACGAGGCGGCCACGGTCTGGCCCAGGTCCACCGTGCGCTTGATGATGACGCCGTCGATCGGCGAGCGGATCACGCTGTTGTCCAGGTCGGCCTGGGCGCGCGCCAGCTGCGCCTGCGCCAGCTGGATGTTGGCCTGCGCCACGTCGACCTCGCGCTTGGACTGGTCCAGCGCCAGCGGCGAGATGAAGCTCTGCGTCACCAGCGTCTGGTTGCGCTGGTGGGTCGCTTGCGCCAGGCGCAGGCTAGCCCGCGCCGACGCCAGCTGCGCCTCCACCTGGCGGATCTGGGCGTTGAAGATGGTCGGGTCCAGCTTGAGCAGCACCTGGCCCTTCTGCACGTGGTCGTTGAAATCCGCCTTCAGTTCGCTCACCGTGCCCGACACCTGCGAGCCGATGTTAATCAGCGCCACCGGGTTGATGGTGCCGGTGGCCGTCACCGTCTGCGTGATGTTACCGGTGTCGGCGGCGGCCACGCGGAAGCGCGGCGGCTCCACCACCGGGGCCTTGCTTTTGGAATACCAGGCGGCGCTGGCGCCGCCGATAACGAGCAGGCCGACGGCCAGCGCGATCTTCTTCTTGGTCAGGAAAGCCATCGTCTCTACACATCCCATAGGTGAGATCCGTCGATATGCGGATCAGCTCGCCAAGTATATGGCGTTTTGCAAAGAATGCAATCATGCAAGTCTTAAGCCCCGCCTCTCCCTTTCGGCGGGGATGGCGGCAACCCCATCGCGGTATGTGCAAAGTCGCAATCCGGGATTGCACGTATGGGCGTTCCCGGCGCGGGAAAAGCCCCCTACCATGGCTTCATCACTCACCCTCAAAGGAAGCCATCATGTCCAGCAGCGCAAGCCAGCAAGTCAATCCATCCCGTCGTTCCGCCATGGTCGGCGCAGCCGCCGCCGTGGCCGCCCTGCCGCTGGCCACCGTCGCCAGCGACAGCCATGCCGCAGCCGGCGCCAAGGTGCAAAAGCACGGCAGCACCATCACCACCCGCGACGGCGTCGAGATCTACTACAAGGACTGGGGTCCGCGCGGCGGCCAACCGGTGATCCTGAGCCACGGCTGGCCGCTGAACGCCGACAGCTGGGAGTCGGCAGCCTTCCACCTGGCCAACAACGGCTTCCGCGTCATCACCCATGACCGCCGCGGCCACGGCCGTTCGAGCCAGCCTTGGGACGGCAACGACATGGACCACTACGCCGACGACCTGGCGCAGCTGATCGAAGCGCTGGACCTGCACAACATCATCCTGGCCGGCTTCTCCACCGGCGGCGGCGAAGTGGCGCGCTACGTGGGCCGCCACGGCACCAAGCGCATCGCCAAGCTGGGCCTGATCTCGGCCGTGCCGCCGCTGATGCTCAAGACCGACACCAATCCGGGCGGCCTGCCGATGTCGGTATTCGACGGCATCCGCGCCGCCTCGGTCGCCAACCGCGCCCAGCTGTACCTGGACATCGCCTCGGGTCCGTTCTACAACTACAACCGTCCGGGCGCCAAGCCGTCGCAGGGCATCATCGACGCCTGGTATGCGCAAGGCATGCAAGCCGGCCACAAGAACACCTATGACTCGATCAAGGCCTTCTCCGAAACCGACTTCCGCGACGACCTGAAAAAATTCGACAAGCCGACGCTGGTGATCCACGGCGAGGACGACCAGATCGTGCCGATCGATGCCGCAGGCAAAGCCTCGGCCGCCATCGTCAAGCACGCCAAGCTGATCACCTATCCCGGCGCGCCGCACGGCCTGACCGACACCCACAAGGAACAGTTCAACGCCGATTTCCTGGCCTTCGCCAAATCCTGATACTAGCCGGTACTTGTTATGTGATAAGGTTTCTGCTGTGCCCAGTTCGCATCAGCGGAAACCTTATGAATCTCGATACTCTCCTGCAGCTGTTCGCGCCGCCCGCCGATCCCGCGCTGATCCAATACGGCAGCTACACGCCGTCGCTGGTACTGCTCTCCATCTTGATAGCCATCTTTTCCTCCTGGATGGGATTGCAGGTGGTCGCCCAGGCCCAGTCCAGCAAGAGCCGCGGCCTGCGCGCCATCATGCTGGGCACCGGCAGCCTGGCGCTGGGCTGCGGCGTCTGGGCCATGCACTTCATCGGCATGCTGGCGTTCAACCTGTGCACGGCGGTCGACTACGACCACGTCGTCACCATGCTGTCGGTACTGCCCAGCCTGGCCGCCTCCGGCATCGCCCTGTCCATCATCAGCCGCCGCCAGCTCGGCACCGGCTCGCTGCTGCTCGGCGGCCTGCTGGTGGGCGCCGGCATCGGCGCCATGCACTACACCGGCATGGCCGCCATGCGCATGTCCTTCGCGCTGTACTACGATCCGCTGATGTTCGGCCTGTCCATCGTGGTGGCCGTGGTGCTGGCCACGCTGGCGCTGTGGGTGCGCTTCGGCCTGCGCCTGCACACCAGCCTGTCGTCCAGCGTGCTGGGCGCGATCAGCGCCACCGTCATGGGCTGCGCCATCGCCGGCATGCACTACACCGGCATGGCGGCCGCGCGCTTCGCCGGCCAGGCGCAAGCCGGCGGCGCCCCCGAACAGAGCAGCACCTTCCTGGCGCTGGCGATCTCGCTGATCACCATCGCCATCACCATCTTCATCATGTCGGCCAACGGCCTGCTGCGCTACCGCGAACTGTTCCGCCAGAAAAGCGAAAGCGAAGCGTGGATGCGCGCCCTGCTCACCACCACCATCGACGGCGTCGTCACCGTCGACCGCGCCGGCGTGATCCATGAATTCAACGCCTCGGCCGAACGCATCTTCGGCTGGCGCCGCGATGAAATCGTCGGCCGCAATATCCGCGTGCTGATGGACGACACCCAGCGCTCCGAGCAGGACGGCCTGCTCAACTACCTGCGCACCGAGGACTCGGCCATCCCCGGCCAGGGCAGCGAAGTGATCGCGCTGCGCAAGGACCGCAGCCGGGTGCCGATCCGGCGCGCGCTGGGCCATGCGCGGCTGGCCGAGCGCGACCTGTTCGTGCTGTTCATCACCGACATCAGCGAACGGCGCGCCATCATGCAGGCGCTGCGCGACAGCGAGCAGCAGTTCCGCTCGCTGATCGGCAACATCCCCGGCATCTCCTTCCGCAGCAGCATGCGCTTCGACGCGCCGCCGGTGTTCGTCAGCGACGGCATCGAGCGCCTGGCCGGCTACCCGGCCAGCGATTTCGTCGGCGACGACCGCAGCCGCACATTGGGCAGCCTGATCGTGTCGGAAGACCGCGCCGGCGTCGAGGCCGAGATCGACCGCGCCGTCGACGAACTGAGCGCCTACCAGGTCGAATACCGGCTGCGCCACGCCGACGGCCACACCAGCTGGATGTGGGAGCACGGCGCCGTCACCCAGGACGAGAGCGATCCCGAACTGCGCTGGATCGACGGCGTCATCCTCGACATCAGCGAGCGCCGCCAGATGGAGCAGCAGCTGCGCAAGGCCAAGGAGACCGCCGAACAGGCCGCCGCCGCGCGCGCCAGCTTCGTCGCCAACATGAGCCATGAAATCCGCACGCCGATGAACGCCATCCTCGGCTTCACCGACGTGCTGCTGGACACCGAACTCGACGACAGCCAGCGGCGCCACCTGGACACGGTGCGCAAGGAAGGCCGCTCGCTGCTGCGCCTGCTCAACGAAATCCTCGACACCGCCAAGCTGGACAAAGGCGCGGTGGAGCTGGAGCCGGACGACTACAGCCTGCTCGGCCTGATCGACGAGCTGGCCTCCACCTTCGGCAGCAACGCCCGCAGCAAGGGGCTGGCCATCGACATCGTCTACGACCCCTCGCTGCCGGCCTGGCTGTACGGCGACGAGCTGCGCATGCGCCAGATCCTCGGCAACCTGCTCGACAACGCCATCAAGTTCACCGCCGCCGGCACCGTCAGCCTGCGCGCCGGCGCGGCCCAGGGCCAGCTGGAGATCGCCGTGCAGGACACCGGCATCGGCATCGCGCCGGAGCGGCTGGAAGCGATCTTCGATCCCTTCACCCAGGCCGACCCGTCGATGACGCGGCGCTTCGGCGGCACCGGCCTGGGCACCACCATCAGCCGCCAGCTGGTGGCGCTGATGGGCGGCAAGCTGTGGGCCGAGAGCATCCAGGGCGTGGGCACCACCTTCCACCTGACGCTGCCGCTGGAGCCGGCCCGCCACGACGGCAGCCAGAGCGCCGAGCGCAGCGCCTATCCGCTGCCGCCGCTGCGCGTGCTGGCGGCCGACGACGTGCCGCAGAACCTGGAGCTGCTGACCCTGCTGATGAACAAGCGCGGCCACACGCTGGAGCGGGCCGGCGACGGCGCCGCCGCGCTGCGCATGTCGGACGAGCGCAGCTACGACCTGATCCTGATGGACATGCAGATGCCGCAGATGGACGGCCTGGCGGCCACGCGCGCCATCCGCGCCCGCGAGCAGGCGCGCGGCACGCCGGCCATTCCCATCGTCGCCATGACGGCCAGCGTGCTGGCGGCGCACCGCGAGGCCGCCGCCGCCGCCGGCATGAACGGCTTCGCCTCCAAGCCGGTTGACTGGTATGCGCTGTCGCATGAAATCGCCCGCGTGATGGCGCTGCCGCCGCAGGAACAGGCGCCGGCCGTGGCCGACGCGCCGGCGCGCGCGCGCGTGCTGAACCAGAAGACCGGCCTGCAGCGCTGGTCCGGCGACGAGGTCAAGTACCACCAGGCGCTGCACCGCTTCGCCACCGACTACGGCGACGCCGCCACCTCGCTGGCGCGGCTGTTCTCCAGCGACAGCGAGACCCGGCTGGCCGAGGCGCAGGCCTGCTGCCACAAGGTGCGCGGCGTGGCCGCCAACCTGGGCCTGGAACAGCTGGCCGCCACGCTGGCGCAGGCGGAGCGGCTGTGCGGCTCGCCGCAGCGCGAGGCCGGCACGCCGACCCTGCCGACCGAACTGGCGCAGGTGCAGCGGCTGCTGACGGCGCAGCTGGATGCGGCGCTGAGCGCGATCCACGCCATCGAGACCCCGCGCGCCGTGCGCAAGGAACGCGAGCAGGCGGCCGAGGCCGCGGCGGCCGCGCCGGCCTTCGACGCGGCGCGCGCGCACGCGGC
>NZ_WHUF01000005.1:0-199155 GCF_009380165.1 Rugamonas rivuli
CCGCGCCGCCGACGCTGCCGCCCACCGTCGGCGAGCCGTTGGTGGCGCTGCCGTTGGTGGCGTTGCCGCCCGCGCCGCCGGCCACGCCGTTGCCGCCGGTGCTGGCGCCGCCATAGCCGCCCGTGCCGGTGGCGGCACCCGCCGTAGCCGCGCCGCCGGTGCCGCCAGTGCCGGCGCCGCCCGTGCTATTGCCGCTGTTGTCGGCACGGTTGCCGATGTCATGCACGGTATTGCCGGTGACGGTGCCGGTCAGCGCACTGGTGGCAGTGGCCGTCGAAGTGTTGTACGCGTTGGTGAGCGAGGACGTGGCTGTGCCGCCGTTGTTGGCCGCCACGGCGCCGATCGCGCTGGCTGCCGAGCCGCCGGTGCTGTTGTTATTGTTGTTCTTGTTGCTGCTGTCCTGCACCGCCGAAGACCCAGCGTTCGCATGCGCGCCCGCGCCGGACTGCGCCACCGTCGGTGGCGTGGTGGTTTGTGCGTACGCCGCACTGGCACCAAACGCCAGCGCGATGGCTGCGCTGATTAAAGTTTTTTTCATAGCTGCTCCCTACCTAAACAAGGTGTACGGTTAATCGAATGGGTGCCAGGGGACCGTTATCCCGGCTCCCCTCTCTTTCGCAAACTTGATGCCACCACCGGCACCGTTCGCGCAAACCGTTGATAACCCTGGAGAATTCGCCAGCGCGGCCGATGCGGCGCGGACGCTGCCGCCCACGTTCCGGCGCTGAGCGTCACACCGCTGTGACAGCGCGGCAGCTGCGTTCAGCTCATCGCCAGAGCGAAGCGCCGCTATTTCGACGGCGAACCGGCGGTGTAACAAACACGCGACGGCGCCGGAATGCCGTGCTTGGCCAGCAGCCGATACAGCGTCATGCGCGATACACCAAGGTCGCGCGCGGCCAGCGTGATGTTGCGCCCGGCCCGCTGCAGGCTGGCGTCGATGGCGTCGCGCTCGGCGCGGATGCGGGCGTCGTCCAGCGGCGCCGATTCACGCGCCGCCTGGTCCGTGCTCAACCCAAGATCCTGCGGCAGGATCAACCGTCCCTCGGCCATCACCATCGCGCGCCGCACGCGGTTGAGCAGCTCGCGCACATTGCCGGGCCAGTCGTAGTCGCGGATCGCTTGCGCCGCACGGCCGCTGAAGCCCTTGACGCGCGGCGCCCGCTCGCTGGAATACGCACGGAAAAAATGTTCGGCCAGCGGCAGCAGGTCTTCCTTGCGCTCGCGCAGCGGCGGCACATCCAGCGCCAGCACATTGAGCCGGTAGTACAGGTCTTCGCGAAACGCGCCGCGCGCCGCCGCCTGCGCCAGGTTGACGTGCGACGCCGCGATCACCCGCACGTCGACCGCGATGCTGTGGGTGGAACCCAGGCGGTAGATGGTCTTCTCCTGCAGGAAGCGCAGCAGGTTGGCCTGCAGTTCCATCGGCAGGTCGCCGATTTCATCGAGGAAGATGGAGCCGCCCTGCGCCGCCTCGATCAGCCCGCGCTTCTCGCGCGCCGCGCCGGTAAAGGCGCCGCGCTCGTAGCCGAACAATTCGGACTGGATCAGCGTGGCCGGAATCGCCCCGCAGTTGATGGGCACGAACGGACCGGCGCGGCGCGGCGAATGAGCGTGCACGGCCTGCGCGACCAGCTCCTTGCCGCTGCCGCTTTCGCCCCAGATCAGCACCGGCGCACTGGCGCCCGCCACCTTGACGATCTGCCGCCGCAGGCTGGCGATGGCGGAGGACTCTCCCGTCAACGCGGGCACTGGCTGGATGCGGCCGTGGCCATCGGCAGCGCGGCACAGCGCCGCCAGGCCGTGCGCGTGGCCCAGCGTGTGCCGCAAGCGCTCCACATCCAGCGGCCAGGTGTGAAAGTCGCGGCAGTGATCGTGCACCAGCCGCCGCCACGCCGCCGACTCCAGCGCGGGCGGATGCAGCAGCGCGATCCAGTGCATATCCCAGTGCTCGTGCAGGAAGCCGTCCATCGCCGCGCACAGCTGGTCGTCATGCTCCTCCACCAGCAGCACGCCCACCAGCAGCGGA
This sequence comes from Rugamonas rivuli, assembly GCF_009380165.1. Lineage (GTDB taxonomy): Bacteria > Pseudomonadota > Gammaproteobacteria > Burkholderiales > Burkholderiaceae_D > Rugamonas > Rugamonas rivuli. Next base: position 2,030 of record NZ_WHUF01000005.1, read on the forward strand.
CGCACCTTCAACTGGCGGCGGGCCTCGGCCAGCGTCGCCGCACTGCATACGTCCCATCCCTGTACTGCTGCGCTCAGCGTTGCCGGTATGGCGAGATTCCCGATTGTTATGCAGAGTATGGATTTTTTCGTCATGACGATTGGACGAAAAAGCGTGCGGAAAGTTCAAGCTTTCAATTTCAGTAAAAATAGAAGGAGCTTGCCGCGACCTCGGCATCAATATAGAATGCCTGCGCAGTTTTTTTGACGAGGGGTATGCCAGCCTGTCAATAGTGAAAATAAGTTAAAAACAAAGACGGGATAAAGTACATGAGCGATTTTCAACTGAAGCCGGCTGATTTGCCGAGCTGGGGCCAGCGCACCGCCTTGCGCGTACTGGGCCTGTTCGGCTGGCGCATGCTGTATCGCCCATTGCCCGGCCCACGCGGCATCGCCGTGATTTATCCGCACACGTCCAACTGGGACTTCATGGTCGGCCTGTTCGGCAAGTGGGCGCTGAACCTGCCGTTCCGCTGGCTGGCCAAGGATTCGCTGTTCAAACTGCCCGTGATGGGCAAATGGTTCCGCGCACTGGGCGGTGAACCGGTCGAACGCGGCACGCCTAGCGGCACCATCAAGCTGCAGGCGCAGCGCATGAACGCGGCCGACTGGTACTGGGTCGGCATCACGCCGGAAGGCACGCGCGGCTATCGCCCGAACTGGAAGAGCGGCTTCTATCATCTGGCGCTGGAGGCCAAGGTGCCGCTGGTGCTGGTGTATATCGACTATCCGAACAAGACGCTAGGCCTGGTCGATCACGTGTTCCCGACCGGCGACCAGGAGGCCGACATGGCCGCCATCCGCGCCGGCTTCGAAGGCCACCAGGGCCTGTATCCGAAGAACGCGGCGCCCATCGTGCTGCAAGAGCGCCGCACCGAAACGCGCGATTAACCTCAGACCGTCGCCGCCAGCATCACGCCGGTGGCGGCAATCGCGGCGCCGGAAATCTTCAGCGCCAGCGCCGGGCTGACCTGGCCCAGCACCCTTCCCCCGTAGACCAGCAGCGCGCTCGCCGCCAGCAAGCCCATGGCGCTGGCCGCCGCCGGCAGTTCGTGGCCGTGCGCATTGCCATGCAAAAGCGCGAACGCGCCGACCATCACCGCTCCCATCGCCGCAGGCAGGCGCGCTGCCACCGCGATCAGCACGCCCATCAAGGCCACCGTCAGCGCGATGCCCGTCTCCAGCCCCGGTATCGTCAGGCCGGCCACGCCGGTCAACACGCCGAACAGCAGCATGCCGAGGAAGGTCGCAGGCAGCCATCGTGCGCTGGACTGGCGCGCGCTCCAGATCCCCACCGACAGCATCGCCAGCAGATGATCCAGGCCGGTGAACGGATGGACGAAACCGTCGAAGAAGCCATGCGTGTGTGCGCCGCCCGTCTGCGGGTGGGCCGATGCGGCGGCGCTGACCAGTACCAGTGCGGCCAGCGCCGCGATGCGTTTGTTCTTCATTGGATCTCCTGTGCAAAGTGTGGGGTTTGGCCGAGCAGGCCTTGTTCGCGGATGAAATCGATGACGGCCTGCACTCCGTCGCCGCTGCGCAGATTGGTGAACACGAACGGCCGCGCACCGCGCTGCTGTTTGGCGTCGCGCGCCATCACATCGAGGTCGGCGCCGACGTGCGGCGCCAGGTCGGTCTTGTTGATGATGAGCAGATCGGAGCGGGTAATGCCGGGGCCTCCCTTGCGCGGAATCTTCTCGCCGCCGGCCACGTCGATCACGTAGATCGTCAGGTCCGACAGCTCCGGACTGAAGGTGGCGGCCAGGTTGTCGCCGCCCGATTCGACCAGTATCAGATCAAGATTGGGGAAGTCGGCCTGCATGCGGGCGATGGCTTCGAGGTTGATCGACGCGTCTTCGCGGATCGCCGTGTGCGGGCAGCCGCCGGTTTCCACGCCCATCAGGCGCTCGGCCGGCAGCGCGTCCGCGCGCAGCAGGATCTCCATGTCTTCCTTGGTGTAGATGTCGTTGGTGATGACGGCCATGTCGAAATGGTCGCGCATGCCTTTGCAAAGCATCTCGCACAGGGCGGTCTTGCCGGAGCCTACCGGGCCGCCGATGCCGACGCGCAGGGGATTCGAATTTGGAGTCATGTTGGTTCTCTCATTAAGATCGGTATAAACGGCTGTACTGCACTTCATGCAGCATCGACAGCAGCGACAGGCCGGGCGCCCAGTTGCACATATCGTCGTCGCCGACGGTTTGCGCATGGCGGGCGGCGGCTTCGATGTCGGCCCGCAGCGACAGCAGGATGCGCTGGCCCGCCACCTGCCCGAGCGGCACGGATTTGACGCAGACCAGCACCTGGTTCTCGGCCCACGCGAACAGCATCGCCAGCAGTGCGGCGTCGTGCGGGATGTTCAGGGCGGCGACGGCGCAGGCGAAGGCGGTCGGCAGCGCGACTTCCGGCTCGCGCTGCAACTGCGCCAGCATGTCGGCGTCGACGATGTTCAGTTCCGCCACCAGCTTGGTCAGCGAGTAGCCCATCTGGATGGTCTCGGCGCGGAACTCGGCGCTGTCGCGCGAGGCGATGAAACGTTCGCTCCATTCCGAGGCTGCGGACCAGTCGCGCCGCGACCAGGCCTGCATCAGGCGCCAGCACACCGGTGCTTCCCATTGCGCCACCACTTCGTGCAGATGGCGCAGTATCCAGGCGCGTGCGGTGTCGGCGTTGTGGACCTTGCCCGATTCCAGCGCCGCCTCCAGCCCCTGCGAATAGCTGTACGCGCCGATCGGCAGCGCCGGACTGGCGAACTGCAGGAGGTTGAGCAGCGCCGCGGCTTGCATCATGCCGTGTCGCCGGGGCGGTGGATCTTCTGGCGCAGCGGGATGGGCGCCAGCGGACCGTCGTGATGGTGCGAGTGCCCGCCGCCATACGCGCCGGACTCCGGCTCGAACGCCGCCTTCTCCTCCACCACCGTCGCGCCCAGCCCCGCCAGCATCTCCTTCAGCACCGCATCCGCGCGGATGCGCAGGAAGCCGTCGCCGACCTGCGCCTGCGTGTGGCGGTTCCCAAGATGGAAAGCGCAGCGCAGCAAGGTGTGCGCATCGGCGCAGGTGATCTTGTAGGTCGGCTCCGGCGCGGCCACCACCTTGACCACGCGCTTGTCCTCGCCGGTCAGCAGGTCGCCGTCGCGCAGCACGGTGCCGCGCACGGTGAACACGGCGACGTCCTCGCCGGTGTCCAGCGTCGCCCGCAGGCGGCACTTCTCGCGCAGTTCATAGGGCAGTACCAGTTGGGCCGCGATGATGTCCGCGCTTGGGATTTTGGTGTGCAGTGTCAGCATAAGTCCTCAGAACAGGAAATAGCGCTGCGCCATCGGCAGCGTGGCTGCGGCTTCGCAGACCAGCAGCTCGCCATCGGCGCGCACTTCGTAGGTTTCGGAATCGACACTCATCTTCGGCGTGGCGCCGTTGTGGATCATGTCGGACTTGCGCAGCGCGCGCATATTCTTCGCGACGATCAGCGTCTTGTTCAACTTCAGCTGGTCGCCGATGCCGGCATCGAACGCCACCTGCGACACAAAGGTGAACGACTTTTTCAAGCCGCCGCCGAAAGCGCCGAACATCATCCGGTAATGCACCGGCTGCGGCGTCGGGATCGAGGCGTTCGGGTCGCCCATCTGCGCGGCGGCGATCATGCCGCCTTTTAAAATCGTCTGCGGCTTGACGCCGAAGAAGGCCGGCTTCCACAGCACCAGGTCGGCGATCTTGCCCACCTCCAGCGACCCCACCGCATGCGCGATGCCATGCGTGATGGCCGGGTTGATCGTGTACTTGGCGATGTAGCGCTTGACGCGGAAGTTGTCGTTGCGCGATGAATCCGGCGCCAGCGGCCCACGCTGCACCTTCATCTTGTGCGCGGTCTGCCAGGTGCGCATCACCACCTCGCCAACCCGGCCCATGGCCTGCGAATCGGACGACATCATCGAGATCGCGCCGATGTCGTGCAGGATGTCCTCCGCCGCGATGGTCTCGCGCCTGATGCGCGACTCGGCGAACGCCACATCCTCGGCGATGCCCGCATCGAGATGGTGGCAGACCATCAGCATGTCCAGGTGCTCGTCCAGCGTGTTGACGGTGAACGGCCGGGTGGGATTGGTCGAAGACGGCAGCACGTTAGCTTCGCCCACCGCCGCGATGATGTCCGGCGCATGGCCGCCGCCCGCGCCTTCGGTGTGGAAGGTGTGGATGGTGCGGTCCTTGAACGCGGCCAGCGTATCGGCCAGGTAGCCGCCTTCGTTAAGGGTGTCGCTGTGGATGGCGACCTGCACATCCATGCGGTCGGCCACGGACAGGCAGTTGTCGATGGCGGCCGGCGTGCTGCCCCAGTCCTCGTGCAGCTTCAGGCCGATGGCGCCGGCGCGCACCTGCTCTTCCAGCGGCTCCGGCAGCGAGACATTGCCCTTGCCGAGAAAGCCCAGGTTCATCGGGAAGGCGTCGGCCGCGCCCAGCATCGCATGCAGATGCCACGGCCCCGGCGTGCAGGTGGTGGCCGAGGTGCCGGCCGATGGACCGGTGCCGCCGCCTATCATCGTGGTCACGCCGCTCATCAGCGCTTCCTCGATCTGCTGCGGGCAGATGAAGTGGATGTGCGTGTCGACGCCGCCGGCCGTGACGATCATGCCTTCGCCGGCGATGATCTCGGTGGCGCCGCCGATGGCCATCGTCACATTCGGCTGGATGTCCGGATTGCCGGCCTTGCCGATGGCGGCGATCATGCCGCTTTTCAGGCCGATGTCCGCCTTGACGATGCCCCAGTGGTCGACGATCACCGCATTGGTGATCACCGTATCCATCACATCGGCGGCCACGCGCTGCGACTGGCCCATGCCGTCGCGGATCACTTTGCCGCCGCCGAATTTGACTTCCTCGCCGTAGGTGGCGTAATCGTGTTCGATTTCGATAAACAGTTCGGTGTCAGCCAGGCGGATGCGGTCGCCCTTGGTGGGGCCGAACATCTCCGAGTAGGCGCGGCGCGAGATTGTAGCCATGTCAGCCCTTCGGTGGATTGGGATCGAGCTTGCCCATGACTTTGCCATTGAAGCCATAGACCTTTTGTTCGCCGCCCAGCTTCACCAGTTCCACCGTGCGCTGCTGGCCCGGTTCGAAACGCACGGCGGTGCCGGCGGCGATATTCAGGCGCATGCCGTAAGCCTTCCAACGTTCGAACTTGAGCTCCGTGTTGACTTCGAAAAAATGGAAATGCGATCCGACCTGCACCGGCCGGTCGCCCTGGTTCGTCACCACGACGGTCGCGGTGGCGCGGCCTTCATTGAGGCCGATCTCGCCCTCTTCGAGCAGATATTCACCTGGGATCATGATGACCTCCTTTAGGGGATGGGGTTGTGGACGGTAACGAGCTTGCTGCCGTCGGGGAAAGTGGCTTCGACCTGGATGTCCGGGATCATCTCCGGTATGCCTTCCATCACATCGGCGCGGGTCAGGATGCGGGTGCCTTCGGACATCAGCTGCGCCACGGTCTTGCCATCGCGCGCGCCTTCCATGATGGCGCAGGTGATCAGCGCCACCGCTTCCGGATAGTTCAGTTTCAGGCCGCGCGCGAGGCGGCGTTCCGCCACGATGCCGGCGGTGAAGATCAACAGCTTGTCTTTTTCTCTTGGTGTCAGGTCCATGGTTGTTCTCAGGTTTGCCAGATGCGCGGCGTGACAGCCACGCGGCCCAGCAGGTGCGGGCGCAAACGGCGCCATACAATCAGCATCAGGCGGCGCGCGGTTTCGCTGTCGTCGCCCAGGTGGCGCGCGACCAGCACGCCCTTGGTGTGGGTGATGCCGAACAGGTGGCCGCCGTCGGCTTGAATATCGGCGCGGATGTCGGCCAGCAGCGCGGCCAGCACGGCGGCGGCGAGCGGCTTGCCGGCGGCGACCAGTATGGCGCAGACGCTCTTGCCGTCCAGCGCCAGCGGGCTGTCCAGCCGTCCGCCCAGCATCGCGCCCTGCTCCCACCAGATCAACTTGCCGTCGCGGCGGATGCTGCTGCGCTGGGTCACGGTGCCGGTGTTGAAGCTTTCGCCGGAACCGCGCCGGCCCATGCAGAGGATTTCGCAGCCCAGATAAGTGGCGCCTGCGGCCAGTTCGACGTGCTGCTCCAGCACCACGTTAGCGGTATCAAAAAAGATCGTCTCCTGCGGCAGCCATTCGAGTGCGGCATCCGCGCCCACGTTGAGGCGCACGCACTGGCGCGACACCTTGCCATTGGCCTTGTACCACTTGGCTGCGCCGGGCGTGGCGATGAAGGCATGCGCGCGCGGGCCGACGCCGACCTCTATCGACAGCTGGTCTCCGCCAACCACGCCGCCGGGCGGATGGACGACGATGGCGTGGCACACCTTGGGGTCTTCGGGATACAGCGCCTTCTGCACGCGCAGCGGCCCGTAGTGGCGATTGTCGAACAGCCGCGTGGTGCCGCCGTCATCGGCAAAGCCCAGGGTAAGGCTGGCCTGCCAGGCGCTGTGCTGGCCGGCGGCGAGTTCTCTGGATGCGGTGGTATCGGGCATGACGGACGTAATGCAATCGTCGTGCCAGCGGAATCGCGGGCTACAACCGCCGTAAGAACATTTTTCGCACCAAAGCGAACGTTTCGCACCATGGCGGTGCAGCCAGGCTTGCGGCAAGGTTTTACTTTTGTCTATTTTGCTTGTAAAATAAGCACCATTTTTTATCCCCGTTTAAGGACCACCATGCGATTCACTTCTTTTGCAGCCGCTGTGACGGTTGCCCTGGCACTGGCTCCGGCCGCACAGGCCACCACCTTCGGCTCCAATCTGATCGCTAACGGCAATGCCGAAAACGGCGTCGCCGGCTGGAACGCCACGCCGCAGTTCGAAGTCGTCAAGTACGGCGCAGCCGGCGGCTTCCCCTTCCCTGCCGATCCTGGCCCTGCCGACCGTGGCACCTATTTCTTCGGCGGCGGCTACGCGGCGCTGTCGACCGCCAGCCAGACCATCGACCTGTCGTCGCTGGCCGCGGCGATCAACACCGGCGCTACGCGCTACGACCTGTCGGCCTGGCTGGGCGGCTACGACTCGCAGAACGACAACGCCAAGCTGACCGCGACCTTCTACGGCGCCGGTGGCGCAGCGCTGTCCAGCGCCAGCGTCGGCCCGGTCTCCAACTCGGATCGCGGCAACCAGACCGGCCTGCTGCTGCGCGACACCCAGGGCTACATCCCGGTCGGCACGCTCAACGTCGGCATCACGCTGGACCTGACCCGCAACGCCGGCTCCTACAACGACGGCTACGCGGACAACCTGTCCTTCGCCGTGGCCGCCGCGCCGGTGCCGGAAGCCGACGCCTACGCCATGCTGCTGGGCGGCCTGGCCCTGCTGGGCGTGGTCGCCAAGCGCAAGCAGCGCAAAGTTCAAGCCTGAGACTAAAGCCTGATACTTAAGCTTGATACTTGCGCCGTAATCAATAGTACTTTGCGCCGCGCGGCCTTTTTGCGCGCGGCGTTCATCCCCATACTGTTTGCTTCTCGATCTGATTAAGTGAGCACAGTATGAAAGTATTCGTCACCGGCGCAGCAGGCTTCATCGGCGGTTCCATCGCAGCGGAACTGGTACGCGCAGGCCATCAGGTAACGGGCCTGGTGCGCAAACCGGAACAGCTGCAAGACCTGGCCAGCATCGGCGTGACCGGCGTGGTCGGCACGCTGAACGACCGCGATCTGCTGATCGCCCAGGCGCAGGCGGCCGACGCCGTGATCAACGCCGCCAGCAGCGACAACCGCGCCGCCGTCGAAGCCTTCATCGACGCCCTGGCCGGCTCCGGCAAGGTATTCCTGCACACCAGCGGTTCCAGCATCGTCGGCGACGCCTCCGGCGGCGAAGGCACCGACCGCATCTACCTCGAAGACCAACTTCCCGCTCCCACCGCCGACAAGGCCGCGCGCGTCGCCATCGACGACCTGGTGCTGGCCGCCGCCGGCCGTGGCGTGCGCTCGACGGTACTGTGCAATACGCTGATCTACGGCCACGGCGCGCTGCCGCGCGACAGCGTGCAGCTGCCACGCCTGCTCAAGCAGGCGCGCAAGAGCGGCATCGTGCGTCATGTGGGGCGCGGCTTGAACATCTGGTCCAACGTCCACATCGACGACGTGGTCGACCTGTATCTGCTGGCACTGGAAAAGACCGAAGCGGGCGCGTTCTACTTCGTCGAAAGCGGCGAGGCCTCGTTCCGCGACATGAGCACGGCCATCGCCCGCGCGTTGAAACTGGGCGAGCCGCAGGATTGGCCGCTGGAGCAGGCCAAGGAAGAATGGGGATATGAAATGGCCTCGTACGGCCTGGGTTCCAACAGCCGCGTGCGCGGCGAACGCGCACGCAAGCAGCTGGGCTGGACGCCGCATCGCCCGCCAGTGCTGGACTGGATCGCGGGCGACATGCTGCGCGCCTGAGGCTTGTTACGGTGCTGGCGCCGCAGCAGGCGCCGGCATGCCGGGGACGGCAATGCTCTTGCCGTTGAAGGTGAACTTGCCGTTTTTGAACTCGATGGCCGAACGCAGCTCGTCCTTGTCCATCACGGCATAGCCTTCGTTGAGCAATTTGCCGACCGCCATGGCGGCGAGATTCTTGCCCGCCATGTCGACCACGTCGGCGACATTGGGCGTCGATGGGTCCACCTGCTTGGCCGCCATCGCGCGCGACACATCGTTCACCATGGCCACCGGCAGGCGCACGTCGAAGCGGGCGACGATCTTCTTGACAAACTCCGTCGGCGACTTGAAGTCGGCATCCACCACCTTGTCGAAATCGACGCGGCCCTTGATCGACGCCGTGTTGCCGCGATAGCTGGCGCTGATGTCGTCGATCACCACGCTGACGCCGCTCTTCACCATCCTCTGGGCGAAGTCCAGCATCGACTTCGTCAGCACCTGGGTCTGCGCGTCTTCCGTCAGGCCGCTGCCCTGCACCTTGTTCATTTCCTTTTCCATGTCCTCCATCGCCCGCGCCGGCAGGTTCGTGACGCGGATGCCGATATTGGCGCGATCCACACGGTCGCCGCCAAACCGTATCGACTGAACGGAAAAGCCGTACACCAGATCAGCCTTCTTGCCACGGCGTTCGATGTTGATGCGGGCAGCGAGATCGTCAAGCCGCACCGTCTCCTTGAGGTCCGTGCCGCCCGCGTCCGCCGTGCGTATCACCAGTGAGCCGAGTTTCGCATTGAAGTTGCCGTACCAAATACCGTCCGGGCCCCGCATCTGTTTGAAATCGCCGCTCAGGTTTTCCAGCATGGCAGCGGTTGCCGTGCCGACGATGGACATCGACTGCATGGACATGACCGTATCGAGGGCCGTTCCAGCCTTGCTGGCGACGGATCGGCTATTGAGCTCGGACCATGACAACGCCGTGCCATTCTGGTCGAGATACGCATGGGGCATCAGCTTCGAGGTGTAGATGACCTGCCCCTTCGGGCCAACGCTGCGCACCACCGGGAACGGGCGCTCGTTGCCGAAGACCGCTTTCAGCTTGGGCCGCTGCGCCGGCGAGAACTCGAACTTCGCATAGATGTCCATCCGCTTCACGACGTCGCGCTGGCCGTCCATCGCCTGGTTCAGTTCTTTGCCGGCGGCGGAGATGGCGTCCATGAATGAGGACGTAGCGGCCACCGGTGCTGGAGCGGCGGCATAAACGGAGGTAGACGCCAGCAAGGCGCCGGCGATGGTTGCTGCGGTGATCGATGTTTTCAACGTGTTGCCCGGAGGAAGTAGTTATTGTAGGGCCGCGATTCTACACATCCGCTTTCGCCCGAATATACGCGCTTTGTCACTTTAGAATTACATATCGGTTAGCTTGCGTTCACCGTTGATTTTTAATTAAAACTCCGCTACCGTGTCGGCGGGGCGGAACCTTCAAGCCGGTCTGTCTTTGCCTCGTGCAGGGACAGCCTCTACGGGGCTACCCCGTGGGATGTTTAATGTTCAGCACTTCGCCGCATGAGCCGCGTTGCGTTTCCACGCAAGACTGCTCACGCATCACGAGACTCGTTGAAGGCTCTCCGCTCCTTTTCGCTACGAATGACCATCAAAAAACTTACCGTGTTGGCGCTTGCCGATACGATGCTCGCTTCCGAGCGCAACCTGGACAGCCTGATCGCGGCATGCGGCCGTGTTTTCGGTGCGCCGCCGCCATGGGCGTCCGAGGTTTGCGCAGCGCTTATCGAGCGGACAGGCGAGAACTTCTACTACTTCAGCCGGCACGAGATCGCCGGCATCCTGCTGCAACTGCTTAGCCACGATAACGCCGATGACGACGACGGCGACGATGAAGCGCCGGAGCCGATGGAACTGCCGCCAGTACGCCGCTACTGCATCGATCCGCCTATCCGCCCGCCCAGGGATGCCTGGCTCGCCGCGCTCGCGCTGCCGGAACTGCGCACGGTCGGCGACCTGGCCGCCTGGCTGGATGAACCGGTCGGCGCGCTCGAATGGTTCGCCGACCAATGGCGCCTTGCCGGCGACAAGGAATCGCGCCTCCAGCATTACCACTACCGCTGGGTGCCCAAGCGCAGCGGCGGCCTGCGCCTGATCGAGATTCCCAAGGAACGGCTGCGCAGCATCCAGCAAAAGATACTGCGCCAGATCCTGGATCCGCTGCCGCCGCATCCGGCCGCACATGGCTTCCGGCGCGGCCATTCCTGCCTGACGCACGCTACGCTGCACGCAGGCCGGCACGTCGTCATCCGCATGGATCTGAAGGATTTTTTCCCGAGCGTTCAACTGTCGCGCATCCACGCGCTGTTTGAAAAGCTGGGCTATCCGGACAAAGTCGCCGGAGCGCTGGCGCGCGTGTGCGTCAACCGCGCGCCGCACGGCGTCTTCCGCGATACCCACGATGGCGCTTCGGTCACATGGGCCGAGCGCCAGGCCTTGAAGTCCCCTCACCTGCCGCAAGGCTCCCCCTGCTCGCCGGCGCTGGCCAATCTATGCGCATACCGTCTCGACGTGCGCCTCGAAGCGCTGGCACAGGCGATGGGCGCGTCGTACAGCCGCTATGCCGACGACCTGGCGTTCTCCGGCGACCGCGATTTCGCGCGCGCCGCCGAACGCTTTCATATCCAGGTGGCCGCGATTGCGCTTGAAGAAGGATTCCGCATCAACACCCGCAAGACGCGGTTGATGCGCGAGGGGACGCGCCAGCAGGTCACGGGCGTTGTCGTCAACGCGCATCCCAACATCGCGCGCGACGAATACGACAGGCTCAAAGCCACGCTGACGAACTGCGTGCGGCATGGACCGGCTACGCAGAACCGCGACAGCCATCCCGACTTCCGCGCCTACCTCGCGGGCAGGATTTCGTATGTGAAGATGGTCAACGCAAGTCGGGCGGTCAAATTGCAACGGCTGCTGGCAACCGTTGCATGGGCCTAGTCCAGGTTAGGATACGGGCTCTTGCCGCCTTCGGCGATGAACAGGTCGATGCGCGCCTCCAGCACCGGCAGCGGCACGGAACCCAGTTGCAGCACCGTGTCGTGGAAGGCGCGGATGTCGAACTTTGTGCCCAGCGCCGCCTCGGCCTTCTTGCGCGCGTTAATGATGCTCATCTCGCCGAGGTAGTACGACAGCGCCTGCCCCGGCCAGGAGATGTAGCGGTCCACCTCCGTCTCGATCTCATGGTCCGACAGCGCGGTGTTGTCGTGCAGGTAGTCCTGCGCCTGCTTGCGGGTCCAGCCCTTGCTGTGGATGCCCGTGTCAACCACCAGCCGCGACGCGCGCCAGGCCTGGTAGCTCAACATGCCGAACACCTCGTACGGCGTTTCATACATGCCCATCTCCACGCCCAGGCGCTCCGAGTACAGCGCCCAGCCCTCGCCATAGGCCGAGATATAGGCGTTGCGGAACGGCGGGCGGCCCTTCTGCTCCATCGCCACCGGCATCTGGAAGGCGTGGCCAGGCGCCGATTCGTGCAGCGTCAGCGCCGGCATCGAGTACAGCGCGCGCGCCGGCAGGTTGTAGGTGTTGACCAGGTAGACGCCAGGACCGCCACGGCCCGAGGTGTAGAACGGCGCCTGGTCGTCCGGCACCGGAATCACGGCGAAGCGGCGGCGCGGCAGGTAGCCGAAGTACTGGCCGACCTTGGCGTCGAACTTCTTGGCGACCCAGGCGGAGCGCATCAGCAGCTCTTCCGGCGTCTTGGCGTAGAAGCGCGAATCGGTGCGCAGGAATTGCAGGAAGGCCGGCAGGTCGCCTTCGAAGCCGGTCTGCTTGATCACGTCATGCATCTCGGCGCGGATCTTGGCCATTTCGCTCAGGCCGATCTTGTGGATCTGGTCCGCGCTCATCGCCGTGGTGGTGAACTCCACGATCTTCGACTGGTAGTAGGCTTTACCGTCCGGCAGGCTCTCGGCCGCCAGCTCCTCGCGGGCCTTCGGCACGTACTCTTCGCGCATGAACTTCAACAGTTTCTGATACGACGGCAGTATGTAAGCCTGGATCGCCTTCACGCCTTCCGCGCGCAGCGCTTCCTGCTGCGCCGCCGGCATCGTGGCCGGCATGGTCTTGAACGGCAGGTAGAACACCGTGTCCTGCGGCGTCTTGGCGTCGGTGACGGAGGTGATCGAGGCGTCGCGGCCGATCAGCGTGACTTTCGGCGGCGTGAAGCCGCGTGCGGCGCCGGCGCGCATATTGTCCATCTCTTCGTTGAAGTAGCGCGGCGTATCGGCCAGCTGCTTTAGGTAGTCGCGGTACTGCTTCTCGTTGGTCAGCGGCTTGCGCGCGCCCGACGCCATGTTGGACCAGAAGGCCGAATCGGCGTTCAGCGGCTTCTCGTATTCGCGGAACACCTGGCCGGCGATCAGCGCGGCGATCTGCGCCTTGTAGACCTGGTAGTTGATGCGCTCCGGCGCCGACAGCTTGTCCTGCGAAATGCCGTCCAGCTTTTTCATCACGCCCTGCCAGTACGCCAGGCGGCTCTTCTGGGTGGCGGCGTCGATGCGCGGCAGCGACGAGGAAACGCCGTTGTCGTCATCTTCCTCTTCTTCCTGTTTCTGGCTGATGCGCCACTTCCACTCCTGGGTGTAGATGGCTTTGAACTGCGCGTCGGCGGGACCGGGCTTGACGGCCGGCTCGGCGGCTTGCGCATTGACGGCGGCGACGGCTAACAGCATGCATGCGCCGGCGATAGCGGCACTGAACTTCTTTTCCATAACACTCCAGTGGGAAGGGTTGATCACATGTCCAGCAGATTGCGGCGTTCGCGCAGCAGCGCGGTAAAGGCGTCGGCGTTGACGGGACGGCTGAAGAAGTAGCCCTGCATCTCGTCGCAACCGCGTTCGGTCAGGAACTGCACCTGCTCGCGCGTTTCCACGCCCTCGGCGATCACGCGCATGTTCAGGTTGTGCGCCAGCGAGATCACCGACAGCGCGATCGCCGCGTCGTTGGCGTTGGTGGTGACATCGTCGACGAAGGATTTGTCGATCTTCAGCACGTCGATCGGGAAGCGCTTCAGGTAACTCAGGCTGGAATAGCCGGTGCCGAAGTCGTCCAGCGAGATGCTGACGCCGATGTCCTTCAGGCGGCGCAGCGCCGCCACCGCCTTGTTCGGATCGCCCATCACCGTGCCTTCGGTGATCTCCAGGCCCAGGTACTCGGGCGCGATGCCAAACTTGCGCAGCGTGCTTTCCACATACGGCACCGTGGCGTCGTTGGCGAACTGGCCGGCGGCCAGGTTGACCGCCACCTTGATGTCGCCCAGGCCCTGGTCGTGCCACACCTTGATCTGCGCGCACACGCTCTCCAGCACCCATTCGCCGATGGAGTTCACCAGCCCGTATTCCTCGGCCAGCGGGATGAAGCGGTTGGGCGGCACCTTGCCCAGCACCGCGTTATCCCAGCGCAGCAGCGCTTCCGCGCCCACCATGGCGCCGGTTTTCAGGCACATCTGCGGCTGGTAGTGCACTTCGAATTCGTCGCGGGCGATGGCGCCGCGCAGCTGGCCCTGGATCGCCAGCTTGTCGCGGATTTCCGCGTCCATGCGCTCGGTGAAGAAGGCGTAGTTGTCGCGGCCGATCTCCTTGGCGCGGAACAGCGCCGTGTCGCCGTTGCGTACCAGCTCATCGAAGCTGTCGCCGTCGGTCAGGCTGACGGCGATGCCGATGCTGGAGGTGACGGTGATCTGCTGGCCGTCGATCACCAGCTCCTTGCGCAGGCCGGCCAGGATCTTCTGCGCCAGCGCCATCGTCGCGCCCAGCTGGGCGTCGTCCGACACGATGATCTGGAATTCGTCGCCGCCCTGGCGGGTCACGGTGTCGCCCTCGCGCACGGTCTCGCTGAGGAACTTGGACACCACCTGCAGCGCCTTGTCGCCGACGTCGTGGCCGTAGGAGTCGTTAATGCTCTTGAAGCGGTCCAGGTCCAGGCACATGACGGCCACGCAGCGGTGCTCGCGGCGGGCGGCGGCCAGCGTCTGCTCGAAGCGCTGGCGTGCCAGCAGGCGATTCGGCAGGCCGGTCAGCGCATCGTGGTTGGACAGGAAATCGATCAGGTGCTGCTCGGCCTTGCGCTCGGTGATGTCCATGAACACCGCCACGTGGTTGATCACGTGGCCCTGTTCATCGCGCACCACCGAGGCGCTCAGCAGGCCCGGATAGGTATCGCCGTTCTTGCGGCGCGCGAGTATCTCGCCCGACCAGTGGCCGGTCTTGGCGATGGACTGCGCCATCGATTCGAAGGATTTGGCGTCCGGCTCGCCGGCGTGCAGCAGCGCCACGCTCTGCCCCACCACCTCTTCCGCGCTGTAGCCGGAGATCTGCGTGAAGGCGGGGTTGGTGGCGACGATGCGCGCATCGCGGTCGGTGACGACGATGGCGTCCTGCGTGGCCTCGAACACCTGGCTGGAGAGCCGCATGAATTCCTCGTTGGCGCGGCGCTGCTCGACCTCCTTTTCCAGCGAGGCGGCCAGCGCGGCCAGTTCGGTGGTGCGCTCGACCACGCGCTCTTCCAGCAGCGCGCGTTCGGCGGCCAGCGCCTGCTGGGCGCGGCCCAGGCGCACGTGGGCGTCGGTGCGGGCCAGGATTTCCTCGGCCTGGAAAGGCTTGGCGATGAAGTCGACGGCGCCCAGCGCGAAGCCGCGCACCTTGTCGTCGGTGTCATGCTGGGCCGACAGGAAGATCACCGGCACCTGATTCAGTTCCGGCGAGGCCTTCAGGCGGCGGCACACCTCGAAGCCGTCGATGCCGGGCATGCGGACGTCGAGCAGGATCAGCTCCGGCGGGCGTGACTGCGCGGTCCACAAGGCCAGCTCGCCGTTCGGCGCCTGACGCACGTAGTAGCCCGCTTCGGTCAGCAGGTCGCTCAGCAGTTTGAGCGAGGCCGGCGTGTCCTCCACGATCAGCACTTCGCCCTTGGTGTGTTGTTCCGACAAATCCCGATGCATGTAAAACTCTCTCGCCTGGTTTGCTGCCATATTGACAGCCACTATCATATACCCGTCAGGCTTGCGCCTCCAGTTCGTTATCCGCCTCGTCCAGCAATGCGCACAGCTGCGGATACTGGTGCAGCCGTATCATGTGCTCGATGCGCTCCACCACTTCCCCCAGTTCCTGCGGCAATGGCGCCAGCAGCAGCGCCACGCGCGCCAGGTTCAGCTCCTGCAAAGCGGTCTTCAGTTGCAGGCGCAGGGCCGGCTCCAGCAGGCCCAGGTCGTCGCGCGAGAGCGGAGACGGCAAGGCCTGGCGGGGGCTGTGATGGCGGCGCAGGAACTGCAAGCCCAGTTGCTGCTCCAGCACCGCGTACAACTGGTCCTGCTCGACCGGCTTGCGCATGAACTCATCGGCGCCCGCGCCCAGCGCCTCCTCGCGCTCCTCGGCGAAGGCGGACGCCGTCAGCACCACCACCTTCGGCTGCGGGCCGGCGGCGTTGGCGCGGATCTGGCGCGTCGCGCTCAAGCCGTCCAGCGCCGGCATGCGCCAGTCCATGAACACCAGGTCCGGATGCCAGACATCGACCATCGCCAGCGCCTGCGCGCCGTCGCCCACCACCGCCACCTCGAAGCCCAGCGGTTGCAGCAGGCTTTCCAGCAGCGCGCAGCCGTCGGCATTGTCGTCGGCCACCAGGATGCGGCGGCCACGCTGCGGCGGGGCCAATGCGGCCACTTCGTCGTCGCCGTTTTCCGGCGCACCGTCGGCCACCTGCGCCGAGATCGTGAAACGGAAAGTGGCGCCGGCGCCGGGCGCCGATTCCACCGTCAGCTCGCCGCCCATCAGCTGCACGAACTCGCGCGAGATGGTCAGGCCCAGGCCCGTGCCTTCATGCGCGCCCGGTCCCTCGGCCTGGATGAAGGGCTCGAAAATACGCGCCTGGTCGGCCGGCGAGATGCCGGGGCCGTTGTCGATGACTTCGAATTCCAGCTCGCAGCGGCCGCCGTTCGACACATTGCGCATGGCGCCGCGCACCCGCAGCGTGACCTTGCCCTGCCCCGTGAACTTGACCGCGTTCGACATCAGGTTAAGCAGCACCTGGCGCAGCTTGGTGCCGTCCACGCGGGCGCCGGGCGGCAGGCCGGCGGCGTCCAGCTCCAGCTCCACGCCGGTCTGGCCGGCGCGCATGCTGACCATGTCCATCACTTCCTGCAGCATGTCCTCCAGGCCCACCACCTCGGTCTGCAGCACGGCGCGGCCGGCCTCGATCTTGGACAGTTCCAGGATGTCGTTGATCAGCGTGAGCAGGTGCTGGCCGGAGCGGTGGATGATGGCCAGGTTGCGCTTCTCTTCCGGCAGCATGTTCTTGGAGTCGGCCATCAGGCGCGAGAAGCCGATCACGGAGTTGAGCGGCGTGCGCAGCTCGTGGCTCATATTGGCGAGGAAGATGCTCTTGGCCTGGTTGGCCGCCTGCGCCTGCAGCACCGCGACCGACAGCGCATTGGTGCGCTCGGCCACCAGGTCTTCCAGGTGGATGCGGTGGCGGCGCAGCTCCTGCTCGGCCACGCGGCTGGCGGTGACGTCGTAGTTGACGCCCACCATGCGCGCCGGCTGGCCGTCGGCGTCGCGGAAGATCATGGCGTCGCCCTTGAGATGGTGCACCGAGCCGTCGCCCCACACCACGCGGAACTCGACATCGAATTCGGCCTGGCCGTTCAGCGCCTGGCGCAGCAGCGCCTCGGTCGGGATGGCGTCGTCGGGATGTATCATGGTCAGCCACAGGTCGAACGGCCGCGCCACCTTCTGCCCCTCGACGCCGTGCAGACGGTACATCTGCTCGTCCCACACCACTTCGTCGCTGATGATGTTCCAGTCCCAGATGCCGATCGCCGCCGCGCTCGACGCGATCTGTAAGCGCTCCTCGCTGGCGTGCATGGCGACGTAGCGGCTGTCCATCAGGCGCACCATCTCGCGGATCGAGGCGTTCAGGGTTTTCAGCTCGCCGAAGAACCAGTCGCGCGGCGGCAAGGCGCCCGGATTCTGGCCGGCCTTGACGTTGGCGGCATAGCGTTCGATGGTGGTCAGCGGCTTGAGGATCAGTTGCCACAGCAGCAGGTACAGGCTGGCCACCAGCGTCACGACCAGCACGAAGATCATGCCGGCGATGGTGTACAGGCGCTGGCGCAGCTGTTCGATCAGGCCGGCCGGCGAGGCGTACACGGTGATGGTGCCGATGTTCTGGCCGCCGGCGACGATGGCGCGCTGCACCGACAGCAGCTCGGGATCGTCCGGCATGCGGGTGGTGGCGACCAGTTGCGCCTGGTCGTTGCGGGTCAGGATGAAGGGGTGGTTGCTGGCCACCGGCGCCACTGCGCTGGCGTACAGGTCGCGGTTGCTCAAGCCGCTCTTCATGATGGTGACGATCTGGGTTTCGTCGAAGTTCCAGGCCGGCAGCGCGACGGCGGCGGCCAGCTCATCGGCGCTGTTGGCCAGCGTCTTGTGCAGCTGCTCCCAGCGCTGGGCGCGCTCGACCTGGTAGAAGTACAGGGCAAAAGTAGTCAATACCAGCGTCACCACCGCGGTCAGCGTCACACTGACGAACACGGCTATCGATACTCTTCCTGCACGGCGGGCGAAGCGCTCCAACATCTGAAAACCATTCTTTAGGGTTAGTCTGGGATACCTTCGACTTAAATCATAGGTTCAAACCGACCCGAAGTCCATGCATTTTATTGCCCAAAAGGATTAAATTACAGGAACAGCAAGTTTTTGCACGTTCAAGCAACATCCTTGGCAGTTTGCAAATGGTCGCAGGCGATGGCGGTGCTCAGGAACAGCCGGCCGTTCAGCTCGCGCAGCAGCTCGCTGTTGCGCAGGCGGTCCAGCACCGGCCCCTTCACTTCGGCCAGGTGCAGGCCGATGCCGCGCCGCTTCAGGCTCTGGTTCAGCTCCGACATCGCGTACAGCGCCGACGTGTCGATCGAACTGACCGCCGTCATCACCAGCACCAGGTGGCGCGCGCTGGCGTGGGTGGCCAGCTCGCATTCGATGCGCTCGGCCACCGCCTCCATATTGCCGAAGAACAGATTGGCGTCGATGCGCAGCACCAGCAGTTCCGGCCGGGTCTCGGCCGGATAGCGTTCGACATTGCGGAAATGCTCGGTGCCGGCGATGCGGCCCAGCACCGCGATGTGCGGCCGGCTCGCGCGCCAGATCAGGGTGCCCATCGACAGCGCCACGCCGACCACCACGCCCGCCTCCACGCCCAGCACCAGCACGCCCAGGCAGGTCGCGCCCCAGGCCAGCACGTCGCCGCGGTCGTACTGCCAGGCCGTGCGCAGGATGCCCAGTTCCAGCAGGCCGAGCACGGCGACGATGATGGTCGCGGCCAGCACCGGCAATGGCAGCAGCGACAGCCAGCCGGTGGGCGCCATCAGCGCGCAGGCCAGCAGCGCGGCGGTGATCAGGCTGGCCAGCGGCGTGTTGGCGCCGGCCGCGAAGTTGACGGCGGAGCGCGACAGGCTGCCGGTGACGGGGAAGCCGCCGGTCAAAGCGCTGGCGACGTTGGCCGCGCCCAGGCCGATCAGCTCATGGTTGCTGACCAGCTTTTCGTTGCGCTTGAGCGCCAGCGACTGCGCGGCCGACATCGACATCAGGAAGATGATGAAGCCGATCAGCAGCCCCGGTTGCAGCAAAGGCTTCCAATGCGCGCTGGAGCTGGCGAGGTTGAGGTGAGGCAGGCCGCCGGGGATGGTGCCGGTGGTGCGCACGCCCATGGCCGCGAGATCGGTGGTGGCCATCAGCACGATGCCGCCCAGGACCACCAGCATCGGCGCCAGCTTGGCGGCGATGTCGGCCACGCCGGCCGGCATGCCACAGCGCTTCAGCAGGCCCGCCAGGTATTGTTTGGACAGCACCAACAGCAGCAAGGCGGTCACGCCCATCGCGGCGCTCGGCGCGTGCAGGTGCGGCAGCTCCGCGCCCAGCAGCGTATGCAACTGGTCGAAGGCGATCACCAGCGCCGAGCCGACGGTGAAGCCGCTCATCACGGGACGGGAAAAGAAGTTGGCCAGGAAGCCCATGCGCAGCACGCCGCACAGCAGCAGCACCGCGCCGGAGATCAGCGCCAGCTGCGCCGCCAGCACGCCGGCCAGCGCCGAACCGGCCGGCGCCAGCGGGCCGATGACGGTGGCCGTCATCAGCGAGATGATGGCCATCGGTCCCACCGATTGCGTCATGCTGCTGCCGAACAGCGCGTAAATGATGGGCGGCAGGATGCTGGCGTAGATGCCGACCACCGGCGGCAGGCCCGCCACCAGCGCGTACGCGGTGCCTTGCGGGATCATCATCATCGCCACCACCAGCCCGGCGGAGATATCGCCGGCAAGCAGTTCGCGCCGGTAGTGCTTCAACCAATGCAGCATTGTGTATCCGTGGTGCTTGAAAATACCGCCAGTCTACGCGATCGGCCCCGGGCAGCCCAGCCCTAAGCACGTTTTTTACATTACGTAATCTGAAAAACGTATAAGCATCACCTGCGCTGCGGAAGCGAGGCCTGCACCGCCTGCAGGATTTCCAGCGACAGCGCCTCGTCGTCCACCGCCCGCGATAGGACAATCGCGCCGACCAAGGCGGCGTAGGTCGCCAGGGCCTGGCGCCGCTGGTCCGCATCGCCGTCGCCGGGCATCAGCGGTTCGAGCACGGCCAGCTGGGCGCTGACGCCTTCGGTCAGCGCATGCCGCGCCTTGGGGCCGAGGCGTGAAATGTCGGCCCCCAGCGAGGTCACGGAACAGCCCAGCGCGGGACCGTCGCGATGCGCAACCGACAGGTAGCCGGCGCCGATCTTGTCCAGCGCGGTGTCAGCCCCCTGCTCCACATAACCCTGCCAGCGCTCGACCGAGCGCTTGAGCGCGTGCGACGTGGCCTCGGCCAGCAAGTCTTCCTTGGAGGCGAAATGGCCGTAGAAGCCGCCGTGCGTGAGGCCGGCGTTTTTCATCAGGTCGGCCACGCCGATGCCGTCGTAGCCTTTTTCGCGGAACAGCCGCGCCGCCGTTTCAACGATGCGCTCGCGGTTGAGCGCCACTTGTTCCCTGCTTACCTTCATGTTTGTCTCCCCACGGTGCACCTGTTGACATCATACATTATGAGCGTAATATATCAATCATTACGACCATCATTTAAAAGGAGTTGGACCATGAAAGCTGTCATCAGTGCCTACGCCCGTTCCCCCTTCCACTTCGCCCGCAAAGGCAAGCTGGCCGAAGTCCGTCCCGACGACCTGGGCGCCCAGGTGGTGCGGGGCCTCATCCAGCGCACCGGTCTCGACCCGCGCCTGCTGGACGACGTGATCCTTGGCTGCGCTTACCCGGAATCCTCGCAGGGCAACAACCTGGCGCGCATCGTCGCGCTGCTGGCGGGCTTTCCGCACGAGGTGCCGGGCATGACGATCAACCGCTTCTGCGGCTCGTCGATGTCGGCCATCCACATCGCCGCCGCGCAGATCGAGGCGGGACTGGGCGAGGCCTATCTGTGCGTCGGCATCGAATCGATGACGATGGTGCCGCAAGGCGGCTACAACTTCTCCCCCAACCCGCAGCTGCTGGCCGAAACCGACGCCTACATCAGCATGGGCGATACGGCGGAAAACGTCGCCCGCAAATACGAGGTGGCGCGCGCCGACCAGGAAAAGCTGGCCGTCCAGTCGCACCAGAAGGCGGCCAGCGCCCGCGCCGCCGGTTTGCTGAAGGATGAAATCGTGCCCATCACCACCGCCACCGGCGAAGTGATCGCCGAAGACGGCTGCATCCGCCCCGGCACCACCGTCGAGGCGCTGGCCGCGCTGAAGCCGGTGTTCGATCCCGAGCACGGCGTGGTCACGGCCGGCACCTCGTCGCCGCTGACCGACGGCGCTTCCGCAGTGCTGGTGACGACCGAAGCCTTCGCCCGCAAGCACGGCCTGGCGCCGAGCGCGCGCATCGTCTCGATGGCGGCGGTGGGTTGTGATCCGGCGCTGATGGGCATAGGTCCGATCCCGGCGACGCAAAAGGCGCTCCGGCTGGCCGGCCTGCAGGCAAGCGATATCGATGTGGCGGAGATTAACGAGGCCTTCGCATCGCAGGCGCTGGCCTGTGTGCGCGAGCTGGGGATCAGGCCGGAGGTGTTGAATATCGACGGCGGCGGCCTGGCCATCGGCCACCCGCTGGGCGCCACCGGTGCGCGCATCACCGGCAAGGCGGCGGCGCTGCTGGCGCGCAGCGGCGGCCGCTACGCGCTGGCCGCCCAGTGCATCGGCGGCGGCCAGGGTATTGCGACGGTGCTGGAAAAGATCTGAGGCTTATTCCGTCACGTCGATGCAGTTGCGGCCCGCGCGCTTGGCGCGGTGCAGCGACGCATCGATCCGGTCGAGGACAGTGGCGCTGCCCTCGTCCGCGCCCACCTGGGTCACGCCCAGGCTGACGACCACCTCGGCGGTGCGCGGCAGGTCCGCTTCGGCCAGCGCGCCGCGCAGCTTTTCGGCCAGGCGTTTGGCGTCGGCCGCCGTGGTATGCGTGGCGATGATCAGGAACTCTTCGCCGCGCATGCGCGCCAGCAGGTCCGAGGTGCGCAAGCGGCTCTTGACCACGTCCGCCACCACGCGCAGCGTCTGGTCGCCGACCGGGGAACCGTATAAATCGTTTACGGATTGGAAGCTGGCGACGTCGAACGACAGCACGGCCAGCGGCAGGCCGTAGCGGCGCGCGCGGCGGATTTCGTTGTCCAGCATGTCCTCGCCGGCGCGGCGGTTGGCGGCGCCGGTCACGCTGTCGACGGTGCTCATCTGCGAAATCTGGCCGGACAGTTCTTCATTCCGGTGCTTCAATTCGCTCATGCCCAGGCCGAAGCTGACAAACTGCGCCAGGCTGCTGAAGCAGGCGAACTGCTCGCGCGAGAAGGTGATGTGGCGGTCGAACATCAGGCAGATCGCGCCCAGTTCCGGGCCGCCCGGCTCGGCGCGCAGCGGCAGCGCCAGCACCATGCGCACGCAGCGGTCGTGCAGCGTCATCGCCAGTTCGGGGTCGCCGGCTTTTTCCGGCGCGTCCAGCAGCACCATCTCGCCGCGCGACACCGCCAGCAGCGGCGGGAAGACGTCGCGCAGCGGCGATTGCAGCAGGCGGTCGCGCCGCTGCAGCAAGCGCGCCAGGTCCAGGTGGTTGCGCGATTCCTGCGCCACCAGTTGCAGGTCGCCCCGCTCCTTCATGTGCAGCACGGCCGTATGGCGCACGCCGGGGAAATTGCACAGCGCCAGGCAGATCTGGGCCGACATCGATTCGATGGTGTCGATGCCGCTCAGCGCGCGCTGCAGGCTGCGCTGCACGCCCAGCAGGTCGCGCAGTTCTTTTTCCTTGTCCAGCAATTCCTGCTGCAGGGCGGCGGCGGCATCGGCGGGCACCGCCAGCGCCTGCTCCACGGCCTGTTGCAGCTCGTCGTTGAGTACGGGGCAGATGCGGTAGTCGAACTGGCCGTAGGTCATCAGCTCGGGCAGCCAGGCGCTGTGCTCGTAGGCGCACAGCACCAGCACCGGCGCACCCGCGCGGCCGCGGATCAGCGCGCCGACGCCGGCCAGCTCGCTCAGCTGCTCGTAGCCGTTCAGGTCCAGCACCAGCAAATCCACCGGGCGCTTGCCGAGCGCCGCAGCGGTCGCCTCGACATGCTCGGTCATCGTCAGCTGGGAGAACATCTCTCCGCAGCAGGATTGAAACTCCGAGCGTCGCTCGCCATTGGCGTTAAAAAACACGCCTACGCTATTGGTCCGGTGCGGCATCATGTTGCTCCTACGCATGCTTTTAATATAAAAATTGTATCCCCCCAGTAGTGTGCCATAAAGTTCATAATTAGCAATATTTTTTGTACTAAAGATCAGATTATTTCCTGAGGCAACTTGTTTTGCGTCGCAGTTTTGCCGCAAACGCGGGCAAGGGAGACAGAAACGACAAAGCGCGCGACGGTAGGAACCGTACGCGCGCTTTGGCGGTTTGATGCTTGTCTGGCGACGGCTTAGCGGCGGCGTGCCTTCCAGCCCAGCGCCATCAGGCCGGCCAGCAGCATCGCATAGGTTTCAGGCTCGGGAACCGGCACCGGCACTTCGGTGACAGTGATCGACGTCAGGGCACCGTTCGCGCCCATCATCGCATGGGTGGCGGTGGACGAATACGTGTAGTAGAAGCTCGACTGGTTGAAGCCGGAAAAATCCAGCTCGCCAGGCATGGCCGAGGCGTTGAAGATCTGGCCCGACTTGTCGAAGAAGCTCAAGGCCATCATCTGCGACGCGAAGGCGTTGGCCGACACGTTGGCGATGCCGAAACCATCGGCCCCGCCCAGCATGGTCGCGTTATTGGCGACCTGCACATTGGTGCTGCTGTAGGTGGTGTCGCTCAGGCCGATGCTGTTGCCGCCGATGCTGGCGTCCAGGCTGTTCTGGGCCGCAGGCGCCGCGTACATGGCGCTGCCGCCGGCGCTGCTGAACAATCCGGTCTCGGTATCGTAGCTGAAGTGGCCGGTGATGTTGTCGCCGACGGAAACCAGGCTGCCCGACAGGGTGCTGGAAGCGACCGCGCCACCCGTAAAGGTCAGCGGCGAGAACTCGACCATTTCCTGGATTTTGGCTGTGAAATCAAATTGATAGACGGTAGCGTGGGCAGAGCCGAGCATGGTCAGACCGGCTAACAAAATGGGCAGCTTTTTCATCGGGGCATTTCCTGGATAGGTGTCAAGCCAGCATTAGAACATTTACAACAAGCATTGTCAATATTAAATAATAATTTCACCATAGAAACTCATAACTTAGACCCGATCTTCTTCATCGCTGCCGCCAGCCCTGTGGCGGATTCAGCGTAGCCATCCCAGGGGGTATTGCCCACATCGAGACGCGAGTGCACATTGGCCACGGTCCACTGATCGGCGCCGCGCAAGCCATCCAGCTCATCCCATGCCAGCGGTACCGAGATGCCCAGGCCCGGCCGGCTGCGCGCCGACCACGCGGCCACCGTGGTGGCGCATAGCCGGGCCTGACCGGCACCACCACATGCAGGCCCTTGCCGCCGCTGGTTTTCAGGAAGGCCGGGAGGCCCAGGTGATCGAGGAAGGCGCGCATCAGTTGCGCCGCCTCTTTCACTTGCCGCCAGCTGACGCCCTTCCCCGGGTCCAGGTCGAACACCATGCGGTTGGGCTTCTCGTAATTGGCGGCGTTGGCGTTCTGCGTGTGCAGTTCGATCACGTTCCACTGCGCGGCCGACAGCAAACCCCGTTCGGTCGAGATTTCCAGCATCGGCGCATGGTCGGGATCGAGCGCGGGATCCAGGTGTTTGACGCCGGGCAGCTTGCCGGTCTCGGCGTGCTTCTGGAAAAACAGTTCGCCGCCGACGCCGTCCGGCGCGCGCACCAGCGACACCGGGCGTCCCTTCAGGTGCGGCAGCATCAGCGCGCCGACCAGCGCGTAGTAGCGCACCAGCGCCATCTTGGTGGCGCCGCTTTGCCTGTCGATCACGCGGTCCGGGTTGCTGATCCTGAGTGTGGCGGGCAGCCTGCCCTCACCGGCGGTTTTAAGCGAGTCTCCCATGCCGCCAGCGTATGCCCGGGCGGCGGCCGATTCCGTACGCTGGCGAACATGTAAGCAATCTGGCGAGCTTGTAAGCGTTTGTAAAGCCCGTCAACGACAGCGATCCGGGCCGCGTTTTTCGCTCAGTGACACGGGAATTGTCCCGGCTCTAAATCAACCTGAATGAGGATTTCATCATGAACAAACTTATCGCTACCCTGATCGCCGGCCTGTTCGCTACCGCAGCTTTTGCACAGACCCCAGCCACCGCGCCAGCCGCTCCAGCAGCCGCCGTCAAAGCAGAAGCCAAGGAAACCAAAGTCGTCGCCAAGGCAGACGCTAAAGAAACCAAGGCCGCCGTCAAAGCCGAAGCCAAAACCGCCAAGGTAGAAGCCGAAGCCAAGAAAGACGTGACCGTCGCCAAGGCTGAAGAGAAAGCCGAAAAGGCCGACGCCCACGCCAAAGCCCACAAAACCAAAGCCAAGGCACACGCCAAGGCCGAGAAAGCTGAAGCAGCAGCTACCCCTGCTCCAGTCGTCACCAAGTAATTCCGAAGTACGCGGCGGCCCCCAGCCCGCTGCTCATAAAAAAAGCCTGTGCCGCTCACGCGTGCACAGGCTTTTTCATTACAACTGCAGTTTTATCGCTGCGCGACTTTCTGCGGCGCGTTGGCGCCATCCCAGCCGCCGCCCAGCGCGCGGATCAGCGCCACGGTGGTGACAGCGCGATTACCGCGCAGCTGCACCGCACTACGCTCCACCGACGCCAGATTGCGCTGTGCGTCCAGCAGATCGAGGTAGCTCGAACGGCCGGCGGTGTACAGCTTCTGCGCCAGATCGGCCGAACGACGCGCCGAAACGACGGCATCTTCGATCTGCGCGGTCTGGCCAGCCAGGATGCGCAGGCCCGCCAGGTTGTCTTCCACTTCCGCGAAAGCCACCAGCACGCTCTGGCGATACGTACCAACCGATTCCTCAAGCGCCGCTTCGCTGCGATTGATGTTGGCCTTGTTGCGGCCACCATCGATCAACGGCATCGACATCAGCGCGCCCAGCACCCACGAACGGCTGCTCCACTTGAACACGTCGGCCACGGTATTGCCCGAGGCGCCGCCCGCATTGGCGTTCAAGGCCAGCGCCGGGAACATCGCCGCCTTGGCGACGCCGATGCGGGCGTTGGACGCTTCCATCGCGCGCTGTGCCGCGGCGATGTCCGGACGACGCTCCAGCAGCGACGACGGCAGACCCGCCGGGATCACCGGCAGCAGCGACGTGTCGAGCAGCGGGCTGGCGCCGGCCGTGTAGCTGGCCGCCGGTTTGCCCAGCAGGACCGCCAGTGCATGCTCGGTCGTCACGCGCTGGCGTTGCAGGCCGATGGCTTCGGCGCGCGAAGTTGCCAGCTCGGTCTTGGCACGCGACAGATCGAATTCGCCGATGTCGCCCAGGTCGAAGCGACGCTGGTTGACCTTGACGTTTTCTTCGCGGGTCTGCACCGTGCGGTTCAGCGTTTCCAGTTCAGCATCCGTGGCGCGCAGACGGAAGTAAGTCTGCGCCACGTCAGCCTGCACCGACAGCAGCACCGAACGGTAAGTCGCTTCCACGGAAGCGGCGTCGTTGCGGGCGGCGCTGACGTTCGACGATACGCGGCCGAACAGGTCGACCTCGTAGCTGGCCGTCAGGTTGGCGGAAAACACATTGCCCGGAGCGACCGGCGTACCGGCCGGCAGACCAAGCGCCACGTCGGACTGGCGCTGGCGCTGTGCGCCGACGTTGACGCCGACCTGCGGAATGCGATCCGCCTCGGCGATGCCGGCGATGGCGCGGGCCTGCTTGACGCGGGCCGCAGCCACGGCCAGGTTGGCGTTGGCGCGGGTGGCTTCGGCGATCAGCTCATTGAGAGCCGTATCGTTGAAAGCCAGCCACCACTCGCCACGCGGCTGCGCTTCGGCGGCTTGCGCCTGTTTCCAGGTGCTGCCGTCGGCGGCCACTTTGACAGTGGCCGGCAGCTGCGATTCCTTGAACGCGACCGGCACGTCCATCGCAGGCTGCTTGAATTCCGGCGCGGCGCATGCGGTCATCAGCAAGGCTGCCAATACAGGCGCCACACCTTTAGCGATCATATGCAGCTTGTTCATCGAGTTGCTCATGTTAGTGAGTCCCTTCCAGTTTTACCGCAGCGGCGTCGCCAGCCACGGCAGGTTTTTTCTTCTCCAGGCGTACCGCCAGCTTGCGCAGCAGGACGTAGAACACCGGCGTCAGGAACAGGCCGAAGAAGGTCACGCCCAGCATGCCGGCGAACACCGCCACACCCATTGCATGACGCATTTCCGAACCCGCACCGTGCGAGAACACCAGCGGCAGCACGCCCATGATGAATGCGATCGACGTCATCAGAATCGGACGCAGACGCAGGCGGCAGGCTTCCAGCGCGGCTTCAACGATGGTACGGCCGTGGTGTTCCAGTTCGCGTGCAAACTCCACGATCAGAATCGCGTTCTTCGAGGCCAGACCAACCAGCACGAACAAGGCAATCTGCGTAAAGACGTTGTTATCTCCGTGGGTCAGCTTCACGCCAACCAGCGCGCAGAAGATCGACATCGGCACGATCAGGATCACCGCCAGCGGCAGGGTCCAGCTTTCGTACTGGGCAGCCAGCACCAGGAACACCAGCAGCACGCACAGTGGGAACACATACATCATCGTGTTACCGGACAGGATGTCCTGGTACACCAGTTCCGTCCATTCGTAGCCGATACCTTTCGGCAGAACCTCATTGAGGATCTTGGTCATTTCAGCCTGCGCTTCACCCGACGAGATGCCAGGAGCGGCGCCGCCATTGATCTCGGCTGCGACGTAGGCGTTGTAACGCTGTACGCGGTCCGGGCCATAGCTGTCTTTCACGCGCATCAGCGACGACAGAGGAATCATCTCGCCCTTGTCGTTGCGGACTTTCAGCTGGGCGATGTCTTCAGCGTGCGAACGGAACTGCTGGTCAGCCTGGACGCGCACCTGATAGGTACGGCCGAACTGATTGAAGTCGTTCACATACAGCGAACCCAGATTGATCTGCAAGGTCTGGTAGATCGTTTGCAGCGGCACGCCCAGTTGCTTGGCTTTTGCGCGGTCGATGTCGGCGAACAGCTGCGGCACGTTGATCTGGTAGCTGGAGAATACGCCGGCCAGTTTAGGGTTCTGCCATGCCTTCATCTGCACTGCCTGGATCGCCTTGTACAGCGCGTCGTAACCCAAGTTGTCGCGGTCTTCGACCATCACTTTGAAACCACCGGTGGTGCCCAGGCCATTGACTGGCGGCGGTGGCAGCACCATCACGAACGCACCTTCGATGGCGCCCATGCGTTTGTTGATTTCAGCAGCGATGGCTTCAGCCGATTCGCTCTTCTTGGTGCGCTCTTCGAACGGTTTCAGCGGGGTGAACACGATACCGGCGTTAGGCGCATTGGTGAAGCCGTTGATCGACAGGCCAGGGAAAGCCACCGAATCAGCCACGCCAGGGATTTCCTTGGCGATGTCCGACATCTTGCGGATGACGGCGTCGGTACGGTCCAGCGAAGCGGCGTCCGGCAGTTGTGCGAAACCGATCAGGTACTGCTTGTCCTGCGCAGGAACGAAGCCCGGAGGCACGATCTTGAACATGAAGCCCGCAGCCACGGCCAGGATGGCGTACACCACCAGCGAACCGCCTTTGCGTTTCAACACGCCGGTCACGCCGGTTTCATAGCCTTTCGAAGCGCGGTTGAAGAAGCGGTTGAACCAGCCGAAGAAGCGGCCGAAGATCTTGTCCATCACGCGGGTCAGCGCATCTTTCGGTGCATCGTGTGGACGCAGCAGCACGGCGGCCAGGGCCGGAGCCAGGGTCAGCGAGCTGAATGCCGAGATCACGGTCGAGATGGCGATGGTCAGCGCGAACTGCTTGTAGAACTGGCCGGACAGACCCGACACAAATGCGATCGGCACGAACACGGCGCACAGCACCAGCGCAATCGCGATAATCGGACCACTCACCTCTTTCATCGCCTGGATGGTCGCGTCATGCGGCGACAGTCCGTTGGAGATATTCCGCTCGACGTTTTCCACCACCACGATCGCGTCATCGACCACGATACCGATGGCCAGCACAAGGCCGAACAGCGACAGCGTGTTGATCGAGAAGCCAAAGCCCAGCATGACGGCGAAGGTACCCACCACCGACACGGGAACGGCCAGCAGCGGGATCACCGATGCGCGCCAGGTTTGCAGGAACACGATCACCACCAGTGCCACCAGAATGATCGCTTCGACCAGGGTGTGGATCACGGCGCGGATCGATTCGCGCACGAATTGGGTCGGGTCATATACAACGCTGTACGTGACGCCTTCCGGGAAATCCTTCGACAGGCGGGCCATCGTCGCACGCACGTCGGCCGACAGCTGCAGCGCGTTGGCGTTAGGTGCTTCGAAAATAGGGATCGCCACCGCCGAATTGTTGTTCAGCAGGGAGCGCAGCGCGTACGAGTTCGAACCCATCTCCATGCGGGCCACGTCTTTCAGCAGCGTTACCGCGCCGTCAGCATTGGTCTTCAGGATGATGTTGCCGAATTCTTCTTCGCTCTGCAAACGGCCTTGCGTGTTCACGGTCAGCTGGAAGTCCGCACCCTTGGTCGGGCCCTGGCCGATCACACCGGCAGCAACTTGAACGTTCTGCTCGCGGATCGAAGCAACGACATCGCTGGCGGTCAGGCCGCGCTGTGCCACTTTCTGCGGGTTGAGCCAGATACGCATCGCGTAGTCGCCGGAACCGAACAGCTGCACCTCGCCCATGCCAGGCAAGCGCGCCAGCTGGTCCTTGATGTTCAACACTGCATAGTTACGCAGATACAGGTCGTCGTAACGGCCGTTCGGCGATTGCAGGTGGACCACCATGGTCAGGTTGGGCGACGACTTCACGGTCGTCACGCCGATCTGGCGGACTTCTTCCGGCAGACGCGGAAGCGCGCGTTGAACGCGGTTCTGCACCTGGGTTTCAGCCTGCTCGACGTTGGTGCCGATCTTGAAGGTGACGGTCAGCGCCAGCGCGCCGTCCGAGGTGTTTTGCGAGGACATGTACAGCATGTTCTCGACGCCGTTGATCTGTTCCTCAAGCGGCGCGGCCACGGTTTCGGCGATGATCTTCGGATTCGCACCAGGATACTGCGCGCGCACCACCACCGATGGCGGCACCACGTCCGGGTACTCCGAGATCGGCAGCTTGAAGATCGATATCAGGCCGGCGACGAAGATAATGATCGACAGTACCGCCGCAAAAATCGGCTTGTCGACAAAAAATCGAGAGATGTTCATAGTTTTTATTCCTTGGAAGTGCCGGTCTTGGTTGCGACCGCCGCTACTTTTTCATCTTTTTTAACTTCGGTTTTCGGCACGTTGGCGGCCAGCGGATCGGAATCCATGGCGACCACGGTTGGCGTGATCGGCGCACCAGGGCGCACGCGCTGCAAGCCGTTGACGACGATCTTCTCGCCTGGCTTCAAGCCGTCGCGCACCACGCGCAGGCCATCGATTGCAGGGCCGAGGGTCACAGGGCGGTATTCGGCCTTGTTGTCCTTGTCGACCACGAACACGAACTTGCGGTTCTGGTCCGTGCTGATGGCGCGGTCGTTGATCATCAACGCCGACTTGGCGCCGGTGGAGCCGGCCAGTTGCACGCGGGCGAACAGGCCTGGCACCAGCGCGCCGTCGGTGTTGTTGAGGGTGGCGCGCATGCGCACCGAACCGCTGCGTGGATCGAGCTGGTTGTCGACGAATTCCAGCTTGCCTTCGTGCGGGAAGCCGGTTTCGTTGGCCAGGCCGATCTTCACGGTGGCCGGTTTGCCTTGATGGGCAGCGGCGCCAACGCGCAGATAGGTGTCTTCATCGCCGTCGAAGGAAGCGTAGATGCGCTCCAGCGACACCACCGAAGTCAGTACCGCCGAAGCGTCGACCAGGTTGCCCAGCGTGATTTCCGCTTTCGATACGCGGCCGTTGATCGGCGACGTCACCTGGGTGTAGCTCAGATTGAGCTTGGCCGCTTCGTACTGCGCTTGTGCGGCGCGGGCGTCGGCGTCCAGCTGCTTCAGGCTCGATGCCGAGGCGTCGTATTCGCGTTGGGCGATGGCTTTATCGGCCAGCAGTTTTTCAGCGCGGACCAGTTCCACCTTGGCCAGATCGGCCTTGGCGCGGGCCGAGCCGGCTGCCGCTTCGGCGCGGTTGGCTTCAGCCTGGAACGGACGCGGATCGATGACGAACAAGACTTCGCCCTTCTTCACTTCGCTGCCAGGCTTGAAATTGATCGCGGTGATGAAGCCGCCGACGCGCGGACGGATCTGCACTTGCTCGATCGCTTCCAGACGGCCCGAGAACTCCTGGGTCTCGGTGATGGTTTTCTCGACGACCACTGCGGCCGAAATCGGAGGACCACCGGCGGCCGGTGCTTCAGCTGTCTTGCCGGTAGCGTCTTCGCAACCGGAGAGGCCAAAAGCGGCCAGTCCCGCCAGCGCCATAGCGGCGGCCAGCGGCCGGGCTACGACGGTGAATTGTTTAATGGTTTTCATGTTTATTCCCTTTTATATGAAAATAATTAATAGAAACGGCGGCACCGGTTGCCCTCAACGAATTGCGAGAAAACACGGTACTAGCGCCCCGCCGGCAAGCCAGTGGGGACGTGATTGCAGATACTGCTTAAAGGTTGGGGAACCCTATGCGGCTGGCGGTGTCTCAGACCGTTCCAGGCCAGCGATGAAACTGGCGATTTCTCCCAGCGCGTAACACTTGCACGCGCATTCGTTGCGCGCCCCTGCTTCGTTCAGGGGCGCTGCCGGCATTCGGTTGACGGTGGTCTTGACACCACAGGCAATCAACTTCGCGCCATATTGTTCCGCTTCGTCGCGCAGCGGGTCGTCTTCGGCCGACAGGATCAGTGCCGGCGGCAGGTTTTTCAGACGGCTCGATTGCAGCGGCGAGGCGTATGGATGGGTGCGGTCTGCCGCGTTCGGCAGGTAGCCACGGTAGGCCGCCGCGCAGGCGTCGGCCACGTCCAGCAATTCAGGCGCGTTCTGCATTTCGCGCATCGACCAGGTGCTGAGGCCCGGATCGAGCATCGGCATCACCAGGATCTGGCCGGCCAGCGCCGGGCCGCCACGGTCGCGCGACATCAGCGCGCAGACCGCCGCCAGGTTGGCGCCGGCTTCGATGCCGGCCACAACCAGGCGCTTGCCGGTCCAGCCCAGCTTGGTCTTGTTCTTCTTGGCCCAGGTCAGCACGGCGTGGGCATCCTCGACGGCGGCCGGGAAAGGCTGCACCGTCGCCAGCGTGTAGGCGGCGGCCAGCACGGCGCTGTCCGGGGTGTCGTCGGCCATGTGGCGCAGGAACATGTCGGCATCTTCCAGGTCGCCGCTGTTGAAGCCGCCGGCATGGAAGAACACGGTCAAGGTGTCACGCTTGATGCCGGCCTCGCCGCTGGTGTACAGGCGGCCGGCCAGGGGGCCTTGCGCGCCGCGCACTTCCAGGTTGCGGACCTTGAGCAGGTCAGACAGCTGCGGCAGAGGCTCGACGATTGCGCTCATCGCTGCACCGTATCCGCGGCGCTGGACAGCATGGCCGTATCGGCGCAGGCGATGGTGTCGCCGGCGGCCGCTTCGGTCAGGGCACGAACGCCGTTCGCTTCGGCCGATGCCGCCTGCGAGTAGGCATCGGTATAGACCACGCCCGCCAGGGCGACCGAAGTCAGCGCCAGTGCGATCGTTGCAAAAATTCCATCCCGATATTTCATGTTGAACCCCTTTCCTTCAATGTACTTTCTTGGTGCAGTACAGCAATCTTAAACTTGATCTACAATCTGATAAATAGTGCAATGTCGAATTGATTGTTCAGGATTCCGAACAATGGGACTCAAAGATGAATAAACTACAAGCGATGGAAGTGTTCGTACAGGTGGTCGACGCCGGCGGCTTCACGCGCGCGGCCGACAATATGCAGCTGCCCAAGGCCACCGTGTCGACGCTGATCCAGTCGCTGGAGGCGACGCTGTCGGTCAAGCTGCTGCACCGGACCACGCGCCAGGTCAGCGTGACAGCCGACGGCGCCGCCTATTATGAGCGCTGCCTGCGCATCCTGTCGGACGTGCGCGAGGCCGAGGAATCGCTGTCGCGCACGCGGCTCAGCCCCAGCGGGCGGCTGCGGGTCGATGCGCCCACCGGCCTGGCCAGCGACGTGCTGATCCCCGCCCTGCCCGACTTCTTCACGCGCTACCCGGACATCCAGCTGGAGCTGGGCTGCAGCGACCGCACCATCGATTTGATCGAGGAAGGCGTCGACTGCGCCGTGCGCGGCGGCGTGCTCGGGGATTCCAACCTGATCGCGCGGCGCGTCGGCATCCTGCAGTTCGTCACCTGCGCCACGCCGGACTACCTGGACCGCTACGGCCGGCCTGTCCATCCCGATGAGCTGATGCGCCACCGCTGCGTGAACTATTTTTCCTCCCGCACCGGCAAGCTGTTCGACTGGGACTTCTCGCGCGACGGCCACCGGATACAGGTCGCCCTGCCGGGCCACATCGCCGTCAACGACACCAATGCCTACATCGCAGCAGGCCTGGCGGGACTGGGCATCCTGCAGATGCCGAACTTTATGATGGAGCCCATGCTCAAGGACGGCCGCTTCGAACAGCTGCTGGACGACTGGAGCACCGACCCGCTGCCGGTGCACGTGGTCTACCCGCAGAACCGCCACCTGTCGGCCAAGGTGCGTGTCTTTGTCGAATGGGTCGCCGAACTGTTTTCCAACCACCCGGGCATGCGCCTGCCGAAAGCCGCACCACCAACGCGCCCGACTCCTTTTGAGGTTGCCATATGACTGAAGCCCACCGCATCGTATTCCTCGACCGCGACAGCGTGATCGCCAACATCCGCAAGCCTGCGTTCGCGCATGCGTGGTCCGAGCATGCCGCCACCAAGGCGGCGGACGCCATGCCGCGCCTGCGCGACGCGCGCGCCACCATCGCCATCACCAACAAGGTGCCGCTGCGCGCCGCCGACCTGGCGCAGCTGCCGGACCTGAAGATGATCGCAGTGGCCGCCACCGGCACCGACATCGTCGACCTGGCGGCCTGCCGCGAACGCGGCATCGTGGTCTCCAACATCCGCAACTACGCGGTGCACACGCTGCCCGAGCACACCTTCGCGCTGATGCTGGCGTTGCGGCGGCAGCTGGTGGCGTACCGCGCCGATATCGAGGCGGGGCTGTGGCAGAAGTCCGACCGTTTCTGCCTGTTCGGCCATCCGATCGCGGACCTGGCGGGCAGCCGTCTGGGCCTGCTGGGATATGGGGCGCTGGGCAAATCGGTGGCGCGCATCGCCAAGGCCTTCGGCATGGAGGTGATCGTGCATACGCGCTCGCCGCTGCCCGATGCGGCAGGCGACGGCGTGCGCGAAGTAGGCTTCGACGAGCTGCTGGAAACCTCGGACATCCTCAGCCTGCACCTGCCGCTGAACGACAAGACGCGTAACCTGATCAGCGCAAAAGAGCTGATACGCATGAAGCGCAGCGCGCTGCTGATCAACACCGCGCGCGGCGGCCTGGTGGACGAGATGGCGCTGGCCGACGCCTTGCGCAGCGGCGTGATCGCCGGCGCAGGCTTCGACGTGCTGGTGCAGGAACCACCGCCGGCCGACAACGTGCTGCTCAATCTGCGACTGCCCAACTTCATCCTGACGCCGCATTCGGCCTGGGCCAGCTCGCAGGCCATGCAGGTGCTGGCGGATCAGCTGATCGACAACATCGAAGCGTGGGTGGCGGGTGCGCCCAGGAACGTGGTCGGCTGACGGCTATCGATAATTGGTGCCGTTGTTCATATCGATCACGTCGCCGTTGATGAACGCCGGTGCGTCGGTTGCAAGCCAGCTGACCGTTTCCGCAACCTCTTCCGCCAGACAGAATCGCTGACTGATGGTCGCGGCCTTCAGACGGTCCTTTCTGTCTTGCGGGATGTTTTTCATCATGTCCGTTTCGACGGGGCCCGGCGCGACCGAGTTGGCAATCACGCCCCTGGCGCCGTAGGTGCGCGCGAGTGAGCGCATCGCATTCATCAGGCCCGCTTTTGAAACGCCATACCAGATGTCCGGGTGGCCGATTTCGCCGGCAATCGACCCCATGCTGACGATGCGGCCACCGCCCTTGCCCGCCATCCGTTCCGCCACATGAACGCTCAGCCGCACGGCGGAGATCAGGTTCATATTGAGCGTGTGGAGGATGGCCTCGCTGTCGTAATCGCTGGCCGTCTTCGCGTTCATCATGCCCGCGTTGTTGATGAAGACGTCTGGCGTCCCGATCTTCTCGACAATCTGAAGCGCCTGTTCGTAATCAGAAACGTCTGCCGTCCACGAAGTTAAACCGTCCATGGCGGCAGAGACGCCCGACCGGGACAAGACATGCACTTCAAACCCCTTGCTCAATAGCTTCTTCGATATTTCAAACCCGATGCCTCGGTTGCCGCCAGTAATAATTGCCTTCATCTTTACGCCAGCCTTATAGTTAATTAAACTAATAGAATATATTAAATGCATAATTAAATCGAAACCCAATTAGCCGAATAAGGACAGCGATGCCACAAACCCAAATAGTTTTTCGCCAGGCGACGGCGCATGACATTCCTGCGATGTCGACGATACGGCTGGCTGTTCGCGAAAATGTGCTGTCCGACCCGAGCCGCATTACCCAGAAAATGTATGAGGATTATCTGGAGCTGCTGGGCCGCGGCTGGGTCGCGGAAGTGGATGGCGTGATCGCCGGATTCTGCTACGCGAATAAAACCGATTCGTCCATCTGGGCGCTGTTCATGGCGCAGGAATATGAGGGCCAAGGGATCGCCAAGCAATTGCTCAACATCGCCACCGCATGGCTTTTCGAACAGGGCAATGAGTTTGTTCGCCTGAGTACCGGAATGGGAACCAGGGCGGACCAGTTCTATGCCTCGCAGGGATGGCGCCGGGAGCGGGTCGAAGGTAACGACGCTTATTATCTGCTGGCGAGCGCAGGATAAATCGAGAGGAACACAATGCGTACTTCGTGGTTAAAGTTGATCGTGCTGTACAGTTCGTTTCACATGGCGGCCCATGCGGCGGAAGGCCTGCCGGCTCACATCGCTGGCACATGGGCTACGGGAGCGTCCCTGTTTGAAGGCACGGCTGCGCAAGTCGAAATGTATTTTCTCGCAGACGGGTATGGAATCATGGAATGATAGACACATATCGAAAACAATTTCCTTGAGCCTCAGCTATCCGATGGGCACGCCCGCTGAAAATAACGTTCAGTCTGTGTCCAATGCCATGGCGGGATGCTGCCGTGTTTTTCAAAATGCCAGCCAGGCCCGCGTCGCGCAAACACGTAGGAGTCGGTGTAGCGCGCATTGGTTGTGATATCGGCCCACTCGATCAAAAACTCCAGATGATCGTCGTCTTTGCTCTGCCAGCAGTAAAGACCCGTGCCAACAAAACGCATAGTTCTATCGACAGTGGCCATGGGCGGCAGCCGCAGGCCACCACTCGTCTCGGCCAGAAGCTTGGAAGTACCAGGCAAGGCATTATGGGCATCGATCAAAAACAGGGCAATCGAGGTGCTTGCATCGGTAATGAGATTCAGAAGCGGCCGCTCACGCTCTCGAATATAAAACGATTGCTTGATGTTTTCAAAAGGCGGCTCAGGATGATAGATGCCTTGCTCAATGGCGGGGAGTCGACGAGTTTGCGCCATGCCCGCAGGCGCAAAGCCAATCGCCAATGCAGCGAAAACGACGAGTGCTTTCATCAATCGACCTGCCCTTTAAAGATGCTCAAGGCATGACTTTACCACTGCTGTTTTCAATAACCAGCGCGTATTGGTTTGTCCCATCAGACAGCACCTTTCGTATCGAAGCGAGGATTAAACCTCTGATATTCCAATTCGTGACAATTGGTGAAGTTTTTCCTGAAAGCAAAATGTTAGAGTGCGACCGATTTTCGCAACACCATCCAAATGACAAAAGAGAGAAATATGAAAGCATTGAGTATCCCGGCATTCGTCGCCGTAGCGGCCCTGGTTTCCGGCTGCGCCGGCATGGACACCAGCAAAATGACCTACAGCAGCCAGCTGCAAGTCAATACGCCTCAGAAGGCCCAGGATTGCTACGACGCAGCGGTACTGCTCGGCGCCGATGCCGCACGCACCAAGGACATCGCCAAAAAAGTACTGGTCGCCGTCGATGCCACGGTAGAGACTGAGCAAGAAAAATCGATCAAGGCACAACGCAATCGCCATATCGGCGTGCTGGTCGGCAGCGGCGGCGAAGAGCTGTTCATCAACTGGAACGCCATGACGCCGGAGCAGACCTACGTCACCGTCGCCACCAAGACCGGTTTCGTCGGCGGCGCTGGCCAGAAGGCGTGGTCGTGCCAGGTGGTGGACGAGATGGTAAAAATGGTGAAATAAAGCCTGCCCCCACCTGCCTCCAGAGGCAGGTGGTTTCAATTATCGAGATCGACAAAGGACAGGCCATATGATGAAGCGGATCGCCGCCCTAGCCGCGCCACTCATGCTGCTGAGCGCGTGCTCGACGACCAGTACAATTAGCGTTCTGGAGTCCAAGTACCAGACGGACCAGCCTGCGTGCCAAGTTACCTTCTTCAAGAAAGCCAAGCCTGATCGGGAATTCGAAACACTCGCGCAGATCGAATCCCACGTGCAAAGAAATGTGTTCTTTGGCGGCGATGCGAAGCTGGAAGACCAGGCATATGCCGAGTTGAAGACCAAGACCTGCAACCTGGGCGGCAATGCCGTAATCATCAACGACTACGTCGAATCGCGGGCCGCAGAGTTTTCACACGTGCACGTATGGGCAACAACCGTCAAATTGCTCTGACGTGCGGAGCGTCTCTCCGTCTTAAAACAACCGGCGCACCCGGAAGGCAAGCCTGCTGCTTAATGGCGACAGGCCTCGCTCGGAGCGGGCGTCGCCGGTCTGGCGCAGTACCGACAACATCAATGTAGTGCGCGGTGAATAACGATAGTCCGCAGTGCCATGCCACACGGTGCTGTGGTCGTCGCGGCCGGCGTACACACCTCCGCCCAGTTCCCAGTCTCCCAACGTCTGCGCCAGCGTCACGCTGACATAGCGCTGGCGCGCGCCCTGGCTGGTCAGCACCTGCGCGGCCTGCGCCTGCAAGCCCTTGCGCGCGATGTCCGGCAGCGGCAAGGATTGATTGCGGTCGATCAGCGCCAGCCACCCGGCGTACTCACCGTCCGACATGCCGCGTCCATCGTAGGCATATTCGAGTTGCAGCTTCGGCAGATCCGGCAAGGTATATGTCAATCCGGCCGTCGCGCGCCGCGTGTCACGCGCACCGTACGCCGATCCATACCACGACAGATGTTCCCCCATCGCCCCGCTCAGCGTCGCGCCGATGCCGTTGGACTCTCCACTGGCACGGCGCAGCAGCATGCTCACGCTCAGTTGTTCGAACTCGTATCCCAGCCTGACGATGGACTGCTCAACGCCACGGTTGTAGCCATCCGCATGCCGCGCCGCGTCCTTGCTGTAGATCGCCGTCAGGCTGGCCTGGGAGCCGGTCCAGCCCAGCACCGCCATCGGCAGGCCTTCCGACTGACCCAGTTCATCGAGCGGGTCGCTCAGGTCCGTACGCTTTTGCAGAAAGCCCAGCGGCTGGTTCACGAAAGACGGATCGAGCGCATACAAGCGCTTGCCGAGCGATAGCGTCACCGCCGGCGTCAGTTGAAACACGCGGTTCAATTCCTGCAGCGTTCCCGAGGAACCGCTATGCCGTCCATCGACGTCGCTGCGCCAGGTTTCAAAGCGCGCGCGCCAGGTCAGATCGTGAAAGCGGCCTTCAAGCAGCCCTGCCAGCGTGGTTTTTTTCTCGGGGATCGCCAGAAAATTATCGACATTGAGCGGCGTCGCCTGCAAGCGCGTGGCTTCCTGGCTGGCCAGCGCGAACCCGCCCAGCCAGTCTTCGTCCGCCTGCGCGCCGCCGCACAGCAGCAGCCCCGCCATCAACGCTGAACGGCGACCGCTCATTGTTCCAGACTACGCGGGTTGAAGGTACTGGCGGAGAATTCCATGGTCTTGATCTTCTCGTACACCACGCGGGTCTGCTCCGCCGGCAGTTGTGGATCGAAATAGCGGGTGACTGGCGGCAGGCCGCCAGTGGCCGTATCGAACTCCGCGATCTTCAACAGCTTGCCGCTGGCGACATACAGCATGGCCTTCAACGGCACATACTGGCCGCGCTGTTTGGTCGCCAGCAGCGTGATCCGCGTGTAGGTGGCCGCTTCGTTCTTGCTGCTTAAGGCCAGCGCAACGCAGTCGCCTGTGCAGGATGCCGGCGGTGTGTCCATCGTCACGGCGTCGTAATCGTTCGTGAAACTGATGCGCGCCAAGTCACCGATCGACGCCTTGCCCCGCAGCGTTTGCAGCGGCGTCAGACGGATTGCACGCCGGGTGCGGGGTGCGTAGAAAAAGATCCCGGCATCGGTGGTCAGGAACTTCTGGCCGCGCTGGTCGACGCTGGTCGCCTCCACCAATACCTGATTGTGATTCGCGCCGCGTATCACGTAGGTGCCAGGCTCCTGCTCCTGGCCGTTCTGCACAGGCACGATGCGCACTGCCGCCTCGAAACTATCGAACGGCATGCGGTAGCGGTCCACCTGCCGCAGGATCTCCTGCGCCGGCGGTGGCGCGGCCATCACCGGACATGCCGCCAAAACAGCACAGCCTACAAACCAGCGGACACGGTCAAATGGAAATGGCATGAAGCTGGCTCACTGTATGGAAAGAGAAGACATGATCGGCATGCGGCCGATGCGGCGACTGATGGTCCACGCGGCCAGCATCGCCACCAGCGGCAAGGCGCAGATGATGGCCGCGCTGTACGACGGCACCCACAACATCTGCAGCAGCACACCTGCGTTGCGGCCGGGCGGCGGCGCCAGCTCAATATGCGCGGCGTTGATCAGCAGGATGGAGGCAAACGCCAGCAGTGCCCCAGCACAAGCGCCGAACAGGCCTTGCAGCATGCCCTCCATGACGAACAAGCGTCGCACCAGCGCGTGGCCGATGCCCATGGCGCGCATGGTACCGATCTCCCTGCCCCGTTCATAGATGGTGGTCAGCGTCATCGCCGCCACACCAAGGAAGACGATGATGCAGATGACGATGCCGAACACCAGGAACTGGTTGCGGTACAAGGCCAGCACCTGCGAATACAACGGCGCCAGCGCCTGCCATGTCCGCAGCTCGACCCGCGCACCGGCCAGCGCGCCACGCAAGCGGACCGATATTTCGTCGGCCTGCGCAGTGTCCTGATACAGCACGGCGACACTCGACACCTTGGTCGTACGCAGCAGTTCCTGCGCCGTTTCCAGCGGCATTTGCAGCAGATACAAATCGGTCTGCGGGATACCTGTCGCCACCACTCCCACGACTTCAAGATCCATCGCGTTGACGCTGCCGTTGACGGTGGTGGTCATCAACGTAATCGAATCACCGGTCTTGACCGCCAGGCGCCGCGCCATCTCCTTGCCGATCAAAACCTGATAGCGGCCTTCCGGCTTCGCGCTCAGCGGCGCTCCGGCAGCCAAGGTCTGGAAGGCGCCGAACGCTTGCCGCTCGCGGTCCGGCATCACCCCGCTGCCTTCGAAATTAAGCGTGCGCGCGCCGTTCGACACCAGACCAGCGAACGATAGACGCGGCACCACGCGGCGTACCTGCGGCTCCTGCGCCAGCAGCGCTTCCACGCGCGCCAGCACCGGCCGCTCCAATCCATATTGCAGCTGCTGCTCGGCGTAGCCGTCAAACTGGCCTTCTCCGGCCAACTGCGCATGTCCCAATCCGCTGCGGATGGTGCTCTCGCGCAGGCCATCCAACGATGCCGCGATGTAGGCCACAAACAGCAGCAGTGCCAGCGTACCGACGCCTATCGTCCCGCCCAGCAGAAAGGAGCGCCGTCCATTGCGCCGTACGTTGCGCAGCGCGAGCGTCAGCCACTGCCTCATGCGACCTGCCTGCCGTCCGCCAGCCGCACCACGCCATGCGCCATCTCCATCACCCGCTGATCGTGGGTGGCGATGACGAAGGTGGTACCGACCTGGCGATTCAGATTGTCGATCAACTCCAGCAGTTGCTGCGCCGTCTTGCCGTCCAGATTACCGGTCGGCTCGTCGGCGATGACCAGGC
This sequence comes from Rugamonas rivuli, assembly GCF_009380165.1. Lineage (GTDB taxonomy): Bacteria > Pseudomonadota > Gammaproteobacteria > Burkholderiales > Burkholderiaceae_D > Rugamonas > Rugamonas rivuli. Next base: position 43,269 of record NZ_WHUF01000005.1, read on the forward strand.
TGGGACGATTGACCAGAGCCCGCGCAATAGCGACGCGCTGCTGCTGCCCGCCCGACAGCTCGGACGGTTCGTGCTTCAAACGATGATCCATGCCCACCATCTCCAGCGCGGCGACTGCACGGCGGCTGCGTTCCGACGGCGACAGCGCCTGCGGCGACAGCGCCAGCTCCACGTTCTCCTGCGCCGTCAGCGTGCCGACCAGATTGAATTGCTGGAAGACGAAACCGAGCTTGCGGTTGCGGTACTGGTCCAGCTGCGTTTCCGCGATCAGGTCCAGGCGTTCGCCGTCGACGCTGATGCTGCCGCTGTCCGGCCGGTCGAAGCGCGCCAGCATGCCGAGCAAGGTGCTCTTGCCGCTGCCCGATGGACCGGCGATGGCCGTCACGCTGGGTTGATCGATGCGGAACGACACCTGGTCCAACGCCACGATGCGCTCGCCGCCTCGCAGATAATGCTTGGATACCGCGTCAACTTCCAGTATGGCCGCCATCCGCTTCCTCTCAGTAGACCATGTCGATGTCGACGGCCGCCTTGCCTGCCTTGACTTCAAACGCCGCTTGCTCGAATGACGGCGGTCCGTAGTTGCCCTTGGCGTTGCGCGAAAACGCGTAGCCCTCCAGCGGCATGCCGTTGGGCGAGCGGTCGAATTCACCGTTGCCGTTTTCATCGTGGAACAGCATGGCCGCATACATGCCGGGCTTGACGCCGTCGAAGGTCAGGCTGACGACAGGCGACGCGGCGACCGTCTGCATGTACGGGCAGCGTTTGAGGAAGGTCGCCTTGTCGCACAAGGCCGCCATGACCATGCCCTTGTTTCCTGCGACGCCGCTTAACTTGATGGTGATGCTGGCGCCGTCAGCGGGCGCTGGCGCCTGCACCAGGGCCGTCTTCTGCACATGCGTCAACAGCACGGCAAGCACCACGCCCGCGCAAGCGATGACGCTCATGCCGGCGATGAGCGGAAGGCGCCGCAGCTTGCTGCGCGTATCCAGGGCCTCTTGGGCATCCTGCTCTTTCGATCGATTCGGTACGTTCATTTCATATCTCTTTCAACTGCAATCAGGAGCGCGGCATCCATGTGAAGCGCCGCGCCGACAGCGCCAGGCAGGCCACCAACATCGCCGACAGCAAGGCCACGCTGTAGATATCGGTGCTCCAGCCCATGCCGCCGGTGAGGCCGCGACGTATGCTCGACATCATCGCGTTCAGCGGCAGGCAGTCCAGCGCCTCGCGGGCCAGCTTGGGCAAGCCACCCAGCGGGACCATGAGATTACCCGAAAACAGCAGCGGAAAATACAGCAGATTACAGAACATGGTGGCGGCGGCCACGCTGTTCGTCATGGCCGCGATCAGCAGGCCCAGTGCCAGGAAGGCGCCGGCGCCCAGCGCCAGCATGGCGATGGCGGCCGCCACCTGCACGCCGTCCGCGTTGACGCGCACGCCGTAGATGGCCCATGCGGCGACGAACATCGCCAGGCTGGCGGCCAGCACGATCAACAGCCGCGATACGCACCATGCGGCCACCACGACGCCGGTTGGCATCGGGAACAGCTGATACATACGGAACATGCCACCCTCGCGCGCGGCCACCAACGGACCGGCAAATCCCATCAGGCTGGTGGACAGTATCACCATGCCGGCGAGGCCGGTGACGAGGAATAGGCGGTAGTCCAGCGCCTGCTCGGCGGCGGCCGGCGGCGGTGGCAGGGCCACACGCGGCGGCGCATTCAGGCCGTTGAGGTTATAGGCGTCGCTGTACCCGCGCAGCAGGCCGTAGGCGGCGTCGAACGCGGCGCCCGCGCCATGGCCGCTGCGCAGCGCGATATCCGTGGTGCGTCCGGCGGCGACGTTGGCGGCGAAGCCGGCTGGTACCGTCAGCACAAAGTCGGCTTGCGCGGTGGCGCTGTCGGCGCTGTTGACGGGCGTCGTCACCGGTGAGAAGTCCACGCTGTGCTGCTGGCGCAGGCCGGCCTGCAATTGCCGCAGGTAGGCGCTGCTCTCGGTGCTGCGATCGAGATCGACAATCGCCAGCGACACGGGGCCAAGCTTGACGTCCTGGCCGAACAAGGCCATCTGCATGACCAGCATCAGCAAGGGGAAGGCAAAGGTCCAGAACAGCGCCAGCTTCCCGCGCAAGAACATGGCCAGGTCGGCTTTGATCAAATGCAGAAGTATTTTCATGTTGACTGCCCCGTTGTGGGCGCGATTTGCGTGACGTCGGCGAGGAAGTCTTCGACCGACACCGGCTCCAGACTGAATGTGCCGATACGCTGTTGTTCGATAAACTGGCGGAAGGCCTGGTCGAAACCGGCGCCGCCGAACAGCTCCCAGGCGCCGTCGCGTTCACGCGGCGGCTGCACCAGTGCTGGCAGCGCGCGCAAGGCTTCCAATGCCGGCTCCGGCAAGGCCTGGCGCAACACGCCTTTGAACTGGCCAACCCGCTGCGTCATCAGCGACGCCAGCGTGCCCTCGGCAACGATGCGGCCGTCGTCGATGCAGCAGATGCGGTCCATGCCCAGCAGGTCGGATGGCGCGTGCGAGATCACCAGCAGCGTTATCGGCAAGGTGGCCAGCAGTTCGCGCAGTGCGCGGGCGAACCATTCGTCCAGGCCCAGCGAGGGCTCGTCGAGGATGGCCAGTTCCGGCACGTGGGCCAGCGCCATCCACAGCATCAGGCGCTGCTTCTGGCCACGCGACAGCTGCTGCCAGTAGCGGTCGCGCAGTTCGTCCAATCCCAGTGCGCGTGTGACTGCGGCCTCGGTGCGGTGGTACATGGCCTGGTGCAGCGCCATCATCTCCCGCACTTTGGTCTGGCCTGGCAAGTCGTAGCCTTGCAGCAGACCGCCGATGCGCTGGCGTGTGGCCGCGTCACGTGGATCGCCAAGATGCAGTGCGACCGTGCCACGGTCTGGCTGGCGCAGGCCAAGCAGGGTCTCCATCAGCATGGACTTGCCGCTGCCGTTGCGGCCGATGAAGGCCACGCGCTCGCCACGCCGCACCGTCAGCGCGCCGGGGCGCAGCGTGAAGGATGAGGACAAGCGGAGCTCAACGCCGCTCAGCTCCAGCAGTATGGGGGCCGGCGCTGCGTCGGGCGCTGGCGCAGCAACCGGCACCGCTGCGGCTACGGTGGCCTCCTCCGCTGGCGTCTCGATGCCGTACTCCAGCAAGACCTGGCGTGCATGTTCGCGGTAGACCGGATCCAACATCGCCTGCCGCAGCTTGCTCACGCCCAGATCGCGGTCGCCGCCGTATGCGGGCGGTGCATGCAGTAGCAACGATGCGTGCTGCACCAGCAAATCTGGATCGTCCGGTATCAGCTGAACAGCCTTGTTGAAAGCCTGGATCGCCTGCTGGCCCGCGCTGGCGACCTTGATGATATTCGGCCGGGCCAGCAATATCATCAGGATCGCATGCGTGCCGCGCCACAGCCACAACCGCCCTTGCGGCAAACACTCCGCAGCCTTGAGCAGCAACTCCAGCCGCGCAAGTTCATCAGCCGTCGGCGGCGTCGCAAAATTCACCTGCAACAGCGCGCGATTGATGCGGGCGCCGAGCAGGCTGTCGAGCAGCGCCGGTTCGGCATAGACATCGTCCGCCTCCAGCGTGGCGATGGCCTCGTCGATGTCCGCCGGATTCTTGTTGATCCATCCCGTGAACACGGCCTGGCGCGCGCGCTCGACCAGCGCAGCCTGCGCCGCGCTCGGCCCACCGTTGCGGGCGACGGCGGGAAAACTCTGTCCACTGGCCTCTTCCACCAGCCGCACGATCTGCGCTTCCGAACCGGCCCGCGCCACGGCGGCGAACAAGCGCGTGATGCGCCCTGCCCCACCCAGCGCATAAATCGCCTCCAGCAAATCGGCACCGACGCGGCAGGCCGACTTGTACACCGCCAGATCGCTGTCCACGCTCTCGCCGAACATGCTGTCGGCGCTGCGGCTCAACAGCGTGCGCATAGCCGGCAGCAGCTCCATATTCGCCGCCGGCAGCGTGGCGCCCGCGTAGCGGCTGGCGAAGAAATGCGCCAGCCCTTCATCCAGCAAGCGCACGCCGCAAGTCAGGAAGCAGTGCGCCACTTCATGGAACTGCACCGCGCGCAGATCGTCCGGGTAGCCGGGCGACAGCGTGGACAGGCGCAGCACAGCCAGTCCAGGGAAACTCTCCATCGTCAGATGCAGGTCGCGGCTCTCCGCGCGGCATTGCAGCAGGATGCACGGCGCGGGCAGCTCCAGGAAAGCGGCGCAACAGGCGATCGCCTCTTCGAAGTGAGCCTGCAATGCCGGCGCTAGCGGCGCGGCATCCAGCACGAACAGCGAGCCGCTCGCATGCCACGGCTGCTTGCCCGCCACCATATCGAGCAGCAGCGGATAGGCGTGGAAACGGCCCCTCAGCGCAAACAGCTGGTCCAGCTCCGCCAGCGCGGCATCGCGCTCGCCCGCCGCCGCATGACGCAGCAGCGCGAACGCGCCCTGCCGCAGACTGGCTCCGGCCACCTGCGGCGTATCGCCCAGCACACGGATGGCATTGTCGTTCATGGCGCGGCGGTCTCCGGCTGCGCCTCGCGGCCCAGCAGCATGACCGACACCACGGTCTCGGTCACGCCATCGATATCGAGCAGCGCAGCCAGTTCATCGTCGTAGTAGGCGCCGTAGACCAGCGATCCCATGCCCAGCCCCTGCGCCGCCAGGCACAGGTTCTGCGAGGCGTGGCCCGCTTCGAGCAGCGCCATGCGATAGCCGCGTGGCCCGTATTTGGCGGTGGCGCGTTGCGGCACGCTAGTCATCACGCACACCAGCGGCGCCTTGATGGACTGCTCTCCGCCGCGCACCTCGGCGCTGCCGAAAGCGTCGCCGTCCTGCTGCCTCAACACCCGCAGGCAGTGCTCGCGTGCGTCGTAGTGCGCGATGCACGGCTCAACGCCTTCGACCTGGTTCAGGAAGAAGTAAAACTCGGTCGGATACAGGCCGCCCGGCGACGGATAGGCGCGGAACGCCAGCTTGACGTGCGGCGCGGCGTCGCTGCTGCGGTAGCGGTTCACGCGCAGCGCGTGGTGCAGCAGGCTGGAGACTTCGCGCAGGCTGAGTGCCGGCGCGAAGCCGCGTGCGCTGGTGCGGCCGGCCATCGCAGCCGCCAGCTCGCCCAGCGCCAGGTCAGGCTCCGGCAAGGCTATCTTCGGGCAGGATGCGAACACGTTGTAGCCGGCCGCGCCGCGCGCGATGAAAGCCGGATGGCGCAGGTAGCGGACGATGTTCTTGACCTGACCCGCCAACGTGGCGCGATGGAACTTGGTCTGCTCGTGCAGAATCTCGGCCGGATCGTCGATGTCGAAATCGCCCGCCATGGCCTGCGGCGGCAGCAGTTCTTGCAAACTATGGTTCATGTGAGGTCCGCATCAAGGGAATGGGTGAGGATCGGTATTCGGCGGCGGCACCTCGGCCAGGCCCCAGTGGCGGGCGATCTGGAGCAGGCGGCGTTCGTCGCGGCTCAACATGCCGTCGCCGAACAGCAGCGGATGCAGGCCGGGGATCAGCGAGCGCACTACGCAGAAACCCAGGCTGGCGATATCCTCCGAGGTGACGTCGACCGCCAGCGCCGGCAGGCCCATGGCGCGCAAACGCGCCAGCAGATCGTCCAGCGTGGCCAGTTGGTGCAGCGATGCGTCGCCGCTGTCGATGGTCTCCGCGTTCTCGAACAGGAAGTCCATCATCTGCTGGCGCGACGGCTCCAGGAAGTAGGCGAAGTGGTCGCCCGGATTGCGGATGGCGCTGCGCTCGGGCAGCGGCGTACCCGCGCCGAGGATGGAACTCGCCCAGCAATAGCCGTGCAGCGCTTCGATCACCGCCTTGTTGATCGCCTGGCCCACGCCCAGCTGCGCGCTCGCGCCCAGCGACATGGTGCCGTCGTTGCGGCTGCGCGCAAGGCACAGCACAACCGGCAGGCCGACATCGGTGGTGATGTCCCACAGCCGCACGTCCAGCGACGGATGGTCCAGCGCACGCTGCACGCCGGGCAGCAAGGCCGCACGCGCCGATGCGCCCACTTCCAGGCGGCGCGGCGCATAGCGCATCTGCCACATGGCCGCGAAGGCATCGCGCTCGACCACTTCGCACAAGCCGCTCAGGATGGCGCGCTGTTCGTCCATGCCGCACGCCAGTCCGGTCGACGAGGATTGGAACACGATCTCGCGCTGGTTCTTCACCTGCATGCCGAGATAGACCATCTGCGCCGGCACATAGCACTCGCGCTCCGGGTCGCACAGATCCGTCGCACGCGCCCAGGCGCGGGTGACGTCGGCATCCGGCGCTGAAAATTCAAAGCCCTCAGCCGCGTACTGCTCGGGCGAGAACAGCACGAACCGCTCCAGCCCCACCGCCGCCGCGCCCAATTCGGCCTGGCTGGCGTAGTGCAGCTGGTCGTCGAAATGCACGGCGGCCGAATAGCGCTCGATCGCCTCGCCGAACGCCGCCCACAGGGCCGAGGTGCGGTCGAAGGCGGCGCCGGAACCGGCCAGGCTGGCGCGGTCGCTGGTCGGGTTGTTCGGCTTGGCGCGTGAGGGGTCGATCATCATCGCCTTGACGTCGACCATCAGGGCGTTGAACACGAACAGGCCGCGCGCATCGGGATGCTCGGTCTCTTCCAGCAAGGTGGTGATGATGCCGTGGCGGCGGTGCACCAGGGCTTCATGAATCAGCGCCAGGCGCGCTGCGTCGGATAGGCGTTCCATGGCTTAAGCCCGGCGACGCAGCAGCGACTGCTGGAACACGGTGCCGACCGGCCGCGCCGTGCTGGCATTGCCGCAACAAGCGCAACGCGGCAGGCGCAGCACGCGGCTGCGATGCGTCTCGCCGGTCAGGCTGTCGATCTCGCTGAACACGCTGTGCTGCAGGTTGTCCAGCGTGCCGCTCAGGTATTGCAGCGCCAACCGCGACGCCTCGGCCACGCCGAACTGGATCGCCAGCCTGCTAGGCAGCGCGTGGTACAGGATGTTTTCCGGCTTGCTACGCACGTCGAATTCGGCGACGAACTTGCGCGTGCTGCGCACACGGTGGAAATAGCATTCGTAGCAGGCGGTCGCCTTCGGCATCACCATCGGGCCGCACTGCACGGTGCTCCAGTCTATGCCCAGATACAGGCTGGCCAGGCCGCGCTCGACCGCCTTGGCGTTCATCGCGCGGAAGGTGGCGAAATCCTCGAAGTCGGAACACACCAGCAGCAGCGCGCGTTTGTCTCCAGTTTCCGGCAGCGCGCCGTCGCGGCTTACGCGTTGCAGCGGCACGTTCATCTGCGCCATGGACTCGGCCAGCGCATCGGCGCAAGCGCCCTCGCCGGCCAGCACCAGCAGCCAGTTGGCGCGGTCGTAGGCGGCCAGCTGGTCACGCGGGATCAGCGCATCGAGTTCGCGCCGGTGCTGCAGATGCTGATGGGTGGCGTCGCCGCCGGCGCGGGCGTCGTCGCGCACCAGCACCCGGGTGTTGACCAGCGCCGTTACGGCCGCCTCGATCGCCTCGGGCGGAAAGCTGTCGGCCATGGACTCCGTCAGTGCGGAGAGCTGCACGCCCTTCCCGGCCTGGTCCAGTATGGTCTTGAGCATGCCGACCTTGTCTTCGACCGTGAAGCGGCGGCCGACCACGGACATGGCGATCTTGTCGTCGCCCAGCGTGGTGATTTCCGCCAGCGGCGAAACGTAAAGTGATTCATTCATTGGGAATACCTATTCGTCAGAACATTCATCCGGCGCACCTGCGGAAAGGCGGGACGACGGCAGCGCCGCCATCCCGCCCACCAGCTGGCAATTAGCAGCAGCAGGAGCAGGAGCAGGTGCAGCACGAAACGCTGACATCAGCCAGAGCGCCGCTCATGTCGTCTTGCAGGTATTCCGATTCGGTCGAATCGGTAATCGAGATGAAGGTCGTGTCGATCAGGATTTCCATTTCTTTTTCCTATTTTAGAAGTGAATGAAAGGCGGCCCTACATGCGTTTTACGCATAAGAAAGCGCCGAAATCGAGATTAGCACGCTGCTATTGCCGCACGGTAAGCTTTAGCATTAAATACAACGATACTAGAACAATAACTCTAATTCATCCAAATTCATTTGACATGGGCGCGCATCAGACGCGTGCCGCCGCCCAGCTGCAGGCCGTCGTTGCGGCTTGCAAGATAGCGGGCACGCAGCTGGTCGGCGCCATGGTCGGACACGTCGCCGAAGCCCAGCGCGCGCAATTCGCAGGCCAGCACTTCGGGGGCGAAGAAGGAAATCCACGGTTCGCCCTCGGCCTCGTACTTCTTGGCGAAGTAGGCCATGCCCATGCGTTCCATCGGATTGAGCAGCTCGGGCACCACGCCATAGTCGAACACGATGCCGCTGCCGGACGGCAGGCCGGCGACGAAGGCCAGCGTGTCGAACACGGCGTCATTGGTCAGATACAGGGTCACGCCCAGCCAGGAGAAGAACACCGGCTCATCCAGCTTGCAGCCGGCCGCCGTCAACTTGTCGGCCAGGTCGTCGCGCTCGAAATCGACCGGCACGTACTTCAGCGACGCCGGCGCGGCCACGCGGGCCTGCTCCAGCAAGCCGCGCTTCCAGCGCTGGGTGGCGGGATGGTCGACCTCGAACACGCTCAGGCCGGGCGCGGGATCGCGGTAGGCGTAGCTGTCCAGGCCCGCGCCCAGCACGACGTACTGGCGCACGCCGCGTTCCAGCGCTGCCGCCAGTTCATCCTCGGCGAAGCGGCTGCGCACCGCCATCGCAGCGCGCAGCACGCGCATGATGCCGGTGTCGAATTTTTCCGGCGTGCTGCGCACCGTCTCCGCGTGCTCCGGGCCGAGGACGGCCAGCGCCAGCGGATCGTCGAACACCAGCGGCTGGTCGATCAACTGATGGGCGGCGCGCAGCATCGCCACCGACAATGCGCTGCGGCTGGCCACGCCCTGCCGCAACAAACCCTCGCCGCGTAAGCCCTGCTTCATCAGTAGCTACCCGGCAGCAGGATGTTTTTATCGACCTTGGTGACATCGCGCAGGCCGCAGAAAGCCATCGTCAGATCGAGCTCGTTGCGGATGATGTCCAGGCATTTGCTGACGCCCTCTTCGCCCATCGCGCCCAGGCCGTACAGGAAAGGCCGGCCGATGTAGACGCCCTTGGCGCCCAGCGCCAGCGCCTTGATCACGTCCTGGCCGGAGCGGATGCCGCCGTCCATATGCACTTCGATCTGCTTGCCGACGACATCGACGATGCCGGGCAGCGCGCCGATCGACGACTGCGCGCCATCGAGCTGGCGGCCGCCGTGGTTGGAGACGATCAGCGCATCGGCGCCGCTCTCCACCGCCAGCCGCGCATCTTCCGCGTCCATGATGCCTTTGATGATCAGCTTGCCACCCCAGCGCTGCTTGATCCACTCGACGTCCTTCCACGACAGGCTCAGGTCGAACTGCTGGCTGGTCCACGACGACAGCGACGACATGTCCGACACCGACGACGCATGGCCGACGATATTGCCGAAGCTGCGGCGCTTCGTGCCCAGCATGCCCATCACCCAGCGCGGCTTGGTCGCCATGTTGACGATGTTGGCGATGGTCAGTTTGGGCGGCGCCGACAGGCCGTTGCGCAAGTCCTTGTGGCGCTGGCCCAGCACCTGCAAATCCAGCGTCAGCACCAGCGCCGAGCAGCGCGCGGCCTTGGCGCGGTCGATCAGGCGGTTGATGAATTCGCGGTCCTTCATCACGTACAGCTGGAACCAGAAAGGCTTGCTGGTATTGGCGGCGATGTCTTCGATCGAGCAGATGCTCATGGTCGACAGGGTGAACGGCACGCCGAATTTTTCGGCGGCCTTGGCGGCGAGGATCTCGCCGTCGGCGTGCTGCATGCCGGTCAGGCCGGTGGGCGCCAGCGCCACGGGCATCGCCACGTCCTGGCCGACCATGGTGCTCTTCAGCGAGCGGTTCTCCAGGTTGACGGCCACGCGCTGGCGGAATTTGATGGTCTGGAAATCGTCGACGTTGGCGCGGTACGTCGACTCGGTCCAAGAGCCGGCATCAGCATAGTCGTAGAACATGCGCGGCACGCGCTTCTGGGCCAAGACACGCAGGTCTTCAACGGTAGTGATGATGGTCATGCACGCTCCTCCGGGACGATGATCGGATAATCATCGCACGAGGCCCGTGTATCATGGAAGCACTATCAAAGAAGGGATGATTTTTGAAAGCTAAATCCAACGCCCTGCTGACGCTGATCGCCGCCGCGGCCATCGGCATCATCGGCTACCGCAATCTGAGCCGGCAGGCCGTGCCCATGCAGGTCAGCGCCGCACACTGCACCACGGACGCCATCCGCAGCGTCAGCGACGCGACCACGCGCGCCATCCTATCGGCGCAATGCGCTCAGGCCGCCGAAAAAAAATAATGATTTGATATTAATGTAAGTTGCAATATACACAATATTAATATTAAACTAGGACTCCTTCAGATTCGGAGTTCCCATGAAAAACATTATTCCATCATTGCTGGTGTTGGCAGCAGCAAGTCAGGTTCAGGCGGCCGTTCCCGTGATGCCGCCAGCCCTGGTCGGCTCGACAGTCACCTTAGGCGACTATGTCTATCAGCAGTCGGACAAATTCGGCGAAAATCGCCTCAGCGCGCCTACGGCTTTGGCAAGCGCCACGGCTGGCGCCAATCAATCGGGCGCCCCATTCATCGCGCTCCAGGCATCGACCAGCAACTCCGCCTCGCATATGGCGGGCGTCTACAATCTGGGCATGAACTTCCGCTGGTCAGTCATCGGCAACTCGCAGCAACCGGTGCTGGTGCACATCAACACCAAAGGATCGATTACGGCGGATTACGGATTCACCCCGCTGGTTCCGGACACCTACTCGCTATCCCCGAACACTCCCAACGTCGCAGTGAAGGCCAGTTTCGTCACCGGCGTCAGCGGGCAGGCCGATGACGATGTGCGTACCCTTGGCGCGCAAACGGACGGCAATTTCGACTGGGGCATTACCAAGGTCACCGGCACCAATAATTTCACCCCGCAGAATGGCGGCAGCAGCACGCTGGCCCATAGCTTCGATTCGTCGTTCGATCTGTGGGTCACGCCCAATAACAACAACTTCGTTGAACTGGTTGCCACTGGCTACCTCTATTCGAGCAACCCTGATGTCAACCAGTACGCCACCGAATATTACAAGTTCGGCGCCTACCTGTCCCCGACCATCACCATCGACGCGGCTTACGCCGCCGACTATGCGCTGCAGACCAGCTATATTCCGAGCGCAGTTCCCGAGCCGTCGGGGATCGCGATGCTGGCGTTCGGCGCCTGCCTGATCGGCGCACTGGCGCGCCGCCGCAAGGCTCGCGCAGGCTAAATCGGCAGCACAAAGAAAAAGGGCCTGAAGATTTCTCTTCAGGCCCTTCGTCTTACGAATTTTGGTGCGGCTGGCAGGAATTGAACCCACGACCCCTTGGTTCGTAGCCAAGTACTCTATCCAGCTGAGCTACAGCCGCGAAAGACAATATTATAGCAGGGGAAACTCAAATCAAGAAGAGCCCCTGGACACTTTTTTGCATCAGCGCTGGCGGACGCCGAAAATGCTGCGCACGATCGAGCTGACGCGGTCGGTAAAGGAATTCACGAACTGGATGGCATCGTTCTTCCTGTTCATCACTTTTGACTCGACAAAGGTCCACGACAGATAGCCGAACACCATGGAGATCGCCAGCGAAATCACGAAGTTCTCGTGCCAGGTGCGGAAATTCGGCAACACCTGGTACACCGCCTGCTGCACCGCAAAACCGTACAGGTAAATTCCGTAGGAAATATCGCTGGCAAACAGCACGAACGACCTTTTGAAATCGATCAGGCCGATATACACCGTGATGTAGGCGATCGCCGGCGCGGCCAGGTACTCGCCTTCCCGCCACTGCAGCATCAGCCAGGCAAACGCGATGCTTGCGATCAGAATAAATTTATTGTGGCGGATTTTTTCACGCAGCGCGTACAGCGCCACGCCCCAAAGGAAAGCCCACACCACGGAGCGCCCCGTCGGCCGGAAGTTGTAATCGCCCAGATCGCGGGTGAAGCCGCGCGCGGTCGCCAGCACCGTCAGCACAGCCAGCACCACCACGAATACGCGCGGGCGACGGTGCAAGGTCAGCAGATACAGGATGGCGATGGCGATGTAGCACTCAAGCTCGAACGGAATCGTCCACAGCTGGCCGTTCACCGAGTCGGTTTGATTGGCGGTGAACACGCCGGGCAAGGTGTAGTGGATGATGCCCAGCACATTGAGGAAGTAGTCATGCACCATGGGATGCGACAGATACTCCTGTATCGGCAGCGTGGTCAGCGCGGCGCCGATGATCAGGGCGGAAATCACCACCTCGCAGCACAGGGCCGGGAAAATACGGATCACGCGCAAGGTCAGGAACGTAGGCAGATGGTTGGTGCGGAACAGGCTGCCCGACACCAGGAAGCCGCTCAGGGCAAAGAAGCTGGGGACCAGGAACAGGATCAGCGGACGCATGGGAACAAAGTCCCCCACGTATTTGTCCCCGTAGACAATAGAGACCGAGTGCCATGCGACGATGCACACAGCAAGCAGGACGCGAAGATAATCAAACCCCGTCGGGCGATGATTTGACAGTGCTGAGGTTTGTTGGAGGGTCAACATAACTTTATCCAGAAGAAAACAACGACGCTAGCCGAAAAAGGCGGCATAAAGGGTAAATGTACAAGAGAACACTGCTATTTTGTACATTTTTTTACTTCGGCAAAATTGATTTAATTACAATCAGGAAATCAACATTACCGCACCGCGACAAATTCCGCATTGCGGGAACACGGCTTGTCCGGGGAGATGAAAAGACAAAAGGCCTGAAGATCACTCTTCAGGCCTTTCAACTTACGAATTTTGGTGCGGCTGGCAGGAATTGAACCCACGACCCCTTGGTTCGTAGCCAAGTACTCTATCCAGCTGAGCTACAGCCGCGAAAAACAAGATTATAACAGCGTTTTCTTGTTTGGCGAAGAATTCCTTGAAGAAATTTTGCAATCCGTTTCAAGGTCTTACACTAATAGCAAAAGGGCCCGAAGATTTCTCTTCAGGCCCTCTCACTTACGAATTTTGGTGCGGCTGGCAGGAATTGAACCCACGACCCCTTGGTTCGTAGCCAAGTACTCTATCCAGCTGAGCTACAGCCGCTTAAGCAACATTATAAAGCATTAATTTCGTTTTGCAAAGTTCGATATTTTCTATCGTTTAATTGGTTCGATATGTAAAACACCGAATCAACCACTGTGCTAACTGCTTTGCTGCATCTCTTTCAAGCGGCATGCCGTTCGAAAGAAGCAGCATTATAGGGACACTCCCCCGGCTTGTCCAGCACTCTCTGTCAGGTGCCGAATTCGGCCGCCGCCTTGGCCGACCACAATGCTTCATTATAGGAAGGATAGGGAACGCCATAACAATCGATATGGCCGCCCTCGCCCACGAACTTGATCCACCAGCCCGCCGGATCGTTGATGATGGCGATATCGCCCTCGCGGCAAGTGCCTGCGATCTGCTCGTTTTGTTCCAGCACAACAATCTTCACCTTCCTGTGCTTCACTACCGTCGCCATCGCGCCTCCCTTTTGCGGCACCGCGCCGCTACGCCATCCAGTGTATCCGCAGCGCGCGCCCGCGCGATACAAAATATGAACATTTCGCTCACAAACCCAGGATTTTCAAGGCTTGCAGGTAGCTTCATTCATGCCAGTGATCTCGCTCATCATGAGAAAGAATTTGCTTTCCCTTGGGCGCTGCCGCATCATTCACCTGTCTCCTCTATTCTCCTCCAAGGAAATAGATTTAGCCCGCTCCTGTAGCGGGCTTTTTTTTTAGTGTACGATGCGGTCAGATTTGCCTTCCAAGACAACATACTGACAGGTTGCCCCAGCATGACATCATCCGCCCCCGTCGCGCCGCCCTCCCCCGACTGGTCGCGCACCGCCCTCGGCGAGCCGGCCGGCTGGCCCTTGCCGCTGCGCCTGACGGTGGACATCCTGCTCAATTCCCCCAGCGCCATGCTGCTGATGTGGGGCCCCGAACAAATCATGGTGTACAACGATGCCTACGCGGCGCTGATCGGCCTGTCGAGCCTGCGCGCGCCCGGCGGCAGCGTGCCGTCGATCCAGCCGGCCGCCTGGAGCTGGAACGGCGCCGCCATCCGCCAGGGCTGGGCCGGCGACAGCGCCAGCTACCGCGGCGTGATGCTGCCGGCGTGGCGCAACAACGGCGTCGCCCAGTTGCCGCTGGACCTGTACTACACCCCGGTGCGCGACGCCGCCGGCCAGGTGGCCGGCGTGCTGTGCACGCTGGCGCCGGCCCAGGCCGCGCCGCTGGCCGACACCACGCGGCCGCTGCGCATGCTGGTGGTCGAGGACAATGCCGACGCCCGCTACCTGGTGTGCGAGACGCTGCGCGCGCTCGGCCACGAAGTGCAGGCCGCCGCCACCGGCGAAGACGCCCTGCCCGAACTGTCGCGCCAGAGTTTCGACGTGCTGTACACCGACGTCAGCCTGCCCGGCATGTCCGGCGTCGAGCTGGCGCGCAAGGCGCTGCAGCAGGCGCCGACGCTGCAGTTGCTGTTCGCCTCAGGCTACGGCGACGAGCTGACCCGCCACCTGGAATTCCCCGCCCAGTCGTTGCAAAAACCCTACGACATCGAACAGCTGCAAGCCGCGCTGGAGCAGATCGCCCGGCGCATGGGCAACACCCAGGCCTGAACGCCACCAACCGTGCGGAGCCACGGTGGGAGATGGGGCTACAATGAAGCTACCGTAAAACGTCCAGCGTTAGCCTGACGCGCCGCCGTCCGGCGGCCGCGCCAGCATCGCGGCAGCATGAAGCCCACATGATTCCTCCGAACGAGCCCACCGACGCCACTCCATCCCAAACCCCGACGGGTGACGCCGAGCTCCAGACCTTTTCCAGCGTCCAGCAGGAATTGCTGAACGCCCGGGAAGCGCTGCGCCAAAGCCAGATGGAATTGCGGGCGCTGGCCGATTCGATGCCGCAGCTGGCGTGGATTGCCGAGCAGGACGGCACCATGGTGTGGTACAACCAGCCGTGGTACGCCTACACCGGCACCACCGCCGAACAGATGAGCGGCGACGGCTGGCGCCAGGTCTACGCGCCCGATTGCGTCGGCGCCATGCAGGAACGCTGGGATCTGTCGCGCGCCACCGGCCTGCCGTTCGAACTGGAAGTGCCGATCCGCAGCGCCAACGGCGAATTCCGCTGGTTCCTCACGCGCGCCAACCCGGTGCACGACGCCGCCGGCCGCGTGCTGCGCTGGTTCGGCACCAGCACCGACGTCGACCAGGTCAAGCGCGTGCAGGAAGCGCTGCGCGACGAGACCGCCGTGCTGGAACTGGTCAACCGCACCGGCAACGCGCTGGCCTCGACGCGCGACCTGCATCCGCTGCTGCAGGAAGTGACCGACGCCGCCACCAGCATCAGCGGCGCCCGCTACGGCGCCTTCTTCTATCACGGCGCCGACGCCCACGGCAAGGCGCGCGTGCTGCACACGCTGTCCAGCTGCACCCCGCCCGGCTACGCCAGCTTCGGCCGGCCGCAGGACGATGCGCTGGCCAGCGACGGCCTGCGCGGCGGCGAGGCGATGCGCAGCAACGACTTGCCGGCCGACGCCCGCTACGCCAGCGACCATCCCTGCCGCGCCACGCCGCCCGGCCAGCCGCCGGTGCGCAGCTACCTGGCGGTGCCGGTGGCGCTGCGCTCGGGCGTGGTGATCGGCTGCCTGTTCTTCGGCCATCCGGAACCGGACATGTTCAGCGAGCGCACCGAACGCATCATCGGCGGCATCGCCGCCCAGGCCGCCGTCGCGATCGACAATGCGCGCCTGTACGACGCCTCGCGCCGTGCCGCCGAGGAGCGCAAGATCCTGCTCGACAGCGAACGCCAGGCGCGCGCCGACGCCGAACGCACCAGCCAGATGAAGGATGAATTCCTGGCCACGCTGTCGCACGAGCTGCGCACGCCGCTGACCGCCATCCTCGGCTGGGCCCAGGTGCTGCGGCGCGGCAGCCGCGACCAGGCCGACCTGCACCGCGGCCTGCAAACCATCGAGCGCAACGCCCGCGCCCAGGCCCAGCTGATCGAAGACTTGCTCGACATGAGCAGCATCGCCTCCGGCAAGGTGCGGCTGGAAATGCTGTCGCTGGCGCCGGCCGCCATCGCCGCCGCCGCCATCGACACCGTGCGCCCCGCCGCCCAGACCAAGCAGATCCGCATCAACAAGCACTTCGACGCCAAGCCCGGCCTGGTGGCCGGCGACGCCAGCCGCCTGCAGCAAATCTTCTGGAACCTGCTGACCAACGCCATCAAGTTCACGCCGCCCGGCGGCACCATCGACGTGCGCATCCACCGCGAAGGCGACCAGATCGCCATCGCCGTGCGCGACAGCGGCATCGGCATCGCCCCCGCCTTCCTCGACCATGTGTTCGAGCGCTTCCGCCAGGCCGACGCCACCGCCACCCGCAAGCACGGCGGCCTGGGGCTGGGGCTGGCGATCGTCAAGCACCTGGTGGAACAGCACGGCGGCACGGTGGACGCCGACAGCGAGGGCGAAGGCCGCGGCGCCTGCTTCACGGTGCGCCTGCCGCGCCGCCACGGCTACGACGAGCCGCTGGGCGCCGGCGACGGCCACCGCGCGGCCGCGCACGACCTGTCCGGCCTGCAAGTGCTGGTGGTGGACGACGAGGACGACGCGCGCGAACTGATCAAGCGCATCCTCAACGACTGCAATGCCGACGTGCTGACCGCCGCCACCGCGACCGAAGCGCTGACGCTGCTGCAACATGCGCGGCCCGACCTGATGGTGAGCGACCTCGGCATGCCGGAAGTGGACGGCTACGGCCTGCTGGACCGCATCCGGGCGCTGGGGCCGGCGCGCGGCGGCGATTTGCCGGCCATCGCGCTGACCGCCTTCGCCCGCTCCGAAGACCGCATCAAGGCGCTGTCGAGCGGCTTCCTGGCGCATATTTCCAAACCGGTCGAGCCGAATGAGCTGATCGCCAAGGTGGCGGCCATGGGGGCCAGCCACCGGCACGCCTGAGCGGCGATGGCAGCCTCGATATTAGCCTGTTAATGGCTGTGAATATTATTGCCACACGGAAATTATTCTATTCCTACTCGCAGACGCGGCAATGTCCTACAAGCAATCTGAAGATCAGTTGATAAACTACAAAAATACGAAAAAACGGGTACAATTAATTGCCACACGGAAATACCATGTGCTTGTGTGCGCCGCAACACGGACGCCTGCGCTATGATCGTGGGACTATAAATTTCTGGCCGGAATGGCCCCTTTGAGACAGACAGAGAATAATATGCCGAGCCGAGAAGAAATCCTGAACGCCAAGATACTGGTGGTGGATGACAGCGCAGACAACGTCGAACTGATGTTGGAGATCCTGCGCGAGGCCGGCTATACCGACGTCTCCTCCACCATGCTGCCCGAACAGGTCTGCCCGCTGCACCGCCAGCAATGCTACGACCTGATCCTGCTGGACCTGCAGATGCCGGGCCTGAACGGCTTCCAGGTCATGAAGGGCCTGAAGGAAATCGAACAGGGCGGCTACCTGCCGGTGCTGGCCCTGACCGCCCAGCCGAGCTTCAAGATCGCCGCGCTGGAAGCGGGCGCGCGCGACTTCATCAGCAAACCGTTCGACCTGCTGGAAGTGCACAAGCGCATCCACAACATGCTGGAAGTGCGCCTGCTGTACAAGGAGCTGGCGCAATACAGCCGCCAGCAGCAGGAACTGGCGCTGCACGATCCGCTGACCGGCCTGCCCAACCGCCGCCTGCTGGAAGACCGCATCGCCACCGTGCTGCAGCACGCCACGCGCCAGCAAAACAAGGCCGCCGTGATGTACCTGGACCTGGACGGCTTCAAGGCCATCAACGACACCCACGGCCACGCCACCGGCGACGAGATCCTGAAGATGGTGGCGCAGCGCCTGGTCGGCTGCGCGCGCCGTGAAGATACCGTGGCCCGCGTCGGCGGCGACGAGTTCGTCATCGTCATGGGCAATATCGCCCAGCTGGGCGACACCCAGGAACCGGCCGCCAAGCTGATCGAGGCGGTCTCCGAACCCTATGTCATCAACGGCCTGACGCTGCGCTTGTCGACCAGCATCGGCATCGGCATCTATCCGGACGACGCCGACCAGGTGGCCTCGGTGATCGCGGTGGCCGACGGCGCACTGTACGAAGCCAAGCGCTCCGGCAAGAACCGCTGCTGCACCGCGCAGATGATGCGCACTCCGCCCCAACCGCACACGATGTCGCCGACCCCGGCCTGAACCGCCGGGGCCGGACGGCACGGCCAGGCGCTTAGTGCGCCGCTTCCTCCATCTTGCCCGCATGCTGGTGGTCGTCATGCGCATCGACCTTGTCCGGCGCCACTTCGATGCGCGTAATGCCGGCGTCCACCGACACCGGATCGCTGGCCGGGAACGTCATCTCCAGGCCGCCGTCCAGCAGGGTTTCCTTGGCCTGCTCTTCCGGCGTGGCTTGCTCATGCTCGGCCAGCGTGGTGATCGCGCTGGCCCATTTGACGAAGTCCAGGTTGGCGAGTTCGCGCACCGTGTGCACGTTGAACGCCTGCGCCAGCGCCTTGGCATCCTTGGCGCTCAGGCCGCGCAGTGCGCTGGTCGGGGCGTCGGCCAGCGCGCGGAAGCTCAGGCCCAGGTACTCCTTATCCACGACAGTATCGATATTCATGATGATTCCTTTCAGTTGGGTAGGCCGCCACTGTCGCAGTCCGCAGCGGCGGGGTCTGTACGGAATCGAACACTCGCGCGGCGCCCCGCAGCCGCGTTCGATTGAACGGCCATTTTTGACATTCATATATGCAATTGTTATCATGAAATGGTGTCCACTACCCACTTCTCTGGCAGCTTTAAGGCCGCGAAGATTTCGCAGTTTCAGCATCGTGCAGAGACCCCGTGCCTAAAACAGAAAAACCCAAAATCCTGGTGGTCAACGATGACGCGAACAGCCTGTTCGCACTGACCAGCCTGCTGACGCAGTGGGCGGAACAGGAATCCTACGAAGTGCTGGCGGCCCGCTCGGGCCAAGAGGCGCTGCGCCAGGTGCTGATGCACGACTTCGCCGTGATCCTGCTGGACGTCAACATGCCCGGCATGGACGGCTTTGAAACCGCCGAAGCGATCCACCAGCGCGCGCGCTCGGCCGACATTCCCATCATCTTCATCACCGCCTTCCTGGCCGACGAACTCGACCGGCTGAAGGCTTACCAGCGCGGGGCCGTCGACTTCCTGTTCACGCCGGTGATCCCGCAAATCCTGTACGCCAAGATCTCGGTGTTCGTGGCGCTGGCGATGAAGAACGAGGAATTGAAAAAGCAGGCCCGCCAGCTGAGCCTGCGCACCACCGAGCTGACCGCCGCCAACCAGAAACTCACGCGCGAGATCGAGGAACGGCAGTCGGCCGAACGGCAGAACCACGCCAAGGACGAGTTCCTGGCCATGCTGGGCCACGAGCTGCGCAATCCGCTGTCGGCCATCAGCAGCGCGGCCTCGCTGATCGGCCTGCCCGGCGTATCGGCCGACGGCGTCACGCGCGCCAAGAAAATCATCCAGCGCCAGAGCCAGCACCTGGGCCGCATCGTCGACGACCTGCTGGACCTGTCGCGCGCGATGTCGGGCAAGATCCTGCTCAACCGCGCGCCGCTGGACCTGGCGGCGCTGGTCGCGGCCTCGCTGGAAACCTACCGCGCCACCGGCCGCAGCGCCGACTACCAGCTGGAGCAGGACCTGGACCAGGGCTGGGTCGACGGCGACGCCACCCGGCTGGAGCAGATCACCAGCAACCTGATCGACAACGCCCTCAAGTACACGCCGTCCGGCGGCCGCATCGAAGTGCGCACCTGGACCGAGAACGACGACGTCGTGCTCAGCGTGCGCGACACCGGCGTCGGCATCGCCGCCGACCTGCTGCCGCATGTGTTCGACGTGTTCGTGCAAGGCTCCAGCACGCTGGACCGTTCGCAAGGCGGGCTGGGCATCGGGCTGTCGCTGGTGCGCCGCCTGGCCGACCTGCACGGCGGCGAAGTCACCGCCGCCAGCAAGGGCCCCGGCGGCGGCAGCACCTTCACGCTGCGCCTGCCGCGCATCGAACACCAGGCGGCGCCGGCGCCGCAACCGGCCGAGGCCGGCGGCGAGCACGGCCTGCCCAGCGTGCTGCTGATCGAGGACAACGACGACGGCCGCGAAATGATGACCATGATGCTCGGCTGTTACGGCTACGAAGTGCAGTCGGCGGCCGACGGCAACGAAGGCGTGGCAGCCGCCGTGCGCCGCCGGCCGGACGTGGCGCTGGTCGACATCGGCCTGCCCGGCATCGACGGCTACGAGGTCGCGCGCCGCCTGCGCGCCGACCCCGCCACCGCCGGCATCCGCCTGATCGCGCTGACCGGCTACGGCCTGGCCGACGATCTGCGGCGCGTGATGGAAGCCGGTTTCGACCGCCATCTGGTCAAGCCGGTCGACATCGATCAGTTGATGGAAGTGATAGGCGCTTGCGTGCCGGTGCCCGTCAAGCAGTGACCGCTTGCCATAGTGCGCCATGACTTGCAAAGCTCGGGTATGATCCGCAAAAGTCCGCAAAGTCCGCCCAGAGAGAAACCATGTCGCCACAAGAACAGCACCAAGAACACCACCAGCAGGACACTCTGCGCAGCGCCGACCTGAGCGACCTGCTCGGCCACGTCCACACCTGCTGGGACAACGAACGGCGCTCGCTGTCGCGCCAGCTGCACGACAGCCTGGGCTCGTCGCTGACGGCGCTGACCATGCACCTGGGCCTGCTGATGCAGAAGATGCCGCAGGAGCCGGCCTTGCAGGACCGCGCCGCCCACATGAAGCAGCTGCTGCTGCAAATCGTCGAAACCAACCGCCAGATGCAGATCAAGCTGTGGAACGACAAGCTCGAATTCCTCGGCGTGCGCGTGGCGCTGAGCGAGGCGGTCGAGCAGTTCGGCCAGCAGCACAAGATCGCCGCCCGCTGCAGCCTGCCCGAAGACGAACTGAGCTGCCCGCGCAGCCACGGCATCGTGCTGCTGCACACGCTGGAGGAAGCGCTGCGCAACATCATCGCGCACGCGCAGGCGACCGAGGTCGACGTCATCGTCGACGACAACGAGGATGAAGTCATGCTGACGGTGAAGGATAACGGCGTCGGCCTGAGCGGGCCGGTGGCGGCCGCGCTGGAACGCATCGGCGACAAGTTCGGCCTGCGCACGGCGCGCGAACGGGCCGCCTACCTGGGCGGCACGCTGACGCTGTCGGCCGGCGCCGAACGCGGCGTCACGCTGACGATGGTGCTGCCCAAGCCGCCGGCAAGCTGAACTGCTAGTGCAGCTTGACCAGCGGCGTGCTGCGCTTGATCAGGAAGCGCGCCAGCGCCAGCACGGCGGTGCGCACCGTGCCGAGCACGGCGCGGTGGTGCATCAGGTGCAGGCTGACGTACATCAGCCGCGCCACCATGCCGTCGACGAACCAGCTTAGCCCCTTCAACGATCCCATCAGGCTGCCCACCGACGTGGTCTGGCCGAACGACACCAGCGAACCGTAGTCGCGGTAGACGTAGGGCCGCTCCTGCGGCGGCCTGCCCTGCCGGCGGCGCAGGAAGTGCGCGGCCAGATAGTCGGCCTGCTGGTGCGCGGCTTGCGCGCGCGGCGGCACCAGCTTGCCGTCCGGCCCGGCGCAGGCGGCGCAATCGCCCAGCGCGTAGATGTCCGCATGGCCTTTGACGGCCAGGCGGGCGTCGACGTCGAGCTGGCCCGACTTCACTGTCGGCAGGCCCAGCTGCGCGAGAAAATCCGGCGCCTTGATGCCGGCCGCCCACACCACGATCTGTGCCGGATAAACGGTGTCGCCGGCCGTGACGGCATCGGCGCCGATGGCTGTGACGCGGGTGTCGGTGACGACCTTGACGGCGCGCTGGTGCAGCAGCTCCAGCGCCGCCGTCGACACCTTTTCCGGCAACGGCGCCAGGATGCGCGGCGCGCCTTCCAGCAACGTGATGCGCACGTCGCGCTCGGCTTTCAATTGGCGGAAACCGTAGGCGGCATATACGCCGCTGGCTTCGCGCAATTCCGCCGCCAGCTCGACGCCGGTGGCGCCGCCGCCGATGATGACGATGTCGACGCCGGCCTCGGGGCGCGTGCTTTTCTGCAGCTCGGCCTGGGTCAGCAGCTTGAGCAGCGTCAGGCGGAAACGCTCGGCGTCCTCGGTGGCGTTCAGGGAAATGGTGTGTTCGGCCGCGCCGGGCACGCCGAAATAATTGGAGGTGCTGCCGACCGCCAGCACCAGCGATTCATAGCCGATGCGGCGTTGCGGCAGCACTTCTTCGCGCTCGGCCTGGCCGGTCGTGCCGCTGTAGATGGCGCCGACGGTCAATTGCCGCTGCGCCGCGTCGAGCGCCAGCATCGGCCCGTAGACGAAGGTGAAGCCGTTGTCATGCGCCAGCATCTGGTAGGACAGGCCTTCCTGGTGCACGTCCAGCGTGCCGGCCGCCACCTCGTGCAGCGACGGTTTCCAGATATGGAACAGGCGGCTGTCGACCAGCGTGACCGCCTGCGGCCCCAGTTTGCGGCCGAGTTTGCAAGCGAGCTCCAGCCCGCCCGCCCCGCCGCCTACGATCAAGATGTTGCTCTGCAAACGTGTCTCCTGTAGGCGGCCGGCGCCGCGTGGTCAGTCCTTGTTGTGGCCGTTGCCATGGCCTTTGCCGTGGCCCTTGCCGTGGTCGTCGTCGCCGCGATCGTCGCGGCGGTCGTCGCGACGGTCATCACGGCGGTCGTCCCGTCGTTCATCGCGGCGGCCTTCGCGATAGGCATCGCCGTGACGCTCGCGATAGCGCGGCACGTATTGGTTCTGGTACCAGCCATCCTGGACGAAATACACGCGCTGGCCGCAGGCGTTGTAGGCGCCGCAGTGCTTGTCCCAGTGCTTGGCATGGCCGGGCGGCACGCGCAGGTAGATAGGCGCGGTCTCGATGTAGCGTACCGGGCGCTGGACCAGCACCGGCTCGCGGTAAATCACCTGCGGGCGCGGATAATCGCCGATGTCGAGGCGGCCGTAGAAGCCGGGCTGGCCGATGCTGATGGAGACGCCGACGTCCTGGGCGAACGCTGCGGAGGACAGTGCCAGCAAGCTGGCGGCAAGGATCTTGGCTTTCATGGTTGCCTTCTTTTCTTGTAATCGTGGCTGAGCGAACTTGCTCACTTGAAATCGTACCAAAGCCCCAGGCGACTATCCGTACGCTAGCGTACACAATTCGCCACAATCTCTCACCATAGTTGCGCCAACGGCAATACCACACCGCTAAAGAACGCCCAATCCGGCGACGCGTGGTTCAATCCATGGGCCATGCCGAAGTCCACGGTCAAGCGCTTGCTGGGGCTGTAGCTGAGGGCCACCAGCACTTGCGCGGTGCTGTCGGCGCCGCTGCGGCGGGTGCCCGACCATTCGCCGGTCACGCCCCAGCGCTCGCTGATCAGCGTGGAAAACGAGGCCGACAAGCCGGTCTGGGTCCTGCCCGTGCCGGCGTCATGCGCACCCAGCCGGGTGGCGTTGAGGTTGGCGTCCATGTGCACGGTGCCGATGTCCTTGCTGCAGATGCCGTTCAGGCTGTAGTCGGCGCGGCCGCTGCCGATGCTGTCCTTGGCGGTTGGCGCCTTGGCGCCCAGCTCCAGGCCCAGCGCGCTGCCCTCGTCGAGGATGAAGGCGCGCTTGAGCACGAACAGCGTATCGCCGATGCCGCGCGCGCGGCCGCCGTCGCCGTCCGGCGCGGACACCAGGCCCTCGCCGCTGAGCACCACGCCCCATTGCTCGTTGAAACCCAGCTTCAGCGCATATGGCAGGCTGTTGCGGCGGCCGTCGTCGGACTTGCTGCTCAAGCCGCCCAGCTCCAGCTCCAGCTGGCCGGCCGCGGGCAGTTGCGCAGGACTGGAGACCGACGGCCGGTAAGGCGTGATGGGCGGCCCGTCCTGGGCCTGGCACAGCAGCGGCAGCAGACTAAGTGCGGCGGCAAGATACGTTTTCATGGCAGCTCCTGGTTAGGCTATGGCGCCAGCGTAGCACGCCATCAGACTCAACCGCTACCCCTTCAACAGCTCGGTGTCGAGCTGGCGGATGGCGGCCTGGGCCTGGGTGATGACACGGTCGGCGATGCGCTGGCGCATGCCGGGCACGCGGCCGGCCGCTTCCGCCTCCAGCAACAGGGGCGTCAGCAGTTGCAGCGCCGAGTCGTGGAAGCCTTGCGCCACCTGGTCCAGCTGGGCGTTGAAACTCAGCTCGGCCGCCTGCAGCTGCTTGCGCAGCTCGGCCTCGAAGGCGGCGCGCTTGTCGCGGATTTCCGTGCGCTTGCGCTTGCCGCCGTCGCTGAACCATTTGAACGCGCCCGCCAGCAGCACCGCGCCGCCGACAAACGGCGCCACCGGCGCCACCACCGGCAGCACCACCGCCGCGCCGATCAGGTAGGCGGCCGTACCGGTGCCGGCCGCGACCACCGCACCGCTCATCAGGGTGACGTTGGCCGCCGTATCCACGCTGTTGACGATGCGCGTGCCCACCCGCAGCCGCGGCATCAGCTTGGCCAGCGTCGAGTGGTGCTGACGCTGGAACACCGACGATTGATTCAGCCGCATCGCCTGCTGGAACAGCCGCAGGTCTTCCTGCATCAGGTGCAGCGCCTGCTCCTTGCGGCGCACGATGCGGTCCAGCCGCCGCTCCATCTCCTGCCCGAACTGCTGGCGGCCCATGCTGGCCCACACATCCTCGTCTTTCCACTGGTCGGTGTTGAGGCGATCAGTGATCGCCAGCTCGATGGCGTTGCCGGCATCGTGCACGGCGTCGTCGATTTCCTCCAGCAGCAGTTGGCGCTCGTAGGCGATGCGCTGGTCCACCAGCGTCAGGCGTTGCAGCACCTGGTTCTTCAGGTCGTTGGCGGCGCTGATCAGCGTGGCGGCCATGGCCTCCCCCACCGACAGCATGCGCGCCTGCTCCAGATAGACGTTGATGTCGTGCGCGATGGCGGCCGTGGTGCTGCCCACCAGTTCGCGCAGCTGAAGATGGTCGATGTCGCCGGACTGGAAATTGCGCGCGTGCTCGACCAGCACCGGCTGCCCCGTATGGCGGCCGAAGTCGGCCACGGCGTCGGCCAGCGAGCGGCCGCGCACCAGGCGGCGGGCCTGCTCACCCAGGTTGGCGAGGATGCCGCGCTCTTCGGTGGGCGGCAGCCGGTTCAGGTCTTCGGGCGACAGCCGGGCCGACAAGGCCTTGGCCAGGCGCTGCGCCAGCGCGCGGGCGTCGGCGCCGTGCAGCGCCAGCAGCGGGATGGTCATGCTGAGGGCGTTTTCGCGCGCGGCCTGGTCGATGCCGCCGCTGCTGCGGCTCAGCGCATTGAGCGCCCAGTCGACGTCCACGCCCGATTCGATGGCGTTCAATACCAGCGCGGTGAAGACTGCGGAGGATTTGCCGTCGCCGGCGATGTCGGTGACGGCGGCGAACTGGGCCAGCGTGAGGCTGCCCTCGTTGCCGGCGATGGCGCCGACCGCGCGCGCGTAGGCCGAGCTGAAGCTCTGGTCGCTGGACATATGCTCGTCCAGCGTATGCACGCTGACCACATGGGTGCTGCCTGGAGTACCGTGCTGATTGTTCACACTTGCTCCACTTCGTAAATAATGCCGTTATGGCATTTTAACTGAAGCGGCGCGATTGCTGCGTTAGCTGGCGAACGGCCAGGCGGCTCAACCTGGCGATACCTCGGTCGACAGTATCAGCGTCTCCTTGATCTCCTCCATCACGACATAGCTTTTCGACTGCGCCGCCCCAGGCAAACTGAGCAGCATATCGCCCAGCAGCTTGCGGTACTCGGCCATCTCGTGGATGCGCGCCTTGATCAGGTAATCGAAATCGCCCGACACCAGATGGCACTCCTGCACCTCCGGAATGCGCAACACCTCGCGCCGGAACTGCTCGAACACCGGCCCGGACTTCTGGTTCAGCGTGATCTCCACGAACACCAGCAGCTTGGCCCCCAGCGCCGGCGGATCGATGCGCGCGTGATAGCCGGTGATCACCCCGTCGCGCTCCATGCGCTTGACCCGCTCGATGGCCGGCGTGATCGACAAGCCCACCTGCTCGCTCAAGTCCTTCATCGAGATCCGCCCATCCTCCTGCAAGATGCGCAATATCTTTCTGTCCAGTTTATCGAGGCTGCGGACCGATTCCTTTTGAATTCGCATGAAAATCCACTGAATTTATCAAGTTATACAGTAACAAATACTAGTGATACAAGCATACCATAGCGGAATATCTGGTATTCAATAATATTCGGGGGACTGTCATGCGCGTTGTAATCTTGGGTAGCGGTGTTATCGGCGTCACCAGCGCCTATTATCTGGCGCAGGCCGGCCACGACGTGACCGTGCTCGACCGCCAACCCGGTCCCGCGCTGGAAACCAGCTTCGCCAACGCCGGCCAGATCTCCCCCGGCTACGCCTCCCCATGGGCCGCGCCCGGCATCCCGCTCAAGGCGATGAAATGGATGCTGCAACGCCACGCCCCGCTGTCGATCACCCCGGACGGCACCCTGTTCCAGCTGCAATGGATGTGGCAGATGCTGCAGAACTGCAATGCCGAACGCTACGCCGTCAACAAGGAACGCATGGTGCGCCTGGCCGAGTACAGCCGCGACTGCTTCAAAGCCCTGCGCGCCGCCACCGGCATCGAATACGAAGGCCGCCAGCAAGGCACGACCCAGCTGTTCCGCACGCAGAAGCAGCTGGACGACGCCGCCAAAGACATCCAGGTGCTGGAAGAAACCGGCGTGCCCTACGAACTGCTGAACCGCGAACAACTGGTCGCCGCCGAACCCGGCCTGGACCAGAACAAGCTGGTCGGCGGCCTGCGCCTGCCCAACGATGAAACCGGCGACTGCCAATTGTTCACCACCCGCCTGACCGCGATGGCCGAACAGCTGGGCGTCAAATTCCGCTACGGCGTCGATATCACCGGCCTGGTCAAGGCAGGCGAAGAAATCAAAGGCGTGCAGTGCGGCGCCGAGCTGGTGACGGCCGACTCCTACGTGGTCGCCCTGGGCGCCTACTCGACCAGCCTGCTCAAGGACCTGGTCAAAATCCCGGTCTACCCGCTGAAGGGCTACTCGATCACCGTTCCTATCGTGAACGCCTCGGCAGCGCCGGTCTCGACCATTCTGGACGAAACCTACAAGATCGCCGTCACCCGCTTCGACGACCGCATCCGCGTCGGCGGCATGGCCGAGATCGCCGGCTTCGACACCCGCCTCAACCCGCGCCGCCGCGAAACGCTGGAGATGGTGGTCAACGACCTGTTCCCCGGCGCCGGCGACACCGCCTCGGCCAGCTTCTGGACCGGCCTGCGTCCGATGACGCCGGACGGCACGCCGGTCGTCGGCCGCACCGGCCTGCGCAACCTGTTCATCAACACCGGCCACGGCACGCTGGGCTGGACCATGTCCTGCGGCTCGGCCCAGCTGTTGTCCGACCTGATCTCGGCCCGCCGCCCGGCCATCCTGTCCGACGACCTGTCCGTCAGCCGCTACAGCCGCGACACCGGCGCGCGCCGTCCGCAGCTGGCCAACGCCTGATACCGTTTCACGCTTTCCCCCGCGCGCGGCCCCTGATACGGCGCCGCGCGCGGCTCCCCTGCCCGCCGCGCCCTCCCCGCGCCGCCGCTTTTCCCACCCCACACTGTCGCATCGCAGCCTCCTGCCGCGCAAAGAAGCCGTCCTCAGCCCATGATGGCGTTGAGATTGGGGCTGCGCATGCGTATAATTTTGATCATGAATAAACTCGAAGCATTCGGCCATATCGCGGCGCTGGCCATCCGTGGTGAACTGGTATTCCCAACCAGCGTCAATGCGGCACTCCGCGTACAACTCGCACTCGACGATCCGGAGTGCCCGGTGGACAAGGCCATCAGCCTGGTGCTGGCGGAACCGCTGCTGGCAGCACGCACCGTCGCCATCGCCAATTCGGCGATGTTCAACCGCTCCGGCGCACCGGTGATCACCAACGTCCGCGGCGCCATCATGCGCATCGGCTACCAGAACCTGTTCGCGCTGGCCGCCGCCATGGTGGTGCGCCAGTTCGGCAGCAAGATCGTCGACCCCATGCTGCGCGCCAAAGCGGAAAAGCTGTGGGACCACACCATCGCCGTGGCCGCGCTGTCGCGCATCATCGCGCGCCAGGTCACGGGCGTGAACCCGGACACCGCGCTGTTCGCCGCCATCGTGCACGAGGTGGGCGGCTTCTACCTGCTCTCGCGCGCCGACGAATTCCCCGGCCTGCTGGAAGAAGATCCTGAAAACTGGCATTCGGCCAGCGAGGAAATCATCACCCGCGAAGTGATGCGCAAGCTGTGCATCCCGGAGCCGGTGGCCGAAGCCATCGAAGGCCTGCGCGACAGCTTCATGTCCATCCCGCCGGACACCCTGCTCGACACGCTGCTGCTGGCCAATCACCTGACGCCGGTGAAGTCGCCGCTGCAGGAAGCGCAGCGCGATCTGCCGCCGCATTCCGATTCCGCCATCGACCTGTTCATCGACGAACAGAAGCTCGAATCCATGCTGGCCGAAGCGAAGATCGACGCCATCGAGATGAACGCCGCGCTGCTGGTCTGAGCGACTAGGATATCTCACCCCACCCGGGCGTAATTTGCTATCCTGATGGCCGCCACCATCACGGAGATCTTGAATGCAGAATGCGCCCCTGTCCTACGGTTCCGATTCATCGGGTCTGGTCTGCGGCTACCTGTTCGGCCGCGCGCCGGACAGCAAGGGCCTGCCGCTGGACGCCGACGCCGCGCGCGAGTGGCTATCCGCGCGCGAGCAGCATCCGCAGGAGTTCATCTGGCTGCACTACAACCTGGCCAACACCGCCAGCGAAAAGTGGCTGCACGAGCACACGGCGCTGCCGGAAGAATTCTACGAAAGCCTGCACGAAGGCCCGCGCTCGACCCGCATCGAGATGGCCGACAACACGCTGATCGCCGTGGTCAACGACGTGCTGCACGATTTCTCGTTCGAGCCGTCCGACATCTCCACGCTGTGGCTCAGCGTCGACAAGCAGATCGTCATCAGCGCGCGGCGCAAGCCGCTGAAGGCCGTCGACGGCCTGCGCAACGCGGTGCGCAACGGCGAGCCGATACGCTCGTCGGTCGAACTGCTGATCCACCTGCTGCGCGACCAGGCGGATGCGCTGATCAAGATCGTCCGCAACGCCATCAGCACGGTCGACGAGATCGAAGACAATCTGCTGGCCGGCAAACTGAAAACCAAACGCGCCAGCCTGGGCGCGCTGCGGCGCGTGCTGGTGCGGCTGCAACGGCTGCTGGCGCCCGAACCGGCGGCGCTGTTCCGATTGCTGCAACGGCCACCGGTCTGGGTGGCCGAGATCGACGCGCAGGAGCTGCGCGAATCGACCGAGGAATTCTCGATGGTGCTGGCGGACATGGCCTCGCTGCAGGAGCGTATCAAGCTGATACAGGAAGAGATTGCGGCGCTGGTCAACGAAGGCAATAACCACAGCCTGTTCGTGCTGACCATCGTGACGGTGCTGGCCCTGCCGATCAACATCATCGCCGGCCTGCTGGGCATGAACGTCGGCGGCATACCGCTGGCGCAGGATCCCGAGGGCTTCTGGGTGGTGGTGGCGATCGTCGCCAGCTTCACGCTGATCGCCGGCTGGCTGGCCTTCCGCCGCCAGCGCGATGTGTCATAGGTGTGGTAGTGCTGAACCCTAATAATTCGCTTACATGATTACAGACCGAAGTATTCTCAGGATGTCAAACGCACTTTGCGCCGGAGCGATTGTGCTGTCTGCATTGCTGGCCTCTCGAACCATAAGCATGTCGTGGTTGCCTGCGTTCCCAATGTACGTTGGGATCATCTCCCTTGGTGCAACACTTGAGTATAGGCGGCAGAAGAAAGCAAATAAGTGGAATGGAGTTGTTCCGCGTCCCCTTCGATACATGCTTCCGGCGATGGCCCTTTTCGGAGCCGCTGCTATAGTCTTTGGTTTTACCGGCATCCTTCCTGATGCTTCACCGTCAGGTGAGCCGGTGCATCATTTGAACGCGTATTTTGAGAGCGGATTGTGTTACGCAGTTTTCAACAAGGCAGAAGCCGTTCAAATGCCGACTGAATTTTGTGAAAATTTTGAAACTCATTTCGCTTCTGCCTTTTCTGGATCTTGGCTGCTGCTTTCGGCTGTGCTCAACTGGGCATCATGGAAATGCCAGGCAGAAGATGTTGTAGCATAGCCGCCCCCTCATCATCGGGCGCGATGTCGGGCCTCGGCCAGAAGTGGCCTGTCACCGCGACGGTTCGGGCCTGCGCTGGGAAGACGCTTCAGGTCGGTAGCTTCCGTAGCGTTGCAATTAAAGACCATATAAGGAACATAAAAATCATGCGGCGTCATAAGATAACTATCGCATTGTGCGCGCTGTTTGTGTCCGCCCCCGGCTGGAGTTCTGAAGACGACGATCTGTGGATTCTGCCGACCGTCATCGCGTGCGTAGCTCAATACCCCGAATTGTCCAATACTCGCCTTGGTACTAGCTTGGTAAATTCTCCCAAACTCCAGCAGCACTTAGATAGAGCGAAAGCCGTCTTGGTATCTAAACCCTGGCAAGGCCGTGCACTCTGTGACGAGCTAATGCACGTGAAACGCGATCCGCAGCGTGACGATCAAACGTATTTCAACAATATGCGTGACAGGCATCTGGATGCATTGAAAGCACTTGCTGAGCGGTTCCCGTACGGCTGGTCTTTCTCGCACCCGCCACAATGACTTGCAAGGATCATATGGCGACGGGGTTCGGCCAAGAGCGGACCTACAATCGCATGCATATAGGTCCACATCGTCTTTGAACGCTGAAAATTGAACGGTGACGTGTGAGAATTGAAGAGTATGTTTTCTTTGTTCGCGGCGCTATCATGTGGCTCTGCTCGTAGAACCATTGAAAGTAAAGATGATGCGATTTCAACCGAACCGTACGACCCTTGTTTCCGTAGCCGCTTCCATTGTCGGTATCGCACTGGTCGCAAATGCCGTATTTTTGGTTCTGGGCGGCCAGCTGGGCCACGCCCTGATGCGCGCTGGCCTAGGCCTATATTGCTGCATCTGGGCCTTCGTCCCCTACGGCGACTTCTTCCGCGTTGCGCGTATGCCGGTCCGTCTCGACGACAGCGCGGAGCGCAATGCCTACACCAAGTTGTTTCCTCCTAGCCTGCTGCCAGCAATGTGGTTGTCGATGGCTCTGATGTTCGGCGGGTTTGTCTATAACGTGGTTGGCGTTTTTCGCTGAGCGCTGCTTTAACCTCGTTCGCTATCGGCCATCAGCAGACGGAGTTGGCTTGCCGGACAGGCCCCTATTTTTTGTGAACGAATTGCATGACGACTCGAAGCATTTTATTAGCTATCGTAGCGCTATTCGCCTTGAGCAGTTCGGCGCGCGAGTCAAAAGTAGTCGAAAAGCCGAGGCCGCCGGAGAATAAGCAGCAGTGCGCGGAGCGGGGTGGGAAATGGATTCTCTTTCCGATGGGCCAGTTCTATTTTTGTGCAATTAAAACGAATGATTCGGGCAAGGCATGTTCTGATGATAGCGAGTGCGAAGGGGATTGCACTCCCGTGAAGATCAAGGCTGCGAAACCAGGCATTTGTGCGCCTACGTTGCCTATGCCAAGCGGATGCTCGGAACACTTAATTGGCGGCAAGATAGTCTCAGAGCCGTGTATTTAAAATTTGGCTGAAGCCGGCCACAAGCGGACAATTTTGATAAATGACGGTCAGATGACTGCCTCGAATATGGGATATTGAGAATGAAATTGAAGTTATTCAGCCTTGGCACCCTTGTGCTCTGCACATCGTTTGCTTCCAATGCAGCTACAAGCAGTGACATAAACACCACCGCTGTCGCCAGCAAATTTATAGACGCGTTACAGCATCAACGTTACGAGGACGCTGCTGTTTTATTTGCCCAGGGCGAAAGGGGAGATATCATCGCCACTGAGCACACCTTAAAGCGAATCGACGACAGTCTTGGTGGTTTTTCGACGATACATCCTATCGCAACTCTACCTGATGGTAAAAGTGTCAAATTGGAAGTAATTGCGCATCAACATATGCAACGGGAAATTCAGAAATTTGTTCAGGTTCGATTTGTGTCTACCGCCAGTGATGGACAGCCAGTTTTTTACGAACTGAACCTTACAGCCGACGGAATGCCGCCACAAATTCTATCGTTCGCACTGCATTTTCCCGCAACCGACACACAATCATATAAACGCGCAAACGAGCTCGTGTCTACCATCAATCATTGAAGCTTGCTTCAAGATGGCTGTAAGCGGCTGCGGAAGCCCCCTGTCATCTGCCCCGTTGTGTCAGGTCGACGCTAGTACACGTAAGGAGAATGAATGAACGGACCATCACCGAATAACCCGCATCCGATGACAGGCTTCCCGCAAGTCTGCTACATCAAAAACACGGTCAAGAACCCGAACATCATCATCGGCGACTACACCTACTACGACGATCCCGAGGACTCGGAGAACTTCGAGCGCAACGTGCTGTACCACTTCCCCTTCATCGGCGACAAGCTGGTGATCGGCAAATTCTGCGCGCTGGCGCGCGGCGTCAAGTTCATCATGAACGGCGCCAACCACAAGCTGTCCGGCATCTCGACCTATCCGTTCCAAATCTTCGGCAACGGCTGGGAGCAAGTCATGCCCGCGCAAGGCGAGCTGCCGTACAAGGGCGACACGGTGATCGGCAACGATGTCTGGATAGGCTACGACGTGCTGGTCATGCCAGGCGTGAAGATCGGCGACGGCGCCATCGTCTCATCGCGCTCGGTGGTCACGAGCGACGTCGCGCCCTACACTGTCGTCGGCGGCAATCCGGCCAAGCAGATAAAGGAGCGCTTTGCGCCGGACATGGCCGCGCGCTTGCAGGCGATCGCGTGGTGGGACTGGCCGGTCGAACACATCACGGCCAACCTGGACTTCATCGTGGCCGGCGATATCGATCTGCTGGAGCGCCTGCGACCGCATTCCTGAGGTTCCAGACGCGCCGACCGCCGTAGGCCGCGAACAGCACGCCCATCGCCAGCGCAACCAGATTGTCGCGGCGGTAGCTGCCCTGCACCACGGCCAGGCTGGAGACCTCCTTGCCGCCGACGCTCACGCCATACACCGCATAAAACCGCCCCGGCACAAAACTGGGGCTGCTGACCTGCTCAGGATGGAAGCGCACCTTGATCGGATAAGCCTCCGCATCCTGGATCGCCAGCCGCAGGCGCTGGTCCGCATCGCCCTTGACGAACACCACGAACTGGCGCTCCTCGCCGCCCAGCGTAAAGTACAAGCCGCCCTGCGCAGCCCGCGACCACGTCACGCGGCCGCTGGCCGTCTCCAGCTGATCGGCGCGCGGGAAGTGCCGCTCCAGCGCGACGAACAGCAGCATCAGGCCGATGCCGAGCAGCAGAAAAAAATACGCACCGCGCTGGCTGACAAACCAATTCTTCATGTGATTCAGTGTAAGAGTGATGCCGCATCATAGCGCATCAAGGTATAGTGAAGGCCCGTCAAAGAGAGGAAATCCACAACGTGCGCCAGCAACTGAGAGAAAAAATCATCCGCGTCTGTAACGACAAGATCGCGCAAAAAGGCGAGACGGTCGGCCTGTCGTTCTACGCCTTCTTCGCCAACCGGAACGACGATCCTGAGCTGCTGATGGAAGCGGCCGAATGGTGGATACGCACGCACAAACTCGATCACTTCGAGAAGGCCGTCAAGATCCGCACCATGATCGAGCAGCAGCAATAAGCGCCATGCAGATCGATCACCTGTTCATCCGCGCCCGCGCCGGCGCACCGGAAGCCGAACAGCTGCGCGCCCTCGGCCTGGCCGAAGGTTCCGGCAACCGCCACCCCGGCCAGGGCACGGAGAACCGCCGCTTCTTCTTCCACAACGCCTTCCTCGAACTGCTGTGGATCGCCGATGATGAAGAAGTGCGCAACGCGCAAACCAGCCCCACCCTGCTGGCCGAACGCCTGGCCGACGGCAGCCCGGCCTGCCCATTCGGCGTGTGCTTCCGCCCCAGCGGCAACGACAACGACAGCGCCCCCTTTCCGAGCTGGCAGTACGCGCCATCCTATCTGCCGCCCGGTATGCGTATCGACATCGGCGCGGACGCGACGGCATCGGAGCCGATGTGGTTCCACCTGCCCAAAGGCGTGGCGCCGGCCAGCTACGCCGAAGCGCGCCGCCAGCCCTTGCAGCACCCGGCCGGCGTCAACGCCATCACCTCGGTGACGTTGACACTGCCGCCGCAAGCGCTGTCCGCACCGGCGCAAGCAGCTTGCCGCGACACCGGAATAACGCTGCGCGAAGGCGACGCCTACCTGATGGAAATCTGCTTCGACCACGGCGCGCAAGGCACAACGCACGACTGCCGCCCCGATCTGCCGCTGCTCCTGCACCTTTGAATAAATAAACATTTTTGTTTACTTATGTGCCGTATGCGCCTACAGTAGCGCTACTGCCTCAATGGAACAAAGACGATGAAAACACCCCTGCTGATCGGCGCCGCCTGCCTGCTGGCGCTGCTCTCGACGATAGGCGCGTCCCTGCCCTATCCCATCCTGCCGCCGCTGTTCGCCGCAGGCGTCAGCAATGGCCTGAACCAATTCCTCGGCCTGCCACCCAAGCTGCTGTTCGGCCTGGCATTGACCATCAACCCGCTCGGCCTGCTGATCGGCTCCGCGCTGCTGGGCCCCATGTCCGACCGCTACGGCCGCCGCCCGGTGCTTCTGATCACCGCAGTCGGCGCCGCCATCGGCCATGCCGCGACGGCCTGCGCGCTGCTGCTGGAATCCTACCCGCTGTTCATCGTCGCCCGCTTCATCACCGGTCTACTGGAAGGTAACGGCTCGGTGGCGCGCGCCATGCTGGCCGACCGCCTCGACGGCGACCTGCGCCGCAAAGCGCTGTCATGGCTGAACGGCGCCTTCTACATGGGCTGGTTGGCCGGACCTCTGCTGGCCGGCATTACGCTGGTGTGGGGCATCACCGTGCCGTTCTGGATCGCCGTGGCCGCGCTGCTGCTGGTGGCCGTGCTGGTGGCCGCAGTGCTGCCGGTCGAAGCACCATCCCTGGCGACCACCTCGTGGTGGCAGGTGGCCCGCGACCGCCATTCATTGAACCTGCTGCGCGAACCGGACCTGCGCAACCTGTTCATCGTCACGCTGGCCTACACCTGCGGCGTGACGGCGTTCTACGAGTTCTATCCATTGTGGCTGGTCGAAGTGCCCGGCTTCGGCGCGCGCGGCATCGCCTGGACCACCGCCGCCATGTGCGCGGTGATGACCACCACCACCATGTTCGCCGGCCGCCCCTTCAAGGGCGAGCCGCTGCTGAGGGCCCGCCGCTTCGCGCTGATCACCGCCTCGCTCATCGGACTGCTCGCGGCCAGCAATGCCTGGATCGGCATCGCCGCCATCATCCTGTACGGCATACCGCATTCGATCTACAACGCCATCGTGCCCAACTGGTGTGCCGAGCGTTTCGGCGCACACGGACAAGGCGCCGTCATGGGCCTGATCTCTACCACCTTCTGCCTGGCCAATATCATCATGGCCCTGGTCGGCGCGGTGCTCACCCTGATCGATACGCGTTTGATCCTGGTGCTGGGCGCGATGCTGACCGCGTGGTCGGCCTGGCGCATGCAGACCTGGCACGCCAGCATGGCCCGCGACGACCGCGACAAACTGGAAGGCGCGCTGCAATGAACACCGCCGAACAAACGCTGTTCCTGCTGAAGACGCGCGGCCCGCAAACCGCGCAGCAGCTGGCCGGCCTGCTGGACCTGACCTCGATGGGCGCGCGCAGGCAGCTCGAATCGTGGCAGGAAAAAGGCTTGGTGACGTATGAAGAAGTGGCCGACAAGCCGGGCCGCCCGTCGCGGCGCTGGCTGCTGACCGACGCCGGCCACGCCCGCTTCCCCGACCGCCACGCCGACCTGACGCTGCAATTGATAGACCAAGTGCGCGGCCTGTTCGGCGACGCCGGCCTCGATAAGCTGATCGGCGCGCGCGAGGCGGCCAGCGAACAGCAATACCGCCAGCATCTGCAAGCGTCGGACACGCTGCCGCAACGCGTGGCGGCGCTGGTGCAGGCGCGCACCACGGAAGGCTATATGGCCGAAGTGGAAGCCCAGGACGATGGCAGCATGCTGCTGATCGAGAACCACTGCCCGATCTGCGCCGCCGCCCGCCAGTGCCAGAAATTCTGCCGCTCGGAGCTTGATGTGTTCCAGCGCGTGCTGGGCCCCGAGTGTTCGGTGGGCCGCGTCGAGCATATGCTCAACGGCGCCCGCCGCTGCGTCTACGTGATCAAGCCGCTCTAGCGTCGAGCAGCGCGGCCAGCGACGACCGGGGCGGCAATGCCTGGTTCAACAACAGCTGCCGCAGCTGCTCCGGAGGCAGCGGACGGCTGAACAGATAGCCCTGCATCTCGTCACAACCGTTCTGACGCAGGAAGGCGCGCTGCTGCTCGGTCTCCACGCCCTCGGCGATCACGCGCAGGCGCAGACGGTGCGCCAGATCGATGATGGAACTGGCGATGGCTTCATCACCGTCGCTGCTCCCCAGATCGCGGACGAAGGACTTGTCGATCTTCAGGGTGCTGATCGGGAAGGACTTCAGCGCCGACAGGCTCGAATAGCCGGTGCCGAAATCGTCGATCGATAGCGACACTCCCATCGCCCGCACTTCCGCCATCTTGGCCACGGCCTGCTGCAGGTCGCGCATGATGACGCCTTCCGTCACCTCCAGCTCCAGCCATTCGGGCGCCAGGCCGCTGTCGGCCAGCGCCTGCGCTACGCGTTCCACCAACCGCTGTTCCTCGAACTGGCGCGGCGACACATTGACCGAGACCAGCATCGGAGCCAGGCCGGCATCCTGCCAGGCCCTGTTCTGACGGCAGGCGGTGCGCAGCACCCACTCGCCCAGTGCGACGATCATCCCGCTCTCCTCGGCCAGCGGGATGAATCGATCCGGCCCGATGCAGCCATGCTCCGGATGCTCCCAGCGCACCAACGCCTCGACGCCGAAGATGCGGCCGGTGCGCAGGTCCACCTTGGGCTGGTACTCCAGGCGGAACTGGCCTTCGTCCAGCGCGCTGCGCAGGCCTTCCAGCATGACCAGCTTCTCTTCGATGCAGGCGTTCATCTCGCGGGTGTAAAACTGGCAGTTGTTCTTGCCCATGTCCTTGGCGCGGTACATGGCGGCGTCGGCGTGCATCAGCAGCGTATCGGCGTCGGCGCCGTCGTGCGGATAGACCGCCACGCCTATGCTGCAACTGACCTGTACATCCTGCCCGCTCAACGTGATAGGCGCCAGCACCGCCTCGCGCACGCGCTCCAGCACCGGCGCGGCGTCTGCGCCGTGGCGCGGCTCATTCAGCACCAGCACGAATTCGTCGCCGCCGAAACGGCCGACCATGTCGCCGGCACGCAGGCAGCCGCTCATGCGTTCGGCCACCACTTTCAGCAGCTCGTCGCCGGCGTTGTGTCCCAGGCCGTCGTTGACCAGCTTGAAACCATCGAGGTCGATAAACGCCACCAGCACCGAGCCGCCGTGGCGGCCCGCTTGCGTAATGGTCAGGCCGAGCCGGTCGGCGATCATGCTGCGGTTCGGCAGGCCGGTCAGCGTATCGTGGTGCGCCAGGTGCTGCATGCGCTCCTCGGCCAGCTTGCGCTCGCTGATGTCGCGCACGATGGCGACGATGCCGCCTTCGACCGGCACCACCTGCTGGTGCAGCCAGCGCGCCCGCAGTTGCGGGATGCTGCTCTCCCATTCCTGTTCATGCACGCCACCGACCCGCGTCACGTGTACCAGATGCTCGAACATGCCGTTGTCGCGTGCCTGCGGCATCATGCCGCACAGCGTCATAAGGCGTAGCTGCTCCTTGGTGTAGCCGGTCATTTTCTCGGCGCGCGAGTTGGCGTCGACGAAGACGAAGTCGATGATCTCGCCGGCGATGTTGCGCACTTCGCGCATGACGAAGAAGGCATCCAGGCTGGCCGCCGAAGCCGCAGCATAGGTTTCCTGCGCGCGCCGCACGCGGGCGCGGTTGCGCGCACCTTGCCATGACCATAGCCACAGCAAGGCCGTGCTAATCACCAGCACCGTGCTGGCCACCGAGGCCTCCGCAATCTTCTCGCGGCGCTGGCGTTCGAATCCCGCCATCAGCTCCTTCTCCGCCAGGCCGACCACCACGTTCAACGCAATGCCGTGCAGCTCGCGCATGCCGCTGTAGCGCCGTACGCCGTCCATGACGGTGATCTCTCCGGCCATTTTTTCCATGCGCTGGCCGAAGGTCAGCTTGTCGCCGATGCGCAGCGAGCGCACCACGCCGTCGCCGCCCACCAGGCCGAGCATGCCGTGCTCGCCGAGACGGCTGCGCTCATAGCTGCTGGTGAAATAGGCAGGATCGGTTTCGACGATGACGATGCCGGCGAAGTTGCCCGTATCGTCGTCCAGCCGGCGCGTAAAGTGCAAATGCCATTCGGTGTTGGCGGCGTCGCGCGTGGCGTGGCTGACGAAGGTGGCGCCGCTGTCGCGCTCCTGGTGGAACTTGAAATAGCTTTGATCGGCCACCGAAATCGGCAGCGCCTTGGGGTTGCTGGCGACGGTGAGGCCGTTGCGGTCGACGATGCTGACCACGAACACCACGCCCGGCGGCAGCAGGCCTTCGCGGCCCAGTTCCGGCAACGCGCCCAGCGCGCCCTTGCGTTCGACGGCGTACTTCAACACGCGCAGCGTCTGGTCGATGCCGTCCAGGCTGCGCGCCACCTGTGCCTCGTAGGTGCCCATCATTTCGCGCAGCGTATCGGTGGCGGCTTCGCGCGCATGCATGCGCTCGGCGTCGATCTCGTGGAAAGTCACCACCCAGATCGCCACCAGCAGCAGCAAGGCGAACAGCGGCAGCGAGAAGTGCGTATCGAGTCCGCGCCTCAGCCAGCGCCGCAGTCTCCGGGTCTTCATCGCACCACCAGCACGGTCTTGACGCTGGCGTCCAGCGCCGCGCGGTCGATGTAGCCGATCATCGACGGATTCTCCGCCACCATCTTACGCACGGCGGCGCTGTTGGGCAGCTCGCGCGGCGGCTGGCCGCGGCCTGTGAACACCATCTTGGTCCAGTAAGCCTTCATCAGTGCCGGCGACTTGGCCGCCACCTTGCTGTAGAACTCATCGCGCAGCGGATTGCCGACCGGCTGGTCCAGCGCCATCGCTTCATCGCCGCCGGGGAAGCGGCCGGTCTGCGCCAGGAAAATGTCGGCCACCTGGTCGGCGCGCAGCGCCATCACCGGATTTTTTGCCGAGACGATGACCACCAGTTCGGCCGCGCCGGCATGGGCGCAGGCCAGCGCCAGCAGCAGCACTTGCAGTATCAAGCGGAGGATAGTCATGGCATCCTCCGTCAGAATACGAAATCGACCGAAGCGCTGATCACGCTGATCGGATGGCCGGACTGGAAGCCTGGCTGCACGTTGATGAAGGTACCGTTCGAGCCGCGCAGCGGCGTCAATCGGTCGTACTGCAGCTTGAGCGCGTAGTTGGCGCGCACGTCCCAGCGCAGGCCGGCGTTGATGCTGCGCTGGTGAGGAATCGTGG
The DNA here is from genome assembly GCF_009380165.1 of Rugamonas rivuli. Classification (GTDB taxonomy): domain Bacteria; phylum Pseudomonadota; class Gammaproteobacteria; order Burkholderiales; family Burkholderiaceae_D; genus Rugamonas; species Rugamonas rivuli. The sequence continues at coordinate 83,074 of NZ_WHUF01000005.1, forward strand.
CCAGCATCTGGTTCAGGCCCGCGTTCAGCTGGGCGCCGGCAGCGGCTATCGGCGGCGGCAGGCCGCGCAAATCCAGGCCGTCGATACGGGCCGGCGTGCGCGAGCGCGACATCGCGTAACCGGCATACGGCGTCAGGTCGCCATAGCGGTAGCCGGCGCTGAGGTAGGCGGCGGTCTTGTCGCCCAGGTAGGAACGGGCATTCATGCGCCCCACTTCGCCCATCAGGAACCAGGCGCCCGGATCGTAGCTGGCGCCCAGCGTGACCACGTCGGCGCGCTTGGCGTTGACGTCATAGCGCGCGGCCAACGCCATGCCCTGCGGCCCGAACTGGTTCAAGCCGGCGAACAGTTCTCGCGCCAGGTTGACCGTCAGTTCGGTCGTCATTGCGCTGGCGCGCACGGTCAACGCGCCGCTGGTGGTGGTGTTGGAGAGGCCCGTCATCGCGCGCGCCGTGGCGTGCGCCTGCGGCGTCACTGCGATGTCGGTGCGGCCGAAAAAGACCTGGGTGACGTTGTGGACGCCCGCCGCGCTCCAGCGGTAGCTGGCGTCGATGCCGTCGCTGTTGCTGATCGGGATAGCGCCGTACAACTCGACCGGCGGCCGCACCCACGGCAGCGCATAGCCGGCCTTGCGGTAGTCGCCCGCCAGGAACAGCGGCAGCGCGATGCGCCCTACCCGCAGGTTCAGGTCCGGCGTGGCCTGGTATTTGATGTTGGCCCATTCGACCATCGGCGCGTAGCCGCTTTGCAGCGTGCGCTCGGACACCACCTGCAGCACGGCCGACCATCGGCTGTTCAGGTTCAGGCCCAGTTGCATGCCCAGGCGGCTGTCGACGGTGGCGCTCCATTCGTGGCTGGCGCCGGCGTTGCCGGGATTGAGCACGTTGGCGGTGAAATCGGACTGGCTGTCGTTACTGTGCACGAAACCCAGCGTGCCGTAGCCGCCAAAGGTCCACAGCGGCGCGGCGGCGGTGTCGTCGGCCTGCGCCATGGCGCAGGCCAGCATCGTCAAGCTAAAGGTCAACGCGACCCTGGCGGTGCGCAGCGGTGAAAAATCAACGGTCATTCGTGGTTCCTGTCTGTCGTCTACATACGGCATGTTCTGCCAAGTGCACCGTGTTCAGGACGCGCGAATACGCGAGCGCCGTCCGCAAGGACGGGGAAAAACTCAACAAGGTGGGAAGGTCGCGGCTAACACGCGAGGCACGTGGCTAAGGCGCCGCTCCGAAGAACTGAATCGGATGCAGTCACTTTATACTGCCATACGGCAACTGTCGATGGATTAGAGCACAACACCAAAAAATCTATCGAAAAACCACGGATTTTAATAATTAAATATTAATTTGCATAGCATCCAGCTATCGAATGTATTGTCTCGACGACCATCTTCCGAGACGGTTGCCAATAAAATAAATTCCATATATTATGAGAATAAGAATCATTATCATTATGGAGATACATGGATATTCCTCAAGAGCTGCGCAAGCTCGGATTGAAAGCAACCCTGCCCCGCCTGCGCATACTGCAGCTGTTTCAGGAATCGAAAAGCAAGCACCTGAACGCGGATGACGTCTACCGCCTGCTGCATGCGGAGAACATCGACATGGGCCTGGCCACGGTGTACCGCGTGCTGATGCAGTTTGCCGATGCCGGCATCCTGATACGGCGGCATTTCGAATCGGTGGCCTCGGTGTTCGAGCTGAACGAAGGCGGCCACCACGACCACCTGATCTGCACCAACTGCGGCCGCATGGAGGAGTTCCTCGACGCCGAAATCGAGCAGCGCCAGGAGGCCGTGGCGCGCGAGCGTAATTTCGTGCTGCATGAGCACTCGCTGTCGCTGTATGGTTTCTGCGGCGACTGCGCCGGCACCATCAATCCGCTGGCGGGACGGAAGCTGCGGCGTTCTTGAACAACGCGTCGACGAAGTCGACAAACACCGCGACGCGGGCGGCGCGCTGGTGCCGCTGTTGGTACAGCACCGACACATCCGGCCCCGGCGCCTGCCACTGCTCCAGCAGCGGCACCAGCGCGCCGCTGCGCAGCGGCTCGATCAGCGACACGGACAGGTGCTGCACCACGCCTCCGCCCTGCACCGCCATCTCGATCAGCGATTCCACGTGGTCCATCGCCACTGCGCCGCGCGGCATGCTGGTGAAGGGTTGGCCGTCCTGCTGGAAGGTCCACGGCCGCAGCTGGCGGGCCTTGGGATAGACGAAGTTCAGGCAAGGGAGATCGTTCAGTTCATCCGGATGCCGCGGCCGTCCGTGGCGAGCGATGAAGTCCGGCGAGGCGCAGCAGATGTAGCGGTTCTTGAAAACGCTGCGCGCCACCAGGCCGGAATCGGGTAGTTCGCCGATGCGCAGCATGACGTCCACGCCCTCGTCCACCATGTCGATCAGGCGGTCGGTGGCCGTCAGGCGCACGCTCAGTTCCGGGTACGCCGCCAGGAAGCGCGGCAAGGCCGGCGCCACGAACTGACGCGCCAATATGCCGGGCATGTCCACCCTCAGGCTGCCGCGCGGCGTCTGATGGGCGTCGCTCATACTGCTTTCCAGTTCATCCATCTCCGCCAGCAGGACACGCGCCTGCTCCACGCAGCGACGGCCTTCGTCGGTCAGCGACATGCTGCGCGTGGTGCGGTTCAGCAGCTTGACGCCGAAGTGCGCCTCCAGCACGCCGATCTGGTGGGTCACGGACGATGTCGAAATCCCGAGCTTGGCCGCAGCGCGGCTGAAGCCTCCTGCATCGACGACGGCGCAAAACACCTTCAGTGCATCCAGACGGTCCACGGTTTCTCCCTGTTTGATAAGGCGATTCTAGCCTGATTATTCACGATTCCGGGATACTGAATGCGGCGGCGCCCACTTTTTCGCGCAGCCGTGCGGCCGCAGAATAGCTCCATCAACCAACCATCAAGGAGCAGCACCATGAACACCATGCAAGCCGTCGTACTGAACGCCTTTGGCGCCCCGCTGTCGGATATGCAGGTCGCCCGCCCTGTCGCAGCCGCCGGCCAGGTGCTGGTGCGCGTGATCGCCAGCGGCATCAATCCGCTCGACACCAAAATCGCCGCCGGCAAGGCAGACCACGCCCGCGCACAACTGCCCGCAGTGCTGGGCATCGACATCGCAGGCATCGTCGAGAGTGTGGGTGAAGGCGTGCAAGGCTACGCACGCGGCGACCGCGTCTTCGGCATGACGGGCGGGATAGGCGGCGTACAAGGCTCGCTGGCGCAGTACGCGGCGGTTGACGCCGACCTGCTGGCGCACGTGCCCGAGCAAATGTCGATGCGCGAAGCCGCCGCCATGCCGCTGATCTTCATCACCGCTTGGGAAGGCCTGGTCGATCGCGCACGTGTCGGTGCGGGCATGAAGGTGCTGGTGCATGGCGGCGCGGGCGGCGTTGGCCACATGGCGGTGCAACTGGCGGTGGCGCTAGGAGCGGAAGTTTACGCCACCGGCAGCGCCGGGCAGCGCGCCGTCATCGAGAACATGGGCGCTACCTTCGTCGACTACCAGAGCACTAGCGTCGAACAATACGTCCAGCAGCATACTGGCGGCGAAGGCTACGACGTGGTCTACGACACGGTGGGCGGCGCCACGCTGGACGCATCGTTCCGCGCAGCGCGCCAGTACGGCGGCCACGTGGTGAGTTGTCTCGGTTGGGGTACGCATGCGCTGGCGCCGCTGTCGTTCCGCGCCGCGACGTATTCGGGCGTGTTCACGCTGCTGCCGCTGTTGTCGGGCAAAGGCCGCGCGCACCACGGCGCGATCATGCTGCAAGCAGGCGCGCTGGCTGCGGCTGGAAAATTGAAGGTGGCGCTGGATGTCGGCATCTACACGCTGGACGCTGCCAGCGTCACCGCCGCCCACGCCGCGCTTACCGAAGGCACGGCGCGCGGCAAGGTGGTGGTGCAGGTGGCGGAGGCTTAATTAAGGCTTGAGGGTATCGGCCTCGCCGAACGAGGCCGGCGGAGCGAACTGCATGCCCGGATTGGCGAACATCTTCACCGGCCGGGTGCTGTTGTTCTTGATGAAGCCGAACTGGCCGGGATCGTACTGGAAGTGGCCGGCCTCGTTGTCGATCGAGATGCCGCCAGCGCTGACGTGCACGTGCAGGCCGGGCTCCAGTCCCGGCGACGGATCGGCATCGCCCTTGCCGGTCAGGTATTCGAGGAAGAAGGTCGTGCCGCGAATGCCGATCGTGGCGCTGGGCGTCTTCATCGCAAACTTTTCCTTGTTACGCTTGCCGAGCAAGCCGCTCAGCGAACGCAGGCCGCCCTTCACCAGAGTGAAGGCCGCGTGGTCTGCCTCCGGCTTGTCGCCATCGAAGGAGAACTGTTCGACGGCGATGGTGGTACCGGGCTTCAGCGTCAGTTCGCTGTTGTCGATGAAGCGGATGGTGGCCCAGGCGCCGGAGGCAGTGGCCAGCGTGTCGCCGTTTTCCACTTCGGATTGCAACTTGAGCTGCCTGACCGCACCGGAGGGCGAACGCGCCGTCAACGGACCACTGGCTTGCGCCACCACGCCAGCCACCTGCGCCGCCGAAGCCAGCGCCGCACAGCACCACATCAACAACGCCAATACGAACTTGATCGACATGAGTCACCTTCCCCGAAAGTCAACAGGCCTTTATACCACGGCCGGCATTTGATCGGATTAGACAGTTCAAGCCGCCAGCGCCTCCGCTTGGTAAAACGGATAATCGGTGTAGCCCGCCGCCGTGCCGCCGAAGAAGCTCTCGCGGTCGTACTCGTTCAGCGGCCAGCCGTTGCGCAGGCGCTCAGGCAGATCCGGATTGGCGATGAAGTGGCGGCCGAATGCCACCAGGTCCGCATCGCCAGCTGCGATGATCGCTTCGGCCGATTGCTGGTCGAAGCCACCGGCGGCGATGATGGTGCCCGCGTAGTGCTTGCGTATCAGCTGTGCGGCCACCGGCGCCTGGCTGCGCGTCTCATCTTCGACATTGCCGGCGATGCGCGGTTCGATCAGGTGCAGGTAGGCCAGCTTCAATTCCGACAACCGTTCCGCCACGTAGCTGAACAAGCCCTCGGGATCACGGTCCGACATATCGCCCCAGCTGCCGCTTGGGCCGATCCGCACCGCCACCTTGTCGCTGCCCCAGACCGAGATCACAGCGCGGGTAGCTTCAAGCAGGAAGCGCGCGCGGTTTTCAAACGAGCCGCCGTAGATATCGGTGCGCTTGTTACTGCCGTCCTGCAGGAACTGGTCGAACAGATAGCCGTTGGCAGCATGTAGTTCAACACCGTCGAAGCCCGCCTCGCGGCCACGAATGGCGGCCAAACGGAAGCTCTCGACCAGTCCTTCGATTTCCGGAATCGTCAACGCCCGGTTGGGCGTGTTCGGCACCCAGCCTTCCGACGTGTAGGCCACGCCGCCATGTGGCACTTCCGACGGGCCTACCGGTGTGCTGCCTGCCGGCTGCACATCCTTGTTGGACTGGCGGCCAGCATGGTACAGCTGAAGGAATATCTTGCCGCCCCTGGCATGCACCGCCTCCGTCACCAGTTTCCAGCCTGCGATCTGGCTATCGTCATACAGACCAGGGGCGCCGAGATAGCCGTTGCCGTTTTCGGCAGCGATGGTGGCCTCGCCGATCAGCAGACCGCCCTGCGAGGCGCGCTGCGCATAGTATTCGGCCATCAGCGGGCCAGGCCGGGCGCCGGCTTCGGCGCGCATGCGGGTCAGCGGCGCCAGTACCACGCGGTGGTTGAAGGTGTAAGGACCGATTGCTACAGGGGACATCAGCTTGTTCATGATTCGCTCACTAAGTTGGGAATACAGCCAATGTAAGGCTTCCCACATTGAAGATAAATAGCTTGCAATTCCAAAGATATCGGACTCATACTTCCGCAATCCTTCCCAATCACGAGTGATCTATGGACAGCCTGAGCGGCATTTCACTGTTCGTCGCCGTCGCCGAGGCGCGCAGCTTTACCAAGGCCGGCACGCAGTTCGGCATCTCCTCGTCCGCCGTGGGCAAGAGCATCGCCCGCATGGAGCAGCGGCTGGCGGTGCGGCTGTTCCACCGCAGCACCCGCAGCATCACCCTCACCGCCGAGGGCACACTGTTCCTGGAACGCTGCCGCCGCATCCTCAGCGAAGTGGAAGCGGCGGAGGCCGAATTGTCCGAACTATCCGGCACGCCCAGCGGCCGCCTGCGGGTCAGCACGCCGCAGCTCACCGGCCTGGTGATGCCGACGCTGACAGGCTTCATGCGCCGCTATCCCGACATCGCACTGGAGATCGACCTGTCCGAACGCATGGTCGACATCATCGAAGAAGGCTACGACGCCGTGATCCGCACGGGCTCCCATCACGATTCGCGTCTGGCCTCGCGCCGCATCGGCGCCTGCCCGCAGGTGGTGGTGGCCTCACCCGGCTACCTGGCGAAGCACGGCACGCCTTCGCACCCGCGCGAACTGGCACAGCACCACTGCCTGCTGCACCGCTTCCCGGCCAGCGGCCGCATCGAGCGCTGGCCCTTCAAGCTGGCGGACGGTGAACCGGAACCGCAACTGAACGAGCGCATGACCTGCAGCACCGTCGAAGCAATCACCTACGCGCTGCTGCAGGGCGAAGGCATCGCCTTCCTGCCCACCTTCATCATCGAGGATGAGCTGAAGGACAAGCGCCTGCAAATCATCCTGGCCGACTACATGGAGCAGACGGTGACGTTTACGATGCTGTGGCCCGCCAGCCGCTACGCCTCCCCCAAGCTGCGCGTGTTCATCGACTACGTCGTGCAGAACATGAGGATCTGACGGCAAGCGGATCCGCACCAAATAGCCACGCCACTACAGGAGCAGTCCTGCCGATAGTGGCGGCCGCGCGCAGTTTCCGTTACGCTGTTAGCCATGAAAACCGCGAAACTCTACGAAACGCTGGCGGAAGCCATCGCCGACCAGGTCGCGCAAGGCGTGCTGCGCGAGGGGGAGCGCATTCCGTCGGTGCGCCAGACCGCCCAGCACCACCAGTTGAGCATCTCGACGGTGATCCGCGCCTTCCTGCTGCTGGAAAGCCGAGGCATCATCGAAGCGCGGCCGCAGTCCGGCTACTTTGTCCGCCATCGTCCGGATACCCCGGCGCGTAAGGACGCCATCTCCGCACCGCTCTCGCCGGCCGACCTGGCGCGCGCGCCGGCACTCGATACCAGCACGCTGGTGCTGACGACGCTGCGCTCCATCGGCCAGGGCAGCATTCCCCTCGGATCGCCCTTCCCCGATCCAGCGGCCTTCCCCTGGGCGCGGCTCAACTACCATGCGGGCGTCGTCTCGCGGCGCGTGGGCCAGAACCAGCAGCTGTCCGATCTGCCGCCGGGGAATCCGGAGCTGATACGCCAGATCGCCCGCCGCCATCTGGAGAACGGACTGACAGTGGATGCGGCCGAAATCATCATCACCACCGGCGCCACCGAAGCGATCAACCTGTGCCTGCAAGCGGTGGCGCAGCCGGGCGACCTGGTGGCGGTGGAATCGCCGACCTATTACGCGCTGCTGCAGGCATTGGAGCGCATGGGCATGCGCGTGCTGGAAGTCGCCACCGATCCGGAACAAGGCATAGTCATCGCCGCGCTGGAATCCGCCATCGTCAGCCAGGGCGTCAAAGCCTGCATACTGATGCCGAACTTCCAGAACCCGCTGGGCTTCATGATGAGCGACGACCGCAAACGCACGCTGGTGGAGATGCTGGCACGGCACGACGTGCCGGCGATCGAGAACGATGTCTATCACGAGCTGTATTACGGCGACACCCATCCCAGCTCGTTGAAGCAGTACGACAGGCACGGCCTGGTCCTGCACTGCAATTCATTCTCCAAAAGCCTGGACACCGGCCACCGCATCGGTTGGACGCTGCCGGGCCGCTACCGCGCGCAGGTGGAGAAGCTCAAGTTCCTCAACTCGCTCAACACCGCCGCGCTGCCGCAGCTGGCCATTGCCGAATACCTGAAGAACGACGGCTACGATTTCCACTTGCGTAAGCTGCGCAAGGCCTACGCGCAGCAGGCCGCCATCATGTCCGCCGCCGTGCGCCGCTTCTTCCCGCAGGGGACCAGCGTTACGCAGCCAGCCGGCGGCTATCTGCTGTGGGTGACGATGCCGCCGTCGGTGCGCGCGCTGGAGCTGTATGCCCGGGCGCAGGAACGCGGCATCAGCATCGGCGCCGGCAATATGTTCGCCACCGGCGACGCCTGGCAGCACTGCATCCGCTTGAACTACAGCTATCCGTGGAGCGCCGAGGTGGACGCGGCGGTACGCATGCTGGGCCAACTGGCGGGCGAATTGACAGTCAATTGATGTTGTAGGCTGCATTGGCGACAACCGGCTCGGGCTTGGGCTGGCCGCACTGCTCCAGCAGCGAGCGTTCGATCGTGCGCGTCATCGCATCCAGCGCCAGGCAGTTCGGGTCGGTGCCGAAGGGCTCGGAAATCTCCTGCGCGATGGCCTCCAGCGCGAACAACGTGTAGGCGACGAACACGGAGATAAGCGGCGTCGCCAGGCCGATGGCGTCCACCAGGCCGAAAGGAAGCAGAAAGCAGTACAGGTAGACGGTGCGGTGCACCAGCACCCCATAGGAATACGGGATGGGCGTATTGCTGATACGCTCGCAGCCGCCCACCGCCGCCGCCAGCTCGCCCACCTGCGCGTCCAGCATCCACAGCATCTGCTCCGGGCCCTGCCCCTTGCGGGCTGCGCGCGCCAGCATCAGGCGCAGGCGATCCAGCAGCGCCACGGGGATGTAGTCCATGCCGCTCAAGTGTTCCAGGTCTTCCTCGTTCAGGTAGCGGGCCAGGTCCGGCCTGGGATCGGTACCGCGCAGCTGGTGCGTCAGCGCGTAGACGAAGGCGATCAGGCGCCGCACGAACAGCTTGCGGGCGAAGCCGTCGTCCTCCTGTGGCAGATAGGTCAGCGCCTGCGACGTCAGCGAACGCGCCGCGATCAGGATGCGGCCCCAGATCTGCCGGGCCTCGACAAAGCGCGCATACGCCGCGTTGTTGCGAAAGCCGAGGAAGATCGCCAGGCTGACGCCGACCAGCGGGAACGGCGCCGTATCCAGAGGGATCTTGATGCCGGCGATGCGGCCGTCCGTCGCCACAGCCAATGAGCTGATCGCCAGTATCAGCAGCAGTTGCGGAATAATGGACTTGAGCACCGAGCCGTCCCAGACGAACAGCATGCGCAGCCAGTTGGCGGATGGACGGACTATCATGGCTTCACTTCCCGCCGTTAGCCGGAATAACGCCCGGCGACAACAGCACCGGGATCGACTTCGACGTCGGCGTGCCGGCGCCATCGGCCACGCTGGACAGCGGCACCAGCGGATTGGTCTCCGGGTAGTAGGCGCCTATGCAGCCGCGCGGAATGTCGTAGGCCACCAGCATGAAGCCGTCGGCGCGGCGCTCCACGCCGTCATCCCACACGCTGCGCACATCGACCCAGTCCCCAGCCTTCATGCCCAGCATGTCGATATCGGCCTGGTTGATGAAGATTACCCGGCGCATGCCGAACACGCCGCGATAACGGTCGTCCAGCGCGTAGATGGTGGTGTTGTACTGGTCGTGCGAACGGGTCGTCATCATCACCATCAGGCGCTCGCCGTAGCGGATGCGGGCGCGCGCGATCGGCGTGTCGCGTTCCACCGCGTGCGGCACGAATTGCGCCTTGCCGCTGGCGGTGTTCCATTCGGGCTCACGCGAGGCCACCTTCAGATGGAAGCCGCCCGGCACCGCCACGCGTGCGTTGTAGTCGTAGAAGTCGTCGAACACCTTCTCGATATCGTCGCGGATGCGCGCATAGTCGTCGCGGTAGTCCGGCCATGCCAGCGCATGCCGTCCGCGTCCGGCGCCGCTGCCCAGCGTGGCCTCGGCCATGTGCGACACGATGGCGATCTCCGACAACAGCTCCTCCGACGCCGGCTTGTTGATGCCGTACGAGATGTGCACCATGCTCATCGAATCCTCCACCGTCACACCCTGCGGCACCCCGTTCTGCACATCGATCTCGGTGCGGCCCAGCGTCGGCAGGATCAGCGCCTGACGGCCGTGAATCAGATGGCTGCGATTGAGCTTGGTGGCGACATGCACCGTCAGCTCGCAGGACTGCAAGGCCTTGTAGGTAAGCGGCGTATCCGGCGTGGCGACGGCGAAGTTGCCGCCCAGGCCAACGAACACCTTGACCTTCCCCTCAGCCATCGCCGCGATGGTGGCCACCACGTCGTAGCCATGATGGCGCGGCGGCTCGAAATCGAAGACCTCGCGCATGCGGTCGAGGAAGGCCTCGGTCGGACGTTCCTCGATGCCGACCGTGCGGTCGCCCTGCACGTTGGAGTGGCCGCGCACCGGACACAGACCGGCGCCGCGCCGGCCGATATTGCCGCGCATGAGCATCAAGTTGGACAGCATCTGTATCGTCGGCACCGAGTTCTTATGCTGAGTCAGGCCCATGCCCCAGGTGGCGATCACGCGCTCGCCGCGTATGTAGACCTGGGCCAGTTTTTCGATCTCCTCGCGCGGCACACCGGATTCCTCGATCAGCAGCGGCCAGCTCTCCATGCGCAAGTCCTGCGCGAACTCCTGGAAGCCGGTGGTGTGATGGGCGATGAAGTCCAGGTCCAGCAAGCGCTTGCCGCCATCCAGCTGCACGTGGTCGTCCAGCTCCAGCAATCGCTTGGCCAGCGCCTTGATGAGCGCGAAGTCGCCGCCCAGGCGCGGCTGGATGAACATCGAACTGATGGGAGTACTGGACATGGTCAGCATCTCCACCGGATGCTGCGGACTGGTGAAGCGCTCCAACCCGCGCTCACGCAGCGGGTTGATCGACACGATGGTGGCGCCGCGCCGAGCGCATTCGCGCAACTCGCCCAGCATGCGCGGGTGGTTGGTGGCGGGATTCTGGCCGAAGATCAGCAGCGTATCCGCATGTTCGAAATCGTCCAGCGTCACCGTGCCCTTGCCGATGCCGACGGTGCCGGGCAGGCCCCGGCTGGTCGCCTCGTGGCACATATTCGAACAGTCGGGAAAGTTGTTGGTGCCATAGGCACGTGCGAACAGCTGGTACAGGAAGGCCGCCTCGTTGCTGGCGCGGCCGGAGGTGTAGAACGCCGCCTGGTCCGGATGGTCCAGCGCCTGCAGCTCGCGCGCCACCAGCGCAAACGCTTCGTGCCACGATACCGGCACATAGCGGTCGCTGTCGGCGTCATAACGCATCGGCCGTGTCAGGCGGCCGTGCTGCTCCAGCTCATAGTCGGATTGCTGGAGCAGTTCGGCCACGGTGTGGGTGGCGAAGAAGTCCGCCGTCACGCGCTTGCTGGTCGATTCCGCAGCCACCGCCTTGACGCCGTTCTCGCAGAATTCGAAGGTCGAACCGTGTTCGCGGTCGGGCCACGCGCAGCCCGGGCAATCGAAGCCGTCCGGCTGGTTCTGCGCGAACAGCGATTTGTAATTGACGCCGCTGACCCGCTCCTTGAACAGGTTGAGCGCGACGTACTTCAACGCCCCCCAGCCGGCGGCGGGATGGGTGTAGGGTTCGATCTTGCCTGCGGGGGCTGGCGGCTTGCTGTCTTCCATGGCGGATGCTCCTTGATGTCGTATGGGTGAGCATAATTCCCGTCGCCCCCTCCACGCGGGTACAGATCGCATCGTCGCCATGCAGTACAGTCGCCACGATTGACATCCGGCGCGACATCGCCAACCATAGCGGCATGCGCAAACCGTCCGCCTCCGACCTGTGGCAAGACTTCCACCCCGCCGTGGCGGCATGGTTTCGCTCGACATTCCCATCGGCAACAGAGGCGCAACGGCGGGCCTGGCCGCTGATCCAGGGCGGGCGACCGGTGCTGGTGGCAGCGCCCACCGGCTCCGGCAAGACGCTGACCGCCTTCCTGGCCGCCATCGACGCGCTGGTGGCCGAAAGCGCAAGCGGTTCGCTGCCCGACGAATTGCGGGTGCTGTACGTGTCGCCGTTGAAGGCGCTGTCCAACGATATCCGTCTCAACCTGGTGGCGCCGCTGGAAGGCATCAGCCGCGAGCTGGCCGCGATGGGGTTGGCCGACCACGGCATCCGCAGCGCCGTGCGCACCGGCGACACCACCCAGGCCGAACGCAACGCCATGCGCCGCCGCGCGCCGCACATCCTGGTGTCGACGCCGGAGTCCTTGTACGTGCTGCTGTGCTCAGACAGCGGCCGCGCCATGCTGTCGTCCGTGCGAACGGTGATCGTCGACGAGATCCACGCGGTGGCCGGCAGCAAGCGTGGCAGCCATCTGGCCCTCAGCCTGGAGCGGCTGGATGCGCTGTGCGCGCGGCCGCCGGTGCGGGTGGGCTTGTCGGCCACGCAAAAGCCGCTGTCGCTGGTAGCGCAGTTCCTGGTCGGCGCGGGCGGCGATTGCGCGGTGGTCGACGTCGGCCATGTGCGGGCGCGCGACCTGGGCCTGGAGCTGCCGCCGGTGCCGCTGGAGGCTGTGATGCCGAACGAGGTGTGGGAGCGCGTGTACGACCGCCTCGCCGAACTGTCGGTGCTGCACAAGACCACGCTCATCTTCGTCAACACCCGCCGCATGGCCGAGCGCATGGCCCGCCACCTGGGCGAGCGGTTGGGCGCGGAGCTGGTGGCGGCGCACCACGGCAGCATGTCCAAGGAATACCGGCTCGATGCCGAGCAGCGCCTCAAGCGCGGCGAACTGCGGGTGCTGATCGCCACCGCCTCGCTGGAGCTGGGCATCGATATCGGCGATGTGGACCTGGTGTGCCAGATCGGATCGCCGAGGAATATCGCCGCGCTGCTGCAACGCGTGGGCCGCTCGGGCCACCACGTGGGCGGCCTGCCCAAGGGCCGGCTGTTCCCGACCTCTCGCGACGACTTGATCGAATGCGCGGCGTTGCTGGACTGCGTGCGCCGCGATGAACTGGACCTGCTACACATCCCCGTCGCGCCGCTGGACGTGCTGGCGCAGCAGATCGTCGCCGAAGTGGCTTGCTGCGAATGGGGCGAGGACGAGCTGTTCGCCATGGTGCGCCGCGCTGCGCCCTACTCCCTGTTGCCCCGCGACCGTTACGACGCCGTGATCCGCATGCTGGCCGAGGGCTACACGGGCCGCAACGGCGTGCGCGGCGCCTATCTGCATCGCGACACGGTGGCCGGCGCACTGCGCGGCCGGCGCGGCGGCAAGCTCACCGCCGTCACCTCCGGCGGCACCATCCCGGACAACGCCGACTACACGGTGGTGCTGGAGCCGCAGGGCCAGATGGTCGGCACGGTGCACGAGGACTTCGCAGTCGAAAGCCTGGCCGGCGACGTTTTCCAGCTGGGGAATACCTCCTACCGCATCCAGCGCGTGGAAGCGGGCAAGGTGCGGGTGGAGGATGCGCATGGCGCGGCGCCCAATATCCCGTTCTGGCTGGGCGAAGCGCCGGGCCGCAGCGACGAGCTGTCGATGGGCGTTGCGCGTTTGCGCGGTGAGATCGAGCGGCAGCTGGCCGGCAGCCCGGACGCGGCCCCGGACGGCGTGGCCGCCATCGAGCGCGCCGTCGACTGGCTGTACGAGCATCTCGGCCTGGGCGAGGATGCGGCGCGGCAGATCGTCGAGTACCTGGCCCGGTCCCGCGCCGCGCTGGGCGCGCTGCCGACCCGCGACACGCTGGTGATGGAGCGCTTCTTCGACGAATCGGGCGGCATGCAGCTGGTGCTGCACTCGCCGTATGGCAGCCGCATCAACCGGGCCTGGGGACTGGCGCTGCGCAAGCGCTTCTGCCGCAGCTTCAACTTCGAATTGCAGGCCGCCGCCACCGAGGATGCCATCGTGCTGTCGCTGTCGATCGCGCACAGCTTCCCGTTGGACGAGGTGTGGCGCTACCTGCGTTCCGCCACCGCCGAACACATACTGATCCAGGCGCTGCTCGACGCGCCGCTGTTCAACGTGCGGTGGCGCTGGAACGCCACGACCGCGCTGGCCCTGCCGCGCTACGCGGGCGGCCGCAAGGTGGCGCCGCAGTTGCAGCGCATGAAGAGCGACGATCTGCTGGCTTCCGTCTTCCCCGACCAGGCGGCGTGCCTGGAGAATATCGTCGGCGAGCGTGAGCTGCCCAGCCATCCGCTGGTAGATCAGACGCTCGACGACTGCCTGCATGAAGCCATGGACAGCGAGGGCTGGCTTGCCCTGCTGCGCCGCATGGAGGCGGGCGAAGTGACGCTGCTGGCGCGCGACCTGCCGGCGCCGTCGCCGCTGGCGATGGAGATTCTCAATGCCCGTCCCTACGCCTTCCTCGACGATGCGCCGTTGGAGGAGCGGCGCACGCAGGCCGTCATCAACCGGCGCTGGACCGATCCTGCATCGACCGACGACCTGGGCGCGCTCGATGCGGGCGCCATCGCCAGCGTGGCGGAGGAAGCCTGGCCGAATGCGCGCAATGCAGACGAGATGCATGAGGCCTTGATGTCGCTGGCCTGCATCACGCATGCGGAGGCGGCTGCCAACGATGGCTGGATCGGCTGGCTGGATGCACTGGCTGCCGGAGGACGGGCGACGCGCATGCGCAATGAAGCGGGCGGCTTCGACTTCTGGGTGCCGCTGGAGCGCCTGGCCTGCGTGCAGGCCGCGTATCCACAGGCGCGGTCCACGCCACCGCTGGCCGCGCCGCCCGCCAGCATCGACAACGACAACGAATGGACCGCCGACACCGCGCTGGTCGAAATCCTGCGTGCCCGGCTGAGCGGCTTCGGTCCGCTGACGGTGGACGCGATTGCCGGCGCATTGGGTTTGAGCGCCAGCAGCGCCACCATCGCCCTCACCCATTTGGAAAGCGAAGGCTATGTGATGCGCGGCCGCTTCACGCCCGGCGCCGGCCCTGAGGAATGGTGCGAGCGCCACCTGCTGGCGCGCATCCACCGCTACACCATCAAGAGCCTGCGGCGCGAGATCGAACCGGTGGAGCGCCAGGACTTCATGCGCTTCCTGTTCGACTGGCAGCACCTGTCAGCGGACACGCAACTGCAAGGCGAGGATTCGCTACCCTTGCTACTGGCCCAACTGGAAGGCTACGAAGCCGGCGCCGGCGCGTGGGAGAGCGATCTGCTGTCGCTGCGCATGCGGGACTATTCGAAGTCCTGGCTCGATGATCTGTGCCGCAGCGGCAAACTGGTTTGGACGCGCATCGGCGCACCGGCCAGCGCCGCCGGTGGGCCGGTGCGCAATACGCCGCTGGTGCTGCTGCCGCGCCGTCAGCTGGGTTTGTGGCACGCGCTGCCAGCCGTCGCAGGCGAGATCGAAGTGTCGCCGCGCGCCGCACGCGTGCTGGAAGCGCTGCGGCGCGACGGCGCCATGTTCTTCGACGAGCTGTCGCACGATGCGCGCCTGCTGCCGGTGGAACTGGAAAACACCCTGGGCGAACTGGTGGCGACAGGCCTGGTCAACGCCGACAGTTTCGTCGGTCTGCGCGCCATGCTGCTACCGGCGAACAAGAAGTCCAGCAACGACAAGCGCCGCCATCGTGGCGCAGGCGCGGCGCCGACCATGGAGGAAGCCGGCCGCTGGGCGCTGGTCCGGCGCGGGGAAGGCGTGACCGTACGCGAACGCGTGAGCGAGATCGCCGCAGGTATCGACGGCATAGCGCCCTCGCCCGCCGGCGGCAAGGCCAACGCAGGTCGCGCCACTGCCCCGCCGCGCAAACCGCGCACCGATCCCGCAACGCTGGAGCACATCGCCATGACGCTGCTGCGGCGCTATGGCGTGATGTTCTGGCGGCTGCTAGAGCGCGAAGCCGCATGGATGCCGTCGTGGCGCGAGCTGCTGCCCATCTACCACCGCCTCGAAGCGCGCGGCGAGATACGCGGCGGGCGCTTCATCGCGGGCCTGTCCGGAGAACAGTTCGCCCTGCCCGAAGCCATACCCCTGCTGCGCGACATGCGCCGCCGCAAACACGACGGCAGCCTGGCGTGCATCTCCGGCATCGACCCGCTCAATCTGTGCGGCACGCTGCTGCCCGGCGATAAAATCCCCGCCCTGGCCGGCAACCGCGTGCTGTTCCGCGACGGGCTGCCGGTAGCGACCATGGTGGCCGGAAAATTCAACTACCTTTACCAGCCTTCAGCCGAAGATCGGGAAGCGCTGCACCACGCGCTGGTGCATGCCTATGCTCCCGATACGCGGCCGCCAACGTCCGCAAGGCTTCCCGAGAACGTTGATCCGACAAGGTCGAATGCAGCATGATCCGGGACGAAGGCAAGTCCGGCAATCCAAGCAGCTGACCGACCTCGATCACGTCAGCCGACGCGAGGCGGCAGGAAAATGGCGCCACCGCCAACCCGGCCGAAACGGCAGCAACAACAGCAGCACTGCCGCCCACAAAGACTTCGACCCATGCTATGCCCGCGCCGTTCAATGCGCGCGTGGCGATATCGCGCACGCCGCAGCCAGGCGCCAAAGCCGCCAGTCGCAGCGGCTCCCCACAGCGCTGGTTGAAACCCGGCGCGGCGAACCAGCCGAAGTGCTCCGGCCCCAGATCCTCACCATTGCGGCCGTCGTCTTCCTGGCGCACGATCACCGCATCCAGTTCGCCGTTGTCGAAAGCATCGAGCAGGCTGCGTGAATTTTCCAGTCGTACTTCGATGGTCAAGGCCGGGTCGCGTTCATTCAGGCGTGCCAGCAAGGTCGGCACCTCCGGCCCAGCCACATGCGCGGCGATACCAAGCCGGAAGCGCCGGCGCTCTGACGACAGCGCAGAGATTGCGCTGTCATGCGCGGCGATAAAATCGCGTGCGGCATTGAGGAACACGGCCCCCTGCGCGGACAGCCGCACCAGCCTGGGCGTGCGTTCGATCAGCTTGTGCCCCAGGCGTTCTTCCAGGCGCTTCAATTTCACGCTGATGGCGCCTTGCGTCGTACCCAGCGCTTCCGCCGCTTTGGTGAAGCTCTGAAAGTCGGCGATGGTGACGAACGCCTGCACCGCTTCCACATCCAACGTCACTCTGTTCATCATCTATTCGAATCTGTTGTTACTGATATAGCCAATCATAGCATTGTGGAATGAATGAGTCTTCCCTACAGTTACCGTTCACTCCAGTCCTTTAGAAAGTAGCTCATGACTGTTACCTCTTTACGCCAAGGCACGCTTGCCCTGGCCGCTATCTGTTTGTCCGCCTTGATGCTGGGATTGGAAATCTCCAGCGTTCCACCGATTCTGTCCACTGTCGAGCGCGTGATGGGCGCCAGCTTCCGGCAGCTCCAGTGGGTCATGGCTTCCTACACCATCGCCATGACGACCATCCTGATGGCCGTCGGCACGCTGGCCGACCGTTATGGCCGCAAGCGCATGTTCACCATCGGCATCGTGGCGTTCGGCGTCACGTCGCTGGTTTGCGGATTGACCGGCAGTGCGGCCGTGCTGATCGTCGCCCGATTTTTCCAAGGCATGAGCGCAGCGATGATGCTGATCTGCCAGATCGCCATCCTGTCCACCCAGTTCCGGGACGGGCGTGAACGCGGCGCGGCGTTCGCGTGGTGGGGCATTGTGTTCGGCGCAGGCCTGGGCTTCGGCCCCATCATCGGCGGCGCTATCCTGGCGTTAGCCAGCTGGGAGTGGGTGTTCCTCGTGCACGGAGTGCTGGCCGTCATTACGTATTTGTTGAGCCGCGCGGGCGTGCAGGAATCGCGCGATCCGCATGCCAAAAGCCTGGACGTTGCCGGGATCGTGACGCTGTCGCTGGCGGTGTTCTGCCTGGTGCTGTTCGTCACTCAGGGGCCGGTGCTTGGCTTCACCAGTTGGTCCGCGCTCGGCATCATCGGGCTGTCTGTTGTGAGCTTCGCCGGATTCATCGTCGCGGAGAAAGTCAGCAAGCGGCCCATGATCGATTTCTCGGCTTTTAAGAGCCACCATTTTTCCGGGGCGCTTCTGGGTTCGATGGGGATGAATTTCAGCTTCTGGCCGTTCATCATTTACCTGCCGATCTATTTCCACGTCGGGCTCGGCTACGACAGCGTGCAGACCGGACTGGCCCTGCTGGCCTATACCCTGCCCACGCTGTTCGTGCCGATGGTGGCGGAGCGTCTGTCGCAACGCTACCAGTCGGGCATCGTGATACCGCTGGGGCTATCGGTCATCGGCGTGGGCTTCGTGCTGATGAAGATCGGCAGCCTGTCCACACAACCGGGTTCGCTGATCCTGCCGGGATGCGTGCTGGCAGGCATAGGCCTGGGCCTGACCAACACCACTGTCACCAATACGGTCACGGCGTCCGTATCGGCCGACCGCGTGGGCATGGCGTCGGGTGCGGACACCAGCGCCCGCATGATTTCGCTGGCCTTCAACATTGCCTTGATGGGATGCATACTGGTGGAGGGCATCATCACGCATCTGCGCAACACGTTGAACATGCCGGAGAGCGCCAGCCTGCGGCTGTTCGCGGAGAAGATCGCCGCCGGCGACTCCCAGGCAGCAGCCGGCGACGGCATCACGGCGGCGTTGGTGTCCGGCTTCGGCAGCGTGATGACGTATGGTGCGGTCAGCGTGTTTGTGCTGGCCGTGAGCAGCTATCTTGTCTTCTCGGCCGAGCCTGGTCGCCGCGAGTGCAAAGTGTAACAACGGCCGCCATGGTGCGATAGCGTACAGAGCGCGCGGCGGTTCCTGCTTACGCTGCAGGATGCCAATTCAACCATCGAAGGAATCGCCATGCGCCTGCCCCTGATCGCCCCGCAAGACCTGACGCGCGAGCAAGCATCCCTGTACGACAATATGCGCAAGGGTATCACCAGCAATTTCAACGATTTCATCGCCGTGCGCGAGGATGGCGCCTTGATGGGGCCGTGGAATCCATGGCTGCACGAACCAGGCATCGGCAAGGCGATCTGGGACTTGACCCTGGCGATGACCGCCAACGCCAAGCTGCCCGACAACGTGCGGCAGATCGCCATCCTGGTGGTCGGCGCCAGCTACAACGCGGCCTACGAAATCTACGCCCACATCGCCGTCGCCGAGCGCGAAGGCATGTCGGCCGAACGCCTGGCCACGCTGGTGGCGGACGTCAAGCCAGCGGACCTCAGCAAGGAAGAAAGCATAGCCTACGACATGGCCTATGCACTGAGCCGCGGCGGTACGCTGCCGGAACCCGTGTACCGCCTGGCCATCCACACTTTCGGCCAGCACGGCACGAATGAGCTGATCTACCTGGTCGGGCTGTATGCGCTGGTGTCGGTCACGCTGAACGGCTTCAACGTGCCGGTGCCGGAAAGAGAGTAGCCCAATCGGTCAGGCCCGCTGTTGGCCGACAAAAGCCAGCTAGAGAGTATTCCAGCCGACGAACTTCCGGTAAACCTCTTCATCTGGCGTACTGATAAAGTACTTAATCTCTTCCATTGCCAAGGATAGTGCGTCTGCTCCCCTGGCTGATTTCCCCATCTGTGGATCGACGTATACTGCATCAAGGTGATCAGCCAATGTAGCAGCGCAGAGACATTGAACCGCGAAGTCTAAGGTGCTACGGCCGCTAGCCGTACTAAATCCAAAGCCATCTTCATCCGTCCAAAATTCGAAATACGCCGACGCTGGTTCATTCACGTCTTCTCTCGTGAGAGCGGCCGGCGCGGCCAATACCTTCATAATGAGCACGCCTGTTTCACACTCAGATAAAAAATTTGGTGGAAACTCGATTGCTATGCCATGTTGAGCCAAGGCCTGTACCCATATCGAAGGTAAGTTGGCTGGACGCACATCGCTCTGAACCTCTAGTGAAAATGCCATCTACGCTCCTGAATTCTCTCTGATTCGAAATTGCCTTACGAACGGAAAAGCACCTCTTCCCGCTTGCACCAATACACACTCAGCGCCAGCAGCAAGCCCGCGACGGCGAGCGTCGATGCGAAGACGCTGGCGTAGTCCGCTACCGTGATGGTCCCCTTGACTACTTCCTTGATCGCCAGCGAGGTATTGATGATCGGCACCAGCGACCAGCCGTCGCCCAGCTTCATCCCCGGCAGCATCGATGCCATGATCGGCAAAAATACCATGATCATGGTCTGCTGCGAATAACTGGCCGCTTCCTTGTGGCTGCGCGCATAGAAGGAAATCGAGAGCAGCAGCGCGGAGACCATCGCATACGCCGGCAGTATCAGCAAGCCCAGCATCAACAGCTCGGGCAGCTGGATATATCGGGTGATGGCATTCAACTCACCACCCGCATTGCCCAGCACGTAGCTTGCGCAGATGCCCATCGACGTGATGCCGATGCCACCGGAAATCGCCGCGGCGCAGAGTATCACCAGGAATTTGGGCACGACCAGGCTGGCACGCGATAAAGGCAACAGCAGCAATGATTCCATCGTCCCGCGCTCTTTTTCGCCAGCGCCCATATCGATGGCCACCGCGATGGACGCGAACAATCCCATCGTGAACAGCAGATAAGGGATCATCGCGCCTATCTTTTCGCCCTGCTCCTGGCGGTCGCTGGCGGTGCTGCTCACTTGCAGCGTGAACGGCTCGCTCAGCGAGGCGGACGCGCCCTGCGCCACGCCCAGCACGGCCAGGCGCTCGCTGCGCAGCTTGTCCGTATAGGTAGCCGACAACAGCGGCTTGATGCGCTTGCCGACACTGTCGAACACGATGGCGGTGTCATAGCGCAGCGACAATTGCGGTTGCTGTCCCGCCAGGATCGCCCGCTCGCCGCCGGCGCCGTAGATCAAGGCGAAATCGATCTGCTTGGCCCGGATGCCGGCAACAGCGGCCTCCTCCGTTGCGGCCGGCACCGGCTTGAGCAAGGGCGACGCTTCCAGTACCGCGCGCAGCAACGGCGCGCCATCGGATGCGACCAATGCATAGCGCAGCTCGCGCGTGCCTTCCTGCTGTGCTTTGTCTGAAGCCAGCTTGATATAGCCGAAGGTCAAGGCCGGGAAAATCACGGCCGGCATCAGCAGCATGAACATCAGCGTGCGTTTGTCGCGCAGCACCTCTAGCAATTCTTTATAAAACACATTCCACATGGGGATAGGCCTTTACGCTGAAACTTGGGGAGTGGTGATCTTGTGCAGATAAGCGCCGTGCAGCGAGGTGGTGCCGGTCTCGTTGAGCAAGGCCGCCACCTGACCTTCGTACACGCTGACGCCGCTGTTGATGATGCAGACTTCGTCACACAGGTCTTCGACCTCGTGCATATGGTGCGTGGAAAAGATCACCGCCGCGCCGCTGCGCTTGTAGTCGAGCACGAAATCGTTGACCAGCTTGGCGCCGAGGATATCGAGCCCCGTGGTCGGCTCGTCGAGGATCAGGATGGCCGGCGTGTGCACCACCGTGCGGGCGATCGCCGCGCGCTGCTTGTTGCCAAAGGAGAGTTTGTCGACCTGCTGATCGGCATATTGCCGCAGGCCGAACTGGTCGATCAGCTGATCGGTCCTGCCGCTAAGTGCGGCGCCGCGCAGGCCATAGGCGCGGCCGAAATATTCGATATTTTCACGCACCGACAGGCGCTGGTACAAACCCGTATGGCCGGACAGGAATCCGATCTGGCGCCGCGCATCCATCTGTTCCTGAGTCAGGCGCAAGCCCTGCACCCGCACTTCGCCTGCGGTCGGCGCAATCGCGCTGGACAGCATGCGCAGCGTGGTGGTCTTGCCGGCGCCGTTGGGACCGATCAGGCCGAGCACCTGGCCAGGACGGCAGGTGAACGACACCGATTTAACCGCTTGTACCGTCTGGCCCTTGGCGCCTTTGGCGGTCGATTTGAAGTCTTTCTTAAGCCCCACTGCCTCTATCATGTTTGCCCTTTTGACTAAACAGACCAGCGCCTTCGCTGTTGCTGCGTGGACAAATTATATACTTGATATGGCAATACTGCATTGTGGAAATTATTGACTTACTTGTAGTCGTCCGGCGTCAGCGCGTACTTTTGCATCTTGTAGTACAGCGTTTGTTTCGGCACGCCCAGCGCGTTGCTCACTTCGGTGACGCTGCCGCTGGCCCGGCGCAGCTCCTGCTCGATGACGGCGCGTTCGAAGCAGCCTACCTGATCCGCCAACGGCAGCGGCGCCATGCTGCGGGCCGACAGCAGGCCGTCGGCGCCGCTTGATAATCCCAGCACGAAGCGCTCGGCGATGTTGCGCAGTTCGCGCACATTGCCCGGCCAGTCGTGCGCCATCAGCGACTGCATCAACGGCCCCGGCACCGGCGGCGGCGTGCGCTTGTAGCGCGCCGCCGCCCCCAGCAGGAAGTGTTCGAACAGCAGCGGGATATCTTCGCGCCGCTCGCGCAGCGGCGGCAGGTTCAATACGATCAGGTTCAGGCGGTAGTACAGATCGCTGCGGAATTTCTGCTGGTCCGACCATTCCTTCAGATCGACCTTGGCCGCCGCGATCACCCGCACATCCACCGGCACCGGGCTGTTGGAGCCCAGGCGTTCGACGTAGCGCTCCTGCAACACGCGCAGCATCTTCACCTGCAACGCCATCGGCAGGCTCTCGATCTCGTCGAGGAACAGCGAGCCGCCGTCCGCGTGTTCGATCTTGCCCACCTGCCGTTTGGCCGCGCCGGTGAAGGCGCCCGATTCGTGGCCGAACACTTCGCTCTCGAAGATGGTCTCCGGTATCGCGCCGCAGTTCAGGGCGACGAAGTTGCGTTGATGCCGCCGGCTGAACTGGTGCAGGCAGCGCGCCACCATTTCCTTGCCGGTGCCGGTCTCGCCGTAGATCAGCACATCGGCCGGCTCGTCGGCCAGGTCCAGGATCAGGCGGCGCAGATCGCGGATCGCGGCCGAATCGCCCAGCAGCGTGGCTTCGATACCCTCGCCGTGCTCGATGCGGTGGCGCAGTGCGGCCACTTCCAGCACCAGCCGCCGGGTTTCCATCGCGCGCTGAACCACCTCGGTCAACTGCTCCGACGAATACGGCTTGGCGATGAAGTCGTAGGCGCCGTCGCGCATCGCGCCCACCGCCATCGTGATGTCGCCATGGCCCGTCACCAGCACCACCGGCAGTTGCGCGTCGATGGCCTTGACGGCCGCCATGAGGTCCAGCCCGCTCATGCCGGGCAGGCGCACGTCGCTGACCACCACGCCGTCAAAGCCCGGCGTAATCAATGGCAGTGCCTGTTCGGCGGTATGGAAGGCCTGCACGTCGATGCCCGCCAGGTCCAGCGCCTGCGCGCTGCCTGCGCGCACGGTGGCGTCGTCCTCAATCAATAATACTTTCATGTTGTCTCCGGCTCCGCAATCGGCAGTTCGATGATAAACCGGGCCCCGCCTGCGGTGGTCGATTCAACCAGCAGCATGCCGCCAAATTCGCGGATGATCTGCTCGGAAATCGCCAACCCCAGGCCCAGCCCCTGCCCTTGCGGTTTTGTTGTAAAAAATGGTTCGAATAAATGGTTGCGGATCGCCTCCGGTATGCCCGGCCCCGTATCGGAGACGGCGATCATCGCTTTCTGAAAACTGCGCGTCACGCTCACCGTCAGCTGCCGCGTTTCGCAGCCGTCCATGGCGTCGAGCGCGTTGGTGAACAGGTTGACCAGCACCTGCTCCAGCCGGTTGCTGTCGCACAGCGCGTGCACGTCCTGGCTCTGCATCGACATGCGGAAATTGACCCGCTCCTGCTCCACCCGCCGCTCGACCAGGAACAGCGCGGCGGTGATCGCGGCCGCCACCGGCACCGGCTTGAGGCTGGCGTCGGCCTTGCGGGCGAACTGGCGCAGCTGCCCGGTCAGCGCGCCCATGCGGGCGATCAGCTGCGAAATGGTCGCCAGGTTGCCCTTGGCTTCATCGAGACGGCCGCGCTCGATCAGCACGCGGGCGTTGTCGGACATGGTGCGCAGCGCCGTCAGCGGCTGGTTCAGTTCATGCGTGATACCGGCCGACATCTGCCCCAGCACCGCCATCTTGCCGGCCTGGACCAGGTCGCTCTGCGCCTGCCGCAGCTTTTGTTCGGCATGCCGGCGCACGACGTTTTCCTCGCTCAAATTGTGCGTCATCTGCTGCAGGCTGGCGGTCCGTTCGGCCACCATGGTTTCCAGATGGTCGTAGGCGCGCTGCAGGTCCAGACGGGCACGCTGCCGCTGCCGTCCCAGCCGGCGGCGCTGGCGTGCGTACAGCACCAGCATCACCAGCAAGGCTTCGGACAGCCAGGTGAACAGGAAGGCGTTGCGCGCACTGGCCTCGGCCGGCGCCAGGTCCGACAGGTAGACGAACTGCCACTTGCGCGGCGACAGCGAACGCGTCTGGCTCAGCATGCGTGTGCGTTCGGCCGGGGCCGGCGTGGCGACGATGCTGGCGCCGTTGTCGAGCTGGCGCAATTCACGCAAGCCCAGCGGCAGCAAGGCGTGCGAGAAATACTGCCGCGACACTTCCAGCTCCTGCAGCACGGCCGGCTCCAGCGGCGCCAGCGCGTGGTATTTCCAGTCGGGTACCGAGCTCAGGAAGACGACGCCGTGGGCATCGGTCAACATCACCTTGTCCGTGCCCTGCACCCAGCCCTTCTCCAGCTTCTCGATATTGACCTTGACGGTGGCCACGCCCAGCATGCGGCCGTTGTGATAAATGCCGTGCGCGAAGAAGTAGCCCGGCTCGCCGCGCGTGGTGCCGACGCCGTAGAAGCCGCCCGGCGTGCGCCGCAGCGCATCGCGCACATACGGACGGAAGGCGACGTTGTCGCCGACGAAGCTGTCCGGCTCGCGCCAGTTGCTGGAGGCTTGCGTCAAGCCTTGCAGGTTGACGATGTAGATGGTGGTGGACTTGGAGAGTTTGTTCAACTGCTCCAGATGGGCATTGACCTCGGCCCGCAGCAGCTCGTCGTCGGGCTGCTGCAGCAAGGCGATCACGTCCTTGTTGAGCTCCAGCGTGCCGGGCAGGAAATCGTACTTGGACAACAGGTTTTCCAGGCTGACGGCGTAGCTGTCGAGCCGTTGCGCGCCGGCTAGGCGCAGCTTGTCGATGGCGGCGTTCTCGGTCCAGCGCCAGACCAGCAGCGCCAGCCCGAGGCAGCACACCAGCACCAGCAGCCACAGCACGAACCGGCGCAGCAGCCGGCTTCCCGACACGGACGGCAAGACGGTCTGCGCTGCTGCTGCCATAAGCTCCCCTGTTGTTATTGTAGTTTCATCCGCTCACATTAAAACACATGGCGCACGCCGAGGTTCAGTCCGGTTGTACCGGCGCCACTGTCGGTCGCATTGCCGACGTGGAAATTGGCGCCGTTGCGGTTGATGATGTGGCCGTACGCGGTGTACAGGTCGGTGCGCACCGACAGCGGATGCACATAGCCGACCGCCATCTGGCGCGCGCGCTGCTGCGCGGCCGAGTCGTCGCGATGGTCGACGTACGAGGCCAGCAGCTTGCCCGCACCGAGCGCCACGCTGACGCCGAGCAGGCCGTCCTTGCTGGTGTTGCCCAGCAAGTCCTGGTTGCGCGAGTAGGCGGCGTGGGTGGTGACGCCGCCGATGCGGTAGCGTCCGGCCAGCATGGTGTTGCGGCTGTGCGCGGTGGCGGTGGCGTTGTCGCGCTGGTGATGGACCAGCACCAGACTCAGCGGGCCGTTGTCGTAGCTGGCGGCGGCGCCGATGGCGCGGTTTTTGGCGCTGTCGCCGGCCACTTCACCGAAGCCGTACAGCACGTCGGCCGAGAAGCCATTGTAGCGCGGCGTGGTGTACTCGACCGAATTGTCGACCCGCGAATTGGGCGAGAAGATATTCTGCGCACTGCCCGCCAGGCCGATCACGAAAGGATCGGCCACGTCGCGCGTGGCCTTGTAGTACGGCGAGTACTGGCGGCCGATGCTGATGGCGCCGGCCTCCTTGCTGGACAGGCACACATAGGCCTGACGGCCGAACAGCAGGCCGCCCTGCCCGGCGGCGCCGGTATCGACGGTGAAGCCGTTCTCCAGCACGAAGCCTGCGGTCATGCCACCGCCCAGGTCTTCCTTGCCCTTGAAGCCGATGCGCGAGCCGGAGGCCACGCCGCTGCTGATGTTCTGCGTGTTGCCGGCGGCGCCGCCGCGCTCCAGCACCAGGCCGGCGTCGACCACGCCGTAGACGGTCACACTCGATTGCGCTTGTACTTGCGCCGCGGCCGATACCAGGCCCAGCGCCAGTGCGCTGATCACATACTTTTGCATCTTTCAGTCCCCTCTATTTTTTCAAGCCGCACGCATCGTGGCGACGGCAGGTTGCTGCACTTCTTCTTCCAGCGCGCCTTCCCACTTGGCGACAACGGCCGTGGCGACGGCGTTGCCGACCGCGTTGGTGGCGGAACGGCCCATGTCCAGGAACTGGTCGATGCCCATCAACAGCAGCAGGCCCGCTTCCGGAATGTGGAACTGGTTCAGCGTGGCGGCAATCACCACCAGCGAGGCGCGCGGCACGCCGGCGATGCCTTTGGACGTCACCATCAACAACAGCAGCATGGTGATCTGGGTGCCCAGCGACAGGTCGATGCCATAGGCCTGGGTGATGAACAGCACGGCGAAGGTGCAGTACATCATCGAGCCGTCCAGGTTGAAGGAGTACCCCATCGGCAGCACGAAGCTGGAGATCTTGCGTTGCACGCCGAACTGGTCCAGCGCCACCAGCAGTTTCGGGTAGGCCGCTTCCGAGCTCGCGGTCGAGAACGCCAGCAGGAACGGTTCGCGGATCAGCGCCATCAGGCGGAACACGCGCTTGCCGATGAAGGCGAAGCCGCCCAGGATCAGCAGCGCCCACAGGCACACCAGGCCCAGGTAGAAGCCGCCCATGAACTTGGCGAAGGTGGCCAGGATGCCCAGGCCGTTGGTGGTGATGACCGAAGCCATGGCAGCGAACACGGCCAGCGGGGCCAGGTTCATGATGGCGCCGGTGATGCGCAGCATGACTTGCGCCAGCTGGTCGATCACGGCGGTCAGCTTGGCGCCGGCTTCGCCCAGGGCGCTCAGCGCGCTGCCGAAGAAGATGGCGAACACCAGCACTTGCAGGATTTCGTTGTTGGCCATGGCCTCGATCGGCGACTTCGGCACCATGTGGCTGACGAAGTCCTTCAGCGTGAAGGCCGAGGTTTTCAGGCCGGTGGCGGCGTCAACCGGCGGCAGCGGCAGGCCCAGGTGGGTGCCCAGCTGCATGAAGTTCGACAGCACCATGCCCAGCGTCAGCGATACCAGCGAGGCGATCACGAACCAGCCCATGGCCTTGATGCCGACGCGTCCGGCAGCCTTGCCGTCGCCCATGTGGGCAATGCCGACCGCCAGCGTGGAGAACACCAGCAGCGAGATGATCATCTTGATCAGGCGCAGGAAGACATCGGTGACGATCGAGATGTTGCCGGCGATGTCGGCGGCGATCTTCTTGTCCGGGAACGTGTCGTGGCAGGCATACCCCACCAGCACGCCGAGCACCATGGCGATCAGGATGTAGAGGGTTAATGGACGTTTCTTTTTCACTTGGCTTCTCCAAATTCTTGTTGTCGTAGTCCCTCGGCATGCGCCGTGGGTCTGGGCTAGTTAGCAATGGTTGTGCCAGCATGAAACAAGCTTAAATTCGGAAGCAAGTCCTTGATTCTAAATATAATTCATTATGGAAACATTTGACGGGGCGGGTGTGGCGTCCCGAAATCCATACGCCGCACGGTGGCCCTGTATGGAAAGTTGGACAGTGCTCAGACGGCGGGCGCCGTCTGGCTC
The DNA here is from genome assembly GCF_009380165.1 of Rugamonas rivuli. Classification (GTDB taxonomy): domain Bacteria; phylum Pseudomonadota; class Gammaproteobacteria; order Burkholderiales; family Burkholderiaceae_D; genus Rugamonas; species Rugamonas rivuli. The sequence goes on from NZ_WHUF01000005.1 coordinate 110,706, forward strand.
CACTCGAACCAGCCGCCGTCGTAGACGCTGATGTCGGGCCAGCCCATCAGCCAGGCGTAGAAAAAGGCCATGGAAGCGCGCCAGCCGGTGCCGCAATAGAACGCCGTCGGCGTGCCCCGGACGATGCCGTACTCGGCCCATTGCGCGACGATGTCGGCGGCCGGCTTCATGCTGCCGTCGGCCAGGTGGTAGGCGCTCATGCTGTTGACGTCGCCGTCCTCGCCGGCCCTGCCCCAGCGCGCGCCGGGGATGTCGCCGGCGGCGATGTAGCTGTAGCCGGAAACCCGGCCGGTGAATTCGGCCTCGGTGCGGATGCTGGCCAGTACCGCGTCGCCACGCGCCAGCAGCGCGCGCGCCTCGGCGGTGCCGATCAGGTATTCGGGATGTGCGGGAAAGGCGATGCCGAAGTCGGCTGCCGCAACGGGGGACGCTGCCGGGCCGGCGGCGCAAGGATGGCCGCAGGCCAGCCAGCGGGCGTAGCCGCCATCGAGCAGGCGCACATCGGCCACGCCCGCGTACAGCAGCAGGTGCGCCAGCCGTGCGGCGGCCAGGTTGTTGCGGCCATAGACGATGACGGTGGTATCGTGGCGCACGCCGCGCGCCAGCAGCAGCGCCTGCATGGCCTGATCGGAGACCTTATTCCACAAGGGTTCCTGCTCGATGCAGCCGGTATCGAAATACGCGGCGCCGGGAATGTGGGACTGTTCAAATAGCGCCGCGCTGTCACAGCCGGCCTCGAACAAGCGCCAGCCGGCCGCCGGTGCAGCCTCGACCGCCGCGCCCGCAGTCAGTGCAGCCAGCCAGCCCGGCGTGACGAGCTGGCGCCAACGGACCAGGTCCGCGCGGAAGCCTGCGGCAGCTATTTGAGGAATGCTGCTGGCGGTATTCATAGCGCGCCTGAGCGGCTTGCCTTATTTTGCAGCGGGGCTGCGCGGCTTGCCATCGACATACAGCGTGCGCGCGGTCTTCGTTACGACGTATTTGATTTCGCATACCTCGGGCACCGTGCCGTAGGAACGGCCGTTCAAATAAACGGTGCGCTTCGTCAGTTGCAACTTGTCTTCCTTCATGAGGGCGATACCCTCACTGCCCCGGATGGTCGCCACGCCCCCGTCATCGGTTACCTCGATACTGCTACTGCTGCCGCCATCCTGGCGAGGCGCTTTGGCGGCGTTGCCCGCGTAGGCGGATATCGAGAATACGACAGCAAACAGCGCGATAAGATAGGAAATTGGTTTCATCATCGTTTATGCGTGAAGTTGAAGATTTTCAATCGAAGCGGTAGCTGAGCGCGGCCAGCCCGGAATCGAGCGAACGCCGGCGCACGGCGGGATTGCTGCGGATGGAGTCGTCCAGCCAGCTGCGGCGCAGGTTGGCGACCAGGTACCAGTGTCCGCCCAGGTGCGCCTCCACCAGCAGGCCGACGAACGGATTGCTGGCATGGCGGGCCACGCCGTCGTAATAGCGCACGTAGCTGGACGAACGGTATTCGAGGCCGGCCTGCGGGTAGAAGGCGTAACGCCCCTGCTCGATTTCCGCCGCATACATCAGGTCCAGCATGGCGCCGTGCGATTTGCCCAGGTCGCGGTACAGATTGGCCATGAAGGCGCCGACCGGCGTCACCTGCAAGGTGCCCAGTCCCAGCGGCAGCGACGAACTCTGGCGTGCTTGCGGCGGCGCGCTGGCGCGGTAGCCGTCCTCCATCGCGCGCGTCACCAGCTCGACGCTGCCGTAGCCCGCCGGCGCCAGCTTGACGCCGAAGGTGTCGATGCGCGCAAACGCGGGGCCGTAGTCGAAGTTGAGGTACGGGACGACGCCGGTGCTGCGCGACTGCGCCGCCACCGCGACCGGCGCGGCGCTGACGCCCAGGCCGACATCGCCGACCAGATGGTAGCCAGCCTCTTGCGCCTGCGCGCAGCCCGCGCACAGCAGGGACAGCGCGGCCCAGCGCCGATGCGGAGCGCTCACCGGAAGGCGCTGACGATCAGCGCCACATTGCTGCCGCCGAAAGCGAAAGAGTTCGACATCGCGGCCTGCAAGTCCAGTCCGCGCCGGCATTCGCGCGGCACGTAGTCGAGATCGCACTCGGGATCGGACTTGTCGAGGAAAGCCGTCGGCGGCACGGCGCCGTGGCGCACGGCCTGCGTGGTCAGCACGAATTCCAATGCCCCTGCCGCGCCCAGCGTGTGGCCGTGCATGGACTTGGTGGAGCTGACCAGCAGCTTGCGCGCCAGCTCGCCAAAGGCTTGCTTGATCGACGTGGTCTCGGCGACGTCGCCGGCGGCGGTGCCGGCGCCATGGGCGTTGATGTAGCCGATCGCCGACAGCGGCAGGCCGGACTGCTCCAGCGCCTGGCGCATCGCCCGCTCCTGGCCGCCGGCGTCGGGCTTGGTGATGTGGGTGGCGTCGTTGCTGGTGCCGTAGGCGACCAGTTCGCCCAGGATGGTGGCGCCGCGCGCCTGCGCCGATTCCAGCGATTCCAGCATGACCGCCGCGCCCGCTTCACCCAGCACCAGGCCGCCGCGCCCGGCCGAGAACGGCCGGCACGAACGCTCGGGATGCTCGGCATCGACAGGCGCCAGCACGCGCAAGGCGTCCCAGGCGCTGACCACGCCGTAGCTCAGCAAGGCTTCCGAACCGCCGGCCAGCACGCGGTCGGCGTAGCCGTGGCGGATGTGGCGATAGGCCTCGCCGATGGCCTGCGCCGACGATACGCAAGCGCTGCTGTAGTTGTTGACGCTGCCCTTGAAGCCGCAGCGCAACGCGATCTGCGCCGCAGCCGCATTGTTCATGCCGGCCACGACCGACATCGGCCGCACGCGGGTTTTACCTTCGACGAACAAATCGACATAGCCGGATTCGACGGTGAGCGCACCGCCCATGCCGCTGCCCCAGAACACGCCGCTGCGTTCGGGCGCGACGGTGGCGTCCAGGCCCGACTGGGCCAGCGCCTCGCTGGCGGCAGCCCAGCCCAGCAGCGCGAAGCGGTCGAACACCGGCAGCTCGGAAGTTTTGACCAGCTCCGGCAACGGAATGCGGATCTGCGCGGCCGGCGTACCCGGACGCTGGCGGTCGCCGCCCAGCTGCAACAGGCCGATGCCGCTGCGGCCGGCCAGCGCCTGCTCGAAATTATGGTCGGCGCCAACGCCCAGGGACGAAATCGCTCCCAGGCCGGTGATCACCACGCGCTGCGCGGTCATGCCTGGGCAGCCTTGCCGGCCAGGTAGGTATCGATCTGGTCGGCGATGTCCTGCACCACGACCAGTTTGGGACGCTCGTCGCCGACTTCGATGCCGAACTCTTCCTCCAGGTCGAAGATCAGTTCGATCACGGTCAGCGAATCGGCGCCCAGCGCTTCGAGTTCGGTTTGCGGCTGGATCTTGTCTTCAGGCAGGTCGAGGCTTTTGGCGAGCAGTTTGGCTACGGTGGGAAAGGAATTCATAAAAATAGTCTCAGTATGGAATGTGTTAAGCGCGGTTCAGCAGTGCGTCTTCGACAGGCAGGTGCTGGTTGAAGAACGCGATCGTCTCGTCGGCAACGAGTTCCTTCTCATTGTCGAGGGTGATGATGTGGTAGCTGTCGTGCAGGATGATCTTGCGGCGGCTCGGCGAGCTGATGCTGCGTTCGACCAGGTCGGCACTCTTGGTGCTGGCGACGTCGTCTTCTTCGGCATGGATGATCAGCGCCGGCGCGACCACCTTGGATAACTGGCTGCGCACCTGCTTGATCAGGCGGTGGGCCTGGAAGATGCCCTCGGCCGACAGGCGCGAGGCGCCGGCCGCCGACGAATCGCTGACCTTCATTTCGCGCGCGATCCAGCGCCGCAGGTTTTCGTTTTTCAGGCCGTAAGGGTAGCGCTCCTGGTAGGAGTACCAGTGGCGGGCCGGCGTGTAGTACGCCAGCGGCAGCAGGAAGCGATACTTGGGAATGCTCCAGCCGTCGTACGACAAGGTGGTGGCCAGCAGGCCGAGGGCGGCCACTTCGTCGCCGCGCTCGATAGCAAGACGCAAGGCCAGCACCGCGCCGATACACAGACCGACCACCGACACGCTCTCGTGGGTTTGCTTGAGCTGGTCGAACAGGCGCGACACTTCCTCGAACCAGCGCTCGCTGCGCGTGGTCCGATAAGAGTCGGCCTGGCCGGACGAATAGCCATAACCCGGTATCAGCGGGATGACCACCGTATATCCTGCACGTTGCAAGCGCTTGCCCACATACTGCATTTCCAGCGGGTTGCCCAGCAGGCCGTGCAGCGCCAGCACGGCATGTGGGCCGCCTGCCAATTCAATAGTCTTCATACTACCCTGTTCAAGAAAATCTTATTATTATTGACCGAGGAACGGCCGCTAGACGCTGTCGCCGTGATCGTCAATATATGGAGTCATAATACCCTCGTTTTGCGCAGAAATTCCAGTTACCGCCGCGCCGGAATGCCGTCGACATGCAGTTTTTTTGCCGAGGGTGTGCAACGCTTGCCCGATCAGCTCGCTGTGATCATCGATGCGTTGACATTGATGCAGTGGAATAGTTCAAGGATAAAATCATCCAGCCCGTAGGGTCGGCGAATTTTAGCCGTTCCAGGCTATCGGCAGGATGACCACTTTATTACAGATTGGAAAGGCAAAGCGCCCTGCCCGGCGACGCGATAAATTCCTTTGCTTTGCGCAGACCGTTTGGCTATAATCTCGCCCGCACACAGGGGGGTATAGCTCAGCTGGGAGAGCGCTTGCATGGCATGCAAGAGGTCAGCGGTTCGATCCCGCTTACCTCCACCAATGTGTTTCAATTTGGCAGTTCACAGTCCCCATCGTCTAGAGGCCTAGGACATCACCCTTTCACGGTGAGTACGGGGGTTCGAATCCCCCTGGGGACGCCATCATCACGCGGTCGTATCGACCACGCTTCCTACCGTGGCATCGCTGGATTTCGCTTTGCGGGCGGCGGCGGCCGACAACTCCTGCTGATGCTTCAACTGTTCCAGCGCGGCTTTCTGCGCGGCGGCCGATTGCAGTTGCTCGATCTGCGTCTGCAGCGCCTGGATCTGGATCTGCAGCAGCTTCAGGCGCTCTTTCGCGCCCGGGCTCCTATCCTGGGTCGCCTCCCGCAGCTTCTTCATCAAATCGCCCATTCTCCTTTGCAGCACTTCAATGGCGCTGTTGCCGCCCGAAGCGCCGCCGGCGCCGACCGCTCCCACTGCTGTGACCATATCCGCCTCCCATGCCATATTTTCAAATGTATTATTTTAACAATAAATTCATCCGATCATGTTCTTGATGGTGTAAACGGTATAAATCAAAGAAACCATAGCGCCGATTCGAAAGCGGCAAGCCGGCCAACTTTCGTTTCTGTGGCAAAAAAACAGCTTTTGTAAATGGTTTATACAAATAACACTGTTTTCCTTTTGGCAAACGCCCCTTTCTTATGTGAGACTAAACACCCACCTTGCGCTGCAACACAGCCGCCGGGTGTCCGCAGTCAATCACGACCGCATACACATATAAACTCGGGAGCATGAATGAAGTTGAAAGAGAAACAGGGAGTCCTTTCCGTCCGCCTGGCGCTGAGCGTGCTGGCCGGTTTCACACTGCTGTCCGGCGCTGTGCAAGCGCAGACCGCGACCAGCAGCGATAAAACCTCCGAGCCGACCAAGGTCGTCATCACCGGCTCCAACATCGCCCGCATCGCCGGCGAAGGCGCGACCCCGGTGGAAATCGTCACCCGCGTCCAGATCGACCGCAGCGGCGCCTCCACCGTCGTCGAACTGCTGAGCAAGCTGCCGTCGATCGGCGTCCAGCTTGACGGCAACAGCAAGAGCTCCTTCGCGGGCGGCGCCGCCTCCGTCGGCCTGCGCGGCCTCGATCCGAAATACACGCTGATCCTGCTGAACGGCCGCCGCCTGGCCAACTACGGCTTCGCCGACGGCGCGGAAAACAGCTTTGTCGACCTGAACACCCTGCCGCTGGCGGCGCTGGAATCGGTCGAGATCCTGCGCGACGGCGCCTCCGCCATCTACGGCTCGGACGCAGTGGCCGGCGTGATCAACTTCCGCACCCGCACCAACTACCAGGGCCTGGAAGTGGCCGGCCGCCTGGGTGAAAACATCAAGGGCGATGGCTCGACCGGCAACATCAGCGCCACCAAGGGCTGGGGCGATATCGACGCCGACGGCTACAACCTGCTGTTGTCGGTGGATGCGCTGAAACGCAATTCGCTGCGCAGCTCCAAGCACTCGGCGCTGGCCCTGCCCGACTACCGCAAATACGGCGGCACCAACAAACTCGCCACCACCTCGTTCCAGGGCTGGGTGCGCGACTATGACAATGGCGAGCCAGGCTACGCCATTCCAGGCTGCAAAGGCCAGGTCGGCAAGGCCGACACCGGCGACCAGGTTTGCTTCACCAATCCGGAACGCATCCTGACGCCGTCCATCCAGCGCTTCGGCGTCTCGACCATCGTCACCAAACGCCTGGGCGGCGGCGACGAGTTGTTCGCCGAGCTGGGCCTGAATCGCAACAAGTCGAGCTACCAGCAAGGCTATCCTAGCTTCAGCAGCCAGTTCCTGGTGCCGACCGCCGGCACCACCAATCCCGGCGTGCTGGGCCTGCCTGGAGAGACCGACACCACCAACGGTTTCACGCCCGGCGATCGCCTGCAGATCTTCCATGACATCACCGAAGCGGGCCGCAGCGTCCAGACCATCACCAACACCACCGCACGCGTGGTCGGCGGCTGGCGCGGCAAGGTACAAGGCTGGGACAGCGAGTTTGCCGTCAACCTGAACCAGAGCAAGCTGGTCGACGACACCACCAACGGCGTGCTGAAGGATATCTCCAACGACCTGCTGGGCAAAGGCGTGCTGGGCAAAGGCGGCTACGATCCATTCAATCCGGCCAATTCGCTGAGCATGGTGCAATCGATGATGCACACCATCCACCACGCCGCCACCTCGCGACTGGGCACGGCTGAATGGAAGATGAGCACGCCGGAATTGTTCAAGCTGCAGGACCGCTCGGTAGGCTTCGCCTGGGGCGCGCAAGCGAGCCATGAATCGATCGACGACGTGCCGGATGACCAAACGCTGGCGGGCAATATCGTCGACTACGGCACCACCGGCAGTGTGGCGTCGCGCACTCTGTACTCGGTGTACGGCGAGCTGGCGGTACCGCTGCTGGCCAACCTGGACGCGCAAGTGGCCGCGCGCGCCGACCACTACAGCGACTTCGGCAACAGCTACAACCCCAAGCTGGCACTGGCCTGGCGTCCGACCGAAACGGTGCTGGTGCGCGGCTCCGCCACCACCTCGTTCAAGGCGCCTACCCTGCCTGAGATCGGCGCCACCACCACCGCCTACGCCAGCGTGGCCGACTGGGCCCGTTGCGGTCCGCTGGGCTATGTGGGCTCCCAGTGCGCCTACAGCCCCAAGCAATACCTGAAGGGCAATCCGAACCTGAAGCCGGAAAAGGCCAAGAACTATTCGGTTGGCATCGTGCTGCAGCCGGTGAAGGATCTGGTCATGTCGCTGGACTGGTATGGCATCGACCAGCGCGACACCATCCAGGCGCTGGACCCGCAATACGTGCTGGATCATGAAGACAGCATCCCGGGCTTTGCCGCCCTGATCGGCCGCGATCCACGCAACAAGGCACTGGAAGCCACCCATCCGGGCCTGAACAAGGGTCGCATCAACAACATCACCACGCCTTACAGCAATGTCGGCAAGACCAAGATTTCCGGTTTCGATATGAACCTGAAATATGATCTGTCGCTGGGCGCGTACGGCAAGCTGCGCTTCAACGAAGTGATCAACCGCACGCTGAAGTTCGATCAGAGCATCACGCCTGACGATGCGCCGGTCAGCCGCCTGGACTCCATCTACCATCCGCGCTGGAGCAATTCCTTCAGCACCGCGTATGAGTATGGTACGAGCCAGTTCTCCGCGACCGCACGCACCGCCGCCAGCACGCTCAACATCGACGATCCTACGCACACGCAGGATGCGGCCGTGACGAACGCACGCATTCCTTCGTACACCGTCTGGGATCTGAACTACAGCACCAAAGTCAACCCTAAGCTGACGGTGAACGTAGGCATCAACAATGCGTTCGATAAGGCCATGGTGTATGCCAACACGGCTAACGTGAACACCTATGTGCAAGGCTTGAACGATGTCGTGGGACGTTATGTGTATGTGAACGCGCGTTACGCATTCTAATCCACTCACCGTAACACTGAACCGCCGCAGCGCTCACCCAGAGCGCTGCGGCTTTTTTATGTCGCCGTGCCGCAGGCTTCCGGCCGGGCGTCGCGCCCCATGGCAAAGAAAGCGCGCTCAATGTCGACCGCCCGCCAGGCGTGGGTGCTGCCATCCCAGTCTTTCCACGTCACTTTACGCGCATTGAGCCAGGCCGCCTGGCGAGTGCACCAGTCGCACCAGATCACATAGCGGGCCACGAACCGCTCCCGGCTCGCCATGGACTGTTTCGCCGCCATCGATCCATGCAGCGCTGCGAGCTCGGCATCAGGATGGCCGAGAAAGCGATCGTTGATGACCGCGTCCAGTACGACAGCAATATCCGGCCGCAGCTTCATCACCAGTTTGCTGGCAAAGGAAGGCCCGAGAAATTTGATTTCCAGGCAAGCACGCAGCGCCGCTGCCAGGTCGCCGGCCTCCGCAGCGATCTTGGCAACGCCAAGCAGCCGCAATACCTCAGCGCTCGACTGCGCCTTCTTGGCGCCCGCACCATGCAGCAGCATGCGCGCCTTGCCGAGTGCCCGCTCGGGGCGAATGACCAGGTCAGTACCGGATACATATCCCCACACGACGGCGGAGAGCAGGCCTTGCAGCCTGTCCTCGCCGTCGCCGGACCGCAGCAGGGTCATGTGAAACTCGTCCAGCGCCACCGATGAGTGACGCGCACGCACTTCCACGCGCGCCCATTCGGCGGTGCTTGGCACAGCCACATGCAGGCGACGGTTGCCAATCTCAATCACATCACCGCCATCCTTGGGCTGAGTCATCAGGCGACCTGGCGGATAGGCATAGCGCTCCCGCAATGCAGACATCGGATGCGGCATATCCTCTTTTGTTTTCACCATGGTGGCATACCTACCCTTCAATCAAATTCCCTACAAACTGTTTATACTCTTTTTCAAATCAGAGCTCTTGACAGTCACTCTAGCGGACAATTTCCATTTGCCCAAATAGTTTCCAATATGCATCGGCAGAAATGAAAAAACCCGCTGAAGCGGGTTTTTAAAAATACTGGCGGAGACGGTGTCCGTCGAACTCTCCTATGAAAACACCCGCCTAAATGGCCTTACCCCCCTCGCTTACCCCCCTCTTATCGCTCGCTTTTCAACCACGGGCACCGTTCCAACCTATGTTGACTAGCATCAACAAGCATAATGTCTACGTTAATAGACAACGGTATCCAGCCAACCGCATGAATGGCTATACTTGGCCGCGACGCAGCCATTGAGCGTCTGCCCATCGTGCGTAGAGCAAATGTAAATTTCCCAAGGTAAATTTTGGTTGCAGTGCTAACATAGCAACTACGTTTAACAAGTGGAATAAAAATGATACCCAGTGATAGCGCATGGTTGGGCGAACAAGCATTGGCTGGGCCTATAGTCCGTGCAGGACTAGGCATATTACTGGCGCGGGGTGACTGGACTTGGTGGCATCACCCTGGCGCGGCTTCGACAATTATGCTTGACGCTGTCGCCGTCTCTGGAATTGCCGAATGGGGCGGAGACCCGGCGGTATTAAATGCGTCCGAGTGGCTTGATCTCAACACGGCACTGGAAATAGCCCAAGCGTTTCGGGTGGTGGTCGCAAGACGTAAAGGCGACCTGCGTCTAAAGATCCAGCGTGCTATATATTCCTGGGACGCTGTCCCGCCCATACATGCAATTTGCGACGACCTCGCCCGCGCCTACGACCTCGAACGCATCTTCGTCGAATGGCCTACAGACCGCCGCTCCCGCCGTCCACCTGCCTCAACCAAGCAAGGCTTGAGTATCACATCGTCGGAGCGGCTGGCGGAGATCACCAGTCCACTCCTCAAGTCACTCCCCAGCGCAAGCTGGGGTCCATCGGACCAACCCGCGACCATAGCAGTTGTCACGCTAGACGATCTCTTGACGAACCAATTCTCAAGTGAACTGCTGATTATCCTGGATACCTACCGGGAGGCGGTAATCCCGCATGTGGATACAATACGCGCGGGGACTGGCGCCCAGTGTGCAATCTTTTTACCTGCGGATCAGCCAAACATTCATCTCTGGCTGCAGGTTTTCGGTGCACAAATAGCGGCGCAGGCCCCCATTGACTCGGCCTTGAGCCAAGCAAACCGGGAAATCGAGCGGAGTGGAGTCTTCCTCGCGTCAACTCAAACATTTATGGTTCAGTCTAACCGCACCTTCTTTCCGTCGGCCAGACGCAAGAGGGAACGCAATGAAACGCTGAAGAACCCAGCAGCCGTTGATTCAGCAAGACTCGCACCGCCTGCCCGGAGGAGACAGTTGCCGCCGCCGAATCTGGAAATTGAAGGGGTAAGAATGGAGGCGCCACCTCCCACCATTCGCGTATTGGATGCGCGGATCGAGCACGATGGACAGCCTGTGATGGCATTCCCGCAAGATGGCAGCGTTAATGTGCAGATCAGCATCCAGCCCGTCTCACCACTAAAATTCGCCCCCCCTGCTTTTCCGGAGCAAAACCTCCACTGGAATGAAGATCTGAAACCGTTACAGGTTCACCTCACTGAAGTCGGTTCTGAGCCACGGTCAGCTCCTTTGTTCTTACCTCGCAACGGAGCCTCGGAGCCAGCCATTTTCGATTATGCGATACCTGCAGACCGTGCGATCGATGTTCGATTCCTAGTCAGCGACGGCGCCTCTATTCTCCAGACAGCAAGGCTGCAAGGGCGTGCCGGTGACGCCATCATTTTCTTTGTTGAAGTATTCAACTCGCCAGTTGACCATCATAAAACCCGTTTTGATGTTTCCTTGCTAGTTAACGACAGCTTGGGGAACACGCCGAGCGCGACCATCTTGACCAGCGAAGGAATACGCTTAACGGAACTGGACGTTACCGAGATTGGATCGGCGCGCGAACAGTTGCGTTTGGCACTTGAAGAGTGTCTGAGGCCAAAAGCCGCTCTGAATTCTGCGCTCTTTAATCTAGCAAATAACGGAAAACTCTTGTTGGATGCGCTGAAGGATCTAACTCCTAGTTGGCCTACAACCATGGACAGAGTGCAACTGACAACACCGTCAAACGGGTATTTCCCTGTTGAATGTCTTTACGATGGTGAAATTCCCGACAATGAAGACGCCGCCCTGTGTGATGACCGGTCTGGCTGTCTCACATCAGGCATTGCGAGAGAAAACTGTTCAATTAGAGCTACGCGGCATCAGTTATGTCCGATGGGATTCCTGGGCATAACTTCGGTAATTGAACGTCGGACTTGGGACAGAACAATGGACAAGACAGTATGGCTGAAGCAAGCCACCGCCCTCTCCAGTCGTAATCGAATTGCCGAATTGCGACGCGTACTGTTTGCAGCTTCGAACAGAGCCGACGAATTCAATGACTACGACGTTCCCCCGCAATTTTCGACGGTACGCACACAGGATATTGAATTACTGGCCAACGCGCAGCGCAAGTACAATTGGCACGACTGGAGTCAAGCCATTGCTGCGATACACCCCAAACTGCTAGTCCTGGTGCCGCACATCGAAAACAACCATTTATATATTGGCAACGAAGAAAAACTCGCGCTGGGATCGCTGCGGCGCCCCCATATCGGCAACTCCGAGCCGGTCGTGATCGCCATTGGCTGTAATTCTGCCATCGGCCTCATACCTAATGCCAGCTTACCTGCAATACTACTGCGCGAAGGAGCGAAGGTAGTGATCGCCGCAACCACCAGCGTGCTCGGCCGCTTTACCAATATCGCTACCGCCGACCTGACATCAAAATTGATGGCAGCATCGACAGCAAGCGCGGCCGTTACAATCGGAGAGTTAGTCACCAGCATGCGCCGTGAGTTCCTAGAAAAAAATAACGCATTGGGCATGGCGCTAATTGCTTTCGGCGATGCGGACTGCTGCTTGGGAGGAGGCCAGCAACCATGAGCGACTTCTTTGAAGTGAAGCTGATCCAGGCCGAACATGGCGATGCAATCCTCGTAAGCTACGGCCACTCCCCAGTACGTCACATCCTCGTCGATGGCGGGCCCAGGCAGACATTACCTTATTTGCTTGAAGTACTATCTGCGGCGTGCGTTGCTGGTAGCCTGACGCTCGAAGTCATAGTGGTCACCCACTATGACTTCGACCACATTGGCGGCATTATCGCCCTATTGGAAGAAAAACCCGATTGGCTGAAGATCAACGATATTTGGTTCAACGGGCACAAACACCTGCTCCCCCGTGATTTGCTTGGACCAAGACATAGTGATGCCTTAGCCAAAATTCTTGTCCAAACTCACCTTCCATGGAATTTAGCGTTTCAGGAAAATGCAGTCACCACCCACGACGGCAGGAGCGTTGACTTACCTGGTGGCATGTCAATTTGGATTCTGTCGCCAACCGAAAAGGAATTGTCCGCGCTGGCGAAACAATGGCCAGCGGACACACCGAACAACGATCATTCAACGACTAGAGATCGACTTGGACGCCACGACACTTGGCCGCCGTCGTCATTCTTTAGCTTGGTTGAAACACGCTCACCGCCGGACGAGTCCGCATCGAACGCGGCAAGCATCGCGTTGCTGCTAAAGTTCGCGCGCAAGCAGGTCCTCCTATCCGGTGACGCCCACGCAGAAGTCATCTACGAGTCACTGGCGACCTATTGGCCCAATCAAGTTCTGAAAATAGATTTACTAAAGGTCTCTCACCATGGGAGTCAGTCGAATACTTCAGTAGCGCTCCTCAACCTCATAGAGTGCTGCCGTTTTGCAATTAGTACAAATGGCAAAATACACGCACATCCAGATCAGGCTGCGATCGCCCGTGTAATCGGATCGAACAGCAATGCAGAGCTCATTTTTAACTACGAAACAGCATTGACGGCAAGATGGCAGAATCGACCGCCAACCTGGCCCAGGTATCGCACTTCGTATCCGTGCGGCATCGGCCCGTTTGTACGCGTGACCGTGTGAATTGCCGGGCGCGTGCCAAAATCAGCGGCTTCATCTATCGACAAGACAACATCTAGGCATGGTGAAGGCGTGCTCCAGACCCCAAACTGCGTTGTGCAAGCGGCGAAAGCCGTAGCAGGTACGCCCCCGGCCGCAAGGCGTGCCGGTTCGATTTCGGCCTGGGCACCACCATTGCAAAAATGCACTCTTTTAGAGTGCTTTTTTGTATCTAGAACAAACGCGACAACATTATCCAGCACACGCTGCCATCGTTATGATAACCACGGCACGCGACCTGGGTCCCCCTAGGCTTCTCTGGCAAGTAGCAGTAAACCAAGCAGAGGTGAGGGGGCGTCCCTCAACTGTTCAATTGCCTTGTCGATCAGCTCCTCCTGATCACTCTGTTTCAGTCTCAAGTGCCCAGTGGCCAACGCCGCAGCGAACTCTAACGCCGCAGCCCCGTACGCGTGAGTGTATCGGTCAAATATTTTCCCCAAGAATTCCTTCATTAACTTGCTCAAGTGAGGGCTCGCAGAATAGTCCAACTCAGATGGAAGCGTTGCCCGCAGTAGGCAAGCCTGGAGGATATTGTCATTAAATCGCAGGAAGCATTCTGGTGAAATCACAACCGACTCATAGCCAGAAGGCTTCAATTGATTCCCCGGCGTTTTACATTCGCGCGCAGCCTGTAAAGCACAGCTCATTGCCATAAAGACTGCTGCTGGTGGCACCTCGGCGAGCCGGTCTTGGTAGACGCCATCAAAGAACAGAAATCCTTCAGACAGACTTAGCTCGGTACCATCGGGCTTTGCCAAGAAACCATTGCTCGCAGCCTGCAAAGCATCAGCGGCAGACCGCAGAGATTGAGTTACGACCTCTGGCTTGACCGAATCCGCCTCAAGGGGATCCACTTCGGCTTTAGAGGCCAGCCCATGCAGAGCGCGCCACGCATTATCGGGATTATCAGGTCCTGTTGGCAGTACCAATCTGGCAGAAAAGCCATAACGCCGATGTGACGTGTTTCGCTCCAAGAACTGCTTCAGTCTCTCCCATGCCTCTTCTGACTGCGGCAACCCAGTTCCGATGAGGAAATGGCGTGGCAAAAGCGGCGCCACGTACTCGCGCAAATCCCTGCTAATCTCACGAAGCTGCCCGCCATCTCCCGCGAGCGCGGTAACGACAAGAATACCTTTCGCCAGTGCCAGTGTTTCCTGACTAATGTCCGCGCTGGATAGGATCGGCACCGGACCATGCCCTTTGGCGTCGGCAAGAATAGCTGAGGCACGGTTGGCTAGTGCCAGCGAGCTGGCATCGTTGGTATGCACGATAAAGTCTATCGACGCAGAAACACTCCAGCGAATTTCAGCGTTCAACCAGTTATCAAAAGAGTCGTCCACCTGGATCGCAGGGGGAGTTAATGATACAACGCGGGTTCGGCTGGGCTGCTCGCCGGCATTGATGCCAGAAAATCCGGTTGCATCAAAGTATTTAAGCGCGGCCTTCAAATCTTTAGGGGCATGCGGCAAACCCAACGTCACAGCACGTGGAGGCTTAGCCTTGGAAGAGAAGTGTTCGCCAACTAATTCTATTTCCGTCTCCGCTCCGTTAACCGTTAGCTTCTTGAGCTGCTTGTCGACTTGGTCCAAAGCAACCAATACCGAGCCACTCCGGCCTTGGGAACTCATATCGACCAACGTCACCAACCTCCTTTCATCAAAGCCCTGACTCTCATGAAGTTGACGAGCCATTCCTCCAGACGTAGAAGCGGAGATCACCACGAGGTAGGGCTCAGATGGAGGGACAATTTTCTTTACATCATCATAGGAATGGAAGCTAAGTATCCGGGCCGAACTCCCCAAGAACCTCAGTGCCTCGTGGACATAGTGATAGATGCTCATAGTATCGATGAACACCATACTTAAGTCGCTTCTGACATCGTTGCCAAGTCGAGCAACAATCAACCGCCCAATAAAGCAGAGTTGAGGCTCAGACTTCGCTAATTCCCTTGCCTGGATGAAGATTTTGTTAATGGTTCCAGACGGATGCTTGAACACGTGACCAGCAGGCGCGACTTGGATAACATCATTTCGCGCGACCAAGTCAGTTAAACCTTGGTTTAAGATATCAGTGATGTTTAGCGTGAACTGCGGTGCTCCGGGAGTGGTCACTTGAGTGTAGTGCTCAACTATCTGCTCCGCATCCCAAGCGTAAAAGTGAAACGCCTTGAGATACTGAACTTGATTACGAACTCCGCGCGCCACAAAGGTCGCTTGGAGAGACGTTGAGCCCCAGTGTTGTTGCAGCGACACGATCACCTCTGGACTCGCAATGACAACCATGCAATCTGGCACTGTATCATTGCTTTTCAACGCAGTCTGGAGTTCAGAGAAAAACTCGACGCTGGATATTTCGCGACGGCCATCGAAGAACATGCACGCCACATCAATGGCAAACTTAGTCTGTTGACAAATGCTCTTGGCGTTAAAGAAGAAAGACTTGTCCATCAATTGACTCGCAAAGGAATGATGATCGTAATCACTGCACCAGCGACCTCAACAAGTTCATCGCTATTCCAGTCGTCGAATTCAAAAAGGTGGTTTGACTCGCCCATACCGAAACAATTGAAGATTGCTTGGCGACCAGAACGAATTCTGATCAACCCCCCGATCTCCTTAAGCGCCGCCAGTACGCCAGGAATGCCTTGCCCAGCTCCAGTCTGCTGCTTGGTTGTAAAATTCTTCTGGAGACACCGAATTAGAACATTTCGTTCTTCGTCCCTAGACAATTCGCGAGTCCGCTTCCCCGTTGCTCGGCTCGCAAAGCCCGGCCCAGAATCAAAGAAGCTTAGCTGTAGACACCTCATCGAGCTCATACCTGGTTCACTAAACGCTTCCCGCGAAACCAACGATTCACGCGACCAAAAATTCCTTAGCTTGTGGTGACCGTCGAAATCAGACTTGAAGAGTCGCTCTTCCATAACTACCCAACTTGCGATGAATCCTTCGACGTGAGCGATGTAATCGATATGGCGATAATCGCTCGTCGCATGCTCTTGAGTGTTACTGAACAGCTCACTCGTAAAAATTCCAACTGCCTTTAAGAACGACTCAGGCACCAGTTCTTGATCCTGCTGATTCACGCGGAAAAATAGCTTCTTGAATAATGCCAGCATCGCTCCTGCATCCTTGGATGCTTCTGGAGATCGAGCCGTGAATAGCGGCGCTAAATACTGCAAGCGCATGCCGCTGACACAGGTCATATCGATACATCGACCTTTGATGATACTTCCGAAATCTTCATCATCCGTCGATTGCATCTTTTCTCTGGCCTGCCGCAACGCGTCACGACGGTCAATGAATTGGTCACCGACTTGCACACCTGCCGCCATACGAAGCGCGGCGATGCCTGGCGCATAATCACAGAGCTTCTCCACCACAGTATCGATGTTATTCGAGGCATGAAAATGGATAGTCTTGTCCTTCGCTGCTCGCGCCCATGTCACAAACAGCTGAAGACGCGCAGCATCGTACAAAGCACCGTTACGTTTGTTAACCGCATCCCCTTTAACCTGAAGCGCAGCGCCAGGGCTTTCGTGAATTGAGCGAAGTCCTGCCTCGACCTCAGCGAGTGTCTTTAAATCTGAGAGAACAATAGGGTCCATAACTATGAAAAAAAACTAGGTGTTAGCTGACGCTGAATCGAGAAGCTCGCGAATCTTTGGTTCGGGACGCCAATAGTTAGGACCTTTAAGGAACTTACCATTTGAGTCGTAAATGGGCTTTCCGTCGGCCCCAAGTTTGCTCTCATTGCTGTCCATGATAAGGTCTAAAACCTGCTCAAGAGGAATCCCGTACTTCAATGCCTCCGACCGGCAGTACACGATTACATCACCTAGAAGGTCCGCGATCGCCACAGCAACGTCCTCCTTACTAGCGCCGTCGTCAGCGAGTTTTACGATGTCGTCGATTTCGTTCACCTCATCGGCCAGCGTCGCCTTGAACTTTTTGAGCCGGTCTTGGACGTTTTCTGGAATCGTAGGCGTCGAATGCGCCGGTAGACCGTACATCGAATTCATGAGGGCTATTCGTTCCGCAAAAGTTCTCTTCATCGTGCTCTCCATATGTGAACGAGCAATTGTCCGCTAGCCAATCACTCCAATACCTTAATCACTTGAGTATATCTCAACTTAATTCGATACCACGCGTGAATCGCCACGAGTCTTGTAGACGCCCTTGAGCCATAATTCTAGGCAAAAGTGATCGAAATATCTGAATTTGCGACGAACTTGGACTAGCAGGGCCATGAGTTAGATTACGCTTACGGGGTCTTTTCCGGCCATACCACTGAGGCGGAAAGCTGGGTAGCAAGTGACAGAGCTCATAGAACGGCGCGGCAATACTGCCAGACTACTGAAAGACCAAAGAGATGAGCCCCTCCCCAACGAAAGATACAGCTCGAAAAATATACGGATAAGCTAACCTTACGTTTGAAAATTCTCACTGTTTTTTAGCAGCTAAATGATCGGAGAAGCCCCTTGTACAGTCTCATCTTCTTTACCAACGTGCTACGGCTGCTCGATGAGCGGGGGATTACAAAGTACGAACTAGCTGATCAGGCAGGCATTTCCATATCGTTCTTGTCGGATCTAACCAATGGCAAAGCCAATCCGTCCCTAAAAATCATGGAGTCCATCGCGCAGGCACTAAATGAACCCTTGCCAGCTTTGCTTGAAACAACGGACCTTGACCGGCAATCGATTTCAATGCTGTCGGCGAATCCACCTTCAACGTCCCTACCAGCGGGCTACATCAGAGCTTCTGCCATCCTTACTGAGTACCAAGCATTCACTGTACAGCAGTGGGACCAAGCCAATCGGCAACTGATTTCCCAAGCACAAAAAAAGTAAGCACTTATTGCTCAGCGCCATGCCCAATGCTCCAAAATGGGCATAACGTTTGTGCCGGGTCAAACCGCTGAGATTTTCACGATATAGCCTTTGATTGAGTGACATCACGTTCACGCACCAAAGGTATATCGATCATGGCTGATGCAGAAGATTTCTCGACGCTAAAGGATCGGGCTAAGAAGAAGCTCGAACGCGACATGGGGCCGCTGCTCCTGGCTGCGCTGTACGATCCGAAGACAGTCGAAGTCATGCTCAATGCAGACGGGCGCCTTTGGCAGGAGCGGTTGGGCGAATCCATGAAGTGCATCGGCACGCTGCGTACAGCGCAAGCCGAGGCCATCATCAAAACAGTGGCCGGCTACCACGGAAAAGAAGTCACGCACGGGAAGCCGACGCTGGAAGGTGAGCTGCCGCTGGACGGCTCGCGTTTCGCGGGTCAGCTTCCACCGATAGTCACCGCGCCGACGTTTGCGATCCGCAGGAAAGCCATCGCCATTTTCACGCTGGAGCAGTATGTGGCAAATGGCATCCTGTCGCTCGCGCACTGCACCGCCATTAGGCGCGCTGTGGCCGACCACCGAAATATTCTTGTCGTCGGCGGTACCGGATCGGGCAAGACCACCCTGGTCAACGCCATCATCAACGAAATGGTTTACTTCGATCCTTCGGAACGGATATTCATCATCGAAGATACCGGCGAAATTCAATGCGCAGCCGAGAATTTCATGCAGTACCACACCACATCTGATGTCACGATGACCGCCCTGCTCCGCACCACGCTCCGCATGCGGCCCGACCGCATCCTGGTCGGAGAGGTACGAGGCCCGGAGGCGCTTGATTTGCTCGATGCCTGGAACACCGGACATGAGGGTGGCGCCGCCACCCTGCACGCAAACAATCCGGCCGCAGGTTTGATCCGTCTGAAGTCGCTCATTACACGCAACGAATCCGCTCCCACCGACATCGAGTCGCTCATTGGGGAAGTCGTTCACCTGGTCGTCCACATAGCACGGACGCCCGAAGGTCGGAGTGTCCAGGAAGTACTTGCTGTAACCGGCTACACGGACGGCCACTACATCACCAACAATCTTTGAGGAGACATTGATCATGAATCAGCCGTTTCATCGCCATTCCGCCCAACGCCGGCAGGATGCGCTGTCCCTAACCTTTTTGCTGTTCGCTCTCTTGCTGGTATTGATGATCCCGCTGAACGCATCGGCCAGCGTCGGCACCGGCGGTTCCCTCCCCTACGAAAGCTGGCTGGAAAACCTTCGGAACTCAGTCACCGGGCCAGTTGCCTTCACCTTGTCCATCGTCGGCATCGTCATCGCCGGCGGGGTCCTGATCTTCGGCGGCGATCTGAACGGCTTCTTCCGAACGTTGATCTTCCTGGTACTTGTCATGGCGCTGATCGTCGGCGCACAGAACGTGATGAGCACATTCTTCGCCCGTGGCGCGGTAGTAGCGATGCTGGATCATCACTTGCCGGATGGCGTGAGCACTGCAGGGATCCGGGATGCCTGATCATGGCGCTGCGTACGATACCGATCCGGCGGGCCGGCAACCGCAACAACCTGTTCATGGGTGGCGACCGTGAACTGGTGATGTTTGCCGGCTTACTGGCCTTCGCGCTGATCTTCGCTGCGCAAGAGCTGCGCGCCACCGTGTTCGGTCTCACGCTGTGGTTCAGCACATTGTATGGGTGCCGTCTGATGGCGAAGCACGATCCGAAAATGCGTCAGGTGTACTTGCGGCACAGGAGATACGTACGGTTCTATCCACCGCGCAGCACGCCCTTCCGCTCGAACTCCGGTAGCCAGGGGAGGCAATACAAATGATCGAACAGCTCACGATCGGCATATCCGCCCTTGGCAGCGCGATGCTGGCGATTTTGTATGGCCGCATCCGATCTATCAACGCCGAAGCTCTGCTCACAAAACACCGCAAGACCGGGCCCTCATTGGCCGATCTGCTGATCTACTCTGCGGAAGTAGCGGATGGAGTCATTGTAGGAAAAAATGGTTCGTTCATGGCCGCCTGGGCATATAAGGGCGACGATAACGCAAGCAGCACCGATGAATACCGCGAACGGACATCCCTTCGAATCAACCAAGCCACATCCCATCTCGGAAGCGGCTGGATGATACACGTGGACGCTGTGCGTCGCAGTGCGCCGGGGTACGCAAATGCAGGACTCTCGCAATTTCCTGACCCGGTATCCGCCGCGATCGACGAAGAACGCCGACGTCTCTTTGAAAAACTTGGCGCGATGTACGAGGGCTACTTCGTACTGACGCTCACCTATCTCCCGCCGCTCCTTGCACAAAGCCGCTTCGTCGAGATGATGTTTGATGACGAAGCCAGCGCGCCTGACCACAAGGCGCGCACGCACGCGCTGATCGACTACTTCCAGCGCGAATGCGCCAACGTCCAGTCTCGCCTGTCATCTGCACTGAAGCTCGACCGGCTCATGGGAACCACGATAACAAACGAGGACGGGACGACCGTCACTCACGACGACTTCCTGAGATGGCTGCAGTTCTGCATTACAGGATTAAACCATCCAGTGCAGTTGCCGACCAATCCGGTGTACCTTGATGCAGTCCTCGGAGGACAGGAACTGCGCGCAGGCGTCGTGCCTAAGATCGGGCGAAAATTTATTCAGGTCGTTGCCATCGAAGGCTTCCCCTTGAACTCGGCCCCAGGCATGCTCACGGCACTTGGGGAGCTGCCATGTGAATACCGCTGGTCTTCCCGCTTCATTTTCCTGGACACGCATGAAGCCTTGGCCCATCTGAATACGTTCCGAAAAAAATGGCGCCAAAAGATCCGGGGCTTCTTCGATCAGGTCTTTAACACCCATACAGGTCATATCGACAAGGACGCCGTGGATATGGTCGCCGACGCGGAGTCCGCTATTGCGGAAGTCAATAGTGGACTCGTAGCGGCCGGATACTACACCAGCGTAGTGGTCCTGATGGACGAAGACAGGGAACGACTGGAAGCAGCCTCTCGTCAGGTGGAGAAGGCGATCAACCGGCTCGGGTTCGCCGCGCGGGTCGAAACCATCAACACCATGGATGCCTACCTCGGTAGCCTGCCGGGCCACAGCGTCGAGAATGTACGCCGGCCACTGCTCAATACATTGAATCTTGCGGACCTGCTGCCTACCAGCTCAATCTGGACAGGTCAGACAAAAGCCCCTTGCCCTCTGTACCCGCCAAACGCGCCAGCACTTATGCAATGCGTCACACAAGGGGCCACGCCGTTCTGGTTCAATCTTCATGTGCGTGACCTTGCTCATACATTGATGTTCGGCCCAACACGTAGCGGGAAGTCTGCACATCTCGCCCTGATAGCGGCGCAGCTGCGTCGATACTTGGGGATGACGATCTACATTTTCGAAAAGGGAATGTCGAGCTACCCAATCGCCAAGGCTGTCCGGGCAAGGCACTTCAACGTCGCCGGCGACGACGACAAGCTCTCATTCTGCCCACTCCAGTTCCTGGCTTCAAAGAGTGATCGGGCATGGGCGATGGAATGGATCGATACGATACTGGCGCTGAACAACGTCGAAACGACACCTGCCCAGCGCAATGAAATCGGCGAGGCGGTGATGAACATGCACGCCAGCGGTGCCAGGACGCTATCCGAATTCTCGGTGACGATACAGGACAGGACTATCCGCGAAGCCATTCGGCAGTATACGGTCGACGGGTGTATGGGCTATCTGCTGGATGCCGAAGAAGACGGTTTAGCACTCAGCGATTTCACCGTGTTCGAAATTGAAGAGCTAATGAACCTCGGCGACAAGTACGCCCTGCCGGTGCTTCTCTATCTGTTCCGCAGGATCGAACGCAGCCTGAAAGGCCAGCCTGCAGCAATCATACTGGACGAGGCCTGGCTGATGCTCGGTCATAAAGTCTTCAGGGAGAAGATTCGCGTCTGGCTGAAGACACTCGGGAAAGCAAACTGCATGGTCATTATGGCGACCCAGAATGTCTCAGATGCCGCAAACTCCGGCATTCTGGATGTCATCGTTGAATCGACCGCAACCAAGATCTTCCTGCCGAATATTTACGCCCGAGACGAAGACACTGCCGCGTTGTACAGGCGCATGGGCTTGAACAATCGCCAGATCGACATCCTCGCATCGGCAATCCCTAAGAGACAGTATTACTTCGTGTCCGAACAAGGGCGCCGTCTTTATGAACTGGCGCTTGGACCGCTGGCGCTCGCGTTCATGGGCGCCACCGACAAGGAATCGATAGCAGCCATTAAAACGCTTGAGGCAAAACACGGCGACCTTTGGATACACGAATGGCTGTCGTCCAGAGGACTCAGCCTCCAAGACTATGGGGTGAACCTATGAATCTCTTTCCAAATATCCTAGCGCGTAAAAACGCAAACGACGTGATGCCAGAAGCGGCGGCTATCGACGGCGGCCGAAGAAAAGGGGAAAACGAGAACCCCTACTTGTCCGCGCGCAGGACATGGAACGACCATGTCGGGGGCGTCGTCGCATCACGCCGCAACTGGCAACTGCTGGCCATACTATCGCTACTCGTCGCACTGGCCTCCGTCGGGGGAATTATTCATATCGGCAGCCAGTCAAAATTCGTACCCTATGTGGTAGAAGTAGACAAGCTGGGACAACCCGTCGCCGTCGCTCCGGCGCAGCAATCGCCTGCACTAAATGACCGTGTCGTTCGGGCGGCAGTAGCGTCCTTTGTCAGTGATTCCCGCATGGTGACGCCTGATATCGCGCTACAGAGGAAAGCCGTTTTTCGCCTCTACTCCATGCTGTCCGCACACGATCCTGCCACGGCCAAAACGAACGAGTGGCTAAATGGAACGGAAGAAAGCAGCCCGTTCAAACGCGCGGGGAACGAAACTGTCAGCATCGAAATAGCCTCAGTCCTTCCCCAGACTGCCGACACCTGGCAGGTGGACTGGATTGAGACCGCGCGTGATCGTCAGGGCACCTTGAAGGGAAAGCCATTTCGCATGCGCGCGCTACTTACCGTCTACATATCGCCCACTACACCTCAGACCACCGAAGAACAGTTGCGCAACAACCCGCTCAGCATTTACGTACGCGATTACTCGTGGTCCAAACAGTTGTAAGGAGTCCAGAACATGAACAAACAGATGATGTTTTTCCTCGCCTGCGTGACCAGCACAATCGCAACTGCGGCGGAACCAACCGACAAGAAGCTCGCCGACCTGTACTTCTCCGGCAAAAACCTGACGCTGACGCAGCAGGAGCGCGACGCGCTGGAAGCTTCACAGCAATGGCGCGGCGCCAGCCCCACCGGCATACGACCCGCCATCGGCACCGACGGCACCATCCGCTACCTCTATGGCGCGCAGCAGCCCAGCATCGTCTGCGCCGTTCTTCAGGTCTGCGACGTAGAACTGCAGGCGGGTGAACAAGTGAACTCCATACACCTCGGGGATACAGCCCGCTGGATCGTGGAGCCGGCCATCACAGGCAATGGCGCTGCGGAAGTGCAGCACCTGATCATCAAGCCCATGGACATAGGCCTTGAAACGTCGCTGATTGTTACCACCAACCGCAGGACCTATCATTTTCGGCTGCGCTCACACCGCACGGAATTCATGTCCCGAGTCGCGTTCACTTACACAGAGGATGCGCTGGCAAAGTGGAACGTCATCAAAACCCGTGAGGTCAAGGAAAAGCAGGAACGCACGATACCGCAGACCGGCGAATATCTGGGCGATCTGAGTTTCGCCTATGACGTGTCAGGCAGTGCGACCTGGAAGCCGATAAGAGTCTACAACGACGGGACCAAGACCATTATTCAAATGCCAGCAGCCATGGCGCAGACTGAGGCCCCGACGCTGCTCGTAGTGCGCAAGGATGGCGGTTGGTTTACCGATGCCGAAATGGTCATGGTGAACTACCGCGTGCAGGGCGATCGCTACATAGTCGATACCGTGTTCGACAAGGCGTTGCTGATCGCCGGCGTGGGTAGCAGTCAGGATCGTATCACGATCACTCGGGAGAAATAGTGATGCGCAACCTACTCACCCTAGCTATCGCGATCTTCCTCGTGGGCTGCGCGGCCAGCAGCAAGAAGGCGGACACCTCGTTCGGCAACTTCATGGCGAATGCGTCGCCAACGCAAGAACGACTACTGGCAGACGACGCAACCCGCCAGTTAGTGCTTCTATACCCGCCGGCCAGCACCCGCCTGGAGTTCAGACAGATCATGACCGACAACTTCGGCAAGCACTTGGTAGAACTGTTGCGCGGTCAGGGATATGCACTGCAGGAGGTGCAGCCCTTGGCAGACACACCGCCAATCACCAGTGCGGCGCTATCTGCGGCAAGCCCCAGCGATGCTGCGACAAGCACTCCGTTCAACTACGTCTTGGATGCAATCGCCTCGCCAAGACTATACCGCGTCACACTGACGCTGGGAACCCAGACGATAAGCCGCGCCTACGTATCGCAAAACGAAACCATTCACCCTGCAGGCGCATGGGTACGCAAGGAGTAGCGATTATGGCCGATGCTGTGGACATGTCCCCGGATTCCTCCCCCGGCACTCCAACCGGTAGCAGCGGCGTGCGACGGGTGAACAACCTGCCAATTTACATCCTATGCGTCCTATTGGCGGGGTTCCTGCTGATCATGGCACTGGTCGCGGCGGATCGCGCGGAGAAACAGCAACGCCCGCCAGAGACAAACGATACAAAGGCCACCAGCGCCAGCATGTTTGCATCCGAACTGGCCGGCCAGGAAAAGGACGGCATTATTCCGGCGGCAAAGGCGGCTCCTTTGATCCCGCCGGATAGTCCAGCCGCGAGTGCGGCGGCCCCAGTCGCTCACCCCGAGGCGCTGGAGATGCCGCCGCTTCCGCCCGGGGCAGCGCAGTCCCCTGCTCCGGCTCCGCAGCAAGATCCTCGCGTCTTGGTCGCGATGGAAAAGATGCACATGCTGGAGGAAGCGATAAAAGCAAAGACAACCGTTCAGGCTATGGCGCCACGTAGCGCCGGCTCCGCGCCGACCGCTGCGCAGAGAGGCGGCGCCGTGACTCCTCAGCAAAACGACATGCCGGGCGAGGACGATCCGACCGCCATGTATCAAGCCCGCGTCCAGCAACTACGTCAAGCAGGCTTGGTTGCGGCATCCGCTGCCAGCACGGGAAGTCAAAGTGCGGTGCCATCGGAGCAAGGCCCGCAAATGGCGGCATCTTCCGGCAAGAACTACGGGCAGTTCGACGGTGGTTCGCAACAAGACCGCTGGCGTCTGGATTCACAAACCCAAGCGCCCCGCTCACCTTACGAAATAAGGGCCAGCTTTGTGCTACCGGCCATACTGATCTCGGGAATAAATTCAGACCTCCCTGGTCAAGTAATTGGGCAGGTCAGCCAGGACGTGTTCGACACCGCTACAGGCAGGTGGAAATTGATACCGCAAGGTTCGCGCCTCATCGGCCAGTACTCCAGCGAAGTCGCATACGGACAGGCGCGCGTGCTGATCGCATGGCAACGCATCGTCTTCCCCGATGGAAAAGCACTCGACATCGGCGCCATGCCCGGCGCCGACAGCGCCGGCTATGCCGGTTTCCACGACCAGGTCAACAACCACTACCTGCGCGTCTTTGGCTCCGCCCTGCTGATGTCTGGCGTTACCGCCGGCATCGCGCTAAGTCAGCCCGATTCGCTGTACTCCAATCGCCAAAGCGCCCGCAGCGCGATGAGCGAGGCGCTTGGTCAACAACTCGGAACGGTCACCGCGCAAATGATTTCAAAGAATATGGGCATTTCGCCGACCCTGGAAATCCGCCCGGGCTACCGCTTCAACGTGGTCGTCACCAAGGACTTAACGTTCTCCAAGCCGTACAAAGCGTTTGACTACTGACGGCAAAAACAGCAATGACAGTTTTCCCATCGCATGCCCCATCAAGCTCAAAAAGGAGAAGTCACCATGAAATTCAGCTCACAAAAAAAACTGTTTGGCAGCCTAACCTTTGCTGCGTTGAGCATGCCGACGGGGGGCGCATTCGCTGCGCTACCCGTCATTGATGGGGTCAACCTATCCCAGAATACAGTGACAGCGATCGAGAATGTCGCCCACACGTTAAAGCAAATTCAGCAATACCAGACTCAACTGCAACAGTATCAAAACATGCTCCAGAATACGGTAGCGCCATCCATGTACATCTGGGACATGGCGACCAGAACGATGAGCGACCTCCGCGCTTCCATGGATACGCTACAGTATTACAAAACCAATCTTGGTAGCGTCAGCGCTTACCTCGGAAAATTCAAGGACACGGCCGGCTATCGAAGTTCGCCATGTTTCACAACGCGGGGGTGTTCTGCTGGTGATTGGGCCTTATTAAACCAATCTCAGGAAATCGCATCCCAAGCCGAGAAAAAATCGACCGATGCGCTTCTGCTGGCTCTCGATAAGCAACAAGATTCGATGGAAGCCGACGCGAGGCAACTCCAGCGACTACAGGCCGCAGCACAGAGTGCTAATGGCCAAATGCAGGCAGTGGGATATGCAAACCAACTTGCCAGCCAGCAGGCCAATCAGCTGCTGCAGATTCGAGCATTACTAATCGCACAGCAGAACGTCATCGCAACTCGTTTTCAAGCACAGGCGGATCGCGAAGCCCTTGCTCGCGCATCAGATTCAATCGTACTGGAGAGCACGTATCGTCCCTCACGTGCTCGTGGATGGTAGGTGAATATCATGCAATCCATTGCCCGTTTCCTGATGGGAGCGTCGCTCCTGACGGTCGTGATACTACTGGGGTGCACACGGACTGAGGCGGACCCAAAACTGCCCGAAGTCAATGACCAAAACTGCGTGCCGGAAAAATACACGCAAATCCACGACACAGCCGCGCGAAATAGATTCATCGATCTTTGCGCGAAAATGAGCACTTACAAGCCCAGTAAGCCTAGAGGGTGGTAATCAACATGGAAAAGCTACTCTGCAAAAACTCTGTGTGTCCGCTGTTGTTATTCTTGATGCTGGTCCCAATTGCGGCTCACGCGACAATTGAGACCAGTGACATTCTGGATAACGTGCACGATGTTTACGCAACGGCAGCAACCGCATGGGCCGCAGTAATAAAGCTGCACGCCACCCGTCTTTTCTGGACGCTAGCATTGATTAGCATGGTGTGGACATTTGGCATGATGGCGCTTCGAAGCGCCGACGTAGGTGAGTTCTTTGCAGAATTCGTAAGGTTCACCATCTTTACCGGCTTTTACTGGTGGTTACTAGACAACGGCCCAGCGATTGCAATTGCCATAATCGACTCCATGCGTTCTATTGGTGGCAGCGCCAGCGCGGGAACGCACGCCTACGGTTATCCACTTCCGTCTCCAAGTAGCATCGTCGACATCGGGTTCGATATTTTTTCGAAAGTAGTCAACAACTCGTCGGTATGGTCACCTTTTGCAAGCTTTGTAGGAGTACTGATCAGCCTTGTCATATTACTTTCACTGGCCTTGATGGCTGTGAACATTCTGATCCTGTTAATCAGTGCGTGGGTGTTAGCTTACGCAGGAATTTTCTTTCTCGGCTTTGGCGGTTCTCGCTGGACCTCAGATATGGCCATAAGCTACTTCAAAACAGTATTGGGAGTCGGTGCACAACTTTTGGTGATGGTGTTGCTCGTTGGTGTTGGGAAGACATTTATCGACACTTTTTATTCCCGCATGAGCGCCGGCATGAAACTAAATGAAATGGCCGCCGTGATGGTGGTGGTTGTCGTCATGCTGGCGCTAATCAATAAACTCCCTGGTTTGCTTGCAGGGCTGGTTTCAGGAGGAGGAACTGGCGCACTTGGCAGCGGATTCACTGCCGGCTCGGCAGTAGCGGCGGCATCGATGGCAGCAGCAGCTATCTCGACTGTTGGCAAAGCAATTGGAGGCGCGGCGGCAAATATAGCCGGCGGTGCACAGGCGCTAATGGCTGCATTTGAAAAAGGGAGTGCTGCTGAAAGCGAATCGAGTGGGCTATCACAAGACTTCATGTCTGGCCAGTCGGGTTCTGAGGTGCAAGGTGGGAATACCGGCGAAAGCTCATTTGCGCAGGCCATGGGTGGCGACGCCCCTTCTTCGGGTTCCTCATCTGCTGATTCGTCCAGTCAAAGCACCCAACAATCCGGTAATTCGGACACGAATGGGAGCGGCGGCACTGGCAGTGGGAGTGGCGGCGGCGGCGGCGGCGGCGGCGGCGGCGCAGCAAAATCCGGCGCCTCCTCGTCCGCAAGCGGAAAAGGAAAAAACAATAGCGCGGGTGCCAAGGCGGTCCGAATCGCCGGTGGCGCGACGCGAAGCCTTGTTGGTGGCGCGTTCCAGGTAGCAAAAAATTCCATAAACGATCGCGTCTCCAATACCATCGGCGGAAAAATCGCAGCGGCTATTCGTGAGAGCCGCAAAGGCGGAGACGGCAATTCCGACACCAACACGCTTTCGGCTGGTAAAAATGACGACTTCGACCCGCAAGCGGAAATTTCCGCTTTCAGAGACCGCGACGGGAAAGACGGCGACGATTCCGACCCGTCCAAAACCTAGTCCCCGCATAGGCCTCCCGTCATGTCCTCCGCCGATCTCCCATTTCAGTTGAACGAGCGCGTGTCGTGCAGCATCGCGGCAGCTGCCCGATACGGCATCCCGGCCAACCTCATGCTCGCTGTCGCCGAGAAGGAAGCGGGTACGCCGGGCCTATGGATGAAGAACACCAACGGTACCAGCGACGTCGGCCCGATGCAGTTCAACACGGCCTACCTGTCAGCGCTTGCCCAGTATGGGATCACTTCGCAGGCGGTTGCCGCGCCGGGCTGCTATGCCTACGACCTGGCGGCATGGCGGCTGAGGCAACACCTGCGGTTAGACCAGGGTGATCTATGGACCAGGGCGGCCAACTATCATTCACGCACACCCCGGTACAACATCCGCTACCGCCTGGATCTGATCACCAGGGCTACGCACTGGGCCACCTGGTTGCAGCACTGCGCCGCTAAAGAATGTCTCCAGGCGCCGACGCACCGACCTGAGGGCACGGAACCCAGGACGGCCACCGGCCCGGCCGAGCGGCCGTTGGCGATGCCCTACTACACCCCGCGCATGATAACGCCAGCCCCAACGCCTTGATACCATGGCAGGCGTACTCAAAATCCACTCAACCACCGCTGGCACACTTCGTATCGGGCACAGCTGGATTGAATACTGCCCGATTGACGGCCAATCGATGACCTATGGGACGTGGGGAAACAATCCCACCGGCGAAGGCAATGGCCTGCTGGAAAACGCCGAGCCGCCGACCTTGAAAGCCAACGCCACACGCAGCCAGGTGATCGATCACGAACAGGAACGCCGTCTATTCGAAATCATTGAAACCTATAGACAACGCGGGGACCAGGCATGGACCCTGCGCACACCATGTTCCACGTTCGCGGCCGAGGCCTGGGGCCGCGCGACCGGCGAGCAGCTGGTCCACCAGACGGCGCTCGTCAGCACTCCTGCCAGGCTGGCCAAGTCCATCATCGAGGCAAACCAGCGGGATGCCGTCGCCGCCCACGGAAAGATGAGCATCCCCAGCAACCACACGCCCGCTGACGCGGGCAACGGCAACAGCAAATCCAGCAAGCAGACCCTACCGCGAAAAAGCCGCTCACGCCGCAGATGAAGCGCTAAACTGTATGAGAAGGGAGAATCGACATGAATCATATTGAATTTGCCGAATGCGCCGACGTTGCCTTCCACAATATCGACGAAGTGCAGGTGGCTGAAAATCACCTGTTGCACGTCAAGGGATTGATCTTTCACAGTTCAATCGTCGCCGATCATGTGGACCTCTATCCAGAGCAGCATGCCGTCCACATCCTCGTATCGATGGCCCTCACCCGGCCGGGAAAAAGCGGCCTGTTCGACCTCTATATCCCCATTCCTGACAGGATCACGACCGTGACCTTCGGGACGGAAAAGAAAACACTGTGGAAACGGGAGGCCGAGGAAGAGTCCACTTCGTCGACGCCAGTCGCCGCTCAGAATTTCGGATAGATAATCTCGTCGACAATACAACAGATCAGCCGATGGTCAACCACGCGGAAGAGCACAGGATCAACCGCGTCCTGGATCCCGAGAAAGAAAACAAAGGCTTTCTTTTGTTTCTGGCCCGCCTCGAAGGCTCGCTTAGCCTCCTCTCGTGCCACCTCCAGCTCCCTGCGAACAGAGTTCTTCCGGGCATCGCTCCAGCCGGACCACTCAATACGCACACGATGCCCGACGACGAGCTTGCTTCCTTCCCGCTGGCCGGCATCCAACCCGATCTCCATGTGTGTGGCCTCATCGGTCGGTTTGCCCCAGCGCATCGCCGCATAAAATATCCTGGCGTCGGGATACCGCTGCAATTCGTCCCACTTCAGCTTCTTGAAAACGGCGTAGTATTTATCGGCCTCAACACTAGGCACGCTGAGCTCCAAATCGCGGTCGTATGGGAAATTGATGAAGGTGCGGCAGATCTGGCGTATCGTCGACACCGCGCGCTTCCTTTGCACGGTTGAGGCGCTGCGCGGGGGCCGCGATGAAGCGTCGCTCCGTCCTCTTTGCGCCGTATCGTCATCGGGAGTGCCGGCGTCGACCACCTCACGGTAGTCCTTCAGAACCAGCTTTGATGGATAGGGTGCCGGAAAACCAACGCGAGGTGTACTCACCCTTTCCTGGCGGGCTTGCTGGATCAGTCGCTGTTCGCCGTCGACATCACACTCAGGCAAATGAACACCATTGCTGCCGACGGTGAAGTAAGGCCGAACCAGGTTGGTCGGACGGAACGACGCAGGCAGCACCTTGACACCGCAGCCCCGGCACACATAACTATCCTTGTCCACCACGTGGAGCAACCACAACTGCTCCGCATCGACAACCTCGCCAGTGATGCGGTTCTGTGCGGATTCCATTCAGATACCCCTAACGCAATCTGCGGCTGTGATAAACATACAGGTATGCCAGTCCGACCGGTGCGATGAAGACCGCCAGGAACCAGCACATGGTCATCGTAATGACCTTGGTCAGCAACATCAAGCCCGCAGGCAGGATAAAGACGTTCTTCCCCACGATGTAGCCGACAACGCCTTCGTAGGCAAAGCGCGCATAGGGATAAAGAAAGGTGTTCAGGAACGCCAGGAATCCCCCCGCGAAACTGATCGACTGTCCATGAACGGCGACGAACAGATACAGAAAGAGGAAGATACAACCGAAGAATAAATGACGGGCATAGTAGCTTGGCGTCAGTCCTCCGAAGGTTTTCTGGATCATAGGATGCATGGCTTTTCTCCTCAAAATAGAAACACGTTGCTTCAACAGGATGGGAATACCTGGCCTGTATTCCGTCGGCTAGCCGATCTTCATGGTGTGCCGTTGCCCCAGCGAGTGCCGCAGATCCTGGGACTCCTGCTCTGTCGTTGCCCGATGCTTTTCCACTGCGGCGGCGACCACTGGCCGAACCTGCCGGCCCAGTCCCTCCTCCCCAAGCCTGCTCTTATTGGCAAGGTCGTTGAAGTCAGTAAAGTCCCTGGGATTCTTTGCGATCTCGCCGGGCGCGAAGACCGGCAGCACGACGCGGCCACTGGTTAGCCGTGCAGCCTCCTGCGCCTTCTTCCTGCCTGGATTGATACCTTGGGTGGCCTGCAGGTGCAGGTCGTTATCGCCCGCGATCACCACCGGCTTGTCCGGGAACTTTGCATGCAGCGCCGTCGCAACGGCCGGCAAATTGCCGGAATCGAAGGCCGCGACCGTGGCGTGGCCAAGCGAGCGCGCAAGGCTGGCGGCGGTGGCGTATCCCTCCGCGATCACCAGCGCGGGCGCCCTGGCCAGCGCATCGATCCCTCCCACGGCGTGGAAGCATCCCGTTTTCCGGCTGTCCCTGGCAAACCGCTTCGAGCCATCTTCCTGAATGTATTGCGTCGTCCACTGCTTGCCATCGGCATCGGTGGCGGGAACATATGTCGTTTTTCCTGTCCGGTCGGTGAACACGCCCGGCATCGCTTCCAGACCTTTGGCGAGCAGATAGGGCGTCGGTTTCGTTAAAGGCACCAGTTTGGCCGTCTGC
Source organism: Rugamonas rivuli (assembly GCF_009380165.1). Classification (GTDB taxonomy): domain Bacteria; phylum Pseudomonadota; class Gammaproteobacteria; order Burkholderiales; family Burkholderiaceae_D; genus Rugamonas; species Rugamonas rivuli. The sequence goes on from NZ_WHUF01000005.1 coordinate 142,867, forward strand.
CGCGCCAGTCGGTCAGCCGTCTGCGCATATCGGCGTGTCTGCTCCTCGCCGCGCTCCTGCAGCCTGGTCGCGGCCTGCGCGCACAGCATGGCTTTCTGCTCCGGATCAAGCGTGTACCCTTTCGACTTCCAGTTCATCTCCACGCCGGTCTTGTTGTTCTTGATGTAGCCTGCGGGATGTCCGTCCAGATGGCCGACATAGAACCCAGAGCCGGCTTTTTCGCTATGCTTTTCTCCCGCCACGCTGATCCGGTGCCTTTGCCCGTCCATGATCGGATGGTCGCCGCCCACCACGCACCCGACCGCTCTTAGCGCCTCGGCGAATTCATCGCGAGGGGTCATGGCAGGATTCTGCTGAATGGACACGTTATTGACCTTCCACCGCCCCAGCTTTCCCATATTTGCCGCAGGTCCCGCATACCAGGACTTGGCGGCCTTATCCCAGTGCGCGCCGGCCGCTTTGGCGGCATGGCGCTCGCCATATGGCACGGCGAGGTAAATGCGGCCCGCCAGCGCTGCATCCGCGCCGCCGGTGGGTAACTTCATTCCTTCGGCTTCAGGCCCGCCTGGCGCTTGTTTAGGGCCTTGCCGGGCGAATTTCTCGAACGGCGCAGGATCAGCGCCGGCCGGCACGTACCACGCCTGCTCCCTACGATCCCATTTTGCCCCAAGCGCTTTGGCCTCGTCCTTGTCCTGGTATGCCACGGACAGATAGGTCGGCACGCCAGCCGGCGTCTGCTGACCCAGCAAACGGAATCGTTCCAGTTCCGCGATCCGGCGCACCAGATCGGCATCAGTCAGGGTCGCATTGAACTCCGCGTCTTTGCGCGCCTCGCGTGCAGCCGCGATATCTTCGTCGGTGCTCTGCGGATCATGCTTCACGGCCTCCTCGCGGAGCCGCGCCAGCTCTGCGGCCTTTTCACGCTCGTTCCCGTCCGACGGCGCGTCGATCGACTGGCGCATGTCCCCCGTCTCCCCGTCCACGACCGTCTCGCCCGAGCTGGTCGTGGGAAGGCTTTCCGTGCCTGCTCGTGTGAGGGAGGCTGCCGCGCGCTGGAGCGTGTCGCCGCGCCCCAGCGTCGACGCGATGATCAACTGGGTTTCGTCGATGGACGCCTGATTGAGATTGTGCAGCAGCTGATCGACCTGCGTGTCGAGCGCCTTCATCCGCGCGCCGCTGGCGAGTATCGCCGTCAATACCGGCGGCGCGGCTTGCGTGTTAGCCGATACAGTCTCCGGCGGCACAGTCATGTTGGCCGCGATGAAGTCCGCGACCATCTGCGCGTCATCGATGTCGGCATCGGGCACCGCCGGGTAGGCCGCCCGCAGCGACTCCGACGCGATAAACGAATCCCGATCATCGGCTTGCGCCAGCGTCGATGCGATCACCGCCCGGGTCTCGTCGATATACGAGCGGTTGACGCCCTGCAGGAGCGCATTGACCCGTTCATCCAGCGCCTTCATCTTCGCTTCATCCGCCAGAATGGATTTCAGTTCCGGCTCGGCGTCCAGCGTGTTCTGCACAACCGCGCCGGGCGGTAGTCTCTGATTCATTCCGATGAAGTCCGCCACCTTTTGCGCCTCGTCGTGTTCCTGCATCTGCCTGCGCTCCAGCCCGAGTAAATAGTCCTGGATCTTCTCCGCATCGGCCGCCGCGCGGAAGATCTCCAGCGGATCGTCTTTTATCGCCTTGATCCAGGAGCCAACGTAGGCCGCGTGCTGCCTGGGATCGTGGCCGATGCCCAATTCATCTCCGACGATCATGCTGGCTATCTCGGCCCGCAATTCCTCGCGTGCGTAGCCTTCGCTGCCAAACGGATGGACCAGGTCCCGGTCAAGGCGGGACGGATGGCCGGTCCAGTGCCCCAGTTCGTGCAGGGCGGTCGCGTAGTATCGGTCGGCGCTGTCAAACTGTTCCCTGTTCGGCAAATGAATGGTATCGGTCGCGGGTCGATAAAATGCCCGGTCCTGCTCTCCGTGGAGGATCGCCGCCCCGGTTGCTTTCAGGATACCCTCGGCGCGTTCGCTGGCAGTCCAGCTCTGTTCCTTGCGGGGTATCTGTGGCGGCAAGCCGTCGATCTGCTCGGCGTTGAACACGGTCGCCATGAACAGCGACGGGCGCTCCAGCCTGACCGTCTGTTTGACGGCCTTACCGTCGGCGTCCAGCAGCGGCTTGTCGTTCGCGTCAGTGAGCGTCTGCTCCTCGCTAAACTTCCAGTACTGGATCGGCGTGCCTTTTTCACCCTTGCGGACCTGGGCGCCGATCGACTCGGCCTGCTTGTAGGTCATCCAGCGTTGGTCGACGCGGTCCTGGCTCATTAAATGCAGCGCATTGATGCCTTTGTAGCGGTTGCCCGTCACCGGATTGGTCGGCATCGACGCTTCCGCCTCGCCGGGCTGCCAAGGCTTCTGCCAAGGGGCGACACCTTCCTTAAGCTGCTCGATCAACCTGTCAGCCACCATTTCCACAAATGACCTGGTCATTTCGTTCATGATCGTCACTCCTTCGCATTGTTTTCCTCCAGCGAGGGCGAGTCGATATCGCTTGCCGCCGCATCGCCCTCTTCCAGCGCGGCCTCCTCGAACGCCCCCGCCAGTTCGGCTTCGTCAGGCGCAAATTCAGCCCAAAAGCCTGGCGTCTGCGCATCCGCCAGCTTTTCGTTGAGTACCGCCTCCGTCACCGGATCGGCGCCGGCGACACCGGCAGCGGGCGTTCTGTTGGATTCGCTCATTGGCTACCTCGCAGTCCTGGTTGGTTGGCCCCAGGTGAAAATCGGGGTGATGACTTCCTTCACCTGGCGGCGCTGCACGGGGCCGAAATAGCGCGCATCGAACGAGCGCGCGTTGCAGTCGCCCATCAGCAGCAGCTGGTGTTCGCTCAAGACGTAGGTATCCGCCTGAAACTTCGGCATCACGCGCCCTCCGCTGTCGGCCCGCAGCGGAGCACTGTCGTCGAGCAGCCGGCCGTTGATGCGGACGCCATCGCTATGCACTTCCACCCTGTCGTCCGTCGTAGCGGCGACCTGCTTCATCATGTAGCCATAGCCGCCGGGGCAAAAGCCCGCGCCGATGTAGCCGCGCGCTTTCGCCTTATCGAACACTTCCAGCGGCGGCGGGCAAAACATCACGTAACGCCCTTTCGTCACCGGATCGCTGACGCGCCAGTACAGGCCCACAGGAATACTCAGCGTCGTGTTGATGCGCGCACCAAGCATGTACAGGAAGGCGCCCTGGATCAGCAGCGCCAGCGCGCTGACGGCGATAGCGATTCCAGCTTTCTTAGCGAGGCCTTTCATAGCTTGATTCCCTCCATGTCGTACATTGCGCGCAGCTTGTCGCTCGCTTCCGGCGCGGGAACAGCGGCGCGCGCCTTGAAAACCGGGTCCTGAAAGTAGAGCGGCTGCCGGCCATAGATCGCCGGATAGCCGGCCACGTAGATCACCATGTCCCCCGCCCGCGTGATGTCGCCGTTGGCGTCCTTGACCGGGCCTGGCATGCGTAAGCACTCGTCCGGCGTGAGCAAGGGACGCTGCGTCTCTTGTATCGTCCGCGACACCTGGCCAAGCAGCGCGCTGGTACGCCGGCCGCTGGTGGTGATCTGCTCTTTCGCCACCGTGGTCTGGCCCGTCAGCTTGGACAGATGCTCCGCCGTCTCGATGCGATTCGGAGGAAAGGCATTCTGGATATGGCAACTGGACGTAATGCTCTCGTCGTGGCCATAGCCGTTTTCGCGGCTCTTCAACTGGTTGATGTCCTGGCAGATCAGATTGCATTTGATGCCATAGCCGGCCAGGAAGCCCAGCGACTCCTGCATGATGTCGAGCCGGCCCAGGCTGGGAAATTCGTCCAACATGACGAGCAGCCGGTGCTTGTAATGGGCGATGGACCGGCCTTCCCTAAAATTCATCCGGTCCGCCAACTGGCGCACAATCATGTTGACCATCACCCGCACCAGTGGCCGAAGCCGGGCCTTGTCATTGGGCTGCGTCACGATATACAGGCTCACGGGGCTGTCGTGGTGCATCAGGTCCTGAATGAGGAATTCGGACTTGCTCACGTTGCGCGCCACGATGGGGTCGCGGTACAGGGAGAGATAGGACTTCGCGGTGGACAGGACCGATCCGGCTTCCTCCTCCGGCCGGTCCAGCATGTCGCGCGCCGCAGAACCGATCACGGGATGGTTCTTGTCATCGACATGGGCATACGTGATCATTTCCATCCAGAGTTCGCCGATCGCGCGGTTCGGGTCCGACAGCATGGCATCGACCGCCGGCAGCGTGGCAGGCGTCCCCTCGGCGCGCGCCTTGTACAGCGCGTGCAGGATCACGCCGACGATCAGCGCCTGGCTGGTTTTCTGCCAGTGGGTCTCCAGCCCTTTGCCATCAGGATCGACGATGAGCGTCGAAAGATTCTGCACGTCGCCAACTTCGTGCTCCGTCCCAACCCGTATCTCGTCCAGTGGATTCCAGCAAACGCTGCCGCTCGCAGTCGCAGGTTCAAAGCGCAGCACCTTGTTGCGCGCGTGCTTCTGGCGCCAACCCGCCGTCAGCGCCCACAGTTCGCCCTTCAGGTCCGTGATGACGGCGCTCCGGCTCCATGACAGCAGTGTGGGAACAACGAGGCCGACACCTTTGCCGGAACGGGTCGGCGCATAGGTCAGCACATGCTCAGGACCGTCATGGCGCAGGTAATGTGTGCGGCCCTTCCGGTCTATCCATGCGCCGACATACACCCCGCCATGGCTCGGCGCCAGCTTTCCGGACAGCCGCTGCATCAAAGTCCGCGTCCTGGGCAACAGGCCGGCGGCGCGGATATCCTTGACGTTGGCCCACCGTGCCGACCCGTGCAGATACTCGTTCGGCTGCGCGGTATTCGCCATCACCATCTTAACCACCACCAGCGCAGCCAGCCCTCCCCCGGCGACGCAAATCCCGACGCTGCCCGCGCGCATGAACGCATCGGGATACATGCCGTACCACCGGGCAGCCCATTTGAAGATGTCCCAGGGAGCGAAGACCTGATGGAAGTGACGGCCCAGCGCCGGCTGGTACCTGAAGCTGTGCGCGAAAAATTGCGTGGCGCTTTGCAGGCCTGCGCCCAGCACCAGCAAGGACAGGATCGGAATCGTCACCTTGGTGCGCCTGGCCGGCAACCGGACCTGCGGCCCAACGGCGTTGTTGAAGCGGTCTTTCATCGGCTCCTCCCTTGGGTCTTGATGGCGCCATGGCTGGCGACCGTCACCACGTCGCCGCGTTTAAGCCGCTTGAGCCGGCGTGCGGTCGCTTCATCGACCGGCACGACCATGATTTCGCCACCACGGTTCAGCAGGGCGAGTTGCTGGTCATCGACGGTGCGCAGTCCGGCGAAAGCGGCCGGGCCTTGAAATCCATCATAGGCAATGTGTTTCGGTATATCGGACAAAGTCCGCCTTCTTTGCTCCCGCTCAAACGCGTACTTCGCCGAGGCTGCAATTGCTGAGGTTTCGTGCTGCGGAACAGGTTGGCTGGCGGAAGCGTTTTTCTGTCGGTCGCGCATTGCGGTGCTTTTCGTGTCGGCCTGCAGCATCGGGCCGCCGCCTCCTTCGGCGCCAGGATCGTGCAGCTCGCGCAGGCGGCCACGCCCCGCCGGCGGAGGCTTCACGCCAATTCGCGATCGCGCGACTTTCGCCGGCGCGTGCCCGGCTTGCGCGCGGCCGGCCTTCCGAGCTAGCTGTCCTGCCCCAGAAACAGGCCGTCGCAGGCGGTGATCTGCTGCGGGTCCTTGCTGCTCCAGGTGACGAGGTACATCACCCGGCAATAGCACCTCACCTCCACCGGGGAGGCGAACCATACCGAGTTGGGACAGCCTTCGCAGACGGTTCTGGGATTGGGGCGGCGGCGCTTTTCCAGGCCCGTCAACGTTCGGCTTTCGGCTGCCGGTGGTTCGGACTGGTGAGGCGGTGCCAATTCCCCCTCCTCCATCTGCCTGAATGCCGCTGTCAGCAGGTCGTCCCTGCCGTGTGTGCTGTCTGGGTTCATCGCTTGCCTCCTTGGTGGTCGTCGCTTGAATGAGTTCGCGCCTGCGCGCTTCCAGCGCGGCATCGTCGAACGTGATGGATAGCCGGGCGCTCGCAGCGGCGCGCGCGATCCGTTCCCGGAATTCGTTCGTGCCATCAACGCGCAGGGACGTTCCGTAGCGCTCCGCGGCAAAACGCAACGCCGCCTGCAATCCCGCCTCCTCGAAGCCGCGCGTGACGGCCAGCTTGTCGCCGTCGTCGCGCAGCACCGTCTTGCCGGCGCAGATGATGATCGTGCCGTGCTTCGTGAGACCGTCTGCGGCGGCCGGGCGTTGCGCTTTGCCCGGCCTCCGGCCCGCCAGTGTATTGATACCGTTCCCGCTCGCGCCCTCGCGCGAACGCAGCACTGACAAGGCCTCGTCGTTTCCTTGCATGGCCTCGGCATGCAGCCAGTCCGCCCAGGTCGCGCGCTTGTATTTCAGGTAGATGCGCTGGCGTTCCTTGAAATACTCGAGGTTGGCCTGCTCGATCTCGGATAGCAGAGTCCTGGACACAGCAGAAAACAAAATGCGCTTACTCACCTTGTCGCACGACAGCAGCTTGATGACGGACCGTTTGAGCTTGCCCTGACGCTTGATGGCGGCGATCCGCTGCGCCTTGCGCTCTCGGGCTCTCTCCCATTCCTGCACGCGGTCGCCCGCCAGCGCTTCGAAATCGTGCCGGGCTTTGTACTGCTGGAAAAGCGCTGACGTATCGGCACGAAAGCGGAAAGGCTTGTGCTCATAGTGTCTGGCCGGTTCGCGCTCGCCATTGGCCTCCGGACCGCCATGGAAGCAGCCGAACCGTTCCTCCAGCCTGGCTTTCGAGAATTGCCTGTCCAGTGAGCTTGCCTTGATCGTTGTGCCATCGGCAGCGGTGATGACCAGGCCATTCCCACGTTCATGCAGCCTCAGTCCGTTGGCCACCATGACCTCGTGCAGCGAGGCCCAGCTGGTGGCGCTCGATAGCTCGCTCCAGCAACCGCGCCTGATCCAGCCAATCAGGCTCTCCACGCCCGCGTGGTGCTCCATGTCGTCAGACTGGTTCTCCGCGCGCTTCTTGCCGGGGCGGTGGTTGTCGCGCTGTAGGCCATGCTCGCGCTCCAGCGTCTGGCAGATACGCCCCAGCGTGATGTGATCGTTGTGGGGGCTGTGCATGGTGTGCCTGACCGGATGAATCTTGTTGATCGCGATGTGGACGTGCAGGTTGTCGGTGTCATGGTGGACCACGCTCACGCGCTGGTGCTCCGCATAGCCAAGCGCCGCGCACACGCGGTCCTCCAGCGCACGCAGCGTCTTGGCATCGGGCTGCTCGCCGGCGCGGAAACTCAGCACCAGGTGATAGGTCTTGTCTCCGCTGGCACGCCGATTCAGCGACTGAGTGTTCAACACTTCGATGGCCGCGATCACCGGGTCGGCGGACTGGCAGTTTGTCACGCGGACCTCGCCGACGCGCTCGTTCTTGTTCTGTGTATCGAGCAGGTAGCGCACCAGGCTGGCGTAGTCGCTTCGCTTCATTGCCCGCATCGAGACCTGTTTGGCAATCATGGTCGCACCGCATGTCGCTTTAGCCGCTAAAGATGTTTGCGCGGTGAATTCGGCAAGACCACGTCGCGCATGATGTCCTGCATTGCGCGCTGCGTGTCCTCGATCTTCGACAGCACTGCGAGGATGGTTGTTTCCCCGAACCGGGCGGTACGCGCATCGTCCGTCAGCCACAGCTTCAGCAGGCCTCCCAACCGTCCGAGATCGCCGTTGATGCGCGCCAGTTCCTCGACGCGCCGGTGGTCCAGGATGCCGTGCACCCGGTAGCCCAAGCCGACCTTGCGCAGGTAGGTTGCCACGGGCAGGCCTGCGTTGGAGGCCAGCAGGCGTATGGCTTGCGCCTCTTCCTGCAGCACCGGCACGCGCAGGTGCAGCGCTTTCCGGGTGGGTGCTTTGCTGGTTGGTTCCATGGTGTTGACTCCTTGGGTCTGCGCACTTGGCGGCGGCAGCGGCCTGGCCTCGCAGAGCAGGTTCCCGTTGAGCGCCGAAGGCGCGAATAAGGGAAGTGAAGATAGATAACCGGCGCGCCGGTTAGCTAACTTCACATATCCTGCCCGCGTTTTCGAGGGCATTTTTCCACTAAATTGTGCGCCCGGGCTTTCGATTTAACCTTTGCGGAATCTCAAACTGAACGCAACTGAAGGAGCCAACATATCGAAACGCGTTAAGTATCGAGAAAATCGCGGTTAGTTGCACTCGGTAGTCATTCAGTTGCGTTTAATTGCATTCAGTAGCGCGAAAATTTCATCTCATGTGCACTTAGTAGCGTTTAAATACCAGGATGAGATCGACATGGGGAAAAGCTATCCCGACCAACTTGGCGCCTGGGTTAAGCGCCGTGAAGCAGCCATGCGCGACCATAATCTGGTCGCATTCCTGGCGGTGCGAGATGATGTCCGCGCGGCACTCGATGCCGGCTATGCAGCCAAGACCATCTGGAGCAATTTGCGCGAAGCCAAGCGCATAGAACTCAGCTACGGAGGCTTTCTACGCTACGTCCACAAATTCCTGGACGAGCCTGCAAAGGCAGGCAACAAACAGGCAAAGGGGGCAGTCTCGTCCCCCACCGTCAAGCCGACCAAACCGGCCGGCTTTGTTTTCAACTCTGCACCAAAAAAAGAGGAGCTCTTGTGATGGCCAGAATTCATATAACCCTGCAGGGAAAAGGCGGCGTCGGCAAATCGATAGTTGCCACAGTTCTCGCTCAATACATCGCAAGCAAGGCGGATAAGCCGGCATGCATCGACATCGATCCGGTCAACTCAACGTTCCACGGCTACCAGGCGCTGGACGTACAGCGCCTGCAGATCATGGAAGACGACGAGATCAATTCCCGCAAGTTCGATGCGCTAATCGAAATGCTGGCACCATTGACCAGTGCAGCGGTCATCGACAGCGGCGCCAGTTCCTTCGTACCTCTGTCGCACTACCTGATCAGCAATCAGGTCCCCTCCCTGTTGGCGGATATGGGACATGAACTGGTCGTGCACACGGTAATCACCGGCGGCCAGGCGCTGCTCGATACGGTCAGCGGCTTCGCCCATCTCACCAGCCAATTCCCCGACGAGACGTTGTTCGTGACCTGGCTCAACCCCTACTGGGGGCCGATCGAACACGAGGGCAAGGGATTCGAGCAAATGAAAGCGTATTTGTCCAACAAGCACCGGGTCTCGGCCATCGCACGCATCCCGCAATTGAAGGACGAAACCTACGGGCGGGACCTCGGAGACATGTTGCGGGCACGATTGACGTTTGACGAAGCATTGGCTTTGAGCTCGCTCGCCATCATGACGCGCCAAAGGATCAAGATCATCAAAGGGCTACTGTTCAAACAACTTGACCAAGCGACGGTGATCTGATGGCCGACCAAATCGAAGAGTTAATCCGGGAAATCGCCGCGAAGCACGGCATCGCCGTGGCTCGGGACGATCCCGTCCTCGTCCTGCAGACAATCAACAACCGATTACTGCAAGACAGCGCGGCAGCACAGCAAGCACAACTCGATCAGTTCAAGGAAGAACTGGAAGGTGTCTCGTTACGGTGGCAAACCGATGCAAAGGATAAAGCCGAGCGCGTTGTCAACGCGGCGCTCGCTGCCAGTAAGTGCGCGATGGACCAAGTCCTGCAGGAGGGAGCCAGCGCCACGTCCAAGATTTTTCGATCCGAACTGGATAACGCGCTAGCTGCAGTATCCAACCACGCGCGCGAAGCACATCGGGCAGCGTTGCTCAATCTGATCGCTTCGTGCTTGACAACAGTTGCCGTCATAGCTGCTGTGTGGTCTTTCAAGTAACGCTGTGCGAATGAAGTGACGGGTCATCGCCGCTTTACTTTGATATCTCGTTCTGCAGTTCCATTCCTTGAATAAACGCTTTAACGGTGTTGGTACCATCCAACTTGGCGCCGTCCTTCAATCGGAGCACCTTCGCGTTCCCACAAAAATTATTCAATTTCCCATACAAGCAAAAATTCAACTCCCGCAATCGTTCTGCAGGTGCCGACTGCACATCATCCATGAGGGAAACATGACCCTTAGAATTTTTCGCACGAATAGACTGTACTTTCACCTCCGGTGCCGGATTCTCAAATCCAGTAGGAGCCGACTTAGGAAGGCAACTGAAGTTAAGCTGCAAAGCTTCGAGCGTAGAACCTTTGAGCAGCGGCAGCTTACAGCTCTCCACCGTACATTGCGTCGGCGTATCAGGCAGCTTCACAACGCAGGCCGGGCTATCCGGATCAAAATTGGGTATGGTCAGCTCCTGTGATGCGGACATCCCAACTTGGGGACACCCTATCGCCCCGGCACACACGACGATCAATGACAGCAGATAATTTCGTTTCATAGCTAACCTCTTCTCGGCAAATAGCCTTCAGGGAACATCAATGTGAGATTACCCGCAGCGTCTGGAAACAGCGTCTCGGACAACAGTGCGAGCGAATACGCATAGGCCACGCACCGTGCATCAAATCCATTCAGGGCCGTGGAATATTGATTGTTGATAGCGCCTGGAAGATTGACCGCAGCCGAAGCGCGCCAGAAACTCGGGCTTCGATAATATACCTTGGCCCCTTGGTTAGTTGTGACCGACACTCGTGACAGAGCATGGTCGACATCGGCATAAGACGCCATACGCAATTTCGCCCAATAGAAACCGGCGCTATCGGAAGGTGCATAACCGGAGTCCGTGGAATTTGCCATGGCGACGCCTTTGACTTCGTCCCGCCACCCGCGCATTTGCACCGTCAACTGCGGATAATGCGTGTCGCTTAGCGTGGCATTGCTACGTTGTGCCACCGGCTGACTGGCAATAGCGCTGTATGCCTGCGACAGAGCATTCTTCAGCGTGTCCGGAACCTGCCTGCCTCGAAAACGCCAATAGTTAATAAAGTTTTCCGGATTCGTCAATTGCAAAAAGCCTCGTCCATACCACGGGGCATACCAAAGCGTAGACCCGCTGCCTTCCGACAGCACACCCAACCATTGTGTCTCCTGAATCGCGTTGCCATAGAAGGAAGCAAGCCGCAGCGGCGAATTGATGCCGTATTTACGCGTCATCCGGTTCAAGCCCACCCGCTGGCTAGCGGCCACTGAGGTCGGTGAGGCCAGATTGGTTTGCACCGCTTCCCATAAATATGTTCCCGCATGTCGGCGCATCGCATGCCGTGGCACCAGCTGTCTAAATTCATCGGCACTGAGCCACTGGCATTTTCGGAAGTGGGCAATGAATGCTTGCGGTTGAAAGTGCCAATGCGCGGCCACCAACGCGGCGGGCAGTGATGCTGCAGGCACCGTCAATGCTGCAATATGGGAGCGCAACTTGGTCCAGTCCTCACCGGTGACACCATAATCCGGATCGGCTTGCAACCACCCCCAACGCGCATCGATGCTATCGCGGTTCCACTCACTTGGAAATTTGCAAACGCATCGCGACAGCGCCATACGTACATCGGGCAACCCCATGCGCTGCTCCAATTCCTCGCGTGACAAGCGGCCATCGGCATTGGCGGCATCTTCAATCACGGCTTGCAACATCGCCGACTCCGCCCTGCTGTCCTCATCGGTGTCATCATCAACTAACTTCCAGCCCTTCCAGCCCGGAAAATCCGCATCGCTGAATTTATGGACGCCAGCGGCGTTGAGATTCACCCAGCCAGACTGGGTGTTACCTTGAACTCGGCGCCAATGCGGGCAATCAGTTGGCGCCAGCACCTCATTGGGCGCGTTCAGGATGCGGCCAAAGCGCAATAGTTCATACACGGCACTAGGTGCCGGACGAGCGCTCTCCGGATAGGCGTGACTTATGTCGCTCGCTCGAGCATACAGCTCATAGTCGGCGTTCCGATCCTCGATAGGTGTGCCGATGACGGTACCGTCAGCGTTATAAGTGGTCAGCCATGCGCTACCTCGTTGCGCGGCGGCTCCATCGCCGCTGGCATAGCGTATGCCGATAATAAGATCGGTCGATGTGGTTCCCGTCGCCTCTGCCGCCGGCGCTGTGACATTACCTGCTGGCTTGTCGGCGTACAGGTGAGCTCCAGCCGGAACATGAAAATAAACTTCACCGAACACGGCATCATGGCGGCCGTCTGCGTTCAACGCCACCGCACCGCTGCTGCGCCCGACTAGTTTATTCAAATTGCCATCGTCACACACAATTTCGACATGAAGGTGGTCGGCCGAACCATAGATACGGCCTGCGGCGCCCAGTTCATCCTTGCGATACAGCCGGTGCTCGGCGGCCGAAGCCGTACCTTGCGCCACTTTCAGTGCATTGCCCCGCAGGGCAGACAAGTGCACGAAGATGGAATAGAACTCCACCGTTTCGGCGTTTGCACCCGATCCGGTATCGGTGCGGTGACGGATGACAACCATGCCATCGTCAGTCCATGATGGTGAGTTGCCATAAGGGTTGTAATTCAATGGATGCGCAGCGTCGTTGACCTGCGCGGTAGGCCGCCGGGCATAAACGATCTCTCCATCTGCCACGGCGCGAACAGGTAAAACACCCGATCCCGCAGTGGGCGCATGCAGGTGGCTACCGCCATGCCAACCAAGTTTCAGGCTAACCGGAAAGCTGCCCTCCGGCACGCTGGTGCCGGGACAGTTGACGGCCGCAGCAGGCATCGCCTCAGCGATGTAATCCGCATCGCTCGCGCCGGCGGCTCGGGTTGGCAAAAATGGAGGGCTGATAATCATGCGTCAAATAGTATTTTGCTGGAACATTAGGAAGAGAAAGGGAATTTTTTGTTAGGGACAAAGTCCGCACGCGGTAATGATGGCATCGGGTATGCCAAGCGCTGCGGACCAGCGAAACTCTTCGTGCCGGCGTGGATGGTAAGCTTACCTGGGCACTGCACCGTGATATTGCCGCCCTCAATGGTGATGTTCGCACCGCCCGCTGTCGACAAGCTGATACTCTTGGCTGCCGCCCAGTCCACACCGCCATTGGCGGTGATAACGTTGACTTCGTCGCGCGCTTGCACCTTCAAATTGTCGGCCTGCGCCTGAATCTCCATGGCGTCCTTGGCCGCTATCAGCTGCACGCCGAAGTTGCCCTCTCCCGCTTTCACCGCGCCGCCCAGCACGCCAAACGCCTGACCGCTGTGGACGCGCATCTGGCCGCCGGTGACGAACTGGCTGTCGCCACCGCTCATCAGCGAGATCGTTTCGCCGTTGACCAACTGCACAGCCTGTCCTGCGGTGACACCAATGCCGCTCTTGCCGCTCAGCGCGATAATCGGCGAGCTGGCGTGCGGCAATTGATCATCACCCGGCGCTGTTTTCTTGCTACCAGCGTCGGCCCTGGCCGCATCAACAGTGCGGTTGCCAACCATACCCGACACCGCAGCCAGCATCGCCTTCATTGGCGCCGACTTGTCGTCCAGCGCGCTCTTATCGGCTTTGGTTGCGCCAATATGCGTAGCCAGCGCAACCGTTTCATGCGTCTTGGCCGCCTCGCTGAAGGTCTGCCCCAACTGCACTGCCTGCTTTAACAGCGCGATACCAGCCGTGTTGTCACCCATCGGCTCACGCTCGCTGGCGCTGTGGCTGATCGTATAACTCGAAACCAGCAGCCCGGCGCCGGCACGCACCGCGCCATAAGCATCCGTGCGCAGCTCGGCGCCCTGCCCGCGCAGACTGCCGCGATAATTGTCCGCGCTATGGATCAGATGGCCCAGCGTCAACTCGCTGGCGGCGTGCGTCGAGCGCAGTTGCACGCGCCCTTGGGAATCGGTGTCGTCGAACAGCAGCTGGTTGTACCCCGTCCCGCCAAACTCCTTGCTGCGCACGCCCCACTGCGCAGCCGCGTTACCATGGCCGGCCGTATCGGCGGACGCGCCGTGCCACAAGGGACTGTTGCCCGCCGCCAGATTACCCTGCGCCGAAGGTGCATGGTCGCTGGCCGGATTGAACAGCGCAGCCTGGCTGTCGCCGCCCGCCTGTCCCGCCGGGGTCGGCGCCACGCCGCCCTCGCCCTGTCCGTTGTACAAGGCGCCGAGGATGACGGGCCGGTCGATATCGTTCTCGATGAACTGCACCAGCACTTCCTGTCCCACGCGCGGCAGGAACTGGCTGCCCATGCCGCCGCCGGCCGAACGCTGCGCAACGCGCACCCAGCAGGTCGCGTCGCCGCTGTCCTGCCAGTGGTAGCGGATGCGCACGCGGCCCAGCGCGTCGCAATGGAGCTCGTCCGATCCGGCCGGCTGGTCCGATCCGTCGGGACCGATGACGATGGCGCTTTGCGCGCCCGACGCGGTCGGCTTGTGATGGTTGCGGCCATCGCTGTCCGGCCGTTGCGGACGCCAGATCACATCGGCGGCGACCGCTTCAAAGCTGTTGGCGTAGCCGGTCTGCCGCGCCTGCTCGATCACCAATGCGAAATCGTCGTCATACGCCGGCGCCAATTCCTCCAGCAATTCCGGAATCGGCCCGAACAGTTCGGCCAGCCCATGCGAGGCCGGCGACGGCAGGTTGTTGACGCCAACACTGGTGACGCGCAGCACCGCATAAGCCGGAGTCTCCGCACCGTCAGCGGCAGCCAGCGGCCCCTGCGTGACGTTGATGCGACGCCCGGCCGCCAGGGTGCGCACCGTCGAGCGCCCGCGCCATTGCTGGCTGCGCGCCTCGCGCGCCTGCATCTGCAGCAAGGCGTAGTGCTGCGCCTGGTCACCGCTTGCGTACGCATATTGTCCGGGCACATCGTAGCTTTCCAGCTGCGGCAGTTTCTTGTATTGCTGCTGGGACGGCGCACTGGCGGCGACGGCTTTGCGGGATTTGTAGTCGTAGCTCAGCAAGGTCGTCAACGTCGCCGTCACGCTACGTCTTGCCTGCAAGGCCTGTATCGTGTCCTGCTTCTCGCCGGCGCGCACACCATGGAAGCGGATGCCGCCGCCGGCTGCGCTGCTGGCATCCTCGGGCACGGCGCCGAGCTGGCTGCTGTCGGCGAACAGCACCATGTTCAAGCCGTCTTCGGTTTCCTCGAAGCGCCAGGCCAGGCCCTCCTCGGTCAGCAGACGCAGCACGAAGTCGTAGTCGGATTCGCGGTACTGGCAGCAATAGCTGCGTGCGGAGACGTCGGCCAGGAAGCTGTCGACCTCTTCGCTCCAGCGCCATTGCGCCAGCGGTTGATAGGCGGCGAACACCGCTTCGACGATCTCAATCACCGTCTTGTCCTGCCATACGCGGCTGTTGCGCACCTGGCTCAGGCGCCACAGCCACGGCGTCAGCCGCAGGCGGAAACGCGCCAGACCGCCTTCGCTGCCTAGCATGGCAGCCTGGGTGATGTCGCCACTGAAGGTGGTTCTGCTGCCATCTACCAGGCTCACTTCGAGGCTGGCCGGCTTACCCAGCAGCTGCGCAAGCTCCAAGTGCGCGTTGGTCGACAGCACGATAATGTCACGCGCGCCGATACCCTGCACCATGTCGTCTGCGGAAAAGGCTTCCACCAGCAAGCCTCCTGAACCCAGGTCAGCGCCATCGTCACCCAGCTTCAACGCGTACAACCGCGTGGCGCTGGAAAACTGCGCGAGGGCAGTCGTGATTTGTTCAAGTAAAGCGATACTCATGTGCTTGCCTGGATAACGTTGCATCTATCATTGCTGAAGTTGCAGAATTTATTTATTGACAAGCAACATTAAACAGGACGATTTTGCTTTCAGCAAGGGCGCACGATTGAAATTGTTCTGCTTCGGCCACGTGGCTTTCTAGCGTCCACGCGTTTAGCGCTTTCGTTGAAGACGGAACTAAATGGCGTCAGACCTCGCCGTCAGCGCGCGGACCTTACCGTTTGACGCCCCGGCCGCGATTGACACCTTCCTGAGCCGCTGTACCCTGATTGGCGTCATACCGAATAGCGGCATGAGTTCCAATCGCTGGCAATTTCGAAAAATCATGGGCTGAGTGACGAATGCAGATTTTGCCTACCTGCTGGTAGAGATGCTCCTGATCGCAGTGCAGCACGACGCCATCGTAGGTCTTGTCCTTACTGGCAGGAACAGCCGCGCTAAGATTGTAGATGCCGGGCTGAAGTTGACCGGCCTTGCCAACTTTGGTGGTGGTCCATTGATTGTCGAACTCGCTCTGGACTATACGCTGCCCATTCATCACTAATATGCGTTGCTTCATTACCTACGTCCCCGCTTAAGGATCGTCATGTGGCCAGTCCTTTTCATCATCGGGACATGCGCCAAGGATAGAGGCGGCATGGCCCGATTCAAAATCTGTATACAATGGTTCTCATGCATTTTTAGCCCTCCACCAAC
The DNA here is from genome assembly GCF_009380165.1 of Rugamonas rivuli. Taxonomy (GTDB): domain Bacteria; phylum Pseudomonadota; class Gammaproteobacteria; order Burkholderiales; family Burkholderiaceae_D; genus Rugamonas; species Rugamonas rivuli. The sequence continues at coordinate 159,207 of NZ_WHUF01000005.1, forward strand.
GCTATGAGCTGAACGTCGATAAGATCGACCTCCACCAACGCGCAATCGTCGTCGTACCGCAACCAGGCCTTGCCCGCAGAAGAAGGGCGTCGCCGAACCAGGAGCCGCCCTTCCCTGCCTTGATGCCGTATCGCCAGCACCGGATTCACCCACGGCAAAGACTGTGACATCCCTGATCCGTCACTCGCATCATTTTGCTTTCCGGCGATCACAAACAACGGCGCGTCTCCCTCCGTTGCACCGGAAGGCTGACGTCGTTCCAGCTTTTGCTCAATGAATGCTCGCAGCATGCGCACGGAACTTCTTGTCACTTCCTGCGTTTCATCCGCCAGCCAGACCGACACGTCAGCCGGTGCCTTGCGATGAACGAATATCAATTCGTTGACCAAGGTGACGTCGCGCACGCGCCCCGTGTTGAAGGCTGCCGCAATCGCTTCCGGCAGGTCTAGCAGCGCCGCGTGTTGCGTAACGAACGCCGCAGACTTGCTGATTTGCCGGGCGATTTCTCCCTTGCGCAGACCCTTCGCCAGTTCGCGGCCAATGTAGTCGGCGATTTCTCGCGCCGTCAGTTCATTACGATGCAGGTTTTCGACAACCTGGTCGGCCTGGCTATAATTCGAGTCAATGAAACCGGGAATGTGCGTCAACCCGGCCAGACGCGACGCACGGAAGCGACGGGCGCCGTGATTGATCAGAAAACGTCCAGGGATGTCAAAGTTCGGACGCACGGAGATAGGCGTCTTCACGCCGCGCAGCAGGATCGCGGCGGAGAGCTCGGTGAGACTTGATGGGGAAAAGCCTGGATTATTTTTCGTACGCGGCTGAAGGGGGTCTTCATCGATCAGGTCGAGCCGTAGCATGAGCGGCCCACCATGTGCCGTCTCTGCCGTTGGCGATCCCTCTTTGCCAGCCACGATGTCACCTCTACCCGCCGAACGGGCCGGCAGCTTTCGCAGCACGGCATTAGGGCCGCGTCGTTCTTTGATAGCGCCGGTCATCTAAAAAAATCCGTCATGCTACTCCCTGAAGAGACCGAACCTTATGTCGTTCATTTAGGTGACGCCGGTACTACTAACAAGATCACGTAAACCAAGACGCCCAAAAACAAAATGTGCAAAAAAGCCGCAAAACTTGCCCAGCCGCTGAGAAAAGCCATACGGAGGACTTGGACAATCAAATCTGCGCACAGCAGCCATCGCAAAATTGGCCAGGTGCAGATCGCCACAAACACAATCACGCCAGCAAGTATCTGGATGATTAGATTTTCGCTCAGGGCAGACCTCGGTTTGCTGGCATCAGCCTTGCGGGGCGCATAAGTTTGTCGGGCACGCATTCTGGGCTGCGTCGGAAATTGAAAGATCCTTCCCATGGCCCTCTCCCTCGTCAGTTTTTTTGCAGCGTCAGAGCCATCCTCACACCGTCAGACATCCACGCTTTGATCAGCATCAAAGGGCAGCGCTGCGTCGCCGGTCGACGGCTGGCGAATGTTTTAGCCGCTAAAGTCACACGCCACCGCGCCGCCGTCGAACATTGATCTATTCGACATCAGGGTCGCGTTCTATTTGCCTCTCAATCCGGTCAACGACATACTCGATCATGAATTTCGAAATATCGAATTTCAAAAATAATTGGAGGAAGACATGAGCGAGCTGATTTTGCATATTCTTGTCCCATCCCGCTACGAGGACATCGGCGCGTTAGTCGGCGATCTGGCGGCACTGTACGCCTTGCGTGACGCAGTCGACGATGCCATCCACTCCGGCAGCGGCGGCGCACTCCTGACGCAATCCGATGGCGAAATCTACGCGCTGGCAGTAGTGCGCGAAGAGGATATGACGCACGTCTGCACCAACTACGCCAACGAGATCAGGCCCGTGCGCGCGGAACGTGAGGTCGTTCCGCTACGCGCGGTGCATCACATGATGGATGCCATCCGTAAGGCCGTTCAGTCGCAATGTGTCCACAGTGATGCAGAGACTCACACGCCGGGATAAAGGTGGCCAACTTGATCCCCAGTAAACAAGAAAGTCGGACGCCCGCGCGTACGCCGGTGGACAGCAGCTTGCGCAACCAAGTTTCTGCAGGGGCACCACCGACGCCGCACCAAGACTGGCGGCCCATGATTTACCAACACGACCTGCGCTTAATCCGCATAAAGGAAGTGCTCGCGATTTGCGGAATGTCGCGAAGCAGCATCTACGACGCCATCAAGAAAGGCGAGTTCCCCGCACCAGTCAAGCTGCGCGGACGCTCCTCCGCCTGGATATGGAGCGAGGTGATCCAGTGGGCGGAAGGCTGCATCAAGGCCAGTCGCAGATAGGCAAGTGACGAGGGGCCTTCTCATCGGTCAGCGATCAACGCATTGCATCAAATCGATCAGCAGCAGCGAGCTATTTATTCCTGGATAAGCTCAACGTTTCTTGTTGTACGTTTTTTTCAAACCAAAATTTTCATTTTTTCAATAGGTGAGCGTCGGTATGCTGGATGATTAAAGCAGACAACTATCCGTTTTCACCAGCGGGGCAGGCTACAGCATTGCCATCGCTTGAGTTAGAAAGTCGGTAGGATGGCTGTTGAATGGCATGGCCGCTCGGCCCAAGCAGCAGTTATCAGCGGATGAAAATGTAGCCTCGCTGAGACAACGTTGAAAAGCTTGCTGCGGCATTAGTGGTCGACCCTGTCGACTTGTTTAGTTCTTAACGCCCCGTTACTATATACAGACCTTGATCCTCAAGGTTTTGGCCAGCCAAGTTCGGCATGATTGTTGCACCCAGTCGTCCATGATCCGGGGGGTGTTGTCACCGAACTTGGTGGGTGGCTGGTGATCGCTGATAGGGACTTGCTCCAGGAAAAGCCTGAGGCCATCCGTAACGTGGATGCCGAGACCTGCTGCCGTAAGCCCTTGGCCATTAGAACCTCTTGTAGCGGGAGGTCGCATGAACGCGATTGAACATTACGATGCTGTAGACGTTTTTATTGGCGTTGACGTTGGCAAAGGCGAACACCATGCCGTTGCACTTAGCAGAGTCGGCAAACGCTTATTCGATAAAGCCCTGCCGAATGACGAAACGAGACTGCGCGCACTGATTTCCAGTCTCAAGGAACATGGCAAACTGCTGCTGGTCGTTGATCAGCCTACAACCATCGGAGCATTGCCAGTGACCGTCGCCAGAGCTGAGGGTATCCTGGTGGCTTATCTTCCCGGCCTTGCCATGCGCCGAATTGCGGAGTTGCACGCAGGCGAAGCCAAGACCGACGCGCGAGATGCCGCCATCATCGCCGAAGCGGCACGCTCTATGCCACATGCGCTGCGTTCACTTCGCCTCGATGACGAACAGTTGGCGGAATTGACCATGCTGTGCGGCTGTGACGATGATCTGGCCGATGAAATTACACAGACAAGTAACCGTATTCGCGGACTTCTGACACAAATCCATCCTGCACTAGAGCGTGTACTTGGCCCACGGCTTGACCACCCGGCTGTGCTGGATCTGCTGCAGCGGCATCCCTCACCGGCTAGCCTTGCTGCCGTCAGCGAGAAGAGCCTAGCGAACAAATTCAGCAAGCTCGCGCCGAGAATGGGCAACGGCTTGGCCCATGAAATTTGCTTGGCTCTTTCCGAGCAAACGGTGATTGTGCCAGGAACGAACGCCGCCACGATTGTCTTGCCGCGCTTGGCACACCAGCTCGCGGCCCTACGCAGTCAGCGTGATGAAGTCGCCCAGGAAGTTGAGCGACTGGTGCAAGCGCACCCTCTTTACTCGGTCCTGACCAGCATGCCAGGAGTCGGCGTCAGGACCGCTGCCCGACTCCTGACAGAGGTCGCTGCTAAAGCGTTTGCCTCGGCCGCTCACCTCGCCGCTTATGCTGGACTGGCCCCGGTCACACGTCGATCAGGCTCTTCGATTCGCGGAAAACATCCATCAAGACGCGGGAACAAGGTGCTCAAACGAGCATTGTTCTTGCCGGCGTTTGGGGCGCTGCGAGACCCTGTCTCGCGAGCTTACTATGCGAGAAAGATCGGCCAAGGCAAACGGCACAACCAAGCGCTGATCGCTCTCGCCAGGCGTCGCTGCGACGTGATGTACGCCATGATGCGAGACGGAATACTTTATTGCTCCGCGCCGCTTACAACTGCTTGACGAAGGACATAGGGACACTCCCCCTTTTTGTCAAACACGTGATCGACCGGACGATTGATTATGACTGTTAGCAAGCCTATGCAGCTGGAATAGTAGTTCGTCTGGAACAAAACCTAACCGTTGGATTCTGCAAGCGAAGGATAGAAAAGCGGCAGATGGAATCACATCTAATCTCGATTATTGAACTGAAATAAAAAACGGCACCTGAAGGTGCCGTTCTTCCTGCAGCAAGCTGGTTTCCCTTCAACGTAACGCCGAATGATTTGTTCGGTCGCGTCCACTTCGCTGTCCGCCAGTGTTGCTATTGAATCCACATATTAGACAGGCGATTAGGCGCCCATATTACCGCCGTTTATGGCGGTCATTTCCGGGGTCATGTGCATACCGACGTTACTACGACCGGTATTGGCCAGCCAACCAGCGTAAGCTTTTACGCCTTCAAATAAAGCGCTACCGAGGGCGCCAACGACAATGTCCCCTGCAAGAGAACGACCACCAGAAACTACTTCGATTTCAGCTTGTGTCAATTCTTTCATTTTTCCTCCAAAGATTTCAGAAATAAAGCATGTAATACGCAGCCTTAATTAGAGGCCGCGAAGAGAGTCTGTATAAGATATTTTATTTTGTCAACTAAAATTGCTAAAACAAAATAAAAGTTTCCAATTTAGCTTATCTTACAAATGTAATATTCTCATTGTCGTTCTGATTTTGAAATTCTATCCAATTATAACTGCCTGATAATTCTATCCAATTCTAACGGCCAGATAATTCTATCCAATTCTAACGACAAACCAATTCTATCCAATTCTAACGACTTGACTTTTGCTCAGGGCCTCGAATAAACGAAGATTCTGGGTTGAACGCTGAAAGAGTTGCGCGGCGAGTGGAGGCGCTGCCGTTACCCGGATCTGATTCTGTAGATTTTGTCCAGGGCAGCAATTTCGGCCGTGCGGAAGGACGTTAGTCTTTACAGCGCCACGATACCGGTGACTCTCGGTAGGGATAGCGTTGCAAGTTGTAGGCGGCGACATTCAAGTTAAGATGTAACGCTTGTGGCGTCAGCCGCAGCGAGCGGAGCGAAGTCGACACGCTGCTCCAGCGTCCGTAGCGCATCGAACTCGTTAAACTTCGCTCCACATTCTTGGTCAGCAAACTGGCCGTATTTGATCATCAGTATCGGGGCAGAGTCAGCGTCAGATCTTCGACATCGTGACAGAGTTGTGGTTTCTCCCGGGGTTCCCGAAGCTTCGCTAAAAGTCGAATATATTGCACAAGTCCAAACATCTGGGTTACGCTACCGCTTATACCACTTGCCTCTAGCATCAAGCATCAAGCACACACATCTCATGAACTTTTAGCAATATAAAACAAGGCGCGAAATACGAGTTCCTTAGATTTAGTATTCCCATTGATATCTCATCGCCATGTTTTATTTGGCTCCGAGAGGAGAAATAATTGAAAAAAAATATAAAAACCTTTATTGCTACAGCACTTGGATCTGTGATTTACGATTTGACTTTTCATGGTTCATTAAATTTTTTTAAAGCTTTTTTTATTAGCGCATGTTTCTTCACACTATTTTTTCTTATTGAAAAATTGAAAAATTGGATAAGCTCAGCTTAATAACATAAAGCTTTCATCTTATAAATTCATATAGGGCATCAGAGATTTTGAAAGGTACAGTAATTCCTCCATTAAGTCGCATGGATGATGATGCGATTCGGTCGGCCTGCAAAACCATATCCACTAAAGCTCATCGGATTTTTCTCTAAGCGCACTGTTTAGCCTTCTCAAAGTAAGTAGTTTTTTCCCTGCTACAAACATTGAAGGATTTGAAACATCGCGCCCCAATCCAAAGCGGTATTAGCGCTCCTCGAAAACATAGAGAGGGGTGAGTTTATGGGCTAACATCTTAGGTTAGGAATCGCTGTTAAACTTGCGACATTTCCGACTCAAAGAAGATGTTCTTATCGATTACTATTTTCTAATTTATACTATGGAAGTAATTTATAATATTGTTTCAAAACGGTTAGACAAGAGCGGAAGGTCCAGTTTATTCTCGACAACTTTTTCTGCTATCCCTTTTACGCTCATTCCGTCTCTCCTACTATATGCCACCGCAATAGTAAGCTCTTCTTTATTTTTCCATAATTCAAGCTTGAATGCCCCAGCACAAACTCTAACAATTCTGAATTTTTTAGGTGTTGGATTGCTTGCTCCTCTTTTTGAGACCTTAATACTCGGTGCCTTAGCGATCTTGCTAAGGAATATAGGAATTAATAAATCGGCGTGCGCAACGATTTTGGCTGTGTTATTTGGTGCAGCACATGGTTTTATCTCACCATTATGGTTCTTTGGCACGGTCTGGTCGTTTTATGTTTTTACGATACTTTTTCTCATTTGGCTAAAGGCATCCAAGTTTCTTGCCTTTGTCGCCGCTTTTTTACCCCACATGATGATTAACTCAATACTCATCTTGGCGACGGCTTTTTTTGACTGAGGCGAACCTCGAAAAATGCTTCAGTTCTAGCATAATATCGAGGTACCGATGCTGACTTAATTTCTATGACCAGATACGACCTGGACAACTTCAAAAACAAGTTTCATCTGCGACTAGAGGAACGCAAGTTGTTTCTAAAAAGGGGCATTTTTTCGCGTCTCTCCAGTTTAAGGGCTGTCGCTGAATAATAATTTTTTGTCACAAAATAACAACTGCACACGGCGCCCGTCCTATTTATTCATAAAAAAAATTAGGGCGCCATTACCAACAAAGGCTATTTCGCGAAGAATTTTATGAGCATCAAACAGTTATACCGGTCCGAAGCGCTCGACGCGCGGCAAGTCAGATGGCTTGGTGAAATAGTATTAGTCCGCCCAATGACTTTTTCCTTTCTATGTACATTCGCTGTGGCGCTGGCGGCAGTGATTCTTATTTTTCTGTTTTTCTGCTCCTACACCAAGCGTGTCACCGTTACCGGGCTGTTGCTTCCTGACTTGGGCCTAGTAAAGATCTACACCCCTCAGTTCGGTATCGTCGAGAGAAAGAATGTGGTCGAGGGGCAAGCCGTTAAGCGGGGCGACGTCTTGTATGTTCTGTCAAGCGAACGCCAAAGCAGTACCCAAGGCGGCATACAGGCGTCCATCAGCAGACAAGTCAACGTCCGTCAAGAATCCTTGCTGGATGAGCTGGACAAGACGCGTCGCTTGCAACAGGACGAAAGCGCCGCGCTGGTCAAGAAAATCGATGCCTTGGAATCGGAACTGGCCAAGATCAACAGTCAGATCGAGGGCCAGTCCAGCCGCATCAAACTCGCAGAGGACGCCGTGGTGCGGATGCGCGACCTATCTGCGCAAAACTTTATATCCAAAGAGCAGTTACAACAAAAGCAGGCAGACCTACTCGATCAACGAGCCCGTCTGCAGGCACTGGAACGCGATCACATCAACACCAGACGCGACCTGACGAGCCAACGAGACGAGCTGACAAGCCTGCCGCTGCGGCATCAGAACCAGCTCGCGCAGCTTAAGCGAGGCATCACCAGTCTCAGCCAGGAGTTGACCGAAAGCGAAGCCAAGCGCCGGCTTGAACTCACGGCACCGGAAGCAGGCATCGCGACGGCGGTCGTAGCTGAAATTGGCCAGATGATCGATGGCAGCAAGCCATTGGTCAGCATCGTTCCCGCAGGTGCGAGGTTACAGGCACAGCTGTACGCACCGAGCAAAGCTATTGGCTTCGTCAAGCCTGGCGATAAGGTGCTGCTGCGCTATCAAGCCTACCCTTACCAGAAGTTCGGCCAGGCGCAGGGTAGCGTCGCGTTCGTTTCCAAGATCGCGCTGTCCGGCAACGAACTCGCCAGCATGACCAACGCCGTTGGTAACGGCACCCTCGGTAGCGAACCGTTGTACCGCATCACCGTCAATTTGGTCACTCAGACCGTGAACGCCTATGGGCAGCCTCAAAAGCTGCAAGCAGGAATGTCGCTTGACGCGGACATACTGCAAGAACGTCGGCGCCTCTACGAGTGGGTGTTGGAACCGCTGTACAGCCTTACCGGCAAACTTTGATAAGCAAACTTACGTATGTCCTTTCTCTCCGACATTAGCTTCGGCTTCGGCGCCAAGTTACCCATGATCCTGCAAACGGAGGCGACTGAGTGTGGCCTGGCCTGTCTTGGAATGGTCGCTGGCTACCATGGCTACCGAACCGACCTGGCCAGCATGCGGCAACGGTTCCCGATCTCGCTAAAAGGGGCAACGCTAGCACACCTGATCAAGATCGCCAATCGCCTAAGTGTGGGGACGCGCCCTCTCAAGCTCGATATCGAAGATTTGGGGCGATTAAAACTTCCGTGCGTGCTGCATTGGAATTTCAACCATTTCGTCGTGCTCAAAGAGGTTGGCACCAAGACTATTACCATCCATGATCCCGCCTTCGGCATGCGCAAGCTGTCGCTCGACGAGGCGTCCAAGTCATTCACCGGGGTGGCGCTAGAGCTGTGGCCCGATGCCAATTTCAAGCCTCGGGAAAAAAAACTGCCGGTCAGGCTGCGCAGTCTGACCGGCCGCATAACCGGCCTGTCGCGCTCCTTCAGCCAGATCCTGCTGCTGGCGATGTCTCTTGAAGTGTTCGCGTTGGTCAGTCCCTTCTTCCTGCAATGGGTGTTGGACAACGTCATCGTGTCGGCCGATCGCGATCTGCTTACAACATTAGCGCTCGGTTTTGGCTTGTTGATGCTGATGCAGCAAGCGGTGGGCGGAATTCGTTCCTGGGTGATCATGTACATGGGAACGACCCTCAATATTCAGTGGCGCGCCAATGTATTCACTCATTTGATCCGCTTGCCGATGCAATATTTCGAAAAGCGCCATCTGGGCGACGTAGTGTCGCGATTCGGGACGATTGATCAGATTCAACACACTCTGACGACGTCGTTCCTGGAAGCGATCCTTGACGGCCTCATGGCGGTTGTGACGCTGGTGGTGATGTTTATCTTTAGCGCGGTTCTGGGGTGGATCGCAGTGGGCGCGATGGCGCTCTATGCCCTCTCCCGCTGGGCCTGGTATCGGCCACTGCTGAATGCAACTGAAGAACAAATCGTCCATGCTGCCAAGCAGCAAAGCCACTTCCTTGAAACCGTACGCGGCGTCAAGGCGATCAAGCTATTTCAACGCCAAGACGAGCGGCGCGCCAGTTGGTTAACATTGCTGGTCGACCAGATCAATGCCGATGTCCGCGTGCAAAAGCTTCAGCTGCTTTACCGGCTCCTCAATGGGGTGCTGTTTGGGATCGAAAACATTCTAATCATTTGGCTTGGCGCCAAGATGGTTTTGGATGGGAATTTCAGCGTTGGCGTGTTGATGGCCTTCATCGCCTACAAAGGGCAGTTCGACTCTCGCGTGGGCTCACTGATAGACAAATTCATGGAGGTGAAGATGCTGCAGCTGCAAGGCGAGCGGCTGGCGGACATCGTCCTGACCGAACCGGAGGATCTACACGGAACCCGCGAATCACACCTGTGTGTCAAGTTAACGGAAGACATCGAGATCTGCAATCTGCGCTATCGCTACGCCGAACAAGAACCCTATGTCATCGACGACATCAGCCTGAGAATCGCAGCCGGCGAATCGGTGGCCATCATCGGCCCATCAGGATGTGGCAAGACCACGCTGATGAATGTGCTGTTGGGAATATTGCCTGCCAGCGAGGGCGATGTCCTGATCGGTGGCATTAACCTCAAGCAGGTGGGCATCGATGCACTGAGGGGGATGGTCGGCACCGTACTGCAAGACGACGTTCTGTTCGCCGGCTCCATCGCCGACAACATCAGCTTCTTCGATCCCCAAGTGGATCAGCAATGGGTCGAGGAATGCGCGCAGATGGCGGCAATCGCCCCAGAGATAGAGGGCATGCCAATGGGCTACCGCACGCTGGTGGGTGACATGGGCACCGTGCTATCGGGAGGACAAAAGCAACGTGTGCTCTTAGCACGCGCTTTGTACAAACGGCCCAGGATCCTGTTCCTTGACGAGGCCACCAGCCATCTGGACATCGACAAGGAATATGAGGTGAACGCAGCGGTCAAAGCACTGGACATCACACGAATTATCATTGCGCACCGACCCCAAACGATCGCCACAGCCGATCGGGTAATTGTACTGACGGGCGGAAAAGTTGTGCATGACTCTGCAGTCCCCGTCGCAAATGCTGAAAACGGACAAAAGGTTGCATAGCGCAGTTTTGCACCTGGGGTGTCCCTATGTCCTTCGTCCAGCATTTATACGCGGTGCCTGGCAATAAACTGTTCCGTCTCGCATCATGGCTTACATGACATCGCATCGGCGTCTGGCGAGAGCAATCAATGCTTGGTTGTGGCACTTGCCTTGGCTAATCTTTCGGGCATAGTAAGCCCGTGATACGGGGTCTCGTAGCGCCGCGAAGGCAGATAGGAACAACGCTAGCTTGAGTACTTTGTTTCCACGTCGAGATGGAACAGCAGCCCAACTTTTGGCCGGGTCCACCTATGCTGTCCATCTGGAAGAGATGCTACAAAGCCTGTCACCGCTAAATCGAGCTGCCGACCCGGCGAACTATGCCGCAGCACTTGCCATTCAAGGAGTTCCGGAGAACGAGGTAATGTCCTTTCTTCACAAGCTGGGGCTCGTTCTCATGGCCAGCCCCGGTCAAACTTGGGAGCGCTAGGTACCAAACCAGTCACAAAGAAGGGAACCTAGACCTCGGCGAAAATGACCAATGGCCAACAGCTTACGTCTATTGATCATAAGCGGCACGCGGTGCCGGCGACATCCGAGCCGCCTAGTGCGCCCAGGGATTCCTTAATAGGGATTGCTACAGAAGTCGGCCCAAGCTTGCATCAGCGCGATACGTTTGTCCAGCAGGTCGCCGCGCCTGTAGGCGGCCTCAACCCGATCGGGTAAGCTGTGGGCAAGCGCATGTTCGCAAACCTCCCGCGTAAAGGCGTTACCGGCCGCCTCGGCGCACCAGTCGCGGAAAGTGGAGCGGAAGCCATGGACGGTGATATCGGTGCGCTGCAGGCGCCGCAGCACAGCCGTAAGGCTCATATCGGACAACGGTCGGTCTTTCATTCCCGGAAAGAGCAATTCGCATCGACGCGGCAATGCGTTCAGCAGCGCCAAGGCTGCATCCGACAATGGCACCCGATGCTCCTTGCCAGCCTTCATCCGCTCCGCCGGCACAATCCATAGTCGCGCGTGCACATCCACTTCCTCCCACACGGCACCGCGCACCTCCCCAGACCGCGCCGCCGTCAGGATGGCAAACTCCAAAGCCCGCGCAGACATGCCCACACAAAGGCGTAACGCCACCATAAAGGCGCCCGCTTCCCGCCAAGGCAGAGCTGGATGGTTTTTGACCGGGGCCACTTTGTTCGGATTGGCCAGCAGATTGTCCAGGTGTCCGCGCCAGCGCGCCGGATTCTCCCCATGCCGGAACTTGCTCACGGTCGCCCAATCAAGGATGCTCTCGACGCGGCCGCGCAGACGCGTAGCCGTCTCCGTTTTGGTGTTCCAGATCGGCGTGAGCACTTTGACCACGAGGTTGGTGTCAATGTCTGCCACAGGCAGGACACCGATGACCGGGGACGCATAGGCTTTCAGCGTACTGCTCCACTGCGCAGCATGCTTAGGATTGCGCCAGCCAGCCCGATGCGCGGCGATGTACGCGGCGGCGCACTCGTCAAACGTCATCCTCTTGGCGTTCTCGGCCGCGAGGGCGGTCGCTGCTACGCGCCGCGCGGCCAGCGGATCGATGCCCTCGGCGATCTGTAGCCGGCAGCCCCTGGCCAGCGCCCTGGCACGCGCAAGATCGACGACGCTACAGGCGCCCAGACCCATCTCGTGCCGCTTGCCATGGAGCGTATAGCGAAAAATCCAGCTCTTGGTGCCAGTGCGGGACACCTGCAGCAGCAGGCCGCCGCCGTCGACGTAGTAGCCCGGTTGCCGTGTCTTGCTGACACCCAGCGCTGTCAGCCTGTTTATTTGGACCATGATCGCCCCTCGCGCGGTGCGCAGAGGTCATTTTAGCGCTCAGGCCTGTATGAGCATTTGATGCTGCGGGTGTGTGCTGCGAGGCACTGCCGACGGCGAAAGGTGGCACGATGGACCTCCGACGGCGCAACGGAGCGCTGTTCCGCCATAAATCCTACCCCCCTGCCTACCCCCCTGCGAGTGCTGGCTTTGGGCGGTCAACGGCGGACGTCACTGGACAATAAAAAGGCCGTTTCTCCTATGAGAACGTACAAATAAAAAAACCCGCCGAAGCGGGTTTTTAGTGTACTGGCGGAGACGGTGGGATTCGAACCCACGATACAGGTATAAGCCGTATGCATCCTTAGCAGGGATGTGCCTTCGGCCACTCGGCCACGTCTCCTAGTCGATTACTCAACTATGTCTTTTCTACCAAACTGCGCTAGAGCAGACGAGCGTCATAGTATAGACCGAGACACATTTGGTCAAGGCTACCCGACGATATTTTTTGAAAAATTATGCCTTTTCCAATTCGAACGCTTTGTGCAGCGCGCGAACGGCCAGCTCCATGTATTTTTCGTCGATCAGCACGGAGATTTTGATCTCCGACGTGGAGATCATCATGATGTTGATGCCCTCTTCCGACAAGGTGCGGAACATCTGCGACGCCACGCCCACGTGCGAACGCATGCCGACGCCGACCACGGAGATCTTCGATACCTTGGCGTCGCCGGTGATGCTGGCAGCACCGAGCTCTTCCTTGGTGCCGTTCAGCACGTCCACGGCGCGCTGGTAGTCGTTGCGCGAGACGGTGAAGGTGAAATCGGTTTTACCATCGACCGACTGGTTCTGGATGATCATGTCGACTTCGATGTTGGCGTCGGCCACCGGGCCCAGGATGTGGTACGCCACGCCCGGACGGTCTGGCACGCCCAGTACGGTGATTTTGGCCTCATCGCGGTTGAACGCGATACCGGAGATGACTGCTTGTTCCATATGTGTGTCTTCCTCAAACGAAATCAGGGTGCCCGAGTTGGCTTCTACTTCCAGGTCCAGCATGGGGTCGGTCAGCGACGACAGCACACGGGTCGGCACGCGGTAGTTACCGGCGAATTCGACCGAACGGGTCTGCAGCACTTTCGAGCCCAGCGACGCCAGTTCCAGCATTTCTTCAAACGTGATCGCCTTCAGGCGGCGCGCTTCCGACACCACGCGCGGATCGGTCGTGTACACGCCGTCGACGTCGGTGAAGATCAGGCATTCGTCGGCCTTCATCGCGGCGGCGATCGCCACGGCGGAAGTGTCCGAACCACCACGGCCGAGGGTCGAGATGTTGCCGCCCTCATCCACGCCCTGGAAGCCGGTGATGATGACGATCTTGCCGTCGTCCAGGTCGCGGTTGACCTTTTCATTGTCGATCGACTGGATGCGGGCCTTGGTGAAAGCGGAATCGGTTTTAATCGCGACTTGCCAGCCGGCGTAGGACACGGCTTTCTTGCCGATCGCCAGCAGCGCCATCGACAGCAGGCCAACCGATACTTGCTCGCCGGTGGAGGCGATCATGTCCAGTTCGCGCGGGTCAGGCTGCTCTTGAATTTCCTTGGCCAGGGCGATCAGGCGATTGGTCTCGCCGGACATTGCCGATGGCACGACGACGATGCGGTGCCCGGCGTCATGCCACTTGGCGACACGCCGCGCCACGTTCTTGATACGGTCCGTCGAACCCATCGACGTACCGCCGTATTTGTGCACGATTAAAGCCATAACAGTGAGTTTTCCGCTCAAATAAAGGTAAATGGAACCCTTAACTCTACATGTCGCACTGCAAAATAACAAGTCAAAAAACTCATAAAGTCATACCGAATAGACATATCTACATACAAAATTCGGCAGATAGGGGTGATTGTCTATACAGCCTGCCAACGCAGGCGCCAGCGTGAAGCGCCCTCACCTACCAGCTGGTTGCAATCCATTCCGACCCCGGCCGCGAACAAGACCTGCTTGCCGGCGCTCAGCACCGGCAGGCGCGAACGCTCCCAGGCTGGAATGTCCAGCGCCTGGTAATGGTACTTGAGTCCGCGTGTCGGACGGTTGTGGGCCGGCTTCAGGCGCTCGCCGCCTTTGCGGAATTCGATCAGCAGTTGCTGGCCGCGCAGCCAGTCGCCGTCCAGGCCGGCTTCGTCTTCGCCGGCCGGGTCGAAATGCAGCACGCCGCCGTAGGCCGGGAACGCCAGTTCCGTCTCGCCGTTCCAGCTGAAGGTGGTGCCCGGCGTTTTGTCGAACTCGTCTTCACGCGTGCCCTCCAGGTCGGCCAGCTTGGGTGTGATGTGCAGGCGATCACGGTGGCGTCTTACGTGACAATCGGGGTGCGTTACCAGAGGTTGGGCGCCGTCGCGCGCTTCCAGCAGTTGAGCCAGCATCTCGGACAGCCAGGCCGCGCTCGGCATGCGCAGGTTGCGGGTGCCGAACCAGTGGCGCAGCATGTTGTAGCTGCGGTCCAGGCTCAGCAGGCGCAGCTGGGCGATGTCGATGCAGTCGTCGACCAGGCACAGCGCCAAGTCCTGCTGCGCCAACTCGGTCAGCAGGCGCTGGGCCGACTGCGCGTGCTGGGCGCTGCGCGCGAAGCGTTCCTGGAAGCCGGGGAAGGCCTCGGCCAGCGCCGGCATCACCTTGTGGCGCAGCGCGTTGCGGGCGAAGCGTGGATCGTCGTTGGATTCGTCGTTGATGTGGGCGATGCCGTGCTCGGCTACGTAAGCCGACAGCTGCTTGCGCGAGGCCGGCAGCAGCGGACGCGCCATCACCAGGCCGGGATTGGCCAGCAGTTCCGGCGCGGCGTTGGCGGCATCCATGCCGGACAGGCCGGCCGGACCGGAGCCGCGCAGCAGTTGCAGCAGCACGGTCTCGGCCTGGTCGTCGAGGTGGTGCGCGGTCAGCAGCAGCGGCACGCCGTGCGCGGCGCACAGCGCGCCCAGCGCGGCGTAGCGCACTTTGCGGGCGGCCGCTTCGGTGCCGCTCTTCTGCTGGTCCGCCAGTTGCACGCGGCGCGCTTCGAAGGTCACGCCCAGCGCGGCGCAGGCTTGCTCGCAGTGGCTCAGCCAGGCGTCGGCATTGGCGCTGATGCCGTGATGGATGTGGAAGGCGTACAAGGCCACGCCATGCGCTTGCGCGTAGGCGTGCGCCAGGTGGAGCAGCGCTGACGAGTCGAGGCCGCCACTGAGGGCCACGGCCATGCGTGGCGCCGCTGCTGCATTCGCTTGCTGCGCCAGCGCGGCGGCGACGGCTTGCTCAAAGGTCGAGGTCAGGGTCGGGATCTGTTGCTTCTTCAATTGCTGCTCCAAAATGCAAACCGGGGGCATGCGCCCCCGGTCGTTGTGTCATGCCGCGCGCGATTACTCTTGCGGCGTGGTTTCTTTGAACTTACCGTAGCTCATCAGCTTTTCGTGACGGGCTTCCAGCAGGTCCTTGGTCTTCATGCCGTGGAACTGGCGCAGCGAATCAGCCAGCGCGCGCTTGAGCAGCGTGGCCATCTGCTTCGGATCGCGGTGCGCGCCGCCCAGCGGCTCGGTGACGATCTTGTCGATCAGGCCCATGGCCTTCAGACGGTGCGCGGTCAGGCCCAGCGCTTCGGCCGCATCGGCGGCGCGCTCGGACGTTTTCCACAGGATCGATGCGCAGCCTTCCGGCGAGATCACCGAGTAGGTTGCGTATTGCAGCATCAGCACAGCGTCGCCGACGGCAATCGCCAGCGCACCGCCGGAGCCGCCTTCGCCGATGATGGTGGCGATCAGCGGCACTTTCAGTTCCGCCATCACGTACAGGTTGTGGCCGATCGCTTCCGACTGGCCGCGCTCTTCAGCGTCGATGCCTGGGAACGCGCCCGGCGTATCGACGAAGGTGAAGATAGGGATGCCGAATTTTTCGGCCAGCTTCATCAGGCGCATGGCCTTGCGATAGCCTTCAGGCTTAGGCATGCCGAAGTTGCGCATCGCGCGTTCCTTGGTGTCGCGGCCCTTTTGATGGCCGATGACCATGCAAGCCTGGCCGTTGAAGCGCGCCAGGCCGCCGACTACCGACAGGTCGTCGGCATAGCTGCGGTCGCCGTGCAGTTCGTGGAAGTCGGTAAAGATTTCGTTGACGTAGTCCATCGTGTATGGACGCTGCGGGTGGCGCGCGATTTGCGCAACCTGCCAAGGGGTCAGCTTGGCGTAGATGTCTTTGGTCAGTTGCTGGCTCTTTTTGGCCAGACGGTCGATCTCCTCAGAGATATCGACAGCCGAATCGTCCTGAACGAAACGCAGCTCTTCGATTTTGCCATCGAGTTCGGCGATCGGTTGCTCAAAGTTGAGGAAAGTCGTTTTGGTCATTGTACCTCCGTGATTATTCTCAGCCATGCGGGCACGAAAAAGCCTCGCACAGCGATTAGAGCATCTATTCTACAGCAACCGGGTCCAGACTACGCCATAAGTACCAGGTGGCGACGGTGCGCCAGGGTTCCCAGTTGGCCGAAACCTCGCGCGCATCGCTGCGGGAGACGGGTTCGCCGGAAAAATAATTCTGGCTGATGCCCTGGATCAGGCCGGGGTCATCGAGCGGCAGAACATTCGGTCGCAACAGATTAAATATCAAAAACATCTCGGCTGTCCAGCGGCCGATGCCGCGGATCTGCACCAGTTCGGCGATGACGGCTTCGTCATCCATCTGGTCCCACTGGCTGGTGTGGACGCGCTTGTTCTTGAAGTGGTCGGCCAGGTCGAGGATGTATTCGGTCTTGCGCTTGGACAGGCCGCAGGCCGCCAATTGCTCGGCGCCGGCCTTGATGATCTGCGCCGGCGTGCATTTCGGGCTGACCAGCAGCAGCTTTTTCCAGGCGACGTCGGCCGCCTTGGTGGTCACTTGCTGGCCGACGATGGAACGCGCCAAGGTGGTAAACGGGTCGTCATGGCCGACCAGGTGCAGGTCGCCAAATTGCGGGATCAGCTTTTTCATGATGCGGTCCCGCTTCATGAGCTCGATCTTGGCCTCTTCCCAGTACGGCGGCACGGCCGATACCGGGCCGCCTGCGCCCTCGTTATCCTTGGCGCTGACCATTATGCGCGGCGCCAGTTGGTCGTGCCGTCAGGCTTGTCTTCGAGGATGATGCCGGCCGCCAGCAGATCGGCGCGGATCTTGTCCGATTCGGCGAAGTTACGCGCCTTCTTGGCTTCGATGCGCTGGGCGATCCGGGCCGCGATGGCGGCGTCGCCATCGGTGTCGGTCTCGCCGACGGCGGCCTGGCGGAACTCCTGCGGCGTGCGGGCCAGCAGGCCGATGACGCCGGCCAGGGCCTTCAGCTGGCGCGCGACCGCCGGCGATTTCGACTTGTTGAGCTCGCTCACCAGGTCGAACAGCACGGCCAGCGCGACCGGCGTGTTGAAGTCGTCGTCCATCGCTTCGGCGAAGCGCACGGCATGCGGCTCTTGCCAGTCCAGCGCCAGGCCGTCGCCTTCCACGCCGTCCAGCGCGGTGTACAGGCGGGTCAGCGCGACGCGGGCGTCGTCCAGGTGGGCGTCCGAATAGTTCAGCGGGCTGCGGTAGTGGGCGCGCAGGATGAAGAAGCGCACCACTTCGGCGTCGTACTTCTTCAGCACGTCGCGGATGGTGAAGAAGTTGCCCAGCGATTTGGACATCTTCTCGTTATCCACGCGCACGAAGCCGTTGTGTACCCAGTAGTTGACCATGGTGCGGCCGAACGCGCCTTCCGACTGCGCGATCTCGTTTTCGTGGTGCGGGAACTGCAGGTCGGCGCCGCCGCCGTGGATGTCGAAGTGTTCGCCCAGCAGCGCGGAGCACATGGCGGAGCACTCGATGTGCCAGCCCGGACGGCCCTTGCCCCACTTGGAATCCCACTTGACCTCGTCCGGCTCGGACTCTTTCGAGGCCTTCCACAGCACGAAGTCCAGCGGATCGCGCTTGCCGGTGTTGACGTCGACGCGCTCGCCGGCGCGCAGGTCGTCGAGCGACTTGCCCGACAGGCGGCCGTAGTTCGGGAAGTTGCGCACGGCGTAGTTGACGTCGCCGTCGCTGCCCTGGTAGGCCAGGTCCTTGCTCTCCAGCGTTTCGATCAGCGCCAGCATCTGCGGCACGTATTCGGTGGCGCGCGGCACCAGCGTGGCCGGCAGGATGCCCAGCGCGCCAGTGTCTTCGTCCATGTATTGCGTGAAACGGGTGGTCAGCTGCGAGATGGTCTCGCCGTTCTCGACCGCGCGCTTGATGATCTTGTCGTCGATGTCGGTGATGTTGCGGGCGTAGGTGACTTCATAGCCGGAGGCCAGCAGCCAGCGGTACATGACGTCGAACGCCATCATCATGCGGGCGTGGCCGATGTGGCAGTAGTCGTAGATGGTCATGCCGCAGACGTACATGCGGACTTTGCCGGCTTCGATGGGAACGAATGTCTGCTTGTCACGCGCCAGCGTGTTGTAAATCTTTAAATTGCTCATCGGGCTCTTGCGTATTCTCTTGTAAGCGCGCGTCGGGGTCGCAGGCAATACGAGAACCGGGCGCGGCACAGTTGGGGCGCACCTGGTTCATTGCATCACGTTGGGGACCGGCTGACACTCGGTAGTTATTCTTTCCACCTTCTAAGGGGTAGAATGAACAAGTATAGCATTGATAAAAACAGCATAGACCCAATCTGTCTTAGGATTTTTGGCAAGTCTGACTATTCCCACTGATAAAACCTATATGAGGAAGCAACAATGCACCAAACTCAGCCATCGCTGTTCGCCAAACTGATGACCATGTTTGCCGGCGTCGCCCTGTCCGGCGCCGCGCTGGCAGCCGCACCTGCCGCACCCGCCGCCAACAATGCCACGCCGCAGGTCGAGATCAAGACCTCGATGGGCGATATCGTCGTCGAGCTCAACCACGAAAAAGCCCCCAAATCGGTCGACAACTTCCTGACCTATGTGAAGGCAGGCTTCTACAAGGGCACCATCTTCCACCGCGTGATCGACGGCTTCATGATCCAGGGCGGCGGCTTCGACGAAAAGCTCAAGCAAAAGAAAACCAACCCGCCGGTGCCTATCGAATCGCAGAACGGCCTGACCAACAACACCTACACGCTGGCCATGGCCCGCACCGGCGATCCTAACTCCGCCACCTCGCAATTCTTCATCAACGTGTCCGACAACGACGCCCTGAACTACCCGGGCCGCGACGGCTTCGGCTACACGGTGTTCGGCAAAGTGATCAAGGGCCAGGAAGTGGTCGACAAGATCAAGGGCGTGCTGGTCGACGACAAAGGCAGCTTCCAGAATATCCCGGTGATCCCGGTCGTGATCAAGTCGGCGACGATTTTGAAGACCCCGATCCAGCCAAAACTGTAAAATAGCGGCCTGCCGTTTTCTTTAACTACCTCAGGACATAAAAATGACCAACGTAATCATCACCACCAACATGGGCAACATGACCGTCGAACTGAACGACGAGAAAGCGCCGAAATCGGTCGCCAACTTCCTGAAATACATGGAAGCCGGCCACTACTCGAACACCATCTTCCACCGCGTGATCGACGGTTTCATGGTCCAGGGCGGCGGTTTCGAGCCAGGCATGAAGCAGAAGCCAGCCGACGACACCGTCGAAAACGAAGCCAAGAACGGCCTGAAAAACGAGCCATACACGCTGGCCATGGCCCGCACCTCGGCACCGCACTCGGCATCGGCCCAGTTCTTCATCAACGTCAAGAACAACTCCTTCCTGGACTACCCAGGCCAGGACGGCTGGGGCTACGCCGTGTTCGGTAAAGTCATCGAAGGCACCGACGTGGTCGACGCAATGAAAAAAGTCAAAACCACCCGCAGCGGCATGTTCGCCGACGTGCCGGCAGAAGACATCATCATCGAGAAGATCGAACTGGCTGCTTAATTAATGAGCGATGCCAACATGCGCGCCGGCCAGGCCTGCGCGCTGTTTATCTCCGATCTGCATTTGCAGCCCGCGCATCCCGCCACCAGCGAGGCGTTCTTCGACTTCCTGGAGCGGCATGCGCGGCGCGCGCAACAACTGTATCTGCTCGGCGACCTGTTTGAATACTGGGCCGGCGACGACGATATCAGCGATCCCCTGCACCAACAGATCATCGCCGCGCTGCGCCGCGTCAGCGATGCGGGCGTGGCCGTCTACTGGATCGCCGGTAATCGCGATTTCCTGGTCGGTCCGCAGTTCGCCGCCGCAGCAGGCTTGACGCTGCTGCCGGAAACCTTCGTCACCGATATCGCAGGCCAGCGTGTGGTGGTGCTGCACGGCGACGCCCAGTGCACCGAAGACATCAAGTACATGGAATTCCGCGCCATGGTGCGGCAGCCCGCGTGGCAGCAGCAGTTCGTGGCGATGCCGCTGGCGCAGCGCAAGGCCATCATCGCCGGCATGCGCGAGAACAGCCGCAAGGACCAGGGCGACAAATCCTACGAGATCATGGACGTGACGCCACAAGCCATCCGCGACGTGTTCGCCGCCACCGGCGCCGACGTCATGATCCACGGCCACACCCACCGCCCCGCGCTGCACCATGTGGACGGCAAGCGCCGCTACGTGCTGCCGGACTGGGAACCGGAAGCGACGCCGCCGCGCGGCGGCTGGATCGCCATCGACGGCCACGGCGCCATCACGCGCCACGACCTCGGCGGCAACGTCATTCCAGCGTAAGCGCCACGCCGTCTGTTGGCGGCGCGGCGTCGATCGGCGTCACGCAGTAGGCCGAGATCGACGGCAATTCACGCATGCGCCGCACCAGCTCGGGCCAGGGCTGCGCCCACACCTGCGGGTACAACTGCTCGCCCTCATTCGCCACCGGGAAGGCCAGGTTCTCCGCGCCCGGCGTGAACTCGCACTGCACCGTGGCCTTGTTGCCGCGCGCATCGCAGCGGTACCATCCGCCCTCTTCCAGCCACAATGCCACCAGGCCGTGCGTGCAGAACGGCGAACCGGCGTCGCGCAAAGTCAGGCGCTGATAGCAGAAGCCGGACGGAATGCCGTTGGCGCGCAACAACGCCACGAGCAGATGGCTTTTCGCCGTGCACAGGCCGGTGCCCTTCGCCAGCGCGTCGGACGCATCGACGCTGACCTCGTCGCGTTTGAAATCGATGCTGTGCTCGATCTGGTCGCGCACCCATTCGAAGCAGCGCTGCGCGGTCGCGCGCGGCGTGGCGGCGGCCAGCGAGCGCGCCAGCCGCTGCACTTCCGGGTGATGAAAATCGACGGCGTCGCAGGCGGCGACAAAGGCGGACGGCAAGGTGCTCATGGGTCTCCTGTTTATCAAACGTACAAGATTTTCCCACAGTTCTCACGCCGGCGCAGCGGATGGTCCTATAATTGGCCCATGACGATACGCGCCCTGTTCTTTCGCAGCCTGCCCTTTGCCGCCACAGCCATGTTGAGCGCCAGCGGCTGGTGCGCGCCGCCGCTGACCGTGGCCTGGCGCGACAAGCCGCCCTACCACTACACCGAACAGGGCGAAGCCAAAGGCTTCCTGCTGGAGCGCGTGAAGAACATCTTCAGCGTGGCCGGCGTTCCCGTGCAGTTCGTCAACGAGCCGCAGAAGCGGATCTGGGCCAACTTCACGCATGGCGCCACCAACTACTGCTCGATCAGCTGGTACCGCCTGCCGGAGCGCGAGGCCGTGGCGCAATACACCTCGCCCATCCATGAAGACTTGCCGCATACGGTGCTGATCTCGCAGGCCGCCGTGCAGCGCGTGAAGGCGCATCCGACCCTGAGCTCGCTGCTGGACGATCCCAGCCTGACGCTGGGCGTGGTGGAAGGCGTGTCCTACGGGCCGGCGCTGGACCAGATGATCAAGGACAGCAAGAACCAGATCATGAGCCGCACGGTGGAAACCACGCTGATGATGCGCATGCTGACGGTGGGCCGCGCCTCGTTCATGTTCGTCGACCGCGAGGACTGGGAATATTTCCGCGCACGCGAGAAGACGCTGCACGTGGCGGTGCGCCACGATTTCCCCGACATGCCGCCGGGGATGAAACGCCACATCCTGTGCAGCAAGGACGTGCCGGCCGAGACCATGGCCAAGCTCAACCAGGCCATCGCCGCGACCGGGGGCACGAACAACCCCGGCCACAGCGTCAAGCCGAAATAGTCAGGGCTGGTTTTCCTGCTGCGTCGGCTGAATGCCGAAGAACACTTGCTGCACAAAGGCGACCACGTCGCTGCGCGCCTGCGTCGCCGCGGCGGTGTTGCGGCCCACATGCACGCCGTATTTGGTGCACTTGCGGTAGAACTCAGGCAGCGCCGCAGGATCGAGAATGCCGCCGGTCAGCTCCGAATAGATGGTCCAGCTGTCGATCTCCCAGCGCACCACGCCGCAGGGTATGGTGGTCGGCGCATTGGGCAGGAATTTGACGCCATAGGTCGCGTCAAAGGAATGGTAGGCATGGTCATATTTGATGGTACGGATCTGGGCGCCGGCCCCCTCGTACAGCGACGCCAGCCGTTCGCACGAGGCCACGCCGGTGTAGTCGTCGATGCCGCCGACCAGGTTGAGTATCGGCGCACCGGTAATCTGGTGCGACCAGTAGATCTGGTTGCAGCCGCTGTACAGCGGAATGTGCAGCGCGAATTTAAGGTCGGACTTGATCACCGCATGCCGCAGCGGTTCGATGGCGGTGCGGAACGCCACTTCGCCGCCGCGCGAGAAGCCCATGACACCGATGCGCTCGGCGTCGATGCGCGGATCGGCGGCCAGCACTTGCAGCGCCTGCAGGCCATCCATCAGGTTGGCGGCGGGCGACAGCAAGGTCTGGTTCACGACGGTGCTGGTGATGCCGCGCGGCTCGAAGCTGCTGACGACGAAGCTGGCCACGCCGATGCGGTTCAGCGCTGCCACCCACATCTGCGTGTTGGATTCGATGCCGCCGCTGCCGTGCATGATCACCATGGCCGGCACTTTTTCCTTTTTTTGCGGCACGGTCAGGTAGCCCCAGACCGGTTGCGGCGCCCAGTTCTGGCGCCGTTCGCGCGCCAGATCGTACATCGTCGGCGGCGTATAGCTGTCGAAGTTGACCCGCTCGGTTCCCCGGCGGTCCGTCGTCTGGTCTTGCGCCTGGGCGACAGGCATGGCGAAGACCAGCACCGATAGCCACCAACTTGCGAGGATTGCTTTACGCTTCATCTGCCACTCCGATGTCGTTAAACCATGCTTGATTTTATGACACTTCGAGGCAATTGTCTTTTTTTTATGTTTAGCGCTTCACCGCCGTCATCGCGGCGTTCAGGCGGCGTATCAATTCCTGGTTCATGTCGCGCGTGTGGCGGGTCCAGCGTTCCATGGTGCGCTGCAGTTCGGCGTGCAGCTGGCCGGCGCGCGCCGCGTCGCCGCTGCCGGCGGCCCAGATCGCAAACTCGGCCTGCACGGCAAAGCTGTTGTAGCGGCCGAGGGCGAATTCAAACTCGGCCTTCGCCTCGTCCTGGCGGCCGGCTGCGGCCAGCGCCTGGGCCAGCAGCAGCGACACTTGCTCGCCGCGGAAGTTGGCGTCGCTGGCGCGGATAGTCTGCAGGTGCGCCACCGCCGCCGCCGCGCGGCCGCTGGCCAGCGTGGCGCGCGCCGCGCCGTAGCGGATTTCCAGGTCGCCCGAGAACGGGCCTTGCAAGCAGGCTTCGTAAGTCGACGCCGCCTCATCGGCGTTGCCGGCCTCCAGCAGCGCCGTGGCCAGGCGCATCTGGTTTTGCGCGGTGGGCGTGTAGGCGTAGGCGTCGCGCGCTTCGCGCAGCTCGCGGCCCGGATCGAGGGTGCGGGCGGCCGCCGTCACCATCTTGCGGGCGCCGTGCTCCAGCCGGGAGTCCGGCAGGTAGACGGCGACGAAGTACACCACGCTGCCCAGCAGCGGGAAGGCAAACAAGATCATCAGCCAGTACATCTGCTGCCCGCTGCGGATCACGTGCACGGCGAAGAACAAGGCCACCAGCACGTGCAATCCAATTCCAAATATCGTCATGAAGCTTGCTCCAACATTTCGTCAATGTCGCGAATTGTAGAAGCTCTTGCCCTGCACTACAAGGAAAGTTGCAAATCCATTAAGCCGCCACAGGCTCGGCCGATTGCAGCCAGGCCGCCACACAGCGCGCCAGGCGGCCGACAAACACGCCGTTGAACAAGCCGAACATGCTGGTAACTGCCGCCATGAACGGCAGGCTGCTGCGGGTTTCCGGGTGCATGGCCGTCACCACCGCCACCGCGTATTTGGTCACGAAGATGGCGGCCATCAGCACCAGCGGCACCCAGCTGCCGCGCAGCAGCACGCTACCGGCGGCGCGGTTGACCTGAATGACCGTGGCGCGGCCCAGCGTCCAGGCCAGCGCCACGCCGGCCAGCAAGCCCAGCAGCCAGACACCCCAGACGCCGCCGCCCAGCACGCCATCCGCACGCGTGCCGGACAGCGACAACCACAGCATCACAGCCGGAATGATGAACAGCCTCTGCAGGCTGATCTCGCGGTCGCGGCTGGCCCACAGGCCGCGATAGAGCAGAAAGGCCAGCAAGGCCCAAACGTAGATGGGGGTGTGGCTGACAATCTGCTGCATCATGATCCGCTCCGCATGGCTGGTTAAGGTGACGCCACTATGCCCGGCGGCGCGACGGCGCGGGCCACGATGCGACGAAATGCCGCAAAACGGCGCGAAATGCAAGCGGAGCGCGCAAGATGCGGGCGATCAATAGCCCGACCGTTGTACGGCAATGTCTGGTTACAAAATATTTCTGGCGAGTCAAACGAACTCGGCATAAATTACTGCATAGCAATATCCGAGCCCCCAACGGAGAACCTCGCCATGACCCCAACACCGACCGCGGCCGCCGCCGCCCGCTTTCTGGCGCAAGCCTCGATGGGCGCCAGCCGCGCCGAAATCGCCAGAGTGCAAGCACTGGGCTACGCCGGCTGGATCGACGCCCAACTGGCCGCGCCCCGCTCCGGCACCCGCTGGGACTGGCTGATCGCCAAAGGCTTTAACGATGTCGCCAACCGCAATTCCGAAAACGGCTTCGACGCCTGCGCCTGGCGCAAGCTGATCAGCGCGCCGGACACGCTGCGCCAGCGCGTCACGCTGGCGCTGTCGGAAATCTGCGTGGTGGCGATCGACGGCCTGGTCGGCGCACCCTGGCGGTCGTTTTCGGCGGCGGCCTACCTGGACCTGCTGGAAGACTACGCTTTCGGCAACTACCGCGCGCTGCTCGGTGCGATCTCGACCAGCGCGCCGATGGGCCAGTACCTGACCTTCCGCGGCAACGTCAAGCAGAACCCCAGCACCGGCGCCCTGCCCGACGAAAACTATGCGCGCGAGCTGATGCAGCTGTTCAGCATCGGCCTGGTGCAGCTGAACGCCGACGGCACGCCGCAACTGCGCAACGGCGCCCCCAAGGAAACCTACGGCCTGGCCGACATCACCGGCCTGGCCCGCGTGCTCACCGGCTGGGACTTCGACATGGGCACCCAGACCAACGCCGTGCCGGACTTCCTGCGCCGGCCGATGACGCAGGTGCCCAAGCGGCACGAGACCGGCGCCTCCACTTTCCTCGGCAGCACGGTGGCGGCCGGCCTGTCCGGCGCCGACGCGCTGAAGGCGGCGCTGGACATCATCTACGCCCACGCCAACGTGGCGCCCTTCATCAGCCGCCAGCTGATCCAGAAACTCGTCACCAGCAATCCCTCGCCGGCCTACGTGGCGCGCATCGCCGCCGTCTTCAACAACGACGGCCGTGGCGTCAAGGGCAACCTGGCGGCGGTGGTCAAGGCGCTGCTGCTCGATCCCGAGGCGCGCGCCGACACCTACATCGGCCCCAACTACGGCAAGCTGCGCGAGCCGATGCTGCGCTTCATCGGCTGGGCGCGCGCGTACAGTGCAGCCTCGGCTTCGGACGCCTGGGCCATCGGCAACACCAGCGACGCGTCCAGCCGGTTGGGCCAGAGTCCGCTGCGCTCGCCGTCGGTATTCAACTTCTACCGCCCCGGCTACGTGCCGCCCAACAGCGCCGTGTCCAAGGCCGGGCTGGTGGCGCCGGAATTCCAGCTGACCAATGAAACCTCGGTGGTCGGCTACGTCAACTACATGCAGCGCGCGGTCAGCAAGGGCGTGGGCGATGTGCTGCCGGACTACGGCACGCTGTTGCCGCTGGCCGCCAACGGCCAGCAGCTGGTCGACGAAATCAACCTGGTGCTGGCCGCCGGCCAGCTGAGCAGCGCCACCGTGGGCCTGATACGCGGCGCCATCGACACCATGTCCGCCAAGACCGACGCCGCGCTGCGCAACCGCATCTACGCCGCACTGACCATGGTCATGGCCGCGCCGGAATACCTGGTCCAACAATAGGAGCCGCCATGACCACCAATACTTCCCGCCGCGCCTTCCTGCAGCGCGCCTCGATGCTGGCCATGAGCGGCGTGGCCGCGCCGCTGGCCGTCAACCTGGCGGCCATGGCCGAAGCCGCGGCCGCCAACGCCAGCGACTACAAGGCCATCGTCTGCGTGTTCCTGTACGGCGGCAACGACTACGCCAACACGCTGGTGCCGTACGACGCCGCCAGCTACAACGCCTACTATGCGCTGCGCTCCAAGCTGGCCTACCAGCAAAGCGCGCTGACGGGCACCCTGCTCAACACGGCGGCGCCTCCGGTCGACGTCAACGGCGTCGCCCACCAGTACGCGCTGGCGCCGGAACTGGCGCCGCTGCTGCCGATCTTTAACGCCGGCAAGATGGGCGTGCTGCTCAACGTCGGCACGCTGGTGCAGCCGACCACCAAGCAGCAATACCTGGCCAGGTCGGTGCCGCTGCCGTCCAAGCTGTTCTCGCACAACGACCAGCAATCGGAATGGCAATCGTCGATGCCGGAGGGCGCGACTTCGGGCTGGGGCGGCCGCATGGGCGACCTGTTCGAATCGGGCAACGGCAACGGCAACGCCACCTTCACCTGCATCAATGTGTCCGGCAACGCCGTGTTCCTGTCCGGGAAGCAGGCGGTGCAGTATCAGGTGTCGACCAAGGGTTCGGTGCCGTTCAGCGGTTTGCAGAGTCCGCTGTTCGGTTCGGCCAGTTGCAGCAGTGCGTTGCAGACGCTGCTCACCCAGCCGCATGGACACCCGATGCAATCCGACTATGCGCGCGTGACGCAGCGGGCGATCTCGGCCAACGACGTGCTGACCTCGGCGCTGGCCGGCGCCCCGGCGATCAACACGCCCTTCCCCGCCAACAGCAACCTCGGCGACCAGTTGAAGATGGTGGCGCGCATGATTTCCAGCGCCTCGGCGCTGGGCGCCAAGCGGCAAGTGTTCTTTGTGTCGATGGGCGGTTTCGATACGCACGACGGTTTGGTCAGCGTGCATCCGGGCCTGCTGAAAGGCGTGGCCGACGCCATGGCGGCGTTCTACCAGAGCACGGTGGAGCTGGGCGTGGCGAACCAGGTGACGGCCTTCACCGCATCCGATTTCGGCCGTACGCTGAGCGGCAACAACGACGGCTCGGATCACGGCTGGGGCAGCATGCACTTCATGCTGGGCGGCGCCGTCAAGGGCGGCCGCTACTACGGCAAGGCGCCGGTGGTGGCCAGCGACGGCCCGGACGATGTCGGCCAGGGCCGTTTGCTGCCGACCACCTCGATCGAGCAGTATGCGGCCACGCTGGGCAGCTGGCTGGGCGTGTCGAACACCGACCTGCTGGCCATGCTGCCCAACCTGACCAACTACAACGCCAGCGCGCGCAATCTCGGCTTCGTCTGAGCGGGCCGGATCCGCTGCATCGGCTTACTGCGCCGGCTGCAGGTTGGCGACCAGCGCGCCGGGCCGCGTGCTGATCCCGGTCAGCACGAACTGCACGCCGGCGTAGCGCAAGTCTTCCGGACGGAAAGTGTGCACCGGCACGTCCTTGAGCGTGTTCTCGCCCAGCAGATTGGCGACGCTGGCGATCTGGTTCTGCTTGCCCTCGTCCATGCCGTCCACCGTGAAACGGTCCATGTGCGCATCGCTGATGTAGATGGTGTTGCGCACGTTGTCCACCTTCAGCCGGCCCGACACCGCCATGCTGCCGTGCCACGACTGGCGTGCCAGCAGCGGCGACACGTTCACGTCCAGCGTCAGCGCGACGCGGTCGTTGTCGGCCAGGATGGCCAGCTGCGGATGGCTCAGCTCCACCTCGAAG
This sequence comes from Rugamonas rivuli, assembly GCF_009380165.1. Taxonomy (GTDB): domain Bacteria; phylum Pseudomonadota; class Gammaproteobacteria; order Burkholderiales; family Burkholderiaceae_D; genus Rugamonas; species Rugamonas rivuli. Next base: position 187,532 of record NZ_WHUF01000005.1, read on the forward strand.
ATGCCCAGCACGCGGCGGTGCACGGGGAATTTGTGTTCCAGGTTCTGCTGCAAGCGCGCTTGCGGCAATTCCACCTGGCGCGGACCGATCAGCGTGGAACAGGCGGCCAGCGCAGTGGCCACCACAGCCGCCACCATCAGCGGCGCGGCATGGCGGGCATAGGATTTAAGATTCAACATGTCGTCTTTCGGAAGAGTGTGCAACGCTGGCATTATGACCCACCGCCGGCCTCAAATAAAAAACAACATGCCTGACGAAACGCTTGTTTTTTTTAATTACAGTGTTATAGTTCACTACAACACCACTCCATCAACACACACTAGGGGACCACATGTATGTCCACGATAGGCTGGAATGACAATGCGCCGATTTATCGGCAGCTCAAGGAAAAAGTGATCGGCATGATGCTCGACGGCCTGCTCAAACCGGGCGACGCCCTGCCTTCGGTACGGCAGGTGGCGGCGGATTATCAACTCAACCCGATTACCGTATCGCGCGCCTACCAGGAGCTGGTAGACGAGACACTCGTAGAAAAAAGAAGGGGACTAGGTATGTACGTAACTGACGGCGCCCGCGACAAACTGCTGGCCACTGAACGTGAACGCTTCCTGCGCGAAGAATGGCCGCTGATGCTGGAACGCATCCGCCGTCTGGGCCTGGAACTGGAAACCCTGCTCAAGTCCGCCGCCCCCGGAGGTGCGTCATGAGCGCCATCATCACCGCGACCAGGATCAGCAAGCAGTACGGCAAGCAGGCCGCGCTGAACGGCGCCAGCTTCACGGTCGAGGCAGGCCGCATTGTCGGCCTGATCGGCCCCAACGGTTCCGGCAAGACCACCACCCTCAAAGCCATCCTGGGCCTGACCCAGTTCGAAGGCGAGCTGTCGGTGATGGGCATGGACCCGCGCACCCAGCGCGAGGCCCTGATGAACGACGTCTGCTTCATCGCCGACGTCGCCATCCTGCCGAAGTGGCTGAAGGTCAAGGATGCGATCGACTTCGTCGAAGGCGTGCACCCGCGCTTCGACCGCAGCAAGGCCGAGAAATACCTGGCCAACACCAAGCTCAGCCCGGACATGAAGGTCAAAGCCATGTCCAAGGGCATGGTGGTGCAGCTGCACCTGGCGCTGGTGATGGCGATCGACGCCAAGCTGCTGGTGCTGGACGAGCCGACGCTGGGCCTGGACATCCTGTACCGCAAGCAGTTCTACCAGAACCTGCTGGAAGACTACTTCGACGAGAACAAGACCATCCTGATCACCACGCACCAGATCGAGGAAGTCGAGCACATCCTGACCGACCTGATGTTCATCCAGGATGGCCAGATCTCGCTGGCGGCGTCGATGGATGAAGTGGGCGAGCGCTTCACCGAGGTGATGGTCGAGCCGCAGTTCGTCGCCGCCGCCAACGCGCTCAAGCCGATGAGCCAGCGCACCGTGTTCGGCAAGCCCATCATGCTGTTCGATGGCGTGCCGCGCCTGCAACTGTCGACCTTCGGGGAATTGCGCACGCCCAGCGTTGCCGACCTGTTTGTCGCGACCATGAAAGGAACCTACGCATGAAAACGATGAAATGGCTGATCAAGCGCGAGCTGTGGGAGCACAAGGGCATGCTGTTCTGGGCGCCCATCGTCATCGCCGGCCTGGTCGCGGCCTTGGCGCTGACCGGCATCTTCCTGGGGCATAACGTCAACTTCAACGAAGAGGGCCAGGCGGTGCAGATCGGCACCGTCACCATCGAAGGCGCGATGCGCACCCGCATCGTCGAAACCGCGTCGCAGGCCTATATGTTGTCGGCGATGCCGGTGATGATGGTGCTGGGCTTGCTGGTGTTCTTCTACTGCCTGGGCGCGCTGCACGACGAACGCCGCGACCGCAGCCTGCTGTTCTGGAAATCGCTGCCGGTGTCGGACTTGACCACCGTGCTGTCCAAGGTCGTACTGGCGTTGGTGGTGGCACCACTGATCACGATGGCGATCGGCATCGTGCTGTCGCTGGTGATCCTGCTGGCCGGCTGCGTGGCGGTGCTGGCGCACGGCACCAACCTGTTCGGCGCATTGCTGGCCGCGCCGGACCTGTACCTGACGCCGCTGCGCCTGGTGGGACTGCTGCCGGTCTACATCCTGTGGGCCTTGCCGACGGTGGGCTGGCTGCTGATGGTGTCGAGCATGGCGCGCTCCAAGGTGTTCCTGTGGGCGGTGGGTACGCCGCTGGCGACGGCGCTGCTGCTGGTGTGGGCCGAGAAGGTGCTGCACTTCGGCTTCAACGCCAGCTGGTTCGTCACCCGCGTGGTCGACCGCATCCTGCTCGGCGTGATCCCTGGTTCGTGGCTGGTGTTCGACGCCGACAACGCCATGAATCACCATGACATGCAAAAGCTGGAGGTCCCGCAATCGATCTTCAACGCATCGTGGGGCACGCTGACCGGCGCCAGCGTATGGATAGGCGTGGCAGCCGGCGTGGCGATGATCGCCGCCGCCGTCTGGATGCGCCGCCGCCGCGAAGAAGGCTGAGCATGGCGAGCAAGCACTTCATGACCGCCGCGCTGCTGGCAGCCGCCGTGACGGCGCTGCCGGCCACGGCGGCCGAAACGGAAGGCTCGGAGCAGATGGTCGTCATCAACGGCACCCGCAGTCCGGAAATGCAGCCTTACCGCTACATGCTGTCCGGCCTGGACGCCTTTGACAGCCAGCACGCGCTGGCGCCGAATGCGCAGCAACTGCGCTTTCGCCTGCACACCAAAAGGAAGGCGCCCGCCGACGCGATGGACAATGTGGTGGTGCGCCTGTCCGGCAGCGAGACCGACATCGCGGTGCCGCTGGCGGCGGACCACAGTTTCACCCTGCCGCGCAACCGGGCGGCGGAGGACGACAACGCCGATGTGGTGCTGAACCGGAAGAAGAGCGACTACGGCTGGATGCCGGACGTGCGCAGCGCCGGCGTGCCGGCGGACATGCGGCGCCTGGGCGATATCCAGCTGGAGTGCCGGGTGCTGATGGCGATCGCGAAGAACTACATACCCTTCCTGGTACGCGCGATGATCAACACCGTCACGCTGACGACAGACTGGTGTTCGTACAAGGACTTCAACATGAACGTACGCAGCGACCGCCCCATCACCAGCGCCACGCTGGTCGACGGCGCCCGCAGGCTTGAGCTCAAGGTCGACGAGTATGGAAAAATGTACTCGGTGCCGCTGGCTGACAAAACCTACTCCAGCGACGCCTTGATCGAGTTCAGGTTCGAATAGAAGCCCGGCCTTATTCGAACTGCTTGCGGAATTCAGCGAACTGCGCCGTCAGGTCTTCGACCTGCTGGCGCAGTTGTTGTACTTCCTGCTCCAGCGCGGCGACGCGGCCGCCCTGCCCCGCCGGACTCACGACGCCACCCAGGCCGGCCGCGGTTTCTTCGCGGGCCAGCGCTTCTTCCCCGCCCAGCAGCTGGCCGTAGCGCGGTTCTTTCGTGCCGGGCGCCAGCGCCAGCTTCGACACCAGCGGCGGATATTTATCGATCAGAAACTGCAGCGCCTGCTCGACATCGCCGACGGTCTTGAATTCGTGCAGGCGTCCGCTGCGGGTGCGGATCTCGCCGGCGGTCTGCAGGCCGCGCAGCATCAGGATGCTCAGCACGGCCAGCTTGTCCTGCTCCAGCGACCACTTGATGCGCATGCGGTGCTCGTACTTGGTCACGCGCGCGCCCGCCTGCGTGATGCCGTTGACGTACTTGCGCTGCATCAGCCGCTGCAGCACCTCGGCCACCGTCTCTTCCGACAGCGCCATCACCGGGTCGCGGCTCGACAACTGATTACAGCCATTCACCAGCGCGTTCAGCGACAGCGGATAGTTATCCGGCGTCAGCGCTTCCTTTTCGGCCAGCACGGCCAGTACGCGGATTTCAAACGGGTCCAGCACTTCTGCGCCATCGGGCGACGATTCCATAGACATCATCCTTATTCAACGAGCTTGTTGAGTTGGTCGGAATTCAATTTATCACATTCGGGCACGCCCTGACACTGCAAGCCCGCCGCCTTCATCGTGGCGAGGATGCGTTCCATCTGCTCTTCCTGCTTGACGGCGTGGCTGATCAAGCCGTGCAAGGCCTTCGACAGCGGATCGTCGCCGTTCGGCGTAACGCCGTAGGCGCTGAACAGATTGGCCGTGGCGCTGGTCGCCGACGCCGGCTCCTTCTGCACGATGTGCGCGGGATTGCCGACCGCCGTCGCGCCCGCAGGCACGGGCTTCAGCAGCACGGCGTTGGAGCCGACCTTGGCGTACTCGCCCACCGTGAAGCCGCCCAGCACCTTGGCGCCGGCGCCGACGATGACGCCGCGCGCCAAGGTCGGATGGCGCTTGGCGCCGGTGTGCAGCGAGGTGCCGCCCAGGGTCACGCCCTGGTAGATGGTGCAGTCGTCGCCGACCTCGGCGGTCTCGCCGATCACCACGCCGAAGCCGTGGTCGATGAAGACCCGGCGGCCGATGGTGGCGGCCGGATGGATCTCGATGCCGGTGACGATGCGGGCCAGGTAAGAAATGAAGCGCCCCAGCCATTTCATGCGGCGCAGCCAGCACCAGTGCGCCCAGCGGTGCATGACGATGGCTTGCAAACCGGGGTAACAGGTCAGCACCTCCCAGGCGTTGCGGGCCGCAGGATCGCGTTCGATGATGCTGTTAATGTCTTGGCGCAGGCGATGGAACATGGGGTGGTCGGGATTGCAACTGAAACGCTAATGGTAGCGTATTCGGTCGGTGGTTGCTGGGAAGCGGCTTGCTTCGGGGGAGGCGGGAGTGTAACCCGGCGACCCTCGTATCAGGCCGCCGGTAGTGCATATCGCTTAAATGTCTTTGGCGATACGCTGGCGGCGTGCCTCGTACAGACAGACGCCGGATGCGACGGATACGTTCAAGCTCTCAACCGAACCGAACATCGGAATGCTGACCAGCATGTCGCAGGTCTCGCGGGTCAGGCGGCGCATGCCCTCGCCTTCCGAACCCATGACCAGCGCGGTCGGGCCGGTGAAGTCGGCTTCGTACAGGCCTTTCTCGCCGTCGTCGGAAGTGCCGATCAGCCAGATGTCGCGGTCCTTCAGGTCGCGCAGGGTGCGCGCCAGGTTGGTGACGGTGATGTAAGGCACGGTCTCGGCCGCGCCCGATGCGACCTTGGCGGCGGTGGCGTTCAAGCCCACGGCGCGGTCCTTAGGCACGATCACCGCGTGTGCGCCGACGCCGTCGGCCACGCGCAGGCAGGCGCCCAGGTTGTGCGGATCGGTGATGCCGTCCAGGACCAGCAGCAGCGGCGGGCCTTCGATGGCGTCCAGCAGTTCATCCAGGTTGCGCGCCAGCGCCAGCTGCGAGGCGAAGGCGATCACGCCCTGGTGGCGGCGGGTGCCGACGATCTTGTCGAGGCGGGCCGAATCGACCGGCATCACGCGCACGCCGGCAGCCTTGGCGTTGGCGATCAGGTCCTTCATGCGGCGGTCGTCGCGGCCGATGTCGACAAAAATCTCTTCCACGGACGATGCCTCATGGCGCAAGCGCGACGTGACAGCGTGGAAACCGAAAATCATTTTATTCTTACTCATTTATCGCTTCTTTTTACTTTTTGAGACAGTCTTCGCTGCTCGGGGTGCTACCGGGGCAGCCGCCCCGGCATTAGTCTTGCGGCCGCCCTTGGCCTTGGCTGCGGGCTTGGCGGTACTCTTCGCGGCGGCCGGCTTGCCGGCGGCAGGCTTGCCCGCCGGGCTCTTGGCGACAGCCTTGACCGGCTGCGCTTTCGGCACGGCCGGACCCGGCTTGATGTTGGTCTTGCGGTCCTTCGATTGCGCATCGGCCTTGTCGGCGCGCGGCGGCGGCGCGTCGGCGCCGGCCAGGCGCAGATCGATCTTGCGCGATTCCAGGTCCACGCGCACCACTTGCACGCTGACGTGGTCGGTCAGCTGGAACTTCTTGCCGGTGCGTTCGCCGCGCAGTTCGTGGCGGGCGTCGTCGTACTGGAAGTAGTCGGCGCCGAGGTCGGTGATGTGCACCAGGCCTTCAACGAACAGCTGGTCCAGCTGCACGAAGATGCCGAAGGTGGTCACGCCGGTGATGATGCCGGTGAATTCCTCGCCCAGCTTGTCCTGCATGAAGTAGCACTTCAGCCAGTTCTCGACATCGCGCGACGCTTCGTCGGCGCGGCGTTCGTTGGCCGAGCAGTGCACGCCCAGCGCGTCCCACACGGTCAGGTCGGCGGCTTTCTTTTCCTTGCCCTCTGCCTTGTCCTTGGCCTGCTGCTTGCGGGTGGCGTTCGAGACGTTGGTGTTCAGCACACTGGTGCTGGCCACTTTCGGCTCGTACTTTTTGCCGAGCAGGATGGCCTTGATGGCGCGGTGCGTCAGCAAGTCCGGATAGCGGCGGATCGGGCTGGTGAAGTGGGCATAGGCCTCGTACGCCAGGCCGAAGTGGCCGATGTTGTCGGGGCTGTAGACCGCCTGCTGCATCGAACGCAGCAGCATGGTTTGCAGCAGCGACGCGTCCGGACGCTGCTTGACCTGACGCATCAGCTCGGCGTAATCGCCGGCGGTCGGCTTGTCGCCGCCGTTCAGGCTCAGGTTCACCTGCTTGAGGAAGGTGCGGACCTGCTTGAGCTTTTCAGCAGTCGGGCTGGCGTGGATGCGGTAGGTGCCGGGATGCTTGTGGCGGATCAGCAGGTCGGCCGCGCAGACGTTGGCGGTCAACATGCATTCTTCGATCAGGCGGTGGGCGTCGTTGCGGGTGCGCGGGATGATCTTTTCGATCTTGCCGGACGGGTTGCAGACGATGTAGGTTTCGGTGGTTTCGAAATCGATCGCGCCGCGTTCGGTGCGCGCCTTCAGCAGCGCGTTGTACACCTCGTACAGGTTCAGCAGGTGCGGCACGATGCCTGGACGGCGCGCGGCTTCCGGTCCCTTGGTGTTGCCGAGGATGTCGGCCACTTCGGTGTAGGTCAGGCGCGCGGCCGAGTGGATCACGGCCGGATAGAACTGGTAAGCCTTGATCTCGCCCTTGGCGGTGATGACGGCGTCGCACACCAGCGTCAAACGGTCGACCGCAGGGTTCAACGAGCACAGGCCGTTGGACAGCTTTTCCGGCAGCATGGGGATCACGCGGCGCGGGAAGTAGACCGAGGTGCTGCGCTCCAGCGCGTCGGCGTCGAGCGCATCGTTCGGCTTGACGTAGTGGCTGACGTCGGCAATCGCGACGATCAAACGGTAGGCGTTGGTGCGGCCGATCTTGACCGGTTCGCAGTAAACCGCATCGTCGAAGTCGCGCGCGTCTTCGCCGTCGATGGTCACCAGCGGCACGTCGCGCAGGTCGACGCGGTCGGCCAGGTCGATATCGCGCACCACGTCCGGCAGCTTGTTGGCCTGCTTGAGCGCGGCGTCCGAGAACACATGCGGCACGCCGAACTTGCGCACGGCGATTTCGATTTCCATGCCGGGGTCGTCCAGCGAGCCGAGGATTTCAACGATCTTGCCGACCGGCTGCTTGAAGCGCATCGGTTGCTCGGTCAATTCGACGCTGACGATCTGGCCCGACTTGGCCTTGCCGATCGAGCCTTCGACCAGGATGTCCTGGGCGATGCGCTGGTCTTCGGGCGCCACGATCCAGGCGCCGTTTTCGTTCAGCAGGCGGCCGATGATGTGGGTGTTGGCGCGCGAGACCACCTCGACGATGGTGCCTTCCGGACGGCCGCGGCGGTCGACGCCGATGACCTTGGCGAGCACGCGGTCGCCATGCAGGACTTTCTGCATTTCCTTTTCGGGCAGGAACAGGTCTTCGCCCGGCTCATCCGGGATCACGAAACCGAAGCCGTCCTTGTGGCTGCTGACGCGGCCGGAGATGAAGCCGGTGTCGGTGGCCAGCGAGAAGTGGCCGGTGTCGTCGGAGACGATCTGGCCGTCGCGCTGCATGGCGTTCAGCCGGCGCGACAACACGGCCTGGGCCTCGGTCGCGACCTTCAGCGACTTCGACAGTGCGCGCAGATCGAGCGGCGCCTTGGCGCTGCGGAAGATGCCGAGAATTTCCTCCCGGCTGGGAATGGTATGGGTAGATTGGTTCAAAAGTATTTCTGTAGTTATTATTGACAGTGTTCAGAGGAAATCCGGCCTGGCAAAATCGTCAGGTGCATATATATGACACGACGACAGGCGTAGTGTACTTGGAAACGCCCTGATTGACTAATTTGCGGCCGTTTATGCGAATCCGAGCGGATTTTTTATGCTGGGGCATTTGACATCCCGCAAAATTCCTCTATAATCTTGGTCTCTCGCAGCGACAATGTTGAAAAACAGCGGCAAAGTGAGAATTGCTAGACAGGGTTGATGTGCAGTAAGGAGCGAAAGCTCATCTGGCGCGAAACCTTCCCCGTCGTTATAATAGCAGAGTTGTTTAGAAGCATCAGTGCCCACGTGGCGGAATTGGTAGACGCGCATGGTTCAGGTCCATGTGCCGCAAGGTGTGGGGGTTCGAGTCCCTCCGTGGGCACCACAAAATTCCGCAAAAAAGCCGCAGCGCCCCTCAAAAGGCCTGCGGCTTTTTTCATTACCTGCCGGCTTTTACAGCTTGGAGAGGAAGCGGCCGATCAGGTTGAATATCAGTTCCTCGTTCTTGCTGCCCTCATCTATCGGCAAATCCCACAGCGCGGCCGTGGCGATGGTTATGCGCAAATCTGGCACCAGCATGGCGAACTGCCCGCCGAAGCCATAAGCCGTAATCACCTGGTGGCCGCCCAGCATGCCGCGCCACCACAGATAACCGTAGCCGACATCGCTCATATCGCCTATCGGGCCGATATGCACGTGATTGGTGAAACTCTCGTTCAGCCACGCGGCCGGCACCACCGATTTGCCTTGCCACATGCCGCCGTCGAGCGCCATCCACGCCAGCTTCATCAGGTCGCGCGCCCGCAGTTGCAGGCCGAAGGAGCCGATGATCGCCCCGGTCCCATCGCGCTGCCAGGCCGCCTGGCGGATGCCGAGCGGCGCAAACAGGTTGCGCGTGGCGACCGCCAGCGTGTCCTCGCCATAAGCGCCCGCGACGATGGGCGACACCAGGTGCGAGACGGCGGAGTTGTAGTTCCAGTACGGCCCGTTCGGCCCCAGCGGCGCGATCGGCAAGCCCAGCGCCAGGCTGGCCAGGTCGGGCGCGTGCAGCAGCTCCTGCATGTGGACATCCTCATCCCAGGCCAGGCCGCTGCGCATGCGCAGCACCTGGGCCAGCGTGACGTTGCCGGCCACCGAGGTCGGCACCCTGGCCATCTCCCGGGGCAGCAACTCGGCCAGCGTGGAGGTGACGCCGGGTATTTTCCCGTCGCGTATCGCCTGCCCCGCCAGCAGGCTGCTGACTGTCTTGGTGGCCGAGCGGATGTGGCGCAGGTCGGAGGATTTGCCGTCGGCATAGTAGCGCTCGCCAATCATGCGGGCGTTGCGCACCACCAGCAGGCTGCGCAGCGATGGAATCTGCGCGCCCTCGGCCAGCAGGGTTTGCATCAGCGCCGCCGGCACGCCCTCGCCCTCCGGCGCGGCCCGGTTCCAGTCATCATCGATGATGGCCGAGAGGACCACGTTTTCCGGCCCGGCGCCACCGCCGGAACCACCGCCGCCGCAGGCGGTCAGCCAGGGGGCGGCCAGGCCCAACATCATCATGTCGCGTCGCGTAACCATGTCACCTCATCGTCGAAAGATAGTGACCGCCGCGTGCGGTGCATGCGGCGAGTCGATGAGTGATGTTAGGCCCGGGCCGCCGTCAGCGGGGAGTGCCGAAAGTCATGTGCGCGGCCTCATTGCAACGCCGTGCTCCATTCCAGCCGCAGATGGGCGCCGATCTCGCGCAGCAGTTCGCGCTCGTCGACCGGCTTGCTGAGGAAGGCGTTGGCGCCCACCTGCAGCGAACGGGCCTCCTCTTCCGGCGTCGAGCTGGCCGAGATGATCAGCACCGGCGTGTTGGCGGTGCGGGCGTCGGCGCGCAGGCGGCGCGTGGTTTCGATGCCGTCCATGTCCGGCATCACCATGTCCAGCAGCACCAGGTCCGGCACGCGCGCCTGCACCTGGCGCAGGGCGGCGACGCCGTTGTCGGCCTCCAGCATGCGGAAGTCCAGCGCGCCCAGCAGGTCGCGCAGCAGGGCGCGGTTGGTGGCGACGTCGTCCACCACCAAAATGGTTTTGCGCGGGCCCAGATAGCCGGTGGCCGTATGGCCGTCGCTGCTGACGGCGGCCGGCGCGGCCACCACCCGCATCGGCACGTCGAACCAGAAGCGGCTGCCCTGCCCCAGCCGGCTGTCCACCTTCAGCTCGCCGCCCATCAGCCGCACCAGCTGGCCGCTGATCGCCAGCCCGAGGCCGGTGCCGCCGGCGCGACGCGACGCCTCGCCCACCTGCTCGAACGGACGGAAGATGGTCTCGACATGGTCGTCCGCGATGCCGATGCCTTCGTCTTGCACTTCGAAGCGCAGCTGCGCCACATCGTCCGCATCGCCGGGCGCCGACGGCAGCGGCTGCACGCGCAGCCGCACCGTGCCGCGGTCGGTGAACTTGACGGCGTTGCCCAGCAAGTTCAGCAGCACCTGGCGCAGCCGGGTTTCATCGACGTCGATCGCCACCGGCAGGCCGGCCACCAGCTCCAGCTCGAAATGCAGCTGCTTCTGCTCGGCGCGCACGCGCATGATGTCGGCCACCACCGACAGCAGCTCGCCCAGCGCCACCGGCTTGGGATGGAACTCCATCTTGCCGGCCTCCACCCGCGACAGGTCGAGCACGTCGTTGATCAGCGCCAGCAAGTGCTGGCCGCCCTGCTGTATCGTGCTGACCCCGGTTTGCTGCGAGGCGCTCAAGCCCTTGTCGCGCTTGAGGATTTGCGTATAGCCGAGGATGGCGTTGAGCGGCGTGCGCAGCTCGTGGCTCATGGACGCCAGGAAGGCGCTCTTGGCGCGGTTGGCCACCTCGGCGCGCTCCATGGCGGCGCGCAAGTCCTGGTTGGCTTGCAGCAGTTCGGCGTTGACGGCTTCCAGCTGCGCCGGGCTGGGGATGCGCAGCGCCACCGGCACCAGCCGCACCAGCACGATGGCCGTCACCACCGAGGCGACGGCGGTGATCGCCTTCAGGATCACGGACAGCCAGTAGTCGGGGTGCCAGATCACCCAGATGTCGGCCAGGTGGGTGCCGCCGCAGGCCAGGATGAAGACGCCGAAGGCGATGAACATCCAGTCGAACGGCATGTCGCGGCGCTTGCGGATGAAGTACAACAGCGTGACCGGGATGGTCAGGTAGGCCAGTGCGATCAGCGCGTCGGAAATCACGCTCATCCACAGTATCGAGGGTATCCACAAAAAACAATGCCCGTGCGGCATGAAACCCTGGCTATCGAACCAACTGCTCAGCATGTCCATTGCCTGTCTCCGGTTGTTACGGGTGGCGGGGTAGCACACAGGAGCTTACGAAAGTGTGAGCAAACAAGCAAGCAGGAAAAATCTCCGGTGCGCTCCCGTGCGGCCGCATGCAATCTTTCTCAAAAATCAGCATTTCGCTCTTGACGCGGACACGCCGCTCCCCTATGATTCTGGCCTCTGTTGCAGCACACGCAGCGACGGAAAGCAGCAAAGCAGTACAGTGCCC
>NZ_WHUF01000005.1:199247-623021 GCF_009380165.1 Rugamonas rivuli
TACAGTGCCCACGTGGCGGAATTGGTAGACGCGCATGGTTCAGGTCCATGTGCCGCAAGGTGTGGGGGTTCGAGTCCCTCCGTGGGCACCAAAAAATTCCGCAAAAAAGCCTCCATCGAGCTGAAAAGCAGATGGGGGCTTTTTTCATTGTGCGCCGCCTTCATCATTTTGCAGACAGCCCTTGACGGCGCCTCCGCCATGCGGCATGATGCTGCCTCTATTGCAGAACACGCAGCAGAAAAGCAGTAACAGTGCCCACGTGGCGGAATTGGTAGACGCGCATGGTTCAGGTCCATGTGCCGCAAGGTGTGGGGGTTCGAGTCCCTCCGTGGGCACCAAAAAATTCCGCAAAAAAGCCTCCATCGAGCTGAAAAGCAGATGGAGGCTTTTTTCATTGCGCCTGCCCCGCACACGGAAGAAATTATTTCATAAAAGCACGAAATCTCTATTGACGACGCCCGGGGCGTCCTTTAAGATTCGGGCCTCTGTTGCAGAACACGCAGCAGAAAAGCAGTAACAGTGCCCACGTGGCGGAATTGGTAGACGCGCATGGTTCAGGTCCATGTGCCGCAAGGTGTGGGGGTTCGAGTCCCTCCGTGGGCACCATAGAATTCCGCAAAAAAGCCTCCATCGAGCTGAAAAGCAGATGGGGGCTTTTTTCATTACAGCGCCGCTTTGACGGCGTCCGCCAGCGAGATGGTCGGACGGCCGATCAGCTTGCCCAGCGTGCCGCTGTTGTCATCCAGCGCGCCCCTGGCTGCGTGCGCATCCGAATCGGCGATCAGCTCGGCCAGCGGCACCGGCAAGCCGATCTCCACCAGCATGTCGCGGTACTCCTGCTGCGGCAGGTTGTGGAACGGAAGCGCCTTGCCCGACTGGCGCGACACTTCCGCCGCCAGCTCGCCCAGCGTGAACGCGCGGTCGCCCGCCAGCTCATACACCTGCTCGACCGGCCCGGCGCTGGTCAGCACCGCCGCCGCCGCATCCGCGTAATCGGCACGGGCCGCCGCCGCGATCCGCCCCTCCCCTGCGCCGCCGGCCAGCGCGCCGTGCGCCAGCGCCCCGCCCAGGCTGCCCGTGTAGTTTTCCACATACCAGCCGTTGCGCAGCAAGGTGTACGGCAGGCCGGAGGCGCGCACAGCCGCCTCGGTGTCGCGATGCTCGGCCGCCAGCGCCAGCGGCGAGGTATCGGCATGCAGCACGCTGGTGTAGGCCAGCAGGCCGGCCTTGGCGCGCACGGCGGCGTCGACCACGTTGCGGTGCTGCGCGCCGCGCTGGCCCAGTTCGTTCGACGAAATCAGCAGCACCTTGCTGGCGCCCTGGAAGGCGGCGTCCAGCGAGGCGGGATCGGCATAGTCGGCGCGGCGCACCTGCACGCCTTGCGCGGCCAGGTCGGCGGCCTTGGCGACGTCGCGCACGGCGGCGACGATCTGTGCGGCGGGAACGGTTTTCAGCAGGCGGGCGATCACCAGGCGGCCCAGTTGGCCGGTTGCACCAGTCACGATAATCATTAGTCTTCCTTTGAGTAAGCTGCCACGGGGAGGTTTCCGCGCGGTCGAGGCTATAATAAGAGCTATACTTACTAATTGTAAGTACGTACAATTTGGTAAGTACCCAAACAACCCGAGGAAGCCCCCATGAACCAAGCCAAATCCAGCCGTTCCCTGCGCAAGGTGCTGATCGAAAACCAGGGCCATCCCGCCCCCCATGTGCTGGCCGCCGAATGCCCGTCGCGCATCGTGCTGGGCCACATCACCAGCCGCTGGGGCGTGCTGGTGCTGGTGGTGCTGCTGGACGGCACCCACCGCTTCAGCCAGCTGCGCCGCGAGATCGGCGGCGTCAGCGAAAAAATGCTGGCGCAGACGCTGGACGCGCTGGCCGGCGACGGCCTGGTGCTGCGCGTGGCGCAACAGGTGGTGCCGCCGCACGTGGAGTACAGCCTGACGCCGCTGGGCCGCCAGGCGGCCGAGCGGCTGGAGGTGCTGGTCGACTGGATCGAAGACAATTTCCCGCTGATCCGCCAGGCCCAGGAAGCTGCCGCACGGCAAGCTGCATAAAGGCTTGACCCGGCCCGTCCATCCTGTGACACTGGCTCCCATCGCCTACTGCGGAGCGGACCACCAGCCATGATGCAGCCGTCACCATCCGATCAGCCAGGCATCGTCCTGCTCGCTACCAACACGACCTACGATCTCGCCACGCTGAGGATCATGCTGGCGCCCCACGGCCTGCAGGTCGAGCAGGTGCGGCGCGGCGACGAAGCCCTGGCGCTGGTGGCCGGCGGCCGTGTCGTCATGGCGCTGCTGGACGTGACGCTGGCCGGCAGCGCCCGGCTGGAGCTGTGCCAGCGCATCCACGCCGGCGGCGCGCGGCCGGTGTTCCTGCTGTCCGGTGCCCCCACCGCCGACGAGCACGAGCGCGCCTTCGAGGCCGGCGCCTGCGCCTACCTGCCGCTGTCCTTCCCCAGCGAAGACGTCGCGGAAAAAATCCTGCTGCAACTGAAGCGGATCGCGCCGGCGCCGGTGTCCGACCTGCCGACCATGGCGACGCTGGAAGTCAATTACCACCACATGCTGTCCGGCTCGCCGGACGCCATCCTGCTGATGCAGCGCGGCAGCAACCGCGTGCTGGACGTCAACCGCCGCACCCGCACCCTGTTCGGCATGACCGAGACCGAGCTGATACAGACCGACCTGCCCGCGCTGTGCCCGCCGCTGCAGCCGGACGGGCGGCCGTCGGCCGCGGTGTTCGCCGCCTACATCGAGCAGGTGATGGCGGGCGATGTCCAGGTGTTCGAGCTGGCGGTGCTGCACAGCTCCGGCCGCCAGGTGGCGTGCGAGCTGCGCATGGTGCCGCTGACCACGCCCGAGCACCGGCTGATGCACGTGCGCATCGTCGACGTCAGCAGCCGCAAGCTGGCCGAGCAACTGCGCGACGGCAAGAACCAGGTGCTGGAAATGATCGCCCGCGGCGCTCCGCTGAACGAGACGCTGGAGCGCCTGACCCTGCTGATCGAATCGCAGGCGCCGCCGGTGCTGTGCACGGTGATGCTGGTGGCGCCGGACGGCGTCACGCTGCTGTCGGCGGCCGGCCCCAGCCTGCCGGCCGAGTACCTGGCGACCATCCACGGCATGTCGGCCGGGCCGGTGGGCGGCTCCTGCGGCACCGCCATCCACCGCCGCGAAACCGTGGTGGTCAGCGACATCCTCAACGATCCGCTGTGGGCGCCCTACCGCGACATCGCGCTGCGCTACGGGCTGCGCGCCTGCTGGGCCATGCCCATCCTGCTCGACCAGGGCACGGTGCTGGGCAGCTTCGCCATGTACTACCGCGAGCCGCGCAGCCCGACCGAGGACGACCGCCGCCTGATCAAGGCCGCCACCCACCTGGCCGGCATCGCCATCGCCAGCACCCGCCGCGAGGCCGAGCTGGTGCGCCATCGCGAACACCTGGAGGAGCTGGTGCACGCCCGCACCGCCGAGCTGCAGCACGCCAAGGAGGAGGCCGAGCACGCCAACGAGGAACTGACCACGGTGCTGGACAACCTCGGCCAGACGCAGGAGGAGCTGGTGCGGCGCGACAAGCTGGCGGCGCTGGGCGCGCTGGTGGCCGGCGTGGCCCACGAATTGAACACGCCGATCGGCAACTGCCTGACCATGGCCGGCAGCATGGCCGAGCGCACCGCCGGGCTCAAGCGCGACATGGAGGGCGGACTGCGGCGCTCGGTGTTGGAAAGCTATCTGCAACAGGCGGCCGACGCCGACCAGGTGGTGCTGCGCAACCTGAACCGCGCCGCCGCGCTGGTGGCCAGCTTCCGCCGCATCGCGGTCGACAGCGCCAGCTCGCCGCGCAGCCGCTTCGTGCTGGGAGACCTGGTGGCGCAGCAGCTGCAGGCCACCCAGGCCGCCGTCCAGCAGCGCGGGCTGGAACTGGTCGAGGAGATCGAGCACTGGATAGAACTCGACAGCTATCCCGGCCCGCTGGCGCAGGCGCTGGACAACCTGATCGACAACTGCATCGTGCACGGTTTCGACGGCCGCGACGGCGGCAGCATCATGATACGGGCCCAGGACGCCGGCAACGGCGAGATCGTCGTCACGGTGGCCGACGACGGCGTCGGCATCCCGGCCGCCAACCTGGCCCGCATCTACGATCCCTTCTTCACCACGCGGCTCGGCGCCGGCGGCTCCGGCCTGGGTTTGTATATCACGCACAACATCGTCACCGGCGTGCTGGGCGGGCGCATCGAGGCCGTCAGCACGCCGGGACTGGGCAGCAGCTTCACCATGCGCCTGCCCCGCGTGGCGCCGCTGTAGGCGGGCTCAACTATTTTCCTGCGCGCAAATATTGCAGCCGTATAATAGGTTGTATCAGACCGGCAATCAGCCGGCCCCTAGCCGAAAGAGACTAGTCCCGTGCGTCCAAAACCCGCCCATCCCGCGCAGTCGGACATGGCCAGCCTGCGTTGCGAATTCAGCGACCCTGCGGCCGAGCAAGCCTTTTTGCGCCACCACCTGGCCACGACGCAGGCGCAGCTGCGGGTGACGTTCGTCTTCTGTTCGCTGTTCTACCTGAGTTTTGCCGTCACCGACGTGATCTGGCTGGGCTACAGCCTGCACACGGCGGTGCTGGCCGGCGCGCGCCTGCTGGTGGCCGCCTCCGCCCTGGGCAGCCTGGTGCTGCTGCGGCGCCGGCCCGCATCCATCGCCGTCACGCGGGTGGTGGCCAGCGTGGTCGAGGTGGCGGGCGCAGCCGGCTTCCTGCTGATCGCGGCGCTGCGGCCGGGCGAGTTTTCGCTGCATGCGATTTCGATGTCCATCGTCGTCATCGTCATCTACATCTACATTCCGAACCGGCTGCTGTACGCGGCGGCCATCGCGGCGCCGGCCACGCTGGGCTTCCTGCTGCTGGCCGACCGGCTGGGCCATCTGCGCAGCGTCGAACTGGCCACCATGGCCGCGCTGCTGGCGCTGACCAATCTGTTCGGCTATGTGGCCGCGCGCCGCTACCAGCTACTGCTGCGCAACGAATACAGCGCGCAGACAGTGCTCAAGAACCTGTCCGTGCGCGACCCGCTGACCGGCTGCTACAACCGCCGCCACCTGCACGAACAGTTGCTGGAGACGGAAATCTCGCGCGCCCAGCGCTACCGGCTGAGCCTGACCGTCATCATGAGCGACCTCGACCACTTCAAGGCGGTCAACGACAACTACGGCCACAACGGCGGCGACGCCGTGCTGCAACGCTTCGCCGCGCTGCTGCAATCGATGACCCGCGACAGCGTCGACAGCGTGGTGCGCTACGGCGGCGAAGAGTTCCTGCTGATCCTGCCGGAGACCGACCTGGCCGGCGGCGCCCTGCTGGCCGAACGCCTGCGGC
Source organism: Rugamonas rivuli (assembly GCF_009380165.1). Classification (GTDB taxonomy): domain Bacteria; phylum Pseudomonadota; class Gammaproteobacteria; order Burkholderiales; family Burkholderiaceae_D; genus Rugamonas; species Rugamonas rivuli. The sequence goes on from NZ_WHUF01000005.1 coordinate 204,627, forward strand.
ACGCGCTGGCCGCCACGCCGGTCGAGCACGAAGGCCAGCAGATCGCCGTCACCGCCAGCTTCGGCGTGGCCAGCGTGGACTTCGCCAGCTCCACGCACGCCGCCCATATCAACATGATCGCCTCCGCCGACGATTTGCTGTACGCTGCCAAGAATGGCGGCCGCAACCGCGTCTGCACCCAACAACTGGTTTGAACCATGAACACACTCCAACGATACGCCGCCGTGGCCGCCCTGCTGGCGCTCTGCAGCGCCAGCCTGAACGCCGGGCCGGCGCCGTGGTACAAGTGGCGCAGCAAGATCGACAACGGCATCGCCTGCTCGCAGACGCCGCTGGGACCGGGCTGGGAAAAGGACTCCGGCCCCTATAAAGATAGCCGTTGCGAAAAGTTAGTTCTTGTTAAATAATGGGGCCACAACAACAGGGGGAACCCCGGAGTACGAGCTACATCCCATCATCTTGAGGAGACTGTATGTTTACGAATCCCGAACAATTTGCCAACGCCACCAAAGCACTGTTTGAATTTCAGCTCGAAACCTTCAACACCCTGACCAGCAAAGCCGTACAAGGCGTCGAACAAGTCGTCGCCCTGAACATGGCCACCGCCAAGACCCAACTGGAAGACGGCCTCGCCGCCGGCAAGGAAATCAGCCAGACCACCGATCCCAAGGCCGCCATGTCGCTGGCCGCCGCCAAGGTACAGCCCGGCATGGCCGGCGCCGCCGCGTACAACCAGCAACTGGGCGGCATCATCGCCGAGATCCGTGAAGAATTCACCCGCGCCGCCGACGCCCACATGACCGAAGCCAAGAGCACGCTGAGCGCGCTGATCTACGACGTCACGAAGAATGTGCGTCCCGGTTCGGAGAATGCCGTGGAGATCGTCAAGACCGCGATCGACAACGCCTTCAGCGGCTACGAGCAAGTGACCAAGGCCACCAAGCAGGCGGTGGAAGCGGTCGAAGCGCAGATCGCCAAAGCCAGCGCGCTGGTCGATCAGAACACCGTCAAGCCAGCCAAAGCCGCGAAGAAATAAGCCCGTCAATCCCCCACACCAGCCAGGCCTGCGCGCCTGGCTTTTTTATTGCCTCAATCAAGGGACACGTGGGGTGGTTGCCGTTTTTTGGGGTTTTACTAAAACGCGCTAACCACTACTACCTCATGATAACCATCGATATTTCGTCCGAGTCCGCACTAATCTGGAACTAACTGCTGCTAATCGGTTCTAACGAATATAGGCTCCAAAATTTTAGTATCGGTTAGCGATCGGTACGGCAATTTTAGTAAGCCTTAGCGCGCTGTAGTACGCCTTAGCGGTGGTTAGCAGCGGTTAGTAAAAACCCGATTTTGGGGAACCCCCATGCCTACTCACAGCCTTCAATTCCCGATCCGCGTGCCCGACGATGTGCTGTTAGAGTTGGGCGAATTCACCGGCTTGTTCTGGTCGGATGTTTTCGGCCTGGAGCCCTTCGTCTGTGAGGCCATCCGCAACTACATCAACCCGCCCCCGCCTCCTCCGCAGCAGCCGGTGGCGCTGTCCGAAGCAGGCTACCAATGGAAGGAGTTGTTTCTTCCCGAGGGAACAAGGCTGCGCGCCAGCTTCGACCACCAGCAATATTTCGCCACAGTGGAAGGGGCGGAAATCAAGTACGGCAAGCACGCCATATCACCCTCCTGTTTTGCGAACCTGTATGGCAGCGGCAACCGCAACGCATGGAAAGCCATCTGGCTGCGCCTTCCGGGTAGTGATGCATGGCTGTTGGCCGATGTCTGCCGGGCAGCGCGGAAAGCGGCCATAGCGCGTTTGCTCGCGGGCGAGGCCCCGGAAAATAGCCAGCGCCCTCCTGCGACAATCGAACCGGCAAAAGACCAAGTCACGCAGCCATCCAGGCCACGCAAAGCCACTCCAGCGGCGGCCGTCGGTGAACGCGCCCGCGCTGCTCGGCAGCCCGCAGCACGCCCATCGGGACCGCGCCAACCCAACATCCGCCCACCCAGCGCGCCAGCAGCAAAACCCGGCAACGGCACACAGCCCAAGAACGGCTCTGGACGAGGTGCCCGCCGCCGCAAGCGCCGTGCGGCCAAACACATCTCCGAAAGCTAAGCTACCAGTATTTGCTGGGCGTACGCCATCAAATACGGTACACTGTACATAAACACAGTTATCGTAACAGCTCGCGCCGGCAATGATCAAAGTCCTGGAAAATCCCTTTTACTACCTGGAGAACTTCCAGCAGGTACTGACCTGGATCGGCGACCGCTATGACGACCTGCTGACCGCCGACGAACGCGCCCTGATCACTGCCTTCCCCGCGCTGCCGCAAGCCTCGCGCGCGCTGTTCGTGCGCATGGTGATGCGCAAGGGCACGGTGTTCCGCGCCAGCAAACTGGTGTATGCCGAAATCGGCAGCACCCACGAAGCCGCCCGCCCGCTGGCCGCCCTCGGCCTGATCGAGGAAGACCCCGAGCTCGACCTGGAACAACTGTTCGACCTGCTGCAAAAGCCGGAAATCGGCAAGATCTTCCAGCTGCCCGCGCACCAGCGCCAGCTGCGCAAGGCCGACCAGCTCGAAGCGCTGCGCGCCCAGTACGACAGCCAGCACCGCTTCTCCATCTGGTACGAAGACGCAGGCGACCACTGCTACCGCAACCTGACGCAGGAACTGTGCGACCGCCTGCGCCTCATCTTCTTCGGCAACTACCACCAGGACTGGACCGAGTTCGTGCTGTCCGACCTCGGCATCTACCAGTACGAGAAAGTCGATTTCTCGCCGGCCGCGCGCGGCTTCCGCAGCCGCCGCGACATCGACGACTTCCTCGCCCTGCACCGCTGCCACGAACGCTTCATCGAAGGCGAGCCGGCGGACGAGGTGATCCGCGACCTGCCGCCCTGCCCCGAGGACAACGAATGGCTGCGCAGCCGGCGCGACAAGCTGACCTTCCAGATCGCCCAGCACCTCGAAAAGCAGTCCGACTGGCAAGCCGCGCACGCGCTGTACGCCGGCTGCAACTACCCCGGCGCCCGCGCCCGCGCCGTGCGCGTGCTGGAAAAAGACGAGCAGCCGCGCGCCGCCTTCGAGCTGCTGCAAGCCGCGCTGCAAGCGCCGGAAAGCGAGGCCGAGCGCCAGCAGCTGCTGCGCATGCAACCGCGCCTGGCGCGCAAGCTCGGCCACGCCAAGCCGCAGGCAAACACGCCCGCGCAAGCGCTGCGCATCGACCTCAGCCTGCCGCCGCCGGAGCAGCCCGACTACGTCGAGTTCGTCGTGCGCGACCACCTGACGCGCGACGACGCCCCCGTCTACTACGTCGAGAACGCGCTGATCAATTCGCTGTTCGGCCTGCTGTGCTGGGACGCCGTGTTCAGCCCCATCCCGGGCGCTTTCTTCCACCCTTACCATCGCGGCCCGGCCGACCTGCACAGCGCCGATTTCCAGCGCCGCCGCGCCCAGCAGTTCGACGCCGCGCTGGCCCAGCTCGACAACGGCCAGTATCACGCCACAATACACGCCAACTACGCCGCCAAGGCCGGCATCCAGTCGCCCTTCGTCTACTGGGAAACGCTGGACGCCACGCTGCTCGACCTGGCGCTGGACTGCATCCCGGCGCTGCACCTGAAGCGCGCCTTCGAACGCATCCTGGCCGACATCAAGGCCAACCGCAGCGGCTTCCCCGACCTGATCCAGTTCTGGCCGGCCGAGCGCCGCTACAACATGATCGAAGTGAAAGGCCCCGGCGACCGCCTGCAGGACAACCAGCTGCGCTGGATCGCCTACTGCGCCGCGCACGACATGCCGGTCTCGGTCTGCTATCTGCAATGGGCGGCATGAGCGCGAGCGAGCAGGCGGCCCCGCCCCGCTACACCATCGCCGTGCGCGCGCTGTGCGAGTTCACCGCCAAGACGGGCGACCTCGACCTGCGCTTCACGCCCTCGCCGACGGCGCAGGAAGGCATCGCCGGCCACGCCACCGTGACCGCGCGCCGCGACGACGATTACCAGGCCGAGCTCGCGCTGTCCGGCGACTACGGCCCGCTGCATGTGCGCGGCCGCGCCGACGGCTACGCCCCGCGCGCGCGCCGCCTCGAAGAAATCAAAACCTATCGCGGCGACCTGAAGAAGATGCCGGACAACCAGCGCCAGCTGCACTGGGCGCAGCTCAAGGTCTACGGCCACCTGCTGTGCCACAGCGAGGGGCTGGAGCGCATCAACCTGGCGCTGGTCTACTTCGACATCGGCAGCCAGAAGGAAACCGTACTGCAGGAAGAGCACACGGCCGCCGGCCTGCAAGCCTATTTCGAACTGCAATGCGAGCTGTTCCTGCAATGGGCCCGGCAGGAACTGGCGCACCGCACCGAACGCGACGCGCAGCTGAAGGCGATGCGCTTCCCGCATGCCGACTTCCGTCCCGGCCAGCGCCAGCTGGCCGAAGCGATGTACAAGGCCAGCAATCGCGGCGTGTGCCTGCTGGCGCAAGCGCCCACCGGCATCGGCAAGACCGTCGGCAGCCTGTTCCCCATGCTCAAGGCCAGCGCCGAGCACGGCGTGGACAAGCTGTTCTTCCTGGCCGCGAAAACCTCGGGCCGGCAGATGGCGCTGGACGCGGTCGACGTGATCCGCGCCGGCGCCCCGCTGCTGCCCTTGCGCACGCTGGAGATGGCGTCCAAGAGCACCGCCTGCGTCAACCCGGACAAGGCTTGCCACGGCGATTCCTGTCCGCTGGCGCGCGGCTTCTACGACCGCCTGCCCGCCGCCCGCCAGGCCGCGCTCGACATCATGGCCCCGCCCGCGCCGGGCGGCGCCTTCCTCGCGCTGGACCGCGAAACGCTGCGCGCCATCGCGCTGGCGCACGAAGTCTGCCCCTACTACCTGAGCAGCGAAATGGCGCGCTGGTGCGACATCGTCATCGGCGACTACAACTACTACTTCGACCTCAGCGCCATGCTGCACAGCCTGACGCTGCTGAACGACTGGAAGGTCAACGTGCTGGTGGACGAGGCGCACAACATGGTCTCGCGCGCCCGCAAGATGTATTCGGCCGACATGGAACACGCCGCGCTGCGCCTGCTGCGCAAGCTGGCGCCGGAACCGTTGAAGAAGCCGCTGGACCGCGTGCACCGCCAGTGGAACCAGCTGGAGAAAGACCAGTCCGGCGAGTACCAGTCGTATGCCGCGCTGCCGGAAAAATTCATGGGCGCGCTGCAGACGGCGGCCACCGCCATCGCCGACTACATGGCCGAGCACCCGTCGTATGTCGATCCTGATCTGCAGGCGTTCTATTTCAACGCGCTGCTGTTCACGCGGCTGGCCGAGAGCTTCGGCGACCACGCGCTGTTCGACATCGAGAAATCCGAAGGCGCGCGCGCCAGCCACTCCAACTCCGTGCTCTGCATCCGCAACATCGTGCCCGCGCCCTTCCTCAAGCCGCGCTTCGAAAGCAGCCACAGCACGGCGCTGTTCTCGGCCACGCTCAGCCCGTGGAACTACTTCGGCGACATGCTCGGCATGCCGGACACCACGGCCTGGGTCGATGTCGAATCGCCCTTCGTGGCGGAGCAATTGTCGGTGCAGGTGGCCGCGCACATTTCCACGCGCTACCAGCACCGCCAGCAATCGCTGCGGCCGATCGCCGAGCTGATGGGCGAGCAGTACCGCCGCCAGCCGGGCAACTACCTGGCCTTCTTCAGCAGCTTCGACTACATGGAAAAGGCCGCCAATCAGTTCGCCGAGCGCTACCCGGACGTGCCCGTGTGGCGCCAGTCGCGCCGCATGGACGAGGCGGAACGCGCGCAGTTCCTGGCCCGCTACACGCTCGACAGCGAGGGCATAGGCTTCGCCGTGCTTGGCGGTTCCTTCGGCGAAGGCGTGGACCTGCCGGGCGCGCGCCTGATCGGCGCCTTCGTCGCCACGCTGGGCCTGCCGCAGATCAATCCCGTCAACGAGCAAATCCGCCAGCGCATGGACGCCATCTTCGGCGCCGGCTACGACTACACCTACACCTTCCCCGGCATGCAGAAAGTGGTGCAGGCGGCCGGCCGGGTGATCCGCACGCAATCGGACCGCGGCACCGTCTACCTGATCGACGACCGCTTCGGCCGCCCGGAAATACAACAGCTGATGCCGGCCTGGTGGCGCATCGAGGTGGCCGCAACGGCACGCTCTCCGGCGCAGTGAATCGCCGCCGGAGGAACGATAGCGATATGCAATCAACTGCCGGCGACAGGTCTGATATATTGGCTTGACCGGACTACCGCGCCCCGCATCTGCGCAGCCCCACTGGTGTTGGCCGACTCACCCCGACTCCGTGAGCCTTCAGTTTTCAGGAATGCTACACATGAGACACAGGGAAAACACGCTGCTTTCCAGGGCGATACAGCAGGCCGTCGTCATCGACGCCACCATGGGCGCGACCCTCGCATGGGCCTATCTGAGCGCTTACAACGTTTCCAACGCCACCATCCTGCGCGTGCTGTCCGGCGCCGCCCAGCGGCGCGCGTCCGACCTGCAAGCCGAGCAGCAGAGGGCTACTGAATGACGGCGCGTATCTTCTGGTAGCCGCTGCGGCTGACCGGCACCTTGGCGCCGTCCTTGAGGATGGCGACGTAGCTGTCCCTGGTGGCCTGCTCGATGCGGTCGACGCAGGCGATGTTGACGATCCACGAGCGGTGGATGCGCAGGAACTGCCCGGCGTCGAGTTGCTCCTCCAGCTCCGCCATGCGCTGGTTCTTCAGGTAGGACTTGCCCTCCGAGCGGATCTGCACGTAATCGTCCTGCGCTTCGATGACCTCGATCTTGTCGCTGTTGATCACATGGACCTTGGCGCCGTCGCGTATCAGCACGCGGCCCAGCGGCTTGTTGCGGCCGGCCGCCTCGCGCACCATGTTCTGCACCGCAGTGCCGCCGGCATCGCCGTCGCCCTTGCCCATGTTGGCGCGCGCATGCGCCAGCGCCTGGTCGAAGCGCTGCTGGCTGAAAGGCTTGAGCAGGTAGTCGAGCGCGTGGAATTCGAAGGCCTTGATCGCGTACTGGTCGAAGGCGGTGGCGAAGATGTAGCGGGTCTTGGCACCCGCCAGTTCGGCCACTTCGAAGCCGTCCAGCTTGGGCATCTGTATGTCCAGGAACACCAGGTCCGGCGCCAGTTCGGTGATGGCCTTGACCGCCTCGAAACCGTTGGCGCATTCGGCCACCACTTCCACGTCCGGATGCTCGGCCAGGTATTCGCGCACCACGCCGCGCGCCAGCATCTCATCGTCCACGATAATGATACGCATTGCTCTACTCTCCCTCTTCGCCTGTTTGCGCGGGCATCGCGATGTCCACGCCAAAGCTGTTATCGATACGTCCCCAGTGGATGCTGGCTTCGTGTTTGTAGACGCCGGCCAGGCGCTGGCGCACATTGGTCAGGCCGATGCCGTGGCCGTCGCTGCGCACCGACGCCATGTCCAGATCCACCGGATTGTCGACGCGAATGTGCAGGATCGAACCGTCCCTGCGCGCCGTCACCCGTATCGTGCCGCCCTCCGGCATATTGCAGATGCCGTGCTTGACGGCGTTCTCCACCAGCGGCTGGATGATCATCGGCGGCACCAGGCAGGCGGCGGCCTGCTCATCGACCTGCTCCTCCACCAGCAGCCGCGCGCCGAAGCGCACCTGCTCGATCGCCAGGAAGTGGCGTATCAAACGCAGCTCCTCGTCCAGCGTCACCTTCTTGTGCGCCTCCATGCCCAGGCTCTGGCGGAAGAAGCTGGCCAGTTCCAGCGTCATGCGGCGCGCGGCCTTGGGGTCTTGCGAGGTCAGCGCGCTGATCGAATTGAGGCTGTTGAACAGGAAGTGCGGATCGATCTGCGTGCGCAGCATGCGCAGCTCGGCCTCCTGCGCCATCAGCAGCGATTCCAGTTCGCGCTGCTCGGCGCCTTTGGCGCGGACGAATTCGATCACCAGGTAGTGCACCGCCGCCGCGAAGCCGTACAGCAGGATGCCCAGGCCGACGATCAGCGCCGACAGCTGGGCGTTGAATGCGATGCCGGCCCATGCCACGTCCAGCATCAGGCAGGCGCCGTTCCAGGAGCGGCCCAGCACCAGCCACAGAAAGCCCGACACCACCGCCGCCACCGTCAGCACCAGCGCGGTGGCTGCGGTCCTGCCGCTGCCGAGCGGATAGGCGCGGCACAGGTAATAGGCCGAGTAGCCCGCCGCGTAGGCGTACAGCAGATTCATCGGAATCGCGAACAGCATGGCGTTGGCCAGCGGCGCGTCGCTGGCCAGCGAGATCACGCCGCCCAGCGCGATCCCGAGGAACAACCACACCAGCAGGTAGATGACGGTGCCACGCCGGCTGGAAGAAATCTCCTGCATGCTTAGTTGCGCACTTCCAGGCCGCCCATGATGGCGTAACCGCGCACGATCAGGCGTTTATCCGGCGTGGCTGGCGGCACGGTCTTCTCTTCGAAGCCGCCCATGATCGGCGTGCCTTGCAGGACCACGGTCCAGTCGACCGGCACCTTGATGGTGATCCCGCCGAACATCGAGAACACGTTCAGCACCGCCTCGCCGTTGATCGAACTTTGGCGCAGGTCCAGGTCGCAGCCGCCCATGACGGCGGTGATCTCGCCGCCGCGGAAATCCTGCGTGGTCAGGCGGCGCTTGAAGCCGCCCATGACGGCGGTGATGTCGACCACGGCGTCGCCGCTGGTCTTTTCCAGCGAGTCGCTGCCCGGCTCCAGGAAGGAGCGTCCGGTGGTCGACTTGAACACCACCGACAAGCCGGCGGCGATCAGCAGCAAGGGCCACAGCGAGCGCCAGCTGATAGAAATGAAACCGGTCTCCTTCAACAGGATCATGGCGCCGACCAGCATCAGCGCGCCGCCCACCACCACGCCGGAGGTGGTGCGGGTCTGCACCAGCTTCATGACGCCGAAGAAGATCAGCGCGGTCGGCCACAGGTGCAGCGTGAAGTCCAGGTCCAGCCAGCCGAGATTAGCGAGCAGGAAGGCCATGCCGACGGCCACCACGAACAGGCCGACGACGAACTGCGATGCGGGACTCTTTTGACGGTTGGTACTCATTTTGGCTCCTTGATCGAAGGGAAGGCATTATCCAGCACAGGGCGCAGCAGCATGCCGATCCCGCTCGCCACCACCAGCGCAGGCCAGGTGTCGCCGAAGTCCAGGCCCCAGACATGGTTGAAGGAGACATACCACCAGCCGGCGAAGAAGATCTCCCAGCAGCCGCTGAGGAAGTAGCGCGGCGTGGTCGGCGGGATGATCTTGGTGATGCCGCTGATGACCAGCAGCCATGGCCACCAGCGCCAGAAGTGCATGAGGTTGAAGTCGATGTCGATGATGTCGGCGCGGTCCAGCAGCAGCACGCAGCCGGCGGCGATCAGCGCCATGCCCCAGACCATTTGTTGACGCCAGCGGTAAGCAGTGTGGATACTCATTTCAGTCCCCCGTGTTGGTATGGATGTAACGATACCGGGGAACTGCGGGCCGCGAAACCGCTATTCGGCGAACGGCGGAAACGGGCAGGTGAACGGCGAAAAATCCCGCATGCCGGCGGCGAATGGCGTGCCGGCGGGGGTTTCAGCGAGGATCAGGAGCGGCCGTTGCCGACTTTTTGCTCGAACATCAGCATGCCCCAGCCCAGCTGGCGGCGGATTTCGTCCGGCGTAGGCGGCGGCTTGACTTCATGCGAACGCCGCTCCAGGTAGGCACGGACCAGGTGTTTGGATGGATGTGTAGTCTGCGACATGATAGGCTCCCAGAGGCGGCGATGACATGAAGCCAGTGTAGCCCCGCCCCCGGGAAACCTCTGTACGGAACCGCACCGTAACCCGCTCAGAGTTTTTGCTGCAAAAACTCCAGGAAGCAGCTGATGCGCTGGGCCAGCAGCGTGTTGCGGTAGTAGACCGCGTGGATCTGCTGGCTGAAGCCGGTGTTGCTGGCTTCCAGGACCTTGACCAGGCGGCCGGCCTCGATGTCGGCGCGGGTCATGAAGTCCGCCAGGCAGACGATGCCCTGTCCCGTCAACGCCAGCTGGCGCAGCGTCTCGCCGCTGGAGGCGGCGATCGACGGCGTGATCGGCAGGCTGTTGCCGGCCGCGTGGCGCAGCGGCCAGTTGTTGCCCTGCTCGTACTGCGCAAAGCCGATCAGCGAATGCCGCGCCAGGTCTTCCGGCGTGTCCGGCGTGCTGTGGCGGCGCAGGTACTCCGGGCTGGCCAGCACGTGCAGCGGGCTCGATGTGAGCGCGCGCGCGTGCAGCGTCGAATCGGTCAGCGTGCCGATGCGGATGGCGATGTCGGTGCGGTGTTCGATCAGGTCGGTGATCTGGTCGTTGCTGCTCAATTCCAGCTTGATCTCCGGGTACATGGCACGGAACTCGGCCATGTGCGGTACCACGCAATGCAGCATGAACGGCGAAGCCGCGTCCACGCACAGGCGGCCGGCCGGCTTCTGGCGGCGGATGCGGATGGTTTCCTCGGCTTCTTCCATGGCGCCGAGGATGGCGCGCGCGCGTTCGAGGAACAAATGGCCTTCTTCGGTCAGTTCCATGCGGCGCGTGGTGCGCGTCAGCAGCGACGTCGCCAGCTTGTCCTCCAGCCGCGACAAGGCGCGGCTGACGCCGGACGTGGTCTGGCCGAGGTGGACCGAGGCGGCACTCAGGGTGCCGCTGTCGATCACGGTGATAAAGGTTTTCAGGTCGTCGGAATTAATATCCACTGGTGCTCTACTCTCGAAATCCTACAGTTGTACAGGTGCTTCACGCTACATACAGCCAGATCGCGCCAAAATGGCAGGCGCTCCCGCCCAGCACAAACAAGTGCCAGACGCCGTGGCCGTAGCTCCACTTGTGGTCGGTGACGAAGAAGGCGATGCCCACCGTGTACACCAGGCCACCGGCCGCCAGCCAGGCGAATCCGCTCCAGCCCAGCGCGTCGATCAGCGGGCTGGCGCCGATCACGCCCACCCATCCCATCGCCACGTAAATGAGCAGCGACAGGACGCGCGCGCCCTTGGCAAACCAGATTTCCTGCAAAATGCCGATCAGTGCCAGGCCCCACACCACGCCGAACAGCGACCAGCCCCACGCTCCACGCAGGCTGACCAGCGTGAACGGCGTGTAGCTGCCGGCAATCAGCAGGTAGATGGCGCAGTAATCCATCTGGCGCAGCACGTCTTTGGCGCGGCCGCGCAGGCTGTGGTACAGCGTCGACGTCAGGTACAGCCCCAGGAGGGTGGCGGCATAGATGCTGAAGCTCACCACTTTCCAGGCGTCGCCGGTACGCGCAGCCAGGACAATCAGCAAGGTGCCGCCGATGGCCGCGAGCGCGGCGCCCACGGTGTGAGTGATGCTGTTGAAGCGCTCTCCGTAATACATATGTGTTTCCAATACTGTGAGGCAGCGGCGGAAAGCTGCGGCCTCAGGCATTGTATAGCGCATTTCATAACGGTGCTGCGGGTTTCAAGCCACGACCCACTTGGCGGTACCTTGCGGCTTATCCCGCACGACCGTACACAATTGGCAATTAGCAAAAACTTAATCGTAACATATAGAGAATTTATGCAAAGCAATGTTACAAATTTTTAGACAACTGTTGACCGAAGTGTTGACCCGCATGCGACATGTGTCGCATAATCACCCCATTCGTCGCAGAGAGGCTCCACCATGTCCACCCCGATTCCCATTCCGTCCGTCAGCGAGCTGACGCTGTTGAAAGCCCTGTGGAAGCAGCAGCCGCTGAGCGCCCGCGAGCTGCACGACGCCGTCGCCGAGGAGCTGGGCTGGTCCTTCTCCTCCACCCGCAAGACGCTGGAGCGCATGCTGGACAAGCAGATGCTGGCCCAGCAGGCGGCGCACGGCGTCAACGTCTACGTGGCGCGGCTGGAAAAGGTCGGCACGCTGGCGGCCTTCGCCCATGATTTCGGCAGCCGCGTGATGGAGATGGCGGCGCCGCTGCCCGTCACCATGTTCACCGGCAGCAAACTGGTCGACAGCGATGAACTGGCGCAGCTGGAGCAGATGCTGCAGGATTGGCCGTCCGACGAGGCCGGCAAGCCATGATGCTGGCCTACGTGGTGCTGTTCAAGTGGATGCTGGCCAGCGTCAGCTGCGTGCTGGCCGGGATGCTGGTGTGGGCGCTGCTGGCGGCCGCGCTGCGCTACTGGCCGGCGCTGCTGCCGCGCCGCGCGGTGTGGCTGGCGGCGCAAGGCGTAACCGCCGGCGCCGCGCTGCTGGCACTGCTGCCGCACAGCGCGCAACACAGCCTGGCGCCGACGGTGACGCTGGGCGCAGCCGAATCGCAGGCCATCCGCGAGGCGCGGCCTTCGCCGGCAGCAGCGGCCGTCCTGCCCGCCCGCGCCGACGCGGCGGAATCGGACAGCGCCGGCGATAGCGACCTGCCGCCTTTCACGCTGGTGCTGCCCGCATTGTGGACGCTGGTGTACGCCGCCGGCCTGGCATGGACGCTGGCACGCCAGCTGCGCGCCCGCCGTGCATGGCGCGGTTTGCTGGCCGCCTCGCAGCGCCTGTCGCCACAGGATCTGCAGGAACACGGCGCCTTCAACGGCGCACAACTGGCCGCCATCGCCCGCCGCCACCTGGCAGTGATGGAAACCGACGCCGCCATTTCACCGATGCTGATCGGCGCGCGCCGCCCCATTCTGCTGCTGCCGCGTCATCTGCGCAGCTTCAGCGCCGAGCAGCAGCACATGATCATCGCCCACGAGCTGCACCACTGGCGCGCACGCGATCCGCTGTGCATGGGCGTGTCGGTCGTGCTGCAAACGGTATTCTGGTTCAATCCCGCGCTGCGCTGGATGAACGCAAAAATGGAATGGGCGCTGGAGCTGATCTGCGACCAGCGCGTGCTGGCGGGCCGCCCGCAGCAGCAGCGCAAGCAGTACGCTGCCGCCCTGCTGCTGCAATGGAAGGCGCAGACGGCGGCCATGCCGGCCGGCGGCGTAGCCTTCGGCGGCATCAACGGCGCCACCGCCGCCGCGCGCATCCGCCAGATGCAGCAGGCCGCGCTGCCGGTGCTCAGCAGCGCAGTCGCCTGGGGAGTCGCCGTGCTGATGGCCGTGGTGCTGGCCGGCGGCGCCGTGCTGCAACCGGCGCTCGCGTTCAACGCGGCTCCGCAACTCAACGCTACGCCGTCGCCCGCGCGGACGGACGCCGCCGCGCCGGCCGAAACCGAACCCGCCTGGCGCGACCCGCTGGACAAGATGCGCGTAACCAGCCTGTTCGGCGTGCGCCGCACGGTACTGGTAACTCCACACAAAGGCATCGACATCGCAGCGTCCAGCGGCACGCCGGTACATGCGGTTGCCGCCGGCACCGTCGTCAGCGCAGGCGAGTTGACCGAGAACGAAGGCCGCTACGGAAACGCCGTCATCCTGCAGCACGGCGCGCAGCGCACCCTGTACGCCCACCTGACCAGCACGAACGTCAAGCCCGGCGCCAAGGTGGAGGCCGGACAGCAGATCGGCACCGTCGGCCAAACCGGCTTCACCACCGGCCCGCACCTGCATTTCGAAGTGCGGCAGGGCGAAGAGCTCCTCAACCCGGCAACCAAACTGGCCGACCTGGACGCCCGCACCACCAAGCGCGCCCTGCTCGCGCGCCGACAGCAGCTAGGCTACTAGGCTAAAGCCCCTCCCAATCACCGCCTCCGAACCGCAGCCCACCCGCCGCGGCAAGGGGAACTATTGCCCGCGTTTTTGAAGACAAGGAAGCATATGCAGCGACACTACATCACCGGCAGCCTGCTGCTGCTCGCCGTCGGCGCCCACGCCGCAGACACCGAGACAGCCGAACCGCCGCAAGTCAAAGTCACCGGCCAGCGCGCCGACCAGCGCCAGCGCGAGACCACCACCAGCATCGTCGTCAACCACGACGAGATCATGCGCCAGGGCGACCAGACGCTGGCCGACGTGCTGAAACGCCTGCCCGGCATCAGCATCACCGGCGTGCCCGGACGCGGCGGCGCGATCAGCATGCGCGGCCTGGGCAACGGCTACACGCAGATCATGCTGAACGGCGAGCCGGTGCCGGCGGGCTTCTCGCTGGACACGATAGAGCCCGAGACGATCGAACGCATCGAGATCATGCGCAGCGCCACGGCGGAGTTCAGCAACCAGGCGGTCGCCGGCACGATCAACATCATTTTGAAGAAGACCATCAAGCGCGGCCAGCGCTCGGTCAGCGCCAGCCTCGCGCGGCAGGCGGGCGTCGACACGCCCGCGCTGTCGGCGACGCTGTCGGATCAGGACGGCCGCCTGGCCTATAGCCTGGCCGCGACGCTCACCCACAAGCGCAGCGAAGCACCGTCCACCGACCTGGAAGAACGCCGCGACGCCAGCGGCGCCATCCTCGAACAGCGCCGCATGCAGAAGACCGAATCAGGCCACACCGACACCCTCACCCTCGCGCCGCGCCTGAACTGGACGCTGGCCGGCGGCGACACGCTGAGCTGGACCGGCTTCGCCAATCTGCGCCGCGTCGACAACGTCCACGGCGAGAACGAGACGGCGCTCATCGGCCCGCACAGCGAGTACCCGCGCAGCGTCTCCAACTTCGTCGCCAATTTCGCCATGCTGCGCAGCGACCTGAATTGGACCCACCTGCTGGAGAGCGGCGCCAAACTGGAGACCAAACTGGGCGCGAGCAGCAACCGCCGCAGCGGCACCTTCGACTTCAACGGCATGGACAGCGACGGCAAGCCATCGGGCCGCCACCACGTCGACTCCGGGCCGTCGGAGACCAGCGTCACGCTCAGCGGCACCTATCGACATCCGGTCGGCGAGCGCCACGCGATCGCGCTGGGCTGGGATGCCAGCCGCGCCGTCCGCAGCGAAGACCGCAACGAAACCCTGTTCGACGCCAGCGGTACGCAGACCGGAGGCAGCAACGCCGACTACCGCGCCAACGTCAACCGCCTGGCCCTGTTCGCGCAGGACGAATGGCAGGTCACGCCGCGCTATTCCCTGTATCTGGGCCTGCGCCACGAACGCCTGACCACCGCCAGCCGCGCCGAAGCCGCCAACGCGCCGGACGCGCTGGACCTGCGCTCGCAGGTGTGGAGTCCTTCGCTGCAATCGCGCTACGAGCTGCCGAACAAGGATCTGCTGCGATTGGCCATCAGCCGAACCTACAAGGCGCCGCCGCTGGTCAAGCTGGTCCCGCGCCGCTACACCAACGACAACAACAATAACGAAACCAATCCCGATGAACAGGGCAATCCCAACCTGCGGCCGGAGCTGGCCTGGGGCATGGATGCGGCGTACGAGCACTATCTCGGCGAAGGCGCGCTGCTCAGCGCCAGCACCTATGTGCGGCGCATCCGCGATGTCACCTTGACGCGCCTGTTCAAGCAGGACGGCGAGTGGGTCGAAGCGCCCTTCAACAGCGGCAACGCCAACGTGCGCGGCATCGAGCTGGAAGCCAAGCTGCCGCTGTCGCCGAGGCTGGACCTGCGCGCCAACATGGCGCGCAACTGGTCGCGGGTGGAGAGCGTGCCGGGGCCGGACAACCGGCTGGAAGACCAGGTGCCGTTCACGGCCAACCTGGGCGCGGACTACCGCCTGGCCGGCGCCGGACTGACCTTCGGCGGCAATCTGAACTACCAGGCCGGCGGCCCGGCGCGGCAATCGGCGCTGGTGCGGATGGCCACCAGCCCGAAACGCGAGCTGGATCTGTACACGTTGTGGAAGATGGACGCCAAGACGCAGCTGCGCATCTCGGCCAGCAACCTGCTGCGCCAGGACGCCACTGAATCGCATGAATATGCCAACGAATACGGCCGCCGCTACCGCGTGGCGCAAACGCCGACCAGCGCCACGCTGCGCATCCTGCTGGAGCATCAACTTTGAACGGAGACCGTCATCCGATGAGAAACAAACATATCGACAGCCTGCGCGGCGTCGCCATCCTGTGCGTGCTGGTTCTGCACTTTACGCTGGCCTACGGCCTGAAAAACAGCCCACTGGGCGACCTGCTGCCGGCGTGGCTGCTGCGCGCCGCCTACCAGGGGAACTTCGGCGTGACGATGTTCTTTACCGTGTCCGGCTACCTGATCACGTCGACATCGCTGCGGCGCTGGGGCGATCTGTCGCGGATCGATATCGGTACATTCTATTTATACCGTTTCGCGCGCATCATGCCCTGCCTGCTGCTGGCGTTGGCCATCATCGTGGTGCTGGGCACCTTCGACGTGCCGTTCTTTTCCAATTCCGACGGCGATGCGGACCGGCCGGCCAGCTACTTCTTCATCGCCGCCGGTTCGGTGCTGACGTTCTGGCACAACCAGCTGATGCAAACCGCCGGCTACTTCAACTACTGCCTGAACGTGTACTGGTCGCTGTCGGTGGAGGAAGTGTTCTACCTGCTGCTGCCCTTGTCATGCCTGCTGCTGCGCCGCAATTGGCTGATCGTGCTGCTGTGCTGCGCCGCAATCGTCGCCGGGCCGGTCTACCGCAGCCTGCATACCGACAACGAGATCTACTTCATGTACGGCTACCTGGCCTGCTTCGACGCCATCGCCATCGGCTGCCTGACGGCGATGCTGGCGCAACGCACGGCGCCGAATGCGCTTCAGGGACGGATATTGCGGATCATGGGCGGGCTGGCGCTGGCGGCGCTGTACCTGCGCGGCATCGATGGACATGAAGTATTCGGCTTCACGCTGGTCGCGCTGGCGAGCGGCGCGTTCCTGCTGGGGAGTTCGGCGGAACCTGCCGCTGCGGAGCGTGCGCCGGGCAAGTCGCTGCTGCGCTGGTTCGGCCAGCACAGCTACGAGATCTACCTGTTCCACATCATCGTGCTGGCGGGGATGCGCAACGTGATGACCAAGGAGAGCCTGGGTTATGCAGCCCGGCTGCCATGGCTGCTGCTGTTCCTGTGCCTCACGGCGCTGGTAGCCGCCCTCGTCGCCCGCTACGTCTCCGAGCCGGCCAACGCAGCGCTGCGACGCAGATCAGCTAGTGAACATTACGCGCGATGAAATAGACGGCGGCCGTCAGGGCCGAACAGACAACAGTCATCCATGAAATCAGTTTCCAGGTTTGTGCCTGCATGGCCCGATACAACTCCCCCTTGGCGTCTGAAACCGCTGAGTTAGCGCCTGCAACCATCGTTTTGACCATTTCTATATCCGCCTTTGTTGCGTAGTGCTGCTCGATGAAGGCTACCTGAATCTGCAATTTGGCGATGTCTACGCGCATCGCCTCATTGCTGGCAAGTAAAGCCTGCACAGCACTTTCTATCCTTGTAAGCTGATCGTCCATGCATTAATTCTTCTCCTGTCCCGCGCCACCGTCAAATGCTGTTCGCTGGCGATTTGGTTTATATCAAATTTGATGGGCTCGGAGCCTGCTGTGGTATGGTTCGGTTTATGACGCAAGCACAAATTCAACCTTGGCAACAATCGTATAAACCGTATAAACGCTGCATGGTCCTCGGCGGCGGCGGTTTCCGTTTCGGCATCTACATCGGCATGTACGCCGCGCTGCGGCGGGCCGGGAGCGCTCCGGACGTGCTGCTGGCCAGCTGCGGCGGCGCGATTGCGGCTGCCATCATCCACAATCTTCCCGACCCGGAAGCGCAGCGCGCCTGGCTGTCGTCGCCCGAAATGTACCAGTTCTGGTGCAGCCTGAAATCGACCCGGCACGCGGACCTGATGGGCAGCCTGCTGCGCGCCGCCCGGCGCAAGCTGTCGACCGCCAAGGCGCCCGTCATCCCCGACCTGTTCGGCGACTACATGTTCGAGATCCCCTCGCAACTACCCTTCCCGCCCGCCACCGGCACGCCGGACGTGGATGTCGCCATCATCGGCGGCAAGCTGCTGTTCAATGAGTCGGAAGTCGGGCAGCCGCGCGCCGGCCGCAAGCTGTTCGCGGAGACGGTGTTCTGCGGCGAGCACGCGGCCGCCCTGCTGCACGGCATGCAGTCGCCGCTGGGCGACGCCCGCTGGGGCCAGCACGCGGTGGCCCGTGAGCTGCTGGTCGACGGCAGCGTGCCGCTCACCGAAGCCGCCCGCATCTCCATCGCCGACATGATCTACTTCCGCTGCCAGCAGTACCGCGGCCAGGAATACATCGGCGGCGTGCTCGATCTGTTCCCGGTGGAGATCGCGCGCCGCCTTGGCGCGGAAGTCATCATGGAATTCAAGGAAGCCTTCGACCAGGTGTTCGCGATTCCCGCCTGGCGTTCGGTGTTGGGCATCAACGGCAATGCGCGCCTGCGCTACGCCAATACCCACCTGGCCGATATGCGCATCGATACCTCGGATGTGTCGGTGGTGCTGGCCAAGCAGCAGCTGCAGCAAAAGCTGGACTGGCGCCGCAACCGCATCGAACTGGCGATGCCGCCGACCTACGACATCTTCGTCCAGCACATGAACGACCAGTGGCAGTATGGTTACGACCGCGCGCTGGAAGCGCTGGGCCACGCGCCCGGCAAGCATCCGCCCATCCGCCGCGCCACCCGCTACAGCAAGCCGCTGCGCAGCGTCTAGGCCGATGGACGACTAGTCGCTCGCCAGCACCTGATGCAGCGACTGCACCGCCGCCGAACCTTCGCCCACCGCCGCCGCCACCCGCTTGACCGAACCGCTCCTCACATCGCCGACGGCGAAGATGCGGGGGCGGCTGGTTTCCAGGAAGTGCGGACTGCGTTCCAGCGGCCACGCGTGCGCGGGCACTTGCGGCCCGGTCAGCACGAAATGCTGCTCGTCCAGCGCCACGCAGTCGCCCAGCCACGCGGTGTTCGGCTCCGCGCCGAGGAACAGGAACAGATGCCGCGCCGGCGCGGTCTTCACCTCGCCGCCGGCCGCCTGCCAGCTGATGTGTTCCAGCTTGTCCTCGCCTTGCAGTTCGACGATCTGCTTGCGGGTGTGCAGCGTGATGTTGGGCGCCGCCTCGATGCGCTGGATCAGGTAGCGCGACATGCTGGCGGCCAGGCCGTCGGCGCGCACCACGATGTGCACATGCTTGGCGTGCGCGGCCAGGAACACCGCTGCCTGCCCGGCCGAATTGCCGCCGCCGACAATCACCACTTCCTCGTTGGCGCAGAAGGTCGCTTCCATGAAGGAGGCGCTGTAGTAGACGCCCCGGCCTTCGAAGCGCTCCAGTCCCGGCAAGTCCGGCTTGCGGTAGCGCGCGCCGGTGGCGATAACGATGGAGCGCGCCCGCAGCCGCTCGCCGCTGTCGATGGCAATCTCGAAATCCGGTCCTTCGCAGTTGACGGCGCTGACGCGCACCGGCACCGCCACCTCGGCGCCGAACTTGCGCGCCTGAGACAGCCCGCGTCCCGCCAGCGCCTGGCCGGACACGCCGGTCGGGAAACCAAAGTAATTTTCGATCTTGGAGCTGGAGCCGGCCTGGCCGCCCGGCGCTTTCGAATCGAGCACCGCCACGCTCAGGCCTTCCGACGCCGCATACACGGCGGCCGCCAGTCCGGCCGGGCCGGCGCCGACCACCACCAGGTCGAAGGTGCGGCCGTCGATATTGTCTGAGCTCAGGCCGATGCTGTCGGCCACCTGGCGCAGGGTCGGCTGGCGCAGCACCTCGCCAGACGGCGTGACGATGGCCGGGATGTCGGCCGCGGTGACGCCGAAGCGCTCCATCAGCGCCGCCGTTTCGTCGTGCAGTTCGGTGTCGAAGTAGGCGGTGGGCTGGCCGTTGCGGGTCAGGAAGTGGCGCAGCACCAGCGTGGCCTGCGAATGGCGGGCGCCGAACACCACCACGCCGCCGGTGTGGTCCTGCATGTAGGCCACGCGCCGCAGGATGTAGGCGCGCATGATGGTTTCGCTCAGCGCCGCTTCGGAGATCACCAGCGTGCGCAGGGATTCCTCGCTGATGACGATCATTTCGCTGTCGGTGACGACGCGCCCGGTGGCCACCGCCGCGCGGCCGGCCAGCGTGCCGATCTCGCCGGTGAACATGCCGGGGCCATGGGTGCCGAGGATGACGGTGCCCAGCGCCGAGGCGCGCTCGATCTCCATCGAGCCGCTCAGGTTCACGTACATGGAGATGTGGCGGTCGCCCTGGCGGAACAGGATGTCGCCGGCCTTGAAGTGGCGGCGTTCGCCGTAGCGGCTGAGCAGCTCGAACTCGGCTTCGCTCAGTGTCGGCATGATCTGGTGGCGGCGGTTGCCGATGTCGGTCGATGCGGCCTCAGGGAGCGCGCCCTTGCCTCCTGCGGTTCTTGTTTCCATGCTCAAGCCTGTGGTCAGTCGGTATCCGCCCATCATAACGCCAATCGGGCAAACCGGCAGACAGGGCTAGCGGCACAGCTGGTTCCAGTTTTGTTCGAACTCGGCCGGCGAGACATCCTGCGCCAGCAAGGTCAGGTCGCGCGCCACCGAGATGTAGCGCTGATAGCCGATGTAGGCGCCGAACGCATCCTTGGCGTTGAACTCGCCGCAGGTGGCGCCGCCCTTGCCGACGACCTGGTTGCGGAAGATCGCCGAGGCCGGCTCGCGCACCTTTTCCTTCACGTATTTTTCGCCCAGACTGGTCAGCGTCGCGGCTTCTTCCTGCCGCTTTTCCGCCGCGCTCTTGCCGCAGGCGGCCAGTACCGCCATCAGCGCCAGCACCGCGACCCTGCGCGTGGTGTTAGCAAAATTCATAATATTTTCTCTTTTATAATTTTCTTGCAGCAATTATCTATGTAAACATCATCTCACGCCACCCATAACGCGGCAACGGCTTGCATTGTTGACAGCCGGTGGATTTGTTACTATCGCTAGCTTTACAGCTTGATCAGGAGATCACATGTCCCACCCGACACCCGCACGGTTCCTCAAAGCATTGCTGGCTTGCGCAATATTGCTGAGTTCATATGCCGGGGCAGCTGAAAAAGCCGCAGCCCCACTGGCTCATGTGACGATCCTGGCCACCGGCGGCACCATCGCCGGCAGCGGCGCCACCACCACCACCACGGTCGGCTACACCGCCGCCACGGTCGGCGTCGAGCGCCTGATCGCAGCTGTGCCGGAACTGGCCAAGGTGGCCCAGGTCAAGGGCGAGCAAGTGTTCCAGATCGCCAGCGAAAACATGAGCAACGAGCATTGGCTGGTGCTGGCCAAGCGCGTCAACACGCTGCTGGCCCAGTCCGACGTCGATGGCATCGTCATCACCCACGGCACCGACACGCTGGAAGAAACCGCCTACTTCCTGGACCTGGTGGTCAAGAGCCGCAAGCCGGTAGTGCTGGTGGGCGCGATGCGTCCGGGCACGGCGCTGTCGGCCGACGGCCCGATCAATCTGTACAACGCGGTGCTGCTGGCGGCCAGCCAGGAAGCCGTCGGCAAGGGCGTGCTGGTGGCGATGAACGACCAGATCCACGGCGCCCGCGACGTCACCAAGACCAACACCTCGACCCCGGACAGCTTCAAGACCCCGGAACTGGGCATGCTGGGCTACTTCCAGGGCAACAAGCCTTACTTCTACCACGCGTCGACCCGCAAGCACACGGTCGACACCGAGTTTGACGTCAGCAAGCTCGACGCGCTGCCGCAAGTCGACATCGTCTACGGCTACGCCAACGTCAATCCGGTGGCGCTGAACGCTCTGGTGGGTGCTGGCGCCAAGGGCATCATCCACGCCGGCGTCGGCGACGGCAGCCTGGCGGCCAAGGTCTTGCCATCGCTGACGGCAGCCCGCAAGCAAGGCGTGCTGATCGTGCGTTCGGCGCGCGTCGGCCAGGGCATCGTGGCCCGCAACGGCGAAGCCAATGACGACGAACTGGACTTCGTGGTTTCCGATACGCTGAACCCGCAAAAAGCGCGCATCCTGCTGATGCTGGCCCTGACCCGGACCAACGACAGCAAGGACATCCAGCGCATGTTCTACACCTACTGATCGGTCTTGGGATAGTCCGGCCGCCGCATGCGGAACAGGCTATCCCGCTTGATCTCGAAGTAATCGGCCGGGCCGCCGCCGCGCAAGATGGTTTGCGAGCCCGCCGTGTCATACACGCCATCGCGCAGCAGCGTCTGCGCGATGTGCACGCCCACCACCTCCCCCATGATCAGCCAGCCATCGGTCGGCTCGCCGGCCGCGTTGTTCAGGCGGATGATCTGGCTGCAGCGGCATTCGAAGGCGACCGGACTCTCGGCGACACGCGGCACTTTGACGATGGTCGACGGCGTCGGCGTCAAGCCGGCCAGCACGAACTCGTCCACCTCCGGCGGCGCCGGCGCGCAGCTGGCGTTCATGGCCTCGGCCAGCGGGCGCGTGGCCAGGTTCCACACGAACTCGCCGGTCTGCTCGATGTTGCGCAGCGTATCCTTACGGCCCTGGCTGGAAAAGCCGATCAGCGGCGGCGTGTAGTTGAACGCGTTGAAGAAACTGTAGGGCGCGAGGTTGAGGCCGCCGTCCACGCCGCGCGAGGATATCCAGCCGATCGGGCGCGGCCCGACGATGGCGTTGAAGGGGTCGTGCGGCAGGCCGTGGCCCAGCGCAGGTTGGTAGAAATAGCGATCGTCCATGTTCAATCCCGAAGGCGCTGCCGCGCCGATGCGGCATTTTCGCACAGGCCGCTGCTGCCCGTTGCCACTACAGGTATGATACCCGGATGAGGTTTATTCTTATTTTTTTCGCCAGCTTGCTGCTGGCCATGCCTGGCCGCACCGAGGAACTGGTCTACGTGGTGTCCACCGGCAGCGCGATGCCGATGACGGATTTCCACGATGGCGTGCTGGTGGGCGGCCTGCTCAAGGAATTCGGCGACGCGCTGGCGCGCGAGCTGCGCATGACGCCGCGCTATCTGACCGTGCCGCGCAAGCGGGTGGAGGCGCCGCTGTCCAACGGCCAAGCCGACATCCTGTGCGACCTGCGGCCGGAATGGTTGGACGGCAAGGACTGGCTGTGGTCGGAGGCGATTTTCACCAACAACGAGATCGTCGCCAGCCGCGTCGATACGGCGGCGGTGCGCAGTGTGGCCGAGCTGCGTGGGCAGCGCATCGGCACCATCCTCGGCTACCGCTACGCGCATCTGGAGGTTCCGCTGGGCGATGAGTTCGCCCGCGACGACACCTCCAGCGACGACTTCAATCTGTCCAAGCTGCTGCGCAAGCGCTTCCGCTACATGCTGACCAATTCGCTGTATTTCGATTTCCAGCGCAAGACCCATCCGGAGCGGGCCTTGCTCAATCCGGTGGCCTACAAGGTGTCGGCCTTCGACACCTATTGCGCGCTGCCGCCGCGCGGCAAGCTGGCGCTGCCTGCGCTGGACCGGGCGATCCAGGCGCTGAAGCGGCGCGGCGAGATCCAGGCCATCGTCGACCGCTTCCGCCCCAACTAAACCGTCTCAGCGCTTCAGGCGGGCCAGCAGCTGGTCGGCGACGGCGCTGGCCGAGGCGGGATTCTGGCCGGTAATCAGCTCACGGTCCGCCACCACCCAGGTCTGCCAGCTGGCGGCGCTGCTGAAGGCGCCGCCGGCTTTTTGCAGCGCATCCTGCGGCCAGAATTTCATCGCGCCGCCGTTCAACATCCCTTTGGAAGCATCCTCTTCGGCATTACTGAAGACCGTCATCTTGTAGCCGGCGTAGATCCAGGCCGGCGCCGGGGCCGCATGCGCGCCCTGCTCCAGCGTGGCGGTGAATCGGGCCGGCTGCTCCAGCGCCGACAGCAAGGCGATCGGGCCGTGGCACACCAGCGCGGTCGGCTTGGCGTTGGCGTGGAAGTCGCGCAGCAGGCGGCCCAGCGGCGCGCTGTGCAGCAAGTCCTGCATCGGAGCATGGCCGCCCGGGATGTAGATCGCATCGTAATGACCGTAGCCGTTCTGCTCGACACGCGCCAGGCTGACCACCGGCGAATGCTCGGCCGACGTCAGCTGCAGCTTGTCCAGCAGTTCGACGTGCTGGCGCATGCTGGCTTCGTCATTGCCGAAGTACATTTTATCGAGCGAGCTGCGGTCCAGCGTCGGCGCCTTGCCGAGCGGGGTGGCGAAGGTCAGCGTGTGGCCCGCGTCCAGCAGTTTTTTGACCGGCTGCATCAGCTCGTTGGCGTAGAAACCGGTGCTGAAGCTGCGCTGGTCGCGCAGCGCCAGCTGCGATTCGTCGGACAGTACGACCAGCACGTTGGCGGCGTTGGCGGCGACGGCTGCCAGGCCGAGCACGGTACCGGCGGCGGCTTTGAGGATGGTGGTGTTCATGGCGATGCTCCTGTGGGTGTTTGGTAGTAGCGCCACTTTATTGATGCCTGTAAAGTGTGTAAATATGCGCACCACCAAATCATTTGTTCTTGAAAGGCATGAATGGGCAGGCAATTCGATCATATGGCCGATGTGGAGGCCTTCGTCGCCATCGTCGACAAGGGCACGATCAGCGCGGCGGCGGTGTCGCTGGGCACCACGCCGTCCGTGCTGAGCCGCGCCGTGGCCCGGCTGGAAGCCCGGCTCGGCGTGCAGCTGATGCGGCGCACCACGCGCCGCCTGAGCGTGACCGAGGCGGGCCGGCTCTACCTGGAGCAAGCCCGCAGCGCCTTCGGCCTGATCGCCGACGCCGAGCGCGCCATCCAGGGCCAGGGCGGCGAACTGTCCGGCACAGTGCGCCTGAGTGCGCCCACCACCTACGGCCACTACCGGCTGCCGCAATTGCTCCGGCCCTTCATGGAGCGCCATCCCAAGGTCGTGGTCGAGCTGAGCATCGCCAACCGCAACGTCGATCTGGTCGACGAGGGCTACGACATGGCGATACGCCTGGGCGAGCTGGCCGACAGCGGCCTGGTCGCGCGGCGGCTGGAAGACGCGGCGCTGTGCCTGGTGGCCGCGCCGGATTATCTGCGCCGGGCCGGCACGCCGCGCGACCTGGACGAGCTGGCCGGCCACGCCTGCCTGCCCTTCACGCTGCCCAGCACCGGCCGGCAGTCGCCGTGGCTGCTGCGCGTGGACGGCCGCGATGTCGACTGGCCGGCGCCGCCGCGCATGCGGGTGGCCGACGATGTGCTGGGCGTGGTGTCGCTGGCGCAACAGGGGCTGGGCGTGTGCCAGACCTACCGCTTCGTGGTCGAGGAAAGGCTGGGCAACGGCCAGCTGGTCGAGCTGCTGCCCGAGCTGCGCGGCCGCAGCCGGCCGTTCTCGCTGATCTACGCGCCGCACCGGCGCATGTCCGCAGCATGCCGCGCGCTGATCGACAGCATCGCCCCCGATCAAAGCCACTAATCAAGCACTTGCTTGCTGCAAAAATAGCAGCAATAATGATCCTCCAACATTGACAACAGCGGAGACGGCAGCCATGAACGAAGCGGACGTGCAGCAGATCAAAGCGGCTTTCGACGCCCAGCAGGCCACGGCGCTGCGCTGGCGCGCATCCGCCGCCGCCGAGCGCATCGCCCGCGTCAAGCGCCTGCGCGACGCGCTGATGGCGCAGCGCGAAGCGTTCTATGCCGCCTTCGAGAGCGACTACCGCAAGTCCCCGGCCGAGGTCGAAGCGTCCGAATTCCTGCCGGTGATGGAGGAAATCCGCCAGGTGCTGGGCGCGCTCAAGCGCTGGATGAAGCCGCGCCGCCACTGGCCCACCACCACCATGCTCGGCACCTATGCATCGGTGCAGTACCAGCCGCGCGGACGGGTGCTGATCATCGCGCCGTGGAACTATCCGCTGAGCTTGTGCTTCGGCCCGCTGGTGTCGGCGCTGGCCGCCGGCAACACGGCCATCATCAAGCCGTCGGAGATGACGCCGGCCGTGTCGGCCCTGATGGCGCGCATCATCGCCGACGTTTTCCCGGCCGACGAAGTGGCGCTGTTCGAAGGCAGCCAGCCGACTTCGCACGCCCTGCTCCAACTGCCCTTCGATCATATTTTCTTCACCGGTTCGCCGTCGGTGGGCAAGCTGGTGATGACCGCCGCCGCCCAGCACCTGGCCAGCGTGACGCTGGAACTGGGCGGCAAATCGCCGACCATCGTCGATGAAACCGCCAACCTGCAACTGGCGGCGGAAACGCTGATGTGGGGGAAGTTCCTCAACAACGGCCAGACCTGCGTGGCGCCCGACCATGTGTACGTGCATGCCAGCGTCAAGCCCGCCTTCGTCGCGGCCTGCCGCCAGGTGCTGCAACAGCGCTACGGCGCCGACGCGGTAGCACAAAAGCAAAGCCCCGACCTGACGCGCGTGGTCAACCAGCGCCACACGCAACGCCTTGCGGGCCTGCTGGCGGACGCGCTGCAGCGCGGCGCCGTCGTGCATACCGGCGGCGAAGTCGATGAGGCGCAGTGCTACATCGCGCCGACACTGATCGAGCAGATACCGGCCGGCGCCGCCATTCTGTCAGAAGAAATATTCGGACCGCTGCTGCCCATCATCGAGTACCGCGAGCTCGACCAGGTCATCGCCGCCATCAACGCCGCGCCCAAGCCGCTGGCCCTATACGTGTGGAGCACGCGCCAGGCCAACATCGACAAGGTGCTCAAGCAGACCAGCTCCGGCGGCGCTTGCGTCAATCACTGCGTCGCGCATTTCGCGCACGGCAATCTGCCATTTGGCGGCGTCAACAATTCCGGCATGGGCAGCGCGCACGGCGAGTACGGCTTCAAGGCTTTCTCGCACGAACGCGCGGTGCTGCGCGCGTCGCCGCTGATGCTCATCAAGCTGTTCTTCCCGCCCTACACCTCGGGCCGCCTGCGCCTGATACGCATGGTGGTCGACAGCCTGAAGCTGCCGATGCTGTAAGCGCGGTTGTTAACAAATTCTGTGGATAAGGCTGTTAACAAGGCAGTGGCGGCGATGCCAAGCTGATGTTTTCAAAGGAAAAATAAGCGCTGCGCAAATTTGTCGCAGCCAAAGTTATCCACTGGCATTACACTAGGCGGGTTTTGACTTCTTCATCCAACAAGGAACTCATGAAACCCCGTCTCACCGCCTTTGCCCTCGCCCTGATGCTGGGCTGCCTCACCATCCAGGCCGGCGCCGCCGATGCCGGCGCGTCGCCGAAATACAGCCTGCGCGAGCACTACACCAAGTACGAATTCCGCATCCCGATGCGCGACGGCGTGCGCCTGTTCACAGCCGTGTACGTGCCCAAAGATGCCGGCAAGACCTATCCCTTCCTGATCCAGCGCACGCCATACAGCGCGGGCGTGCAGTCGGGCGGCGAGCTGCACTACGGCGTGGACTTCTACCCCGAGCACATCGGACCGTCGCAGGACTTCGAGAACAGCGGCTACATCTTCGTCAAGCAGGACGTGCGCGGACGTTATATGTCCGAAGGCAAATGGGTCGAGATGACGCCGCACGTTGCGCCCAACCGCGCCAAGGGCCAGGGCAATGAAAGCGAGGACATGCACGACACCGTCGAGTGGCTGCTGAAAAACGTCGCCAACAACAACGGCAAGGTCGGCATTCTGGGCACCTCGTATCCGGGCTTCTACACGTCGGCCAGCATCATCGATTCGCATCCGGCGATCAAGGCGGCATCGCCGCAGGCGCCCGTCACCGACTTGTTCATGAACGACGACTCGTATCACGGCGGCGCCTTCATGCTGGCGGCGAACTTCGATTTCTACTCGGCCTTCGTGGAAGCGGAAAATCCGACGCCACTGCCGAAAACCTGGGACCGCTTCGACTACGGCACCGCCGACGGCTACGAGTTCTTCCTCAAGCACCTGACGCTGTCCAACATCCTCGGCACCATGTCGGCGAAACAGCGCGCGCTGCTGCAGCCGACCATCGAGCATTCGACCTACGACGACTTCTGGAAAACCCGCAACATCGCGCCGCACCTGAAGAACATCAAGGCCGCCGTGCTGACCGTGGGCGGCTGGTATGACGCCGAAGACCTGCAAGGCCCGCTGACCACCTACAGCAGCATCAAGCGCAACAATCCCGGCATCTACAACGGCCTGGTGATGGGCCCGTGGTCGCATGGAGCCTGGGGCCGCGCCGACGGCAAAACCCTCGGTTACATCAAGTTCGATGCCAAGACCGGCGAGCAATTCCGCAGCAATATCCTGTATCCGTTCTTCGAACAACACCTGAAAGGCGTGGCCAACAAGAACGTGTCGGAGGTGTATGCGTTCGAGACCGGCAGCAATGTCTGGCGCAACTACGCCGCCTGGCCGCCCAAGCAAACACAGGCGCGCACGCTGTTCCTCGGACCGAATGGCACGCTGGGCTGGAAGCAGCCTGCAGCGGGCGAAGCCTACGATGAATACGTGGCCGATCCGCGCAAGCCGGTGCCGTTCACGGCCTATCCGGCGCAGGGTGCGCCGAAGGAATACATGGTCGGCGACCAGCGCTTCGCGTCCTCGCGTCCGGACGTGCTGACCTATCGCAGCGAGGTGCTGGAGGAGGACATCACGCTGGCCGGGCCGGTCAAGCCCAAGCTGTTCGTCTCAACAACCGGCACTGATGCCGACTGGGTCGTCAAGCTGATCGACGTTTATCCGGCCGAGTATCCGGGCGGCGGCGACGACGAGGAACGCGGCCCCGATGTGCCGAAACCGACCCTGACCATGGCCGGCTACCAGCAGCTGGTGCGCGGCGATCCGCTGCGCGGCAAGTTCCGCAACAGCTTCGAAAAACCGGAGCCGTTCACGCCAGGCAAAGTGGAGGCCGTCAACTACGCGATGAGCGACGTCAACCACACTTTCCGGCGCGGCCACCGCATCATGGTGCAGATCCAGAGTTCGTGGTTCCCGCTGGTGGATTTGAATCCACAAACCTTCGTGGACATTCCAAAGGCCAAGCCCGAGGACTTCCAGAAGGCCACGCAACGCGTATATCACGCGCCGGCGATGTACTCCGGCGTCGAGGTGCAAGTGTTGCCCGGCTTGCGCTGATCCTTGATTTGGAGGCATAATTCAGTTGATAACGATTCTCATCTAGCCAGCCAACCTCTCGTCCGACGAAGTAGCCAGCCACACACTACTTCAAGGACATCATGGCACTGAATAAGAAACCGCTGGCGTTGATGCTGGCCAGCCTCACCCTCACCAACGCCGCGCTGGCACAATCCGGCGCGGCGCCGGAACAGACGATGGCAGTCGTCACCGTCACCGGCGAAGCCGATGGCTACCGTCCCACCACCTCCACCAGCGCCACCAAGATCGACGCGCCGCTGCGCGATATTCCGCAAACAGTCAACGTGGTGCCGCAGGCATTGCTGCGTGACCAAGGCGCGCGTTCGCTCCAGGATGTGCTGAAAGCCGTGCCAGGAATCGGCATGTCGACCGGCGACGGCCAGCGCGACCAGGTGACGATACGTGGTTTTAGCGCCATCAGCGACCAGTTTGTCGATGGGATGCGCGACGATGCGCTGTATTTCCGCGACCTGTCGAACGTCGAGCAGGTTGAGGTCATCAAGGGCCCGGCGTCGGTGCTGTATGGCCGCGGCTCGTCCGGCGGCATGATCAACCGCATCACCAAGAAGCCGGGCACGGACCGCAGCGAAGTGAGCCTGCAGGCTGGAAGCTGGGGGCAGAAGCGCGGCGAATTCGACCTGGCGCGCAATGTGGCCGAGCGCGGCATCGCTTTCCGCGTCACCGGCGCGGTGGAGGATGCCGACAGCTATCGCAACCAGCAATTCCTGAAGCGCGAAGCGCTGGCGCCGTCGCTGCAATTCAAGCTCAGTGCGGACACATTATTGCTGCTGCAAGCAGAATACCTGCACGACAAACGCCTGACCGACTTCGGCATCCCTTCCTACCAGGGCCGGACGGTCGATGTGCCGCCGAGCACCTACTACGGCGCCGCCAACGCCAAGGATTTCGACTACAGCGAATCGCGCGTGCACGCCTTCGGCTTTACGCTGGATCATCGTTTCAACCAGAAGTTCTCGATCCGCAATGCCTTCCGCCACTACAACTACACGCTGGACCGCAACAACACGCTGATCGGCTCGGTCAACGAAGTGGCAAAGACCGCCTCGCTGACGCGTGGCAACGTGGCGCGCGATGAAGACGGCTACACCAACCAAACCGAGCTGACGCAACACGCGGAACTGGCCGGCATGCAGCATCAGGTGCTATACGGCGTGGAATTCGGCAAGCAGAACAAGGATCAGCTGGTGCGCTCGCAGGCCAACGTGGCGACCGTGTCATTGTTCAGCCCGATCAACCCGGTTGTCCCATTTACGGCCGGTGGTGCGCCTACGGCGAACAATCTGGGTATTTTCAAGGTCAGCAGCGCCTACATCCAGGACCTGGTGACGATGTCGGCGGAATGGAAGGCCCTGGCCGGCATCCGCTACGACAAATTTGAACAGGAAACCGTCGAGCGTCGAGCCGGTGTCGCCAGCGTGGCCCGCACCGACCGCAACTGGAGCCCGCGTGCCGGTCTGGTGTACCGGCCGAGCCAGGTCCAGTCCTACTATGCCTCGTTCAGCCGTTCCTTCCAGCCGTCGGGCGAAGGCTTCGCTCTGGCGGTCAATAACGCGGACATCGCACCGGAAGTCACCAAAAACAAGGAAGTTGGCGCCAAATACGACCTGTTCGGCGGCCGCGCCTCGGCCGGAGTGTCGCTGTTCCAGTTGACGCGCACCAATATGAAATCGTCCGACCCTATCACCAACAAGCTGATTCCACTGGGCACCCAGCGCACCAACGGCCTGGAATTGACGTTCAGCGGCGATCTGGGTGACGGTTGGCAGGCATGGTCGGGTTATTCCTATCTGGACGCGTCGATGCTGAAGTCGATCGCCAAGGATGACGGCCAGCTGGTGCAGGGCAAGCGCCCTACGCTGACGCCCAAACACAGCGCCAATCTGTGGGTCAGCAAGGCGCTGGCGGGCCACTTCGGCGTTGGCGGCGGCCTGAACTACGTCGGCGAGCGCTTTGCCAATCCGGGTAACACGGTCGTCCTGCCGGGCTTTGTGACGGCGGACGCCATGGCCTACTACCGCCACCGCAACATCGATCTGACGCTGAACGTGATGAATCTGCTGGACAAGGCCTACATCGTAGCCGGCCACGGCAGTAGCAAAAACCTCAGCCTGCCCGGTGCACCACGCTCGGTACAGTTGACGGCGCGCTATCGTTTCTGATCGTTTGAACGTCCGGGTTGTTAACAAATTCTGTGGATAAGCTTGTTAACAAGCCGGACTGGACAACGCTAAGTTGCTGTTTCAAAAGCAAAATAGACCGCTGCGCAATTTTGTCGCAGCGGTAACTTATCCACCGCGCCGGCGTTCGATCAACTCGAAAATCCCCATGCCGGCCAGCATCGCCAGCACGAACAAAATGGCCTTCGGCAAGCCCATTCCCAAGCCGACCAAGGCCGGACCGGGGCAAAAGCCGGCAATTCCCCAGCCTGCGCCGAATAATATCGACCCGATTACCAGGCGGCGATCGATTTTAGTTGCAGTGGGTAATTTCAGTTCAGTGCCGAGCATAGTTGTTTTACGACGGCCGGCATATAAAAATGCAAAAAAACCTACCGCGATGGCGCCGCACATGACGAATATCAGCGAAGGATCCCATTTTCCGGTCAAATCCAGAAAACCCAGTACTTTGGCGGGATTGGCCATGCCGGAGATAATCAGGCCGAGACCAAATAGCAGTCCGCTTAGAAATGCGATAACCATTATAGGTGCCTTATCAAGTAGACAGTAATAAAACCGGCCGCCATGAAAACAATGGTCGCCGTAATTGAGCGCGGGGACAGCCTGGATATTCCACAAACACCATGCCCGCTGGTGCAGCCGCTGCCGTATCGGGTGCCGATGCCGACCAATAGTCCGGCAATAATTAGTGCTCCGGTATCCGCCTCAGCCTGAATCTCGGGCCACGCGTAAAATACGCCATAGGCTATCGGCGCCAGTATCAACCCGGAAATAAAGGCAATACGCCAGAGAATATCGCCACGTGCAGGCCGCAACAATCCTCCCAGAATGCCGCTGATGCCGGCAATTCGGCCATTCAACAAGACCAGTATCGCGGCGGCTGCGCCGATGAGTATGCCGCCCAGCAGCGCGGACCATGGCGTGAAGTTCAGAGTATCTATCGTCATCCGCTGCTCCTACGGGCGTGCGCCAGAAAGCGGCGCGAACAAGCCAATTGTTGGCATAATTTTACTCTCCCAACAGAGCCAAAGACTCCAGCCAGGACGCTTTCCAGGGGCGCAGGTCCGGCTGGGTGGCAAAGGCCTTCTTCAAATGCGACATCGGTACCCGATAGACATCATTCAATCCCAGCGCCAGCGTTACGGGATTCCACAGATGGATATTCTTTCCGGCGCGGGAATTCTTTCTTACCCGCGCACCGTCATCGCCGAATATGCCGATGCCGCTCGCCAGTGACTTTTCCCAATCCAGCTTGGCCATGCCGCCGAATACGCGCAGCACTTCTTCCTTGGTAATCCCTTTAAGAATCTCCTTCGGAGGTGCTGCTACAACTTCCTCTTTCGGGTTCAATATATTTTCCAATACATTGGCGATATCCCGGTGGAAGAAACGCAGGGCATCCAAGGGCATGGTGATACCCGGCGGTTTCAGTTTAAAGACTATCTTGTCCGAATCGCGCGTCATCCGGATTAATACATCGCTGCTGCCGGCGGCAAGCCGCTGGGTGTCTTCGATAAAGAATATCGGTGCGGGATAGCGGGTAATCCCCTCGGCAAATAAGCCGGCATATTCCTCCGAATAATCCAGCCAGACATGGGGAGTCAAACCTGCCTCCAACAAGCGCGCCAGGTTCCATGGCGTGCCGGTCTGTTCACTTAACCAGGAACAGGTTTCTTCGGTGGTCGCATTGTTGGGCAGTGTGCCGGAGGTCATTTTCTTCTTTCAGAATTTTCGGATGCAGCAGTGTACCAATAATATGCGCGCTTTAAGCGGCGCCGTCCGCCCTCCATGACGGCGTGCCGCCAATTTTGACACCCAGATAAATCCCCAGGCGGCGCCAGGCCGGAATGCCGTCGGCTTCCGACGCCTCGCGCAGCACGCGGTTGGCGGTGGCTTCGTCGCACACCTCGTGGTGGTGGTAGAGCCAGTCGTGGATCACGGCCGCCTTGTGCGAGGTGTCGCCGAACAGCAGGTACAGCACCGGCAGACGCGGCACGCTGGCGTAGTCGGTCAGGAAGCCGGCTTCGACCTCGATCACCCTGCCGAGGATGGCTGATTGGTAGCGGAACGGCGCCATCACGCGCCAGATGCCGCGTCCGCCGGCAGCCAGGTCGTCGACGCACTCGGTGATCAGCGGGGTGAGGAATGCGGATTTCATGGCGCCTCCGGACGGTCGAAAATGGACAGCTGGCGGCCGCGCATCACGGCGATCAGCTTGTCGGCGTATTGCGGATCGGTGGCGTAGCCGGCGGCGGCCACCGCGCGCGCGAACGCTTCGCCGCCACGGCAGGAGAATGCCGGTTTGTAACGCGGATTGGCCAGCAGGAAAGCGGCGTGGTCGTCGATGCAACCTTGCCAATCCGGATACTTGCGCCAGCGGGCCGGCTGCATCTGCCACTGGCCCTTGAGGAATTCGCGGGTGGGCATCAGCAACACGTCTCCGCGCCAGGACGGATCGGCCTTGACGCCGAACAGGTTGCGGGCTTGCAGCGCCAACTGCGACGCGCCCCAGCCGGATTCGAGTGCCGCCTCGGCGAGCGCGAAGCTGGCCGGCACCCGGGTGCGGGCGGCCGAGGCGCGGGCGGCGGGGCCGACGGCGGCGATGAAGTCGGCGGGGGTCATGGCAGCTCTCCTTCCGACTCGGGCGTGATTTTGCCGGTCTTCCATTCCTTCCACATGTGCCAGCACTTGTGGACGATCATCAGGCCGACATAGAACAGGGTCGCCAGGTGGACCAGTTCGGGCAGAGTGATGCCGATGTATTCGGCGCCGACGACGGCGATGGGCGGCGCCGTCTTGGCCAGCATGGCGGCGCCGGTTTCGATGGTTTCGTGTGTCATGCGCATGTTCTCCAGGCATAAAAAAAGCCACCCGAAGGTGGCTGTGGTGTTGAACGTTGCAGGGCTACTGCGGGATGCCGGCCAGGATCTGCTGCACCCGCTCCGGCGACGCGAGGATGCCGCCGCCGGGGCCGGGCGACGCCGGCTTGGCCAGATAGGCGATGATGTCGCGCACCGAGGCCAGGTTGGGATCGGTCGGCTTGTCGAGCTGCACCGACAGCTGGTACATGGACCAGAACTCTTTCACCATGGCATCATTGGAAGTTTTGATTGCAATGCGCTCCGCCGGCGTGAACGCCATATAAAGCGTCATCGGGGTCAGCGTTGGAAGTGGAGCAACCGGTGTGACCGGTTGCGTCGCCATTGGGTTGTTCCAAAAGCCACCGGACAGCGTTGCACCATTCAGCGTACCGTCCGGCACAGTGATGAACTGGGCCGCTATCGTTGGGTGGAAAATCGTCACCGGGTTCGTGGTGGTGACATCCACAGCAGTACCGTTGACACTTCTTGCGTATGTGGTCATTTCTAGCCTCCAGATTTCAATTTAAATTCACCGCACCATCCCTCGTTGCACATCGGAGGGAATTGGGCGTAGGTCCCACCATTCGTTACGATAGGGATAGCGGGGAAGCGACGACACAGGCCCAACCCGTCATCGAAGGCAAGATAGAACTTGCACGCTTGGCAGTTTTCCATATTTACCACTCCACTACACAAAGTCCGCTACCACCGCCTTGGCTGTTAGAAGATCCAGCGCCACCGCCGCCGCCAATTCCGCCGGCGCCACCAGTAGATGCGCCACCACCGTTGTTGCCGCCACCGCCCCCGCCAACTCCGCCACGGCCGCCTGCCCCTGTGCTTCCGCTAAAACCACCACCGCCTGCTCCAGGTCCTCCAGCACCACCGCTGGAAGAACCAACTGCACCGCCGCCGCCCGTAAAACCGTCGAAAGGGAAACGGATAACTGCATTGATAGGGTTCATATTCCCGTTAGCAGCTGTATTTGCGACAGCATAGTTACCGCATACATCCGGTGCTCCAGAACCATCGGGAGGACTATTGCCAAAGACAGAGGCGCCACCGTATCCTAAAGACTTGCCACCACCGACACCACCGCCACCGCCGCCCGCGGGACTGCCGCCCGGGCCAAGTTGCGATCCTGCTCCGCCACCGCCTAAGCCACCGCTACCGCCGCCACTGGCCTGATAGTCTCCGCCCATTCCGGCACCACCGACACCGAAGCTAGCACCACCACCGGTTGCGGAGATAAGCGCCCCAAACGACGTGCTCCCCCCTGCACCCCCAGTACCACCACCCGCACCAACAGTGACGGTATATGGTGTTGCCGGCGTAACAGTAAATACACCATGGGCATATCCGCCGCCACCACCACCGCCACCGTTAGTTGCTCCGCCGCCGCCGCCGGCACCGACCACACGCACGCGGATTGAAGTTACACCTGTGGGAACGGTGAATGTACCGCTCCATTGAAAAACGACCCAACGCCCGGTCCCAAATTCCCCCATGTAGCCGGGAGGTGTGATCTTCGTTGGCAAAGCACCGCTAACTGCGAGTGAACCTGTAACGTTTGTGGTACCAACTTGTTGAGTTGCTGACTGTCCCATCTTTTTCTCCCTTACATTCCGTGAGCGCGGACGCTCACATTTGCTGTGTCGCTGCGCGCCCACACCTTTTCGTTAATTGAACAGACGAGACCGGTATCCTCAAGGATCCCGTTCGCAGGAACTGTCACGTCGTAATCAACATAGTCGGTCGCAGCGGGGGTGCCCCCCGTTCCGATCGCGACACGCACCCTGACCGCTGCTGCGTTTCGATTCGCAAAACGCAGATTGAACGTTTGTGTTGCCCCCGCCGTGAAGAGCAGCGTGTCAGCGCCCCCCGCTGGCAGGTCGGCAGAGCCGAGTTTTCCTGTTGCCATATTGCCTCCTTAGAGTTGTCCAAAAAAGTATTGTTGCGTCGGGGAGGTGCCCAACGCCTGAGCTTGCGCTAGCGTGACCGCATGCTGTGACTGGGTACCAGGGCCAACCTGAAGCGCACCACCAGTACACCCCAGCAGCACCCACGAATTCAAGGTGGCATGCCACATCAGTTCGATCTCGCCGCCAGCGACGATCTCGGCACCTTGCAGCGACGCATGTGCGCCGCCGACAATCGCCTTGGCTGCTAGCCCGTTTGGTGAAAAAGTCGCAGCGCCGGTATTGCCGTTGGCCGCTTTGAACTCCAGCACCATGCCATCCGTTAGCGAAGTCACCGCCGGGTTGTAAGCGGCCGCGTAAGCATTCGCCACGCCGGTGTCAACGGCGTAGCACAGGCCATTGTTCTGGACCTGAGCCTGCCCCGCGGCCTGCGGCAGCGCCAGCGTCAAGAACGGCGCCCCCGCCACCACCGCGATGTTCGGCGCCGGCACCGTGGTCATGCCGTAGTCCACCTGCACGCTGTAGGCGCCGATCCAGCCAGAGTCGGCCGTCGGCGTCACCTGCGAACCGGTGTTGGCCATCGCGCCGGCCTTGACCTGCACCGCGCATTTGCCGCAGCGGATGGTCATGCTCGACGTGCCCAAACCGCCAGGGCCGCTGTACGGTATGGCCGGATTGCTGGCGTTATAAAACGGCAGCACCAGCGCCCCCGTGTCCACCTCCTGGAACTGCACCTGCACCAGGTAGTTGATCGACTTTCCGGCCGTGCCCGGCGCGGGAACGGGCAAGGCGATCGGGTCGGCCAGGATGCCCTGCTTCAGCACCTG
Organism: Rugamonas rivuli; assembly: GCF_009380165.1. Classification (GTDB taxonomy): domain Bacteria; phylum Pseudomonadota; class Gammaproteobacteria; order Burkholderiales; family Burkholderiaceae_D; genus Rugamonas; species Rugamonas rivuli. The sequence continues at coordinate 241,221 of NZ_WHUF01000005.1, forward strand.
GCGCGCGTCGGCGCCCAGCGACGAATACGGCGTGGCGTCGACCGCCGCCATTTGATACACCTGGCCGGCGGCAATCGCCGCCGTCAGGCCCGTGCCCGGCGTGCAGGCCAGGCCTTGCAACACCGGCGCCGTGCCCAGCACGGCCTGGGCGAGTTTGGCGAGACCGATCATGGCGAACTTGTTGCCGTTCAAAATGTCGGTCTCGATCAGTTCCTCGCCGTTATAAACAGTTGCGCGATCCATACTGCTCCTGAAAGAAAAAAGGCCGCGGGTAGCGGCCTTGTGGATAAAAACTACGCAGCAGCACTTACAGCAGCTGCACCCAGACCGTCACGTTATGCGGCCGCACCGCATCGATGGCGGCGTAGATGTCGGCGTCGCCGATGCCGTATTGCGGCGTGCCCGGCAACGGCCGGTACACCTTGACGAAACACTCGTACGGCGTCGTGCTCAGCGTGCCGTAGCGCCCCTGGCCGTAGAAGCCGGTGGGCTGGCCATACGCGCCATAGTCCTGCGGCCTCCCGGACTCGATCAGGATCGGCGTGCGGCCGGTGATGTCCTGGCACAGCTTGACTACGCCGGCGCGCGTGCCGCGCTCGCGGAAGATGTTGGCCTGGATCGCGGTCCGGTAGCTCTGGTCGGTCTGGTACGGTTGACGCTGCAAGCCGAGGCCGAAGAAGTCGCCGGCGATCATGTCCAGCCAGCCGTCGCTGGCGGTCAGCAAGCGGCTCTGCTGCCTGACGTAGGCCAGCAGCGCATACACAAAAGACCAGCCCGCCGCCCAGCCGGACAGCAAGGCGTCCAGCACCGGCGTGCTGTCGCTGAACCAGGTGGGCAGCGTGGCCTTCAGGCGGGCGACGATGTCGCCGTTGTCCCCGGCCGCCATCAGGACACCGTCACGGTCGAGAACTTCAGCACCTGCCGCGCCGTCACCGCGACGTCGGCACTGCCGCCGTTGAGCTGCATCGCCGTCACGTTGGTGACGCCGGGCGAGGCGTCGTACGCCACCTGCGCCAGCCGGGTGTAGGTCAGCGTCTGGCCCAGCGCCAGCGCGTTGATGTAGTTCTGGATCGCGGCCTGCACCTGCCCGCGCGTGGCGACGGTGTCGTAGCCGGCGGCCAGGGTCACCGCCAGCGAGACCGCAACCGGCACGATCACCGGCGTGTACACGCCGAAGCGCGTGGTGATCGCCCGCACCGCTTCGATGGCGCTGCTGACGGCGTTGATAAAGCCCGCCGACGGCGCACCGGAACCATCGTCCACCACCACGTAGAAGTAGCCGAGATCGGCCGTGCCGTTGTACTGCTGGTTCTCGGTGATGGTGTAGACCGTGCCCGGCTGCACCGAGCTGATCGCGTAGCCGATCGCGGCCCGGGTGGCGCGCGACAGCGAGGCGATGTAGACCACGAAGCGGGTCCGCAGCGCGGCGTCGGTTTCCGCGTCGGCGCCACCGGAGAAGGACAGCGCGTTGCTGACGGTGTCGACATACGTCACCGCCTGCGACAGCACGCTGACCTGGCCGGCGCCGGCGTTGCCCGCCGCTTCGGCGACGTCGGCGCGCACCGGCACCGTCAGGCTGGGCACGCCGGCCGCCAGCACATAGCCGTCCGCCGTCCAGGCCGGGTGGCTGGTGTCGGCCGCGACGGTGTAGCTGCGGCTGCCGTCGGCGGTGCGCACCTGCGTGCTGAACGGGATCAGCGCCTGGCTGGTCGGCGTGAAGCGGGCGAAGGTGACGGCGCCCACCGCAGGCAGGGCCGGCAGTCGCGCCAGGCCGTAGTCGGCGATCCAGCTGTCGAGATCGGCATCGCTGGCGGTCGCGGCGCGCATGGTCGACAGCAGTTGCATGGCGATGCCTTGCAGCCATTGGGCCAGCGCGGCGTTGGTTTCGACCAGCGCGCGCAGCATGGAGCCGATGGTGAAGTCGATCAGGCCCGAAGTCCTGGACTGGATCGCCGCCACCTGGTCGGCCACCAGGGTGGCGAAAGTTTTGGTAGAGATGCTCATGATTTACCTGTTGAGGTTGAATGCCAGATTGACCGGCTGCTGGACGTCGGCATCGACGTACTGGATGCGCACGCTGATGCCGTTGTCGATGGGACTGATCAGGATGACCGGATCAGGCTGGTGCGAGACGATGGCCTCGTTGAACAACTGCTCGCGGATCAGCGCGCGCAGGCGGCCGGCGTCCAGCGTCTTGCCGATTTCCTGCGACACGCCGGCGCCATAGTCCAGCTGCCACAGATAGTCGCCGGCATTGGTCAGCAGGCGCCGCAGGATGCGCTGCTGGCCTTCCAGCGTGCCGCCGCTCAATGCCAGGTCGCCGGTGACGGACAGCGCCAGGTCGCCGCCGATGTAGTGGGAAAGATCGCTCACACCGGTGCTCCCGTCATCCCCGGGCCGGACTGCACGCCGGGATGAGTATGGGTACGCAGGCTGACGCCGGCACCCCTGACATCGCCGCCGACGGTCAGCTTGCCATCGACGCTGCCATCGCCGCTGACGGCCAGCTTGCCGGCGATGGAAGCATCGGCGCTCACGGCCAGCTTGCCGCTGATGGTGGCGTCGCCGCTGAGCTTGAACGTGCCGCTATGGTTCCAGCTCGACGCCGCCGACGTGATGCTGCCGTCGCCGTTCAGCGTGATGCTGGCGCCCTGGCCGTCGCTGAACACGGCGGCGCCGCTGTTGAGCAGCTTGAACTGCGCGCCGTTCTTGTGCACGGCCCACAGCTCGCCGCTGGGCGCGGGCAGCGGCCGCGCCTGGTCGCTGTAGAAGCGGCCGACGATCAGGCCGGCGTCCATGCTGGCTTCCTGGAATTCCAGCTGCACCGTATCGCCCGAAGTGGGCGGACTGAACAGGCCCCAGCCGTTGCCGCTCCAGGCGCTGGTGATCGGCAGCCAGCCGATCTCCACGCCTTCCGGCTGCAGCAACACCTTGGCGCTGTAGGTGTTGGGGTCGTAGCTGGTGACGGTGCCGATGCGCGTGCGCGCCAGGCCCTGCCCGGCCGTCTGCGACACCAGGCGGATGCTGTTGATGAGATTGTTCATGCGTGCTCCTCCGGCTAAGTTTTGGCGTTGGTATTGGTGTTAGGGATTTGGTTCCTGGCTTCGACCGACATACTGAAGCCGCCGTCGGCCGAGTAGCGGCGCGTGACGGAGGCCGTGTAGTAAGCCTGGTCGAAGGCGCTGCCGGTGTCGCTCACCTGGATCAGGCTGGTCGGCATCAGCAGCACATCGCCCGGCAGGTCGGCTTTCAAGCTCATTTCGTGCGCCGACAATTCCTGCAAGATCGCCTTGGCCTTGGCCTTGGCCTGGCTGGCGTCGAGATTGGGAAAGGTGCGCACGTACTCCTGCGGCTCGCCGTCGAACGGCACGGCCGCGCCATCGCTCACGCGCTTGCGCTCGGCCACTTCGCTGACGGCCTGGTTGGTCTTGCTGTGGAAGGACAGCACTTTCACGCGCAAGTCCTTGGCCAGCGACAGATTGCGCTGGAAGCCCAGCTGCATGGCATTGGACTCGGCCACGCCGCCCGCCTGCCAGCGCAGCACGTAGGGATCGGCGCTCTTGGCGGTGCGCGGTTCGAAGTGCAATGAACGGCCGCGCACATACACCTGGTAGCCTTCGTACTGCGCCAGCCTGGTGACGATGTCCCAGTAGCTGACGTTGGACGCCACCAGCGCCTTGACGATCTGGTAGTAGCCGCCGGCCGCCACCGTGGTCGGCGTCACCACCGGCGTCAGGCCCTGCGCCTTGGCGATCTGGCTGACGACATCGGACGCCACCAGCGTGCCGCTGCTGAACACCTTGGTGCGCTTGAAGTCGATCAGCCTGGAGCTCAGGTCGCGCCCCGCCAGCACGATCGTGCCGGCGTCGAGATCGATGTCCAGCGTGTCGGCATAGCCGATCAGGAAGCTGGTCAAATCGGACTTGGCGACCTGGCCGGGATCGGCCGGAAAGCCCAGCAGGAACTCCAGCTCCAGCTGCTCCTGGCGCGACCAGAAATCGATGCCGCGCCCGGCCGGCTGGGCTGCGATGGACAGCGTCAGCCGGAAGGTGTCGGCCACGAAGAAGGCGTTGTTGTTCACCTCGAAGCCGATCACGCCGTCCAGCGCGGCGCCGTTGGCATAGACCATGCCGCGCGGCCGGTTGGCGGCGCCTGTTGGCTGTGCTTGATTGATCATGGGCCGGGTACTCCCCCATTGTCCGGCGGCGTAGGCGGTATCGCCAGCGTCCGCACACCCGTCACCTGGGGATCGGTGACTTTGTTGGCCTGGGCGATGGCGATCCACTTGGTGGCGTCGCCGTAGACCTTGGCGGCCAGCCGGTACAGGCTGTCGCCGCCGACCACCACCTTCTGCAAGGACGTCACCGCCCCCGAGGCGCGCGTCAGGTTGGCTTCAATGCGGCCGACCACGGCCTGCAACTGGTGCAGGTCCGGCAGCTTGACGGCCGCGTCCAGTTGCCTGGTCAGCTTGGCGGCCTGCTGCGCGACCGGGTTGTTGGGCAGGATGCCGCCCAGCGTGGTAACGGTCTGCAGCACCGCGCCGGCCTCGGCGATCATGCCCTTGACCTGGGTGGCCACGCCGCGCACCGGTTCCAGCACGCCGTTGATGGTCTTGCTGCCGGCCTGGACGAAATCGGACACCGACTTGATGCTGTCGTTCATCGTCTTCATCAGGCCGGTCAGTTTCGGATCGCCGACCTTGGCCGCGATGGCGCCGGCCTTGGCGGCGTCGGCGCTGATGGCGGCGTTCAGGTCGGCGGCCTTGGCCGACGGCCGCGCGCGGGTGCTGTCCTCGACCACGTCCAGCTCCAGCGTGTAGCGCACGCGGTGGCGCTGCTCCACCACGTACTTGAAGCTTTTGACGACGACGCGGTATTTGTATTCGAAAAAGCTGAGCTGCTGCTGGCTGCCTTCCACCCGCATCAGGTCGATGGCGCGGGCGCGTTGCAGCGCGCTGGCGCCAAGGAACAGGCCGGACCACTGGATCGGATCGTCCTCGGCGCCCATCGCCTGCACCACGCGCACGCCGCCCGGCAACTGGTGCACCACCAGCTTCTGGCTGCCGCCGAGCGGGATGCTTTCGGGGATTTCAAAGTCCTGGAAAGTCTCGCTTCCCAGGGTCAGGGTAAATGCTGTGTTTGCCATGTGTCTATCCTGCGTAGGCGACGGAGGCGAGGTTCATCGTGCCGTCGAAGTTGTTGGGACCGGTGGGCGGCCCGGCCATCCGCGCGCCCGCTTCCTGGAGCACGCGGGTGGTGATGCCGCGATAGTCGAGCTTGTTCTCGACCTTGAACACCGGCGCCGGCGCGGGCGGCGGCACCGCGTTGATGGCCATGCGCGGTGCGACGGGCGGCAAGCTGCGCGGCGCGGCAACCGCGCCCGTCGCCGTTGCGCCAGCAGGAATGGCTGGCGCATTGGGCTTGGGCGCATCCTTGTGGAACCAGTACCAGGCGCCGGCGATCACAGCACCCAGCGCGACGATGGCGGCAATCACCGCGCCTACCGGCGTCAGCAACGCCGCTGCTGCTTCGCCGAACGCGACAATGCCCCCGACTATCATCCGCAGCACCGGCCAGACTTGCTTGGCAGCCTTGCCCAGCCAGGAAAAATTACCACCCAACGCGAGTACCGTGCCGCCTATCTTCAGCGCGCCGGCCAGCAAGGCGAAGGCGCCAACCGCAATCTGCGTCAGCACCGGGAAGCGCCCCAGCCAGTTGCCCAGTTTGTCCATGGCCTTCGCGAAGAACAGCAAGGCGTCGGTGACTTTGGGCAGGTACACGCTGCCGATCACGGTCAGCAAATTCTTCCACGCCTGCGCCGCCGCCAGCTCCGCGCCCTTCGGCGATTTCAGGTACTGCTGGTAAGCGCTGCCGTAGTTGCTGGCCTGCTGAAACTTCTGCGTCTGGGATTGCAAACGCGGCTGGTTGACGATCTGGTCGCCGATAAAGCTCGCGGTGTGCTCGTCAAAGTTTTTCGACAGCAGCGACACCATCTTGACGTCGTCGATCTTGCCGTACTTCTTGCGGATCGCCGGCGCCAGCACCTCGGCGATGAATTTGTCGGGACGGTGCTCCATCAACGCGGTGTTGGCCGCGCTCAGGCCGGCCTCGCCGCCCTTGCCGCCTTTGCCCTTGCCACGCGCTTGCAGCAGGCCCAGCTGGGACAGGAAGCCCTTGGCCTTGCCGTCCATGCCGCCGCCCACCAGCGTCGCGTAGGCGCCCTGTGCATTGGCGCCGGCCGTCTCGCCGGACTCCTGCGCCATGTAGGCGGAGAACTGGCCGTACAGATACTCCTTGTCGAAATGCTGATACGCCTGCTTGCCGGCCTTGGCGGCAGCCACGAATTCCGCACCATTGACCTTGCCGCTGGTGGCGAAATTCACCTTCGATTGCAAATCCAGCTCGCTGCGCATCACCGCCTCGGCGCCGGTGACAGGCGTGCCGCGCAAGGCCAGCGCCTTGGCGGCATTCGCGGTCTGCCCCTCGACGTCCTTGCCGCCGTTGGCGACCTTGGCCGCGAACGAGTATTTGGCAAAGTCCTCCGACAGGGCCAGCGATTTCGGCAAGTCGCCGAGTGCATCGTTCAGCTCGCGTATGCGGGAGATGTTGTCGGCAATGCCGGTGCCCAGCGTCTTGTGCGACAGCGCGGCCGCCTTGGCATACACGGCGGCATTGTTCTGCGCGCCCAGGTTGAGCGTCTCGAAATCCGACTGCGCCTGCGCGGCCTCCGCCGCCGCCTCGTACGGCGACTTGAGCGCGCCGAACATCTTGTCGGCGACGCCGGCCATCGCTTCGCCAGTCTTTTTCTTCTTGTCCTTCTCGTCGTCCTTGCCCTTGAGCTTGGCCAGTATCTCCTCCAGCGCGGACAGGTTCTTCTGCGCCCTGCCCGCGCCATCTTCGACCAGCTTCAGCGCCTTCGCGATCTCCCGCAAGCCCTTGCTGGCGCCATTGGACAGCTGTAACTTCAACATCATTTGGTATGGTTTTGCCATGGGAACTCCTGTAAACCGCGCCCTACTTCCTGGGCATCCAGCGCATCGCGGCGAAATCGAATTCGCCGCCCTCTTGCTCGCCCAGGGCGATGGCCCAGGCAGTGCCGACCTCTTCCGGCAGGCTCAGCGCCACATCGAACGGAACCCCGTTCTTCACCAGGTACACGACCGTGGCGAATGCGGGGTTCCGTGCTAGTTTTTTACGGCGGCCTCGGACACGGCGGCGTCGGCCTGCTCCGCCACATGGCCCATGACGGCGCTGATGCCGTCCTCGCCCAGGCGCGAGATCAGCGCTTCCAGCTCGCGCTTGGTCGAAGGCGGCGGCTGGTCGTCGCCGTCGATCTGCGTCACCCACAGCAGCGGCATGACCATGCCCATGTAGACCTCGTTGCGCGCCGAAGCGCCGACCGTTTCGACGATCTGGTACTGGCGCAGCACGTTGGGCTTTTTCAGGCCGATGCGCAGGCCGCCCGCAACGACGGTGGCGACCGCGTTGGCGGCCTTGACGATGTCGTCCGACACCGTCTCGATGGAAATAGTTGGTTTGTTCATTGCAGTTCCTGTTCGATAAAAAAAATGGCGCGCGGCCGTATGGACGCGCGCCTTGCAGCACGGGCTTACTGGACTTTCAAGCGGCGCGAGGCCATGAATTCCAGTTTCATCTTGACGGTCTTGTCGCCTTCGCGGGCGCCCAGCTCGGTCAGCTTGTAGACCACTTTTTCATAGCGGTACTGCGAGACGCCGCCGTTGGGTTCCTGGATGGTTTCCTGGATGAAGCCGTACGGCACGTTCATGCCGTTGTAGTAGTTGGCTTCGGCCTGGGCCCAGAAGTCGTCCAGCGTGCTGTCGAAGCGGTCGATTTCGAACGAGCCCTTCCAGCCGTTGTGCGTGACCGTGTGGCGCGCTTCGCCGTCCAGGCCGGTGCGCTTTTCCTCGGTGGTGACAGGTTGGGCGTCGAACTTCATGATCGCCGTGGTGGGAATGTTCAGGTTGCCGCTGGCCGTCGTGATGACGACGCGGATGTCCTTGCCCAGGGTTTGATTTGCTGCCGACATATGTCGCTCCAAATAAAAAAGCCGCCCTCAGGCGGCATGGATGAAAATGAAAACCGCCTTAGTTGGCGGCCACGGTGCTGGTGCGGGCGACCTGCACCGACTGGCCGCCCTCCATGTTGATCAGGAACTTCTCGACCACCGACAGGTACTGCACCTTGGCGTCCATCTGCATGTAGCCGGTGGCGATGCGCGGCGCCAGGTTGTTGCTCAGGTCGCAGATGGTGGAGAAGTCCGCCACCTGGCCCTGCTGCCGCATATTGGCCAGGAAGCCGTCGACGGTGGCCTTGGCCTGCAGACGGGTCGGATCGTCGGAACGGCTGGACTGCAGGCGGCCGACGAACTTGCCCATGCCCGCATTCAGCGTGTAGGCGATGTAGTTGGTCATGCGCGTGTAGTTGTCGCCGTTGGTCACCGGGTTGGACGAGGTGTTGTGGCCGAAGCGCGTACCGAAGTAAGCGCCGCCCGGCACCGGATTGGCGATCACGTCGATGCCCGCCTGGCCCAGCACCTGCAGCTCGGCCGCCGCGTACGGACGGCTCTGGATGCTGCGCTGGGTGGCGACGATGCCGTACAAGGCCTTGTTCAGGCTGGACTGCTCCGGCGACAGGTTGGCCAGCAGGCCCGCCACGAACGCTTGCGGCGAGATGACGCGGGTGATCGAGTTGACCGGATCGCTCCAGTAGACCCAGTCGCCCAGCAGCAGCTTGAACGCATACGAATCGATGTTGGCGGTGGCCTTGGCCGCCGCAGCAGCCGCCGGGGTATCGCCCTGCGGCGTCACGCCGACCATGTAGATGCCTTCGGACAGGCCGAACGCAGCCTGTGCCGCGAAGGTGCTGATGTCGTCGCAGTCGGTCAGCATGGCCACCGCCGCGCCGGAACTGCGCAGGCTGTACATGCCGGTGCGACTGCCCAGGTCGGAACCGAGCAGCAGCGCGCCGGTGATGTTGTTGGCGCCGTCGGTGCCGCCGGCGAAGTTCGAGCTGGCATAGGCCGGCACGCCGATGGCCGCGCCGGCAACCGCCGACACCAGCACCGACGCCGGACGCGCCACGCTGTTGCCGTTGTTAATGGCCGCCGCCATATTCACCCACAGCGCATTGCCGGCGCCGGGGATGTTGTCGAACACCTCGGGCGCGAAACCGGACAGCGCCAGCGTCACCTTGGCGGTGCCGGTCTGGCTGCCGGCGGCGATGGTGGCTTGCAGGCTGTTGCCCAGCGAGCCGGTGTACTTGCCGCTCAGCGTCAGCGCCGGGGTGCCGGCCACGCCGCCGGCCAGCGTGGCGCCGGATGCGGTGGCGCCCGCCACGGTGGTGGCCACGGTCAGCGTATTGCCGGCGACGCCGGGCACCAGCGCCGCCAGGTTCAGGGTATTGGCATTGAGCGCAAAGGTGAACTTGTCGATGTTGACGTCCAGCGAAGCCTGCAGGAAGGCCAGCAGCGTCGCCAGCGTCGCGCTCAGCGAGGCGCCGATGTTGACCTGGTTGCCGACCGCACCGCTGGCGACGAAAGTCACCACGGTGCCGGCCAGCGTCAGCGTGGTGGCGGCCACCGGATTGGCGGTGAACGCCACCGAGCCGGTCGCGGCGATGCCGGCCGACTGGATGGCTGCGGTGGCGGCCGTGTCGGTGCCGTCGGTCACGCGCACGCAGCGCATGCTGGCGGCGCCCTGCTGGACCGCGGCCGCCAGGGCGGTGCCCATGTCGTACTTGCGGTTCTGCAGCGAGCCGTGGATGCGCGCATAGTCGGCGGTGCTGCCCACCGGGGATGCGGAATTGACCGGGCCCCACTGGGCGGTGCCGACAATGCCGAGCACATTGGTCGGCACGCCATTCAGCAGTGACACGCTGGGCGGCACTATCTGTACGTAGAGATCTGGAACGATCAGCGCCGTCGTGTTGATGGCGCCTTGCTGTGATACCGGCATGTAAGCCTCCTAAAAATAAAAAAGCCCGCACATGGCGGGCAAGAAAGCAGGTGGAAGACGGCGTTACGAATACAGCGTCGTCGCGCCGTACTGCCCACCTGTTGCGAACTGCATCGCGACGCCGAGCTGTTCGGCGACGATCTGGGTTGCGCTGGCACTATCCGTGATGGCGTACTCCACGGCATAGAGAATATCGCGACGGAAAATGGTGGCATTTTCCATCGCATCGTTTTGCACGCTGCGCTTGTAGCGCAAGGTGCCGTTGGTGCCGTCGGCCAGCGCGACGCGCCAGGCGCCGGCCAGCGCCACGTCGATGGCGGCGGCCAGCGGATCGCGCGCGGCGGCGCTGTTGGCCCAGACCGAAATCTGGAACACTTTTTCCTGCCGGCGCAGCACGCGCATATTGCTGCCGCCGACGCCGACCCGCGCCACCAACTTGCGCACGCCTGGCACGCTGACGACGGCGCCGACGTTGCTGGCCGGGCGCTGCGCATTGAGCAGCGCGGCCAGGCCAGTGGCGACGGCGGTCGGCGTATCGCCGGCGCGCACCGCGTAGACCACCGGCAGGCCGTCCGCCAGCACGGCGGCGTTCTGCCCCGCCGCCGGCGTGCCCGCCACCGTCACGGTGCCGGCGCCGACAGTCAGGCTCAGCGTCGAGCTTGGAATGGCTTGCGCCATCCAGTCGCTGCAGGCCGGTTGCGTGACGCGTTCGGTGGCGGTCGGGAATACCGACACGTGGGCCTTGCCGGCGGTCAGGTCGGCGTTGAGCGTGGCGGCGTTGGGCCAGCCCGCGTAGATCACGGCGGTAACGCCGGTGACGGAGGCAGCGCCGATACCGTTGGGATAAACGGCGGCGCTGATCGCCGCCACCAGCGCTTGGGCGACATCAGTTTGATCGGCCATGGGGTTCACCAGAAAAGAAAGGGAGGGAGCGGCGCGAGGAAAAAAATGCCGCAGAAATGCAAAAACCCGCACTAGGCGGGTTTTTGACGTACTTCTTGAACTTATCAAAGTGAGACCTATTCTCCGCGTGTTTTGCGGAACGGTCAAGCACTTTTTTAAAAATCGATCATTTTTGTTTGTTGCAGCAATTCGCCGACGGCGATCCACGCCTTGTGCTCGGCGCCGCTGACGGCCGGCATGCGGCCTTTGGCAGGTGCGCCCTTCAGCCAACGCACCAGCTTGGCGTTGTGCGCGCTGGCGGTATCGCGATGCACGCCGCACTGGTCGGCCAGGTCGGCCAGGTTGTGCTTGATGCCGAAGCAGCGCTCGATGATGCCGCGGCGAAGCAGATAGTGCGACAGCAGGCCGGACATCTCGCCCAGCGCGCGCTCGGTCAGGAACAGGATGGCGTCGACCCACACCTTGTTCGGCTTGGAACCGGCGCAGCAGTTGCGACCGCAATCGCAAGGCACGGCCGGCGGCGCCACGCGCGCGATCAGGATGTGCATCAGCATCGGATCGAGACGATCGAGCTCGGCCCGTATCATGCCGGCCTGGGCCGCGCCATCGAGGCCGCCCAGGCCCTTCCCTTCCTTGGTCGGTCCGGAGGCCATGCGCGCCATCATGGACTTGTCGTACTGCTGGCCGGAGAAATTAAATGCGAAAACCAGCGCGGCGTGTGCGCTGCTGAACAGTGCTTCTTCTTCGATTACGAACATAGGTCTGTACTCCTTAAGTGTTGCTGGCATTGGTTGGGTTGTTCTTCAATAGCGCCTTGATTTCCTGCAGCCGCATGCGGGCGGTGTGCACATCGGTCAGCGCCTGTCCCGGCGCCGGCAGCGCGGGCACCGGGCGCGGTACGTCGGCCAGTTCGTGCTCGTGCGCCAGCTTGGCGGTCAGGATGCGGGTCCAGCGGGCGCGGGCGTTCGGCCAGGCCAGCGCGCGCAGATCGGCAAAGGTGAATTCGACGGCGGCCCAGTACAGCGCCTTGCAGGGCCAGTGGTCGTCGCCGAAAGCGCGGCGGCTGACCTGGCATTGCGCCTCGGCGAACATGGACTCGGCATCCGTCGGCGGCCGGCACAGCTGCAGGAACTCCGGCAGCGTCGGCGGCCACGGCCGGGCCAGGCAGGCGGCCACGCCGCGCCGCACTTCGCCCATCGACATCCCGGCCAGCTTGCTGCGCCAGTTCTCCTTGACGCCGCGCACGTCGGTGCCGCGCCACAGGTCGGCCAGGCGGCTGCCGTACAGCAGCTCGAATTCCGCGAACAGGCGCTCCACGCTATCCGACGAGACGGGCTTGGCCGTCGATGGTGTGCTGTTCACCGCCGCCGTGGCGGCCCGTGAGTTGGTCAAGTACGCGCTGGCGTTCTGCATGGGTTCCTCCGAAAGATGGTTGGGCGGGTTTGCCTGGGTTGCGCATCAAGTCGCTCAAGACCGGCAAGAAATAAGCGGCGCTGAAATGTTCGCCTGGATGGGCGCGCAGCTTCTGCGCCACCACGGCGACGATGAACTCATCGTCCAGCCGTTGCAGCACCGGCGCCCAGCCCGGCTTGGCGAACAGGCCCGGCGCGGCGGCAATGCCGAGCTGGCGCAGTCGCCGGCACAGCTCGCCGATGCGGGACATGGGCGGCGGCGGAGCGTCGTCTGCGGCCTGTGCTCTGGCTTGTAAACTTTTCCCTGTCTCTGTCCCTGTCTCTGTCTCTTGGAAGGCCGGTCCCGGGGGACAAGCGCGGGACAGTGGCGCCCCGTCGTCGGCCAGGAATGCTTCCAGCGTGGGGAACGGCAAGTCCTGGCCGTGGCGCTGGTTGTGCTTCTTGATGCGCGCGCACTCAGTCTTCCAGCGCTGGGCGCGCTTGGCCTGCCAGGCTTCGTTGGCCTTCTCCGCCACGATGGGGTGGTACAGGCGGCCGTCCGCGCACTTGATCCAGCCGTGCAGCGCGCCGGCGCGCAGCTTGCTCCACTCACGGACGACGCGCCCATAGCCGGCCAGCTGCGCCAGCACCACGTCGTCGTCGGGAATGCTGGCGGCGGGAATCTGATGCCACGACGCGCACCACAGCAGCACGGCGGCGCGGAACTCGTCGCCGCTGACGATGGCCGAGATATCGCTGTCGCGCAGCCGCAGCACATCGAGCGGCATGAAGGTGAAATCGCGCAGGTCGCAGTCGCCCGGCGTCAGCGGCATGGGCAAGTGGTTGGAACGTGGGAAATTCGAAATGTTTTTATTCATGGACACAGAATATACGCGAATGGATAGCCAATCAATACCTGAATGAATAAATTATTGCGTATTTTTATTCATGCACGTATAGTTCGTGCCATGGATATCGCAAGCAGACTCGATGAAGCTATGAAAGAGGCTGGGTTCACCACCCAGAGCGCCCTCGCGCGCGCCTCCGGCGTACCGCAGCCGACGATCAACCGCATACTCAAGGGCGTGGGCAAGAAAGGCCCGGAGACGCAGACGCTGGCCCAGCTGGCGGCGACCTGCAATGTGAGGTTCGAATGGCTGCATGAAGGCCGCGAGCCGCGGGCGCGCAGCGGCGGCGGCGTCGAACGGGAATATCGGCAGGTGGTGGTGGCGGATGCGGGCGATCCAGATTTTTACGAAATTCGCAAAGTGCAACTTCAGCTATCGGCAGGTATGACGGGCTTTCAAACTGTTCCAGAGATTTACGACGGTAGCAAATTAAGCGTTTCCAAGAACTGGGCCGACCGCCACGGCTACATCCCGGAACGGCTGATCGCCATCGCGGTCAAGGGCGAGAGCATGGAGCCCAATCTGTACGCGGGGGACCTGGTGATCATCAACACCGCCGACACGGCGATGGAGGACGGCGTCGTGTTTGCCGTCAACTACGAAGGCCAGGCCGTGGTCAAGCGCCTGACGCGCGACCGCGGCGACTGGTGGCTGACCTCGGACAACCAGGACCAGCAACGCCACCGCCGCAAGAGCTGCCGCGAGGGTGAGTGCATCATCATCGGGCGAGTGGTGCGGCGAGAGACGGACCGGATCTAGGGTCCGAAGCCGAGCCAGCTCGCGACCCTGCGCACGGACTCGCCTATCGTTGGTGCGGAAGGCATCGCCAGGGCAAGGCTCTCCTGGCATGCGCAATCCTCAAGCAGCGGCGTTCCATCGTCGTTAAAGGTGCGCGGGAACGGGTGCTGCCGGCATTCCTTGAATGGATATTCGGCCAGCTTCGGGTGCCTCATGAGACTGCCTGCAATGCCGGCCTCCCCTGCGGCATTGGCGCTAAAAATCCGCGGGAACACGGTGGTGCGCAGCGAGGGAATAGTGAACAGTTCGAAGCCCCTGGCACTGTCTTCCGGGCCGTAGCCATATCTGCGTTCAGCAGCATCCGGCGTAGCGCCGCCATCCTGTCGCGCATAAGGCAAGCCATAGGGTTGCCATTGCTGGTTGCCGTCGATTGAGCGGACCATGGAATAGAGTACTGAATAGCGCTCGCCCACATCAGCAGGCGGCGTGAGGAGATCGGGGTCGCCGCCCAGCACCCAGACGATACGCCGGACGCCCGTGTGACCTACCAACGACAGCTTGGACAAGCTCAGCGCATGGCGCAGCGCGTTGAACATCGCCGGATTCAATGTGTCGCCTTGCAAGCCGATGTCGCTGTTCACAAAGCTGTGCATGGAAGCGAATTCCAGCAGCTGCTTGCCGTTGGCGTCCGCGGTCGTGGCGAACACCTCGTCGAGTTTGGCTTCGGTGGCATACTCAGGCCGCGCCAGCAGCGCGATGAAATCGCCCGTGGTCTTGTCAGGCGCGATCAGTTTCTCAAAGGCCAGCGCCGCTTCATCGAGTTCGTGCTTGACCTTCTCCCGTATCCACTTCTTGATCTCGATGTAACGTTGGACCAGGTGCGCGAAGCGCGGCGGCAGCGCATGCAACACCTGCTCCTCCAGCTTGCTCTTGAGCTCGATATAAAACCTCTTGCCCTCGCATACGGCATCGCCGAATTGATACGGCACCGGCGTGAAGGCACTGCCATAGCACTTGTACCAGTTCTGATATTCCCTGACGAACGACGATTGGTGGTCCAGCGTGCCGAGCACCACGCGGTGCGAGGTATTGATGTACTCACGGCCGGCGACGTCCAATCCCTCTTCCCAGTTTTTCATATAGCCGGACAAGAAGCTCGAACCCGCGATCAGTTCCTGCATCGTCTGCCTGATCGATGCGGCAGTGGCGAGTTGATCGCGCCACTTCGCGAGCCTGGCCCGCAGCACCTCGACCTTGGCGCGCGCCGCGCCGGTCAAGCCCTGCTCCTCGTTGAGGCGCTTGAGCTGCGCGTCATGCTGGACTTGCGCGGCAAACCTCAGGGCCCTGACGGCGGCCGAAGGCGCCTCCACATTGAACGCTGCCGTCGCGCTCTGCAACGCGGTGCTGGCCTGATCAAAGTCATTTTGTCGCTGGGCCAGCCGGTCTTCGCTCGTTCGAAGGCTGGCCTCAGCCAGGGCCAGTTGCGGCTGGTCCTGCGCGATACCGGTCTCGGCCTGGAGCTGCTCCGCACGCACCTCTTTGAGCGCGCCGGAGGAATCGAGCTCCAGCTTGTCGATATCGCGGTTTGCGCTGCGTATCGCCGCGCGCGCCGCCTGCATGGCGACGATATGCGGTGCGTATTGCGCCTTGCGCGCCAGGCGGCCGGCGTTGATGTCGTAGATCAGCTTGTCGCGGACAAACTCCGCTGGCGGCTCCAGCTCGCGGCGGTCGAAGGCGAAGCCAGGCAGCTTGCTGTCGATGTATTTTTCCAGCACAAAATGGCGGCGCTCGACCGCACGCTCATCCGACAGCACAAAGATATCGCCCGCGTAGGCGTTGACGTAGCTGTGGGCAAACACATCGGAGGCCGCGTGGGTCAGGTAGCCGGCAGCAAACGCCAGTTCCGGGCCCTCCTTGGCCTGTCCATAAATATGCCGCAGCCAATCGCTGGTTTGCCAGTCGCCCGGGATGCCGGGATGGGTGGTGATTTGTCCAGTGACGAGATCAGGGTAAGCGTCGGGCCCCAGAACCCCGGCCATGAACGCTTTCGGATGCTGTTGGATGCTGCGGCACAGCTGGGCATCGATGGAAATCGGCACGGTGCCGATCTCGAAGCTGCAGCCGTTTTGCAACTCGGCTAGCATGGACTGCGCTATCCACAAGTGGGTCTTCAGGCCGAATCCATGCGCCGGCGCCATGCTTGCGGCAAGAAAACAGAGGGCGAGAGCTGAACGAAGTGGACTTGCGAGGAACAACGGTTTCTTTTCCACGTCGAGCTCCTTGGTTTTCAACTTGAGAGCAAGTAGCTTTGCATAAAGGCATCACTCCAAATATCACCAATTCTCATTTTTATCAAAGAAACAACAGCGTGTAGTTTCGGCGACTAGCGTTGTAGCTTAAAATACTTGCCAGGCATTCACAGGGAAAACACCGGCACGATTCTCTTTGGACATAGCTTAAATTCATAATTCCCAAACACCCAACTGCATAAGCAAAATGAGTCTTAAAAAATCAGACACTTCGTCACTTCCCAGTTACTCTGCCGTCAAAAAATTATTAAACACTCTTGAATTTTATAAATTTTATCAAACACAAATTTCCAAGACATTATATACCGTAAATTATGGTTCCAAAGCAGCGAAAAATCTTGAAACCGATGCCCATCCAGTTAAGGAAATTGATTTCATCAGCACTGCCAACAGCATTCCAAAAGGGAAATATCATTCTGCGGGAAAGCGCATTGTCGATGACACCGTATTTGGTGGAAACCAATCTTTGGGAAACTCAATCTCTGGAATGAGTGAAACTGATTTGCTTTTAAGCTGCATTAAAATTTTTGATTGGGGCAACGTTCAAGACAGCAATATTGAAAAAGCATTTTCTATGCACGATGAAAATATGCTGACATCACATCTTCAAAATTCAATTGCGTGGCTAAACAATGACAATGAAATTACATTGCCAGGCACACAATTGATCTGGTCCGCTGGATGGACGAAAGTTTACTCTTTTGCATCCAATTTCGTCACAATTTACGATTCCAGGTGCGCCGCTTTTTTGAATTACATTTTAATAAAATTTTATTGTACTCTGCCGGAGAAAAACCAGCCTTCATTTAAGGAGCTGACATCAAAAATGCTATTTTTCGCTGGAAAAAATACAAATATACGTGTTCCGAACAAAGCGACGAAGAAAATTCTTGGATTAAAAACTTATTCAGCAGGAAAAAATGATGCCCGTGCCATGGTCGCAAATAAATATGCCTCATGGGTAATAAGATACATAACGGAGGTGCACTTCAAAAATGAAATTATTACCCAAGAGCAGTTTCGCACAGTGGATAAGGCATTTTTTATGCTGGGATTTAATATTGATGATATTGCAACCGACTCGGAGTTGGAGAAGTGGTATAAGGAAGTGAAACCTGCGACAGACTCCGGCAAGACGAAAAATAGCGCATCGCTGCCGCTTAAAGCAGCATGAGCTGAGCTTGAACTTCTGATTTCAAATAGGATTTTGGCCTGCCCAGCAGGAATCGAACCTGCGACCCTCAGCTTAGAAGGCTGATGCTCTATCCAACTGAGCTATGGGCAGATATGTCGCGACGAGAATACGTCACGGAAATGAAAAACGGGCTGTCTTTCGACAACCCGTTTTAAAAGTTCTTGGTCGGAGTACAAGGATTCGAACCTTGGACCCCCTGGTCCCAAACCAGGTGCGCTACCGGGCTGCGCCACACTCCGAAGACAGTATTCTAACGCCTGCCCCTCCCTACGTCAATGACAGGCAGGCGATTTATTACACTGCTGAAATTTTACGCAGCCAGCTGCGCATCCACCTTGTCGGCGATGCGGCGCGCCATCGACTGCGCATCGTCGGCATTACGTGCTTCGACCATCACGCGTATTAAAGGTTCCGTGCCGGAGGCGCGGATCAGCACGCGGCCGCTGTCGCCCAGCTCGCGCTCGACCAATTCCTTTTCTGCCACCATGGCGGCGTTCTTGGTCCAGTCGAAGCCTGGCGAGACACGCACGTTGACCAGGGTCTGCGGGAAGATCACCAGGTCGCCGGCGCACTGCTCCAGCGATTTGCCGGCGCGCTTCAGCGCCGACAGCACTTGCAGCGCCGAGATGATGCCGTCGCCGGTGGTGTGCTTGTCCAGGCACAGCAGGTGGCCCGAGCCCTCGCCGCCCAGCAGCCAGCCCTTGTCCTTCATCACTTCCAGCACGTAGCGGTCGCCGACCTTGGCACGCGCGAAGCCGATACCCTTCTCTTTCAGCGCCACTTCGACCGCCATATTGGTCATCAAGGTGCCGACCGCGCCGGCCACCGGGCCGGTCGCCAGGCGATCCATGACCATCAGGTACAGCAGCTCGTCGCCGTTGTACAGGCGGCCGTTGGCGTCGCACATGATCAGGCGGTCGGCGTCGCCGTCCAGCGCGATGCCGAGGTCGGCGCCGTGGGCGCGCACGGCGGCGGCCATGGCGTCCGGCGCGGTGGCGCCGTGACCCAGGTTGATGTTGAAGCCGTCCGGCTTGTTGCCGATGGCGATGACTTCAGCGCCCAGCTCGTGGAACACGTGCGGAGCGATATTGTAGGCGGCGCCGTGGGCGCAATCG
Organism: Rugamonas rivuli; assembly: GCF_009380165.1. GTDB lineage: Bacteria > Pseudomonadota > Gammaproteobacteria > Burkholderiales > Burkholderiaceae_D > Rugamonas > Rugamonas rivuli. The sequence goes on from NZ_WHUF01000005.1 coordinate 259,753, forward strand.
ACCACCAGCTTCAGGCCACGCAGGTCCAGCTCGTTCGGGAAGGTGCTCTTGCAGAATTCGATGTAGCGGCCCTGGGCATCGTCCAGGCGCTTGGCGCGGCCCAGTTTTTCCGAGGCCACGCAGGCCATCGGCTCGTCCAGCGCGGCTTCGATTTCCAGCTCGACCGAGTCCGGCAGCTTGGTGCCCTGGTCGGAGAAGAATTTGATGCCGTTGTCCTGGAACGGGTTGTGCGACGCCGAGATCACCACGCCGGCCGACAGGCGCAGCGCGCGCGTCAGGTAGGCGATGGCCGGGGTCGGCATCGGACCGGCCAGCATGACGTCGACGCCAGCGGCCGAGAAGCCCGCCTCCAGCGCCGCTTCCAGCATGTAGCCGGAAATGCGGGTGTCCTTGCCGATCAGGACGGTCGGACGCACCGCGCCGCTGCGCGCGCCGGCCAGCACCTTGCCGGCCGCGTAGCCGAGGCGCATGACGAAGTCCGGCGTGATCGGGGTGACGCCAACCAGGCCGCGGATGCCGTCAGTTCCAAAATATTTACGTGACATTGTGTATTCTCTTTATCGTTGTAGGTTAAATCCTGCCTGCCATACTTTTAGCGCATCCACCGTTTCCGCCACATCGTGCACGCGCACGATCAGCGCGCCCTGCGCCACCGCCGCCAGTGCGCCGCCGACGCTGCCGGCCATGCGCTGCTCGACCGGTTTGCCCGTCACCGCGCCCACCATGGACTTGCGCGACAGGCCGGCCAGCAGCGGCACATTCAGTTCCGCGATCAATTGCCCGGTGGCTTTCAACAAGGCGTAATTATGCTCCACAGTCTTGCCAAATCCAAAACCCGGATCGATGCACAGGCGACGCGGATCAATGCCGGCCGCCGTCAGCGTGGCGATGCGCTCGCGCAGGAAAGCGATGACTTCGGCCACCACGTCGGTGTAGCTGGGCGCCAGTTGCATATGCTGCGGATCGCTTTGCATGTGCATGATACACAAGCCGCAGTCGCTGTCGCGCACCGCATCGATGGCGCCGGGCGCGCGGAAGCCGTTGATGTCGTTGATCATGTCGACGCCGGCGATGATGGCTTCGCGCATCACTTGCGGCTTGTAGGTGTCGACCGAGATGGCCGGGCCGATATCGCGCAGCGCGTACAGCACCGGCATCACGCGCTGCAGCTCCTGCTCCAGCGGCAGCGGCGGCGCCCCGGGGCGACTGGATTCGCCGCCGACGTCGATGATATCGACGCCGTCCAATATCATCTGCTCGGCATGGGAGATGGCGAACTCCAGCGACTGGTGCTGGCCGCCGTCGGAAAACGAATCGGGGGTGACGTTGAGGATGCCCATCACGCGGGCGCGGACGCGATCGCCCCGCCACGGATAGTTGAAACGGCCGAACTGTAATGTAGATCGCATGTGAAACCGGAAGAAAAATAAAAAAAGGGCGAGGATTGCTCCCCACCCCTCTATGCTACTGCGCAGCCACGTATCAGGCTGGCGCGGTCACGCTGGGCGACACGCCCGAGCCACCATCGCTAGGCGGCTGCTTGCGGATGGTCACGCCGGCTTTCGGTGCACGCGGCTCCAGGCCGGCCATGATGTCGTTGATCTGGTCGGCATCGATGGTTTCCCACTCCATCAGCGCCTTGGTCATCACTTCGACCTTCTCGCGGTTCTCTTCCAGCAGCTTGCGCGCCAGTTGATATTGCTGATCCAGGATGGCGCGGATCTCGGCGTCGACCATTTGCTGGGTAGCTTCGGAAATCGTCTTCGATGCGCCGCCGAAGAAGCCGTCGTTCTGGCTGTCTTCGTAGACCATCACGCCCATGCTGTCGGACATGCCGAAGCGCGTCACCATCGAGCGGGCCAGCTTGGTGGCGCGCGAGAAGTCGTTCGAGGCGCCGGTCGACATCTGGCCGACGAAGATCTCTTCGGCGATACGGCCGCCGAACAGGATGGAAATCTCTTCCAGCATCTTGTCCTTGTAGCCCGAGATATTGTCGTGCTCAGGCAGCTGCCAGGTCAGGCCCAGTGCCCAGCCGCGCGGCATGATGGTCACTTTGTGGACCGGATCGGCCTTAGGCAGCAGCTTGGCGACCACGGCGTGGCCGGACTCGTGGTACGCGGTGTTGCGACGCTCTTCCTCGCGGATGACCATCGACTTGCGCTCAGGGCCCATGAAGATCTTGTCCTTGGCATCTTCGAAGTCGATCATGTCGACCAGGCGCTTGCTGCGGCGCGCGGCGAACAGCGCAGCCTCGTTGACCAGGTTGGCCAAGTCGGCGCCCGAGAAGCCAGGGGTGCCACGGGCCAGGATGTCGGCCTTGACGTCGGTACCGATAGGCACTTTGCGCATGTGCACGTTCAGGATCTGTTCGCGGCCGCGGATGTCCGGCAGGCCGACCGATACTTGACGGTCGAAACGGCCCGGACGCAGCAGCGCCTTGTCCAGCACGTCGGCGCGGTTGGTGGCAGCCACCACGATCACGCCGGACGAGGCTTCGAAGCCGTCCATTTCCACCAGCAACTGGTTCAGCGTCTGTTCGCGCTCATCGTTACCGCCGCCCATGCCGGCGCCGCGATGGCGGCCGACAGCGTCGATCTCGTCGATGAAGATGATGCACGGCGAATGCTTCTTGGCGTTCTCGAACATGTCGCGCACGCGGGATGCACCCACGCCGACGAACATCTCGACGAAGTCCGAACCGGAGATCGAGAAGAACGGCACCTTGGCTTCGCCGGCGATGGCGCGCGCCAGCAGGGTTTTACCCGTGCCCGGAGGACCGACCATCAGCACGCCGCGTGGAATGCGGCCGCCCAGTTTCTGGAATTTACTTGGGTCTTTAAGGAAGTCGACGATTTCGTTGACTTCTTCCTTCGCTTCGTCGCAACCGGCGACGTCGGCGAAGGTGACGGTGTTATTGGTTTCGTCCATCATGCGCGCCTTCGATTTGCCGAAGGAGAACGCGCCGCCCTTGCCGCCGCCCTGCATCTGGCGCATGAAGAAAATCCACACGCCGATCAGCAACAGCATCGGGAACCAGGAAACGAACACTTGCTGCAGGAACGATGGCTCTTCAGGCGGACGCACGTCGAAGTGCACGCCGTTGTCGCGCAGATCGCCGACCAGGCCGCGATCGAGGCCGGTGGCGGTGGCGCGCACCTTGGTGTCGTCGCTGCGGGTGGCGGTGATGGCCGTACCTTCGATCAGCACATCCTTGATCCGCTTGGCCTTGACTTCATCCAGCAGCTCGGAATAAGCGATGGTTTTGCTGCCACCTGCGACGCCATGGCTATCGAACTGCTTGTACAGCATGAGCAGGAGCAGTACGACAACTACCCAGATGGCTGATTTGGAAAACATGTTATTCACGAAAACTCCTTGGATGCAGGGCGCATCTTTTACCTATAGCTAGAAACCCGATTTTACTCGCAATAAGCAGGCGGTGCCAGAAGCCCGCTTACGCGTGCGGCCAAACTCCAGCCGAAAAAACACATTATTTGACCAAAATACCGGTGCGATCAAGTCAAAACTGATCTGCACCGTGCCGATGTGCGGCCCGAGTGGCAAATATCAAGGGCGTCCGAGGGGGAATTCGTCAGATTCCAGCGGTTGCGCCGACAACATGCCGTCGGTCGGGTTTTTCAGGCCACGGCCCAGCAGGAAAATCTCGGACGACTTGTCGCGGCTGGCTTTCGGCTTTTTCTGGATCACGGTTTTGAATTCGCGGCGGAATTTGAGCACGATGTCGTTAAAACCCATGTCTTTAAAACACTTCACCAGCAGCGAGCCGGTCGGTTTCAAATGCGCCTGGGAGAATTCAATTGCCAAATCGATCAGATGTTCCATGCGCGCGGCGTCGGAATCGGGGATGCCGGACAGGTTGGGCGCCATATCCGATAACACCAAGTCAACTTTTTGACCTTTGACATGGTCTTCCAGCATCTGCAGCACCTCGGGCTCGCGGAAATCGCCCTGGATGAAGTGGAAGTCGGCGATCGGCTCCATCGGCAGCAGATCGAGGCCGATCAGCGTGCCATTGATGCCCCCGCCCTCCTTGCCAGCCAGCTTGCGACGCGCGTATTGCCCCCAGCTGCCGGGAGTGCAGCCGAGGTCGACAATGACCTGGCCGGGCTTGATCAGGTTCTCGTCCTCATCGATCTCCTTGAGCTTGAAAGCGGCGCGGGCGCGGTAGCCCTCTTTTTGCGCTAATTTCACGTAAGGGTCGTTAATGTGGTCGTGTAACCAGTTTTTGTTTAATTTCTTCTTCTTCATTCGCGTAGAATACTGCCTTTAAGGGAACCACTAAAAATATATTATGCAAAAACTTACACCTGTTGAGCGCAGCGCTCTGCGCGCCGAAGCGCATGGTCTCAAGCCTATCGTCCTGATCGGCGAGGCAGGCCTGACAGCCAACGTCCTCAAGGAAATCTCGCTGGGCCTGGACTCGCACGGTCTGATCAAGGTCCGCGTCTTCGGCGACGACCGCGAAGCCCGTGCCGAAATGTACGACACCATCTGCGAAAAGCTGGATGCGGCCCCTGTGCAACACATCGGCAAGCTGCTGGTGCTGTACCGCCCTAAGGTTGAAACGGAAAAAGCCCGTTCGACCTCCGGCAAAGGCCTGCGCGAAGTCACCATCGTCAAGCCTAGCCCAAGCGGCACCAAACGCCCGTCTGTGACCAAGGTACTGCTCAAGGGAAATGAACGCGTGACGCAAGGCGGCAATATCAAACGCGCCAAGCCACTGCAGAAGTCGACCAAGAAGAGCGCACTGGGCTCGAAGTAAGCCTGATGCATCGTCCTTTCCCGCCTGGGAAAGGACGAAACTGTTATTACCGTTATTACTGTATTACTGTTTCACCACCAGCCACGCGGCCAGCAAGCTCTGCACCAGGTAGATGCTGCTGGAAATGCCGTGCAACATGCCGAATTCATTCTTCGCGGCGCCTTCCATCACACCGCCCGGCCCCGCCGCGGCACGCAATGCGGCCATCATCGGTTGCAGGCCGAAGTGCGACACCAGCGTGCATCCCAGCATGGCGATGACCACCACCAGCAGCGTGCGGCGCGTCTTGGCGGCCGAGTTCGCGGCCGAACCGGCGAAGATGCCGCCCGTCTCGGCGCCCTTGCTGACCCACAGCAGCACCAGCATCACCAGCGCGCAGGCGATCGACAGCCAGGCTTGATTCTTGAACAGGCTGGCGGCTATCGTGCCGGCCAGCACCCGGTCGCTCAGCGTGGCGAACAGCGTCGGCGCGGCCAGATAGCCGACTGCCCACAGACTGCCCGCCCACAGCGTCGCGACCAGCAAACGTGTACGCGCGAGCAGCATCAGATGTAACGCACTTCCAGGATTTCGTATTCGCGCGGGCCGGACGGCGCCTGCACTTCCACCACGTCGCCGGCCGACTTGCCGATCAGCGCGCGGGCGATCGGCGACGTCACCGATACCTTGCTCAGTTTCAGGTCCGCTTCGTCCAGGCCGACGATCTGGTAGGTCACTTTCGCGCCCGAATCCAGGTCTTCCAGGTCCACGGTCGACGCGAACACCACGCGGCCATCGGCGTCCAGCGTGGTCGGGTCGATGATTTGTGCTGCGCTCAGCTTACCTTCCAGTTCCGCGATGCGGCCTTCGACGAACGCCTGGCGCTCCTTGGCGGCATCGTACTCGGCGTTTTCCGACAGATCGCCATGCGAACGCGCTTCAGCAATCGCGTCGATCACGATACGGCGTTCTTTGGTCTTCAACTGGTGCAACTCTTCTTTCAGGAGTTCTGCGCCGAACTTGGTAAGTGGAACTGAAGTCATGTTTATATTTACTCTGTTGTTACAATGGAAAACCACAGAGGCCACGCCAACCTGCAGCGCGAGCTCTGTGGTTAAAAGGTACTGTTTCCCGTCACCGAGGCGACGAAAGAACCTTAGTGTAAGGTTTTATGCAGCCCTTGTAAATCGTACACTTGCAACTCGTCCAAATGACGGATGCCTTCGACCGCCGCTTCCGCGCCGGCGATGGTGGTGTAGGTCGTCACGCGCGAAGCCAACGACGAGGTGCGGATCTGGCGCGAGTCCGTAATGGCGCTGCGCTTCTCTTCCACCGTGTTGATGACCAGGACGATTTCGTGGTTCTTGATCATGTCGACCACGTGCGGACGGCCTTCGACCACCTTGTTCACCGGCGTGACCGGAATGCCGGCCGCCGCGATGACGGCAGCGGTGCCCTTGGTCGCCACCAGCGTGAAGCCGATGTCCACCAGGTCGCGCGCCACTTTCACGGCGCGTGGCTTGTCCGACGATTTCACCGACAGGAACACCTTGCCCGATTTCGGCAGCTTGATGCCCGCGCCCAGCTGCGACTTGACGAAGGCTTCGCCGAAGGTCTTGCCGACGCCCATGACTTCACCGGTCGATTTCATCTCAGGTCCGAGGATGGTGTCGACGCCCGGGAATTTCACGAACGGGAACACGGCTTCCTTGACGCTGAAGTAAGGTGGCACGACTTCCTTGGTGATACCTTGTTGTGCCAAGGTCTGGCCGACCATGCAACGCGCGGCGATCTTCGCCAGCTGCAGGCCGGTGGCCTTCGACACGAACGGCACGGTACGCGACGCGCGCGGGTTCACTTCCAGCACGTAGACCACGTCGCGCAATTCGCCGTCGCGTTCCTGCTTCTGGATCGCGAACTGCACGTTCATCAGGCCGACCACGTTCAGGCCCTTGGCCATCAGCGAGGTCTGGCGCTTCAGTTCATCGATGGTCTCTTGCGCCAGCGAGTAAGGCGGCAGCGAGCAGGCGGAGTCGCCCGAGTGCACGCCGGCTTGCTCGATGTGTTCCATCACGCCGCCGATGAAGGTGGTTTCGCCGTCGGAGATGCAATCGACGTCGCACTCGATGGCGTCGTTCAGGAAGCGGTCCAGCAGCACCGGCGAATCGTGCGATACCTTGACCGCTTCGCGCATGTAGCGCTCCAGGTCGCGCTGCTCGTGGACGATTTCCATCGCGCGGCCGCCCAGCACGTAGGAAGGACGGACCACCAGCGGGTAGCCGATTTCCTGCGCCAGCGCCAGGGCGTCGGCTTCGGTGCGCGCAGTGCGGTTAGGCGGCTGGCGCAGATTCAGCTTGTGCAGCATCTGCTGGAAACGCTCGCGGTCTTCGGCGGCGTCGATCATGTCCGGCGAGGTGCCGACGATAGGCACGCCGTTGGCTTCCAGGTCCAGCGCCAGTTTCAACGGGGTCTGGCCGCCGTATTGAACGATCACGCCGACCGGTTTTTCCAGGTCGACGATTTCCAGCACGTCTTCCAGCGTCAGCGATTCGAAGTACAGGCGATCCGAGGTATCGTAGTCGGTCGACACGGTCTCCGGATTGCAGTTGACCATGATGGTCTCGTAGCCGTCTTCGCGCATCGCCAGCGCCGCGTGGACGCAGCAGTAGTCGAATTCGATACCCTGGCCGATACGGTTAGGGCCACCCCCCAGCACCATGATCTTTTTCTTGTCGGTCGGGTTGGACTCGCACTCTTCATCGTAGGTCGAGTACATGTAGGCGGTGTTGGTCGAGAACTCCGCGGCGCAGGTGTCCACGCGCTTGTACACGGGACGGATGTTCAGCTCATGGCGCTTGGCGCGCACGGCCTTGGCATCGGTCTGCAGCAGGAAGGCCAGGCGGCGGTCCGAGAAGCCTTTTTGCTTCAGCTTGTACAGCGTAGGCTTGTCGATCTGGTCCAGCTTCTGCGTGTCCATCCACAGTTCCAGGTCCACGATCTCTTTAATCTGGATCAGGAACCACGGATCGATCTTGGTCAGGTTGTGCACTTCTTCCAGCGTGAAGCCCTGGGCGAACGCGTCGCCCACGTACCAGATACGCTCAGGACCAGGCTCGCCCAGTTCCTCTTCGATCTTCTCGCGGTCCTTGGTTTTTTCGTTCAGGCCGTCGACGCCGACTTCCAGGCCGCGCAGCGCTTTCTGGAACGATTCCTGGAAGGTGCGGCCGATCGCCATCACTTCGCCGACCGATTTCATTTGGGTGGTCAGGTGGTGGTCGGCGGTCGGGAACTTCTCGAACGTGAAGCGCGGGATCTTGGTGACGACGTAGTCGATCGACGGTTCGAACGAGGCCGGGGTCGCGCCGCCGGTGATCTCGTTGCGCAGCTCGTCCAGCGTGAAGCCCACGGCCAGCTTGGCCGCCACTTTGGCGATCGGGAAGCCGGTGGCTTTCGACGCCAGTGCCGACGAACGCGATACGCGCGGATTCATTTCGATGACGATCATGCGGCCGTCGGCCGGGTTGATCGAGAACTGCACGTTGGAGCCGCCGGTGTCGACGCCGATCTCACGCAGCACCGCCAGCGAGGCGTTGCGCATGATCTGGTATTCCTTGTCGGTCAGCGTCTGCGCCGGCGCCACGGTGATCGAGTCGCCGGTGTGCACGCCCATCGGATCCAGGTTTTCGATCGAGCAGATGATGATGCAGTTGTCCGCCTTGTCGCGCACCACTTCCATCTCGTACTCTTTCCAGCCGATCAGCGATTCTTCGATCAGCAGTTCGGAGGTCGGCGAAGCTTCCAGGCCGCGTTTGCAGATGGTTTCGAATTCTTCTTCGTTGTAGGCGATGCCGCCGCCGGTGCCGCCCATCGTGAACGACGGACGGATGATGACCGGGAAGCCCAGCGTGCGCTGTACGGCCCACGATTCTTCCATGGTGTGCGAGACGCCCGACTTGGCCGAACCCAGGCCGATCTTGGTCATCGCATCCTTGAACTTGGAGCGGTCTTCGGCCTTGTCGATGGCTTCCGGCGTGGCGCCGATCAGCTCGACCTTGTACTTGTCCAGAATGCCGTGGCGATGCAGGTCCAGCGCGCAGTTCAGTGCGGTCTGGCCGCCCATGGTCGGCAGGATCGCGTCCGGCTTTTCCTTGGCGATGATGCGTTCCACGACTTGCCAGGTGATAGGCTCGACGTAGGTGACGTCGGCCATTTCCGGGTCGGTCATGATGGTCGCAGGATTGCTGTTGACCAGGATGACTTTGTAGCCCTCTTCGCGCAGGGCCTTGCAGGCCTGTGCGCCGGAATAATCGAACTCGCAAGCCTGGCCGATGATGATCGGGCCAGCGCCAATAATCAGAATACTTTTAATGTCTGTACGTTTAGGCATCTTATTTTTTCTCCGTTGCTTCCATCATGCCGATGAAGCGGTCAAACAGGTAAGCGACGTCAGTCGGGCCGGGCGATGCTTCAGGGTGGCCCTGGAAGCAGAAGGCCGGCGTGTCGGTGCGGGCGAAGCCCTGCAGCGAACCGTCGAACAGCGATTTGTGGGTTACGCGGCAGTTGGCCGGCAAGGTGTCCGGGTCCACAGCGAAGCCGTGGTTCTGGGACGTGATCAGCACTTGTTTGCTGTCCAGGTCCTGCACCGGGTGGTTGGCGCCGTGGTGGCCGAATTTCATCTTCAGGGTTTTCGCGCCCGAGGCCAGGCCCATGATCTGGTGGCCGAGGCAGATGCCGAACAGCGGCAGCTTCTTGGCCATGAAGACCTTGGCGGCGGCGATCGCGTAGTCGCATGGCTCAGGATCGCCTGGGCCGTTCGACAGGAACACGCCGTCCGGGTTCAGCGCCAGCACTTCGTCGGCGGTGGTCTGCGCCGGCACGACGGTCACTTTGCAGCCGCGCGCGGTCAGCATGCGCAGGATGTTGCGCTTGACGCCGAAGTCGTAAGCGACCACGTGGAATTTAGGGTCCGACAGTTTGCCGTAGCCTTCGCCCAGCGTCCATTCGGTTTCGGTGAAGTCGTAGGCCGCCTTGACGGTGACTACCTTGGCCAGGTCCATGCCGGCGATGCCAGGGAAGGAACGGGCCAGGTCCAGCGCTTGCGACGCCGACGGCTCGTTGCCTTGCGTGCCGACCAGGATGGCGCCGGACTGGGCGCCCTTCTCGCGCAGGATGCGGGTCAGCTTGCGGGTGTCGATACCGGCGATGCCGACGATGTTCTCTGCCTTCAGGTAGTCGGACAGCGACTGGGTGGAGCGGAAGTTCGACGCCATCAGCGGCAGGTCACGGATGATTAAACCGGCCGTGTGGACTTTGGTGGATTCGACGTCTTCCGGATTAACGCCGGTATTGCCGATATGCGGATACGTCAGCGTGACGATCTGGCGGCTGTAGGAAGGATCGGTCAGGATTTCCTGATAGCCGGTCATGGACGTATTAAAGACCACTTCGCCGGTTGTATGACCGGCGGCGCCGATCGAAAAACCTTTGAAAATAGTTCCGTCAGCAAGGGCCAGTATGGCTGGAACGGCAGGGCCAGAAAAAAATGGCGGCAAGGGCAACTCCTGATAAAGTTACCGTAGCTGCGCCACGTCAGACGACCGTCGTGTATCCCCCGCCGTCGCAGGCCAGGGTGGAAGGTCAATTGATGATGGAGTGAGTGGTAGTCGCTACGGTAGAGGTGAGATTGGCTAAACCTTTGAATTATAACCAAATCCCCCCTGCTTGGCAATGGACCGTCGGCGAAATAGCGGCAAAAATATGCCGCCGGGTGTGGCGGTTTACTTACTTGCAATAGCTGCATTCACCCGGCGACGCTTGCGCAGCGCCAGGCCCAGCAAGCCAACGCCGAGCATCGCATAACCGGCCGGCTCCGGCACAGGCCCCAGCACCACTTGTTGAGTTTGCGCGGTCCAGTTGAGATGCTGCTCGGTGGAGCCCGCGCAGCAAGGCCCATGCCGGTCCCATGCAAAGTCCACGTCGTAGGTATGGATGCGATGACCGGTGTCCAGGTAGCCCTCGTCATCCCAGCCATGCCAGCCCAGATCGAAATCGAGCTTGCCGCCCAGGCGATAAGAAAAGCTGCCTGTTCCGCAAGCAAAGTATGAAGTGCTGGCGCAGTTGATGAAATTATCAGCCGCGTATTCGCCGTTGATGTGCAGCCGGCTCAGCTCGTTGAGCTCAAGGATGCCGTTTCCATTCAGGTCCGTGCCGGAAAACGTGCCGGACAGCTGGTTAGCAGGAAGGAAGACGTCGGCTTCCTGGTCGTAAAAGCCGGTAAAAGTGAAGGACCAGTTTTGCTCGGCATGGGCAACCATGCAGCTAGCGGCCAGCAGGCCGGCACAGAGGACTTTATTAAGCATAGGTAGCTCTTTCGAATTGGAGTAAGAAAAGGAACCACAGCCTGATGTCTGCGCAGATCATCATTCGGGGATTTTAAGAATAGCATAATTTATTATTATGCATGTCTTTTTTACACCTATTTGGTCAGGGGTAGCCTGGCCGGGCGGCCAGGCGATTTCGGCAGGACGCCGAAAGAATTAGTTCAGCGCGGCGATACCGGCTTTAGCGACTTGCACATCTTCGGCCGACTTGACGCCCGAGACGCCGACGGCGCCGATGACGTGGCCGTCAACGATGATAGGCACGCCGCCTTCCAGCAGGCCGTCCGCCATCGGCGCCGGGGCGCTCAGGAAGGCGGTGCGGCCGTTGTTGATCATGTCTTCGTAGATCTTCGATTCGCGGCGGCCCAGCGCCGAGACGCGCGCCTTGGCAGGGGCGATGTGCGACGACAGCGGCGCGGCGCCGTCCTGGCGCTGCAACCACAGCAGGTGGCCGCCGTCATCGACGATGGCGATGACGACAGGCCAGTTGTTGGCCACAGCCTCGGCTTCAGCGCCGGCAGCGATTTTCTTGATGTCGGCAAGCGACAGGTAAGGTTTGGTTTGCATGTGCTCTTCCTTATTATTGGACCGGATATTGTACTGCTACGGTCTGCGCTTGGCTTCCAGTTTCTGTTTGATCTGCGCCATCACCTGCGCGGCGGCCTGCTCGCCCGCCAGGATGGCCTGGTTGCGGCCGGCGAAGTCGTTGCCCGCCATCTTGCCCAGGCTAGGCGCGATGACCACGTCCGCATCCTTCAACTCATACTGGTTGATGCGCTGCCCCATGATGCTGAAGGTCTGCATGATGACGTCGAGCGAACTGACGGTGGCCTGCACATCGGCCTGGGTCGAGATGTTGACGGCGATGACGAAGTCCGCGCCCATGTCGCGCGCGAAGCGCACCGGCACCGGCGCCACCAAGCCGCCGTCCACATACGAACGGTTGTTGATCACCACCGGCTGGAACACGCCAGGCACCGACGACGATGCCCGCACCGCCATCCCCGTATTCCCGCGCTGGAACAGGATGGGCTGGCCGGTCTTCAGATCCGAGGCCACGGCGCCGAACGGAATCTTCAGCTTTTCCATAGGCTGGTTGTTGACCGCCTTGTTGACATAGGTTTGCAGCGCCTCGCCTTTCAGCACGCCGGAGCTCTTGCCGAACAGCGGCACGGCCCAGTCGGAGATCGCCGCTTCGTCCATGTCCATCGCCAGCTTCTGCAACTGGAAGCCGGTATTCCCGGCCGCGTACAGCGCGCCGACCACCGAACCGGCACTGGTGCCGACCACGATGTCCGCGTAGATGCCCTGCGCCTCCAGCGCCTTGATCACGCCGATGTGCGCGAAGCCGCGCGCCGCCCCGCCGCCCAGCGCCAGGCCGATCTTGATCTTCTTGGGAGGAAGGGGTTCCGGCACCGCCAGCGGCGGCGCCGTTGGCGTTTCGATCACCGGATTGGTCTTGCAGCCGACGACTGCGGCTGCGGCGAAGATGGTTAAAGCGACAAGGGAAAGGCGGCGTGATGGCATGTAGGGGTTCAATCTGCTAGTGCTGAGTTTAGGCGCAGCAGATTGTACCCCACCTTACAAAGCGAAGATCGGCTTGCGCGTCTTCCATGCCCCGGCCGTGAAGTCGGGGAAGTCCAGCGTCTGGAAGTTCTGCGCGATCGACTGCTCCGACAGCGGCGTAATGGCGCTCCACGTCACCGCGTCGTAGATATCGATCGGCATCGGCGCCCTCGCCTTCAGCGCCTCGATGAAGGACTGGATGACGAAGAAGTCCATGCCTCCATGGCCGGCGCCCTCCGCGTCCTTGGCATGCTTGCGCCACAGCGGATGGTCGTACTTATCCTGGTAGGCCTGGAAGTCTTCCCACTGGTGCGGCTTGCTCTTGCCTTCGATGTGGATGGAATTGTTCACGTCCATCCACAGGCCGTCGGTGCCCTGCACGCGGAAGCCCAGCGAGTAAGGGCGCGGCAGCGAGGTGTCGTGCTGCAGCAGGATGGTCTCGCCGTTCTCGCAGGCCAGCGTGGTGGTGACGACGTCGCCCAGCTTGAACTGCGTCTTCGCGCTCGGGCTGTTGGCGCCACCCGGCTGCTTGACGATGTAGTCGTGCAGGCCGCGCGCCTTGGTGGCGAAGCTGTTGATGCGCGTGAAGCGGTTGCCGCGATTGATGTTGGTGTACATCGCGCATGGGCCGATGCCATGGCTTGGATACAGCTCGCCATTGCGCTGCACCGAATGCTCGGTGCGCCACTTGGCCTCCGACCAGCCCTTGGCGCCGAACTCCACGCCACCGCCATACGGCTTGGCCGGATCGCCGCTGTTGAACTTCACCGCGCGCAGGTCGTGCTGGTAGCCGCCCTGCAGATGGATCAGTTCTCCGAACAGGCCGGAACGCACCATCTGCAGCACCGCCATCACGTCGCGACGGAAGCAGACGTTCTCCAGCAGCATATACGGCGTGTTGGTCTTCAGCTGGGTGTTGAGCACATCCCAATGGTCTTGCAGCGTCACGCCGGCCACCACCTCGCAACCGACAGGCACCTTGGCCTGCATGGCGGCGATGGCCATCTGCGCATGCCATTCCCACGGCGTGGCGATGATGACGCCGTCCAGCGTGCCGGCGTCCAGCATGCGCTTGTAGGCTTGCGGATCGCGGTCCTCGCCGAAGGTCTTCGGCTTGGCCTTGCCAAACTTCTCCACCTGCTTGAGCGCGCGGCCCAGCATGATGGGTTCGATGTCGCACAGCGCGACGACTTCCACGTCATCGCGGCGCAGCAGTTCCTGCAACAGCACCTGGCCGCGCATACCGGTGCCGATCATGCCGATGCGTACCCGCTCGCGGGTGGCGGCAAAGGCAGTCGGCATCATCAGGCTGCCGGCCAACGCTGCGCCGGCGGTCAGGAAGTCTCGTCGATTAAAAACAGATTTCATGGTGCTCCTTTTAAAATTCTTTTATTGCTGCGGCAGCGTGGTCACATCCACGGCCGGTTGCTGGCCGGTGGCGGCGCGGGTGAAGTTCTGGTTCACCGGCACATAGTCGCCGAAGAAGCCGCCGTTACGCAGGTAGAACTGGCCGTTATCCAGGCCGCCCGCGTAGTCCATGCGCTGAACGTTGGTCACGGTGGCGTCGCCGGTGAAGCGCGCCTTCGTCACCTCGGACCAGGCGCCCGACACATTGCGCGCCCACTGATTGCCGAACGATACACGCCGGCCAGTATAGCCCTTGGTGTCGATGAAGTTCTCCAGGAAGGAGTAGGCCCCGGTCAGATAAGTCGTCGTGGCGGGACGCTTCCAGGTGGCGATGAAGCGCCACACACCCAGCTCCGGCGCGTAGAACCACGCCGAGTAGTCGGTGGCCCCGGCGCCATCCGGCCGCGCGCGGGTGATGAAGCGGTAGGTGTTCCCGCTGATCCAGTTGTAGCTCAGGTAGGACTGGCCGCCCGTGCCCTCGCCGCCGAAGCTGTTGTCCACCACGCCCGCGCCCTTCTTGACCAGCGTGGTCTTGCCGCCGCCATCAGGATCCCATACCGAGAACAGCACCCAGCGCTCGCTGGGCGACTTGACCTGGATGCCGAAGTAGCCCTGGCCGAAGCCGTTGGCCATGTAGTAGGAGCCTTCCGGATCCTGCCCCGCCGGCACCGTCACCTCGTTGTAGAAGTACTCGGTGTTGGCCGGCGTGGTGTAGCCCATGTGGACCGACGGCCCGCGCCGCGACCAGTAGTAGTTGGCCGGATCGTTGGCGTAGTTGATGGTGGCGCTGGTGGTCACGCGCAGCGCAGAGACGTCGCCGAAGTAGCCGCCGTCCTTGCTGACGCCCTGCAAATCGACCTTCACATAGCCCGGCGCGGCGACGTTGACGGTGCCGACCGGATAAGTCCTGGCGCCGTTGACCGACAGCTTGACGAGGAACGGCGTGCCGTTGACCGTGACGCGTATGGTGCTGTTGTTACTGCCGGCCAGCCGGGCGTCCAGCCCCAGCGTGACCTGGCCTGCTGAAGCCATGCGGAAGTAAGCACTGGTGACGGTGGCTGGGTTGCTCCAGTTGGCCAGGCCGTTGTCGTTGATCTCCTCCTCAGCATCGGCGGGCGCGCTGGTGATGAAGGCGTTACCGGCCAGCGCCACCGCCTTCGAGCTGGCGGCGGCCACGCTGGCAGATGGCCCTCCCATCACCACCTTGGCGGCGGTCTGCGTACCCTGCCCGTCGGCGGACGTACCGCCGCAGGCGCTCAACATCCATGCTGCGCAAACCAGGAAAAAACTTTGCTGTTTCATCATGCTCTCCTCAGGTTGAACATCAGAACTCGTATTCGGCGGTCAGGCGCACCGAGCGCGGCGACGTGCGGCCCGCCACTTGCAGGTAGTTGCGCGAGATGCCGCTGCCGTCGTTGTAGGTCTCGTTGTAGCGGGTCGTGGTCTGGCGGTCGAAGACGTTGAACACATCGACCTTCAGGCTCAGGCCCTTGGCGTAGCGCGGCGTGTAGGCCAGGTTCAGGTCGAGCTGCGCCTGCCATGGCAAACGTCCCTGGCTGCCGCGCGGGGTTGCCACGCCGTTGCAGTAGAAGTAGGCCGAGTTGTAGTCGTTCGCAAAGCGCAGGTTGTCGGGCAGGTTGCCGATGCAGTTACGCGGAGCGCCTGACGTCAACGCCAGGTTGCCGCCGACGGTCAGCTCCGGCAGCACCTGCATGAAGCCATACGCCTTGATCGCGTGCCGGTGGTCGCCCGGCAGGTAGCCATAGGCGTTGTACATCAGCTCCTTGTGATCGTCGCTGACGGTCAGGCCGACGTCGCCGCCGCCGATGGTATCGGTCTGCCCTTCCATATTGCCCTTGAGCGCAGACAGCGTGTAAGTGACCTTGCCGTACCAGCCATTGCTTAACGGGTGCTCGACGAACAGGTTCAGCGCGCGGTAGGTGCGCTCCGGCTTCGGGTTGCCCCACTGGGCCGCCGTGATGTCGACGCGGCGCAGGCCTTTGCCGTCGGCGAAATCGATCCACAGCGCGTTGTCGCGGCCCGGATTGATGATCGCGCACTGGAAGCCGCCCCAGTTGCTGGTGTCGACCTTGTTGGTGGCGGCCCAGGCGTCGATCGGACGCTGGTCGCAGCTGTCGTCGTTGGTGTCGTTCAGGCGGCGATACAGGAAGCTGGCGCCGGCCACCAGTTTCTTGTTGAAGGCCTTCTCCAGGCCGAACGCGAATTCGTCCTGCGACAGCGGCTTCAGGCCGATGGCGGTGACTTCGCGCGCGTCGCGGCTTTGGCCGTAGGCGTTGTTGGCGGAATATGGCTTGGTGCCCAGTGCGTGCAGGCCGGTCGGAGCACCGGTGGCCGCATCGACACCGGTGTAGGTAAAGAATTCGCTGGTCGACGTGAACGGCGCCGCCATATTGCTGGACAGGTTGGACGGCACCGGCAGATGATAACGGCCAGCGTTGAAGGACAGCTTGAGCGAGCCGTCGCCGTTGTAGTCCCAGCTGGCGCTGACGCGCGGCGCGATCATATTGCGTTGCGAGATGAAGGCGTCGCCGTTGCTGGTGTAGTTGGTGAACTGCTCGCGGCGCAGGCCCAGGTCCAGCAGCACGCGGTCGGTGATCTGGTAGTGGTCCTGGATGTATTGCGCCGACTGTTCGCTGGTCGGATGCGCGAGGTTGCTGTAGTAATCGCGGCTGACATAGTAGCCCTGCGTGCCGAAGCCGCCGCCCTGCGCCAAGGTCTGGTTGGCGCCGTTGATCTGCGCGTTCGGCGCATCCTTGTGGTAGGACCAGCGGTAGCCGCCGGCCAGGCCCAGGCCGACGCGCGAATCGACATCGATGCGGTCGATACCGGCGCGCAGCGAGTGGCTGCCGAGGCGGTACTCGACGTCCAGCCGCTTGCCCTTTTGCTCGTCGCCGGAATTCGGATCGACCAGGTTGCCGGTCACGGTCTGCGGGTTGGGATAGTTCAGGCCCGGCACCTGCACCGCCGTGCTGCTGGAGATCTGCGGCAGCGACGGATCGTAGCCTTCCGGCGAACGGCGGTGGATGGTGCGCGACTTGCCGTACAAGGCGGTCACGGTCAGGTTGTCGGTCAGGTAACCGGTGTACTTCAGCACATCGATGTCGGCGCCGGGCGCGGAGGCGGCGCCGCAGCAGTTGATGGTGTTGTCGCCGCTGCCGCCCTTGACGCCGTTGCTCGACTGCGTCGCGTAGCTGTAGCCGTAGGCCTGGCTGTGCGTGGTGGTGCGGTCGTACAGCTTGGTGTACTCCAGGTGATGGTCGTCAGCCAGGTTGTAATCGATCTTGGCCAGGTAGCGGTTCACTTCCGTGTCGCTGGTGTTCCAGCCGGTGCGCAGGCCGGAAGCCGGCGTCTCGGTGGAGGCGCCGACCGACTGGCTGTCGGACTTGGTGCGCTCCAGCGCGACGAAGGCGAACAGCTTGTTCTTGATCAGCGGACCGCTGCCATACAGGCCAAGGGTCTTGCTGCTGCTGCCGTTGTCCTGGTTCGCATACAGCAGCTTGCCGTCGGTCTTGGGATTGGCGCCGGTGTTGGGGAAGTAGGTATTGGCGGTGGTACCCTTCAAGCCGCGCGGAAGGGTCGACAGCTTGCCGCCGAATTCGAACTTGTTACCGCCGCTCTTGGTGGTGATGTTGACCACGCCGCCGGTGGAGCGGCCGAACTCCGAACCATAGCCGCCGGTCAGCACCTGCATGTTGGAGATGGCGCCGAACGGCAGCTCGGACGCGCCGACCTGGGTCAGGATGTTCGTGATCGGGAAGCCGTTCACATAGAACGCGTTCTCCGACTGGCCGGAACCGCCGATCTGCGGCGCGCTGCCATACTGCGAGTTGGTGCCGCGCGCCACGCCCGGCGTCAGCTGCACCACCGAGGAGATGTCGTTCGCCACCGGCAGCGCCTTCAGCTCCTTGGCGGTGAAGACGACGCCGTTGTTGGTGCTGGAGACGTCGATCAGCGTGCGGGCGCCGCGCACCACAACGGTGGCGGCAGCATCGACGGCGGCGGCGAAGTTGACCTCCGCGCCACCGCCCACCAACGCTTCAACCTCCTGCGAGGCCTGCACGGTGCCGCCTCGGACCACACGCGCCGCATAGCGGCCCGGTGGCATCGAATTGGCGATGTAGCGGCCCGACGTATCCGGCGTCAGCGTACGCTGCGCGCCGGTAGCCAGGTTTTCCAGCACCACGGTGGCGCCGGCCGGCGACTGCACTTCGCCGAAGATGGTGGCCGTGGCGTTGGACTGCGCCCAGGCCTGGCCGCCGCTGCCGGCCACCGTCAGCGCGATGAGTATTGCCGTCGCCTGGCGGATGGCGCTGTGGCGCGGCTTGAATCGTTGGTGTTGCATGCTGCTCCTCCTGTTGTTGTTTTAGCGCGGATCAGAAGAACTTGTAGCTGGCCGAGAACGAGTACATGCGGCCGAACAGGTTCTGACTGTGGTTGTAACCTTCCCAGCCGTTAGGGTCGTAAGTAGGCTGCTTGTTCAGCAGGTTCTTGATGTTCAGGCCTACGTCCAGGTTCTTCATCGGTTTCCAGTTCAGGCCCAGGTTGACCGTGTAGTACGACGGCGCACCGCCGCACAGGTCGGACGGCAGCGCGACCGAGGCTGCGGTGCATTTCTCAGGCGTGTTGTCCTTGTCCCACGGCGCGTAGGCCCATTTGGTTTTGCCCGTGTAGTTGACGAACACACTGGTGACGAACTTTTCGTATGCCCAGTCGGCGTTGAACGTGGCGCGCACGCGCGGCGAATCGTAGTAACCGACGTAGTTGCCCGAGAAGCCGGTGCCATCTTCCGAGTTATAGAGTTCGCGGCGGCGGATAGTGGCCGCGACGCCGGTGCTCAACTTGCCCAGACCGCCCAGTGAAAAGCGGGTGCGCGCGTCGATGTCGATGCCGTCGACCAGCGTGCGGCCACGGTTCGAATACGAGTTGACCAAGCCGCCAAGGTCTCCCACCGAGTACTTGGGCACGCCGCCGGCGCAGGCCGCCGCGTTAGCCGGATTGGCGCACATGCTGGCGACGGTCGCCATGGTGCCGCGGTCGGCGTCGCTGATCGGATTGCGGATCGCCGCGCTGGTGCCGGATAGGGCCGGGCCGTACTTGTCCACCAGTTGCGTGAACAGTTCGTTGAAGTCTTGGCGCACGATTTCATTGCGTCGATAGACGAACCAGTAGTCCACCGAGATGCTGACGTCCTTGGCCGGCTGCAGCACCAGGCCTGCGGTCGAGATCTTGGCCTTTTCCGGACGCAGCGACGGATTGGGCGGGGTCAGGCCGCCGACCGTGGTCGAGCAGTTCGAATTGAGCAGCCCCTTGCCCAGCTCCACCTCGGCCGGCGAGACGGATTTCATCAGCACCTTCGCCATCGCATTGGTCTCGTCGCAGCGCACGGTGTCGCGGATGCCGCCCACCTGCGCAAACACGCCGCCGCTGCCCGCTTCGGCCAGGCTCGGTGCGCGGAAGCCTTCGGAGTAAGTGCCACGCACCATCACCTCCGGACGCGCGCGCCACACCACGCCCAGCTTCGGCGCCAGGTTGGCGGCGAAGTTCGGATATTTGTCCAGGCGCGCGGCAGCGTTCACTTCCAGCTTGTCGGTGACAGGTACCACCACCTCGCCGAACACCGCAGCGATGTTGCGCTGGCCGTCGAACCAGGAGCCGCCCTGCTGCGTGATCAGACCATTGGCCGCGTCCTGGTTGCCGGGGGTGTAGAAGCTCTCGCGCATCAGGTTGACGCCGAAGGCGGCACGCACTTCGCGTTCGCCCAGCTTGGCGATGGTGCCTTCGATCTTGCCGTCCCAGGTAATCAGCTTGGTCCAGGACTGGATGTCGAAGGTTGGGTAGGCTGCGCGCAGCAGCGCAGCATTGGCATCGCTGATTTCGCCGAACTTGTAGGCTGGATTGTCGGAGATGTAGCGGCGGCCGGTCGCGGGATCGGTGGTGAACGGACCGAAGGCTTTTTCGAAACCTGCGGTGTTGATGTTGATCGTCTGGTACAGCGTCGAATGGCTGCCCGCCACGCTGAGCGCCGTCTCGAAGTCCCAGCCGCCGCCGATGCTGCCGCGCAGGCCAGCCAGCGCACGGTAGTTGTTATCCTCGTTGGTCTGGCCGAAGTGGCCAGGCGCGTCGAGCATGATGTAGTTCAGGCCTGCGGCGCCGCCCATCTTGGCCGCCATGTCCGCATCCAGTTTGCCCTTCAGGTAGACGTTGTTGGGACCCAGGTAGGGATTGACGAAGGTGTTCAGCTTGGTGCCGGTATTGCGCGCGAACCAGTTGCTGGTGCTGCCGCTGTTGAAGCTGCGCGGACCGTTCTCGCCGCGCAGCTTGATGTGGGTGTAGGTGGCTTCGGCATAACCTTCCAGGTCGCCACCCAGTTTCACGCGGCCGCTCAGGTAGCCGGTGGCGCGGTCGGAGGTCGGGCCGGTGTCGAGCTGGTACGGCAGCGTGTTCCACACGCAGCGGGTGCCCGAGGCTTCGGTGATGGCGGTGTTGCAGCCGTTGACGGCGCGCTGGGTGCGGGCGTTGTTATTGGCCTTGTCGAAGACGAACAGCGTGCCCGGATTGACCACACCCGGCTCGCTGCCGACGCCGATGCGCATGCCGGAAACGAAGGTCGGGTTGTTGACGTAGAAGTAGTCCGGGCGCTTCAGGTAGGTGTCTTCCAGCGCAATGCGGTCGCGCTGATAGAGGTTGATCGAGCCGTAGACGTTCCAGCCGTCGCTGTTCAAGTCGCCCAGGCCATAGATGACGTTGCCCTGGCGCTCGCCGTAGGATTTGACGTTGGACGAGAAGTCGGCAGTGCCGCGCGCTTCCAGGCCCTGGTAGCTTTTCTTGGTGATGACGTTGATGACGCCGGCCACCGCGTCGGAACCGTAGACCGCCGAGGCGCCGTCGGTCAGCACCTCCATGCGTTCGATGGCGGCGGCGGGGATGGCGTCGATGTTGACGAACATGGTCTGGAAGCCGGCCGGCGCACCATAGAACGACAGACGGCGGCCGTTCAGCAGCACCAGCGTGCCCTGCGCGCCCAGACCACGCAGGTTGGCCTGCGAGGCGCCGTCGGAGCCGGAGAACATCGAGCGGAAGTCCTGCTGCGATGGACGGGCCGCAGGCAGGTTGTCCAGCACCTGCAGCAGCGTGCGCGCCCCCATATTCTCGATCTGCTTGGCGTCGATCACCTGCACCGGCGACGCCGTTTCGGCGTTGATGCGTTTCAGGCTGGAGCCGGTGACTTCGACTCGCGTGATCTTCTGGTCCTTGTCGCTTTTCTGCGCCGGCTCATCCTGCTCGTCGGCGGCCAGCGCAGTTGAGGCCAAGCCTACCGCCACCATCGCGGCCACCAGTTTTTTCATATGCATGATTGTCTCCCTGTTATCAGTGGTTTGTTATCGTGAGGCTGCAAGGGGCCCTCCCCGGTCCGGAGAGGGGCTCTTTTTTGTGAAACGTTGGATGGGGGTTAGCGCGGCTTGACGGTGCTGCCCTCTGTGCCCAGCAGGACCGCGTTGGCCCAGTTGCCGCAGACCTGGGCCGGCTTGCTGCCGCGCGCGCCCAGGGTGCGCAGGCTGAGTTGACTCAGTCCGCGCACATCGATTTCCGGCTTGACGACGGCCGGCGCGTTAATCAGGCCGCTGTCGTACAACAGGCGCTCGCCGCTCCAGACCTGGAACTGCAGGCCACCCGCGCTGCGGCAGCTGTCGTCCACACCCAGGTCGGCGCGCAGCAGGTTCCAGTTGCCGGTCAGTTGCAGGTCGACGCGGCTGGTAGCGCCCACACCCAGGCCCTTGCGGAACCACAGACCGTTCATGCGCATCTCCTTGCCTTGCGCCGGTTTGTCGCGGCTGACGTTCTTCGGCAGGGCCAGGTCGGACAGGTATTGCTGGAGTTCCGCACCGGCAGGCGGCTCGTAGGCCATCACGTGGAATTCGGACAGCGTGATCGGCTGCACTTCGCTCGGCACGGCGGCGTTGAAGGCGCGCGCGGCCGGGGTGGCGGCGGCCGTCACCATCGGATCGGTGGCGGAGGCGCCGTCGCCCTCGGGGTTCTGCGTGCTCAGTACACGGAAGCGCATCAGGCGGCCGGCGGCCGGCGGGAAGCTGATCGTCTGCGCGCCCTGCTGAAGCTTCAGCTGCCCGCGCTTGATCGGCTGGCCCCAGTCGCCGTTGTTGTCGCCCATGTAGATCTCGTAGTCGCGGATCTGGCCGTGCTGCCAGTGCTGGTCGTTGCGCGGTGCGAGTTCGATGCCGTCGATCAGACGGCGCTCGGTGAAGCCGATCACCCATTCATGCGGGCCGCCCTGCACCGCCGGGCTGCGCGCGGTGCGGAACCAGGTGGTGGGGTTGTTGTCGAAGGCGTTTTCCAGCGGGTGGCCATTTTCCTCGGCCGGACGGTTCATCACCATCATGGCGTCGGCCGGAATCGCGCGGCCCAGCACCGGCGCCGTCGGGAAAGCGTCGTCGGCGACGGTCTGCGCGGTGGCCTGCACGTTGAAGCGCAGCGGCTGGCGGATGTCCTGGCTGGCGGTCTTGACGTGCAGCGTGCCCAGACGCTCGGCGGCGTCGAAGTACCAGCCTGCGGTGGCGGCGTCGAAGGCTGCACGGTCGGCCAACGGAGGCAGCACGGCGTTGGCGGTGCTGACAGCAGCTGGACGCTGGCGGCTCAACACGCGCAGCTGGTAGGCGCGGCGGGCCGGCTGGCCGGCGTAGCTGCCCACTACCGGTTCGACGTCGACGTGCACGCCGTCGGCTGCGGCCTTCATGCGGATCAGTTGCTGGCTGAAGGCGCCGTCCTGATATTTGCGGGTGTTGCCGTCGTCTTCATACAGCGTGAACTCGGAGGCGCCTTGCGGATACAGGTCCAGCGTCAGCACGTCCTTCGGCTTCTCGCCGTCGTACAGCATCTCCGGGTACATCGGCAGAATGGCGCCGGCGCGCACGAACACCGGCAGCTTGTCCAGCGTGACGGCGAGGTCGATATCGCGCCCGCCCTTGCCGGCCGTGGCCTGGCGGCCGTCCCAGTAATCGAACCACTGGCCCTGCGGCAGGTGGATGGCGCGGCGCCAGCCCTGGCTGACGGCCTGGCTGCGGTACACCGGCGCCACCAGCAGGTCGCGGCCCAGCAGGTACTGGTATTTGTAGGCTTCGGTGTAGGCGGCCGGATCTTCCGGGTTATCCCACATCAGGCCGCGCACCAGCGGCGCGCCGCTTTGCTCGGCCTCGCGCATCAGCGTGTACATATACGGCGTCAGGCGCATCTTCAGTTTCAGGTAGCGGCGGTTGATGCTGCGGTATGGGTCGGCGAACCACCACGGGTGCTTGCGCTCGGCCGCGGCCCAGCCGGACATCCCCATCAGCACCGGCGTAAAACTCTTCCACTGCAGATCGCGGGTGTAGGTCTCCGGGCTGCCGCCAAAGATGGCGTCGACGTCGCCGGTGGCATAGGCCTGGCCAGACAGGCCGGAGCCGATCAGCGTCGGCACGTGCCAGCGGATGTAGTCCCAGCTGGCGCTTTGGTCGCCGGTCCAGGTGACGGCGTAGCGCTGCGTGCCGGCCCAGCCCATCACGGTCCAGATGAACGGACGGCCGTCGGAGTTGTTCAGGATGCCGTCGTAGGCCGACTTGTTGGCGTCCAGCGAGAATTGATAGCCCTTGCCGGTCCAGGCCACGTCCAGCTTCTGCACGCGGGTGCCGGCGGTGCCGACTTCCCACGCCATTTTCTCGACGCCGTTCTCGGTCCACAGGCCGGTGCGGAAGCCGTACTTCGCCAGGCCCTGCACCGTCTCCGGCAGCGCCGAATAGCCGCAGCCGTAGCCGTCGTTCGGCAGTATCCAGCCGCCCGGCATGTCGTGTTCGCGGTACTGGCGGGCCACGCTCTCGATCACGTCCGGCGTCTTGCCGGTCGGGCCGTCGGTCCAGCCTTTGGGCACGGTGCCCGGCTTCTTGACGTTGTCGCCGTCGTTGTAGCAATCGGCGTCGCCGTATTCCAGCGCCCAGCGCGGCAGCATGCGCGCGCGGCCGGTCCACTCGGTGTAGCGGGCCAGCACATCGCGCACGTCCTTGCCGACGAAGTAGTAGGCGTCGAAGCGGGCCTCGTCATGCTCCAGCGAGATCTGGTCGCTCTGGCGCAGATCGTAGCTGCCGTCGGACCAGGTGTTGCGCAGCACGCCCCAGCCGCGTGAGCTCATGAGGAATGGCGCGGGGCTCGGGCGGTCACCCTCTTCCCAGCCGCCGGAGTACGACACCTGCATCTGCCGGCCCTTGAATTCATAGCGGCCGTTCTGCTGGCCCCCGCCGAAGAAGCGTTCGGCCTTGTCGCTGCTCAGCGTCTGCACGGTTTGTTTGTCGCCCAGTTCCAGCGGCTGGATCTCGCGCCACAGCGGCTGGGCGTCGCCTGCGCGGAACAGGCTGAAACGCAGCGGCTTGCGGTCGATGCGCAGGCTCAGTGCCGGCGTGCGGATCAGGATATGGTCGGCCTGCTCGCTGACGCTATGCTCGACCGTGGCGGCCGGCGTGGCGACGACGATGGGCGCGGCCTTGTCGCCGGCGCCGGTAAGGCCGGATTTGGGACCGGCCCAAATATGCAGCACATCGGCGCGCGGAAGGCTAAGCTGTATATGGGCGCCGGTGTCCGTGACCAAATCCCACTGCTGGCCGGGGCCGGCGGTGACGGTGCGCAGGTTGCCGATCGGCGCGGCCAGCAGCGGTGCGCTGGCGATGGAGAGCAAGGCGGCTGCAAGTGCCGGAATCTGTTTCATAGTTTGCTTATTTCGAAAGAAAATGCGTTGTGATGCAATTACTCTAGGAATAAAAACAAACGCGGTCAACAAAAACAAAGGAAAATATTTCAAATAGCTTGCAAAATCTTTCGTATTGATAGTTGATCGAATAACAAACTTTCGTTTACGTGGCGAAAGTGGTACAGATGCGGTCTGCGGCGCGGCGAACTAACTTTCTTTTTACTTTCGAATTTGACATTTCGAAAATTAAACCTTATTCTTTCCCTGACTTAACCAGACAAATTCTTTCGATGACCAACCTACTCCAGCGTGCCCCCCAAGCCTGGCGCGATATCGGCGGCCTCGATACCGCCGAAGAAATCGCCCACCAGCCCGCCCTGTGGCGCGAACTGGCGACGCATCTCGCCGCCGAAAAAAGCCGCATCGCCGCCTTCCTCGGCGACACCCTGAGCAATCCGCAGCAGCGCGTGATCCTCACCGGCGCCGGCAGCTCAGCCTATGTCGGCGAAATCATCGCCGACGAAATCAACGCCGCCTGGCCCTGCCAGGTGCGCGCGCTGTCGACCACCAGCCTGCTGACCCACCCTGCCCTGTACCTTGAGCGCAGCGCGCCGACGCTGGTGGTGTCCTTCGCCCGCAGCGGCAACAGCCCGGAAAGCACGGCGGCGGTACAGCTGGTGCGCGACCTGGTGCCGAGCGCGCGCTTCCTCAACATCACCTGCAACGCCGACGGCGAGCTGGCCGTGCAAGGCGCGGGCGACGAGCAGACCTTCAACCTGATGATGCCGGCCGCCAGCTGCGACCGCGGCTTCGCCATGACCAGCAGCTTCACCTGCATGTTGCTGGCCGCGTTGTGCGTGCTCGATCCCGACTTCCAGCCGGAACGCCTGGACACCCTGGCCGCACTGGGCGAACGCGCGCTGGCCGACTGGCAGGCGCCGGTGGCCGAACTGGCCGCGCAGCGCGTGTCGCGCGTGGTCTACCTGGGCAGCGGTCCGCTGGAAGCGCTGGCAAAAGAAGCGGCGCTGAAGATCCTCGAACTGACCGCCGGCAGCGTGCTGGCGATGGCCAACAGCGCGCTCGGTTTCCGCCACGGCCCCAAGGCCGCGCTGAACGCCGAGACGCTGGTGGTGCTGTTCCGCAGCGCCGATCCGCTGTCGCGCCGCTATGAGCACGACCTGCTCCTCGAACTGCAACGCGACCAGGTCGCGGGCCGCTGCCTGACCGTGGGCGCAGGCGCCGACATCACCATCGACGCCCCGGCCTGGCCGGACGCGTGGCTGGCGCCTTTGTGGCTGCTGATGGCGCAGCAGTACGCGCTGCACCAGTCGGCGCTGCTGCAACTGCGTCCCGACAATCCATTCGCCGGCGGCACCGTCAACCGGGTCGTCCAGGGCGTCACCATTTATCGCCATGACGAATTCTGAACCACGCGGCTATCACGGCATCGACATCGGCGGCAGCAAGATCGAGCTGGTGGCGTTTGCCGAGGATGGCCATGAACTGAAGGAAGCCCACCGCGAACGCATCGCCACGCCGGGCACCGATTTCGCCGAGTTCCTGCTGGCGATCCAAGGCCTGGTGGGCCGCGCCGACAAGGCCCTGGGCTTGCAGGCGCCGGTCGGCATCGGCCTGCCTGGCGTGATCGACAGCGTCACCGGCCGCCAGCTCAGCTCCAACGTGCCGGCGCTGAACGGCCGCGCGGTGGTGGCCTCGCTGAAGGAGGCGCTGGAACGCCCTGTCGCCGTCGGCAACGACTGCCAGTGCTTCGCGCTGTCGGAAGCGCAAGGCGGCGCGGCGGACGGTCAGCCGTCGATGTTCGGCGCCATCATCGGCACCGGCGCCGGCGGCGGCTATTGCGTCGACGGCCTGCTGCTGCGCGGCGCCAACGGCGTGGCCGGCGAATGGGGCCACTGGCCTTTGCCGGCGGCGCTGCTGGCGCAATACGATCTGCCGGTGATCGGCTGCCCGTGCGGACGGCGCGGCTGCCTGGAGCGCTATGTGTCCGGCCCCGGCATGACGCAGTTGCACCTCCACGCCGGCGGCGGCGACCTGACGCCTGCCGCCATCGTCGCGCAGGCGCGCGCCGGCTCGGCCGATGCCGCCAGGACCATGGCGCTGCACGTCGACCTGCTGGGCCACGCGCTGGCCACGCTGGTGCTGACGCTGGACCCGCACGCCATCGTGCTGGGCGGCGGCCTGTCGCAGCTGCCCCACCTGTACGAGCAGCTGCCTGCGGCCACCCGCCGCCACCTGTTCCCCGGCGTGCGCGTGCCGCCCATCCTGCCGCCGAAATTCGGCGACGCCGGCGGCGCGCGCGGCGCCGCCCTGCTCGCCCGTCAACAACTGACCATCCGCTAAGCCCATGAAAACTACCGACCTGTCCCCACCACTGTCCCCCGTCCAGCAAATCATCGCCGCCCACCGTCGCGGCGAACCGGCAGGCCTGTACAGCGTGTGCTGCAGCCATCCGAGCGTGCTGCGCGCGGCGATGCGCGTGGCGGCCGACTACGACACGGTGCTGCTGGTGGAGGCGACCTCCAACCAGGTCGACCAGTTCGGCGGCTACACCGGCATGACGCCGGCGGCCTTCCGCGACTATGTGCACAACCTGGCCAAGAGCGAACAGTTCCCGCTGGAGCGGCTGGTGCTGGGCGGCGACCACCTCGGCCCCAACGCCTGGCAGGGCCTGGACGCGGCCACCGCCATGCAGCACGCGGAGACGCTGATCGCGGCCTACGCGGCGGCGGGCTTCCACAAGATCCACCTCGATTGCAGCATGCGCTGCGCCGACGATCCGCAGATCCTGAGCGACGAAACCATCGCGGCCCGTTCCGCGCGCCTGTGCGCGGTGGCGGAAAAGGCGGCCGAGCAGGCAGGCCTGCCGCCGCCGGTGTACGTGATCGGCACCGAAGTCCCTATCCCCGGCGGCGAAGCCAATCTGGCGCAGGCCGGCGCCGTCACCTCGCCCAAGGCCGCCGCGCGCACGCTGGACGTGCACCGCCTGGCCTTCTTCGCGATGGAGCTGCACAGCGCATGGCGCCGCGTGATCGCGATGGTGGTGCAGCCGGGCGTCGATTTCGACCATAGCCAGATCCAGCACTACGACGCGGCCCAGGCCACGGCACTGTCGGCCTTCGTGGCCGGCCAGCCCGGCCTGGTGTTCGAAGCCCACTCCACCGACTACCAGCGCGAATCGGCGCTGCACGACATGGTGCGCGACCACTTCGCCATCCTCAAGGTCGGCCCGGCCGCCACCTTCGCGCTGCGCGAAGCCTTGCAGGCGCTGTGCTGCATCGAAGAAGAACTGGTGCCGGCCGGCCAGGCCTCGCGCCTGATGCAGGTGCTGGACGAGACCATGCTGGCGCAGCCCAAGCACTGGGCCAAGCACTACCCCGGCAGCAGCGCCGAACAGCGCCTGCTGCGCCGCTATGGCCTGAGCGACCGTTGCCGCTACTACTGGGGCGAGCCAGGTGTAACGGCCGCCGTGGAACGCCTGTGCGCCAACCTCGATGCGCTGACTATCCCGTTGTCGCTGCTGAGCCAACACCTGCCGGAGCAGTATCTGGAGGTGCTGCAAGGCCGCCTGGCCACCAACGCCGACGCGCTGCTGGAGCACAAAATCGGCCGCGTGCTCGCGCAATATGCGCGTGCCTGCAACCGCAATGCGGCGCTCAACGGGCAGCTCAATGCAAAGGCTGATGTGGCAACGGCGGCTGGCAGCGCGGCCGCGATCTGTTAAGCTCGACGTTTTTGTAGAATCGACACCACAACAATGCGAAATACCAGTCAACGCCGCGCCTCCATCTTGCAGGCGCTTACCCAGCACGGCTCGGTCCAGGTGGCCGCGCTGGTGGACCAGTTGGGCGTTTCGGCCGTCACCATCCGCAGCGACCTCAGTGCGCTGGAGTCGCAGGGACTGGCCACCCGCAGCCACGGCGGCGCCACGCTGACGCGCATGCCGCCGCCGGAACAGACCATACCGCAGAAGGATGCGCTGAACCACGAGCAGAAGGAGCGCATCGGCGCCTGGGCCGCGCGCATGGTGCAGCCGGGCGATAACATCATCATCGATTCCGGCACCACCACCATCTCGCTGGCCCGCCATCTGCGCGACGCGCAGAACGTGACGGTGATGACCAATGGCCTGAACATCGCCTGGGAGCTGGCCGACGCGCCCGGCGTCGACCTGATCCTGACGGGCGGCCTGCTGCGCAAGCAGTCGCTGTCCATCCAGGGCACGCAGGCCGAGGCCTGTCTGCAAGCCTACAGCTTCGACAAGCTGTTCCTCGGCGTCGACGGCTTCGACCTGCAGTTCGGCGTCACCACCCACCACGAGGCGGAAGCGAGCCTGAACCACAAGATGGTGGAGCGGGCCAAGAAAATCATCGTCCTCGCGGACGCCTCCAAATTCGGGCGCGTCAGTCTGCACCGCATCGTGCAGCTGGACCGCGTCCACACCGTCATTACCGACGCCAGCATCAGCGCGGAATACCGCGATGGCCTGCTGGAAGCCGGCATCGAACTCCTGATAGCGGAATAACAGTGTTAAGCGGCAGAATCCTTACCCCACAAGGCTGGATCACGGGCAGCATCGCCTTCGACCAGCGCATCCAAAGCATCGAGGCGGACCCGCAAGCGGGCGCCGGCAACAACAGCGGCCTGACCATCCTGCCCGGTTTCATCGACCTGCACGTGCACGGCGCCGCCGGCGCCGACATCATGCAGGGCGGCGACGCTGGCGCCACGGTGGCGCGCAGCCACGCGCGCCACGGCACCACGGCCATGCTGGGCACCACCATGACGGCCACCGACAATTCGATACGCCGCGCGCTCAAGGGCCTGGCCGGCGTGATCGCCGAGCGCCCGGCCGGCGGCGCGCGCATGCTGGGCGTGCACCTGGAAGGTCCCTTCCTCAGCATCCACCGGCTCGGCGCGCAACCGCCCGACGCGGTGGCCGTGGCCAGCCTGGAGCTGGTGCGCAGCTATCACGATCTGGCGCCCATCCGCGCGCTGACGCTGGCCACCGAAGTGGATGGCCACCTGGCGCTGATCCCGATGCTGAAGGAGATGGGCATCCGCGTGCAGCTGGGCCACAGCAACGGCAGCTACGAAGACGGCGTGGCCGCGCTGAACGCCGGCGCGGCCGGCTTCACCCATCTGTTCAACGGCATGACGGCGCTCAACCACCGCCATCCGGGCATCGCCGGCGCCGCGCTGGCGCACGCCGAATACGCCGAGATCATCCCCGACCTTCAGCATGTGCATGAAGGCGCGATCCGCGCCGCGCTGCGCGCCATCCCGCGCCTGTACGGCGTGACCGACGCCACCTCCGCCACCGGCATGCCGGACGGCGAGTATGGCCTGGGCAGCCAGCGCGTCTACAAATGCCTGGGCTGCGTGCGGCTGGCCACCGGTTCGCTGGCCGGCTCGGTGCTGACCATGGACCAGGCGCTGCGCAATTTCGTCGGCCTCGGGCTGGACCTGGCCGACGCTTCCAACCGCTTGTCGCTCTACCCCGCCGACTACATCGGCGAGTCCGAGCGCGGCCGCCTGGTGCCCGGCGCCTGGGCCGACATCGTAGTCCTGAACGCCGATCTGCAGCCGGTGGCCGTCTTCGTTGAAGGCGAAGCCATCGATCTTTCCACCCACTAGCCGGAGTTTCGATGCAAGCCACCCTGTCAACCGCCCCCAATCGCGCCATGGGCTTCCTGCTGTTCATTGCCGGCATGGGAGGCCTGCTGTACGGGATCGATGTCGGCATCATCGCCGGCGCCCTGCCCTATCTGGAGTCGACGGCGTCGGTGGCGTGGAAGCTGACGGCGCAGCAGTTGGGCTTCATCGTGGCGGCTGTATTGCTGGGCTCCGTGCTGTCGTCGCTGTTCGCCGGTGCGCTGGCCGACCTGGTCGGCCGCCGCGCGGCGATGGTGCTGGCCGGCGCGCTGTTCACGCTGAGCATACCGTTGATCGCACTGGCCGACGGCTACCTGCCGCTGATGCTGGGCCGTCTGCTGCAAGGCATCAGCGGCGGCTTGATCGGCGTGGTGGTGCCGCTGTATCTGGCCGAGTGCCTGCACGCGCGCCATCGCGGGCGCGGCGCGGCGCTGTTCCAGCTGCTGCTGACCATCGGCCTGGTGGCGGCGGCGCTGATTGGCCTGTTCCAGGCGCAGACAGTGGATGCCGCGACGGCGGCGGCGCAAAGCCTGGCCGAAGCCCAGCGCGCGGCCGCCGTGTTCGCGGCCAAGGACCATGCGTGGCGCAGCATCTTCTGGGTCTGCCTGGTGCCTGGCCTGGTATTCACGCTGGGCGGCCTGCTGCTGTCCGAATCGCCGCGCTGGCTGGCGCGCAAGGGCCGCACGGCCCAGGCACGCGCCGCGCTGCTGCGCACCCGCCCTGCCGCCGAGGCGGAGGCGGAGCTGCGCGACATCGAACTGGCGCTGTCGCCGGCAGCGACGGCCAACGCCGGCGCAGGCGACCGTCTGCTGAGCCGCCGCTATGTGCTGCCCTTCCTGCTGGCCTGCCTGGTGCTGGCGCTGACGCAGGCGACCGGCATCAATTCCATCCTCGCCTATGTGGTGACGATCCTCAATCAAGCCGGTCTGCCCGGCGCCACCGCCAACATGGCCGACGTGGCGCTCAAGGTGCTCAACGCGGTGATGACGGTGGTGGCGGTGGTGCTGGTGGACCGCAAGGGCCGCAAGTTCCTGATGATGCTCGGCACCGGCGGCATCGTGGTGGCGCTGCTGGCGGCGGGCCTGCTGTTCCGCAGCGTCGAAGGCGAACAGGCCGACATCAGCGCCATGCTGCAGGCGCGCGCGCAGGGCGACAGCCTGGTGCTGCGCCTCGATCCGGCCACGCTGCAGGCGCTGGGCGGTACGTCCGGCGAAGGCGCGCCGATGCAGCTGTCGCTGGCTTATTCCTACGGCCCCTTCACCAATGTGCAGAGCCGCCGCAGCGACGATCCGGCGCTGCCGGAGCTGCGCCTGGCGCGCGAGGACACGGTGCAGGCGGACAGTGTGATCGGCGCCTTCTTCCGCCGCCTGCACTTGAATCCCTTCGCCGATCCGGCCGAAGGCGCGAGCGCGCCGCTGCGCATCGAACAGGCCCACCTGTCGGCGGTGCCGCCGGCCACGCACGGTTGGCAGGTGGCGCTGGCGATCTGCTTGTTCGTCGCCAGTTTCGCCGTCGGCCCGGGCGTGTGCGTGTGGCTGGCGCTGTCGGAGCTGATGCCCAACCGTATCCGCTCCAACGGCATGAGCGTGGCGCTGCTGATCAACCAGTTCGTCTCGACGGTGATCGCCGCCGTGTTCCTGCCGACGGTGGGCCAGTATGGTTACGCCACGCTGTTCTTCTACGGCGCCGGCTGCGCGCTGCTGTACTTCCTGACCGCCACCTTCCTTCTGCCCGAGACCAAGGGCAAGACGCTGGAAGAAATCGACGCGCACTTCTCGCGCTGACGGCAGCCCGGGAGCGCTAAGCCAGGCAGGCCTCTACCGAACTTTCGAGCAGCGGGAAGTGGCCGCTGTCGATAGTGCGGAAGACGGCCTGCGGGTACACCGCGCGCCACAACGCGCCGTCATGCTCCGCATCGATCATCGGGTCATGACGGCCGAACACCACCGACACCGGACCGTTGAACGCGCTGCGCCCCGGCGCCTGGAAGCTGGCGGCGAAATCGTCCGAGATCGCCACCGAACTCGGACCATCGAAGGCGCCAGGCTGATGAAGCACGTCGAGGAAATGGCGCGGCGCATCGCCGGCGTCCGGGCCGAAATACAGCGACGGCACATCCGGCAGCAGCTGCAGCACGCCGAACACTTCCCAGAACCGCGCCCTGCCCGGCGCCTCGTCGTAGGCGGCCAGCGCGGCCGCCACTTTCGGCGCATCGGCGTGGCCGGCATTGACGGCCAGCGCATGCCGCGCCAGCCGCAGCGCGGCCTTCTCCGGATTGTAGGTCGGCGCCAGCAGCACCACGCGCGCCACCGCCTCCGGCGCGTGGTTGGCGATGTAGGTCGCCAGGTGCGCGCCGAAGGAGCTGGCCATCACCGTCAACGGCGCACCGTGCGCCTGCGCGCTGCGGCGGAACTCGGCCAGCGCCGCCTCCAGCAAATCCAGGTAGGGCCGCTGCGCGCACGGCGCGGCCGGCGGCTGCTGCCACCACTGCACCTGCTCCGCCTGCGGGAAACGCGTGCTTTCAATGGCGACGGTCAGGCCCGGGCCGCCGTGCAGATAGAAAATCGATGCCATGTCCTCTCCTCGTGTGATGGTGGTCGTGGCGCCAGCGTAACGCAACAGTGCTTTTTTAACAAGCATGCAGCTAGTTGATTGACTTCGACGGGAACTCTGGGCCACCATGGCCGCATGAAAAAATATCTCCTTGCGATGTCTTTCGCGCTGGCCGCCGCGTCGGTCCCGGCCCAGGTGCTGCCGCTGCGCGAGCAGGCGGCGGTGGTCAACCAGCTGCTGGCCGAACGCTTCGATACGCTGCTGCCGGACATGATGGAGCAGACCGGCATCGACATGTGGATCGTGGTCGCGCGCGAGTACAACGAGGATCCGGTGCTCAAGACCATGCTGCCGGCCGAGTGGCTCAACGCCCGCCGCCGCACCGTGCTGCTGTTCTACCGCGACCCGGCCAGCGGCCGTGTGGACCGGCTGGCGGTGGCGCGCTACAGCGTCGGCAAAAGCATCGCGGCGGCCTGGGACATGCAGAAGTTCCCCGACCAGTGGCAGGCGCTGGTGGCGCTGATCGCGCAGCGCAAGCCGAACAAGATCGCGCTCGACACCTCGCGCCACTTCGGCCACGCCGACGGCATCGCCCACACCGACTACACCGAGCTGCTGGCCGCGCTGCCGGCCGAGTACCGCGCCCGCGTGGTGTCGGCCGAGCCGCTGGCGGTGCGCTGGCTGGAGACCCGCACCACGCACGAGATGCAGATCTATCCGCAGCTGATCGACGCCACGCACAAGATCATCGCCGAGGGCTTTTCCGAGCGCGTCATCACGCCGGGCATCACCACCAGCGCAGACGTGGTGTGGTGGTTCCGCCAGAAGATCCGCGACCTGGGCTACGACACCTGGTTCCATCCGTCGGTGGAGATCCAGCGCCCGAGCCAGAGCGCGGCGCTGGCCGACACCGACGTGATCGTGCCCGGCGACCTGCTGCACGTGGACATCGGCATCACCTACCTGCGCCTGAACACCGACGTGCAGCAGCACGCCTATGTGCTCAAGCCCGGCGAGAGCGCCGCGCCGCCCGCGCTGGTGCAGGCCTTCGCCCGCGCCAACCGCGTGCAGGATATTTTGACGGCGCAGTTCCGCCAGGGCCGCACCGGCAACCAGGTGCTGGCGGCGGCGCTGGCGCAGGCCCGCGCCGAGGGCCTCAATCCGACCATCTACACCCACCCCATCGGCTACCACGGCCACGCGGCCGGACCGGCCATCGGCATGTGGGACATGCAGGACGGCGTGCCGGGCAGCGGCGACGAAGCGCTGCGCTACCGCACCGCGTATTCGATCGAGCTCAATGCGGCGACCACGCTGCCGGGCTACGCGGCGCCGCTGCGCATCATGCTGGAGGAGGATGCCTACTTCGACCAGGCCGGCGTGCGCTACATCGGCGGCCGCCAGAAGGAGCTGCATCTGGTGCCGCGCCGCGCGCCCAACATCGAGCCGTGAGCGGCGCGGGCGGCATGGGCGTCAGCCCTTGCGCGTGAAGCCGTCCTCGCTCCAGGCCTCGCTGCCGACGCCGTGGCGCACGAAGAACAGGCCGTGCGGATCGTACTGCCGCTTGGCGCGCGCCAGCCGCTCGTAGTTGGTTCCCCAGAACGCGCGCTGCCAATCCTTGATGAAGTAATCGCTCTCCGACACGTAGGAGCCGGCCTTCGGCGCGGCCTTGCGCAACTCCCCCATCGCCCGGCCGATCGATGCAGCGCGTTCGCGGCCGCGCAGCACCTGCGCCACCGCGTCCTGCTTCGCCTCCGGCATGCCCGGATAGCGCGCGCCGTCGCCGCCGGCGATGATGGCCAGCGCGAAGGCGTCCAGCACATCGGGATTCATCGCCGTGTCGCGCGCGGCGGCGATGTCGGCGGCCGGGGCGCCGGCCAGTCCCTTGTTGAAGTGCAGGCCGACGCGCCAGTGCCGCGTGCTGCGGAACAGCGCCTCGACCAACTGCGCCTGCCCGTCGGCGGACAGCAGCGACGCCGGCAGCCACGCCGACTGGTAGCCGTGGATGAACCATCCCGCCTCCGCCGCATCGCCCTTCCACACGCCGTGGTGCGCGGGGGCGCCTGGGCGTTCGTCGGCCACCATGAAGCCCGGCGCGTGCTGCTTGAAGAAGGCCACGTTCCAGAACTGCCGCGCCGGCAGCGCCAGCGCGCGGAACGGTTTGTCCAACGTGTACTCGGGCCGCTCGCGCAGCCACGCCAGGAACGGCGCCCACGCTTCCTCGGCCTGCTGCTGGTTCAAGCCCTGGAACACCATGGACACGTCCATCTTATTGTCGGTGTTGAAGCCGATCTGCTCGCCCCACTGCGGCTTGAACAGCGCGCCGGCATAGAAGGCCATCGTCTGCGCGATCAGTGCGCGGTAGGCCTGGTCCGACGCCGCCTTGACGCTGAAGAACACGGCGCCGAAATGTTCGGGCAGCTCCCGCGTGCGCAGCGTCAGCCGCGTGACCACGCCGACGCTGCCGCCGCCTCCGCCCTTGAGCGCCCAGAACAGCTCGGGGTTGCTGCTCGCGTTGGCGATGCGCACCTGGCCGTCGGCGGTGACGACTTCGGCTTCCAGCAGGCCGGCGGCGGCCGTGCCGTAAGCCTTGGAGAAGTTGCTGAAGCCGCCGCTCTGCACCAGCCCCGCGACGCCGACCGTGGTGCAGCCGCCGCCCTGCACGTAGCGGCCGCCGCGCGTGGTGACGGCGTCGTAGGCGTCGATCCACATCGCGCCCGCGCCCAGCGTCACGGCCGGCTGCGGCGCGGCGCCGCTGCCCTGCGCGACGAAGGCGTCCTGCAAGATGGCCGCGTTCATCTGGCGCGTCCACACCAGCAGCGAATCGGCCGCGTCCGACGTGCCCTGGTAGCTGTGGCCGCCGCCTTTGACCACCAGCCGCAGATGATGCTCGCGGGCGAAGTTGACCGCCGCCACCACATCGGCCGTGGTGCGCGCCACCACCGCGTAGGCGCTCGGCTGCGAGGACCAGGCGTCCAGCCAGCCGCTGGTCTGCGTCAGCGCCGGCTGGTCGCCGATGGCGAAGGTGTTTTTCAGGGTGGCCAGCGCGGCGCCGCAGGCCGGGGCGCTGGCGGTTGTGTCTACGCTGGCGGCGCAGGCGGCGAACGGCGCGTCCAGCTTGAGCAGGCGTCCCTCGACGCGCTGCTGCAATTGCTGCCAGGCGGCGGCCGACGGCCAGCCGGCGTCGCCCGGACGCACGCGGCGCACCAGCGCGCCGGCGGTGCTCCAGGCCAGCGATGGGCACAATGCCAGCGCCGGCAAGGCGGTGGCGGCCTTCAACAAACTTCTTCTTTTCATGGGCTCGCTCTCAGATGTGAAGTCACATCGACACCTTAGTGCAGCGGCCCGGCGCCGGTCCATCGCTATGTGGCGAGACGGACAAGCGCGTGGCGAAGCGGAGAATGTATTGACCAGATTAAACGAATGATGCCGCCCGGCTCCAGGGTGGCGAAAACCGCCAGCACCTGCCAAGATAAGGGCAGCGGCGTCCGGCCAGAACGCCAGTCAAACCATGCTCACCTTGGCCCCACCACCAACCAGGAGAAGTCTATGAATTCGTTTGTGGAAACCATTTCGCCAGCAGCAAAAAATCACGTGGAAGCCCGGATCGACTACTTCAGCGACCTGACCGTCGCCACGCTGCAATCGGTACGCAAGCTGTCCGAAGTGAACTTGCAGTTCAGCCGTGACTGGCTTCAGGATTCCACCGAAGCCCTGCGCACCGCGCTGCTGACCCCGGCCACCGAACGCGCGCCGGCCGACACGCCGTCGATCGAGCAAGTGGCGCACAAGCTGCAAGCTTGGCAGCAGCAGCTCAACCAGGTCGCCACCGAGTTCCAGACCAGCATCAACCAGGTGGTGCAGCAGCATGCGCCGCAGGCGGCGCGCACCGCCACCGAGCTGGCCGAAGCCGTCACGCAGAAAGCCGCCGCCCAGGCCGACCAGCAACTGCGTTTGCATAAGGCTGCGGGCAAGGAAATCCTCGACCAGGCCCACCAGTTCGCCGCCGTGGCGACGCAAAACCGTTCGATGGAGCAGCCGGCCTCGATGCAGAGCGCCGACGGCGAAGGCAACAAGAACTAGGCTGCCAGGAAGCGTTCCGGGATATCGTCAAAGAACGGATACATCGAGAAATATGGTTGCGCCTCGTCCAGCACCCGCTTGACGGACGGCCGGCTCACCAGGCGCTCGAAGTAACTGCCGAGATGATGGTATTCCTCCGGGAACGGCAACAGCGTGGCGGCGTAGAACAACGCCGGCGCCGCCGCGCAATCGGCCAGGCTGAACGCCTCGCCGCACATCCAGCTGCGCGCCGCCATGCGCTTCTCGATCATCTTGTACGCCGTCTTGAGCTTGGTGCGCTCCTTGGTCCGGTCGCACTGCAGGCCGCTCAGGTGCGCGCCGACGATGGTCTGCACCGGCTCCTGCACATAGTGGTCGAAGAAGCGGTCCCACAGGCGCACGTCCAGCGCCGCATCCCAGTCGGCCGGTATCATCAACTGCGGGCCGGGGAAATGGCGGTCCAGGTATTCGATGATGATGGACGTCTCCGGCACGTCGCGGCCGCGCTCGTGGTCGCGCAGCACCGGGAACTTGCACAGCGGCCAGATCGCCTCCAGCTCGGCGCGGTCGCCCTCCTCGCCCAGGTTGATCAGGCGCTTGTCGAAGGCCGTGCCGTTCTCGTACAGCGCGATCAGCACTTTGTGGCAGAACGAGGCCAGCGGGTGGTAATACAGGGTCAGGGACATGGTCGGCTCCGAAGGTCAGGCACCGCGATGCGGTACCAAAGAATTCAGCAGATGATACTTCAGACAAGCCGATAGCGGCGCTGCGCAATTGTTGAGACACTTCGCTCCGTCATACGCCGGGCTACCTCCAATCACGCGCCGGCGGACCACCGAACCACCACCTCACAGGATATTCCATGCGCCTTGCCATCACCCTTGCCATCGCCTCGCTTTGCGCCATCAGCGCCAACAGCTATGCCGACGCCCTCGACCTGCCGTCATCGAATCCGAAAACCGCGCCAGCCGCCGGCGACAGCCTGACGCTGGGCGCAGGCCTGGCCTACGTGCCGGAATACACCGGCGCCAAGAAGAGCCGGGTGGTGCCGGTGCCCTATCTCGAACGCACCTACGACAACGGCATCTTCCTCAGCACCATGCGCGGCATCGGCTACCAGGCCAACGTCAGCGGCGTGAACCTGAGCGCGGCGCTGAGCTACGGCGGCGCCCGCGCCGACCACAAGCGCAACATCTTCGACGGTTCCGACTCGCTCAAAGGCATGGGCGACATCCAGGGCGCGGCGCAGGCCGTGCTGGGCGCGAGCTACCAGCTGGGCACCGTCGGCCTGAGCCTGGGCACCACGCAAAACCTGGCGCACCGCGAGCACGGCGCCACTTACACGCTGGGCGCGTCGACGCAGCTGTACACCACCGCCAGCGACCAGGTCGGCCTGAGCGTGTCGACCGAATACGCCGACAAGAAGCATATGCAAACCTACTTCGGCGTGACCGCCGCGCAAAGCGCCACCTCCGGCTACAGGACCTTCACCACCAAGGGCGGCTTCACCAACTTCACGGCCGGCGTCAACTGGAATCACGTACTGGACAAGAACTGGTCGGTGCACACCGCGCTGGGCGTCTCGCACCTGACCGGCGACGCCGCCGACAGCCCGCTGACCAAGCGCACAACCTCGCCGGTGCTGATGACGGGCGTGGCCTACAAGTTCTGATCGGCTGTTTTGATCGACTGGCTGGAGTGATACTATTGAAGGAAATTCAACTTAGCGATTTCCTTCAATAATGCCCACCCTCACACTGCTGACCTTCATTGCACTCGCCCTGTCCGTGGGCGCTGTCTGGATTAAACCTTCGCCGCTGTTACCGCTCGCCCCCTGGCAAATCTGGTTTGCCGTGGCGCTGCTGTGCGGCGGCCTGGCCGGGGTGCTGCACGCGCCGGCCTACGTCGCGCTGGCCGTGTTCGGCGGCGCGGCCTGGCTGACCACTGCGGCATCTCAAAAATATCTGCGGGTAGTAGCCGGCGTGCTCACGCTGGTGCTGGCGTTTGCGCTGGCTATTCATAAACTGCCAGGGTTTAGCAATCCCGTGGTGATTGCCGGTGCTGTATTTTCGGAAGGCGCCAAACCGTTTACCCAGTATGCGAGTTTCGACAAGGGCGCGGTGGGCCTGATTTTGTTGGCTTTGATCTGCCGGCGTACGGCGTCATTTGCCGAGCTGGGCGGCGTGCTGCGCAAGACCTGGCCTGTGCTGCTGGTGACAGTGGGAGTGGTGATGGCCTTGGCTACCGGCGCCAGCTTCGTGCACCCGGCTTTCAAGCTGCCGGATGTCACGCTGCAGTTCCTCGCCGTGAATTTGTTTTTCACCGTGGTCGCCGAGGAGGCGTTCTTCCGCGGCTTCGTGCAGGCGCGGCTGGCATCGGCGATGGGCGGATGGCGCTATGGATCGTGGGTGGCGGTGGCCTGCTCCGCGCTGCTGTTCGGCGCCGCGCATCTGGCCGGCGGCCCACTGTACGCCGGGCTCGCCGCCATCGCGGGACTGGGCTACGCCTACGCTTACCAGCGCACCCAAAGCATCGAAGCGCCCATCCTGATCCACATCACGCTCAACGCCGTGCACTTCATCTTCTTCACCTACCCATAGCGCTGAGATCGCAATCGGGCGGGGAGTATGTATATGGGGTACCCCGTCCCACTCCTTGTGGTAAAAGCCCTATTTCCCCCCCTGCTTTCCCCTATTTTTCCATCGAATGAACTATCTCCCCGACTCCCGGTCTAACTTGGGGAAAGCAGAAGAAAATAGGGGAGAAAATCGGATGAATACCACAATGATCGTGCAGCTGCCTACCGACACCCTGCTCAAGCTGATCGAAAAGCCGCACCGTCGTGGCGGCTCGCAAGACATTTCGGAAGCCATGACCAAGGCCATCGAATGCTGGCTGGAAGACCCAGCCAGATTCGCGCCCGGCGCAGACCCCGAGGGCCTGCACGGATATCAATGGAAAACGCTGTTTCTACCCGAAGGCACCATCCTGAAGTCGTGGAGCCACGGCGAAAACAACTACGCGCGCGTTGAAGGCGACAAGACCTTCAAAATCGCGTGCAGGCTGCGCGACGAATTGGCCGCCGCCTCGAAGGCGCCAGCGGCATCGACGCCCGCGCCTGTTGCTACCGCGCCGATGCCGGCCGCCCTGCCTGCCCCACCGTCAGCTGCCACACCACCGCGTAACACCGACAGCGCACCCGGCTGGGAATTGCCGGAGCGGAGAAAGTTCCGCTACCGGCTGGAAGACGTCGCCTACTAGTTCAGCAACAACTCCGGCTGCTGCTGAACGATGGCGGTCTTCGGCAGGCAGACGATGAAGCTACTGCCCTTGCCCGCCTCCGACTTGATCTGCAGCGTAGAACCATGGCGCAGCAGCACGTGCTTGACGATCGCCAAGCCCAGCCCCGTACCCTGCGTCTCGCGCGAACGACTCTTGTCGACCCGGTAGAAGCGCTCGGTCAAGCGCGAGATGTGCTCGGGGCTGATGCCGATCCCGGTATCCTCCACCAGGAACTTCACGCCGCCCTCATACTCCTTCCACACCAGATGGATCTTGCCGCCAGCCGGCGTGTAGCGCACCGCGTTGGACGCCAGATTGCCGAACGCGCTGTGCAGCTCTTCATAACTGCCCATGATGTCCGGCCCGTTGACCGCCATCGTGATCTCATGCTTGCCGGCCGACAGCGCCCGCGCATCGCGCAACACCTGCTCCATCAGCTTGGGCACATCGACCTGCTCCGGCCGCATCGGATAATCGACCGACTCCAGCCGCGACAAGGTCAGCATATCCTCGATCAGATGCTGCATGCGGTGGCCCTGCTCCGTCATCAGCTTCAGGTGAGCCGAGCGCGTCGCCGCATCCAGCCCCTCCGACGCAGCGATCTCCAGGAAGCCCACGATCACCGTCAACGGCGTGCGCAACTCGTGCGACGCATTGGCGATAAAGTCGCGCCGCATCTCCTCGATGCGCTCGGTCTCGGTGGCATCGTGCGTCACCAGGATCTGCCGGCGGTTTTCAAACGGAATGATATGCACAATCAGCTTGCGCTCGCGGAAGCTGATCGTCAGCGGCTGCTCATAGCGGCCGAGAATGATGTAGTCCATGAAATCCGGACTGCGCACCAGATTGGTCACGCGCATGCCCTTGTCGCGTTCATGCGTCAAACCCAGATGCTTCTCCGCAGCCGGATTGCACCACTCCAGGAACAGCACGTCATCCATGATGACCACGCCGTCCGGCAGCAGATGCATGGCCTGGCGGAAGCGCGCCAGCCACTCGGTCAGCTCGGTCTGGTTCTTCTCATCGTCGCGCCGCATGCGGTACAGGCGCGAGAAGATATTGGTCCAGGCGCCCCAGCCATCGGGCAGCTTGGCGCTCTGCGGATCATCCATCCAGTTGCTCAACTGGTAAAGATACGACAGCTGCACAAACACCAGCACCATCATGGCGATCAGCGCCAGCACCAGGCCGTTCAACCAGCCGAACATCCAGCCCAGGGCCGTGCAGCCCGCCAGGATCACGGCGGTGCGCAGCGCGGCCGGCACCCAGAACACCAGTTTGGGATTCATTATTTCTCCGACAGCATGTAGCCCACGCTACGCACAGTCTTGATCAGATGCTCGGCCTCTTTCAACGCCTTGCGCAGACGCAGCACGTGGACATCGACGGTACGCTCCTCGATCACCACATGGTCGCCCCACACCTTGTCGAGCAACTGGCTGCGCGAGAACACCCGCTCCGGATGGGCCAGCAGGAACTTCAGCAGCTTGTACTCGGCGTGGCCGATATCGATCTTTTGCTCGTCCATCAGCACCGTGCAGCTGAC
Source organism: Rugamonas rivuli (assembly GCF_009380165.1). Classification (GTDB taxonomy): domain Bacteria; phylum Pseudomonadota; class Gammaproteobacteria; order Burkholderiales; family Burkholderiaceae_D; genus Rugamonas; species Rugamonas rivuli. Next base: position 301,731 of record NZ_WHUF01000005.1, read on the forward strand.
CGGGTCCAGCATCACATTGGCCGCGCGCATGGTCGCTTGCGCATGCTCCGGGCTCTTGCGGCGCAACAGCGCCTTGGCGCGCGCCAGCAGCTCGCGCGGCGAGAACGGCTTGGTGACATAGTCGTCGGCGCCGCTGTTCAGGCCCGCCAGCTTGTCTTCTTCCATGCTCTTGGCGGTCAGCATGATGACCGGGATTTCATTGAACTGGCGGTCGGAACGGATGCGCGCCAGCAGGCGCAGGCCGGTCTGGTCGGGCAGCATCCAGTCCAGCAATATCAGTTGCGGCGTCTTGGTCTGGATGAAGTCCCAGGCCTCGGCGCAGCTCTGCACGGCGCAGCAGTTCCAGCCCGCCTCGCGCAGCGAGAACGTCACCAGCTCAACGATGGCGGGCTCGTCTTCGACGATCAGTACGGTAGTTTTATCGGATGCCATTATTTCTCTTGTTATTTCTTTTACTCAGCTTGCGCGGGCACGTCGTCCGGTATCGGTGCGGTCTTGGTGTGGCGGATGTCCTTGCCTTCGACGACGTAGATGACGTATTCGGCGATGTTCTTGGCGTGGTCGCCGATGCGCTCGATCGCCTTGGCCACCCACAGGGTGTCCAGCGCGGCCGAAATTGTACGCGGATCTTCCATCATGAAGGTGATCAGATTGCGCATGATCGAACGGAATTCATGGTCGATCACCGCGTCCTGGGCGATCAGCTGCAAGGCTTGCTTGCCGTCGTTGCGGGCGAACGCGTCCAGCGCATCGTGCAGCATGTCGCTGGTGTTGTTGGCGATGCCGCGCACCATCTCGTAGTGGTTGACGGTCACCGCGCCGCGCGCATGCAGCGCCTTGGCGGTGCGGGCGATCTTGGTCGCTTCGTCGCCGATGCGCTCCAGGTCGGTGATGACCTTGATGGTCGCCATGATGGTGCGCAGATCGTTGGCGGCCGGCTGGCGGCGCACGATCAGGTGGCTGCAGGCGTCGTCCAGCGATACTTCCAGCTGGTTGACGGCGTCGTCCTCGCGCATCACGCGGTCGGCGCGCTCGGGATTGCCGATGCGGAAGCAGGTCATGGCGTCGAGGAATTGGGTCTCGACGATGCCGCCCATCAGCAGCACCTTGCTGCGTATGGCTTCCAGTTCGTTGTCGTACTGCTTGGATGAGTGTTCACCGATCATGCTAAGGCTCCGTAGTCGATTTGCTATTATAGGTGCGATCAGCCGAAGCGACCGGTGATGTAGTCCTGCGTCTCTTTGCGCGCCGGGTTCATGAAGATCTGGTCGGTCTCGCCGAACTCCACCAGCTCGCCCAGGTACATATAGGCGGTGTAGTCGGAGCAGCGCGCCGCCTGCTGCATATTGTGGGTGACGATGGCGATGGTGTAATCCTGCTTCAGTTCGCTGATCAGCTCTTCCACTTTCGAGGTCGAGATCGGATCCAGCGCCGACGTCGGCTCGTCGAGCAGCAGCACGTCCGGCTTCACCGCCACGCCGCGCGCGATGCACAGGCGCTGCTGCTGGCCGCCCGACAGCGACAGACCGCTCTTGGTCAGCTTGTCCTTGACTTCGCCCCACAGCGCGGCCTTCTTCAGCGCCCATTCAACGCGCTCGTCCATCTCGCCTTTCGACAGGTCTTCATACAGGCGCACGCCGAAAGCGATATTGTCGTAGATCGACATCGGGAACGGGGTCGGCTTCTGGAACACCATGCCGACCTTGGCGCGCAGCATGTTGACGTCCTGGCCTTCTTCCAGGATGTTACGGCCGCGGTACATGATCGAACCTTCGGCGCGCTGGCCCGGGTACAGATCGTACATGCGGTTCAGGGTACGCAGCAGCGTCGACTTGCCGCAGCCGGACGGGCCGATGAAGGCCGTCACTTGCTTTTCGTGGATGTCCAGGTTGACGTTGGTCAGGCTCTGGGTCTTACCGTAGAAAAAATTCAGACCCGAAATCTCGATGGTCTTGCGTTTGCCGTTCATGGCTACCACGTTCTCTTGGCTCAGTTGCGTATTCATTATTGATCGCTTTATCAGGATGAGTTTAATTCGGTGCTTTTTGGCTGAACACGGTGCGCGACAGGATGTTGAGTGCCAACACGCTGAACGTCACCAGCAGCGCGCCGCCCCAGGCCAGCTCGCGCCAGTTGTCGTAAGGGCTCATGGCGAAGCCGTAGATCACCACCGGCAGATTGGCCATCGGCGCATTCATGTCGGCGCTGAAGAATTGGTTGTTCAGTGCGGTGAACAGCAGCGGCGCGGTCTCGCCCGAGATGCGGGCCACGGCCAGCAGCACGCCGGTGATCACGCCGGCCTTGACGGCGCGCAGGCGCACCATCATCGCCACTTTCCAGCGCGGGGCGCCCAGCGCGAACGCCGCTTCCAGCAGGCTGTTCGGCACAAGGCGCAGCATATTGTCGGTGGTGCGCACCACCACCGGCACCGCGATCAGCGCCAGCGCCACCGAACCGGCGTAACCGGAATAGTGCTTGGCGGTCGCCACGTACATGGCCCAGACGAACATGCCGATCACGATCGACGGCGCCGACAGCATGATGTCGGTGACGAAGCGGGTGACGGCGGCGACCTTGTTCTCTTCGCCGTACTCGGCCAGGTAGATGCCGGCCAGGATGCCGATCGGCGTGCTGATCACGGTAGCCAGGCCGACGATCATCAGCGAACCGACGATGGCGTTGGCCAGGCCGCCGCCTTCGCTGCCTGGGGCCGGCGTGGTCTGGGTGAACATGTGAACGCTGAGCGCGCCGAAGCCCTTGACGGCCAGCGTGATCAGGATCCACGCCAGCACCAGCAGGCCGACCGACATCGCGGCCACGGACAGCGCGATGCCGATGCGGTGCGTCAGCAGCCGTTTGCGGTAGACCGGGTTGATAGCTTGATTCATTATTTGACGCCTTCCTTGCGGGACATGCCAGCCAGCATCAGCTTGGCGGCGGACAGAACGATAAAGGTAATCACGAACAGGATCAGCGCCAGTGCAAACAGCGACGAGGTGTGCAGCGGCGTGTCGGCTTCGGCGAACTCGTTGGCCAGCGTCGAGGCGATCGAGTTACCGGCAGCGAACAGCGACCACGACAGCTTGTTGGCGTTGCCGATGACGAAGGTCACGGCCATGGTCTCGCCCAGCGCGCGGCCCAGGCCCAGCATGACGCCGCCGACCACGCCGGTCTTGGTGTAAGGCAGCACGATCTTGCGCACCACTTCCCAGCGGGTGCAGCCCAGGCCGTAAGCCGATTCCTTCAGCACCGCCGGCACGATCTCGAACACGTCGCGCATCACCGAGGAGATGAAGGGGATGATCATCACCGCCAGGATCAGCGCGGCGGTCAGGATGCCGATGCCCATGGTCGGGCCGCTGAAGAACTGGCCGATGATGGGCAGATGGCCGATGGTGTTTTTCAGGAAGGGCTGCACGTAGTCGCCGAACAGCGGCGCGAACACGAACAAGCCCCACATGCCGTAGATGATGGACGGCACGCCGGCCAGCAGCTCAACGGCCGTGCCCAGCGGACGGCGCAGGCCGGCCGGGCAGATCTCGGTCAGGAACAGGGCGATGCCGAAGCTGACCGGGAAGGCGATCAGCAGCGCGATGCCGGAGGTGGCCAGGGTGCCGACGATGGCGATCAGCGCGCCGTACTTGTCGTTGACCGGATCCCACTCGACGGTGGTGATGAAGGCCGGGCCGAATTCCTTGAAGGCCGGCCAGGCGCCCACCATCAGCGAGATGATGATCCCCAGCAGCACCGCCAGCACGGACAGTGCGAACAACATCGTGGTCTTGTGAAAGAAGAAGTCCTGGATGCGCTGGTTGCGCATGGTGCGGTGCATGGCCTGGGTGGCTGCGTGCTCGGCGGCCGTCAAGGCGGCGGTGGCGGTGTTCATGGCCGGCTCCGGTTTGTTCAGTGGCGTGGAAGTGATATCAGCGCTCATATGGTTGTCTCGTGGATGGTAGCTAGCCTGCGGCTCCCGGTCGGGAGGCGCAGGCTAACCCCCTCGCCGTCCGCGCTGTGCTGCGGCGCGGCGAAGGGACGGTCCGGATTAGTAGATGGCTTTACCGGAAGCGTCTTTCAGGTTGGCTTTCCAGGCATCCTGAACCAGTTTGACAACCGATGCTGGCAGTGGAACGTAGTCCAGTTCGGTGGCAGCGGTGCCGCCGTTTTTGAAGGCCCAGTCGAAGAACTTGATGACTTCCTTGCCTTTGTTGGCGTCAGCCTGTGCTTTGTGCATCAGGATGAAGGACACGCCGGTGATCGGCCACGAGTTCTTGCCGGCCTGGTCGGTCAGCACCACGCCGAAGCCTGGGGTCTTGGTCCACTCGGCATTGGCGGCGGCGGCCTTGAAGAAGTCGTCGTCAGGCTGCAGGAAGTTGCCGTCCTTGTTTTTCAGCTGGGTGTGCGACATCTTGTTTTTCTTGGCGAAGGCCCACTCGACGTAGCCGATCGAACCCTTGATGCGCTGCACGTTTGCGGCCACGCCTTCGTTACCCTTGCCGCCTACGCCCACGGCCCATTTCACGGCAGCGTCGGCGCCGATCTTGGTCTTGAACTCAGGGCTGGTTTTCGACAGGAAGTCGGTGAACAGGAAGGTGGTGCCCGAACCGTCGGCGCGGTGCACAACGGTGATTTCATCGGCCGGCAGCTTCACGCCCGGGTTCAGCGCGGCGATGGCGGCGTCGTTCCACTTGGTGATCTTGCCCAGGTAGATGTCGCCAACGACTGGACCGGTCAGCTTCAGCTGGCCAGGGGTGATGCCGTCCAGGTTGACCACGGTGACCACGCCACCCATGATGGCTGGGAACTGCATCAGGCCTTCGGCGTCCAGTTCAGCGGCGCTCAGCGGCTTGTCCGATGCGCCGAAATCGACGGTCTTGGCCTTGATCTGCTTGATACCGGCACCCGAACCGACGGACTGATAGTTCAGGCCGTTGCCGGTGGCGGCTTTGTACGACTCGGCCCACTTGGCGTAGATCGGGTAAGGGAAGGTGGCGCCGGCGCCGGTCATATCGGCGGCGTTGGCGGCAGACGAGAAGGCCATTACAGCCGCTACGCCAACCACCAGGGAGGAAAACAGTTGTTTCATTCGCATATCAAGTCCTTTTGTTATGACAGGTTAGGATGCTGCGCAGTCTACCGGGGCAATATGACAGGTTTATGACATGACCGAAATATGTCCAAAATAGTTATTTAACCCTGCCCGGACTGCGCTCCCCCTCTGAAAACAGGCCAGGGCGACGCTGGGTTGCGCTCATATATTACGCCCTCCTGTCATAATTGCGACGTCACAAACGTCATTTATGACATGGCGTGTCACGCAGCTGTCATATTTCTTATTTACACTGTTGCATCATTCTTCCGCAATAAAGGATAGAATGAGCTTACCTGCAAAGTGAACAAAAAGACATGAAGCCTGACTTGCATGCTGAAGTAAACAAGAACTCCGCGTTTCTGGACCGGGAACTGTCGCAACTGATGTTCAACCGGCGCGTCCTCGCGCAGGCCGAAGACAAGAGCATCCCCTTATTAGAGCGGCTGCGCTACCTGTGCATCGCCAGCAGCAACCTCGATGAGTTCTTCGAAGTGCGCGTGGCCAGCCTGCTGGCGGCCGGCAGCGTCGAAGGCTCGCTGTCCAACCATCCGGCGCTGGTCGCCACGCTGTCGCGCATCAGCAATGAATGCCACGCGCTGGTCGCCCACCAGTATGAGATCCTCAACCAGGAAGTACTGCCCCAGCTGGCCGCCAACGGCGTACACCTGGTGCGCCACAACGAACGCAACGAAGCGCAGCGCGCCTGGGTCAAGGAATACTTCGACACCGAGGTGCGGCCGCTGCTGACACCTATCGGCCTCGACCCGGCCCACCCCTTCCCGCAAGTCGTCAACAAGAGTCTTAATTTCATCGTCTCGCTGTCCGGCAAGGACGCCTTCGGCCGCGGCACCGCCATCGCGATCGTCAAAGCGCCGCGCGTGCTGCCGCGCGTGATCCGCCTGCCCGACCATTTGTCGAAGAGCGGCGGCGTCTCGTTCTGCCTGCTGTCGTCGATCATCCACGCCCACATCTCCGACCTGTTCGCCGGCCGCGAAGTGATCGCCTATTCGCAGTTCCGCGTCACCCGCGACTCCGACCTGTGGGTGGACGAGGACGAGGTCAAGAACCTGCGCCAGGCGCTCAAGGGCGAGCTGCAAGGCCGCCAGTTCGGCACCTCGGTGCGGCTGGAAGTGGCCAAGAACTGCCCGCCGGAACTGTCGCAGTTCCTGCTTGACCAGTTCGGCCTGCACCAGAGCCGGCTGTACGCCGTCAACGGCCCGGTCAATCTGGTGCGCCTGACCGAGATCATGGACCACGTCAACAACCCGGCGCTGCGCTTCCCGCCCTTCTTCCCCGGCATCGCGCAAAAGCCCGGCAGCCCGGACATCTTCGCCGCCCTGCGCGACGGCGACATCCTGCTGCACCACCCGTTCCAGTCCTTCCAGACGGTGATCGACTTCATCCGCAGCGCCGCGCTCGACCCGGCCGTGGTGGCGATCAAGCAGACCATCTACCGCACCGGCATGAACTCGGACCTGATGGAATCGCTGATCCTCGCCGCGCAGTCCGGCAAGGAAGTGACGGTCATCGTCGAACTGAAGGCGCGCTTCGATGAAGAAGCCAACATCAACTGGGCCGACAAGCTGGAACAGGCTGGCGCCCAGGTGGTGTACGGCGTGGTCGGCCTGAAGACCCACGCCAAGGTGGCGCTGGTGATACGCCGCGAGGACAGCAAGCTGCGCTTCTACGCCCACCTCGGCACCGGCAACTACCACCCGACCACCACCAAGTTCTACACCGACTTCGGCCTGCTGACCAGCCACCCCGGCATCAGCCAGGAAGTGAACGAAGTGTTCATCCACCTGACCAGCCTGACCAAGCCGCACCGCCTCACGCACCTGTGGCTGGCGCCGTTCGCGCTGCAGAACGAAATCATCAAGGCCATCCGCAACGAAGCGCGCATCGCCCGCGCCGGACGCCCCGGCCGCATCATCGTCAAGATCAACGCGCTGGTCGACGAATCGGTGATACGCGCGCTGTACGCCGCCTCCAAGGATGGCGTCAAGATCGACCTGATCGTGCGCGGCGCCTGCACGCTCAAGCCCGGCGTGCCCGGCCTGTCGGAAAACATCCGGGTGCGCTCCATCATCGGCCGTTTCCTGGAGCACAGCCGCATCTACTATTTCCGCAACGACCTGGCGCACGACATCATGCTGGCCAGCGCCGACTGGATGAGCCGCAACCTGTTCCGCCGCATCGAAGTCGCCTTCCCGATTCTGGACAAGGCGCTCAAGCGGCGCGTGCTGGCCGAGGGCTTGAATCCGTATTTAAAGGATAATATGAACGCATGGGAGCTGGAGGCGGACGGCCACTACCAGCGCCGCAAGGCGCGCGGCAAGCAGCCCCACTACAGCGCACAGCAGCACCTGATGGACACGCTGGGCATGGCGGGCGCCCAGCTCGGGGAGTAAGCAAGGAAGGCGCCGCCGGGAGGTGGCGCGGGGATCTTTTTTCACATGTCGCTCAGGAGAAAAACATGGATCTCATTTTATGGCGGCACGCCGAGGCCGAGGACGCCGGCCCCGGCATGTCCGATCTGGAGCGGGCACTGACGGTCAAGGGCCAGAAGCAGGCCCGCCGCATGGGCCAATGGCTGGACTCCCAGCTGCCCGACAGCTGCCGCATCCTGGTCAGCCCGGCCGTGCGCACGCTGCAAACGGTGGAAGCGCTGGGCCGCAAGTACAAGATGCACACCGACCTGGCGCCCGGCGCCGACCCGTCCGACATCCTCAAGGCCGCCAACTGGCCGGGCAACAAGGAATCGGTGCTGGTGGTCGGCCACCAGCCGACGCTGGGCCAGGTGGCCGCGCTGTTGCTAACCGGCGACGATCTCGAATGGGATATCCGCAAGGCCAGCGCCTGGTGGTTCGCCCAGCGCGACCCCGGCAATCCGGCCAGCGTCTACCTCAAGGCAGTGATGGCGGCCGACCTCGTCGTTAAATAAATAGCCGCAGAGCTTGCAAAGCGGCAACCGTCTGCTAAAGTTTAATCGTAACAACTTGAGGGAGGGTTACCATGTTCACCTTGCTCGCAATGGGGATCTTCGGCGGGATGATCGCCTTGGTCGTGTACGAAATCATCGAGGAAACACGCGGCAGCAAACACAAATTGATCGACCGCTATCACGAATAGCCATCGCTTCACTGAAGCAGCATCGGCGCCAGCGGCGTGTCCCGATCGGGCCCGCCTCTCGCGCCGATCATCGTTTACAGACCGGTCTTGAACTTGGTGTAGATGCGCGTGATATTGCGGCGGATATCGGCCGGCACCGCTTCCGGCGCGGCCATGCGTTGTTTATCGGCGTCGGACAAAAACACGGTATGGTTGGCGGCGATATCCTTACGCACGAACTTCAGGCTGGCCGTGTTCGGATTGGCGTAGAACACCTTGTTGGTCAGGCTGGCGTGCACTTCCGGGCGCATGATGTAGTTGATCCACAGATGGGCATTGTTCGGATGCGGCGCATCGGCCGGGATCGCCATCGTGTCGAACACCAGCGCAGCCGCGGTCTTCGGCACCAGCACCTCGATCACATTGCCGTTCTTGGCGTCGATCGCGCGCTGGCGGGCGATGCTGATATCGCCCGACCAGCCCAGCGCCACGCACACCGCGCCATTGGCCATGTCGTTGATATAGCCCGACGAGCTGAACAGCGTGACGTTGGGGCGGATCGCTTGCAGCAGCTTGCCTGCCTCGGCGTAGTCGGCGGCGTTCTTCGAGTAGGCCGGCTTGCCCAGATACAGCAGCGCGGCCGGCAGCACCTCGGACGGCGAATCGAGGAAGGACACGCCGCACGATTTGAGCTTGGACGCGTACTTCGGATTGAAGATCAGGTCCCAGGCATTGTCCGGCATCGGCATGCCGCCCAGCGCGGCCTTGACCTTGTTGACGTTGATGCCGACCGTGGTATAGCCCCACAGCCAGTCGACCAGGTATTCATTGTTCGGATCGATGCTGGCCAGCTTGGCCTGGATCGCCGGGTCCATGTTTTTCAGGTTGCTGAGCTTGCTTTTGTCCAGCTTGCGCAGCAGCTTGCCGTCGATCTGCAGGCGCGCCCATTGCGCGGTCGGCACCACGATGTCGTAGCCCGACTTGCCGGCGGCCAGTTTGGAATTGAGGATTTCGTTGTTGTCGAACAGATCGTAGCGGACCTTGATACCGGTTTCTTTTTCAAAGTTTTTAACCGTATCGTCGGCGATGTAATCCGACCAGTTGTAGATATTGAGGACTTTCTCCTCCTGCGCCTGCGCCGCGACCTGCCCTGCGCCGGCCATCAGGCCAGCCGCCACCAGCATCGTACCAACGAACTTCCCTGCCATAGCCCCTCCGAGTGGAATCAATCACAAGCCGTGATGATCGGGCATAGCCAGTTCCGACGCAAGGAATTCGTTAGAAATATCCGTCTGAAACGTCAACCCAGCATATCGAACAGCGTGCCCGACTTGCCGCCCGCACCGTTGATCGCGCTGCCGGCGCCGGTCTGGGCCTGGGCCGTGTACAGCGCCACCAGCGCCGTGGCCTGGGCCGTCAGCGCCTTGGTCATCACCGCGCGCCGGCCGTTGATGCTGGTGATCTCGCGGCCCAGCAGGCTGGCCTCCTTGCTGATCGTGCCGCTGTCCGAGGTCAGCGCCGCCGCCTTCGACGATAGCAGATCGGCAATCCCCTTGCCGCCGTTGGTGAACAGCTTGCCCACCGCGGCCGAATCGGCGGCCAGCGCCGCCTGCAGCTTCTTATCGTCCAGCACCAGCTGGCCGTCGCGGTCCTGGCTGATGCCGGCCGCGTTCAGCGCCGTGATCGACACGCTGCCGCCGCCCGTCTTCAGCAGCAGGCCCAGCTGGCTGGTGACCTGGCCCATGGCGGTGTCCGACTTCAGATCGCCCTTCTGCAAGGCTTGCAGCTTCTTGTTCAAATCGTTGTAGGCGCTGACGAAGGCCTTCAGGTTGGTGCCGACCTGGCTGGGGTCTTGCGTGACGGTGACGTCGGTCTTGCCGGTGCCGGTCAGCGTCAGCGTCATGCCGGCGATGCCCTTGTCCTTGTCCAGCGTGTTGCTTGCGCTGGTGACATCCTTGCCGTCGACGGTCAGGATCGCATCCATGGCGGCGCTGGTCTGCTTCATTTTCTGGCTGCCGGCCGGATCGTAGCCGAGCAGGCTTTTCAGCATCGCATCGCCGCTGGCGCTGATGCGCATGCTGTTGGCCGCGCCGCTGGGGCCGGCGATCGCCAGCGAAAACTTGCCATCGTCCCCCTTGACCACCTTGACGTCGACGCCGGCCGCCTTGAACGCGGCGGCGATGCCGTCCAGCGTATTGTTGCTGCTGTCGATGGTGATGGATTTGCTGGCCGCGCCCGGATTGGCCTTGAAGCCCTTGTCCTCGCCGACGGTGCCGAAGTCGATCTTGACGGTGGTGGCGGCGCCCGAACCGATCTTGGCGTCGGCCGCCGCGAAGGCATCGCTGGTCAGGAACTGGCCCTGGGCCAGCTGCTTGACGTTGACCGCATAGGTGCCGGCCTTGGCGGTGCCGGTGGAGGCGGCGGTCAGCACATTCTTGACCGAGGTCGCGGCGCTGGTGCTCAGTCCGCTGCCGGTCAAGCCGGATGCGACCGACTGGAAATTCGCCAGCGCGCTTTGCAGCTGGCCCAGCGCCGACAGCTTGGTCTGGTCGTTCTTCAACGTCGTATTGAGCTTGGTCGCCGCCTTGTTCTGCGACGCCATGGTCTGCTGGACGCGGTTGTAGATATCGTTCGACACCGTCGAACTGCCGGTATTGCCGTTGGAATTAATGCTGGAAGTCGCCATGATCCGATCCGCCTTGGGTTGGTTAGCCATTATGCAATACTGGCGAAAACCTCAAAGCCCAGAACAGAGGGCTGTTTGCCCTCCAATCCACGACCATCAGCGCTACCAGCGCGGCGGCGCGGAGCCCAGCTCGCTGGCCGGCCTGTCCCACGCCATGGCCGCGCCTTCGATGCGGACCGGCGGCGCAAGGCGCCGCGCCGCCCCCCAGGCCGTCTGCTCCAGCCCCGGCGCCAGATCCGCATCGCCGAACGCTGCCAGAGCAGGCTCGGCCGCAGCGCCCAACGGCGGCGACATCTGCTCCAGCAGCAGCGCCGTGCGCGCCAGCGACAAGCGCGCCTGCGTCGCCCGCCCCTCCTGCAGCCGATACAGCAATCCGCGCACCGCCGCAGCAGCCACCAGATACCCGGTCGCATGGTCCAGCGCCTGCACCGGCAAAGGCACAGGCTTTGCCGCCCCCTGCCACTGCATGCCGCGCTGCGCTATGCCCGCGCTCATCTGCACCAGACTGTCGAAACCGCGCCGTCCGCTCAGCGGCCCGGTCCAGCCGTAGGCGTCCAGCGCCACATCGACCAGCCCCGGATTCAAGCGCCGCCGCGCCGCCTCGCCAAAGCCCAGCCGCTCCAGCGCCTCCCGACGATAACCATGGACCAGCACATCGGCCTGCCCCAGCAACTCCTCGAACACGGCGCGATCCTGCGCCAGCCGCAAGTCCAGCCGCGCGCAGCGCTTGCCCAAGGTCACTTCCGGTATCACGCCCGGCTCGCTCCAGTCCGGTGCATCGATGCGCAGCACGTCCGCGCCATACCCCGCCAGAAACCGCGTCGCCACCGGCCCGGCCAGCACCCGCGTCAGGTCCAGCACCTTCAGCCCCGCGAGCGGCCGCGACGGTGTCGCCGCCCAGCCCACATTGAAACTGCCGGCCTGCCCAGCCTGCGCCACCAGCGGCTCGGCCGCCACCGCCCGCCCCTGCTCATGCGCCGCCCATTCCGCGCTCGACCGCATCATCGCCGCGCAGCCGCCCTGCGCCACCACCGCCGCTTCCAGCTCGGCGCCGCGCCACGCCGCCACCGCCCGCGCCACCGCCGCGCGCTCCACCGGCGTCCCCAGCACGGCCAGCGCCGCATCGCGATGATGGAGGGCGTTGGTGTGCAAGCGTATCCAGCCGTCCGCCGTCGGGTAATCGCCGGCCACCGGATCCCACAACGGCGGCCGCTCCCAACCCACCGGATGCAGCGACCAGCCGAACCACAGCGACGCCAGCCGGCGGTCGACCACGACCTCCGCCGCCGGCCCGCCCTGCGCCGCGATCAGCTGCCGCACCGCCAGCGCCGCCGCGCCGACCGAGGCCGCTGCCAGTTCCGTCACCGCGTAACACGACGGCAATGCGCCCTCGCCGGCCAGGGTCACGCACTCCGGCGCCGGCAAGGACAGCGCGGACGAAATAGCTTCCAACATTTTAGACATGAGCGCTCCAGGAATTGATATGCTGTCCCAGCTTAGGACCGCCCACAGGGGGCGTCAATCTTGACTTGAAGCGTCAACATAGGAATCCGAGATGGTCTGGATGACAGCGGCAGAAGCGCTGAATGTATTGAATGTCCGCCCGCAGACGCTGTACGCCAACGTCAGCCGGGGGAAGATCCGCGCCAAGTCCGACGCCGACGATCCGCGCCGCAGCCTCTACCATCGCGACGACATCCTGCGCATGGCCAAGCGCAGCAACGGCCGCCGCAAGATAGAGGCGGTCTCCGCGCAAGCGATGCAATGGGGCGATCCGGTGCTGCCGTCCGCCCTCTCCACCGCCGCCGACGGCCGCCTGCTTTATCGCGGCCGCGACGCCGTCACGCTGTCCGAAACCGCCACGCTGGAAGACATTGCCGACCTGCTGTGGCAAGCCGAGCCAGGCCAGGTGCTGGCCGCAACGGCAGCCGCCGCGAACGCGGCAGCAACGGCACCCGCCGTCAGTGCGCGCCCCGCCAGCGCCTTGGGCGCCGGCCTGCTGGCCCTCGCGCTGCGCAGCGCCACCGACGCTCCCTCGCTGGGCCGTCCAGCCGCCGAACTGCGCGCCGAAGCCGCCAGCGTCCTGTCCACGCTCACGGCAGCCATGATGGCCGCCCCGGCCGACAACAACCACGCCACCATCAGCCAGCGCCTCGCACTAGCCTGGCAGCGCCCCGCCGCCGAAGACCTGCTGCGCCGCGCCCTGGTGCTGATGGCCGACCACGAACTGAACGCCTCCACCTTCGCCACCCGCGTCGCCATCTCCACCGGCGCCTCGCTGGCGGCCGGGGTGCTGGCCGGCTTCACCACGCTGACCGGCCCGTTGCACGGCGGCGCCTCCGCAGAATTCGCCCAACTGGTCGCCTCGGCCAACCAGCACGGCGCCGGCACCGCAGTCCAGGCATGGCTAGCCAGCGGCCGCCCACTGCCCGGCTTCGGCCACAAACTGTATGCCGAAGGCGACCCGCGCGCCCGCGCCCTGCTGGAGTTACTACCGGAATTACATCCGCACACAGACCTCGCCGCCGCAGCCGAAGCGCAGGCGGGGGAATTGCCGAACATTGATTTTGCGCTGACCCTGCTGGCCGCCGCCCACGAACTGCCGGACGACGCACCGTTCATCCTGTTCGCACTGGGCCGCTGCGTAGGCTGGCTGGCGCATGCACTCGAACAAGTGCAGGCCAACCGCCTGATCCGCCCCAGAGCCCGCTACGTGGGGCCTAGCGCAGGAACTTATTGATCGCGCTGGAAGTGATGGAGTCCAGATTGAGGAATTGGTAGCCGATCTTGAAATGATCGCCACTGAAGATGCAATACGTCACCTTGGAGCGGCAACTGAGCAGCTGCGCCTTGCCGTCGATGAACAGCTCGAACGACAGCTGCCCCATATGCCCAGCCCCCAGCTTGTGCTCGAAATTGAGCGACAAGCCATGCGCGCTGATATCGATCGTGCGTCCCTGCAGGGGCGGCATGCCGTCCATAATCACCACCGCCTTGGCGCGCACGATCTTGCGCGCTACCGACCTTTGATCAACTAACACTATCCTGTCCTTTGTACGTATTCTTTAGCAACTAAGCTTTAGCAACCAAGCTTTAACAATTAAGCAGCATTGACGATTACAACACGTAACAATACAACGTTATTGGATTTCGCGCAGCTTATTAAAAGCATCGTCGATACGATCGACAGCAATGATCGTCATGCCCTCGATCGGCTGCTTGGGCGCATTGGCGCTCGGTATCATCGCCATCGAGAAGCCCAGCTTGGCCGCCTCGCGCAGACGCTCCTGCCCGCGCGGCGCCGGCCGGATCTCGCCCGCCAGGCCCACCTCGCCGAACACCACGAAGCCACGCGGCAGCGGCTTGCTGCGCATCGATGAATTAATCGCCAACAGCACCGCCAAGTCGGCCGCCGGCTCGGTGATCTTCACCCCGCCCACCGCGTTGATGAACACGTCCTGGTCGAAGGCCGCGATGCCCGCATGGCGGTGCAACACCGCCAACAACATCGCCAAGCGATTCTGCTCCAAACCCACCGACAAGCGGCGCGCGTTAGGCAGGTGGCTGGCATCGACCAGCGCCTGGATTTCGACCAGCAAGGGACGCGTGCCCTCCTGCGTCACCATCACGCAGGAGCCGGGCACCTGGTTGTCGTGCTGCGACAGGAACAGCGCCGACGGATTCGACACGCCCTTCAAGCCCTTCTCCGTCATCGCAAACACGCCCAGCTCATTGACCGCGCCGAAACGGTTCTTGATAGCCCGCACCAGACGGAAGCTGGAATGGTTGTCGCCCTCGAAGTACAGCACCGTATCGACGATGTGCTCCAGCACGCGCGGCCCGGCCAGCGCGCCCTCCTTCGTCACGTGGCCGACCAGGATGATGGTGATGCCGGTCTGCTTGGCCACCCGCGTCAGCTGCGCCGCGCACTCGCGCACCTGCGCCACCGAACCAGGTGCCGAGCTCAACGCATCTGAATAAACAGTTTGGATCGAATCGATGACCGCCACTTCCGGCTTCAGGTCCGCCAGCGTGCCGAGGATTTTCTCCAGCTGGATCTCCGCCTGCAGCTTCAAGTCGCGGGCATCGATGTTCAGCCGCTTGGCCCGCAGCGCGATCTGCGCGCCGGACTCCTCGCCGCTGACATACAGCACCCGCTTCAGATGCGACACATTGGCCAGCGCCTGCAACAGCAAGGTCGACTTGCCGATGCCTGGATCGCCGCCGATCAGCACCACGCCGCCCGCCACCAGGCCGCCGCCCAGCACGCGGTCGAATTCCTCGATGCCGGTGCCGAAGCGCGGCACGTCAATGGCGTCGATATCGGCCAGCGACAGCACCGGCGCCGTCTGCGCCAGCGACAGGTGCTGCGGCTGCGAATAACGGTTGTTGCCGCCCGCCTCGATGACGGTCTCCACCATCGTGTTCCACTGCTGGCAGGACGAACACTGGCCGGTCCACTTGGTGGCCGTGCCGCCGCACTCGCTGCAGGTGTAATTGGTTTTTGCCTTGGCCATCAGATCAGCCTTCAACCACGGGCACGCGCTGGGCCAGCGCGCACATCAGCTCATAGCCGATGGTGCCGGCGGCCGTGGCCACCTCGTCGATCGGCATGCCCTGGCCCCACAGCGTCACCTTGCTGCCCACCCGCGCCGATGGCAAGTCGGTCAAGTCCACGGTCAGCATGTCCATCGACACCCGCCCCACCAGCCGGGTGCGGACGCCGTCGACCAGCGCCGGCGTGCCCATCGGCGCGCTGCGCGGGTAGCCGTCCGCATAGCCGCAGGCCACCACGCCGATCCGCATCGGCCCCTCGGCCTGGAAGCGGCTGCCGTAACCGACCACGTCGCCGGCGACGATGTTCTGGATGCCGATGATCTCGCTGCTCAGCGTCATGCAAGGCTGCAGGCCGAACGATTCCGCCGTGGCGCCGCCCGGCGAGCCGCCGTACAGCATGATGCCCGGACGTATCCAGTCGTTGCGCAAGGTTTTCTGGTGCATCAGCACGCCCGCCGAATTCGACAGGCTGCGGCTGCCGGCCAGTCCGGCCGTGCCCAGCTCGAAGCGGCGCACCTGCTCGGCAATCGGCAGCAGCGGATGCTCGGCGTCGTCGGCGTTGGCGAAGTGGGTAATCATGGTGATGCTGCCGACGCAGGACATGGCGCTCAGGCGCGCATGCGCGGCGGCGTAGGCGTCCGGCATGAAGCCGAGACGGTTCATGCCGCTGTTCATTTTAAGATGCAGATCAAATTGGACGCCGCGCGCGCTCAGGTCCGCCTGCGCCGCTTCCAGCCATTCCAGTTGCTCGTTGCAATGCACGGCGGCCTGCAAACCGTAGTCGGCCATGGTCTCCAGATCGGCCGGATCGAAGTATCCCTCTAATAACAGGATGGGCTTGTTCCAGCCCATCTCGCGCAGGCGCACGGCGTAGTCGACCTCCACCAGCGCCAGGCCGTCGGCGTCGGCAAAGCCGCGCATCGCCCGCTCCAGGCCGTGGCCGTAGCCGTTCGCCTTGAGGACGCCCCAGGCCTTGGCGCCCGGCGCATTGGCCTTGGCGCGGGCCAGGTTATGCTTCATGGAATCAACGTGGATGGTTGCGACGATCGGCCGGGGCATAAGCATTCTTTGCAGAGAATTAGAAGGCCGTATTTTACCGTGTAGCGGAATATCCGCACGGCTCAATTCTTGGGGATACGAACAAAGCATGGTATAAAGCAAGCCAGATAAGTTTTCAGGCACCCCAGTATGAATCGTGGTTTCTATACCATTATGGCAGCGCAATTCTTTTCGTCGTTGGCGGATAATGCGCTGCTCTTTGTTGCGATCGACCTGTTGGTGACTATGAAGTCCCCAGCATGGATTACCCCTCTGCTGAAGCTCTCGTTTACGCTGTTTTACGTGCTGTTGGCGGCATTTGTCGGCGCTTTCGCCGATTCGATGCCCAAAGGCAAGGTCATGTTCATCTCCAACCTGATCAAGGTTGCGGGTTGTCTATTGATTTTCGCTCACGTCCATCCGCTGCTGGCTTACGCCCTGGTCGGTTTCGGCGCCGCCGTCTATTCCCCTGCCAAATACGGCATCCTCACCGAATTACTTCCCGCAGAGAAACTCGTTGCCGCAAATGGCTGGGTCGAAGGCTTGACCGTGATGTCGATCATCTTCGGCACCGTGCTGGGTGGCAAGCTGGTCGGCAATCAAGTCTCGTCCTTCCTGCTGGGCTTTGACTTCCCGATGATCGACACCGGCATCGACACCGCGCCGGAAGCGGCGCTGTGCGTGGTGGTCGGCATCTATATGCTGGCGGCGCTGTTCAACACCCGCATCCCGGACACCGGCTGCGTCTACGGCCACCAGGAACGCAATCCGATCAAGCTGATCACCGACTTCGCCAACTGCTACGGCCTGCTGTGGAAAGACAAGCTGGGCCAGATCTCGCTGGCCGTCACCACGCTGTTCTGGGGCGCCGCGCAGACGCTGCAATTCATCGTGCTGGAGTGGGCCAACCGCACCCTCAAGCTGACCTACGAACAGTCGACCAGCCTGGTGGGCGTGGTCGCCATCGGCGTCGCGCTGGGCGCGGTGCTGTCGGCGCGCTTCATCTCGCTGCGCAAATCGCTGAACGTGATCCCGATGGGCATCGCCATGGGCGTCATCGTCATGGGTATGATCTTCGTGAAATCGGTGACGCTGGCCTATCCGCTGCTGATCCTGGTCGGCCTGCTGGGCGGCTTCTTCCTGGTGCCGATGAACGCGCTGCTGCAACACCGCGGCCACGTGCTGATGAGCGCCGGCCACTCGATCGCGGTGCAGAACTTCAACGAGAACCTGTCCATCCTGACCATGCTGGCGGTGTACTCGCTGATGCTGCGCGGCCACCTGAACCTGGACGTCATCATCGTGCTGTTCGGCCTGTTCCTGGCTGGCACCATGTTCTTCATCATGCGCAAGCATGCCGCCAACCAGCGCGAGTTCGATTCGGTCGCGCTGATCGGCGAAGCCAAGCACTAAAGCACTAAGCCGGCAGCGCGCCGTCCTGGCGGCGCTGCGCGGCTTGCGCGCGCCAGTCGTCGGGCACCACGAAGCCGCGGCGCTGCTCCACCAGCCACTCCCCGTCCCGCCGCAGCACCGCCACCATCACCGGCGCGGCCACCTGCGCCATGTGATCGTGCAGCGCGGCCAGCAGTTCCGCGTGGTTCATCGAGACCGCGTCCAGCGGCGTCTTCAGCGGCGCCAGCCAGTGCAGGCGCGGCATGATGGCGTAGTACTCGCCCTGCAGCGTGGCGGCCTGCTGCAACGGCATCCAGAAGCCGCTGCAATGCGGCTGCGAGATGCCCGGCATCGCCTCCTCCTCGCCGCCCGGATAGAACAGCCAGCCCTTGACCAGCGCCTGCGCCCGCGCCACCGGCTGCGGCAGCAAGGGCTGCGCCGCCGGATGGGCGGCCAGCGACAACTGCTTGTCGAAGATCTTGCGCATCTTGGCGCCCAGCGTATCGGCCAGGTTGGGGCCGATCAGGCCGTTGAAATCGGCGCCCGCCTCCGCCGCGTCGAGCAGGTAGAACTTGGTGGCGAACTCCAGGTGGACCAGGTCGTCGCCGTCGCGCAGCAGGAAGTCGAACTCGCCGACCGTGTCGTTGCGGTTGGCGCGCACCTGCAGGCCGTGGGCCACCAGCTTGCCGTGTTCGGAGAAATAGAAGGCCATCAGCTTTTCAGCGTACAGGCCCAGGCGCGAGTAGTGGCGCGCGCCCAGCGCGGCGTCCAGCGGGACCGGGTCTTGCTCCAGCGCGGCCAGCCAGTCGGCGGTTTGCTGCGACATCGCGCCGAGGGTGGCGATGCGGCCGTGCCAGTGCGGCGAGGCCGGATCCAGCAGATCGGGCGCGTCCAGCAGCCAGGCCAGCGCGCGCACGTGCGGACGGGTCAGGTGTCCCCAGCGCCGCTCGAAGCGGATTTGATAGCTGTCCTGCGGCGCGGGCGGCGGCTGGCTAGTCACGGGCAGCCTTGGAGAGGCACAGGTCGCTCCAGGCCTTGGCCTTGTCTTCCGGCCGGCGCAGCAGGTCGTCCGGATGATAGGTCGCGACCACCGGCAGTTCGGCGGCGCCGTAGCGCATCACCTTGCCGCGCGTGGCCGGGCCCATCATCAGTCCCTTGGCCGCGTACTGGCCGAAGGTCATGGCCATGGTCGCGCCGGTCAGCGCCAGCTCGCGGTCCAGGAACGGACGGCAGGCCAGCAGCTCTTCGCCGGTCGGCGCGCGGTCGGCGCCGTCGTCGGTGGACGGGCGGCATTTGACCAGGTTGGTGACGTAGACGTCCGTCTCCGGCTTGAGGGCGATGGCCTTCAGCATATTGTCCAGCAGTTGGCCTGCCTCGCCGGTGATGGCCTGGTTTTCCTTCTCGTCCAGGCGCGACGGCGCGGCTGCGATGGCGATCCACGTCGCATCGGCGGCGCCGCGGCCGTTGACGGCGTTGCGCCGCGCATCGCACAGGCTGCAGCGGGTGCAGGTCGAAACGGCGGTCTTCAACGCGGTCCAGTCCATGGCGGCGATGGCCTCGTCGCTGACCGGCGCGGCGCGCGCGGGCACCGGCGCCTCGTCGAACCAGGCGGTGGAGTCGTCATCCATCTCGGCGACGGGTTCGTCGGCGAACGGCTGCTCCGGCGCGACCGCAGGCGCGGCGACCGGTGCGGGGAGCGGCGCTGGTGCGGCGACGGCTGCGGCCACCGGCGCGGCTGCGATCACCGGGGCTGGCGCTGGCGCGGGAGCCGGCACAAACGCAGGCGCCGCCTCGACCACCACCTCAGCAGGCGCCTCAAGCTCCTCCTGCTGGACAGCCGCCTCTTCGCCTGGCGCCGGATTGCGAAACTTCCATTGCACACCCACGCCCATCTCATCGAGGAACACCGTACTACGGGCCGAGGTCTGACTCATATACCGAACCGCATAACGATAGCGTCCTCGCGTTGCCGATCGGCGGCGGGATAGTAGCCCTTGCGTCGACCGATATGTTTAAAACCGTAGCGCTCATAAATCTCCAGCGCCCGCGTATTCGATGGCCGCACTTCCAGCAGCACCGATTCCATGCCCAGCCCGCGCGCGCAAGCGACGGCCTGGTTCAGCAGAAACCGTCCCAGCCCCTGCCCCTGCCGCTCGGCCGACACCGCCACATTCAGCAAATGCGCCTCGTCGACTATCGCCATCAGCAGGAAATAGCCGAGCAAGCCGCCATCCTGATCGCGCAGCACCCAAGCCTCGTAATTGCTGCTCAGCGAATCGGCGAAATTGGCCATGCTCCAGGGATGCGGATACACGCTCTCCTCCAGCGCCACCACCTCGGGCAGATCGGTTTGCCGCATCGGCTCATAGTTCAGCCGCGCCAGATCCCACACTTGCTTCATGCGCCACCTTCAGCGGCTTTGGCGGCCGCCATGTCGCGACGCTCGGCCTGGGTGTAGGCGATCTTGTTACGCAAATACAGCGGCTGCGCCTCGGCCGCCGTCACCGTCTGGCCTGCGGCGAAAGCCAGCGCCGCCAGTTGCGCCACCTGCTCGGCATGCGGCATCACCCCGGCATGGCCGCCGCCGGCAAACGCCGCCGCATAGGCCGACAAGCCATTGCCGCAAGCGACAGGCGCCCCCTGCGGCTGCACGCCCTCGGGCGCCGACAGCGCCGGCGGCAGCACCGCCAACGGCGCCGCACCGTCGGCAAAGCGATACTGGGCCCAGTACACCTCGCCCATGCGCGCATCGAGCACCGCCAGCACCTCGCCGGCGCCGTGCTGCTGATGGCAGGCCAGCGCCATCGCATCGAGCGTCACCACCGGCACCACCGGCAGATTGCCGCCGAACGCCAGGCCCTGCGCGATCCCGCAAGCGGTGCGCACGCCGGTGAACGAACCGGGGCCCGAGCCGAAAGCGATCGCATCGCAGTCCTTCAGCGCGATGCCGGCTTCGGCCAGCAGCTCCTGTATCATCGGCAGCACCGATTGCGAATGGGTGCGCACGCCCGAGGACACGCGGCTGATGACCGTCTCGCCCCGCAGCAAGGCGCAGGAGGCGAGTTCGGAGGAAGTTTCAATGGCAAGAATAGTAGGCATCCCGTATTTTAACCTGCCGGACTGGCAGGCGCGACCCCGCGCGGGGATGTAGAATACGGCCGACAGGCGCAGAGGCCGCCGCTAACCGATGAACACCATGCACAGTTTGACCCTGAATTCCGACAATCGCGCAGAAATCGCCGCCGCCCTGGCCGGCGACCGCTGGATCGTAGCCTGCCTGTGCGCCGCCTGGTGCGGCACCTGCGCATCCTACCGCGCCACCTTCGACGAGGTGGCGTCGCGCCACCCGGACAAGTTCTTCGTCTGGATCGACATCGAAGACCACGCCGACATCGTGGGCGATCTCGACGTGGAGAACTTCCCCACCCTGCTGATCCAGCACCACGAGCTGGTGGCCTTCTTCGGCACCATGCTGCCGGACGCCGGCCTGGCGCACCGCCTGGTGCTGGCCCAGTCCGAGCAAAGCGACGCCGAACTGGCCGAGCTGGCCCGCAACAGCGAAGAGCGCCGCCGCTGGCAAGCCGACTGCAACCTGCGCACGCTGATGCGCAACGCGCAGGCCTGAGCCAGACCCCAGACCTCAGACCTTGGCCGCCAGGCGCTGGCATCCCTCCAGGCTGCGCTGCGGGTTCGGCCCCCACTTCGACGCATCGACCCGCGGCCCCAGTTCCTCCAGCTGGCTGCGCAATGTCTGCGTATCCTTGGCCAGGCAAGCCATGTAGGCATAGCGGTTGCGGCGCCCCGGACTGTCGGGGAAACGCGCCAGCATATCCTCATAGCTGCGCTTCATGGTCGGCCAGTCGGCCCCGCTGTCCTCGAACAGCGCGTGGCCATACTGGTTCTCGGCCGCGTACGAATACAGGCGCGCATACATGCCGGTGCCATACACGGCCTTGGTCTGCGCCGTCACCTGGCGGATGTATTTGTCCAGCGACCTGGCGTCGCCGCCCCACTTGGGCAACATGGTGCTCAGTACGCTGAAGTACAGGCCGATATCCTCGGGATTGCGCTTCAGGCCATCCTCGGCGGTGGCCCGCTGCTGCGCCGCGCTCCAGCCCAGCCCCATGCCGATCCTCACCAGCGTATCGTGCGCATAGCTGTCGGTCAGGGCGACGTCGGCGTGGGCCACCAGATACTCGGCCGCGCGCTGCAGATAGGTTTGGAAATCCTCATACGCCTGCGGCGGCACGTCCTTGGCGTAACCGTCGCCGCGATACGACCACGCGTGGGACACCAGCACATCCGCGTGCAGCACATGCGCCAGCGCCGACTGCGGGTGCTCGGTGGCCCATTGCAGGGTCAACGCCTCCAGCTCCCGCAAGTATGGCTCGCGGTCGGCGAGGTGGTTGCCGATCACCCGGCTCAAGCCGACGCGGAACATTTCGACATCCGACCCGCCATCGGCGGCGATGTGGCCGGGCTGCCGGAGCAAAGCGTTCTGCCGCTCCAGCGCGGCGAAGTCGCCCCACCAGAAAGCCTGTTCGGCCTCGGTGGTGATCGGCGACACCGGGGCGGCCGCCGGGGCAGCGACAGCGGCGCCGCACGCCACGGCCCATGCCAGCAGCGTGTTCAGGGTTTTCGACGCGTATCTCATTGGCTTCCCTTCTTGGTCTGATTGACGGCCGGCTCGTCCGGCAAGGTCCACGCCAGCTGGAAGGCGAACGGCTCGGCGCCGCGCGGCCGGTCGTAGCGGAAGCCGTCCAGCGCGTACTTCACGGCCGCCGCGTCGAAGATGTTTTCGAACGCCACGGGACGCACGCTGCGGATGCCGGGCACGGTGATCTTGCGGGCGGCGACAGTGGCCTGCACGGGTTTGCCGGCGGCATCCAGCCGCGCGCGCATGGTGGTGACGCCGGTGGCCATGAAGCGGGCGGCGGCGCTCGGATAGACGGGCACGCCGGCAGGCGCCGGTTTGCCGTCCGCCGGCGACTGGTCATAGAAGCCGGCGAAACGGTCGATGGCGTTGATCAGCGTACCGTAGCGGAAGGCGTTCAGCGCGGCGGCCGGCGTCGCGCCCTGCCGCAAGCTCACTTGCAGCCACCATTGCTGCAACGCGCATTTCAATTGCGGATGCAGGTCGTCAAAGCTTTTTTTATCGGCCAGCATGGCGCTCGCCAGCGCCGGCGACAGCGCCGGCATCGGCCGCTCGCCGGCCGCTGGCACCCGCTTGCGCCACTGCGCGCCTGCGTCCTGCGGCAAGGGATCGGGCCAGGCCGCGACCTCCCGCGCCTGCCCCCAGCGGCTCAGCAGGCTCCGCTCGGTCGCCAGCGCCGCTGCGCGCTGGGCCGCCGGCATGGCCTGGATGCGGGCGATGCGCGTGGCGAAATCGCCGTACAGGCCCTCGCCGGCCACATCGCAGACGCGCGGCGACGACTGCAGCACCGCCAGCGTTGCGCGCTCGTAGTCGGCGTCGCCCGGCTCGATCTGCCACAGCGCCAGTTCGTTCAGCAGCCGCGCCCAGACGGCGAAGAACAACTCGTTGGCCGGCGGGGCCTTGCCCGCCCTGGCCTTGGTTTGCAGCTGGCGCTCCTCGGCCAGCCAGGCAGGAAACAGCTGGTCGATACGGGCGACGTGGGCCGCGCTGATGTCGGCGGCCGCCGTCCGCAATTCCGGGTCGATCTTCAAGTCCTTGTCCAGCGCGAACGAGCGCAGCAGGTTGCGATGCAGGGCCTTGGTCATTTCCGCATTCTGTTCGTCGTCGGGCGTGGCGGCGGCGACGGCGAATGCCGAGCACAAGGCACAAATCAGGACGGTAAGTCGGCGCACGCTGGTCATAGGCTCAATCGAATGACGAAAAAAGCAACTATACGTGCTTAAGCTGCCCGCCATTTACACAGATTGTCACAACCGTGCAGAAGGCGGGCTCGCCGCCCGGGTGCTTTCCTGCGCTATGATCCCGCTATGTCCCGATCCGAACGCCTGCTCAATCTGCTGCAAGTCCTGCGCGGCCACCGCCGCCCCGTGAGCGGCCACGTGCTGGCGGCCGAAACCGGCGTCAGCATCCGCACGCTGTACCGCGACATCGCCAGCCTGCAGGCCCAGGGCGCCGCCATCGAGGGCGAACCCGGCGTCGGCTACGTCATGCGGCCCGGCTTCATGCTGCCGCCGCTGATGTTCGGACAGGAAGAGATCGAGGCCCTGGTGCTGGGCATGCGCCTGGTCGCCGACAGCGGCGACCGGCAACTGGCGCAGGGCGCCCTCAGCACATTGGCGAAGATAGCGGCCGTGCTGCCGCCCGACATGCGGCGCGAGCTGGAGGCGTCCGCCCTGCTGGTCGGCGCCGGCCGCAAGGCCTTGCACACGCCGGTCCACCCGGACCTGCTGCGCACCGCCATCCGCACCGAGCACAAACTCCGCATCAGCTACCGCGACCCGGCCGGCGCCGTCTCGCAGCGCGTGGTCTGGCCCTACGCGCTGGTGTACTTCGACCAGACGCGCGTGGTGATGTGCTGGTGCGAGCTGCGCGACGGCTTCCGCAACTTCCGCTCCGACCGCATTACCGAAGCCGCGCTGCTGGATCAGCGCTATCCCAAGCACCGCCAGGCCCTGCTCAAGGAATGGCGCCGCACCGAATTTGTCGCAGGCCGAAGCATACTGCCAGAAACTGACAGCATCGCCAAATAAGATGGTGGCTCCTTCAACACAGAGAGAACCACCATGTCCATCCACGCAACCACCCACCTGAACTTCCGCGGCGACGCCCGCCAGGCCCTCGGCTTCTATCACAGCGTATTTGGCGGCGCCTCGACCGTCGTCACCTACCAGGACGCCGTCAACGTCCGCATTCCGGCCGATGCCGATCGCGTTATGTGGGGTCTGGTGGCGGCCGACAGCGGCTTTCGCATCATGGCCTACGATGTGCCGGCCGACATGCCGTGGCACCAGGGCGAAAACGCCTTCCTGGTCGCGGTCGAAGGAAGTACGGCCGAAGAAATCACCGCCTGCTGGGACAAGCTGCGCGAAGGCGCCACCATCACGCAGCCGCTGGCGCCGTCGCAGTGGACGCCGCTGTTCGGCATGCTCAAGGACCGCTACGGCGTCAACTGGGTGCTGAGCGTGGCGGTCGGCCGCTAAGCGGTCAAACGCTGTCGGACGCCACCGGCAGCGCCTCCAGCTTCCAGCGCAGCATGCCGCCGGCCAGATTGGCGACCTGGCCGAAGCCGGCCTTGGCCAGCAGCACGCTGGCCTGCGCCGAGCGCACGCCCGAGCGGCACACCGCCACCACCGGCCGTTCGCGGTCCAGCTCATCCACGCGCGCCATCAGCTGCGACAGCGGCACCAGCCGCGCGCCTTGCAGATGGCCAAGCTGGTCGATGAATTCCGGCGCCTCGCGCACATCGACGATCTGCACCCGGTCCAGATGCTCCAGCAACGCCATCGGTTCGATTTCCCACACGCCGCTGAAACGCAGCGTCAGCGGCGCCCAGGACGGCGCGTCCGGCACCGGCGCATTGCCCTCCGGCTGGCCGCAGCGCATATTGGCCGGCACCGCCACGGCGATCAGCTTGGGATGCGGCAGGTGCAGGTTGTTCATATGTCCGGTGAAGTCGCCCACGTCCACATCGCCGCCCAGGCGCGGATTGAAGCGGCGCTCTTCGGCCACGCTGGTGACGGTGATGCCGCGATAGTCATGCGCCGGATACAGCAGGCAGCCGTCGGGCAGCGTCAGGATCTGCTCGCGCACCGACGCGAACAGCTGCTGCGCACTGCCCTGCTGGAAGTCGGTGCGGCCGCAGCCGCGTATCAGCAGGCTGTCGCCGGTGAAGGCCATGCTCTCGTCATCCAGCACATAGGTCAGGCAGCCGTTGGTGTGGCCGGGCGTGGCGCGCACGTTCAGGTGGCGGCTGCCGAAAGCGATGCGGTCGCCGTGGCGCAGCGGACGGTCCGCCAGCTCGGCGCCCGCCGCTTCCGCCAGCGCGATGCTGCTGCCGCAGCTTTGATGCAGGCGCCAGGCGGCCGTCACGTGGTCCGCGTGGACGTGCGTGTCCAGCGTGGCGAGCAGACGCAGTCCCAGCTCCTTCAACAACGCCAGGTCGCGCGGCGCCTGCTCGTAGACCGGGTCGATCAGCAGCGCCTCGCCGCTGTCGCCCAGCAGATAGGTGTAGGTGGAGGATGTCGGGTCGAAAAGCTGGCGGAAAATCATGGTGGCGGCATTCTGAAATATCAATCAAGCCTAAGCTTAATCTGCTTGCTCGGTGCCGCGCAAGTGGCGCCGGCCAGTCCGCCTGGCCAGTGGATCCGAGGTATTTTCAATATGCATATCAAAAAAATAAGAACCTCATCCCGAAAATGCGACAATATCCCCGTGCGCCCGATCGGCGAATAAATGGAGAATCTTATGTTTCGAGTTTTGCTTGCCTGTCTCTTGATGGCCGGTACCGCTGCGAAGGCGGACAATATCGAGCGCGACCTCGATGCCATCGTACAAAGCTACGGTAAGGTCGGCATTTTCGCCGGCACGGTGCTGGTGGCGCGTGATGGCAAGCCCGTATACGAAACGGCCGTGGGCCTGGCCAACCGCGAGACCAATGTGCCAAACCGCAGCAACACGCGCTTTAACATCGGCTCCATCGGCAAGACCTTCACCGCGGTTTCCATCTTGCAGCTGGCCGAAGCGGGCAAGCTCAAACTGAGCGACCCGATCTCGCGCTTCCTGCCCAATATCCCTTATGCGGAGAAGGACACAATCACCATCGCACACTTGCTGAACCACTCCGCCGGCACCGGCAACTACATGGCGCACAAGGACTTCGCCGCGAACATGGGCAAGCTGCGCACCATTGACGCCTTCCTGCCCATGATTTACGACCAGAAGCCGGGCTTTGCGGCCGGCAGCCGCTTTGAGTATTCGAATTCGGGCATGGTGCTGCTCGGCGCAGTCGTCGAAAAAGCCAGTGGCCAGTCCTACCGTGACTACCTGCGCGACCATATCTTCAAGCCTGCCGGCATGACTGAGAGTTCGCTCACGCTCGAAGACGAGCCACTGCCTAACCGCTCGATCGGCTACACCCGCCACGGCGACTTCAGCATCACCTCCAACGTGGACTCGGTACCCCCGCCATCGGCCGATGGCGGCATGCGCACGACCACACGCGACATGCTGCGCTACGATCAGGCGCTGAAGCGAACGGAGCTGCTGTCAGAAGCGAGCAAGACGACCATGTGGACTCCTGTTGGCCCGGACAAGGAATATGCCTTCGGCTGGGAGCGCAAGAGCGCGTTCGGCGACACCGTCATCGGCCATAGTGGCGCCGCGCCCGGCATTGATGCGGTGTTCCGCCGCTACCAGGGCAGCGGTTATACGGTCATCGTCCTGTCCAACACGGCGATGGGCGCACGCGACATGGCCGACAAGATCGAGGCACGCCTGTACGGCAAACCGGCGCAACTGGTCGTGCAGGCGGATTCCGACATGATGCTCGCTCTCGATCTAGTGATGCGCGGCGACCTGCGTGGCGCCGCCAAGCTGTATGACCGCAATCCTGGCCACGCTCCGTCGGTGTACCAGGCGGCAAGGACCCGCATCGACGGCGGCTTTGAAACCACCGAGGCGATCGCACTGCTCGACCGCTACCTGCGCTTCGACGCCGCAGTCCAGGTAGCGACTCCCGCAGGTGCGTGGTGGCGCAAAGGCCTGGCCTACGAACAGTTGGGCGAAAAGGCCAAGGCGCGCGGGAGCTATGTGCAGTCGCTGGCGCTCGATCCTGCATTCGACAAAGCCAAGCAGTCGTTGGCGAAGCTCGACACGCTAAAGAACTGACGCCAAGCGCGGCGGGCGCGCGCAGCGGGTTACGCCCCCGCCTTCACAGCGTCAGCGGCAAACTGCGCAAGCGCTTGCCGGTCAGCTTGAAGACCGCGTTGGCCACGGCCGGCGCGATCGGCGGCGTGGCCGGTTCGCCCATGCCTTCGGGATGTTCGGCGCTCGGCATGATGATGGTCTCCACCTCCGGCGCCTGGTTGATGCGCACCACCGGATAGTCGTGGAAGTTGCTCTGCTCGACCTTGCCGTCCTTGATCGTCACCGCGCCAAACAAGGCCGCCGACAGCCCGAACACCACCGCCGATTCCGCCTGCTGCGCGATGATGTTGGGATTGACGGCGATGCCGCAATCGACCGCGCACACCACGCGGTGCACGCGGATCTCCGTGCCCTCCACCGACACCTCGGCCACCTGCGCGACGATGGTGCCGAAGGACTGGTGCAGCGCCACGCCATGCGCGCGGCCGGCCGGCGCGGCGCCTGCCCTGGCCACCGCCGCATTGAGCACAGCCAGATGGCGCGGGTGCTGCTTCAGCAAGCCGCGGCGGAACGCCACCTCGTCCTGGCCCGCCGCATGCGCCAGCTCGTCGATGAAACTCTCTTTGAAAAACGCGTTGTGCGAATGCCCGACCGAACGCCAGTAACCCAGCGGCACCGGACTGTCGACGATCACATGGCGGATACGCTGGTTCGGGAACTCGTACTGCATATCGAACTCGCCTTCGGCCGTGGTCTTGTCCGGACCACCGGGCAGCAAGCCCAGGTTACGCTTGAAGAACTGGTGCGACACCGAACCGCTGGCCGACTTGTTGTCGTAGCCCAGCACCTTGCCCGCCGCATCCAGGCTGGCGCTGAAGCGCGCCAATGCCGCCGGGCGGTACACGTCGTGCGTGGTGTCGTCCTCGCGCGACCAGATCATCTGCACCGGCAGGCCGCCGGCCCGCTTGGCCACCGCCACCACCTGCGCCACCATGTCCACGTCCAGCCGGCGCCCGAAGCCGCCGCCCAGCATCGTCACCACCAGCACCACCTTGTCCGCAGCGACGCCGGCGACCTTGGCCGCCACCTCCAGCGCGAAACCGGGCGACTGCGTGGGCGCCCACAGGAACACCTTGTCGTCCTTGAACTGGGCGGTGCAGTTGACCGGCTCCATCGCCGCATGCGCCAGGTAGGGCGCGCGGTATTCGGCCGTCACGGTCTTGGCGACGCCTGCGGCCTTGCCTTCCACCGCATCCATGTCGCCGGCCTTGTGATAGGCGTGGCCCGATTCCGCATCCAGCCTGGCCGCGAACTCCGCAAAGATGGCGGCGCTCGACAGCTTGGCCCGCTCGTCGGTGCGCCACTCCACCGGCAGGGCTAGCGCGGCCTGCTTGGCCTGCCAATAAGTCTTCGCCACCACTGCCACGCCGGTGCCGGCGCCGGTCTGCTGCGGCAGCGCGCTGGAGAAATCGACCACCTGCATCACGCCCGGCATCTTCAGCACCGCCTCCGGCTTGACGCTGGAGACCACGCCGCCGATCACCGGCGACATGCGCACCGCCGCGTACACCATGCCCTCGGGCCGCACGTCGATGCCGAACACCGCCCCGCCGTTCACCTTGGACGGCGTGTCGCGGCGCGGCTGTGCGCGGCCTATCAGTTTGAAGTCCTTGGGATCCTTCAGGCGGATCTCGCCCGGTGCGGCAGTGGCGGCGGCCACCGCCAGCGCGCCGTAGGACAGGCGCCGGCCGTCGGCATGGATCACCTGCCCGTCCTCGGTGCGGCAATCCTGCGGGCGCGCACTCCACTGCCTGGCGGCGGCGGCCACCAGCATGGCGCGCGCTGCGGCACCGCCTTCGCGCATCGGCTGCCACGCATCCTTCACGCTGGACGAGCCGCCGGTGATGATCAGCCCCAGCTCGCGCGCCACCTTGCCGACGGTCCAGCCGACGGCCGCCTTCAAGCTGCCGTCGTCGTCCGGATGGAAAGGCAGGCCGTCCTTGAGCATGGCGATATTGCCGTAGATTTTATCGGTGGTGGCCTGCACCAGCCGCACCGCCGACAGCGGCACGTCCATCTCCTCGGCCACCAGCATCGGCAGCGCGGTATGCACGCCCTGCCCCATTTCGCTGCGCGGCATGGCCACGCTGACCGTGCCGTCCGGCGCCACCGCCACCCAGCCGTTGAGCGCGACCGCGTCGCCGTCCAGCGGCAGCGCATGCGTGGCGTTCAGGCGCTGGCGCGCCGGCATCAGGCCCCAGCCGACCACCAGCGCGCCGGCGGCGACAGCCACGCCACCGAAAATAAACCGGCGGCGCGCGCCGAGCTTCAGTCCCTGCATTGCGGTCTCCCGGTTTTTATGAGGTGCGCCAGCGGGTCAGCATGTCGTCCGCTGCCACCGGCTTGCTGTAGAAGTAGCCCTGCGCCAGATGGCAGCCATGGCGCAGCAGGAAGGCCGCCTGCTCCTCGGTCTCCACCCCTTCCGCGATCACGGACAGATTCATGCTCTTGCCCAGCTGGATGATGGCGATGGCGATGGCCTCGTCGTTGACGTCGGTGGAGATATCCTTGATGAAGGAACGGTCGATCTTCAGCGTCTGCACCGGCAACTGCTTCAGGTAGGCCAGCGACGAGTAGCCGGTGCCGAAATCGTCGATCGCCAGGCCGACGCCGATCGAGTGCAGGTCGTTGATGAAGACCATGGCGTCGCCGGTGTTCATGATCACCGACTCGGTCACTTCCAGCTGCAGGCGCTGCGGCTCCAGCCCGGTCTCGCGCAGGATGTCGGCCACCATGTTGACGATGCTGCCGCGCTCGAACTGCTTGGCCGACAGGTTGACCGCCATCTTCGGCACATTCAATCCGGCCGCCTGCCAGCGTATCATCTGGCGGCAGGCTTCTTCCAGCACCCACTTGCCCAGCTGGTTGATGAAGCCCGTATCCTCGGCCAGCGGAATGAAGCGGATCGGCGGGACCAGGCCCAGTTCCGGATGGTTCCAGCGCACCAGCGCCTCCACCCCGATCAGGCGGCCGGTGTCGATTTCCACCTGCGGCTGGTAGTTGAGGAAGATCTCGTCCTTCTCGATCGAGCGGCGCAGGAAGGTCTCCAGGCGCAGGCGTTCGACGCCCTCGCCCGTCATCGACGGCGTGTAGAAACTGTAGCCGTTGCGGCCGCGCGCCTTGGCCTGGTACATGGCCACGTCGGCGTTACGGATCAGCATATTCAGGTCGACCGCATCGTCCGGGAACAGGCTGATGCCGACGCTGCAGGTGACGAACAGCTCGTGGCCGGCCACCATGAAGGGCTGCTCGAACATCTGCACCAGCTTCTCGGCGACCTGGCTGGCGCCGAACTGGTTCTCGATATTCTCCAGCAGGACGATGAACTCGTCGCCGCCCAGGCGGGCCAGCGTATCGCCTTCGCGCAGGCGCTCGTGCAGGGCCTTGGCGACCTGCTTGAGCAGCTCGTCGCCGATGTGGTGGCCCAGCGTGTCGTTGACGTTCTTGAAGCGGTCCAGGTCGATGAACAGCAGCGCCAGCTGCTCGCCGTCGCGCGCGGCCCGCTGCAGCGCGTGCTGCAGGCGGTCGTGGAACAGCAGGCGGTTCGGCAGCGCGGTCAGCGGATCGTGGTGGGCCAGGTGGTCCAGCTTTTCCTGCGATTCCTTGACCTTGGTGATGTCGCTGAACACGCCGACATAATGGGTGGTCTCGCCGCGGCTGTCGCGCACCGCGCTCACCGTCAGCCATTCCAGATACAGCTCGCCGTTCTTGCGCTGGTTCCAGATCTCGCCGCGCCAGAAGCCCTTGTCCACCTGCTCCTGCCACATGCCGGCATAGAACTCGGCGTCGTGGCGGCCGGAGCGCGTCAGCGTGCGGTCCTTGCCCAGCGCTTCGGCCTCGGTGTAGCCGGTGATCTGCGTGAACGCCGGATTGACGGCGACGATGATGCCGGCCGCGTCCAGCACCACCACGCCGTCGGCGATGTGCTCGATCACGGTGGCCGACAGGCGCAGCTTCTCTTCCGCTTCCTTGCGCGCGGTGATGTCGGCATACACCCAGATGCTGCCCTCGTTGGCGCGCTTGTCGTCCAGCGCGTAGCCGCTGACCATGCACCAGAACAGGCTGCCGTCCTTGCGGCGGTAGTGGCGCTCTTCGTTGAAGTAATCGCCCTTCGACAGCGACGGATACTGGCGCGCGCCGGCCGATTCGAAATCGAAGGAGCTCGGGAACACGATGGAGGTCGACGCCCCCGTCATCGCGCCCGGCTCGTAGCCGAACAGCTCCTCGCAGCGGCGGTTGACCGAGACGATCTGGCGGTTACGCACGAACATCACGCCGAACATCACGTTGTCCAGGATGGCGCTCTGCTCGGCCAGCAGGGCTTCGATGCGCATCTCGTTGTGCTTGCGCTGGCTGATGTCGGAGATGATGCCGTCCACCCAGGGCGCGTTGCCCTCGCCGTCGTGCGGCTGCGGCTGGCCGTTCTCGGCCACCCAGCGCTCGGTGCCGGCGGCGTCGACGATGCGGTACTCGACCTCGTAGGACTGGCCGTTGCGGATCGCCTCGGACACGCTGCGGCGCTGCTTCTTGCGGTCTTCCGGCGCGATCAGGTTGGTCCAGGAATGGGTGGTGCTGCGCATGAACTGCGCGGCGGAATAGCCGGAAATCTCTTCGATGGCGTCCGACACGAAGTCGATCGGGCCGTCGGGACGGAAGCGGAACACCGCGCCCGGCACCTGCGTGACGATGGTGCGGAAGCGTTCCTCGCGCTGGCCGATGTCCTCGAACAGGCGCTTGATCGCCACCCGCATCTGCTCCAGCTGCGTGGCCAGGCGGCCCAGCTCGTCGCTGCCGACCAGGTCCAGCCGGGTCTCGAAATCGCCGTGCGACAGGCGGTCGGAAAAGCGCATCAGCTTGCGCAGCGGCTTGATCAAACGGGAATTGAGGAACAGCACGATCAGCAGCAGCGACACCATCAGCTGCGCCGCCAGCACGAACACATAGGACAGCTGCTTCTCGCGCAGCTCCTGCTGGCTGCGGGCGTCATCCATCTCGACCGTGATGCGGCCGATGCGCTCGCCGCGCACCAGGATCTCGCGCTCGGCGCGGTAGACGTTGCCGGCCGCCTGGCGCGGCGAATGCACGCTCATGAACTGGGTGTCGGCCTGGCCGACCACTTCCACCTGCAGCACCGAACGGTCGCGCATCACCGATTCGACCAGCGAATGGGCCGATTCGGCATTCATATTCCACAGGGATTCCTGCATGCCCAGCGCCAGGATGTCGGCATTGCGCTGCAGCGATTCGTCGAGCGCCACGCGCGCCGATTTCTGCTCGTGCACGCCGATCAGCAGGTAGCTGCCGATGATGGCCGGGATCACCAGGCCGCCAAACACCACCAGCAACAGCGCGCCATAGATGGATAGACCGTACAAGGCGCTGAGCCTGGCACGCATCTTTTGGTAAACGGCGCTAATCATGCACCGGTCGCGAGTGATAAGTTTGCATCATCTGTCTGTAATTGGGTAATAGCGCAAACTTTAAGGTTTCTAACTGGAATTATGCACGGAAAATGCTGTAAAAGTCACCGCGCCAGCAAAAAACCCACAGGCGCGCTATCATCGCGACTCATTTCAACTGAGGACCTTGCCATGACCACTTTTTCCATGTATTCCGCTTCCATTCCAGTGTTCAAGCAGATCCTGAACAGCCTGCTGGTCATCCTCGACAAGGCCGAGACGCACGCGGCCGAGAAGAAAATCGAACCTAACGCGCTGCTTCAGTTCCGCCTGTTCCCGGACATGCTGCCGTTCACCCGCCAGATCCAGATCGCCTGCGACTTCTCGAAAGGCGCGGCAGCCCGCCTGGGCGGCCTGGAAGTGCCGTCGTACGAAGACACCGAAACCAGCTTCGCCGACCTGAAGGCCCGCATCGTCAAGACCCTGGCCTACATCGACAGCGTGCCGGCCAGCGCCATCGAAGGCAGCGAAACGCGCGAGATCACCACCGGCAGCGGCGAGAAGACCAAGCACTTCACCGGCCAGACCTATCTGTTCCACTACGCGCTGCCGCACTTCTTCTTCCACGCCACCACGGCTTACGACATCCTGCGCCACAACGGCCTGGACATCGGCAAGAAGAACTTCATCGGCACGTATTGATCCACCCACGTCATTCCCGCGCAGGCGGGAATCCATACTGAGCGTGCGCTAGCAACGCTCTTGACTCAGCATGGAGGGAATCCAGGCAGTGCCTGGATTCCCGCTTTCGCGGGAACGACTACGTATTCCGGCGCGGGTAGCCCTGCGCCAGGATGCGCTGCCACACCAGCTCTTTCTGCTCGGCGCTCATGGATACCCAGTGCGCCACCTCCACCACCGAGCGGCCGCAGCCGCGACAGATCTCGTCGAAGGTGGTGGAGCAGACCGCCACGCAGGGCGTGTCCGGCCGTACCGGCAAATCGCCCATCATTTCACCTGCAACAGCTTGTCCCAGGCGTCGTGGCCCAGCGCGCGCAGCGTCTCGATGTTCTTTTCGAAGATGTCGCCCGCTTCCGGGAAAGCTTCCACCGCGCGCTCCACGCTATCCTCGCGCAGCAGGTGCAGCGTCGGATACGGCGAGCGGTTGGTGTAGTTTTCGATATCGTTCTTGTGGGTGTCGGCGAACTGGTAGTCCGGGTGGAAGCTGGCCACCTGCAGGATGCCGTCCAGCTCCATCTCTTCCAGCGCGGCGTCGGCCACGTCGAGGAACTCGTTGTAGTCCTCGAAGTCCGCCAGCACGTTCGGATGCATGATCATCGTCGTGTCGACTTTTTCCGGATCGGCTTCGGCCAGGTACTCCAGCTCTTCCATCAGCTTTTCCAGCAGCGCTTCCGGCGTGTCGGCTTCGCAGACCACGTAGCGGATCTGCTTCTTCACATGCACGGCCTTGGCAAACGGACACAGGTTCAGGCCGATGACGGCCTTCTCCACCCAGTTGACGGTCTCGGCGATGACGGCGTCGTGATCGATGGCGGGGCTACTCATAATTCAATTCCTTGGTGACTGCTCAAAAACAGAATTGTACGCACTCTTTGCGGGAACTCATACTTCAGCCATTTTGCAGCGATCTCCGGCTTATTTACGTAGAACTATTGTGTAAAAGAATTAGTCATCCGCCTGACATATTTCTTGACTCCACCGGGGGACCTTCGTACACTCCACGTTTATTCATAGTCCGTCCGATGTTACTCGTCGGCAACAATGGAAAACTATGCAAGCACGAATTCCCAAATCCGCGGCCTTGGCCACCTTGCTGGCGCTGATGGCGCCGGCGATCAGCCAGGCCCACGATGAAGCGCCGGGCCTGCCGCCGGCGACGCTGCCGCTGTCCGCCCTGCCCAAATCCCCCGCCCTCGATGTCTCCTCCCTGAAAGTCAACAAACCGGTCAAGCTGGCCGAGGATGATGCTTTCCGCGAAAAAGACGTCTGGGGCCGCATCCGCAGCGGCTACGCCATTCCGGATATTAATAACGACCTGGTCGGCAAGCACGTCAACTGGTACGCCACCCGTCCCGACTATATCGCCCGCACCACGGCGCGCGCCTCGCGCTACCTGTTCCACGTCGTCACCGAGCTGGAAAAGCGCGGCATGCCGACCGAGCTGGCGCTGCTGCCCTTCATCGAATCCGCGTTCAACCCGCAAGCCCTGTCCAGCGCCAACGCCGCCGGCATGTGGCAGTTCGTGCCCGGCACCGGCCGCGACTACAACCTCAAGCAGGACGCCTTCAAGGACGAGCGCCGCGGCGTGCTGGCCTCGACCGACGCCGCGCTGAGCTATCTGCAGCGCCTGTACGACATGTTCGGCGACTGGCAGCTGGCGCTGGCCGCCTACAACTGGGGCGAAGGCTCGGTGCAGAAAGCCATCAAGCGCAACCAGGCCGCCGGCAAGCCGACCGACTTCGAGAGCCTGGCCGAACTGATGCCGGCCGAAACCCGCAACTACGTGCCCAAGCTGCAGGCGGTGAAGAACATCATCGCCAATCCGGCCCAGTACGGCCTGAACCTGCCGGCCATCGACAACACGCCCTACTTCACCGCCGTCGACAAGACCAGCGACATCGACCTGACCATCGCGGCCCACCTGGCCGAGCTGTCGGTCGACGAGTTCAAGGCGCTGAACCCGCAGTTCAAGCGCCCGGTCATCACCGGCGACGAGCAGACCAAGATCCTGCTGCCCAAGGAAAACGCCGACAAGTTCCACCTGAACCTGGCGCAATGGGGCAAGGACTTGTCGACCTGGACCACGCACAAGATCACCACCGCCCGCGAAAGCATCGGCACGCTGGCCTCGCGCTTCCACACCACGCCCGAGGTGATCCGCCAGGCCAACAACATCCCGCAGAAATCGCTGCTCAAGGCCGGCTCGACCATCCTGGTGCCGAAGATCTCGACCTCGGCCAGCGTGGACATCTCGCCTGAAGTGGAACGCAACGCCACCGTCGCCTTCGAGGCCGAGCGCGAGCGCACCACCAGCAAGGCCGGCTACAAACTGGCCAAGGGCGGCAAGGCTGCCAAATCCAGCCCGGTAGCGCTGGTCAAGGCGCGCGTGTCGCACGACGCCGCCAAAGGCAAATCCCGCCGCAAGAACTAGCATTAAAGCCCGTCCGGCCCCGGTTCCAGCGCGTGGCGCGTGAGCCGGGGGCGCGATCAAAGGTTGCAGTCGCGGCCCACTCGCCCTACAATCTTGGTCTTGCAGCGGCCGGCAACGGGCCTCTCACATCAATAACAACCCCACTGACGTCGCCAGCCAGCCTGCCAAAAGGCAAGCCAGGGCGCGCAGTTGCAATCGGAGTCACTATGGCGTTCTTGCAAGGCAAAAAAATCCTCATCACTGGTTTGCTGTCGAACCGTTCCATCGCATACGGTATCGCCAAGGCTTGCCATCGCGAAGGCGCCGAACTGGCGTTCACCTACGTCGGCGAACGCTTCAAGGACCGCATCACTGAATTCGCCGCCGAATTCGGCAGCAACCTGGTGTACGACTGCGACGTCGGCAGCGACGAGCAGATCGCCGCCCTGTTCGCCGACCTGGGCAAGAGCTGGTCGCAGCTGGACGGCCTGGTGCACGCGATCGGCTTCGCGCCGCGCGAAGCGATCGCCGGCGAATTCCTGGACGGCCTGACCCGCGAGAACTTCCGCATCGCCCACGACATCTCGGCCTACAGCTTCCCGGCGATGGCCAAGGCCGCGCTGCCGCTGCTCAAAGACGGCTCGTCGCTGCTGACCCTGTCCTACCTGGGCGCGGTGCGTGCCATCCCTTACTACAACACCATGGGCCTGGCCAAGGCATCGCTGGAAGCGTCGGTACGCTACCTGGCCGAGAACCTGGGCAAGCTGGGCATCCGCGCCAACGGCATTTCGGCCGGCCCGATCAAGACCCTGGCCGCGTCCGGCATCAAGGACTTCGGCAAGCTGCTGGGCTTTGCCTCGTCGCACGCCCCGCTGCGCCGCAACGTGACGATTGAAGAAGTGGGCAACACCGCCGCCTTCATGCTGTCCGACCTGGCTTCCGGCATCACCGGCGAGATCACCTACGTCGACGGCGGCTTCTCGCACGTCATGGGCCTGAACGCGGAAGACTACACCTGATCCGCTGACGCCCAGACCAAACAAAACGCCCTGCATGCAGGGCGTTTTTTATTGGCGATGCCGAGTTAGCCGCGGCGACGGCGCAGCCAGGCGCCCATGCCCAGCAGGCCCGCGCCCAGCATCAGTGCCGACGAAGGTTCCGGCACGGCCGTCACGCTGACGTTGTCCAGCCCGATGTACCACACGGCCTTGCCACCGCCGAAGGACACGTCGGTGGTCGCACCGCTGGCCACGAAGGTCATCGTCACATGCTCCCACGAGCTGGCCTGGTTGTTGACCGTGGTCCAGACCTGCTGCCCCACCACACTGCCGGCCGTGACGAACAGGCTGTCGTTGATGCCGTAGTTGTAGTTGATCGAATTGCCGATGTCGAAGCTGAGCACGTAGGTCGCGCCCGCCGTGGTCGCGATGGTCTGCTTGACGCCGGCGCCGGTCGAGTTATTGTCGTGCCAGCCGGTCAGGTCGAGGAAGTTATTGCCGTCCGACGCGTTGAGCGAATACGGATTGCCCAGGCCGATCCAGGCGATGTCGCTGCCGCCGATGACGGTCCAGCCGGCCAGCGTGGAGCTGTCGCCGCTGAGCAGCTGCTGCGAGCCTGCATCGCTGTGATTCGGAACGATGGTGCCGGCCTCGAAGCTGCCGTTGGTGATCAATTCGGTCGCGCCCGCATGCGCAGCCATCGCCAGCGCAACGGCCAGCAGGGTCGATTTCAGTTTCATTGTTTATCCCGTGAGTTATAAGTAGCAATGTGCGAGTACCAACCACAGCAGTATAAATTGTAGTTTTTATATCATCAAGCGCGACGTGCCGAACCGTGCAGACGCATGCGCACTACCGTTTTGCAAGCCGGGCGGTCATGCCGGGGGGATCTGTGGCGGCCAGCCCCGGCTGCGGCACTGCACAATAGAAAGGGTTTGACCTATACAGCGAAGGCCAACTGCTGTATAGTGTTGCCTGTGCGCTGCAATGAGCGCGCTGCAACAAAAGCAGCGCCGATTGTTCAGCCAAGTATTACTAGCAGCTTCGCAAGCCTTAGCGCATCACCCTGATGTCGCTATTAAAGCCCTCCCGCCTTTGGTGTCGCACCTGACACCGTCCCGGCGCAAAGCTTTTGTGCCGAAATTTCTTTCGATTTTGATTGAGTCATTTCGTTTTGGTAGGCGTAGCTATTTCGCGTTCAGCTTTTGCATGAACGCCGGTTTTTTACGAAAGAACAGCATGACATTTGAAGCACTTGGTCTCAACACGTCCATCATTAAAGCCCTGACCGACGCCGGCTACACCGCGCCGACTCCAGTACAGCAGCAGGCCATCCCTGCCGCTATCGCAGGCAAGGACTTGTTGGTTTCCTCGCAAACCGGTTCCGGCAAGACTGCAGCGTTCATGCTGCCGTCGCTGCACCGTTTGTCCGAGATCGACCCGGCAGCCGCCGGCAAGACTCCGAATCAAGAAATGCAAGCCGCCCGTGCCCGTGGCGAGCGCCCACGTTTCAAAGCTGCACAGCCAAAAATGCTGGTGTTGACCCCGACCCGCGAACTGGCCCTGCAAGTAACCACCAATACCGACAAGTACAGCGTCAACCTGCGCCGCATCAAGGCCGTGTCGATCCTGGGCGGTATGCCATATCCAAAACAGATGCAACTGCTGGCCAAGAATCCTGAGATTCTGGTGGCAACCCCAGGCCGTCTGATCGACCACATGGAATCGGGCAAGATCGACTTCTCGCAACTGGAAATCCTGGTGCTGGACGAAGCCGACCGCATGCTGGACATGGGTTTCATCGACGACATCGAGAAGATCGTCGAAGCGACTCCATCGACCCGCCAGACCATGCTGTTCTCGGCCACGCTGGACGGCGTGGTTGGCAACATGGCCCGCCGCATCACCAAAGAGCCGCAGATCATCCAGATCGTCAGCGCCGCCAACAAGCATGAGAACATCACCCAGCGCGTGCACTTCGTCGACGACCTGTCGCACAAGAACCGCCTGCTGGACCACCTGCTGCGCGACGACTCGCTGGACCAGGCTGTGGTCTTCACCGCCACCAAGCGTGACGCCGACACCATCGCCGACCGTCTGAACATCGCCGGCTTCTCGGCCGCCGCACTGCATGGCGACATGCACCAGGGCGCCCGTAACCGCACGCTGGACAGCCTGCGTCGCGGCCAGGTCAAGATCCTGATCGCCACCGACGTCGCCGCTCGCGGTATCGACGTTCCGACCATCACCCACGTATTCAACTACGACCTGCCGAAGTTCCCTGAAGACTACGTGCACCGCATCGGCCGTACCGGCCGTGCCGGCCGCAACGGTCTGGCGATCTCGCTGGTGAACCACGCTGAAGGCATGAACGTCAAGCGCATCGAGCGCTTCACCAAGCAACTGATTCCGGTCAACGTCATCGAAGGCTACGAGCCTAAGAAGACCGCGTCGGCATCGCGTTCGTCGCCACGTCCAGGCGGCTGGAAGCCGGGCGACAACCGTGGTGGCGCCAAGCCATCGGGCCAGCGCACGTTCAGCAAGCCAGGCGCACCGCGCAAGGAAGGCAGCACCGGCGGCGGCTACAAAGGCAGCAACCCACGCAGCACCGACGGCGCACGCCGCAGCTACGGCGACCGTTAATCGGTAGTCAGCTGAATTAAAAAGCCCCCGTCGGCCTGGACGCGATCAAGATCGCGGCCAGTGCCGGCGGGGGCTTTTTGCGTTGGGTGCGACGCGTTCCGAAAACTTGGTTAAACGTAGTAACCCAGACTGGGCTTGGTGGCCTCCTGCGATGAGCTAGAATCTTGTTTGGGTCGCTATCAGCCAGAAGCGGTAGCTGACTTCATCCACGGCACGTTACTAATTAACGGCAGCCCGGATTAGAGGAGAACACATGTCCATATTCGAAGTTACTATTCCGGGCACTTGGTTGAACTATGAGGATCAAGAATGGACGTTTCGTATCAGCAACCTGCTTTTCCACTTACAGTCTCAATTTTTTGAAGCCAATGTAGCACTCAACCTATTTGTTCAAGCTTCGGCCATTAGTCAGATGCGTAGAGAGCCAGCAGATTGGTTGAAGAACAATCTGCGTCGCGCAGAAATAGCGGCCGAGGTGGAGCGCGAACTTGGTACCGACAGGTTCTCAGCAGGAAAAAGGGCGGACGTTTCCTTTGAAACTGATGTTCGCTTCAAACGAGAGATGTGGTCAAAGGGGGAAATGCCTAACGAATTCAGGCACGCTAAGCCATTCATTTACGCACGGGCCTTTCTGTACGCGCTAGATGCATTTGACAAGTTCCTTGGAGTCTTGTCGCAAGAATCCGGCGTGCCGTCTGAGTTAGCATCCCTTCATGGGCAAGTAGCGACTAGGTTCCCCCAACTGCGGGCGGTTAGAAACAGTGCCCAACACCTAGAAGATCGTGTTCGTGGGCTTGGTGTGGGAAATAAAATGATGGATCTTAAGCCTATCGAGAACCAGCTCATTAGCACGCCAAATGGAGGCGCCCTTGTGTTGAACGCCCTCAATGGCTCGAAGTACGGGGCGACTATGGCTGATGGTCACTATGGAGAGGTTGACGTTTCTCCTGAATCAATGGAGCACCTGCAGGTAATCCTCCATGGTGTTCTTGAACTCTTTCTTTGGGCTGGACCGAAAACTCATATGCCCAGTGCGCCAATATAAACCACCAGTATTTTCAACTCGACGCGAATGTCCGAAACGGGGTGCGAATTCAACTGGCCGTCTAACTCAATGTGTCAGGTCAATATCCAGCAACCGTTACGCTGAATCTCAGCATGCATGGCGTCCGGCGCTAGGTCCAGATCTCCCGGCCAAGTAACGACGCCATTCACAACAGCCACTTGTTCAAACAATGCCTGATCTAGCAGATGGGCGAAGACTCCTCGAAACGCAGATGAGTTGAATCTAACGACACCCTCGACTCCGTCTTGAAAACGCACCCAGAGCGTATGCTCACTCTGCGGCTTCACATCGACGACATCCCATTCCATTTCATTCTCCCGTGGAGAAAAAGCCCACTTACTTCCTGGCAGTGATCCGCAAGATGCGGCGGAAGGTCGGGCACTCCAGGTGATTGGCCGCCTTGCACACCGCCGCGTGACGCAGGCCGTCGCGCATGGAAGCCAGCTTTTTGATGGTGCGGTCCAACTCGTCCGCCTTCGCCGTCAACAACTGGCGATCGATCCGCAAGTCACCATCCGGGCCGAACATACCACCGATCTCATCCAGCGAGAAACCTGAAGCGCGCCCCAATGCGATCAACGCCAGCTTCTCCAACACACCATCATCGAACAACCGCCGCAGGCCTCGCCTGCCGACCGACACGATCAGTCCTTTTTCTTCATAATATCGCAGCGCAGACGCCGGCATGCCGGAGATCCGGGCCACTTCCGCTATATCCATGCTCGCCATCGCTTGACCTCAAGTTGACTTGAAGTGGCACAGTAGCACCTTCCCTACTCCCCAACAAGCGAAAGGCCCCACCATGAACACGCAACAAACCTCCATGTGGCAAGGCGCGGCTGGCCACACCTGGGTCGCGACTCAAAACCTGCTCGACCGCATGTACCAGCCCATCGAAGACCTGCTGATGCAATCCCTGCCCGCCACCACGCGCCGCCTGCTGGACGTGGGCTGCGGCACCGGCGCCACCACGCTCGCCGCCGCCCGCCAACTGGGCGCGGAAGGCCACTGCACCGGCGTCGATATTTCCGAGCCCATGCTGGCCTCCGCCCGCGAACGCGCCGCGCACAGCCGCTCCTCCGCCGTCTTCATCCAGGACGACGCGCAACGCCACGCCTTCGAACCGGCCAGCTACGACGCCATCATTTCGCGCTTCGGTGTGATGTTCTTCGACGATCCCGTCGCCGCCTTCCGCAATCTGCGGCTGGCCGCGCGCGACGGCGCCACGCTGCGGATGATCGTCTGGCGCAGCCCGGAAGACAATCCCTTCATGACCGCCGCCGAGCGCAGCGCGGCGCACCTGCTGCCCCAGTTGCCGCCCCGCGTGCCGGACGAGCCCGGCCAGTTCGGCCTCGCCGACCGCCACCGCGTGCAGGCGATACTGGAACAGGCCGGCTGGCATGACATCGACATCCAGCCGCTGGACGTGCTGTGCAGCTTCCCCGAAACGGAGCTGGATAACTACATCACGAAGATGGGCCCGGTCGGCAGGCTGCTGCAGACGGCCGACGAACACACCCGCCGGCAAGTCGCCACCGCCGCCCGCGCCGGCTTCGCGCCCTACATCGACAACGGCCAGGTGCGCTACACCGCAGCCTGCTGGAACGCCAGCGCCAGCGCCCGCTGAGCCCGACGCTGGTTTTGCATCACAATGCTAACTTTATAAATAATTATTTCTGCAAGTTGCCACAATATAAGCAGCCGTGAGTCGTCTACCAAGTAATGACACCACCCAATTCAACCACCGAACAGGACATCGCAGCAACCGTACTGCGGGAACGCTCGCGCCTCGGGAATTTCATCCGGAGCCGCGTCCGCGATCCGACCGATGCGGACGACATCCTGCAGGATGTCTTCTACGAGTTCGTCCAGGCCTATCGCCTGCCGGAGCCGATCGAACAAGTGAGCGCCTGGCTGTTCCGCGTTGCGCGCAACCGCATCATCGACCGCTTCCGCAAGAAAAAGGAGGTGCGGCTCGACGACATGACGGACGACGACGGCGAGGGTTGCAGCCTCGATCTGCTGCTGCCCTCGGCCGACGGCAGCCCGGAAGACGCCTACGCCCGCTCCGTGCTGCTGGAAGAGCTGCAAATGGCGCTGGAAGAATTGCCGGCCAG
This sequence comes from Rugamonas rivuli, assembly GCF_009380165.1. Taxonomy (GTDB): domain Bacteria; phylum Pseudomonadota; class Gammaproteobacteria; order Burkholderiales; family Burkholderiaceae_D; genus Rugamonas; species Rugamonas rivuli. The sequence continues at coordinate 344,837 of NZ_WHUF01000005.1, forward strand.
TCAGCGCGAGGTGTTCGTCGCGCATGAGCTGGACGGCGTCAGCTTTAAAGAAATGGCCGCGCAAAGCGGCACCTCGGTCAACACCTTATTGGCGCGCAAACGCTACGCGGTCCTGTACCTGCGCACGCGGCTGCAAACCCTGTACGACAACGAATGATGTAAGAAAGGAGAATCTGAAATGAAAAAGAAACTGCTGTTCCTGCCCCTGATCCTCGCCGGAGTCGCCCTGCTGGGCTGGGTGGTGATGCTGTTGTGGAACTGGGTCATGCCTGGCCTGTTCACCGGCAGCCTGCAAATCGACTACTGGCGCGCGCTGGGCTTGCTGGTACTATGCCGTATCCTGTTCGGCGGCTTCCGCGGACGCCACGGCGGCGGCCACGGCGGGCGCGAACGCTGGCAGCGCTGGCAGGCGATGACGCCGGAAGAGCGGGCCCAGTTTCACAAAGATAGACACGGCTTCTGCCGCCCCAATAAAGAACAAAAAGACCTATGACAAAACCTGTACCGACGCCGTTTAGCGGCTACCAAAAAGTTGTTGTGGCGATGCTGGCCTTCCTGCAATTCGCCGTCATCCTGGACTTCATGCTGATGTCGCCGCTCGGCGCGGTCATCATGCCGGCGCTGAACATCGGCCCCAAACAATTCGGCCTGGTGGTGTCGGCCTACGCCTTCAGCGCCGGCGCTTCCGGCCTGCTGACCGCCGGCTTTGCCGACCGCTTCGACCGCAAGAAGCTGCTGCTGTTCTTCTACACCGGCTTCATCCTGGGCACGCTGTGGTGCGGCCTGGCGCAGAGCTTTGAATCGCTGCTGGCCGCGCGCATCGTCACCGGCCTGTTCGGCGGCGTCATCGGTTCCGTCGTGCTGGCCATCGCCACCGACCTGTTCGCAGCGCAGCAGCGCGGCCGCGTCATGGGCCTGATCCAGACCGCGTTTGCCGCCAGCCAGGTGCTGGGCATCCCGGCCGGCATCTACCTGTCGAGCCATTGGAACTGGCACATCCCCTTCGTCGCCATGGCCGCGTTCGGCCTGACCGGCGGCCTGCTGGTGGCGTGGAAGCTGCAACCGGTCAACAGCCACCTGGGCAAGCCACAGGAGCACAGCGCCTGGATGCACCTGTTCCACACCGTGACCGAACGCCGCTACCTGCTGGCCTTCGCCACCACCGCCCTGCTGACCACCGGCGGCTTCATGCTGATGCCGTTCAGCAGCGCCTACGTGGTCAACAACCTGGGCATCGACCTGCACCACCTACCGACGGTCTACCTCGTCACGGGCCTGTGCACCATCTTCGTCGGCCCCATGGTCGGCAAGGCGGCCGATGCGCTGGGCAAGTTCCGCGTCTTCCTGTTCGGCACCGCGCTGACCATCACCATGGTGCTGGTCTACACCCACCTGGGTCCGACTTCGCTGGTGGTGCTCATCATCGTCAACACGGTGCTGTTCATAGGGATCTTCTCGCGCATGATCCCGTTCCAGGCCATGATGGCCTCGGTGCCGGCGCAGACCCAGCGCGGCTCGTTCAACGCCATCAGCGCCTCGATCCAGCAGCTGTCGGGCGGCCTGGCGTCGGTGGTGGCCGGCCACATCGTCACGCAAAGCGCGACCGGCCGCTTGCAGAACTTCGACGTGGTGGGCTTTGTCGTGGTCGGCACCTCGCTGGTCGGCCTGGCGCTGCTGTGGCGCCTGAACCGCAACACCCTGGCCGCACCGCCGCAGCAAGCGGCTGCCTGAGTCCGTCCCTGCGCAACGGCGCCCGCCGTTGCGCATCCCCACCTTCCTCCGGCGCCCCGATCAGGCGGCGCCATCGTAGCAAAATGCTTCCAGTAATTAAGAAAATCCAATATAGTTGCCACACAGAACTATTTTGAGCATATAATTGCTTCAGAACATCATATCCACTCCACTTATTCGAAAGGGAAACAGCGCATGAACGCCAGGAATATGGACGCAGCCTGCTTACGCGCACTGCGCCGCCGCGGACACTCGGACGCCAGCATCACCGCCATGAGTCCGGAAGAAGCTTTTTGTGAATACTGCGCCTATCACGGCATCATGAATCTGCTACCGGCAACCCTGCAGATGCTGGACAGATTGCGCGGCGAACCACAGCCGCAGTAACAGGCGCCACCCCGGTCATGAACGGCCCGGTCGACTAGTCGGCCGGGCCGTTTCGCTTTCGGGACTATGCCGATTTCGATATCAAAGGCCTAGATTGCATCATTGATTGGCTATTGCTCCGGCCGTTATAATTTTTTTATAACAACAAGGGAGACGCCATGATGGAATCATCTATGGGCATGACCGCGCCGAATCCGAACTGGTTCCTGCGCGCGCGGCTGAAAACCCGCCAACTGCTGCTGCTGATCGCGCTCGACGACGAACGCACGCTCAGCTGCGCGGCCGACGCCCTGTGCATGACCCAGCCGGCCGCGTCCAAGCAGCTCAGGGAGCTGGAGGACATGCTCGGCATCGCCCTGTTCGAGCGCCTGCCGCGCGGCATGGAGCCCACCATCTACGGCGAAAGCATGATACGCCACGCCCGCATGGCCCTGACCAGCCTGGCACGAGCGCACGAGGACATCGTCGCCCTCAAGTCCGGCCTGGCCGGCCAGGTCGATGTCGGCAGCATCATGACGCCGGCCATGCGGCTGCTGCCCTGCGCCATCACCCGCATCAAACAGCAGGTGCCGCAATTGCGCATCGGCGTGCAGATCGAATCGAGCATGGTGCTGCTCGAACGCCTGCAACGCGGCACCCTCGATTTCCTGCTGGCCCGCATGACCACCTTCCACGACAGCGCCGACCTGCTGTACGAGGAACTGGCCGCCGAGCCGGTGGTCGTGGTGGCGCGCGCCGGCCATCCGCTGGCCGCGCACACGCAGCTCGCCTTGCAGGACGTGGCGCGCGCGCCGTGGATCATGCCGCCGCCCGGCAGCATCCTGCGCCAGCGCTTCGACCAGCTGTTCCACAACGCCGGCCTGGAGCCGCCGAGCGACGTGGTCGACACCAGCGAAATCGTACTGATCACCAGCATGCTGCAAATGAGCGACGCCCTCAACGTGATGTCGGCCGACGTCGCGCTGCACTACCAGGAGCTGGGCCTGCTGACGGTGCTGCCGATCGAACTGGCGTGCCAGATGGATCCGTTCGGCATCATCCGCCGGCGCGACAGCCTGCTGTCGCCGGGCGCCGAGCTGCTGCTGCAGGCGATACGGCGGCAGGCCGCGCTGGCTATACCATGTTCGGTATAGCAGCCGCATAAAAGGTGAATGGACCGCTATGCCCGACGCGCTTAGCATGGCCCAAACACCTGGATGGAGACCTCCCTTGAAACAACTGCCCTTATCCCTGACGCGCCGCCTGGCCGGTGCACTCTTCCTGATCGCTCCACTGGCCGGCCACGCCGCGCCCACGCTGGAACTGAGCTCGCCCGACCGCCAGCTGCGCGTCACCATCGACACCGGCGAGCAGCTGACGCTGGCGGTCCAGCACCGCGACACCCAGCTGGTGCTGCCCACGCCGATCGGCCTCAAGCTGAGCGGCATCGGCACGCTGGGCGACCATCCGCGCCTGACCAAACAGCAGCGCGTGAGCATCGACGCCACGGTGCGCCCGCTGGTGGCGCAGAAATCGCGCCAGGTGCGCGACCACTACAACGCCCTGCGCCTGGACTTCGCCGGCGGCTACACGCTGGAGGTGCGCGCCTACGACGAAGGCATCGCCTACCGCTTCCGCACCGAGCTGCCCGGCCAGGTGACGGTGGAGGACGAACTGGCCGGCGTCCACATGCGGCCGCAGGACACGCTGTACTGGCCGCAGGAAAAGTCCATGCAGTCGCATAACGAGCATTACTACCAGCAGCTGGCCGTGAGCGAGGCCGCCGGCAAACTGGTCGGCGTGCCGGCCCTGGTGCGCGGCGGCGGCGCCCATCTGGTGCTGACGGAATCCGGCCTGCGCGACTATCCCGGCATGTACCTGCACGGCGAAGCGGACGGCCTGCGCGCAGTCTTCCCGAAAGTGGCGCTGGCCGACACCGCACGCGACGACCGCAACGTACCGGTGACGCAGGAAGCGCCGTACATCGCGCGCACCGCCGGCACGCGGGCCTACCCGTGGCGCATCCTCGGCATCGCCGCCGACGCCGGCGGCCTGCTGCTGAACCAGATGCCCTATCTGCTGGCCGATCCGCAGGAACTGAAGCAGACCGAATGGATCAAGCCCGGCAAGGTCGCCTGGGACTGGTACAACGGCAACAAGCTGTATAACGTGCCGTTCAAATCCGGCCTGGACACGCGCACCTACCGCCACTACATCGACTTCGCGGCGGAGAACGGTCTCGAATACATCATCATGGACGAAGGCTGGTACGAGCTGGGCAACCTGCTGGCGGTCAAGCCGGAGATCGACATGCCGGCGCTGATGGCGCACGCAAAAGAGCGCGGCGTGGGCATCATCCTGTGGGTGTCGTGGAAAACGCTGGACACCCAGATGACGCCAGCGCTGGACCAGTTTGCGCGCTGGGGCGCGGCCGGCATCAAGGTCGACTTCATGCAGCGCGCCGACCAGTGGATGGTCAACTACTACGAACGCGTGGCACGCGAAGCGGCCGCACGCAAACTGCTGGTGGACTTCCACGGCAGCTTCAAGCCCAGCGGCTTGCAGCGCACCTGGCCAAACGTGCTCACCTTCGAAGGCGTGAAAGGGCTGGAGAACAACAAGTGGAGCGACAAGCAGACGCCGGAGCACGACGTCACGCTGCCCTTCATCCGCATGTTCGCCGGCCCCGTGGACTACACGCCGGGCGCCATGAGCAACGCCCACCGCAAGGACTTCGTCGCCAGCTTCGACCGCCCCATGAGCCAGGGCACGCGCGCCCACCAGCTGGCGATGTACGTGATCTATGAAAGCCCGTTGCAGATGCTGGCCGACAGCCCGTCGCAATACCGCGCCAACCCATCGTCGCTGGCCTTCATCCGCCAGGTGCCGGTGGAGTGGGACGAAAGCCGCGTGCTGCACGCCGACCTTGGCCGCTACGTGGCCATGGCACGCCGCCGCGGCGACACCTGGTACGTGGGCGCGATGACCGGCAGCGACGGCCGCGAACTGGCGCTGGACCTGTCCTTCCTGGGCGAAGGCAGCTACCAAATGAGCAGCATGGAAGACGGTCCGAACGCGGCGGTGTTCGCCACCGACGTGCAGCCGGGCAGCGCCAGCGTCACCCGCGACAGCCGCCTCACCATGCGCTTGGCGCCAGGCGGCGGCTGGACCGCCATCATCCGCCCGACCAAGCAGTCGCAATAAGGAGCACCACAACATGCACCAAGCAATTCGCCCGCGCGCGGCCGTACTGGCCGCCGCATTGGCAGCCGCCTTCGCCACCACAGTAGCCACGACAACCACCGCGTACGCAGCCAGCGCGATCCACGCAGCGCCACCCGCCTTCACGCCGCGCTGGCAGATCGACGGCGACGCCATCCGCTGGCAAGTCGGCGACACCCATCGCGACCAGCTGGAGATGAGCGGCCGCCAGGTCTCCGCAGTGATCGACTACGGCAGCCAGGCCGACGGCACGCTGCTGCTGACACGCACGGTGGTGTGGCCGATGCTGCGCACCATCCCCGACGACACGCACGCCAGCCTGCTGCGCAAGTTCGGTCCCGAGGCCACGCCCGCCATCGCCATCGACGGCGCACCTGCCGCCGCCGAACGCCTGCGGCAGGTACGCTTCGACGGCCGGCTCGCCCTGCAATCCGAGCTGGCGCCAGGGCTGCTGCTGAACCGCACGCTGACGCCATCACCGGACGAACCGGCGCTGGTGGAGCGGCTGGAGCTGGTCAACAACGGCAAGACCGCCCGCCGCTACAGCTTCGCCGCGTTGGACAGCAACGAGACCACGCCGGCCGAACGCGGCACGCACGGCGCCTACGTGATCGCCGTGCAGTCCGCCGCACGCGAAGGCACGCTGGCGCCCGGCGCACGCGTGCAGGTGGACGTCATCATCAGCGGTCGCCTGCAAAACGAGATGGTGTACGTGGATGCGGAGGAAGCACTGCAAGCGCGCGCCCGCAAGGTCGCGCAATGGCGCAATGAGCTGGTACTGGAAACGCCGGACCCGGTGCTCGACGCCATGTTCGCCTTCTCCAAAGTGCGCGCCGCCGAAAGCGTGTTCGCCACGCGTGGCGGCCTGCTGCACGGGCCGGGCGGCACGCGCTACTACGCCGCCGTCTGGGCCAACGACCAGGCGGAATACGTCAATCCCTTCTTCCCTTACCTGGGCGACCGCGCCGCCGTACAGAGCGCGCTCACCAGCTTCGGCCTGTTCGCCCGCTACATGAATCCGGAATACCGGCCGCTGCCCTCCTCTATCGTCGCAGAAGGACGCAGCTACTGGAACGGCGCCGGTGATCGCGGCGACTGCGCCATGATCTCCTACGGCGCCAGCCAGTTCGCGCTGGCCCAGGGCGACGCCGGCACCGCGCGCCAGCTGCTGCCCTTGATCGACTGGTGCCTTGAGTTCACGCGCCGCCAGCGCGACGCCGAAGGCATCGTCCACTCCGACAGCGACGAACTGGAAGGCCGTTTCCCATCCGGCAAAGCCAACCTGTCGACCAACGTGCTGGCCTACGGCGGCCTGACCGGCGCCGCGCGCCTGAACGAGGCCTTGGGCGACAAGCAGCGCGCCGCAGCGCTGCGGCAGGAGGCGCAGGAACAACGCAGCGCCATCGAGCGCCACTTCGGCACATCCATCGGCGGCTACGACACGTATCGCTACTACGCCGGCAACGACAAGCTGCGTGCGTGGATCGCGCTGCCGCTGGCGCTGGGCATCAACGAACGCCAGCGCGGCACCATCGATGCGCTGCTGTCGCCGCAACTGTGGTCGGAGAACGGCGTGCTGACCGAAGCCGGCGACAAAACCTTCTGGGACCGCGCCACGCTGTATGCATTGCGCGGCCTGTTGAAGGCCGGCGAACTGGAACGCACCATGCCCTATCTGCGCTACTACTCCGGCCGCCGTTTGCTGGGCGAGCACGTACCGTATGCGGTGGAAGCCTGGCCGGAAGGCCAGCAGCGCCACCTGTCGGCGGAAAGCGGCCTGTATGCGCGGGTGATGACGGAAGGCCTGTTCGGCATCGAACCCACAGGCCTGCGCAGTTTCAGCTTCGCGCCGCGCCTGCCCAAGGGTTGGCCGCGCATGGCCTTGCGGCGCATACGCGCGTTCGGTGCGAGTGGTACAGGTGAAGGCCTCGATCTGGTGACAACACGCCTGCGGCCAGGCCAGCCAGCGCAACGCGTGCTGGTACGCCTGGACGGCAAGACCCTGTTCGATAAAGCCTGGGACGGCAAGGCGCCGTTGCAGATCACGCTGCCCGAATAAACTCCGCATATCGTTTTCAGCAATGGTAGCGACCAAAGATTCATTAGATCGCTATCGTCTCCTTGCCTAGTATGTCTTGGTCGGCTGCCAGTGGTGGCCGACCATCATAAAAACGACCAGGAGACATCATGAAGAACCCCATCCGGATGACGCTTGTAGCCCACGCCCTCGCGCTGGCTTTCGGCGGAGCCCTGCTGTCCGGCGGCATTACCGCACCAGCCTACGCCCAATCGAACGCCACCGGCATCATCTTCGGCCAGATCGCCAATCACAACGGCACCAGCGTGGTATTGGAGAACATCGCCACCGGCGCGCGCCGCACGGTCCATCCGGATGCCAACGGCCGCTATCAGGCCACCTCCATGCAACCGGGCAGCTACAAGGTCATGCTGATGCGGAATGGCGAAATCGAACGCACGCTCGAAGTGGAGGCCTTGATCGGCCAGGGCGTCGAAGCTTCGTTCGACGCCGTGCAAGCCGTCACCGTATCGTCGCGCCGCCGCACCATCGACGTCAGCAACACCAACAACGGCGCCGTCTTCACCGCGCGCGAACTGGAGGCGCTGCCGGTGGCGCAAAGCATCTCGGGCATCATCCAGCTGGCGCCCGCCACCACGCGCGGCAGCCCGCGCATCGGCGGCGACAGCTTCGGCGGCGCGGGCGTGTCGGAGAACTCGTACTACATCAACGGCTTCCCCGTCACCAATGTGTACAAGCAGATCGGCTCGACCACCCTGCCCTTCTTCGCCATCGCCCAGGCGCAGATACTGCAAGGCGGCTACAGCGCCGAATTCGGCCGCTCCACCGGCGGCGTGGTCAACATCACCACCAAGAGCGGCACCAACCGCTGGGAAGCCGGCGCGGTGCTGCAGTACACGCCCAACAAGCTGCGCGCCAAACCGGAGGACACCTACTATCCGCAAACCGGCGCCAACCCGGCCACCGATGGCAAGCTGCTGACCTATCGCGGCGCCAACAGCGCCAACGACGTCTTCGGCAGCGCCTATGTCGGCGGGCCGCTGATCAAGGACAAGCTGTTCGTGTTCGCCAACGTGGAGCAGGACCGCTTCAACACCGCCTACATCAGCAAGGACTCCGATTCCACCAACAAGACCAACGGCTGGACCGAACGCGAAAGCCGCACGCCGCGCTACCTGGTCAAACTCGATTACAACATCAACGACGACCACCGTCTCGAATTCACGCAGATCCACGACGAGACCAAGAAGACCCAGCAGAACTACGGCTTCAGCTACACCGACCTGCAACGCACCAACGTGCGGGCCGACGGCGTGACGGGCGATGGCGCCATCACCAACGACTCCATCCTCAAGTACACCGGCTTCCTGACCGACCGCCTGACCGTGACGGCGCTGGCCGGCCGCTTCAAGTCGACCTACCCGCAAAGCACCGAAGGCTATGTGCCGGGCATCTTCCAGGTGTCGGCACCGGCGCGCGCGCAGGTGCCGGGCCTCATCTACAGCAACCCGCAAACCATAGGCGGCACCATGCAGGTCGCCAACGCCGAGGACAAGCAATCGACGCTGCGCCTGGACGTCGAGTACAAGCTGGGCGACCACGGCCTGCGCGCCGGTATCGACCACAACAACGTCTCCTCGATCAACGGCTCGTCGCTGGCGGGCGGCGGCAGCTGGATCTACTCGCGCTCGGCCAATCCGAATGCGACGGTGCCGGGCGGCCGCTCGCCGGCATCGGGCGGCGGCTACGGCACCCAGGGCTATTACGTGGACGAGTACCACCAGAGCGATGCGGCCTCGCCGAAGACCGACCAGAGCGCGCAGTACGTGCAGGACCGCTGGCAGGTCACGGACCGCATCCTGCTGGACCTGGGCCTGCGCAACGAGCAGTTCACCAACAAGAACAGCTTCGGCGTGGCCTATGCCGAGCAGCGCCACATGCTGGCGCCACGCGTGGGCGCAGCCTGGGATGCGCGCGGCGACAGCAGCCTGAAGCTCTTCGCCAACGCCGGCCGCTACCACCTGCAAATTCCCACCAGCGTGGCGCTGCGCCTGGCCGGCAATCCGGTGCACATCGACCACTACTTCACCTACACCGGCGTCGATGCAAAGACCGGTGCGCCGACCGGCCTGACCGAAATCAGCCCGCCTTTCTCCGCAGGCAATGAGTACGGCCAGGCCAAGGATCCGCACCAGGTGGCAGCCAGCAACCTGGGCGCCACCTACCAGGATGAGCTGGCGCTGGGCTTCGAAGCGGCCCTGACGCCGGCTTACACGGTGGGCGCCAAGTTCACCTACCGCACGCTGCGCAACACCATCGAAGACTGGTGCGACCAGCGTCCGGTGGATGCCTGGGCAAAGCGCAACAAGGTCGATGCCAGCCGCTACAACATGCCCTGCCTGCTGATCAACCCGGGCCAGGGCAACACGCTGGAGCTGGACCTGGGCGCCAACGGCAAGCTGGTGACGGTGCCGCTGTCGGCCGAAGATATCGGCCTGCCGAAAGTACAGCGCATCTACACCGCGCTGGACATCTTCGCCGAACATCCGCTGCGCAACGGCTGGTACGGCAAGATCAACTACACGCTGTCGCGCAGCCGCGGCAATATGGAAGGCCAGGTGGCGTCCGACATCGGCCAGGCCGACATCGCCGCCACCACCGCCTTCGATTATCCCGAGCTGATGGACGGCGCCAACGGCCTGCTGCCGAACAACCACACGCATGTGCTCAAGGCTTACGGCTACTACCAGCTGACGCCGGAATGGCGCGTGGGCACCAACATCAACATCGCCACCGGTGCTCCGAAGTCCTGCATCGGCAACCTGCCCAAGGCGCTCAACGTCAACAACAACCCGGCCGGCTGGTATGGCGCAGCCACCTTCTATTGCGACGAGAAGCTGGCGCCGCGCGGCTCGGCCGGCACGCTGCCGACCGATATGCGGCTGGCCCTGAACGCGACCTACATGCCGGCCTGGTTCAAGGGCCTGACCTTGAAGGCCGATGTGTTCAACCTGCTGAACCGCCAGACCGTGCTGGCCACCCAGCCGGTCTACAACTCGGGCGCCGACACCATCAACCCGTACTACAACCAGGTGCTGGGCCGCGCGCCTGAGCGCCAGGTGCGCTTCTCGGCGGAGTACAACCACAAGTTCTGATGGATAAAAAAAACCACCAGCCTGAACGCGTTCAGAGCTGGTGGTTTTTTTGCATTACAGTGTTTGTATCAACGTTGTATTAACGGTAAAACGCTTCGACCTTGCCTTTCAGCTTGATCAGCATCGGATTGCCGTAGCGGTCCAGGCTTTTGCCGGCCGGTACTTTGATCCAGCCTTCGCTGATGCAGTACTCATCGACGTCCAGGCGTTCTTTGTCGTTAAAACGGATGCCCACATCGTGTTCGAACACGGCGGCAACGTGGAATTTGCTGCGCGGGTCGATCGACAGGCGATCGGGCAGCGGAGGGAGTTGAGTAGTATCGTTCATCCCGGCATTATATCAGCTGGTTTTGAAGATGAGCTGCGCCACCCGTTGCAATTTCGGGTACACCATCGGCACCGTCAGCATCGTGCTGCCTATCGCCATCAGCAGCAGCGCAGTGAAAGTCTCGCTGGTGATGATCTGCTTATCGAGCAAAATATTGACAAAAATGATCATGATCAGCGCCTTGGTCTGCAACAGCCAGCCGATGATGGAGGCCTCGCCCGGCCCCCACTTGAGGATCTTGCCGGCGATGTGAATGCCCGCCAGCTTGCCGCTGACCGAGGCGATCAACAGCACCGCCGCCACGATGAACACCGCCGAACCGCCCATCGCCCAGTTGGTGCGCAAGCCGGTGCTGAGGAAGAACACCGGCATGATGGCCATCAGCACATTGGCGCGCATGAAGTCCATTTTCTCCTGGTTGAACCACTCGGCATCCATCACCGCGCCCGCCAGGAAGGCGCCGACCATGAAGTGCAGGCCGGCCCAGTCGGCGGCAAACGCGCACGCCGCCAGCCAGATGAAGGAGATGTACCAGCGATCGCGCTCCTCCAGCCGCACCATCACCATGCGGAACAGCCTGGTCGCCACGGCAAACACCACCAGGAAGCCCAGTTGGCGGCCGACGCGGTCCCAGTCCAGCAGGATCACGGCCAGCACGCCCCAGATGGCGATATCGTCCAGGCTGGCGTAGCGCAGGATGCGCTGGCCGATGGGCTGGCGCAGGATCTCCAGTTTTTCCATCAGCAGGATCAGGATGGGCAGCGCCGTCACCGCGCAAGCCATGCCGATGCCCAGCACGAACTGCCAGCTTTGCGCCTTCGGCCCCATCCAGCCCGCGTAACCGACCAGGCCCAGCGCGGCGATGCAGCCGAACACCAGCGGCGTGCCCAGCGCCAGGCCGGCGGTGATGGTGCTTTCGCGGCGGTGCTCCCAGGCCTTCTTCAGGTCCAGCTCTATGCCGGCGATCATCACGAAGATCATCACCGCCCACCAGGCGATGCCGTTGAGCGACTGCACCACCTGCGGGTTGAAGACAAAGCTGTAATATTCCGGATAGGCGCGGCCCATGATGCCCGGCCCCAGCAGGATGCCGGTGATGATCTGCACCACCACCAGCGGCGCAAAGTAGTCGGTGTTGCCGAAGCGCCAGATCAGGTACGGCACGCTAAAAATAATCATCATCGCGATCAGGAAGATCTCGGTGGTGCCCATATGCATAAAAAGTCTCCGCTATTTTTGTGTAGTTTTGGTAAAACAGATTTTGAGCCGCAGCCATTCTAGCCGCGTTTTATCTCAAAAATTCCTGTAGTTTGAATTCTGTGGCGTAAAGCACAAAAAATTACTTGCGCACTCAAGCAATTGCTATATACTTGCTTACTCAAGCATTCATCAAGAATAATTTAACAACAGGAGTTCGCATGAACGAGATCAATCACGACACCCCGGCCGACGTCAGCCCGAGCCTGGAATTTGCCCTGCGGCTGGCGCGCGCGCAGGCCACGCTGGTGCGCCGGCTCGACCAGGTGCTGGGCGGCTACCACGGCATCAGCTTCGGCGACTTCATGCTGCTGCACTACCTGAACCGCGCCCCCGGCGGCCGCCTGCGCCGCGTCGACCTGGCCGAGCGCCAGGGCCTGACCGCCTCCGGCGTCACCCGCACCCTGCTGCCGCTGGAAAAAATCGGCCTGGTCGAGCGCCAGCAAGACCCGCGCGACGCCCGCGTCGCCTACGCCGCCATCACCGCCACCGGCCGCGAGCTGCTGGCCAACGCCGTCACCGTGGCCGAGCAAATCAGCAAGGAATTGCTGCGCAATTGCCCCACCGCGCATTTCGACGAACTGAGCGGCGCACTCGCCCTCATCGCCGGCATGAACGCCTCCAACTCCTGACACGCCTGACTGAGAGCGCCACCATGGACGATCCGAAAAAAACGCAACGCGCGGCCTTGATGCGCAACCACAACTTCAAATGGCTGCTGCGCGGCGGCGTGATCTCCATGCTGGGCGATCAGCTGACGATGGTGGCCCTGCCCTGGCTGGTGCTCAAGCTGACCGGCGACACGCTGGCGCTGGGCCTGGTCATCGCGCTGATGAGCATCCCGCGCGCGGTCTTCATCCTGATCGGCGGCGCCGTGGTGGACCGCTACTCGCCCAAGCGCGTGCTGATGCTGAGCAAATACGCCAACGCCTTGCTGCTCGGCCTGCTGACCTTGCTGGTGCTGAACAACCAGCCGACCATGACCGTGTCGCTCAGCGCGTCGCTGTCGCTGACGCTGGACCTGAACGCGCACCTGACGCTGATGATCATCTACGTGCTGGCTTTCGGCATCGGCCTGGCGCAGGCTTTCGGCATCCCGTCCGGCACCAGCATCATGCCGCAGGCGATCGCCGCCGAGCATCTGCAGGCGGCCAACGGTTTCCTGATGGGCCTGCGCCAGCTGTCGATGCTGATCGGCCCGCTGATGGCGGCGGGTCTGCTGGCGCTGTCCGGCAACAGCGGCGGCGTGATCGCCGACGCCCGCGGCCTGGCCTTCGCCTTCGGCTTCGACTGCCTCAGCTTCCTGGCCTCGGCCTGGACCTTGTCCAAGGTCGGCAAGCTGACCGCGCCAACGCAGCAGGAAGCACCGCAATCGGTGCTGCGCTCGGTCGGCGCCGGCCTGATGATGGTATGGAACGACGCGCCGATGCGCATGTGCTTCATCTACTGGGGCATCGTCTCGCTGTTCATCGGCGGCTCGATGCAGGTGGCGATACCGGTGCTGGCCAGCGAACAGCTGCACGGCGCCTCCACCCTGGGCCTGCTGATGGGCGCCAACGGCGCCGGCATGCTGCTCGGGATGGCCGGCGCCGCCGTGGCCGGAGCGCGCCTGCGCTTCGCCAGCTTCGGCACCGTGCTGCTGCTGGTGGACGGCGTGGCCGGCCTGCTGGTGATGCCGCTGGGCGCCGTGCACGCCGCATGGCAGGCGGCCGCGCTGATGCTGGCGCTAGGCCTGCTGTCGGGCTACATGCAGATCAACGTCTTCACCTGGATACAGCGCCGCGTGCCGCCGCACATGATGGGCCGCGCCATGAGCATCTTCATGTTCATCTTCATGGGACTGGCGCCGTTGTCGGCCGCCGTCACCGGCTGGGTGCTGACGGTGATCTCGCTGTCGCAATTGTTCTTCGGCGGTGGCATCATACTGGTGGTGTTCGCGGCGCTGGCGTATCTGCTCACGCCGATCCGCAGCATCACGAACACTACCAACACCCCGCAACCGCAGTAAAAGGAAACGTGCATGGAAACCAAATGGCTGGAAGACTTCATCTCGCTGGTCGAGACCAATAACTTCAGCCGCTCGGCGGCGCTGCGGCACGTGACGCAGCCCGCCTTTTCGCGCCGCATCCAGTCGCTGGAAAACTGGCTGGGCACCGACCTGGTCGACCGCACCTCCTACCCCACCACGCTGACCCCGGCCGGCATCGTGTTCTACGAGCAGGCCTTGGAGATGCTGGCGCAGATCAACGGCGCGCGCGACATGCTGCGCTCCAAGCGCGCCGCCGCGCAGACCAGCATCGACCTGGCCGTGCCGCACACGCTGTCGCTGACCTTCGTGCCGAAATGGCTGACCGCATTGGAGCACGACTTCGCGCCCATCAGCAGCCGCCTGATGGCGCTCAACGTGCACGACGCCGTGATGCAGCTGGTCGAAGGCGGTTGCGACCTGCTGCTGTGCTACCACCATCCGCGCCAGCCGGTGCAGCTCGATCCGGGCCGCTACGACATGCTGGTGCTGGGCCGCGAATCGCTGCGCGCCTACGCCCGCTGCGACAAGAACAAGGCGCCGGAATTCACACTGCCCGGCACCAAGAAGGAGCCGCTGCCGTTTTTGTCGTACACGAATAACGCCTACCTGGGCCGCATGGTGGAGCTGATCCTGACCGACTCCAAAACCCCGCTGCACCTGGACCCGCACTACGAAACCGACATGGCCGAAGGCCTGAAGATGATGGCGCTGGAGGGCCGCGGCGTGGCCTTCCTGCCCGAATCTGCGGTGACGCGGGAGCTCAAGCAGAAGCAGCTGGCGCGCGCCGACGGCGGCGCCTCGGAATGGGAAATCGAGATGGAAATCCGCCTCTACCGCGAGCGCCCGTCGGCACACCGGCGCGGCAAGGCCATCGTCGAACGGCTGTGGGAATTCCTCGAACAGCAGCAGAAAAACAGCGGCCGCAAACGCCGCGTCGCGGTGTCGGAACGCTAGCCGGTTCAGTAGCACTACGGAGTACCGCTGCAGTACCACTTCGTTAACTATGCATTTTTTGCATAGCCGAATGCGCATACAGCATTGGCCCGCCTCAAGCCTCCAGGCCTATGATTCGCTCCACTTGAAGACCGCCACGAGCGGATTTCAGCCACGAATTCCATCGGAGACTTGAGCATGACCACTGTACAAGCACACGCACTTCCTTCCTACCTCAATCCAGAAGACCTGGGCCCTTGGGGCGTCTACCTGCAGCAGATCGACCGCGTTACCCCGCACCTGGGCAGCCTGTCGCGCTGGGTCGAAACCCTGAAGCGTCCGAAGCGCATCCTGACCGTCGACGTGCCGATCGAGCGCGATGACGGCACCATCGCCCACTACGAAGGCTACCGCGTCCAGCACAATATGTCGCGCGGCCCAGGTAAAGGCGGCGTGCGCTTCCACCAGGACGTGACCCTGTCCGAAGTGATGGCACTGTCGGCATGGATGACCGTTAAAAACGCGGCAGTCAACGTGCCATACGGCGGCGCCAAAGGCGGCATCCGTGTCGATCCGAAGACCCTGTCCCGCGGCGAACTGCAGCGCCTGACCCGCCGCTACACCAGCGAAATCTCGCTGATCATCGGACCAAACAAGGACATCCCGGCACCGGACGTCAACACCAACGAACAGGTGATGGCATGGATGATGGACTCCTACGCCATGATCGAAGGTAATCTGTCGACCGGCGTCGTCACCGGCAAACCAATCTCGCTGGGTGGCTCGCTGGGCCGCCGCGAAGCGACCGGCCGTGGCGTGTTCGTCGTGGGCCGCGAAGCCGCCGCCAAGCGCGGCGTGGCTATCGAAGGCGCTCGTGTTGCGATCCAGGGCTTCGGCAACGTCGGCGGCGTGGCTGCGACCATGTTCGCTGAAGCCGGCTCCAAAGTTATCGCCGTACAGGATCACACCGGCACCGTCGTGCATCAAGGTGGCCTGGACGTGGAACGTCTGCACAAGCACGTCGCCGAATGCGGCAGCGTGACCGGTTTCGCCGGCGCCGAAGCCTTCCTGGACCGCGACGCGTTCTGGGGCATCGAATCGGACATCCTGATTCCGGCCGCACTGGAACAGCAGATCACCGCAGCCAACGCGCCGAAGATCCGCACCAAGATCATCCTGGAAGGCGCCAACGGCCCGACCACCCCGGAAGCGGACGACATCCTGACCGACAAGGACGTGCTGATCGTGCCGGACGTGCTGGCCAACGCCGGCGGCGTGACCGTATCGTACTTCGAGTGGGTACAGGACTTCTCCAGCTTCTTCTGGAGCGAGGACGAGATCAACGCCCGCCTGACCCGCATCATGCAGGACGCCTTCAACGCCGTATGGTCGGTGTCGCAGGAGAAGAAGGTCACGCTGCGTACCGCCACCTTCATCCTGGCGTGCACCCGCGTGCTGCAGGCCCGCGAAGTACGCGGCCTGTATCCATGATCGACTAATCCCCAGCAGTTTGCGCCTGCACCGGCTTCGGCCCGTGCAGGCGTTTTTCGCATTCAGAGCCAATAAAATAACGAGGACACCCATGAGCACCATCGAACAGAAAGCGCTGGCCTACCACCGCGCCGGCAGCGCCGGCAAGATCGCCATCGAAGTGACCAAGAGCGTCAGCACCCAGGAAGACCTGGCGCTGGCGTACTCGCCGGGCGTGGCCGCGCCATGCGTGGAAATCCAGCGCGAGCCGGCCAAGGCCTACGAGTACACCGCCAAGGGCAACCTGGTCGGCGTCATCACCAACGGTACGGCGGTGCTTGGCCTGGGCAATATCGGCGCGCTGGCCGGCAAGCCTGTGATGGAAGGCAAAGTGGTGCTGTTCAAAAAATTCGGCGGCATCGACGCCTTCGACATCGAGATCGACGAAACCGATCCCGATAAGCTGATCGACATCATCGCCGCGCTGCACCCGACCTTCGGCGGCATCAACCTGGAAGACATCAAGGCGCCGGAATGCTTCTACATCGAGCGCAAGCTGCGCGAGCGCCTGTCGATCCCGGTGTTCCATGACGACCAGCACGGCACCGCCATCGTGGTCGGCGCCGGCATGCTGAACGCGATCGAGATGACCGGCCGCGATATCGCCACCGTGAAGATCGTCTGCTCCGGCGCAGGCGCGGCGGCCATCGCCTGCCTGGAACTGCTGGTGGACCTGGGCGCGGAACGCAAGAACATCTACGTCTGCGACAGCAAAGGCGTGCTGACCACCGCCCGCAACCTGGACGGCGAAAAAGCCGCATGGGCGCAGGACACCAATGCCAGCAAGCTGTCCGACGTGATGGAAGGCGCCGACGTGTTCCTCGGCGTGTCCGGTCCTGGCGTGCTGTCGCCGCTGGATATCGAGCGCATGAAGCCGCAGCCTATCGTGTTCACGCTGGCCAATCCGGAGCCGGAGCTGCGTCCGGAACTGGTGCGCGAAGTGGCGCCGGACGCCATCATCGCCACCGGCCGTTCGGACTATCCTAACCAGATCAACAACGCGCTGTGCTTCCCATACCTGTTCCGCGCTGCGCTCGATTGCGGCGCCTCGACCATCAACCAGGAAATGAAGCGCGCCTGCGTAGTGGCGCTGGCCGACATGGCGCGCAGCGACGCCCGCTTCGGCAAGGACTACGTGGTGCCAGGCCTGCTGGACCCGCGCCTGCTGAGCGGAGTGACGCCGAAGATCGCCACCGCCGCCTGGCGCAGCGGCGTCGCCCGCAAGGAGCTGAACGAACTGGAATACGCGGACGACCTGCGTGATCTGGCGGAATCGCTGATCTAAGAGCTTGATGCGCCGGAGCTAACCCTGATCTACCAGGACTGCGACGGCGCACTCTTTACATTGAAGCCCTCCTCGTCCGTCGGGGGCACGAAGAATTGCGTGATCAAGTCAAATTCAGCCTCGCTCGTGCTGAACTGATGCAGGCCTTCTTCGTTACGGCGCCTCAAACGCCGCTTGCACTCTTCGTCGCTGACATCCAGATAATGCAGGCAGTGCGCGGCCGAGGTGTCGGCGAACAGCGTCTTCATCCAGCTGCGCGTCGCGATCGTATTCGCCGGGAAGTCCAATACGACCGAACTGCCGGCGGCCAGCACGTCTTTGATCAAGCCTTGCAGAGCGCTCCGCAATTTCGTCGTGCAGCGGACGTAATCAGCCAATGACAGGATTTCGCCGGGATAGAGGATAGCCAGCATCTTGTCCTCGCTGATCACCACCGTGTTCGGCGTTTTCGCCAACTCGCTCACCAACGTGGATTTTCCAGCCGCGATTTTGCCGCATACGAGATGCAAGGTCGGGACATTAGTTACATCGTCTGTTTTCATGTAACTCTCCAGCGCCGTTATTTAACCGCCAGCTTGGTCAGGACCAGCTGCGCGATCGGATGCGGCCACGACTCGAAGTTGACCAGTCCTGCCTGGACCGGAATGATGCTGGTGCCGACAGGGCCCTTGCCGGCCGGCGTCACCATCACGCCATTCATCATCAGCGTGTACTTGGTGCGATTGACGATTTCCAGCAGCATCGTGGAACTGCCATCTTCCTTGACCGACTGCGTGAAGCGCAAGGAAACGTCGGCGGACTCCGGGTTCGGCAGGTATTTGACCGCCGCCACCGCACCATTCTGAACATCGAGGCCGATGCCGAAGTAATCGTCCTTGAACAGAAACACCGAGCCATTGAGCACGAACGGCACCTTGCCAACCGGGTACTCCACGTAGTGTGTTTTATCCTGATGCAGCCGCAAGGTGTACGGTTCGCGAAAAACGACGCCCTCGTCGGCCATCGCGAAATTGGTGACGGCCGCCAGGGCCAATACAATGCTTCGGTAGGTAAAATTCATAGCGCAAGTGGGTGGTTAAGAACAGTTAAACAGCACATCAAGCCTGAAGCGCCTGCGCTTGCCCTTTTCAATCAGGATAGCGACAGCGTGCTCCTTGATGGTGTAGGTGATGTTTTTGATGGTTTCGGTTTTCTCGTCGCTGAGCGGCTTGATCTCGACATCCAGGCCCCCGCCTTGATAGCGGCGCGGCTTGCCGTCGCCCACATCATGGCTGCTGGAGGAAGGCACAGCCACCAGGCGCCCGGCGGATGACATGAGCAGATCGCCGTTCAATTCATACCCTACCAGCTTGCCCTTGTTTTTGAGCGTCGCATAGCAGGTCTTGGCTTCCAGCCGTCCGGCCGCCAGCTTGCTGTCCATTGGAATATCGACCGCCCACACCGCCGACACTGCGCAGCAGAAGCCAGCCACCACGCACGTTTTTATAAGATTTGCGTAACGTTTCATTGGGTCTGTATTTTTTTGCGCTGCGCGATCCAGTCGTCGATCACCCGCTCCAGAACGGCGAGCGGCAGCGAACCGTGGGACAGCACTTCGTTATGGAACTGCTTCAGATCGAATCTGGCGCCCAACTCCTGCTTCGCGTGTTCGCGCATCGCCAGTATCCTCACCATCCCGGTCTTGTAGGCCAGCGCCTGCCCCGGATCGACGATGTAGCGTTCCACCTCCGCCGTCACATCGCCCTCCTGCATGCCGGTGTTCTCCATCATATAGCTGATGGCCTGCTCACGCGTCCAATGCTTGTAATGGATGCCGGTATCGACCACCAGCCGCGTCGAGCGCAGCATCTCTTCGCGCAGGCGGCCCAGGTTATCCAGCGCATCCTTCTCGTAGCCCTGCTCATACGCCAGCCGTTCCGCATACAGCGCCCAGCCCTCCGCATAGGCGGTAAAGCCTATCACACGGCGGAAGAACGGCACGTCGCTCAGCTCCTGCGCAATCGCCACCTGGAAGTGATGGCCAGGTATGCCTTCATGATAAGCCAGCGTGCGCATGACGAACTTCGGCGTCTCGCCGGGATTGCGCATATTGGCGTAGAAGATGCCGGGCCGGCTGCCATCGAAGGAGCCTTCGCTGTAATAGGCTCCCGGCGCGGTCGCCTCGGAAGCCGGCGGAATCTGCTCGACCTTCACGCCCAGGCTAGGACGGATATCGAAAGCGCGCCCGATGCCGCTGTTGATCTCGTCGAGTATCACCTGGTAGCGGCCCAGCATGTCCTTCTTGCCAGCCGGCGTATTCGGATACTGCTGCTCCGGGCGGCTGGCCAGCTGCTGCACGCGCGCGCCGACCGAGCCTTCGGACAAGCCTTGCTGCTTGAGGATGGCGTCCATCTCCCCGCTCACCCGCTCCACTTCGGCCAGGCCCAGGTCATGCACCTGCTGCGGCGTCATGGCGGATGTGGTGTGCTGGCGCACGCACCACGCGTAGTAGGCGTCGCCATTCGGCAGGCTCCAGGCGCCGTCGTTGCGCTGCGCCTTCGGCTGCAAAGCGGTGAAGTAGGCGATCAGGCCACGATAAGCCGGATATACCTGCTCCTGCACCGCCGCCTCAACCTGGGACAGCAAACGCTTGCGGGTATCGGCGTCCATCTCGCCGGCCGGGATCTTGTCCAGCTTCTGCTTGAAGCTGACATACAGCACGTGCTGCTGCGGCGCCTGCGCGATCATGCCCTGCATCTGCGCCAGCACCTTCTCCACCGTGAAGCGCGGCGGGATGATGCCATGCGCCTCGCGCAGCTTCAGGCCTTCGGTCAGTTGGGAGAACTTCTGCGGGACCAGCTTCAGGCGCGTGATGTAGTTCTCCGCATCGGCCTTGCTTTCCACTTCGTGCGTCTGCACCAGGAAATCCGGCAACGCGCTCTGCACGCCGTGCAGCTGGTTGACCGGAAAATCGTGCAGCTTAAAGGGCTCGCTGTCGACCTGGTTTTGCAGGAAGTAGTTCAGCGTATCGTAGGACAGCTGGCCTTCGCGGTCCAGCTCATTGCGGTCGTAGCGTTTGAGTGTGGCCAGGGCGTCCTTGGCCAGGGCGAGCATCTTCTGCTCGTGCGCGGGCGTGGCGTCGTCCAGCTTCGCGCTGGAGAAGTCCATCCAGCCGGGCAGGATGCGCATGGCAGACAACTGCTCCGGACTTTCCAGCGCGGACACCGCAAACAGCCGCGTATAAAACCAGTCCAGCTTGAGCGGCTTGAAATAAATAGTATGGGCGACCAGCGCCGCCAGAATCAACAACACGGTCGACAGCACGGCTGCCGACCATTTGAATACACGTTTCACCAAGCCCCCCATTAATCATAATTATTTATCAATTATGTAATGAGCGGCTCCACGTATGCAAGCGATATCTAGCCGTTGGCGATGCGGCGCACCTCGTCGTTGCGGCGAGCCGAAGCCGCAGCCGGCTGGCGGCGCGCGTGGCCGCGCATACCCACTACGCTGGCCGAGCGCGGGCCCTTGCCCGCCTCCAGCTTGAATACATCCACCACATGCGCCAGGCTGGAGGCCTGGTCCTGCAGCTCCTGCGCCGCCGCCGTGGCTTGCTCGACCAGCGCGGTGTTCTGCTGCGTCATGCTGTCCATCTCGCCGATGGCGTCGTTGACCTGCTCGATGCCCGCCGTCTGCTCCATGCTGGCGCCGCTGATTTCGCCCATAATCTCGGTCACGCGCTTCACGCTGGCCACCACTTCATGCATGGTCTCACCCGCCTTGTGCACCAGCTCCGAGCCGGTGCCGACCTTCTCCACCGAATCGTCGATCAGCGACTTGATCTCCTTGGCCGCAGCGGCCGAGCGCTGCGCCAGGTTGCGCACCTCGGTCGCCACCACCGCGAAGCCACGGCCCTGCTCACCGGCGCGCGCCGCCTCCACCGCAGCATTCAGCGCCAGGATATTGGTCTGGAACGCGATGCCGTCGATGACCGAGATGATGTCCACGATCTTCTTCGACGACTCGTTGATCGACGCCATCGTCACCGTCACCTGCTCCATCACCTGGCCACCCTGCTCCGACACCTCGGAAGCCGACACCGCAAGCACATTGGCCTGCTGCGCATTGCCGGCGTTCTGCTTCACGGTCGACGTCAGCTCTTCCATCGCCGTCGCCACCTTCTCCAGCGACTCCGCCTGATGCTCGGTGCGCAGCGACAGGTCGCGGTTGCCGGAAGCGATCTCCGACGACGCCGTCGCGATCATGTCCGTCCCCTGGCGCACCTGGCCGACGATGGACGACAGGCTGTCGCGCATCGCCTTGATCGCATGCAGCAGACTGGTTTTGTCATCCGACTTCACTTCCACATCGATGGCCAGGTCGCCCTCGGCGATCTTGTTGGCGATCTCGGTGGCGTAGGCCGGTTCGCCACCCAGCTGCTTGAGCAGCAGGCGCGTATTCGCCCACGCAATCAGCACGCTGACCACGAACGACAGCACCGCCTGCAGCACGATCCACAGCCGCGCATCGCTGGCGTGGGCGTTGACGCCCGCGCTGGCGGCAGCCGTTTCCGCCTGCGCAGCAGCCATCACCGTTGCGATGTCGGTCACGATCTGGCGGCGCAGCGGGCTGCATTCCTCGGTCAGGAAGCGGCCGAAGGCTTCGTTGTCGCCGGCCTCGCGCAGCTGGCGCGGACGCTTCAGCGCATCGGCCATCTTCAGCAAGCCGCTGCGCACCTTGTCGAAATTGGCGTCGCCCGCATAGGCCGGCGTCATCTTCTCCAGCGCGGCCAGGTAGACGGCCTTCTGTTCGTCGAGCAGCGCCAGCTCCTTGGCCGCCTGCGCGTTGTCGGTGAAAATGTAAGCGTTACGCGCGGCCAGGCCGGTCTGCGCCAGCGCTTCGCGGGCCACGTACAGCGGCTCCAGCTTCTGCGCCGCCACCTGCTGCTGCAACTGGAAGGCGCCGGTGATCGACGACATGCGCACCACCGCGAACGTCGCCAGGATCAGCATCAACGCCGTCAGCGTGCCAAAACTCAGCGCAAGCTGGGTACCTATTTTTAACTTCTTGAACGATTCCATTCAATCTTCCTGTCGAAAAGGGCGAACGCCAACGGCGACGCTTGCGGCGTCGCTGGCTCAATGAGGGGTATGGGAAAAACAAGAGAACGCGCGGCGCTGTTTGGGGCGCGCGTTGATCAGCAGTTTTCGTTATGCGGATTATGCATTAACTAATGATGAAAATAAACTACATCATCCCTGCTTCGGCCAAATCGTTCACTTGCGAGTCAACTGCTGGATGTTCAGGTGGTTCTCGTCGCCGATCAACAGCACGGTGTGATCGCCGAACACCATTTGCCGCAGCACCGGCGTGTTGCCGATTTCGGAGCCCGGACCAAACAGCTTGATACGCAGGATGGCTGACTTCTGCGCCGACTGCGCCGCCGTGCCGACGCCATAATCGGCCACCACCAGCACATCGCCGACCGGATCGCCGGGATTGTAAGACCCGACCACCACATCGGCCAGCAGCAGGCTGCCCTTGTAGAGGCGCGCGTCGATCTCCGGCGCGCGGCTGGTGCCGGCCCATTTGCTGGACAGGGTTTCCTGTCCCAGATCGGTACGGCCGACCGGCAGTACCGCCACGCCGTTCTTGTCGAGCGCCACGCCCATCACGCCGCCGGGGCTCGACAGCGTGGCTTTGCCGTTCCAGATCACGCCCAGTTTGCCGTTGTCGTCCAGCGCCACCGCGTAAGGCCGAGCGCCGCCGGTGCCCAGCGACCGCAGGACCGGTGCGCCCAGGCCCTTCGGCCACATGCCGACCATGGCGCCACCGCCTTCGAGCCAGGTGGTCAGCACCGCGCCACCCGTCGCCGCCACATGCGGATGCAGGGCCGATGCCGATATCTCGAACGGAGGCGTCAGCTGCCGGCCGTTGAAATCGAACTTGCACAGTTTGAGCTGGTATTGCGTCTTGTCGGTGACAGGCAGCAGCGAGAAGGTGGCCGCATGCCAGAAGCCGTTGCCGTCCACCGCAGCGCTGCCTTCGGCCGGCGCCAGTTCGGTGGTCGACGTCGCGGCGACCGGCGGATACAGGTCGACGGCGTCGCCGATGCGCTGGGCCTGCGCGTCGAAGCGCAGCAGCTTGGTGCCAGGGCCGGACTGCACCATCATGAAACCGTCGGGCGACGGCAGCATCACCCAATCGCCGGTGTAGCCGGCGGCCAGCGTAAAGCCGTAGTCGGTAGTGGAGACCAGCACGCCGGCCTTGTCCATCACGCTCAAACGCGTGCGCGCATACACCTGCTTGCCGTTGACGGTGATGGAGGAATCGGACAACGAGCGCATCACGATATGGTCGCCGACGATCAGCGCATCGCTCATGCCCTTCAACGCCGCGCCACTCGGCAGCGGCACGACCCGGGGCGGCCCGTCGAGCGCGATGCTGGAGGTGGTATCGGGCGCAGTGCCAATGAAGGTGCCTGCGGTGGTGTCGGGCGGCGTGCCGCTGGAGGAGGAAGCGGAACCGCCGCCACAGGCAGCAAGTGCGACGGCCATCGCCAGCAGGGCCAGATGACGGGGGAAGGCGTGAAAACTCATACTGGCTCGCAGTGCACTGTCTGAAAGCGAAAAGTATATAGAAAAACAATCTTCTCCCTATACCATCCGCACCACAACAGCATGGCCCCGCGAGCCAGCGGGATGACCCGGCAAGCCTTTATTTACGAATGACTTCGCCGCCCTTCATGACGAAGGTCACTTTGGTCAGCTCGGCGGCGTTTTCCGCCGGATCGCCCTTGACCGCGATGATGTCGGCGTACTTGCCGACGGTGAGGGAACCGACGCGGTCCTTCCACCCCAACAGATCGGCCGCGTTGATGGTGGCCGCCTGGATCGCCTGCATCGACGTCATGCCGTACTTGATCATGTAGGCGAACTGCTTGGCATTGTCGCCGTGCGGGTAGACGCCGGAGTCGGAACCGAAGGCCATCTTGGCGCCGCCGGTGAAGGCCTTGCGGAAGTTATCGCGCTGGAGCTGGCCGATCACCTTTTCCTTGGCGATGGATTCCGGCAGCATGCCGGCCTTCTCGCCTTCCTGCAAAATGAAATCGTCGTTGTAGATGTCCATCACCAGGTAGGTGCCCTTCTCGCGCGCCAGCTTGATGCCCTCGTCGTCGATCAGGCTTGCGTGTTCGACCGAATCGACGCCTGCCAGGATCGCATCCCGGATGCTGCTGGTGCCGTGCGCGTGTGCCGCCACCTTGCGGCCCAACTTGTGCGCCTCGCCGACGATGGCCTGCATCTCTTCCAGCGTGTACTGCTGCGCGCCCGGCTCGTCGCCCTTGGACAGCACGCCGCCCGATGCGCAGATCTTGATCACGTCGGCGCCGTACTTGGCCATCTCGCGCACCTTGGCGCGGGCTTCCCATGGGCCGTCGGCCACGCCGCGGCTGGTGAACTTCATATCGGCCGGCAGCAGGTTCTCGTCGCAGTGGCCGCCCTGGATGCCGATGGCGTAACCGGCGGTACGCATGCGCGGGCCGATGAAATCGCCGTCGTTGATGGCGTCGCGCAGCGCGACATCGCCGAAGCCACCGGCGCCAACATTGCGCACCGTGGTGAATCCCGCTTCCAGCGTCCTGCGCGCGGCGCGCACGCCATACAACGCGGCGCGCGTGTCGGACACGCCCAGCGCGTTGTAGCCGCCCAGGTAAGGGTCGCCGGTCAAATGGGTGTGCATGTCGATCAAGCCTGGCAGCACCGTCTGCGACGACAGGTCGATCAGCTGCGCGCCGGCCGGCACCTTGGCCGAAGCGCTCGGGCCGACCGAGGTAATGCGCTCGCCGGTGATGACGATGGTCTGGTCCTTCAGTACGGTGCCGGCGACCACGTCGACCAGCTTGCCGGCGCGTATCGCCACCACTTTGCCGGCATCGGCAAACGACGGCGCGGCCGCGCCCATGACAGCAGCGGAGATCAGGAGATGCTTGAGTTTCATCGGGTGCGCCCTTTTCTTGGAAAAGAAAAGAATAGCAGAGCTCCCGCAAAAAAACGTTCTGATTGTTTAAATTAGCCCGGCCAAACGCAGCGCGGATAGCATCAAATTCGGCGCCACGTTCCTGTTCACGTCGGCAGGTCGATTACGCAGCCTGTGACTCCGTATTGGGAGATGTCTCATGCGCGGCTTCGTCAGGCATTCGCTGACGTGTTGTGATAATTGGTGAGACCACATTCGATGCAAATAATCTAAAATGATTTTTCAGCATGAAACATTTCATTGTTAGGTTAATATTTTGACGTTCGCGCTCCGCATCGGCCGGTAGCCTGGTAAGTCGATTTCACAGAAGGCAAATAGAATGGACAAAATTTGGGGCGGTAAGGTTGCGGATATCGAGGTGGCATTCAATGCAAATAACGTTGATACGCCGAATATGTACGGCGTCCGCCCCCTACAAGTTGCATGTTTAAGAAGTTACCCCTGCGTAGACGTCGTCGCTTGTTTGCTTGGTATGGGGGCGTCCGTGGATTTCGAAGTGCAACCCGGGATCACTTTGCTTCAAGCTCTTGCACGTAGTGCAAACCAAAATCCTCATATGGGGCCTGTTCTGTCGTTGTTAGAAAAGGCTGCTTTGAAGGGCACACTGACTAAGGAACTGCCCGTGAATCCGGATGTGACAGTGCATGAACGAGAAGTCACAGACGGCGACCGTCCTGTATTCCGCACAAAGAGCGGTAAGACAAAAGCATAGGGGGCATGTCGAGACGGCGCCTCATGGACGTCCTCCGAACAAGCGTGCAACGCATAACGCTCATTTCAATCAACCCGGCCACGCGCAAGTGCGGAATCCGGCGAAGATGTCGTCGCGTTCGGGCAGGAAGAAATTGCGAAACCTGGCCGAGCTGAAACGCGGCGGCGTGGCGAACGAGGCGCCGCGCAATACCTGGTGGCTGGTGAACCAGGGCTCGGAATACTCGCGGTAGCGGTCCACCTCAAAGCCGGGATAAGGCTCGAACGGCGACGCCGTCCACTCCCACAACTGCCCCCAGCGGAACGCCGGATGGCCGGACTGCGCGGCATACTCCCACTCCGTCTCGGTCGGCAGGCGGCGGCCGGCCCAGGCGCAGTAGGCCTGCGCCTCGTACAGGTTCACGTGGCGCACCGGCTCGGCGCCGGACAACGTCGAAAGCTGGCCGAAGCGCATGGTGCGCCATTGGCCGCCGTCGCGCTGCCAGTAGCGCGGCGCCGAGCGCTCCTGGCGCATCAGCCAGTCGGCGCCGGCGGTGCTCCAGAACTGTCGGTTGTCGTAGCCGCCATCGCCGACGAAATCCGCGTACTGCGCGTTGCTGACCAAAGTGCTGTCAATGGTGAACGCCGCCACGCGGCAGGCATGCGCCTGGCGCTCGTTATCGAATACGAAGCCCCGGCCGGCGGCGCTGCCCAACTCTATGGTCCCGCCGGGGAAGCCGATCTGCGACGGCGCGAACAGCGAGGCCTCGCCACGCGCCGCCTGCGCCGGCGCGGACAGGCCCAGCGTCTGCAAGGTGTAGAGCAGCGCCTCGCCATGCATGTCCTCATGCGCCAGCGCCAAGCGGTATGGATACAGCGCCTCATCGTCGTTCGGTTCGCGCGAGAGTTTGTCGAGTACGCGGTCCAGCACTTCGTGGCAGTAGGTCTTCAGCGCGCCGGTGCTGGGCAGGTCCAGCGTCCAGCGGCTGCGGTGCGGCACCATCGCCGAGTCGAACCAGTCGTCGCCCTTGCTGAGCAGGCAGTTGCCGTGGGCGTCGGCCGGATGGCTGGAGCTGGCCTCGCGCAGGATGAACCACTCGGCAAACCAGGCGATGTGGCCCAGTTCCCACAACGGCGGATTGACGATGCGCAGCTGCGGCACCCGCATCGGCACATCCATGCCGGCGGCGGCGAAGCAGTCGAACAGCGACAGCGTATAATCCCGCGCATGCCGCAGGGCCAGCGCCATCTGCTGCGGCGTAGCGTTCCTGAATGAAGAGGGGCTCGAAGTCATGAGCCGATTGTAGCGACTTCCAGCCAAAACACCAGTGAGCACACACCACATCTGGATCGTCAGTCCCGCCTCGGCCCGCGCCAACAACGGCAACTGGCAGAGCGCAAGCCGCTGGGCGCGGTTTCTGCGCACGCGCTACCGGGTATCGATTTCGCAACAGTGGCCCGACAATGACGTCGGCGCACCGCCGCCCGACCTGCTGATCGCGCTGCACGCGCGCCGCTCCGCGCCATCGCTGTACGCGTACACGCAAGCCTGTCCGCAACGGCCATCCATCCTGCTGCTGACCGGGACCGACCTGTATCGCGACATCCACACCGACGACAGCGCCCGACAATCGCTACGCCAGGCCAGCGCGCTGGTGCTGCTGCAACCGGCGGGCATGGACGCCCTGCCCGCGCCGCTGCGCGCCAAGGCCAGCGTGATCTTCCAGTCCGCCGCCACGCTGCGGCCCGCCGCGCAAGGCCCCCGCCGCCACCTGGACGTCTGCATGATCGGCCACCTGCGCACGGAAAAAGATCCGCTGACCTTCATGCGTGCGGCCGCGCTAGTGACAGCGCCCGCAGCGCGCCTGGTCCACATCGGCGGCGCACTGGAACCGGCGCTGGAGCAGGCGGCGCTCGCCACGCAGGCCGCGCACCCGCGCTACCGCTGGCTAGGCGCGCTGCCGCATGGGGCCACGCGCCAGCGCCTCAAGCGCAGCCGCCTGATGGCGATCGCCTCGCAGATGGAGGGCGGCGCCAACGTCATCATCGAAGCCGTATGCAGCGGTGTGCCGGTGCTGGCCAGCGATATCAGCGGCAACCGTGGCATGCTGGGCGACGATTACGCAGGCTACTTCCCACCCGGCGACGCCGCCGCGCTGGCGCGGCTGATCGACCGCGCGCTGGCGGAACCGGACTTTTACGAACTGCTGCGCGCCCAGTGCGACGCACGCGCCCCACTCTTCGCACCAGCCGCCGAGCAGGCGGCATTGCTGGAGTTAGTGGATAATCTGCTGCATAAAGCTAACCTAGGAATGACATCATGAGCACTGAAGCTATCAAACTGACCTCCTTTTCCCACGGCGGCGGCTGCGGCTGCAAGATCGCGCCGGGCGTGCTGTCCGAGATCCTGAAGAACTCCTCCGGCTTCCCGGTGCCGAAGGAACTGATGGTCGGCATCGAAACCGCCGACGACGCCGCCGTCTACAAGCTCAATGACGAGCAGGCGCTGATCGCGACCACCGACTTCTTCATGCCCATCGTCGACGACCCGTTCGACTTCGGCCGCATCGCCGCCACCAACGCCATCTCCGACGTCTACGCCATGGGCGGCACGCCTATCATGGCGCTGGCGCTGGTCGGCATGCCGATCAACAAACTGCCGATCGAAACCATCGGCCAGATCATCAAGGGCGGCGAATCGATCTGCGCCGAAGCCGGCATCCCCATCGCCGGCGGCCACACCATCGATTCCGTCGAGCCGATCTACGGCCTGGTGGTGCTGGGCCTCGTGCATCCGTCCAAAGTAAAGCGCAACGCCGACGCCAAGGCCGGCGACGTGCTGGTGCTGGGCAAACCGCTGGGCGTGGGCGTGCTGTCCGCCGCGCTGAAGAAGGACAAGCTGGATGCCGCCGGCTACCAGGCCATGATCGCCAACACCACCAAGCTCAATAAGCCTGGCAAGGCGTTGTCGGAAATGGCGGGCGTGCATGCGCTGACCGACGTCACCGGCTTCGGCCTGCTGGGCCACCTGCTGGAACTGGCGCGCGGCGCCAAGCTGGCCGCCCATCTGGAAATGGCAAAGATCCCGCTGCTGCCGGGCGTCGAACAACTGGCGCACGACGGCTACTTCACCGGCGCCTCGGGCCGCAACTGGGAAGCCTATGGCAAGGATGTCGAGCTTTCGCCGTCCGTATCGCAGGCGCAGCACATGCTGCTGACCGATCCGCAGACTTCGGGCGGCCTGCTGGTGTCGTGCGACGCAGGCAGCGTCGATGAAGTGCTGGCGCTGTTCCGCCGCGAGGGTTTCGGCGAGGCTGCCGTCATCGGCCGCATGGCCGCAGGCGATGCCTGTGTGACGGTGAGCGCCTGAGTCGCCGGCGGGCAGAAGATGTGGAAATGATAATATAACGCTCCCTCGTCGTCCTTCCATAAGGAGCGTAGTATGAGCAACCGCATCTCGCGTCGTCACTGGCTTGCCGTCTTCCTCGCTGGGTCCACCGCCCCTGTGTGGGCACTCAACGCTACCGCCAAACCAGCGGCCGACGGCCCGCCCGCCGCACCGGTGGAGCCGGTCGCCGACAACTACTTCGGCACCGAAGTCGTGGACCCGTACCGCTGGATGGAAGCGCGGCCGCGCAGCGAGCGCTGGGATGTCTGGCTCAAAGGCCAGGGCGACTATGCGCGCCGCCAGCTGGACCGGCTGCCACCGCGCGCCTCCATGCTGCGCCGGATAGAGCATTACACCGGTGATCTCGACCAGCTGGCCATGGCCACGCCAGCCGGTGGTAAACTATTCCTGCTGATGCGCCCCGCCGGCGCCAACAGCGTCCAGCTGTTTGTGCGCGACACGCCGGACAGCCCCCGCCGCCTGCTGCTCGATCCTTCCGTCGGCGCGGCGGCCGGCGCTCCCACACGAGCGCTGGACTGGCATATCCCCTCGCCCACCGGACGCCACGTCGCCTATGGCTTGTCGGAAGGAGGCTCCGAACGCAGCACGCTGTATATCTGCGATGTCGCCAGCGGCAAGTCGACCGAGATCACGCGCGTGATCTCGCGTGGCGCCGGCTGGAGTGCCGACGGTTCCGGCTTTTTCTCCTACCGCCTGCGCGCGGACGCGGTGCCGGGCGCGCCGGACTTCGGCATGGGCGGCGCCTGCTGGCTGCACCGGCTGGGCACCGATCCGTCCAGCGACCAGAAGGTATTCAGCTCCGGCGAAGGCCCGGATTTCGAAACGATGGAAGACGATGCGCCGTTCGTCGATGGCGCGCCAGGCAGCAGCTGGGTGCTGGGCCGCCATCTGTTGAACGGCAACGACCTCGCGCAGCTCTATATCGCTCGCGCAGACGATCTGCTGGCGGGCCGTGCACAATGGCGCAAGCTGGCGGGCCGCAGCGCCGGCGTACAAATGGCGCTGCTGCACGGCGACAGCGTCTACATCCTCGCGCATGGCCGCAGCGACAAGGGCGAAGTCGTCAAAGTCGATGCCGTCAGCGGCGACTTCAATAGCGGCAAAGTGGTGCTGCCGGCATCGGCCCAGGTTATCGACTTCATGGCAGCCGCGCGCGACGGCGTTTATGTGCACGACATCACCGAAGGCTTGGGCGGCTTGCGCCGCATCGACTACCAGGACCGTGTCGAGCGTGTGCAGCTGACCCGCACCGGCGCCGTCTGGAGCATCGCCACCGCCGTCGACGAAGACGGCGCCTGGTTCCATATGGATGAACTGACCTGGCCGGCCGAATCCTTCCACGTCGATGCCGCCAGGCTGGCGGCGCGCCAGGTGATGCTGGTGCGCGCCCCGTCGTTCAAGACCAACGACTTCGTCACCACCCGGCTGCACGCGCCCGCGCGCGACGGCGCCAGCATCGCGCTGGAAATCCTGCATCGCAAAAGCACGCGCCTCAACGGCCGCAACCCGCTGCTGTTGATCGCCTACGGTGCTTACGGCACCATCATGGACCCTGGCTTCCAGCCCGCCAAGCTGGCCTTCCTCGACGCCGGCGGCGTGCTGGTGTACGCCCACGTGCGCGGCGGCGGCGAACAGGGCGAGGACTGGCACCGCGCCGGCATGAAAGCGACCAAGCCCAATTCGTGGCGCGATGTCATCGACTGCGCCGAACACCTGGTCAAGCTGCGCTGGACCGGCAAGGGGCACATGGCGTTGTGGGGCACGTCGGCGGGTGGCATCGTCGCCGGGCGGGCGATCACCGAACGGCCCGAACTTTTTTCCGCCGTCATCGGCGAGGTGGGAGTATTCAACACGCTGCGTTTTGAACTGACCAGCAACGGGCCGGGCAACGATGCGGAATTCGGCACCGTCAAGAAAGAGGACGAGTTCAAGGCCCTGCTGGCGATGGACTCCTACCACGCGGTGCGCGACGGCGTACGCTACCCGGCGGCGCTAATCATCACCGGCGCCAATGATTTGCGCGTCGAGCCGTGGGTGCCGGGTAAGTTCGCCGCCCGCCTGCAAGCCGCCACCACCAGCGGCAAGCAGGTACTGCTGCGGGTCGACTATGACGCCGGCCATTTCAGCAACTCACGCAAGGCCGCCAATGCGCTGTCGGCCGACATCCTGTCCTTCGTGCTGGCGCATACGATCTAGGCGGCTTGTCGCGGCGCCTTCACGCATAGGGCCGACAAAGCCGTGCCGCGCTTGCGCAGGAAGGCGCGCAGCAGGTCCGGATAGTCGGCCGACACGGCCTGCCGCACAGACGGCCGCGCAGCAAGCGCGGTGCGCCATGCGGCCGTTCGCGGCAGCCCGGCCAGCATGCCGAAATCCGCAATCGCGTCGAACACGTCGAAGTAGCGAAACACCGGCGCAAAGGCCGCATCGACCATGCCGAATTGGCAGCCCATGAAATACGGCCCTTCGCCCAGCGCGGCCTCCAGCTGCTCGAAGCGTGCGTGGATTTCGGCGGCCTTGGCGGCCAGCGCCCGCTGGTCGGCGGCGTTGTAGAAGCCACCGATCAGATTCAACAGCGCCGGGCCGAACTCCATCCACGAGCGCTGCTGCGCGCGCAGCAAGGCGTCCGACGGATGCAGGCGCGGCGCGTGAGTCTCGTCCAGATACTCGCAGATCACGGCCGATTCGAATACCGCAGCACCGCCAGTCAGCAGCACCGGCGTCTTCCCCAGCGGCGAAACGGCAAGGAACCAATCCGGCTTGGCCGACAAATCGATATCACGCCGCTCGTACGCAACGCCCTTCTCCGCCAACACAATCGCCGCCCGCTGCACATAGGGGCACAGCGGATGGCTGACCAAAATCGTCTCCATTTTTCACTCCTGGCTAAAGGTCGATGGAGTTAATATACGATTTCGATTTCACAATGAAAATAGGCATGCACGCAGATGATCTATGCAAAAACGCAATACAAGCTCAGTTCACAGGATCTCGAAATCATCCTTGCATTGGTGCGTGGCGGTACGCTGGCCGAGGCTGGAGAACAGCTGTCGGTAGATGCCTCCACCGTTTTCCGCTCGGTGCAGCGGATGGAGAAAGGCCTGGGCACGCGCCTGTTCGAGCGTTCCCGCCTGGGCTATCAACCCTCCGACATGGCGAGATCGCTGGCGCGGCATGCGGAACAGGTAGAGGCGCAACTGGATGCCGCGCGCTCGGTGGTGCAGCAAAGCCCCGA
The DNA here is from genome assembly GCF_009380165.1 of Rugamonas rivuli. Classification (GTDB taxonomy): domain Bacteria; phylum Pseudomonadota; class Gammaproteobacteria; order Burkholderiales; family Burkholderiaceae_D; genus Rugamonas; species Rugamonas rivuli. The sequence continues at coordinate 378,061 of NZ_WHUF01000005.1, forward strand.
GCAGGTGACAGGCACGGTGCGCATCACCAGCACCGACACCTTCCTGCATGCGCTGATCGCACCCGCGCTACGCGATCTGCAAGCCAGCCACCCGCTGCTCTCCTACGAGCTGGACACGCGCAATGAACTGGCTAACCTCAGCCGGCACGAGGCCGACATCGCCCTGCGCGCCACCCGACGGCCGCCCGCGCATCTGGTCGGCAAGCACATAGGACCGATCCGCGTCGCCATGTTCGCAGCGCGCGGTGGAAAATGGAAGAAGGCCAATGCCGGCAAGGCTCCGTGGATCGCACCGGACGATGCGCTGCCCGAACACCCGTCGGTCATCTGGCGCAGGAAGCAGTATCCCAAGGTGGAGCCGCAGTTCCGCGTCAACAGTATTCTCAGCGTGGCGGAGATGGTTGCGCTGGGTTTGGGTGTCGGCGTGCTGCCGCTGTTCCTGGCCCGGCAACGCGGCGATCTTACGCAACTGGGCGGTGTGCTGGACGAAGCACAGACCGAGCTTTGGCTGCTCACGCATGCCGAGTCGCGCCATCTGCGCCGCGTATCGACGGTCTTCGGCCATCTGGCCGGCAGCTTAAGCCTGGATTGAACGGCGTAGCGCCGCCAGCACCGGCGACGGCTGCCCGCAGCCGGTCGGCACGTGCGTCACCGCGCCGGATTCGATCAGCCTAACCTCGGCCGCATCGAGATCGCGCTGCCCCACCAGAACCACGTTGGACAAAGCCAGGCCGGCGCCCAGTCCCGACTCCCACAAGCCCGCACGCAAGGTCGCTAAAGATGCGGCACAGCGGCTCGTCGCGCTCAACGGCCTGGCGCGACGGGCGAACACCTAGGGTTGTTTTTTCAACCGCAATCTTACCGTACTTCAGACGCCCGCAGAGAGGCATCGCCGTTCAATGCAAACGGCATGGCCCTGGCCCAGCGGTTGGAAGACAGCGAGAACGTCAGCGCCCGCACCTGGTGGTACCAGCCGGCCGGCACGTAGAGCATGTCGCCGGGATTGACGATGACTTCGATCGTGGTGGCCTGCCGCGCCAACGGGAACTTCTCGAAGTCCGGCGCCTCGGGATCGAACGGAGAACCGAACAGGATGGCGTTCGCCTCGTTCGGGTACAGGAACTCGTCGTGGTGCGGCGGCGCCAGGAAGATGCGCTTGGTGCCCCAGATCTGCGCGAAGATATTGTCGTCGTAGTCGCAATGCAGCGGCGTCACCGTGCCGGCTGGCCCGAGCCAGAAGCGCGGCGGCCCCATTTTGTCGAAGTACGTGGGCCAGTGGCACAGCCGGTTCAACTCCCGCAATTCCAGATTGCCCAGATACGGCGGCAGGTCGTGCGTGCCTGCGGCCACCAGCTCCAGATACTCCAGCATCGACATGTCCTGCATGGCGCGGTCGGGCGCGAATGCGGTGTTGATGTAGTCGCCCACACGCGCCCGCACCGGCAGATGGCTGTAGTGCTCGCGCAAGGCCTGCGGCGTCAGGCCGCACAGCGGCCAGCGGTCGACCAGCCCGGTCATCAGGAACGGCAAGCCTTCCGCCGCGCGCTTGCGGAAGGCGGCGGCATCGAGCGCCCGCATGCGCGGCACTTCGGTGATCGCCGGCAGCGTGCGGGATACGCGCTTGATCGCTTCGCGCATCGCCTGTATCGACGTGACGCCGCGCACCTGTGCATCCCTGTGCTCGCGCGCCAGCTTTTGAGCGGCAGGGTCGGCGGACCACGCGGACTCCGATTCCTGCCTGGTAGGCGGCAGCCGAGGTGCTTCCACCGCTTTCTTCTGTTTCGACATATCCCGAACTTAATTTTTTGCAGGGCGATAGTATAACTGCTCGCCCTCAGAACAGTTCGTCGAGCTGCTCGAAGAACTCCCGTTTTGCTGGCGCGTCGGGCATGCCCAGCCCTTCGAGGAATTGCGTGGCGCTGTGCTCCGACACATCGTCGCGCAGATTGCGGTGGATGAAGGCGATGTCCAGCCAGCGGTCGGCCAGCCCTCCCCGTCCGGCATCGATGAAGCGCAGCTCGCCGCGCTGGTCGACAAACACGTTGTTGTCACACAGGTCGCCATGCGAGAACACCAGCTCCTCGTTGGGGATGGTGGCCCGCAAGCGCGCCAGCAGGTCGGCCGGCGTGGTCAGCCCGGGCCACTGCTCGAAATCGTAGTCCTCGTCGATCAGCCCTTTGCCGACCAGGTAATCGAGCTCGCGCAGCCGCACCGCCGCGCCGGAGTCGAACGGGCAATCGGCCACGGACACCGATTGCAGCTGGCGCAGCGCTTCGCGGAACAGCTCCAGCACCGGACGGCCCTCGGCGATCAGCGACGACAGCGGCAAGCCCGGCACGGCGCGCGTGATCATGCACTCGCCATCGTCGGCCGGCGCGGCGAGGACCACCTCCGGCACGTTCACCCGTCCGGCCAGCCATTGCAGCACCGCCGCCTCGCGCATCACGCTGTAGGTGGTGGACGCGTACACCAGGGGCGACGTCTTCAGAAAAAAGACCTCGTCCCCGCGCCGGAAGCGATGGACCTGGCAAGGCGACTCGCCGATTTCGTCCCGATGCAGAGTCGCGTTGTCGATAAAGCCCGCAATGGCGGATGGCAGCTTGAATCGCATACGTCCCCTTTTTTCAGATATCAAAAATGCCACGATATTATTCATTCATGCCACCGAGGTCAATTCTCCTTGACAGCGACGCCGCCGATCTCGTACATTTAAGGCCATGACCTCGCATCTGCACCTATCCGCTTTCCTGCTGCCGTCTGCTAGCGCCCTATCGCTAGCAGCGCGCCTACTAGCACGCGCTTAATCCGCGTTCCAGCTGTACCCCAGTGCCGGCCACAAGCCGCACCTGTCTACAAATCCCAGGAAAGTTTGCACCGATGTTCCCAGCCTTGTCGCTACTGCTAAAACTACCGATCGGTTGCCGAGCCTAGTATCCCGTGGCCGCACGGCAGCCCCTCGCCACAGCACAGCGCCAGCGCACGACGATTCGTCGGACCGCGGCATCCAGCATTTCCCAATTTGAGACACAGGAGTTCCCCATGATGTTGCAGAACCCAGCAGCGAAGTACCGCGCCTTCCCACCAGTTCAATTGTCCGACCGCCAGTGGCCGAACAACGTCATTTCGAAACCGCCGATCTGGATGAGCACCGATCTGCGCGACGGCAACCAGGCCCTGATCGAACCGATGAGCGCCGAGAAAAAACTGCGCTTCTTCGAACTGCTGGTGAAGATCGGCCTGAAGGAAATCGAAGTGGGCTTCCCTTCCGCTTCCCAGACCGACTTCGACTTCGTGCGCAAGCTGGTCGAGGAAAACCGCATCCCCGACGATGTCACCATCATCGTGCTGACCCAGTCGCGCGATGAGCTGATCCGCCGCACCGTGGAATCGGCGGCCGGCGCCAAGCGCGCCATCGTCCACCTGTATAACTCGGTGGCGCCGGTGTTCCGTAAGGTCGTCTTCGGCATGTCGCGCGAAGAGATCACCAACATCGCCACCACCGGCACCAAGCTGGTGAAGGAATTGATCAAGCAGCACCCGCAGACCGAATGGGGCTTCGAATACACGCCTGAATCGTTCTCCACCACCGAACTCGATTTTTCCAAGCATATCTGCGACGCCGTCACCGCGATCTGGGAACCGACCCCGCAGAACAAGATGATCATCAACCTGCCGTCGACCGTGGAGTGCAGCACGCCCAACGTCTACGCCGACCAGATCGAATGGATGTCGCGCAAGCTGGCACGCCGCGATTCGCTGATCATCAGCGTCCACCCGCACAACGACCGCGGCACCGCAGTCGCCTCCGCCGAGATGGCGGTGATGGCCGGCGCCGACCGCGTCGAAGGCTGCTTGTTCGGCAATGGCGAACGCACCGGCAACGTCGACCTGGTCACGCTGGCCTTAAACCTGTACACGCAAGGCGTGCATCCGGGCCTGGACTTCTCCGACATCGACGAAGTGCGCAAGTGCGTTGAAGAGTGCAACCAGCTGCCGGTGCATCCGCGCCACCCGTACGTGGGCGACCTGGTGTTCACCGCCTTCTCCGGCTCGCACCAGGACGCGATCAAGAAAGGCTTCGCCCAGCAGCAGGAAGGCGCGCTGTGGGAGATCCCTTACCTGCCGATCGATCCGCAAGACCTGGGCCGCAGCTACGACGCCGTCATCCGCGTCAACAGCCAGTCCGGCAAAGGCGGCATGGCCTACTTGCTTGAGCAGGATTACGGCCTGGTGCTGCCGCGCCGCCTGCAGATTGAGTTCAGCCGCGCAGTGCAGGCCGTGGCCGACGCCACCGGCCTGGAGATCACCGCCGAAGGCATCTACGATATCTTCAACAAGGAATACTTCGAACAGACTTCGCCGTACGCCTACAATGCGCACAAGATGGTGGAAGACACCAGCAGCGACGAGCCAGTGCAGATCGATATCTCCCTGACCCACCGCAAGGCGCCGCTGGCGCTGCAAGGCGGCGGCAACGGTCCTATCGACGCCTTCGTCAACGCGCTGGGCCTGGACATCAAACTGATGGACTACCATGAGCATTCGATCGGCTCGGGCGCCAACGCCAAGGCGGCCTGCTATGTCGAACTGCGCCTGGCCAACGGCCCGACCCTGTTCGGCGCGGCCATCGACAGCAACATCGTCACGGCCTCGTTCAAGGCGGTGCTGAGCGCCGTCAACCGCCAGCTCACGCAGCGCGAAACCGCCGCAGCGCCAGCGGGCGCCGACGCTACCGTATAATCCCCGCACCGGCCAGCTGCCGCCAGAGCCGGATTCTGATGGGCGCCCCACGAGGGCGCCCTTTCACCATCCATCTCATTCCTGTCCATGAACCATTTCGCTCTCTCCGCCGCAGCCCTACTGCTGACGGCCGCCGCCGCCCACGCTGCCCCTCCTGTTGGCCAGGACGCACTGGCCGGCGCACAAATCAAGGTCGACGTCGGCGGCCGCAAACTCAATATGTACTGCACCGGCAAGGGCTCGCCGACGGTGCTGTTCGAAGCCGACAGCGGCCGAGCGGGTTGGGATTGGTCGGCGGTGCTGCCGGAAGTGGCCAAGCGTACCCGCGCCTGCGTCTACGACCGTGCGGGCATGGGCGCCAGTGATCCGATCATGCGCGCATCGACGGTCGCCAATGCCAGCAAGGACTTGAACTTCCTGATCAAGAACGCCCATCTGGACGCGCCCTTCGTAGTGGTGGGCGCGGGCTACGGCGCCATGGTGGCGCAGCACTACGCTTTGCGCTCGCGCGGCGCCGTCACCGGCCTGGTGCTGGTGGATGCGATGCATGAGGATGCGCTGCCCGCAGACCGCGCCGCCAGCCTGGAAGCGGCGCTGGCCTGCCTGACCGCGGCGGAACAGGGCAAGACCGGCGCAGGCTGCGCCTACCCTGCCACCGCCATCAACGGGGAAATCGGCCCACGGTTGGCGGCGGCCCAGGCAGCGCAGGCAGCGCGGCCGACCTACTGGCGTGCCCGCGCCTCCGAGCTTGACAGCCTGGAGACCAGCGCGAGCCAGATGCGCGCAGCGCGCAAGCCTTTCGGCGACATGCCGGTGGCCGAAGTGGCGCACGGCGAGCCGGCAGCCATCGTGGCCGCCGTCATGGAAGTGCTGGACAAGCAGAAGTAAGCAACGGTAAGGGCGCCAGCCGCTAGGCGGCCTCGCGAGCCGCAAGCGCCGCCCGCTTCTCCCTGAAGAATTCCCAGGCGGCTTCCGCCACTTCAAGATCGGCATTCTGTGCGCCCGTCAGCTTGCCGATCAGCGCCGGATAGCGCCTGCTGGGACTTGGTTCCGCATGGCCGCCGTTTTCGATTTTGTACAAGCCCACTTGCAAGCCGTCCGCAGCGTCGCCCCACATGTAGCGCGTCACACGCGTCCTGTCCCACTCGTGGCGATGCGGGATATCCAGCACGCTGGGTTCATCGGGAAGGCCTGCCAGCTCGCGCCATGTCCGCGCACTGTCGTCGATGCTGCTGATCGGGTCCAGGAAGCCCAGCATGTAAAAGTACTTGCCGCCCCGGTAAGGCATCAGCGGATCGGCCGTGCAGCCGAAGAAGAGCGCGGGCAGCGGTACCGTGGGCGCGGGTGCCGCGTGCGGCGGCGGCATGCCGGAGACGACGGTGGAAAACGCCGCCAGCTTGTGCGGGATCTCGACCACCGCACGGTAGGTCAGATGGCCGCCACGGGACACGCCGATCAGATAAACACGGTCGGCATCGGCGTCGTATTCGGCTACGGCCTTGTCGATCAACGCGGAGAGCAGCGCGACGTCGTCCTTCTTCGCGACTTTCTCCTTGCTAGCAAAGCAGTCGCTCCAGCCACCCGCGCCGGCATCGGGCGCGATCACCAGTAGCCCTTCGCGCTCGGCGATCTCCAGCCAGACCGACAGCGGCGACGGAGGGAACGCCTGCCCCATCACCTGCTCGGCCGAAGCCCCTGCGCCATGCAGGACGATCACCAACGGGCGCTTGCCCGGCAAGCGCCGCCCGGGTTGCGCCAGCAGATAGCGGCGCACTCCCTCGGGCCGCGCGAGCGTCTCAACGCTGGTGCGTGCACATGCCGCCGTGCTGGTGACGGTTCCCAGAAAAGCCGTTTTCAATCCTGCGCGCAGGCGTGTCAGCACATGCTGCTCCAAATGACAAAAATGCCAAGATACTACGCTTCGTCCACGCTGCGCAACACCAGCGTTGATGAGCGATACCGCACCGCACCATTCTCGCTATACTGGATTCTCGCCTGGTGCCCTCATGGAGTCGTGCATGAATATCTCGAACCTGAAAATCGGTGTGCGGTTGGCTGTCGCATTTGGTGCAGTGCTGGTGTTGATGGCCATACTGATAGGCGTCGGCCTGCAAAGGCTGAGCAGCATCAGCCAGCTCAATGCGACCATCATCGACAAGGACTGGGTCAAGGCCGACGCGGCGGCCACCGTCGGCAGCACCACCCGCGCCAACGCGGCGCTGACACTGGAACTGTTCACCGCACCCGATCCCGCGCGCACGGCGGACATCCTGCGCGAAATGGACGTCAACAAGAAGACCATCAGCGCCGCGCTCGAAACGCTGGACACCCTGCTCTACACCGACGAAGGCAAGGCCCTGCTGGCGACCATCCGCGAGCAGCGCAAAGCCTATGTGGCTTCATTCACGCGTGTCACCAAAATGCTGGCCGACGGCCAGCGCGACGAAGCGCAGAGCGTGCTGCGTGCCGACATGCTGCCCAAGCTGGCCAAGGTGCAGGCCAGCATACGCCAACTGGCCGACCTCCAAAAGACCGTGGCGACCGCCAACGGTGAACTGGTCAAGCACGACATCTCCATGGCCGGCCAGATGATGGCCTGGCTGGGCATCGTGGCGCTGGCGCTCGGCCTGGCCTTCGCCTGGCGCGTAACACGCTCGATCACCGATCCTATCGGCCAGGCGCTGAAGATGGCGCGCGCCGTGGCATCGGGCGACCTGACCTCCCGCATCACCCACGACCAGCGCGACGAAATGGGCCAGTTGCTGGGAGAGCTGGGCAAGATGAACGACAACCTCGCCAACATCGTCGGCCGCGTGCGCAACGGCACCGGCGCCATCACCACCGCCTCGGCGGAAATCGCCAGCGGGAATATGGACTTGTCCTCGCGCACCGAGCAGCAAGCCAGCTCGCTGGAGGAAACCGCCGCTTCGATGGAGGAATTGACCAGCACCGTCAAGCAGAACGCCGCCAACGCCCATCAGGCCAACGAGCTGGCGCAGTCGGCGTCGCAGGTGGCGCAGCGCGGCGGCGAGGTGGTGGCGCAGGTGGTCGGCACCATGAACTCGATCAACGACTCCTCGCGCAAGATCGTCGATATCATCGGCGTCATCGACGGCATCGCCTTCCAGACCAACATCCTCGCGCTGAATGCGGCGGTGGAAGCGGCACGTGCCGGTGAACAGGGCCGCGGTTTCGCGGTGGTGGCGTCGGAAGTGCGCAACCTGGCGCAACGCTCGGCCAGCGCGGCCAAGGAAATCAAGACGCTGATCGACGATTCAGTGGACAAGGTGGCGGCGGGCGCCCGCCTGGTCGACCTGGCCGGCAGCACCATGAACGAAGTGCAGGACAGCGTGCGCAAAGTGACGGAAATCGTTGGCGAGATCACGCTGGCCAACCGCGAGCAGACCGGCGGCATAGAGCAGATCAACATCGCCATCAGCCAGATGGACCAGGTGACGCAGCAGAACGCCGCGCTGGTCGAACAGGCTGCTGCTGCGGCGGCGGCCATGGAGGACCAGGCCGGCCAGCTGAACCAGGTGGTCAGTCAGTTCCGGCTGACGGCGTAGCGGTGAGCGCGCGCGACATGGTGATTTCGTCGTAAAACTCGCCGTCGACGATCATCGAATCGGGCTCGCGGCCGAACTCCGTGAAGCCCAGCGATTCATGCAAGCCTATCGCTTCCGCATTGCCGGCGGTGACGGAGATCGTCATGCGCTGCACGCCCTCCATCGTCGCCGCAAACGCCAGCGCGTGCTCCATCAGAAGCCGACCCAGGCCCCGGCCACGATGGGTCTGCGCGACGTACATGGCGCGTATATAGGCCTTGTGCCGGACCTTGAGCGCGGTCTCGCGCCCTACGCCGACGATGCCGACCAGCTCAGCGCCGTCGAAGGCGCCGAACATATTGCGGCCGGAGTCCGGCGCCAGCCGGGCCTCTATCGTTGAAAGCGGCGTATCGCATTCCTCTTCGTAGCTGGAACCAAATGCGGATGCCGACAGGCGCAAACCCTCCAGCCGCAGCGACTGGAACGCGGATGCGTCGGATGAAACCAAACGGCGGATGAACATGGTGCTCCCGGCTGATATTTCGACGATACATTGTATAGACAATCTTCTTGACCTGTCATTTTTCATGGATCTACAATGTATTAACATCTGGGGGATCTATGGAACTGTCAATTCAAAAATGGGGCAACAGTGCGGCGGTGCGGCTGCCGACTGAATTGTTGGGCATATTAAAGGTCGTCCTAGGCGACAAACTGAGCGTCAGTGTGCTGCCAGAAGGCGTGCTGCTGAAGGCGGCGCGGCCCTCATATTCGCTGGATGAGCTGGTAACGCAATGCGATACCACATCGCCGGAGCCTGCCGACATGGCGGCCTGGCATAACGCCAAGCCGGTGGGACGTGAAGCGTGGTAGGCCGGAGTAAGTTCGGACGTGGTGATATCGTGATGGTGAACCTCGATCCGACGCAAGGACATGAGCAGAGGGGCATGCGGCCCGCACTGGTACTCTCCACTAGTGCATTTAATGCGCTGGGTACGGTGCTGGTGGCACCGATCACACAGGGCGGTGATTTTGCTCGCCACGCGGGATTCGCTGCGTCACTTTCCGGAACGGGTACGAAAACTCAGGGCGTCGCTTTGGTCAACCAGATTCGTATGCTGGACCTGGAAGCGCGCAAGGCAAAGCGAGTTGAGACCGTCCCTGAGTCTGTTATAGAAGACGCACTGGCACGCCTTCGCGCAATTACCGATTGATTCGGAAACCTCACTACAAAAACTCGAAGCGGTAGCCTACGCCGTAGACCGATTGCAGGCATTCGGCGTCGGGCAGCTTGCGGCGGATGTTCTTGATGTGGGAATCGACGGTGCGGTCGCTGATATCGCGCTGGTCCTGGTGGGCGAAGTCCAGCAGCTGCTGCCGCGTGTAGACGCGGCTGGGATTGTCGATCAACTCGGCCAGCAGGCGGTACTCCAGCGGCGTCAACGTCAGCGCAGCGCCGTTGTGCAGCACGCGCATGCCGGCGCGGTCGATCTGGAACGGCGAGGCCGGTGTGGCCGGCACCGGCGACACACCGGCCCCGCTGCGGCGCAAGTGCACGCGCACGCGCGCCACCACTTCGCGTGGGCTGAACGGTTTGCAGACATAGTCGTCGGCGCCGCTGTCCAGGCCTAGCAGGCGGTCTATCTCGTCCACGCGCGCGGTCAGCATGATGATGGGCACCTGCGAGAACGCCCGCACCTCGCGGCAGACGCCTATGCCGTCCAGCTCCGGCAGCATCAGGTCCAGCAGCACCAGGTCGATGCCGCCGTCGCGGATGATGCCGACGGCGCCGCGGCCATCGGCGACGCAGCGGGTCTGCCAGCCGGCGTTGCTCATGTAGTCCGCCAGCAGCGCGGCGATTTTGGTGTCGTCTTCGACGATCAGGATGTTGGGCACGTCATTGCTTCCTATGTTTTCAACGGCAGGCGCACCACCATTTTCACGCCGCCCAGCACGGACGGTGCGGCGGATATGCTGCCGCTGTGCGCTTCCACCAGCGCCTTGCAGATCGCCAGACCCAGGCCGCTGCCGCCGCGCTCACGCGTGCGGGCGCCGTCCACGCGGTACAGGCGTTCGAAGATGCTGCCGAGGACTTCCGGCGGCACGCCGGGTGCGCTGTCTTCCACCATGATCTCCGCGTGGCCGCCGGCACTGCTCAGGGCGACCACGATCTGGCCGCCGCTGTCGGTGTAGCGCAGGCTGTTTTCCAGCAGATTGGTGACGACTTGCTGCAAGCGGCCGGCATCGCCTTGCAGCACCAGCGGCGCGGACGGCAGGCTCCAGCTCAGGTCCAGGCCGCACTTCTGCGCGCGCGGCTGGTAGCGCTCCAGCGTGGGCCGCAGCAGTTCGCCGAGGTTCAGCTCATGCCAGTGGTAGTGCAGATCGCCGGCATCGGCCATCGTCAGCTGGTGCAGGTCGTCGACCAGTTTGTTCAGGCGCAGCACCTCGGCATGCAGCGATTGCAGCGCGTTGGCGTCGGCCTGGCGGATGCCATCCAGCAGGGCTTCGATCTCGCCGCGTATCACCGTCAGCGGCGTGCGCAGTTCGTGCGAGACGTCGGCCAGCATCTTGCGGCGCTGGCGTTCGCTCTCCTCCAGCGCTTCGGCCATGGCATTGACGTGCAGCGCCAGTTCCGCCACTTCGTCGCGCGACAGCAAGGGCGCACGGGCGCTTAGTTCGCCCAGCGCCAGGCGCGCGGTCACATCGCGCAGCGCGGCCACGGGGCGCAGCAGATGTCGGGCCAGCCAGATCGCGGCCAGGATGGCGAGGACGATCAGTACGGCGGACATCAGCAGTATCGATTGCAGCTGCTCGCGCAGGAAGACGGTGGCGCTGGCATCGGCGCCGCCGGTCTCGCGCAGCGGCATGAGCCGCATGTGGCCGACCACCACGCCGTCAACCTTGATGGCGCGTTCGGCGCCGACCTGGATGTCCGGAGGGCCGATCAACTTGCGGCCTTGCGCGTCGGTGATGGAGACGCGTTGCGCGAAGTCCATTGGATCGTTGCGGCGGGGAGGCGGCTCGGCTGGTCTATCGGCCGGTGGCTGGTCCGCTTCCGGCGGTGGAGGCTCGCGCCGTCCCGGCCCGGGGTGCGGAGGCGGTGGCGGCCGGCGGCCCCGGGGCGGGCGGCGCGCATCGCCATCCGGCTCGAACACCTGGCTGCGCGGCGTGATCCGGTTCAGCAGCTCGCCGAGCGCGCGCGGCTGGCCGCGCAGCCAGTCGAAATTGCCCTCGGTGCGATAGCGCTCTTCCAGCAGCTCGCGCAACTGGTCGAAGTCCTGCACCTGCAATTCGTTGAGGTAGGCAACAAAGCCGCGCTTGAGGTTACTGCTGGCGACCCACGCCATCGTGCCCACGCACAGGATGACGATAGCGATCACCGCCAGCGCGATCTTGCGGGCGATGGTCAACCGCATGGCTGGCTCACTGGCTTCATGCCTCCATCATAACCGCCAAATGTGGAGAAATTATGAGGGACTGGCAAAAACGCGACACCTCCCCCGGCCTTCATTTTTTCTACACATTTGCGCGGCAATCTCGCACCGTCATCACACAAGACGGAGACCACCATGTATCAACGCGCGCTTTACCTGGCACCGGCCATCGCCGCCGCCCTGCTGGCCGCTTGCGGCGGCAGCAGCCCGACAGCAGAAAACAGCAGCAGCACCACACAGCGCGTACTGCAAGGCGGCGCACAGGGCGCAGCCACCACGTTGGCCGCTGTCACCGTGCAGGCCGCACCCACCGCAACGGCGGCGGCAGCGCCTCCGCCGCCGGTCGTGCTGGCGCCGGTGCCCAACGACGAAGGCGCCTCGCTCACCTTCAGTAGCGTGGGCGCAGTGGACACTGCCAATCCCTTCTTCAAACCCTTCGGCAATGGCCGCTCCTGCGCCACCTGCCACCAGCCGGACAACGGCTGGAGCATAGGCCCGGACAAGTTGGCCGCCCGCTTCACCGCCAGCGGCGGCACCGATCCGGTATTCCGTCTGGTGGACGGCGCCACCTCCCCGCTGGCCGCGACGGCCACGCTAGACCAGAAGCGCGCCGCCTACAGCATGCTGTTGACCAAAGGCCTGATACGCGTCGGCCTGCCCATGCCCACCGGCGCCGAATTCTCGTTGGTGAAAACCGAAGACCCCTACAACTACGCCAGCGCCAAAGAACTCTCGCTGTTCCGCCGCCCGCTGCCGACCACCAATCTCAAATTCGCCAGCAGCGTGATGTGGGACAGCCGCGAAACCGCCAGCGACGCCGCCTCCGCCCTGTGCCTGAAAGACGTACGGCCCGCCCAATGCTTCGCCAGCGTCGACGCCAGCCTGCTGCGCCAGTCCAACAGCGCGGTGCGCGGCCACGCCGAAGCGGCGCAAGACCTGACCGCCGCCGAGCAGCGCGCCATCGTCGATTTCGAGAAAACGCTGTTCACCACGCAGATCAGCTCCATCGACGCCGGCAGCCTGACCGACGCCGGCGCGCTGGGCGGCCCAACCAGGCTGGCGGCCAACGCCTTCTACTTCGGCATCAACGACCTTGAATCGGGCGACTACCAGACCGGCGCTCCCTTCAACCGCAACGTGATGGCGATGTTCGGCGCCTGGCGCAACCTGGACCGCCCGCTCCCGCCACCGCCACCGGTGCGCGGCCGCCCAGCTCCACCGCCGCCCGCCCCCAGCGCGCAGAACCTGGCCCGCGCAGCCATCGCACGCGGCGAGCAAATCTTCAACAACAAGCCGTTCAACATCAGCGGCGTGGCCGGCTTCAACGACGAGCTGCGGCGCCCCTTGCAGCGCGGCTCCTGCGCCAGCTGCCACGACACGCCCAACTCCGGCACGCACTCGGTGGTCCGCATGTTCAACACAGGGGTTTCGGCAGGGGCGCGCCGCACGCCGGACATGCCGCTCTACACGCTGCGTAACAACACCAGCGGCGAGACGGTGACGACCACCGATCCTGGTGCGGCCATGCAGACGGGGAAATGGAAGGACATCGGCCGCGTCAAAGTGCCTAGCCTGCGCGGCATCGAATCGCGCTCGCCCTACTTCCACGACGGCTCGGTGCACACTATAGAAGACATCGTCACCTTCTACGACAAGCGCTTCAACATCGGCTACACCGCGCAGGAAGCGGCCGACCTGGCGGCCTTCCTGAAGGTGCTGTAAGGCTTAAGGCGCCAGGCGCGCAAGCCGCACGCCCGTGAACTGCCAGCGGGCGCCGGCAGGGAAGAAATTGCGGTAGCTGACGCGCGCGTGGCCGTCCGGCGTGGCGCAGGAAGAGCCGCGCAGCACGTACTGGTTCATCATGAACTTGCCGTTGTACTCGCCCAACGCGCCGGGCGCGCTCTGGTAGCCGGGATAGGCCGCGTAACTGCTGCTGGTCCACTGCCAGCAGTGGCCGAACATCTGCAGCAGGCCATCCGTGCCGGCGGCGCCGGCCGGATGCAGCATGCCGGTTTCCACAGCCGCCTGCGCGGCGGCGAATTCCCACTCTGCCTCGGTCGGCAGACGGGCGCCGGCCCAATGGGCATAAGCATCCGCTTCAAACAGCGACAAGTGCGTCACGGGCCGCGACAGATCCAGCGCCTGCGCGCCGTGCAGCGTGAACTCCTGCCACTGCCCCGGCTCGTCCTGCTGCCAGTAGATCGGACAGCTCAGGTTCTGGCTGCGCACCCAGTCCCACCCCTCGGCCAGCCACAGCGCGGCGTTGAAATAGCCGCCCGCCGCGATGAACTCCAGGTACTCGCCGTTCGTCACCAGCCGCGACGCCAGTTCGAACGGCGCCACATACTGCTTGTGGCGTGGCAGTTCGTTGTCGAAGCAGAAGGCGCTGCCTTGATGGCCGATGTCGGTCAAGCCGCCTGCGAACGGCAGCCACTCCATCGGCGGCGGCGTCTTGGCGCGCGCTAGCGGCACGGCCATGTACTCGGGCAGCAGCGCGCTTTGCGCCAGCAGGTGCTTGACGTCGGTGAGCATCAACTCCTGGTGCTGCTGCTCGTGCTCCAGCCCCAGCGTAATGAGCATCGCCAGTTGCGCGCTCTGCTCCGCATCCAGGTCGCAGGCCAGCAGCCGGGCGATGCGGGCATCGACATCGGCGCGGTAGGCGCGCACCTGCGCCATCGCGGGCCGCGTCAGCAAGCCGCGCTGCGCGCGCGGGTGCTTCTCGCCGATGCCGTTGTAGTAGGAATTGAACAGCACCCGGAACGCCGGATGAAATGGCTTAAAGCCCTCCTCCATGCGCTCCAGAATGAAGGTCTCGAAGAACCACGTCGTATGCGCCAGATGCCATTTGATCGGACTCGCGTCCGGCATCGACTGCGCGCCGCAATCCTCGTCGGTCAGCGGTTCGGCCAGCGCCAGCGAACGGCGGCGTACCTTGTCATAGCGGGCGGAGAGGTCTTGCTGCGGCGGGCGCATATCCATGGGCGTGGTCGGCTTTCAGACAGGGATGGCCCTGGCGTGGATGACGGCAAACCAGTTCGACGGATCGGTCCATACCTGGGCCGTGGCGAAGCCGGCGCGTTCCAGCAGGGTGACGAAGGACTGCCGCGTGTACTTGTAGCTGTCCTCGGTGTGGAGTCGTTCGCCGCGCGCGAAATGGCGTTCGCCGCCATCCCAGCGCACGGTCAGCGCGGTGCGCGCTTCCAGGTGCATTTCGATGCGGCTGTCCGCCTCGTTGAAGAAGGCCCGGTGCTGCCATTGGCCTACATCGAAGTCCGCGCCGATCAGGTGATTCAAGTGGCGCAGCATGTTCAGGTTGAAGGCAGCCGTCACGCCCAGCGCATCGTCGTAGGCCGCGTCCAGCACCGCGCTGTCCTTGATCAGGTCCACGCCGATCAGCAAGCCGCCGTCGGCGCCGGCGTTGGCGCGCAGGCCTTGCAGGAAGGCGACCGCCTGCTCAGGCGAGAAGTTACCGATCGAGGAACCGGGATAGAAGAACAGCCGGCGGTCGCTCCGCACGCTGTCCGGCAGCGCGAAGCCGTTGGAGAAGTCCAGCCCCAGCGCCGTCATCTCGATGTCCGGGAAGCGCTGCTGCAAACGGCTCACGGCCTCGGTGAGGAAGTCGCGTGAAATATCGACCGGCACATACTGCGCCGGTTGCAGCAGCGGGAACAGGCTGGCGGCCTTGGCGCAATTGCCCGCGCCCAGGTCCACCAGCGTGGTGCCGGTGCCGATGGCTTGCGCCATGGCCGCGCCATGCTCGGCAAAGATGCCGGCCTCGGTGCGGGTGGGATAATATTCGGGCAGCTCGCAGATGGCTTCGAACAGCTTGGAGCCCAGGCCGTCGTACAGGTATTTGGGGGAGGTATGGGGCTTGGCGGCCAGCAGGCCGGCACTGATCTCGGCCACGACCGCCGCGCTGCCTTGCGCGCGCTGCCGCAGCTGCGGCGCCGGCGTCTTGCCTGCATCGGATGAAACAACACGGATCGCCGAGGAGCGGGACATCTGCATAGTTGCTCTGCCTTTAAAGGTGGTCATCCCAGCTGCGGATAACATTTTTGTTATGATAGCCGAATATTCATTCTGCAGTACCGGGCCGATAAAACTGTGCGGCCCTTCACATTAGTCGCTAAACCGGCACAAATCTTACAAAAAGGGCACTGACTATGAAACTCTTCGCCATGCGCGCACTCAAATCCCTGTTCGCCGCCGGCCTGATGCTGGCCGCTGCCCACTCCCAGGCCCAGGCCCAGTCCACCGAACACGTGTTCCGCGTTTCCGCCATTCCCGACGAAGCCCCGACCGAATTGCAGCGCAAGTTCAAGCCGCTGGGCGAATACCTGGAAAAGAAGATCGGCATGAAGGTTGAGTTCACCCCTGTCACCGATTACGCCGCCTCGGTCGAAGCGCTGATCAACAAGAAGGTCGACATGGTGTGGTTCGGCGGCTTCACCTTCGTGCAGGCCAAGGACCGCAGCAAGAACCAGATCACGCCGCTGGTGCAGCGCGCCGAAGACGAAAAATTCAAGTCGGTCTTCATCACCACCAACAAGGATATCAACAAGCTGGAAGACCTGAAAGGCCACACCCTGAGCTTCGGTTCGGAGTCGTCGACCTCGGGCCATCTGATGCCGCGCTCCTTCCTGCTGGCCGCGAAGATCAATCCGGACACCGACCTGAAACGCATCGCCTTCTCCGGCGCGCATGACGCCACCGTGGCCGCCGTTGCAGGCGGCAAGGTCGATGCCGGCGCGTTGAACATCTCGGTCTGGGAAAAACTGGTCGCCGAGAAGAAGGTCGATCCCGCCGTGGTCCGCGTGTTCTACACCACGCCAGGCTACTACGACTACAACTGGAGCGTGCGCACCGACATGAACGCCGACCTGAAGAAAAAACTGACCGACGCCTTCCTGGCGCTGGATGCCAAGAACCCTCAGGACAAGGTCATCATGGACCTGCAGCGCGCCTCCAAATTCATCCCGACCAAGGCTGAAAACTACACCGCGATCGAAGCCGCTGCACAAAACGCGGGCCTGCTGAAGAAGTAATCGATGCCCACTTACCACTTGCAGAACCTGACGGTGCGCCACCTCGGCGCATCGCGGGCGGCCGCACTGCATGCGATCTCGTTGACGATACAACAGGGCGAACAACTGGCCATCATCGGCCCGTCCGGCGCCGGCAAGACCACCTTGCTGGCGACGCTGGCCTGCGCCCACCAGCCGGCTGAAGGCAGCTTCCAGATCTTCGGCACCGATCCCTGGGCGCTGGGCCACGCCGACCGCCACCGCCTGCGCGCGCAGCTGTTCCTGGCGCCGCAAACGCCGCCGCTGCCGCCGCGCCAGCGCGTGGTGACGGCGGTGCTGGCCGCGCGCCTGCCGCAATGGAGCTTGTGGCGCGCACTGGTTTCGCTGGTCAAGCCTGCCGACCCGGAAGCGGCGTGGCAGGCGCTGTCGCGCTTCAACCTGGGCGACAAACTGTACTCCCGCGTCGACCGCCTGTCCGGCGGCGAACGCCAGCGCTGCGGCCTGGCGCGTCTGCTGCTATCGCCGGCCAAGGCGCTGCTGGTGGACGAGCCGCTGTCCGCGCTCGACCCGGCCCTGTCCGAACTGACGCTGTCCACGCTGCGCGACGAGGCCAAGGCCCGCAACGCCACGCTGATCTGCAGCCTGCACCAGGTCGACCTGGCGCTGAGCCACTTCCCGCGCATCGTCGCCCTGCGCGACGGCCGCATCGAATTCGACCTGCCGCGCGGCCAGGTCACGCCTGACATGATCGCCGCCTTGTATCAGGGCGAGCAGCCTGGCGCCAGCGCACCGCCGCCCGAACACGACGCGATGGCGGTCAAGCTCGGCGTCGGCGCCTGCCTGTGATGGCGACGCCCGCCTCCCATCCCGACCCGGCCTGGCGCGGCCGCGTCGCCGCCACCGCCGTCTGCCTGCTGATCCTGTGGCCGATGCTGGTGGTCGCCGAGTTCAAGCCGTGGATACTATTCGACTGGCAGAGCCTCACCGCCACCGGCCGCTTCCTGGCCGATTTCCTCGTGCCCGCGCACGGCGCCGAATTCCTCGCCATGCTGCTGGAGCAGACCTGGCTGACCATCGCTATCGCCACCTCCGGCCTGGCGCTGGCGCTGCTGGGCGCGATCCCGGCCACCCTGATCATCAACGGCCAGCTGTCGGTCTCGCGCCTGGGCACGGGCCGCATGCGGCCGCTGGCGCGCGTGGTGCGGCAGGCGGTGCGCTGGGCCCTGGTGCTGCTGCGCAGCGTGCCGGAGCTGGTATGGGCGCTGCTGTTCGTGCGCATCATCGGCCTGGGCCCGACCGCCGGCGTGCTGGCCATCGCCCTCACCTACTGCGGCATGCTGGGCAAGGTCTACGCCGAGATCCTCGAATCGTCCGACGCCCACGCCAGCGACACGCTGCTGGCCAACGGCAGCGGGAGGCTGGCCGCGCTGCTGTATGGCGCGCTGCCGGAAGCGGCGTCGGAACTGATGTCCTACACCGTCTACCGCTGGGAGTGTGCGGTGCGCGGCTCGGTGGTGATGGGCTTTGTCGGCGCCGGCGGCCTCGGTCAGCGCATGGACGAATCGATGAAGATGCTGGCCGGCGCCGAAGTGTCGTCCATGCTGCTGGTGTTCGTGCTGCTGGTGGCGCTGGCCGACCAGTTCTCCAAGATCCTGCGGAGGCGCCTCGGATGAAGCCTACGATGACGCATAACATGCCGAAACCGCCGCGCCGCGACTGGACCGTGCTGGCCATGCTGGCGATGGTGGCCGTGCTGGTGGTGGCCAGCTTCGCCTCGCTGCCGCTGAAGTGGCGCGAGTTCTTCACGCTGGAAGCAGTCAACAGCACGCTGGAGCTGCTGGCCGGCTTCGCGCCGCCCGACCTGTCCGCACCCTTCCTGATCAAGACCGGCTGGGCCGCCGTCGAGACCATGGCCATGTCCGCGCTTGGCACACTGCTGGCGGTGGCCGCCGGCCTGGCGTTCTCGCTGTCGGCGTCCGGGCGCTTCGGCCGCACGGCGCGCGCGCTGATGCGCGGCCTGCTCAACGTGCTGCGCTCGATCCCGGAACTGGTGTGGGCCTCGATCCTGCTGATCGCCTGCGGCCTGGGACCGTTCGGCGGCACGCTGGCGTTGGCCGCGCACACGGCCGGTGTGCTGGGCCGCCTGTTCGCCGACTCGCTGGAGAACGCCGCGCCGCTGCCGGAGCAAAGCCTGCGCACCAACGGCGCCTCGGCCTCCGCCGCCTTCTTCTACGCCACGCTGCCGCAAACGCTGCCGCAGATGCTGTCCTACACCCTGTACCGGTGGGAGAACAACATCCGCGCCGCCGCCATCCTTGGCGTGGTCGGCGCCGGCGGTTTGGGACAGATGCTCAAATACCACCTGTCGCTGTTCCAGATGCAGCAAGCCGCCACCGTCATCATCGCCATGCTGCTGCTGGTGGCGCTGGTAGACGGCATCAGCTACGCACTGCGCCGCGCCCTCACCCGCTAACCTCGCGAAGCCCTTCCATGCTCGAACTGCGCAACCTGTCCAAATCCTATGCCAGCGGCCGTCCGGTGCTGTCCAACTTGTCCTGGAACTTCAAGGCCGGCGAATTCGTCTCCATCATGGGCGATTCCGGCGTGGGCAAGTCCACGCTTCTGAACCTGATCGCCGGCCTCGATACGCCGGACGCCGCAGCGGGCGAGTCACCCATCATCGTCGACGGCGTGCCGATGTCAGGCCTGGACGACGACGCCGCCACCAAGCTGCGGCGCGCGCGCATGGGCTTCATCTTCCAGGCCTTCCACGTGCTGCCGCACCTGACGTTGCTGCAAAACGTCGCCCTGCCGCTGCTGCTGAATGGACTGCCGACCGAGCGCGCCACCGAGATGCTGGACGCCGTGGGCCTGGGCGGGCGTGGCGGCGACTTCCCGCATCAGCTGTCCGGCGGCGAAATGCAACGGGTCGCCATCGCCCGCGCGCTGGTGCACCGTCCGGCCCTGGTGCTGGCCGACGAACCGACCGGCAACCTCGATCCCGATACCGCCCACAGCATCCTGACCTTGCTGCGCCGGGAAATCAAAGCCACCGGCGCATGCGCGATCATGGTCACGCATTCGCAGGCCGCGGCCGAAATGACAGACAAAGTCCTACAACTTTCAAAAACCGGCATACAAGAAACAACAATCGTCAACCCGTTTAAGCAATAAACAAGATAATTTTTTTATCAAACCCTCCCAATATTTTCTCGCCGTAGTATTATTGAAATCAACTTGCATGGTTATCAAGAATGTTGAGTTGCGTACCACATTCAGACCAGAAAAGTGTGGACGCTAGCCTTGCCGGGAAACGTAATTTCTTTCACGTTTTGAGCAAAGGAGGAGCAATCATGAACGTACGGCAAAAAAAGCTGGAACTGATCGAAGCCATGAATCGCGCTCGGGCACTGGAACCATCCAGTTTTGTTCCGAACAAGCTTCTTGATACTTTGATCGAAAAGATGAACCTGAAAAACGACGCGGAACTTTGCCGAGTTTTAGAGGTGCAGCCTCCCATTATCAGCAAGATCCGACATCGCAAGCTGGCTGTCGGGGCAACGATCTTGCTGCGTATGCATGAAAAGTCAGATATCAGCATACGGGAATTGAAGGATCTGTCGACCGCGTCTATGCATTGAGCAGCCCAGCTGATCTTGCCATGCCAGGCGCCGGCATGCGGTATCCGGCGCCCTCTAAATGCACTAGCGTACAGCCCAAACCCCGCTGAACGCCGCATTATTCCTACTTCAAAGCATCACCATCATCAGTACGCAGGCAAGCCGTCATCCGGTTTTACCTCGCGCAGCGACAACATGGATTCCACCGAGGTGACACCCGGTAAAGTCCGCAGTACGTCACGCATGAAATCACCGTATTCATCCAGATCGGTCGCGACTATCTTCAGCAGGTAATCCGCTGTGCCGGAGATATTGTGGCAGGAGATCACGCGGTCGATGGCCAGCACTTCGCGCTCGAAGCGGTCGGCCAGCGTGCGGTCGTGCACACTGAAACGCACCTGCGCAAACGCCAGCACGCCCAGGCCCATGGCCCGGCGCGACAGCTTGGCGCGGTAGCCCGTGATGTAGCCGTCCTGCTCCAGCCGCTTCAGGCGCCGCGTGCAGGGGGTTTCGGACAGGCCCACCCGTTCCGCCAGTTTGGCGACGGGGATGCGGCCATCGCGGGTGAGCACCGCCAGGATGGCGCGATCGAGGTTGTCTAATTCATTCATGACATGTCGTGTTAGTGGAATCCCCTCAATTTTAAGACTTTTACAGAGAAAATAGCCCAAAATCCCCTCAGAATTCTAGGGCATCATGACGGTTTTTTTAGAGGAGATCGTCATGGTGTCGCCGGATTTGCTGCTGGTGTTTATGGGAGCCCTGGCCGTGGTGTATGCGTTGCCGGGGCCGGACATGGCCCTGGTCCTGCAATCGAGCGGCCGCAAAGGGATGCGGCATGGCTTCGCGGTGGCTTCGGGTTTGGCGATGGCGCGAGCGCTGCACGTGACGCTGTCCGCCTGCGGCGCGGCGGCGCTGCTGCAAAGCGCACCGTGGCTGTTCACGGCGGTACGCCTGATCGGCGCGGTGTATCTGGCGTGGCTGGCGTTGCAGATCTTCCGCGCGCCGTCGGGCGACGCCAATGCAAGCGGCGAGCAGGCCGCCGGCGATGGCAGCATCCGCGCCTCGGTCCTGCGCGGCCTGCTGGGGAACCTGCTCAATCCGAAAGCGCTGCTGTTCTGCTCCGTGCTGCTGCCGCAGTTCATCCGCCCGGCGGCGGGAGCCGTCTGGACGCAGATGCTGGAACTGGGCGTGATCCTGGTGCTGTTCGGCGTGGTCTACGACGTCACGCTGACGGTGGCGGCGAAACGCCTGGGCAGCTACTTGAGCAAGCACCGCCGCGTGCGGGCGGCACAGCGCTGGATTTTTTCCGGCGCCATGCTGGGCTTCGCGGTGCGGCTGTCGATCGAATAGTGTCTCAGCACTTCTCGTATTTCCAGTTGCGCGCCTTGCCTTCCGCGATCCACTCGACCGCCTGCTCGCGCCGGCGGGTGCGGGTGGCCTCGGTCTTGGCCTCCGCGATCCACTCGGCGTAGTCGCGCTTCTTGCTTGGGCTGAAGGCCTCGAAGTGCTGCTGCGCGGCCGGCACTTCCTTCAATGCCGCAAGCAGGTCGTCGGGTATCGCCAGCGGACGCGGCTCGGCGGGCTTGGCGCGCGCCGGCACGGAGATGCCGTCGTCGTTCAGCTTCATCGCTTTCTTGATGTAGCCGGTCAGGACCTTTTTCGACGGCAGATCCTTGACCGTCTCGATGCGGCCGAACTGCCCCATCGCCTCGCGGTTGGCCTCATCGGCCATCAACAGCTCGCCCTTCCAGAAACCCAGCGCGCAGTGGGCCTTGAAGGCCGACATTCCGCACATCATGCCCTTGTACATAAAGTGCGGGAAGCTCCACTTCATGGTCTCTTCCACATCGGGGCAGGCCTCGTGCACGATGGCGCGCAGGTGATGGAGGATGGGCTGCGCGAATTCGGCGGACTTGGCGATGTAGGCGTCTACACGCGGATCGATGGTGGGCATGATGATGCTCGGCTGGTTGTTGTTTGTCTCAATATACCAAATACTCCGGTGCAATTCATACCTATCGCTTTTGCAACGTTGCTTGTAACATTTTGTTGCGTCATAAACAAAATGAATACAGCAGCCTGCACAGCTTGGCATACTCTGTTCTTCACACCCAGCCGATGAAGACCTCCGCCATGCTGAAACGATCGCTTCCCCTCGCCGCTTGCGGCGCCCTGCTGCTGTTGGCCGGCTGCGCCGCGCCTGGCGGCGGCGTCTCCTCCATCAAACCGGAACAGCTCAGCGGCGCGCTGAACCGCGTCAGCTGGGGCGTCAACCTGACGACCTACCAGCAGGCCGAAAAGCTGGGCTACGACGCCTGGCTGGAACAGCAGCTGCATCCCACTCCGGCGCGGCTGCCGGCCGCCGCGCAGGCGCAGATCGACGCCATGACCATCACCCGCAAGCCGCTGATTCAGTTGAACCAGGATCTGGAACAGCAACGCAAGGACGCCGACAAGATCGCCAACGACGACGAGAAGAAAGCCGCGCAGCAGGCCTACCAGCAGGAACTGAACCGCATCGCCAAGGAGGCGGCCACGCGCTCGCTGCTGCGCGACCTGTATTCGCCCAACCAGCTGCAGGAGCAGATGACGTGGTTCTGGATGAACCACTTCAACGTCCACCAGGCCAAGAGCAACCTGCGGATACTGGTCGGCGACTACGAGGACACGGCCGTGCGCCCCCACGCGCTGGGCAAGTTCCGCGACCTGCTGTCGGCCACGCTGCGCCATCCTGCCATGATCCGCTACCTGGACAACGAACAGAACGCCGCCAACCGCATCAACGAAAACTACGCGCGCGAGCTGATGGAGCTGCACACGCTGGGCGTGGACGGCGGCTACAGCCAGCGCGACGTGCAGGAGCTGGCGCGCATCCTCACCGGCGTCGGCGTCAACCTCGGCACGGCGGCGCCGGGCGTGAAGAAGGAACTGCAAGCGCAGTATGTGCGGCAAGGGCTGTTTGAATTCAACCCGAACCGCCACGACTACGGCAACAAGGAATTCCTGGGCCAGACCGTCAAGGGACGCGGCCTGGCGGAAGTGGACGAAGCACTGGACCGCCTGAGCCGCCACCCGGCCACCGCCCACTACATCAGCCGCAAGCTGGTGCTCTACTTCGTCGCCGACGAAGCGCCGCCGGCGCTGGTGGAGCGCATGTCCTCCACCTTCCTGTCCACCGACGGCGACATCGCCGCCGTGCTGCGAACCATGTTCACGTCGACCGAATTCGCGCAGTCGCTCGGCCACAAATTCAAGGACCCGGCGCACTATGTGGTGTCGGCCGTGCGCCTGGCCTACGACGACAAGGTGATCCTCAACACCGGGCCGATGCTGTACTGGCTCACGCGCATGGCCGAACCGCTGTACGGCCGCCAGACGCCGGACGGCTACCAGCTCACGCAATCCGGCTGGGCCAGTCCGGGCCAGATGACCACGCGCTTCGAAATCGCCAAGGCCATCGGCTCCGGCAACGCGGGCCTCTTCAAGACCGACGGCCCGCAGGCGCAGGAGCGCGCGGCCTTCCCGCAACTGGCCAACGCGCTGTACTACCAGTCGCTGCAAAAGACCATCGCCCCCGCCACCCGCCAGGTGCTGGACCAGGCTACCTCGCCGCAGGAATGGAACACCTTCCTGCTATCGTCGCCAGAACTGATGCACCGCTAGGAGCCCGCACATGAAACGCCGCACCCTGCTCAAATCCCTGTCCGCGCTGGCGCTGCCCGCCGTAGCCGGCAATCTGTGGGCCGCGCCGGCCAGCAAGACCCGGCTGCTGTTCGTCTTCATGCGCGGCGGTTACGACGCCACCAATCTGCTGGTGCCGATCTCCAGCCAGTACTACTACCAGGTGCGGCCCAACATCGCCGTACCCAAGCCTAGCGCCGACCTCAATTCCGCGCTGCCCATCGACAGCGACTGGGGTCTGCATCCCGCCCTGCGCGACAGCATCTATCCGCTGTTCACGGCGGGCCAGGCGACGTTCGTGCCGTTCGCCGGCACCGAGGATATCTCGCGCAGCCACTTCGAAACCCAGGACAGCATCGAGCTGGGACAGGCGCTGGACCGCACGCGCGACTACCGCTCCGGCTTCCTGAACCGGCTGGCGCAGACGCTCACCGCCGACAAGGCCAGCGCCATCTCCTTCACCGACCAGCTGCCGCTGGTGATGCAGGGCGGCGTGCAGTTGCCGAACATGGCGCTGCGCACCATCGCCAAGCCCTCGGTCGATGCGCGCCAGGCCAGGCTGATCTCCGCCATGTACGACGGCAGCGCGCTGTCGCAGCCGGTGCGCGACGGCTTCGCGGTGCGCGAGGACGTGATGAAGGAAATGATCGGCGAGATGGACGCGGCCAACCGCAACGCCATCACCGCCAAGGGCTTCGAACTGGAAGCGCGCCGCATCGCCAAGCTGATGAAGGACAAATACAACATCGGCTTCGTCGACGTCGGCGGCTGGGACACCCACGTCGGCCAGGGCGGCGCCACCGGCTACCTGGCCGGGCGGCTGGACGAACTGGGTCGCGGCCTGGCCGGCTTCGCGCAGGAGATGGGGCCGGACTGGAAGGACACGGTGGTCATCGTCGTCAGTGAATTCGGCCGCACCTTCCGCGAGAACGGCAACCGCGGCACCGACCACGGACACGGCACCGTCTACTGGGTGCTGGGCGGCGGCGTCCAGGGCGGCAAGGTGCGCGGCGAGCAGATACGGCTGGAACAGGCCACGCTGTTCCAGAACCGCGACTACCCGGTGCTCAACGAATACCGCGCCATGTTCGGCGGCCTGCTGGCGCGCATGTACGGCCTCAATGCAGGACAGGTCGAACAAATTTTCGGCACCAGGGGGCGCGATATCGGGCTGGTATGACGGCCGCGCGCTCATGTAGAATGATCTCAAACTGCGGTGGAGATCGACATGGCCCGTGCTGCTGTCTGTGCATTCACTTTATCGTTTTTTCTATGTTGCCAGGCCGGCGCCGTCACGCTGCGCCTCTGCACCATGGAGACAGGCATACGGCCCTTCATCACCACCACCGGCGGCGGCATCGCCGACCAGCTGATACGCCAGGCCGCGCAGGAACTGGGCATCTCCGTTGAATTTTATGCCGCGCCTTTGACGCGCTGCCGCGAAGAGATACGCACCAATATCGCCGACGGCTTCCCCTACGCACCCTACACGCCCACGCTGGCCCAGTTCTACGTCTACCCCATGCACGGCGCCACGGTCGATGCCGCGCGCGCCGTCAACAGCGGCCGTTCGATGGTGTTCCGCCGCGTGGGCAGCAAAGTGGAATGGGACGGCCAGCGCTTCTCTCAATTGACCTCGCCGGTGCTGGTCCCCTTCGGCATGGTGATGCTGCACGATCACCTGAAATCGCTGGAAGTCGGAATCGACAACAGCGGCAAAACCATGGAAACCAACTTCGCCAAGATGCTGGCCGGCCGCGCCGATGTCGCCGTCGGCACCGAGTACCACGGCCGCGAGCTGCTCGCCCTGCCGCAGTTCGCCGGCAAGATCGAGGAACTGCCGCTGCCCTTCACCGACGCGCCCTACTTCCTCGTCACCTCGCGCCGCTTCTACGACGCAAATCCGCAGTTGATGGAAAAGCTGTGGGACACCATCGGCCGCATCCGCCGTACGCCGGCCTACCAGGCCAGCCAGCGCAAGGCCTTCGACGATATGGTCAAACCTTAGGCGACAACAGGCGGCGCTGCATGCGCTCCAGCGTGCGCATGAACAGCGCCGGTTCGTCGGCGGCGCGCGCCAGCACCAGCGCGCCCTGGATGCCGCCGACGGCATCTTCGGCCAGCTCCTGCGCGGTGTCGGCGTCGCGGCCGGTGCGCACCAGCGCTGCGGCCAGCGCGCCCACCCATTCGGCGAAGTAGCCCTGCACCTTGAGCGCGTAGCGGTCGCGCTCATGGCCCAGCGCGAACACGCCGACCAGGCACACCTTGCGGCCCGACAGGAAGTAACGGCCGACCGCGACGAACATGCGCTCTATCCCCTGCGCCGCGTCGTCGGCGGTGCGCAGCGGCTGAAACACCTGATCGCGGAACCAGCCGTCGATCTCGGCCAGCACCGCGTCGGCCATTTCGTCTTTACCGCCGGGGAAAAAGTTATACATGCTGCCCTTGCCCAGCTTCGTGCCTTCGGAAATGCGGGCCAGGCTCGCGCCTTCGAAGCCGTAAGTCCGAAACACTTCCGCCAGCAGCGGGATCACGTCGCCGCGTTCAACCATCGTTCTTGCCATGTCTGCTTTCTAAAATCCGAAATCGCTCAGTCCCGGATGATCGGCCGGACGCGGGCCGTTCACATCCCAGTGGAACTTGCGGTCGGCCGCCGCGATGGGCGCTTCGTTGATGCTGGCCAGGCGATGGCGCATCAAACCGTCTTCCGCAAATTCCCAGTTCTCGTTGCCGTAGGCGCGGTACCACTGACCGGAGTCGTCATGGTATTCGTAGGCGAAGCGAACTGCAATGCGGTTGCCTTCAAATGCCCACAATTCCTTGATCAGGCGGTATTCCAGTTCGCGCGTCCATTTGCGGGTCAACAGGCCGACGATGGCAGCGCGGCCGGTGACGAATTCGGCGCGGTTGCGCCAGCGGCAGTCCTCGGTGTAGGCCAGCGAGACCTTTTCCGGGTTGCGGGTGTTCCAGCCGTCTTCGGCCAGGCGGACTTTCTGGATCGCGGTTTCGCGGGTGAACGGAGGGAGAGGTGGACGTGTCATTTGATTACCTTTTTAAGTTGTTTGTACCGATCGGTACAAACAAAGTGTAATCCTCGCTTCGGGCGATTGCAAGCGGATTTTTATTTCTTCAGGTTTGGCTGCGGAGCGGCCGCCTTGACGGCAGCCGCGTAGCTGCGGCTGGCGCGCAGCGGGCCGCCGCGCGTCAGATGCAACAGGGCGTCGCCGTTTGCCAGCGCTTCGAACACGCGGATGCGGTCGACCGCGACGATCATGCTGCGGTGTATGCGCTGGAACTGGAGGGGGTCGAGACGCGCTGCAAAACGGGATACGGTGTCGCGCACCAGATGCTGTTCCGCGCCGACGTGCAGGGCCACGTAGTTGCCTTGTGCTTCGATCCAGTCCACATCGGAAAGCGGCAGGGAGATGACTTGGCCGCGTCGTTTGACCTGCACCTGCGTCAGCGCGGGTGCGGCATCGAGGGCGGGCGCCGGAGCGGCGGGCCGGGCCGGCGGCACGGTCGATGCCGTACGCTGCAAGCCCACCTGCACCAGCGCAGTCAACGCGGCCAGCGCGAACATCAGCAGCGTGAAATTGCTCACCAACTGGTCCCAAATTTCGTCCCAGGATGGCAGCCAGCGCCTCGCGAAGACCCACGCCGCCAGCAAGCACGAGGCCACCACCAGCGTCAGCGCCAGGCCGGCGGCGCCGGCCACGTGGATCAGCAGATGGCGGCCGCGACTTGGGCCGCGCAACGGGAAACGCTCCACCAGCGCATGCACCGCCGAGGTGACGGTCGTGCCCAGCAAGGCGGCCAGCAGGATGCGGATAACTTCATGGGGCAGGCTCAAGGTCTGACCGGCCTGGCTGGCGCGCAGGATATTGCCGGGTTCCAGAACCAGCAGAAACGCCAGCCAATACAAGAACACCCAGGCGTGCGGACGCAGCCAGGCGGGCCAGCGCGCATGCGCCGGGGTGGGATGAGCGGAAATCGTCATGCGGACGATTCTAGCAGCGATCTGGGACGGGCCGAGGGGAAAATGTGACCAGCCGGTCTAGCCGAATCGGCGCCGCCCGACGACACTGGCCGCTGACCAATCGAGGAGGAGCTGGCATGGGCAAGACGGTATGCAGATGGTTATTGGCGTTGCAGTTGGCGTGGGGCTGTGCGCAAGCAGCGCAGACGGCGCCGCTGATGACAGGAGACGGTGCGCTGGCGGGACAACGGCAAGACGGCGTGGACATCTATCGCGGCATTCCGTACGCGCTGCCGCCGTTGGGCGCGTGGCGCTGGCGCCCGCCGCAGCCGGCGCCCGCATGGCAGGGCGTGCGCGACGCCAGCAAGTTTGCGCCGGCCTGCATGCAGCAAGGCGTATCGATGCCGGGCGAGACGCCGCCGGAGATCAGCGAGGACTGCCTCTACCTCAACGTGTGGGCGCCGCTGCACCGCGCCGGACAGCGCTTGCCGGTGATCGTCTGGATACATGGCGGCGGCTATGCCAACGGTTCAGCATCCATGCCGTTGTATCACGGCGACCGCCTGGCCCGCAAAGGCTTGCTGGTGGTGACGATCGCCTACCGCCTCGGCGCGCTGGGATTCCTGGCCCACCCTGCCCTGAGCGCGGAATCGCCCCATCACTCATCGGGCAACTACGGCTTGATGGACCAAATCGCGGCGCTGGAATGGGTGCAGCGTAACATCGCAGCCTTCGGCGGCGATCCGGGCCGCGTGACCGTCGCCGGACAGTCGGCCGGTGCGATGGCCGTCAGCGCGCTGCTTTCGTCGCAGCGCGCGAAGGGCCTGTTCCAGCGCGCCATCGCGCAGAGCGGCGGCATCTTCGAACCGCTGCAACTGGCGCCCGGCTACCTGCTGGCCAACGCGGAGCGCGACGG
This sequence comes from Rugamonas rivuli, assembly GCF_009380165.1. Lineage (GTDB taxonomy): Bacteria > Pseudomonadota > Gammaproteobacteria > Burkholderiales > Burkholderiaceae_D > Rugamonas > Rugamonas rivuli. The sequence goes on from NZ_WHUF01000005.1 coordinate 407,000, forward strand.
CGCCGGCTACATGGAGTCGCTCGGCGCCACCACGCTGGAGGCGATGCGCAAGCTGCCGGCCGAACGCCTGCTGGGTGGCGGCGCCGGCGCAATCACCCACCCCGTGATCGAACCGGACGTGCTGCCATTGTCGCCGTACGAAGCCTATGCGCAGGGCCGCAATCACGACGTGCCTTTGCTGCTGGGCTCAAACAGCGAAGAAGCACGGGCGCTGGTCGATGTGACGGCGATGCGCGCCGACCGGTTCGAGGCCGACATCACCGCCAGCGTCGGCGCCCTGCCGCCGGCACTGTTGGCGGCCTACCCGCACGCCACCGACACCCAGGCGCGCGAGGGCCGCCTGGGACTTGAGCGCGACCTGCGATTCGGCTGGGACATGTGGGCCTGGGCGCGGCTGGCGCAGAAGGGCCGCAGCCCGGTGTACTACTACAGCTTCACGCACCGCCCACCGTTTCCGGCCGATTCGGTCTATGCCGGTTGGGGCGCCAGCCACTACGCCGAACTTTGGTATATGTTCGACCATCTGGACCAAGCCCCCTGGACCTGGCGCGCCGCCGACCGCAAACTGGCGGCGGCGATGTCGAGCTACTGGGTCCACTTTGCCGCCACGGGCGATCCGAACGGCAGCGGCGTGCCGCATTGGCCGCCGTTTCGCGGCACCGACGGAAAAGTCCAGCGCCTGAGCGATCCGATCGACACAGGCCCGGTGCCGGCCATCGATCATCTGCAGGTGTTCGACTCCGTCTATTCCGGGCTGCGGGGCAAGGCGTTCTAAATTTTTTGTCGTGGGCCGGTAATAAATCGGCATTATCATAAGTTCAAGCAAATTTGATAATGGAGTAAGCCATGCGCATCCCTACCCTGCTAGCCCTGCTGCTCAGCGCCGCAGCACTGATCCCGGCACACGCCGCCGACGCCTGGAAGCTGGCCGGCGTCGACAAGTTCTACATGCACACGCCGACGCCCAATTCCTTCACCGGCCTGTATCGCAGCCAGGGCATGGCTACCGATGGCAAGCAGTGGTTCTTCTCCTGGCAGTACGGGCTGGAACGCGCCGACAACAACTTCGATTCCGTGCAGCGCAATTCCTCGTTCACGCTGACCGGCGGCCTGTCGCCCGGCATCCCCGGCGCGCTGATGGCGCAAGGGCTGAACCACATCGGCGACATTGATTATCACAACGGCGTGATCTACGCCTCGCTCGACTCCACGGCCGGCTACACCAAGCCGCATGTGGCGCTGTTCAACGCATCGGACCTGAGCTACACCGGCAAAGTCTATGAGCTGGGCGGCACGCCCGCCAATCCGAACAAGGACCTGGCCAGCTGGGTGGCCATCGACGCCAAGCGCGGCGTAGGCTACGGCAAGGAATGGCAGAACGGGAACACCATCAACGTCTACAATCTGGACGACTGGAGCTTCAGCCACACCATCACGCTGGACACGCCGCTGACGCGCATCCAGGGTGCCAAGGTGGTCGGGGACTGGCTGTACATGGCGTCGGACAATGCGACGCAATCGATCTACCGCAGCAATCTGCTGAGCGGTGCGGTGGAGGAAGTAGTGCGCCTGCCGCAGCCCACGGGCGCGCTGGAGATGGAAGGCATCGCCCTGCGCGCCAGCGCCGACGGCACGCTGGACATGTATGTGGAACAGGTGGTCGACCCGGACCGCAGCGGCCAGTCGCTGACCAATCCGAATCTGCACGTGGCGCTGTACCACTACCAGCTGGCGCCGGTGCCGGAACCGGCTACGTATGGGATGCTGCTGGCCGGCCTGCTGGCGATGCAGGCAGCGCGCCGCCGGCGCAGAAAATAACCTAAGTGAACAACTCCCGGCCCAGCTGCCCACCGCTCTCGGTCAGCAGCACGGTACCGGTGACGCCGCCCTCCTCCAGCGCCAGCGCGACCCAGCCGGCATCGACCAGCATCGTCAACTGGCGCCGCAGCACCGACATCGGCCGCTCCGACTGCTTGCTCAGCTTCGCCAGCGTGCACGGCTTGTCCGGCCACTCCGCGTTGATGCGCCACAGCGCCTCCAGCACGCCGACCAGCGCGGCCATGACTTCTTCATCCATTGTGTTTATCAGCTCCTACTTTACTTTACATGCGGCGTGCAACAACCGGCAGGTTCCGCCCCGAAGCCGTCTGTCACATTTTTTTCAAAGATTAGCTACTCAAAATATGGGGCATCGCCTTGGGGGGCTGGGTAAAAATAGCTTTATTTCCCCGTCTTCAGTCGATCTGCAATATTCGTCGGGGCCGCCAAGACCCCAATGTATGATTTTCGATTCTCTCCAACAAGCGGGCCAACGTGTTTGCTTTTTGTATTTGGAGACCATACCCACCAATCATCCGATGATGCGAGTTCAGGATTGCCGTAGTCGTTAGTGTCTCGGAATAATATATGGCAGTGCTCTATGGGTAATGCATTACCCGCATGCCTCCAAAGCTGCATTTTAAGACCAAGGGAAATCGTGGTAATCGCAAAGAATTCAATCGGCTGACTACTCATTTCGGCAACGTCAATCGAGCCGTTCTCAAAAGTCCCTACAAAGACAACAATGATGTTCCCACCCAGCTGGGTACTATCATTCCCAAGATACTGAAAATATCGATTACCTTGCTCTGTTTCGACAAGAAAAATATCACCTATCTTTGCTCGCCTCATACAGCTAGTCTTCCCAAAATATGAAAGTCAGCTTCTGGCCGGTCCCTGCCGATTGTACTGGACGCTGGCCGTGCGGCTGTTGATGCGGCCGCCTCACCACCACTTGCCGAACTGGCTCAACGCCGAATACAGCGCTTGCATTGACCCGACATTGACATTAAGACGAAGGGACATGCACTCGCCGTCTTTTGACTGCCTCTGCGACTGTGGATTGATGGTTACATACTCTTGGGATGAGTCGCGCTTGAAGTGAAGTATCGGGTACTCGCTCATGTCAAATAGTCGGGCCTCGCGACCGTCGCCAAGTTCGCTTTCAAATCGACGAAGAGCTTCATATTCAAACCATAGATGCTCTGCAGTCCATTTGAGATTCTGACTTCGGCCCGAATACTCTACTTCGAGCCGGACCTCGACGCCATAACCCATCGGATCTACCTCCGCAAACTCAAGCAAAAATTTGAGTGGCCCTTCAACGAAAACTACATCTCCAGCCATCAAAAAACCCTTTTCTTACGTGTCCAATCGGGGACCGCCGCAATGACGGCTCCTGGCCGATAGCGAACGAGGTTAAAGCAGCGCTCAGCGAAAAACGCCAACCACGTTATAGACAAACCCGCCGAACATCAGAGCCATCGACAACCACATTGCTGGCAGCAGGCTAGGAGGAAACAACTTGGCGTAGGCATTGCGCTCCGCGCTGTCGTCGAGACGGACCGGCATACGCGCAAAGCGGAAGAAGTCGCCGTAAGGGACGAAGGCCCAGATGCAGCAATATAGGCCTAGGCCAGCGCGCATCAGGGCGTGGCCCAGTTGGCCGCCCAGAACCAAAAATACGGCATTGGCGACCAGTGCGATACCGACAATGGAAGCGGCTACGGAAACAAGGGCCGCACGGTTCGGTTGAAATCGCATCATCTTTACTTTCAATGGTTCTACGAGCAGAGCCACATGATAGCGCCGCGAACAAAGAAAACATACTCTTCAATTCTCACACGTCACCGTTCAATTTTCAGCGTTCAAAGACGATGTGGACGTATGTATATGCATGCGATTGTAGGTCCGCTCTTGGCCAGCAAGTGCCATCTAGCCAGGCGACACCCACTCTTCAAGAACACAGCGTTTGTTGTAGGGCACAACGGAGTTCTCTGCGATGACGGCCGAGCGTACCGAATTTTCCTTCGCCATCACTGCCACCAGCATTTCATACGACGCGCCGGTCATCCCGGTGAACGAGATTTTAATGACGGCAGAGCGGTCCGCGCCGTATTGGCCTTGCCGTTCCCATGGCGTCGTAAGAACATCGGTCTGCCGAAATTTCGCAGTTTTGTGATAGCACGCCAAAATTCCTCTGGACAGGTCAACCAGGCTTGTTTTCATTTTCACCACATCTACTGTACCTGGCGTGGTCAGCGTTTTTGCTGTGGACGCAACCGTGTCAGGGTTTTTGGCTAGTGCGGCGACTAAGAGGGTAATTGGGTCCAAGTTTTTCCTAGGCTAGATATGCGATACCCCTTGAGCAAGAGGCAAAAAACATTCTACATATTGCCAGTCAGAAAATACTCACCAACTGTCACATAGCCCGAAATCGGCATGACCAAGCGTGATGCCAAATACCCTCCTTCAAGCTCAAAAACGTCATTCTGCACTATACTCCGCTCAACAAGAATCACTGGAATACGCAATGCAAAAGACCAAACCCGAAGGACGCATCGAACCCTACCAACACGCAGCCGCAGGCTGGGGCGCTTTGAAGCAGGTAGCGATCAACCTGGTGCGCGAAAAGGTAAGCGGTGGTAATTACAAGACGCTGCTCAAACAAAACCAGCCGGACGGCTTCGACTGCCCCGGCTGCGCGTGGCCTGACCGCGAACACGCGTCCACCTTCGAATTTTGCGAGAACGGCGTCAAGGCGGTGGCGGCCGAAGCGACCAGCAAGCGCGTGCGCCCCGACTTCTTCGCCGCCCACACGGTGGCCGAGCTGCTGACACAATCCGACTACGAACTCGAACAGCACGGCCGCCTGACCGACCCCGTGGTCTACGACAGCGCCAGCGACAAATACCTGCCCATCGCCTGGGACGACGCCTTCGCGCTGATCGCCCGCCACCTAAAGGCCCTGCCGGACCCGAACCAGGCCACGTTCTACGTCTCCGGCCGCACCGGCAACGAGGCCGCCTTCCTGCTGCAGCTGTTCGTGCGCATGTACGGCACCAACAACTTCCCGGACTGCTCGAATATGTGCCACGAACCGACCAGCCGCGGCCTGCCGGGCACCGTCGGCATCGGCAAGGGTACGGTGACACTGGAAGACTTTGAACACGCCGACACGCTGCTGATCTTCGGCCAGAACCCGGCCACCAACCACCCGCGCATGCTGGGCGAGCTGCGCGATTGCGCCAAGCGCGGCGCCACCATCGTCTCCATCAATCCATTGCGCGAGCGCGGCCTGGAACGCTTCACCAGTCCTTCGCACCCGATGGAGATGCTGACCAATTCCAGCACCAGCATCAGCAGCATGTTCGTGCAACCGAAGCTGAGCGGCGACTTCGCGCTGATCAAGGCCGTGGCCAAGCGCCTGGTCGAACGCGACGACGCCGCGCTGGCGGCCGGTGAAGCCAGCCTGCTGGACCGAGAATTCATCGCCACCCACACCACCGGCTACGAAGCCTTCGAACAGGATTTACGCGCCCAGGACTGGGACCAGCTGCTGGCCGAATCCGGCGTGCCGCGCGATCAGATCGAGGCGCTGGCCGAGGTCTACATCCGTGGCCAGAAAGTGATCTGCACCTGGGGCATGGGCCTGACCCAGCACAAGGGCGCGGTGGCGACGATCCAGATGCTGTCCAACCTGATGATGATGCGCGGGAATATCGGCCGCCTCGGCGCCGGCCTGTGCCCGGTGCGCGGCCACTCCAACGTGCAGGGCGACCGCACCATGGGCATCGAGGAAAAGCCGGCCAAGGCCTTCCTCGACCGCATGCAGAAAGTGTTCGACTTCGAACCGCCGCGCGCGCACGGCTACGACACGGTAGAAAGCATCCAGGCCATGTTGGACGGGAAGATCAAAGTCTTCTTCGGCATGGGCGGCAACTTCGCCATGGCGACGCCGGATACGCCGCTGACCTTCGACGCCTTGCGCGCCTGCGACCTGACGGTGCAGGTGGCGACCAAGCTTAATCGCAGCCATCTGGTGCACGGCAAGGACGCGCTGATCCTGCCGACGCTGGGCCGCACCGAGATCGACCTGCAACAAGGCGTGCCGCAGGGCGTGACGGTGGAAGATTCAATGAGCATGGTGCACCTGTCCTACGGCATGAACACGCCGGCCTCCGACAACCTGCTGTCCGAAACCGCGATCACGGCACGCATGGCGCACGCCACGCTGGGCAGCGGCAAGGTGGATTGGCTGGCCTATGCCGCCGACTATGCCAGCATCCGCGATAGCATTGAAAAAGTGTTCGACGATTTCCATGACTTCAACGCACGCGTGGCCAAGCCGGGCGGCTTCCACTTGAGAGTAGCCTCACGTGAGCGCGAATGGCGCACGGCCAGCGGCAAGGCGCAGTTCCTGCTGCGCGCAGTCGATACCGATACGCCTATCCACCGCGCCCGCGCCAAATACGGCGAGCGCTTGATGACGCTGATGACGGCCCGTTCGCACGACCAATACAACACCACCATCTACGGCATGGACGACCGTTATCGCGGCGTATTCGGTCTGCGCCGCGTGGTGTTCATCAACAAGGAAGACTTGCAGATGCTGGGCCTGCGCAACGGCCAGTGGGTGGACATGGTCAGCGTGTGGGACGACGATGTCGAACGCCGCGCCGACCGTTTCCTGCTGGTGGAATACGACATCCCGCGCGGCTGCCTGGGCTCCTACTTCCCGGAGACGAACGGCTTGATCCCGCTGCACAGCACCGCCGATGGCGCCGGCACGCCGACCTCGAAATCGATCCCGGTGCTGCTGCAACTGTCGGACTATCAGTCGTCGGCGGAATAGCTAGGTATATTCGACGCAGCCGTCCTGGCGGCAGAAGCTCACCAGCTTGACGCCCGCTTCGGCGGCGATGTCGATTGCCAGCGTGCTGGGGGCGGAGATGGTCGCCAGCATCGGGATGTGCATGCGCGCCACCTTGCGCACCAGCTCATAACTGGCCCGGCTGGACATGAAGACGAAGCCGCGCCGCATGTCCACGCCCTCACGCGCCAGATGCCCGATCAATTTGTCGAGCGCATTGTGGCGGCCCACGTCCTCGCACACGCGCAGCACCGCGCCGTCCACATCGCACCATGCGGCGGCATGCACGCCACCGGTGGCGCGCATCAGTTGCTGGTGCCCGCCCAGCTCCGCCGCCGCGCGGGCAATCGCCGGCGGCAGCGCAGCCTCATCGTGCAGCACCGGCGCTTCGATCGGCGACGGCTGCAAATCAAGCAGCTCCAGGCTCTCGACGCCGCACACGCCGCAACCGCTGCGGCCCGCCATCGAACGGCGCTGCTGCTTGAGCTGCACGAAATCTTCCTGGGCGATGGTAAGGGCGACCTCGAAGCTGCGCGGATGCTCCCGCAGTTCGATATCGAAAACGTCGGAGGCCTTGCCGACCAATCCCTCGGTCAGCGCGAAGCCGAGCGCGAATGCTTCCAGCTCACGCGGCGTCACCATCATGACGGCATGCGAAATGCCATTGAAGACCAGCGCCACCGGGCGTTCCTCGGCGACGTGGTCGGTGGTGCGGCTGGCGTCCGGCGACGCCCCGCCGCGACGGCGCAACACGGACCGCTCCTGCGATCCCGTTCGTTCCGTCTCTGTTTCAAACTTCATCACAGCCCCGCTGAATAAGCACAACGGCTTATTCTACACGGGGCCGTAGCACTGCGTCAGGCAGCCAGCTGTTCGCCGGCCACGCCGTAGTGGCGGGCGTAGCGGCCGTCCAGGTTCGCCAGCGGCAGCAGCAGGAACAGGTCGGCGCTTTCGAAATCAGGATCCCATGCCGGTTCGCCGCAAATCCAGGCGCCCGAACGCATGTAGCCCTTCAACAGCGGCGGTACTTGCGGCTTCTGTGCTGCTTCCAGCTTCGAGAATGGGAACGGCAGGTGCGGGGTGACGCGGTATTCGGACGGCGCCAGGTGGGCGGCGGCCAGCGACTGGTAGACGGCAACGGCATTGTGGCCGCCATCGGCCAGGCTGATGCTGGCACAACCGACCAGGTAGTCGCAGTTTTCACGACGCATGTACTCGGCCAGGCCGGACCACAGCAGCATGATGACGCTGCCGCCACGGTAGTCTGGATGGATGCAGGCGCGGCCTGCTTCCACCATGCGGCCGCGCAGGTTGTTCAGGCGGCCCAGGTCGAATTCGCCCTCGGAGTAGACGCGACCCAGTTTGCGGGCGCGCGTTGCGCTCAACAGGCGGTAGGTGCCAACCACCTTGAGCGTGCTCGTATCGCGCACGATCAGGTGATCGCAGTGCTCGTCGAATTCGTCGCTGTCCAGGCCATCCTCGCGGACCAGCGAACTCAATCCCATTGTTTCGATGAACACCTTGTAGCGCAGGCGCTGTACTTCGCGCAGCTCTTCCGGTGTGCTTGCCATACTGAGTACCAGCTTACCGGACGCTGCTCGGACGTCGGCTTGTATGATCGAAGTTTGCATGCTTCATCCTTTCTGTGGGAGACGAAGCAAGCGTAACGGTCGAATACTTCAGGAAAATGACAAGGTGGTGTCAGTTCCGTGACAATGGCCGAAGTGTTGTTTTTTACATAGCTTTTCTTAGCTTTTCTTTGGTCGGCCGGTTTTCAGTTGTGGCAGACCGGCCAACACATTTTGCAGCGTGGCAAGGTCGATCTGGCTGATCAGCGCGACGCCGATGCGCAGCAGTTCGCTCTTCTTGATTTCGAAACCGGCTTTCAGGCAGGCTTTCTTGACCTGGCCCAGCACCGCGTATTCCTGCTCCGGCATGGTGAAGCTGTCGCGCACCAGCTTTTCCTTGCGTGCTTTGTCCTTGGCGGCGTCCACTGGCGCCGGCTTGGCGGCTGCGGCCTTCGGCGCGGCCTTGACGGCGGCTTTAGGTGCAGGCTTGGCGGCGGCTTTAGGCGCTGCCTTAGGAGCTGCTTTAGGAGCTGCTTTAGGCGCGGCCTTCGGTGCAGCAGGTTTCGCTGCCGCCTTCGGCGCAGGCTTGGCGACAGCTTTCGGTGCCGGTTTCGCAGCAGCTGGTTTGGCGGCGGCTGGTTTGGCAACGGCTTTCGGCGCGGCCGGCTTGACGGCAGCCTTGACAACCGGCTTGGCGGCGGCTTTGGCGGCGGTTTTCACGACAGGTTTTTTAGGCAGCGCAGGGGCTTTGCCATTAACGAGGGCATTGACAGGTTTATTCATAACAACTCCAATTTTTATTCAACAATATAAACAATATATATCATTTACGCTTTTTTTGCTTGTTCTAGCGCAAATGCAGCGCGACGCGGGCGAACAGCACGTCCGGATTGACCGGCTTGCGTAAGAAATCTACAGCTCCCAGACTCAAACCCATGGCCTCGTCCTCGGGCTGGCTTTTGGCGGTCAGGAACAGCACCGGTATGGCGCTGCTATGCGGGTCCTCCTTCAGGCGGCGGCAAGTCTCGTAGCCATCCATGTCCGGCATCATGATGTCGAGCAGGATCAGGTCCACCGGTGCGCCGGCGACGATTTGCAGCGCCGTCGCGCCACTGGTCGCGACCTTGGTGTTGTACTTATCCTTCAATAGATTGGACAGCAGCGTGATATTGTCCGGCGTATCGTCGACGATCAGTATGGTCGGCCGTCCGTTCTTGATGTTCATGATCCCTCCTGTTCCTGCGCGACCGCCGCCAGCAGTTTTCCGGCGGCCTCGAATTCGTAATGCTCCATATGCGCGACCAGGCGGCTCATCGTCACCGGCGGCAGCAGCGTCGCCAACGATGCGCGCACGCCGGCGAAATAATCGACGCTGTCGCCGCTGAACTCCGCCAGCAGCGCCCGCAGTTCGGCCAGCGCCTGGAGTGGTTCCACCAGGCCGCCATCGGCGCGCGGCGGCAGCGGCGGGATCGCCTTCATCGACAGGCCGAGCCAGCGCGACAGCACGCTGTAAAGCCGCTGCGGGTCCACCGGCTTGGCGATGTAGTCCTGCATGCCCTCCTCCAGGCACTGCGCCTGCACCCCGGCCAGCGCGTGCGACGTCACCGCGATCACCGGCAGTTCGTTGAAGCGGCTGTCCTGGCGCAGCAGGCGGATGGTCTCGTGGCCATCCATCACCGGCATGCCCAGGTCCATCAGCACCAGGTCGTAGGTATCGGGGCCGGCGGCCTGCAGACGGTCCAGCGCCTCGCGGCCGTTGCCCACCACGTCCACCGCGATGCCCTGCAGCTCCAGCAGCTCCAGCGTCACGTCCTGGTTGTCCGGGCTGTCCTCGGCCAGCAGCACGCGCGCCGCGCGGCGCGGCGACGCATGCAGCGTCAGGTCGCCCACCGGCCCATGGTGCACGGCCGCCTGCACCGCCACGGCGGCCGCGTCGGACAGCGGCAGCAGCAGATCGAAATGGAAGGTCGAGCCGTGATCCGGCTCGCTCTCGACGTCGATGCGCCCGCCCATCAGCCGCACCAGCTGCTGCGAGATCGACAGCCCCAGGCCGGTGCCGCCGTAGTGGCGGGTGGTGGAGCCGTTGGCCTGGCTGAAGGCGCGGAACAGCTTGGCCTTCTGCTGCTGCGTCATGCCGATGCCGGTGTCGCGCACCGAGAAGCGCAGCGCGGCCACACCCTCCGGCGCGGCGGCCGGCCGCACTTCGCAGCGCAGTTCCAGCTCGCCCTCGGCCGTGAACTTGACGGCGTTGTTGACCAGGTTGATCAACACCTGGCCAAGCCGCAGCGGGTCGCCCACCAGATAGCGCGGCACATCGGGCGCCACCGACACCAGGTAGCGCAGCTGTTTGTCGGCGGCGCGCTGCGCGGTCACGCCGGAGACATTGGCCAGCACCTCCTCCAGCACGAAGGGGATGGATTCCATGTCCAGCCGGCCCGCCTCGATCTTCGAAAAATCCAGCACGTCGTTGATGATCCCCAGCAGCGACAAGGCGGCGCGGTGGATCTTGCTGATGTAGTCGTGCTGCTTGGGCGTCATCTCGGTGCGCAGCGCCAGGTAGGCCATGCCGATCACGGCGCTCATCGGCGTGCGGATCTCGTGGCTCATATTGGCCAGGAACTCGGACTTGGCGACGTTGGCCGCCTCCGCCATCACGTTGGCGTTGACCAGCTTCTGTTCGCGCTCGCGGCGGTCGCTGATGTCGCGGATAAAGGCGCAGAATTCGTAGCTGTCCTGCCCCTCCGAGCGGACCTGGGTGATCGCCAGCTCGATCGGGAACTCCTCGCCGCCGCGGCGCAGCGCCACGACTTCGATGCGCGCATCGAGCACAGCCCCGGGGCCGCCGGCCATGTAGCGCTGCATGCCGCGCCGGTGGTCGTAGCGGAAGCGCGGCGGGATGATGGTCTTGTCCAGCGCCAGCCCCAAAGCCTCGTCGCGGCTCCAGCCGAAGATCCGCTCGGCCTGGGTGTTCCAGCCGACGATGCGGCCCGCCAGGTCCATCCGCACCACGGCGTCGAGCGCGGTGTCGACGATGGTTTGCAGCTTGGCCTGGCTGTCGCCCAGCTGCTGCATGGAGCTGGTCAGCTCCCGGGTGCGGGCGGCGATGCGCATTTCCAGGTCGCGGTTCAGCTCACGCAGCTCATACTCGGCGTCGCGCAGACGGGTCAGCGTGTCGCGGAAGCGCAGCACCGCGCCGGACAGGCGGCCTACCTGGTCCTCGCGGCCGATACCGGACAACTTGATGTCGGTCTCGCCGCGCGTCAGCTTTTCCAGGCTGCCCTGGATGTCGGCAAAAGGCCGCGCCGCGCGCCGTCCGACCACGAAGATCGACAGCACGATGCCCAGCGCCAGTAGCAGGTTGGCCGCCACCGTGTTGTAGATCTGGCGGCGCAAGTCCTGGTCGATCTGCTGGCGCGAGAAAGCCAGGTCGATGGAGCCGACCGGATAGCTGCGGCGGGCGTCGCTGAAGCTGATCTCGCGATGCACCTTGATCGCCGCCACCGGCTCGCGCAGCGGCGAGACGTAGCTGGCCAGCTCCGCGCCGTTGGGTGCCAGCACGCGCAGCACCAGCACCTCCGGCGTGGCGCCCGAGGCGTCGACCACGCTGGAGACGGCGGCGCTGTTGATATCGAACAGCGGCCGCGCCAGCGCCTGCGACAGCACCGCCGTCAGCCGCTCGGCGCGTTCGCGCAGATTCTGTTCGGCCTCGCTTTTCAGCGTCTGCATCACATAGGTGGTGTAGATCGCGGTGGACACGGCCACCGACACGAAGATGCCGAAGCCCAGCCGCAGCAGGATGTTGCGGCGCCATGCGCTGCGCAGGCGGGCCAGCGGGCCGCCACCGCTCAGGGCCGGCTCCTGCGCCGGAACCTGCGCATCAATGACGGACTCCTTCCGCCGCTTCCAGCTTCTTGTAGGCCGCGCTGTTGCGGGCTTCCTCGATGGCCCGCCAGATGCGCTCCGCCAGCTGCGGACGCGCCGCCAGCATGCCGTGCGAAAGTATCAGGAAGTACGGTTTTTCGATGATGGGAATGGGCAGCTCCTCCAGCTGCGGCCCCAGTGGACCGCGCATCAAGCCATGGGCGTCGCTGCCGCCGATGGCCGCAGCCGCCACGCGGCCGGCGATCAGCTTGCGCGCCAGCTCGTCGGCGCGCTGGCTGCCCTCGTCCACTTCCACGTTCTGCGCGCGCAGCACGTCGCCGACCGAGTAGCCCAGCTGGAAGCCGATGGCGCCATCCAGGTTGCGGAAGCTCTTGCCGTCCCATTCGACCTTGCTGCCTTTTTTGCGGACCACGACATAGCTATCGATATGCATGCGCTTGCTGGCGTCGATCTGCTGGCCGCCGGGATATTCGCCCAGCTCGCGCCGGTCCGGCTTGTAGCTGACGGCGAAGGCGCCGTCGACCGCGTTGGCCTTCAACTCGGCCAGGCAGCGTTTCCAGGGGATGCTTTGATAGTCGAAGTGGATATCGAGGCGCTGCTCGACCATTTTCAGCAGCGCGAAATTGAGGCCGCCCAGCTTCTCGGTGCGCCATGGCAGCACGTCCTGCTGCTCGAAGCACAGGGAGACGGTCTCCTTGCCGGCCGCCGACGCCGATGCCAGCGACAGCGCCAGCAGCACCCAGGCGCAGCTACGATGCATGGCGTCGTTCCTCATAAACCTCCCAACAGATTAGCCGATGGTGCGTATGCTGAAGTCTACCCCAACTTCATCCCACTGCTCCTGCTCCTTTTCCAGCCAGTAGGACAGGGTTGGATGGTCGCCTATCCATTCGCGGCGGATTTCCAGTTCGATGCGGTTCTTCATGCGCAGCTTGATCAGCGTGAAGTCGATGTCCATGCGCGAGTGCATGAACAGCACCGCCAGCCGCAGCGCCACCACGGCCTTGCTGAAATCCGGCTCGGCCAGCGCGTCGGCCACTTTGCGCAGATTGCCCTTGTGGGCGGCGATCAAACGGGCCATGGTCTTCTGCTCGCGCGCCGTGAAGCCCGGGAGGTCGGCGTTCTCGATCATGTAGGCGGCGTGCTTGTGGTAGCCGGTGTGCGACACCACCATGCCCATTTCGTGCAGCAGCGCGCTCCAGTACAGGTGGCGCGCATACTGGTCGCCGGCCGGTTTGGTCTGCATGTACAGCGCCAGCGCGTCGTCGGCCACGCGGTTGGCGCGGCGCTCGTCGCAGTGGAACTTCTGCAGGCAAGCCTGCACCGATTGCTCGCGGCGGTCACGCTTGGTCGAACGCAGGTGCAAGTCCCACATCACGCCCATGCGCAGGCCGGCCTCGATGGGCTGCACCACCGGGATATCGAGCTCGCGCACCAGGCCTATCAGGATGGCCAGGCCGCCGATGATGGTGCTGGCGCGGTCCGGGCGCAGGCCGGCCATCTCGATCTTGCTGACATGGCCGAATTCGATGAAACGCTGTTTGAGGGCGCTCAGCGTCTCGGCGTTGACTTCGCGGCCGATGCCGTTCTTGACGATGATGTCGGCGATGGTGCGGGCGGTGCCGGACGACCCATAGCACTGCTTCCAGTACTGCGGGTGATACGGCGGCGCCGCGTCCTCGAAATGGCTGCGCGCCGACAGGATGGCCGCCTCGAACGAGGGGCCGTCGACGCGGCCGCCGATGAAGAACGACAGGCTTTGCTTGACCGTGCCGACGCTGAAGGACTCGACCCGCTCGATTTCCTGGCCGCGCCCCAGTATCAGCTCGGTGGAGCCGCCGCCGATGTCGATCACCAGCCGGCGTTCGCCGGCCAGCGCCAGCGCATTGGCCACGCCCATGTAGATCAGGCGCCCCTCCTCCTCGCCGGAGATGATTTCGATCGGATAGCCGATCGCCAGCTCGGCCTCGGGCAGGAAGGAGGCGGAATTGCGCGCCACGCGCATGGCCGACGTGGCCACCACGCGCACGCCGTCAAGCTTGTAGGCGGCCAGCACGGCACGGAAGTTTTTCAGGCAGGCCAGCGCGGTCTGCATGGCGGCCGGCGTCAGGTTGCCCTTGTCGTCCAGGCCTGCGGCCAGGCGTATCGGTTCTCGCACGGATTTGAGGACGCGGATCGCCTCCCCGTCATGCTTGCCGATGTGGAGGCGAAAACTGTTGGAACCCAGATCTACTGCAGCGTACATATGTGGAAGCCTCTCTCGGCAAACGGCAACGAAGGCTCGCGGGTGAATCAAACTAAACGATTTACATGATTATAATCACGATAAGCGCAGTTTGTTACCTGCTGATGACAGGGTGTGGCAAATCAGGCTTCCAGCGCTCCGGCGCCGGTCTGCGCCTCGGCCACGCGGTTGCGGCCGGCCTGCTTGGCCTCTTGCAGCGCCTCGTCGGCGCGCTTGAACAGGCTGACGGTGGTGTCGTCGGCGCGGATGGTGGTCACGCCCAGGCTGGCGGTCATGTTGATGACGGCTTTATCCGCCTTCACCGGCATCGCGGCGACGGCCAGGCGGATACGCTCGGCCACCATGATGGCGTCTTCCAGCGAGGTGCGCGGCAGCTGGATGGCGAATTCGGCGCCGCCCAGGCGGCCCATCAAGTCGCTGTCGCGCAGTTGTTTTTTGCAGACGTCGACCATGGCCTTGAGCACCTTGTCGCCCACCGGATGGCCGTAGTTGTCGTTGACGCGCTTGAAATGGTCGAGATTGAGGATGATCAGCGAGGTCGGCATGCCGGGGCGGCGGGCCAGCGCGATCCACGGCGTCAGCGTCTGGTAGAAGCCGCGCCGGTTCGGCACGTCGGTCAGCGCGTCCACCACTTCCAGCCGGTCCAGCTCGGCCTGCTGCTTTTCGCGGGTCAGCAGCAGATAGCCGAAGGCGCTGCCCAGCATCATCAGGTACAGGGCGGCGATGCCGACGCCCTGGATCAGCGCCGGGCTGACCCAGCTCCAGCCGTCCGGCAGCAGCGCCGTCAGCAGGCCGCGCGCCATCACGGCCAGCGCCAGCAGCAGCGACGACAGCACCAGGTAGCGCCGCAGCAGCGTGCCGGCGCTCCAGCCCCGGCCCAGCGCGGCGGCGCCGGCGATGAAGAAGAAACCGATCACCACCGAGGCGATGGCGATGCGTTCGGCGGCCGGCATGTCCAGCAGCCAGGCGCCGGTGAACACGCCGATGGCCGCGCCCAGCGCCGGCAGCAGGTAGCGCCGCCAGACGCGGCGGCCGGCCTGCTCCCACAGGGCGGAGGCGTCCAGCGCAAAGCCGGTGAACAGCAAGGCGTTGGCGAGGGGGATGGTGAGGAAGTCCGGCAGCGTGCCGCGCAGGTACAGCAAGCCCCAGGCCACGGCCTGGAACTGCTTGGCCATGCCCCAGGTGGTGCTGGCGGCCGCCAGGCCTGCGCGGCGGCGCTCCTGCTCAAAAAAGAACAGCGCCGCGCACAGGCTCAGATTGCCCAGCGCCAGCGCCAGTACCAAAGTTTTTATATCCATGACCTGCCGCGGGTCAGACCTCGTGCTCGACGTTGGTGCTGCCGTCGCCCATCTTGCTGGCCCAGGCCTGGGAGAAGTAGGCTTTCTCGTCCTCGGACGGCGCGTCGTGCCAGAACACGATCAGCGTGCCCTTGTGGTCGTGCAGCTGGCTGACCTTTTCGATAAAGGCCTGCTTGCCGGCCATGTCGGCCAGCGCCACCACGTAGCCGTAGACGCGGGTCAGCCGCTCCAGGCGGTCAGGCTCGGTGAAGCTGTTGGTGGCGGTAAGCGTAGGGTGGTCTAAAAACATCGTATCTGTCTCCATGAAGGCCGCCGGAGGGGCTGGCCGGTGCTATCGCCAATGTACCTACAATTTTTCCGTCTGTAAATGCAATGTGGCGCGCTGGCGGGCATGCTACTATAAATTGACCCTGTAAATCCACAATACCGCCAACTTGACCACGTCCTCCCCGCCCGATCGCCGCCCGCAAGTCCATACGCGCGGCGACAAACGCCTGCTGGAATTCCAGCCCGGCATGGTCCAGAGCGAGATGCGGCTGTCGCGGCCGGACGATCTGGTGCTCAGCTATGCGCGCGCGATGATGTGCTTTGTGCTGTTCCATCCTAAGCCGGAGCACATCGTCATGGTCGGGCTGGGCGGCGGTTCGCTGGCCAAGTTCTGCTACCGCTACCTGCCGCACAGCCGCATCACCGTGCTGGAGCTGCGCGCCGACGTCATCGCGCTGCGCGAGCAGTTCGCCATTCCGCGCGACGACGCCCGCTTCCGCATCATCCAGGCCGACGCCACCGAGTACATGGCCAGCCTGGCCGGCGCCGCCGACGTGCTGCTGGTGGACGGCTTCGATGAAGAAGGCTTGCCGCCGGCGCTGGGCAGCGCCGCCTTCTATGCCGACTGCCGCCGCGCGCTGCGGCCGGGCGGCGTGATGGTGGCCAATATCTTCAGCTACGATCCGCAGTACGGCCCCATGCTGCGGCGCCTGCGCGAGACCTTCCAGGGCCGCATCTGCTGGTTCCGCGGCATCGCCGGCAACAACCGCATCCTGTTCGCGGTCAAGGGCGGCAAGCCGTCGCCGGCGCTGGCGATGCAGCAGCGGGTGGCGCGCAGCCACGGCCTGGGCTTCGCCATCCTCAACCGGCTGCTGGCGCACTGGATCGTGCTGCGCATGCGCTGGAAACCCGCACTGCCAGGCGGGGTCGGACCCCGTCCGGGGTCCGACCCCTAAGTGCTGCGGCGAATCTATCGCTGAAGCATGCGGGGTGGACCTCGCTATTTGACGGGCTTGCCGCGCACCGCTACCACTTCGATCTCCACCAGCGCCTTGGGCACCACCAGCGCCGCCACCTGCACCGTGGCGCGGGCCGGCTTGTTGGGCTGGGCCGCCGTGCCGAAGAACTCCTTGTAGGCCTCGTTCATGCCGGCGAAATCCAGCTTGCCGGCGGCGTCCGCCACCAGGTAGACCCTCATCTGCACCACGTCGCCAAGGCCCAGGCCCTGCTCGCGCAGCGTGGCATCGAACTGCTTGAGCACGTCGGCAGTCTGCGTGCGCGTGTCGCCGTCGAAGGACTTGGCCAGCTTGCCCGATACGTACAGCGTGTCGCCGGCCCACACGGCGTTGGCGATGCCGCTGTCGGCGCTCTGGATGTGCTGCACCTTGGTCTGGGCAGCGGCGGGCAAGGCAAGCGACAAGCTCAGGGCGGCGGCCAGCAGTCCTGGAATGCGGTTGATGGTCATCCTCATGGTCATCCTTTCAGTGAAAAAAATCAGGCGCGCACCCGTGCCGCCAGCTGCTCGATGGCATGGTGGGCGGACAGCACCGCCCCCTCCTGCCACGAGCTGAGGTAGCCCAGGTATTCGCCGGCGAAATACATCACGCCGTCCGGCTGCTGCAACAGCCGGTAGACGGTGTCGAACTGTTCCGGCTTCCACTCGGCCCACGAACCCAGGCTGTGCGGCACCTTGGGCCAGGCGATGTTGACGCCGCCGCGCACCATGGTGCGGTAGCCGGGGTGGATGGCCTCGCCCGCCGCCAGCGCCTTCTCGATGCGCTCGGCCAGCGGGTACTGGCCCATGTCGTCGCCGGGGAAGGCGCCGAAACAGTAGGAGCCGACCAGCACGCCGTCGGCCTGGCCGATGCCGTGCGAGGGATAGAGGATTTGCGTGACGTCGCGGCTGGTCCACGACAGGCCGCCGTAGATGCCCTCGTCCTGCTCCCAGAAGCGGCGCGGCGCATAGAACGCGGTCTTGGCCGAGCGCGCATATTCCACCTCGGCGATGGCCTCGCGGTAGGCCGGCGCGAAATCGTTGGGGATGTCGCGCAGCACCGACAGCGGCAAGGTGCAGATCACATAATCGCTGTCGATCACGCTGCGGGCGCCGCCGTGATGGCAGACCACGCGCGCGCCGTTGGCCGTCTTGCGGATCTCGTCGACCAGCGTGTCGTAACGGATCGCGTGGCCCAGCCGCCGGGCGAAGGCCGCCGGGAAACGGTCCATGCCGCCCACCGGCTGCAACATGGTGCCGGCCTGGTCGAAGTCCTCGCCGAAGGCTGCCTTGAATTGCCAGAAGTCGGCCCGCAGCAGCTCGGACAGCGGCAGCGGCGCGCGCACCGTGCCATGCGGCAGGCCGGGCGCGGGCGTCGCGCTGTAGCCGCTGCGCGGCGTGCCAGTATAGCGGCCGTCGCGCTGCAAATCGCCGAAGGTGGCGATGGCGGCCAGCAGCCGTTCGCGGTCTTCGCCGCTCAGCTCCTGGTCCAGCCGGCCGGTGGCGACGGCCTTGCCCAGCAGCTCGCCGAAGTAACCGTGGCTGTCGCCCAGCACCTGCCTGGCTTGCACCGGCTTGCCGCCGAAGGCCTGGTCGTCCTGCAGCCAGGCGGCGCGGTTATCGTTCATCATGATTTCCAGCGGCACGCCGAACTCGCGGCAATAGCCCAGCACCGCGCGGTGGTGGTGCGAGATGCGCGCCGGCCCCGGATTGAGGTAGAGATGCGCCGCCTTGGGCCAGCGCGCCTGCTGCACGCCGTCGGCCTGCTCGAAGCGGTCGCCGCCGCGTATGGTCCAGCTGCGGCCGCCGGGGCGGTGGCGCGCTTCCAGCACGGTGCAGGCGAAGCCCGCCTTGCCCAGCTCAAAGGCCGCCGTCAGGCCGGCCACGCCGGCGCCGAGGATGGTGACGCGCTTGCCCTTGCCCAGCCCGCCGGGCAAGGCCGGCGGGCCCCGGTAGACGCGGTCCTCGCCCCAGGCCAGGCTGGCGCCGCCCAGCGCGTCGAGCGCGGCAAACGCGGCGGCGGCGCCACCGGTACGCGCTATGCGCGCCAGGAAGCTGCGACGGGTAAAGCCATGAGCCTGCTTCATGACGTATGCTCCTGCGGCGCCAAGGAGATAGCAATATAACATCAAACCCGGCGGCAAACATCGCCCCAGCGTGGCTAGCATAAGACAATCCCCGTCGCCGCCCGGCCCCAAATTGCTGTTGCAAAAGCATGAGTTATGACACACTAGTATCGTCCGCCAGCCCGCCGTCCCACTAGAAAGCGCCGCATGCCGCTGTCCTTCAAGTCACCCTCGATCTCGCTGGCCGCGACGCTGACCTTGATCACCGGCCTGGCCGTGACCGGCATGCTGTTTGTCGCCGTCAGCGCGCTGGAGTACGGCAAGATGGAGCTGAGCTTCCAGCAGCGCGCCCAGATGCGCTCGGCCGCCATCCGCCGCGGCCTGGACGACACGCTGGAACTGGTCACCATCATCAACGACCTGTTCAAGTCGGTCGGGCCGGTCAGCCGCGAGCAGTTCGGCGACTTCACCAGGCCGCTGCTGGCGCGCTATCCCTTTGTCCAAGCCTTCAATTACCACCGGGTGCTGGACGACGAAGCGTCGCGGCGCCACGAGGCCGAGCTGCGCAAGCGCTACCCCGCCTACCGCACCCACGACGGCGGCAACCAGCCGCTGACGGCGCGGCCGCTGCACGCGGTGGTCGACTATTTGGAACCGATGCAGGGCAACGAGGCGGCGTTCGGGCTGGATGTGATGTCGCTGGGGCCGATGTCCAACACCGTCCGGCAGGCGGTGGCGGCCGGCCAGACCATGGCCACGCCGCTGTTGCGGCTGGCGCAGGAGCGCGGCAACCAGAAAGGCTTCGTGCTGCTGATGCCGGTCTACCGCCCCGGCGCGCAGACGGCCACGGCGGAGCAGCGGCGCGCGGCCTGGATCGGCAACACCGGCGCCGTCATCCGCTCGACCGATCTGATCCACAAAATCCTGTACGCCGCCGAGCTGCTGGACGATACCTCGCTGGTGGTGCAAGTGTATGTCGGCGACGACGTGCGACCGGACAACCTGATCTACCGCCACGGCCAGCCGACCGAGCAGGAAGCGGCCGCCAAGCCGCTGCAACGCTGGCTGGCCTTCGACTACCACGATGTCTACACCAGCACCTTCAATGCGGCCGGCAAGGCCTGGCACGTGCAGGTGACGCCGCTGCCCCGGCCCTTCCTGTCCAGCCACCTGGGTTCGCTGTCGACGCTGACCGGCGGCCTGCTGTTCTCGCTGCTGACGGCGGCCTTCGTCAACTCGCTGGCGCGGCGCTCGGTGCGGGTGCAGCGCCTGGTCGACGAGCGCACCCGCGATCTGCAACTGAGCAACCAGCGCCTGAACGAAGACGTGGCCGTCCGCCAGCGCACCGAGGAAGCGCTGCAGGAAAGCGAGCTGCGCTTCCGCCGCCTGCTGGCGCTGTCGTCCGACTGGTACTGGGAGCAGGACCACGAATTCCGCTTCACCAGCATCACCGGCGGCTTCTTCGACAAGGGCAAGCAGGACCCGGCCGGCTTCATCGGCAAGACGCGCTGGGAACAGCATCCGGAAATGGCGCAGGCGCGCTGGGGCCAGGACCACATCGCGCTGCTGGAGGCCCACCTGCCCTTCCTCAACTTCGAATACGCGCTGCCCGGCACCGACAACCAGCTGCACTGGTTCAGCATCAGCGGCGAGCCGCTGTTCGACCAGGACGGCGGCTTCAAGGGCTATCGCGGCACCGGCACCGACATCACCGAGCGCAAGCTGTCCGAGCAGCGCATCCACCACATCGCCCACCACGACGTGCTGACCGGCCTGCCCAACCGCGTGCTGCTGCAGGACCGGCTGACCCAGGCGGCCGCCTTCGCCAACCGCAGCGGCATTCCGCTGTGGGTCATGCTGATCGACCTCGACCGCTTCAAGTTCGTCAACGACAGCCTGGGGCACAAGGCCGGCGACCTGCTGCTCAAGACCGTGGCCCAGCGGCTGCAGGACAGCGTGCGCGAGAGCGACACCGTGGCGCGGCTGTCGGGCGATGAATTCGTCGCCATCCTGACCGAGTATCCGGACGAGGCGCTGTCGCTGGATGTCACGCAGCGCATCATGCGGGCGGTGGCGCAGCCGGTGCTGCTGGAGGGGAAAGAGTTCTTCGTCACCTGCTCGATCGGCGTGGCCGTCTACGACCCGGACGGCACGCCGGCGCAGCGCTTGATCGAGCATGCCGACATCGCCATGTATCGCGCCAAGAAGCTGGGCCGCAACAACACCCAGTTCTACCAGCCGGCCATGAACGAGGAGGCGCTGGAGCGGGTGCGCATCGAAACGGCGCTGCGCAGCGCGCTGGAGCGCGACGAGTTCATCCTGCATTACCAGCCGCAGGTGGACCTGCGCAGCGGCCGCATCGTCGGCATGGAGGCGCTGATACGCTGGCAGCATCCCGAGCTGGGCATGGTGGCGCCCTACCGCTTCATCGGCCTGGCCGAGGAGACGGGACTGATCGTGCCGATCGGCGCCTGGGTGCTGCGCACCGCCTGCGCGCAGGCCAAGGCTTGGCAGGATGCGGGCCATGGGCCGCTGCGGATCGCGGTCAACCTGTCGCCGCGCCAGTTCGGCGAGCCTAACCTGCTGGCCTCCATTGCCGAGGTGCTGGAGCAGACCGGCCTGCCGCCGTCCTGCCTGGATATCGAACTGACCGAAGGCCTGTTCATGAACGATGTGGCGCTGGCGGTGGAGTTGCTGCACAAGCTCAAGGCGCTGGGGCTGGCGCTGTCGATCGACGATTTCGGCACCGGCTATTCGAGCTTCTCGTATCTGCGCAAGTTCCCGATTGACGTGCTGAAGATAGACCGCTCCTTCGTCAGCGACATCGGCGCGGATGACGAGGCGGCCATCGTGGTGTCGATCATCGCGCTGGCGCACAACCTCAAGCTGCGCGTGATCGCCGAGGGCGTGGAGACCGCGGTCCAGCTGGAGTACCTGCGGCTGCACGGCTGCGATGAAATCCAGGGCTATTACTTCAGCCAGCCGGTGCCGGGGGAGGTGTTCGAGCAAATGCTGGCCGAGGGCAGGAATTTGCAGACGGCGTCAATCGCGGCATAAGCCCGCTAGTGGGGCGCAGCCCACGCAGGAAGTTTTTCATAGGGGACATCCGGCTGGAACAAAGATTCAATTACTTTTCCCGTGCCGACGTCATATAGAGTCAATGTCCCGGCAAAGTGCCGCCCGCCGCAATCTATTCCTACTTTCTTGCCATCCTCCCAAAACCAAAAGTCACGTATGAATGGCTGGCATTCAATATGCACGAATTTACCATCACGATAGAGGGTGAGATTACTGGCCCCCGGCCCCACATCTCCCTCCGCAGTCCAAGTATTTTCTATCAGCCAAGCTGCGGTTCGCTTATCTTTCGACAATTCAGCCTGAGTTGCCCTCCCCCCCTTAGTTAGCAATTTTTCCTTTCCATTCATAGCTATCGCATGAACGTTCTTAGCTTTGTCTATGTAAACACGTTGTAAAATTACTTCTTGCGACCAAACGTTTGTCACAAATAAAAACAGCAAAGAAAAAATAAGAGACTTCATCTTTAATCTCCTAAAAACTTTACCCGGCGATGTGTTCCATTAACACCTTCACTCAACCATACTTGGACAACGGCTTTACCTGACCCGAGAAAATTATCTATGTGATAGCTCACAATTTTGCTTCCCTTGTCGTCGGCAAAACGTAATCCTACCCCGTCTATATCGACTTGCGCCCTAGGTGGAATAACGTGTGGATCAACTGCGATCGAATGATTTTCCTTCACTAAACCGAATTTTCCTTTTACTGCGGAAACATACTGAAATGCTGTATCTTGAGAGAGAACATGATCTGGGGCTCCTCTCGAATTTGCAATCCAGTGCCCCCTCATATGTAGAAGTGAAATATACTTCCCATTTGTATCCATTCCAGTCCCCTGCATAGGAATACCTCGTGCTCCAAACAAAAAATCCTCTTTGTGCTTCTCCTGTAAGCCAGTACCTTCAACCAGAGGCCCGGAGAAATCTATTTCATTGCAGACATTGTATCCAGTAATCAAAAAAAGGGATTCGTACCAAGCATCTTTGAGAACGATTTTTAAACTAGCTGATGTCACCCCGGGAGTGGAAGAGCTTAGCTCAAGACTACCAGCCTCATATGTTTCCAAAGTCAAAAACATGATTCCTTCGCTATCCGTTCTTCCATTGGAAATGATTTTATCCGCCGACCTATTAGATTTTATATTGAGAGCCTGACCACAAGCCATCTTTCCATTAGAATGCTGAACAAGTTCAGCTTTCACTTTTACCCTATAAAGGATTTTCTCATTTTCAACCCTAGCTGCTGTCGGGATTATTGGCAAAGTGTCGAAATATTTATTCTTTTCGATAGATAGCCTGCAAACTATTCCTTCAACACTCACGTCGACTATCGAGCCTGGCGTCGAGTTGGTATTTGCGGTTGCAATAATTGCGTCGGCCATATGGGCACCTGTAAATTTGAGTATCGGTGTTTTTATCGATTGCATATGGGTAGAGCCGGGTTAGCGTTACCCCTCATCAGGAAGCAATGTCAGAGAAATCTCGCTCTGCGACGCTGTGTAGACGCGCTCAGTAAACCCATCTGCATCGCTGACTCCTTCCCAATTGGTCCCGTCTTGCGCTGTAATGCGATAGCGTTTATTGCGAATAGGAGTCTTTCCGTCGCTGGAAACCAGTCGAAACTGTTCATCGAAAGACTCAAGAGCAGCGCCGTCTGCCACTGGAAAATCGACGGAAGGGACCATGAGGCTCTTCCCTCCAAGGAACTCATGCTTAGCCGCATGGCCAACGAAGCCACCATTGCTGCCTTGCTCAATACCGCCAGCATTGAATTTGACGTAGCTGCCGCCTCCATTTATCACAACCTCTTCCTTAGCACTGATCGAGATGCGGTTAGCAGTCTGCGTGACATTAAGCTTTGCCAGAAGATTGATACTCTCCGAGAGTGCTCTCAGATCAATGTCGCCGGCCGCCGCAACCAGTCTCAGGCCAGCTTTGTGGACGAATAAACGAATAGCTTGGCGAACACTGGCGAAAAAGCCGCCACCACTGGCTATGGATAGATCCTGTCCGCTTGTTAGCGCGACGTGCTGCTCACTAGACAAATGAGTACTTCCTCGTGTGGTAGTCTCAATTCCTGCTGGGCTCGCCAGCACTAGATGTGGCGTAGCTAGCTGAGGAAAGCCGGCGTCACCACAAGATCCTCCTTTAACACTTTCGTTCTGAGCAAAAATTGCAACTGCGACCTTTGTCTGGCCTCCGTCCTGCGCTCCGCCTTGCTGAGACAGCTTCGCAAGCGCCTCGTGTTGCCTCTGTGCGGCAACTAGCCTTTGTAACGTCTCGCCCATATCCTTGACGGGGGATGTCCCAATTCGACGCGTTTCGGTGGTGATGAGCATCCCTTTGTTGGCACGGGCAACGCCCCAGGCATTGGTTGCCAGCTCCCAGCCTTCGCCACGAGCCATGCCAGCGCCATGGGATCTCGCCTGGGTGATAAATCCCAGGTTGAGTTGTGAATCGCTATGGTCACTCGCCAGTTGCGCGCTAATCTGCCCTTCCGTGTCATCCAAACGCAGCTGGTTGGAGCGGCCGCCTTTGATCTCACGACTTTTGATACCGGAGAGGTAGCGGTTGCCTGGAAGGTCGCCGACGTTGCTAAGGGCTGGCGGCTGCGCTTGCTGGTTGTAGAGTTGGCCGACGATCACCGGTTTGTCTGGATCACCACCTAGGAAATTGACCAGCACTTCAGTGCCGATGCGCGGCAGGCCGATGGTGCCGCATTGTTGTAGGCTGCCGGGGCCGTTGCCGGCCCAGTTTGAGGCTACGCGTACCCAGGCGGAGTCGGTTTCTGTATCCGATGCACCGGCATTGGCAGCATCTTCGTGATCGACTGCGCGTGTGCCGGGGAAGCGGATCTTTACGCGGCCCATCTGGTCGCAATGGACTTCTTCACCTTTCGGGCCGACGACTATCGCGCTTTGCATCAGCGCTTGCGGCAGGTCCGTACGCGGATCGTAAGCCGGCACGATGGCCACACCACGTCGCACGGCAGTGAACTGGATGTGCATGCGCAGCGGTCCCGATGACACCTTGTCCGCCACATCTCTCTGCATCTGCAACTCCTGCGCACCCTGCATCCAGCGGCTGCGGGCGAACAGCCGTTCCACGCGTGCGGCCAATGCCTTGGGCAGGTTGTTCTGCGCGTTCACCTGCAGGGCCGTCACGACAAAGTCCCGCTCCTCGGCCGGATGCCCGTCCACCTCCGGATGCTCGGCCAGTGTGAAGTACTCCCCCGCGCACAGATCACGCACGCTGCCTTCGCCGTGGAAGCATTTCGTTTCGTAGTCGTGCCGCTGCATGCGCAGTTTGCCCAGGCGACACAGGTCCTCATTGTCATCGCCCGCATGCGGTGCCAGGATCTGATAATCGTCCAGGCTCGCTGCCAGATCGTTGCCACTCACGCCCTGGTCCACGCCGCTGCTGGCATCCGCCATCATAAAATCTCGGCCTTGCGAATTGCGATAGTCCCAGCTGTGCCTTGTCACCACTCCCGGATGCAGGCTGCGTACCGCGCTCCAGGATGTGATCGTGTCGCGCTCCTCGGTCGCTGCGTCGCGGTGATAGCGGATGGTGCCGGCGGCGTTCTGGCGTAGGCTGTCGGCGTTGTTGAACAGCACCAGCGTGTGCGTCGGATACTCCCCGCCTTCCGCGCGCACGTACCAGCCTATCCCCCTCCGCTTCAACAAGCGCCGGATGAGCGCCGCATCCGATTCGTTGTGCTGCATGGTGAATTCGCGCTTCGGATACTCGCGCTGGCTGAAAGCCTCGTCCACCTCGTGCTTGAAGCACACACCCAGGATAGAACTTTTCTGTCTCCACTCATTCAAAATGCGCTGGACAATCTCCACCTCGTCCATGTTGCGGAACACGCGGGTGTTGATGCGCTTTTCCAGTATCGACAGCGCATCGCACAGCACCAACTGATAGCTGGCCAGGCCGCCGTCACTATCGCCGGAGCTGGCCTCGGTGACGATGCCGCAGACGCTGCGCAAGTCTCCCATGTCGGTGACGAACTCCAGCGCCGCTGGCACGGCGATCAATTCCTTCAACGACAGGCTGGCGTTGGACGACACGCACAGCACGCGATACTCGATCCCGCCGCACAAAGCCTCCGTCCCGAACACCCGCTGCGGCAGCAGCATGTCGTCATTAACTCCGCCCGGCAAATCCAGCCGCAGACGCAACGGCCGGTTGCTGGTGACCAGTTCCTTGGCCAGGCCCATGAAGCTGAAAAAGTCGCTATCGCCTTCCACAATCGCTCCCTCGGCAAGTTAGCCGTACAAGTTGGCGATCATGTCACTGCCGTGGCCTCTCCTTTTTGACATTCAACAATCAAGTTTCGCTATTCGTCGTGCAAGTCGATGTCCGCCCGCTCGTTCTCGCTTTTACCCAGCCAGCGCTTGTGCAGCATGCGCTCCAGCGGGTGGCCGAGCAGGAACAGCAGCATCACCAGGATCAAGCCGATGCCGGCGACCCGCCATGCGCCCATGCCGCACACGATGCCGATGCCCGCCGTCACCCAGATCGAGGCGGCCGTGGTCAGGCCCTTGATCTTGGACGTCTCCGCGTGGAAAACAATCACCCCGGCTCCAAGGAAGCCGATACCGGTGATGACGCCCTGCACCGCGCGGCTCAAGGCGTCGCGGCCGTATTCGCTATCCAGCGGAGCAAACTGCATGCTGGCCATCGTCACCAGCGCGGCGCCGAGCGCGACCAGGCCCAGCGTCTTCATGCCGGTCGGCTTGCCGCGCAAGTTACGCTCCAGGCCGACGATGCAGCCGAACAGCAAGGCAATGGCGAGACGGGCCGTGATATCCCAATAGTCCAGCATCTGTGAAGGCCTCAGGAACGGCGCCGTTTCTTGGGCTCCAGCATGGTGCCGGTGCAGCCCGGCGCGCCGCAGTGGCAGGCGAAGGAGCGCTTGATGGCCGGCGTGTGGCGGCCTTCGTAGATCAGCGGATAGGAATAGCTGAGCTCTTCGCCGCAGCGGATATCGTGCAGCGCGTAGATGTAGATGCGGCCCTCGTCCTCGATGGCCTGGCAGTTCGGCTCGCAGGAGTGGTTGATGTAGCGCGCCTCGTTGCCGCCATCGCCGCCGTCGACGACGTTGCCGTTGGCCAGGCTGAAGAAGAAGGTGTGATTGTGCGGCATGTTCTGCGCGGCCGCGCGCTCCAGCGCCTCCGACCACGGGATCTCGCGCCCCGTGTACTCGATCACGCATTCGCTGACCGCGATGTCGCGGTTGGCGAACACGCCGCGGCCATGCACCGGCGACGTCCTGACGACGTAAGCCAGTTGGTCGGACAATACTGCGGAACTTTCCAGGACGTTTTCAGTGAGCATAAATACAGATTAGGTTAAGTGGCATCGCCGCCGGGCGGCTTGAACAGGTCTTCCAGGTCGGCGCGGCTGGTGGGCTTGCGCACCACGTCGCGCCGTCCGGTGAATTCATCCTCGATATTATCGCGGTAGTAGCTCCACGCGGCGCCCGATGTGGACAGCTTGCGCCACACCTCGTTGCCCACGCCGGAGTAATCGATGGCGCTGCCGTCGTCGAACTCCACCCGCAGCATGCGGTCGCGCGCATCGTACCCGATGGCGCGCAGCTTGCCGGCATTGATGCGCTTCATTTCCATACAGCCTCCTCAGGCTTTGCGAGCTCCATGCACCATTTGACGGGCCTGCTTGCGCAGCAGGGCCTGGTCCCAGCGCTCCTTCTGTTCGGTGGTTTCCGGCACCAGCGCCGGCACCTCGACCGGCTTGCGGCTCTCGTCCACCGCCACCATCGTAAAGTAGCAGCTATTGGCGTGCCGCACCAGACGCTGCTGGATATTTTCCGTCACCACGCGGATGCCCACCTCCATCGACGTGCGGCCGGTGTAGTTGATCGAGGCCAGGAACGTCACCAGTTCTCCCACGTGGATAGGCTGCAGGAACATCACCTGGTCCACCGACAGCGTCACCACATAACTGCCCGAATAACGGCTGGCGCAAGCGTAGGCCACGCTGTCCAGGTACTTCAAGATGGTGCCGCCGTGGACGTTGCCCGAGAAATTGGCCATGTCCGGCGTCATCAGCACGGTCATGCTCAGTTCATGGGCGGTCCAGCTCATCGGTTTTTCCATTGCATACTCCCTAGTTGTTTTCTACATGCTATCCGCTCATGTCGTCATTCGCAAATAGTTATCAAAAACAACTAACTTTATCGTATGCTTTGCGCTTCACGCAAAAAGGAGCACTCATGAAATGGAAAGTCCTGGCCGCCAGCGTCATGCTCGGCATGGCCGCCACCGCCCAAGCCGTCACGGCTGACGAGGTCCACACCTTCACGCTGGCCAACGGCATGAAGTTCATCGTGCTGGAGTCGCACACCATCCCCAACGCCAATATGTACACGTTCTGGAAGGTCGGCTCGCGCAATGAGGCGCCCGGCATCACCGGCCTGTCGCACTTCTTCGAACACATGATGTTCAACGGCTCGAAAAACTTCGGCCCGAAAATGTTCGACCGCACCATGGAAGCCAAGGGTGGCTCCAACAACGCCTACACCAGCAACGACCTGACCGTGTACCAGGACTGGTTCCCGGCCTCGTCGCTGGAAACCATCTTCACGCTGGAAAGCGACCGCATCGCCCACCTGTCGATCGACCCGAAAATGGTCGCCAGCGAGCGCGGCGTGGTGCTGTCCGAACGCAGCACCGGCCTGGAGAACTCCAACATCCGCGCGCTGCACGAGGAAATCAACGGCGTCGCCTTCCAGGCCCATCCGTATTCCTGGCCGGTGATCGGCCACGAGTCCGACATCAAGGCCTGGACACAGGACGACCTGCAGCGCTATTTCACCACCTACTACGCGCCGAACAATGCGGTGTCGGTGATCGTCGGCGATGTCAAGACCGACGAGGTGAAAAAGCTGGCCACCAAATACTTCGGCAGCATTCCGAAGCGCGCGCTGCCGCCGGCCGTGCGCACCGTCGAGCCTGAACAGAAGGGTGAACGCCGCCTGTTCGTCGCCAAGGAATCGGCCACCTCGGCCAACCTGGTGATCGCCTACAAGGTTCCGGCCGCCAACAGCGCCGACTACTACGCGCTGGAAGTGCTGCAAAGCATACTGGGCGACGGCAAGACTTCGCGCCTGTACAAGGCCCTGGTCGAGCAGCAGCTGGCCACCCAGGTCAGCGCCAGCAGCATGGACGGCTTCGATCCGGGCCTGCTGTACCTGTCGGCCGTGGCCACCGCCAAGACCGCGCCGGCCCAGCTGGAACAAGCGCTGCTGGCCGAAGTCGACCGCCTGATCAAGGAAGGCGTATCGGCCGACGAGCTGCAAAAGGTCAAGAACCAGAAGCTGCTGAACCTGTACCGCGAACAGGAAACCATCAACGGCAAGGCACAGCAGCTGGGCAATTACGAGGTGTTCTTCGGCGACTACAAGAAAATGTTCGACGCCCCGGCCGCCTACGAAAAACTGACGCCGGCCGATATCCAGGCCGTCGCCGCCAAATACCTGAAAAAATCGCAGCGCACCGTCGGCGTGCTGGCTGCGAAGGAGGATTGATTACATGAGCACCAAAGTAACTGTGATGGCCGCCGCCGTGCTGGCGACCATGGCCGCCGCGCCGCTGGCCGGCGCCGCCGATTTCCGCCTGCCGGCCTTCGACACCGTCACCCTGCCCAACGGCCTGACCGTCTACCTGATGGAGCGCCACGAAGTGCCGCTGATCTCGGTGCGCGCCGTGGTCAAGGCCGGCGCCGTCAACGACGCCAAGCAGCCCGGCCTGTCCAACCTGACCGGCGACGCCCTGCTGCTGGGCAGCAAAGCCCACAACAAGACCGCCATCGACCAGGCCTTCGACTTCCGCGGCGCGCGTCTGGCCGGCGGCGCCGGTACCGAAGCCAGCACCGTGCAAGCCAACTTCGCCCGCGCCGACAGCGCTACCCTGCTGCCGCTGTTCGCCGAGATCATCCAGCAGCCGAGCTTCGACGAAGCCGAGCTGGTCAAGCTGCGCGACCGCAAGGTCAACGGCCTGAAGCAGGCCAAGGAAGCGCCGCGCAATGTGGTCGGCAACTACTACAAGGCCATGCTGTTCGGCACGTCGCCGTATGCGATCCCGGCCAGCGGCACGGTCAGCAGCGTCAGCGCGCTCAAGCAGAGCGACGTGCAGGGTTACTACCAGCACTACTACCGTCCGGACAATGCGGCCATCATCGTGGTCGGCGACTTCCAGGCGGCCGAGATGCGCAAGCAGATCGAATCGCTGTTCGGTGCGTGGAAAGCCAGCGGTCCGGCGCTGCCGCAGCAGGACAACGGCAAGGTGCAGGCCGACAAGGCGCGCGTGTGGCTGGTCAACAAGCCTGATGCGATCGAAACCACCTTCCTGATCGGCGGCGTGGGTATCGCGCGTAATGATCCGGACTACGTGCCGCTGCAAGTGCTCAACACCATCGTCGGCGGCCGCTTCACGTCGTGGCTGAATGATGAGTTGCGCGTCAACTCGGGCCTGACCTACGGCGCCCGCAGCGAGTTCGCAACGCTGTCGCAGACCGGCACCTTCGCCATCTCCAGCTTCACCGCGCTGCCGAAGACTGAGGCTGCGCTGGCGCTGGCGCACAAGACCTACCAGCGTCTGTGGGACAAGGGCATCGACAAGGCGACGCTGGAATCGGCCAAGGCCTACGTCAAGGGCCAGTTCCCGCCGCGCTACGAGACCAGCGAGCAGTTGGCTGGTTTGCTGGGCGATATGTACGCGTCCAAAGTGGGCCGCGAACAGATCGACAACTTCATGAAGGATGTGGATAGCCTGACGCCGGAACGCGCCAAGGCGCTGGTGGACAAACACTTCCCGCGCACCAAGCTGCAAACCGTGCTGGTGGGGAAAGCTGATGCTATTCGGGATATCGCTAAGACTTATGGCGAAGTGACCGAGTTGCAAATCAGCGCAGATGGTTTCCAGCCGCAATAATCCGTTGGACGCCGTGGTCGACTCACGAAAGACCCGGCAGTTTATGCAGCGTTGAAATCAAAGGGTTGGCCTTGTGCCAGCCCTCAATAGCTCCGACGAATTTTTTTGCACGCACAATTTATGAAGGGTCTTATGCAGCACATCTTATTTCTCATGATGTTTATGTCGTTCTTCACTGCTTGTCAAACACCGCCTATTTCGAAAGATGCAATTACCTTCACCAAGGAACCAGGCTAGCCTCAGGATGATTTTATATGGCTGTTGCTTGATGTCTGGTAATTGATGGGCGAGCGACGAACGTCGGAACTTTCACCAGTTAAGGGCGGGGGCCGCCTGGGATTTGATAGGGTATATTGGGTGGACGGTATTGCGTGAACATTGACTTTGAGCAGGCCTGCACCGCGAAGCAATGGTAGCGATCGCTGATCGATGCGTGAAGCTCGATGTCACTCCTACCGAGGTAGCTTCGTTGTGACTTCCTGAAGAACCGAAATGGCGTCTCGACCCAAGGGCGGTGAGCCGCGGCAAAGGCGTCAGGGCGAATGTTTGCCGGCCGGCTCCCAAATTTCAGAACCTTATACTGTTCCAACTGTTGCTGCATCCAGATGAGTGCACCGTCCGACAATCCGCTTTCTGACTCCTTGTAACCACCACCAACGTCCGAATGCGCGCCAGGGAAAAGACATTGTGTAATCCTTTTCTGCCCCTTGGCCCACAAGCTTGGGGTGAAGTCGACCCGCTGTTCGTCGAGAGCGAGCGCCTGAATTCCTCGTCCTATCATTTGGGGCAAGACTTCGTCAGTAAGCTTAGCGAGATCCGTTCGCAGAAATTGTCCGTCTGGTGATCGGTCCAACTTCCGATTGAAACCAAGCGATCCAACAGTGTCCCAAACAGCCACAGTGTCGACTGGGACAGGCCCAGTTAACACCGGCACAGGACCACGAAAGAATGGCGGCAAACGTCTCAGCTCTCTCTTGAGCTCCTTCCAAAAACCCATTGCCTCAATTTCCTTTTGCGCGTCAGCTTTCGATCTACCTCTTTGCCACTCAGTCCAGGAGGCAGCGGCCTTCTTATACGCGGCCTCTCGCGTCATGGGGAATTTTTCGTCGCGTTCGAGCAAGCCATTTGCGATGATCCATTCTGCAAGAGCCCGCACGGTGTATGCGCCCCTGCTAAAACCGATCAACACGATTTTATCTCCGGGACAATAGTGACGTGATATGAAGGTATAGCCACGAATCAGACGGGCAATGAGGCCGGAGCCCCCCATGGAACAGATGCTGCTGGAGATAAAATTCTGGTGATTACCTACGCCATGCAGGTATTTTGCAACTTGAGCTTGCGCCCCTTTTGTGTCAAGAAGAATGCGCTCGCTCTCCACGTTTTGATGTTGAGTATTTGTGATTTCGGCACCATCAAGCCACCTATACATCTTCAAGACATTTGATGCGAAAACATCTGTACTGGGCCATGTCTTCTTGCGATCGAATCCGTTTTGCGTTCCATCTGCAAAAAAAACAATCACTTTGTGTGGTGGAACCTGCACAGGAAGGGGCGGTGCCGAAGGGAGTTCTCTGGCACGTAGCCATCTGACGTATCCGCGTTTGTCGAGTTCCTTCATATACTCTTGAAATAGAGTCTTCGCTAAGCTGGGTCTCTGGCTGTAAATACCAAAACGGGCAGCCCGCTCCTGCCATTCCAAATCGAGCATGCACTTTTCGTTTTTATCGAGTTCTCTATAAACCTTGTACCTTAACTTGGCCAAAGCCCACACTTCTAGTTGGCCAAAGGTATCCATGCCTCCGGCGAGTGGCGGTAACTCCAACGGCCAAACAAAATACGGATGGTCTGACATGTAGTCTGCTTCGAGTACGTTCATAGTCACAGTATTCGTTCAAGATCGCTGCTGAGTAGCAGTTGAAACGCCAAATTATCACTGTTCACCCAAGTTTTGAGTGCCACTAGGCCGAGTCCAGTGGACGTCAGGCGCCGGCTGGATCCAACTGGCGCACCAAGTGTTCGACGTCGTTCTGCACACCGGGGACGGCGTCCAGTACCAGGGTCAGTTGATCCCAGGCTGCATCGCCGGTTCCGGCCTTCAGCGCCAGCTCAGCTAGTTGCGATAATCCTGCCAGGCGGTCGGCGCCCACCGTGCCAGCCAAGCCTTTGAGCGTATGCAGTAGTGGCAGGGCCGCACCGGCGTTGCCACCGGCATGGGCAGCTTGCAGTTGCCCCGACAGTTGGCCCGCCTCCCCCACAAAACTTCTCAAGGCCATCAGGTAGACCGAGTGCAGGCCGCCCAGGCGCTTCAGCGCGGCCGCGCTGTTGATGCCTGCTTCCGGCAGCGGCACAGCACCGGCCGCAGCGGCACTGGCGTTGATGGCGGCAGTCGCCGCGGTTGCAGCAGCACCGGCGCCACCTGCCGCCACCGGCGCTGCGCTGTGTCGCCGCGCATGCTTCAGTATCACCGCAATCAACTGCGCCAGATCGAAAGGCTTGCCGATGTGATCGACCATGCCCGCATCCAGCGCGGCGATGCGGTCGGCGGGCATGGCGTTGGCCGTCATCGCCACGATGGGCGGCACCTTCGCGCCCAGCTTGCGCCGGATCGCCGATGTGGCTTCGTAGCCATCCATCTCCGGCATCTGGATATCCATCAAAATCAAATCCGGCAGCGGCCCGGGGCGTGACACGGCGGCAATCGCCATCGCTCCCGAACTGGCAACCTCGACCTCCGCGCCATCATTGCTCAACAGCTCGCTGGCGACCTGCTGGTTGGCCGGATTGTCATCCACCAGCAGCAAGTGCAAGCCCTCCAGCCGACGCATCGACGGCAGCGCGACGGCGGCCAGCGGCGCACGCTGCTCCATGCGCGCATCGGCCACCGCGTCGAACAGCATCGATGCCGTCACCGGCTTGACGACAAAGCCATCCAGCACCGGCTCCATTTCCAGATGTCGCTGCGCCAGCAGTTCGCGGTCGTGCGCCGTCACCATCACGATCAGCGGCAGCTTGCCTGGCGGCGCCAGCCGACGGATATGGCAGCTGGTTTCCCAACCGTCCAGCGCCGGCATGCGCCAGTCGATGAAGACCACGTCGTAAGTCTCGTTGCGCGCCACCCGTTCGCCGACGGCCGCCAGCGCTTCATGGCCGCCCTCCGCCACGTCGACCTTCCAGCCGAACGACAGCGCCATCTCGCGCAGCACCATGCGCGCGGTCGGGTTGTCGTCCACCACCAGGCAACTCAGGCCGCTCAATGAAGTCTGATCGGTTGGCGGCACGGACTGCGCTTCCGGCTGCGCCTCCGCCACACCCAGGTCGACGATGAATTCAAACACGCTGCCCTTCGCCAGTTCGCTGGTGACGCTCAGCGTGCCGCCCATCAGCCGCACCAGGCGCTGGCTGATCGCCAGGCCCAGGCCGGTGCCGCCGTAGCGGCGCGCGGTCGATGCCTCGGCCTGCGAGAAACCGTCGAAGATGCGCAAGCACTGTTCTTCCGAGATGCCGATGCCGGAGTCGCGGATGGCAAAGGCGACCGACAACGCACTGCCGCTGCGCTCCATCAGCCGCGCCGACAGCACCACCTCGCCCCGCTCGGTGAATTTGATGGCGTTGCCCGCCAGGTTGAGCAGGATCTGCTGCAAGCGCAGCGCGTCGCCCACCACCAGCGCCGGCAGTTGCGGGTCGATGTGGAACAGCACCTCGATATTCTTGGCGCCGACATTGGCCGACAAAATCACCGCCAGGTCGCGCCACAGCTTGTCGAGCCGGAACGGATGCGGATCGAGCGCCAGCTTGCCCGCCTCCACCTTGGAGAAATCGAGAATGTCGTTGAGCAGGCCCAGCAAGGCGCTGGCGGCCGCATGGGCCTTGGCCGCGTAATCCTGCTGGCGCTCGCTCATCTCGGTCTGCTGCAGCAGTTGCAGCATGCCCAGCACCGCGTTCATCGGCGAACGGATTTCATGGCTCATGTTGGCGACGAACTCAGACTTGGCGCGGCCCGCCAGATCGGCCGCCTCCTTCGCCAGCAGCAGCGCCTCGTGCGCCTCGCGCGCCTCGGTGTGGTCGGTGCTGCTGCCCACCCAGCCCAGCACCCTGCCCTCGGCATCCTTCTGCGGCAGCGCGTGGTTGTCGAAGATGCGCCATACGCCGTCGTAGCGCAGCAGCCGGCAATCGCAGCGGAAGGCGCCGCCGGTGGCTTGCGCGCGCTGCCACTCGGCCAGCAGCGCCGGCCGGTCCTCCGCATGCAGCACCGGCGACCAGTCGCCGGCCGCGATCAGCCGCTCCGCCGGCACGCCGCTGAAGCGCTCCCAATGGTGGCTCATGAAATCGAGCCGCAGTTCGGGCGTGACGGTCCATACCATTTGCGGCAAGCCCTCGGTCAGCGAGCGCCAGCGCGATTCCGACGCCGTCAGCTGCGCCATCGACGCCTGCAGCGCGCGGTCGGTCTCCAGCAGCTGCACCACCGACTGGTACTGCTTGCGCATCGCGTACCACACGCCGGCCAGCAGCGCCACGGCAAACGCCAGCAGCAGGCCGAGGAAGATCAGGGCGTTGCGCACCTCCCTGTACCACGGCGCCAGGAAATCGTCGCTGGCCAGCCCGACCACCACATAGATCGGATAGCTGCCGATGCGCTCCAGGCTCAGCGTGCGTTCGAGGTTGTCGCGCGCGCTGTACACGGTGAAGGTGTCGCCCTTCTGGTGCTCTTCCAGGATGGTCTGGGTCTGCGGCGACACCTTGATGGTGGTGCCGATCGCCATGTCTTCGACAAAGGGATAGCGGTGCAGCACGCGGCGGCGGTCGTCCAGCAGCACGATGGAGCCGTGGGGGCCGATGTTCAGCGACGAAAACAGCGTGGTCAGGCGCGAGCTGTTCATCAGCGCGTAGGCGGTGCCGCCGAAGCTGCCGTCCGGCATGGCCAGCGGATAGACCAGCGGCAGCACCCACTCGCCGCTGATGCGCGACTTGACCGGCAGGCCGACGATCAGGTCGTGCTCGACCTGGGCGCGCGGGAAGAACTCGCGCACGGTCAGGTCTTGCGGATGGGCAGTGTCGATCTGTTCGCCATAGATCACGCGGCCGGCGGCGTCCGAGCCGCGCACCGCCTGGGCGTTGGGGATGCGCTCGCGCAGCGTGCGCAGGTAGGCGCTGAACTTCTCGTCGTCGAAACGGCCGGCCTCGTGCATGGTGCGGAACTCAATACCGGCGCGGCGCATGGCCAGGTCGACTTCTTCGAAATGCGAGTGCAGGAAGTTTTCCAGCGAGACCGCCAGGTTGTGCGCCGTTTCGGCGGCGTTGGCGTAGTAGCGCTCCTGGCTGACCTGCAGCACGTGGGCCACGAACAGCGACACCAACAGCAGCACCGCAGCGACCGCTGCGACGAGAATGCCGAACAGTTTCCGGAACTTCTGCAGGGTGCGCAATCTCATGGCGGCTGGGCGGTCTCTTCTTGTTTTGTTTTATAGCTCTACGATAACGCAAAAAAAACGCTCCGGCGGAGCGTTTTTCTGTTTTACAAGCCCTGGCTGGCAATATCCGCCAAGGACTCCTTGCCTTTGTCGCTGATGGCGAACCCGCCTTCGGCGCGCGGCACGATGTGCGACTTCTTGCCCAGGAACAGGGCGACGTCGGCATCGATCGGGCTGGCCGGATCGGCTTCGATGGCGCGCAAGCCCAGCACGCAGCGGCGCAGGAACAACAGCTCCTCGCCCTTGTCGGTGAGGGAAATGCGGCCGTTCTTGGCGATGCTGAACAGCTTCAGGCCGGCCAGGCGCTTGGTGTTGCGGCCGACGCAGGCGCTGACGCGTTCGCCCTTGATGCCGCGCTTCACTTCATCGAGTGCGTTGTATTCGTCTTGCGTTAATTTCTCGTTCTTCATTGCCATTTTTTCCATAAGAGACTGCTGCGGCCCTCATGGTACGCGCCCGGCGGAGCGACGGCAAGAAAATGCGCCTCTCCCACGCCTCCGGCACGCGACCGGAGGCGGCATGGCCGCTTCAAAACGAGAATAAAGTGTGATTCACAACGCTCGAATCGCCAGCCAGATCAGGCCGATGGTGGCAAACGCCGCTACACAAATCAGGGCTTGGACACGCTTCGCACTAAAGGCGACGCTACGACGGCCGAGGTAGATTTTGTTGTGTAAGGAATTGCCCATGATGCTCTCCGTGAGAGGAAAAACGATGACCTGACTAAATTATAGAAACTCTTTCATTACGCCGGTGTGACGGACAACACAAAGTTTAAAATATGTATCCATCGAGCAACAACAATCACACTTTGTCACTGTTGGAAACTCAGGTCTTGATCGGCGGCTGCTTGGGCTGAGGCTCTTCGATCGGCGCCTGGTCGGGCAGCGGCATATTGTCCGGCGGCGGATCTTTTTCCGGCTCGGGCGGCGGCATGTCGGGCTCGGGGGTGATGTGGGCGTGGATATTCATGGGGCTGTCCTCCTGAAGTGGGCGGTTCAAGAAGCAGATTAGGGGAAACGGCGGATAAACAAGGAAGCGATGCGCGGCCAGCGTGCGTCACCGCACGCTGGCCGTCGCATGGTTTATGGGACGTAGATCAGGTTTGACCTGCTTTGCCGGCGGCTAACGGCGGCTTCCGCCCCATAACGGACACTTGATCAATGTTTTTGAGGTACATGTGTCTATGTGGGATCTTAGGAAAATCGATCTGGATATAGAATTGGGGATAACGTTGTCAACGTAGGCAAGTACACGGAATTTCTCCTAGCTTCCTGTCATGAGGGCGACTGGAAGGAAACGCCGTATAGCCTGGACGCCTTAAATTTCGGCGCGTTTCATCGTAAAACACACTAAGTATTCCTGTTAGTAAAAATTGCAGCCCTAGATGAGATTCTCCGTTTTGGTGCTTAAAGCCGATATACTCAGCTTTTGAAATTTTCTTATCCGGGCGCCTTTTAAATATGCTCCACTCATCCAGTGCACCTATAAACCCAATTAACTTATCAAAGGAAATTTCTTTCTTTCCAGAATAAGCAAGATTCACCTGATTGAATATCCAGTCTAAAGTATCAGTTTTAGTTTTTTCAATATTCGACTTGGCTGAAATGAGAGCGAGATAGGGCCCGCGAACTTTATCCGATCGATCATTTGATTTAAGAGTCTCGCAGAGGGTGGCGGCCTCAAATAAGGCATCGCATTCTCTTTTAACATCACCATCATTTAAATGTTTTTTTACGGAAATTATCGCAACCACACCTTCAGGAGGGACGATAACGCTATTACCAAACCGCTGAAATACGGGATAATTGTTTGTATCAAAGACGATAATATCAAGCTGAGTAGAGTGGCAATCCACTTCACCGCTCCGTTCCTTTCCGGTTTCACCAGTCTTTACCGCAGGACGCAGAACAAATCCGGTAAGAACCTCCAGCCCGCTTGGAAGGAAGCGACTAAGATATTCTCTGATAAGGTCTTCGACGAACCGGCCATCCTCCCCACGATGCTGTGCGCCATCCCCTTTCGGCGCAGGAATTAGCGTTTCAAATTGTTGATACGTTCTCACGAGTGCATCTACCTCACTCGACCAATAGTCTTGAATTCTCTTTCCATCCATTTTTAACACCTTGTGCCTAACAAACTGGCTAACTCAAATTCTGCGCCAACGCGCGCAGCCGGGCGAAACAATCCTTAGACAGGGTAGATACCAATTCCATCCCGAATGAAATTATAAAAAAACTAAATTTTGTTATCAAGAGCCTTCGATCTTTCATCATCAATGCAATCTTGCGAACAGTAAGGCCCTAAAGCTGGGTGTAAAAATGCCTCTTCACAAAATTTGCACTGTGATACATCTCCTTTATTATCACAATTTAAACACAATGCATTAATCCGTTCATTAAGATGCAAGTTAAGATTGTCGTAAATCATACTACGCTCTTCGCAAATTGGACAATCGATTAAATTAGTATCAATACTTTCATACCCACATGAAAAGCATTTGTGCTCAAAACCAGCTGCAAACGCTCTTTGGCGACATATAATGCAGCGTAATGCAGGCGATGCGTAATCGTTAGCCAGATCCCGCACATAGTTTTGATAAGGTTGGAACTTAACTAATTTTCTCAGAGTGTCTTTGGAGAGTAGCTTCGCTATGTTTTCTGCGTGATCGTATTTGCTGCCATAAATAAAATAAGCAACCACTTGCATAAGTACGAAAATAGATTCAAATTTCAGGTCGTATAAATCGCCTTCCAAAAAATGAAAATGGAGGTGCACAATCTTGTTTCGGGATCTCTGGAATGACTCAATCATGCCATCGAACGACGCCCAGACTCCTTTGTGTTTTTCACTAAATAGTTTTTTGTTGTCCTCAAATTTTTTGGTGCGCAATGAATTGTTCAGCCATTTTTGGCGAATCTGCTCGTTAGTTAACTTGTCACCATTATCGATAACTGACCGAATCCCATCCTTGTCATGTTCGACGAGGTAGGCGACCATCGCCAACTCTAGAGCCATTTGAGTTAAGACGGTTACCACAGTACCTGTCTCGTGATCAAATGCCTGATCAGTGTCATCGTCATGCCCAGCAATCTCGTTGGCAGCGCGACGAAGGAAAATAATACTGTTAGCTCGAATAGATTTTGCTACATCTTTTTCAAAAGACTTCCAACTGTCCATCCTGCCCCTCCCTGTGCTTATATGGTGCTGTTTGCTACCTACCACTCTACTATTGACCACCCGGCCCTATAAGTAAGGATACCATCTTGCCGAAATGAAAATCTCACAAATTTCCACCCTCTCCATGCCGTAGTTGCTGGTCAGGCGCATAGTAAAATTCCATGCAAGAGGGCTATGATGAACATTCAAGACGAGCGGCAGCAATAGGACGTTAGCTGGTTCACTAAAG
Organism: Rugamonas rivuli; assembly: GCF_009380165.1. Lineage (GTDB taxonomy): Bacteria > Pseudomonadota > Gammaproteobacteria > Burkholderiales > Burkholderiaceae_D > Rugamonas > Rugamonas rivuli. The sequence continues at coordinate 446,928 of NZ_WHUF01000005.1, forward strand.
CACAGCCGGTATAAAAATCTTCACATCGGAGTGCGGAGGCAAGTCGCTAACGATGCGTTGCGCTCCTGGCCACCTTCCGTCACCGAAGTGTAAGCAAGCCACCTACCAGCAATTGAAGCGCTGCCACCGTCAGCGGCCACGGCCGAGGCGGGCCAATACATCGTCCAACGCCACCAATTCTTCTGTGCCCACTATCGAGGTCGGTACCCCGCCTATGCTGCGCAGGCGCTTGGGGTCGATGAGCAGCTTGCCATCCCGCTCTGTCGCAAACGACCAGGAAACGGAGCCGCCCTCCTGGCTGACGACGATCGCCTGTTCGGTCACAGGAAAACTCGGCCCCCATTCGCCGATGCGGGACTTGAATTGCCGTGTCTCACCGCCCGTTTCGCCGCGATAGACGTGATCGGGCTTGACCTCCATGGTCTGACACCCTCCGCCGTTATAGACGCAGATGGTGCGCAAGCCGTTCGCCTGAACCGGCGCCACGACAGGACAAGGCGGCGGACAATTCTCAGTCCCCGACGGCTGCAGGATGACCCGCTGCACGTGGCCGACCAGCAGCACATCCTGGGCCGACGCCAGCGAGCACAGTCCCAACAGGGCCGCCATCACGAGTTTGACGATCGACATGCGCTACCCTTTCGGCTTATTTGATACGGTAGATCACGTCCACGGTCTGCGACCATTGCAGCGACTGGATCGTCAGGAAATCCTTCTCGCCCGCCTTGGCGTTGCTGCCGCGACGGTTGTTGTGCATATCGGTCGGCAGCAGGCCGACGGCGTTGGTCAGGTTGCGCAGCTGGCCGTTGGTGATGGCGGTGACGGCCCCCACTTTCTTGCCCAGGCCGGTCGCCAGGTTCTCGGCGCGGCGCTGCGCATCCTTGATCGCGGTGGCCGTCAGCTCGGCCTCGACCTTGATGCGGTCGCTCTTGCCGAAGCTGGTGCTCATGTGGTCGATATTCGGCTTGCCCAGCAGGCCCAGCATGACTGCGCGCCACTTGGTCAGGTCGCGCACCACGATGTGTACCGCGCTGCGGATCTCGTAGTCGGGCGCGGCGTTCGGATCGGGATTGGCCGGCTTGCGCATTTCCTTGCGCATGTCGGCGAAAGAAACCTCGGCCTCGGTGTCCTTGCCAGGGTCGCCGCCCTGCTCGGCCAGCAGCGCCTGGATTTCCGCCACCCTCGCCTGCACCACGGCCACGGCAGCGTTGGTGTCGGCGTCGTAGGCGGCGATGTCGAAATCGATCTCGCCCATGTCGGGCATCAGCCGCAGAAAGCCTTCGCCGGCGACGTGGATGAAGGGATATTCAGGCAGGTCGGACGCGTGGACGGCAAACGGCAGCAAGGCCAGGGCAAAAGCGAGCTTCTTCAACATCGGACATCCTCAAATGGGCGAAAGACTGGAGTATCCAACACTTTTTACTATTTAACAACTTGCAAAAAGCAGCTCCATACCCATTTGCCACTCCAACAATAATCACTGGGGGATAAACATGCTGGCTCCAATGCGTCCGAGGTCGGTGCACGACAATCGGCCTGTCGCCGTTCAGGTGGTCAAGCAGGAAAAATCGGGCGCCGTCGACAAGCATGTGCTGATCGTCGAGACGCCCAAGCTCACGCCCGAGCCGCCGAAAACGAAATAAACTATTTACCCTTATTGATCTCGCCGATCAGCACGAAGGCTTCGTGGTGGATGGCCTGTTCGGCAGCCTTGAACTCCTGGTTGGCCTTGACGAAGGCCGGCTGCTTCAACTCCGCCTTTTCCTTGGCGGTCGGGACCGGGTCGGCAGGATACAGGCGCGGCGGGCCGTTGTAGGTCTGGGTCAGCACTTTCTGGCCGTAGCTGGACTGGTAGTAGCGGGTCATCTCGACCGCCGTGGCGGTGCTGAGCAGACGCGCAACCGGCAGCGCCAGCCGGGTGTAGACGGTTTCATTGGGCAGCTTGTCGAGCTTGGCCATCATCAGATCGCGCTGGGCCGGGCTGGGGTATTTGCTCATGCCGGCGGTGGTGCGCACCATTTTCTCGGCCTGCATCGCCACCAGCAGATCGTGCGCGGCCTTGACCTGGGCGGTGTCGGGCACGGCGGTCGGGGCTGCATGGGTCCACAGTGCGGTCATCATCAAGCCGGCTGCGGCCAGCGTTTTCATCAGTCTCATTTCTGCTCCTTGTATGTGGGTATTGGATGGTGCTGAAGCGCATCATATTGCTAAAGTCGCAAACCTGCCCACATGATTGATGCGTAAAATGTCGGCTCACACAGCAACGAGGGCCAGACCATGCAGCACACACCACTGAACGACGACGAATACGATGCGCTCGATGCGCTGCAGGACGTGTCCTGGCTGGAAGGCTTCCTGACGGCCGTCGTCATCGGCCCGGGCGCGCCGGCGCCGGAAGGCTGGCTGCCTGCGGCGCTGAAGAACCCGGCCGCCGAGCCGCTGGCGCTGCGCCACTACCACTATATGCAGACCTGGATGAGCAAGGATCCGGGCAGCTTCGAGCCGATCTACGAGTGCGGCGGCAGCTGGGGCGCGGAGCAGTGGTGCGACGGCTTCATGGCCGGCATGCAGGCCCATGCGGCCGCCTGGGCGCCGTTGCAGGCCAGCCATCCGGAATGGCTGGCGCCGTTCCAGCATCAAGGGGAAGATTGGGAGGCCGCCGTCACGCCGTCGGTCATTCAGATCAACGCCTACTGGCATCCGCCGAAAGGCCCGAAAGTCGGCCGCAACGATCCCTGCCCTTGCGGCAGCGGCAAGAAGTACAAGAAGTGCTGCGCCGACGCCTAGCCTATCGTATCGGTCTGCTGGGAAGCGACCAGCGTGGCGCCGCAGGAGGTCTTCATACCCTCCACGGCGGTGCTGACGCCCATGATGGTGTGCGTGACCGCGCCTTCGACGATGGTGTGCGTGCCGCGGCATTTCGGGCACGACACCTTGTGCCCGACGCCGGCGGCCGGCTTGCCCATGACGATCACGTCCTGATGGCCTTCCAGCACCGTGCCGTTGTGTGAGGTCTTGTCCCCCAGCCTGATGATCGCCTTGCCGCCCATATCGCCTCGCATGAATTCAGTGGCGCAATCATAGCATTGCCTTTTTCGCCACGTCGCACGCTACGGAAAACATGGACGAAAAAAAAGCCTCCTCCCGGAAGCTTTTTTTTCTACTGCTATTCGTGGCGGAGAGGGTGGGATTCGAACCCACGGTAGGGTCGCCCCTACGCTTGATTTCGAGTCAAGTACATTCGACCACTCTGCCACCTCTCCTGGTGGTACATTTTCTTACAGCAGCGTTTTGTGGCGGAGAGGGTGGGATTCGAACCCACGGTAGGGTCGCCCCTACGCTTGATTTCGAGTCAAGTACATTCGACCACTCTGCCACCTCTCCGTTTTCCCACCTGCTGCTGCGAGAAGGCAAGATTATAGCAGGCCTCCGCGAAAAGGGAAGGAGTATTTACGCCTTCAGGTGAGTTAATCCACCCATGTACGGACGCAGCACCGGAGGGATCTCCACCGAGCCGTCCGCCTGCTGGTAATTTTCCAGCACGGCGACCAGCGTGCGACCCACCGCCAGGCCCGAGCCGTTCAGCGTGTGCAGCAGTTCCGGCTTGCCCTGGGCATTGCGGAAGCGCGCCTGCATGCGGCGGGCCTGGAAGGCTTCGCAGTTCGACAGCGACGAGATTTCACGATAGGTGTTCTGCGCCGGCAGCCAGACTTCCAGGTCGTAGGTCTTGGTGGCGCCGAAGCCCATGTCGCCGGTGCACAGCGACATCACGCGGTACGGCAGGCCCAGGCGCTGCAAGATGGTTTCCGCATGGCCGACCATTTCGTCCAGCACGGCGTACGAGGTGTCCGGATGCACGACCTGCACCATCTCGACCTTGTCGAACTGGTGCTGGCGGATCATGCCGCGGGTGTCGCGGCCGTAGCTGCCCGCTTCCGAGCGGAAGCATGGGGTGTGCGCGGTCATCTTCAACGGCAGCGCGTCGGCCGCCACGATCTCGTCGCGCACGATGTTGGTCAGCGTGACTTCCGAAGTCGGGATCAGGTAGAAGTTCTCGCCCTCGCCTTCCGCGCCGCCTTTTTTCACCGAGAACAGGTCGGCTTCAAACTTCGGCAGCTGGCCGGTGCCGCGCAGCGAATCGGCGTTGACCATGTAGGGGGTGTAGCACTCGGTGTAGCCGTGCTCGTCGGTGTGGGTGTTCAGCATGAACTGCGCCAGTGCGCGGTGCAGACGGGCGATGCCGCCTTTCATGACCGAGAAGCGCGAGCCGGTCAGCTTGGTCGCCACATCGAAATCCAGGCCCAGCGGGGAGCCGACATCGACGTGATCCTTGACTTCGAAGTCGAAGCTGCGCGGGGTGCCGACTTTGCGCACTTCCACGTTGCCGCTTTCGTCCGTGCCCACCGGGACCGATTCGTGCGGCAGATTCGGGATCGCCTGTACGAAATCGCCCAGCTTGGCTTGCAAGGCGGCCAGTGCCGTTTCGTTGGCCTTGAGCTCGTCGCCCAGACCGGCCACTTCCGCCATCAGGGCGGTGGTGTCTTCGCCCTTGCCCTTCATCATGCCGATCAGCTTGGACTGCGAGTTACGCTTGCCCTGCAGCTCTTCGGTGCGCATCTGGATCGCTTTGCGTTCCACTTCGAGGGCGTTGAACGCCTCCACGTCGAGCTGGAACTTGCGGGTCGCCAGGCGCGCTGCGACGTTGGCTATGTCTTTACGGAGAAGTTGGATATCAATCATGGGAACAAGTGCCGTTGTATCGAAAACGTCAATTGTACCAAGAGGATGCCACTTCCCTGCGAGTTTTGAGCAGCCCGCCGGCTGCGGCGATTACAGTGCAGCTTTTTCGGCGGCGGTCAGGCGCTTGGCGGTCACGGTGACGACTTGCATCTTGGCGGTCGACACGGCGACTTTGGCGGCTGGGGCGACCGGTGCGACGCTGGTGTCGGCTGCGGTGGCGAAGGTCGTGGCGGCGGCCAGTACGGTAGCGGCGACGAAGATGATTTCCATGTTTTTAGCGATGTTCATGATGTACTCCTTCAGGTGGTTGGTTTGGCGTTGCTCGCTTGTTGCTTACTAACGCTGCTTGGTATGGTTGTACTGTACCTAAAGGCCCTACGCGTCGCCATCGGGATGCGACGAAGCGTCCGAAACGGCGGCTGAAATGCAAAAAACGGGGGGGAAGCGATGAAATCAGGCGGCGCTGCGCAGCACCACCGGCTGGTCGGCATGCCGGTGCACCAGCTCGCCCAGCGTGGCGATGGCGGCCTGGGTGCGCGGCCCCCAGGGGTTGCCGCAATTGAGGCGCAGATAGTTGCGGAACTTGCCCGTGGCGGAGAACAGCTGCCCCGGCATCAAGGCGACGCCGGCGGCCACGGCGTCGCCATGCAGGGCCAGCGCATCGACCTGCTCCGGCATGCCGACCCAGACCACGAAGCCGCCCTGCGGCTCCGACACCGTGCACTGGTGGGGAAAAGCCTCGCAAATCGCGTCCGACATGCGGGCGATGCGCTGCGACAGCGCGCGCCGCATCTTGCGCAGCTGGTTCTCGTAGGCGCTGCCGGTCAGGAAATCGGCCAGCACGGCCTGGAAGAAATGGCTGGTGGCGCCGCTGGAGATCATCTTCTGCACCACGATATCCTGCGCATAGCGCCCCGCCACCACGTAGCCGACCCGCGAACCAGGGCTGATGGCCTTGGAAAACGACGAGCACAGCATCACATGGCCGCTGGTGTCGTAAGCCTTGACCGGCCACGGCCGCTGCGGCGTAAAGCACAGGTCGCCGTAGACATCGTCCTCGATCAGCGGGATATCGTGCTGCGACAGCAGCTTGGCCAGCCGCTGCTTGTTCGCCTCCGGCATGATGCAGCCCAGCGGATTGTTGGCGTTCGGGATCAGCAGCACGGCCTGCACCAGGCCGGCGTTCATGGCCAGCTCCAGCGCGTCGATCGACGGCCCGGTCTTCGGATGGGTGGGTATCTCCAGCGCCTTCATGCCCAGCGACTCGATCAGTTGCAGCAGCACGAAATAAGTCGCCGATTCGATGGCGATGGTGTCGCCGGCCTTGGCCACGGCGCGCAGGCACAGGCTCAGGGCCTCGGTGCACGAGCCGGTGACGACGATCTCGTTCAACTCCAGATGGCCCCAGTCCAGCGCGCGGCGGGCGATCTGGCGGGCGAACTCCGGATAATTGGTGTCGTAGCAGCTAACCGTGCTCAGCAGGCCCGGATCGCGCCGGGCCACGGCGGCCACGGTTTTCTGCATGCGCTTCATCGGCAGCAGCTCCTGCAGCGGCCAGGCCGAGCCCATCTGCACCAGGCCCGGATCCTCGTTGGCCTTCAGCACCCGCATCAGCAGGTTGTTGATGCCGACATAGGCCGGCTCCTGCAGATGCTCGGTGTGCGTCATCACCGCCGACATGCGCGCGCGGTGGCGCACGTAGTAGCCTGCCTGCGGCTTGGCATCGACCAGGCCGCGGTCCTCCATCAAGCGCAGCGCCTGCATCACCGTGCTGACCGACAGCCGCTTCTGCTGCGCCAGGTGGCGGATCGATGGCAGGCGGTCGCCGGGCGCGAACACGCGGCTGGCGATCAGCCCGCCCAGTTCGTTGGCCAGGTGCTCGTACAGGTTCAGTTGATTGGACATGCTGCGATTGTGCCCCGCTCCCGCTGCGCCGCGACAGGTACAGCGAGTGAAAATTTCGACCATAACAGTTTAGCCAATACCGCACTGTCACGGTGACAATTTCGATTTGTTGCATCTGTTATGGTCGGACGCCGCTGCGTATTCTGGCTGCATGACTCATCACAGCAGGAGGCAGCAATGAAACCGGAATTACTGGCGTTGACACAGGACCAGGCGGAATACCGCCTGACGGCCAACCATCCACTGCGCATCGCCGGCGCGGCGGGCCGCCAGATCGAATGTCTGTCCGGCACCGCCTGGATCACCGCCTATGGGGAATACACCGATTTCATGCTGCGCCAGGGGCAGCGCTTCGAAGTGCCGAACGACGGCCTGATGCTGATCGACGCGGCCGGCGCCGGCACGGTGCACGTACGCCTGCCGGCCGATACTGAAGTGCCGCACGGCTGGGCCGCCTTCCAGCGCAAATTCGCCTCGGCGCTGCAAGGATGGCGGTTGTAGGATTTCTCCTACGCAACTAATCGTGCGCCACGCTATCCCCGGACTATGTACGATGCGTCAACAGTACAGACAACGAGGAGAGACATTTGAAAACCGCATTCCTGAAAATCGGCGCCGTCGGCGCCCTCATGCTGATGGCAGCCGGCTGCTCGACCATGGGCATCGGCGGCGCGGCCAAGGATGAAACGCCGCCGCCGGCCAACCCGGCCTTCGCCACCGAGATGGCGAAGTTCAACGCCCAATTCCCGAACGACAAGGCCAGCAAGTACGAGGATGTGTCGATCAACTTCAACAACACCAACAAGCTGGACGAGCGCGGCAACTGCCACGACAAGTCCAAGTATCCGGTGGTGATCGTGTTGACGCTGGACGCCAGCGGCAAGGTCATCCGCACCACCACCGACGTGGAGAACAGCAAGGCCGCGTGCTTCCGCCAGGCCTACGCCTCGGTGCAGCTGCCGGCGCCGCCGTTCGCGCCCTACCTGAAGCCGATCAAGCTGCGCTGACCGGGTGCGGGATCAGGCCGCCGCGTTCTGCTCGGCGGCCTCGTCGTTGTCGGCAGGCTTCACCAGCCAGTCCAGCACCACCTCATTGAAGCGCTCGGGCTGGCGCAGCATCGGCCAGTGGTCGGTGTCGAAGGCCACCACCTTGCAACCCTCCTTCGCCGCCAGCTTGTCGACCCAGCTGTCGGAGTGGAACATGAAGGGCTTGCGCACGCCGTAGATGAACAGCACCGGCACCTTGGGTGCGAACGGCGTCATCGTGCGGTACGAACCGGCCTCGCCAGCCGCCATGATGTAGTAAGGGAAGTTCATCTTGACGCTGATGAACTCCGGCGGCGAAGGCACTTTCAACATGCGCGCCATCGAGCGCGTCATCATATTGCCGATCGGTCCGCCGATCGCCCAGGCCAGCGCCAGCGTGCCCTGGTAGCCGCTGACCATCATTTTCTGCGACAGGCTGCGCGAGTTCCGCACCGCCTTCGATTGCGCATCGCCGATGTCGACGCCGATGATGGCCGACACCGCCTGCTTGTTGCGCATGTAATACTCGTAGCCGAACATGCAGCCCCAGTCGTGCAGCATCAGGATCACCTTCTGCTTCTGGTTCACGCTGTTGACGATGTAGGAGATGATGCGGATGGTGGCGTCCAGCGAGTAGGCGCGGCGTGGCTTGGTGATGTCGAAGCCCGGCAGCGTGAAGCGTACGCAACGGTAACGATGCTTGAGTTCCTCCACCTGGGCATCCCACACGCGATAGGTGTCGGGCCAGCCGTGGATCATGACGATGGTCTCCGTGCCTTCGCCTTCGCTATAGACTTCGATGCCGTCGACCTTTGTTACCTGCTGCATTTTCTTCCTCTAAGCCGCCTCGCCAAACCTTTATCTTACCTCATCCCCGCGCCCGCAGCACGCGTTCGGCGCCGACGTGGTTGACGGCAAAGCCGTTGCGGCCGGCGGCCTTGACGCCGTACAGCGCCTGGTCGGCGGCGCGCATGATCTCGTCGACCGTCACGGCCGGGCTGGTCGTCAGCGCGATGCCTATGCTGGCCGTCACCGCGCGCTGCGCGCCGCCGCCCAGGAAGGGTTCATGCATGGCGTCGACGATTTTCCGCCCCAGCACATCGATCTCCGTGTTGGTCGCCAGCTGCTCGAACACGATCACGAACTCGTCGCCCGCCAGCCGCGCCACCGTGTCCGTGGTGCGCACCGCGCCCACCAGGCGGCGCGCAAACTCGACCAGCACCTGGTCGCCGGCCGCGTGGCCCAGCGTGTCGTTGATGTCCTTGAAGTGGTCGATGTCGAGGATGGCCAGCCCCACCTGCTGGCCCGAGCGGGCGGCGCGCGCCAGCGCCTTCGGCAGGAAGTCGTCGAACATGCGGCGGTTGTGCAGGCCGGTCAGCACGTCGGTGGTGGCCAGGCGGTGCAGCTCCTGCTCGGCCTGCTCCCGCCGCTGGGACAGCGCGTAGAAGGCCCGGCTCAGGTGGCCGAACTCGTCGGCCCGGTCGATGTCGAACACGGTGATATCGGCGCGGCCGGCGCTGATGTCCTCCACATGGCGGTGCAGCCGGCCCAGCGGCTGCAGCAGTTTCTTGGTGATCGCCCAGCCGAACAGTCCGGCCAGTCCGGTCAGGATGGCCGAGCCGACAAACGCCCGCAAGCGCACGCTGTGCATGGGCGCGAACGCGCTCAGCACCGGATAGGACAGCGCGATGGTCCAGTCCACCTCGCGCAGGTGTTTATGCACCAGCAGCACCGGCTCGCCGTCGTCGAGGATGCCGTCCTCCCAGCCCTCGGGACTGCGCAGCGCGGCTTCAACGATGGTGCCGGGGCCGTCATCGCCCTTCTCCAGGATCAGGCTGCGGTTGGGGTGGTGAATCGTGGTGCCGTTGTCGGTGACGATGAACAGGTAGCCGGCGGAGTTGGAGCGCAGCGCATCGAGCTGCGCCGAAAACGATGGCCGCTGCAGATCGATGGCGCCCAACAGCACGCCGATGATCTTGCCGTCGCCATCTTGCAGCGGCTGCGTCAGCACCACTACCGGCCGGCCCGACAGCACGCTGCGGAACGGAGCGGAGATCACGCCCTCCTTCAGCCTCAGCGTGTCCTGGAAATACTTGCGGTCGGCGATGTTAATGCGCTTGGCATTCCGGTCGCGTAGGCTCGCCACCAGCGTGCCCGAGGCGTCGAAGGCGGAGACGTTGAAGAATTCTTCGCGCAGCGTCTGGTGCGCCTCGACCAGCTCCTGAACCTCGGCGAGCGTCACCTCGCGCCCGCGCATCTGCTCCGTGAGCAAGCGCAGCAGCTGACGTTTATCCTGGATGTCGCTATCGATGAAAGCGGCCGCGCTGGTCAGCAGCGACAGCTCCTGGCGGGCGATCACCTGGCGCAGCTCGGACTCGGCGATCAACAGCGCGATGCCGCCGGCGCCGATGCCCGCCACCAGTACCAGCGCGATCACGAGGGAAGTGATTTTAAACTTGAAGCTTAAAAGCATCCCGAAAAAAGGCCGCATACGAACTCCCGGAGTAGCTATCCCGTCCGATGTGTTGACCCTATCTTACGCCGATTTGCGAGGACGCCACCCCGTTGCCTTGAAACAACAGTATCGAAAGTTTCAGCTCTTGCCGGCGTCTTCGTCCAGCTTGCGCAGGAAGGCCAGCTTGTCGATGACCTTGCTTTCCAGGCCGCGCGGCACGGGCTGGTACCAGCCGGGTTCGCGCATATCGTCGGGGAAGTAGGTTTCGCCGGCCGCGTAGGCGTGCGGCTCGTCGTGGGCGTAGCGGTATTCGTGGCCGTAGCCCAGCTCCTTCATCAGCCTGGTCGGCGCGTTGCGCAGGTGGACCGGCACTTCGCGCGACTTGTCCTTCTTGACGAAAGCCATCGCTTCGTTGAAGGCGTTGTAGCCCGCATTGCTCTTGGCGGCGATGGCCAGGTAGATCACCGCCTGCCCCAAGGCCAGGTCGCCCTCCGGCGAACCGAGGCGCTCGAACGTGGCGGCCGCGTCGTTGGCCAGCTGGATCGCGCGCGGATCGGCCAGGCCGATGTCTTCCCACGCCATCCGCACGATGCGGCGCGACAGGTATTTGGCGTCGGCGCCGCCGTCCAGCATGCGGCACAGCCAGTACAGGGCCGCGTCCGGATTCGAGCCGCGCACGGATTTGTGCAGGGCCGAGATCTGGTCGTAGAAATTGTCGCCCCCCTTGTCGAAGCGGCGCGCGTTCAAGGTCAGCGCGTTCTGGATGAACTCGGGCGTGATCTGGTTGGTCTTGGCGGCGTTGGCGGCCGTGCTGGTCTGCTCCAGCAGATTGAGCAGGCGGCGGCCGTCGCCGTCGGCGTAGCCGATCAGCGTGTCGATGGCGGCATCGTCGAACACCAGGTGCGTCAACACCTTGGCGCGGGCCTTGTCGACCAGCTGGCGCAGCTCGGCCTCGTCGAAGGACTTCAGCACATAGACCTGCGAACGCGACAGCAAGGCCGAGTTGACTTCGAACGAAGGATTCTCGGTGGTCGCGCCGATCAGCGTCACCAGGCCGGACTCGGCGTACGGCAGCAAGGCGTCCTGCTGCGATTTGTTGAAGCGGTGGATCTCGTCGACGAACAGGATGGTGTGCTTGCCCATGTCCAGGTTGTGCTGGGCCTGCTCCATCGCGGCGCGGATATCCTTCACGCCCGAGAACACGGCAGACAGCGCGATGAACTCGCACTCGTAGGCGTTGGCGGTCAGCCGCGCCAGCGTGGTCTTGCCCACGCCCGGCGGGCCCCACAGGATCATCGAATGCGGCTGGCCGGATTCAAACGCCAGGCGCAGCGGCTTGCCCGGCCCCAGCAGATGGCGCTGGCCGATGACGTCGTCCAGCGTCTTGGGCCGCAAGGCTTCGGCCAGCGGCTGGCGCGGTTCGGTGGAAAATAAATCAGCCACGATAGGTCAACCCGTAAAAATGGAAAAACGCCGCAGCGTCGCAGCTGCGGCGTTGGCGCCCGGCTCGGCGGACTTTAATTATTGAATACGTCGGCGCCCTTCGGCATGACGAATTTAAAACTCGTCGCAGTCAGCGCAGGATTTTTTTCGATCTTGCGGAACGACAGCACCGAGGTCTGGCCGAACGAGTCCTTCAGCTCCATCGCTTCCGGCAAGCCGTTGCGCAGGCCGATGGTGATTTGCTCGAAGCTGGTGTCCTTGGCTTTCGGCACGGCCTTCATCCATTCCAGGCCGTCTTTGGTGCCCGCTTCCGTCAGCGTGAAGTTCTTTTCCAGGTCGTTGCTGCCGAACAGGATGGCGGCCGGCGACGAGCCCAGCGCATCGCCCAGCTTCTTCACCGTGACCTGGTTCAAGTCCTTGTCGAAGATGAACAGCTGGTCGCCGTCGGCTTGCAGCACCTGGTCGTAGGGCTTCACGTAAGTCCAGATGAACTTGCCCGGACGGGCGAACACGAAGGTGCCGGTGGCGGTGTTGGATGCCTTGGGCGCTTCGCCGTTGGTGTTCTTGATCTGTTTCTGGGTGAACTCGCCCTTGGCCGACTTGGTCGAAGCCACGAAGGACTTGAACTGCTCCAGCGCGCTCGCCTGCGCGAACGCCACTGCCAGCAGGCCGGCGCCCAGCACCACGATATTCTTGAAACGCATCATACGGTTTATCCTCTTTTATTCTGCACTGGCAGCCGGCACCAGGATGTCGCGGTTGCCGTTCGACTGCATGGCGGAGACCACTCCGCTATTTTCCATTTGTTCCAGCAAGCGCGCCGCGCGGTTGTAGCCGATGCGCAGATGGCGCTGCACCAGCGAGATCGATGCGCGGCGGTTCTTCAACACCACCTGCACCGCCTGGTCGTACATCGGATCGGCCTCGCCGCCCGCCTCGCCCGCCTCGCCGGAAGCACCGCCGCCCTCGCCCTCCAGCGTGCCGCCTTCGAGGATGCCGTCGATGTAGTCCGGTTCGCCGGTGGTCTTCAAATGCTTGACCACGCGGTGCACCTCGTCATCCGACACGAACGCGCCGTGCACCCGCACTGGCAAGCCCGTGCCCGGCGGCATGTACAGCATATCGCCCATGCCGAGCAGCGCTTCCGCCCCCATCTGGTCCAGAATCGTGCGCGAGTCGATCTTCGACGATACCTGGAAGGCGATACGGGTCGGAATGTTGGCCTTGATCAGGCCGGTAATCACGTCCACAGATGGGCGCTGCGTCGCCAGAATCAAGTGCAGGCCGGCCGCACGGGCCTTCTGCGCGATACGGGCGATCAGCTCTTCCACCTTTTTGCCGACGACCATCATCAGGTCGGCCAGCTCGTCGATGATGATGACGATGGTCGGCAGTTTTTCCAGCGGCTCCGGCGAATCCGGCGTCAGGCTGAACGGATTCGGGATGTGCTCTTCCTTCTTCTTCGCCTCGGCGATCTTGGCGTTGTAGCCGGCCAGGTTACGCACACCCAGCTTGGACATCAGCTTGTAGCGGCGCTCCATCTCGTTGACCGCCCAGTTCAGCGCGTGGCCGGCCTGGCGCATGTCGGTCACGACCGGCGCCAGCAGGTGCGGAATGCCTTCGTACACCGACATCTCCAGCATCTTCGGATCGATCAGGATCATGCGGACATCGGCCGGATCGGACTTGTACAGCAGCGACAGGATGGTGGCGTTGATGCCCACCGATTTACCCGAGCCGGTGGTACCCGCGACCAGCAAGTGCGGCATCTTGGCCAGGTCGGCCACCACGGCCTTGCCGGCGATGTCCTTGCCCAGCGCCACGGTCAGCGGCGATGGATTGTCGTTGTAGACCTTGGAACCGACGATCTCGCTCAAACGCACGATCTGGCGCTTGGGATTCGGCAGTTCCAGCGCCATGTAGTTCTTGCCAGGGATGGTCTCGACCACGCGGATCGAAGTCAGCGACAGCGAACGCGCCAGGTCGCGCGCCAGGCCGACGATCTGGCTGCCCTTGACGCCGGTGGCCGGTTCGATTTCGTAACGCGTAACGACCGGGCCCGGATAAGCCGCCACCACCTTGGCTTCGACGCCGAAGTCGGACAGCTTCTTCTCGATCAGGCGGCTGGTGAATTCCAGCGTCTCGATCGACACGGTTTCCTGCACCTCGGCCGCCTCGTCCAGCAGGGACAGCGCCGGCAGGCGGCTGTCGCCATTCAGGTCCTGGAACAGATTGGCCTGGCGCTCCTTCTCCACGCGCTCGGACTTGACCACGGTGACGACCTGCGGCTCGATCTTGACCGGCGGCGCCGCCACCGGATGCTTCTCGACATGCTTGGCGCGCTCGATAACCACCACTTCCTCGCGCTTGACGGCCGCGACCTCGCCCTGGCGGCGGTCTTCGCGGTACTGGTAGCGCTGGATGAACCAGTCGATCACCGTCTCGATGCCGGCGCCGATGCGCTCGGCCAGCGTCAGCCACGAGACGTGGAAGAACAGGCTCAGGCCCAGGCCGAACATCAGCAACAGCAGCAGCGTGGCGCCGGTGAAGCCGAACGCGACGTGGGCCGAATGGCCGATCAACTGCCCCAGCACGCCGCCCGGCGCGCGCGGCAGCTGCACATGCAGCGTGTACATGCGCAGGTATTCCAGCCCCACACTGCCGACAAACAGCAGCAGGAAGCCGATGGTGCGGATGATGGGTTCCTGCGCGTGTTCCGGCTCTGGCTCGCGCGACAGCACGTATTTCTGCGTCAGGCTGCGATAGCCGAGCCAGACAATGCGCAGCACGTAGAACGCCCACCACCAGGCCGAAATGCCGAAGATGTACAGCAGCAGGTCGGACAGCCAGGCGCCAGCCCGCCCGCCCAGATTGTGCACTTTAGGCACCAGCGTTTCATGGGACCAGCCAGGGTCCATCTTGTCGTAGCTGACCAGGATCAGCACGAAATACAGGCCAAGCACGGCCAGCGCCAGCCAGCGCGCCTCCGACAGCAGCCGCACCAGCCGGTTGGGCAAGGGCTGGCGTTCGGTCGGGGTGCGGGTATAGGCGGAAGAACCGGCGGAAGTAGCTTTCGGCATGCGTTCCTGAACTTTTTTACTGCTCATAGGTATAAAGGTGTTGCAATGTTATCGGTCAGGAAATATCCATATATGGCTATTCTAAGGCATCTGGGCTGCAACTGGCCCGACGATTCATCCTGATGCGCCGCTTGAACTATAATCTTGCATTGCCTGCTAATTCAACATACACAGAAGCCATCCCATGACCACTCCTAAACACGCCCGCGTCTTGATCCTTGGTTCCGGCCCCGCCGGTTACAGCGCCGCCATCTATGCCGCCCGCGCCAATCTGAAGCCGATGCTGGTCACCGGCGTCGAACAAGGCGGCCAACTGATGACCACCACCGACGTGGAAAACTGGCCTGCGGACCCGATGGGCGTACAAGGCCCGGACCTGATGCAGCGCTTCCTGCAACACGCGGAACGTTTCAATACCGACATCGTGTTCGACCATATCCACACCGTCAAGCTGC
The DNA here is from genome assembly GCF_009380165.1 of Rugamonas rivuli. GTDB lineage: Bacteria > Pseudomonadota > Gammaproteobacteria > Burkholderiales > Burkholderiaceae_D > Rugamonas > Rugamonas rivuli. The sequence goes on from NZ_WHUF01000005.1 coordinate 462,031, forward strand.
AGGAAAAGCCGATCCGCCTGATCGGCGACAGCCATGAATACACCTGCGACACCCTGATCATCTCGACCGGCGCTTCGGCACAGTACCTGGGCCTGCCGTCGGAACAAGCCTTCATGGGCAAAGGCGTGTCCGCCTGCGCCACCTGCGACGGCTTCTTCTACCGTGGCCAGGAAGTGGCCGTGGTCGGCGGCGGCAACACCGCCGTCGAAGAGGCACTGTACCTGTCCAACATCGCCACCAAAGTGACGCTGATCCACCGCCGCGACAAGTTCCGCGCCGAAGCCATCCTGATCGACCGCCTGAACGCCAAGGTCGCCGAAGGCAAGATCGTCATCAAGTACAACCACACGCTGCAGGAAGTGCTGGGCGACGACAGCGGCGTCACCGGCATCAAGATCGCATCGACCGACGGCGGCGCCGTCACCGACCTGACCGTGCACGGCCTGTTCATCGCCATCGGCCACAAGCCGAACACCGGCATCTTCGAAGGCCAGTTGGAAATGCACAACGGTTACATCAAGACCAAGACCGGCACCGAAGGCATGGCCACCGCGACCAGCGTACCGGGCGTGTTTGCCGCCGGCGACGTGCAGGACCACATCTACCGCCAGGCCATCACCAGCGCCGGCACCGGTTGCATGGCCGCGCTGGACGCCCAGCGCTATCTGGAAGGCCAGGAGTAAATCGTGGGCTTGAAAGACTTCGCCGACCTGAAATCCCTGAGCAAGCAGCTCAAGGAACAGGCTGACACGCGCGCGGCCGCCGAGGCCGAGCGCGTCAAACAGGAAAAGACCCGGGCCGTGGAAGCGAATATCTTCCAGTCCAGCCTGGGCGGCGTGAAGCGCATGCCGGTGTCGGACCGCTACGTGCCGTCGCTGCCGAAGTCGGCCGCCACGACTGCGGCGCCGGCCCGCAAGCTGACCCAGGCCGAGGACGACGCGGCCGTGCTGCGCGAATCGCTGTCCGACCTGTTCGAAGTCGATCACTACCTGGAAGACGATCCGTCGCTGAACTACGCCGCCCCCGGCGTCGGCCCGGATGTGGTGAAAAAGATGCGCAAGGGCCACTGGCCGGTGCAGGATGAGCTGGACCTGCACGGCCTGCGCCGCGACGATGCGCGCGACGCCATCGGCGATTTCCTGCGCAAGTCGGCCATGCGCAACCATCGCTGCGTGTGCGTGATCCACGGCCGCGGCTTCGGCTCCAAGGGCCAGGAGCCGGTGCTCCGCTCGATGGTGCACAGCTGGCTGGTGCAGAAGGAAGAAGTGGTGGCCTTCTGCCAGGCGCGCTCGTCCGAAGGCGGCGAAGGCGCATTGATCGTGTTGCTGCGCGCCGCGCTCAAGCCTGTCCGCTAACGTTCCAATTAAGAAACAATATTACACGTAGTCTGTTTGTCATGTTAACCTACGAACATTGCAACCTTGTTCGTAGCCTACATGAAGCACGTCCCTGTTCCGCACGTTTCCCTGATCACTGTCATCGAGATTGTCGCGATTCTGGTGGGCGCGTTTTCCGGCTTCGTTGAGGCGCGCCGCAAACGCATGGACGTGGTCGGCGTGTTCACGGTGGCCTTCATCACCGCGTTCGGCGGCGGTACGCTGCGCGACATCCTGCTCGACCGACGGCCGCTGTTCTGGGTGCTGCACCAGGAATACGCGATCCTGATCTTCATCCTGGCGCTGGTCGCCGCCCCGCTGATGCGCACCCTGCGCCAGATCCTTTCCGAACGCTTGATCGTGGTGGCCGACGCCATCGGGCTCGGCCTGTTCGCCGTGGCCGGCGTATCGCAGGCGCAGGCGGCGCACATGCCGCTGTTCATCGCCTCGATGATGGGCGTCATCACCGGCATCTTCGGCGGCGTGCTGCGCGACATCGTCTGCAACGAAGTGCCGATGGTCTTCCGCGACGGCAAACCTTACGCCATCTGCGCCTTCTTCGGCTGCTGGATGTACATCGGCCTGCAGTACACCGACGTCTCCGACGACTTCGCGCTGTGGGCCAGCGCCGCCACCATCACCGTGCTGCGGCTGGTGACATGGAAATTCGAACTGCACCTCCACTACCACAAGAACTGATGGCGACCTGTCCGAAGCGCCTGGCTTTGGCAGGCTATTTTCTAAGCGCGGCAGTCGCGACCGCCGCCCCCACCGCGATCGAAGTGCGGGGCAGCCAGCTGCTTGGCCCCGACCAGCAGGACGTGGGCGAAGCCGACTGGCTCGCTCGCCTGAACAACTGGAAGCGCGATCCCAACGGCCAGCACGCCGCATGGCTGGACGCGATGCGCAGCTGGCGCAGCAGCCAGTTGGCCAGGATCGCATACGACGATGTGCAATACCGCCGCCCGGAACTGCGCTGGACCCAGCGCAACTTCGTGCAGCCGCAGGCCATGGTCGAGGACCGCTATCTGTACGACCCGGTTGCCGGCCGCTACACCGTCGAACGCTATCTGAACGATCTCGAACGGCGCTACGGCGGCATCGACAGCGTGCTGCTGTGGCCGGTCTATCCCAACATCGGCATCGACAACCGCAACCAATGGGACATGGTGCGCGACCTGCCCGGCGGCATACCCGGCGTGCGCCAGCTGATCAAGGATTTCCATGCGCGTGGCGTGAAGGTCTTCTTCCCCACCATGCCGTGGGACACGGGCTCGCGCGATCCCGGCCAGCCTCCGCACGAGGCGACGGCGTCGCTGATGGCCGAGATCGGAGCCGACGGCATCAACGGCGACACCATGGATGGCCTGCCCATCGAATACCGCACCGCCTCCGATACCACCGGCCACCCGGTCGCGCTGGAGCCGGAGCTTTCGTTCAAGGACGATGGCATGCTCGCCTACAACCAGCAGAGCTGGGGTTACTGGCCGACGTCGCTGGTGCCGCTGGTCAGCAAATGGAAATGGCTGGAACCGCGCCACATGGTGCACGTGTGCGACCGCTGGGCCACCGACCGCACCAACATCCTGCAGGACGCGTTCTTCAACGGCGTCGGCATCGAGAGCTGGGAAAACGTCTGGGGCTGGTGGAACCAGTTCACTCCGCGCGATGGCGAGGCGATGCGCCGCATCTCCACCATCTACCGCGCCTTCCCCGAGCACCTGGTCAGCGCCGACTGGCGGCCGCATGTGCCGACGCTGCATTACGGCGTCTACGCCAGCGAGTTTCCGCTGGCCGGCAAGACGCTGTGGACCATCATCAATCGCACCGACTGGAGCGTGAGTGAAAGCATCATGCGGGTGCCGCACCAGCCGGGGCAGCGCTACTTCGATGTCTGGAACGGCAAGGAAATCACTGCGCTGGTGCGCGACGGCTACGCCGAGCTGAGCATGCCGTTGGAAGCCCACGGCTATGGCGCCGTGCTGCGCCTCGACCGCGATACATCGGCTGCCGGCCTTGACAGCATAATGAAGCGGCTGGCGCAACAGGCGGCCAAACCGCTGCGCGCCTATTCGAACGAATGGACGCCGCTGCCGCAGAAGATGACACCGATCGCGTCGACCGCGCCTGCCCGCAGTGCGCCCGCCGGCATGATCAAGATACCCGCCGCCACGTTCGACTTCCAGGTGCGCGGCATTGAGATCGAGGGCGAGAACAAGCCGGGGCTGGATGTGCAATATCCATGGGAATCCTCCGCCAGGCGCGGCCATGTGCACCGGCTGGCGATCAAGTCCTTCTACATCGACAAACATCCCGTCACCAATGCGCAGTTCAAACAGTTCATCGTCGCCAGCGCCTACCGCCCGAAGGACGACCACAATTTCCTGAAGCACTGGGAGCATGGCAGCCCCAAAGCCGGCGACGAAGACCGGCCAGTGACCTGGGTGTCGCTGGAAGATGCGCGCGCCTACCTGAAATGGGCCGGCAAGCGTTTGCCGCATGAATGGGAGTGGCAGTACGCGGCACAAGGCAACGACGGCCGGCTCTACCCCTGGGGCAACGAATGGGATGACTCCATGGTCCCGACTCCCGCCAAAAGCCGCGACCTGCCGCCACCCGAGCGCGTAGGCCAGCATCCGAAGGGGGCCAGCCCCTTCGGCGTCGAGGACATGGTCGGCCATATCTGGCAGTGGACCAACGAGTTCTCCGACGAACACACCCGCACAGCGATCCTGCGCGGCGGCAGCTATTACCAGCCGCAAGACTCGTACTGGTACTTCCCGCAAGCCTACAAGCTCAATGAGCACGGCAAGTACCTGCTGATGGCGCCTTCCAAGGACCGCTCCGGCGGCCTGGGGTTCCGAGGCGTAAGAGACGCGCTTTAAATCAAATTAATTTAACAGGACAAACATCGCATGAGCACCATCAGCATTCGCCAGGCCGCACTTTCCGACATCGAGGCCTTATCGGTTTTATTTGACGGCTATCGCCAGTTCTACGGCCGCGACAGCGATGTGGCAGCGGCGAGGAAGTTTCTCGTGGACCGATTCAACCACGGCGAATCGGTATTGTTCATTGCCCACGACGGCGCTGAGCCGGTCGGCTTTACGCAACTGTATCCGAGCTTTTCCAGCGTCTCGCTCGGCCGGATTTACATCCTGAACGACTTGTTCGTCAACGAATTGGGGCGCCGCAAAGGCGTCGGCGCCGGACTGCTGTCGGCAGCGGTCGATTTTGCAAAAGAAGTCGGCGCCATCCGCCTGGCGCTCTCCACCGCCAACGACAACGCCACGGCGCAAGCGCTGTACGAATCCAAAGGCTGGGAGCGTGACGACGACTTCTTCTACATCTACCCTATTCGCTAACGCTGCCCGCTGGCGGCACGCCGTAGCGGTCCGCCTGCACCTTGCCGCTGACGCCGTGCGTGCGCACGTCGGCGGTGATGGGCAGCATGTCCTGGTTCCACTGCTCCCATTGCGACTTCAGCTTCGCGAACACCTCGGGATGGCGCTTGGCCAGGTTGGCGCGCTCGCGCTGGTCCTTGACCACGTCGAACAGGAACTCGTTGCCGCCGATTTTCAGATACTTCCAATTGCCCGAGCGGATGGCGCGCTGCGCATTCGACTTGTAGCGCCATAGCAGCGTGCGCTCCTGCGGCGCGGCCTGACCCAGCAGCTGCGGCAGCAGGTTGCGGCCATCGGTCGGATACGCGGGATCGGGCGCACCGCCGGCCGCCGCCAGCAGGGTCGGCAGCCAGTCCATGCTGATCGCCACCTGCTCCGACACCTGTCCCGCCGCGATCTTGCCCGGCCAGCGCACGATGGCCGGCACGCGGATGCCGCCCTCCAGCAGCTCGGTCTTCTGCCCCGTCAACGGCCAGGTCTTCGAGAAGCGCTCGCCGCCGTTGTCGCTGGTGAAGATGACGATGGTGTTCTCCGCCAGACCCTTGTCCTCCAGCGCCTTCAGCACGCGGCCTATCGACGCATCCAGCGATTCGACCATGCGGCCATACGTGGCCAGGTCGCCGCCGTCGTAGTGGAAGATGTTGTCGATATCGCGCGAGACGGCCTCGTCGCCCGGACCTTCCCACGGCCAGTGCGGCGCCGTGTAATGCAGCGACAGCAGGAAAGGCTTGCCGGCCTGCTGCTTCTGCACGAAGTCCACCGCGCGCGCGCCCAGCAAGTCGGTGTAGTAGCCGATCTGATGCACCGGCACTTCACCCTCGTACAAATCCTCCTTCACCTGCGGGCCGACGCCCGGCTTGTGCGTGAAGTAGTCGATGGCGCCGCCGTAGTTGCCGAAGAAGCTGTCGTAGCCGCTCTTCAGCGGGCCGAAGGTCGGCAGGTAGCCCAAGTGCCACTTGCCGATCAGCGCCGTGCCGTAGCCCTGCTTCTTCAGCAGCGACGGCAGCGTGGGATGCGTGCGCGGCAGGCCCAGCGTGTCGGAAGCGCCGGCGATCGGCTCCTCCAGCCCGCCGCGCAGGCGGTACTGGTAGCGGCCGGTGATCAGCGCGAAGCGCGTGGCCGAGCACACGGCCGAGTTGGCATAAGCCTGCGTGAAGCGTATGCCCTGCCCCGCCAACTTGTCCAGGTTGGGCGTGCGGATATCGGTCTGGCCGTAGACGCCCAGGTCGGCGTGGCCCAGGTCGTCGGCCAGGATGAAGATGATGTTGGGCTGTTCCTTGCCGGCGGCCAGGCCGTTCGGCAGGTAGCCGGCCAGCGCCAGCGCAGGCAGGGATTTCAGGACGCGGCGGCGGTTGTTATTCGTCATTCATGGTCTCCAATCAAAAGTCTGCGCGGGCGGTCACGCCAACCTGGCGAGGCGTTCCGATCACGGCGTTATAGGCACTCGGGCTGGTGTTCCAGGTGCTGGTGTAGTAAGTCTTGTCGAACACATTCTTGGCCCAGACCGAAATATCCCAACGGGCCTGGCCGTTCTTCACTTTCACGCCGGCCGACAGATTGGTCAGGCTGTAGGCCGGGATGCGCGAGTACTCGGAAGCGTCTAGCGTACCGTAAGTGCTGCTGCGATAGGCATAATTCACGTTGGCATAGCCTTCGACGTTGGCCTCCAGCGTGCGCGCATACTGCGCGCTGAGGTTGCCGATCCAGCGCGGCGCATTGACCAGCGCGGCACGGCCCGACAGGTCGCAGGAAGCGCCGGGACGCTCGCTCGGGCACGGCGCGTTCTTGTATTCCTTGTACTTGACGTCGTTGAACGAACCGTTGGCGCCCAGCGTGAAGCCGCGCACCACGACGAAGCTGGTGTCCAGCTCCAGGCCGCGGCTGCGCACGTTGCCTGCGTTGGTCAGGTAGGACGTGGCGCTGACCGGGTCGTAGGCATTGCTCTGATAGCCCTTGACCTCGTTCCAGAACAGGCTGGCGTTGACCTGTGCGCGGCGCTCCAGCAGATTGCTCTTGATGCCCAGCTCCAGGTTGTTGGCCTTCTCGTTGTTGACCTTGAGCGAGGCGATGCCCGCCGCGCCCGGCACCGACAGATTGATGCCGCCCGATTTCTCGCCGTGCGAGATGCTGCCGAAGGCCAGCACGTCGGTATCGACCTTGTAGGCCAGCGTCACCAGCGCCGACGGGCTGAGGTTGTTCAGGTGGACATCGCCCGAGTTGTAAGCGCCGTAGCGGGCGTTGCGCGATGCCTGCGCGGGACCGCTGACGGCGGGGCCTATCGGCGCGTCACGCGTGACCTGGGCGATCTTGTCTTCGTAGGTGGCGCGCAGGCCGCCGGTCAAGTCCCACTTCGGATCGATGTGCCAGATCGACTGGCCGAACAAGGCGTAGCTGTTGACGCGCAAATGGCCGTTGCCGATGCTGGTGACATTGCTCCAAGCGCCGGCCGGCGTGGCGTTGAACTTGTCGGCCAGCGGTCCGTTGTAGGTGAAGTTGACGTTGTCCAGGTTTTGATAATAGTAGTACGCGCCCAGCACCGATTCCACCGGCCGGCCCAGCGGCGTTGCCAGGCGCACTTCCTGCGTGAACTGGCGGTGCCGCGCCGAGGCGCCCACGTTCAGCGTGATCGGCACGTCGAGGCCGTCGTCGTTGTGCGGCGTGAAGTTCCAGAAGCGGTAGGCGCTGATGGAGGTGAATTTGTAGTCGTTGTCCAGCTTCCAGTTGACCTCGCCGGAGACGCCGCCCTGATGCACGTCCACGTGCGAACCGCTGTCCAGGTTCACCGCGCGCTTGGCCGGGTCGGTGATCGGGTGGCCGCCGACAGCGGCGGCTTGCGTCAGGAACTTGCCGCTCGGGCCGGCGCTGTAGAAGATCAGCGTGCCGTTGTTGGAGTCTTCGACGTTGTAGTCGGCGATCACGCGCGCGCTGACTTTGTTGTTCGGCTCCAGCAGCAGCTGGGCGCGCACGCCTTCGCGGTCGCCGCCCTGCACCTTGCTGTTGTTGTAGACGTTGGTGATGTAGCCGCCTTCATGCGTCTTGTAGGCGGAGATGCGGCCGGCCGCCGTGTCCGAGAACGCGCCCGAGATCACGGCCTTGGCCTGCACATAATCTTGCTGGCCGAGCGACAGCTGGGCGCTGTTCTCGCTGCGGAAGGTCGGCTGCTTGGTGGTGATGTTGAGCACGCCGGCGGTGGTGTTCTTGCCGAACAGCGTGCCTTGCGGGCCGCGCAGCAGTTCGAGCTGCTGAATGTCCAGCGCATCGAAGGCGGCCATGCCGGGACGGGCCAGGTAGACGTTGTCCAGATAGACGCCGACGCTGCCTTCCAGCCCGTCGCTGGCCGGGTTGTTGCCGAGGCCACGCACGGCAAAGCTCATCTGGCGGGCGTGGACGTAGTTGACGGTGGTGCTGGGCAGCAGCTGCTGCAAGTCCTGCACGCGGTAGACGCGGTTGCCTTCCAGCGCGCTGCTGTCGAGCACGCTCATCGAGGTCGGCACGCTTTGCGAAGTCTCGTTGCGGCGGCGCGTGGAGACGGTGACGCGGGCCACCACTTCCAGCGAGGCATCGGCAGCGGCGGCGGTCGTCGCGGCCGGGTCGGCTGCGCCCTCGGCGGCTGTTTCGGCCACCGCTTCAGCAGCGGCGCCGGAGATTGCCGACACGCCCAAGGCGGCGGCGTTCTGCGCCTGCACCGGCGCGGCGGCGACCAGCAGGAGTCCGTATGCCGCGGCGACGGCGGCGGCCAGTTTATTCTGTTGCATAGCATCTTCCATTCAAATAAGCGGGCGTGAACCGCCCCGCACGCCGGCATGAAGGCCGGCGCGTTCTGTTGTTGTAGGTATGTGATGGCGCTGCCGCGATCGGCAGCGCGGGGGCGTGTTCGCGCTTAGTTCGTGGCTACGCGGAACTTGCCTGGCTCCGGCGGCGTGACCGCTTTTTCGGAACGCGGAGTGCCTTCCGGCACCCAGTTGTATGGCACCGGTTGGGCGCGGTACAACCAATTACTCAACACCGGCTTGCCCGCGCCGGCTACCGGCGTCGGCGCGAAGTACGGGCTGACATATTCCCAGGCGATATCGCCCTTGCTCGTCACCTGGAAGATGCGGCCGTTCATGCCTTCATCGATCAGCGTGTTCCCGTTCGGCAGGCGGCGCGCGCTGCTGATGAAGGAGCTGTAGAAACTCCACTCCGGCGCGTTCGAATCGCCGCCCGTGTATTCCCACACGATCTGCTTGGTGATCGGGTCGATCTCCAGCACACGCGAACGCGGCTGCACGCCGACGCTGACGCGCGGATAGCCCGCCTCGCCCTGGTTGTCGAACACCAGGATGTGACCTGCCCCCGGCAAGCCCGGCTCGATCAGATGCGCGTCATGCTGGCCGACGATCTGATCCACCGGGCGCGGCAGCACACGCGGGCCGCGCACCTGCGCCGGATAGTCCGGCCCCAGCGACCACACCACCTTGCCGGTCTGCTTGTCGAGGATGACGATGAAGTTGGCCTCGCGTGAATCGATCAGGATGTTCTCGGGATTGAAGCGCTGGTCGCCCGCGTCGAACCAGCGGTTCGGGCCGAGCACCGACATGTTATTGACGTGCAGGTAATCGAACGGCGCAGCCTTGCCGCGTGGCGAGTAGCCGTTCTTCACCAGCTTCAGCGATTCCGGCTTGAAGCCGAACTCGTTCAAATGATCGGACGCCACCCACTTCCAGACGATGTCGCCGCCCGGCGTGACCTCGTAGATCACGTCATCGAGCACCTGCGGCGCGGCGAAGCCCGCTACCGGATGCACGAGGTTGGCCAGCACCAGCGTATTGCCGTTCGGCAGACGGCGCCAGTCGTGGTGCTGCTTGGCGCTGCCGCCCGGCACTTGCGAGGACGCCTTGCCTTCTACCGGCGCCGCATACGCATCCTGCGCGCCACCTGCCGCGCCCCATTGCCAGATCACTTGGCTGTTCCAGTCCAGCTCACCGATGGCCTGGTTGCGCAGGCCGTTGCCCTCGTTCGAGGTGCCGGTGGTGCTGGCCAGCTGCACCAGCACGTGGCCGCGCTTGCCGCCGGTCAGGGCCGGGTCCAGCAGCACCGGCGGGAAGCCCTCGGCATTCCAGCGATGCACCTCGTTGCCGTTCATGTCGATCAGATGGGTGTTCTTGTCCTGGCCGCTGAAGATCACGTAGCTGTTGTACGCGGTGGCGGTGTCGTAGCGGGTGACGCCGGTAGGATAGACGCTAGGCGCGGCGCCCAGGTTGGCTGCGACGGACAGCAGCGACAGTGCAGCAAGTGTACGAGTGCGAGTGGTCATGACACGAGTTCCCAGTGAGTGGACAGTGTGTCTATATTACTAATCCACGTAGAAAACTCGAACTAATATAACCAAACATCGTTATACAAAAAATGCCGGATTAACCGGCATTCCTTGATATGACAGCAAAGGCGAAATTACACAGCGTCGGCGCCGGTTTCACCGGTGCGGATGCGGATCACCTGCTCGACGTTCTGCACGAAGATCTTGCCGTCGCCGATCTTGCCGGTGCGGGCGGCCTTGATGATGGCGTCCACCACCTGCTCGGCCACGCCGTCGTCGACCACGACTTCGACTTTTACTTTCGGCAGGAAGTCGACCACGTACTCGGCGCCACGATACAGTTCGGTGTGGCCCTTCTGGCGGCCGAAGCCTTTGACTTCGGTAACGGTCAGGCCGGTGACATTCACTTCGGCCAGTGCTTCGCGCACCTCGTCCAGTTTGAACGGCTTGATCACAGCGGTAATCTGTTTCATGACTTCTCCTTATTTTGTTTAAATCGAAAATCTGTAGCCGGGCGAGCCGCGAGCCTTGGTTCTATTGTAATCGACACGCACACGCTGTCCATCAACGTATGCGAATACCGGTCAATTCCTTTCATCCTGCACCGGAATGGAGCGCAATTCCTCCAGCCATACAACGCTTTGCGCATCGCTCGGCGCGCGCCAGTCGCCGCGCGGCGACAGCGAACCGCCGCTGCCCACCTTTGGTGCGTTCGGCACGCAGCTGCGTTTGAACTGGCTGGTGCGGAAGAAGCGGTCCAGGAAGATGCCCAGGTTGTGCTTGATCGCGCCCAGGCTGTACTGGTTGCGCGCGACGTGGTCGCCATCCGGCCAGCGGCCCTGCTCCTTGTCGTGCCATGCGGTCAGCGACAGGAACGCCACCTTGGATGGGCGGAAGCCGAAGCGCAGCACGTAGTACAGATTGAAATCCTGCAGCTCGTATGGGCCGATGGTGCTTTCGGTACGCTGCTCCGGCTGGCCGTCCGCCGTGCCAGGCACCAGCTCGGGGCTGATCTCGGTGCCCAGGATGTCGAGCAGTACCTGCGCGTCGTTGCGGCCGATCACGCCGGACTCGGCGACCCAGCGCACCAGGTGCGAGATCAGCGTCTTCGGCACGCTGGCGTTGACGTTGTAGTGCGACATGTGGTCGCCCACGCCGTAGGTGCACCAGCCCAGCGCCAGCTCGCTCAGGTCGCCGGTGCCGCAGACGATGGCATTGTGGTGGTTCGCCAAACGGAACAGGTGGTTGGTGCGCTCGCCGGCCTGCACGTTTTCAAACGTGATGTCGTACTGCGCCTGCCCTTCCGAATATGGATGGTTCAAGTCCTTCAGCATCTGGATGCAGCTTGGGCGGATGTCGATTTCCTGCGCCGAGCAGCCGACCAGCTTCATCAGCGCATGCGCCTGCGTCAGCGTGCGTTCGCTGGTGGCGAAGCCGGGCATGGTGTAGGCCAGGATGTTGGTGCGCGGCAGTTTCAGCTTGTCCATCACGCGCGCGCAGACCAGCAGCGCGTGCGTCGAATCGAGGCCGCCGGAAATGCCGATGACGATCTTCTTGATATTGCTGGAGGTCAGACGCTGCGCCAGCGCCTGCACCTGGATGTTGTAGACCTCGTTGCAGCGCTCGTCGCGCCGGCGCGCGTCGGACGGCACATACGGGAAGCGTTCGATGCAGCGCTTCAGCGCCAGCGGCTCTTCGCGGCCGATCTCCAGCTCGAAGAACACGGTGCGGAATTTGTTGACCTCGGCCGCGTGGCGCTGCACCGATTGCGCGAAGGTGTTCATGCGCATGCGTTCGCGCGACAGGCGCTCCAGGTCGATGTCGGCGAAGGTCAGCGTGGCTTCGTCGGCGAAGCGCTTCGATTCGGCCAGCAGCTCGCCGTTCTCGCAGATCACGCCCTGCCCGTCCCAGGCCAGGTCGGTGGTCGATTCGCCGCTGCCGGCCGAGGTGTACAGATAGGCCGAGATGCAGCGCGCCGATTGCTGCGACACCAGCTGATTGCGGTAGCCGGCCTTGCCCACCAGCGCGTTCGACGCCGACAGGTTGACCAGCACGGTGGCGCCGGCCAGCGCCGCGAACGACGACGGCGGGATCGGCACCCACACGTCTTCGCAGATCTCGACGTGGAATTTGAACAGCGGCATGTCGGCCACTTCGAACAGCAGGCCGGAGCCGAACTGTACGCGCTCGCCCAGCAGGTCGATCTCGGTGGCGACGGCGTAGTCGCCGCTGCTGAACTGGCGGGCGTCGTAGAACTCGCCATAGTTGGGCAGGTAGCTCTTCGGCACCACGCCCTGGATCTGGCCGTTGGCGATCACCACCGCGCAGTTGTACAGCTGATGCTCGACCCGCAGCGGCACGCCGACCACCAGCGCCAGCTTCCATTGCACCGAAGCGGCGACGATGCTGTCGAGCGCGTCGAGGCAGCCGTCGAGCAAGGCGCGCTGGTGGAACAGGTCGTCGCAGGTGTAGGCCGACAGGCCCAGCTCGGGGAAAGCCACCAGCGCCGCGCCTTGTGCGGCGGCCTGTTCGGCCAGGGCGATGGTCTGGGCGGCGTTGTAGGCGGGGTCGGCGATCCGGCAGACCGGCGCCGCAATGGCGACGCGGGCGAAATCGTGCGTGTACAGATTCAGGAAATTCGAGGTCATGTGTAGTCTTTCACGGGCACATCGGATAGACAAAATCGAATTATCGCACGGGGACAGCCGCGCCGCCGCCAACAGATACGGCCCAGATAGGCTAGACTTGCGCCAACATCAAGGGCCGGAGGCAGGCGTGGCAGAAGCAGAGTTTACGATCATCAATTCGCTCGACGGCGTCGACCCCGCGCAATGGCAGGCGCTGGCCGGCGACAACCCGACGCTCAGCCACACCTTCCTGCACGCGCTGCACGAAAGCGGCTGCGCCGCCGAGGACACCGGCTGGACGCCGCGCTACCTGGTGCTGCACCGCGACGGCGTGCTGGACGGCGCCATGCCGCTGTACCTGAAGGATCACAGCCGGGGCGAGTACGTGTTCGACCACGCGTGGGCGGACGCCTTCCACCGCAACGGCATCGAGTACTACCCCAAGCTGCTGTCGGCGGTGCCGTTCACGCCGGTGACGGGCAGCCGCCTGCTGGCGCGCACGCAGGAAGACCGACAACTGCTGGCGCGCGCCGCGTTGCAGGTGGCGCGGCAGCTGGGCACGTCCTCGCTGCACATCCTCTTCCCCGACGAGCAGGACAAGCAGGCGCTGGCCAAGGCCGGCTTCATGCTGCGCGAAGGCGTGCAATTCCATTGGGAGAATGCCGGCTATGCGGATTTCGAAGCCTTCCTGTCCAGCATGAAGATGGAGAAGCGCAAGAAGATCCGCCAGGACCAGCGGCGCGTGCTCGATGCGGGCATCGCCTTCGAGCACCTGGCTGGCGCGCAGATCAGCGCCGGGGTGCTGAAGTTTTTCTACAGCTGCTACGTGTCGACCTACCACGCGCATTATTCCAAGCCGTACCTGTCGTTGGAGTTTTTCGAACGCCTGCTGCGCGAGACGCCGGACAGCATGATGATGGTGCTGGCCAAGCGCGGCGACGCGCCGGTGGCGGCCGCGCTGAACCTGGTGGGCGGCGGCATCATGTACGGGCGCTACTGGGGTACGCAGGAATTCGTCTCCGGCCTGCACTTCGAAACCTGCTATGTGCAAGCTATCGATTACTGCATTCGGCACGGCCTGGCGCGCTTTGAAGGCGGCGCCCAGGGCGTGCACAAGATGTCGCGCGGGCTGGTGCCGACGCCGACCTGGTCGGCGCACTGGGTGGCCGACCCGCGCTTTGCCGACGCCATCGCCGACTTCCTGCAACAGGAAACGGCAGCCATGGACGAGTACATCGATGAGCTCGGTGAGCGCACCCCGTTCAAGGCACAGCTGCCGTAGCGGTCCAGCTTAAGCTGCGTTGCGACGGCGGCGCGCTGCGGCGCCCATCACGCCCAGGCCAGCGAGCAGCATGCCATAGGTTTCAGGCTCAGGCACGGCGGTCACGTTCAGGTCGGTCAAGACCACGCCGCCCAAAGAGCCGAGCTGGCCAGGGCAATGTGCCGAATTGCAGGGATCGAACACGATGCGGCCCACGTTTGCGGCGGGAATCGACAGGGTGTACCACTGGTTGTTGGCATTGTCGCCGAAGGTCGGCGAGTACCACGTGCCCAGCAGCGCGTTGCTGCCGAATGCGTAAGCGGTGATGCCGAAAGCATCGGCGTCACCGGCGCCGTCGCCGGCACGGATCGAGATGTTGCTGACCGCATGCGCGAAGGTGAACGTGATATCGCTGTCGCCACCGGTGCCGGCAAACAGGCCGCCGCCATACAAGCTCGTGTAATGCAGGTTGCCTGCCTCGGAAGTCATGTTCAGATCGCCGAACGTCGCATTCTCGTAGCCCTGGCCATCGGTCATGAAGGTGCTGAAATCGTAGTTGGTGGCGGCGGCGCCAGCGCTCCAGCACAAACCAAGACACAGTCCGGCGGAGGCCAGCAAACGCGTCATCAAAGTCGTCATAAAATCCCCCATTCAAATTAGTTATAAAAAAACAATTTGAATGGTACTTGTATAATTCTTTTATATCAACAAATATGCGACGAAATGGCATGGAACAGCAACAGTCCCGGCTGGCGGCACGGAAACTCTCAAACGGTTAGAATGGTAGCGTTAACTATTATCTTCCCGGGGATGAAACCAGTTTGCTTCACAGCAATTTCAATCGGGCCTATACTCTGTGCCCCTTGGAGGGTTTTATCAGGAACGTGGCAAGCAAAGCATGAATGCAGATTTTATAAGACAGCGTGAACGGTTCAAGACCGCCACGATGAAGCGGATCGACGTCAGCGATGAATCCTACAGCAACGTGACCGAGCTTTTGGCGCCCATCGCCAAGCCTTTCCACGTGCGCAAGGGGGAATACCTGCAACGTGCCGGCGTGCCGGCGACCCAGGTGCACTGGATCAGCAGCGGCGTGGTGCGCAGCGGTTTCTTCAACCGCGACGGCCTCGAAGTGACGCTGCGTTTCTACCGCGAGGGCGAGTCGGCCACCACGCTGACCGACCTGACCGCCGGCGAGCACGGGCAGGCGGCGGTGCAATTCCTGGTGGCCGAAACGCCCATCCATGGTTTTACCCTGGACTGGAAACGTTCCTGCGAACTGCGCGCGCAGCACGAGGTGATGCAGCACTACCATCTGAACATCGCCATGCACGGCCTGCAGACGCTGGCGCAGCGCGCCTACACCAACGGCGAGACCTCGGCCCACGAGCGGCTGGCGGCCTTCCGCGAAGAGTATCCGGGGCTGGAGGCCCGCATCTCGCAGCGGGCGATCGCCTCCTACCTGGGCATCACGCCGCAATACATGTCGCGCCTGCGGCGCGAGGCGGAAGCGGCCAGCGGCGCACCGCGCGGATAAAAAAAAGCCCCAGGCGCTAACGCCCGGGGCTTCTTTGTTAGCAGCGTGAATTACGCGATGCCGTTTTCTTTTTTGTAAGCAGCAACGCCGCTCAGGATCTCTTCCTTGGCTTCGTCCGGACCGTACCAGCCGTCGATCTTGACCCATTTGCCTTTTTCCAGGTCTTTGTAGTGCTCGAAGAAGTGCTGGATCTGGCGCAGGCGCAGTTCGTTCAGGTCTTCCGGCTTCTGCCAGTGGCTGTAGATCGACAGTACTTTGTCGACCGGCACGGCCAGCACTTTGGCGTCTTCACCGGCTTCGTCGGTCATCTTCAGCACGCCGACAGGACGGCAGCGCACGACCACGCCCGGGATCAGCGGGAACGGAGTGATGACCAGCACATCGACCGGATCGCCGTCTGCGGACAGGGTGTTCGGCACGTAGCCGTAGTTGCATGGGTAGTGCATGGCGGTGCCCATGAAACGATCGACGAAGATCGCGCCCGATTCCTTGTCAACTTCATACTTGATCGGATCGGCGTTCATCGGGATTTCGATGATGACGTTGAAATCGTTCGGCAGATCGCGGCCGGAAGATACTTTATTCAAGCTCATGGGGGTTTCCTCGTAAGTGCTGGCAAATGTTTAACCGCGTAATTATAGCGAACTACAGCCCGCTTGTGCAGCGCAGCAGCGCGGCGGCGCGGCCGAAAGCCGGTTTCACGACAATCTTGTTACTCCCCGCTGCGCTGCCGACGGCCTAAAGTCGTCCTGCGGCGCCTATCCCTGGCGCCTCCAAAGGAGACAGCGATGACCAGCAATATCAGCAAAATCAGCAGCAAGGCGCAGACCGCCGGAACATTGAACCACGCCGTCGTATCCCCCGCGCTATGGCTGCAGCAACGCCAGGCCTTGCTGGCGCGTGAGAAGGAATTGATGCGCCTGCACGACCAGGTCGCCCGCGAACGCCGGGCGCTGCCGTGGGTGCGCGTTGAGAAAAACTACGTGTTCGACACGCCTCAAGGCCGGCGCACGCTGGCCGATCTGTTCGAAGGCCGCAGCCAACTGGTGGTGCAGCACTTCATGTTCACGCCCGGCGCCGAACAGGGATGTGCCCACTGTTCCTACATGGCCGACCATACCGACGGCGCCCTCGCCCACCTGGCGCAGCGCGACGTGACTTTCGTCGCCATCTCGCGCGCGGCGCTGGACGACATCGAACGCTTCCGCCACCGCATGGGCTGGCGCTTCAACTGGGTGTCGTCGGGGGATGGCGATTTCAACTATGACTTCCGCGTCAGCTTCCGGCCCGAAGAGCTGGCCAGCGGCGCTGTCGACTACAACTACCAGCGCCAATCCATGAAAAATCCCGACATGCCCGGCGTCAGCGTGTTCTGCAAGGATGACGACGGCGTGGTCTACCACAGCTACTCGACCTACGGCCGCGGCGTGGAGGTGATGATGCACACCTATAACTTCCTCGACCTGACCCCGCTGGGCCGCCACGAAGAAGGCCTGCCCTATACTATGGCATGGGTGCGCCACCACGACCGCTACGAGGCCGCGCCGGCGGTGTCCGCGTGCTGCCATGCGCAGGCATGAACAGGCGCTGCGGGCGATGACGCCCATCGCGGCCGGCCACGCCGCCTCGGCCGCCTTGATGACGGCCCTGCACGGCGCCGGCCTGATGCTGGCGCCGGTGCTGGTTCCGCTGTGCAGCAGCGACGGCGCCGTGCGCGAGGTGGCCGTGGCGGGCTCACAGACGCTGATGCTGGCTGCGTGCGCCATGCACGCGGCGGCGATGCTGGGCATGACCGCCGCCGTCAACGCGCTGCTGAAACGGTACTACGCGATATAAAAAAACCCACCTGCACTGAACGCGATCTTGAGCGCGTTCAGGCCGGTGGTTTTTTTTTAGAGGATGGTGGCCAGCGCGCACTGGCGGTAGTGGTTGGCGGCTTCTTCCGGCTGGGCCAGCGCTTCGTGCAACTGCGCCAGCTTCAGGTGGGATTCGCGCACCATACGCGGGTCGGCGGCGTCCGACAGGGCCTGCTCCAGATAGCGCTGGGCTTTGCCCCACAGCTTCTGCTTCAGACACAGGGAACCCAGCGTCAGCGCCAGCTCGGCGTCGGTCGGACGCGCGTGTATCCAGTTTTCACAATGCTCGATCTGCACCAGCAAGGCGGCCGAGCCGGCCGGCGCCGCCGCTTCGCGGTAGGCGCGCACCACGCGGTCGTCCCAGTCGGCGGCCAGCGATTCTTCCGCCACCAGTCGCGCTTCGTCGTGCAGCCCGCGCGCGTTCAGCGCGGTGGCGGCGCGGCAAGCCACGTAGGGCTTGATGCGGTCGGCGCTCGGCACCGTGGCCCACACGCGCATCAGCGATTCCGCATCATGCGCGCTGTCGGACAGCATATCGTCATACGCCAGCTCGCGCAGGCGCGACGACAGCGCCGGATGCAGCGCGCGGTGCTTGTCCAGCGAGCGCACCAGGCGCAGCACTTCCGGCCAGTTCTTGGCCTGCTGCTGCGCCTTCAGCGACCATTGCAGCGCATGGATGTGACGGGTGCCGCTGGCGTTGAGCTCGCGCACCGCTTCCAGCGCCTGCTCCGGCTGGTGGTCGTCGACCAGCAGTTCGGTCATCGTCATCAGGCGCGCGGTCTTCATCGCCTGGTCGTCGGCCAGCTTGGCCAGCCAGTTGTCGCGACGGGCGCTTTGACGCATGCGGTGCGCGGCGCGGGCGCCGATCAGCGATGCGACGCCGGCGTTTTCCGGCAGCTCGGAGGCGCGCATTGCGGCCTTCTCGGCATGGCCGAAGCGGCCTTCAAACAATGCCTTCAACGCTTCGCGCAGACCCTTGTTGCCATCGCGCTCGCGCTTGCGCTGGCGGTAGGCGGCAACCTTGCCCGGCATGCTGACGGTGGCGCGGAAGGCGCGGATCACGAAGTACAGGAAGGCGAACAGCGCCACTTCCAGCACCACGAAGAAGTTCAGCGACAGGTCGATCCGGTGCGGCGGGTAGAACAGCACCACATTGCCCGGGTTGAAACGCGCCGTCACGGCGATACCGATGGCGGCGGCCATCAAAGCGACTATCCAGAGAAATAAACGCATGACTTATGGCTTCGCTTTGTAGTTGCGCACGGCGTTCAGGCTGTCCGACAGGGTCGGCATCTCGATCGCCAGGTTGCTGGTCTGGACCTGGCGCAGCAGCGTCTGCACCGTCTGCGTCGACTTGGCGCGCACGTCGAAGTACTTGACCAGCGCTTCCTGCGCCGCGATCAGGTCGGCGCGGAAGGCCGTCTCGTTGCGCGACAACAGCGCCATGCGCGCGTTCAGCAGGCGCAGCTTGAGGTTTTCGCGCAGGAAGTAAGCCTGCGTCGGCGACAGCATCAGCGCGTCCGGCGTGTCGACGCTGCGCACGCGGATCAGCTGGCGCACGTCGGTCCACATCTCGCTGCTCCAGCTGCTCCAGGTGTCCTGCACCGCTTGCAGCCACGGGCTGGTCGGCTCGACCGGCTCAGGCTTGCCGCCCTTGCCGCCGGCCGCCTTGGCCTTGGATTTTTTCTCCGGCGGCGCCGGCAGCGTCGGCTTTTCGTCCGACAGCATCGGCAGCGTATCGACCTGGGCGATCACGTTGTCCAGGCGCAGCGCCATGCCCACCGAATCGACGCTCGGCAAGGCCTTCAGCTTCTCGGTGTCCTTGGCGATGGCGCGGCGGATGGTGATGAATTGCGGCTTGTCCGAACGCGACAGGCTGCGGTCGGCGTTCTGCAGCGCGATCAGCGCGCCCGGCACGTTGCCGGCCAGTTGCAGCTGCTGGCTGGCGGTCGACAGCACTTGCTCGATCTCGGTCAGCGCCCATTCGTCGCGGTTCTTGGACAAGTCCTGGTACAGCTGCTCCAGCGCCAGTTGCTGGCTCTGGGCTTCCTGCTGCTTGCTTTCCAGCAGGCCGACCTTGGCTTGCAGCTCCTTGCTGGTTTCCTGCACGGCGCGGGCCAGCGTGCCGGTTTCGGCATTGCTGGCGTCGCCCTTTTGCAGGCGGCGCGCCATTTCCTCGCGCAGGTTGCGCACCTGGTTGTGCGAGGACCAGGTTTGTCCGGCCAGCAGGATGGCCAGCACGACGATACCGACCAGCAGCATTTGCGGCTGTTGCACGGTTTCGAGCAGGCTGGGCTCAGGCTGCGGCTTGGACGCAGGCGGGGTCTCGGCGGCGGCGCCGGCGGAGACGACAGGATCGGGTAAGGTAGGCAAATCGTTCATAGGCGTGATTGTAACGCGGCCAGCAGGCGTTCGTCGCCTGATCCGGTGAGCGTCAGTCGGGAAAAGCCCAAATTGTTTGCCGTTTCGGCAATTCGGGCGTGCGGGATGATCAAATGCTGTTGTTGCATCAATACAACGGGATTCTGTTGCGCCGCATCAGGATAGTCGGCGTCGAGCTGCGCCAGCAGCGCGCACAGGCCGCGCAGGGCCTCGGAACTGGTGATGATCCAGTCGTTTTGCTGCAACAGCAAACGGCGCAAGGTGGCGGCCAGTTGCGGCGTCAGGCGCGGCACGGAGCGGCGGTAGGCCGGCACCACGTCGACCACGGCGCCGGCCGCGCGCAGGCCGTCGGCCATCAGCTCGCGGCCGCTTTCGCCGCGCACGATCAGCACCGGCTGACCGTTCAGCGCCGCCAGGTCCAGCGTTTGCAGCAAGTGTTCGGAATCGCTGTGGGCGCTGTCGGCCGGGCTGACGATGTCGACCGTCTCCGGCGTCACGCCGTGGGCGGCCAGCGCGGCGCGGCTGCCCTCGCCCAGCACCGCCAGCTTGACGCCGGCCGGCCACTGCTGGATATGCGCGAAGGCGGCGTCGATGGCGTTGGGCGAGACGAAGGCCACCATCTTGTAGCCCGGCTGCGGCGCGCACAGGCGCGCCAGCGCGGCCAGCAAGGCGGCCGGCTCGGGCAAGGCTTCGATTTCCAGCAGCGGCAACAGTTCCACCTGGCGGCCCAGTGCGCTAACACGGGCCGCCAACGGCAGGGCTTGCGCCAGGGGACGGGTGATGACGACGGCGCCGGTCATCCGCTGGTCAGGTGGCGGAGGATGGCGCGTCGCCGGCCAGCGTAGCCGAACGGGCGTCGGCGTCGGCTTGCGCGGCTTCGCTCAAGCAGGACGCCAGGATATCGACCGCGTCCTGCGCGCGCAGCAGCTCGGCGACCTGCTCGCCCAGCGCTTCCGGGTCGGCGGCCGCGCCGCGTACCTCGGCGCTGGCCATACGGGCGCCGTCCGGCGTGGCGACCATGGCGCGCAGATGCATCTGGCCATTTTCCACCGTGGCGAAGGCCGCCAGCGGCACCTGGCAACTGCCGCCGAACACCTTGGACACCTTGCGCTCGGCCGTGACGGCCTGGAAGGTGGCTTCATCGTTCAGCGGCGCCAGCAAGGCCATCAGGTCGACGCCGCCCGCTTCCTTGCGCACGGGGATCTCGATCGCCATCGCGCCCTGGCCGGCGGCCGGCAGGCTGTCAGCCGGGTCCAGCAGCGCGCGGATGCGCTCGGGCAGGCCCAGGCGCTTGAGGCCGGCGGCGGCCAGGATGATGGCCGCATAATCGCCACGGTCCAGCTTGCCCAGGCGGGTGTCGAGGTTGCCACGCAACGGTTTGATCACCAGGTGCGGGTAGCGCGCCGCGATCAGCGACTGGCGGCGCAGGCTGCTGGTGCCGACCACGGCGCCGGCTGGCAGCTCGCCGAGCGAGGCGTAGTCGTTGGAGACGAAGGCGTCGCGCGGGTCTTCGCGCTCCAGCACGGCGGCCAGGGCGAAGCCTTCCGGCAGCTCCATCGGCACATCCTTGAGCGAGTGCACGGCCAGATCGGCGCGGCCTTCGGCCATCGCGACTTCAAGTTCCTTAACGAACAGACCCTTGCCGCCCACTTTTGATAAGGTTCGATCAAGAATTTGATCGCCTTTTGTCGACATTCCTACAATTTTAATATCGCACTGCGGATATAATAAAGTCAATCGCGCCCGTACATGCTCGGCCTGCCACATGGCAAGCCGACTTTCACGCGAAGCGATCACCAAGGTGGACGGAGGATTTTGTAGTAATTCCGATATTTTCAAAACCAGTTCTTTCGCTGTAGCTAACGCTAACCGGCGCAGGCCAGTTAAAACGCGCGTGTTTAAGATCACAAATTTTATCACGCTCACCTTCTTGCAGAACCGGGCCACAAGCCTTTGCACCGACTTTTCACATCTTTGCGGCTTATCTCATGGCAAACCAATCTAGTGCAACGAACGATCAAACGGCTGAACAACCTGGCGTGGACAAAGACGCCCCTCTTAAAGAAGACATCCGCCTGCTAGGCCGCCTGCTGGGTGACGTGCTGCGGGACCAGGAAGGCGAGGAAGTCTACGCCGTGGTCGAAACCATCCGGCAGACGGCCGTGCGCTTCCGGCGCGAGGCCGACGCTGGCGCCGCCAAGGAACTGGACGGCATGCTGAAAATCCTCACCCGCGAGCAAACCATTTCCGTGGTGCGGGCGTTTTCCTACTTCTCGCACCTGGCCAATATCGCGGAAGACCAGCACCACATCCGCCGCCGCCGCGCCCACCTGCTGGCCGGCTCCAATCCGCAGCAAGGCAGCGTCAACTTCGCGCTGTGCAAGCTGAAGGAAGCCGGCGTCAGCCAGGAAACCGTGGCCACCTTCTTCCAGGACGCGCTGATTTCGCCCGTGCTGACGGCCCACCCGACCGAAGTGCAGCGCAAGTCCATTCTTGATGCGGAACACGACATCGCCCGCCTGCTGGCCGAGCGCGACCTGCCGCTGACACCCAAGGAACAGGCCGCCAACATGCACCTGTTGCGCGCCCGCGTCGCCACGCTGTGGCAGACCCGCATGCTGCGCTACTCCAAGCTGACCGTGGCCGACGAGATCGAAAACGCCCTGTCCTACTACCGCATCACCTTCCTGCGCGAGCTGCCGGGCCTGTACGACGACATCGAAACCGACATCGCCGCCCACTACGGCCGGGCGCAAGCGACCACCGCGCCCTACGTGCAGATGGGCAGCTGGATCGGCGGCGACCGCGACGGCAACCCCAACGTCAACGGCGGCACCATGGAGCACGCGCTGACGCGCCAGGCCACCACCATCCTCGACTTCTACCTGGAAGAAGCGCACACGCTGGGCGCCGAACTGTCGGTGTCGACGCTGATGATCGCCTGCAGCCCCGAGCTGCAAGCGCTGGCCGACCAGTCGCCCGACCTGTCCGACCACCGCGCAGACGAACCGTACCGCCGCGCCCTGATCGGCATCTACGCCCGCCTGGCCAGCACCGCCCGCGCGCTGGGCGCGACCAACATCCTGCGCAAGGAAGTGGGCCACGCCGAGCCTTACGCGGCGGCGGCCGAGTTCGCGGCCGACCTGCAAGTGCTGGTCGATTCGCTCAACGCCAACCACGGCGCCGTGCTGGTGCAGCCGCGCCTGTCGACCTTGAAGCGCGCAGCCGACATCTTCGGCTTCCACCTGGCCTCGCTGGACATGCGCCAATCGTCGGACATCCACGAGCGCGTGCTGGCCGAGCTGTTCGCCAAGGCCGGCGGCCAGGCCGATTATTCGTCGCTGGACGAGGACGCCAAAGTGGCGCTGCTGCTGAGCGAGCTGTCGCAACCGCGCCTGCTGTACTCGCCGTACATCGCCTACTCGGCCGAGACCGATTCCGAGCTGGGCGTGCTGCGCGCCGCGCGCCAGATCCGCGCGCTGTACGGCGCCCGCGCCATCCGCAACTACATCATCTCGCACACCGAAACCGTGTCCGACCTGCTGGAAGTGCTGCTGCTGCAAAAGGAGATGGGCTTGCTGCGCATCGCCGAGCAGGAGCTGGACCTGATGGTGATCCCGCTGTTCGAAACCATCCCCGACCTGCAACGCGCGGCCGGCATCATGGAAGCCGTGATGGCGATCCCGCTGGTCAAGGCGCTGATCGCCAAGCAGGGCCAGATCCAGGAAGTCATGCTGGGCTATTCGGACTCCAACAAGGACGGCGGTTTCCTGACCTCCAACTGGGAACTGTACAAGGCCGAGACCCACCTCGTCACCGTGTTTGAAAAAGCCGGCGTCAAGCTGCGCCTGTTCCACGGCCGTGGCGGCACGGTGGGCCGCGGCGGCGGTCCGTCGTACGAGGCCATCCTGGCCCAGCCGCACGGCACCGTCAACGGCCAGATCCGGCTGACCGAACAGGGCGAGATCATCGCCTCCAAGTTCTCCAACAAGGACATCGGCCGCCGCAACCTGGAGCTGCTGGTCGCCGCCACGCTGGAGGCGAGCCTGATGCCGCAGTCGGAAGACGCCGACCACCAGGCCCAGCTGCGCCAGTTCGAAGCCATCATGGCCGAGATCTCGGACCGCGCCTACAAGGCCTACCGCAACCTGGTCTATGAAACCCCGGGCTTCACCGACTACTTCTTCGCCGCCACGCCGATCGCCGAGATCGCCGAGCTGAACCTCGGTTCGCGCCCGGCCTCGCGCAAGTCGACCAAGCGCATCGAAGACTTGCGGGCGATTCCATGGGGCTTCTCGTGGGGCCAGTGCCGCTTGCTGCTGCCGGGTTGGTACGGCTTCGGCAGCGCGCTCGGCGCCTGGGTCGCGGACGGCAAGCGCGACGAGCGCCTGGCGCAGCTGCAAGCGATGTTCAAGCAGTGGCCGTTCTTCGCCACGCTGCTGTCGAACATGGACATGGTGCTGGCCAAGACCGACCTGGCGATCGCCTCGCGCTACGCCGAGCTGGTGCAGGACAAGGAGCTGCGCGAACGCATCTTCAAGCGCATCACCGAAGAGCATGCGAACACGCTGTCCATCCTGCAAAGCATCACCGGCGCCACCGAACGGCTGGCCGGCAACCCGCTGCTGGCGCGTTCGATCCAGAACCGCTTCGCCTACCTCGATCCGCTGAACCACTTGCAGGTGGAGCTGATCAAGCGCCACCGCGCCCTGTCCAGCGAACCGGGCAAGGCCGATGAGCGCGTGCATCGCGGCATCCACTTGTCGATCAACGGCGTCGCCGCCGGCTTGCGCAACACCGGCTAAACCAGCCCGCCAGGCGCGGACGCCTTATTTTCCAGCCCTCTCCTTGACGGCCCGGTCGAATTGACGACCGGGCCGTTGTTCATTCAGAAGACTGGATGACGATCCGGCGCAATAACGGCAATTGGATAGAATTGTGTTGCAAAAAAAGATATAGAATGCAATTCCGTCAACCTTGGAGTTTAGCAAATGGAAATTAAAAAGTTCTTTTTCATGGCAGCGTTACTGCCCGTGATGACCACCGCATACGGACAGACAATTTCCACGCTCAGTGCAGTGTCGAATTTAACCAGCGTACAAAATTCCATTTATGTGACAGATCCCGGCAAGGAAGGCTTGTTCATCTTATCCTCGGCTACCGGCCAGACGGCGGACCAGGCCACGATTATTCAAGATAAAGCCGGCAAACAGTACAAGCGCTACATAACAGGACCGATCAACGCCGGCTGGTGGCTCAAAGACGGCGCGTCAGACAACTGGGACGCCATGCAAAAGGTGCTGGCTTTCGCGCCATCCGGATCGGAGATCATTATTCCTCAAGGGGTCTACCAATTCTCCAAGCCTATCCTTCTGGGGGAGAATAAAGTCCTGACAATTAAGTCAAAAGGGAGACTGGTGTTCCGGAACTCGGACGGTTTCATCATCCGCGGCCGGCAGATAGTGGACATTGCGTCCATCGAAGGACAGCCTTGGGCCGATACGCCGGATTACTCAACGATGAACTACTCGGGCATCACGCTTGAAGACGCCGCTTATTCGGAGGTGAGCGTCAATTCCGCCAATGGATTCCTCAACGGCATCCGGCTCACCGCCACAGGGACGCAGACTCCAAACTTAAAGTTGGGCACGCAGTACAACCGGATCACGTTCAACCGGCTGGTGCAGAACAAAGTAGGTATCTTCCTCACGACAGGCAAAGTCAGCGACGCTCCAAACATCATCGATGGCGACCGTCCCTGGGTCAATGAAAACACCATTACCGGTGGCGCGATATACGGGGAAACCGGCATTGTCACCACCAAGGGCGCGTACCAGATCGACCCGTTTAATGGAAATAAATTTTACAACGTCGGCTTTGAAAAATTGTCTTTTGCGGCAAACCTGAATTTTGCGGGCAATAACATGTTCATCGCTCCACGCTTCGAAGCCAACGCCACCTTTACCGTGGCTGAAGACTGCCGCGCCAACATCATCTTCACCTCGGAAATTTATCTCGATCGCCTTGCCGGCAAGGGCCATGAGACGCTGATTATCGGGCAAATCCTGATGCACGACGGTTCGCAACAGGGTGTCATGGAAGCCACGGATATGACGGGCCAGCTTCGGACCATCGTTCGAAACGTGCCGGCCCTATAAACGTATCGCATGAAGAGCCTGCGGTTTGGGGATGCGGGTGGCTCACGCCGGGGCTTTTTTATTTCCTTAAAGATTGATCAAACTGATTAAATTAGCATTACAATATAAACAAGACCACTTTAGTCCCCCCAATATGAAAAGCCTGATCGAATCGCTGGGTAAATCGAACATTGAAGAGGTCGTAGCGCGGCTGCAAGCCGCCATCGGCGGCATGGAACAGGCCGACGGCGAACTGCACAACATCATCGCCATCATGCCGCTGGCCTTGTTCATCAAGGATGCGCAATCGCGCGTCGTGCTGATGAATCCGGCCTGCGAGGCGCTGTGGGGCATTCCCTTCGCCGCCATGCAGGGCAACGACGGCGCCGCCTTCTTCCCCGCCGACCAGACCGCCTACTTCCTGGAACACGACCGCGCCGCCTTCGCCAGCGGCAAGCACATCGTCTACGAAGAAGAGCTGTGGCACCCCGGCCTGGGCGAGAACCGCTGGCTGCAAACCCACAAGCTGCCCACCTACGACAAGCAGGGCCAGCCGCACCTGCTGATCGCCATGTGCGTCGACATCACCGACCGCAAGCGCGCCGAGCATCTGCTGCAATCGTCGGTGCAGGAACTGCGGGCGCTGTCCGAACACCAGCACACGGCCAAGGAAACCGAACGCCGCCGCATCGCTCAGGACATCCACGACGACCTGGCGCAAAACCTGCTGGCCTTGAAGCTGGACGTCGCCACCCTGCACGACCGCACCCGCGAGCGCCAACCGCTGCTGCACCAGCGCGCCGCCCAGGCGCTGCACACGCTGGACGCCAGCATCACCGCGGTGCGCGAGCTGATCAACGAACTGCATCCAAGCACGCTGGAGCTGGGCCTGTCGGCCGCGATCGAATGGCAGATGCAACGGCTGGAACGCCGCCACGGCCTGCGCTGCCGCCTGGAGCTGATCGAAGACAGCGTCACGCTGGACCAGCGCCAGATCTCCGGCATCTACCACGTGGTGCTGGCGGCGCTCAGCTACGTGTGCGGCCACGCCGGCGCGCGCACCGTGCAGGCCACGCTCAATCTGCGGCCCGACTTGCTGTCCATCGTCATCAGCGGCGACGGCCACCCCGACCAGCAGACCGCGCAAGGCGTGCTGGACCTGGGCGGCATCCGCGAACGCCTGGCCGATTTCGGCGGCGAGCTGGCGGTGGCGCAGCTGGCCGGCGCCGGCACCGTGCTGCGCATGAACCTGCCAGGACTGGTCTCCGCCAAATAGAGGATGCCCCTCCCCCTCTTTGCCGTTATGCTGTCGGCATGAGAATCCTGATGTGCCGCACTTTGCGGCTGGCCGCCGGCCTGATGCTGGCGGCCCTGTCCCCCGCCGGCGCGGCCGAACACGCGCGCCTGCTGAGCGACTACAGCCACCGCGCCTGGACTGCCGCCCAGGGCGCCCCGGCGCAGATCCAGGCCATCACCCAGACCCGCGATGGCTGGCTGTGGCTGTCCACGCCGACCGGTTTATATCGTTTTGACGGCCTCAACTTCGAGCGGCGCGACCGCGTCGGCGGCCAGGCGCTGCGCTCGACCATCGTGCTGCCGCTGTACACCGCGCCCGACGGCGCCCTGTGGGTGGGTTACCGTTTCGGCGGCGCCAGCGTGTTCAAGGACGGCCAGGTGCGCCACTACGGCGCCGCCGACGGCTTCCCGCCCGGCGCCACCTACAGCTTCAGCCGCGCGCCGGACGGCGCCATGTGGGTGACGACCGCCGGCGGCCTGGCCTGGCTCAACGGCGGCCGCTGGCAGCGCATCGGCGCCGACAGCGGCTTCGACCCCGGCGCCAAATCGATCTGGCAAGTGCTGTTCGACCGCGACGGCACGCAATGGGTGTCGAGCGACCGTGCCGTCTACTACCGCCGCCAGGGCGACAGCCGCTACCGCATCGCCAGCCCGGCCGACATCCGGCTGTCGTCGCTGGCCGCCGCGCCGGACGGCACCGTGTGGGCCTCGAACGGCAGCGACGCCAACTACCGCATGTCGCAGCAGGCGCCCGCCGCAGGCCGGCCCGCCAGGCCGGCGCTGCCCGGCAGCGGCATGTGGTTCGACCGCGCCGGCACCATGTGGCTGCTCAGCGAGAACCGGGTCGAACGCATGCTGCCGGATGTATTTCCCGATCCACGCCAGCGCATCACCCAGGAACAGGGCCTGAGCGGCATGAACCCGCAAACCTTTTTCGAAGACCGCGAAGGCAATGTCTGGATCGGCACGGTCAGCGGGCTGGACCTGTTCCGCCCCAACCGCGTGCGGCCGCTGCCCAGCCATCTGGAGATCGCCACGCCGGCCCTGTATCCGGGCCGGGACGGCAAGGTCCGCCTGAGCAACGGCAGCACGGGCTCGTGGCTGATGGATGCCGGCGGCCGGCGTTACGACAGCTCGCCCCACGCCTTCCGCTCGGCCGCCACCGGCCGCGACGGCCGACCGGCGCTGGGCACGGCCGAGGGCATCTGGCTGCCCGAGGCGGGCGGCAGCGGCGCCATGATCCCGTCGCCGCCCGCGGCATTGAAGGACCAGATGGCGCCGCGCGCGCTGGCCCAGGACGGCGGCGGCGACTGGTGGGCCAGCTACGTCAACCTCGGCATCTACCGCCACCACGACGGCGGCTGGAGCCGGGTCGACTATCCCGGCCTGCCGGCCGCGCGCGTGCTGTCCATGCTGGCCGACCGCCGCGACCGCATCTGGATAGGCTATCCGGACAACCGCATCGCCGTCATCGAACGCGGCGCCGCGAGCATGGTCGGCGCGGCCCAGGGCCTGCGCATCGGCAATGTGCTGACCATGGTCGAACGCAACGGCCACCTGTGGATCGCCGGCGAACTGGGCGCCGCCCTGTACGACGGCCGCCGTTTCATTCCGCTGCAACTGGCCGACGGCCATGAACTGCGCGGCATCAGCGGCCTGGTGGAAACGGCCGGCGGCGAACTGTGGCTGCACGGCCACGACGGCGCATTCCGCATCGCCGCCGAACAGCTGGGCCAGTTCCTGCGCACCGGCGCCGCAGTCGGCTACGAGCTGCTGGACAAGGACGACGGCGTCAGCGGCGGCATCCAGCCGACCGGGCCGTTTCCGTCCATGGTCGAAGCCGGCGACGGCACGCTGTGGCTGTCCGGCCTGGGCGGCGCGGCGACGATAGCGCCCGGCCCCACCGCCCGCGACACCACGCCGCCGCTGGTGGAAATCCGCGCCGTCTCCAGCAACGGCAAAGCCTATCCGGTGGCGGGGCCGCTGGCGCTGCCGCCCGGCGCCAACAACCTGCAGATCGGCTTCAGCGCGCTGGGCCTGTCTATGCCGGACAAGCTGGCCTTCCGCTACCGCCTCGAAGGCGTCGACAGCGAGTGGCAGCAGGCCGGCGGCCGCCGCGAAGCCTTCTACACCAACCTGGGGCCGGGCAGTTATCGCTTCCAGGTCATCGCCGCCAACAAGGACGGCGTCTGGAACACCGGAGGCGCGACGCTGGCGGTGACGATAGCGCCGACCTTCACGCAAAGCCTGTGGTTCAAGGTGATCTGCCTGCTGGTGCTGGCGGCGCTGGCCGTGCTGGCCTGGCGCTGGCGGCTGGCGCAGATGGCCCGCCTGATCGAAGCGCGCCACGTCGAGCGCCTGAGCGAACGCGAGCGCATCGCCCGCGCGCTGCACGACACCTTCCTGCAGGAGGCGCAAGGCACCATCCTGATGATGCAGCTGGCGATGGAACAGGTGCCGGCCACCCTGCCCGCGCGCGCCGCCATGGAGCGCGGCATCGGCTACATCGAGCAGGCGCTGGTCGAGGGGCGCGACGAAGTGCGCGGCCTGCGCTCGCCGCTGCGCGACGATGAAACGCTGGCGCAATCGCTGGACCGCTTCGGCCAGCGGCTGGCGGCTGGACTTTCGGCCAGTTTCCGGCTCGAACAAAAAGGTGCACCATACGCACTGCCCGTCATCACCGGCGATGAAGTGTTTTCCATCGGCCGCGAAGCCATCTGCAACGCCTTCCGCCACGCCAGGGCGAGCGAGATCGTCGTCGAGCTGGAGTACGGCGCGGAGCAGCTGACCTTGCTGGTGCGCGACAACGGCCAGGGCATCGCGGCGGACACGCTGGCGCAAGGCGGCCGCAGCGGCCATTGGGGCCTGGTCGGCATGCGCGAGCGCGCGGCGCGGGTCGGCGCCACGGTCGAGGTGGGCAATCACGGCGAAGGCGGCGCATTCGTGCGCCTGACTTTGCCGGCTATGTACGCCAGCGCATAGACGGCGCGGCGCGGTCTTGCTGTAATCACGCAGTTATATTCCCACCCCACGAGGAGCGCACACATGAAGCTGAAAGACAAAGTCTGTATCGTCACCGGCGCCGCCAGCGGCATCGGCAAGGAAATCGCCCTGGTCTACGCGCGCGAAGGCGGCAAGATCGTCATCGCCGACCTGAACCTGGCAGCGGCGCAAGCCACCGCCGAGGAGCTGAAGGGCGCCGGCCACCAGGCCATGGCCATCGCCATGAACGTGGTCGATGAAGCGCAGGTCAACGCCGGCATCGCCAACGTGGTCGAGGCCTGGGGCCAGATCGACGTGTTGGTCAGCAACGCCGGCATCCAGATCATCCACCCGGTCGAAGACTTCCCTTACGAGGACTGGAAGAAACTGCTGTCCATCCACCTGGACGGCGCCTTCCTGACCACCAAGGCTTGCCTGCCGCATATGTACAAGGCCGGCAGCGGCAGCGTGATCTACATGGGCTCGGTGCACTCGAAGGAAGCGTCCAAGCTCAAGTCCGCCTACGTGACGGCCAAGCACGGCCTGATCGGTCTGGCCAAGGCGGTGTCGAAGGAAGGCGCGGAACATGGCGTGCGCGCCAACGTGATCTGCCCGGGCTTCGTGCGCACGCCGCTGGTCGACAAGCAAATCCCCGAGCAGGCCAAGACGCTGGGCATCTCGGAAGAGGACGTGATCAAGAAAGTGATGCTGGCCGATACCGTGGACGGCAAGTTCACCACGGTGGAGGATGTGGCCGAGGTGGCGCTGCTGTTCGCCAGCTTCCCGTCGAACGCGCTGACCGGGCAATCGCTGGTGGTCAGCCACGGCTGGTTCATGCAATAGGAGGATCGGCGTCACGCCGGCGGCTTTGCTTGAAGACGTGATGAATGAGCATCACAAGCAGGACGCCGGCGAGCGACAACGTCAGCCACAGCGGCACGGTTGCGGGGTACAGGTAGTCCACCAGCCTCAAGGCATGCATGCAAAGCAAGCCCAGCACGATAAGCCATGCACGCATGAAGACGCAGCCCAGGACAGCCAACACGGAAACAATTACATCAAACACGGGGATTCATTCCTTCAGATTTTTTTGGCAGCGACAAGAACGCCGCCCCGCTCCACAATGCCACCAGCGACCAGATCCACAGCAAGGTATTAATATAAACAGTTTTCATCAATTTCCGGAAAATATCTGGGATTGTCCCTGCGAGAATTCCATCGGCCGGTACTGGCAGCCGCCGTAGTCCCGTTTGCGGTACGGCATCACCACATAGGCGCGATTGCGGCGGCTGTCTTCGATGTCGAACATCGCGGCCTGCCAGCCGTCGTCGGCATCCGGATTGGCCGGCATCGACGAGCAGATCAGTGTCGCCATCACATCGCCCTGCGCCACCATCGGCAGCACTTGCTTCAGCAGGCCACCGATGGCCGTGCGCAAGTCGTCGAAACCATCCGCCACCAGCGCCACGACTTCCTCACGGTTATGCATGACCAACGCAAACACGGGAAAGCCCGGCTCGGTTTTCAGATAGCGCTGAACCGTCGATTCCGCCTGCTCAAGCAGCTGGTCCATTTCTTCGGTAAGTTCCATGATTCGCCTATCGCTGAGAAAATTGCAATTATGGCATTTCCGGCGAAGATGGAATACCCCGGTGGCGATCAGCGCCCCAGCAGCATCCGCTTCAGCAGCACGTTGAAGTCCATGTCGCGCTGGGTCAGCAGGGTTCGGGCGTAGCCGCTCTCGCAGGACATCTTCGCCTCATCGGCAGATACGCCTGCCACCCTGCTCTTCAGGCCGGAGTTGAACACACCCTGCACCGCCGCGACATGCGCATCGATGGCGGCGTCCGTGGCATTGGGTTCCCGTGCGCGCATCTGCTGTATCAACTGCACCTTGTAGAGCTGGCGCAAGATGATCAGCGCATCCGCGTTGCGCTCCTTCCATTGCGCCATCACATCGCTCAAGCCATCGACCGAATCGGGCGCCACCACCTTGCAGCGCTCAAGCAGCAGCGCGTGATAGGTGTCGAAGTCGATCTGCGCCAGCTGGATGCCGGCCGCGACATCGATGACCTGGGCGCCAGCCGCAGTCGGCATGCCCGCCGAGGCCAACGCCAGCGCCAAAAGAATGGGTTTGATCATGTGCTCGTCCAGGCGCTTAGCCGATTTTTCAATGTAGCTAGTGTATTGCAATCAGGCCCAGAAAAATGCGTGGTTTGTCACGCCCCCTTCATCCGTTTGACAACCGATTCCAGAGCTTGCTACACTAAAATTGCAATAAATATATTTTTACCGAAAATTAAACATCTATGGAACTGTCATGAACCGACAATTACTGGCCGCACTGTTCACCACCGTCACCCTGGCCGGCGCCGCGCACGCTGCGGATATACCGAAATCGCTGGAAACCATGGGCATCAAGATCGGCGATACCCAGCAACAGGTTGAAAAAGTGCTGTTCGCCGACGGCTACACGGCTAACCGCACGCACGTGCGTCCGGCCGACACGGTCTACGCGGCGCGCCCCGACAACATCGAATACAGGGTCCCGAACGCGCCCAACCGGTCGCGCGTCACCGTCACGTTCGGCCCGATGGATGGCCGCGTG
Organism: Rugamonas rivuli; assembly: GCF_009380165.1. Taxonomy (GTDB): domain Bacteria; phylum Pseudomonadota; class Gammaproteobacteria; order Burkholderiales; family Burkholderiaceae_D; genus Rugamonas; species Rugamonas rivuli. The sequence goes on from NZ_WHUF01000005.1 coordinate 494,796, forward strand.
GTGCAGATCGAACGCAGCACCGAGAAGTTCGAGCAAAAGGTGCTGAACACGGAGCTGCGCAAGCAGTTACTGGAAAAATATGGCCAACTGCCACCCAACGAAGGCCAGTATGGCGACATGCACTGGGTCCGCACCAAGACCGGCAAGCTGATCAACGACTGCTACGCGCGCAGCATCGGCGTGACGTTCGCCCACGCCGCGATGATGGACCGCATCGTCAATTGCGACAAGGCTGTCCAGGTGGCGTTTGTCGGCGACTCCACCTGGACCACCTCGATGAGCGTGACCATCACCGACTACGACGCCGTGCTCAGGAACCAGAAGCCGATCGCCGCCGCTGCGGAAAAGGCGAAACAGGACGCCATCGACGCGGCCAAGAAAGCCCCGCCGGTCAAGCTGTAAGCCCAAAAAAAGCCACGTGGCTTAGGACGGCCTTGGCCGTCTTAAGCGCACGTGGCTTTTTTCAAGCGCAACAATTAGTTCTGCGTCAGGAAAGTCTTCAGCTTGTCCGAGCGCGACGGCTGACGCAGCTTGCTCATGGCCTTGGCTTCGATCTGACGGATACGCTCGCGGGTCACGTCGAACTGCTTGCCCACTTCTTCCAGCGTGTGGTCGTTCGACATTTCCACACCGTAGCGCATGCGCAGCACCTTGGCTTCGCGCGGAGTCAGCGAGTCCAGCACTTCCTTGATGACGTTGCGCATCGAGGCGTGCAGCGCGGCATCCAATGGCGCCAGCGTGGTGTTGTCTTCGATGAAGTCGCCCAGCTGCGAATCGCCGTCCTCGCCCATCGGCGTTTCCATCGAGATCGGCTCTTTGGCGATCTTCATGATTTCGCGGACTTTGTTTTCCGGCATTTCCATCTTGACGGCCAGGGTCGCCAGGTCCGGCTCGCTGCCGGTTTCCTGCATGATCTGACGCGAGATGCGGTTCATCTTGTTGATCGTTTCGATCATGTGCACCGGCACGCGGATGGTGCGGGCCATGTCGGCGATCGAACGGGTGATGGCCTGACGGATCCACCAGGTCGCGTAGGTCGAGAACTTGTAGCCGCGACGGTATTCGAACTTGTCCACCGCCTTCAGCAGACCGATGTTACCTTCCTGGATCAAGTCCAGGAATTGCAGGCCGCGGTTGATGTACTTCTTGGCGATCGAAATCACCAGACGCAAGTTGGCGACCGTCATTTCACGCTTGGCCTGGCGCGCGCGTTTTTCGCCGGCGGCCATCTGCTTGTTAATCTTGCGCAGGTCGGCCAGCGGCAGCGCCACGCGGGCTTGCAGGTCGATCATTTTCTTTTGCAGCTCTTTCACCGCAGGCACGTTGCGGCCCAGGATGGCGCTGTACGGATAGGCGCTGTCGACTTCGCCGTCAACCCAGTCCAGATCGCATTCATTGCCCGGGAAGACCTTGATGAAGTGGGCGCGCGGCATGCCGCATTTGTTCACGCACAGTTCCAGCACGGCGCGCTCGATGTGGCGCACTTCTTCCATCTGGCCGCGCAGCGTGTCGCACAGCTTCTCGACCACTTTGGCGGTGAAGCGGATGCCCAGCAGCTCGGCCGAAATGGCTTCCTGCGCCGCGACGTAAGCCTTGGAGCCGTAGCCGCCGGTGGCTTTGCGCATCTTGTCGTACTGGGTCGAGATGACGTCGAACTTTTCCAGCGCGGCTTTCTTCAGCTGCGCCAGCTGCTCGGTCGAGAAGCCTGCCGCGCCGCCGTTGGCGTCGCCGTCTTCTTCCTCGACTTCCTCTTCCTCTTCTTCGTCTTCATCCGACGCGGCGGCAGGCGCGGCCGATACGGCAGGCGCGTTGTTCGCTTCGTTCAGGTCGACGAAGCCGTCCACCACTTCGTCCACTTTCAGTTCGTCGGCTTCGATCTTCTTGGCCAGCGCGACGATCTCGGCGATCGTGGTCGGGCAAGCGGAGATGGCCTGGATCATGTCCTTCAGGCCGCCTTCGATACGCTTGGCGATTTCGATCTCGCCTTCGCGCGTCAGCAGCGCCACGGCGCCCATCTCACGCATATACATGCGGACCGGGTCGGTGGTGCGGCCGAAGTCGGAGTCGACGGTCGACAGCGCGGTCGCGGCGGCCGCTTCCACTTCGTCGTCCGAGGTGACGGTGGCGACGCTGTCGGTCAGCAGCAGCGATTCGGCATCCGGCGCGCGCTCGTAGATGGCGATGCCCATGTCGTTGAAGGTCGCGATGATGCCTTCGATCGCTTCAGGGTCGACAATGTTTTCCGGCAGTTGGTCATTGATCTCGGCGTAGGTCAGGAAGCCGCGTTCCTTGCCCATGTTGATCAGGTTCTTGATCTGGGTGCGGCGGCGTTCCAGCTCTTCAGCCGTGCTCTTCGAATCCACGCCCAGCATGTCGGCGGCGCCGCCCTTGGCTTTGCGCTCGCGGGCCTTGGACACGGCCTTCAGTTCGGCGCGCTCGACCGCGTTCAGTGCCGCGACTTCGTCGTTTTCCGGCGTGAATTCGGATGGCTTGCGGCCACGGCGGCCTGGCACTTTGACGCTAGGCAGCAGGTAGCCGGAGGTGTCGATCGAGGCCAGCGTGGCGGCGTCCGTCACCTGGCTGACGGCAGGGCCGGCGGTGACGATGACGACCGGCGCAGGCTCGGCCTTGACGGCCTTGACCAGTTTGGATTTCGGTGCGGCCTTGACCACCACCGCAGGGGCGCCGGCTTCGGCGGCCGGAGCGACGGCGGCCTTGCGCGCCACCTTGACGGTCTTGACCGGCGCGTCCGCGCTGTCGGCCTGCTGCACCGCCACTTGCGCTTCCGCCTGGGCCGCTTCGGCCGCGGCGCTCAGGCGCGTTTTCTTTTTGACTACCGTTACTTTGCTCGCTGCCTCTTGCGCATTATCGATCACATAAGATAGAGTCGTCTTTGGCACCACCAGCGGAGCGGAGCTGGTACGGGCGGCCTTAACGGACAACGTTAAAGTTTTCGGCGTTTTTGTCATTAAATATCTCTCAATGCGTATTCGCCAGAAAATACAAAATGCCATAGCCAGCGCCGACCGTTACCGGTGCGCACAGATGGAAATGTTGTAATTTAGCTGACGATTATCTGCGGAATAAAAAAAGCCCGCATCCAACAACGGGCTTGTTTCTCTTTTCAGTGAAGAATAGGGAGAGGGCAAAGTATGCCGTATAGCGCGACATCAGGATAATTGATAGTACCTATATCCGACATCTTAAAACCATATAACAAGGGCTACAAACTCTTGTCAGACCGTCCAAATCGCATCCTGTACCAAACTGAAACGCACCGTCCTGCAAAAGTGCGTCTCGCATTATACACGTTTTGGCGTGCGAACGCACCTTCCCCGTCCAACTGGCGTATGATGTCGATGTGGTCTTTTTTACATCATGACCTAAAAGGCACTGCAATACCGTAGTGCCCATGATATGCTGACGCCTCTTGCTTAAACTATGAAGTCGATGAACACTAGTCTCACCCCTCAGGCGCCGGCAACCGAGCCCGCAGCCACTGCCGCTACCGCGGCTCCTGCAGCTCTTACCCCGCGCAGCTTGCTGAAACAATTGCAGACCCAATTCCCGGCCTTCCGCGATTTCCTGCCTTTGTCGATTGGTATCGACAAGCAGATCCTCGCCGTCATGCCTGAACTGGACCGCAAGACCATGCGTACCGCGCTCGGCATCCATACCGGCTCGCTGCGCTATCTGAAAGTCATGGAAAAAGCCAAGGTGCGCCACGATCTGGACGGCACCCCTGGCGCCGAAGTGACGGACACCCACCGCGCCCACGCCACCCAGGTATTGCAGGAACGCTTCAAGAAAGAAGCCGAGCGCAAGAAGGCGGAACGCGACGCGGCTGCGGCCGAAGAAGCGGCCCGCGTGCGCGCCGACAAGCTGAACCAGCTGACCGCGAAGTTCTCGCGCAAGGGTTGAGTTGGCGTTGACTACGCAACAGCAGGCGGCGCCGGCGGAAGCCGAGCTGCCGCCCTACGTGGGTCTGCGCATCGGCGATGTGCAGATGATCGCCACGCTGGAGCAAGCCATCGCCGCGCGCGATATCTTGCTGGCCACCGACGCCATCGGCTTCGATACCGAATCGAAGCCGACCTTCACCAAGGGCGAGACCTCGACCGGTCCGCACCTGATCCAGTTTTCCACCGACCACAAGGCTTATCTGTTCCAGATCGGCAGCAGCATTTCCGCGCCCATGCGCGAAGTGCTGCAAGCGGTGCTGGAAGCGCCTGCCCTGCTGAAGGTGGGCTTCGGCCTGTCCGACGACGTCAAGCGGCTGCACGCCAAGCTGGCGATACGCGCGGCCGGCGTGGTCGACCTGTCGGTGGCGCTGCGCACGCCGGGCCAGCGCAACGACCTCGGCGCCAAGACCGCCGTCGCCAAGTTCTTCGGCCAGAAGCTGCAGAAATCCAAGAAGATCTCGACCACCAACTGGGCGCTGCCGCGCCTGAACGAAAAGCAGATCCTGTACGCCGCCGACGATGCCCAGGTCGCGCTGCGCGTGTACCGCCACTTCATCGCCGCCGGCAACAAGCTGCCGCCGATGAAAGCCGTTAAACTTCCTCGCCCGCCCAAGCCAGTTTAGCCGCGCGATCTGGTATCCTTGCCAGATAGCTACGACTTCAAGGAATGGCATGTCTACCTCTTACGTCGTGCGCGCGTGCGCCGTGCTGGCTTTTGCCGGCAGCAGCCTGCCGTCGCAGGCCGCCGCACCCGCCACCCTGCCCGACACGCTGGAACAGCGCGTGGCCGCCTGCATCGCCTGCCACGCCGTCAAGGAACGCAGCGACGCCTTCTTCCCGCGCATCGCCGGCAAGCCGGCCGGCTACCTGTACAACCAGCTGGTCAATTTCCGCGAAGGCCGGCGCCACTATCCGATGATGACCTATATGGTCGACCACCTGCCGGACGCCTATCTGCGCGAGATCGCCGACTACTTCTCGCAGCAGCATCCGCCCTACCCGCCGGCCCAGGCCGGCAGCGGCGCCAGCGCCAGCACGGCCTCGCTGGCGCGCGGCCAAGCGCTGGTGCAGCAAGGCGATCCGGCCAAGAAGATCCCGGCCTGCGTGGCCTGCCACGGCAGCACGCTGACCGGCGTGGCGCCCGCCATCCCCGGCCTGATCGGCCTGCCCAGCGACTACGTCAACGCCCAGTTCGGCGCATGGAAGAACAAGGTGCGCCGCGCCGCCGCGCCGGACTGCATGGCGGAGATCGCCAACCGGCTGAACGAGGCCGACATCGCCGCCGTCTCCGGCTGGCTCAGCAAGCAGACGCCCGATCCCGCCGCCCGCCCCGGCGCCGCCGACAGCATCGCCATGCCCCTGCCGCTGAACTGCGGCAGCGTGCCAGCACCATAAGGGGCCGCACATGAAGAAAATTATTTATACCGTTATCGCGCTGCTGGCGGCCGGCCTGTTGTTCGTGCTGTTCGGCGGCTCCGACGATACCGGCCCAGCGCCCACCGTTACCTCCAAACTGGCGCCGGCCGAGAAAGTCGCGCGCGGCGCCTACCTGGCCAAGGCCGGCGACTGCATGGCCTGCCACACCGTGCGCGGCGGCGCGCAATACGCCGGCGGCCGCGCGCTGCAAACGCCGTTCGGCAACGTCATCTCGCCCAACATCACGTCGGACAAGGCCACCGGCATCGGCAGCTGGAGTTCCGACGACTTTTGGCGCGCGCTACACAACGGCAAGTCCAGGGATGGCCGCCTGCTGTACCCTGCCTTCCCCTACACCAACTACACCCGCATCACCCGCGACGACGCCGATGCGCTGTACGCCTACTTCCAGTCGGTGCCGGCGGTGTCGCAGGCCAACCAGCCGCATACCTTGCGCTTCCCCTACAACCAGCAATTCATGCTGGCCGGATGGCGCGCGCTGTACTTCAAGCCCGCCGTGTTCCGCGAAGACAGCAAGCAATCGGTGGACTGGAACCGTGGCGCCTACCTGGTGCAGGGCCTGGGCCATTGCAGCGCCTGCCACAGCGCGCGCAACACGCTGGGCGCGACCGATGGCGAAGGCTTGTCCGGCGGCTTGATCCCGGTGCTGGGCTGGTATGCGCCGTCGCTCAATTCCGGCGCCGAGGCGGGACTGGGCGAATGGATGCAGCCGCACATCGCGCAACTGCTGAAGACCGGCGTGTCGCCGCGCGCGACCGTGTTCGGGCCGATGGCGGAAGTGGTGCAGCAAAGCCTGCAACACCTGAGCGACAGCGATATCAACGCGATGGCGGTCTACCTGAGAGCCTTGCCGGGCGACGGCAAGAAGTCCGAATTCGAGCGCGACAAGAGTGCGGAGTCGGTGGCCTACCTGGCCGCAGGCGCCAAGCTGTACGGGAAGCATTGCGCGGACTGCCACGGCGCCGGCGGGACCGGACTGCCGCCAGGCTATCCGCCGCTGGCGGGCAACCGCGCGCTGACGATGGAGCAGGCGGTCAACCCTATCCGCATCGTGCTCAACGGCGGCTTCGCGCCCGGCACGGAAGGCAATCCGCGTCCATACGGCATGCCGCCGTTCGGCCATGTGTTGAACGATACGGAAGTGGCGCAAGTGGTGTCCTACCTGCGCAGCGCCTGGGGCAACAACGCGCCGCCGGTCAACGGCAACGACGTCAACCGCTATCGCGCGATTCCACTGGATTGAGGAGAGTTGCATGGAGTATTACCACGGCACTCGCGCCGACCTGAAGGAAGGCGATTTGATCGAGCCCGGCTACACCTCCAACTACGGCAGCCGGCGCAAGGCCAACCACGTTTATCTGTCCGCCACGCTGGAGGCGGCCACGTGGGGCGCGGAGCTGGCACAGGGCGACGCGCCCGGCAGGATCTACATCGTCGAGCCGACCGGCCCTATCGCCGACGATCCGAATCTGACGGATAAAAAATTCCCGGGCAACCCAACCAAGTCCTACCGCTCGCGCGAGGCGCTACGGGTTGTCGGCGAGGTCAAGGATTGGAAGGGACACGCGCCCGAAGTGCTTCAGGCGATGAAGGACCACGTCGAGAAACTCAGATTGCAGGGCATTGAGGCAGTCGACGATTGAGTAGCGGCGCGATGTCGCTCAGGCTGGCCACTTCGTAGTCGGGCAGCGCTTCCGATGCGTTAGCCAGGCGATCCGGATTGAACCAGCAGCTTTCGATGCCATAGCGGTTGGCGCCCAGGATGTCGGCGTCCAGGCGGTCGCCGACGATGATCGCTTCTTCCTTGGCAAACGGCTTGGCCATTTTTGCGGCATATTCGAAGAAGCGCACATCGGGCTTGGCGTAGCCGCACGCTTCGGACGTGGCGACGAAGGAAATGTACGGCGCCAGCCCCGAGCTGGCGATGCGGCGGTTCTGGATGGCTTCGACGCCATTGGTGATGATGCCCACCTCGCCCATGGCGGACAGCGTCTCGCAAACCTGCCTGGCGCCATCGATGAGGACCACGGTATCCGGCAGCGACTCCAGATACAGGCTGCTTGCAGCCTCCGGATCGAGCTCGATGCCGTTCGCCTCGAAAGTCTTGCGGAAGCGCTCCACCTTCAAGAAGTCCTTGGTGACAGCGCCCGTCTCGAAGCGGCGCCACAACTCCACATTGATCGCCTGATATTGCTGGAAAATCCCATCCACGCCATCGCGCAGACCCAGCTCCTGCATGGTGCGTACGAAAGAAAGTTTTTCGGACGCCCTGAAGTCCAGCAGGGTATCGTCCAGGTCAAATAAAAACAGTTTATATTTCATTGTCTTAGTAGTGCTCGGCAAAGCCGATGCGGTCGGTAGTGGCGTTACGGGCGTCATCCACGCTGACCTTGCCGGCGGCCAGCAGCGCGCGCAGCGAGGCGTTCATCGTGTGGCAGCCCTCGCCCGGCTTGGTTTCCATCCAGTTGCGCAGCGCCGACACCTGGCCGGTGGCGATCATATTGACCACCTCCGGATTCGAGGTCAGGCACTCGGTGGCCAGGTGGTAGCGGTCGCCGTCCACCGACGGCAGCAGCGCCTGGCACAGCACGCCGCGCAGCGCATGCGCCAGGGCCTGCGACTGCGGCTCGGCATTGCCCAGCAAACGCACCATCTTCTGCAAGCCCAGCTCGGTCGAGCGCGCATGCAGCGAGGCCAGCACCAGCGGGCCGGATTCGGCCAGCGCCAGCGCTTCCTGCGCCGTCTGGGCGTCGCGGATCTCGCCGATGACGATCACATCCGGCCGTTCGCGCAGCGCGTCCAGCGCGCCCAGGTAGAAGCTCTCGACGTCGCCGTCGAAGCCCACTTCGCGCTGGGTGATGACGCACTGGCGCTGCGGGATCAGCGTTTCCACAGGATCTTCAATCGTGATGATGTGGCCGGAGCGGTGCTTGTTGATCTCGTCGAGCATGGCGGCGATGGTGGTCGACTTGCCCTGGCAGGTGTCGCCGATGATCAGCACCAGTCCGCTGGTGAGCTTGGCGAAGTTCTGCTCGGCCGGGCGCAGGCCCAGCTGGGCAAGCGCCATCGGTTCCTTGGGGAAGCGGCGGATCACGCAACCCAGCCGCTTCTTGCCCTGGAAGCTGAAGCAGTTGGCGCGGATGCGCGCCGTGTGCAAATCGACCGCGCGGTCGAAGGCGCGGTCCTGGATGCGTTCGGCCCAGTTCGGCTCGACCACTTCGAAAAATTCCTGCAGCTCCTCGCGCGTGATCGGCGAATCCGTCACCGCCACCAGCCCTTTCGGCTGGCGCAGCAACAGCGGGCTGTTCTGGTGAATCAGGATGTCGCTGAAGATCAGCTTGGAATTCAGCAGATGCAGGATCTGCTCGACAAGGGTGCCGAAGACCGGATGGTCCTCGTTTTCGATGTAAGTCAGGGTACGAATTTGCGACGACTGGTAATTTTCCATCTCTACTCTGATCTCCGTGGGGTCGGTGAAGCTCCTCGGACGATTATAAGAGAAAACTTGCAGTACCGAAATTTTTTCAGCTGCGGACCTTGGGATATTTGAAGCCGGTGCGCAGGTCCATGCTGTAGCGTTGCTTGCCTTCCGTGACCAGCACGTGGTCGGGCGGTTCTTCGCCCGCCAGCGCGCGATAGAAGATCGGCAAGCCCTCGCCCTTGCGGACCAGGTCGTCGCAGCGTTCGTAGACATTCGGACAACCGGTTTCCGCCAGCAGCGCCTGCACGATGGGCACTTTCCAGGCATCGACGCCGGCCGACTGGAACTGGCAGATCAGATAGCCCTGGACGCCGCCCCAGCTGTCGACCAGCAGGCCGGACAGGCCGTCCTCGTCGCCGCGCACCACCGGCACCAGATCGTTCGGGCCGGCGGCGCGCACGGCGGCCGCGCGCTTGGCGATGGCGGCCTTGACGCGGCGCTTGATCAGCGCGTGGTCGACCGGCTCGTCTTCCTTGTAGGTCCAGATGCGGGCGCAGATCTGCGACTTGGCGTTGTAGGCGGCGCGGCCGATGAACTGGCGCGACGAGCTCTGCACGGTGGCGGTGGCGCCGGGCTTGTTCTTTTCCTGCGGCCGGCCTTCGACGCGTTCGACGGCGGAAGCGTAAATCCAGGGGTCGCCGGCCAGCAAGCTCTTTTCCTTGCCCTGTTTGATGGTGATGATCAGCATGTAAGTCCAATGTGTGCTGCGTTGCAGCGTGCGGTGTTGCGGGATAGCCCGAATGATACCTCATGCCGGCCCGGCCGCCGCCCGGGGGTGCCGTCTACTCCCCGCCTGCTGCATTCTGTTCCGCCCCTGCTGCAATCTGTCGCAGCCGGGTTCCGTGCGCGGGGTGGAGTCCGTAGTATCCAACCTCAAGAGCTGTGCCAACCATTACGAGGAGACCATCATGGCAAACCCATCCATCCGCAGCGCCCTGCGCACCCTGTTCCTGTCCGCCGGCCTGCTGGCCGTCGCCGCGCCCGCCAGCGTGGCCTGGGCCGGCCCGCTGAGCTGGTTCCATGGCGAGCGCGTGCAAGGCAGCGGCAAGATCGTCAAGCAGAACCGCGAGCTGGGCCACTTCACCTCGCTGGCGACCAGCGTCAGCGGCAACGTCGAGATCCGCATCGGCAATACCGAGAGCATCAGCATCGAGACCGACGACAACCTGCAGGCGCTGATCGAGACGGTGGTCGACAACGGCACGCTGCGCATCCGGCCGACGCGCAAGGACGTCAACCTGGAATCGCGCACGATGAAGATCGTGGTGCAGGCGCGCTCGATCGAGAAGATCGCGGTGGCCGGTTCCGGTTCGGTCGATGTCGACAAGCTGCGCGCCGAGAGCCTGACGTTCGACGTGGGCGGTTCGGGCTCGATCAATGCGCGCAACCTGGAGAGCGAGTCGGTGGCGATCTCGCTGGGCGGCAGCGGCAACCTGAAGGCCAGCGGCAATGTCGAACGCTTGCAGGTATCGGTCGCCGGGTCGGGGCGGGTGCAGGCAGGCCAGCTGGCGGCGCGCGATGCGACGGCCAGCATCAGCGGCTCGGGCCAGGCGACGGTGTGGGCCAGGCAAACGCTGAACCTGAGCGTGGCCGGTTCCGGCGACATCGCCTACTACGGCGATCCGCAGTTGACCAAGAGCGTGATGGGGTCGGGTACGATCAAGCGGCTGGGCGCTTCGCCGCAGTAAAGACTTCGGCCGGATCATCGCCAGCAGCCAGTGCCTGTATCCAGGCGCTGAGTTGCTTGGCATTGGCTGCGGCAATTTTTTCCGGAGTTCCAGCGGGTGGTGCAACACTATTCCGTGCAAGGAGTTTTGCCAAGACTTCCTGCAATATTTGACGCGCTTCTTGCCGCCCCTCTTTTCGCCCCTCTTTTCGCCCCTCTTTTCGCCCACGCTCAACAGCCTCGTATTCAAGCAGTGCTTCGTAGGTCTTGAACCGTCTATTAAAGAGCATTGTCGGCTCCTCCTTAAAACTCATATTAGCTTCGCCAAATTCGTCTTGCAAGGTCGTGTACACCCAACGTGCCAGGCTGTCGCGCGCCCTTGCGACATCGGGCGCTTTCATGCGCTCGGCGAAAGCGCTCAAGGCTGACAGCATTTCCTTGTTGGTCTTCGACCGCAACAGCCGGAACACGATGCCCAGAATATTGGCAGGGTCGTCCGGATTCATATGACGATGCTGGTTTATCAGCATGTACCGCTGGCGCGGCTGATAGGCTTCCAATCCAGCCGGCGGCGCCAACATCAAATCGGCCAACTCCCTGCCGGCACGCCAGGGGTTGCGGCCGTGGTACAGCACGATGGGCACCACTGGCGGCAATTTGCCGCGCCGCGTCAAGCGATGCTGCGCGACCAGATCCTGCAACAACAAACCCACATAAACCTGCATGCGCAAGGCCATCCAGCGATCGGAGCGGGCCTGGAATTCCAGCAGGATGTAGACGTAGACCCACTCCCCGCCCACCTTGGCCCGCCATACCATGTCCTGGTGGCGTTGCTTGCCGCGGTCGCTGGCGTAGCTGGCGTTGACGCGCTCGAAGGCCCCAACCTCAAGCGACCTGGCCCAGCCGGCCGGTAAAAAGCCGGCCAGCAGATCCCGCACGATCTCGGGATGCGCGAAGAGTTGGCGGTAAAGCGTGTCGCTGCGGGTGTTCATCCAAAAAATTGTAGCGTTCGCCTGAAGACGCGGGTAGCCTAGGCGGGCGCGGTTTGGCCCGCATCAATCCGGCGCGACTACAACACCCACAACAAGGAGATCCGCTTGAACGTCATCGCCATGTCCATCCGCCGCGCCTTCGCGCTGCCGCTATTGCTGCTGGCCTGCTCCAGCGCCTCCGCCGCCGACACCGCCCCACCCGCCGTCACCGCCGTCAAAGCCGCACACATGCTCGACGTGCGCAGCGGCGCGCTGATCGACAACGCCGTGGTCCTCATCAGCGGCGAACGCATCACCGCCGCCGGCAGCAAGCTGGCGATCCCGGCCGGCGCCCAGGTCATCGACCTCGGCAACAAGACCCTGCTGCCCGGCCTGATCGACATGCACACCCACCTGACCAACGATCCGCAGGATTCCGGCTATTCCGTGGTCGCCAAATCGGTGCCGCGCGCCACGCTGACCGGCGCCAAGAACGCCCGCCTGACGCTGCAGGCCGGCTTCACCACCGTGCGCGACGTCGGCGCCGACGCCTATACCGACATCGGCCTGCGCGACGCCATCAACGACGGCGACGTGCCCGGCCCGCGCATGGCCGCCTCCGGCCCACCGCTGAGCATCACCGGCGGCCACTGCGACGACACCATGCACGCCCCCGAATACAAGCTCACCGCCCTCGGCGTGGCCGACGGCGTCGACGAAGCGCTCAAGGTCACGCGCCGCAACATCAAGTACGGGGCCGATGTCATCAAGATCTGCGCCACCGGCGGCGTGCTGTCCTTCGGCGACGATCCGCGCACCTCGCAATACACGCTGGAAGAACTGAAAGCCATCATCAGCGACGCCCACCGCCTGGGCCGCAAAGCCGCCGCCCACGCGCACGGCGGCGACGGCATCAAGCTGGCGGTACTGGCCGGCATCGATTCGATCGAACACGGCTCCTATATCGACGACGAAGGCATCAAGCTGATGAAGGAACACAAGACCTGGCTGGTACCCACGCTCTACCTGGGCGACTGGCTGATCGAGAACGCCGAAGCGATCAAGCTGCCCAAGCCGCTGCTGGAAAAAGCCAAAGTGGTGCTGCCGACGGCGCGCGTGAACATCGGCCGCGCCATCAAGGCCGGCGTGCCGATCGCCTTCGGCACCGACGCCGCCGTCTATCCGCACGGCCTGAACGCGCGCGAGTTCGGCGTGCTGGTCAAGCTGGGCATGACGCCTATCCAGGCGATCCGTACGGCCACGCTCAACGCCAGCGAACTGCTGGGCTGGACCGACCGGGTAGGCACTATCGAAGCCGGCAAGTTCGCCGACCTGATCGCCGTCGATGGCGAACCGCTGAAAGATGTGAAGACGCTGGAGAGCGTCCAGTGGGTGATGAAAGGCGGCGCGGTCGTCAAATAAGCCGCGCGGCCTGGATCAATGCTGGCGCAGGTCCGTACCGGACGGCGCCGGCAGCACCTCCAGCACCGGTGCCGGCGCCTTCAGTTTGACGGCGCTGTCGCCGGGGATCTCGTCCCAGGCCACGCTGACCTTGTCGCACTGCTGCACGACGCGGAAGTAAAGCTTGCCCGGCTGTGAGGTCAGCTTGACCTGCACGACAAATTCGTCGAAGTAGGCGTCCGGCAGCGGGCCGCCCTTCCAGCTGATTTCCTGCACGCCGCCGTTGGTGCCGACGTTGATCTTCCAGCCCGCCTTGGGCATGGGCTTGGCGTTGGTCGCTCCTTCCGGCAGCGACACGGTCAAGCCCTTGGTGGCGGTGCCGTCGCAGCCGTGGCCGACGCGAAAGCTCAGCTTCTGAAAACTGCCCGCCAGGCCGGTGCTTTGTTCCAGCGTCACATGCGCCTGCGCCGCAGGCGCCAGCATCGCAGCAGAGAAAACCAGCGCCAGCATGGAGGAAGTCGTTTTCATCACTGCCCTTTCGGTGGTGTATACGTCAGCGGTTTGACCGTCACGTCGACGGCGATGGTTTCAGTCTGCTTGCCCTTCTTGCGTATCACCAACGTGACCGGCACGGTCTCGCCGTCCTTCAACTGCCGCTTCAAATCCATCAGCATCACGTGATAGCCGCCGGAGGCCAGGTCCACCGTCTGCCCGGCCGGCAAATCCAGCGACGGCACGGCGTGCATCTTCATCATCTGGCCATCCATCTGCATGTGATGGATTTCCGCCACGCCCGCCACGCTGGAGCGCACCTCCACCAGCTGTCCGCCCTGCTTCGACTTGAGCTGCATGAACACGCCGGTAGACTTGGCCGACGGCACGGTGGCGCGTATCCAGGCGTCGCGTACTTCCACCTGGGCCGAAGCCAGCGGCGCCGCCAGCAGCAATGCGTAAAGGATTTTTTTCATCGACCGATTATAGCAACCTTATCTCAGCGCTCGCCCTTGAAGGTTTCGCGGCCGACTTCCACCGTGGTCGTGCCGTCGGTCAGCCAGATTTGGCCATCCTGGATCGTGCATTGCAGCTGCATGCTGCGCTGGGCCATCTTGGACAGTTGCTCGGTGGCGTCGGCATCCAGATTAATCACGGTCAGGTTCTTGCAGCGCTCGACCTTGTTGGCCAAGGCCTTCCACCAGATGTGGCTGGTGGCCGCATAGCTGTAGACATAGACGTGCTCCGAACGGCCGCTGGCCTTCAGGATCACTTTCTCGTCCGGCTGGCCCACTTCGATCCACAGCTGGATCGCGCCGGTCAGGTCCTTCTGCCACAGGTCCGGTTCTTCGACGTCGAACAGGCCCTTGGTGAACGTCAGCGCTTCATTGGCGTGGATCGCGAAGGCGATCAGGCGCACCATCATGCGCTCGTCGGTTTCGGACGGGTGACGCGCCAAGGTCAGCGACTGGGTCTCGTAGAAGTTGCGGTCCATGTCCGCGATCTGCAAGTCGGCTTTGTAAATTGTTGCTTTGAGGGCCATCGGTGAATCTCTTTAATTTCTATATTTATTTGAAGACGACAGTCTTGTCGCCGTTCTGCAAAATGCGGTGTTCGACAAACCATTTCACGGCGCGCGCCAGCACCACGCACTCGACGTCGCGGCCGATGGCCGACAGCGTGTCGGCATCCATCGAATGGTCGACGCGCTCGACGTCCTGCTCGATGATCGGACCTTCATCCAGATCGCCGGTGACGAAGTGGGCGGTGGCGCCGATCAGCTTGACGCCGCGGTGATGCGCCTGCGCATACGGCTTGGCGCCCTTGAAGCTCGGCAGGAAGGAATGGTGAATATTGATCGCCTTCCCTTTCAACGCCGTGCACAAGCCAGGCGACAGGATCTGCATGTAACGCGCCAGCACGACCAGGTCGATGTTGTGCGAATTCATCAGCTCGATAACCTTGGCTTCCTGCGCCAGCTTGGCTTCCTGCGAAGCGCCGGTGGCCAGCGGCAGGTGGTGGAACGGAATATTGTAGCTGGCGGCCAGCTGGTAAAAGTCCATGTGGTTGGACACGATGGCCGGAATTTCCACCGGCAGCAGACCGCTCTTGTAGCGGAACAGCAGGTCGTTGAGGCAATGGCCGATCTTCGACACCATCAGCATCACGCGCGGCTTGTAGTGCGCGTCGCGCAGCTCCCAGTCCAGCTTCATGTCCGCGCCCAGCAGGCTGAAATCGGCGCGCAGCAGGTCGTCGTTCATGTTGCGGTCTTCCAGCGCGAAATGCACGCGCATGAAGAACAGCTTCGATTCGCTGTCGCCGAACTGGGCCGAGTCGATAATGTTGCAGCCATGCTCGGCAAGGAAACCCGACACGCGATGAACGATTCCGCGCTGATCCAGGCAAGAGAGTGTCAAAATGTATTCGGGATTGCTCATATCCACCATCGTTATAGGTCTAACAAGGCCGGTATTGTCGCACGGCTGGCCACCATCCGTAAAAATAGCACGCTCGTTCAATTTAAGATATATTGGCCGTCACACTCTTCTTTGAGGATACAAAATGACTATCAACGAGACAAATCTTCAATTCCGCCTGGCATCCCGTCCGGTGGGCATGGTCAAGGACAGCGATTGGCAGCAGGTCAGCGAGCCGGTGCGCGAGCCGGCCGACGGCGAAATCGTCGTCAAAGTGCTGTACCTGTCGCTCGATCCGGCCATGCGCGGCTGGATGAACGAAGGCAAATCCTACATCCCGCCGGTCGGCATCGGCGAGGTGATGCGCGCCCTCGGCGTCGGCGTGGTGGTGGCGTCGAAGTCGGCCGACTTCGGCGTCGGCGAATTCGTGCGCGGCAGCACCGGCGTGCAGCGCTACTGGGTCGGCCCGGCCGGCGACAAGCGCTACGGCTTCAGCAAGATCGACGCCAAGCTGGCGCCGCTGACCACCTACCTCAACACCCTGGGCATGCCCGGCATGACGGCCTACTTCGGCCTGATCGAATCGGGCCAGCCGAAAGCCGGCGACACCGTGGTGGTGTCCGGCGCGGCCGGCGCGGTCGGCCAGACCGTCGGCCAGGTGGCCAAGCAGCTGGGCTGCCGCGTGGTCGGCATCGCCGGCGGCAAGGACAAGTGCGACTTCGTGGTCAACCAGCTCGGCTTCGACGCCTGCATCGACTACAAGGGCGGCTCGGTCAAGGACGGCCTGAAGGAACACTGCCCGAACGGCGTCGACGTCTACTTCGACAACGTCGGCGGCGACATCCTCGACACCGTGCTCACCCGCATCAACATGAAGGCGCGCATCGTCATCTGCGGCGCCATCTCGCAGTACAACAACACCACGCCGGTCAAGGGCCCGGCCAACTACCTGGCGCTGCTGGTCAACCGCGCGCGCATGGAAGGCATCGTCGTGTTCGACTACGCCGACCGCTACCACCTGGGCGTCGCCGCGCTGGGCCAGTGGATGAAGGAAGGCAAGGTCAAGAGCAAGGAAGACATCGTGCAAGGCCTGGAGCATTTCCCGCAAGCCTTGAACATGCTGTTCGAAGGGAAGAACTTCGGCAAGCTGGTGCTGCAGGTGGCCGCCGAATAAATTCAAGGGAACTTTCCGGCACACGCCGCGTCTATTCTTCTGCTGCACACACCGCCGGGCCGCAAGCCCGGCGTTTTTCATTGAAGAATCCCGACGAGGAAGACCCATGCTCCCCCCACTCATCACCCCCGCGATCCAATCGCACATCGACATCCTGATTACGCTGACCACCGACCTGACCCAGCGCGCACTCGAAACCCTGCAAGGCTTGAGCGAGCTGAACATGCAACTGGGGCGCGACCTCATCACCGAGATCGGCAACAACACCCAGCGGCTGATGGCCAGCAAGGACGCCTCGCAACTGGGCTCGGCCTTCAGCGCGCAGCTGACGCCGGGCGCCGGCGCGCTACAAAACTACCAGCAGCACCTGGCCGAGCTGTTCAGCCGCGCCAACTCCAGCATGGCGCAAACGGCCGCCACCCACATGCCGGCGGTGCGCCGCGCCGCCACCGACATGGCGGAGGAATTCATGCATACCGCCTCCGAACAGACTGCGCGCGCCGCCGAGCACATGTCCAAGTACCAGATGGCCAGCCAGATGCGCCATTGACCGACTCGACGTTCGTGGAACTTCCGTCAACCTTGCACCTCTAACCACACAGAGCAGCCGGCTTCACGGCGGGCTGCCCTGGGAACCCTGACGGAATTTCATAACACTCATGAGGAGGTTTTATGTCCAGTAATTCAGGTAACGATCAAGCCAAGCCCAAGGGCACGGCCAAACGCGGCTTCGCGGCCATGGACGAGGCAACCCAACGCGCCATTGCCAGCAAGGGCGGACAAGCCGCGCATCAAAAAGGCACGGCCCACGAATTCGATTCGGAAGAAGCGCGCCGCGCCGGCCAGAAAGGCGGCGAGGCGGTCAGCCGCGACCGCGAACACATGGCGCAGATCGGCCGCAAAGGCGGGGAAAGCCGGCAGTCCGCGGCCCGCGCCCATGCCGAGAAGAACGCCGCCGCGCGCGCCGCCGTGTCCGAACAAACGGCCAAGGGAGGCAGCCAGCAAGGCGGCAAAACCGTCGAACGCTGAACGCCCGGCGGCCATCGGCCGTAGCCCGCCGCCTATGCCTCCAGCGCTTCCTGCAAGCGCAGCAGCATGGAGGCATGCGCGCCGGGCGACGCGGCGGCGATGTGGGGCGAGCCCAGCTGGTAGGACTTGCCGTCGATCTGCGTCGCCAGTCCGCCCGCCTCGCGCACCAGCAGCGCGCCGCCTATGCAATTGAAGCCGTCGTCGCCGAATTCCCAGAATCCGTCGATGCGGCCGCACGCCACATAGGCCAGTTGCAGCGAGGTCGCGCTCAGGTTGCGCACAGCCACCACGTCCGGCAGCATGGCGCTCAGGGCGACGCCGGCCTGGCGTACGGCGCGCGGGTCGCGGCCGGCAAACGGCGGCTGGCTGGTGGCGAACATGCCCTGGTAGTGAGCGGTTCGGCCGTTGACGCGGATGCGTTCGCCATTGCGGAATGCGCCCTTACCCCATGCGGCATGGAACATCTCGTCATGCACGGCGTCGAAAATGGCGGTGAAGGCCGGCACGCCTTCGCGCATCAGCGTCAGCGACATCGACCAATTCGGTATCGCGCGCAGGAACTGCACGGCGCCGTCGATGGCGTCGCAGATCCAGTACTCGCCGCGCTCGGCCATGGCAGCGGTCTCGGCGTCTTCCGCCTCGGTGCCGCCCAGTTCATCCTCCATCCAGCCTATGGCCGGGTACAGCCGCGCCAGCGCACGCTTCAGGCCGGCGTTGGCGGCGCCGTCGATGCGGCGGAATGCATCCACCATCTCGTCCGCCTCGATCACCGGTTCGCCATGCCAAAAGGTCTCGCACAGATCGGCGCCGGCCTCGCGCAGCAGCGCCAGGACTTCTTCCGTATCGATTGCAGTCATGCCGATTCCTTGTTATAAACTAAAGCCATAGATTGCCAGTAATTTGACAAGCTCACTAACTGGCGGCAGACAAGTGATATCGCAATCGGGCCAAAACTATGGGCAACAACTACTACGGCGACAGGCGGCTGACGGACGAGATGCCCATCCTGGTATCGGCGCAGCACGCCGACGGCAACGCCAGCAGCATCAAGAACGTCCACCATCATCCGGAAGGCCAGATGTACATCCCGATGCAGGGCCTGATCGTGATCGAGGCGGGCGACGTGCGCCAGGTGCTGCCGCGCGGCCGGCTGGGCTGGATACCGCCGAATATGCCGCACGGCGCCAGCGCCCACGGCAACTCGATCAAGCCCGGGCTGGCCGGCTACACCGTCCACCTCGTGCCGTCGCTGTGCGCGGAGTTGCCGGCGCAGTCGCGGGTGATGGCTATGTCGCCGCTGGCGGTGTCGCTGCTGGAGCGCATGGCGTCCTGGCCCGGCGGCATGCCGGCCGACGCCGCGGGGCGGCGCCTGATGACGGTGTTTCTCGACGAGATGCGCATGGCCGAGGAAGAGCCGCTGCACCTGATCATGCCCAGCCATCCAAGGCTGCAGGCGATGGCGATGGAGATCGCGGAAAACCCCGCCGACGAAACCGACCTCGACGACTGGGCCGGCAAGCTGGGCTGGTCGCGCCGCAGCCTGACGCGCCACTTCCGCAGCCAGACCGGCATGTCGCTGGTGGAGTGGCGCCAGGTGGCGCGGCTGCAAAAGGGAATGGAATTGCTGAACGGCGGCGCCTCGGTGACGACGGTGGCGCTGAGCCTGGGCTATGACAGCGTCAGCAGCTTCATCGCGCTGTTCCGCCGCATCCTGGGCACCACGCCGGCGCGCTTCGCCCAGCAGGACGCCTGATCAGGCCGGCGTGCCGAGGATCACGCTGGACGCCTTGAAAATCGCGGTGGCCTGCATGCCCACCGCCAGCTCCAGCTTGACGCCGCTTTCGCGGGTGATGATGGCGGCGATCGTGCCGCCGCCCGGCAGCTCGATGCTGACCTCGGTATTGACGGCGCCCTCCTGCACCCGCGTGATCTTGCCGGTCAGCTGATTGCGCGCCGACAGCCGGGCATTGCCCAGCTCCGTCACCACGATCACCGAGGACGCCTTGACCAGCGCGAACGCCTCGGCACCGACGACCAGGCTCAGGCTGTCGCAGCTGTCGCGCGTGATGGTGGCGACGATGTGCTGGCCGCCGACGATTTCCAGCGTCACCTCATCGTTCACCGCGCCCTCTTTCAAGTCCACGACCTTGCCGCTGAACTGGTTGCGCGCGCTGGTCTTCATCTTCATCCTTTGTATCAACAGAAAATCGTCGGCCAGCGCGTGCGACTGGCTGCTCAGGTGCGCCACGAACTTGCGGTGCTCCTCATCGATCTTGCGGAAATTTTCCACCAGCTGCGCGCCGCGCGCGGTCAGGCGCGTGCCGCCGCCGCCCTTGCCGCCTGCCAGGCGCTCCAGCAGCGGCTCGCCGGCCAGGTTGTTCATCGCCTCGATGGCGTCCCACGCGCCCTTGTAGCTCAGGCCGACGGCCTTGGCCGCCGCCGTGATCGAACCGTGCTCGGCGATGGCCGCCAGCAGCGCCATGCGGTCCTGCCCGCCCAGCTTCTGACCGCCGACGGTCAGCCATACATTGCCCTGCAACTCCATGGCGTTTTCTTCAGGCTTCATTGCGTTCCACAAGCTCCAGATTTTCGATGTCGGCCATGCTACCATTTTCCATGCGCAGCACATGGTCGCCGAAGGCGCTCACGTCGTCGGGATCGTGGGTGATCAGTATCATCGGGATGCCGAGCCGGCGCTGCAGCGTGTCCAGCTCGGCCCGCATGCGCTGGCGCAGGGCCGGGTCCAGCGCGGCGAAGGGTTCGTCCAGCAGCAGCGCCGCCGGTTCCGGCGCCAGCGCGCGCGCCAGCGCCACCCGCTGCCGCTGGCCGCCGGACAATTGATGCGGCAACTGCTGCGCCACATGCTCCAGCTCGAACGCCTGCAGCCAGTAGCGCACCACCTCGCCATCCACCCGCGCCAGCGGATTGCGCCAGCCGCGCTGCAAGCCGAAGGCGATGTTCTGCCGCACATTCAAATGGGGAAACAGCGCATAGTCCTGGAACAGATAGGCCAGCTTGCGCCGCTGCGGCGCCAGGTCGATGCCGTCGACACTGTCGTACAGGCAGCGGCCCGCCACTTCGATGCGGCCGTGGTCCGGCGTCATCAGGCCGGCCACCGCCTTCAGCAGCATGCTCTTGCCGGCGCCGGACGAACCGTAGACGACGATGCGCTGGCTGGCCGACGCCAGCCGCGCGCGCAATGCAAAGGTCCGCGAGCCGGAGCGCAGGGTCTTGGTGATGTCGATCTGTATTTGCATGGTCAGGCCTGCGGATTGCGGTTGGGCGTGAGCTTGTTCGCCGCGACCAGCACGACGATGCAGACCACGGAAGTAATCAGCACCAGCAGGTTGGCGGTATCGTCCTGCCCCGCCTGCACGGCTTCGTACACGGCGATCGACAGCGTCTGCGTCTTGCCGGGGATGCTGCCGGCCACCATCAGCGTCGCGCCGAACTCGCCCATCGAACGGGCGAACGCCAGCAAGGTGCCGCCCAGCACGCCGCGCCAGGCCAGCGGCAGCGTCACGCGCAGGAACACGCCGAACGGCGAAATGCCCAGCACCTTGGCGGCCTGCTCCAGCTGCGTGTCGACAGTTTCAAACGCCGCCCGCGCGCCCTTGAGCACCAGCGGAAACGCCACCACGGCCGCCGCGATCACCGCCGCCTGCCAGGTGAAAATCAAATTGATGCCGAACATCTGCTGCAACCACGCGCCGAGCGGACCATGACGGCCGATCACCACCAGCAGGTAGTAGCCGAGCACGGTGGGCGGCATCACCATCGGCAAGGTCAGCAGCGCGTCCAGCAGCTCGCGCCCCGGAAAGCGCTTGCGCGCCAGCAGATAGCCCAGCGCCACGCCGAACACCAGATCCAGCAAGGTCGCCCAGCACGCCACCTTCAGCGACAGCCGCAGCGCGATCCATGCCGGTTCGGCGAGAAAACCGTCCACCGCTTACGGGCGGCCGAAACCGTACTTGGCCAGGATCGCCTGGCCGGTGCTCGACAACACGTAGTCGGCGAACTGGCGGCCGGCGGCCGCTTGCGGGCCGGCCGCGATCACGGCGATCGGGTAGCTGACCGGGGTTTCGGTCGGCACGGTGGCGATGACCTTGACCTTGTCCTTCATCACAGCGGCATCGGTGGCGTAGACGAAACCGGCATCGACTTCGCCGCGCGCCACGTAGTCCAGGCTCTGGCGCACCGAGGTGCCGTAGATGGCTTTCGGTTCGACGGCGGCCCACAGCTTGGCCTGCTCCAGCGCGTGCTTGGTGTAGCGGCCCACCGGCACGCTGGCCGGATTACCCATCGTCACGCGGGTGACGGCGGCCTGCTGCAAATCGGCGATGCCCTTGATCGGCAAGGTGGCGGCGACCGGCGTAATCAGCACCAGGCTGTTGCTGGCGAAGTTCTTGCGGCTGCCGGCGGCCAGCAGCTTCAGGCTGTCGGCCTTGTCCATCGCATCCTGGTCGGCGGAGGCGAATACATCGACCGGAGCGCCCTTGGCGATCTGCTGCACCAGTGGATCGGAGGCGGCGAAGTTGAACTGCACCTTGTCGCCGGCGTGCTCCTTTTCGTAGGCGGCGCCGATTTCCTTGAACGCATTGGTCAGGCTGGCCGCGGCCGACACCGTGATCTCCGCCGCCGACGCCGTCGCGCCCATCGCTGCCAGTACCGCCACCACGCCAAGTTTCAATCCACGCATCGTTATTCCCTTTAAGTAATGAACACGCAATAAACCCGATTATATAGCGCAAGGCGGATTCCGGCGCTATGCATCCGGATATACGTGATATACATTGTCTTCAGCACAGGGCATATGAAAGGAATCAACATGGGCAACTCCCGCCCCGCCACGGACTGGCTGCGGCGCGGCCTCCAGGCCGAGGGCGTAGACCTGGTCGAAGCCTTCTTCCAGGGTGCCGCCTACGGGCCGCACCGCCACGACAGCTACGCCATCGGCCTGACCATGGCGGGCGTGCAATCGTTCCGCTACCGCTCGTCGATGCGGCACAGCCTTTCCGGGCAGGCCCTGGTGCTGCATCCGGACGAAGTCCACGACGGCCAGGCCGGCACCGACGCCGGCTTCCACTACCGCATCGCCTATCTGGCGCCGGCCTTGCTGCAACAGGTGCTGGGCGGTGCGCCGCTGCCGTTTGTCGATGGCGGCGTGTCGGCCGACGGCAGGCTGGTCAGGGCGGCGCGCGGGCTGCTGTCGAACTTCGACGCCCCGCCCAGCTCGCTGGAGCGCGACGACGCGCTGGTCGACATCGCCACCGCGCTGCGCCAGGTGGCGGGCCAGCCGGACCTGCCGGGCGGCGACTTCCTCGCCGCCCAGCGCGCCCGCGAATACATCCACGACGCGCTGCTGTCGCCGCTGACGCTGGAGCAGCTGGCGCAGGCCGGCGGCCGCGACCGCTGGAGCCTGTCACGCGACTTCCGCCGCTACTTCGGCACCAGTCCGCACCGCTACGTGACGCTGCGCCGCCTGGAGCTGGCGCGCCAATTGATGCTGAACGGCCTGCCGCTGGCCGACAGCGCCGTCCACGCCGGCTTTGCCGACCAGCCGCACCTGACCCGCCATTTTGTCGCCGCCTACGGCATCGCGCCTGGCCGCTGGCTGCGCCTGAACCGGCGCCAGTGACAATCGCAACGCACAAACGTTCAAGACTGCCCGCGCGGAATTGTCCAGAATGACGACTCCCCCTACACCGGAGCCATCATGAATCTTCCCGTATCTCCCGCCGCCAGCGCCGCCGCGCTGTCCGAGCACTGGTCGCCACGCGTGATCGCCGAACTGGATGACAGCTACATCAAAGTCGCCAAAGTACTGGGCTCGCTGGCCTGGCACAGCCATGACGCCGAAGACGAACTGTTCTTCATCCTGAAGGGCCGGCTGCGCATCGAAATGGAAGACGGCGCGGTGGAGCTGGAAGAAGGCCAGGCCTACGTCGTGCCGAGGGGCGCGCGCCACAACCCGGTCGCGGAGCAGGAATGCCTGATCATGCTGATCGAGAAAAAAGCCACGCTGCACACCGGTACCACGATGACCGCGAAAACCCGCTCGATCACCGAGCAACTTGGCGACAGCATGCTATCCTAGCAAGATTACAGATGACCACTGCTTCAACCAATGATTCAATCAAAAGCCACCCTGCAGACGGGGCAGAAGTTTTCCCGCATCTTGTTGCTGATGACCGCCGCCGTGTTTTTCTGCGCCGCATTCAGCGCCAGCCAGACCTTCATGCATCAGCGCGTTGGCATCCTGGCGATGGCGACGCTATTTGCCCATATCGGCAGCAACACCACCGCACTGCGCACGCCTGCGCTAGGCTTTCAGTGGAAGCATATGTCCACCACCCCGCGCGCGCTGCTGCTCGCGGCCGGCATGCTGCTGACACTGTCGACCACCATGAGTTTTTTCGACCTCTGAATCCCGCAGCGCCGGCCAGGCTAGTCGTGCATCAGAATATTGAGCAGCCTGCCGAACGGATCGCGCACGAATAGCCGCCGCACGCCCCAGGGTTCGCTGGCCGGGCCGTATTCCAGCGGCACGCGCGCGGCGACCAGGCGCCGATGCACCTCATCGAGGTCATCCACCTCGATCGACAGGTCCGGCACCGGCGTACCCGATCCGCCTTCGGACGCAAAACTGATCTGCGGCACCATCTCCCCCGCCCCCGCCAGCGTGACGATCCAGCCGTGGTCCATGACCACCGACAGCCCCAGCACGCCGCTATAAAAGGCCTTGGCCGCCTCGGTGTCGGCCGTGGCGATATTGGTGACGATACGTGTTACCTGCATGTGCATCTCCTTTCAACGATGAGCGGGACGGCCGGGTGTGGTACATTCACGCCTCGATTCTTTCCAGCCGTGCCCAACATGTCCTCCCTGAAGTACCTCAGCGCCTATTCCGAGCAAACCCAGCAGCAAGTATCGCAACTCCTGTCCCAGAACCGCCTGGGTGAAGTGCTGCTCAAGCGCTACAGCAAGGCGCACGACGTGCGTACCGACAAGGCACTTTACCAGTACGTGCAAGATTTGAAAAATGAACATTTGCGCAACGCCGAACCGATCAACAAGGTCGAGTACGACAGCAAGATCCACGTGATCAACCACGCGCTGGGCTTGCACACCTCGATCTCGCGCGTGCAGGGCGGCAAGCTCAAGGCCAAGCACGAGATCCGCGTGGCCACGATGTTCAAGGAAGTGCCGCAGGAATTCCTCACCATGATCGCGGTCCACGAGCTGGCCCACGTGAAGGAAAAGCAGCACGACAAGGCCTTCTACAAGCTGTGCACCTACATGGAGCCGAACTACCACCAGTACGAGTTCGACCTGCGCCTGTACCTGACGCATCTGGACAGCAGCGGCACCAAGCTGTGGAGCTGATTCACGGTCCCTTGCGGTACTGCCCCACCCAGTCACGCAGGCCGTAGGGCTTGAGGATGCGCTCCAGCTGCCCGGACTCGTGCAGCCGGGCGATGCCCTCGTCGAATTCCCTGGCCAGCGTTTTCGATTCCGCCAGCGCCGGCGACAAGGCGAAATACGAATAGCTCACCGGCGCGCAGCCCGCCTGCCGCAGCCGCACATCGGCATGTTTGGCCATGATGTAGCTGACCAGGTTTTCATCTTCAATAAAACTGTCCAGCCGGCCCAGCATCAGCTTGCGCGCCAGCCGGTAGCCCAGATCCTCACCGTAATTGACTTCGAACGCCGCCAACCCTTGCGCGACGGCCTGGTCGATCTCCTTGCCGTAGGTGTAGCCCTGGACGATGCCCACGCGCTGCCCGGCCAGCGAGGCGGCGTGCTTGTACTGCCAGCGGCTGTCCGGCGCCGTGTAGAAGCAGTAGCGGTTGCGCGAGATGGGCGTGGACGGGAAAATGAAATCCGGGGCCTCGTCCTTGTAGGTGGGCGACGTGGCGCTGTAGCGGCCCGCGCGCACGGCCACCAGGGCGCGGGCATAGTTGAGATTTTCGTAGCGGACCGGCCGGCCCAGCGGCTTGAAGATGGCCCGCAGGATGTCGATGGTGAATCCTTCCTGCGCCGTACCGGCCTTGCAGCTGAACGGACACCAGAAGTCCGGAGCCACCACGGTGATGGCGTCCGCCGCCGCTGCCGGCTGCGCCACAAAGGCGGCCGCCAGCACGGCGAGCAGCATGCGGCGGGATGACGTCCCGCCCGTCATGCCTAGGCCTTCAATAGTTGCAACAGCGCCTGCGGTTCGGATGCGGACATCATCAGCGCCGCGTGCTGCGGACGGATGAAGCCCTGCGCGCTGGCGTGCTGGATGAAGCCGTTCAGGCCGTCATAGAAGCCGTCCACGTTCAGCAGGCCGATAGGCTTGGCGTGGATGCCCAGCTGCGACCACGTCAGCATCTCGAACAATTCTTCCAGCGTGCCCATGCCGCCCGGCATGGCGATAAAGCCGTCGGCCAGGCTGGCCATCATGGCCTTGCGCTCATGCATGTCCTTGACGATGAACTGGCGCGTCAGGCCGGTGTGGCCCACTTCGCGCTCGACCAGCGCGGTCGGGATCACGCCCGTCACATCGCCGCCCAGGCGCAGCACTTCATCGGCGATGGTGCCCATCAGGCCCACATTGCCGCCGCCGTAGACCAGCGACAGATTACTTTCCACCAGGGCGCGGCCCAAGGCGCGGGCCGCCTCGGCATACACAGGGCTGACGCCGGCATTGGCGCCGCAATATACGCAAATCGCTTTCACTACTGTTTTTCCTCTTCCAATTCTCGTTTCGCCGCATCCGTATCCAGGCGCTCGGTCGCGTCGTGGATGGTGCAGCGGGCGGCCGCTTCGCACAGGCCGATGGCGACGGCCTGCTTCTTCTTACCTTCCAACATCATCATCGCGCGCGCATAACGGACGCGGGCAATCGCCGAATCCGGCGTCAGCGCCAGCGCGGTTTCAAACTGTTTATAACATTCTTCTTTTTTCACGCCGTAGGTCAGGTTGCCGATCATGGCGCCTACCTTGTCGAGGATCTCGGCGTGGTAGACGCCCAGCGCGATATGCGCGTCGGCGCGCTGCGGCGCCAGGCGGATCGCCGTATCGAGGCTGTTGCGCACCTTGGCGCCCAGGCCCTGCGCCAGCGCCTTGACCACCGAAATGCCCTGCGAATACTGGCCCAGCGCGTAGGCGTGCCAGTAGTAGCCGGATGGATTGTTCGGCTGCTCCAGCTGCTGCCGCTCGCAGCGCTCGGCCACGCATTCGAAGGTGGCCAGCTTTTTCTGCGGACTGCGTTCCAGGTAATGGGCGTAGATGCAGATGGCCTTGTGCGCCACCGAGTAGCCGTTCACGCCCACATCCAGGCCCAGCCGCGCGGCCCGCTCGAACTCGCCGGCATGGAAGGCGATCCACGCCTGCACCAGCAGCGGGTTGGTGGGGAACGGTTCCCGGTCGCCGCTGTGCAGCAGCGGCCAGGCGGCCTCCAGGCTGGCTGCCGTGTACTGATACGCGGGATCAGGATACGGGAAGGGGTTCCACGCCATTGCAGTCTCCGTCAGCTTACTTGAGCTTCTTCAGATATTCTTCGGACAGTTTCTGGAACAGCAAACTGGTTTCGTTGCGCAGATACGGGCCGATCTGCGACAGCACCTGGTAGCAGCCGCGCGCCAGCGCATCGGCCATGGACTGCTGCTCGCTGTACTTGCGGGGATTGCGCACGTATTCGTAGGACAGCCAATACGTCGCCACCACCACCATATTCGTGGCCATGGCGTCGATGGCGGTGTCGGAGGCTTCCAGCGATTTTTCGCTGCGCAAGTCTTCGCACAACTGCTTGGCCACCTTGATCTTGTGCGCCAGGATTTGCTTGAAGTGCAGCTCCAGCTTGCGGTTGCGCGACAGCAGGTCGTTCAGGTCGCGGTAGAAGAAGCGGTAGCGCCAGATCAGTTCGAACATCAGGTGCAGGTACAGCCACACGTCCTCGATGTTGGAGCGGCGGCCGTTGGGCACGGTCAGGATGCGCTCGATCTCGGCTTCGAACTGGACGAAGATCGAGTTGACGATGTCGTCCTTGTTACGGAAATGGTAGTACAGATTCCCCGGCGAGATATTCATCTCTTCGGCGATCACCGTGGTGGTGATATTGGGTTCGCCGAATTCGTTAAACAAGCGCAGCGACAGTTCGAGTATGCGTTCGCGGGTACGGCGGGGTGCTTTTTGTAGCATAGCAAGGAAACCTCTGTTTATTCTCCTGCAAGCATAACACCGATGAGTCGATCTTAGAAACATCCGTGCGTGCTTTTACGCGCACATGCCGGCCAGATGCCGCAAGATGCGGCTAAGCGGGCCCAACTGCGGCTATTTCGCGGCGGTTTTGGCCCGCGCGCGGGTTGCAGGCTTGGCGGCCGGCTTGGCTGCGGGCTTGGCCTTGGCCTTGGCGGCGGCCGGCTTTTTGGCCGCAGGCTTGGCCGCTGCCTTCGCCACGGCCGGTTTTTTGACGGCCGCCGGCTTGCCGGTCAGCGCAGCCACCTGCCCGGTCAGCTCGTCGATGCGCCGGTTCAGCGCCGCGACTTCCTCGGCGGTGGGTACGCCGATCGAGCTCAGCGCGCGCAGCACGCGCTCCTCGAACAACTGCATCGAAAAGAACTTGCCCTCCTCTTCCTGCGCCTTGGCGAAGGCGCTCAGGCCGGCCTGCCAGATCTCCTGCGACGACATGCGCACCACCTCGGCGGTTTGCTGATCGCCGTTCTGCTTCAACTTCTTTGCCATGTGACTATCCCTAGATTGCTTTGCCAATATTTTATTGTAGTTGGCAAAACTAGAGAACGTTTTCTAATGCTAGGTCTCCAATTTCACGGTCGGCCTGGTGTTGGGGAAGATCTGTTCGACCGCCGGCTCGCCGGGGCCGGGCTTCTGCATGGCATAGGCATTGACCGGCTGCGAGCGGTTGACCCACAGCGTGTAGTACAGGTGGTCGGCGCGCGGGTCATCGGTGTTCGGATGGATCAGGATGGTCAGGCCCAGGCTGTTCAACTGCAGCCACGGCACGATCACATGCAGCTGCTCGTTGCTGAAACCGAAGTAGAACGACGGCGTCACATGCGGGCCGCGCGGCGCCAGGTTCCAGTTGCCCAGTTCGATGACGAAGCGCTCCGCCGCCCACTTGTGCAGCAGCGCCGCCTTGTGGAAGTTGTCCTCGTCAAAATAGATGTGGGCGTGGTAGCTCTTGATGTCGGTGTAGGGCCGCGGCTTGGTCGGCAGCACCTGCTCGCCCGGCCGCACGCTGGCGGGACGCGTGGTGGCTTCCTTCCAGGTGTCGTAGCCCCAGGGGCTCTTGCCGTCGGCCGCCAGCGCGCTGCCGGCCACGCCGGAAGCGGCAAACGCCGCCATCAGGCCGCCGCCGCGCAGCACGCTGCGCCGGCGCGGCGACAACAAATCGGCCCAGTGCTGGTCTTCGTGTGGATGCAATTCGCTCATGCAGTTTCTCCTTTGCGCCTCAGCGTAAGGGGAAAGCGGCGGCGGAAGGTATCGTTTCGCGCTAGCTTATGCGTTTTAGTTTGAAGGCCCGATGTATTTGTCGAGGAACTCCAGCAAGGTGTTGTAGTAGATGACCTCGTTGCGCACATAGTGGAGGCCGTGTCCCTCTTCCTCGAAAGCCAGCCACTGCACTTTTTTCTGCTGCGCCTCCAATGCCTTCTTCATCTTTTGGCCGTGCGCAATCGGCACCCTGACATCGTCCTCGCCATGCATGATCAAGACCGGCGCCTTGATGCGGTCGGCATGCTTGAGCGGCGAGACGTCGTCGAAGCGCACCTTGTTCGATCGCGCATCGCCGATATGCGCCAGCATCATCTCCCGCATCACCTTGCTGCCGGTGCGGTCCGAGCTGTCATGAAACATGAACTCGATATCGGAGACGCCGGCGAAGCTGACGCCGCATTGATACAGGTCCGGCGTCTTCACCAGCCCCCACAGCGCCGCGTAGCCGCCATAGCTGGCGCCGGCGATGCAGATGCGCTTGGGGTCGGCGATACCCTGCTTGATCAGATACTCGACGCCGGCGCTGATATCGTCCTGCATGGCCAGGCCCCATTGTCCGAATCCCGCTTCCTGGAAGCGCCGGCCAAAACCGCTGGAGCCGCGGAACTGCGGCTGGAACACCGCATAGCCATGCGCCGCCAGGATTTGCACCTCAGCGTTCCATCCCCAGTAGTCGCGGGCCGTGGGGCCGCCGTGGATCAGCACCACCAGCGGCACGGCGCCCTTCTTGCCTGCGGGCCGGGTCAGGAAGGCCGGAATGTTCAAGCCGTCCGCAGCGGCGTAGGTCAGGGTTTCCATCGGCCGCATGTCGGCGCCGGCCAGCTTGGGCTTGGCGACGGCGACCAGGCGCATCATCCCGGTCGCCATGTCCACCAGATACCATGAACCCGGATCGATATCGCTGCTCGAATGCACCAGCACCATGCCCTTGGGGTTGCCGGTGATCTGGTTGTAGCGCTGCGGCAGCGCCTTGTCGATGGCCAACTGCACCGCATGCCAGGCCGGATTGAACCAGACTTGCTGCGGCATCATGCCGCGCGTCGTCACCTGCTCGAACGACGTCTGGTCGATGCCGTTGACGTCGAGGATGTCCTGTGTCGGATGGCCCGCCATCAGCTCGCCGAGCGCGCGGTTCTTCGTGTCGTAGGCATAAATGGCATAGGTGTCGCGGCCGGAACGCGACGACACCACCAGCGTGTCGGCTTCGTCCGGCACATACATCGGCATCCAGTAATCGTCGGTGACGGCAAACTCGGCCAGCTTTTCCCACTCGGCGCCGGCCGAACGCTTGTACCAGTTGGAGACCTTGGAGACATCCTTCCAGAAGGCCGAGTTCACCAGCGTGACAGCCCGCAGTTCGCCGCGCTTGTCGAAGGCCCACTTGATGGCCTTGCCGCGAGGGTAGCTGAATTTCTTCATGGCGCCGGTGCGGGCGTTGACCAGTCCGACGTCGCCATCCTCCTGGTCGGTGTACACCAGCAGGTTCGGCGACAGCGCGTTGCCGCGCTCGGCATTGCCGATGACGGCTTCGCCGAGGTCGGCGACCTTCTTGCCGTCCAACTGGATGGACTCGGCTTCGATGCCGTAGTCCACCGCGAGCACCTCGTTGTCGACCCAGCTCACGGCGCGCGGCGCTTTGTGGAAGATCCAATAGCCCTCCATGACGCGCTTGCCTTCGGACAGCAGGCGCGGCGTCAAGGTCTCGGTGTCGTAGAGGATCAGGCTGGTGTTGGTGCCGTTGTAGCCGATGCCGACGATGTGCTTGCCATCGGGCGACAGGGTCAGCGCCTGCGTGCCCAGGGGATTGACGGCCTGGTCGATGGTCAACGGCTCGCCCGATGCATCGCCCGGGATGAGCACCAATGCCAATATGACCGCCCACAACTCCTTCATCCGCGCCTCGCACAATGTTATCAATCCAGCATTGTGGCAGAAAAAGTATTCAGGGCAATTAATTTTATTCGAGAGCAGCAGTCAGAACTCGCGCGCCGCCAGCGCGTCGACCTGCTGCCGGCTGGGGAAGCTGCGCAGGCGGTAGCGGGCCGGATAGCCCTCCTCGCTGCGCGCCAGCTCGGCGATGCTGGCGCGCAGGTCGTCCCAGGCCACCAGCTTGGGAGCGCCGACGCCGCTTTCGCTGTCGTCGTCCGGCCGCACCAGTGCCACTAGGTCCACCTCCGGCAGCAGCGTGTCCACGCCCTCGGTCCAGACGCCGTAACTGATCAGCCGCCCGGTGTCGGTCTTCTGCACCAGCTGGCAGGTGGCGACGAAGATGTCGACCTGCTCGCGCTCGTAGGCCTTGTCCAGCAACTGCTTTTGCGAGGCGTAGTCGTCGGCCAGGTAGATTTTCTTCAGCTGCTCCAGCTGGGCCAGCACCTCCGCATCCGGCGGCAGGTAGGCCACCGCCTTGCCCTGCTCGAAGCGGTACATCAGCGCGGAAATGACGCGGCCCTCGTCGCTGGCATAGCCGCGCGCCAGCGCCAGCATCGCCAGCTGCGCCGCGCTGTTGTGGGACGAGGCCACCAGCAGCCGGTTACGCGTCGGCATCATGACCACCGGATCGCCGCCGACATTGAGCCGGAAGAACAGGTCGGCCAGCAGGATGCGCGAGGCTTCATACGAGTCGTCCCAGGCCGCCATCTGCACGCCGGGCGCGACCTGCACGAAGTTGGCGACGCTGATGTCGCGCAGGTTGTCGAGCGCGGCGGCCAGCGCGGCGTCGAAGGACACGCCCCAGTCCGTCAGCGCCGACTGCGACAGCGTCTGGATCGAGTGCGGGCTGTCGTAGGCCAGCATCAGCACGCTGTCCGCGCTGAACGGCACCGAACCGTCCTGGTAAGGCTTGCCCGTGCCCTGGGCCGCCTGCGTCAGCCGCATGTATTCGACGATCGCGCGCCCGCGCAGCACCGGCCGCAGGCCGCTGCGCGCCTCGGCGAAGGTGGCCGGCAAGGCCGGCGCCTGCATGCTGCGGATGTAATGGGCCAGCACTTCGGGCCGCTGCTTGCGCGATGCCGCGCAGTAGTCGCGGTAGGCATTGTGCAGGTTGTAGATCTCGGCGCCGCCGCTGCCGCCGACCAGCCGGAACTCGTCGGCGTCGTAGCTGAGCGGCCCCGGATGGCCGCCGTCGGCAAATGCCCGCAGGGCCAGCCGGGAGAATTTTTCGGGCGTGGGTGTCGATGCAAAAAAGTCGAAAATACCCAAACTCACTCCTCGATGACGTTTTCGACCACCGCCAGCGGCGCCGGCACCGGCCCGCCGTGCACCTGCGCGTGCAGGCGGAAGCCTTCGCGGATATTCTCGCGCAGCACCGCGCCCTTCCACGGCTTGGTGTAGAAGCGGTCGATGGCGCCGTGGTTGATGGCGGCCATGATGGGCGTCAGGTCGGCGTAGGCCGACAGCATGATGCGGAAGGTGTCCGGCGCCAGGTTCTTGACGCGCTCCATGAACTCGGTGCCGCTCATCAGCGGCATGCACTGGTCGCACAGGATCACCTGCACCCGGTTCTGCGCCAGCACGTCGAAACCCTCGGCCGCCGTCTGCGCGGTCAGGATGCGGTAGCCGTCCTGCGACAGGAAATCGGTCAGCACGTCGAGCATGAAGGCGTCGTCGTCGACGATCAGCAAGGTCTGCTGTTCGACCACGTTCTCGTCGGCCGGCGCCTGCAAGTAGCGGCCTTCGCGCAGCATGGCTTCGAAGTCCTCTTCAGGCAGCGGACGGCTGAAGTAATAGCCCTGCATCTCGTCGCAGCCGTGGCGGCGCAGGTAAGCCAGTTGCGCATCCTTCTCCACGCCCTCGGCGATCACTTCCAGCTTCATGCTGTGCGCCATGTTGATGATGGCCAGCACGATGGCGGCGTCGTCCGGGTTGCTGGTCACTTCGCGCACGAAGGCGAT
The DNA here is from genome assembly GCF_009380165.1 of Rugamonas rivuli. Taxonomy (GTDB): domain Bacteria; phylum Pseudomonadota; class Gammaproteobacteria; order Burkholderiales; family Burkholderiaceae_D; genus Rugamonas; species Rugamonas rivuli. The sequence continues at coordinate 527,714 of NZ_WHUF01000005.1, forward strand.
GTCGATCTTCAGCTTGTCGATCGGGAAGCGCTTCAGGTAGGCCAGCGACGAGTAGCCGGTGCCGAAATCGTCGATCGAGATCTGGATGCCCAGCGCCTTCAGGTGCTGCAGCACGGTGATGGTCTCTTCGGCGTTGGACATCAGCGAACTCTCGGTCAGCTCCAGCTCCAGCAGCTCGGGCGCGATGTCGTGCTCCTTGATGGCCTTGAGCACCTCTTCCTCCAGCCCGCCGACGAAGAACTGGATGCCCGAGACGTTGACCGACAGGTGCACCGCGCCCACGCCCGACTTGCCCCATTCGGCGATCTTGCGGCAAGCCTCTTGCAGCACCCAGTTGCCGACCCGGACGATCAGCCCGGTCTCTTCCAGGATGGGAATGAACAGCGCCGGCGACACCATGCCGTGGCCCGGCCGCTTCCAGCGTATCAGCGCCTCGGCGCCGCTGATGCGGCCGCTGCCGATGTGCACCTTGGGCTGGAAATGCAGCACGAACTCGCCGTTGTCGATGGCGCGGCGCAGCGCGTTCTCCAGGTCCAGCCGCGCCAGCGATTGCGCGTTCATCTCCGAGGTGAAGAAGCGGAAGGCGTCGCGCCCCGCCTCCTTGGCGCGGTACATGGCGGTGTCGGCGTACTGGATCAGCGTGTCGGGGTCGTTGCCGTCGTCCGGGTAGACGGCGATGCCGATGCTGGCCGTCACCGTCACCTCGTGGCCCTTGAGGTCGAACGGCCGGCGCATCGATTCGCGGATCTTGTCGACCACGGCGATGGCGTTCTGCGCGCCCTCGGGCAGCATCAGGATGGCGGCGAACTCGTCGCCGCCGAAGCGGCCGATGGTGTCGCGCACCCGCAGGCAGTCGACCAGCCGGCTGGAGAACTGCCGCAGCAGCTCGTCGCCGATGGTGTGGCCCAGCGTGTCGTTGACGTTCTTGAAGCGGTCGACGTCGAGGAACAGCACCGCCAGCGACCACTTGTGATCGTTGGCCTGGCGCAGCGAGTGGCTCAGCGAATCGTAGAACTGGCTGCGGTTGGGCAGGCCGGTCAGCGTGTCGAAGTGGGCCAGCTTGAGCAGGCGCTGCTCGGCTTCCTTGCGTTCGGTGATGTCGCGCGCCACCGCCACCAGGATCCAGCTGGGGCCGGAGCGCAGCGTGCGCCGCTGCACTTCCACCGACAGCGGCGAGCCATCCTTGCGGTACAGCAGCAGCTCGGTCATGGCGCCGCTCTGGTCGCCGGCCAGCAGCTTGTCGTACAGTTCTTCCAGCCGGTTCAGGTCGCCCTCGATGGACTTGTTGGGGCCGACCTTGAGGAAGTCCTCGCGCTCGTAGCCCAGCATGCGGCAGGCGGTGACGTTGACGTCGACGAAGCACATGCCGGCGCGGTCGACCAGGAAGATGGCGTCGGCGGTGGCGTCCATCGCCAGGCGGAAGCGGCGCAAGTCTTCGTCGAGGCGGATGCGGGCGTTCATGTCCAGCGTCAGCTGGGCGTGGTGGCGCTTGATTTCATCGTACAGCAGCAGGTTTTCGTAGGCCACCGAGATCTGCGCCGCCACCGTGGCGGCGACGCGCTCGTCGACTTCGGAAAAGCCGTCGGCGCCCAGCTTGTCGACCAGGTAGAGCCAGCCGTGGATGCGCTCGCGCGAGGCGATCGGCACGCCGAGGAAGGAATGCACCGGCGGATGGCTGGCCGGCAGGCCGATGCCGGCCGGATCGCCGTTCAAGTCGTTGATGCGGCAAGGCTGGCGCTGTTCGAGCAGGCCCCGCAGCACGCCGGCGCGCGGCGCCAGCGCGATCTGCCGCGCCGGCACGCCGGCGCCGCAGCTGGCGAAGTAATTCAGCTCGGCCGCGCCCGGCTCCAGCACGCCGATGCACGCATACTTGGAAACGCAGATGTTCTGCGCCACGCGGCAGCCGATCTCGATCAGCGCGCCGGGGTCGCGCTCGGCGCCCAGCTCGATGCCCAGCTCGATCAGCGCGGTCAGCCGCAGGCTCACCGCCTGCAGGCTGGACAGCGAACTGGTGAGCCGCTGCGTCATGCGGGTCAGGTTTTCCGGCGCCGCCTCGTCGGTGTCCTGGGCAAAGCGCGACAGCAGCTGGCTGCTCGATTCCAGCTCGCCCAGGTATTCGGCCACCTTGTCGTCGATGTTGTGGAAGCGCCCTTCTTGCGGCGGCTCCGGCGCGAACGACGGCAGCGTGCTGTCCTCGGCCACGCCGGCCAGGCCCAGCGCCTCGTGCACGGTGCGCAGGATGACTTCGGGATCGGAGGGCTTCGGCAGCACCCAGCGCACGCCGCACGATTGCGCCACCGCCATCGCCTCGCGCTCGCGGTAGGTGGCGGTGTAGAAGATCACCGGCACGTCGGCCGTCTCCGGGTTGCCGTGCAGGCGGGTGACGAATTCGTAGCCGTCCATGTTCGGCATCAGGATGTCGGAGATCACCAGGTCCGGCTTCTCGGCCTGCACCATGGTCAAGCCTTCGGCGCCGTTGGCCGCCTCCAGCAGGCGGTGGCCGCCGTAGCCCAGCAAGGTCATCAGGAATTCGCGGTTCAATACGTGATCGTCCACGATCAGTATCGTCGCAATGTCGTTTTTAGGCGGGGTCGACACCGCCCCGCTGAGAAAAGACTCGATCTGCGCCACGAAGGTGTCGGGCTCGACCGGCTTGCCGATGTAGCCGTCGAAGCCGGCCTCCAGCAGTTTTTCGCGGTCGCCCATCATGGCCAGCGCCGTCACCGCCAGCGTCGGGATGTGGCGCACCGCGGGGTCGGCCTTGAGCGCGGCCACCACGCCGTAGCCGTCCAGCTTGGGCAGGTGGACGTCGCAGATGATCAGGTCCGGCAATTCCCGCCGTGCCGCCTGGACGCCGGCCTCGCCGTCGCAGGCGGACAGTGGCACATAACCGAAGGCGCGCAATAAATACACCATCAACTCCATGTTGGTGGCGTTGTCTTCTATGATCAGGATACGTGCCGACACGTTGAGCTCCCCTTCTTCAGCGTTCCAGCGGCAGCGCCAGGGTGAACACGCTCCCGACGCCCGACTCGCTGTCAAACAAAATCTCACCACGCAGCATTTCCGCCAGCCGCTGGCTCAGGTGCAAGCCCAGCCCGGTCCCCTCGTCCTGCCGCATCTTGCCGGCCTCCAGCTGCGCAAAAGCCTGGAACAGCGTGCCCTGCGCTTCCTCATCGATGCCGCTGCCGGTATCGCTGATGCTGATCGTCACGCACGAGCGCTCGCTGACGGTGCCGGTGTCCAGCTGGACCATCACCTTGCCATGGTCGGTGAACTTGATCGCGTTGTGCAGCAAATTCATCAGTATCTGTTGCAGCGCGCGGCGGTCGGCGACCACGGTCAGGTCTTGCGGCGCGCTGACGAATTCCAGTTCCAGCCCCTTGTGGCGGGCCTGTGGTTTAAACAGCAACAATACCTCGTCGATAAGCTGACGGCATTGCAAGGGCATCAGGTCCAGTTCCAGCTTGCCCGTTTCGATCCGGGTCAAATCCAGCATGTCGTTGATCATCGACAGCAGATGGCGCGCGCTGCTTTGCACGGTCCGCAATTGTTTTTCCTGTTCACCATTTATTGGCCCAGGCAACTTCATCAACATAGTACCCGTAAAACCGATGATCGCGTTCAACGGCGTGCGCAATTCGTGCGACATGCCGGTCAGGAAGCGGTCCTTGGCGGCGCTGGCGCGCGCCAGTTCGGCGTTTTTCTCCTGCAGCGAACGCTCGATCCGCCTGCGTTCGCTGGTGTCGCGGATTGCACTCATGACCAGCGTGCCTTCCAGCGTTTCGATCGGGCTCAGGCTGATTTCGACGGGGAATTCCATGCCGTCGCTGCGCAGGCCGTACAGCTCGCGGCCGCCGCCCATGGGCCGCACCACCGGCTGGTGCTGGAAGCCGTTGCGGTGCTGCACGTGGCGCGCGCGGAAGCGCGGCGGCATCAACTGCTCCAGCGGAATGCCGCGCAGGGCGCCGCGCGGATAGCCGAACAAGGCTTCGGCCTGGGTGTTGGCCAGCACGATGCGGCCGCTGGCGTTGGCCATGATGATGGCGTCCGGCAGCGACTCCAGCAAGCCGTCGAAGCGCGCCTCGACCAGCTTGGCGTCGCGCAGCACCTTGAGCGCGGTGACGTCTTTTTTACTCCACAAAATATAAGCGGGCCGGCCGTCGTCGTCGTGCACCAGCTTGGACGAGCTGTCGATGTACACCAGCGCGCCGTCCTTGGCGTGGCGCATCGATTCATAATTGGCGGTGCCGTCCTGCAGCGTCTGCCGCAAGACGGTCTGCTCCTGGTCGGCCATGCCGGGCGGGACGATCAGCTCGGCCAGCCGGCGGCCCAATGCCTCCTCGCTGCTGTAGCCGAACACCGCCTGCGCGCCGTTGCTCCAGCATACGACCTCCCCGTCCAGCGATGTCAGCACGACAGCGTCGGGTGTTTCATTCAGGATGAGGGTGCCGAAGTCCGTTACCATCGCGTCGCCTTTTCTTCCCGTTACACATGATAAACATACAGCAATGGGCCACGCCAATACTCACAGAAAATCACAGCCCGGCGGCGGCAGCGATTTCATTCATGGTGCAGCCCAGGATGTCGGGGTGGCGGCCGAGCGCCACGTGGCCTATGGCGCCGAAGACGAGATTGCGGGCGCCGGGCAGCGCGCCCGAGTCCTGCGGCGCGACGATATTGTCGTGAACGGAATAGATGGAGCTGATCAGGCCACGTTGCAAATTTGCCTCAGATGCGGCCAACTCCGCCAGCCACGCGCTGTTGTGGCGCATCTGCGCGGCGTTGCCGCCGGGGCCGAACAGCGCCAGCGCCGTGCCGTGGTGCGGCGTGCCCAGCGTGACGATGCGCGCCACGGCGGCGGCGCCATAACGGCGCAGCCAGGCGCGCGCCACCAGCCCGCCCATGCTGTGGCCGACGATGATCACTTGCGCGCTGCCGGTGGCGGCGCACAGGCGTTCGACCGCCGCCTGCACCTGCGGCGCGTAGGCGTCGATCGAGGCGCCGGGCGGCTCCAGGTCGATGCCGTAGTGGCTGATGCCGGCCCGCGCCAGCCGCGCGCTCAGCGGCCGCCAGTAGCCGCTGTTGCAGGCGTAGCCGTGGATCAGCAGCACCGGCAGGCCGCGCGCCTGCGGCTGCAATTGCAGGCCGAGCGGCTTGAGCATGTCGTAGGAGGAGGCCAGCAGCGAGGCGCGGAATTCGTGCAGGAACAGGCTGGCGGCGCGCGCCGGGTTGAGCGCATGCGCGGCCGGCGTGGCCGCGCCCTTGCCCGCGCGCGAGCTGAGCAAAAAGTTGTTGGCGGAGATCGCCGCCCGCAGCAGCAGCACGGCGGCCAGGCCGGCGGCCACGTAGGCCAGCGCCGTCAACGGCGGGTTCAGCGGCGCCACCCAGTCGGGCCGCCACGCATGATGCAAGCCGGCCGCCAGCGCCAGCACGGCGCCGGCTTGCACCAGCAGCAAGAGGATAATCCAGCGTTTGATCATGCCGCCATCATACCCTCGCCGCGACAATCAGGTGCGGACCGGCCTCGCCGCCGGCTTGCCGGTCAGCTGCTGCGCCAGGCCGCTGGCCAGCCGCGCCACGATGCCGAAGATCGACAGCTGGGGATTGGCGCCGATCGAGGTCGGGAACAGCGAGCCGTCGTACACCGACAGGTTGGCCAGGCCGTGGTAGCGGCCGTCGGCGCCGGCCACGCCCTGGCGCGGGTCGTCCGACATGGTGCAGCCGCCCATCACGTGGGCCGACACCACGCGCGTCGCCAGCACCTTCAGCGGCAGCGCCGCGATGCCGGCCCTGGCCTGCGCCCAGCTGGTGTAGCGCGGCCCCGACTCGTGCACCGGCGACACGTCCTGGGCGCCGGCGGCGAACTGGATCTCGGCCATCGTCAGCATGGCGCGGCGCGCGCCGTCCCAGATGAAATCGGTCAGCGGGTAGTCCAGCACCGGGGCGCCGTGGGCGTCCAGCGCCACGCTGCCGCCGGCGGCCTCGGCGTGGAAGCCGTCGCGCAGCAGCGCCAGGATGGCCTGCTTGTGCGGGAACTGCGCCATGTCGCCCGCGTGCTGGGCGCCGAAGCCGCCGGTGGTGGTGGCCAGCAGCAGCGGATGCAGCGGCGGCACCTCCAGCTTGTAGCCCATGGGGCCGTCGATCGGCTGGTCGTGCAGGAAGTGGTCGGAATACACCGTCTGCGGTGCGCCGGCGTAACCGTCCACGCGCTGGGCGAAGGTGCCGGCCGAAATCACCACCGGATGCAAAAAGGTGCGCTTGCCCAGCAGGCCGTGCGGATCGGGCGCTCCCGAGCGCATCAGCAGCGCCGGCGAATTGATGGCGCCGCCCGCCACCACGTAGTGCCGCGCCTTCAGCGTGATGCGGCGGCCGGTCGGCAGCATGCCGGCCGCGTCCAGCGCCACGCAGTCCAGCTGCGCCACCTTGTCGCCGTGGATGACGAAGCGCTCTGCGCGGGCGCGCGTCAGCAGCGTCGCGCCCTGCCCCAGCGCGCCCGGGATGGTCGTCACCAGCATCGACTGCTTGGCGTTGGTCGGGCAACCCATGCCGCAGTAGCCCAGGTTCCAGCAACCGTTGACGTTGCGCCGTATCAGCGCGGTCGGGATGCCCAGCTTGGCGGCGCCGCGGCGCAGCACGTCGTTGTTTTCGTTGGGCGCCGCCGCCCAGTCGGAGATATTGAGGCGCTGCTCCATCAGCTCGAACCACGGCGCCAGCGCGGCCGGCGTGTAATCCTTTAAACCATATTGTTTAGTCCAATAGTCCAGCGTGATGTCCGGCGTGCGGAAGCTGCTGGTCCAGTTGACGGTGGTGGTGCCGCCGACGGTGCGGCCCTGCAGGATGTTGATGCCCTTGTCGCGCGTCTTGCGCGCCGCCGATTCCTGGTACAGCTGCGGATAGGCCTCGGCCTCCTTCATGTTGAAGTCCGACGACGAGCGCAGCGCGCCCTCCTCGACGATCAGCACGCGCAGGCCGGACAGCGCCAGGATCTCGGCCGTGACGCCGCCGCCGGCGCCGCTGCCGACGATGATGACGTCGGCCTCCAGCGTCAGGTCGGCCTCCAGCCGCGCGCAGTCGGTGACGCGCCAGCCGGCGGCCAGCCCGGCCCGCACCGGGTCGGGGATCACGCCCTTGGAGGGAAGGATGGGAATGTTGGTGTTCGGCTGGTTCATTTCAGCAGCTCCTTCAGCGGGCCGGGATAGCCGATGGCGGCCCACGAGGACGGCTCCGCATACCACGGGCCGAGGATCAGGTCATGCAGCGCCAGATAGGCGGTCTGCAGCATGGCGAGGCGGTGGTGGCGCCAGCTTTGCAGGAAGGCGGCGATCTCCTCCGGCGCGGCCTGCGCCCAGCTGCCGGAGACGCCGGCCAGCAGGCGCCGCGCCGGTCCCAGCGCCAGCAGGCCGAACAGATCCTGCACTTCCTTTTGCGTGGACAGCGGCAGGCCGTGGATGGCGGCCAGCGTGCGCGCCATGGCGTCGCCCACGGCCGCCGCGCGCGCGGCCGGCTCGGCCGGCAGCACCGGGCCCAGCATCGCCGGCACGATGGCGGCCAGCACGGCCTTGGCCTCGCCGTCCAGCGTGAAGGGATTTGGGAGCGCCGGCGGATGCGCCAGGCGATAGATGGCGCCGCCGGCTGCGAGCGTGATCGCAGCGGCTGCGCCGATCTTCAGGAAAGATCTGCGGGTAGTCATGTCTCCGTCCGTCTGTATTTTTTTAATCCAACTAGTGTACGTGAACGGACGGAAAACCCCGATCGCAAAAAATAGAGGACGCCGTCTAGTCGGCGCGCGCCACCTTGCTGCCCAGGTAGGCGTCGGTGGACTGCACCAGCATCGCCTTCTCGGCCAGCTTGAAGCGCGCCGCCTCCATGCCGCGCCCCAGGTTGGGCAGCAGGTCGGCCGGCACCCGGCCCTTGATCCAGGTCTCCAGCTCGTCGAGCGGCAGCGCGCGCCAGAACATCTCCGGGCTGTACTGCGCCAGTATCATCGGCGCGAAAGGCTGGTGCGGGGCCATCAGGCGCTCGGTGTTCTGCGCGAAGACCGACCAGGCCAGCTGCGGATGCTCGTCGGCCAGCACGCCCACCAAGGTCATGCGCACCATGTCGGCCTGCTTCGGGATCTCGTCGGACAGGGCGATCGCGGCCGCCTGTTGGGCCAGCGCCGGATCGCGCACCCGCATCAGCGCCGTGTAGAAGCGCCGCATCTCGGTTTCATTCCGCGCCGATTTGGCGACCGCGTGCAGCTGCTCGAAATCGGCCGCCGTGGCGTTGGCGGCCACGGTCTGCAGCACCATCGCCTGGTCGTCGGCGGCGACGGCCTTGCGGTCGGCGACGAACGCGGCGAAGCGCCGGCGGGCGCCGGCGACCACCTCCTGGTCGCCCCACTTGCCCAGGTCGGCCAGCAGCGCGCGGCGCAGCTTCTGCATGCCGGGCGCTTCGTCCGGCCGCGCCTCCCAGCCCAGCTGCGCCGACAGCGGCTTGACCAGCGCGCGCGCATAGGCGGCGAAGGCGGCGTGGCCCGGCGTGCCGCGTTCGGCGGTTTCTATCGTGTCCAGCGCGCCGGTGATCTGCTCCCACGCGCGCTGGTTGGGCGTGGCGCCCATCGCCGAGGCCAGCGCCAGCCAGGTGCCCAGCGGCTGGGCGCCGGCGCGCACCAGCGCCCACTGGTCGTCCAGCAGCGCGATGCGGTCGGCTTCCGGCAGCGTGCCGAAGGACGCGGTGTTCTGCGTCAGCGTGAAGCCGTCGTAGGCGACGCGGAAGTAGCCGAGCGCGCCGGCGTTGACGCTGAGCGCTTCGTCGCAGCGGCCGGCCGCCATGCTTTGCTGGTCGCCGTCGAACAGCACCGGCCGCGCCGCGCCGGTGCCGCTGCGCACCTGCAGCGGCACGGGCCAGCGGCCGGTGCCGCTGCCCAGTCCCTGCAGCAGGAAGCGCTGCTGCATCAGGTTGATGGTGCGGCTGCCGAAGATGTCGCAGCTGGCGATCACCGACACCAGCGGGAAGCCCGGCTGCGACGTCCAGGCGGTGGCGATGTCGCTGACATTGCCGGCGCCGGCCGCGTCCAGCGCCTTCCACAGGTCGCCGCCGAAGGTGTTGGAATAGGCGTTCGCCTTCATGTAGCCGCGGATGCCGTTGCGGAAAGTGTCAGGGCCCATGTAGGCCTCCAGCATGCGCAGCACCGCCTGCCCCTTGCTGTACGTGATGGCCGGGTCGAAGGCGTTGGTCGCCTCCAGCTCGTTGGTGACATGCTGGACGATGGCGTGCGAGGTGGCGCGCGAGTCGGCGTTCATCGCGCCTTCCTTGCTCTCGTCCTGGGACTCCCACCAGCGCCAGCTCGGGTTGCGCAAGTCGGTCTGCTTGGCCGCCATCCACGAGGCGAAGCTTTCGTTGAGCCACAGTTCGTCCCACCAGCCCATCGTCACCAGGTCGCCGAACCACTGGTGCGCCATCTCGTGCGCCTGGATGCTGTAGACGCGCTGGCGGTTGACCATGGTGCTGGACGGCGTGATCAGCAAGGCCTGGTCGTTGTAGGTGATCGCGCCCCAGTTTTCCATGGCGCCGCCGAAGCCGCCGGGGATGGCGATCGAATCGAGCTTGGGCAGCGGATAGCGCACGCCGAAGTAATCGTTGTAGTCGGCCAGGATCTGCTGGGCGTTGGCCAGCGCCTGCTTGCCGCCCTGCTCCTGGCCCTGGACCGCGGCCACGCGGAAGATGGTGCCGTCGCTTTCGGCGCTGATGTGGGCCAGGTTGCCGCCGGTGAATTCGACCAGGTAGGACGGCATCTTCGGCGTCGGCGCGAAGCGGGTGGTGGCCAGCTCGCCCTGCACGCTGCGGCTCGCCTCCGGCATGTTGGAGTAGACGGCCCACTTGACCGGCACCGTCACGCTGAGCTTGAACACGGCGCGGAAGGCCGGCTCGTCCCAGCAGGGGAACATGCGGCGCGCGTCGGTGGCTTCGAACTGCGTGGTCAGCATCGCGTCCTTGACGCCGGCCGGCGTCACATACTCCTGGAGGAACAGGCCGCGCGGTTCTTTTTCGATCTTGCCGACGTAGCTGAAACTGAGCGTGTGCGGGCCCGCCGCGGCCGGCTTGGCCAGCGTGACCGTGGTCAGCTGCGCCTTGTCGTCGGACACCACGGCCTTCACCGGCTTGCCGTCCAACAGGACTTTGCTCAGTTTCTGGTTCAGCGAATTGAACTGGATGGTGGCGCTGGCGGTCTTGAACACCAGCGCGATGCTGGCGGTGCCGGCCACGGTGCGCTCGGCGGCGTTGGGCGTGAGCGCGATGGTGTACTCCAGCGGCACCACGTTCTTCGGCAGCCGCCCCGGCGCCTTGGCGAACTCGAAGCGCGGCGGCGGCGCGCTCTGCGCCAGGGCCGTCGTGAAGGGGAAAGCCAAGGCCAAAGCCAGGCACAGCGCGCCGCGAGAGTGCATATCGAGCTCCTGTAAGAGTGAGTTTCCGATGTCGAATCGACAATCGTAAAACTATAACACCATCGCTGCGGCTTTCAACCCTTGCGCTTGCCCACCATGTGGCGGGCGATGCCGCGCAGGATGTTGACTTCCTCCTGCTCCAGCTGGGCGCGGGCGAACATGCGCTTGAGGCGCGGCATCAGCTTGCGCGGATTGCCGGCGTCGAGGAAGCCGATCTCCACCAGCGACTGTTCCAGGTGCTGGTACATGCCCTCGATCTGCGCCGCGCTGGCGGCCTCGCCCTGGAAGCCGATCTCGTTGGCGTCGCCGGCCGGCTGGCGCACATTCATCGCGCGCGGGGCGCCGTCCAGCGCCGCCATCCGGCATTCGTAGGCCAGCACCTGGGCCGCCTGCGACAGGTTCAGCGACGAGTAATCCGGGTTGGCCGGAATATTGATCAAAACATTACATTTCTCGACGATGTCGTTCGGCAGGCCGAAACGCTCGTTGCCGAAGATGAGGGCGGCGCGCAGCTCGGGCTGGGCCGACAACTGTTCCGCCACCTGGCGCGGCGTCAGCACCGGCGGCGAATACTCGCGCAGCCGGGCCGACACGGCGGCGGCGAAATTGATGCCGTCCAGCGCCTCGGCCATGCTGCCGACCACGCGCGCGCCGGCCAGGATGTCGCCGGCGCCGCTGGCGAAGGCCACCGCTTCCGGGTCTTGCAGCGCGTGTTCGAAGCGGGGCGTCACCAGCACCAGGTCGCTGAAACCCATGGTTTTCATGGCCCGCGCCACCGCCCCGATGTTGCCCGCGCGGCTGGTCTCGACCAGAATAAATCGCAGCTGTTTGAAAAGATTGGTGTTGATTTGAGGCAGGTTCATTTAAAATAGCGCTATTGCGCGGTATCGATACACAAATTCCCCGGGATTTTACCCTGTCGGCGCCGCTCCGCTCTTTAATTCACTCTTGTACACTTTCGTGCTGCCGGGCAGGCTGAGGCCCCCGGTGGGCGTTAGCGTTCTTTTAACGGAAAAGCTTACATGCACCCAATGCTCAACACGGCGATCAAAGCCGCCCGCCGCGCCGCCGCCGTCATCAACCGCGCGTCGTTCGACCTCGACCGCGTCATCGTCACCGAGAAAAACCACAAGGACTTCGTCACCGACGTCGACCAGGCGGCCGAACAAGCCATCATCGAGGTGCTGTCCAAAGCTTATCCCGACCACGCCTTCCTGTGCGAAGAGTCGGGCCCGTCCAAGAACGCCAACGACGAGACTGAATACACCTGGATCATCGACCCGCTCGATGGCACCACCAACTTCATGCACGGCTTCCCGCAATACTCGATCTCGATCGCGCTGTCGCAGCGCGGCGTGATCACGCAAGCCGTGATCTACGACCCGGTCCGCAACGACCTGTTCACCGCCACCAAGGGCGCCGGCGCCTACCTGAACGACAAGCGCATCCGCGTGACCAAGCTGGACCGCATCGCCAACGCGCTGCTGTCGACCGGCTACGTGGCCGGCAACGCCAAGGCGCTGGACGAATACCTGAAGATGTACGGCATCATGGCCGAACGCTGCCACGGCGTGCGCCGCCCGGGCAGCGCCGCGCTGGACCTGGCCTACGTGGCCGCCGGCCGCCTGGACGGCTTCTACGAAAAAGGCCTGAAGCCTTGGGATATCGCCGCCGGCGCCCTGATGGTGACGGAATCGGGCGGCATCGTCGGCGAGTTCAGCGGCGAGTCCGACTACCTGTACAAGGGCGACATCATCGCCGCCAGCCCGAAAATCTTCGGCCAGATGGTCGGCCTGCTGTCGCAGTTTGGCGAGCAGCCGAAGGCATAGTTGCCAAAAGTGGAATGTTTGTTACAAAAAAAGGGAGCATACGCTCCCTTTTTCATTTCCTAAATGAAATAAATGATGCGCTTAGCTGTTATACTCAGGCCTGCGGCACTCTGACCAGTCCTTTAGCCGCAGTGTCATTCACTCTGATTGCCTGCGACTGGCGCCTTGAACGCGACAGGCCTATCTTAACAAAAAGTCATCATGTCATTCTCTTCCCTCGGTTTGTCCGACGCTATCGTCCGCGCTGTTACCGAAACCGGCTACACCACGCCCACCCCTATCCAGCAGCAGGCGATCCCTGCTGTCCTGAATGGCGGCGACCTGCTGGCAGGCGCACAAACCGGCACCGGCAAGACCGCCGGCTTCACGCTGCCCATCCTGCACCGTCTGTCGACCGACGCCAATGGCGCGGCCATCACCAGCAACACCACCGCCCGTCCGATCCGCGCGCTGATCCTGACCCCGACCCGCGAACTCGCGGCCCAGGTCGAGGAAAGCGTGCGCACCTACGGCAAGTACACCAAGCTGAACTCCACCGTGATCTTCGGCGGCGTCGGCATCAACCCGCAGATCAAGCAGCTCAAGCACGGCGTCGACATCCTGGTCGCCACCCCGGGCCGCCTGCTGGACCACATGGAACAGCGCACCGTCAACCTGTCGAAAGTGGAAATCCTGATCCTGGACGAAGCCGACCGCATGCTGGACATGGGCTTCATCCGCGACATCAAGAAAGTGCTGGCCGCGCTGCCGCCTAAGCGCCAGAACCTGCTGTTCTCGGCCACCTTCTCGGACGAGATCAAGGCCCTGGCCGACGGCCTGCTGAACAAGCCGGCCACCATCGAAGTGGCCCGCCGCAACTCCACCGTGGAAGTGATCGCGCAAAAGATCCACCCGGTCGACCGCGACAAGAAGCACCCGATGCTGGCGCACCTGATCAAGGCCAACGACTGGCACCAGGTGCTGGTGTTCACACGCACCAAGCACGGCGCCAACAAGCTGGTCGAACAGCTGGGCCACGACGGCATCGGCGCCATGGCTATCCACGGCAACAAGAGCCAGTCGGCGCGCACCAAGGCGCTGTCCGAGTTCAAGGACAACAAGCTGCAAGTGCTGGTGGCCACCGATATCGCCGCGCGCGGCATCGACATCGACCAGCTGCCGCACGTGGTCAACTACGACCTGCCGAATATTCCGGAAGACTATGTGCACCGCATCGGCCGTACCGGCCGCGCCGGCGCCACCGGCGAAGCCGTGTCGCTGGTCTGCGTGGACGAGCACGAGATGCTGAAGGATATCGAAAAGCTGATCAAGCAAACCCTGCCGCGTGAAGTGATCCCTGGCTTCGAGCCGGACCTGAACGCGCGTCCGCAACCGGTGCAACTGCGCAGCGGCGGCCCCGGCCATCGCAATGGCGGCGGCCGCAACGGCGGTGGCGGCCAGGCGCGCGCCAAGACCGGCGGCGGTGGCGGCGGCAACAAGCCACGCGCACCCGGCGCTCCTGCCGGCGGCGGCAACGGCGGCGGCCCGCGCAGCGGCAACAGCGCTCCGCGCTCGGCAGCCCAGCACCGCTCCGGCGGCCGCGGCCGATAAGCAGCAAAGCCACCTTCGGGTGGCTTTTTTTTCGTCCCGGCGCGGCAGCGGCATTTGCGGTTACGATAACGGCTACGCCACCCCGCCCCGGAGCCGCCATGCCCAAGTTTGCCGCCAACCTGTCGATGCTGTTCACCCACGTGCCTTTCCTGGACCGCTTTGCGCTGGCCCGCGAAGCCGGTTTCGACGGCGTCGAATTCCTCTTCCCCTACGCCTACGAAGCCGATGTGCTGGCCGAGCGCCTGCGCCAGCACAAGCTGCAGCTGGTGCTGTTCAACCTGCCCTGCGGCGACTGGGACGCGGGCGACCGCGGCATGGCCTGCGATCCGCGCCGCCAGCAAGAGTTCCGCGCCGGCGTGCTGCGCGCGCTGGAGTACGCTGCCGCGCTGGGCGTGCCCCGGCTGCACTGCATGGCGGGCAAGCTGCCGGCCGGACTGGCGCAGGAACGCGCCCACGCCACCTACCTCGACAATCTGCGCTGGGCCGCCGCCGAGCTGGCGCCGCACGGCATCGAACTGCTGATCGAACCGATCAACCACCACGACATCCCCGGCTACTTCCTCAACTATAGCCGCCAGGCGCTGGACATCATCGCCGAGGCCGGAAGTCCGAATCTGTTCCTGCAGTACGACATCTACCACATGCAACGCATGGAGGGCGAGTTGAGCAACACCATCCGCGCCAACCTGCCGCTGATCAAGCACATGCAGATCGCCGACACGCCGGGCCGCCACGAGCCCGGCACCGGCGAGATCAACTACCGCCACCTGTTCCGCTTCATCGACGAGATCGGCTACGAAGGCTGGCTGGGCTGCGAATACCTGCCGGCCGGCGACACCGCCGCCGGACTGGGCTGGAGGGCAGCCTTGAGCACCTGATCTGCGCTGCCGCAACACGAGGATATACACCCGGGCCAACAATGTCCTCTCACTTTGCGGAGCGCCCATGAAAACCACCCGTGTCTTCCTCCTCCTCGGACTGCTGGCCCTGCTCGGCGGTTGCGCCAGCAGCACGCCGCGCATGGCCGCCGTCCGCAGCTTTGCCGCGCAGGCGCCGCAACTGGGCGCCTACCACGAACTGACCGAGCGCTACCGCAATACCTACCAGCGCGAACAACCTTTCCTGAGCGCCAGCGCCGATGCCCGCGAGCGCGAGCTCGACCGCCAGCGCCAGGCCGCCTGCGACGATTTCGCCCAGCTGCAGCGCGGCGTGCAAGCCTATATGCAGGCGCTGGGCCAGCTGGCCGGCGACGGCAGGTACGACCTGGAGGACCAGGTCCAGTCGCTCAGCGGCGGCATCAAGGCCTGGCCCGACAGCGGCCTGAACGAGCGTCACGTGACCGCCTACGCCGGCCTGACGCGGCTGGTGGCGCACGCCGTCACCCGGCCCATGCAGGAGGAAGCGGTGCAGCAGCTGATGCGCGACGGCCAGTCGTCCGTGCAGCAACTGCTGGAAGCCATGCACACGCTGCTGGGCCTGTACGGCAAGACCAGCGACAACGAGGAAAAAATCGTGCTCGGCATGCTGGAGACGGAGCTGCCCTACCTCGATCCCAGGCGCGACCGCCTGCTGCTGGCCCTGGCCCGCTCGCAGCAGCACGACAAGCAGGCCGAATACCATCTGATCGCCCTGCGCAACACGCAGGCGCAAAAAAACCTGGCCGCCATCGAGCAGAGCCACCGCGCGCTGCTCGACCAGATCCCCAACCCCTGATCCCCGCAAGGAGCCGCCATGGCAGATACGCACCACATCATCGCGCTGGCCGACAGCCTGTCCGCCTGCGCCGACGCATTGCACGCGCGCCTGATGCACGCCATCCGCCAGCCGGCGCCGGGCGGCCAGGCGCCCGCCATTTCGCAGGGCGCGGCGCAGGCGCTGTTTGAAAACGAAGTGACGCTGCGCCAGCGCGCCAACGGCCTCTACCTCGACGCCGCCCGCCTGGCCGCCAGCGGCCTGGACGGCGCGCAGCAGCAACTGCTGGACGTCACCGCGCGCGCCCGCGACAGCATCGCCCGCATCGAGCGCGCCAAGGATTTGATCGACATCGCCGCCGAACTGCTGTCGCTGGGCGCGGCCGTGGCGACCGGCAAGCCGGAGCGCCTGGTCACGCCGCTGGAAAAACTCAAGCACCACCTGGACGCGCTGCCGCCGCCGGCCTGACGCGGCCGCGAACAAAATCGCCGCGCGCGGGTCCAATGCCGTAAGGAGCGTGCGGCATGAACGGACTCGAAGACATGGAATGGACGGCCCTGCAGGCGCGGCTGGAAGGCGCGCGGGCCGCGCTGCTGAGCCAGCTGGCGGATGACCTCGACCGCAGCGCCGACGTGCGCCTGCCGCTGCCGCACGAGGCCGAGGCCTCGCCGGCCGACAACGCCAGCCAGCGCACCCTCAACGCGCTGGTGCACGAGGCGGCCGAACACACCGAGCGCCAGCTGCACATCGTGCGCCACGCGCTGGCCAAGTTCGACGACCGCAGTTATGGATTGTGCGAGCGCTGCGGCGAGGCCATCGGCTACTCGCGGCTGGACGCGCGGCCGGAGGCGCGGCTGTGCATCGCCTGCCAGACCTGGCTGGAACAGCGCCGCCGCTGAATGGCGCCGGGCTTAGCCGGCGTCGCTCCACGGCTGGCTGCGGATCTTGGCCACCTGCCGCTGCGCCAGCAGGCGCCACAGCTGCAGCGCGTCCGCCTGCGCCAGCGCGGCCATGGTGCGCGGGCCGGCCAGGGCGATCTCGCAATCGCGGTCCGACCATTCGGCAAAGCGCACCCCGCCGCCGGTCGACACCTCGACTTCGTACATCAAGCCATCGTCGTAACCGAAGCGCAGCACGGCGCTGCCGGGACCGCCATCGGGACTGGCGGCGTTGCCGCTGTAGACCTCCGCCAGCGCCGCCGCCATCTGGGCTTCCGACGGCGCCGCCACATCGCGGCCGTCCGGGCGCGTGAGCACTACCCATGCCTGTGTCATAGCCGCATCCCCCTATCCAAACGCGTTAGTCCGACGGGTGCCAGGTGCTTAGATTGTAGCGACTATCATACCGAAAATTGCCGCCAGCGCAGGCTTAGTCTCCGATAAGCAACAACGGCGCGGGCGCGCGGCGGGCGGCAAAAAAACTTGGCGCGTTGCGGAAAAACAGCGCGGGTGGCCGTATAATCAATCGAGTATTTCGCCATCTACCAGCTTTTATTTTGATAGGCGCGACCATGATTGCAGCCCAGCAAACGCCCGACCTGTCGCCCGCGCCCAGCCTGTCGTTCCACGCCGAGCTGGAACAGGCGTTGGCGCTCGATCAACTATGTCTGCTTTACCAGCCGCTGGTGGACTTGCAGACCGGCGCCGTGGTCAGCCTGGAGGCGCTGGTGCGCTGGCAACATCCCGAACAGGGCCTGCTGTCGGCCCACGCCTTCCTGCCGCGCGCCGAGGCCGCCGGCATGACGTCCGCCATCGGCCACTGGGTGCTGCGCCGCGCCTGCGGCGACCTGAACGCCTGGCGGCGCGGCGGCCAGAACGACCTGCGGGTGGCGGTCAACGTCTCCCCCAGCCAGTTCCGCGACCCCGGCTTCGGCGACGCCGTGGCGGCCATGCTGGACGACTACGCGATCACGCCGGCCGCGCTGACGCTGGAGATCACCGAGACCGCGCTGACCGAGGCCGGCGACGGCTGCGACGACGTGCTGGCCGGCTTCAAGACGCGCGGCCTGAACCTGACGCTGGACGACTTCGGCACCGGCCACGGTTCGCTCAGCAGCCTGAAACGCTATCCCTTCGACGCCATCAAGATCGACGCCGACTTCATCCGCAACGTGGTCAGCGACAGCCACGATGCCGCCATGGCCAAGAGCATCATCGCCATGGGCCACAACCTGGGCATGAAGGTGGTGGCCGAGGGCGTGGAGACCGAGAGCCAGTGCGACTTCCTGCGGCGTAATATGTGCGACCAGATCCAGGGCTATTTCTTCGCCCCGCCGCTGGCCTCGGCCGAGCTGCACCAGCTGCTGGCCAGCGGCCGCGCGCTGCCGGACCACCTGCTGCGCATGCACAAGCCGCCGCGCCGCCTGCTGCTGGTGGACGACGAACCCAACATCCTGGCAGCGCTCAAGCGCCTGCTGCGCGGCGACCACTACCAGGTCTACAGCGCCAACGACGGCCCGCAGGGACTGGCGGTGCTGGCCGAGCATCCGGTCGACGTCATCGTCTCCGACCAGCGCATGCCCGGCATGCTGGGCGCCGACTTCCTGCGCAAGGCCAGGGAGCTGGCGCCGGACACCATCCGCATCATGCTGTCCGGCTACACCGAGCTGCAATCCGTGACCGACGCCGTCAACGAAGGCGCGATCTACAAATTCCTGACCAAGCCCTGGGACGACGAGCAGTTGCGCGGTCATATCGCCGACGCCTTCCGCATCAAGGAAATCGCCGACGACAACCTGCGCCTGAACCTGGAGGTGCGCAGCGCCAACCAGGAGCTGGCGGCCGCCAACCGCCGCATGGAACAGCTGCTGCAGGAAAAGCAGCGCCAGATCAGCCGCGGCGAGATCAGCCTGAGCGTGGCGCGCGAAGTGCTGCAGCACCTGCCGCTGCCGGTGATCGGCATGGACGACGCCGGCATGATCGCCTTCGTCAACGGCGCCGCCGCCGGCCTGTTCCGCCAGGGCGGCGCCCTGCTGGGCAGCGAGGCCGGCAACGTGCTGCCCGAGCTGTTCCAGGCCGACGGCACGCCGCGCCACCACGTGGCCGACATCGAAGGCCAGCGCTACGCCGTGATGTGCTACCCGATGGGCGAGCACTCGGCCTCGCGCGGCAGCCTGATCACCCTGAGCACCGTGGAGCCGCTGTCATGACGACACCCGCCACCCCCAACGAAATCGGCCTCGAACAGGCCGCGGCCGGCATGACGCTGGCCGCCGCCCTGCTCGACGCCAACGGCAGCGTGCTGCTGCCGCAGGACGTGGCGCTGACCGACGCCACGCTGGCCTCGCTGCGCCGGCGCGGCATCGAGCGCTGCGTGGTGTGGTCGACCGCCGAGCCGGTCGATCCGGCGGCGCTGGCGGCGGCGCGCGCGCAGCGCCTGCAGCGGCTGGAACGGCTGTTCCGCCACAGCGCCGACAGCGACGGCGGCGCCAGGCTGCTGGAGCGCCTGCGCAGCTACCGCGAGGACCAGCAGCCATGACCGTCGACGATGTGATCAAGGCGGTGCGCGACCTGCCCTCGCTGCCGGCGGTGGTCAGCGAACTGCTGGCCAGCATGAACCAGGACGATATCGACACCCACGCGCTGGCCGCCAAGATCACGCTCGACCAGGCGTTGACGGCCAAGACGCTGCGCCTGGCCAACTCCTCGTTCTACGGCATGCCGGCCAAGGTGACGTCGATCCAGCAAGCGATCTCGGTGCTGGGCTTCCACGCCATCCGCACGCTGGTGACGGCCTGCTCCGTGACCGACAGCTTCGCGCCGGTGCCCGGCAGCCAGTTCGATTTCCCGGCCTTCTGGCGCCACTCGATCGCCAGCGCGGTATGCGCGCGCGTGCTGGCGCCGCACGTGCGCGTCAACCCGGACACCGCCTTCACCGCCGGCCTGCTGCACGACCTGGGCACGCTGGTGCTGGCCAGCCGCTTCCCCGACGACTACCGCCGCGTGCACGCCTACCGCATCGAGCACGACTGCACGGCCGAGCCGGCCCAGCTGGCCGTGTTCGGCATCGACCACGCCGCCGTCGGCAGCGCGCTGGCCGCGCACTGGAAGTTCCCGGCGCCGATCCAGGCGGCGGTGGCCGAGCACCACCAGCCCGGCGGCGACGGCCCGGCCACGCTGTCGACCGTGATCTACGTCGCCAACATCGTGGCCCACGCGCTCGACCTGTCGGCGCAGGAGGACGACCAGGCGCCGCCGCTGTCGCTGGCCGCCTGGCAAAAGCTGGGACTGAGCGACGCCGCCTGGGCCGGCGTGTTCGCCGAGACCGAACAGCTGTACGACACCATGTGCAAGATGCTGACCACATGAACGCCGCCGCCCCCGCCAGCCCCCCGCTCGCCGCCGCCATCGTCGCCGACGAGCCCCAGCACGCCGCGATCGCGCTGTCCGAGTTCTTCGACGGCCACCCGGTGGCCACCTTCGCCATCGACACCCGGCACGTGATCACCCACTGGAACCGCGCCTGCGAGCACCTGCTGGGCTGGAGCAAGCTGGCCATGGTCGGCACCAGCAACCACTGGCAAGCCTTCTATCCCAAGCCGCGCGCGGTGCTGGCCGACCTGATCGTGGCCGGCGACGAGACCCAGATGGAACTGCTCTACCCGGGCAAGTACCGCGCCTCGGCGCTGATCCCCGGCGCCTACGAGGCCGAGGACTTCTTCCCCAACATCGGCGCCAGCGGCCACTGGCTGCACTTCACGGCGGCGCCGCTGCGCGACCACCAGGGCCACATCGTCGGCGCCATCGAAACGCTGCGCGACGTCACCGAGCGGCGCGTGGCCGAGAACGCGCTGCGCCGCGCGCACGACAACCTGGAGCACGTGGTCGAGAAACGCACGGCCCAGCTGGCCGACATGAACGAGCAACTGCAGGAAGACATCCGCCAGCGCCACCTGGCCGAGGCCGAACTGCGCCGCAGCAACCTGGAGTTGACCGAGCTGAACAGCCAACTGTCGCGCGCCCAGCAGCAGCTGGTGCAGGCCGACAAGCTGGCTTCGATCGGCCAGCTGGCGGCCGGCGTGGCGCACGAGATCAACAACCCGATCGGCTACATCTTTTCCAACTTCAGCACGCTGCAGACCTATCTGGACCAGCTGTTCGAGATGCTGGACGCCTACCAGAAGGCCGAGCCCGGCACGGCGGCGGCCGCCGCGCTGCGCGCCCAGCGCGAACAGATCGACCTCGACTTCCTGCGCGAAGACATCCCGGCGCTGATGGCCGAATCGCGCGAAGGCATCGTGCGGGTGCGCCACATCGTGCAGGATCTGAAAGACTTTTCGCGGGTCGACGCCAACCAGGACTGGGTCTGGTCCAATCTGCACCGCGGCATCGATTCCACGCTCAACATCGTCGCCAACGAGGTCAAGTACAAGGCCGACGTCGTCAAGGAATACGGCGACATCCCCGACATCCAGTGCCTGCCGCTGCAGATCAACCAGGTGGTGATGAACCTGGTGGTCAACGCCGCCCACGCCATCGGCGAGCAGCGCGGCCGCATCACCGTGCGCACCGGCGCCGACGGCGACGGCATGGTGTGGATCGAGGTGGCCGACAACGGCAGCGGCATCGCGCCGGACACGCTGTCGCGCATCTTCGACCCCTTCTTCACCACCAAGGCGGTCGGCAAGGGCACCGGGCTGGGGCTGTCGCTGGCCTACGGCATCGTGCAAAAGCACGGCGGCCGCATCGACGTCGACACCGAACTGGGCAAGGGCACCCGCTTCCGCGTGCGCCTGCCGGTCAGCCAGCCCGAGGGCGAGGCCGATGCCGCCGGGAGCGCGCCATGAACACCGCGCTGTCGCCCTCGGCCGAGCCGGCCTTCAGCGCCACGCTGCTGTGCGTGGACGACGAGCCCAACATCCTGTCCTCGCTGCGCCGCCTGTTCCGCCCGGCCGGCTACCGCGTGCTGCTGGCCGAGAGCGGCGCGCTGGGCCTGGAGGTACTGGAAAAGGAACAGGTCGACCTGGTGATCTCCGACATGCGCATGCCGGAAATGAACGGCGCCCAGTTCCTGGCCCAGGTGCGCACCCGCTGGCCCGACACCGTGCGCCTGCTGCTGACCGGCTATTCCGACATCCAGTCCATCCAGGACGCCATCAATTGCGGCGAGATCTACCGCTACATCACCAAGCCGTGGGAAGACGGCGACATGCTGCTGCTGGTGCGCCACGCGCTGGAGCGGCGCCAGCTGGAGCAAGACAAGCTGCGCCTGGAAGCGCTGACGCTGCGCCAGAACGAGGAATTGAAAACGCTCAACCAGAGCCTGGAAGCCAAGGTCGAGGCGCGCACCCGCCAGCTGAAGGCCGAGCACGAGGCGACCAGCGCCGCCAACGCCAAGCTCAAGCGCAACTTCGTCACCACCATCAAGATTTTCTCCAGCATGATAGAGCTGCGCGCCCACAACCGGCCCGGCCACGCGCGCCTGGTGGCCGAGCTGGCACGCCAGCTGGCGGTGCAGCTGGAACTGGACGCGCGCGAGACCCAGGAAATCTTCATCGCCGCGCTGCTGCACGACATCGGCAAGATAGGCTTTGCCGACGAGCTGCTGCAAACCCCGCTGACCATGCTGCACGGCGAATCGCTGGGCCTGTTCCGCAAGCACCCGCAACGCGCCGCCGAGCTGCTGATGCCGCTGGAAGACTTGCGCGGCAGCGCCGCCATCCTGCGCGCCCAGCTGGAACGCTTCGACGGCAACGGCTTCCCCGACGGCCTGGCCGGGCTGGCGATCCCGCTGGGCGCGCGCATCCTGGCGCTGGCGGCCGACTACTACAACCTGCAGCAGGGCGCGATGGTGCAGCGCCATCTGCGGCCGGAGGAAGCCAAGTCGCTGATCCTCGACGCCAGCGGCAAGCGCTACGATCCCAACGTGGTGGCGGCCTTCCGCCAGATCATCGACGGCGGCGCCGACGCCGGCGCCGGGGTCGAGGTGCTGTCCGGCGAGCTGCTGCCCGGCATGGTGCTGGCGCGCGACCTGATCAGCCGCGACGGCCTGATGCTGCTGTCGGTCGAGCATGTGCTCGATGCCCGCATGATCCAGCAGGTGCAGGATTTCGAGACCAAGAGCGGTTCCCGGCTGGCGATCTGGGTGCGCAACCCGAAAGGAGAAGCATGAGCAAGATCCTGCTGGTGGACGACGAGGGCAATGTGCTCAGCGCCCTGCAGCGCGCGCTGCTGCAGATGTTCCGCAGCGCGCCGCCGCAGATCGAAAGCTACACCAATCCCTACGACGCGCTCGAACGCATCTGCTACTGCGATTTCGACCTGATCATCTGCGACTACAACATGCCGCAGATGACCGGCGGCGAACTGCTGCAGGCGCTCAAGGACGTGGCGCCGAACACGGTGCGCATCATGCTCAGCGCCTCGACCGAATACGGCACGGTGCTGAGCGCCATCAACCAGGCACAGGCCTTCCGCTTCATGAGCAAGCCCTGGGACGCGGCCGAGCTGGAGCAGAACGTGCGGCAGGCGCTGGCGCTGCGCGCCGAGCTGGTGGCCGCGCCGCCGCCGACGCCGCAACAGCTGGAGGCGCAGCGGCTGGAGGCGGAAGAACCCGGCCTGCTCGACGTCAAGCGCGACGACGACGGCGCCGTCATCCTGTAGCTTGCGCGGCCTGCGGCGGCTGCACCGGCAGGTGCACCGTGAAGCGCGTGCCCTGGCCCACCACCGAAGCCACCTCGATGCGGCCGCCGTGGCGGTTAACGATGCCATAAGACAGCGACAGCCCCAATCCCGTGCCGCTGCCGACCGGCTTGGTGGTGAAGAAGGGTTCGAAGATGCGGTTCAGGTTTTCCGGCGCGATGCCGCAGCCGTTGTCGCCCACCTCGATCCAGACCCAGCCGTCGGCGGCGCCGGTGCGCAGCGTGATCACGCCCTGCTCGCGCAGCGCGTGGGCGGCGTTGACCAGCAGGTTCATGAACACCTGGTTCAGCTGCGAGGCCAGGCAGGTCACCGGCGGCAGCGTGCCGTACTGCTTGTCGACCTTGGCCTTGTACTTGATCTCGTTGGCGACGATGTTGAGCGTGCTGTCCAGGCCGTGGTGCAGGTCGGCCACCTGCCACTCGGTCTCGCCGACGTGGGAAAAATCCTTGAGCGCCTGGACGATGTCCTTGACCCGCTTCAGGCCATCCATCGATTCACGCACCAGGTCGGTCACGTCTTCCTTGAGGAATTCCAGGTCGGCCTGCTGGCGCAGCACCGCCAGCTGGGCCGCCAGCGCCGGATGCGGCGCGGCCGCCTGCTCGTAGCGGTCTATCACGCCGAGCAAGGTGCCGACGTAGTTTTTCAGCGAGCCCATGTTGGAGTTGACGAAGCCGACCGGGTTGTTGATCTCGTGCGCGATGCCGGCCGCCAGCTGGCCGATGGAGGCCATTTTTTCCGATTGCAGCAGCTGCTCGTGGGCGTTGCGCAGTTCGCCGATCAGCGCCTGCTGTTCGACGCCCTTGGCTTGCAGCGCCTCTTCCATGCGCTTGCGCGCCGTGATGTCGGTCAGCGAGCCGATCACCTCCAACGGCACGCCGTGCTCGTCGCGGATCAGGCGCAGCGTGTCGTGCATCCACAGATAGCTGCCGTCGCTGATGCGGAAGCGGTATTCGTAGGCGCGCTGGCCTTCGCTGAACACCAGCGCCAGGCTGGAGAAGATGCTGGGCGCATCGTCGGGATGGATGTGGTCGAACCAGAAGTTGGGGTCGGCCACCATTTGCTCGGGACGGTAGCCCAGCACGTTGTAGGCGTTGTTGCTGACGAAGGTCATCTTGAAGTCGCCGCTGGGCACGGTGCAATAGATGATGGCCGGCGTATTGTCGACCAGGTATTGCAGGCGCACCAGCGGTGAGGCGGCCTCGGCGACAGGCGCGGCGGGCGCTCCGGCGGCGTCTGAGGAAAGAAAGTCGAACTCGTCAAATTGCATATCGATAGCCTCGCGACAGCTTCCATCCTGCGCAGTTCGCGCAGTCGGACGGCAGGCATCGGCTGCGCGGCTGTCTCGATTATGCCCTAGTTCGGGCTGTGCGGGCGTTCAATGCGACCAGTCCGCCGACCACGCGTGCGGCAGCGCCACAGGGGGCGGCGGCGGCGTCATCCAGTCGCGCGGATCGACGCGGTAGTACTTGAGGAATTCGGCAAACAGCTCGGCGTGGTGCTCGGCCATCTGGTAGGGTTTTTCGAAGAAGGTCTCGGTGGCGACGGCGAAGAATTCGGCCGGATTGGTGGCGCCGTAATGGTCCATCACGCTGTGCTGGCGGTACATGGCGCTGTGGCGCAGGTGCTGGAAATCGCGCTCCAGCACTTCCGACCATTCGCTGTAGCTGGCCGGGTTGCCCAGATACGGGGCGCCGTTGGCGCGGCCCGATTCGCTGTCGAGCTGGTGGGCGAATTCGTGCAGCACGACGTTGTGGCCGTCCGTCCAGTCGCCGGCGCCGCGCTGCACGTCATCCCAGGACAGCACGATGCGGCCATCGTCCCAGGATTCGCCCAACATGGTCTGGTGGCCCGGCGTCACCACGCCGCCCGGACCGACCTCGGCCCGCCGCGCCACGAAGGCGCTGGGGTAGACCAGGATGGTGTGCAGCGCCGGATAGACCTTGCTGGGCCGGTTCAACAGCAGCAGGCAAGCCTGGCCGGCGATGGTGACGGCCATCTCGTCGGTGACTTCCAGGCCCTCGCAGCCGATGAATTTTTTCTGGTGCAGGAATTGCACGACCAGGCGCTGCAACTGCTGCTGCAGCGCGGGCGCCATGCGGCGGTAGACCGGGATATTGTGCTGCAGGACGGCCAGCGCCGCGGCCGGCAGCGGTTGCGCCAGCACCCGCCGCAAACGCCAGCGCGGGTAGAAAAAGGGCGTCGCTATCAGCAGCGCCGTCAGGCCGATCCAGATCAAAGCTTCCATGTGCAGCGCGTCCGTTGAGATGTCCAGTCCAGGCTAGGTGGGGGGCCTTGCCGACATTTCAATATGCAAACTGCCGGGCATGCCCGGCTGTTCCATCATACGCCTGCGCTAGACGCTCAGATCTGTTCTTCTTTTTGCAGCGATGGCGCCGAGCCGAACAGGGCTGCCACCAGCGGATCGCGCATCACCGGGCCGCGGTTGACGCGGATCGCATAGTGGGTGTCGT
Source organism: Rugamonas rivuli (assembly GCF_009380165.1). Classification (GTDB taxonomy): domain Bacteria; phylum Pseudomonadota; class Gammaproteobacteria; order Burkholderiales; family Burkholderiaceae_D; genus Rugamonas; species Rugamonas rivuli. Next base: position 553,366 of record NZ_WHUF01000005.1, read on the forward strand.
CGGCCAGGATGTGGAAGTGGCGGCCGCTGCCGGCCATCGCCTGTTCGCGCAGGCCCGGACGCTCCTTGCGCGGCGGGGCGCCTTCGCGCTTGGGCTGGACGATGGCGGCCAGGAAGGCGGCCACGCGCTCAGGATCCGGCGTCAGCTGGTAGACGGCCTTGCCCAGGTAGGTGGCCGTGCCTTCGACGTAGCGGGCCAGCTCGATCACGCCGGCTTCGCGCAGGTCGCGGATGTATTTGCGGGCGCCGGACGGCGAGAACTTCAGGAACCAGGCGATCTCGTCCGCCAGCATTTCGTGCAATTGCAGTTCGCCGATCAGCTTCTGCATGTTTTCGATGCGGCGCAGCGTGGCCGACGTCGAGCGGACGCGCTCGATCGAGGCCATCGACAGCGCCGGCTTGCGGTCCAGCGGGGCCGGCCCCGGACGTTCCACCAGCATCAGCTTGGCGGTCGTCGCGTGCATTTCCGGCGAGGCTTTCATCTCGTTCTGGACCAGATGTTGAGGTTGTCTAACTGCATGCATGGGAACACTCCTTATAACAATTGCCGAGATTAGTGGCGGCGGATAGCGTGGCGGGCATCGTGCTTCGCGCTACGGTCTCTGCATCTGACGCCAGAATGCCTTTTCGTGGAGCATTAGTCTGTGCGGCAACGAACATTAGCGAAAATACTTGGCACTTAAGCTGTGACAAATGGCCTTGCACTAAGTTTCAGGAAATGTGACGGATTTGATACAGCGCAAGCTTAGGTACGCTAGCGCACGGAAGAGATGCACCAAAGTCCCTAATCTTCAGTCCAACAGCGGTGCCTGGCCATTGCTGCAACAATCACTCATCACTAATAATCGGGAGCTCACCTGTGAATAAATCCAAGAATATCGCCCTCGCCGTCGTCGCCCTGTGCGCGTCGTTTTCCGCCCTGGCTCAGGATGCGGTCATCAATCCATCGTGGTATATCCAGCCCAGCCTGAACGCCATGAAGCCCGATTCGGACTTCGGCGTGGACAAGCGCGGCTATGGCGCCGGCCTGAAATTCGGCAAGGCGCTCAATGAAAGCTGGGACGTCCAAGTCGGCACCACCTATGCCCGCTCCCGTGAAAACGGCCAGCGCTACCAGCAAAACACGCTGGGCGTGGATGGCTTGTACATGTTTTCCCGTAAATCGTTCCGTCCCTTCCTGCTGGTCGGCGTCGGCGCCGAGCGCGACAAGGCCAACCTGAACGTCATCGGCGAACGCCGCAAGAATTCACCCTACCTGAGCGCCGGCCTGGGCTTCCAGGCCGACATCAGCGACCAGGTCGCCTTCCAGGCCGACATCCGCAACGTGCATGGCTTCATCCGTGGCGATGAATTCCCTAACAGCAAGAGTAATAACTACTACGCAACGGTTGGCCTGAACATCGCCTTCAACGCGCCGCCGAAAGCCGCACCGATCGCGCCGCCGCCACCGCCGCCGCGCGCCATGGAACCGGCGCCGCAACCGGCACCGGCCGTGGTGCCGCCACCGCCGCCGCCGGCGCGCTTCGAGAAAGTGACGATGTCGGCCACCGAACTGTTCGGTTTCGACAGCGCCAAGCTGAACCCTAACCAGCCCAAGCTGGACGACATCGCCAATGTCCTCAACACGAACAGCAGCATCGACAACGTGGTGATCTCCGGCTACGCCGACCGTCTGGGCAGCGACAAGTACAACCAGAAGCTGTCCGAGCGTCGTGCGCAATCGGTCAAGGAGTACCTGGTCGGCAAGGGCGTCGCCGCCAACCGCCTGAACGCCGTCGGCAAGGGTGAGGCCAACCCCATCGTCCAGTGCAACAACAAGAAGCGCGCCGACCTGATCAAGTGCCTGGAACCTAACCGCCGCGTCGAAGTCGAGCAAATCACCATCGAACGCCGCGTTCAGTAAGCAAGCAAGCCCCGCTCCCGCAGCGGGGCTTTTTTTCGATGAAGCTCGATCTCGTCACGGTATTGCGATGTACCGTCAGCGAATGGATGGAACACCGCGCCGGCAGCAAGGGCGCGGCGTTGGCGTTTTACACGCTGTTTTCGCTGGCGCCCGTGCTGGTGCTGGTGCTGGCGATCGCCGGCTGGTTCTACGGGCCGCAGGCGGCGCAGGGCCAGCTGTTCAACGAGCTGCGCGGCCTGGTCGGCAGCCAGGGTGCGGAAGCGATCCAGCTGGTGCTGGCCGGCGCCCGCGACAAGGAACAAGGCCGGCTGGCAACATTGATCGCCGGCGCCCTGCTGCTGTTCGGCGCGACCAGCGTGTTTGCCGAGCTCAAGGCCAGCCTCGACGACATCTGGCAAGTGCCTCCGCTGGTGCACGGCACGGTCTGGGACGTGGTCCGCACCCGCCTGCTGTCCTTCGGCATGATCCTGGTGCTGGCTTTCCTGCTGATGGTGTCGCTGGTGGTCAGCGCCGCGCTGGCCTTGCTGGAAAAGCTGTGGGGGGATTACTGGCGCGAGGCCGGCTTCGTGCTGTCGGCCGCCAATATGGCGATCGGCTATCTCGTCATCGCCGCGCTGTTCGGGGCGATCTTCAAGCTGCTGCCGCGCATCAGGTTGTCATGGCATGACGTGACCATAGGCGCGCTGGGCACGGCCGCCCTGTTCACGCTGGGGAAATACCTGATCGGGGTCTACATCGGCAACAGCGGCGTCGCCAGCAGCTATGGCGCCGCCGGTTCGGTGATCGCGCTGCTGCTGTGGGTGTACTACTCGGCGCAGATTTTCTTCCTCGGCGCCGAGTTCGCGCGCCAGTATGCGCTGCAACTGGGCAGCCTGCGCCAGCCGCCCTCCCCGCCTCAGGTCGGCTTGCGCCGCAGGTAGGCGCGCGGCGTGGCGACCGGCAGGTCGGCCACGGCCAGGGTCGCCGCCAGCGCCTGCTGGTCTTCCTCGCGGATCACCGCATCGGGCGCCAGCACGCGGTCGATCACCTGCGGGCTGATGCCTATCGATTGCAGGAATTGCACCGCGCTGGCGGTGCCGATGTCGCGCTGCACTTCCAATGCCTGGCGGACAATGAACTCCAAGGAATGCCAGCCTGCAGTTTCCGAAGTCTCCGGCCGCGCGCGGCGGTCATGCTCTGGACTCATGTGCTGCTCCTCAAGATGGGTGTAACCGTATGTTAGCCGACTCGCGCATAGAAACAAGTGCGATTGCGCGCTTGCAGCCGGCCCGCCTATTCGCCCAGCAGTTCCGCCACCACTTCCATGCCTTCGACGCGCTCGGCCACCACCTTGACGATGACGATCAGCGGCACGCCCAGCAGCAGGCCGGACACGCCCCACAGCCAGCCCCAGAACAGCAGGCTGACGAACACCGCCGCCGCGTTCATGCGGGCGAAGCGGCCGGTCATCCAGGTCGCCACCACGGTGCCGACCAGCGTGGCGATGGCCAGCGAGGTGCCCATCACCAGCGCGCTCATCTGGAACGATTCGAATTGCATGAAGGCCACCGCGCCGGTGGCCAGCGTGATCAGCAAGGGGCCGAAGTAAGGCATCAAGTGCAGCAGCCCGGCCACGATGGCCCAGGCGCCGGCGTTCTCCAGCCCGATCCAGCGCAGCGCTATCCACATCAGCAAGGCCAGCAGGCCGTTGGTGACGAGCAGCATCAGCATGTATTTCTGGATCGACGAGTTGATGTCCTCCAGGATGTGCACGGTGATCTTCTTCTTGCTCAGCGACGGCCCGGTCAGCTTGACCAGCTTGCGCTTGAAGGTATCGCCCGACAGCAGCAGGAAGAACACCAGGAAGATCACCATCACCGCCTGGCTGAGGAAGCCCATCACGCCCATCGAACCGGCCCACAGCCAGTCCATGACGGGCAGCGTGCCGCTGTCCGGCGGCGGCGCGGCCTTGCGCGCGGCGCGGCGCTCCTGGGCGCCGCTGGTGGCCTGCTGCAGTTCGGTGGCTACGGCCTGGATGCGCTGCAGGGTGCTGGGGCCTTGATGGCTGCGGTCGGCCAACAGGCGCGACAGCTTATGGCTGACGGTGGGCAGTTCTTCGACGATGGATTCGAACTCGCCCTGCACCTTGTCGATGACGACCAGCGAGCCGCCGAGGATGGCGACGGTGATCAGCGTCGCACCGACCACGCGCGGCAGGCGCATGCGCTCCAGCCAGCACACGATGGGGCTGAGCATATAGGTGATCAGGATGCCGAGCAACAGGGGGACGAGGAAATTGCGCGACCATTGCAGCGCGTAGATGAACGCTACCGTGGCGATGACGCCGAGCGCCAGGCCACGGGCGTGGACATGCAGGGGAATACGCGGGCCATCGCCTTCGGCGACAGCAGCGTTGACCAGGGGGAGTGCTTCAGGCTGCTGGCTCATGATGGCTCGCTAAAAAATCCCGGCGCGGCCAGCCCGGCTGGGCTGGACCGCGCCGGCAGGTAACGCTTACTTGACGTGGATGTCGTTCTTCACGCCGGTCACGCCCTTGACGCCGCGGGCGACTTCGCCGGCCTTGGCGATGTCTTCAGGCTGGGCCACGAAGCCGCTCAGCTGCACGGTGCCCTTGAAGGTTTCCACATTGATTTCCGTGGACTTCAGGCTAGGCTCGTTGAAGATGCTGGCTTTGACTTTGGTGGTGATCACGGAATCGTCGACATACTCGCCGGTGCCTTCTTTGGTCGAGGTCGATGCGCAGCCGGCGGTGGCCAGCAGCGACACGGTGAACAGGGCAGTAGCGATTTTGTGTGCGATTTTCATGGCATTCTCCTTGGGGTGATTAACAGTCGTTTGTCAGCTAGCGGGACTGGATGTCCTTGCTACCGATGTAGACGTTGTACGCCCCTTCCCCACCCATCTCTGTACGCTATCGTACAAAGACGGCACATCGCAAACGGCGCCTGCACTGGGTGCGGAAGCGCACAGACCCTGGCCGGCGCGCTGGCTATGCTGGATTCATACTTTTTCGGGAGAACAATATGAAACACATGACCGCCATCGCCGCCGTGCTCGTCGCCGGCACCGCCGTCCTCAGCGGCTGCGCCAGCACCAGCCCGGTGCCGCAGCAGCAAGGCTATTACGCCAACCAGGCTGAAGCGGCTTCCTACGGCACCATCGAATCCATCCAGGTCACGCAGGCCAAATCCGGCACCAGCGGCGCCGGCGCCGTCACCGGCGGGCTGGTCGGCGCACTGCTGGGCAACCAGATCGGCTCGGGCAGCGGCCGCACCGCCGCCACCGTGGCCGGCGCAGTCGGCGGCGCCGTGGTCGGCAACAATGTCGAGAGCAACCGCAGCCAGACGCACGAGCAGTACCAGATCAGCGTGCGCATGGATAACGGCGACTACCGCATCGTCAACCAGGACAATATCTACGACCTGCGCACCGGCAACCGCGTGCGCCTGGTCGATGGCCGCGTCTATCGTTATTAATCGTTACTCATTCCCACCAACAGGAGAACCCCATGGGCACCATCATTTTGATCATACTCGTCCTGGCTTTGATCGGCGCCCTGCCGGCCTGGCCGCATAGCCGCAGCTGGGGCTATGCGCCCAGCGGCATCACCGGCCTGATCGTCGTGATCCTGCTGATCATGCTGCTCACCGGCAGGCTGTAACCCAACGGAGGAAATCATGGCTCACATTCGACACCTCGTCATCGGCTTGGCCATGGCTTGCGCCGCCTGCGCGGCGCAGGCGGCGGACCAGACCACGCCGCCGCAAAACGCCCAGCTGCAACAGAAGGAAATCGCCAAGGGCGATCCGGCGCGCTGGTACCAGGACGACGCCACCGCCGCCGCGCAGCTGCGTACGCTGCGCAAGGAAATCGGCGCCGCGCTGGCCGAGGCCAACATCGCCTGCAAACAAGGCCCGGCCGCCGAACGCGGCAGCTGCATGCAGGAAGCGCGCGCCACCTACAAGCAGGATATGGCGAACGCGGCGCAGATACGCGCCGAGCACCACCAGCACTAGCCCGCCAGTCCAGCGGCCGCGCTAAGCGGCCCGCTCCTGGTCGTGCGGCTGCCGCAACGGCGGCAGTTCATGCACGACCAGCGGCGTATCTTCCGTCACAAAGCTCAACCAGCCCGCCGCCTTGATGGCGCGCAGCGCATCCTGGTAGCCCTGGTCCCAGCGCCATTCGATCGAGCCCTTGGAAAAATTGATGTCCTTGGCCGCCATATTCCAGTCGCGGCCGGCGTACGCCAGACGCACCACGTGCAGCGTGGTGCCGCAGCCCAGCGCGGCCAGGTCCTGCGCGCCCTCGACCGTCCTGGCCCGCTCCGGCAAGGCCTGGTACAGCTCGCGCAACTTTTGCTGCAGCTTGTGGGTGGCCACGTAGTCGTCCAGGTGGCGCTTGGAACGCGAGGCGAAGGTGACGTCTTTCTGCCGCGTCTGCACCTCGTCCAGCGTGGTCGGCTCGGGGCCGTCGGCGCTCCACAGATCCACCATGAAGCACAGCGTATCGACATGTTCGTTATCGTCCAGCACGGTCTCCAGCGGCGTGTTCGAATACAGGCCGCCGTCCCAGTACAGCTCGCCGTCTATGCGCACCGGCGGGAAGCCCGGCGGCAGCGCGCCGCTGGCGCGGATGTGATCGGCGTTGAGGGTTTGTTCGCGGTTGTCGAAGCTGCGCAGGCTGCCGCAGGCGACCTTGAGCGCGTTGACCGTCAGCCGCATGCCGCCCGGCTGGTTCAGGTAGTCGAAATCGATCAGGCGGTTCAGCGTGTCGCCCAGCTCGCTCGTGTCGTAGAAGCTGGCCTGCTCGGGATCGACCGCCGCCCCGGTCGGGAACAGGCTCATGAAGCGCGGCTTGAAGAAGCCCGGCACGCCGCGCACCAAGGTGTCCCAGGTTTGCAGCAGCACGTTGGAGCGCCGCTGCTGGTCCGGCACCTGGCGCATATCGTAGCTGTCGCGGTGGGCGATGCCGTCCCAGAATTGCCGCAGCCGCTCCAGCCGCGTTTCGTGCGGATTGCCGGCCAGGATGGCGGCGTTGATCGCGCCGATCGAGGTGCCGACGATCCAGTCCGGCGCCAGGCCGTGCTCGTGCATCGCCTGGAACACGCCGGCCTGGTAGGCGCCCAGCGCGCCGCCGCCCTGCAACACCAGGACCACGCGCAAGCGCTCGGGATTCAATTCGGATTTGGGACTGCTCATCTGCATAGCTCCAATAAAAAAACGCCGCAGTTGCGGCGTTTGGGGGATTACTCCTGCTCCGGCGCGGGTTTGCGCCGCAACAGCCAGGCCATGCCGATGCCGGCGGCCAGCGCCACGCCGATGGCCGGCTTGACCAGGCGCTTGCGGGCGATGTAGGAACCCACCGTCAGCGCATACGGCATCAGCGACTTGAAGTTGATGCCCTTCAGGCCGCCCGGCTGCAACAGGCCGCCGAGACGGGCCTGGGCCATGCCGATGGCCTGCTCGACGGCGCCATGAAACATCGCGTCCGGCTGCAGCGCGTTGGCCACCAGCGCCTTGGCGTGCACCACCTTGATGCGGTACAGCTCGCCCTCGCGTATCAGGCGCTGCTTGTCCGCGTCGATGGCGGCGCGTTCGGATTCTTTGCTCATCTGCTCTCCCGGTTACAACAGCATGTCGCGGTCGGACTTGAGTTCGGCCATGGTCGCCGGCATCGACAGTTTGCCGCTGCGTATCAGGCCGCGCGCATACAGCATCAGGCCGACGGCGATCAGCACAAACACGCCGGTGATGATGGGCAGGATCTTCCAGCCCAGCGCATCCCAGGCCAGGTAGGCGATCGTCACCGTACCATAGGCCAGCGCGAAGCAGCCCGCCACCACGGCCAGCGCGAACACCAGCACCAGTTGCAGCAGGTGGTTGCGCACCTCCGACAGTTCCAGCGCGGCCAGCTCCAGCCGCGTCAGCACCAGGCCGATGCCGTTGCGGGCGATATTGCCCAGCGAAGCGATCAGACCCGGCGGACGGTTCATTTCATCGGACACGATGGCTTACTTGCGGCCGATGATGACGCCGATCAGCAGGCCCACGCCGGCCGCCGCGGCGATCGAACGCCATGGGTTTTCCTTGACGTAGACGTCGGCCTGCTTGGCCATTTCCTTGCTGGCGGCGACGGCGCTTTGCTGCGCTTCGTGGGCCTTGGCCAGCGCGGTGTCGAGCGCGCGCATGCCGCGGCCGCGCAGTTCCTCGGCCTTTTCGCCGGTCAGCGCGGTGGCGGCGGTGAACAATGCCTGCGCATCTTTAACCAGAGTTTTCACGTCGTTATTCACGGTACTGATGTTTTGTTCCAGCATGATGGAGCTCCTGTTATGGTTGTGTGAGGTGAAAACTGTACAGCAAAATACCAAATATGCATCAATCCAGCAAATCGCGCATATCGTCTGCGTGTTCTTCTTCCACCGCCATGATCTTGATCAAAAGGTGGCGGGTGGTCGGATCGGTCGTGCCTATCTGCTCGATCATCTGGCGGTACGACTCGATGGCGACGCGCTCGGCGATCAGGTTGGCCTTGATCATCGATTGCACATCGTCAGATGCATCATACTCGGCATGGCTACGTGCGAGCAATGTTGCCGGATTGAAATCAGGCTGGCCGTTCAACTGAATGATACGCTCGGCCAGCCAGTCGGCGTGTTCCTGTTCCTGCATCGCGTGTTCGAGGAACTCGGCCTTGATCGGGCCGTTGTCGCGGCCGCTGACCGTGTAGTAGTGCCGCTTGTAGCGCAGGATGCAGACCAGCTCGGTCGCCAGCGCATCGTTGAGCATCTTGACGACCGCCGTGCGGTCGCCCTGGTAGCCTGCCGTGACCGGGCCGTCCTGCAGATTGCGCGCCGCTGCGCGGATGGCCTCTTTGTCGATGCCGGTGGGGTTAGATTCAGCCATGATGTTTTTCCTTGGAGTTTAGTGACGGGTGGCGATCGGTGCGCCGTTTTGCGACAGCACGATCTCGACGCGGCGGTTCAGCTGGCGGCTGCCGGCATCGGCATTGCTGGCGACCGGGAAGGCTTCGCCATAGCCGCGGGTGGCGATCTTGTCGCTCTTCACGCCCAGGCCGATCAGGGCGTTGCGCACCGATTCGGCGCGGCGCTGCGACAGCTCCAGGTTGTGCGCGGCGGTGCCGGTGCTGTCGGTGAAGCCTTCGATCAGCACTGCGCTCTGCGGCTGCTGCATCAGCACGTCGGCCATCTTCTGCGCGGTGCGCATGCCTTCGGCGCTGAGCTCGGCGCGGTCGACATTGAACAGCACGTCGCTCAGCGTGATGACGATGCCGCGCTCGGTCTGCTTGGCTTGCAGGTCGGCCAGCTGCTGTTGCAGCGCCGCGTTCTTGGCCGCTTCGTCGCGGGCGCTGTTGGCGGCGGCGTCGGCCTGGGCGCGCGCGGCGTCGGCGTCGGCCTTGGCCATATTCGCTTGCGACTTGGCCTGGTCGGCGCTGATGCGGGCCTGGTTCGCTTCGGCGGTGCGCTGCTCCAGGCGGATCTCGTCACGCTGGCGGCCGGCGTTGGCGATGTCAGCCTCGGCGCGCTTGCCCTTGGCCACTTCCTGCGCGGTGGCGATCTTTTGCTTGGCGATATAGGCCAGCTTGTCGATCTCGTCCAGGCTGTCCTTCTTCGCGGCGGCGGCGTTGGCGCGGTCCAGCGCGTCGGAAGCGGCCTTGAATTCCAGCGGCGCGTTGGCGGCCACCGACGGATTGCTTTGCGCCGCCATGAAGTCGCCGCGGGTCTGGTCGAGCAGGCTGGTGGTGGTCGGCGTGGTGCTGCAGGCGGCGAACATGATCGACATCGCGAAGGCGAGCGGGATGAGTTTCAATTGTTTCATGCGCAGTGGGTTCATGGTGAGCTCCTTATTGTTGGGTGGTGGTGCTGCGGTTCAGTTCTTCGCGCAGCGTGCGTATGCTTTGCTGCAGCTCGTCGGCGGCTGTGGTGGCCTTGGCCGAGCTGGCTTTGCTCTGCGCCAGCTGGGCATCGGCCGACGCCTGGTTGGCCAGGTCTTGCGCGGTCTTGTAATCCTTGGCGGCCAATGCCTGGTTGGCGCGCATCAGCTTGTCGCGGGCAGATTGCATTTCGGCCGGCGCCAGGTCGGCGGCGCCGGCGCTGGTGGCGTTGGCCACTGCGGCGCGCGAGACGGCGACGTCGGCGGTGGCCGGCGTCTTGTCGCTGGCGCAGGCGCTCAAGCCCAGCAAAGCGGCAATGGCGCACAGCGCGGCGATGGGATGTTTGGTCGTGTTCATTATTCTTCTCCTTAAAAGTCATGCGGTAGGTTGACTTTATAGGCCCATGCCGCCGCAGCTTCAGTACGGTGCCGCACATTCCGCGCCGACCATGCCGGCCTTTGTGCGCCAGCGCACCAGCGCGGCGCGCGCGCCGGTGTAGCCTAGTAAAATACCGTCATTCGAATAAGAAGAAAGGCCAGCCATGTCCCTGCCCCGCCGCACCCGCATTGCCCTCGCCGTCGCCGGCGTCCTCGTCGCCGTGCCCACCGCCGCCGTGATCGTCCTGATGAACTACGACTGGAACCGCGCCCGCCCGTGGCTCAATGAAAAAGTCAGCGAAGCCATCGACCGGCCGTTCGCCATCCGCGGCGACCTGTCGCTGACCTGGGAGCGCCAGGGCCACAGCGACGCCGACCGCACCTGGCGCGACTACCTGCCGCTGCCGCATCTGGTGGCGCGCGATGTCCATGTCGGCAATCCGGCGGGTATCCAGGCGCAGCAGGAAATGGCCAGCGTCGGCCAGTTCGCCTTCTCCATCGACCTGCTGCCGCTGCTTGAGCACAAGATCAGCATCCCGGTGCTGCGCTTCGATACGCCGGCGGTGCTGTTGCAGCGCGACGGCGACGGCCGCAACAACTGGACCTTCAAGCAGGCCGACAAACCGTCGCCGTGGAAGCTGGACCTGCAGCGCGTGGTGTTCACCAAGGGCACGGTGCATTACGTCGATGCGCTCACCCATGTGGACGCCGTGGCCGAGGTCGACACGCTCAACGCCGATCCGAGCTACGGCGTGGCGTGGAAGGTGAAGGGCACATGGAACCGCCAGACCGTCAGCGGCGGCGGCAAGGCCGGCGCCGTGCTGTCGCTGCAGCAGCAATCGACGCCCTACCCGCTGGCGGCCGACATCAACGTCGGCGGCACCCGCATCGCCATCGAAGGCACGCTGACCAAGCCGTCCTCGCTGACCGCGCTCAACATGCGGCTCAAGCTGTCCGGCCCCAGCATGGCGCGGCTGTACGGCCTGACCGGCGTGCTGCTGCCGGAAACCCCGGCCTTCGCCACCGAGGGCCATCTGACGGGCAACCTGGGCGGCAACGCCAGCCGCTGGGTGTACGACCAGTTCACCGGCCGCGTCGGCCATTCCGATATCGGCGGCAAGCTCGAATACCGCTACGGCCAGTCGCTGCCGCGTCCGCTGCTGACGGGCGCGGTGCAATCGAAGCTGCTGCAATTTTCCGACCTCGGCCCGCTGATCGGCGCCGACTCCAACGCCGCCAAGGAAGCGCGCGGCGTGGAGCCGGTGCAGCCGGGCGACAAGGTGCTGCCGGTGGAAACCTTCAAGACCGAGCGCTGGACCGCGCTGGACGCCGACGTCGGCTTCCAGGCCCAGCGCATCACGCGCGACAAGGATTTGCCGATCTCCAAACTCGACACCCGGATCGGCATGCAGGACGGCGTGCTGACGCTCAAGCCGATGAACTTCGACATCGCCGGCGGCCGCTTCACCTCCAACGTCATGCTCGACGGCAGCGGCAAGCTCAACCCCAACGCCATCCGCGCCGAACTGAAGGCCGGCGCGCGCCACCTCAAGCTCAAGCAACTGTTCCCGCGCATCGAGGAAATGCAGGCCACGGTGGGCGAAGTCAACGCCGACATCTCGCTGTCGGCCACCGGCAACTCGGTGGCCAGCCTGCTCGGTTCGTCGAACGGCGAATTGAAGGGCGTGATCAACGAAGGCAGCGTCAGCAAGCTGCTGCTGGAAGAAATGGGCCTGAACATCGGCAACGTGGTGCTGACCAAGCTGGTGGGCGACAAGCAGGTCAAGCTCAACTGCATGGTCACGGACTTCGGCGTCACCAACGGCTTGATGCAGTCGCGCCTGTTCGTGGTCGACACCTCGGACGCCAAGATCGACGTGGCCGGCACGGTCAACCTCGGCAACGAAAAACTGGACCTGACCATGCGCCCGGACGCCAAGGGCTTGCGGGTGATCTCGCTGCGGGCGCCGATCTATGTGCGCGGCACCTTCAAGGATCCGGACGTCAGCATCGACAAGGGCGTGCTGGCCTTGCGCGCCGGCGGCGCGCTGGCGCTGGCCGTGGTGGCGCCGGTGGCGGCCATCCTGCCGCTGATCAACGCCGGCCCCGGCGAGACCACCGGCTGCACCACCTTGCTGGCGCAGCAAGGCGGCAAGCCGGTCGCACCGGCGCCGGGCAAGACGCTGGCGCCGAAACCGCCGGTCAAGCATCAAAACTGACTTTAGCTCTATGTGCGTTGTCGAACGGAGACGGGATGGGGACTTGCGTACTCTGTAGTCATTGGTGCTGGCGCTCTCTGCCGCGCCTTAATCAGCCAGTAAGGAGTAGACCATGAAGAACGTCAAACAACTCGTATCCACCGCCGCCATCCTGGCGGCCACCCTGGGCCTGAGCGCTTGCGCAGGCATGTCGAACCAGGACCGTAACACCGCCGTCGGCGCGGGCGTCGGCGCCGTGGCCGGCTCGGTGTTGACCGGCGGCAGCCCTATCGGCACCGTCGGCGGCGCAGCCGTGGGCGGCGTGATCGGCAACCAGGTCAGCAAGCCGCCGCGCTGATCGCCAGCCCCATGAAAAAAGCCCGGCTGCGCGCCGGGCTTTTTTTATACTCTTATTTATACTATTTATATTCTTTACAAGAACACATTGGCCATGCCGATGGCGCCGTTGTCCTTGACCAGCTCGTAGCAGCGGCAGGACACGGCTTCCAGCCCGGCAGAGTCGAGGATCTCGATATTGCCGCGGCTGTAGCTGATGAGCTTTTGCTGCTGCAGCGCGCTGGCGGCCTTGGTGACGCCGACCCGCCGCACGCCCAGCGCTTGCGCGAGGAACTCGTGGGTCAGGTGGAATTTTTCCGATTGCAGGCGGTCGCGCGTGATCAGCAGCGAGCGCGCCAGCCGCGCCTCCAGCACATGGAAGCGGCTGCACACGGCGATCTGGATCGCCTGCGCCAGCAAGGTGTCGGTGTAGCGGTACAGCAGGCGCTGCAACGAAGCGTTGCGGCGGAACTCGGCGCAGAACTCGACGGCGTCGATGCGGCTGGCGCGGCCGGCGCGCTGCACCACCGCGCGCACCTGCGCCTGCTTGTGCCCCAGCGCCACCGACGCCCCGATCATGCCCTCCTGCCCCACCGAGCCCACCTCCAGCGTCATGCGGCCTTCGGCCACCGCCAGCAGCGAGATCAGGCTGTCGACCGGAAAGTAGATGTGGCGGATGGTCTGGCCCGGCTCGTACAGCACCTCGCCCACTTCCACCCTGACCGTGTCGCACAGGGCCAGCAGCTCGGCCTGCTCTTCGTCGGGCAGGCTGGCCAGCAGGCGGTTCAGCACAGGCCGGGGCTGTGCTCTGTCTTCTTCGGATAGCGATGAGGGATAGGTATGCATGGAATCAGCCTAATGGCAACGATTTGCGCTGTATGTACGCTCACGCACGGAAGCAGAACATGTCTTGAGCGAAAATCTGCCTCGTAATGCACTACTTTAACCAGAATAAAAGGACACCCCATGGACACCCCAACCTCCACCAAACAATCGCTGCACCCGGTCATGGTCATCGCCGCCGTCGCGGTGGTGCTGTTCTGCGGCGTCGGCAGCGCCGCCATCATGGGCTGGCTGCCCAACTCCAGCGCCACCGTGCCGGGCGCCGCGCCCATGCCCGGCCAGCTGTCGTCGGTGCCGCCGGCCGAACAGCAGTCGCTGCCAGCGCAGCCGGCAGGCGGCTACGCCAACAACGTGGCGCCGGCACAGGGCCAGTATCCGACGCAGCAGCAACAACCGCAGCAACAGGAACAGGTCGCCCAACAGGGCCCGGCCGTCTGCGCCAGCTGCGGCGTGGTGCAATCGGTACGTTCGATCGAACACCGCGGCCAGGGTAGCGGCGTCGGCGCGGCCGGCGGCGCCATCCTGGGCGGCCTGCTGGGCAACCAGGTCGGCAGCGGCCACGGCCGTCAACTGGCTACCGTGGCCGGTGCGGTCGGCGGCGCCGTGGCCGGCAACCAGGTCGAAGGCAATATGAAAACCACGCACAGCTGGGAGATCACGGTGCGCATGGACAATGGCAAGAAACGCGTGCTGCACCAGTCGTCGCAGCCGCAATGGCGCGAAGGCGACCAGGTCAAGATTGTCAACGGCCAACTGCGTTCCATTTAAGTACGGCAGCGTACAGAGAAGCAAGCCCGCATTGCAGATAATGGAAGCCAGATACACGAACACGACAACATAATCAAACGTTCGCAATCGCTTTCGATGCCCACCGTGGACATCGCATAACAACCTGAGGAGAGAGTCATGCTCTATACCATCGCTGTAGTTTTGCTTATCCTGTGGCTGCTGGGCCTGGTCACTTCATACACCATCGGCGGATTTATCCACATCCTGCTGGTTGTTGCTATCATCATGGTGCTGCTGCGCCTGATTAGCGGACGCGGCGTGTAGCGCCCATTCTGCAAGCCCCTCCGAAGCGGCGCTCCACCTGACGGTGGCGTGCCGTTTTTCTTTTTTGGGAGATCACATGAAACGATTGATAGTTGCGCTGGCCATGCTGGCCGCGGTGCCAGCCTCGGCCCAGACCTTCAAGCCCGGCCTGTGGGAGCTGACCAACAAGGTCAAGACCGGCAATGCCCAGACCGACCAGGCGATGAGCATGGCGCTCAAGCAGCTGGCCAATCTGCCGCCCGAACAGCGCGCGCAGATGGAAGCGATGATGAAGCAGAACGGCGTCTCCATGCCCAAGGCCGGCGGCGACGGCGGCATCGTCGTGACCGCCTGCGTCACGCCCGAGATGGCGGCGAAAAAGGAATTGCCGATGAATCAGAAAGGCAAATGCACGTCGAAGAACGATCCGGTGGCGGGCGGCATGAACATCTCGTTCAGCTGCACCGAGCCGGCCTCCAGCGGCACCGGCACGCTGCGCTTCAACGGCGACAGCAGCTATGTGATGAACATGAACGTCAGCAGCGAAGCAGGCGGCAAGCCGCAGAACGTGCAGGTGGAATCGACCGGACGCTGGCTGAGCGCCAGCTGCCCGGCCAAGCCTCAGTGATTACTCGCTGTCGGAGAACGCCATGTAGCGCTGCAAGGCCAGCGTGGCGATCGGGCCCACCGGCAGGCTGCGCGCCTCATAGCGGATGCACGGCGTGACCTTGCCGTAGTTGCCGGTGTTGAAGATCTCGATCGCCGTTTCCAGTTCCTCGGGACGCACCGAGCGCTCTTCGACCACGATGCCCTCTTTCGCCAGCAAGGCGATCACGCGCGCGCGGGTGATGCCGGACAGGAAAGTGCCGTTGGCGACCGGCGTCACGACCTTGCCTTCCGGCGTGACCAGGAACAGATTGGCGGAAGCGAACTCGGCGACATTGCCGGCGTTGTCGCACACCACCGCGTTGTCGTAGCCGCGCTGCTGGGCTTCGCGGATGGCCTTGCTGGTGTTGGCGTACAGCGCCGACGCCTTGGCATCGGTCGGCGCCATCGACGGGTCCGGGCGGCGCAGCGCCGTCAGGCAGGCCGAGAAGCCGGTGAAGGCCGGCATAGGCGCATCGAACAGCGTCAGCGCGAACGCGCTCTTCTCCGGCACCGGCACCAGCAGGCCGTCGGTGCCGAACACCAGCGGACGGATGTACAGCTCGGCATCGGCCGGGAACTTGGCCACGCCTTCGCGCACCAGCTTTTCCATCTCGTCGACGCTCAGCGGGCACACCAGGCCCAGGCGCTCGGACGACGTGATAACGCGCTGCAGGTGCAGGCGCAGGTCCGGCATGTGGCCGCGCAGTGAGCGCGCGCCGTCGAATACGGACGAACCCAGCCACACACTGTGGTCCATCGCGCCAAACAAGGGGGTGTTACCTTCAGACCAGCTGCCGTTGAAGAAAGTCAGATACATGCTCGTTCCTGGTGAGTGCTAAAACGAGCAATTTAGCACGGATCAGAAAGCGTGGCGCAGCCCGATGTGGATGGCCTGGTCGCCGTGTCCGGCGCTGCTGGCGTTGCCGACCGTGTAGCCGGCGCCGTTGCGGTTCTGGATGCGGGCATAGGCCGCGTAGACATCGCTGCGCTTGGACAGCGCATAGCTGACGCCGACCGCGATCTGGCTGGCGTCGCGGTTGGCGCCGCTGCGGTCGTCCTTGCGGATATAGGACGCCAGCCAGGTGGTGGCGCCCATCGGCACGGCGACGCCGACCAGTACATCGCGGCTGTTGTTGGACGGCGTGCTCTGCGCCACCGCGCCGTAGGGGTTGGACATGTCCCACGGCGCGCTGCCGTCGCCCCTGCTGCGGCCGTAGGCGGCATAGCCGACGAAGCGGCCGAAGTCGATATTCGCCGCCACCAGCGTATTGCGGGCCGACTGGTCGACCGCCGGCGTGGTGCCGGTGGCGTCCAGCAGATTGTCCTTGCGCTGGTGGGTGATGCGCAGCGTGGCCGCGCCGTGGGCATAGCCGATGGTGGCGCCGTAAGCCCGGTTGACCTTGCTGTTGTAAGGCGATTCGCCGAAGCTGTAGATCGCCGCGCCGGTCCAGCCGCCCTTGCTGCGCGGCGACTGGTACTTGATGGTGTTGTCGTAGCGCTGGACGGTGTAGCCGACCAGGTTGGCCGCGCTGCCGGCCATGCCGCCGTGGAAAGGGTCGGCGACGTCGGTCAGCGTTTCGTAGACCAGGTTGTACTGCCGGCCCAGCGTGACCGCGCCCAGCGGCCCGTCCAGCCCGACATAGGCTTGGCGGCCGAACAGCTTGCCGTTCTGGTCGGAGCGGCCGGTATCGTTGAGCACGCCCGCCTCCAGCGTGTAGACCGCCGCCGTGCCGCCGCCCAGGTCTTCGCGCCCGCGCACGCCCAGCCGCGAGCCGGAGGCGACGCCGCTGTCGACGCGGGTGTGCGCGCAGGCGCCCTGCGGGCAGCCCCGCTCCGCCACCACGCCGGCGTCGAGCAGGCCGTAGACCTGCTGCGCGGCGGCGCTCAGCGGCAGGATCAGGGGCAGCGCGTATAAAATCGGTTTCATGGCAAGCAGGAGTCGAATGGGTGATAGGCCCATGGTAAGACGGGCGCCGCCGCTTTTCTGTGCGGACGACCACGTTTCGCCAGCTCTTACTTCGGCCACACTCAAGTTTCCCAGCGGATAGACTATGTACGCCAGCGTACATACTTGGCAGACTTATACGTCTATACTGCGTTTTTGTCCTACGCGGTCCGCCCGCCTTATGCATGCTAGACATCCTCGAACGCATAGACGCAGACAGCAATGACATCGGCCTGATGGTCGAGCTGTTCGATACCCTGCGTCCCCCGCGCGCCACCGACGGCGCCCGCGCCACGGCCAATGTGCGCACCCTGTGCCAGCTGCTGCGCGGCAATCCCGCCCACGCGCTGGCCCTGCACCACTACGCGCGCAAGCTGCTCTCCAGCCGCCGTCACGCCAGCCTGTACACCGAGATCGGCGTGCTGTCGAACGACGGCTTCTTCACCGAACTCAAGCGGCGTATCGCCTACCGCATCCTGCCGCCCGCGCTGGGCGACGACTACCTGAGCGACGCCCTCGACCGCGTGGTCTACCGCCGCACCGATTACCTGTGGATCGCCGCCGTGCCCGCCGCCGACTGGCTGGCCCTGCTCGACGTGGTCAACGACGCGCCCGCCGCGCCCAACCTGATGCTGCCCGGCCTGCTGGAAGCGATACGCACGCTGTCCTACCGCGTGTGCGCCATCGGCCTGGAACCGACGCTGACCAATTTCCACACCGAGATGGAAACCTACGAATCGCCCTTCATGGTGCAGAACTTCGAGGTCAATGCCTATCTCGACCACTACCAGCGCATGCTGGGCGGCGAACAGGCCGCGCCGGAAGACGCGCGCCACCTGCTGGTGATGCTGGACCAGTGCGACGCCGTGGTCGCCAAGATCCGCAAGAAAGCCTTGAGCCAGGGCACCAGCATCGCCCTGACCTATCTGCTGGTGACGCTGACGCAAAGCATAGACCGGCTGCGCAAGCTGCTGTTCCTGGTCGACGTCAGCGGCGAGCTGCAGGCCGCGCCGGCCGAGATCCAGCCGGTAGACGCCGGCCACGCGCCGCACCAGCAGGAAGGCCCGCCCAGCCCGCGCCGCGGGGCCGCCGTCGGCCTGGCGCTGGAACTGATCGAGGCGCACAACAACAAGTACATGGTGCGCGACCTGATGCGCGACAACATCGACCTGCTGGCGCGCAACGTCACCGAGAACGCCAGCCACACCGGCGAGCACTACGTGGCCGACCACCGCAAGGAACTGGGCGGCATGTTCGTGTCCTCGGCCGGCGCCGGCCTGGTGATCGGCTTCATGGCGCTGTTCAAGATCCTGATGTCCTACCTGCGCGCCGCGCCGCTGGTCGAAGCCTTCCTGTTCAGCATGAACTATTCGCTGGGCTTCATGTTCATCCACCTGCTGCACTTCACCGTCGCCACCAAGCAGCCGGCGATGACGGCCTCGCGCATCGCCGCCGGCCTGCACAGCAAGGATGGCCGCAACATCGACCTCGACAGCATGGCCGAGCTGTGCAGCAAGGTGATACGCACGCAGAACATGGCGGTGCTGGGCAACCTGGCCACCGCCATCCCGACCGCGTGGCTGATCGCCATGGCCTGGCCGCTGATCACCGGCCACCATCTGGTGTCGCCGGACAAGGCCATGCACCTGCTGCACGACATCGATCCCTTCCACGCGCCGACGCTGATCTACGCCGCCATCGCCGGCGTCTGCCTGTTCGTCGCCGGCCTGATTTCCGGCTACTACGACAACAAGGCGCTGTACACCCGCTGGGCACAGCGCATCGCGCAACTGCGCGGCCTGCGCTGGCTGCTGGGGCAGGAACGCCTGAACCGTCTGGGCGTCTACATGGAAAACAATCTGGGCGGGCTGATGGGGAATTTCTTCTTCGGCATCCTGCTCGGCGTGATGCCGCTGCTGGGCTTTTTGCTGGGCATGCCGCTGGACATCCGCCACGTCACCTTCTCGTCGGCCAACTTTGCGACAGCGATGGTCGGACTCGATCACAATGTTAGTTGGCAACTGGTGGCGACGTCGGTGGCCGGCTTCCTGCTGATCGGCACCGTCAACCTGCTGGTCAGCTTCGGGCTGGCGCTGTGGGTGGCGCTGCGTTCGCGCCAGGTGCATTTCAAGCACGGCTGGCAGTTGCTCAAGGCGCTGGGGCGCAGGTTCCGCCAGGGGCCGGTATCGTTCTTCTTCGGCTCCGCCGCGGAAGAGGCGGAGCCCCAGGCGCTGGCCGATGAATCGAAGTCCAACGACAAGGCACACAGATGAACATTACCCGCATGCGCTACTGGCTATCCCCGGCCTTGATGTGTTGGGGCCTGCTGGGCGCATGCGCATCGCTGCCCGATGTGACGGCGATGAGCGGCAAGCTCGATCCCGCCGCCACGCCCAGCGTCCAGGGCGCCAACGGCGCCATCGGCGAGGCGCGCACGCGGGCGCTGCTGGCCAAGCGCTGGCCCAAGGGATCGCTCGATCTGCAAGCCCAGGCCGCGCTGGAGGAAGCGGCCACCGGCGTGCCCCTGATCGCCGGCAACAAGTGCACGCTGCTGTTCGACGGCCCGCAGACCATGGCCGAGATGCTCAAGGCCATCAACGCCGCCCGCAACAACATCAACCTGGAAACCTATATCTTCGACCAGGACGAGCTGGGCCTGAAATTCGCCGACGCGCTGATCGAGAAGCAGCAGCAAGGCGTGACGGTCAACATCCTGTACGACAGCGTCGGCACCATCGGCGTGCCGGCCGGGTTCTTCGAGCGCATGCGCAAGGCCGGCATCAGGCTGGTGGAATTCAACCCGGTCAATCCGGCCAAGCTGAGCGGCGAAAGCTGGAAGCTCAACAGCCGCGACCACCGCAAGGTGCTGATCGTCGACGGCGCGATCGCCTTCACCGGCGGCATCAACATCAGCGCCACCTACGCCAAGAGCTCGCTGTTCCGCTCCTCGGCCCGGCCCACCGACAAGTCGCAGGTGGGCTGGCGCGACACCCACATCAAGATCGAAGGGCCGGCGGTGCAAGCCTTCCAGTGGCTGTTCGTGCGCCAGTGGGCCACGCAGGACAAGGACGACCTGCCGGCGGCCGACTACTTCCCCCAGCCGGTGATCGCCGGCGACAAGGTGGTGCGCGTGCTGGGCAGCGAGCCCGGCGGCAAGTTCGAAATCTACAAGGCCTACAACCTGGCGATCCAGGAGGCGAAGAAAAGCATCCATATCACCTCCGCCTACTTCGTGCCGGACCGGCAGACGGTCGACGCGCTGATGGCGGCCGCGCGGCGCGGCGTGGACGTGAAGATCGTGCTGCCGGGCGTGTCGGACAGCGGGCTGGTGTTCTACGCCGGCCACGCGTTCTACGACGATCTGCTGGACAGCGGCGTGCAGATCCACCAGTTGAAGCTGGCGGTGCTGCATGCCAAGACCGCCGTCATCGACGGCAACTGGTCGACGGTGGGATCGACCAATATCGACACCCGCAGCTTCCTGCACAACAGCGAGTTGAACGTGGTGGTGATGGGCGAGGTGTTCGGCACCGAGATGGAGAAGGCCTTCCAGGAAGACTTGCGCGACTCGGTGCGGATCACGCCGGAAGCGTGGCGCCACCGCCCGTGGGCCGACCGCCTGCGCGAATTCGCCGCCCGCTTCATGAACTACTGGCTTTAAGCCATCACGCCTCGGCAGTCAGCGTCCACGTACCGCCACTGCGCTGGAAGCGCTCGGTGTGGGCCAGCTCGAAGCTGCCGGTGCCGTCCACCCAGCTGTAGCGGTGCACTTCAACCCGGTCATGCTCGACCTGGATGACGTTGAAGGAATTCGATTCGCCCCGCCCGCGCGTGGATGTGGCCGTGCCAGCCTGCACCATCAAGGCCGCATAGCCGCTGATCTCGTAGCGCTCGGCCGTGTTGTGCGCGTGGCTGACGTGCATATGCCCCGCCAGCAGCAAATCCACGCCGCACTCGGCAAACGCCCGCATCGCCAGCGGCGCGCGGTCGACCAGGTCGTCCTTGTCGAAGGAGTCCGGCAAATCGAAGGGATGGTGGGTGACGATGATGCGCGTCAGGTGCGGATCGACGTCGCCCATGCGGCGGCGGATCTGCTCGATCTGCTCGCGGTTGATGCGGCCATCCTTGAACGTCAGCGACCGCGCCGTGTTAATGCCCAGCACGGCGATTTCCTCGTCCACATATTCCGGCGTCAGGTCCAGCGTGACGTAGCGCGTGTACTTGCGCAGCGGCGCCAGGAAACGGCTGGCGACGTTGTACAGCGGGATGTCGTGATTGCCCGGCACCACGATCTGCGGCCCCGGCAAGGTGTCGAGAAACGCCCGCGCCGCCTTGAACTCCTCGGTCCTGGCGCGCTGCGTCAGGTCGCCGGACACCACCACCACGTCCGGAGCCAGCCTTGCGACCAGCTCCTGCAACGGCCGCAACAGCTGGTGGTCGACGCGGCCGAAATGCAGATCGGATAAATGGACGATGGTGCGCATGAGGCCCTCCTAGGCCGGAACGATGACGTTCAAGGCCGCCGCCCGCGAGCGGTAGCACAGCGGCGGCTTCATCAGCGTCACCTCGCCGTCGGTGGCGACGCGCATGTGATGATGCCGGGTTTCGATCACCAGCTCCGGCGCCGACAGCACGTCGAAGTCGCGCGCCTGCCCCAGCTTGCCGAACAGCGCGTGCAGGCCGTAGCGCAGCAGGCCGAGCCGCGTCGGCTTCTGCGCCACGTACAGGCACAGCTTGCCGCTGTCGAGCCGCTCGCGCGCGCCCAGCGTCAGGCCTTGCAGGTATTCGTTGTTGCCGATGAAGACAAAGGGCGTGCGCCGCAGATGGTCTTCGCCGTTGATCTTGAGCCGCACGCTCATGAAGGGAAAGCGCCGCAGCGCCGCGAACAGCGCGCGTCCGAACGCCGGCCATTTGCCGCGCCCCAGGTGGCGCTGCTGCTGTTCGCGGTCGCGCACGATGTCGGGATAAATGCCCAAGCCGGAGTTGTTGAGGAAGATGCGGCCGTTCACTTCGCCCACGTCCACCTGGCACACCCTGCCCTGCACCACGTTGGCGACGGCCTGGTCCAGCTCCAGCGGGATCTTCAAATCCTTGGCGAAATGATTCAGCGTCCCCAGCGGCAGCACGCCCAGTCGCGTGGCGCTGTCCACCAGCACCGAGGCCACCGCGTTGATGGTGCCGTCGCCGCCGCCCGCCACCACCACGGGCGCGCCATCGGCCAGCGC
This sequence comes from Rugamonas rivuli, assembly GCF_009380165.1. Classification (GTDB taxonomy): domain Bacteria; phylum Pseudomonadota; class Gammaproteobacteria; order Burkholderiales; family Burkholderiaceae_D; genus Rugamonas; species Rugamonas rivuli. Next base: position 575,762 of record NZ_WHUF01000005.1, read on the forward strand.
CTGCTCGGCGCGCGCGATCATCTCGGCGCCGCTCTTGGCCAGCGTGATGTCGGCCTCGATGCCGTGGCTGCGGAATTTCTCTTCCAGCGCGGCGACCCAGCCGCCGCAATAACCCAGCCCGGCGCCGGCGTTGACGATAACGATGATGCTGTCCAGCGCGTTCTCCTGAAAATAGTTTATACCGTTCTGCCTTCGCGGCGCCGGCGCAGCGTCGAGATCGCGGTGATGCAGACCGCCAGCCACGCCACGCTCTCGGCCATCCCGGCCAGCACGTCGCTCATGAAGTGCGCGCCCAGGTAGACGCGGCTGAACGCCACCAACAATACCATCAAGCTGCAGCCGACGGCCGTTCCCAAGCGCACATGCCAGTGCGGACGGGCGATCACCAGGTAGCTCGCCAGCAGGCCGTAGAAAACCGTCGACGCCGCCGCGTGGCCGCTGGGGAAGCTGTACGTCGCCAGCGTCACCAGCGGGTCATCGAATACCGGCCGGGTGCGCTGGAAGTAGTACTTCAACGCCACGTTCAGGGCCGCCCCGGTGGGCACGGCGACCAGCAGCGCCAGCAGCCAGTAGCGCGCCTTCACGCGCCAGAAGTACCAGCCCAGCGCCGCCACCAGCACCGCCATGCCATAGCCCGTATGCACCCACGACACGCCCAGCATGAAGCTGGTCAGCGGTTCGAAGGCGTGGGCGTGGAACCAGTGCGCCACTTGCAGGTCCAGCACGGTGATCGCTTCCTTGCCCATCACATCCTCGGCCAGGTCGCCGAAGATCGCGCCCGAGACCAGCAGCAGCGCCAGGCCCAAGGTCAGGTGCAGGCCGAATTCGCCGCTGGGAGAGAGTCTTGCCTCGATGAAACGTACGAATTTGTTGAAAATTTGGTGCTCCAAGGCCGACGGCCGATCAAGTTGGCGTAAAAACCACGAAATAGCGAATTTACTGTTTATTTACACAGTACCTGTTTATTCATACAGTACTTATGCTATTCTGAACTCCTCGATAAACACTACTCCTCCAAAAGGAAACGTCATGACTACACTGCACAGCAGCTTTGGTTCCCGCTTCGGTCTGGAATATATGCCTACCTCTTTCCTGGTTCGCATGGGCAAACGTGAGTTGCTGGTCTGCCGTGACTTCCGCAAGCGCTACTACGCAGTCAACCCCATCATGGAATGCGACACCGGCGTCCAGGCAGGCCATCTGGAAGTGCTGATGTTCCGCCGCTGGTTGTTGATCCTGTCGAAGGCGCACTAATGGTTGCCGGTGCCAGTTGCCCGATCCAGTCGCAAGACAGGCCGGCCGACGCCGCGACCTCGCTCGCGCTCCTCACCTGGGTTTGGCAACTGGCGAACCGTCATCAAACAGATTCGCCTCGTACCACAGCGTCACAAACAACACCATCACGACCGGACCAATAAACAGTCCGACCAGGCCCAGGGTTTCGACCCCGCCGAGAATGCCGAACAGTACGGCCAGGAACGGCAGCCGCGTGGCGTTGCCGATCATGCCGGGCCGTACAAAGTGGTCCGCCACGAACAGCACGATGGTACCCCACACCGCCACCGCGATAGCGGCCGGTACGGCGCCATTGAACGCCAGCACCGCCGCCGCGCTGACAAACGCCAGCGGCGCACCGAATGGAATGATCGCCAGGATCCCCGTCACCGCCGCCCACAGAGCGGGGGACGGCAGGCCTGCGAACGCATAACCGATGCCGATCAACACGCCTTCCGCCAGACCGACCAGCACCAGGCCGTTGACGGTGGCGCGGATCGCCGTGGGGATTTTTTCCGCGTAGCGCGCCCAGCGCTGCTCGCTGAGGCAGTGGCTGCCGATGGCGGCGATCTGGCGGTTCAGCGCCTCGCCATCCTTGTAGAAGAAGAACAGGCACAGGAAGGCCAGGCCGAAGTCGACCAGCCGGTGCATAAAGCCCGCGCCGGCCACCTTGATCATGTCGCTGGCCGAGTGCAGGCCGTTGATCTCGCGTTCGGACAGCAGGTGCGACAAGCCGTGCGGCTGGCTCAGCGTGGCCTGCCACCAGCCGCTGATCCACTCGCCGACCATGGGCAGATGCTGGACGAAGGCCGGCACGGGAATGCCGTCGGTGTTGGCGGTGACGATGTAGTTGGCCAGTTCCGGCGCCTGCCTCGCGGCCTGCGCCACGCCCAGCGATACCGGCACGATGAAGACGGCGGCGCAGATCAGCGTCAGCACGGCGGCGGCCAACACATCGTGGCGGCCGAAGCGCGCCCGTATGCGCTGGTACAACGGCCATGTCGCCACGCACAGGATGCCGGCCCAGATCAGCGGCAGGAAAAAGCGATGCATGACGAAGGCCGCCAGCGCGATCAAGGTCAGGGAAAAGCCGGCACTGAGGATGTCGCGCTGGGTTTCGGTCATCGGAGTATCTCCTGGAAAATATTGTGGCTATGGTAAGCGCATTTGCCCCGGCCGCAAATGGCGGCCTGGCGTTTTAATTATTCCCTAAGCGTATTGCTAAGCCTTCTCGCATCGTGCCCGCAGGAAGTCGCGCAGCTGCAGCACCGTCGGCGTGATCTGCGCGCGATGCATGCACAGCATGTTGAGCGGCGCCGGTTCGCCCAGTATGTCCGGCATCAGGATATGCAGGCGCCCGCTGCGGATATCGTCGGACACGTCCAGCCGCGATTTGTAGGCGATGCCCAGTCCCGCCACCGCCCAGCGCCGCACCACGTCGGCATCGTCGGCGCTGCGGTTGCCGTTGACGTGCAGCGCCACCGGCCCGGCGGCGGCGTCGCGGTAGAAACTCCAGCGGTCGTGGATCACCTCCTCCACCATGAAGCGCAGGCAGTTGTGGCGCAGCAGTTCGTCCAGCGCCTTCAACTTGCCGTGCTGGCGGATGTAGTCCGGCGACGCCACCAGCACGCGGCGGTTGTCCGGCGCCAGCGGCAAAGCGACCAGGCCGGAATCTTCCTGCCGCCCGTAGCGGACGGCGATGTCGACCGGCTGCCGGTACATGTCCGACACGCGGTCGCTGATGCTGAGCTGGAAGCTGACCTTGGGATACTGCGCCTGGAACTGGTCCAGCCAGCCGACCATCATATTGCGCCCCAGGTCCGACGGCATGGAAATCTTCAGCGTGCCGCCCAGCGTTTCCTGTCCCTGGATCAGCGCATCGTGGCCTTCCTTCAGCAGCCGCAGTGCCTCGCGGGCGTTGCCCAGGTAGTGCTCGCCCTCCTCCGTCAGCCGCAACGAGCGCGTGGTGCGGGCGAACAGCCGCAAGCCGAGCTCGCCCTCCAGCCGCTTGACGGCGGCACTGGCCAGCGCCGGCGAAATCTCGAGCTCGCGCGCGGCCGCCGACAGGCTGCCCCGGTCAGCGGTGCGGACAAAGACCGTCAAATCATCCAATCGCAGCACTATCTTCATTCCTTTGAAAGTGTTTCAATATTCAGCCTCTTTTTCAGCCGCACGAAATAAATGATGATACGCCCATCCCAACTCATTCGGAAGATTCCATGAAAGCCGTTGCCTACCGCAAGTCCCTCCCCATCACCCACGACGACGCGCTGATCGATATCGAGCTGCCGACGCCGCAAGCGGCCGGCCGCGACCTGCTGGTCGAGGTCAAGGCCATCTCGGTCAATCCGGTGGACGTGAAAATCCGCGCCAACATGGCGCCGGCCGAAGGCCACAGCAAAGTCATCGGCTGGGACGCGGCCGGCATCGTCAAGGCCATCGGCCCGGATGTCACGCTGTTCAAGCCGGGCGACGAAGTCTGGTACGCAGGCGCGCTGATGCGCCCGGGCACCAACAGCGAGCTGCATCTGGTGGACGAACGCATCGTCGGCCACAAGCCGGCCAAGCTCGATTTCGCCCAGGCCGCAGCACTGCCGCTGACCGCCATCACCGCCTGGGAACTGCTGTTCGAACGCCTGGGCGTGAGCCGCGACAAGGCCGCCACGCATGGCCAATCGCTGCTGGTGATCGGCGCGGCGGGCGGGGTCGGCTCCATCCTCGTGCAACTGGCGCGTCAGCTGACCGGGCTGACCGTGATCGGCACCGCCTCGCGCGACGACACGGCGGCCTGGGTCAGGCAGCTGGGCGCGCACCACGTCATCGACCACAGCAAGCCGCTGAACGAAGAGATCGCCCGCCTCGGCCTGCCGCCGGTCAGCCATGTCGCCAGCCTGAACCAGACCGACCAGCACTGGAACGCCATCGCCGAGCTGGTCGCGCCGCAAGGCAAGGTGGCGCTGATCGACGACCCGGCCGCCATCGACGTGCGCCTGCTCAAGCGCAAGAGCGTGTCGCTGCATTGGGAGTTCATGTTCACCCGCTCGATGTTCGAGACGGCCGACATGCAGAAGCAGCACCAACTGCTGAACGATGTGGCGACGCTGGTGGACACCGGCGTCATCAAGACCACGCTGGCCGAACGCTACGGCAAGATCAATGCGGTCAACCTGAAGCGCGCACATGCTCTCATCGAAAGCAACCGCGCCAAAGGCAAGCTGGTGTTGGAAGGGTTTTAAGCGGCGGGCGCTTCGCCGTCGGCCGCGCGCTGTTCCATCTGGCGCGAGCGCAGCAGGTCCAGCACCGCGTTGTCATGCTCGGCCAACGCCGCCTGCATGGTGCTGGCCGAGACGCAGGAGGTTTCCAGGATCTGCAGGAACTGCGCCTGCCGCCTACGCAGGCCAGGCGACTGGTAGCCCAGCTGCTCGAACATGCGGCCGACATCGATGCAGTAGCTGCGCAATTCCCACATGGTGTTCTTGGTGGCCTCGATGTCGCCGCGCATGCTGAGGTCGACGTCGATCAGTTCGGTCTGCGCCGGCCCTTCCTTCGCGTATGAACGGATCGCCGGCAGCCACTGGTCGAACTTGCCGGAGATGCGTTTGATGCGGACGATCTTCTGGTCCAGCGTGCGGCAGTAGTGCCAGCACAGCCAGCACACGGGCAGCCGCGCCAGTACGCGCGGCAGGCCGGCGGATTGCAAGGTGAGTTCGAGTTTCCTGACGGCGTCGAGCAAACGACGCGTGCTGTCGCTGACGGGCGAGGAAGACATGATGGACGCTCCTGAGGGAATTCAGGAACACAGTAGCCGCCGCATCAAACAAGGCGCTTGATGCGGCGTAAAGTCCACGCAGATTTAGTCGGCTTTGCGCAACATGGCCTTGATGCCGCGAAGCCCTTGGCGGATGCGGGCTTCGTTCTCGATCAGCGCGAAGCGCACATATTCATCGCCGTAGTCGCCGAAGCCGATGCCGGGCGACACGCACACCTTGGCCTCGGCCAGCAGCAGCTTGGAAAACTCCAGCGACCCCAGATGGCGATACGGCTCGGGAATGCGCGCCCAGATGTACATCGAAGCCTTGGGCTTGTCCACCGGCCAGCCCGCTTCGCACAAGCCTTTGTGCAGCACGTCGCGGCGGCTCTGGTACATCGCGCAGATCTCGCTCACGCAGCTCTGGTCGCCTTCCAGCGCGGCGATCGCCGCCACCTGCACCGGCGTGAAGCTGCCGTAGTCGTGGTAGCTCTTGATGCGCGCCAGCGCCGCCACCAGCTCCTTGTTGCCGACCATGAAGCCGATGCGCCAGCCCGCCATGTTGTAGCTCTTGGACATGGTGAAGAACTCCACCGCCACCTCGCGCGCGCCCGGCACCTGCATGATGGACGGCGCTTTCCAGCCGTCGAAGGTGATGTCGGCGTAGGCCAGGTCGTGCACCACCAGGATGTTGTGCTGCTTGGCCAGCGCCACCACGCGTTCGAAGAATTCCAGCTCCACGCACTGCGCGGTCGGATTGGACGGGAAGCCCAGTATCATCATCTTCGGTTTCGGATAGCTCTCGCGCACCGCGCGCTCCAGCTCGTCGAAGAAATCGACGCCGGGCGTCATGCGCACCGAACGGATATTGGCGCCGGCGATCACCGCGCCCCAGATGTGGATCGGATAGCTGGGATTGGGCACCAGCACCGTGTCGCCCTGGTCCAGCGTGGCCAGCATCAGGTGCGCCAGGCCTTCCTTGGAGCCGATGGTGACGATGGCTTCCGAATCGGGATCGAACTCGACTTCGTAGCGGTTCTTGTACCACTTGGTGATCGCCCGCCGCAGACGCGGGATGCCCTTGGAGGCCGAGTAGCCGTGCGTATCGGGACGCTGGACGGTATCGACCAGCTTCTCAACGATGTGCGATGGCGTGGCGCCGTCAGGATTGCCCATCGACATATCGATGATGTCTTCGCCGCGACGGCGGGCCGCCAGCTTGAGCTCGGCGGTGACATTGAAAACGTAGGGAGGCAGGCGATCGATGCGCGAAAAGCTGCGCGAAGTTTGGGTGTCAGTCATGGATGTCTCACGTAAGCGCCCGGAACCGTCCGAGCGACGTCGATGCAATGTTGCATCGGCATCCATACTAGCCGAAGGTTTCGGCTTTTTGCAACACTCTTTTTAAGCGCCCGCTTGTTTCTCCTGTTCGCTGAACCACTCGAACAGGATCAGGCCGACGATGGACGCGATCGGGAACAGGCACAGGCAAACGATCACCCACAGCGCCGGCGAACGGCCGAGGCGCTGTGCCGCCATGCCGATGAAGATCAGGTGCACGATCAGGCTGACCGCGATGCCGACGCCGGCCATGATCATCAGCGGCACCGAGTTCATGGTGTAATGGTTCAGCGGCGGCAGGAAAGCGGCGACGCAAAAAATCCACGCGATCAGCGAGACCGCTGCGGCGGCGATGGGTTGTTGTGCTCGGGCGGTTTGCATAGTGGTCTCCGTCAATGAGCGGCTATGCTGCCACGAACTGATCACAAATGCAACGCAAGGCTTATCTGGTCGGCGGCAATTGAAAGACGATGGGCGCAGGTGACGCAGATGGCGCTGCCTTGGGCGGAACTGCGTTGTTCAACACAAATGTCATGACGGTGATGGCAGCCAGTCCTGCGCCACTCACCATGCCGACGATCCATTTGATCATGGTGGCGCTGAGATTTGCCAAGTCAGCCTTGGTAGCCATATTGGCCTCGATGTGGTCCAGGCGCGTTTCGATCTTGATCATCCGTTCGCGCGCCTCGATGGCGAATTCCTCCAACCGCTCAAGCCGTTGACGCGCCTCGATGGCGAATTCCTCCAACCGCCCCAGCCGTTGACGCGCCTCGATGGCAAATTCTTCCAGACGCTCAAGCCGTTGACGCCCCTCGATGGCGAACTCCTCCAGCCGCCCCAGCCGCTGCTGCGCCTCGACAGAAAATTCTTCCAACCGTATGAGTCGCGTCTCGATGTCCATGCTTGCATGCTAGGCCTGTTCGACCGGCCAAAGCAAGCTCAGCAGATCTGATTCAACGCAAAGAAGTCAGCGCAGAGGCCAGCACGATGCTGGCGATGGCCAGCCATTGCGTCAGCGTCAGGTGTTCGCCCAGCACCACCATGCCGGCCAGCGCGCTGAGCGCCGGGGCGCCGCTGCTGAACATGCTGAAGGTGCGCGACGACAGCGTGCGCATCGACACCATCTCCAGCGTGTACGGCAAGGCGCTGGACATCACCGCAATCGCCAGGCCGATCAGCAGATAGGTCGGCGTCAGCAGCGCCGCGCCGGCGTACCACGCGCCGATCGGCACGATGAACATCGACGCCGCCAGCATGCCCCATGCCACCGACTGCCCGCCATGCATCGCCGACACGCGCTTGCCGTACACGATGTACAAGGCCCAGCACACGGCCGCGCCGGCCGCGTACAGCACGCCGACCGGGTCGAGCTGGCCGACCTCGCCATGTATCGGCAGCAGGAAGTACAGGCCCACCACGGCCAGGCAAACTGCGGCGAAATCGCGCGGGCGGCGCGACGACAGCACCGCCACCGTCAACGGCCCGGCCACTTCGATCGCCACCGCGATGCCCAGCGGGATGCGGCTGAAGGAGCGGTAGATCAGCAGGTTCATCAAGCCGATTACGCTGCCGTAGATCGCCACGTTGCAGCCCTGCTTCCAGGTCAGCGGCGTGCGCCACGGGCGGAACACCAGCATCATCAACACCGCCGAGATGCCGACGCGGTAGGCCGTCACGCCTTCCACGCCGATCAGCGGGAACAGGTGCTTGGCCACCGCCGCGCCAACGTTGATCGACAGCTGGCTGGTCAGCAGCGCCAACCCGGCCAGCAGTGCGCTGCCGTGTTTTTTATCGTCCGTCATCTTATTTGGCCGACAGCCCGAGCTTCAACGCAATCGGCTTGCCGGCGCTGGCGTCCACCGTTTCCGCTGCGGTGGTGTGCGCGGCGGCGGGATCGACACCGTCATCCTTCAATGCGGCGAGAATGGCGGCGGCGCGCTTGACGCCCAGTTGCGGCAAGGCGTCTGCCGGCAGCGGCTGGTTTTTCTCCAGGCGCTCCTGCAGCTTGGCGTAGAAGTCGCTGGCGTCCGCCACTTGCGGTTCGCCCTGCACCATCTTGCCCAGACGCTGCAGGATAGGCAGTTTCTTTTGCGCGGCGGCGTTGGCATCGGCTGCCGTGGCGGCGGCCGGAGCGGCGGACTCGGCGGCCTTCTTCTGCTTGTCCAGCTCGGCCGCTCCGAAGCGTTCGGCGTACAGGTCGCGCATGGCGCCGCGCACTTTGCGCTGGCCGATGTCGAGCGGTCCCGGTTGTTCGCCGGCGGCCAGCTTGATATCGGCACGCGCCAGCACCACGCGGCGCAGCGCTTGCGCGCGCAGGGCCGCGCCGTCGGATTCCACGCTGTACTGGCCAGGCACGGACAGTTTCAGCTGCGCCTTCTTCGCCAGGATCTGCGCCACCTGTTTCAATTTCTCGCGCTCCGGCGGCAGCACGACATCGCTGCCCGGATCGAAGTCGATGGACTCCAGCTTGTCGCCGCTGACGCCGAACAGATTGCCCAGCGCGCGGAATGGCGAGGTGACGATCTTGGTCATGATGTTGCCGATGGCCTTCCACACCACGCTGCCGTAGCTGAACTGCGGATCGTTCATATTGCCGGAGACCGGCACGCCGAGGTCGATGCGGCCGTCGCTGTCCTTCAGGATGGCCAGCGCCAGTTCCAGCGGCAGCTTGAGCGCGTCCGGGCTGTCGATGCGTTCGCCCAGGGTCAGCTTGTCGAGCACGATGTGGTTGTTGCCTTCCAGCTGGCCCTGGCGCACCTTGTACTCCAGCTCCAGCGAGATCTTGCCCTCCGCGATCTTGTAGCCCGCGAACTTCATGCTGTACGGCGAGGCCGACACCATGTCGACGTTCTTGAACACGACGTTCACGTCGGTGTTGTCGGCCGGGACGAAGGGATTGAGCTTGCCGCGTATGCGCGCCAGGCCGAAGTCGTCGACGCGGCCATCCAGTTCGATCTGGCTGCTGGCGTCGCGCCGCGACGACAGGCCGGTGATCACGCCACCCAGCTCATAGATTTTTGCGCTGAATTGCGGACGCAGGCTGAGATCGGTGAAGGCCAGCTTGGCGTTCTCGACGCGCACGCGGCGCACGCGCACCGGGAACGGTTCGGCCGCCGCTGCGGGCGCCGGGGCTGGTTTGGCTGCGGGCGCTGCATCTGCGGGCTGCTGCACCAGCAGGCGCTGGGCGTTGAAGCTGCGGTCGTTTTCAATGATGAGGGCCGCGTCCGGCTGGACCACGCGCAGTTCGGCCACGTCCAGCAAGTCCGGCGACAGGCTGAAGGCCAGCTTGTCGGCGCGCACCGTTTTCCAGTGCGCGAAGCGGTCGTTGTCCTCCTCGTTCAGCGTCAGCTCGGCCACTTCCAGCGAACCGTCGTAGCGCAGCGAAGGATCGGCCTTGCCGCCGGCGCCGGTGTGCAGATGTCCCTGGCCGGAGATGCTGCCGTCGGCGATCTTCAGCTTGACGTGTTTGGACAGCAAAGGCTGCACCGGCGCGATCGCCAGCTTGGTCAACTTGAGGTCGGTCTCGACGGCGCCGGTGGCGGGCACTACCTTGCCCTTGGCGACCAGCTGCCCGCCTTCACGCAGGCCGACGCTGCCGTCGAATGCCAATGGTTTCTTCAGGTCGGTGCCGGCGTCGGTCAGCTTGAGGTTGAAGTCTTGCAGGTTGGCCTTGATGCCGGTGCTGGCGTCATCGTAGCGGGCGCCGAATTTGTTGAACTCCACGGTCTTGACGTTGGCAATCCACGGCGCGGCGGCCGGAGCGTCCTTCGCGGCCGGCTGCGCGGCGCCGCCGCCCGATTTCGGGAACGTGTTCAGGAACAGGAATTTGCCCTGTTTGTCGCGCGACAGGTCCAGCTGGCCGCCATCAGCGTACAGGCGGCCCAGCTTGGCGCTATGCGCGGCCAGGTCGATCTCGCCGCCCTCGAAGCCCAGTTGCGCCAGTTTCAACGGCGTCATCGCGCCGCTGCTCAGGATCAGGTTATCCAGTGAGAAGGCGGCGTCGGCGATGTTGAGCTTGAGCCCGTCGGCGGCCGGTTCGGCTTGCAGTTGCAGGCGCAGTTTCAGTTTGTCCGCATTGAACTTCAGCGCGGGGCTGACGGTCTCGTCGACCGCCGACACGGCGATTTCATCGAACGCGAGTTGTTTGAGGTGGACTTTCCAGTTGCCGGCCGGAGCCGGTTTCGCGGCCGTAGCCGCATGCGCGCTCGCCGTTGAGGCCGAAGCGGTCACGGGCGCAGCAGCAGGCGCCGGGGTCGCGGCCGGCGCAGCAGGCACCATCAATCCCGCCAGATCGAGCTCCCCCTTGGCATCGCGACGCACCGCCAGCGCGCCGCCGCTGACATGCAGGCCGCCGACGCTAACAGTCCGCTTGAGCAAGTCCACACCGACATCGCTGATATCGAACAGCTTCAGCTTGACGAAGGCCTCGGCCGCGCCATCGCGCTTGACCGCCAGATCGTTCAACGCCAGGCCAGCTCCGGACAGGCTAGCATCCAGCTGCCCATCCTTGTAAGCGAATTTGTAAGGCAGCTTGGCCGACAAGCGGCCATCCACCACCGCCACCCGCGCAAACGACTTCAGATAGGTCGCCATGCCCGGCAAGGCCACATTCTCCAGCGTCAGCAAGCCGCTGCCCGCGATCGGGTTCAGCGCCGCCGCGCCCTTCCAGCGCAGTTTGCCGCCCAGCCCCGCATCGGCGCTCAGCGTGTAGTCGCCGTTCTCGTCGGGCAGCGTGCTCAGATTGTTCAGCGTGAACGCGATCGGCGCATAGGTATCGTTGTAGCCGGCGTGACGGTCATGCATATCGACCTTGCCCTGCTCCAGCGCGAAATGCTCGATGACCAGGCGCGGCATGCCGCTATCGCTGTCATCGTGCTTGCGCTTGTTCAGCGTCGCCACGAACTCCGCGATATTGAACTTGCCATCCGCCGCAATCGCCAACTGCACCGACGGCGCCACGATGCGGATATCGGCAAAACTCCAGGCGCGACGCAGCAGCGAGCGCCACTGCATCTCCACCTCCAGCGCACCGACGCCGAACAGCGGTGCACCGTTGGCCTCGGTCAGCTGGAACTGCTGCACCGCCAGCCGCAAGGTGAAGGGGTTGAAACTGACTTCCCCTATGCTAGCCTTGCGCTCCAGTTCGGTCTCGACAAACTTTGGAAGCTGGCTTTTGATCACCTGTGGTAACAGCCAGCCGCCCGCCAGCGCGTACACGCCCACGGCGCCGGCCAAGCCCGCACCCCATCGCTTCCATCGTTTGTTCAGTACCTGCAAACTATTCCCCTGAAGATTTCTATTCCACAGGCAACAGTATAGCAAGCACGACAACAACTAGTTGAACAACGAGCAGTACTGTGTGTTGCTCTCGATATTCTGCCCCGGCGCACCGTCGGCGGCGATCACTTTCAGCCAGCCATCCGGCTTGGACGGATTCGGCGTCTTGCCGCAGTTGGTATGCACCCAGTGGATGCCGACGCCGCCGTCGGTGTACAACTGGCCGCAGGCTTCCACCCGGTCGTTCACCTTGATGGTGCTGAGCGAAGCCGGCACGCCGCGCTGCTTGGGCGTATAGCCGCTGGCGAAGACATTGTCGATCGCCACGTCGTACACCTTGCCATCCTGGTCGGCCTTCATCTTCAAGTGGGTGTGCGACAGCTCCACGCCCTTGCGGAACTGGCCGTGGGAAAAGGTCGGCCCCTTCACCACGACGCCGGTGCGATAGCTGCCGGCCGACGCCGCGCAGCTTGCCGCCTCATCCGCGTAGGCCGAAAATGCCGCCAGCAATGCGCAGCCCAACAATAGTCGTTTCATGCAAGCCTCCAGTCAGGTTTTGAGTCATGCCATTATCCATCAGAATCTGCTGTGCAAACCCTAATGCCCGGACCTGTCGTAGACGATTGATTTACGGCGCGCGGGTCCTGCCAGCGTCCTGGCATCCGCTGGAGGCTCTTCTGATTCGAATTCGAGCAAACCGCAGTAGCTATTGGGGAAAAAACCACCGACCAGTTCGTTTTCATCATCCAACAAGCGAAAAATCTTGAAGACTTGACGGGGATGATAAGGTTGTGACGTTGAATGCGTTACAACGGTCGTACTGGAAGTCGCTTGTGATGGCACAGTAGTGCTGGACGTTGCCGATCCAGTTGTGGAACTTGAGCTTTCCAGCGACGGGGTCAAGGAGACAGGCAAAGTCGGAGACTCCAATCCAGATGACGATGATGAAGCGGGCAATACGGTGGGCCTGACGGCATCCCGGTTCAAATGTTTAAAAACACTACTGCATCCCCAGCATGCGCGTTTTGCACCGTTGATGAATAAATCGCCTGTCCCCACTCTCCAAGCCGCATTGAGAATACGTAGCTCTGCGTGCAGCGTGATTCCAGCCCGGGCAGCGTCGCCCTCGTTTGGCCAGGTATCCTGATTTTCGTGATCGACAACATCATGCAATCCCTTGCCTGAAAGCAGTCCGAACAAAAAAGTGCCGATGTCTTTAGCTACCCCCTTGGGCTTGGTTATTCGCGGATCGAACAGCGCAATCCAGTCAGACGTATCTGCGGCATCTCTAAAGTTTTTTACAAAACCGTCGACGCCCTTCTGCATCAGTGCCGATAATTGTTTTATTCTTATAACGGCCCGCACAAGACTGGATTCGCTGTTAGTCTGAGCATCTGATATCGTGGAATTCTTGATCGCTTCGAGCATTGCCATGTACGTCTGCAGGCTTATAGCCCCGCCGTTACTCGCCATATAAAAACCACGCGTGTCGTACGCCATCTGAATTTCTGTAGCAAGGTTAGGATTTTCGCCCTTCGGCACATCCCGAGGCATTTCAGCCTTCGATTCAGACCCGCTGGTTTTACTCGCTTTAAACCCCACCGGCCCTTTCTCCAAAAAGACAAGCATGCAAGTGCTGAGCGAACCCAATAGTTGCAACCTAGCCATTTCCATCGTCCCATGGCAATTAATGTGCGCGCCGCCGAGCGGCATGGTGCCGGTAACGGTATCCCCCACTTCGCCCCTACGTGCGGTCAGCGTCGGTGGGTGGCTCCCGTATCTAATACAGGACGTGGTGAGGACAGTGGCGCGGCCAATCGCTGATGACGAGGAAGAGGAGGACGCGGCGGCTGGCGCAGTGCGCTCGTTGGGATTGCTGGCCAGTAGCTTGCTCTTCCCCGTTCCAGGCTTAGTGCCCGGAATGCTGGGCGCAGACGAGGACGACGCCGTCGTGGATGGCTTGGGCTTTTGATCGTCATCGTCATCATCATCTGCTTTGCGCGACCCTTTTACTTTTGGTGGCATACCTGCTCACTCCGATGTAGAACGTGGGAACTAAAATACCATAACGATATAAACAAAGGTAACAATATCGAAATGATACTACTTGCCGCGCCAAACGGTGCCGATGGACAGCGACGCGAGTTTCTTGCGCTTGCCATACCAAAGATTGACCACGCCGCGCGACACGAACACCGCCGAGAACATCGACGTCAAAATGCCCAGGCAGTGCACCACCGCAAAGCCGCGTATCGCCCCCGAGCCAAACACCCACAGCGCCACGCCGACGATCAGCGTGGTGACGTTGGAATCAAGGATGGTGGCCCAGGCGCGGTCGAAGCCGGTGGCGATGGCCTGCTGCGGCGTGGCGCCACTGCGCAGCTCCTCGCGGATGCGTTCGTTGATCAGCACGTTGGCGTCAATCGCCATGCCCAGCGCCAGCGCGATCGCGGCGATGCCCGGCAAGGTCAGCGTCGCCTGCATCCGCGACAGCAGCGCCAGTAGCAGCAACAGATTGCAGGCCAGCGCCAGCACGCTGAAGAAGCCGAACAACATGTAGTAGCCGATCATGAACACGGCAATCGCGGCAAAGCCGTACACGGTCGACGAGAAACCCTTGGCGATATTCTCCGCCCCCAATTGCGGGCCGATGGTGCGTTCCTCGATGATTTCCATCGGCGCCGACAGCGCACCCGAGCGCAGCATCAGCGCCAGGTCGGACGCGTTCTGCGCGGTGCCGACGCCGGTGGTGCGGAAGTGGGCGTTGAGCTCGCTGGTCAGCGTGGCCACCGAGATCACTTCCGGCTTGCCGGTTTTCTCGATCAGCACGATGGCCATGTGCTTGCCGACGCGGTCGCGGGTGGCGGCCGACATCTTGCGGCCGCCCACCGAATTCAGGTCGATGAACACGGCCGGCTGGTTGTTCTCGTCCTGGCCTGCGGTGGCGCTGGTGATGTAGTCGCCGGTCAGCACGACTTCCTTGTACAGCACGGCCGGTGCGTCCCTGCCCATCGTGTACAGCTGCGAACCCAATGGTATCGCCGCGCCCATCTCGGTGCCGCGCGTGACGGTCTCGTCGACCATGTGCACCTCCAGCGTCGCCGTGCGGCCGATGACGGCGCGGGCGCGCGCCACGTCCTGCTCGCCGGGCAGCTGCACCACGATGCGGTCCGCGCCCTGCTGCTGGATGATGGGCTCTGCCACGCCCAGCTCATTCACGCGCTTGGACAGCGTCGAGATATTCTGCGTGACGCCGTCGCTGATGGTCTGCTTCAGCGCCTCGGGCTTCAGCGTGACGACCATCTTCAGCTGCGCGCCGTCGGCCGCATCGATGAGCCGCAGGTCTGTGCCCTGCCCTGCGATCACGTCCCGGCCCTTGTTACGCATGGCCTCGTCGCGGAAGCTGATTTCTATCGTGTCGCCGACGCGGACTATGCCGCTATGCAGGACCGACTTGTCGCGCAGAGCGCTGCGCAACGAGGCTTGCACGCCTTGCAGCTTCTTGTCCAGCACGGCCTTGGTGTCGACCTGCATCAGGAAATGCACGCCGCCGCGCAGGTCCAGGCCCAGGTACATCGGCAGCGCGTGCAGGCTCTGCATCCACTTCGGCGTGTCGGACAGCAGGTTCAGCGCGACCAGATAGTTCGGATCGGAGGTATCGGCGTTCAGGCTTTTTTCCAGCACCGACTTGGCGCGGAATTGCGTATCGGGATCGGTGAAACGTGCGCGCACCGAGGCATGGGCGCTGTCATAGGCCACGCCGGTGGTGGGCACTTGCGCCTGTTGCAGCGCGCTCTCGACCTTCTGCACCAGCTCCGCGCCGACGCGCACGCTGGTCTTGCCGCTGCTGATCTGCAGCGCCGGCGATTGTCCAAAATAATTGGGCGCGGTGTAGAGCGCGCCCAACAACAACGTGACCACAATCACGATGTACTTCCACAGCGGGTAACGATTCATCTCTTAATCACTTTTTAAGAATGGACCGACCTAAACTGTGGCTGCTTGAAACTATTACAAGCCCGTCGCTGAACTATTTCTCGCGTCCGCCGGCTGGCTGTATTTGCGGAACTGTTCGCGCATGTGGCGCAGCTTGGCCGCCAGGTGGGCGTCCTGCATCACGTACAGGTCCAGGCGCGCGGCGTAGTCGGGCGTCATCATCCAGCCGAAGGTTTCGGCCTTGTCCTCTTCCTGGCCGTAGCTCGAATACAGGCTGACCACACCTGGCTTGGCATGGCCGACGTCCTGCAGGTTCTTGCCGTAGAAGCTGGCGCCGCCCTTGCCGTAGGTGAGCTCGGCCGGATTCATCGCCAGCCATGCGGGATCGGCGTGATAGTAGTCGTTGTGCTCGCGGTAGTCGATGAAGTGGTAGAACTCGTGATGCACGCGCATCTCCATGCCGGCCGGGCACAGCTTGGCGCTGTTGTCGGCGTAGGCCACGCTGTCCACCTCGGCCATCGGCATCGCCAGCCGGCGCTGGCCGGCCACCGCCAGTTCCTTCACCAGCACGATGTTGTGCAGGCGGACGTTGGCGAAGAAGGCGGACGGATAGCGCTCCATGCCAGGCAGCACCACACTCAGCAGGCGATGCAGGCGCTGGCGGTCGGACTCGCTGTCGGTAAAGGCTTCGGCAGTCGCAGCTTCGCTGTTCAGCTCCCATTGCGCATTCAGGTTCAGCGCGGCCAGGCGGCGCGTGGCCGTCTCGCGCAGCTGGGCCAACGTGGCATCGGCCGGCGCCACGCTCGGGTATTGCAAATCCCAGTGGCATTCGACGCGCAAGGCGTCGTTGTTGTGATCGACAGGCGCGAGGGTGCTGCATGCGGACAGCAGCAGCGCACTCAGCACACATAAAATTCTGTGACAGGACATGTGGAGACTCATAAAACGGCGCCGGCACGGGGGCCGGCGCCTGGGTTGATTACTTGAACTTGTAGCTGGCCGTCAGCTGCACGAAGCGGCCCAGCTGGCTGTGGTAGGAGGTGCCGTAGCCTTGCAGGTACGCGATCTGGCTGGCATCCATCGGCGCTTCCTTGTTGGCCAGGTTCTGCACCGACAGCGACAATTCCAGATTGCGCCAGCCCTTGTAGCGGACAAAGGCACTGGCCGTCAGCCAAGAGTGGACATTGCAATACTGCGGCGTCGCCGCTTCGAAGGAGCACACCGCGTCAGGCGTGCTCTTGATCGAATAGCCTCCCACGTAGTTCCAGTTCAGGCTGGCGTCCCACGGGCCACGATCCCAGGCCACGCCGGCGCGGCCGCGGTTCTTCGGTTGCAGGTAGTAGCCGACGTAGTCGACCGGATCTTCGCCCGGGTTGCCGCTGCTCAGGTAGCTGTTCATGCGGTTGTAGCTGGCGCTGAGCGAGAAGCGGCCCCAGTCGCCGACGCTGAAGCTGCCGCGTGCATCGACGTCGACGCCGCGCGTCTGCGTCGACGACAGGTTGGCGGTGATCAGGCTCAGGTGATCGAGCTTGCCGCTGACCGGGTTGCGCACGATGCGGTCCCCATACTGGCTCTCGTGCTCCAGCAGATAGCTGGCGCTGATGGTGGACAGTTCGTCGCGGCGCTTGATGTGGTAAGCATCCACCGACAGCGACCAGCCCGGCACAGGCTCGGCGACGAAACCTATCGTCACGCTCTTGGATTTCTCCGCCTGGATGTCGGGATTGGCGCCGGTGGTGAAGGCCACGTAGCGTTCGCAATCGTCATTGTTGGAACTGAACACCGGGCAGCGCTTGGGATCGAGCACCTTGCTGTAGCCGTTGGTGTTCCCCGCATGCAGCTCCGGCAGCGACGGCGCGCGGAAGCCTTCCGCATACGTGCTGCGCAAGGCCAGCTGCGGCAGCGGACGCCATTTGATGCCGGCCTTGGGCGTGAAGGCCGAACCGAAATCGCTGTAGCGGTCGGAGCGCGCAGCCAGGCTCAGCTCGACGGACTTGAGCACCGGCGCCGACAGCTCGCCATACGCGGCGGTAACGCTGCGCGAACCGTTGGAGCCGGTCATGCCGATCAGCTGGATGGAACCGTCGGTGAACAGCGCATCCGGCGTGGCGTCGAACTTCTCGCGGCGGTACTCGGCGCCGACCGCGATCGACAGCGCGCCGCCCGGCAGCGTGTACAGCTCGCGGTTGCCGTGCAGGTCGATGCTGCTGGTGCTGGTGTCGGCGTGGTTGTCCAGCTGCGGATACAGGCGGCCCATCAGCCCGGCATCGTTTTTGGCGGGCTGGTGCAGCAGGAAGTTCTTGCGCACCAGGCCGTCTGCATCGAGCACGTCGTTGATCAGCACCTTGTCCTGGATGTAGCCGCGATAGCTGGTGTCGGTCAGCGAGCGCGAGAACATGGCCGCGCCTTCCACATCCCACTTGCCCACAGTGCCGCGCGCGCCCAGCGTGGCGCGCACGTTGCGGCTCTCGCTGCGGATGGTGGTCGGGATGTCGTTGAACACATAGCGCACGCCGACCGTCTTGCCCCACTGGTTCTGCGGATGGTCGGCCGGCAGCAGCAGGTAGCTGATGGTGGTGCCAGGAGCGTTGCCGTACAGGCCGTACTTGTCGACCAGGTCGTTGGTGTAGGCGCCGTAGGAATTGGTGGCATAGCTGTACATGCCGGATGCCTGGCGGCTGCGGCTGAGCGCGGCGTCGCCGAACATTTCCCAGCCCTGCCCCAGGTCGTAGGTCAGCGCACTGTAGACGTTGTCGCGCTGGCTCTTCGATTGCAGCGTGACGGCGCTGGTGTTGTCGTTGACGCAGCGGCCGTTCAGCGGCGAGCCCGCATCCACCAGCGGCGGGCAATCGCCGATGATGCCGAGGAAGCTGCCGCCGGTGGTGCCGGATGCGGTGTAGGCGTTGCTGGAGAAGGAGGAACGGCGATCGCTCAGGCCGAGGCGGCGGAAGTCCGCATCCTGGGTGCGCGGGCGGGCGTTGACCAGCACCGGGCTGCTGTCGCGATGGGACAAGCTCAACAGCCAGTTGTAGCCGTCCTGCGCCAGCGTGCCCTTGCCGTAGGTGAGGCCGATCGCGCCGGTGTTGCCGTCGTGGTAGGCCGAGGTGCCGGCCGATGCCGTCATGCCCAGGCCCTCGTAGTTCTTGCGCAGGATGATGTTGATCACGCCGCCGATGGCGTCGGCGCCGTAGATGGCCGAGGCGCCGTCCAGCAGCACTTCGATGCGGTCGATGGCGTCGACCGGGATGGCGTTGGTGTCGACAAACGAGGCCGAGCCGAAGCCGAACGGCGCCACGCGGCGGCCGTTGATCAGGGTCAGCGTCGCGCCCGCGCCGAGGCCGCGCAGCGAGACGCCGGCCGAACCGAAGGCCTGGCCGGGCGTGCCCTCGCTGGTGTAGCCGCCGGCATTGCCGGACGGCAGATCGCGCAGCACGTCGGTGACGGTGGCGGCGCCCATGCGGGCGATCTGTTCGGCCGTGATAAGCTGCACGGCCGACGCGGTTTCGGCATCGACGCGCTTGATGCGCGAACCGGTGATCTCCACGCGTGGCGGCGTCTCAGTGCTGCTCTCGGCAGCGGCGTACAAGGGTGCGACGCCGGCGCACAGCAGCGCGACGGCTCGAACGATAGGGCGAATTTGCGACATGAACACTCCGTTGTGTGACAGTTTGATGAATTCCCTGAAACTGTCTGGAGTGTGTTGGGTCGCCGTGCCCAGGTCACGGACGGAACTGCTGTTTTTGTACTATCCGGCTCGCATTCCCATGCCGCAGTGCAAACTGTGGGATGCAGGCCACGCCATCGCCAGCGGACGCTACTAGCGCAACGCCCCGCTCAACACCGGCCACGGCTTGCCGCGCGGCGGGCGCAGCGACGGCGTATTGGCACGGCTGCCATCCTTCAGCTGGAACACGCTGACCAGCTGCGACAGCGTGGCAGCCTGCTCCTGCAAACCCTGCGCGGCCGACGCCGCCTGCTGCACCAGCTCGGCGTTCTGCTGGGTCACGGTATCCATCTGCGAAATGGCCTGGTTCACCTGCTCGATGCCGGAACTCTGCTCGCGGCTGGCGTGGCTGATTTCCGCCATCACGCCGGCCATGCTCTGCACGCTCTCCAGCACTTCGTTCATGGTCGCGCCGGCTTCGGCCACCAGCTTGCTGCCGATTTCCACCTGGCCGACCGACTCGCCGATCAGCTCCTTGATCTCCTTGGCCGACGCGGCCGAGCGCTGCGCCAGGTTGCGCACTTCCGTCGCCACCACCGCGAAGCCCCGTCCCTGCTCGCCCGCGCGGGCCGCTTCGACGGCCGCGTTCAGCGCCAGGATATTGGTCTGGAAAGCGATGCCGTCGATGACGGCGATGATGTCGGCGATCTTGCGCGACGACGTGTTGATCGCGCCCATGGTGTCGACCACCTGCGCCACCACCGCGCTGCCCTTCTGCGCCACGCTGGCGGCGTCGGTGGCCAGCTGCTTGGCCTGGGCCGAGTTGTCGGCGTTGTGGCGCACGGTCGAGGTCAGCTCCTCCATCGAGGCGGCGGTCTCCTCCAGCGAACTGGCCTGCTGCTCGGTGCGCGAGGACAGGTCCAGGTTGCCGGCGGCGATCTGGCCGGAGGCGCTGGCGATCACGCCGGTGGCGCCGCGCACTTCGCCGACGATTTTCTCCAGGTTGTCGCGCATGGTGCGCATGCCGAACAGCAGGCTGGTGCTGTCGCCGGCCCGGGTCTCGACAGTGACGCCGAGGTCGCCGGCGGCGATCTGGCTGACGATGCCGGTAGCGTAGTCGGGCTCGCCGCCCAGGCTGCGCGTCAGCCAGCGCGTGATCAACAACGCGCCGACGGCGCCGAACGCGACGCTGCCGGCCATCAGCACCAGTATCCACAACCGCGAGGAGGCATAGCGGCGGTCGCCCTCGACCGCCTCCTGCTTGCCGCCGTCGGTGTAGAAATCGACCAGCTGGTCCACCTGGCCGCGCAGGGCCACGATCAGCTTGTTCGACTCGCCGCGGATCAGCGCCCTGGCCTTGTCGTCGTCCTTGGCGCGGGCGGCGGCGCGGATCTTGGCGTCTTCCTGCATGTAGCGGCCCCACAGCTCGACGAAATTGGCGTACTTGGCGCGCTCCTCGTCGGTGACGGCCAGCGCCGTGTAGTCATCCTGCATTTTCTTCAAGTCTTCCAGATCCTTGGCGATCACCTGGTCGTACTTGTCCATGTCCGCCGGGCTGGACGAAATGATGTATTGCAGCTCGCGGGTGCGGATGCGCGCGATCTGCGATTTGATGTCCTCGATCACCCGGATGCTGGGCATCCAGCGGGCGGAAAAACGCTTGGCCGTATTATTAACCTGGGATAGCTCCCAAATCGAAAATACCCCCACCAGTACAGTCATCGCCAATACCGACGAGAATGCCAGACCTAGCTTCTGCGCCAGACGCAGGGAATTAAACCATTTCATTTTGCTAGTCCTTAAACGTCTATTTTGATAGTAACTTCCGCAAAGCGGGCTGAGTCAGATTCGAATCATAGCGCATGCAATGCTCAACACACAGCGGGTATTTTCCACTTGTTGATCGTTCGCAACACATTGTTTCTAAAGCATTTTCATAATGACACTGCGTGAAATTTTAGTTTCCAAACCGCATTAAATACAACAGTTCAATCCGTTTGACGGCATTAGAATATCCGCTCCCCACTGCCCCGCCACTCCTTAAATAAAAGGAACTCTTATGTCTACGTCATTGAATAAAAGTGAGAATGTCACTATTTGCGCTACTGATATATCTTGGGGAGATGATTTAAATAACATATATCGAATCATCAGCCGCCGATTTAATGACTTTAATGAAAACGGTTTTTACGCCCATCCGGAAGAAGTGGCGCTGCGCGCCGAACTGGGCGAAGTCGGCGCGCTGCGCCGGCTGACGCGGCAGCTGCGCGCCACGGGCAGCAACGGCGTCGCCCTGAGCGGCCTCGGCCTGCAAGGCTTGAGCGAGGACCGCCGCAACGCCGCGCTGTACGCGATCACGCTGATGCTGGGCTACCCCACCTCCACCGACCAGCGCACCGGCCGCGTGGCCTGGGACGTCAAGGCGCGGCCGGGCGCGCACAGCGACGCCCGCTTCACCACCTTTTCCGAGCGCGTCGGCAGCGCCGACATGCACACCGATTCCTCGTTCTATCCGATGCCGGAGGAGCAGTTCATCCTGTACGTGGTGCAGGCGGCCGACTGCAAGGGCGGCCACTCGCTGCTGATCGACGGCGAAGACATTTACCAGACGCTGCAGCAAACAGCCGCCGGCCGCGACGCCTACGAGCTGCTGAGCAGCACGCCGGTGCCGTTCCGCGTGCCGGCCGTGTACGCTGCCGGCGACGCCGCCATCGAGCACCACGTGGCGCGCGTGTTCGACGCGCCGCGCCGCGACGGCGACCGCTTCACGCTGCGCTGGCGCTATGACGCCATCCAGAAAGGCCTGGCCGTGCGGCCCGACCTCAGTTCGCCTGAGCTGGTGGACGCACTGGCGCTGATGAACGAAGTGGCCGAGCACAGCGCGCCGCGCTTCAAGCAGCAGCTGGCCACCGACACCCTGCTGTGGGCCGACAACCACCGCATGCTGCACGGCCGCACCACCTACGAGGACGAGCGCCGCCACCTGATCCGCATCCGCATGTCCGACGTGCCCAACGCCGAACGCATCGGCCCATCCGGCGTGGTGCGCGATTGAGCACGGTGGACGCCTGCGCCACGGCGGAGACCGGCCTGCCGCCGGCGGAACGCACCTGGGCCATGCTGTCGCTGATGACCGGCGTGGCGCTGGCCTCGCTGGACACGGCGATCGCCAACACCGCGCTGCCGGCCATGGCGCAGCAGCTGCACGCGACGCCGGCGGCATCGGTGTGGATCGTCAACGCCTATCAGCTGGCGATGGTCGCGACGCTGCTGCCCTTGGCCGCGCTGGGCGAGATCGCCGGCTACCGGCGCGTCGCCATCAGCGGGCTGGCGCTGTTCACGGCCGCCTCGCTGGCCTGCGCGCTGGCGTGGTCGCTGCCGGCGCTGGTGGCGGCGCGGCTGCTGCAAGGTCTGGGCGCGAGCGCCATGATGGCGGTCAGCACCGCGCTGATACGCGCCATCTACCCGCCCGAGCGCCAGGGCCAGGGCTTCGGCACCAACGCGCTGGTGGTGGCGGTGGCCTTCGCGGTGGGGCCGACGGTGGCCTCGGTGATCCTGTCCGTATCGTCGTGGCCGTGGCTGTTCGCGATCAACGTGCCGCTGGGCGTGCTGGCACTGGCCGCCGCCTGGCGGGCGCTGCCGCACACGGGACGCGCGGCGCACCGGCTGGACTTGGCGGCGGCGCTGTACAACGTCGGCGCCTTCGGTCTGCTGATCCTGGCGCTGGGCGAGGCCGCGCATGGGGCCGCGCCGGCCCGGCTGCCGTTCGAACTCGGCGCCGCCGCGCTGTGCTGGGTGCTGCTGCTGCGCCGCCAGCGCGGCCACGCGGCGCCGCTGTTTCCGGTCGACCTGTTCCGCCAGCCGATGTTCGCGCTGTCGGCGCTGACGGCCTTCTGTACCTTCGCGGTGCAGGGCCTGGCCTTCGTCTCGCTGCCGTTTTTCTTCGAACACACGCTGGGCCGTTCGCCCATCGATACCGGTTTCCTGATGACGCCGTGGCCGGTGCTGGTCGCGGTGATGGGTCCGGTGGCCGGCAGGCTGAGCGACCGCTACGCCGCCGGCACGCTGGGCGGCATCGGCCTGGTGGTGCTGTGCGTCGGCGCGCTACTGCTGGCGACGCTGCCGGCGCACGCCACGGCGTTCGACATCTGCTGGCGGATGGCCTTGTGCGGGCTGGGTTTCGGCTTCTTCCAGGCGCCGAACATGAAGGCCATCATGGGCAGCGCGCCGCGCGCGCGGGCCGGCAGCGCCAGCGGCATCGTCGCCACCGCGCGCCTGAGCGGCCAGGCCACCGGCGCGGCGCTGGTGGCGTTTTGCTTCACGCTGTCCGACACGCACGGCCCGGCCTATGCGCTGGCGACGGCGGCCGGCTTTGCCGCAGTGGGCGCGGTGGTGAGTTTTTCGCGCCAGTTGTTGAAGGGTTAGTTGCCGCGCTGCTGGCGGAACCTGGCCGGCGGCGTGCCGAAATGGCGGCTGAAGGTGCGCGACAAATGGCTGGCGTCGTGGAAGCCGCAGGCTTCGGCGATGTCGCCCATCGGCCGGCCGCCGGCCAGCAGCATGGTGCGCGCCTGCTCCAGCCGCATCTTCATCAGGTAGCGGTGCGGCGGCAGGCCCAGCGCCAGATGGAACTCGCGCGAGAAATGCGCCTCGCTCATGCCGCACAGCGCGGCCAGATCGCGGTTGCTGACGCCGGTAGCCAGGTTGGCGCCCATGTGGGTCAGCACGCGACGCAGGCGTCCGCCGCCCAGCGTGCTGGACTGCGGCGCCGCCGCCGGCCGGCTGTAATGCTCCAGCAGATAGCTCAGCAGCGCCACCATCATGCCGTCGCAATACTGCGATTGCAGCGGCCCGGCCAGCGCGTCGGCGTTGAGCATGCGGCGCACCAGTTCCATCACGTGGCGGTCCGAGGTGAACTGCTGGGCGCCCAGGCTCAGCGGCGTTTCGCGCTGCGCGTTCAGGTTGTCGATCAGCGCGGCCGGCACGAACAGGTTGACGATGTCGCAGCTGCTCAGGCGGCTCCACTGGCTGGAGCCGCTGGGCGGACAGATACGGAAGCGCTCGGCCGCGATCACCCCGCCCCACACCGGCTGGCCGTGCAGCCAGATGCGGGCGTCGACCGGCTCCAGCATGATGGCGATGCGGTAATCGTTGGGGTGGGAGCTGATGGTCTGGATCATCGAGTCCGGCTGGTTGCTGGTCCAGCGCACGATGGAGGCCTTGGAGCTGGGCAAGGGGCCGATGCAGGTGTGCAGCGGCGTGTGCACACCGCTGCGCAGGAACCAGTCTTTCAACACTTCGGTATTGTCTATCGCGGTACCCATGGGCTCGTCCAGGCTTATGGCGGAGAAGCGATTATCGAGCGCGGCAGTCTTGATGTCAAATCATCAATTTGTCGGATTGCGCATCCAGGCGGCCATCAGGTCGACCACTTCCTTCTCCTGGCCGGCGTAGCCGTGGTAGTGGTAGCTCTCGCAGGGATCGCCGCTGACCGGGCCGCCGCCCGTCACCATCAGCTGTTTTTTGACGGGCGTGTTTTTCAGGCCCTTCATGATCCAGTCCACTTCGTAGGGGCGGCAAATCACGCAGGCGTCATTCGCGTGGTGCACCACCAGCACCGGCAGCTTGAGCGCGGCCAGGTTCTGCGTCGGCACCGCGCCCTGTTTCTTGAATGCCGTCACGCTGGAGGTCAGCACCAGGCCGGCGATGCCGGGATCGTCCACGCTGCCGATGGCGACGTAGGTGGCCGACACCGTGCCGCGGCTGGTGCCGACCAGCCAGACCGGTACGGGACTCTTGGTGCGCACAAAGTCCAGCGCGGCACGGACGTCGGCCAGGTGTTTGGGGTTGACGCGGTCGCCGTAGTCGAGCGCGGGGGTGTCGCTGGGCAGGCCGAAGATGGCGACGTTGTAGCCGCCGGCCAGGAACAGCGCGACGCTGCGGGCCAGGAAGTTGTGACTGGTGGGTTTGCCGTCGACTACATTGCCGTAGCCGCCGTTACCGCCGGTGAACAGGAACACCGTGGCCTTGGCGCCCTCCTGCGCTTCCCAGTAGACGCTGGTTTCCACGCCGGGACGGGTGGGAATGCGGAAGGTCTGGCCGTCGGCCCAGGCCTGGCAGCTGCCAAGGGTGAGTATCAACGTCATGCACCAGCGAAGTATGCTCATGGTCTACCCCTGAAAAACTGCGCGTCGGCGCTGCGCGCTACCGCAGATCCACGCCCAGGATCGTCAATGCATCGCCGATCGGAATGAAGAAATTCATGCCCGTCATCGTCCTGGCGTCGGCCAGATGCAACACGGTGATGCCGATCACCCTGCCGCCGGTATCGAGCAGCGGGCCGCCGCTGTTGCCGGGCAGGATGCTGACATCGCTCTGCAGCAAGCGCTGCTTGTCCAGAACCCGGTAGCCGCTCAGGATGCCGCGCGTCAGCGAGGTATTGAAGGTGTCGCCCAGGGGCGAACCGATCACGTACACCTCTTCGCCAATGTTGGGCTCGTCTTCGCGGATCGACAGGGCGGGCATGCCCACCGGTTCGGTCTTGATCAGCGCGACATCGCGCGCCTCGTCCGAGCGCAACACCTCGCCGATCAATTCGCGTCCGGTCGGCAGCTTGATCTTGACCACCTTGTCCGTGCCGACGACATGCCGGTTGGTCAGCAGGTAGCCGTCGCTGCTGATGAAAAATCCGCTGCCGGTCCCGGTCGCCGTGATCACCGTGGGGACGGAAGAGCGCAGCAATGTAACCCGCTTGGTCAACGGTTCCGCCGCCGGCTTGACGCGTTTGAGCGTCAGCCGTTCCGGGGCGGCTGGCTTCGGCGCCACTGGCGCAGGCGCAGGCGCCGAAGCCGGCGCGCTCGGCCGCGTCACGGCGTTATAAAAACCCTGTTCGGCCAAGAAATTTTTGGCGGCCTGCTCGTAGGCCAGCAGGAAAATCCGCTCGACCGGAATCTCCTCGGACGCGGCGGTCTGGAAGTTGCCCTCGGTGAGGGCTTCGAACACGACCTGCTTGACCTCGGGCGAATAGACCTGCCAAAACACCTTCATGTAGACGCCGCCGATGCCGCCATGCTCCTTCAGGCACAGGTTGGCCGAGACATCCTTGAGCAAGGCGCCGATCTGCAATTCCGGCATGGCCTTGGGCCGCTCCTTTTCAGTCGGCGCATCGAAAATGGTGTCGATCGCGATCGGCGTCGGATAGTGCGCTTTCTCCAGCACGGTGCGCAGCGAAGTTGCGAGCTTGCGGCTGAACAGTTTATAGGCCTTCTCGTTCCAGATGATGTCGCTGCTGTTGCCGCACCGCCAGCCATCCTGCAAGGTGCCGATTTTTGCGTTCGGTGTTTCAAACGTGGTCTTGGCCGTTTTCAGATACGACACCCGGCCCGGCGTGCCCGGTTGAAATTCAATGATCAGCTTATCGCTGACCTGCTTGACCGGCACCGGATCGGCCCAGGCCAGGCTGGATGTCGCCAATAACAGTGGCAGGACCAGGGCGCTCAATTTTCTCATCGTAACTAACCGCACCCAAACTTAGCGCTGCGCTTTGATTTATTAATAATATTTATATCTTAAAGGGAACCATACCTGTGCGCAATGAAGTCTGCCTGGCCTGGCGGTCCAAATATCCTATCTGTAATGTTAAGGCTTGCTCGGGGCAATGATGATGACGGCTCACGCATCAGTGCGGGCAAGCAGCGAAATACTCTCACTGCCCGCTCCCGGAAGATGGCTGCAAGGCGATGACCGCCATGCCGAATAAAGCCAGTCCCGCGCCGATGTAGTCGAAGCGGCTGAGCGTCACGCCGTCGACCAATTTTAGCCACAGCAAGGCGACGCCGATATACATGCCGCCGTATGCCGCGTAGGTACGGCCGGCGGCGGTTGGGTGCAGCGTCAGCAGCCAGGCGAACAGCGCCAGCGACAGGGCCGCCGGCAGCAACAGCCATGGCGACTTGCCCTGCCTGAGCACCAGCCACGGCAGGTAGCAGCCGGCGATTTCAGCCAGCGCCGTCACGAAAAACAGCGCAGCAATCCTTATGATGTCCAATCGAATTCTCTTGATAGTTTGGGTAGTCGGCGCCTCAAGGCGTGCACACGAAAATATAAGTAGCCTTTGCCGGCATTGCCTTCGCGAGCGTAAGGTGTCCGTTCAATCCCGGCAGCGCCTTGTCGATTGCGCTCTGTGCCTCAGTCAGATTTCGGCGTAGTTTTATCGTCTTGTTTTTCTGGTAGATGAAATCGCCGATGTAAACGCTTTGCCATGGAGGCGCCTCAAATGCGCGGACGCCGCCTTCCAGTTCAGTCGAGTTGAACGGGCTATAAACGTAGTGCCCCGCAGGGACATCGAACGCGAAATATTTCGTCTCACCCGGGGTCGAAGGAACGCGCGCATCGGTTCGATTGAATGTCAGGCAGTTGCCGGTAATTTGTTCGGCTTTTAAGTTGTACTCCGCCAGCTGGAGATCGAAACCTGCGTACTCCCACGGCCCTTCCATCTGCACGCCATAGACGATGACGGCGCGATCCTCGCTCGCCACGCCGCCCTGAGGCAGCTCACGTGTTGAGTTGATGACACAGCCGCTTACGCTGAACAAAATAGCCAGAAAAATCCACGAGCATTTCTTCATACAATCCCAATGGTGCCGATACACCGATGCCGTTATGAAGAGCCAAGCATACCATTTTGCTTAAAAGGAAAGCTCGCGGATTATCTCCATTGAATCCGCTTCACTTAGCTGCCATTGCGCTTAACTGCCTGGCGGATCGTGTGACGCTGGCAAAGATCGTCGCCGCAACCCGCTCGGGAAATCCTGATGGCAAGCGCGCGGCGACAGCATCGATCGCCCCACTGGTACGGGCAAGTACCCGCTCAATCACGTCTTCCGCATCGGCGCGGCGGAAGCATCGGGCTGCGGTACTGTTAAAGTGCCTGCGCTGAATATCGGCAAAACGATAGTGCTTATTCTTCCCCATCAACGCCATCGCCATCCTTGCCTTGTGGAGGGAGTATTGATTCGGCCCCTTCCCCTCAATCGGCCAGAGCGACATGACATCATACAAAGGCAACAGCGCGTAGCGCGCCTGCGCCATCAGACGAATACTGAAATTCTTGGCATGACCATCAGGCGCGGCCAACATCCAGAACAGCACTTGCGCAGTGAGCAGCGTCGTCAAGTCCTCGTCCGCGCGCACCGAGCCGCGTAGTACTGCGGCCACATCCGCCAGTCCAGGGCCACCATCGCTCTCGTACTTCAGATGCGGCGGTACGCACAAAGCCTGGCAAAGATCCTCCTGCGGCAGACGCATGAACCAGGTTCCCGATGCGTGCAGCTTGCGGTCGAAACGCTCGACGCCAAGAACCTTCTGTGTGCCAAACTTCAGAATGGCCGTTCTCGCTACCGGCAAACCAAATTCCTCCAACAGGTTCATGCAAAGCCATTCGTTTTCCACAGACGACGTCAGATCGACCTTGCGATGGCCAATCAAACCCAAAGGCAGCTTGAGGATATGGCTTGTGGGTGTAGCCCCATGCGGCAGTATCCAGCCATCGTTGTGCCACAGCAGCGCCGTCTTTTCCTGAACGCCGGCGAGCGAGATGCGCAGATGGTCATCGCCTGGCATTTCCATCGGCGTAGCGACCGTCACTTGCAACAAGTGCTGCTCCACATCCGCTTCGGACATCGGCTTGCCTTCAATGCACATGAGGTTCGTGGGGACATCATCCTCTTTCAGCAGTTGAACAGCGCCCACACAATCCCGCCCCACTTCCTGCAACAAGTCGAAAGCCTCGATAGTATCGAGCTTATAGCGCTCCGCGAGGCGCTTGCGGATAACTTCGCTATCAGGCAGCAGATTGTCGAAGAAATAGCGCACCCGATCGCCGTACAACACAGGGCCGCCGGCGTATGGCAACGATAGCGAGAGTGGCCGGCCAATGGCTGACGCTATCCACCTTTTGTCGTAAATAAACTGCATGGCGCCGCGCGCTGGCAGAATCCACGTGCCGACGCGCTCGCCGTTACTCCAGACCGACAGCGAACGCGAACGAGATTTGCGTCCCATGGCTTACCAATCCGGAGTGGACGAAACCGACTCATCGAGTCCCTCAGCTTTCGGCTGCACCAGTACCTCAAGGCCCAGCGCCGAAATCAAAGCCAGGAATTGTTCAAAGCTGACGCTACCAGGGTCGAGCTCCATGGCGGAGATGCGGCTCTGACTGACGCCCAGTCGCTGCGCAAGTTCAGTCTGCGACAAGCGCGCAGACTTGCGCGCAGCCTGAAGAAGAGGCCCCAATTGCTGGGTGATGGTGATGACTTGCTTCATAAAGCAGAATCATGCAGGTGGCGAATATTTTCAAGATACGCGCCACACGGGTAAATGTCAAATACCTGTTTTACGGGTAGAAATGACCACGAGCGTCACACGAACGTCGAATGCGAACTTATCCGCCAACCAAGGGTCCAATTTCTTCCCTCTTGCTGACTCCAAGGAGATCTTCTCATGTCGCAACGTTTCAAGAATCAGAAAACAAACATCCATGGTGACGGCAACGCTGTCGGTAATAGCAACACTGTAATTGTCAATAAAGAGACGCACAATTATCACGGGGGACCGAACTCTGAGGACTCAGGAACAGGACACATATTTTCAGCCATGTTCGGAATGATCATAGCGATAGTTTTCTTTGCTTACTGGTTCGCAAAATACGCAGACATAATCTACACCTTTGTACTGTTCGCAGCCGTTTGCGGAATCATCATTTCGGCCTCCGCGACGCTATATAACGTCTGGCGAGAATACCCAACCCATGCGGCGCAAAGCGGCTTAATTACAGTCATCGGCATGATTCTGGCCGCCGCAGTACTTCTGGCTATGCCGCCATATCCGCATTGTCAGACACTGAATCCCCGGGGAAAACTGCCGACAGCATAGAAAGCAAGCTGACCGGAATCCCGTCGCTGATCATCACCGGAGTCCTCTGTTGCATAGGTCTGATGGCCCACACTCCGCCCAGCTTTAGCGCATGGCAGCAAACATTCAATTCGCATTCCAGCATCCTTTGTCATGGCAAGCAACATTAGCTCTATGCAAAGCGGCGTCCGCTAAAGGCCCGCAGAATTTCGCACTGGCAGCAGGTAACACGTGCCAGCCCAGTTGACGTCTGATCTCTTCAGGCGTTGGCGGTGGCTCACAAGGCTGCTGCGTGCGGCGCTCCAGGTACTTGCGGACGGATTCTTTGGTGGGATGCGTGACGTCGGTCATAATGCGTCACCGGGTTTAGTCCGGTGCCTCGATCAATTTCAGGTCACCGTTTATGCCGCCGTAGGTGCCGAGGGTTTGGCCCTGCAAGCTTGTGCCTGCAAAGAAAAAAGACTGGCGCTCTGCGTGTGGGATTAGAAGTGGGGGTAAGCGCGCCCTCGGCGCGCTGGGCTGGACGCCTTGCGCCTAACAATTGGGCGATTCGTCCGGAAATAAAAAAACCGCCAGCACCGAACGCGATCTTGAGCGGGTTCTGGCTGGCGGTTTTTTTTATTTTTCTGGCGGAAGCGGTGAGATTCGAACTCACGAACAGTTTAACCCGTCGCTAGTTTTCAAGACTAGTGCCTTCAACCACTCGGCCACGCTTCCTAAGTGTGCAGCATTATACAGAACTCACCCTCACTTGGGTGCCAAAACCGTCGATCCGCCCTCAGGCCGCCCGACTGGCACGCCCCGGCGTCCAGTTCTCGCGCAGCGCCTCTTCGAACGCCTCCGCCTCCAACGGCCGCGAGAACAGGTATCCCTGCACCTCATCGCAGCCCGAATTCTTCAGGAAAGCCAGTTGCTCCACCGTC
Source organism: Rugamonas rivuli (assembly GCF_009380165.1). Taxonomy (GTDB): domain Bacteria; phylum Pseudomonadota; class Gammaproteobacteria; order Burkholderiales; family Burkholderiaceae_D; genus Rugamonas; species Rugamonas rivuli. The sequence goes on from NZ_WHUF01000005.1 coordinate 606,834, forward strand.
TCCACGCCCTCGGCAATCACCTTGTGCTTGAGCTGCTGCGCGATGCTGATGATGGTGTTGGCAATCGCACAATCATTGGCATCACCGGGGATACCAATGGTGAACGAACGGTCGATCTTCAAAGTATCGATCGGGAAACGCTTCAGATACGACAAGCTCGAATACCCGGTACCGAAATCGTCCAGCGACAAGGTCACGCCCAGCGCCGTGATGCGGTCCATGATGCCGATCACGCGGTCGATGTTGTGCATCAGCGTGCTTTCGGTGATCTCCAGCTCCAGCCACGACGGCTCCAGCCCGTAGCGCGTCAGCGTATCCTGCACGCGCCCCGGCAGGGCCGAGGTGAACTCGCGCGCGGAGACGTTGACCGCCAGCCGTATCGGCGGCAGCCCCGCGTCCTTCCACTGCTTGGCCTGCGCACAGGCCGCTTCCAGCACCCATTCGCCGACCTGCACCACCAGCCCGGTAGCCTCGGCCAGCGGAATGAATTCGGCCGGCGGCACCAGGCCGCGCACCGGATGGCGCCAGCGCACCAGCGCTTCGGCGCCGATGATCTTGCCGTTGTCGATGCAGAACTTGGGCTGGTAGTGCAGCAGCAGCTCGCCGTTGCCCAGCGCGTGGCGCAGGCCCGATTCGATCCGCATGCGCTCCTGCATGCCCTGGTTCATGTCCTGACTGTAGAACGCGACGTGATCGCCTTCCGCCCCGCCCTCCTGCTTGGCGCGGTACATGGCGATGTCCGCCAGCCGCAACAGCGTTTCGGCGTCGCCGCCATCCTGCGGGTAGACGCTGATGCCGATGCTGCCACCGACGCGCAGGTCGTGGCCGTCGATCAAAATCGGCGTGTTCAGCGTGCCCAGCAGCTTTTGCGCCACCATGCTCGCTTCGAAATGCTGGCCGATGTCGAACAGGCCGACGGCGAATTCATCGCCGCCCAGCCGCGCCACCAGGTCCTGGTCGCGCAGCACGGCGCGGAAGCGGCGCGCGACTTCGCACAGCAGCTCGTCGCCGATCTTGCGACCCAAGGTGTCGTTGATCAGCTTGAAGCGGTTGAGGTCGATGAACAGCACGCAGCCATGCAGCCGGCTGCGCTGCGCCACCGTCAGCGCCTGGTCGACCAGCTTGGTCAGCAGCGAGCGGTTCGGCAGGTTGGTCAGCGCATCGTAGTAGGCCAGGTGGTGGATGCGTTCCTCCGCCATCTTGCGTTCGGTGATGTCGGTCAGGTAGGCGATCAGGCCGATGGCGCGGTCGTTGATGTCGCGCAGCGGCGACAGCGACAGGCTGGCCCAGAACACTTCTCCCGACTTCTTTTTGCGCCGCACTTCCATCAGGCGTCCGCCCTGCTCCAGGAAGGTGTCGTCGAAGCTCTCGTCTTCGTCGTCGTACAGGAACAGGATGTTGCGCCCCACCGCTTCCACCGCGCTGTAGCCGAACAGGCGCTCCGCGCCCTTGTTCCAGCTGATGATGAAGCCGTTCATGTCCATGGTCAGCACGGACTCGTGGATGTGGTCGAGGATCTGCGCCTGGTGCTGCAGCTGCGATTCCACCTGCACGTAGGCATGGGTGGAGCGCTGCGCCAGCGAGTGCACTTGCAGCACGCTGCCGGCCAGGTTGGCCAGGCTGGCCAAGTGCTGGCGGTCGATGTCGGTGTAGTGCTGCTGGCGGCCGGAGACGACGAAACGGCCGAAGTACTGGTCGTCGAACAGCACGTCCTGGGTCAGCACGGGCACGGCGTCGTCGTTGGCGGCCAGCACCTCCACCACCGGCGGCTTGAGCAGCATGGCGTGGGTGTCGGCCGGCAGGAATTCGCCCAGCGGACTGTTCATCACGCCACGGACGATGCGCCCCAGTTCCTCGTTGAGTGCAGCTCCGCGCAAGCGCAGCACCGCGTCGCATAAAGCCGCGCTGCTGCTCAGGAAATCGGAGACTGGGTGCGCGAACATGGCTTATATATTCCTGCTCACCTGGATGGCCCAGTGGTATGCCTGCAATTGCGCGCCCCAGTAGGTTTCGCGGTCGAGACCGGCCTTGTCCAGGCCGGCTGCGTCGTGCCGTTCCACCAATGCCAGCAGCTCGCCCAGCGGGCCGGCGCGGTCCAGCAGCGCCATCACCACGTCGAGGTCGAGGCTGAGCGCGGCGACGATTTCGGTCATCGGCATGTCCAGCAGCACGTCCAGCAGCGAGAACACGCCGGCCACGAAAGCCATGTCCTGCTGGTCGCGTTCCCAGCCCAGCGCCTTGCTCAGCGCTTCCATCTGCGAGGCGCGCACGGCCGCCAGCGGCAGCAGCGGATTGGCCATGCCGTCGTCCTGCTGGCGCGCGTACAGCAGCAATTGCAGCCAGCGCTGCAGCTGGCGGCGGCCCAGCACGTTGATGGCCTGGCCGAAGCTGTGGATCGGCGAACTGAGCGCGAACGCGGCCGAGTTCACCAGCTTGAGCAAATGGTAGGACAGCGCCGGGTCTTGCTTGAGCAGCACTTCCAGTTCGCGCGAGTCGGCGTCGCGGGCCAGCAGGCCCAGCAGCGCCAGCAGGCGCTTGCGCGAGGTGCCGTCGCCGGCGTTGGTGTCTTGCGGCGGATGCATGGCGAAGTCGCCGGCAAACCAGCTGAAGCCGGCCTTGGCGCATTCGGCGATGCGGTGTTCGCTGCCCATGCCGGTGGCCAGGTGCGGTCCCGGCTGGGCCACCAGCGCCAGCACCGGCGGCATGATGAGGGAAGCGTCGACCATCAGCGAGCGCGCGCCACACAGCGTGGCGGCCATGCCGGCCACGCCTTCGACCATGATGCGGTAGCCGGCGTCGGCATAGCCGGCCAGTTTCTTTTGTACGGGAATCTCGGAACAGGCGGCGGCCGGCACGCGCAGCACCACGCGGTTGGGCGGCAGTTCGGACAGCTGCGACAGCTCCAGCAGGGCCGGATTGGCGACCGGCAGGATGCAGTCCAGCGGCGCCAGCGCGGCGAATACGTCGGGAGTCTTGAGCAAGGTCAGCGCCGCCTGGAAGGCGTCGCCCGAGTCTGCGGACAATTCAAAAGTCAGGGCCACCCACTCGTTGTGAGCGTTGGACACCGCTTGTAATTCCACCAGTGGAAACATGCTAGTTTCAGGCGCAGACATCAATATCTCATTGAAGGTTGTGCGCGCAATCTTAGATCAAGCATTGACATTAAGCAATCAATAACCATCTGTCAGTATTGTTATTTCCAATACGACCAGTATAAGACCAATCATCGCGCGCGAACGTTATCTTTTATACAATTGCAATTACACAACCGGTGCAGGAATATAGCAGATATTGCCGCACAAACACGCACTGTTAGGAATTGCTTAACGGAATTAGAGTCGATTCTCAATATTTACAACATGCTAGCGCTTACTGAACGTGCTGGACCGCGAAGCGTATCAGCTCGGCCTGCCCTTCGATGCCCAGCTTGCGCTTGATGTTGAGGCGGTGCGTTTCGACGGTGCGTACGCTGAGGTCGAGCGCGCGGGCGATCTGCTTGTTCGATTCGCCGTTGGCGATGTGGCGCAGCACTTCGTGCTCGCGCAGGGTCAGCTGGTTGTCCTGGTTTTGCGGCTGGGCCAGCTGGCGGGCCAGCGCCGCGCTGTAGTAGATGCCGCCGGACATGACGGTCTCGATGGCCACGACGATGTCCTTGCCGGGCGCATCCTTGAGCACATAGCCGCGCGCGCCGGCCTGGATGGCTTGCGACACATACTCCAGCTTGTCGTGCATGGACAGGATCAGCACGGCGATGTGCGGAAACGCCTGCTTGAACTGGGCCGTGGCTTCGATGCCGTTGGTGCCGCGCATATTAATGTCCATCAGCACCAGGTCGACCTCGCACTGCGCGGCCTGCTCCAGCGCCTCGGCCGCGCCACCGGCCTCGGCCACGACGCGGAATTGCGGCATCGCCTCCAGCCGCGCGCGCAGGCCGTCGCGCACCAGGGGATGGTCGTCGACCAGCAGGATTTTGATAGTGGAAGTCATGTCGTAATCTTTATAAACTGTTTTAACTGTATTCATTGCCGGCAAACGCCGTGACCACCGTGCCGTCGCTGGACGAGGCGATGTCGAAGCGGCCGCCGATGGCGTCCATGCGCTCCATCATATTGCGCAAGCCGATGCCGCGCTTGGGATGCAGGGCGATGCCTTCGGCGTCGAAGCCGGCGCCGTCGTCGCGGATGCGCAGCGTGACGCCGCCGCGCTCGCCGGTCAGGCGGATCTCGATGCGGCTGGCGCCGGCGTGGCGCTCGATATTGGTCAGCGCCTCCTGCGCCAGGCGGAACAGCACGGTGTTGGCGACATCCGGCAACTCGTCGGTGCAACCCTCCGCTTCGAAGTGTACCGGGGTTCCACTGCTGAGGGTGTACTCCTGGCCGAGGTGGTGCAGCGCCGCCGCCAGGCCGAGGTCGTCGAGGATGGCCGGGCGCAGATTGTGCGAAATGCGGCGCACCTCGCCCATCACGTTGTTGAGCTGGTCCGCCGCGTGTTCGAAGGCGGCCTGCGCGGCCTGCTGCTGGCCGGCCTGGCCCGAGGTCAGGCGAATGATGCCGGCCTCGATCTGCAGCTTGATCGACACCAGCCACTGGCTGATGCCGTCGTGCAGGTCGCGCGACAGCCGCGCCCGCTCCTCTTCCTGCGATTCCACCACCCGCTGGGCCAGCACCTTGAGCTTGGCGTCGGCCACGCGCAGCTCGCTGATATTGAGCGCCAGCCCGGAGCTGCCCACCGCCACCGCTGCCGCGATGGCGATGGCGGCGATCCACAGCATGGTGTTGTGGATGTTGCCGGACTGCTGGACGTCGACCTTGGCCAACGCGCGGTCGACATCGTCGAGATAAATGCCGGTGCCCATCATCCAGCCCCATTTCGGCATCGGGATCACGTAGCCGAGCTTGGCGCCGGATTTGTGCGTGGACGGCTTGACCCACATGTAGCGTTCCAGCCCGCCGCCCGCCCTGGCCCGTTGCAGCAGCTTCTGGATGGTCGGCTGGCCCTGCTCGTCGCGCATCTCGTACAGGTTGCGGCCCACCAGCTCGGGCTGGCGCGGATGCATCAGCGTGTTGCCCTGCATATCGTAGACGAAGAAATAGCCGTCGTCGCCGTAGCTGAGCGAGGACAGGATGCGCTTGGCCTCGTTGCGGGTGGCCTCGTCGTCGCGGCCGGATTCGTACAGGTGGGCGATCGAATGCGAGGCCAGCGCGACGTAGTGACGCAGCTCCGCCTCCTTGCTGCTCAGGTAGGCTTGCTGGATGGTGTCGCGCTGCTGCTGGGCCAGCAGCACCGACTGGTGGCGCACCGCCAGCGCGATGGCGATCAGCGCCAGGATCAGCGGCGTGATGGCGAGGAAGATGACTTTTTGCCGCAACTTCATGAGATTCCGTCCCGATTGATGCCGTAGCGCGATTCTACGCTTCCCGCCGTCCCGGCCGGCTACGTAGTTGTACCGAGCGATAGTGCGTAGTGCTGCGCTTGTGGCGGTTATCAGCTTCCTGAATACTGGTCATAAGCTGCCCGCATTGAAAGCAGCGCCCCAAAACCTTGGAGGAAGCATGAAAACACTGCACCATACCGCGCCACCCACGCTGGCCAGCCGGCTGGGCTGGGCCGCGCTCGCCCTGTGCGGCGCCGCGGCGCTCGGCGTCATCGCGCTCAAGCGCGGCGAATCCGTCAGCGCCATCTGGATCGTCATCGCCGCCGTCTGCGTCTACCTGATCGCCTACCGCTTCTACAGCTTGTTCATCGCCGACAAGGTGCTGGGCCTGGACGCCCGCCGCATGACCCCGGCCAACAAGCTCAACGATGGCCTCGACCACGTGCCGACCAATAAGTACGTGCTGTTCGGCCACCACTTCGCCGCCATCGCCGGCGCCGGCCCGCTGGTCGGCCCGGTGCTGGCCGCGCAGATGGGCTATCTGCCCGGCATGCTGTGGATACTGGCCGGCGTGGTGTTTGCCGGCGCGGTGCAGGATTTCATCGTGCTGTTCATTTCCATGCGCCGCGACGGCCGCTCGCTGGGCGACCTGATCAAGTCCGAACTGGGCCAGATCCCCGGCATGATCGCGCTGCTGGGCACCTTCATGATCATGGTCATCATCCTGGCGGTGCTGGCGCTGATCGTGGTGAAGGCGCTGACCGGCTCGCCTTGGGGCAGCTTCACCGTGATGGCCACCATTCCTATCGCGCTGTTCATGGGCGTGTACTCGCGCTATATCCGCGTCGGCCGCATCGGCGAAGTGTCGATCATCGGCTTCGTGCTGCTGATGGCGGCCATCTTCGGCGGCCAGCTGGTGCAGGAAAACCCGGCCTTGGCGCCGATGTTCACCTTCACCGGCACCGAGCTGACCTGGATGCTGATCGGCTACGGCTTCGTCGCCTCGGTGCTGCCGGTGTGGCTGCTGCTGGCGCCGCGCGATTACCTGTCGACCTTCCTCAAGATCGGCACCATCGTCGGCCTGGCGCTGGGCATCGTGGTGGTCGCGCCTTACCTGAAAATGCCGGCGATGACCAAGTTCATCGACGGCACCGGCCCGGTCTGGGCCGGCTCGCTGTTCCCCTTCCTGTTCATCACGATTGCCTGCGGCGCCGTGTCCGGCTTCCACGCGCTGATCTCGTCGGGCACCACGCCCAAGATGATCGAGAATGAAACCCACGCCCGCTTCATCGGCTACGGCGCGATGCTGATGGAATCGTTCGTCGCCATCATGGCGCTGGTGGCCGCCTCGACCATCGAACCGGGCGTCTACTTCGCCATGAACAGCCCGGCCGCGCTGATCGGCACCACGGCCGAGTCCGCCGCGACGGCGATCTCGCAGTGGGGCTTCTACGTCACGCCGGAAATGCTGACCCAGACCGCCAGGGATGTCGGCGAGCACAGCATCATCTCGCGCGCCGGCGGCGCGCCGACGCTGGCGGTGGGCATGGCCCACATCCTGTCGGGCGTGATCGGCGGCAAGGTCATGATGGCTTTCTGGTACCACTTCGCCATCCTGTTCGAAGCGCTGTTCATCCTGACGGCGGTGGACGCCGGCACCCGCGCCGGCCGCTTCATGCTGCAGGATTTGCTGGGCGCCTTCGTGCCGGCCATGAAGCAGACCGAGAACGTGTTCGCCAACCTGACCGCGACCGGCCTGTGCGTGGCGGCCTGGGGCTACTTCCTGTACCAGGGCGTGGTCGATCCGCTGGGCGGCATCAACACCTTGTGGCCGCTGTTCGGCATCGCCAACCAGATGCTGGCGGCGATCGCGCTGATACTCGGCACCTGCGTGCTGTTCAAGATGAAGCGCGCCAAGTACGCGTGGGTGACGATGGTGCCGACCGCGTGGCTGCTGATGTGCACGCTGACGGCGGGCTTCCAGAAAATCTTCGACGCCAATCCGAAAGTCGGCTTCCTGGCGCACGCCGCCAAGTACCAGGCCGCCTTCGACCAGGGCAAGCTGCTGGCGCCGGCCAAGTCGGTGGCGCAGATGCAGCAGGTGATCTTCAACGATTACCTGGATGCGTCGCTGGCGGGCTTCTTCGTGATCGTGGTGCTGAGCGTGCTGGTGTTCGGCATCCGCACCGTGCTGGTGGCGCGCGCCGCCGCTCAGCCGACCGCCAAGGAAAGCCCGATGGTGCTGATGCCCAAGGTGCAGTGATGCTCGGCGAAATCGCCAAGGCCGGCCGCTATCTCGGACAAAGCATGCGTCTGATGATGGGCCTGCCGGAATACGACACCTACGTCACGCACCGGGAAAACACCCATCCGGGCGAGCCGATGATGACGTACGAGGAGTTCTTCCGCGAACGCCAGGAAGCCCGCTACGGCGGCGCGGGCAAGCGCGGCGGTTGCTGCTAAATGAATCCGGGGCGAGTCCCCGGATTTTTTTCGTCAATGCGGGAACTATTCCACATACCCTCATGTCCAACTCCCTTGAGCCGCGCAATCGGCACATTCAGGGAGACGCATGTCACACGATTTTTCATACCAACAGGCCTTTGCCCGCAACATCGGCTGGGTCACGCAGGCGGAACAGTCTGTGCTGCGCGGCAAGCGCATCGCCATTGCCGGCATGGGCGGCGTCGGCGGCGTGCATTTGCTGACGCTGGCCCGGCTCGGCGTCGGCGCCTTCCACATTGCCGACTTCGACACCTTCGACATCGCCAACTTCAACCGGCAGGTGGGCGCCACCATGTCCACGCTGGGCCTGCCCAAGGTCGAGGTGCTGGCCGCCATGGCGCGCGACATCAACCCGGAGTTGCAGATCGAGCGCTTCCCCACCGGCGTCGACGGCAGCAACCTGGCGCAATTCTTCGACGGCGTCGACCTGTACGTGGACGGCCTGGACTTCTTCGCCTTCGGCGCGCGCCAGGCCACTTTCGCCGCCTGCGCGCGGCTGGGCATCCCGGCCATCACGGCGGCGCCGCTGGGCATGGGCACGGCGGTGCTGAACTTCCTGCCGGGTAAAATGACGTTCGAACAGTACTTCGGCTGGGGCCAGCTGCCGGACGAGGAAAAGGCGCTGCGCTTCCTGGTCGGCCTGGCGCCGGCCGGACTGCATGCGGCCTACCTGGTCGATCCGTCCAGCATCAACCTGAAGGAGCAGCGCGGGCCGTCGACCATCATGGGCTGCGAACTGTGCGCGGGCGCAGCCGCCACCGAGGCGCTGAAGATATTGCTCAACCGTGGCCAGGTCGACGCCGCGCCGCGCGGTTATCATTTCGACGCCTATCGTAACAAGCTGGTGCGCACCTGGCGTCCCGGCGGCCACCGCCACCCGCTGCAGCGGTTGACCATGATGCTGGTGAAGCGCCGGCGCAAGGAACAGACATGAGCAAGATGGAACAGCATCTCGATGCCACGCTGGAGCAGATCCTGGAGCTGGCGCGCTGGGCGCCCAGCGGCGACAACACCCAGCCGTGGCGCTTCGAAATCCTCGACACCCGCCGCCTGGTGGTGCACGGCCACGATACGCGCGACCATTGCGTCTACGACCTCGACGGCCATCCCAGCCAGATCTCGCTGGGCGCGCTGCTGGAGACGATGGCGATCGCCGCCAGCGCCCACCAGCTGGAACTGCGCGCCATGCGCCACGTCGAAGCGCCGGACCACCATCCCACCATCAGCGTCGAGTTCGTGCCGGCGCCGCAGCTGGAAGCCGATCCGCTGGCCGACTTCATCCTGCCGCGCAGCGTGCAGCGGCGCCCGCTAAGCCGGCGTCCGCTGACGCCTGCCGAGAGGGCCGCGCTGACATCGGCGCTGCCGGATGGCTATCAGGTGCACTGGCTGGAAGGTTCGCAGCGGCTGGCCGCGGCGCGGCTGATGTTCCGCAACGCCAAGCTGCGCCTGACGATGCCGGAAGCGTGGCAGGTGCACAAGTCCGTGATCGAATGGAACGCCCGCTACAGCGAGGACCGCATCCCCGACCAGGCGCTGGGCGTGGACGCCGCCACCGCCAGGCTGATGCGCTGGGTGATGCAGCGCTGGCAGCGGGTGGCCTTCTTCAACACCTGGCTGGCCGGCACGCTGGCGCCGCGTTTGCAGATGGACCTGATCCCCGGCCTGGCCTGTGCCGCCCATTTCGTGCTGACGGCGCCGCGCAAGCCCCAGCGCGTCGACGACTACCTGGCAGCCGGCCGCGCCATGCAGCGCTTCTGGCTGACCGCCACGGCGCAGGGTTTGCAGTTGCAGCCGGAGCTGACGCCGCTGATCTTCGCCCGCTACGTGCGCGAGGGCCGCGTGTTCTCCGCCACGCCCGGCATGCAGCAGCGCGCCGAGGAACTGTCGCGCCAGGGCGCGCGCCTGACCGGCCAGGCCGTGTGGGAGACGGCGGTGTTCATGGGCCGCATCGGCGCCGGCCCGGCGGCGTCGGCGCGCTCGCTGCGCATGCCGTTGCGCGCGCTGCTGGTCGGCCCCGGCGGGAGGCCTTGATGCGCGCCATCAAGCCGGCGCAGATCGCGCTGTTCCTGGTGCTGCTGGCGGCCATCCTGACGCTGGCCCTGCTGACCACCTCGCTGCTGCTGGGCGAGCTGCCGCTGGGCGATTTCCGCGGCGTCACGCTGGTGTTCGCCGCCGTGCTGCTGGTCTACCTGTACGCCTTCCTGGTGTACCGCGCCTTCCTGTACGCGCTGCCGCTGCAGGAAGGCGTGGTGCCGGAAAATTCGCGGCAGGAACTGGCGGCCAACGTCAACATCCTGTTCTACCTGTTGCTGTTCAATTCGCTGATCCGCACCCACTTCCTGCCGGTACCGCTGCAGCGCCTGGTCTACCTGGCGCTGGGCGCCGAGCTGGGCGCCAACACCTACAGCGCCGGCGCCATCCTCGACCCGCCGCTGACCCGCATCGGCAGCAACACCATCGTCGGCCACGACGCCGTCATCTTCGCCCACGTGATCGAGGGCAGCAGGCTGGAGCTCAAGGCCGTCGTCATCGGCGACACCGTCACCATCGGCGCGGCCGCCGTCATCATGGCGGGCGTGCGGATCGGCGACCATGCCATCGTCTCGGCCGGCGCCGTCGTCACCAAGGACAGCATCATCGGCGCCGGCGAAATCTGGGGCGGCATTCCGGCCCGCCGGCTCAAGGCGGCAGCGCTGCCGCAGTGACGGTTTTTTTTACAGTGCCGCGCGGCCGGCGCCGCGAGGCGGCCACAAGCCTTTGATTCCGTACACATCAAGGATGCTGGCAAGCGTCTTGCTCCAGTGCCGGGACAATCCCGATTCCGGGCTTGTGATCCAGCCAGGGAGCAACCATGAACAAACATACACCGGCCATGGCCGCCGCCGTCATCGCCGCCGCGCTGGCGTCGCCTGCCGCCCATGCCGGCCCGGCAGTCGGGCTGGACCCGACCGGCAGCGGCAGCTACAGCAGTTATGCCGACCTGTGGACCAACGTCACCAACACCGCGCTGGCCTCCGGCTTCATCCCCGGCTCCAGCGTCGGCGGCGGCCCCGGCTTCGGCCCCGCCGCAGTGCCTTACCTGAGCGAGCTGCGTTCGCAGATGGTGATCGGCACCATGTCGAACGGCTCGGCCATCATCACGCCCGGCGGCCTGAACACCGGCTTCGAACTGAGCGCCGTGGTGCGCTTCGAGGAACTGGTGGACCGCCAGACGCCCACCTCCGCCCACTTCTCGCTGCCGGCCAGCCAGTCGGCCGCGATGGATGTCGATGCGCTGCACGCCGGCGTGCAAAACATCGCCTTCTACTTCGACCGCTACGGCCCCGGCGCCGCCAGCAAGGCCGTGCCCGGCGACGGCCCCGGCACCGTGCGCTGCTACGGCGCCGGTTCCACCTCGGCCGGCTGCGGCGAGCCCGGCGACCCGGACGGCGACGGCCTGATGGTCATGTCCGGCCACCTGATCTTCAACGAGGCCAATGTCACCACCGCCGGCGGCATCTCCACCGGCGCCTTCGACATGCGCTTCATGATCGATTACGTCGACGCCCGCTATCTCGACGTCGTCACCGGCGCAGTGTTCCAGAACAACGTCACCGGCGCCGCCACCATCCCCTCGCTGTACACGCCGGCCACCATGTGGGACGGCACGCCGCCGTCCGGCGTGCCGCTGATGAAGTTCGACGGCTCGGGCTCGTTCGCGCTGGCGGTGCCCGAACCCGCCACGCTGGCCTTGCTTGGCCTGGGCTTGGCCGGCCTGGCGCTGAACCGGCGACGGCCGCCGGCAGCCTGATGCCCGCCTTTCGGCCCGGCCCCCAGCCGGGCTTTTTTTCGGGCGGCGGCAACGACGGAATTCTTTACACCGCCCCCGCGCCACACGCGCCGCAGCATCCCAAGCCCTTGATTTGATTCACATGCGATCCATTGGCAAGGCTTTTGCTCTGAAGTCGGTACGATCCCGATTTCCGGGTTCATATCTTTCTAGGGAGCACACATGAACAACCTCAAATCCGCCCTGGCCGCCGCGATGATGAGCACCTCGCTGGCCGCCGTGGCTGGCCCCACCGTGGGCCTGGATCCCACCGGCTCCGGCACCTACACCACCTATGCCGATCTGTGGACCAACGTCACCGATACCGCGCTGGCCAGCGGCTTCGTTCCCGGCCTCAGCGTCGGTCCCGGCGGCGCCGCCCCTTACCTGACCGAGCTGCGCACGCAGATGGTGGTCGGCACCATGTCGAATAGCAACATCCCGGCCATCGTCACGCCGGCCGGCCTGAACACCAATTTCGAAATCAGCAAAGTGGTGCGCTTCCAGGAGCTGGTCGACCTGCAAACCCCGACCACCGCGCACTTCACGCTGCCCGCCGCCCAGTCGGCCGCGATGGACGTCGACCCGCTGCATGCCGGCGTGCAAAACCTCGCCATCTTCTTCGACCGCCTGGTGCCGGCCGCCGGCCCCAACAGCAAAGCCGTGCCCGGCAACGGCGTCAACACCGTGCGCTGCTACGGTGAAGGCCCGACCTCGGCCGGTTGCGGCGGCGTCGGCGATCCCGACGGCGACGGCATCATGATCCTGTCCGGCCACCTGGTGTTCAACGACGCCAGCTTCACCGCCACCGGCCCGGTGGGCACCGGCTCCTTCGATTCGCGCTTCATGATCGACTACGTGGATCCGGCCTACCTGGACATCGTCACCGGCTCCATCTTCCAGGACAAGATCACCGGCACCACCAACGTGCCGTCCTTCTTCACGCCCACCACCATGTGGGACGGCGCCACGCCCACCACGGTGCCTTTCCTGAAGGTCGATTCCTCGCAAAGCTTCGCCGCCGTGCCGGAACCGGCCACGCTGGCCCTGCTCGGCCTGGGCTTCGCCGGCCTGGCGCTGGGACGCCGCCGCATCGTGCCATCGTGAACCGGGACGGACCCGCGCAACGGGCGGGTCCGTTTTTTCAATGCCGGCCGTCCATCGCGCGCCGCAGCATGTCATCGAAGCGCTGCGCCACATCGTAGCGCTGGAACAGCGTCGCCACCCGCGACGCCGCCGCGCGCGCCTCGCCGGGCTCCAGCAGGGCCAGCACCGCGCGCCGCAACGCCTCTTCGTTCAGCCGGTCCGAGCGCAACAGGATGCCGGCGCCCATCGCCACCACGCCGCGCATGTTCAGATACTGGTCCAGATTGCCCGCGATGCCCAGCACCGGCACCCCGGCCGCCAGCGCCTGCTGGCAGGTCGGGCTGCCGCCATTGCAGATCACCAGCCGCGCGCGCCGCGCCGCCTCCTCGCCCGGCAGATAGGTGGCCACTTGCGCATTGTCCGGCAGCACGCCGGGATCGGCCTGGCCGGCGGTGGCGGCGACCACGCGCAGCGGCAGGCCGGCCAGCGTCTGCAATATCTGCGGCAGCAAGGCGCCTTGTCCCGAGCTGCCCAGCGTGACGTAGATGATGGGCAGGTCCGTCGGCAGCAGCTCCCACCAGGACGGCGGCGGCGTCGGCGGCGACCACGTCACCGGCCCCAGGTAGGCGTGTTGCTGCGGCAAACCCACCGCAGGGAACATTTCCGGGATGTCCGGATACAGCACGTAGTCGGCGTCGGCGTACACGCGGCGCAAGTCATAGCCCAATGACGGCAGGCGGTAGGCCCGCCGCACGCGGTTCAGCGGCACGCTGTGCAGCGCGAACGCCAGCGGCCTGGCCAGCCGGAACAGGCGGTCGGCCAGCGCGATCGGCAGCGCGCGCGCCAGCCCGATTGCCGGCACCGTGTAGCGCTGCGGCACGTAGGGACTCCAGTAGGCATTGATCAGGCCGACATACGGCACGCCCGCCACGCGCGCGCTGACCGACAGCGACAGGCGGAAATCGCCCACCACCACATCCGGCCGCACCGCATGCAGCAGGCGCAGGTCGTCCTCCACATAGCGCCGTAGCGTGGCGCTGTCGTACACCGGCTTGCCGGCCGCCAGCGCCGCCAGGAAACGCTCGCTGGAGATGCTGCTCACCGTCCAGCTGTTGAGCCGGCTGCCGTGGAAAAAACTTTCGTAGCCGGGCGCGCAGGCGAAGTGCACATCGTACTGTTGCGGCGACAGCATCTGCGCGAGCGCCAGCGGCCGGCCCACATGCGCCAGCGTGACCACCTCCGCCACGAACAGGATTTTTTTGCGTTCCATGCTCCCAGCTTGCGGCGCTGCCCAAGGCGTTGTTTGAGAATGCGCAAAGGTGCGGGGATTAGATGCAGATCAAGGCCGCAGCGATGCGGACGCTATATTTTTCCTATTGGCACCTACTGATCAGCCTGCCGCGCCGACGCTTTCGGCGTCCACCGTTTGCCAGCGACTACAGCAATGTTCAATTTCGAACGTTCCGGTCTGAGCCAGAAGCTGACCATCATCTCAGTGCTGTCCACCGGCAGCGCGCTGATGCTGGTCTTCATCGCGTTTGCCGCCACCTCCATCCTCAGCCGCACCGACGACGAGCGCAAGCAACTGGCTACGCTGGCCGGCGTGATCGGCAACAACAGCTTGGCGGCCTTGCAGGTCGCCGACGGCAAGCAGGCCGAGCAACTGCTGGCCACGCTGGCGGTGGAAGACGAGATCCAGCAGGCCGCGCTCTACGACAGCGCCGGCAAGCTGCTGGCGCGCTACACCTCCGCCACCCTGCCCGGCGCGCAGGATGCGCCGGAACAATTGCCGGAGCCGCGGACGACCCGGGAAATCAGCACCTTCCACAGCGGCCCGCCGTGGGCGCCGGCGATGCGGCTGCTGCGTCCGGTGCGCAGCAACGACGAGCTCATCGGCACCGTGATGATCGAAGGCGCGCAGACCCGCATGTGGGTCGATCTGTTCAAGAACCTGGCCGCCGCCGCCGTGGCCGCCATGCTGTCCTTCATGATGGCGCTGCTGACGGCGGCCCGCTTCAAGGGCAGCATCGCCGAGCCGGTCGGCAAGCTGATCGCGGCGGCGCAGCAGGTCAGCCGCGGCCAGCCGACGCCGCGCATCGTCCACCAGCGCAGCGACGAGCTGGGCGCGCTGACCGACAGCTTCAACGACATGCTGGCCCAGGTCGAGGCGCGCGACGGCGCGCTGGCGCAATACCGCGACCAGCTCGAACGCCAGGTCGGCGTGCGCACCGAGCAGCTGGAAAAAGCCAAGAACGCCGCCGAGGCCGCCAGTCAGGCGAAGAGCGCCTTCCTCGCCACCATGAGCCACGAAATCCGCACGCCCATGAACGGCGTGCTCGGCATGACCGAACTGCTGCTGGCCACGCGCCTGTCCGAACAGCAGCGCCACTACACCAGCATGGTCAAGCGCTCGGGCGAGCACTTGCTGGTCATCATCAACGACATCCTGGATTTTTCCAAGATCGAGGCCGGCAAGCTGACCGTCGAGTACATCCATTTTAATTTCCGTGAGCTGCTCGACGACATCGACAACGTCTTCTCGCCGCAGGCGCAGGCCAAGGGCATACGCCTGGAACTGGCGATCGCCTACGATATCCCGATCGCCATCTGCGGCGATCCCAACCGGCTGCGCCAGGTGATCTTCAACCTGCTGGGCAACGCGATCAAGTTCACCGACAGCGGCAAGATCACGGTCAAGGTGGCCGTGGTGCACGAGGATGCGCAGACCGTCGGCCTGCGCTTCGAAGTGCACGACACCGGCATCGGCGTCTCCAGCGAAGCGCGCGCGCGCATTTTCGATTCCTTCTCGCAAGCCGACGGTTCCACCACCCGCAAGCACGGCGGCACCGGCCTGGGATTGGCGATCTCCAAACAACTGGTGGAGCTGATGGGAGGCACGATAGGCGTCGACCATGCGCTAACTCAAGGATCGATCTTTTGGTTTGCCGTAAATTTTGACAAACGTCGTATCGATGTCGACGATCCTTCTTTCCACGCCACCCAGGAATGCCGCGCTTTGATTGTCGACGAGAACCCCGCCAGCCGGAGCGAGCTGGAACAGTTGCTGGCCAGCTGGCGCATCGCCAGCAGCATCGCCAGCGCCACCGACGCCCTGCCGCAACTGCGGCAGGCGGCGGCGCGCGGCCATCCCTACGACGCCGTGCTGCTGGACATGGAGTTGCCGCGCACCAGCGGCCTGGCGCTGGCCGCCGCCATCCGCGCCGAGCCGGCGCTGGCGGCGTCGCGGCTGCTGTTGCTGAGCACCGAACGCAACGCCGCCGACGGCGTGCAGCGGCGCGAAGCCGGCGTCGCCTTTCAACTGATCAAACCGCCGCGCGCCTGCGACCTGTTCGACTGCCTGCTGGCGCCGGGCCGCAGCACGCCGCCGCCAGCCGCGCGCCCGGCCGACACGCCG
>NZ_WHUF01000006.1 GCF_009380165.1 Rugamonas rivuli
GCTGGCGTCGTCCGCGCTGCACAGCGCGCGCGGCGGCAGCGGCGTGGGCGGGCGCATCGACGCCAGCGGCCAGGACGTCAGCCTGTTCAGCGCCGTGCTGGACGCTTCCGGCCAGACCCAGGGCGGTCTGGTGCGCGTGGGCGGCGCCTTCCAGGGCGGCACGCCGGCCGCCGGCGCGCCCGACACGGCCCGCTTCGTCACGCGCTGGGGCGGCAGCGCCGCCATCGCCAACGCCGGCACGACCTTCATCAACGACAGCAGCGCGATCGACGTCTCGGCGCGCGGCGCGGCCGGGCAGGGCGGCACCGCCGTGCTCTGGTCGCAGGACCGCACCACCATGCTGGGCACGCTGACGGCGAGCGGCGCGGCCGCCGGCGGCGCGGTGGAAATCTCGTCCAAAAACGATTTGCGCTCGGCCGGCCTGGACAAGGTGACGGTCGGCGCCGGCGGCCAGCTGCTGCTGGACCCGAAAAACCTGATCATCCGCGCCGACGCCAGCCAGTGGAACTACCAGGCCGTCCTCGGCGCCGGCCGCAGCGGCGGCAGCAACGTCAATGTCGGCGGGCTGGAGGCCGGCGACGGCTACGGCGCCGCCGTGGCGCTGAGCGCCTCCGGCACCCAGCTGGCGGTGGGCGCGCCGTACGACGCCGGCCAGGGCAACACGGTCGGCGGCGCCGGCGCGGTGCGTCTGTACACCTTCAGCGACGGCAACTTCGGCGGCGCGGTGCTGAAGGGCACGCTGGGCACCGGCTACACCGGCGCCGGCAACACCAATGTCAGCCTGCCGTCCAACGCGCTGTTCGGTTCCAGCGTCGCCCTCAGCGGCGACGGCCTCACGCTGGCGGTGGGCGCGCCCGGGCAGCAGAGCGGCGCCGGCCAAGTGTACGAATACCGCTACAGCGCCGCAGCCTTCGGCGGCACCATCACCACGGCCACGCTGGCCAATCCGCACGGCTCCTTTGCCGACGCCTTCGGCACCGCGGTCGCGCTCAACGGCAACGGTAGCAAGCTGGCGGTGGGCGCGCTGTACGACACCACGTCCGGCAACAACGCCGGCGCCGCCCACCTGTACAACAATAGCAACCTGGCCGCGATCAGCCGTACCGCCACGCTTACCGGCAGCGGCGGCGACGCGCTGTTCGGCACCGCGCTGGCCTACAACGGCGCCGGCGACCGCCTGGCGGTCGGCGCCATCGGCGAGAACAGCGGCAAGGGCGCGGTCTACCTGTACGACACCAGCGCCGCCACCCCGGCCGTGCTGCACAAACTGAGCGCGGACGTCAGCGGCGGCAACAACACCAACGTGGCGCTGCTGGGCGGCGAATATTTCGGCTCCGCGCTGGCCTTCAACGCGGCCGGCACCCGGCTGGCCGTGGGCGCACCGTCGTCGCCCGCCAACGGCGGCACCAGCCTCGGGCCGGGCGCGGTGCGCATCTACGATTTCGCCGACACCGCCTACGCCACGCCGGTGCTGAGCGCCACGTTCGGACGCGGCTACAGCAGTGCGCCGAATGTCGACGTCCCGCTCAACGACTACGACAGCTTCGGCTACGCGCTGGCGTTGAACGGCGCCGGCGACCGCATGGTGGTCGGCGCGCCGTTCAGCGACGGCGTACAGGCCGGCACCGCCGGCAGCGGCAACGTGCACGCCTTCGCGCTGCTGCCTACGCCGGTGGGCAACCAAACCTACGGCGATGCGAGCGGCGGCACCTCGACCGTCAGCTCGGTCGCGCTGGCCGCGCAACTGGCCGCCGGCGTGTCGGTCGCGCTCCAGGCCAGCAACGACCTGACGCTCGACGGTGACAGTGCGGTCAACGCCGGCGGCGGCGCCGGCTCGCTGACGCTGCAGGCCGGCCGCAGCGTGACGCTCAATTCCGCCATCACGCTGGGCAGCGGCACGCTGACGGTGGTGGCCAACGATAGCAAGCCGACGCCGTCCACCGGCCCGGTCGACGCCGAGCGCGACACCGGCGCCGCCACGCTGACCGTGAACGCCGCCCTGAGCGCCGGCGGTGACGTCAACCTGTCGATCGCCGACGGCAGCGGCAAGACCAACCGCGACAACGGCGCGCTGCTGGTGAACGCGGCCGTCACGGCGCGCAACATCAGCCTGAAGAACCTGGGACCGGCCGACGGCACCGTGCGGCTGGGCGCCGACGGCAAGCTAAGCGCCTCGGGCAGCGGCACCGCCATCGAAGTGGTGGCCGGCCCGGCCGACGGCCTGTTCCTCAACTATTCCGCGCAGGCGACGCCGCTGGGCGTGGGCCTGAACCTGACCGGCGGCGGCCGCTTCCTGGTGTACGCGGCCAACCCGGCCACCAGCCTGGAACGCGTGTCCGGCTACAGCAAGCATTACGGGCAAAGCTACACCGGCAGCACGCCGGCCTATGCCGCGAACGGCAACTGGTTCCTGTACGCGCTCGCGCCTATCCTGACCATCACCGCCAGCAGCGCCACCAGGGCCTATGACGGCCAGCTGGCGGGGCCGCTGAGCTACGTGGCCAGCGGCTACATCGACGGCGATCTCTCCGCCGGTTTGAGCGGCGCGCTGGCGGTGGCGGGCGGCGGCAGGAACGCCGGCAGCTACGCCATCGGCCAGGGCACGCTGGCCAGCGCGATGGGCTACCACATCAACCTGGCCGGCAACGGCGCCACGCTGACGGTCACGCCGAAGGTGCTGACGGTGGCGGCGGCCGGCATCGACAAGGTGTACGACGGCAGCCGCAACGCCAGCGTCAACTACAGCAGCGACGCCATCGCCGGCGACGCGCTCAGCATCAGCGGCAGCGCCAGCTTCGCGGACAAGAACGCGCAGGCCGGCAAGAGCGTGTCCGTCACCGGCATCGCGCTGGGCGGCGCCGACGCCGGCAACTACACGCTGGCCGCCAGCACGGCGGCCACCACCGCCAGCATCACGCCGCGCGCGCTCCACGCCAGCGCCACCAGCGCCGGCAAGGTCTACGACGGCAGCGTCGCCGCCAATGTGACGCTGGGCGACGACCGCATCGCCGGCGACCAGCTGGTGCTGGCCCCGGGCAGCGCCAGTTACGCCGACAAGCAGGCCGGCGCCGGCAAGACCATCACGGTGGGCGGCATCACGCTGTCCGGCGCGGACGCGGGCAACTACGCGCTGGGCGCGGGCAACATTACCACGCACGCCGACATCACGGCGCGCACGCTGAACGTCAGCGCCACCGGCACCAGCAAGGTTTACGACGGCAGCAGCAGCGCCGCCGTCACGCTGGGCGACGACCGCGTCAACGGCGATCTGCTGACCGTGTCCGCCGGCTCCGCCGCCTACGCCGACAAGAACGCCGGCAACGGCAAGGCCGTGACCGCGTCCGGCCTGACGCTGGCCGGCGCCGACGCCGGCAACTACACGCTGGCCGCGCCCACCGCCAGCGGCACCGGCAGCATCACGCAGCGCACGCTCAACGCCGTCGCCACCGGCGCCACCAAGGTGTACGACGGCAGCACCGCCGCCACCGTGGCCTACGGCGACGACCGCGTGAGCGGCGACGCCATCACCTATGGCGGCAGCGCCAGCTACGCCGACAAGAACGCCGGCAGCGGCAAGGCGGTCGCCATCGGCAGCGTGACCATCGGCGGTGCCGACGCCGCCAACTATGTGCTCGCTGTCGCCGGCAACACCACCACCGGCGTCATCACGCAGCGCGCGCTGACAGTGACCGCGGGCGCGGCCACCAAGGTCTACGACGGCAGCACCGCCGCCAGCGTGACGCTGGGCGACGACCGCTTGGGCGGCGACCAGCTGGCGCTGGCCGCCAGCGCCAGTTACGACAGCAAGAACGCCGGCAACCGCAGCGTCGCCGTCTCCGGCATCACCCTGGGCGGCGCCGACGCCGGCAACTACAGGCTGGTCTCGGACAGCGCCACCAGCACCGGCGTCATCACGCCCAAGGCGCTGGCCGTCAGCGTCACCGGCGCGGACAAGGTGTACGACGGCACCGCCGCCGCCCATGTGGACTTCCACGACGACCGCGTCGCCGGCGACCAGTTCAGCTTTGCCGCCAACGCCAACTACGCCGACAAGAACGTCGGCGCCGGCAAGGCCGTCACCGTGACCGGCATCGCGCTGGGCGGCGCGGACGCCGGCAACTACACGCTGGCCGGCTCCACCGCCGCCACCACCGCCGGCATCACCGCGCGCACGCTGACGGCCACCGCCAGCGGCGTCACGCGGGTCTACGACGGCACCACCGCCGCCGTCGCGACCTTGGGCGACAACCGCATCGGCGGCGACCAGCTGACGCTGACCGCCAGCGGCGCCGCCGTCTACGCCGACAAGAACGCCGGCAGCGGCAAGGCGCTCAGCGTCGGCGGCGTGGCGCTGTCCGGCGCGGACGCCGGCAACTACGTGCTGGCGTCGAGCACCGCCGCCGGCACCGGCACCATCACGCAAAAGGCGCTGACGGTCGGCGTGACCGGCGGCGACAAGGTCTATGACGGCACTGTCGCCGCCCGTGTCGACTACAGCGACAGCGGCCGCATCGCGGGCGACCAGTTCACCGTCGGCGGCAGCGCCGTCTACGCAGACAAGAACGCCGGCACCGGCAAGGGCATCACCGTGACAGGCATCGCCCTGAGCGGCACGGACGCGGGCAACTACGCGGTGGCGCCGACCGCCCTGAACACCACCGGCAGCATCACGCCGCGCGCGCTCACTGTGGGCATCGCCAGCGCCGGCAAGGTGTACGACGGCACCACCGCGGCGGTTGTCAGCATGAGCGACAACCGTGTCGACGGCGATGCGCTCAGCATCACCAGCAACGCCGCCAGCTACGCCGACAAGAACGTCGGCAGCGGCAAGACCGTCAGCGTGAGCGGCATCGCGCTGGCCGGCGCCGATGCGCAGAACTACACGCTGTCCGACACCGGCGCCAGCACCCGCGCCGCCATCACGCCGCGCACGCTGACGGTCACCGGCTCCGGCGTGAGCAAGGTGTACGACGGCACCGCCGCCGCCAGCGTGAGCTTCGCCGACAACCGGATCGGCGGCGACCAGTTGGGCGTCGCCGTCGGCAGCGCCAGCTATGTGGACAAGAACGTGGGCGCCAACAAGGCGCTGACCTTCAGCGGCGTCACGCTGTCCGGCGCCGACAGCGGCAACTACGTGCTCGACGTGGTCAACAGCGGCGGCACCGGCGCCATCACGCCGCGCATGCTGAACGCCAGCGCGGCCGGCGTCGACAAGGTTTATGACGGCACCACCGCCGCCGCGCTGGCGTGGAACGACGACCGCGTGCGCGGCGATGTCCTGAGCTATAGCGCCGCCGCCAGCTTCGCCGACAAGAACGCCGGCAGCGCCAAGACTGTCAGCGTGACGGGCGTGACGCTGGGCGGCGCGGACAGCGGCAACTACGTGCTCGTGCCGGGCAATTCGAGCGTGCAGGCCGCGAT
Source organism: Rugamonas rivuli (assembly GCF_009380165.1). Taxonomy (GTDB): domain Bacteria; phylum Pseudomonadota; class Gammaproteobacteria; order Burkholderiales; family Burkholderiaceae_D; genus Rugamonas; species Rugamonas rivuli. The sequence goes on from NZ_WHUF01000006.1 coordinate 5,422, forward strand.
CACGCCGCGCGCGCTGAACGTCACGGCCAACGTCGCCGGCAAGGTCTACGACGGCACCACCGCCGCCAGCGCCACCCTGAGCGACAACCGCATCAGCGGCGACGTCCTGTCCGTGACCGGCGGCGCGGCGGTCTTCGCCGACAAGAACGCGGGTGCGGCCAAAGCGGTCAGCGTGAGCGGCGTGACGTTGTCCGGCGCCGACGCCGGCAACTATCAGCTGGCATCGGCCACGGCCAGCGGCAGCGCGGCGATCACGCAGCGCAACTTGAGCTTCACCGTCACCGGCGCCGACAAGGTGTATGACGGTGGCACCGCCGCGACGGTGTCCATCAGCGACAACCGCCTCGCCGGCGACAGCTTGAGCTTTGCACCGGTGGCCGCCTTCAGCGACAAGAACGTCGGCTCCGGCAAGACCATCACCCTGTCCGGGCTGTCGCTGAGCGGCGCCGATGCGTCCAACTACCACCTGGTCACAAGCTCCGGCAGCGCCACCGCGTCGATCACGCCGCGCGCGCTGGCCGTCACCGCCAGTGCGCTCGACAAGGTGTACGACGGCACCGTGGCCGCCAGCGTGCAGTTCAAGGACGACCGCGTGGCGGGCGACGAGCTGTCGCTGTCCGGCAGCGCCAGTTTCGCCGGCAAGAACGCCGGCGTGCAGCAGGTGCAGTTGAAAGACGTGACGGCGGCCGGCGCTGATGCAGGCAACTACACGATATCGGTCGGCAGCGCCGGCAGCGCGACCATCACACCGCGCGCGTTGAGCGCCAGCGTGACTGCTGCGGACAAGGTCTACGACGGCGGCACCGCGGCCAGTGTGGCCTTGAGTGTCAACGCGCTGGCCGGCGACACGGTGCGCATCAGCGGCAGCGGCGCGTTCGCCGACAAGAACGCCGGCGCCGCAAAGAGCGTCGTGCTGAGCGGCGTTGAGTTGTCCGGCGCCGATGCCGGCAACTACAAACTCGATGCCGCCAGCCTGAAGGCCAGCGCCGCGATCACGCCGCGCGTGCTGGTCGCCAGCGTGAGCGCCGCCGACAAGGTGTACGACGGCACGCTGGCGGCGCAGTTCGCGGTCAGCGATAACCGCATCGCCGGCGATGTGCTCGACGTGAGCGGCGGCAGCGCCGCCTTCGCGGACAAGAACGCCGGCGCTGGCAAGACCGTGACCGTCAGCGGCCTGTCGCTGGGCGGCGCCGACGCCCGCAACTACAGGCTCGCCTCGTCCAGCGCCACGACCGCCGCCGCCATCGCGCGTAAGGATTTGACCATTACCGCCAACAACCAGACGCGCGCCCCCGGCGTCGCCAACCCTGTGTTGAGCTACACGGTCGGCGGCCTGGTGTCCGGCGACGACGTCGGCGCGGTCAACGCCAGCACCGGCGCCACCGCGCAGTCGCCGGCCGGGACCTACCCGATCACGCTGGCCGGCACCGACCTGCGCAACTACCGTGTGACTTACGTCGATGGCGTGCTGACGGTGCTCAGGCCCGCGGCCCCGGTGACGGACACCATCGGCACTATCGTGCGGCCGCAGATTCCGCTGACGCCGGCCAATCCGGGCGACAACTTGTTCGGCGTGCCGTCGGCGCCGGGCTTGTCGCCGCTGCCGCAACTGGCGCAGCAAACGCCTGCGCAGTCGCCGCAACAGCAACAGGCGGGCGGCAACGCCGCAACGGTCGCCTTGAGCGGCTTCGTCGCCGCGCCGGCCTCCGGGCCTGGTGTAGTGCCGGCCGCCGTCGAAATCTCCACCGCCACGCTGCCGGGTGGGACGCAAGTGGCGTCGCGCGACGGTGGCCTGCGGACGGCGGAATAACAATGCAAACGAAACCAAGGACTGACGTGCATCACAATCACACCGCAGGCGCATTGGCGCTGGCCATTCTGCTCACGCCCGCGCTGGTGTTCGCGCAAACGACTCCGGACGCCGGGCGCCTGCTGGAAACCAATCGTCCGCCGGCGCTGATCGTACCGCCGAAAACCGGTGGCCCCGTACTGCCTGACAATAAAGCCCGCAAGGGTGTGCAGCTGAGCGGCGCGCAGCGCGTGATGGTGCGCCGCTTCGTGTTAGACGGTGCCAGCGCGGTGCCGGAAGCGGCCCTGCAGGAACCGCTCAAACCCTACACCGGCCGCGAACTGAGTTTCGATGAACTGAGCGCCGCCGCCAACGCCGTCACCACCTGCTATCGCGAGCGCGGCTATCTGCTGGCCACCGCCGTGCTGCAGCCGCAGGAACTGGGCCAGGGCGAGGTGCGTATCACCGTGCTGGAAGGGCGCGTCGGCGAGATCAAGCTGCTGCCCGACTCCAGCGTACGTCTGAAGCCGGAACAGGCCCGTCGCTACTTCGACGCGCTGACTCCGGTGGGCCAGCCGCTGCGCGACAGCGCGCTGGAACGCGCGCTGCTGCTGACCGACGACTTCCCCGGAGTGAGCGCACGCGCCGAACTGGCGCCCGGCGCGCGCCTGGGCGAAACCGAACTCGATATCGCGCTGAGCGAAGCGCCGCTGGTCAGCGGCACCGTCGGCGTGGACAATTCCTCCAACCGCTACACCGGCCGCGTGCGCGCACAGGGCGGCATCAACTTCAACGACATCGGTGGCGCCGGCGGCCAGGCCTCGCTGCTCGCTTCGACCACCGGCGCCGACTTCCAGTACCTGCGCGCCGGCTACGTGATGCCGGTGGGGGACTACGGCACCCGCGTCGGCGCCGCCTATTCGGCGCTGCGCTATCGCCTGGGCGCGGAGTTCGCATCGCTCGACGGTTTCGGCGGCGCCAAGGTGGCGCAGCTGCTGCTTACGCATCCGCTGCTGCGCAGCGGCGACAGCAACGTCCAGCTGCGCGCCGGCTACGACAACAAGCGCTACACCAACAACGCCAACGGCGCGCGCACCAGCGACAAGCGAGTCGATACGCTGGCGCTGGGCATCGGCTACAACGGCCAGTCCCGCTGGGCGGGCGGCTACACCAGCGCGTCGCTCGATGTCACGCCGGGCAAGGTCGACCTGTCGGCCAATCCGGCCTCGCTGGCGGCCGACGCCGCCGGCACCCAGGGCCATTTCGTCCGCGCCAATTACCAGGCCAGCCAATACCAGCGGCTGCGCGACGGTTTGATGGTGTCGGCCAGCGTCAGCGGACAGCTGGCCACGGCCAACCTGGAATCGGGCGAGAAAATGTCGCTCGGCGGACCGGGACGGGTGCGCGCCTATCCGGCGGGAGAGGCCAGCGGCGACGAGGGTTATGTGATGACGCTCGAAAGCCACTATGAGCTGCCCGCGCTGAAGTCCGATATCGCGGCCTTCTTCGATTACGGCCACATCACGCTGAACCACAAGGTGTATGAAGGCGCGCTGGCGGCCGGCGGGCCGGGCAACAGCTACAGCTTGAAAGGCGTGGGCCTGGGCTGGAGCTGGCGTCCGCTGGAACGCACCGTGCTGCAGATTCAGGTGGCGGCCAAGGTGGGCAGCAATCCGGCCCGCAACAGCAAGGGCGCCGACGCCGACGGCAGCTCGGCCCGCATGCGCGCCTGGTTCAACCTCTCGACCTACTTCTGACGGCGCGCCGCTTGTCATTTGGTTCAGATTTGGCTACCCTGAATCTCCCACTGAAAAGGAGACGGCCATGTCCTATGTAGACGGTTTTGTGATTCCGGTGCCTAAGGAAAATGTGGAGGCATACAAGAAAATGTCGCTTGAATGCGGCAAGGTCTGGAAGGAATACGGCGCGCTGGAGTTCCGGGAGTGCATCGGTGACGATGTCCCGCCCGGCAAGGTGACGTCGTTCCCGCTCAGCGTCGACCTGAAGGAGGGCGAGGCTGTGGTGTTTTCGTGGATCGTCTACGCATCGCGCGCCGCGCGCGACGAGATCAACGACAAGGTCATGAAGGATCCGCGCATCGCCCACTACATGGATCCGAAGAACATGCCCTTCGATGGCAAGCGCATGATCTTTGGCGGCTTCGAAATGATGATCGATCTGTAGATGCTGTCACTGCGACCCGGTCAGCCGCAGGACGAGGCTTTTCTGCGCAGCGTGTACGCGTCCACCCGCGCCGGCGAGATCAGCCTGTTCGGCTGGCACTCCAGCCAGGCCGAGATCTTCCTGCGCATGCAGTACGACGCGCAGGACCGCCACTTTCGCGGGCACTATCCGCACGGCCGGTTCGATATCGTCGAACTGGACGGCACGCCGATAGGCCGCTTCTATGTCGCGCAGCAGCCGGAGGCTTTCCATGTGATCGACATCGCGCTGCTGCCGCCATGGCAGGGCCGGGGCTACGGCGCCGAACTGCTGCGCAGCGTGCAGCAGCAGGCCGCGCGCGACGGCCTGCATGTGAGTCTGCATGTGGATCGCAGCAATCCGGCGCAACGGCTGTATGCCAGGCTGGGTTTTCAGGATGCCGGCGACGCCGGTTTGTATCGCCTGCTGGAGTGGCGGCCCTAGCTCGCCAACACGGCACGCATCGCGCCGCGCAGTGCGTTGCAGACGACGATTTCATCGGCCGCTTCCAGCATCGCGCGCGTGATGACGGCCTCGCTGGCCTTCCATTGCGGATCGTCCAGCAGCACGCCGCGCATCACGCCCGGCAGCAGGCCGCAGTCCAGTGATGGCGTCAGCCAGCGGCCATCGATGCGCACGAACACATTGGTGCGGCCGCCTTCGGTCAGTTCGCCGCGCTCGTTGAAGAACAGCGTATCGAAAGCACCTTGCGCCTCCGCTTCGCGCCAGGCGGCGTCGTAGCGGCTGCGGATGCTGGTTTTATGGCGCAGGAACAGGTCGCCCGCTTCGGTGGCATCCGGCGCCAGCAGCACGCGCACCGGTTCCGTCAGCGGCGCGATCGGCGCATGCTGCACCGAGAAGGCGCCGGCCGCGTTCAACGCCAGGCGCAGACGGTAGCCGGTGTCGGCGTCCAGCATCGCGCAGGCGGTGTCGAGGTAGGCGTCGGCCGCCGCAGCGTCCCAGGCGTAGCCGAAGCAGGCCGCCGATGCCGCCAGCCGCTTCAGATGACGTTCGCGGTGGCGCACGCCGTTCGCACGCGTGGCGTGCATGGTTTCGAAAATCTCGAAGTCGTTTTTCAGGCCGGTCAGGAAGCGCGCCTTGAGCTGGCATTCGGCGTATTCCTCCTGCGCGTCGCTGTCGAAGACGATGCCGGCGCCCACGCCCATCTCGCCACGGCGTGCGCCGTTCGGGCTGTCCGGCGCTTGCAGCGTCAGCGTGCGGATCGGCACCGACATGCAGAAGTCGCCCACCTTGCCTGCGTCTTTGACCGGATCGAACCAGCCGATGGCGCCGGTGTAGATGCCGCGCGGGTCCGGCTCCAGTTCGCGGATGATCTCCATGGTGCGCCGCTTGGGTGCGCCGGTGATCGAGCCGCATGGGTACAGCGCGTTGAAGATGTCGGCCAGCGTGGCGCCGGCGCGCAGCCTGGCGGTGATGGTGGAGGTCATTTGCAGCACGCTGCTGTAGCGGTGCACCTCGAACAGTGCAGGCACCTCGACGCTGCCGGTCTGCGCGACGCGGGCGATGTCGTTGCGCAGCAGGTCGACGATCATCAGGTTTTCGGCGCGGTTCTTCGGATCGGCGGCCAGCGTGGTGGCGCGCTGGATGTTCTCGGCCGATTGCGCCGGCGGCGCGGCCGGCGCCGTGCCCTTCATCGGCCGCGCGGTCAGCACGCCGTTCTCGTGGCGCACGAACAGTTCGGGCGACAGCGACAGCACGGCGCTGCCGTCCTCCAGCCCCACCAGCGCGCCGTAGGGCACCGGCTGGCGTCCGCGCAGGCGGGCGTATAGCGCGTGGATGCTGCCAAACGCGTCAAAACGCAGCCTGTACGTGTAATTGACCTGGTAGGTGTCGCCGGCCTCGATGTAGTCGTGGATGCGCGCCAGGGCCGCGCTGAACGCGTCCTGCTCGATGTTGGCGCGAATGTTGGCGATGCCCGATGGCCGCTCAATAGGGAAGGAGCGCGCCGCCAGCCAGTCGCCCACCTCGGCCGACGACAGTTGCGCGCACTGCGAGAACAGCAGAATCTGGGCTAAAGGAGGCGCCGGCGTGGCGGAGGATGGCGCGGCGGCAGCACCCAGCTCCAGCAGCTCCGCGCCCAGTTCATAGGCGCAGATGGTGACGGCGTATTGGCCGCGCTCCAGCGCCGCCTGCATCTGCTCCAGCAATTGTGGCCACTGGCCGATATGGTCGCAACGCAGCGTGCCGGTGTGGCCGGTGTACAGGCGCGAACGCGCGTCCGGAGTCTGGGTGCCCTCCGGGCTGGCGTCATCCAGCAGTGCGAAAACTTCGTTCATCATCAACTCAGGCAAGCAGCAGGGCGATCTGCAAAGGCGCGTCCTGCGCCGGGTTATTCTTGAATCCACTCTTGGCATAGCGGTGCCAGCGGCCGATGACGAAGCTGGCCAGCATGCCGGCGCGCGCCTGCACCTCGGCCTCGTGCGCCTGGCCTTCGCTCACGGCCAGCCGCAAGGCCTGCTTCAGCGCCAGTTCGACGCGGTCGTAGAACTGGTTCATGCGCAGTTGCAGCCGCTCGTCCTCGTTCACCAGCGCCTCGCCGATCAGCACCCGCGTCATGCCCGGGTTCTGGCTGGCGAAGTTGAGCAGCATGCCGACGATGTCGCGCGCCTGCGCCAGGCCGTCGCTCTGGCGTTCGGCGATCTGGTTGATCAAGCCGAACACCGACGATTCGATAAACTCGATCAAGCCCTCGAACATCTGCGCCTTGCTGGCGAAGTGGCGATACAGCGCGGCCTCGGAGAACTCCAGCTTGCGCGCCAGCGCGGCGGTGGTGATCTTGTCGCCCTTGGGTTGTTCCAGCATCTCCGCCAGCGCCTGCAGAATCTGCATGCGGCGCTGGCCCGGCGGGTTGCTTGCCATGTGATCTCGCGGATAAGTGAATGGGTGGGTGGATTGTTTTGTTCAGCGCAGATGATGCAGGCGTGCCGGCAAATTCCTGACAGATTTTACTTTGACATCGACATAAGCGGGGCGAATTAACCTTTTTTGCGGATGCGCCAGGCCGACCGCGTCGCCCACTTCCAGGTATTGCGTGACCCAGGCGGTGCGCATGCCCAGCGCGTGCGCGCTCCGCAGATTGGCCAGCGTATCCTCGACCAGCACGCAGCGGCCGGGCGTCAGGCCATGGCGGCGCATCAGTTTGCGCAGCAGCAGCTTGGACGGCTTGGGCCGCATCTGCCGGTGCACCACCATCGACTCCACCGATACGTGGTGGCTGAACTGGCGCTGCAAACCCAGATGGCGCAGCACCTGCGTCGAGTAGCGGTGCGGCGCGTTGGTCAGCAGGATTTTGCGGCCGGGCAGGCGGCGCAACAGCTGGCGCAGTCCGCGTTCGGCACGGATCATGTCGGTCAGCCGCTCGAAGCGGTGGGTCTCGTCGAGAAAATGCGCGGCTTTTACGCCATGGTGCTTGACCAGTCCCAGCATCGTCGCGCCGTAGCGCCGCCAATACAGCGTGCGCGCGGCGTTCACCGCGTCCTCGCCGGCGGGCGTGACGCCGTCGCCCAGCACATTGGCGATGTAGACGTTCATGCTGGCCATGATCGCCGGGAAGATCGCATGCGAGGCGTTGTGCAGCGTGTTATCCAGATCGAATAGCCACACGGGGGAGTTGCGGGTAATAATGTTCACTTCAAGTCAGTCATCTAAGGAAGCCATGCGGGAAGCCATACAGCGCCAGATTATAGTGATGTTCTGGACTTTGCTCTGTTTTACCCTCGCTCCGGCATGGGCGGCCGACAAAGTCCAGGCGCCCAACCACGGCGCCTTGTTCAAGGTGCAGCAGGGCGGACACACACTGTACCTGTTCGGCACCATCCACGTCGGCGCGGCGGATTTTTATCCGCTGGAGCCACGCATCACCGCCGCGCTGAAGAAGGCGCCGGTGCTGGCGCTGGAGATCGATCCGCTGGGCGACCAGCAGCCGCTGATGCGCGCCGTGCAGCGCCACGGCATGCTGACGCGCGGCGGCCCGGCCGGCCCTGAACTGTCGGCCGACTGGCGGCAGCGGCTGGACCGCCTGCTCAAGCAGTACAACATCGAAGCGGAGACGGTGGCGGCGATGAAGCCCTGGCTGCTGGCCAGCCTGCTGACGGTGAGCGAGTTCTCGGCCCAGGGCTACGAGGCGGCGCTGGCGGTGGACGCCCATCTGTCCCGCCAGGCGCACGGGCGCGGCCAGAAGGTGATCGAGCTGGAATCGGCCGAGAGCCAGATGGCGCTGTTCGACCAGATGAGCGCCGCCGAGCAGCTGCAATTCCTGCAAGAGGCCATCGCCGGCATCGAGGACAAGGAGCAGGCCAACCAGGCCCGCGAAATCGCCGACGCCTGGCGCAAGGCCGATGTGATTGCGCTGGACGCGCTGGCGCTCAAGGCGGAGATGGACGACAGCTTCTCCGGCCGCTTCGTGCAGAAGGTGCTGCTGGACGGCCGCAATCCGGCGCTGGCCGACGGCATGGTCAAGCTGATGGCGCGCGAGAACAACTGCGTGGCGGCGATCGGCATACTGCATTTGATCGGTAACGGAAGCGTGCCGGAACTGCTGCGCAAACGCGGCATGACGGTAGAGCGGATGTACTAAGCGGGGGAGGGTGCTGCAGGAAGAATGGTGCCCTTTACGTGGATTGAACACGTGGCCTCTCCCTTACCAAGGGAGTGCTCTACCACTGAGCTAAAAGGGCGTACTGGTATGGCGATGCACTGGAAAACGCGGCTAAACGTGCATCGCCGTTTTTTCAGTGAGACCGGATCATAGTGCCAAAAGCCTGTTCGGTCAACACCTCGAGCAATAAACTGTGTTCAATTCGCCCGTCGATGATGTGAACCGTGTTGACGCCGGACTTGGCGGCATCCAGGGCTGATGAAATTTTAGGCAGCATGCCGCCCGAAATCGTCCCGTCGGCGAACATCTCGTCGATCTCGCGGGCCGACAGGTCGGTCACGAGGTTGCCCTGCTTGTCCTGCACGCCGGCGATGTTGGTCATCATGATCAGCTTTTCAGCCTTCAGGATCTCGGCGATCTTGCCGGCGACGACGTCGGCGTTGATGTTGTAAGCCTGACCATCCTGGCCGAAGCCGATCGGCGAAATGATAGGAATGAAGGCATCGTCCTGCAGCGCCTTGACCACGGCCGGGTTGATCGCGTCGATCTCGCCGACGAAGCCGATGTCGAGGAACTGGCCCGGGTTGTCCTTGTCCGGCATGGACATTTTCTTGGCGCGTATCAGGCCGCCGTCCTTGCCGGTCAGGCCCACTGCCTGGCCGCCGTAGTGGTTGATCAGCATGACGATGTCCTGCTGGACTTCGCCGCCCAGCACCCACTCCACCACTTCCATGGTTTCTTCGTCGGTGATACGCATGCCCTGCACGAAGGTGCCTTGCTTGCCGATTTTTTTCAGCGCGTTGTCGATCTGCGGACCGCCGCCGTGCACCACGACCGGGTTCATGCCCACCAGTTTGAGCAAAATGACATCGCGGGCGAAGCCGTGCTTCAGTCGCTCGTCGGTCATCGCGTTGCCGCCGTATTTGATGACAATGGTCTTGCCATGGAAATTACGGATATAGGGCAGGGCCTCGGCCAGAATCTGCGCCTTGATCTGCGGCGCCACCGCGGTCAAGTCGTCATTCATGCCTAAGTTAAGGTTAGTCAGTTGGGTCATGGCGAGTCCGGTTTAGAAAATTTGTGCAATTTTACAGCCTGATGCTGCAATCAACTACGCATTATAGGGCTATCCGGTTGTATTTTCCCGGATCATCCGATACGCTGCCCGCTATGACCGCCACCGATACCCTCCACCGCCAGCTAGAAGTCATGCGTCCACTGCTTGTCCGATTTGCACAGTTGCAAATACGGAATCAGGCCCTGGCCGAGGATGCGGTGCAGGACGCGCTGATCGCGGTGCTGGAAAAACCGGAGCGCTTCAACGGCCAGTCGTCGCTGCGCACCTATGTGACGGGGATTTTGAAGTTCAAGATCATCGACTGCCTGCGCGCCAGCTCGCGCGAGCGCCAGATCGACACCGCCGAGGACCAGTCCGAGGACGACGCCATCGACGCCCTGTTCAAGGCCGACGGCCACACCCGCGAGCAGCCGATGGCCTGGGGCGACCCGGATGCGACGCTGGAGCAGAAGGATTTCTTCAAGGTGCTGGAGATTTGCCTGGAAAAGCTGCCCGCCAAAACCGCCCGCATTTTCATGATGCGCGAATGGCTGGAGCTGGAAACCGACGAAATTTGTAAGGAACTGGCGATTACAACGTCTAATGCTTGGGTGCTCCTGTATCGGGCTCGCATGCGTTTGCGCGAATGCCTGGACTTGAACTGGTTTGGCAACCGCCAGGCCACGTGACTGCGCCACTTATTGCCTCACTTACTGTCAGCGACTATGGAACCACATAAAACCGGCTTGAAGCCGACCTGCCGTGAAGTGCACCGGCTGGTCTCGGAGGGGATGGACCGCGACTTGTCCTTCATCGAGCGCACCCGCATGCGGCTGCACTTGATGGTGTGCGACGCCTGTACCCGCTTCAACGGCCAGATGTCGCTGCTGCGCACGGCCATGCGCCGCTTCCCGTTCGACGCGCCGGACGGCGGCCCGGCGCCGCTCGACGACGATCCCGAACACCGCCGCCCGTAAGCGCCATGAGCACCTGCTCGCGCTGCGGCGCAACCTTCAGCTGCGCCATGGTGGACGCCGATCCGTCGGCTCCGGCGCAGCCTTGCTGGTGCACGTATCTGCCGGCGTCGTTGCCGGTGCCGTCCGCGCCGGGCGCCAGCTGCTGGTGCCCGGACTGTCTGAAACAGCATATCCTGGACCAACGCGCCGACCATCCCAAACCGGCCGGCTAGCCTGAAGGAAGCACGCATGCGCCGTTTTAGCGACATGGGTATCCGCGCGCGCATCAGCAGCGGCTACATCATCCTGATCCTGCTGCTGGTCGGCGTGATCCTGGTCGGCGTGAGCCGCATCTACGCCATCCGCGCCGAGAGCGATCATATCCTGCACCAGGACTGGGCCGCCAGCGCCGCCATCAACACCATCGACACGCAGTCCCGCGAGGCGGCCACCCGCATCGTCACGCTGATCATCCAGAAGGACCAGCAGCACCGCATCGACAGCTACAGCCGCATCGACCGCATCAAGCTCGATATCGACGCCCAGCTGGAGCAGCTGGACAAGCTGGACGCCACGCCGGAAGCGCGGGCGCAGATCGAGCAGGTCAAGCGCGCGCGCGCCGCCTACTACGACAGCTTCATCGCCGTGGCGGACATGGTGGAGGCCGAGGACCGCGACGCCGCCGAGGCGAAAATGAATGCGATGGCGCTGCCCGCGCTGGACCACCTGCTGGAACAGATCAAGATCCTCGACAAGCTGCAGGAAAGCCAGGTGATGGCCAGCTCCGCGCGCGCACGCGACGACATCAATTTTTCGCTGATGCTGATTTCGCTGATGGGCGGCGCGGCGGTGCTGGTGGGGATAGGCTTCGGCCTGTCGGCGCGCTCGATCACGCGGCCGCTGGAGGAGGCGATCGCCATCGCCAAGCGGGTCGGGCAGGGTGACCTGAGCTCCGTCATCGAAGTGAAGTCGCAGGATGAAACGGGCGAGCTGCTGCACGCGCTCAAGCTGATGACGGCCGGTCTGGCCGCCGAGCAGCAGCTGCGCCGCGCGGTCACGGTGGCGGAGGACGCGACCAAGATGAAGTCCGACTTCCTGGCCAATATGTCGCACGAGATCCGCACGCCGATGAACGGCATCATCGGCATGACCCACCTGGCGCTGCAAACCGAGCTCTCGCCCAAGCAGCGCAACTACCTGGAGAAGGTGGAGTCGGCGGCCCGCAACCTGCTGGGCATCATCAACGACATCCTGGATTTCTCGAAAATCGAGGCCGGCAAGCTGGCCTTCGAGCAGGTCGATTTCTACGTCGAGGACGTGATGGCGAATATCGCCGACCTGTCCGTGATGCGGGCACAGGACAAGGGCCTGGAGCTGCTGTTCGATATCGCGCCGGACGTGCCGCAGGTGCTGGTGGGCGATCCGCTGCGCTTCGGCCAGGTGATGATTAACCTGACCAACAACGCCATCAAGTTCACGCAGCAGGGCGAGATCGTGGTGACGATACGCGTGCTGGAGCATCTGCCCGACGAGCGCGTGCGCCTGCGGATCGACGTGCGCGACACCGGGCCGGGACTGACGCCGGAGCAGCAGGCGCGCCTGTTCCAGGCCTTCACGCAGGCCGACACCTCGACCACGCGCCACCACGGCGGCACGGGCCTGGGCCTGACCATCAGCAAGCGCCTGGTCGAGCTGATGGACGGCGAGATCGGCCTGGAAAGCGAGCCTGGCGTGGGCAGCACCTTCCACTTCAGCGCGGTGTTCGGCATCGGCGCCGTCGAGGAGCCGCTGCCGCTGCCGGACATCTCCGGCCTGCGCGTGCTGGTGGTGGACGACAACGCCAGCGCCCGCGAAATCTTCATGGGCATGCTGTCTTCGATGCAGTTCGCCGCCGCCAGCGCCGACGGCGGCCAGCGCGCCATCGAGATGACGGCGCAGGCGCGCGGCGAAGGTCGGCCTTTCAACATCGTGCTGCTGGACTGGCAGATGCCGGGCATGAACGGGCTGGAGACGTTGCAGGCGATCCGCGCACAGGCGGAGGCCGACGGCGTCGATGCGCCGGCCTTCATCATGGTCACGGCCTACAACCGCGACGTGCTGATGGACGAGGCGCGCGGCATCGCCATCGACGCCATGTTGAACAAGCCGGTCAGCTCGTCGACGCTGCTCGATTCGGTGTCCACCGTGTTCGGCAAAGACCTGCGCAGCTGCCGCCGCACGCGCCGCCGCGCCGACTACATGGCGGCCGAGGAAGCGGTGCGCGGCGCCTACCTGCTGCTGGTCGAGGACAACGAAGTCAATCAGGAAGTGGCGCAGCAGATCCTCAGCGACGCCGGCATCCGCGTCGACATCGCCGCCAACGGCGCCATGGCGCTGGCGAAGCTGGCGGTGGCCGACTACGACGGCGTGCTGATGGACTGCCAGATGCCGGTGATGGACGGCTACGACGCCACCCGCAGGCTGCGCGAGGATGCGCGCTACGCCAACCTGCCGGTGATCGCCATGACCGCCAACGCCATGGTCGGCGACAAGGAGAAGTGCCTGGACGCCGGCATGAACGATTTCATTGCCAAGCCTATCGACGTGGCGCAGCTGTTCACGACGCTGGCGCGCTGGGTCAAGGTGAAGAATCCGGTGACGGCGGAAGCCGCCGCCGAAGCCCCGATCGTGGTCGACGACGAGGCGCTGCCCGTCATCGCCGGCCTGCGCATGGAAGCCGCGCTACAGCGTGTGGGCGGCAATGTTAAGCTGATGCGCAAGCTGCTGTCGCGCTTTGTCGAAACCCAGATCGACGCCATGCACCGCATCGCCACCGCCATCGAAAACAACGACCTGGCCGGGGCCACGCGCGAGGCGCATACTGTCAAGGGATTGGCGGGCAATATCGGCGCCGTCGGCATGGCGGATGCTGCCGGCAAGGTCGAGCAGATGCTGGCGATGGGCACGACCAAGGGACGCGATGAAGCCATCGTCGACATGGCGGGCGAGTTGAGCGATCTGGTGGCGCGTATCGCGATGGCGATGGACGACAAGCCGGCCACCGCCGACGCACCCGTGGCCGCGCAACCGGCCGACCTGGCCGAATTGACGGCGGTGGTGCAGGAGATGGCGCACTTGCTGGCGCAGGACGACGGCGCCGCCGTCAAGCTGCTGGACCGCCTGTGCGCGGCGCTGACGGCAGCAGGGCAGGGCGAGCACGCGCGCCAGTTGCGCCGCATGCTGGGGCAATATGATTTCGAAGGGGCGCTGGACGAACTGAAGGCCGCCGCCGATGCACTGAACATCGCTTTGTGAAGAGAGTATGCCGATGAACGCAAAACCAACGATCCTGGTGGTCGACGACATCCCGGACAACATCGATCTGCTGTGCGCCGTGCTGGAAGACGACTATCGCACCAAGATCGCCGTCAACGGCGAGCGAGCGCTGAAAATCGCCAACGGCGAATCGAAGCCGGACCTGATCCTGCTCGACGTGATGATGCCGGGGATGAGCGGCTACGAAGTGTGCAAGGAGCTCAAGGCCAATCCCGCCACGCGCGACATTCCGGTGATCTTCGTCACCGCCATGAGCGAGACGGTGGACGAGCAGCTCGGCCTGGGACTGGGGGCGGCGGACTACATCACCAAGCCGATCTCCGCGCCCATCGTCCTGGCGCGCATCAAGACCCAGCTGTCGATGAAGCGGGTGCACGACTTCCTGCGCGACCAGAACAACTTCCTCGAAACGGAAATCGAAAAGCGCACGCGGGAAATCGTCGCGCTGCAGGACGTGACCATTCACACCATGGCCTCGCTGGCCGAAACGCGCGACAGCGAAACCGGCAACCATATCCGCCGCACCGCGCACTACGTGAAGACGCTGGCGGAAAAGCTGCGCACCAATCCGCGCTTCAGCGATTTTCTGACCGATAAAAATATCGAACTGCTGTTCAAGTCCGCGCCGCTGCACGACATCGGCAAGGTCGGCATCCCCGACCGCATCCTGCTCAAGCCGGGCCGCTTCGAGGGCAACGAATTCGAGATCATGAAGACCCACACCACGCTGGGCCGCAATGCGATCCGCCAGGCCGAGCGCGAGCTGGGGCTGGAGGTGGACTTCCTCAAGTTCGCCAAGGAGATCGCCTACGGCCACCAGGAAAAATGGGACGGCAGCGGCTATCCCGAAGGCCTGAGCGGCGACGACATCCCGATCTCCGCGCGGCTGATGGCGGTGGCCGACGTGTACGACGCGCTGATCAGCCGCCGCGTCTACAAGGAAGGCATGTCGCACGAGGCGGCGGTGGCCATCATCGCCGAGGGCCGCGGCCAGCACTTCGATCCCGACATGGTCGACGCCTTCATGGAGCTGCAGCAGGACTTCATCGACATCGCAAAACGCTATGCCGACTCCGACCATGACATGACGCAGCACCGCGAAAAGATCGAGCGCTTCAGCGGTTAATTTAGCGGCTAGCTGACCGTGCGGAAGAAGCGCAGCATCTCGCGGCTGGCGTCCGGACCCTTGGCGTCGGTGTAGGTGCCGCTGTTGCTGCCGCCGGACCAGGCATGGCCGGCGCCGTGCACCACCCAGTGTTCGCCCAGCGGCGTGCCGTCCGACTTGGTGTGCGTGGTCTGCGTGTAGCGGTGCCCGTTCGGTACGCTGCCCGATTGCACCGAGGGCTTGCCATGCCGGTCGTGCAGGCGCTGCTCGATGACCTGCTCGCCGTTGCGCGGATTGACGGTGGTGTCGCTGTCGCCGTGGAAGACGATGATGGGCTGCGAACCATCGCCGGCCTTGCGGGGTGACATGACGCCGCGCTTCATCGCCGTCAGCGCCGACGGCAAGTCCTGCGCCGAGGCGAACGGCAAGCCCGAATGCACACCCACTGCCGCAAACAGCTCCGGATACAGCGTGCCGACGATGACCGCCATCGCGCCGCCGGCAGACAGCCCGGCCACGTACACCTGGCGTTCGTTGACCGGGTATTCGTCGATCACCTGTTGGGCGATGCCGGCGATGATGGATGGCTCGCCCTGCCCATGCTGCTGGTCGATGGCGTTGAACCAGTTCCAGCATTTGTGCTGGTTGGCGTTGGGCGTCTGCTCGGGGTAGACCACGAAGCATTCATTTTCCTCGGCCAGCCGGTTCATTTGCGTGCCGTTGGCGAAATCGTCCGGGTTCTGGGTGCAGCCGTGCAGCATCACCAGCAGCGGCATCGCCTGGCCGTGATAGCTGGCCGGGATGTACAGCTTGTAGTTGCGGGTGCCGGCGTGGTTGGTGTAGCTGCCCTTGATGAACTGCGCACCCTCGGGCAGCGCCACTTCCGGTGTCGGATGCATGAAGGCGCCGACGTCGATGGCGCGATCGAGATTGGCTTGCAGGTCGACCTTGATGCCCATGCGGTTCAACATGTCCTGCGCGAATTCGGCCGGATGGGTGGCCGGATTCGGCGCTGCCTTGGCCTCGGGCGCGGGTTCCGGTGCCGGCCCTGGCGCGGCGTGGTTCGGCGGCGGATTGATGTCGCGCATGGCGGGTTGCGCCGGCGCCGCCGCTTTGGCGGCATGTCCGCGCAGGCTGTCCATGGCCTGCTGGATGGCCGCCGATGCGCTTCTGTTCATCAGCCTTTGCGCCGCTTCGCGCATGTGTGAAAAAAGCGGTAGTTTCATGATGGTCCCTTAATGGATGCGGTTTGCCAGCGCGGTTTTCAGCACGGCGCTGGCGTGCAGCGATCCTAATACGAAGATGGATTCGATCGTCGCCAGCGCCAGTTCGACGGAAACGTCGCTGGCGATGCTGGCCAGGCCCAGTACCTGGATTTGCAGCCGTTGTCCGGCCGCCTGGATCGCTTCCAGGTCGGCGCGGGAGTAGTGCTGCATTCCGAGTACCAGGCTTTTACGCGCCACCGTCTGCTTGACGACGTCGGCGTGCTGGTTCAACTGATTGCGGATCGCCGTGCGGATCAGATCGGTGCGATTGGAGTAAAACCCCTCCTGCACCAGCAGATCGATCTGCCCCAGGTCGATGGGGCCGAGGTTGATCGTGATCTTTTCCGATTCAGCGGTCTTCAGTTTTAATTCTTGCTTTGCCATAAGTCTCCATCCGGATACCATCTACATGGATGGTAGTATAGACTTGAAATCCACCAAGTCAAGCGTGTTCGCGGCATAATGGCGGCATGAGTGAAACCGCTAACTTAATCCCGCCCGGTGCGCCGGAACTGGCCACGCCCGTGCCGTCGCCGTGCGTCAGCCTGTGCAAAATGGACGATGACCGCCTGTATTGCATCGGCTGCATGCGCACCATCCCGGAGATCATCGCCTGGTCCAAGGCGGACGACGACTACAAGCGCGGCGTGTGGGCGGAAATCCGCCGCCGTGAACAACTCATCGACTTCGACGACGAATGAGCGCGCTGCCGGAGGCTATCCAGGTTTTCGAACGGGGCTGGCTGTCGTCCAACAACGTCATGCTGATGGGGCGCCACGACACGGCCATCATCGACACCGGCTACCTGAGCCACGCGCCGCAAACGCTGTCGCTGGTGCGCCATGCGCTGCACGGCCGCCATCTCGACCAGATCATCAACACCCACCTGCACTCCGACCATTGCGGCGGCAACGCCATCTTGCAGGCCCATTTCGGCAGCCGTACCTCGATTCCGGTCGCCGAGGCGGACAAGGTGCGGCACTGGGACGTGGAAGCGCTCAGCTTCAAGGCCACCGGCCAGCGCTGCGAGCGTTTTACCTTCGACGCCACCATCGCCCCCGGCGACGTGCTGACGCTGGCGGACATGGAGTGGCAGGCGCTGGCCGCCCCCGGCCACGATCCGCATTCGCTGATCTTCTACTGCCCGCAGGAGCGGCTGCTGATTTCGGCGGACGCGCTGTGGGAAAACGGCTTCGGCATCATCTTCCCGGAGCTGGACGGCCAGTCCGGCTTCGCCGAGGAGCGCGCCACGCTGGACTTGATCGCCGGGCTGGATGTGCGGTTGGTGATCCCCGGCCACGGCAAGCCTTTCGACGACGTGGCCGGCGCGCTGGCGCGGGCCCGTTCGCGGCTGGACTACCTGGAAGCCGATCCGCTGCGCAACGCGCAGAACGCGCTGAAAGTGCTGCTGAAGTTCCTGCTGCTGGAGCGCCAGCGCATTCCGCTGGCGGACGTGCCGCAGCTGCTGCTGGCGATGCCGGTCTTCGCCAAGGCCAACGCCAACTTCCTGAAGCAGACGCCGGAGCAGCTCGGCGCCTGGGCAGTCGGCCAGCTGGTACGAGCCGGCGCGGCTTGCATCGATGGTGAGTACTTACTTAACGAGTAGCCCACAAGCAAATATAGAGGAACTCGCCTAGTTTCGGCACGGTCGTACTATTTTCGATCTATAATCGATTTTCCTTAATCTCCCACAGCGAGTTCGCCATGGCCCTGCCTGCAGCGTTGCAAAACCTCTCTCTTCCAGTCATCGCATCCCCGATGTTCATCGCCAGCGGCCCGGCCCTGGTCGCGGCGCAGTGCAAGGCCGGCATCGTCGGCTCCTTCCCGGCGCTGAACGCGCGTCCGGCGGAACTGCTGGATGTGTGGCTGACCGACCTGCAGAAGGAACTGGCCGAATTCCAGGCCGCCAATCCGGACAAGCGCGTCGGCCCGATCGCCGTCAACCAGATCGTGCACCAGTCGAACGACCGCCTGGCGCATGACGTGGAAGTCTGCGTCAAGCACCAGATCCCCATCATCATCTCCTCGCTGCGCGCGCCGCCGAAAGAGATGCTGGACGCGATCCACAGCTACGGCGGCATCGTGCTGCACGACGTGGTCTCGATCCGCCACGCCGAGAAGGCGCTGGAGGCGGGCGTCGATGGCCTGATCCTGGTGGCCAGCGGCGCCGGCGGCCATGCCGGCACCTTGTCGCCGTTCGCGCTGGTGGGCGAGATCCGCAAATTCTTCAAGGGCCCGATCGCGCTGTCCGGCTCCATCGCGACCGGCGATGCGATCCTGGCGGCACAGGCGATGGGCGCGGACTTCGCGTACATCGGCTCGCGCTGGCTGGCGACGCAGGAATCGAACGTCAGCGACGACTACCGCAACGCGATCGTGGAATCGACGGCGGCGGACATCGTGTATTCGAACCTGTTCACCGGCGTGCACGGCAACTACCTGAAAAAATCCATCGTCGCCGCAGGCCTGGACCCGGACGCGCTGCCGCAGGCGGACAAGAGCTCGATGAACTTCGGCTCCAGCAGCGCCAAAGCATGGCGCGACATCTGGGGCGCCGGCCAGGGTGTGGGCCTGATGGACGACGTGCCGACCACCGCCGAAATGGTGGCCCGCCTGAAGCAGGAATACGACGCAGCCCGCGCGCGTCTGGCGCTGTAAAAAATCCGCGCCGCCAAGTTATATTTCAGATAAGATGGTTTTCTTGAAAAATAACTGGGGGCGCGATGAAGGCACTGCTGATCGGAATGGTATGGCTGGCCGGCACGGCTGCGGCGGCTGACGCGCCGCCGCCGGCAGCGTTCACCTGCGAATCGCCGGAGATTCCGGCGGTTTCCACCTCCAACGACGCGGTGCGCCGCGTCGAGAAGCGCATCGCGGAATGGAAGCAGTGCGCCCTCGAATACCAGACCGGCGACCGCAGCGAAGCCGCCGCCGCACTGGTGCAGAAAGCCTATGACGACATCGTCGCCCGCCGCAATGAGTGGGTTGCAGCCACCAACCGTTACAGCAGCTCCCAGGTCCGCTCCGGCGTGGACTTCGGCGAGAACGGCGTCGCCGCCAAATGGAACGATCGCAACGTCCACGACATGAGCACCCACGTCAAACGCACCGGCAGCAGCGGCCAATAATCAACGGCCGCCGACGGCCAGGCTGTCGCGTGGCGTCTCCTTGCCGCGCACCCATACGGTCTGCACGCTGTCGTAGGCGCGGATATCGGCCAGCGGCGACATCTTCATCAGCACCAGATTCGCCACCTTGCCCGCTTCGATGGTGCCCACCTGCGCATCGATCTTGAAGGTGCGGGCGTTGTTGATGGTCGCCGCCTTGAACAGCTGCGCCAGCGACAGGCCGGCCTGGTGCAGGTCCTGCATCTCCAGGTAGCCGTTCAGGCCGGGGATGTTGCCGTAGGTCGGTGACGACGGCGTGTCGGTGCCGAACACGAAGTTGGCGTCCTTGCCGGCCAGGTAGGCCACCACCTGCCGCTGGCGCCGCAGCGGCGCTTCCATCCCCTTCAACACGGCGGCGTCGGTTTCATCTTCCGCGATCTCCTGCTTGAACCACTGGCCTTCGGGCGTCTGGAGCCAAGCCAGCATCGAGGGCGGCAGCAGCTTGGGCAGCGCCGGGTGGTTCAGATAGGCCGGCTCGAAATACGCGTTCAGGCCATGCAGCACCTGCATCGTCGCCTGGTAGCCGATCTTGCGCGCGGCGATCTTGTCCAGCAGCTGCTTGATTGCAGGCGGCAGTTCCTTTTCCTTGTCCATCTCGCCCCAGTGCCACATGCCGTGCGCCAGCACGTCGGCGCCGCCGTTGACGGCGAAGGTCTGGGCCTCGAACGAGTTTCCGTGCGTGACCAGCACCAGATTGTCGCGGCTGGCCGCCGCGCGCACTTCTCCATACACGGCGGGGCTCATCACCGGCAGGTTGTGCATGGTGCCGAAGCCGTGTTCGAAGTGGGTCTTGACGCAGATGCCATGGTCGGCCTTGACCCGCGCCACGCCCTTGGCCGGCGTGTAGTCCTCCGGCTTGAAGCGGGCGGGGATCTTGTCGGCCTGCGCCGGGTCGTAGATGAAGTTGGAGAACATGTCGAAGCGCGTCTCCGGCGGCGCGTACGAGGATGGATAGCCGTTGGCGAACACCAGTGGCGCACCGCAGTCGTAGACGTCCGGATGCAGCGGCGCGGCTTTGACCCGGTCGATGAATTCGCGGCTGCCGGCGGCCAGGTCGATCACCGTGGTGTAGCCGTAGTAGAGGAAGGAACGCGGCATCTGCGCGAAGTATTCGGCGGCCATGGTCTGCTTCTGGTCGGCCTGCTCGAAGCTCATGCCGGGCACGGAGAACAGGTGGACGTGCGAGTCGATCAGGCCGGGCGTGAGGAACTGGCCTTTGCCATCGACGCGGCGCGCCCCAGCCGGCGCCTTGCCGCCGGCGCCGCGCACGACGCGGACGATGCGCTCGTCCTCGATCAGCACACTGCCTGCTTCGATGCGGTCCAGTTTTTCGGGCGACACCAGCTTGACGTTGGTGATCCAGGTTTGTGTGCCGGCCCATGCCTGGGCGCAGAGGAGTAGGGACAGGCTGGCGAGAATGCGAGTGGTTTTCATGCGAGGCTCCGTGTTATGAGGAGCCCAGTTTGCAGCCGCAGGCCGGGTTTTGCGTCTCAAATGATGATCTGGCACCCGGCTAGGCCGAGGTTTCGGCCCGGTCGCGGAACTCGCCCGGCGTCATGCCTGTGTGCTTTTTAAATACGCGGTTCATCGCGCTTTTACTGTTAAATCCGGCCAACAGCGCCAGGTCCAGGATGCTGGAACCGGCCTGGCTGGGATCGTGCAGGGCCAGTTTCAGGGCTTCGACGCGGTGCCGGTTCAGGTAATCGGCGAAATTGCCGCCGCAGTGTTCGTTGATCAGCTGGGACAGTTCGTGCGGCGTCATCGCCACCTGCGTGGCCAGGTCTTCCAGCTTCAATTCGCCGTTGCGGTAGGGCTGCTCCTGCGCCATGCAGGCGTTCAGCCGCGCCAAAAACGCCTCGCGGTCGCTGTCGGACAGCTGGCTGCCGGCATAGCGCGGCTTGGGCGGCGGCGGTGGCGGCAGCGTACGCGGACGATAACCCAGCGGCAGCCGCATCGCCGTGAAGGCGGTCGCGAACACGAACAGCATCAGCGAGATGCCATCCATCGCATCGGCCGACAGCGGCTGCTCGACGTCCAGCACCGCCATCGCCAGCGCGACGATGCTCAGCACCGCGCTGACCAGCCACATGCCCATCAGGCGCCGCAGGTCGCGCACCAGGTCGGAATCGGCGGGAACGCGCCCCACCAGCAGGTAGGTGGCGCGGATGTAGGCCAGCAGGATCGCCAGCTTGGCCAGCCCCGCCACGGTCATGTACCACGGCCAGCCGTCCCAGCGATTCAGCCACGCCAGCTTCTGTTCGGCCGATTGCAGATAGAACGGCGTCATCGCCAGCGTGGCGACGGCGAACGGCGCGAAGTGCAGCAGCGCGCGGCGCCCCAGCTTTTGATCGGACAGCATGGCGTGCAGATAGAGGTACTGCAGCGGCCCCACGGCCAGTCCCAGCGTGACGATGGCCAGCGCGCTGTGCGGGTATTGCCGGTAGAGGTGATTGAGTCCCAGCCAGTTATGGCCGATGATGGCCGCGAACACCAGCAGCAGCGCGGACAGCAGCCGGTTGGCGGTGCGCATCTCCGGCTGGCGGACGCTGAGCAGCGTCAGCGTCATCAGAAAGGCCTGGCCTATCGCCAGCAGGAACAGCCATGAAAGTATCACTGCGGCCTGCGGCGGTAAGGCTTAGTTCTCGGTCTGGATGGCCCACAGGCCCGGCAGGTTGCGCCAGTAGCCATAAGCGTCCATGCCGAAGCCGACGACGAAGCGGTTCGGAATGGTGATGCCGACGATGTCCGCCTTGCACGGCTTGGCCTTGCCGATCGCCTTGTCGGCGAAGACGGCGAGCACCACTTCGGCCGCGCCCATGTCCAGCAGGCGCTGTTTGACGTGGGCCAGCGTTTCGCCTTCGTCCAGGATGTCGTCCAGCACGATGACCACGCGGCCGGCCACGTTCGAACGCGGCACCACTTTCCACACCACTTGTCCGCCCTGGTCGTCGTCGCCGTAGCGGCTGACGTGGATGTAGTCGAATTCGAGCGGGAAGGTCAGCTGCGGCAGCAGGTTGCCGGTGAAGACCACCGCGCCGCCCATCACGCCCAGCACCAGCGGGAAGGTTTCGCTGTCCGGCCGGTCGAAACGGGCGTTGAGGGTGTCGGCCATCGCGGTCACGGCGTTGTCGACGTCTTGTTTGCTGAACAGCTCTTCCGCGTTTTCCAGCAGGGCGCGGGCGCGGTTGTGGTGGAAGTCTTGCATGGTCTTCTTCGGCTTCTAAAAACAGGTGGTGAGTTCGCTATTATCCGCCATATCCCGGCCCATAGCATGCCGTTGGTTTTCCACCACAATCGTCCGTAGCTTATTTGTAGTCGCGCACGTCGTCGATCACCTTGCCGTCATTGGGCAGGCTGCCGATGGCGGCAAACCGCACCTCGCCCCGTAATTTGGTCAGGTCGCGTATCGATTCGGTGATGGCGGCGGCGCTGGCGGCGGCGTTCGGGTCGGCCACTTCGCAGTGCAGCGTCATCACGTCCTGCGCCATGTGGCCCGAGACCACAAGCCGCGCCTTGACGATTTCCGGGTGGCGGCGGGCGACGTCGTGCACCTGCGATGGATGGACGAACATCGCGCGCACCTTGGTGGTCTGGTCGGCGCGGCCCATCCAGCCCTTGATGCGCGTGTTGGTGCGGCCGCACGGCGACGGCGCCACGCCGGTCAGCACTGCCGACAGGTCGCCGGTGGCGAAGCGTATCAGCGGATAGTCGGGATTGAAGAGGGTGATGACCACTTCGCCGATCTCGCCGTCGGGCACGGGATCGCCGGTGCCGGGGCGGACGATTTCCAGTATCAGGTCTTCGTCGAGCACCATGCCGGGATCGCGCACGCCGCCGGTCTGGGTTTCATAGGCGATGCTGCCGACATCGGCCGACGCATAGCATTGCAGCACATGCGGCACGCCGTGCTCGACGAACCAGCTGCGCAGCGATTCGGGCAGCGCCTCTGCGGACATCAGCGCCTGTTTGATGCTGCTGACATCCGCGCCCAGCTCCTGCGCCTTCTCGACGATGATCTTCAGGAAGGACGGCGTGCCGATGTAGGTATCGGGCCGCAGGTGGCTGATGGCCTGCACCTGCATCTCGGTCTGGCCGGCGCCGGCCGGTATCACTGCGCAGCCTATGCGCGCGGCGCCGCCTTCGACCATGAAGGCGGCCGGGGTGAAGTGGTAGGAGAAGCAGTTCTGCAGCAGGCCGCCGGCGCGCACGCCTGCCGCGTACATGGGCCGGGCGAAACGCCACCAGTCCTGGCCGCGTCCTTCTGGATCGAAGATGGGGCCGGGCGACATGAACACGCGCGACAGCTGGCCCACCGGCGTGGTATTGAGCCCGCCGAACGGCGCCTGCTTCTGCTGCAGCGCGTGCAGGTCGGACTTGCGCGTCACCGGCAGCGTCGCCAGCGCGGCGCGACTGTCGATGCCGGCGGCGTTGATGTCATGCAGGATGCGCGACCAGCCGGCGGCGGCCTTGGCACGCGCCACCAGCTGCGGCAGGCGCGCCATCAGTTCGCGTTCGCGTTGTTCCGGCGCGCGCGTTTCTAGACTGTCGTAGGTATCGGCCATGGTTGTTTATCCTTGAATTTCGCGTTGCAGCTTCTTGGTCAGCTTGCCGAACACCAGTTCGTAAGAGCGCGTCAGCAGTTCCTTTGCCTCGATGTCGCTGAGGGTTTTCAAGTCCTCGACGTGCACCCACTTCACGCGGGCCAGGTAGGGCGCAGGGATGATGCCGGGGCGGTCGGTCAGTTCAAGGAAGCGGTCGTCCTCCACCTTGAAGCTGATGCCCTTGGCCTTGTCGTCCAGCTCCGTGACGGCGAACATCTTGGCGCCGACGGAGAACACGAGGTCCGCGCCCCACTTGGTATCCTCGGTCGCGCCGGGAAAGGTGCGGCACAAAGCCTTGGCCTGCTTGATATTCATGCGCTGTGATCCTCTGTTCCTCAAGCCAGCCAGCGTTTGCGGCGGCGGTAAAATTTCATGTCGCGGAAGCTCTTGCGGCCGGCGCCGGAAACGCCGAGGTAGAACTCCTTGACGTCTTCATTGCTGGCCAGCTCGGAGGCCGCGCCTTCCATCACCACGCGGCCGTTCTCCAGGATGTAGCCGAAGTCGGCGTAGCGCAGCGCGATGCTGGTGTTCTGCTCGGCCAGCAGGAAGGAGACGTTCTCCTTGCTGTTCAAGTCCTTCACGATGCCGAAGATCTCGTCGACGATCTGCGGCGCGATACCCATCGATGGTTCGTCCAGCAGGATCATCGACGGCTTGGCCATCAGCGCGCGGCCGATGGCGCACATCTGCTGCTCGCCGCCGGAGGTGTAGCCGGCCTGGCTGCCGCGCCGTTCGCGCAGGCGCGGGAAGTAGTGGTAGACCTTCTCCAGCGATTCCTTCAGCTCCGCCCGCGATGCGCTGCGGGTGTAGGCGCCGGTCAACAGGTTTTCTTCGATGGTCAGGTGGCCGAAGCAGTGGCGTCCCTCCATCACCTGCGACAGGCCGCGCCGCACCAGCTCATTGGGCGTGAGCTGGTCGATGCGTTCGCCCTTGAACTGGACCTCGCCCTTGGTGACGTCGCCCCGTTCGCCGCGCAGCAGCGTGGAGATGGTCTTGAGCGTGGTGGACTTGCCGGCGCCGTTGGCGCCCAGCAGGGCCACGATCTTCCCTTGCGGGACTTGCAGGGACACGCCCTTGAGCACCAGGATCACGTGGTCGTAAATGACTTCTACGTTGTTCACGGACAGGTAGGGCGCTGCCGCCGGAGCGGCTGCTGTGCTGGCGGCGATCGTCATTTTGCGCAGGCTGGAGTGATTTTTTTCTCGGCCGCGTAGGCTGCGGAGCTTTCTTCCAGCAGCTTGCGGGTCAGGGCCTTGTCGCCGACGATCCAGTTCGGTGTGATGGCGTTCCACTTCTTGCCGTCCCATTGCTGGACCTTGACGGCGCCCGAGCCTTCATGGTCGTCGCAGCTGGTCTTCACCGGCGGCAGCATGCCGAAGGCGCCGATGGCTTTCTGGCGGGCTTCGTCGACGTTCAGGTGCTCCAGGCCCCAGCGCATTTGTTCGCCGCTGACCGGTTTGCCCTTGCCGAATTTTTCCTGCGCGGTGCGCATCGCCTCCACCCACAGGATGGCAGCGCTGACGCCGCGCATGTGGTACACGGAGCCGATGCGGGTGCGGTCGGCCAGGTTGCCTTTGCCGGCGTCGTAGAGTTTTTTGTGGATCTCGTCCATCACCGGGTAGTTGCCCGGCGTGTTGAAGGTCATCGCGCTGTAGCCCTTGGCGGCGTCGCCGGCCGGTACGGTGTCTTCCTCGGAGCCGGCCCACCACACGCCCAGGATTTTCTCGCGCGGTACGCCGTTGCGCTGCGCGGTCTTGATGGCGACCGCGTTCATCGAACCCCAGCCCCACAGGATTACGTGATCCGGATTGGCCTGGCGGATCTGCAGCCATTGCGATTGCTGCTCGGTGCCCGGCGGCGTGACGGGGATCTTGATCAGCTCAAAGGCGTACTGCTTGGACAAGGCGTCCAGCACCGGCAAGGGTTCCTTGCCGAAGGCCGAGTCGTGGTACAGGTAGGCGATCTTCTTGCCTTTCAGCTTGTCCATGCCGCCGTTTTTGTCGCCGAGGTATTTGATCATCGCGGCGGCCTGGTTCCAGTAGCTGGTAATCAGCGGGAACACGTAGGGGAAGACCTTGCCGTTGGCGGCGTCCGAGCGGCCGTAGCCTATCATCGTCATCGGGATTTTATCGGTCGGCAGGCGATCGAGCACGCCGTAGGCCACGCCGGTGGACAGCGGTTCGACCAGTGTGGCGCCGCCGTTCTTGGTCTTCAGGCGCTCGTAGCATTCGACGCCGCGCGAAGGGTTGTATTCGGTTTCGCATTCTTCCCAGGAGATCTTCACGCCGTTGACGCCGCCCGACAGGTTGACCAGGTTGAAGTAATCGATAATGCCGCCGTAGAAGCCGGAACCGCCCGCCGCATAAGGGCCCACGCGATACGAGGGCAGGGCGACATATTGATCGGCCACCGCGGGCTGCGCCCATGCGGGTATGGATGCGACCAGTGTGAGTCCGAGTGCCAGGGATGCGATGCGCTTCATTGTCTACTCCTCCAGGTTATTGTTGTATGCGTTCAGTGCGGGAATGGCCACAGACGCAGTTTCTCTTTACCGATTTGCCACAAACGTGCCAGACCGTGCGGTTCCACGATCAGGAAAAATATGATCAGGGCGCCGAACACCATCAGCTCCAGGTTGGACGCCACGCTGGTCGGCAGCGCCAGGCTGTGGGCGAAGATGTTCAGGAACACCGGCAGCAGCACGATGAAGGCCGCGCCGAGGAAGGAGCCCAGCACCGAGCCGACGCCGCCGATGATCACCATGAACAGGATGCGGAACGACAGGTCGAGGTTGTAGGCTTCCGGCTCCACGGTGCCGAGGTAGGCGTAGGCGTACAGCGCGCCGGCCACGCCGCAGTAGAAGGAGCTGACGGCGAAGGCCAGCAGCTTGGTGCGCATCAGGCGGAAGCCGATCACTTCGGCCGCCACGTCCATGTCGCGCACGGCCATCCACGAGCGGCCGACGTTGGAGCGGATCATGTTCTTGGCCAGCAGCGCCATCACCGCCACCACGCCCAGCACCAGCAGGTATTTGCGGTCCGGCGTGTCGAACTGGTAGCCGAGGATGACGATCTTCTGCGCGGTGATCACGCCGGAGCTGCTGTAGTTGGTCAGGTAGGGGATCTTGGTCAGGCACCAGACCACGAAGAACTGCGTGGCCAGCGTGGACGCGGCCAGGTAGAAGCCGCGTATGCGCAGCGACGGCAGGCCGAAGGCGATGCCGACCAGCGCTGCGCTCAAGCCGCCCAGCACGAAGGCCAGCAGCACCGGCAGGCCGGGCAAGCGCGCCAGGAAGTTGTACGCGGCGAAGGCGCCGACCGCCATGAAGGCGGCCGTGCCTAGCGACAGCTGGCCCGCGTAGCCGGTGAGGATGTTCAGTCCCAGCGCGGCTAGCGAGAAAATCAGGAAGGGGATCAGGATCGCGGACAAGGTGTACGGCGATGCGAACAGCGGCACCACCACGATCGCCACCATCAGCAGTGCGAACAGCGCGATGCGGTCCTGCAGGATGGGGAAGATCTGGTTGTCGGCCTGGTAGCTGGTTTTGAATTGTCCTGCTTCGCGGTAGAGCATGGGATGTACCTTTAGCCTCTCAGATTCTGCGGATGATTTTTTCGCCGAACAGGCCTTCCGGCCGCACCAGCAGGAACATCAGCGCCAGCACGTACGGGAACCAGCCTTCGATGCCGCCGCCGACCAGCGGGCCGATATACACCTCGGCCATTTTTTCGGAGGCGCCGATAATCAGGCCGCCGACGATCGCGCCCGGCATCGACGTGAAGCCACCCAGGATCAGTACCGGCAGCGCCTTCAGCGCCACGAAGGTCAGCGCGAACTGCACGCCATTGCGGGCGCCCCACAGCAGGCCCGCCACCAGCGCGACCAGGCCAGCCACCGCCCACAGCACCGCCCAGATGCGCTGCAGAGGAATGCCGACGGCCAGCGCGGCCTGGTGATCGTCCGCCACCGCGCGCAGTGCGCGGCCTACCTTGGTCCTGGAGAACAGCAGTGCCAGCGCAGTCACCAGCAGGCCGCAAACGGCGGCCGCCATGATGTCGAACTGCGAGACGAGGATGTTAAATTTGTTCATCAGGTATTCGGACGGCACATCCTCGATGGGCAGCTCCAGCTTGTGCACCTGCGAGCCCCACATCAATTGCGCCAGCCCCTCGATGAAGAAGGCCAGGCCGATGGTGGCCATGAACAGCGTGATCTCCGGCTGGTTCACCAATGGCCGCAGCACCACGCGCTCGATGGCGATGCCGAGCAGGATCATGACCACGATGGTCAGCGGGATCGCCACCCACAGCGACACGCCCAGCTTGTCGACGATGCCCACGCAGGTCAGCGCGGCGAAGAACACCATCGCGCCCTGGGCGAAGTTGAATACGCCGGAGGCCTTGTAGATCAGCACAAAGCCGATCGCCACCAGCGCGTACATCACGCCGGACAGCAGGCCGCCGATCAGCACCTCAAAGAAAAAGTTCACGTTCATTCGCAGGCCTTTCCGAGATAGGCGTTGATCACGTCCTGGTTGCAGCGGATGTCGTCGGGCGTGCCGTCGCCGATCTTCTTGCCGTAGTCGAGCACCACCACGCGGTCGGAGATGTCCATCACCACGCCCATGTCATGCTCGATCAGCACGATGGTGGTGCCGAATTGGTCGTTGACGTCGAGGATAAAGCGGCACATGTCCTGCTTCTCTTCGACGTTCATGCCGGCCATCGGTTCGTCGAGCAGCAGGATTTCCGGCTCGGCCGCCAGGGCGCGGCCCAGCTCCACGCGCTTCTGCAGACCGTAGGGCAGGCGGCCCACCGGCGTCTTGCGGATCGCCTGGATTTCCAGGAAGTCGATGATCTCCTCCGCCTTGACGCGGTGGGCGATTTCCTCGCGCCGTGCCGGGCCCCAGTACAGGGCCTGCATCAGGAAGTTCGATTTCATCTTCAGGTTACGGCCGGTCATGATGTTGTCGAGGACCGTCATGCCCTTGAACAGCGCGATGTTCTGGAAGGTGCGGGCGATGCCGGATTTGGCGGCGGCGTGGCAGTCCATATTCTTGCGGTGCTCGCCGCGGTAGATGATCTCCCCCAGCTGCGGGCGGTACACGCCGTTGATCACGTTGAGCATCGAGCTTTTGCCGGCGCCATTGGGGCCGATGATGGCGCGGATCTCGTGCTGTTTGACGTCGAAGGAGATGTCGGTCAGCGCCTTGACGCCGCCGAACGACAGCGAGATGTTTTTCAGGTCGAGGATCACCGGGCCGATCTTGCGGCGGTCGGGGTCTGCGTCGGCACCGAAATGGGTGTCTGGTTCGTTCATTTGCATGGTGATGTCCTCCGTCATGCCGCTGCCTGGATGGCAGGGAACGTCTTGCAAGGCTCGATCTTCAGGTCCGCCGCCACCAGCCCGCTGCGGCCATCTTCGAACTTGACCTGCGTTTCGATGTACTGCGACTGCTTGCCGCTGTAGAGCGCAGCGATCAGCACCGCGTACTTCTCGGCGATGAACTTGCGCCGCACTTTGCGGGTGCGGGTCAGCTCATCGTCGTCGGGGTCGAGCTCTTTGTGCAGCACCAGGTAGCGGTGGATCTGCGTGTCGCTCATCAATGGCTCGGCCGCCAGGTCGGCGTTGACCTGCTCGATGCAGTCGCGCACCAGGCCATACACCTGCGGGTGCGCGGCCAGGTCGGTGTAGCCGGAGTAGGCGATGCTGCGGCGCTCGGCCCAGTTGCCCACGGCTTCCATGTCGATATTGATGAAGGCGCAGACCTCGTCGCGCTGGTCGCCGAACACCACCGCCTCTTTGATGAAGGGGAAGAACTTGAGTTTGTTCTCCACGTAGTTGGGCGCGAAGATGGCGCCGCCGTTCATCTTGCCCACGTCCGCCGCGCGGTCGATGATCTTCAGGTGGCCTTCGTGGTCGAACAGGCCGGCGTCGCCGGTGTGGAAGTAGCCTTCGGCGTCGATCGCTTCGCTGGTCGCGTCGGGACGCTTGTAATAACAGTCCATCAATGTTGGCGACCTGACCAGCACTTCGCCGTTGTCGGCCAGCTTGACCTCGACGCCGGGCGCCGGCAGGCCGACGCTGTCGAACTTGATCTGGCCGTCCGGTTGCAAACAGATGTAGGCGCAGGTTTCGGTGGAGCCGTAGAACTGCTTCAGGTTGACGCCGATGGAGCGGTAGAAGCGGAACAGGTCGGGGCCGATCGCGGCGCCGGCGGTGTAGGCGACCCGCACGCGCGACATGCCCAGCACGTTTTTCAGCGGGCCGTAGACCAGCACCCGGCCCACGGCGTAGGCCAGGCGGTCGGACAGCGCCACCGGTTTGCCGTCCAGGATGGCGGCGCCGCAGCGGCGGGCCACCGCCATGAAGTGGTGGAACATGTGGCGCTTGATGGCGCCGGCGTCTTCCATCCGTATCATTACGGTGGTCAGCATGTTTTCGAACACGCGCGGCGGGGCGAAGTAATAAGTAGGGCCGATTTCGCGCATGTCGGTCATGACGGTGTCGCCGGATTCGGGACAGTTGACGGTGAAGCCGGCCGTCATCGCCTGGGCGAAGGAGAACAGGCAGTCGCCCACCCAGGCCATCGGCAGGTAGGACAGGATGTCTTCTTCGTCGGTGAGGTTCTCGAAACCGACGCCGCCGGTGCCGGCCGCGATCAGCGCGTTGTGGGTCTGGCATACGCCTTTCGGCTTGCCGGTGGTGCCGGAGGTGTACAGGATGATGGCGTTGTCGCTGCCCTGGCCGGCCTTGACGGCGTTGTCGAACATGCCGGGATTGGCCTGGTCCCAGGCGCGGCCCAGCTCCTGCAGGCGGGCGAAGGACAGCAGGCCTTTCTGGCGGTAGTGGCGCATGCCGCGTTCGTCGTCGTAGGCGATGTGTTCGATATGCGGATATAAACTTTGCAGTTCCATCAACTTGTCGACCTGTTCCTGGTCTTCGACGATGGCGTAGCGGATCTCGGCGTTTTCCAGCACGTAGGCCATGTCGGCGGCCGGGGCGTCCTGGTACAGCGGCACCGGCACGCCGCCCAGGCATTGGGCGGCCAGCATGGACCAGTAGAGGCGGGGGCGGTTGTCGCCGATGATGGCCAGGTTCATGCCGCGCTGGAAGCCGATGGCGGCCAGGCCGCAGGCCAGCGCCCGCACTTCGTCGTTGACCTGGGACCAAGTCCAGCTTTGCCAGATGCCCAGGTATTTTTCGCGGAATGCGGGTTTCCCTGGACGGAGCCGGCCATGGGCCAGCAACCAGCGCGGGAATGTCTCGTTCTGTGTATGCACCAGTGTCTCCTGTTGCTGTTTGCTCGTACTTGTTAAACTTCTGATACGGCAGCCTTTTTATGTGATGATATTAGCCTGCCGCTGGAAGTCAGGTTGTCTTTTCAGCGACATTTGACCGACTTTTCCATGGTGCGTTGCAATAATGCCTAATCAACATCAAATTAGCCTCAAAGAAGCATTGCGCACGGCGATCTGGGCTCAGGGTCTGACGCCGGAACAAATGGCGCGCGTGGAGGCTGAGACTTTTGAAACCTTTGTCGCCAAGGGGGGTTATGTTTGCCGCAAAGGTGAGATGGTGGAGAATTGGCTGGGTATTATGGACGGCATGGTCAAGATGACGAATTTCTCGGCGGCCGGTAAAAGCGTGTCATTTACCGGCGTGCCGGCAGGCGGCTGGTTTGGCGAGGGGTCGCTTTTAAAAAAAGAAATACTCAAATACGATGCGATGGCTTTGCGCGATACGCGTATCGCCCGTATGCCTATTTCTACTTTTCATTGGTTGCTGGAAACGAGTTTGCCTTTTACGCGGTTTTTGCTGATGCAATTGAATGAGCGTTTGGGGCAGTTTATCGGCATGGTGGAAAATGACCGTTTATTAAATCCGGATACGCGCGTTGCGCGCTGTCTGGTGTCCATGTTTAATTCCCATCTTTATCCGGGATTGGAGAAACTGGTGCAGATATCGCAGGAGGAATTAGGCCTGCTGTCCGGCGCTTCGCGCCAGCGCGCCAATCAGGCATTACAGCTGCTGGAGAAACAAGGCTTATTAAGTCTTGATTACGGCGGCATCCGCATACTCGACCTCGAAGGCCTGCGCCGCTACGAGGCCTGAGCACCACTCCCATACGTTGCCAATTTCCGATCAGGGCAGTTTTTGCCTTCAAATCATGCTAATTTTTAGCGCGTTTGCGCCAAATTTCAGCATTTGACGGTCGAGCAGAAGGAATCGCTGGAGCTGCTATTTTTCTACGACTGCTTAATATGCGGCTTATCGTTGGTGGTGTTGATTTTCTGTGGCCGTAAATATACTTCCAGGAATGAAGAGGCTTTTGCGTATCCGTTGGTGATAATCCTCTTGTTCGATTGAACGCCATTTTCCGTCGGAGGAGATGAGGCGATCATGATCACTGCGGGTTTCGGCGCGCTGCGGAACAAGCTGTGCCATTAATGCACACGTTCAAAGTTCGAAACGTATATCCCCAGCAATCGCGGTATCATAGCGGTAAGCTATGCCGCACCGGCGGCGCACCGGACTTCGACTTATTCCATGCCTAATTCAGATACCTCCCACGTTGTCGAGCGCTTGGCGCTGCTGCGCGCGGCGATGCGTCAGCAGCAGATCGACGCGTTGATCGTGCCGTCCGCCGATCCCCATTTGTCCGAATATCTGCCGCCGCGCTGGCAGGGCCGTGAATGGCTGTCGGGTTTTACCGGCTCGGTCGGCACATTTATCATCACGCCCGAATTCGCCGGCATCTGGACCGACGCCCGTTATTGGGCCCAGGCCGAACAGCAACTGGCAAATACCGGCATCCAGTTAATGAAGCTGACCTCCGGCGCCAGCGTCCAATATGTCGACTGGCTGGCCGCCTATTTGAAATCCGGCCAGACGGCTGCCGTCGACGGCGCGGTGCTCGGCCTGTCCATCGCCCGCCTGCTGGAACAGGCGCTGCAGGCCAAGGATGTTGCGCTGCGCACAGATATTGACCTGCTCAACCAGGTCTGGACCGACCGCCCCGCGCTCCCGGCCGCACCGGTTTACGAGCACCTGCCGCCGTACGCCTCCAAAACCCGCATCGGCAAACTGGCCGATTTGCGCATTGCAATGAAGCAACTTGGTGCACAACGCCACCTGATTTCGACGCTGGACGACATCGCCTACCTGTTCAACCTGCGCGGCGCCGACGTCAATTACAACCCGATTTTCCTGTCGCACGCCCTGGTCGCGCCGACCCGCGCCACGCTGTTCGTCGCCGACGGCAAGATCCCGCCCGCGCTGCGCGCCACGCTGGCGGAGGAGGGCGTGGACGTCGCGCCCTACGAATCGGCCGCCGCCGCCCTGGCCGCGCTGCCCGCCGACAGCACGCTGCTGATCGACCCGCGCCGCCTCACCTACGGCACGCGCCAGTGGGTGCCGGCCAAGGTCAAGGTGATCGAGGCGATCAACCCGACCACCTTCGCCAAATCGAAGAAAAGCGAGGCCGACGCCGAGCATGTGCGCGCCGCCATGGAGCAGGACGGCGCCGCCCTGTGCGAATTCTTCACCTGGCTGGACCAGACTTTGGCCGATCCGCAGCGCGCCCCGCTGACCGAAGTGGCCATCGACCACCACATCACGGCGGCACGCGCGCGCCGTCCCGGCTTCGTCAGCCCGAGCTTCTCGACCATCGCCGGCTTCCGCTCCAACGGCGCGATCATGCATTACCGCGCCACCGAAGCCCAGCACTCCATCATCGAAGGCGACGGCCTGCTGCTGATCGATTCCGGCGGCCAGTACGTGGGCGGCACCACCGACATCACCCGCGTGGTGGGCGTCGGCGCCATCACGGCCGCCCACAAACGCGACTTCACGCTGGTGCTCAAGGGCGTGATCGCCCTGTCCCGCGCGCGCTTCCCGCGCGGCACCCGCTCGCCGATGCTCGACGCCATCGCCCGCGCGCCGCTGTGGGCCGAGGGCCTGGACTTCGGCCACGGCACCGGCCACGGCGTCGGTTACTTCCTCAACGTGCACGAAGGCCCGCAGTCGATATCGCAATCGGCGATGCCGGAGCCGCACACCGCCATGGAGCCAGGCATGATTACATCGATAGAACCGGGGCTGTACCGTCCCGGCCAATGGGGCATCCGGATTGAAAACCTGGTGCTGAACCGCCCTGCGGGCCAGACCGAATTCGGCGAGTTTCTCGATTTCGAAACGCTGACCCTGTGCCCGATCGACACCCGCTGCATCGACGCCGCGCTGCTGCGCGACGACGAGAAACGTTGGCTGAACGACTATCACGCCACGGTGCGCAAGCGCCTGCGGCCGCTGGTGTCCGGCGATGCGCTGGCCTGGCTGGAAACCCGTACGGAGGCACTGGCATGAGCGGCCGCGCCACCCGGGCCACGTCCGCCGTCGACCGCCTCAAGGTCCGCAGCGGCAATGCCAAATACTCGATGTCGCGCACCGGCAGCGGCCATTTTTTCCTGACCGAGGGCGCGGGCCAGCCGCCGCTGTGCGCGCCGCTGGAGCTGGACGACTTTGTCGCCTTCGTCAACGGCATCTCGCCCGGACCGCCCAAGCGCGTCAGCAAGCTCGATGTCGCGTTTGAAAAACAGCTGATAAAAAAAGCGCCCTGAGCGCCGCCGCGCTGCCCGTCGCAAGGCGCGCCACCATTGAGAGAGACCGAGCATGCCATCGATAGAATTCCTGTTTGCCTACTGGTCTGCCCACGAAATCGCCACCAACGGCGTGATTTTGCTGAACCTGGTGGGGGCGCTGCTGCTTGGGCTGATGGTCGGCTACGAGCGTTCGTACCACGGCCGCGCCGCCGGCATGCGTACCTACGGGCTGGTTTGCATGGCCTCCGCCGCGCTGACGGTGATCGGCGGCTACCCCGGCGACTGGTTCGGCGGCCACACCGGCCACACCCTCCTGACCTCCGACCCGACCCGCATCGTGCAGGGCATCGTCACCGGCATCGGCTTCCTCGGCGCCGGCGTGATCATGCGCGAAGGCTTCAACATCAGCGGCTTGACCACGGCGGCCTCGATCTGGGCCTCGTCGGTGATCGGCGTGATGGTCGGCATCGGCTTCTACCTGGGCGCGATGGGGCTGGCCGTGCTGTGCGCCGGCGCGATGATCCTGCTGACCAAGGTGGAGGCCTGGCTGCCGTCGCGGCATGCGATCGCGATCACCATGCGTTTCAAGGCGGGCTACCTGCCGCAGGAAGCAGTGCTGCGTTCGACGGCGCTGCAGCGCGGCTACGAGATCGCAGGCGGTTCGATGATGATAGGCAGCGACGGCGGCATGCAGGAGTGGCGCTTCGTCGCCATCGCGCTGAGCAAGCGTAGCGGCGCACCGATGTCGGTGCTGTCGGCGGAGCTGGCCCAGTTCGACGGCATCCACAGCTTCCAACTATCCCACGCACGTAACTGACCATGACGATGAACGCACAAGCCCAAGCCGTATTCGATTTCTGGTTCCAGGCCGCTGACGCGCCGCGCAGCGAGTGGTTCCAGAAGAACGAGGCATTCGACCGCGAGATTGCAAGCCGCTTCGGCGCGCTGATAGAACAGGCGCTGGCCGGCGGCCTGCATGAATGGGACGAGGAAGGCCCGCGGTCGGCGCTGGCGCGCATCCTGGTGCTGGATCAATTCTGCCGCAACGTCCATCGCGGCACGCCGCTGGCCTTTGCCGGCGACCCGCAGGCCTTGCAGGCGGCGCGGAACATGGTCGGCGCGGAACGGGACCAGGCGCTGACGCCCTTGCAGCGCGCCTTTGCCTATCTGCCTTTCGAGCACGCGGAGGACATGGCGATGCAGGAGCAGTCCGTGGTCCTGTACACGCGCATGCACGATGCGGTACGCAGCACAGCGCCGGCGGGCATCGCCAACAGCATCGGCGGCATGCTCGATTACGCCCATCGCCATCGCGAGGTGATACGCCGCTTCGGCCGCTTCCCGCATCGTAACGCCATCCTCGGCCGCGCATCGACGCCGGAAGAACAGGCGTATCTGCAGCAGCCGGGGTCCGGCTTCTGATGGCGACGCTGAACCTGATCGGCGCCGGTCATGTCGGCCGCGTGCTGGGCCGCCTGCTGGCGGCGCAAGCCGGCTTCCAGGTGCAGCAGGTGCTGACGCGCTCCGCAGCCTCGGCGCGGGCGGCCGTGGACTTCATCGGCAGCGGCGCGGCCGTGGAGCGCTACGATCAATTGCAGCCGGCCGCCGTGCACCTGCTGGCCGTCGGCGACGACCAGATTCAATCCGCCTGCGCCGCGCTGGCGCAGGCCGTGCCGCTGCGCGGCAGCGTGGTGTTCCATTGCAGCGGCGCGCTGGCCTCGGACCAGTTGCAGGCGGCGCGCGACGCCGGCGCGCTGGTCGCCAGCGCCCATCCGATCCGCAGCTTTGCCGATCCGGCGGCGGTGGCTGCCCAATTTGCAGGCACCTTCTTCGGCATCGAAGGCGACGCCGCCGCGCTGGCCGTGCTGACTCCGGCCCTGCAGGCCATCGGCGCGCAGCCGGTGCCCATAGCTGCATCTGCCAAGACCGTGTATCACGCGGCAGCCGTCTTCGCCAGCAACTACCTGGTGACGGTGCTGGACGCCGCGCTGCGCGCCTACCAGGCCGCCGGCATTCCTGAGCCGGTGGCGCGGCAGATGGCGCAGCCGCTGGCCACCGAATCGATGGCGAATGTGTTCCGCCTCGGCGCCGCCGCCGCGCTCACCGGCCCGATCGCGCGCGGCGACATGGCGACTGTGGATCGTCAACAACGGGCGGTCAGCCAGTGGGATGCCGCCAGCGGCGAGCTGTATCGGGCGCTGGTGGCGCCGACCGTCGAACTGGCGCGGCGAAAACCACGGAAATAGCACGCGATGGCGACTACGGCTCTTATCTCCTTGCAAATTACTACTTAACAACTATATTTTAAGTAGGTGTATGCTTTGTCCAGAACGCCCGCACCTGTCGGCGTTGCAGTTTTATTGGTACGAATTCACAAATAAGTTTCAGGATTAGTCGACAAACTCGGGAATTAGCAATAAGCTTGTTTCTTAGAATGTTTTCTTGAAGAATCAAACACAAAGCCGGCGCACCAATAGGATAGGGGTAAGAACATGTTATTTCTGAAGAGTACGACCGTCACGAAAGCGCCAGGGATTTACGACGTAGACATCGCCGCTAAACCGCCAGGCAAGACCTTTGGTGTGTTCATGGCCACCGATCCCGACAATCCACCGGCCGAAGTGCTGGCGGCGCTGGCTGCGATGGGGTTCAAGAACACCTACAGCGGCGGCTACACCCACAAGGACCGCGGCAAGGTGCTGGACCTGCACTTCCAGAAGGACGGTACCGACCTGTTCCAGGGCTGGAAAGCGGAAGAGATGGAAGCCAATATGGCCGCCATCACCGCGCTGTTCGGCGGCATCGGCATCACCATCACGCCACGCGTAATGACGCTGGCCGAAGCCTACGCCTAAGCCTGCACTTCGATGTGATACAGCGCCCACGGGCAGGAACCGAACCGCTCCGCGAGCGGTTTGACGGCCATCTCGTGGACCTTGTCGGCATCGTAGATCGCCCATAGCGGTCCCAAGCCGCCCAGCGCCATCGCCGCGCCATCCAGATGGGTGGCGACGATGTAGCGCTGCGCGCGCGCCTGCGCCACCGTTATCGTGGCCGCATAACCATCCACCGCACGTAACACCAGCTTGCCGCTATCGCCCAGCGATGCGCCGGCAGCCTTCATCACGTCCAGCAGCAGCGGACCGCGCAGCGTGTGCACCTTGTTGTCGTACTCCAGCGTCGGCGCGATGGTGATGGCCGGCAGCGCGGCCAGCGCCGCGAAATCGAAGGCGTGCGCCTTGTCGAAGCTGAGCTTTTGCTTGAACATCATCTGGTCCCGCACCGGGTCGAAGCGGCCGCGGTTGACCTTGCCGATGGCGCCGGTGACGGTCAGCAGCGCCGGGCCGGCGGTTTTCGACGCGGCCGCTTGCGCGGCGGCGGGCAGGGCGGCGGCGGCCATGCCGGCCAACGCGGCGCGGCCGAGGAACTGGCGTTTTTTCATGCGGAATACTCCTGGCTGACGTAGTGCCGGTATCATACCGCGCATGGATCTATTTGCCGACGACAGCGCCTTGATGCCCATCCCGATCGAGGATGGCGAACTGTGGTTTCAGCAGCGGCTGGCGCTGGACCTGACGCCGGCCGAGGCCATGCAGCGCCTGCTCGACGAAACCGACTGGCGCGAGGAACAGATCCAGGTCTGGGGCAAGCTGCACATGCAGCCGCGCCTGAGCGCCTGGCATGGCGACGCCCGCTACCGGTATTCGGGCAAGCTGTTCCACCCGCTGCCGTTCACGCCTTTGCAGCTGCACATCAAACAGGCAGTGGAGCAGGCCACCGGCCGCCAATTCAACAGCCTGCTGCTGAACTACTACCGCGACGAGCGCGACCGCATGGGCTTCCACGCCGACAACGAGCCGACGCTGGGGCTGAATCCGGCCATCGCCTCGGTCAGCTTCGGCTCGCCGCGCACCTTCATCCTCAAGCACCGCACGCTGCCCAAGACCGTCAAGCTGGCGCTGGGCGACGGCTGCCTGCTGCTGATGGCAGGCAGCCTGCAGCATCACTGGCTGCACGGCATCAACAAGGAACGCGCGCCGCGCGGACCGCGCATCAACCTCACTTTCCGCAATATTCTGCGCGAACCTTAAGCCTCTCTTAAGTTTGGTCTAAGCTGACTTAGGCCAGCCATTATTTGGCTTACATCCTGTCACACTTCTTACTAAATCGGTGGGGACATCAGTTGGCACGAGTGCTATCTTGACTCCATCGCACTTCAGAGAACTGCGATCCCAAGCAAGTCCAACACTCATTTTTGCTGAAAGATCCAAGACCATGAAAAAAATTCTGTTCGCATTAGTCGCTACCGCCGCCGCCTTCGCCGGCACCTCCGCTTACGCAGCCGATCTCGGCGACGACGCAGGCTCCGCCTACGTTGGCGCTGGCGTGCTGGGCAGCCGCTACAAGTTCGACGTGCCCAACGCCACCAGCTCTTCCGGCAACAGCGG
This sequence comes from Rugamonas rivuli, assembly GCF_009380165.1. GTDB lineage: Bacteria > Pseudomonadota > Gammaproteobacteria > Burkholderiales > Burkholderiaceae_D > Rugamonas > Rugamonas rivuli. The sequence goes on from NZ_WHUF01000006.1 coordinate 44,549, forward strand.
CACCAAGGCCGGCGGCAAGATCTACGCCGGCTACAACATCGACAAAACCTGGGCGGTTGAAGGCGGCTACACCAACTTCGGCAAGCAAGACTACAACTACACCGTGAACGGCGCCGCCGGCAGCGTGAAGTCCGACGCCCACTCGTTCTACGTCGCGGGCAAGGGCACCTGGCCTGTGAATGAGCAGATCGCCGTGTTCGGCAAGCTGGGTGTGGCGCGCAACCACAATTCCGTCAGCACCACCGGCATCGCTGCCGTCAGCGGCGACGCCAACAAGAGCGCGCTGTACGCTTCGGTCGGCGCAGAGTACGCGATTTCCAAACAGGTGAAAGTCTCGCTGGAGTATGAAAACTACGGCAAGAACAACATCGACATGGGCCGCAAAAACGGCGCGATCACTGCCGGCGTGCGCTACAACTTCTAATCCCGGTTAGCGGCAATAAAAAAAGGCCACCTCGCGGTGGCCTTTTTGTTTTTACACGGTCAGTGGCTTGTAGCGGATGCGCTTAGGCTTCGCACCTTCCTCGCCCAGACGTTTCTTCTTGTCGGCTTCGTATTCCTGGTAGTTACCGTCGAAGAAGGTGACTTGCGAGTTGCCTTCGAAGGCCAGGATGTGGGTGGCGATACGGTCCAGGAACCAGCGATCGTGGGAGATCACCAGCACGGAACCGGCGAACTCCAGCAGCGCATCTTCCAGCGCGCGCAGGGTTTCCACGTCCAGATCGTTCGACGGTTCATCCAGCAGCAGCACGTTGCCGCCCTTGAGCAGCGTCTTGGCCAGGTGCAGGCGGCCGCGTTCACCGCCGGACAGGTTGCCGACGATCTTCTGCTGGTCCGAACCCTTGAAGTTGAAGCGGCCCAGGTAGGCGCGCGACGGCATGTCGAAACGGCCGACGCTGAGCATGTCGGCGCCGCCGGACACGTCCTCGAACACGCTCTTGCTGTCGCTCAGCGTATCGCGGCTCTGGTCCACCAGCGAGATGCGGGCGGTCTGGCCGATCGCCACTTCGCCGCTGTCCGGCTTGTCGAGGCCGGCGATCATCTTGAACAGCGTCGATTTACCGGCGCCGTTCGGGCCGATGATGCCGACGATGGCGCCCGGCGGAATGGTGAACGACACATTGTCGATCAGCAGGCGGTCGCCAAACGCTTTCGACACGTTCTTGAACTCGATCACTTCATTGCCCAGACGCTCGGCCACAGGAATGAAAATCTCCTGGGTCTCGTTGCGCTTCTGGTATTCGTACTCGCTCAGCTCGTTGAAGCGGGCCAGGCGGGCCTTGGACTTGGCCTGGCGCGCTTTCGGATTCTGGCGCGACCATTCCAATTCCTTGGCCAGTGCTTTCTGGCGCGCGGACTCGGTCGATTCTTCCTGCTTCAGGCGGTTGGCCTTCTGGTCCAGCCACGACGAGTAATTGCCCTTCCATGGGATGCCATGGCCGCGGTCCAGTTCCAGGATCCATTCGGCGGCGTTGTCGAGGAAGTAGCGATCGTGGGTGATGCCGACCACGGTGCCCGGGAAGCGCAGCAGGAATTGTTCGAGCCATTCGACGGACTCGGCGTCCAGGTGGTTGGTCGGTTCGTCGAGCAGCAGCATGTCCGGCTTGGACAGCAGCAGCTTGCACAGCGCCACGCGGCGCTTCTCGCCGCCGGACAGCACGCCGATCTTGGCGTCCCATGGCGGCAGGCGCAGCGCGTCGGCGGCCATTTCCAGTTGCAGGTTCAGGTTGCCGCCGTCGGAGGTCGAGATGATCGCTTCCAGACGCGCCTGCTCGGTGGCCAGCGCGTCGAAGTCGGCGTCTTCCTCGGCATAGGCGGCGTACACGGCTTCCAGCTTGGCTTGCGCCTCGAACACTTCGCCCAGGCCGGATTCGACTTCCTGGCGCACGGTTTTTTCGGGATCCAGCTGCGGTTCCTGCGGCAGGTAGCCGATGTTCAGGCCCGGCATCGGCACGGCTTCGCCCTGGATGTCGGTGTCGATGCCTGCCATAATTTTCAGCAAGGTCGACTTACCGGAGCCGTTCAGGCCCAGCACGCCGATCTTTGCGCCCGGGAAGAAGGACAGCGAAATATCTTTCAGAATCTGGCGCTTGGGCGGGACGATTTTGCCCACGCGGTTCATGGTATAGACGTAATTTGCCATTGAGAATCTCAGTCAGAATTTTTGAATTGCGTAGAAATGCAAGGAAGGACGACAGGATACGATAAATCCAGCCGCCCGCCCACTATTTAGCGCGTTTGCTCATCCACAGGCCCTCGGCCACGTACAGCGCCAGCGCGGCCCAGATGATGACGAAGCCGATCAGCCGCGCCTGCGGGAAGGTTTCATGGAACACCCACACGCCCAGCAGCGCCTGCATGGTGGGCGACAGGTATTGCAGCAGGCCCAGCACCGACATCGGAATCTTGCGCGCGCCGGCCGCGAACATCACCAGCGGGATCGCGGTGATCGGCCCGGCCGCCGCCAGCAGCCAGCGGGTGCCGTCGGACGGCGTGTTGAGGAAGGTGTTCTGGCCGTGGATGGTCAGCCACAGCACATAGGCCAGCGCCAGCGGGAACAGCAGCATGGTTTCCAGCGACAAGCCTTCCAGCGCCGCCAGCGCCGCCGTCTTGCGCAGCAGGCCGTAGCCGCCGAAGGTGATGCCCAAAATTAAGGCAATCCACGGCAGCTGGCCGGCCGACCACGTCAGCCACAGCACGCCGCTGGCTGCCACGCCGATGGCCAGCCACTGGCCGCGCCGCAGCTTTTCCTTCAGCACCAGCAGCCCGAGCAGCACGTTGATCAGCGGATTGATGAAGTAGCCGAGGCTGGCGTCGATGACGTGGCCGTTGTTGACCGACCAGATGTAGACGAACCAGTTGGCCGTCAACAGCAGCGAACTGGCGACAAAGCTGGCCAACACGCGCGGATTGCGCAGCACTTGCGGCAGCCACTTCCATTGCTGGCGGGCCGTCAGCACCAGGCCCAGGAACAGCAGCGACCACAGCATGCGGTGCGCCAGGATTTCCAGCGCCGGCACCTCGCCGATGGCGTGGAAGTACAGCGGGAACAGGCCCCAGCAGAAGAACGCGAATGTGGCGTAAAAAATACCTGGGTTCATGAGGGCGGACGGCGGGGACGAGGGCAAGGTCTGCCATTATCGCTGAAATGGCGCGCCGCCGCTGCGGACCTCGCGCTTGAGCCCGCACCAGCGTACACTGGCGTTATTGAAATATTGGAACGCCCTTCCATGCGAAAATCTCCTTGCCTTTTGCAAATACTTATCCTATTGTGCAATGCACCAAAACAACAACAGGTGCAATCTTGACCGAGCAACATAAGAAAAGCAGCCTCGTCGCCCTGACGCTGGCTGCGGTAGGCATCGTTTACGGCGATATCGGTACCAGTCCCCTCTACACCCTCAAAACCATCTTCGATCCCGAACACGGCTTGACCCTGACCGAGGGCAACCTGCTGGGCATCATTTCCCTGATTTTCTGGGGCTTGACGACCATCGTCTCGCTCAAATACGTCAGCCTGGTGCTGCGCGCCGACAACCGCGGCGAAGGCGGCATCATGGCGCTGATGGCGCTGGCGCTCAATTCGGTCAGCAAGACCGCGCCGCGCTGGCACTATCCGCTGATGCTGCTGGGCGTATTCGGCGCCACCATGTTCTACGGCGACAGCGTCATCACCCCGGCCATCTCCGTGCTCAGCGCGATCGAGGGTCTGGAAGTGGCCGCGCCCGGCCTGGAACAGTACATCGTACCGCTGACCATCATCGTGCTGGTGACGCTGTACGCGGTGCAGCGCCACGGCACGGCCGGCATCGGCCGCTGGTTCGGTCCGGTGATGGTGATCTGGTTCGCCGCGCTGTCGGTCATGGGCCTGGTCAACATCGTGCAGGCGCCGCAGATCCTGTGGGCGCTGAACCCGTGGCATGCCTTGCGCTTCATGTTCGAGAACCGCATCATCGCCTTCGTCGCGCTGGGCGCCGTGGTGCTGGCCTTCACCGGCGCCGAAGCGCTGTATGCCGACATGGGCCACTTCGGCAAGCGGCCGATCCGCTTCGCCTGGTTCCTGATCGTGTTCCCGTCGCTGGCGCTGAACTACCTGGGCCAGGGCGCGCTGCTGCTGACCCACCCGGAGGCGATTTCCAATCCCTTCTTCCAGCAGCTCGGCGCCTGGAGTGTCTACCCGCTGGTGGTGCTGTCGACGCTGGCCACGGTGATCGCTTCGCAGGCCACCATTTCCGGCACCTTCTCGATGACCAAGCAGGCCATCGCACTGGGCCTGCTGCCGCGCATGCGCGTGGTGCACACGTCCGAGCGTGAAATCGGCCAGATCTACATCCCTGCCGTCAACTGGCTGCAGCTGGCGGTGGTGCTGCTGGCGGTGATCGGCTTCGGCTCGTCGGAAAAACTGGCCGGCGCCTACGGCATCGCGGTGACGGCGACCATGCTGGCGACCACCTTCCTGACCTTCTTCGTGATCCGCTACCGCTGGAACCTGCCGCTGTGGCTGTGCTTTGCCGCCACCGGCTTCTTCATCGTCATCGACCTGCTGCTGTTCTCGGCCAGCACGCTCAAGCTGTTCCACGGCGGCTGGTTCCCGCTGCTGCTGGCGATCATCCTGTTCACCGTCATGCTGACCTGGAAGCGCGGCCGCGAGCTGGTGTTCCAGAATTTGCAGAAGCACGCGATTCCGCTGGAAGACTTCCTGTCCTCGCTGTTCGTGGCGCCGCCGACGCGCGTGTACGGCACCGCCATCTTCCTGCGCGGCGAGAGCGACGGCGTGCCGCACGCGCTGCTGCACAACCTGTCGCACAACAAGGTGCTGCATGAACGCGTGGTGTTCTTCACGGTGCATGTGGTGGAAGAGCCCTACGTTCCCGAGGCCGAGCAGGTCAAGGTCACGGACCTGGGCCACCAGTGCTACCAGCTGAACGTCCACTACGGCTTCAAGGACGAACCGGACATCCCGCGCGCGCTGGCGCTGTGCGACTGCCTCGGCCTGCCGTTCGAGATGATGGAGACCTCCTTCTTCATCGCCCGCCAGACGGTGATCTCGACCCCGGGCGCCGGCATGGCGACCTGGCGTGAGCATCTGTTCGTGACGATGTCGCGCAATGCGCGCGGCGCCGCCGACTACTACCAGATCCCCACCAACCGCGTGATCGAGCTGGGCACGCAGGTGGAAATTTAAGCCCGCGCCCGGGCTAAAAGATGTAACCGAATGTAGTGCACGGAGCGGAAGCTGCGAGGTCTGCTAAACTTCTGCTCCGAATGCGCGCGCAAGCGCAACCAGCGCACCAATACGAACACTCATCAAAGGTAATCATGAAATCGATGTTTCAATTTTTTGCCGCCGTAGCCTGCGTGGCGGCCTTGACCGCCTGCGGCGGCGGTTCAAAAACCCCGACGGTGGAAGTGAAGCCGCAACCGGCATTCCAAGTGACCGAGACCCTGGCCGGCACCGGCACCCAGGCAGCGGCGGGCGATCTGGTGGTGATCAATTTCGTCGGCTACCTGTACGACTCGTCCAAGCCCGGTTCCAAGGGCGACAAGGTGGAAAGCTCGGTCGATACCGGCAAGCCTGCCACGCCGTTCGTTGTCGGCGTGGGCACCGTGATAACGGGCTGGGACCAGACCATCGTCGGCATGAAGGTCGGCGCCAAACGCACCGCCATCCTGCCGGCCAACATGGCGTATGGCACCGTCGCGCGCTCGGCGCCGACCACGAATCCTTTCGGCTACAAGGATATTCCAGCTAATTCGGCGCTGGTCTACGATATTGAACTGGTCGATGTCGTCAAGGCGAGCGTGCCGCCGGTTTCCGTGCCTCCGCCGACCACGCTGCAAATCACGGACACCGTGATCGGTACCGGCGCGACGGTCGCAGCCGGCCAGACGATCACTGCGAACTACACGCTGTACCTGTACGATGGCACCCGTGCGGACTTCCGCGGCACGGCGGTCGAAACGACGATCGGCAAGACGCCTCTCGATTTCCCGTTGACGAACCCCGGCGTGATTCTGGGCTGGGTCCAAGGCATTCCAGGCATGAAGATTGGCGGCAAGCGCTCGCTGATCGTTCCGCCCGACCTGGGCTACAAATCGACTGCAACCGCCAGCATCCCTGCTAACTCGACGCTGATCTTCGATATCGAGCTAGTCGGCATCAAGTAAAAACGGTTTACGCATAAAAAAAGCAGCCTTCGGCTGCTTTTTTTTCGTCCTCGCTTCGCTAGGCCTGGTCGCGCAGCACCCGTGCGGGCGCGATACGCATCGCCGTCAGCGTGTGGCGCAAGGTGGCGATCGCCACCACCAGCAGCGCAAACGCCAGCGCCGCCGCCGGCGCCCAGGCACCGAGCGGTGTGCGCGCGGAGAAACCGGCGAGATAACGCTCGATGGCGATCCAGGCCAAGGGCAGCCCGACCGCGCCGGCCACCGCCGTCAACAGCACGAACTCCCGACTGACCAGCGCCGCAATCGCGGCATTGCCGGCGCCGTGCAGCTTGCGCAGCACGATCTCGCGTGAACGCCGCTGCACGCTATGCGCCGCCAGGACGTACATGCCGAAAGCCGCCAGCGCGAACACCACCGCCGTGGCGCAGCCCAGCAGCCTGGCCATGCGCACGTCGTCGGCATAGGCCTGCGCGTAGTAGCCGCCGGCGCCGCGCATCACCGGCTCGCTGGCCGGGAAGTAGCGGCTCCATGCTGTGGCGACGTCCTGCTCCAGCGCGGCGCGGCTGCGCATGCCCTCAGCACTCATGCGCACGGTCAGCAGCGCGTTGTCGCGCGAGATCTGGTACATGGTCGGCCGCACCGGATCGCGCAGCGTTTCCCAGCGCACGTCCGGCGCCACGCCGGCGATGCGGAACTGCGTGCCGTCGATGCGCTGGCCCACCGCCTGCTGCGCGGACGGCCAGCCCAGCGCCTGCACTGCCGCCTGGTTGAGCACCACGTTCTGCTCGCCGTCGCCATCGCCAACCGCTGTCTCGATGCGGGGATCGAACAGGCGTCCGGCCTGCGGTTTCAGGCCGTAGACGTTGAAGAAATCCGCGCCGACAAAATGCACGCTCAGCGACGCGCTGCTGCCGTCCACGCGCTTGACCGTGGTGCTGCCGTGGGTGCCGGTGCCGTCGTCGCGGCCCGGAACGTCGCGGCTGTCCGCCACGCCGGCCACGCCGGGCAGTTGCGCGATGGCGTCTCGCAGCGCACGGGCGGCCTGGCTGTCGCGCAGATTGTCCTTCATCTCCACCACCAGCAGCGGCGCCGGATCGAAGCCGGGCGGCGCCGCTGCGGCGAACTGCGTCTGCCACAGGACCGCCAGCGCCACGCTGCCCATGCTCATCGCTACGCCGAACTGCGCCGCCGTCAGGCTGCGGCGCAGCCAGGCGCCGCCTGCGGTTTCGCCGCTGCGCTGAGCCAGCGTGCCGCCCATGTCGACGCCGCGCGCCAGCCAGCCCGGATAGATGCCCGCCGCCGCGCCGACCATGGCGCCGGACAGCAGGCACAGGCCGACCGCCATCGGCGTGAACATGCCATCGAGGCGGCGCTCCAGCAGGACGGACGCCAGCGGCAGCAGCAGCCACGCCAGCAGCACGCCCAGTGCGGCGGCGGCCACCGACAGCAGCATGGCCTCGGCCATGAACTGCGTCAGCAGCTGATGGGTGCTGGCGCCGAGCACACGGCGTACGGCGATCTCGCGCTGGCGGCGCACGCTGCGCACCGTCGCCAGGTTGACGTAGTTGACCACCGCGAGGAACAGTACCAGCAAGCCGGTGGCGCCGAGCGCCAGCACCATGCGCAGGTCGCCGCGCGGGCCGGCGCCCATGGTGTTGGCGACGCTGCGGTCGAAGTAGGCGTCGGCCAGCGGGCCCAGGCCGATATCGACCATCTTGCGCTGGCCCAGCGCCGCCTTCATTTCCGGCGTCGCGATGTCGGCCCATGGCGCGCGGTCGATGGCATCCTGCAGCACCCGCTGCAAGGCCTGCGGGCTGACGCCGGCAGCGGTCTTGACGTAAATGCGGCCGCCGATGCCCATCCAGTTGGACAACGCGTCCTCGCGCTCCTTCTGCGGCCACAGCGCGCTGCCCACGCCGACCAGCGCGTTGAATTGCAGCGTGCTGTTGGCCGGCCGGTCCGCCAGCACGGCGCGCACTTGCAGCGCCTGGCGATTGATCTCGATGGTGCGCCCCAGCGGCTCGGCGTCGCCGAACAGGCGCCGCGCGGTCTGCCGCGTCACGGCCAGGCCGTCGGGTCGGGACAGCGCCGCATGCAGGTCGCCGGCCTGCGCTTGCAGGCCGCTGATGGACTGGAACGCCGGATCGACCGCCGTCACCTCCAGTTCCTGCGCGCGCCCTTGCCGTTGCAGCGTGGTCCGGCGCGGCCACCAGGCGCTGGCCTCCAGTGCAACCCCGCTGCGCAGCGCCACTTCACGCAGGGCGAACGGGGTGTACTCCATCCATTGCGGCTGCGGGATGAAGTTCAGGCGGTGCTTGATGACGAACACGCGCTCGCGCTGCGGCACGTCGCTGTCGTAGCTGAAGGAATAGGCCACAAAGCCGAGCAGCAGGAAGCAGACGGCGAAGCCGGTCGCCAGTCCGAGTATCTCCACGGCGGCGTGGAAGGGCTGGCGCAGCAGCAGGCGCCAGCCGATGCGGAAGTCGCTGGGTTTCATTCGAGTCCTCCGGTTCAGTCGCGCAGTGCCAGCGCGGGCGACATGCGCAGGGCCGTCGCCGTGTGGCGGGTCGTGGCCAGCAGCGCCACCAGCATCGCCATCGCCAGCGCCGCCACCAGCGTCCAGACGCCGATGGGCGCGTGCTCGGTGTAGTTGGCCAGGTAGCGCTGGATCGCCACCGCCGCCAGCGGCAGGCCGATCAGCGCGCCGGCGCCCACCAGCGCCGAGAACTCGCGGCCCATCATCAGCGCGATGTCGACGCGGCCGGCGCCATGCAGCTTGCGCATCACGATCTCGCGCTGGCTGCGCTGCACGCTGTACGCCGACAGCACGTAGATGCCGAACGCCGCCAGCGCGATGGCGATCACGCTGGTAGCCGTCAGTATCCGTATCAGGCGCGTTTCGGTGGCATAGCGTTCTTCGAGTACGCCCTGTTGTGTCTTCATTTCCATGATGGCGTTGGGGAAGTGGCGGCGCCACAGCGGTTCGATTTCGGTGTAGGCCGTGTCCAGGCTGTCGCGGGTGCGTATCATCAGCACGCCGCCGGGACGCACGAAATAGACGACCGCTTTCGGCGGCTGGTGCAAGCCCTGGAAGCGCACGTCCGGCGCGACGCCGATGATCTCCATGCCGCCCGGTACCACCTGTCCGACGGCGTCCTGCGGCGATGCATAGCCCAGCGCCAGCGCGGCGGCGGTGTTGACCACGGCGCGCGGGGCCTTGTCGTAACCGACATCCTGCGCGGCGTTGTACAGGCGTCCGTACAATGGTTGCAGGCGGCTCACTTCAAACCAGTTGGCGCTGACGTTCTTGCCTTCCAGCGGGATCTCGCGGCCGTCCCTGGTGGTCACGGTGTTGATCAGCTTCATGCCGTCGCGGCCGACCGCCTCCGAGATCGACGCCACGCCTTCCACGCGCGGCAGCCTGCCCAGTTGTTCGATGAAGGCCACGGCCTCCGGCTTGCGCTCGGTATCGGAAGGCAGATTCAAAACCAGCAGGTGCGAGGGATCGAAGCCCGGCGACGCGTGCATGGCGAACCAGGTCTGCCAACCGACTGCCAGCGCCGCCGCCGACAAGGCCATCGCGCTGGAGAACTGCAGCACGGTCAGCACGCGCCGCACCCACAGGCCGGCTGCGGTTTCGCTGTTGCCGCGTCCCGCCAGCGCGGGACCGGGCAACGCGTGCTGCGCCAGCCATGCGGGATAGGCGCCGGCGCATATGCCGATGAACAGCCCGAACGCCAGCGCGATCACGCAACGCACCGGTGTGAACATGCCGGCCAGCGGACGGTTCACCAGCTCGGCGAAGGTCGGCAGCAGCAGCCATGCCAGCACCAGGCCGACGCTGGCGGCCAGCACGGAGGTCAATGCCGCCTCGCTGAGGAACTGGCGCACCAGCCGCGCCGCGCTGGCGCCCAGCAGCTTGCGGATGCCGATCTCGCGCTGGCGGCGCAGGGTGCGCACCGTGGCCAGGTTGATGTAGTTGATCGCCGCCAGCAGCAGGATCAGCAGGCCAGCCGCCGCCATCCCGAACACGCTGCTGCGCTGTCCGTAGTTTTCTCCGGCGCGGCTGTTCGCCAGGCCTTCATCGAAGTAGACGTCGCGCAGCGGCAGCAGGCTGATATCGGCGACGTTGCGGCCATTCAGGCCTCTGCCCATCGGGCCAGTTTTCACGCGCTGGTTCATCGGCGAGTTTTCGCTGGCTTGCTGCAGCAGCGCAGTCAACGCCGCCATCGATGCACCGGGTTTGAGCTTCATGTAGACGGTGCCGCGCCCCCATTTGCTGATCGCGGTCTCGCGCTCCGGCCAGGCGCTGCTGGCGGCGCCGATCAGCGCCTCGTATTGCTGGCTGCTGTTCGCCGCCGGATTGGGTAGTAAGGCTCTGACCTGCAATACGGTGCCGTCGATCCTGACGGTCTGGCCGATCGCGGGTGATGAGCCGAACAGCTTCTGTGCGCCGGCGCGCGTCAGCGCCAGGCCGTCTGGCTGGGCCAGCGCCGCAGCCAGGTCGCCCTGCAACCCGGCGATGCCGAACATGGTGGCGAAAGCGGGATCGACCACTTGCAGGTTCACCGCACGCAGCTCACCGCCAACGTTCAGCGGCACTTCGAGCGGCTTGGCGATACTGGCCTCCGACACCATGCCGCTGGCAAGCGCCACGTCGCGCAAGGGCATGAAGGCCCATGCCTGCCATTCCGGCCGCGGGAAGACGTTGATGCGCTGCTTGACGACGACCACGCGGTCGTTGTCGGGAATGGCGCTGTTGAAGTTGATGCAGAAATCGACAAAGCCGAACAGCAGGAAGCAGGCGGCAAAGCCGATGGCGAGGCCGCCGATCACCACGGCGGAGTAGGCCGGCTGCTGCAATAGCAGCCGCCAGCCTATGCGAAAGTCGCGCAGGTTCATGTGAGTGATCCTGACGCTTTAAGCGGCTTGCAGTACATCGACCATGATGCGGCCGTCGAGCAGGTTCAGCGTGCGCGAAGCTTGCGCGGCGTGGTCCGGCGAGTGCGTGACCATGACCACGGTGGTGCCTTCGGCGTTAATCTCGCGCAGCAGGCGCATGACTTCATCGCCGTGCGCCGTATCCAGGTTGCCGGTCGGTTCGTCGGCCAGCAGGACGGCGGGGCCGGCCACCAGCGCGCGCGCGATCGCCACGCGCTGCTGCTGCCCGCCCGACAGCTGCGAAGGGCGGTGCGAAGCGCGGTGGCCCACGCCCAGTTTGTCGAGCATCGCGGTGACGCGCTCGCGCCGTTCGCGCGCCGGCGTGCCGTTGTATTCCAGCGCCAGTTCGACGTTCTCGAACACGGTCAGTTCTTCGATCAGGTTGAAGCTCTGGAAGATGAAGCCGATGCGGCCGCGCCGCAGCTGGTTCAGTTTCGATTCGCTCCATCCGGCCACGTTCTGGCCTTCGAACCAGTATTCGCCATGGTTGGGCACATCCAGCAAGCCCAGTATGCCCAGCATCGTCGACTTGCCGCAGCCGGACGGCCCGGTGATGGCGACGTATTCGCCCGCTTCGATTTCCAGGTCGATGCGGTCCAGGGCCGTGGTCTGGATTTCTCCTGCCTGGTGGATTTTGCTGATGCCGACGAGTTTGAGCATGGGGTGTGCCTTTAGTGATAGTGGTGAGAATTTACTGCGTAATTTGCAGTCGTGGTGAATTTCCGTAGGCCGCGTAGCTGGACAGCAGCACCTTGTCGCCAGCGGCCAGCCCGTCCAGCACTTCCAGCTGGCTGTTGTTGCGGCGGCCGATGCGCACCGCGCGGCGCTGCGCCGTGCGGCCGCCGGCGTCGAGCACATAGACCCAGGCGCCGCCGCTGTCGTTGATGAAGGCGCCGTTCGGCAGCAGCAGCGCCTTGGCCGGTTCGCCCAGCGTGATGCGCGCGTCCAGGCTCTGGCCGGGGTTGAGCACCGGCGGCTGGCCGCCGGTGAACACCAGTTCGACCGTGAAGCGGCCGTCCTTGATCTGCGGGTAGATGGTGCGAATGTCGACCGCGTAGCTGCGCTCCTCCTGCTTGACGCTGCCGTGGCGGCCCACCGCCATGCGGTTCAGGTAGTACTCGTCGACGCTGGCGGACAGCTTGAAGCGCGCCGGATCGTCGATGCGGCCGATGTTCTTGCCGGTGCTGATCGATTCGCCCACTTGCAGGCGGAAGTTGGTCAAGCGGCCTTCGACCGGCGCCCGCACGGCCAGCGCGTCGACCGTGGCCGAAACCAGCTTCAGGCCCGAGTTCAAGCCCTCGATGGCCGATTCCAGTTGCTGGGCGGCGTTGCGGCGCACGTTTTCCTCGGTGCCGGTGGCGCGTTCCTCCTGCGCCAGCAGGCGGCGCTGCTGCTGGAGCTTGTCCGCCGATTCCTCCAGCGCGACGGCGGATATATAGCCCTGCGCCGCCAGTTTGACGTTGCGCTCGTGCTGCTTGCGCACCTGCTCCAGCGCGTATTGCAGATCCTCGCGCCGCCGCTGGTGGTCGCTGGCGCTGGCCTCCTGCGCCACGCGCAGATTGGACAGGTTGAAGATGCTGACCGCATGTTCCGACTGCCGCGCCAGCAGTTCCAGGTTGCGCTGCGGGTTGGAGATGCGGAACAGCAGCTGGCCTTTTTTCACCAGCGCGCCGTCGAGGGCGAACACCTCTTCGACGCGGCCCGATTCGACCGAGTCGAGTATCACCGAATTGAGCGGCTCCGCATTGGCGCGCACGACGATTTCGTCGACGAAGATGCCGGGCGTGGCCTGGCCGATGCGCAGCTCCGCGCCGTCCACCTGCAAGCCGCGCGGCATCCACGCCCACAGCCCGTAGCCGGCCGCCGCCACGGCCAGCGTGGCCGCCACGCCGATGGCGATGGCCTTGCCGCGCTTGCGGGGCACCACCACGTCCATCGCTGCGCCGCTGGATGGCAGGGAAGAAGGAGAGGGGCCGAAATTTTTTTTGATGTGCATGCCAGCCATACAGCAAAGCCCGTGCCATGGCCGTATCGCCCGGTTTGACGGGCGATACGGGCCGCGTCGTCCACCAGGTGTCCGCTTATGAACAGTGGCCGATGTTCGGAACTGAACACTTGCGGCGGGCGTGGGCGGAGGGCCGCTCTCAAGCCGGTTGGCGGCTGCTAGAATGCCTGCATGTCTGCCTATGTACTGATACTCGATGATGACGCCGATGTCGCCACTGCCGCGCAGTTGCTGCTGCGGCGGCGCTATGGCAAGGTCGCCACGCTGAGCGACCCGGCCGGCCTGCCGGCCTTGCTGGCGCAGGGCGTGCCCGACGTGCTGCTGCTGGACCTGAACTTCACGCCCGGCTTCATCGACGGCGCCGAAGGCCTGGCGCTGCTCGATCTGCTGCGCGCGCAGGCGCAGCCGCCGGCGGTGATCGCCATGACCGCCTATGCCGATGTGCCGCTGGCGGTGGAAGCGCTGAAGCGCGGCGCGGGAGACTTCATCACCAAACCATGGGACAACGCGCGGCTGGTGGCCGCCATCGACCAGGCGCTGGCCCGTCGCGCCGCGCTGCGCGGGCCGGCTGCTGCTGCGCCGGACCTGATGGGCGAGTCGGCGGCGATGCGCGAGCTGAAGGCCCTGATCGCCGGCGTGGCGCCGACCGAAGCGAATGTGATGGTGCTGGGCGAGAATGGCGTCGGCAAGGAGCTGGTGGCGCGCGCCATCCACGCGCTGTCGCGCCGCGCTGCCGGCACGCTGCTGGCGGTGGACATGGGGGCGCTGCCGGAATCGACTTTCGAGAGCGAGTTGTTCGGCCATCGCAAAGGCTCGTTCACCGACGCCAAGGCCGACAGGGCGGGGCGCTTCCAGGCCGCGCGCGGCGGCTCGCTGTTCCTCGACGAAATCGGCAACATGCCGCTGGTCGCGCAGGCCAAGCTGCTGACCGCGCTGGAACGGCGCGAGGTGACGCCCATCGGCGCCGACAAGCCGGAAGCCATCGACGTGCGCATCATCAGCGCCACCAACCTGGAGGAGACGCGCCTGTTCGATCCGGCCGTGTTCCGGCCGGATTTGCTGTTCCGCCTGAACACCATCGTGATCCGCGTGCCGCCGCTGCGCGAGCGGCGCGAGGATATTCCTCTGCTGCTGTCGCATTACCTGACGCACTATGCCTTGCAGTACGAGCGGCCGGCGCGCAATGTGAGCCCGGCGGCGATGGACGGCCTGCTGCGCTACGAATGGCCGGGCAATGTGCGCGCGCTGCGCCACGCCTGCGAACGCGCCGTGATCCTGGGGCAGGGCGCCGACTATGCGCTCAGCGATTTCGGCCTGCCCGGCAGCGGCGCGGCCGTCGACGGCGATGAAGCCGCCGCGCCGGCATGGACGCCGCCTGGCATTGCAAGCCCGGCACGCACTGCCGCCGCTGCCGGCGACATGACGCTCGATGCGCTGGAGCGCGAAGCCATCGCTTCGGTGCTGTCCCAATTCAACGGCAACATCAGCCACGCCGCCAAGACGCTGGGCATCAGCCGCGCGGCGCTGTACCGCAAGCTGGGCAAGCATGGCATCTGAACGCGCCCTCAAGCTGGGCGCGGCCGCCAGCGTCGGCGCGCTGATGGCGCTGACCGCCGTGGCCGACGTGATGTCCGCCGCGCCGGAAGCGCGCCGTATTGTCCTGTGCTGCCTGGCCGGGCTGGTCCCCGCCACCGTGCTGTGGCAATGCCTGCGCGCCCTGGCGCCCCGCGCTCCGCGCATGGAGCAGCAGACCAGCACTCCGCCCGCAAGCCGCGAGCTGTCCGACGCCTTGCTCGCACTGGAAGCGCGCCTCGAACACGCGCCCATCGCCCTGTTCAGCATCGGGAATGCGGCGGGCCCCGGTGCGGTGGCGCCGCTGAACGCCAGCGCGCGCCGCCTGCTGGCGCCGGGCCGCGCCAGTGCGCCGCAGGATCTGCACCAGCTGCTGGCCGCGCAGACCGCCGGCCAGCGGCAGCTGATCAGCTTCGACACCGAACGCGGTGTCGAGCGCGCACTGGTCGCCGTCGCCGCGCTGACCATGCAGGGCGTGGCCCAGCGCCTGGCTGCGCTGATGCCGGTGGAGAGCGAGCTGGAAGCCGAAGCGCTGAACGCCTGGCGCGAACTGGTGCAGGTGCTGACGCACGAGATCATGAATTCACTGACCCCGGTCGCCTCGCTGTCGCGCACCGCCTGCGGCCTGCTGGACGAAGCGGCGGAAGGCCTGCCTGCCGACATCCACGCCGACCTGGGCACCGCGCTGGACGCGATCTCGCGCCGCGCCGCCAGCCTGGTGGATTTTGTCGGCAGCTACCGCAGCCTGTCGACCGTGGCGCAGGCGCAGCCGCAGCGCGTGCTGCTGGAGGACTTGTTCGAGCGTCTGTCCATGCTGCTCGCGCCGCAGTGGCAGGCGCTGGGTGGGCGCGTGGTGTTTTCTGTGGAGCCGGCGTCGCTGGCGGTGATGATCGATCCGGGGCAGCTGGAGCAGGCGCTCATCAACCTGCTGAAGAACGCGGCCGAAGCCATCACCGGCAAGGCGCCGGAGGCGCAGGTGCGCGCTCGCCTGAGCCGGGGCGGCCGCCTGCGCATCGAAGTGTCGGACAACGGCCCGGGCGTGCCGGAGGCGCTGGCCGCGCACATCTTCACGCCGTTCTTCTCGACCAAGAAGCAGGGCCGTGGCATAGGCCTGGCGATGGTGCGGCACCTGGTGCACGCCAACGGCGGCACGGTGCGCTACGCGCGCTCGGTCAGCGCCGGCGCGCGCTTCATGCTGACGTTTTAACGCACGGGCCTCATCGCACCATATCGATGTGCATGATGCCGTCTTCGTCGTAAGGCTCGGTCACGGTCTTGAAGCCGAAGCTGGCGTAGAATTTTTCCAGGTGGGCTTGCGCGCCGATGCGGAAGGCGTGGCCTGGATGCAGGGCCTCGGCCAGAGGAATCGCCTTGGCCAGCAGCTCGCGGCCGATGCCGCTGCCGCGCGCGGCTTGCGTGGTCAGCACGCGGCCGAGCGACATCTCATCGAACTTCACGCCCGGCGGCACGCAGCGCAGATACGCAGCCAGCGTGCGCTTGCCGTCGATTTCGCGCCACGCCATCAGGTGATGGCATTGCGGATCGGCGCCGTCGATGTCGGGGTACAAGCAGGTCTGCTCCAGGATGAACACCTGCTGGCGCTGCAGCAGTGCTTCGTACCAGTCCTGGCGGGGGATGTCGTCAAATGCCAGCCATTGCCACTCAATCATTGCGTGTCCCGATGCGGTTCAAAACATCGATTGTATGTGAAAAAAGGCCGGCGCCTCGGAGGGCGCCGGCCTTTCGGCGGGGAGACCGTATCGCTTAAACGATGGTCAGGGTCACGTCGATGTTGCCGCGGGTGGCGTTCGAGTATGGGCACACGATGTGGGCGGCGGCGACCAGTTTCTCGGCTTCTGCGCGGTCCAGGCCTGGCAGCGAGATTTTCAGTTCGACTTCGATGCCGAAACCGGTAGGGATAGGACCGATGCCGACGGTGCCTTCGACCGACACGTCAGCCGGTACGGCGATCTTGTCGCGGCCGCCGACGAATTTCATCGCGCCCAGGAAGCAGGCCGAGTAGCCGGCAGCGAACAGCTGCTCAGGGTTGGTGCCGACGGCGCCGGCGCCGCCCAGTTCTTTCGGGGTGGTCAGTTTGGCATCCAGCACGCCGTCGGAGGAGACAGCACGGCCTTCGCGGCCACCGGTTGCTTTTGCGTTTGCGCGGTACAGAACTTGTTGGATCGACATGATATTTCCTTTTCAGTGAGTGAGAATACTTAGTTGACTATTAAATCGCTAGCTACTTTGTACTACTATCCGACGCTGTTTGCAGCGCCCATGACCACACTATAGATCGTGCGCTATTGAATAGCAAGCGATTTTTGAAAATATTTTCGACGGGATGCACGGTGCTTATTTCTCCAGCTCGTCCAGCAGCGCCAGGCAAGCCTGCGCCGCCCTGTTGTCGTGGTCTTTTTCCTCATGCCAGGCCGACACCGATACCGCGATGATGTCGTGCCCTCGCAATGAACGGAACAGCGCCGCGATGTCGTCGAAACCCGGTCCCGCCTTGACGTGGTATTTCAAGGCCGGCATTTCCGCTTCCGCATCCATCACGTCGCTGTCGAAGTGCAGGTACAAACGCTGGCCCGGTTTCAGGTGCTCGCCGATCTTATCGATAGCGCAGCAGACGATGCCGGAGCTTCTCACCGCTTCCAGTTCGCCCGGATCGAGATCGCGCGCATCGGACAGGACCACGCGCTCTTCGGGGAAGGGCGTGACGCCGATGGTCGCCAGCATCGCACCGATCGCATCCCGGCCTTGCCTGCGGCGGTCGCCGCGCCCCACCAGCACCGCCAGCGGCATGCCGCCGAGATATTTGGTCTGCGTGGTTTCCCAGGTATGGAAGTCGCCGTGGGCATCGAGCCACAAGATCCGGTCCGGCGCGCGTCCGCTGCGTTGCAGGCCGCCCAGCATGCCTAGCGTGGACATGCAGTCGCCGGCGATGCTGACCGGGACCTTGCCGGCACTGGCGATCTGGCCGGCCCGCTCCGCCAGGCCCGCGTATATCCTGCCCATCCTGCGCAATTTTTCGTTGGGGTCGTTCACAGTGACGTCCCTGAACTCGGTCACGTCCAGTATGTCCCAGTCATGGCGGTCGAGGTCAGCGGCGCGGCGCAGGCCGTCGCGACGTTGTCCGAGCAGGAAGGGCACCAGCAAGCGATTGTTCATGTCCAGGTATCCGGGTTCATTGAGTAGCCCAGCCGCTCCATCATAGCCCGCACCGGCTGGCGCTGGCCCATGTCCAGCAACGCTTGTTCGCGCTTGCGCCAGCGCAGCGCCTTGGGCGCTTCGGTGGCCATGGTGACGGGCAGCTGGCTTGGCAGCGACAGGCCTGACAGGCCAAGCAACTCGACGATGCGCTGGAACTGCACCGCCGGATGCTCCATGAAGTCTTCGAACCTCAGGCGCAGCGCCGGCACGCGGCTGGCCAGGATCGCCTCATGGGATGCCAGCCATTGGTTCAGGCAGACATCGCCCAGGTCGGCGTGGGTGAACTGGCGCCAGTTGGGCGGCAGGTCGAACTTCCACCAGCGCTGGCCGAACGGCGTGGTGTCGGAGTAGGCGCGTATCTGCAGTGCGGCGCCGGTGCGCGCCATGTCGTGCGAGAAGTAACCCCTGGGCGACAGCCAGCCATCCATCAATCCATTGACCGTCTGCGCGTAACCACGGCTGAGGTGTATGTACTGGATTTCGGCCTGAGGAAAAAGCTGCTCATGGATGCCGATCCGGTAGGCGTCGCTCGGCGATTTGAACAGCAGGATTTTGCTGGCGGCGTCGTCGATGGTGAACTGGCGGCGATAGCTGCGCGGCAGCACGAAGGGCGGCTCCTCAAGCTTCATAGGCTCGTCGTAGTAGCCGCTGGCGCCCGGCCCGGAAGCGGGCAGCGGCGACGGCGGCTGTCCATCATAAAAATTCATGCGCCATGCCTGATGGCGAAACACGGTCGACAGTATCATGCGTTGCAGCGCTTCGTCTGTCGGCTGGCCGCCATCCCGGCGCAGGCACAGCATGGCTTCGTCGAGCGCATCGCCGAGATTTTGCCGCTGCGCCGGGTCGATGAACAGCAGCGGGAACTGCAGCAGCAGGCGCCGTTGCCAGCGGATTTTCAATTGTTCCGGGGCTTGCAGCGTCGGGCTGGGCACGCTGAGTTCGGCGAAGATGTTATCGGCCAATACGTCCGGCTGCGCCAGCGTGCCGACGGCGTCGCTGTCGGAGTGCATTCCGAACACATTCTGCGTGAGCGCCAGATAGGGTTCCATTTCCCCGTCGAGCGAGGCGATGTCGGGATGTTCCGCCAGCAGCTGCTTGATCAGGCTGGACCCCGCGCGCGAGCTGCTCAGTATGACGACTACCCGTCGTACTTTGCTGCGCCACGGCGCAGGGGCCACTGCGCGCAGCTTGACTATGGAATGCAGTAAATCGTTCATACGTGCGGGGCTGGACGCATTCTCTGGATGAGAAACCCGTAGAATTCTTTCGTCTCATCCGCACTGACGCGTGCCAGCAGGCGCATGCTGTAGCCATTTTCCTTGGCCAACCTGCGCACTTCCTTGACCGCACCGAAATTGGAGTGGGCAAAATAGATACGGCCATCCGGTTTCAGATACTTGCCCACCTGTTGGAAGAACTGGGTGTTGGTACGGAAGTCCGTGTCCCATTGCGAACGTGCGACCACATCGTGCGCCTCCTTGTTGCGGAAGGGGAGATTGGCGGTGATAACGTCGAACTGCTCATTGCCGATGCCGTCGAACAGGCAGGAATAGCGCACTTCCATCGTCTCGCCGAAGCCATGCGCCGCAGCGTTGTGCTGGGCGCTTTTCAGCGCTGCGGGGTTGATGTCGACGGCCAGTACGCGGGCGGCGCCGGCGTAGCAGGCGAATACGGCGATGACGCCCGAGCCGGTGCCGACATCGAGCACGCTGCCGCCGGTCGGTACGCGCAGGCTGCGCACCAGCGGCTGGCTGTCCGTGTAGGGCCAGAACGTATTCGGGAAAACGAGGAACTCCTTGCCCAGATAGCTGAACGTCTTGCCATCCTCGGGTACTATCTTGAAAGCCTTCTGGCGGTTGATTTGCCAGCGATCGATGTGCGCATGCTTACCTGGGGAATTGTCCATTTCTATCACCTATCGGATGAAGGAAAAACAATCGAGGAATGCAGCACCGATACTACTACGATAATTTGGAATGGGATGCACAAATTGCATATGATGAGTAACTTATGAAAAAACTGACACACTGCCTGTTCTACACCGCCCTGGCCATGGCCTCCATCAACGTCGCGCAGGCGCAGATGCGGGTGGAAATCAGCGGCGTCGGCAGCAACCAGATTCCCGTCGCCGTGGCCGGCTTTGCCGACGAGCTGCTGGCGCCGCAGCAGATCTCCGCCATCATCAAGGCCGACCTGGATCGCAGCGGCATGTTCAAGGTGATCGATGCCGGCACCATCGCCGACGTCAACAACATCGACTACGCGGGCTGGAAGGCCAAGGGCGCCGATGCGCTGGTGGTGGGCACCGTGTCGGCGCTGGCCGACGGCCGCTACGATGTGCGCTACAAATTGTTCGACACCGTCAAGGCCAGCCAGCTGTCGCGCGAGGACCAGTCGGTGCCTGGCCAGGCGGCGCGGATGGCGGCGCACAAGATCGCCGACGATGTGTTCTTCAAACTGACCGGCGTGCGCGGTGCGTTCGCCACCCGCATCGCCTACGTCAAGCAGGAGGGTGGGCGCTATCAGCTGGTCGTGGCCGATGTCGACGGCGAAGGCGAGCAGGCGGCACGCAGCGCGGGCGATCCGATTATCTCGCCGACCTGGTCGCCCGATGGCGGCAAGCTCGCCTACGTGTCGTTCGAACAGAAAAAACCGGTGGTGTATGTGCATAACCTGGCGACCCATGCGCGCGTCGTCGTCGCCAATGAAAAAGGCAGCAACTCGTCGCCGGCCTGGTCGCCGGACGGCAGCCGGCTGGCGGTGTCGCTGTCGAAGGATGGCCATACGCAGATCTACATCGTCAACGCCGACGGCAGCGGCTTGCGCCGCGTGTCCGACGGCACCGGCGCGGCCATCGACACCGAGGCGCAATTCTCGGCCGACGGCCAGAGCCTCTACTTCGTCAGTGACCGCAGCGGCGGTCCGCAGGTCTACCGCATGAACGTGGACGGCAGCGACGTCAAGCGGATCACGTTTGCCGGCAGCTACAACATCAGCCCGCGCATCTCGCCCGACGGCGCGACGCTGGCCTATATCTCCCGCCGCGACGGCAACTACCAGCTGTACGTGATGGACCTGGCCACCGGCCAGGAACAGCGCCTGTCCGACAGCACCGACGATCTGTCGCCAAGCTTTGCGCCGAACGGCAAGTACATCATCTACGCCACCGAGGCGGCCGGGCGCAAATCGCTGGCGGTGGTGTCGGTGGACGGCCGCGTCAAGCAGCGCCTCACCGCGCAGGACGGCGATGTCAGGCAGCCAGCCTGGGGGCCTTTCCTGTCGAAGTAGGCACCAGGCGCTTTACGCCTGTTTGATTTGTGAGCTGGCGATCTTGTGAAGTTCGGCCAGCGTTTGCGCATCGTCCGGCCAGCGGGCCAGTCCCAGCCTGGCTTGCTGCTGCTCCGCGTTGACGCGGGCCAGCAGGCGCTCGGCGATCTGCTGGCCCTGCACCTGCGTCACCCACGGCACCAGCACGCAGAAGCGCTCGTCGCCGAAGCGGAAGGCCCAGTCGCTGGGACGGCACACTTCCCCGATCAGCCGCGCGATGTCGACCATCTGCTCGTTGCTTGCGCCGGGCGCCGGCGCGACCAGCATCATCGTCACCGACTGCGGTTTGCCGCGATGGCTGCGCGTCAGCTGGCTGAAGATGGATTCCAGGTACAGGTGGTTGTGCAGGCCGGTCAGCGGGTCGAGCGCGGCGATGCGGCGCAAGGCCGCCGCCAATGCAGCGCGCCGGGTCTCGAACAGGTGGGACAGCACGCCCGCGCCCAGCACGGCGGCGGCGGTGCCCAATAGCGCGGCGCCGTCGTTGCCCGGCCGCAGCCACAGCACGGCCATGCCCAGCACCGACCAGCCGATGCCGTACACCATGCCCATCTGTAGCCCCAGCATCAGGTAAGACGCCACCGGCACCACGCACAGCAGGCTGGCCAGCTGCGGTTGCAGGTACACCGCCGCCAGCAGGGCGCTGAAACAGCAAAACAGCACGGCGCACCACAGGCTCAGTCGCGGCGTGTCGTCGGCCCAGGGCAAAGGTTTGTTCATTCGACAAGTATGGTTGGGGCCATCCTGGGCGTCAAGCCGTGTCATTCCGCTAATTGATAATGATTCTTATTAACTGGTAGAATAACCGCTGGTATAGCCATGCTTAATGCTTGAAGGTCGATTGTGAAAAAACTCTGGTTCCAGCTGCACTGGTTGGTCGGCATCACCGCCGGCACGGTATTGATCGTCATCGGCCTGACCGGCGCCATTCTCGCTTTTCGCGACGAGCTGCTGGACGTGCTCAATCCCGGCGTGACCAGCGTGGCGGTGCGCCAGGCGCCCATGCTGGCGCTGCCGCAGTTGGCCGAAGCGGTCAAGCGCGCGCATCCCGGAATGCGCATCACCAGCATCGCCCTGGATGCCGAGCCGGGGACCACGGCGCGCGTCAGCCTGGCGCCGGCGCCGGGCGCAAAGCATGGCGAGACAATCTTCGTCGATCCGTACAGCGGCGCCATGATGCCGCCGCTGCATTACGACGAAGTGTTCGAATGGGTCGAATCGCTGCACCGCCATCTGCTGCTGCCGCGCGACGACGGCCGTCCGGTGGTCGGTGCGCTGGCCCTGTGCCTGATGGGGCTTGCGCTGAGCGGCCTGTATCTGCGCTGGCCGCGCCGCGCGCTCGACTGGCGCACCTGGCTGACCTTCGACACGCGGCTCAAGGGCCGTTCCTTCCTGTGGGGCTTGCACTCGGCGGCCGGCACGTGGGCGCTGCTGGCCTACCTGGTCTTCACCGTCAGCGGCGTGTACTGGAGCTATGACGTGGTGCGCGACACGGTCGATGGCTGGGCCGGCGTGCGGCGTCCGCCGCGTGTAGCGGCCGCGCCCAAGCCCGCCGGCGCCAGGCGCGTCGAAGCGCATGGCGAAGCCGCCGACCTGACGCTAGCCTGGTCCGCGTTCCAGCAGCAGGCGCCGGGATGGAGAACGGTCTCGCTGCGGCCGCCGGAGCGCGCCACGCAGCCGCTGCAAGTGCTGTGGGTCGCCGGCGACGCGCCGCACATACGCGCGCGCGGCCGCATGTCGATCAACCAGCAGACCGGCGTCATCGTCAAGAACGAGCCGTATGTGCAGATGGGCGTAGGCGCCCGCGCACTGACGACGCTTTATCCGCTGCACATGGGGACGTATTTCGGTTTGCCCGGGCGTCTGTTCATGTTCTGCGCCAGCCTGGCGCTGCCTGGCTTTGCTGTCACGGGCTGGATGTTGTACCTGAAGCGCCGCCGCCAGAAACGCGCAGCGCAGGCCGAACGCGCCAGGCTGGCCGGCACCGGCCGCATCGACAGCGCAGATCCCGTGCTGATGGCCTACGCCAGCCAGACCGGATCGGCCGAGCGGCTGGCGCTGCAAAGCGCGGCCGTGCTGCAGCAGGCCGGCGTGGCGGTGCATGTGCAGTCGCTGGAAAAACTGACGCCGCCGCTGTTGGGCAGCTATCGTCGCGTGCTGTTCGTCGCCAGCAGTTTCGGCGAGGGCGAACCGCCGGACACCGCGCGCCGCTTCAGCCGCCTGCTGCATGCCGCCGCCGAGGAGCTGGCGCATCTGCAGTACGCCGTGCTGGCGCTGGGCGATCGCAACTACCTGCAATTCTGCGGCTTCGGCCAGACGCTGGACCGCCGCCTGCGCGTGCTGGGCGCGCAACCGCTGCATCCGATCATTGAAGTCGACAACGGCGATGCCGGTGCGCTGGCCCGCTGGTCGCAGGCCTTGCGCGAGCTGGCCGGCATCGGTGACGATGCACCATCCGCTGAACTGTCGGCTGCGGCGCCCGACAGCGGCTACACCAGCTGCCATCTGGCGTGGCGCGAACTGCTCAACCCCGGCAGCGCCGGCGGGGAGCTGTACGAAATCACGCTGACCGGCGGCGATGGTGCGAGCTGGCGCCCAGGCGCCTTGCTCGATGTCTGGCCGGGCCATTACGCGCCGGAGCAGACGGCGCGGCGCTATTCGCTGGCGTCGCTGCCGCAGGACGGCTGCATACAGCTGCTGGTGCGCCAGGCCCGCAACGAACATGGCATGGGCCTGGCCTCCGGCTGGCTGACGGCGCAAGCCGCGCTGGGCGACGAAGTGCGCGTGCGCCTGGTGGATAATCCATCCTTCGACATGCATGACGGCGCGCAGCCGGCGATCTACATCGGCAACGGTTCGGGCATGGCTGGATTGCGCTCGCACCTGCGGGCGCGGGTGGCTGGCGGACAGCGGCGCAACTGGCTGGTGTTCGGCGAACGCCAGCGCGAATTCGACAGCATCTGCGCCGCCGAAATCGAAGGCTGGCGAGCTGGCGGCCATCTGCCGGAGCTGGACCTGGTGTACTCGCGTGACGCCGACGGCCAGTACGTGCAGGGCCGCCTGCGCGCCAAGGCAGACCAGGTGCGCAGTTGGATCGCCGACGGCGCCGTCATCTACGTGTGCGGCAGCCTGCAAGGCATGGCGGGCGGCGTGGACGCCGCGCTGGAAGAAATCATCGGCGGCGCAGCCCTCGACGAGCTGCGCGAAACCGGCCGCTATCGCCGCGACGTGTATTAAAGCGCGGTCTCGTAACCTTCGAGGACGTTGACCACGTTGGTGCCGAGCTCCTTGACCGCGTAGCCGCCTTCGAAGATGAAGGCGGTCGGCACGTTCAGGTAGGCCAGGCGTTCGCCGATCTTCAGGTAGTCGGCGCTTTGCAGCGCGAAGCGCGACAGCGGATCGCCGGCGAAAGTATCCACCCCCAGCGACACCACCAGCGCATCCGGCGCAAAGCTGCCCAGGCGGATGCAGGCCGTCTCCAGCGCCGCGAACCACGCCTGCACCGAGCTGCCCGCCGCCAGCGGCAGGTTCATGTTGTAGCCCATGCCCGCACCTTCGCCGCGCTCGTCGGCATGCCCCAGGTAGAACGGATACTCGCTGCGCGGATCGGCGTGGATGGAGATGAACAGCACGTCGTCGCGGTTGTAGAAGATGCTCTGCGTGCCGTTGCCGTGGTGGTAGTCGATGTCGATGATGGCGACCTTGCGCGCGCCGTCGTCCAGCATGTGCTGCGCCGCCAGCGCGGCGTTGTTGAGGAAGCAGTAGCCGCCGAAGAAATCCGCGCCCGCATGGTGGCCCGGCGGACGGCTCAACACAAACGCGCCGCGCTCGCCCAGCCGCAGCGCATGCGCGGCGTTGACCGCGCAATCGGCGCCGGTCTTGGCGGCGGTCCAGGTGCCGGCCGTCAGCGGCGTGCCGCTGTCCATCGAATACAGTCCCAGTTTGGCGCAGAAGTTATCCGGCTCGATGTCGTCGCGCAGCGAGCGTATCGGCCAGACGGCGGGGAAGGCGTCCTTGCCGGCGTTGGCCGGATCGAGCGCCAGCCATTCGCTCCAGGCGTTGCGCAGGAAGTGCAGGTAGCGCGGCGTGTGGATGCGCTCCAGCGACATCAAAGGCACGCCGTGCGGCGTGACGATCTTGCCCAGCCCGCGCCGGCCCAGCTCCGCCAGCACCGCGTCGGCACGCTCCGGCTTTTCGAAGCAGGGCACCATCTCGCCGCGGAAGATCTCGAAGCGGCCGTGGTGCTGGGCGTGCAGTTCGTTGTAAAAGGTGAGCAAGGAAGCCTCGGTTTTAGTCGCAGTCCGTGCTGGAGTGGCACAGATTGCTGGCGCGGTAGGCGGCCACGTAATCGTCGAAGCTCGATTGCGGCGCCGCTTCCATCTCCGCCTGCTCGGCCAGCGAGGTCGCCGCCAGGCCGTCGAAGTAGGCTGCTTCACCGGCATCCGGCGCGTGGCTGCGGAAGTAGGCCGCGTGCTGCTTGCTCTGCGCCAGCCCGAAGGCGGCGAACGATTTGCCGTTGGCGCGCAGGGCCGCCAGTACCTTGGCCGATGGCGTCAGGTCGGCGTCGAGCAGCTTGGCCGCCTGCTGCGCCATGGCGTCGGCGTGGACGGTGTCGCCGCGCTGCGCGTCCAGCAGGGCCGCCACCGGGCGGATGCGTTCGAGCAGCTGCTGGCCCCAGGCTTGCAGGCTGATGGCGCCGTCGTCGCTGTTCAGCGTCAGGCCCGGACGGCGGCCTTCCTTGACGGTGCGGGCGAAGTTGTCGGTGTGGCGCAGGCCTTCTTCCGGCGAGATGGCCGGGCTTTCCTCCAATGCGCAGAACAGCAGGAAGGCGTCGAGGAAGCGGCCGGTCTGCACGCTGATGCCGACCGGTTCGAACGGGTCGACGTCCATGCAGCGCACTTCGATGTACTGCACGCCGCGCGCGCACAGCGCCTGGATCGGCCGTTCGCCGGTCTGGATCACGCGCTTGGGGCGGATGGTGGAGTAGTACTCGTTTTCGATCTGCAGCACGTTGGTGCTCAGCTGTATCCATTCGCCATCGCGCTTGGTGCCCAGTTCCGCATACGGTTCGTACGGCTGGTTGACGGCCTTGGTCAAGGCGGCCACGTAGCTGTCCAAACAGTTTTCGTGCGGGCTCAGTCCCGATTGCGCATCGTTCTGATAACCGAGGTCGCTCATGCGCAGGCTGGTGGCGTAGGGCAGGTAGAGCGTGTCGTCGGACAGCGTTTCGAGCTTGTGCGGACGGCCGCGCAGGAAGCCGCTCGACAGCACGGGCGAGGCGCCGAACAGATACATCAGCAGCCAGCTGTAGCGGCGGAAGTTGCGGATCGTCGCCAGGTAGGCTTCGGACTGGAAGGACTTCGGCGACAGGCGCTTGGCGTTGCCCTCATGCTCGGCCAGCACGCGCCACAGGCGTTCGTCCAGCGAGTAGTTGTAGTGGATGCCGGCGATGCACTGCATGGCTTTACCGTAGCGCAGCGCCAGGCCGCGGCGGTACACATGCTTCAGGGTGCCCATGTTGGAGGTGCCGTACCAGGCGATCTCGATGTCTTCCTCGCCCGGCAGCTGGGCCGGCATCGACTGGCTCCACAGCAGCTCGTCACCCAGCTTGCTGTAGGCGTAGCGGTGGATGCCGTCGAGCTTGGCGAGCGTGGTGCCGATGTCGGCTTCGGCCGGGGTGATGAACTCCAGCAGCGTTTCGGCGTAGTCGGTGGTGATTTGCGGATGCGTCAGCGCCGAGCCCATGGCCACCGGATGCGGGGTCGCGGCCAGGTGGCCGCTGGCGTCCACCCGCAGGGTTTCGCGTTCGATGCCACGCAAGCCACCCAGCACCGGACGGTGCTCTGGCTGGGCCAGCAAGGCCAGGCGGCGAGTCAATAGATTGGACAATTGGATCTTCCTTTCGTAGTGCAGCTAGTGTTGCATCAAAGCGTGAGGTGCGAGATTAACCGAAAACGGACAATCGCGTCGGTGCCGGCCCAAAGTTCACCGGAGCCGAAGATCGCTTGCTAGTTTATCAAATACTTGGGAAGGTGGCCGAAAGCCAGAATACTGCGCAGGGATGGCGCTGTCAGTGCGCCCGCGCACCTGTGACGCGCTCGATGCCGGCCAGGTCGGTCCAGCTTTGCACCTCGGTGTAAGCTTGTTCGGTTAACAACTGGCGCACCGCCGCCGCCTGATCGTAGCCGTGCTCCATCAGCAGCCAGCCTTGCGGCTTCAGATGGGCGGCGGCGCCGGCGACGATGATGCGCAGCGCCGACAGGCCGTCGGCGTGGTCAGTCAGCGCGCCGGTCGGTTCGTAGCGCAGGTCGCCCTCGGACAGGTGGCGGTCGCCGCTGGCGATGTAGGGCGGGTTGGAGACGATGATGTCGAACGGCGGCTGGCCTTGCAGCGCGGCGTACCAGTCGCTGTGCAGGAAGTTGACCTGGGCGCTGTTGACGGCGGCGTTGCGGCGGGCCACGGCCAGCGCCTCGGGGCTGACGTCGAGCGCGGTGACGGCGGCGTCGCGCCGGGTGTGGGCCAGCGCCACGGCGATGGCGCCGCTGCCGGTGCCCATGTCCAGCAGGCGGCCTTGCGGCGGCAGGCGGTCCAGCGCCAGTTCGACCAGCAGTTCGGTGTCGGGACGGGGGATCAGCACGGCGCCATTCACTTCAAACGGCAGGCCGAAGAATTCGCGCTGGCCGACGATGTAGGCGATCGGCTCGCCGGCCAGGCGGCGCTGCACCAGCGCGGCGAAGCGCGCGGCTTGTTCGGCATCGAGCTCGCGCTCGGACTGGGTGATCAGGCTCACGCGTGACAGGCCCAGCGCGTGGCACAGCAGCACGCGGTTGTCCAGCGGGTCCAGCAGGGACTGCACTTGCAGCGCGCCGATGGTGACGCCTGCGGCGATGGAGCCAGGATCGGAGATCATCAGCGTGCGCGGCGGATCAGCAGCCAGGCCAGGCCCAGCGTGCACAGGCCGAAGCCAAGGAAGGACCACTGCGGTATCGACAGACCGAACCACGGCGCCAGCGCGTCTTCGCACAGGCCATCGGCGTGGAACAGGAAGGGCAGGTAGGTCGCGGTCGGGATCTTGTTGAGGAAGGTCTCCATCGGATCGATGCCGCACGACAGGCCGGGATGGGCCAGGATGTACAGGTGCTTGCCGGCGGTGTACAGGCCGCCCAGCGCCGCCATCAGCGCGAGGCCGGTACCCAGTTTGGGTTTGGTGTAGGCGCCGGCCAGGCAGCAGATGCCGATGGCGATGAACAGGTAGCGCTGGATCACGCACAGCGGGCAGGGCAGCATGTCCAGGCCGATCTGCAAATACAGGGCGACCCCGATCAGGCCGAAGCAGGCGATGGCGATGGACAGCAGCAGGGAGCGCGTATGTATCATGGATGATCCAATTTGATGGCGGTGGAAGTAGCGGGCAATTCTCGCACAAAGTTGCCACTTCAGCCTTAGGCCGGTGTTAACTTCCGCTTAGTCGCCCAGCGCCGCCAGCAGCTCGGCCTGGTGCTCGGCGGCCAGCGCATTGGTCAGCTCCGTCAGGTCGCCGTCCATGATGAAGTCCAGCTTGTACAAGGTCAGGTTGATGCGGTGGTCCGTCATGCGGCCCTGCGGGTAGTTGTAGGTGCGGATGCGTTCGCTGCGGTCGCCCGAGCCGATCAGGCTCTTGCGCGTGGCCGCTTCCTTCGACTGCTGCTCGCGCAGCTGCACGTCCTTGATGCGCGTGGCCAGCACCCTCATGGCCTGCGCCTTGTTCTTGTGCTGCGAGCGGTCGTCCTGGCACTCGACCACGATGCCGGTCGGCAGGTGGGTGATGCGTACGGCCGAATCGGTCTTGTTGATGTGCTGCCCGCCGGCGCCGGAAGCGCGGTAGGTGTCGATGCGCAGGTCGGCCGGGTTGATGTTCACGTCCTCGACTTCATCGGCCTCCGGCATCACCGCCACCGTGCAGGCCGAGGTGTGGATGCGGCCCTGGGTTTCGGTGGCCGGCACGCGCTGCACGCGGTGGCCGCCGGACTCGAACTTCAGCTTGGAGTAGACGCTGTTGCCGATCAGGCGCACGATCACCTCGCGGTAGCCGCCCAGGTCCGACGCCGATTCCGACACCACTTCCACCTGCCAGCGATTGCGCTCGGCGAAGCGGGTGTACATGCGCAGCAGGTCGCCGGCGAACAGCGCCGATTCGTCGCCGCCGGTGCCGGCGCGGATCTCCAGGAAGATGTTGCGTTCGTCGTTGGCGTCCTTCGGCAGCAGCATTTTTTGCAGCTCCAGTTCCAGTTCCGCCAGGCGGGTTTTGGCCGCTTCGATTTCGTCCTGCGCGAAGTCCTTCATCTCCGGATCGCTGAGCATTTCCTGCGCGGCGGCCAGGTCGCCGATGGCTTCCTGGTAGGACTTGTACAGCGCCACCAGCGGGCCGAGTTCGGCGTGCTCGCGGGTCATCTTGCGGTAGGCGTCCATATTGTTGGTCGCTCCTTCGGACATCAGCAATTCATCGAGTTCGACCAGGCGGTTCGCCAGTTGATCGAGCTTGGCCAGCATGGATGGTTTCATAGCGTATTCGTGTTGGGGTTGAGGCAGATGCCGCGATGGCGCGGCGGGGAGTGCGCGGCGGCGTGGCGCGCGCGGAGTGAGGCAGTGCCGCTAACGGCGGCCGCGGAACAGCTGCGGCAGCAGCTCGGCCAGGTGGGCGCGTTCCTCGCCCTGCGCGCGGTGCAGCGCCTGCTGCGGGCCGTGCATGAATTTCGCGGTCAGGCCCTTGGACAGGGCTTCCAGCACGGCGTCGATGTCTTCGCCCTTGGCCAGCATCTTGCGGGCGCGTTCCAGCTCCAGCTGGCGCAGCGCTTCGCCGTTCTCTTGCAGGCTCTGGATGACCGGCACCACGGCGCGGTCGTCGATCCAGTGCATGAACGATTGCACGCGGGTTTCGATGATGGCTTCGGCCTGGGCCACGGCGGCCTGGCGGTTTTCCATGCCGGTCTGGACCACTTTGCCCAGGTCGTCCACGGTGTACAGGAAGGCGTCGTTGAGGCGGCCCACTTCCGGTTCGATATCGCGCGGCACGGCCAGGTCGACCATGAACATCGGCTTGTGGCGGCGGGCCTTGATCGCGCGCTCCACCATGCCCAGGCCGATCAGCGGCAGCGACGAGGCGGTGCAGGAGATGACGATGTCGTACAGGTGCAGCTTGTCCTGCAGGTCGGCCAGGCGGATGGCGCGGCCGCCGAAGCGGTGCGCCAGCAGTTCGCCGCGGTCCAGCGTGCGGTTGGCGATGGTGATGGTCTTGGGATTCTGCGCCGCGAAGTGGGTGGCGCACAGCTCGATCATTTCGCCGGCGCCGATGAACAGCACGTTCTGCTCGGCGATCTTGTCGAAGATGCGCTGCGACAGGCGCACGGCCGCCGCCGCCATCGACACGCTGTGCGCGCCGATCTCGGTGGTGCTGCGCACTTCCTTGGCGACCGAGAACGAGCGCTGGAACAGCTGGTGCAGATAGGTGCCCAGGCCGCCGGCTTCGTCGGCGGTGCGGATCGCGTCCTTGATTTGTCCCAGGATCTGGGTTTCGCCCAGCACCATCGAGTCGAGCCCGGAGGCGACGCGGAAGGTGTGGCGCACGGCGTCGTGCTGCGGCAGCAGGTACAGGTGCGGGCGCAGTTCGGCGTAGTTCAGCTTGTGGAAATCGGCCAGGAAGTGGGCGCCGGCGTCGAGCGGGTCGGGCACCTGGCTGGCCGCGTACAACTCGGTGCGGTTGCAGGTGGACAGGATGGCCGCCTCGTCGCTGCCGCGATGGTCGATGCGCTCGAACCACGACCGCGCCGCCATCACCGCCTGGCCCAGTTGCTCAGGGGCGAACGCCAGCTGCTCGCGCAGCGAGACGGGGGCGGTGTTGTGGTTGAGGCCGACGGCAAGCAGCTGCATTTCGGGTCCGGGCGTTGAGTGTGCGGACATTATACCGTGTTGTACCAGTAGGTTGCCTGTGGCTGCCTATACCGTTGGCAGCATACCGTGCATATCGCGGGTCCGATCAGGCGCCCAGTTTTTCCAGCCGGTAGCCGTAGCTATAGACCGGCACCAGGCGGAAGCCGTTTTCCGGCTTCAGCTGCAATTTGTTGCGCACGCGCGAGACGTGGGTGTCCATGGTGCGCGACGGCACGGCGGTCTCGCGTATCCACACCGCTTCATGGATGTAGGCGCGCGACAGCGGCCGTCCGATGTTGCGGAAAAATAACAGTGCCAGGTAGAACTCTTTGTGGGTGACGTCCAATACGATGCCATCCATCAACAAACGGCCGGGCCGGGTCTCGAATACGTATTGACCAAATTGCAATTGTTCGGCGCCGTTCTGGGCCGGGTAGGCGCGGCGCAACAAAGCTTGCACGCGGGCCACCATTTCGCTGCGGCGCAGCGGTTTGATCATGTAGTCGTCGGCGCCGGCGGCCAGGCCGGCGACGATATCGTCCTCGCCGGAGCTGGTGGTCAGGAACAGCACCGGGGCGCTGTCGGGCAGTTTTTCGCGTGCGCGGCGCAGCACTTCGGCACCGCTGAGGTCGACCACTTGCCAGTCGAGAATCAGCATGTCGTAGCTATCCTTGCGCAATTGCGCCAGCACGTCCTTGGCGGTCTGGAAGCTGTGGCAGACGTGGCCTGCCGAGGTCAGCACCTGGCAGATCAGATCGGCTTGGCTGCGGTCGTTGTCAAGTACGGCGATTCTCATACTACTGCCTGTAGGAAATTATGTTAAGGAGAAGTCACTACAAATATAACAGAGATTTACAAAAAAAGTTAGCAAAATGGCTAATTATTTTTCTTAATGCACTAATATTTCCCTGACGACAACTCGATAATTCACCGTGCGCACTTGCACAACCATTACACGGTACACTGGAAAAACGCTGAATTCAATGAAGAAGTTGAAAAAAGGAAAGAACGCCAAGTGGCGGCCGGGAGCGCGCATGGGACTGAAAAAAGACACAAATTGGACGCTGGTGCCGGGAACCGAACGTGACATCGAAGCGGTGCGCGAGCGTTGCCGCCGGCTGGTGCGGCGGCGCGCGATGGTCTCGGCCGGCGTGGCGGCGGTGCCGATCCCGGGGCTGGACGTGGTGTCCGACCTGCGCCTGTTCGCGCTGCTGATCGACGATATCAACCAGGAATTCGGCCTGACGGCGCAGCAGATCGAGCGCATGCAGCCGAAGTTCCGGCTGATCGCCTACGAGGCCGCGATCGGCGTCGGCGGCATGCTGGTGGGGAAGCTGGTGACGCGGGAAGTGGTCGTGCAACTGCTGCGGCGCACCGGCCTGAAGACGGTGGCGCGGCAGGCTGGCAAGCTGGTGCCGCTGGCCGGGCAACTGGCCTCGGCCGGCATCGGCTTCATGGCGTTCCGCCAGATCGGCTACCAGCATGTGGATGCCTGCGCCAAAGTGGCGCAGGAACTGGTGACGGCCGGCATCGGCCGGCCGGTGTAGCGCTTACGCGTCCGGCAGCACCACGTTCACGTCCAGCACCTCCAGGTTGCCCTGGCGGTCCAGCGAGATCTTGATGTCGTCGGCGTTGACCTTGGTGTACTTCGAGATCACCTCGATCAGCTCCTTGTGCAGCGCCGGCAGGAAGTCCGGACCGCTGCGGCCGTTGCGCTCGCGCGCGATGATGATCTGCAGCCGCTCCTTGGCCGCGGTGGCGGTTTTCGGTTTTTGCGGGAACAGGAAAGAAAGCAGGGCCATGATTACTTGCTCCCGAAAATACGCTGCAGCAGGCCAGGCTTCTCGTAGTTAGTGAAGCGCAACGGCAATTCCTGGCCGAGGAAGCGCGACACCACATCTTCGTAGGCTTCCGCAACATCGGTGCCCTTGAAGTGAATCGCTGGATTGCCCTGGTTCGACGCATGCAGCACCGATTCCGATTCGGGAATGATGCCGATCAGTGGTATGCGCAGGATTTCCTGCACATCTTCGTACGACAGCATTTCGTCCGCTTCCACGCGTTTCGGCGAGTAGCGGGTGATCAGCAGGTGCTCCTTGACCGGCTCGCCGCCGGTCTGGGCGCGGCGCGACTTGGCCTGGATGATGCCGAGGATGCGGTCCGAATCGCGCACCGACGACACTTCCGGATTGGTGACGATGATGGCTTCGTCGGCGAAGGTCAGCGCCATCAGCGCGCCGTGCTCGATGCCGGCCGGCGAATCGCAGATGATGAATTCGAAGCCCATGTTGATCAGCTCGTGCAGCACGACTTCCACGCCGTCTTCCGACAGCGCATCCTTGTCGCGCGTCTGCGACGCCGGCAGGATGAACAGGTTGTCGCAGTGCTTGTCCTTGATCAGCGCCTGGGTCAGCGATGCCTCTTTGTTGATCACATTGATCAGGTCGTACACCACGCGGCGTTCGCAGCCCATGATCAGGTCGAGGTTGCGCAGGCCGACGTCGAAGTCGATGACAGCGGTTTTATGGCCGCGCATGGCCAGCCCGGTGGAGAAGCTGGCGCTGGAAGTCGTCTTACCGACACCGCCCTTACCGGACGTTACAACAATAATTCTCGCCACAAAAAAGTCCTTTTCAGAGAGTTGCTAGTCAAGCGCGGTTTGCAGAATTGACAGATAGTATATCGATTCGGTCGCCGACCAGGCGGATTTGCGCAGGAGAACGTGCATATTCGGCCGGGAAGCCGTCTTCAAATGTGCGGTAAACGCCGGCAATCGACACTAACTCCGGCGACATGGTCATGGCGAAGATGCGCGCCTCGGCATTGCCGGAAGCGCCCGCCAGCGCGCGGCCGTTGAGCGTGTTGTACACGTGGATGCTGCCGTCGGCGATGATTTCGGCGCCGTTGTTGACCACGGCGGTGATGATCAGGTCGCAGCCGCGCGCATAGATGCGCTGGCCGGCGCGCACCGGGGTGTCGATGATCATCACGCCGGCGTTGCCGGGGAAGCCTTCGGCCGGGGCGGCTGGCGCTGCCGCCGGAGCGGGCGTTGCCGCCGGGGCGGACTTGACCGGCGCCGGTGCTGCCTCCTGTTCGTCACGCGGCTTGGTCGCGGTTTCCAGGCTCAGGCCGTGGGCGGCGATCTCGGCTGCCATGGACGGCGGCGCGTTGCGCACGGCGACCGGATTCAAACGGTATTTTTTCAGCAGGGCGATGATGCCGGCCCAGTCGACCGGGCCGCTGCCGGCCGGCAGCGCAGCGACGTCGATCACGGTCAGGTCGTCTTCGAAGAAGTCGGTGGTGCCGCCGGTCATTTCGGCCAGCGCGGCATCGAGGGCCAGGCGGTCCGCCGTGGACAGGATGGCGGAGACTGCGACTACGGTGGAAATCTTGATTTCTATGGGCTTTTGAAACAGGCTCTTGGACATGGGCGACAGTATTAGAGGGTTAACCTCGCGCGCATGCGCAGGCACGAGCATTTTACTGTGGAAAACGGCGGATGGGGAGGGCTGGCGCCGTACTGGGCCAGTAAAAATGCGGGATGGCGGGAGGCGTCATTCCCGCGAAGGCGGGAATCCATAGAACGCTGGTCGGATTGGCTCAGCATGGATTCCCGCTTTCGCGGGAATGACGTCAGTAGATCGCGTGTTCAGCGCGCAGCTGGCGGGCTGCCGCGACCATGTTGCGCAGCGCGGTTTCGGTTTCCGCCCAGCCGCGGGTTTTCAGTCCGCAATCGGGGTTGACCCACAGATGGGCCGGCGGGATCACCGCGCTGGCTTTCTGCAACAGCCGCACCATCTCGGCCTGGCCCGGCACGCGCGGCGAGTGGATGTCGTACACGCCGGGGCCGATCTCGTTCGGATAGCGGAACTGGCCGAAACCGTTCAACAGCTCCATGTCCGAGCGGCTGGTCTCGATGGTGATGACGTCGGCATCCATGGCGGCGATCTGCGGCAGGATGTCGTTGAACTCGGCGTAGCACATATGGGTGTGGATCTGCGTGCCGTCGGCCGCCGCGCTGGCCGACACGCGGAAGGCGCGCGTGGCCCAGTCCAGGTACTCGTCCCAGCGGCTGCGGCGCAGCGGCAAGCCTTCGCGCACGGCCGGCTCGTCGATCTGGATGATGCCGATGCCGGCCTGCTCCAGGTCGGCCACCTCGTCGCGGATCGCCAGCGCGATCTGCAGCGCGGTCAGCGCACGCGGCTGGTCGTCGCGCACGAAGGACCATTGCAGGATGGTGATTGGTCCCGTCAGCATGCCCTTCATCGGCTTGCCGGTCAGGCTCTGCGCGTGCACGGTCCAGTCCACCGTCATCGCCTTCGGACGGCTGACGTCGCCGTAGATGACGGGCGGCTTGACGCAGCGCGAGCCGTACGATTGCACCCAGCCCAGCTGCGTGAAGACGAAGCCGGCCAGCTGTTCGCCGAAGTATTCGACCATGTCGTTGCGCTCGGCTTCGCCGTGGACCAGCACGTCCAGGCCCAGGTCTTCCTGGCGGCGCACGGCGTAGGCGATTTCCTCGCGCATCTTGGTTTCGTAGTCGGCCACGCTCAGTTCGCCGCGCTTGAAGCCGGCGCGGGCGGCGCGGATGGTGGCCGTCTGCGGGAAGGAGCCGATGGTGGTGGTCGGGAAGGCCGGCAGCTTGAAGCGGGCGCGCTGCTCGGCCTGGCGTTGGGCGAACGGCGAGTGGCGGCGATCGGCGTCGGCGGGCAGGGCGGCGATGCGCGCACGCACGGCGTCCTGGTGCACGCGCGGACTGGCGCGGCGGCTGGCGATGGCGGCGCGCGATACTTCCAGCGCTTCGGCGGTGGCCGCGTCGTACTCACCCTGCAGCGCCTGCTTGAGCACATACAGTTCGTCGAGCTTCTCGGTGGCGAAGGACAACCATGAGCGGATTTCAGCATCGAGCGCGGTTTCGGCCGCCAGCGTGAACGGCACGTGCAGCAGCGAGCACGAGGCCGACAGCCACAGCTTGCCGCCGCGCTTCTCCGCGATCGGCGCCAGCGTGGCCAGCGCGGCGTCGAGGTCGGTGCGCCAGATGTTGCGGCCGTCGACGATGCCGACCGACAGCACCTTGTGCACCGGCAGCCAGTCGGCGATGCTGGTCAGTTCGTGCGGCGCGCGCACGCCATCGACGTGCAGGCCGGCCACCGGCAGGCGGCAGGCCAGGCTCAGGTTTTCTTCCAGCGGCGAGAAGTAGGTGGCCAGCAGCAGCGGCACGCCGACCTGGTTCAACTGCCAGTAGCTGTTTTCGAACGCGCTGCGCCATGGCGCCGGCAGGTCGAGACCGAGGATGGGCTCGTCGATCTGCACCCACTGCACGCCCTGTGCCTTCAGGCGGTCCAGCACCTGGCCGTAGACCGGCAGCAGCTTGTCCAACAGGCTCAGACGGTCGAAATCGCCGTCGGCCTTGGCCTTGCCCAGCCACAGGAAACTCAGCGGTCCCAGCAGCACGGCCTTGACCGCGTGGCCCAGCGCCTGCGCCTCGGCCACTTCGTCGAACAGGCGGTCGCAGGCCAGCGAGAAGGCGGTCTCCGGCGTGAACTCGGGCACCAAATAGTGGTAGTTGGTGTCGAACCATTTGGTCATTTCCAGCGCGGCCGAGGCGTGCAGATTGCCTTCGCCGTGGGCGTCGTGCGCGTGGTCGTGGCCGCAGGCGGCCGGCTCGGCTGCCTTGTTGCCGCTCTTGCCGCGCGCCATCGTGAAGTAGCGGCTCAGCTGCGACTGGCCGTCGCCGAAACCGTAGCGGGCCGGCTCGCAACCGAGCAGCTGGATGTGGTTGGCGACCTGGTCGTAGAAGGCGAAATCGCCGACCGTGACGAAGTCCAGGCCGGCTTGCTGTTGCAAGGCCCAGTGGCGCGCGCGCAGGTCGCGGCCGACGGTTTCCAGTTCGGCTTCCGGCAATTCGCCGCGCCAGTTGGCCTCCAGCGCAAACTTCAGTTCGCGCGCCGCGCCGATGCGCGGAAAGCCCGGAACGTGGCTTTGTATGGCTTTATTCGATGTTGTCATTTTGATGTCATCCGCATTTAATATTGGTGATATAAAGTGTGCGGCAATCCGGTCTATAATCAAAACGAAAGATTTTGCGGCTTCACATGAAAAAATTTAATAGACCATGCTAGAGATACGCCACCTGCGCACCCTGAGTGCCCTTCGCTCCGCCGGCAGCCTGGTCCGTGCTGCGCAACTGCTGAATTTGACGCAGTCGGCCTTGTCGCATCAAATCAAATTGCTGGAAGATCGCTACGGCGGGCCGCTTTTTGAGCGCAAATCCGTGCCGATCGGCTTTACGGCCACCGGCGCCCGGCTGCTCAAGCTGGCCGACCTGCTGCTGCCGGAAATCGAGTCGGCCGAGCGCGAAGTGGCCCGCCTGACCCAGGGCGATACCGGCCAGCTGCGCGTGGCGCTGGAGTGCCATACCTGCTTCGACTGGCTGATGCCGGTCATGGATGAATTCCGCAAACGCTGGCCGGAAGTGGAGATCGACCTGGTGTCGGGCTTCCACAGCGAGCCGGCCGAGCTGCTGCGCAGCGGCGCCGCCGACCTGGTGATCGGCTCGCCCTACGGCCCGGACTTCGCCACCTTCCCGCTGTTCCGCTTTGAAATCCTGGTGGTGATGGCGCAGAAGCACCGCCTGGCCGCCCAGCGCCGCCTGCAAGCGTCTGATTTCGAAGGCGAAACGCTGATCACCTACCCGGTGCCGGAAACCCGCATCGACCTGATCCGTGAGGTGCTGCAGCCGGCCAATATCCACTTCGAACGCCGCACGGCCGAGCTGACGGTGGCCGTGCTGCAGCTGGTCGCCAGCCGCCGCGGCATCGCCGCGCTGCCGAACTGGGCGATCAAGAACTATGTCGACTACGACTACGTGATCGCCAAGCCGGTCGGCGAGCAGGGGCTGTGGAGCGACCTGTTCGTCTCCGTGCCGGAAGCGCAAAAGCAAAAAGCCTACGTGCTGGACTTCGTCAATGTGATACGGGAACAGTGCGCCAGCACGCTGGATGGTATCAAATTATTATCGTGACAGATTGACACTATTTCTTCAAAATGATTGAGACGGGTTTGACGCACATCAAGCGTCTCGCCAAAGTCGCCGCTTACGATGGGTGCCCAGTGATTGCAGGCCGCTGGCATGGATGCTGCTAGAGAAACCCTTGCACGAGGGAAGGTTCTCGCGGCGACGCACAATCGAAACCCTGCACGGCCTCATCGCCGGAAGCGTATTATCGAAGTTCGCGTTGTTGCTAAACTAAGCCGGCCGTGGCCGGCGCATTGGAGAGTCATATGGATGATGTAGTTATCGTGGCCGCTGGCCGTACCGGCGTAGGCAAATTCGGCGGCAGCCTGGCCAAGACCCCGGCTTCCGAGCTGGGCGCGCATGTGATCAAGGGCCTGTTGGCCAAGACCGGCATCGATCCTAACCTGATCAGCGAAGCCATCCTCGGCCAGGTGCTGACCGCCGGCGTCGGCCA
The DNA here is from genome assembly GCF_009380165.1 of Rugamonas rivuli. GTDB lineage: Bacteria > Pseudomonadota > Gammaproteobacteria > Burkholderiales > Burkholderiaceae_D > Rugamonas > Rugamonas rivuli. The sequence goes on from NZ_WHUF01000006.1 coordinate 83,153, forward strand.
GAATCCGGCCCGCCAGGCCGTCATCAAGTCCGGCCTGCCGAACAGCATTCCAGGCTTCACCATCAACCACGTGTGCGGCAGCGGCCTGAAAGCCACCCACCTGGCGGCGCAAGCCATCAAGGCCGGCGACGCCGACATCGTCATCGCCGGCGGCCAGGAAAACATGAGCGCCTCGCCGCACGTGATGAACGGTTCGCGCGACGGCTTCCGCATGGGCGACTTCAAAATGATCGACTCCATGATCGTCGACGGCCTGTGGGACGCCTACAACCAGTACCACATGGGCACCACCGCCGAGAACGTCGCGAAGAAATACGAGATTTCCCGCACCGAGCAGGACGAGTTCGCGCTGAACTCGCAGCTGAAGGCGGAAGCCGCGCAAAAAGCCGGCAAGTTCAAGGATGAGATCCTGCCGCTGGAAATCGTCCAGAAGAAGGGCAGCATCGTGTTCGACAGCGATGAATACGTCAAACCAGGCTCGACCATCGAAGCGCTGGCCGGCCTGCGCCCAGCCTTCGCCAAGGATGGCACCGTCACCGCCGGCAATGCCTCCGGCCTGAACGACGGCGCCGCCGCCGTCATCATGATGTCCGCCACCAAGGCCAAGGAGCTGGGCCTGCCGGTGCTGGCCAAGGTCAAGGCCTACGCCTCGTCCGGCCTGGACCCTGCCTTCATGGGCATGGGCCCGGTCTCGGCCACCAGGCTGTGCCTGAAAAAGGCCGGCTGGACCCCGGACGACCTGGACCTGCTGGAAATTAACGAAGCCTTCGCCGCCCAGGCTGTGGCCGTCAACAAGGAAATGGGCTGGGACACCAGCAAGATCAACGTCAACGGCGGCGCCATCGCCATCGGCCATCCGATCGGCGCATCGGGCGCCCGCATCCTGGTCACGCTGATCCACGAAATGGTACGCCGCGACGCCAAGAAAGGCCTGGCCTCGCTGTGCATCGGCGGCGGCATGGGCGTGGCGCTGGCCATCGAACGCGCTTAAGCAGTATTCGCAGCATTTGCAGCAACAAGCAGTAGCAGTGCCGCGCCGGGTTGCTGACGGCGCGGTGTCAGATGATTTTTGGTGTCAATTAACGAGGGGACGAAAATGGCAAGAGTTGCATTAGTAACCGGTGGTATGGGTGGTCTGGGCGAGGCAGTGTGTTTCAAGCTGTCGGCACTAGGCTATTGCGTCGTCACCACGTATTCCCCTGGCAATCCGAAGGTCGAGCAATGGCTCGCAACTACCCGCGATCAGGGCTTTAATTTCCGCGCTTATCCGTGCGACGTGGCCGACTACGATTCGGCCCAGGCGTGCGTGGCCGCTATCGAAAAAGATATCGGTCCGATCGACGTGCTGGTGAACAACGCCGGCATCACCCGCGACATGACCTTCAAGAAGATGGACAAGCCGAATTGGGACGCCGTCATGGCCACCAATCTGGACTCCGTGTTCAACATGACCAAGCCTGTGTGCGATGGCATGGTGGAACGCGGTTGGGGCCGTATCATCAATATTTCGTCGGTCAACGGCCAGAAGGGCGCCTTCGGCCAGACCAACTATTCGGCCGCCAAGGCCGGCATGCACGGCTTCACCAAGGCGCTGGCGCTGGAAGTGGCGCGCAAGGGCGTGACCGTCAACACCATTTCGCCTGGCTACATCGGCACCAAAATGGTGATGGAAATCCCTCAGGAAGTGCTCGATACCAAGATCATCCCGCAAATTCCGATGGCCCGCCTGGGCAAACCGGAAGAAGTCGCGGGCCTGGTGGCCTACCTGTCGTCGGACGAAGCGGCTTTCGTCACCGGCGCCAACATCGCCATCAACGGTGGCCAGCACATGTCCTAAGCGGCTAAGCATTCCAGCCCAAGGCCAGGATCGTTCGCGATCCTGGCTTTTTTTTCGTACAATCTGCTATCGATGCCTAAAGGATAGCCATGTTCGACCCGACCTCGCCCCTGTTCCCGCCCGTCCTGCCGTCGCGCCACGGCATGCTGGCGGTCGACGACCTGCACACCATCTACTGGGAAGAAGTCGGCAACCCGCAAGGCATACCGGTGGTCTTCCTGCACGGCGGCCCGGGCGCCGGCCTGTCGCCGCAGCACCGCCGCTTCTTCGATCCGGACCAGTACCGCGTGATCCTGTTCGACCAGCGCGGCGCCGGCAAGTCGCTGCCGCTGGGCGAATGCCGCGCCAACACCACCCAGTTGCTGGTCGAGGATATCGAGCGCCTGCGCGTCATGTTCGGCATCGAGCAGTGGCTGGTGTTCGGCGGCTCCTGGGGTTCGACGCTGGCGCTGGCTTACGGCCAGGCGCATCCTGAGCGCTGCCTGGGCTTCATCCTGCGCGGCATCTTCCTGTGCACGCAGGCGGAGGTGGACTGGTTCCTGCACGGCGCCCAGTGGTTCCACCCCGAGGTGCACGCCGATTTCGTCGCCGCGATCCCGGAGGCGGAGCGCGGCAACCTGCTGCAAGCTTATGTGAACCGCATCATGAGCGACGACCCGGCGATCCACTGGCCGGCGGTGCGCGCCTGGAGCCGCTTCGAAGGCCGCCGCGTGTTCCTGCTGCCGCAGGCCGAAGATCCGCCGTCGGACACGCTGGACCTGGGCGTGGGCCGGCTGGAATCGCACTACATGGCCAACCTGGGCTTCTTCGGCGAGGACCAGCTGCTGCGTAATATGGACCGCATCGCCCACCTGCCGGCGGTGATCGTGCAGGGCCGCTACGACGTCATCTGCCCGCCGGTATCGGCCTGGCGCCTGCACCAGGCCTGGCCCGGATCGGTGATGAACATGGTGCCCGACGCAGGCCACGGCGCCATGGAAAAAGGCATTTCGCGGGCGCTGGTGGGAGCCACCGAGCAGTTCAAGCGCAGCCGCGGATTTGTCTGAGAACGGACGCAGCCCGCCCGGAATCGGCCCGCATGGCGCGCGGGCTGATACACTATCGATAATTCCAGCTTCCACGCATCCATGAATATACAAGTCGGCGACATCGGCCATATCATCCAGCTGGCGATTGCGCCGGTGTTCCTGTTGACGGGCGTATGCACCAACCTGATGGTGCTGACCAACCGCCTGGCGCGCATCATCGACCGTTCGCGGGTGCTGGAGGACAGGCTCGATATCGGCTACAGCGACGTCTACCTGAACGAACTCGATGTGCTGTACCGAAGATCGCACCTGATCAACGCCTCGATCACGCTGTCGACCGCCTGCGGGCTGCTGATTTGCCTGGTGATTGCGATGCTGTTCCTGGGCGATATCACCAACATCTCGTTGGACAAGTACATCGCGGGCATGTTCGTGGTGGCGATGCTGGCCCTGATCGGCAGTTTCGTCTACCTGCTGCGGGAGATTTTCATCGCTTCGGCGGCGATGCGCTCGCACCGCCATGTGCGCCGCCCGCTCAAATAACTTTGTAAAGAATAGAGTACCAACATGCACGATTACCAACGCCCTCCGACCCTGTATCGCTACGGCGTGCGCGAAGACCTGGAACTGGCGCTGACCCAGGGCCAGTTCATCCTGACCCCGGCCAACAGCTGCCTGACCCTGAGCCTGTCCAAGGCCTGGGACCGCAAGCTGTTCGAGCTGTTCTCGTCCGACAGCTGCCTGGTCATCCACAACACCGAGGAATTCGGCGAACGCCTGCACCGCGCGGTGCAGCGCACGCTGCCTAGCTGGGCCGGCATCGACGGCGCCGTCGAATACGGCACCCGCGCAGCCCTGGGCGTGGCCTTCACCAAGACGGCCGCCGAAGCGCAGGAGCAGGAATGGCAGTTCGCCTGGCGCGCGATGCAGGCCAAGCTGAGTCTCAATCCGGTGCTGGTGAAGATCGGCAGCCTGGAAAACTTCGCCGAGCTGCGCGACCGCGATACGTACCTAGCTTGATTATTTAGCTAAATTATTTAGCGTCTTCGCGGCGGTCCAGACGCGCCAGCACGGCGCTCATCATGCGCTCGATATCGCCGCGTATCATCTTGGCGCCGAGGATGCCGGGCACGTAGAAGTTCGGTATCAGCTTGCCGCTGTAGACCACCTTGGTGCCGCCGGTTTCGGGCACCGGTATCAATTCCCAATGCGATTCGTAGTGCTTCATGTCGCCGGAGATCAGCGAAATGTCGATCGACGACATCGGCTGCTCGGTCGCGCGCACGATCAGGTGGATGGATTTGGTCATGAACAGGAAGCGCGCCACGCCGAATTGTTCGACGATGACCTCATTGCCGTTACGGGACAGGACCTTGCACGACTCCATGTCGGGCACGAATTCGGCCATGCGCTCATAGCCCGTCAGGATGCGCCATACCTTCGGCAGTGGCGCCGCCACCGTGCCGGTGGCGTCCACTTCGTACATATGCAGCGCATCGAGTTCAACCCGGTTGACCGACACCTCCAGCTTGGGCAATTCAAGCTTCGGTGCCTGCGCCAGCACCGGGGCGGATGCACCTAACAACAAAAACAGAAGGAATCGCATCATCTTTCCAGCGTAAGGGAAAGGGTGGCAGAATACAAGAGCGCTACCGCACCGACCGCCAATTTCGGGGGGCGGGCGCCGGGACTTTAGAAGCCCAGGTCTAGAGAATTGAGTTTTAATGCGGGCATCAACATGCCCGACCCAACGTCTGACTCTAAGAACCATAATGACAACTTCACCATACCCACACCTGCTGGCCCCTCTCGATCTTGGCTTCACGACGCTGCGCAACCGCGTCGTCATGGGCTCCATGCACACCGGTCTTGAGGACCGCTTCTACAACTACGGAAAACTGGCGGCATTCTATCGCGAGCGCGCACGCGGCGGGGTGGGATTGATCGTCACCGGCGGCATCTCCCCCAACCGCTCCGGGTGGCTGCTACCCTTTGGAGGTACGCTCAACTTCAAGGGCGACGTGATCAACCACCGCCGCGTCACCAGCGCCGTGCACGAGGAGGGCGGCAAGATCCTGATGCAGATCCTGCACGCGGGCCGCTACGGCTACCAGCCGTTCGTGGTGTCGGCGTCGGAGAAGAAATCGCCGATCTCGCCGTTCAAGCCGCGCGCGCTGACCGAGGCCGGCATCGAAGCGACCATCCGCGACTACGCCCGCTGCGCCAAACTGGCGCGCGACGCCGGCTACGACGGCGTCGAGGTGATGGGCAGCGAAGGCTACCTGCTCAACCAGTTCCTGTGCGCCCGCACCAACCTGCGCACCGACCGCTGGGGCGGCAGCATCGAGAACCGCATGCGGCTGTCGGTGGAAATCGTCAAGCGCATCCGCGCCGAAGTGGGCAATGACTTCATCATCATGTACCGCCACTCGCTGCTGGACCTGGTCGACGGCGGCAATACCTGGGACGACGTGGTGGCGGTGGCCAAGGCCCTGCAGCACGCCGGCGCCACCATCCTCAATTCCGGCTACGGCTGGCACGAGGCGCGGGTGCCGACCATCGTCACCTCGGTGCCGCGCGGCGCCTTCGCCAGCCTTGCTGGACGCCTGCGCCGCGAAGTGACGATCCCGGTGGTGGCCTCGAACCGCATCAACATGCCGGCCGAAGCGGAAGGCATCCTGCAGCGCGGCGACGCCGACATGATTTCGATGGCGCGTCCCTTCCTGGCCGACTCGCACTTCGTCATCAAGGCCGCGCAAGGCCGCAGCGACGAAATCAACACCTGCATCGGCTGCAACCAGGCCTGCCTGGACCACACCTTCTCCAACAAGCGCGCCAGCTGCCTGGTGAATCCGCGCGCCTGCCACGAGACGGAGCTGGTCTACGCCCCGGCCGCGAAGAAGCGCCGCGTGGCGGTGGTCGGCGCCGGGCCTGCCGGTTTGTCGGCGGCCACGGTGGCGGCGGAATGCGGCCATGACGTCACCCTGTTCGATTCCAGCGACAGCGTCGGCGGGCAGTTCAAGATCGCCATGCAGATCCCGGGCAAGGAGGAATTCGCCGAGACCATCCGCTACTTCCGCCGCAAGCTGGAACTGACCGGCGTCACCGTCAAGCTGGGCGTGCGCGTCACGCGCGAGCAGCTGATCGCCGAGGGCTACGACGACGTGGTGGTCGCCACCGGCATCAAGGTGCGCCGTCCGCCGATCGAAGGCATCAACCATCCGAAGGTGCTGTCGTATATCGACGTTTTGCAGAACAAGGCGCCGGTGGGCAAGCGCGTGGCCATCATCGGCGCGGGCGGCATCGGCTTCGACGTCGGCGAGTACCTGCTGCACGATCCCAAGCATCCGCTGCCGCTGGCGCTGGATGTCTGGGCCAAGGAGTGGGGCGTGGACATGAAGGGCGACGCGCCGGGCGGCCTGACGACGGTGGCGACGCCGGAGCCGGTGCGCCAGTTGTATCTGCTGCAGCGCAAAACCTCCAAGCTGGGCGCGGGCCTGGGCAAGACTTCGGGCTGGGTGCACCGCGCAGTCCTGGCGCGCAACGGCGTGGTGATGCTGGCCGGCGTGCAGTATGACCGCATCGACGACCATGGCCTGCATGTGACCATCGCCGGCGAGCAGCGCCTGCTGTCGGTGGATAACGTGGTGGTCTGCGCGGGCCAGGACAGCTTGACCGAGTTGATGCCGTCGGAAGAAGAAGTCAAGGCCAACGCCTCCTGGCCGCGCTTCCACAAGATCGGCGGCGCCGCGCTGGCGGCGGAGCTGGACGCCAAGCGCGCCATCAAGGAAGGCGCGGAGCTGGCGGTCAGCCTGTAAGCTACAGGCTATGCGGCAGGCAGTCGATCCACCATGCGAACGACTGCCTGCTCGAAGGTCTGCTTGCCGTTCATATAGGGTTGCCACTCGCTGGCGATGATCGGCACGAATGGCGACCAGTAGCCTTTGAACAGGGCGCCCTTGTCGGCGTAAGGTTCGTAGTCGATATTGTCGTGCCGTTTGAGTGCGGCTTTCACCACGGCGCCTACGGTGTAGAACTGCACCGCATGCCACAGGTCCGAATCGGGCGAACGATGCGTCGCCTTGAGGCGGGCGTCGATCATATCTTCCAGCTTCGCCATCGATGCGATGTGCGAAATCTCGTGATACGTCATCTCCAATGCAGCGAGTCCCTGATAACTGGGGCGTCCGCCGGGGATGACTGTTTGCGTGTCCGTGTAGCCGCCCTGGCGCTTGCCGGTTTCCACCACGATGTCGATGCGGATCGGTGTCGATGGGAAGGGCGTTTGCAGGAAGCGTGCAATGCCTTCCTGGACTTCCGCGCCGTAGCGTTCATCCAGCCGCTTCGCTTCGGCGATCCACTGACGGTTGCTGGCGTCGTGCTGCGCCCAGAGGCAGCGTGCGTAGATCGGCGCGACACTGTTCAACGTAGACGCCAGCTGCGGCGGCAAGGCCAGGCCGCTGGCGTCGCGCCGCGTGTCGGCCACGCTCAGCGCGGTTTTGATGGCTGTCATCTGCTCGTCGAACAGCAGATCGAGCTTGGCGTAGTTGTCGTGGTACCAGGCGACGGCGCCGCGCAGCGTCGCCATTTCGTCGGCGGTGGGCGTGGCCGTCCAGCCGGTTTTTTCCAGCAGTTCCGGATGCACGCCCAGGTTGTACAGGAAGTGATGCATGTTCATCAGGAAGGCGCTGTGGAAGTCCAGCTGCACACCTGCCGGCGATGCCCCCGCACCCGGGAGTAGCAGCGATGCCGGCAGCGCCACCGCACAGCGCATCAGCGCGCGCCTAGTGACCATGATGGCCTCCGCTCTTTGCTAGGTTGGCCAGCACGAATTCCGTCATGCCCTTCGCCAGTTCCTGCTCGCCGATGAAGACTTCGCCCGCGCGCTCGCCGCGCAGCAGTTCCGCTTCTTCGTCGCTGTGCGTACGCACCACGGTCTTGATGTTGGGGTTGAGCGCACGCGCGGTTTCGATCATCGTCCGCACGTGGAAGGTGTCCGGCGTGGCGATCACCAGCATCGCGGCGCGCGCGATGTGAGCCTGGATCAGCACCGCAGGCTCGCCCGCATTGCCGGCCACCGCATGCGCGCCGTCCTTGCGCAGCTGGTCTACAAGCTCGCGGTTCTGTTCCGCCACCACGAAGGGGATGCCGCGTTCGGTGAGCGCGGCGGCGATGCGCCGTCCCACGCGGCCGTAACCGACCAGCACCACCTGTCCCGCCAGATGCTCCTGCGGCACCGATGTCGGCAGCTCGGCCAGCGGATCGGCCGTGCGTTCGAACTTGGCCGCCAGCGATGCGTTCCGCCCCATCCAGCGCTCCAGCGGCTTGGTGACGCGGAACACGACCGGGTTGAGCGCGATCGAGATGATCGCGCCGGCCAGTATCAGGCTTTGGCCTTCGGCGGGCATCAGCCCCAGGGACAGGCCCAGCGCCGCCAGGATGAAGGAGAACTCGCCGATCTGCGCCAGGCTGGCCGAGACCATCAGCGCGGTCTTGGCCGGATAGCGCAGCAGCAGCACCAGCAGGAAGGCCGCCACCGATTTGCCGACCACGATGATCGCGACCACGGCCAGCAGCTTGAGCGGCTGCTCGACCAGTATTGCCGGCTCGAACAGCATGCCGACCGAGACGAAGAACAGCACCGCGAACGCATCGCGCAGCGGCAGCGATTCCTCGGCGGCGCGGTGCGCCAGTTCAGATTCGCGCAGCACCATGCCGGCGAAGAAGGCGCCCAGCGCGAACGACACGCCGAAGTAGTGGGTGGATGCATAGGCGATGCCGACAGCGGCGGCGATCACGCACAGCGTGAACAGCTCACGCGAGCCGGTGCGCGCCACCTGCCACAGAATCCACGGGAACAGCTTGCGGCCGACCACCAGCATCAGCGCGATGAAGGCGCCGACCTGGCCCAGCGTGATGGCCAGCGTGGTCCACAGGTTCGCTTCGCCCATGGCCGTGACGCCATGGCTTTCGCTGTGGGTGCCGCCCAGCGAACCCGCCAGCGCAGGCAGCAGTACCAGCACCAGCACCGTCACCAGGTCTTCCACCACCAGCCAGCCGACCGCGATGCGGCCGTTGAAGCTGTCGAGAATTCCACGTTCCTCCAGCGCCCGCAGCAGCACCACCGTGCTGGCCACCGACAGCGCCAGGCCGAATACCAGCCCGCCGCCCATGCTCCAGCCCCAGAAGTGCGCCAGCACCATGCCCAGCGCGGTGGCGACCGCAATTTGCAGCACTGCCCCCGGCAGCGCGACGCGCCGGACGGCCCATAAATCATCGAGAGAAAAGTGCAGGCCGACGCCGAACATCATCAGCATCACGCCGATTTCGGCCAGTTGCCCGGCCAGCGCCGTATCGGCCACGAAGCCCGGGGTGGCGGGGCCGATGATGATGCCCGCAGCCAGATAGCCCACCAGCGCCGGTAGTTTAAGGCGCGTTGCGACATAGCCGAACAAAAGGCCGAAGCCCAGTGCGGCCGCGATGGTGGTGATCAGGCTGATATTGTGGGGCATGCGTGCGGGACTCCTGCGCTAGGGTGGGTGAACCCAAGCGTAGCACAATCGCGCCCCGCACGGATCGCATGATCACTGGGCCAGTGCCGCCGGCGCCATGCGCGTGCTGACGCCGAAGCGGTTGAAGGCGTTCATCAGCGACACGGCCACGGTCAGATCGGCCAGTTCCTTTTCGCCGAGGACGGCGATCGCTTTTTGATAGTCGCTGTCCGGCACGTTGGTCTGGGCGACGTGGGTCACGCTTTCGGCCCAGGCCAGGGCGGCGCGCTCCTTCTCGCTGAACAGCGCGGCCGCTTCCTCCCACACCGGTACCAGCGCCACCTTGTCGACCTTGACGCCCTGGTTCAGCAGGTCGCGGGTGTGCATGTCGATGCAGTAGGCGCAGCCATTGATCTGCGACACGCGCAGGTAGACCAGCTCCACCAGCTCGGACGGCAGGCCGCAGGTCTGTACATATCTCTTGACGGCGGCGAAGCCCTTGTAGGCCTCCGGGGCGTGCTTGAATATTTCGAGGCGCTTGCTCATGGCGTTTCCTTGATTGATTGCGAATGAGCGTATTCTGCTGGCGCATGGCCTAGCCGTTAAGAGCCAAGAATGGGCTATTGAACTAGGCCATGTTTACATCAGCCTGAGTATCCGTTTGCCGAGTTCCCGCGCCCGTTGCGGCGTGTCGATGTTGGTGAAGGCCAGCAGCAGCGCGGATGCCGCATGGGGCAGCACGCTGCGCTCGGACAGCGCCAGCGCGGCCATGCCGTCCTGCCGCATGCGCTCGGCCAGTGCGCGGTCGGTGTGTCGGCCTTTCATACGCAGCACCAGATGCATGCCGCCCGGCTGCGGATCGATGCGCAGGTGCTTGCCCAGCACCGCGCCCAGTCCTTCGGCAGCGATCTGGCGGCGCTCCGCGTACAGGCGGCGCATGCGCTGGATGTGGCGGGCGAAGTGGCCTTCGTTCATGAAATCGCTGACGATGGTTTGCATCAGCGCCGGGCCGCCGGCGGCGAAGGTCTGGCTTATCTGTTCGAAGCGCGCCACCTGCGCCGGCGGCACCACCAGGTAGGCCAGCCGCACCGCCGGGAACAGCACCTTGCTGAAGGTGCCGGCGTACAGCACGCGGCCGTCGCGGTCCAGGCTTTGCAGCGCGGGCAGCGGGCGGCTGGCGTAGCGGTATTCGCCGTCGTAGTCGTCTTCCACGATCCAGGCGTCGGCCTGCTTTGCCCAGTCCAGCAGCGCCAGGCGACGCGGCAGCGACAGCGCGACGCACAGCGGGCTTTGATGCGCGGGCGTGACGATGGCCGCCTTGGCGCGCGGCGCGGTGGCTATGCCGTGCGATACCACCAGTCCGTCGGCGTCGACTGCGACCGGGGCCAGTTTCATGCCGGCCTGTTTCAGCAGCTCGCTCGTTGGCGGGAAGCCGGGGTCTTCCACCCAGACGCCGTCGCCCGGTTGCAGCAGGGCGCGCGTCACCAGCTCCAGCGTGTTGCGGTAGCCGGAGGTGATGAATACCTGCGATGGCGTGCAGTCGATGCCTCGCGACAGTTGCAGGTAGGTGGCGATGGCGGCGCGTAGCGGCGCCTGGCCGGCGAAGGGCGGGTAGGCCATGTCATCGGGTTGCGTGGCGCGGATCGCGCGTGCCGCCAGCCGCGCCCACACTTTGCGTGGGAAGGCGTCCAGCGCCGGCAAGCCCATTTGGAAGGGGCGGTTCAGCGGGGTGGGCATCGCAGACGCTGCCGATGTCGTGGGATGAGCGCGGGTTCGCGGTGCGCGTGCGGGCGCCGTCGTCGCTGTGGTTGTGGCGTGGCGGGCCAGCGCCGGTGTCACGATGGTGCCGGCCTGGCCGCGCGTTTCGACATAGCCTTCGGCGACCAGCAGCGAGTAGGCCGCTTCCACCGTGCCGCGCGCCAGTCCCAGCTCCAGCGCCAGTGCGCGGGCCGATGGAATGCGGGCCTCCGGCAGCAGCAGGCCTTCCGCGATGGCGTTGCGGAAGCGGATATAGATCTGCCGGTACAGCGGTTCGGCGGCGGTGGTGTCGAGCTGGAGGAAGTCGGGCTGGTTTTTCATGGCCTAGTCGGGATGTCGTTTTATGGCTCTGGAGATTATGCCATTGCGCTCATAAGATGGTGTTTTGAAAGGAGCAGCCATGAGTGAAAAACTGAGGGATGTCGAGACGGAGGAGCAGCTGCGCGCCTGCTACCCGGTGATGAAGCAGCTGCGTCCGCACCTGGAGACCGAGGACGATTTCGTCGCCCGCGTCACGCGCATGGGGCAGCAGGGCTACCGCATCCTGGCCGCGTGGGACGAAGGCGAAGTGGTGGCGCTGGCCGGTTATCGCCTGGAGGAGAATCTGGTGTACGGCAAGTTCATGTACGTGGACGACCTGGTGGCCGGCGAGAAGACGCGCGGCCGGGGCTGGGGCGCGCGGCTGCTGGAGCATCTGACTGTGTATGCGGAGCAGGCGGCATGCGTCAAGCTGGTGCTCGACACGGGGATGGCGAACGCGCTGGCGCAGCGCTTCTACTTCCGCCAGGGCCTGCTGACTGGCGCCATGCGCTTCGGTAAATTCCTGAAAGCGGGTGCGGCATGAAGATCCTGCATATCACTTGCAGCGCGCGCGGGCAGCAGTCGGTGAGTTATCGCCTGTCCCAGCGCGTGATGGACCGGCTGTTGTCGCAGCACCCTGCCGCACAAATCGTCACGCGTGATCTGTGGGCCGAGCCGCTGCCGCACATCGACGGCGAGTATGCGGCGGCCTTGGGCGGCACGCCTGACCGCGTATCGGCGGCTGCGGCGCGCGGCCTGTCGTCGCTGGCGTTGTCGGACCGGCTGATCGCCGAGTTACGCGATGCCGATTGCGTGGTGATCGCCACGCCGATGCACAACTTCACCGTGCCGTCGGTGTTGAAGGCGTGGCTGGACCACGTGGTACGCATAGGCGTCACCTTCAACGCCACGCCGGAAGGCAAGATCGGCACGCTGGCGGATCGTCCGGTGTACATCGCCGTCAGCTCCGGCGGTTACCGCACCGGCGAGCGCGCCCGCCAGCCCGACTTCCTCGAACCCTATCTGCGCGCCATCCTGCCCACGATAGGCCTGAAGAACCTCAACTTCGTTTCCGTCCAGGCCACCGCTTTCGGCCCGGAAGCGACAACGGCCGCTTTCGCGGCCGTCGAGCAGGCATTGGACGACTGCGTCGCTTAGATCCGGCGCACCACCACGCAGCCGATCGAGTAGCCTGCGCCGAAGGAGCAGATCACGCCCAGCTGGCCCGGGGCCATGTCGTCCGAGTGCTTGTGGAAGGCGATCACCGAACCGGCCGACGAGGTGTTGGCGTAGGTGTCCAGGATCACCGGCGCTTCGCCCGGTTCGGCGTCGCGGCCCAGCACCATGCGGCTGATCAGCAGGTTCATGTTCAGGTTGGCCTGGTGCAGCCAGTAGCGGCTCACCTGCGGCACTTCCAGCCCGGCGCCGGTGATGGTGTTCTTGATCATCTCGGCGGCCATCGGGCACACGTCCTTGAACACCTTGCGGCCCTGCTGGCGGAACAGCTTGTCCGGCTGGCCGATGCCCGCTTCGTCGAAACGGTTCAGGAAGCCGAAGTTGTTGCGGATGTTGTTGGAGAAGCTGGTCTTCAGCTTGGTCTCAACGATCTCCCAGCGGTGCGAGCCCTTGGCCGTGTCGGCCGCCTCGATCACCATCGCCGTGCAGGCGTCGCCGAAGATGAAGTGGCTGTCGCGGTCGCGCCAGTTCAAGTGGCCGCTGGTGATTTCAGGATTGAGCACCAGCACCGCGCGCGCCTGGCCGCTCTGCACCGCCGCCACCGCCTGCTGGATGCCGAAGGTGGCCGACGAGCAGGCCACGTTCATGTCGAAGCCGTAGCCTTCGATGCCCAGCGCGCCTTGCACTTCCACCGCCATCGCCGGATAGCCGCGCTGCATATTGGAGCAGGCCACCAGCACCATGTCGATATCGGCCGGCACGCGGCCGGCGCGGTCCAGCGCCTGACGGGCGGCCGCCACGCAGATTTCCGCCTGCAGCGACAGTTCCTCGTCCGCGCGCTCAGGAATGCGCGACACCATGCGCGCCGGGTCCAGGATGCCGGTCTTTTCCATCACATAGCGCGACTTGATGCCGGATGCTTTCTCGATGAAGGCCACGCTGGACATCTCCAGCGCCGTGACCGTGCCTTCCGCGATGGCGGCGGCGTTGTCGGTGTTGAACTGTTCGGCGTAGGCGTTGAAGCATTCCACCAGCTCTTCATTGGAGATCGACTGGGCTGGCGTAAAGAGGCCGGTACCGCTGATGACAGCTTGTTTCATGTTTAAACTTTCAAATTTAGCAATGGCTCGCGCCAATAATGAGGCAAATTCTACACAATGGCTGCACGTTAGGCGAAAATAAAAGCGGCGCCCTTGAGGCGCCGTTGAAAAAATGGGGTCAAGTCTGACATTTGGACACGGGCTCTACCGTAAAGCGATCTACGGTAGAGCCCGTGTCCAAATGTCAGACTTGCCCCCCAATTTTTATTTCTTGGCCAGATCCTTCTTGATACCGCCGAGCGCGGCTTCGGTCTGCACCACCGTGGTTTCGGGCTTGGCCAGCTGAACAGGCAAGCCTTTCAGGTGGTTCAGCGCCTGCGCCAGCTGGAAATCGTCGGCGCTGCCGTACTCCAGCGGCTTGCGTTTCTTCTCCAGCGCCACGATGCGCAGCTGCTCTTCCAGCTCGTCGCGCTTGCTCTTGGCGATTTCCTGGTCGCGGTCGTTCGTCAGGTGTTTGTCGAGGTCGGCCTCGCGGGTGCGCAGCGCGTTCAGGCCGTCGCCGTCGGCGTTCTCATCCACCGCCAGGTCCGGCACGATGCCCTTGGCCTGGATCGAGCGGCCGTTCGGCGTGTAATAGCGCGCCGTGGTCAGCTTGACGGCGGTGTCGGCGGTCAGCTGGCGGATGGTTTGCACCGAGCCCTTGCCGAAGGTCTGGGTGCCGATGATCTCGGCCCGCTTGTAATCCTGCAGCGCGCCGGCGACGATTTCCGAGGCCGAGGCCGAACCGGTGTTGACCAGCACCGCCATCGGCACCTGCTTGAGCGCGGCCGGCAGCTTGGCCAGCGCGTCGCTGTCGTTGCGCAGCGCGTAGTATTCGGGACGGCCGTAGAAGATCTGCTTGGAGTCCGGCAGCTGGCCGTTGGTCGAGACGATGGCCGCATCCTTGGGCAGGAAGGCCGCCGCCACGCCGATCGCGCCTTGCAGCACGCCGCCCGGGTCGTTGCGCAGGTCCAGCACCAGGCCCTTGATGTTCGGATCCTGTTTGTACAATTCGATAATCTTGGCGGCCAGGTCATCGACGGTCGGTTCCTGGAACTGCGAGATGCGCACCCAGGCGTAACCAGGCTCGACGATCTTGCCCTTGACGCTCTTCTGGTGGATTTCCTCGCGCGTGATGTTGAACACCAGCGGCTCGGCCTCGCCCTTGCGCAGGATGGTCATGCTGACCTTGGTGTGCGGCTCGCCGCGCATCTTCTTGACCGACTCGTCCAGGCTCAAGCCCTTGACCGGCGTGTTGTCCAGCCGGGAGATCAGGTCGCCCGCCTTGATGCCGGCACGCCAGGCCGGCGAATCCTCGATCGGCGCGACGATCTTGATGTAGCCGTCCTCGCTCTGGCCGATCTCGATGCCGAGGCCGACGAACTTGCCCTGCGAACCTTCGCGCAGTTCGGCGTAGGCTTTCTTGTCCAGGTAGGCGGAGTGCGGGTCCAGCGAGGCCACCATGCCGGAGATGGCTTCGGTCAGCAGCTTCTTGTCTTCGACTTTTTCGACGTAGTCGGATTTGATCAGGCCGAACACATCGGCCAGCTGTCGCAGCTCTTCCAGCGGCAGCGGCGGGTCCACCGGCTTTTGCGCCATGGCGGAAAACTGCAGCGAGATCGCGACACCGGCCACGACACCCAGGCCGACCAGTCCGGAATTTTTTAGTTTCTTGCCCATGTTTCACCTATCGAAGCTGTTGCCGACAGCCGCCGCCGGTGGGAGTTCCCGCCGCAACGTGCTTGAGTTGAGTATAAACCTGATTCCCGGCAAACGTAGTAGCCGTCACGAAATGATTTATACCTTTACGAGAATTTACAACGCTTGCCGTTGACTTTTAAAGTACGCCAGCGCCTACTTGCGAATCATCAAGTTTGCTGTTTTGTACGCAGTGTATCCCCCACGTTCACGTCCGTAAGCAATTGTAAGAAGTCCTGTAACGGCGGGGGCCGCGACCTAAACTGAATTCGTATTTCTCTCTACCCTGAAGTGGTTTTCGCCTGCGCCCCAAGCGCAGGCTTTTTTTTATCCATGGAGCCTACATGCGTATTAACTTCCGTTCCACGTTGCTGCGCATGAGCGCCGCGTTGGCCTTGAGCGCCGTGCTGTCGCCGGCGTTTGCCCTGCCTGTCATGGAGATGCGCGCCGAGGACTTGCTGCCGATGGCGGCCGAGCTGAAAAAATCGCTGAACCTCAACGCCAACCAGCAGATCCTGTGGCAGCAGACCGAAAGCAAGACGCGCAACCTGCTGCGCGAACGCCAGGCCCGCCGCGAACGCTTGCAGGCGGCCACGCTGGAAGCCACCAAGGGCGCCAACGTCGAACTGCGCGACCTGGCCAAGGCCGTCGACGAGGAAACCACGGCCGCCGCCAGCGAAGAAAAGCTGCTGCGCGAATGGTGGCTGACCGTCAACGATGCCTTGAATGAAACGCAGCGCCAAACCGTGGTGCAGCTGGTCGGTGAACAACTGCTGCGCGTGCCGGACAACGGCGCCCACGGCGCCGCGCCGCACAAGCAGGAAGGCGGCGAGCAGCAGCATCGCGGCGGCCGCAAGAACGGCATGGGCGGCAGCGTCGGCGGACCCGGCGGCGCCAGCATCAGCCTGCCCGGCGGCTAACAGTCGTTCCCGCGCAGGCGGGAACCCATGCTGAGTATCCTGGCTGGCGAAGTATGGATTCCCGCTTTCGCGGGAATGACGGACTGCGTTAAGGGTTGCCCTTATTCCTGGCCGGGCGGTGTGTATCGTAAAGTAAAAAACCGCCCGCTGATCAATTTGCAGGCAGGGCTGCCGGTAGAATATCCAGCCTATGAATAAACTGCTTCCTCTTGCTTGCCTGGCCCTGTTGGGGGCTACCGAAGTTCACGCACAAACCGATGCCGCACCTGTCACCGCGCCTGCCAAGCCGGTGCTGGGTCCGGACGGCAAGCCGCTGCCCAAGATCACCATCAGCGGCGGCCGCGCCGGCGACATGGACGAGCGCCGCAACTCGGTGGCGGGCAAGCAGGTCTACGGCCGCGAGGAGCTCGACCGCAACGGCGACAGCAACCTCGGCGACATCCTCAAGCGCCTGCCGGGCGTCACCATCGGCGGCCGTCCGGGCCGCGGCGGCGATGTGCGCATGCGCGGCATGGGCAACGGCTACACCCAGGTGCTGCTGAACGGCGAACGCCCGCCCGCCGGCTTCTCGATGGAGTCGCTGGCGCCCGACCAGGTCGAGCGCATCGAAGTGATGCGCGGCCCGATCGCCGAGCACAGCACGCGCGCCATCGCCGGCACCATCAACATCATCCTGCGCGACGGCTACCAGCAGAAAGACAAGCAGCTCAAGTTCACCGACAGCATCGAGCAAGGCCGCCACGCGCCCAATCTGTCGCTGACGGTGCCGGGCAAGACCGGCAGCCTGACCTGGCTGCTGACCGGTTCGGTCTTCGAAAACCGCCAGCACGACCAGACCGAAACCGTCAACCGCGACACCCGCAGCGACGGCGTGGTGGTCAAGGACCAGAACGTCCTCGACGAAACCAAGCGCAACTCGCGCGGCATCCACCTGACACCGCGCCTGTCGTACAAGTTCGACAATGGCGATACGCTGAATTTCCAGCCCTTCCTGATGGTCAACCGCAGCGACAGCGACGGCCGCAGCGACCTGACGCAGAACGCTGGCCTGGTGCCGCCCGCGCTGCTGCAGCCGCCCGAGTACAACCTGGCGCTGACCGGCACCCACGCGGAATCGACCTTCGTGCGCGGCTTCGGCAACTGGGTGCACAAGCTGCAGGGCGCGGCCAAGCTGGACGTCAAGTTCGGCTTCGGCAGCGGCCACAGCGACAGCGACTCGCTACGCTATCAATACGACAACAGCGGCAAGCTGCTGCAACGCTACACCGACGATTCCACCGTGCGCGACCGCAGCGCCAGCACCGGCGGCAAGTACACCACGCCGATCGGCAAGGAACACGCGCTGGCGGCCGGCTGGGATATCGAGCTGGGCCACCGCGCCGAGACCAAGACCTCGCTGGACAAGAACGGCGTGTCGCAGTTCGGCGATTCCGGCAACGACCTGACGGCCGACACGCGCCGCCTGGCCGTGTTCGCGCAGGACGAGTGGGACATCAGCCAGCAGTGGTCCGGCTACGCCGGCCTGCGCTGGGAAGGCATACGCACCACCAGCACCCGCGCCGGCCAGGACATCAGCAACACCAGCAGCGTGCTGAGCCCGCTGCTGCACGGCGTCTACCGCATCCCCGGGCATGACAAGGACCAGATCCGCGCCAGCCTGACCAAGAGCTACAAGGCCGCCAACATCCAGGACTTGATCGCGCTGCCGTCGCTGTCGCGCCTGAACAGCGCCACCCGTCCGGACCGCACCGGCAACCCGGACCTGAAGCCCGAACTGGCGACCGGCCTGGACTTCGCCTACGAACACTACCTCGGCCGCAGCGGCATCATCACTGCCGGCGGCTTCATCCGCGACATCAAGGACTTGATCCGCCGCGAGCTGACCCTGCAGGACACGCCGACCGGCCCGCGCTGGGTATCGACCCCCGGCAACATCGGCCACGCGCGCACCAAGGGCATCGAGCTGGAAGCCAAGTTCCAGTTGCAGGAACTGATGGCGGACGGCCCGGCGATCGACTTCCGCTCCAACTACAGCCGCTTCTGGTCCAGCGTGGACGGCATCCCCGGCCCCAACAACCGCCTCGACGCGCAACCCAAGCAGACCGCCAATGTCGGCCTGGACTACCGCCTGAAGCCGGTGCCGCTGACCCTGGGCGCCAGCCTGAACTGGACGCCGCCGACCATCATCCAGAGCAGCGCCGAGCAGGTGGTGTACACCAGCCGCAAGCGCTCGTTCGACGCCTACGGCCTGTGGAAGTTCGACGCGCGTCATCAAATCCGCATTTCTGCAAATAATCTGATGGCGGAAGACGCCCTCGGTAGTAATATCGTGACCGCCCGTGGCCTGGCACAATTGGCCGATACGACCAACCAGACGTACGTCGTCTGGAGCGTCAAATACGAAATGAAGTTTTAACCACAAGGGAACTGCAGTGAAACGATACTTGCTGAGCACGCTTGCTTTGAGCCTGATGACCGCCTACGCCGGCGCCGCCGACATCGCCCCAGTGTCCGGCATCGACACCCAATACATCGACGCCAGCGTGCGTCCGCAAGACGATTTCTATCGCCACCTGAACGGCGAGTGGCTGAAGGTCACGCAAATCCCGGAAGACAAATCCAGCTGGGGCACCTTCGCCAAGCTGCGCGACGACGTGCTGCCGCAACTGCGCGGCATCATCGAAACAGCCGAGGCCGATAAAGCCCGCAAGGCCGGCAGTGATGCGCAAAAGATCGGCGACCTGTACGCCAGCTTCATGGACGAGAAAAAGCTGGAGACGCTGGGCGCCAAGCCGCTGGCAGGCGAGCTCAACCGCATCCGCGCGATCAAGGACAAGAAAGCCTTCCCGATGCTGATCGCCCACTTGAGCGAGCTCGGCGTGAGCACGCCGTACGGCGTCTACGTCAGCCAGGATGCGCGCGAATCGACCCGGTACGCGGTCGGCATTTCGCAAAGCGGCCTGGGCTTGCCGGACCGCGACTACTACCTGAAAAAAGACGACGCCAAGATGGTCGACACGCTGGCCAAGTACGAGGCGCACGTGGCCAAGATCCTGGCCCTGGGCGGCGACAAGCACGCCGCCGCCAGCGCCAAGGCCATCGTCGCGCTGGAAACCGCGTTGGCCGAGGCGCAGTGGACCAAGGTCGAGAACCGCGATCCGGTCAAGCGCTACAACAAGACCGAGATCGCCAAGCTGTCCGCACTGGCGCCGGGCTACGACTGGCAGCACGCGCTGGCCGCGGCCGGCGTGGCCAGCAAGGTCGACTACGTGATCGTCAACCAGCCGAGCTACCTGGCCGGCTTCAACGCCCAGCTGGAAAAGACCGACCTGGCGACCTGGAAATCCTACTTCGAATGGCAGTTGCTGCGCCGCGCTTCGCCGTATCTGTCGAAAGATTTCGCCGACGCCAGTTTCGATTTCTACAGCACCGTGCTGACCGGTATCGAGGTCAAGCCGCCGCGCTGGAAATCGGCGGTGAGCCTGGTCGAAGGCAGCCTGGGCGAAGTGTTGGGCAAGCTCTACGTGGGCCAGTACTTCCCGCCGGAGCGCAAGGCCCGCATGGAAGAGCTGGTGAAGAACCTGCTGGCCTCGTACAAGACCAGCATCGACACGCTGGATTGGATGAGCCCGGAGACCAAGAAGGAAGCGCAAGCCAAGCTGGCCAAGTTCACGCCCAAGATCGGCTACCCGAACAAATGGCGCGACTACTCGTCGCTGGCCATCGTCCGTGGCGACCTGGTGGGCAACGTGCTGCGTGCCTCCGCGTTCGGCCACCAGCGCATGATCAACAAGCTGGGCAAGCCTATCGACCGCGAAGAGTGGGGCATGACGCCGCAAACCATCAACGCCTACTACAACCCGTCGATGAACGAGATCGTGTTCCCGGCCGCCATCCTGCAGCCGCCGTTCTTTGACGCCAAGGCCGACGACGCCGTCAACTACGGCGCCATCGGCGCGGTGATCGGCCACGAAATCAGCCACGGCTTCGACGACAAGGGCAGCCAGTCCGACGGCGACGGCAACCTGCGCGACTGGTGGAGCAAGGAAGACCGCGCCAACTTCAAGGCCAAGGCCGACGCGCTGACCAGGCAGTACGACGGCTACAGCCCGATCGAAGGCTACAACGTCAACGGTTCGCTGACGCTGGGCGAGAACATCGCCGACAACAGCGGCGTGGCGATTGCGTACAAGGCCTACAAGCTGTCGCTGGGCGGCAAGCCGGCGCCGGTGATCGACGGCCTGACGGGCGACCAGCGCTTCTACATGGGCTTTGCCCAGGTATGGCGCAGCAAGACGCGCGACAAGCAGCAGATCGTGCTGATCAAGACCGACCCGCATTCGCCGGGCCAGTTCCGCGCCAACGGCACCATGGTCAACCAGCCGGGCTTCTACGAAGCCTTCGGCGTGAAGCCGGGCGACAAGATGTATGTTGCGCCGGAACAGCGCGTGATCATCTGGTAAGCGCTTAACCACCGGGAAGAACGCAAAAAAAAGGCCACCTCGCGTGGCCTTTTTGCTATTGTTCCAAGCCTAGCCTATACAACCATGGAGATAGACTTGAAAGCACATCTGTTAAGCGCGCTGATGTTGGCGCTGCTGGCTTCGGCCGGCGTCCAGGCACAGCAAAAAACCTCGGGCGTCGACCTGGCCGAAATCAACGCCGCCGTCCGCCCGCAGGACGACTTCTTCCTCAACCTGAACGGCAAGTGGCTGGCCAAGACCGAGATCCCGGCCGACAAGTCGAGCTGGGGCTCGTTTGAAAAGCTGGACGACGACACCAAGCCGCAGCTGCGCGCCATCATCGAAGCGGCCGCCGCCGATCCGAACAAGACGCCGGGCTCGGACGCCCAGCGCATCGGCGATTTCTTCGCCAGCTACATGGACGAAGCCAAACTGGAGCAGCTGGGCCTGAGCCCGCTGCGCGCCGAGCTGGACCGCGTGGCCGCACTGAAGGACAAGAAAGACATCCCGGCCCTGATCGCCCACTTCAACCGCTACGGCGTCACCGCGCCCTACGGCTTCGCCATCCACCAGGACAACAAGGATTCGACCAAGTACGTGGCCGACATCGTCCAGGACGGCCTGAGCCTGCCGGACCGCGACTACTACCTGAAAAAGTCGGACAAGAAGATGGCCGACACCCTGGCCAAGTACGAGCAGCACGTGACCAAAATGCTGACCCTGGCCGGCAACGCCAACGCGGTGGCCGACGCCAAGGCCATCGTGGCGCTGGAGACCGAGCTGGCGAAAGTCCAGTGGACCAAGGTCGAGCTGCGCGATCCGGTCAAGGCCTACAACAAGGTGCCGCTGGATAAACTGTCCAAGCTGGCGCCCGGCTACGACTGGACCACTTGGCTCAAGGACACCGGCATCGCCGGCAAGGTCGACTACGTCATCGTCAGCCAGCCCAGCTTCATCACCGGCTTCAACCAGGTGCTGAACAAGACGCCGCTGGCGACCTGGCAAGCCTGGTTCCGTTGGCAAGTGATCCACGCCAACGCCTCGTATCTGTCGAAGGATTTCGCGCTGGAGAACTTCGCCTTCTACGGCACCGTGCTCAGCGACATCAAGGAACAGCAGCCGCGCTGGAAGCGCGCGGTCAACGCCACCGACGGCGCACTGGGCGAGAGCCTGGGCAAGCTGTACGTGGCGCAGCATTTCCCGGCCGAACGCAAGGAGCGCATGGAGGTGCTGGTGCAGAACCTGCTGGCGGCCTTCAAGCAAAGCATCACCACGCTGGACTGGATGGGCCCGGCCACCAAGGAACAGGCGCAGGCCAAGCTGGCCAAGTTCATGGTCAAGATCGGCTATCCGAACAAATGGCGCGACTACTCGCCGCTGGTGGTGGCCAAGGATGATTTGGTCGGCAATATCCAGCGCTCGCGCGAGTTCGACTACAACAAGGAAGTGAACAAGCTCGGCAAGCCTATCGACCGCGATGAATGGGGCATGACGCCGCAAACCATCAACGCCTACTACAACCCCGAGTTGAACGAGATCGTGTTCCCGGCCGCCATCCTGCAACCGCCGTTCTTCAACGCCGACGCGGACGACGCCGTCAACTACGGCGCCATCGGCGCGGTGATCGGCCACGAGATCAGCCACGGCTTCGACGACCAGGGCGCCCAGTACGACGGCGACGGCAATCTGCGCGACTGGTGGACCAAGGCCGACCACAAGAACTTCGCCGCCAAGAGCAAGATGCTGGTCAAGCAGTACAACGCCTTCAGCCCGGTCAAGGGCTACCACGTCAACGGCGAGCTGACCCTGGGCGAGAACATCGCCGACAACTCGGGCGCGGCGATCGCGCTCAAGGCTTACCGGATTTCGCTCAACGGCCAGCCGTCGCCGGTGATCGACGGCCTGACCGGCGAGCAGCGCTTCTACATGGGCTTCGGCCAGGTGTGGCGCAGCAAGATTCGTGACGCCCAGCAAATCGTTTACCTCAAATCCGACCCGCACTCGCCGGACCAGTTCCGCGCCAACGGCACGGTGCGCAATCAGCCGGGTTTTTACAACGCTTTTGGCGTAAAACCGGGCGACAAGATGTATCTGGCGCCAAAAGACCGCGTCAACATGTGGTAACACTTTATGCGGTAGCGGCCCTGTGATATAAAGCGCAACAGGGCCAAACATCGTGGATTGGCCTTTATACAATCAAGAGGATATTTTCGTGAAACGTCATCTCGTAAGTGCATTGACCCTGAGCCTGATCGCAGGCCTGGCGGGCGCCGCCGACAGCACCACAAGTGCAGCTCCGGCCAGCGCCCAAGTAGCAAATGGCAAGCTGGTTTCCGGCATTGCGGTGGAATACATCGATCCAGCGGTACGCGCGCAGGACGACCTGTTCATCCACATGAACGGCAAATGGCTGGCCACGACCGAAATCCCGGCTGACAAAGCGAGCTGGGGCTCGTTTGCCAAGCTGCGCGACGACATCCAGCCGCAGCTGCGCGCCATCATCGAAGGCGCCGCCGCCAACAAGGCCGGCGGCCCTGAAGCCCAGCGCATCGGCGACTTCTACAGCAGCTTCATGGACGAAGCCAAGCTGGAACAGCTGGGCCTGACCCCGCTGAACGCGGAACTGGCGAAGATCGCTGCCGTGTCGAACAAGAAGCAGCTGCCGGCGCTGATCTCGCACCTGAACAAGATCGGTGTGACCGCGCCTTACGGCTACGGCATCCACCAGGACAACAAGGATTCGACCAAATATGTGGTCGATTTCGGCCAGGATGGTCTGGGTCTGCCTGACCGCGACTACTACCTGAAAGCCGACGACCAGAAGATGGCCGACGCGCTGGCCAAGTATGAACTGCACATCGCCAAGATGCTGACCATGGCGGGCGACGCGCACGGCGCCCTCACCGCCCACGCCATCGTGGCGTTCGAAAAAGAGCTGGCCAAGATCCAGTGGACCAAGGTCGAACTGCGCGACCCGGTCAAGGCCTACAACAAGGTCGACATCGCCAAGCTGGGCAAGGTCGCGCCGGGCTACGACTGGAACGCCTACCTGGCCGACGCCGGCATCACCGGCAAGGTCAAGTACGTGATCGTCGGCCAGCCTAGCTACCTGAAGGGCATGACCGCGCTGCTGGCCAAGACCGATCTGGACACGCTGAAATCCTACTTCCGCTGGCATCTGCTGCGTTCGGGCGCACCTTACCTGAACAAAGCTTACGTCGATGAAAACTTCGCCTTCTACGGCACCGTGCTGAGCGGCGTTACCGAACAGCGTCCACGCTGGAAGCGCGGCGTATCCGTCACCGAAGGCGCGCTGGGCGAAGCCGTCGGCAAGATCTACGTCGAGCAAAACTTCCCGGCCGAGCGCAAGGCGCGCATGCAAACGCTGGTGAACAACCTGCTGGCTTCGTACAAGACCAGCATCGACCAGCTGGACTGGATGAGCCCAGTCACCAAGAAACAGGCGCAAGAGAAGCTGGCCAAGTTCACCACCAAGATCGCGTACCCGAACCACTGGCGCGATTACTCCAAGCTGGTCGTTTCCAAGGACGACCTGGTTGGCAACGTGATCCGTTCGCGCGAGTTCGAGTACAACAAGGAACTGGCCAAGCTGGGCAAGCCGATCGACCGCGAAGAGTGGGGCATGACGCCGCAAACCGTCAACGCCTACTACAACCCGGAGATGAACGAGATCGTGTTCCCGGCATCGATCCTGCAGGCACCGTTCTTCAATGCTGACGCGGACGACGCGGTCAACTACGGCGCCATCGGCGGCGTGATCGGCCACGAAATCAGCCACGGCTTCGACGACCAGGGCGCACAGTACGACGGCGACGGCAATCTGCGTGACTGGTGGACCGCTGCGGACCACAAGAACTTCGCGGCCAAGACCAAGATGCTGGTGGAGCAGTACAACCAGTTCAGCCCGCTGCCTGGCTACCACGTCAACGGCGAGCTGACCCTGGGCGAGAACATTGCCGACAACAGCGGCATCGCGATTGCGTACAAGGCTTACAAGCTGTCGCTGGGCGGCAAGGAAGCCCCTGTCATCGACGGCCTGACCGGCGACCAGCGCTTCTACATGGGCTTTGCGCAGGTATGGCGTTTGAAGATGCGCGAAGCGCAGCAGATCGTTCAGATCAAGACCGATCCGCACTCGCCAGGCCAGTTCCGCGCGAACGGCCCGATGCGCAACCAGCCAGGCTTCTACGACGCCTTCAACGTGAAGCCGGGCGACAAGATGTACCTGGAACCAAAAGACCGCGTGATCATGTGGTAATCACCACATAGCGCAAGAAAGGGCCGCAGCGATGCGGCCCTTTTTCATTTCAGAGTAAACTACGGACTTCGATTTATAAGAAACCGGTACCCTCATGCGCTTGCGTTATTCCGCACTCATTGTTTTGCCCCTGCTGCTGGCCGCTTGCGGCGATTCGTTCAAGCCTGTCGATGTCTACATGGCCAAGACGCCGGAGTGCTCCGCCTGGCAGGAGGGCTCGCGCTATGAGCTGCCGCGCGGGATCAGCGTGTCGACCACGCCGCCCGTAACGCTGCCGGATGGCGGCGCCGAGTTCACCTTTGTCTACCTGGTGCCGCGCGGCGAGCGCGCCATGTTCCTGTCCCGCGAATACCACGTCACCGCGCCCAAGGGAGCGGTGCTGGCCAAGGCCGAACTGGTCAGCTTCTACCAGCGCGCGACCAACTCACGGCCGGAAATCGTCGACGTGATCCCCAAGGTGCCGGACATGCTGGTCGCCGGCGCCACCAGCGACGATACGATCTGGCGCGTGCGCCTGCGCGTGAAGGAAAAACTGCCCGAGCGTTTCGACGTCGTGCCGCCCGCCTTCGAGATCGCGCTGACCAAGTACCCGATGCGTACCTTCACCTACCGCTACTTCGTCGACCGCAAGGCCTTCGGCCTGTGCAGCTGAGCCTGGCGGATTTCCGCATAAGCAGTATCCGGTTCATGCGGTTTTCCGCCTGAACCGCGTTCCACTTTCCGCGCACCCCCTTACAAATCAAGGACTTGAACCGCAGCCCGTGCTTGGCACGGAAGCTGCAATGCCTCCCGGTAACTACAACCGCAAAGGAGACACGCATGTCCAAGTTCCGTCTGTTATCGCTGGCCCTCGCGCTGGCCGCCGCGTCCGGTGCGCAAGCGCAGGAAGTGGTCCGCCTCGGCAACCTCAAGTTCGCCCATTACGGCGCCGTCTCGTACATCAAGGAAATCGCGCCCAAGTGCGGCATCAAGGTGGAGGAGCACGTCTTCGCCAAAGGCCCGGACGTGATGCAGGCCATCCTGGCCGGCGAGCTCGACGTCGGCGCCACCGCTTCCGAGGCCGCCATCTCCGGCCGCGCCAACGGTGCGCCGATCTACGTGGTGGCCGGCTTCGCCAAGGGCGGCGCGCGCCTGGTCGCCCGTCCCGACAGCAACATCAAGGCCATCAAGGATTTGAAGGGCAAGCGCGTCGGCGTCACGCGCGGCGGCATCCACGAGGTGCTGCTGATCGCCGAACTGGCCCAGGCCGGCCTGACCGCGTCCGACCAGCCCGGCAAGGATGTGCAACTGGTGTTCCTGGCGTTCGCCGACCTCAACCAGGCGCTGATGGGCAAGAACCTCGACGCCATCATGCAGAGCGAACCGCAGTCGTCGCAAGCCATCAACAAAGGCTACGGCGTGGAAGTGATGAAGCCCTACGACACGCCGATCGGCGCACCGGTGCGCACCATGGTGATGAGCGAGAAGTTCTACAAGGAACACCGCGCCACCGCCGCCAAGTTCATGAACTGCTTCGTGCAGGCCACCAAGCTGTTCATCGACAACAAGCCGGTCGCCGAGAAATACGTGCGCGAAGTGATCTTCAAGAACCAGATCACCAAGGACGATTTCGACGACGCCATCAGCAACTCGCCGTACAGCTACGACATCAGCCCCGAGCACATCCAGATTACTACCGACGTGATGGCAAAGCACGGCACCGGCAAGATGCGCGCCGCGCCGGTGGCCAAGGACTGGGTCAAGACCGACCTGCTGGAAGCGGCCAAGAAAAGCCTCAGCATTCAATAACGGAGACACACCATGAGCAAGCAAGACTGGCGGCAAGCCGCCTCGGGCGCGGTTGTGCCCATTGTTATCATCGCCTTCTGGCAAGCCAGCGCCATGCTGGGCTGGATCAATCCGCAAGTGCTGCCATCGCCGTTCGCGGTGGTGCACAAGTGGATCGAATACCTGCTGCCGCTGACCGCCTACGATCCGGCCGCGCAATCGTGGCTGAGCTGGGCGCTGTCCGGCGAGCTGCTGGGCGACACCTTCAGCAGCATGTACCGCGTGGTGGTCGGCTTCGCCATCGGCGCCGGTCTGGCCTTGCCGCTGGGCCTGCTGATGGGATCGAGCCAGCGCATGTACGCCTGGTTCAATCCGCTGATGCAGGTGCTGCGGCCGATTCCGCCTATCGCCTACATTCCGCTGGCCATACTGTGGTTCGGTCTGGGCAATGCGCCGGCCGTGTTCCTGATCGCGCTGGGGGCGTTCTTCCCGGTGCTGGTCAACACCATCGCCGGCGTGCGCCAGGTGGACGGCATCTACATCCGCGCCGCCCGCAACCTCGGCGTCAGCCAGCGCACCATGTTTGTCCGCGTGATGCTGCCGGCCGCCGTGCCCTACATCCTGTCCGGCGTGCGGATCGGCATCGGCACCGCCTTCATCGTGGTCATCGTCTCGGAGATGATCGCCGTGAACAACGGCCTCGGCTTCCGCATCCTCGAAGCGCGCGAATACTTCTGGTCCGACAAAATCATCGCCGGCATGATCAGCATCGGCCTGCTGGGCCTGGTCATCGACGTCGGCATGAACAAACTGAACAATCATTTGCTGCGCTGGCACCGCGGCCTGGAGAATTAAGATGACCCATATCGAAGTCAAAGCCGTCAACAAGGTCTTCAAGACCGACAGCCGCGAAGTGATCGCCCTCAAGGACATCAACCTCGACATCCCGCAAGGCCAGTTCGTCTGCCTGCTCGGGCCATCGGGCTGCGGCAAGTCCACGCTGCTGAACGCGATCGCCGGCTTCTCGCTGCCATCGTCCGGCACCATCACCGCCGACAGCAAGCTCGTCACCGGCCCCGGCCCGGAACGCGGCATGGTGTTCCAGGAGTACGCGTTGTTCCCCTGGATGACGGTGGAAAAGAACATCGCCTTCGGCCTGGAAATCAAAGGCATGCCGCAGGCCGAGATCGCGGCCAAGGTCGACCAGCTGCTGGGCATGCTGTCGCTGAGCGACTTCAAGCACCGCTTCCCGAAAGACCTGTCCGGCGGCATGCGCCAGCGGGTTGCCATCGCCCGCGTGCTGGCGCTCGACTCGCCGATCATGCTGATGGACGAACCCTTCGGCGCGCTAGACGCGCTGACCCGCCGCAACCTGCAAGATGAATTGCTGCGCATCTGGGCCGAGCTGAAGAAGACCATCATCTTCGTCACCCACAGCATCGAGGAAGCGATCTACCTGGCCGACCGCATCGTCGTCATGACCTACCGTCCCGGCACCGTCAAGCGCGACTTGATGGTGGACTTGCCGCGCCTGCGCGACCCGTCCGCCGCCGAGTTCAACGCCCTCAAGCGCGAGCTGGGCCAGCTGGTGATGGAAGAGCAGCAGCGCCATCACAACGACGAGATGCGCATGGCGGCGGTGGACTGAGCAGGTGCAGTAGAATCTGCGTATGCGCGCCCAAAAAAACCTGCTGCTGTTTGTCTTCACGTTCGCATGCGCGTTGGGCGTGATCGCCGGCTCCTACCTGGCCGGCACCTGGCGCGCGCGCGAAGAGCTACGGCAGCAGGGCCAGCGCCAACTGCAACTGATGGCGCCGGACCTGCAGACGCTGCTGCAAAAATATGAAACCCTGCCTTTCGTGCTGGGCTTCCAGCCCGACCTGATCGAAGCGCTGGCGCATCCGTCCGATGCGCCGGCGATCACCCGCCTCAACAGCACGCTGCAAACCATCCAGCAGCAGGCCAAGGTGGGCGCCATCTACGTGATGGACCGCGACGGCCTGACCATAGGCGCCAGCAACTGGGACCAGCCGTTGGGCTTCGTCGGCAAGAACTTTTCCTACCGGCCTTACTTCGACGCCGCGCTGCACGGCAGGGCGGGGCGCTTCTACGGCATCGGCACCAGCACCAGCGAGGCTGGTTACTTCATCGCTCAGCCGGTGTATCGCAACGGCACGGCGGGCGGGCCGGTCGCCGGCGTGGTCGCGGTGAAGATCAGCCTGGCCGATTTCGAACGTACCTGGCGCAGCAGCGACGACACCATCGCGCTGGCCGACAGCAGTGGCGTGATCTTCCTCAGCAACCGCCCGGACTGGATCTACCGCAGCCTGCACGCGCTGGACGCGGCCACCGAACGCCAACTGGCGCACACCCAGCAATACACGGGGCAGAAGATCACGCCGCTGAGCGGACATGCCGACCTGTTCGTCACGCAATCGGTGGGCCAGCTGGGCTGGCAGCTGATGCTGTTCCCCGGGCAGTCGCGCGTGCTGCGCGCCGGCGTGCAATGGGCCGCCGCCGCCATGCTGCTGCTGGCCTGCGCCGCCGTATCGAGCTGGGCGCTGCACCAGCGCCGCCGTCGCCTGGAGGAACGCATGGCCTCGGCCGCCGCGCTGCGGCAGGCGGCCGCCGAGCTGGACGACAAGATCGTCGAACGCACGCAGCAGCTGCGCACCACCAACCAGCATCTGGAGAGCAAGTACGCCAAGCTGCAGGAAACCGAACACCTGCTGCGCTCCACGCAGAACGAGCTGGTCCAGGCGGGCAAGCTGGCGATGCTGGGACAGATGGCGGCAGGCATCACCCATGAACTGAACCAGCCGCTGGCCGCAATCCGCGCCTTCGCCGACAATGCCCGCGTGTTCCTGGAGCGCGGGCAGGGCGAGCAGGTCGCGGGCAACCTCGGCCATATCAGCGAGGCCAGCGCGCGCATGGGCGCCATCATCGGCCAGCTGAAGGGCTTTGCGCGCAAGGATGAAACGGTGGCCACGGTCGACCTGGCGGCGTCGGTGCGGGCTTCGGCGTTTTTGCTGGAGAGCGAATTCCGCCGCCACGCCGTCGCGCTAGAGATCGCCGCGTCCGACGGCATCAGGGTGACGGGCGACAGCGTGCGCATCGAACAGGTGCTGATCAACCTGCTACGCAACGCGCTCGACGCTGTGGAGACGGCCGAACGGCGCGTGGTCGTCATCGGCCTGGAGCGTGATGGCGCTTGCGCGCTGGTCAGCATCAGCGACAGTGGCGAAGGCATACCGGAGCAGGTGGTGGCGCATCTGTTCGAACCGTTCTTCACCACCAAGCCGTCCGGCAAGGGATTGGGACTGGGGCTGGCGATCTCGTCGTCCATCGTGCAGGCCATGAACGGCCAATTGACGGCACACAATCAAGTCGGCGGCGGCGCGCGCTTCGAGCTGCGCCTGCCGCTGCAAACCGAGGGAGTATGACGTGCAGGCTATTTTGATCGAAGACGAAGCCGCGCTGCGCCTGGCCACCAGCCAGACGCTGGAACTTGGCGGCTTCAGCGTGCAGGCCTGCGCCAGCGCCGAGGAAGCGCAGGCGCTGCTGCGCGCCGACTATCCCGGCGTGATCGTCACCGACGTGCGGCTGCCTGGCCGCTCCGGCCTGGAGCTGCTGGCGCAGGCTGCCGCGATGGATGCGGAGTTGCCGGTGATCGTAGTCACCGGCCACGGCGATGTCGAGATGGCGGTGGCCGCGATGCGCAGCGGCGCCTACGACTTCATCGAAAAACCGTTCGCCGCCGAGCGTCTGCTGGACGCAGTGAAGCGAGCCCAGGAGCGCCGCCGGCTGGTGCTGGAAAACCGCCAACTGCGCACCGCCCGCGCCCAGCATCCCGACGTGCCGGACCTGGTCGGACGCTCGGCCGCCATCGAGCAGTTGAAAATCCTGATACGCAACATCGCCCCGGCCGGCGTGGACGTGCTGATCAACGGCCAGACCGGCA
Source organism: Rugamonas rivuli (assembly GCF_009380165.1). Lineage (GTDB taxonomy): Bacteria > Pseudomonadota > Gammaproteobacteria > Burkholderiales > Burkholderiaceae_D > Rugamonas > Rugamonas rivuli. Next base: position 113,910 of record NZ_WHUF01000006.1, read on the forward strand.
CCGGCAAGGAAGTGGCCGCGCGCCTGCTGCACGCGGCCAGCGGCCGCAAGGGCAACTTCGTCGCCATCAACTGCGGCGCGCTGCCGGAGTCGGTGTTTGAAAGCGAAATCTTCGGCCACGAGGCGGGCGCCTTCACCGGCGCGCAGAAGCGCCGCATCGGCAAGCTGGAGTACGCGCAGGGCGGCACCGTCTTTCTCGACGAGATCGAAAGCATGCCGATGGCCTTGCAGGTCAAATTGCTGCGCGTGCTGCAGGAGCGGCGAGTGGAAAGATTGGGCGCCAATGAGACGGTCGCGCTCGATTGCACAGTGGTCGCCGCGACCAAACTTGATCTATTACAGTTAAGCGTGCAGGGCCAGTTCCGCGAAGACCTGTACTACCGCCTCAGCGTGGTCAGCATAGCCCTGCCGCGCCTGCGCGACCGTCGCGACGACATCCCGCTGCTGCTGGTCCACTTCGCCGCCGACGCGGCGGCCCGCTACCACCGTCCGCTGCCGGCGTGGAGCGCGCAGCAGATGGCGCAATGGCAGGCGGCGGACTGGCCGGGCAATGTGCGCGAACTGCGCAACTTCGCCGAGCGGCTGGTGCTGGGCATCGCTGCCGCGCCGGTCGTGCCGGTGTCGGCGCCGGCGCTTGATGGCGGGGTGCTGTCGCTGCCGCAGCAGGTCGACCATCACGAGCGCGAGCTGATCGTGCAGGCGCTGTCCGCCGTCGACGGCAACGTCGCGCTGGCGGCCGACAACCTGATGGTGCCGCGCAAAACCCTCTACGACAAGCTGAAGAAATACCAGATCGCCGCCGGCCGCAAATAGTCCGGGCGTAAAAAAACCGGCCGCTGGGGGCCGGTTTTTCTGGAGAGGCGGATGCTTACTTGGCTGGTGCCGAAGCTTCTGGCGCGGCCGCTGCGGCTTTCGGCGCAGGAGCTTCAGGTTCCTTGAACTTGGCGCCGGCCTTGTTGGCCATGTAGACCACGGCGCGGGCGACTTCGACATCGTCCAGATCCGGATTGCCGCCCTTGGCAGGCATGGCGCGCAGGCCTTCGAGGGCGTGCTTGACAACGGTGTCGTAGCCCTGGGCGATACGGGCGCTCCAGGCGCCGCTGTCGGCGAACTTGGGCGCACCGGCGACACCGGCGCCGTGGCAGGCTGCGCAGGTCGAGGTGTAGATGGCTTCGCCGGTTTGCAGCACTTTCGGCGCGTTCGAGTCTTTCAGGGTAAAGCCGGCGTCGGCGACGGGAGCGATACGGGTGGCGATTTCTTCAGCGGCCTGGCTGTTGGAGCCGGCGCCGGTCAATTTGTCTGCGGTCACGAACTGCACCAACAGGATGATACCGATTACTGTGACTCCAAAGAAGCCGATAACGGCAGCAACAAGCTGCTTGGGCGTTCTGATGGCGGATTCGTGTTCGTTATGTGCGTCGCTCATGATTTCCTTAACAGACTAATTTCGAAGCCGGGTGGCGTGAGAAGAAATGGATCAACCAGCTGCCTTGCAAAACCTTCACCAAACGGGCGATTATAGACTCAAAAATGCCTGCATGGAAACGCAAAGATGCTCAAAACGACACTTTCCATGGACGGCCCTCGATAAAAACGGTATCCTACGGCACACTTCAGAAATTCCCCCAGCGCGGCTGTAGCTCAGTGGATAGAGTATTGGCCTCCGAAGCCAAGGGTCGTGGGTTCGATCCCCGCCAGCCGCACCAAAATTCCCCATGTAAATCAATGAGTTTGTTACTGGAACCATAACTTCGCCGTTTGGCAAAGATATGATTCCAGGTCGCGCCCGGGGATCTTCCCCCGGACTTCCCCAAGTTTTAGTAGGTGTAGAACATGCGCTGGATTTCCTTGCTGTCGTTGGTCCGGGTCAGGGCCAGCATCAGCAGGATGCGCGCTTTTTGCGGGTTCAGCGTATCGGAGACCACGAAGTCCAGCTCATCATCGTTGGCTTCGCCGTTGCGCGCCACGATGCCTTGGCCGACGCGGGCCGAGCGCACGATCAGCACGCCTTGCTTGCGGGCTGCGGTCAGCGAAGGCACGACCTTGGACGCCAGGCTGCCGTCGCCGACGCCGGCGTGGATGATGCCCTTGGCGCCTGCGGCCACCAGAGCGTTCAGCGCCACCGGATTGACGTTGGCGTAGCCGTAGACGATGTCGACTTGCGGCAGCGCGTCGAGCTTGCTGACGTCAAACTCGGTGTCGACGGTGTGCTTGCGGGTCGACGCGTGGTAGAAGTAAGGCTTGTTGCCCTGGAAGTAGCCCAGCATGCCCAGCTCCGGGGTCTTGAAGCTGTCCGGGGTCGAGGTGTTGGTCTTGGTGACGTCGCGGGCGCCGTGGATCTGGTCGTTCATCGCCACCAACACGCCCTTACCGACGGCTTCCTTGCTGGCCGCCAGCAGTACCGCGTTGTACAGGTTGATCGGACCGTCGGCCGACAGCGCGGTGCCCGGACGCATGGCGCCCACCAGCACTACTGGCTTGCGGCTCTTGACCACCAGGTCCAGGAAGTAGGCGGTTTCTTCCAGCGTGTCGGTGCCGTGGGTGATGACGACGCCGTCGACGTCGGACTGGGCCAGCAGCGTGTTGACGCGCTTCGCCAGCGTCAGCCAGTGTTCGTTGCTCATGTTTTCGCTGGCGATCTGGAACACTTGCTCGCCCTTGACTTGCGCCACCTTGGCCAGTTCCGGCACGGCCGCGATCAGACGATCGACGCTGACCGTGGCGGCGGTGTAACCGACGGTGGTAGTACTGGTGGCGCCGCTGCCGGCGATGGTGCCGCCAGTGGCCAGGATGGTCACATGAGCCGATGGCGTGGCGTCAGCGGCGCGGACAGCTGGAACGGCCCCGGCCAACAGCGCCAGGGCGCACAGCGCGGACAATACACGGGAAGAAATAGGAACGAACATAGAGTCTCCAAGAAAGATAAGGTAATGGACAGGGTCTGATCCCGAAAGAGGCCAGACCCCGGTGCTGCTTTGTGGGTTTTATTCGCCGGGATGTCAGAACTTATGTCGGATCCCGACCGCCAGTGCTCGCGATCCATTTCCAGCAGCCGGCGCGCTGCCGCCGCTGGAGGCATCGCCCACCACATTGGTGGCGGCCAGCTCGTTGCGGATGGTGCCGTATGAACTGTAGAGGTTGGTGCGTTTGGAAAGCGTGTAGGTATAACCCACCGCAAACTGTCGTCCGCCTTGCTGGGTCGCGGAACGGTCCTGCTTTTTCACATACGAGGCCAGCAGCTTGCCCTGTCCGAACGGCACGGAGGCGCCCAGCAGGAAGTCGCGGAAATCGCCGCCGATGTCGTTCTTTTCGGTTTCAAACGCGGCGTGCACTGTCGCGGGGCCGAAGTTGTAGCTGGCGCCCAGCAGGACCTCTTTCAGCGTATTGAAAGAAGTGACCTTCAGGCTGTCATATGCCAAGGTTCCCACCAACGGGCCCGCGGCGTAGTCGATGGAAAAAGCGATGGTACGGCCCAAGGTGCTATCGCCGGGCTGTTCGCCAAAACCATACATCACGGTGGCCGACAGTCCATTCAGCTTAGGCGTTGCATAGCTGACGGTGTTATTGGTGCGTGCCGTGCCGATGCTCATCAGATTGGTGGCGGAGCCGGTAAAGCCTGTTTCAAAGGGATCGATACCGTCCAGCGCGATGAAGATCGGGTTGCATTGACGGCCCAGGTTGATGGTGCCGGCGCTGGTAGTCAGGCCGACATAGGCATGGCGGCCGAACAAGGCGCCGTTCTGGCGCGCTTTGCCGGTGTCGAGATCGAGCCCGTTCTCCAGCACGAAGTGGGCGTTCATGCCATTGCCCAGGTCTTCCTGCCCCTTGAAGCCCAGCCGGCTGCCGGATTGCACGCCGGTGGCCAGCTTGGTGACTGCGCCATCGGCGCCCCCTGTTTCGCGGGCGATGCCTGCGTCCAGTATGCCGTAGACGGTGATGCCGGATTGCGCCGAGGCGGCGCCGGTTGCGGAGGCGAGCAAGAGACCAGCTACTAATGATGCTTTCATAAACGATCCAATAAGATTGTGCGATAGGTACAACCACGCGACCGGGCACACTGGAACGCCGCACCTGGGAAATCGAGGGCGCAGCGATACCCGCCGGACCTGCGGGAGCAAGGTCCGGGCTCGGTCAGCCGTGAGTTAGCGATGGAGTGGCGCGCAAGCGGCGCCGCCAGACAGGCGGTGCCGGCGCTTACGTCAGGAAGCTAGCCTGCGCGTTTGGGTGGGGATTACTTTGTTCATTTTTCTTTGTCTCCGTTTTATTTATAGGAAAAAGCGATTCGAAGCGCATGACTGCCATCGAATATACTTTTCACAACAGAGATAGCACTATCCGTGCCATAGGAATGGCAAGCCGGACTGTTGAACCAAGCCATTGATTACATGATGTTTTTTGAGATGGGTATGGGCCAGGAGCCGGTGCCCGAGTATGAATTGTCATACTCGGACCTCGGGCTGAATATCAAATTTCGTTGCCGCAGCCATGAGCGAGGGGAGTGCTAAACGCGCTGATCGTAAACGAATCGCCGTACCCGATCGACCGTCAGTCTGGTTGCATCCGGATGCGCGGGATTGATCAAGACGTTATCTTCCTCGTTAATGATTACGGATGGCACAACTAATAGTGCTGTTGCTCCACTGGCTAACCAGGCCGATCCGATCGCCCGGGATACCATACCCTCGGGAACCACGTCCCAGCCAACTGGCAACGGTCCGGGTGTTATTGCGCGGGCAGCCCAGATATCGTCTGGCACGTCGATGCGTACCAGGATCCGATTCCACGGCAGTGCAATACCTTGCGCAAAATGAGCGCGCGTTTCCCACGCGGCCAGCGAAATGGATGTGGAAGCGTAAGTGACATGTTCGCCTACCTGGTTCCACCGCGCCCCACTGCGGGCGGCGCCTTTTCCGGCCATATCTTCCGCAGTCCAGGAGGTTGTGTCCGAAGCGATCCGCCATAAGCTGACCGTCATGCGGCCAGTCCTCCCCTCATGCGTTCAAGCACCTGCTCGACTGCACGTTGGCCTTCGGGATTACGCAACATCTCGGCGGGCGCCTTGCCTCCCAATTCCGGAAGTTTCTCATGCACCCAATGTGCAAACCAGGCTTCAAGGTCGAAGTTTTTCGTTTGTTCGGGGTCGCCGCTCTCGTCTAACATTTTTCGCAAGGTGGCGAGCAGGCGAAGATAGCCCATGATGCGATGGCCAGCCACATCCGGCAGCGGCCTGTTTGCGGCCTCGTTGCGTACAAACGTAGTCTGGGATACGCCTGCCAAGCCCATGATTACCGAGGTAGGCTCACCACTTGCGTTGGCAATCAGTCTCACCACGTCCGTTGGAACACCAGCTTCGACCGCGTCGAACAGTTGAATTCCAGGGGCTTCACGGACGCGGGTGACGAGTGCCCTGAGCTGTCCAAGCGAGGCTTTACCGGTCCCTCTCATCGTGGGCGTTGTCATACTCCACAACGCGTGCCTTTTGGCTGGGAACATAGTGATCTGGCTGGGAGCCCCTTTCGTCGGGCGTTTTGTCAGCTGACTTTTTCTCCGACGTGGCTCATTCGGATCATCTGCGGCACTCATGGCGTCATCCATTTGGTTGAGTTGATGCAGTCAAATGGTATGCCTGAATGCCGGATTACTCAATACGCCTACGGGTGCTGAGTCACTTACGCGCCGTATGGAAGGTGATCGCGTAACCATCGGGATCAGCCGCGACAAAGAAGCGACCGAAGGGGCCATCGGCCAGTGGGCTGAGAATCGCGCCGCCCCGCTGGACGACCAGGTCGTGCAATGCATCAGCGTCGGCGCACGCGATCCAGAGTGCTATGCCGACACCGAGAGGCCCGGTTTCAGGAAGCTCACGCAGAGGCACGCGCAGCGCCAGGGGGATAGGCTCAGTCTTGAAAATCACCGCACCTGGAGGACAGTGCTCCGAGGCCTCGAAACCGAAGATGTCGAGGTAAAACTTGCGCGAGATGGCGAGGTCCCGCACTTGCAATGCAATGAAGTCGGGGCCGATTGGGGTTGTCATAGGAACTCCTATTGAGTAATATAAGGGTCCTGATGTTAATGTAAGGCCCCTGATATGTCAACAGCGAAGCAAGCAACTCGCAGCGGAGTCGACTGGATCGGCTACAACCTCAAGATCACGCAGCATCGGTTGAGGCAACGCCTGGATGCCGAACTCGCGCGGGTCGGCATCACGGCACCGCAGAACGCCGTCCTGCTTGCCGTCGCGGGCAATCCGCGCATCTCGAATGCCGAGTTAGCGCGCGCGGCGTTCGTGACGCCGCAAACCATGCAAGGAATTCTGGTCAATCTTGAACGCGGTGGCCTGATTATGCGTAGCCCGCACCCGGACCATGGCCGGGTCATCATGACTGAGCTGACATCGACGGGCCAAAAGGCCGTCGCAGAGGGGGCGAAAGCTGCGGACGCTGTGGAGCGGAAGATGCTCTCCACGCTGTCAAATGAAGAGGCGCAGCTTCTTTGCGAGCTGCTCAAGCGGTGTGCAGCTGCGCTGGATGACGAGGCCGCTACACCTACGGCTTGATGTAGGCATAGCCTTCCAGCGCCTGCAAGCGGCTGATTTCCGCCACGCCGGATGGGACGATGGTCGCTTCCGGCAGCACCTTGTCCTTGCTGAGGTTGCGCGCTTTCAGCGTGTTGTTGCAGACGCGGAACTGCACATGGCGGGCCGCCAGCTCCTGCACCACCACTTCATACGGATTGCCGTTCTTGTCCTTCTCACCGTCGAGCAGGAAATCGATGCCCCCGCCCAGCGCAACGACCACGATCTGTGCATTGGGACTGGCGTCCAGGTGGTTGCGGATGTTGCGCAAGCCGCCCATGGCGTTGCCGGCCTCGCTGAAGTGATAGACCACTTTTTCCACACGCGGCGCCTCGGCCTGCGAGGCCTGGGCGCACAGCAGCAGCAGGGGCAGCATCAAAATACGGAACAGTTTCATTTGGACTCCTTGCCAGTTTCTAGAGATTCTTTTTCCATCAGCAGATAAGTGCCATAGGCGTTGAGCCGGTTGGCCTGGCTGAAAGCCGGATAGTCCTTGAACGCGGACCAGTCGGTGCGCGCATAGGCCTCTTCAAAGGATAGCAGTTCCTGCACGGCATTGCCCATCTGTTCGCGCAGGTAGCGCAGATAGCGTTGGGTCAGCAGCATGTCCTGGCGCGGCGCGCGCGAGGCCGGGCCATGGCCGGGGATCACCACGGACGGCTGCGCATCGAGCATGCGGTCCAGCGCCTGCAGCCAGCGTTTGCTGTCCGCGTCGCCGACATACGGCAGGCGGCCGCTGAAGAACAGGTCGCCTGCGAACAGGACGTGGTCTTCCTCCACCAGCATCAGCAAGTCTTCCGGCGAGTGGGCGCCGCTGCTGTCGATCACGCGGAAGTGCAGGCCGCCCAGTTCGAAGCGCCACGGCTGGCCGTCGGCAAAGTCCAGCCAGCGGTCGGCCGACACCAGTTCCGTTTGCTCGTTCACCCACGGCGCCAGTTCGGCGCGGCGTTGCGCCAGCCGTTCGCGCGCCAGGTCCGAGCGCAGGTAGTCGCGGCCGTTGCGGTGGGCGGCGATCACCACGCCGGGCTGACGCAGGGCTTGCAGGCCGTAGAAATGGTCGGCGTGGTAATGCCCGACGATTACCAGCTTCAGCGGGGCCTTCGTCACCAGGCGGATCGCCCGCAGCATGGCGGCGCCCAGCGCCGGCGTGGCCAGCGCGTCGTACAGCACCACGCCGGCGGGGGTGACGACAAAGCCGGCGTTCGACATGAAGCCCTTGTTGGCCTGGCTGGCCATGCCGGCCTCGCCCTGGAAGTAGTAGACATGGGGACTGACCTTGACCGGCTTGAGGACGATGTCCGGCGCTGCCTGGGCCGGCAGCACCGGCAACAGCGCGGCCAGTAGCAACAGCGAGAGCAGTCGGCGGAAATGATTCATATCGTTTCCTTGGGTGAGGCGAGGGCGGCGGCTTGCGCCTGTTGCAGGCGGCCCTCCAGATAGGCGCCGTAAAAGCCAGCCTGGTCCAGACCGGGCAAGGGGGCGGCCAGCGTGCGGCCTCCGCTGCCGAGAAATAATACCGTGGGAAAGAAAGTCACATGCAGCTGGCGCAGCACTTCGGCGATGGGCTGCTGCTGTCCGGCCGCGTCGATGAGCTGGTCCACCGTATCGCTTTCCAGCTCGCGCAGCACCAGGCGCGGATCGCCTTCGCGCAGCAGCGGCGCCAGATAGTTGCGCCGCACTTCCAGGCAATACGGACAGTCCCGGCGCGACACCAGCAACACCAGCACCGCCTGTGACGCCGCCAGCGCGGCCAGTTCCGCCCGCAGATCGCGCAGCGGCGGCAACAGGGGAGAGTGTTGAGCGTCGGCCACGGCAGCTCAGGCAGCCATGCCGGGATTGCCGGCCGTGCCCACCAGCGTCGGCTGGTCGGGACGGCGCGCGCGTACCACCGGGTGGGCGCGCAGATACGTTTCCATCACGTCCCAGATCGGCGGGCCGCTGGCGCCCTCGGCCACCGGTGCCCAGCCCGCCACCTTGTAGATCTTGTCCGCATCGAGCAGCTTGCCGTTCAACCGCATGTCGCTGATGCGCCGGCCGGTGGCTGCGGCCGGCGTGCAGGTGTAGCTCATGCCGCCCACCCGCACCATGTCGCCGCCTTGCTGGTAGTAGGGATCCGGGTGGAACAGGTTGTCGCACACATCTTCCATGATGGTCTTGATGGTAGTGCCCGTCATCTCGGTCAGCGTGGTGGCCGGGTAGGTAATCGCCAGCTGGTCCATCAAATCGCCGCGCGTGATGGGGGCGCCCGGCAGCAGCGACGTGCCCCAGCGGAAGCCCGGCGAGAATGCCAGGTCTGCACCCTTGACCGCCAGTAGCCCGTCGACGATCAACTGGTCCCAGCTGCCGTTGAAATTGCCGCGCCGGTACAGCAAGCCTTCGGTGACGGCCAGCGTTTCATCCAGCCGGGCACGGAACGGCGCGCGCACCGCGTCGATGTGCGCCTGCATGGCGCGGTCGGCCGGCAGCAGATTGGAGAACACCGGCAGCAGGCGGTACTGGTAGCCCTGGATGCGCCCGTCGCGCACGTCGAAATCCAGCACGCCGAGGAACTTGCCGTTCGAGCCGGCATTGGTCACCAGCGTCTGGCCGCCCTGGTTGGACACCACCACCGGCGTCGGCACGCCATCGTGGGTGTGGCCGCCGAGAATGGCGTCGATGCCGCTGACACGGCTGGCCAGCTTCAGGTCCACGTCCATGCCGTTGTGCGACAGCAGCACCACCACCTTGGCGCCCTTGGCGCGCACTTCCTTCACCAGCGCCTGCAAGCGCTCTTCCTGAATGCCGAAGCTCCAGTCCGGCACCAGGTAGCGCGGGTTGGCGATCGGCGTGTACGGGAAAGCCTGGCCGATCACGGCCACCGGCACGCCGTTCATTTCTCGCCAGCTGTAGGGGGCGAACACGGCATCGCCGAAATCGGCCGTCACCACATTCTGCGCGACGAAATCCACCTTGCCCTGGAAATCCTTCTGCACGATTTCCTGCACCCGCTGCGCGCCCAGCGTGAACTCCCAGTGCGGGGCCATGATTTCCACGCCGAGCAGCTTGGCGGCATCGACCATGTCCTGGCCCTTGGTCCATAGCGCCGTGGCCGAGCCCTGCCAGGTGTCGCCGCCGTCGCACAGCACGGCATGCGGACGGCTGGCGCGCAGCTGCTGGACCAGCGTGGACAAATGGGCGAAGCCGCCTACCTTGCCGTACACCTTGGCGGCGGCGGCAAAATCGAGGTAGGTGAACGCGTGTGCGCGCGCCGTCTTCGGCGCGATCTTGAACTGCTTGAGCAGGGCGTCGCCCACCAGGTGCGGCGCCTTGCCGGCCGCCTCGCCGATGCCGAGGTTGACGCTGGGTTCGCGGAAATACAGAGGCCGCAGCTGGGCGTGGCAATCGGTGATGTGCAGCAGGCTGACGTTGCCGAACATCGGCACCGCATATAGCTGCTCGGCGGCGCCGGGCGTAGCCGCCAGCGCATCCTTGCCGGCCAAGGCCAGCCCGCCGGCGCTGGCGATGGCCAGCATTTGCATGAATTCGCGTCGTTGCATGGGGTAGCCCGGCTAAGGATGAATTACTGGTTGACCGGCGATTCAGGCGCCAGCAGCAGCGCCATCACATCCTGCATCTGCTTCTCCGTCAGGATGCCGGCGGCGCCGAAGCGCGGCATCACCGAGCACGCCTGGAAGGCATGCGAGTTGTAGATCTTGGCCCAGGTGTACTTCAGGATTTCCGGCGTCGGGCCGCCGCGCAGCTTGCCGTACTGCTGCAAGCTGGGGCCGATATTGCCGAAGGCGATTTCCTTCTTGTCCATCTGATGGCAGGCATAGCAATTGCCGCCGGCCGCCGTCCCTTTCGGATCGGACGATTGCAGGCCGCGCCCGTTCTGCGCGACCTTCTCGCCTTCCTTCCAGTCGCCCAGGTAGTTGCCGTCGGCCGGATAGCGCACGGCGGCCGTGGCCTGCTGCTCGATCTGCTTGCGCTGCGCCGGCTTCAGCGGGCGTTGCGCATCCTGCGAGCACAGGCGCTGCGCCTCGGTCTGCTCCAGACGGTCGACGGTGGCTTCGTTCTTGTCGCGGAACGAGGCCTTGAACGCGGCCAGGTCGGCGCTGTCCTTGGCTGCCGGCCCGGCGGCCAGTGCTGCGCCGGAGGCCAGCACGCCCAACAGGGCTGCAGTGATGAGTTTGCTTTGCATGGACACTCCGTATCAGCGTTTCAAACCCGGCGCCGCCATCACGCCGCCCTTGGCGTTGACGCCGAGGTAGGTGATCAGGTCGATGGCTGCCTGGGAGTTGTATTCCAGTTGCGGGAAGCGCTGCTGGCGGAAGCAGTCGGCCATGCGCCACTGCATGGTGCGCACCGCGCCCTGGCTGACGCGGTAAGCGGGCCAGCTGGCAAAGGCGCCACGTGCGGCGGCGGCCTGTTGCAGGTTAGGCAGGTCTTGCAGGCGGATGCGCTGGTCGTTTTTGCTATGGCAGGAGGCGCAAGAAAAATCATGCGGGCCGGCGCGGTAGAAGAACGCTTGCTTGCCGCGCGCATACGCGGCTTTTTCCTCGGCGTGCTGCTGCGGCAGGTTGATCTTCACGTCGCGCGAGGCGGCCGACACATAGGCTGCCAGCGCTTCCATGTCGGTGGCGCGCTCGCCCTGCTCGGAAAAAGGTTTGCGCACGATGTCGGCGCGCTCGATGCCCTGCAGCGTCACCATGCAATGCACCAGCCGCGCTTCGGCGTCCATCACCTTGCCCGTGTCCTTGAAGTAGCGCGGCAGCTCGGCATAGGCGCCGGCAATGACGCCCGGGCCTTTGCCCAGGTCGCAGCCTTCCAGCGTGGCCTGCTTGGGACCGCGCTTGGTGGTCCACAGTACTTCGCCCTGGCCTTCGACCAGCTCGGCGGGGTTGCCGTCGGCCAGCATGGCGCGGTATTTTGCGATCTCATCGCTGGTGCTTTGCGCGATGGCGCTGCCTGCAATGACCAGCCCCAACAGGCTGGCCCAGGTGACACGGGATAGTGGCATGGTGATGGCCTCAGGCTACGGTGACTTGATCGGTGCGGCTTTCGCCCAGATTGTCCTGCCAGCTCACGCTGACTGTGTCGCCCTTGGCGCCGCCCTTGAATTTAAAGGCGAGGTAAGGGTTTTGCGAGACCGACTGGCCCCACTGGCATTGCAGCACCACGCGCTCGCCGTGCTTGACGGTGACGTCGGTGATGTAGTGCGCCGGCACCACGTTGCCGGCCGCATCTTTGCGGATGCCGGCCTCCATCGGATGGGCCATCAGTACTTTCACTTCCGTGACGCCATTGGCGGCGTTGGCACGGATTTTCATTGGATCTGCCATGTCTGCTCCTGTCCTGATTCTGATTGGGGTCAGCCGCCGCAGCCGCCCAGCGTTACCTTGGTTTCCTTGGTCGCCGAGTACAGCTTGCCGTCGGCGGTCTTCACCACGGCCACCACGTTGGTGCTCTGGCCCATCTTGAGGCGGCTCTGCACGGAGGTGGTGGTGCCTTCCGGGATGATGAACTTGGCGGCCAGCGGGTTCGGGTTCTTTTCTACGAAGAAGTAGATTTCGCTGGTGCCGGGAATATTGGACGCCACGCTCACCGGCACCACGGCGCCGTTTTCAGCGATGTCGGGCGAGGTGATGACGATGTCCTTGCTGTCGGCCGGCGTGCCGCCGACGGCGGCCAGCGCATCGGCCAGGGACTTGGCGCTGAAGCCTTCACGGCCGGTGGCGGCCAGCGCTTGCTGGCTGCTTACCAGGCCACAGGCCACCAGCAGGCCTAGTGCCGAGCTGGTTTTCAATACGGTACGACGTGTCGGGTTCATGCAGTCTCCTGGTGGTTGCGGGTGGTCCCGTTCATTGCGCGCCGCTGGCCAGCCATTGAACGATGGCTTGCATGTCGGCTTCTTTCAATTGGCTTTGCGGCGGCATGGGCATGGCGCCCCACGCGCCGGCTCCGCCGCTGCGTATCTTGGCTTGCAAATAGGCTGCACGATCGGCGCGGCCCTGGTACTTGGCGGCGACGTCGCGCAAGGCGGGGCCGATAATTTTGTTGGTGACGCCGTGGCAGGCCAGGCATCCGTTCTTGCTTAGCACTTGCTGCACGTCCCCGCCGGCGGCGGCCTTGGCTGGAGCTGGCGCGGCGGCGGCGACAACGGCGGCAGCCGGTGCCAGCACGGCGCGCGCGGGCCGCGTGGTATCGGTGCCGCGCACGCCGCCCAGAGGACGGTTTTGCTCGGCCAGATTGCCATGCGCGTTGCGGGCGAAGTCGGGCAGGCTGGATGTCTGCTTGGCCTCGGTCGGGCAATTCGTCATGCAGGCGGTGTTGAGCACATCGGGCTTGCCCTTGATGTCCCACAGGCCGGGCTGACGCACCAGGCCATTGCGGTTGGGCAGGCGCTGCTGCACGTCGGCGATGTTGTCGTTGCTCAGCACGAAATCGGATGGCACGATGCCGCCCAGGTTCAGGATGTGTGCGGTGACGGCATACACCTCATCCGCGCTCAGCGACTTGGGCGCATCCCACGGCATGGCGCGGTTGATGTAGTCCCACAGCGTGGACAAGCGGGCCACCTTCATCAGCGTCGTGCGTTGCGGCACGCTGCCGTTGGACAGGGCCGCCACATGGCCGCTCTTGATATCGGCATCGGTGGTGCCGCCCACGATGGGCGTGAACACTTCGTTCGATTCACCGAAGCTGCCGTGGCAGCCGGCGCAGCGGTTTTCCCAGATTTGTTCGCCTTGAGCGACGGAACCGCGGCCTTTCGGCAGCCCCTGGAAATCGGCGCGCACGTCGATATCCCAGGCCTTGATTTCAGCTGGCGTGGCGGGGCGGCCGATGGCTTGCCATGGCGCGTCAGCCGCTTGCACCAGCAGGCAAGCGCCCAGCAGCGCGGCGGCGGCGAGTATCGATTTTTTCATCAGCTCACCTGCACGTTGGAGACTTCGCCATTCGGCGACACCTGCCAGGACTGGATGGCGTTGTTGTGATAAATGGAGCGCGTGCCGCGCACGGCGCGCAGCTGGTTGATCTTGGGTTGTACATAGCCGCTGTCGTCGATGGCGCGGCTTTGCAGCACGGCGTTGCTGCCATCCCACACCCAGTCGATATTAAATCGCGTCAGCGCCTTGTTCTGTACCGGCCCTTCGATGCGGGCGGTGCGCCAGTTGCGGCCGCCATCCGTGCTGACATCGACGCGCTTGATGCGGCCGCGCCCCGACCACGCCAGGCCGCTGATGTTGTAGTAGCCGCGATCGAGCAAGGTCTGGCCGCCGGATGGCGTGGTGATCACGCTCTTGCATTCCTGGATGGAGGTGTACTGGCGATGCTGCCCGTCCGGCATCAGGTCGACGTAGTGGATGGTTTCATCCTTGGTGTCCCATGGCTGGTCGCCCACTTCGATGCGGCGGAGATACTTGACCCAGCTGACGCCCTGCACGCCCGGCACCACCAGGCGCAGCGGGTAGCCGTTTTCCGGCCGCAGCATTTCGCCGTTCTGGCCCCAGGCCACGATGACATCGTCCAGCGCCCGTTCGATGGCGATGGTGCGCGTCATGCTGGAACCGTCGGCGCCTTCGGCCAGCACAAAACGGGCGCGCTTGCGGTCGATGCCGCACATGTCGAGCAGGGTCGACAGCAGCACGCCGGTATATTCCGAGCAGGCCAGCATGCCGTGCGTATATTGCACCGTCGGCAGCGCGACATTGCCCCACTCGGCGCCGGTATTGGCGCCGCATTCGATGAAGTGGATGCGCGACACGGACGGCAGGCGCATCAGGTCGTCCATGGTGAACACGCGTGGCTCGCGCACCAGGCCGTTGATCATCAGGCGGTGCTGGCTGGGGTCGATGTCATGCCAGCCCTGGTGGTGGCGTTCGAAGTGCAGGCCGCTCGGCGTGATGATGCCGAACAGTCCTTGCAGTGGCGTGAAACTGACGGAAGCCTGGCGCACGCGGGTCAGGCCCGGGCTTTCGCGGCGCAACACATTGCCCTCCCACTTGGACGGCTGTCCATAGGGCTGGGCGGCCACCGGCTGGCCCAGGGTCTTGCTGTGCGCAGGCAAGGTCAGGATGGCGTCGTCACCGGCCGCGTTCTGTGCGGCGGCAACGCCGCCCGCAGCAACGCCGGCACCCATGGCCAGGGCCTTACCCATGAAGCTGCGGCGCGCTGTACGCGCCTGTGCATGCTGGGCCTCACCGAGATGATGCTCGGGGGCTTGCAACAGCCTGCCGATAGTGCGTAGCACATCCGTCACGGCCGGTCTCCTTGTGTTTTTGTGGGGATAAGCTTAGCCTGTACAAGTTCCTCAACGCAAGAGATTTCCTGTCCCGTACTGTTGTCATAAATTTAAAAATTCAATCAGGGGAGAACACCGATGAAGTTACGCGACAAGATGGTGCTGTGCATGGCTGTAGTGTGTTGTGCTTTCCTCGTCGCGCTGGGGGTGGCGTTGACGGGCATGCAAAGCGCCCGCAACCAGTTCCAGCAATTCCTGGAAGTGGACCAGGCCTTGTTGCAGACCACCACCAACCTGTACGCGCAAGGCCTGCAAATGGGACAGGCGCTGCGCAACGTGGTGCTCGATCCGAGCAACAAGGCCGGGCTCAAGAATATCGAAGACGCCAGCAAATCCTTCGCTGAACACATGCAGGTGGCGCAAGGCCTGGTCGCGCCGCAAAGCGAGGCCGGCAAGATGTTCGCGGACGTGGCGCAACTGCGCGAAAAACAGGCCGGGCTGCAAACGAAGATCATGGCCCTGGCCAAGGACGACCAGGCCGCCGCGATCCAGGTGCTGAACAAGGATGAAACGCCGGTCTGGCGCGTCATGCGCGGCCATCTGCTGGACTTCCTCAAGGCCAAGAAGGACGACGTCAAACAGGCCGAAGCCAGTGTGATCGCCTCGACCCAGCGTACGCTGTGGATCAGCCTGGGCCTGGCGCTGGCCACGCTGGTGGCGGCCGGCCTGGTCACTTACTGGCTGGCGGCCAATGTGATGCGCCAGCTGGGCGGCGAGCCGGACTATGCGGCCGACATCGCGCGCCGCATCGCCGCCGGCGATTTCACCGAAGAGATACAGACGACCGGCGGCGATCGCGACAGCCTGCTGTCGGCCATGAAGTCGATGCAGCAAAGCCTGGCCGACATCGTGGCGCAGATCCGCAGCGGCGCCGACACCATCTCGACGGCGTCGAGCGAAATCGCCGATGGCAACCTCGACCTGTCCAACCGCACGGAGCAGCAAGCGACCTCGCTGGGCCAGACCGCCACCGCGATGGACGAGCTGACTTCCACGGTCAAGCAGAATGCCGGCAGTGCGCGCCAGGCCAGCGGCCTGGTGGCGGCGACGGCGGAGGTCGCGGTCAAGGGCGGCACGGTGGTGTCCGAGGTGGTGACGACCATGGGCGAGATCAATCAATCGTCGCGCCGTATTGTCGATATTATCGGCGTCATCGACGGCATCGCTTTCCAGACCAATATCCTGGCGCTGAATGCGGCGGTCGAAGCGGCGCGGGCCGGCGAGCAGGGACGCGGCTTTGCCGTGGTGGCGTCCGAGGTACGCAACCTGGCGCAGCGCTCGGCGTCCGCCGCCAAGGAAATCAAGGAACTGATCGGCGTCTCCGTGCAAAGCGTGGAGCAGGGCGCGCGCCTGGTCGAGCAGGCCGGCACGACGATGGACGAGATCGTGGCCGGCGTCAATCGCGTCAGCGCCATCATGGGCGAGATCGCCGACGCCAGCGAAGAACAAACCTCGGGCATCGAGCACGTCAACAACGCCATCGTCCAGATGGACCAGGTGACGCAGCAGAATGCGGCGCTGGTGGAGCAGGCCACGGCGGCGGCGCAATCGATGCAGCAGCAGGCCGCCGCGCTGGCCGGCGCCGTCAGCGTATTCAAGCTGCGCCGTTAGGCCGGCTCATTTCTCTGCATTGTCATCAATTAGTAATTTTGCAAAAGTACACTTACGACATGGAAGCTCCCAGCGGCGCGTTCTTGCGGCTGGGCTTGCAGCCCATGTGATCCCCACGCGACAGACGGGCGGACCCGGCGAGACATTTTCGTGTCCTTGCGAGACAGTGGCCGCGCAGGTGAATCGTGCGGCTGCCGGCGTAGGTAACATGAACTGTTTGCTAACTTGAAGTTGATGGGAACGATGGCAGCCTGACCGCCGCGCTATGATGGCTCGTGCGACCGGGGCTGCTGTACGTCGTAGTGCGAGAAAATCACATAATGAGCCATCTTGCAGAGACTCTGATCGGAGACACCCCATGTCGTACACCCGCTTTCACAAGAAGTCGTTGCCTACGCTGTTATCCACTGTTGTCTTGCTCGCCGTTGGGAACCATGCGGCCGCCAGCACCCTGAACCAAAACGTTTCCTGGACCATCGACCGGCCAGGCACCAGCACCGTTTATCGCGTGGTGGCCTACGGCGATTCCATCTTCGCCGGCTACAACGGCTCCGTCACCAGCGCCGCCAAATACTCGGCGCCGACGGTGGATGCGGAATACCTGTCCGCGCTGTGGAACGCCGACATCGAGAGCGTGCGCCGCACCAAGTCCGGCGCGGTCGCCTCGGACGTCTACAACAACAAGATCGTCGCCGAGCGTTCGTATATGCAGGCGAGTAACACCCGCGTGGTCGCCTTCGAAATGTGCGGCAACGACGGCCTGCAAGCCCGCACCGCCTTCAAAGGCCAATCCGGCACCTGCGACGACAGCGTGCTGACGGCGGCGGAAAGCAGCTGCAAGACCTATGTCGGGGCCGCGATGGACTACATCAACGCCAACGCCTACTCCGGCGTCAAGCTCAAGCTGGTGTCGAACCTGCACTACCCTGGCTATGCTGCAGACAACGTCCAGAGCTCGTGCAAGGATCCATCCACCGGCAAGACCGTGAACATGCAGGACAAGTTCCTGCCATCCCTGGTGCGCATCAACTTCGCGATGTGCGACCTGGCCCGCCAGAAGGGCTTTGCCTGCGCGGACAACTTCGCCCAGTACATGGGCGCGGACTATGACAGCAACGGCGACGGCAAGATCGACTCCGAAGCGCTGCGCTATGTCCCCGGCGAGAGCCAGGCCAGCTATGTCACCCGCATCACCACCACGCTGCGTTCGACGCTGCGCGACGCCAACACGCACTTCGTGTCGTCCGGCAGCAGCTACGACTACATCCAATCGGACGACACCCATCCGACCTACAGCGGCAGCACGGTAACGGCCGGCCTGTTCGGCGGCAGCACGGGCACGGGGGCGCCGCGCTACAGCTCCTTCTCCGGCGGCAAAAATCCGATCTGGAATCAGTACGGCCACGAGCGGATGGGCTGGGCGGTGTCGACCTACAACGTCGCAACGCCTTGAGGCACAGCTGAGACCATCCCTTGGATAAGCCTCCCCGCACCTGGCATCCGCGCACCGGCTATCTCGCCGTCGCGCTGGTGCTGGCCGTGATCGGCTGCGGCGTGCTGGTTTATCTGGTGACGACGCCCGACGCCAATCTGGCCGGGCCGTCGTTGCCTGCTCAGGCCGGCGCGGCGTCTGCCGCCGGGCCGCAGTCCGCGCCTGCTCCTGCGATGCAGCAGGCTGCGGCACAAGCCTCGCAACCATCGCAGCCAGCGCGCGCGCCGGAAGGCGACGCCGACCCGACGCGCGACCTGAAAAGCTACGTGGCCCGAGGCGAGAAACCAACCATGCCCGAAGTGATAGAACGCCTGCATGAGCGCGGCGTGTACTCCGGCCTCGGCGCATTTTCGCCGCCGGGCACCCGTCCGCCCAAGGTCGGGCTGGCTGTGCCCGAGGACTTCGAACTGCCGGCCGGCTACGTCCGCCACCACCAGGCCACCGACGATGGCCAGCGCATCGAAGCCATCCTGATGTTCGCGCCTGATTTCCAACTGTATGACTCCGCCCACCAGCCGATAGCCATGCCCAAAGACCGCGTCGTTCCGCCGGAGCTGGCTCCGCCCGGACTGCCGATCCGGCGCATCGTCATTCCCAAACCAGTGGACCCGGCCAGCCCCGGCCGCTGATTCGCATGCAAAAACTACTGACTTCTTCGACGGCGCGCATGGTGGCCGGCATCCTGGCGAGCGCCGCGCTGTCGGCGCTGTACGCGCGCGGCGGCGCCGGCTGGCTGCTGGGCTTCGTGATGCTGGCGCCGTGGCTGTTCACGCTCAACGCCAGCCGGACGCTGGCGGCAACGCTGGGCTGTGCCTACCTGATGTCGCTGGCTTTCACGGCGGCCGTGTTCCCCTGGTTCGGCATCGCGCTCGGACGCTACACGCAGACCGGTGCCGGCATTGGACTCGCCGTGCTGCTGCTGGCCGCGCCATTGTTCCAGCCGCAGTTCCTCGCGTTCGCGCTGGTGCGCCATGTGGCCGGACGCCGGCATGGCCCGTTGCTGCGCGCGCTGGCGGCCGCTGCTGCATGGGTAGCGGCGGAATGGCTGCTGCCCAAGCTGCTCGGCGACACGCTCGGTTATGGACTGTATCCGTCCCGGCTGATGCGCCAGGGCGCCGCCATTGGTGGCGGCGCGGGCCTGACCGTATTGCTGCTGCTTGCCAACGAGGGCATTGTGGCGGCGCTGGCGCGGCGTCGCGATGGCTGGCGCGCGATCGCCCAACCGTTCGCATTGGCCGCGCTGGGACCGCTGCTGCTGGCCGGCTACGGGCTGGCCGTGCTGCCCGACAAGGATAGCAGCGTCGTTGCCGGCAAGCCGCTGCGCGTGGGCCTGGTGCAGGCCAACCTGGTCGACTATGAAGGCATGCGCCGCCACAAGGGCGCCCGCGCTGTGGTGCAGGAAGTGCTCGCCACGCACTTCGCCATGAGCTACGACGCGGTGGTGCGGCGCCATGCGGAAGTGGTGCTGTGGTCGGAGACCGCCTATCCCACCACCTTCGGCCATCCCAAGAGCGCGGCCGGCGCGGAGTTCGACCGCGAGATCCTCGCCAACGTCCGCGCCGCCGGCGTGCCCTTCGTGTTCGGCACCTACGATATCGACAGCGACGGCGAATACAACGCGGCCGCCTTCGTGCAGCCTGGCGCCGGCCTGACAGGCTTGTACCGCAAGACGCGCCTGTTCCCGTTCACCGAATACGTACCTGAGTGGCTGGATGGGCCGCGCCTGCGGCAGCTGTTGCCGTGGACCGGCAACTGGCGCGCGGGCAATGGCGCGCGGGTCTTCCCATTGCGCCTGGCCGACGGCCGCGAGATCCCGGTGCTGCCGCTGATCTGCCTCGACGATGTCGACGCCGGCCTGGCGATCACCGGCGCCAGGCTGGGCGCGCAGGCGATCGTGACGATGTCGAACGACTCCTGGTTCAGCACCGACCCCGAGGGCGCGCGCCTGCACCAGACGGTGGCGGCGTTCCGCAGCATCGAGACGCGGCTGCCGCAAGTGCGCGTCACCACCAACGGCTACAGCGCGGTGTTCGACGCCAGCGGCAGCCAGCTGGCCGGCACGCGCATGGGCGAACCGGCGCTGGTGATCGCCGACGTTGTGCCGAGCCAGCCGGCGCCGACCTTGATGGTCCGCTGGGGCGACTGGGTCGGGCGTGCCGCCTGCGCCTTCCTGCTGTTGCTGGCGGCCAGGGCGACTATTCCATCCTGGCGTTCGGAAGGGGAGGGCGCCACGTCGCCGGCGCAGCCTGCCATGCGTTTCCCGGTGCGGGTCGCGGTGCTGCCGCCGGCGGCGCGGTTTGCCGCAGCGCTGTTGCGAGCCTTGGCGCGCGCCGGCCTGCTCGGCATCTGCGTGGCGCTGCTGTTGAACGAACCGTTGCGCACCAACACCCTGGCGCAAATTCGCTTGTTCAGCGGCCTGTTCCTCGCGCCGGAAATCGCCTCGTGGTGCGTGCTGCTGGCGTTTGCCGCGCAAGCGTCGATCGATGGCGCCGCGCTGGTGTTGACGCGGGGCGCACAGCGCATCGAACTGGCGCTCGGCGAGATTGCCTCGGTCGAGTTATGGCGCTTGCCGATTCCTGCCGCCGGCCTGGCGTTGCGGCTGGCGTCGGGCCAGCGCTGGCACTACGGGCTGGCGCTGGCCAATCCCATGGCGTTCGCCGCCGCGCTGGGACTGGAGCAAGAACAGCCGGGCGCGGTGATGGGCGTGTATGCGCGCGCCCGCCTGGCGCTGCGCCGCCGCAAGCTCGATCTGCCGCTG
This sequence comes from Rugamonas rivuli, assembly GCF_009380165.1. GTDB lineage: Bacteria > Pseudomonadota > Gammaproteobacteria > Burkholderiales > Burkholderiaceae_D > Rugamonas > Rugamonas rivuli. The sequence goes on from NZ_WHUF01000006.1 coordinate 134,625, forward strand.
GCCAAGTTCGTGCTGCTGCCGCTGGCGCTGGCGATACCAGCGTTCCACCTGCATCAGCATATCGCCTACGGCAGCGCTTTCGGCGAGTACTACACCTTCGGCTTGAAGGCTTATCTCACGGCCTTTGCGTTGTGGTGGGCCGCCTGGTCCATCGGCGTCGTGCTGAGCGCGGCCTTGCTGCGGGCGGCCATCGAAGCCGGCACCTTGATGGCGGCGCTGCTGCGTCCTGCACAGGTCGTCGCAGTGCGCAGCTGGCTGGAGCGCGCCGGCCGCCTGGCGCTGTATCTCGGCCTGCCCGGGTGGCTGCTGGCGAATCTGTACGGCGCGTAATGGGCCTGGGCCGGATTAGCGGAACAACTTTTCGTTCAGGAACTCCAGGCCGGCCTCTTTCGCAAATGTCCATGGAATCAGGTCGCCGCTGGCGTCGATCAACGATTGACCCGGTTCGGCGATTTGCTTTAATGGTGGCGCCGGCGCAAACGCGACAAGTCTGGCAAGGATATTGCGGTACCCCTGCGCCGCAAACTGTGGGACGGATGCGAACGCTTGAAACTTGGAATGCATTTTTAACAGATGCACCTGGTGAGTGGCGAGATTGCCCTCGTTCGTGACCTTGCGGTGATTTAAGTAGCATTCCATCGCACGCTGGGCATCCCAGAAGGACCACACTGCGCAGACAATGATGGGCTCGTTCGTGCTCTCGGCCGGCGCGCGCGGAGGCGTCGTCAACGCTGCGTTCCAGTCCGGGGAAATGTCGTCGAGTCCAATGGCGTTCAGCACCGCACCCTGCCTGATCTTGAAGTAGGAGGGGAATATGTCTATGAACTCCTTCAAAGCCTCTCTAAAGAAGGCAATATGAACCTGATTGGTGACATATTCGTTTCCTTGCCTTAGCAATTCCTCCTTCGTTCCATTCGTTATCCCGCCGCCAGGGCCGTGGAGCTCGAATCCGCCCGCCGTTTTAGTGACGTCGCGATCCTTGTAGTGTTGAATAGGAACCACGAAGCGCCTGTAAAGATTGCCGAAGCTCTTGGGAAAATAGCGCGCAGCCAGGAGCCAGCCTGACGCATCGTCCTTATCCAGTAGGGCAGACTCGATATCACTGCTTTTAAAAATAATGGACGAGAATGGCAGGAGGTCATTGGAGCCCATCTTGTCGAGCTGCGCCACCAGGCCGTTGGTCGGCGATGTTGAATAAAATCCGACAAACACGACGCAGTGATGGGCGAGCAGCGCATCGGTGATGTCGGTTTCGTGGCCAGGCCCGACCGCCTTATCCCCATGAGCGTAGTGTTTGCAGCTGATCAGGTGCCTCTTCCCATCTTTCACGGCAATCAGATCGACGGACAGGTCCTGGCCGCGTGCAACACGCTGGATGATGTCGAAATTCTTTATCTTCTCGAAGAACTCTTCCGCGAATTTTTCGAATGCGTCCAGGCCCTCTGGTTGCACGGTTGTCGATGTCCGGCGCAGTTTGTTGCGCTCAGCGGCATTGGCGGTCGGTATTTCTCTGAAGTCGAGTATGGACATGGGCTTCCTTCTGCGGGACCGAGGTTTTCATTTTCCCGCAATTATTTATTAGATAACATTAATGTACAACATTTCGCGCGGAACACGCCAGATGCGGTTCACCAGGGCTGCTATGATGATGGCTCTTTCGCCAACATTACGAGTAGGTGGGACCATGGAATTACTGGACGCATATTTCGCGCGCATCGGCTACACCGGCCCGCGCACCCCGACGCTGGACACGCTGCGCGCCTTGCAGCAGCTGCACCCGGCCGCGATACCCTTCGAAGCCATCGACGTGCTGCTGGACCGGCCGGTGCTGCTGGCGCCGGCAGCGGTGGACGCCAAGCTGATCCACGCCGGGCGCGGCGGCTACTGCTTCGAGCAGAACAGCCTGTTCCAGCGTGTGCTGGCCGCGCTCGGCTTCGAGGTGGAACCCCTGATCGCCCAGGTACGCTGGATGGCCGGCCCCGAGTCGCAGCACCGGCCGCGCACCCACATGGTGCTGCGGGTGACGGTCGACGGCCTGCCCTGGTTGTGCGACGTCGGCTTCGGCAGCTGCGTGCTGACGGCGCCCATCCGCTTCGACCTGACCACGCCGCAGTCCACGCAGCACGAGCGCTTCCGCCTCACGCCGCAGGGCAACGAGCATCTGCTGGAAGCGCTGCTGGGCGACGAATGGATGCCGGTCTACATGATCTCCCCGGCGCCGTGCCGCGAGGGCGACTACGAGATGGCGAACTTCTACTCGTCGACCTATCCGTCCTCGCACTTCCGCCACGACCTGATTGTCGCGCGCAGCACGCCCGAAGCCCGCCACGCGCTGCTGCGCAACCGCCTGACGATACGCCGCGCGGATGGCGGAGGCGAGCGCCGCTACCTGTCGGCCGACGAACTTGAGCAGGTGCTGGCCGAGGTCTTCCTGCTGCCGGTGACGCCCGACTGGCGCCCGGTGCTCGAACGCGCGGCGGCGACGGCATGGGAGCAGCAGGGCGGCTAGCGTGCGCCGCGAAAATTTCCTTTTCGATAATCTTCCCCTATAATTGTAATATTTACATGCTTTTACGATAAGGGGAACAGATTGAAAAAATTACTGGGATTCTTCTGCGGCATGGCGCTGCTGGGCGCCGCCGAAGCCAAGGTGGTCACGTATGATTTCACCATCACCGTCCAGCACATCGCCGAGATGGACCACGGCGTCAACCCGGTCTACGTGCAATCGAGCACCCGTCCCGGCGCGCTGGTGTCGGTCGGCGAGCAGGTGCACGGCACGTTCAGCGTTAACACCGAGACCCCGCTGAGCCTGGTCTACCAGCCGCCTGCGCAGGCGAACGGCACCTGGCTGCTGTACTCCGACTCGGTGAACTACAAGAATCCGATCGACGCCGTGTTCCAGAACAGCGGCCTGCATACCACCGTGCCCGCCGGCGTCAAGGTCAACAGCACCGTGCAGGTGGCCGACAACGCCACCACCTTCAACAACGGCGATGTCTTCTCGCTGATTAACAGCGCGTCCTACAAGGGCGAGATCTACACCAACAACATCCTGCTGGGCGACAGCACCGGCGCGGTCTTCAACAGCGCCGCGATTCCCGGGGCGCTGAACTTCAGCCAGTTCGACTACGGCAGCTACGGTTTCTCGCGCATGTCGGTCGACGGCCTGTGGGTGGAAGTCGACGGCGACATCACCAGCGTGACGCTGGCGCCGCCGCCGGTCCCCGAGCCGTCCACCTACCTGATGCTGGGCGCCGGCGCCCTGCTGCTGGCGTGGCGCCGGAAAGCAAGCCGCCCCGCAAAATAAGTTTTCATCGGCGCAACACTCATTGCGGCGACCCGGAGCGCATTTGTTAGAATGAGGCTCGGATTACTGCGGTCGCCTCCCATGCCATGAGTCGTTTTTACGCGTTCCTGTTGCTGCTCGGTCTCGCTGCCGGTTCCGCCTGCGCGGCCACCGTCCAGGTGTGCGCCGACCAGGCGGAAATGCCGCCGCTGGTGTTTGCCGAACGCGCGGACGGCCATCGCAGCGACAAGGTGGTGGGGGCCAGCGTCGACCTGCTCAAGCTGATCGGCTCGCGCCACGGCTGGCAGGTCAGCGTGCAGCTGCTGCCGTGGGCGCGCTGCCTGGCGCTGGTGGCCGACCATCGCATGGACCTGGCGCTCAACGCCGGCCAGGCCGACGCCGGCGCCAAGCTGGCGCTCAGCGACGCCTACTTCACCATGCACAATGTGTACTTCTATTCGCGCCGGGCGCGGCCGCAAGGGCTGACGCTGCAAAAGCTCAGCGATGTCCACAACTACCACCTGTGCGGCCTGGGCGGCTACCAGTTCGAAGCCTACGGCATCCCCACCAGCAAGGTGGACCGGGGCGTCACCGTCGGCTACGAGCAGCTGATCGGCAAGCTGCACCTGGGCCGCTGTGACTTGTTCATCGATAGCCGCGAGACCATGGCCGGCCAGTACCTGATCAACCCCAAGCTGCGCAGCCTGCTGGTGGACGGCACCCTGGTCAGCCAGCCGCTGCCGGATTCGCCGCTGCGTCCGCTGTATTTCGCCGTGGCCGCCGGCGGCGCCGATGCCGCGAAGCTGCTGCAGAATTTGAACGAAGGCCTGGCGCGCGTGGGCAAGACGCACGAACTCGACAAGCTGCTGGCCCGCTACCTGGAACCCTAACCGACCCGCATGGAGGCTGGATGCACGCCACTTCCCATTTGAAACCGGTCACGCTGCTGGCGCTGCTGGGCTGGGCATGCGCCTTGCCCGCGCGAGCCGCGGAGCCGCCGGCCGATCCGGTGCAGCCGCTGTGGTCGCTCAACGGCTTCGGCACGGTCGGGCTGGCCCATTCGGACCAGCATGCCGGCGACTATGTGTTCGACAATCTGCAACCGTCCGGCACCGGCCGCAACCGCCAGTGGACCGGCGATGTCGACAGCCGCATCGGCCTGCAATTGACGGCCAATTTCACGCCGCAGCTGTCCGGCGTGGTGCAGCTGGTGTCCGAGTACCGCTCGAACAACCGCTACCAGCCGCTGATCAGCTGGGCCAACCTGAAGTACGCGCTGACGCCGGACCTCAGCGTGCGGGTGGGGCGCATCGGGCTGGCCAGTTTCATGGCGTCGGATTCGCGCCGGGTCGGCTACAGCAATATGACGGCGCGGCCGCCGATCGAGGTCTACCGCCTGCTGGCGCTCAAGGAAAGCGACGGCGTCGACGCCTCCTACCGCACCCATTTCAGCGGCTTCAGCAACACCACCAGCATCCTGTACGGCAAGCGCACCGTCACCAACACGCGCGGCATCGACGTCCACTCGACCGCCGTCATGGGCGTGTTCGACACGCTGGAGCGCGGCCCGCTGATCGTCCACGCAGCCTATCAGCAGCGCGACGTCGACAACCAGAATCCGCCGCGCGGGCGCTTCATGTCGCTGGGCGCGGCCTGGGATCCGGGGCCGTGGTTTGTGTCCGGCGAATGGGTCAGGGTCAGCAATTACGACGGCAAGCGCGTCCAGGCGCTGCGCGAAGCCTGGTATGTGAACGGCGGCATGCGCTTCGGCACGCTGGCGCCCTACGTCACGCTGTCCGAGTTGCGGCCGCTGACCGACACCGGCAACATTCCCGTTGCCCAGCGCACCTACGCGGCCGGCCTGCGCTGGGATGCGGCGCGCAACGTCGACTTCAAATTGCAGTGGGACCAGCTGCATCTGGGTAGCAATTCGTACGGCACCTTGCAGAACGTGGTGGCGGGCACGCCGCGCGGCGGCCATGTGAACGTGGTCAGCGTGCTGGCCGACTTTCTCTACTGATGGGCAGGCCGACCATGCGACAGACTATCTCCATCGCTGTGCTGGCCGCCGCACTGCTGGCCGGCAGCGTCTGCCGCGCCGAGGTGGTGGTGATCGTCTCGGCCCGCAATCCCGTCAAGGCCCTCAGCAGCGAGCAGGCGGCCGATTTGTTCCTCGGCGTGTCGGCGGACTTTCCCAACGGCCTGCACGCGGTGCCGATCGACCAGAGCGAAGGCTCGCCGGTACGCGACACCTTCTACCTGCGCAGCAGCGGCAAGGCGCCGGCGCAGATGAAGGCCTACTGGGCGCGCATGCTGTTCACCGGACGCGGACAGCCGCCGGTGGAGTCCGGCGACAGCGCCGCCGTCAAGCGCCTGGTGGCCGAGAACCCCAATCTGGTCGGCTATATCGACCGCAGCGCGCTGGACCCCAGCGTGCGTGCGGTGCTGACCATCCACTAGCGCGTCAATGCCCGCTGAGGTCGGCCGTATCGACCAGGCAGGCTTCGCGCACGCGCTGTACCGTGGCCGGCGACTCCATCTGGAACCACGCGTGGTGGCCGCGGTCCTTGCGCGCCGCCAGCACGGCGCGCTTGATCGCGAAGAAGGCCGCCACCGCCAGTGTCATCGGCGGTTCGCCGATTTCCTTGGCCGACAGGATGTCGCCCTCGTCCTGCGGCGCGTTCTTCGCCAGCTCCCTCGGGAACATCATGATGTTCATCTGCAGCGGGATCGATTGCGCTGCCGGCGGTTTGTACTCCCAGGTGTTGGTGGTGTACAGCGCGCCCGGCGCCGGCCGCGTGGCGCTGGCCTCGGTGCTGGACGTGGCCGGCTGGTAGCTCAGGTCTTCGCTGGTCACATAGCCCAGGCCCTGCACGAAGCCGCCTTCCACCTGGCCCACGTCCACCGCCGGATTCAGGCACTTGCCGCCGTCGTACACCACGTCGGCGCGCAGGATGGTGGTCTCGCCGGTCAGCACGTCGAGCTCGATCTCGACGCAGGCCGCGCTGTAGGTGTAGCCGGTGAAGTAGTCGACTTCCTCGCTGGCGGGCTTGCCGTCCACCAGCTTGAATTCCAGGTTGCCGTCCGGATGCTCGCCGCCCTCGATCGCCACCCGCGACTGCGCCGACAGGTTGAGCCGTTCGTTGAAAGCCATGCTGACGATGTTCTTCCAGATCATTGTTTGCGGATTGCCCGGCGTGGTCTCGGCGCGCCAGCCATCCTTGTAGTCCCAGAAGTTGATACGGTTGGCGACGCACCAGTCGTTGCCGTTGGCGGTCAGCAGGCCGAGGCAGTAGGCTTCCAGCCGCTGGCGCAATTCGCCGCAAGCCTGCTGCGCGGCCAGGCCGTTGAAGGAAGTGCCGGTGGAGGCGCCGGTGCTCTCCGGATTCGGCACCACGGCGGTGTCGTTTTCCGCCACCCGTATCATGCCGATCGGTACGTTCAGCGCATAGGCGACCACTTGCGCCATCTTGGTGTTCAAGCCCTGGCCCATCTCGATGCCGCCGTGGCGCACCAGCACCGTGCCGTCCTGCGAGTACACCTCGATCAGCGCGCCGCCCTGTTCCAGCAGCGCCAGGTTGAAGCCCGAGCCGTACTTCACCGGCAGCACCGAGATGCCGCGCTTGCGCCAGCGGTTGGCGGCGTTGAACTGCTCGACCGCCGCCGCCCGTTCGGTGAACTTGGCTTGCTCCAGCGTGTACTCCCACACTTCGCGCATGTAGCACGATTCCAGCGGCTCGGCATACGGCGTCACCTGGCCCTGCACGTACAGGTTGCGCGAGCGCACCTGCTCCGGCGTCAGGCCGACGCTGTGGGCGGCCGCCTCGATGGCGTCCTCGACGATGATGGCGCCCTGGATCATGCCGACCGTCCGCATCGAGGTGTTGGAAGTCTTGTCGGTGCGGCAGACGTCGGTGGTGCACGACCAGTTGGGGATGAAGTAGGCCGAGTCGCTGCGCAGCGCCATGCAGTCGCTGATGATGAAGCTGCAATCGTAGGTGCGGCCGCCGTCCAGCCAGTAGTCGGCCTGGAAGCCGAACAGCTTGCCGTGCGTGAGCGGGTTGCTGGCGTCGCCGATGGCGATGTTGTAGTTGCCCAGCGCCGGATGGCGGTGGCCGAACATGGCGGTGTCGACCTGGCGCAGCGCGGCCATGCGCAGCGGCCGGTTCAGCTTCCACGCGCCGACCGCGGCGATGGTGCTGGCGAAGGCCGACTGGCCGCACTTGCCGCCGTAGCCGCCGCCGATGCGGCGCACCCGCACGTCGACCTTGTTGGCCGGCAGTTGCAGCACGCGGCCGACCGCGCTCTGCACCACGTTGGCGTCCTGGGTGGAGGCGTAGACGCGCATCTGGCGGTCTTCCACCGGCTCGACGTAGCTCGACTGCGTCTCCATGTAGAAGTGGATCTGGCTGCCGACCTTCTGGCTGCTGGAGGTGCGCGTGCAGCTGACGCTGCCGTAGATGTCGCTGGCGATGGGCACGTTGGACGTGACCACCGGCTGCTTCAGGTCGGGCTGCTCGGGCGGACGCGGCGGCACCCAGTCCAGGCTGGTGCCGCTGCGGGTGATCTTCCAGATGTGCGAGTACCACGGGGCGCCTGCCGGTTTGTCGAGGAAGACCAGCTTGTTGCGCTCGGCATCGGTGTCGGGCAGTTCGATCAGCGGGGTCTCGGCCTGGAACTGGCAGAAGTGCTGTTGCAGATAGGCGGCCGCTTCCTGCGCCAGATGTTCGTTGCGCGCCACCACCATGCCGATGCACTGGCCGTAGCCGGTCAGCATCATCGGTGCGCGCGGATCGTAGCCGACAGGCAGCGCGCCGTCCGGACAATCGGCGGCTTCGATGCTGATGGCGAAGATGGGATCGTCCAGCGCCATGCCGTCGATCAGGGGGCCTGGCACGTCGATGGCGGTGATGTAGTCCTTCACCGCCGGGTACAAGGTCTTCAGCGCGGCCAGCACCTCGGCCGGCGATGCCGGGCCGCTGATGCCGGGCACGGCGTAGGTGCACGTGCCCTTGGCCACCATGCTTTGCACCGGCGCGCCGTTCATGCCGGTCGGCGGCATCGGGATGTCGTGGATGTACTGGGCCTCGCCCGTGGCTTGCAGCATGGCTTCGATTTTGACGTAGGGTACGTGCACCGGGAACTGGTCGGCATAGGCTTTGTAGGCCTGGGTGCCGCTCGACACCGGCCGTTCGCTGCGTTCGCCGGCCGAGCGCACGGCCGGCGGCACCGGCAGGCCGCGCCATTCGCACACGGCGATAAAGAATTTATACAAATACGACTCGGCCAGCTGGCGCTTGTAGGCCGGGCTGTAGCCTTCGTCGGGCAGTTGGGCGTAGTGGCTGGCGTAGCGGTCGATCAGCGCTTCCAGTTCCTGGCGCAGCACCGGCATCGCCAGCGCCAGCGCGGCGTCGTCCCAGCGCTTGCCGCGCAGCGCCTGCTCGGTGTGCGGCATGCGCGTGGCCACCGGCGACATGCCGCCGAACACCAGCGCGATGTCGGCGACGTGCTGGTGCGCATCAAGCTTGACGCGCATGCCGCTGTTGACGATGGAGTGGGCGTTGACCTCGCGCTGCGCGGTCTTGTAGGTTTGCGCGTACTCGTCGGCGCCGGTCAGGCGCACATGGTAGGACAGCAGCACGCAGCCGTCGGCATGGCGGCGCCAGTAGGCCGGCAGGTCCAGCAGCGGCAGGGTCTTGGGTTCGGCCTGCTCGGGCGCGGCCACCGTCACCGTGGCGTCCAGCGCGGCCAGCGCCGTGAACAGGTCGGAAGGGAAGGGCACGCCTTGCTCGGCGTGCGTGACCACCAGCATGGTGTTGCCGGCCAGCGTGGCGGCGTTGCGGACGATGCCGCCGGCGGTGCGGCCTGCCATGTAGGCCAGCGCCTGCAAGCCGGCATTGGGCATGGCGCTGTTTTCGGCGTCGAGGAAGTCCAGCAGCCTGGCGTACAGCAGGCCGCCGCCCAGGCGCAGCTGGTCGCCCGCGCGGCACAGCACGTGCAGTTCCGGCACGTGCGAGATGTCGATGAACACGTGCGGATTTTCCACCGTACGCGGATAGATGCCGATCGAAGTGTTGCCGCCGACCAGGCGCAGCTCGGCGCGGTCGTGGAAGTCGCGCATCAGGCCGATGGTGCTGGACACCGTCAGCGGCCGGAACCAGTGGTAGCCGTTGGCCGAGTAATGCACCGGACGCGGCGGCTTGCGCAGTTCGTCGGGGAAGGCGACCTCCACCGGCGCGGTGCGCGCCACTTCCTCGGCCGGATCGACTTCGCAGCGCATGCAGCCGGCCTCGTCGACCTTCGGATCCCAGTCGGAGGCGAAGGTTTTCTTGAAGCCGTACAGGATGGGGCGGTAGCCGGTGCAGCGGCAGATGTTACCGTCGAACATGGCCTCGATCTCCTGCTTGGTGCCGGGCTTTTCACCGCGCTGGGCCACGGCGGCCGTCATGTTCATGATCCAGCCGGGGGTGCAGTAGCCGCACTGGGTGCCGTTGTTGCGCGCCAGCCCGTTCTGCACGGTGCTGATGCAGCCGGACTTGACGCTGCCCGTGCCTTCCACCGTCGTCACCAGCATGCCGTCCAGCGAGGCCACCGGGCGCAGGCAGGAGTTGACCGAGCGGTGCTCGACTTGTCCCGTGTCCTCGTTCCAGCTCGACAGCATGACGGTGCAGGCGCCGCAACCGCCTTGCTTGCAGCCTATCTTGGTGCCGGTCAGGCCGACTTCCGGCGAGCGCAGGTAGTCGGCCAGCAAGACGGTCGGATCGACGGTCGGCAACTGCACCCGTTCGCCGTTGAGATAGAAGACCAGGTCGGCTGTTTGGGAAGTGGGCATGGAAAACTCCTGTGGCGTAAGTGGTATGGTCCAACGTGGCGAATTCGAGACAACCCAAAACAGCAGGCTGCCCGCGCAGAATACCGGCTGGCTTCCGGGGCGGACAACATAATTTTGAGCATTTTTGCCGGCATAAAAACTCACCAATTACCACGCGTTGTTTTTTTCCCTGATTGACACTGAAGAATTCACGGTGCTATAGTTAATTTAACAAGTGGAAGCGTTTCCACTCACCATAAAAACCAGGACGGACGGGCAACGACCCGGCCGCACGGAGACAGAATGACCACAGTCAGCCCCGCCTTGCCGGGCGATGAGCGCTTGCGCTTCTTGCCTACCCGCCACCCGCTGCGACAGCTGGGCCGACTGCTGGCCGTGCCGGTGCTGTTGCTGTGCGCGCACGGCGGCGCGCTGGCGCAGGGCAAGGTGCAAGCCTGGATCACCACCGGCGACCAGACTAAGCTGATGGCGCGCGGCGCCGACGCCGCCTTCCAGTCCGGCACCCGGGCCGCCACCGTCATCGAAGTCGATCCGGCTCAGCGCTTCCAGGAGATGGTCGGCTTCGGCGCCGCCATCACCGACGCCTCGGCCTGGCTGATCCAGAACCGCCTGAACCCGCAGCAGCGCGGCGCGCTGATGAACGAGCTGTTCGGCAAAGAGCCCGGCGTCAACTTCAGCTTCACGCGGCTGACGATAGGCGCGTCCGATTTCTCGCGCCACCACTACAGCTTCGACGACATGCCGCCCGGCCAGACCGATGCGGCGCTGGCGCATTTCTCCATCGAGCCCAACCGTGCCGACGTGCTGCCGGTGGTCAAGGCCGCGCTGGCGATCAACCCCAATCTGCGCGTGATGGCCTCGCCGTGGAGCGCGCCGGGCTGGATGAAAAGCACGGACAGCCTGATCCAGGGCACGCTGAAGCCGGAGGCGTACGCGCCGTTCGCCGCCTACCTGTCGCGCTACATCGGCGCGTATGAAAAGGAAGGCGTGCCTATCTATGCGCTGACCTTGCAGAATGAGCCGCACTTCGAGCCCAAGGATTATCCCGGCATGCGCGTCGAGCCGGCCAAGCGCGCCGCCTTCATCGGCGGCCACCTGGGCCCCTTGCTGGTCAAGGAGCATCCGCAGACCCGCATCCTGGACTGGGACCATAACTGGGACGAGCCCGGCTCGCCGGCCGCGGTGCTGCAAGACCCGGTCGCCAGCAAATACGTCAACGGCGTGGCCTGGCACTGCTACGGCGGCGACGTCCGCGTGCAAGCCGCGCTGCACGACCGCTGGCCCGACAAGGACACCTATTTCACCGAATGCTCGGGCGGCAAGTGGGCGCCGGTGTGGTCGGACAATCTGCAGCACTTCGCCCGCACGCTGGTGATCGGCACCACGCGCGGCTGGGCCAAGGGCGTGCTGCTGTGGAACCTGGCGCTGGACGAGAACGACGGCCCGCACCTGGGCGGCTGCAAGGATTGCCGTGGCGTCGTCACCATCGACAGCCGCGACGGCAAGGTCACGCGCAACGAGGAGTACTACGCGCTTGCCCACGCCAGCCGCTTCGTGCGCAAGGGCGCGCGCCGCATCGCCTCGACCAGCGGCTACGACCAGCTCGATACCGTGGCCTTCCGCAATGCGGACGACGGTTCGGTGGCGCTGCTGGTGGTGAACTCGGCCAAGGCGCCGCGCAGTTTTGCGGTGCGTCTGGCGCCTGGCCAGCGCAGCTTCAGCTACACCTTGCCGGCCGCCAGCGTCGCGACGTTTACCTGGAAACCCTAACAAGCGCTGTCGTGCAGATGCACGGCAGTTTTTTCAGAATAGGTGTGGAAGCGCTTCCATAAAAGGAAAAACAGATGTTCAGACTATTTGCCGCGATATTTGCTCTGCTCCTGGCCGCTTGCGGCAGCGGTGGCGGCGCAAGCAACACCCCGCCGCCGGTGACGCCGCCCGTACCGCCGCCGGTGGCCGAGATCAAGCCGACCCCGGTGACGCCGGTGCCGGTGCTGCCGCTGTCCATGCTGCATACCCAGGGCACGAAATGGTTGAAGGCCGACGGCGGCCAGGTCGCGCTCAAGGGCACCAACCTGGGCAACTGGCTGATCAATGAATTCTGGATGATGGGGCAGGGCAGCGCCGGCATCGACGACGAGTGCAAGCTGGAAGCCAACCTCGATACCCGCTTCGGCTACGCCGAGCGCCAGCGCCTGATGCAGCTGTTCCGCGACAACTGGATCACCACCCGCGACTGGGACCAGATGCAGAAGTTCGGCCTGAACGTGGTGCGCCTGCCCTTCATCTACAGCGTGGTCGAGGACGAGAAGAATCCGCGCCACCTGCGCGCCGACGCCTGGCGCTACCTGGACGACGCCATCGCCCAGGCCGAGAAGCGCGGCATGTACGTGATCCTCGACCTGCACGGCGCGGTCGGTTCGCAGGGCTGGGAACAGCACAGCGGCTGCGCCAACAAGAACCTGTACTGGACCACGCCGGAATTCCAGGACCGCACCGTCTGGCTGTGGCAGCAGATCGCCGGCCGCTACAAGGACCGCGTGGCGGTGGCCGGCTACAGCGTGCTCAACGAACCGTGGGGCACGAGCGCCGCCAACCTGGCCGCCGTCGTCAAGACCTTGTACACGGCGATCCGCGCCGTCGATCCCAACCACGTGGTGATACTGCCAGGCCACAACAGCGGCAACATCACGGCCTACGGCAAGCCGGCCGACCAGGGCATGAGCAACGTCGCCTTCGAGATGCACTTTTATCCCGGCCTGTTCGGCTGGGGCCAGACCGGCCTGCAGGTGCACAAGGACTGGCTCACTTGCAGCGGCGGCAGCAACAGCGGCGTGTGCGAGTGGGACAACAAGATCAAGGCCGTCGACACCGCCTTCTTCATCGGCGAATCCCAGCCGTGGATGGGCCTCGGCCTGGACCTGGGCGGCCAGATCGCCCGCGCCTCTTTCGATACCTACGCCAAGTACGGCTGGGCGACGACGGCGTGGAGCTGGAAGGTGGTCAGCAACGGCGGCGGCCAGGGCCAGGGCACCTGGGGCTTCGTCACCAACGCCGCCGGCGCCGCCGTGCCGGCCGTGGACTTCACCAAGGCGCCCGTCGCCGATATCGAAAACCTTTTCAAGTTGTTTGGCACCCAGGCTTATGAGGTGCACCAGCCCATGCAGGACTGGATGACCAGCAGTACCGTACCGCAGCCTTTCCGTTAGCAGCAGTTTGTTGTACCCACCCGTCTAAAACTATAAGAGAGACCCGATGATGAACAAGCAGACACAAGCCTTAACACTGACACCGATCGCCGCCGCCTGCGCCGCGCTGGCGTTCGCCGCCGCCCCGGCCTGGGCGCAGCAGGGGCCGGCCGCCGCCAGCGGCGACAAGGAAGTCCAGTCGGTGGTCGTCACCGGCATCCGCCGCAGCATTGAAACCTCGATGGCGGTCAAGCGCGACGCCGATTCCATCGTCGAAGCCATCACCGCCGAGGACATCGGCAAACTGCCCGACGTCAGCATCGCCGAATCCATCGCCCGCCTGGCCGGCCTGACGGCGCAGCGCGTCGAAGGCCGGGCGCAGTCGATCTCGATCCGCGGCCTGGCGCCGGACTTTTCCGGCACCTTGATGAACGGCCGCGAGCTGGTCTCCACCAGCAACAACCGCGGCGCCGAGTACGACCAGTATCCATCCGAGCTGATCAACGGCGTCACCGTCTACAAGACGCCGGATGCGGCGCTGGCCGGCGGCGGCCTGTCCGGCACGGTGGACTTGCACACCGTGCGCCCGCTCGACGTCCGCGAACGCACCATCGTGTTCAACGCGCGCGGCGAGCACAACTCCAACGGCAAGCTGAACTCCAACACCTCGGCCAACGGTTCGCGCCTGAGCGCTTCCTATGTCGACCAGTTCATGAACAACACGCTGGGCGTGGCCATCGGCTATGCCCACCTGGATTCGCCGGGCCAGCAGCAGGAATACAAATCGTGGTGGTGGGGCACGGACAACAAGCTGCCGCCGGGTAATGCCGACGTCGTGGCTTTGAAGGGCGCCGAAGTGACCGCCTCCTCGCGCCAGCAAAAACGCGACGGCCTGATGGGCGTGCTGGAATACCGGCCGACCAAGGAATTCCGCACCACGCTGGATCTGTACTACTCCGAGTTCACCCAGGACACCACCATGCGCGGCATGATGTGGAACTCGCACCAGTGGAGCGACGTCACCTACAACAACCCGAACATCCAGACCATAGGCGGCACGCGCCTGCTGGTGGGCGGTTCGCTGGTCAACCTGGAACCCATCGTCCGCAATGACTTCAACACCCGCAAGGATCAGCTGGGCGCGGTGGGCTGGAACAACACCTACAAGAAGGATGGCTGGACCCTGGTCGGCGACGCTTCCTACTCGACCGCCAAGCGCCGCGAGCAGGTGCTGGAAACCTATGCCGGCCTGGGCCCGGCCGGTTCCCACATCACCGACAACAATTTCCAGTTCAAGATCCCGACCGCCAGCGGCCTGCCGACCTTCACGCCCAGCCTGAACTTCGCCGATCCGCAAATCATCAAGCTGACCGACGTCGGCGGCTGGGGCAAGGATGCGGACATGCACCACCCGGTGGTCGAGGACAAGCTCGGCTCGATCAAGCTGTCGGCCAAGCGCGACCTGGAAGGCATGTTCCGCAGCCTGGAAGGCGGCGTCAACTACAGCAAGCGCGAGAAGACCCACGCCGACACCAACAACTACTGGTTCCTGAAGGATGGCCGCAAGCCAACCACGGTGTCGCCGGACCTGATCCAGCCATCCACCTCGCTGTCCTTCGCCGGCATCCCGAGCGTGCTGACCTATGACGTGCTGGGCGTGCTCAACAAGTACTACGACAAGCAGCCTGCCCGTCCCGACGACCAGGCCTTGCAGGATTGGGGCGTGACCGAGAAAGTCACGACCACCTACGCCCGCCTGGGCATCGACACCGACGTCGGCCCCTTCCCGCTGCGAGGCAACCTCGGCCTGCAAGCCGTCAGCGTCGACCAGAAATCGCGCGGCGCCACCGTCAACGCCGGCAAGCTGGGCTCGATCACCGGCGGCGCCAACTACACCGACATCCTGCCCAGCCTGAACCTGAACTTCGACCTCGGCAAATACCTGGAGACCACCAACCTGCGCTTCGGCGCGGCCAAGACCGTGGCCCGTCCGCAAATGTCGGATATGCGCGCCGGCATCTCGGGCGGCGTCGACGCCACCAGCCGCATGTGGAACGGCAGCGGCGGCAACCCGCAGCTGGAACCATGGCGCGCCAATTCCTACGACCTGTCGATGGAAAAATACATGGGCAAACGCAGCTACATCGCCGGCGCGCTCTGGTATAAAAAGCTGCAGAGCTACATCTACAACCAGCAGACCGCGTTCAGCTTTGCCGGCTTCCCGAATCCGTCGGCGGTGGTGCCGCTGCAGGATATCGGCACGCTGAACCGTCCTGCCAATGGCACCGGCGGCATGGTCAAGGGCGTGGAACTGTCGGGCGCGCTGGACGGCGGCCTGCTGTACGCGCCGCTGGAAGGCTTCGGCGTCACCGGCAGCATGTCCGGCACCGAGAGCTCCATCCATCCGAATGGCCCGGGCACCAAGGAAAAACTGCCGGGCCTGTCCGGCGTGGTGTCCAACGTCACGGTCTACTACGAGAAGAACGGCTACCAGGCGCGCGCCAGCCGCCGCTACCGTTCGGCGTATCGCGGCGAGGTGACGGGCCTGTTCGCCCAGCGTGCCTTTAGCGAGATCCTGGCCGAACGCCAGATCGACCTGCAACTGGGTTATGCGATCGAGGAGGGCCGCTACAAGGGCCTGTCCTTCCTGTTCCAGGTGAACAACCTGAACAACTCGCCTTACCAGACCCGCCAGGGCGATCCGTTCTCGGGCGGCTCGTATGCGCCCGAGCGCTACACCACCTACGGCCGCCAGTTCCTGCTGGGCCTGAACTACAAGCTGTAAGCGGCAAGCTGCCCGGCGGCCGGGCAGCGTTCTGTTATTTCGCTAACGCACGATTGAGATGGCCGGATTGCAAGGTTTGTATTTGAGCTAAACTCCTTGCTTTCCTAGCTATTCCGGCCCAGACCATGCCCAATCAATCGTCGCTGGACGAACGCGGCTTCCGCCGCATTCTGGTGCGTAACGTCACCCTTCCACTGGCCGCCGGCGTGGTCAGCGCCGGGGTGTTCGCGGTGTTGCTGGCGTATCTGCTCAACACCATGAACTGGGTCGAGCACAGCGAACGCGTGATCGGCAGCGCCAACGAAATCTCCAAGCAGATGGTGGACATGGAAACCGGCATGCGCGGCTATCTGCTGGCCGGCGAAAACGCCTTCCTCGAACCGTATGTGCTCAGCAAGCCCAAGGTCGGCGCCGGCATCGCCGCGCTGATGGCGCTGGTGGCGGACAACCCCCTGCAGGTGAACCGCCTGCGCATCATCAAGGCCCAGCAGGAGCAATGGGATCTGTACGCCCAGGAAATGATACGGCTGCGCGCCGCCAGCGGCGACGTGGCCGGGGCGATCAAGGCCGGCCGCGGCAAGCTCCAGTTCGACGAGATCCGCAGCCAGGTCGACGCCTTCGTCACCTATGAAATGCGCATGCTCCAGGAGCGCCAGGATGCCGCCAGGTCCGTCACCATCTGGGTGGCCTCGCTTTACCTGCTGCTGACGCTGGGCGTGGGCGGCATCCTGGCCTGGTTCGGCCGGCGCGAGCTGATGGGCTTGTCGACGGTGTACAACCGCGCCTTGCAGCAGCACAGCCAGCATGCGGAACTGCTGGCGCAGCAAGCCTGGCTGCGCACCGGCCAGAGCGAGCTGGCGCAGCAGGGCATCGGCCAGATGGGCCTGCCGCAGTTGTCGTCGGCGCTGCTGCAATTCATGGCGCGCTACCTGGATGTGGCGGTCGCTGCACTGTACCTGCGCGCCGACGACGGCAGCTTCCGCCGCGTGGCGTCCTACGGCGCCAGCGCCGAATGGGAGGAGCGCGAGCAGCGCCTCAAGCCCGCCGAGAGCCTGGTGGCGCAGGCTGCCCTGCAGCGCCGCCTGATCCGCCTGGACCAGGTGCCGTCCGGTTATCTGGAGCTGGCGTCCGGCCTGGGCGCCGGTACGCCGGCCAGCGTGCTGCTGGCGCCGCTGGACAACGACGGCGAAATCAACGGCGTGGTCGAGCTGGGACTGCTGCGGCCGATCTGCGCGCGCGATGTCGAGTTCCTTGAACTGGTCAAGGGCAACCTCGGCAACGCCATCGACGCCAGCCTGTCGCGCCAGCGCCTGCACGAAGTGCTGGCCGAGACCCAGCAGCTGAACGAAGAGTTGCAGGTGCAGCAGGAAGAGCTGCGCACCGCCAACGAGGAGCTGGAAGAACAGTCGCGCGTGCTGGAGGAATCGCAGGCCAGCCTGGAAAACCAGAAGGCCGAGCTGGAACAGACCAACGAGCAGCTGGCCGAGCAGGGCGTGGCGCTGGACCAGAAGAACGCCGCGCTGGGCAAGGCGCAGCTGGACCTGGAGCAGCGCGCCGCCGAACTGGAGCGCGCCAGCCAGTACAAATCGCAGTTCCTGGCGAATATGTCGCACGAGCTGCGCACGCCGCTCAACAGCTCGCTGATCCTGGCCAAGCTGCTGGCGGAAAACGCCGCCGGCAATCTGCACGAGGAGCAGGTGCGCTTCGCCAACACCATCTATTCGGCCGGCAACGACTTGCTCAACCTGATCAACGACATCCTCGATATCTCCAAGGTCGAGGCGGGCAAGCTGGAGCTGGTGCCTGAGCAGCTGTCGCCGCGCCATGTGGTCGAGGGCATGGCCATGCTGTTCGAACCGCTGGCGCAGCAGAAGAAGCTGGCCTTCCAGGTGCAGATCGCCGACGGCCTGGCCGCCCACATGACTTCCGACCGCCAGCGCCTGGAGCAGATCCTCAAGAACCTGCTGTCGAACGCGCTCAAGTTCACCAGCGGCGGCCAGATCACGCTGGCGGTGCGCCCCGACGGCGACGGCCGCATCGCCTTCGCCGTGCAGGACACCGGCATCGGCATCCGCGCCGAAGACCAGCAAGCCATCTTCAACGCCTTCCAGCAGGCCGACGGCACCACCAGCCGCAAGTACGGCGGCACTGGCCTGGGCCTGTCGATCTCGCGCGACCTGGCGCAGCTGCTGGGCGGCGGCATCGGCCTGGTCAGCGAGCCGGGCAAGGGCAGCTGCTTCACGCTGACCCTGCCGCTGGCCTGGACCGCGCCCGACCTGGCCGTGGCCGGCAGCGCCGGCTCCGTGACCAGCAGCATGGCCGCGCCGTCCGGCTGGGCGGTGGAACAGCCGGCCGACAGCGCGGCCCTGCCGTCGCCGGTGCCGTCGCCCGCCGCGCCGCGCGTGCGCGCCTTCGCCGACGACCGCGACCGCATGGCCGGCGAGGCCGGCAGCCGCAAGGTGCTGGTGATCGAGGACGACGCCACGTTCGCCCGCATCCTCTACGACCTGGCGCATGAGAAAAACTACCGCTGCCTGGTGGCCTTCGACGCCGACGAGGGCCTGGCGCTGGCGCGCGAATACCGGCCGGACGCGGTGCTGCTCGACATCCGCCTGCCGGACCGCTCCGGCCTGTCGGTGCTGCAGCTGCTGAAGGACGACGCCCAGACCCGCCACATCCCGGTGCACGTGGTGTCCGGCTCCGACAACGGCGAGGCCGCGCTGCACCTGGGCGCGATCGGCTACGCGCTCAAGCCGGCCACGCGCGAGCAGCTGATGGAAGTGTTCCGCCGCATCGAAGGCAAGCTGACGCAGAAGATCAAGCGCGTGCTGCTGGTCGAGGACGACGACCGCCAGCGCGACAGCGTGGTGCAGCTGATCGCCGACGACGATGTCGACATCGTCGCCGTCGGCAGCGGCGAGGAAGCGCTGGCGCTGCTGGCCACCACCATCTACGACTGCATGATCATCGACCTCAAGCTGCCGGACATGCAGGGCAACGAGCTGTTGCAGCGCATGGCGGGCGCATCGCTGGCGGCCTTCCCGCCGGTGATCGTCTATACCGGCCGCAACCTGTCGCGCGCCGAGGAAGCCGATCTGCACAAGTATTCGCGCTCCATCATCATCAAGGGTGCGCGTTCGCCGGAGCGCCTGCTCGACGAGGTGACGCTGTTCCTGCACAAGGTGGAGGCCGATTTGTCCAGCGAGCGGCAGGACATGCTGCGCACGGTGCGCTCACGCGACCGCGTGTTCGAAGGCCGCCGCATCCTGCTGGTGGACGACGACGTGCGCAACATCTTCGCGCTGACCAGCGCGCTGGAGCACAAGGGCGTGCTGGTGGAAGTGGGCCGCAACGGCTTCGAGGCGATCGCCAAGCTGAACGAGGTGAGCGACATCGACCTGGTGCTGATGGACGTGATGATGCCCGGCATGGACGGACTGGAAGCGACGCGCCGCATCCGCCAGGACGCGCGCTTCGCCCGCCTGCCCATCATCGCCATCACCGCCAAGGCCATGAAGGACGACCAGGAGCAATGCCTGGCGGCCGGGGCCAGCGATTACCTGGCCAAGCCTATCGACCTGTCGCGCCTGTACTCGCTGCTGCGGGTGTGGATGCCGAATGGCGAACGGAGCTAGAACCATGCAAGGGTTTGACTATGCACCATAGCGATACCGACATCGAGCTGAAAGTGTTGATGGAAGCCATCTACATGAAGTACAGCTACGATTTCCGCGACTACACCGGCGCCTCGCAAAAGCGCCGCGTGCTGCACGCGCTGCGCGAGATGGAGTGCGACAGCATCTCGGCGCTACAGGCGCGCATCATGCACGAGCCGGCCGCGTTCAGCACGCTGCTGCAATACCTGACGATACCGGTGACGTCGATGTTCCGCGACCCGACTTATTACGCCGCGCTGCGCGAACACGTGATGCCGGTGCTGCGCACCTATCCGTCGCTGAAAATCTGGATCGCCGGTTGCAGCACCGGCGAGGAAGTGTATTCGATGGCCATCCTGCTCAAGGAGGAGGGCTTGCTGGAGCGCAGCATGATCTACGCCACCGACATCAACCCGCAGTCGCTGGAGCAGGCGCGCAAGGGTGTGTTCCCGCTGGACGCGATGCGCGAGTACACGGAAAACTACCAGGCCGCCGGCGGCACGCGCAGTTTTTCCGAGTACTACACGGCGGCCTACAACGCCGCGCTGTTCGACAGCGCGCTGCGCGAGAACGTCACCTTCGCCGACCACAGCCTGGCGACCGACGCGGTGTTCGCCGAGACGCACCTGATCAGCTGCCGCAACGTGATGATCTACTTCAAGAAAAAATTGCAGGAGCGCGCCTTCGGCCTGTTCCACGAGTCGCTGTGCCACCGCGGCTTCCTGGGATTGGGCAGCAAGGAAAGCATCGATTTCTCCGCCTACGCGCCGGCCTTCGAGCCGGTGAACAAGCGCGAGCGGGTGTTCCGCAAGCGATGAGCGCGCACCTGCCCGCGATCCGCGCCGCGCTGGCCGGGCGCACCGTGGAAGCGGTGGTGATCGGTGCCTCGGCCGGCGGCGTCGGCGCCTTGCTGCAACTATTGCCGGGGCTGCCGGCTGGCTACGGCCGCGCGGTGGTGGCGCTGCTGCACCTGCCGGAGTTCCGCCAGAGCCACCTGGCCGAGGTGTTCCAGCAGCGCATGGCGATGCCGGTGCGCGAGGCGGCCGACAAGGAAGCGGTGTCGTCCGGGACGCTGTATTTTGCCGGTTCGGGCTACCATTTGTCGGTGGAGATGGACCGCAGTTTTTCCCTCAGTTGCGAGGCGCCGCTGCACTTCGCCCGCCCGGCCATCGATTACCTGATGGAATCGGCGGCCGACGCCTACGGCCCGGCGCTGCTGGGCATCCTGCTGACCGGCGCCAACCACGATGGCGCCGTCGGCATGGCCGCCATCGCCCGCGCCGGCGGCCTGACCGTGGTGCAAGACCCGGAGCAGGCCGAAGTGGCGGCCATGCCGAGGGAAGCGATACGTCTGCATCAGCCGGACCTGGTCCTGCCGCTGGACGCCATACAAACACTGCTGTTGATGCTGGAGAAGAATTGATGCAAGCCGAGCACCCGACCAAATTGCTGATCGTCGACGATCTGCCGGAGAACCTGCAAGCCTTGAACGCCATCGTGCGCGGCGAGGGGCGCGAGATCTTCCAGGCCGGTTCGGGCGAGGAAGCGCTGGCGCTGCTGTTGCAGCATGATTTCGCCATGGCCATCCTCGATGTGCAGATGCCGGGCATGGACGGCTTCGAGCTGGCCGAACTGATGCGCGGCACCGACCGCACGCGGCAGATTCCCATCGTGTTCGTGACGGCGGCCGGCAAGGAACTCAATTATTCGTTCAAGGGCTACGAGGCGGGCGCGGTGGACGTGCTGTACAAGCCGCTGGACGCGCGCGCGGTCAAGGGCAAGGTGCAGGTCTTCGTTTCGCTGTACGAGCAGCGCGAGGCGGTGCGGCGCCAGGTCGAGGCGCTGGAAGAGGCTCGCCGCGAGCAGGAGCGCACACTGGCCCAGCTGAACGCGGCGCAGACCGGCTTGCAGCGCGCGCTGGCGATGCGCGACGAGTTCATGTCCATGGTGTCGCACGAGATGCGCACGCCGCTCAACACGCTGTACCTGGAAACGCAATTGCGCAAGATGCAGCTGGAGCGCGGCAATATGGCGGCCTTCGGCGCCGAGCAGCTGCAGCGCATGGTGGCGCGCGACGACCGCCAGATCCAGAGCATCATCCGCCTGATCGACGACATGCTGGACGTGTCGCGCATCCGCAGCGGCAAGCTGTCGCTGCGGCCGGGCTGGGTGGAGCTGTCGGGCTTGCTGCGGCGGCTGGTGCAGGATCTGACGCCGCAGGCCGCCATCGCCGGCAGCAGCATCAGCCTGGATGCGGGCACACCGGTCAGCGGCTGGTGGGACGAGTTCCGCATCGAGCAGATCGTCGTCAACCTGCTGACCAACGCGCTGCGCTACGGCGCGCAGAAGCCGGTGCACGTGACGCTGCGGGTGGAGCCGGAACAGGTGCGGGTGGAGGTGCGCGACGAGGGCGCCGGCATCGCGCCGGAGCTGCAGGAGAAAATCTTCGAGCCCTACGAGCGCGGCGCCGGCAACGAGGCGCCGTCCGGATTGGGGCTGGGCTTGTATATTTCGCGCGAGCTGGCCCAGGTGCACGAGGGCACGCTGGCGGTGCGCAGCATGGCGGGCGAGGGCGCGGTGTTCACGCTGACCTTGCCGCGCCGCGACGCGCCGCCGGCCTGAGCGCCGGCCTTCAGCGCGAGCGTGCTTCCTCGCGGCGCTGGATGATGAAGGCCTTCAAGTCTTCGAAGTTGACCACGCCGCGCTGGGCGGTGTCGATATGGTCGAAGTTCTTTTCGACAAAGCCGAGCCCGGCCTTGTGCGCCTCTTCACGGCTCAGGCTGCCGCTACCGTCGAGGTCGGCTTCCTCAAAGCGTTTCTTCAGTTTTTGCATGGCCTGGTATTGCAGCACCGGGCCGGACGCGCCGTCGCGCGGCGGCTTGCGCATGGCCGGCGGAATGTAGGGATCGGGATGCATCGGCGCCGACATCATGGCCGGTGCGACCATATCCGGTTGCGGCTGCGGCGCCTGGGCGTGCGCGCAGCTGCAGGCCGCGGCGGCGGCCAGCATGGCAAATTGGAAAAGTTGCTTCATGATAGACTCCCCCGCGCCGTATTATCAGCCTGGCGCATGGCTTATTGTGCCACTGTGACGCTATTGAAGAAATTAATCAAATCCGTTTGCTGGGCGCGGCGCGCAGTGTCGTCTAGATACGTCATATGGCCGCTTGCATAATATTTGAGCACAATTTGCGGATTTGCACCGAGCCGCGCCAGGTCCAGTTCCGTCTGGTGGAAGGGCGTGGCCAGGTCGTGGTAGCCGTTCACCGCCAGGATTTTCATTTTCGGATTCAGCGTCATCGCGGCGGCCAGGTCCGGAATCGTGTCCGGCAGCTGGCGGCCGTCGTGGCTGAAGTTCCAGCGGTCGACGATGTCGTTGCTGCTGATGTAGCCGGAACGGGCGCTGTAGTGCAGCTCGCCCGCCAGGTAGGTGGCGATGCTGCTGACGAAGGCGGAATTGATCACCGTCAGCGAGGGATCGCCATCGGCCGCCAGCGCGCTGCCGTTGGCCGCCGACACGCGGGCGTCGTAGCGGCCCACCAGCTTGCCCGGCACGGCGTTGCGCTGGTAGTAGTCCGGCCCCATGTCGAAGTTCTGCTGCCAGGTCAGCGCCGGCAAGCCGGTGTAGTTGACCAGCTGGCCGATCACGGCGGCCGGCGGCGCCACTTTGGTCGCCAGGTAGGCCGAGATGGCGCTGCGGTAGTCGCCTGCTGCGAAGCTGCGCGCCTGCTGCACGTAGGCGCTGAAGTCGGTCGGCAGCGGCGTGCTGAGCTGGTAGTAGGCGCTGGTGGCGGCGTAGGTCGGGATGTAGCCCTCGCAGCTGATGGCACCCGGATCGAGCACGCCGCAGTTGCTGTTGTAGTCCATGATCGACGATTGCAGCACCAGCGCGGCGATCGGCACGCCGGCCGTTTCCAGCAGGTTGGCCAGCACCGCCGTGCGCGGCGTGCCGTAGGATTCGCCGAACAGGATCTTGGGCGAGGCCTCGCGCTTGTTGACGGCGATGTAGCGCTGCACGAAATCGCGGAAGGCGGCGGCGTCCGCGTCCACGCCCCAGAAGGTCTGGTTGGTGTTGGGCGCGATGGCTTGCGAGTAGCCGGTGCCGATGGCGTCGACGAACACCAGGTCCGACTGCGCCAGCAGGGTTTCCTGGTTGTCGACCAGTTGCGGCGCGACGATGACGGCGCTGGGGATGGTGCTGACCAGCCGGCGCGGCCCGAAGGAGCCTAGGTGCAGATAGGTGGAGGCCGAGCCGGGGCCGCCGTTGTAGAAGAAGGTGACGGGCCGCTTGGCCGGATCGGCGCCGGGCACGGTGTAGGCGACGTAGAAGAACGAGGCGGAAGCCTTGCCGGTGCGGGCGTCGGTGGCGGTCAGGTGGCCGGTGGTGGCGGTGTAGTTGAACTGCTGGCCACCCAGCTGGATATGGCTGGCGATGACGGCGGCGTTTTCATTGGGTGCGGTCAGCGAACCGCTCGCCAGGCTGGAATAGGCCAGCGTGTCGTCGTAAGAGCCGGGCACGGCCGGGGGCGCGGGCGTGAGCGGCGCGCTGGGCCCGCTGGGCGTTTCCGCCACGCTGGAGCCGCCGCCGCCACCGCAGGCAGCCAGGATCGCGGCGCAAGCGATGATCGCCGCGTCGCGCAGTGCTGGCCGCCACCCTTGCAATTTTGTCGGATATGCCACTGTGCTCTCCACCAAGCCGGGATCCCAATTATGATCCCGGCTTGCGTGAAATGCATCAGAAAATTGGCGTCACTTCGGAATCGCGCCGTCCACGCCCTGCACGTAGAAGTTCATCGACAGCAGGTCTTTCAGCGGCACCACCACGCCGGCGGCGTATTTGATGGCGCCGGACTGGTCCTTGATCGGTCCGGTGAACGGCGCGAAGGTGCCGGCCGCCAGCGCCGCCTTCTTCTCTTCGAAGGCCTTGGCCGCTTCCGCCGGGACCGCGGCGTTCAGCACCGACATCTTGACCATGCCTTCCTTCATGCCGCCGTGGTAGTCGCCGGATTTCCAGGTGCCCGCCAGCACCGCCTTGGCGGTCTCGGTGTAGTACGGCCCCCAGTTGTTGGTGGCCGCCGTCAGGTGCGCCTTCGGTGCGAACTTGGACATGTCCGAATCCCAGCCGAACGCGTACACGCCTTTTTCCTGCGCCACTTGCAGCGTGGCCGGCGAGTCGGTGTTCTGCGCCATCACGTCCGCGCCTTGCGCCACCAGGGTTTCCGCCGCCTGGCGTTCCTTGGCCGGGTCGTACCACGAGTTCACCCAGATCACCTTGGTCTTGATGCCGGGATTGACGCTCTGCGCGCCCAGCGTGTAGGCGTTGATGTTGCGGATCACCTCGGGCACGGGGAAGGAGGCGATGAAGCCCAGCGTCTTCGACTTGGTCATCTTGCCGGCGATGACGCCGTTCAGGTAGGCGCCTTCGTACAGGCGCGATTCGTAGGTGCCCAGGTTCTTGCCGGTCTTGAAGCCGGTGGCGTGCATGAACACCACGCCCGGCGTGGCCTTGGCGACTTTCTCGGTCGGGTTCATGTAGCCGAAGGAGGTGGTGAAGATCAGCTTGTTGCCCTCGGCGACCAGCTTGCGGATCACGCGTTCGGCATCCGCGCCTTCCGGCACGTTTTCGACGTAGGTGGTTTTGACCTTGACGCCCAGCTCCTTCTCCATCGCCAGGCGGCCCTGGTCGTGGGCGTAGGTCCAGCCGGCGTCGCCGACCGGGCCGACGTAGACGAAGCCTATCTTCAGCGGTTCCTCTGCGAACGCGGGGGCGGACAGGCAGATGGCGGCGGCCATGGCCAGCAGTGTGCGGCGATTCATCATGCGGTTTTCCTTTTGGTGACGGGGTTTAGAAGTGGTACTCGGCGCGGACCATCGGCGTTTTCGCCGTGGCGCCAGGGTTGTTGGTGTCGGAGTTGCCGAACTTGTTTTTCCAGAACTGGTACTCGATGCCGACCTTGAAGGTGTTCTTGCCCGCGCCGACGGCGCCGCTCAAGTCGTACATGATCTGCATGTCGATATTGGTCTCGCGCGCGGTGTCGCCGCCGAATTCGTTCTTGCCCTTGGTGCCGATGAAGTTGGCGAAGCCTTCGAACGACAGCGGGATGCCGATGTTGAACGGGATGCCCCATGCCGCGGTCAGCATCGGGTGGGTCTTGTAGGCGTAGCGCGGCGTGGCGGCGCCGGTGAAGGTGTTGTACGGCGCGTTGCTCTCCCACAGCGCGAACAGGCTGACGTCGAGGAAGCCCGGCACGTCCAGCATCAGCGTGGGGCCGGCGACGATCATGCGCTTCTTGGAGTTGTAGCCGGCGTCGGTCTTGCTGTTGAAATCGAAGCCCGCCGTGGCGCCGACGCCGCGCACCGGGCCGAAGGCCCAGCTGCTGCCGGTGACTTTGCCCAGGTCCAGCGTGTGGCGGTACAGCGCATACGCTTCATGCGCGCCGCTCTTCGCGCCGGCCGACGATGGATCCACTTCCGACGACATCAGGAAGTCGACGCTGAAGAAGTTCTTGCCGTACTTGTAGCCGGAGACACTGGACAGGTTGACGATGTTCTTGGTGATGTCGTTGTTGTTGAACGGTTCGGCGAACTTGGTGCCGTAGCGGTAGCTCAGCGAGGTGTCGCTCCAGTCGGCGGCGTGGGCTGCGCAGGCGCAGCTGGCAAGGAGGGCGAGGGCGGTGCGGGTGACAAGTGGCGACATTTTATGAACTCCATTTTTAGGACAGCACGGTTTGTAGAAACTTCTTTTGTATCCAATTCCCTAGCAATTCCCGGGCCACGCGGTTAGAAGCCGGACAGCGCCTCGGCCAGGTTCACTTTCTTGTCCTGCTCATTCAAATGCAGGCGCGCTTCGATTTCCTGCAGGTGGTGCTCGATCAAATGGGTGGCTTCCTTGACCTTGCCCTGTTCGATCAGCGTGGCCAGGTCCTGATGCTCGTCGTTCTCGCACATCGGGGCGCCCGGGGTTTCGTACAGCGCGATGATCAGCGAGCAGCGCGACACCAGCTCCGCCATAAAGCGCTGCAGCACCTGGTTGCCGGCCAGCTCCGCCAGCAGCAGGTGGAACTCGCCGCCCAATCGTATCCAGCCGGCGCGGTCGCCGGTGCGGCGGGCCTGGTCCTCCGCATGCAGCGCGGCGCGTATCTGCTTGAGCGAGGCCGGCGTGGCGTGGCGTATCACCAGCGGCACGATCTCCCTTTCGATGGCGCGGCGGGCGGCGAAGATGTCGCGCGCCTGCTCCGGCGTGGGCGAGGCGATCACCGCGCCGCGATTGGGGCGCAGCTCGATGATGTGGTCGTGCGCCAGCCGTTGCAGCGCCTTGCGCACGGTGGTGCGGCTGACTTGATACAGCTCGCAGAAATCGGCTTCGCCCAAGTGGGTACCGGGCGGCAGGCGGTGGCTCATGACGGCGTTGACGACGGCGCGGTAGATGCGCAGGTCGACGGCCGTGGTGCCGCGCTTGATGGCGGCGGCAGGCACGCCCGCAACGGCGGCTGCGGGAGCGGCCTTGCGGGGTTGGCGTTTGCCTGGTGATGGCATTGTTCGATTCTCCGTGAGGGTGGTGCTCACACTGCATAAAGCAGGAACCATGCTAGCCGCATCGTGTACAACAACTGGTAGAAAGCTGTCTTGTATTGTGTACGAAACTACTTTGTTTTGTCCTCATTTTCGAGCGTTACGCACGTTTTTGGGGAGGAAGTGTGTCATATTTAGTGCACTCTTCTGCCCAAAACGGCGCGTTTCCGGCGGGCCGTGCGTGGCATGTTAATTGCGTCTGTTTTTGTATTCAATTTGTATACGATGAGGGAAGCGCCGATGACAGAGCCGCGCCTGAAGATGCTGGGCATCTCCAAAATCTATCCTTCCGTGGTGGCCAACGCCGCCGTCGACCTGACCGTGATGCCCGGCGAAATCCACGCGGTGCTGGGCGAGAACGGCGCCGGCAAGAGCACGCTGATGAAGATCATCTACGGCGTGACCAGGCCGGACGAAGGCCAGATCATGTGGGAAGGGAAGCAGGTCCACATTCACTCGCCGCACGATGCGCGCAAGCTGGGCATCGGCATGGTGTTCCAGCATTTCGCGCTGTTCGAAACGCTGACCGTGGCCGAGAACATCGCGCTGGCGCTGGACGACCACGTGACGCCGGCCGCGCTGGCGCCGCGCATCCGCGCCGTGTCCGAACAATACGGCCTGCCGCTGGACCCGCAACGGCTGGTGCACAGCATGTCGGTGGGCGAGCGGCAGCGGGTGGAGATCGTGCGCTGCCTGCTGCAATCGCCGCGCCTGCTCATCATGGACGAACCGACGTCGGTGCTGACGCCGGACGCGGTGCTCAAGCTGTTCGAATCGCTGCGACGCCTGGCCTCCGAAGGCGTCAGCATCCTGTACATCAGCCACAAGCTCGATGAAATCCAGTCGCTGTGCGACAAGGCTACCGTGCTGCGCGCCGGGCGCGTGTCCGGCACGGCCAATCCGAAAGAGGAAAGCGCCAGGTCGCTGGCGGAACTGATGATAGGCCGCGAACTTCCCGTCTGCGTGCACCAGCCGCGTGAACCGGGCGAGGTGCTGCTCTCTCTCGACCAGCTCAATGTGCGCAGCGACGATCCGTTCGGCACGCGTTTGAAGGATGTCAGCCTGGCGCTGCGCAGCGGCGAGATCGTCGGCATCGCCGGCATCTCCGGCAACGGCCAGCAGGAGCTGTTGAAAGCCATCTCCGGCGAACGCCCGCTGGCTGCGGGCAGCGGCGCGATCCGCCTGTGCGGGCGGGACGTGGGCAAGCTCGATGCTGCGCAACGCCGCCAATTGGGACTTGGCTTCGTGCCGGAAGAGCGGCTGGGACGCGGCGCCGCACCCGAGCTGTCGCTGGCCGATAACGCGCTGCTGACCGGCTATCTGCCCGCCGCCAACACCGGCATGGTCAGGCGCGGGCTGATACAGCGCGGCGCGGTGCGCGAGTTCGCGCGCAAGGTGATCGAGCGCTTCAACGTCAAATGCGGCGGCGAGCAGTCGGCGGCGGCCAGTCTTTCGGGCGGCAATCTGCAAAAGTTCATCGTCGGCCGCGAGATCGCGCTGGCGCCGAAGGTGATGGTGTTCGCGCAGCCGACATGGGGCGTGGACATCGGCGCCGCCATGCTGATACGCCAGGCCATCATCGACATGCGCGACCAGGGCGTGGCGGTGCTGGTGCTGTCGGAGGAGCTGGATGAATTGTTCATGATGAGCGACCGCATCGCTGTGCTGGCGGATGGCCGTTTATCACAGGTGGTGGCAGCATCTGCCACCAGCATCAACCAGATCGGCGTGTGGATGAGCGGCGATTTCGATCACCAGGGAGCAGACCATGTCGCGGCTTGAACGACGTCCCGAACCTTCGCGCCGCATGATGCTGGCGTCGCCGTTGATCGCGGCGGCGGCCATGCTGCTGACCGGCTCCGCGCTGTTCTTCTTCCTGGGGCAGGAGCCGCTGCATGCCTTCTACGTCTACTTCATCAAACCGTGGACCACGCTGTACGGTGTGGGCGAGCTGCTGTTGAAGGCGACGCCGCTGATCCTGTGCGGCGTGGGCCTGGCGATAGGCTTCCGCGCCAATGTCGCCAACATCGGCGCCGACGGCCAACTGACGGTGGGCGCGATCGCCGCCGGTGCGGTGGCGCTGTACTTCGACGAGGTGCAGGCATGGTGGGTGCTGCCGCTGATGCTGGCGGCGGGCGCGCTGGGCGGCATGCTGTGGGCGGCCATCCCCGCGCTGCTGCGCACGCGCTTCAACACCAGCGAAATTCTCGTGAGCCTGATGCTGGTGTACGTGTCGTATCACTTGCTGAGCTACCTGGTGCACGGGCCGATGCGCGATCCGGCCGGCTTCAACTTCCCGCAGTCGAAGATGTTCAGCGACTCGGCCACCTTGCCGTTGCTGGTGGAAGGCTTGAGGTTGAACGCTGCCTTCATCCTGTCGCTGGTCGCGGCGGGGGCGGCCTGGTTCTTCTGCAAGCACACCTTCGCCGGCTACCGCATGCAGGTCAGCGGCATGGCGCCGGCCGCCGCGCTGTACGCGGGTTTCAGCGAGCCGCGCAATGTGTGGCTGGCCTTCATGGTCAGCGGCGCGCTGTCCGGCATCGCCGGCGTCGGCGAAGTGGCGGGGCCGCTGGGGCAGATGCAGCCGTCGGTGTCGGCCGGCTACGGCTTCGCGGCCATCATCGTCGCCTACGTCGGCCGCCTGCATCCGCTGGGCGTGGTGCTGTCGGCGGTGCTGATGTCGCTGCTGTACATCGGCGGCGAGACGGCGCAGATCGAATTGCAGGTGCCGTCGGCGATCACCGGCATGTTCCAGGGCCTGCTGCTGTTCTATCTGCTGGCCGCAGACCTGTTCATCCACTACCGTTTCAAGCCGCACCATCGCCGCTTGCCTGTCACCGCCGGAGAAACCGCATGATCAGCACCGAACTGTTAATCGCCTTCCTCGCCAGCACGGCGGGCGCCGCCACGCCGCTGGTGGTGGCCTCGATGGGCGAGCTGGTGACCGAGCGCTCCGGCGTGCTCAATCTGGGCATGGAGGGCATGATGCTGGTGGGCGCGGTGGTGGGCTTCGGCGTCACGCTGGGCACGGGGCAGATGTGGCTTGGGCTGCTGGCGGCGATTGCGGCCGGCATGCTGATGTCGCTGATCTTCGGCTTCCTGGTGCTGACCTTGCAAACCAACCAGGTGGCCACCGGGCTGGCGCTGACCCTGTTCGGCATCGGCCTGTCGGCCTTCATGGGGCGCGGGCTGGTGGGGCAGACGGTGGAGCCGATGCCGCATCTGCACTTCCCGCTGCTGTCGGATGTGCCGTTCATCGGGCCGCTGCTGTTCCGTTTTGACGCAATGGTGTACGGTTCTGTCGCACTGGTGCTGGTGGTCGGCTGGATGCTGGCGCGCACCCGCATCGGCCTGGTGATACGGGCGGTGGGCGAGTCGCCGCACAGCGCGCATGCGATCGGCTATCCGGTGATCGGCCTGCGCTACGGCACGGTGCTGTTCGGCGGCGCCATGGCTGGATTGGGCGGCGCTTATCTGTCGCTGGCGCTGACGCCGATGTGGGTCGAGGGCATGACGGCGGGGCGCGGCTGGATCGCGCTGGCGCAGGTGGTGTTCGCGACCTGGAAGCCGCGTGGCGTGATGGTGGGCGCTTATCTGTTCGGCGGCGTGACGGTGCTGCAGTTCCACGGCCAGGGCATGGGCCTGGATATTCCGTCGGAGTTTCTGGCGATGCTGCCTTACCTCGCCACTATCGTCGTACTAGTCATCATTTGCCGGAATCCGCAAGCAATCTTGTTGAATAAGCCCATGTCCTTGGGCCAAAACTTCAAGCCGGACTGAAAGATGTTGCGTTCGCACACAGGAAAATTGATCTAGATCAAAAATCTCCGGTAAAAACCTGCGGTAAACATTCCAAGCGACAATTGGTGACTTTGTCGCCTGGATAGCGCCCCTATTCTGGACTCGTTGGCCACTGGCCAAATAACGATAAAGGAACGGCCATGCGCATCAACAGTCCAATCACTCAAAACGAATACCTGATGGAAGATGGCAAGACCATCGTCTCCAGCACCGATTTGCAGGGCAACATCAACTACGCCAATCCGTATTTCATCGAGGTCAGCGGCTACACTGAGCAGGAGCTGCTGGGCGCACCGCAGAATATCGTGCGCCATCCAGACATGCCGGTGGAAGCCTTCGCCGACCTGTGGAAAACCATCCGCAGCGGCATGCCGTGGACCGGGCTGGTGAAGAACCGCTGCAAGAACGGCGACTACTACTGGGTGCTGGCCAACGTGACGCCGGTGATCGAGCAGGGCAAGCCGGTCGGCTATCTGTCGGTGCGGACCAAGCCCAGTCGCGAGCAGGTGCGCGAGGCCGATGCCTTGTACCGTCAGTTCAAGGCCGGCAATCCGCAGCGGCTGCGCATCGTCAACGGGCGCGTGGTGGCGACCGGCATCGCTGCGCGGCTGGCGGGCTTGATGCGCATGTCGCTGGCGCGCCAGATCGGCGTGGCGACGCTGTTGACCGGCGGCGTGCTGGCGTTGTTGGCCTTTGCCTTGCTGGGCCTGGGCGACGCGGGCATCGCTGCGGCGCGCAGCGGCCTGGGGGCGCTGGCGCTGTGCGCCATGCTGGGCATGGTGTGGTTCGGCCGCAGCCTGTATCTGAACGTGGCGTTGCCACTGCGGCAGGCGACGCGCGCGGCGCGCATGATGGCCGGCGGCGATTTGACTGCGGCCTTCGATGTCCAGCGCGACGACGAAGTAGGCCAGCTGCTGGCGGCACTGCGGCAGACCAATATCAACCTGCACAGCATCATCGGCGACGTGCGCGCGAACTTCGATGAGATCTCGGTGGCGACTGGCGAAATCGCCGACGGCAATCTGGATCTGTCGGGCCGCACGGAGTCGCAGGCCTCCAGCTTGCAGCAGACCGCGGCCAGCATGGAGCAGCTGACATCGACCGTCCAGCAGAGCGCCAGCAATGTCGCCAGCGCCAACCAGCTGGCCGGGCAGGCATCGGCGGTGGCGGCGCAGGGCGGCAGCATTGTGTCGCAGGTGGTGTCGACGATGGACGATATCAGCGCTTCGTCGAACAAGGTGCTGGACATCATCGGCCTGATCGACGGCATCGCCTTCCAGACCAATATCCTGGCGCTGAATGCGGCGGTGGAGGCGGCGCGCGCTGGCGAAGAGGGACGCGGCTTTGCCGTGGTGGCCAGCGAGGTGCGCAGCCTGGCGCAGCGCTCGGCCACGGCAGCCAAGGAAATCAAGGCGCTGATCGACCAGTCGATCCAGAAGGTGCAGGCCGGCACGGTGCTGACCAACAGCGCAGGCGTGACGATGAACCAGGTGATCGAATCGGTGGACCGGGTGTCGCGTGTGATGGAGGAGATTTCGAATTCCACGCGTGAGCAGAGCGATGGCATCAACCAGGTCAACCAGGCGGTGATACAGATCGACGACATCACGCAGCAGAACGCGGCGCTGGTGGAGCAGGCCGCCGCTGCCGCCGGCAATCTGGCGCAGCAGACGCGTTGCGTGTCGCAAGCGATGGCGGTGTTCAAGCTGCAGGGCGGCCTGGTGGTGCCGAAGACCACGGCGGTGGCGATAAGGGTTGCATGATATATAATTTCGGCGCGAATCCGCGCACTGTCATTCTTCTTTCCAGCCATGCTATTTGCCCGTCACTGTCGCATTCTTTTTCTCTTAACTTCGGCGGCGGCATCGGCAAGCGCCTGCGCATCGGGCACGGCGCGTATCGAATGGGTACGCGCTGAAATCGTCCCGGGCGAAGGCAAGGTCAACGCGGCGCTGTTCATGCCGGTCAAGCTTAACGGCATGGACTGCCGCGCCCAGTTGGACACGGGCGCGCCGGGTATCGTGCACTTCCATCAATCGTTCGATCGCAGCACCGCGCGGCCTGTGGTGGTCGAAGCATTGGGGATACGGCACGAAGTCGAAGGACCGCCCAATCTGGAGGCCGACCAGGGCGGCTGCCCGAAAGGCATACGGCTCTCGCTGGGCAACCAGTTCTTCGAACAAGGCACGCTCACCATCGATCTGAAGCGGGAGCAGTTGAGCTTTGCAACGGGATCGACGCTGGCGGCCGACGCCAAGGCCGTGCCGTTCTTCTATCCGCAGTGGGATGTGAATTCCTCCGGCGGCGGGCATATTGTGATTGAGTTGAGCGACGGCCAGGGCCGCAAGCGTTACGCGATGCTCGATACCGGCGCGGCCAGTTTCGGCATTTCGGCGCTGACGACCGAATCGTGGCGCCAGCTCACCGGCAAGGAGCCGGCAGCCGGCCCTGGCGTGACCAGCTACAGCGTGAGCAGCTGGGGCAAGGCGCTGCCTTGCTATCGCGTACATTCCACCACGCGGTTCGAGCTGGGCCAGGGCCAGGCGCTGGAAAACGCCGACGTGTCGTATTGCGAGGCACCGGCTTTCAAGCCCGGGCAGAAGCTGGCGGCGTTGATAGGCTTGCGCAATTTTTCAAACCACACCATCACCATCGACTATCCTGCGCGCCGCTTGCGCTTTGCCGCAGCGACGGCGGAGTAGGCGGCATGACGGGCGCGGTCAAGGTAACGCTGGCAAGGCAGGGTTGGACTTTCGATGCGCAAGCGCCGGCGACGGTACTGCAAAGCGCCGAGCGCGCCGGCGTGCGTCTGCCCAGCTCCTGCCGCAACGGCACTTGCCGCACCTGCATCTGCCTGAGCACCAGCGGCACGGTGCGTTATCTGATCGAGTGGCCGGGCCTGAGCCTGGACGAAAAGCGCGAAGGCTACATCCTGCCCTGCGTGGCCATCGCCGAAACCGACCTGGTCATCGAGGCGCCCGCCGCTTCCAGGCTCCCGGCCCCATCCGATACTGGCGCTTGAAGGCGCGGTGGAAGGCCGCTTCGGATTGGTAGCCCACCGCTTCGGCCACGTCGCCCGCCTGGCGGCCGGCGTCCAGCAGGCGCGCAGCCTGCGCCATGCGCAACTGCGTCAGCACTGCGGCCGGTGCGGCGCCTGCCGCCTGCTTGAACAGACGCGCGAAGGTGGCGCGCGACATGTGGCAGGCTGCCGCCAGTTTCTCCAAAGTCCAGTCCTGCTGCGGCGCGGCCAGCATGCCGTTCAGCGCCGCCTGTAGACGGCGTTCCGCCAGCACGGCGAACAGTCCCGGCATCGCCATCGATTGCTCCAGCCAGCCGCGTATCAGCAGCGCGAACAGGGCTGACGCCAGTTGCCGCACGATGGCTTCCGAGCCGGCGCGCGGCGCCTCGGCCTCGGCCTGCAGCATGGCGATCAGATGGTTCAGGCCTTGCGTGTCGGCGCGGCCGGCGGTGCGCACCACCAGCATGGGCGGCAGTGCGGTCAGCAAGCCATCGGCGCCGTCGTCATCGAAACGGAATTCGCCGCACAGGATGTCGGTGGCGGGGCCGTCGCCGTCGTTGCCTTCGTAGCGCAGCAGGCCTGGCGCTGTGTGCAGGGAGGAGGCTTGCGCGGGATCGCCGATGTAGAGCCGGTGCGCGCTGCCGTGCGGGAAGACGATCAGGTCGCCTGCCTGCAGCGTCAGGCCGTCGGCGCCGTCCACCAGCGCCGTGCCGCGCACGATCAGGTGGTAGGGGGCGACGCCGCTGGCGCTGGCGCCGTGGTCAAGCACCCAGGGGGCGCCGAAGTGGCAGCGCGTGTCCAGCGCGGTGCGCATCGGGTACAGCGAGAGCAGGTGGCTGAGCGTGTCCATGGCAGTCTGGTTTGAGACGAATGAGCAAATTATAGATTGATTTGAGCATTCATCATCTCATGCCGTAGGCCTAGACTGTTTCCATACCAACTCACCTGAAAGGAAACATCATGTCCCGCCTGCATACCCCTGTCGTTTCGGAAGCTACCGGCCACGCTGCGCAGTTATTCACCGCCATCAAGGGCGCGATCGGCAAGGTGCCGAACGCTTACGTCACGCTGGGCGGCAACAGCCCGATCGCGCTGGAAACCGCTTTGAACATGGATGCCGCGCTGCGTCAAAGCAGCCTGTCGGCGCAAGAAGTGGAAGTGGTCAAGCTGGCCGTGAGCCAGGATGCGCAGTGCGATTACTGCCTGGCCGCGCATACGCTGGCCGGCCGCAAGTCCGGCCTGAGCGGCGAGGCCATGCTGGCCGTGCGCCACGGCAGCTCCAGCGGCGATGCGCGGCTCGATGCGCTGGCGGGTTTTGTGCATACGGTGGCGACCACCCGTGGCGAGGTGCCGGCGGAAGTGGTGGCGACGGTCCGGCAGGCCGGCTACAGCGACGCGCAGATCGTCGACGCGCTGCTGGCGATTGCCACCATCACCTTCACCAACCTGTTCAACCGCGTCAACGCGACGCCGCTGGATTTCCCAGCCGCGCCTTAAGTTGCCGGGCCGTCGTCGCGTTTGCGCAGGCGGCTTAGCAGCGCGTCGGTCGATTCGCTGAGCGGCACGCCGTGGCGCCGCATCAGCTGGATATTCAGCACCATGTTTTCCAGCACCAGCTTGGCCGCCACGGCCAGCAGGGTCAGGTGCTTGTCTTCTTCGCTGAAGCTCTCCATCGCCTCGGCCATCTCGCACAGGTGGTTGGAGATCAGGCCGCGCAGATCGTGTTCGTCGAACGGCAGGTCGGCGAAATCGATCGGGTCTTCCTTCTCCACTTCCTCCATCAACAGTTCCAGCTCTTGCGGTGTGATCGTCATGCAGTGCTCCGTTAGTTGATGCGTTTTCATTTTATTCGAAACCGGCATAGAATCTGAATTCCCGTCGATCAAACCAATAAGCACAACGATGGCGCAACTCATTTTTACCCAGCAACTGGGCCGCTTCATGGATGTGCCGCAGGTGGAGACCGAGGCGGCCGATCTGCGCAGCGCCCTTGACGCCGCCTTTGCCGACCACCCGCGGCTGCGCGGCTACGTGCTCGACGAGCAGGGCCAGTTGCGCGAGAACGTCGTCATCTTCATCGACGGCCAGCGCACCCGCGAGCGGAAAATATTGAACGACGCGCTGGCTCCCCTATCCAAAGTCTATATCCTGCAAGCTCTCTCTGGAGGTTGACATGTCCGACCGCGCCTACATCGGCACCCGCAAAGGTCTGTTTGAAATCTACCGCACCCACGAGGCGTGGCATATCGATCAGCAGCACTTCCTGGGCGACCCGGTGTCGATGGTGCTGCCGGACCGGCGCGACGGCACGCTGTACGCGGCGCTGAACCTGGGCCACTTCGGCGCCAAGCTGCACCGGCGCGATGCGGGCAGCGACAACTGGGTGGAGGTGGCGGCGCCGGCCTTTCCCACCAAGCCGACTGACTCCGCCGATCCGGTCGAGTGGACGGTGAAGCAGATCTGGTCGCTGGCGGCGGGCGGGCCGGACCAGCCGGGCGTGCTGTGGGCGGGCACCTTGCCGGGCGGCCTGTTCCGCTCGAACGACCGGGGCGAGACGTGGCAACTGGTGGACGGGCTGTGGAACGTGCCCGAGCGCGTGCAGTGGATGGGCGGCGGCTACGACGTGCCGGGCATCCACAGCATCTGCGTCGATCCGCGCGACAGCAGGTCGGTGCTGGTCGGCGTGTCCTGCGGCGGCGCCTGGCTGACCACCGATGGCGGCGAGAGCTGGTCGCTGCGCGCGCAAGGCATGAAGGCCAACTACATGCCGCCGGAAATGGCCGACGTGCAGCAGATACAAGACCCGCACCGCATCGTGCGCTGCCCGGGCGAACCGGACAAGCTGTGGTGCCAGCATCACAACGGCATCTGGCGCTCGGTGGACAACGGCGCCAACTGGACCGAGGTGCACAGCGCGCCGCTGTCGAATTTCGGTTTCGTAACGGCCGTGCATCCCAAGGATGGCGAGACGGCCTGGTTCGTGCCGGCCGAGGCGGACAGCAAGCGCATCGCCGCCCACGCGGCGCTGGCCGTCACCCGCACCACCGATGGCGGCAAGCATTTCACCGCCTGGCGCGGCGGCTTGCCGCAGCAGCATTGCTACGATCTGGTGTATCGCCACGGCCTGGCGGTCAGCGATTGTGGGCAAATCCTGCTGATGGGATCGACCACCGGCGGCGCCTGGCTGTCGGAAGATGGCGGCGGCCAGTGGCAGACCATCTCCACCACCTTGCCGCCGATTTACTCGGTCAGTTTCGCTTAGTCGAACTTACCCGGCATAGGCCAGGAACATATCGACGGTCGCTTCGACCACTTTCTTTTGCATGGCCGCGTCCAGCGGCGGCTGGTTCAGCGTCACTTGCGGCCAGAAGGCGAAGGTTTTCAGCTGGCCCGTCAGCATATGCGGGGTCAGCGCGGGATCGGCCTTGGCCAGCTTGCCGTCGGCCTGCGCGGCGCGCAGCCAGACCACGGCTTCCTCTTCCTTGCGGGTCAGCCGCGTCACCATTTCCTGCGCCCGCTCGGGCGAGTGGATGGATTCGGCGATCGCCACCCGCGCCAGGTCGAGGAAGTAGCCGTCCTGCAGCATGGCCATCTTTCTCCACAGCAGATCGAGCAACTGGTCGCGCAGCGGAGCGGCCGGATCGTAAGGGCGCGCTTCCAGCTCCGCAAAACTATTCCACAACTCATGCAATATTTGCGCGAACAGTTCGTCTTTACTGGGGAAGTGGTTGTACACCGTGCGCTTGGAAACACCGGCGGTGGCGGCGATCTTGTCCATGCTGGTCGATTCGAATCCGCTGACGCGGAACTCGGCGATGGCGGCTTCGACGATGGCCTGGCGTTTGCGGTCGGTCAGTTTGAGGGGCGTGTTCATGGCTTTATTTTACACCGACTAGTTTACTTTTCAAAAAATAAGAACTACACTGTGTAGTGTACATTCTCAATCCAGGAGTCGCCCGTCATGACTTATCAATCCGTTACCGCTGAATCCGCCCTCGACGGCCTGTCCGTGCCCAGCGCGCCGCGCACCCGCGACGGCAAGTTCCGCAATCCGGTGAAGATGCACCAGATGGGCTTCTTCAAGTCGCTGGGCGTCATGCTGCGCTTCGCCTTCGACAAGCCGAAGGACACCGTGCCGCGCCAGGCCATCCCCGTTCATGCGATCACGCAGCAGCAGTTATTGGATGCTCCGGATCGCAGCCTGTTCCGCCTCGGGCATTCGACGGTGCTGCTCAAGCTCAACGGCCATTTCTGGCTGACCGATCCGGTGTTTTCCGAGCGCGCGTCGCCGGTGCAGTGGGCCGGGCCGCAGCGTTTCCACCAGACGCCGATCAGCATCGAAGAGCTGCCGCCGATCAAGGGCATCATCCTGTCGCACGATCACTACGATCACCTCGACTACGCCGCCGTGATGAAGCTGGCCGCCAAGACCGAGCATTTCATCACGCCGCTGGGCGTGGGCGACCGGTTGATCGCCTGGGGCATCCCTGCCGCCAAGGTGCAGCAGTTGAGCTGGTGGCAATCGACCCACGTGGCGGGGCTGAAGCTGGTGGCGACGCCGGCGCAGCACTTTTCCGGCCGTGGCCTGAGCGACCGCAACAAGACGCTGTGGGCGTCCTTCGTCATCGAGGATCGCGACGTGAAGGTGTTTTTCAGCGGCGATAGCGGCTATTTCGACGGCTTCAAGGAAATCGGCCGCAAGTATGGTCCGTTCGACCTGACGATGGTGGAAACCGGCGCCTACGATCCGCAATGGCCGGATGTGCACATGCAGCCGGAGGAATCCTTGCAGGCGCACATCGATTTGCGCGGCAAGGTGATGCTGCCGATTCATAACGGCACCTTCGATTTGTCGCTGCATGCGTGGCACGATCCCTTCGACCGCATCGCCGAGCTGGCGGCGGAACGCCGTCTGCCATTGGCCACGCCGGAAATCGGCCAGGCGCTCGATATCCGCCTGCCGCTGGCCGATGGAAAATGGTGGGAACGGGTGAAGGAACAGGAAGCGGCGATGGCCGCCGCCTGAGTCAGGCGACGACGTTGATCAGCTTGCCGATGGTCTCGCCCTGCGCGTTGATCTGCGGCTTGGGCGGCGCGGCCAAGTCGGCCGGCAGCACTTGCTGGGCACGTGAAGGTTTCTCTATCGCATTATTCAGATTCGGGGCTGGCGCCGCTTTCAACGGCGGCGCGGACGCCTGATCGCTCTCGCGCTGGCTATCGCTCAGCGTCTGCTTGTCCTTGGTCAGCTGCTGGCGGCTTTGCTCCAGCCGGTTGGCGTCCTGGCTCACGCGTGTCTGATCCGTTTGCACCTGCCTTTCGGCTTGTGCTATCGATGCCTGCAGCGCACTGACGGACGTTACGGAAGCCACAATCTAACCTCTAGGCAAAAATTCTGGACATAGCAAGGCAGAATCGTGTTGAGCACGATCAATTGCAGATTAGGCTAGAAAAACAAAAAAGGCAAGGCGAACTACGCCTTGCCTGTGAGGGAGGGATGGAACAGTTTAGAAGCGGTACAAGACCGATGCTTCCCAGGTACGGCCAAACAGCGGACGTGCGTTGATCGGACCGGTGCCGCCGGCGGTCAGGCGGGAATTGCCCTCAGTCAGCCCCAGTTCGTTGTTGAGGTTGGTGCCGCTGAGGCGCACTTCGATCTTGTCACCCAGCGAGAACAGCACGCCGGCATCGATGGTGCGGTAGGACGGCAGGTATTGCTGGTTCGCCTGGTCGGCCCAACGCTCGCCGATCGAGGTGTAGGTGGCGTAGAGCTTGGCCGAATTGCCGTCGCCGAAAGGAATCTTGTAGGTCGGCGTGAAGCGGAACTGCAGCTTGGGCTGGCGCTGGACGGTTTTGCCTGCGGTGTCAGGATTGTCGCGGTATTCCGATTTCTGGTAATCGCCGGTCAACGCCAGTTGCAGGTTTTCGATAGGGCGCACGGCCAGTTCGAATTCCACGCCGTTGCCCTTGGAACCGCTGATCGAATGCAGCTCGCGGCCGTCGGCCAGCACTTGCGAGAAGGCGATGCCGTCGAACTCGGTGTGGAAGGCGTTGATGTAGGCGCTGTACATCTGGGTCGCGGTCTTGAAGCCGATTTCGTACTGGCTCACTTTCGGTGTCGGCAGGATGCCGCGGTCGTTGACCTTAGCCTGCGTGCCGGCGCCACGCAAATCGTCGAAGGAGATGAAGGTGTGGCCGCGGTTGGCGCGCACGAACACGGCCGTATCCTTGGCCAGCTTGTAGTTGCCGCCGATGGTGAAGGAGTTGGCGCTGTCGGTGCGGCTCAGGTAGGTGTTGGAACCGTCAGGCATCGAGGTGCCGTTGTTGTACACGGTCAGCGGATTGTTGTCGGTGTCGGCTGAGGTCAGGTTGGAGATCGTGCCGCTGATCTTCTGCTGCTCATGGCGCATGCCGAAGTCGATCTTGATGCGGTCGTTGACCTTCCACTCGTCCGAGATAAAGGCGGCGGTATTACGGCCGTCATACGAGGCGACCGGCGCGTAGAACACATTGCCGTCGGTGCCGTTCTTCGACACGACCACGCCGTTGTTCAGGGTGACGTTAATCAGGCTGGCCTGCGGCACGGCGGTCATCAGGTGGCTATTGCCCAGGTACCAGACATCATGCGACGAGTAGTCGGCGAAGTAGCCGCCGACGGTGACGGTGTTGCCGTGGCCGATGTCCTTGCTGACGCGCAGTTCGTCGGTGAACGATGTCAGTTTCTTCGCCACCGACCACAGGCCGGCCTGCACCACCTGCTGGCTGCCATCGACCGCGCCGCCGTGCACATAGGTCGCCGTGCCTGCCGTGGCCAGCTTGCCGCCGGCCGCAGCGACGGTTGCCGCGTTGCCGTTGGCCGAGGCGATGGCCGCGTTCAGGTAGTCATTCATCGACAGCGGGTTGTTACCGGTGAACATGGCGTTGGTGTTGAGGTCGCCGTCGAAGCGGTTGAACTTGTTCGATACGCTCCACTCGCCGATCTTCTGGTCGAAATCCGCGCCGAACACGGTGGCTTTCAGGCCACGGCCATCGGCCAGGTCACGGTTGAGCGTCTTGCCCGGCGCGGCTTCGATGGTGAAGTTGCGCATTTCGCCGCTCATCAAGGTGCCGGTCAGCGCATTGAAGCCGGGGAATTGCGAGATCGTGTGGCCGCCGTTGCTGGAGATCAGCGGCACGCCGGTGTAGAAGGCGTTCTTGTCGTCGGTGTTGCGGACGTACATGGTCAGCTTGCCGTCGTCGAGCTTGCGGGTCAGCGTGGCGGTCAGCTGGTGGCCGTCGTCGGCAGGGAAGCCGGCGTCGCGCACGCCGTCGGTCTTGCGGTAGAAGCCGCCGACCGAACCGTACCAGCCGTCGCTGATTTTGCCGCCGTAGTACATGTCGACGCGGCGCAGGCTGCCGGTGCCGGTGGTGAAGCGCACCGAACCTTCCGGCGTGTCCGTGCCTTCTTTCAGGATGAAGTTCATCGTCGCGCCGGGCTGGGCGTTGGACCAGATGGTGGACGGGCCGCCGCGCAGCACTTCAACGCGCTCGACCGTGTCGTCCAGGCGGAAGGCCGACGAACCTTCGAAGAACGACAGCGTCGGCGGCGGGAAGATAGGGTTGCCCATCAGCTGCACCGAGACGAAAGGCGAATCGCTGCCGGACGGGAAGCCGCGCACTTCGATGTTGGCGCCGGACTGGCCGCCGGTCGATTCCGCATACACGCCCGGCACCAGTTTCATGACGTCGGCGGTGCTGCTGGGCGAGGCTTGTTTCAGTTGTTCTTCGGTGGCGGTGGTGATGGAGAAGGCCGAGTCGACCTTGCGCACGCCGCGCGCCGAGGCGACACCGGTGACGACGACTTGCTGGACTTCGGCGGCGACTTCCTTGGACGGTACGGGTTCAGTCGGGGCGGCGCTTTGAGCCTGCGCGGCGGTCTGGTTGACGAGCGTGAGGACGGCAGCCGTGACTGCGGATAACAAGAACGGATTCTGGCTTTTCATGTGGTCTGTGCTTTCTTATGGTGTAAATCGTCTCCTGGACGGCGCGCCACCAGCAAAAACAGCCTGCGGTAGTTCCATCCCCATCTTCCGCTTTTCGTGAAGATGGGCCATTGAAACAAGAAATGATATCGATGTCAATCAAAATGTTATCGATGTCATTTTCCGCGACAAACGAAAAATTTCTGTCATAATGCGTGCGCACCCCCTGTTTCCAACCTATGAGCGATCAATGCCTTCGAACAAGTCTGTAGCCCGCAAAGCCGAAACAGCATTGACGATGGAAGACCTGGCCAAGCTGGCCGGCGTCTCCAAGATCACCGTTTCCCGCGCGCTGCGCGACAGTCCGCTGGTGACGGTGGAAACCCGCGAGAAAATCCGCGCGCTGGCCAATGAGCAGGGCTACCGTTTCAACGTCAGTGCGCGCAATCTGCGCATGGGCCGCAGTTATTCGGTGGCGGTTGTGGTGGAAATGACACCCGTGCGCGGCCGGCCCATGTCCGATCCGTATCCGCTGGAGCTGTTGGGCGGCATCACGCAGGAACTGACCACGGCAGGCTACAGCGTGGTGCTGACGTCCAAGCAGTTGATGAACACGGCGCCGGTGCAGGGCGCCGACGGGTTGATCCTGCTGGGCCAGGGCTCGCACGGCGAGGCGGTGCGGACCCTGCAGCAGACCGGCATGCCGCTGGTGGTGTGGGGCGCGCCGGAGCCGGACACTGACTACATCGTGGTCGGTTCGGACAACAGAAAGGGCGGCATCAGCGCCGCCGAGCGCTTCATCGCGCAGGGCCGGCAGAAGCTGGTGTTCCTGGGCGACGTCGACCACGCCGAGGTGCAGGAACGCTGCGCCGGTTTCATCGACGCGATGGGCGGGCGGGCGACGGTGCACATCATCCGTCCCAAGGCCTTCACCTTCGAGGCGGG
Source organism: Rugamonas rivuli (assembly GCF_009380165.1). Taxonomy (GTDB): domain Bacteria; phylum Pseudomonadota; class Gammaproteobacteria; order Burkholderiales; family Burkholderiaceae_D; genus Rugamonas; species Rugamonas rivuli. The sequence goes on from NZ_WHUF01000006.1 coordinate 177,670, forward strand.
CTTCGACAGCATCTCTGCGCTGTTGAAAAAGAAGGGCGCCAATTTCGACGGCGTGTTTGCCGCCAGTGATTTGCTGGCCATGGGCGCGATCCGCGCGCTGGCCGAGAAGAATTTGCGGGTGCCGGAGAATGTCTCCGTCATCGGCTACGACGATACGCCCGGCGCGGCCAGTTTCGTGCCGCCGCTGACCAGCGTGCACCAGTATCTGCGCGACGGCGGCGTGTTGTTGGCCAAGAAGATGTTGGGCCTGATCGAAGGTCACCCGGTCGCATCCGAAATGCTGCCGACCACCTTGATGGTACGCCAGACCTAGTTTTCCCGTTTTCCCCTGAAAAAAGCCAAAAACGTCAAAAAACCGGCTTTTTTCAAAATTCAAACCGCTTTGAATCGCATTTTTAAGGAATACGCTGTGCAACAACACACCTATCCCCTCGAAGCCTGGTGCATCCGCGAGACCAGTTTCGACACCGACTCCCACTTTCTCGACGAAACCCTGTTCGCTTTGGGGAACGGCTACATCGGCCTGCGCGGCACCGGCGAGGAGGGCTACAGCGGCCCGGCCGGTACATCGCTCGATGGCACCTACCTGAACGGCTTCTACGAATCGGAGCCCATCCAGTATCCGGAAGCGGCCTACGGCCTGGCCAAGGTGAACCAGTTCATGCTGAACGTGCCGAACGCGAAGGGCATCGAGCTTTGGCTGGAGGACGAGCGCTTCGATCTGCTGTCCGGCTTCGTGCAGGCGTACGAGCGGGTGCTGGACTTCCGCACCGGCGTGCTGACGCGCACAGTGGAATGGACCTCGCCGCAGGGCCGCAGCGTGAAGCTGCACAGCCGTCGCCTGGTGTGCTTCGAGAACAAGCATCTGTTCGCAATCGAGTTCACGGTGACGCCGCTGAACTTCGCGGGGCGCGTGCGGCTGGTGTCGTCGCTCGATGGCGCGGTGAAGAACCAGGAAGCCGGCGACGATCCGCGCGTGGGGTCGGCGGTGTCGGGCCAGTCGCTGCACATGGTGGCGCACGAACAGAACGTCGGCTTCGCGGCGCTGGTGCAGCGTACGCACAACAGCGGCTTCATGCTGGTCAGCGCCACGGATACTGAACTGACGGGCGCCGATGCGACCATCGAAATCGCCCAGGTGGAGCAGCGCCTGACGCAGACTTACGAAGTGCAGGCGCAGGCCGGCCAGGCCATCACGCTGAACAAATACGGCAGCTACTTCTCGTCGCGCGATTACGCGGAGGCGGAGCTGATGTGGCGCAGCAAAGACACGCTGGCCACCGCCAAGGCGGGTGGCTTCGACGATTTGCGCATGGCGCAGGAGCAGTACCTGGCCGACTTCTGGCAGCAGGCCGACGTGCAGATCGCCGGTGACGACGCGCTCCAGCAAGGCATCCACTTCAACCAGTTCCATCTGCTGCAATCTGTGGGCCGCGACGGCAAGACCAACATCTCCGCCAAGGGCGTGACGGGCGAGGGCTACGAAGGCCACTATTTCTGGGACACGGAAATCTACATCTTCCCCTTCTTCCTGTATTCGAAACCGGAGATCGCCCGCAAGCTGCTGGAGTACCGCTACGCCGGCCTGCCGAAAGCACGTGAGCGTGCGCGCCAGATGTCGCATGCCACCGGCGCGCTGTACCCGTGGCGCACCATCGCCGGCGACGAGTGCTCGGCCTACTTCCCGGCGGGGACGGCGCAGTATCACATCAACGCCGATATCGCCTATTCCATCAAGCTGTACATGGAAGCGACCGGCGACCAGGAATACCTGGTCAAGCACGGCGCGGAAATCGTGATGGAGACGGCGCGCATCTGGATGGGCATCGGCAGCTATGACCGTGAAGGGCGCTACTGCATCAACCAGGTGACGGGCCCGGACGAATACACGGCGCTGGTCAACAACAACTACTACACCAACGCGATGGCGCAGATGCACCTGAACTTTGCGGCATCGATCGCGGAGCAGTTGCAGGCGCAGGTGCCGGCGGAGTTCGCGCGCATCGCCGCAGCCACAGCGTTGGCTGCTGGCGAGCCGGCCGAGTGGCGCCGCGCCGCATCGCTGATGAACCTTCCCTACGACGACGCGCTGCAAATCCACGCGCAGGACGACAGCTTCCTGTCCAAGAAAGTGTGGGATTTCGCCAACACGCCGAAAGAGAACTACCCGCTGCTGCTGAACTACCACCCGATGGTGATCTACCGCCATCAGGTGTGCAAACAGGCGGACGTGGTGCTGGCGCTGCTGCTGCTGTCCGACCAGTTCACGCTGGAAGACAAGCGCCGCGACTTCGACTACTACGAAGCGGTGACGACGCACGATTCTTCGCTGTCCTCCTGCATCTTCAGCATCATCGCTGCGGAAGTGGGCTACGCGGACAAGGCCTACGACTACTTCATGGAAACCGCGCGCCTCGACCTGGACGACACGCATGGCAACACGCACTACGGCGTGCACACGGCCGCGATGGCCGGCACGTGGATGGGCGTGGCGTATGGCTTCGCGGGCATGCGTGTGGTGGGCGGCGAGCTGCATTTCGCGCCGTCGGTGCCTAGGCAGTGGCAGCACTACACCTTCAAGATCCACTTCCGCGGCGCGCTGCTGGAAGTGCACGTTGAACCTGGCCGAGCGGACTACCGCCTGCTGCAAGGCGAGACGCTGAACTTTACCCATGGCGGCGAAGCCGTCGCACTGACGCTGTCGCAACCGACGCAATCGAGGAGCTTTGCATGAGCCGCTTTAAAGCCGTTATCTTTGACCTGGACGGCGTCATCACCGACACCGCCCACTATCACTACCTGGCGTGGAAGCGCCTGGCGGAATCGCAGGGCGTACACTTCGACCACGCCTTCAACGAAAACCTGAAGGGCATCGACCGTATGGGATCGCTGGATCTGATCCTGGCGTCGTCGAAGCGGACGTACACGCAGGAGGAAAAGCTGGCGCTGGCCGACGAGAAGAACCGCCACTACCAGGAGCTGATCGCCACCATGTCGTCGGCCGATCTGCTGCCGGGCGCGGTGCGGGCGTTGGACGTGGTGCGCGCTGCGGGCTTGCGCATCGGTCTGGCCTCGGTCAGCAAGAACGCCTTTACGGTGCTGGGGCGCCTAGGCATCACCGATAAATTCGATTACGTGGTTGATGCGGCGACCATTGCGCGCGGCAAGCCGGACCCGGAGATTTTCCTGAAGGCGGCGCGGGAGCTGGGCGTGGCGCCGGAAGACTGCCTGGGCGTGGAGGATGCGGTGGCGGGGGTGGCGTCGATTAAATCGGCGGGGATGTTCGCACTGGGGATAGGCCATCCCTTTGTGCTCACCCAGGCCGACGTGGTCATCACGAGCCTGGGCGACTTCAATCTCGAATCATACTAAATAATATAAATTATAAAAATTCGGAGACAGTATGAAGAACAATCGCATTCTATTTGCGCTATTTCTGATTTACTTTGTATTCGCGATTCTGCTCAATAGCGTGGGCACGGTCATCCTTCAGATTATCAACAACTACGGCATCAGCAAATCCAGCGCCAGTGTGCTGGAAGGGTTCAAGGATCTGCCGATTGCTGCGGTGTCCTTTCTGATCGCGTCTTTCTTGCCGCGCCTGGGCTACAAGAAGGCCATGCTGGCCGGGCTGGCCATCGTCACCGCCGCGTGCGTGGCGATGCCGGTGCTGCCGTCGTTCGCCACCACCAAGCTGCTGTTCTTCTGCGTGGGCGTGTCGTTCGCGCTGGTGAAGGTGTCGGTGTATTCGACGCTGGGCCTGATCGCGGCCGACCGCAAGCAGCACGCCAGCATCATGAACCTGCTGGAAGGCTTCTTCATGGTCGGCGTGTTGAGCGCTTACTGGGTGTTCGGCTACTTCATCGATTCGTCCGATCCGCTGTCGCACAGCTGGCTGCAGGTGTACTGGGTGCTGGCCGTGCTGTGCGCGCTGACCTTCGCGCTGCTGCTGACCACTCCCTTCAACGAGGACATGGCGGCGCTGCCGGAAGGCCGCAGCATCGCCCAGGATTTCGCGGCGATGCTCAAGCTGTTCTTCAAGCCGCTGGTGTGCGTGTTCGTCATCACGGCGTTTTTGTATGTGCTGATCGAGCAGAGCGTGGGCACCTGGCTGCCGACCTTTAACAACGAAATCCTGAAACTGCCGGCGGCGATGAGCGTGCAGGTGACGAGCATCTTCGCCGCCTGCCTGGCGATAGGCCGCTTGTCGGCCGGTGTGTTGATGCGTAAGTTGAACTGGTATCCGGTGATGAACGCCTGCGTGATCGGCATGGCGGCCATGGTGCTGCTGGCGCTGCCGTTGACGCACGACGTGGTGGCCGATCCCAACATCAGCTGGTCCAGTGCGCCGCTGGCGACCTTCCTGTTCCCGTTGATTGGGCTGTTCATGGCGCCTATCTACCCGGGCATCAATTCGGTGATGCTCAGTTCTCTGCCCAAGAACCAGCACTCGGCCATGACCGGGCTGCTGGTGATCTTTTCGGCGCTGGGCGGCACCACCGGTTCGCTGATCACCGGCTACGTGTTCGGTAACTTCAGCGGCCACTTCGCCTTTTATCTGACCTTGGTGCCCATCTCTATCGTCTTGATTATGTTGTATTTTTTCAAAAAAGCGGTAGATGACGGTGGTGGTGGTTTCGACCCGTCCGCTATAATCAGCGGTCAACATTGAGCAATTGTCTATGAACCTGGAGCGCCTCGCGAATTTACTCGGCATGTCGAAGACCACGGTGAGCCGCGCGTTAAACGGTTATCCCGAGGTGAATGGACGTACCCGTGAGCGCGTGCTGAAGGCGGCCAAGGAGAACGGCTATCAGGCCAATCCGATGGCGCGTTCTTTGGCGCTGGGGCGTACCAATGTGTTCGGGATCATCTATCCGCTGCTGCCGGCGGATTTGGGCGATCCGATGTTCCTCGACGTGGTGGCCGGCATGTCGGCCGCGCTGGAGCAGGTCAGCAAGAACCTGATCATCGCGCCGGTGTCGCCAGCGGCGGAGCAGCCGTCGTATCAGCAGATCGTGCGCGGACGGCGGGTCGACGGGCTGGTGGTCAGCCGCACGCTGGTGCGAGACGAGCGCATCGCGTTCCTGAGCAAATCAAAATTCCCCTTTGTCGCGCATGGCCGCACCGAGCTCGATGCGCCGTATGCGTGGTTCGACTACGATAATGCGGCGGGCATCCGCATGGCGATGGAGCGTCTGCTGGGATTGGGGCATCAGCGCGTGGCGCTGGTGAGCGCGCCGCTGGAATTGAACTTCGCCCGCCAGCGCAAGGACGCGTTTGTGGCGGCGATGGCGTCGGCCGGGCTGGTGGTCGATACGCGCTACCTGATCGACAATACGCTGGACCGGCGCAGCGGCTATCAGGCGATGCAGCAGTTGCTGGCATGCTCGCCGCGTCCGACGGCGGTCATCGTCGACAATCATTTGTCGGGTGTGGGCGCGGTGCGCGCGCTGCTTGATGCGGGCATCGACATCGGCAAGGAGATTTCGGTGATCGTCTGGGGCAGCATGGCGGACACGCTGGCTGGCATCGACGTCACCACGATAGACCAACCCGACGCCCACAAAGCCGGCGCCCGTATGGTCGAGATGCTGCTCGCGCTGGTAGACGGCAAACCGGCCGGCGAGCTGCAAGAGCTGTGGCAGCCGGTGCTGCTGGCTGGATCGACTATTGGGCCTGCTCAACTGAGATAACCGTCGATGCACTCGTGGCAGTGGCTTCGATTTCGAACAGCATGCCGTCCAACGCTAAACGCGGAACTGGGATCAGCGTGCAGGCTGGTGCGGGCAGGTCACCCCATGCGGCGCGCAGTGCGCTGCTGAAGATGCCTAGCCGTTCTTCGTTGTGATCGACGATCAGCGCAGTGACTTTGGCGACGTCGCTCAGCCGTGCATCGGCGGCGGCGAGCGCGGTTTGCAGATTGGCCAGCGCCTGCCGCACCTGCTCCTCAAAACTTTCCGACAGCACGCCCTCGGCATCCTCTCCGCCCTGGCCGGCGATGTAGATGATGCGCGCAGGCGCTTCGGCAATGACGACGTGGCTGTAACCATTGGGGCGTGGATCGTACAGACCGGGTGGGTTGATGAATTTCATGGCGTCCTTCAGGCAGTGAATGTGCAGACACTATAAAATCTCAACTTAACTTGAGGTCAAGGATTTTATATGGCATCCCCTCCGAAGGAACTCGGCGTCGGCGAATTGGCCGAGCGGGCAGGCGTGGCGGTATCGGCGCTGCATTTTTACGAAGCCAAGGGACTGATACATTCGGTGCGCTCCAGCGGCAACCAGCGGCGCTATGCGCGCTCCGTGCTGCGGCGACTGGCCGTGATCAAGGTGGCGCAGCGCGTCGGCCTGCCGCTAGCTGCCATCGCGCAGGCGCTCGATGCACTGCCGTCGGGACGCACACCCACAGTCGCCGACTGGCGTCGTCTATCTGCCGCATGGAAGCTGGAACTGGATGAGCGCATCAAGACGCTGACGCAATTGCGCGATCAACTCGACGGCTGCATCGGCTGCGGATGCCTCTCGCTACGCGCATGCCCGCTGCGCAACGCACAGGACACGCTGGCGCAGGAAGGCGCTGGTCCGCATTTCAGATAGCGCCGGCAAAAGATAGTTGTTAATATTCTCAAATGAAGATTTCTATCAAAAGCCTCGGCGTGGCTTGCATTGGCGCTTGCCTGCTTGCGCCGCTCCACGCGGAAAACAATGACCCTTTGTGGAAAAACGTAACGGCGCAGCTGGAGGTATCGCGACAGTGGGCCGCCGGCGTGATCGATATCGCCAGCGATGTCGACAAGGGCAACGGTGTGCAGCATGCGTTGGCGACGATGCGTCTGAGTGGATGGGACAAGCAAAAGCCGGTGTACACACTGGTCAAAGCACAACCGCCGAGTGCCAAGGGCGTCGATTTGAAATTCCTGAACGCCATCTCGGCGCTTTCCGCGTCCATGGCGGAAGACGAAACGCCCACCCGCACCGACGGCGTTCCGCTCGACGGCATTGCGTGCACGGTCTTCGCAACCCATTTCAATCAGGCCGCGAACAAGGGCGAAATGAAGCTGTGGGTAGATGCTGCATCGGGCAAGCCGCGGCAGATGGCGCTCAGTTTCCACATACCGTTCATGGCCGATGGGACCATCGTTACGCATTATGCGACTGGCGCGCAGGGACAAATTCTGCCTGCTGCTATCGACTATGACATGGAGATCCTGATCCCCTTCAGGAAGGGCAAGGCCCGCATACAGCAGACCTCTTCCGCCTGGGTGGCTCAGCCGCCGCCTGACGGCGCTCCATCGGATCGGCGCTAGAGAACGCGGGAGGCGCTGACCTGCCTCCCGCTTGCCTGCTTACATATTGCGGCGATACTGGCCGCCGACTTCGAACAGCGCCGTCGTGATCTGGCCCAGCGAGCAGACGCGCACGGCGGCCATCAGCTTTTCAAACACGTTGGCGTTGTCGATGGCGGCTTGCTGCAGTGCCGCCAGCGCTGCCGGTGCGGCATCCGCGTTACGGGCGTGGAAGTCCTCCAGGCGCGTGAGCTGCGATTGCTTCTCGTCGTCGGTGGAACGCGCCAGCTCGATGATCTGCGGCGCTTCGGTGCCGGCCTTCGGATTGCGGAAGGTGTTGACGCCGATGATGGGCAGCGTGCCGTCGTGCTTCTGGTGCTCGTACAGCATCGACTCTTCCTGGATCTTGCCGCGCTGGTAGCCGGTTTCCATCGCGCCCAGCACACCACCGCGTTCGGCGATGCGCTCGAACTCCTGCAACACCGCTTCTTCCACCAGGTCGGTCAGCTCTTCCATGATGAACGAGCCCTGGTTCGGATTCTCGTTCTTGGCCAAGCCCCATTCGCGGTTGATGATCAGCTGGATCGCCAGCGCGCGGCGTACGGATTCGTCGGTCGGCGTGGTGATCGCTTCGTCGTAGGCGTTGGTGTGCAGCGAGTTGCAGTTGTCGTAGATCGCGATCAGCGCTTGCAGCGTGGTGCGGATGTCGTTGAAGTCGATCTCCTGCGCGTGCAGCGAGCGGCCCGAGGTCTGCACGTGGTACTTCAACTTCTGCGAACGGTCGTTGGCGCCGTACTTGTCGCGCATCGCCACCGCCCACAGGCGGCGCGCCACGCGGCCAAGCACCGTGTATTCCGGGTCCATGCCGTTCGAGAAGAAGAACGACAGGTTAGGCGCGAAGTCGTCGATGTGCATGCCGCGCGCCAGGTAGGCTTCCACAAACGTGAAGCCGTTCGACAGCGTGAACGCCAGTTGCGAGATCGGGTTCGCGCCCGCTTCGGCGATGTGGTAGCCGGAGATCGACACCGAATAGAAGTTGCGCACTTGGTGGTGGACGAAGTATTCCTGGATGTCGCCCATCACCTTCAGCGAGAACTCGGTCGAGAAGATGCAGGTGTTCTGGCCCTGGTCTTCCTTCAGGATGTCGGCCTGCACGGTGCCGCGCACGTTTTGCAGTACCCAGTCCTTGATCTTGGCCGCTTCGTCGGCGCTAGGCTGGCGCTTGTTCTCTTCGACGAACTTGGCAACCTGCTGGTCGATGGCGGTGTTCATGAACATCGCCAGGATGGTCGGCGCCGGGCCGTTGATGGTCATCGAGACGGAGGTGCTCGGGCTGCACAGGTTGAAGCCGTCGTACAGCACCTTCATGTCGTCCAGCGTGGCGATCGATACGCCGGAGTTGCCGACCTTGCCGTAGATGTCCGGACGCAGCGCCGGATCGGCGCCGTACAACGTCACGGAATCGAACGCGGTCGACAGGCGCTTGGCGTCCATGCCGGTGGAGACGAGCTTGAAGCGGCGGTTGGTGCGGAAGGCGTCGCCTTCGCCGGCGAACATGCGGGTCGGGTCTTCACCCTCGCGCTTGAAGGCGAACACGCCGGCCGTGAACGGGAAGGAGCCCGGCACGTTTTCCAGCATCAGGAAGCGCAGCACTTCGCCGTGGTCTTCATAACGCGGCAGGGCCACCTTGCGGATCTTGGTGCCGGACAGCGTGTGCTGGATCAGACGGGTGCGGATTTCCTTGTCGCGAATCTTGACCACGTAATCGTCGCCGGCATACGCGGCCTGCATGTCCGGCCACTGGGCCAGCAGCTTCTTGGCGCCGCCGTCCATTTCCGCATCGCGTTCGGCGATCAGGTCGTCGAAGTCGGCGGTCTTGTGGGCGATGGCCAGCATGCGTTTCGATTCGGTCAGCTGCTGGCGTTCGCGCGCCAGCGTGACCTGCTTGCGCGTGAAGCGGTGGTAGCCGCGCACGGTGTCGGCGATCTCCGCCAAGTAGCGCGCGCGTGCCGGCGGCACGATCACGTTTTTGCCGCTGGAGAAGCGCACATCCACCGGCGCCAGCTTGCCCGGCTTGGCCTTCAGGCCGAACTGCACCAGCTTCGGCACCAGGCCCTGGTACAGCGAGGTGACGCCGTCGTCGTTGAAGCGCGATGCCTGGGTGCCGTAGACCGGCATTTCTTCCGGACGCTTGCTCCACAGCTCGCGGTTGCGCTGGTACTGCTTGGCGACGTCGCGCAGCGCGTCCTGCGAACCTTTGCGGTCGAATTTGTTGATGGCGATGAAGTCGGCGAAATCGAGCATGTCGATTTTTTCCAGCTGCGAGGCGGCGCCGAATTCCGGCGTCATCACGTACATGGACACGTCGACGTGCGGCACGATGGCGGCGTCGCCCTGGCCGATGCCGGAGGTTTCGACGATCACCAGGTCGAAGCCCGCCACCTTGCAGGCGGCGATCACGTCCGGCAGCGCCTGCGAGATTTCGGAGCCGGCTTCACGCGTGGCCAGCGAGCGCATGAAGACACGCGCCTGGCCGTTCCAAGGATTGATCGCGTTCATGCGGATACGGTCGCCCAGCAGCGCGCCGCCGGATTTGCGGCGCGACGGGTCGATCGAGATGATGGCGATGTTGACGGCGTCGCCCTGGTCGAGGCGGATGCGGCGTATCAGTTCATCGGTCAGCGAGGATTTACCGGCGCCGCCGGTGCCGGTGATGCCCAGCGTCGGCACGGCCAGGCCTTCGGCGGCGGCCAGCAGTTCGGCGCGCAGGGCAGGGGAGGCTTTGTCGTTTTCCAGCGCGGTGATCAGCTGGGCCAGTGGGCGGTGGCGGGCGGCGATGTCGCCTTCCTTCAGCGGCGCCAGCGAAGTTGGCGAGTAGTTGGACAGGTCAATGTCGCACTGCTGCACCATCCACTGGATCATGCCGACGAGGCCCATGCGCTGGCCGTCTTCCGGGCTGAAGATCTTGGTGACGCCGTAGGCATGCAAGTCGGCGATTTCGTCGGGGACGATGACGCCGCCGCCGCCGCCGAATACCTTGATGTGCGAGCCGCCGCGCTGGCGCAGCAGGTCGATCATGTACTTGAAGTATTCGACGTGGCCACCCTGGTAGCTGGAGATGGCGATGCCTTGCACGTCCTCGGCCAGCGCCGCGGTGACGACTTCGTCGACCGAACGGTTGTGGCCCAGGTGGACCACTTCGACGCCGTTCGATTGCAGGATGCGGCGCATGATGTTGATCGAGGCGTCATGGCCGTCGAACAGCGAGGCGGCCGTCACGAAACGGACTTTGTTGTTCAGGCGCGGCTGCTCGGGTACGGCGGCGATTTTTGGTGCGGATAGGTCGTTCATTTGTGTCCCTTGTATTCTTGTGTCGATCTGCGTCGTGGTTCCATTATAGGACTCAAGCTGCGCGTTGCTGGCTGAATTGCGCCAGCAGGCGTGCCTTCTCGGTGCGGAAGGTGGCGACAGCCTTTTCCTTCACGTGGCCGAAACCGCGCACTTTCTCCGGCAGGCCGGCCAGTTCCACGGCGGTGGCGTGGTTTTCCGGCGTCAGCTTGTCCATCAGCGCGGTCACCAGCTCGCGGTACTCGACGATCAGGGCGCGTTCCATCTTGCGCTCTTCGGTGTAGCCGAAGATGTCGAAGGCGCCGCCGCGCAGGCCTTTGAACTTGGCCAGCAGCTTGAAGGCGCTCCACATCCACGAACCGAATTCCGCCTTGACCAGGTGGCCCTTGGCGTCCTTCTTGGCGAACATCGGCGGCGCCAGGTTGAACTTGACCGAGAACTCGCCTTCGAACTGCTGCTTGAGCTGCTCGACGAAACGGCCATCGGTGTACAGGCGCGCCACTTCGTATTCGTCCTTGTAGGCCATCAGCTTGAAGGCGTATTTGGCGACGGCGGTGGACAGCTTGTTGCCCAGGCCCAGGGCGGTTTCTTTGGCGCGCACTTGCGACACCAGCTGTTCGTAGCTCGCAGCGTAGGCGGCGTTCTGGTACGCCGTCAGGAACTCGACGCGCTTGCCGATGACGTTCTCCAGGCTTTGCGGCATCTGCATGACGATGGCTTGCGTAGGCGTAGCCACGCGCTCGACGCGCTTCAGGTCCACGGCGGCGCGGCGGCCCCACAGGAAGCTCTTCTTGTTCGAGGCGATGCCGACGCCGTTCAGTTCAATTGCGCGCAGCAGCGATTCTTCCTTCAGCGGGATGCGGCCCTTCTGCCATGCGTAGCCGAGCATGAACAGGTTGGCGGCGATGGAGTCGCCCATCAGCGCGGTGGCCAGCTTGGTGGCGTCGATGAAATCGGCGGCGCCGGTGCCGACCGATTCCTCGATCAGTGCACGCACTTCCTCCACCGGATACTGCCAGTCGGCGTTCTGCGCGAAGGTGCCTGGCGGCTGCTCGTGCAGGTTGACGATGGCCAGCGTGCGGCCTGGACGCATCTTCGATACCGCGTCGGCGGCGCCGGCGGTCAGCATGTCGCAGCCCAGGATCACGTCCGCTTCGCCGGTGGCGATGCGTTGCGCGCGCAGGTGGGCCGGGGTCTTCGCGACTTTGACGTGCGAAGTCACCGAACCGTTTTTCTGCGACATGCCGGTCATGTCCAGCACCGACGCGCCTTTGCCTTCCAGGTGAGCGGCCATGCCCATCAGCGCGCCGACGGTGATCACGCCGGTGCCGCCGATGCCGTTGATCAGGATGTTGTACGGCTGCTCGCACGATGGCAGCGCCGGTTCAGGCAGGGCGCCGAAACCGTCGTCGGCGTTGTCCTTGGTGACGCCGGTCTTGGTCTTCTTCAGCGAGCCGCCTTCGACGGTAACGAAGCTCGGGCAGAAGCCCTTCACGCACGAGTAGTCCTTGTTGCAGGACGACTGGTCGATGGTGCGCTTGCGGCCGAACTCCGTTTCCTTCGGCAGGATGGAGGTGCAGTTCGATTGAATGCCGCAGTCGCCGCAGCCTTCGCAGACGGCTTCGTTGATGACCATGCGCTTGGCCGGGTCGGGGAATTCACCTTTTTTCCGGCGGCGGCGCTTCTCGGCCGCGCAGGTCTGGTCGTAGATCAGCACCGATACGCCGCCGATTTCGCGCAGCTCGCGCTGGACGGCGTCCATGTCCTTGCGGTCGTGCAGGCTGACGATGGATGGCAGGGCGCTGCGGTCGGTGTAGCGGTTCAGGTCTTCGGTGACGAGGGCGATGCGTTTGACGCCTTCGGCCGCCATCTGCTGGGCGATCATCGGCACCGAGGTGATGCCGTCGACCGGCTGGCCGCCGGTCATCGCCACCGCGTCGTTGTAGAGGATCTTGTAGGTCATGTTGACCTTGGCCGCAACGGCTGCGCGGATCGCCAGGTAGCCGGAGTGGAAGTAGGTGCCGTCGCCCAGGTTCTGGAATACGTGCGGAATTTTCGAGAACGCGGCCTGGCCGATCCACGGCGCGCCTTCGCCGCCCATGTGCGTGGTCAGTTTGTTGAACTCGGGGTAGATCGACGTCGCCATCACATGGCAGCCGATGCCGGCCAGCGCCAAGCTGCCTTCAGGGACTTTGGTCGAGGTGTTGTGCGGGCATCCGGAGCAGTAGAACGCTGGACGGAACGGGGTGTTGATGGCTTTCTTCAGCACCGCGTCTTTGGCGTCGAGGAAGGTCAGGCGGGCCTTGATATGGTCGCAGGTGACGGGGTCCGAGATCAGGCGCTTGACGCGCGAGGCGATCACGCGCGCCACTTGCGAAACGGAGAAGTCGGCCTTGGAGGTCAGCAGCCATTCGCCGCGTGGGGCGACCCATTCGCCTTTTTCATCGAACTTGCCGATCACGCGTGGGCGCACGTCGTCGCGCCAGTTGTACAGCTGTTCCTTCAGTTGGTATTCGACGATCTGGCGCTTCTCTTCGACCACCAGGATTTCGTCCAGGCCTTGCGCGAATTCGCGCACGCTGTCCGGTTCCAGCGGCCATGGCATCGCGACCTTGAACAGGCGCAGGCCGACGTCGGCCGCCATCTTCTCGTCGATGCCCAGTTCTTCCAGCGCTTCCAGCACGTCCAGGTAGGATTTGCCGGAGGCGATGATGCCCAGCTTGGCGTTCGGGCTGGTGATGGTGGTGTGATTGAGTTTGTTCTCGCGCGCGTAGGCCAGCGCGGCGTAGATTTTGTAGTCCTGCATCAGCGCTTCCTGATTGCGCGCCTGCTGGCCCAGCGGGATGCTGGACAGGCGTGCATTCAGTCCGCCTTCCGGCATGACGAAGTCCTGCGGGATCTTGACTTCGACGCGGAACGGATCGGCGTCGATGGAGGCCGACGATTCGACCGTGTCGGCCAGCGCCTTGAAGGCCACCGTGCAGCCGGAGAAGCGCGACATGGCCCAGCCGTGGATGCCCAGGTCCAGGTATTCCTGCACATTGCATGGATACAGGACGGGGATCATCGAGGCCGAGAACAGGTGGTCCGACTGGTGCGGCAGCGTTGACGAGTAGGCGCCGTGGTCGTCGCCGGCCACCAGCAGCACGCCGCCGTGCTTCGAAGTACCCGCATGGTTCATGTGCTTGAAGACGTCGCCGCAGCGGTCCACGCCCGGGCCTTTGCCGTACCACATGGCGAACACGCCGTCGTACTTGGCTTCGCCGATCAGGTCCACCTGCTGCGAACCCCAGACGGCGGTCGCGGCCAGATCCTCGTTCACGCCCGGTACGAACTGTACGTGGTGCGCTTCGAGGTGCGGCTTGGCCTTCCACAGGTTCTCGTCCAGGCCGCCCAGCGGCGAGCCGCGGTAGCCGGAGATGAAGCCGGCGGTGTTCAGGCCGGCGGCCTGGTCGCGCACGCGCTGCATCATCGGCAGGCGCACCAGCGCCTGGATGCCGGACAGGAAAATGTCGCCCTTGGTCGCGGTGTATTTGTCGTCGAGGCTCACGGTGGTGAGGCGGGATGTGGCGGCGGCTGCATCTCTTGCGGATGCTGCTGCGCCGTTTGCCGTGGTATCGGGCATGGCGGTGTCTCCGGTGTTGTGTCGGTTCGCGCCCAAGCTTGGAGGCGCCGGGTAGGCGCGCCAGGATCAGGCCATGGGCCGCATGGTTAGCGGCGTTGCAGGTATTTTAGGCTTAAAAAACCCGCTTTGTAGCAGAGTATGGGCGCGAGTTGACGTATACGGAAATACCGAATGCCGATGGGGGTATAAGAAAAAGTGATGGCTAGTCCGCGATGCCCTCCAGGAAGGGCAGCAAGTGCGCCAGGAAGTCGTCCGGATTCTCCTCCATCACGAAGTGGCCGGAATCGCCGATCATCGCGCCGCGCAGGTCGAGGGCGCGGCCCTGCATGGTGAGCAGCGGTGCGTCCTTGGTGGCGTGCTCGGCGCCGATGGTCAGCACCGGCATGGCCAGCGGCGAGGCGGCGCGCAGCAGGTTCTGGCGTATCGTCTCGGGGATCGCCCGGTAGTAGGCGAAGCCGGCGCGCAGCGCGCCCGGCGTGGCGTAGGCCTCGGTGTACACATCGGCGGCGACTCGGTCGCGGCGGTACGACCATTTGTCCAACATGAAGCCGATGTACTCGCGCTCCTTGCCGGCGGTGAGCGCCTCGGGCAGGTCGTGCACCTGGTTGAACATGAAGTGCCACAGGAAGATATTGTCTTCCGGCGGGACGAAGATGGGCGGCGCCGGCGCCAGGCCGGGGATCACCGCCTCGGCCAGCGCCAGCTTGCCGATCGCGCCGGGGAAATCGCTGGCCATCGCATAGCCTATCCACATGCCGATGTCGTGGCCGACCAGGTCGAAGTTGGCGTGGCCGAGTTGCGCCATGGCCTGGTGCAGGATGCAGGCGACGGTGCCGGTGTCGTAGCCGCCGGCGGGGCGGTCGGAGTGGCCGGTGCCGGGCGGGTCGACGGCGATGGCCAGATAGCCTTGCGCGGCCAGTGCGCTCATGACGTGGCGCCAGGCGTACCAGGTTTGCGGCCAGCCGGGTATCAGCAGCACCGGGCGGCCGGCGCCGGCGCTGACGCAGTGGATGCGGTTGCCGTCGACGCGCACGTAGTCGTGCGAGAAGCCGGTTTCGGGATGGTCTTGTAAATGCATGGTGTTCCTTGTGTGGTCGGGTGGAAGCATCAGGCGATGCCGAGCAGCTGCTTCATTTGCTGCGGGTTGATGGGCGCACCGGCGAAGTCGTCGAAGATCTTGTCGGTGACGGGGATGATGTGGGCGTTGATGAAGTCCACGCCCTCCCTGGCGCCGACCTCCTGGTGCTTGAGGCAGCACTCCCACTCCAGCGCGGCCCAGCCGGCGTAGTCGTACTGGGTCAGCTTGGAGAAGATGGCCTTGAAGTCGACCTGGCCGTCGCCCAGCGAGCGGAAGCGCCCGGCGCGGTTTTCCCACGACTGGTAGCCGCCGTAGATGCCTTGCCGTCCGCTCGGATTGAACTCGGCGTCCTTGACATGGAACATGCGGATGCGCTCCTTGTAGATGTCGATGAAGTCGAGGTAGTTCAGCTGCTGCAGCACGAAGTGGCTGGGGTCGTAGAGCATGTTGCAGCGCTGGTGCTGGCCGACGCGGTCGTAAAACATCTCGAAGCTGACGCCGTCGTGCAGATCCTCGCTGGGATGGATTTCGTAGCACAGGTTGACGCCCTGTTCATCGCAGGTGTTCAGCACCGGCAGCCAGCGCTTGGCCAGTTCGTCGAAGGCGGTTTCGATCAGGCCGGCCGGACGCTGAGGGAAGGGGAACAGATAGGGCCAGGCGAAGGAGCCGGAAAAAGTGCCCATCTCCGTCAGGCCCAGACGGCGCGAGGCCTTGGCCGACATCAGCAGGCGTTCGATGGCCCAGGCGGTGCGCGCCTGCGGCTTGCCGTGCAGTTCGGCCGGCGCGAAGCTGTCGCACATGGCGTCGTAGGCGGGATGGACGGCGACCAGCTGGCCGAAGATGTGGGTGGTCAGTTCGCTCAGCACCAGGCCGTGGCCGGCCAGCATGCCGGTGATGTCGTCGCAGTAGGCCTGGCTTTCGGCGGCGGTGGCGACGTCGAACAGGCGCTGGTCCCAGGCGGGCAGCTGCAATGCCTTGAAGCCGGTGTCGCTGGCCCAGGCGGCGATCGATGGCAGGTCGTTGAAGGGGGCTGCCTCGTCGCTGAATTGGGCGAGGTGCAGGCTTGGTCCTTTGATGGTACGCATTTTTATCGGCTCCTATTGTTTGTCGATCGACAAAGAATAGGGTAAATTTGTCGGGCGGTCAAGCCGGCATTTGTTCGCCGGGTGGTTGGAGCGAGCGGCTATACTGGCCGTCCTGGTGATTTTGCTGAGGTAAATGATGGCTGGTAGGCCAAGAGAATTCGACCGCGAACTGGCGCTGCAAAAGGCCAGGGACGCTTTTTGGGAGCGTGGCTACGAGGGTGTGGCCATGTCCGATCTGGTGGCGGCGCTGGGCATCGCGTCGGCGCGCATTTACGCCGCCTTCGGTTCGAAGGAGGAGCTGTTCCGCGAGGCGGTGGCGCTTTACGTGGAAGGCGAGGGCGGCTTCGCCACGCGCGCGCTGGCGCAGGAGGAGACGGCGCGCGCCGCCATCGAACGCATGCTGCGCGAAGCGGTGCTGCTGTACACCCGCAGCGGCCGGCCGCATGGCTGCATGGTGGTGTCGGCGGCGGCCAATGGCGGCATCCAGAGCGACGCTGTCATCACTTGGCTGGGGGAGTTCCGCAGCGCCCGCACCAAGTCGATAGTCGACCGTCTGCGCCTGGCCTTGAAGGCCGGCGAGTTGAAGGCCGGGACCGACGTGGTGGCGTTGGGCGATGTCTACGCCACGCTGCTGCATGGCTTGTCGGTGCAGGCGCGTGATGGCGTCGGCAAGGCGCGACTGCTGGCGATGATCGCGCCGGCGATGGCGGCGCTGGAGCTGGCCAGCCGCTAGGCGTCAGGAGCTGGTACCGCCGGCAATAGCGGTGGCCCCCGGCCAGGTGTCGCCGGCGCACAATTGCGCGCTGACCTGCTGCACCAGCCGGCTGACCGCCGCCGCCGCGTTGGTCAGCGGAATATTCTTGGAGGCGCACAACACCACCGTGCGCGAAATCGACGGGCTGTGGATGCGGTGCGAATGCATGGCGCCGCGCTCCAGCTCGTCCAGCACCGGCGCCGACGGCAGGATGGTCGCGCCCATGTCGGCCAGGATGGCGGACTTGAGGATGGCGATGGAATTGATCTCGATCACCTGGTCCAGCACCAGGCCGGCCTGGCGCGCCACGCTTTCGATGCGCGGCCGCACGCCGTGCTGCAGTCCGGGCAGGATCAGCGTGGTTTTCAGCGTCTGCGCCAGGGTGAGTGCTTGCTCGCCTTGCGCATACGTGGCGTCGGCGCGACAGATGAAGCGCAGTTCTTCTTCCACCAGCGGCGTGGTGGCGAACTGGGCCAGCTGGCCGTCGTCGAACAGCACGGCCAGGTTGACGCGGCCGGATTTGAGCTGGTCGCTCAGGTTGCCGGTCAGCTCTTCGGTCAGCTGCAGTGTGATTTCCGGGTATTGCGCGCGCGCCGCCGTCAGCAGCGGCAAGGCCAGCGCGCCGGAAATGCTGTGCGGCAGCCCCAGCGTGACGCTGCCGCTGGGGCGCTCGGCCGACTGCGCCACCGCCGAACGGGCGTCGGCCACCTGCTTGAGGATGGCCTGCGCGTGTTCGTAGAAAATCTTGCCGGCGTCCGTGCTCAGCACGCCCTGGGCGGAACGATGCAATAACTGCACGCCCAACTCTTCTTCCAGCTGGCGCAACTGTTGCGTGAGTGCCGGTTGTGCAACATGCAGCACCAAGGCCGCCCGCGACAGCGAACCGTGGTCTACTATGGCTACAAAGTAACGGAGTTGGCGTAATTCCATGGATGCTGGGGCGTTGTATTAACCTGGACAAACAAATGGTAGCACTTGTAAAACTAATCCTGACAGGAAACTATTTGTTATACTGGTATCAGCCCGTTCCGCTGCCGCCAGCCTCTTTAAAGTGGGTACCAGTATGCTAAAGAAAGTCGACTCTTCACAGCTTAAAGTGGGCATGTACATCCATGACCTGAGCTGCGACTGGATGACCCATCCGTTCGTTCGCAACCGTTTCCTGCTCACCAGCGAAGATGAAATCCGCAAGATCATCAACGCCGGCATCCACGATGTTGTCATAGACAACGCCAAAGGCATGGACGTGCAGGACGCGCCGACGCTGGACGAGGCGCAGGCTGCCACCGAACGCGAAATCGTCGAAATCGTCGCCAAGGCGCCGGTCATCACCCGCGTTTCGCTGGGCGAGGAGATGCAGCGCGCGGTGCAGATCCGCCATCAGGCCTCGACCCTGGTGCGCACGGTGATGCAGGACGCGCGCCTGGGCAAGGCCATCGAACTCGATCAGGTACAGCCGGTGGTGCAGAATATCACCGAATCCATTTTGCGCAACCCGGGCGCGCTGGTCGGCCTGCTGCGCATCAAGAACAAGGACGATTACACCTTTTTGCACTCAGTTAGCGTGTGTACGCTGCTGGTTGCGTTCTGCCGCTCACGCGGCATCGATGCCGAAACGACCCACCAGGCCGGCCTCGGCGGCCTGCTGCACGACACCGGCAAGGCGCTGGTGCCGGACGCCATCCTGAACAAGCCCGGTCCGCTGACGGACGAGGAATTCGCCATCATCAAGCGCCATCCGCAGGACGGCTACAACATCCTGCGGCAATCGCCAGAGGTGGGGCCGATTCCGCTCGACATCACGCTGCACCATCACGAGCGGCGCGACGGCAGCGGCTATCCGAGCAAGCAGGCCAACGACGAAATCAGCGAATTGGCGCAGATGGCGGCCATTGTCGACGTGTACGACGCCATTACGGCCGACCGCTGCTATCACAAGGGCATGCCGGCGGCGGCGGCGCTGCGCAAGATTTACGAGTGGAGCAAATTCCACTTCAACCCGAAGTTCGCCCAGGAATTCATGCGCTGCGTGGGGATCTACCCGGTCGGGACGATGGTCATGCTGGAATCGGGACGCCTGGGTGTGGTGATTGAGCCACACGAGACCAACTTGCTGGCGCCGAAGGTGAATGTTTTCTTCAACACCAAGCAAAACCTCTACATCAAGCCGGAAACCATCGATTTGTCGCGCGGACTGGGCTTTGGCGGCGGCGACAAGATCGTCGGCCACGAGTCACCCAGCAAGTGGAATGTCGACCCGATGCGCTTCCTGACGCTGGCCTAGAAGAATTCGGCGGTGTCGTTGGATTCGATGGCGTGCAGCAGGCCGCCGTCGACCAGCTCGTCGTAGTGGCAGGCCAGGTTGCGGCCGTGGCTTTTCGCGTAGTACAGCGCCTGATCGGCGTGTCCCAGAATGATCACCGGCGCCTCCAGCGCGCTGATGCTGACAAACCCCACGCTGACCGTCACCTTGCCCACCTGCGGGAAATCGTGGGAGGCAACGTTGGTGCGGAAGCGGTCGATGATTTTCTTGGCGTTGTCCAGGGTGGTCGAACGCAGCAGCACGACGAATTCCTCGCCGCCGAAACGGAACACGCGGTCTTGCGCGCGGAACGAGGAGGTCAGCAGGTTGGCGATCAGGATCAATACCTCATCGCCGTATAAATGGCCGAAACGGTCGTTAACGTGCTTGAAATGGTCCACATCGACCACGGCCAGCCATTGTTTTTCCTCATCGTGGTGGCTGCGGCGCTCCGGTTCGCCCGGCAGCGTGATGGCGTCCTGCTCGGTGCTGGCGGCCAGCATCTTGGCCAGCTGGTCGTCGAAGGTCTTGCGGTTGAGCAGGCCGGTCAGCGAATCGCGTTCGCTGTAGTCCAGCAGGTTCTGGAAGTTGCGGTAGACGCTGACGATGCCGCCGATGACGTGGATGGTGTCGCTGGTGTACGGGGTCGGGTTGACGATTTCCAGGCAGGTGTCGGCCTTGTCGCCCAGCCAGATCGGCAGCCACAGCGTGTGCTCGCCCGCCTCGTTGGCGACGTCGGCGCCCGATTCGTGGTTGGCGATGCACTGGGCCAGGGCCGGGATGTTCTCGATCGGTTCGCCGGGATTGTGCAGGTCCGAGGTGTCGACCATGCGCGCCGCTTCGCCGGCGCAGATGATGGCGCGCGGCCGGACGAAAATTTTGCCCCTGACTGTGGCCAGCGTCAGCACGCGGGCCTGACTGGCGCGGGCAAGCTCCTGCACCGCCGAGATCACTGAGATGTCGAGCATCGTGTGATCGCGGTGGCCGGTCATGTCCACCATGTGTTTCAGTAGGGAATCCATTTTCTTCTCTGGAAAATAATCACACAACCTTGCGTCGAGCCACGTTTTGTTCACGCCTATCAAGCCAATATCTTTGATAGTCAGGCGCACAGTGAAGCTGCAACACGGGGCCTTTCCAAAGAACAGCTAAGCAGGATAATAGCTTTTTGCAATCAAGGCAATTCATGTGTGCGAAAAAAAACATTCCTTGCAACTTATGCGACCTTTTTCCGACAGCCAAGCTGTTCCGTCCGAGCTTAATGATCAGGAAACTGATGCAGTTTGACATAAGCCAGCCGGGATGTCTGTCCCGCACGAACATTTTCATCATACCCCTAAAATGATGCCGCACGGAAAACTTGCGTCACGTCAACTCTCGGAAAACTCCGATCCGTATAGTAGGTCTTAATGGCGAGGTAGCGGCGATCCGGCAGTCCGCCGGGCCCCGCCAGGGGTACTTTTTTTCATTTCATCCGGGAGTAAATCATGAACTCGCTTATTGCAGCAGCAAAGGTGTTTGCGCACGACGAAGAAGGGATCACCGCCATTGAATATGGCCTGATCGCGGCGACGATGGTGGCGGCGGTCAGCGCCGCCTTCGTTTTGCTGGGGCCGGCGCTGAAGACCGCCTTCACTACGATCGCGACCGCCATCACCACCGCGTAAGCACCAGGCTTTCCAGCCGCAGTCGGGCTGGAAAGCCTTACGCCGGAGAAAACGCCATGTTGAATTCGATCGAAGTGATATTGATCTGCCTGGTGGCGCAAGCGGCAATTACTGACTTGGCCCTGCGCAAGATCCCGAACGTTCTGATCCTCAGCGGCCTGCTGCTGGCACTGATGCTGCATATCATGGGCGGACAGCATTGGGCACCCGTCACCGATTGGCTGGCCGGCAGCTTGGCCGGCTTTTTCTTATTCCTGCCACTGTATGCCTTGCGCGGCATGGCCGCCGGCGACGTCAAGCTGATGGCCATGGTGGGCGCCTTCGTCGGCCCGCTGGCGGCGCTGCAGGTGGCGGCGCTGGCCACGCTGATCGGCGGTGTGATGGCTTTGGTGATGCTGTTGTTCAGCGGCCGCTGGCGTGATGGCTGGCGCAACCTGGTCACGATCTGCAGGCCGCTGTTGTGGCGTTGCCTGGGCATGCCGGTGCAGCCGGTGCCGCTGGAGCCCGGCGCCAGCGTCGGCGGCATCCCCTACGGGCTGGCGATCGCGCTGGCGACGATGGCGGTTGTCGTGCTGGCGCATCGCTGATCGGCCGGCCGCTTGCCGCGCCTTTGCTGCGCGTCAATGTCCACAAAGTGCGGGCCGATAGACTTGATTCCTCAACGTAACTAATTCAACGCTGGAGACCGCCATGCTCGCTGTCGAATCGCCTTCCTCCGCCCACGATGCCGGCTCAGCCGGCGAGCTGCCGGCGCAGCCGAAATCGGTGCGCGACACCGGCTTGTCGCAGCAACTGATCGTCGAGCTGATCGCCAAGGCCATTTTCGTCGGCGGCAAAACCCATCTGCCGGTGCTGACCACGCGGCTGCACCTGTCGATCAACGTGCTGCGCGAGGTGCTGGAGTTCATGCTGGCCGAACACGTGGTCGAAGTGGCCTGGCGCGGCGAGTCGGACATCGACGTGCAGTACCAGCTGACGGCGGCGGGACGGCTGCGCGCCAGCGCCTGGATGGACCGTTGTCCCTACGTCGGTCCGGCGCCGGTGACGCTGGACGCCTATCGCGCCGTGGTCGAGCGCCAGGCCGCCCAGGTGCCGCAGTTGTGCGCCGATGAACTGGCGGCCGAATTCGCCGACGATTTCCTCAGCCCCGCCGTGCAGCGCATGCTGGGAGCGGCGATGTACGCGGGCCGCACGGTGCTGCTGCATGGGCCGTCCGGCAGCGGCAAGTCGGTGCTGGCGCGCCGCCTGGGGAGCTTGCAGCAGGGCGTGATCGCGGTGCCGCATGCGCTGGTGGTGGGGCAGGAGATCGTCCAGGTCTACGACGCGCTGCTGCATCGCGCGCCGACGCCGCAGCACCTGCGCGCATTGCGGCCGTCGCCGGAGCGCCGCAGCAGCGATCCGCGCTGGGTGCTGTGCCAGCGGCCCGTGGTGGCGCTCGACGCCGACCTCAGTGCCGACATGCTGGAGCTGCAGCCGGACAGCCATAGCGGCAGCTACCGTTCACCGCCACAGCTGAAGGCCAACAACGGCCTGCTGATCGTCGACGACCTGGGCCGGCAGCGCATGCCCGCCGCCGATCTGCTGAACCGCTTCTCGCAGGCCCGCGAACTGGAACGCAGCCAGCTGGCGCTGGCCGGCGGCTACCACTTCAGCGTGCCGTGCCACATGCAGCTGGTGTTCGCCACCAGCCTGTCGCCGGAGGCGCTGCTCGACGCATCGGCGCTGCGCCGCATCGGCTACAAGATCCCGGTCGGCCCGCTGGACGGCGCCAGCTACCGCACCTTGTTTCGCCAACAGTGCGTGACGATGGGCGTGGTGTTCGACGAAGCGGCGCTGCGCCATCTGATCGACGTGCTGCATGCGGGCAGCGGCCTGCCGCTGCTGGCCTGCTATCCGCGCGAGATCATCGGCCGCATCAGCGATTTCGCCGGCTTCCTCGGCGAGCCTGCGCGCCTCGGCGTGGCGGCGCTGGAGCAGGCCTGGATCAGCATGTTCGCCACCTGCGAACCGGCGGCCGCCGCCGGCGATGCGATCGACCAGCTGCAACGGCGCATAGCATGAACAACAAGCGCGCACTGATGATGATGGCGCTGGCTGTCGTGCTGGGCCTGGTGGCCGTGGGCCTGGCCTCGCGCTGGCTGCTGCGCCAGTCGCCGGCGTCGGCCAACAAGATCGTCGTCGCCGCCACCGATGTGAACCTGGGCCAGCGCCTGACGCCGGAGATGCTGATGACGATAGACTGGCCGGCCGAAAGCCTGCCGCGCGGCGCCATCCGCGACGGTGCGCGGCTGGTCGGGCGCGTGCTGAAAACCAGCGTGCTGCGCAACGAGCCGCTGAGCGAGGCCAAGCTGGCGCCGGCCGGCACGCTGGGCGGCCTGTCGGCGCTGATCTCGGAAGGCAAGCGGGCCATCACGGTGCGCGTGAACGATGTGGTGGGCGTGGCCGGGTTTGCGCTGCCGGGGAACTTCGTCGACATCATCGTCAACACCCAGGCCGCCGCATCCGGCAACGACAACGCGATCTCCAAGATCGTGCTGGAACGGATACTGGTGCTGGCCGTGGCGCAGGAAGTGGGACGCGACGAGACCAAGCCGCGCGTGGTCAACGCCGTCACGCTGGAGGTGACGCCGGCGCAGGCCGAGAATATCGACCTGGCGCGCAGCGTCGGCAGCTTGTCGCTGGTGCTGCGCAACCAGGTCGATCCGCGCCCCGGCGTGACGGACGGCGCGACCAAATTCAGCCTGCTCGGTATCGCCAAGGCTAGTGCACCTGCCCCCGCGCCGGCGGCAACGCCCGCCGTTGCGGACAAGCCGCGCGCGCAGCTGGCGCAGACGGCGCCGCGCAACCGCTCCTGCGTCGGCGTGATCGCCGGTGTGCAGCGCACGCAGGAATGCCTGTGAGCGCGCCATGAGGACGCTACGATACGTGCTGCTGATCGCGGCGGCCAGCCAGGCGCAGGCCGCCGCCGGCGTCCCGGCCAGCGGTGTCGCCGCTGCCGTCGCCGCGCTGGAAGCGCAGCAGCCGCAGTCGCAGCCGCAGGTGAGCCGCGAGGCCGTGGGCCTGCGCTGCAGCGGCCAGGCGGCGACGCCGGGCAACCTGACCCTCGCGCTGGGCAAGTCGACGCTGATGCGCATGCCCGAAGCGGTGCAGGCGCGCAGCGTCGGCAATCCGGCCGTGCTGCAGGCGATGCTGGTGGCGCCGGATACGCTGTACGTGGTCGGCGTCGACATCGGCAGCAGCAATATGATCGTGCAGGGCCGCAGCGGCATGTGCAATGTGATCGAGGTGGTGATCGGCGTCGATCCGGCCGCGCTGCAGAACGCGCTGGCCGCGCTGATGCCAGCGCAAAAAGACATCCAGGTCAGCGCCGCCGGCGACACGCTGGTCATCAGCGGCACCGTCGACGATGCGCAAACGGCGGCGCGCGTGCTGGACCTGGCGGCCGCGTTTGTGCGGCGCCCGGCGCAGGCGCTGGAGGCAGCCAAGGGCGACAAGGGCGGTGCGGCCGCAGCGTCGCCAGCGTCGGCGCCGTCCGCCGCCGGCGCTGGCGCGGCACGCATCGTCAACCTGCTCAACGTCGGCGCACCGCAGCAGGTGATGCTGGAAGTGAAAATCGCCGAGGTCTCCAAAACGCTGCTGGACAAACTGGAGAGCGGCCTTGCGCTGAAGTTCGGCAACGGCAGCTGGACTACCTCGCTGGCATCGGATTTTGTGTCCGGCATGCTGAAAGGACTGCTAGGAGTCGGCAAGGCCGGCGGCAACCACGCCAGCATCTCCGCCGAAAAGCAGGATGGCCTGGTACGCATCCTGGCCGAACCGACGGTGATGGCGATCAGCGGCCAGGAAGGCAGTTTTCTGTCGGGCGGAAAAATCTTCATTCCAGTCGCCCAGGACAACAACAAGATCACGCTGGCGGAGAAGGAGTTCGGCGTCGGCCTGCGCTTCACGCCCACGGTGCTGGCCGGCGGCCGCATCAACCTGCGCGTGGCGCCGGAAGTGTCGGAGTTGTCGCGCGAGGGCATCGGCATCTCGGCTGCGGGTTTTTCGGGCGGCGCCATCCTGCCGCTGATTACCACGCGCCGCGCCTCCACCACGGTTGAATTGTTCGATGGCCAAAGCTTCGCCATCGGTGGCCTGATCCGCAACACCCAGAGCGCCAACATCCACGCCCTGCCGGTGCTGGGCGAGCTGCCGGTGCTGGGGGCGCTGTTCCGCAGCACCGACTTCCAGCAGGACCGCACCGAGCTGCTGTTCGTGGTGACGCCGCATCTGGTCAAGCCGCTGCCGGAGAACTACAAGCTGCCGACCGACGACGTCACCACGCCGAGCCGCGCGCAGCTGTTCCTCGAAGGCCGAATGGAAGGGCCGCCGGCCCAAAGCACCGACCACAAATAACCGGGATACGACGATGCGACATCTACTTAGCCTGCCAATGGCATGCACGCTGGCCGCGTGCGCCCTGAATACCGCCTCCATCACGCCCACCACGCCGCAATGGGACCGCAACTTCGGCGCCGCTGCCCGCGCCACGCTGGCGCAGCAGGTCATGCATGCGGACGCGGGCCGCAACGGCGATCCGGTCGCCGGCATGGACGGCCGCTCCGCGCACGCCGCCTACGAGCGGTACCAGAAGGCCAGCAGTGAGCCGGCGCCGCAGCCGTCCGCATTCACCATCGGCGTCAGCGGCGCCAAGTAGCTGCATCACGAGGAGCGATCATGAAAGCACTGATGATCAGCAGGGACAGCCTGCTGCACGCCGAAGTCGCCGCACAAGGCTCCGCGCGCATGCCTGCGATGCAGCTGGTGGCATCGCGCAACGGCCTGCGCGACGCGGTCGAACGCCAGCTGCCGGAGATGCCGGACCTGGTGATCGTCGACGCCAGCGATGCCGCGCCGGACGAGACGGAACTGCTCGAACGACTGGGCAAGCTGTATTCCTCGTCGTCCTTCATGCTGCTGACGCGCGAGCCGCAGCAGGACCTGCTGATCCGCGCCATGCGCGCCGGCATGCGCGAGGTGCTGCAACTGCCGCTGGTGCACAGCGCCTTCCACGAAGCGATGAGCCGCATCGAAGTGGCGACGGGCGTCAGCCAGACGCGCGACGGCAAGGTGCTGGCCTTCATCTCCTGCAAGGGCGGCAGCGGCGCGACGTTTTTGTCGACCAATTTCGGTTACGCGCTGGCCGCGCTGGCCGACAAGAAGGTGCTGCTGATCGACCTGCACGGCCAGTTCGGCGACGCCACGCTGTACGTGTCGGACCAGAAGCCGACGATGACGCTGTCCGACATCTGCGCGCAGATCAGCCGCATGGACGGCTCCTTCCTCGATTCCTGCCTGGTGCACGTGGCC
Organism: Rugamonas rivuli; assembly: GCF_009380165.1. GTDB lineage: Bacteria > Pseudomonadota > Gammaproteobacteria > Burkholderiales > Burkholderiaceae_D > Rugamonas > Rugamonas rivuli. The sequence continues at coordinate 204,170 of NZ_WHUF01000006.1, forward strand.
TCCAACTTCGGCGTGCTGGCGGCGGCGGACGATCCCAATCACGCGGTCGACATGAAGCCCGAGCATATGGACGCCATCCTGCGCGTGGCGCGCCAGCACTACGACTTCATCGTGCTCGATGTCGGCCGCCAGATCGACGCCATCTCGCTGCGCGCGCTGGACCAGGCGGACACCATCCATCCGGTGCTGCAGCTGGCGCTGCCGGACATCCGCGACGGCCGCCGCCTGCTGGACATCTTCCGCTCGCTCGGCTATCCGAGCGACCGCACACGCCTGATCGTCAACCGCTACGAAAAGGGCGGCAAGCTGCGCTTGATGGACCTGGAGCAGGCGCTGGGCGCGGACGTGGTGCACACGGTGCCCAACGACTATCTGTCGGCCACGGATTCGGTCAACCAGGGCATACCGGTGCTGCAGCTGTCGCGCAGCAGCGCGGTGGCGCGCAGCCTGGCCGAGCTGGTGGAACTGGTGACGGCACGCCGGGTCTCGGAAAGCAAAGGCCTGTTCGACCGCCTGTTCGGCCGCCACGACAACGATTGAGGAGGATGACATGAGCTTACGCGAACGGCTGGCCACTGCGGACGACAACCGCCAGGGCATCAACGGACCGCCGGGCCTGGCCGCGGCGGCCTACCTGGAGCTGAAGAAGAGCATGCATCAAACGATACTCGACCGCATCGACCTGGAGCGCCTGAAGCGGCTGACGCCGGAGCAGTTCAAGCACGAGCTGGCGCTGCTGGTCCAGCGCATCATCGAGGAAGAGCGCATCGTGCTCAATCAGCACGAGCGGCATAGCCTGGTGCTCGACATCCAGCACGAGATGCTGGGCTTCGGGCCGCTGGAGCCGCTGCTGGCCGATCCCGGCGTGTCCGACATCCTGGTCAATACCTGCGCCAGGGTCTACGTCGAACGCGCCGGCCGGCTGGAGCTGACCGACGTCACCTTCAACGACAATGCCCACCTGATGAAGATCATCGAGAAGATCGTCTCGCGCGTGGGCCGCCGCGTGGACGAGTCCAGCCCGATGGTCGATGCGCGGCTGCCGGACGGCTCGCGCGTGAACGCCATCATTCCGCCGCTGGCGATCGATGGACCTATCCTGTCGATACGGCGCTTCGCCGTCAATCCGCTGACGGTGCAGAACCTGCTCGACTACCGCAGCCTGACGCCGCCGATGATGGAGGTGCTGAAGGCGCTGGGCCAGGCCAAGGTCAACATCCTGATCTCCGGCGGCACCGGCAGCGGCAAGACCACCATGCTGAACGTGCTGTCCGGCTTCATTCCGGCGGCGGAGCGCATCGTCACCATCGAGGATGCGGCGGAGCTGCAAATGCGCCAGCCGCATGTGGTGCGGCTGGAGACGCGGCCGCCCAACATCGAGGGCAAGGGCGAGGTCAACCAGCGTTCGCTGGTGCGCAACGCGCTGCGCATGCGGCCGGACCGCATCATCCTCGGCGAGGTGCGCGGGCCGGAGGCGCTCGATATGCTGCAGGCCATGAACACCGGCCATGAAGGCTCGCTGGCCACCATCCACTCGAACACGCCGCGCGACGCCTTGTCGCGGCTGGAGAACATGGTCGGCATGACCGGCTTGAACCTGACGCCGCGGGCCACGCGGCAGCAGATCTGTTCCGCCGTCACGGTGGTGATGCAGGTGTCGCGGCTGACCGACGGCACGCGCAAGCTGGTCAGCCTGCAGGAGATCACCGGCATGGAGGGCGACGTGATCGCCATGCACGAGATCTTCCGCTACGAGCAGAAAGGCGTGGACGCGAACGGCAAGGTGCAGGGCCGCTTTTCCGCCACAGGAGTGCGGCCGCGCTTCGCCGACCGTCTGCGCATGTTCGGCGTGCCCGTGGCCGATTCGGTGTTCGATCCCGACAAGATCTACGAGTAGCGACATGGACACGCTCTTCACGGCTTTCGCGGTGCTGCTGTTCGCCGCGGTGATCCTGATGATCGAAGGCGCCTGGCTGTGGTGGTCGAGCGCCCACGGCGGCGGTGCGCGGCGTATCGCCAAGCGCTTGCGGTTGATGGCTGCGCGCGGCGAGCGTGGCGGCGAGCGGATCGACATCCTCAAGCAGCGCAGCTATAGCCGCAATCCCGCGCTGGAGAGGATCCTGCGCCGGGTCGACCGCCTGGCCTTGCTGGACCGGCTGCTGTTGCAGGCCGGCGTGCAGTGGTCGGTGTCGCAGTTCCTCTGCTGCACGCTGGCGATGCTGGCCTGCGGCCTGCTGATCCTGTCGCTGCTGTCAATGCCTGCGATGGCGGCGGCCGGCCTGCTGGCGTTGTCGCTGTCGCTGCCCTGGCTGGTGTTGATGCGCACGCGCCGCGCGCGCCTGCTCAAGCTGGAGGTGCAGCTTCCGGAGGCGGCGGACTTTCTCGGCAGGGCGCTGCGCGCAGGGCACTCCTTCGCCAACGTCATGCAGATGGTGGGCGAGGAGATGCCGGAGCCGATCGCCGGAGAATTCAAGTTCGCCTACGAGGAGATCAACTACGGCGTGCCGATGAACGAAGCCTTGCACAACCTGGCGATGCGCGTGCCGCTGACCGATCTGCGCTATCTGGTGATCGCGGTGCTGATCCAGCGCGAGTCGGGCGGAAACCTGGCTGAAGTCCTCGGCAACATCAGCCGTCTGATACGTTCCCGCCTGCGCTTGCTGGCGCAAGTGCGTGTGATGTCGGCCGAGGGCAGGATGTCGGCCTGGATATTGGGCTTGCTGCCGCTGGGCGTACTGGGCGTGATGGTGCTGGTGAATCCCGCCTACATCCGCGTGCTATGGACCGATCCGGTAGGCGTGCGGATGACGTGGTATGCCTGCGTGATGGCCTGCGGCGGCGTGCTGTGGATGCGCAAGCTGATACGCATACGGGTTTGAGGAGCGGGGCATGGACATCCGGCAGATTGTTTTCCTCGTGATCGTCTTCGCGGTGGTGGTGTGCATCGCGCTGGTGGCGCTGCTCAGTTTTTCGTCGGTGCCGATACGCGAGCGGCTCGGCGATTTCATCGGCACGTCGGAACCATCGTCGCCGGTCGAAGTGGGCTGGGTGGAGAAGGTCGCGCAGGCGGCGCAACCTTTTTCCCGCATGTCGCTGCCGGAGGAGGGCTGGGAGCGCTCGCCGCTGCGTACCCGTTTCATGAACGCCGGCTGGCGCAGCGCATCGGCTCCGTCGCTGTACTTCGCCGCCAAGACGCTGCTGGCGCTGGGGCTGCCGGCCGTGGTGGCGGTGGTGGGCGCCGCCGCGCTGCAGGGGGCGCTGAACAAACTCTATCTCCATCTGCTGCTGGTGACGGCGGCCATCGGCTACTACATACCGAACGCCGTGCTGTCGCGCAAAGCGGCCGGCCGCAGCCGCGAGATCTTCGAAAACTTCCCCGACGCGCTGGATCTGTTGACCGTCTGCGTGGAAGCGGGCCTGAGCCTGGAGCGCGCACTGGCCAAGGTGGCGGGGGAAATCCACATCAAGAGCGTGGCGCTGGCGCAGGAGCTGCAACTGGTGCTGATGGAAGTGCGTGCGGGCTTCAGCAAGGAGAAGGCCTTGCGCAACCTGGCCTTGCGCAGCGGCGTCGAGGATGTGGACACGCTGGTGGCGATGCTGATCCAGTCGGAGCGCTTCGGCACCAGCATGGGCGAATCCTTGCGGGTGCACTCGGATAACCTGCGCAGCAAACGCAGCGTGATCGCCGAGGAGGCCGCAGCCAAGATCGCGTTGAAGCTGTTGTTCCCGCTGATCTTCTGCATCTTCCCGACGCTGATGCTGGTGCTGATCGGGCCCGCTGGCATCCAGATTTACCGGATGCTGCCGACGATGCTGGGCCAATAGGAGACGATGATGAAACGCGAACTGGGCGCCGCATGCACCGGCGCATTGCTGATGGCGTGCAGCGGCATGGCGCCTGCACCTTCTCCTGTACTGGAGCCGGACACGCGCAGCTCCGCGCTGACAGCGCTGGAGCGGGCCTGCCTGCAGGCGCCGACCGATGCGTCAAGCTGGGAACAGCTGGGCGCGGCGCTGGAAGCCGGAGGAGAGCGCGAGCGGGCGGCGACCATGTTCAAGCAGGCAGCCACGCTGCGCGCCCATGACGTACAGCGCGACTACATGCTGCTGAAGGAGGGCGCGGCGCAGGCCAGGGCCGCCCTCGATGCGTCGATGCCGCGCACAGAGGTGCGGCAGATCGGCGCGGCGCTGGTGGAGGTGCTGCGCTTCGGCGCAGGTGCGCGTGTCGGTGCGAGTTCCGCTGCAAGTGCCGATGCAGTCGCCGTGGCCGCAGCCGCGCCGCCGGGCGTCCGGCTGGAGATCAGCAACGGCAACGGCATCGCCGGCGCCGCCGCGCGGCTGGCGCGCACGCTCAGCGCGGAGGGCATCAAGGCCACGCGCCTGACCAACGTCCGGCCGTTCGTGGTGCCGCTCAGCCGCATCGAGTACCAGCGCGGCCAGCAGCTGCTGGCCCAGACGCTGGCGCAGCGACTGGGCTTGCCGCTGCAGGCGCAGAGCGGAAAATCGGCCTATGCAGACATGCGCATCGTGCTGGGGCACGACGTCGTGCAGGCCCGCTATCTGAAGTAAAAAAAAACCGTCCGGGAGGAGTGACCCTCGCGGACGGTAAAAACACACCCATGTGTTTCCTGCTGCGGACTACCGCATTCCTTACTGCCAGCTGATGCTGCCCATGCCGCGGGCGCTGGCGTTACGACTGGCCGGGTTGCCGTACACCTTGGCCGAACCCATGCCCGATAACTTCATATTCGCGCTGTTCTTCGCGTACACCGACGCGCTGCCCAGTCCTGTCATGTTGACGTCCACCGTGTCGGCGAGCAGTGCCTGTGCATCGAGGCCGCCCACGCCGCCCAGGGTGGCGTGCAGTTGCCTGGTCTGGCCGGTCATTTCGATGTGGCCGGCGCCGTGCAGGTTCAGATCGACGTTGTCGCTGTTGCCGGTGTTGACGGTCATGCTGCCGACGCCGCCCAGCTTGACGTCGACGTTGCGATACTGGGTGTTGTTGACCTTCACCGAACCTGCGCCATCCAGTGTCAGGCGCAGCTTGTCGCCGCTGAAGCCTGCGACTTCGGTCGAACCGACGCCGCCCGACACGATCTGCTGCAGGTTCGGCAGCGTCAGTTCCGCGCGCAGCGACTGCTTGTTGCCGAAGCTGAAGCTGCGCATCTTGCTTGTGCCGATGTGCAGGGTATCGCCCGTCTGCTCCACCGTCACTTTTTTCAGCGCGTCAGCCTCTCCGTATAGAGTCAGCGACGCGACTGGTCCTTGCTTGACCTTGAGGCTGATGACGCCATCGAGGTCGATGTTGACGGCACGCGCATCGACGCTGCGGTTTTCGCTGATCACATCGGCCGCCAGCGCGGCGCTTGCGCCGCTGCTCAGTACCGTGGCCAGCATTGCAGCCTGCAGATATTTTTTCATGATGCGCTCCGTCGTTGTTCGAGGTTTGCTGCGGGGATTACAGTGCTGCTTTTTCCGCGGCGGTCAGGCGTTTGGCGCTGACGGTGACAACCTGCATTTTGCTGGTGTCGGCCTTGGCGGCGACTGCTGCCACTGGGGCTGCACTGTGCATGGCCGGTACGGCTGCGGTGGCGAACGAGGTGGCGCTGGCGACGACGATTGCTGCGACGAAGATGGCTTCCATGTTTTTGGCGATGTTCATTTTGAGCTCCTTGGGTTGTGTGGTTCACTGCGTTTTGTCTTGCGTTGAGTGAACTATAGACAAGGGGGCCCTGTACATCCATCGGGATGTGACGAACTGCAAAAACGAGGGGTCAGAATGCGGATTAGCGGTTTGAAACTGCGCCGCACAGCAGGTCTTGATTGCTGGCGTAGAGCTGTGTCAGCCAGGCGGAGACGGTTTTGAAGCGGGCGATGGAGCCGGCGTCGCGATGGCTGAGCAGCCAGATATCGCGCTGCACCTCGACGCCGCTGCCGATGCGCACCAAGCCCTCCTGCTGCCCCAGCAGGCAGGGCAGCAGCGCCATGCCGACGCCGGCCCGGCAGGCGCGCACCATCGTGCTCAGGCTGTTCACCTTCAATACTTTGTTCGGCTGCGGGTCCATCTGCGCCAGCCACTGCATTTCGCCGGTGCCGGCCAGCGCGTCGTCGTAGGCGATCCACGGCTGGGTGCCCCAGCAGGCGCGCGGCGTGTCGGCGAATCTGGCGTGGCCGTAGACGGCGAAGCCGAGATCGCCCAGCTTGCGCATCACCAGCGCCGCATCCTCGCCCGGCTTGCCCAGGCGCAGGGCGAAATCGGCCTCGCGGCGGGTGAAGGACAGGTTCTGGTTTTCCGCCTGCAGCGTCAACTGCAGATGCGGATGCTGCGCGTGCAGGGTGGGAACGTGGTCCAGCAGCCAGTAGTCGAACAGGAAGTCGATCGAGGTGATGTTGACCGGGCCGGCCGTGGCGTCGGCCTCCTGGGTAGAGGCTTGCAACATGCTCTGGACGTTGCCGTAGACCGCTTCGCCATGCTGGACGAAGACCTGGCCGGCGTCGGTCAGCTGGTAGCCGGTGTTATCGCGGATGAACAGGCGCAGCTTCAGGGCTTTTTCGGCGGCGGCGATGCGGCGGCTGATGGTCGAGGCATCCACGCCCAGCTGGCGGCCGGTGGCGCTCATGCTGCCGCTGCGCGCCAGCGTCAGGATCAGCGGGATGTCGTTCCAGTCGAATTCGGTATTTGAGGGCATGGAGGATGTCGTTTCGTGGGGCGGTCTGCATTTTTGCAAAGTCAGCTTGCAGGGCTGTCTGTTCCGCAAATGCACCGGCTGGCCTAAGATTCAACCCATCGCAAGGCCAAACGTGCAAAGCACTGTAGCACAGGCCCTGGTAGCCAAGCATCGACTAAAAGAGAGAAAGTGCTGTAAAAGAATTGATTGAAATAGCTTGCTATTGAATAGCGTGCGATATATATTGAGCACGTGGGCAGCACAAGAATCGCCAGTAAGAATGTAAAAACGTAGTTTCCTATTAAATCGTTAACTAATTAAAATGGAGTCCATCATGAACAAAACTACCCAAGACCAAGCAGTGAACCCATCCCGCCGCTCCGCCATCTTTGGTGGCGCCGGTGCAGCAGTCGCCGCCGTGGCGGTGCCGCTGGCCGCGTTTGCCGGGGGCAGCGCACAGGCCGCGCCGGTGATTCATGGTGGCGCAGTCAGCAAAACGGGCAGCACCATCACCACCCGCGACGGCGTCGAGATCTACTACAAGGACTGGGGCCCGCGCACCGGCCAACCGGTGATCCTGAGCCATGGCTGGCCGCTGAACGCGGACAGCTGGGAATCGGCCGCCTTCCACCTGGCCAACAACGGTTTCCGCGTCATCACCCATGACCGCCGCGGCCACGGCCGTTCGAGCCAGCCTTGGGACGGCAACGACATGGACCACTACGCCGACGACCTGGCGCAGCTGATCGAAGCGCTGGACCTGAAGAACATCATCCTGGCCGGTTTCTCGACCGGCGGCGGTGAAGTGGCGCGCTACGTGGGCCGCCACGGCACCAAGCGCATCGCCAAGCTGGGCCTGATCTCGGCCGTGCCGCCGCTGATGCTGAAGACCGCCACCAACCCGGGCGGCCTGCCGATGGAAGTGTTCGACGGCATCCGCGCCGGCTCGGTTGCCAACCGCGCCCAGCTGTACCTGGATATCGCCTCCGGCCCGTTCTACGGCTACAACCGTCCGGGCGCCAAGCCTTCGCAGGGCATCATCCAGGCATGGTATGCGCAGGGCATGCAGGCCGGCCACAAGAATACCTATGACTCGATCAAGGCATTCTCCGAGACCGACTTCCGCGAAGACTTGAAAAAGTTCGACAAGCCTACCCTGGTCATCCACGGGGACGACGACCAGATCGTGCCGATCGATGCCGCAGGCAAAGCCTCGGCCGCCATCGTCAAGCACGCCAAGCTGATCGTCTACCCGGGCGCACCGCACGGCTTGACCGATACGCACAAGGAACGGTTCAACGCCGACTTCCTGGCCTTCGCCAAGTCCTAAAATGAAGAAAGGGCCCCGAGGGGCCCTTTCTTTACATCAGCCTAGCGCTTAGAAGCAGCAGGCCAGCATCTTGATGCAGCACTCCAGGCCGTTGCAGCAATCCATGGAGCTGGCGTAGGCGCCGGCGGATGCCAGCAGGATGGCCGTCACGGCCGATGCTTTGATGATGATCGATTTCATGGTGTTTCCTTATAAAAGTAGAAGTTGTTTGCTTGATCGAAAACACTCTACCGTCAGTCGGGAGGACACCACACTTTGGTCGGCGGGGTAGGCAGGATGGCAGGGGCGGGACATTGCGCCGCCACACTGGCGGGCGGCGTAGCCGGCAGCGCGATATCGCCCAGGGCCGCCGGCATCGCTGACGGCAGGCAGTCGGCCGCCACGCACTGCGTCACGGGACAATCGGCGCTCTTGCAACAGGCATGCGCGGGCGCGGCCGCCAGCATGGAGCTGTACAGCACGAAAATCACCGCGACAAAGAGGGCCAGGACGTTACGCATCCGTCCATTGTAGCAAGCGGACGGGTGGAAAGGTTAGGGCGAGCTTAAATCCGGCCATGCTATATTTCAAATATGAAAAAGTCCCTGATGGCACTGGCGATGTTGTGCTTGGGCGTGCTCCACGGAGCGGCGCGGGGCGAAGTCGTCAACGTCTATACCAGCGCCCGCGTTGCGCCCTTGGTTATCGGTGACGGTGGCGGCATCTATCCCGACATGGTGGCGTACCTGAACCGCAAAAAACTCGGCCAGCTGAGTTTCAAATTGATCTATCTGCCGCGCAAGCGCCTGCAGCTGCAAGTGGAGCGGGGCGAGCTGGACGGCATCGTCATCGGCATGATGCCGGAATGGTTCAACGACGCGGCCGAGAAAAAATACCTGTGGACGGTGCCGTTCAACATCGACCGTTATGTGATCGTGCTACCGGCGGGGCAGGCTTACAGCGAATCCAAGCCTGGCGCGCTGAGCGGCCGCACGGTCGGCATGGCGCTCGGCTACAGCTATCCCGATCTGGAAGCGTGGGTGCGCCAGCAAGGCCTGGTCCGCAGCGACGCCATCAGCGACGACAACAACTTGGAAAAACTGCGGCTCGGGCGGGTGGACAGCGTGATGGTCGCCGAGTCGATCGCGCGCTACTACCTGAAGGTGCACGCGGTGGCAGCCGACAAATTCCAGCTGCACGAACTGCCGTCCCGCGCGACCGAGCGCCGCTTCCTGGTGCCCCGTTCCAAAGCGGCGGTCTACGACAGCATCGCCCCCGTGATCCGGCAGCTCAAGGACGATCCCGAGTGGCAGCGGCTGAAGGCCAAATACGAATAGGCCGCTGCCTCTCTCAAGCCAACCGTGCGCGGAAGAAGTCAGTCGTACGCTGCCAGGCCAGCTTGGCGGCGGCGGCGTCGTAGCGCGGCGTGGTGTCGTTGTTGAAGCCGTGCTCCACGCCCGGATACACGTGGTACTGATAGTTCGCCCCGGCATCCTTCAGCGCCTGCTCGTAGGCGGGCCAGCCTGCGCGGATGCGCTCGTCGTTGCCGGCGTCGTGGATCAGCAGGTGGGCCTTGATGCGCGCCACGTCCGCTGCCGCCGGTTGTCCACCGTAGAAAGGCACGGCGGCCGCCAGTTCCGGCAGCTGCGTGGCGAGGTAGTTGGAAATCCCCCCACCGAAGCAGAAGCCGACCACGCCCAGCTTGCCGTTCCCTTCCGGTTGTTGTTGCAGCCAGCGCGCGGCGGCGACGAAATCGGCGCGGGTCTTGGGCTGGTCCAGCTTGCCGAACAGGGCGCGCGCCTTGTCCTCGTCGCCGGGGTAGCCGCCCAGGGTGAACAAGGCGTCTGGCGCGAAGGCGATGAAACCGTCCAGCGCCAGGCGGCGGGCGATGTCTTCGATGTGCGGGTTCAGGCCGCGATTCTCATGCACCACCAGCACCAGTGGCAGCTTGCCCTTGGCGTCGGCGGGCGAGACCAGGTAGCCGCGCACCGTGCCGTTGCCCTGCGGCGAAGGCAGTTCGACGAAACGGGCCTTGATGCGGCGGTCGTCGGCGTTGACCACCGGAGCGGCGAAGCTGGGGCTGAGCGTGGCGAGCAGGCCGGCGGCCGTGGTGCCGCCCACCGCGTAGCGCGTCGCCGACGACAGGAAATCACGGCGCGTGATGCCGCCGTGTACGTACTGGTCGAACAGCTTCAATACTTCAGGGTCAAAATCGGCAGCGGTTTTGCGTGTCATGTCTCGATTCCTCAGGCAGGTGGGCGAGCGGCTAGTGTAGCGCGATGCCGTGCCGGTGGCGCTGCGCGGGGGAGGAATATTTACGCATATTCAAGTGTGGTTTTTGGATCACGTCTGGAGATCGGAGTACACGCCACGATCTGATTCGACTTAGCAAATATTGCTTGCACTGCCCGCAATAGCACGCGCATAATCGCAAAAAAAACGAATGTTCATTCATTATGGAGACAACGATGCGTACGTGTGACCGTGGTTCTGGCTCGAAATTGAAACTGACATATCTCCCCCTGGCGGTAGCGTGTGGCACGCTGCCGATTGCCGTCTGGGCCGAGCCACCTGCCTCCGAGGCTGTCACCGCACCGGTGGCGAGCGCCACCGGCGACCCGATCGAGATCGTTACCATCACCGCGCAGCGCCGCCGCGAACCGGCGCGTGAAGTGCCGCTGAGCGTGGACGTGGTCAAAGGCGAGGCGCTGGAGCGGGGCGGCTATCAGTCTTTGGGCGACCTGGCGGCACTGCTGCCGGGTGTCAATCTCAACCAGGCGGGCGGCGCCACGGGCCAGAGCCAGATCACCATGCGCGGTGTCACCACCGGGTCGCAGGTCGGTGCAACGGTCAGCATGTATATCGACGATGTGCCCTTCGGCTCCAGCTCCGCGTATGCCGGCGGCGGCTCCAGCGCGCTCGATCTGGGCCTGTTCGACCTGGCCAATGTGGAGGTGCTGCGCGGACCGCAAGGCACGCTGTACGGCGCCGGCGCGATGGGCGGCTTGATCAAGTATGCAGCAGTCGAACCCGACACCGGCGAGTTCAGCGTGACAACCACGGGCGAGCTTTCACGCAAGCAGGGCGGCGAATCCGGCCACGTGTTGCGCGCCGTGGTCAACACGCCACTCAAACCGGGCGTTGCCGCGCTGCGGGCCACGCTCTACCAGCGCGCGGACGGCGGTTTCATCCGCGACTTGAATCATCCAGGCGGCGCGTCCGATGGCTCGACCACCTCGGGCGGGCGGCTCGCCTTGCTGCTCACCCCGAATAAAGACCTGTCGTTGCGCGTCACTGCGTTAAGCCAACGCCAGCGCCGCGACGGCGCCGCTGCCGAGGACATGAACCTGGCCACGATGCAACCGGTCGATGGCCCGGATACCATGCGGCGCTTTATCGCCGAGCCGGTCGACGTGGGCAACGATCTTGTTTCGCTGGCGGTCAAGGCCGATCTGAAATGGGCCACGCTGGACGTCATCAGCGGCTGGCAGCGTTCCACCAACCATGGCCGGATGGACCCATCGGCCTTCTATGTGCCTTTGCTGGGCGCGGCCGGCATCAACGCCGCCGGCTACGCCCTGGACTATTCGTTCTACAACCGCAAGCTGACCCAGGAAGTGCGCCTGACTTCACCGCGCAGCAAGATATTCGAGTGGCTGGCCGGGGCCTTCTACGCCAGCGAGGAGGGCTCCAAGAATCAGCACATGGATCCGCTGAACGCGGCGCGGCAGCCTGTCGCGCCGCTGCTGCTCGACGCCACGTTTCCCTCCACCTTCCGCGAGGCGGCGCTGTTCGGCACCGGCACGTACTACACCAGCCAGCAGACCGACCTGTCACTGGGCGTGCGCCGCAGCCAGAACCGCCAGCATCTCGACAATCAGCTCAGCGGGCTGTTCGCGCCGGCGTCGCAGCCGGCGGTCGATTCGTCGGAAGGCGTGACCACCTGGCTGCTCACCGCCCGCTGGCGGCCCGCCGCCAGGCAAGCCCTGTACGCGCGGGTGGCCAGCGGCTACCGTCCGGGCGGCCCCTTGCCCGTGATCCGCAATCCGCTGACCGGCGAACCTTTGAACAAGCCCGCCTTCCGCTCCGACAGCCTGTGGAGTTACGAGCTGGGCTGGAAAGGCGATTTGCTGCCGAACCTGCTGGCATCGGAACTGGCGCTGTATCAGATCAACTGGAAAAACATGCAGGTGTTCAGCGGTGGCGGCGGCTTCGGCGGCATCGGCAACGCCGGCAGCGCCCGCTCACGGGGGCTGGAGTGGACCTTGCGCAGCGCGCCGATCAGCGGCTGGCGGCTGTCCTCCGCGCTCAGCGTCATCGACGCCAAGCTGCTCGACGCCAGCCCGGATCTGGGCGGCAAGGCCGGCGAACGCTTGCCCGACACGGCCCGTGTGTCGACCGCGCTGCAGGCCGACCGCGAATTCCAGCTCGGCGGCCGCGACGCCTATGTGGGCGCCACCGCGCGCTACACCGGCGAGCGCTTCAACACCTTCTCCGCCGCGCCCGGCATACCGCTGTATCGCATGCCAGGCTACGCCACCTTCGATGTGCGCGGCGGCATCGAGTTCGAACAATTCGCGTTGTCGCTGTTCATCCGCAATCTGGGCGACCGGCGCGGCCAGACCTCGGCCGACACCACCCTGAGTTCGCTGGGCGGCCCGGGCCGGATCAACCTGATCGCGCCGCGCACCTTCGGCCTGCAGCTCAGCAAGTCCTTCAAGTGAGATACGGAGTTCATACCATCATGCATATCGAAACTTTTATCGACGAGGTAATGTTCAAGCAGCCGCTGCGGATAGCCGGCCGCACCCTCAATAGCCAATCCGTGCTGCGCGTCACGGTACACGGTGGACCGCATGTGGCGCATGCCGAAGCGGCAGGTGTTTTTTACCGGGGCGAAAGCGGCGCCAGCATGCGGCGCGAGATCGACACATTGCTGCCGGACCTGCCTGCCGACTTGCTGGGCGTCTGGGGTGCGGTGCGCCAGATGGCGCCGGGCGGCGCGCGCAATGCGCTGGACTGGGCCTGCTGGCAATTGAGCGCCGCCGCGCGCGGCGAGCCGACCTACCGGCAAGCGTTCCTTGCCCGCGTGCGGCCGCTGGTCACGATGGTCACGCTGGGCGTCGCCGAGCCGCAGCAGATGGCGCAGGCGGCGCTGGCTCTTCCGTCTGCCCGGGCGCTCAAGCTGAAGCTCGATGGCGGCGACCAGGACGCGGCCCGCGTGATCGCCGTCAGAAAGGTACGGCCGGATGTCAGGCTGTCCATCGATGCCAATGAAGGCTGGTCGCTCGAACATCTCGACCGCATGATGGCGGTGCTGGTCGATAACGGCGTGGAGCTGATCGAGCAGCCATTGCCCGCGAACGCAGACGGCGCGCTGGAGCGGATGCGCGCTCCGATCCCGCTGGCCGCCGACGAATCCCTGCAAACCATGGCCGATCTGGATCGCGTCCAGGCGCGCTACCAGGTGACCAACATCAAGCTCGACAAATGCGGGGGACTGAGCGAGGCGCTGGCGCTGGCGGCCGAAGCGCGGCGGCGCGGCCTGCGCGTCATGATCGGTTGCATGGGCGGCCGCTCGATGGCGCTGCTGCCGGCGTTTATCGCGGCCCAGGGCGCCGATCTGATCGACCTCGACGCGCCCCTGTTCATGGCCAGCGACACCACGCCGGCCGCGCTGTATCACGGCGGCTGCATCAGCTATGCCGAGTCGGCGTTCAGTCCGAGCCGGTCGGCCGCAGCGGCGCCGTATAGCGCTTCACACGCACCGGTGCCCCATGCAGTTGCGTGATCAACATGCGCGCCGCCTTGAGCTTGGCGTCGTTGCAGGAGGGGACGCCGATCAGCATCTGCGCCTGCGCCGACAACAGCAGGGACATCAGCGCCTCGCCGACGGCCTGCACATCCTGCGTGCCGCCGCCGCTGGCGACGCGCGCCGCCGCCCCCAGCACTGCATCGCGCAGGCGCGTGAAGTTGCGCACCACCACCGCCTGCACCTCGGCGTTGCGGCGCGCGATGGCGGCCACTTCCAGCGCGGTGCACGCCGCCTGGCTGGCGGAACCCGGCGCCTCCAGCGCCTGCAGGATGGCCTCGACCAGACCGAGCAGCTCGCCTGCGGTGGTGCAGGCGTCGAACGGCTCGCCGTTGACGCCGGAGTCGATCAGCTGCAGCAGCACCTCTTCCTTGGAACGGAAGTGGACGTACAGGGAGCCGACCGACAGGCCGGCCTGGGTGCTGACGTCGCTCATCGTGGCCGCGTGCACGCCCTTTTTCTCGAAGACGATCTGGGCCGCAGTGAGTATCTGTTTGCGCATCGAGGCCATATGGCGCTCATCTCTTTTGGGCATGGCTGACGTTAAAAATGAATGATTATTTATTTTACTTTGAAAGAGTATGCAATGGCTAACACTGAAATCGAAAAACTGGCAGCTGTAATGAACGAATTCGCCGGCGCTGGCGCCGGTGCACCCGGCGCCATCGTCAGCGTACGGCGCGGCGGCAAATCGCTGCTGCGCGGCGGCTTTGGACTGGCCAGCCTGGAATCGGGCCTGGTCAACACGCCGTCGACCAAGATGCGGATAGGCTCGACCACCAAGCATCTGGCTTGCACGCTGGCGCTGCTGCTGCGCGACCAGGGCAAGTTGTCGATCGACGAGCCGGTGTCGCGCTGGCTGCCGGAATTGCCGCCGTCCCAGGGCCGGCGCACGCTGCGGCAATTCATGAACCACACCGGCGGCACCCGCGACTACCTCGACCTGTCGCTGCTGTCGAATGGCATGGTGCTGGCGCCGGGCGAGGCGGCGTTCGACTACCAGTGCCGCCAGCACGACGACAACTTCGCCGCCGGGGCCCAGTTCATCTACAACAACGGCGGCTATCGCATGCTGTCGATGGTCATCGAACGGGTGCTCGGCATGCCGCTGGCGCAAGCCATGGCCGAGCACCTGTTCGAGCCGCTGGGCATGCACGACACCTCGCTGTGGAGCAGCGATCTCGATCCGCTGCCGGGCAGCGCGGCCACCCACATCGCACGGCCGGACGGCAGCTTCGGCAAGGGCATCTTCCCCTCGGTGATCCTGGGCGAGGGCGGGGTCGCCTCCACGCTGGACGACATGCAGCGCTGGCTGGCGCACCTGCTGGCGCCGACCTTGTGGCCGGCCGCGCTGTCGATGGAGATGCTGGCGCCAACCGAACTGAACAATGGCCATGTCACCCCCTACGGCTTCGGCCTGATCCGCGAGCAGTGGCGCGGCGTGACGCTGGTGCACCACGCCGGCGGCGTGGTCGGCGGCAGCTGCCAGATGCTGGCGGCGCCCGAGCACGACATCCAGATCGTGGTCATCACCAACCGCAGCGACAAGGCGGCCCCGGCGCTGGCCGAACAGTTGCTGGCGGCCTTGCTGGACGAGACGCTGGAGGCGGCCGCAGCGCCGGCCGATGCGGCGCTGATCGACAGCTACGGCGGCGACTATTACTGCCGCGCCAGCGGCCGCCACTTTGCCATCGTGCTGCAGGAGGGCGTGCTGTGCCTGAAGGACTTCGGCATGCCGCTGCCGCTGCAGCAGGGCAGCGGCGATACCTTGCGCATCAATCTGCTGTCGGTGATTGTGCTGGAAGTGACGGCGTTGCGCGACGCGGAAGGCAAGGTCCACGCCATCGACGTCACCCAGCAGGGACAGCGCATGCGCTGCGAACGCGTCGTTGCCGAGGACCGGGCCGCGCTGACGCTGGCGCCGTTCGCGGGCAACTGGGTCAGCACGGAACTGGGCGCCGACATCGTCATCAAGTCCGAACCGGGCAGCATGCGGATTGCCGGCCTCTACGGCCGCAACAGTTACAAGCTGGAGCCGCTGCTGGCCGATGTCTGTCTGCTCAGCTGCGACGATCCGGCGGTGCCGCTGGCGGGCACGCTGCGCCTGGACGGCGCGGCTGGCGAACGCCGCCGGCTGGTGCTGGATACCGCGCGCACCCGTGGCCTGAACCTGGCCGAGGGGCGCGTCCATGGCTGAGCTACGTCCGCCCGCGCGCCTGATGGCGGCCGGCTTCGGCGCCGGCCCGCTCGGCGCGACGCTGGCCTCCGGCGTGGTGCCGCTGCTGTTCCTGTACTACCTGACCGAGTACGCGCAGGTGCCGGCCGGCTTCGCCGGCGTACTGCTGGCGCTGCCGAAGTTCGCCGACTTGCTGCTCGACCCCTGGCTGGGCCGGCGCGCCGACGCCTGGGCGCGCGCACTGGGCAGCCGCAGCCTGCTGCTGATGCTGATCGCGTGTGCGTTGCCGGTGCTGAGCGTGCTGATGTTCCTGCCGATGACCGACCTGGCGCTGCCGTTGCGGGTGGCGGCGTTTGGCGTGCTGCTGGTGCTGCAATCGCTGATGCTGACGGTGTTCGCCGTGGCCCACACCGCCATCGCCAGCGACATCGCCGCCGACATGGCGGGCCGCAGCACGCTGATGTCGGCGCGCGCGCTGGGGCAGACGGTGGCGGGGCTGGCGGTGTCGGTGCTGGCGCCGCAGCTGGTGTCGGGCTTCAAGACCTTCCATGGCGGCTACCTGGGCATGGCGCTGGTGCTGGGCCTGGCCTCGATTGCCGCCAGCGGCGCCTGCTGGCTGGTGGTGCGTCGCGTGCCGATGCGCGATGGCGCCAGCGGGGAAGCGTCGCTGTCCCTGCTGCCGGCGCTGCGGCGCACGCTGCGTAACCGGGCCTTTTATTGCGTGGTGCTGCTGCTGATATTGCTGGGCGCCAGCAGCACGGCGCTGTTCGCGGCCCTGCCTTACGCCAACCAGCACCTGTTGCGGGCGCAGCCGGACAATCTGTCGTTGCTGCTGACACCGATCTTCCTGTCGGTGCTGGCCGGTGTGACGGCGGCGCCGTGGCTGACGCGGCGCGCGCCGCCGCAGACGGCGCTGGGCGGCGCCCTGCTGGTGGCGCTGGCCGGGGTGTCGTGGCTGACGGCCGTGGCGCGCGGCAACGGGCAAATGATCGCCGCGTCGGTCGTGTTCGGGCTGGCGTTCGGCGTGCTGACCGTGCTGATCTCGACGCTGGCGATGGAAGCCGCCACCAAATCCTCGGGCGAGGGCGAAAGCCTGGGCATGTATCTGGGCATATTGTTTTCGGCAGAAAAACTGGGCCAGTCCCTGGGCGGCATCGTGGTTGGATTCGGCCTGGACTGGGTCGGCGGACTCGGCGCGGATGCACCGCCTGCGGCGCTGTCGCGCCTGGTGGTGGTGTGGATCGGCGCGCCGGTGTTGCCGCTGGTCGCCGCGCTGCTGATGCTGTTGTTACTGACTTCGCGCCTGCGCGCGTTCTGGCATAAGGAAGCTGTTCAATGAAAATCTTCACCTCCGCGCTGGTCACAGAGACCAACACGTTTTCCACTTTTCCCACCACGATGGAGGCGTTCGAGGAGCTCGGCATCGTGCGCGGCCCCATCACTGCCGCCGCCTTGACCGAGACCGGCGCGATCGGCGGCCAATGGCGCCGTCTGGCGCAGCACTATGGCGACGAATTGCACGAGGGCTTGTACGCGATGGCGCAACCGGCCGGCCGCGTGCCTGCGGCCACGTATGCCCAGTTGCGCGACGAACTCGTCGAACGGGTCCGGCAGGCGATGCCGCTGGACATGGCGCTGCTGTTCCTGCACGGCGCCATGGCGGCCGAAGGCGTGGACGATTGCGAAGGCGATTTGTTGCGCGCCGTGCGCGAGGTCGTCGGCGTCGGCTGCGTGATCGGGGTCGAACTGGATCCGCATTGCCATCTCAGCACCGCCATGACGACGCACGCCGATGCGATCGTGCTGATGCGCGAGTATCCGCATACCGATTTCGAGCAGCGGGCGGTAGAGTTGTTCGAACTGTGCCGCGCTGCCGCCAGCGGTGCGACCAAGCCCGTCATGGCCGTGGTCGATTGCCGCATGGTTGGCTTTTATCCCACCACGTCGGAACCGATGCGCGGACTGGTCGCCGCCCTGTACGAGGCGGAACGCCGCCCCGGCGTCCTGTCGGCCAGCCTGGTGCATGGCTTTCCATGGGGGGATGTGGCCGACGCCGGCAGCAAGGTGCTGGTGGTGGCCGACGGCGACCGCTCGCTGGCCGCGAGCGTGGCCCAGGAGCTGGCGCAGCGCTTCTACCGCTTGCGTCACGCGTTGCGGCCTACCTTGCAGAGCATCGATCAGGCGCTGGCGGCGTTGCCTGCCGGCGCGGCGCCGTTGATCGTTGCCGATGCGGGCGACAATCCGGGCGGCGGCGCGCCGTGCGACCATACGGTGCTGCTGGCGGCCCTGTTGCAACGGCCCGAGCTGCGCAGCGCGGTGGGCATGCTGTGGGATCCTGAAGCTGTCGAGCTGTGCCACGCGGCCGGGGTGGGCGCACGCTTGCATCTGCGCATAGGCGGCAAGGCCGGCCCTGTATCGGGCCAGCCGCTGGAAGTGGAGGTGGTGGTGCGGGCGACCGCCGAGCGCCATACACAACAGACCGCCGGCATGAGCGACCCGCTGGGACGGGCGGCATGGGTGCGCGCCGGCGCCACGGACATCGTGCTGATCAGCCGGCGCCAGCAAACCCTGTCGCCGAGCGCGTTCACCGGACTCGGTGTGCCGCTGCATGAGGCACGGGTGATCGCCGTGAAATCCAGCCATCACTACTACGCCGAGTTCCAGGCGCTGTCCACCGACTGCCACATCGTTGAAACCGGTGCGGCGCTGTCGATGGATTTCGCGCATCTGCCGTACCGGACGCGCGGCCGCGACTATTTTCCCGCGGTCGAAAACCCGGCGCCGGAGCTAGCATGAGCGCCGCCTCTGCAATGACGACGCGGGAACAAGCACAGGCATGGGATCGCGACGATGCGCTGGCCAGCCACCGGGCATTGTTCGATTTGCCGCCCGGCCTGATTTACCTCGATGGCAATTCGCTGGGGGCGCTACCCCGCGCCACGCCGGAGCGCGTGAGCCAGGTCGTGCGCGGCGAATGGGGACAGGGCTTGATACGCAGCTGGAACAAGGCAGGCTGGGTCGACCTGCCGCGTCGCGTGGGCGACAAGATCGCGCGTCTGGTGGGCGCGGGGGCCGGCGAATTGGTTGTGGCGGACTCGACCAGCGTGAACGTGTTCAAGACGCTGCATGCCGCGCTCGCCATCGCCAGGCAGGATCGCCCTGGCCGCCGCCTGATCGTCTCGGAGCGGGATAACTTCCCCACCGACCTGTACATCGCCGACAGCCTGGCCCGCGAGCAGGGCTGCACGCTGTTGCTGGTCGACGCCGTCGAGCAGCTGGGGCCGTTGCTGGACGATGGCGAGGTGGCGGTGCTGATGCTTACCCACGTCAACTATCGCACCGGCCGCATGCATGATATGGCGGAGCTCAACCGCCGCGCCCACGCGCAGGGCACGCTGGTGTTGTGGGATCTGGCGCATTCGGCGGGCGCGGTGCCGCTGGACCTGCATCGCGACGACGCTGATTTCGCGGTCGGCTGCGGCTACAAATATCTGAACGGCGGTCCCGGCGCACCGGCCTTTGTGTGGGTCCATCCGCGCCATGCGGGGCGTTGCACTCAGCCGCTGTCGGGATGGTTCGGCCATGCGGCGCCGTTCCAGTTCACACCGACCTACACGCCGGCGCCTGGCGTGGGGCGTTACCTGTGCGGCACGCCCGCCGTACTGGGCATGGCGGCGCTGGAGTGCGGCGTCGACACGCTGCTGGCGGCCGGCGATATGCAAGCGCTGCGCGCCAAGTCGCTCGCTTTGACGCAGCTATTTATCGAGCTGGTCGATCAACGTTGCGCCGGGCACGGCCTGGCGTTGGTGACGCCGCGCACGGTTCATTTGCGCGGCAGCCAGGTTTGCCTGTCGCATCCCACCGATGCCTACGCCATCATGCAGGCGTTGATTGCGCGCGGTGTCATCGGCGATTTTCGCGCGCCTGATATTTTGCGGTTCGGCTTCACGCCGCTGTACACGCGCTTTGTCGACGTGTGGGACGCGGTCGATAGGCTGGAGCAGGTGCTGTCGTCCGGCGCTGCGCGCGAGGCGGTGACATGAGGGCGACAGAACGCATCGTGCATGAGGAGCGGGCGCGGCTCGATTTCTCCAAGGAGATGAGCTACTCGGACTATCTGCGTCTTGATCAGTTGCTGGACGCGCAGCGTCCCTTGTCGCCGGATCACAACGAGCTGCTGTTCATCATCCAGCACCAGACCAGCGAGCTATGGATGAAGCTGTTGCTGCACGAGTTGCAGGCGGCCATAGGCTGTGTGGCGAACAATGAGCTGGACAGCGCGTTCAAGATGCTGGCCCGCGTGCGTCAGATTCTGCGGCAACTGGTGGATGCCTGGAATGTTCTGGCGACATTGACGCCGCCCGAGTACAGCGCCATCCGTCCGTATCTGTCGAGCAGCTCAGGCTTTCAGAGTTGGCAGTATCGTTGTGTGGAATTTTTATTGGGGAACAAGAACGCAGCGATGCTCAAGCCGCATGCGCATCACGCCGGCCGCCTGCTCGACGTCGAGCTGACCTACCGTCAACCATCGCTCTACGACGAGACCTTGCTGCTGCTCGAACGCCGCGGCTTTGCCATTCCCTCCGAGCATACGCAGCGTGACTGGACCGAGCCTCATGTTGCGAGCCCGGCTGTAGAACAGGCCTGGCTGGAGGTGTATCGTAGTCCCGAACGGCACTGGGATCTGTACCAGCTGGCCGAGGCGCTGGTGGATGTCGAAGAGGCATTCCGGCTGTGGCGCTTCCGTCACGTCAGCACGGTCGAACGTGTGATCGGGTTCAAGCGCGGGACGGGCGGCACCTCGGGCGTTTCCTATCTGCGCAAGATGCTCGACGTGGTGTTGTTCCCGGAGCTGTGGACACTGCGCACTGTGATGTAATGAAATACCTTTCAAACCAAAGGAGTTTTCCATGTCGTTAAATACAAGCCTGCCGTTTTCCAAGATCCGGCGTGCGGGCGGTCTGGTGTTCCTGTCCGGCGAGTTGCCGCTGAACGCGGACGGTTCCATCCCCGAGGGAGTCTCGGCACAAACCGACCTGACCTTGCAGCGCATTGGCGCCACGCTGGCGGACGCTGGCCTGACCTTGGCGGATGTGGTGCAAGTGACGGTGTACCTGAGCCATCAAGAAGACTTCGCCTCATTCAACGAGATCTATCGCCGGCATTTCAGTGCTCCCTTTCCGACGCGTACCACGGTGGTGGCCGCGCTGGTCGTGCCGTCGGCACGGGTCGAACTGACGGTGGTCGCGGCCGAACCAACCCCAAGCTGAGCGCGGCCGATGGCACAGGAGATATTGGTATTGGGCGCCGGCATGGTCGGCGTCAGTGCCGCGTTGGAATTGACGTTGCGCGGTCATGCGGTAACGCTGGTGGACCGGCGTGCGCCGGGCCAGGAAACCTCGTACGGCAACGCCGGCGTGATCCAGCGCGAGGCGGTGGAGCCGTATGGCATGCCGCGTGATCTAGGGACATTGCTGTCGGTGGCGTTGCGGCGCTCGTTGGACGTGCATTATCACGTCGGCGGATTGTTGTCGGTGTTGCCGCAGTTGTTCAGATACTGGCGCGCGTCGGCGCCGGATCGGCATCGGCAAATCAGCCGCCAGTACGCCAGCCTGATCGCACATGCGACCAGTGAGCATGAGCGCTACATGGCGTTGGCCGATGCGCAGGATCTGGTGCGCAAAGATGGCCTGCGTCTGGTGTATCGCACGCCGCAGGCATTCGACCAGGCCTTGCTGGACTCGGAGCGCCTGCAGCGCGAGTACGGTATCGTGTTTGCGCCGATGGATGGCGATGCACTGTCCGCAGCCGAGCCGGCTTTCCGTATCGCGTTGGCGGGTGCGGTGCACTGGCTGGACTCCTGGAGCGTCAGCGATCCCGGCGCGTTGGTGGAGCGATATGCGCGGCTGTTTCAGCAGCAGGGCGGGCGCCTGCTTGTCGGGAATGCGGAGAGCCTGCGCGCAACCGCCTCTGGCTGGCAGATCGACACGACGCAAGGGACGGTAGACGCCGCGCATGCGGTGGTGGCGCTGGGCCCGTGGGCCGCGCAGTTGACGCGTCGCCTGGGCTATCGGCTGCCGCTGTTTGTCAAACGCGGCTATCACCGGCACTACACCGGCGGAGCCAGTGTCAAGCTGCCGATGCTGGATGCCGAGCGCGGCTACGTGCTGTCGCCGCAACGACGTGGCCTGCGCCTGACCACCGGCGCTGAAATCGCCCACCAGGATGCCCGTCCGACCCCGCACCAGCTGACCGGTGCGGAAGCGGAAGCGCGAGGCTTGCTGACGCTGGGCGAGCCGGTGGAGGTTGATCCGTGGCTGGGGAGCAGACCTTGTTGCGCCGACATGAAACCAGTGATTGGCCGGGCGCCGCTGCATAAGGGCTTGTGGTTCAACTTCGGTCATGGGCATCAGGGCTTTACGCTGGGGCCGGCGAGTGCTCGTTTGCTGGCCGATCTGATCGAGAACCGCGCACCCTACACCGACGCGCAACCGTTTTCGCCAGCCCGATTCGGCGCTTGATGCTGCCCGCCTAGACAAAATGCAAAAAGCCCAGCCGGTAAAGGCTGGGCTTTTTGCTGGATATTGCTGGTGCCGACTGCCGGTTTCGAACTGGCCACCTGATGATTACAAATCAACTGCTCTACCAAATGAGCTAAGTCGGCGAAACTTGTACGGGGCGAATTATACGCTATTTAATTCGCGTAAGAGTAGGCCGGCCGCCCTTTTTTGGTGGCTCGTTATCGTCGTCCGGGGCGCTTGGCGCCTCGCTTTTGGCCTCGGCCGCAGGCGCAGGAACTGCCGCCAGCACCGGCGCCGGTGCGCTGGTTTCCTGCTCCGTCGGCGACTCGGCAAAGCCCAGTTGCGGTTCGAACGCCATCCCCTGGCCGTTCTCGTTGGCATAGATCGCCATCACGTTGTTGACCGGGACGTAGATCTCCCGCGACACGCCACCGAAGCGCGCATGGAAGCGGATGCTGTCGTTGTCCATCTTCAGGCCCGAGGTGGCGCCGAAGCTGATGTTGAGGACGATTTCGCCTTTTTTCACATATTCCATCGGCACCGTGGTCGAGGCGTCGACCTTGACGGCGAGGTAGGGCGTATAGCCGCTGTCCGTGCACCACTCATAAATGGCGCGCAGCATGTAGGGCTTGGTTGAGATTTCAGACATGGTATTCCAGACTGCAGTAAAACCCGGCGCGCCGCCCGCTAAGGCAGGCAAACGCGCCGATGGACTTCAAGTAAAACGGCGTGCGTCCGAATTAACGGCGCATCACCTTTTCCGACGGCGTCAGCGCTTCGATGTAGGCAGGGCGCGAGAAGATGCGCTCGGCGTACTTCATCAGCGGCGCTGCGGTCTTCGACAGTTCGATGCCGTAGTGATCCAGACGCCACAGCAGCGGCGCTACCGCCACGTCCAGCATCGAGAATTCGTCGCCCAGCATGTACTTGTTTTTCAGGAACAGCGGCGCGAGCGTGGTCAGGCGGTCGCGGATTTCTGCGCGTGCCTTGTCGTGGCTCTTGTCGTTGCTCTTGGCGCGTTCGCTTTCCAGCACGTGCACGTGGACGAACAATTCTTTTTCGAAGTTGAACAGCATCAGACGCGCACGGGCGCGCATCAGCGGGTCGGCCGGCATCAGTTGCGGATGCGGGAAGCGCTCGTCGATGTACTCATTGATGATATTCGATTCGTACAGGATCAATTCGCGTTCGACCAGGATAGGCACTTGACCATAAGGATTCATGGTCGAGATGTCTTCCGGCTTGTTGAACAAATCGACATCGCGCACTTCGAAGTCCATGCCTTTTTCAAACAGGACCAGGCGGCAGCGTTGCGAGAATGGGCAGGTTGTACCCGAGTAGAGAACCATCATTTTTATAGTTCCTTAGAAGAACAAAGGGGGTGACGCCGCGAACGGATCACCCCGGATCGATCGCCCGCCAGCGCGGGCATCGCAAAACAAGCGCCGGCCAGCCGGCGCTCTCGATTATTTAACTTCTTTCCAGAACGACGCGTTCAAGCGCCATGCCAGTATGGCGAACAGGGCCATGAACAGCACCACCGCTACACCCAGTTTTTTGCGGGTCTGCGCTGCAGGCTCCGCCATCCACTCCATGTAACCGACCAGGTCGGCCACCGCAGTGTCATATTCCAGCTTCTTCAGTTTGCCCGGCGTGACCATCTCGAAGCCGTCAAACTGATGAATCTTCTTGCCTTCCTCGTGAGGGTCGGCCACTTCCTTCATCTTGACCTTCTGCACGCCCTGCAGTTCCCACAGCACATGCGGCATCGCCACATTGTTGACCACCAGGTTGTTCCAGCCGGTCGGGCGGGTGTCGTCCTTGTAGAAGGTGCGCAGGTAAGTGTACAGATAGTCGCCGCCGCTGCCGGCGCCCGACGCTTTCGCGCGCGAAATCACCGACAGGTCCGGCGGCACCACGCCGAACCATGCTTTCGCATCTTTCGGATTCATGGTGGTGGTCATCATTTCGCCGACTTTATCGCCGGTGAACAGCAAGTTCGCCTTGATTTGCTCTTCCGTCAAGCCCAGGTCGCGCAGACGGTTGTAGCGCATCGAGGACGCATTATGGCAGTTCAGGCAGTAGTTGACGAACAGTTTGGCGCCATGCTGCAGCGCGGCCATGTTGTTCGAGCGGTCCGGCGCCTTGTCCAGCGCGATGCCGCCTTCGTTGGCCAGTGCCAGACCCGGCAGCAATGCCAGGATAGCGAGCAGTTTTTTAGGAAAATTCATGTAATGTCCTTTGTGTACTTTAGCCGAGTGGTCGATCAGTGCGCGTGGAACACTACGCGATCCGGAACCTTCTTGAACGTGCCCATGGCGCTCCACCACGGCATGAACAGGAAGAAGCTAAAGTAAAGCAGGGTGCATACTTGCGAGAACAGCGTGCGGCCTTCGGTCGGCGGCAGGGTACCCAGGTAGCCCAGCGCCAGGAAGCAGAAGAAGAACACGCCGTACACGTATTTGTGCCAGCTCGGGCGGTAGCGGATGGACTTGACCGGCGACTTGTCCAGCCAAGGCAGGAAGGCCAGGATCACCACCGAACCGCCGAAGAACACCACGCCCCAGAACTTGGCGTCCAGCACCTGCGGCAGCATGCCGATGATGGCGACCAGCGCGATCACGGCAATCGCCGTTTTCACGATGCTCGACAGGCGCGATTTCAGCCACACGAACACGACGTAGGCGGCGACGAAGAACATCAGCACCCACATGAAGTCGGCCGTGGTGGCGCGCAGCACCGAGTAGAACGCGGTGAAGTACCAGGTCGGCGCGATGTGCAGCGGGGTCTTCAGCGAGTCGCCCGGCAGGAAGTTGTTATATTCCAGGAAGTAGCCACCCATTTCCGGGGCGAAGAACACCACGGTGCTGAAGATCAGCAGGAATACCGACACGCCGAACAGGTCGTGCACGGTGTAGTAAGGGTGCGAAGGAATCGAATCGACCGGGTGGCCGTCGGCGCCCAGGTTTTCTTTCACTTCGATGCCGTCCGGGTTGCTCGAACCGACTTCGTGCAGCGCGATCAGGTGGGCAGCCACCAGACCCAGCAGAACCAGCGGGATCGCGATCACGTGGAAGGCGAAGAAGCGGTTCAGGGTGGCGTCGGACACCACGTAGTCGCCGCGGATCCACAGCGACAGGTCAGGGCCGATCAGCGGAATCGCGCCGAACAGGTTGACGATCACTTGGGCGCCCCAGTACGACATCTGGCCCCATGGCAGCAGGTAGCCGAAGAACGCTTCGGCCATCAGGCACAGGAAGATGGCGAAACCGAACAGCCAGATCAGCTCACGTGGCTTGCGGTACGAGCCGTACAGCAGGCCGCGCGTCATGTGCAGGTAGACGATGATGAAGAAGGCCGAAGCGCCGGTCGAGTGCATATAACGCACCAGCCAGCCCCACGGTACTTCGCGCATGATGTATTCGACCGAACCGAAGGCCAGGTTGGCGTCCGGCTTGTAGTGCATGGTCAGGAAGATGCCGGTGACGATCTGCAGCACCAGCACCAGCATGGCCAGCGAGCCGAAGATGTACCAGAAGTTGAAGTTTTTCGGAGCGTAGTATTTGCCCCATTGGTCATTCCACAGCTTGGTGAGCGGGAAACGGTCGTCGACCCAGCCCAGTGCTTTTTGTGCGGCCGGAGCATCGGCCGGGAATTTTGTCTCTTTGAAAGCCGCCATGATTTACGCCTCGCCTTTCTCGTCTTTACCAATGACCAGCTTGGTGTCGCTCAGGAACATATGACGCGGGACTTGCAGATTGTCCGGCGCCGGCTTGTTCTTGAACACGCGGCCGGCCATGTCGAAGGTCGAGCCATGGCATGGGCACAGGAAGCCGCCTTCCCAGTCGTCCGGCAGCGAAGGCTGCGGGCCTGGGGTGAATTTCGACGAGGGCGAGCAGCCCAGGTGGGTACAGATGCCGACCGCGACCAGCAGCTCGGGCTTGCGCGAGCGCCATTCGTTGCGGGCGTACTCGGGGGTGAATTCTTCCGGATTGCGCTTGGAATCGGCGTCGGCCACTTTGCCGTCGGTCTTTTTCAGCGATGCCACCATTTCAGGGGTACGCTTGATGATCCAGACCGGCTTGCCGCGCCATTCGACGGTTTTCATTTCGCCTGGATTGAGGCTGGAAATATCCACTTCCACCGGCGCACCGGCGGCTTTTGCGCGCTCGGACGGTTGGAACGTGCTTACCAGTGCCCCGGCGGTTGCCAGACCCACTACACCACCCGCCGCGCCTGTTGCGACGAGCAATCCGCGTCGGCCGGAATCGACCTGCTTTTCGATACTCATACAAACCCCAATCAGTCAAAGTGCGAACAAAATCCGAGAACCGAGAACAAAACCTGAAACTTGTTGAAGCACGAATATAGCTTCTAGCAACCTTAAATTATAAGGTA
The DNA here is from genome assembly GCF_009380165.1 of Rugamonas rivuli. Taxonomy (GTDB): domain Bacteria; phylum Pseudomonadota; class Gammaproteobacteria; order Burkholderiales; family Burkholderiaceae_D; genus Rugamonas; species Rugamonas rivuli. The sequence continues at coordinate 231,054 of NZ_WHUF01000006.1, forward strand.
AGCGTGATACGAATTAAAGCAAAAACGTTGCCGTAACCCCAATTGGCGCGTTTTGCGCACCGTTTTGGACTTGATTTTTTGCGCCCCATGCCCTACTGGCGGAGCGCAAGCGATAGATATTGATGCAAGACAAATTTATAGCGTAATTCGGCCTCGAAATGCGCACGCGGCTAGCGTGTTTGGAATCTAATTGAAAGAATAGTATGATTCAGACGCAGTTTTGTTCACAAATGACCACAGCGAGGATGATAAAATGGCAATGATGCAAGAATTCAAAGAATTCGCGATGAAGGGGAATGTGGTCGACCTGGCTGTCGGTGTGATCATCGGCGGCGCCTTCGGCAAGATCGTCGATTCCCTGGTCGCCGACATCATCATGCCGCCGATCGGCAAACTGTTCGGCGGCCTGGATTTCGCCAACTACTACATCGGCCTGAACGGACAGGATCCTCACCTGAGCCTGATCGAAGCGAAAAAGCTGGGCGCGGTGTGGGCCTACGGTAATTTCGCCACCATCCTGCTGAACTTTGTCATCCTGGCCTTCGTCATCTTCCAGATGGTGCGGCTGATGAACAAGGCGCGCACGCTGAGCAGCAAGGAAGTGGCGGCGGCCGAAGCCGCGGCGCCGGCGCCGACGCCGGAAGACATCGTGCTGCTGCGCGAGATCCGCGACTCCCTCAAGAAATAACTAGGCAGCCGTCCACCGGGCGGCGGACTCAAGGCTATGCGACGACTCTGGTTATTGTTTGCGCAAACGGTGACTGTCGTACTGGCACTGTATTTTGTCTACACGGCCGTGGGGCCGGAGCGGCGGGCGCCGGTGCGCGCCCAGCAGATCGGCAGCGCCGACCATCCGGCCGTGATGCTGGAGGCGGCGCCGGGCAAGGCGCCCGGCATCGCGGTCGGCTCCTACCGGGCGGCGGCCGGGCGGGCCATGCCGGCCGTGGTCAACATCATCACCAGCAAGAAACCCAAGCGCGGCAAGCATCCGCTGCTGCGCGATCCCTTCTTCAAGAAATTCTTCGGCGACCGCGACCATGACGGCGAGGGCGACGACGACGAGTCCAGCCTGGGCTCGGGCGTCATCGTCTCCGGCGAAGGCTATATCCTGACCAACAACCACGTGGTCGAGGCGGCCGACGAGATCGAGGTGGTGCTGGCCGACGGCCGCAAGGCCGCCGCCAAGGTGGTTGGCACCGATCCCGAAACCGACCTGGCCGTCATCAAGATCGCGCTCGACAAGCTGCCGGTGATCGTGCTGGGCCAGGCCGAGCAGGCGCAGGTGGGCGACGTGGTGCTGGCCATCGGCAACCCCTTCGGCGTCGGCCAGACGGTGACGATGGGCATCATCTCCGCGCTGGGGCGCAACAACCTGCACATCAACCACTTCGAGAACTTCATCCAGACCGACGCCGCCATCAACTTCGGCAACTCGGGCGGCGCGCTGGTCGACGCCAATGGCAACCTGCTGGGGATTAATTCGGCGATTTACTCGCAGTCGGGCGGCTCGGTCGGCATCGGCTTCGCGATCCCGGTCTCGACCGCCAAGTCGGTGATGGAAGCCATCATCAAGTCCGGCCATGTGGTGCGCGGCTGGATAGGCGTGGAGACGCAGGAGATCACGCCGGAACTGGCGTCGAGCTTCGGCCTGAAGCGCCAGAGCGGCGCCATCATCGCCGGCGTGGTGCGCAATGGCCCGGCCGACAAAGGCGGCATGAAGCCGGGCGACATCCTGCTGTCGGTGGACGACAAGCCGGTGGCCGACACCAACCAGATGCTGAATGTGATCGCCCAACTCGTTCCCGGCGGAAAAGCTAAAATGACGGTCTTGCGCAAGAGCCGCGAGACCACGCTGGACATCACGGTCGGCAAGCGTCCGGCCGGCGCCAAATAAGGAACCTTAATGCATCTGCGCGACCTGACTCAATTCCTCAAGGAACTGGCGGACAATAACAACCGTCCCTGGTTCATCATGAACAAACCGCGCTACGACATCCTGCGCGAAGAATTCCTGCAAGTGGTGACGGACATGATTATCGAGCTGGGCAAGTTCGATGCGGCCGTCAAGTTCTGCAATCCGAAGAAGGCCATGTTCCGCATCAACCGCGACGTGCGCTTCGCCCACGACAAGAGCCCGTACAAGACGCGCTTCTCGGCGGCGGTGGCGCCGAACGACTTGCGCCGTCCGAGCAAGGCCGGCGGGCCGACCTACTATATGCAGATCGACGGCACCGGCAAGCTGCTGTTCGGCGCCGGCGAATACATGCCGCCGCCGTCGCGCCTGAAGGCGCTGCGCCAGCACATGGTCGACGACGCGGCCGGCTTCAGCAAGGTGTTGAAGAACAAGAAGTTGAAAGCCACCTTCGGCGACATCCAGAACGAAGGCAAGCTGATGCGCCCGCCCAAGGGCTTCGATGCCGAGCACGAGCATATCGAGTACATCAAGCTGAAGAGTTTCTTTGTCTGGACCGAGATCGACCTGCCGCTGAACAAGCCGGAGTTGCTGGTGCCTATGATCGCCAGCGGGTTGAAGGATGCGTTCCCGCTGGTCGAATGGATGCGTGCGGCGAAGGAAGAGGAAGCGGACGAAGCTTAACGCTGCACTTTTTCGTCGCGCGGGTCGCGCGCCAGCAGGCGCGAAACCATGACCTGCGGCTGGTCGCCGTCGAACAGCACGCCGGCCACCGCGTTGGTGATCGGCATGTCGACGCCCATGCGGGCCGCCAGCTCGCGCACCGCCTTCGAACACGGCACGCCTTCGGCCACATGGCCCAGCTCGTGCACGATGACGTCCAGCGGCTTGCCCTGCGCCAGCCCGAGGCCGACGCGGCGGTTGCGTGACAGGTCGCCGGTGCAGGTCAAAATCAAATCGCCCATGCCGGTCAAGCCCATGAAGGTCTCGGTATGCCCGCCCAGCGCGGTGCCTAGCCGGGTGATTTCCGCCAGCCCGCGCGTGATCAGCGCGGCGCGCGCGTTCAAGCCCAGGCCCAGGCCGTCGGCCACGCCGGTGGCGATGGCCAGCACATTCTTCACCGCGCCGCCCACTTCCACGCCGACCAGGTCCTCGCTCGAATACACGCGGATATTGCCGCCGTGGACGGCCGCCACCACGCAGTCGCGCAAGGCGGCCGAGTCGGAAGCGATGGTCAGCGCGCACGGCAAGCCTTTCGCTACCTCCTGCGCGAACGACGGTCCCGACAGCGCGCCGCCGGCCACACCGGCGCCCAGCACTTCGCGCACGATCTGGTGCGGCAGCAGGCCGGTGCCGTATTCGAATCCCTTGCACAGCCAGACCACGTTGGGAATCGCCCGCGACTTCAGCTGTTCCAGCAGCGGCCGCAGGCCGGCCACCGGGCAGGCGGCGATCAGCAGGCTGTCCGGGCCGGCCACATGGGCCAGCGCGGCGTCGAAATCGGCGGCCACCCGCAGCCCGGCCGGGAAGGGATGGCCAGGCAGGTAGGCGGTGTTTTCGCGGGCGCGCGCCATGTCCTGCAGGGCGTCGGGATTGCGGCCCCACAGCATCACATCATGGCGCTGGGCCAGCGCCATGGCGACGGCCGTGCCCCAGGCGCCGGCGCCGAGCACCGCCACCTGGCGGACGCCGCCAGCGGTTTTGTTTGGATTATCTTGCATGGGACCTCATTCGGCGCCGGGATGCGCCGCTACGGCAATTATATGCCCCAGACTTCGGAATTCTTGACGTAACCGACCAGGCCGTCGCGATGGCGCACCTTGAGCCAGCCGCCGGCGGCCGCTTCGGTCACTTCCAGCAGCACGCCTTTTTCGGCGATGAATACGGGCGCGGCGCTGTCTTCCGGCGTGGCGCGGATCTTCAGGTTGGGCGTGCGGGTGATGACGTTGCGCTTGGAGGTCAGGCCCTTGGCCTCGGTCCAGGCCAGTTCGCCGGTGACGTCGCGAACCTTCAGCCATTCGCCATAGGCCAGCACCACTTCCAGCGGTGCGCCGCGCGGCACGACGAACAGCCTGCCGCCTTTGGTCGATGGCGCGTCGTACAGGATGACGGGTGCGGCGCCCACCGTTTTGAAGTCGAACGCGTGGCTGGCGCCAACGGCCAGCAGCATGGTCAGACCAGCGATCAAACGGGGAAATGTCATGGCTTACCTTGCAGATGGACAGCGCGCAGCAGGCGCGGCATGTCGGGGTGATACCGCTGCCGGACATGGCGCCCGGCAGCGAAGTACTTCAGTAACGCTTAGTGCGTGGTCGCGGCGCCGTCGGCAGCAGCTGGTGCCTTGGCGGCATCGGCGATGGCTTGCAGACGCTGCTGGTAGAACACTTCGAAGTTGATCTCGGCCAGGTGCACTGGTGGGAAACCGGCACGGGTGATCACGTCGGCGATGTTGGCGCGCAGGTAAGGGTAGACGATGTTCGGGCAACCGATGCCCAGCAGCGGATCCAGCTGCTCGGCAGGGATGTTGCGTGCCTCGAAGATACCGGCTTGCTTGCCTTCAACCAGGAAAGCGACTTTGTCCTTGACCTTGGCGGTCACGGTGATGGTGACGGTCGATTCGAACACGCCATCGGCCAGCGGCTCGGCGCCGACGTCCAGTGCGACTTCGATGGTTGGCGCTTCCTGTTCCAGGAAGATAGCTGGGGAGTTCGGTTGTTCCAGCGACATGTCTTTCAGGTAGACGCGTTGGATTTGGAATACTGGTTGCAGGTTTTCGTCAGACATGGAACGCTTTCGTTATAGTGAAAACGAGCGGCACGGGCCGCTCAGAATAAGTTTGCTTGGTATGGAGCTCAAATCAAACGCGAGGGCAATTGTATCAAAACCATTATGGTTTCAAACTATTTCTGCGGCCCTCTCGTTGTATTTGGGGGTGATTAGCCATTTAACAAGGGGGACAGGCCGCCAGCTTGATCCAGCGCATACAAATCGTCGAAACCGCCGACATGGGTGTCGCCGATGTAGATCTGCGGCACGGTGCGGCGGCCGGTCTTCTGCATCATCAGCACGCGCTGCTCCGGGTCGAGGTCGACGCGGATCTTCTCCAGACCGGTCACGCCTTTCGATTCCAGCAGGCGCTCGGCGCGCACGCAGTAGGGGCAGACGGCGGTGGTGTACATGATTACTCGGGCAGTCATCTCGCGCTCCTTATTTGGCCAGCGGCAGGCCGGCTTTTTGCCATGCGGCAATGCCACCGTCCAGGTTGACCACGTCCGTGAAGCCGGCCTTGGCCAGTTTGGCGGCCGCCGACGAGGCGCGCGCGCCCGTCTTGCAGACCACGATCACGCTCTTGGCCTTGAACTTTTCCAGTTCCGCCAGGCGGTTGGACAACTCGTTCAGAGGAATATTCTTGGCTTCTGGCAAGTGACCAGTGGCAAATTCCGCCGCATCGCGTACGTCTACAATGGTGGCTTTGCTGCGGTTGATCAACAGCGTCACCTCTTGCGCCGAGGCGCGTTTGCCGCGCTGCGTCAGTACCGGCCACAGCAGGGCGCCGCCCGAGAGGACCACGATGGCGATGATGAAAATATTGTCAATGAAGAATTTCACGGGGTTCCAATGGTTTAAGTCAATCCGCGCATTATAAAATAGAAGCTGGAAGAGTTCTCGCAGTACCGGTATTCCGTTTCGTTCAATCCTTTTTTGAAGATAGTTCACATGTATAAAATCGTATTCATGCGCCATGGCGAGTCCACCTGGAACCTCTCGAACCGCTTCACCGGCTGGACCGACGTGGACCTGACCGAGAAGGGCATCGCCGAAGCCAAGGCCGCCGGCAAGGTGCTGAAGGAGTCCGGCTACACCTTCGACCTGGCCTACACCTCGGTACTGAAGCGCGCGATCCGCACGCTGTGGCTGGCCATGGACGAGATGGATATGATGTACCTGCCGGTCAAGAACGACTGGCGCCTGAACGAACGCCACTACGGCGCGCTGCAGGGCCTGGACAAGGGCGAAACCGCCGCCAAGTACGGCGACGACCAGGTGCTGGTATGGCGCCGCAGCTACGACACCCCGCCGCCGGCGCTGGAAGCGGGCGACGACCGCGCCTCCTTCAACGACCCGCGCTACGCCGGCCTGCAGCAGTCGCAAATCCCGCTGACCGAATGCCTGAAAGACACCGTGGCGCGCGTGATGCCGGTATGGGACGAGGAAATCGCCCCGGCCATCCGCGCCGGCAAGAAAATCATCATCTCGGCCCACGGCAACAGCCTGCGCGCGCTGATCAAGATGCTCGACGGCATCAGCGACAACGACATCGTCGGCCTCAACATCCCGAACGGCCAGCCGCTGGTCTACGAGCTGGACGAGAACCTCAAGCCTATCCGTCACTACTACCTGGGTGACGCCGACGCCATCGCCGCGGCCCAGGCTGCCGTCGCCAACCAGGGCAAGGCCAAGTAATTTGTCGCATTCATCCTTCCGAGGCTGGCGCGGCGCCGCCACCAGTGCGGCGCTGCTGCTGACATTGATGATGAACGGGGCGCAGGCCGCGCCGTTCGGCAAGACCACCGAGCGCAGCAAGCAGAAAGCGGCGGCCGAGGCCGAGCGCGCCAGCCTGCAGCAAAAGCTCAGCACGCTGAAAAAAGACATCGGCAAGACCGAGAGCGCCAAGGACGATGCCGCCGACACGCTGGCCGCGTCCGAACAGGCGATCTCCGACGCCAACCGCTCGCTGCGCGACCTGGCGCAGGAGCAGGGCGACACCAACACCAAATTGCAGCAGCTGTCCGTCGAGCACGACAAGCTGGCGGCCACGGTCGCCACGCAAAAGCAGCAGCTGGCCAAGCTGCTGCGCGAGCAATATGTGGCCGGCAATGAAGACCGCATCAAGCTGCTGCTGTCCGGCGACAACCCCAACCGCATCAACCGCGACCTGCAAATGATGTCCTACGTGTCGCAGGCCCAGGCCCGGCTGCTGGACTCGCTGCGCGCCAACCTGAAGGCGGTCGAGGTCAACCAGGCCGAGGCGCAGAACGCCAAGGACGAGCTGCAGGAAATCGCCGCCGAGGAAATGGAGCAGAAGGCCAGGCTGGAGCAGGAAAAGACCCGCCGCGCCGCGCTGCTGGCCTCGCTGTCGAAAAAACTGGCGGCCCAGCGCAAGGAAGCCGGCAACGTCGAGCGCGACGAGCAGCGCCTGACCGGCCTGGTCGACAAGCTGGGCAAGCTGATTCAGGAGCAGGCGATCGCCGCCGCCGCCGAGAAAAAACGCCAGGAACAACTGGCCGCCGCCCGCGCCGAGGCCAAAGCCAAGGCCGACGCCGAAGCGCGCGCGCTGGCCAAGGCCAAGGCGGCCGAAGCCGAACGCCAGCGCCTGGCCAAGGCCAACGCCAACAAGTCCGGCACCATCAAACCGGTGCCGTCCAAGGCGGACGCCATCGACGCCGACGAGCCGAAAGTGGCGCAACAGCCGCCGCCGAAACCGGCCGAACCGGCCAAGCCGGCGCCGCGCGACGAGGAGCCGGCACGGCCTGCTGCCAGGGCGGCCGACATCGCGCTGGCGCCGACGGTGCCTTCGGGCGCGCCGTTCGTCAGCCTCAAGGGCCAGCTGCGCGCCCCCGTCAGCGGCAAGATCGCCGCCAAGTTCGGCACCAAGCGCGGCGAGGGTCCGACCTGGAAGGGCGTGTTCATCCGCACCGGCGAAGGCGCCGAGATCCGCGCCGTCGCCGGCGGCAAGGTCATCTTCTCCGACTGGCTGCGCGGCTTCGGCAATATGATCATCGTCGACCACGGCGGCCAGTACTGGAGCATCTACGGCTATTGCGAGTCGCTGCTCAAGCGCGTCGGCGACCCCGTCAAACCGGGAGACTCGATCGCCAGTGCAGGTAACAGCGGCGGTAACGAGGAATCGGGGCTATACTTTGAGCTTCGCCATCAGGGCACGGCATTCGATCCGGCTGGCTGGGTCAAGTTTTAAGGTTCGCGGAAAAAATGGGCAACAAAGTCAAGAGCATCGGCCTGATCGGCCTGGGTATGGTGGCTGGTGTCGCCGTCTCCTTGCAGTTTTCCGCCATCGCGCAAAAAGTCACCGGCTCGCCGCTGCCGCTTGAAGAGCTGCGCCAGCTGTCCGACGTGTTCGGCCTGATCAAGACCGACTACGTCGAAAACGTCGACGACAAGAAGCTGCTGACGGAAGCCATCTCCGGCATGGTGTCCTCGCTCGATCCGCACTCGGTCTACCTCGATAAGAAAGCCTTCCGCGAAATGCGCGAGACCGTCGCCGGCAAGTTCGTCGGCATCGGCATCGAGGTCGGCATGGAAGACGGCTACATCAAAGTGGTGTCGCCGATCGAGGATTCGCCCGCCTTCAAAGCGGGCATCAAGACCGGCGACCTGATCACCCGCATCGACGGCACGCCGGTCAAGGGCCTGTCGCTGGACGAAAGCGTCAAGAAGATGCGCGGCGAGCCGCACTCCAAAGTCACCGTCACCATCAGCCGCAAGGACGAGGACAAGCCCATCATCCTGAGCATCGTGCGCGAGGAAATCCGCGTCCAGAGCGTCAAGGCCAAGATCGTCGAGCCGGGCTACGCGTGGCTGCGCATCTCGCAGTTCCAGGAGCCGACCGTCGAGGACATGGCCAAGAAGATCACCGCCCTGTACGCGCAAGACCCGCACATCAAGGGCCTGGTGCTGGACCTGCGCAACGATCCGGGCGGCGTGGTGCCGGGTGCGATCGGCGTCTCGTCCGCCTTCCTGCCCAAGGATGCGGTGATCGTATCGACCAACGGCCAGCTGCTCGACTCCAAGCAAACCTTCTACGGCCGCAGCGAGTTCTACGCGGTGCGCGGCAAGGGCGACCCGCTGGCCAAGCTGCCGGCGGCATTGAAGGACGTGCCGATGGTGGTGCTGGTCAACGCCGGTTCGGCGTCGGCCTCGGAAATCGTCGCCGGTGCGCTGCAGGACTACAAGCGCGCCACCATCATGGGCACGCAGACCTTCGGCAAGGGCTCGGTGCAGACGCTGCGCCAGCTGACCGCCGACACCGCCGTCAAGCTGACCACCGCCCGCTACTACACGCCGCACAACCGCTCGATCCAGGCGCGCGGCATCGTGCCGGACCTGATGGTCGACGAAACCGCCGACGGCGACGGCTTGAACAGCCTGCGCCTGCGCGAATCCGACCTGCAAAAACACCTGAACAACGACAAGGATCCGGCCGGCGACGGCGCCGCCCAGAAGGCCCTGAGCGCGCAGCGCGACGAGCTGGAAGACGAGCAGCGCCTGGCCAGCGTGGCCAAGAAAGCCAAGCCGGTGGAGTTCGGCTCCAAGGACGACTTCCAGCTGGCGCAGGCGATCAACCACTTCAAGGGCTTGCCGGTCAAGCTGTCGAAAGTGGAAGCGGCGCCGGCTCCGGGCGGCGAAGTCGGCGAGATCAAGTCGGACAGCAAGGCGGAAAAAAGCAGCGACAAGGGCGCCGCCAAACCCGCCGTCAAGCCCGACGTCAAACCCAAGGCCGGCGACAAGAAGCCCGCCTTGAAACAACCTCTTACCCAGTAACGGCGCGCGCCGCCGCCGGCCCAGGACGATGAACGACTCGCAACTGCTGCGCTATTCGCGCCATATCCTGCTCGACGAAATCGGCATCGAAGGCCAGCAAAAGCTGCTGGCCGCGCATGCGCTGGTGATCGGCGCCGGCGGCCTCGGTTCGCCGGCCGCCATGTACCTGGCCTCGGCCGGCGTCGGCCACATCACGCTGGTCGACAACGACACCGTCGACCTCACCAACCTGCAGCGCCAGATCGCCCACACCACGGAGCGGGTCGGCCAGTCCAAGGCCGCCTCGGCGCGCATCACGCTGCAGCAGATCAATCCCGACATCACCGTCACCGCGCTGAACGAACGCGTGGACGACGCCCGCCTGGCCGAACTGGTGGCGCAGGCCGACGTGGTGCTCGACTGCACCGACAACTTCGCCACCCGCCATGCCGTCAACCGCGCCTGCATCGCGCTGGGCAAGCCGCTGGTGTCCGGCGCGGTGATACGCTTCGACGGCCAGGTCAGCGTGTTCGATCCGCGCGGCGGCGCGCAGCCCTGCTATTCCTGCCTGTTCCCGCAGGACCAGCAGTTTGAAGATGTGGCCTGTTCCACCATGGGCGTGTTCGCGCCGCTGGTGGGCGTGGTGGGCGCGATGCAGGCGGCGGAAGCGCTCAAGCTGTTGATGGGCGTGGGCGCTTCGCTGGCCGGGCGCCTGTTGATGTTGGACGGTCTGCACATGGAGTGGACCAGTATAGCGGTGGGGCGCAACGGCGATTGCCCGGTCTGCGCGACGAAGAAAAACTAACCGAAGGAGAAGGTCTTGTTTATGAAACGCTCGTCGATGAAACGTTTTGCTGTACTGCCGCTGGCGCTGGCCGCGGCATTCGCTGCGCAGGCAGCCACCATCACCAAGTACCTGATCATCGCCGAAAACGGCAAGCAGATCGGCGAGCAGGTGGCGGAGCGCCAGGACGATGGCCTGACCAAGGTGCGCTTCATCTACAAGAACAACGGCCGCGGCCCGGAGCTCACCGAGCAGTTTCGCATGGGCGCCGACGGCCTGATGACCGAATACAGCGTCAAGGGTAACTCCACCTTCGGCGCCGTGGTCGACGAGCGCTTCGAACGCAAGGGCGGCCAGGCCGAGTGGAAGTCGACCTCGGAGCAGGGCAAGAAGGCCGTCAGCGGCCCGGCCGGCTACCTGCCGCTCAACAGCTCCTTCGAGATCGTCTCGGCCTACATCACCGCGCTGGACGCCGCGCCGGAGCACAAGCTGGCGCTGCTGCCATCGGGCACGCTGTCGCAGACCGTGCTCGATACGCTGGAGATCAGCAGCGCCGCCGGCGCCAAACAAACCGTGCAGCTGGTGGCGCAGACCGGCGTCGGCCTGTCGCCGGCGTTCTACTGGGCCACCTCCGGCACGGCAGGCAAACCCCCGCGCCTGTTCGGCGTGATCATCCCCGGCTTCGCCAGCATGCTGGAAGAGGGTTGGCAGGGCGCCGCCCCGGCATTGGCCGCGCGCCAGAAGCAGGCCGAGAGCAAGATGCTGGAAAGCCTGGCCGCCAAGCTGCAGCATCCGCTGACCGGCGTGACGCTGGTGCGCAACGCCCGCGTGTTCGACAGCGACAAGGCCACCGTCGGCGCACCGTCCGACATCTACGTGCTGCGCGGCCGCATCACCGCCGTGCTACCGGCCGGCTCGCCGTCGCGCGGCGCCGACAACACCATCGACGCCGGTGGCCGCATTGTGCTGCCTGGCCTGTTCGACATGCACGGCCACGTCGACCGCTGGTCCGGCGCGCTGAACATGTCGACCGGCGTCACCAGCGTGCGCGACATGGGCAACGACAACAAGCAGCTGCAGGCGATGCTGGACGAAACCGCCGCCGGCAAGCTGCTGGCGCCGCAGGTGGTGCCGGCCGGCTTCCTCGAAGGCGAGAGCCCGTTCAGCGCCAACAACGGCTTCATCATCAAGGACCTGCAGGGCGCCAAGGATGCGGTGGACTGGTACGCGCAGCGCGGCTATCCGCAGCTGAAGATCTACAACTCCTTCCCGAAAGCCATCCTGAAGGACACCGTGGCCTATGCCCACAGCCGCGGCATGCGCGTGTCGGGCCACATCCCGGCCGGCCTGCGCGCGCAGGAGGCGCTGGACGCCGGCTACGACGAGATCCAGCACATCAACCAGGTGCTGCTGAACTTCCTGGTCAAGCCGGATACCGAAACCCGCAACCTGAACCGCTTCCTGCTGCCGGCCGAAAAAGTCGGCGACATGGACTTCAATTCCAAGCCGTTCAAGGACTTCGTCGCCGGCCTGGCCAAGAAGCAGATCTCGATCGACCCGACCATGTCGGCCTTCGCCTTCATCCAGCAGAAGGACGGCGACGTCAACCTGCCGTACGCCGCCTTCGCCGCCAACATGCCGCCGGACGTGGCGCGCAGCTTCGCCGTGGGCGGCATGAAGATCGAGGGCGACGCCACCCTCAAGCGCTACCAGAAGTCCTACGCCAAGATGGTGGAATTCGTCGGCATCATGTACAAGGCCGGCGTGCCCATCGTCGCCGGCACCGACGACATCCCCGGCTTCACGCTGCATTCGGAGCTGGCGCTGCTGGTTAAGGCCGGCCTGACGCCGGCCCAGGCCTTGCAGGTGGCCACCCGCAACGGCGCCCGCTACACCCGCACCAGCAATGACCGCGGCAGCATCGCGGCCGGCAAGCTGGCCGACCTGGTGCTGGTGGACGGCGATCCGACCAAGGATATCGCCGACCTGCGCAAGGTGTCGGCGGTGATCACGCGCGGCTACGTCATCTATCCACAGGAGATCGACGCCGCGCTGGGCATCGCACCCTTCGTCAAGGATGCGCCGCAGGCCGCCAGAACCTCCCCGGCCGTGGCGGACATGAACGGCGGCGGCAACGACGGCGCGCTGCGCCGCATCGACGCCACCGCCCGCCAGCGCGACTGAGCCAAGTAAAACGCGGTAAAAGCCGGGCGCGCGGAGCGCCCGGTTAAGCCCTGGTTAAGCCTTCCGGCGCAAAAATCGTATTGGGGTGTCGCTGGCACCGATTCGGCCTTATACTCTGCACTCACTTTAATTTGTTATCGAATATGAAAAAACTCTCCGTCCCCCGCCGTGCCGCCGCGCGCGGCTTCACGCTGATTGAAATCATGGTGGTGGTGGTCATCATGGGCGTACTGGCCGCACTGGTCGTGCCCAAGCTGCTCAGCCGCACCGGCGAGTCGAAAGTCGCCGCCGCCAAGGTCGATATCGCCACCGTGATGCAGGCGCTGAAGCTGTACAAACTCGATAACCAGCGCTACCCGACCACCGAGCAGGGCCTGCAGGCGCTGCTGACCAAGCCGACCACCGGCCCGGCCGCCAACGGCTGGAAAGCCGGCGGCTACCTGGAAAAAATGCCGAAAGACCCTTGGGGCAATCCATACCAGTTCCTGTCGCCCGGCATCAAGGGCGAGATCGACGTGTTCTCCTACGGCGCCGACGGCGCCCCGGGCGGCACCGGCGATGACGCCGACATCGGCTCCTGGGACAACTGATCGCACGGGGACCACGGCTCATGCGCGCCGGCCGCGGGCGTGGCTTCACGCTGATCGAACTGCTGGTGGTGATGGTCATCCTGGGCATCACGCTGGGGCTGGTGTCGCTCAACGCGCTGCCGGGCCAGCAGCAGTTCCTGCGTGAGGATGCGCAGCGCGTCGCGCTGCTGCTGCAACTGGCGCGCGACGAGGCCATCGTGCGCAACCGCCAGATCGCCTTCGAGGCGGGCACGGACGGCTACCGCTTCCTGATCCGCAACGACAAGCAGTGGGACCTGGTGGTGCAGGACGACCTGCTGCGCGAACGCGAATTCAAGCACGCCCCCGTCACACTGATGCTGGACCCGCCGCCCAGCGTGCCGTCGGCCAACCTGCGCATCGTCTTCGGCCGCGAGCCGGTCGACAAACCCTTCGTGCTGACCCTCAGCGGCGGCGACGCCAGCGTCGCCATCCGCGCCGACGGCATCGGCCATTTCACGGTGGACTAGATGCGCACATCCCGACAACGCGGCTTTACTTTGCTGGAAGTGCTGGTGGCGCTGGTCATCGTCGGCACCGCGCTGGGCGCGTCGCTGCGCGCGGTCGGCAGCCTGGCGTCCAACAGCAGCGGCTTGCGCAGCGCCATGATGGCCACCTGGTCGGCCGAGAACCGGCTGGTGCAGCTGCGCCTGACGCGCCAGTTCCCGGCGGTCGGCAAGCAGACCTTCGAATGCCCGCAGGGCGACATGAAGCTGATGTGCGAAGAGGAAGTGATCGCCAGCCCCAATCCGCGCTTCCGCCGGGTGGAGGTCAGCGTCTACGACCAGGCCGCGCCGGAGCGCCGCATCATCAAGCTGGTCCAACTGGTACTGAATCAATGACGCGCCGCTTGCACCGCTTGCGCCGCGCGCGCGGCTTCACGCTGATCGAACTGCTGGTGGCGATTTCGATTCTCGCCATCGTCGCGGTGCTGGGCTGGCGCGGGCTGGACGGCATCATCCGCTCACGCGGCGCGCTGACCGCGCAGATGGAGCAGACCCGCGGCCTGCAACTGGCCTTCGCCCAGCTGCAAAGCGACAGCGCCAACCTGGCGCCGCAGACGCTGATCGGCACCCGCGCGCTGCTGCGCGCCGAAGACAACCGCATCACGCTGGTGCGCCTGGTGCTGGCCGAGAACGACGCCACGCGCTTGCAGGTGGTGTCCTACCGCGTGCGCGACGGCGTGCTGACGCGGCGCGAATCGGCCGGCACGCGCGACCTGGCGCAGCTGGACGCGCTGTGGGAAGCGGCCAACAGCGACATCGATCCGGCCGCCAGCGTGGCGCTGCAATCGGGCGTGCAGCGCATGGCGATGCGCTTCTGGACCACGCAGGGCTGGGTGCAGGCGGCCGGGGTGATGCAGGCGCCTGCCGCCGCCGGCGTGCCGAGCGGCCTTGAAGTGTCGATGGTGCTCGACGGCCAGGAAGTGCCGATGACGAAATCCTTCCTGCTGGGGGCACTGTGATGCGGCGGCGCCAGCGTGGCGTGGCCGTCGTCACGGCGCTGCTGTTGACGACGCTGGCGGTGACGATCGTCGCCAGCCTGTTCTGGCAGCAGCAGGTGCAGGTGCGCTCGATGGAGAACCAGCGCCTGCAGCTGCAGACCCGCTGGATCGTGCGCGGCGCGCTGGACCTGAGCCGGCTGGTGCTGTACCAGGACTATCTCGACTCGCAGCCGGGGTACACGCAGCTGGGCGGCATCTGGGCCACGCCGCTGGAGGAAACGCGGCTGGACGACTACATCGAACGCGAACGCGCCGAGGCGGAAAATTTCAACGCCACCCTGTCCGGCAAGATGATAGACGCGCAGTCGCGTTACAATCTTGCCAATCTGGCCGTGAACGGCAAGCCGAAGCCCGAGGAGGTGACGGTGTTCGAACGCCTGCTGACCAATCTGCGGCTCGATCCGTCGCTGGCGCAGGCGGTGGCGAAACTGGTGGCGGATGCGCAGTCGGTGCAGCCGCAGCAGCAGGGGCAGCAAAGCGTGCCGGCGAAGTCGATCGGTCTGATGCGGGTCGAAGACCTGCTGGCGGTGAGCGGCTTTACGCCGCAAACGATAGAGAAGCTGCGCGACTTCGTCATCGTCCTGCCCGTGCGCAATACGAAGTTGAACGTGAATACCGTGCCGGTCGAATTGATGTCGGCGATGATAGACAAGCTGTCGATGTCGGAGGCGGCGGCGATGGTGAACGCGCGCAAGCGCGCCTATTACCGTACCACCCCCATCTTCGACGCGCTGCCGCAGTTGACGGCGGCCAGCTTGAAGCCGATGGTGGATTACGACGTCAAGAGCAGCTACTTCCTGGCCTACAGCCGGGTGAGGCTGGACCGGGCGGCGCTGGACACGCAGTCGCTGCTGGAGCGGGCGCCGAACGGCATCACGACGGTGGTTTGGATACGGGAAAACTAGAACAGCTATGAACGACAGCGTGAACGAAAGCGAGACCCTTTGACTACACTACTTATCCGCTATCCGGCCAAGGCCAGCGTCGACAGCGGCGCGGCCCAGACCTGCCCGTTCGCGCTGGTGGGCGACGGCGGCAATCTGCTGCAACAGGGCGCGTCCGCGCTGGGCAACCTGGCGGACCTGGTGGCTTCCTCGCGGCGCGTGGTGCTGCTGCTGGCCGCCGCCGACGTCACCCTGCTGCGCGTGGTGGCGCCGCCCTTGTCGGCCGCGCGCCTGAAGGCCGCGCTGCCGGCGCTGGTGGAAGAACAGGTGCTGGGCGACCCGGCCGACTGCGTGCTGGCGGCCGGCCCGGCCGACGCCGAAGGCGGCCGCACGGTGGCGGTGGTGCAGCGCAGCTGGATCGAGGTGCTGGTCAAGGCGCTGCTGGCGCAGGGCGCGCACAACGTCTCGGTGCTGCCGGCGCAACTGTGTCTGCCGTTCCAGCCGGGCTCCGTCTCCGCCGCGCTGAGCACCGGCGACAGCGGTTTCGAACTGATACTGCGCCAGTCGCAGACCATGGGCCTGGGCCTGACGCTGCCGGCGCAGCCGCAGGCCGCGCTGCAGACGCTGCGGGCGATGGCGGGCGACGAGCCGGTCACGCTGTACCTGGCGCCGGCGCAGATGGCGCAGTTCGCGCCGCTGGTGGCGGGCATCGAGGCCGGCCACGGCATGGGACATGGCATCACACTGATGGAAGACCATTGGGCGCACTGGGTGGCCGCCTCGCGCACGGCGGGGCTGGACCTGGCGCCGGCGCTGGGCGCCAGCGGCGCCAACGCGCGCCAGTGGCAGCGCTGGCGCTGGCCGCTGCGCATCGCCGCGCTGGCGCTGCTGGTCAACGTGGCGGGCCTGAACATCGAATGGCTGCGCCTCAAGCGCGAAGCTTCCGCCATCAGCCTGTCCATGCTGCAGACCTTCAAGGCCGCCTATCCGAAAGAGGCGGTGATACTCGACCCGGCCGCGCAGATGCGCAAGAATATCTCGCTGGCCAAGGCCGACGGCGGCCAGCCGGCCGCCGATGAATTCACCGCGCTGAGCGCAGCCTTCGGCGAAGCGCTGGGCGTGTTGCCGCGCAAGGACATCATCGCCACGCTGGAGTACCGCGAACGCGCCCTGCAGATCAAGGTCAAGCCCAACACCGTCGACGCGGGCACGCTGGCGCAGTTGCGCTCCGCGCTGGCGGCGCGCAAGCTGGACCTGTCGGAAGCGACGCCAGGCACCTGGCAAATACGTCCGCTGAACGGCGCGGGCGGAGGAAAATCATGAGCAAGCTGACCCAAACGATACAAGACTACCGCGCCCGCGCCTCGGCCTTCTGGATCGAACGCACCGAGCAGGAACGCAAGTTCCTCGGCGTTGGCGGCGCCGTGCTGGGACTGGCGCTGTTTTATTCGCTGCTGGTCGCGCCGGCGCTGGATGGCGGCGCCAAGCTGCGCAAGTCGCTGCCCGAACTGCGCCAGCAGGCGGCCGAGTTGCAGGCGCTGGGACTGGAAGCGGCCGCGCTGCGCGGCCAGAACACCATCGCCCCGGCGCCGATGACGCGCGAGATGCTCAACACCGGCCTGGCCGCGCGCGGCCTGACGGCGCAATCGGTGGCCGTCACCGGCGAATACGCCAAGCTCCAGCTGAACGGCGTGCCCTTCCCGGGCCTGATCGTCTGGCTGGACGCGATCCGCACCGAAAGCCGCATCGCCGTGTCGGAAGCGAACATCAGCGCGCAGGATACCGCCGGCATGGTCAACGCCACGCTGACGCTGCGCCAGAATGCGAGCGGCCAATGACGCAAAAAGGCTGTCCATGAAGCGCGCCGTGCTATGGTTGCTGACCGTCGCGCTGAGCGTGGCGGCGACGCTGGCGGTGTTCTTCCCGGCGGCGTGGCTGGGCTCCCTGGTGGAGCAGCGCACGGGAGGCCGTTTGACGCTGGGAGACGCGCAGGGTACGCTGTGGCGCGGTTCGGCCTTTATCGGCGGCGCGGCCGGCGGCAACAGCCCGGTGACGCCATTGCTGCCGGGCCGTTTCAGCTGGAAGATTTCGCCGCTGGCGCTGGTCGGCATGGTCGACCTGCAGCTGGAGAACAGCGAAGCGCTGGCGCAGCCGCTGACCTTCAAGGGCAGCTGGTCGCAATGGCAGCTCAGTCCATCGGCGCTGCTGCTGCCGGCCGAAGGCCTGGCCGGACTGGGAGCGCCGCTGAACACCGTGGCGCCCAGCGGCACGATGCGGCTGTCGTGGACCGCGCTGGAGCTGGCGCTGGTCGACCGCCAGGCATCGATCAACGGCCGCACCACGCTGGAGATGACGGACATGGCTTCGCGGCTGTCGTCGGTGCGGCCGCTGGGCAGCTACGCGCTGGCGCTGGACTGGCATGGCCAGTCGGCGGCGCTGACGCTGAATTCCGCCAAGGGACCGCTGTTGTTGAGCGGGACCGGCAACCTGAATAACGGCCGCCTGCAGTTTTCCGGGCAGGCCGAGGCAGCAAAAGGATTTGAGGAGCAGCTGGCCAACCTGTTGAATTTGCTGGGCCAGCGCAAACCGAATAGTGAGCGCAACATCATCGCTTTAGAGTTCCACTAAGTTCAGATAAAAGTTCAGACAATGAAAAAACAGTCCGTGAGCAAATCCAATCTTCCCGCGCTGCGCCGCCTGAGCGCGGGCGCGATGCTGTGCTGCGCAACGAGCGTGGCGCCGGTCGTTGCGCCCCTGCTGGCCATGCTGCCGCTTGCTGCCCACGCCGCGGCCGACGACGCCGCGCTGAACTTCGTCGGCGCCGACATCGAGTCGGTGATCAAGGCGGTCGGCCACTACACCAA
Source organism: Rugamonas rivuli (assembly GCF_009380165.1). Classification (GTDB taxonomy): domain Bacteria; phylum Pseudomonadota; class Gammaproteobacteria; order Burkholderiales; family Burkholderiaceae_D; genus Rugamonas; species Rugamonas rivuli. Next base: position 249,333 of record NZ_WHUF01000006.1, read on the forward strand.
CATCACCTTCGTCATCGACCCGCGCGTCAAAGGCACGCTGACGGTGGTGTCGGAGAAGCCCGTCACCAAATCGCAAGCCTTCGGCCTGCTCACTTCCGCGCTGCGCCTGCAGGGCTATGCGGTGGTCAGCGGCGACGGCTACGCCAAGGTGGTGCCGGAAGCGGACGCCAAGCTGCAGGCCGGACCGACCCAGGTCGGCGCCAGCCAGGCTTCGGCCAAGGGCGACCAGATCGTCAGCCAGATCTTCCACCTGAACTATGAGTCGGCGGCCAATGTGGTGACGGTGCTGCGTCCGTTGATCTCGCCGAATAACACCATCAACGCCAACCCGGGCAACAACACCGTGGTCGTCACCGACTACGCCGACAACGTCAAGCGCCTGGCCAAGATCGTCGCCGCGCTGGACGCGCCGGCCGTCGCCGACCTCGATGTGATCCCGGTGCGCTACGCCATCGCCAGCGACCTGGCGGCCATGGTCAACAAACTGATGGACTCCGGCGCCGGCGCCGGCGACACGGGCAAGGTCAGCGTGCTGGCCGATCCGCGCACCAATTCGCTGGTGCTGCGGGCGCCGTCGGCGGCCCGCTCCAACCTGGCCAAGTCGCTGATCGCCAAGCTCGATCAGCCGACCCAGGAACTGGGCAACGTCCACGTGGTCTACCTGAAGAACGCCGAAGCGGCCAAGCTGGCGCAGACGCTGCGCTCGGTGGTGTCCGGCGACACCTCGGCGCCCAATGCCACGGGCGTCAGCGGCGGCGGCCAGGGCGGCCAGACCCAGGGCCAGGGGCAGGGCGGACAAAGCAGCAATACCGGCGGCTTCGGCGGCAACAGCAGCGGCGCCGGCAGCAGCAGCGGCCCGACCAACCCGCTGCTGACCGGCACCGGCCAGACGCCGGGCGGCGGCGGCGGCACGGCCGGCTACATCCAGGCCGATTCCACCACCAACACCCTGATCATCACCGCGCCGGAATCGGTGTACCGCAACCTGCGCGCCGTGATCGACATGCTGGACGTGCGCCGCGCGCAGGTCTACATCGAATCGCTGATCGTCGAAGTCTCGTCCGACAAGGCGTCCGAATTCGGCGTGCAGTGGGTCGGCGCGACAGGCAACGAGAACAGCACCTACCGCGTCGGCGGCCTGCAGTCGTATTCGAGCGGCGGCAACAACATCGGCACGCTGGCCACCCAGCTGCTCAACAAGGGCACCGCGAGCACCACCGGGCCGTCGCTGCCGGGCGCAGGCCTGACCATCGGCGTGTTCAAGCAGGTCGCCGGCGGCCTGGGACTGGGCGCGCTGGCGCGCTCGCTGGAATCGGACGGCAACGCCAACGTGCTGTCGACGCCGAACATGATCACGCTCGATAACGAGCTGGCCACCATCTCGGTCGGCCAGAACGTACCGGTGCTGACCGGCCAGTTCACCACCACCTCCGGCACCAACAACAATCCGTTCCAGACCATCGACCGCAAGGAAGTGGGCCTGACGCTGAAAGTGCGTCCGCAGATTTCCGAAGGCGGCACGGTCAAGCTGGCGATCTATCACGAGACCTCCAGCGTCGACAAGACCACGCTGACGGCGGCCGCCGGCATCACCATCAACAAGCGCGTGATCGAGAATAACGTCATCGCCGACGACGGCCAGATCATCGTGCTGGGCGGCCTGATCGAAGACACCGAAGGCGACGGCGTGAACAAGGTGCGCGGCCTGGGCGACATTCCAGTGCTGGGCAATCTGTTCAAGTACCAGACCCGCAGCCGCAAGAAGACCAACCTGATGGTGTTCCTGCGCCCCGTTGTGATCCGCAACAAGGAGCAGAGCACTTCGCTGGCGAGCGACCGCTACGACTACATGCGCGCGCAGCAGGACGCGATCCAGCCGCCGGAGAGCATCCTGGTCAAGGACTATGGCCAGCCGACGCTGCCGGTGCTGAAGGATGGCGCACCGGTGGGCGGCGTGACGTTGGCGCGTCCGCTGCCTCCTGCGCCGATACCTGTGCGCGAGCCGGGCGCCGCCGAACCAGCCAAGCAGCAGTGATATGAGCAATCTCCTCCCTTACGCCTTCGCCCGCGACTTCGTGGTGCTGGCGCAGCAGAGCGACGAAGCCGAACACACGGTGGACGTGCTGGTCTGCGGCGCCACCGCGCCGGCCGCCATCGCCGAAGTGTCGCGCCGTTTCGGCCGCGTCCAGCTGAAAAGCATGCCGCGCGCCGACCTGGAAACCGCCATCGCCGCGGCCTACGCCAGCTCGGGCGGCAACGCCTCGATGGTGGCCGAGGAATTCGACGCCGACCTCGATCTGACCAAGCTGCTGCAGGATGTGCCGGCCATTGAAGACCTGCTGGAATCGTCCGACGACGCGCCGGTGATCCGCATGATCAACGCGCTGCTGACGCAGGCGCTGCGCGACAGCGCATCGGACATCCACATCGAGCCGTTCGAACAGACCTCGGTGGTGCGCTTCCGCGTCGACGGTTCGCTGCGCGACATCGTCCGTCCGCGCAAGGCCATCCATGGTTCGCTGATTTCGCGTATCAAGATCATGGCGCAGCTGGACATCGCCGAGAAGCGCCTGCCGCAGGACGGCCGCATCACGCTGCGCATCGGCGGCAAGCCGGTCGACGTGCGCGTCTCGACGCTGCCGACCGGCCACGGCGAACGCGCGGTGCTGCGTCTGCTGGACAAGGAAGCGGGCCGGCTGGACCTGAACCATCTGGGCATGAGCGAGGCGATGCTGCCGCAGTTCGATGCGCTGATCAACCAGCCGCACGGCATCGTGCTGGTGACGGGGCCGACCGGCTCCGGCAAGACCACCACGCTGTACGCGGCGCTGTCGCTGCTGAACGCGGCCACCACCAACATCATGACGGTGGAAGACCCGATCGAGTACGACTTGAACGGCGTCGGCCAGACCCAGGTCAACCCGCGCATCGACATGACCTTCGCCAAGGCGCTGCGCGCCATCCTGCGCCAGGATCCGGACGTGATCATGATCGGCGAGATCCGCGACCTGGAAACCGCGCAGATCGCGGTGCAGGCTTCGCTGACCGGCCACCTGGTGCTGGCGACCTTGCACACCAACGACGCGGCAGCGGCGGTCACGCGACTGCTGGACATGGGCATCGAACCGTTCCTGCTGTCGTCGTCGCTGCTGGGCGTGCTGGCGCAGCGGCTGGTGCGCAAACTGTGCGGCAGCTGCAAGAGCTACGACGGCCAGCAGTGGCACGCGGTCGGCTGCGAGCACTGCGGCCATACCGGCTACCAGGGCCGGGTCGGCGTCTACGAATTCCTGCAGACCACGGAGCAGATCCGCGCGCAGATCCACAACCGCGCTTCCGAGGCCGAGGTCAAGACGGCGGCGGTGGCGGGCGGCATGCAGACCATGCGCGAAGACGGCGAGCGCTGGCTGGCCGCCGGCATCACCACGCAGGCCGAACTGCTGCGTGTGACCAAAGACTAGGCGACCGACGATGCCCGCATTCCGTTATGAAGCCGTCGACGCCGGCGGCGCCACCAAGAAGGGCGTGCTCAATGCCGACAGCGCGCGTTCGGCCCGCTCCGAGCTGCGCACGCAAGGCCTGGTGCCGCTCAAGGTGGACGCCATCGCCGCGCAGGTCGACGCCGCCGGCGTGGCCAAGAGCCGCGGTTTCGGCGAGCGCCTGTCGGCCACCGAGCTGGCGCTGTTCACGCGCCAGCTGGCCAGCCTGCTGGAAGCGGGGCTGCCGCTGGAGCAGGCCTTCACCGCCTTGCTGGAGCAGGCCGAGCGACCGTATATGCGCGACCTGATCGCCTCGATCCGCTCCGAAGTGATAGGCGGCGCCGCGCTGTCCGACGTGCTGGGACGGCATCCACGCGACTTCGCCGAGATCTACCGCGCGCTGGTGGCTTCCGGTGAGCAGATCGGCCAGCTGTCGCGCGTGCTGTCGCGCCTTGCCGACTACATCGAGCGCCGCAACGCCTTGATCCAGAAGGTGCGGCTGGCCTTCACCTATCCGGCCATCGTGACGGTGGTGGCGTTTTCGATCGTGATCTTCCTGCTGACCTACGTGGTGCCGCAGATCGTCTCGGTGTTCGCCAACACCAAGCAGAAGCTGCCCATCCTGACCATCGTCATGCTGGCGGTGTCGGACTTCGTGCGCAACTACGGCATCGTGGTGGCGATCCTGCTGGTGGGCGCGTGGTTCATGTGGCGCAGGGCGCTGCAGAATCCGGCGCTGAAGCGGCGCTGGCATACCTGGCTGCTGACCGCGCCGCTGTACGGAAAATTCGAGCGCAGCCTGAACACGGCGCGTTTCGCCAGCACGCTGGCGATCACCACCGGTTCCGGCGTGCCGATCTTGCGGGCGCTGGAGACCAGCCGCGATACGCTGTCCAACGTCGCCATGCGCGAGCTGGTGGGCGAGGCCAGCGACGCCGTGCGCGAGGGCGTCAGCCTGGCGCGCTCGCTGTCGGCGCAAAAGCATTTCCCGCCCATGCTGATCCACATGATCCGCGCCGGCGAGATCACCGGCGAGCTGCCGGCCATGCTGGACCGCGCCGCCGCCGCGCAGGAAGCCGACCTGGAACGCCGCACGCTGACCATCGCCGGCCTGCTGGAGCCCGCGCTGATCCTGGCGATGGGCGTGGTGGTGCTGCTGATCGTGCTGGCGGTGCTGATGCCTATCATCGAAATTAATCAGCTGGTACGCTGACAGAGGAAGCAAGAGAATCATGAAGCGTTTGCCATTAGTCGTTACCGTTCTTGCCGTGGTGCTGTTGTCGGCGTCGCTGGCTTATTGGGGACTGCAGTTGTTCAAGCCGCAGCAGCGTGCCATCGCCGCGCCGCCGCAGCAGGCCCCCATGGCCCTGAACATCGAGGCCGCCAAGGGCCTGTTCGGCGGCCAGATCACCGTCGCCGCCGTCAGCAACTACCAGCTCAGGGGCGTGATCGCCGCGCGCGGCGAAGACAGCGCCGCCATCATCGTGGTCGACGGCCAGCCGCCGCTGGCGCTGGGCGTGGGCCGCGAGGTGGTGCCTGGCGTGACCGTCAAGGAGGTACATGACAAGTATGTGGTGCTGTCCGAGGGCGGTGCGCTCAAGCGCGTGGAGCTGGCCACCGATGCAGGCGCCGGCGCGGCCGGCGGCCAGCCGCCGTCGCTGCTGCCCGGCCCGGGCCAGCAACCCTTGCCGCCGATCGCACCGCCGACACCGCAGGCGCCGCCGCCGCAACAGCCGCCGCAGCGCTCCAGCGTGTCGCCCACCACCATTGCTCCCGTTCCCGGTTCCGACCGCACACAATAGGACATCTCCATGGTCATTCCCCGTACCCTGGCCGCAGCTTTTTGCTGCGGTTTTTTGTTGGCGGCCGCAATCGGCCTGCCTGCCGCCGCTGCGCAAACCCCGGCGTCCACCGCCACCTCGGTCGCGCCTGACGCCGCGCTCAAGCCGCGGCCCAAGGTCGCGCTGGTGCTGTCCGGCGGCGGTGCGCGCGGCTTCGCCCACATCGGCGTGCTGCGCGCGCTGCAGGAGCTGCGCGTGCCGGTCGACTTCGTGGTCGGCACCAGCATGGGCAGCGTGGTCGGCGGCGCCTATGCGGCCGGCAGTTCGGTCGAACAGCTGGAGCAGCTGGTGCGCCGCACCGACTGGAACGCCGTGGTGGCGGACCGTCCGCCGCGCGATGAGCTGGTGTATCGCCGCCGCGAGGAGGATTTGCTGCTGCCGTCGCGCATCGAGTTCGGCGCCAAGCTGGATGGCATCTCGCTGCCGCCGGCCGCCGCCGGCAACGAGGCGCTGGAGCTGGCGCTGACCCGCGTGCTGCCGCACGGCGCGCGCGACAAGCCGGTCAATCTGCTGCAACTGCCGTTCCGCTCGGTGGCCTCGGACCTGGTGACGGGCGAGCTGGTGGAGCTGAACGATACCCCGCTGTTCCTGGCGATGCGCGCCTCGCTGGCGGTGCCGGGCGTGTTCGCGCCGGTGCGGGTCAACCAGCGCTTGCTGGTGGACGGCGGCCTGGTGCGCAACCTGCCGGTCGACGTGGCGCGCGAAATGGGCGCCGACGTCATCATCGCCGTCAACGTCGGCACGCCGCTGGCGCAGGAGAAGGAGTTGATCAGCGCGGTCAGCGTGGCGCAGCAGATGCTGCAGATCCTGACCGAACAGAACGTGCAGCGCTCGCTCAAGGAGCTGCGCCCCAGCGATGTGCTGATCGCGCCCGACCTGGGCGGCATCGGCTTCCTCGACTTCGCCCGCCACGACCACGCGATGAAGGCCGGCGAGGCGGCGGTGCGCACGATGAGCGCGCAGCTGGTCAAGCTGGCGCTGCCGGAGGCGCAGTATGCGGCGTATGAAGTCAAGCGCCTGTCGGCGCCGGTGGGCATAGACCAGCCGGTGCGGCTGGCCAAGCTGGAGGTGGCGCCGAGCGGCCGCATCAATCCGAAGGAGCTGGAAGTGCAGTCCGGCCTGCAGGTCGGGCAGCTGGTCACCAACGAGCAGGCGCAGGCGGCGGGCAACCAGCTGTTCGGCCGCGGCGACCTGGCGCGGGTGGAAACCGAAGTCCATGACGACAAGGATGGCCGCAGCGTACTCATCAAGCCGACCGAGGCCGACTGGGCGCGCAGCCGCCTGCGCGTGGGCCTGGAGCTGACCAGCGATTTCACCGAGAACAACGCCTTCGAGCTGAAGGTGATGCATGTGCTGTCGTCGCTGAACGACTGGGGCGCCGAGCTGCGCACCGTCGGCCGCGTCGGCACCGAGCGCGCGGTGGGCGTGCAGTTCTGGCAGCCGCTGGGCGCGGGCTCGCAATGGTATGTGGCGCCGTCGCTGCAATACAATTCGGCGGCCATCGATATCTTCAACCAGACCGGCTTCCGCCAGGCGCGCTATGCCTACAACAGCCAGAGCGGCAGCGTGGCGCTGGGGCGCCAGCTGGGCCATTGGGGCGATATACGCTACGGCGTGTCGCGCGAGAAGCAGGTGTTCCACCAGAGCATACCGGAAGACCGCACCGAGCTCAGCGAGATACAGACCATCCAGCAGCTGAGCTTCAACATCGACAGCCTGGACACGGTGGCCTTTCCGACGCGCGGCACGCTGTTCTCGCTGGACTGGCAGCGCCTGATGCACAGCGGCTCCAGCGGCGCCGTGCCGACGCGCCAGAGCGTGCAGGGCTTGCAAGCCTTCCATGTGGACCGCTGGGCCGGCCATGTGTATGCGGAATGGTCGCGCAGCCAGGGCGGCGGGTCGGCGAACAACCTGGGCGGCTTCCTGCGCCTGTCCGGCTCGACGCCGCAGTCCATCGTCGGCGACCGTACGCTGCTGGGACGGGTGGTGATGGCGCGCAGCATAGGCGCGATGCCGGCCGCGCTGGGCGGCGATGTGCGGCTGGGCTTTTCGCTGGAGGCGGGCGGCGCGTACAGCCCGAGCAGTCCATTGCGCTGGGGTTCGCTGCACCAGGCGGCCAGCGGCTTCTTCGCGGTCGATACGCGCTTCGGCCCGCTGTACCTGGGCGCCGGCACCACCAAGGGCGGCAACAGCAGCGCCTATCTGTTCCTCGGTCCTATCTGGTAGCGGGCGCCGGCGGCGGCGCGCGGCGCAGCGCGGTGAAGGCGGCGAATTCCCACGAGCGGAAGCCGACCAGCAGCGTGAAGCCGTCGCGCTCGTGCGGCGCCAGCTTGCGGTCGCTCTGGTGCAGCCGCGCCAGTTCGCCGGCCAGCTGCTGGATGCGGCCCACCAGTTCCTCGGCGCTGGGCAGCGACAGCCGCGCGGGCAGGCACAGCAGCGTTTCGCCGGCGCCGTCGAAGCTGCCGCCGAAATAATCGTGCACCGCGTGCTCGCGGAAGAATTGCTGCACCGGGCCGTCCGGCAGCCAGCGGAAGGCGTTCGACACGCGCAGGCGGTAGCGGTTCATCGGCTTGAGTTCGATCACGCCCAGCCGGTCCAGCTCGGCCAGCAGCATGATGCATTCGGGTTCGGTCAGGTTGTAGGTTTCCAGCACCTGTTCCAGCGTCCAGTGGCCCAGGCAACAGATCGCCATCAGCAGCAGGTGGGGCTGCGCCAGCAGCGATTTTTCCTGTGTCAGCGTCAAGGCGTCCGCCTGCGGCGTGGCGTCGGCCGCGCCGCGCAACACATCCTCCATCGCCACCCCGGCCGCCTTGCAGATCTGCGCCAGCCGCGACAGCGACATATCCTGCTGGCCGAACATGCGCTTGACGCTCGATTCGCTCATGGCGATCCGTTCGGCCAGCATTTTGTAGGTGACGCCGGCGGCCCGCATCTGGGTCCGCAAGACTTGCAGCAGCAATTCCGGTGAGCTCATACCCTGCCTTGGTAAAAAAACAAAAGGTATCGTAACACGGTACCGGATGGCGTGAAAAGCAGAGCCTGGAATAATCGGGTGGTACATCGGGCGGAAGTGGGGGACACTTCGGGCACGCTGTCCCTCGCAGCAGGGATGGCACCGGATAACCCTAGAGCGGGCGCCACTACAGGCGCCCGCTGACGGTTATTTTTCCTCCGTGTCCGGCTTCAGGCTGATCCTGGCCAGCAGGCGCTTGGCCGCCTGCCGGTCGACCGACTGCGGCTTGGCATGCGGACCGGCGCCGCCGGCGCGCGCCTTGGCCGCCACCGCCACCGGATTGCGCGGCGGTTTCTGCGATGGTTCGACGCGCATCGTCATCTTCTGCCGCGTCGCCAATGCCTTGTTCGCCATGACCCCGGCTCCTTACAACACGTAGCGCGACAGGTCTTCGTTGACCGCCAGCGCATCGAGGCGCGCGTTCACGTAGGCCGCGTCGATGGTGATGAGCTTGCCGCTGTCTTCGCTGGCCGTGAAGGACAGTTCTTCCAGCAGCTTTTCCATCACGGTGTACAGGCGGCGGGCGCCGATGTTTTCGGTGCGTTCGTTGACCGAGTAGGCGATCTCCGCCAGCCGCGTGATGCCTTCCGGCGCGAACTCGATGGTGACGTTCTCGGTGGCCAGCAGCGCCTCGTACTGCTTGGTCAGGCAGGCGTCGGTACTGGTCAGGATGCGCTCGAAATCGGCGATCGACAGCGATTCCAGCTCGACCCGGATCGGGAAGCGGCCCTGCAGCTCGGGGATCAGGTCCGACGGCTTGGCCAGGTGGAAGGCGCCCGAGGCGATGAACAGGATGTGGTCGGTCTTGATCATGCCGTACTTGGTGTTGACGGTCGTGCCTTCGACCAGCGGCAGCAGGTCGCGCTGCACGCCGGCGCGCGAGACGTCGGCGCCGCCCACTTCCGAGCGCGAGGCGATCTTGTCGATCTCGTCGAGGAAGACGATGCCGTTCTGCTCGACGTTCTGGATGGCTTTCTGCTTCATCTCGTCGTCGTTGACCAGCTTGGCGGCTTCCTCGTCGATCAGCACCTTCATCGCTTCCTTGATCTTGACCTTGCGCGCCTTCTTGCGGCTGCCGCCGATGCCGGAGAACATGGACTTGATCTGCTCGGTCATTTCCTCCATGCCGGGTGGGGCCATGATTTCCATCTGCGGGCCGTTCTCGGCCAGCTCGATCTCGATTTCCTTGTCGTCCAGCTCGCCCTGGCGCAGACGCTTGCGGAAGGTCTGGCGGGTGGTGTCGACTTCCTTGGGCGCGTCCGACGGCGCGGCCTGGTGGAAGCCGAAGTCGCGCGCCGGCGGCAGCAGGATGTCGAGCACGCGGTCTTCGGCGGCATCCTCGGCGCGGGTGCGCACCTTGGCCATCTCGGCCGAACGGGTCTGCTTGACGCCGATGTCGATCAGGTCGCGGATGATGGTGTCGACGTCGCGGCCGACGTAGCCGACCTCGGTGAACTTGGTGGCTTCGATCTTGATGAAGGGCGCATCGGCCAGCTTGGCCAGGCGGCGCGCGATCTCGGTCTTGCCAACGCCGGTTGGGCCTATCATCAGGATGTTCTTCGGCGTGATCTCATGGCGCAGCGGCTCTTCCACCTGCTGGCGGCGCCAGCGGTTGCGCAGCGCGATGGCGACCGCCTTCTTGGCGTTGCCCTGGCCGACCACATGTTTGTCGAGTTCGCCGACGATTTCCTTCGGGGTCATGTTCATGCTGGTTCCAGTGTCTCGATGATGTGGTTCAGATTGGTGTAGATGCACAACTCGCCGGCGATGGTCAGTGATTTTTTGACGATTTCCGACGGCGACAGTTCCGTATTTTCCACCAGCGCCTTGGCCGCAGACTGTGCGTAGGTGCCGCCGGAGCCGATGGCGCCGATGCCGTCTTCCGGCTCCAGCACGTCGCCGTTGCCGGTGATGACCAGCGTCGATTCGCTGTCGGCCACCAGCAGCATCGCCTCCAGGCGGCGCAGCACGCGGTCGGTGCGCCAGTCCTTGGCCAGCTCGACCGAGGCGCGCAGCAGATTGCCCTGGTGTTTTTCCAGCTTGCCTTCAAAGCGGTCGAGCAGGGTGAAGGCGTCGGCCGTGCCGCCGGCGAAGCCGACCAGCACCTTGCCCTGGTAGACCTTGCGCACCTTGCGGGCCGTGCCCTTCATGACGATGTTGCCCAGCGTGACCTGGCCGTCGCCGCCCAGCGCGACTTGCTTGCCGCGACGTACGCACAGGATGGTGGTGCCGTGAAATTGTTCCATAGTTACCTCAAAGTAATGACGCAAACTGCTCAAGACTGAAAAATGGGGTTGGACCTGGAAATTACAAGTTTCAGTATTTGTGCGGATAGATGCGGGCGATGTCGGCATAGCCCAGCAGGCGCAGCAGCGCAGTGACCAGGTGGTTGACGTCGCGGAACTCGATCTTTTTGTCCAGCGGCACAAGGCTGGCGTGCAACTGGTTGGCGCAGGCGTAGTCGATGCGCGTCAGGCGCGAGCAGTCGAACACCAGGGTCTGGTACTGATCAGCATAGTGCTGGATCTGGCCGAGTAAAGGGCCGAGCTGGCCTTCCAGCTGCGGCGGCAGCATGAAGCGGTCGGGCGCGGCCGAAACCGAGGCCGCCGGCCGCTGTGCCGTGGCGGTGGCCACCTTGTGCGGCGCCACGAACGATGGCGGCGACACTTCGAAGGTGACGCAGTAATCCATGCCGGTTTCCTCGAATTCCTTCTCGCGGTTGAGCAGCTGCAGCAGTTCCAGCAGCAGCAGCCACGGCGCTTCGGTATCGTCGCGGCGGCCGATGGCGATGCCGTCGCGTATCAGCGCGGCCAGGCCGTCGGCGCCCACCAGGATCAGCTCGCGCTGCTGGGCTTGCAGCTTGCGCAGGGTGTCGAGCAGCAGCGCGCAGCCGGCCGGCTCGACCGCCGTGACGCGGCTGAACTCCAGCCGCAGCAGCGGACTGTCGACGGCGGCCAGGCGCAGGCGCTCCAGCTGGGCGGCTATGTGCGTGTCCAGCGTGCCGGCGAAGGCTTCGGTCGGCGTCAGGCCGGCCCAGCCGGGCGAGGCGGCGGCCAGCGCGGCTGGTGCGTTCCACGGCGGCGGCGAGGTTTCGAAGGTGCTGGCGTAGTCGATCGACAGGTTGTCGAAGCGGTCGCGCTGGCCGCCGACCTGGTAGAGGTCGAACAACATCCACCAGACAGTGCGGTCGCCGTTGGCCTCGGCCAGGCTGGCGCTGAGCAGCTGTTCGGCCACGGCGGCCTGGCCGTTGGCGTACAGGATGGCGATTTCCTCCACCACCGGCGCGGTTTCGGCGGCCACGGCCAGCTGCGGCAGGTCGTCGTCGCGCAGCAGCAGGGTGGTGGGGATGTCGGCCAGGGCCTGGGTGTCGGGGCCGCCGTCGGCGGTGGCGGCGGCTTTAGGCCGCGGCGGGCGGGCGGCGCGCTGGCTGCCCCAGGCGGGTTCGGGTTCGTTGAAGATGTCGAAGGTCATCGCCGATTCGATGGCGTCGATCTTCATCGCGGTGGCGCGGGCGATCTCGCGCTGGCGGGCTTGCTGTTGCTGGCGCTCGATCTCGCTGTTGGCGGCCAGGCGCGCGGCCTCGTCATCGTCGCCGGGGTTCGGCTGGGTGGCGGCCGGGGCGTCGGTCTTCTTGAAGATGGAGAACAGTCCCACGCTGATCCTCATGGTTGGCCGTAAAAAAAAGCACGCGGCTGCGTGCTTTTTTTAACGTCATCGCGAATTAATCGCCGTACAGTTTCTGCTTCAGTTCGCGGCGTTGCTGGGCTTCCAGCGACAGCGTCGCGGTCGGACGGGCGATCAGGCGTGGAATGCCGATCGGTTCGCCGGTTTCTTCGCACCAGCCGTAGTCGCCGCCATCGATGGCAACGATCGATTGCTGGACCTTTTTCAGCAGCTTGCGCTCGCGGTCGCGGGTGCGCAGTTCCAGCGCGTGTTCTTCTTCGATGGTGGCGCGGTCGGCCGGGTCCGGCACCAGCACGGTTTCGCGCAGGTGTTCGGTGGTTTCGCCGGCATTTTTCAACAGCTCTTTTTCAAGCGCTTGCAGCTTGGCTTTGAAAAAGGCCATTTGCGCCGGATTCATATAATCCTTTTCATCCATCTTCAGAATTTCTTCTTCAGTCAGGATGCGGTCGGCGGCGGCGGGGGTCGATTTATTAGTTTTGGTCATAACTTCGCTTACCTTCGATACGACAGAGTTTTCAATTAATCAGCCCGGATTTCGTGGCTATTTAGCCATCCCCACAAAACCCGGATAGTTTATACCAGACATTGTTCTAAACCGCTAATAAAGATATCTTTTGGCAGATTTTTGCCGATAAATACCATTTTGCTGCCTCGAACGTCGTTTTCTCCCCATTTGGCGCCCAAGTCGCTGCCCATGATCTGGTGCACGCCCTGGAACACGACCTTGCGGTCGGCGTCTTTCATGAACAATACGCCTTTGTAGCGCAGCATGCGAGGACCGTAGACATTCACCAGGCCGCCGAGGAACTCATCGAGCTTGGCGGTGTCGAACGGGCGTGTACTTTTAAACACAAAAGCGGCGATATCGTCGCTGTGGTGGGCGTGGTGGTGGTTGTGGCCGTGTTCCTCGTGGTGGTGGCCATGATCATGATTGTGGCCGCAGTGCTCGTCGTGCACATGGTCGTCGTCGTGGGCCTGGTCGGTTTCCAGGAAATCCGGGTCCAGTTCCAGCTTGTCGTTCAGGTTGAAGCCCTTCAGGTCCAGCACCTCGGACAGCGGGGCGCGGCCGAAATCGGCCGTGCTGATCGGTGCGCGCGGGTTGATGCGTTTGAGGCGGGCGGTCAGCGTGGCCACGTCGTCGGCGCTGACCAGGTCGGTCTTGGACAGCAGCAGCTTGTCGGCGAAACCGACCTGGCGCTGGGCTTCCTCGTGCTGGTCCAGCTGGTCCATGGCGTGGCGGGCGTCCACCACCGTGACCACGGCGTCGAGCATGTAGTGAGCGCCCACTTCCTCGTCGACGAAGAAGGTCTGCGCCACCGGGCCGGGATTGGCCAGGCCGGTGGTTTCGATGACGACGCGGTCGAAGTGCAGTTCACCGGCTTCGCGCTTCTGCGCCAGGCCGCTGAGGGCAACGATCAGGTCGCCGCGCACGGTGCAGCAGATGCAGCCGTTGTTCATTTCCACGATCTGTTCGCTGCTGTCCTGCACCAGGATCTCGTTGTCGATGTTTTCCTGGCCAAACTCGTTTTCGATGACGGCGATGCGCATGCCATGCTGCTCCTGCAGGATGCGGTTCAGCAGGGTGGTTTTGCCGGCGCCGAGGAAGCCGGTGAGGATGGTGGTCGGTATCAGTGCCATGGTGCTTACCAGTCTGGTCTAGGAGGAAACCCCAGATGGGGATCAAATGCAGGAATGCAACCGGCCGATTATGCCGGAATTTGGCCCGGGCTAGCAATTCGTCCGATTGAGCAACGTCAGTACGGGTGTGCGCTATTTCACCTTGGCGCGCGGATGGGCCTTGTCGTACACCTCGGCCAGGTGCTGGAAGTCCAGCGCGGTGTAGACCTGGGTCGAGCTGATGCTGGAATGGCCCAGCATTTCCTGCACCGCCCGCAGGTCGCCCGAGGACTGCAGCACGTGCGAGGCGAACGAGTGGCGCAGCATGTGCGGGTGCACGTGCACCGGGGCGCCGTGGGCCGCGCCATGGGCCTGCAAACGCTGTTGTATCACCCGCGGCGACACCCGCGTGCCACGCGTGCTGAGGAACAGGGCGTTGCCGCCGTCGGCGGGTGCCGGCCGCACGGCGATCCAGGCCGCCAGTGCGTCGAGCGCGGCGGCGCCGACCGGCACCACGCGCTGCTTGTTGCCCTTGCCGGTGACGATGACTTCGCGGTTGTCCAGCGCCACCCAGCCGAGGGCGTCCTTGCCGGCGGTCAAATCCAGTCCGGCCAGCTCGGATACCCGCAGGCCGCTGGAATACAACAGTTCGAACATGGCGCGGTTGCACAGCTCGGCCGGCCCGGGGGCGGTGCCGGCGTGCGGCCGCGACGGCGCCACCAGCTGCACGGCGTCGTCCACCGACAGCGCGCGCGGCAGCGTTTTGGCGCGCTTGGGGGCGCGCACGCCCTGCACCGGATTGGCCGCCAGCGCGGTCTGGCCGCCCAGCCAGTCGAAAAAGCCGCGCCAGCTGGACAGCTTGCGGGCGATCGAACGGGGATCGAGGGCGCGCGCATGCAGCTTGGCGGTCAGGCGGCGGATGGTGAAATGGTCGACTTGCTGCCAGTCCTGGCCGGCGGACAGCCCGGCCAACTCTTGCAGGTCGCGCGCGTAGGCGCTGACGGTGTGGGGCGACAGCCTGCGCTGGTCGCGCAGTTGGGCCAGGTAAGCGTCGATCCAGGCCAGTTTGCGGTCGGGATCGGCGCTCATGGCGGCGTCGCTCAGGCCAGCAGCCAGGCCAGCGCGGTGCTGGTGGTTTCGCCGATGTGGACCAGGAAATCGGTGGCCATCAGCGAAGTGAAGCGCGCCGGGTCGGCCGAACCCATGATCAGCAGGCCGAAGGCGTTCTTGTTGCCAGGCTTGCGCAGCGGGATGATGACGGTGGAGGTGATGCCGGTGGCGTCCTGCAGCCAGCGCACCGCCTCGAAATCCTTGTTGGTGCCGCAGTATGGGGCCATCAGGCTGTTGGCGAAGATGCGCGCATCTTCCGACACGCCGTTGACGAACCATTCGCCCAGGTAGTCCGGCGCGGTGTCCCAGATGCGCAGCGTGGCTTGCGGTACATCAAAACTCGACTTCAGGCCGCTGACCACGGCGTGTGGCATGGAACCCACATCTTCGGCTTCCAGCAGCACCTTGGTCCAGCGGTGGAACTTGTTGGCGATCGCTTCGTTTTCCGACGCCAGGCGCATCAGATTGCTCATGCGCAGTTCCAGCGCCTTGTACTTGTCGCGCATCACTTCCATCTGGCGCTCTTGCAGCGACACGGCGCGTCCCGTCAGCGGGCTGGCCAGTTTGATTTCCCCCAGCAGTTCAGCATGCTCTTCGAAGAAATTCGGGTGTTCGGTCAGGTATTGCGCGACGAGGGTGTGATCCAGTGGGACAGTCATTGAGGTACTTTATTTGCGAAGGTGGAAAGGCATAGCCATTCTAAACGAAAAAAAACGGACATGGTTGCCCATGCCCGTCATTCCCCAACCCAAGCGCCGGCAGTTCTTGCCGACTGCGCGGCTTAGAAGTTGTGGTGGATACCGAGGCTGTAGAAATTCAGCGTGGTAGCTGCCTTCTTGTTCGAGGCATCGACATACAGGTAGGTGCGGGCCGACAGGTTGTAGTCGTAGCCGACCGACGTTTGCTTGGTCTTGGCCAGGGCTGGGTTGCCCAGGCTGTTGTCCGGGGTCTTCTGGCCGTAGCCGAAGCGCACCAGGCCGGCGCCGACGGTGTAGTTGGCGCCCAGCAGCCATGCCTTGGTGATCGGATTGATCAGGGTGCTGCTGGCCTGGTCTTGCTTCTGGTACGAACCCATCAGTTTCAGGTCGTTGACCGGTTTGAACGACGCGCCGACCGACCACAGTTTGGTTTCGATGGCGTTTTTCTCGTAGGCGGCGTAGGCGGCGAACGGGCCGCTGGTGGCGGTGGCGCTCAGCGAGTAAGCCGTGGTCAGCGGTGCGGTGTTGGCCGGGAATTGCGGTGCGGCCGCGGTACCCTTGCCGATGATGACAGGATTGTTGTTGGCTTCCTTGGCCGAAACGGTGGCGTTGAACTGGAAGATGTCGGCGATCACCGGGGTGTTATAGAACACGGCGTTCGAGAAGCGGTTGTTCGAGTTGCCCAGCTGGCTCAGCGGATCGCTGGTGTAGCCGGCCACTTGCAGGTCGGTCTGGTAGCCGGCGATGGCTGGCATGCCGCTCCATGGTTCGAAGGCGGTGCTGGTTTCCTGGAAGGCGGTCAGGCCACGGCCCAGGCGCACGGTACCGAAGTCGCCCTGCAGGCCGACACGGCTCTGGCCCTGGAACAGCGGACGGCTGTTGGCGCCGGAAGTGTTTTCAATCGTGCCGGTGTCCGGCTCGTAGCGGATTTCCAGCTGGAAAATGGCTTTCAGGCCGCTGCCCAGGTCTTCGACGCCTTTGAAACCGAGTTTGTTGTTGTCACGCTTGCCGACCATGGTGGTGGTGCCAGTGCGTTTGGAAATGCCAGCATCTACAGTGCCATAGATGGTCACGGACGATTGCGCGTATGCGCCAGCAAATACGCCCATGAGAGCCAGAGCCACTAAAGATTTTTTCATTTGAGTTATTCCTTTATGAGTGAACATGCATACTTCCAAAGCTAGCGGGTCGCATACTTCGACCCTCGGATGATAGGAACCTTAATATCTGACCGGGTCGAACACGCTGGATTGGTTGATTATGACGGCTAGTTTTGGTCGAAAGCCAAAGAAACCGGGCTTCTTGTTGTATTTTTGAAACGCTTGATACGCAGGCCATTCCTGCCTGTTTTCCTATTATTTCCTTTCATTCAGGCATCAAAACAGCTCTAGCGTACAGGGCGGAGCGGGGTGGGGCGCTTGTGCGAAATCAAAGCCGCCCGCAGATTATTTAGGGTGTGGCGCGGATCGCACGCTACACTCATAAGTAGCAACGGTCGCCGGAACCTGCACAGACAGCGTAGCAGCACCGCCCGCTCCATGAATCGGACTAATAGTGAGACGATGGCTAATCGCGAAGAATTAGGGATCATCAGGGGGGCCCGCGCGGGAGACGCGGTATGCCAGCTGGCGTTGGGCAAGCTCTACCTGTTCGGCGGCGCCAGCTTGCCGCTCAGCCTGCCTACTGCGCTGCACTGGCTCAACCGCGCCGCCCTGCAGGAGCAGGATGAAGCCTGGATGTTGATCGGCAGCTACGTTCCTTTCGAACACGCCCAGCACTGCCTGCCGGCCGTGCTGTCCTGGTACGACCGCGCCTACGATGCCGGCGTCGAACAGGCCGGCCTGGTGCTGGCGCAACTGGTACTGAATCAAGCCGCGTCGCCGGCGGCGCGGCACGAAGCGTCGCATTTGCGCGACAAGGCGCTGCAGGCGCTGGAGACGGCCGCCCGCGCCGGCTCGGCCGAGGCGCAATGGCTGCTGGCCCACCAGGCCGGCGCGCAGCCGCCGTCGGCCGCGTCGCCGGCGCCGCAGCCGTCCAGGCGCGGCCTGGGCAGTCCACCGTCGCACCGGGCCAGCGCCCGCCAGCAGTGGCTGGCACGGGCGGCAGACAGCGGCCTGGCCGCCGCCCAGTACGCGGTGCTGGAACAAGCCTGGCACGGCGACCGTGCGGCGTTTTTACAACGGGCGCTGCCGCTGGCGCGCAAGTTGCTGGCCGACGCCCCGGCCGACGCCGAAGCGGCCCGCGCTGCCGACTGGCCGCTGGCGGCAGCCCAGCTGACCTTGCTGGCGCGCTGCGCCGAGCTGTACGACCAGCATCCCGGGCACCGTACCGAATTGCATCACTGCCGCGAACTGGCCGCCTACGGCGGCGACCGCCACGCGCAGCTGGCGCTGGGCTTGTGGTTTGCCCGCATGGACGGCGACGGCAAGCGGCAGGTGGACGGCATCGCCGCCGTCAACTTCAAGCGCGCGATACGCTGGCTGACGCAGGCCGGCGAGCAGGGCCTGGCCGAAGCCTGGTACGCCTTGTCGCGCATTTATCTGAAGCCGGAGTTTTCCCAGCGCAGCGTGGCCGAGGCCCAGGGCTACCTGGAGCGGGCGGCCGACATGGGCCATGGCCTGGCGCAGCTGGAATGCGGCATGTATGCCTGGCGCAACCGCCGCACCGACGAGAACAGCGACGTCCGCGCCGCCTACTGGCTGCAGAAGGCGGCGGCCCAGGGCTGCGAGGAAGCCGAGGCGGCGCTGGCGCGCATCGGCGCCGCGCCCAAGGCATCGGCCTGGGCCGACGCGATTCTCGGCGGCATGCCGCGTGAAGTATTGGAAAGCCAGCCCTTGCTGGCGGCGCGGCTGGAGCTGGCCGGCTTGTTCGGCCTGAGCCGGGCGGAGGCGCTGCTGCTGGATGTGAAGGCGGCCGACCAGGGCCATTGCCTGGTGGTCGACATCCGCGCCAGCTACGGCCGCAGCAAGCGGCGCCTGATCCTGCTGCGCACCGCGCGCGCGCGGCAGGCGCTGGATCGCATCGGCCGCCTGTTCGACCAGCTCGACAACGGCCCGGACGGCCCGGAAGGAAATTACCGCCAGCGCCTGTACCGGCTCAAAACCTGGGGGACGCCGGCCGAAGACCGGCTGGCGGCCTGAGTTGGCATTGGCGCCGGCTTAAATCTCGATCTCGCCTTCGAACACCGTCACCGCCGGGCCGGTCAGCAGCACCGGCTGGCCCACGCCTGCCCAGCTGATCGACAACTGGCCGCCGCGCGCATCGACGCGCACCGGGCTGTCCAGCAGGCCGCGGCGGATGCCGGCCACCACGGCCGCGCACGAACCGGTGCCGCAAGCCAGGGTTTCGCCGACGCCGCGCTCGAACACGCGCAGCCGGATGTGGCCGCGGTCGACGATCTGCATGAAGCCGGCGTTGACGCGGTTGGGGAAGCGCGGATGGTGTTCGATCAGCGGGCCGGTCAGCTCGACCGGCGCGGTGTCGACATCGTCGACCACCTGCACCGCGTGCGGGTTGCCCATCGAAACCACCGACATCAGCACGCTCTCGCGCGCGCCGCCCAGCTCCAGCACCAGCGGCCACAGCATATCGTCGGCCTGGCGCTCGCCGTGCAGGCCGTCGGCGTCGAAAGGCACGCGCTGCGGTTCCAGCACCGGGGCGCCCATATCGACGGTGATGCTGCCGTCCAGCTCCAGGCGCGGCGCGATCACGCCGGCCTTGGTTTCCACGGTGATGCTGCGCTGCGCGGTCAAGCCTTTTTCCGAGACGAATTTGACGAAGGCGCGCGAGCCGTTGCCGCACTGCTCGACCTCGCCGCCGTCGGCGTTGAAGATGCGGTAGCGGAAGTCGCAGCCCGGCTGGGTAGGCTTTTCCACCAGCAGGATCTGGTCGGCGCCGACGCCGAAGCGCCGGTCGCCCAGCAATTTCCATTGCGCGGGCGAAAAGTCGATGTGCTGGTTGATGCCGTCGATGACCACGAAGTCATTGCCGGCGCCGTGCATTTTGGTGAATTTGAGTTTCATCTGTGCCTGTGTTTACTTGGAACGCTGGTACAGCGAAGGTTCGCCGTTCGGGCGCGTCTTGAATCGTTTGTGCGTCCAGAAATATTCGGCCGGGGCTTCGCGCACGCGTTCCTCGATGAACTCGTTCATGCGGCGGGTGGCGGCGACCATGTCGGGACCAGGGTAATTGTCCCACACCGGATAGAATTTCACACGCCAGCCCTGGTAATCGGGCAGGAAGGTGGCGATCACCGGCATCACCTGGGCGCCGGTGGTGGCGGCGATGCGGGCGGTGGCGGTCAGCGTGGCCGCCTCGATGCCGAAGAAGGGCACGAACTCGGCATCCTTTTCGCCGAAGTCCATGTCCGGCAGCATGAAGTAGGGCAGCTTGTCGCGCAGCGCGCGCAGGATGGGCTTGATGCCGTCCTGGCGGGTGAACAGCTTGACCGGCTTGAAGCGGGCGCGGCCGGCGCGCAGCACCCGGTCGAAGGTGGCGTTCTTTTGCTGCACATACATAGACGAGGCGCTGGCCACCATGGCGATCGAGGCGCCGGCCACGTCCAGGCAGACGAAGTGCGGGCACAGCAGGATGGTCGGCCTGGACGTCATTTCTTCCACCGGCACCGGGCCCGGCTCGACCTTGATCAGGCGCTTCAGCCTTTCCTCCGACGCCCACCACAGGATGCCGCGCTCCCACACGCTGCGCGAATATGCCTGGAAGTGGCGGCGGGCGATGTCGGTGCGCTCGGCCTCGCTCAGCTCCGGCATGCACAGGCGCAGATTGGTCAGCGTGATATGGCGGCGCGAACGCATCACCAGGAACAGCAGGCTGCCGACGGCGTCGCCGAAGCGGCCCAGCACCGGCAGCGGCAGCCAGTGCAGCAGCCACATAATCCCCAACAGCAGCTTCATGCCTGTTCTCCCGCCGTGGGCGCCGGGCTGGGCGCGTCTATGCCGGCCGGCACCTTGTAGCGGTTGTAGCTCCAGAAATACTGGCTGGGACTGCGCGCGATCAGGCGCTCCATGGCGTGGTTGATGGTCTGGGCCTGGTCGGCGGCGCTGCCTTCCAGCGTGCCGTCGAAGGGCACGAAGCGGATCACATAGCCGCGCCCGGCCGGCAGGCGCTCGGCGTAGGTGACGATGATGGTGGCGTCGCCCAGCTGCGCCAGCTTGGCGGGCAGCGTCATGGTGTAGGCGGCGCGGCCGAAGAAGCTGGCCCACACGCCTTCGCCTTCCTGCGGCACCTGGTCCGGCAGCAGGCCGATCGGCTTGCCTTTCTTGAGGCATTTGGCCAGCATGCGCACGCCGGACATATTGGCCGGCGCCAGCAGCAGGTTGTCGCGCGCGCGGGCGCCCTCGATCAGCGGCTTCAGCGCGGCCTTCTTGGGCGGGCGGTACATCACCATCAGCTCGGTGCGCAGGGCGATTTCCTGCGCGACGATTTCAAAACAGCCCAGGTGGGGCGTCAGGAACACGATGCCGCGGCCGGCGTCCAGCTCGGCCTGGACGATGGCCCAGTTCTCGTCGCTGGCGTGGCGCGACACGCGCTCGGGCCTGGCGCACCAGATGAAGGGCAGTTCGACGATGCTCTTGCCGGCCTCGGCGATGGCGGCCGACAGGTGCTGGGAATAGCCTGCCTGCGCCAGATTGTCGCGCATGCGGCGGCGATAGGATGGCGAACTCAGGTAGACCAACCAGCCCAGCACGGTCCCCAGCGCGTGCAAAAACGGCAAGGGGAAGATTGAAAGAAATCGAAAAATTGGAACAAGCATGAGTAATTCGTCTAATAGAAGGAGATTTTGGCCTCTGTTGCCGTGCCAAAATTTTTTAAGAAGCGTAAAATACCACGTATGAAGGATCCGCTGAGTTAACAGACAACTTGCGAAGCGGAATATAAATGTCGCTAAAGCGTCGCAAGCCGTATTGGTTAGCGACAAAACATTCTCAACCAGTATCAGGAGCTTGCGATGTCAAACGATTATCTTTTCACTTCCGAATCCGTGTCCGAAGGCCACCCGGATAAAGTAGCCGACCAAATTTCCGACGCGATTCTGGACGCCATCCTGGCCCAGGATCCGAAAGCCCGCGTTGCCGCCGAAACCTTGTGCAACACCGGCCTGGTCGTGCTGGCCGGTGAAATCACCACCCACGCCAACGTTGATTATATTCAAGTTGCGCGCGAGACCATCAAACGCATCGGCTACGACAACACCGAATACGGCATCGACTACAAGGGGTGCGCCGTGCTGGTGGCCTACGACAAGCAGTCGCCGGACATCGCCCAGGGCGTGGACGAAGGCGCGGGGATTGATCTGGATCAAGGCGCCGGCGACCAGGGCCTGATGTTCGGCTACGCCTGCGACGAAACTGCCGAGCTGATGCCAGCGGCGATCCACTACGCGCACCGCCTGGTCGAGCGCCAGTCGCAGCTGCGCAAGGATGGCCGCCTGCCATGGCTGCGTCCGGACGCCAAATCGCAGGTCACGCTGCGCTACGTCAACGGCCGCCCGGTGGCGGTGGACACCGTCGTGCTGTCGACCCAGCACGCGCCGGAAATGCAGCACAAGCAGATTGAAGAAGCGGTGATCGAAGAGATCATCAAGCAGGTCCTGCCGCGCGAGTGGCTGGTCGACACCAAATACCTGGTCAACCCGACCGGCCGCTTCGTCATCGGCGGTCCTCAGGGCGATTGCGGCCTGACCGGCCGCAAGATCATCGTCGACACCTACGGCGGCGCCAGCCCGCACGGCGGCGGCGCGTTCTCGGGCAAGGATCCTACGAAAGTGGACCGTTCGGCCGCCTACGCCGCCCGCTACGTGGCCAAGAACGTGGTGGCCGCCGGCCTGGCGCGTCAATGCCAGGTGCAGGTCAGCTACGCCATCGGCGTGGCCCGTCCGATCAACATCACGGTCTACACCGAAGGCACGGGCGTGATTCCGGACGAGAAGATCGCCGCGCTGGTGATGGAGCATTTCGACCTGCGTCCGAAGGGCATCGTGCAGATGCTGGACCTGCTGCGTCCGATCTACGCCAAGACCGCCGCCTACGGCCACTTCGGCCGCGAAGAGCCGGAATTCACGTGGGAGCGCACCGACAAGGCCGCCATCCTGCGCGCTGCAGCCGGCCTGAAGTAATCGCTGTCCTCTGAATCAAAACGCCCCGGCCTGCGCCTGCAGCCGGGGCGTTTTGTCATTTGGGCCGCAGCGGTGGCGGCGGCGGTGGATTGGGCGGCAGATATTTGTCGCGCTGGTTGTCCCTGTTCATGCTTTCCTCCTGATGCCACAGTTATTTGCCCGACCGGCTGGCGTCCAATTTCTGCTGGGTTTTCACCCGCAGGCGTTCAGTCAGCAGCAGGTCGTAAGGGAATTCGGCCATATCGATCTTGTAGCGTTCCCGCAATGCCAGCAATTTTTCCTCGAAGTCCGCGATGGAGAATCCTGCGTTGATTTTCATGCGGATAATCAGCGAGTCGATGTCGGCCCGCAGCGAGGCCAGGGTGCTGACCGAGGTCGCATGAACCTTGAGCCGTTGGGCGACCGAGAGTTCCTTGGACACGATCGCGAGCAAGGCGCTGACCGAGGTAAACAAGGGCCACAAAAAAGTATAGTCGCTATTTTTCCAGAATACGAGGCCGGTGAGCGCGGCTCCGCCGGATGAGATCGCCACGGTGATCTTGGTAATGCTGTCCAGCCATACCCAGCGCGCCAGCAGCGCCGTTTCGAGATCCTCGGTATAGCTGACGTTGTACTGCAGGTGGTGGGCTTCATTCCAGATTGCATCGCGTGGGTCGGTTGCCATGGCGCGCTCCGGGCAAAAAGATCACTATAGGCTGTCGGTATATGGTCTATTTGCGCAGTCGCAAAGTAGAATTTCTTGCGCCTGTCATACGCAACGGTGCTAAAATGCGCCTTCCGAGGAGCGTTGCGACGAATCACGAATTCGCCAGGCTCGGAGTCCCAAACCGCGCTCACGTTACTTTTTTCAACACATGAAAGGAGGGCGTGATGAACGCCGTACTCAAATCCGCACAAGACTACCTGGTAGCCGACATTTCCCTGGCCGCCTGGGGCGACAAAGAAATCAAGATTGCCGAAACTGAAATGCCGGGCCTGATGGCGATCCGCGAGGAATTCGCCGCATCCCAGCCGCTGAAAGGCGCGCGCATCACCGGTTCGCTGCACATGACCATCCAGACCGCCGTGCTGATCCAGACGCTGGAAGCGCTGGGCGCCAAGGTCCGCTGGGCTTCGTGCAACATCTACTCGACCCAGGACCACGCCGCCGCCGCCATCGCCGCCGCCGGCACCCCGGTGTTCGCCATCAAGGGCGAAACCCTGGACGAATACTGGGACTACACCCACCGCATCTTCGAATGGCCAGCCGACGCTTCGGGCAACGCGGTCTACTCGAACATGATCCTGGACGACGGCGGCGACGCCACGCTGCTGCTGCACCTGGGCGCGCGCGCTGAAAAAGATATCTCGGTCCTGGCCGCACCTGGCTCGGAAGAAGAGATCTGCCTGTTCAACGCCATCAAGGCCCATCTGGCGATCGACCCGTCGTGGTACTCCAAGCGTCTGCCGCACATCCTGGGCGTGACCGAGGAAACCACCACCGGCGTGCATCGCCTGTACCAGATGCACAAAGAAGGCAAGCTGGCCTTCCCGGCGATCAACGTCAACGACTCCGTCACCAAGTCCAAGTTCGACAACCTGTACGGCTGCCGCGAATCCCTGGTCGACGGCATCAAGCGCGCCACCGACGTGATGATCGCCGGTAAAGTCGCCGTGATCGCCGGCTACGGTGACGTCGGCAAGGGCTCGGCGCAAGCCATGCGCGCGCTGTCGGCGCAAGTCTGGGTCACCGAAATCGATCCGATCTGCGCACTGCAGGCCGCGATGGAAGGCTACCGCGTCGTCACCATGGACTACGCAGCAGAACACGGCGACATCTTCGTCACCTGCACCGGCAACTATCACATCCTGACCGAGAAGCACATGCTGGCCATGAAGGACCAGGCCATCGTCTGCAACATCGGCCACTTCGACAACGAGATCGACGTCGCGTCGCTGAAGAAGTACACCTGGGACAACATCAAGCCGCAAGTCGACCACGTGATCTTCCCGTCGGGCAAACGCATCATCCTGCTGGCCGAAGGCCGCCTGGTCAACCTGGGTTGCGGCACCGGTCATCCGTCGTACGTGATGTCGTCGTCGTTCGCCAACCAGACCATCGCCCAGATCGAGCTGTTCGCCAACACCGACAAGTATCCGGTTGGCGTGTACGTGCTGCCTAAGCACCTGGACGAGAAAGTGGCGCGCCTGCAGTTGAAGAAACTGAACGCGCAGCTGACCGTGCTGACCGAAGAGCAAGCGTCGTACATCGGCGTGTCGCAAGCCGGCCCGTACAAGCCAGACCACTACCGTTATTAATCTGCCGGTATGAAGCGGGGCCGGCGGAATCGCCGGCCCTGTTTTTATCCAGTCCTTTTTTGCAGCGAGTTCACTTTATGCGTTTGGTCCTTACCTGGTTAATCAATGCAATTGCCTTGCTGGCAGTTCCCTACCTGATGCATTCCGTCGATGTCACAAGCATAGGCGCAGCCCTCGTCGCGGCTCTTGTACTGGGCCTGGTCAATACGCTGATACGCCCCGTGCTGTTGTTGCTGACGTTGCCCGTGACCGTGGTGTCGCTGGGCCTGTTCATCTTCATCATCAACGGTTTCATGTTCTGGCTGGTCGCCCAATGGGTGGACGGCTTCCACGTCGATAGCTTCGCGTCGGCGATCGGTGGCGCACTGTTGTACAGCGTGATTTCCTGGGCCCTGTCTACCTTACTTTTGAAGAAGTCAGATGGCTAATCATAATTTCAGTATCGAATTCTTTCCGCCCAAGACGGCGGAGGGTGCGGAAAAGCTGCGCATCACGCGCGCCAAGCTGTCCGAGCTCAAACCCAAATATTTTTCCGTGACCTTCGGCGCCGGCGGCAGCACGCAGCGCGGCACGCTCGACACTGTGGTGGAAATCCTGGCCGCCGGTGAAGACGCCGCTCCCCACCTGTCCTGCGTCGGCGGCACGCGCGAATCGATCCGCGAGATCCTCACGGAATTCAAGTCGCACAACATCAAGCGCATCGTCGCGCTGCGCGGCGACCTGCCGAGCGGCTACGGCGCGGCCGGCGAGTTCCGTTACGCGAACGAGCTGGTGGAGTTCATCCGCCAGGAGACCGGCGAATGGTTCCACATCGAAGTGGCGGCCTATCCGGAAGTGCACCCGCAGGCCAAGTCGCCGCAGGACGACCTGCTGGCGTTCGAGCGCAAAGTGAAGGCCGGCGCCAATGCCGCCATCACCCAGTACTTCTACAACGCCGACGCCTACTTCCAGTTCGTCGAGCAGACCCGCAAGCTTGGCATCGACGTGCCTATCGTGGCCGGCATCATGCCGATCACGAACTACACGCAGCTGATGCGCTTCTCCGACATGTGCGGCGCCGAGATCCCGCGCTGGGTGCGATTGAAGCTGGCCAGTTTCGGCGACGACAGCGCCTCGATCAAGGCCTTCGGCCTGGACGTGGTGACGGCGCTATGCGAACGCCTGCTGGCGGGCGGCGCCCCCGGCCTGCACTTCTACAGCATGAACCAGGCCGCGGCCACTACCGCGTTGTGGCAGCGTCTAGTTCCGTGATGATGCGGTCCAGCGCCACGTCGTGACCGTCGCTGTCGAACTGTATCTGCAGGCACTGGTAGGCTATCCCCAGTGTCTGCGGACGCGGTGAGCGCGCCAGCGTGCGGTCGTAGAAGCCGCCGCCGTATCCCAGCCGGTAGCCCTGCGGATTAAACCCCAGGCACGGCACCAGCAGCGCCGGCGGATACGCCTGCTGCAAGCGCAGGTCGGCCGGCACCGCCACCCCCATCGCATCCTTGACCATCGCCTCGCCGATGCGCCATTCGGCAAACTCCAGCGCCGCATGTTTTTCCACCACCACCGGCAGTAGCAGCCGCGCGCCCAGGCGCTCCAGCTCCGCGTAGGCCGGCTGCAGATCCGGCTCGTCGCGCAGCGGCCAGTACACGCCCAGCGCCGCCGGCCGCGCGGCCTGCCACCATGCGATCACCTGTTCGCCGATCTCGCGGTCCCACGCGGCGCGTGTGGAGGCATCCAGCGCGCGCCGCGCGGCCAGCAATTGCTTGCGTAAATCGGCCTTCGCCATAGGGGCCGGGGCTGGTGGTTCCGTCGTGGCGCGTGGTATTCTAGGGTCGCTGGTCATAGGTTCAGATTTTCAAGACTTTAGAGAGTTGCACATTGATTTCCGCTTTGAAATGGATAGCCGGCGCCGCCGCGATGACCGCCGTGGCATTGACCTCCCTGGCCCACGCCGACGACCTGGGTGACGACGGCCGCAGGGCGGACGACTCCTTCCTGCTGCTGCGCGACGCCGTGCGCCAGGACGACGCCTCCAAGGCCGATTTCTACGCCGCGCGCCTGGGCGATTATTCCATTCCGTCTTACGTCGATTATTATCGGCTGAAACCGCGCCTGAAAGATGCCTCGTACGCCGAAATCCGCGATTTCATGAAGCGCTACGACGGCCAGGCCATCGTCGACCGCCTGCGCAACGACTGGCTGCTGGACCTGGGCCGCAAGCGCGACTGGGCCACCTTCGACGAGCAGCTGCCGCTGTTCGTGCTGAACGACGACACCCAAGTCAAATGCTACGCGCTGCAATCGCGCGCGCTCAAGGGCCAGAAGGTGGCCGGCGAAGCGCGCGAGCTGCTCACCGCGCCGAACGGCTACGGCGAACCGTGCGCGGGCCTGATCGCCACGCTGTACCAGGCCGGCCAGTTCAACATCGACGACCTGTATGCGCAGCTGCGCCTGTCCGGCGAGTACAACGCCACCGGCCAGGCCCGCCGCATCGCCGCGCTGTTGGGCGGGAACGAGAAGAAGGCGGTGCAGGCGGTCGACCTGCCGGCCATCGCGCTGGCCAAGGGCGTGGGCAGCGGCCGTGTCGAACACGAGATCTACATCGTCGCCATCGGCCGCATGGCCAAGACCAGCACCAAGCTGGCGGTGCTGGCGCTGAACAAGGCCTCCTCCAAACTGAGCCCGCAGGAGCAGCAGGAAGCGTGGGCCGCCGTGGCGCTGCAATCGTCATATTCGCTGTCGCAGGAGACCACCGAGTACTGGCAGAAATCGAACGGCGCCGCGCTGTCTATCGACCAGATTCAATGGAAGACCCGCATCGCGCTGCGCAACGGCGACTGGAAGCAGGTGGAGAAGAACATCCGCTCCATGCCGTCGTCGCTGCGCGCCGATCCGGCCTGGGTCTACTGGCTGGGCCGCTCGCTGATGGTGCAAGCCGGTTCTATCCAGGCCACCGGCGAAGCGATGCAGCTGTTCCGCAGCATCGCCGACCAGTCCAACTTCTACGGCCAGCTGGCGCTGGAAGAAACTGGCAAGCTGATTACCATCCCGCAGCCAGGCCTGCCGATCGGCCAGTCCGAGGTCGCACCAATTGCGGCCAACCCGAACTTCCAGCGCGCCATCAAGTTCTTCAGCATGCGCCTGCGCTTCGAAGGCACGCGCGAATGGAACTGGGGCCTGCGCGGCCTGAGCGAACGCGAACACCTGGCCGCCGCCGAATTCGCGCGCCAGAACAATATCCTCGACCGCATGGTCAACACCTCGGACCGCACCCGCATCCAGGTCGACTACACGCAGCGCTTCCCGTCGCCGCACATCGATATCATGCATCCGACCACGCAGACGCTGGGCCTGGACAAGGCCTGGGTGTACGGCCTGATACGGCAAGAGTCGCGCTTCATCATGGACGCGCAATCGCACGTCGGCGCCTCGGGCCTGATGCAGGTGATGCCGTCCACCGGCCGCTGGGTCGCCAAGAAGATCGGCCTGGCCGACTTCGCGCAGGACATGCTGAGCGACGTACGCACCAACATCCTGCTGGGCGCGAACTACCTGAACATGGTGCTCGGGAATATGGACGGCTCGCAGGTGCTGGCCACCGCCGCCTACAACGCCGGGCCGGGCCGCCTGCGCTCGTGGCGTTCGACGCTGGTCAAGCCGATGGACAGCGCGGTCTTCATCGAATCGATCCCGTTCGTCGAAACCCGCACCTACGTCAAGAACGTGATGTCGAATACGACCTACTACGCGGCCCTGTTCGAAGGCCGCCCGCAATCGTTGAAGGCGCGGCTGGGCACCGTCGCGCCGCGCGGCTACACCGAACAGGAACAGCAGGAGTCGAGCTTCGGCTCGCGCTAAACACCACACCAACCTTGGACGCATCATGCAGACCACACAACTTGATCCCAGCCTGTCGCAAACCCTGGCCGCCGCGCGCGAGCCAGGCCTGACGCTCGTCATCGGCAACAAGAACTATTCGTCGTGGTCGATGCGTCCGTGGGTGGCGATGACCGCCTTCGGCATCCCGTTCCAGGAAGTGCGCGTGCTGCTGGACCAGGACGACACCGCCAACCGCATCTGCGGCTACTCGGCCAGCGGCCGCGTGCCGGTGCTGCTGGCCGGCGAGATGACGATCTGGGACAGCCTGGCGATCTGCGAATACCTCGCCGAGCAGTTCCAGGAACTGCATCTGTGGCCGCAGGACGTGGCCGCGCGCGCGATGGCGCGCTCGGTCTGCGCCGAGATGCACGCCGGCTTTGCCGACCTGCGCACCTCGATGTCGATGAACATCCGCGCCAGTTATCCGGGCAAGGGCCGCACCAACGGCACCCAGGCCGACATCGGCCGCATCAGCGAAATCTGGGAGGAGTGCCTGTCCCGCTTCGGCCACCACCAGTTCCTGTTCGGCGATTTCTCCATCGCCGACGCCTACTACGCACCGGTGGTGCTGCGCTTCCGCACCTACGGCGTATCGCTGGCGCCGGCGCTGGACGCCTACTGCCAGCGCGTGCTGGCCCATCCAGCCGTGGCGCGCTGGGTCGATGAGGCGATGGCCGAAACCGAAACGGCGCCCAAGCACGACGCCGAAATGCCGGACTGACGACCATGCAGATTTATGTAGTCGGCGGCGCCGTGCGCGATGAACTGCTTGGCCTGCCGGTCAAGGACCACGATCACGTCGTCGTCGGCGCCACACCGGACGACATGCTGGCCAAGGGCTTCCGCCCGGTCGGCAAGGACTTCCCGGTGTTCCTGCATCCGAAGACGCAGGAAGAATATGCGTTGGCCCGCACCGAACGCAAGACCGCGCCGGGCTACAAGGGTTTCGTGTTCCACACCTCGCCCGACGTCACGCTGGAAGACGACCTGGTACGCCGCGATCTGACCATCAACGCCATCGCCCGCGCGGACAACGGCGCGCTCACCGACCCATACGGCGGCAGGCGCGATCTGGAGCTGCGCATATTCCGCCATGTCTCCGAAGCGTTTGCCGAAGACCCGGTGCGCATCCTGCGCGTGTCCCGCTTCGCCGCCCGCTTCAGCGAGTTCCGCGTGGCGCCGGAAACCAATGCGCTGATGCGGCAGATGGTGGAGCAGGGCGAAGTCGATGCGCTGGTGCCGGAGCGCGTGTGGCAGGAACTGGCGCGCGGCCTGATGGAGCACAAGCCATCGCGCATGCTGGAAGTACTGCGCGACTGCGGCGCGCTGGCGCGCATCCTGCCGGAGCTGGACGTGCTGTGGGGCGTGCCGCAGCCGGAGAAGTGGCATCCCGAAATCGACACCGGCATCCACATGCTGCAGGTGATCGACTGCGCGGCGGAAGCGGGCCACGAACTGGCCACGCGCTTCGCCTGCCTGATGCACGACCTGGGCAAGGGCGCAACGCCGCCGGAGCACTGGCCGGCGCACCACGGCCACGAAGGCCTGGGCGTCAAGCTGGTGGAGCAGGTGTGCAAGCGCCTCAAAGTGCCCACGGAATGCCGCGACCTGGCCGTGATGACAGCGCGCGAGCACGGCAACGTCGGCCGCGCCTTGCAGCTGCGGCCCAACACCATCGTCACTTTGTTCGAACGCTGCGACGCCTTCCGAAAGCCGGCGCGCTTCTCGCAGATGCTGCTGGCGACCGAATGCGATTCACGCGGCCGCATCGGCCCGAGCGTCAGCTTCCGCGACGCGCCCTTCCCGCAATTGGTTTACCTTGAAACGGCACTTGCGGCGGCACGCGGCGTCAACGCCGGCGAGATCGCGCAAGGCTGCGCGGCCAACCCGCAGCGCATCCCGGAGCTGGTGCATCGCGCCCGGGTGACGGCGGTGAAAGTGGCGCTGCGTGCCGGCGACGCCGACGGCGAGGACGAAGCGGGCATGCCGATATCATGAGCTCCATCGACCTGTTCCAGAATCCGCTGCGCCGTTGGGGCAAGGATGGCAAGCGCCGTCCGACGGTGCTGGTCAAGGAGCTGCGCGAGCGCGATCGGCGGCGCATGGTCAAGCATTTCATCGGGCTGGAAGACAGCGATCGCCTGCTGCGCTTCGGCACCGTGCTGCCGGACGAGCAGGTGGAGAACTACGTCAACCGCATAGCCTTCTCGCGTGACATGGTGTTCGGCGTGTACAACCGCATGTTCAAGCTGGTGGCGGTAGGCCACCTGGCGTTCGCGCCGCGTGATGAGTCCAAGAGTGCCATCACCGAGAAGGACAGGGTGGCGGAGTTCGGCGTATCGGTCAGCCGTTCGGCGCGTGGCCTGGGCATCGGCTCCAAGCTGTTCGAACGCGCCGCCATCCACTGCCGCAACAACGATGTCGACACGTTGTACATGCACTGCCTGTCGTCCAACAAGACGATGATGCACATCGCGAAAAAAGCCGGCATGGAAATCCATCGCGACTACGGCGAGGCGGACGCCTATCTGAAACTGCTGCCGGCCAATCCGGCCAGCATGCTGCAGGAAGCGCTGGACGAGCAATTCGCCACGCTGGACTACACCCTCAAAGCCAACAAGCGCATCGCCGCAAAATGGTTCGATCGCCTCACCGGCCGAAAATAAATCTCTCTCCGTTAGAACCTTTGCTGCGCGGCCGGGTATGAACGGTCGGACAAGATACGCAACCGGCAGTAGAACCCACTAATCCCGTGTCGTCGATGACTTATTTTTGCAGCACGCAGTTGCTGGCGCCGGACTTCGCCGTCTGCTTACGCTTGCTGTTGCTCTCGCCTGCGCTGGAGGAGTGTGTGTTCAGGGCCGGGCTGCAGGAATGGATGATGCGCCAGCGACCGTCGGCGCGGTCTGGGCCCGTACTGATGTCGGCGGCGGCTTTCGGCTTGCTGCATCTGGGCTCCGGCTGGCAGCATGCGCTGGCGGTGCTGGCGCCGGGACTGGCGCTGGCGCTGCTCTACCAGCGCAGCCGAAGCTGGACTTGGTGCGCGCTGGCACACAGCGCCATGAATGCCTTTGCGATCTCTGTCTGCGGCTTATAGATCAATTTTCAGATCAAACTTCAGGAGAGTGTCATGACAGGCTTGTTATCAAGGGTATTCCGGCTGCGATGGACTGCGGTCCTGCTGGCCGGTGTGATGGGGCCGGGCGCCAACGCGGCCGATGCCTTGAACGGCAAGAGCCTGTATCTGAACGGGCCGGTGGGCGGCGGTGCTTCGTGCACCACCTGCCACGGTGCCTCGCCGGCGAATAACGTCAACAATATCCAGGCGGCGGCCAACCAGCCGTCCGTCATCCAGAACGCCATCGCCGCCAACAAGGGCGGCATGGGTGGACTGTACAACGGCAAATTCAGCGCGGCGGAACTGGCCGACCTGGCGGCCTTCATCGGCAACCCCAATGTGGTCGCGGCGCCGGCAGCCTCGCTGGCGCCGGCCAGCCTGACCTTCAGCGGCACCACGATAGGCCAGACTGCCGGTCCGCTGGCCGCCACCTTGAGCAATACCGGCAATGCCGCACTCAATATCGGCACCATCTCCATCGGCGGCGCGGCGGCGGGCGATTTCAGCGTTGCCGGCGGCACTTGCGCCAACGGCGTCGCCGTCGCGGCGGGCGCCAGCTGCACCGTGCAGGCCAGCTTCAAGCCGACGGCTGCGGGCGCACGAGCGGCTTCGCTGACCATCACGCATAACGCCACCGGCGGCAGTAGCAGCGTTGCGCTCAGCGGCACCGGCAACGCCACGCCGCAGGCCACCATCGCGCTGTCTGCGGCCAGCGTCAATTTCGGCACGCTGTTGACGGGCACTCCGTCGCTCGTATCGACCATCACGGTCAGCAACAGCGGAACGGCCGCGCTGAACTTCACTTCCATCGCGCTTGGCGGCGCCAATGCCGGCATCATCACGCAAGGCGGCAGCTGCGCCGTCGCCGCGCCGGTGCCGGCGGGCGGCAACTGCACGGTGACGCTGCAAGCGCTGCCCGTCGCTGCGGGCGCCTTCACCGCCAGCCTGACGCTGGCTTCCAATGCGTCCAACGGCAATGCGACGGTCGGCGTGTCCGGCGTGGCTGCCACGCCAGCACCGGCGTTGACGGCGACGCCGTCGGCCATCGCTTTCGGCTCGCAGACCATCGGTGCGGCCGCAGTGGCGCAAACGGTCACGCTGGCCAACACCGGCAATGTCGTCATCAGCTTCAGCAAGATCGGCTTGAGCGCGGCCAGCGCGGCCAGCTTCAGCCTGGGCGCCAGCGATTGCGGCGCAACCCTGGCGGTGGGCGCCAGCTGTGCGGTGCCGGTGCGTTTCGCTCCGACGGCGGAAGGCGCGGTATCGGCAGCGTTGGCGGTCAGCTCGAACGCGACGGCGCTGCAGGTCGGCATCACCGGCACGGGCACCAAGCAGGCCACGGCGACGCCGGTGCTGTCCGAAACCGGTCCGATTGTTTTCGCCGATACGCAGGTCGGTAGCAGCGCGGCGGCACACACGACGACACTGTCCAACAGCGGTAACGCCTCGCTGACCATCTCCACGCTGACGCTGGGCGGCAACCAGCCGGGCGACTTCGTCCTCGGCGGCAGCTGCGTGGCCGGCGGTACGGTCGCTCCCGGCGGCAGCTGCACGCTGACCACGGCGTTGAAGCCCACCGCCGCAGGCGCGCGCAGCGCAGACCTGCTGCTGGTGACGGACAGCGGCGCGCAATTCCACCTGGCCTTGAGCGGCAACGGCGTCGCCGTCGTCATCACCACGCCGTCGCTGACGATTGCGCCGCAGAGCTTTGATTTCGGTGCCGTCGTTATCGGCGCCACTTCGCCGACGCGCCGCTTCACGCTGACCAACAGCGGCAGCGCCGCCGTCACGCTGGCCAGCACCGCCTACACCGGCCCTTTCGCCGCCGTGGCGGACAGCACTGGCTGCGCGGCCTTCCCGGTCACGCTGGCGCCTGGCGCCTCGTGCGATCTGGTGGTGAGCTACACGCCGGTCAATGCAGGCAGCAACAGCGGCAGCGTGGCGATACAGTCCAGCGTCGCCGGCAGCAGCTGGACCATCGCGCTGAGCGGCCAGGGCACGGCAGGTGCGGCCAATGCCGCACCGTCGAACCGGGGTGGCGGTGGTTGCTCGGCATCGGACGACGTCAACGATCCGATGATGGTGTTCCTGGTGATCGCAGCGGCTATCGCCATCGGCTGGCGCCGTCGTCAATCGAAACGCATTGGAGGCTGACATGAAACCGATCTCGATCGCAATGCTGCTGGCCGCCGTGCTCAGTGCCGCTCCGGCCTGGGCGCTGGAAAAGGGTAGCGCCGCACCGCAGTTCGATCTGCAAGGATTGGACGGCGCGGTGAAGCTGGCCAGGCTGCAGGGCAAGGTGGTGTACGTGGACTTCTGGGCTTCGTGGTGCGGTCCCTGCCGGCAGTCCTTCCCGTGGATGAACGAGATGCAGGCCAAGTACGGCGCCAAGGGCCTGCAGATCGTCGGCGTCAACGTCGACGCCAACAGCGCCGATGCGCGCCAGTTCCTGACGACGACGCCGGCGCGTTTCGCCATCGGCTTCGATCCGCAGGGCGCCACGCCGCGCAGCTACGGCATCAAGGGCATGCCGAGCAGCGTGTTGATCGGCCCGGACGGCAAGGTGCTGCTGGAGCATTCAGGCTTCCGCGAGGCCGACCGCGCCGAGCTGGAAAGCAAAATTCAAAACGCATTGGGAGCCGTCAAATGAAAACGCTGCTGCTGATCGCACTGACCGCCGGCCTGTCCGGCTGCGCCTCGCTGGGTAATGTGCAGCCCTGGGAAAAGGGCACGCTGGCGCGCACCGAGATGACGTTTAACGACGGCCATATGTTCACACGCTTCGACGACCATATCTACACCAGCCGCGAGGCTTCGTCCGGCGGCGCCGGTGTGGGTGGCGGCGGTTGCGGCTGCAATTGAGGACCACCATGACGAGTAACGAAGACAAGGTATCCGGGCGCGGCCTGGCCGCCTCCATCATGACGGCGGCGATGCTGCTGCCCGGCGTGCAGGCGCATGCCGAAACGCCGCCGGCCAACGGCAGCATCACGCTGGGCTATTTGAACTACAAGGACAGCCAGTCCGGCCTGGACCGCATCACCGTGCATTCGCCGTCGGTGGCGATCATGGCGCCGGTGGCGGGCGTGTGGAGCATCGGCGCATCGCTGGTGTCGGATGATGTGTCGGGCGCTTCGCCGCGCTATCACACCGCCATCTCGGGCGCGTCGCACATGCAGGACCACCGCACGGCGGGCGATGCGTCGGCCACGCGCTACTTCGAACGGGGCACTGTGACCGTCGGCGCGGCCTATTCGACCGAACATGATTACGTGTCGCGCGCGTTGTCGCTGCAGGGCAGCCTGGAAAGCGAGAGCAAGAACACCACGTGGAGCGTTGGCATTGGCCACTCGGATGATCGCATCGACCCGGTCAACAAGATCGTCAGCAACGAGAAGAAGCGCACCAGCAGTCTGCTGCTGGGCGTGACGCAGGTGCTGACCGCCAACGACATCGCGCAACTGACGCTGACGCACGGCCAGGGCGAAGGCTATTTCTCCGATCCGTACAAGGCGTTCGACAATCGCCCGCGCAGCCGCAACGAGACCACGCTGCTGGCGCGCTGGAACCATCATCTGGCATCGACAGGCGGCACCAGCCGGCTGTCCTACCGCTACTACCGAGACAGCTTCGGCGTGCGCGGGCATACGCTGGGCGCAGAGTATGTGCAGCCGTTGTCGCAAGGCTGGACGGTGACGCCGGAGGTGCGGCTGTATTCGCAGAGCGCGGCCAGCTTCTACTACGATCCGGTGTACGACGCCAAGCTCGGGGCGCCGTTCCCGCCCGGGTACAACGGTAGCGGCTATATGTCGGCCGACCAGCGGTTGTCCGGTTTCGGTGCGGTGACGTTGGGGCTCAAGGTCAGCAAGCAGTTGGATAAGCTGTGGTCCGTCGACGTGAAGGCGTCGGCGTACCAGCAGCGCGGCAGCTGGCGGCTGTTCCATGACGGCAGCCCGGGTCTGGATGCGCTGCGGGCGCAGACGATACAGATAGCGATCAACCGGCAGTGGTAAAAGCAAAATGGTAGATGCAATCCACCGCACCACGTTCGAGGCCATGGCCAGCCGCTGTGAATTGCGGTTCGCCGCACCGGACGCGCACATGGCGGCGCTGCTGGCGCAGCAGGCCATGGACGAGGTGCGGCGCATCGAGACCAAGTATTCGCGCTATCGGCCGGACAGCATCGTCTCGCGCATCAACGCGGCGGCAGGCAAGCAGGCGGTGCGTTGCGACCACGAGACGATGTCGCTGATGGGATACGCGGCGGCGCTGCACGGCGCCAGCGAGGGGCTGTTCGACATTACCTCCGGCGTGCTGCGGCGGGCCTGGGATTTTCGTAAGCCCGTGGTGCCGCGCAAGGAGGTGCTGGAGCCCTTGCTGGCGCTGGTCGGCTGGGACAAAGTCGATTGCGGAGTGGAGGACGTGTCGCTGCGGCTGGCCGGCATGGAGATCGATTTCGGCGGCTTCGGCAAGGAGTATGCGGCGGACCGCGCGGCGGCGCTGCTGGCCGATGCCGGCGTGCGGCATGGCTACGTGAACTTGGGCGGCGACATGCGTTTCATTGGCCCGCGCCTGAACGGGCAGCCGTGGAGCATCGGCATCCAGGATCCGCGCGATCCGGATAGCGTGATCGCCAGCATCCCGGTCAGCCAGGGAGCGCTGGCCACCAGCGGCGACTACGAGCGCTACTTCGAATTGGATGGGCAGCGCTACTGCCACATCCTCGATCCACGTGACGGCATGCCGGTGCGTTACTGGCGCTCGGTCAGCGTGCTGGCGCCGACGGCGACTGCGGCCGGCAGTTGTTCGACTATCGCGATGCTGAAGCAGGAAGATGGTTTGAGTTTTTTGAATGCGTCGGACATGGGGTATCTGGTCGTGGACGATCAGGGGCAGATGCTGTTCAGGGATGTTTGAATAGGATGGAAATGATGAACAATTGGATGACGCGTCTGATGGCGATGCTGGTGGCGGTGCTCGCGCTGGCCACCGGTGCACGGGCGGATGATTTCCTGGAGCCGGACCAGGCTTTCCAGCTCAAGGGCGAATTAGTGGATGCGCATGCGGTGCGGCTGTCTTGGGCGATCGCGCCGGGGTATCACCTGTACCGGGATCGCTTGAGTTTCAAGGCGGACGGCGCGCAGATTGCCGCACCGGCGCTGCCGGCGGGGCTGCGCAAGTTCGACGCCAATTTCAACAAGGAGATGGAGACTTATCAGGACAGCCTGGTGGTCAACCTGCCGTTGACGGCTGCCGCTGCGTTCACGCTGCAAGTGGGTTATCAGGGCTGTGCGGATGCGGGCCTGTGCTACTCGCCGGCGACGCAGAGTTATCGCGTCGATCCGTCGGTGCCGGGCAAACTGGTGGCGGTTGATGCGCCGCCGGCGGCGATAGTGGCCACGGCTGCTGCGGCGCCCGCCCATGAAGACGATAGCTCGCTCGCCCAGCGCACGCTGCAAAGCGGCAGCGCGTGGCGTATCGGCTTGGCCTTCCTCGCCTTCGGCCTGCTGCTGTCGTTCACGCCATGCGTGCTGCCGATGGTGCCCATCCTGTCCTCGATCATCGTGGGCGAGGGCGCGGTGTCGCGTGGCCGTGGCTTCTCGCTGGCGTTGGCCTACTGCCTGGGCATGGCGCTGGTCTACACCTCGCTGGGCGTGGCCGCCGGTTTGGCTGGGGAAGGCCTGGCCGGTGCGCTGCAAAAGCCGTGGGTGCTGCTGACCTTCGGCGCGCTGCTGGTCGGCCTGGCTTTGTCGATGTTCGACGTCTACCAGCTGCAGTTGCCGAGCGCCCTGCAAAGCCGCTTGAGCGCCACCAGCGGCAACATGGGCGGCGGCCGGTTCGCCGGCGTGTTCGTCATGGGCGCCTTGTCGGCCTTGATCGTCGGCCCGTGCGTGGCAGGGCCGCTGGCCGGTGCGCTGCTCTACATCAGCCAGACGCGCAATGTCTGGACTGGCGGCTGGGCCTTGTTCTCGATGGCGGTCGGCATGAGCGTGCCGCTGCTGCTGACGGGGATCTCGGCGGGCAGCCTGCTGCCACGCGCCGGCGCATGGATGAACGGCGTGAAGAAGGTATTCGGCCTGTTGCTGATCGCGGTCGCCATCTGGATGGTGACGCCGGTGTTCCCGGTGACGGTGATGATGGCGTTGTGGGGCGTGTTCGCGCTGCTGTGCGCCGTGTTCCTGCATGTGTTCGAGCCGCTACCTGCGAAGAGCGGTGCGGGCTTGGGTGCATACGTCGGCAAGACGCTGGGGTTGGCGTTCCTGGTGGGCGGCCTGTTTGAACTGGCAGGCGCCGCCAGCGCCGGCCGCGATGTGCTGCAACCGCTGGGCCACCTGAGCATCGCCCGCACCGAGGGTGCCGCGCCGGCCGGCGATGAGATCCGCTTCAGCCGCATCAAGACCGTGGAGGAGCTGGATCAGGTACTAGCGTCGAGCACCACGCCGGTGATGCTGGACTTCTACGCCGACTGGTGCGTGTCCTGCAAGGAGATGGAGCGCTTCACCTTCTCCAAGCCGGCCGTCAGCGGCAAGTTGAAGCAGGTGCGCTTGATACAGGTGGACGTCACCGCCAACAGCGCCGACGATAAAGCGTTGATGAAGCGCTTCGGCTTATTCGGGCCGCCGGGCATCATCCTCTTCAACGGCGGAAAGGAGATCCCGAACAGCCGCGTGATCGGCTTCCTGGCGCCGGAACCCTTCGTCCAGCACCTGGGCCGCCACCTCACTTCCTGAGCGACAGGCCGCGCGGCGCTATACCAGCGGCAGCGCGGTGGTGTCCTTGATGCGCTGCAGGGCGAACGAGGATTTCACGTCCAGCACCGCCGGGTGGCGCAGCAGCGTCGCCATCATGAAGCGCGAGAAGTGATCCATGTCTTCCACGTGCACCCGCAGCAGATAATCCATCTCGCCCGTCATCGCATAGCAGGCCACCACCTCCGGCCACTGCTCCACCGACACCGCGAAATCCGCGCGCGGCGACACCGGCGCGTTCGGCGCGCCCAGCGCGCGGGCGTTGCTGTGCGCCGCCGCTTCGCTGTGCTTCTCCAGCCGCACGTTGACGTAGGCCAGCAGCCCCAGGCCGATCTTGTCCGGGTCCAGCAGCGCCACGTATTGACGGATCACGCCCGCCTCTTCCAACCGCTTGATGCGGCGCAGGCAGGGTGACGGCGACAGGGCCACCAGCTCCGCCACATCCTGGTTCGACAGCCGGCCGTCGGCCTGCAAAATTGACAAAATTTTACGGTCAGTTTTGTCTAGCGCAATTTTGGTCATAAATACCTCAATAATTCATGGTTCAGGCAATATTATTGCGCAGAACAGCGATCCGTGGGAATTGTTTGCAATTTAATGCTGGCAGACCGGGACTATACTGTGCGCTATTCAAAGAAGGAGACTCGCATGAAATTTACGCCTTGGGATAACCCGATGGGTACCGATGGTTTTGAGTTTGTCGAATACGCAGCACCCGATCCGAAGGCTCTGGGCGCGCTGTTCGAGAGCATGGGCTTTACCGCTATCGCCCGTCACCGCCACAAGGATGTGACCCTGTATCGCCAGGGCGACATCAATTTCCTGATCAACGCCGAGCAGGACTCCTTCGCCCAGCGCTTCGCCCGCCACCACGGCCCGTCCGTGTGCGCCATCGCGATCCGCGTGCAGGATTCCGCGTTCGCCTACAAGCGCGCGCTGGAGCAGGGCGCCTGGGGCTTCGATAACAAGACCGGCCCGATGGAGCTGAACATCCCCGCCATCAAAGGCGTGGGCGATTCGCTGATCTACTTGGTCGACCGCTGGCGCGGCAAGAACGGTGGCGAGCAAGGCGCCATCGGCGACATCAGCATCTACGACGTCGACTTCGTCGCCATCCCAGGCGCGGTCGCCAATCCGGTCGGCCATGGCCTGACCTATATCGACCACCTGACCAACAACGTCCACCGCGGCCGCATGAAGGAATGGGCGGACTTCTACGAGAAGATGTTCAACTTCCGCGAAGTGCGCTACTTCGACATCGAAGGCAAGCTGACCGGCCTGAAGTCGAAAGCCATGACTTCGCCATGCGGCAAAGTGCGCATCCCGATCAACGAATCGTCGGACGACAAGTCGCAGATCGCCGAATACCTGGACGAATACCACGGCGAAGGCATCCAGCACATCGCGCTGGGCACCGACGACATCTATTCGTCCGTCGAAGGCATGAAGAAAACCGGCATCGCCTTCCAGGACACGATCGAGACCTACTATGAGCTGGTCAACCGCCGCCTGCCTAACCACGGCGAGTCGCTGGAAGACCTGCGCCGCCTGCGCATCCTGATCGACGGCCATAGCAACGAAACCGAACGCGAACTGCTGCTGCAGATCTTCAGCCAGAACGTAATCGGCCCGATCTTCTTCGAGATCATCCAGCGCAAGGGCGACCAGGGCTTCGGCGAGGGTAACTTCCGCGCGCTGTTCGAATCGATCGAGCTGGATCAGATCAAGCGCGGCGTGCTGAAAGACCCAACCGCCGCATAAGGAACAAGGGTGTAAAGCCGGTAGTCCCGCACAGAACGGGGCGCAGGCCTGTGGTACCCTATAAAAAACCACATTTTTCCGCTCCGCCGTCTCCACAAGGGCCGGCGGATCGCGCGTTAAAGGGCCAATCCGGCCCTGTAGCGCATGGCTTAAAGAATAATGGAGACACAATGAACGCACCTCACAAGGGCTCGCAACTGGAGCCGGGCACGCACTCGGACAACGCGCATTCGGATAACGATATTTCACTAGACGACAAGTGGACGCTGGAACGCGGCCGGGCCTTCATGACCGGCACCCAGGCCCTGATCCGTCTACCGATGATGCAGCGCGAACGGGACCTGAAAGCAGGCCTGAACACCGCCGGCTACATCACCGGCTATCGCGGCTCTCCCGTCACCAGCGTCGACATGACGGCGATGAAAGCCAAGAAGTACCTGGACGCCCACCACGTCAAGTTCCATCCCGGGATGAACGAAGACCTGGCCGCGACCGCAGTCTGGGGCACGCAGCAAACCAATCTTTTCCAGGACGCCAAATACGACGGCGTCTTCTCCATGTGGTACGGCAAAGGCCCCGGCGTCGACCGCTGCGGCGACGTCTTCAAGCACGCCAACAACGCCGGCTCCGCCAAGAACGGCGGCGTGCTGGTACTGGCCGGCGACGACCACGCGGCCAAATCCTCGTCCACCGCCCACCAGTCGGACCACATCCTCAACGCCTGCGGCATTCCGGTGCTGTACCCATCGTCGGTGCAGGAGTACATCGACTACGGCCTGCACGCCTGGGCCATGAGCCGCTACACCGGCCTGTGGGTGTCGATGAAGTGCGTCACCGACATCATCGAATCCGGCGCCGTGGTGGACTTCGATCCAGACCGCGTCAAGATCGAACTGCCGACCGACTTCGAGCTGCCGGAAGGCGGCCTGAATATCCGCTGGCCGGACACCGTGCTCGATATGGAAGTGCGGATGAACAGCTACAAGTGGTACGCCGCACTGGCCTACTGCCGCGCGAATAAGCTGAACAAAATTATCTGGGATTCGCCGAAACCGAAGATCGGCATCATCACCGCCGGCAAATCCTACCTGGACACGCGCCAGGCGCTGGCCGACCTGGGCATCGACGAGCAGGCCGCCGCCGACATCGGCATCCGCCTGTACAAGATCGGCATGACCTGGCCGCTGGAAGCGGACGGCGTGCACGAATTCGCCAAGGGCCTGGACGAGATCCTGGTGGTGGAAGAAAAGCGCCAGATCCTCGAATACGCGCTGAAGGAAGAGCTGTACAACCTGCCGGACGGCGAGCGTCCGCGCGTGGTCGGCAAGTTCGACGACACCGGCGAATGGAGCAACAAGGGCAAGA
Source organism: Rugamonas rivuli (assembly GCF_009380165.1). Lineage (GTDB taxonomy): Bacteria > Pseudomonadota > Gammaproteobacteria > Burkholderiales > Burkholderiaceae_D > Rugamonas > Rugamonas rivuli. Next base: position 291,065 of record NZ_WHUF01000006.1, read on the forward strand.
CCGGCCACGGCGACTGGCTGCTGCCGGCCACCTATGAGCTGAACCCTGCGCAGATCGCGCGCGCCATTGCCTCGCGCATCGCCCACTACTGCGCCGGCCATCCGGTGGCGCAGCGCGTGCAGGAGCGCGTGGCCTTCCTGGAAGCGAAGGAACTGGCGCTGAAAACGCTGTCGGTCAAACCGAATCCGCAGACCGACCGCACGCCGTTCTTCTGCTCCGGCTGCCCGCACAACTCGTCGACCAAGGTGCCGGAAGGTTCGCGCGCGCTGGCCGGCATCGGTTGCCACTACATGGTGCTGTGGATGGACCGCGAAACCTCGACCTTCACCCACATGGGCGCGGAGGGCGTGACCTGGGTGGGCCAGGCGCCGTTCACCAACGAGAAGCACGTCTTCACCAACCTGGGCGACGGCACCTACTTCCACTCCGGGATCCTGGCGATCCGCGCGGCGGTGGCGGCCAAGGTCAACATCACCTACAAGATCCTGTTCAACGACGCCGTCGCCATGACCGGCGGCCAGGCCTTCGACGGCCCGCTGGACCCGGGCATGATTTCGCGCCAGATCGCCGCCGAAGGCGTCACGCCTATCATCGTCGTCACCGACGAACCGGAAAAATACCCGTCCGATTACAACTGGGCGCCGGGCGTCACCGTGCGCCATCGCAGCGAATTGATGGACGTGCAGCGCGAACTGCGCGACAAGCCGGGCGTGTCGGCCATGATCTACGACCAGACCTGCGCCTCCGAGAAGCGTCGCCGCCGGAAGCGTAACGAGTACCCGGATCCGGCCAAGCGCGCCGTCATCAACGAAGCCGTCTGCGAAGGCTGCGGCGACTGCTCCGTGCAGTCCAACTGCCTGTCGGTGGAGCCGCTGGAGACGGACCTGGGCCGCAAGCGCCAGATCAACCAGTCGTCCTGCAACAAGGACTTCTCGTGCACCACCGGTTTCTGCCCGAGCTTTGTGACGGTGGAAGGCGGCGCGCTGAAGAAGCCGAAGAAGGCCGCCGTGGGCGAAGGCCCGCAGGCCGTACTGCCTACGCCTGTGCTGCCGTCGACGGAAACGCCGTACGGCATCCTGATCACCGGCATCGGCGGCACCGGCGTGGTGACGGTCGGCCAGATCCTGGCCGTGGCGGCGCACGTTGAAGGCAAGGGCGCCATCGTGCTGGACATGAGCGGACTGGCCCAGAAGGGCGGCCCGGTGATGTCGCACGTGCGCCTGGCGGACAAGCAGTCCGACCTGCACTCGACCCGCGTCGGCACCGGCAGCGCCGACCTGGTGGTGGGCTGCGACCTGATCGTCACCGCCTCCCGCGACGCCTTGTCGCGCATGGGCGAAGGCCGTACGCACGCGATGATCAACTCGACCGGTTCGTCGACGGCGGCGTTCGTGAAGAATCCGGACTGGCAGTTCCCGGACGCTTCCTCGCGTGGCGAAATCGTCAAGGCCTGCGGCAATGAGCTGGTGGACTTCGTCGACGCCGGCCAGATCGCCACCGCGCTGATGGGCGACTCGATCGCCACCAATATGTTCATGCTGGGTTACGCCTTCCAGAAAGGCCATGTGCCGCTGAGCGAAGCATCGCTGATCAAGGCGATCGAACTCAATGGCGTGTCGGTGGGCTTCAACAAATCGGCATTCAACTGGGGCCGCACCGCCGCGCACGACCTGGCGTCCGTGACCAAGCTGACCACGCCGGCCAAGGTGATCGAGTTCAAACGCATCCAGACGCTGGACGACATCGTCGCCCGCCGCGTCGAGCTGCTGACCGCCTACCAGGATGCGAATTATGCTAAACAGTATAAATCGTTTGTCGACCAGGTCCGCGCGGAAGAGGCCAAGCTGGGCAAGACCACCCGCCTGAGCGAAGCCGTGGCGCGCTACTACTACAAGCTGATGGCGTACAAGGACGAGTATGAGGTCGCCCGCCTGTACACCGATGGTGCATTCCAGCAGAAGATCGCCGGCATGTTCGAAGGCGACATCACGCTGAAGTTCCACCTGGCGCCGCCGCTGTTTGCCAAGCACGATGCCGACGGCCACCTGATCAAGCAGGAATTCGGTCCGTGGATGATGAAAGCGTTCGGATTGCTGGCCAAGTTCAAGGGCTTGCGCGGTTCGGCGCTGGACATCTTCGGCCACACGGCGGAGCGCAAGATGGAACGCGCGCTGATCGGCGAGTACCGCGATACCGTGTCCTCGCTGCTGCCGAAACTGACGGCCGAGAACCTGTCGCAGGCCGTCGCTATCGCCAGCATCCCTGAAGACATCCGCGGCTACGGCCACGTGAAGGAGCGTCACTTCAAGGCGGCCAAGCAGAAGCAAGCGGCCTTGCTGGCGGCCTTCGGCAAGCCGGCAGGCAGCCACACGCACGCGGCGTAAAACATAGCCGCAGTCCCGCAGCCGAAAAGGGCGCTCGTTTTGAGCGCCCTTTTTTATTTGCCAAAAATAGAACGAATATGTTTCCGCACGGATATAATATTACTTTTTATTTAATCCGCAGGGAGCCGCATCATCGACGCCGTCAACCACAACCAGTCTGCCGAGCTGATTGCCACGCTGGCGCAGCCCTCGTCGTCCTACAAGAACAGCGCGCGGATCGCGGTCGCCGGCTTGAGCGTCTTCGTGCTGCTGTATTTCGCGCTGGCCGGCTGGTTCCTCTACACCGGCTACCGCTTGATCTTCCTGGCCGACATCGCCGGCAAGAATGCCTTGCTCGGCTACCTGATGGCGGCTTGCGCCCTGTTCCTGGCGTTCTTCATGGTGAAGGCGATCTTCTCGGTGCGGAGCGCCAAGTTCGACGGCCTGCTGGAATTGACGGCCGAGCAGCAGCCGCGCCTCTTCGCCTTCCTGTACGACCTGGCCGACGCCGCCGGGGCGCCACGGCCGCACAAGGTATTCCTGTCGGAGCGGGTCAATGCCGCAGTGTTCTACGATCTGTCGCTGTTCAACCTGATCTTCCCCTCCAAGAAGAACCTGGAGATCGGCCTGGGGCTGGTGAATGTGCTGAACCTGGGCGAACTGCGCGCCGTGCTGGCGCATGAATTCGGCCACTTCGCCCAGCGCTCGATGGCGGTCGGGCGCTGGGTCTACGTGGCGCAGCAGATCACCGGCCACCTGGTGTCGCGGCGCGACAAGATCGACGATTTCCTGGCCGGCCTGGCCAATGTCGATATCCGCGTGCGGGCCGGCGTCGCGGTGATCCAGCTGATTATCTGGTCGATACGCTCGCTGGTGGAGACGGCCTTCCACGCGGTGGTGGTGATGCAGCGCGCGCTGTCGCGCGAGATGGAAATGCAGGCCGACCTGGTGGCGGTCTCCCTGACCGGCAGCGATGCGCTGGTGCACGCGCTGCACCGCCTGCAGGCGGCGGACGATGCGTGGGACCGCGCCGTGCAGTTCTCCTTCAGCGAGAAGTCCGACGGCAAGCCGGTGCGCGACGTGTTCGCGGTACAGACCCACGTGCTGCAACGGATGGCCGACATCCTCGACGACGACAGCTACGGCTCGGCGCCGCCGCTGCCGCAGGACGATCCGGCGCAGCACCGGGTGTTCAAGGCGGAGCTGGCGCAGCCGCCGCGCATGTGGCAAACCCACCCGCAAAACCATGAACGCGAAGCGAACGCCAAGCGCATCTACGTGGCGGCGCGCATCGACGGCACCAGCGCCTGGTCGCTGTTCGAAGCGCCGCAGCAGCTGCGCGAGCAGATGACCGCCAAATTGATGGGCAATCCCGAGCAGCCGGCACCGGAGCTGGAAGAATCGCTGCGCCGGCTGGGCAAGATATACCGGCGCGAGCATTTCAAGCAGCGCTATTGCGGCATTTACTTCGGCCGCGCACTGACGCGCCACGTGGGCAATGCCGGGCAGCTGCGCGATCCCTCGCATCCGGCCGCCGTCGACGAACTGGCGCAGCTCTACCCGGATACGCTGAAGGAACTGGTGCAGCGCCAGCGCATGCTCGACGGCGAAGCAGGGCAGCTGCGCGCGCTGATCGCCGGCGTGATGAGCGCCAAGGACGGCGTGGTGCGCCTGCGCGGCGAGGAGTTCAAACTGTCGCAGCTGCCGGCCGCCCTGAAGCGGGTGGAGGCTGAACTGGAAGAGGTGCACGGCCGACTGCGCGCGCACGATTTTTTATGCCGCAGTTGGCACCAGGGCGCGGCCGCACAATTGGGCGGCGGCTGGCGCGAATACCTGGACGGCCTGCTGGCGCTGGTGCACTACGCCGAGCATGGCGAGGCCGATATACGGGATGCGCTTGGGCTGCTGCGCAACGTCATCGCCGTCGTAACGGCCACCGGAAAAACCAAATCGGAAGAAGTGACGCAGGTGGTCAACGAAGCCAATCGCCTGCACTCGCTGTTGGAGCGCATCCACCGAAGCCGGGACAGCGTGATGATCGACCGGAAGCTGGCGGAACGGCTTGAACTGGAAGGCGGCTGGAGCGCGATGCTGGGCGATTTCAAGCTGCCGATGGCCTCGCACGAGAACATCAACGACTGGATTGCCGCCATCGACGGCTGGGTGCAGCAATTCGCCGGCGCCCTGGGCGGCTTGCGCGCCGCCGCGCTGGAGCAGCTGCTGGTGACGGAAGCGCTGGTCGCCAGGCATGCGCGGGCGCAGTCCGTGCCGCAGGCCGCTCCCGAACCGTCGCAAGCGCCGGAGAAGTATGCGCGCCATCTGCACGGCGATACGCGCCCGCGCCAGACCCGCCTGGGATGGTGGGCGCGCTTCCAGCGTGCCGACGGCATCCTGCCCGGCATGGCGCGGCTGGCGGTGGCCGGCGGCATCGTCGCCACGGTGCTGGGATTGGGCATGGTGGTCAACGACGAGGCGACGCTCCATGTGTACAACGGCCTTGGCCGCACGGTGGTCGTCAAGGTGGACGGCCACACGCATACGCTGGCGCCGTTCACGTCGGTGCACACCAGCGTGTCGCCGTTGAAGCAGCTGCAGGTCGAAGCGCGCACCGCGCAGGGGGAGCCGATCGAAACCTTCCTCGGCATGGCGCTCGATATCGGCGCCGACGGCGTCTACAACATCGCGGCTGCCGCGCCGCTGGCGATCCAGACGGTTTCCTATGGCACGGCTGTGGCGTCTCCGGTGCAGCTGCTGGGTGCACCGCGCTGGCTGGAGAGCCACGCCCACATCTTCTTCGTGAAGGCGCCGGACAGCGTCAAGACTTCGGGCGGCGCCACCACGCGCAGTGTGCTCGACGGCGGCGGCGCGCTGCCGCCCGCGCAGCAGCTGGCGATGCTAGCCGACGAGGGTGAGCGCCAGCGCCTGATCCAGCTGCGCGCGCGCTGGGACGACATGGCGCTGCCGTACGCGGTCGAGTGGCTGAAACTGACCGGCAGCGCGGCGGTCCTTGAGGCCCGCCTGAAGCTGGCGCCGGACGATCTGGTGCTGCTGCGCGCGCAGCAGGAACTGGCCGGCGACGTGCGCTCGGCCGAATTCTGCGCACCGTATCTGGCCCGCTCCGCGCAACATCCGGACAACGCCGATTTCAAATACCTCGCCTTGCGCTGTCCTCCGGATAGCCCCGAGTCGGACCGGCAGATGCTGGCTGCCTACGCGCGCTGGCCCGATCATCCATGGCTGGCTTACGCATCCTCGACGGTCATGGCGCGCAGCGGCGATCCGCTGAGCGCGATCCCGGCGCTGAAGCTGGCGCGCGCCAAACTGCCGCAGATGGCGCCGGAGATCGCACTGGACCTGGCGCGTTTGCTGCGCCTGCGCGGACAGGGCGACGATCTGAGTGCGCTGGCCGCCGATTCGCCGCGGCTGAAATGGCTGCTCGATGTGGAGCAGGAGTCGGGACTCTATTTCGCGCCGTCCCGGGCCTACCTGCATCTCCGGGCCGGGCGGCTCGACGACGCGCTGGCCAACGCCAAGTCCGACGAATGGCTGGAAGCACACGTGATGCGCCTGGTAGCCGCATCCGATGGCGCCGACGCCGAGTCCATCAAGCGGGCGCTGAACCTGCCGCTGGACCGTGGCACCGATCCGGGCACCGCGCTGCTCAACGTCGCGCTGGCGATGAAGACCGGCGCCGACATCAAGACCTACGTGGACACCAGCACCACGGTCTTTTCGGTCTACCATCCGCCGTTGCTGGCCTTCCTGCAGCAGCTGCAGCAGGGCCGCAGTCCTGAGGCGGCGGAGCAGCGCTTGTCCGGGCTGCCGGTGGAGGTGCGCGCCTATGCCTACTGCGCCGGCATTGCGCTGATCGGGCCGAAGGCGCCGGCATCCTGGCGGCGTATCGCCAACGGCGTGCTGTTTGCATCGGAGCGGCCTTACTTCAAGGCGTGAGCGGGAGCGCGATTCTCCGCATAAGCAAGGAAGAAATCATTCGTTCAGCTTTGATCCGTGGCTTGGTAAGGTGGCATCCCTTTCTTACCCCGGATCACCTCAATGAAAACAAAATTTGAATTGAAGCCGCTGGCGGCGGGAGCTATCGCCCTGCTGTGCGGGGCTGCTGGCTCCGCGCTGGCGCAGGAGGCGGCCGCAGTTACCGCTGCGCCGCCTGCCGTCGTCGTCACCGGCTCGCGCATTCCGCGCGCCAGCCTGGAAGGACCTTCCGCCGTCACCGTCATCACGGGGGAGGACATCACCAAGCAAGGCTACAAAAACGTGTTCGATGCGCTCAGCAACCTGACGCAGAACAGCGGCTTTACCCAGGGCGCCGATTTCGGCAACACCTTCACACCGTCGGCCAACACCATCAGCCTGCGCGGCCTGGGCCCCAATCACACGCTGGTGCTGCTCAACGGCCGCCGTCTGGCGGACTTCCCGATCGCCTACGAAGGCACGGTCAACTTCACCAACCTGGCCAACATCCCTTCGAGCGTGATCGAGCGCGTCGAGATCCTCAGCGGCGGCGCCTCCGCGGTCTACGGTTCCGACGCGATCGCCGGCGTGGTCAACATCATCCTGAAGAAAAAAACCACCGGCCTGGATGTCAACGTCAAAGCCGGCGGCACCTCGCGCGGCGGCGGCAGCGACCAGCGCCTGCAGCTGACCGGCGGCGACAGCTTCGGCAAGCTCAATACGCTGTTCAGCGCCGAATTCCTGGAGCGCGATCCGCTGTGGAGCCGCGACCGCGAGTTCATGAGCAGCAAGGTCGGCGTGGCGCCTTCCTCCGTGCTGGGCCGCAAAAACGTCAGCACCGGAAAATACGTCGATCCGGGCGATGCCTGCGCGGGCCTGGCCGACCTGTTCGAAGGCAGCACCGTCAAGTACACGGCCAAGGCGGGCAGCTACTGCGCCAGCCCGAAAGTGGGACCGACCTACTGGACCACCCAGACCAAGAACAGCAGCCAGAATCTGTTCGGCAGCGCCAATTACGAGCTGTCGCCGACCACCACGCTGTTCGCCGAGGCGCTGTTTGGCCAGAACCGCAGCGCCAACAACACGCGCGGCCCGTCGTGGACCTCGGCGTCGACCGCCAACGGCTACTTCTGGAACCAGAACAGCAAGGCCTACGAGGCGTGGAGCCGCTACATCTCGCCGGAGGAAATCGGCGGCGCGTCGCGCTACAACCGCAGCTGGGACGATCAGGCCAGCTCGCTGTCGGTCGGCGTCAAGGGCACGATCCCCGGCAGCAGCTGGCAGTACGAGGCGGCCTACTCGGCGTCGCTGTACAAGAGCGAGAGCCACACCCCGCGCGCGCTGGCCAACATCGACAGCTTCTTCCTGGGACCGAAGCTGGGCCTGGACGCGGACGGCGTGGCGATCTATGCGCCCGATCCGGCACGCCTGCTGAAACGCCTGACGCCGTCCGAATTCAACGGCATCACCGGCGAGTCGGTCAGCAACGACAAGTCGTGGACCAACACGCTCGGCGTGAGCGCCAACGGCGAAGCGTTCAATCTGCCGGCCGGACCGGTCAAGCTGGCGACGCTGGCGGAGCTGGGCAAACAGGGCTTCTCGAACTCGCCCGACCCGCGCATCAACCAGGGCTACTTCAATACCGTCGTCCCGTCCGACGTGACGGCCGGCACCCGCAAGCGCTATGCGCTGGGTGTGGAGGCCAGCGTGCCGCTGGTCGAGAAACTGGATGCCACCGTGGCCGCCCGCTACGACCGCTACAGCTTCGCGGGTCGCAGCGACGGCAAGCTGACCTACAACGCCGGCCTCGAATGGCGCCCGGCCGCGCAGCTGCTGCTGCGCGCCAATCACGCCACCAGTTTCCGCGCGCCGGACATGAACTACATCTTCAAGGCGCGCGGCACCGGCTACTACTCGTCAAGCACCGACTACTACCGCTGCGCCAAGGCCGGCCAGCCGCTGGACACCTGCGACTACGCCAACGTGTCGCCGGGCGCGGACTACGTGCAGACCGGCAGCCGCGACCTGCGTTCGGAAAAAGGCCGCTCGTCGGGCCTGGGCGCGGTGTGGTCGCCGAGCGCCAACTTCGATGTGTCGCTGGACTACTGGAACATCAAGATCGACGATCTGGTGACGAACCTGAGCGCCGACAAGCTGCTGCGCGACGAGGCGGAATGCCGCATCGGCGGCGACCTGACCTCGCCGACCTGCGTCGACACCATCGCCCGCATCATCCGCAATCCGCTGACGGCGCTGAACAAGCCGGGCGAGATCAAGGAGATCCATGTCAATCCGATCAACGCGGCGTCCACCAGCGTCAGCGGCATCGACGTCAGCGCCAAATATGTGCTGCGCACGCAGGCTTACGGCGTGTGGATCACGAAGGCCAACTACTCGAAGACGCTGAGCGCCAAGTCGCGCCAGTTCGCCGGCGATGCGTTGAACAACGATCTGGATGACCTGAACAACTCGGACCGGCGCGACAAGCTCAATGCCAGCCTGACCTGGAACCGGGGCGACTGGTCGAACACGCTGTTCCTGCAGCGCTACGGCAAGGTGCCCAATTCGGCGGGCACGGCCTTCCTGTCGCCGACCACGCTGGTCAACGCCAGTGTCGTCTACAACCTGAACCAGCGCACCACGCTGTCGGTGGCGGTCAACAACCTGTTCAACAAGGTCAAGCCCGACACCAGCGGCGGCTGGCCGTACTACCCGGTGGGTAATTACAGCCCGACCGGCCGCCAGGGCTGGGTAGAGCTGAATTACCACTTCGGTTCTTAAGCAGGCCGGCGCTGCGCGACCAGTTCGCGCAGCGCCGGATCGCTGATCTCGAATACCTCGAAGATGCCCAGTGCTGCCATCGCCGGCACCGCATCGATGATGTCGGCCCGCGCTTCGTCGCGGGCTTTTTCCGTGCTGTCCTGCGCCTGCAAGGTGCGGGCGTTGGCGAGGAAGGCGCCGACGGTGCCCTTCCTGACGGTGACGCCGTTGAATTCGCCGCTGTTGACGTGGTCCGGCAGTATGTCTTGTGCTCGCATGATGCAATCTCCTGTGGGTTGGTGAGGACTCCATCTTGACGGCTGCGCGGTGGCCTGGCTTGCGTGAAAATGCCATAATGTGTCGCATGCAAGCCAAACATCCCCCGGTTATCGATCCCGCCCGCGCCGATGACGGCGACGGCCCGCTGCTGTTCGCCGCGCTGTCGTCCGGCGATCTGCGGATGACGGCTGCGCACAGCCACGCGCGCGGCCAGGCCATCGGCGCCTTGAGCGGACTGCTGACGATCACCACGGAGCGCGAGCGGCTGGTGGTGCCGCCCGGGTATGCGATCTGGATACCGCCGCACCATCTGCACGGCCTCGATGCGCATGGACCGGTGAGCGCGTGGAGCGTCTACCTTGCGCCTGGCGCTTGTGCGGCGCTGCCGGCGCAGCCGCAGGTGTTCCAGGTGTCGGGTTTGCTGAGGGAGGCGGTGCTGCGCGCCAGCGCCTGGCCGGCGGCAGGCTTGATGTCCGCACCGACCCCGGCGCAGGAGCGCATCGCGGCGGTGATCCTCGACGAGTTGTCCGCCGCACCGCGCGAGCAGCTGGTGCTGACCATGCCCACCGACCGCCGCCTGCTGAAGATCGCGCAGGCGCTGACCGCCGATCCGGCCGATCCGCGTTCCTTGAACGAATGGGCCGAGTGGGCCGCCATCGCGCCGCGCACGCTGACGCGGCATTTCGTATCGGAGACCGGCCTGTCCTTCTCCGACTGGCGCCAGCGCGCGCGTCTGATGCGGGCGGTGGAGTTGCTGGCTGCCGGCCATGCCGTCACCAGCGTCGCGCTGGAGCTGGGCTACGACAGCCTGAGCGCCTTCATCGCCATGTTCCGCCGCGAGATGGGCGTGGCGCCCGGCGGATTCGCCGCCTCCCACGCGGCGGCGCTGGCGCTGCCTTAGACTTTCACCTCGGCCTTGAGCGTCGAGGCGTGGCCGGCATACTCGGTCAGCCAGTACAGCAGCGCCAGGGCGGGGAAGGCCATGCCGGTCAGCAGCGCGGCGTGCCAGCCGTGGGTGGCGTACATCCAGCCGCCCAGCGCCGAACCGAGCGCGCCGCCGGCGAAGAACAGTGCGAAGTACACGCCGTTCAAGCGGCTGCGCACCTCCGCGCCCAGCGTGAAGATGGCGCGCTGGCCCAGCACCAGGTTGGCCGCCACACCCATGTCCAGCACGATCGATGCGATCACCAGCATCGCCAGCGCGACGTTGCGCATCCCCGGAAGCTGCGGCGCCACCATCGGCAGCGCGAAGCCGATCACGCCCAGCGCCAGCGCGGCGGCGGTGGCCATCAGCGTGTGGCCGGCGTCGGCCAGGCGGCCGGCGATGGGCGAGGCCACCGCGCCGGCCATGCCGACCAGCGCGAAGATGGCGATGCCGGTCTGCGACAGGTGGAACTGCGGGCCGGCCAGCATCAGCGGGGTGACGGTCCAGAACAGGCTGAAGGCGCCGAACAGGCCGGCGTGATAGGCGGCGCGGCGGCGCAGCAGCGGCGTGCGCAGGAACAGGTGCCACAGGGACGCCATCAGCGCCGGGTAGGCGATCTTCGCGGTCGGCGCGCGCAGCGGCAGTTTGGCGCGCAGCACCAGCGCCACGGCCAGCACCACCACGGCGGCGCCGCCGAACACCACGTGCCAGTTGCTCCAGTCGGCGATCAGGCTGGCGGCAGGACGGGCCAGCATGATCCCCAGCAGCAGGCCGCTGACCACCTTGCCGACCGTGTGGCCGCGCGTGGCTTCCTTCGACAGGTGGGCGGCGAACGGCACGATGATCTGCGCCGCCACCGATCCCAGGCCGATGCCCAGCGCGGCGGTCAAAAACATCCACGCGCTGGTGCTGAACGCGGCCAGCACCAGCATGGCGGAAGTGAACAGCAGGCCGCCGACGATCAGGCGGCGGTTTTCCAGCAGGTCGCCCAGCGGCACCACGAACAGCAGGCCGAGGGTATAGCCGATCTGCGTCAGCGTGACGATCAGGCCGGCCGCTTGCGGCGACAGCCCGGTGGCGGCGCTGATCGGACCGACCAGGGTTTGCGCGTAGTACAGGTTGGCGACGATCAGGCCGGTCGCGGCGGCCAGCAGCAGCACCATGCCGGGGCTGATGTCGTCTTGTGCGGGATTGCTCATGATGGTTTCCAGAGAAGAGTGGGAATGCGCAAATTCTAGGCATAAACCTGGCAAAGATAATCAGGGCATAATGCATCCATACTTTTCACTTTATATGAACAATCATGGACAGACTGAAGGCCATGCAGACCTTTGTGCGCATCGTCGAGGCCAACAGCTACACGCGGGCCGCCGAAACGCTGAACCTGCCGCGCGCCGCGCTGACGGCGACCATCAAGAAGCTGGAAGCCTTTCTCGGCACCCAGCTGCTGCAGCGGACCACGCGCCGGCTGTCGCTCACGCCCGACGGCGCCGACTATTTCAGGAAGTGCCTGGAGATCCTGCAGGCGGTGGAGGATGCGGAAGGCGCCTTCCGCGGCCATGGCCGCAGCAAGCCGCAGGGCAAGCTGCGGGTGGAGCTGCCGGGCGCCGTCGGCCGCCATGTGGTGATGCCGCATATCCCCGCTTTCTGCCGCGAGTATCCGGAGCTCGACCTGTTCATCAGCCTGAACGAGCGGGTGGCGGACCTGACGCGCGAAGGCCTGGATTGTTCGCTGCGCGTGGGCGAGCTGCAGGATTCGGCCATGATCGGCCGGCGCATCGGCAATATGGGCTTTCTGACCTGCGCCGCACCGTCCTACCTGGCCGCGTACGGCGTGCCGCAGGCCCCGGACGATTTGCGCGCGCATCGCGGCGTGACGCATTTCTCCGGCCGCACCGGCCGTCCCTTCGATTGGGAGTACGTGGTCGACGGCCGCGTGGTGACGGTGGATGTGCCGGGCGCGATCGCCGTCACCGATCCGGACGCCTACATCATCTGCGCGCTGCATGGCATGGGCGTGATCCAGGCGGCGCGCTACCAGGTGCGCCAGCACTTGGCCAGCGGCGCGCTGGTCGAGGTGCTGGCCGCGACGCCGCCGACGCCGATGCCGATCTCGCTGCTGTATCCGCAGGGCCGCATGGCGTCGCCGCGGCTGCGGGTGTTCGCCGACTGGATCGCCGGCGTGTTCCAGGCCGATCCCGACCTGCAAACCTAAATTGTAAGAAAGATTGCTCAATTGATACCCCGACGTTGTGGCAGCATATAATTTCGCGATGAAAATCGTTCCCCTTGCCTGTGCCGTCGCGCTGTCGCTGCCTTTGCTGAGCGGCTGCGGCGGCGATGCGCCGCCGACGGCGGTCGTTCCGCCCACGCCGGTTGAGCCGGTAGTGCCGCCCAAGCCGGTTGACCCGCCGTTGCCGCCTGTGCCGCCTGTTATCCCGCCGACGCCACCCGTGACGCCGCCCATCGACGGCAGTGGCGATTGGTACCTGCTGTCCTCGCACTGCGAGAAGCCGCGCCCGAATGTCTGGTCCGACGTGCAGGGCACGCTGACCGACGAAATGAAATGGATGCGCTCCTTCTTCGACGCCAGCTACCTCTGGTACAAGGAGATCCCGGCCAACCTGAAGATGGAAGACTACAAGCGCGCGGTGGACTACTTCGCCGCCCTGAAGACGCCGGTGATCACCGCCTCGGGCCGGCCCAAGGACCGCTTCCACTTCACCTATCCGACCGACGCCTGGATCGCGCTGTCGAACAGCGGCGTTGAAATGGGCTACGGCCAGACCTGGGTGCGCAACACCGACCCGGCCGCGCCGCGCGTCTGGACGCTGACCATGGTGGCGCCGGATTCGCCGGCCGCGCTGGCCGGCCTGCAGCGCGGCGACAGCCTGGTCTCGGTCGACGGCGTCGCCATCGGCGACAGCAGCACCGAGGGCCAGGCCAAGATCAACGCCGGCCTGTTCCCGGCCAAGGCCGGCGAAATCCACCAGCTGGTGCTGAGCCGCGCCGGCACGCTGGTCACGGCCGAAGTGACGTCGCAGCAGGTGGCCAAGCCGCCGGTGCAGAACGCCAAGGTGCTCGACACCGCCAGCGGCAAGGTCGGCTACCTGCAGTTCAACGAGCACAATGCGGTGGCCGAAGGACTGCTGGTGAAGGCCATGGCGAGCTTCAAGGCTGCCGGCGTCTCCGACCTGGTGCTGGACATGCGCTACAACGGCGGCGGCCTGCTGACCATCGCCAGCGAACTGGCCTACATGATCGCCGGGCCGGGGCCGACCGCCGGCAAGGTGTTCGAGCAGCTGCGCCCGAACGACAAGACCAAGCAGGATCCGCCGCAGATGTTCCAGACCACGGCCAGCGGATACAAGTCGCCGGACCCGGTCGCGCTGGGTGCGCCGCTGCCTTACCTGGGCCTCAAGCGCGTCACCATCCTGACCACGCCCGGCACCTGTTCGGCCAGCGAGTCCGTCATCAACAGCCTGCGCGGGATCGATATCGAGGTCACGCTGATCGGCGGCGAGACCTGCGGCAAGCCGTATGCCTTCCTCCCCGCGAGTAACTGCGGCACCACCTACTTCGCGATCGAATACCAGGGCGTGAACAGCAAGGGCTTCGGCGACTACGCGGACGGCTTCGCGCCGACCTGCCGCGCGGGCGACGACCTGACGCACGCGCAGGGCGACCCGGCCGAGAGCCTGCTGGCCACCGCGCTCAGTTACCGCGCCACCGGCGCCTGTCCGGCCGCGCCGATGCGCAACCGCACGCAGGCCGGCGCCATGCAGCTGGTGCGGCCGGAAGTGAAAGAAATTTCGATCCGCGAACGCTGACGCGCCAAGCCGACTATAATTTCCCGCGTATCCGATGCCGGCGGGTTGCTCCCGCCGGGCATCGGCCATTCAACCCTTGCTGGAAGCCTGTCCATGATACGTTCCGCCATTCTGCTTGCCTTTGCCGCCACCTCTACCCTGGCCGCCGCCGCGCCAGTTGCCGCTCCCCTCAGCACGATCGCCGAACGCTCCGGCTTCCAGAACACCGGCCGCTACGACGAAGTCGTCGACCTGTGCGCGCGCTTCCAGAAGGCTTATCCGAAGCAGGTGCGCTGCTTCGAGTTCGGCCGCACGCCGGAAGGCCGGCCGATGCTGGCGCTGGCCGTCAGCCGCACCGGCGCGCTGACCGCAGAGCAGGCGAAGAAGCGCGGCGTGCCGGTGCTGCTGGTGCAGGGCGGCATCCACGCCGGCGAGATCGACGGCAAGGACGCCGGCTTCCTGGCGCTGCGCGAGGCGCTGGAGAACAAGGCCGCGCCGGGCGCGCTGGACAAGCAGGTGCTGTTGTTCGTCCCGGTGTTCAACGTCGACGGCCACGAGCGCTTCGGCAAATGGAACCGCCCCAACCAGCGCGGCCCGGTGGAAATGGGCTGGCGCACCACGGCGCAGAACTACAACCTCAATCGCGACTACGTCAAAGCCGACGCGCCGGAAATGCAGGCCATGCTGGCGCTGGTGAACGCCTGGGATCCGCTGGCCTACATCGACCTGCACGTGACCGACGGCGCCAAGTTCCAGCCGGACGTGTCGATCCAGGTCGAGCCGGTGCACGGCGGCGACGAGCAGCTCAAGCAGGCCGGCCTGGCGCTGCAATCGTCGGTGATCGCGGACCTGAAAGCGCAGGGCTCCGATCCGAAGCCGTACTACATCTCGTTCGCGGCGGACGACGATCCGGCCTCCGGCTTCGTCGACAGCATGTCGACGGCGCGCTTCTCGACCGGCTACTTCCCGATGCGTAACCGCTTCGCGATGCTGGTCGAAACCCACTCGTGGAAGGACTACCCGACCCGCGTGCGCATCACCCGCAACACCATCGTCTCGCTGCTGTCGCAGGTCGCCGCGCACGGCAAGGAATGGCAGAAGATGACGCAGGACGCCGACGTGCGCGCCGCCGCCATGGCCGGCGCCGATTTCCCGATCAGCTACCGCACCACCTTCAACGCCAAGACCATCGAGTTCCCCGGCTACGAATACACGCGCAGCCACTCGGAGGTGTCGGGCGGCCTGATGACGCACTACGACGAAACCAAGCCGCAGATGTGGAGCGTGCCGCTGCGCGACGAAGTGGTGCCGGACCTGAAGATCGCCGCGCCCAAGGGCGGCTATCTGGTGCCGCTGGCCGATGCGGCCCGCATCGGCGCCAAGCTGAAACAGCACGGCATCGTCTTCAAGGTGGTGGCGTCGGACCAGATGTCGGCCGAGGTGGAGAGCTTCCGCGCGGCCAAGGTCAAATTCGGCGCGCAGTCGTTTGAAGGCCATCAATCGCTGGCGGTGGAAGGCGACTGGGGCCGCGAGCGCCGCAGCGTGGCGAAAGGTTCGCTGTTCGTGCCGATCGCCCAGCCCAAGGCGCGTCTGGTGATGACGATGCTGGAGCCGCGTGGCGCCGACTCGTTGCTGGCCTGGGGCGAATTCAATAACGCCTTCGAGCGCAAGGAGTACATGGAGGAGTATGTGGCGGAGGACGTGGCGCGCGAACAGCTGGAAGCCGATCCGGCACTGCGCGCCGAGTTCCAGAAAAAACTGGACAGCGACGCGGAGTTCAACAAGAGCCCCGCCAAGCGGCTGGAGTTCTTCGCCCGCCGCCACGCCTCGTGGGACGAGCGCTACAACCTCTATCCGGTGCTGCGCACGGCGCAGAAGTACTAAACCGAGATATTGACGCTGGTGCTGCCACTGCCCGATTGCTGGGCGGTGGCTTCTTCCATCTTCTGCTTCATGATCTGGTTCACCTTGGCCATGATCGCGGCCTGCTCCTGCGGCGACTTGGCCGCCAGCGACTGTGGCGTCTCGCCCAGGCTTTTCAGGATCATTTCCATCATCCGTTCCGCCGGCGATTTCTTCATGTAGGAGTCCAGCTCCTGCGCGGCGGTCGGCTGCTTGGCCGCTTCCAGCGCCGCCTTGAAGTCGGCGCCGCTGTCGGTTTTCTTGCGCTGGCCGAGGGCTGCCGCGCTGGCGTCGCCAAGTGCCTTGGTGTCGATTTTCATGGTCGTTTTCCCTGTGAGTGGTTATTTACGCAATATAGCGTAAATTGCATTAGTGGAGGGAAGAAGAATGTCGGCGCCGCCCGTCACGGTTTTCGACCGTTCGGCCAGCGGCTTGCGCCGTTCGTGTGCCGGCGATGGCGGTGAGCGGAGGGCGGCGCTACGCTGGCTCATCCTCTCACCGGAGTCCGAGCCCATGCTATCGCTGAAACAGCTGAACAAAACCTACGACAACGGCGTCCACGCCATCGACCATATCAGCCTGGAGATTCCCACCGGCCTGTTTGGCCTGCTGGGCCCCAACGGCGCCGGCAAGTCCTCGCTGATGCGCACCATCGCCACCTTGCAGGATGCCGACAGCGGCACCATCCACTTCAACGGCGTCGATGTCGTCGCCGACAAGGCCGCGCTGCGCCGCCAGCTCGGCTACCTGCCGCAGGACTTCGGCGTCTATCCCAAGGTTAGCGCGCTGGAGCTGCTGAACCACTTCGCCATATTGAAAGGCCTGACCCATCGCGGCGAACGCAAGGAGGCGGTGGAGGCGCTGCTACAGCTGACCAATCTGTGGGAGGCACGCAAGCGCGCCGTGGCCAGCTACTCCGGCGGCATGCGGCAACGCTTCGGCATCGCGCAGGCCTTGCTGGGGGCGCCCAAGCTGGTGATCGTCGACGAGCCGACCGCCGGCCTCGATCCCGATGAACGCAACCGTTTCCTCAACCTGCTGGCGCGCATCGGCGAGAACGTGGTGGTGATCCTGTCGACCCATATCGTGGAGGACGTGACCGACCTGTGCCCGCGCATGGCGATGATCGCCAAGGGCAGGGTGCTGATCGAGGGCGCGCCGCAGGCGGCCATCGCCACGCTGCGGGACCGCGTCTGGCGCCGCAGCGTCAGCGACGGCGAGCTGGCCGAATACCAACAGCGCTGCACCGTGCTGTCGAGCCGCCTGGTGGGCGGCCGGCCGCAGATCAATGTGTACGCAGACAGCCAGCCGGACGAAGGCTTCCGCCGCGTCGAGCCGGACCTGGAAGACGTCTACTTCCTGCAACTGCGGGCCGCCTGAGGAGAACGCGATGTGGCAGGAATTTTTCCGTTTCGATCTGCGCTACCAGCTGCGCCAGCCGCTGTTGTGGGTACTGACCTTGCCGCTGATGGCGGCGGCCTTCCTGACCGCCGGCAGCAGCAGCTTCCGGCTGGGCGGCGGCATCGGCAACGTCCATCTGAACGCGCCGGTGGTGGTGGCCAACCAGCTGGGCGTGTTGAGCATGATCGCCATGTTCCTGGTGGCTGTGTTCATCGCCGGCGCTGTGCTGCGCGACAGCGACGCCGGCATTGCCGACCTGCTGTACGCCACGCCGATGCGCAAGCGCGACTACCTCGGCGGCCGTTTCATGGCGGGCTACGCGGCCTGCCTGCTGGTGTTCGTGCTGGTGGTGCTGGCGATGGTGCTGGGTTCCGCCACCTCCGGCGCCGATCCCGAGCGGCTGGGGCCTGTGTCGGCAGCGCCCTACCTGTGGAGCTTCGCGGTCTTCATCGTGCCCAACCTGCTGTTCGTGGCGGCGCTGCTGATGCTGCTGGCGGTCGCCGCGCGGTCGATGTTGATGGTGTATGTCGGCGTGCTCGGATTTTTCGTGCTGTGGGCGATGGCGGGGCTGCTGGCCAGCCGGCCCTCGGGTGCCGTCGTGGCGGCGCTGCTCGATCCCTTTGGCGTGCGGGCGCTGTCGCAGGCAACGCGCTACTACAGCGGCGCCGAAATGAATACCAGGCTGCCCGCCATGAGCGGCCTGCTGCTGATTAACCGCCTGCTATGGTCGGCGCTTGCCCTGGCCCTGTTGGCGGGCACTATCCGGCTGTTCAAGCCGCAGCGCGCCGGGACTGCCGCGCGCTGGAACGGAAGGTTTGCGCGCATGGTGCGCGGGCTTGCGCCGCAGGCCCCGGCCGCATCCACCGCTTCGGCGTCGGCATCGGCGTCTTCGTCTGCGGCGCGCGCACCGTGGCGTCCCGTGACGCCGCGCTTCGGCGCAGTTGCCGCGTGGTGGCAGTTCTGGGCGCTGCTGCGGCTCGACGCCGCCGGCGTGCTGAGAAGCGTGCCCTTCCTGGTGATGCTGTTGCTGGCGCTGGCCAACTTCGTCGTCAACGTCAGCGTCGGTGGCATGCGCTTCGACAGCGTGCCGTATCCGCTCACGCGGCTGATGCTCGATGAACTGAGCGATGGCATCAACTTCGTGCTGTCCATCGTGCTGCTGTTCTACAGCGGAGAGCTGGTCTTCAAGGACCGCCAGGCCAAAATCGCCGACCTGAGCGAAGCGCTGCCGGCGCCAGGCTGGCTGCCGTTGCTGTCCAAGTGCGGCGCGCTGGTCGCCGTGATCGCCGTCTTCCTTGGCGCGGGCGTGCTGGCCGCCATCGCGATGCAGGTCGTCAAAGGCGGCGCGCCATTGGAACCGCTGCTTTACCTGCAAGGGTCGCTGCTCAACGCCGGCTACTTCGTGCTGCTGGCGATGGCCTTGCTGGCGATACAGGTGCTGGTCAATCACAAGTTCATCGGCTATGCCTTGTCCATCCTGCTGGTCTGGCTCGATCCGCTGCTGGGTGCACTGGGACTGGAGCACCGCCTGTACCGCTACGCCGCGCTGCCGCAGCTGGTGTACTCCGACTTGAACGGCTACGGCGGCTTTGTCGCGGGCTGGCTCTGGTTCGCGCTGTATTGGGCGCTGTTCGCGGCGGCGCTGCTGATCGTGGCGCAGGCCTTGCAGCAGCCCGCCCGCGCCGCCGGCTGGCGCCTGCGCTGGTCGCGCGCAGCGGGCCGCCTGCGTGGCGTGGGCGGCTGGGCGCTGGCCGCCAGCCTGGCCGGCTTCGCAGTCACCGGAGGCTGGATCTACTACAACACCAATGTGCTGAACCGCTATCAATCCAGCGCCGAGCTGCTCGACGATCGCGCCGCTTACGAAAAGCTGTATCGCCAGTACCAGGGACTGCCGCAGCCCGGCATCACGGCGATCAAGGCGGATGTCGCCATCTATCCGGCGCAGCGCAGGCTGGCGATGCGCGGCAGCTACCGCCTGACGAATCGCGGCACGACGCCGATCGACACGCTGCGCCTGCAGACCGACACCGCCGCCGCCACCAGCTTCCCGAACCTGCCGCCCTACAGCGCGATCGTCGACGATCGACGCTTCGGAGTGAAAGCGATCAAGCTGAAAACGGCGCTGGCGCCGGGCGCCGCGCTGGATCTCGCTTTCGTCGTCGATGTGCGCCACGATGGCTTTACCAACAGCGGCAAGCCCGATGGCTTGAACCTGAACGGCACTTACTTCACCATCGAGAACTACTTCCCGCGCCTGGGCTACAACCCGTCGCTGGAAATCGAAGACCGCGGCGAACGGCGCCTGCGTGGCCTGGGCGAGCCGCACGGCATGCCCGACCTGGACGACCCGCGCGCCCGCTACAGCAACTACTGGAAGCAATGGGGCATCGACGCCGACTTTGTCGACTTCGACACCACAGTTTCCACCAGCGCCGACCAGACGGCGATCGCACCGGGCACGCTGCAGCGCAGCTGGGAACGGGATGGCCGCCGCTATTTCCACTACCGGATGGAGCGCCCGGTGCTGCCGTTCTTCTCCTTCCAGTCAGGCCGCTGGCAGGTGCGCAAGGAGCAGGCGGACGGCGTGGCGATCGAAGTGGATTACGACGCCCGGCACGCCTGGAACATCGACAGCATGACCGCCGGCGCGCGCCAGGCCTTGCAGTACTACGCGGCGCAGTTCGGCCCTTATCCTGACCGTCAGCTGCGCATCGTCGAGTTCCCGCTGTACCAGCAGTACGCGCGCAGCTTCCCCGGCCTGGTGCCGTTCTCGGAATCGCTGGGCTTCATTAGCGACCTGCGCGACCCGGAAGGCGTGGACCATGTGTTCTATGTCACCGCACATGAAGTGGCGCACCAGTGGTGGGGCGACCAGGTGATCGCGGCCAATGTGCAAGGCAGCGGCATGCTGACCGAATCGCTGGCCGAGTACTCGGCGTTGATGGTGATGGAGCGGCAGTTCGGCGCGGACAAGGTGCGCCATATCCTGCGCTTCGACCTGGACGCCTACCTGAGTGGCCGCGGCAAGGAACTGGGCGAGGAGCGGCCGCTGTACCGCAGCGAGAACCAGGCCTACATCGAGTACCGCAAGGGCAGCCTGGTGTTCTACCGCTTGCGCGACGAAATCGGCGAGGCGGCGCTGAACCGCGCGCTCAAGGCCTTCCTGGACAGGCACCGCTACCGCAGCACGCCGTATGCGACCAGCCGCGATCTGCTGGCCTTCATCCGCGCCGAAACGCCGGCTGGCAAGCAGCAGTTGATTACCGATCTGTTCGAGCGCATCGTCCTGTACGACAACCGCATGGTGGCGGCCGATGCGCGCCGCCGCGCGGACGGCCGCTGGGATGTGACGCTGAAGCTGCGGCTGGCGAAACTGGAAGCGGATGGCAAGGGCCGCGAGACGCAGCGCGCCTATGACGAACCGGTGGAGGTGGCGGTGTACGCAGGCGGTTCAACGCGGCGCGAGCTCTATCGCGGCAAGCATCAGCTGCGGGCGGGCGAGGCCACCGTGACGGTGACGGTCGACCAGTTGCCGGCCGAAGCGGCGCTCGATCCCCGCCAGCTGCTGATCGACCGCAATCTGGCCGACAACCGCAAGCCGGTGCAGCTCACAGCCGATTGAGTTGTTTGAACAGGATGGCGCGGCGGCGCGACATGCCGACCCTCAGGTCGCCCTGCAGCGTCAGCGCCATGCCGCCGGCCGGCGCCGGCGCGATGCCGGTGACGCAGGCGAGATTGACGATCTGGCTGCGGCTGACGCGCATGAATTTGGCGGCGTCGAGCCGCGCCTCCATTTGCGACAATGAACGCAGCAGCAATGGGCGGTGATGGTCGAAATACACGCGGGTGTAATTGCCCTCCGACTCGAACAGCACGATGTCGTCCAGCGCGACGAACCAGCAGCGTTCTCCATCCTTGATGAATACCTTGCCGTCCGGCGGCGGCGGTGGTTCGGCCGCAGCGGCGACGGGCGCTGGCAAGCGCTTTTGCAATGCCTGCGCCAACCGTGGCGGATCGACGGGCTTGAGTAGGTAATCGAGCGCACTGACGTCGAAGGCGCGGATCGCATAACGGTCGTAGGCGGTGGTGAAGATCACGGCGGGAGGCGGCTGTTCCAGCGCCGTCAGCAGATCGAAACCGCTACCGTCGGGCATTTGTACATCGAGGAAAATCAACTCCGGCGACAGGCGCGCGATCTGCTGCAGGCCTTCCTGCACGCTGGCGGCCTCGCCGACGATTTCCACCTGTGGATGTTCCAGCAGCAGGCGCCGCAATTCGTCGCGGGCCAGCCGTTCGTCGTCGATGATCAGGACGCGCATGCATTCTCCTTGGGCAGTGTCACGGTGGCGACGACCCAGCCGTCTTCCTCGGCCAGCAGGCAGCCGGCGCCGGGGCCGAACAACAGCACCAGCCGTTTGGCGGCATTGGCCAGGCCAAGACGCGTGGAGGTACTGTCGGCCGCCAGCCGCCCTTGGTTGGCGACGCGCAGCAGCACGGCGCCGCCGCCGGATTCGCGGTGTGCGGTGATGTGCACCTGGCAGGGAGCGACGCTGCGCTCGACGCCGTGCTTGATGGCGTTCTCCACCAGCGTTTGCAGCAGCATGGGCGGCAGCATCACGCCCTCCAGGCCGGGCGCGATATCCTGCGCCAATTGCAGGCGGTCTTCAAAGCGCAGCTTCTCCATGCCCAGGTAGGCTTGCAGCGCCGCCAGCTCCTCGTCGAGCCGCACGGTGTCCGCCATGCCGGCCTGCAGATTGTGCCGCATCATGCCGGACAACTGGCCCATCGCACGCGCGGCGGCCCGCACGTCCTGGAACATCAGCGCGCGGATGCTGTTCATGCTGTTGAAGAAAAAGTGGGGATTGACCTGGGCCTGCAGGGCGCGCAGTTCGGCGTCCTTGACGTGGATTTCCAGTTGCAGCTTTTCGATTTCCAGCTGCGTGGCGCGGCGCCGCGACAGCGCCAGCGTGTAGAGCAGGGTCCACAGCGCGAACAGCGCGAACCACAGCACGGCGAGGATGGCCAGCGTGGCCGCCACCTCGTCGTTGTCCTTGAGGATGGCGCCATTGCGGAACAGGAGCTCGGCCAGCAGCACCGACGCGGTCTGCACCGCGCTGAGCACCGCCAGGCCGGCGGCGATGCGCGCCAGCGGCAGCCCGCGCGGCTGCTCCAGCCAGCGGGAACGGCGCAGCCAGGCGCGCCAGCCGTGCGACAGCGCGAGCCCGGTCAGCGCGCAGAAGATTTTGGCGACCGAGAACCACAGCACGTAGACCGTAAAACCCTTGCCCCACGAGGAGTAGACACCCAGCGCCGCCAGCGCGCCCCAGCCCGCGCATTGCGCAAGCCAGTAGTCGCGGCGGCTGCCGGTCAGGGTGTCGGGCTGCATGCGGTGGCGGTCAGCCCTGTTGCAGCGGGATGATGCCGGGCACGGTGGTCGGCGTCGAACATGGCTCTTCGTCGAAGGCGATGTCGCCCAGCGGGTTGGCCTGGCCGTCGGCCTTGATGTCCTTGAAGCCGAACAGGTCGCGGTCCATCAGGTGCGACGGCACCACGGTCGACAGCGACGAGAAGATGTTCTCCACACGGCCGGGGAATTTCTTTTCCCAGTCGCGCATCAAGCCCTTGATCTGCTTGCGCTGCAGGTTCTCCTGCGAGCCGCACAGGTCGCACGGGATGATGGGGAAGCCTTTGACTTCGGCATAGCGCTCGGTGTCTTCTTCCTTCACATAAGCCATCGGGCGGATCACCATGTGCTTGCCGTCGTCCGACACCAGCTTGGCCGGCATGCCCTTGAGCTTCCCGCCGAAGAACATATTCAGGAAGAAGGTCTCCAGGATGTCGTCGCGGTGGTGGCCCAGGGCGATCTTGTTGCAGCCCAGTTCATCGGCCACGCGGTACAGGATGCCGCGGCGCAGGCGCGAGCACAGCGAGCAGGTGGTTTTACCTTCCGGGATCAGGCGCTTGACGATGCTGTAGGTGTCCTGGTTCTCGATGTGGAAGGGGATGCCCAGTTCCTTCAGGTAGGCCGGCAGGATGTGGTCGGGGAAGTTGGGCTGCTTCTGGTCCAGGTTGACGGCGACGATCTCGAAGTTGATCGGCGCGCGTTCGCGCAGCGTCATCAGGATGTCGAGCAGCGCGTAGCTGTCCTTGCCGCCGGACAGGCAGACCATGACCTTGTCGCCGTCTTCGATCATGTTGAAATCGCCGATGGCCTGGCCCACCAGGCGGCACAGGCGCTTGTGCAGCTTGTTGTTCTCCAGCGCGATCTTCTCGGCGGACTTGGTGGAGGCGGCGGCCGGTGCGGCCGCTACGTTGTCGAGTACTGCGTTCATACATTTCCCTTGATCTTGAATACTTCCACGCCCACGCCTTCGCAGTCCGGATACACGTCCGGCTTCATGGTCGATACGCGGGCCGCGCGCACGCGCGGGTGTTCCAGCATGGCGCTGACGATGTCGTCGCACAGGCTTTCCTGCAGATGCACGTGGCCGCGCGCCATCAGCTTGGCGATGGTGTCGCGCATGAAGTCGTAGTCCACCACTTCTTCCAGTTGGTCCTTGACCGGCGTGGAGACGGCCAGCGGGATGTACAGGTCGACGTTGATCAGCAAGCGCTGCTCGCCCTTTTTCTCGAACTCGTAGACGCCGATGTTGATCAACACTTCGTAGTTGCGCAGGAACAGGCGGCGGCAGTCGTTCAGTTGCGGGTGTATCAGGGCGGACAGCATAGTTTTACCTTCTTCAGATTGAATTCGTTTGGCCAGCTCATTTCGCCAAAAACATCACGTCGCGCGGCAGCGGCATCAGGTGCTGGCCGCCGTCGACCAGCAGGGTGGTGCCGGTCAGCGCGCGTGCCGTGGCAGCGTAGACCACGCTGTCGGCGATATCTTCCGGGGTGCTGGAGCGGCCCAGCGGGGTTTGCCGGTGCGCGTTGGCGAAACCGGCGTCGGTCTGGTCGCCGGACACCATGGTGATGCCGGGCGCGATGCCGACCACCCGCACCGCCGGCGCCAGCTGCTGCGCCAGCATCGTGGTGGCGGTGTGCAGCGCCGCCTTGGACAGGGTGTACGACAAAAAATCAGGATTGAGATTGTACAGTTTTTGGTCGAGCAGGTTGATTACCACGCCTTGTTCGCCCGCACCCAGGGCCGCGTGCAGCGCCTGCGCCAGGATCACCGGCGCGGCGACGTTGGCGCGCATGTGGGCGTCGAGGCGGGCGGCGGTGAAGTCGGCGGCGCTGTCGTAGTCGAACAGCGAGGCGTTGTTGACCACGCAGCGCACAGCGCCCAGCGCGGCCACCGCCTGCGGCAGCAGGGCGCGCACGGCTGCTTCGTCGGCCAGGTCGCAGCGCAGGGCGACGGCGCGGCGGCCCAGCGCCTCGATGGCGGCGGCCACTTCGCGTGCCTCGGCTTCGGACGCGCGGTAGTGCACCGCCACGTCCCAGCCGGCGCGCGCCAGGCCGAGCGCGATGGCGCGGCCGATGCGGCGGCCCGCGCCGGTGACCAGGGCGACGGGGGCTGTGGATGGATTGTGCTGTGCTGTCATGTGCTGTCTGAGTGTGAAAATGGCGGCCCGGCGTGCCGATTCGCTACAATGCCGGTTATGTCCCTACCTGTACCTTCAAGCGACGCGCTGGCCGCGTCCCACGCCCTGTCGCACCTGATCGCCGCCGAAATCTCGCGCAACGACGGCGCCATCTCCTTCGCCCGCTATATGGAACTGGCCCTGTACGCCCCCGATCTGGGCTACTACAGCGGCGGCTCCGCCAAACTGGGCAAAGATGGCGATTTTACAACCGCACCGGAGCTCACGCCGCTGTTCGGCTCGGCGGTGGCACAGGCCGCAGCCGCTATTATCGCCCAAAGCGCGCCGCAGATCCTCGAATTCGGCGCCGGCACCGGCAAGCTGGCCTTCGACATCCTGACCGAGATGGCCGTCGCCGGCGTGGCGATCGAGCGCTATTTCATCGTCGAGCTGTCCGGCGAGCTGCGCGCGCGCCAGCAGGAAAAGCTGCGCGATTTCCCGCAGGTGGTGTGGCTCGATGAATTCCCCGACGCCTTCGACGGCGTGGTGGTCGGCAACGAGGTGCTCGATGCGATGCCGGTCCACCTGATCACCCGCCACCCGGAAGGCTGGCAGGAATTGCAGGTGACGGTGCGCGACGGCCGCTTCGATTATCTCGAAGCGCCGGCCGGCCCCGAGCTGCTGGCGCAGATCGCGCTGCAGATTCCGGAGCACGACAGCCTGCCGGTCGGCTACGTGACCGAAGTACACGGCGTGGCCTGCGGCTTCATGGCCACGCTGGCGCGCATGCTGCGCAACGGCCGCGCCAACGCCGCTTTCCTGTTCGACTACGGCTTCCCGGCGCATGAGTACTACCTGGGCCAGCGCGCCACCGGCACGCTGATGTGCCACTACCGCCATCACTCGCATCCGGACCCGTTCTACTACCCGGGCCTGCAGGACATCACGGCCCACGTCGATTTCACGGCGATGGCGCTGGCGGCGCAGGAGGCGGGCGCCGAGGTGCTGGCCTATCTGAACCAGGCCGGCTTCCTGATCGGCGCCGGCGCCGGCGACCTGCTGCTGCGCACCGACCCGTCCGACGCGATGCGCTATCTGCCGCAGGCCAAGGCGCTGCAAAAGCTGCTGTCGCCGGCGGAGATGGGCGAATTGTTCAAGGTGCTGGTTATCGGCAAGAACGTAGTCTTGCCGGACGCCATCACCGCCCACGACCGCAGCCACCGCCTGTAGACTGAATGTCACAATGGTCGGAATAGCAAGGTGATTCCTTGCTTGATCGCTGAGTTTTGCCGCGCCAGATCGGCTATGATGAATGACGCGCGCTCGCTGGACAATTATTGGAACGATGGCAAAGATACACACACACTATGACAACCTGAAGGTGTCGCGCATGGCGCCGCAGGAGGTCATACGTGCCGCCTACAAGGCGCTGAGTCAAAAATACCATCCGGACAAAAATCCGGGGGATGAGAAGGCTGCGCGCATCATGGCCATTCTCAACAGCGCCTACGATACTCTGTCCGACGCCCAGCGCCGCAAGGAGCACGACGAGTGGATCGCCGCCGAGGAGTGGGAGATCGAGTGGCTGGAGAGCACCCGCCACGAGGACGGCCACGGCCACCGCGGCGCCGACAAGCACCGCCACGATGCGCCGGACCGGGCCTGGAGCCCGGAACCTGTCGACGAAAGCCCGCGTCCGCGCCGGCCCGCCGCATGGAAGTGGTGGGGCGGCCTGGCGGCCAGCCTGCTGGTGGGCTGGGTGGGCGGCGTGGCCATGGTGTCCGAACCGCACCTGCTATCGTCCGCGCTGGCCTCGGCCTGGGGCGGCAAGGTGGATGACGGCGCCAGCCGCGCGGTGCAGCGTGTCGCCGCGCGCGATCCCAAGGCCGAGATGCGCGAAGCCTGGGCCTCTACCCAGCCTTACTATCCCGAAGCGAATGGCAGCCGGCCGGCGCCGATCCGGGTGCAGGCGCTGTCGCAGGTGATCCTGCCGAATGCGGCCGCCGATTGCGAGAGCGAGACCCAGACCCTGGTGGCGCCCAACGGCGAGCCGTGGCCGACGCAGTCCGGTTACATGACCGGCTTCCCGGTCGGCAACCGGGGCGACGATATGCAGCTGATGCTCGACAACGCCGGCAACGCGTCGGCGGTGTTCATCAAGATCTACGATACGGAGCGCCATTCGAACGTGCGCTACGCCTATGTGCAGGCGCACGACAAGCTGGTGGTCGACAAGCTCTCCAACGGCAAATACGAAATCCGCTACCAGAACCTGGACGTGGGCGCCAACCAGAGCGGTTGCGCGCCGGCCAGCCGCACGGCGGCGGCCAGCACGGCCACGCCGGCCGCGCCGGTCAACAACTAAACCCTAGAACTCTTCCCACTCCGAGCCCATGTCCGCCTTCGCCTTGGCGGCGGGCTTGGGTGCGGCCGGTGCTTTTGCCTCCGGCCTGGCTGCTGCCGGCTTCGTCGCGGCGGGCTTGACTGCGGCCAGTCGCGGCGCGGCGGCCGGCGCCGCCGCCTTGACTGCCGCCGGACGGGCGGCGGGGGCGGCTGCGGCCAGTGCCTCGTCCAGCTTGAACACGCTGACCGAGGCCGACAACGTCGCCGCCTCGTCCTGCATGCTTTGCGCGGCGGCTGCCGCCTGCTCGACCAGCGCGGCGTTCTGCTGGGTCATCTCGTCCATCTGCGAAATCGCCTCGTTGACCTGTTCGATGCCCAGGCTCTGCTCCTGGCTGGCCGAGGTGATCTCCGCCATGATGTCGGCCACCTGCTGCACCGAGGTGACGATCAGGCCCATGGTCTGGCCGGCCTCGTCGACCACGGCGCTGCCGCCGTCGACCTTTTCCACCGAATCGTCGATCAGCACCTTGATTTCCTTGGCCGCCGTGGCCGAGCGCTGCGCCAGGCTGCGCACCTCCGACGCCACCACCGCGAAGCCGCGTCCCTGCTCACCGGCGCGCGCCGCTTCCACCGCCGCGTTCAGGGCGAGGATATTGGTCTGGAAGGCGATGCCGTCGATGACGCCGATGATGTCGACGATCTTGCTGGAGCTGGCCTTGATCGAGCCCATGGTGTCGACCACCTGGGCCACCAGCTCGCCGCCGCGCGTGGCCACCGACGACGCCGAGATCACCAGCTGGTTGGCCTGGCGGGCGTTGTCGGCGTTCTGCTTGACGGTGGAGGTCAGCTCTTCCATGGTGCTGGCGGTCTGCTCCAGCGAGCTGGCCTGCGATTCGGTGCGGCCCGACAGGTCCATATTGCCGGTGGCGATTTCGCCCGAGGCCTGGTTGATGGTGCCGGTGCTGCGCCGCACTTCGTGCACGGTGCGCGCCAGGCTGGCGTTCATGTGCTGCAGCGCGTCCAGCAGCTGGCCGGTTTCGTCGCCGGCGTTGACTTCGATGCGGGTGCTCAGGTCGCCGGCGGCCACCGACTTGGCGATCGCCACCGCCTCTTCCAGCGGGCCGGTGATCGAGGCCGTGATCCATACCGCCAGGCCGCCGGAGACGATCAGCGCCACCACGCCCAGCACCACCATCATGGTGCGCGAGAAGTCGATGTGGCCGGTGGCCACCTTGCCGCCGTCCTCGATGTCGCTCTTCTGCTGCTTGACCATGTCGCCGGTCAGCTCTTCCAGCGAGTCGAGCAGCGGGAAGGTTTCGCTGTTCATCAGCGCGGACGCCTTGTCGCGGTCGTCCGCCTCGACCAGGTCGGCCACCTTCAGGAAGGAGGTGTTGTAGGCGGTGCGCGCCGCCTGGATCCTGGCCAGCAGCGCCTTCTCTTCCGGCGTGTCGGTCAGCTGGGCCAGCGTGGCCAGGGCGGCGTCGATGGCCTTCTTGTCCTGGTCGATGCGCTCGTAGCTCTTGGCGCGCTGGGCCTTGTCGGTGATGACGAACAGGGCCAGCACGCGGCGCGCATCCTCGCGCGCGGCGGCGTCGATGGTGGCGGCGGCCGAGGCGCTGGGCCAGTCGCGTTCGACGATGCCCTTGGTGCTCTGGCTGATGGCGCCGAAGCGGCCGATGGCGGTGACGATCATGATGAGCATCAGCAGCACGACCAGGCCGAAGCCGGCGCCGAGGCGGGTTTTGATTTTGAAGTCGGTCAGTTTCATGGGGCGTTGGTCGGGTAGGGGGTCAGGTGGCGGTGGCGACGTCCATCAGGCCCATCTCGGCGCTGGACATCAGTTTGTCGATATTGACCAGGATGAGCATCCGTTCGTCGATGGTGCCCAGGCCTATCATGTAGTCGGAGCTGAAGGCGGTGCCCATCTCCGGCGCCGGCTTGACCTCCTCGGGCATGAGCGTGGTGACGTCGGACACCGAGTCGACCACCATGCCGACCACGCGGCCGCCGATGTTGAGGATGATGACCACGGTGAACTGGTCGTACACCGGCTCGCCCAGGTTGAACTTGATGCGCATGTCCACCACCGGGATGATGATGCCGCGCAGGTTGATGACGCCCTTGATGAACTCGGGCGCGTTGGCGATGCGGGTCACGGTCTCGTAGCCGCGGATCTCCTGCACCTTGAGGATGTCGATGCCGTACTCCTCCGCGCCGAGGGTGAAGGCGAGGAATTCCCTGCCGGCGATGTCCGATGCGCTTTCTTGCATGATTGTGGTCCTTGAAATGTTGATCTGACCGCTGATCGTCTTGGTCGCCGACAGCGCCGCAAACCTTACAATGACGGCCCTAGCGTATCAGAGTCGGGGCCCGATGACGAGCGCGGCCCGGCACCATAAGGGCGAAAAGAACACGCATGTTGCTAGCAATTTCGAAGGGGGTTGTCACAGGGGGGGAATCTGATTATGCTAGGCCTAAGACAGCCACGGGCCTAGCCCCAGGAGACGCGCATGACCGATTCCAACGCCGCAGACGACAACTGGCTGATCCAGGAGGACGAGGAAACGGCGCCGGTTGCCGGCTCCGGTTCGCCGGACCAGCGCCTGTGGCGGGTGCTGATCGTCGACGACGACGTCGATGTCCATGCCGTCACGCGGCTGGCGCTGCGCAACGTCTCCTTCAAGGGCCGCGAGCTGGAGCTGTTCTCGGCCTACAGCGGCCGCGAAGCCTACGACTTCCTGCGCGACACGCCGGACATCGCGCTGGTGCTGCTGGACGTGGTGATGGAAACCGACGACGCCGGCCTGCTGCTGGCCCGCCGCATCCGCGAGGAACTGCACAACGCCATCGTGCGCGTGGTGCTGCGCACCGGCCAGCCGGGCCAGGCGCCGGAGCAGCGCGTCATCATCGAATACGACATCAACGACTACAAGGCCAAGACCGAGCTGACCACGCAGAAGCTGTTCACCACGGTGATCTCGGCGCTGCGCGCGTACGAGAGCCTGAACATGCTCGAACGCAGCCGCATCGGCCTGGGCAAGATCCTGGCCGGCGCCACCAATCTGTACCAGATCCATTCGCTGCGCGAATTCGCTTCAGGCGTGCTGAACCAGGTCAGCGCCATTCTCGATGTCGGCGCCGACGGCGTGCTGTGCCTGATGCAGGGCGACACCGGCGTCACCAGCGTGGTGGCGGCCACCGGCGGCTATGCGGCGCTGAGCGAATCGGAACTGATGCCGACCGGCCATCCGCTGTGGCCGACCATCGCCAAGGCCTTCGCCGAAAAGAAAAGCCAGTTCGACCACCCGGCCAATGTGCTGTTCATCCACACGCAGGAAAACCGCGAGGTGGCGATTTCGGTCACGCCGCCGTGGCCGCTGGCGCAGATCCAGCGCGACTTGCTGGAAGTGTTTTGCCAGAGGATAGCGGCCGCGTTCGACAACCTGTATATGTTCGGCCAGCTGCGCAAGGCGCAGGAGGCCACCGTGGTGGCGCTGGCCGACCTGGCCGAGTTCCGCGACAGCGGCACCGGCGGCCATGTGCGCCGGGTGCAGATGCTGTCGTCGTCGCTGGCGCAGCGGCTGGCCGCGCGCGGCGCCTACGCCGACGAGCTGACGCCGCAGCTGCTCGACATGATAGGCCTGGCCAGCATCCTGCACGATGTCGGCAAGGTCGCCACGCCGGACCACATCCTGCTCAAGCCGGGCATCCACACGCCGGAGGAGCGGGCCGAGATGCAGACCCACGCGGCGGTCGGCAAATCGATCCTGGAGCGCGCCGCCAACATGGTCGACGGCGTCAGCTACCTGACCTACGGCGCCGAGATCGCCGGCGGCCACCACGAGCACTACGACGGCAACGGCTACCCCAACCAGCTCAAGGGCAAGGAGATTCCGGTCTCGGCCCGCATCGTCGCCGTGGTCGACGTGTTCGATTCGCTGCTGCACGAGCGTCCGTACAAAGACCCATGGCCGCACACCGAGGTGATGACCTACATCACCGACCGTTCCGGCAAGCAGTTCGACCCCGAGGTCGTGGCCGCGCTGCTGGACTTGATCGAGCGCGACCCGACCATCGGCCGCACGCCGGACTAGGCTGCGCGCCCACGGGCGGCAGCACGCCAGGACCATGCCATGCCTACCCATACGTCACCGTCCGACAGCGAGCTGCGCCCGGTGCAGGGGTTGGCACGGACTGCGCTGCTGAAGAAGCTCAGCGGCGACGAAGGCATGTTCGCGCTGGGGGCGTCGGTGGCGCGCGTGGTGCAGCTGGCCGATTCCGACGACCAGGGCACGCAGAGCCTGGCCTACTACGTGCTGTCGGACGTGGCGCTGACGCAGAAGGTGCTGCGGCTGGCCAACACGCCCACCTACCGCGCCGCCGGCGGCACCGCCGTCACCACCATCTCGCGCGCGATTTCCCTGCTCGGCTTCGACAACGTCAAGACCACGGCGATGGCCATGCTGCTGGTCGATACGCTGGTCAACAGCAAGCACGCGCACAGCGTGCGGGTGGAGCTGGAGGCGGCGCTGTGCGCCAGCCTGGTGGGGCGCGAGATGGCGCGCTTCAGCGTCTACCAGGGCGCCGAGGAGGCGGCCATCGGCGCCCTGTTCAAGAACATCGGCGCGCTGGTGGTGGCCTCGCACGAGCATGGGCTGTTCCGCGAGATCGCGCTGCTGACGGCGGCCGGCAAGCTGACGCAGGCGCAGGCGGCCCTGCAGGTGCTGGGCTGCAGCTACGACAGCCTGTCGGCCGCCATCCTCAACGAATGGAAGATCCCGGACGTGATCGTGCGCTCGCTGGCGCCGCTGCCGCCGGGCGCGCTGAAGCCGGCCACCGGCCGCCAGGAATGGATGCGCCAGGTGGTGTCGTTCAGCATGGAGACGGCGCGCTTGCTGGCCCGCCGCCAGGGCCCCGACAGCGCCGAGGGCAGGGCGCTGGCGCAGCGCTACGGCGCCGCGCTCAACCTCGACCATGAGCGCCTGGCGCAGATGTTTTCCACCGTCGCGCGCGACATGGACGGCTTGCTGGAAAGCCTGCAGATGGGCGGCCACGCCGATCCCGACGAGGGCGGCCCGGGCCTGCCGAGCGTGCTGGCGCAGGCGGCGATGAGCGCGGCCGAGCCGGCGCAGGGCAGCCACCCGAGCGGCAAGCCGTACAACGCGCGCGAGCAGCTGCTGGCCGGCGTGCAGGAGGTGACGCAGATGCGCGCCGGCGGCCACGGCAAGGTCAACGACATCATCCAGGCGGTGCTGGAGACGCTGTATCGCGGCATGGGCTTCCGCTTTGCCACCGTGTGTCTGAAGGATATGCGCAGCGGCCAGTACCGGGCGCGGGTGGCGTTCGGCGAGCGGCATGTGGAGCGCCAGGCCGGTTTCGTCTTCCCCACCGCCAGCAGCGATGACTTGTTCCATCTGGCGATGCAGAACAACGCCGACTTGATGATCGCCGACGCCAGCACGCCCAAGATACGGGCGCTGCTGCCGGAGTGGCACCGCCAGCTGCTGCCCGATGCGCGCAGCTTCATCGTGCTGCCGCTGGTGGTCAATTCGATCCAGCTGGGGCTGTTCTACGCGGACCGCGCGCTGCCGGCGCCGGAAGGCGTGCCGCCCGACGAGACGTCGCTGATCCGCGCCCTCAAGGGCCAGGTGCTGGTGGCGCTTACGCCGGGCTGAGGTCGGCCCCGGCCATGCTTTCGCTGCGCACCATGGCTTCGAACTGCGCCACCGGCATCGGCCGCGCGAACAGATAGCCTTGCGCTTCGTCGCAACCCTTGGCGCGCAGGAAGCTGCGCTGGGCCTGGGTCTCCACGCCCTCGGCCACCACGCCCAGGCCCAGCGAATGGGCCAGCGCGATGGTGGCGGCGACGATGACGGCGTCGTTCGGGTCGCTCTCGATATCCTTGACGAAGCCGCGGTCGATCTTGATGCGGTCGATCTCGAACAGCTTCAGGTAGCTCAGCGAGGAATAGCCGGTGCCGAAGTCGTCGATCGCCACCTTGATGCCGCGCGAGCGCAGTTCCACCAACAGCGCGCGACTGCGTTCCGGATCCTGCATCGCCGCCGATTCGGTGATCTCCAGCTCCAGCAGGGCCGGGTCGATGCCGTGGGTGTCGAGCAGGCGGTCCAGGTGGGGCAGCAGGCCGGCGCCGTGGCACTGGCGCGCCGACAGGTTGACCGCCAGCCGCAAATGCTCCAGCCCCGGCGCGCGCCACGAGGCCAGCAGGTGGCTGGCGCGTTGCAGCACCCAGTCGCCCAGCGGCAGGATCAGGCCTGATTCCTCGGCGATCGGGATGAAGCGGTCCGGGCCCACCATGCCCAGCTCCGGATGGTGCCAGCGCAGCAGCGCCTCGGCGCCGATGATGCGGCCGGACGCCAGTTCGATCTGCGGTTGCAGGTAGAGCTCGAATTCGTTTTGCTCCAGCGCCTGCCACAGGCGGTTTTCCAGCAGCAGGCGTTCGTGGGTGGCGGTGTTCATCTCGGCCGAGAAGAACTGGAAGTTGCCGCGCCCCTGGCTCTTGGCGGCGTACATCGCGGTGTCGGCGTGGCGCAGCAGGGTGCTGCCGTCTTCGCCGTCGGACGGGAACATGGCGACGCCGACGCTGGCGCCGCTGTGCACGGTCTTGCCTTGCAGGTGGTAGGGCGAGCCGAGCGAATCGACGATGCGCACGGCGATATTGGACGCCTCGTCCGGCGTCACGCTGCCCGAGGTGACGACGATGAATTCGTCGCCGCCCAGGCGGGCGATGGTGTCGACTTCGCGCAGCAGTTCCTGCAGCCGCTGGGCGACGGCGACCAGCAGCAGGTCGCCGGTCTGGTGGCCGTGGGTGTCGTTGATTTTCTTGAAGTGGTCGAGGTCGATGAACAGCACGGCCGCCGCGCCGCCGCTGCGGCGGGTCTGCGCCAGCAATTGATCCAGACGCAGGTTCAGCGACAGGCGGTTGTCGAGGCCGGTCAAGGTGTCGTGGTGGGCCAGACGGTGGATGCGCTCCTGCGCCAGCTGCTGTTCGGTCAGGTCGTGCAGGATGGCGACGAACAGGTGCTCGTCCGGCAGCTCCACTTCGCTGACCGACATCGCCAGCGGGAATTCGTTGCCGTCGCTGCGCCAGCCGGTCAGCTCGTATTCGTGGGTGACGCCGCAGGCGATCATGCGCAGCAGGCCGGCCGCGTCGAGGCCGGCGGCGTCGCCGACGCCGACCGGGATCAGGCGGTCCAGCGGCAGCGCCGTCATGTTTTCCGGCGCGTAGCCGAACAGGCGGCCGGCGGCGGCGTTGGCCGACATCAGCAAGCCGTTGCCGTCGATGGTGAGGATGGCGTCGGCGGCCTTGTTCAGAATCGCTTGCAGCCTGGCTTCGCGTTCGCGCAGGCGCGCAGTGCTGTCCTTGACCTGGGCCTGGATGCGGGCGCGCTCGCCGCTGATCAGCATCATCAGCGTGCCCAGCAGACCGGTCAGCAGCAGGCCGCAGGTCAGCACGGTCCAGCTCTGCCAGCCGCGCTGCTGTTGCAGGTAGGCGGGCGTGGGCGCCAGCGTCAGCTCGTAGATGCGGCCGCCGAAGTGCAGCTGGCGCTGAAAGTCGCCCTGCTCGGCGGCGCGTTGCAGGCTGTCGCGCACGATGTGGCGCGGGCCGTCGTCGTCCATGTCTTCGAAGCGTATCAGGAAGTGGCCGAACTCGGAGCGCCGCAGCGCCTGGTCGAGGTAGGCGTCGAACTGCATCGAGATCAGCAGCGAGCCGATGGCCTGGTGGCGGTTGTTATTGGGATAAACAGTTTGCAGCAATAGCAGGCCGGCGCTGGACTGCGAGGGGATCAGCAGCAGCGGCGCGGTGGCGGTGGGCTGGCCGGACTGGATGGCGCGCTCCAGCGCGGCGCGGCGCTGCGGGTCGGACAGCAGGTCCAGGCCCTGGTAGGCGCGGCTGGCTTCGGGTTCGATGAAGGTGGCGACGAAGTAGTGCTCGCGCTGCACGGCGGTGTGCAGCGTGCCGTCTTCGCTGCGCTGGCGGATCTCGAACCCCGGCGCGACATGGTCGCGGGCCCAGGCTTCGAAGGCGGGGCGTTCGCTGCCGGCCACCGGCGTCAGCCAGGACATCGACAGCAGCTCGGGGCGCTGGTCCAGGTAGCCGTGCGCCAGGTTGCCGAAATCCTCGGGGCTGAGCGTGCGGCGCGGATCGTTGAGCGCCTTGGCCATCGCATAGATGAAGCGCTCGTGCTCGCTGAACTGCGCTTGCAGCAGGTCGCCGGTCTGCTGGGCCTTGAGGCGGAAGGCTTGCAGCTGCTGGTTGTTTTCCCAGCGGTCGGCCTGCAGGTAGATGGCGATGAAGGCCGCCGCCGACAGCAGCAGCGGCAGGCCGACCAGCAGCCGGCGGCGCGACCACAGCGCGCGCGGGCGGCCGATGACGATCCAGGTCAGCGGCGCCGCCAGCAGGATGCCGATGGTGTCGCCCATCCACCAGGCCAGCCAGTCGAGGAAGATGCTGTCCCATTGCAGGATGCCGAGCAGGCCCATGCCGGTCAGCGAGACGGTGCTGCTGATGACGGTGACGCCGGCGGCCAGCAGGATGAAGCGCACCACGTCGCGGCCGGAGCCGATGGCGGGATCGATATAGCGGCGGAACAGGGTGCTGCCGGCCCAGGCTTGCAGCGCCGCGCCCAGCGCCGGGGCGAGGGCGCCGGCCAGCGCGGTGGCGCTGATGCCGTCCGGGCTCATGGAGGGATAGACCAGGTTGACCGCCAGCGAGCCGAGCGCCACGGCCGGCAGCAGGCCGCGCCCGCCGATCACGCAGCAGGCCAGCGCCA
Source organism: Rugamonas rivuli (assembly GCF_009380165.1). Classification (GTDB taxonomy): domain Bacteria; phylum Pseudomonadota; class Gammaproteobacteria; order Burkholderiales; family Burkholderiaceae_D; genus Rugamonas; species Rugamonas rivuli. The sequence goes on from NZ_WHUF01000006.1 coordinate 327,131, forward strand.
GGCCGGCCGGCAGGAAGATCGGCGAGGCATAGCCCGGCGGCAGCGCCAGCAGCAGGCCGAGACGGCCGGTGACGAAGTAACAGGCCAACAGGCCCACATTGGCCAGCACCAGGCTGCGCAAACTACCGCTACGGTTGTTCAACTGCGGGGCTCCAGATCTCACTATCGTCAGCCGATTGTATAGGAATTTGTGCAACGTAAAAACAACACTTGCACTTTTGCAGTCGGTGCAGTTAAAATCTCGCCCCGAAGCAGACAGTTCATCCGGATGACGCGAAATAACGTTGAGAAGGGTTGACAGGTCAAAGTAGTTGCTTCATACTCTGCGGTTCCTCGCGGAGGGGTGGCCGAGTGGTTAAAGGCGACAGACTGTAAATCTGTTCTTTCGAGTACGCTGGTTCGAATCCAGCCCCCTCCACCAAGTTTTTGCAAAAAGACTGGGTGACGCAAGTAGATGAAGTAAGAATTGAACAATCCTCGCGGGTGTAGCTCAATGGTAGAGCAGAAGCCTTCCAAGCTTACGACGAGGGTTCGATTCCCTTCACCCGCTCCAGTGTTGTTGCAATGCAGTAGTACCCCATAAGCCCTTTTAGCTCAGTGGTAGAGCACTCCCTTGGTAAGGGAGAGGCCACGTGTTCAATCCACGTAAAGGGCACCAGAATTCGCAGTATCCCGCAGTACCGCAGCATATAAACACATACGCAGCAATATCAAGACAGTCGGGCGCACGCCCGGGCAATCACACCAAATCGTTAGGAGTCTAAAATGGCAAAAGAGAAATTCGAGCGGACCAAGCCGCACGTTAACGTCGGCACCATCGGCCACGTCGACCACGGCAAGACCACCCTGACCGCTGCGATCGCAACTGTTCTGTCGAAGAAATTCGGCGGCGAAGCTAAAGCATACGACCAGATCGATGCTGCTCCAGAAGAAAAAGCACGCGGCATTACCATCAACACCGCACACGTCGAATACGAAACCTCCGGCCGTCACTACGCTCACGTTGACTGCCCAGGCCACGCCGACTACATCAAAAACATGATTACCGGTGCAGCGCAGATGGACGGCGCGATCCTGGTTTGCTCCGCAGCTGACGGCCCAATGCCACAGACCCGCGAGCACATCCTGCTGGCCCGCCAAGTTGGCGTTCCATACATCATCGTGTTCCTGAACAAGTGCGACCTGGTCGACGACGCAGAACTGCTGGAACTGGTTGAAATGGAAGTGCGCGAGTTGTTGTCGAAGTACGACTTCCCAGGCGACGACCTGCCTATCGTAAAAGGTTCGGCACGTATGGCTCTGGACGGCGACACCGGCCCAATGGGCGAGCAAGCCATCATGGCCCTGGCCGAAGCACTGGACAGCTACATCCCTACGCCAGAGCGCGCAGTGGACGGCGCCTTCCTGATGCCAGTTGAAGACGTGTTCTCGATCTCGGGTCGCGGTACCGTTGTGACCGGTCGTATCGAGCGCGGCATCATCAAGGTCGGCGAAGAGATCGAAATCGTTGGTATCACCGACACCGTCAAAACCACTTGCACCGGCGTGGAAATGTTCCGCAAGCTGCTGGACCAGGGTCAAGCTGGCGACAACGTTGGTCTGCTGCTGCGCGGCACCAAGCGTGAAGACGTACAGCGTGGTCAGGTTCTGGCGAAGCCAGGCTCGATCAAGCCGCACAACCACTTCACCGGCGAGATCTATGTTCTGTCGAAAGACGAAGGCGGTCGTCACACCCCGTTCTTCAACAACTATCGTCCACAGTTCTACTTCCGTACGACTGACGTGACCGGTTCGATCGAACTGCCAGCGGACAAAGAAATGGTTATGCCAGGCGATAACGTGTCGATCACCGTCAAGCTGATCAACCCGATCGCGATGGAAGAAGGTCTGCGCTTCGCTATCCGCGAAGGTGGCCGTACCGTTGGTGCAGGTGTTGTAGCGAAGATCATCGCTTAAGGAATACTGGTCTTACCACCAGGGGCGTCTCTGGTGGTATAATCGATATCCTTTGTAGTTTTACGTAGGGACGTAGCTCAATTGGCAGAGCGTCGGTCTCCAAAACCGAAGGTTGGGGGTTCGATGCCCTCCGTCCCTGCCACCGTTTTCAGGTGCAGGGCACCGAAAGTAAATATAAATGTCAAATCAATCCGTGCAGACCGTCAGCACGTCGAATGACAAGATTAAGGTTGCTCTGGCAATAGCCATGGTGATCGCAGGTGTGGTCGGGTTTTATTACCTGTCAGACAAACCAGCTCTCGTACGCGCAGGCGCACTTGTAGCTGGTTTGGCTTTTGCCGTTCTGCTCTTGTGGACCTCGACGACTGGCCGTGAATTCCTGAATTTCGCCAAAGAAGCCGTGCGCGAAACGAAAAAGGTCGTCTGGCCTACTCGTCGCGAAGCTACCCAGATCACGGGCATCGTGTTTGCCTTCGTGCTGGTGATGGCGCTGTTCCTGTGGGGCACGGATAAGACACTCGAGTTCCTGTTGTACGACGTCATTCTGGGCATACGAAAATAATGAGCGAAAATGTGCAAGATGAAGTGCCGGGCGAAGTTCCGGCACAAGATGCTGGCGCAGCGCCTATCAGCGTCCCAGTCAGCAACAAGCGCTGGTACGTTGTACACGCGTATTCCGGCATGGAAAAAAGCGTCCAGCGTGCACTGACGGAACGCGTCGAGCGCGCCGGCATGCAAGACCAGTTCGGCCAGATCCTGGTACCGACCGAAGAAGTTGTCGAAGTCAAGAACGGTCAAAAGTCCGTTACCGAACGTCGTTTCTTCCCAGGTTATGTCCTGGTTGAGATGGAAATGACCGACGAAACGTGGCACTTGGTGAAAAACACCAACAAAGTGACCGGCTTCATCGGCGGCAAATCGAACAAGCCGACCCCGATTCCAGCGCGCGAGATCGACAAGATCATGCAGCAGATGCAAGAGGGTGTCGAGAAGCCACGGCCGAAAGTGCTGTACGAAGTGGGCGAGCAAGTCCGCATCAAGGATGGCCCGTTCACCGATTTCAACGGCAATGTCGAAGAAGTCAATTACGAGAAATCCAAAGTACGCGTCTCGGTCACGATCTTCGGCCGCGCTACTCCGGTGGAACTTGAGTTCGGCCAGGTCGAAAAAGTATAAGCAGCACCGTTCGCCAGAACGGGCGACGGTGTAAAAACCTGACAAATCTGGCAAAGAGGAGCCCCGCCCTGCAACTGCGCATGGTGGGGCGCTACTACTCATATCCAAGATAGGAGCCATCATGGCAAAGAAAATCATTGGTTTTATCAAGCTGCAAGTGCCAGCTGGTAAAGCAAACCCATCCCCACCGATCGGTCCAGCTCTGGGTCAACGCGGTCTGAACATCATGGAATTCTGCAAAGCGTTCAACGCGCAGACCCAAGGTATGGAACCAGGCATGCCGATTCCAGTCGTGATCACCGCGTTCGCTGACAAGTCCTTCACCTTCGTGATGAAGACGCCTCCAGCAACCTTCCTGATCAAGAAGCACTCGGGCGTTGTCAAAGGTTCGCCGAAGCCACATACCGACAAAGTCGGTAAGCTGACCCGCGCTCAAGCTGAAGAAATCGCTAAATTGAAAACCCCTGATCTGACCGCTGCCGACCTGGATGCTGCTGTACGCACCATCGCTGGTTCCGCACGTTCGATGGGCATCACGGTGGAAGGTCTGTAATCATGGCAAAACTGTCCAAACGCGCAAAAGCTATCAAAGCTAAAGTTGATAGCACCAAGTCCTACGCATTCGACAACGCAGTCGCTCTGATCAAAGAACTGGCTACCGCCAAGTTCAACGAATCGATCGACGTGTCGGTACAACTGGGCGTAGACCCTAAGAAGTCGGACCAAGTCGTTCGCGGTTCCGTCGTGCTGCCAGCTGGCACCGGCAAAACCGTTCGCGTTGCTGTGTTCGCTTCGGGCGACAAAGCTGAAGCCGCTAAAGCTGCTGGTGCTGACGTTGTTGGTATGGAAGACCTGGCCGAGCGCGTCAAAGCCGGCGACATGCCTTTCGATATCGTCATCGCTTCGCCAGACACCATGCGTATCGTTGGTACCCTGGGTCAGATCCTGGGCCCACGTGGCCTGATGCCTAACCCGAAAGTCGGCACTGTTACCCCTGACGTCGCTACCGCCGTGAAAAACGCGAAAGCCGGTCAAGTTCAGTACCGTACCGACAAAGCCGGTATCATCCACGCGACCATCGGCCGCAAATCGTTCGCTGACGCAGATCTGAAGAGCAACCTGGTTGCCCTGATCGACGCACTGAACAAAGCTAAGCCAGCTACCAGCAAGGGTGTCTACCTGCGCAAGGTATCGCTGTCGTCGACCATGGGCGCTGGCGTCCGTGTTGACCAGGCTACCCTGGCTGCTTAAGTACCAGTTTAAGTCCTTGTATCGCCTTAGCGCGGTATGGGGCAGTTCTTTGGGCTGGCCGTTTCTTCGGGAACGGCCAGGCAATCAAAGACCGTTGGGCCGGGTGCATCAGGCAGGCACCTAGTTAATTGAATTTTTCACCCAACGCAGATGGTGTACCCGATCAAGTTTCGTAGTCCATTGGACTCCTAAACCTCGGACGCCGTTGTTCGAACCGATGGCAGGCAGTTTGCCCGTCATCATTTAAGGAGGTTGACCGTGGGTCTCAATCTGAATGACAAAAAGGCCGTAGTCGCCGAAGTTTCCGCAAAAGTAGCAACTGCGCAAACTATCGTCGTGGCCGAATATCGTGGCATCCAGGTTGCTCACTTGACGCAACTTCGTGCTAAAGCGCGCGCTCAAGGCGTGTACCTGCGAGTGTTGAAAAACACCCTCGCACGTCGCTCCGTCGAAGGCACGCAGTTCGCCGGCCTGGCAGACAGCATGACCGGTCCGTTGATCTACTCGATCTCGGACGATGCCGTTGCAGCAGCTAAAGTCATCGCTGACTTCGCTAAAACCAACGACAAACTGGTCATCACCGCAGGTAACTACGCAGGCAAGCAGCTGGATAAAGCAGCTGTTGCAGCGTTGGCGAGCATTCCTTCCCGTGAAGTTCTCATTTCGCAGCTGTTGGGCGTTATGCTGGCTCCGGTGTCGGGCTTTGCACGTGGTCTGGCTGCTCTGGCAGCGAAAAAATCCGAAGGTGCTCCAGCTGTTGCCGAAGTGGCCGCAGAAGAAGCGCCAGCAGCAGCCTAATCGCTGTAGCCGGATCTTTTCTCAAGTACCAATCTGATGTATTAACGAATCAAAAAATTATTGGAGTTTCAAATGGCAATTAGCAAAGACGACATCCTGAACGCAGTTAGCGAAATGTCCGTAATGGACCTGAACGAACTGGTCAAAGCTTTCGAAGAAAAATTCGGCGTTTCGGCCGCTGCAATGGCTGCTCCAGCAGCTGGCGGCGCAGCTGTTGCTGCTGCTGAAGAGCAGACCGAATTCAACGTTGTTCTGACCGAAGTCGGCGCGAACAAAGTTGGCGTAATTAAAGCAGTTCGCGAAATCACCGGTCTGGGCCTGAAAGAAGCCAAAGACGTGGTTGATGGCGCTCCTAAGACCGTTAAAGAAGCCCTGTCGAAAGCTGACGCTGAAGCCGCTAAGAAAAAGCTGGAAGAAGCTGGCGCCAAGGCCGACCTGAAGTAATCAAGTTGTACGGCGGCTAGTTAGTTAGCGCCTCGAGCCAAAGCTGCGGATTTCCTCTCGAAAGGGAGGAAATCCGGCTTTGGCTCCTTTGTCGTCCTCGTCGTATTTGTAGCGTTTTGTCCGACGCCGCAGTTTTATCGAATCAGCTGGAAATGGTAGAAGTTTCAGGTTTCGTCTGTGTGACATGCAGCCGATCTTGTTGCTGAAGTGGCTAAAAATGCACTGGCAAAACCTGAATTTTTTATCCTTTCTGTCACTCACGGAGTGTCCATGCACTACTCATTTACTGAGAAGAAACGCATTCGCAAATCATTCGCGAAGCGCGCCAACGTTCACCACGTTCCGTTCCTGCTGGCTACCCAGCTCGAGTCCTACCATAGTTTCTTGCAAGAAGACGTAGCACCGTCGACACGCAAGAACGACGGCCTGCAGTCGGCCTTTACCTCGATTTTCCCTATCGTTTCGCACAATGGCTTTGCGCGTCTCGAATTCCTGTCGTACGTCCTGGGCGATCCTGCCTTTGACGTCAAGGAATGCCAACTGCGTGGCCTGACCTTTGCGTCGCCGCTGCGCGCCAAGGTCCGTCTGGTGATCCTGGACAAGGAATCGCCGACCAAGCCGGTCGTCAAAGAGATGAAGGAACAGGAAGTCTACATGGGCGAACTGCCCCTGATGACCACCACCGGTTCGTTCGTCATCAATGGTACCGAGCGCGTTATCGTTTCGCAGCTGCATCGCTCGCCTGGCGTGTTCTTCGAGCACGACCGCGGCAAGACCCACTCCTCGGGCAAACTGCTGTTCTCCGCGCGTATCATTCCTTACCGCGGTTCGTGGCTGGACTTCGAGTTCGACCCGAAAGACATCCTGTTCTTCCGCGTCGACCGCCGCCGCAAGATGCCAGTGACGATACTGCTGAAAGCAATCGGCATGTCGCACGAGCAGATCCTGGCGAACTTCTTCGTGTTCGACAATTTCAACCTGCGCTCCGAAGGCGCGGAAATGGAATTCGTCGCCGAACGCCTGCGTGGCGAAGTCGCGCGTTTCGACATCGTCAACAAGGAAGGCAAGACGCTGGTCCTGAAGGACAAGCGTATCAACGCCAAGCACGTGCGCGATATCGAATCGAACGGCATCAAGCACATCTCGGTACCGGAAGACTACCTGCTGGGCCGCGTGCTGGCCAAGAACATCGTCGATCCTGAGACCGGCGAAGTTGTCGCGTCCGCCAACGATGAGCTGACCGAAGACGTGTTGGGCCGCCTGCGCGAAGCCAACATCTCCGAAATCCAGACCTTGTACACCAACGATCTGGACCAGGGCGCCTACATTTCGCAAACCCTGCGCATCGATGACACCGCCGACCAGATGGCCGCCCGTGTCGCGATCTACCGCATGATGCGTCCTGGCGAACCGCCAACGGAAGACTCCGTCGAAGCGCTGTTCAACGGCCTGTTCTACAGCGCCGACCGTTACGACCTGTCGGCCGTGGGCCGCATGAAGTTCAACCGCCGCATCGGCCGCGATGAACTGACCGGCGCCATGACGCTGTCGAACGAAGACGTGCTGGCCGTGATCAAGATCCTGGTGGAACTGCGCAATGGCCGCGGCGAAGTCGACGATATCGATCACCTGGGTAACCGTCGCGTACGTTGCGTCGGCGAACTGGCCGAGAACCAGTTCCGCGCCGGCCTGGTGCGCGTTGAGCGCGCCGTCAAGGAACGCCTCGGCCAAGCCGAAGCGGACAACCTGATGCCGCACGACCTGATCAACTCGAAGCCGATCTCGGCCGCAATCCGCGAGTTCTTCGGTTCGTCCCAGCTGTCGCAGTTTATGGACCAGACCAACCCGCTGTCGGAAATCACGCACAAACGCCGTGTATCCGCCCTGGGCCCTGGCGGTCTGACCCGCGAACGCGCAGGCTTTGAAGTACGCGACGTGCACCCGACCCACTACGGCCGCGTGTGCCCGATCGAAACGCCTGAAGGCCCGAACATCGGCCTGATCAACTCGCTGGCGCTGTACGCCCGCCTGAACGAATACGGCTTCCTGGAAACCCCATACCGCAAGGTCGAAGGCTCCAAGATCACCGACCAGATCGACTACCTGTCCGCCATCGAAGAAGGCCGCTACATCATCGCTCAGGCGAATGCGACCATTAACGACGCAGGCATGCTGAGCGATGAGCTGGTATCGGCCCGTGAAGCCGGCGAAACCATTCTGGTATCCCCAGAGCGCATCCAGTACATGGACGTGGCGCCGGGCCAGATCGTTTCCGTCGCAGCGTCGCTGATTCCGTTCCTCGAACACGATGATGCGAACCGCGCATTGATGGGTGCCAACATGCAGCGCCAGGCGGTACCTTGCCTGCGCCCAGAGAAGGCACTGGTCGGTACCGGTATCGAACGCACCGTGGCAGTCGACTCGGGTACTACCGTGCAGGCTCTGCGCGGCGGTATCGTCGACTACATCGATGCAGGCCGTGTCGTGATTCGCGTGAACGATGACGAAGCAACCGCCGGCGAAGTCGGTGTCGACATCTACAACCTGATCAAGTACACCCGTTCGAACCAGAACACCAACATCAACCAGCGTCCTATCGTCAAGGTAGGCGACCGTGTGGCCAAGCGCGACGTGATCGCCGACGGCGCATCGACCGACCTGGGTGAATTGGCTCTGGGCCAGAACATGACCGTGGCCTTCATGCCATGGAATGGTCTGAACTTCGAAGATTCGATCCTGATCTCGGAAAACGTCGTGAAAGACGACCGCTACACTTCGATTCACATCGAAGAGCTGTCCGTCGTTGCACGCGATACCAAGCTGGGCGCGGAAGAAATCACCCGCGACATCTCGAACCTGGCTGAGAACCAGCTGGCTCGTCTGGATGAGTCCGGTATCGTCTACATCGGCGCGGAAGTGCAGGCAGGCGACACCCTGGTCGGTAAGGTAACGCCTAAAGGCGAAACCCAGCTGACTCCGGAAGAGAAGCTGCTGCGCGCGATCTTCGGCGAAAAAGCATCGGACGTGAAAGACACCTCGCTGCGCGTGCCATCGGGCATGATCGGCACCGTGATCGACGTCCAGGTCTTCACCCGTGAAGGCATCGTTCGCGACAAGCGCGCGCAACAGATCATCGACGATGAACTGAAGCGTTTCCGCCTGGACCTGAACGACCAGATGCGTATCGTTGAAGGCGATGCCTTCCAGCGTCTGGAAAAAATGCTGATCGGCCAAGTCGTCAACGGCGGTCCGAAGAAGCTGGCCAAAGGCGCCAAGATCACCAAGGAATACCTGGCTGATCTGGACAAGTACCACTGGTTCGACATCCGTCCATCGGAAGACGCATCGGCTACCGCGCTGGAAGCGATCAAGGAATCGATCAACGAGAAGCGCCACCAGTTCGATCTGGCCTTCGAAGAGAAGCGCAAGAAGCTGACCCAGGGCGATGAACTGCAACCTGGCGTGCAGAAGATGGTCAAGGTTTACCTGGCCGTTAAACGCCGCCTGCAGTCGGGCGACAAGATGGCGGGTCGTCACGGTAACAAGGGTGTGGTTTCCCGTATCGTGCCGGTGGAAGACATGCCATACATGGCCGACGGTACGCCGGCCGACGTGGTACTGAACCCGCTGGGTGTTCCTTCCCGTATGAACGTGGGTCAGATTCTCGAGACCCACCTGGGTTGGGCAGCGAAGGGCCTGGGTATCCGTATCGGCGAAATGCTGGCCGTGCACACCAAAGCCGAAGAGATGCGCAAGTATCTGACCGTGATCTACAACGAAAACGGCCGTCCTGAAGATCTGGACCAGTTCGACGACGAAGAGATCATGAAGCTGGCGAACAACCTGAAGAAGGGTGTTCCGTTCGCTACTCCGGTGTTCGACGGCGCGCACGAATCGGAAATCCGCCGCATGCTGGACCTGGCTTACCCGGACGACATCGCTCACAAGCTGGGCATGACGCCGTCGAAGAATCAGGTCACGATGTACGACGGCCGCACCGGCGAAGCGTTCGAGCGCAAGGTCACCGTTGGCGTGATGCACATGCTGAAACTGCACCACTTGGTCGACGACAAGATGCACGCGCGTTCGACCGGTCCATACTCGCTCGTTACGCAGCAGCCACTGGGCGGTAAAGCCCAGTTCGGTGGCCAGCGCTTCGGTGAGATGGAGGTGTGGGCACTGGAAGCATACGGCGCATCGTATGTGCTGCAAGAGATGTTGACCGTTAAGTCGGATGACGTGAACGGCCGTACCAAAGTGTACGAAAACCTGGTCAAAGGCGACCACGTGATCGACGCCGGTATGCCTGAATCGTTCAACGTGCTGGTGAAAGAGATCCGTTCCCTGGGTATCGATATCGACCTGGAACGCAACTAAGACATCAAGCACGGGCCCCGCCGGTCGTTGCCGGCGGGGCAGTTTAAAGAATTCATCACTACCTGGAGTGATACATGAAAGCACTGCTCGATTTATTCAAGCAAGTACAGACGAACGAGACTTTTGACGCGATCAAGATCGGTCTCGCTTCGCCTGAAAAAATCCGTTCGTGGTCCTACGGCGAAGTTAAAAAGCCGGAAACCATCAACTATCGTACCTTCAAGCCTGAGCGCGACGGTCTGTTCTGCGCCAAGATCTTTGGCCCGATCAAGGACTACGAATGCCTGTGCGGTAAGTACAAGCGTCTGAAACACCGCGGCGTGATCTGCGAAAAGTGCGGCGTCGAAGTCACGCTGGCCAAGGTGCGCCGCGAGCGCATGGGCCACATCGAGCTGGCTTCGCCTACCGCCCACATCTGGTTCCTGAAGTCGCTGCCATCCCGTCTGGGTATGGTGCTGGACATGACCCTGCGGGACATCGAACGCGTGCTGTATTTCGAAGCATACGTGGTGACCGATCCAGGCATGACCCCGCTGAAAAAATGCCAGATCATGTCGGAAGACGACTACGCCGCCAAGTACGAAGAGTACGGCGACGACTTCACCGCCTTCATGGGCGCTGAAGGTATCCGCGAACTGCTGCGCTCGATCGACATCCACCGCGATGCCGAAACCCTGCGCGTGGAACTGAAGGAATCGAAGTCCGAAGCCAAGATCAAGAAATACGCCAAGCGCCTGAAAGTGCTGGAAGCGTTCCAACGTTCGGGCATCAAGCCTGAGTGGATGATCATGGAAGTGCTGCCGGTGCTGCCGCCGGAACTGCGTCCGCTGGTACCGCTGGACGGTGGCCGCTTCGCGACCTCGGATCTGAACGATCTGTATCGCCGCGTCATCAACCGTAACAACCGTCTGAAACGCCTGATGGAGCTGCGCGCTCCAGAGATCATCACGCGCAACGAAAAGCGCATGCTGCAAGAAGCAGTCGATTCGCTGCTGGACAACGGCCGTCGCGGCAAAGCGATGACCGGCGCCAACAAGCGTCCGCTGAAATCGCTGGCTGAGATGATCAAGGGTAAGGGCGGCCGCTTCCGTCAGAACTTGCTGGGTAAGCGCGTCGACTACTCGGGCCGTTCGGTCATCGTGGTGGGTCCGCAGCTGAAACTGCACCAGTGCGGTCTGCCGAAGCTGATGGCTCTGGAACTGTTCAAGCCGTTCATCTTCAACAAGCTGGAACTGATGGGCCTGGCTACCACGATCAAGGCCGCTAAAAAGCTGGTCGAGATTCAAGAGCCGGTCGTCTGGGACATCCTGGAAGACGTGATCCGCGAACATCCGATCATGCTGAACCGTGCGCCTACGCTGCACCGTCTGGGTATCCAGGCTTTCGAGCCGGTCCTGATTGAAGGCAAGGCGATCCAGCTGCACCCACTCGTCTGCGCGGCATTCAACGCCGACTTCGACGGTGACCAGATGGCAGTTCACGTTCCGCTGTCGATCGAAGCACAGATGGAAGCCCGCACGCTGATGCTGGCTTCGAACAACATCCTGTTCCCATCGAACGGCGAACCATCGATCGTTCCTTCGCAGGATATCGTGCTGGGTCTGTACTACGCGACCCGCGAAGCGATCAATGCGAAAAACGAAGGCATGCTGTTCCCTGACGTGTCGGAAGTCATCCGTGCCTACGACAACAAGGAAGTGGAACTGACCACCCGTATCACCGTACGTATCGTTGAGAATCCAAAAGATCCAGCGACGGGCGAATTCGTTCGCACCGTGACCCGTTACGAGACCACGGTCGGCCGCGCCATCCTGTCGGAAATCCTGCCGAAAGGCCTGCCATTCTCCGTGCTGAACCGCGCGCTGAAGAAGAAAGAGATTTCCAAGCTGATCAACACGTCCTTCCGTAAGTGCGGCCTGCGCGCGACGGTGGTGTTTGCTGACCAACTGATGCAGTCGGGCTTCCGCCTGGCGACCCGCGCCGGTATTTCGATCTGCGTGGACGACATGCTGGTACCGCCTCAAAAAGTCACCCTGATTTCGGCTGCAGAGTCCGAAGTCAAGCAGATCGAGCAGCAGTACGCTTCGGGTCTGGTGACGGCTGGCGAGCGTTACAACAAGGTAGTCGACATCTGGGGCAAGACCTCCGATGAAGTCGGCAAGGCCATGATGGACCAACTGAAAGTGGAAGACGTCATCAAGCGTGACGGCACCAAGTCCACCCAGGAATCCTTCAACGCGATTTACATGATGGCCGACTCGGGCGCCCGCGGTTCCGCAGCGCAGATTCGCCAGCTGGCAGGTATGCGTGGTCTGATGGCGAAACCGGACGGTTCGATTATCGAAACGCCGATTACCGCGAACTTCCGCGAAGGCCTGAACGTTTTGCAGTACTTCATCTCGACCCACGGCGCTCGTAAAGGTCTGGCGGATACGGCGCTGAAAACCGCGAACTCGGGTTACCTGACCCGTCGTCTGGTCGACGTGACCCAGGATCTGGTCGTCATCGAAGATGATTGCGGCACCTCGAACGGCACGCTGATGAAGGCGATGGTCGAAGGCGGTGAAGTGATCGAAGCCCTGCGCGACCGTATCCTCGGCCGCGTGGTGGTCAACGACGTCGTCAATCCGGAAACCCAGGCTACGCTGTACGAAGCCGGTACCCTGATGGACGAAGACATGGTGGAAGAGATCGAGCGTCTGTCGATCGATGAAGTCAAGGTCCGTACCCCGCTGACTTGCGACACGCGCTTCGGCCTGTGTGCCAAGTGCTACGGTCGCGATCTGGGCCGCGGCATGCTGGTCAACGCCGGCGAAGCCGTCGGTGTGGTCGCTGCGCAGTCGATCGGTGAACCAGGTACCCAGCTGACCATGCGTACCTTCCACATCGGTGGTGCGGCGTCGCGTGCGGCAGTGGCATCGTCGGTGGAAGCGAAGTCGAACGGTACCATCCGCTTCACCTCGACCATGCGTTACGTTACCAACGGCAAGGGCGCGCAAATCGTCATTTCCCGTTCGGGCGAAGTGCTGATTACCGACGACCACGGCCGTGAGCGCGAGCGTCACAAAGTGCCGTACGGCGCGACCCTGATCGTCAAAGACGGCATGGTGATCAAGGCCGGTACGGCCCTGGCAACCTGGGATCCGCTGACCCGTCCGATCATTACCGAGTACGCCGGTACGGTGCGTTTCGAGAACGTCGAAGAAGGCGTGACCGTTGCCCGTCAGGTGGACGAAGTGACCGGTCTGTCGACCCTGGTGGTAATCGATGCCAAGCGTCGCGGTTCGCTGACCAAAACCCTGCGTCCACAGGTCAAACTGTTGAACGAAGATGGTCACGAAGTGAAGATCGCCGGTACCGAACACGCTGTAGCGATCGGCTTCCAGGTCGGCGCGCTGATCATGGTGAAAGATGGCCAGGCAGTGTCCGTCGGTGAAGTGCTGGCACGTATCCCGACCGAATCGCAGAAGACTCGCGATATTACCGGTGGTCTGCCGCGCGTTGCCGAGCTGTTCGAAGCTCGTTCGCCGAAAGATGCGGGTATGCTGGCGGAAGTGACCGGTACCGTTGCATTCGGTAAAGAAACCAAGGGTAAGCAGCGTCTGGAAATCACGGACATGGACGGCAACAAGCACGAGTTCCTGATCACCAAGGACAAGCAAGTGCTGGTACACGACGGCCAGGTAGTGAACAAGGGCGAGATGATCGTCGACGGCCCAGCCGATCCGCAAGACATTCTGCGTCTGCTGGGTATCGAAGCGCTGGCGCGTTACATCGTTGACGAAGTGCAAGACGTGTACCGTCTGCAGGGCGTGAAGATTAACGACAAGCACATCGAAGTTATCGTGCGTCAGATGCTGCGTCGCGTACAGATCGTCAATGCCGGCGACACCAACTACATCGTTGGCGAGCAGGTTGAGCGTTCGGAACTGCTGGACGAGAACGATCGCGTAACCGCAGAGAATAAGATCCCTGCGACTTATGAAAACGTTCTGCTGGGTATTACCAAGGCATCGCTGTCGACCGATTCGTTTATCTCGGCCGCATCGTTCCAGGAAACTACCCGCGTTCTGACCGAAGCCGCGATTATGGGCAAACGCGATGGTCTGCGTGGTCTGAAAGAAAACGTCATCGTTGGTCGTCTGATTCCAGGCGGCACCGGTCTGGCATTCCACCGCGCTCGCAAAGAGAAAGAGCAGTGGGAAGTGGAAGAGCGTCAAGCTCTGCTGCTGGCCGAGAAAGCCTCGATGTCCAGCGGCGATGTGGAAGTGACCGAAACGGTTATTCCACACGACGGCGAAGCGTAATTCAGCTTTAGTCCCGCAAAATAAAAACGGCACCTTCGGGTGCCGTTTTTTTATTTGCGGCGTCGTTAATTAATCCGCTTCGTCGTATTAATCTGCGTCGACCAAAATATATTAAAGATGGCGGGCGGGGCGATCAATAAATCGCCAAGAATAAAATAACTTATCGGCGTCTGCTTTTGGCTTTAAATAATGGCGGCTAGGTTTAATATATTGCGCCGTCCTGGTTTTAAATGTCACGGCATGTCCGTTGGCCGCAGCAGCGGCGATGGCGCCACTTCCCGCCTGGCAGGCATATCTCCGGCACCGCTTAACTGATATCGCTCGCCGGCTGTCGTGTAGCCGGGCTCATGACTTCTCGGATGCAAGCCGATCTGGAAAACCCTACGTGAAACATGCCAGACAGTAGTGCGTTCATGCTAAGATTTGGCTCATGATCGCTCAAGCACTCTTCACCCCTGCCCAGCAAAAGCTGCTGGGCTTGCTATTTGTACGTGTCAATCAAGGATTCCACTTGAATGAGATCATGCGCCTGACCGGTTTGGGCAGCGCATCGGCCCAGCGTGAGCTCAAACGCCTGCACGAGTCGGGCGTCATCGTGTCCGAGCGGATCGGCAACGTGCGTCGTTTTAAACCCAACAAGGAATGCATCGTATTCGGGGAATTAAGCAACCTGGTCAAGAAAACCTTCGGCCTGGTCAGCGTCTTGAATTCGGCACTGGCGCCGCTGCAACATGTGCTGAATGTGGCTTTTGTTTATGGCGCGACGGCCAAGGAACATGAGGGCATGGATACGCCGGTGGAATTAATGCTCATCGGCGATAACACCAGCTATGGCGAATTATTATCCCGCCTGCCGGTTGCCGAGCGTCTGCTGCGCCGTAAAATCAATCCCAATCTGTATTCGATCCCAGACTTTAAACGCCGCCTGCGCGAACAGCAGCCATTTATTCTCCAGGTGCTGCGGGAGCAGAAGATTTATGTTTTAGGCGATGAAACTGATTTGGAGAAAGTCAGCGGCGAGGAAGTCGGCGTCAGTTAATCCAATTCCCGGCCGGTGGCCCAAGGCTGCTTTTGCGGGAAGAATAAAGAAAATCTGGTGTAATAACCGGCGCGGGATTCGCAATGTATCTTGCCGCCGAATGCCGTAATAACCCGCTGGCAAAAAGCCAAACCCATACCCGTGCCGCCGCCATTATGCCTTGTGCTGTAAAACGGTTCGAATACGTGCGGCAATACATCATCCGGTATGCCCGATCCGGTATCGGTCACTAATAATTGCTTGCTATTGCCATGGGTGAAAAAGGCAATTTCCACATCCCCCCGTCCCGCCGATTTAATAGCATGCAGCGCGTTTTTAAAAAGATTATATAAAACGTAGACCAGCAATACATCCGACCCAAAGAAAGTGAAGTCTTCGGCGGCTTTCACCACGACCTTGTCGCGCATCGAACTTTCAAACGGATAGCAGGCCAGGGCTTCGTCCACGCATTTCTTGATCGAGTGGTCGGCAAAATCGCTGCGGTTCAGCGTGCCCGCCCGGGCCGACGCCAGCATCATGTCGACGATGAAATTGGAGCGGCTGATCTCAGCCTCGATATGCTGGGTCAGCTTGCTGAGGTAATTCAGCTGCGCCGGCTGCAGCAGCGGCTCGATATGCCGGTGCTCCACCGCGCTCTGGTAGCCGGCCAGCAAGTCCGGCAGGCACTTGGCCAGCACCCGCGACTGGTTGCGGATGGTCGCCAGCGGCGTGCGCATTTCGTGGGCGATGGTGGCGGCCACCTCCATCGGGTCCGCCAGCAGGTTGTGCCGCACCATGGCCTGGGCGATCACCCCCAGGCCGGCCGCGACGAACAGCACTCCGGGCGGGTAGAACTGCACGCCGTAGTTGCACAGGTAATCGACCGAGGCGAAGAAATAGATCAGCAGGCTGACCAGGCAGTAGCGCAGCCGGGTCTTCTCGGTCGAGACGGCCAGCTGTTGCCGCTGGTACAGCAGCCACAGGCCGCGACCCACGACCAGGCCGGTCTGCGCCAAGTGCAGCGGATGCAGCGGCCCCGCCTTGGGATAGAAACCGAAGAAATACGGATACAGCCCGGCGATCACCCAGTCGGTGCTCAGCATGATGACGCCCAGCAGGCCGGCCGTCACATAGGACAGGTCCACCCAGCGGCGTTCGCTGCGCTGGGCCGTCAGTTCGGCGATGAAATGGTACAGCGTGGTCGGCAGGAACAGGATCAGCAGGTAGCCGAGCTTGGCCAGCGCCAGCGCCTCGTCCTCGTTGTTGATCTGGAACAGCACCGCCCAGGTGAACTGCCAGCAAAACGTGGTCGCGCACAGCAGGAAGAAGGTCAGGCTGATGCGGCTCACCCCGCGCGAATGCAGCACGTAAGCGCCGTAGCACAGGAACAGCAGGGAAACCACGGCGGGCAGTAGGGAGTGCATGCGCTTTTTCCACGGACTTTGGACGGTAGTCAGCAGTATTGCGTGTGTTGATCTAGCTCGCTTGGCTATCGATTAACTATTTGCGTTAAATCAAACAAGCGCAGGACAAACCCGCTTTAAGTGTTTCTGCCCGGCTTGCGGGCAAACGTACCCGGCCGCAGGCCGGGACGGTCCAACTCACTGATAGGGGAATTCTCATGTTGCTGCACGCCACCGAAGTAGAAATGTCCGCACTCTCCAATGCGACCGCCGCCAACGCCAAGCAGACTTTTACCCACGCCCTGACGATCTATCTGAAGGATTCCAACGCCTACGGCAACACCTACTTCGCGCGCTACTTCGAATGGCAGGGAATCTGCCGTGAAAAGTGGTTCTTCGATTGCATCTCGCGCGATATGCTGCAAAACGACGGCGTATTCATCACCAAGCACGCCGAGCAGGACTACCTGCAGGAGACTTTCCCATTCCAGGAAATTCGCTGCGAGTTGAATGTATATGACGTCAAAAAGTGCTCGTTTTGGCTGGAGTTCCGGTTTTATGCCGACGACAAGCCGGTCTCGGTGGGGCGCCAGCAGATCGTCTTTGCCAACCACGCCAAGCAGATCACGGCCTTGCCCGAGCTGGTAATCGCCCGCATCAAGCGCTACGCCAGGTAATGCAGAAAGGGGCGGGCCGTTGCGGTCCGCCCCCTGGCGTTTACTTCTCCGCCGCGATCCAGCGGTCGACTTTTTCCTCCAGCAGCGCCAGCGGCAGCGTGCCGTCGCCCAGCACGATGGCGTGGAACTTCGGCAGGCTGAACTTGTCGCCCAGCGCCTGGGCCGCGCGCTGGCGCAGCTCGACGATCTTCAGCGCGCCGATCTTGTAGCCCAGCGCCTGGCCCGGCCAGGCCATGTAGCGCTCGGTCTCGGTCTTGGCCGAATTGTCGTAGCCCAGCGTGTCGTGCATGTACTGGATGCTTTGCTCGCGGGTCCAGCCCTGCGCGTGCATGCCGGTGTCGACCACCAGGCGGGTGGCGCGCAGCAGCTCGTCGTTCAGGTGGCCGAAGTACTGGGCCGGATCGTCGAACAGACCCATCTCCTTGCCGAGCGTTTCCGCATACAGCGCCCAGCCTTCGATAAAGGCGTTGTTGCCGCCATATTTGCGGAAGTTAGGCAGATTTAGCTCTTGCACCAGGGCCAGGTGGAAGTGGTGGCCGGGCTTGCCCTCGTGCAGGAACAGCGTGGTCATGCCGGTGTTGCCGTACTTGGTAGGATCGTTGACCACCGACCAGAACACGCCGGGGCGCGAGCCATCGCCGGCCGGCGAGGTGTAGTGGTCCGAGGCGGTGGCGCGGCTCAGTTCAGGCTCCAGGCGCAGGTCCAGCTTGGCCTTGGGCAGCAGCGTGAACATCATCGGCAGCTTGGTGTCGAGCACGTCGTTGAGCTTGTGGTAGACGGCCTGGACTTCGTTCTCGGTCTTGAACGGATAGAACTGCGGCTGTGCAGCCACCCAGACCGGCAAGCCCGCCGCCGGGCCGGTGTAGCCCAGCTTGGGACCCAGCACTTCGAACTGCGCCTGGATGCGCGCCACTTCCTTCAGGCCGATGGCGTGGATGGCGTCCGGCGTCAGCGAGGTCGTGGTGGCTTCGGCGACGCGCGCCTGGTACCAGGCGGCGCCGTTCGGCAGCGCGCCGAGGCCGGTCGTGGTGCGGCAGGCCGGCACGTATTCCTTTTCCAGGAAGGTGGACAGGCGGGCCAGCGCCGGCATCAGTTTCTCGCCGACGGTCTTGCGGTAGGCGGCCGTCAGGCGCTGCTTGTCGGCGTCGGAGAAGGCCGCCGGCAGCTTGGTGATCGGCGTGTAGAAGATGCTGCTTTCCGGCGTGGCGCTGACCAGCTTCTGGAACTGCGGCAAGCCCGATTCCATGATGGCTTTCGGCTGGGTGATGCCTTGCTTCATGCCCACGCGCATATTGGCGATGGCCTGGTCTATCCACGCCGGCAACTGGTTGATACGGCTCAGGTAGGCGTCATATTCCTTGACCGTCCCGATGGGTTGCGACGCTTCGCCGCCGGCATAGTTGGCCAGCGTGACCGGCACGCTGTCCATCTGGTTGATCGGCAGCAGGTGCTGCGGGAAGGGCTCCATCGACAGCAGGCCGTGCAGCTCGTAGGCCAGGATGTCGTAGCTGACGCGGTCGGTATTGTTCAGCTGCGCGCGCTGCACCGCCTTCAGGCGGGTGGCGAACTGGCGGTACAGCTTGAACTGCTGGGCGCGCTTGGCGGGGGCGATGCTCATGCCCAGCTGGTCGTCGAAGCGGTTGTCGCCGTTCTCGGTGGCGCCTATCGGTTCGAAGCGGGCAACGGCGTCGTAGTATTGGTCGGCGATGGCCAGCAGGGCCTTGTGCGCGGGCGCGGCGCTGACTTGCGGCACGACGGCGGCAGGCGCGGCGGCATGGCTCGCCAGCGGCGCAAACGCCAGCATCACGGCGGCGGCAAGAGGGGCGAAAGCGGCGTAGGTGTTGCGGCGATGCGTCATATGGTTTTCCTCAAAATGTCACAAAATTGGCGCCTAGCATAAGCCATTGCGGGGCGTCGCTGGGACAAAATTTGTATCGGCGATACATTGTTCTTTTACGGAAATTTCAGATTCGAATTTGCAAACATAATTATTCGAAGGATATCGAAACCGTAGTATCCTGAGGACTCGGTGGCGCGATTCCACACCACCGCAAGGTTGCTCAAGAATTCAACCATAACAAAGCAGTACAGCCTGGCCGCTGCCTTCGGGTAGCGGCCTTTTCTATTCAGGCCGCCGTTTCGGCGAAGCGGCTTTCGTACAGCGCCGCCACCAGGTCCGATTGCGTGACGATGCCGGCGAAGCGCTGCTCCGCATCGACGATGGGAATGTGGTGGAAGCCGGAGTCGGCCATCAGCGGCACCAGGTCGACGATGGGCGTATCGAGCTGGGCCGTGGTCGGGTGCTGGCTCATGATCTGGCCGACCACCTCGGCTTTTTCCGTGTGGGTGACGCCGCTTTTGCGCAAAAATCGCTGCAGTTGATGGCGGATGCCGCGGTAGTCGTCCAAACCGCCATGCTCCAGGAAATCCGTCTGCGTGACGATGCCGATCACCCGCCGCGCGCGGTTGAGCACCGGCAGCGCCGCCACGCGGTGCGTGCGCATCTGCTGCCAGGCTTGTTCCAGGCTGGTGCCGAACTCGGCGCTGACGACGTCGCGCGACATGATATCGGCGCAGCTGATGATGCCGAAGCGGCGCTGGTAGGCGCGCTGCTCGGTCTGCATGAACAGCGATTCCAGGTCGTCGCGGCTGATGTCCAGCACCTGGTTGTACTGCTTCAGCACGGCGTCCAGGTCTTCCGGCTTGAAGCCCAGCCGCACCGTCGGCACGGCGTCCGCGGTGGCATGCGGATGCGGTTGCGCGCTTTGCTGCGCATGGGGGTAGCGGCGGCCGGTCAGCTTGTTGTAGAGCATGGCCACCACCACCAGCACCACCGTGTCGGCCAGCACCGTCAGCATCACGAAATCGAAGCCGGCCGCATGTACGGCGGGGCCGCCGATCACCGTGGTCAGCGCCACCGCGCCGCCGGGCGGATGCAGGCAGCGCAGCGCGAACATGGCGGCGATCGCCAGCCCGGTGGCCAGCGCGCCCAGCATCGGCAGCGACAGCGTGTCGCCCAGCAATTGCACGCAGGCCACGCCGACCAGCCCGCTGACGACATTGCCGCCGATGGCAGACCAGGGCTGGGCCAGCGGACTGGCCGGCAGCGCGAACAGCAGCACGGCGGAGGCGCCGATCGGCGCCACCATGAAAATCGCCGTGCCGACGGGGGCTAGCAGCAGGTGGCTGAGCAGGGCGGTGATGAACAGGCCGAGCAGGGCGCCGGCGGCGGCGCGCAACTGTTCGCGGCGGCCGGCGGTGATGGGGCTGGGCAGCCAGCGGTCGAGGAAAGCACGCATAGGCTTAATCAAGTATTTGATATGGGACAAATATTATCCCACGCCCAGCCCGCCTCTGCACTTTATTGGTGCGAAACCAGCTCCAGCGGCAAGGCCGTGGTGATCTTGATCTGCTCCATCGAAAACGCCGACGACACCCCGGTCAGCTGCGCAACCTTGATCAACTTCTTGTAAAAGCGGTCATATCCTTCAATATCGCTCGTCACCACCTTCAGCAGGTAATCGATGTCGCCGCTCATGCGGTGAAACTCCAGCACTTCCGGCAAGGCGATGACGGCGGCGGCAAAGCGCGCCAGCCATTTGTCGTCGTGCTGGCTGGTGCGCACGCTGACGAACACCGTCACCGGCAAGCCCACCTTGCGGCGGTTGACGATGGCCACGCGGCTCTCGATATAGCCTTCCTCCTCCAGCCGCCGCACCCGCTTCCAGCACGGCGTGGTGGACAGGCCGACCCGCTCGCTGAGCTGGGCAATCGACAGCGTGCCGTCGCCCTGCAATGCTGACAAAATTGCATAGTCGTAGCGATCTAGTTCATTCATTCTTCATTCTCCTTAAATTCGGCATGAACATGCTACAAGTCGTCCGTGGCAGGAGTATTTTAGTACATATATTTCGGGCCGACTGAGTAAGCTATACGTATCCAAGACACTGGCACCGATGCACGCACACTCATGACGACCGAAATCTACCTCGATGGCAACGCCACGACCGCCGTACTGCCGGCCGCCATCGCCGCCGCAGCCGACGCCATGGGCCAGCGCTACGGCAATCCCAGCAGCAGCCACGGCACCGGCCTCAAGGCCAAAGCTGTGCTCGACCAGGCCCGCGCCTGCGCGCTGCGT
This sequence comes from Rugamonas rivuli, assembly GCF_009380165.1. Taxonomy (GTDB): domain Bacteria; phylum Pseudomonadota; class Gammaproteobacteria; order Burkholderiales; family Burkholderiaceae_D; genus Rugamonas; species Rugamonas rivuli. The sequence continues at coordinate 348,679 of NZ_WHUF01000006.1, forward strand.
CTGCTGGGCGTCGGCGACGGCCGCCTGATGTTCAACAGCGGCGCCACCGAAGGCATCCAGACCGCTGTGCTGTCGGCGCTGGTCGCGCTGCGCGAACGCCGCGAACGTGGCGAAGCCATCGGCAGCCTGCTGGTCTACGGCGCGACCGAGCACAAGGCCGTGCCGGAAAGCCTGGCGCACTGGAACCGCCTGCTGGGCCTGAACCTGACGCTGCACAAGCTGCCGGTCGACCACGACGGCGCGCACGACCTGGCGCAGCTGCGCGCGCTGGCGCCGCAGGCGGCGCTGGTGTGCACCATGGCCGCCAACAATGAAACCGGCATCATCACCGATCTGGCGGCGATCTCCGCGCTGCTGGCCGAAACCGGCAGCCAGGCCTACTGGCTGGTCGATTGCGTGCAGGCGCTGGGCAAGCTGGACCTGAACCTGGCCGCCACCCGCATCGACTACGCGCCGTTCTCCGGCCACAAGCTGTATGCGCCCAAGGGCGTGGGCATGTTGTACGTGCGCGCCGGCGCGCCGTTCACGCCGCTGATCATGGGTGGCGGCCAGGAGGGCGGCCAACGCTCCGGCACCGAGAACATGGCCGGCATCGCCGCGCTGGGCGCCGTGCTGGCCGCGCTGGAGCAGGGCGACACCTTCCGCAGCCACCACCAGCTGGCCAGCTTCCGCGCCCGCCTGGCCGACAGCCTGCGCGCGGCCCTGCCCGGCGTGGTGTTCAACCACCCCTTCGACAAATCGCTGCCGACCACGCTGAACTTTTCCGTGCCCGGCCTGACCAGCCGCGAACTGATGGATGTGTTCGACGCCGCCCACGTGCGCGTCAGCTCCGGCAGCGCCTGCTCCGCCGCCAAGGCCGCGCCCAGCTACGTGCTGGACGCCATGCAGGCGCCGCTGTGGCGCAGCGCCGGCGCGATCCGCATGTCCTTCGGCCCGCTGGCCGACGAAGCCACCATCGCCGACGCCTGTCGCCGCATCGAACGCTGCGGCGCCGCGCTGCGCGCCAGCTGCCTGATCCCGTCCGAGCGCACCGCCGTGCCGCACGACGGCCTGCTGCAACTGGGCGTGGAAGGCGCGTGCAGCTGGCTGGTGCTGGACGCCGCCAGCCGCAGCTGCATCGTCATCGACCCCTTGCCGGACATGATAGGCCGCATCGAATCCTATGTACGCTGCCAGAACTACCAGGTGCAGGCCATCGTCACCACCTTGCCTGACGCCGACCGCGCGCAACTGGCCGGGGCGCTGGGCCGCCACTTCGACGTCCACGCCGCCACCGACGCCTACGGCTGGCCTGCAAGCGCCGCCGGCGCGATCCAGATTGGCGCGCACGCGCTGGCCAGCGTGGCCGACGGTGCATCGCGCCACTATCTGCTGGGCGCCATTGGGCTGGCGCCGCAGTCGGTGCGCTTCGCCTTCTGCGCGCAGCCAGCGCTGGACGTGCTGCGTCCGCTGACCTGTGCGCAGACGCTGTTGTGCCCGACTCGCGACGAGCACAACCAGTTCTGCCTCGGCATGGCCGAGCCGGCCACCGCCACCGCGCAAGCCGAGCCGCCACTGCAGCTCGACAGCGCCGCGCTGGACGCCTTCCTGCAAGCCCATCCCGATGCCCAACTGATCGACGTGCGCGAACCCTACGAATTCGCGGCCACCATCGCGCCCGGCCCCGCCGGCCGCAGCGCCCGCAGCGTGCCCCTGAGCCGCCTAGCCGAGCACGCCAGCAGCTGGCTGCAGGATGCGTCCGTGCCGCTGGTGTTCTTCTGCCGCAGCGGCAACCGTAGCCTGAAGGCCGCGCAATGCCTGCGCCGCCTGGGCCACCGCCAGGCATACAGCCTCGGCGGCGGACTCGCGCTGGCGCCGATGGCGCTGGCCGCATAGGCCGTCAACAGTTTCAACTCTTTCTTCCTTTATAAGGCCGCGCAAGCGGCCTTTTTTTTCGTGGAAATTCTGTATGTACGTCACCGCACAGTCGCGAGGCGTGCGCCCCCGTAGGATGCCTTGGCACATAATTTCCTATTCGCAGAATCAAAGCGAGGTATCAGTTGAAACAGTCCGCCCCCCTCATGCCCGCGATTACGCTGGGCTTCCGCGAAGCACCCGTCGGCTCCCTGCTGTCCGCCGAGGACGACGAAGACCTGCCCTTGCGCGCCGAACTGTTCAGCGCCGCCCAGATGGCGGCGCACGGCAAGACGCTGGCCACGCACCACGAGCTCAGCAAGCGCAGCGGCCGCGACCGTCTGTTGTCGCGGCTGGCGGAAAACGCCGCCGTCATCGACTCCACCTGCGACGCGCTGGCCGCTGCCGCCAAGGTTGGCCGCCAGATCACGCCCGCTTCCGAATGGCTGCTGGACAACTTCTACCTGATCGAAGAACAGATACGCATCGCCCGCCGCCACCTGCCCAAGAACTACAGCCGGCAATTGCCGCGCCTGGGCAAGGGCGCACCGGACGGCACGCCGCGCGTCTACAAGATCGCGCTGGAAATCATTTCGCACGGCGACGGCCGCGTCGATCCCGAATCGCTGTGCCGCTTCGTCGACGCCTACCAGGAAGTGGCCAGCCTCACGCTGGGCGAGCTGTGGGCCATCCCCATCATGCTGCGCCTGGCGCTGATCGAAAACCTGCGCCGCGTGGCCGCCCGCGTGGCCGACAACCGCATCCACCGCGACCTGGCCAACACCTGGGCCGACCAGATGACCGAGGTCGCCGACAAGAATCCCAGCGGCCTGATACTGCTGGTGGCCGACATGGCCCGTTCCAATCCGCCCATCACCAGCGCCTTCGTGGCCGAACTGGCGCGGCGCCTGCAGGGACAAAGCCCGGCGCTGACGCTGGCGCTGTCGTGGATCACGCACCGCCTGGCCGAATCGGGGCAGACCATCGAACAGCAGATCCAGGCCGAGATCCAGCAGCAGGCGGCGGAGCAGGTCTCCATCGCCAACAGCATCGGCAGCCTGCGCTTCCTCGGCACCATGGACTGGCAGGAGTTCGTCGAGACCATGAGCGTGGTCGAGCAGACCTTGCGCCAGGATCCCGCCGCCATCTACGGCCGCATGGAGTTCGCCACGCGCGACCAGTACCGCCACGCGATCGAGAAGATCGCCAAGCGTTCGCGCTACTCCGAAATCGAAGTGGCGCAGCAAGCCTTGCAGCTGGCGCAGGCGCACTACGAGGGCGGCGACGCCCGCCATGGCCACGTCGGCTTCTACCTGATCGGCGGTGGCCTGGCCGCGCTGGAAAAACAGACCGGCATGCGCCGGCCGTGGCTGGAGGCCTTGCAGCAGACGTCGCGCGCCTCGCCGCTGACTTCCTACCTGGGCGCCATCGCCGCCATCGCGCTGGTGTCGACCGCGCTGCTGCTGGAGCGCGCCGCGCACAACGGCGTGAGCGGCCCCGTGATCGTCATGCTCGGCGTGCTGGCGCTGCTGGGCAGCAGCCAGCTGGCACTGAGCCTGGTGAACTGGGTCGCCACGCTGGTCACGCGTCCGAACCCGCTGCCGCGCATGGACTTCAAGGACGGCGTGCCGGCCAACGCCCGCGCCATCGTGGTGGTGCCGACGCTGGTCTACAGCAAGGAGAACATCGCGGATCTGTGTGAGCAGCTGGAAGTGCGCTTCCTCGCCAACCGCGATCCCAACCTGATGTTCTGCCTGTTGACGGACTTCGCCGACGCCGCCTCGGAAACCCTGCCGGCCGACGCCGCGCTGGTCGAGCAGATGCAGCGCTGCGTCGGTCATTTGAACCGCAAGTACGCCACCCATCCGAACGGCGAACCGGCTTCGCCCTTCCTGCTGCTGCACCGCCCGCGCCTGTGGAATCCGCACGAAGGCGTGTGGATGGGCTATGAGCGCAAGCGCGGCAAGCTGCAGGCGCTGAACCGCTTCCTGCGCGGCGGCGCGCGCGAGCAATTCAGCCTGGTGGTGGGCGAAACGCACGAACTGGAAAGCATCAAGTACGTCATCACGCTGGACACCGACACCCAGCTGCCGCGCGACGCCGCGGCGCAGTTCATCGCCACCATGCAGCATCCGCTGAACCAGCCGCGCATCGACACCGCGCGCGGCCGCGTGGTCGAAGGCTACGGCATCCTGCAACCGCGCGTGACGGTCAGCCTGCCGAGCGAGAACGCTTCGCGCTACGAAAAACTGTGCGGCGGCGAACCGGGCATCGACCCCTATACCCGCACCGTGTCCGACGTCTACCAGGACGTGTTCTTCGAAGGCTCCTTCATCGGCAAGGGTATCTACGACGTCGACGTGTTCGAGCAGGTGCTGGGACAGCGGCTGCCGGAAAACCGCATCCTCAGCCACGACCTGCTGGAAGGCTGCTACCTGCGCGCCGGCCTGCTGAGCGACGCCCAATTATACGAAGCCTATCCGGCCCGCTACGGCGACGACGTCAGCCGCCGCCAGCGCTGGATACGCGGCGACTGGCAGCTGGCCTCGTGGCTGCTGGGCCGCGTGCCGGGCCCCAACCGCAAGCGTGAGCGCAATCCGCTGTCGCTGCTGTCGCGCTGGAAGCTGTTCGACAACCTGCGCCGCAGCCTGACCGCGCCGGCGCTGGTGCTGTCGCTGATCACCGCCTGGCGCTGGTTGCCCGAGCCGTGGCTGTGGACCGGCGCCGTGCTGGCCGTGATCTTCGTCGCGCCGCTGGTGAGCACCCTGCACGACCTGCTGCGCCGGCCCGAGGATACGCTGTGGAGCCAGCATCTGCGGGCCGCGTTGCGGCGCGGCGGCTTGCAGTTCTCGCACGCGATCCTGATGCTGGTGTTCCTGCCATACGAAGCCTGGTTCAGCCTCGACGCGATCCTGCGCAGCGCCTGGCGCATGCTGGTTTCGCACAAGCACCTGCTGGAGTGGCAAGCCTCGGCGCTGTCGCGCACGGCCGGCGTCTGGCGCACCATGTGGTGCTCGCCGGTGCTGGCGCTGTTCGTCGGCGGCGCGCTGCTGGGATGGCGTCCCGCCAGCCTGGCGCCGGCCGCGCTGTTCCTGCTGGCCTGGCTGGTGGCGCCCGCCGTGGCGCAGTGGATCAGCCGTCCGATCGAGCGCCGGCAGGCCAGGCTCACGCCGGACCAGCAGCAGTTCCTGCACCAGCTGGCCCGCCGCACCTGGGCCTATTTCGACCGCTACGTCGGCCCGGAGGACAATTGGCTGCCGCCCGATAACATGCAGGAGCATCCGGCCCACGTGGTGGCGCACCGCACCTCGCCGACCAATATCGGCATGGCGCTGCTGGCCAACCTGAGCGCCAGCGATTTCGGCTACCTCTGCATCGGCCAGATGATGCAGCGCACCGCCGCCACGCTGGCCACGATGGACCAGCTGGAACGCCATCAGGGCCACTTCTACAACTGGTACGACACGCAGACGCTCAAGCCGCTGCACCCGATCTACATCTCGACCGTCGACAGCGGCAACCTGGCCGGCCACCTGCTCACGCTGCAGGCCGGCCTCACCGGCCTGTACGACCAGCCGGTGCTGGGGCCGCATACGGTGGACGGCATCGTCGCCACCTGCCGCGTGCTGCAGGAATCGCTGGGCGGCGCGGCAACGGCGTCCGCGCCGGATGCGCCGGACGCCGCCGGCCTGCCCGAACTGAACGCCCTGCTGGCAGCGCTGGCGCCCGCGCCGGACGGCGGCAACCTGCAGCAACTGCACGCCTGGCTGGCGCGCGTCGCCGCAGCCGTCGCCGGCCTGCCGCCGACCGATACGCACGGCGAAACGGCCATGTGGTCCGCGTCGCTGGTGCAGCAATGCCAGGCCGCGCTGGACGAACTGTCCCTGCTGACGCCGTGGGTCAACCTGCCGGCGGACGCCGTGTTCGACACCAGCCTGACCCGCGTGCCGACGCTGCGCGAACTGGCCGCCATGATCGACAGCACCGCCGCCGTCCTGGCCAACGACCTCGCCCCGGCCGAACGCGATCGCCAGCTGCTGCTGGCCGGCCTGTGCGCGCAGGGCGCCGCCGCTGCGCACGAACGCATGCGCGAGTTGTCCGAACTGGCGCGGCGCTGCGGCGCCTACGCCCAGATGGAATACGGCTTCCTGTACAACACCACCACCAGCCTGCTGGCCATCGGCTACAACGTCACCGAACGCCGTTTGGACGCCAGCTACTACGACCTGCTGGCGTCGGAAGTGCGGCTGGCCAGTTTCGTCGCCATCGCCCAGGGCCAGCTGCCGCAGGAGCACTGGTTCGCGCTGGGCCGCCAATTGTGCATCGTCGCCGGCAAGCCGGTGCTGCTGTCCTGGAGCGGTTCGATGTTCGAGTACCTGATGCCGCTGCTGGTGATGCCCAACTATCCGAGCACGCTGCTCGACCAGACCTACAGCGCGGTGATCGACGCCCAGATCGACTACGGCAAGCGCCGCAGCGTGCCGTGGGGGATATCCGAATCCGGCTACAACACCGTCGACGCCAGCCTCAATTACCAGTACCGAGCCTTCGGCGTGCCTGGCCTGGGCCTGAAGCGCGGCCTGGCCGACGACCTGGTGATCGCGCCCTACGCCACCATGCTGGGATTGATGGTGCAGCCGGAAGCGGCCTGCCTCAACCTGCAGAAGATGGCGGGCATGGGCTATATGGGCCGCTACGGTTTCTTCGAAGCGATCGACTACACGGCCTCGCGCCTCCCGCGCGGCCAGAGCGCCGCCGTGATCCGCTCCTTCATGGTCCACCACCAGGGCATGGGCCTGCTGGCGCTGAGCTACCTGCTGCACGACCGCCCGATGCAGCGCCGTTTCGAATCCGATCCGCTGCTGCAATCGACGCTGCTGGTGCTGCAGGAACGCAGTCCGCAGGCGGGCGCCTTCTACTCCAACACCACCGAGATGGCGGCCGTGCGCTCCACCGCGCCGGAGCAGGCCATGCCGATGCGCGTGCTGACCCAGCACAGCACACCGGTGCCGGAAACCCAGCTGCTGTCCAACGGCCGCTATCACGTCATGGTGACCAACGGTGGCGGCAGCTACAGCCGCTGGAAGGATCTCGCCGTCACCCGCTGGCGCGAAGACAGCACGCGCGACAACTGGGGCAACTTCTGCTACGTGCGTGACATGGACGACGGCCAGTTCTGGTCGACGACCTACCAGCCGGCGCTGGTCGAACCGCGCAAGCACGAGGTGATCTTCTCCGAAGGCCGCGCCGAGTTCCGCCGCTCCGACCGCAACATCGACCTGTACACGGAAATCGTGGTCTCGCCGGAAGACGACATCGAACTGCGCCGCACCCGCATCACCAACAAGTCCGACCGCGTGCGCACCATCGAAGTGACCAGCTTTGCCGAAGTGGTGATGGCGCCTGCCGCCGCCGATGCCTCGCACCCGGCCTTCAGCAAACTGTTCGTGCAGACCGAAATCCTGCGCGACGAAAACGCCATCCTGTGCACGCGCCGTCCGCGCGGGCAGGCCGATGCCATGCCGTGGCTGATGCACTCGATGATGGTGCACGACGCCGCCGTCGCCGGCGTCTCCTTCGAGACCGACCGTTCGCGCTTCATCGGCCGCGGCAACACCGCCGCCGCGCCGCAGGCCATGCTGAGCGACGACGCCCTGAGCGGCGCCGAAGGTTCGGTGCTCGATCCGGTGGTGGCGATCCGCTACACCATCACGCTCAAGCCGGACCAGACGGCCATCGTCGACATCGTCACCGGCATGACCGAGCAGCGCGACGCCGCGCTGCACCTGATCGACAAATACCAGGACCGCCACCTGGCCGACCGTGTGTTCGAACTGGCGTGGACCCACAGCCAGGTGGTGCTGCGCCAGCTCAACGCCAGCGAGGCGGACGCCCAGCTGTACGGCCGCCTGGCCAACTCGGTCATCTATCCGAACGCCGCGCTGCGCGCCGACGCCGCCACGCTGATCAAGAACCAGCGCGGCCAGTCCGGCCTTTGGGCGTATGCGATTTCCGGCGACCTGCCCATCGTGCTGCTGCAGATCAAAGACCCGGCCAACATCGAACTGGCACGCCAGATGGTGCAGGCGCACGCCTACTGGCGCCTGAAAGGCCTGGTGGTCGACCTGGTGATCTGGTACGAAGACCAGTCGGGCTACCGCCAGCTGCTGCACGAGCAGATCATGGGGCTGATCGCCTCCGGCATCGACGCGCAAGCGATCGACCGGCCGGGCGGCATCTTCGTGCGCCTGGCCGACCAGATCGCCAACGAGGACCGCATCCTGCTGCAATCGGTGGCGCGCGCCATCCTCAGCGACAGCCGCGGCACGCTGGCCGAACAGATCAAGCGTCCCGGCCCGCCGGCCATGCGCATGCCGCCGCTGCTGGCGGACAATCGCATCGACTACGCGGACGCCGTTCCGCCGCCCGCTCCGGTGCGTGAGCTGATGCTGGAAAACGGCATCGGCGGTTTCACGCCGGACGGCCGCGAATACGTCATCACCACCAGCGCCGCGCAGCGCACGCCGGCGCCGTGGTCCAACGTGCTGGCCAATCCGCAGTTCGGCAGCGTGATCTCGGAAAGCGGCCAGGCCTACACCTGGCACGAGAACGCCCACGAATTCCGCCTGACGCCGTGGCACAACGATCCGGTCAGCGACGCCAGCGGCGAAGCCTTCTATCTGCGCGATGAGCAGAGCGGCCAGTTCTGGTCGCCGACCGCCTTGCCGGCGCGCGGCGACGGCAGCTACGTCACGCGCCACGGCTTCGGCTACAGCGTGTTCGAACACAGCGAGGCCGGCATCGCCACCGAGATGACCACCTTCGTCGCCATCGACGCGCCGATCAAGTACACGGTGCTCAAGGTGCGCAACGATACACTGGTGGCGCGGCGCCTGTCGGCCACCGGCTACGTCGAATGGGTGCTGGGCGACATGCGTTCCAAGTCCGGCATGCACATCGTCACCGAGGCCGATCCGGTCAGCGGCGCGCTGTTCGCCAAGAACGCCTACAACACCGAGTTCACCGGCCGCGTCGCCTTCTTCAACTGCGACGCCACGCTGCGCACCGTCACCGCCGACCGCGGCGAATTCCTGGGCCGTAACGGCTCGCTGGCGTCGCCGGTGGCGATGCGCCGTTCCCGCCTGTCCGGCAAGACCGGCGCCGGCCTCGATGCCTGCGCCGCCATCCAGGTGCCGTTCGACCTGCTGCCGGGCCAGGAACGCGAGATCGTCTTCGTGCTGGGCGTGGCTGGCCGCCGCAATGCCGACGCCAGCAGCCTGGTGCAAAAACACCGCAGCGCCGGCGCCGCGCACGAGGCGCTGGCCGCCGTGCACGCGCACTGGGACCAGACCCTGGGTGCGGTACGCATCGATACGCCGGAGCCGCAGCTCGACCTGCTGGCCAACGGCTGGCTGATGTACCAGACCATCGCCTGCCGCATGTGGGCGCGCAGCGGCTACTACCAGTCCGGCGGCGCCTTCGGCTTCCGCGACCAGTTGCAGGATGCGATGGCCACCATCCACACGCAACCGCAGCTGCTGCGCGACCAGCTGCTGCTGTGTGCCGCCCACCAGTTCCTGGAGGGCGACGTGCAGCACTGGTGGCATCCGCCGTCCGATCGCGGCGTACGTACCCACTGCTCCGACGACTATCTGTGGCTGCCGCTAGGTGCGTGGCGCTACGTCATCACCACCGGAGATGTTGGCGTGCTGGCAGAAAGCGCGCCTTACCTGGAGGGCCGCGCCGTTAAGCCGGAAGAGGATTCGTACTACGATCTGCCGGGCCGCTCCAGCCAGAGCGGCACGCTGTACGAGCACTGCGTGCGCGCCATCCGCAACGGCCTGCGCTTCGGCATCCACGGCCTGCCGCTGATCGGTTCCTGCGACTGGAACGACGGCATGGACAAGGTCGGCGAGCATGGCAAAGGAGAGAGCGTGTGGCTGGCTTTCTTCCTGTGCGAAGTGCTGCAGCGCTTTGCCGAAGTGGCGGACCTGATGCAGGATGTGGACTTCGCCACCGAGTGCCGCAGCGAGGCCAAAAAGCTGGCCGCCAACGTCGAACAGAATGCGTGGGATGGCGAGTGGTACCGCCGCGCCTACTTCGACGACGGCACGCCGCTCGGTTCGCACACCAACGAGGAATGCCAGATCGATTCGATTTCGCAGAGCTGGGGCGTGCTGTCCGGCGCCGCCGATCCGGTGCGCGTGCGCGGCGCGATGGAGCAGGTCAACCAGCGCCTGGTGCGGCGCGACTCGGGCATCATCCAGTTGCTCGATCCGCCATTCGACAAGGCCGGCCCCAACCCGGGCTATATCCGTGGCTATGTGCCCGGCGTGCGCGAGAACGGCGGCCAGTACACCCACGCCGCCATCTGGACCGCGATGGCCTTCGCCCGCCTGGGCGAGACCGAGCGCGCCTGGGAGCTGGCGCGCATGATCAACCCGGTGCAGCACGGCGGCACGCCGGAAGGCATGGCGCGCTACAAGGTGGAGCCGTATGTGGTGACGGCCGACGTCTACGCCGTGGCGCCGCACGTGGGGCGCGGCGGCTGGAGCTGGTACACCGGTTCGTCGGGCTGGATGTACCGCCTGATACTGGAGTCGCTGCTCGGCCTGACCCGCACCGCGACCCAGCTCACGCTGGCGCCGCGCATGCCGGCCGAGTGGACGCACTTCACGCTGACCTACCGCTACGGCGCGGCATCGTATGTGATCCGCGTGGTGAAGTCGGCGGAAGCCGCGCCGCTCATGACGCTGGACGGCGTGCGCCAGCCGGGCATGGCGATCGATCTGCACGATACGCCCGGCATCCATAAGGTGGAATTGTTCATGCCGGACTAGTTCGATTTTTAACAGAGTGTCCCATTCTGGACATTTTAGGCATCCACACCACAACGCGGCGCTTTATGCGTCGCGTTCTCTTTGTCGGTCATCTTCCTGTCATGCATAGTTGCGAGACTTTTGGATTACCAACCGCAAAGAGAGTCCCTAGTGAACAAATCGCAGACGTTGTCCCGCCTTGCCTTCATCATGCTGCTGTCCGCCGGTGTCATCGGCGCCGCCCACGCATCCAAAGCCGACCACCACGAATTCGAGGCCACGCTGCACGCGCCGTTCGCCGCCGACGGCGCCGACCAGGATCGCCCGGAAGCTCGTACCTTCAAGCTCGGTTTCGATTTCCCCTTGCTCGAACGCGAGCAGGATGTGAAGTGGCGGCTGGAGCTGGTCAGCCCGGACGGCGTGGTGGTGCAGCAGTGGCAGGGCGTGCAGCGCATCGCCGGCAAGCCGGTCGATGTCAGCATCGCCTGGGACGGCCGCGCCGACGGCTTGATCCTGACCGACGGCGTGTACGTGGCGCGCATGCAGGCCGTCACCGGCGACGACACGGTCGAACAAAGCTGGGATATTTCGGTGGGCCGCAATCCGGCCCAGTCCATGCCTGCCTTCAAGGCCTTGCCAACCTCCGCGACCTCCGCGGCCTCCGCCAAGCCTGCGCGCGCCAACGGCCGCGTAGTGCAGGGCGCGGTGGCCGCCACGGGCTCGCTGCCATACACCGTCTACCTCGGCAACCTGCACAGCCAGACCAACCATAGCGATGGCGGCGGGGCGCTGGGCAGCTGCACCGGCGCGCAGGCGCCGCAAAGCGCGGCGCTGGGACCGGCCGACGCCTACCAGTACGCGATGAACAAGGGCCTCGATTTCCTGATGGCCTCCGAGCACAATCATATGTACGACGGCTCCGACGGCACCAACGCCTCCGCCGATCCGGCCGCCGCCAAGGCGCTGTTCCAGTCCGGCCTCGCCGCCGCCGCCAACTTCAACAGCGCGCACGCCGGCTTCCTCGGCATGTATGGACTGGAGTGGGGCGTCATCAACAACGGCGGCCATATGAACATCTTCAACACCACCGAGCTGCTGGGCTGGGAGAGCAACAGCAGCGGCCAGCTGATCGCCGATACGCTGACCGCCAAGGGCGACTACGCGGGCCTGTACACGCTGATGCGCCAGCGCGGCTATGTCGGCCAGTTCAACCATCCTGAATCGTCGGGCCAGTTCCAGGTCAACGGCACGGCGCTGGGCTACACCGCCGACGGCGACCAGGCGATGGCGCTGTGCGAAGTGCTCAACACCTCCGCCTTCTCCACCAACACCAGCGAGGCCGAGACCGGCCGCAGCACCTACGAAGGCGCCTGCAACAAGGCGCTGGAGGCGGGCTACCACGTCGCCTTCTCCAGCGACCAGGATAACCACTGCGCCAACTGGGGTGCGTCCTACACCAACCGCACCGGCGTGCTGCTGCCGAACGGTACGCCGCTGACCACCGCCAGCATGATCGCCGCCATCAAGGCGCGGCGCGTGTTCGCCACCATGGACAAGACCTCGCAGCTGATCCTGACCGCCAACGGCCACGTGATGGGTGAGCGCTTCACCAACAGCGGCCCGCTCAACCTGGTCGCCAACTTCGCCAGCAGCAACGGCAAGACGGTATCGTCGGTGAAGATGTACGAGGGTGTACCGGGCCGCAACGGCACCGTGACGCAGCTGTCGGCCACCGCCAGCACCACCATCACGCCGGCCGTGGGCGAGCACTTCTACTACGCCAAGATCACCCAGAACGACGGCAACATCCTGTGGTCGGCGCCGGTGTGGGTCACGCAGGATAGCGGTGGCGGCACCACCACGCCGCCGGCGGCGACGCAGCTGATCGCCAACGGCGGCTTCGAATCGGGCGCGTCATCGTGGAGCGCCACTTCCGGCGTCATCACCTCGGATGCGGGGGAGGCCGCGCACGGCGGCAGCTACAAGGCCTGGCTGAACGGCTACGGCAGCGCCCATACCGACACGCTGTACCAGAGCGTGACGATACCGGCCGCCGCCACCAGCGCCAACCTGTCGTTCTGGCTGAAAGTGGTGTCCAGCGAGACCACCACCACCAACGCCTACGATACGCTCAAGGTGCAGGTGCGCAGCAGCGCCAACGCCGTGCTGGCGACGCTGGCGACCTATTCGAATCTGAACAAGGGGAGCACGTATGTGCAAAAGAGTTTCGACCTGTCGGCCTATAAAGGGCAGACGGTGAGGATATACTTCGAGGGTGTGGAAGGCTCGACGGTGTCGACCGCCTTCCTGGTGGATGATGTCAGCCTGATCGCGCAGTAAGGCGGCTTAGTTGGTCCACGGCTGTTCGCGCTTCCTGCCTTTGCGCGCGAACAGCAGCAGCACGCCGATACCGATCAGTATCAGCTTGTAGTTCACCGGCTCCGGCACCGACACCATGTTGGCTTTGCCGGCCGCCGGTTTTACCGCCTGCACGCTGCTGGCGGCATGTGCGGTCGCCGGCGCCGTCTCTGCTGCATATACCTGAACGCTTACTGCGGAGGCGCTCAATAACAGCGCCGCTATCTTGCTCATCAATCGCATTCCTTGCCCCTGCCAATATTCATGTGACAAGTATAATAGATTGTTAATTTTCCCGCATCCGTGCGGTAACACACGGAGCGGAACATAAAGTGCTTGACCCTACACGCCGAGGCTGGAGCCTGCGCCCAGCAGCGTGGCCACGCCCAGCACCGCGAACACCAGCGCGGCGATGCCGTGCACCAGCTTGAGCGAGACGCGGTTGGCGATCTTGTCGCCCAGGTAGACCGCCGGCACATTGGCCAGCATCATGCCGAAGGTGGTGCCGCAGACTACCGCCACCAGGCTGTCGTAGCGGGCCGCCAGCGCCACCGTGGCCACCTGCGTCTTGTCGCCCATCTCGGCGGCGAAGAAGGCGATCAGCGTGGTCAGGAACACGCCGTACTTCGCCAGCGGCATGTCGCCGTCGTCGATCTTGTCCGGCACCAGCGTCCACGCGGCCATCGCCAGGAAGGACACGCCCAGCACCCAGCGCAGGATGTCCGGCCCGAGCAGGCTGGTGATCCAGGTGCCGACGGCGGCGGCAAACGCGTGGTTGGCGATGGTGGCGACGAAAATCGCGGCGACGATCGGCAGCGGGCGGCGGAACTTGGCGGCCAGGCAGAAGGCGAGCAACTGGGTTTTGTCGCCGATTTCAGCGAGGGCGACGATGCCGGTAGAGACGAAGAAGGCTTCCATGGGTTTTGTATGTAGTACGCGGGCCGGAAACGATTAACCAATGATCCAGGCGCGACTCCGGCCCATCATGGCCGCACCTCGATCATGGTCTCGTCAAGTTTTTCAACCACCTGCACCACGGTCTGCGGACCGATTATGTTGACACAGGTTCTTGCGCCGGGGTGGCGCAAGCCGACTACTCCCCACTTACGGCCCGAATGATAGCATAGCCACACGCATGTACACATCTTCGATACATGGCTATGCTATTCTGCTTCGCGCTCCAGACCTTATTGAAAAGATCACCATGCCTATCAAGAAAACACTGTCCGCGTTCGTCCTGTCCGCCCTGGCGGCGCTGGGCGTCGCCCACGCCGACCCCCTGAGCTACGCCCGCTACGACCAGGTGCGCACCAGCGACCTGTATCTGGACCTGAAGGCCGATTTCGGCCACAAGACCCTGGCCGGCTACGCCGAGCTGACGCTGAACTGGATCGACAAGTCGGCCCGCACGCTGGTGCTGGACACGAACGAACTCAATATCGCCAAGGTGCAGGTGCTGAACCCGAACGGCCGCTGGAACGCCGCCTCCTTCATGCTCGACAAGCTCGACGCCGAGAAGGGCCGGGCGCTGCGCATCGCGCTGCCGTTCCAGCCGCAGAAGGTGCGCGTGTACTACCGCACCGCGCCGTCGGCCGCCGCGCTGCAATGGATGTCGCCGCAGCAGACCATGTCCGGCAAGCGTCCGTTCATGTTCAGCCAGTCCGAGGAAATCAACGCCCGCTCGTGGGCGCCGGTGCAGGACACGCCGGCCGTGCGCTTCACCTACAGCGCCCGCATCGAAGCGCCGACCGGCATGCGCGTGGTGATGAGCGCCGAGAACGACCAGCAATCGACCGGCGCCGGCGGCTGGAAATTCAAGATGGCGCAGCCGATTCCGTCCTACCTGCTGGCGATCGCCATCGGCGAGATCGACGTGCGCAACCTCGGCCCGCGCTCCGCTGTCTACGCCGAACCGGCGCGCATCGAGGCCGCCGCCTACGAGCTGGCCGACACCGAGAAAATGATCAGTGCCGCCGAAGGCCTGTACGGCCCGTACCGGTGGGAGCGCTACGACATGATCGTGCTGCCGCCGTCGTTCCCGATCGGCGGCATGGAGAACCCGCGCCTGACCTTCCTCACGCCGACCATGATCGCGGGCGACCGCAGCCTGGTCGACCTGATCGCGCATGAACTGGCGCACTCGTGGTCCGGCAACCTGGTGACCAACGCCTCGTGGAAGCACTTCTGGCTCAACGAAGGCTTCACCACCTACGTCACCACCCGCATCGTCGAGAAGCTGTACGGTGAGGAAGTGGCGGAGATGAATCTGCAAGTGGAGCAGGAAGAGGCGCTGGCCTCGCTGCCATCCATCCCTGCGGCCAAGCAAGCCTTGGTCACGCGCGACGCCGACACCAGCGCCGCCAGCTATACCGACAGTGGCCTGGTCTATCCGAAAGGCGCGTGGCTGCTGCGCACACTGGAGCAGCGCGCCGGCCGCGAGACCTTCGATCCCTTCCTGCGCGGCTGGTTCGACCAGCACGCGTTCAAGTCGGCCACCACCGACGAATTCGTGGCCTACCTGAAGAAGAACCTGCTGGATGCGCGGCCGGAAGTGATGTCGCAGGCGGAGCTGGACGAGTGGCTGTACGGCGCCGGCATCCCGGCCAGCGCAAAACATGCGGCCTCGCCGCGCCTGGCCGCGCTGGACGCGCAGCGCACCGCATGGCTGAAGGGCGAGCTGCCGACCAGGGACTTGAACGGCAAGAACTGGATCGCGCTGGAGTGGATGCACTTCCTGAACGATATCGACGGCAAGGCCAGCGCCGCGCAGATGCAGGAGCTGGACCAGGCTTTCGCGCTGGGCAAAAGCGGCAACAACGAAATCGCCTACCGCTTCTATCTGGCTTCCATCAAGGCCGGCTACAGCGTGCGCGAGCCGCTCAACGCCTTCCTGATGAGCGTGGGCCGCCAGAAGTTCGTGGTGCCGCTGTACACCGCGCTGCTGAAAAACCCGGCCGAAAAGGAATGGGCCAAATCGGTTTACGCCAAGGCGCGTGAACACTATCATCCGGTCACGCAAGGCTCGGTCGACAAACAATTTAAAAAATAATGATGACTAAATTCTCCCGTAATTTTGCTGCGGCGCTGCTGGTGCTGGCGGTATCCGTGCCGGCGCTGGCCGCCGCGCCGGCCTACAACCTAGATGCCGACGTCAAGCTGGCCTTGAAGACCTTCGACGTGCCAGGCATGGCGATCGCCATCGTCAAGGACGGCAAGGTCATCTCCGCCAGCGGCTACGGCGTGCGCAAGCTGGGCGACCCGGCGCCGGTGGATGGCAAGACGCTGTTCGAAGTGGCCTCCAACTCCAAGGCCTTCACCGCCGCCGCGCTGGCGATGCTGGTCGACGAAGGCAAGATCGCCTGGGACGATCCCGTCACCAAGCACCTGCCGGATTTCCAGATGTTCGACTCCTACGTCACCGGCGCGATGACGGTGCGCGATCTGCTGACGCACCGCAGCGGCCTGGGTCTGGGCGCGGGCGATCTGCTGTGGTGGCCGACCACCAGTTTCAGCACCGATGAAATCATCGCGCGGCTGCGCTACGTGAAGCCGGCCACCAGCTTCCGCAACAGCTACGCCTACGACAACCTGCTCTACATCGTGGCCGGCAAGATCATCGCCGCCAAGGCCGGCAAGCCGTGGGGCGCGGCCGTGCAAGAGCGCATCCTGGCGCCGCTGGGCATGAACGGCACCACCACCAGCGTGGCCGCGATGCTCGCCAGCGGCGACTACTCCGCGCCGCACAGCAAGATCAACGACAAGGCGGCCGTGGTCAAGCCCATGCCGGTGGAGAACGCGGTGGGCGCGGTCGGCATCAACACCAGCGCCGAGGACATCGCGCGCTGGATGAACATGCTGCTCAACGGCGGCAAGCTGGAAAACGGCACGCAGCTGATCAGCGCCAAGCAGCTGGCCGAGATGTGGTCCGAGCAGACGCCGATGCGCATCCGCGAACCCAAGCCGGCGCTGGCCGCGACCAAGCCTAACTTCTCGGCCTATGGCCTGGGCTTCAGCCTGCGCGACTACAAGGGCCGCAAGATCGCCATGCACGGCGGCGCGCTGCAGGGCTTTTATTCGACCGTGCTGATGGTGCCGGAAGAGAAGCTGGGCATCGCCATCCTGACCAATGCCGAGAACAGCCCGGCGATGGCGTCGCTGTACTGGCGCATCCTCGACCAGTATCTGAATGTGCCGGCCAGCGACTGGATACAGCTGTACGCCGACCAGGAAGCGGCGTCGCACAAGGAGGAGCTGGAGCGCCAGGGCAAGGAGACGGGCGCGCGCACCGCCAAGTCGACGCCATCGCTGCCGCTGTCGGCCTACGACGGCGAGTACGAAGACCCGTGGTACGGCAAGGTGACGATACGCGCCGAGGGCAAGAAGCACATCATGAGCTTCACCCGCACGCCGGACCTGGCGGGCGAGCTGGAACACTTCCAGCACGACACCTTCATCGTCCGCTGGAAGGAGCGCAACTTCAACGCCGACGCCTACGTGACCTTCGCGCTGAATCCGGACGCCAGCATCGAGCGCATGAAGATGGCGCCGGTGTCGATGGAGACGGACTTCAGCTACGACTTCCGCGACCTGAACTTCACGCCGGTCAAGCCGCCCAAGGCCGACAAGGCAGCGAAATAGCTACAGCGTGGGGCTGGTTGATATTTAACGAAATCCGGAGTGCTATCACGGTTAAGATTGACCGAGTTCATTGTGATAGGGAGCTACGTTGAATAAGCCAGATTCCCCACCGCTGCTGAGCGCAGGCGTACATCGAATGACGCTCTCGGAATTCGAGCGCCTGGCGGTCGCTCCTTTCCCAAACGACGACCAGCGGCAGCGCCTTTTCCTGCTATTTCAGCAGTGGGTTTCAAATCTCCAGGCAAAATATGTAAGCGCTATACTGTGGATAGACGGCTCATACCTGACCACCAAGTTTGCACCGGATGACATCGACTGCGTGATGTGGAGCCCGTCTTTTACCGTGCAGCTAAGCGATTCAGAAAAGCAGAAAGTGTTGCCGCTGATTGAACGCGTTGGTGTAGGTGCCCAGTTTGGGATTGATTTGTATATGGAAAGCCCAGCGCCAAGTCAAAAATTGAGTCGTGAGGCCTATTGGCGTGGACTATTCGGTTTTCAGCACGATGGCAAGCGTGCCAAGGGTTTTGTGGAGCTATGTATATGAGCATTGAATTCCTGAAGAAGCACGCTCAGACGCTAGCCGAGTTTGCGCGCGAAACGTCACAGCGTGCGGCCGAGAACCCCGCTGATTTCTGGCTGCAAGCGACCGCAAAAAATCAAGAGCAGGCCGCAGCGGACGCCGCGCTGGAAGTGCGGCTGGCTAGTGCCGAACAGGTCGGTGAGTTGCTCGACTTACGGTTTATCGGCCCGCAGGCAGATGGGGCGATTTCCCTGGATGCTTTTATTCGTATTGCAGAGCCGTTGCTGAAGGCCTGGAAGGCTGCGGCTTACCGTATCCGCCATGGTGCGATCGATGGGCGTATTGGCGGCGAGATAGTCGATGCCCTGAATCTGAGGCTGGCTGGATTGTCGCGAGGGTCGGCCAGAATTTCCTTAACTGGCAATGCTGCCGCCGATTTGTCGGGTGAAAGTCTGCTACATGCAACGTTGACGCAAACGTTCAATCTCCTGGCGGCAGACAATGACGCTTTTTATGACGCGGTCGATGCAATGGGCGGCCGTGCGGCCAGTCATTTTGGCGATGCGATGAAGGCGATCAGAACGGCTGGGCTGTCCGCTGAGTTTTCCTGGCAGTCGCCAACTCAGCGTTTTACATGGCAGGGAAGCACTGACGAAATCGTGCGCGTGAAGGTGTTGTTGGATGCCGTCGCGGAGCCGGAAGTTTACGATGAAAAGATTTCTGGTTCGGTATCCGGCATCACGGATACCGGACGCTTGGAAATCCGCACTCATCAAGGAAAAGTGTTGGTTAGATTTCCGCTGGATCAGACCGAGGCGGTACAGCGGCTGGCGATCAGAAAATCGGCTACGCTGCTGGTGCGGACGACCAAATACTGGAATGCTGTCGCAAAAAAAGATGTACTCAAGAGGTTGATGATAGGCTTGGTCGAATCGTAGCCTAAGCCTGCTGCTCGACCCGGTTGCGGCCGTTGCGTTTGGCGCGGTACAGCGCCAGGTCGGCAGCATGGAACAAATCGTCCAGCGCGGCGTGCGGGCCGTGCGCCACGGCCACGCCGAAGCTGGCCGTCACGCGCAGGATGTGGCCGTCGGACAGCGTCAGCGGCTCGCGCGAGATCGCCTCCCGCAGCCGCTCGGCCAGCGCGTGCGCCGCCTCCAGCCCGCAGTAGGTGGGCATCACCACGAATTCTTCGCCGCCGTAGCGCGCCACGATCTCGCCGTCGCGCAGGCTGTCGCGCACCACCTCGGCGATGCGTATCAACACCTGGTCGCCGGCGTCGTGGCCGTAGGAGTCGTTGACCGACTTGAAGTGGTCGACGTCGAACAAAATCACCGCCAGCGATTCGCCCTGGTCGCGCGCGCCGCGCAGGCGCAGGTTGCCGGCCGCCGTGAAGGCGCGGCGGTTCAGGATGCCGGTCAGGTAATCGGTGTCGGCGCGCAGCCGCAGTTCCTCGATCAGGCGCACGCGCTCCTGCTCCAGCCGTTGACGGTCCATGCTGTTGGCGCGCAGCGTCGCCAGCGCGCGCAGCATGTCGCCGATTTCGTCGTCGCGCCTGGCGCCGCTGGGCGGCATCGAGAAATCGCCGTTGCCCAGCCGGACCACGGCGCGCGTGGCGCGCAGCAGCGGCACCACCACGCGCCGCCGCACGATGGCCAGCAGCAGCGTCAACGCCAGCAGGATGGCGGCGCCCACCAGCAAGGCCAGCACCAGCTCGTGCCGCGCGGCTTCGTAGTCTTGCAGGGCTTGCGTCTGCGCCTCCTGCAGCAGCACGTCGCGCAGCGCCAGGATGGGCGCCATGCAGGGCACGTAGCGCTGCGCGAACTGGCCGGTGTCCATGCCGTAGGCGCGGCCGGCGCGGCTGGCCTGCTCGACCTCGGCGACCAGTCGCTGGCCGGCCGCGAAATACACCTCGTCCATGCGCGCCACCGCCGCCAGCACGCGCGGCTCGCTGTCGATGTCGCTGCTGGGGATCTTGATCAGCTGGCGCAGCTGTTCGATGCGGCCGCGCAGGAATTGCAGGCGCTGGTGGTCGGCCTCGGTCAGCGGCCGCGGCGCGGCCAGCGGCACCGTCAGCGCCGAGCCGAGACGGCCGGCGAACTCGCGCAGCTCGACGGTCAGGCGGGCCTTCATCAGGATGCGGGCGATGCGCGGATACACCTGTTCCGAGGCGCGGGTGTAGCTGGTGACGGCGTTCAGCGCCAGCGGCACCAGCTGGAACATGCGTTCGATGGCGGCGTCCAATCGTTCCGGCGTGCGCTCGGCCGGCGGCAGCGCGGCCAGCTGGTCGACCGTCAGGCGGGCCGCGCCCAGCGCGTCGTACAGCGGCGCCAGCGCGGTGGCGGGACCGGCGTCGGCGGCCAGGTCCTGGCGCAGTTGCGCCAGCGCCAGGTCGGTGTCGGCGCGGGCGCGCAGCAGCCGGGCATGGCGGGCCGGATCGGCCGGCAAGTGGTCGCCCAGCACGGCGTTGACCGGGCCTCGTTCGTAGGAGAGTTTTTCAGCGGCGACCATGGCGCGCTGCATCAATTGCAGCGTGTGGTGGCCGGTGCCGGCTGCGCGGTAGTGTTCCCATTCGCCCCACAGCAGACGGCCCAGCATGCCGCACACCAGCAACGCCAGCACGGCGCTGGCCAGGGTGAATAGTCGGGTTAGTCTCATTGCTGCCAGCCTGCATTTCAATTTGCTAGGTAGCAATATGCCATAAAGCCGGGCGGCTGTGGTTGTTGGGGCGGCGGCGGGGGGAAATGAGACGCCGGCAGGCGGCTAATGGTACGATGGCGCCCGCGCGTCACGGCAGGGGTGTTTGTTTTGATGCAAAGCTTGAATGATTAATAATTGAGGGATGAAGAAGATGTCTATGCAACGAGTTATGCTGCGCTCCAAGCTGCACCGTGTGACGGTCACGCAGGCTGACCTGAATTACGAGGGTTCCTGCGGTATCGACCAGGATCTGCTGGATGCGGCCGATATCTGGGTCAACGAGAAGATCGAGTTGTACAACGTGAACAATGGCGAGCGCTTTGCTACCTACGCCATTCCGGGCCTGCGCGGCACGGGCGAGATCTCGCTGAACGGCGCCGCCGCGCGCCGCGCCCAGCTGGGCGACCTGCTGATCATCTGCACCTACGCGCCGATGACCGAAGATCAGGCCCGCGACTACAAGCCGAAAGTCGTTTTTGTCGATGACAAGAACAAGATCAAGGGCATGAAGTAAGCCTTTGAACAAAGAGAGCCGCCGCCCCAAGGGCCGGCGGCTTTTTTTACTTGGACATGCCGTCGTTGCGCAGCAGCTGCGACATGTACTGCGGCGTGATGCCCAGGAAGGATGCCACCACCTTCTGCGAGATGCGCTGCTCCAGCCCCGGATACTCGCGCCGGAAGGCGCTCAGCCGCCCCTGCGCCGGCGAGGCGCTCAGGTACAGCCTGCGGCTCTGGTCGATGATGCCGCGCTCCGACACCCGCAGATAGTAATCCCGCAACAGGCTGTTGCTCATCGTGAGCTTGCTGATCTCCAGCCAGTCCAGCCGGTAGCCGTGCACGGCCGTCTCCGCCACCACGAAATTGAGCGCCGGCTCGTCCTCGCGCGCGCGCAGCAGGTCGTCGTGCGCCGCCGCCGGCTCGCCGTCGGTCAGGAAATGCAGCGTCACCTCGTTGCCGGTCTCGGTGATGAAACCGGTGCGCGCCACGCCGCTGTGCAGCCACACCACGCTGTTGGCGACGACGCCGATGCGCTGCAGGTACTCGCCCTTGCGCATGCTGACCGGTACCGCCAGCGGCGCCAGCATGCGCGTCACCTCGTCATACATGTCAGCCGTGACTTTGTATCTCCGGGCAACAATATCCCGGTACTTTGCTCTGTGGTCTAAGAATGCCTGGTTCATTTTTCGTGGTGTTTTTCGTTCCGGCATGTAAATGGCCGTACATAAGTCCCGGAAGTGTAAACGTTTTCTCAGTCCTTAACGCAATTTTTGTTGTGATTTGGAATGTAAATCGAAAATATATTTCAAACTTAAACCAGTTGAATGGCGGCTGAAATCGGCGTTACCATAGGCAACTAATCAGCCACGGGAGACAGCCATGAA
This sequence comes from Rugamonas rivuli, assembly GCF_009380165.1. Classification (GTDB taxonomy): domain Bacteria; phylum Pseudomonadota; class Gammaproteobacteria; order Burkholderiales; family Burkholderiaceae_D; genus Rugamonas; species Rugamonas rivuli. The sequence continues at coordinate 370,986 of NZ_WHUF01000006.1, forward strand.
AATCACCGATCTCAGCATAGGACGCCGCCTGTCGCTGGGCTTTGCCGTCATCCTCGCCATCCTGATACTGAACACCGGGCTGGGCATCTACCGCCTGCAGGGCGTGGCCGAATCCACCCGCGCCATGATGGAACTGCCGCTGGCCAAGGAACGTCTGATCGCCGACTGGTACCGCGTGGTGTTCGCCGGCATCCGCCGCACCACCGCCGTGGCCAAGAGCGCCGATCCGGTGCTGGCCACCTTCTTTGCCGAGGAAGCCAAGAATTCCACCGCCTACGCCCAGGGCCTGATCAAGAAGATCGAGGAACTGGCCACCGACGACGACAAGGCCCTGATGGCCGATCTGGTCAACACCCGCAAGGCCTACGTCGCCGGGCGCGACGGCGTCATGAAGGCCAAGGCCGCCGGCGACGCCGACGTCGCCACCAGGCTGCTCGACGAGACCTACATCCCGGCCGCCAAGACCTACGAAGCGATGCTGCAAAAAATGCTGGATCATCAGCGCAAGGAAATCGATGCCGCCGCCGCCCGCATCGACCAGGTGGCCAAGGACAGCCGCAACCTGCTGGTGGCGATGGCGGCGCTGGTGGTGGCCTTCAGCGTGGCGTTCGCGTGGTGGCTGACGGCCGGCATCACCCGTCCCATCAACGAGGCGGTGGCGCTGGCCGAATGCGTGGCCGGCGGCGACCTGGTCGACCACAGCAACCGCGCCGCCACCGGCTACAGCCAGGACGAGCCGGGCAAGCTGCTGCAGGCGCTGCACCGCATGTCGGGCGGCCTGGTGCGCATCGTCAGCGACGTGCGCAACGGTACGGACGCCATCGCCACCGCGTCCTCGCAGATCGCCGCCGGCAACCTCGACCTGTCCTCGCGCACCGAACAGCAGGCCAGTTCGCTGGAGGAAACCGCCTCGTCGATGGAAGAGCTGACCAGCACCGTCAAGCAGAACGCCGAGAACGCGCGCCAGGCCAACCAGCTGGCGGCGTCGGCCTCGGATGTGGCGCAGCGCGGCGGCGCCGTGGTGTCGGACGTGGTGCAGACCATGGCCTCGATCGACGAATCGTCGAAGAAGATCGTCGACATCATCGGCGTCATCGACGGCATCGCCTTCCAGACCAATATCCTGGCGCTCAACGCCGCCGTGGAAGCGGCGCGCGCGGGCGAGCAGGGCCGTGGCTTCGCGGTGGTGGCGTCCGAGGTGCGCAACCTGGCGCAGCGTTCGGCCAGCGCCGCCAAGGAGATCAAGGCGCTGATCGACGATTCGGTGGGCAAGGTGGCGGCCGGTACGCGCCTGGTGGGTCAGGCCGGCAGCACGATGGAGGAGGTGGTGTCGAGCATCCGCCGCGTGACCGACATCATGGCCGAGATCAGCACCGCCAGCAGCGAGCAGACCAACGGCATCGAGCAGATCAACAATTCAATCACGCAGATGGATCATGTGACGCAGCAGAACGCCGCGCTGGTGGAGCAGGCCGCCGCAGCGGCCGATGCGATGCAGGAACAAGCCGCCAAGCTGGCCGACGCCGTCAGCATCTTCAAGCTGGGCGACGCCGCGCCACGGTGGCCGGCCGTGCAGGGGCGCGGCGGTGCGCGCCCCATGCTGGCTCCAGGTGGCTGAAACCAGCTAAACGGTTTACGCTTTTTCCGGCGAGCCGATGAAGCGGTAGATCGCCGCGCCCAGCAGTGCGCCGACGATAGGCGCAACCCAGAACAGCCACAGCTGGCTGGTGGCCCAGTCGCCCACGTACAGCGCCACGCCGGTGCTGCGCGCAGGGTTGACCGAGGTGTTGGTGACAGGGATGCTGATCAGGTGGATCAGCGTCAGGCCCAGACCGATAGGCAGCGGTGCGAAGCCTTTCGGTGCGCGCTCGTCGGTGGCGCCCAGGATAATCAGCAGGAACATCATGGTCATGACCACTTCCGTCACCAGCGCGGCCAGCAGCGAGTAGCCGCCTGGCGAATGCGCGCCGTAGCCGTTGGAGGCGAAGCCGCCCATGACGTCGAAGCCGGCCTTGCCGCTGGCGATGGTGTACAGCACGCCGCCGGCGACGATGGCGCCCAGCACCTGGGCGACGATGTAAGGCAGCAGCTTATTGGCCGGGAAGCGGCCGCCGGCCCACAGGCCGATCGATACCGCCGGGTTCAGGTGGCAGCCAGAGATGTGGCCGATGGCGTAGGCCATGGTCAGCACCGTCAGGCCGAAGGCCAGCGACACGCCCAGCAAGCCGATGCCGACGCCCGGGAAGGCCGCCGCCAGCACCGCGCTGCCGCAGCCGCCCAGTACCAGCCAAAACGTTCCAAAAAATTCCGCGCCATATTGTTTCATATTGTTTTCCCCTGTGTTTACTGATGTTTCTTGATAGTCAATTTTGCATAGTTTCTATGCAACGTTGGCAATCTACCCGGGATAGGCGCAAATGTCGAGTGCAGAGTTTTCAACCGGCCGGCAAACGCAGCAGCAAGCGGCTGCGCGCGCTGTCGTCCAGCGCGGCCAGCGTGCCGCCCTGGACCTGCGCCAGCAGGCGGGCCGCGTACATGGGCAGCGCCTGCTCGTCGTCCGGTCGTCCGGCCTGGCCCTGCAGGCAGGCGCGCTGCGCGGCCGGCAGCACGCCGGCGTATTCCAGCGTCAGCGCCCAGTGGCCGCCGTCCAGCGTCGCGCCCAGCACGATGGAGGTGCCGGCCGGCGTGTGGGCCGCCGCGTTCAGCGCCAGGTGCTCGAACAGCATGTGGCACAGCGTGCCGTTGGCCAGCAGCGTGGCCGGCTGCGCCGGCAGCATCACCGGATGGCTGGCGGCGACGGCCGAGGTGGCGCGCGCCAGCAGCGGGTTGAGCGCCACCTGCTCGGCGTGCGGGTGACTGGCGCCCTGTTCGATGCGGCACAGTTCCAGCGACAGGCTGGCGAGCCGCAGCGCGCGCCGCGCCGCCTCGTCCAGCACGGCCATGCGCTCGCGCTGCGGCGGCGCCAGCGTGGGATCGGCTAGCAGCCGCGCGCTGGCATCCAGCACTTCGGCCAGCGGCGCCGCCAGGTCGTAGCGGCTCAGGCGTTCGACTTCCTCGCGCAGATGGGCGTTGTCGGCCACGGCCGCGTTCTGCCGCCGCAGTTCGGCCATCATGCCGGCCAGCCGCAGATGGGTGCGCAGGCGGGCCTTGAGGATGGTGGGATCGACCGGCTTGGTCACGTAGTCCACCGCGCCCAGCTCCAGGCCGCCGACGATGTCCTCGGCCTGGTCCTTGGCGGACAGGAAGATCACCGGGATGTCGGCGGTGGCCGGATCGGCCTTGAGCCGGCGGCATACTTCGAAGCCATCCATCTCCGGCATCATCACGTCGAGCAGGATGATGTCGGGCCGGTACACGGGAATGATCTCCAGCGCCTTCTTGCCGGAGATCGCCACCTTCACGCCGTAGCCGTCCTCGGCCAGCATGCCGGCGATGACCTTGATGTTGGTGGCGATGTCGTCCACCACCAGCACGGTCGCTTCGCGCAGCCGTTCTTCCAGCGGGCGCTCCAGGCCGATCAGCGGCGCCGGCGCAGGCGCAGGGACGGGCGCGGCCGGCATGGCGGCGCGGCGCACGGCGGCACGCTTGACGGCGGCGTCGCCGCGCGACTGGAACATCGCCTGCAGCTTGCTGTGGAAGGTCGCCAGCGTGAACGGTTTGATCAGGCAGTCGGTCACGCCGGCCTGGGCCGCCGCGCGCAAGCCGTCGCGGTTGGCCTCGCTGGGCAGCAGCATGAAGGGCAGCTCGGCATCGGCCAGGTTGGCGCGCACCCACTGCAACAGCTGCAGGCCGTTCATGCCGGGCATGTCGAGATCGGAAATGACGGCGGCGATCGGCCGCTCGTTGAGGATGCGGCACGCTTCCTCGCCGCTGCCGGCCAGGAACACGTTGACGAAGCCGAGGTCGGCAAGGATGCCCTTGACCACGGAGCGCATCTGCTGGTTGTCGTCCACCACCAGCAGCGGCAGCGACAGGTCGATATTCAAAGCGGGCATAGGCAGGTTCCAGCGTGATAGTCAGGCGCCGCCGGCGGGGCGCCCGGGGCGCGGTTGCGCGGGTGCAACAGATGCGCGGAGAGCGGGCGCACCAGCCACCATCTTAAACGTAAATTATTTCCCATCGGAAGCTAATTGAAGTGTTGTCGCGTAAAACACAGATACAATTAATACGCCACCTACATTGTGGCGCAGGCCAAGTTTCTGAGATACAGTTGGACTCCACGGCATCCCTATCGAGAGTGCCGGGAGACTACAGTGGGGTGGCGTCCAGTGAAGAACAATAGCGGCTTCGACAGCAAAATTCTGGTCCCCTTCGGCCTGGCCGGCGGGGGCGCGTTGGGAACGATGGTCGCGGGTTGGAGCGCCTGGGGCTGGTACACAGTCCTGTGGTCGGCCCTGCTGCTGGCGGCTGCCGCGTGGTGCGCGCGCGGCGCCGGCGCCGCCGCGCTGGGCGGCGGCGAGCAAGCCATGATCGACGACTACCTGGCCGCGCGCGAACGCTTCGGCGACGCCGTGCTGCCGATCTGGTGCCGCCACATAGAAAATTCCCGCAACCAGATGGAGGAAGCCGTGGCCGACCTGGCCGGGCGCTTCTCCAACATCGTCGACAAGCTCGACGACGCGGTCCACGTGTCCAGCCATGATGGCGGCAAGGGCGGCGGCAAAGGGGCTGGCAACTCCATGACCGAAATCTTCTCGCGCAGCGAAACCCAGCTCGGCTCGGTGGTGACGTCGATGAAGTCGGCGATGTCGTCCAAGCACGCGATGCTGGCGCAAATCAAGGACCTGGAACGCTTCACCCGCGAACTGCGCGACATGGCCGAAGGCGTGGCCAGCATCGCCGCCCAGACCAATCTGCTGGCGCTGAATGCCGCCATCGAAGCGGCGCGCGCCGGTCCCGCCGGGCGCGGCTTCGCCGTGGTGGCGCAGGAAGTGCGCAACCTGTCGAGCCGCTCGGCCGAGACCGGCCGCAACATCTCCAACCGCGTCGGCCTGATCAGCAGCGCCATCCTGGCCGCCAGCCAGGCCGCCGAACAATCGAGCGAGCAGGAAGACAAGTCGATGCAGTCGGCCGAAGGCATGATCGAATCGGTGCTGGGCGACTTCCGCACGATGACCGACGCGCTGGTGCAATCGGCCGAAAAGCTCAAGCAGGACAGCATCGGCATCCAGGGCGAGGTGGGCGAGGCGCTGGTGCAGCTGCAGTTCCAGGACCGCGTCAGCCAGGTGATGGCGCACGTGCGCGAAAACATGGAGCTGCTGCCGGCGCTGCTGCGCGACAACCGCGACCGCTACACCGCCGACCAGGTGCTGGAAGCGCTGGACCCGCAGCCGCTGCTGCACGAACTGCAAAAGACCTACGCCATGGCCGAGGAGCACGCGGTGCACGGCGGCGACAGCCACGCGGCGCCGGTGGCCGCGGCGGCCGACGAGATCACTTTTTTCTGATGTGCTAGCGAGGTAAAGAACATGGCAAAAACCATCATGGTGGTCGACGATTCGGCTTCCCTGCGACAAGTGGTCGGCATCGCGCTCAAGGGCGCGGGCTACGAGGTGATCGAAGGCCGCGACGGCGTCGACGCGCTGTCCAAATGCACCGGCCAGAAAATCCATCTGGTGGTGTGCGACGTCAACATGCCCAACATGGATGGCATCACCTTCGTCAAGCAGTTCAAGCAGCTGCCGCTGTACAAGTTCACGCCCGTCATCATGCTGACCACCGAGTCGCAGGAAAGCAAGAAGGAAGAGGGCAAGGCGGCCGGCGCCAAGGCCTGGGTGGTCAAGCCGTTCAAGCCGGAAGTGCTGCTGGGCGCCGTCGCCAAACTCGTCATGCCATAACCCCACGGAGGACGTCATGTCCGATCAAACTGGAGCAGCAGTCGCTCGCATCGCCCTCGACGGCGAGATGACCATTTATCGCGCGGCCGACCTGAAGACCACGGTGCTGGAAGCGCTGCGCAAGACCCAGGTGCTGGAGATCGACCTGTCCGGCATCACCGAGCTCGATACGGCCGGCCTGCAGGTGCTGATGCTGGCCAAGCTGACCGCCAACGCCGACCAGCGCGAACTGCGGCTGCTGCAGCACAGTCCCGCCGTGGTGGAGATCTTCGACATGCTGGACATGGGCGCCTTCTTCGGCGACGCCCTGCTGATACACACCTGATCACCTACCTGCCGCATCCATCTGTTTCTTTTTGTTCCGAGGGCATGCCATGAACCTGGACGAAGCACTACAGACCTTTATCACCGAAAGCCGCGAGCTGCTGGAAGAGATGGAAAACGCGCTGCTCAACGTCGACATCGCGGGCGACCAGAGCGAGGCGATCAACGCCATCTTCCGAGCGGCCCACACCATCAAGGGATCGGCCGGCCTGTTCAGCCTGGACCACATCGTCGCCTTCACCCACGTGGTCGAGAGCCTGCTCGACGAGGTGCGCGACGGCCGCGTGGTGCTCAACGACGAGATGATCGTGCTGCTGCTGTCCTGTTGCGATTACCTGTCCGGCATGACCGACGCGCTGGCCGCCGGCCGCCTCGACGCCGACCCCGACACCGCGCCGGAAGGCGAGATGCTGCTGCAACAGCTGCGCCGCCACATGGCGGGCGGCCACGCCGAGGAAGCCCAGGCCGCCGACGCGCCGCTGGCGGTGCACGCCGAGCCGGGCGTCGAACGCATCGACCAGGAGCGCGGCGACAGCGACTACTGGCACATCTCGCTGCGCTTCGGCCGCGGCGTGCTGCAGAACGGCATGGACCCGATCGCCTTCCTGCGCTACCTGGCCAAGCTGGGCAAGATCGTCGGCATCGCCACCGTGCCCGACGCCATGCCGCCGGCCGAGGAAATGGACGCCGAGCTGTGCTATCTGGGCTTCGAGATCGCCTTCGACAGCGCGGCCGACCGCGAAGCCATCGCCGGCGTGTTCGAGTTCGTGCAGGACGATTGCGAGATCCGCATCATCCCGCCGCACAGCAAGGTGTCGCACTACGTCGACCTGATCCGCGCCTTGCCCGAGCAGGCCGCGCGGCTGGGCGAGATCCTGGTGCGCTGCGGCAGCGTCACCTCGCACGAGCTGGAGGGCGCGCTGCACCAGCAATCCCATCCCGACAACCCGCAGGACGAGGTCGTGCCGCAGCAGCTGGGCAGCATCCTGGTCGGCGCCGGCAGCGTGCCGCCGGTGGTGGTGGAGGCCGCGCTGGCCAAGCAGAAGCAGGTCAGCGAGCAGAAGGCGCAGGAAAGCCGGTCTATCCGCGTCGATTCCGATAAGCTGGACCGCCTGATCGACCTGGTCGGCGAACTGATCATCGCCGGCGCCCGCGCCAACATGATAGGCCAGCATATCCAGAACACCGAGCTGCAGGAATGCACCTCGACGCTGTCCGGTCTGGTGGAGGAAGTGCGCGACGCCGCGCTGGAACTGCGCATGGTGAAGATAGGCGCCACCTTCAACCGCTTCCAGCGCGTGGTGCACGACGTCGCGCGCGAGCTGGGCAAGGACATCGGCCTGATCGTCGACGGCGAGGATTCGGAGCTGGACAAGACCGTGGTCGAGAAGATCGGCGATCCGCTGATGCACCTGGTGCGCAACGCCATGGACCACGGCATCGAGCCGGGCGATGTGCGCGTGGCCAACGGCAAGCCGGCCAAGGGCATGATCAAGCTGAACGCCTTCCATGAATCGGGCAGCATCGTCATCGAAGTCAGCGACGACGGCGGCGGCCTGCGCAAGGAAAAAATCCTGGCCAAGGCCGTCGAACGCGGCCTGGTGGACGCCGACCGCAAGCTGACCGACAGCGAAATCTACAACCTGATCTTCGAGGCCGGCTTCTCGACCGCCGAGAAGATCACCAACCTGTCCGGGCGCGGCGTCGGCATGGACGTGGTCAAGCGCAACATCACGGCGCTGCGCGGCAGCGTCGATGTCTCCAGCAAGGAGGGCGCGGGAACCACCGTCACCGTGCGCCTGCCGCTGACGCTGGCCATCATCGACGGCTTCCTGGTGCAGGTGGGCAGCTCGGTGTTCGTCATCCCGCTGGACATGATCGAAGAGTGCATCGAATACGCCACCGAGCCGGGCCAGGACTACTGCAATCTGCGCGGCCAGGTGCTGCCCTTCGTGCGGCTGCGCGAGCTGTTCCGCATCGACGGCGCGGCCACGCGGCGCGAGAGCATCGTCGTGCTCAAGCTGGGCAACCACCGCGCCGGGCTGGCGGTCGACACCCTGCTGGGCGAATTCCAGACCGTGATCAAGCCGCTCAGCCCCATGTTCAGCGAAGTCAAATGCATCAGCGGCTCGACCATCCTGGGCAGCGGCGAGGTGGCGCTGATCCTGGACGTGGCCGCGCTGATGCAGGCCGTCAGCGGCAAGGGCGTCGTCGCGCTGGCCGCCTAACTTCGGAGAGGACAATATGAATACAGCCGCAGACCATGTGGTGACGTACGGGAGCAGCGCCATCGTCGCGCTGCAAAGCGGCGCCGCCCTGCCCAGCCAGTTCCTGACCTTCATGCTGGGCGAGGACCAGTACGCGGTCGGTATCCTGCACATCAAGGAGATCATCGAGTACGGCAGCCTGGCCACGGTGCCGATGATGCCGGCCTGCGTGCGCGGCGTGATCAACCTGCGCGGCGCCGTGGTGCCGGTGATGGACCTGTCGGCGCGCTTCGAGCGCGCGCCCAGCGTGATCGGCAAGCGCAGCTGCATCGTCATCGTCGAAGTCGACAACGGCGACGGCGACGGCAAGCAGGTGCTGGGCATGCTGGTCGATTCGGTCAACGCGGTGGTGGAGATCGCCGCCGGCGACATCGAGGAGGCGCCGTCGTTCGGCACCCGCATCCGGCCCGACTTCATCGCCGGCATCGGCAAGGTCAATGGCAAGTTCGTGATCCTGCTCGACATCGAGCACGTGCTGTCGAGCGAGGAGATAGTCGAGATGGCGCGCGGCACCGTCGCCACGCACCACAACTGAAGCGGCGGCCGCCATGCCAGTCGTTACCATCACCGAGCGCGAGTTCACGCAATTCCAGCGCTTCATCTACGAGGCGGCGGGGATCTTCATGGCCAACGGCAAGCAGGCGCTGGTCAGCGGACGCCTGGCCAAGCGCCTGGCGCACTACCAGCTGGAGAGTTACGGCGACTATCTGCGCCTGCTGGAAAGCCGCGCCCAGCCGGCCGAGCTGCAAGTGGCGGTCGACCTGCTGACCACCAACGAAACCTATTTCTTCCGCGAGCCCAAGCACTTCGCGCTGCTGCGCGACCTGGCCGTCGAAGCGCGCGAGCGCCGCCAGACCATGCGCGTGTGGAGCGCCGCCAGTTCCAGCGGCGAGGAAACCTACAGCATCGCCATGGTGATGGCCGACGTGCTGGGCGACGCCGCGTGGGAGGTGCTGGGCACCGACATCAGCACCCGCGTGCTGGAGCGCGCCCGCTGCGGCCACTATCCGATGGAGCGCGCCAGCCAGATGCCGCAGGCCTACCTGAAACGCTTCTGCCTCAAGGGCCAGGGCAGCGAGGCCGGCACCATGCTGATCGAACGGGCGCTGCGCCAGCGCGTGCAGTTCCGCCACCTGAACCTGAACGAACCCTTGCCCAAGCTGGGGATGTTCGACGTGATCTTCCTGCGCAATGTGATGATTTACTTTAACCTGGAGACCAAGCGCCAGGTGGTGGCGCGGCTGCTGGCGCAGCTGCGGCCGGGCGGCTACTTCCTGATCGGCCACTCGGAAACGCTGAACGATATCAACGACACCGTGGTCGCGGTGGCGCCGTCCATCTATCGCAAACCATGATCGCGACGCTGACCATGGCCGACTCCAAGCTGATCGATATCTTCCTGATGCCCGGCGATTATTTCGTCGGCGACGAACGGTATCGGGTGCGCACGTTGCTGGGCTCCTGCGTGTCGGTCACGCTGTGGCATCCGGCCATGCGCATCGGCGCCATGTCGCACTTCCTGCTGCCGGGGCACGGCCGCCGCAAGGCCCACGACAAGCCCGGCATCTACGGCGCCGACGCCATGAAGCTGCTGCTGGAAGGCCTGGCCCATCATGGCGTGCCGCTGATCCAGTGCCAGGGCAAGATCTTCGGCGGCGCCGCCATGTTTCCGCGCAACGCCAAGGTGCGCGACATCGGCATGCAGAACGGCGACTACGCGCGCAGCACGCTGCAGCAGCACGGCATACACGTGGTGTCCGAAAGCCTGTTCGGCGAAGGCCACCGCCAACTGATCTTCACCATCCGCAGCGGCGAAGTCCTGAGCCGCCAGGTCCCGCCCGAAACGGCGGTCGGCGGCCCTGCAGCGCAAAACAAGGAATAGGCATGAGTGGAATAAACGTCATGATCGTCGATGATTCAGCCGTGGTGCGCCAGGTGCTGAGCAGCTTGCTGAACGCGGCGCCGGGCATCTTCGTCGGCCACGCGGTCGCCAATCCGCTGCTGGCGATGGAGCGCATGAAGGTGCAATGGCCGGATGTGATCGTGCTTGACGTCGAGATGCCGAAGATGGACGGCATCACCTTCCTGCGCAAGATCATGAGCGAGCGGCCGACGCCGGTGGTGATCTGCTCGACGCTGACCGAGAAGGGCGCGCAGACCTCGGTGGAGGCGCTGTCGGCCGGCGCGGTGGCCATCATCACCAAGCCGCGGCTGGACCTCAAGCAGTTCCTGCACGACTCCGCCGACGAGCTGGTGTCGGCCGTGCGGGCGGCGGCCGGCGCCCGCGTCGGCAAGCTGGCCAACCGTCCGGCGCCGCCGCCGGTGACGGCCAAGCTGAATGCGGACGCGGTGCTGCCGCCGTCCGACCACCGGCCGATGACCACCACCACCGAGCGCGTGGTGGCGATCGGCACCTCCACCGGCGGCACCCAGGCGCTGGAAGAGGTGCTGACCGCGCTGCCCCGGGTCTCGCCCGGCATCGTGGTGGTGCAGCACATGCCGGAAAAATTCACCGCCGCCTTTGCCGCGCGCCTGGACAGCGTGTGCGAGGTGCGCGTCAAGGAGGCGGCCAACAACGACCGCGTGCTGCAGGGCGTGGTGCTGATCGCGCCCGGCGGCAAGCACATGCTGCTGCGCCGTAACGGCGCCCAGTATTTCGTCGAGGTGGTGGACGGCCCGCTGGTCAACCGCCACCGGCCGTCGGTCGATGTGCTGTTCCGTTCCGCCGCGCGCGCGGCCGGCGCCAATGCGCTGGGCGTCATCATGACCGGCATGGGCGACGACGGCGCCGCCGGCATGCTGGAGATGCACAAGGCCGGCGCCCGCACCGTGGCGCAGGACGAGGCCAGCTGCGTGGTGTACGGCATGCCCAAGGAAGCGGTCAAGCGCGGCGGGGTGGAGCGCTCGGTGCCGCTGAACGCGATCTACCGCGAAATCCTGCAGCAGCTGTCCTACTGACCGCCGCCATGGCCACCGACACGCTCACCGAAGCCGCCACCGATCCCACGCTGGCGCCTGCCCGCGCATGGGCCGGCCAGCGCGTGCTGGTGGTGGAGGACAGCGCGGTGCAGCGCGGCTATCTGGCCGGCCTGCTGCGCGAGCTGGCCTTCGGCGAGGTGCTGGAGGCGGCCGACGGCAACGAAGCCTTGCAGGTGCTGGAGCGCCTGGGCGGCGACGCGATCTTCCTGGTGCTGACCGACCTGGAGATGCCGGGCATGGACGGCATCGAGCTGACCTGCCAGCTGCGCGAGCGGCGGCTGGCGCAGAACCTGATCGTGGTCAGCGCGCGCGATCCGCGCCTGCTGGAGATCATCGAGAGCATGGATTTCGACGATGCCTGCATGGACTTGCTGGGCACCTTGCTCAAGCCGGTGCAGGCGGACGCGCTGGCGCAGCTGCTGGCGCGCGCCGGCCGCAAGGCGGTCGTCAAGCCGGCCTGCGCGCCGCCGGACATGCCGGGCGCGGACGAGTTGGCGCGGGCCGTGGCGCAGCAGGAGTTCATCCCCTATTTCCAGCCCAAGGTGGCGATCCGTAGCGGCCAGCTGAAGGGTCTGGAGGCGCTGGCGCGCTGGCGCCATCCGACGCGCGGGCTGCTGTCGCCGCTGCACTTCATCGACGCAATGGAGGGCACGCCGCTGATGGAGGAGTTCACGCTGGGCATGGTGCGCCAGGTGCTGGAACGCCTGCAGGAATGGACCCAGTCCGGCCTGCCGCCGCTGACGGTGTCGGTCAATCTGTCGGCCGACAACCTGGCCGAACGCGGCTTCATCGACCGCCTGACGGCGCTGGTGATGGCTTCCGGCGTGGCGCCGTCTTCGCTGGTGTGGGAAGTGACCGAGACCAGCGTGATGCGCCAGCTGTCGCACGCGCTGACCAATATGGGGCGGCTGCGGCTGATGGGCTTCGGCCTGGCGATGGACGATTTCGGCATCGGCTATTCGTCGATGCAGCAGTTCGCCCGCTGCCCGTTCACCGAATTGAAGATAGACCGCGCCTTCGTCAACGGCGCGTCGCAGTGGCCGAACCGCCACGTGGTGCTGAAAAGCGCATTGGACCTGGGGCAAAGCCTGGGCGTGGCGACCGTGGCCGAAGGCGTGGAGACGCTGGAGGACTGGCAGCTGCTGCGTGAGCTGGGCTGCGACCTGGCGCAGGGCTATCTGCTGGCCAGGCCGATGCCGGCCGAAGAGTTGGTGGGGTGGATCAGGCAGGACCGGCGCAGGCTGCGGGCGCTGGCGGAACAAGCGTAGTCAAAAAAATATCCGATAAGTCGCATCTCTGGGGGGAGTCATCATGTTGTCTACTTTAACGGTTCGGGCCAAGATCCTGATCTTGCTGGTGGTGGCGGTACTGGCGCTGGTGGTGGTGGTGTTAATCGCCTTCATGGGGTTGAAGCAGGAAGGCGCGATGCTGACCCAGATAGGCAAGAACCGCATGCCGTCGGTGCAGGCGTTGCAGCAGATCAGCGAGGGCCAGACGGCGCTGCGCTCGGCCAGCCGCTCGATCGACACCACCGCGGCCTATCCCGAGGAAGCGGACAACGTCGCGCATGAAATCAAGCGCAAGCAGGAGATCTGGGGCGACGTCGACAAAGCCTGGAAAATCTACGACGCGCTGCCGCAGGAAACCGAGGAGGCGGCGGTCTGGAAGACCTTCGTCAAGCAGTGGGAAACCTGGAAGGCGCGCGACGCCATCATCAACGATCTGGCCGGCCAGATCCTGCGGGCCGATAGCGCCAAACGCAAGGAGCTCTACGCCACCCTGCACAAGACCCTGCAGGAAAACCGTCCGGCCTTCCACGACGCAGAGGAAAGCCTGAACAAGCTGGTGGCGCTCAACATCGGCTACGGCGAGGGCGACGTCAAGAATGCCGACGAATCCTCCTCCCATGCGCTCAGCCTGATGTACACCGCGTCCGGCGTGGCGCTGGCGCTGCTGGTGTTCATCGGCCTGCTGATCCTCAACGGCATCATGAAGCAGCTGGGCGGCGATCCATCGTATGCGGCGGACATCGTGCGCCAGGTGGCGGACGGCGACCTCAGCGCCGACGTCGCGCTCAAGCCCGGCGACACCACCAGCCTGCTGGCGGCGATGAAGGGCATGATAGAAAAACTGTCGCACGTGGTGCAGGAAGTGAACAACGGCGCCGAGGCGCTGGCCAGCGCCTCCGAGGAAGTGAGCGCGACGGCGCAGTCGCTGTCGCAGGCCGCCAGCGAGCAGGCCGCCGGCACCGAAGAAACCAGCGCCTCGGTGGAGCAGATGACGGCCTCGATTTCGCAGAACACGGAAAACGCCAAAGTCACCGACGGCATCGCCAGCAAGGCGGCGCTGGAAGCGGCCGAGGGCGGCGATGCGGTCAGGTCGACGGTGGCGGCGATGCAGCAGATCGCCAAGAAGATCAGCATCATCGACGACATCGCCTACCAGACCAATCTGCTGGCGCTGAATGCGGCCATCGAGGCGGCGCGCGCCGGCGAGCATGGCAAGGGCTTCGCGGTGGTGGCGGCCGAGGTGCGCAAGCTGGCCGAACGCAGCCAGGTGGCGGCGCAGGAAATCGAACAGGTGGCGTCGAGCAGCGTCGAGCTGGCGGAGAAGGCCGGCCGCCTGCTGGACGAGATGGTGCCGAATATCCGCCGCACCTCCAACCTGGTGCAGGAGATCACGGCGGCGTCGGAAGAGCAGTCGGCCGGCGTCGGCCAGATCAACTCGGCCGTCACGCAACTGAGCCAGACCACGCAGCAGAACGCCTCCAGTTCCGAGGAGCTGGCCGCCACCGCCGAGGAGATGAGCGGCCAGGCCGAGCAGCTGCAGCAGACCATGTCCTTCTTCAAGCTGGCCGGCGTGTCGCGCCCCATCCGCACCGCGGCCGCGCCGCGCAAGCCGGGCAAGCCGTCCGCGCGCACCGGCGGCCGCATGGCGACGACCGGCGTGGGCGGCAACCGCCGCATGACGGAAATGAGCGAACCCGACGAATCGCACTTCGTCAAATTCTGAACGACAAGGGAGGCACTATGCTGCGCCAACTGAAGATCAGTACCTATCTGGGCCTGTCGTTCGGGTTTATCGTCGTGCTGCTGATCGGCGGCATCATGCTGGGCATCTCCAAGCTGGGGGCGATCAACGACTTGAACAATGTCGTCATCCAGGACCGTTATCCGAAAGTCGTGCTGACCTATAAATGGATCGGCGACGTCAACCTGATCGCGCGCTCGCTGCGCAACGCCATCATCTTCAGCGACAGCAAGACCGTCAACCAGGAGCTGGACCGCATCGCCACGGCCGACGGCCGCATCGCCGACATCACCAAGAAGCTCAAGGAAATCGTCCGCAACCAGAAGGGCAAGGACTTGCTGGCCAAGACGCTGGCCGCCGAGGACCAATACCTGGCGGTGCGCGCCGAGTTCATCGCCCTGGTGCGCGCCGGCCATGCCGACCAGGCCCGCCCCATCCTGATCGAAAAGCTGCGGCCGGTGCAGAGCGCCTATTTCGGCGCGCTCGATGCGATGAACGATTACCAGGCCGAGGCGATGGCGGTGGCCGACAAGGAAACCGACGAGCAATACGACAGCGCGCGCACGCAATTGATCGCCACCGGCGCCGTGGCGGCCGTGATGGCCTCGCTGCTGGCCTTCCTGATCGTGCGTGGCCTGATGCGCCAGCTGGGCGGCGAGCCGGCCTACGCGGTCGACGTGGTGCGCGCCGTGTCCGATGGCGATCTGAGCGTCGAGGTGCGCTTGCGCGCCAACGACAGCACCAGCCTGCTGGCGGCGATGAAGGGCATGACGGAAAAACTGTCGCAAGTGGTGCTGGAGGTGAACAACGGCGCCGAGGCGCTGGCCAGCGCCTCCGAGGAAGTGAGCGCGACGGCGCAGTCGCTGTCGCAGGCCGCCAGCGAGCAGGCCGCCGGCACCGAGCAGACCAGCGCCTCGGTGGAGCAGATGACGGCTTCGATCTCGCAGAACACGGAAAACGCCAAAGTCACCGACGGCATCGCCAGCAAGGCGGCGCTGGAGGCGGCCGAGGGCGGCGAGGTGGTCAAGTCGACGGTGGCGGCGATGCAGCAGATCGCCAAGAAGATCAGCATCATCGACGACATCGCCTACCAGACCAACCTGCTGGCGCTGAACGCGGCCATCGAAGCGGCGCGCGCCGGCGAGCATGGCAAGGGCTTCGCGGTGGTGGCGGCCGAGGTGCGCAAGCTGGCCGAGCGCAGCCAGGTGGCGGCGCAGGAAATCGAGCAGGTGGCGTCGAGCAGCGTCGAGCTGGCGGACCAAGCCGGCCGCCTGCTGGACGCGATGGTGCCCAATATTCGCCGCACTTCCAACCTGGTGCAGGAGATCACGGCGGCGTCGGAGG
The DNA here is from genome assembly GCF_009380165.1 of Rugamonas rivuli. Classification (GTDB taxonomy): domain Bacteria; phylum Pseudomonadota; class Gammaproteobacteria; order Burkholderiales; family Burkholderiaceae_D; genus Rugamonas; species Rugamonas rivuli. The sequence goes on from NZ_WHUF01000006.1 coordinate 386,767, forward strand.
AGCAGTCGGCCGGCGTCGGCCAGATCAACGCGGCCGTCACGCAGCTGAGCCAGACCACGCAGCAGAACGCCTCCAGTTCCGAGCAGCTGGCCGCCACCGCCGAGGAAATGAGCACCCAGGCCGAACAGCTGCAGCAGACCATGGCCTTCTTCAAGCTGGCCGGCATGCCGCAGCCTGTCCGCACAGCGACGGTGGCGGTGGCGCGCAAGCCGGGCAAGCCGTCCGCGCGCACCGGCGGCCGCATGGCGACGACCAGCGCTGCCGGCAACCGCCGCATGGTGGAAATGAGCGAACCCGACGAATCGCACTTCGTCAAATTCTGAGAGAGGCGGCGATGAATACCATGATCCGATCCGAACCGAAGCAGCTGGCCGCCGCGACCCCGTCACAGTTCCTCAGCTTCATGCTGGGGCAGGACATGTTCGCCATCGGCATCCTGGCGGTGCGCGAAATCCTGGAGTACGCCGGCGTGACGCCGGTGCCGCAGATGCCGCCCTGTATCAGCGGCGTGATCAACCTGCGCGGCACGGCGGTGCCGGTGCTGGACCTGGCGCGCAGGCTGGAGCGCGAGCCTTCGCCGATCGGCAAGCGCACCTGCATCATCGTGGTCGAAGTCGAGAGCGACGACGGCCCGTTCGTGATCGGCATCCTGGTCGACGCGGTCAATGCGGTGCTGGATATTCCGCCGGCCGATATCGAACCGGCGCCCAGCTTCGGCGCCCAGGTGCGCGCCGAAATGCTGCAGGGGATAGGCAAGGTGCAGGGGCGCTTCGTGCTGCTGCTGAACGTGCAACACGTGGTATCGGCCAGCGAGATCGCCGCGTTGGCGGCCGGCGGCGCATTGCCGCAACATTCGTAACACTTACCGGGAGTCTTACATGCTTGCCACGATAACAGTCAGGACCAAGATCCTGACGCTGATCGCTGTCGCCGTCCTGGCGCTGCTGCTGGTGATGGTGATCGCTTTCCAGGGGTTGAAAAAAGAGAGTGCGATGCTGGCCGAAATCGGCAAGAACCGCATGCCGTCGGTACAGGCGCTGATGGCCATCAATGAAGGCAAGACCGCGATCCGTTCCGCCAACCGCGGCGCCGACGCCATCGCCATGTACCCCGAGGACACGACGGAAATCGCCCAGCAGGTCAAGCGCCGCGGCGAAATCTTCGGCGAGATCGACAAGGCCTGGAAGATCTACGATGCGCTGCCGCAGTCCAGCGAGGAGGCCGCGCTGTGGAAAACTTTCGTCAAGCAGTGGGATACGTGGAAGCAGAAGGACGCCGAGTTCGGCGACATCCTGAAGCAGATCCATGGCGCCGAAACGGCCAAGCGCAAGGAATTGTTCGCCGCCCTGCATGGCAAGCTGAGCGCCAACCGTCCGGCCTTCCACGATGTCGAGGACAGCCTGGACAAGCTGGTGGCGATGAACGTCAAGTACGGTGACGACGCCGTCACCCAGGCCGATGCCGCGTCGGCCGCCGCGCTGACCAGCATGTACGTGGCTTCCGGCGTGGCGCTGGCCTTGCTGGTGTCGCTGGGCCTGCTGATCCTGAACGGCATCCTGCGCCAGCTGGGCGGCGATCCCGGTTATGCGGCCGAGATCGTGCGCCAGGTGGCGGACGGCGACCTCAGCGCCGACGTCGCGCTCAAGCCCGGCGACACCCGCAGCCTGCTGGCGGCGATGAAGGGCATGATAGAAAAACTGTCGCAGGTGGTGCAGGAGGTGAACAACGGCGCCGAGGCGCTGGCCAGCGCCTCCGAGGAAGTGAGCGCGACGGCGCAGTCGCTGTCGCAGGCCGCCAGCGAGCAGGCCGCCGGCACCGAGCAGACCAGCGCCTCGGTGGAGCAGATGACGGCCTCGATTTCGCAGAACACGGAAAACGCCAAAGTCACCGACGGCATCGCCAGCAAGGCGGCGGTGGAGGCGGCCGAAGGCGGCGAGGCGGTCAAGTCGACGGTGGCGGCGATGCAGCAGATCGCCAAGAAGATCAGCATCATCGACGACATCGCCTACCAGACCAATCTGCTGGCGCTGAACGCGGCCATCGAGGCGGCGCGCGCCGGCGAGCATGGCAAGGGCTTCGCGGTGGTGGCGGCCGAGGTGCGCAAGCTGGCCGAGCGCAGCCAGGTGGCGGCGCAGGAAATCGAGCAGGTGGCGTCGAGCAGCGTGCAGCTGGCGGAGAAGGCCGGCCGTCTGCTGGACGAGATGGTGCCCAACATCCGCCGCACCTCCAACCTGGTGCAGGAGATCACGGCGGCCTCGGAAGAGCAGTCGGCCGGCGTCGGCCAGATCAATTCCGCCGTCACACAGCTGAGCCAGACCACGCAGCAGAACGCTTCCAGTTCCGAGGAGCTGGCCGCCACCGCCGAGGAGATGAGCGGACAGGCTGAGCAGCTGCAGCAGACCATGTCCTTCTTCAAGCTGGCCGGGGCCGGGCACCGTCGTCGTGGGTAGTACGCCACAGGTGAGTATTGGTGAGATTTGCAGCGGCGGATTGGTTCACAATGCATCGTGGACCTCCCCGTCGACTGGAGAAATCTCTCATGTTCAAGCAGATGAAAATGGAGACCCGGCTGCATGCCGGATTTGGCGCCATCGTGTTGCTGGTGGTGCTGCTGGGCGTAATCGCCTTCGCTAAGCTCAGCTCGCTTCACGAACACTGGACCGAGTTCGAGACCATCACGCTGGCGCGCAAGAACGCCGTGCTGGAGGGCGTCACCGCCCACGGCCACGCGGTGCGCCACTTCAAGAACTACATCCTGCGCGGCGGCGACAACAACGTGCAGTTCCGCGCCGACCTGGCGGCCATCGACAAGGAGATGGCCAACTACAAGGACGGCGGCGGCCTTACTCCCGACGAGCAGGCGCTGTTGAACGAGGTGCTGGCCGGCACCAAGGCCTACGCCGACAGCATGAGCAAGCTGGAAGCCATGCAGGAGAAGGGCGTGACGGCGGTGGAGATGGACAAGGCCATCAAGGGCGCCGACGAGGCCATCTCGGCCGCCTTCCGCAAGCTCCTCAAGGTCAACGACAGCGAAACCAAGGGCGAATCGGCTGCCATGACGGAAGTGACCGATTCCGCCAAGCGCCTGATCCTGGCGATGGACGTGCTGATCGCCGTGCTCGGCTGTGTGCTGGCGGTGTGGCTGGCGCGCAGCCTGTCGGGCATCGTGCGCGAAGTGCAGGTCGTGGTCGGCAGCCTGGCCGGCGCCTCGCAGGAAGTGAGCTCGACGGCGCAGTCGCTGTCGCAGGCGTCCAGCGAACAGGCGGCGAGCGTGGAGGAAACCAGCGCGTCCATCGAGCAGATGACGGCGTCGATCGCGCAGAACACCGAGAACGCCAAAGTCACCGACGGCATCGCCACCCAGGCGGCGGTAGACGCCGCGCGCGGCGGCGAGGTGGTCAAGGCCACGGCGGCGGCGATGAAGCAGATCGCCAGCAAGATCGGCATCATCGACGATATCGCCTACCAGACCAATCTGCTGGCGCTGAACGCGGCCATCGAGGCGGCGCGCGCGCACGAACACGGCAAGGGTTTCGCGGTGGTGGCGGCCGAGGTGCGCAAGCTGGCCGAGCGCAGCCAGGTGGCGGCGCAGGAAATCAGCAAGGTGGCGTCGGACAGCGTGGAGCTGGCCGAGCAGGCCGGCGTGATGTTCGATGCGCTGGTGCCCAACATCCGCAAGACGTCGGACCTGGTGCAGGAGATAGCGGCGGCGTCGGAAGAGCAGAGCTCCGGCGTACGGCAGATTAACAGCGCGGTGATTCAGCTGAGCCAGACCACGCAGGTCAACGCGGCCAGCTCGGAGGAGTTGGCGGCCACGTCGGAAGAGATGAGCGCCCAGGCCGAGCAGCTAGGCCAGTTGATGGCGGTGTTCAAGCAGTATGCGGTGGAGGATGCGCCGCGCGTGTCGCCGCTGCGGCGCGCGGCGGTGCTGAAGCCGGGCGCGGCCCGCGCGGCCCGCTCGCCGCGCAAACTCGATCTGGTGGCCGACGGTGCGCCGGACGAGAACAAGTTCACGCGGTTTTAACGTTACGGCTTGACGAACTTCAGCGTCATACGGTCGCTCTCGCCGATGGCCTTGTACATCTCGCGGTCCGCGTCCTTGTTGGCGTAGGTCGGCGGCAGCGCCCAGACGCCGCCTTTGTGTTCGCCGTTGTCCTTGGCGTTGGCGTTGACTTCCGACTTGTCCGCCAGCTTGAAGCCGGCCGCCTCGGCCAGGCCGATCACATACTTCTCGTGCATGTAACCGGTGCTGGCATCCTTGTCCTGCACCTTGGAGGCCGGCAGGCGGTGCTCGACCACGCCGAACACGCCGCCTTTCTTCAGGCTGGTGTAGACGCTGCCGAACAGCGTTTTCAGGTTGTCCGGACCGGTCTCCATCCAGTTGTGGATGTTGCGGAAGGTGAGCACCATGTCGACGCTGCCGGCCGGCGCGAACTCATACTTGCGCGGCGGCGAGAACACGCCCAGCGCCACCTTGTTGTACACCTCCGGCTTGGCGTTCAGCCGCGCCATGTAGCGCTCCGCACCCTTGCGCTCGTTGGCGTCCGGCGAGGCCAGGTCGTTGCCGGCGGCGATCAGCTTGCCGTGGTCGCGCAGGTAGGGCGCCAGGATCTCGGTGTACCAGCCGCCGCCCGGCGCCAGCTCGACCACCGTCATGGTCGGCTTGATGCCGAAGAAGCTCAGCGTTTCGTAGGGATGGCGGTAGACGTCGCGTTCGACGTTGGCCGGCGTGCGCGATGGCGCGGCGATGGCGGCCTTCAGCGCGGCGTCTTCGGCGGCGATGGCGCCGGCGGCGCTGAACAGCATGGCGGTGGTGGCCAGGGCGGCAAGTACGGTTCGTTTCATGCAGAGTCTCCTGAGGGTTCGTATGTGTGGACGATGCGCGCTTGCTCGCCCTGCGCGATCATGGTCCAGGCCGGCGGACAGGTCAAGCGAATTGGGACGACGCTCCGCCGCACCGTGACGGAGCGCCGCGCACCGCTGCAGCGCAGCATTTCCATCGCCCTCCGCAAGCGGACACTCGCGGACACTCGCGGACAGTCCGGCGGACACTTAAACGGACACTCCAGCCATGCCGTTCGCCGCAAAAGCAGCGGCTTTCAACATGATTACTCGTGGCACAAAATTTGCCTATCTCGTTCCTTAATCCGGCGCTAATATTGCTAAACCGGCGGAAACGGCGGCGGATATTCAGGTGTAGTGCAAAGCAACGAGCGGTAACGAAGTAGTTCCAGCTAGAAGAGCAAATAAAAAGCAGAACCCCGGGCGACCGGCCCGCAATCTAATCCTTGCTGTTACGTTTTTGGAGATACGATGGAACGACGTGCATTCCTCAATGTTAGTAGTCTGGCCCTGGGCACGATGCTGCTGCCCGCCTTCGGTCGCGCAATCGCGGCGGAAGAACTGCTCAAGCCAGTCGCCCTGCAATTCAAGAAAATGCTGGCCGATACCGCGCTGACCGCGGCGACCCAGGCCGGCGCTTCCTACTGCGACGTACGCGTAGGCCGCTACCTGAACCAGTTCATCACCACCCGCGACCTGAACGTCGAGAACGTGGTCAACACGGAATCGGCCGGTGTCGGCGTGCGCGTGATCGCCGGCGGCGCCTACGGCTTCGCCGCCACCAACGACATGACGCCGGACGGCGTCGCCAGCGCCGCGCGCCAGGCCGTCGCCATCGCCAAGGCCAACGCCAAGCTGCAGACCGAGCCGGTCATCCTGGCCCCGGTCAAGGGCGTGGGCGAAGTGGCGTGGGCCACGCCCATCGTCAAGGACTGGCGCACCGTCGCCATCAAGGAGAAGGCCGACCTGCTGATCGCCGCCAACAAGGCCGGCATGGAAGGCGGCGCCAGCTTCATGCAGTCGCTGCTGTTCCAGGTGAACCAGCAGAAGTACTTCGCCTCCACCGACGGTTCCTACATCGACCAGGACCTGCACCGCCTGTGGATGCCGGTGTTCGCCACCGCCGTCGACCAGAAGACCAACAAGTTCCGCTCGCGCCAGGGCTTGTCGTCGCCGGTCGGCATGGGCTACGAATATCTGGACGCCCGTCCGGAGCACAAGATCAAGGCGGCCGGCGGCGTGACCACGCTGTACACCAAGTCCTACGACCTGATCGAAGATGCGCGCGCGGCCGGCAAGCAGGCCAAGCAGAAGCTGACCGCCAAGTCGGTCGAGCCGGGCAAGTACGACCTGGTGCTGTCGCCGGAACACATGTGGCTGACCATCCACGAATCCGTCGGCCACCCGACCGAGCTCGATCGCGTGCTGGGCTACGAGGCCAACTACGCCGGCACCAGCTTCGCCACGCTGGACAAATGGCAGTCGAAGAAATTCAAGTACGGTTCGGACATGGTCAACATCGTCGCCGACAAGACCACTCCTGGCTCGCTGGCCAACGTCGGCTACGACGACGAAGGCGTCAAGTGCAAGCGCTGGGACATCATCAAGGACGGCATCCTGGTCAACTACCAGGCCACCCGCGACCAGGCCCACATCATCGGCGAGAAGGAATCGCACGGCTGCTCGTACGCGGACAACTGGAGCAGCGTGCAGTTCCAGCGCATGCCCAACGTCTCGCTGCAGGCGGGCAAGAAGAAGCTGACCCCGGACGAGATGGTCAAGGACGTCAAGAAGGGCATCTACATCGTCGGCGACGGTTCCTTCTCGATCGACCAGCAGCGCTACAACTTCCAGTTCGGCGGCCAGCTGTTCTACGAAATCAAGAACGGTAAGATCGGCGAGATGCTGGAAGACGTGGCCTATCAGTCGAATACCCAGGAGTTCTGGAATGCCTGCGCCGGTCTGTGCGACGAGCGCGATTGGCGCATGGGCGGTTCCTTCTTTGACGGCAAAGGCCAGCCTTCGCAGGTGTCGGTGGTGTCCCACGGCGCCAGCACGGCGCGCTTCAACGGCATCAACGTCATCAACACCGCACGCAAAATCGGCTAAGCCCTGGAGACCACGAGATGAAGAATTTGAGTCAAGACGAAGCAAAACGTATTTGCGACAAGGTGCTGTCGCTGTCGAAGGGCGACCAGTGCGAGGTGAACATCACCGGCAGCCGCAAGGGCAATATCCGCTACGCGCGCAACGCCGTGTCGACCGCCGGCTTGATCGAGGACACGCAGCTGATCGTGTCGGTCGCCTTCGGCAAGAAGCAGGGCATCGCCACCATCAACGAGTTTGACGACAAGTCGCTGGAAAAAGCCGTGCGCCGCGCGGAAGACCTGGCCCGCCTGGCGCCGGAAAATCCGGAGTTCGTGGCCACGCCGGCCAAGCAGCAATACAAGGCCAGCGACACCTTCTCGCAGAAGACCGCCGACATCGATCCTGAATTCCGCGCCCAGGTCGCGGCCTACAGCATCGAGAACAGCAAGAAGAACAAGCTGGTGGCAGCGGGCTTCTTCAGCGACACCTCGTCCTTCACCGCCATCGCCAACTCCAACGGCGTGTTCGGCTACCAGCAGGACACGGGCCTGGACTTCACCGTGACCGTGCGCACCGAAGACGGCCGCGGTTCGGGCTGGGTCAAGCGCAGCGTCGGCGACGTCAGCAAGTTCGACGCGCGCGAAGCGTCCAACGTGGCGATTGAAAAGGCGCTGCGCTCGGTGGACGCCAAGGCGCTGGAACCGGGCCGCTACACCGTGATCCTGGAACCGGCCGCAACCTCGGACCTGCTGGGCTATATGTTCAACGGTTTCGATGCGCGCCAGGCCGACGAAGGCCGCAGCTTCCTGTCGAAGAAGGGCGGCGGCAACCGCCTGGGCGAGAAGCTGTTCGACGAGCAGGTCAACGTCTGGACCGACCCGTGGGACAAGGATGTGGCGGTGCTGCCGTGGGACGGCCAGAACATGCTGGCCCGCGAGCGCATGGACATCATCAAGGGCGGCAAGATCGCCAACCTGGATTACTCGCGTTTCTGGGCGCAGAAGCAGGGCAAGCGCGCCGTCGGCTCGCCGGGCAACATCATCATGGCCGGCACCAACAAGTCGACCGAGGAGCTGATCGCCAATACCAAGAAGGGCGTGCTGGTTACCCGCACCTGGTACATCCGCATGGTCGATCCGCAGTCGGTGCTGCTGACCGGCTTGACGCGCGACGGCACCTTCTACATCGAGAACGGCAAGATCAAGCATCCGATCAAGAACTTCCGCTTTAACGAAAGCCCGGTGACGATGTTGAACAACATCGAGGAACTGGGCCGGCCGGAGATCCTGTCGGGTGACGAGTCGCAGTACCAGCTGCTGATACCGGCGATGCGGGTACGCGACTTCAACTTCACGTCGCTGTCCGACGCGGTTTAAAGCACCAAGGGGCCGGACTAGTTCCGGCCCTGTTACATTTTTCAGGGAGTTAATGTGGAACGACGTTCATTTCTAAAAGTTAGTGCGGCCGCCGGTGGCAGCCTGCTGATACCGGTCTTCGGCAACGCCATCGCGGCCGAAGAGCTGCTCAACCCCGTAGCCGTGCAGTTCAAGAAATCGCTGGCCGACGCCGCGATGAACGCCGCCACCAAGGCCGGCGCCAGTTACTGCGACGTGCGCATCGGCCGCTACCTGAACCAGTTCCTCACCACGCGCGACCTGAACGTGGAAAACATCGTCAACACCGAATCCTCCGGCGTCGGCGTGCGCGTGATCGCCAACGGCGCCTACGGCTTCTGCTCGACCAACGTCATGACGCTGGATTCGGTGGCAGCCGCCGCGCGCCAGGCCGTCGCCATCGCGCGCGCCAACGCCAAGCTGCAAACCGAGCCTGTGGTGCTGGCGCCTGTCAAAGGCGTGGGCGAAGTGGCGTGGGCCACGCCGTTCAAGAAGGACTGGCGCACGGTGCCCATCAAGGAAAAGGCCGAGATGCTGATCGCCGCCAACAAGGCCGGCCTGGACGCGGGCGCCAGCTTCATGTCGTCCAACCTGTTCCAGGTGAACCAGCAGAAGTACTTCGCCTCCACCGACGGCTCCTACATCGACCAGGACATCCACCGTCTGTGGTCGCCGCTGACCGCCACCGCCGTCGACAAGGCCACCAACCGCTTCCGCACGCGCGACGGTTTGTCGTCGCCGGCCAGCATGGGCTATGAATTCTTCGATGCGAAAGAGTCCAACAAGGTCAAGGCCGCCGGCAACGTCACCACGCTGTACAAGGGCGCTTACGATCTGATCGAGGATGCGCGCGCCGCCGGCCGCCAGGCCCGCGAAAAGCTGACCGCGAAAACCGTCGAACCGGGCAAGTACGATCTGGTGCTGTCGCCGGAACACCTGTTCCTGACCATCCACGAATCGGTCGGCCACGCCACCGAGCTGGATCGCGTGCTGGGCTACGAGGCCAACTACGCCGGCACCAGCTTCGCCACGCTGGACAAGTGGAAGAGCAAGAACTTCAAGTACGGTTCGGAGATGGTCAACATCGTCGCCGACAAGACCACCCCGGGCTCGCTGGGCTGCGTGGGCTACGACGACGAAGGCGTGGCCTCCAAGCGCTGGGACCTGATCCGCAACGGCATCCTGGTCAACTACCAGGCCACGCGCGACCAGGCGGCCATCATCGGCGAGAAGGAATCGCACGGCTGCTCCTACGCGGACAGCTGGAGCAGCGTGCAGTTCCAGCGCATGCCCAACGTGTCGCTGGAAGCGGGCAAGAAGCCGCTGACGCCGGACGATATGGTCAAGGACATCAAGAAGGGCATCTACATCCTGGGCCGCGGCTCGTACTCGATCGACCAGCAGCGCTACAACTTCCAGTTCGGCGGCCAGCTGTACTTCGAGATCAAGAACGGCAAGATCACCAACCAGCTGGAGGACGTGGCTTACCAGTCCAACACGCAGGAATTCTGGAACGCCTGCTCTGCGCTGTGCGATGAACGCGACTGGCGCATGGGCGGCTCCTTCTTCGATGGCAAGGGCCAGCCTTCGCAGGTCAGCGCCGTGTCGCACGGTTCGCCGACCACGCGCTTCAACGGCATCAGCGTCATCAACACCGCTCGCAAGATAGGATAAACAATGAAGATGCTGAATCAGGAAGAAGCAAAACGCATTTGCGACAAGGTGATGTCGCTGTCCAAGGCCGACGAATGCCGCGTGCAGATCAGCGGCGCCCGCAACGGCAATATCCGCTACGCGCGCAACGCGGTGTCGACCGCCGGCCTGACCGAGAACACGCAGCTGAGCATCAGCGTGGCCTTCGGCAAGCGCCAGGGCACGGCCTCGATCAATGAGTTCGACGACAAGTCGCTGGAAAAAGCCGTGCGCCGCGCCGAAGACGTGGCGCGCCTGGCGCCGGAGAATCCGGAGTTCCAGCCGGCGATCAAGAAGCAGGAATACAAAACCTCGGCCACCTACAGCGAGGCCACGGCCGCCATCGATCCCGAATACCGCGCCGAAGTGGCTGCCGCCAGCATCAACGCCTGCCGCAAGCAGGGCCTGGTGGCTGCGGGCTTCTTCAGCGACACCACCGGCTTTGAAACGGTGGCCAATTCGAACGGCGTGTTCGGCTATCAGACGCTGAGCAATCTGGGCTTCACCGTCACCACCCGCACCGAAGACGGCCGCGGTTCCGGCTGGGCCACGCGCTCGGCCAACGATGCGAAGAAGTTCGATGCCCGCGAGGCGTCCGAGATCGCGATCGAGAAAGCGCTGAAATCGGTGGAGGCCAAGGCGCTGGAGCCGGGCCGCTACACGGTGATCCTGGAGCCGGCGGCGACGTCGGAAATCATCGGCCGCATGTTCGGCGCCTTCGATGCGCGCCAGGCCGACGAAGGCCGCAGCTTCCTGTCGAAGAAGGGCGGCGGCAACCGCCTGGGCGAGAAGCTGTTCGACGAGCAGGTCAACGTCTGGGCCGATCCGTGGGACAAGGATGTGCCGGTGCTGGCCTGGGACGGTTCGTCGATGCTGGCGCGCGAGCGCACGGATGTCATTAAGAACGGCAAGATCGAATCGCTGGACTACACCCGCTACTGGGCGGAGAAGCAGGGCAAGCGCGCTGCGGGCCGTCATGGCAACATGATCATGGCGGGCGGCGGCAAGTCGACCGAGGAGCTGATCGCGTCGACCAAGAAGGGCGTGCTGGTCACGCGCACCTGGTACATCCGCATGGTCGATCCGCAGTCGGTGCTGCTGACCGGCTTGACGCGCGACGGCACCTTCTACATCGAGAACGGCAAGATCAAGCATCCGATCAAGAACTTCCGCTTCAACGAAAGCCCGGTGTCGATGCTGAACAATATCGAGGAGCTGGGCAAGCCGGTGGTGATCGGCGGCGACGAAGTGCGCTTCCAGATGCTGATCCCGCCGATGAAGGTACGCGACTTTAACTTCACCTCCTTGTCGGACGCGGTTTAAAGGCGAGGTTGTGGCCAACTACGATTTTTATTTCACCCGCCTGACTTACGAGTCGGGCGACTGGGATGTCGATATCCGCATGCCGAGCAACGTGCTCAACTCGCTGGTCGAATACACGACCTTGCGGGTTGATCCCGTTGAGCGCATCGTCGCGCTGTCCGATCCGAAGATGCTGGAGGCGCCGTTCTGCTATTTCGCCGGCCACAAGCTGGTGCAGTTCACGCCGGCCGAGCGCAAGAACCTGGAGCGCTACATCAAGGGCGGCGGCTTCCTGTTCGTGGACGACTGCAACCACGATATCGATGGTCTGTTCGCCAAATCGTTCGAGGCCGAAATCGCCCGTATCTTCGGGCCGAAGGCGCTGCACAAGATACCGAATACGCATCCGGTGTATTCGAGCTTCTTCCATTTCGACGGTCCGCCCAACACCAGCGTGGAGCTCAACGGCTGGGGCGACGATCTGGTGCACGACTACCTGAAGGCGGTGGAAGTCGGCGGCCGCGTGCGGCTTTTGTACAGCAACAAGGACTACGGCTGCGAGTGGGACTACGACTTCCGCAACAAGCGGTGGCTGGTGGTCGATAACACCCGCTTCGCGGTCAATATCATTCAATATGCGTTGGGAGCTTGATCTTGGATAGTGCAATCGCCTGGAGCGAAAATGAAATCGGCGCGCTGAGCGCCAAGGTGGCGGCGCTGAAGGCGAGCATGTCCCGTGTGATCATCGGGCAGGAAAACGTGATCGATTCGCTGATCATCTGTTTGCTGGCCGGCGGCCATGCGCTGGTGGAGGGCGTGCCGGGACTGGGCAAGACGCTGCTGGTGAAGTCGCTGTCGCAGGCGACGGACATGGACTTCCACCGCGTGCAGTTCACGCCGGACCTGATGCCGTCGGATATCGTTGGCACCGAGATCCTGGAAGAAGACCATGCGACGCGCAAGCGCGAGTTCCGCTTCCAGCAAGGGCCGGTGTTCACGCAGGTGCTGCTGGCGGACGAGATCAACCGCGCGCCGCCGAAGACGCAGTCGGCGCTGCTGGAGGCGATGCAGGAACGCAGCGTGACCTTCGCCGGGCAGACGCACAAGCTGCCCAAGCCTTTCTTCGTGCTGGCGACGCAGAATCCGATCGAGCAGGCCGGTACTTATCCGCTGCCGGAAGCGCAGCTGGACCGCTTCCTGCTGCGCATCGACGTGGTGTATCCGACCGAGGAAGAAGAGATCGCGATGGTTTCCGCCACCACCCACGCCGGCCTGAAAGATGCGGACCCGGTGATGGACGTGGAGACCCTGCTGCGCTTGCAGCAGCTGGTGCGCGACATCGAGATCGGCGACCATCTGCTGGCCTATGCGACGCGCCTGGTGCGCGCCACGCGCCCGGCGTTGACGACGGTGCCTGCGGTGAAGAAGCATGTAGGCTGGGGCGCGGGACCGCGCGCGGGGCAGGCGCTGGTGCTGGCCTCAAAGGCGCGCGCGCTGATGCACAACCGCCTGGCCGTCACACGCGAGGACATCGCCGAGATGCTGCTGCCGGTGCTGGCGCATCGCGTGATCCGCAACTTCGAGGCGGAAGCGGACGGTGTAGCGATTGCCGACATCCTGCTGGCGCTGCGCGAGCATATACGCCCGGAATAACAGGCCGCGATGCAATCGACCTTTAAACCGTCCGCCGCCACCATGACGGCGATGATGGCGCAGACCAAGGATTTGGAGCTGGTGATCCGTCACGTGCTGGCGGGGCTGGGCCATGGCCTGCATGCGGGCCGCGAGCGCGGCGCCGGCGTGGAGTTTTCCGAGTACCGGGCCTATGCGCCGGGCGACGAGTGGCGCCGCGTGGACTGGAAGCTGCTGGCGCGTGCGGACCGCTACTTCGTCCGCGAGGCGGAGCGCGACAGCCATGTCGCCACCTGGCTATGGCTGGACGCCAGCGCGTCGATGGCGGAGCCCAGCCGCGATATCAACGGTGTCGACAAGCTGTGGTTCGCGCGCACCGTGCTGGCCTGTGTGGCGGCCATCGCGCAGCGGCAGGGCGACGCGTTCGGGCTGGTGGTGTGCAGCGGCGGCAAGGTCGAGTTCACGCAAGCCTCACGCGGACCGCGCCAGTTGCAGCGCGTGCTGGCGCAGCTGGCCAAGGCCAAGCCGGAAGGCAGTCTGCCAAGCGCCGAGGTGCTGAAGGCGAACCTGCATTTCGCGCGCTCGCCGAGTTTGATATTCGCGGCCAGCGATTTCCTGGACTGGCCGTCGCCGCTGAGCGAGGCGCTGCTGCGCTTGCGCAGTCTGCGGCATGACGTGCGCCTGCTGACGTTGCGCACGCAGGCGGAGGTGGATGCCAGCTTCCGCGCCGGTGCGGCGTATCGCGATCCCGAGTTGAGCGACGGCCTGCATCGTATGACCAATGCGGACCGTGACAGTTACAGGCAGCAGAGCCGTGCGCACTTCGATGCGGTGGCGACCAGCTGCCGTCAAAACAATATCGTCCACTACGAGGCGCGTATCGAGCAGCCTTTGGGCGGCGTGCTGCGCAGCTGGTTGCAGCTGGCGGGAGCGCGCGCAAAATGATGATGGGTTGTCGATGCTGAGTTCTTATCCATTCTGGTGGCTTGCGTTGCCGGTGTTGCTGTTGCCGGTGTGGTGGCATCGCCAGAAGCGTCAACGTCTGAAGGCCGAGCCGCTGGCGACGGCGCGCTTCCTGCCGTCGGCCGCGCCGGAGCAGCTGCGCGTGTGGCAGTGGCGGGATCGCCTGCTGTTGCTGGTGCGCTGTCTGATGCTGGTGGCGTTGATCGCCTGGCTGGCGGCGACCATCTTCCCGTGGCGCGGCGATACCGTGCTGCTGGATGCTGGCGCCGACAAGGCGTGGGCGGAGCAGCAGATCGCCGCCGCCGGCATGGGCGCGGCGCAGCGCATCGAGCTGCCGCCGCATGGCCTGCAATGGCTGCGCCAGCACGAACGCGATTGGCGCCCCGGCGCGCGTCTGCTGATCGTCGCCCGCGCCGACCAGGTAGCGATGCCGGCCCGCGTGCCGCAATTCAGCCACCAAGTAGACATGCGTACCAAGCTGCTGACCGCCGCTGCGCCGACCGCTGCAGCGTCGGCGCCGACGCCGGCCGGACGCCACATCGTGCTGGCGGGCGCACAGGAGCAGGGCGTCGCGTGGCGCTCGCTGTTCGCCGCCTTCGACCGCGCTGGCGACGGCGCGATCCGCTACACGCTCACTGCCGAACCAAGCGCCAAGACCGAATTGATCGTCTGGGACTTCACCGCCGCGCCACCCGCCGGCTGGCACGCCCCGCACTGGTGGCTTACCACCGCAACCGCCTTCCCCGAACTGGCCAACGCCTCCACGCTGACCATCAACGGCCTCACGCTGAAATACGCCGACTCCCCGCGTGGCCGCCTATGGCTCTCCGACGCCTGGCCCCCACGCGACGCCGACACCGCGCGCTCCATCTACGAAACCTGGCAGCAGCTCAAAGCCGCCCCCGCACCGGCCTACCCGATGCCATCGCAAACCCTGGCCGCCGCCCGCAGCGCGCCGCCCGCCATCACCGACGCCAAGCCCGCCACCTGGCTCGCGCTAGCCCTGCTCGCGCTGTTTTTACTCGAACGGATACTGACCCATGTACGGCGAAACTAAAACCCTGCGCCGCCGCCTGTGGACCGCCGTGCTGCGCCGGCGCGTACCGCAATGGCTAGCCGCGCTGGCGCCGCTGGTCATCGCCCTGATCCTGCTGCACGCCGCCCGCCCACTGGTGATCGCCGCGATACTGCCATGGACCGTCTGGGTCGCCGCAGACATCTACCGCTGGCGTTGGCGTCTCAAGCGCGAGTGGACCTCCTGGCTGGACGCCGCCATCCCCGCACTGGAAGACAGCAGCACCCTGCTGGCCGCCGACGCTACCACGCCCATCGCCAAGCTCCAGCAGGAACGCCTGCGCGCCCGCCTGGCCTCCGCGCTGGGCGACGACGACTACCGCAGCATCGCCCGCACCCGCGTGCGCGTCGGCATCCTGCCTGTGCTGCTCAGCCTTGCCGCAGCAGGCGCCGCATGGGGCTACCACGGCAAGCAGATCGCCACCGTGCCAGCCTCAGACAGCCAGACAGCAAAAGCCATCGTCGACGGTGAAATCTACCTGAGCGTTACGCCGCCGGCCTACACCGGCGTCAAGTCATTCGAAACCGCCGCCCGCGACCTCCAGGTGCCGCAATTCTCCGAAGTGCGCTGGTGCGTGCGCAATCCGAGCGGCGCGCAGCCTGCGGTGGAACTGGGCGACGGCCAGACCCTGCCCGTCACCGAAGCCTGCGCCGTCAAGCGTGTCGAAGAATCGCTGTTCTGGCGCGCACGCGGCAAGAACGGCACGCGCTACAACATCCGCGTCACGCCCGACCAGGCGCCGCAAGTCACCATCATCGAACCGACCGAGTTGATACACATCCTGTCCAAGGATGCCAAGACCGTGCAGATCGCCGTCACCGCCCGCGACGACTACGCCATCGTCCGCGCCAGCCTGCACATGACGCTGGCGCGCGGCAGCGGCGAGAACATCCGCTTCAGCGACCGCGAAGTGCCGCTGCCGCAATCGCCGGACCCCAAAGTCCGCAACTGGAAAAAGCAGTGGACGCTGACGGAACTGGGCATGGAACCCGGCGACGAGTTGTACTTCTTCGTCCGCGCCACCGACAACTCACCTGATAATCCGCACACCACCCAATCGCCGACCTACACGCTGCGCCTGCCTGCGCCGGAAGCGGAGAGCCTGGAATCGACCGCCTTGCCGTCCATGGCCAAGCCCGAGAACCTGCGCAGCCAGCGCCAGATCATCATCGACACCGAACAGCTGGTGGCCGATATGCAGGCCCACCCCAACATGCCCGCCGCCACAGTGCGCGCCCGCAGCGAAGCCATCGCCTCGGACCAGGCCAAGCTGCGGCTGCGCTACGGCCAGTTCCTCGGCGAGGAATCGAGCCTGTTCGGCGACGAGCATGACCACGAAGGCGAGGAACACCACGGCGCCAGTCCGGTATTCGGCAGCGAGATGTCGGTGCTGAAGGAGTTCGGCCACGCGCACGACCAGGAAGACAACGCCACCATCTTCGACCCCAAGACCAAGGCGGTGTTGAAGCGCGCCTTGTCGGCGATGTGGGATGCCGAGAAATCGCTGCGTGCGATAAGCCCCAAACCCGCGCTGCCACCCGAGTACAAGGCGCTCGACGCGATCAAGGAACTGCAGGCGGCGGAGCGCATCTACCTGCACCGCACGGCCTTCGTTCCTCCCGCTTTGAAGGAAGAGAAGCGCATGAGCGGCGACATCGTCGGCGTGTTGAGCTACAAGCGCGCGCAAGGTGCGGCGGACAACACGGTGCCGGCTGAGGTGCGCGAACTGGTGCAGGCCCTGTCGCAGGACGGCGCGTTGCCGGCCCTGTGGAGCAAGGCGGCGCGTGACACCATCGTCGCCCGCATCGTCGACCAGGAACAGAAATTGAGCGCCCAGCGCGCAGTGCAGGATGTGCAGGATGGCTGCGCCGCCTGCCGTGGTGAACTGCGGGCCTGGTTGCGTGGCACGCTGACGGATGCACCGGTGCTGCTGCAGGCGCGGCCTTCGACGGATACGCCGTTCCGTCAGGCCTGGAGCGGCAAGGAGCAACAGAAATGATGGACATGGATTTCACAGCCGCTGTCGTCACCGCGCCGGCAGTCGTACCACTTGCCGCGCTGGCAGCCGGAATGGCCGGCGCCGTGCTGTATGGCCGCAAGCGCAAATGGATAGACGCCGCATTGATCGTCGCGGCGTCGGCATCGCTGGCCGTCGCGCTGGCGGATATCCGTTTGCCTCAAGCGGGCGACAACATTGTGGCCGTGGCGACCGATGCATCCGGCGGCATCAGCGACGTGTCCTTGCTCGCGATTCCGCGTGCGCAGTCGATCGCATTGAGCGGCGACGGCCTGCGCGAGGCGGAGTGGCGCGATCTTCCAGCACGCCGCGTGCAATGGAAGCCAGCCGCCGCCGATCTGCTGTGGCTGGACTTTCCGCGCTCGATGTCGCTCGGCCGCATCTTCACGCTGACGGTGCGGCGCGGACAGGCGCAAGCCGGTTGGCGCTTGCAGCTGCTGGCCGAGAACAAGCAGGTGCTGGCGGATTCCCAGATCGCCGCCACGGCTACGTCGCAACTGAGCGTTCAGTGGCTGCCGCCGGTGGCGGAGGCCATGGTGTTGCAGGCACGCTTGCTCGACGGCGCCGGCAAGGTGATTGCGCAAGGTCCGGTGCCGTTGCAGGTGAAGGACGCGTTGCCATTGCAGATACAGGGCCGCTTCGATGCCCCTTCGTTCGATGCCCGTGCCTTGAACCAGCTGCTGGCCGACGGCAGCGCGATACTGGACTGGAACGTTACGCTCGGCAAAGCCGTGGCGCGCAGCGAGACCGCGCGCGCACCGTTGACGGCGCCGAATGCGGTGTTTGTCGATGCGGCGTATGTCGAGCATATGAACCCGTCGGCACGCAGCGCCTTGCTGGCGCAGACGCGGCAGGGCGTGCCGTTAGTTGTACTGGGTTCCAACGCCGCCGATGCGGGGATGTGGCAGCGCGAGTTCGGCCTGCGTCTGCGTCCGCAATCGCCGACCACGGAGAAGGAAGATACGCGCCAGTTCACCGTCGCCGGTGCTGTGCTGGCGATGCCGCCTGCGGGGCTGAATCCGGACGATAACACCGCCGCGCCTTGGTCCGTCGTGGCGCGTGATGGCAAGAAGCTGCCGTGGCTGTGGCAGCGCGATTTGCAGCAAGGGCGCGTGGTGTGGGTGGGCGTGTCGGACTGGCACCGTTATGCGATCAGCTCACCGCAGGCATTGGCCTTGTGGTGGCAAGGTGCGATGGACAGCATCGCGCTGGCCAGCGTGCAGAAGACGGGCTGGCAGATGGTCGATCCGATGCCGTTACCCGGCTTGCGCAGCGAGATTTGCGCGCAGGGAGTGAAGGCTGGCACGGCGTTGGACGTGATGGGCGCCGCGCAGCTTCAGTTGCAGCCGCGCGCGGACAAGGCGGAAGCGGCATGCGCCGCGCTGTGGCCGCAGAAGGCCGGATGGATGACCTTCAAGGCGGCCGGCGTCGCGGAGCCGGGCTTGGAGTATGTGTATGCCCGCACCGATTGGCCGGCCTGGCAGAGGGCGCTGCGCCGCGACGCCACCGCGCTGTACGCCGCACGAGCGGGTGCCCCGGACCGCACCGTCGAAGCCGCCCAGCCACCAAGCCGTCCGGTACCGGTTGCACCGTTCGCCGTATTGTTCGCGTTGTCCATGCTGGGCCTGTGGTGGCGCGAGCAGCGTCGCTGACTTGCCTAGCGTGTGAGCCAGCTGGAAACCGCCTTGACGTAACGCGGCATGATCACATACACCATCAGCCACACGGTCAGCGCGGACGCGGACAGCTGCACCAAGGCCGATGGCAGGCCCCAGCTGCCGGTCAGCATGCGCAGGACGGCCGGAACCATTTGGGTCAGCGGATAGATGGCCGACAGCGTCAAGAGAAACTGTTTATACGGTTTCGCTTGCGGGCCGGTATAGGCTGGCGTGAACCACAATCCCATGCCCGCCCGTACGCGCTCCTCGCGCAGCAGCAGCGGCCGAAGCTCCTCCACCAGTTGGCGGCGCCGTTCCGATCCCACCCAGTCCTGCAACTGCGCGTGGGTGTCGAAATGCACCAGCAAAGTGTAGGTCGTATCGCGGCCCTTCGGCCGCATCACCGCGACACCCTGGAAGCCAGTGTAGCGTTGGCATTCCAGGGTGACGTTGGCGACCCAGGCTTCGTACTGCGTCCTGGCCGCCGGCGCCACCGCGTGCTGCACCAGCAGCGCGGCCTGGTCTGCCGCGCCCTGGCTCATAGGTTGGTGAAGGCGATGTGCTTGGACTCCAGGAAGTCGTCGATCGACGTCATGCCGTTCAGTCGCCCCTGACCCGACTGCTTGTAGCCGCCTTCCTCGAACTCATCGAACACCTGCGCCCAGTCGTTGATCCAGATCGTGCCAGCCTTGATCTTGCGGGCCACGCGCAACGAGCGTTTGGTGTCGCGCGTCCAGATGGCTGCGGCCAGGCCGTACTCGCTGTCGTTGGCCAGCGCCAGGGCTTCCTGCTCGCTGTCGAACACCTGCAGCGTCATCACCGGGCCGAAGGTTTCCTCCTGCACGATAGGCAGCTTGGCGTCGCAGACTTCCAGCAGCGTAGGGCGGTAGAAGGCGCCGGCGGCAAGCGGGCCTTCGTTGACAGGGCCGCCGCGCAGCAGTACCTTGGCGCCGGCAGCGATGGCACGGTTCACCACCGCATCGACGCGCGCCACGTTGGCCTTGTCGATCAGCGGGCCCATGTCGCTGTCCGCATCGGCGGCAGGGCCGACACGCACCGCCTCCAGCCGTGCCGCGAGACGCTCGCGCACCTGTTGCGCGATGTCGCGGTGCACCAGCAAGCGCGAACTGGTCATGCAGAACTGGCCAGCGAACACGGTCAGCGATTTCTCGATTACCGGCAGCGCCGCATCCAGATCGGCATCGTCGAACAGCAGGTGCGGCGTCTTGCCGCCCAGTTCCAGGCCGAAGCGCTTGAGCTGCTGCGCGCCCACGGCCGATATGGCCTGGCCGGTGCGGGTGGAACCGGTGAAGCTGATGACGGGAACGTCCGGCGACGCCACCATCAGCTTGGCGCCTTCCGCGCCGGACTCGGTGAACATATTGATCACGCCACGCGGCAGCGATGGCGCTTCCGACATGATGCGCGCCACCAGCGCGTTGACCTGCGCCGTCTGGCTCGGCATCTTGATGACCACCGTGGTGCCCGCCGCCAGCGCAGGCGCCAGCGAGCGTACCATCAGAATCACCGGTGAATTCCACGGCACCATTATGCCGGCCACGCCGACCGGCTCGCGCAGCAGCACGGAGACCGCGTTGGGGCGCGGCGAACCGCTGCGGCCCAATTCGGTGCGCGCCAGCGCGCCCGCGAAGCGCAGCTTGGACGGCACCATGTCGACTTCAAAGCCGGCTTCCGGCTTGATCTTGCCGTTCTCCGTTGCCAGCAGTTCGATCAGCGTTTCGCGGTGGCGTTCGAAGGATGCCGCCAGTTCTTCCAGCACGCGGGCGCGCAGGATCGCGTCCTCCGCCCAGGCGCTCTGTTCGAAAGCCTGGCGGGCTGCCGTGATGGCCAGCGCCGCTTCGTGTGCGCCGCCGTCGGCGTAGGTGCCGATCACGCCGCCGGTGGCGGGGTTGTACGACTCGCGGATATCGTCGGAGCTTAGCCATTCGCCGTTGATCCAGTGACGGGCCAGCGTGTTGTGTTCAGGTTTGTTCATGATCGTTCTCGGTGAGGTCAGAAGAAACGCGCGGCCGCGTGTTCGGCGATCGCGATGGTGGTGATGTTGGTGGCGACCGACACGGTGTCCGGGAAAATCGAAGCGTCCACCACGCGCAGGCCGGTCACGCCGCGCACGCGGCATTCGAGGTCCAGCACCGCATGTGGATCGCCATCGAGGCCCATCGGCACGGTGGATGTCGGATGGTGATAGGTGTCCAGCGTGCCGAGCATGGAGCGTTCGATGGCGCTGTCATCCTGGGCATCCGCGCCCGGCGCCAGCTCGCTGTGCACCAGCGCGGACAGCGGAGCGGTCTGGCCCAGCTTGCGCGCCAGCTTCACGCCTTCCAGCAGGCGCGCGCGGTCGCCCGCGTCGGCCAGGAAGTTCAGGTCGATAGATGGTGCGGCCAGCGGATCGCGCGTGGTGATGCGGAACTTGCCTACCGATTGCGGCAGCGTCAGCGCCACCGCCAGCACGAAGCCCACTTTGGTGGGGCTGAATTCATGCGGGAACAGGTGGGTGGCGGTGATGTGCAGATCCAGCTCGCCAGGCTTGGCCAGGCTGCTGCGGGTCCACAGCTTGGCGCCGATGGCGGGCGACTGTGCGCCGATGGTTTCCGGCTTGGCGGCGTAGGCGTTGTAGTAGAACGGGTGGTCCTTCAGGCGCTGGCCCACCGGCAGGTCGGCCACCGACGGAATGTCCAGGGCTTCCAGTTCTTTCGCGGGACCGACGCCGGAGCGCAGCAGGATGGCCGCGCTGCCGTAGGTGCCGGCGCTGAGCACCACTTGCTTCGCTTTGATGACCTGACCATCTGCCAGGCGCACGCCGACCGCTTGCGTGCCGTCGAACAGTACGCGGTCGACCGTGACGCCACCCTGCACGCGCAGGTTGGCGCGGGCGCGCACGCTGTTGCCAAGGTAAGCCATGCCGGTGTTGACGCGCACGCCGTTGACGACGTTCATGCGGTACGGACCAACGCCGTGCGGGTCCGCGCCGTCGAAATCGGAGACGGCCGCGTAGCCGGCGGCGAGGGCCGCGTCGGTGAAGGCTTGCTGCATCGGCGTGGTGTCCGCACGCGTCAGCTGGCGCACCGGCAGCGGGCCGCCCTGGCCGTGCAGGTCGGTGGCGCCGCCGTCGCTGTCTTCCAGCCGTTTGAAGGATGGCAGCAGATCGTCATAGGACCAGCCGGGCAGGTTCCAGTTCTGGAAGTCGCTGGCGCGGGCGCGGATGGCGACGGCGCCGTTGATGCCGGAGCTGCCGCCCAGGACTTTGCCGCGCAGGGCGCCGACCGGATGGCGGATGTAGCCTGGCTCGGTCTTGTAGCCCCATTCGTGATCCTGGTCGCCGCCTAGCCGGTCGCTGCTGCTGATGACTGCGGGGTAGTCCCATGCCGCGTGGGCCGGGCCGGCTTCCAGCAGCAGCACGCTGCGGTCGGGGCGTTCGCTCAGGCGCGAGGCCAGCACGGCGCCGGCCGAGCCGCCGCCGACCACCAGGATGTCGACGATGTCGTTCAAAACTTTTAGGGAAGAGAGGGAAGTCATGGCTGTGGTGGAGGTCTGTGGTTAGCCGAACAGTTTGGCGGCGGTCTGGGCGACGACTTCGCCCTGGTGGCGGGCGCCGGCCAGGTCGATGGCGCTGGGCTGGCGCGAGCCGTCGTTGCCGGCGATGGTGCCGGCGCCGTACGGCGAGCCGCCGACGATTTCCGCCGACGTGGATTGGCCTGCGTGCGTGTACGGCATGCCGACGATGACCATACCGAAGTGCAGCAGGTTGGTGATCACGGAGAACAGCGTCTGCTCATGGCCGCCATGCTGGGTGCCGGTGGAGGTGAAGGCTGCGCCGACCTTGCCCGTGAAGGCGCCGCGCGCCCACATGCCGCCGGTCTGGTCGAGGAAGGCCGCCATCTGCGACGCCATGCGGCCGTAGCGGGTGGGCGTGCCGATGATGATGGCGTCGTAGTGTTCCAGCTCGGCGGCGGTGGCCACCGGTGCGATCTGGTCCAGTTTGAAGTGGCCGCGCTGCGCCACTTCCACCGGCACCGTTTCCGGCACGCGCTTGACATCGACCGTGGCGCCGGCCGCACTGGCGCCTTCGGCGATGGCATGCGCCATCTGTTCGAGATGTCCGTAGGACGAGTAGTAAAGTACCAAAACCTTGGCCATGAAAATTCCTGTGTCAGTTATTGGGAGATGCCGGCCGCTTGCAGGATCACCTGCGCCACCTCGGCCGGGTGCGAGCGGTGCGCGACGTGGCTGGCTTGCAGGCTGGTGGTCTTGGCCTTGATGCGGCTGGCCAGCACGCGTTGCAGCTCGGGCGGGATCATGCGGTCCTGCTCACTGACGATGTAGAACGACGGCTTGGTGGTCCAGGCGGCGGTGCTGATGCGGTCTTCGAAAGCCTTGGCCTGGATCGCGCCTTGGGTGGCGGCCATCACTTTGGTGACGTCGGCCGGCAGGTCTTGTGCGAAGGCGGTGCTCATGCCCTTGGCCGTCAGCGACAGGTAGTCGTGCGCGTCCTTGACGAATTCGCGCTGGCCTTGCGATGGCGGGTAGTCCTTGCCCAATTCGCCGGTGCTTTGGCCGCTGCCCGGCGCGAAAGCGGCGACATACACCAGCGCCGCTACTTTGGCGTGGGTGCCGGCTTCGGTGATGACGCTGCCGCCCCACGAGTGGCCGACCAGGATCACTTTGCCCGGCGCGGCGTCGATGGAGCGGCGGGTTGCTGCGGCGTCGCCGGCCAGCGAATCGAGGCTGTTCTGCACCGCTTGTACGTGCAGGCCTTTGGCTTGCAGCAGCGGGATCACTTGCGCCCAGTCGGAGCCGTCGGCGAAGGCGCCGTGCACCAGTACGACCGAGGTAGGTGCAGCGGAGGTCTGGGCTTGTGCGCCCAGTGCGGAAGTGGCCAGTACGGCCGTGGCGATTGCTTTACGCAGCATGTTTGTTCTCCTGATGTGATGGTGACTGTGGTGGTTGTGGTGGGTAGTGCTTCGGTAACTGCTTAACGTCTGCGGCTTGCGGCCAGGCGGTAGACCGCGCTGCGCACCGGGACCATGGGATCGTCGGACAGCATCAGTCCATCGATCAATTGGCCCGGGTCCAGCGCCAGGTCGCGCGCGGCCTGGACCTGGTCGTCGGCCAGCGCCGTGATTCGCAATTCGCCGAGGTCAATCTCGGCGCGCGCATCCGGCCCGCTGTGCGGCCAGGCGATGGAGCCGTCGGCGCTGTTGTCCCCAGGGCCGGCCAGCTGGAACTTCAGCCGCATGGAGACCGGCCCTTGCGCCAGCCGCGTTGCCAGTTCGTCGGCCAGATAGCCGTCGGCCAGCGCCGGCAATTCGTGGTCCGGCACGAAGGCACGGGCCAGCATCGGATCGATGCGGTAGCGGCCCATGGTCAGCGCGCCGTCGGCGGCGGCCAGCAGGAAGGCATTGACGCCGAAATAGGGCAGCGATGCATAGCTGCGCGGCGCCGGCTTCGGCGTTTCCAGGTAGTGGCGCGCACTGTCGTGGGCCGCGAGGAAGCGCTCCAGCGGCGCGGCATCGGGTGCGGTTTCGGAGACCGAGGCCGCAATCGCTTGCAGGAATTCGAGGAACTGCTGCGGCGTCCCCACCGGGAAGCCGTCGAAGGAATGGGCCACGATGTCCGTCTCCGCGCCGCCCTCCAGATGGAAGCGGATACCCAGGCCACGCGGGCTGGCCATGGGATCGCCGTCCGGCGTCTGCGGCACGCCGCTGAAATTACTGAACCTTAGCGTGACCGGCACCGACTGTCCCTGCAGATGCGCTGCGCGGCTCAAGCGCCCGGCTGCGCTGCTGGCGATGAAGGAGCCGCTGGCCACGATGCCTTTCGCATGCGTGGCGCGCTGCCCGGGGTGGCGGCCGAAGGTGGCTTGCAGCGCAGCCAGCAGGCCTTCCAGCAAGGCGTCACCGCTTGCGTGTTGGTCGCTCATGGCGCTGCCTCAGGATGCCTTGAAGGTCTGGTCCTGGCGGTCCACCCAGGGCTGGAACTTCTCGGCCGGCCAGTTCGGATCGACGTGGGAGATGCGGTCCACGCATTTCCAGACGCCGCCGCGTTTTTCGAACTTGTCGAAGTAGGTGCCGGTCGACAGGAAGCCTTCGCCGCCTTCGCGCCAGGTGACGACCCAGTTCCATTCGACGGTGGCGGCGTCGCCCGCACCCCGGATCACGAAGGTGCCCAGCGAGTGGCGCATGCGCTGCATCGGGAACACGCTGTGGGCGTAGTCGTAGAGCTGCTTCATGCCGGCCGGCCCGTCGAACACGTTCTGGCGGATGTCGTTCACGGTGAAGCGCGCTTCCGGCCAGTACAGCGACGCGTACAGCTCGGCGGAGGCGCGGCTGGCGTCGTTGTCGATGTAGCGCTGGTGCAGATGGAGCTGTTCGAAGATTTCGAAGCGGTCGATGGTCGACAGTGGGGCGGTCATGGTGAAGCTCCTTGCGGTGGGTGGTAGGGAAAAGCGAGCTCATTCTAGATTTGTATAGACAAGTGTCGGTAGTCCGTGGAAACTGTCAGCTCCTTCCCATGCGTGGAACAGTGCAGCCGCTGCCTGCGTGCTATAGTCCCGCCCGTTTTTTTGATAACTCTTCTTAACAACTTCCCTCGCTTATGCTTGACCTGAACGACCTTCAATACTTTGTGATGGTGATCGACCACGGCGGCTTCAACCCCACGGCGCGGGCGCTGGGCATACCCAAATCAAGCCTGAGCCGTCGTATCGCGCTGCTGGAAGAGCGGCTGGGCGTGCGCCTGATCGTGCGTAACACGCGCAGCTTCAAGGCGACCGAGGTGGGCCAGAACTACTACACGCATTGCCGCGCCATGCTGTCTGCCGCCGCCGCCGCAGAGGAGTCGGTGGCGATGAGCAGCAACGAGCCAGCCGGCCTGCTGCGCCTGACCTGCCCGATCGCCTTGCTGGAGGAGTGCGTCGGCCTGATGATCGTGCAGTTCATGCTGCAGTACCCGCGCGTGGAAGTGCAGCTGGAGGCCAGCAACCGCAGCGTGGACGTGGTGGCGGAAGGCGTGGACATCGCGCTGCGCGTGCGCGTGCCACCGTTCGAGGATTCGGATTTGATTTCACGCGAGCTGTCGCAGCGCGTACAGCGGCTGGTGGCCAGCCCGGAGCTGTTGCAGCGCCTGGGCGCGCCGACAACGCCGGAGGATCTGGCGCGCTTCCCCAGCGCGCATCACGGCAAGGTGCAGCGCGACTACAGCTGGACGCTGCATCACCAGAGTGGCGCGAGCAGCACGGTGCGGCACCGCCCGCGCCTGGCGGTCAACGATATGCGCATGCTGCGCCTGGCCGCGCTGCGCGGGGTCGGCATCGTGCAGCTGCCGAGCGCGCAGGTGCACGACGACCTGGCGCAGCGGCAGCTGATCGAGGTCTTGCCCGGCTGGGCGCCGAAGACCGAAGTGATCTACGCGGTGATGCCGACCCGGCGCGGCATGCTGCCGGCCACGCGCTTGCTGGTGGATTTTCTGGCCGAGCGTTTCATGCTGCTTGACGATCCGTTCCGCGGCCCGGCCGGTGGCGCGGCTTGCCAGATCGGCCCGTCCTCACCGCAGCCCTGACGCCCAGCGGACGATGCGCTCCGCGACTGCCGGATCGCTGGTGGTGTCGAGCGCCATCGATTGCATCGGCGGCATGTCGGGCGGCGTGACTTTGTAGAAGTGGTTCAGCTCCGGGAAGCGGGCCAGTTCCGTCGGCAGATTGCGCCGTCCCTCGTGCAGACGGGCCGCGTGCGCCGGCGGCACCGAGCCATCGCGCCCGCCCTGCACGATCAGCACCGGCTGGCGCACGCGCGCCAGTTCGGCCACGGGGTCGAAGCGGTCGGTGCTGCGCAGGTAGGCCAGGCTGAATGCTGGCATGGTCGCCAGCATCGCCGTTTGCGGATCGGCCTGCGCGCCCGCAGGCAAAGGCTCGCCGGCGCGGATGGCGGCGATGGTGCGGTCGAACATAGTCATATCGGAGCTGGCTCCCGGCGGCGCCATCGCGGCCACCTGGTCGCGCAGCAGGCTGAGGATGGGCAGGGCAGGGCCGGACAGCATGACCACGCCGTCGATGGCCTTCGCGTCGGCGCCGCTGGCCAGCAGGGAGGCCACCAGTGCGCCTTCGCTGTGACCGGCCACGATGAGAGGACGGGCCGGCGCGGCCTTGTGCAGCAAGGCCAGGCCGGCGGCGGCGGCTTCGGTGCGGGTCGCGAAGTCGGCGTGGCGGGCGGCGGCTTGCGCGTCCACGGTGCGCGAGCCGGTGCCCGGGCCGATCTTCGCCATGCGCAGCACGGCGAAGCCACGCTCGCCCAGCTGCGCTGCGAGGTCGGCGTACAGGTGGGGCTTGAGCTGCATGGACGGGTAGTTGCCGTCCACGTCGCTGAAGAGTGAGCCCGGCAGCAAAAGCACCGCGCCCCGCGCAGGCCCGGACGGGAAGGTGAGGCGGCAGACGATTTCCACGCCGGCGACGGTGACGATGTCGTCCTGTTCGCGCAGCGAGGCCGCGCCGGCAGCCGGCGCGAGGATTGACAGGCTGAGTGCACCGGCCGCCGCGGCGGCCTTGGCTATCTGTTGAAGCTTACGCATGATGTCCCTTTCCTTGGTGATGAGTGCACCAAGTTTTGGGTATCACGTTACGTCAGAGTCAAGCGGTGAAAGACTTGTTCGAGCGTCGTCGTGCCAGCCCATTCGACCGCGTTGGGATCGCTCTTGATGTCGATATGCGAGTCATTGAGGCTGCGCGTCATTTCGGTGAAGCCGGCAAGAGCGGCTTTTGAAAAATGGGCATCCGCCAGAGCGTTGGGCCATTCGGCTTCCGGCAGCACCGCCACGTCGACAGGCTTCCGGAGCGCGGCTGAAATAACGGCGGCGACATTGTTCGGGGCGTAGTCCTTGGGCCCCGAGAGTGTGACGATGCTGGTCCCTGTTCTTTCTTCTTGCAGCAAGGCCGCTGCGGCGCTGCCGACATCTACCGTCGCCACCATCGGGATCGCACGCTGTGCCGGCGCCAGAAACGTCGGCAGCGTGCCGCTGCGCATGGCGTGTCCGACCATCGGCATCCAGTTCTCCATGAAGTAGGCTGCGCGCAGGAAGGTGGTGGGGATACCGGTTGCGCCCAGGCGCTGTTCGAAGCTGCGGTTCATCCCTATCCATCCTGTTCCGCTATCACGGTCGGCGCCGACCGAGGAGAGGGCCACCAGCCTGGGCACGTTCGCCGCCACCGCAGCGCGCGCCGTGGTATCTGCTATCACGTCTGCGATCTCGAACAGGTCTTCACGGGTGTACTGCTGCGGGCTGACGACGTAGGCGCCCTGGACCTGGCTGAACGCCTTGGTCATCGAGGCCAGGTCGGTCAGGTCGGCCACGGCGACCTCTGCGCCGCGTTCGGCCCACGGTTGGCCTTGGGCCGGGTCGCGCACCACGACGCACACAGCCTGGCCTGCGCGCAGCAGCGCATCGGCGGCAGCGGCGCCGGTGCGGCCGGTCACGCCGAATACTACGTAAGGGAGGGGGAAGTAAGCAGTCATACAGAAATCTCCTATTCAGATGAGCCTGAATGGTGCATGATCGCTCGACATACATAAATGGCATGAAAGTCATAGTCAACATGCACCAAGTGGATTTGTCTACAGTCGACCTCAATCTGTTGAAGCTGTTCGAAGCGCTCGTTCGGGAGCGTAGCGTCACGCAGGCGGGCCTCCGCCTGGGCTTGAGCCAACCGGCCGCCAGTCGCGCGCTGGGGCGGCTGCGCACGATGCTGGGCGATCGCCTGGTGGTGCGCGGCAAGCTCGGTCTGGAACTGACGCCGCGCGGTGAAGCGCTGGCAGGTCCGGTGGCCAAGCTGCTGGACGATGCGCGGGGCATCGTTTCGCCTGCCGTCTTCGATCCCGCGTCTGCGACGGGGCGCATCACGATCGCCGCGCACGATCACCTGAGCCTGATGGTCCTTGCCGGGTTGATGGCGCGCTTCGAGCGCCATGCGCCTGCGCTCAGTCTGCATATCGCGCAACCGGTCGGGGACAATGTGCGGCTGATCGAGCAGGGCGGCGCGGATCTGGCGCTGGGCATTTTTGATGCGCTGCCAGGCAGTTTGCATCGGCGCAGTCTTTATACCGACAGCCTGGTGTGCGTGGTGAGGTCCGGTCATCCCGTTGTGGCAGAGGGGCTTGGTCTGGAGCGTTATGTGAGCTTGCGCCACATTGCCGTGACCATTTCCGGAGTGGGAGAGAGTGCGGTTGATGTTGCGCTGTCTGCGCAGGGGCTCACTCGCCACGTCGCGCTGCGAGTGCCCCATTTTCTTGCCGGTGCGATGCTGGTGGCGGACAGCGACATGATACTCACGCTGCCCAGCCGCCTGGCGCGCTTGCTTGCGGAAAGGCTGCCGCTCGCGCTGCTGGATTTGCCGCTACAGGTCGCGCCCTTGTCGCCAGCGATGATCTGGCACGAACGCTTTCATCGCGACCCTGCCCATGTCTGGGTTCGGCAGCAGCTGGTCGACGCTGTCGCGGCGTTCAATACGGCCGGGTAGCTGCTAGTCTCCCGTCACCACTTCTGCCAGCCCACCACATACGCTGGCGCTGGCTGGGTGCATTGCGGATCGACGACAGGTTTCATCGCCACGCGCTCGAACGGCAGCACGCCCGTCCACACCGGCCAGCTCATGTCTTCCTCGTCGTCCTCCGGCGGGCCGGAGCGCACCTTGCAGGCCGCTTCGTCCAGCGCGATGCGCATCACCGTGGTGGCCGCGAATTCCTTGTCCGAACCCGGACGGATCTCCGCTTGGCGGCCCGGCACCAGCTTCTCCATGAACGCCGCCATCGTGCCGCGCCGCTCGGCTTCGTCAGCCACCACTTCGAACCGCCCGTAGATCATCGCTGACCGGTAGTTCATCGAATGATTGAACGCGGAACGCGCCATCACCAGGCCGTCGAGGTGCGTGATGGTCACGCAGGTCTCGCTCTCCGTCAAACGCTTGAGCATGCGGCTGCCGTTGGAGCCGTGGATGTACAAGTGATTACCCTCGCGCCAGCAGGCGGTCGGGATGCAGTGCGCTCCCTTCTCGTCGGCGAAGGCGATGTGGCACAGATAGGCGTCATCGATGATCGCGTGCAGCGTGGCGGTGTCGTAGTGCGCGTTGGTCGGAATGCGGCGGACGCGGGTGCGTTCGCTCGGTGCGGCGTGGTTTGCTGGTTCGGTCATGATCTCCATCCAAAAAGGTTGAGGCCGAAATATAGTCGCTGCATGGCTCCTGCAACAGGTCCAGAAATATTAATTTTGATAGGGCCAGCGAGCAGCCGATGTGATTATCTGTGCATTTCTGCCGTGCGCCACCCTGTAGACTGGGGGCGCCGCGCGTTCGCGGCGACTCGATCACCAACGCCGTGGAAGCCATATGAATGTCAATGCCAGGATACTCGTCGCCGCATTTGCCGGAATGCTGTTCCATTTTGCGCCGGCCCGGGCGCAAGCCGATGCGCGCAGCTACGCCGTGCTGTCCTTGATCGGCAACGCGATCCACGTCGACACCGTGCGCGCCTCGGTGGGCGTGCGCGCGCCGGGGGAAACCCACCACGTGCTCGATATCCCCGACCAGGTTTTCGATACCACCGTGCTGCTGGCGGCCAATGCGTCGATCGGGCAGCTCCAGCCCGGCGCGAAAATCGTGCTGATGACGACCCAGGACGCGGAGCTGTACAAGGCGCAGAACGCGATGTTCGAACGGCCCGAGGCCAACCAGGCCAATCGCGATTACCTGCTCGATCTGCTCAAGGACCGCGGCGTGAGCCACCTGGTGCTGGTGACGAAGCAGCGCGACAACGCGTACTTCAAACTGACCAACGGCTCGACCGGTACCGGCCAGCTGGAGGGGCTCGGTTTCTACATCGACGACACCACGCTGTTGCGCGGTACCGAGTCGTCGATCTCATCGCGCGGCATGCTGGGCCCTTTTGCCTACGTCAAGGCGCGGCTGCTGGACGCCCGCACGCTGGCGCCGGTGGGCGAAGTCAAATCGAACCAGTCATCGATCGTGGTCCGCCCGTCTAGCGAGGCCAGTGGCATGGAGATCTGGGACACCATGGCCAGCGCCGAGAAAGTCGATCTGATCAACTGCCTGCTGCGCGATGCCGTCAAGGCCGCGATGGCGCCGTTGCTGGCCAAGTAGCCGGCGCCGTGCCGATGCGCGGCGATGACGCGTCGGGAACGGGGATCGCCATATAATGACGGGCTGGCTCCGGAATATGCTCCGGAAAAGCAGCTTTTCATGGAACCAAGAATGGATATCGCCCTGCTGATCGACGGCTATGCCGACCAGAACCGCCATCGCGGCTGGCCGCGCCAGCGCCTGCTGCACGAATGCCTGCGCGCGGCGATCCGCAGCGGCACGCTGGCGGCGGGCACGCGGCTGGCCGCCTCGCGCGCGCTGGCCGAGGAACTGGGCCTGGCCCGCAACACCGTGCTGTACGCCTACGAGCAGCTGGCCAGCGAAGGCTACGTCACCACCGACCGGCGCGGCACCGTGGTGGCCGCGGTGGCGCCGGACCGCAAGCCTGCGGCGCAGCGGCACGCGGCCACGCCGCAGGCCGGCCTGTCGCAGCGCGCGCTGGCGCTGCGGCCGCAGCCTGGACCGGCCGAGATGATGGGCGCCTTCGTGCCCGGCGTGCCGGCGCTCGACCATTTTCCGCTGACGCTGTGGCGCCGCATGCTGGAACGGGCCTGGCGCGCGATGACGGTGGAGCAGCTCAACTACGGCGACCCGGCCGGCGAGCCGCTGCTGCGCGAAGCCATCGCCGACCACCTGCGCGCCGCGCGCGGCGTGGTGTGCGACGCCGCCCAGGTGTTCATCACCGACGGCACGCAGAGCAGCCTGGATCTGTGCATGCGCGCGCTGGCCGATGTCGGCGACACCATCTGGATCGAGAACCCCGGCTAC
Source organism: Rugamonas rivuli (assembly GCF_009380165.1). Lineage (GTDB taxonomy): Bacteria > Pseudomonadota > Gammaproteobacteria > Burkholderiales > Burkholderiaceae_D > Rugamonas > Rugamonas rivuli. Next base: position 418,358 of record NZ_WHUF01000006.1, read on the forward strand.
GGCGGCGCGCTGGCGGCGGCGCGCGCGGCCAGCCTGAACGTGGCCGGCATCGACATCGACGACGACGGCATGGTGGCCAGCGCCGACGACTGGCTGCTGCGCCCGCCGCGCCTGGTCTACACCACGCCGTCGCACCAGTATCCGGTGGGCGGCGTGCTCAGCCTGCGCCGCCGGCTGGCGCTGATCGCCGCCGCGCGCGAGGCCGGCGCGCTGGTCATCGAGGACGACTACGACAGCGAATTCCGCCACGACGGCGCGCCGCTGCCGGCCATGCAGGGCCTGGCGCCGGACGCGCCGGTGGTCTACCTGGGCACCTTCAGCAAGACCATGTTCCCGTCGCTGCGGATCGGCTTCGTGGTGGTGCCGCCGTGGCTGGCCGAGTCCTTCGCGCAGATGCGCGCGCAGTCGTCGGCGCGCGGGCGCGTGGCGGAGCAGCTGGCGCTGGCGGAGTTCCTGCGCAGCGGCCAGTTCGCCCTGCACCTGCGCCGCATGCGGCGGCTGTACCGGCAGCGGCGCGACGCGCTGGTGGCGGCGCTGGAACAACATCTGGGATCGGTGGCGACGGTGCACGGCGGCTCGGCCGGCATGCACCTGGCGCTGCGCTTCACGCTGCCTGAACTGGACGACCACGCGATCAGCGCGCAGGCGCTGGAGCACGGCATCGTCGCCGAGCCGCTGAGCGGCAAGGATACGCAGGGCGTGTCGGGCTGGAGGGGATTGATGCTCGGCTACGCACAAGTGCCGGCCGAGCGGATGGAGGGACTGGTCAAACAGTTGGCGGCGATACTGCACCTGGCGGCCTTCGCCGCCAACCGTTCAAGACGACATTAAAACGCGGTGTCGGCGCGCACGTACATCGAGCGGCCGTTGACGCCGATCGGGCAGGTTTCCCAGCAGCGGGTGAAGCCCAGTTTCGGGAAGTTGCCGCCGTTGGTCCACTCCGACGGCAGCTGGTTGAACAGATTGTTCACGCCGATGCTGAAGAAGGTGCGCTTGGTGTAGGCATAGCGTACCGAGGCGTCGACCAGCCACTTGGCATCCCACTTCTGCAGCGGGCTGAAGTTCTCCGCTTCCACTTCGCCGTAGTAGTTGGCGCGGGTGTTGAGGTTCCACTGGCCGGCGGTGTAGTCGGCGGCGATCACGTGGTGCTTGCGCGGCTGGCCGTGTTCGATCAAGGTCACTTGCGACTTGTCGAACAGCTGCTCGCCGGTCAGCACCGAGGAGGTCGAGTGGCGCTTGGTGACTTCGGTTTTATTGAAGCCCAGCTGGCCCGACAGCACCAGCGTCGACGCCGCGAACTTCGACGTATGCTCGGCCACGATGTCCAGGCCGCGCGTGCGGGTGTCGACCGCGTTGGTGAAGAACTGCGCCTGGCCCACGGCAAACGGCTTGAGGATGTTGGCGATCGGGCCGCCGCCGGCTTCCGGCGCGATCTCGCTGGAGAACACGATGCGGTCCTTGATCTTGATCTCGTACAGGTCGGCGGTCAGCGACATATTCTTCGCCGGACGCAGCACCATGCCGACGCTGCCGCTGGTCGAGGTTTCCTCTTTCAGCGGGGCGATGCCGAAGGCCTTGGTGACGGCGCTGCCCTGGCGCGCGGTCAGGGTTTCGGTCAGCACGCCGTTGTTCAGGTTGGTCGAGACCGAGCTGTAGAACTCCTGCTGCACGCTCGGCGCGCGGAAGCCGGTCGACAGGCTGCCGCGGAAGCCGATCTGCTTGGTCGGATCGAAGCGGGCGCTCAGCTTGCCGGTGACGGTGCTGCCGAAGTCCGAGTATTTTTCATAGCGCACGGCGCCGGCCAGGGTCAGGGTGTCGACCGGCTTGGTTTCGGCGTCGAGGAACAGCGCGATGTTGTGGCGGCCCGAATCGACGGCGGTGGCCGGCGTGTAGCCGGGGAAGCCCTGGATGCCGGAGGCGGCGGTGGCGCCGCTCGGGGTGGTGATGGCGATGGCCGGGTTGTTGGTGCGGCCGTACTGGTAGGAGACCGGGTCGCCGGCGACGATCTGGTAATGGTCGGCGCGGTACTCGAAGCCGGTGGCCAGGAACACGCTGCTGTCGCCGAACTTGACCGGGCCCTTGACGTCGGCGTTGAAGGTCAGCTGGTTGAACTTCAGCGTGCCGGTGTTGGCGTCGCGCGGCGATTCGCCGTAGATGGTGCCGTCGGCCTTTTTCTCGTACCAGTAGCTGACGTTGACGCTGTCCGCTTCATGGAAGCCCAGCTCGCTGGCGCCGTAGTTGATGCTGACGTCGGCCTTCCAGTCGTTCGGCAGGTCGCGGCGGTAGCCGAAGGCGAACGAGGCATCCTTGATGTCGGTGTGGATGGACGGCAGGTAGCCGTTCGGCGCCAGCGATGGAATGGTGCGGTCGTCGCCGGCCGAGCGGAAGAAGCCGTAGGAATCGCTCTTGCGCTTGGAGATGCCGCCGAAGGCGTAGAACTCGCTGGCCTTGTCGATCGGCAGCGCGGCGTTCCACCACAGATAGCCGTCCTTGGTGTTGCTGTCGCCGATGTGCTGGGTCACGCGCGGCGGACCCGGCTGGGTGCGCAGCGAATCCGGGCCGGCGCGGTTGGTTTCGCCGCGCTTGCGCGCTTCGGCGGTCAGGTTGATGAAGCCGCCGTCCTGGCCCAGCGCGAAGCCGGTGTTGGCGGTGCCCGAGTACAGGTCGCCGTCGCCTTCGGAGGTGGTGCCGTAGCTGCCGCTCAACTGGGTCTCGTTGACTTGCGACTTCAGCACGATGTTGATCACGCCGGCGATCGCGTCCGAGCCGTACTGGGCGGCGGCGCCGTCGCGCAGCACCTCGATATGGTGGATGGCGCCCAGCGGAATGGCGTTGATGTCGGTGCCGGCCGAGCCGCGGCCGATGGTTTGCTGCACGTTCACCAGCGCCTGCTGGTGGCGGCGCTTGCCGTTGACCAGCACCAGGACCTGGTCAGGCCCCAGCGAACGCAGCGTGGCAGGGCGGATCGAATCGGTGCCGTCGCTGATGAAGGTGCTGGAAAAGTTGAACGACGGGTCCAGCGTCTGCAGCAGCTTGCCCAGTTCCAGCGGGCCGGCGGTCTGCATGTCTTTCAGGCTGATCAGGCCGACCGGGGCCGAGGTGTCGAGCGCGGTCTTGGCCACCGAGCGCGAGCCCAGCACGACCACGGTCTGTTCGGGGGCCGGCGCGTCGGCGGCGGCGGTCTGGGCGCTGGCCTGGCCGGCGGCCAGCAGCAGAATGGCGCTGGCTACCAGCGTGCGTTTGAAGTGAGGTGCTCTTGTCATGTATCTCTCTCGTTTTAGTGGACGCACACGCGGATAGCGGCGTCGAGAAAAATACTAGCTTGGCGGCTGAGTGTGCTGCAACGCGGCATGCACCACATTGTTGCGAAATATGCACATTTGACAATATTGCGTGCGTTATACGACGACTTGGCGTAATCTGGCCGACGGGCTGCTGCAAAACGGTGCAATATTGTGGTGCGCACGCATCAAACCGGCGCCTGGGCCCCATCCTATTGCTGGTCCAGCATCCACCCCTTCAAGCCGTTGACCCAGGACTTGGCCGGCAGGTTCAGGCTCTTCTTGATGGCGCCGGCGCGCTCGTACAGCACGCTGAAATCGAGCACCGGCGACTGCTTGAAGGCGATCACCACGATGTTGGCGTCGTGCACCTCGGGCAGCCAGACCACGGCGTCGAACACCAGTTCCATCGCCTGCAGGTTCTTGTCGTAGTTGGCGAAGTCGCCGAACACATTGGTGGTCATGATGCCGCCGTCGCGCAGGGTGTCGAAGCAGGCCTGGTAGAACTCGGGCGAGTCCAGCACCGGGCCGCGCGCCTCTTCGTCGTACAAGTCCACCTGCAGGATGTCGACGCTGCCATGGTTGGCCGGGTCGAGCACGAAATCCATGGCGTTCATTTCCATCACGTTCAGACGGGCGTCGTTGGGCGGCAGGCCGAACTGCGCGTGGCAGATGGCGATCACATTGGGGTTGAGCTCGACCGCCGTCACGCGCGCGTCCGGCAGGCGGCGGTAGCAGAACTTGGTCAGCGCGGCGCTGCCCAGGCCCAGCTGGACGATGTGGCGCGGCTGGTCGTTGAACAGCAGCCACATCATCATCATCTGCACGTATTCCAGCTCGATGTGGTCGGGCTTGGCGAGCCGCATCGCGCCCTGCACCCAGGAGGTGCCGAGGTGCAGGCTGCGCACGCCCTGGAATTCGGTGATGGTGGCGGGCGGATGGCCGGGGGCGTCGAAGCGGGAGGGGGAGGTGTTGGCGAGTGACATGGCGCTAGTTTACCAGCCCGCCCGGCCGCGCGTGCGGCGTAAAAAAAGACGCCGCAGCGTCTTTTTAAGGGGCGTGGCGCTCAAGACTTGCGGCGTCGCGCAACCAGGCCCACCAGCGCCAGGCCGCCCAGCAGCATGCCGTAGGTGGCGGGTTCCGGCACGGCCGAGGTGATGTCCAGCGTGCCGGCATAGCTGGCGTGGCCGATATCGTTGCCGATGATGGTCAGCGTGATCAGGCCGTTCACCGGTACGCCGAAGAACACGCTGCCCGAGACGAAGCCATTGAAGATCGGCAGCGGCACGCCGTTGATGTCGGCCCAGCTGAAGTTGATCATGGTCGGCGACGGTGGCGAGAAATTGGCCAGGTTGGCGAAGAAGCCTTGCGCCGTGCCTGGCAGGCCGGAATAGGAGAAGGTGTAGGTATCGACGAAAGACAGGCCGTCGATATGCGACGTGCCGAACGGAACGGTCCAGTTGGACGGGCCGCCGGCCATGGCGACTACCGCTGGCGCGTAATTGTTCGCCATCGCCCCCCCTGCCGCGGCCGCCATTAAGCCGGCTGCCAATATTGATTTTAATTTCATATTATCCCCGCGAAATGTAAGACTTGATTCATGAAACCCCCGGACTACCGGACCAAATTACGCCTGGGGATTTTCGATGTCAATCGGCTATTTTTTTATCGCGCGGGCAAGAATCATAGGGCGCGGCTAACTCCCGGGCTGAACAATGGAAAATTGCAAATAGTCAATTTCCGTTGTGCAAAATATCAACATAATTTCAATTTAGTAATGACGCTTTAGTTGCTGATTGCCGACACCGGCAACACCAGCGTGACGGTCAGGCCGCCGCCGTCGCGGTTGGCCAGCGTGATGCGGCCGCCGTGGGCTTCGGCGATTTCGCGCGCCAGCGCCAGGCCCAGGCCGGTGCCGCTGCGCTTGGTGGAGTAGAACGGCACCAGCGCATTGGTCAGCACGGTGTCGCTCATGCCGGGGCCGCGGTCGAGCACGTCGATGCGCACGGCGTCGTGCAGGCGCCGCACCTCCAGGCTGACCTGGCTGGCCGGCGAGCCCGATTCGTGGGCGTTCTTGAGCAGGTTCAGCAGCGCCTGCTCCAGCTGCGAGGGATCGAAGGCGCAGGGCTCGGCGGGCGGCTCGCCGGCGATGGTGAAGTCGACCTGGGCCGCCAGCTGGGCCAGGAAGGCCGGCCACGATTGCAGCTCCAGCCGCGGCGCCGGCAGCTTGGCGAAGCGCGCATAGCCGAGGATGAAGCTTTCCAGGTGGCGGGTGCGCTCCTCGATGGTGGCGAGGATTTGCGGCAGCCGTTCGGTCTGGCCGCGCCGCACCAGCTCGGCGCCGGAGTGGGCCAGCGAGGTCAGCGGCGCCAGCGAATTGTTCAGCTCATGGCTGATGACGCGGATGACTTTTTTCCAGGTCTGCACTTCCTGCCGGCGCAGCTCCATGGTCAGCTGGCGCAGCAGCAGCAGCTCGTGCTTGCGGCCGTTCAGGTTGAAGCTGCGGCGGGCCAGGTGGTAGACCTCTTCCTGGTCGAGCGCTTCCTGGCCCTCGCCGCCGGCCTCGCGCGTGGTGAACAGGCCGTCGCCGCCGCGCGCCATCGCTTCGCGCAGCGCCGGCGAGGCTTGCGCCAGGATGTCGTCGAGGCGGTGGCCTTCGAGCCGGCGGCCCTGGTGCAGCAGCTGGCGCGCGGCGATGTTGGCGTAGACCACGGGGCCGGCCTCGCGCACCAGCAGCATGGCCACCGGCGTGTTCTGCACCATGGTGTCGAGCAGCAGTTCGCGCTGCACCAGGTCCAGGCGCTGCTGGCGCAGCACGTCGCCCAGCGTGTTGTGGGCCGCCACCAGGTCGCTGAGCTCGTCGTTCTGCGGCCAGTGCAGGCTGAACGAGAAGTCGCCGTCCTGGTAGCTGGTGACGGTGCCGGTCAGCGCGCGGAACAGCGACAGCATGTATTCGAGCTGGGCGCGGATGGTGATGATGGAAATCGGCAGCACGCACAGCAGGCAGACCGCCAGCACCATGCCGGGATGGGCGGGGAAGAAATGGGTCAGCGTCAGCGCGATGAGGATGCCGACCGTCAGCAGCGTGCCGACCAGCGCCGTCCAGCGCGTCAACAGCGACAGGCGCATGCCTGTTGGGCGCATGCCTGTCGGGCGCATGCCTTGCGGGCGCGGGCGTACCGGCGGCGGCGTGGCGCCCATCAGGGACGGGCGATGCCCAGCCGCTCCATGCGGCGGTACAGCGCCTGGCGCGACAGGCCCAGCTCGGCGGCGGCCTGGGCCACCACGCCGCCCGCGCGGCTCAGCGCCAGGCCGATGGCGTCGCGGTCGGGTTCGCGCGCGCCGTCTTCCAGCACGGCGCCGGCCGCGGCCGGCAGGCCGAGGTCGCCCACTTTGATCAGGTCGCCCGTGGCCAGCAGGCCGGCGCGCGCCATGACGTTCTTCAGCTCGCGCACATTGCCGGGCCACGGATGGGCCAGCAGCGCCGCCTGCGCCGACGGATGCAGCTGCAGGTGTTGATGGGCGCCGAGGAAGTGCCGGGCCAGCGGCAGGATGTCGGCCGGGCGGCCGGCCAGCGGCGGCAGCCGCAGCTCGATCACGTTGAGACGGTAGAACAAGTCTTCGCGGAAGCTGCCGGCCCGTATCATCGCTTGCAGGTCGGCGTTGGTGGCGCTGACCACGCGCACCTTGACCTGGCGCTCACGGTTGGAACCGAGCCGTTCGAAGCGGCCGGTCTCCAGCACGCGCAGCAGCTTCATCTGGCCGGCCAGCGGCAGGTTGCCGATCTCGTCGAGGAACAGGGTGCCGCCGTCGGCCGCCTCGAACTTGCCCTCGCGCGCCTTGGAGGCGCCGGTGTAGGCGCCGGCGTCGGCGCCGAACAGTTCGGCCTCGATCAGCTCGGCCGGCAGCGCGCCGCAGTTGAGCACGACGAAGGGGCCGTCGCGCACGGCGGAATTGGCCTGGATGATTTCGGCGATGCGTTCCTTGCCGGTGCCGTTGGGGCCGGAGATCAGCACCGGCACGTCGGCGCGCGCCACCTGGCAGGCCAGGTGCACCACGCGCTCGGTGGCCGGGTCTTGCCACACCATGCCGCGCAGGTCGTAGCCGCGTTCGAGCTCGCGCCGCTGGCGCAGCTCGGTCTGCAGGCGCTGCTGCAGCGCGCGCTTGGTCTGGCCCAGCTCGATCAGATTGTGGACCGTGGCGATCAGGCGGTTGTCGTCCCAGGGCTTGGCCAGGTAGTCGGCGGCGCCGGCCTTGACCAGGTCGACCGCCGCGTCCAGGTGGGTCCATGCGGTCAGCAGGATCACCGGCAGTTCGGGATGGCGTTCGCGGATGGCGCGGAACAGCGCCGTGCCTTCCTCGCCGGACGTGGTGTCGGCGGTGAAGTTCATGTCCTGCAGCACCAGGTCGACGCTGTGGCGTTCCAGCATGTCCAGTCCGGCTTCGGGGGAGGCGGCGCGCAGCGCGTCGATGTCGTGCAGCGAAAACAGCACTTCAAGCGCGATGGCGACGGCGGCGTTGTCATCTATGATCAATACGGTAGGCATGCCGTAAGCATAACATTGTCGCGGCATGCCCGGTGTGGCAAACATCGTTGGAACGCTAGGCGCTGCGGGTGGCGGTGGCCGGCGAAATCGACGCCGCGCGCCAGGCCGGGCCGTACACGGCGGCGATGCCCAGCGCCCAGAACACGCCGGCGCCGGCGATCAGGTAGCCGGCCGGCAGCCGCGCCATTTCCAGCTGGCTCACCAGCAGCTGGTTCAGGCCCAGCGCCAGCAGCACGCCGGCGCCGACGCCGACGCTGGTGATCATCACGTTCTCGGTGATGAAGTAGCGCAGGATGTCGAGCCGGCGCGCACCCAGCGCGCGCCGCACGCCGATCTGCTTGCGGCGCTGCGTGACCCACAGGCTGGCCATGCCGACGATGCCGCTGGAGGTGATCAGCAGCAGCAGCACGCTGACCGTCACCAGCATCCACGCCAGCGCGTTGTCGGCACGGTAGCGGTCGCGGCGCAGTTCCACCATGGTCTTGACCTTGACGATCACCGGCGTCGGCGACGAGGCGCGCAGCGCCGCCTCGGCCTCCTTGACCACGCGGTCCAGCTGGCCCGGCTCGGCGCGCAGCGTGTAGACGCTGGCGTCGTCGCCGGTCAGGCGGGTTGGCACCATGGTGGAGAATTCGCCGCGCTCGCCGATCTGGGCGTTCGGCGATTGCAGCCGTTCGACCACGCCGACCACGCGCGCGTCCCTGGCGTCGTCGCCGACCCCGAAGTAGAAGGTCTTGCCGACGAAGCTGGCCGCGCCCGGCCACAGTTTCTCGCCCTGCTGGCGGGTGATGATGGCGACCTTGGGAAACTCGTTGCTGGTGTTCTCGTCGACCTCCAGCACCTCGGCGGGCAGGAAGTCGCGGCCGTCGACCAGTTGCAGGCCCCAGGTCTTCACCAGCGAATCGGCGGTGACGAAGGTGCTGGTGGTGAGGGTGGACTTGAATTGCTTGCGGTCGGTCGCCACGCCGGTGTAGTTGCCCGAGCGCGACAGCGGCATCTGCGAGGTGGACGCCACCGAGAGCACGCCCGGCACCGCGCGCAGGGTGTCGGTTTCGCGGTGCTGCGCCGCCAGCTGTTCCTGGTGGTTGCCTTTTTGCAGGCGGCGCACTTGCACGGTGAAGACATCGGCTTCGTTGGCGATGCCGCTGGCGCGCGCCGACACGGCCTGGCGCACCTGCACGATGTGCAGCGCGTTGGCCAGGATGCCGAGGCTCAGCGCGACCTGCACGGCCACCAGGATGGGGCCGGTCTTGTTGCGCAGCAGCGCAGACAGGATGGGACGGATTTCCATGATGATTCCTTATTGGGATTTGAGTTGCATGGCGGGCGTGACCTGGCAGGCGCGCCAGGTCGGCAGCAGGCCGGCCAGCACGGCCGACAGCACCGCCATCGCGAAGGTGGTCAGCAGCATGATCCAGTCCATATGGGCCACCACCGTCAGCGCCGTCGACTGCATCGCGATCAGCGCCAGCGCGCCGAAGGCCAGCGCCAGGCCGAGCACGCCGCCGACCAGGCCGACCACCGTGGTCTCGATCAGGAATTGCTGGAAGATCTCGCGGCGCGAGGCGCCCAGCGCGCGGCGGATGCCGACCTCGGCGGCGCGCACCGAGAACTTGGCCAGCAGCAGGCCTATCGTGTTCACCAGGCACAGCACCAGGAAGCCGAACGCCAGCCAGGCCGACAGCTTGTTGTCGTTGCCGACCACCTTCATGAAGTCCAGCCATTCGCGCACGTCGTACAGCCGGTTGGCGGCGTTGCGCTTCAGGCGGCCCAGCTTGCGCTGCTCGGCGGCGTAGCTGTCGAGGTAGTTCTGCAGGCTGGCGCGGTCGCTGGCGCTGCGGGTCTCGAACCAGAACTGGATCCAGGTGCATTCGGAATCGATGAAGGCCTGGTAGCCGGGGCCGATGTCGTCGGTGCAGCTGGTGCTGCCGTTGCGCTGTATTTCATTGCGGATCGCCGTGGTGAACGGCACAAACATGTCGTCCTCGTCGCTGAAGGCGCCGTCGGCGCTGCCGATGATGCGGTGGAAGCGCGGCACCACGGTCCATTTGTCGAGCACGCCGACGATCTGGTATTGCTTGCTGCTCAGGGTGATGCGCTTGCCGACCGGGTCGGTGTCGCCGTAGAGCTTGTCGGCCAGCTTGCGGCCCAGCACCACGACGTTGGCGGCGGCCTTGTCGTCGGCGGGGCTCCAGGCCTGGCCGTGCCGGAAGGGGGCGTCGAACATATTGAAGTAGTCGCTGGCCACGGCCAGGCCGCGCGTGGTGAACACGCCGATGTCCTTGCGCTCCGGCTCGACCGCCACGCTGGCGCCGTAGATGGCCGTGGCGCGTTCGGCCGCTTTGCTGTTGAGGAAGTTCTTGGCGTCGGTGTAGCTCAGCTGGTTGTCGTTGGGCTCGTCGCCGGGCTTGTAGCTTTGCGGCGGGCCGTTGTCGACCAGCGGCACGAACAGGCGGTCGCTCTTGTGCGGGATCGGGTCGCCCGACATCACGTGCAGGATGGTCAGCGTGGCGACGCTGGCGGCCACGCCGACGGCCAGCGTCAGCACCATCAGCGCGGTCAGGGCCGGGTTGCGGCGCAGGCTGCGCAGGCCCAGGACGAAATAGTATTGGAACATATGGCGCTCCTTATGCGACATGGGTTTTGCCGTCGGCGTGGGCGTTGGCGTCGAACAGCGACGGCGCCTTGCGCACCAGGTCCGACACCTGGCCGTCGATGATGTGGACGTTGCGCTGCGAGCGCACCGCCAGCTCGGGATCGTGCGTCACCATCAGGATGGTCGTGCCCTGGGCGTTGATCTCTTCCAGCAGCTCCATCACGCCGCGCGCCATCTGGGTGTCCAGGTTGCCGGTCGGTTCATCGGCCAGCAGCAGTTTCGGCGAGCCGGCCAGCGCGCGCGCGATCGCCACGCGCTGCTGCTGGCCGCCCGACAGCTCGGCCGGGTAGTGCTTCATGCGCGAGGCCAGGCCGACCTTGGCCAGCGCGTCCTCGATGCGCTCCTTGCGCTCGGCGGCGTTGAAGCCGCGGTAGCGCAGCGGCACGTCGACATTGTCGAACAGCGACAGGTCGGGGATCAGGTTGAAGCCCTGGAAGATGAAGCCCAGTTTTTCGTTGCGCAGGCGCGAGCGGGCGTTGTCGTCCATGCCCTTGACGTTGATGCCGTCGAGGATGTACTCGCCGTCGGTGAATTCTTCCAGCAGGCCGGCGATGTTGAGGAAGCTGGTCTTGCCGGAACCGGAAGGGCCGGTGACGGTGACGAACTCGCCCTGCTTGACGTTGATCTCGAAGCCGCGCAGCGCGTGGGTTTCGATCATGTGGGTACGATAGACTTTGCTCAGGTTTTGCATGCGCAGCATGGAGGGCCTCTGGGAAAAAAGTTATTGGTTGATCGAGACGCGTTCGGCGTTCTCGAAGGTTTCGGTGCCGGAGATGACGACCTTGTCGCCCTGTTTCAAACCGCCGAGGATCTCCACTGCGGAGACGCTGGTGGCGCCCATCTTGATCGGGGTGCGGATGGCGATGCCGTCCCGGACTACATAAGCGAAGCGGCCGCCTTCGGATTCCACAAACGGGCCGCGCTGTATCATCAGCGTGTTGGGTTTCTCGTCGATCAGCAGGCGCGCCGTGACGCGCTGGTTCTGGCGCAGCCCGGCCGGCTGGGCGTTGCTGAAGCGCACCCGCGCCAGCACCTGGTTCTTCACCACCTCCGGCGACAGCGCCGACAGCTTGGCGACGGCGGTGCCGGTGCCGTAGTTGACTTCGGCGTTCATGCCCAGGCCGATGTCGGACACATAGGTCTCCGGCACTTCCAGCTCGACTTCCAGGCGCGACAGGTCGACCAGCGTCATCAGCGGCGCATTGGCCGGCACCACGCTGCGGTTGGCCACCGACAGCGTGCCGATGAAGCCGTCCACCGGCGCGCGCACGGTCAGCTCGTCGACGCGGCGCTGGGCGTTGGCCAGCGACAGGCGCTGGCGGTCCAGCTCATTGATCTTGGTCTTCAGTTCCAGCGCGACGTTGTCGCCTTCCAGCTCGGCCGCCTGGCCGGCGTGCTTGGCGCGGATCTCGGCCGAGTTCAGCGCGTCCTTGGCCTTCTGGTATTCGATCTTGGCGATGATGCCTTCGTTGGAGACGGCGTTGTAGCGCTCCAGCGTGCGCAGCGCGGACAGGCGGTCGATCTCGGCGGTGTCGGCGTCGCGGCGGGCCAGCAGCTTCTGCTTGCGGGCCAGGATCTGCTGGCGCGCGACTTCGGCTTCCAGCTGCAGATAGCTCGATTGCTCGCGCTTGAGCGCATCGGTCAGGTCGGGCGATTCCAGCACCGCCAGGATGTCGCCTTTCTTGACCGTGTCGCCGGCGGCGGCCTTCAGCGTCACCGTCGCCGGCGAGGCGGAGTACAGCGTCGGGCTGATGGCGGCGACGATGCGGCCGTTGACGGCGGCGTCGCGTATCAGCGTGCCGCGGCCCACTTCGGCGATGCGCAGGCGCGAGATGTTGACCGAGTGGTCGCTGCCGCGCCACGAGTGGAGCACGGCGTAGGCCACCGCCACCAGGGCGATGGCTCCGACGGCGAAAACGAGGCGGCGCTTGACGGCATGCCCTTTCGGGGTGGCGATGACTGCATCTTGATTGGAGGTGTCGCGTATCATGGTCGTATCGATGTGTAGAGATATGCAACATTATGCAGAAAGCGTGCCAGCTTGTAAGGCATTGATTTTATTGAATATTGCAGTTTTCGTTCATTGTCCGTACGCCTGTCCGGGCGTCCGGGCTGTCCGCCCGCGCTTGATAAAGTGTCAAGCGTGACCATCTGTGGCGCTGTCGCCCCCACCCGAGTACCGAATGAGCCTGCTTTCCAGCCTGACCCGCCTCCTGTTGCCGGCCGAAGCGCCGGTCGTCGATTATCCCTTCGTGCCCAGCGACGTCGCGCTGTACCGGCGCACCGCCCACCCCGACGCCGACGCGCTCGACGAGCAAACCTGGGACGACATGCTGCTGCCGCAGTACAGCGCGCAGCTGGCGCGGGAGACCAGCATCTTCGGCCAGCAGGAACTGCACCGGCGGCTGCATGCAGATGGCGGCGGCGTGGCGGCGTCCGCCGTCCGCGTGCGGACACTGGCGCAGGACGCCGGACAACGGCAGCAGCTGCACGCCGCCTGCACCGGCCTGCGCCGCGCCGACCGCGAGATCAGCGTGGCGCTGTTCGGCGCCGAGCCTGCGCCGGCGCCGCGCTGGACCGGGCTGCTGCCGTGGCTGCCTCCGGCGCTGCTGCTGACGGTGGTGCTGGCGCTGGCCACCGGCGTGGTCGCGCTGTGGGGCGTGGTGCTGGGGCTGTGGCTGCTGTTGACGGTGGTGCAGGTGCACTACCACGAGGCGGTGGAGGAGTGGACGCGCATCCTGGCCACATTGCAGCAGATGCTGCGCGCCCACAGCCTGCTGGCCGCGCTGGACGATCCGCTGACCGCCGGCCTGCGCGAGGACGCGGCCCGGGCGGGCAAGCTCAATCGCCGCATCGCGCAGTCGGCGGTCGGCAACCTGCCGGGCATGCGCGAGTACCGCGACTGGCTGTGGCTGATGAATGTGCGCCACTACTTCGCCAGCCGCGACGCGGTGCGCGCCGAGCTGGCGCTGCTGCGCTCCAGCTTTGAGCGGGTGGCGGCGCTGGAGGCCGACCTGGCGCTGGCCCGGCACCTGGCGCAGACGCCGCGCTACTGCTGGGCCGAGCAGGGCGGCGCCGTGGCGCTGGAGCAGGTGGTGCATCCGCTGCTGGCGCAGGCCGAGCCGCTGACGTTCGCGCTGGCGGGGCAGGGCGCCTTTATCTCCGGGCAGAACGGCATCGGCAAGAGCACCTTGCTGCGCACGGTGGGGCTGAACCTGATCCTCGCGCGCGCCTTCGGCTTCTGTTATGCGGAGCGGGCCGTCACGCCGCTGCTGCCGGTGTATTCGAGCATGCAGAGCGAGGATGCGCTGGAAGGCGGCGAGAGCCTGTACATCGCCGAACTGCGCCGGGCGCGCGAGCTGCTGGCGCTGGCCGAGCGCGCGCCGGCCGTGTTCATCATCGACGAGATCTTCCGTGGCACCAATCACCTGGAATCGATCTCGGCGGCGGCGGCCGTGCTGCACACGCTGTCGCAGCGGGGCACGGTGATCGTCTCCTCGCACAACCTGGTGCTGGCGCCGCTGCTGGAAGACCGCCTGGCGCCGTGGTGCGTCAGCCGCGTGGGCGATGGCTTGCGCGTGGCGCCCGGCGTGCTGCAGGAAACGAACGGTATTTCGCTGCTGGCGGCGCGTGGTTTCGATCAGGCGATCTCGGCCAAGGCCGGACGCGTGTTCGATTGGCTGAGCACGCAGGCGCATAGCCCCGTATCCCGGGCGGGCGGTTTTTTCGATTGAGTTATTTAAAAAGTAAGGTTAGTATATTTGAATTGCATATAAGTAAAAATTGGTTTCTTATAAAGAGACCAATGCATGCAATGTCCTGAAACTTAACCATACTTTTGAGGGCAATACCCATGTCGTCCACGACTTTCGAAATCGAAAAGCTGTACATTGAATTCTTCAATCGCCCTGCCGATGCCGGCGGCCTGCAGTTTTACGTCAATGCAGTCAACAACGGCGCGACCATCACCCAAGTCGCCCACGCCATGGAAAACTCGGCCGAGTACAAGGCGAACTTCACGACGCAGTGGTCCACCGGTGTGGACAGCAGCGTCGACCATGCTTTCATGAACATGTTCGACCACCATGCCAGCATGCAGGAACTGAACGTATGGGGCTATAAATTCATGGACGCCCTGGTCAACCACACCCCGACCTCCGACGTCATCATGCAAATCGCCGATGCCGCCACCGGCGCCGATCTGCAGCATCTGATGCAGAAAGTCACCAACGCCCTGCCAGTGCAACTGGTGGGCGTGCAATCGCACGAAGTGCACGACGTCGCCATCGCCTAAGCTGGCCGGCATCCGCAACCGGATCCAGGCAATCCGGTTGCGGAGTTGATTTCCCCAAAAAATTGGCCTATGATTTCTGTAATGACAGAAATTAAGGAAATTCCATGACGCTCGCGCCGACCATCCAAAAGTACATCCTGCACTGGGGGGAGATGGGCACGCGCTGGGGCGTCAACCGCACGGTGGCGCAGATTCATGCGCTGCTGTTCCTGTCCAACCGCCCGCTGCCGGCCGAGGAGATCGCCGACACGCTGACCGTGGCGCGCTCCAACGTCAGCAACAGCCTGAAGGAGCTGCAAGGCTGGGGGCTGGTGCGCATCGCCCACATCGCGGGCGACCGCCGCGACCACTTCGTCGCCTTGCAGGATGTGTGGGAAATCTTCCGCGTCATCGTCGAAGAGCGCAAGAAGCGCGAGATCGACCCCACGCTGACCGTGCTGCGCGAATGCGCGCTGGAAGCCGGCAACGATCCCGCGCTGGAACAGGCCACCAAGGTCAAGATGGACCAGGTGCTGGCTTTCCTCGAAATGCTGACTGCCACCTACGGCGACTACAAACACCTGCCGCCCGCCACCATGCAGCGCTTCCTGAAAATGGGCGGCAAGGTGGCGAAGCTGCTGGGAGGCGACTGACATGAGCGCGCTGACGCTGTACTACGACGGCCACTGCGGTTTCGCCCGCAACCGCTATCGCATCTCCGGCTGGCTGGGCCATCCGGCTTGTGCCGATGGCGTGTGCGCTTACAAGCATCCTTTGCGCTAATTTTTTCACTTGATATTTCTGTTTTTACAGAAATCACGGACAACATCATGACGACGAGAACCTGGCTGGTGCGGTGGATCTACATGACGGTGGCGGCGCACTTGGTGGTCGGCGTGCTGCTGCCGCTGTGTGCGGGGGCGGCTGTCACGGAAGGCTACCGTCGCGGCATCGAGGACTTCTTCTTCGGCGCGGATGCGCCGGCCGCCGGCAAGGCGCTGCATGTGTGGTGGATCTCGCTGTTCGGTCCCACGGTGCAGGCGGCGGCGATCTGGATGGCCGGCCTGGCTGTCATCGGCGACAAGCAGCGCAACGCCTTTGCCTGGGCCATGCTGATCCTGGGCCTGCTGGTGTGGGCGCCGCAGGACATGTTGATCTCGGCGCGCGCGCATTGCTGGATCAATGTGTGGATCGATACGCTGGCGCTGGCGGTCATGCTGCCGCCGCTGCTGTGGCTGTGCAAATTCGACCTGGCGTTCAAGCATGGAAAGACAAAGGCATGATGATCCCCTCCGAAGGTGAGCTGTTCAAGAAAATCCTGGGGCCGGAATGGTGCCGGCTGCATCCCGATATCCAGGCCCGCTTCGACAAGAATCCGGCGCCGGGCAAGCCGCTGAACTACACCGGCCGCCTGAGCGAGCTGACCTGCTCCGGCATCGGACGGGTGCTGGGCTACCTGACCATGCCGCTGATTCAGGGCGCGCTGATGCCGTACAACGACGCCGATTTCCCGGTCGATATCCAGGTCTATTCGAAGCCGGATTGCGCGTCGATCTTCAAGCAGCGCATTTACCGGCTCAACGGCCGCAAGCCGGTCATGTTCACTTCCTTCATGGCGGAGAGCCGCAAGGGCGAGGTGCTGGAGTATGTCGGCATGGGGCTGGGCATGAAGCTGGTGCTGGACGTCCGCGACGGCAATTTGCATTTCGAAAGCGACGGCTACTTCTGGCAGGTGCTGGGCGTGCGCATTCCGCTGCCGGGCGTGCTCACGCCGGGCAAGACCTATCTTTGCCACCGCAATAACAACGCCAACCAATTCGACATCCGCATCGAGATCCGCCATGCGCTGTTCGGCACGACCTTCACGCAGGCGGGCGTGTTCCGGGAGGTGATCGCATGAATACCCATTTGCTGGCGCTGCAACTGATGGCTTTCCAGGGCTGCCTGGGGGCCTTCGACACGCTGTACCACCACGAGCTGACCGAGGCCTTGCCCGGCCGCGCCACCGCACGCCGCGAGCTGGCTATCCACGCGGTGCGGGCGACGATCTACAGCGCCTTGTTCATCGGCCTGGCCGGGTGGGCGTTCCACGGCGCGTGGGCGCTGGTGCTGCTGGCCGTGTTCACGATAGAGATCGTGCTGACCCTGTGGGACTTCGTGGTCGAGGACCGCACGCGCCTGCTGCCGGCGACCGAGCGCGTGACCCACACCGTGCTGGCGATGAACGGCGGCGCCTTCATCGCGCTGCTGGCGCTGAACACGCCCGGGTGGTGGGCGATGCCGACGGCGTTGGCGTGGCAACCGCATGGCGGCTTGAGCGTGTTTCTGGCGCTGTGCGGCGTGGGCGTCGGCTTGTCCGGCGTGCGGGATGCGTTTGCCGCGCGGGCCATTGGCAGGTTGGCGTTGCGCGAGCAGGCGAAGGTCAACTTCGGCGGGGCGGATCGCAGTTTCCTGATCACCGGCGCCACCGGTTTTATCGGCCAGCGCCTGGTGCATGCGCTGCTGCGTGACGGCCACCGCGTGACCGTGCTGACCCGGCAAGCGCGCCAGGCGGCGTGGCTGTTCGATGGCCGCGTCGATTGCGTGGGCAGCATGGCGCAGTTGCCATCGTCGCGCCGTTTCGATGTGGTGATCAACCTGGCGGGTGCGCGCATCCTGGGCTGGCGCTGGACGGCGGCGCGGCGGGCGGCGCTGCGCGCCAGCCGTGTCGGACTGACGGACAAGCTGGTGGCCTGGATCGCCGCCGCCGAACACAAGCCGGCGTTGATGGTATCGGCATCGGCCATCGGCTACTACGGCATCCAGCGGCGAGGCGACGATGCCGTGCTGACCGAGGGCGACGCGCCGCAGCCGATGTTCATGTCCGACCTGTGCCGCGAATGGGAGCAGGCGGCGCAAGGCGCGCTAGCCCATGGCGTGCGGGTGGCGTGCACGCGTTTCGGACTGGTGCTGGGCACGCAGGGCGCGCTGCCGATGATGCTGCTGCCCATCAAGCTGGGGCTGGGTGGGCCGCTGGGAGGCGGTGCGCAATGGCTGTCGTGGATACACGTTGACGACGTGATCGGCGGCATTGCGCATCTGTGCCGCACGGGCGGGGCCGGCGTCTACAACTTCACCGCGCCGGAGAGCCTGACGCAAGCGCGGTTCAGCCGCGTGGCGGCTGGCGTGCTGCGTCGTCCGTGCGGATTCCCCACGCCGGGCTGGCCGATGCGGCTGGTGCTGGGAGAGCAGTCCGACTTGCTGCTGGAAGGCCAGCGGGTCGCCCCTGCGCGGCTGCTGGAGGAAGGCTATGCATTCCGCTATCCGCACCTGGACGGCGCGCTGCGCAACCTTGAATAACTGACGGAGTAGGCATGAGAGTACTGATACTTGGGGCGACAGGGTTGATTGGCGTCCATGTGCTGCGGGCCTTGCGCGCTGACGGCTGCACCGTGATTGGCGCCAGCCGCCACCGTCCCGCCGATGAGCGCCCCGAAGACTGGGTCGAGATGGACTTCGGCAGCATGGCCAATGAAGGCGACTGGCTGCCAGTGCTGGCCGGTGTGGATGCGGTGGTCAATTGCGTCGGCATCATCCGCGAAGTGCAGGCCGGCGATTTCGACCGCCTGCACCGCGCCGCGCCGGTGGCCCTGTTCGCGGCTTGCGAGCGCCTCGGCGTGCGGCGCGTGGTGCAGATGTCTGCGCTGGGCAGCCACCCGGACGCGGCTACAGGCTACTGGCGCAGCAAGGGCGCGGCGGATGCCGATCTGCTGGCGCGTGGGCTCAGCGCTACCATCGTCCGGCCGTCGCTGGTGTATGGCGAAGATGGCGCCAGCAGCGTCATGTTCCGCATGCTGGCGACCTTGCCGCTGCTGATGCTGCCGAAGGCACATGAGGCCAAGGTGCAGGCGATCCACGTCGACGACCTTGCGGCTGTGGTGCTCAAGCTGGTGACGATGGAGGGTGAGGCGCCGCGTGTGCTGGCGGCGGTCGGTCCGCAGGCGACGACGATGGCCGGCTATCTCGGCGCGCTGCGCGGCGGCATGCAGGCAGCGCCGTCGTTGGTGCTGGATTTGCCGATGCCGATAGCGCGGCTGGTCGCGCGCGCGGCGACGTTGATGCCATCGAGCGCGCTGACGCCGGAATCGCTGCGGATGCTGGCGCAAAGCGCCGACGGCGGCAATACCGCCGACGCGGCTCCCGTTGCCGCGCTGCTGGGGCGTCCGCTGCGCGATCCGGCGCGGTTCACGCGGCCGGCGCTGCGCATCGCCGCAGCGTGGTCGTGGGCCGAGCCGCTGGTGACGATGGTGGTCGCCATGCTGTGGTTGATCACCGCGTGGGTCTCATGGTTCGGCTGGCCGCATGCGGAAAGCGCGGCCTGGCTGGCGGCCTGCGGCGTGCCGACCGGCCTGCAGGAGCCGATGCTGCTGGCGGCCAGCCTCATGGATGCCGGCGTCGGCGTGCTGCTGTTGCTGCGACCGCGCCGCTGGCTGTGGGCGGCGCAGCTGGCGCTGGCGGGCGGCTACACCGTCATCATGAGCGTTTGCCTGCCTGCGTTCTGGCTGCATCCGTTTGGCCCGCTGAGCAAGAACCTGCCCTTGCTGGCGTTGATGTTCCTGATGTGGAGAGTGAGTAAATAATGGACTACCTTGCGATCAAATGGCTGCACATCCTGTCGGCCACGCTGATGTTTGGCACCGGCTTCGGCACGGCGTTCTATATGTTCTTTGTCAACCGCAGCGGCAATGTGCAGGCGATGGCAGTAGTGACGCGGCTGGTCGCCAAGGCCGACTGGTGGTTCACCACGCCGGCCGTCATCATCCAGTCGCTGTCGGGTTTGTGGATGATCCATCTGGCAGGCTTCCCGTTCACGTCGACGTGGATAGTTTGGTCGATAGCGTTATACGTTTTGGCCGGCGCTTGCTGGCTGCCGGTGGTCTGGCTGCAACTGCGGATGCGCGACATGGCGGTGGCTGCCGCGCACAGCGGCGAAGCGCTGCCTGCGCGCTATTGGCGTTACGAGAAAGTCTGGACCGCGCTCGGCTTCCCGGCCTTCGCCGGCTTGTTGGTGGTCTATTGGCTGATGGTGCATAAACCTGCCTGAACGCCTATCGTATCCAGGGCTTGAGCACGCGGCGCGCGGGCTGGGTGACGGTGGCTGCCACTGCGGCGTCGAGCAGGCCGCGCCGCTTCAGCAGGCGCAAGGCGATCTGCACGGCCGACTTGGACAAGCCGGTTTCGGTGGCGATGGTCTGCAGGCTGGCGACGATGGTGTCGCGCCTGGCGCGCGTGCTCTTGCCGAGCAGGTAGAGATAGACGACGAAGGCCGCCGGACTGCGGTCGTGGCCGACCAGGTCGGGCATCAGTACGTTGAGGACGTAGGGATCGAAGTGGTCGCTATGCATGGTACTCATTACTGTAGCACGGAATACTATAGCGGGCGGACTGGCGCCGGTAGAATGTGCCATCGTCATCCACACAGGAGCATGCCATGATCACCATGGTGAAATTTGTCGGCATCCCGGTCAGCGACCAGGACCGCGCGCTGAAGTTCTACACCGAGCAACTGGGTTTCGAGATCGCCACCGACCAGCCGATGGGGCCGGGCCAGCGCTGGATCGAGCTGCGCATCGCGCATTCGCAGACGCGGGTGGTGCTGTTCACGCCGGACGGCCATGAGGACCGCATCGGCACCTTCTTCAACGGTTCGCTGGCCTGCGACAACGTCGAAGCCACGCACCGCCAGCTGAGCGCGCGCGGCGTGGAGTTCGTCGAGCCGCCGACCAGGCAACCGTGGGGCACCTTCGCCAAATTCCGCGACCCGGACGGCAACACCTTCGTGCTGTCGTCGAGCTGACCCCGCTCCGCCCGCTTACTTCTCCTGCTTCAGCGGCTTGCCCTTGTCGATCACTTCGCGGCAGTCGCCCTTTAAGCTGGCGTTGTCGTAGTTGCTCCAGCCGTAGCTGTCGACGTAGCGCTTGTGCTGCTTGAACTGCTTGCTGATGAAGCTCCATTCCAGGCGCTCGTCGTCGTACTGGATATCGCCCAGGTCCAGCAGCGTGTGGAAGATGTTTTCCGTCGCCAGCCGCGCCTTGCGGTGGCGCACCAGCTGCTTCACCTTTTCCGGATAGCGCGTCCTGTACTCGTCCGAGTACCACACCAGCGCCGGCACGTGGAATTCGAACTGCGTGTTGTGGCCGTGGAAGGCGAGGTTGCAGCTGTTGTCGTACAGCGTCTGGCCGTGGTCAGCCACGTAGACCATCGAGGTCAGCTGCTGCGTATCCTTCAGCTGGTGGATCACCTGCGACAGGAACCAGTCGGTGTACAGGATGGAGTTGTCGTAGCTGTTGTTGAGCTGCGGCTTGATCTTGGTGTCGGTGTAGACCGGCTTGTCGACGCCCAGCAGCGACGGCTGCCATTTGTCGAATTCCTTCGGGTAGCGCTGGCTGTAGTTCCAGTGGTTGCCCAGCGTGTGCAGCACGATCAGCTTCTTCGGCGCCGGATCGGCGATGGCGTGCTGCAGCGGCTCCAGCAGGATCTGGTCGAAGTTGGAGTTGTTGGTGAAGCCGCCCAGGTTCATGAACTGGATCACGTTCGCTTCCTTGGCGAACACCGACACCGGCGTGTCGAACTGGCCGAACGAGATCTGGTTCGACAGCCACCACGTCTTGAAGCCCGCCTCTTTATAAGCGGTGAGGAAGGATTTCTCCGAGAAGCCGTCCTTCAGGCTCTGCATGGCCGGCTTGCGCGAGATGATCACCGGCACCGACAAGCGCGTCGCCGACACGGCCGTGATGACGTCCGGCAGCGTGACCAGGTTGGCCTCCTGCTTGAGCAGCGGGGTGGTGTCGCGTTCGTAGCCGTTGATGCCCCAGCGGTCGTAGCGCGACGATTCGCCGATCACCATGATGACGATTTCCGGCGTGTCGTTCTTTTCCGGCTGATGCGCCTTGAAGCTGAAGCTGCTGCTGCGCTCGCCCAGGTCGGCCAGGTATTCGCGCTCTTTATAGAAGTCGACGCCGCGCGCGGTCAGGCCGAACGGCCACGACGAGGCGAAGTTGTCGAAGCCCAGCGGCGAGCGCATCCACCACGGCAGTTGCGACCACTGCCAGCCGGTGCGGCCGGCGCCGGCGATGGCGGCGTGTTCGGGCGAGCTGTCCTCTTCGGCATCCTCTTCTTCCTCGGCCTCGTCGGACGCGCTGTCGGCCGAGCCGGCCGAGGCGGTGATGCCGACATGGCTGAGCGCCGAACTGAGCGCCGATCCGATGGCCGAGCCCAGCGCCGAGCCGGCCGGCCTGGCGCCGCTGGCGGCCGCCACCGTCTTTTGCGCCGCCGGCTTGGCGCGCACGCCGAATTCCCAGCCGTAGCTCCACAGCGCCACCCCGGCCGCCAGCAACAGCAGCGCGGCCCAGCGCGACTTGCCGCGCCAGGCCAGCGCCGGGCTGCGGCGGGCGGCGACCTGCACCGCGATCCACCAGAAAATCACCAGCAGCATCACCGCGCCCATCAGCCACACTTTGCGGCCGAGGAATTCCAGCGCCTCCTTGGGGCTGGTCTCGGCGATGATGCCCAGGTGGTGGGTGGAGATGCCCTGGCCGTAGTAGAGGAACAGGTAGAGCTCGGTCGGCAGCGCCAGGAAGGCCGGGATCAGCAGCCAGTGGAACCAGGCCGGCCGCTGCAGCACGCTCCAGGCCGCGACCCAGGCCAGCAGCTCGACCAGCAGGATGTGGCTGAGCTCCGGCACTTGCCGTCCCAGCAGCAGGGGCACGCAGGGGACCAGCGACAGCAACAGATAGCTTGCAAGGACGAACAGGGGGGCGGGGCGCAGCAAAGGTCGCATAAAGAAGAGGCGTTGGATATTGTCTGCTATTATCAAGCGTTTCTTGACCTTTCAGCTAGTGTTTGCTTGCCCCGCGGGGCCGCATTCCGCCGCGAAATAGATTGACTGGTGCCCAGACCACGTCTATACTCGCGAGTTCTCAATTTATTCTGCACATCGTATACGCTGTTTCAGGCCGCTCCTCGCGAGTGGCTATTCGCGCCTCCGTTGTGCCTGTAAGTCGGGACTAGGTTTTAGTCGCCGGACTCCGGTCCGGGTTATTAATGTTGTAATTTTGTTGGGTTTATAACGATGCCAACCATCAATCAACTGATTCGCAATCCACGCGTCGCTCTGACCGTGAAAAGCAAATCGCCGGCGCTGGAAAACAGCCCGCAAAAGCGCGGTGTTTGCACCCGTGTGTACACCACCACTCCTAAGAAGCCTAACTCGGCTCTGCGTAAAGTGGCCAAAGTGCGTCTGACCAACGGTTTCGAAGTAATTTCGTACATCGGCGGTGAAGGCCACAACCTGCAAGAGCACAGCGTTGTTCTGCTGCGCGGCGGTCGTGTAAAAGACTTGCCAGGTGTGCGTTACCACATGGTTCGCGGTGCACTGGATACCCAGGGCGTTAAAGACCGTAAGCAAGCTCGCTCGAAATACGGTACCAAGCGTGCCAAGCAAGCCAAGAAGTAATCTGCATTAAAAGTTTTCGCTCAGTGGCAACATACTAAGTGAATGTAATCGACCGCAATTGGTCGAGTAAGTGGATGGCTATGATGGCCCTCCGCGAGAGTGCGAATCCCATATCTGCGCACCTCAACTGAAGATTGAAAGGAATTGATATGCCACGTCGTCGTGAAGTACCCAAGCGCGAGATTCTGCCGGATCCAAAATTCGGCAACACGGATGTCGCGAAGTTCGTGAACGTTCTGATGCTGTCCGGTAAAAAATCGGTCGCAGAAAACATCATCTACGGTGCCTTCGAGCACATCGCCGCCAAGTCGGGCAAAGACCCGCTGGAAGTGTTCGCAACCGCGATCAACAACGCCAAGCCACTGGTTGAAGTAAAATCCCGTCGCGTCGGTGGTGCAAACTACCAGGTGCCGGTTGAAGTGCGCCCAGTGCGTCGTATGGCTCTGTCCATGCGTTGGCTGCGTGAAGCTGCAAACAAGCGCAGCGAAAAATCCATGCCACAACGCCTCGGCGGTGAGCTGATGGAAGCGGCTGAAGGCCGCGGCGGTGCGATGAAGAAGCGTGATGAAGTGCACCGTATGGCAGAAGCGAACAAGGCGTTCTCGCACTTCCGCTTCTAATCAAATCGGCCGGGCCCTTCGTGGTCTGGCTGTTATCTGTTGTTCGAGGCCGGGCTCATTTTTGTCAGCAAAAATGGCGCTCGGTTTTGTCCATTAAAAGATTTAGGAATAATTATGGCCCGCAAGACCCCCATCGAGCGCTACCGCAATATCGGTATCTCCGCTCACATCGATGCAGGTAAGACCACCACCACCGAACGCGTTCTGTTCTACACGGGCGTGAACCACAAGATCGGTGAAGTTCACGATGGCGCCGCCACCATGGACTGGATGGAGCAGGAACAAGAGCGCGGCATTACCATTACCTCGGCAGCGACGACCTGCTTCTGGAAAGGTATGGCTAACAACTTCCCTGAGCACCACATCAACATCATCGACACCCCGGGCCACGTTGACTTCACCATTGAAGTTGAACGCTCGATGCGCGTGCTGGATGGTGCTTGCATGGTTTACTGCGCAGTGGGCGGTGTACAGCCACAGTCGGAAACCGTATGGCGTCAGGCCAACAAGTACAAAGTGCCACGTCTGGCCTTCGTCAACAAGATGGACCGTACCGGCGCCAACTTCTTCAAGGTCTACGAGCAGATGCGCGCTCGCCTGAAGGCGAACCCGGTCCTGATCCAGATCCCTATCGGCGCTGAAGAAAACTTCAAAGGCGTGATCGATCTGGTCAAGATGAAAGCCATCCTGTGGGACGAAGCATCCCAGGGCATGAAGTTCGACTACGTCGAGATCCCAGCTGAGCTGGCCGAGTCGGCAGCCGAGTGGCGCGAGAAGATGGTTGAAGTCGCTGCTGAAGCGTCCGAAGACCTGATGAACAAGTACCTGGAAGAAGGCGACCTGTCGGAAGCCGAGATCAAGAAAGCGCTGCGCGAACGCACCATCGCTTCCGAAATCGTTCCTATGATGTGCGGTACCGCCTTCAAGAACAAGGGCGTACAGGCCATGCTGGACGCGGTCATCGAATACCTGCCGTCGCCACTGGACATCGACGACGTCGGCGGTACCGACGAGGACGAACAGCCAACCACCCGTAAAGCATCGGACGACGAGAAGTTCTCGGCGCTGGCTTTCAAGATCATGACCGACCCGTTCGTCGGCCAGCTGGCCTTCTTCCGCGTGTACTCGGGCGCCATCAATTCGGGCGACACCGTGTACAACTCGGTCAAAGGCCGCAAAGAGCGTCTGGGTCGTATTCTGCAGATGCACGCTAACCAGCGCGAAGAGATCAAAGAAGTGCGCGCCGGCGACATCGCCGCTGCGGTTGGTCTGAAAGACGTGACCACCGGCGAAACCCTGTGCGATCCGACCTCGATCATCGTGCTGGAGCGCATGGTCTTCCCAGAGCCGGTGATTCAACAGGCTGTGGAACCAAAGACCAAGGCTGACCAGGAAAAAATGGGTCTGGCACTGAACCGTCTGGCTCAGGAAGATCCTTCGTTCCGCGTGAAAACCGACGAAGAGTCGGGCCAGACCATCATCGGTGGTATGGGCGAGCTGCACCTGGAAATTATCGTTGACCGTATGAAGCGCGAATTCGGCGTGGAAGCGACCGTCGGCAAGCCACAGGTTGCATACCGCGAAACGATCCGCAAATCGTGCGAAGAATCCGAAGGCAAGTTCGTCAAGCAGTCGGGTGGTCGTGGTCAATACGGTCACGTGGTTCTGAAGATCGAACCGCAAGAACCAGGCAAGGGCTTCGAATTCGTTGACGCGATCAAGGGCGGTACCGTTCCTCGCGAATACATCCCTGCGGTGGAAAAAGGCGTGCGCGGCACCCTGAACACCGGCGTTCTGGCTGGCTACCCAGTGGTCGACGTCAAGGTAACGCTGTTCTTCGGTTCGTACCACGATGTGGACTCGAACGAAAACGCGTTCCAGATGGCCGCTTCGATGGCGTTCAAAGAAGGCTGCCGCAAAGCGTCGCCAGTTATTCTGGAGCCGATGATGGCTGTGGAAGTGGAAACGCCGGAAGACTACGCCGGTACCGTGATGGGCGATCTGTCGTCCCGCCGCGGTATGGTGCAGGGCATGGACGAGATCCCAGGCGGCGGTGGCAAGATCATCAAAGCTGAAGTGCCTCTGTCGGAAATGTTCGGTTACTCGACCACCCTGCGTTCCGCAACGCAAGGTCGCGCTACCTACACGATGGAATTCAAGCACTACTCGGAAGCGCCTAAGCACGTTATCGACGCGATCGTTACCGCTAAAGCTAAGTAATTTGTATCTATTGCTGCCGGGGAGATCCTCCGGCAGCAAATTTAAAACATTGTTCTAAGGAAGAATAAAATGGCAAAAGAGAAATTCGAACGGACCAAGCCGCACGTTAACGTCGGCACCATCGGCCACGTCGACCACGGCAAGACCACCCTGACCGCTGCGATCGCAACTGTTCTGTCGAAGAAATTCGGCGGCGAAGCCAAAGCATACGACCAGATCGATGCTGCTCCAGAAGAAAAAGCACGCGGCATTACCATCAACACCGCACACGTCGAATACGAAACCTCCGGCCGTCACTACGCTCACGTTGACTGCCCAGGCCACGCCGACTACATCAAAAACATGATTACCGGTGCAGCGCAGATGGACGGCGCGATCCTGGTTTGCTCCGCAGCTGACGGCCCAATGCCACAGACCCGCGAGCACATCCTGCTGGCCCGCCAAGTTGGCGTTCCATACATCATCGTGTTCCTGAACAAGTGCGACCTGGTCGACGACGCAGAACTGCTGGAACTGGTTGAAATGGAAGTGCGCGAGTTGTTGTCGAAGTACGACTTCCCAGGCGACGACCTGCCTATCGTCAAAGGTTCGGCACGTATGGCTCTGGACGGCGACACCGGCCCAATGGGCGAGCAAGCCATCATGGCCCTGGCCGAAGCACTGGACAGCTACATCCCTACGCCAGAGCGCGCAGTGGACGGCGCCTTCCTGATGCCAGTTGAAGACGTGTTCTCGATCTCGGGTCGCGGTACCGTTGTGACCGGTCGTATCGAGCGCGGCATCATCAAAGTCGGCGAAGAGATCGAAATCGTTGGTATCACCGATACCGTCAAAACCACTTGCACCGGCGTGGAAATGTTCCGCAAGCTGCTGGACCAGGGTCAAGCCGGCGACAACGTTGGTCTGCTGCTGCGCGGCACCAAGCGTGAAGACGTACAGCGTGGTCAGGTTCTGGCGAAGCCAGGCTCGATCAAGCCGCACAACCACTTCACCGGCGAGATCTATGTTCTGTCGAAAGACGAAGGCGGCCGTCACACCCCGTTCTTCAACAACTATCGTCCACAGTTCTACTTCCGTACCACCGACGTGACCGGTTCGATCGAACTGCCAGCGGACAAAGAAATGGTTATGCCAGGCGATAACGTGTCGATCACCGTCAAGCTGATCAACCCGATCGCGATGGAAGAAGGTCTGCGCTTCGCTATCCGCGAAGGCGGCCGTACCGTTGGTGCAGGCGTTGTTGCTAAAATCATCGCCTAATTTTTAAGCGCTGATGTAAAGCAGGGCCGACAAGGTGTGATACCATGTCGGCCCTGTTGTACGAAAACCGTTCTTTTAAATATTGCTGACGCTACATAGTTGTCAGTTCGCTCTTTTGAGGAAATATCATGTCCGCACCAAACCAGAAAATCCGTATCCGCCTGAAAGCTTTCGACTACAAGCTGATCGACCAGTCCGCACTGGAAATCGTTGACACCGCTAAGCGCACCGGCGCCGTTGTCAAGGGCCCAGTCCCACTGCCAACCCGCATCCAGCGTTTCGACGTTCTGCGTTCGCCACACGTCAACAAGACCTCGCGCGACCAGTTCGAGATCCGTACCCACCAGCGCCTGATGGACATCGTCGACCCAACCGACAAGACCGTTGACGCACTGATGAAGCTGGACCTGCCAGCTGGTGTTGACGTCGAAATCAAACTGCAGTAATCGTTTTTACGCCGGCGGGCGGGGGATACCCCCTTTCGCCAGCTGATGATGGGGCCGGGCCTGTCCGCAAATGCGGATGCGCCCGGCCCCATTGTCGTTTACTGTTCCCCAAAGCAATCTTGCCAACCGTGCATGGCTGCCTGGGCGGCAACCGTTCCAAAAAACAACACCTTCGCCAATAAACTAACCAAACGGTAATAAATATCGCATTTTGGCTTTTCAACGCACCACCAATGTGCGAAATTTACGGCAGACGTGAAAAGCTAGGTTCATCTTACCCCCGATGGGCGATAGCGAACGCGCAGATTAAATAACCACATCTGGGAGCAGTTCTTGAATAAACCACTTTTTAAAAAAAGTGCGATCGCTATCGCATTGACCGTCGCTTTCTCACAGCACGCCATCGCTCAGCAAGCCGCTGAAGCCGAACCTAAACTCCAACGCGTTGAAATCACCGGTTCGAGCATCAAGCGCACCGATATCGAAGCCGCCGCCTCGGTGCAAATCCTGAACCGCGACGATATCGAACGCACCGGCGAGCACACCGTGCTGGGCCTGCTGCGCTCCTCTTCCGCCACCAGCACCAGCCTCAACTCGGCTACGCAGGGCTCGGGCGGCTTCGCGACCGGTTCGTCCGGCGTCAGCATGCGCGGCCTGGGCAAGGTGTCCACGCTGATCCTGGTCAACGGCCGCCGTATCGCTCCTTACGGCCTGTCCGACGGCGCGCAGGAAAACTTCACCAACCTGGATGCGATCGCGACCGAAGCGGTCGAACGCATCGAGATCCTGAAAGACGGCGCCTCGGCAATCTACGGCTCCGACGCTGTCGCCGGCGTGATCAACATCATCCTGCGCAAGGACTACGAAGGCGGCAAGGTCACGGTCAACTACGAGACCGCCGACGGCTTCCAGGACGCCCGCAACCGCAGCGCTTCGGCGATCTACGGCTACGGCGACATCGACAAGCAAGGCTTCAACACCTACCTGACCTTCGAAGGCTACAAGCGCGATGGCTACACCATGGGTGAAATGCGCAACAAGTACCCAAGCTGGTACCGCCAGACCCCTGGCCACTCGACCTGGGATGCCAAGAGCACCTATTCGCCGACTGGTAACTATTTCTTCAACAGCGCCAAGATCGTGCCGGTCGCCGGCTGCCCGGCCGACCAGATCGACCCGGCTGACAAGCTGTGCAAATGGGACGCGCTGCCGTACACCGGCCTGACCACCAACAACAAGCGCTACGCTGCAGTGAGCAACACCCACTTCAAGATCGGCGCCAACATCGACGCCAACTTTGAAATCACCACCGCTGGCGCCACCAACGATTACATCGTCGCACCACTGAGCTCCAACAATGGCGGCACCACCACCGGCACCAGCGTCTGGTACAACGTCTTCGGCGGCAAGATGGTCGGCCCGTTCTCGTATCCGAAGCTGCCAGTTGGTAACAACGGCAACTCCAACACGACCCCGATCGAGCTGCGCGCGCGCCTGATGGACACCGGCGATGGCTTCAACTTCAACCGCACCGAGTCCGACCAGACCCGCGCGATGCTGGCACTGACCGGCACCATCGGCGATTACGACTGGAAATCGGCGGCCGGCTACATGACCTCGTCGGCCACCAAGGCCACCCGCGCTGCCAGCGCCAAGGGCTACACCGACGCGATCGTCAACAACACCTACAAGTTCGGCCAGAAAAACGATACCGCCCTGCTGGAATCGATGTTCCCGGTCCGTACCACCAAAGGTAAATCGAAGATTTCGTTCTTCGACGCTACCGTGTCCGGTGCTGTTGCCCAGCTGCCAGCTGGTCCTCTGAGCGTTGCGGTCGGTACCGACCTGCGTCGCGAATCGTATGAGATGAAGAGCTCGGACAACGTCCTGAACGGCGACCTGGTCGGCATCTTCGGCCTGCAAGTCAAGGATACGGTCAGCCACTACGCCGTGTTCTCCGAAGCGACCATCCCGGTCGTCAAATCGGTGGAACTGAGCGCCGCGCTGCGCGCCGACAAAACCAGCGGCAGCGAAGCCCACGTTTCGCCTAAGCTGGGTGTGAAGTTCAACGCTACCGAGACGCTGCTGCTGCGCGCCACGGCTGCCGGCGGCTTCCGTGCACCGAACATCGTTGAATCCGGTAACGGCCTGGGCCGTAGCTCGGTTGCCACCAACGTCAACGACCTGCGCCGCTGCCCTACCGCTACCGCGCTGAACGACCTGGTCCAGAAGTCGCCAACCGCGACCACCTCCGACAAGGCCCTGTCCAACACCTTCCGCAACAACGACTGCCTGGGCTCGCTGCCTAGCTTCGTGGCGTCCAATCCGGACCTGAAGCCTGAAACCTCGCGTTCGTACACGCTGGGCATGGTATTCGAGCCGGTCAAGAACTGGACCCTGGCGCTGGACTACTACAACATCGAGCGCAAAGACGAAATCGGCAGCCGCGCGGTTGGCGACATTCTGAAAGGCGAAGCTTCGCTGCCAGCCGGTCAACTGCTGCGCACGGATAACACCGCTGCCGACAACGAGTTCATCGCACTGGCCAAGAAGTATGCGCCTGCCACCACCGTCAACTTCGGCGGCGTCGGCAAGCTGGGCCTGGTGTACAACCCGTACGTCAACAGTGGCAAGACCCGCGCTTCGGGCTTCGACTTCGACATGGCTGGCCGCATCAAGATCCAGAACGTCGGCGAACTGCGCCTGAAGCTGGAAGGTACGTACGCGCTGAACTACCAGTCGTTCATCGTGGCTGACAATGCCTACGGCATGAACGCCGCCGGCAACTACGACATCGGCGCACGTCTGCGTACCAAGCTGCGCGCTTCGATGAAAGTGGGTGCCTTCGATCACGGCGCCACCGTCAACTACTACGGTGGTTACAGCCTGAACAGCGACGACAGCCTGAACTACTGCGTCACCAGCAATGTCAGCGCCGCCAACATGCCAGCTTGCGAACGCGTTCGCAGCAACACCACGCTGGATTACAACCTGGCGTACTCCGGCATCAAGAACGTGAAACTGGCCCTGTACATCAATAATCTGTTGAACCAGGACTCGCAAGTGAACTATCGCGACACGTTCACCACGCCGCAGTTCCGCACTTTCGGCGCCAGCGCTTCGTACTCGTTCTAATCGCTTAGAACTGGCAGTCTGAAAAACCAGGCACTTCGGTGCCTGGTTTTTTTTCGTCCGCTGCCGCTGGACAGATGCGCGCCATGGCGCTAGAGTCGCTTGCTAAAAACTCAACCGGACACACCATGCTCGCTGCGCTGGACCACCACCTGCTCGATGACTCCGCCCGCGCGGGCTTGCGCGGCTGGCCGCGCTTCGCGATGGAGTTCCTGTACTTCGGCGTGAAGGAGGCGCGCGCCTGCCTGTTCGTCGGCCTGTTCTTCGGCGCCGTGCTGCTGGTGCCGCGCGCTGGCGTGCTGGGCCTGCCGCGCTACGATGCGCTGCTGGTCCTGGCGCTGGGCATACAGGCGTGGATGGTGTGGTCAGGACTGGAGAGCTGGGATGAATTGAAGGCGGTCAGCCTGTTCCACCTGGTCGGCTTTGCGCTGGAGGTGTTCAAGGTGTCCGGTTCCATCCAGTCGTGGAGCTATCCGGACTTCGCCTACACCAAGCTGTGGGGCGTGCCGCTGTTCTCGGGCTTCATGTATGCGTCGATCGGCAGCTACATCATCCAGGCCTGGCGCCTGTTCGACCTGCGCATCCGCCATCATCCGCCGTACTGGATGGCGGTGCTGATCGCCGTGCTGATCTATGTGAACTTCTTTACCCACCACTACCTCGGCGACTATCGCTGGTATCTGGCGGCCTGCGCGCTGGGCCTGTACGCCCGCACCACGGTGGTGTTCCGGCCGCTGGACCGCGAACGCCGCATGCCGATGCTGCTGGCCTTCGTGCTGATCGGCTTCTTCATCTGGCTGGCCGAGAACATCAGCACCTTCTGGGGCGTGTGGCGCTATCCCAACCAGCTGGGCGCGTGGTCGGTGGTCCATGTCAGCAAGTGGAGTTCGTGGTCGCTGCTGGTGGTGATGACCTTCACCATCGTCGCCCACCTCAAACATATCAAGGCCAGCATCCACGTGCCTGAGCAGTGAACGCCGGCCTGCGGGATATTGCCCGGGTCAGGACTGGCCGGCTTTGCGGCGACGGGCTACGGCGCCGAGCAGCAGCAGGCCGGCGGCCAGCATCGCATAGCTTTCCGGCTCGGGGACCGGCAGTGGCGGCGTCGTGTCGATGACGGTGGAGCCGCCTCTGATGTCAAATCTCAGATTGACCGTCATTGCGGCGTCGCTGACGTTGGCGTAAGAGAGCCAGAAAGACTCGCTGCGGCTGTCTGCGGGAGCCGCGCCCTTGAAGCCGGAGTCCAGCTGGTATCCGCTCCACAAGTGGTCGTCAGCGAGCTCGACCGAGGCCTTGCCGAACGCGGTGAACAGCTCGCCGGCGTCGGCGGACTTGCCGACCCACGTCGACGCCTGGCCGCTGACGGTCAACATCGAATGGGCGCCGACGGTGAAGGTATACCACTGGGCCGCGGAGGCAAAGGCCTCGGCGCGCGGCCCCAGGTCGCTATAGAGCTTGGACTGGGCGACGACCTCGCCCAGCAGGCCGACTTGGGCGGAGGCGTTGTTGGCGCCGTAACTCATCGTCGCCGCGACTTCTCCCGGTTGATTGATGGATTTCCAGCTGGTCTTGTTGAAGGTGTCGCTGTAGATGCCGCCACGAGCGTTGGCCGATATGAAGCGGCTCTGGTACCAGGCGGCGACGCCGTCGGAGGGCGTGAGGTCGATCACGCCGACGGCGATATTGGTGAGGCTGGCGCCGGCGGTGGCGCTGGGTGTTGCGGCGGCGTGCAGCGCGGTCATTACCAGCAGCGCGCCGGTTACGGCCAATCGTAGGATTTTCATGGTGTCCTTTGAGGTCATCGGGAGTTAAGCGGCGTTCCGGTCTTGGGCCTGGCGCCGGGCTTGGCGACGGCGCACCAGCGGCACCGCCATCAGGCCGGCCAGCAGCAGTGCATAGGTATGTGGCTCGGGAACCTGTTGCGCATGTTCATAGCTGGTGTCGCCGAACACTCGCACCACCAGATCCTGGGCGCTGTCACCGGTATTGGCGTACGCCACCATAAAGTCGCGTTCCTTGCTGGCCACGGTGTTGCCGCCCCACGCAGAGCTGTACTGTTGGAACAGATAATGCGGGTAGGGCGGGCCGCCGGCCGGACTGATGTAGACGTAGGAGCTGACCGTGCCGTAGATGCGGTCAGGGTCGGGGTCGCCGTAGCGGCTGTCGGAAGTCAGCACATGCCCGCTCAGCGTCAGCGCCGAATGCGCGCTCACGGTCACGTGGTAGAAGATACTGCCGTAGGTGTATTTCTGGCCCGGCGGCTCGCTGGAAGCCTGGCCACCCCGGACCGTGATGGCGTCCAGGACGCCGTCGGCGCCGGCGCTGACCGTGGCGCCGACCAGCCAGGTGTCGGTCGATGTCAGGGTGTAGCCGGCGGCCTGGCTGTCGCTCGGCGTGAGGTCGATGACGCCCAGCTGCAAGTGGCTGAATGCCGCCGTGCCCGAGGCGCTGGCGCTGTTGGCGGAGGCGCTGAAGCAGCACAGCAATAGTGCGCTGGCCAGCAATGGCTTGGTCAATCGTGAGAGGGGATGCATGGTGTCCTTTCGAGGGAGAAGCAGGGGAGGCGCCCGGCAGGCGAGCGCTATGCAATGTTATCATATTTGAATTATGAAAAAGAAAATATATTCAATTGAACAATGCAGCACCCCATCCGCTGCGAACGCCCGCCGCGGCGCTGAAATTCAGCACGGCACAAACCCGACATACCTCGTATTAAGTTGTTGCGTCAAGGGTCTTTTCGCGCTACACTAGCCGGCTTCGGTATGGATTCGCCTTTTTTATGGTCCGTACTAATTTTGTAGTTCAACATATCCCCGCCCAATCGTAGGTGGGAATTGGAGAAAAAATGAGCCTTGGCCTTCTCGGTCGCAAGGTTGGTATGATGCGCATCTTCACCGATGACGGGGATTCGATCCCAGTCACCGTGTTGGACGTATCGAACAACCGTGTTGCGCAAATCAAAACTCCTGAAACTGACGGTTACTCCGCAGTTCAGGTCGCATTCGGTCAACGTCGCGCTTCCCGCGTAACGAAGGCTGTTGCTGGTCATCACGCTAAAGCTGGTGTTGAAGCCGGTACTCTGCTGAAAGAGTTCCGCGTTGACGCTACCAAAGCTGCCGAACTGAAAGCTGGCGACGTAGTTGCTGCTTCCCTGTTCGAAGTCGGTCAGAAGATCGACGTTCAAGGTGTCACGATTGGTAAAGGCTACGCCGGTACCATCAAGCGTCACCACTTTGCTTCGGGCCGTGCTACCCACGGTAACTCCCGTTCGCACAATGTTCCAGGTTCCATCGGTATGGCGCAAGATCCAGGCCGCGTGTTCCCAGGTAAGCGCATGACCGGTCACCTCGGTGACGTCACCCGCACTGTGCAGAACCTCGAAATCGCCCGTATCGATGCCGACCGCCAGCTGCTGCTGGTCAAAGGCGCGATCCCAGGTGCGAAAAATGGCCAGGTCGTTGTATCGCCTGCTGTCAAAGTTAAAGCAAAGAAGGGAGCTTAAACGATGGAACTCAAGCTCTTGAACGCTCAAGGTCAAGCCGCCTCTAACGTTGCCGCCGCCGACGCAGTTTTCGGTCGTGACTACAACGAAGCCCTGATCCACCAAGTCGTCGTTGCTTACCAAGCCAATGCTCGCAGCGGCAACCGTAAACAAAAAGACCGTGAAGAAGTCCACCACACGACCAAGAAGCCATGGCGCCAAAAAGGTACCGGCCGTGCTCGTGCTGGTATGTCGTCGTCGCCACTGTGGCGCGGCGGTGGTCGCATCTTCCCGAACTCGCCTGACGAGAACTTCACCCACAAAGTGAACAAGAAGATGTATCGCGCAGGTATCTGCTCGATCCTGTCCCAGCTGGCTCGTGAAGAGCGCCTGGTGGTTGTCGAAGATTTCGCTATCGAAGCGCCAAAAACCAAGCTGCTGTCGCAAAAGCTGACCGGCATGGGTTTTGAATCGGTTCTGATCATCACCGACGTCGCCAACGAAAACCTGGAACTGGCATCGCGCAACCTGCCTAACGTCCTGGTGGTTGAACCACGTCACGCAGATCCAATGTCCCTGGTGTTCTACAAGAAGATCCTGGTCACGAAAGCTGCACTGGCCAAGATTGAGGAGATGCTGGCATGAGCGCATTGAAATTTAGCGAAGAGCGCCTGATGAAGGTACTGCTGGCTCCGGTCATTTCCGAGAAGGCCACCATGGTCGCGGAAAAGAACGAACAGATCGTGTTCCGTGTTACCACCGACGCGACCAAGCCAGAAATCAAAGCCGCTGTTGAACTGCTGTTCAAAGTGGAAGTGGAATCGGTGCAGACCGTCAACCGCGAAGGTAAGCAGAAGCGTTCCGGTGCCCACACCGGCCGCCGCAACCATACCAAGCGTGCTTTCGTGTGCCTGAAACCTGGCCAGGAAATCAATTTCTCCGAGGAGGCTAAATAATGGCACTCGTTAAGATGAAGCCAACCTCCCCAGGCCGTCGCGGCATGGTGAAAGTTGTGAACCCGGACCTGTACAAAGGTCGTCCGTTCGCAGCCCTGGTTGAGAAAAAATCGAAAACTGCTGGTCGTAACAACAACGGCCACATCACCACCCGCCACATCGGCGGTGGTCACAAGCAGCACTATCGCCTGATCGACTTCAAGCGTCAGAAGGATGGCATTCCAGCGAAAGTGGAACGTATCGAATACGATCCAAACCGCACCGCGAATATCGCCCTGCTGTGCTACGCCGACGGCGAGCGCCAGTACATCATCGCCACCAAAGGCATGAGCGTTGGCGACACCGTGATGAACGGTTCGGAAGCGCCGATCAAGTCGGGCAACTGCCTGCCGATCCGCAACATCCCAGTCGGTACCGTCATGCACTGCGTCGAAATGCTGCCAGGTAAGGGTGCCCAGATGGCCCGTACCGCCGGCGCCGGCGTGGTCCTGATGGCCCGCGAAGGTACCTACGCTCAAGTGCGTCTGCGCTCGGGTGAAGTACGTCGCGTGCACATCGAGTGCCGTGCAACCGTGGGTGAAGTCGGCAATGCCGAACACAGCCTGCGTAAAATCGGTAAAGCCGGTGCGATGCGCTGGCGCGGTGTTCGTCCTACCGTTCGCGGTGTGGTCATGAACCCGGTCGATCACCCGCACGGTGGTGGTGAAGGTAAAACTGCAGCTGGTCGTCATCCAGTGTCGCCTTGGGGCCAACAGACTAAGGGTAAGAAGACCCGCAGCAACAAGCGTACTTCTTCCATGATCGTCTCGCGCCGCGGCAAGAAATAAGGGGTAGCACATGACTCGTTCATTGAAAAAAGGGCCGTTCTGTGACGCCCACCTGGTGAAAAAAGTCGAAGCCGCGCAAGCTGCCAAAGACAAAAAGCCAATCAAAACCTGGTCCCGTCGTTCGACCATCATGCCTGACTTCATCGGCCTGACGATCGCTGTTCACAATGGCAAGCTGCACGTGCCGGTGTACGTCTCCGAGAACATGGTTGGTCACAAGCTCGGTGAATTCGCGCTGACCCGCACGTTCAAGGGCCATGCCGCTGACAAGAAGGCGAAGAAATAATGGAAACCAAAGCAATCCTCAAGGGTGTGCGCTTGTCGGATCAAAAAGGTCGCCTCGTGGCTGACCAGATCCGCGGCAAGAAAGTTGACGCTGCACTCAACATTCTGCAATTCAGCCCAAAAAAGGGCGCGACCATCATCAAGAAAGTGCTGGAGTCGGCTATCGCCAACGCCGAGCACAATGACGGCGCGGACATCGACGAACTGTTCGTGAAAACGATCTACGTCGAAAAGGGCCCGATCCTGAAGCGCTTCACTGCACGCGCTAAAGGCCGGGGCGATCGTATCTCGAAACAATCGTGTCACATTTACGTGACCGTCGGCAACTAAGGAGCTAAATATGGGTCAAAAAATTCACCCAACCGGCTTCCGCCTGTCGGTTACCCGTAACTGGGCATCGCGTTGGTACGCGGGCAACAGCAACTTCGCTTCGATGCTGAACGAAGATCTGAAGGCACGCGCTTACCTGAAGACCAAGCTGAAAAACGCTTCGGTCGGCCGCATCGTCATCGAGCGTCCAGCCAAGAACGCACGTTTCACGATCTACAGCTCGCGTCCGGGCGTGGTCATTGGTAAAAAAGGCGAAGACATCGAAGTACTGAAGTCGGCGCTGACCAAGATCATGGGCGTTCCTGTCCACGTGAACATCGAAGAAATCCGCAAGCCGGAAATCGACTCGCAACTGATCGCCGATTCCATCGCTCAACAGCTGGAAAAACGCATCATGTTCCGTCGCGCCATGAAGCGCGCGATGCAAAACGCCATGCGTCTGGGTGCCCTGGGCATCAAGATCATGTCGTCGGGTCGTCTGAACGGTATCGAAATCGCTCGTAAAGAGTGGTATCGCGAAGGCCGTGTGCCACTGCACACCCTGCGCGCCGATATCGACTACGGCACCAGCGAAGCTTCGACCACCTACGGCATCATCGGTGTGAAAGTATGGGTTTACAAAGGCGACCGCGCTCCTAACGGCGACGCTCCAGTGATCGATACCCCACCGGACGAGAAAAAGCCACGTGGCCCACGTCGTGACGACGGCAAACCAGCTGGCCGTCCGCGCCCAGCCGGCGCCGGCGCCAAGCCAGCCGCTCCAGGCGCTCGTGTACGCACTGCCGCCAAGCCGGCCGAGAAAGCAGGAGAATAATCATGCTGCAACCAGCACGCAGAAAGTATCGTAAAGAGCAGAAAGGCCGTAACACCGGCATTTCGCACACCGCCGGCACTTCGGTGTCGTTCGGCGAGTTCGGTCTGAAAGCCGTTGCCCGTGGTCGTATCACGGCACGCCAGATCGAGGCAGCACGTCGCGCCATGACCCGTCACATCAAACGTGGCGGCCGTATCTGGATTCGCGTGTTCCCGGACAAACCGATCTCGAACAAGCCTGCCGAAGTCCGTATGGGTAACGGTAAAGGTAATCCGGAGTACTACGTCGCTGAAATCCGTCCAGGCAAAGTCCTGTACGAAATGGATGGCGTCGCAGAAGAACTGGCGCGCGAAGCATTCCGCCTGGCCGCTGCCAAACTGCCACTGGCGACCACCTTCGTGGTCCGTCAAGTTGGTCAATAACAGGAGTGAAATATGAAAGCATCTGAACTCCGCGGCAAAGACCAGGTAGCTCTGCAAAAAGAGCTGAATGACCTGTTGAAGGCGCAATTCGGCCTGCGTATGCAAACCGCTACGCAGCAGCTGAGCAATACTTCGCAGCTCAAGAAGGTACGTCGCGATATCGCACGTGTAAAAACGGTAATGAACACGAAGGAAGCCAAATGACCGAACCAGTAAAGTCGCTCAAGCGCACCCTGATCGGTAAAGTGGTGTCCGACAAGATGGACAAAACCGTTACCGTTCTGATCGAACGTCACGTCAAGCATCCTTTGTACGGCAAGATCATCGTCCGCTCGAACAAGTATCACGCGCACGACGAGACCAACCAGGTGAAAGCCGGTGACACGGTGGAAATCGTGGAAGGTCGTCCGATCTCCAAAACGAAGGCATGGACCGTGACGCGCGTGGTGCAAGCCGCGCAAATCGTTTAATTGAAGTTTTCGCCTCCGGTCTTCGGGCCGGGGGCGATTTTCAATTAGTTCTTGCAAGCCCGCGAGTTGTATGTAATACTTGCGGGCTTCGTTCATGTAACGCCGCAAAGTGTCTGGCCACAGACGCAGAACCGTGCGGTCAGTAGCAGTACGAAGGTCAAGCACCCAAACAGTGGGCCCAGCAGGGCACTCTGGCGGGACCAAGACTGACCGCGGGTCCGCATTGTGTGGATTCTTCGGCTTAAGTTGGGAAAGAGAATACTATGATTCAAACTGAAAGCCGGCTCGAAGTGGCTGACAATACCGGTGCCAAAGAAGTAATGTGCATCAAGGTATTGGGCGGCTCCAAGCGCCGTTATGCAGGCATTGGCGACGTGATCAAGGTAACCGTTAAGGTTGCTGCGCCACGTGGTCGTGTCAAAAAAGGTGAAATTTATAACGCCGTGGTAGTGCGCACCGCTAAAGGTGTTCGCCGCCAAGACGGTTCCCTGGTGAAGTTCGACGGCAATGCCGCCGTTCTGTTGAACGCCAAGCTGGAACCGATCGGTACCCGTATTTTTGGACCAGTGACGCGCGAGCTGCGCACTGAAAAGTTCATGAAGATCGTGTCCCTGGCACCGGAAGTCCTGTAAGGAGTCGTAATGGATAAGATTCGTAAAAACGACGAAGTCATCGTTCTGACCGGGAAAGACAAGGGCAAGCGTGGCGTCGTTCAGCAGCGTATCGATGCTGAGCATGTCGTGGTTGAAGGCGTCAACGTCGCTAAAAAAGCGACCAAGCCTAACCCAATGACTGGCGTACAAGGTGGTATCGTCGATAAGACTATGCCGATTCACGTGTCCAACGTTGCATTGTTCAATGCAGCGACTGGCAAGGCAGACCGTGTCGGTTTCAAAGAAGTGGATGGCAAAAAAGTCCGCGTCTTCAAATCGTCCGGCGAAGTAGTGAAGGCTTAAGAAATCATGGCACGTCTCCAAGAATTCTATAAAGAAAAAGTCGTCGCCGACCTGACCGCGAAATTCGGTTACAAGTCGGTGATGGAAGTTCCACGTCTGACCAAGATCACCCTGAACATGGGTGTCGGTGAGGCCATCGCGGACAAGAAAGTCCTCGAACACGCTGTGGGCGACCTGACCAAGATCGCTGGCCAAAAGCCAGTGACCACCAAGTCGCGCAAAGCTATCGCGGGTTTCAAAATCCGTGAAGGCTACCCGATCGGTACCATGGTCACCCTGCGCGGCGCTCGTATGTACGAGTTCCTGGATCGCTTCATCACCGTGGCTCTGCCGCGCGTGCGCGATTTCCGCGGTGTGAATGGCCGTTCGTTCGATGGTCGTGGCAACTACAACATCGGCGTCAAAGAGCAGATCATCTTCCCGGAAATCGAGTACGACAAGATCGATGCGCTGCGTGGTATGAACATTTCGATCACCACCACCGCCAAGACCGACGACGAAGCGAAAGCTCTGCTCGCCGCCTTTAAATTCCCGTTCAGGAACTAAGAAGATCATGGCAAAACTCGCACTGATTAACCGTGAGCAGAAACGCGTCGACCTGGCAAACAAGTTTGCCGCCAAGCGCGCTTCGCTGAAGGCCATCATTGATGACCAGTCGAAGTCGGAAGAAGAACGTTACGAAGCGCGCCTGAAACTGCAAGCGCTGCCACGTAACTCGGCTCCGACCCGCCAGCGTAACCGCTGCGCCGTCACCGGTCGTCCACGCGGCACCTTCCGTAAATTCGGTCTGGGCCGTATCAAGCTCCGTGAATTCGCCATGCGTGGTGAGATCCCGGGTATGACTAAAGCAAGCTGGTAATAGGAGAATATGCAATGAGTATGAGCGATCCTATCGCCGATATGCTGACCCGCATTCGTAACGCCCAAGGCGTGCAAAAGACGACCGTGGCCATGCCATCGTCGAAAGTTAAAATTGCGATTGCCAACGTCCTCAAGGACGAGGGTTACATTGAAGATTTCGCCGTAGCCGAAGCTGGTGGCAAAGCGGAACTGAAAATCGGTTTGAAGTATTATGTTGGCCGTCCCGTCATTGAGCGCCTTGAGCGCGTGTCCCGTCCGGGCCTGCGCGTCTACAAGGGCAAAGACGAGATCCCTACTGTGATGAATGGCTTGGGTGTGGCGATCGTGTCGACTCCGCAAGGCGTCATGACTGACCGCAAAGCACGCGCTACCGGTGTCGGCGGCGAAGTTATTTGCTACGTCGCATAAGGAGTTAGACATGTCTCGTGTAGCTAAAATGCCAATCGCTGTGCCAGCTGGCGCTGAAGTCGCCATCTCCGCAGCAGCGATCACCGTCAAGGGCCCTCTGGGCGTCCTGACCCAGGCCCTGAACGGCCAGGTCACGGTGGAAAACAATGCAGGAACCCTGAGCTTCGTCGCCGCTAATGACAGCCGCGAAGCCAATGCCATGTCCGGTACGCTGCGCGCACTGGTCAACAACATGGTCACTGGCGTGACCAAGGGTTTCGAGAAAAAGCTGAACCTGGTCGGTGTGGGTTACAAGGCGCAAGCGCAAGGCGACAAGCTGAATCTGTCGCTGGGCTTCTCGCACCCTGTCGTGCACTCGATGCCAGCCGGCGTCACCTGCGCTACCGCAACGCCGACGGAGATCATCATCAAAGGGATCGACCGTCAGCAAGTGGGCCAAGTGGCTGCTGAAGTTCGCGCTTACCGCTCCCCTGAGCCTTACAAGGGCAAGGGCGTCCGTTATTCGGACGAAGTGGTTAAGATTAAAGAAACCAAGAAGAAGTAACTAGGGGCTGACGATGGACAAGAAAGAATCACGTCTGCGCCGCGGACGCCAAACCCGGATCAAGATCGCGCAACAGAAAGTGAACCGCCTGTCGGTACACCGCACCAATCTGCATATCTACGCGAACCTGATCTCGCCGGATGCCAAAGTACTGGTATCGGCCTCCACGGCAGAAGTCGAAGTGCGCAACGAACTGGCTGGCAAATCGGGCAAGGGTGGCAATGCTGCCGCCGCTGCCCTGGTCGGCAAGCGCGTCGCAGAGAAAGCACTGAAAGCAGGGATTACCGAAGTCGCGTTCGACCGCTCCGGTTTCCGTTACCACGGCCGTGTGAAGGCGCTGGCAGAAGCCGCGCGCGAAGCCGGTCTGAAGTTCTAAGGAACGATCATGGCAAAAATGCAAGCAAAAATGGCAAGCGACAAGCCGGATGACGGCATGCGCGAAAAAATGATCGCGATCAACCGCGTGACCAAAGTGGTCAAGGGTGGTCGTATCATGGGTTTCGCCGCGCTGACCGTAGTTGGTGACGGCGATGGCCGCATCGGCATGGGCAAGGGCAAGTCGAAGGAAGTACCGGTTGGTGTGCAGAAGGCAATGGAAGAAGCCCGTCGCAACCTGATCAAGGTCTCCCTGAAGAACGGCACCCTGCAGCACACCGTTACCGGCCGTCACGGCGCATCGAAAGTGATGATGTCGCCTGCGAAACCAGGTACCGGCGTTATCGCTGGCGGCGCAATGCGCGCTATCTTCGAAGTAATGGGCGTGACGGACGTGGTGGCGAAATCCACCGGTTCCTCGAACCCTTACAACCTGGTACGCGCCACGCTGGATGGTCTGGCAAAAATGAGTACTCCTGCTGAGATTGCTGCTAAACGCGGCAAATCGGTAGAAGAGATCCTGGGCTAAGGTGAACGACATGGCAAAAACCCTGAAAGTACAACTGGTCAAGGGCTTGATCGGCACCCGCGTAGATCACCGCGCCACCGTGCGTGGCCTGGGCCTGCGTCGTGTGAATTCCGTGCGTGAGCTGGAAGACACCCCTGCAGTGCGCGGCATGATCAACAAAGTCTCGTACCTCGTTAAAGTAGTTGCGTAAGCCCTCGGGCTTACACACGGAGAAATCATGGAACTGAATACCATACAACCAGCCGATGGCGCTAAGCAC
This sequence comes from Rugamonas rivuli, assembly GCF_009380165.1. Classification (GTDB taxonomy): domain Bacteria; phylum Pseudomonadota; class Gammaproteobacteria; order Burkholderiales; family Burkholderiaceae_D; genus Rugamonas; species Rugamonas rivuli. The sequence continues at coordinate 460,804 of NZ_WHUF01000006.1, forward strand.
TACAAGCGTCGCGTCGGCCGCGGTATCGGCTCCGGTCTGGGTAAAACCTCGGGCCGTGGTCACAAAGGTCAAAAATCGCGTTCGGGCGGCTTCCACAAAGTCGGTTTCGAAGGCGGTCAGATGCCTCTGCAACGCCGTCTGCCTAAGCGCGGTTTCAAGTCGCTCAACGCCACCTTCAAAGCTGAAGTGCGCCTGTCCGACCTGAACAACCTGGCGGTCGGCGATGTCGACATCCTGGTGCTGAAACAAGCTGGCGTTCTGAGCGTGCTGGCACGCGACGTACGCGTCATTCTGTCCGGCGAGATCACCAAAGCGGTGAACCTCAAAGGCCTGAAAGTGACCGCTGGCGCGAAAGCCGCCATCGAAGCAGCCGGCGGCTCGGTAGCCTGAGTTGACCGCTAACAGCTTGATCGGAGCGAAAATTGGCGACTAATCCACAATTGGCTAAAAGTGCAGCAGCTGGTTTCCCTTGGGGCCGGCTCTGGTTCTTGCTTGGCGCATTGGTGGTTTATCGTATCGGCGCTCACATCCCGGTTCCCGGGATCGATCCGGTACAATTGGCCTCGCTGTTCAAGTCGCAAGAGGGCGGCATCCTGGGCATGTTGAACATGTTCAGCGGTGGCGCTCTGGCGCGCTTCACAGTCTTTGCGCTGGGTATCACGCCTTACATCTCGGCCTCGATCATCATGCAACTGGTGTCGATCGTGTCCCCGCAGATGGAAGCGCTCAAAAAAGAAGGCGAAGCTGGCCGTCGCAAGATCACCCAGTACACCCGGTATTTCACGGTGGTGCTGGCTACGTTCCAAGCGTTGGCCATCGCAGTCGCACTGGAGTCGCAAGCAGGTCTGGTGCTGGATCCAGGCTATGCATTCCGTTTCGTGACGGTCGTTACGCTGTTGACCGGAACCATGTTCGTGATGTGGTTGGGCGAGCAGATTACCGAGCGCGGTCTCGGTAACGGTATCTCGATCATCATTTTCGCGGGTATCGCAGCCGGTTTGCCGGGCGCGCTGGCGGGCTTGGCCTCGTCGGTGAGCAACGGTTCGATCGGTGCCTTCTCCGCGATCATCATCATGATCCTGGTTGTGGCGGTGACGTTCTTGGTGGTATTTGTGGAACGTGGCCAACGCAAGATTCTGGTGAACTATGCGAAACGCCAGGTGGGTAACAAGATTTACGGTGGACAAACGTCGCACCTGCCATTGAAGTTGAATATGGCCGGCGTGATCCCACCGATCTTCGCTTCGTCGATTATCTTGTTCCCAGCAACGATCGTGGACTGGTTTACGAAGGGCGCCGATACGGCCAACCCGGCGGTCCGGTTCCTGAAAGATTTGGCAGCATCGATGGGGCCAGGCGAGCCCATCCACGCACTGTTGTACGCCATTGCGATCGTGTTTTTCTGTTTCTTCTATACAGCGCTGGTCTTCAACAGCAAAGAAACAGCGGATAACTTGAAGAAGAGCGGGGCCTTTGTGCCAGGGATCCGTCCCGGTGAGCAGACTGCCCGTTACATCGACAAGATCCTGACACGTTTGACACTGGCTGGCGCCATCTACATCACTTTGGTGTGTTTGTTGCCGGAATTCATGCAAGCCGAGTGGAAAGTACCGTTCTATTTCGGCGGCACTTCTCTGTTGATTATTGTGGTTGTTACCATGGATTTCATGGCGCAAGTGCAAAACTACGTGATGTCGCAGCAATATGAATCGCTGCTGCGCAAAGCAAATTTCAAGGGCGGAATTCCGACGCGATAAGCGCGGTAAACATACCGAATGGCAAAAGACGACGTCATACAGATGCAGGGCGAGATTCTTGAGAATCTCCCGAATGCAACATTTCGAGTGAAGCTGGAAAACGGACACGTGGTGCTCGGGCATATTTCGGGTAAAATGCGGATGAACTATATCCGCATTCTTCCTGGCGACAAGGTGACGGTAGAGCTGACACCTTACGACCTGAGCCGTGCACGCATCGTGTTCCGGACCAAGTAACTATAAATCGAACCAAGAAGAGAGAGCAAAATGAAAGTTAACGCCTCAGTCAAGCGGATCTGCCGCAACTGCAAGATCATCAAGCGCAAGGGCGTTGTTCGCGTAATCTGCGTCGAACCACGTCACAAGCAGCGTCAAGGTTAATAACCGTTATTTATCGAGGAATAACGAATGGCACGTATTGCAGGGGTTAATATCCCCAATCATCAGCACACCGTTATCGGCCTGACGGCCATCTACGGTGTAGGCCGTCCACGCGCAAAGTTCATCTGCGCCGCAACGGGTATCGCGACCAATAAAAAGGTCAAGGATCTGGACGACAGCGAACTGGAAAAGCTGCGCGATGAAGTAGCTAAATTCATCGTCGAAGGCGATCTGCGCCGCGAACTGTCCATGAACATCAAGCGTTTGATGGATCTGGGTTGCTACCGCGGCATGCGTCACCGTAAGGGCCTGCCGGTCCGCGGTCAGCGCACCCGCACCAATGCACGTACCCGCAAGGGCCCGCGCAAAGCCGCTCAATCGCTCAAGAAATAATCTAGGGAAATCACATGGCTAAGCAACAAAGCAGCGCAGCAGCAGCGCGCGTACGCAAGAAGGTCAAGAAGAACGTTGCCGAAGGTATCGCACACGTTCACGCTTCCTTCAACAACACCATCATTACCATCACCGACCGTCAGGGCAACGCTCTGTCGTGGGCGACCTCCGGTGGTGCTGGCTTCAAGGGTTCGCGTAAATCGACCCCGTTCGCAGCGCAGGTTGCGGCTGAAGCAGCTGGTAAAGTCGCAGTTGAATGCGGCGTGAAGAACCTGGAAGTGCGTATCAAGGGCCCTGGTCCTGGTCGTGAATCCGCAGTGCGCGCACTGAACAACCTGGGCATCAAGATCACCGAGATCCAGGACGTTACCCCAGTACCGCACAACGGCTGCCGTCCTCCAAAACGTCGTCGTATCTAAGAGTCCGGTCGGCGGCGAAGTTCGCTTCGCCTCCTTCCGACTTGCAGAAATCGCTGGAGCAGGAGACCGGAAACGGTTATACTGCCCGGCTGTTGTCGCCTGTCGAACACGGTTCGGCGGGTTATTCGCATTTTTAGCCACCGTCTGGCCCACCCTGAGGATCAGACTAGCGCCTAACCATCGTTGCGATGGCTGGGGCGTTATTATTTAAAAAAAGGAAGCATCGTGGCACGTTATATCGGACCTAAAGCAAAACTCTCCCGTCGTGAAGGTACTGACCTGTTCCTGAAGAGCGCACGTCGCTCGCTGGACAGCAAGTGCAAACTGGACGTCAAACCAGGCCAGCACGGCGTGAAATCGGGTGCCCGCACCTCGGACTACGGCAACCAACTGCGCGAAAAGCAAAAAGTCAAGCGTATGTACGGCGTTCTGGAACGTCAGTTCCGTCGCTACTTCGCTGAAGCCGACCGTCGCAAAGGCAACACCGGCGAAACCCTGCTGAAGCTGCTGGAAACCCGCCTGGACAACGTTGCATACCGCATGGGCTTCGGCTCGACCCGCGCTGAAGCGCGTCAGCTGGTATCGCACAAAGCGTTCACCGTGAACGGCCAAGTGGTCAACATCGCTTCGTACGTGGTCAAAGTCGGCGACGTCATCGCTGTTCGTGAAAAATCGAAAAAGCAAGTGCGTATCGTTGAAGCGCTGTCGCTGGCTGAACAAGTTGGCATGCCAGCTTGGGTGTCGGTCGATGCCAAGAAAATGGAAGGTACCTTCAAGTCCCTGCCAGAGCGCAACGAGATCGCCAACGACGTCAACGAATCGCTGATCGTCGAACTGTACTCGCGTTAATCTGTAGTCTAGTCGTAAAAAACCCGCCCACTCGCTCGAGTGGGCGTTTTCACTGATGCCATCAGCCTTATCGGCCTAACGCGCCGAGGGTATTGAAGAGGACACCACATGCAAAACAGTCTGTTGAAGCCACGTATTATCGATGTAGAGGCGCTGGGCGCCGGCCACGCTAAAGTAGTGATGGAGCCGTTCGAACGCGGCTATGGCCATACATTGGGTAATGCGCTGCGCCGCGTACTGCTGTCGTCGATGGTGGGCTACGCGCCGACCGAAGTGACGATCGCGGGCGTTGTACACGAATACTCGTCGCTCGACGGCGTGCAAGAAGACGTCGTTGACCTGCTGCTGAACCTGAAGGGCGTGGTCTTCAAAGTCCACAACCGTGACTCCGTCACCCTGACCCTGAAAAAGGAAGGCGAAGGCGCCATCCTGGCTTCGGACATCGATCTGCCACACGATGTGGAACTGATCAATCCGGACCACGTGATCGCTCACCTGACCGCCGGCGGCAAACTGGACATGCAGATCAAAGTCGAAAAAGGCCGTGGCTATGTGCCAGGTAACGTACGCCGCCTGTCCGAAGACACCAACAAAACCATCGGCCGCATCATTCTGGATGCATCGTTCTCGCCAGTGCGCCGCGTTTCCTACTTCGTCGAGTCCGCTCGCGTGGAACAGCGTACCGACCTGGACAAGCTGATCATCAACATCGAAACCAACGGCGTCATCTCGCCGGAAGAAGCGATCCGTCAATCGGCCCGCGTGCTGGTTGATCAACTGAATGTGTTCGCCGCCCTGGAAGGCACCGAAGCCGCTGCCGAAGCGCCTTCGCGCGCTCCGCTGGTCGATCCTATCCTGTTGCGTCCAGTGGACGATCTGGAACTGACCGTGCGTTCGGCCAACTGCCTGAAAGCCGAAAACATCTACTACATCGGCGACCTGATCCAGCGTTCGGAAAACGAACTGCTGAAGACGCCGAACCTGGGCCGCAAGTCCCTGAACGAAATCAAGGAAGTTCTGGCATCCCGCGGTCTGACCCTGGGCATGAAGCTGGAAAACTGGCCGCCTGCCGGCCTGGAAAAGTAATTTGTCGTACCCGCCCGGCACATGTTGTGCCGGGCGTTATCCCTAGAACCGGTCCGCGCTCGCCGTCAAACGTGAGCGATCGAAGAACTCGGATTTAAACACCTGAAAGGAAGTACCATGCGTCACCGTCACGGCCTCCGTAAACTGAATCGTACCTCGTCCCACCGTCTGGCAATGCTGCGCAACATGACCGTTTCCCTGCTGCGTCATGAAGCCATCAAAACCACGCTGCCAAAAGCTAAAGAGCTGCGCCGCGTAGTTGAGCCTATCCTGACCCTGGGCAAGACCGACACCCTGGCTAACAAGCGCCTGGCATTCTCCCGTCTGCGCGATCGTGAAATGGTTCTGAAGCTGTTCGCAGAACTGGGCCCACGCTACGCAAACCGCAACGGCGGCTACCTGCGCATCCTGAAAATGGGTTTCCGTGTTGGCGACAACGCTCCTATGGCTTACGTTGAGCTGATGGACCGTCCAGAAGTCACCGACATCGACGCAGCGCCAACCGCTGAAGAGTAATCTTCGCCGTTGTCACCGTGTGATTGGAAAAAGCCAGGCTCTGCCTGGCTTTTTTTATTTCAGGCGCCGCTCGCCGGCCGCCTTGAACTCGGAGCCGGCGTTCCAGGTCGGCGTCGCGCCCTGGGCGATGTCCAGCCCCACCTGGAACAGCAGCTGGATATCCTGCACGCCGCCGCGGAAGTCCCAGTCGCTGCGGACATTGTCCGTCACCTGGTGGTAGTCGTGCGCGACATAGCGGTCCACCACATCGTGCGCGTAGCTGTCCGGCTGGTCCAGGAAGCGGCTGCGCGCCTTGGTGTACAGCACCGGCACGCCCACCCGCGCGAACTCCAGCTGGTCGGCGCGGTAGAAGCTGCCCAGCTCGGGCCGCGAGTCTTGCTGCATGCTGCGGCCCTGCGCGGCCGCATGTTTGGCCAGCAGCGCGTCGATGCTGGAGTGGCCCGAGGTCACGTTCTCGATCTGCGCCGTCCGGCCCCAGGCATTGATGCCGTCGATATTGATGTTGGCCACCGTCTGCTTGAGCGGGTGCAGCGGATGGGCCGCATAGTATTTCGCCCCCAGCAGGCCGCGCTCCTCGGCCGTGGTCGCCACGAACAGGATGGAGCGCTTGGGCGCCTTCGGCAGCGCCTTGTAGGCCTTGGCCAGCGCCAGCAGCGCAGCAGTGCCGGAAGCGTTGTCCAGCGCGCCGTGATAGATCTGCTGCGTGCGCGTGCCCGGCAGGCGAGTGTCGATGCCCAGGTGGTCCCAGTGCGCGCTGTAGACCACATACTCGTGCTTGAGCTTGGGATCGCTGCCTTCGATCAGCGCCACCACGTTGTTCGAATCGATAGTGCGCGCCGTGTTGTCCACCTTGAAGTCGGCCGTACCCTTCAGGCTGACGGGGCGGAACTCCTTGCTCAGCGCCTGCTGCTTGAGCGTGTCGAAATCGTAGCCGGCGGCGGCCATCATCTGCCTGGCCTTGTCCAGCTGTATCCAGCCCGGCACCGGTGGCGCATCGGGATCGTCTCCATCGTGCAGCAGGCTGAACTGTTCACCGTTGCCGCCGCTGCGCACCACGTCCCACGGATAGGCCGCCGGCTTGGTCTCGTGGATGATGATGGCGGCCGCCGCGCCCAGCCTGGCGGCGATCTCGTACTTGTAGGTCCAGCGGCCGTAGTAAGTCATGGCCTTGCCCTTGAACATGGACGGATCCAGCTGCGACGGGTCGTGCGGATCGGGGATGGCCGGATCGTTAATCAACATCAGGATGGTCTTGCCGCGTACGTCGACACCCTTGTAATCGTCCCAGCCGTACTCGGGTGCCTGCACCCCGTAGCCGACGAACACGATCTCGGAATTGTTCACGCCGACGCTGGTGGGCTGGCTGGTCGAGTGGGCCACGTAATCTTCGGGGAAGTTCAGCGCCACGGTCTGGCCGCCTATCGTGTAGCGGAAGCTGGGCGTGGGCGTCAGGCCGCGCATCGGCACCGGCTGCACCCAGCTGCCGTTGGGATGGCCCGGCTTCAGGCCCAGCTTGCGGAACTGCTGCTCCAGGTAGGCCACGGTTCTGGCTTCGCCCGCCGAGCCCGGCGCCCGGCCTTCGTATTCGTCGGACGCCAGCGTCTTGATGTGCTCCATCAAGTCCTGTGTGGTGATGGCCGCCAGGGCCTTGGCGGGCGCCTGGGCGCAGGCGCTGCCGGCGGCCAGCGCCAGGGCGGAAAACAGCAGGGGGCGGATCGCGGCCATCGGGTGCTCCATCGAAAGTGGAAAAGCCGAGTTTAGCAGGCTTAAGGCCCGGTTCAGGCGCAAACAGCAGGCCCGGTGTACTATGCTGGTGCTCGTTTCGTCGAAAGAAAACACATGCTTCGTATCGCCCGCCTTTTACTGCCGCTGCTGTCGTTGATCGCCATGTTGATGGCCCGTCCCGCGCTTGCCGACGATGGCTTCCTTGAGCCCGACCAGGCCTTCAAATTCTCTGCCCGCATGGTCGACGGCCGCACGCTGTCGGTCAGTTTCCAGATCGCCGACGGCTACTACATGTACCGCGAACGCTTCAAGTTCAGCGCGGTGGGCGCCAAGCTGGGCGCGCTGTCCATCCCGGCCGGCACGGTGCACTTCGATGAAACCTTCGGCAAGAATGTCGAGACCTACCGCAAGAGCGTCACCATGACGTTGCCGGTGGAGGGCGAGGGCCCGTACACGCTGATGGCGGTCGGGCAGGGCTGCTCGGACAAGGGCCTGTGCTATGCGCCCCAGGATTACAAGATCCAGCTGACGAGCAGCGGCGCGGTGCCGTTGCCTGCCGCGCCCGCCGGCGCAAAAACCACCGCCGCCGCCGCGCCTGCCGGCGCCTCGGTCAATGCCGCTGCCGCGCCGCCGATCGCGCAGCCGGCGGCCAGCGCTCCTG
>NZ_WHUF01000007.1 GCF_009380165.1 Rugamonas rivuli
CCGCCGCCGACACCGACAGGTTGCCGCCGGCCTGGACGGCGATGCTGCCGCCGCGCGCGCCGTCGGCGTTGAGCGCGCCGTCCAGCGCGACGAACTGGCCGCCGACCGCGATGGCGCCGCCGGCGCCGCTGCGGCTGGAGGCGTCGAGCGCGCCGGCATGGACGTCGCCGTCGCCGACCAGGCGGATGCTGCCGCCGTCGGCCACCAGGCCGCGCGCCTGCACCAGGCCGCTGTTGTTGACGGTGGAGCGGGTCAGGGCATCGGCCGCCGCCGCGCTGAGCACGACATGGCCGGCGTCGGCGCTGATCACACCGCTGTTTTCCGCCAGCGCCCGCAGTGCGCCGCGCGTGGTGCGCACGCCGATCAGGCCGTCGCCGCGCAGATCGATGCTGACCTGCTCGCCGGCCGCCAGCGCCACGCTGCCCTGCGGCGCGCTGATGCTGCCGTGGTTGACCACCGACGGGCCGATCAGCGCCACATAGCCGCCGGCGGCGGCGCGGATGCTGCCGTCGTTGCGCACGGCGCCGGCGCCGCTGCTGCCTGCGTAGTCATAGCGGCCGCCGAGGAAGGCGCTGTCCGACAGGTTCAGCGACGAGGCGCTGAGGGCGCCGACGTCGACCTGGGCGCCGGCGCCGAACAGCACGCCCTGCGGATTGATCAGGAACACGCTGCCGTTGGACGACAGCTTGCCGTAGATCTGGGACGGGTCGCCGCCGATCACCCGGTTCAGCGCCACCGCCGAGGCCGACGGCTGGTCGAAGCGCACGGCGGCGTTGGCGCCGATGTCGAAGCGCTGCCAGTTGAGGATGGCCTGGTTGCTGCCCTGGGTGACCGTCATCTGGTTGCCGCTGGTGGCGATGGACGCCTGGCCGGCCACCAGCTGCGCGCCGCCCGGCAGCGCATTGACGGCGGGCGGCCCCGCCAGCGCCGCGCCGCCGGCCGTCCCCAGCGCCAGCAGCACGCCCAGCCGGCGCGCTGCGCGCCGGGTCGAACCGCTCTTGCCCTGCCCGCGCGCGCCTTCGGCGACGGCGACCCAGCAGGCATGCACATGACTCCAGACGAGTCGGTAGAAGCGGTTGGCGGAGGCGTGTTTATGCATGATCAGGGATCCGTACGGGGTTGGGTACAGCGGGGAAGGAGGACGATGGCGGACTCAGACCAGCAGGCTGAATTCGGCGCGGTAAACGTAGGAGCCGGTGCGCTTTTCCGCCAGCGCCAGGGACAGCGCGAAGCGGCCGATCTGGGCGTGGTCCATTTCGTAGTTGCGGGCGGCCAGGACGGCGCCGGCCGGGCCGGCGAAGTACAGCGTGAACTGCTCGACCACCGGGCCGGCGGAGGCCGCGGCCCGCGCCGGCACTTCGCGCAGCTTTTCCAGCGTCAGGGCGATCGCGCCGCGTTCCGGGTCGTTGAGCCAGAACTGCTGGCCGACCAGCGCGCGGGCGCCGTCCAGCGACCAGCGGTAGGCGTTGCCGGCGGCCGCCTCGACGCCGGCCTGCGGGTCGCCGGCGCGTGCCGGCGCCGCCAGGCCCAGGCCGGCCAGCGCCAGCGAACTGCCGCCCATTTTCAAAAGATCGCGGCGTTTCATCATGGTGGTTCTCCGTTGGTTATCAGCTGGCGTCCGGGGAACGCCGGTACGTCATGGGGCCGGGAATTCGCCCTGCAAGGCGATGCAGAAATTGAGCGCCAGGTAGGGCGGCATATTGTTGTGCGCCTGGCTGCTGCCGGCCGCGCTGCTCGTGCCGCGCGCCGCCATGCCGCCGCCAAACCCGGTGTACAGCGGCACCGGGCCGCCGTCGGCCAGCAGCGTCGACGGGCCGGGGGCCGCCTGGGTGCCGGCGGCGGTCAGCGCGTTGACGCTGTGGGTGTGCTGGGGCAGATGTTCCGGCCCCAGCGTGACCGACGTCACGCCGCCCTGCTCGCCCAGGGAGCGTTCGCTCAAGCCCGGCGCCTGGCTGCCGCCCACATGCAAGGGCATGCGCCCCTGCAGGTTCGGCAGGCCGAAAGTGGCCCGGCCGTCGCCGCCGTAGGTCGTGCCCAGCACCGCGAACAGCGCCGTGTTCTGCTGGATCGACAGCAGCTGGCCATTGCAGACGGCCCAGCCCTGGGGCATAAAGTTAAATGCAAAGGTGCGGATTTCGCCGATAAATTGGTCGCTCATAGCATCGTCCCCTCAGTTCTGCGACGGGTAAATTCCCGACAGCGCAATGATGAATTGAAGGCCCAGATACGGCGCCATATTGTTGTGCGGCTGGGAGCCGCCGGTGGTCGTGAGCGTATCCGCCCGCATCGCCGCGACGCCGCCGCCGGCCAGGCCGTAGACCGGGGTGCCGCCGGTGTTGGCGAAGCCGCCCGCCGCGCCCTGGCCATACGCCGGCGTGGCCCGGTCCAGGCTGGCCGCCAGCGCGTGGCTGTGCCCAGGCATATGTTGCGATTGCAGCGTGACGGTTTCGGAACCGCCCTGCTCGCCCGCCTGATGATACGCCAGGCCGGGGCCCTGGCCTTCATGCCGCGGCACGCGCCCGCGCAAGTCCGGCAGTGCGAACGTCTGCACGCCGTCGCCGCCGTAGGTGGTCTGCAGCAGCGTGTACAGCGCCTGGTATTCGGCAATCGACATCAGCTGGCCGTCGCAGAACGCCCAGTTGCTCGGAGGGCGCTGGCCCGCAAACAGGCGGATCTCGCCAATAAACGCTTCACTCATGGGTGGCCTAGGATCGGGGTGGATAAATGCCGTTAATGGCGATCATGAACGGCACCACCAGGTAAGGCTGCATGTTCTGGTGCGGCTGGCCGCCGCCGGCGATGGCCACCGAGGCCGGCGCCATACTGGAATTGACCGGCCCCATCAGATCGCGGCCGAAGCGCCCCTTGGCGCCCAGCACGGCGTTGGCCGGCGTGCCGGTGACGGCCGGCGCCGTGCTGCCCTGCAGCGTGTGGCTGTGCGCCGGCATTTCCGCGCTGGACAGCGCATGCGTTTCCTCGCCGCCGGACGAGCCCAGCCAGTAAGAGTCGTTGTAGTGCAAAGGCGTGCGCCCGCGCATATCGGGCAGCGCGAAGGTCCTGATGCCATCGCCGCCGTAGTAAGTACCCAGCAACGAAAACAACGCCGCGTTCTGCTGGATGGACATGAGCTGCCCATCGCACCGCGCCCAGCCTCTGGGCGTGAAGTGGAAAGGCATCATCCTGATTTCGCCCAGAAAGGGGTCCATGTCGGGTTCCTAGTATCGATAAAGAGAGGAAAACGCCGTGCTCCGCTTGGCACGGCCTCGCTGGTGCAGGGAGGTAGTGAAGAATCCGTATGACAAAATGGAACCATAACCCTTTTGGCAACCAACATTGTCAATTATAAATCAAGAATTGCCTATCAAGAACAGTCCATTTGGACTATTTTTCATCTCAGCCGGCGTGCGTGAAGCGGCGGCGATAGGCGCCCGGCGTGGTGGAAGCCAGCCGGCGGAAGTGGTGGCGCAGCGATTCCTCCGACCCGAAACCGGCGCGTTCGGCGATCTGCGCCAGCGGCACGTCCGGCACCTCCAGCATTTCCTTGACGAGGGCGACGCGTTCGCGTGTCAGCCATTCGACGGGGCCGAGGCCGGTGGCCTGCTGGAACTGGCGCTGCAGGGTGCGCGGACTCATCGCGGCGCGTTCGGCCATGCTGGCGACGGTGTGCGGCTGGCCCGGATGGCTGCGCAGCCAGTCCATCAGGCGCGACAGGCGGCCCTGTTCGCCCTGCGCCATCGGCCGGGGCAGGAACTGCGCCTGGCCGCCTTCGCGATGCGGCGCCACCACCAGCCGCTGCGCCACCTGGTTGCCGACCTTGGCGCCATAGTCGCGCCGCACCAGGTGCAGCAGCATGTCGAGGCCGGCGGCGGAACCGGCGGCGGTGACGACCTGGCCGTTGTCCACGTACAGATGGTCGGGCTGGACCTGGATCCGTGGATAACGCTGGGCCAGGCGGTCGGCATAGCGCCAGTGGGTGGTGGCGCGCTGGCCGTCCAGCACGCCGGCGGCGGCCAGCACGAACACGCCGGAACAGATCGAGCACAGACGGGCGCCGCGCCGGTGGGCGGCGCGTATCAGCTCCAGCATGGCCGGCGGCGGCAGTTCGTCGGCGTCGCGCCAGCCGGGGATGACGATGGTGTCGGCACGCTCCAGCAGCTCGGGCGTGTACGGCGCCTGCACGGTGATGCCGCCGGCGGCGCGGATCGGCCCCGGCTCGACGGCGCAGACCGCGAAGTCGTACCAGTCCACCTCCAGCTCGGGGCGTTCCAGCGCGAACAGTTCGACCGTGCAGCCGAACTCGAAGGTGCACAAGCGGTCATAGGCCAGTGCGACGACCAGGTGTTTTTTCATGGCGTAATCTTAACGCAGAATGGCTTGTGCGCCACTGCCGGCGATGGCGGCGGCGCCGCACAATGGCGCCACTGTCCACTCAACGAAGGAGAAAACGATGTCCGCCAAGTCCCATGTCGCCGCCATTCCCGCAGCCGCCAGCAGCGATGCGCTGGCCCGCTTCGAAGCGAGCTTCAGCTATGAAACCGACTGCTGGGATGTGCATGATGCGCTGACCAACGGCCCGCAGGATTTCGTCCTGCTGGATGTGCGCGGCACGGAGAAATACGCCGCAGGCCACGTGCCGGGCGCGCTGGACCTGGCGCACCGCAAGATCATCGCTTCCAAGCTGGCCGAGTTCCCGGCCGACACGCTGTTCGTCGTGTACTGCGCCGGCCCGCATTGCAACGGCGCGGCACGCGCGGCGGTACGGCTGGCGCAACTGGGGCGGCCGGTCAAACTGATGCCGGGCGGGATCACCGGCTGGGTGGATGAGGGCTTCGCCTTAAGCAAGCCGGCATTCAAAGGCATCGAATCGATGCCAGCGGAAGACCAGTGAAAACGCGCCAGACTCCTGGAACAACTCTTCGTTTTGCAGGTAGAGATACAGGATGAAAATCTTGCGCTTCGACGCAGACGCGGCTTGCCGGATATTGGCAAGCACCTGCCGCAATACGATCTCATCGAAGGGGTTGAAAAAATACAGGATCAACGGGCCGTCGGGCAAGGGGAACTGCGTGGCGTCGACATTGAGCGATTGAATGTGCGTGTCGTGCCTGGCCTTGTAGCGTTGAATGTTGGCGACGGCATGCCGATGCAATTGCTCTCCGAATTCGACGCCGATAATGCGCTTGAACGGAAAATCGCTCGCCATCAGCAAGGTCCGGCCTTTGCCGGAGCCAAAATCGATGAAGGTGTAGTCGGCAAGATTCACCTTCAGCTTTTTCAAGACGCGCCGGAACGATACCGGGGGCGTGGCATGGTAGCGGTTGCCGTGCCGCTTGTTGGGGCTGTCGATGTTCAGATCGGCCAAGTGGACATCGATTTGCGTATCCACCCCATGCCTGCTGTCGAAGCGGTGCCGCTCGAATTTCTCGTACAGGTTCATCGGGGAGAAACGCCAGTAGTTCCGCGCTATCCATGCAGCCATCTGCCTGATCATATTGCCTCCTGAATGACGTTCTACGTACCGCCAGTGTAAGGACGGTGAACGAGAGGGCATTGATATGACTGGTGGTGCTGCGCGGAAGAGACCCATGGTCACGAGATTGCGACAAACTTTCCGGCTTTAAAATAGCCCCTCACCGCTCGGCCGTCCAGCTCTCGGATAACCAAATTGGGGTCTTGTGGATCGGCACGAAAAACAGGCGTGCCAGGCTCAAGGTCAAGATTGACGCCTGGTGCGACCAGGAAATCGCCGCGCTGCCGCACCAATTGCCAGGCAGTCGGCTGGTTCTCCCGGATGACTATGCCGCCAACCGGGAGAACAATTAACCCGCTGGATTTTAGTTCGGCCAGTTTGGCCACAAGCTTTTTTGCGATATGCGCCATAACGTCCTCCTCCATCGACAATTGAGCCGCCGAGGCAGCCATTACTGGTAGACCTCTGCCGTATGCAAAAGTTCAGCGCGCCGGCGAACCGCGTTTGGCGATACTATTAGCTCACCATCCGCACTGGGAGCGCCGCATGACCATCAACGCAAGCCGGCTATTCACCGCTGCGCTGCTCGCTTGCCTGCTGGCGTCCTCGGGCCTGGCGCAAGCCGGCCCGCTGATCCGCCTGGGCTCGGACGATTGGTGCCCGTTTGTGTGCGCGGCCGAAGGCAAACCTCCCAGTGGCTATCTGGTGGACCTGACCTCGATGGCGATGGCGCTGGAAGGGTATCGGGTGGAGCCGGTGCTCATGCCGCTCAACCGGGCCATCACCCAAACGGCGCATGGCGATATCGAAGGCGTCTACGCTCCCCCGATCGACCGGCGCCTGCATCTGAGCGCGCCCCTGGCGCAGTCGCGGGCCTGCTTCTACACGCGGGCGGACGATGACTGGAGTTTCCACTCCATCGGCTCGCTTAAAACACTGGTGGTGGGTGTGATCGACGACTACGGCTACGATGACGGGCCGATGGATGCCTACATTGCCGAAAACCGGCGCAAGCCTGCCCTGATCGCGCTCGCTTACGGCGCATCGGCCGGTACGACCAATGTGCAGAAGTTACTGGGTGGACGCTATCGCGTCATGCTGGAACACACCGCCGTGATGGCGCAGTTGAGCAAGCGGCTTGACGTGGTCGGCCGTATCCGCCAGGCAGGCTGCCTCGACCATGAACTACCCCTGACCATCGGTTTTGCGACGCAGGATATCCGGGCCGAAACCTGGATACGCGCACTGGCCGACGGCATGCACAAGATGGAAGCGTCCGGCGATCTGAAAGCACTGCAGAGGCGCTACAAGATCGACTAGCCGTCAACGACGACGCTTACATCGCCAGCGCTTTTTCCACCGCGCCGACCAGTTGCTTGTCCGACGGCGTGACCTTGCTGCCGAAGTTGTCCACAACCTTGCCGTTGCGATCGATCAGGTATTTGTGGAAGTTCCAGGCCGGCGCCTTGCCGGTGATTTTGATCAGGTTGGCGAACAGCGGATTCGGTTCCTTGCCCGATACAACCGACTTGGCGAACATCGGGAACTTCACGCCGTAGGTGTTGTAGCAAAAATCGGCGATCTCCTTGCTGCTGCCCGGCTCCTGCTGGCCGAAGTCGTTCGACGGGAAGCCCAGCACCACCAGACCCTTGCCGCTGTATTTGGCGTACATCGCCTCCAGGCCTTCGTACTGGTTGGTGAAGCCGCAGTAGCTGGCCGTGTTGACCACCAGTATCACCTTGCCCGCGTACTGGCACAGGTCCTGCGGCGTATCGTCCTGCAGGCGCTTGAAGTTCTGCTTGAGGATGGCCGGGCAACTGCCCGCGGCCGCGGCCGGCGCGGCAGATGGTGCGGCCGCCGGCGCCTGCGCAAACACAGACGCGCTGGCCAGCAGGGTCAGCGAGGAAACTAGGCACAACTGGGCAAAGGTCTTGGACATGATGGGCGGCCGCAAAAGGTAAAAAACCATTTTATGCCAAACTCGCGCAACCTGCTTGCCGAGCCCGCGAATAAGCTTTTCCGCCCCGCGCACGATTGAGCGAAATTAAGCAAACCGCCCGCCCCTGCCCCACACTGAATTTCCGTCCCGGCGCCAGGAGGCCTATCATGAAGATGCTGTGTTTGCTGTGCCTGTGGCTCATCGGCCTGTGGGGCGCAACCGCCCGGGCGCAGGTGGTGGCGCTGCCGAACATGAGCACGACGCAAGTGACGGTGTCCGGCCTGTCCTCCGGCGCCTACATGGCGGTGCAGTTCGAGGTGGCGTTCTCGCAGACGGTACGCGGTGCCGGCGTGATCGCCGGCGGCCCCTACTTCTGCTCGCAGGGTAGCGTGTTCACCGCCACCACCAGCTGCAGCTGCACCACCGAGCTGTTCACCTGCCGGGTGC
This sequence comes from Rugamonas rivuli, assembly GCF_009380165.1. GTDB lineage: Bacteria > Pseudomonadota > Gammaproteobacteria > Burkholderiales > Burkholderiaceae_D > Rugamonas > Rugamonas rivuli. Next base: position 7,857 of record NZ_WHUF01000007.1, read on the forward strand.
GCCCCGGCGGCACCCGCATCGACGACCTGATCGCCTTCACTGACTGGTTCGCCGGCGCCGGCAGCATCGACCCGACCGCCGCGCTGGCCGGCCACCATGTCTGGATGCTGTCAGGCAGCGCCGATTCCGTCGTGCCGCAGCCGGTGATGACCGACCTGTATTTCTACTATCGCCACTACATCGACGCCGACCATATCTCCTATACCCGCACCCTGCCGGCCGAGCACGCGATGCCCACCGACCAGTACGGCAGCAGCTGCAACACATTGGGCAGTCCCTACATCAACAACTGCGGCTACGATGCGGCCGGCGAACTGCTGCGCTGGCTGTACGGCCCGCTCTCGCCGCGCAACAACGCCGCGCCAGGCGGGCGCTTGATCGCCTTCGACCAGTCGGAATTCTTGTCGCTGCCGGGCTGGCACGGCATGGCCGGCACCGGCTACCTGTACGTGCCCAAGGCTTGCGACGGCAACAGCGGCGCGGGCTGCAGGCTGCACGTGGCCTTCCATGGCTGCCTGCAAGACCTGGACAACATCGGCCCCACCTTCGTCGAGCACGCCGGCTACAACGCCTGGGCCGACAGCAACAAGCTGGTGATCCTGTATCCGCAGGCGTCGGCGATCTACCCGTACACCAATCCCAATGCATGCTGGGATTGGTTTGCCTACGACGACCCGCGCTACGCGCTGCAATCGGGCCGCCAGATGGCGGCCGTCAAGCACATGGTCGACCGGCTGACCGGCGTTGCGCCGGCCACGCTGCTGGTGCGGCTGCGCGCCAGATAGGCGCCTAGATGCCACCCATGCAGATGTATTTGATGACCAGGAAATCATCCAGGCCGTAGTGCGAACCTTCGCGGCCCAGGCCCGATTGCTTGACGCCGCCGAACGGTGCGATCTCGTTGGAGATCAGGCCGGTGTTGACGCCGACCATGCCGCTCTCCAGCCCTTCCGCCACGCGCCAGATACGGCCGATGTCGCGCGAATAGAAATAGCTGGCCAGGCCGAACTCGGTGCTGTTGGCCAGCTCCACGGCTTCCTCATCGGTGCTGAAGCGGAACAGCGGCGCCAGCGGACCAAAGGTCTCCTCGGTGGCGACGATCATGTCGCTGGTGACGTCGGCGATCACGGTCGGCTCGAAGAAGCTGTGGCCCAGTGCGTGGCGCTTGCCGCCGGCCAGCAGGCGGCCGCCCTTGGACAGCGCGTCGGCCACGTGCTGCTCGACCTTCTGCACCGCCTTCTCGTCGATCAGCGGGCCTTGCGTGACGCCCTCTTCCGCGCCGTTACCGACCTTCAGTTTAGCCACGGCGGCCACCAGCTTCTCGGCGAATTTTTCATACACGCCATCCTGCACGTACAGGCGGTTGGCGCACACGCAGGTCTGGCCGGCGTTGCGGTACTTGGACGCCAGCGCGCCCTCCACCGCAGCATCGAGGTCGGCGTCGTCGAACACGATGAAGGGCGCGTTGCCGCCCAGTTCCAGCGACAGCTTCTTGATGGTCTTGGCACTCTGCTCCATCAGCAGACGGCCCACCGCCGTCGAACCGGTGAAGGTCAGCTTGCGCACGGTGGGGTTGGACGTCATCTCGCCGCCGATCTCTTTCGGCGTGCCCGTCACCACGCTGAACACGCCGGCCGGCACGCCCGCGCGCTCGGCCAATACCGCCAGCGCCAGCGCACAGTACGGCGTCGATTCGGCCGGCTTGAGCACCATCGGGCAGCCGGCGGCCAGCGCCGGACCGGCCTTGCGGGTAATCATCGCGATCGGGAAGTTCCACGGCGTGATGGCGGCGCAGATGCCGATCGGCTCCTTCGTCACCAGCAGGCGGCGATCAGCCCACGGCGAGGCCAGCGTCTCGCCGGCCACGCGCTTGGCTTCCTCGCCGAACCATTCGATGAAGGATGCGCCGTATGCGACTTCGCCGCGCGATTCGGCCAGCGGCTTGCCCTGTTCGGCCGTCATCAGCTGCGCCAGGTCTTCGGTGTTTTCCAGGATCAGGTCATTCCACTTGCGCAGGATGGCGGCGCGTTCCTTGGCGCTCTTCTTGCGCCAGGCCGGCCAGGCTGCGTTGGCGGCGGCGATGGCGCGGCGCGTCTCGGCCGCGCCCATCAGCGGCACGGTGCCGAGCTGCTCGCCGGTGGCGGGATTGGTGACGGCCAGCGTGGCGCCGCTGTCGGCATCGCGCCATGCGCCGTCGACATAGGCTTGCTGGCGCAGCAGGGTGGGATCTTTCAGTTGCAGCATGGGTAGCTCCTTTACTCCACGGTGAACGAGGACAGGTCGGGATGCGGCTCGGGGTAGGCCAGGTCCATGCCTTCCAAAGTCTCCAGCAGCAGGCTGGCGACCACCAGGTTGCGGTGGGTCTTGGAATTGGCCGGCACCACATACCACGGCGCATGCGGCGCGTTGGTCTCGCGGATGGCCTGTTCGTAGGCGCGCTGGTAGGCGTTCCACTTCTTGCGCTGCTCGACGTCGGCCGGGTTGAATTTCCACTGCTTGTCGGGATCGTCCAGCCGCTCCTGCAGGCGCTCGCGCTGTTCTTCCTTCGAGATGTGCAGGAACACCTTGACGATCACCGTGCCCGTCTCCGCCAGCATGCGTTCGAAATCGCGGATCTGCGCGTAGCGGCGCTGGCATTCGTCGCCGTCGATCATGCCCTGCACCTTGGTGATCAACACGTCTTCGTAGTGGCTGCGGTTGAAGATGGCGATCTCGCCCTTGACCGGCACCTGCTGATGCACGCGCCACAGGTAGTCGTGGGCCAGTTCATTGTCGGTCGGCGCCTTGAAGGCTGCGGTGCGGATGCCCATCGGGCTGATGCCGTTGAACATGGCGCGTATCGTGCCGTCCTTGCCGGAGGTGTCCATGCCTTGCAGGATCAGCAGCACCTTCTGCTTGTGCTGCGCGTACAGCTTGTCCTGCAGGGCGCGAATGCGGTCGATCAGCGCGGCGATGCGCTTCAGGTCCAGCGCCTTGGCCTTGGATTTGCTCAGTTCAGGATTGGCGGAGCGGCTGGAGAAAGCCGCGTCGTCTGCATCTTTTTCATGCAGTTTGAGTTTGGCGGAGGCGCCGAAGCGCTGGCGGGCGTTATGTGTCATCGGATTAGCTTATCACTTTGCGGCAAGGGTTGCTGCGCGATAGCCCCACCATGCGGCCTCCTCGAAAACCGAGAAGCCCGACAGGTCGGCATGCGCGAACAGGATGGGGCCATCGACCTCGCGCAAGGCCTTCATGCCGGCGTTGCTGCGGAAATTGGGCCACGGCGACGCCATCGCGTGCCCGCGCAGCGTGATGTCGACCCGCTCGACGCAGGAGGCGAACTGCGGGCCGTAGGCTTCCTTCAGATCGGCGCTGGCCAGCGCCAGCAGCTCCTCCGGCTTGGCCGCCGCCATCCAGTGGCGCGCGGTGCTGGGCTTGCGGTCCGACAGCGCGACGTAGGCGCTGAACACGGTCTTCTCGGGCGGGCGCACGCGGATGTCCTGGTGCGTGGAGACGACGAAGCCCAGTCCCGGCTCGCTGTACACCACGTTATCCCAGGACAGCGGCTGGCTGGGGCGCTCGTCCGGGAAGCGCTTGAGCAGGAAGTTCGCCACCATCCACGGCGCGTATTCGGGAATATGTTTGGCCGCGTCGAAACCGTAGGCGGCGATGTTATCCACAACCCTTGCGGCCACGTAGACTGGCATCGCGCAAATCGCCTTGCGGGCGCGGACCAGATAGGTGGACGGCTTGCCGTTTTCCAGCTTGAAGCACAGCGCTTCGACGCCGTCCGCCGTTTTTTTCAGCGACACCGTGGTACCGGCCATGCGCTTGACGCCGGACGCGCGCTCGATGCCGGAAGCCAGCGGCTGCAAGCCTCCCGGCCACGTCAGCCAGGCGCCGTTGCCGGCGTTGGCGGCCTGGCCCCAGCGGCTGCAATAGTAGTGCAGGCCGGCCCAGGCCGAGACCTGGTCGTAGCGCGTGCCGTAATCGTCGCGGCAGCAGTAGTTCAGATACCAGTGCAGCGTCGGCGATTTGTAGCCGCCCTGCTCCAGCCACTGCTTGAGCGTGATGCGGTCCAGCGCCTGCCACTGCGGGTCTTCCGACGACATCACGGTCGGGAACACGAACACGCGGCGGCCGTCGGCGCCGTGGGTCTGGCGCAGCCGCGCCACTTCGGCGAAGAAGCGCGCATGTTCATCGCGCTCCCACTGCGGCACGCCGTCGGTGGGGATGAAGCCGTCCTGCCAGTGGCCGTTGAACAGCAGCCTTTCCTCCGGCCCGTGCAGGATGAAACGCTCGTCGTAGTAAGGCTTCTCCGCGTACGGGTCTTTCTGGATGATGCCCAGGTCGGCCAGGATTTCGCGCACGTGCACCGATTCCGGCGACGGCAGCGGCAGGTAGTGCGCGCCGGTCGGATATTCGAGGTCGCCGAAAGCGCCGCCGGCGGCATTGCCGTGCGGCTGGGGGCCGTCGATCATCAGCATGTCGGTCTTGCCGAGTTTATTGAGCTTCCACGCGGCGGTCAGGCCGGCCACACCGGAGCCGAGAATGGCGACGTCGGTGTGGATAACTTGCGATGGCGGCGGCAAGGCGCGGCGGTCTCGCAGGAAGTGGCCCTCGTCGCGGCCCGGATAGTGGACCGTTGGCGTGATTTCCTGCCAGCGTTGAAAACCGGCCACGCTGCCCGCCGCCACCACGCCGCTGGCGCCAGCCCATACGAGGAAGGAGCGGCGCAGCATCAGCGTATCACCCTGCGCCAGTCCTGCTCGAACTCGTGCACCAGCGACTGCGTGTTGAGGCGGTTAGGCTCCATCGGCAAGGCCTTCATATCCGGCGGGAAGATGAACATCTCACGCGTGGTGTCGGCGTTCAGGTAGCGCATCGGCAGGCGGTACTCGGTGGGCGGCTTGTACTGCGCCTGGGGCGTGGCGAGTATGAAGCCCCATTCGCCGAACGACGGCACGTAGGCGTGGTAGGGATGGGTTTTGAGGCCGACCTCACGCAAGGTAGCGTCGATGGTCCAGTAGGCGTGCGGCGCGAAGAACGGCGACGTCGATTGCACCACCATCAGGCCATTGGCCGCCAGGTGCTTCTTCACCATGCCGTAGAACGGCACCGAATACAGCTTGCCCAGCGCGAAGCTGGACGGATCGGGGAAGTCGACGATGACGGCGTCGAACATGTCGTCGCTGTTTTGCAGCCAGATCGCCGCATCGGCGTTGATGACGCGCACCCGCTTGTCGCTGAAGGAGCCGTGATTGAGCTTGACCAGCTCCTCGCGCTTGGAGAAGGCGCCCGTCATCGCCGGGTCGAGATCGACCAGCGTGACCTGTTCGATATTCGGATAGCGCAGGATTTCGCGCAGCGCCAGGCCGTCGCCGCCGCCCAGCACCAGCACGCGCCTGGCCCAGGGCAGCGGTTGCAGCACCGGATGCACCAGCGCTTCGTGATAGCGGTACTCGTCACGCGAGGAGAATTGCAGGTTGCCGTTGATGTACAGGCGCAGGTCATCCTTCCAGCGCGTGACCACCAGCCGCTGGTAGGGCGTGGTGGTGGCGAACACGATCTCGTCGCCGAACAGGCCATGCTCGCCCCAGTAAGTCATCTTGTCGGCGAAGGCGAAGCCGAAGATCAGCACGCACATCACGCTGGCGGCGCGCAGCATGCGGCCGGTGACGTTTTTCAGCTCTGTGCGGAAAGCCATAATTGTCCACAGGGCGACGCCGACATTCAGCATGCCGAACAAAAATCCGGTACGCACCAGGCCCAGATACGGCGCCAGCACCAGCGGGAACAGCAGCGACACCGCCAGCGCGCCCAGGTAATCGAAGGTCAGCACGCGGCTGACCAGCTCATTGAACTCGGTCTTGCGCTCGTTGAGCGCGCGCATCACCAGCGGCACTTCCATGCCGACGAAGGCGCCGATCAGGAACACCATCACGTACAGCAGCGTGCGGAAGGGAGCGGCCATCCACGAGAAGGTCAGGAACAGCACGGCCGCCGACAAGCCGCCCACCAGGCCGACCGCCAGCTCGATATCCACGAAGCGCGCCAGCACATCCTCATCCCTGACATACTTGGAAAAGTGCGCGCCCACGCCCATCGCAAACAGGTAGCAGCCGATGATGGTGGAAAATTGCAGGATGGAGTCGCCCAGCAGATAACTGGACAGGGCGCCGGCGATCAATTCATACGCAAGGCCGCAGGAAGCGACGACGAAGACGGACAGGATCAGAATCTTTTTGGTCATTTAGCTCTTTTTGCTCTAATATGTTTCAGCGTTAGCAAGTTAACCACTTTAACCCAAGGTGCGCCGTGCCCGCCATCCTAAACTACCTGATCCATCTTTTGCTGGCTGCCGTGCTGCTGGCCGTCTTTTTCAAAGCCTACACGTGGATGACGCCTTTCGACGAGGTGCTGCTGATACGACAGGGGAATTTCGCCGCAGCGCTATCGCTGGGCGGGGCCCTGATAGGTTTTTCCATCACCATCGGTTCAGCGCTGGTGCATACTGCCGATTACCGCGAGTTCGCGGCCTGGGCCTTCGGCGCCATGGTGGTGCAGATGCTCTCCTACGCGATCGCGACACGCGTGCTGAACATGTCGAAAGACCAGATCGAAGCCAACAACGCCGCTTTCGGCGGCCTGCTGGGCGCTATCTCCATTTCCATCGGCGTCATCAACGGCGCCTGCATTTCCTAATATTTTTCAGCGAGGACCATCATGGGCTTAGGCAGCTTTATCAAGAAGCAGTTTATCGACGTACTGCAATGGAACGAGGAAGTCGACGGCGTACTGGCGTGGCGTTATCCGATGCAGGACCAGGAGATCCAGAACGGCGGCGTGCTGGTGGTGCGTGAATCGCAGATGGCGGTGTTCGTCAACGAAGGCCAGATCGCCGACGTGTTCGGCCCCGGCACCCACAAGCTGACCACGCAGACCCTGCCGGTGCTGACCAACCTGAAAAACTGGGACAAGCTGTTAGATTCGCCGTTCAAGTCGGATGTCTATTATTTCAGCACCCGCGTGCAGACCGGCCGCAAATGGGGCACGCAGCAGCCGATCACCATCCGCGACAAGGACTTCGACATGGTGCGCGTGCGCGCCTTCGGCATGTACTCGTACCGCGTGGCCGATCCGCGCCTGTTCTTCAAGGAGATCAGCGGCACCCGCGAGGCCTACACCCGCGACGAGGTGGAAGACCAGCTGCGCGGCATCCTGATGGCGAGCATGGCCAGCTCGCTGGGCAGCGCGCAGGTGCCCTTCCTCGACATGGCGGCCAACCAGGCGTTGATGGCGCAGCAGGTCAAGGGCGACCTGGCCACGGCCTTCGGCCGCTACGGCATCGGCCTCGATGAATTCAACGTCGCCAGCGTCAGCCTGCCGGAAGAACTGCAGGCCGCGCTGGACGAGCGCATCTCCGCCGGCATGAAGGGCGGCATGAGCGCCGACAAGATGGCCGGCTTCACCAAGTACCAGGTGGCCAGCGCGATTCCGCTGGCGGCGCAGAACGAGGGCGGCATGGCCGGCATCGGCGTCGGCCTGGGCGCGGGCGTGCAGCTGGGCCAGGTGATGGGCCAGGCGCTCGGTGCGACGCTGGCGCCGCAGGCGGCACCTGCTGCGGCCGCACCGGCCGAGGACTCGATCGAGGCGCGCTTGGAAAAACTTAAAGGTCTGCTCGACAAGGGCTTGATCACGGCTACCGACTACGACAGCACCAAGGCCGAACTGCTGAAAAAACTGCTCGGCTAATGCAAATCGTTTCCTGTCCCAGCTGCGGCGCGGAAGTCAAATTCCGCTCGCATGCCTCGGTTATGGCGGTCTGCGAATACTGCAGCACCAGCGTGCTCAAAGACGCGGACTCGGTCAAAGACCTGGGCAAGATGTCGTCCGTGCTGGAGGACTATTCGCCGATCCAGATCGGCACCACCGGCGTGCTGGGCAAGCGCCCGTTCACGGTGGTCGGCCGCATCCAGCTGCGCTATGCGGCCGGCATGTGGAACGAATGGTATCTGCTGTTCGACGACGGCGTCACCTCGTGGCTGGGCGATTCGTCCGGCATGTACACCATCACGGCGCAGTACAAGGGCGAAGGCGACATGCCGGCCTTCGAACAGCTGCAGCCCGGCCGCAACTACGCCATCAACGGCGCGCCGTACACGGCCGCCGAAATCCGCACCGCCGATTGCATAGGCGGCCAGGGCGAGCTGCCGTTCAAGGTGGGCGAAGGCTACCAGGCCAAGGTCGCGGACTTCCGCCGCGCCGGCGAATTCATCACGCTCGATTATTCGGACGGACCACGGCCCGTGGTCTACACCGGCCTGGCCGTCACGCTGGAGGGCATGCAATGCCAGCTGCTGCGCGACGACGACACCATCCAGCGCGCGGCCGGCCGTTATCGCGGCAAGGTCGATGCGCTCGACTGCCCGTCGTGCGGCAGCGGCATCAAGTACATCCCCGGCGTGACGGCGACGCTGGTGTGCCCGGCCTGCCAGGCGCAGATCGACGCCGCCAGCCCGAAGGCCGAAGTGCTGGCCGCCGGCGAACGGGTGACGCGCTACGAATCCTCGCTGGAACTGGGCGCGACCGCCAAGATCAACAACCAGGATTTCACCATCATCGGCATGATGCGCCGCGCCGACGACGAGGGAACGGAGTGGAGCGAGTACCTGATGTACGGCACCCGCGCCGGCTTCTCGTGGCTGGTGGAGACCGACGAGGGCTGGTCCGGCTCCAACGTGATGGCCGAGTGGCCGCTGTGGTACGCCCCCGGTTCGGATCGGGTGACTGTGGATAAGGTCCAATATAACCGCCTGTACGACTACGGCTCGGTGGTGACGTTCGCCGCCGGCGCCTTCAACTGGCGGGTGGCGGCGGGCGACCGCACGCGTGTGGAGGAGTTCAGCGCCGGCCAGATACGGCTGGCGTCCGAAACGTCGGAGCAGGAAATGACGTGGTCGCGCTCCTCGCCGGTATCGGCCGACCAGCTCAAGGCCTGGTTCGGCAAGCAGTTCAAGGGCCGGGTGGGCGCGGCGGCGCCCAAGGGCGGCAATGACAAGCGCCGCTACCGCAATACCGCCAAATACATCATCTGGTTCATGCTGGCGATTAACGCGATTCCGCTGCTGATGAATTTTTCCGGCACCTGGTTCCTCAGCCTGATCGGTGCGGCGGCCATCTACCTGCCCGCCTGGTTTATGGATAACGAGGACAAGTCATGAGCAAATACTTCATCTACGCGGTCATCGTTTCCATCGTCACGTCGGGCAGCAGCTGGATGCGCGCCACCAGCGGCAGCAACAACTACAGCAGCGGCTACCGGGGCAGCACCTGGAGCTCGAACACCGGCGGTGGCGGCGGCAGCTACGGCGGCGGCTCCGGCGGCGGAGGCCACAAGTGAAACGCGAAACGCTACCTCAGGCGGCGGCGTCCGGGCTGGTGCACCAGCCGGCCGGCACCCATCTGCTGGCCGACCTGGGCGGCATCGCTGCCGAAAAATTGGGCAATTGCGCTGAACTGGAAGCACTGCTGCGCTCGGCCGCCGAGGCCGCGGGCGCGCGCGTGCTGTTCAGTCATTTTCACGGTTTTGGGGAAGGTCAGGGTGTGACCGGGGTGGTGCTGCTGGCGGAATCGCACATCACGATCCACACCTGGCCGGAATGCGGCTTTGCCGCCGCCGACCTTTTCATGTGCGGCAGCGCGCGGCCGGAGTTAGCGCTCACCATCATTGAAACGGCCTTGCAGCCGACGTCCAGCCAGATCAACACGGTAAGGCGGGTGCCTCCCGCGATCAGTTGACCCTGGCGGCGCTCTGGCTGGGCGACATCAGCTTGAGCGGCACGTCTTCCAGCACCACGCTGGAAGTGATGGCGGGCGCGGCCAGCTGGCGCACCGTTACGACGATGTTCTGCGGGTAGTCGAAGCCGGCCCCGGTGCTGCGGTCGACGATGTAGCCGATACCGCCTCCCACCAGGATATTGCCCCATACCGCGCCGTTGGCCTTGGATACGGCCGTGGTGTTGCCGACGTAGGCATCCTGCTTGCAGTTGATCGCCAGGTCGGCCGTGCTCTTGTGGATGATGACACTTGCCGGGCTGGTCAGCGACCAGTTGCCGGCGTCGTTGCTCAGGGTGCAGCCGAAGCCGGCGACTTCCTTGCTGTCCAACACCGTCGTGACGGAGACCGGCTGAGTCTTCCCGCTCAGCACCGATGCGCAGCCGGTCAACGCCAACATAGCAGACAAAGCGAGTATTCTCTTCATGTGTTTCCCCTGATGGACTTCATGTCCGTCAAATTATCACTCAGGAAACAGAAGATGACAATGTGCAATTATCAAAGGAACGAAAAATGACGCTTTCCCGCATCGGGCAGATCGCCCTCCCCGTTTCCAATGCCGACCGTTCGGAGCAGTTCTACGGCGACAGCCTGGGACTGCCCAAGCTGTTCCGCTACGGCGAGCTGGTGTTTTTCGATTGCGGCGGCGTGCGCCTGATGCTGGAAGGTTCGGGCAAGGCGCCGGTGCAGGCCGGCACCGGCGTGTGCCACTATTTCAAGGTCGAGCAGATCGAGGCGGTGGCGGCGGCGCTGCAGGCGAAAGGCGTGGCGTTCGAAGCGGCGCCGCACCTGGTCGCGAAAATGCCCGACCACGAGTTGTGGATGGGCTTTTTCCGCGACCCGGACGGCCATCTGCTGGCCGTGATGGAAGAGAAGCGCTAGGCGGCAGCGGCCTGGGCGGCGGCCAGCTCGCCGTCCTTGGTGTTGGCGGCGGCGAACGAGGGGCGGCTCATGACGCGGGCCACGTACTGCTCGATCACGGGCAGCTTGGGCAGCAGCTCGTAGGCGCCCATCCAGCCCATCGCGGACGCCCACAACACGTCCAGCGCGCTGAACTGCTCGCCCAGCAGGTACGGGCCTTTGGACAGCTGTTCGATCAGCGTGTTGAACATGGTGTCGAAGTCGCCGTAGTGGCAGGAGGTTTTATCGGCCGGCGTGTTCTTCATCCACTTGTCGACGATGGCCGGCTCGAAGCAGCTGCCGTAGAACGCCATCCAGCGCAGGTAAGGGCCGCGCAGCGGATCGCCCAGCGGCGGCGCCAGCTTGGCGTCGGGGAACAGGTCGGCCAGGTAGAGGTAGATCGCCACCTGCTCGGTGATGACGGCGTCGCCGTGGCGCACCGCCGGCACCTTGCCCATCGGATTGACGGCCAGGTAGGCGGCCGCGCGGTTCTCGCCCTTCTTCATGTTCATCACATGCAGGTCGTAGGGCGCATGCAGCTCTTCCAGCAAGGTCAGGACGCCGGTGGAGCGGGAATACGGGCAGTGGTACAAAGTCAGCTGTGGTGCCATGTTGTGTCTCCTGTTGGGGGTGAAGAAACGCCACGATAACTCTTGCTATGATGATGGTCTTGTAAAAACGCGAACAGCTATGCAAACCGTCACCAGCCGGCCCAAGGGCGTGGTCAATCCCGCCGCGGCGGAAAAAATCTTCCGGCTGGAACGCTACCTGCCCGAGCCCGACCTGGCGCCTTTCATCGAGCACTTCTGGCTGGTGGCCTGGCAATTGCCGGACGGCGTGACGCATGTGCAGCGCACCCTGCCCTCGCCCTGCATCCACATGGTGTTCGACACCGGCCGCACGGCGGTGTTCGGCGTGATGACGGGCGCTTTCGAATATACGCTGAAAGGCAGCGGCCGTATTCTCGGCGTGCGCTTCCTGCCGGGTGCGTTCCGCAGCTTCCTGAAGCAGCCGGTGCAGTCGGCGACGGATCGCGAATTGGCGCTGTCGTCGCTGTTCGATTGCGACGATGCCGAAGCCGAGCGCAGCGTGCTGACTGCGGACGACGACGCCGGCATGGTGGCGGCCGCCAGCGCCATCCTGCGCCGCGCCCTGCCCGCTCCCGATCCGCAAACCGCGCGCATCGCCGGGATACTGGAAGCGATCCAGCGGCAGCCGGACATCACGCAGGTACAGCAGTTGGCCACGCACACGGGCATCAGCGTGCGGCGGTTGCAGATTCTGTTCAAGGAATACGTGGGCGCCACGCCGAAATGGGTGATACGCCGCAACCGCCTGCTGGACGCGGCCGATCAGCTGTCGCACGGAGCCGAGATCGACCTGGCCACGCTGGCGCAGGCGCTGGGCTACTACGACCAGGCGCACTTCACCACCGATTTTGAAAAACTGGTCGGCAAGCCGCCCGCCGATTACCGCCGCAGTTGCAAGGAGCAGGCATGAACCGTCGTTTCAAGCAGGTCGATGTCTTCACCACAGCGCCGTTCATGGGCAACCCGCTGGCGGTGATCCTCGACGCGGAAGGACTCAGCGGCCAGCAGATGCAAGCCATTGCCCGCTGGACCAATTTGTCCGAGACCACCTTTGTGCTGCCGGCCACCGATCCGGCCGCCGATTACCGCGTGCGCATCTTCACGACGTCGGAAGAGTTTCTGTTCGCCGGCCATCCGACGCTGGGCACGGCCCACGCGCTGTTGCAGTCGGGACTGCGGCCCAAGACGCCCGGCATGCTGGTGCAGGAATGCGGCGTCGGCCTGGTGCCGGTGCGTATTGCCGATGACGGCGGCCTGGCGTTCCACGCGCCGCCGGCCACGCTCGCCGCGCTGGATGCCGGCCTGATGCCGCTGCTGCGGACCGCGCTCGGCACCGCTACGCTGACCGAAAGCCAGCCTCCGGTCGTGGTGAATATCGGCATACGCTGGCTGGTGGTGCGACTCGATACGGCAGCCGCTTGCATGGCTGCGTCGTTCAGCGCGGCGGCGATCGCCGAGCTGATGCAGCGCGCCGGCAGCGACGGCGTTGCGGTCTACGGCCCGCATCCGTCCGGCGCCCCGGCGGACTACGAGGTGCGCGCGGTGTGCGTGGAAAACGGCGTGATGATCGAAGACCCTGTCACCGGCAGCGCCAACGCCTGCATCGCCCGGCTGCTGGCCAGCGGTCCGGACTACACCGTACGCCAGGGCACGGCGCTGGGCCGCGACGGCCGCGTCACCGTCAGCTACCTCGACGGCGAGCCCTGGATAGGCGGGCGCGTCGTCACCGTCATCGACGGTTCCATACATCGGTAAGAATATCAGAGCAACGGGCATACGAAGAGCAGCATCCATTTAACGCTACGCCAAATCGACTATACTTCCTGAAGGTACAGTCGTTTCATGTACACCGTCATCGAAACGCCGCTGTTCCAAAGCCGTTGGCCCTTCTCTAGCGCTACGCTAAAGGAAATTCGCCGTGTCTACGAATAGTAAGCTGCCTCTCAGCGATGAAGAGCTAGAGGCATTTGAGGCTAAGCGCGACTTGGCTGCCGAGCTACTGCAAGCCGGCGAGCAAATGAAAGCTGGGCTTGGGCGGGTGGTCTATTCTCCCTTGATCGCTGCGCGCAAAAACACGGGACTCACACCCGAGCAGTTCGCAGCCTTGTTCGGCATTTCCGTCACCACCCTGGAAAGTTGGGAGCAGGACCGGAATCCGCCGGTCGGCGCGGTACGCACTCTGATCGCCATTGCCCTCCACCATCCTGAAGCATTGGTCGCTATCGCTAACCAAAATCAATAAGTGTAAGCACGATTGACGGCGCCATCGTCCAATGAGACACTGTGCGCCTTACCCCAACCACAGGAGACCATAAAATGCGCCAAGTAGATACTGCCCTCCTGTCGGCTGCCTGATTACGTCGGAATCCCCTCCGTAGTGTGTTGATCCGCGCGTTCTCGCGCAGCTGACTTCCCGTATTCGCCACCTGTTCGCATATTCGCGAAGGGTACTGCTCGTCTTACCGGAATCAGGAAACACATACACCATGATCGACATCGATTTTGAATCGCTGCGCCTTATCGGCCTAACGCAAACCATCGCCAGCCAGCTCTACCAACTGCACGACGCACCGGCCAACGCCAGCCTGGTGCGCATCACCGAAATCCAGCGCGACTGGCTCACCGTCCACGACGGCCAGGCCGAGTTCCGCGCGCGCGCGCTGCCGGCGCTGCACGACGAAGCGCTGGCCGTCGGCGACTGGATGCTCAGCACCACGTTGGCGCACGACGAACGCTGGCTCAGCACGCTGCTGCCGCCCACCACCCACATCGCCCGGCGCGGCAACGACGGCCGGCATCACAGCCTGGTCAGCAATGTCGACACGGCGCTGCTGGTGATGGGACTGGATCACGACTTCAACCCGCGCCGCCTGGAGCGCTACCTCGCCATCGTCAAGACGGCGGGCGTGGAGCCTGTGGTGGTGATGAGCAAGGCCGACATCGGCGACGACGTCGAGCAGCGCATGGAGCTGCTGCGGCAGCGCCTGCCGGCCACCATCCCGCTGCTGGCGGTCAACACGCTGAGCGGCGACGCGGCGGCGCAACTGGCGCCGTGGCTGGGCGTCGGGCAGACGCTGGTGCTGCTGGGGTCTTCGGGCGCCGGCAAATCCACGCTGACCAACACGCTGACGCAAGCGGGCCAGCAAACCGGCGGCGTGCGCAAGGGCGATGGACGCGGCCGTCACACGACCACGTCCCGTTCGCTGCATCTGTGCGCGGACGGCGCCTGCATCATCGATACGCCGGGCCTGCGCAGCTGGCAGCCGGATGCCGACGAAGCCAGCCTGACGGCCGCCTTCGAAGACATCGACGCGCTGGCGGCGCAATGCCAGTTCCGCGACTGCCACCACGCCGGCGAACCCGGTTGCGCGGTGCGCGGCGCGGTCGATGACGATCGTCTGCTGAACTACCACAAGCTGATGCGCGAAGCACGCCGCAGCCAGCAGACACCGCTGGACCGCATCGCCCAAGTCGCCAAATGGAAAGTGATGCAACGCGCCGCCGTGGCCCGCTCGAAGGACAAGCTCGGCAAGCGCTAAGCGAAACCGCTACCGCCGTCGGCTACATTGAGGCCGACGGCACGGCAGGCTTGCGCAGCAACAGCGGCAGGCACAGCACGTACAGGCCGGCGCCGATCAGCCACACCAGGCCGGGGAAGCTGCCGCGCGACATGAAGTAGATCGTGCTGATCGCCACCGGGCCGATCACCGTCGCCAGGCTGGCGGCGCTGGCCAGCACGCCCTGCAGCTTGCCTTGCTGGTCCGGCCCCACGCTGCCGGACATGATCGCCTGCAAGGCCGGTGCGCCTATGCCGCCGATGCAGAACAAGGGCATCAACGCGAACAACATCCACCCCTGGTTGGCCAACGCGATCAGCACATACGCACAGGTATCGGCCGTGACGCCCACCATCAGCGCCCGGCGTTCGCCCCAGCGCTCGGAAACCGGGCCGACCACGAAGGCCTGCGCCAGCGCGTGAAACGCGCCGAAGCCCGCCAGCGAAATGCCGATGGTCAGCGTATCCCATGCGAACTTGTCTTCGCTGTACAGCACCCAGACCGTGCCGCCTATCTCGCCGATCAACACCAGCATGCCCGAGGCGAAGATCATCGGCAGCAAGGACTTGAAGCCGGCCGCCCAGCGCAAGTTGGCCAGCGGATTGAACGACATGTCCGACGCGGAGGCCGAACGCTCGGTATGCGATTCGCGCACCAGCAGCAAGGTCAGGATCAGGTTGACGGCGTTCATCGCCGCGGCAGCGAGGAACGGCGCCCTCACCCACCACGCGCCCAGCAGGCCGCCGATCACCGGTCCGATGATGAAGCCGATGCCGAAGCAGGCGCCCAACTGGCCGTAGCGGCGCGAGCGCTGGTCTTCCGGCGTGACGTCGGCGATGTAGGCGTAGGTGACGGCGATGCTGGCGCCGCTGATGCCGGCAATCGCGCGGCCGACGAACAGCAAGGTCAGCGACGGCGCCATCGCCATGAACAGATAATCGACCACAGCGCCCGCCAACGACAGCAGCAGCACCGGCCGCCGGCCGATGCGATCGCTCAGCACGCCGAGCACCGGCGAGAAGATGAACTGCATCAGCGCATACAGGCCGGTGAAGGCGCCGAAGCGCCAGCCCAGTTCGGCTGTATGGCCAACGTCGCGCATCAGCTGTGGAATGATGGGCATCGTCAGCCCGATGCCGACGGCGCTCAGGACAACGGTGGAAAGGATGGTCAGCAGTGCTCGGTTCATCTGGCGCTCTTCAAGAAGTAGCCGCCAATTGTAGAGCGATCAATCTTGCACTGCTGTGCCCGCTGTCACAACTTATCTGCGCATCTGGCACTTTGGAACAGGGCCGTCAAATGCGACAAATCAAATCGACTATACTTTGTAGGTGCGTTGGACCGGTATGGGCAAGGGGAAATCGGGCGGCGTTCGTGTTATTTATTTCAAGCGTACCGCTGCAGGGCAGATCGTTTTGCTGACGATCTATGCCAAGGCGACGACTGCCAATTTGACGTCCGCCCAGTTGGAGGAATTGCGTCATGACTATGAAAAAATCACTACCTCTAAGCGATGAAGAGTTGGAAGCGTTCGAGGCGACTCGCGATTTATATTCAGAGTTAAAACAGGCAGCAAAGGACATACAGGCCGGTTTGGGAAGGGTGGTCTACTCACCAACTATCGCCGCGCGAAAAAAACCGGTTTGACTCCAACAGAATTCGCAGAGCTGTTGGGCATCTCAGTCCGCACGCTTGAAGATTGGGAACAAGGCCATCGACAGCCCGAAGGCGCTGCCCGCACCTTGCTGGCCATCGCACTCGACAACCCCGATGCCCTGCTCGCAGCGAAAGCTCGCAATGACGAAGCCATGCTGAAATAGCTGGCACAACCGGCCTAGTGATTGGTAATCGCGTGCCTGGTGAGAACGCCTTGGCTGTCAAAGTAAAAATCCAGGGTATCCGGATCGACGAAGGTCTGGCAAAAGCCCAGTTCGTAAGAGGCTGCGCCGCCACGGTCATAATCCGGCTTGCCGAGCAGCGCGACGAGTTGGTCCTTCTGCATGCCGATCTGGACGTGTTTTTTCAGCAGGCTGTCGACCATCGCGCCGCGCGCACAGCTGTTGTCGGTGGCGGGGGTGATGAGGGCCCAGGCGCGCTGGTCGAAGTCCGCATGGGAAAACGGCGATGAAAACATCATCCATCCAAGATACGCCACCAGCAGCGCCACCGCCGCCACGCAGACGATCTCGGCTTTGATATACCACCCGACGACGGTTGCTGTTTTCATGTTCGCGCCAATAAAAAAGGCAGCCGAAGCTGCCTTTTTGCTGTGATGCTGTGCGTTTCTTAGTGCTTCGCGCGCAGTTTGGCGATCGCCGCCAGCTGGCCGATGGCCGCTGCCAGTTCGGCTTGCGCTTTCGCGTAGTCGATACCGGAGGTGTTGTTCGCCAGCGCTTCTTCGGCACGTTTCTTGGCCGCTGCCGCTTTGGCTTCGTCCAGATCCTTGCCGCGAATCGCGGTATCCGCCAGCACCGTCACGGCGCCCGGCTGCACTTCCAGCAGGCCGCCCGCGACGAAGACAAATTCTTCCTCGGCTTGACCTGGTACCTGGATGCGCACCGCGCCCGGACGGATGCGGGTGATCAGCGGCGTGTGCTTGGGGTAGATCCCCAGCTCGCCCTGCTCGCCCGGCAACGCGACGAATTCGGCTTCGCCCGAGTAGATCAACTCCTCGGCGGAAACCACGTCAACGTGAATAGTGTTTGCCATGTGTGTCCTGTCGGTGTGATGCGGCCCCGTTTGCACAGGGCCGCGATCGAAACTCAACGATTAGTTGAGCTTCTTGGCTTTTTCGATAGCTTCGTCGATCGTGCCGACCATGTAGAACGCTTGTTCTGGCAGGTGATCGAGTTCGCCGGAAGCGATCATTTTGAAGCCCTTGATCGTGTCTTTCAGCGAAACGTATTTACCTGGCGAACCGGTAAACACTTCAGCAACGTGGAACGGCTGCGACAGGAAACGCTGCATCTTACGTGCACGGGCCACCAGCAGTTTGTCTTCCGGCGCCAGTTCGTCCATACCCAGAATCGCGATAATGTCACGCAGTTCTTTGTAGCGCTGCAGGGTGCCCTGAACAGCGCGCGCGGTGTCGTAGTGCTCTTGGCCGACGACCAGCGGATCCAGCTGACGCGAGGTCGAATCCAGTGGGTCCACCGCAGGGTAGATACCCAGCGAGGCGATGTCACGCGACAGAACGACGGTCGAATCCAGGTGACCGAAGGTGGTCGCTGGCGATGGGTCGGTCAAGTCATCCGCTGGAACGTAGACGGCCTGGATCGAGGTGATCGAACCGGTCTTGGTCGAGGTGATGCGCTCTTGCAGACGGCCCATTTCTTCGGCCAGGGTAGGCTGGTAACCCACTGCGGAAGGCATACGGCCCAGCAGTGCGGATACTTCGGTACCGGCCAGGGTGAAGCGGTAGATGTTATCCACGAAGAACAGAACGTCTTTGCCTTCGTCACGGAACGATTCCGCGATGGTCAGACCGGTCAGCGCGACGCGCAGACGGTTACCAGGTGGTTCATTCATCTGACCGTAGACCATCGCTACTTTCGAGTTGGCCGGGTTTTCCAGGTCAACTACTTTAGCGTCAGCCATTTCGTGGTAGAAGTCGTTACCTTCGCGGGTACGCTCACCAACACCGGCGAACACGGACAGACCCGAGTGCGCTTTAGCGATGTTGTTGATCAGTTCCATCATGTTCACGGTCTTGCCTACACCTGCACCGCCGAACAGACCAACTTTACCGCCTTTGGCGAACGGGCACACCAGGTCGATCACCTTGATGCCGGTTTCCAGCAGATCCTGCGATGGCGACAGTTCGTCGTATGCAGGAGGAGTGCGGTGGATCGAAGCGATCTGGTCGTGAGCGACCGGGCCGCATTCGTCGATCGGGTTGCCCAGCACGTCCATGATGCGACCCAGGGTAGCTTTACCCACTGGCACCATGATCGGCTTGCCGGTGTTCTGGATCATCATGCCGCGGCGCAGGCCGTCGGACGAACCCAGAGCAATGGTACGGACTACGCCGTCGCCCAGCTGTTGTTGTACTTCCAGGGTCAGCTCGGAGCCTTCCATTTTCAAGGCATCAAATACCTTAGGCATCGCGTTGCGTGGAAACTCTACGTCCACTACAGCGCCGATACACTGAACGATTTTGCCATCAGCCATGTTCGTTCCTTCAAATATAGTTAAATTCGTTTAAACCGCAGCCGCACCGGCAACGATTTCGGAGAGTTCTTTGGTAATCGCAGCTTGGCGGGTCTTGTTGTAGATCAGCTTCAATTCGCCGATCACACTGCCGGCGTTGTCGCTTGCCGACTTCATCGCCACCATACGCGCCGATTGCTCGGACGCCAGGTTTTCCGCCACCGACTGGTACACCAGCGCTTCTACATAGCGCTCCAGCAGTTCGTCAATCACGGTCGCAGCGTCCGGCTCGTAGATGTAATCCCAGTTGTGATTACCCGCGTCGGCCTGCGTCTTCGCGGCTGGCAGTGGCAGCAACTGCTCCACGACCGGCTCTTGCTTCATCGTGTTGATGAACTTGGTGTAGCACAGGTAGACTGCGTCGACTTCACCGTTCTGGAACTTTTCGAGCATGACCTTGACAGGTCCGATCAGTTTTTCCAGGTGCGGCGTGTCGCCGATCTGCGTTACTTGCGCAACGACAGGAATGCCTACGCGATTCAAAAACCCCAAACCTTTGTTACCGATAGCTACCGCGGCAATCTTGTTGCCGGCTGTTTCCAGCTCACGGGTTTTCGCCGTCACCATGCGCAGGATGTTGGTGTTCATGCCGCCGCACAGACCTTTGTCGGTGGTGACGATCACGAAGCCAACTGCCTTCGCCGTGTCCTGTTGCTCTTCAGCCAGGAACGGGTGGGTGTATTCCGGATTTGCGGTAGCCAGATTGGCGGCGATATTGCGAATCTTTTCACTGTAGGGACGGGCGGCGCGCATGCGATCCTGCGCTTTGCGCATTTTCGATGCGGCGACCATTTCCATCGCCTTGGTGATCTTCTTCGTATTCTCTACGCTCTTGATCTTGCCACGTATCTCTTTGCCTACTGCCATGAGTCCTTACTCCTTCTGCGCTGAAGGCGGTCCCGAGGGACCGCCGTGTCGCTTAAAATGCGCCGGATTTCTTGAAGTCCGCAATGGCGGCCGACAGCGTTGCTTCGCCGTCTTTGTCCAGTTGCTTGGTTTCTTCAATCTTGGCCAGCAGCGCAGCTTGCTTGGTCTTCAGGTATGCATGCAGACCGGCTTCGAATGGCAGTACTTTCTTGACTGGCACATCATCCAGGTAGCCCTTGTTCACTGCGAACAGCGAGGCAGCCATCAGGGAGATCGACAGTGGCGAGTACTGAGCCTGCTTCAGCAGTTCGGTCACGCGTGCACCGCGGTCCAGCTGCTTGCGGGTCGATTCGTCCAGGTCGGAAGCGAACTGCGCGAACGCAGCCAGTTCACGATACTGCGCCAAGTCGGTACGGATACCGCCGGACAGGTTTTTGATGACCTTGGTCTGAGCGGCGCCACCAACGCGCGATACCGAGATACCCGCGTTAATCGCAGGACGGATGCCCGAGTTGAACAGCGAGGTTTCCAGGAAGATCTGACCGTCGGTAATCGAAATCACGTTGGTTGGAACGAAGGCCGAAACGTCGCCAGCCTGGGTTTCAATGATCGGCAGTGCGGTCAGCGAGCCGGTCTTGCCTTTGACTGCGCCGCCGGTGAAGGCTTCGACGTAGTCGGCGTTGACGCGTGCTGCGCGTTCCAGCAGACGGGAGTGGAGGTAGAACACGTCGCCCGGGTATGCTTCGCGGCCTGGTGGGCGGCGCAGCAGCAGGGAGATCTGACGGTAGGCTACAGCTTGCTTGGACAGGTCATCGTACACGATCAGCGCGTCTTCGCCGCGGTCGCGGAAGTACTCGCCCATGGTGCAACCCGAGTAAGCCGAGATGTACTGCATCGCTGCCGATTCGGCGGCCGATGCGGCAACAACAATGGTGTACTCCAGCGCGCCGTGCTGTTCCAGCGAACGCACGATGTTCTTGATCGTCGAGGCTTTCTGACCGATAGCCACGTAGATGCAGGTCATGCCCTGGCCTTTTTGGTTGATGATCGCATCAACCGCTACGGCGGACTTACCGGTTTGACGGTCGCCAATGATCAGCTCGCGCTGGCCACGGCCAATTGGTACCATCGCGTCGATCGATTTCAGACCGGTCTGCATAGGCTGCGAGACGGACTCACGGGCGATAACGCCTGGAGCGATCTTTTCGATTGGCGAGGTCAGCTTGGCGTCGATGGCGCCTTTGCCGTCGATAGGCTGGCCCAGGGCGTTGACCACACGGCCACGCAGTTCAGGACCGACCGGCACTTCCAGAATGCGGCCGGTGCACTTGACCGTGTCGCCTTCGGAGATGTGCTCGTAAGCACCCAGAATCACGGCGCCGACGGAGTCGCGCTCCAGATTCATGGCCAGGCCAAAGGTGTTACCAGGGAATTCCAGCATTTCGCCCTGCATCACTTCGGACAGGCCGTGGATGCGGACGATACCGTCGGCGACGGAGATAACCGTGCCTTGGTTGCGTACTTCAGCGCCGCCATCAAGGCCTTCGATACGGCTCTTG
Source organism: Rugamonas rivuli (assembly GCF_009380165.1). GTDB lineage: Bacteria > Pseudomonadota > Gammaproteobacteria > Burkholderiales > Burkholderiaceae_D > Rugamonas > Rugamonas rivuli. The sequence goes on from NZ_WHUF01000007.1 coordinate 29,355, forward strand.
ATCAGCTCGCTGATTTCAGATGGGTTGAGTTGCATACTAACTCCTAAAAGTGTTTCTCTCAGCTTGCGCGAGATGAAGAATCTGTTCTAAGCGACGCTTATGCGACCAGTGCGACACGCATTTGCTGCAGCTTGGCGCGGACCGAAGTGTCCAGCACTTCATCGCCAACGACCACGCGCACGCCACCGATCAACGCTGGGTCCACGGTAACAACCGGGTTCAGCTTGCGGCTGAATTTCTTTTCCAGCGTGGCGACCAGCTCGCTCACTTGAGCCGAGCTCAGGTCGAATGCGCTGGTGATGTCGGCGTCTGCCGCACCTTCCTGGGCGTTTTTCAACGCCTGGAATTGCGCGCCGATTTCCGGCAGCAGACTGATGCGGCCGTTTTCGACCAGCATCGCCAGGAAGTTTTTCGCTTCCGTGTTCAACGGCGACTTCACCAGTGCCGTAATGGCGGCGCTCACATCGCTAGCCGAAGCTTTCGGGTTGCGGGCGAATGCTTGCACCTCGGGGTGGGCACCGATCTGGGCCAGTTCGGCCACCAGTTCGGACCACGCCGCGAGGTTGAACGATTCCTTACCTGCTTGGGCTACGCGGAACAAAGCTTCCGCGTAGGGACGGGCGACGGTTGCGTTTTCTGCCATGATTACAGCTCGACAGACAGGCGCGACAACAGATCGGCGTGAGCCGAAGCGTTGACTTCGCGCTTGAGGATTTGCTCGGCGCCCTTCACAGCCAGGTCAGCCACCTGAGCGCGCAGCGCTTCGCGCGCCTTGGCCAGTTGCTGATCGGCGTCGGCTTTAGCTTGCGCAATGATGCGGTCGGCTTCAGCTTGTGCATGTGCTTTGATTTCTTCCGCCACCAGTTGCGCGCGCTTTTCAGCGTCGGCAACGCGTTGCGAAGCTTCTTCGCGTGCACCGGCCAGCGCTTCGCTGGCGCGCTTCTCAGCAACTACCATCGCTTGCTGGCCTTGGTCGGCCGCAGCCAGACCGTCAGCGATACGCTTGGCACGCTCATCCAACGCTGCATTCAGCGAAGGAAATACGAACTTCATCGAAACCCAGACCAACACCGCGAAGGTGATCATCTGACCGATGAGAGACATATTGATGTCCATACCTTTGCTCCTAACTAAAAGTTTCTCCTAGAAGGGAGCGAATTAATGTGCTGCCAGAACTGCTGCCAGGAATGGGTTGCTGAAGGTGTACAGCAGAGCAACGCCGACGCCGATCATCGAGATCGCATCCAGCAGACCAGCGATAACGAACAGTTTGGTTTGCAGTTGTGGCATCAGTTCTGGTTGACGTGCCGAAGCTTCCAGGAATTTGCCGCCCAGAATTGCGAAACCGAGTGCGGTGCCGATAGCGGCCAGACCGATGATGATTGCTGCGGCCAGAACGGTCATGCTTTGTACTTGTGCGATCAGAGCTTGCATTGAATTTCTCCTAAGATTTTAAAAAAGACTACAGATACTAAAAAAGTTAAAACTAAGTTGCTTAGTGCTTCTCAACCGCGAGGCTCAGGTACACGACAGTCAACGCCATAAACACAAACGCTTGCAGGGTCACCACCAGGATGTGGAAGATAACCCAAGGACCACCCAGCAGCCACTGCGCCCACCATGGCAGCAGAGCGATCAGAATGAACAGCAGCTCACCGGCGTACATATTGCCGAAGAGTCGCAGCGACAGCGACAGTGGCTTAGCCAGCAACTCGATCATCTGGAAGATGAAGTTGACCGGGGCCAGCACGACGGCCATGAAGCCGTGGGCGTGGAACGGAGCGGTCAGCAACTCTTTACCCCAGCCGCCGAGACCTTTGGCTTTGATCGAGAAACCAATAATGCACAGCATGACGCCGAACGACATGCCGAAAGTGTGATTGACGTCCGCGGTCGGCACGACGCGCAGCTTGTGAACGCCAACGTAGCCAAGCAGCTTAGGCAGCAGATCGACCGGCAGGAAGTCCATCGCGTTCATCAGCCAAACCCAGCAGAAGATCGTGATGGCCAGCGGCGCGATAACCTTGCTCTTGGCGTGGAATGCGGAATTGACGACTTCGTTGACCAGCTCCATGACGGCTTCGACGAAGTTTTGCAGCTTGCCCGGTACACCGGCGGTCGCGCGGCGCGATGCCATGTAGAACACACCGAGGAAAATCATGCCCAGAACGGCCGAAACCCAGAACGTGTCCAGGTTAAATGCGCCGTCCGCAGACTTCAGGTGCGACAGGTGATGCTGAATATACTCAATGGAGGTGGGCGCTTCGTGTGCCCCTACAGCGTTTTCTGTGGTCATAAAAGTATTAGATTTTGATGATTAAATTGCGAGCAGTGAAAACCAATAAGCTAAGGTTGCCACCGCGAAACCCAAGATCAGCCATAACCAAGAGGCCGACTGAAACAGCGCCAGTGCCAAAACAAACAGCACTACCGTGATAAATATTTTCACTACTTCGGCGCGCACATGCGACCGGAAAGCTTTTTTGGCGTCATTTGTTCCGCCCGCAACAATCATCGCGTACATCAGACTCCCGATGACTGCGATTGCTCCGCCATAGGCGGCCGACCAAGCTTTGAGTACTCCACCCAAGTTCCAGGCGAGCAAGGCGAATCCAGTTGCGATGGCTAACTGGAGGGCGACGACTTTATACACCGGCTTGGAAATACTCGTCGAATCATTCATCTGGCGAGCTCCCAAAAAGCCGATAAAACCCAAAGACACGGGATTATATGTGTCTTTACTGTATCACGTCAAACATTGCTGCACCGCAGCAGAGCAATTGGTGCACGAAAGAGACGCTTTTATAAACATTTCCAAGCCGGTTGCACCAAGTTGGAACCAGTTAAGCGTTTTCGTTTTTTATTGTCTCTACTGCAACTTCAACAAGTTTAAGCGCGCAGGCGGGCGAGCACGCCGTCGAGGATGTCGAGGTCGGCAAAGTCGATGATCATCTGGCCGCGTCCCTTGGTGCCCATCTTGAACACCACCGGCGTGGCCAGTTTGTCCGACAGCTCTTCTTCCAGGCGCACGATGTCGCCGGACTTTTCCTTCTGGCGCGCTTCGGTCGGCGAGGCTTTTTGATCTTCCAGCGTTTTTGCCACCAACTTTTCAGTTTCACGCACCGATAACCGTTTGGCGACAACCATATTCGCCAGGTTGATCTGCGTGGCCGCATCGACCGACAACAAGGCGCGGGCATGGCCCATGTCGATATCGCCGGCCATCAGCATGGTCTGCACCGGATTGGCCAGGTTCATCAAACGCAGCAGGTTGGACACCGCGCTGCGCGAACGGCCGACAGCCGTGGCCGCCTGCTCGTGCGTGAAACTGAAATCGGTGATCAGGCGATGGATGCCCTGTGCCTCTTCCAGCGGATTCAGATCCTCGCGCTGCATGTTCTCGATCAGCGCCATCGCGGCGGCGGCCTGGTCGTCGACATCGCGCACCAGCACCGGCAGCACTTCCAGGCCGGCCAGCTGCGCCGCGCGGAAACGGCGCTCGCCGGCGATGATCTCGTACTTGATCGCGCCGGTCAGTTTATCCGTGCCGACCGGACGTACCAGGATGGGCTGCATGATGCCCTGGGTCTTGATCGATGCGGCCAGTTCCTGCAGACCGCCCTCGTCCATGCGGGTACGCGGCTGATACTTGCCAGCCTGCATTTGCGTGACCGGCAGTTCGGACGGCGTGTTCGCGTCCGGGGTGGTGATGTCGCCGTCGCCGCCGAGCAGCGCTTCCAGGCCGCGACCAAGGCCTTTGAGTTTTTTGGTTGCCATGTGATTGCCTTACATTTTCTTGATGCGCTTGACCATCTCGGCGCCGAAGGCGATATACGCCTGCGCACCCTTGGAGGATGGATCGAAGGTAACGCCCGGCAGGCCGTAGGACGGCGCTTCGGCCAGGCGTACGTTGCGGGGGATGATGGTTTTGAAAACCTTGTCGCCGAAGTGCTGCTCCAGCTGGGCCGACACTTGCTGCGACAGCGTCATGCGCGGATCGAACATCACGCGCAGCAGGCCGATGATCTTCAGGTCCGGGTTCAGGTTGGCGTGCACCTTCTTGATGGTGTTGACCAGGTCGGACAGACCTTCCAGCGCGTAGTACTCGCACTGCATAGGGATGATGACGCCGTGCGCGGCGCACAGGCCGTTCAGCGTCAACATCGACAGCGCCGGCGGGCAGTCGATCAGGATGAAGTCGTACTCCTTGTCGACCAGGGCGAGCGCATCCTTCAGGCGGCGCTCGCGGTTGTCCAGCGCGACCATCTCGACCTCGGCGCCGGCCAGCTCGCGGTTGGAGGGCAGCACGTCGAACTGGCCGGGCTCCGAACGCTGGCGCGCGGTGGCCACGTCGGATTCGCCCAGCATCACCTCATAGGTCGACGCAGGCAGTCCTGCCTTGTTGATGCCCGCGCCCATCGTGGCGTTGCCCTGCGGGTCCAGGTCGACCAGCAATACCCGCTGGTCCAGCTTTGCCAATCCGGCGGCCAGGTTTACCGTCGTGGTGGTTTTCCCTACGCCACCCTTTTGATTCGCTACGCAAAAAATTTTCGCCATGTATTTCTTTGTGTTGTGCTTCTTAATTATTTATACTATTAAAACGATATAAACGATTTATACTGTTTATACAGAATAAACTGTATAAACCTTATAAACGATTAATATCGTATAAATCATTTACTTAGTTTCGGCTTGGATGAATACCAGGTGGCGCTCCGCGTCCAGCCCCGGCACTTCTAAAGGTTCCAGTTTCTGCACTTTCCATGGCTCTGGCAGCCGCTCTCGCTCCTCTGCCGGCGCCGTTCCTTTCAGGGCTATGAATCGCCCGCCCTCTTGCAGCAGGTGCCCCGACCAGTTGACGAAGTCGGACAGGTCCGCGAAAGCCCGCGAGGTGATGACGTCGAACTTGGTCTTCACTTCCAGCTGCTCCACGCGCTTGGTGTACACCGTCACGTTGACCAGTTCCAGCTCCGCCTTCACCTGGTTGAGGAAGGCGGTCTTCTTATGCACCGTGTCGATCATCGACACTTTCATGTCCGGGCGGCTGATCGCCAGCACCATGCCCGGCAGTCCGCCCCCTGCTCCCACGTCCAGCACATTCTGCGCGCCGGCGAAGGCAGGCACCGCCGCCAGCGAATCGAGCACATGCAAGGTGACCATCTGCATCGGATCGCGCACCGAGGTCAGGTTGTACACCGAGTTCCACTTGTTCAGCAGCGCCAGGTAGTCCAGCAATTTCTCTACCTGGTTGTCGTTCAGGTCCAGCTTCAGACTGTTGATGCCTTGTTTTAAAACATCCGCAATTGCTACACGGTCAAACACCTTCATTGAACAGCCTCATCTTTTTGATTCAAAAAACCGCCGAAACCGGCCTTCTTCAGGTGCACCAGCAGCAGCGAGATCGCCGCCGGGGTCACGCCGGAAATGCGCGATGCCTGGCCCAGCGTTTCCGGACGCTGCGCGTGCAGCTTCTGGCGCACTTCCACCGACAGCGCGGTGATGTCCAGATAGCTGAAACCTTCCGGCAATTTCAGGTTTTCGTAGTGCTCGTGGCGCTCGACTTCCTTGGTCTGGCGGTCGATATAGCCCGAATATTTGAGCTGGATTTCCACCTGTTCGCGCACCGCTTCATCGGCTACGCCGGGGCCGGCGAGGTCGCGGCCATCGATGCCGGACAGGCTCATCAGCTTGTCGTACTCGACGCCGGGACGGGCCAGCAGGTTGGCCAGCGAGTACTCGCGCTCGATCGCCTGGCCGATAACGCGCTCGGATTCGGCCGCTTCCAGGATGCGTGGATTGACCCACGTGGAGCGCAGACGCTCCAGTTCGCGCGCCACGGATTCGCGTTTGGTTTCGAAGGCTTCCCACTGCGCATCGCCGACCACGCCCAGCTTGCGGCCGATTTCGGTCAGGCGCATGTCGGCATTGTCTTCGCGCAGGCTCAGGCGATACTCGGCGCGGCTGGTGAACATGCGGTACGGTTCCATCACGCCTTGCGTGACCAGGTCGTCGACCATCACACCCAGATAGGCTTCGGAACGGGCCGGCGTCCAGGACTCGCGGCCCTGGGTTTGCAGCGCGGCGTTGATACCGGCCAGCATGCCCTGCGCCGCCGCCTCTTCGTAACCGGTGGTGCCGTTGATCTGGCCGGCGAAGTACAGGCCGTTAATGGCCTTGGTTTCCAGCGATGCCTTGAGGCCGCGCGGGTCGAAATAATCGTATTCGATGGCGTAGCCGGGACGCAGGATGTGGGCGTTTTCCATGCCCTTCATCGAGCGCACCAGGTTGATCTGCACGTCGAACGGCAGGCTGGTGGAGATACCGTTTGGATAGAATTCGTTGGTCGTCAGGCCTTCCGGTTCCAGGAAAATCTGGTGCGATTCCTTGGCCGAGAAGCGGTGGATCTTGTCTTCGATCGACGGGCAATAGCGCGGGCCGACACCTTCGATGACGCCGGTGTACATCGGGCTGCGGTCCAAGCCGGCGCGGATGATGTCGTGGGTCTGGCTGTTGGTGTGCGTGACCCAGCACGGCATTTGCTCAGGATGCATGGACGCATTGCCCATCACCGAGAACACCGGCACCGGATCGAGGTCGCCAGGCTGCTCGGTCATCAGCGAGAAATCGATGCTGCGGCCGTCGATGCGCGGCGGCGTGCCGGTCTTCAGACGGCCTTGCGGCAGCTTCAATTCCTTCAGGCGGGCCGACAGCGAGATGGCCGGCGGATCGCCGGCGCGGCCGGCCGAGTAGTTCTGAAGGCCGACGTGGATCTTACCGTCGAGGAAAGTGCCGGCGGTCAGCACCACGGCCGGCGCCAGGAACTTCAGGCCGATCTGGGTGACGGCGCCGACCACGCGGTCGCCCTCCACCATCAGGTCGTCGACGGCTTGCTGGAACAGCCACAGGTTCGGCTGGTTCTCCAGGCGCGAGCGGATGGCTTGCTTGTACAGGATGCGGTCGGCCTGGGCGCGGGTAGCGCGCACGGCAGGGCCTTTGGACGAATTCAGGATACGGAACTGGATGCCCGACTCATCGGTGGCGATGGCCATGGCACCGCCCATGGCGTCGACTTCCTTGACCAGATGGCCTTTGCCGATACCGCCGATGGATGGGTTGCACGACATCTGGCCCAGCGTCTCAATGTTATGCGTGAGCAGCAAAGTCTTCTGTCCCATGCGCGCGGAAGCGAGGGCCGCCTCGGTACCGGCGTGACCACCGCCGACAACGATGACGTCGAAATTTGTAGGAAATAGCATGTTGGAATTGGTTAAAGCGAAGGGATCAAGGTCAGATTATAGAGTCTTTTTGCTGCTGCGACTTTTTTAAGCAAAAAAATATCCCCAAATTGTTCCACGTGAAACATTGAAAAAGGGCGCTTATCCGTCCCAATAAGCGCCCTCTTTTTGTTCCACGTGAAACAGTGTCACCAACGCAACCATGCATCGTAGCCAGTTTTTATGATCAGTATCGTCACCACGACCAGGAATAGTTTGCGGACGAATCCGCTGCCGTGCTTCATCGCCATGCGCGAACCGATCAGCGAACCGGCGATCTGGCACACGGCCATCGTCGCGCCAAGCTGCCAGATCAGGTGGCCGCTGTAGCCGAACCAGATCAGCGCGGCAAAGTTGCAGGCCACGTTGACGACCTTGGCCACGGCCGAGGCGCCGAGGAAGTCGAAGCCGAAGATGCGTACGAACAGGAACACCAGGAAGCTGCCGGTGCCCGGGCCGAAGAAGCCGTCGTAGAATCCGATGCCGGCGCCGATCACCAGCGCCAGCGTCTGCTCTTTGGCGCCGGAGTGGATGGGCGCGTGCACGCTGCCGAAGTCTTTCTTGGCGAAGGTGTAGACGGCCACCGCCACCAGCACCAGCGGCAGCAGCAGGCGCATGAACTCGGCCGAAACCTTGGTGACGGTGTAGGCGCCGAGGAAGGCAAAGACCAGGGCGGCCAGCGCGGCCGGCGTCGCGACCGACCAGGCGATGGCGACCCGGCGCGCGTAGCTGACCGCCGCTACGCTGGTGCCGAAGATGCTGGCCAGCTTGTTGGTGCCGATCAGCGTGGCCGGCGCCATGTTGGGGAACACCGAGAACATCGCCGGCAACTGTATCAGTCCCCCGCCCCCTACTACCGCGTCCACCAGTCCCGCGCCAAACGCCGCCACTCCCAACACCAGATAATCGACCATCGCCCTGCCATCCTTCCACATGCAAAGGCTACATTGTACGGAAGAAATTAGATGCGGCTGATGCGCATCCTGCATAGCCAGGCGCATGCGCAAGGCAGCCGCATGAGGTAAGCTTCACGTGAAATCCACCACCTGGAATCGCCATGCAAGACTTCCCTGCGTTTGCTTTCAGCACCGTCGCCCACATCGTTTCCGAGTTGGGCGCGGCCGGCCGGCTCGGTGAACATATCGCCCAGCGCTTCCCGGCGGCCACGCGCGCCCTGCTCGTCACCGATCCCGGCTTCCTGAAAACCGGCCTGGTCGATGCTCCGGCCGCCAGCCTGCGCGCCGCCGGACTTGCGGTCGAGGTCTACTCGCAGGTGGTGGCGGACCCGCCGGAACAGGTGGTACTGGATGCAGTGGATGCCGCCCGCGCGCATCGGACCGACATCGTCATCGGCCTGGGCGGCGGCAGCTCGATGGACGTCGCCAAGCTGATCGCCGTGCTGGCCGGCAGCGACCAGCCGCTGTCTGCGATCTACGGCATCGGCAATGTGAAGGGTGGACGGCTGCCGCTGGTGCAGATTCCGACCACCGCCGGCACCGGTTCAGAAGTGACCAACGTGGCCATCGTCACCACCGGCGCTACCACAAAAATGGGCGTGGTCGCGCCGCAACTCTATGCCGATCTGGCATTGCTGGACGCCGAACTAACCATCGGCCTGCCGCCCATGGTGACGGCCGCCACCGGCATCGACGCGATGGTGCACGCCATCGAGGCCTACACCAGCCGACACAAAAAGAATCCGCTGTCCGATATCTTTGCGCGCAAGGCGTTGAGTCTGCTGTCCGCCAACGTGATACGCGCCTGCGAAAACGGCCGCGGCCTGGCGGCGCGGCAAGCCATGCTGCTCGGCGCGATGCTGGCGGGGCAGGCGTTTTCCAATGCGCCGGTGGCGGCCGTGCATGCGCTGGCGTATCCGATAGGCGGCATCTTCCACGTGCCGCATGGGCTGTCGAACTCGCTGGTCTTGCCCCATGTGCTGCGCTTCAATGCGCCGGAGGCGGCGCCGCTGTATGCCGAGTTGGCGGAGATCGTCGTGCCGCTGGCCAGCGGCAGCGCCGAGGCGAGGGCGGAGGCGTTGGTTGTTGCGATGCAACAAATAGCCATCATCACGGGGATAGAGCGGACCTTGCAGCAGGTGGGAATCAGGGAAACGGATCTGGACCGGCTGGCGGATGACGCCATGCTCCAGACCCGTTTGTTGGGGAATAATCCCCGCACCGTCACGCGCGACGATGCGAGGGCGATCTACGCGGCAGCGTTGTAGACCTTAGTTCGGCACGTCGACCGTGGTGCCGCTGACCGAGATGGCGTTGGCGCCAGGCGTGGCCGAGATCGGCGGCACGTTGGCGACGGTGATCAGCGAGGTGTTGTCGACACGCGGCACCGTCCGCACCACCTGCGACGTCGGCAGCGCCGCCGACGAGTTGCGCAGATTGGCCAGCATCGCATCGAGCGCGCGGAACAGGTAGACGTGCAGCGGCACGATGTTCGCCGGCAGGGCGTTGGTGAAGGAATCGAAGTGATTGGCGTTGGTCACTTCGATGTAGCGCAACTTGCTGGCCGCCCCTTCCACCGACGCGTTCAAGCCCACATACGAGCGCGAGGCAAAGTTCACCGGGATCAGCGTATCGCTGCGCCCTTGCACGATGATGGCCGGCTTGCCGCGCAGATTGCCGGTGGCCGCCACTTCCGCCATGCCCACTTTCACGCGCGCGCTCTGCGCCGCCAGCGTCGCGCTCAAGGCACCGCCGGTGACCGGATCGACGCCGGTCGCCAGCGAACGCAGGCACAGGAAGCCGTCCAGCGACTGGTCCGCCAGGCTGCTGCTCGGCGACACGCCAAAGTTATACGCCTTGGCGCCGCCCACCGAATTCTCGTACACCACGCTGCCGACGATGCCGCTCTGCGTGGCGAAGCTGCTGGCTTTTTGCGCGGCAGTGAAGGCCAGTGGCGCACCTGTCGCATCGGTCGGGGCGAACGAGAATCCGCACACATTGTCCGTCACGGAGAACTTGCCGTAGGCGTTGGCGTACGTTACCGCCACCAGGATGTTGGTGCCGGCGTGGGCCGCCTGCAGGATGTCGGAATCGACCAGCCAGCCGTAGGCCTTCAGACGGGCCTTGGCGTCGGCCTGCTGCGACGGCAAGTCGGTGCCGGTCAACAAGCCCTTGGCGGCCAGCGCGGTGCAACGTCCCGGCGCGGCGGCGGTCGAGGCGATGCAGGGCTGGTACAGCGCCGCATAGGTCGAGTAATCGAACAGCGCCTTGCCCTGCCCCGTCGCGTTGACGCCGCCCTGGCGCACCGTGTAGCCGGTGGCGGCCTTGGGCTGCACCTGCGGCTCGGTGGCCGCCACGCCGCCGATCAGGCCCTTGGCGTCCTGCTCCGCCGCCAGCAGGGCCGAGCCGGCACCGTTGGAGATGCTGGAGGCGATCGTCACCGTGTTCTTCGGCGTCAGGCGCACGATGTGGCTTTTGTTGTCCTTGGCCAGCACGCCGTACTTTTCGTTGAGCACGTAGAAGGCGAATTCCAGCGACTGCAAGGTGTACTTGCCCCAGTCTTTTTCCGGGTTCTGCTGCGAGTGGGCGTGCTTGAAGGCGACGCGGCCGGGTGATGCGGCGGCGAAGGCGGCGCGGTCGGCATCGCTCAGCGCCGGCGCGAAGATGGCGTTTTTCGCGGCCGCGGTACGGGTGGCACGCACGCCGTTCTGCAGGTTCACGCTGTCGTCGTCGAAGGTGTAGAGGCCGGTGCCGCTGCCCTTGTCGGCGTAGGCCACGGCGCAGTTGTTCTTCAAGCCCCATTCGCCGGCGCTGCCGATGGCGCCATAGATGCCGCGCGAGCCGCTCGACGTGCCGGTGACGATGCAGGGATTGTTGATGTCGAAACCGGTCGGGATCTGCACCATCAAGGTGACGTTCTGGTTGCCGCTGCCATCGTCCGAGTAGGCGATGTACTCGGTGCCTCCTATCATGCCCTGCCCTGACCCGGCCACGCCCTTGGCGTCCACATTCGGGCCGTACAGCGTGCCGTAGCCGCTGTTGGTGGCGATGTCGAGCACGGCGCGGTAGTTGGCGTAGATCGCGTTGCGGCGCAGCTCGGCGGCGGTAGGATTGGTGGGATCGGTGTAAGCTGGCGCGGCGACGGCGGCCAGGCCGGTAGCGCCCAGGCCGGCGGTCAGCAGGTCATCGGTGACGCCGTCGTAGCTCTTGCTGCTGATGGTGCCCAGATACGTCGGCAACACGTTCAAATCTTCCGTCGCGTCGTGCTCGTTGGCACCGCAGGCGGTCAGCGCAATGCCGGCCAGCGCCAGCGAGATTTTCTTGATATGCATGTATGTCATCCTCTATGTCGATAAAAGTTACGGACGGACTACTCCCACTCCGGCCGGCGGCCAGACGAAATGTACTACCGGTGAAATAAAAACGCCGGACAGAACGTCCGGCGTATGCGCTACATCAAGCTGTCTTTTTGCCGCTGCTGAACGCGAACTTGGCGATGATCTCGCCGACGATGCCCCGCCGGAACAACAGCACGCAAACGATGAAGATAAAGCCGATCACCATGTTGACCGCCTCGCCGATGGTGTTGAACCATTCGATGCCGGTGTGGGCGACCATGAAGATGCCGAAATCGCCCAGCTTGTTCTCCAGCGCGATGACGAGGATGGCGCCCAGCATCGGGCCGGCAAACGTGCCCATGCCGCCGACCAGGGTCATCAGGATCACCAGGCCCGACATGCTCCAGTGCACATCGGTCAGCGTCTCGAAGCCCTGCACCAGCATATTGGACGCGCCCGCCAGGCCGGCCAGCGCGGCCGACAGCACGAAGGCCAGCAGCTTGTACTTGTCCACATCGTAGCCCAGCGAAATCGCGCGCGGCTCGTTTTCCTTGATCGCCTTCAGCACTTGGCCGAACGGCGAATGCACGGTGCGGACGATCAGCATGAAGGCCAGCACGGCCACGCCCAGCACGAAGAAGTACAACGCCGTATCGTTGGACAGGTCGACCAGGCCCAGCAATTTTCCACGTGGAACGCCTTGCAGGCCGTCCTCGCCGCCGGTGAATTCGCCTGCGCGAAGCGCGCCGAAGTACACCATCTGCGCCAGCGCCAGCGTGATCATCGAGAAGTAGATGCCCTGGCGGCGGATCGCCAGCGCCCCCATCACCAGGCCGATCAGCGCGCCGGCCGCGACGCCGGCCAACATGCCCAGCTCGACCGGCCAGCCCCACACCTTCATCGCGTTGCCGGCCACGTAGCCGGCGGCGCCGAAGAAGGCCGCGTGGCCGAACGACAGCAAACCGGTGAAGCCGATCAGCAGGTTGAAGGCGCTGGCGAACAGCGCAAAGCACAGCAGCTTGGCCAGGAAGATCGGATAGCCGACAAACGGCGCCGCCAGCGCAACGGCGAAAGCGACGATATAACCTATGTTTTTGTTCATCTGCGGCCTCTTATTTTTCTTTGCCGAACAAGCCGGCAGGACGGATCAGCAATACGATGACCATCACCAGGAACACCACCGTCGACGAAAACTCGGGGTAGAACACCTTGGTCAGGCCCTCGATCACGCCCAGGCCGAGGCCGGTCAGGATGGAGCCCATGATCGAACCCATGCCACCGATCACTACAACGGCGAATACGACGATAATCAGGTTCTGGCCCATCAGGGGCTGCACCTGGATCACCGGGGCCGCCAGCACCCCTGCAAAGCCCGCCAAAGCGACGCCGAAGCCGTAGGTCAGCGTGACCATCAGCGGCACGTTGATGCCGAAGGCTTCGACCAGCTTGGGATTCTCGGTGCCGGCGCGCAGGTAGGCGCCCAGTTTGGTCTTCTCGATGACGAACCAGGTCGACAGGCACACCGCCAGCGACGCCACCACCACCCAGGCGCGGTAGTTCGGCAGCACCATGAAGCCGAGGTCGGTCGCCCCCGCCAGCGCCTCAGGCACCTGGAACGGCTGGCCGGACACGCCGTAGAACGAGCGGAACACGCCTTCGACCAGCAGCGTGATGCCGAAGGTCAGCAGCAGGCCGTAAAGATGGTCCAGCTTGTAGAGCCAGCGCAGCATGGTCTTTTCGATGACGATGCCGAACACGCCGACGATCAGCGGCGCCAGCACCAGCATCACCCAGTAGTTCAGGCCGAGGTAGGCCATGCCCATCCACGCGACAAACGCGCCCATCATGTAGAGCGCGCCGTGCGAGAAGTTAATCACGTTTAGCAGGCCGAAGATCACGGCCAGGCCGAGCGACAGCATGGCATAGAAGGAGCCGTTGACCAGGCCCAGCATCAGCTGGCTCATAATCATGGGCAAGGGGTAGCCGAATATTTCCATGAGATCACAATATAAAGATCGCCGTCCCGGACGGTGCGGCGCGACACCAGAAAAAGGCCGTGCGCGGTGGCACGGCCTGTGTACAACTCAGCTTATTTCCACAGGGAGCACTTGGTCTCCGCCTTGGTGGCGTAGGCCTGGTCGCCAGGAATGGTGGCGACGATCTTGTAGTAATCCCACGGATACTTCGATTCCGACTGCTTCTTCACTTCCATCAAGTACATATCGTGAACCATGCGGCCGTCCGGACGGATCACGCCGTTCTTGGCGAACATGTCGTTGATCTTGTTGGCTTTCAGGTAGGCCATGACCTTGTCGGTGTCGTCGGTGCCGACGGCCTTGACCGCCTTCAGGTAGTTGGCCGCCGCCGAGTAGTCGGCCGCCTGCAGCATCGACGGTTCCTTCTTCATCTTCTCGAAGTAGCGTTTCGACCAGGCGCGGGTCTCGGCGTTGGCGTCCCAGTACCAGCCGTCGGTCAGGTACATGCCCTGGGTCAGGTTCAGGCCCAGCGAGTGTACGTCGTTGATGAAGATCAGCAGGCCGGCCAGTTTCATTTTCTTGGTGATGCCGAACTCGTTGGCGGCCTTGATCGAGTTGATCGCGTCGCCGCCGGCGTTGGCCAGGCCCAGGATCTGCGCGCCCGACGATTGCGCCTGCAACAGGAAGGACGAGAAGTCCGACGCCGACAGCGGATGCTTGACCGCGCCCAGCACCTTGCCGCCGTTGGCCTTCACCACTTCCGCCGTATCTTTTTCCAGCGACTGGCCGAAGGCATAGTCGGCGGTCATGAAGTACCAGCTCTTGCCGCCCTGCTTGACGATGGCGCCGCCGGTGCCGCGCGCCAGCGCGATGGTGTCGTAGGCGTAGTGAATCGTGTACGGAGTGCATTCCTCGTTGGTCAGGCGGGCCGAGCCGGCGCCGATCGAGATGAAGACTTTTTTCTTCTCGGCCGCGACCTTGGCCATGGCCAGGTTGGCGCCCGAGTTGGTGCCGCCGATCAGCATGTCGACGCCCTGCTGGTCGAACCATTCACGCGCCTTGGAGGCGGCGATGTCGGCCTTGTTCTGGTGGTCGGCGGAGATGAACTCGACCTTCTTGCCGGCGATAACCACGCCCGCATCGGCAATCGCCATCTTGATGGCCTCGGCACCACCGGCGCCGTCGATGTCCGTGTACAGGCCGGACATGTCGGTGATCAGGCCGATCTTGATGGTGTCGCCTGAAACCTGGGCTTGGGCAGCAAAGGACAGGCCGAGTGCGCACACGGCGGTGGCTGCGATGGTGATGGCTTTAAGTTTCATTTTGTCTCCGTTGGTTCAAGAAATAGTGTTATTGCTTATTTTTTTACACTTGCCTTGCAAACTTCAGACACCCAGAAGCTCGGTCAGGACCGGCATCTTGGCGCTCAATTCCGATGCAACAAAGGTCTCGACGATCTGCCCGTGTTCCATCACATAAAACCGGTCCGCCAGCGGCGCGGCAAACCGGAAATTCTGTTCCACCATGACGATGGTGTAGCCCTTCGATTTCAGCGTGGTGATCATGCGCGCCAGGCCCTGCACTATGACCGGCGCCAGGCCTTCGGAGATTTCATCGAGCAGCAGCAGGCGCGCGCCGGTGCGCAGGATGCGCGCCACCGCCAGCATCTGCTGCTCGCCGCCGGACAGCCGCGTGCCCTGGCTGTGCTTGCGCTCTTCCAGGTTGGGGAACATGGCGTAGATTTCTTCGACCGACATGCCCTTCTCGCCGGTCGACAACTGCGGCGGCAGCATCAGGTTTTCCTCGGTCGACAGCGACGAGAAAATGCCGCGCTCTTCCGGGCAATAGCCGATGCCGAGGTGGGCGATTTTATGCGTCGGCAAGCCGATCGCTTCCACGCCGTTGACCTTGATCGAACCCTTGCGGGCGCCGGTCAGGCCCATGATCGCGCGCAGCGTGGTGGTGCGGCCGGCGCCGTTGCGGCCCAGCAGCGTGACCACTTCGCCGGGCTGCACCGTCAAATTCACATCATGCAAAATATGCGATTCGCCATACCAGGTTTGCAGGTTGGAGATTTCCAGAGCGGCCGCCATCAGTGGGCTCCTTCCAGCACTGCGGCTTCGGTACCCATGTAGGCTTCCATCACTTGAGGGTTGCTTGAAACTTCGGCGTAAGTGCCTTCGGCCAGCATCGCGCCGCGCTGCAAAACGGAGATTTTGTCGCAGATGCCGGACACCACTTTCATATTGTGTTCGACCATCAGGATGGTGCGGCCGGCTGAAACTTTCTTGATCAGTTCCGTCACGCGGTGCACGTCTTCGTGGCCCATGCCCTGGGTCGGTTCATCCAGCAGCATCAGCTCCGGTTCCATCGCCAGCGTGGTGGCGATTTCCAAAGCGCGCTTGCGGCCGTAAGGCATATCGACGGTGACGGTGTCGGCGAATTCGGTCAGGTCGACCTCGGCCAGCAATTGCATGGCGCGCTCGTTCAGCTTGTCCAGCGACCGTTCGCTCTGCCAGAAGTTGAAGCTGGTGCCGAGCTGGCGCTGCAATCCGATGCGGACATTCTGCAGCACCGTCAGGTGTGGAAACACAGCGGAAATCTGGAACGAACGGATCACGCCCATGCGGGCGATCTGTGCCGGCTTGGCGGCGGTGATGTCTTTGCCGTTGAAAAGTATCTGGCCCGAGGTGGGCACCAGGAACTTGGTGAGCAGGTTGAAGCACGTGGTTTTACCCGCGCCATTGGGACCGATCAGCGCGTGGATGTGGCCGCGCTGAACTTTTAAATTCACATCATTGACCGCGGTAAAACCCTTGAATTCTTTGGTCAAATGCTTTGTTTCCAAGATAACGCCGGACATCCTGTCTCCTTGTTATTCTTTTCAAACTACTAAATTTTTTTAGATCATACACAGTAACAAATTGGCTAACAATACAGTATAACTACGGTCGACTTTTGATCTGGACCTAGCGAACACGAGGTTTCATTTCCACTCTGAACGGATCAGTTCTGAAGCTTTCTCAGCGATCATGATGGTGGGAGAATTGGTATTGCCGGACGTGATGAAAGGCATGACGGACGCGTCAACTACACGCAGTCCTTGTATCCCAATTACACGCAGCGCGCTGTCGACCACGGCGGTCGGATCGTCGGAGCGGCCCATCTTGCAGGTGCCGACCGGATGGAAAATCGTGGTGCCGATCGCGCCCGCGGCCGCCGCCAATTCCTCCTCGGTGCGATAGTGGGCGCCGGGCTTGTACTCTTCCGGCGCGTAGCGCTGCAATGCCGGCGCGGCGACGATCTTGCGCGTCAAGGTCAGCGCGTCGGCGGCGACCTTGCGGTCCTCCGGCGTGCTCAGATACATCGGCGAAATCTTCGGCGGCGCGTAGGAATCGGCGCTGGCGATGCGCACATGGCCACGCGAGGTCGGCCGCAGATTGCACACGCTGGCGGTGAACGCAGGAAAAGCGTGCAAAGGATCGCCGAACTTTTCCAGCGACAAAGGCTGCACGTGGTATTGCAGATTCGGCGTCGCCTGCCCTGCATCGGAACGGGCAAAAGCGCCCAGCTGCGACGGCGCCATCGACATCGGCCCACTCTGGAACAGCGCATATTGCAGGCCGATTTTCATCTTGCCGTACCAGCTGGCCGCCATCGTGTTGAGCGTGCGGGCGCCGCCGCCGAGCTTGTAAATCATGCGCAACTGCAGATGATCCTGCAGGTTTTCGCCGACGCCGGGCAAGTCCGCCAGCGGCTCGATGCCGTGCTGATGCAGACGCTCGGCCGAGCCTATGCCGGAGCATTGCAAAATCTGTGGAGAACCAACGGCGCCAGCCGCCAGCAGGGTTTCTTTGTCGGCCGTCGCGCTGAACTGCGTGCCACCGCCGGTGAAAATCACGCCTTTGCACACGGGTCCGCGATCGCTCATTTCGATCTGCAAACGTTCCACGTGGCAGCCGGTCATGATGGTCAGGTTGGGCCGCATCGACACCGGTTTCAAAAACGCCTTCGCCGTGTTCCAGCGAATGCCGCGTTTTTGATTGACCTCGAAATAGCCGCAGCCGGCGTTGTCGCCGCGATTGAAATCGTCGACCTTCTGGATGCCGGCCTGCTCCGCCGCATCGCGGAACGCATCCAGTATCTTCCACGACAAACGCTGTTTTTCCACGCGCCACGCACCGCCGGCGCCGTGCAGTTCGGAAGCGCCGCCGTGATAATCCTCGCTCTTTTTGAACAGCGGCAGCACCGACGACCAGCGCCAGCTGTCGTCGCCGGTCAGCTCGGCCCAGCGGTCGTAATCGCCGGCCTGGCCGCGCATGTAGATCATGCCGTTGATGGAGGAACTGCCACCCAGCACCTTGCCGCGCGGGTACAGCAGACTGCGCCCGCCCAGGCCGGCATCGGCTTCGGTGCGGTACATCCAGTCAGTCCTCGGATTGTCGATGCAATGCAGATAGCCGACGGGAATGTGTATCCACACATAATCGTCTCTACCGCCCGCCTCGATCAGCAGAACATTCGCGTTCTTGTTTGCGCTGAGCCGGTTTGCCAATACGCAGCCCGCCGAGCCCGCCCCAATAATGATGTAATCGTAAATGCCTGCTGATTCCAAAAACTTCTCCTCCAAGAGCGGTGTTTCGGTCAGGCGGCTGCTATCTCCGCCAGCAAAGTCTCAACCAGTTTCGCCGCCGGCATCGGCCGTGCGCGTGCCACGCCGGTGCCGCACCACAGCGACATCAATTCCGTTTCGCCGCGCTTGCCCGCCTCGGCACGGATGGCGCCGGTCAGTGCATTTTGTATCGGATAGGCGGGGATTTGTTTTTCCACCTCCGCCATCTCGCGCATAAAACGGTTCTCCAGCCCGCGTGCATAACGGCCGGAAAAAGTGCGCGTCAGCCGGGTCGGATGGTCGCCCGCCGTCAGCAGGCGCTGCTTGTAAACCGGATTGATAGACGATTCGTCGCACACCAGGAAAGCCGTGCCCATCTGCACTGCCTGGGCGCCGCCGTCCAGCGCGCGCTTGATGTCGGCGCCATCCATGATGCCGCCGGCGGCGATCACGGGAATATTCACCGCCGCGACTATGGTCGGGAGCAGCTCGAAAGTGGTCAACTTCGCGTCTTCCTGCGCGCCGATGAAGGTGCCACGATGGCCGCCGGACTCGGTGCCGGAAGCGATCACCGCATCGGCGCCCCGGCTTTGCCAGGCCAGCGCTTCGTCGGCGTGGGTGATCGTGCCGATCACGGCAATGCCAGCCTCATGCAGGCGCTTGATCTGCTCGACGCTGAGGATGCCGAAAGTAAAACTGGCCACGGCGGGCCGCATTTCGATCAGCGCTTCAAACTGGGCGGAGAAGTCTTCGCACCATTTGGCGGGCGTGGGCAATTCCGTCCAGCCCAGCGACGACCAGGCCGGCTTGAGCCACTCGACGGCACGGGCCACCTCGGCCGGATCCGGCGTCGGCGTCTCCAGGACGAAGAAATTCAGGCAAAACGGCTTGTCGGTGAGGGCGCGAATTTGCGCGGTTTGCGTGCGGATGGTCTCGGGCGAAAGTAGGGAACAAGCCAGCGAACCCAGGCCGCCTGCATTGGAAACCGCCGCCACTTGCGCCGGGGTGTTATTGCCGCCGGCGGTCGGTCCCTGGATGATGGGATGAGGAAAAATTGATGCCAAATTCATCTGATTTCTCACAAAAAATGGCGTTTACGACATGTGGATAAGTCTATGGATATCCACAGGCACCAAATGTGAGTAAACAAAAAATTTTTGGGGACCGATTTTCTTATCCCAAAACAGTTCTTTGCTCATACACGGCTTTCTCGCCTGCTTATGCAGCCCGTAAACGCCTGATTCTAATCCAAAATGAACACTTATCCACAGAAAAGTGTCTGCGTTAACAACTACTACTATTTTTATATCTACATCTTTAGAGTAAACCATAAACTCAAAAACCACAGGCGCATGCGCCAGAACCACCTGATACCCCACTGAAACGGAAATAAGATTTCGCCAACATCTGCTTTCCCCTATACTGGATTGGCAAACAAACTGCACAAGCCGGAGACACTTTGGCCTCACAGCGCAAAAATCTGCGGTCGCCTGCATATCTGCGTTTTCGGCGACGCTTGATCACCGGCCTTTTGCTGATGGCAGCACTTGCCATTGCTGTAGTTGTCTCCCAATTCCGCACTGCCTACGTTGAACGCGAACTCTCCGTCAAAAACCAGACCGAGCATTTCGTCAAAGCGATGGAAGCCCATGTGCTGTATTCCATCCAATCGGTCGACCTGTCGCTGATCGGATTTGCCAACGCCATCAAAGTCCTGACTGCTCAACAACGGCATTCGCCGGAAACGATGTCGGAATTGCTGTCCTCGCGCGGTTCCAGTTTCAACAGCGAATACTGGATCAGCTTTCTCGATGCCAAAGGCAATGCCGTCGCCACTTCGACCGGCAACAACATCACCGGCACTCAATACGGCGATCGCGATTACTTCAAAGCCCATCTGGATGTCGCCATGCGCGGCAAATTGTTCATCGGCGAACCATCGATAGGCCGTCGCAGCAGTCAAAAACTGTTTTTTCTCAGTCGCCGGGTAGAAAGTGCCAAGGGAGAATTTCTTGGCGTGATCGTCGCTCCCTTGAATGTCAGCCGTTACGTCACAGTGTTTGAAAATTCCCGCTTCAATTCCGACATCTCGATCGCTCTGGTACACGGCGGCGGCAAAGTGATCGCCCGCGTGCCTAATTTCGAAGAATCGTTTGCCAAAGACCTGGGCCCTACCGCCTTGTTCGACAATGTCCGCATCGCCAGTTCCGGCACGTACAAGGTTGTCAGCAGCATCGACAACATCGCGCGCGTGTTCAGCTACCGGGTATTCGACAACCTGCCGTTGATCATTGCCGTCGGCAGCAACGATGCGGAATCGGCCAGGCTGCTCCAGCAAAACTATCTGATCGCTGGCGCTGGCTTGATCATGTTGCTCATTTTGATGGCAGGCGCCGGTCATTTCTCGCTACGCACTTACACCAGGCAGGAAGAACGCGAACTGCGCTACCGAGCTCTGTATGCCGCCAGCCGGGAAATGGAACAAAAACTGCTGGCCAACGAGGAAGAGCGCAAGAAAAACGAAGAATCGATGAAATTGGCGGCCCTGTTATTCCAGAACAGCGGCGAAGGCATGATGGTGACGGACGCGGACGGACGTATCCTGACCGTGAACCCGGCATTTTCCCTGCTGAGCGGCTACACCGAAAAAGAACTGATCGGCCACCGCGGCTATGAGCTGACGACCAGCCGCCAGGACATCAATTTCTTCATCCGCATGTTCGAATCGATCGCCCAGACCGGGCAATGGGAAGGCGAACTCTGGCACCAGCACAAGGATGGCGAGGAATACCTGGTGGCGATGCGCTTCAACACCGTCTACGACGAGCTGGGAAATCCCTTCCGCTACGTCGCGCTGCTGAGCGATATCACCAAGAAAAAAGCCTCGGAAGAATTGATCTGGCGCCAGGCCAACTTCGATGCGCTGACCGGCTTGCCGAACCGGCGCATGTTCCACGAGCATTTGCGCCAGGAAATGAAGAAAACTGACCGTTCGCACCTGCCGATGGCGCTGGTATTCATGGATCTGGACCATTTCAAGGAAATCAACGACACCCTGGGCCACGATAAAGGCGATTTGCTGCTCAAAGAAGTGGCAAACCGCTTGTCCAGTTCAGTGCGCGGCACCGATACCGTGGCCAGGCTGGGCGGAGACGAGTTCACCATCATCTTGAGCGAGCTGCGCAATGCAAGCGACGTCGTCCGCACAGCGCAGGAAATCCTCAAGCAGATGAGCACGCCGTTCAACCTGGGCAGCGCCGGCGACAAGCATGTTGCCCATATTTCGAGCAGCATCGGCATCACGCTCTACCCCGAAGATGGCGCAGATGCTGAAACTTTAATCAAAAACGCCGACCAGGCGATGTACGCGGCCAAGCAGCAGGGACGCAACCGCTTCAATTATTTCGCTCCGTTCATGCAGGAAGCCACGCGCGTGCGCATGACCCTGGTCAACGAATTGCGCGAAGCGGTCAACCACGATGAATTGCGGATCTTGTTCCAGCCGATTATCGACCTGGCCAGCGGCAAGATCTGCAAGGCGGAAGCGCTGGTGCGCTGGCAACATCCAGTGCGGGGATTGCTCAATCCTGCTGAATTTATCAGCATCGCGGAGAGCAGCGGCATGATCGTCGGCATCGGCGACTGGGTTTTCAAGCAAGCGGCACGGGAAGTGCAGAAATTGCAGGCGCTGGGATTGCCGGATTTCCAGGTCAGCGTCAACAAATCGGCCTGGCAGTTCCGTGACGACGGCAGCAACTACCAGCAATGGCTGGATTTTCTGCAGGAACTGCACCTGAATGCCAACAGCATCATCATCGAAGTGACGGAAAACCTGCTTTTGGACACGGCCAACGCGGTTTCAGAGCGGATGTTGGCGTTCCAGCACGCCCATATGCAGATTTCGCTCGACGATTTCGGCACCGGCTACTGCTCCGTGGCGTTTTTAAAGCGTTTCGATATCGATTACATCAAAATCGACCCGACTTTTGTCTCAAATCTGTCGGAAGGGACCGATGGCGTAGTGCTTTGCGAGGCAATTATCGCCATGGCGCACAAGCTGAACATCAAAGTTATCGCCGAAGGCATCGAAACACCTCAACAATTGGCCGCCTTGACGGCCGCCGGATGCGATTTAGGGCAGGGATACCTGTTTTCCAAGCCCATTTCGGGCGAAGAACTGGAAAAACAGATCAAAAACGAGCAGTCACCTGTGAATAACTCGCTGGATATCCACAGGACGACTTGTGAGTAAGGACGAAGTTGTCCAAAGACCCGCATTTTATACAGAATTGCTCCTGAACTGGTACAGCGCTTATGCAAGTGCTTATCTTTCACGTAAACAAATGATTTGTAAACGTATACATGACTTATCCACAGGCTTTAGCTCGTTTACTATTACTACTATTTTTATATAAATCCTTTGTAAACTACTAAACCGTGAAAACGCGAAATCCGAAGGAAAAAGCCGAAAATTGAAGGCTTGTTCGCCTTCTGTAAGCACTTCTGACCACAAAAAACGCTTTAAAATCGATCGTTTTTTGTAAACTCCTGTGGAAAAGCAGCTCGAAATCCACAAGCTCCACCTTTTTAAAACCTCTGAAAACCAAGGAAACGTATGCGTTTAGGCATCATCAGCGCTTTGGCTGAAGAACAGCATGGGCTCATAGAAGCCCTTGAGAGCCCCTACAAGCTCGTCCACGGCATGCGGGAGTACACGGCCGGGAAACTCTGGGAAATCGACGCTGTGTGCGTTCTGTCGCGTATAGGCAAGGTTGCAGCAGCCATGACAGCTGCAATCCTTGTGGAAAAGTTCGGAGTTACCCACATCGTCTTCACCGGCGTTGCCGGTAGCGGGGATAAAAACGTCAAAGTCGGCGATATCGTTGTCGCTGAAGAACTGGTTCAGCATGATTTCGATGCCAGCCCGCTGTTTCCGCAGTTTGAAATCCCGCTGACAGGCCTGTCGCGCTTCGCGACCGACCGCGCTTTGACCGAGCGATTGGCTGGCGCTGCTGCGAAAACCACGCGCGTTCATCGCGGTTTGATCGCCAGTGGCGACCAGTTCATCGGCAAATTGACGCAAATTCAGGCATTGAAGACTGCTTTGCCCGATTTATTGGCAGTGGAGATGGAAGGCGCCGCCGTCGCGCAAGTGTGTTTCGAGCTGGGCATTCCATTTGCCGTCATTCGCACGATTTCCGACAACGCCAACGACGAGGCTGCCGTTGATTTCATGCATTTCATTAAAACCGTGGCTTCCCGCTACGCGTATGAGGTGATCGAGAACTTTTGCAAATGGCGATAGAGACGGTCGTTATCCCGGCAGGAACCATCGCTTTGAGGGATGACCGGACCAGCCGCGCATGGGTGGTCGAGCTGCCGTCCTTTGCGATCGGCCGCTATCCGGTCACGCAGGCGCAGTACGCGGCGGCCAGCGGCCTGTGGCCATCGTCGCACGTTTCCCCTGAGTGCCCGGTGGAAAACGTGTCCTGGATCGATGCAGTGCGGTTTTGCAATATGTTGTCGGAGGCCGAAGGCTTGCGTGCCTGCTACGTCTTGGACGAAGACGGCATGGGCGCCTCTCGCCTGGGCAACGGCGACGGCTATCGCCTGCCCACCGAGGCGGAATGGGAGTACGCCTGCCGCGCCGGCAGCAATGGTCCCCGCTATGGCGAACTCGATGATATCGCCTGGTATCGGGAAAACTCCGGCGGCCGCAGCTGCGCGGTTGGCCTCAAGCAGCCGAATCCATGGGGGCTGCATGACATGTTGGGCAATGTCTGGGAATGGTGCGAGGATCAGTACGACCCCGAGGTCTATGGCTCGTATCGGGTGTTCCGGGGTGGCGGCTGGTCGGATGTGGAGCGTGGCTGCCTGGCCACCAACCGCCGCCGCAGCCATCCCACCTACGCCATCGACGATCTGGGATTCCGTATCGTCAGGCAGCGCGCATAAAAAAAGGGCCAGGTTTGACCCCGGCCCCCAAAACAACAACAGGTAATCGTTACGCGTCGAGCGTCATCAGGCTGGCGTTGCCGCCGGCTGCCGTCGTATTCACGCACAGAGCGCGCTCAGCAAGCAAACGCCACAGGGGGATGGCGCCATCCTCATTGGTGTCGATCAAGCCCACCAGCGCCCCGCTACGGGCCGCCAGCGAGGTGCGCAGGCCACCAACCAGCATCGCCTCCACCAGCGCGATCTGGAAGTCGCCATTGAAGCTGTCGAGGCTGCCAATCGCCTGGATGCGGTCTTTCACCACCGCTGGCAGGTCCGCCGGCAGCAATTTCGACGATTCCGCCGTCACCAGCGCGATATTGCCGGTCGCCAGCGTCGCCGCCAGCTGGTTCAGCAGGCCGGCCTGGGTCGCGGCAGCGCACACCACGGAGCCGCGTGCGACCAGCGCCAGCGTGTTGCGTTCGCCGGTCGGGCCTGGCAGCACGGTCAGGCTGCCCAGCATCGTGGTGCGGCTGTATTGCTCCGCCAGAGTGGCGACACGCTCGTGGCCATGCATTTTCGACCAGACCGCCAGCGCATCCAGGCCCGGCGTCGCCTGGCGTTCGTGGGTGGCGTTGGCGACGGCGCCGCGCTGCAGGCGCTTCAGGTACAGCGGGCCGCCCGCTTTCGGGCCGGTGCCGGATTTGCCTTCGCCGCCGAACGGCTGCACGCCGACCACGGCGCCG
Organism: Rugamonas rivuli; assembly: GCF_009380165.1. Lineage (GTDB taxonomy): Bacteria > Pseudomonadota > Gammaproteobacteria > Burkholderiales > Burkholderiaceae_D > Rugamonas > Rugamonas rivuli. The sequence continues at coordinate 54,191 of NZ_WHUF01000007.1, forward strand.
ACGATGTTGCGGTTGACGTAGATGTTGCCCACATGCGCGCGCGAGGTGATGTAGTCGATGGTTTCATCGATGCGCGAATGCACGCCCAGGGTCAGGCCGTAGCCGCTTTCGTTGATTTGCTCGACCAGTTTCGGCAGATCGGCGCGTTTGTAGCGGATCACATGCAGAACCGGGCCAAATACTTCCTGCGTCAGCTCGGACAGCGAGCGGATCTCCAGCACGGTAGGCGGCACGAAGGTGCCTGCCGTGGTCACGCTGGAAGGCAGGTCCAGCGAGAAGTAGTTCAGCGCGGTCGCTTTCAGCTTGTTGATGTGGGCCAGCAGGTTTTGCTGGGCTTCGGCGTCGATCACCGGGCCGATGTCCGTCACCAGGCGGTCCGGGCAGCCCACTTTCAGCTCCTGCATCGCGCCTTTGAGCATTTTGATGGTCTTGTCGGCGATATCTTCCTGCAGGAACAGCACGCGCAGCGCCGAGCAGCGCTGGCCGGCGCTGTCGAAGGCCGACGAAATCGCATCCTGCACCACCTGCTCCGGCAGCGCCGACGAATCGACGATCATCGCGTTCTGGCCGCCGGTCTCGGCGATCAGCGGGATGTCGGCGTTCTCGGCGACGGCGCGCTTGGCCAGCGTGCGGTTGATCAGTTGCGCCACCTCGGTCGAGCCGGTGAAGATCACGCCTTTGACACGCGCATCGGCGGTCAACGCGGCGCCGACCACTTCGCCGCGGCCCGGCAGGAATTGCAGCGCGGCGCGCGGGATGCCGGCTTCGTGCAGCAGCTCGACGGCGCGGTGGGCGATCAGCGGCGTCTGCTCGGCCGGCTTGGCCAGCACCACGTTGCCGGCCGCCAGCGAGGCGGCCACCTGGCCGGTGAAGATCGCCAGCGGGAAGTTCCACGGGCTGATGCAAGTCACTGGACCCAGCGCCAGCGGATTGGTCGCGCCGTGCACTTCGCCGGCGTAGTAGCGCAGGAAGTCGACCGCCTCGCGCAGTTCGGCGATGGCGTTCGGCAGCGATTTGCCCGCTTCGCGGATGGCCAGAGTCATCAGTTCCATGGCGTTGGCTTCGAACAGGTCGGCGGCGCGGTTCAGCGCTGCGGCGCGTTGCGACGGTTCGGTGGTCTGCCAATCCATGGCGAAGGTGCTGGCGCTGGTCAGCGCGGTTTCAACGTCGGCGGCGCTCGCTTCGACCAGTTGGCCGACGATGTCGCTGCGTTGTGCCGGGTTGGTGACATCCTGCGTCGGCTGGCCGGCGCTCAGGCCGCCCGCCAGCAGCGGCGCGGCGTGCCAGCTGCGCGGCGTCGCCAGTGCTGCCGAAATGTCGCGCAGCACGTCTTCATTGGCCAGGTCGAAACCGGCCGAGTTCTTGCGGTCGGCGCCGAACATGTCCAGCGGCAGGGGGATGCCGGTGTGCGGCAGGCCGCCCTGTTCGCGCGCCTGTGCAACCGGATCCTTGACCAGCGAATCGACCGGGATCGCCTCGTCGACGATCTGGTTGACGAAGGAGGAGTTGGCGCCGTTTTCCAGCAGGCGGCGCACCAGGTAGGCCAGCAGCGTTTCGTGGGTGCCGACCGGCGCGTAGATGCGGCAAGGCTTGTCCAGGTTGTCTTTGCCGACCACCTGGTCGTACAGCGATTCGCCCATGCCGTGCAGGCACTGGAATTCGTAGTCGGTCACGCCGTCGCGCTTGGCCCATGTGTAGATCGTCGACAGGGTTTGCGCGTTGTGGGTGGCGAACTGCGGATAGATCACGCCGGTCGCGGCCAGCAGCTTTTGCGCGCATACCAGGTATGACACGTCGGTGTAGACCTTGCGGGTGTAGACCGGATACCCGCTCATGCCGTCCACTTGGGCGCGCTTGATCTCGGCATCCCAATACGCGCCCTTGACCAGGCGCACCATGAACTTGCGGCCGCTGCGCTTGGCCAGGTCGACCAGGTAGTCGATGACGAACGGGCAACGCTTCTGGTAAGCCTGCACCACGATGCCGATGCCTTCGAAACCGGCCAGTTCAGGGTCGTGCGCCAGCGCTTCGACCAGGTCCAGCGACAGTTCCAGACGGTCGGCCTCTTCCGCGTCGATGTTCAGGCCGATGTTGTAGCGCTTGGCCAGCAGCATCAGTTCGCGCACGCGCGGCAGCAGTTCCTGCATCACGCGGGCGCGCTGGGCGCGGCTGTAGCGCGGGTGCAGCGCCGACAGTTTCACCGAAATGCCGGGGCCGTTCTTGATGCCGCGGCCGTTCGAGGCCTTGCCGATCGCGTGGATCGCGGTTTCGTAGGAAGCGTAGTAGTTCTTGGCGTCGGCCTCGGTCAGCGCCGCTTCGCCCAGCATGTCGTAGGAATAGCGGTAGCCGCGCGCCTCGTTGGACTGGCCGTTCTTGATCGCTTCGTCGATGGTCTGGCCGGTGACGAACTGGTTGCCCAGCATGCGCATCGCCAGGTCCACGCCCTTGCGGATCAGCGGCTCACCGCCCTTGGAAATGAGCTTGGTCAGCGCCGAGCCCAGGCCGGTTTCGCTGCTGGTGGAGACCAGCTTGCCGGTGATCAGCAGACCCCAGGTGGCGGCGTTGACGAACAGCGAAGGCGATTCGCCCAGGTGCTTGCGCCAGTCGCCTTTGCTGATTTTGTCGGCGATCAGGCGGTCCGCGGTGGCGTTGTCGGGAATACGCAACAGTGCTTCGGCCAGGCACATCAGTGCCACACCCTCTTCCGAGGACAGCGAAAACTCGTGCATCAGGGCGTCGACGCCGGATGCGCGGGTGCGCTGTTCGCGCACCGAGCTGACCAGTTTATGCGCCAGCTGCTGGGCCTGTTGCAGGGTGCTTGCGTCGTTGTTCTTGATCTGTTCCAGCAGCCACTGAACGGCGCTGATTTCATCGCGGCGGTAGGCTGCTGTCACTGCTGAGCGCAGGGGAATCGGGTCGCGCAGGATCTCGTCCTGCAGTGCGGCGAAAGGGGTAAAACCGGTGGCTGCTGCTGCTTGCATTGAATACTCTCAGAAGGGAAATTTTGGCGCCGCTGATTGCAAAAAAACGCCCGGCCGGCGGGCGCTGGCGAGCGTGAATCGGAGTCAACTGCTGATGATTCGATTGTAGTGGGATTTCTTCTGGATTAATTCTGGTATTGCAGGGGGCTAGCAATAGATTGTTTTTAGTGCGACAATTTAACCAAATAATATTTATTTGGGAGTTCCCGGAAATGTTAGACAAGATCAGCAAAAAAATCTTGATGGAATTGCAGAGCGATGGCCGCATCAGCAATGTGGAACTGGCGGCGCGGGTGAACCTGTCACCAGCCGCTTGCCTGGAACGCGTGCGCAAGTTGCACGAGTCCGGCTACATCATGGGCTACACCGCGCAACTGAACCCGCAGCTGCTGGATGTGTCCCTGCTCGTCTTTATCGAGGTAGTGCTTGATCGCACCACACCCGAAGTCTTCGACGCCTTCAAGCACAGCGTCCAGGTGATCCCGGAAGTGCTGGAGTGCCACATGGTTGCCGGCGGCTTCGACTATCTGGTCAAAGCCCGCGTCAAGGACATGGCGGCCTACCGCGAATTCCTGGGTAAAACCCTGCTCCAGAAGGGCGTACGCGAAACGCATACTTACGCCGTCATGGAAGAGGTGAAGAATACCACCAAGTTGCCCATAAAATAGCAGCAGGGAAATAAAATTAGTCGAGACGCCCGAGGCGCCTGGTAAAACGGGGGACAAATGAAGCTTTTGCAGCACAAGCTGGTGCAACGTGGATTCTGGTTTTTGGGCGCGACGGCAGGTGGTACCTGCGTAGCATATTTGTTCAAGCTGGCGGCCGGCGACGGTGCCATGCTGGTTTATACGGCGGTGCCGGCCGCCTTGGCCGGCGCCGCGGTGGCCTGGTGGGCCGCCCGCCAGAACGGCGATGAGGACGGCGTCAAGCGCTTCGCCCATGTGGTCGGCGATGAGATCGACGCCATCATGATCGGCGCGGCGGAAACCTCGTATTTCGTCGATTCGGTCAAAAAGAAAATCGAACTCGACGTAGGTACCGCGAGCGGCATCGTCCGCAGCTCCGCCCACAATGCGCAGGCCACCGCCGCGATTGCGGCCAACGCCGAGCGCGCCGCCAAGATCGCCGCCCAGGTGCGCGGTGAAACCGTGGCAGGCCGCGCCGAGGCCGACAACGGCCTGCAGCGCATCAACACCGCGCGCCAGGATGCGCAGACCGCAGCGGCCGTCATGGCCAGCCTGCAGACGAACTCCCGCAAAATCTATGGTTTTACCGAAGCCATCAGCGAAATCTCGGCCCGCACCAATCTGCTGGCGCTGAACGCCGCCATCGAGGCGGCGCGCGCCGGCGAACAGGGGCGCGGCTTTGCCGTGGTCGCCAGCGAGGTGCGCCAGCTGGCCTTGCGCACCAAGGAGGCCACCGACGAGATCAGCACCATGGTGCGCGAGATTAACCAGCAGGCCGAACAGGCGGCGTCCGGCATGAATTCGCTGGCGGCCAAGGTCAGCGAGGCGGCCGGCAATGTGGAAACCGTGCACGGCCTGCTGGGCAATATCGAGCGTTCTTCCGGCGTGTCGGAAGAGGAGATCGGCGAGATCGCGCGCGCCTCGCGCGAGCACGTCGCCACCACCGAGGACATCGCCACGGCCATCGCCAGCATCCGCGACAGCTTGTTATCCACAGAGAAGGAATTGCCGCGCGCCGCCAGTTCGGCGATGGCGCTGGCGGAGCGGGCCGAGGTCATCACCGGCGCGCTGGGCGAGTCGTCGATCGCCACCTCGCACGACGCGATCCGCATCGCCGCGCAGCAGGCGGCGGCGGACGTGGGACAGCGCTTCGAAGCGGCCATCGCTGCCGGCAAGATCACGCGCGAAGCGCTGTTCGACCGCACCTACACGCCGATCCCGAACACCGATCCGCCCAAGCACAAGACCCGTTTCGACGATTTCACCGACCGCGCGCTGCCGCAATTGCAGGAGGCCGTGCTGGCGGCGATGCCGCAGCTGGCCTACGCCGGCGCTGTGGACAACAACGGATATTTCCCCACCCACAACAAGAAGTTTTCGCAGCCGCTGACGGGCAATTACGATGTGGACATCGTCAACAACCGCACCAAGCGCATCTTCAGCGACCGCACCGGCAAGCGCTGCGGCTCGAATACCAAGCCCTTCCTGCTGCAAACTTACAAGCGCGATACCGGCGAGGTGATGCACGACCTGTCGGCGCCGATTTATGTGAATGGCAGGCACTGGGGCGGTTTCCGCATCGGCTACCGCTCCAGCCACCAGTAATCGGTAGCGCCGTTTAGTACGTGTCGTTTTTGGGCGCCGTGCCCGGCGCGGTGCGCTGGGCCACGGTGTTCATGCCTTCCAGATGCATGCGCAGCCATTTGTGGGCCGGGCTGCGGGCATCGCGCTCGTGCCACAGCATGTCCAGGTGGACCGCAGGCAGCGTGAACGGCAACTCCTTGGAAATCAGCGCATCGGTCATGCCGGTCGAGGCGATCAGGTGGCGCGGCAGCACGGTGATCAAGTCCGAATTGGCCACCACGCGGCCGGCGGTGAAGAACTGGTTCACCGTCAGCAGGATGCGGCGTTCGCGCTGGATCTGCGCCAGCGCCTCGTCCACCAGGCCGTGCGCGCGGCCGGAAAAACTCACCAGCAGGTGATTGGCCTTGCAGTAGTTATCCAGCGTCAGGTCGACCTTGGACAGCGGATGGTCGCGCCGCATCACGCACACATAATGTCCCGAATACAGCCGCTCGTGGCGGATCGGCGAGCCGGTCTCGTACGACAGCTGCGCCGCCACGCCGGGGAAGAAGCCCACCGCCAGGTCGATATCGCCACGCAGCAGCATAGGACGCGGCTCGCGTGTGGTCAGCGGCACCATGCGCACGTTGACGCCCGGCGCTTCCCGCTCGATCGAACGCATCAGCGACGGCAGCCAGAAGGCGGCGGTGGCGTCGGCCATGGCCATGCGGAAGGTGGCGTGGGCGGCGGAGACGTCGAAAGTCTCCGGCGCCACCGCCGCTTCCAGGCTGGCCAGCGCGCTGCGCACCGACGGCCACAGCGCCTCGGCGCGCGGGGTCGGCTTGACGCCGTAGGCTGTGCGTATCAGCAATTCGTCGCCCAGGCTCTCGCGCAAACGCTTGATGGCGTTGGAGACGGCGGGTTGGGTCATGGCCAAATGGCCGGCGGCGCGTGTCAGGTTCTGCTCTGTCATCACGGCGTCGAAGACGCGTAACAAATTCAAGTCCAGCGTCAAAAAGCTCATGTTGGCTCGGGATGTGGGGTTGGGGTCGTTGCAGTATCGAGAAATATGGATTTCTCGTCAATGATAAGACATCCCATTCACCAAACGAATAATTGTTATCGGGGAAGTAAATTGGATACTTATGTTGCGCTGCACTATAGTTACACTTGATTCTAAATGCAGTGTTACAACATGTCTACCATCATCTCATTCGTACAAAATTTTTCCCTGGTTGCCGCCGGTGAGCTGGCGCTGGCCAGCGGCGCCGTTTGCGCGCTGATCGTGCTGTTCAAACCGTTGTTGCGCGGCCTGGGCCGTGCAGCCATGCTGGTCGTCAAGCCGAAACGCAGCAAGGAAGAGCAGCTGCAGCGCCGCCAGATGCGCGACGCTATGATGCTCAAGCGCATGCTGAACTCGGTGGAGCCTAGCCAGGCCGCCGAACTGCGCGCGATGGCCGCCCGTGCCTAAATTTTAAGCGGCGGTACCGTGGGGACGCCCCCGCCGGTACCGCGCCGCAACATTATTTCTCGCCCAGCAGGGCAGGTTTCAGCGAGCTGTCGACCGGATGGTCGCCCAGCCAGATGCGCAGCACGGCGTTGTAGAACGCCACGTCCGGCATCAATTCCCCGATTTTCTTACCGTTCAGATAGCACTGCGTGCCCTCGCCCGGGGTCCAGTCCAGCAGCATCTGGTCGCCCTTTTTCAGCGCCTGGATTTGCGCGAACACTTCGCCGAACTTCATCGTCTGCGGCAGGATCTTGCTGCGTTCGTTCTTGTCGGTGTTATTGTTCAGGCCGTCCATGAAGGCCTTGCCGAAATCTTCCGAACTCACTTCGCGCAGCATCGTGATCGCCACGCGGCGCGGGCCCTGGGTCGCCAGCACGTCCGGCACGGTGGTTTTCTTTTCGGTCAGGTAGAGGCCGGCGGCGTAGACCTTGAAGATGACCTTGGTGCGCAGACCGGCGCCGTTCAGCTTCAGTTCTTTGCCGGCAACGCTAATGCTGTCGTCGAATTTAACGCCGGCCACGTCCACGGCGGCAAATGCGGGCAGGCTGAAGCTGCCGGCCAGGAAGGCGGCTGCCATCAGGCTCTTGATGGTGTTTCTGCGATTCATGTGTAGTCTCCGAGGGCGCCCGTGAGGTAGGCGTTGGTGGAATATACCACCCGGAGCAGGACAGCAACACGGTGCGGCGCAAATTGGCCGCACGGTCATGCTTTTTTGGCTCGTCAGGCCTTGGCAGCCTGCAAACGTTCGAATTTGCTGCGCAACTGTTCTTCGCTCTCGCGCCAGGCGGGATTGAAGGGGATGCAGCTGACCGGGCACACCTGCTGGCATTGCGGCTCATTGAAATGGCCGACGCATTCGGTGCACTTGTCCGGGTCGATTTCGTAAATTTCCGCGCCCATGTAGATCGCGTCGTTCGGGCACTCAGGCTCGCAAACGTCGCAATTGATACAGTCGTCGGTGATCATCAAGGCCATGGCGGAACTCGCTTAAATCGCTGGTTACTCGGCCTTGGTGGCGGCAATTTTCTTTTGCAGCCAGCGGTCGACCGATGGGAAAACAAACTTCGATACGTCGCCGCCCAGCACCGCGATCTCGCGCACGATGGTGCCGGAGATAAACTGGTATTGGTCGGACGGCGTCAGGAACAGGGTTTCGACGTCGGGCAGCAGGTAGCGGTTCATGCCCGCCATCTGGAACTCGTACTCGAAGTCGGACACGGCGCGCAGGCCGCGTACGATGACGCGGGCATCATGCTCGCGCACGAAATCTTTCAACAGGCCGGAGAAACTCTCGACCTTGACGTTGGGATAGTGGCCCAGGACTTCGTTGGCTATGGTCAGGCGCTCTTCCAGCGAGAAGAACGGTTTCTTGTTCTTGCTGTCGGCGACACCGACCACCAGCGTGTCGAACAGACCGGATGCGCGACGCACCAGATCTTCGTGACCACGGGTCAACGGATCAAAAGTTCCTGGATAAACGGCTACTACCATCGCGGCTCCTTGCAGTGCACCAATATAGAACGCGCATTATGCCTGAAAAACCCTGTTTGCCTTAATTTGGGGCGGCTTGCGGCCCTTTTAGCGGCAAATGGCGGGTGTTCAGGCAGCCGTTTGCTTGTGCTTTAACAAATGATAGAACACCATCCCGGCCTTGTCAGCCCGCAGCACTTCCCACGGCGCCATCCACTCCGGCGCCGCGTCTTCTTCGAACTCCAGCGCCAGGCCGGATTCAGCGTAGATCAGGCCGCCCTCTTTCAAGATGCGCGTGCACAGCGGCAGGCAGCGTTCGAGGAATTCCTGCTGGTAAGGCGGATCGAGGAAGATCAGGTCGTACTTCTGGCCGCGCGCAATGGCCGACTGGGCCACGGCCAGCGCGTCGGCGCGGATGATCTGCACATTGTCGGCTTTCAGCTTGGCCTTGATGTCTTCCAGCTGGCGCACCACCGGCACCACGGTGTCGATCATCGTTACCGATTGCGCGCCGCGGCTGGCCGCTTCGAAACCCAGCGCGCCGCTGCCGGCGAACAAGTCCAGCACTTGCGCATCGGCCCAATAGCCGTCGCGCTGGTGATTGATCCAGTTGAACACGGTTTCGCGCACACGGTCCGGAGTCGGACGCAGGCCGGAGGCGCTCAGCACCGGCAGCGGCGTGCGCTTCCAGGCGCCGCCGATGATGCGCACCTGGTTGCTGTGCTGGGGACCGTGGACCGGGACTTTGGCTGGTTTCGCGGGCTTGTTGGCGGGCTTCTTTGGCATGTGGCTGTGTTCTAAGTCATTGATTCAACAGGGGCCACTATACCATACCGGCCCTAGCGGGGTTCCGCCGCCAGGCTGTTGAAGTCGTCGATCCAGCCCTGCATGCGCTTGTGCGCGTGGGCTTTCTGGGCCGGCGTCGCAATCTTGATGACGGTCAAGATGAACTGCATGGTGGATTCATCGTAGGCATCGAAGAACGGTTTGCGCTCGGAATGTTCCAGGCGCTCGAAGCTGTCCTTGATCAGCGTGTGGATCAGCGCCATCGTCGCTTCCTTGCTCAGTTTTTCGCGCTGCACCTTTTGCACCAGCGTCAGGATGTTCTTCTGGCGGCGCATGCGCTCGTCGAGCCAGATATCGTTGTCCAGCGGGCGTGCGTCGGAGGCGCGGCGGATCTGGGCTTCCTGCTCGGCGTTGAAGGGGCCGAACCACAGCTCGAATTGCTCCATCGATTTTTTATAGCGGAACTTCTGCTGGGCTTCCTTGTCGCCCTTCATATTCTTCTTGCGGAACTCGACGTTATTGGCAGTGAACTTTTTTTCCAGCGCGGCGATCTGCTCTGGTTGCAGCGAACGTGCCAGGTCGGCCAGCTCGGGCAAGGCCTTGAACAGCAGCAGCTGGGTGCGGCGTTTGATTTCGTCGTAATTGTTGGCCAGGTCGGCCACGGTGGGATTGCCGGCCAGCTGGCGCTGTCCGGTCTGCAGAATCTGCGTGTAGTCATGCAACTGGGTCTTGCGATGCCAGTGGAACAGCTCGTCGATATCCTTCTTGACCCAGACTTTCTGATCGCTGTTGAGGTCGACGTAAGCGTCCAGCCACCAGTACAGCAGCGTATCGCCGTGGTTGTAGGCCAGGCGCAGCGAACTGCAGCCGGCCAGCACCGCCATCAGGACGATCAGGAAAACCCGGCGCAGTGCGGGGCTGTGGATATCTGGCATGTTAAACTTTCGCATTGATTAACTTTCTTGATTTGGCACCTATGAATGTAGTTATCCTCGCAGCAGGCATGGGCAAGCGCATGCAATCGGCCTTGCCAAAAGTGTTGCATCCGCTGGCGGGCAAGCCGCTGTTGTCGCATGTTCTGGATACGGCCCGCAGCCTGTCTGCCAGCCGATTATGCGTGATTTACGGTCATGGGGGCGCAGCCGTGCTGGACATGCTGGCCAAGCAGCCGGAAAAGGTCGCCACCGCCCTGCAGGAACCACAGCTGGGCACGGGCCACGCCGTCATGCAGGCCTTGCCGGAGCTGGACGACAGCGCCGCCACCCTGATCTTGTACGGCGACGTGCCGCTGACCACCGCCGCCTCGCTGCAAGCGCTGGTGGACGTGGCCGGCAAGGACAAGCTGGGCATCCTGACCGTGGTGCAGGACGATCCGACCGGGCTCGGCCGCATCGTCCGCGAGAACGGCGAAATTGTCCGCATCGTCGAGCAAAAAGATGCGAACGAGGCCGAACGTGCCATTAAAGAGATCAACAGCGGCATCCTGGTGGTGCCTACCGCGCGCCTCAAGCAATGGCTGGGCGCGCTGAAGAACAACAATGCCCAGGGCGAGTACTACCTGACCGACATCGTCGCGATGGCGGTGGCGGACGGCGTGCCTGTGGTGTCGGCCCAGCCGTCGGCGCAGTGGGAAGTGGCCGGCGTCAACAGCAAGGTGCAGCTGGCCGAGCTGGAGCGCATCCACCAGGGCAATATCGCCCTGAAACTGCTGGAACAGGGCGTGACGCTGATGGACCCTGCCCGCCTCGACGTGCGTGGCGAGTTGATCTGCGGCCGCGACGTCACCATCGATGTCGGCTGCGTGTTCGAAGGCAAGGTCGAACTGGCGGACGGCGTGCGCGTCGGCCCGCATAGCGTCATCATCAACTCCCGCATCCTGGCCGGTGCGCAGATCAAGCCGTTCTGCCATATCGAAGAGGCGGTGGTGGGCGAAGTGTCCATCATCGGCCCTTACGCGCGCCTGCGCCCCGGCACCGTGCTGGCCGAGGATGTGCATGTGGGTAACTTCGTCGAAATCAAAAACGGCCAGGTCGCCGCGCACAGCAAGGCCAACCACCTGGCCTACATCGGCGACGCGACTATCGGTTCGCGCGTCAACATCGGCGCCGGCACCATCACCTGCAATTACGATGGTGTGAACAAGTTCCGCACCGTGATCGAAGACGACGCCTTCATCGGCAGCGACAGCCAGCTGGTGGCGCCCGTCACCGTCGGCAAGGGCGCGACCCTGGGCGCCGGCACCACGCTGACCAAGGATGCGCCGGCCGGCAAGCTGACGATTTCGCGCGCGCGCCAGATCACCATCGACGGCTGGAGCCGCCCGGTGAAAAAGCCGAAGTAAGCGCTCAGTGCCTCAAGCAAAGCCGGGATACGTCCCGGCTTTTTTTATCCCTAGCATTGTGGATAACGATGTGGAGAAGCCTGCGTACAAGCCCTGCAAAAGCCACGTATAAGCCGGGGAAAAGTATTGGACAACCTCGCTTGCATGAATAAAGCGACCCCGCGCCATGGCCTGCAGCCCCGCTTCCGGCCATATTGTGGGTAAGCCTGTGGGAAATCGTGTGAGTAATTCAGGATAACTTTTTATTGTGGATAAGCTTGGGTATAAGCCCGTGCATAGCCCTTGGAAAAGCCATGGAAAAGGCGGGAAAACATTTCCCGCTCATAATCCGGTGTGGATAAACCTGTGTAAAAGCACCTGAACAAGCCGGGGATAAACGGCTAAACCGCGATCCGCGTCTCGAATTTGCTGCGAAAAGTGGAAAAGTAGGCTTTGACGTTGCGCACATTGGTCTGCGTCGCGAACAAACGGTGGGCCAGCGCGTGATAGGCTGGCATGTCCTCCACCTGGACGATCAGCACGAAGTCCGGCCCCGGCGCCACGCGGTAGCATTGCAGCACGGCGTCGTCGGCCGCCACATGGGCTTCGAACTCGGCCATGCGTTCGGCGGCCTGGATATCCAGCGAGATTTCCACAATCGCCGTCAGGCTGGGGCCGACCTTCTCCGGCGCCACGATGGCGACCTGGCGCTGGATCACGCCGCTTTCAGTCAGGTGCTTGACCCGGCGCAGGCAAGTGGGCGCCGATACGTGGACGGCCAGCGCCAGCTCGCTGTTTGTTTGCGAAGAATCAACTTGCAGCGCATTCAAAATGCGACGATCTATCTCATCCATGAAAATAATCCTCGAAAATGAAATAATATTTCACGATAACAGTGTGGTGAAAGAATATTCCAAAATATACAGGATTTAGAAAGCTTATTTCAGAAGTCCTGCTCTAGCATGGCTACACTTATTTTTAGCGAGGTTTTCCATGTGCGGCATAGTCGGCGCGGTAGCGCAGCGTAACATCACCCCTATCCTGATCGAAGGCCTGAAGCGCCTGGAATACCGCGGCTATGATTCCTGCGGCGTCGCCCTGCACGTGGACGGCCAGTTGCAGCGCTCGCGCAGCACCTCGCGCGTGGCCGACCTGGAAAAGCAGATCGCCGAAGTCGGCATGCAAGGCTTCACCGGCATCGCCCACACCCGCTGGGCCACGCACGGCGCCCCGGCTTCGCACAATGCCCACCCGCACTTCTCGCCATCGACCGAGCAGGCGCGCATCGCCCTGGTCCACAACGGCATCATTGAAAACCACGACGAACTGCGCGCCGAACTGACCGCGCTCGGCTACGTCTTCCAGAGCCAGACCGACACCGAAGTGATCGCCCACCTGGTCGACCACATGTACAACGGCGACCTGTTCGAAACCGTCCAGCTGGCCGTCAAACGCCTGCACGGCGCGTATGCGATCGCCGTGTTCGCCCGCGAAGAACCGCACCGCGTGATCGCCGCGCGCCAGGGTTCGCCGCTGATCGTCGGCCTGGGCCAGGGTGAAAACTTCGTCGCCTCGGACGCGATGGCGCTGGCCGGCACCACCGACCAGATCATCTACCTGGAAGAAGGCGACGTGGTCGACCTGCAACTGGCCCGCACCTGGATCGTCGACGTCGACGGCAAGCCGGTCACGCGCGAAGTCAAAACCGTGCAGGCGCACACCGGCGCGGCCGAGCTGGGCCCGTACCGCCACTACATGCAGAAGGAAATCTTCGAACAGCCGCGCGTTATCGGCGACACGCTCGAAGGCGTCACCGGCATCATGCCGGAACTGTTCGGCGACGGCGCCTACAACGTCTTCAAGCAGATCGACCGCGTGCTGATCCTGGCCTGCGGCACCAGCTACTACTCCGGCCTGACCGCCAAGTACTGGATCGAATCGGTGGCCAAGATCCCGGTCAACGTCGAGATCGCCAGCGAATACCGCTACCGCGACAGCGTGCCGCACCCGAACACGCTGGTGGTGACGATCTCGCAAAGCGGCGAAACCGCCGACACCCTGGCCGCACTGAAGCACGCCCGCAGCCTGGGCATGGAACACACGCTGACCATCTGCAACGTCGCCACCAGCGCCATGGTGCGCGAATGCAAACTGGCCTACATCACCCGCGCCGGCGTCGAAGTGGGCGTGGCGTCGACCAAGGCCTTCACCACCCAGCTGGCCGCGCTGTTCCTGCTGACCCTGTCGCTGGCGCAAGTCAACGGCCGCCTGACCGACGAGGAAGAAGAGCAGCACCTGAAAGCCATGCGCCACCTGCCGGTTGCGATCTCGGCCGTGCTGGCGCTGGAGCCGCAGATCATCGCCTGGTCGGAAGATTTCGCCCGCAAGGAAAACGCACTGTTCCTCGGCCGCGGCATGCACTACCCGATCGCCCTGGAAGGCGCGCTGAAGCTGAAAGAGATTTCCTACATCCACGCCGAAGCCTATCCGGCAGGCGAACTGAAGCACGGCCCGCTGGCGCTGGTGACGGAAGAAATGCCGGTCGTGACGATCGCGCCGAACGATGCGCTGATCGAGAAGCTGAAATCCAACATGCAGGAAGTACGCGCGCGCGGCGGCCAGCTGTACGTGTTTGCCGACGTCGACTCGCGCATCACCTCGGGCGAGGGCGTGCACGTGATCCGTCTGCCGGAACACTACGGCCTGCTGTCGCCTATCCTGCACGTTGTATCGCTGCAGCTGCTGGCCTACCACTCGGCGCTGGCACGCGGCACCGATGTGGACAAGCCGCGCAATCTGGCGAAGTCGGTCACGGTCGAGTAAGGCTGGCGACAGACCTGCACCAAAAGCGCAGCCCTCTCGGGCTGCGTTTTTTTTGTCGAGGCTTCCGGCATTCAATGTTAATATTATTGCATGCTAAAAACACTACAATCTGCACGGGCGCTGGCTGCCATCAGTGTCGCCGCCTTCCATCTGTCGATCGCCATGGGATTGCCGCGCTACGGCGGCGAGCAGGTCTTTTTTGACTGGACGCGCCACATAGGCGGGGTGCGGTTCTTCTTTGTCTTGTCCGGCTTTATTATTCTGTTTGCCCATCACCGCGAGATAGGCCAGCCGTCCGCGTGGTGGCCGTATATCTACCGGCGCTTCATTCGCCTGTATCCCATCTATTGGCTATATAACATCCCATTTTGCCTGCTGGTGGCGGCAGGCTTTGGCACCGATGCGCGCATTCCCTCCAGCTTGGGCGATTGGATAACATCATTCACCTTGATACGATTCACCGCCGCCGTCACACCATTGACGGTGGCGTGGAGCTTGTTTCACGAGGTGGCCTTTTATGCCGTGTTCTCGCTGTTGATTTTGAACCGGCGCCTGGGCATGGCGGGATTTGCCGCGGCCGCCGTGTTCTGCGTCATTTACTACAACTATCCGAGCGTAGCGGAGCGCAACGCGGGCAATGTCTATACCGCTGCCTTTAATTTGTATTTCCTGTTCGGCATGGGGGCGTTCTACCTGTACCGGTGCGGCGGGCGCGGCTGGATCGAGCTGGCGGCTGGCGTGGGGATATCGATAGCCGCACTCGTGGCCCCGCCACTGCCCCACGAGCTGTCCTATCTGGTGCTGATACTGGGCTTTGCTTTCCTGCTGGCCGGAGCGGCCAAGCTGGAGACGGCACAATATTTCCGCGTACCCGCCGTCCTGGTCGCACTGGGGAACGCGTCCTATACCATCTACCTGATCCACGAGCAGCTCCAGGGCTTGCTGCTGAAGCTGCTGATCAGGAGCCACCTGGCGGCGCTGATCGGTCCCCGCTGCACCTATCTGCTGGTATTGCTGGGTGCCGTAGGCCTGGGGTATGCGGTCTACCTGGCTATCGAACGGCCGCTGACGGAGGCTCTGCGTCGACGCTATCGAGCAGCTCGCGGTAGCGGGAGTGTAGTCCAAGCAGTACCGTCTTCGCCGTGTACGGAGCTGCCTGCTGCTGGCATGCCCACGGATCCGACGGCTGCGACAAAATCTGCCTGATCGCCTGCATGAACGGCAGGGGCGCGTGCTCGCGCACCAGGCGTCCGATGCTTTCGTTGGGTATCAGGCGGGCCGCCTCGCCGGCATCGGTGCTGACCACCGGCACGCCGCAATACAGGGCTTCCACCAGCACCACCGGCATGCCCTCGAAGGCCGAGGACAGGCACAGGCAATCGACGGCATTCATCCATTCTGAAATCCGCTGATGGGAACGGGGGGCGAGGATGCGGACGTCGGCCTCCAGTCCCTGCTCGCGGATAAAGCGCCGCATGTCCGATTCCAGCTCGCCCGCACCTATCATGACCAGAACGGTATCGTCGCGGTGGCGCTTGAATTCCAGATACGCCTGCAGCAGCAACAGCGGGTCTTTTTGACCGACAAAGCGCCCCACGAACAGCAGTATTTTTTTGCCCCGGTCAAACTGGTGCTCTTGGGCGAATTGCTGTTTCAGCTGCGTGCGACCGGTCGCCGGCAAGGAACGGAAGACCGTCTCGTCGACCCAGGTGGGAATGAACTGGATGCAGTCGCGCATGGCCGGATAATGCTGTTGGTAGTGTGCGACCGCATCGGCCCTGACGATATAGACCTGTTTGATCCGTGCGATCAAATGGCGCTCCAGCCAGAAATAGATGGCCGGGAAGCGCGACCATTTCACTTCGGATTTCGGGTTGTAATAGTCTTTCCCGTGATGGCCGTGCAGGAACAGGACTTTATGGTTGGACGCCAGCCAGAATATGGCGCTGGGCTCGATCCGGTGAAATTCCAGCAGGGCGCCGCGCAAGTCGATCTGTTTGCGGTGGCGCCACAAGGCGTAGGCGAATTTGAGCGTGCGCGGTATCTTCTCGCGTCGGCCGACAGGGGCCTCCATGACCGGGAGGAAATGAAAACTGCGCCCATCCAGTTCCAGCTGCTGCCAGCGGCCGACCGGGTGGCGCTGGATATCGACGCTGACGCCGACGAAATAGATATCGAAGTCCGGTGGCGCAAATTTGATCAGCGCGTGAATAACGCTGCCTATGCCGCCCACGTTGGGATGGGTTGGGTCATAAGGATGAAATTGAATCACGCGTCTCTTGGCCATATTCTTCCCCCTGGATGGCCATTACAACAGACTGTGGTAGCGATGTAAATTTATTTATTAAACAGATAATTTATATTTATTTGCAATACCATCGCGCCGGGGGATGACGGACGCGCAGACCGGCTTTGCCATGCCATTTGTTTTGATCTAGTGGAAGCCTTCGAACGACACTTTCAGCATATGGCGCACGATATCGTCGGTCGCCATCTTGCTGTACTTTTGCAGATACTCGACCGCCGGATCGCAGGTCCGCGCGTAGTAGCTGAACAGGATGACGTCGGTGGGCAGCTCGCGGTTGAGCTGGCCCAGCTGCTGCGCCTGCTTCACCAGGGCTTCCAGCTGCCGGTTCAGCTTCATGATGCGCAGCATGTATTTCACATTCCGTATCAGCATATCGCGCACGTGGGGGCTGGTGGACGGCAGGAACGGCAAGCCGCCATCGAGACGCACCCGCAGCGCCCATTCCAGGAGCGCCGACAATTTCTGCAACGCACTCAGCGCCGGATCGAGCGCGGCGACGTAGTCCAGTGCGCCATCGAGCAAGCGTATCAGCGCCTCGCCCACCAGCTCCTCCTTCGACTTGAAGTGCTTGTACAGGCTGGGTTTGGAGATGCCCACCGCGCCGGCGACGTCATCCATGGTCATCAAGTCATAGCCTTTTTGGCTCAGCACGGCGGTCGCGGCATCGAGGATCGCATTTTCGCGCAGCTTAAACGCTTGATTTTTAAAGCTTAATCTGGGAAGGATACTCATTGGTAAATTTACGCTACTAATCAGTAGCTTTTGTTGTGTGGTGGTAGTAATATTAGCACGCCGGTACAAAAGGCGGTCAAAATAACCATCCAAACGACATGAATCTGCCACGCAAACGTATCGCCATCATTGGTTCAGGCATCTCCGGCCTGGCCAGCGCCTATTTCCTCAGCCGCAAGCACGACGTCGTGCTGTTCGAGGCGGCGGGCTATCTGGGCGGCCATACCAACACCGTCGACGTCACGCTGGAGGGACACACCCACGGCGTCGACACCGGCTTCCTGGTGTACAACGAGCGCACCTACCCCAACCTGGTGGCCCTGTTCGACGAACTGGAGGTGGCCAGCAACGCCAGCGACATGTCGTTCGCCGTGTCCATGGACGGCGGCGCGCTGGAATGGGCGGGCACCAGCCTGGCCACCGTGTTCGCCCAGCTCGCCAACCTCGGCTCGCCGTCCTTCCTGCGCATGCTGTGGGATATCCTGCATTTCAACCGCAACGCCGAGCGCTTCCTCCAATTGTCCAGCCAGGCCGGCCTGACGCTGGGACAGCTGCTGCAGCAGCAGCGCTACGGCGCGCGCTTCCGCGACGCCTACCTGCTGCCGATGGCCGCGGCCATCTGGTCCAGTTCGCCCAACGACATCCTGAACTTTCCGGCGGCGACCTTCCTGCGCTTTTGCCTGAACCATGCGCTGTTGCAGGTCAACGACCGTCCGCAATGGCGCACGGTGGCGGGCGGTGCGCGCCACTACGTCGAGAAGATCGCCGCCGTGCTGCCGGACTGCCGCCTGAACACACCCGTGCGCGCGGTGCTGCGCGAGGGCGGCAAGCTGCTGGTCTCCACCGCCGGCGGCACCGAAGCCTTCGACGACGTGGTGTTCGCCACCCATGCGCCGACCACGCTGTCGCTGCTGCTCAATGCCGGCGAGGCCGAGCGCGCCATCCTCGGCGGCGTGCGCTACCAGCCCAACACCGCCTATCTGCACACGGACGCGAACCTGATGCCGCGCCGGCGCAAGGTCTGGGCCGCCTGGAACTACCTGGCCGGCGCGCAGTCTTCCGGACAGCGTCCGGTCTGCGTCAGCTACTGGCTGAACCAGTTGCAGGCGCTGCCGTTCGCGACGCCGGTCATCGTCACGCTCAACCCTTACACGCCGCCCGCCGCCGGCACGCTGCTGGCCAGGTTCGAATACGATCATCCGATCATGGACCAGGCCACCGTCCGCGCGCAGCAGCAACTGGCGCAGATACAGGGCAAGGACGGCATCTGGTACGCCGGCGCCTGGACCGGCTACGGCTTCCACGAGGACGGCTTGAAATCGGCGCTGCGCATCGCGACGGCATTCGACGCCGCGCCCGCCTGGACCACGCTGCCATGAAGCCGCCCGCCGCCCAGCTGGTGCACGGCCAGGTGATGCACGCGCGCCTGCGCCCGGCGCCGCACCGCTTCGTCTATCCGCTGTTTTACGTGCGCCTGAACCTGGCCCGGCTGGACGACTGCAATTCGCGCTGGTTCGGCGTGGACCGCTGGCGGCCGCTGTCGATCCGCCGCCGCGACTATGGCCCGCGCGACGGCTCCAGCCTGGAACAATGGATGCGCGCACTGCTGCGCGAGCACCACATCGCCGCCGACGGCGAGATCTGGCTGCAGACCTTTCCGCGCGTCGCCGGCTACGCATTCAATCCCGTCAGCTTCTGGCACTGCCACCAC
This sequence comes from Rugamonas rivuli, assembly GCF_009380165.1. Lineage (GTDB taxonomy): Bacteria > Pseudomonadota > Gammaproteobacteria > Burkholderiales > Burkholderiaceae_D > Rugamonas > Rugamonas rivuli. The sequence continues at coordinate 73,081 of NZ_WHUF01000007.1, forward strand.
GCCGACGGCCGGCTGTGCGCCGTGCTGGCCGAGGTCAACAACACCTTCGGCGAAAGCCACCGCTACCTGATGCGCGTCGCCCCGACGGTGGGCGACACCGGCACCGCCCGCGCCGACAAGCAGATGCACGTGTCGCCGTTCTGCGAGGTCGCAGGGCACTACCGCTTCCGCTTCCGCCTGGGCGGCGCCAGCCACTGCACCGGCCTCGACTACTACGACGGCGACGGCCTGCTGCTGCGCACCGCGCTCAGCGGCCGTCCCGCACCCATGACCGACCGCGCCGTGGCCGGCGCGTTGCTGCGCTATCCGCTGCTGGGGCTGGGCATTGTGTTCCGCATTCACTGGCAGGCGCTCAGGCTCTGGCTGAAGCGCGTCCCGTTCTTCAGCAAGCCGCCCGCCCCCGCCCATCACACCACCGTGCACCAGGAGACTGCCCGATGAACCGCACCTTATCCACCGCCGCGCTGTCGGCCCCCGTCGGCGCGCGCATGTTCCTGGCGCTGCTCAACAATATTCGTCACGGCCACCTGGAGCTGATCACGCCCTGCAATACCCGCATGGTGTTCGGCGACGCCCACGCGCCCACCGGCGCCACGCTGCAACTGCATGACTGGCGTGCCTGCCAGCGCATCCTGCGCGCGGGCGACATCGGCTTTGCCGAGGCCTACGCCGCCGGATGGGTCGCCACGCCCGACCTGACCGCGCTGCTGCGCCTGGCGCTGCGCAACGAAGCGTCGCTGGACCAGCTGGTGTTCGGCGGCGCGCTGGCGCGTTGCTGGTACCGTCTGCGGCACTGGCTGCGGCCCAACACCCGCAAGGGCAGCCAGCGCAACATCCACGCCCACTACGACATTGGCAACGACTTCTACCAGCTGTGGCTCGATCCCAGCTGGACCTATTCCAGCGCGCTGTTCGACGGCGACTACAGCCTGTCGCTGCAAAGTGCGCAGCAGCGCAAGTACCAGCGCATCATCGACACGCTGCAACTGCGGCCGGGCCAGCGCGTGCTGGAAATCGGTTGCGGCTGGGGCGGCTTCGCCGAGCAGGCCGCGCAGCAGGGCATCCATGTGCACGGCGTGACGATTTCGCCGTCGCAGCTGGAAGTGGCGCAGCGCCGCGTGCAGGCGCAGGGGCTGCAGGACCGGGGCCGGCTGGAACTGTGCGACTACCGCGACCTGAACGGCGAATACGACGCCGTGGTGTCGATCGAAATGTTCGAGGCGGTGGGCGAGCAGTACTGGCAGCAGTATTTCCGCACCGTCGCGGCCCGGCTGAAGGCTGGCGGGCAGGCGCTGGTGCAGTCGATCACCATCGGCGAACAGTATTTCCCGCGCTACCGCAGCAGCGCCGACTTCATCCAGCAGTACATCTTCCCCGGCGGTATGTTGCCCAGCGTGGAGAGGTTTGAACGACAGGCGGCCCGCTGCGGCCTGCAACCGTTGCAGCGTCACGCTTTCGGCCGCGACTATGCGGAAACGCTGCGCCGCTGGGACGTCCAGTGCCGCAACGCCCACCACCAGATCGCCGGCCAGGGCTTCGACGAGCACTTCATGCGCATCTGGCATATGTATTTCGCCTACTGCGAGGCCGCCTTTGACGAGGGACGCACCGATGTTGTCCAATTCCTGCTGCAAAAGGCCTGACCCCGCCTGGCTGCGGCTGGCCCGGCAAGGGGTTCTGCTGTGCTGCTTTTTAGCGAGCGGCCTGTGCAGCGCCGCCAGCTGGCGCGACGAGCTGCCCCGCGCCGAGGCGCTGGGCGAAGGCGAACTGCGCTGGCTGGGCTTTCGCATCTACCGCGCCACGTTGTGGGCGGAGCAGCGGCCGTTCCAGCCCGAGCGCGCGTTCGCGCTGCAACTGCACTACTACCGCAGCATCAGCCGCCAGCGCCTGGTGCAGACCAGCCTGGACGAAATCCAGCGCCTGAACGGCGCAGCCATCGACGCGGTCACGCTGGCGCAATGGGACAAGTCGCTGAACCGCGCCTTCACCGATGTCGCCCCCGGCGAAGAGCTGACCGGCGTGTATGTGCCCGGCCACGGCATGCGCTTCTACAACCAGCAGCGTCTGCTGGCGGACATCGACGATCCGCAACTGGCGCGCGCCTTCTTCGGCATCTGGCTCGACGAGCGGACCCGCGATCAAGACTTGCGCCGCAAACTGATGGGAGCCACGCAGTGAAGCCCGCCGCCGCGCCGCCGCGCTGGTGGCGCCTGGCCGCCTACGGCCTGCTCGGCCTGCCGCTGGCCATGGCCGCGCTGCCCGTGTACGTGCAGGTGGGGGCGTACTACAGCATGTTGCGCGGCGTGCCGCTGGCGCAGCTGGGCTGGGTGCTGTTTGCCGCGCGCCTGCTCGACACCTTGCAAGATCCGCTGCAGGGCCACGTCATCGACCGCCTGCGCAACGGCATCGCGCGCTGGCTGGCGCTGGGCGGCGCCGTGCTCGCGCTGGCTTTCGCGGGCCTGTGGCAGCCGCCCGCCAACGAAGTGGCCGCAGCCGCGTGGCTGGGCGCCATGCTGGTGCTGGCCTACAGCGCCCACAGCATGTTGAACATCGCCTACCTGACGTGGGGCGCGCGCCTGGGCGGCGGCGCCCTGCTGTCCGCCTCGGCCTGGCGCGAAGGCGCGGGACTGGCGGGCATGATCGTCGCCAGCGTGATCCCCGCCACCATCATGAGCGGCGACGCCGAACGCATCCCCGCCCGCATGGCGCTCTACAGCCTGGCGTTTGCCGCGCTGCTACTGGCCGCCCTGCTGGCGCTGCTGAAACTGGCGCCCGCGTGGCCGGCCGTCACCGAACGGGCAAGCGGCTGGCGCGGCACGCTGCGGCGCATGGCGTCGAACCGCACCTTCCTGCGTTTGCTTGCGCCGTATTTCCTCAATGCCTGTTCGGTGTCGCTGCCGGCGACGCTGGCGCTGTTTTTCATCCGCGACCGGCTGCACGCGGCGCCGCTGGCCGGCGCCTTCCTCGGCTGCTATTTCATTTCCGCCGCCTGCGGCCTGCCGCTGTGGACCGCGCTGGCCCGCCGCATCGGCGTGCTGCCGTGCTGGCGTATCGGCATGGCGCTGGCCATCGCCAGCTTTGCCGGCGCCGGGCTGCTGGGCGAGGGCGACGTGCTGCTCTACTTTGCCGTCTGCATCGCCGCCGGCGCGGCGCTGGGCGCCGACCTGGCCATGCCGCCGGTGCTGCTGGCCGAGCTGATCGGAACCGGCGAAGCGGCCGGCGCCTACTACGGCGTGCTGACGCTGCTGGGCAAGCTGGCGCTGGCCTTGTCCGGACTGGCGCTGCCGCTGCTGGCCGCGCTCGGATACCAGCCCGGCGTGGCCGGCGGCGCCGCGCTGGCGCTGGTGTACGCCGCCGTCCCTTGCCTGCTCAAACTGCTGGCGATGGCCGCGCTGTGGCGCTTCCATCCGGCATCCATGCCCGTCGTACGCTACTGGAGTTCACCATGAAAACCTTGTTCTGCGGCCTGCTGCTGGCCTTGCTCGCCGGCTGCGCCGGTCCCGACGTCCAGCAATACAAGGCGCAACAGCCCGCGCTCGACCTGGCCGCCTACTTCACCGGCACCACCGACGCCTGGGGCATGTTCCAGCGGCGTGGCGGCGCGGTGCAAAAACGCTTCCACGTCGTCATCACCGGCACCAGCAGCGAAGGCGTGCTGACGCTCGACGAACAGTTTCGCTACGACGACGGCAGCACCCAGCGCCGCGTATGGCGCCTGACGCGTGCCGCTGACGGCCGCTGGCGCGGGCGCGCCGACGACGTCAAGGGCGAGGCGCAGGGCGAACTGGCCGGCAATGCGCTGCGCTGGCAATACACGCTGCTGCTGCCGGTCGACGGCAGCACCTACGAGATGGCCTTCGACGACTGGATGTTCCTGATCGACGACTGCACGATGATCAACCGCGCCAGCATGGCCAAGTTCGGCGTCGAGCTGGGTCAAGTCACGCTGATGTTCCGGAGGCGCGCATGCGGCCCCTGAACCGGACGATCACGGCGTGGGCCGGCCGGCGCGTGTGGCTGGTCGGCGCCTCCAGCGGCATCGGCGCCGCGCTGGCCCAGGAGCTGCTGCTGGCGGGTGCGCGGGTGGCGCTGTCGGCCCGCCGCGCCGAGCTGCTGCAAGGCGTCGCCGCCGGGCATCCGCAAGCCATCGTCGCGCCCTTCGACATCCTGGACCAGGATGCATGGGCCGAGCGCTACCAGTACATCTGCGAACAGGCCGGCGGCGTCGACCTGATCGTGTTCTGCGCCGCCGCCTACCACCCCGAGCGCAGCTGGGATGTCAGCCCGGACGGCGCCGCCCACACGCTGGCCGTGAACCTGGGCAGCGTCTACACCGGCCTGGCCACGGTGCTGCCGGCCATGCTGGCGCGCGGCAGCGGCGGCATCGCCATCGTCGCCAGCGTGGCGGGCTATGTCGGCCTGCCCAATGCCAGCGTGTACGGACCCAGCAAAGCCGCGCTGATCAATCTGGCGGAACTGCTGTACACCGACCTGCGGCCGCGCGGACTGGACGTCTATCTGATCAATCCCGGCTTCGTGCAGACGCCGCTGACCGCGCAAAACCAGTTCGCCATGCCGGCGTTGCAGACACCGCAGGCGGCGGCCAAGGCCATACGGCGCGGTTTCGCCGCCGGCCTGTTCGAAATCCACTTTCCGAAACGCTTCACGCTGATGCTCAAACTGCTGCGCTGGCTGCCGTACCGCTGGCGCTTTGCCCTGATCACCCACTTCCTGGTGCCGCAATGACCGATCCCGAACCCCTGTTGGCCTGGTATGCCGCGCTGACGCCGCACACCGTTGCGCGGGCCCGCGAATTCTACGCAGCCGATGCGCAGTTTCGCGACCCCTTCAACGACGTGCGCGGCGTGGCCGCCATCGAGGCGATTTTCCGTCACATGTTTGTCCACACCGAGGAGCCGCGCTTCGTCATCGGCGAGCGCATCGTGCAGGGCGACCAGGCCTTCGTCACCTGGCTGTTTGTGTTCCGGCTGCGCGGCGTGCCGTACCAGATCGCCGGCGGCAGCCACCTGCGCTTCAACCAGGACGGCCTGGTGGTCGTCCACCGCGACTACTGGGACGCCGCCGAGGAACTGCTGGCCAAGCTGCCCCTGATCGGCGCCCCGATTCGCTGGCTGCGCCGCCGCTTCCGCGTTCCCGTGCTGGATTGAACATGAGCACAACGCTGAAACTGATCCTCGGCGACCAGCTCAATTGCGGCCATAGCTGGTTCGCCCGGCCGCGCCAGGACGTGGTGTTCGTGCTGATGGAAGTGCGCCAGGAGACCGATTACGTGCTGCACCACGCGCAAAAGGTGATCGCCATCTTTGCCGCCATGCGCGATCTGGCGCGCCGGCTGCGCGAGGCCGGCCACCGCGTGCACTACCTGAGCATCGACGATCCGGACAACCGCCAATCCCTGCCCGCCAACCTGGACTACCTGCTGGCGCACTACGGGGCCGATAGCTTCGCCTGGCAGGCGCCGGACGAATGGCGGCTGGACCAGCAGCTCGTCGCGTATGCCGCCGGTCTGGACATCGCCACGCAGATGGACGACAGCGAACACTTCTACACCGCCCGCCACGAGGCCGCCGACTTCTTCGAAGGCCGCGCCGCGTGGGTCATGGAACCGTTCTATCGCCACATGCGCAAGCGCCACGACGTGCTGGTCTCGGAGACTGGAAGTCCGACCGGCGGGCAATGGAATTTCGACCACGACAACCGCGAAGCCTGGCCGGGCGTGCCGTGGGAGCCTGCCGATTCGCGCCCGCGCCACGACCACAGCGCGCTATGGCAAACCATCGAAGCGGCTGGCGTGCGCACCTTCGGCGTTCCGCAGGCCGGCGATTTCGCGTGGCCGCTCAACCGCGATGAAGCGCTGCAGCAGCTGGACAGCTTCGTGCAGCACGCCTTGCCCCATTTCGGCCGCTACCAGGACGCGATGAGCGTGCGCGCCTGGCGGCTGTTCCACTCGCTGCTGTCGTTCGCGATGAACACCAAGATGCTCGATCCGCGCACCGTGGTCGACCGGGTCGTAGCGGCCTGGCGCGACGGCGCCGTGCCGCTGGCGTCGGCCGAGGGCTACATCCGGCAGATACTCGGCTGGCGCGAATACGTGCGCGGCGTCTACTGGTACCGCATGCCGGTCTACGGACAACTCAATATGTTCGGCCATACGACGGCGCTGCCGCACTGGTTCTGGAGCGGGGACACGCGCATGCGCTGTGTGGCGGCGGCCATCGGCCAGTCGCTGGAGCACGCGCACAGCCACCACATCAACCGGCTTATGGTCATCGGCAATTTTTCCCTGCTGGCGGGACTGTCGCCGCAGGAACTGCATCAATGGTATCTGGGCATCTACATCGACGCCTTCGAATGGGTGGAACTGCCGAACACGCTGGGCATGAGCCAGTATGCCGATGGCGGCCTGCTGGCGACCAAACCCTATGTTTCCAGCGCCGCCTATATCGACCGCATGAGCGATTATTGCAAAGGCTGCCACTACCAAAAGAAACAACGCATCGGCGAACGCGCCTGCCCCTACAACGCGTTGTACTGGGATTTTTTCCTTCGCAATGAAAAGCAGCTGGGTAGCAACCACCGCCTCGGCATGGTCTATCAGCAGCTGCGCCGCATGAGCGACGCCGACCGTCAGGCATTGCAGGAGCAGGCCGCCGCCACCCGCGCCAACTTGGCTGCGCTGTAGCATTCGAGGTCCAAACGCAATATTCACCGGTATTCGCCGATATTCATCTTCTCATTCATTGAGGAATAGACAAGAATATGCCCATTCTCTTGGAAGAAAGGCATGTCCCCGATGAATTTTGGCGAACGACTCAAGCAAATCAGAACGGAAAGAAATCTCACGCAGCCGCAGATGTCGGCTGCGATCGGCATCGAGCAGTCCTACCTGTCCAAGCTGGAGAACGATAAATCCCAGCCCTCGGCCGAGATGTTCAGCGCCATCGTCGCCGCCCTCGAACTCGACGCCAGGGAGTTCCTGAGCGGTATCAACAAGCAGGCGCTGCAAACGTCGCTGCGCCATATACCGGAAGTTAGCCAGTTCTTGAACGGCACCGTCACTCAGCGCGTCCACGACGCCAGGAAATGGCTGTTCAGCGCCGCCGCTGCCGGCGCCCTCGGGTTCGCGCTGATGCTGGCGGCCAACGACGGCATTTTCTCTTCCAACATGCAGTACAAGTACGTGTCCAAAGGCGTGCTGCTGAAAAATGAGTCAGACAATATCTTTGACCAGTTCAAGGAAATCCAGAACCTGAAGCTCGCCGCGAACACGATCAGCGCCGAAGAACACGCCAGATTGCTGGCCGCGTTCGAAGCCGACCGGGTCCGGCTGGCGACGGTCGAGTTCCCGGAAGACCGGGGCAGTGTGTTCTTCGAGAACGTCGAGAACGGCAAGCGCAAGTTCGAACTAGTCAACACGCGCCATGCGCGTTCGCCGCTCAACCGGGTGTTGCAATACCTGGGCGGGCTGCTGGCGTTTTGCAGCGTGCTGATCTGTTTTGTCGAGTGGCGGATGCGCAAGGCAAGCGCAGCGATTAACAACGAGTTGAAATAACCAGAGGAGAAGTAGCGTGTCGCAAATCAGAACATTTTTGACGGGTGCAACGACCATGGCCAGCGCGCTGGCCGCAGTGTTTTTCCTGAGCGGGGCCAGGGAGCCGATCAGGCATGAGAAGTTCGACGAGATCACCGTGGGTCGCATCAATATCGTCGAACCGGACGGCACCAAGCGCATCGTCATTTCGAACAAGGCGCAGTTCCCCGGCGATTTCATGCAGGGCAAGGAAGGCGCCCGCCCCGACCGCAACAGCTTTGCCGGCATGTTGTTCATCAACGAGGAAGGCACGGAAAATGGCGGCTTGATCCAGAAAGGCAGCATCGCCGCCGACGGCAAGATCTCGTCCGGCCTGTCGCTGACCTTCGACCGCTTCCGCCAGGACCAGGCCCTGCAGTTGATGAACAACGACAGTGCGGCCCATCAAACTACCGGCATCAAGATCAACGATGTGCCGCTGTACACGGTGACGTCGCTGGAGGACTACAGCCGCTTCGGCGAGGCGGGGAGAAAGCTGCCCAAGGCCGAGCAGGAAGCGTATTGGCAGAAGCTGAACGAGCAGGGCCGTTTGAGCAACAACCGCATCTGGCTGGGCAACACACGCGACAAGGGTTCCTCCTTGCAGCTGAAGGATGCTCAAGGCCGGGTGCGCATGATGTTGCTGGTCAGCGCGGACGGCAAGGCCGAAATCCAGATGCTGGACGAGGCCGGCAAGGTCAGCAAGACCATCTCGCCGACCTCGAAGGAATAAGGCTTACTGCTCCTCTGCGCCAGCCTGGTGGAACACCAGTTCCTCGACCCGTTTGCCGTTGCACAGGTGGTCATCGATGATGCGATCCATGTTCTCCGGCGTGACGTTGTAGTACCAGGTGCCATCCGGCTGCACGCAGACGATGGGGCCGCCCTTGCAGGCGGCGAAACAACCGACGCGGCTGCGCTTGACGCGCAGTTCGCCCGCATCGAGCCCGGCGGCCTTGAACTTGCCGCCCAGGCTGTCGAACAGCAGCTGCGACGCGCCGTCCTCGCTGCAACGCGGGCCGGTGCAGATCAGCAGGTGACGGTGGTAATTGCCGATCTTCGGCTTGACGACGGCTTCGCTCATGCTTCGGCCTCCTCGCTGGCGGCGGCTTCGGCTTCCACCGGCTCGTTCAAGGTGTCGCGGATGTAGTCGGCCGGCAGGCGATGGCGTGCCGCCAGCGTCTCGATGCTGTCGCCGGCCGCGTGCTCGGCCTGGAGCGTTTCCAGCCAGCCCAGCAGGCCGGTCGACAGCGAACGCCCCGCGCGTTCGCCCTCACGCGTGGCGCCGCCCTCTTCCATGTCGTACTTGTTGGCATAGCCGCGTGGCGTGACCATCAGGCCGTGGCGCACGAAGGTATTGCTGTTGCCGATCAGGACGGTGCTGAGCATGCCGATGTCCGCGTCCGCCATCGAATCGAGCGTGGTGAAGACGATGTTCTGGCGGCGGCGATAGCCGCTCTTGACGATGGCCACCGGTGTATCCGGGCGGCGATGGCGCAGGAACAGGCGCTGCGCTTCCAGGATCTGGCGCGTGCGGCGGCCGCTCTTCGGGTTGTACAGCGCGACGACGAAATCGGCCATCGCCACCGCGTCCAGGCGGCGGGCGATGGTCGGCCACGGCGTCAGCAGATCGGACAGCGAGATCGCGCAGAAATCGTGCGTCAGCGGAGCGCCGACCAGCGCCGCGCAGCTGTTCAGCGCCGAGGCGCCGGGGATGATCTCGACCTGCACCGGATCGTCAGGCGTCCAGCCGGACTGGAACAGCACCTCGAAGGTCGGCCCGGCCATGCCGTACACGCCCGCATCGCCCGACGAAATCAGCGCCACCTTCTTGCCCGCGCGCGCAGCCTCCAGCGCGCTGACTGCGCGGTCCAGCTCCTCGGTCATCGACTTGCGGATGATCTCCTTGCCTTCGAGCAGATCCGCCACCAGCTTGATGTAGGTGACGTAGCCGATCACCACGTCGGCTTCGGCGATGGCGTCGCGCGCGCGCTTGGTCATGTGGTCGACGCTGCCGGGGCCTATGCCCACCAGCATGATCTTGCCCGCGGTCGGGACGTATGCTTCGTTCATGGTTGTTTCCTTGCGATGGAGACGGTGGCATTGCGGCCATCTGCGCCTTTGAGTTTATGTTTTTCGACGACCAGCGCGGTCATCGGCGTATCCGGTCCGGCGGCCAGCAGCGCCGCCGCTTCGCTCACCGACGGCGTGCCGGTGTAGCGGCGCACGGTTTCGGACGGGTGCGGCACTTCCACGGCGGCCAGCTGCTGCGCCTCGTAGAAATGCAGCGGCCAGCCGTTTTCCGCCGCCAGTGCCAGCAGCGCCGCCTCGTCCTGCTTCAGCGTGATGCTGGCGGCGGCCACCACTTGCCCGGCATGCGCGCCGGCGTCGGCCAGCGCGGCCTGCACGGCTTCGCGCAGCGTTTCCAGCAGCACGCCACGGTCGCAGCCGAGGCCCACGGTGAATTGCGTCATGCCGCGTTATCCAGCGGCGGGCGGTAGACCACCAGGCGTTCGGTCAGCGCATCCCAGCGCTCGGCCGTCACGTCGGCGTGCGTGACCCACAGTAGCGCCGCGTAACGGTCCAGCGGCACATCGTCGAAGCGCGCAAAGCGGTGGATGTTGTCCGGCACCGGGGTGGGACGGGTCCACCAGTCCGGGCTGCCCGCTTCCTGCACGAAGGCGATCGGTTCGCCGTTGACCACGTGGGCGGATACGCGCGTGATGTTGATCTTGGGCGCTTCCACTTTCCAGCCGAGGTGGCGGCCCAGGATATCGACCGGGATCGTGCGGCCGACGTCGGACGCGGTGGTCAGCACGGGCGCGGCGCCCAGCAGGTCGGCGACGCGCTCGCTCCACTCGTTGGCGCCGCCGACGTGGCCGGACAGCACCGGAATCACATACTGGCCGGCGTCGTCGACGACGATGATGCCCGGGTCTTCATCCTTGCTGCGCAGGTGGGGTGCGATCAGGCGCACCACGGCGCCCAGCGAAACGAAGAAGATGATCTGGTCGTAGCCGGCGAACAGCGGGGCTATCTCGTCGCGCAATGCGCCGTCGTAGGCGCGCACGGTGTTGCTGGCCTCCGCAAACACGGCGGCGAATTTGGCCGAGGTGCAGATGTCGGCTTCCGGCAGATCGGCGGCCAGGCGCGCGGCCTGCGCTGCGCCGTGCTTGGTGATGGCGACCAGGCATACGCGTGGTGCTTCGGTGGTGATAGGTGCGCTGCTCATGCGGTCTCCGTGACTTGGGGTTGAGGACTATCTTTCTTCAGACAGCCTTTGATGCGTTCGCCGCGTATGCGGTGTCCGTGTTTGACGATCAGCAGCGACAGGTAGCTGACCTTGGTGCCGCGCAGGGCCAGGATGTCGTTGCCGCTGAAGCGGCGTTCGTCGGGTGCGCCGACGCGTTCGATGAAGTGCGAGCCTGCCAGCAGCTCGCGCCGTTCGAGCCAGTCGATCAGTTCATCCATCAACGGCTTCACCTTCATCAGCACCAGCGTGTCGAAGTCGGGCAGCAGGCGCTCGACCGCGCTGACGCCATACGCTGCGGGCACGATGGCGACCGTGTCGTCCTGTTCGGCGAACGGCACCGGCACTTGCGCGCAGGCGGCGGTGAAGGCGTTGACGCCGGCGATGATCTGCACCGGCACGCCGGGGTCCAGCGCGTTCACCGTGCGGGCCAGGTGGCCGAAGGTGGCGTAGGTGCTGGCGTCGCCTTCGACCAGGAACAGCACGTCGCGGCCGGCGCGCAGCCATGGCAGCACGGTGTCGGCGGCCTTGAGCCATGCGCGGCCGAGTTTTTCACCGTCGTGCGTCATCGGGAATAGCAGCTGCGTGTGCTGCTCGGGCGGCGTGGCGCCGGCGCGCTGTACGATGTCGAAGGCGTAGCTGGGCGTCTTGCCGCTGCGCGCCGGGTAGACCCAGATCGTATCGCGGCGTTGCAGCGCTTCCCACGCGGCGCGCGTGATCAGGCCCGGATCGCCGGGGCCGAGCGAAATGCCCCACAGGGTGCCTGGCTGGATATGCTCACTCATCGCGGGCCTCCTCGGTGCGGCGCGCGCAGACGATCCACACCGGGTTTTCCGCCGCCATGCGGTGCATGTGCAGGATAGGTTTGCTGCGCGCCGCTTGCAGTTGCAGCACATCCCAGTCGACGCCTTCCAGCGCTTGCAGCGTGGCGGTCGCGGTGGCCAGGTTTTCCAGCGTGACGAAGTTCATCACCAGCGCGCCGCCGGGACGCAGGCGCGACATCACGCCGCCGATCAGCGTCGCCAGCTCGCCGCCGGAGCCGCCGACGAAGACCGCGTCCGGGTCCGGCCAGGCGTCGAGTCCTTCCGGCGCTTTGCCGAGGAACAGGCTGTAGTTGCTGACGCCGAAGTTGGCGTGGTTCTGTCCCGCGATGGCGAAATCCGCCTCGTTTTTTTCCGTGGCATAGACGTGGCCTTGCGGGCAAAGCCGCGCCGCCTCCAGGCCCACCGAACCGGAACCGGCGCCGATATCCCACACCACGCTGTCCGCCCGCAGCTGCAAGCGCGCCAGGCTGACAGCGCGCACTTCCTGCTTGGTGATCAAGCCCTTCTCCGGCTGCCGCTGCACGAACTGCGCATCGGCCAGGCCGAAACGCACCGACCGCGCTGCCGGCGTCACGCGCCACAGCAGCACCACGTTGAGCGCGGCGAAGCGCATTTCGGACGCCTGTTGCGGCGTCAGTTCCGCCACCACGCGTTCTTCCGGTTGCAGCAGGTTTTCCGCCACCGCCATCAGGAAGTCGTCGCCCAATCCTTCGGCCAGCAGCAGGCGGGCGATCCGATCGGGGCTGTTGTCAGGGCTGGTCAGCACCAGCAGGCGCGCATGCTGACGCGTGGCCTGAGCCAGCGCATACAGGCCGTGGGCGGGCACACTGCCGCGCTGCCATTCACCTGCATCCTTGGCGTGCACGGAGACGATGCGCGCATCCTGCCACGCAAGGCCGATGCGCGCACACGCCAATTGCAGCGTCGACAGATTGGGCAGGATATCCAGCGCCTGCACGCACAGATGCTGCGCGAGATAGGGCGCGATGCCATGGCACAGCGGATCGCCGGTCGCCAGCACCACGCAGGACAAATGGTCGGCGCGGGCGGCGCGCACCCATTCCGGCACTTCTTTCAGTTTGCCGGTGAGGTCGTGGCGCACGGCGCCGGGCTTGAACTCGGGCGCCAGCAAGGCAAGCGTGCGCGTGCCGCCGACGATCACGTCCGCGCTGCGCAGCAAGGCCAGCGCGGTCTGGTTCAAGCTGGCGATGCCGTCGTCGAGCACACCGATCACGCGGCAGGGGTTGGGGTCTTGTATTTCCATAATCAGGATTCCGGTAAGTGGTCGATGCCGGTGCGGCCGGCGCTGGCCGGGCGTTCGTGCGGTTCGGCGGGGGCCGACAAAACGTCGGCCACTTGCACGCCGCTGAAATCGCACACCAGCACGCGTATCTGGAAGGCGCGGCCGTAGCGGTCGGGCGCGGTCAGGGTATCGATGGCGGCTTGCGCCAGCGCTTGGTGGAAGGCGTCGCCTAGGCCGCGTTCGACCATCAGCTCCGCGCCGAAGCGCGCGGTTTCGGCGGCGGCCATGGCGGCGCAGTCTTCCGGCGTGGCGCCGATGCGGCGCGCGATCTCGGCCACCAGGTCGGTATCGACTTCGCTGCGGTTGGCGTGGGTGATGGTTTCGCCTTGCGCGATCTTGGTCAGTTTGCCGACCATCAGCGCCAGCACCACTAGGCCTATGCCTTGCGCCACCACTTCATCGAGCGCGTAGCGCAGGAAGTCGCCCATCTGCACGAAGCAGGCGGACGGCAGTTCGGGGCGCTCGGCGCGCAAGGCGGTCATGGCGAAGGTTTCGCTGCGCCCGCCCGTGGTCAGCGCGACCATGTCGTAGCCGGCGGTGGCGGCCACCTGCACGCCCTGCACCACGCTGGCGCGCCAGGCGGCCGTCGAATACGGCTTGACGATGCCGGTGGTGCCGAGAATGCTGATGCCTCCCAGGACGCCCAGGCGGGCGTTGGTGGTCTTCTTCGCCATCACCTGGCCGTCCGGCACGCTGATGGTGACTTCGATGCCGTCTTCGGCCAGCAGCGCGGGCGCGGCTTCGCGCAGGTTGTCGGCGATGTTACGGCGCGGGACCGGGTTGATGGCCGGCCCGCCCACTTCCAGGCCCAGGCCCTTCATGGTGACGGTGCCCACGCCGTCGCCCGCCACGTACGAAACCACGCCGGCTTCGCCCGGCAGCCGGCGCAGGTCGACCGTCATGTGGGCGCCGTCGGTGCAATCCGGATCGTCGCCGGCGAATTTGATGACCATCGCGTGCGCGTGATCCGGCCCGCAGCGGCCGTCGTGGATGGCAAAACGCACCCGGCTGCCGTTGGGCAGCAGGCTTTCGATTTCTTCCGGCACCTGGCCGTGGGCGAGGCCCAGCACCGCCGCGCGGGCGGCGGCGGCGGCACAGGCGCCGGTGGTGAAGCCGGTACGGGTGCCACGTTCGGCAGCCGTTTTTTCCTTCATGGCTGGGCCTTTTGACGGGCTTCGGCCAGCGACAGCAGCGCGTGCAGGGTGGCCACCACCAGCGTCGAACCGCCTTTGCGGCCGCGGATGACGATCCACGGCACGTCGTTCAGCGTGGCCATCAAGTCCTTGGATTCGGCGGCGGAGACGAATCCGACCGGCATGCCGACCACCAGCGCGGGGCGCGCACCTTCTTCGCGGATCAGGCGTACCAGTTCGATCAGCGCGGTGGGCGCGTTGCCGATGCCGACGATGGCCCGGTCCAGCAAGCCGAGTCGGTGCGCCTTGCGCATCGCCTGCACGGCGCGCGTGGTGTCTTCGGCCTTGGCCGTTTCGATGACGTCGGCGTCGCTGATGAACTGGTGGGTCTTCATGCCGAAGTGGCCCAGGCGCGGTTGCGACAGGCCGGAGCAGATCATCTCGACATCCGCCACGACGGGCGTGCCGCCGGCCAGCATGGCGTTGATGCCGGCTTCCACTGCGTCTGTATGGAAGTCGGTCAGGCCGTTGAAGTCGAAGTCCGCGTTGGCGTGGATCATGCGGCGCACGATGGGCCATTGGGCTTCGGTGTAGGCGTGCGGGCCGACTTCGGCGTCGATGATGGCGAAGCTGTCGTGCTCAATGACCTGGCCGGCGCGGGTCAGCTGCTCGGTGACGGTGTTCACTGTGCTCATGCTGGCTGGCCCTCGTGGTGGACGTGTTCGTGCGGGTGGCCGTGGTCATGGTCATGCGCGTGGTCGTGTCCGTGCTCGTGCCCATGATCGTGCGCCGGCGCGGCTGCGTGGTCGTGCGTGTGCGCGTGCGAATGGCCGTGGCCCAGGTCATGCGCGATCTCGCGATAGCTGCAACCGTCGCAAGGCAGGCGGCTATCGGGCACGCCGGCGCGCAGGTCTTCCACGCGCTGGTCCATCAGCTCGAAGATTTCGTTCTCAAAGCCGAAATGCTCGCCGCAGAAAAAACGCACTTGCGGATACTGGCCGCGCAGATGCTCCACCTGGCGGTGTATGCGCTGCATCAGCGTGCCGGTGTACAGGTAGTACGGCAGCACCACGACCTGGCGCATGCCCAGCAACACCTGGCGCTGCACCACCTTCTCCAGGCGCGGCCAGGTGATGCCGGTGAACGCCAGGTCGATCAGTTCGTGATCGCCCTCTTCCAGCAGCCAGCGCGCCATCTTGGCCATTTCGCCGTTGGCGCCACGGTCGGACGAACCGCGTCCCAGCACCACCACGCCGGTGGTGGTTGGATCTGGCATGTCCAGCGCGTTCATGCCCTTGCGTAGGCGGCGCTTCAGGATCGCCAGGATAGGGTCGCAAGCCGTCAGGTGCGGCGCCAGCATGATCTCGGTCTGCGGACAGGCCGCGCGTACCTGCTCGATCGCTTCCGGTATCTCCATCTTGACGTGGCCGGCCGCGTTCAGGATCAGTGGCACCACCAGCACGCGGCGCGAGCTGCGCGCTGCGCTCAGCAAGGCGGCGTTCATTTCGGGCGGTGCGAATTCGATGAAGCACAATTCGATGCGCCAGTCCGGCCGGCGCGCGCGCCATTGCTCGGTGAATTCGCGTATTTCCTGGTTGCCGGAGTCCTCGCGGGAACCGTGGCCGACAATCAGGATCGTCTCGTGGGGTACTGGGTTCATGCGCTCGCCTTTCTGAAACGATGGGTGAAGGTTGGGTCATACAATTTGGAGCGCGCCAGGGTTTCCCAGTGCAGCGCGCCCAATGTGGGGCTGGCGACGATCATCGCCTGGCTTGCGATACCGGCCTCCCGGCATCGCTGTTTGATGTCCGCCAGCGTGCCGCGGACGATTTTCTGTTCGCCCGGCCAGCTGGCCTTGTGCACCACCAGCATCGGCGAGTCTTCGGCCCAGCCGGCGCTGCGCAGCGCGGTTTCCACCTTGTGCATCAAGGTGATCGACAGGAAGATGCAGATCGTGGTGCGGTGCGCGGCCAGGCTGGCGAGGTCTTCGCCGTCCGGCATCGGCGTGCGGCCTTCGACGCGTGTGAGGATCACGGTTTGCGTCACTTCCGGCAGTGTCATGGATTCGCCGGCCGCCGCCATCGAGGCCATCGCCGACGAGACGCCCGGCACCACCGACCATTCGATGCCTGCGTCGCTCAATGGGCGCGCCAGCTCGATCAGCGCGCCGTACAGCGCGGGGTCGCCGGTTTGCAGGCGCACCACGGTGGCGTGGCTGCGCGCCTGTTCGATCAGCCATGCCGTCATCTCTTCCAGCGTCATGTCCTTGGAGTCGCGGATGGCGCAGCCGGGCGGCGCGTACAGCGTCACGGCGTGGTCGACCAGCGAGCCGGCGAACAGCACCGCGCCCGCTTGCGACAGCAGCTTCTGGCCTTTGACTGTGATGAGTTCCGGGTCGCCGGGGCCGGCGCCTACGAACCAGATTTTTCCGAAGGTGGTCATACCGGTCATGCGTTAATTGCTCCTGAAGGTTGTAGTGCGCGCAGCGCGTCCAGCAGCGCGTCGACGCTGCGTGGCGCGGGGCCTTGCGGCAGTACGCCGAGGGCGACCAGTTCCGCGTGCAGCGCCAATGCTGCCGGCGGCCGCTGGCCTGCTGCGCGCAGCATGTCGGTCTGCGTCGCCAGTTGTTGCGCGGAGCCGGAGGCGATGCAGCGGCCGGCCGCCATCACGTGGATGTCGTCGGCCCAGCGCAGCGCGAAGTCGATGTCGTGGGTGGACAGCAGCACTGTCACGCCGCGCGCGGCGAGGCGGTCCAGCAGTGCGGCCAGTTCGGTTTGCATGGGGGCGTCCAGGCCCGCCATGGGTTCGTCCAGCAGCAGCACGTCGGGTTCCATCGCCAGCACGCCGGCGATGCAGACTCGCTTCTTCTGGCCGAAGCTCAGTTGATGCACGGCGCGGCGCGCATGGCCGCGCAGGCCGACGGCGTCCAGCGCGGCGGCGACGCGGGCGCGCACTTCGGCGGCGTCCAGGCCGAGGTTCAGGGGGCCGAAGGAAACGTCTTCCTCGACCAGTGCGGAGAACAGTTGGCGGTCCGGGTTCTGGAACACCAGGCCCACGCGGCTGCGCAGTGCGGTGAGTCCCTGGCGGCTGTAGTCGAACGGTTGGCCGTCGACGCGCAGCGTGCCGGCGGTCGGGCGCAGCAAGCCGTTCAGGTGCTGTAGCACGGTGGTCTTGCCGGCGCCGTTTGCGCCCAGCAGCGCGTAGCGGCGGCCGCGTTGCAGCGACAGCGTGCAGTCGCGCAGGCCGGTGCTGCCATCCGGGTAGATGTGGTCGACGGCTTGCAGTTCCAGCTGTGGTGTGTTCACAGACGCGCTCACAGCCTATCTCCCACGGCGATTGCCAGCATCAGCGCGCCGGCCAGCGCGGCCCACGCCTGCTGGCGCCGCGCCAGCGGATGGACGGCGGGCAGGAAGCGCAGCGTGCCCTGGTAGGCGCGGGCGTCGGCGGCCATTTGCAGGGCGGCGGCGCGCTGCCATACCTGGACCGCCATCTGGCCCGCCAGCAGGCCGGTGGAGCGCCATGCTTGGCGCAAGTTGCGATAGCCGAGGCGCGCGCTCTGTGCGGTGATGCTTTCGTCCCAAGCCTGGCGCATGACGAATAGCATGCGGTAGCACAGCACCATCAGGTCGAGCAGCAGCTCGGGCGTGCGCAAGCGCCGCAGCAGGTTAAGCAGGTCCGGCAACGGCGTGGTGAGCACGAGGCCGAGCAGCGCGGCCAGCATGGCGAGCGAACGCAGGGCGGTATGTTCGATGGTCGGCAGCATGGCGGTGGTGAGGCCCCAGTGGCCATGGGCGTCGGGGCCGACCAGCATGGTCAGGCAGGACAGCAGCAGGAAGCCGAGCGGCGGCAGCGCCACTTGCAGGTAGGCGCGCGGATTCACGCGTGCACCGCACAGCGCGGCCAGCATCAGCAGCGCCGCCAGTGTGCCCAGTGCGGCGGGGCTGCGCGCCAGCCAGGCCGCGACGATGCCGGCCAGCGCAAACCACGCCTTGGCCGACGGCGCCACATCGCGCCAGCGGCTCGCGTACGCCGACGCCTCAATCAGCACGGCGATCCTGGGACGATACGGCCGCAGCCTCCCGGCGCGCGCGTTCGCGGGCGACGGACAGGCCTAGCCAGAAGCCGATCACGCCGGCGCCGATGGCCGCTTGCAGCGCAAACAGCAGCGAGGCGATTTCCGGGCTGGCCGGCGAGAAGACCGGCGCGAACCACGGCTGGTAGCCGGGCGCGATATCGCCGATGGCCCGCTGCGCACGGTCGTCGGCGCCGGCAAAGATCGCGGGTGCTTCAGCGCCAGGTGCCGCCGGCGGCGCGCTCACCAGCCATAGCGGCAGCACCGTCAGCAGAACGATCGCCAGCCATAGCAAACAGGTACGGGCCTTCATGCGTTTTCCTTCCGTGCGCCCAAGCGCATCACCGGCAGCGCGCGCAGTTCGTGGGCGTTGAAGCGCACCATGGCGTTCACCACCAGCACCGTCAGCAAGCCTTCGCTGATGGCGATAGGCACCTGCGTCAGCGCGAAGATGCCGGCAAACTTGAAGAACGATACGCCGAAGCCGCCCGCCGCAGCAGGAAACGCCAGCGCCAGTTGCGCCGAGGTGGTCACATATGTCGCCAGGTCGCCGAGGCTGGCGGCCAGGAACACCGCCACGGAACGCGACAGGCCCAGCGCCGACACGGCGCGCAGCACGCCGTAGGAAACGAACGGCCCGACGATGGCCATCGAGAACACGTTCGCGCCCAGCGTGGTCAAGCCGCCATGCGCCATCAGCAACGCCTGGAACAGCAGCACGACAAAGCCGACCGGCACCATCGCGGCGGGGCCGAACAGGGCGGCACCAAGCCCGACGCCGGTCGGATGCGAACAGCTGCCCGTCACCGACGGCAGCTTGAGCGCCGACAGCAGGAAGGCGAAGGCCGCAGCCACGCCCAGCAGCATGCGCCGCTCGGGATGGGCGTGCAGGTCGCGGCCGATGGCGCGCAAGCCCCAGGCCAGAAAAGGTAAGGAAACGGCTGCCCAGCCGAGCGCGTGCGCTGGCGGCAAAAAGCCTTCCATGATGTGCATTCGAAACCTCCCGTCGAATGGGCGATATGGACACCAAGGACAGGGGCAGGAGAGGACGGTCGACAGCAGCGGGGATGAAAAGCCGGTCGACAGCGGCTTCCCCTTACCCCGGAGAATGGTGCTGGACTTTTTGGGCCGGTATTCTGGCTCGCCTTCATCCTTCTCCGTGTCTTCCCGCGTGTTACGGCAGTGACGTGATGACGGAGTCGTCTGGCTTACAGCAGCGGGGGCTGCACCGGAATTGAACCGGTTTCCCGTTTAACGCCTATCCCCGCAGGGATTCGGCGCACCCAAGCGTCGCATCTTACACTAGGCCCCATAGCGTGCCAAGCGAAACCCAAACCGTGCGCTAGCCGGTATGATTCGCCCTGGAACATCACTCAAAGGATAGCAATGGCAGCGCTGGGAAAAGTCTATTTGATCGGAGCGGGACCGGGCGCGGCGGACCTGATCACCGTGCGCGGCGCGCGTCTGCTGGCGCAGGCCGAGGTCGTTTTGTATGACGCGCTGGTCACGCCGGAGATGCTGGCCCTGTGCCCGCAGGCCGAGCTGATTTCGGTCGGCAAGCGCTCCGGCCAGCGCTCGACCGCGCAGACCGTGATCAACCAGCAGCTGGTCGAATGCGCGCAGCGTTATCGGATGGTGGTGCGGCTCAAGGGCGGCGACCCGATGCTGTTCGGCCGCGCGGACGAGGAGCTGCGCGCGCTGGAAGCCGAGGGCATCGAGGTCGAAGTCGTACCCGGCATCACCACCGCGCTGGCCGCCGCCGCCGCCACCAGGCAGCCGCTGACGCGGCGCGGCGTGGCCCGTAGCGTGGCCTTCTTCACCTCCAGCACCGCGCCCGGCGAGCCGGATCATCCCGCGCTGCCGGCGACGGATACGCTGGTCCAATACATGGGCGGGCGCGAAGCGGTCGGCACCGCCACCCGTCTGCTGGCCGAGGGACGCCGTCCCGATCTGCCGGTGGTGGTGGTGGAAAACTGCAGCCGCGCCGACCAGCGCATCCTGCGCCTGACGCTGTCGGGCCTGGGCCAAGGACTTGATGCGGCGGAAGGGCCGGTGCTGGTGATGATCGGCGAGGCGCTGCAACTGCGCCAGCATCAGCCGGTGTGATTTAGTTCGGCGGTCTCTCTTCGGGACGCAGCGTCAGCACCTGCACGCCGTGCCGCGTCACCGCCACCGTGTGCTCGAACTGCGCGGACAACTTTCCATCCGTGGTGACGACGGTCCAGCCGTCGTCTTCGGTGTGCACGGTGCGGCGGCCCTGGTTGAGCATGGGCTCGATGGTGAACACCATCCCTTCCTGTAGCACCAGCCCGGTTTTCGGTTTGCCCCAATGCAGAACCTGGGGCGGCTCGTGCATTTCGCGGCCTATGCCGTGGCCGCAATATTCCTTCACCACCGTGTAGCCGGAGCGCCGCGCATGGCGTTCGATGGCGTGGCCCACATCGCCCAGCCTGGCGCCCGGACGCACAGTGCGAATGCCGTGCCACATGGCTTCGTAGGTGGTTTGCACCAGCCGCTTGGCCGATGCCGATACTTCGCCGACGAAGTAGGTCTTGCTGGAGTCGGCGATGAAGCCGTTCTTTTCCAGCGTGATGTCGAAGTTCACGATATCCCCGTCCCGCAGGATATCGCCGGCCGATGGAACGCCGTGGCACACCACGTGGTTGCGCGAGGAATTCAGCGCATAGGCATAGCCGTACTGCCCCTTGCTGGCCGGACGCGCTTTGAGTTCGTTCACGATGTAGCGGTCGACCAGATCATTCACTTCCATGGTCGACATGCCGATCAGGTTCAGCTTGTCCAGCTGGCCGAAGACGCTCGCCAGCAGCTTGCCCGATTCCGCCATCAAGGCGATTTCTTCCGGCCGCTTGGTCATGCGGCCGCCACCCGCAACGGCGGTATCTCGACCCCGGCGGCCCGCATCTCCCGCGCCACGATCTCGTTGAACGTCAGCGTGGGATGCATTTCGCTCAGCATGCCCATCTTGACCCAGAAGGCCGCCTGGGCGTTGATGGAGCGGCAGCCTACGGTGCTGGCCTTGCGGATCTGGTCGTGCAGATCGTCGTCAATGTTCACTATGCCCATGATTTATCCTATATACGAAACGTATATGGATTATATATTCGTGTTGCGGAGCCGCGCAAGTGACCATATAGTGTCGAGCGTTACGTTCTGATCTCTGTAGCCATGCCATCGACCAAACCTTACCTCCGACTCGTGACCATGCTGGCCTGCGCATGCTGGTCGATGTCCGCGCCCTGCCACGCCACGGAACCCGAGCCCGAGCCGGACGTCCAGCGCGTGATCGTGCGGGCGACCGGTGGTGCGCCGCTACGCTCGTACCAGCAGATGCTGGATGGCTTGAACGCGTTTGAAAAATACCAGTCGCATGCGCCGGACAGCCGGCGCCGCTTCCAGCTGGTGCCGCTGCAGGGGCGGGCGGCATTGAAGACCATCCGTCTCTCCATCGCCAGCGGCGACGAGATCACGCCGGTTGCGGTCGATGCCGATGGCCGCTTTGATTTGCCGCGCCTCGACCATCCCGAGCCTGACGCGCAACTGAAGCTCAGCCTGCGGTCCGACAGCGTGCGCTGGCGGCCGTATGTCCGCACGCCCGGGGTGCCGGCGGACCAGTTGCGATTGGGCGATCTGCGCATCGAATGCCGGGTGTTCGACGCGGTCGACGAGCGCAGCATGAGCTTCACGCAGCGCATGGGGCTGTCCCTGCTCGGCGGCGCCTGTGTCGGCAGCCGGGTGGACTTCTGGGCTCTGGCGCCGGCCAGGATCGATGGCGTCACCCTGGTTCACGGCAACCGCCGCGTGGCCTTGCCGCAGACGGCTATCGGCCGGAATGGCGAGACGTTTATCGCCCCGGTCAACGACGCCGGCTGGCCGGACGATACGCGCATCGAATTCAGCTTCGTTCCCGTTGCGCCTTAAGGCCATGGACCCACTCTCGGATGTACTGTCGTTGCTGAAACCGCGCAGCTATGTGTCCGCCGGCTTCGATGCGGGCGGCGACTGGTCCGTTCGTTTTTCACAGCAGCAGAACTTCATCAAATGCTGCACGGTGGTGTCCGGCCAGTGCTGGCTGGCGGTGGATGGCGTGCCGGAGCCCATGCACCTGAAGGCCGGCGATTGCTTCGTGCTGGGCAGCGGACGCACGTTCCGGCTGGCCAGCGACCTGTCCCTGCCCGCCATTGAATCCACGGCCGTGTTCTCGTCGGCGCAGGAAGGCGGCGTCGTCACGTACAACGGCGGCGGCGGTTTTTTCCTGGGTGGCAGCCGCTTCGCCGTCAATGGCGACCATGTGGGTATCTTGCTGGCCATGCTGCCGCCGGTCGTCCACTTATGGAAGGAAAGCGACCGCGCCGCGCTGCGCTGGGCGGTCGAGCGCATGGCGCAGGAGCTGCGCGAACGGCAGCCGGGCAACGACCTGGTGGTGCAGCAGCTGGCGCACATGATGCTGGTGCAGGCCTTGCGCCTCTACCTGTCCGACGAGCACGGCGAGCAGGCCGGCTGGCTGGGCGCCCTGGCCGACAAGCAGATCGGCGCGGCCATCAACGCTATCCACCACGATCCCGCGCAGCGCTGGACGCTGGCCGGGCTCGCCAGTGTGGCCGGCATGTCGCGCTCCATCTTCGCGCAGAAGTTCAAGCAGAAGGTCGGCACGCCGCCGATGGAATACCTGACCCGCTGGCGCATGCTGCTGGCCGCCGACCGGCTCGCCAATTCCAGCGCGCCGATTGCGCGCGTCGCGCTGTCGCTCGGCTACGAATCGGAGAGCGCTTTCGGCGCGGCGTTCAAGCGCGTCATGGGTGGTTCGCCGCGCCAGTACAGCCTGGAACGGCAAGCCGCAAGCCTCAGCTAGAGCTTAGAGGCTGGGCCCCGGCACATCGCCATCCTTGGGATACGACGGCAAGGCTGGCGGCGCAGGCGGCAGCACCGTCGGATGACGGTCCAGCGCATCGACCAGCATGCGGATGGCCGCTTCCAGCTGGGCGTCCTTGCCCGCCAGCGTCTCGCCCGGCACGTCGTTGACTTCCACGTCGGGATCGGTGCCGTGGTTCTCGATCAGCCAGCGGCTGTCCGGGCTGTACAGCGCATCCTTGGGGATCGCCAGGTAGCCGCCGTCGGCCAGTTCCATCGCACCGGTCACGCCGCGCACGCCGCCCCAGCTGCGCTGGCCGACGACCTTGCCGAGTCCGTAGTCGCGGAAGTAGTAGGCGAACTGGTCGCCGTCGGAACCGGTGAACTGGTTGGTCAGTGCCACCTTGGGGCCGATGATCTGCTGCGCCGGCAGCGTCTCGCGGCCGCCGGCGCGGTTCACGTACAGGCCCGCCACGTTGCGCCGCAAGCGCGCCAGGATCTGCTGGCTGGTGAAGCCGCCCAGGTTCCAGCGCACATCGAAGATCAGCGCCTGCTTGTCCATCTGCGGATAGAACTGGCGCACGAACTGCTCCGCGCCGGTCTGATGGAAGTCGCGCACGAAGACGTAGGCGACGCGCCCGCCGGACAGCTGCTCCACCTTGCGGCGGTTTTGTTCGATCATGTATTCCTCGCGCAGCGCCATCTCGCTCCTGACCGGATCGACCGTGACCTGGCGCGGCGTGCCGTCCGGCTTGTCGGCGACCAGCAAGTCCAGCTTGCCGTTCAGGCCTTCCAGCAGTTCGTCGGGCGTGTGCGGCGCGGCCAGCGGCTTGCCGTTGATCGCCAGCAGATAGTCGCCTTCCCGCACGTCGAGGCCGGGCTCGGCCAACGGACTGCGCAGCGATGGACGGGAGTTGTCGCCGGGGTAGATGCGCGCCAGGCGATAGCGGCCGCTGGCCGCGTCCAGCGCGTAGTCCGCACCCAGGCGCGGCGTCGCCGGCCTGTTAGGCGGCGGGCCGAAATCGCCGCTGCCGTAGACCATGTGCGAGGTCGCCAGTTCACCCTGGAGCTGGCCGATCAGGTAGTTCAGGTCGTCCCGCGAGCCGAGCAAGGGCAGCAGGCGCGCGTAGGCCTTGCGCACGGCCGGCCAGTCGATGCCGTTCATGGTGGGACTCAGATAGAAATCGCGGTCGAGGCGCCAGACCTTGTTGTACAGGGCTGCCCATTCTTCCTTGAGGTTGATGGTGGCCGTCATGCCCTTGAACGACAGCGCCTGGCTGTCGGCGGCGCCGGCCGCCGTGGCGATGGTCTTCCACTGGTCGCCCTGTTTTATCAGGACGCGGCGGCCGTCGCCGGACAGCTGGAACTGCTCCACATCCTGTTGCAGCACGCGGTCTTCGCCGCGCTGCATGTCGTACAGGTGCAGCGCGTTCTGCTGGCCCGGCAGCTCGCCGGCCACCAGCGGCATCGGCTGGCTGAGGTAGACCAGGTTCCCCTGCCGCACCGCCAGCCCCGAATAGTTGCCCGGCCCGACAGGTACGGGAACGGCGCGGCGCATCAGTCCATCGAAATCGATTTGTCCGTTCGCGGCCTTGCCGCTGCCGGCCGGCGCGGAGGCGCGCAGCGCGCGCACGGCGGACGGCGCATGCTGCTGCAAGGTGGTGACGTAGATGCCGTTCGGGTTGACGGTCGCAAACGCTTCCTCGCTGCTGGACGATACCGGCAGCTCATGGCGCGACGACAGGAAGTACAGGTACTGGCCATCCTCCGAGAAGGCCGGCTTCCAGTCGCTGTTCATGGGCGAGCTGATGACGTGGTCCCGCCCGGCTGCGATGTCGTACAGGTGGATGCCGCGCTGCTGGTTCTCGGCCTGGACGCTGTAGGCCAGCCAGCGGCCGTCGGGTGAAAACGCGGCGTCGTCGATCACGCGATGCAGGTCGTGCGCTACGTCGCGCAGTGTGCCGTCGGCTACGGTGAGCAGCCACAGGCGCTTGTCGCTGTCGGCGACGGCCAGCGTCTTGCCGTCCGGCGACCAGACCGGCGTGTAGTAGGCGCCGCGTGTGGAATGCGTCAGCAGCCGTTCCGCGCCGCCTTGCGCGGGACGCACGGCGACCTGCTGTTCGCCGTTGACGTCGGTGATGTAGGCCAGCAGCTTGCCGTCGGGCGAAAACGCCGGACGTTCTTCATCGGCGCCGCTGGTGGCGGTCAGCCTGGTCATGGCGTTCGCGCCGGTGGCCACCGCGAACAGATCGCCGCGCGCGGAAAACACGGCCGCGCCGCCGTCGGGCGCCAGGGCGAAGGCGGCGTCGCCCTCGCGGATAAAGCGGGAGGCGTCGACTTCCTGCAGCGGTGGGCTGGCATCGGCCGGCAGCGTCACGCGGATTTCGCGCAGCCGCTCCGTCGGCAGGTCCAGCGCATACAGCTTGCCGCCCTGCTGGAAGGTGATCTGCTGGCCGCCGAGCGCGGGAAAGTCGATATCGAAATCCGTGAAGAAGGTCAGCTGGCGCGACTTGCCGCTATCCTGGTCGTAGGCCCACAGGTTCATGCGGCGCTTGCTGTCGCTGTCGGACAGGTAGTAGATGCTGCGGCCGTACCACATCGGCGCCGTGTCGTTGCCCTTCCAGTGCGTGATCTGCCGGCTGGCGTGGGTGTCGAGGTCGTAGGTGTAGATGTCCTGCGCCAGGCCGCCGTCGTAGCGCTTGCGGGCGTCGAAATCGTTGAGCACCTGGGTGTAGGCGATGTGGCGCGCGTCCGCCGCGTAGCTCATCAGGCCGGCGTGCTCCATCGGCAGCGGCTGCGGCAGGCCGCCTTCACGCGGCACCAGGAACATGCGGTAGCCCTTCTGATTCCAGGCCTGCATGCGCGAGCCGAACACGATGTGGCGCGAGTCCGGCGTCCAGGTCACGACCATGTCGTCCTTCTGCTGGGCGTAGTTGGGATTGAAGGTCAGGCGGCGCGGCTCGCCGCCGGCGGCCGGCATCACGTAGACATCCTGGTGGCCGTCGCGCTGGGCGCTGAAGGCGATCCACTGGCCGTCCGGCGAAAAGCGCGGCATCACCGGCCGGGTGGCCTCCGGCGCCAGCTGGCTCGCCACGCCGCCGCTGCGCGCAACCTGCCACAGCTTGCCTTTGGCGACGAATACGATGCGCTCGGCGGATGCATGGGGGAAGCGCTTGAGCACATCGGCGGCCTGTGCGGTCGACATGCATAAGGCCAGGGCCAGGGTGGTACGCAATTTCATCGGGTGTCTCCAATTGTTCGGAGGCGCCATGGTAAAACGATTAAACCAGATGAATTATGCCGCGACGACGCACTGCAGTTTGGCGGGAATAGAATGCAAAAAAACCGTCGCGGCCGGCCCTGGCCCGATGCGATTATGCGAAATAATTCGCTTGCCGCAGGTCGGACAGCAGCTCCGTCTGCGCCGGCAACCATCCCAGCGTTTGCCGCGTCCACGCGCTGGACGAGGGAATATCCATCGCGGCAAAGTTTGCGAACCAGCCGAAATGGGCGGCGGCTTCTTCGACGCTCAGGCTGGCGACGGGCAGGCCCAGCTTGTCGCCGATGAGACCGGCGATGTCGCGGAAGGCCACGCCCTCCTCGGCGGCGGCGTGGTAGCGGCGGCCGCCTTCGCCCTGTTCCAGCGCCAGGCGGTAGAGTCGGGCCGCATCGAGCCGGTGCACGGCGGGCCAGCGGTTCAGCCCACCGTCGACCATGGCGGAGACGCCGGTCCGGCGTGCCGTCTCGATCAGGATGGGCACGAAGCCATGGTCGCCCGCGCCGTGCACCGACGGCGGCAGGCGCAGCACCGAGGCTTGCACCGCCCTGGCCCGCAGCGCATCGACCGCTTGCTCCGACGCGGCGCGTGGATGGCCGATGGGCGTCGACTCCTCGGTCGAGACGACGCCACGCGGCAGCACGCCCATGGCCGACGTCACGACCAGCGGCCGCGCGCTGCCTTCCAGCGCCGAGCCGAGGGCATCGATGACGCGGCGGTCCATTTCGCAGCTGGCCTGGAATTTCGAGAAGTCGTGGTTGAAGCCGGTGTGGATGACGCCGTCCGCTTGCGCGGCGCCTTGGCGCAGGGTGTCGACATCTTCCAGGTCGCCCCGGTGCGCCTGCGCGCCGGCGGCGGCCAGTGCCTGGGCGGAGGCGTCGGAGCGGGCCAGTCCGGTGACCTGGTGGCCCGCGGCGATCAGTTCTGCTACAACTGCGGAGCCGACGAATCCCGTCGCTCCGGTAACGAATACGCGCATCTTGCATTCCTTCCGTTTGATGAAAGAACACATGCTATGCCGCCGCCCGGCCACGGGCTATGCGTCGGCGTCCGTATTGTTGTCGCGATCGTCCGGGCCTGCTTCAGCGCGGGTTCTGGTAGCCGCTGTCGGCCAGCAGGCGTTCGAAATTCCTGGTGTTGAGGATCTCGGCGATGGCCTGCTTTTTGTCCTTGGCTTGCTGGTAGTAGGCCTGGCAGATGCGGAAGCCCATGAAGTAGCCGAGGTCGGCCGGACGCCCGGTGGCTTCGTCGGCGCCGCCGTACAGCCACTGGCTGGTGTCGCTGCCCTGCATGGCGGCGAAGAATTGCTGCTTCAGTTCGGCCTCGTGCGCGTAGCCGTAGGTGTAGATCTTCTGGTTGAAGTTGCCGTCGATGAGCAGCGATGTCATGAAATCGGCGCCGCCTTCCTTGATGGCGTGGCCCAGCAGGGTTTGCGGCATCAGGTTTTGCTGGAAGTGCATCAGCTCGTGCGTTACCAGCGACGGCAGGGCGTCGAAGGAGTTGATCGATTTCTTGTGCCAGCCCGTCAGTTCGTCGGTGGGCACGCCCGGCCCCAGGCCGAACATGTCGACGCCGATCAGCAGGCCGTCCGGCGAGGAGGTGCCGCCGCTGTTCATCGCGCCGATCAGGAAGTAGACGTCGGGGAAGGTGGCCTTGTCGTAGAGGCCCTTGAACTTGCGCATCGCGCCGCGCAGCGCGGGTTCGATGCGGCCGGTTTGCAGCGTCTGCGGGCGGATCGCCGCGTAGTACTTGGGCCGCTTGCTGATCGACGCGTACAGGTTGGCGCCGCTGCCGATGCGGTGCGGGATGAAGCCCTGCAGGCCGACGCTGCCGGCGTCCAGGTACTGCTGGTCGAGCAGCTGCGCCGGCGCGCTGGCGGCCGGCAGTTGCTCGAATACTTTCCAGAAGCGGTCGAGATCGCTGGTGATGAATTTGAACTGCTCGGGGCTCGCGTGCCCGGCCTGGTAGGCGGCTTCGTTGGCGGTGGCGCGCTGGACGATGGCCGGCCAGCGCGGGTTGCCGCGCAGCGGGGCCAGATCCGGATCCTCCGCGAGGTAGGCGGCCAGGCGCATGCCTTCGGCCACGCCGCGTTCCAGCGCGGCCAGCGCCTCGGCTTCGTTGCCGGCCTTGAGGTGGGCGGTGGCCAGGTCGTACATCAGCGTGGCGTCGCGATAGCCGCCGTCGCGCGCGGCGCGGTAGCCGCTGATCGCCGCCGCGTAGTCCTTTTTCTCCAGCGCGGTGGCGGCGGCGTTGGCCAGCTGGCGCGGCGATTGTTGCGCATAGGCGCAGGTCATGGTGGCGGACACGCAGACGGCCATGCCCAGCAGGGTGTTCAATTTCATCGGCTTACTCCTATTTTTTCTCTTGGACCGCTTCCGGATATTCGTGTTCGATTTCCTTGATGATCTCCGCGCCCAGCGTGGCGTAGTCGTTGTAGCGCTCGTATAGCTGCGGGAAGGTGATCTGCTTGCGCAGCAGGCGCTTGCCCTTGGGCGCGGTGATCAGGCGGTAGCGCTCGGCGAGGCTGTCTTCGCCCGTCAAACCGTTTTCGATGTAGGCGCGGAAGATCTCCTGGTTGGAGTGCCAGCCGCCTTCGGACGATTTGATGGCGGCGGTGTTGCGTTCGTACAGGTCCAGGATCTTGTCCAGCAGGGCTTCGTTCTCGATGTGGCCCAGCTTGCCGGAGGACTTGAACCCCTGATAGCGGCTGACCAGCGGATTGAAGAAGTAGTTGCTGTCGGCGCGCTGGTAGGCGGCGTCGAAGGTTTGCGGGTCGGGCGTGGCGCGCGGATCGAACTTGCCGAGGTAGACGAAGTTGGCGTCGTACTCATGGTGGGCCTGATTGAGCTCCTTGATCATGTCGAGGTCGCTGCCGATATCGTGCCGCAGGCCCAGCAGGAAGGCGCGCACCTGCTGCTGCTCGTGGCGGTGCTCGCCCAGGCTGTGCAGCCAGATGCTGAGGCTGACCGCGAAGACGATGGTGACGATCTCCAGCCCCATCTCGCCCAGCTTGTGGCGCCAGCCGTGTTCGCTCTTGCCCATCAGTTGCACCACTTTCTTGGTGTGCTTTGCTATTTCCTGTTCCGCCATGTCCATCCACAGTTGAAGAATTGAATAGCCGAAACTATAACGTATCGCGGCACCGGGGCGAACAAAAAACGATAGCTGGGCTTAAGGTTGGCGTCGTTATAATCGCCACATGCACATCTTGATCATCGAAGACGACCTGGACCTGGGATTCGCGCTGCAGCAGGCGCTGAAGGCGGACGGCATCAGCAGCGAGTGGCTGCGCCGCGTGGCCGACGCGCCGCTGCTGGCGGCCGACCTGCCCTACGATTGCGCGCTGCTGGACATCTCGCTGCCCGACGGCAGCGGCCTGGACCTGCTGCTGCGCTGGCGCCAGGCCGGCGTCGCGCTGCCCATCGTCATGATCACCGCGCGCTCGGCGCTGCACGACCGCCTGGCCGGGCTGGACGGCGGCGCCGACGATTTCATCATCAAGCCGTTTGCGATGGCCGAGCTGGTGTCGCGGCTGCGCGCGGTGCTGCGCCGCTACGCGCAGCAGGCCAGTCCGCTGTGGACCATCGGCGAGCTGCACATCGAGCCGCGCGGCTACAAGGCCTGGCTGGCCGGCGAGCTGCTGGATTTGTCGCCGCGCGAATTCCGCCTGATGCTGGAGCTGGCGCGCGAACCGGGCGTGGTGGTGCCCAAGGGCGCGCTGGCGCAGCGCCTGGAGCCGCTGGGCGACGCCCTCGACTTCGGCGTGATCGAAGTCCACGTCTCCAACCTGCGGCGCAAGATCGGCGCCCAGCGCATCCGCACCGTGCGCGGCGTCGGCTACATGCTGGCCGCCTGAGGCGGGCAGGCCGTTGTTGCAAACATTTTAATTTGCGGCAAGAATACGGCTCGTCCCCATCATCCTGGAGTACCTATGACCGACGTCAGCGCAGAGGGCCAGCCGCAGCTGAGCAAACACCGTATCGAAGCCCTGATCGATGGCATCTTTGCCGTCGCCATGACCCTGCTGGTGATCGAGCTGCGCCTGCCCGAGCATGCGCACCTGGACAGCGAGGCCGCGCTGCGCGGCGCGCTGTACGGCCTGATACCGAATCTGATTTCCTGGCTGATCAGCTTTTTCGTGCTGGCGATCTTCTGGATCGCCAACCACCGCCTGTTCAGCTATGTGCGCCACGCCGACCAGGGCTTGCTATGGCTGACCATCCTCGGCCTGGCCAGCGCCGCGCTGCTGCCGTTCGCGTCGGCGGTCAACGGCCAGTACGCGTCGATCACCGGGCAGGCGCTGTATTCGGGCGTGATGATCTGGCTCAGCGTGTCCACGCTGCTGCTGGCGCGCTACATCCACCGCCATCCCGGCCTGTGCGTGCATCCGATGTCGCTGGGCGTCTACCGCGCCACCATGGCGCGCAGCTTTGGCGTCATGCTGATCGCCGCGCTGGCCGTCGTCATCAGCTATGCGGCGCCGGGCAATGCCAACTTTGTGTTCGTGCTGATGTCCCTGATGCGTCCGCTGGGCGCGCGCATCGAGCGCCGTCATGCGCTGGCCAAGGCCAAGGCGGAAGCCGAGGCCGCAGTACAGGCCTGAGGCCTGAGGCCTCAGACCTCGCTCCACTGTCGCAGCAGGTTGTGGTAGTGGCCGGTCAGGCCGACCAGTTCCGGGCAGTCGCCCAGGCGCGCGCGCAGGCTCTGGATGTTCTGGTCCAGCTCCAGCAGCAGGCTGCGGCGCATATCGTCGCGCACCATGCTCTGGGTCCAGAAGAAGGAACAGACCCGCGCCCCGCGCGTGACCGGCATGACCCGGTGCACGCTGGTCGACGGATAGACGATCAAATCCCCGGCCGGCAATTTCACCTCATGTTCGCCATAGGCGTCGGTGACGATCAGCTCGCCGCCGTCGTAATCCTCGGGATCGCACAGGAACAGCGTCGACGAGACGTCGGTGCGCAGCCATTGCCCGCTGGACGCCACGCGCCGCAGCGCGCCGTCGACGTGGTCGCCGTAGTGCTCGCCGCCCGCATAGCTGTTGAACAGCGGCGGGCAGGTGCGCAGCGGCAGCGCGGCCGAGAAGAACAAGGGGCTGCGCGCCAGCGCCGCCAGCACTTCCGCCCCCAGTTCCTGCGCCAGCGCCGAGCCTTCGGCCAGCTGGCGGTTTTGCTTGACCTGCGCGCCCTGGGCGCCGACCGTGCTGCGGCCGTCGACCCAGTCGGTCTGGTCCAGGCGCTGGCGCATGGCGGCCACCTGTTCGCGGCTCAGTACGCCGGGAATGTGCAACATCATGATGATACTCCTTGCAAAAAAAAGCCCCGCCGGTGAGGGCGGGGCCAGCATAACAGCTGCGCTGTCGCTTAGAACTTGAAGTTGGCGGTCAGGCTGGCCGAGCGCGGTGCGCCCGGGGTGTAGCGGTAGCCCGACTTGTTGATCGCCTGCACGTACTGCGTGTCGGCCAGGTTGTAGACGTTCAGGCGCAGATCGACGTGCTTGTTGACCGGGTACGAAGCCATGGCGTCGTACACCCAGTACGAATCGGCGTAGGCCGGGGTGCCGACGGCGCCGTCGGTGCCGCGCATCAGCTTGTCGCTGAAGCGGGCGCCGCCGCCGATCTGCAGGCCCATCGGCAGCGTGTACGAGGTCCACAGCGTGAACGCCTGTTTCGGCGTGTAGCTCAGCAGGTTGTCGCCGGCAGCGGTGACCACCTTGCCGGACACCACCTGGGTCGACATGCGGGTGTAGCCCGCGCTGACCAGCCAGTTGCGCAGGATTTCGCCGGTCACGCCCAGCTCGACGCCCT
This sequence comes from Rugamonas rivuli, assembly GCF_009380165.1. Lineage (GTDB taxonomy): Bacteria > Pseudomonadota > Gammaproteobacteria > Burkholderiales > Burkholderiaceae_D > Rugamonas > Rugamonas rivuli. The sequence goes on from NZ_WHUF01000007.1 coordinate 105,206, forward strand.
GCACGCGCTTCTTGCCGGTCTGGAAGAAGTTGGCCGCGTTGTTCGGGTCGACTTCGATCTCGTTGCGCACGTCGGTGCGGTAGGCTGCGGCCGACAGCGACAGTTTCTGCTTCAGCAGATCCCACTTGGTGCCCAGCTCGTAGCTGGTGGTGATTTGCGGATCGTAGTTCGGGTTGGACGCGCTGTTGGCGGCCGAGCTCAGCGTGAAGTTGTTGCCGCCCGGCGGCGCTTTCGACGTCGCCACCAGGGCGTAGACGCTGCTGTCGGCGGTCGGCTTGTACAGCGCCGACAGTTTGCCGTTGAGCAGGTTGTCCGAGGCCGTCAGCGAGCTGCCCAGCAGCGTGCCGACCGGGATGGTTTGCGGCGTGGCCGTGCCCTGCACCGTGACGCCGTTGTAGGTGGTGTTGTAGTGGTCCAGACGCACGCCGGCGTTGAAGATCCACTGGTCGCCCAGCTTGGCGGTGTCGAACACGTACAGGCTCTGGGTGTTGGTGGTGCCGTCGCCGCGGGCGCCGTTGCGCACGGTGCTCACCTGCGCGGCCGTCACCGGCTGGCTGCTGTCCGGATGGTAGATGCTGACCAGCGGCAGGCCGGTCGCGCCCGGCGCATTGACGTTGGTGTAGTTGGTCTGCTTCTCGTTGATCAGCTCGATACCGGCCACCACCGTGTGCTTCATGCCGGCGCCGTCGAAGTCGGCGGTGACGGTGGTCTGGTTGGTCAGGATTTCGTTCAGCTGGTCTTTGTAGTTCAGGTTGGTGCGCGCCATCATCCAGCTGTCCGGATTGGAGCCGGCGACGACGCCGCGCAGGTTGGCGCCGGTCGACATGAACGAGGTCAGCAGGTAGTCCTGCTTGGTGCGGCCGTAGCGGGTGGTGCTTTGCAGCTTGGCGCCGCCGGCGAAGTCATGCTCGATGCGGGCGGTGAACATGTCGGCCTTGACCTTGTCGAAGTCCAGCACCGAACCGTAGAAGTTCTTCGGATCGACCGCCTTGGCGCCGGCCATGAAGTCGAAGCTCGGGCCGAACACGGCCGGCTTGCCGCCGGCGGCCGGGGTGATGACGACCGGCGCCGGCGGGGTCCAGCCCGGCAGGCCGATGGTCAGCACGCCGCCGTCGGGGATGTTGTCCTGGCTGACGTGCAGGTAGTTCAGGTAGACGCGGGTCGGACCGTTCAGGCCGAAGGCGACCGACGGCGCGATCGCCCAGCGCTTGTTCTTGACCACGTCGCGCCCTGGATTGCCGCTGTCCTGGTCGAGCAGGTTGAGGCGGAAGGCGGTGCCGGTGTCGGCGTTGATGACCTTGTTCAGGTCGGCGGTGGCGCGCTTCTGGCTGCCGCTGCCGACGGTGACGGAACCGAGGTAGGCGTCTTCCATCAGCGGCTTCTTGCTGACCAGGTTGATCGAGCCGGTCGGCGAGCTGCGGCCGTTGTCGGTGCCGGCCGGGCCTTTGAGCACGTCGATCTGTTCGATGTTGAAGGTGTCGCGCGAGATCGAGCCGACATCGCGCACGCCGTCCACGTAGATGCTGCTGGAGGCGTCGAAGCCGCGCATGTAGACGCCGTCGCCGGTGGTGGTGCTGCCGTTTTCGCCCAGGAAGAAGGCGCCCACGCCCGGGGTGTTGCGCAGCGCTTCGGTCAGCGTGACGGCGCCTTGCTGGTCGATCAGTTCTTTCTTGATGACGTTCAGGGTCTGGGCGGTGTCGACCAGTTTCTCGGTGTACTTGGCGGACGAGGCTTTGTCGGCCTTGAAGTCGTTGATGGCGTTGCCGGTGACTTTGACTTCCTGCAGCGTCTGGTTGCTGCCGGCCACGATGACCGGATCGACGCCGGCGTCGGCGGCGTGCGCGGCGACCGGGAGCAGCATCACGGCCAATGCCGCGCTCATTTGCTGGTTGAAGCGCGATTGCGCGTGTTTGCGACTCTTAATCATTTGCATCTTTCTTCCGAGAATGTAGGCGGCTGGCTGCGCTGAGGTGTAGCGTTCTGGCGTCTGGCTGCCGGATCATGGCGATTTAATGCGTGAGATTGTAACAACGAAGCTCACATATGTAAATGCGAATTATTATCAATAACATTTCGTTATGTGAAAAAAGACAGCGCCCCTGGCCGTGGCCGGGGGCGCAGATGGTGACAAATGTAAAGATGGAGGGGAATTACAGCTGTGCGATTACAGCTGTTCGCGTTCCAGCCAGGCGCGGGCCTGGGCCAGCGTCAGTTCCAGCTCGTCGCAGACGGTCTGGTAGCGCTGCGCCAGCTCTTCGTCGCGCTGCTCGTTGATGGCGTTCTCGGCGTCCACGGTGGCCTGGATCAGGCGCTTGGCGCCCAGCACGCCGACGGCGCCGCGCAGGCTGTGGAACAGGCGGGCGGCGTCGCGCAGCCGCCCTTCCTGCAGCGCCGCGCCGGCCTCCTCCACCGGCGTCATGCCGGTGTCGACCGCGCCGCGCACCATCTTGGCCATCACGGCGCGGCCCTTGGCGTCCTTGCCCATCACCCGCATCAGGGCGTCCATGTTGAAGATGCTGGCCTCGCCGGCCGGCATGGCCGCCGCGGCGGGCTTGACCAGCACCGGTTCCGGCATCGGCGCCGCTATCGGTGCGGCGGCCGCGGCCATGGCGGCCAGCAGGTCGTCTTCGGCGGCCGTTGTCGCCGGCGCGGCCGGGGCCGCAGCAGGAGCAGGGGCAGGCAGGTGGCGCAGCAGCACCTCCAGCATTTCCTCGACTTCGATCGGCTTGGGGATGAAATCGGTGATGCCGGCCTCCTGGCTGCGGTGGCGCTCGGAACCGAGCACGCCCGCCGTCATCGCGATGATGGGCAGGGTCAGGCGCAGCTGCTGGCGCAGGATGCGGGTGGCGGTGAAGCCGTCCATCACCGGCATCTGCATGTCCATCAGCACCAGGTCGTAGCGGCTGGCGCCGGCGCGCAGGCGCTCGACCGCCTGGCGGCCGTCGCCGACCACGTCCAGCGTCGCGCCCGCGTGTTCGAGGATGCCGCGCGCCACCACCTGGTTCAGCGCATTGTCTTCCACCAGCAGGAAATGGCGGCCGGCCAGGCTGCCGGCGATGCTGGCGTCGGCCACCGGCTGCGGCTGGCCGTCGCTCTTGGCCACCAGCGCCTGGTGCAGCGCGTCGAACAGGTTGGAACTGGTGATGGGCTTGACCAGCACCACGTCCGCTTCCGGCGCGTTGGAGATTTCCTCCACATGGTCGCGGGCGAAGGCGTTGACCATCACCACGATGGGCTGCTTGCCGCCCCCCGCCGCCTCGCGGATGCCCTTGGCCGTGGCCAGCCCGTCCATGCCGGGCATGTGCCAGTCGGCCAGCACCACGTCGTAGGTCTGCTGCGACTGCTGGCTCTGGCGGTAGCGGTGCAGCGCGGCCGCGCCGGAATCGACCTCGTCCGCATGCCAGCCCCAGGCCCGTATCAGCTTGGCGATCACTTCGCGGCTGGTGCGGTTGTCGTCGGCCACCAGCAGGCGCAGATTGCCCAGCGCCGGCTTGCGGCGCTCGTCCGGCAGCTCCGGCAGCACGTCGAACGGCAGGCTGAACCAGAAGGAAGTGCCACGCCCCTGGGTGCTGCTGACGGCGATCTGCCCGCCCATCAGCTCGATCAATCGCTTGGTGATGGCCAGGCCCAGGCCGGTGCCGCCGAAGCGCCGCGTGATGCTCTGGTCGCCCTGCGAGAAGGCCTGGAACAGTTGCGCCAGCTGGGTTTCGGTCATGCCCATGCCGGTGTCGCGCACCTCGAAGCGCAGCAGCGCGTGGCCCTCGTCGCGCGCGCTGAGCTCGACGCTGACCACCACCTCGCCCTGCTCGGTGAACTTGATGGCGTTGCCGGCCAGGTTGACCAGGATTTGCTGCAGCCGCATGGAATCGCCGCGCAGGTGGCGCGGCACGGCCGGGTCGACGCTGATCGCCAGCTCCAGTTCCTTGTCGCTGGCGTTCATGGTCATCAGCGTGGCCAGCGAGTTCATGGTGTCGTCCAGCGCGAAGTCCACCGGCGACAGTTCCATGTGGCGCGCCTCGATCTTGGAGAAATCCAGCACGTCGTTGAGGATGCCCAGCAGCGACTGGCCCGACACCCGCACCATGCTCAGGTATTTGCGCTGCTGCGGCGTCAGCGGCGTATTGCCGAGCAGGTAGACCATGCCCAGCACGGCGTTCATCGGCGTGCGGATTTCATGGCTCATATTGGCCACGAACTCGCTCTTGGCGCGGTTGGCCGCCTCGGCGCGGTCGCGCTCGCGCTCCAGCTCCTCGGCGCGTGCTTCCACTTCCAGCCGCAGCCGGTGGCGTTCGGTGATGTCGGAGATCACCGCCAGCACCTTGGTGCCCTGGTCGGTGCGCACCGCGCTCAGGTTGATCTCGACCGGGAACTCGCTGCCGTCCTTGCGCAAGCCGTACAGCACGCTGCCGTCGCCCATGCGCACCGGCTCGGCGCTGAGGCGCTCGGCGAAGAATTTGACGCGGTGGGCGGCGTGCTGGCCGCGCAGGCGTTCCGGCACCAGCATTTCCAGCGGCTGGCCCAGCACGGCGTCGCGCTCGTAGCCGAAGTAGCGCTCGCCCTCGCGGTTGAAGGTTTCGATGCGGCCGTCGACGCCGACCACGACGATGGCGTTCGGTGCGAACTCGACCAGGCTTTGCAGGCGGGCGTCGGCCGCCAGGCGTTCGTGCATCAGCTCGTTGAAGGCGGTGGTCAGCTGGCCGACCTCGTCCTGTCCCTGGGTGGGCAGCGGCGTGAAGCGGGCGGGGTTGTCGCGCAGGGCGACGATGGCGTCGCGCAGCCGTATCAGCGGCGCCAGCAGGCGCAGCGTCAGCCAGCCGATCAGCGCGGCGGCCGCCAGCGAGGCCAGGCCGCCCCACAGCAGCAGCCGGTACAGCACGCCGTTGAAGGGCTCGAACGCTTCCTCGGCCGGCAGCGAGGCGGCCAGCACCCAGTCCACCGACTTCAGCGCCTTGTAGCTGTTGAGGGTGCGCTTGCCGGCGCCGTTGACGCTGTCGATCGTGCCTTCGAAGTCCTGCTCCAGCGCCTGGGTGGTGGCGGGGTTGGCGTTGGGCTGGCGCGGCTTGAGCAGGCGGCTCAGTTCGGGATGCAGCACGTACACCGGATGCGGGCCGCGGGTCAGCGCGAAGTAGTAGCCGGTGCGGCCGACCTTGGCGTTGCGCAGGTGGCCCAGCAGATTGTCCTTGTACAGCCGCAGCACGCCGACCAGCAGGCACACCACGTCGCCGTTGGCGTCCAGCACCGGCGCCACCATCTGCACGATGGGCTGCTTGCCGGCGCGGCCGATCAGCGGCTCGGTGATCAGCGGCTTGCGGGCGCGCATCACGGTCTTGAAGTAGGCGCGGTCGGAGGCGTCGATGCCGGCGCGGCCCGGCACCTCGGGCAGGTCGGCGATCACCGTGCCCTCGGGGTTGATCACCAGCAGGTCGTCGAACAGCGCCAGCACGGCGCGGTCCTGGTAGTAGGTACGCAGCTGGCCGGGATTGTGGGCGATGGCGGCAGGCGTGTTACGCGCCGACACGGCGATGATATCGAGCAGCATCAACAGCTTGTCGTCGAGCTCCTCGGCGGTGCGGTTGATCAGCCCCGTCTGCTGCGTGAACAGCACCCGGGTGAAGTCGTCCTGCATGCGATGGGTTTGCACCACCGTCACCAGCGCGATCATCAGGACCGAAGTGATGCTGGTTGCGAGCGCAACTTTTGCCTTGATGCCAAGTGACTTCATTTCATCCTTAGTAGGCGAGGCCGGGCGAGATTGGAAAAAATATGAAAATGCTAGCAAATTCTCCTATCAAAGCCCGGCCTTGGCAACAGGATTAACGCTGGGCGGCGGCGATGATCACTTCGGCGACCTTGGCCGGCTGCGAAACCATGGGCACGTGGCTGGTTTTCAGCGTGACGGTGGTGGCGTTGAGCTTCTTGGCGAAGGCTTGCTGCAGCGCCGGCGCGATCATGCGGTCGTTGGCGGCGGCGATGTAGTAGTTGGGCTTGGTTTTCCACGCCGCCACGGTGGTGACGTCGCCGAAGGCCTTGGAGTTGATCGGGCCCTGGGTGGCGGCGATCAGCGCGGCGGTGGCCGGCGGCACGTCCGGCGCGAAGTTCTTGGCGACCGAGTCGGCAGGCAGCCACAGGTAGCCGGCGGCGTCGGCCTGCAGCGTGGCGATGCCGGGCGGCACGGCGTAGTCCTTGCCCAGGTTGGCGGTGGCCTCGCCTTCGGACGGCGCGAACGCGGCCACATAGACCAGGGCCTTGATTTTATCGCTGGTGCCGGCCTGGGTGATGACGGTGCCGCCCCACGAGTGGCCGACCAGCACCACCTTGCCGGTTTGCGCATCGACCACGCGCTGGGTGGCGGCGACGTCGTCGGCCAGCGAGCTCAGCGGGTTCTGCACGGCCACCACTTTCAAGCCTTTGGCCTGCAGCAGTGGAATGACCTTGTCCCAGCTGGAACCATCGGCGAACGCGCCGTGGACCAGGACGACGGTGGTGTCGGCGGCCGGGGCGGCGGCCTGGGCGGCGAATGCGGATGCCAGCAGTGCGGTAGCGATCAGGGTGCGTTTCATGATGTTTCCTTTCAGTTGGTGGGTTGTTTTGTTTGTTGGCGATCAAATAGTGTGCTACTTGATGTGTTGAACTATAGCTCACAATTTAATCGCATGCAAGCTAAAAATTCTAAATATTTTGTGATACTTCAAGTTGCATGCAGCAAGCTGCACGGGGCGGAAATACTTGATCGGCTAACTGCGGCATCAGCCACAAATGACGACAAATGGTCTACACTGGCTGCATGATACGAGAACTTCCAGAGCTGGTCCTGCCCAGCGCCACCATCGAGATCCTCAAGGCCAGTTGCGCGACCTGCAGCATGCACCAGCTGTGTTTGCCCATGGGGCTGGACAACAACGACATGGACCGGCTCGACCAGATCATCGGCCGCCGGCGCAAAGTTGCGCGCGGCGCCACGCTGTTCCGCATCGGCGATCCCTTCCAGAGCCTGTTTGCGATACGGCTGGGCCATTTCAAGACCTACCAGGTCAACCGCGAGGGCGCCGAACAGATCACCGGCTTCCAGATGGCCGGCGAACTGCTGGGCATGGACGCCATCAGCACCGACCTGCACCATTGCACCGCCGTGGCGCTGGAAGACAGCGAAGTGTGCGAGATTCCTTTCGGCAGCCTGCAACAACTGCTGGCCGATATGCCGACGCTGCTGCGCCACTTCCACCGCATGATGAGCCAGGAAATCACGCGCGAGCAAAGCGTGATGCTGTTGCTGGGGAATATGCAGGCGACCCAGCGTTTTGCCGCCTTCCTGATCAACCTGTCGTCGCGCTACGAGGCGCGCGGCTACTCGCCGAACACCTTCCAGCTGCGCATGTCGCGCGAGGAAATCGGCAACTACCTGGGGCTGACGATCGAGAGCATCAGCCGTTTGCTGTCCAAGTTCAAGAAGGAAAGCCTGCTGCGCGTGAGCAACCGCGAGATCGAGTTGCTCGACGTGCCGACGCTGAAAGCCATCACCGCCGGCATGCAGACCTGTGCCTGATTAGTTGTCGGCCTGCAGCGTCACCTGGCGCTGCGCCGGCCAGGTCCATGCGCCGGCCAGCCGCCAGTCGCGTTTCTCGCCCTCCACCAGCACCACCCAGCGGCTGCGCTCCAGCATCGGCAGATTGATCTGGAACGCGCCGAACTCGTCCGGCTGCACCACCAGCTGGATATCCTTCTCCGGCAGCGTCGCGTGCGACAGGTGGACGAACAGCCGCTCGCTCCGGCCCTGGTCGCTGCTATTGCGCCGCAGCTGGCCGTTTAGCGTGCCGGTAGTGGCGTCGTAGCCCAGCGCCATCGACAGGCCCAGCGTCGAGGCCAGGCGGTCCCGCCGCAAGTCCTGGTTGATGGCCTTGCCCTGCTTGTAGTAATCGCCCACCACCAGCGCGTCCTGCTGCGAGTAAGCCAGATAGCCGGTGTAGCTGCCGGCCACCACCACCACGGCCGGACCCAGCATCAGCAGCCACGGCCAGCGCTGCTTCCACCACGGCGTCGTCGGCGCTTGCGCCATCATCGATACGCTCATCTTGCTCTCCTTAGCGCGGCACGAAGAATACCGCGTGTTCCTTCACATGCAGCGACGGCTGGTCGACTGCGGTCAGTTCGATTTCGATCTTGTTCGAGCCCGGCTGTCCGGCGCCGTGCGCGGTGCGCAGGCGGATCGGATACGCCTTGGTCTCGGTGCCTTCCACCCGCACCTCTTCCGGCGTCACCTGCGACAGCGTGGCCAGGCCGCCGACGCGGATGCGGTAGGTGTGCGCCTGCTCCGTCGTGTTCATGATCTGCAGGCGGTAGACGTTTTCGATCATGCCCTCCTCGACCTCGCGCCCCATGGCGCCGCGGTCGCGTATCACGTCCAGCTTGAGCGGCGTACGCAGCCACAGCGCGACGCCGACCGCCGCCACGATCAGCGCCAGGATGCCGGCGTAGATCTTCACGCGGGGCCGCAGCGTGCGCTGGCGGATCTCGGTCGGCGTGTAGTGCATCATCAGCGCGCGCTCGGTGCTGTAGCGGATCAGGCCGCGCGGTTGGCCGATCTTGTCCATCACGCCGTTGCAGGCGTCGACGCAGGCGGCGCAACCGATGCACTCGTACTGCAAGCCCTTGCGGATATCGATGCCGGTCGGGCACACCTGCACGCACAGGCTGCAGTCGATGCACGAGCCGCCGTTGACCTCATCGCGCTTGCTGAGCGGCGCGCGAGGTTCGCCGCGTTCGCCGTCGTAAGTGATGATCAGCGTATCGCGGTCGAACATCGAACTCTGGAAGCGGGCGTACGGGCACATGTACTTGCACACCTGCTCGCGCAGCCAGCCGGCGTTGCCGTAGGTGGCCAGGCTGTAGAACAGCACCCAGAACCATTCCCACGGGCCGAAGCTCAAAGTCAGCACCTCGTTGCCCAGCAGCTTGATGGGCGTGAAGTAGCCGACGAAGGTAAAGCCGGTCCACAGCGCCACCGCGCCCCAGGCCAGGTGCTTGGCGCTCTTCTTGCCGAACTTGGCCGGCGACATCGGCCGCCGGTCCAGCGCCATGCGCGCGCTGCGCTTGCCTTCGATCTTGCGTTCTATCCACAGGAAGATTTCGGTATAAACCGTTTGCGGACAGGCGAAGCCGCACCACACCCGCCCCGCCACCGCGGTGGCGAGGAACAGCAGGTAGGCGCAGATGATCAGCAGCGCCGCCAGGTAGATGAAGTCCTGCGGCCACAAGACCAGGCCGAAGATGTAGAACTTGCGCGCCGCCAGATCGAACAGCAGGGCCTGGCGGCCGTTCCACTGCATCCACGGCGTGCAGTAGAACGCCAGCTGCGTCAGCCAAACGCACAGCCAGCGCAGGCGGGCGTAGCGGCCCGAGGTTTCGCGCGGATAGATTTCCTCGCGCGCCGCATACATCTTGATGACTTGTGGTGCAGGATCGTTCATTTTGCTGCCGTGGCGGTTTCTGTCGCCGCCGCGACCGGTGAGGGTTCAACATGGTTGACGTCGTTCGACAAGCTCCACACATAGGCGGCCAATACGTGCACCTTGGCGTCGCCGAGGAAGTCCGCGAACGCCGGCATGGTGGTGCTGCGGCCCTTGCGGATGGTTTCCATGATGGTCTCGGCGCTGCCGCCGAACAGCCAGATCTTGTCGGTCAGATTCGGTGCGCCGATGGCCTGGTTGCCGGTGCCGCCCGCGCTGTGGCAAGCCATGCAGGCGCCGAACTTGTCCTTGCCGAACACCGCCTTGATCGGATCGGCGGTCGAGCCGGACAGGCTCAGCACGTAGTGGGCGACGTTTTCCACATCCTTGTCCGAACCCAGCGCCGCGCCCATAGCCGGCATCACGCCGGTGCGGCCGTGCAGGATGGTTTCCTTGATGGTCTCGGGGGCGCCGCCGAACAGCCAGTCCTTGTCGGTCAGGTTGGGGAAGCCCTTGTTGCCGCGCGCATCCGAGCCGTGGCACTGCGCGCAGTAGGTCAGGAACAGGCGTTCGCCGATGGCGTGGGCCTTGGGATCGGCCGCCACCTTTTTCAGATCCTGCTTCTGGTATTGCGCGAACAGCGGGCCGTAGTCGTTCTCGGCCTGCTTCAGCTCGGCCTGGTACTGGCCCGAGGATTTCCAGCCCAGCTTGCCGGCATAGCTGCCCAGGCCGGGATACAGGACCAGGTAGCCCAGGCTGAAGACGATGGTGATGTAGAACAGCCACATCCACCAGCGCGGCATCGGCGTGTTCAGCTCGCTCAAGTCTTCGTCCCACACGTGGCCGGTGGTTTCGCCGGCCTTGCCCTTGATCTTCGATTGCGAGAACAGCAGCACGCCGCAGCCGATGATGCCGAGCAGGGTCAGCACGACGATGTACATGTCCCAGAAACCGTTGGTGAAATCAGCCATGGCCGTGCTCCTTCTCGTCGTCGAACGGCAGCTGGGCCGCCGTGGCGAAGTCGGCTTCCTTGTTGTGGATGAAGGCCCACCACAGGATGCCGGCAAATGTGATGAAGGAAATCACCGTCATCACGCTGCTGGCGCGATCAAACAGGGTATCGATAGCCATGCTAGTTCCTCGTCTTGATTAATGTGCCCAGGCCTTGCAGGTAGGCGACCAGGGCGTCTTCTTCGGTCTTGTCTTTGAGCTCGTCCGGTGCGGCGGCGATCTCGGCGTCGGTGTAGGGATCGCCCAGGCGCTTGAGCGCCTTCATTTTCGGCACGATCGAGTCCGGCACCAGCGAGGTCTTCGCCAGCCATGGGTAGTTCGGCATATTCGATTCCGGCACCACGTCGCGCGGATTGGCGAGGTGGGTGCGGTGCCATTCATCGCTGTAGCGGCCGCCCACGCGCGCCAGGTCCGGCCCGGTGCGCTTGGAACCCCACTGGAACGGCCGGTCGTAGACGAACTCGCCCGCGACCGAGTAGTGGCCGTAGCGTTCGGTCTCGGCGCGGAACGGACGCACCATCTGCGAGTGGCAGTTGTAGCAGCCTTCGCGTACATAGATGTCGCGGCCGGCGAGGCGCAGCGGCGAGTAAGGCTTCAGGCCCGCCACCGGCTCGGTGGTGGACTTCTGGAAGAACAGCGGCACGATCTCGACGGCGCCGCCGACGCTGACCACCAGCGTCACCAGCGCGATCAGCAGCCAGGGATTTCTCTCGATCCAGTCATGTGAAAATTTCATACTCAGCTCCGATATCAGGCGTGGCCGGCGGTCAGCGCGGGGATGCGCGCCACGGCGGTCTCGCGGTTACGCAAGGTCATCCAGGTGTTGTAGCCCATCACGCACATGCCGCTCAGGTACAGCAGGCCGCCGGCGAAGCGCACCACGTAGTACGGGTAGGTGGCTTTGACGCCTTCGACGAAGGTGTAGGTCAGCGTGCCGTCCGGATTGACTGCGCGCCACATCAGGCCCTGCATCACGCCGGCGATCCACATCGCGGCGATGTACAGCACGATGCCGATGGTGGCGACCCAGAAGTGCAGGTCGATCAGCTTGGTGCTGTACATTTTTTGCTGGCCGGCCAGGCGCGGCAGCAGGTAGTAGATCGAGCCCATGGTGATGAAGCCGACCCAGCCCAGTGCGCCGCCGTGGACGTGGGCGATGCCCCAGTCGGTGTAGTGCGACAGCGCGTTGACGGTCTTGATCGACATCATCGGGCCTTCGAAGGTGGCCATACCGTAGAACGACAGCGAGACGATCATGAACTTCAGGATAGGATCGGTGCGCAGCTTGTGCCAGGCGCCCGACAGCGTCATGATGCCGTTAATCATGCCGCCCCAGCTTGGCGCCAGCAGGATCAGCGAGAACACCATGCCGATCGATTGCGTCCAGTCCGGCAGCGCGGTGTAGTGCAGGTGGTGCGGGCCGGCCCACATGTAGGTGAAGATCAGCGCCCAGAAGTGCACGATCGACAGGCGATACGAGTACACCGGACGTTCGGCCTGTTTCGGGATGAAGTAGTAGACCATGCCCAGGTAGCCGGCGGTCAGGATGAAGCCCACCGCGTTGTGGCCGTACCACCACTGGATCATGGCGTCCTGCACGCCCGAGTAGGCGGAGTAGGATTTGAACAAGGTGGCCGGCATGCTGGCGCCGTTGACTACGTGCAGGATCGTCACGGCGATGATGTAGCCGGCGAAGAACCAGTTGGCGACGTAGACGTGCTTGACCTTACGGGTTAAAAGCGTGCCGAAGAACACCACCGCGTAGGCGATCCACACCACGGCGATCAGCAGCGTGATCGGCCATTCCAGCTCGGCGTATTCCTTGCCGCGGGTCAGGCCCATCGGCAGCGTGACGACGGCGCTGACGATCACCGCTTGCCAGCCCCAGAAGGTGAAGGCGGCCAGCTTGTCCGAAAACAGCCGCACCTGGCAGGTGCGCTGCACGACGTAATAGGACGTCGCGAAAAGTCCGCAGATACCGAACGCGAAAATCACCGCGTTGGTGTGCAGGGGCCGCAGGCGGCCGTAGGTCAACCATGGTATGTCCAGGTTCAACGCCGGCCATGCCAGCTGGGCGGCGATAATGACGCCGACCAGCATGCCGATGATGCCCCAGACCACGGTGGCGATTGCGAATTGCTTCACAATCTTGTAGTTGTAGTTCTGTGCAAGGTCCACTTGAAGTTCTCCCAAGAACGCTTTAATGATGTGTATCAAAGGTTACTTTTGTGGGAGTGAAAAAACCTTGATGTGGATCAAAATTTCCCAGATCAAACTATTCTAGTGGTGGCTTGTCATCGTCCTGGAGCACGCGCAGCGCCGGGCCGACCAGGTCGTCGAACTGGCCGCTGTCGGAAGCGCTGAAGAACACCCACAGCGCGGCAAACACCAGCACCACGCTGAGCGGAATGAGCAGGTAGAGCGCTTCCATCATGTCCCCCTTCTGAGCCGCAGCGCATTGGCCACCACCACGGCGGAACTGAGCGCCATGCCCACGCCGGACAGCCACGGGTTGAGCAGGCCGACCGCCGCCGCCGGGATCGCCAGCGCGTTGTAGACGCTGGCCCAGCCGAGGTTCTGGCGGATCACGCCCATGGTGCGCGCCGCCACGCGGGCGCTGTCGGCGACGGCGCCGAGGCGGCCGCACAGCAGCACGGCGTCGGCATGGGCTTGCGCCAGTGCTGCGCCCGCCCCCATCGCGAAGGAGACGTCGGCCGCGCTCAGCACGGCGGCGTCGTTGATGCCGTCGCCGACCATCGCCACCACGGCGCCGGTCTGCTGCAGGCGCTTGACGAAGGCCAGTTTTTCATCGGGCAGGTAGCCGCCCACGGTGGTGCTGATGCCGAGCTGGTCGCCGACCTGACGCGCCAGGTCGGCGTTGTCTCCGCTGAGCAGCACCACGGTCTTGCCGGCCTTGCGGAAGTAGTCGACCGTGGCTTGCGCATCGGGCCGCAGGCCGTCGCGCAAATGGAAGCAGGCCAGCCATTGGCCGGCCACGCCGAGATAGACCGGCGTGACGCCGTTGCCCGCATCATGCGGCGGCGCCGAGCCGCTCAACTCGGCGACGAAGCCGGCGCTGCCCAGGCGGTACAGGCGGTTGTGCAGCACGCCTTCGATGCCGCGCCCGGCGATTTCATCGACCGCCGTGGCTTGCCAGTCGGCGCGTGTGCCGCCTTGCGCCGCAGCGGCGGCATCGACGATGGCGCGGGCCAGCGGGTGGCCGCTGCCGGCGTCCAGCGCGGCCGCCACTTGCAGGCAGAAGTCGGCCTGCATCAAGCCCAGTTGCACGGTCTGCTGCAAGGCCGGGCGGCCGAAGGTCAGCGTGCCGGTCTTGTCGAACACCACGTGGGTGGCGCGGTGCAGCGTCTCCAGCGTTTGCGGGCCGGTGATCAGCACGCCCTGCCGCAGCAGGCGGTCGGTGGCGGCGGCCAGCGCGGTCGGCGTCGCCAGCGACAGCGCGCACGGGCAGGACACCACCAGTACCGCGATGGCGATCGGCCAGGCGCGGGCGGCGCTGTCGCCGTCCATCCAGTACCAGAACACGAAGGTGGCCAGCGCGAACAGCAGCAGCGCCAGCACGAACCAGCCGGCGACGTCGTCGGCCCACTGGGCGATGCGCGGCTTGTCGCGGCCGGCGCGGTCGACCAGCTTGACCAGCTTGGACAAGGTGCTGTCCTGGGCGATGCTGGTCACGCGCGCCAGCACCACCGAGCCGGCGTTGATGGCGCCGCCCGGCAGCGCGTCGCCGCTGTCCTTGGCCACCGGCGCGCTTTCGCCGCTGAGCAGCGACAGGTCGAGCTGCGTGCGGCCGTCGACGATGACGCAGTCGGCCGCCACCGCTTCACCGGGCTTGATCATGATGACCTGGCCCACCGCCAGCGCGGCGGCCGGCACCAGGGTGGCCGCGTGGCTGGCCGGGTAATCGTCGAGCAGCGTGGCCGATGCCGGCAGCGCGTGCTGCAAGCGCTCCAGCGCGGCGCCAGCCTTGCGGCGCGCGCGCAGTTCCAGGTGGCGGCTGCACAGCAGCAGGAAGATGAACATCGTCACCGAATCGAAATACACTTCGCCGTGACCGCGCACCGTGGCCAGCACGCTGGCGCCGAAAGCGGCCGCGATGCCCAGCGCCACCGGCACGTCCATGCCCAAGGTGTAGGCGCGCAGGCTGTTCCAGGCGCCGCGCCAGAACGGCAGCGCCGAATAGCAGATGGCCGGCGCCGTCAGCAGCAGGCTGGCCCAGCGCATCAGCGCGGCCATGCTGTCGTCCAGCGTGCCGTCGTCCGCCAGGTAGGCCGGGGCCACGTACATCATCACCTGCATCATAGCCAGGCCGGCCACGAACAGCTGGCGGCCCAGGGTCTTGGCGGCCTGGCGCTGCTGTTCGCCGTGGCGCTGCGCGTCGTAGGGATAGGCGGCGTAGCCGATCGCGTGCAGCGCGGCCAGGATGTCGCCGGGCTGGCAATCGTCCGAGCGCCAGCGCACGTACAGGCGTTCGGTGGCGACGTTGAGCTGCGCGCTCTGCACGCCGGGCAGCTTGGCCAGGCGCTGTTCGATCAGCCACACGCAGGCGGCGCAGCGTATGCCTTCGACCGCCAGCGTGGTTTCGCGGCTGCCTTCATCGAGGGCGAAGCGCGGGTCGGCGTTGTCGTACAGGCGCAGTTCCGGCGGCAGCATTTGCGCGCCCTCGGCGCTGGCGGCGAAGGCCGAGCGCTCGTGGTAGTACGATGCCTGGCCCAGGTCGACGATGGTCTGCGCCACCGCCGCGCAGCCGGGGCAGCACATGGCGTGGTCGACGCCGTCGATGCGCACCTGCCATTCGGGCTTGGCGACGGCTGGCAGCGGCTGGCCGCAGTGGAAGCAGACGTGCACTTGCGCGCCGGGCGCCGTGTGGCGGTTTATTGATGTGGTGTCAGGCATAAGGTGTCCATCCAGTCTGGCGCGATGCCGCCGGCCGCGCGCGCCAGTCCCAGCACGCCGAAGGCCAGTACCAGCAGGCCGCAGGCGATGCGCACGCGGCGCTGCTGCAGCGCGCGTTGCAGGCGGGCGCCGGCCAGGCCCAGCGCGGTCAGCATGGGCAGCGTGCCCAGGCCGAAGGCCAGCATGACGGCGGCGCCGTCGCTGGCCGAGCCGCTCAGCATCGCGGTCAGCAGCACGCTGTAGACCATGCCGCACGGCAGCCAGCCCCACAGTGCGCCCAGCGCGAAGGCCTGGTGCGGGCGTTGTGCCGGCATCAGGGTTTTCATCATCGGCGCGATGGCCGGTTGCGCGCGCTGCCACAGCACGCGGCCGCCCTGCTCCAGCAAGGCCAGGCCGCGCCAGGCGTTCATCAGGTACAGGCCGAGCGCCACCAGCATCAGGTTGGCCAGCCAGTAGAACAGCAGCTGCACGCCGGCCAGCGCCGACAGGCTTTGCGCACCGCCGGCCAGGCCGCCCGCCAGCGCACCGGCCACCATGTAGCTGGCGATGCGGCCGGCGTTGTACGACAGCACGCGCGGCAAGGTGCTGGTGCTGGCGGGGGCCGGCATGGCGACGATCGGAATCACGTTACGCATCGGTGCTGGCACCGCCGTGCCGACCGACAGCGCGCCGACGATGCCGCCGCACATGCCGATGCAGTGCACGCTGCCGGCCAGTCCGACCACCATCACCGGCAGTAGCTGAAGCAGGTTCATGATGCGTTCATATCGTTTTCGAGTAGCGCAGCGGCTGCGGGCCGTCGACGCGCGGCATGCTCAGGTAGCGGTCGAACACCATGCAGATATTGCGTATCAGCAGACGGCCTTTCGGCGTCACGCTGATCCATTGCGGATCGATCTGTACCAGGCCGTCGTCTTCGAAGGCCTTGAGCTTTTCCAGCTCGGCCGCGAAGTACAGCGGGAAGCGGATCGGATACGCCTGTTCGATCGACGAGATCGACAATTCGAAATTGCACATCAGCTTCTGGATCACGATGCGCCGCAGCAGGTCGTCGGTATCGAGCTTGATGCCGCGCGTGACCGGCAGCTTGCCGTCGTCGAGTTTTTCGTAATAGGCTTCCAGCGTTTTCTCGTTCTGGCTGTAGGTGGCGCCGACCGCGCTGATGGCCGACACGCCGCAGGAAATCAAGTCCGCCTCGGCGCGCGTCGAGTAGCCCTGGAAGTTGCGCTGCAAACGGCCCTGGCGCTGCGCCACTGCCAGCTCGTCGCCGGGCTTGGCGAAATGGTCCATGCCGATGTAGACATAGCCGGCCGCGCACAGCCGGCGTATGCACAGCGCCAGCAGGTCGAGCTTGACGGCGGCCGTCGGCAGGTCGGCGTCGGCGATGCGGCGCTGCGGCTTGAACAGGTGCGGCAGATGCGCGTAGTTGTACAGCGCGATGCGGTCCGGGTCGGCGTCGATCACCTTGTCCAGCGTTTGCTCCATGCTGGCCATGGTCTGCTTGGGCAGGCCGTAGATCAGATCGATGCTGATCGAGCGGAAGCCGGCGGCGCGCGCTGCGTCCATCACTGCGCGGGTTTCCGCTTCCGGCTGGATGCGGTTGACGGCCTTTTGCACTTCTGGGTCAAAGTCCTGCACGCCCAGGCTGATGCGGTTGAAGCCTTGCGCGCGCAGCGAGTGCACGCGATCGACGCTGACGGTGCGCGGATCGATCTCGATCGAGTACTCGCCCTGCGCGTCCGGCACGAAGCTGAAGTTCTCGTGCAGATGGGTCATCAGGTCGCCCATCTGGCGGTCGCTCAGGTAGGTCGGCGTGCCGCCGCCGAAGTGCAGCTGTTCGATCTGGCCCATGCCGGCGAACAGGCGGCCCTGCATGTCGATCTCCTGCTTCAGGTAGCCGAGGTAGGTGGCGGCCTTGCTGTGGTCCTTGGTGACGATCTTGTTGCAGCCGCAGTAGTAGCAGATGGTGTCGCAGAACGGAATGTGCACGTACAGCGACAAGGGCCGCTGGCTGCGGCGCATGCGCAGTCCGGCCACCGCCTCCAGGAACTGGCCGTAGCCGAAGTCCTGCTGGAAGCGGTCGGCGGTCGGATACGACGTGTAGCGCGGGCCGGACTGGCTCAGCTTGCCGATGATCTCGGCGTCGAATTCCACGGCGGGGAAGGCGGTATTCATGGTCATGCTGCCAGACGTTTCATGGGGGCGGCGCTACGCACTGGCCGTGCCTTGCGCGCGCCGCTGCTGGTGCGCGTGCTGCCGAACTTGAACAGGCTGACCGCCTGCGTCAGGCCGCCGGCTTCCAGCGCCAGGCTGGCGGTGGCGGCGGCCGCTTCTTCGACCAGCGCGGCGTTCTGCTGCGTGACCTGGTCCATGTGGGCGATGGCGGCGTTGACCTGGTCGACGCCGATGCTCTGCTCGTGCGAGGCGACCGAGATTTCATGCATGATGGACGTCACCTGCTGCACCGAGGCCACCACTTCCTTCATGGTGGCGCCGGCGCGGTCGACCTGCACCATGCCGGCGCTGACCTTGCCGACCGAGACGTCGATCAGGTTCTTGATGTCCTTGGCGGCGGTGGCGCTGCGCTGGGCCAGGTTGCGCACCTCGCCCGCCACCACGGCGAAGCCGCGGCCCTGTTCGCCGGCACGCGCCGCTTCGACGGCGGCGTTCAGCGCCAGGATGTTGGTCTGGAAGGCGATGCCTTCGATCAGGCCGATGATGTCGACGATCTTGCGCGACGAGGCGTTGATCTCGTCCATGGTGGCGATGACGTCGGCGACGATCTCGCCGCCCTGCACCGCGACGCTGGAGGCGTTCTGCGCCAGCTGGTTGGCCTGCGCCGAGTTGTCGGCGTTCTGCTTGACGGTGGACGAGAACTGCTCGACGCTGGATGCGGTTTCCTCCAGGCTGGCGGCCTGCGCCTCGGTGCGGCCGGACAGGTCGGCGTTGCCGGCGGCGATCTGGCGCGTGGCCACGGCCATGGTCTCGACATTGTTGCGGACATCGCGGATGGTGGCGATCAGGTTGCTGTTCATCTGCTGCAGGGCGCGCAGCAGCTGGCCCACTTCGTCGGTGGCCTCGGTGTCGAAGGAGCCCGACAGGTCGCCGGCGGCGATGGCGCGCGCGCCTTCCAATGCGCGGCCCAGCGGCTGCAGCACCGACACCCGCAGCGTGTACCACAGGAAGACGTTGATCAGCAGGCCGAAGAAGGTGGCGAAGAAGATCGGGTAGTTGTTGGCGCCGCCGCTCATCAGCGCGGCGGCGCAGACGATCACCTGCAGCACGTTGACCACGCTGGTGGCCAGCCAGATGCGCATGGCCAGCGACACATGGCTCAGGCGCGACATCAGCGAGCCGGCGCCGGCCTGGATCACCTGGCCGTTCTTGATGCGGATGCCGTGGCGGCCGCCTTCGCGGATGGCGCGGTAGGCTTGTTCGGCCTTGGCGATCTGCTGGCGCTCGGCCTTGACCCGCACCGACATGTAGCCGGTGGTCTTGCCGTTGTCGCGGATCGGCGTGATGTTGGCGCGCACCCAGTAATGGTCGCCGTTCTTGCAGCGGTTCTTGACGATGCCGGTCCACGGCGTGCCGCCCTTGATCGAGCTCCACAGGTCGGCGAAGGCGTCGGCCGGCATGTCCGGATGGCGCACGATGTTTTGCGGCGCACCCAGCAGCTCCGCCTCGCTGTAGCCGCTGATTTGCGTGAAGTAGGGATTTACGTAGACAATGTTGCCATTTAAGTCAGTCTTGGAAACGATGGCCTGGTCGTCCAGGACTTCCACTTCACGGTTGGTAACGGGCTGGTTGTTGCGCATTTCGGGACTCCACAGTTGGGCCGGCTCGGCCGTTTATTGCTCTATCGCAATTGATGTGTCCAGTTTACGGAGTCCGACCCGCAATTTTATTGATGTAGATCAAAATTCCCCGGATTGGGGTTGGCTAAGGAAAACCATGGAACTTCAACGACCTGTCGGCATCTTCGACGCCGGCATCGGCAGCTACGCCATCGTCGAGCGCGTGCGCGCGGCCTTCCCGGCGCAGGACATCGTGTATTTCGCCGACCGCGCCAGCTTCCCCTACGGCGCCAAGACGCCGCAGCAGTTGCTGGCGTCGGTGCAACGTGCTACCGCCTACTTGCAGGCGCAGGGTTGCGTGGCGGTGGTGCTGGCGTCCAACGCGCCCAGCGTGGTGGTGCTGGAGCCGCTGCGCGCGGCGGCCGGCGTGCCGGTGATCGGCATCTTCCCGCCGGTAGCGGAGGCGGTGCGGCGTTCGGCCAGCGGCAAGGTGGCGGTGCTGGGCGTGCGCTCGATGGTGGGCAGCGCGGCCATGCAAGCCTATGCCGACGTCCATCGCGGCGATGACGAGGTGGTGCTGGTGAATGCATCGGCGCTGGTGGACCTTGTGGAAAACTTCGCCTTTGTCCACAGGCCGCAGGAAACCCAGGCCGCCGTCAGCGGCTTCATCGCCGAGCTGCGCGCCGCTCATCCGCAGGTCGATGTGATGACGATGTCGTCCACCCACCTGCCGTGGCTCAAGCCCTTCTTTGAGGCGGCGGCACCGGATGTGCAGTTCCTCGACCCGGCCGACGGCGTGCTGCAGGAGCTGGCGCCGCACACGTCGGCCGGCGGCGGCCACACGCGCTGCGTGGCCACCGCCAGCGCCGAGCTGAGTCTGGACGATTTCAACACGGCGCTGCGCGCGCTGGGCACGCCGTTGCAGGCCGAGCTGGTTGAGCTGGCCGTGGACTAAGCGCCGGCGCTGGCGCTGAGCGGCCGCAGCGTGCCGACCGCGTAGCCCTGGGCGTAGTCCAGGCCCAGTTCGCGCACCACGGCCAGCGTCGGCTCGTCCTCGACGTATTCGGCCACGGTGCTGAGGCCCATCACGTGGCCGACTTCGTTGATGGCCTTGACCAGGGCGCGGTTGATGGCGTTGGTGGCGATGCCGCGGATGAACACGCCGTCGATCTTGAGGAAGTCCACCGGCAGCGCCCGCAGGTAGGCGAACGACGACAGGCCGCTGCCGAAATCGTCCAGCGAGAAGCGGCAGCCCAGCGCCTTCAGCCCGGCCATGAAGTCCTGCGCCTTGACCAGGTTGGCGATCACCGCCGTCTCGGTGATTTCAAAGCAGATCTGCGCCGGCGAGATGCCGTGTTCGGCGAACTGCTGGACGATGTAGTCGTGCAAGCCCTCGTCGCCCAGCGAGGTGCCGGACAGGTTGACCGAGTACTGCGCCGGCAGCCGGCCGTTGGCGTCCGGCTGCGCGCCCAGGCTTTGCACATGGCGGCAGACGGCGCGTATCACCCAGCGGTCGATGGCCGTCATCATGTCGTAGCGCTCGGCGGCGGGGATGAAGGCGCCGGGCAGGATCAGGTCGCCCTTGGCCGGCTGGATGCGGATCAGCACCTCGTCGTGCTCCTCCTCGTCCTGCTGGCCTAGGCGCACGATGGGCTGGGCGTACAGCCGGAAGTACTGGTGCTCGAAGGCTTCGTTCAGGCGCGACACCCACTGCATCTCGCCCTGCCGCCGCGCCAGCCGCTGATCCGATTCCTGGTACAGGTGCACGCGGTTGCGGCCGCGCTCCTTGGCCAGGTAGCAAGCCTGGTCGGCGGCCATCAGCAGCTCGGTCATCGATTTGCTGTGGTGGTTGACCTCGACCAGGCCGATGCTTACGCCCAGCTCGAAGGTGTGGTCGTCCCACACGAAGCGGAAGTTCTTGACCGACTGCCGCAGCACGTCGGCGATCAGCAGCGCCTGGTCCGGCGGGCAGTGCGGCAGCAGCACGCCCAGCTCGTCGCCGCCGAGGCGGGCCAGGATGTCGCTGTCGCGCATCTGCGTCTGCAGCATCTTGGACAGCAGTTGCAGCAGCAGGTCGCCGGCGCTGTGGCCGCAGGTGTCGTTGACGATCTTGAACTGGTCCAGGTCCATGTACAGCAGCGCGTGCACGTGGCCGTCCTCCTTGGCGCTGTGCAGCGCGGCGGCGATCTGCACTTCGAATTCGCGCCGGTTGATCAGGCCGGTGAGCGTGTCGTGGCTGGCGTTCCACGACAGCTGCTTGGTCAGCTTGCGCTCGTGGCTGACGTCGCGGAACACCACCACCGCGCCCAGCAGCTCGCCGCCGTCGGACCAGATCGGTGCGGCCGATTCCTCGACCGCCACATGGCGGCCGTCGCGCGTGACCAGCTGGTTTTGCGACGACATGCCGATCGCCTGCCGCAGCCGCAGGCATTGCAGCGCCACGTGCTCCGGGATGGCCTCGCCGGCGTCGTCGACCAGCTTCAGCGTGCTGGCGATGTGCAGCCCGCGCGCCTCGTCGTGGGTCCAGCCGGTGAGTTGTTCGGCGATGTAGTTCAGGTAGTCGGTTTCGCCGTGGGCGTTGGTGGTGATGACGCCCTCGCCGATCGAGCGCAGCGTGACGGCGGCCAGCTCGCGCTGGCGCGCGGTGGTTTGCTCGCTGTTCTTGCGTTCGGTGATGTCCCAGACCACGCCCAGCGTGCCGAGCGGCTGGGCGCGGTCGTCGCCGTTGCAGAACACGTGGGCCTTGGCGGCCAGCCAGTGCCGGCTTTTGTCCGGCCAGATCACGCGGTATTCGACTTCATAGCCGGCACGGTTGTCGACCGCGGTCTGCATGGTGTCGAGCAGCTGGTCGCGGTCTTCCTGGCAGACGTGCTGGAGAAAGACGGAAAACGGCTGCTTCAGGTCGCCGGAGGGCAGGCCCAGCAAGGTGGCGCCTGCGCCGAACCATTTGACCGTGCTGTCGACCACGCGGCCATCGTGAAGTTCCGAATCCCAGATCGTCATGCGCGCGGCGTCCAGCGCCATGCGCAAGTGCCGCTGCACATGCTCCATGCTCTCCACCCCCTACGCCATTGGAGTGGGACGGCGGCAGGGAGTTCCCTGGATTTTGTGCGAAAGTTAGCCCGCTTCGCCGCTGCCGGCATGGGGCGTGCCCTTGATGGCGGCGACATCGCGCACGTTTTTCTGCACCGCCACTGCGGCAAACAGGCTGAGCACGAAAGCCATCGCGTAAAAGCCTTTTTCGCTGGGCGCCAGACTGGCGTTGAACAGGCCCACGCCCAGCAGGCCGACCGCCAGCATCACCGATATCCAGCACAGGCCGAAATACAGGCCGCTGACCGGGATGGCTTCGCTGCGGTCACGCACCGATTTCTGTAGCGAGACGGCGGCGAACAGGCCGTACATCAGCAAGGTGAAGTAATAGCCTTTTTCGTTCAGCTGCATGCCGGCGTTCCACAGGCCGATCAGGTAGGTCAGCGCGCCGGCGATCAGGGCGACCCAGGAGGCGGCGATGAAGGCGCCGGTCGGGCCTTGTTGGGCAGGTTGGGCCATCGTTGTTCCTTTCAGAAAGGTGGGCGGGGCGCCCACCTCGGAACCATAACAAAGCTGCCCGCCTTATTTTTTGACTAGACGCAATAGTTTTCCACCCAGCATGACCACCGCCAGCGCCAGCGCGCCGGCCACGACGCCGGCCACCGCGTCCAGCGCGGCCGGCGTGGCCCAGGCCAGCAAGGGGCCCAGCATCGGCACCGTGGCGACCGCGTCGGCCGCGTGGTGGACCAGGTCGTGGGTGCCGGGCAGGCCGTGCATCAGGATGCCGCCGCCGACCATGAACATGGCGGCCGTGCCGACCACCGACAGCAGCTTCATCAGCTTGGGCGCGGCCGCCAGCAGCACGCGGCCCAGCGCGCGCACGGCGCTGCCGCCGCGCTGGCTCAGGTAGAGCCCGGCGTCGTCCATCTTGACGATGCCGGCCACGATGCCGTACACGCCCACCGTCATCACCAGCGCGATGCCGACCACCACCGTCACCTGTTGCAGGAAGGGCGCGCCGGCCACCGTGCCCAGCGCAATGACGATGATCTCGGCCGACAGGATGAAGTCGGTGCGGATGGCGCCCTTGATCTTGTCCTGTTCCAGCGCCACCAGGTCGACGTCGGGATCGCTGACGGCGTCGGCCAGCTCGCCCAGGTGCTGGTCGGCTTCCTCGCGGTGCAGCAGCGTGTGGGTGATTTTCTCGAAGCCTTCGAAGCACAGGTAGAGGCCGCCCGCCATCAGCAGCGGCGTGATGGCCCAGGGCGCGAAGGCGCTGATCGCCAGCGCGGCCGGCACCAGGATGGCCTTGTTCTTCAGCGAGCCGAGCGCCACCGCCCACACCACCGGCAGTTCGCGCTCGGCGCGCACGCCCGCCACCTGCTGGGCGTTCAGGGCCAGGTCGTCGCCCAGCACGCCGGCGGTTTTCTTGGCCGCCATCTTGCTCATCAGGGCGACGTCGTCGAGGATGGTGGCGATGTCATCGATCAGCGCCAGCAGGCTGGTGCCGGCCATTAGTGCTGCTCCGAGGGGAAATGTGGCTGGGTCATGGGGGTTCCTTAGTTGATCGGCAATATTAACCGATGACGCGCCGGGCGGCGAGACGCAAGCACCGCTACAATGTACTTTGCCCCGCAGCACGGTGCTGCGGCTGACCGCACGGGATAACTATGAGCTTCGCCACCTGGATCACCTTTTTCATCGCCGCCTGCATCATCGCCGTCTCGCCGGGATCGGGCGCGGTGCTGTCGATGTCGCACGGGCTGTCGTACGGCGTGCGCCGCACCAGCGCCACCATCTTCGGCCTGCAGACCGGCTTGATGATGATTTTCTGCATCGCCGGCGCGGGCGTCGGCTCGCTGCTGCTGGCCTCGGAGGTGGCGTTCAGCATCGTCAAGACGGTGGGCGCGCTGTACCTGATCTACCTGGGCCTGAGCCAGTGGCGGGCCAAGGTCAGCGTCGGCGCCAGCCAGGACCGGGCGGAGCTGGTGGTGCCGACCGCCCGCAAACGCTTCCTGACCGGCTTCCTGACCAACGCCACCAACCCCAAGGGCATCATCTTCATGGTGGCGGTGCTGCCGCAATTCATCACCCAGGGCTCGCCGCTGCTGCCGCAACTGCTGATCCTGGCCGCCACCATGTGCTGCATCGACCTGGTGGTGATGCACAGCTACGCCTTCCTGGCTTCGTCGATGCAGCGCTATTTCCGCGACGCCAGCGCCGTCAAGAAGCAGAACCGGGTGTTCGGCGGCCTGCTGATGGCGGTCGGCGCGGCGCTGTTCTTCGTCAAGCGGGGCGCCGCCAGCGCCTGAAAAGATAGCTGATTTGTAACAGGGCGTTACCCCGGTAGGCGTATCCGCCGCCACGGCGTTAAATTGGAATATAACAAGGAGACGTCGTCATGGGCCGCAAGCTTATTCATTTCATCATGTTGGCCGCGCTGGTCGGCGCCAGTGCCTATGCGCTGGCCGACCCGCCCGCCATGGTGGGCCGCATTTCGGCGGTGCACGGCCAGGTCACGCTGGTCGGCGACGACGAGCCGGTGGCCGCCTCGCTGAACTGGCCCGTCACCGGCGCCAGCCATTTGACGACGGCCAGCGGCGCCCGCACCGAATTCCGCGTCGGTTCGACGGCGGTGCGGCTCGATGGCGATTCCGATCTGGAAATCAGCGACCTGGATGACGACCTGTTGCGGCTGCGCCTGAATTACGGCAGCATCAGCATCCGCGTGCGCAGCCCCGAGCTGCTGCGCGACTTCGAACTGAACACGCCCCAGGCCCGCATCACCTTGCTGGAGCCGGGCCTGCTGCGGGTGGACGTCGAACGCGTGGCCGACACCAGCCAGGTCAGCGTGCTGGCCGGCAGCGCGCGGGTGGATGGCGCGGGCTCGTCGCTGACGGTGGGCCCCGGCCGCCATGTCGATGTCGGCAGCGCCGATGTCAGCACCAGCGTCGCCCGGCGCGACGGCTTCGATATCTGGTCTGACGAGCGCGACCGCGCCGCCGAGGTGGTGGTGAGCACGCGTTTTGTTTCCAGCGGCATCACCGGCTATGAAGAACTGGACCGCAACGGCAGCTGGACCGACAACGTCGAGTACGGCGCGCTGTGGACGCCGCGCAATGTCGCGGTCGATTGGGCGCCCTATCGCGACGGCCGCTGGATCTGGCTGGCGCCGTGGGGCTGGACCTGGGTCGACAACGCGCCGTGGGGCTATGCGCCTTCGCATTACGGCCGCTGGGTGGTGGTCAACCGCCGCTGGTGCTGGGCGCCGGGGCGGCCTGCCGGGCGTCCGGTGTGGGCGCCGGCGCTGGTGGGCTGGGTCGGCGGCGATGGCTTCTCGCGCGATCACCGGCCGGGGCTGGGCTGGTTCCCGCTGTCGCCGCGTGAGCGCTTTGTGCCGAGTTACCGGGTGTCGTCCGAGCAGGAACGCCGCCTGATCTGGACCCACAACGGCAAGCCGTTCGAGCCGCGCACCTTGCAGCCGGGCCAGTTCGATCACCGTCGCGACGGCTTGACGGTGCTGCCGCGCGAGCAGTTCGAAGGCCGCCACCGCAGCGTGCAGGTGCCGCGTGGTCCGCAAGTGATACCGGCGCCCGGCCTGGCGGCGACCGCCACGACGGTGGCGCCGCCGCAGCCAGCCGTCGCGCGCGTGCTGGACACCAACCGCCGCGGCTGGCAAGACCGCGACCATGACGGCCGCCCGGACCGCGTGCTGACCGCGCCGTCGGTGCCGCAGCCGGTGACGACGCCCTTGCAGCCGGGCCGTCCGCAGATTTCGACGCTGGCGCCGGGCCAGTTCGGCCGTCCCGATGCGCCGCCGCAGACCATTCAGCCGGGCGATGTGCGCATCGATTTGCGTCCGCACGGCCGGCCGGGCCAGGCGCCTAACCAGCCGATGCCGGTGATGCCGGCGCCGCATATCCTGCAGGCCAATCCGGTGATCACGGCGACGCCGAATATCCAGCAGGCGAACCCGCCGATCACGGCGGCGCCGGTGGCGGCTCCGACCGTGCCGACGCCGTACCCGGCCGGCCGCGACCGCGACGACGGCCGCCGGTATCGCCAGCCGGAGGATAGGCGCCAGGTCCAGCAGCCGCAACCGGTGCAGCAGCCGCAACCGGTGCAGCAGCCGCGTCCGCAGCCGGTCCAGCCGCAGCCGCAACCGCAGCAACCCCGCGCGGTGGTCGCACCGCAGGCTCAGCCGCAGCAGAACCGCGAAAGCGGCCACGACAAGCAGCAGGAGCGCCGCAAGGAAGAAGGCCGCGACCGCAACGACAACAACCGCAACCAGAATCGCAATTAGCAGTGTTCAGGGCCGTCGAGTCCCCAACCTTTTTGCCCCAACTATTTTCCGGACTTCCGATCAGGGAATAGTTTTAGCCAGCCTCCGGGCTGGTTTTTTTTGCCCGGCGGTTCAGCCCCGCTCCGCCTTCAGGCGCAGCCGCGCCCGCCATTCGCCCAGCGCCGACAGCGCGCCCTGGAACTCGCGTTCGATCAGGTCGGCCTCGGCCGCCGTCACCTTGCCGTCCAGCAGCGCGGTCGATACCGCCTCCGCCACCGCGCCCACCTGGCTCATCACCTTGCACACGGTTTGCGACAGGTCGTCGTCGCCGATGTTGTCCGGCGTCGGCACCACGAAGGCCGCCATGCCGTGCCGCACCAGCAGCGCGTGCAGCGGCAGGTGGGCGTCGGCCACGCCGGCCTTGTGGCACAGGTCGACCACCGCCGAGACTTCCTCGAACGAGGGGTAGTGCGAGGCGATGGTCGGCGCCAGCTTGTTGCGCAGGACGTTGACCGAGATGCCCATCGCCTGCGCCAGCGCGTCGATGCCGCCGGGGTAGCTGCGCGCCACTTTGTAGAGCGCGTCGTGTTGATTCATGTCCAGGTATTTGCGTGTCATGGTGAAGCGAGCCTTTTATTACCGATGCAGTCGCCGACGCGCGGCGCTATGCTGATTTTCATTCAACTTCTTTGCGAAACGACATCATGAAGTCTTTTCATTCTGCCCTGTTATTGAGTTTGTGCCTTGCGCTGGGAAGCAATGCCTACGCCGACGCCCGCACGTCTTCGCATTCTGGCACATCGTCGTCTTACAAAAGTGGATTTTCTTCACAAAAGAACAACGCCAGGAGCCAGCCGGCGGCGCCGCCGGCCGGCCGCCAGAGCGGTCCCGGCGCTTTCGGCAAGGCGCCCGGCTCGCCGGCTTCGGCCACGCCGCGCAACACCTCGGCCGCCTCCCGCGACCTCGACCAGAGCGCGGCCCAGGCCAATGCGATGAGGACGCTGGATGCGCGCCGCAACGCCGCCGCCGTGCCGCCACCGCCGCCGCTGAACGATACGCCGGCGCGGCAGCAGTCGGCGCCGGCATATCAGGCGCCGGGGTATCAAGCGCCGCCGGTGTACCAGCAGGCGCCGGTCATCGTGCAGCAGCCGAGCAATGGCCTGATGCACGGCGTGCTGGGCTTCATGCTGGGACGGGCGATGAGCCAGAGCCATCAGCCGGTGTCCTACCCGACCACGACGGCGCCAGCGGCCGGGACCGCAGCCACAGGTGGCAGCCCGGCCAGCAGCGGTGACGCGCAGGCCGGCATGATCAACGGCATGCCGGGACTGGGCGCTCCGGTCCCGGCCGCCCCACCGGCGCCGTCCTTCCTGGCCAGCGTGGCGCGTTGGATGGTCTGGCTGGGCGTGTTGGGTGCGATGGGCTGGGCGGTGGTGTACGCGGTGCGCAAGCTGCGCCGCCTGCGGGCGGGCAACGCAACGAATTATTCATTTGAAAGGAATTGAGATGGGCTGGTCGGACGCATACAACTACCTGCGCAATGGCGCTGCCAAGCTGGGCGGGGCCGAGGCGCCGCGCACGGACCGCGATTTGCCGCTCGGTGCGCGCATCGGCAGCGTGATGCAGTTGCAGCAGTCGCCGCTGCTGCGCGCCGCCGGCGACGGTTCGCTGATCGCGCTGCCCGGCGAGGGCGACCCGTGCATCGTGGCGGTGTCGCAAATCCGCTTGCAGCAGAGCGGCGGCCTGTACCGCTACTACCTGGACACCGGCGAGCGCGACACGAAGGAGAGGTTTTTGCAGGTGTACCAGAACGCCCAGGGCCAGGTGGCCGAGCTGATGTACTGCACCCAGCTGGCCCGCGTGATCCCGGAAACGGCGGAAGACCAGGAAGCCTACATGGGCCTGGCCGGCGCCGGCCTGGGCGACCGCAGCTACACGCTGTGGCGCGAACAGCTGGGCGATGCCGGGCTGGACGAGGCCGACCTGGAGCTGGTGTTCGGCGACCGCGACGGCCTCGACTACTGGCGCGACGCCGGCGATCCGGACGCCGAATTCGTCAAGCCGTTCTCGGGCACCGAGACCCGGTTGGACGACAGCAGCGGCCGCACCGGCCTGCGCCAGGAAATGTACTTCATGCCGTATGTGCGGGAATTGCGCGGCGGCGGCAAGGAATATCTGCTGATCACGACTGAAATCATCAACAGCGTGAACGGCGATGCATCAAAACGCGGGATCCATGTCGACTTCGTCATTGGCATCCCGGTTGAGCAGCAACGCATCGTTATCCAATGATGCGCAACTTGAAAAGGAAGACTGACATGAGCAACTTGAATGGCTGGGGTTTGACCGCGCGCTTGATTTCCAAACATTTTGGCGCGCTGGGCGACCGTGTTTCCGAAGCGATCGCCAATTTTGATCCGGAAACGGCCACCGAGGCCGACCGCGACCGTCTGGCCGACAGCCTGCGCCAGACCGCGCAGAAACTGGCCGCCGCCCGCAGCTCTTTCCAGAAAGAAGCGGACGACGTGGTCAAGCTGCGCCAGCTGATCGCCACCGACGAGCAGGCCGCCGGCACGCTGGGCGACCGTCTGGCCGCCGGCAAGATCTCGGAGGCGACCATCACCCTGTTCTGCGACGAGCTGGAAGCGAACAAGGCGCGCATGCCGCAGGAATTGCAGGAGGAAGCCGACGCCCGCCAGTACATGGACGAACTGCAAACCATCGTCGATGCGCTGTCCAAGCAGCTGGCCGATTTCGATTCGGCGGCGAAGAAGGCGATGCAGGCGCTGGCCTCGGCCCGCGCCCAGCAAGACCTGCAAAACCTGCGCGCCGAGCGCCAGGCCCAGCTGGCCGGCCTGGCCGGCATGCGCGGCAACTCCAGCGCCTTGAACGCGCTGACCCGCCGCGCCCAGGCCATCAGCAACGAGGCGGCCGGCATGAAGATCGTCACCGACATCGGCCAGCGTCCGTACGAGCAGGCGGCCGAGCTGGAGGCGATCCGCAAGTCGGTCAGCCAGCCGGCCATCGCCAACGAATCGGCGCTGGCGCGCTTGCAGCGCCTGTCCGGCCAGCAGCCGGCCCAGCTGGCGGCGTCGGCGGAAACGGCCACCCTGGCACTGGGCAAAGCATAAGCCCGCGCTGAATTGGCTACAATAGAGGCCGGTGGCGTCGCGTTGACGCCGCCGGTTTTCTTTTTTGATTGGAATGAATATGCAAGCGATCCCGCCGTCAGAGTCCCTCATCGAGTACCCGAGCGACTTCCCGATCAAGGTGATGGGCCCGACTCATATCGATTTCGCCCCGACCATCGTGCTGGTGGTGCAGAAGCACGACAAGGATTTCCATGAAGGCAAGATGGAAGTGCGGCCTTCGGCCAAGGGCAACTACACCGGCCTGACCGTGATCGTGCGCGCCATCAGCCGCGAGCAGCTGGACGCGCTGTACGCCGAACTGTCGGCCCACCCGATGGTGAAAATCGTCATGTAAATCACGCTTGCTGGCGCTGGAAGGCGGCTATCTCCTCCAGCAGCCAGTCGCGGAAGGCCTGCACCTGCGGCTTGCCGGCCGCACCGGGCGGCGACACGAAGAAATACTCGTCCGGGCACGGCGTGGCGGTATCGAACAGCCGCAGCAGCTGCCCGGAGGCGATCTCCTGCATCGCCACCACATGGCGCACCAGCGCCACGCCGTTGCCGTCGGCGGCGGAACGTATCAGCATCGACAAATCCTCGAACATCAGGCCGCCGGACGGCTCGGCCATATCGACCCCGGCCGCATGCAGCCACGGCGACCACGGCTCCACCGAGCGCAGCAGCGTGTGCTGGCGCAAGTCCTTCGGCGTGGCCGGCTGCTGTCCGCCACGGTAGTGAGGACTCACTACCGGATAATATACGTCGCCCATCAGCCGCTGCACCACCAGCCCCGGATAGTTGCCGCGCCCGAAACGGATGCCGACATCGATGCCATCGCGCGCCAGGTCCTGCAGCTGTCCGCTCGATTGCAGCACCACCTCGATATCCGGATAGCGGTCGATAAACCGGCCCAGCCGGGGCGCCAGCCAGCGCGCCGCGAACGATGGAATCGATGAAATCGTCAGCCGCCGGTTGACGCTGGCGACCCGCATGGCGTCCGCCGCAGCGGTGATGTCGGCAAAGGACTTGCCTAAAAACTGGGCAAATTTCAGCGCATCGCTAGTTATTTTCACCTGTCGGCCATTGCGCACGAACAGTTCCCGGCCCAACTCCTGCTCCAAAGCGCGCACCTGATGGCTGATCGCGCCATGCGTCAGATGCAACTCTTCCGCCGCCCGAGAAAAGTTCTCGTGGCGGGCCGCCGCCTCGAAGGCGCGCAGTGCGGAAAAATTGGGCAGGCGTCGGCTGGCGCTCATCAGGTCGGCATGCTGTGGATAACTATGTGAATAAAATTAGCAAGAATCACGAAAATATAACGTTATACAGGCGCTACGGCAAGGCTTACCATGTGAATAAATCTACACCAAGGGGAGCCGCCATGCCATTCACGCTGTACGTCGATAGCCTTTTCACCAGCCCATACGCCCTGTCCGCCTTCGTGGCCCTGACCGAAAAACGCCTGCCGTTTGCCATGCAGACCGTGGATCTGGAGGCCGGCCAGCAAAAACTGGGCGCCTATCGCGACCGCGCGCTGACCGCCCGCGTGCCGGCATTGGTGGAGGATGGCGGCGCCACCCCGTTCGTGCTGACCGAATCGACGGCAATTACCGAATACCTGGAAGAGAGCTTCCCGGCGCCGGAATACATCGCGCTGTATCCGAAAGACCGCCGCCAGCGGGCCCAGGCGCGGCAGGTGCAGGCCTGGCTGCGCAGCGACATGGTGCAGCTGCGCGTCGAGCGGGATACGGAAACAGTGTTTTTTGGTAAAGCTTGCCAGCCGCTGAGCGAGGCCGGCCAGGCCGCCGCCGACAAGCTGCTGCACGCCGCCGGCCGGCTGGTGCAGGGGCCCAACCTGTTCGGCGAGTGGTCGATTGCCGACGTCGACCTGACCGTGATGCTGAACCGGCTGATCCTCAACGGCGACGCGGTGCCGCAGAAGCTGCAGGACTACGCCGCCGGCCAATGGCAGCGGCCGTCGATCCAGCAATGGCTGGCGCGCCACCAGCCCGGCTAAGCCCGCCGCAGCCCCGATTGGCGGGCTGATTTATAATGTCGGCATGACGTTCCCTACCCCTAGCGAGCCGGCGCTGATACGCCACCTGGGCCGCGCCGACTACGACAGCACCTTCGCCGCGATGCGCGCCTTCACCGACGCGCGCACGCCGGATACCCGCGACGAACTGTGGATCGTCGAGCATCCGCCCGTCTTCACGCTGGGCCTGGGCGCCGACCGCGGCCACCTGCTGGCCGGCGCGTCCGCCATCCCGGTGGTGCAGACCGACCGCGGCGGCGAAGTCACCTACCACGGCCCCGGCCAGGTGGTGATCTACATGCTGATGGACCTGCGCCGCAACAAGCCGGGCGGCAAGCTGTATGCCCGGCAATTCGTCCATAAAATCGAGCAGGCGATCATCAACGTGTTAGGGGCGTATAATCTCGCCGGTGAGCGCGTTGAAGGGGCGCCCGGCATCTACATGGCCGGCGGCCCGAAACAAGGCGCCAAGATCGCCGCGCTCGGCTTGAAAGTGCGCGGCAACGGTTGTACCTATCATG
Source organism: Rugamonas rivuli (assembly GCF_009380165.1). Taxonomy (GTDB): domain Bacteria; phylum Pseudomonadota; class Gammaproteobacteria; order Burkholderiales; family Burkholderiaceae_D; genus Rugamonas; species Rugamonas rivuli. The sequence continues at coordinate 137,367 of NZ_WHUF01000007.1, forward strand.
GGCTGTCGCTGAATGTGGCGATGGATCTGGCCCCGTTTTCCTGGATTAACCCCTGCGGCTATGCCGGACTGGAAACAGTCGACATGCGCACCGTCGGCGCGACCGCACAGTTGTCCGACGTGCAACAGCAGCTGGCCGAGGAGTTGATCCGCGTCCTGGCGCATGTTGCCGAACCAGCAGTACACGAATAACCAAACTTTGCCCGCGAGGGCACGCAGCCAAATGACTTCTGAAACCACTACCAGCGTTGCCCCGGCTTACAACCCGAGCGAAAAGCAAAAAGGCGCCAGCAAGACCGCGCGCATTCCGATCAAGATCGTGCCGATCGAACAGGTCGAGCGTCTGAAAAAGCCGGAGTGGATACGCGTCAAGGCGGCGTCGGCTTCGACCCGCTTCTACGAGATCAAGGACATCCTGCGCGAGAACAAGCTGGTGACGGTGTGCGAAGAAGCGAGCTGCCCCAACATCGGCGAATGCTTCGGCAAGGGCACGGCCACCTTCATGATCATGGGTGACAAGTGCACCCGCCGCTGCCCGTTCTGCGACGTCGGCCATGGCCGCCCGGATCCGCTGGACAAGGAAGAGCCGTTCAACCTGTCGAAGACCATCGCCGAGCTGCGCCTGAGCTACGTGGTGATCACCTCGGTCGACCGCGACGACTTGCGTGACGGCGGCGCCGGCCATTTCGTCGAGTGCATCCAGAACACCCGCGCGCTGTCGCCGAAGACCCAGATCGAAGTGCTGGTGCCGGACTTCCGCGGCCGCCTGCAGAAGGCGCTGGACATCTTCAAGGATGGCCTGCCGGACGTGATGAACCACAACCTGGAAACCGTGCCGCGCCTGTACAAGGAAGCGCGTCCGGGTTCGGACTACATGCACTCGCTGCAGCTGCTGAAGGAATTCAAGGAGCTGTACCCAGAGGTGAAGACCAAGTCCGGCATCATGGTCGGCCTGGGCGAGACCGACGAAGAGATCCTGCAAGTGATGCGCGATATGCGCGAGCACAACATCGACATGCTGACCATCGGCCAGTACCTGGCGCCGTCGAACAGCCACCTGCCGGTGCGCCGCTACGTGCACCCGGACGTGTTCAAGATGTTCGAAGCCGAAGCCTACAAAATGGGCTTCAAGCACGCCGCCGTCGGCGCCATGGTTCGCAGCTCGTACCACGCGGACGAGCAAGCGCATAACGTGCTGGCCGCCGGCTAAAAATTCAGCGGCACCAAGAGAAGCAAGCCCTCGCAAGACGGCTTGCTTTTTTTACGCATGCACAGAAATTAACGTACAACATCCTGTACAATAACTCACGTAACCGAATCGCCTGAGGGGGCAATGATGAACATTCTGACTTTTAGCGAGGCTAGAGCTAGCTTGAAAAGCGTGATGGATGATGTTTGTAATGACCACACTCCGACGGTGATCACCCGTGTCAGCGGTGAGCATGTCGTCATGCTGTCATTGGCGGACTTCAACAGCATGGAAGAAACCATGCACCTCTTGGGCTCGGCTAAGAATGCCAGTCGCCTGATGGAATCCGTAGCGCAGATCAAAGCCGGTAAGGCTCAGGCGAGGGAACTTATTCGCGATGAAAAACAAAAAAACCGAAAACAAGCAGCAGGCTAAAAAACCTGCCTTGTCATGGTCGGATCATGCGTGGGAAGATTACCTCCACTGGCAGCATGCCGATCCTAAAATTGCCGAGCGGATTAATGATCTCATCGACGAATGCCTTAAAGATCCATTTCACGGCACCGGCAAGCCGGAGCCCTTGAGGGGCGAGCTAAGCGGCTTCTGGTCCAGGAGAATAGACCGCCAGCACCGGCTGGTCTATCTTCCCGACGAAGGCTGCATTTACGTCGCCGCTTGCCGGCATCACTATGACGACAAATAACAAGGAGGATGAATGAGTGTTCGCATCGAGGCTTCCTGGAAGGCGCGGTTGGAGCAGGAGTTTGAACAGCCTTATTGGGAAAGCCTCACTTCCTTCGTGCGGGCGGAGTATGCGGCGTATCAGTGCTGCCCGGCCGGCAAGAACATTTTCAGGGCCTTCGATCTGACGCCGTTCGATGACGTCAAAGTCGTCATCCTCGGCCAGGATCCGTATCACACGCCCGGCGCGGCGATGGGCTTTTGCTTCTCGGTCCCGGAAGGCAACCGCCCGCAACCGAGCCTGCAAAACATCTTCCAGGAACTGCACAACGACCTCGGCATCGACCACCGCCAGACCGATTTGACGGACTGGGCACAGCAAGGCGTGTTCCTGCTGAACAGCGTGCTCACCGTGCGCGCCCGCGAGGCCGGCTCGCACGCCCAGAAAGGCTGGGAGACCTTCACCGACAGCGCCATCCGCCATCTGTCCGAGCAGCGCGAACGGCTGGTGTTCATCCTGTGGGGCAGCTACGCGATTTCAAAGAAAGCCTTTATCGACGGGCGAAAACACCTGGTCATCACCTCGCCGCATCCATCGCCGTTCTCCGCTCACAAGGGCTTCTTCGGCAGCAAACCATTTTCGCGCGCGAACGACTACCTCACCGCCAACGGGCAAACGCCGATCCAGTGGGCCTGATCAAGCGCCGATCAGTTTCAGGTCGAATGCGCGTTCGACCAGCCACACCACCGCCACCAGCGCAATCGCCACCGAGCCGCCCGTCAACAGCCTGCGGTAGAACCACGTGCCGCGCAACGCGAACGCCAGCGGCAGGAAGGCGGCGACAATGCACAACTGCCCGATCTCCACGCCCAGGTTGAAGCCGAATAGACTCGTCAGCAAAGCCCCCTGCGGCAAGCCCAGGTCGATCAACACGCTGGCGAAGCCGAAGCCGTGGATCAGCCCAAACACAAACGCCGCCAACGGCCGCCGACCCCGGAACAGCGGGTAGACATTGTTCAACGCCGCCAGCACCACCGAGGCCGCAATCGCCGACTCCACCCAGCGCGACGGCAGCGCAATCAAGGACAGGCTCGCCAGCGTTAACGTCAGCGAATGCGCCAGCGTGAACGCCGTCACCACTTTCAGCACATCGATGAAGGACTCGCGCAGGCTGGCCGACGGCGTGCCGCGCGCGCCCAGCATCACCGCCGGCAGTAGCAGCGATAGCAGGAACAGGATATGGTCGTAGCCGATCCAGATGTGCCATACGCCGTCCTTCACGTACGCGCCGAACTGCTGCAATCGGTCCGGCGACGATAGCGACAAACTCTGACGCGCATGCGCAGGATCGAAAATCGCTGTCGACGTCACCCCGTCATGCACCAGTCGCAGCAAGCCTTTGTGCTGCGGATCGAGATCGGCGAACAGCCGGTAGTTGACGGTCAGCGAAGCCAGCGGGCTTGGGCACGTGACGTGGAAACGCAGCACGCTGTAGGCGCCGTCGGTGTGGTCGTCGATCAGTTGTTCGTCGGTGTCGATCAGGCAGGCGCCCTTGTCGGTGGCGATGCTCAGGCGTTCCAGCGCGTAGGCGGCAATCGCTGCATGCCGGGCGCGGATCTCGTCCCAGGTCAGCTTGCCGTCGCCGTCCTGATCGAGGCCGATGGCGAAATCCAGGTCGCGCAGCGCGATGTCCCACTGGCCGGCGATGCGCTCGCCCTGCACCTCCAGCGACAGGTAACTGTCACTCGGCTTGTGCGCCTGGGCCGGCAGCACCGCGCCACATAACAGCGCGAAGAATAAGAGCAGGCGTCCCATCATGTCCCCGTTTGCAGTTGACGGACCAGGCGCGTTGCGGCCACGTCCTCGGTGTGATGCAGCGCGATCCAGTCCAGCACCGGCTTGGCGGCGCCCGCATCGCGTGCCTGCGCTGCCGATTCCAGATAGATGCGGATGTCAGCCGGTTCTTTTTGCACCGCCCAGTTCTTGCGGGCCAGCGCCAGTGCGCCGGCCGGATCGTGGCGCAGCATCAGCTCAAAGCGCGCCTGTTCGCGCTGGTGCACGGTGTCGCCGCGCTGGGCGGCGGCGTCGAAGCGGGCCGCCAGTTCCTTCACGTCTTCCGCCAGCGCCTTGCGGGCGTTGCCCTGCTGCTGCAAGGCCAATGCACGGCGCAGCAGCAGCGCGTCGATGCGCGTCTGGTCTTTCAACAGCGCGACGACTTCGCCGGCGCGCCGCTGCTCCAGCAGGAAATCGGCGTAGGCGCCCAGCAGATAACTGTCGCGCGGGTTCAGGGCCTGGCCGCGTTTGTAGCGTGCCTCGGCGATGTCCGCCGCGCCGCGCCGTTGAGCCATTTCCGCCAGCAGCGTCAAGGCCCATACCTGCAGCCCGGCTGGCGCGTTGCTGCTGCGTTCCAGCGTCAGGTCCAGCAGCTGTTCGCTTTTCAGCGAGCGTCCCGTCATCGTGCCCACGTTGGCGATGCAGGTGATGGTGATCAGTTCTATCGACATCGTGGACAGATGCGCGCAGCTGGCGGTGGCGCCAGCGTAGTCGCCCTGCACGGTTTGTACGGTGGCTTGCGTCAGCCAGGCCTGCGCGTTGGCCGGATCGGCCGCCAGTACGGCCTTCAGGTCTGCCATCGCCGGTTCGAACTGGTGGGTACTTTGCAGCAGCGTAGCGCGCAGCAGGCGCACCGGCGCCGGTGGCGATGTCAGCCACCACCACGGCGTCAGCGCCGCTTGCGCATAACCGAGGTAGCGTGGATCGGTTTCGCTGCGGGCCAGCGTGATGTAGCGCGTGGCCAGGGTGGTGGCCAGCGTCAGGTCGTTGGGACGGGCGTTCAACTCGCTGCGCATGCGGCGCAGTTCCTGCTGCACGGGATCGCCGCGACGCGGCAGAGTCTCGATCACTTGCGCGCCGCTGGCGGGAATATAGGGCGCCGCCTGGATCGCGGTGGCGGCAGCCAGCAGCAGCAAGGCGTAAATCGGCTTCTTCATATCGACCTCAAACGGAAAAACGGGCGGATGCACTCGCATCCGCCCTTGTGCTGCAAGGCTTACTTGTACGCGACCGGTTCCGTATCTTCCGGCGCGGTGGCGGCGACGGTGTCCGTCGCCATGGGTTCGGCGGAGCTTTCGCTGCCGTCGCCGATGAACGCCAGCACGGCTGAATAGAACGCATCGAGCGTCACCACCGGTGGAGGTGGCGGCGGCGGTGTCGCCGGCGTGTGGTCTTCATAACTGGTGCTGCCCCCGCATGCGCTGAGCACCAGCAGCGCTATCAGGCCGAGGTACTTCATGGCTTGCTCCGGCCGGACGTGATGCCCGAGGTTTGCGGCGAACCGGCGATCGGCGTCTTCAGGTACGGGAAGGCGGCGGTGAAGTAGCTGTCGTCCAGATAGGCGCCGTCGGTGAAGTGCAGGCCGCCGGCCGGTGCGTCGGCTGGAGCGCAGCCCAGGTTCAGCGTGCACAGTTTGCCCATCACCACGCGCAGTGCGATGTCGACCACGTCGTCGCCGGGACGGCGGCCATTCGGGAAGCCGGCATTGTCGCCGCCGATCACGCCCAGGCGGTTCTGCGCGCCCATCGCGACGGCTGGCGTCGAGGTGTTCAGGCGCAGCATCTCGGAAGCGACCACGGTGGCCGGCTGGTTCAGGCCCTTGACGCCGGTGAGGAAGGCCGCCACCAGGTCGTTGCGCGGGAAGTTGGTGGGCGCCTTGGCGCCGGCGCTGCCGTACAGGATTTCAATCAGCGCAGGCAGCGTTGGATTGGTGACGTAAGTCGCGAACTGCGCGTCGCCGGAAGGCTTGCTGCTGTTGAAGGTGTCCTTGTCCTTCAGGCCGATGACGACCTCGTTCACCAGTGGCATGCCGAGGCGCGATACCTGTGTCCATGCGCCGCCCTCTTTCGATGCGGTGCTGGTGTTTGGCGTCGGGTTCAGAAGGCGGGCCTGGCGCACGCTGGCGGTGGTCCAGCCGCCGATGACGGGATCGCTGCTGCCGGCGGCGGTCAGGCAGGAGGCGGCGACTTCGATTTCAATCGACGTCACGTTCTTGTCGGCCAGGTCGTCCTTGGCGGCCTTCTCGGCGTTGGCGCTGAACTCCGTCGCCGGCGCCTTGATGTTGACCAGGTCGAAGGTCTCGCCGAGGTTGACCACGAACGGATCCTTGCGCTGGCCGACGAACATCCGCGCAGGCGTGCTGCAACCGGGGATGTTGACGTTGTAGACGTGCGCCGCGGCATAGGCCGCATAGTTAGGAATCGACTTGTTGCCGATGTTATCGAGCGGTTTGTCGAAGGTGCTGGTGCCGTCGGCCGCGTTGGTGACGGCGGCCTTGGTGCCGGTGCGGCGGTCGCCGCGCACCACGTTGACGGTGTAGGTCTCGCGCACATTGGCGCCGGCCGCGTTCGGGCCTGCGATGGCACCGCCGTTGATCACCAGCGGTATCGATACCTGCTTGCCGCCGACGGTCAGCTTGCTGTCCTTGTTGGTGTTAGTGAAGCGGAACTGGAAGGTCAGGTCTTCCTTGGCGTCGCCGTTGTTATCGATGTGGATCTCGTACAGCGCGTTCGGGTCCATGGCGAAGTAGTTCGGACCGCCGTAGGCATCCTGCAGCGGGATGTAGTTGGCGATCAGCGTGACGAAGTTGGCGCGGCCGCTTTCGTAGCTGCGGAACATGTAGAAGTCGGTGCCGTCGACTTTGGGACTCTGCGTGACGAACGGTGCTTCGCGGTGGCTGGACGCCATGGCCGCCGGTGCGAATGCGCTGGCGATGGCGCCGATGACGGCCGCGCGCATTGCGTGTTTGACGATGGTTTGCATCTTGTGTTCTCCCCTCTAGGTTGATCTGGCAGGTACTGCACGGTGATATACGCTGCGCGATTCAAATCGGATTCAGGTTCGCCAATATTTATGTTTTAAAAATTCGTTTTAAAAATTCCGGTTCAGCGTCAGCCGCAGCGTGCGCGGTTCGACGGGATGGAAGTGCACGCCGTTGACGCCCTGCGCCGGCTCACCCGGCAGGCGCGAGGCGTAGTAGTAGTCGATATCGCTGGCGCGGCGGTTGAACAGGTTGAAGCCGTCCAGCGTCAGCCTGGTCTTGCGGTCCAGCTGCCAGGCGATGCGACCATAGGCCAGCGTGGTCGCGGCAGAACGCACGCTGTTGTCCTCGATGAGTGGACGAGGGCCGAAGTAGCGCAGCTCGAAGCCGCCGCACCAGCGGCCGATATCCTTGACCGTCACGCCGAACGAGGCCACCTTGTCCAGCGCCTCCGGCACGTGGTTGCCGGCCGGGTCGTCGCGGCGATAGCGCGCGTGCGATGCCGACAGGTCCAGATCGAACAGCAGCCACGGCGCGGCGATATAGTGATTGCTCCATTCGACGCCACGGCGGCGGCTGGGGCGGCTCGCCTCGGTGTCGCCGCTGTCGCCGGCGAACACCAGTTCGGAATCGATATCCAGCGTCCATAGCGACAGTGAGCTTTGCAGGCCGGGCAGCCATGCGCCGCGCACGCCCAGTTCCGCGCCGCGCGTGCCCACCAGCGGCGTGGCCGGATCGGCGGCCTTGAGCACGCCGCGTGCGTCGTTGCTGTGGAAGCCGGCGCCGTAGTTGACGAAGTACTCGGTGCTGCGCCACGGCCCGAAGATCAGCGACAGCTTGGGCGAGGTCTTGTGCGCCTGCGTGCTCGCGCCGTTGACGTTGAAGCGATAGGCGTCATGGCGCAAGCCGGCGATGCTGCGGAAGGATGGTGACCAGTAGCTGGTGTTCTCCCAATACAGGCCGGCGCTGGCTTCGTTGACGCGGTCTTCGCTGACGGTGGCGATGCGCTGGCGCGCGACCGTGTGGTACAGGCCGAGCGGCGCGATGTGGTCGTAGCGCGTCTGCACGCCGAACTTGTTGCGCATGTCGATGCCGGCAAACTGGCTGACCCACGTCTGGCTCGCATTGAAGCCGACCATCGTGCGGCGCTCGCTTTGCTGGAACTGGTCGCCGTTGACCGGGTCGTTGAGCAGGTAGGTGAAGTCGCTGTACAGGTCCAGGCTGGAGCGCACCAGATAGGCCGACGCTTCGGCGAGGCTGCCCTCGCCGCGGCTGTGCATGGCCCACGCCAGGCTGGTGCGCGAGGTGTCGCCGCCGTCGCTGGGATTGGCGCTGCCGTAGCGGTCGAAGCGGCCGTCGTCCACCGCGCGCTGTGGCAGCTGGTCGGTGGCGTTCCAGCGGTTGCGGTAGGCCATGGCGGTGACGCTGTAGCCGTCCTGCGCGTCGCCCCGCGTGTAGCGCAGCGTGGCGCTGGCTTTGCGCACCTGCTCCGGCGTCTGCCACGGGCCGTTGTTGCGGCTCAGCTCCAGGCCGTACAGCAGCGTACCGCCGGCCGCCGCGAACGAGTCGGCCAGCACGCCGCGCTGGTAGCCGTAGCTGCCCAAGGTCAGGTTGGCGCTGCCTTGCGCCAGGCGGTCGGCCAGCCGGATGTGCGCCGCGCCGGCCGAAGAGAAATCGCCTTCGTCGGCGTAGTAGCTGCCCTTCTTGTAGTCGATGCGCTGCACCAGTTCCGGGATCAGGAAGTTCAGGTCCGAGTAGCCCTGGCCGTGGGCGTTGCTGCGCAGGTTGACCGGCATGGCGTCGACATAGGTGGCGAAGTCGGTGCCGTGGTCGAGGTTGAAGCCGCGCAGGAAGTACTGGTTGGCCTTGCCGTCGCCGCTGTGCTGGGTGACGATCATGCCGGGCACGAACTCCAGCAGCTCGCCGGTGCGCAGCGCCGGACGGCTGGCGATCAGCGCCGACGTCACCGTGCCCTGGCTGGCGGCGTCCGAGGTGCCGAGCGCGTTGTCGTAATGTGCCAACACGACCACGCGGTTGGACGGCGCATCGTTGGCGCCTGGTTCGGCCTCGGCCGCACCGGCGCAGCCCGCGATGGCGGCGGCGATCAGCCCGGCGATGCTGCGTTCGATCATGGTATTGCCCTCGCAGTGCGTTATCGATGGGGCATGTACGCGAGGATGGGGCGATCGGATTCAAAATATATTTGTGTTCGCGCGTACGCGGGATATGGTATTTTTCTCACGCTTGCCCATTTCCTCCACTTCCCCCAAGGCCCGCAGTGTCCGACGCGAATATTCTCGATCCCCAGCAGTTGCGCACCTGGCTGCACGGCGCGGCCAAGCGCGATGCTGTCGCATTTCGTTCACTCTACGATGCAACCTCAGCGAAACTGTTTGGCTTCGCGCTGCGTATATTGATCAAGCGCGAACTTGCCGAAGAGGTGCTGCAAGAGAGTTTCGTCGCGATCTGGAATAACGCCGGCAGCTATCAGAGTCATTTGGCCGCACCGATGACCTGGATGACCACCATCGTCCGCAACAAGGCCTTCGACCTGCTGCGCCGTAGCGACGCCACCACCGAAATCGACGGGGAACAGTTTGACAGCGAGGTTATCAATGCACTGCACGATCCCGGAGCCACGCCCATCGAGGCACTCGAAATGAGCCGCGATGCCAAGGCGCTGGCCTATTGCATGTCCGCGCTGGAAGGGCTGCACCGGCAGGTGCTCGGCCTGGCCTTTTTCCATGACCTGTCGCACAGCGAAGTGGCGCAGCAGATGGCGCTGCCGATCGGCACCGTCAAGACCTGGATACGTCGGAGCCTGGAAAAACTGAAGACGTGCCTGGCCAAGGGAGAACGCGCGTGAACCTCCGCGACAACGCCCCGCTGCGCGAAAAGCTGGCAGCCGAATACGTGCTGGGCACGTTGAAGGGCGGCGCGCGCCGCCGCTTCGAAGGCTATCTGCACAACGACGCGGCGCTGCGCCGCATCGTCGTCGAATGGCAGGACCGGTTGACGCCGCTGGCCGAGTTCTCGACCGCGCAGGCGCCGCGCAAGCAGGTGTGGCGCGGCATCGAGCGCCGCCTGAACCTGCCGAGCGCCTATGCGGCCTGGCAGTTCTGGCGCAACGAGTCGGTGACGTTCTGGCGTTCGCTGGGCGTGGCGTCGAGCGCCGTCGCGGCCTTGCTGGTGGTCGTTGTGGCCACGCGCACGCTGGAGGCGCCACAGCTCGACTACATCGCCACGCTGGCCGACGACAAGGCTCAGACCGCGCTGGTGCTGACCGGCGACAGCCGCCATCAGGCGATGACGGTGCGCGTGGTTGGTGCGGCGGCGGTGCCGGGCGATAAATCGCTGGAGCTGTGGGCGGTGCCGAAGTCGGGCAACCCGCGTTCGCTGGGCCTGGTGGGCGATCATGGGGAGGTCAGGCTGGCGATGACCAGCAAGGCCATCGGCGACGACGTGGCGCTGCTGGCGGTCACGCTGGAACCGAAGGGCGGCTCGCCGGATCCGAAAGGGCCGACCGGGCCGATACTGTACAAAGGCAGCTGGGTCCGTGTGATGTAGGGTGAAAGTTGCTATCATCGCTGGCGTCGGGCGCAAGCCCCCTTCTCGCGAAAGACTGTCATGGACGCCAGCAAATTCAACCCCGAATATTTTAACGAGTTCGGCAAAGGCACCTTGCCCGATCACCTGGGCATCGTCATCACCGGCGTGGCCGAAGGCGAGATCGTGGCCGAGTTCGCGGTCACGCCGCGCCACCTGGCGCCGAACGGCTTCCTGCACGCCGGCAGCGTGGTCACACTGGCCGATACCGCCTGCGGCTACGCCTGTTTCTCGCACCTGCCGGAAGGCGCGAACAGTTTTACCACGATCGAGTTGAAGTCCAACCACCTGGGCACGGCGCGCGATGGCGTGGTGGTGGCGACCGCGAAGGTGGTGCACCTGGGCCGCACCACGCAGGTGTGGGACGCCATTGTCACCAACAAGGCGACTGGTAAAACGATAGCGTTGTTCCGCTGCACACAGATGGTTTTGTATCCGAAATAACTGCTAAATTGTAGCCGGGCATGGACCCCATTCATAAGGATACGACATGATGAAATTCTCCAGAACGGCTGCACTCGGCCTGCTGTTGGCCTCCTCGCTGGCCACGGCGCAAACTCCCTACACCGACGACTCCACCTATCGCGGGCTGGGCGGCAAGGAAGGCATCAAGAAAATCGTCGATACCTTTGTTCCCATGCTGCTGGCCGATCCGCGCATCAAGGAAAGCTTCGCCGACTTCGACATGGTGCAGCTCAACGTGCGGTTGCAGGAGCAGTTCTGCGAGTTTGCCGGCGGTCCGTGCAAGTACACCGGCAAATACCGCGACAAGACGATGGACGGCGTCGGTACCGTGCGCGACATGGCCACCGTGCACCAGGATTTGAAGATCACCAACGCCATGTTCAACGCGCTGGCGGAAGACTTGCAGATCGCGATGGAGCAGAATAATGTGCCCAGCAGCGTATCGAACAAGCTGATCGCGAAGCTGGCGCCGATGCAGCGCGCCATCGTGACCACCACGGTCGCGCAGACCAAGCCGGACTTGGGCAAGTTCCTCGCCACCGGCGGCGTCAGCCAGGTGGAGGGCGCGGGCGGCGGCGGCATCACGCCATGGGCGCTGATCAGCGGCTACGGCACGCGCGACAGCTGGAGTGCGAACGCGCACTACACCTACATCGACACCCAGGACTACAAGCTCAACAGCTACGGCGTGGCGGTGGGCATCGCCGACCGGCTGGAGATTTCGCTGGCCAAGCAGGAGTTCAAGGGCAGCCTGGCGCCGTTGAACCTGCTGAACATCAAGCAGGATATCCTGGGCCTGAAGCTGAAGGTGGCGGGCGATGCCGTCTACGAGCAGGACAACTGGATGCCGCAGGTGGCGATTGGCGTGCTGTACAAGCGCAACAAGGGCATAGGCGGGCTGGGCGCGCTGGGCGTGACCAATGTGACGCAACTGGGCGCCAAGGACGACCATGGCTACGACTACTATGTGGCGGCCACCAAGATTTTGTTCGAGCAGAGCCTGCTGCTGAACGGCACGCTGCGGGCGACCCGCGCCAACCAGATGGGGATATTGGGATTCGGCGGGGACAAGGGCGACAGCCAGCGGCTGATGCCGGAAGTGTCGGCGGCCTACCTGGTCAACCGCAAGCTGGCGGTGGGCGCCGAGTACCGGCGCAAGCCGCACAACCTGGGCGTGGACAACGAGAAGGCGTATTACGATGCCTTCGTTGCCTGGTTCCCGAGCAAGAACTTTTCAGTGACGGCCGCGTATGCGGAACTGGGCGACATCACCATCTTCAATCCGAAGAAGCAGCACGGCTTGTACCTGTCGCTGCAGGCCGGCTTCTAGCCGTGCAGCGATTCTTCCAGCAGCTTGTGCAGGGCGGCGAAATCGGGTTCGCCCAGGTAGCGCTTGAGGATCTTGCCGTCCTTGCCGATCACGAAGGTGGTCGGCGTCATCGCCACGTTGCCGTAGGCTTTGGCGGCTGAGCCGTCGGCATCCAGCGCCACCTTGAACGGCAGCTGGCGCGTTTCAGCATAGTTCAGCACGTAGTTGGGCGGGTCGTAGTTCATCGCCACGGCGACGAACTCCAGGCCCTGGCCCTTGAACTTGTTGTAGGTGTCGACCATCTTCGGCATCTCGGCCACGCAGGTGGTGCACGAGGTGGCCCAGAAATTGACCATCACCACCTTGCCGCGCAGGCTGGCCGGCGAAATCTTTTCGCCCTTGATGCTGACGAAGGTGACGTCCGGCGCGCTCTGGCGCTGGTTCAGCGTCAGGTAGCCGCCCAGGCCGATGGCGCCGATCAACACGGCGGCCACGACCGGCTTGACCCAGCCGGGGGAGGATTTGGTCTCTTGCATGATAAGCCCAGACATCGAGGAAGGTGAGGCCATTATAGACCTCCCCGGAATTACGAGTTGCCGGCCGGCTTGCTAGGCTGGTAGCTCTTCCACTCTTCTTCGGTGATGTACTCGAACACCTTGACCACCTTGTTCACGCCGCTGACGCCGCGCGCCACGTCGGCGCCGATCTGGCCTTCGCGCTGGGTCACGCGGCCCTGCAGGTAGACCACGCCGCGCTCCGTCACCACCTGGTAGGAGTTGGCCGAGATATCCTTCATGTCGACCAGGCTGGCCTTGACCTTGGTGGTGATCAGCGCATCGTTGGAACGCGAGGTGTAGCTCGACGGTCCGGCGATTTCCAGCTCGTTGATGACCGAGAGCACGCCCTCGATGCCGCGCAGTTCGCGCTCGGCGGCGGCCTTCATGGCCTCGTCGCGCACTTCGCCGGTCAGCAGGGCGCGGCGGTTGAAACTGTTGATGTTGGTGTGACCCGCATCGCCGATGACGTTGTTGAGCTTGATGCCGCCCTTGACTTCGATCGCCCGGTCTTCCGTCTGCGCACCCAGGGTGCGGCGGTCGGTGGCGGCCAGCGTTCCGGAAATGGCTCCGCCCGCGACCAGCGCTACGCAGCCCGACAGCGACGCCAGCATGGCGCCGCACAGCACGCTCATGGCCAGCGGCCGTTGTACTTTTTTCCAGATATCGCCGGGATTACTCATTCACATCTCCTCCGAATAGCGCGACGTCGATGCCGTCGCAAATGCAGTGTATGGTCACCAGATGGACTTCCTGGATGCGGGCAGTACGGTCGGCCGGCACGCAGATATGCACGTCGGCGTCGGTCAACATTTTGCCGATGGCGCCGCCGCCCTTGCCGGTCATGGCCACCACGCGCATTTCGCGCTCCAGCGCCGCTTCGATCGCCGCCATCACGTTGGCCGAGTTGCCCGAGGTCGAGAACGCCAGCAGGATGTCGCCGGCCTGGCCGAAGGCCTGCACCTGCTTGGAGAAGATCTCGCGGTAGCTGTAGTCGTTGGCCACCGCCGTCAGGATCGACGTATCGGTGGTCAGCGCCATCGCCGGCAGCGGGAAACGCTCGCGCTCGAAGCGCCCGACCAGCTCGGCCGCGAAGTGCTGGGCGTCGGCGGCGGAACCGCCATTGCCGCACACCAGAATCTTGTTTCCGTTGGACAACGCCGAGAACATCAGCTCGATCGCTTGCGCGATGTGCGGAGCGAGGACGGTGGCGGATTGGATTTTGAGTTCGGCACTTTCGTGGAAGTGCGAGAGTATGCGTTGATTATTCATAGTGTGCTGATTATAGTGCAGCCGCTCAACGAGCCGGACAAGCGCTGTTAAAAATGCTTACATTTCGAGTGTGTTTTGTATCCATGACAACTTTTCACCGTCGATGGCGACCAGGTCGAAGCGGCATGGCGGCAGGCTGGGGTAGCGTAGCAGATAGAACTGGGCGGCGTGGATCAGGCGCCGCTGCTTGGCCGGGGTGACGCTGGCTGCGGCCCCGCCGTAGCGGCTGCCCGCCCGGCGCCGCACTTCGACGAACACCAGGTGGGCGCCATGTTGCATGATCAGGTCGATTTCGCCCGCCTTGCAGAGGAAGTTGCGCTCGACCAGCACCAGGCCGTGCAGCAGCAAATGGGCCAGGGCGCGGTCTTCGCCGAGACGGCCCAGGCGCTGTTGCTCGGTCTGCGGCATGGCGGCCTCACGGCGTGACCGGCTGCGGCACGCCGTTCTTCACCACCGCCGATTGCTCGACCCGCTCGAAACTGGCGGCGCCCTGGCCGAAATCGATGGTCAGCCGGCCGGTCACGCCGTCCAGGTGGAAGCGGCCGACCGGATGGCGGGCGATCTCCCGCGCCACGCGGTAGGCGTCGATGCCCAGCGCGTACAGGCGTTCGAGGTCGGCGCTGCCGGGCTGCGGCGGATGCGGGTAGACCATCACCGCCGGGTGGTCGCGCTGGATTTGCCATGGCAGGTCCAGCAGGCGCACGCCGTCGAGCTCCTGGGTCGGGCTGTTGTTGCCGCTGCCGGCGTTCAGCGCCGAGGTGCCGTAGACCGGCAGTCCGCGCAGCGGCCCGGCCGGCGCCGGGGCCGGTGGCGGCGGCAGCGCGTCGGCGGTGCTGAAGATGGGGTTGGCCGGCTCGCTGTTGAAATTGTCGCCGAGGGCGGCGCGCAGCTGGCGGGTCTGGTCCGCGCCCATGGCGGAGAATAGCAGGCCGGGCAGGTCGTCGCGCAGGCGGGCGCGCAGTTGCACCAGTTCCGGATCGCTGAGGTAGCCGTCCGGCGCGCTCAGCTCGACCAGCTTGACCGGCAGGCCGTGGCGCTGCCACTGGGCGGCGAAGGCGGCCGCCACGCGGCGCTGCCATGGCGTGCTGGTGCTCAACACCATGGCCGTGCTGCCCGGATGGGCGGCGGCGGCCCACTGGGCGGCCTGGCGGGCTTCTTCTTCGATGGACAGGCCCATCGCCAGCATGGACGGCGGCAGTGGCGTCGCGCCGGGCAGGCCGTGGCCTTCGGGATAGTTGAGCGCGATGGTCGGCTTTTGCGTCAGCGGACTGGCAGCGATGGCTGCCACGGCGGAGCGCGCCAGCGGGCCGATGATGATGTCGTCCTGCTGCTGGGCGCGGGCGTAGCTGGCCAGCACGTCCTGCGGTACGTCGCCGGTTTCGATCACGGTGACGGCGATGTTGTCGCGGTCGCGCTCCCAGGCCGCCAGGAATCCGGCCCGCACCGACGACGCGGCTTGGCCCAGAGCCTCGGAGCGCAGCGGCAGCAGCAGCGTCATGCGGATCGGGGCGTTGGATGGCTGGGCGGCCTCGTCGGCAGCGCGGGTCCGGCCCGGATCGGCGCTGGCGGTCGGGCCGGCTCCGGCTGCGGCAGGCGCGGCGGCGGCCATGCCCGGCAGCGTGACGGCGAAGGTTTCCGCCGGCGGCGGTGTCGGTTCCGGGGGTGGTTTGGGCAGCGGCGCGGGCCGGGCCGGCGGCGCCGCACTTGTATTTGATGAGCCGGGCGCGCACAATCCTCCGGGCGCGTTGCAGAAAGGCGTGCTGCACGCACTGACCAGTGCCGCGACCGCACACAGCAGCGACAACCTCACACTATTCATCCTACCCCCAATGACCGCACAAGAATCCAGCTCCATCGCCACCCTGCCCGTGATGGGCGAAATGGCGCACCAGACCTATCCTAGCGCAACCTTGTACGTCGTGGCGACCCCGATCGGCAATGTGACGGATATTAGCCTGCGGGCGCTGCACGTCTTGAGCCTGGTCAATGCCGTGGCCTGCGAGGACACCCGCAACACCGCCCAGCTGATGACCCGCTTCGGCCTGCACAAGCCGCTGATCGCCGCCCACCAGCACAACGAGCGCGAAGTGGCGGACACGCTGATCGCCCGCCTGCAGGCCGGCGAGCGCATCGCGCTGGTGTCGGACGCCGGCACGCCGGCCGTGTCCGATCCGGGCGCGCGCATCGTCGATGCGGTGCGGGCGGCCGGCCTGCGCGTGCTGCCGCTGCCGGGCGCGTCGGCGGCGGTGACGGCCTTGTCGGCCAGCGGACTGGTGAACGATCAGTTTTACTTCGTCGGCTTCCTGCCGGCCAAGGCCAAGCAGCGCGAGAATTTCCTCGGCACGCTGCGCGCGGTGACGGCCACCATGGTGTTCTACGAAGCGCCGCACCGCATCCTCGATTGCGCCACGGCGCTGGCGGCGGTGTTCGAGCCGGAGCGCCAGGTGGTGTTCGCGCGCGAGCTGACCAAGATGTTCGAGGAAATCCACCGCTGCCCGCTGTCCGAGGCGGAAGCCTGGATCCGCGCCGATGCGCATCGCGAGAAGGGTGAGTTCGTCGTGCTGCTGGCCGGCGCCCCGGCCGCCGAGGACGAGCAGGATGTGGAAGCGGAGCGCATCCTCAAGATCCTGCTGACCGAGTGCTCGGTCAAGCAGGCCGCCAACCTGGCGGCGCAGATCACCGGCCGCAAGAAGAACGCGCTGTACGACCGCGCCTTGCAGCTCAAGGGCGAAGAATAGTCAGAACTTGCAGCCGCTGTCCTTCTTGTCCAGCAGCCAGAACAGCGGAGTCAACAGGTTGCCGCCTTCCTTCAGGCAGCTTGGCCGGGCGGCGCCCTTGATGTCGCGCGTCAGCTTGCTATCCCGCTGCTCCGGATAGAGCGGATGGTCTTCCAGCTGCGCCACCGGCAGGCCGGCGCGGGCCGGGTCCTTGGCGTTGGCTTCTTTGCGGGCCGTTTTCAGCGCCGCGTCCATGTCGAATTTCTTCGGTTGCAGCTCGGGGTGCAGCGGATCGGGCGCCGTGCCGGCCGGCGGCAGCGTGATCGCCTGGGCGGCGGTGGGCGCCGGTGTTGGCTCGGCTGCGGCCGCGATGACGGCTTTCGGCGGGCTGGCGCGCTCGGCCACCTGGGGGCGTTCTTTCTTGCGCGGTTGGACAGGCTCCGGTTTTTGCGGCGGCGGTTCCACTTTGGCGACGATGGGCTTGGGCGGTGCGGGCGGCTGTAGCCAGACCGTCATGGCCTTGGCCGGGCGCGGCTCGTCTGGCGCGCTGGGGGCCGCCAGCCGCCAGCCGAAGATCAGCGCCGCATGCAGCACCAGCGAGACGGCGATGCCCGCGACTATCCCCGGCCGGCGCATAGTCGCAGGCTGGACTTGGGTGAGGATCGCGCTCATGGTTGTTTAGATAAGGTCTGCACACCGCCATAATCTCACATTGAAAAAAAATCGCCATGGTACATACTGATTTCATAGTGACACTTGACGGATACTGGAGCAGCTTGTATTATCTTGCTTCTTCGGAGTGTGGCGCAGCCCGGTAGCGCACCTGGTTTGGGACCAGGGGGTCCAAGGTTCGAATCCTTGTACTCCGACCAGATTCAAGAAAAAAGACTCAAGAGCTCAGGCTCTTGGGTCTTTTTTTTATCCCGAACCCATTTTTTTTGAAAATATATATAAGCGCTTATATAAATAGTGCTACCATCGCTTCATGAAACAAGGACTCGGAACCCAACTACGACACCTGATCGAACTGCTGGACGGCGCGGTTCAACAGGCCTATACGGATGCAGGCCTGGACTACCGGCCCCGCTACACGCCGGTGATGCGCGCCCTGGCGCAGCAGCACAGCGCGACCATCGGCCAGCTTGCCGAGGTGGCCGGCATCACCCAGCCGGCGGTGACGCAGACGGTGGCGCTGATGAAAAAGGAAGGCCTGCTGCTGGTCGAGGCCAGCGGCGCGGACGGCCGCCAGCGCGTAGTACGCCTGAGCAGCCAGGGCGAGGTGCTGCTGCCCCGCCTGCAGGAATGCTGGCAAGCCACCAAGCGCGCGGCCGACAGCTTGGATGCGGACCTGGACTTCCCCTTGTCCGAATGCCTGGCGCAAGCCATCGCCGTGCTGGAGCAGCGCTCCTTCGGCGACCGCATCCGCGCCGCACACAGCAAAACAAAAGCTACCCTTTGAGGACAGAGACGATGGAAAACACGCTGAGCATGGCAAGCACCAAACCCTCCCTGGCATCGCGCCTGATGGCCCATCCGCTGATCCGCATCGTGCTCGGCCTCGTGCTGACCTTTGCCGCCGTGCCGCTGACGATGATCGTCGCCTCGCAACTGGTAGCCAAGCCCTACCGCATCGTCTGGCCGCAGCTGCTGGCGGCGGTGCTGGTGTGGTTCGGCTATCGCTTCTACCTGCGCCGCGTCGAAAAGCGGCAGCCGACCGAGCTGGCCACGTCCGGCATGGCGCGCGAACTGGGCGCCGGCCTGCTGCTCGGCGGCGGACTGGTGGCGCTGACCTTTGCGCTGCTGGGCGCGCTGGGCGTCTACCGCTTCGACGGCATCAATCCCTTCAGCGTCATGATGCTGGTGCCGCTGGCCGAGCTGGCGCTGGTCGGCCTGGCCGAGGAGGCGATGTTCCGCGGCGTGATCTTCGGCGTCACCGAACGTTCGCTGGGCAGCAAGGCCGCCATCGTGATCTCGTCGCTGGTGTTCGGCCTGGGCCACTTGCCGAACGAAGGCGTGTCCTTCCTCGCGGTCGGCGTGATCACCGTCTACGGCGTGCTGCAGGCCGCGCTCTACATGAAGACGCGCCGCCTGTGGGTTTGCATCGGCTCGCACGTGGCCTGGAACTACTGCGTCAGCACCGTGTTCTCGGCGACCGTCTCCGGCCACGCCGCCACGGACGGCCTGCTGCGCGGCGAGTTGGTGGGCAATACGCTGCTGACCGGCGGCGTATTCGGCGTCGAAGGCTCCCTGATCCCGCTGCTGCTGATCACGGCCGCCGCCCTGTACTGCCTGCGCAACGTCTTCCGCCGCGCATGATCATGCGATGCGTGCCGCTGGCCGGCTGGCTGCTGTTGCAAGGGCTGCTGATGAATCCCGCGTGCGCCGAGGATGGTCCTGCGGCGGTAGTCGTCAGCACCAGCAAAGACCCGGACTGGAAAACCTACCGCGCCTTCAACGCCGGACTGGACGTCTTCGACCAGCAGCACAGCATGGCGCCCGCCGCGTCGCTGCGCTTCGTGCTGCTGCCCAAGGCGGCCGGCGCCTCGCTCAAGGACATCAAGCTGCGCGTCGCCGGCGATGACATGAGCATTCCGCTGGCGGTCGCGGACGATGGCACCTTCGCCGTGCCGCGCAGCGAGGCGGCCCTCAAGGAGGATGCCGAGCTGATGCTCAACCGCAGACCAGGCACCTTCCGCTGGCGTCCGGACGTGCACACGCCCGGCGTGCCGCAGAATGCGCGCCGCCTGGGCGACCTGCGGCTGGAGTGCGCGGTGCGCTGGGCGGTTGAGCAATACGAGCTGCCCTATCTGTTCCGCAAGATGCTCAACGCGGCTGGCCAGCCCTGCGTGACGGCACGGATCAAGGTCGACAATATCGCCCCGCGTCCCATCGCCGCGATGTACCTCAGCCTGAACGGCCGCCGCACCCAGCTGCCGGCCAGCCTGCTGGAAGACGGCGGCAAAGTGTACCTGGCGCCGGTCCACGACCAGGACTGGCCGGACGACGCCTTGCTGGAATTCGAGTTCATCCAGCCGCCCGGCTAAGCAACGAGCTATACGAATTGATCATAGTTCCAGTTGAATACGCAATTGGTTGGCCATCCACTTCTTGCGTACCATGGTTTTCAGCGCGGTGTAAAACGCGCAATAAAAACTATGGAGATACCATGCAACAGACTACGTTCAACTGGCCCACGGCCAGCGTGTGCGCCATGACTTCGCAACTGGCCACGTCCCCACAGCAAGCGGCCATGTCCGGCCCGGAGCGCAGCAGCTCCTGTTAGTTCGCCCCAGCGGCGATCGCCTGTTCCCGCAACATTAGAGCTTAGCGCCGTCCCGGGCAGGCAGGCGTACGTCCGTCCAAAAATCAAAAATACGGAGACACAATGAAAACGAATCAACCTGCTTTGCGTAGAACGGCCATCGCCGCCGTGATTGCCGAAATGCTGATGATGAGCGGCGCCTATGCGCAAACGTCCAGCGAAGCCAAGCCTATCGATACCGGGGCGACCGTCGTCGTCAGCGGCATCCGCGCCTCGCTGTCCTCGTCGCTGACCACCAAGCGCATACAGGACGGCGTGGTGGACGCGGTGTCGGCCGAAGACGCCGGCAAGTTCCCGGACACGAATATCGCCGAATCGCTGCAGCGCGTCACCGGCGTGCAAATCCAGCGCAACAACGGCGAAGGACGCTATATCTCGGTGCGCGGCCTGGGGCCGGAGTTCAACAATGTGCTGGTCAACGGCCGCACCATGACCAGCGACACCGGCGGCCGCGAATTCTCCTTCGACCTGCTGTCCTCCGACCTGATCTCGAAGGCGCTGGTCTACAAGACTTCCCAGGCCTTCCTGCCGGAGGGCGGCATCGGCTCGACGGTGGATATCCAGACCGCGCGGCCGCTGTCGGGAAAACTGGGCCACAGCTCGGTGGTCAATGTCTCGGACTCCTACGATACCAACTCCAAGAAGAACACGCCCAACATCAGCGGCATGTACTCGTTCGCCAATGAAAACCGGACCCTGGGCGTGACCGGATCGCTGTCCTACACCGACCGCGCTTCCAAGCAGAACAAGGCCGTCAACGACGCCTGGAACTACCGCGATGTGTCCATGATCAACGGCGACCTCAACTCCAAAGGGTTGACGATGGCCGACGTGACCACCAAAAAGCTTTACATGCCGCAGAGCTACGGCTTCCAGCAGGAGAACGAAAGCCGCAAGCGCCTGGTCGGCAATCTGACGGTGCAATACAACCCGTCGCCGACCTGGAAACTGACGGCGGACGCGCTGTACTCGCGCCTCGATCAAAAGAATGACGTGATCGCGTTCTCCGATTGGAACAATCCCCAACAGCTCGGCGTCAAGTATGACTCCAACAACCAAGTCACCAGCTTCCTGCGGCCCGGTTCGATCTTTTACGCCAATAACCCGGCGCTGGCCGGCAGCGGCAAGCTGCTGGGCGAAGCCAATTCGAACGACATGATCGTCAAGGGCGGCGATCGCCTGTCCACCACGCAGGCGTTCGGCCTGAACTCAAAATGGGCCGTGGCGCCGGAGTTGAAACTGGAAGGCGATATCTCCAGCTCGCGCACCACTTCCAAGTCGCCGAATATGTGGATCGTGGCCGGCATGGTGCCCAAGAATGGCGACACGCTGACCTTCGGCGCCACCCCCGGCCTGGTGTTCGGCGACGGCATCGCCGATCCGACCGCGGTGCGCGCGCACGCCGTATCGTATGGCGACATCCGCAATCTCGACGATCTGCAGGAAGGACGTTTCAGCCTGGCCTGGAATCACGAGATGGGCTATTTCAAGGGCATCGATAGCGGCGTGGCCTACTCGCAGCGCAACGTCGAGCGGACCCAGTGGAATAACGACGCCTGGAATGCCTTCAGCGGCTACCACGTTGCCCTGCCATCGTCGCTGTTCACCGTGACGCCGATGGATAACTTCATGGGCAATGGCGCACAGATTCCAAGCGCCTATCTCCGCTTCAATCCGTATGAGTACATGAACTACCTGAACCAGCCTTCCCTGCTGGCGCAGTCCAACGACCCGGCCCTGTACCTGGACAAGACCAAGTACCCGAACGGCCCGATGGCGATCGACTACACCAAGCCGGATATGTGGGGCGTGAAGGAAAAAGTATCGAGCTTCTTCCTCGACTCCAAATGGGAAGGCGCTGGCTGGTCGGCCAATGCCGGTATGCGCGTGGTGCATGTGAACTCGGCGTCGACCGGCATCAGCCGCGTGCTGCTGTCGGCGACGAAGAGCCCCAACGATACGACCTACATCCTGAACTGGGGGCCGACCGCCGTCAACACCGTCACCAACAGCTACAACAGCTTCCTGCCATCGGCCAATCTGAAGTTCGACCTGACGTCCGACATGCTGCTGCGTTTGGCCGCATCGAAGACCGAGACCCGTCCTACCTTGAACCAGATGGGCGTCAGCAATTCCTACGGCGGCCGTTATGGCGATGTGCAGACCGGCGGCGGCAATCCCTACCTGAAGCCTATGCAGTCGAAGAACTACGACCTGTCGTATGAATGGTATCTGTCGAAGACCAACTACGTCAGCCTCGCCGTCTTCCGCAAGGACGTCTCCAACTTCCTGGAGACCAAGATGGTGGATATGAAAATCCCGCAGTACACTGAAGTGGTGCACGACACCCGCGTGCGCAACGGCCAGCAAGGCAAGATCAAGGGCGTGGAACTGGCGGGCCAGTATGCCTTCGACAACGGCATCTCCTGGCTGAAGGGATTCGGCGTCGCCGCCAACTACACCTACGTGGATGCCAGCGCGACCCGCGATTCCGACAGCGGAGCGCCTGCCTGCGGCTATCCCGGCTTGTCGCCGCAGTCGTACAACGGCTCGGTGTTCTACGAGAATGACAAGTTCATGGCGCGGGTGAGCTACAACTGGCGTAACCACTTCTCCGTCGACTGCGGCGGCGGCAGCACCCTGCCGCGCACCCGCGCAGCCTACGGCCAGAGCGACGCCAGCCTGCGCTACAACATCACGCCGAAGATGGCCCTGTACGCGGACTTTATTAACCTGAACAACGCACGGATGCGCGAATATGCCAACAACGAAACGCAGTTCCTTACCCTCGAAGATGTCGGCCGCCGCGCCAACGTTGGCCTGCGGGTGGCGTTCTAAATGATGCGTGCGAACCTGCCCCGCCGCCGCCTGCTGCAAGGCGCCGCTGCCGCCCTGCTGCCGCTGCAAGCCGTCGCCCAGGTCGGAGCGTCGCCGCGCTTCGCAGTCGGCTCGCATGATTTTCTGTTGGACGGCAAACCGCTGCAGATACGCTGCGGCGAGATGCACTTCGCCCGCGTGCCGCGCGAGTACTGGCCGCACCGCCTGAAGGCCATCAAGGCCATGGGCCTGAATACGGTATGCGCCTACCTGTTCTGGAATTACCACGAATGGCGCGAAGGGAAGTTCGACTGGAGCGGCCAGCGCGACGCCGTCGAGTTCTGCCGCCTGGCGCAGCAGGAGGGGCTGTGGGTGATCCTGCGCCCCGGGCCATATGCCTGCGCCGAGTGGGAGATGGGCGGCCTGCCATGGTGGCTGCTCAACAAGCACCCGGGCGACGCCTTCCTGCGCACACGCGATCCGGCCTTCGTCGATCCGGCGCGGCGCTACCTGCGCGAAGTGGGCCGGGTGCTCGGGCCGATGCAGGTCACGCAGGGCGGTCCTATCCTGATGGTGCAGGTGGAAAACGAGTACGGTTTCTTCGGCGAAGACCTGGAGTACATGCGCACGATGCGCCAGGCCTTGCTCGACGCGCGCTTCGACGTGCCGCTATTCCAGTGCAACCCGACCAACGCGGTGGCGAAGACCCACTTGCCCGGCATGCTGACGGTGGCTAACTTCGGCAGCGATCCGGCCGGCGGCTTCAAGGCGCTGGCGGCGGTGCAGCAGGCGCCGTTGATGTGCGGCGAATACTACTCGGGCTGGTTCGACACCTGGGGCAATCCGCACCGCCGTGGCGACAACACGAGCGCCGTTGTCGACATCCAGGCCATGCTCAAGGCGAATGGTTCGTTTAGCCTTTACATGGCCCACGGCGGCACCACCTTCGGCCTGTGGGGCGGCTGCGACCGTCCCTTCCGGCCGGACACCACCAGCTACGATTACGACGCGCCGATCAGCGAGGCGGGATGGGTGGGCGCAAAGTTCAACGCCTACCGCGAAGGCATGCGGCCGTTCCTGGCGGCGGGCGAAGTGCTGCCCGAGCCGCCGGCGCGCAATCCGGTCATGCGCATCGACGCGTTCGCGCTGAGCGAATCGGCGCCGGTGCTGGCCAATCTGCCGCCGCGCACGATCAAGGCACGGACGCCGGCGCCGATCGAACAGTACGACATTAGCCGCGGCCTGGTGGCCTATCGCGTGCAGCTGCCGGCCGGGCCGGCGGGCTTGCTGGCAGCCGCCAAGGTGCGCGATCTGGCCTGGGTCTACATCGACGGCAAGCAAGTGGGCACGATGGATACGCGCCATCGGCGCTTCTCGGTTGCGGTTCCGGCGCGCAGCAAGGCGGTGACGGTGGAGATCCTGCTGTACACCATCGCCCGCGTGAATTTCGGCGTGGAGGTGCACGACCGTAAGGGCCTGCACGGTCCTGTGACGTTCACGGCCAAGGGCGGTGCGGCGCAGGCGTTGGAGAACTGGGAGATACGCGCCATCGACTTCGACGCCGACGGCACGCTGCCGCCGCTGGCCTTCAAGCGCGGGCGGGCCAAGGGTCCGGCCTTCTGGCGCGGCGGCTTCGAGGCGGGCAAGCAGGCCGACACCTTCCTCGACATGTCCAGCTGGGGACAGGGCATCGTGTGGATCAATGGCCGCTGCCTCGGGCGCTACTGGAGCATCGGGCCGACGCAGACCATGTATCTGCCCGGCCCATGGATCAACAAGGGCCGCAACGAAATCGTGGTGCTGGACCTGACCGGCCCGCGAAGCGCGCGCATCGCCGGACTGACCGAGCCGATACTCGACCAGCTCAATCCCGAGCTGGATCTGGCGCGTCCCGCCAGCACGGTCAAGCCGGCGCTGGAAGGCGTCGCACCGGCGCACACGGGCGAATTCGCCGCCGGTGGCGCGACGCAGGATGTGCTGTTCGCCGCGCCGGTGAAGGGCCGCCAGTTCTGCCTGGAGTCGTTGAACGCTTTCGATGGCAAGCAGTACGCTGCGGTGGCGGAGATTTCGTTGTTGGGCAAGGACGGCAAGACGATCAACCAGCAGTCGTGGACGATCGCCTATGCCAGCAGCGAGGAGTTGAAGAAGGAAGACGGTTCGGCGCTCAACGCCATCAACGGCCAGGCGTCGGATCACTGGCACACCGCGTTTTCGGGCGCGGCGGCCGGCCATCCGCATCAGCTGATCATCGACCTGGGGCAGCAAGTGGAAGTGGCGGGCGTGCGCTACACGCCGCGCCAGGGGCCCGACACCGTCACCGGGCGCATCAGGCAGTACCGCATGTACGTCGCGGACAAACTGGTCCGCGAATGAGGTCAGCCCGCGCGCTTGGCGGCGATGGCGTTGCCGGCGCGGCTGGCGCCTTTGCGGCCCAGGAACTGCGAGATGAACTGGCCGGCGTCGACCACGATATCGAGGTCGATGCCGGTTTCAATTCCCAGCCCCTGCATCATGTACAGCACGTCCTCGGTGGCCACGTTGCCGGTGGCGCCCTTGGCGTACGGGCAACCGCCCAGGCCCGACACCGACGAGTGATAAATCGCGATGCCCAGCTCCAGGCTGGCGTAGATGTTGGCCAGCGCCTGTCCATACGTGTCGTGGAAGTGGCCGGACAAACCGTCGATGCGGAAAGCGCGGATCGCCGTCTCCATCACCGCCTGCGTCTTGCGCGGCGTGGCCACGCCGATGGTGTCGGCGATGTCGATCTCGTCGCAGCCCAGGTCGCGCATGCGGCCCACCACGTCGGCCACCGCCTCCAGCGGCACTTCGCCCTGGTACGGGCAGCCGAACGAGCAGCTGATGCTGCCGCGCAGGCGCAGGCCGTTATCCTTGGCCGCTTTCGCCACGCCTTCAAAGCGCGCGATCGATTCGGCGATCGAGCAGTTGATGTTCTTCTGCGAGAACGCCTCCGAGGCCGAACCGAAGATCACCACTTCATCGGCTTGCGCGGCCAGCGCCGCTTCGAAGCCCTGCATGTTCGGCGTCAGCGCGGAGTAGATCACGCCCGGCTTGCGCGCAATCGCGGCCATCACCTCTTTGCTGGTCGCCATCTGCGGCACCCATTTCGGCGACACGAAGGACGCCGCTTCGATGTTCTGGAAACCGGCGCTGGTCAGGCGGTTCACCAGCTCGATCTTCACTTCGGCGGGAACGCTCTCTTTTTCATTTTGCAGGCCGTCGCGCGGGCCGACTTCGACGATCTTTACCTGTTTCGGCAAACTGTTCATATCAATATCCTCGGTTGCGGTCGACCACGCCGGCGACGGTTTCGCCCTGTGCAGTCTTGCGGATTTTTTCGGCGATCTGCTGCACGCTCTCGCGGCGCAGGGTCAGCGCCGAGATGTGCGGCGTGATCGTGATGCGCGGCTCCTGCCAGAACGGATGCTGCGCCGGCAAGGGCTCGTTGCGGAACACGTCCAGCGTGGCGGCGGCGATGTGGCCCGACTTGATCAGCGCCAGCAGGTCCGGCTCGGCCACATGTGCGCCGCGCGCCACGTTGATCAGGTACGAGCCTTGCGGCAGCTTGCTCATATTGGTGCGGTTGATCAGGTTGTTGGTGTCCTGTGTCAGCGGCAGCATGCAGACCAGCACGCGGCTGCCGCGCAGGAAGGTGTCCAAGCCGTCGGCGCCATGGAAGCACTGCACGCCCGCCATGCTCTTTTCTGTGCGGCTCCAGCCGCGCAGCGGGAAGCCGAACGGCGCCAGCGCCTCCAGCACGCGCGTGCCCAGCACGCCCATGCCCAGCACGCCGACCGCGAAGTCTTCCTTCGGATGCTGCGGCAGCGGCAGCCATTGCCCGGCGCGCGCCTGGACTTCGTATTCGTCCAGGCGGCGGAAGTAGCGCAGCACCGAGTGCGTCACGTATTCCGCCATCTGCAGCGCCATGCCGGCATCTTCCAGGCGGATGATGGGGATGTGCGACGGCAGCGCGTCGTTAAACTTGAGCAGCGCGTCGACGCCGGCGCCGGTGACGAAGATCGCCTTTACCTGCGCCAGTTCCGGCAGCATGGCCTCCGGCGGCGACCACACGACGGCGTAGTCGCAGGCGCGGTTTTTTTCACCCGCATGCCAGATTTCGACTTCGGCCTCCGGCAGGTACTTGGCGAAGTCCTTGATCCACGGCTCGGTCTTGCCGTCCGCTCGATGTAGCAGAATACGCATGATGTCCTCCTTACGCCGTCTTGAACGCCAGCAGCGGTGCACCGTCGGCGACCTGGTCGCCCACGCTGTACAGGATGTCGTCGATCACACCGTCGTGCGGCGCGGCGATGGTGTGCTCCATCTTCATTGCTTCCATGATGACCAGCGCGTCGCCCTTCTTCACTTCCTGGCCTTTGGCGGCCAGCACGGCCACTACCTTGCCCGGCATCGGCGCGGTCAGGCGTCCGCCTTCGGCCTCGGTCTCGCCGGCGTGTGCCATCGGATCGTTGTAGGACAGCGGGTAGTGCGCGCCGTTGGTGAATACGTGCAGCACGTCGCCATCGCGGCGCACGGTGCCGTGCACGGCCTGCTCGCCCAGCTTGATGCTCAAGTCATTGCCATCTTGCGACATCAGGCTCAATACCTGCGGCTGCGCGGCGCCGACGCTGAACAGCCAGTCGGCGGCGCGGTAGCTGATGTTGACCTTGTACGGCTGCTCCGCCGCGAACTCGTCGCCGAAGGACAGCGTGCGCAGATACGGATGGTTCATGCGCCAGCCCAGCGCCTGGCCCCACGGGTCGGCGGCGTTGGCGCCGGATTGCGCGGCCGAGCGGTCCTTCTCGGATTCGATCAGCGACACGGCGGCCAGCGCCAGCGCAGCATCCGGCGCCGCGTGGGCGGCCGGGAACAGCGCGTCGTGATTGCGTTCGATCAGGCCCGTGTCCAGGTCGGCCGTCGAGAAGGCCTGGCCTTCGACCAGGCGTTTCAGGAAGGCGATGTTGGTGGCCAGGCCGACGATCTGGTACTGCGACAGCGCCTGCGCCATGCGGGCCAAGGCCTGCTTGCGGTCCGCGCCCCAGACGATCAGCTTTGCGATCATCGGATCGTAGAACGGCGAGATGGCGTCGCCGGCGCGCACGCCGGAATCGATACGCACGCCCGCCGGCAGGTTGACGGCGCCACCCAGTTCGAAGGAGACCGCGCCGGGCGTCTCCATGTGGCGCAGCGTGCCGATCGACGGCAGGAAGCCCTTCTCCGGGTTCTCCGCGTAGATGCGGGCTTCGATCGAGTGGCCGTTGATGGCCAGCTCGTGCTGCTGCTTGGGCAGCGGCTCGCCTGCGGCCACGCGCAGCTGCCATTCCACCAGGTCGGTCCCGGTGATCATTTCGGTGACAGGGTGTTCGACTTGCAGGCGGGTGTTCATCTCCATGAAGTAGAACGAACCGTCCTGGTTGGCGATGAACTCCACCGTGCCGGCGCCCACGTAACCGACGGCCTTGGCGGCGGCGACGGCAGCGTCGCCCATGGCTGCGCGGCGTTCGGCCGGCATGTTCGGTGCGGGTGCTTCTTCCAGCACCTTCTGGTGGCGGCGCTGTACCGAGCAATCGCGCTCGAACAGGTAGATACAGTTGCCGAGGGTATCGGCAAACACCTGGATTTCAATGTGGCGCGGACGCTGGAGGTATTTCTCCGCCAGCACCTTGTCGTCGCCGAAGGAACTGATCGCCTCGCGCTTGCACGATGCCAGCGCGTCCTTGAACTGCGCCGAGTTCTCGATCACGCGCATGCCCTTGCCGCCGCCGCCGGCCGAAGCCTTCAGCAGTACCGGGTAGCCGATCTTGTCGGCCTGCGCGTGCAGGAAGTCGGCGTCCTGCTGTTCGCCGTGGTAGCCGGGCACCAGCGGCACGTTAGCCTTTTCCATCAGCTGCTTGGCGGCGGACTTGGAGCCCATCGCGCGCATCGCCGATGCAGGAGGACCAATGAACACCAGGCCCGCTTCGGCGCAGGCGTCGGCGAATTCGGCGTTCTCGGACAGGAAGCCATAGCCGGGATGGATCGCTTGCGCGCCGGTGGCCTTGGCGACGGCGATGATCTTCTCGCCGCGCAGATAGCTTTCCTTGGCGGCGGCGGGGCCGATCAGGACCGCTTCATCGCACACCGCGACGTGCTTGGCATTGGCGTCCGCCTCCGAGTACACGGCGACGGTCTTGATGCCCATGCGGCGCGCGGTAGCGGCCACACGGCAGGCGATTTCACCACGGTTGGCGATCAGTATTTTTGTGAACATGGTCTCTCTCTTTGCAGCTTGTGGCTGGAAGTTTTTTTCTTTAGTTAACCGTGAAACCGTCATTCCCGCGCAGGCGGGAATCCATACTCAGCATGGACTCCCGCTTTCGCGGGAGTGACGCATTAGCAGCCGCACTTCTCCTTCGGTGCCGAGTCCAGCACGGCACCGCGGGTTTTCAGGCCCAGTTTTGCCAGCAGCGTGCGGTCGTCTTCCGCTTCCGGGTTATCGGTGGTCAGCAGCTTGTCGCCGTAGAAGATCGAATTGGCGCCGGCCAGGAAGCACATGGCTTGCACCGCTTCGCCCATCTGGCGACGGCCCGCCGACAAACGCACGCGCGCCTTCGGCATCGTGATGCGCGCAACGGCGATGGTGCGTACGAATTCGAACGGGTCCAGCGGGTCCATGCCGTACAGCGGCGTGCCTTCCACCTGCACCAGATGGTTGACCGGCACCGATTCAGGATACGGATTCAGATTGGCCAGCTGCGCGATCAACCCTGCGCGTTGCAGGCGCGATTCGCCCATGCCGACGATGCCGCCGCAGCAGACCTTCAGGCCAGCTTCGCGGATGCGGCCCAGCGTGTCCAGGCGGTCCTGGTATTCACGGGTCGAGATCACGTTGTCGTAGAACTCAGGCGCGGTGTCCAGGTTGTGGTTGTAGTAATCGAGGCCTGCGGCCTTCAGGCGCTCGGCCTGTTTTTCTTCCAGCATGCCCAGCGTGGCGCAAGTCTCCAGGCCCAGCGCCTTCACTTCGCGCACCATCTCTTCGACCTTGTCCATGTCGCGGTCTTTCGGGCTGCGCCATGCTGCGCCCATGCAGAAGCGGGTCGCGCCGTTGTCCTTGGCCTGCTTGGCCGCATCCAGCACGGTGTCGATGTCGAGGATCTTCTTGGCTTCGACGCCGGTGTCGTAGCGCGCCGCTTGCGGGCAGTAGCCGCAGTCTTCCTCGCAACCGCCGGTCTTGATCGACAGCAGCGTGGCCAGTTCAACGTCACCGTCGGGGAAGTTGGCGCGGTGGGTTTCCTGTGCGCGGAACATCAGGTCATTGAACGGCAGGTCGAACAAGGCCATCACGTCGTCCAGCGGCCACGTCGCGGCGGGCGGCAAGGTGATGGCGGCCGTTGGACGGTGCAGCGCTACGGTTTTCGGTTCTTGCAGGGTGTTCAGGGACATCGTGATTCCTTCTTCGTTCAAAGTTTGTTCTGAGCTGGCCAGTTGGGCAGCTGCGTAAAGTCGATATATTCGGCGGCGGCGCGTGCGCCGGGTTCGGCCAGGCGCGGCACGCGGCCCAGCAGCGGTGCGCTGATGCGCTGTTCCAACGCGGCGACGTTTTCGTCGGCGAAGGCCATGTCGGCCTGCGTTTCGTTGGCGACCCAGCCGGCCAGGCGCAGGCCGCGCGCTTCGATTGCTTCCACCGTCAGCAGCGCGTGGCTGATGCAGCCCAGCCGCAGGCCGACCACCAGCACCACCGGCAGGTCGAGCTGTTCGGCCAGGTCGGCGGTGTCGAAGTCGTCGTTCAGCGGCACGCGGAAGCCGCCCACGCCTTCGACCACGGTGGCGTCGGAGGCGGCGTTGATTTCGACGTAGGCCGCCAGAATCGGCACCGGCGAAATGGTGATGCCTTCCAGCGCGGCGGCGATGTGCGGCGCGGCCGGTTCCTTCAGCAGGAACGGCGTGGTGATCGATTGCAGCAGGTGGACATTGCCGGCGGCGGCCAACTGGTCGCAGTCGTCGTTGTGCCATGCGCCGTCGCGCAGTTCGGCGCCGGCGGCCACCGGCTTCATGCCGCAGGCGCGCACGCCGGCCTGCACCAGCGCGTACAGCATCGCCGATGAGATCAGTGTCTTGCCGATCTCGGTGTCGGTGCCGGTGACGAAGCAGCTGAAACGCGGCGGGATGCCGGTGGCGGCGGGCGCTGGCTGCACCTGCGTCTGCGGTGCGGCCACGGTGATGACGGGATCATCGAGACTCATATCAAGTCCTTTCCAATGCATTGATCGCAGCTATCAGCTTTGCGACTTCCATGCTGCTATGCCCTGCCGACAGCGTCACGCGCAGGCGCGAGGTGCCCGGCGCCACGGTCGGCGGACGGATGGTGCCGACCCACAGGCCCTGTTCGTACAAGGCCGCGCCGGCGCGCATGGTTTCGGCATTATCGCCGATCAGGATGGGCTGGATCGCAGTCATCGAGGGCAGGCGCTGCCAGCGCTTCAGGCGCAGGCCATCGTCCAATTGTGCCACCAAAGCTTGCAGCTGTGCGCGCCGCGCGCGGCCTTCGTCGCCTTCCAGCAGCTCAAGGCTGGTCAGCAGCGCGTGCGCCAGTGCCGGCGGCGTGGCGGTGGTGAAGATGTAGGGACGTGCTTTCTGGATCAGCGTTTCGATCACCGTCTCGTGCGCGGCGACGAAAGCGCCGCTGACACCGGCCGCCTTGCCCAGCGTGCCCATATAGACCAGGTTGGGCGAACGCAGATTGAAGTGTTCCAGCGCGCCGTGGCCGTTGTCGCCCAGCGTGCCGAAGCCGTGGGCGTCGTCCACCACCAGCCAGGCGCCGTGTTGTTCGCACAAGGCCAGCAACTGCGGCAGCGGCGCCAGGTCGCCATCCATGCTGAAGACGCTGTCCGTCACTACCAGCTTGGTAGCGGACTTGGACGCGGCCAGCATCTGCGCCAGCGCTTCCAGGTCGGCGTGCGGGTAGACCTGGACGTTGGCGCGCGACAGGCGGGCGCCGTCGATCAGCGAGGCGTGGTTCAGCGATTCGGAGAAGATGTCGGCATCGCGGTCGCCGGCGGTGAGGCCGGTGACGATGGCGAGGTTGGCCATGTAGCCGGTGCAAAAGGTGAGCGCGCGCGGCGATACCAGATGTGCGCCGACGAATTCCACCAGCCGCTCTTCCAGCATGGAGTGGGCGCGGCCATGGCCGCTGATCAGGTGCGAGGCGCCGCTGCCGACGCCGTACATCGCCGCGCCTTCCTGCAGCGCGAGCTTGATCTTGCGGTGGTTGGCCAGGCCGAGGTAGTCGTTGGTGCAGAAGGCCAGCAGTTCGCGGCCGTCCACCGATACGCGTGGGCCGCAGGGCGTGTCGACGGTGCGGCGGGTGCGTATCAAGTCCTGTTCTTCCAGCGTTTGCAGCTGCTGGCTGAGGCGATTGAGCATGTCCATGGTCAGCCCGCCATCACTTTGTCGAACACGGCCAGCGTGTTGGCGGCGAGGCCGTCGATTTCCTCGTCGTTGAGGATATACGGCGGCATCATGTAGACGGTGGAGCCGATGGGGCGCATCAGCAGTTCATGCTCCACGGCCGTGGCGAAGAAGCGGCGCGAGAAGTCCGGCGTGGCGTCGATGGCGTCGAAGGCCCAGATCATGCCGCGCTGGCGGAAGTTGCGCACTTGCTTGTGCTGCGCCAGCGGTTGCAGCGCTGCGGTCAGGCGTGCGGCCTTGATGCGGTTGGCGGCCAGCACATCGTCTTCCTCGAAGATTTGCAGCGTCGCCAGTGCGGCGCGGCAGGCCAGCGGGTTGCCGGTGTACGAGTGCGAGTGCAGGAAGCCACGCGTGACGTCGCTGCTGTAGAAGGCTTCATAGATCTCGTTGCGCGTCATCACCAGCGACAGCGGCAGGTAGCCGCCGCTGATGCCCTTGGACAGGCACAGGAAGTCCGGCCACACGTCGGCCTGTTCGCAGGCGAAGAAGGTGCCGGTGCGGCCGCAGCCGACGGCGATTTCGTCGAGGATCAGGTGGACCGAGTGGCGGTTGCACAGTTCGCGCACGAGCTTCAGGTACAGCGGGTCGTGCATCGCCATGCCGGTGGCGCATTGCACCAGCGGTTCGATGATGATGGCGGCGATCTTGTCGGCGCGTTCGATGAACAGGCGTTCGACATCGGCGGCGGCTTTGCGGGCCATGTCTTCGGCGGTTTCGCCTTCAGCCGCATTGGCTTTGCGGGCGTCCGGCGACATCACCGTTTGCGAGGCGCGCAGCAGCGGGCCGTAGGCGTCCTTGAACAGGGCGACGTCGGTGACGGCCAATGCGCCTATGGTTTCGCCGTGGTAGCTGCCTTTGAGGCAGACGAATTCCTGCTTGCCGCTCTTGCCGTTGTTGCGCCAGGAGTGGAAGCTCATTTTCAGCGCGATTTCCACCGCCGATGCACCGTCGCTGGCGTAGAAGCTGTGGCCGAGCACATGGCCGGTCAGCGCCGAC
This sequence comes from Rugamonas rivuli, assembly GCF_009380165.1. Classification (GTDB taxonomy): domain Bacteria; phylum Pseudomonadota; class Gammaproteobacteria; order Burkholderiales; family Burkholderiaceae_D; genus Rugamonas; species Rugamonas rivuli. The sequence continues at coordinate 170,573 of NZ_WHUF01000007.1, forward strand.
AGTTTTTCGGATAGTTCAATCACCGGTTCGTGCGTGAAGCCGGCCAGCATCGCGTGTTCCAGCGTGTCCAGCTGCTCCTTCAGCGCGGCGTTGATGCGCGGGTTGGCGTGGCCGAACAGGTTCACCCACCAGGAGCTGATCGCATCCAGGTAGCGGCGGCCTTCATGGTCGTACAGCCACGCGCCCTTGCCGCTCTTGACCGGAATCAGGGGCACAGGGTTGTCCAACTGCGCGTGGTGCTGCATCTGGGTGCACGGATGCCATACGCTGCGCAGGCTGCGTGCGACCCAGTCGCTTTGTTTATTCAATTCCAAAACTACTCCAATCTCGCCGTCATTCCCGCGCAGGCGGGAATCCATACGGCGGCACATAAGACGCTCAGCATGGATCCCCGCGTACGCGAGGATGACGGGGTAACTAAACCAGCCATGACGGCTTGCGCTTCTCCAGGAACGAGGCCACGCCTTCGCGGCCCTGTTCCGAGGCGCGGATATGGGCGATGCGCTCGGCGGTGTCGGCCAGCAGCGCATCGTTGACGGTTTGCCCGACCACGTCGCGCACCAGCGTCTTGGCTTGCTTCACGGCGTTCGGGCTGTTGTTGACCAGCGCCTTGACGATCTCCGCCACCTTGGCGTCGAGCGCGTCGGCGGCCACCACTTCGTGCGCGAAGCCGATGCGCAGCGCTTCCTGCGCGCCGAAACGCTCGGCGGTGAGGAAGTAGCGGCGCGACGCGTTCTCGCCCATGGCCTTGATCACATACGGCGAAATAGTCGCGGGGATCAATCCCAGCTTCACTTCGCTCAGGCAGAAATTGGCCTGGTCGACCGCGACGATGATGTCGCATGCGGCCACCAGGCCCATGCCGCCTGCGTAGCAATCGCCCTGCACCTTGGCCACCACTGGCTTGGGACACAGGTAGATCGTGCGCAGCATCTCCGCCAGTTGCAGAGCGTCGGCATGGTTTTCGGCGTGCGTGTAGCCCGCCATTTTTTTCATCCAGTTCAAGTCGGCGCCGGCGCAGAAGGCCGGGCCGTTGGCGGCCAGTACGATGGCGCGCAGGTCTTCTTCCGTACCCAGCTCGCCGAAGGCGCGCGTGATCTCGGCGATGGTCTCTTCGTTGAAGGCGTTGCGCACGTCCGGGCGGTTCAGCGTGACGGTGGCGACCTTGCCTTCGCGGCTGATGGTCAGCGTGGTAAAGCTCATCTCTAAGCTCATCTCGATTCCTTGATGGTGTATTTGATTTCGGTCGGCATGCCCACGCCTTGCAGGAAGCGCGTAGTCTCGGGCAGCCAGATGGCGACGCCGTCCGGGCTGGAGCTCATGCTGTGGGCGTCGCGCTTGAACGGTCCGTAGGCCACCAGCTGCGCCTTGCCGCCTGCGCCGGTGTAGGCCGCGTACATCTCGGCCGCCAGTTTGGGGCCGAAGTGCTGGTCGTTGGCGCCGTAGAACCAGATGCTCGGCGTGGTGCTGACCGCGCCGTAGGCTTTGAAGGCGTCCACCAGCGCGGCCTGCCAGTTGCAGTGCGAGCGGCTGTTGACGCCACCGGCGAAGTTGATGACGCCCTGCACGCCGCTGATGTTGTGGCTACCTGCTGCAATGGCCGTCAGGCCGCCGTGCGACTGGCCGGCGATGATGACGTGCTGCTGGTCGGCCCACGGCTGCTTCATCGCGTAGGCCATCGCGAAGTACAGCGATGAGGCTTGGTCCTCGCCGTTAAGCTTGGCCTGGCAGTGGGAGTTGACGTAGGTGCCGCCCGAACCGGCAAAGCCCTGCCGCATCGGGATCACGACCGCGTAGCCGCGCTTGACGAATTCGCGGCTGATGACCGGGTAGCGCGCGCGCGGCTGCTGGTGCGCGTCCCCGCCGTTTTTACCGTGGTTCATGAACAGCACCGGGAACGGGCCGTCGCCCGGCGGCTTGTAGATGGTGGTTTGCAGCGTGATGTCGGCACCGCCTATTTTGGCGGGGATCGCGACGACCTGCTCGCCCATGCGCGCATCGACCACCGGCAAAGGACCGGCGTGCGCCGCAGCGCATGCCGCTGCGAGCGGCAGCGTGGCCAGTCCTTGTCGGTATCGGGTCTGCATGGTCATCTTCTGCTTACATCCTGAAGACGCCGAACGTGGTGTCCGGGATTTCCGCGTTCAGTGCGGCGGACAGGCCCAGGCCCAGCACCATGCGCGTGTCGGCCGGGTCGATCACGCCGTCGTCCCACAGGCGCGCGGTGGCGTAGTACGGGTGGCCCTGGTGTTCGTATTGATCCTTGATCGGCTGCTTGAACGCGGCTTCTTCTTCCGCCGTCCACGAGCCGCCCTTGCCTTCGATGCCGTCGCGCTTGACGGTGGCCAGCACCGACGCGGCCTGGTCGCCGCCCATGACGGAGATGCGGGCGTTAGGCCACATCCACATGAAGCGCGGCGAGAAGGCGCGGCCGCACATGCCGTAGTTGCCGGCGCCGAAGCTGCCGCCGATGATGACGGTGAACTTGGGCACGGCGGCGGTGGCGACAGCCGTCACCATCTTGGCGCCGTTGCGGGCGATGCCTTCGTTTTCGTATTTGCGGCCGACCATGAAGCCGGTGATATTTTGCAGGAACACCAGCGGGATCTTGCGCTGCGCGCACAGCTCGATGAAGTGCGCGCCCTTCAGTGCGGACTCGGAGAACAGGATGCCGTTGTTGGCGATGATGCCGACCTTCATGCCGAAGATGTGGGCGAAGCCGCAGATCAGCGTGGTGCCGTAGCGCGCCTTGAATTCATCGAACTCGCTGCCGTCGACGATGCGGGCGATCACTTCGCGCACATCGAAGGGCTTGCGGGTGTCGACCGGAATCACGCCGTACAGTTCTTCGGTGGCGTACTTCGGTTCCGACGCCTCGCGCAACGCGCCCTGCTGGGGCTTGGTGCGGTTCAAATTCGAGACGATGGTGCGCGCCAGCGACAGCGCGTGCAGGTCGTTCTGCGCCAGGTGGTCGGCCACGCCGGACAGGCGGGTGTGGACATCCCCGCCGCCCAGGTCTTCAGCGGTGACGACTTCGCCGGTGGCGGCTTTCACCAGCGGCGGACCGCCCAGGAAGATGGTGCCCTGTTCCTTGACGATGATCGATTCGTCGCTCATCGCCGGCACATAGGCGCCGCCGGCGGTGCAAGAACCCATCACCACGGCGATCTGCGGAATGCCCTTGGCCGACAGGTTGGCCTGGTTGTAGAAGATGCGGCCGAAGTGGTCGCGGTCCGGGAAGACGTCGTCCTGGTTGGGCAGGTTGGCGCCGCCCGAGTCGACCAGATAGATGCACGGCAGGTTGTTCTGGTCGGCGATCTCCTGCGCGCGCAGGTGCTTCTTGACGGTGATCGGGTAGTAGGTGCCGCCTTTGACTGTGGCGTCGTTACAGACGATCACGCATTCCTGGCCGGCCACGCGGCCGATGCCGGTGATGATGCCGGCGGCCGGTGCGGCGTCGACGCCGTTGGCGTCCTGGTACATGCCGTAGGCCGCCATCTGCGACAGTTCGAGGAAGGGCGTGCCGGGATCGAGCAGCATCTGTACGCGGTCGCGCGGCAGCAGTTTGCCACGGGCGACGTGCTTGGCCGATGCCGCTTCGCCGCCGCCGAGGGCGATCTTGGCGACCTTGTCGCGCAGGTCATCGACGACGGCCTGCATGGCGGCTGCGTTGGCTTTGAAATCCTCGCTGCGGGGATTGAGTTTGCTTTCGATCTGCGGCATTGCTTTTCCTTTGTGCGCGTGGTCTCAAAAACGCGTCATAGTGATTTATTCTGGAAAACTACCGTCAACGTAAAACCAGCGCAGCCCGCCTTCGGCCGGTTCGCGCACAAAATTACTGATCTCGTGCAGACGCTGCGCCCGGCCATTGGTCTTGAACCGGGCGACAAACTCCACCGTATCCTTGGTCAGGTCGGCGTCTTCTGCTTTACGTTGACGTAAACGTAAAGCAGATTTTACCTCAAGTCCCAGCCACTGCAATTTTTCTTCCTTGCTCATAATCGGCTCGGCCGGACGGGTGCTGGCGTGCCAGGTTGCCATCAGGTAGGGCTCGTTGCGCTGCACATAGGCGGTATAGCGCGAACGCATCAACGCTTCTGCGCTGGGCGGGATGGCGAGGCCGTCGATATACGGGCCGCAGCAGCTTGCGAGAGAGGGACCGCCGCAGGGGCAGGCCGCGGTTGCGGTGGACTTCTTGGACATGTGGGGACGGTCGGGCTGATGTAACAATCCAGCATTATCCGCCAAATAGCCGCATTCCGCCGGGCTTGCCGTTATGCTATGGATATAAATATTGTGACTTTCAGCGTCCCGATGCGTACATGTTTCGTGTAACGCTATTACACTAGAGGCGTGAGGAGATTTGAATGAGCCAGACCAGTTTTGAATTCAAGGCGGATGCCAACGACAGTACGCCGCTGTACATGCAAATTGCCCGTAAATTGAGCGATGATGTACATAACGGCCGCTACCAGGTGGACCAGGCGCTGCCGTCGGAGCGCACCCTGTCGGAGCTGTTGAACGTCTCGCGGGTGACTGCGCGCAAGGCGATCGACCAGCTGGTGGACCAGGGATTGGTGGTGCGCCGTCGCGGATCGGGCAATTATATTGCGCCGCGCATCGAGCAGCCGCTGTCCAACCTGACCAGTTTTTCCGAGCAGTTGCAGCAGCGCGGCCACATCCCCGGTTCGCGCTGGCTCAAGCGCGCGGTGGTGACGCCGACGCCGGAAGAGCAGCTGAGCCTGGGCCTGTCGCCGTATTCCAAGGTGGCGCGGCTGGAGCGTTTGCGCCTGGCCGACGATGTGGTGATGGCGTATGAGGTGTCGGTGCTGCCGCAGACCGTGCTCAACGACCCGAACGCGGTCGGCGCCTCGCTGTACCAGTATCTGGAAAGCATAGGCCAGGCGCCGGCGCGCGCCTTGCAGCACATCCGCGCGATGAACGCATCGGCCGAGCTGGCCAAGCAGCTGGGCGTGCCCGAAGGGCAGGCGGTGCTGTACATTACCCGGATTGCTTATCTGGAATCGGGCGAGGCGATGGAGTTGACCCATTCGTATTGCCACAGCGATCACTATGATTTCGTCGCGGAGATGCGTCGCGCAACGTAACAAAACTACCCATGTTAAAAACCGAAACGCCGAGTACGCAGCACGCGCAGCTGGATCAATATTCGGTTGAGGCATTGGTGGCGGCGCTGGTCGATGACCAGGCGCAGGCCGTGCAGGCGGTGCAAGCCGCCGAATCGAGCATCAGCGCGGCCGTGCACGCGATGGCGCCGCGCATCGCCGCCGGTGGACGGCTGATCTATGTCGGCGCTGGTACTTCCGGGCGGCTGGGCATACTCGACAGCGTGGAGCTGTTCCCCACTTTCTCCTGGCCGCATGAGCGCGCCATTGCGCTGCTGGCCGGCGGCCTCGGCGCCATGTTCGAGGCGGTGGAGGGGGCGGAGGATGATCGTTCCAAGGGCGCTTCTGACTTGCGGCTGCTCTATCCGGTCTACAACGATGTGGTGTTGCTGGTGGCGGCGTCGGGCACTACGCCGTATGTGCTGGGTGCGTTGCAGGCGGCGCGCACGGTGGGCGCTTTAACGGTGGGCATCGCCAACAACGTCGGCACGCCGCTGACGGGCGACGCCGATATCGGCATCACCATCGATACCGGGGCGGAAGTGATCTCGGGCAGCACGCGGCTCAAGGCGGGCACGGCGCAGAAGATCGTGCTGAACACTTTGTCGAGCGCGTTGATGGTGAGGTTGAACAAGGTCTACGGCAATCTGATGGTGGACCTGCATGCCACCAACGCCAAGCTGGTCGAGCGGGCGGTGCGGCTGACCATGCACGCCACCGGCGTCGACGCCGGCATCGCGCGCGGCGTGCTGGAGCGCTGCCATTTCCAGGTCAAGGTCGCCATTGTCGCGCTGCTGAACAACACCTCCATCGAAGAAGCGCAAAGCCTGCTGGATGAGTCCGATGGCAATGTGCGCGCGACGCTGAAGCCATGATCGAGATACGAGCGGTCGCGCCTGAGGATTACGACGCCTGGCATGTGTTATGGCTGGGCTACAACCAATTCTACGGCCGCCACGGCGATACCGCGCTGCCGGAAGAAATCACCCGGACCACATGGTCGCGTTTTTTCGATGAAGCTGAGCCTGTGCATGGGCTGGTGGCCGTGCATGAGGGGCAGTTGGTCGGCCTGGCCCACTACCTCTACCATCGCGGCACGACGCAGATAGGCCTGAGCTGCTACATGCAGGACTTGTTCACCGCCGAATCCGCCAGAGGCCGGGGAGTGGCGCGCAAGCTGATCGAGGCCGTGTATGCCCAAGCCCGCGCCGCCGGCAGTCCGAGGGTCTACTGGCAAACCCACGAAACCAACCACACCGCCATGCAGCTGTACGACAAAGTCGCCGACAAGTCCGGCTTCATCGTGTATCGGAAGCTGCTTTAGTCAACTATAAGCGTCGCGGTTAAATCGGACAGCGTGATCATGAGTGTCATTGGGTCCAGCGGTGAAACATCGAAGCCTACCCGTTCATAAAACGACCTGGCTGCCGGCGTAAGCGCGTGCGTGATGACGCCGCGGATGCCGATGGCCTCGGCGGCTTGGAGTATGCGATGACTGGCATCTCGAACCAGTGCGCGCCCCAGATTTTTGCCCTGAAGGCGCCGGTCGATGGCGAGGCGGCCAATCAACACCACGGGAATGGGATCCGGCATATTGCGGCGAAAAGCTCCGGCGGCCGCACTGGTAGCGATAGCGCCTGCCGCCAGCGCGTAGTATGCAACGACGCTTTTTCCTTGGCAGACAACAAAAGTGCGCGAGGCTCCGCTGGCCTGGTTTGGGATGGCGCGACGTTTGAGCCAAACATCCAGACTGTCGACCCCGCAGGAGAAGCGGTTGATAGCATGCTGGCTGGTCAGCGGCTCTGGCAGCCGGAGGATCACTTTTTATCCCAGGGCGCCTTGGTTTGCATGGTCTTGAGCAGGCGGGCGTTGGGTGCCGGAGGTGATTCCAGCCGAGCCAGGAATTCGGCGTAGGCTTCGGGGCTGGCGACGATGTTGATTTGGTCCAGCAAAGCATCTTCGGAGGCTCGCCGCAGGACGTCCAGGATAAAATCGTCGCGACTTTTGCCAGAGAGCCGGGCGGCGCGCTCGATGAGGTTGCGTTCTTCCGAACCCATGCGTATGGTGAGCGTTTCCGGCTTGCTTTGAGTATCGGCTGGTGTGGACATGTCTCGATCTCCGATGGCTGTCTGAATTGTAGTCCGAATTTTGCCGAACAAAATCGAAGGATGTATGGATCGAGCGCAACAACGTAGCCCCTGGTTCTGGGTGCCCAGTATTTCATTCAGTCAGGCTGTACCTTACGTCGCGGTGATGATGCTGTCGTCCGTGATGTACAAGAAGCTCGGTGTGTCCAATACCGACCTGGCGTTTTACACCGCGTGGCTGTACCTGCCGTGGGTGATCAAGCCGCTGTGGTCGCCTATCGTCGAGCTGTTCGGCACCAAGCGGCGCTGGATCGTGCTGTTGCAACTGCTGACCGGCGCGGCGCTGGCCAGTGTGGCGCTGACCCTGCACCTGCCGGAGTTCTTCCGCATGAGCCTGGCCGCGCTGTGGCTGATGGCGTTCAGCTCGGCCACCCACGATATCGCGTCCGACGGCTACTACATGCTCGGCCTGCCGACCCAGCACCAGCAGGCCGCCTTCGTCGGCGTGCGCAGCGCTTTCTACAAGCTGGCGATGATCTCCGGACAAGGCGGCCTGGTCTACCTCGCCGGCCGCCTGACCGCCAGCAGCGGCGATCCCGCCTGGGCCTGGTCCTTGGTGTTCGGCGCGATGGGGACGCTGATGCTGGCGCTGAGCGCGTATCACCAGCTGATCCTGCCCCGCCCCGATACCGACCGCAGCCACACCGGCGGCGGTGCGCTGTGGAAGGATTTCGTCTATACCTTCCGCAGCTTCTTCCAGAAACCCGGCATCAAGGCCACCATCGGCTTCCTGCTGCTGTACCGCCTGGGTGAGGCGCAGTTGCTGAAGATGGCTGCGCCCTTCCTGCTCGATCCGCGTTCGCAGGGCGGCCTCGGGCTGAGCACGGAAACCTTCGGCGTGGTCTACGGCACCGTCGGCGTGTGCGCGCTGGTGCTGGGCGGCTTGGCAGGCGGCGTGGTGATCGCCCGCTTCGGCCTCAAGCGCAGCCTGCTGCCCATGGTGTTCATCATGCACGTGCCGGACCTGGTGTTCGTCTACCTGGCCACCGCCCTGCCGACCAGCAACGTGCTGATCTCCGCCTGCCTGGCGGTCGAGCAGTTCGGCTATGGCTTCGGCTTCTCGGCCTTCATGCTGTACATGGTGCTGGTGGCCGACGGCGAGCACAAGACCGCGCATTACGCGATCTGCACCGGTTTCATGGCCCTCGGCATGATGGTGCCTGGCATGGTCAGCGGCTGGATACAGCAGCAGCTGGGATACCAGTATTTCTTCATCTGGGCCTGCGTCGCCACGCTGCCGGCGTTCTTCATGACGGCGCTGGTGCGGATCGATCCGCAATTCGGCAAGGAATAAACGTCCGGCGCATTACAATACGGTGCTCAACAGATTCGGGGAATGGTTTTGGTTTTTAATGCAAAGAAGCGGCTGACCTTGTCCGCCGGCGTGGCCGGCGCCCTGGCCGTGCTGCTGGATGGTTGTTCCAGCACACCGACCGCGCCTGGCCCGGAGGCCGGCGCCGCGCCGCGTCCAGCGGCCCCTGGCGCCACCGTACCGATGGCGCCGCCGGCGCCGTTCGATATGAACCAGCCGCCGCCGGCGCCGCGCGAATTCCGCGCCGCCTGGGTGTCGACCGTGGCGAATATCGATTGGCCCAGCCGTAACAACCTGACCATGGCCAAGCAGCAGGCCGAAGCCCTCGCCATTCTCGACCGCGCACAGGCGCTGAATCTGAACGCCATCGTGCTGCAAGTACGGCCGAGCGCGGATGCGATCTATCCGTCCGAGCTGGAGCCGTGGTCCGAGTTCCTGACCGGCCAGCAAGGCCGAGCACCGGCCACGGCCTGGGATCCGCTGCAGTTCTGGATCGAGCAGGCGCATGCGCGCGGGCTGCAGCTGCATGCGTGGTTCAACCCCTACCGCGCCCGCCACGCGACGGCCAAGTCGCCGCTGGCGCGCAACCACATCGGCAGCACGCATCCGGAAGTGGTCAAATCCTACGGCCGCTACCTGTGGATGGACCCGGGCGAAGCCGCCGCCTCGCAGCACACGCTGGATGTGGTGCTGGACGTGGTGCGCCGCTACGATATCGACGGCGTCCACATCGACGACTATTTCTACCCTTATCCTATCGACGCATCGGCCGCCACGGCCGGCCCGGAAGGCGTGGCGCTGGACGCCGGCGTCGGCCAGAAGCAGGAGCTGGAGTTCCCGGACCAGGCGTCGTGGCAGCACTATCTGCTGGGCGGCGGCACGCTGGACCGCGCCGGCTGGCGCCGCCAGAACGTCAACTCGCTGATCGAGGCGCTCTACCTCGGCATCCACAAGGAAAAGAGCTGGGTGCGCTTCGGCATCAGCCCGTTCGGCATCGGCCGGCCGGATCGCCGCCCGCCCGGCATCGTCGGCTTCAGCCAGTACGACAAGCTGTATGCGGACGCCGAGCTGTGGCTGGCCAACGGCTGGCTCGACTACCTGGCGCCGCAGCTGTACTGGCCGGTGGCGCAGGCGCCGCAAGCCTTCGACGTGCTGCTCGACTACTGGCTGGCGCAGAACACGCGTGCGCGCCATGTGTGGCCGGGCCTGTACACCAGCCGCATCGACAACAGCGCCAAGGCGTTTGCGCCGGAAGAGATCGTCAAGCAGATCGGCGTCACGCGCACGCGCGCGGGCGTGCAGGGCCATCTGCACTTCAGCATCGCGGCGCTGATGGAAAACCGCAAGGGCATCGCCGACCAGCTGAAGGCGCAGGCTTACCAGACTGCGGCGCTGGCCCCGGCCAGCCCGTGGCTGGGATCGGACCTGCCGCCCGCACCGGCCGCGTCCGCGCGGCGCGAAGGCAATGGCGTGGCGCTGAGGCTGTCCGCCGGCGCCGGCAAGCCGGTCGCACATTACGCGATCTGGTCGCGCTACGGTTCGGAGTGGCGTTTCGCGCTGGCTCCGGCCTCGCGTCCAGTGCTGCTGTTGCCGGACGATGCGGCAGGCGGCTCGGCGCAGGCGGTGGTGGTCAGTGCGGTCGACCGCCTTGGCAATGAAAGCGAACGCGTCAGCGTCATACGCTGACCATCGAGGAGCGATGATGGACGAGCTGGGACTGGGCATCGACGCAGGCGGCACGCAAACCCGCTGGGCCCTGGCCGACCGGGACGGACGCATCGTTGCCGAGGGCGCCGTGGCCGGCATGTCGGCCACGCAGATGGCCCATGCCGCCGGCCGCGACGCGGTGCGCGGCATCTTCTCGCTGCTGGCCGCGCAGGTGCTGGCGGCGGGCCGGCCGCAGGGCGTGTGCGCGGGCCTGACCGGCTTTGACGGCCTGGCCACGCTGCCGGCGCAATGGCTGGCTGAACTGCTGCATATCGCACCGCATGCCGTCATGCTGCGCAACGACGTGGAGATCGCCTACCTCGACAGCTTCGCACCCGGCGAAGGCTATCTGGTCTACGCCGGCACCGGCTCGATCGCCGCCTGGATCGATGCGGACGGCGCCTTCCACCGCGCGGGCGGACGCGGCGTCACGCTGGACGATGGCGGCGGCGGTTTCTGGATCGCACGCGAGGCGCTGCGCCACATCTGGCGGCGCGAGGATGAACAGCCCGGCGCCTGGCAGCAATCGACGATGGCGCGCGCGGTGTTCGAACAGATAGGCGGCAGCGACTGGGCCTTGTCGCGCCAGTTCGTCTACGGCCAGGACCGGGGTGCGATCGGCCGCCTGGCGCTGGCCGTGGCCGCCAGTGCAGATGCCGATCCGGTGGCGCACGCCGTCCTTGAGCAAGCGGGGCAGGAACTGGCGCGCATCGCGCTGGCGCTGGTGGGTCGCTATGGTCCGCGCCCCGTCGTGCTGAGCGGACGGGCCGCCGGCCTGCATCCGCTGATCGCCCAGGCGATGCGCGCTGCGCTGCCGGCGGAACTGTCGCTGCGACAAAAAGAAGCACAGGCGCACCACGCTGCGGCCCGCATTGCTCTACACTCACGGAATTGAAACGTTGCCGAGACCGCTAATGATGAAGCTACTGCCGCTTGCCGCCCTGTCCACCGCCGCCGCCCTGCTGGCCGGTTGCGCCACCGCACCGCCCGCCGGGCCGCGTATCGATACCACGCTGAGCGCGCGCAGCCAGAGCGACCGCATCAAGTACATCATCATCCACTACACGGTCAGCGACCTGCCGCGTTCGATCAAGATCCTGACCCAGCAGGAAGTCAGCGCCCACTATCTGCTGACCGACACGGAACAGCCCTTCTTCTACACGCTGGTGGACGAATCGCGCCAGGCCAACCATGCCGGGCTGAGCAGCTGGAAGATCTACAACCAGCTCAATTCGGCATCGATCGGCATCGAGATCGTCAATCCCGGTTTTGTCGAGACGCCGCAGGGCCGCGTGTACGCGCCGTTCCCACCGGCGCAGATCGACCAGCTGATCTTGCTGTTGAAGCAGATCGTCGCCCGCCACGACATCAAGCCGGAAAACATCCTCGGCCACAACGATATCGCCCCGCAGCGCAAGCAGGATCCCGGCCCGATGTTCCCGTGGAAGCGGCTGGCCGACGCCGGCCTGGTCGCGTGGCCGGAGGCCAGCCGCGTGGCGGCGCGTTTGCCGCTGTTCCAGCAGCAGTTGCCGGACGTGGCCTGGTTCCAGCGCAAGCTGGCCCAGCACGGCTACGCGGTGCCGCAGACGGGCGAGCTGGACCAGGCCACCCGCAATGTGATGGTGGTGTTCCAATCGAAGTATCGCCAGTCGCTGTACGACGGCGTGCCGGACGCGGAATCGGCGGCCATCCTCGACGTGCTGACCAGCCCGGTGCCGGTGATGGCGATCCCGCCGACCGTAATGCCGCAGCCGCAGCCGGCGCCTGGCACGCTGCCGACCGAATAGACTCCGGGAGCGTCGCATGGCTGTCACCATCACCTGTGAAGAAATTGCCGGCCATGGCGACTTCCGGCGTCTCGACAGCATAGATGGCATCGCCGTCGACCTGCGTTATGCCACGCCGGACAACTTCGTCGGCCGCGATCTGTATTCGCCGCTGGACTGCGGCTGGCTGCACAACAATGCGGCAGCGGCGCTGGAGCGGGTGGTGGTGTGGCTGGCCGAACGGCGGCCCGATTGCAAGGTGCTGGTGCTCGATGCGCTGCGTCCGCAACGCGTGCAGGAGCAGCTGTGGCTGGCGCTGCAGGGCACCGAGCTGCTGGGCTATATCGCCGATCCGGTGCGCGGTTCGATACACTCCTTTGGCATGGCGCTGGACTTGACCTTGCTCGACGCGCAAGGGCGCGAGCTGGACATGGGCACCGGTTTCGATGATCTGTCCGAACGCTCGCATCCGGCGCTGGAGGCCGGGATGCTGGCGCGCGGCGAGCTGACCGTGCAGCAGATCGCCAACCGCCAGCTGCTGCGCGACGCCATGTTCCAGGCCGGCTGGGTCGGCATCAACAGCGAGTGGTGGCACTTCGATTGCGGCGACCGCTTGCTGGTGCGCCGCGACTACATCCGCGTGATTTGACAGTTGGCAAACATATATTTACGCTGCAAGGTTTTGTTCAAGTATGCCGTTACTTTCTGGTAGTTCAATAAACTGGCCTTTGTTGAGACTGATTACGCGATCAGCGATCGAAATGGTTTGAGGGCGATGAGCAATCATAATCCGTGTAATTTTCAGCGCGGCGATGGCAGCGCCAATTTGAGCTTCGTTCTCCACGTCGAGGTGACTGGTTGCTTCGTCAAGGAATAAAATCTTCGGCTTACGATACAAAGCGCGAGCCAATAATACTCGTTGCTTTTGTCCGCCAGATAAGACTGTCCCCATATCGCCAACCAAAGTATGGTATCCCATGACCATGGCTTTGATTTCTTCGTGGATATTTGCTGCGCGGGCGCATTCCTCCATCCAAGCCTGATCCGGTTTGCTGTCAAGGAAAGCTATATTGTCATATAACGAACCTGCGAACAAATGATCGTCCTGCAGAACTGTGGCGATGACGGAACGGTAGCTTCGCAAGCCGATATGCTTGAACGGTATATCTCCAACTAAAATTTGACCACTGGTTGGCGTTAGCATGCCCAGCATCAGCTTCAAACATGTCGTTTTGCCGCAGCCGGAGGGGCCGATAATGGCTACGCACTCTCCAGGCCGGATCACTAAATTTACATCCTTTAGAATATAGGGGTCGTCGCGGGAGTAGCGATAGTTGAGTTTGTTGAATGTGAGCGTGAAATCGTCAGGCATTTCACGGGAATGATAGCTTTCCGTTTCTTCTGGCTGAGTGAGTACGATGTCAGCCAAGCGCTCTCCGTGCAGGCTAAGCATACGGAAATCAATAAACCGATCAATTAATTGATTGATGCGTGTGGAAAATTGTTCTTTGTAGACTAAAAAGGCGAATAACATGCCTACGGTGAAATACTGATCCAGCACCGCTTGCGCGCCTAGCCAGAGCACTGCTGCACGCTCCAGTGTCGATAGGGTACCCCAGCCTGTGCTAAAAAATAAATTGAGCTTTTGCGTCACCAAGTTGGCATTGATGGCATCGATGCAAAGATTGAGCCAGACTGAACGACGTTCTTGTTCGCGTCCGAACAATTTAATGCTGCGCACGCCGCGTATGGTTTCCAAAAAAAAAGTCTGTTCCTTAGCCTGCTTGACAAGCACCCCTGCCGAGGCACGGCGCAGGCTACCATAGCGGACCCAGCGCATGGCTCCATATAAAAGCACGGCGCAGCAGCTGACTGCGGTCAACGACGGACTATACAAGAGCATCATGATTAGCGTACTGACTGCTAACAGGCCGTCGAGAAGCGCATCGACGGCTGCACTGGTGAGACTGTGTTCGATAACGCGCACTGCACCAAATCGAGATACGATATCGCCTAGATGACGTCGCTCGAAATACTCGACGGGCAGCTTGAGCAGGTGCCCCATGATGTTTGACATCCACTGCAGATTGAAATGCGTACTGATGTAGATGCCGATCCAGGAACGCAAGGCGCCGATTGCCGTGGTCGATATTCCTATGCCGACCAGACCTAAGCCAAGTAAATTGAGTAAGCCTCTGTTGTTGACCACGATGGCATCGTCGGTAATCCATTGCATGATCATGGGCGAAGCAAGAGCGAGCACTTCAAGTGCTAGTGCCAGACCTAGAATTTGTAGAAGCCCGCGCTTTAAACCTACGACCTTGCCCATTAATTGACTCAGCTGTAGCGGAGCGGGTGCGCGTTTACGTTGGAAATTCATCCCTGTCGACAGCTCCACGGCTACCCCAGTGAAGTGTTGAGATACTTGCTTGAGTGGCAGTTTCAATTCGCCATGAGCAGGATCATGGATCACAACCCACGGACCGCGGACTGACTCGAGTACGACGAAATGGTTTAAATCCCAATGCAGCAAAGCTGGCATTTGCAATTGAGCGAGCTCATCAAGCTCCAGACGTAGTGCCCGCGCACTCAGGCCTAACTGAGTGCCGATATGGATCAATTGTTCCAGGTTCGCCCCTTTGAGGGTAATGGGGAAGCGTTTGCGGAGTTCAGGCAGGTCGGTCTGATAGCCGTGATAGCAAGCGATCATGGCGAGACAAGCTAAGCCGCATTCGGACGCTTCCGTTTGCAAGATTACTGGAACTCGTTTGCTGAGCGAAAATTTTAAATCGCGTTGATTATTCATGGTGAGTCATCGGAGTTATCGACTGAAAAGGGGTTCGAATACCCACTCATAAACGGCGCGGGTGTCTAGCTCGATATCCGCAACAAGTTGCATGCCGGTGCGTAGTCTTTGTGTGGTGCCATAGGCTTTCACGGACTGCTGGTCCAGCGTCACGTTGATTGAATAGAGTGGTTCGTTCGAGATACTAGCGGTACTAATGCGGGTAGATGGAGACGCTTCACCAGCGGCTACCGGACTATCTGCTACTGCGTTTATTTTTCCCATAATAAAACCGAATTTCTGATATGGAAACGCATCCACCTTGAGTCTGACACTCTGCCCCGGCCGAATAAAGCCCAGAGTGCGACTGGGAGCATATAGCTTGGCGTGCAGTTCGCTGGCGCTCGGGATGATACTTACCAAAGGGACGCCAGGACCGGCAGTCTGGTTGTGAGCAATTGTGAGCGAGCCGATAACACCGTCACATGGGGCAACAACCGCCCACTCGTGCTCATTCTTTTGCCGGCTCAAATCCGACTCATACGCGGAAATAGTCCGGGCCATCTGTGCTTTGGTCACTGAATTACGTAAGGGAACATTGGCTAGGTCACGTTCGACTCGAGCGATATCGGCATTCGTGCTGTTGAGAGCTTTTTGCACATCATTTAGGCGCAAGCGCTGGTCCAGTAGCTCATCCCGCTTTTGTTGAACCTGCGCCTCTGGCATATAGCCCGCATGCCGCAAGCTCTCATAGCGAGCCAAAGCTTGTTCCGCTGAAAGCACACGCTCCTGCAAAGTGGCGTGTTCGGCGTGTAGGGTGACGCGATTGCTACGCAAACTTTCTAGGTTTTCACGAGCTGCAATGGCATCAGTACCTTGCAGTTTTAGCGTGTCGGCCAGTTCGCCATGGAGTGTACCAAGGCGGCCCAGCAGCTTGGCGTCAAGTTCAGCTTCAATGGCTTTACCACTACCTCCTTGATGTTCGGTGGCAAACACCAGCAGCACATCGCCCTTTTTGACGGGTTGGCCTTCCTGTATGTTGACAATCTGCAACATGCCGCCTTGACTCGCATACAATTTGATAACGCCACGGCTAGGTTCCAGCACGCCGCCTACGCTTTCACGGCGTGTGTATTCACCCATTATGCCGAAAGCGCACAACAAGGCAGCTAAGGATATGGCCATCAGCACGAACAGGTAATGTGCAACCGGATGAATTAATAGTACATTGCCATGGATGCGGTTGCGTGGAGCCTCAATTACTTCGTCTCGAAACAACTGATTGCTCACGATATTGTCACCAACAGCTGAGAATAGAAATCAAAGAACCTGCTACTGCGTGCCAAGAAGATAGAGAGATGAGATGAAGAAGACATTAAATAAAGGACTCAAAAGAACACTAAATTCGACTTTATATCGTGCAGAACCAATGCAGTTTAAGAAACAGTTATTATACAGCAACTGATGTGTATTTTTTAATTAATTTTGTATTAATTGAAGTTCTTCCGATATTATGAAAATAATTTTTGCTGAGCAGTATGCAATGCTGTTCTAATGTTGATATTAGGAAAAGAATAATTTTTATTTGACAATTGAAAATTAAACATTGAAAATGCTGCGCAATTGTTTAGGAAGCGCAATCATTATTCTTACACTGCCAGTGAAGTTTATCCTTTACTCGTTATTGTTTGTGATATGTTTTCCGAGGCAATAAATACCCGTGATGAAGATTGTCCCGGATAGAAATCAAGACCTTTATTTGAATTTTACTTTGGAGTTGGTTTTAATAATGCGTATTCTCGATGCAAAAGACATTGCTGCTGTTGCTGGTGGTGCCTATGGTGTGGATCAAACTATGTGTCCGCCAGGCTATGGCGTAGCTACCACAACTTCGTCTTCATCTGCAGTACTTAAACCTAATGCCAGCGGCAGTGTTGGTATGGATGGAAATGTGCCTAAGGGCTCTGTAACCTTGAGTCCTGGTACAACGACCACAACCTACACGGTCACTACGGCTTGCGTGCCGAATATCCAACCTCCGCCTCCACCTCCACCTCCACCTCCTGCACCGGTAGTGGTGGTAGTGGTGGTGAATAACGGCGGTGGAGGTCCCGATGAGAAACCCAGTTATGGTGGTGGTCATGAACCTGGTCAAGGCACCCACCCCGAGGAGGAAGACGGCGGCTAATCACAAAACGACGAAATTGCTTATTTAAGTAATCCGTTCTCATATCGAAATCGGCAAGAGCGTCCTGTTGCCGATTTCGTATACCTTCCAGCGCTGTTTTGATGTGGTGCTATTCCGCTGTAATTTTGGCAAATCGTTCAGGTCGGCTTTTTTGTATGATTACTCGTCATAAATTATGATGAGCGAAGTACTACGGAATTTTTATGCAATTTTTAAGAAACATAGTTTTATCATATTTGCTTTCTCTACTGATGTTCACTGCGGGAGTGGCCCATGCAGCTCATGACCAATGGAGGCGCTTGGATATAAATGTGAATCTTGATACCGGTATTAATACTACCGTTGAGGTGTACTTTCCCATATCGGGAAAACCGAAAGCTCTGGTCATTGCCGTGCCCGGAACTGGAGGTCTTTCGGACCCATACTTTGATCGCGAACTGGGACAAAGCGCATTCATGCCGGATTCCAGGGGCGGGACAACTGCGGCGTTAGTGAATGCCGGATATGGCGTTGCTTTTTATAGCCAGCGTGGATTCCGGCAATTGCGCACTTGCGTTGCTGGCGATACTGCTTTTGAGCGCGCGGTGTCGTACGTGGAGCACTGCATCGACGAACCGGTGCGAGCCGGCGTGACATTGGCTACGATCACGAATGATACCGAGACTATTTTTCGCGCCCTGTCACGCCATCCAGCTACCTCGACATTTGAGCAAATTGCTCTCGCTTGGTCTGAAGGAAGCTACCATGCGGCGACGCTGATCGGCGCTTCGAGAATCGATACACGAAAGATGGTGACTATCGGCGGACCGGTCGAATCCATGTCGGCTACTTTTGAATACCAACTTACCCGCCAATATTATTTTGACTTGGCTGATGCCGCATTCCAGAAATGCAATCAAACCAGCCTCACCATGTTCGAATTATTTCGCTGCGGACAAGTACAAATTACGCAGCAAAAACACGCTTGGGCCAGAGAAATGGCTGACGGTGATGTTCTTGTTCGAGAAAATATCCCTCAACGAAAGATCTATTTCTCAAATTTTTATTTGGACTTGCAAAAACAGTTTGCCAGTTTTCCTCGCGACACGGCTATGAATGGAACTTTTCGAGGCATCAATATACAGCGCGCATGGGCGGCGGCGTATTACGATCAAGTGTTTTCATCCAAGACAAAGATGTTGGAAAATATAGGGAAAAGCCACGGTGCTATTGGCCTCATTTATGGTGCTGCGGATAATCTGGTGCGCCTGCCCAACGATCATGTATGCTCCAATGCAAAGGCTGCAGGTGTCGAGTATTGTGCGTTTCTGATCCTGCCCAAGCTCGGGCATGGACTCGAGGATGGGAACGAAAAAGTTAGCTCCATCGCTTTGGATGCAGTGGTTAAAACCATTGATTCCATTTGGATGGTCCCTCTTTCACCCGTTAATTGACAGGATACCTAGCGGTCCACCATCGCCATGCGCTCCTTGCTGTAGCGCAGGCCGGACACTTGCTTCAGCGCGTTATCCAGCACCGCCATCTCCATCTCATCCAGCGTGATCTCCGCTGCGGCCACGTTCTGCTCCAGGAAAGTGCGGCGGCGCGTGCCGGGGATGGTCACGATATCGTCGCCCTTGTGCATGGCCCAGGCCAGCGCGATCTGCCCCGGCGTCACCAGACGGTGATCGGCCAGCTCGCGCACGATGGCGGCAGCCTCCATGTTGCGGTCGAAGTTCTCCCCTTGCAGACGCGGATCCAGATGGCGGAAATCGCTGGGCGGATACTCTTCCGCACGCTTGGCGGTACCGGCCAGGAAACCCCGTCCCAGCGGGCTGAACGCCACCAGGCCGATGCCCAGTTCGCGCAGCGCCGGCAGCACGTCGGCCTCCAGGTTGCGCTCCCACAGCGAATACTCGCTTTGCAGCACGCTGATCGGATGCACCGCATGGGCGCGGCGGATATTGGCCACGCCCGCCTCTGACAAGCCCAGGTAGCGCACCTTGCCCTCGCGCACCAAGTCGGCCATCACGCCCACCACGTCCTCGACCGGCACCAGCGGATCGATGCGGTGCTGGTACAGCAGATCGATGTAATCGGTGTTCAAACGGCGCAGCGAGCCTTCGACCTTTTCGCGGATATGGGCCGGGTCGCTGGTCACGCCGACGGTCTTGCCGTCGCGTATATCGAAGCCGAACTTGGTGGCGAGGATGACCTCGCTGCGGCGGCCGGTGAAGGCGCGGCCCAGCAGGGCTTCATTGTCGTAGGGGCCATACTGCTCGGCCGTGTCGAAGAAGTTGATGCCCAGCTCCAGCGCGCGGTGCAGCGTGGCGACCGCCTCCGTCTGGTCGGCCGGCCCGTAGGTATTGCTCATGCCCATGCAGCCCAAACCCTGTGCCGATACCGTCAGACCCTGGCTGCCCAAAATGCGTTGTTTCATGATGACCTCTGCGTGATGTGGTGCTTTGAGTATCGGTGCTGCACAAAAAATACACAATCCGCTTAAAATGCAAAGCATTGTTGATGTAGCTGCAACGGCGGAGTAATGCGATGGAAATGTTGAAGGAGATGGCCATCTTTGCACAGGTGGTCGACAGCGGCGGCTTTTCGGCGGCGGCGCGGCAACTGGAGCTGACCACGTCGGCGGTCAGCCGCCACGTGTCGCGGCTGGAGGCGCACATGGGCGGACGGCTGCTGCACCGGACCACGCGTTCGCTGTCGCTGACCGAGCTGGGCCAGCAGGTGCACGCGGCCTGCGTGCGCATGGTGAGCACGGCGCGCGAAGTGCATGCGCTGGCCGGCAGCTACAGCGCGCGGCCGAACGGCACCATACGCGTCAGCGCGCCCATCGTGCTGGGCCAGGTGTGGCTGGCGCCCAAGCTGCCGGGCTTCCTGGCGCGCTATCCCGAGGTGAATGTCGAATTGCAGCTGATGGACCGCAAGATCGACCTGATCGAAGAAGGCATGGACCTGGCGGTCCGCATCGCGACCGAGCTGGCGCCGGGCCTGGCGGCGCGCACGCTGGGGCCGGTGACTTATGTGCTGGTGGCCACGCAGCAGTACCTGGATGAGCACGGCGAGCCGCAATCGCCGCAGGAATTGCCGGCGCATCAGTGCAGCTACCTGGGCTACGCGCGCTTCGGCGACGCCTGGAGCTTGCGGCGCGGCAGCGAGACGGCCAGCGTCCGCGTGCCGTCGCGGCTGACGATCAACAACAGCGCGGCGCTGATGGCGGTGGTGGAGGCGGGCGGCGGTATCGGCCTGGTGCCGGATTTCACGGCGCGTCCGGCGCTGGCGCAGCGGCGGGTGCGGCAGGTGCTGCCGGAGTGGGTGTTCGACGAGCCATATGCCGGCACCGTGCACGCGGTCTACATGCCCGGCCCGCATCTGGCGCTGAAGGTGCGGGCGTTTATCGACTATCTGGTGGAGCAAGGGCTGCCAGGATGATGTATAAATGACACGCAATTGTTAATTTATCGAGATTGCATACTTACTAATGTTAAATGTGACAATCCGATAGATTCTTAGTTGACACTTTACTTACACTCACGGTTGATGCAGCAGTGCCACGTAAATTTTAGCGAGGCGTAAAAAAACCGTGAATAAAAACCATCCACACAGATTTACCTGTATCGCCTGGGCTTCCGGCCCCTACAAGGCAATGTTCAAAAATTTGCAGGCTGATTGCGAACGGTTCGGCTACCCCAGCCACCTGTACGAAATCGACCAGGATTATTCCAGTCTGCTGCAAGCGTGGTGCAACCATCCGCGCATCATCCGACAGGGTGTGGAGGACTTCGGTACCGTGCTCTACATGGACGTCGAGTGCCGCATCGTGGCGCCGATTCCGGAATCATGGCAAGCGCCGCTGGTGTCGATCCGCTGGCCGGAACAGAAATTCTGGATACGCTACAACTCCGGCACCGTCATGGCCGACGAGAGCTGCATCCCCTGGCTGGACGCCTGGATACGCATCATCGACGAATGGAAGCTGGGCGACCTGGCGCGCGAAGACCATGTGCACTGGCCGGGCGATCTGTGCGATGAACTCGGCATGGCCGCTGCGCTGAGCGCCTTCGGCGTGCGCGTGCAGACGCCGCGCCTGGAGTACGTCGACCGCGATACCGATGCGGAACTGGCGCGCGGGCTGTGGAGCAACCGGCACACCATCATTCAGCATCCAACGCAGCACCACTGGCCCAAGGAGGCCGATCCGGTCGAGTGCAAAAAGCTCTTCGTGCAGAACTACCCGGGCAATCCGCTCGACGCCACCGGCATTTTTTCCGGCGACGGCGACGTCCAGACCCATCTGGGCTGGGTGTTCAATCCTGAGCAGCGTACCTATGCGCCGACGGAATTCTGGCCCGAACATGCGCGGCCATGGATCGAGGAAACCGTGCAGTTGACCTCGGCTCAGCGGTGAGCATGCGCTGGTTTGCCTGGTGCGTGCACGGGTTCACCGCCAGCGGCGTCGTGCTGGGCCTGCTGGCCCTGCTGGCGGTGGAGCAAGGCGATTGGCAGGTGGTGTTCGGCTGGCTGCTGCTGGCGCTGGTGATCGATGCCGTCGATGGCCCGATCGCCCGCCTGATACGCATCAAGACCGTGCTGCCCCGCTTCGACGGCAGCACGCTCGACCTGCTGGTGGACTACCTGACCTTCGTCATCGTGCCGGCGCTGGTGCTGTGCCACTCGACGATCCTGCCGGAGCCGCTGCGCATTGCCGGCGCGGCCGCCATCCTGGTGACGGCGCTGCATCACTACTGCAACCTGGACATCAAGACCGAGGACGGCTACTTCGTCGGCTTTCCTGCGTTCTGGAATATCGCGGTGTTTTATCTGTATCGCTTTCCGGTGTCGCCGACGGTGGCTGCGGCCATCGTTGCCGTGCTGTGTGTGCTGACCTGCGTGCCGATCAAAGTGGTGCACCCTTTGCGCGTCAAAAAGTTTCGGGTGTTTTCCTTTGCCTTCCTCGCGCTGTGGCTGGTGGTGGGCGGCTTTGCCCTGTTGCGGCCTGACCTGAACGGCAATTGGCTGCTGGTGCCCAATCTGGTGCCGCTGGCGTATTTCACCCTGATCAGCATCCGCCGTACCTTGGCCGGAGTGGATATCGAGCATGCGGACCATGTCGCAGCCAACCCTCAAAATGCCTGAGCTGTTCGTCGTCACGCAACGCCGTGACCCGCACATACAAAGGCGCAGGGACATGCTGCGCGCCCATCCGCAGATACGCGGCCTGTTCGGACCCAACCCGTGGTCGTTGGGATTGACGGCCGCGCTGGTGGCCTTGCAGCTGGGCCTGGCGTCGCTGGCGCAGCAGGCCGCGTGGTGGCAGATGCTGCTGCTGGCGTGGCTAGCCGGCGCTTATGTCGCCGCCTGCCTGTTCGCGATGATTCACGACGCTAGCCATTTGCTGATCCTGCGCGGACGCGCGGCCAATCATCTGGCAGTCTGTTGCGCCAATCTGCCGCTGGTCATGTGGAGCGCCGTGCCTTTTTTTCGCTATCACCTCTGGCACCATCGCGGCCTGGGCGATTATGAGCGCGACGTCGGCGTGCCGACCGAGGCTGAGGCTGTGTGGGTCGGCAACAGTGCGTGGCGCAAGGCCGCGTGGCTGGCTTTCTTTTCCATCGTCCAGGCGTTGAGGACGCGTAAGTTCCCTGAGACCAAAGCCTATTGGAGCGGCTGGATGGCGTTCAATGCCGCGCTCCAGCTCGCGGTGGATATCCTGATCGTGCAGCTGCTCGGCTGGCAAGCCTTGCTGTATCTGGGGTTGTCGATATTTTTTGCACTCGGCTTCCATCCGCTGGGCACGCGTGTGGTGCAAGAGCATTTCGTCGTCGCCGACGGCCAGGAGACGAATAATTTCACCGGCTGGGCCAATGTCTTCGAGTGCAATTTCGGCTACCACATCGAGCATCATGACTTTCCCAATATTCCCTGGAACCGGCTGCCCCGCCTGCGCCGCATCGCGCCCGAGTTTTATGCCGGCCAGGCCGGGTTTTCTTCCCGCCTGCAATTGATGGTGCGGTTCATCTGCGATCCGCGCTGGACGGTGTTTCGCAATACCGTCCGCTTGCGGGCGCCGTCGGACGCGGGCATCACATGAGCCGCATGCTGCGTCTGGCGGTCATCGGCGCCGGCATGATGGCGGGGCGCCGCTCGCGGGCGTTTGTCGCCACCGGGCGGGCGCAGATCGTGGGCATCGCCGCGCGTCGGCTGCCCAGTGCGCAGGCCATGGGCGCGGCGCTGGATTGCACGCATTGCTACGACGATTACCGCCGCCTGCTCGACTGCGAGCCGGATGCCTTGCTGATCGAAGTGCCGCATCAAGGCCAGGACGAACTGGTGTTGTGGGCCATTGCGCAGGGGCTGCCTACGCTGATCGGCGGCCCGCTGTCCGCTTCCGTGCAAGGCGGCGAGGCGATACTGCATGCGGCGCGGCAGGCCGGAGTGCCGGTCGAGTGCGGCTTTGAGGCGCGCTACAAGGCGGTGTGGGAAACGGCGAGGGAATTGCTGCATGCCGGACGCATCGGCCGGCCGATTGCCGTGCAATCGATGGCCTTGTGGGATGGGAATCCGGACAGCTGGTACTACAACCAGGAGGCCAGCGGGGGCATGCCCTTGACCCACATGAGCTACACCTTCATCAACCCCTTGCGGTGGATGCTGGGCGAGCCGTTGCGGGTTTCGGCTTTTGCCAACCGCATCAAGCATACCGCTGCCCATCATGTGCGCGAGGAGACCTGCGTCGCGCATCTGCAGTTCCCGAACGAGGTCATGTGCTCGATGCTGGCCGGCTATGTCAAGCCGGGCAGTTGCGATGCATGGCGGTTGACCATCGTCGGCACCGAGGGCGTGATGGAGTTGCAGCCGACGGAAATGGATAACGGTTGCCTGCGCGTTTCGCACGGCAATGAAATCGATATGTATGAATTTGCCGAGGCGCCGGATGCGTTTGTGTCGCAGGCCCACGCGTTCATCGATCTGGCCTGGGGCGGTCCGCGTGGCCGCAACGCCCCCGAGGACAGCCTGCGCGATTTGCAGGTGGCGCAGGCGATCAGCGATTCGGCGCGGGAAGGACGGTCCATCGAGCTGCTGGCTTGATGGATGCTCGGCTTACCTGGAGCGGGCCACCCAGTCGATGACGCCGTCCAGCACGGTGCGGCCGGCGCCGTTGGCCACGTGCTCGTCGTTCAGGATGGCGACTACGATGCAGGGCTGATTGTTGGCATCGGTGACGTAGCCGGCGATGGCGATCACGCTTTTCAGGCTGCCGGTCTTGATGCGGGCGCGCAGTGCGGCCGGGCTGTCCTTGAGGCGCTTGCGCATGGTGCCGTCGGTGGCGGCGATCGGCAGGCTGGACAGGAACTCGGGCATCCACAGGCTTTTCAGGCCCGCTTGCAGCACGCCGGCCAGTTGCGCCGGCGTGGCGTGTTCGGTGCGCGACAGGCCGGAACCGTTGTCGAACACCAGGCCGTTGGCGTCGATGCGCTGGGTTTGCAGCCAGGCGCGGATCGCGCTTTCGGCGCGCATCGGGGTGCTGGCCAGGTTGCCGTCGGGAGGCAGCGGGCGGCTGCCCAGCACGGGGTCGGCTTCCAGGCTGCCCAGCATCAGGAACACCGTGCGGGCCAGGGTGTTGTCGGAGAATTTGTTGATGTCGCGGAGGATTTCCGGCAGTGGGCGGGAGACGTGTTCGGCCAGCAGGCGGGTGGCCGGGGCGGCGGCTGGCGTTGTCGCCGCTTCGGTCGCAGCCGCTGACGCGCTGGCCTCGCGCACCTCGCCGCTGATGCTGCCGCCGAGCTTGCGCCAGGTGGCGCGCAGCAGGCGCTCCAGATAGTCGTGGTGGTCCAGGACGTCGACGCTGATCGACTTGTTGCAGTTTTTAGGGAAGCTGCCATGCAGCACCACGTCGATCTTGTCTCCGTTGCGCGAGGCGTCCGGCGAACGCCAGCCCTGCTCCCACGACGCGCATGGCGCATCGCTGAGCTTCATCTCCGAGCGGATGCCGACCTTGTCCATCTCCGGCATCATCACCAGCCCCACCTTGCTGCCGGTCGAACGCATTTCCAGCTTCAGCAGATTGGTGCCAGTCAGCAGCGCATCGGGGATCACGTTGTAGTAGGCCCATGGATACTCGTCGAACGGCGGCTGCCCCACATCGGGCCGCGCCGGCTGGAACAGCTGGCGGTCGAGTATCACGTCGCCCTTGATCTTCTGGATGCCCTGGTTGCGCAGCGCTTGCAGCATGTGCAGCAACACGTCCTCGTTCAGGTCGACATCGGCGCCGCCGCGCAGGATCAGGTCGCCTTGCAGCACGCCGTTGACCACCTCGGCGTTGGTGCGGAACTCGGTGCGGGCGCGGAAGGCCGGGCCCAGTTGCTCCAGCGCCGTCAGCGTGGTGAACAGCTTCATGGTCGATGCCGGCTGCATGCTCTGTTGCGCGTTGTGCGAAACCAGCGTGGCGTCGCCGCGCATGACGACGATGCCGGCGCCTTCCGGCGGGATATGCGCCGCTTGCAGCAGGGCGCTGATGGGTTCCGGCAGTTCGGCGTGGGCGGTGCCGGTGGCAATCAGCGCGGCGAGGATGAGGCGACGAAGCATGGCGGCCCTGTTCAATGGAAGAAAATGTAGGAGACGAAGATGGCGGCGATCACGCCGGCCAGGTCGGCGATCAGGCCGCAGGAAATCGCGTAGCGCGTCTTGCGTATGCCCACCGAGCCGAAGTACAGCGCGACGATGTAGAAGGTGGTGTCGGCCGAGCCGTTGAACACGCAGGCCAGGCGGCCGACAAAGGAATCCACGCCGTAGGTACGCATGGTGTCGATCATCATGGCCTTGGCGGCGCTGCCGCTGAGCGGCTTCATCAGCGCGGTCGGCAGCGACGGCACGAAATCGGTGTTGAAGCCCAAGTGGCCGAACAGCCAGCTGAAGCCGTCCACGACGAAGGTGAATACGCCAGCGTTGCGGATCACGCTGATCGCCACCAGCATGCCGACCAGGTAGGGGATCACTGTGATCGAGGTCTGGATGCCGCCCTTGGCGCCTTCGATGAACGCCTCATACACGTTGACCTTGCGCCGCAGCGCGCCGATGATGAAGCCGGCGATCACCACCATCAGCACCAGGTTGCTGAAGACCTTGGAGAACAGTTCGATTTCAAGCTTGGTCAGGTAGTGCGTGAAGTAGAAGACCATGCCGGCGATGGCGGCCGTCATGCCGCCCAGCCAGCTCAGCACCACGCCGTTGAACAGGTTGATGCGCTGGCGGATGGCGACGGCGATGATGCCGGTCACAGTCGCCACATAGGTCGCGATCATGCAGGGGATGAAGATGTCGGACGGATCGGCCGCGCCCAGGATGGAGCGCTGCGCCATGATCGCCAGCGGGATCAAGGTCAGGCCCGAGGTGTGCAGTACCAGGAACATGATCTGCGCGTCGGTCGGCTCGTCCTTGCTGGGGTTGAGGGTTTGCAGGCTTTCCATGGCCTTCAGGCCGAACGGCGTGGCGGCGTTGTCCAGGCCCAGCAGGTTGGCCGAGAAGTTCATCACCATGTGGCCGGTGGCCGGATGGTTCTTCGGCACGCCGGGGAAGATGCGCGAGAAGAACGGCGCGATCAGCCGCGCCAGCAGGTCGATGGCGCCGGCTTTCTCGCCGATGTTCATGATGCCCAGCCACAGCGTCATCACGCCGGCCAGCGGCAGCGCGATGTCCATCACGCCGGCCTTGGCGGAGTCGAAGGTGCCGTCGATGATGCGCTTGAAGATTTCGGTGTCGCCCGTCAGCAGGAACTGCGCCAGCGCGGCCGCAAAGCCGACCAGGAAGAAGCCGGACCAGATGTAATTGAGCGACATGGGTAGAAATTTTCCTGAAAGCAGTGGGCGATTTGCAAAGTATAGCGGGTAAGCCAGCGAAAAAAGTTATAAGCTGCCGCTTTACGTATGCGATGTGGAAGGGATCTGATGCCCAAAAGTTATGCCGCAGCCTTGCCTTTGCTGATGCTGGCGCTGGTGTTCGGCGCGCTGCCGGCCGCCGCAGCGCCGCCCAAAGTCCTGCACGCCTTCCTCAGCACCGGCGAGACCGGCCTTGATCCGGCGGTGGCTTCCGACATCGCCAGCCTCAGCCTGCTGGAAAACCTGTTCGACCCGCTGCTGCGCTACGACTACCTGGCCCGCCCCGTCAAGCTGCAAGCCAACACGCTGAGCGCCATGCCGACCGTGGAAGATAACGGCCTGAGCTACACCTTCCATCTGCGGCAGGACGTCTACTTCACGCCCGACCCGGCGTTCAAGGGCGTGCACCGGCAAGTCACGGCGCAGGATTACGTCTACAGCCTGACGCGCCTGTACGATCCGCTGTTGAAATCGCCGTGGCTGTTTCTGCTGGAGGGCAAGATCGCCGGCGACGAGGCGCTGAAGACCGCCTTCAGCTACGACAGCAACGTCGCCGGCCTGCAGGCGGTGGACAAGTTCACCCTGCGCATCAAGCTCAAGGCCGCCGATCCCAACTTCCTGTTCTACCTGGCGACGCCATCCACCGGCGTGGTCGCGCGCGAGGTGATCGAAGCCTACGGCGCACAGGCCGGCAACCATCCGGTCGGCAGCGGCCCCTTCTTGATGGGCAAGTGGAAGCACAGCGACCAGATCACGCTGCTGGCCAACCGCGATTTCCGGCCGACGATGTTCGAGGGCCGGCGCCTGCCGCTGCTGGACCAGGTCGACATCAAGATCGTCGAGGAATACCAGTCGCGCGTGCTGGGCTTTCTGAACGGCGAATTCGATTTCCTCGAACAGCTGCCGGAATCGATGAAGGATATGGTGCTGACCGGCGACCTCAAGCCCACGCTGAAACCGGCGCTGGCGCAGCAGGGCATGGTGCTGTCGCCCTTCCCCGTGCTGCAGACCTACTACATGTGGATGAACATGGAAGACCCGCTGATCGGCGGCTACAGCAAGGAGAAGGTGGCCTTGCGGCGCGCCATCGCGCTGGGCTACAACAGCGGCGAGGACGTGGCGTTGATGAAGAAGGGCCTGGCCCTGCCGGCCGTCACGCCGCTGCCGCCGAACGTGCTGGGCTACGATGCGCGCTACCGCAACCCGGTCGCCTACGATCCCGCGCTGGCCAATGCGCTGCTGGACCGCTACGGCTACCGCAAGGCTGCCGACGGTTTCCGCACCCAGCCCGGCGGCAAGCCGCTGACCTTGGTGATGCACAGCGAATCATCCACCGTCGGCCGCCTGCGGGACGAGCTGTGGCGCAAGAACCTGAACGCCATCGGCCTCAACGTGACTTTCAAGAGCGACAAGAAAACCGAGATCATCAAAGCCTCGCGCCTGGGCTCGGTGATGATGTTCGAAACCAACTGGGTCGCCGACTTCCCCGACGGCGAGAATTTCTATCAGCTGCTGTACGGCCCCAACAGCGGCCGCGCCAACTACGCCCGCTTCAACCTGCCCGCCTACAACCAGCGTTACGAGCAGAGCCGCAGCATGGGCGACTCGCCGCAGCGCACCGCGCTGTACGACGAGATGGCGCAGCTCATCCATGCCTACACGCCATGGGTGTTGCTGACCCATCCGATTTCCGCCGATTTGCAGCAGCCATGGCTGAAGCATTACCGGCGCCATCCGGTGGAATTGACCAACTGGCGCTATCTGGACGTCGACGCACATAACCCGCGCTGATCCATGCGTACAATGGGTGCATGAGACTATTCAACCGCAGGGCGCTGGCCTATGTCAGCGCGCACCCGATGGACTTTCTGGTGCAATGCCTGAAGGGCTTCCGCGCCAATCAAGGCTTGCTGCTGGCGGGTGCGGTCGCCTATTACTCGCTGCTGTCCATCGTGCCGCTGGTGATGCTGGTGGTGGTGGCGTTGTCGCACTTCATCGCCCAGGACGAGCTGCTGGCCACGCTGGGCCGCTATCTGAACTGGTTGGTGCCCGGGCAGGCCAAGCCCATCGTCACCGAGGTCGGCCATTTCCTTGAACATCGCGATTTGATCGGCGGCGTGCTGGTGGTCAGCATGATCTTCTTCAGCTCGCTGGCCTTCACGGTGCTGGAAAACGCCATGTGCGTGATCTTCAAGCACCGGGTCGAGATACGGCGCCGGCATTTCCTGATCTCGGCGATCATGCCCTACTGCTACATCCTGTCGCTGGGCGTCGGCATGCTGCTGGTGACGCTGGTGGCTGGCAGCTTGCAGGTGCTGGGCGAGGAGAGCGTGCAATTCCTCGGCTACAGCTGGTCGCTGCACGGCGTGTCCGGCGCGCTGCTGTACCTGCTGGGCCTGGGCGGCGAGGTGCTGGTGCTGACCTCGATCTACCTGGTCATGCCGGTGGGCCGGCTGTCGCTGTCGCACGCGCTGATCGGCGGGGTGACGGCGGCGCTGCTGTGGGAGCTGGCGCGCCGCATTCTGGTTTGGTATTTTTCAACCTTGTCGCAGGTGAACGTGGTGTACGGTTCGATGACCACCGCCATCATCGTCATGTTCAGCCTGGAAATCGGCGCCACGCTGCTGCTGTTCGGCGCGCAGGTGATTTCCGAGTTCGAGCGGGTCGGCCGCCACCGGCCGCAGCGCGCAGCGACCCCGATGACCACCCACGCTACAGAAGTAAAATAATTTGTGCATCGCACAAAGAACTGTGTTACACTACGTCCGTGGTTGAGGTTGTACGGGAGGAATTCCGGAAAACAGTCCCACTTCCAGGATGAGCGCCGCAGTTCGATATGTGTAAGACCGAACCGCAGTTGACGCGAAAAACTGGAGTTGTAATTCCGAATACGATGGTCGATTTACACGTTGGAGGCACCTTGCAGATAGCATGGGCGTCCGAGACTCTGGAGTCACTTTGCAGATAGCACTGGACCCCGGCATACGATTAAAGCATTGGTAATACATTGGAACAAAGCCCGCAGAGATGCGGGCTTTTTTTTATTGTCTCTTCATTTCGATATTATTTGAAATATCGAATC
Source organism: Rugamonas rivuli (assembly GCF_009380165.1). GTDB lineage: Bacteria > Pseudomonadota > Gammaproteobacteria > Burkholderiales > Burkholderiaceae_D > Rugamonas > Rugamonas rivuli. Next base: position 200,555 of record NZ_WHUF01000007.1, read on the forward strand.
GTTTACGCTAGCATGGGCGCATGGATACCAAACAAGCTCTGGCGGCGTTATCGTCGCTTTCCCAGGAAAGCCGGCTGGCCGTGTTCCGGCTGCTGGTGCAGGTGGGGCCGGATGGCATGGCCGCCAGCAAAATCGCCGAACGGCTGGCGATTTCGCCATCGTCGCTGTCTTTCCACTTGAAGGAGCTGAGCCATGCGGGCATGGTCGGCTCGCGCCAGGATGGTCGTTTCGTCATCTACACCGCCGAGGTGGGCGCCATGAACGGCCTGATCGGCTTCCTTACCGAAAACTGCTGCGGCGGCCTGCCCTGCGGCGTCAACGAATGCACCCCATGAATGTTCTTTTCCTGTGTACCGGTAATTCCTGCCGCTCGGTGTTGAGCGAAGGTGTCTTCAACCATCTGGCGCCTGAAGGCTGGCGCGCGCTGAGCGCCGGCAGCCAGCCGGCCGGGGCGCTGCATCCGCGCGCGGTCGCGCTGCTGGCGCACAAGGGCATCTCCACCGAGGGCTACTACAGCAAGTCGTGGAACGATTTGCCGGCGACGCCGGATATCGTTATTACCGTTTGCGGCAGCGCGGCCGGCGAGACCTGCCCCGCCTATCTGGGCCAGGTGCTGCGCGCGCATTGGGGCGTGGACGATCCCAGCCATGTGGTCGGCACTGAAGAAGAAATCGAGACGGCGTTCGAGCTGGCTTACCGCATCATCCGCGCGCGCATCGAGGCCTTCCTGGCCTTGCCGCTGGCGCAGCTGGCGGCCGACAAGCAGGCATTCAAGCTGGAGCTGGACCGCATCGGCGGCCTGAGCGTGGCCTGATGCTGGCCGCCTTCCTGATCTTCCTGGCGACGCTGATCCTCGTCATCTGGCAGCCGCGCGGCCTGGGCATAGGCTGGAGCGCGGTGGCCGGCGCCTGCGTGGCGCTGCTGGCCGGCGTGATCCACGTCGGCGACATCCCCGTGGTGTGGCACATCGTCTGGAACGCCACCGGCACCTTCGTGGCGATCATCATCATCAGCCTGCTGCTGGACAAGGCCGGCTTCTTCGAGTGGGCCGCGCTGCACGTGGCGCGCTGGGGACGCGGCAGCGGCAAGCTGTTGTTCGCGATGTTCGTGCTGCTGGGCGCGGCGGTGTCGGCGCTGTTTGCCAATGACGGCGCGGCGCTGATACTCACGCCCATCGTCATCGCCATGCTGCGCGAGCTGAAATTCTCGGGCAAGGCCACGCTGGCCTTCGTGATGGCGGCCGGCTTCGTCGCCGACACGGCCAGCTTGCCGCTGGTCGTATCCAACCTGGTCAACATCGTGTCGGCGGATTACTTCAACGTCAGCTTCGCGCGTTATGCGGCGGTGATGGTGCCGGTGAATTTTGTCGCCGTGGCGGCCACGCTGGCGGTGCTGCTGTGGTTCTTCCGCCGCGATATCCCGGCCGACTACGACATGGCGCAAGTCAAGCGCCCCGAAGACGCGATCCACGACCGCGCCACCTTCGTCACCGGCTGGTGGGTGCTGGGCTTGTTGCTGATCGGCTTCTTCTGGCTGGAGGATCTGGGCGTGCCGATCAGCGCCACCTCCGCCGTCGGCGCGGTCATGCTGCTGGCGGTGGCGGCGCGCGGCCATCGCATTTCCACGCGTGAGGTCATCGGCAATGCGCCGTGGCAGATCGTGGTGTTCTCGTTGGGCATGTACCTGGTGGTGTACGGCCTGCGCAATGCCGGGCTGACCGACTACCTGACAGCCGCGCTCAACGCGTGCGCGCAGCAGGGCGTGTGGGGCGCGGCGCTGGGCACCGGCATCATCACGGCCATCCTGTCGTCGATCATGAACAATCTGCCGACGGTGCTGATCGGCGCGCTGTCCATCGACGCCAGCTCTGCGCAGGGCGTGGTGCGCGAAGCCATGGTCTACGCCAACGTGATCGGCAGCGACCTGGGGCCGAAGATCACGCCCATCGGCAGCCTGGCCACGCTGCTGTGGCTGCACGTGCTGGCGAACAAGGGCGTGCGCATATCGTGGGGTTATTACTTCCGCGTCGGCATCTGCCTGACCTTGCCGGTGCTGCTGGTGACGCTGGCGGCGCTCGCCGTACGCTTGAGCTGAGAGGACAACCATATGGACCTGCCCAACATCAATCCCTCGTTGCTGGAGACGCCGACGCTGGACAAGCTGGCGCCGGTTGGCGACCTCGATCATCCGCCGCGCATCCTGATGCTGTATGGCTCGTTGCGCGAGCGTTCTTTCAGCCGCTTCCTGACCGAAGAGGCGGCGCGGATACTGGAGCACTTCGGCGCCGAGGTGAAAATCTTCGACCCGACCGAGTTGCCGATGGCGGGCAGCGTGCCGGAAGACCACCCCAAGGTGCAGGAGTTGCGCGCCTTGTCGCTATGGTCCGAGGGCCAGGTGTGGTGCAGCCCGGAGCGGCACGGCGCCATCACGGCGGTGATGAAGAACCAGATCGACTGGATCCCGCTGGAACAAGGCGCGCTGCGGCCGAGCCAGGGCCGCACGCTGGCGGTGATGCAGGTGTGCGGCGGATCGCAGTCCTTCAACGTGGTCAACACGCTGCGCCTGCTGGGGCGCTGGATGCGCATGTTCACGATACCCAACCAATCGTCGGTGCCGATGGCTTACAAGGAATTCGACGATAACGGCCGCATGCGTCCTTCAGGCTATTATGAGCGGGTGGTGGATGTGATGGAGGAGCTGTTCAAGATGACCTTGCTCCTGCGCGGCCGCACCGATTACCTGACCGACCGCTACAGCGAACGCAACGAGCGTTCGGTGAAGGCGATCAATCGACAACTGGGGAAAATTTAATTGTGGGGTCAAGTCTGACATTCGGACACGGGCTCTGCGCTAAGCAGGCGCTTACGGCAGCGCTCGTGTCCAAATGTCAGACTTGACCCCGGAGTAGCGGCCGTTACCTCACAGCGCGCGGGCGATCAGCAGTTTCTGGATGTCGCTGGTGCCTTCGTAGATCTGGCACACGCGCACGTCGCGGTAGATGCGCTCCACCGGGAAGTCGGACACGTAGCCGTAGCCGCCATGCACCTGGATGGCGTCGGAGCAAACCTTCTCCGCCATTTCGGAGGCGAACAGCTTGGCCATCGCCGCTTCCTTCAAGCACGGCAAACCCGCATCCTTCATCGACGCCGCATGGCGAATCAGCTGGCGCGCCGCTTCGATTTGCGTCGCCATGTCCGACAAACGGAACTGCACCGCCTGGTGCTCGAAGATCGGCTTGCCGAAGCTCTCACGATCCCTTGCATACGCCAGCGCCGCCTCATACGCCGCGCGCGCCATGCCCACCGCCTGCGAGGCGATGCCGATGCGGCCGCCTTCCAGGCCCGACAAGGCGATCTTGTAACCCTGGCCTTCTTCGCCGATCAGGTTCTCCGCCGGAATGCGGCAGTTCTCGAACAGAATCTGCGCGGTGTCCGACGAATGCTGGCCCATCTTCTGCTCCAGCCCAGCAACGATGTAGCCAGGCGCCGAGGTCGGCACCCAGAACGCGCTGATGCCCTTCTTGCCGGCCGCCTTGTCGGTGACGGCCATGACGATGGCGACGTCCGCATACTTGCCGCTGGTGATGAACTGCTTGACGCCGTTGATCACATACTCGTCGCCGTCGCGCGTGGCGGTGGTGCGCAGGGCGGCGGCGTCGCTGCCGGTGTGCGGCTCGGTCAGGCAGAAGGCGCCCAGCATCTCGCCCTGTGCCAGCGGACGCAGCCACTGTTGTTTCTGCTTGTCGTTGGCATACATCATGGCGATGCTGCACACCGGGCAGTTGTTGACGGAGATGATGGTGGACGTGCCGCCATCCCCCGCCGCGATCTCTTCCAATACCAAGGCGAGCGACACGTAATCCATGCCGGCGCCGCCCAGCGCCTCCGGCACCGCGACGCCGAATGCGCCCAGCGCGGCCAGCTCCTTCAACTCCTCTTTCGGGAAGTGATGTTCCTTGTCCCAGCGGGCCGCGTTGGGCGCCAGGCGCTCCCGCGCAAAGGTGCGCAGGGCGTCGCGTATCATTTCGTGTTCTTCGCTCAGTATCATATTGTCTCGTTTATCGTTATTGAATCACCAGCCGATGCTTGTGCCATCGTAGTCGCGATACACCGCCAGCTCGGACGCGGGTAGCGTCGCCAGCGTTGCGCGGATGCCGGCCGCGCTTTCTTCCACCGACAGATCGGCCTCGCTGCCGCCCATGTCCGTGCGTACCCAGCCCGGATGCAGGGCGACGCAGGTGGCGCCCTGCTTGCCGAAGGTCAGCGCGGTGTCGATCAGCACCGAGTTCAGCGCCGCCTTGCTGGCGCGGTACAGCGATCCGATAGGATTGCCGCGCTCGCTCAACGAACCCATCCTCGACGACACCACCGCCAGCTTGCCGCGCACCGCGCATACCATCGGCGCGAGGATGGGCAACAGCCGCATCGCCGCCAGCACGTTGGTGTGCATCACGCTGTCGAAGTCCGACTGTAGCGGGAAGCCTTCATGGCGCGGGCCGTACACGCCGGCGTTGAGGATGGCCACGTTGAGCTCCTCGCCGTCCAGCTTCCAGCCCAGGCCGGCCACGGCTTCGACATTGGTCACGTCCAGCCCATGGGCTTCGGCGCCCATGGCGGCCAGCGCGTCCACGTCTTCCGCCTTGCGCGCGGTGGCGATCACGCGCCAGCCGTCGGCCAGGTACTGGCGTGCCAGTTCCAGGCCGATGCCGCGCGAGGCGCCGATGATCAGTGCCGTCGCCATCCGCTTACACCAGTTCGATGGCCATCGCGGTCGCTTCGCCGCCGCCGATGCACAGCGCCGCCACGCCCTTCTTGCCGCCGGTGCGCTTCAACGCGCCGATCAGGGTGACGATGATGCGCGCGCCGGATGCGCCGATCGGGTGGCCCAGCGCGCAGGCGCCGCCGTGGATATTGACCTTGTCGTGCGGGATGTCGAGGTCGCGCATGGCGGCCATCGGCACGGCGGCAAACGCTTCGTTGATCTCGAACAGGTCGACGTCCTTGCTGCCCCAGCCGATTTTCTTGTACAGCTTTTCAACCGCGCCGATTGGTGCGGTGGTGAACAGGTTAGGTTCCTGCGCGAAGGTGGCGTGGCCGTGGATCTTGGCGATGATGGTGGCGCCCAGTTTCTTGGCGGTCGATTCGCGCATCATGACCAGCGCGGCGGCGCCGTCGTTGATCGACGACGACGAGGCGGCGGTGATGGTGCCGTCTTTCTTGAACGCTGCGCGCAGCGTCGGGATCTTTTCGACCTTGGCTTTGAGCGGGCCTTCATCCTGTTCGATGACGGTGTCGCCGGCGCGGCTGCTGACGGTCACAGGCGCGATTTCCCACTTGAAGTAACCTTCCTTGGTGGCGACCTGTGCGCGCTTGACCGATTCGATGGCGAAGTTGTCCTGCGCTTCGCGGGTGAATTCGTACTTGGCCGAGCACTCTTCGGCGAAGGTGCCCATCGAGCGGCCTTCGCCGGTTTTCTCGTTGCGCGAGTAGGCGTCTTCCAGGCCGTCGTACATCATGTGGTCGAACAGCATGCCGTGGCCGATGCGGTAGCCGCCGCGCGCCTTCGGCACCAGATAGGGCGCGTTGGTCATCGATTCCATGCCGCCGGCGATTACCACTTCGGCGCTGCCGGCCACCAGCTGGTCGTGCGCGAAGATCGCGGCCTGCATGGCCGAGCCGCACATCTTGGACAGCGTGACGGCGCCGGTCGAAGTCGGCAGGCCGGCTTTCAACAAGGCTTGACGCGCAGGCGCCTGGCCCTGGCCCGCCATCAGGCAGTTGCCGAAGTAGACGTGCTCGACCAGCTTGCCATCGATGCCGGAGCGTTCGACGGCGGCCTGGATCGCGACTGCGCCCAGGTCGTGCGCGGCCTTGCTGGAGAAGTCGCCCTGGAAGGCGCCCATAGGGGTGCGGGCTGCACCGACGATTACGATAGGATCATTCATTTTCTAAGGTCTCCATAAATGGCGGCTGGATCGCCGCCGGTGGGGTGGTGTGCTGATTGCAAAAACGGATGTGTTGCGGATACGGGAACACGTCTTCCACGTAGCCATCGAGGATGCGCTGCTTGCGCGCCTGCCACCACGCCTGCGTCAACAGGTCGCTGTGGTGCTTCATAAAATATTTTCGGATCTTGGCGTTCCCCAGCAGGAAGCGGCCGAACTGCTCGGGGAAAACGTCGTACTTGCCGATCGGGTACCACGGTTCGGAGGCCATTTCCTCTTCCTCCGTGCGGGCTTCCGGGATCACGCGGAAATTGCAGTCGGTGATGTATTCGATTTCGTCGTAATCGTAAAACACCACGCGCTGGTGGCGCGTGACGCCGAAGTTCTTGTACAGCATATCGCCGGGGAAGATGTTGGCCGCCACCAGTTCCTTGATGGCGTTGCCGTACTCCAGCACGCCGTGTTCGATCTGGAGGTCGTCGTGGTCCTGGTCGGCGTTGGTCAGCCACATGTTCAGCGGCACCATGCGGCGCTCGATGTACAGGTGCTTGATGATGAGCTGGTCGCCCTCTTCTTCCAGCAGCGACGGCGCGAAGTGCTTGAGCTCGGCGATCAGCTCTTCGCTGAAGCGGTGGCGCGGGAAGGCGACGTTGGAATATTCCAGCGTGTCGGCCATGCGGCCGACGCGGTCGTGGTGTTTGACCAGCAGGTATTTTTCCTTGATCAGCGCGCGCGTGGTCTCCTTGGGCGACGGGAAGAAATCCTTGATGACCTTGAACACATACGGGAAGGACGGCAGCGCGAACACCAGCATCACCAGGCCGCGGATGCCGGGCGCGATGTCGAACAGGTCGGACGAATGCTTGAGGTGCTGCAGGTAGTCGCGGTAGAACAGCGTCTTGCCCTGCTTCTGCAGGCCGAGGATGGTGTAGATCTCGCTGCGCGGCTTGCGCGGCAGCAGCGTGCGCAGGAACTGCACGTAGGCCGACGGCACTTCCATGTCGACCAGGAAGTAGGCGCGCGTGAACGAGAACAAGATCGTGATCTGCTCGTGGTCGAACAGCACGGTGTCGAGGATCAGCTCGCCGTGCTTGTTGTGCAGGATGGGCACGACGAACGGATATTCCTTGTTGCCGTTGATGCCCTTGCCGACGATGTAGGCGCCCTTGTTGCGGAAGAACAGGCTCGACAGCACATGGATCTGGTGGTTGGGCTCCAGCTTGATGCCGCCGAACAGCGTGCGCAGCCGGCCTTCGATCTGCGCCACGTCGCGCGTCAGGTTGGCGAACTTGGTCGCCAGCTGGAAGTTGGTGATGACGCGCTTGAGCGTGTAGTGCAGGCCGTCGGTGCCGGGGTAGTAGACGCGGTAGGTCGGCGCGATTTCCTCGGTTTCGATGTACTCGGTGGACACCACTGGGCGCACGAAGATGAATTCGTTGTGGAAGTAGCTGCGGTGCAGGATGTTGCAGCAGACCGAGTTGAAAAAGGTTTCGGCCAGCTCCGGCTGCTTGTGGTCGGACAGCATGCCGATGTAGTGCAGCTTGAGTTCGCGCCACACTTCATCGGTCAGCTCGGCCGGGTCGTACTCGTCTTCCAGTGTGTGCACGCATTCCTGCACGCGCTGGTCGTAAAAGCCGATGCGCTCGCGCGCGACCCGCTGCGATTCGCTCCAGGCGCCCTGCTCGAACAGCTGCCGCGCCCGCTGGCTGGTCTGGCGGAACAAGCGGTAGTGCTTGTCGAAACCGTCGCGGATGGTGCGGGCGATGTCGAACGCAATCTGCGAGCGCAGCAGTTTGGGGAATGCAGCCTGGATCATGTCAGTTCCGTTAGTGAGCGTCGTTCCCGCGAAAGCGGGAATCCATAGACTCTATGGATTCCCTCCATAGAACGCCGGCTAAATCAGCTCAGCATGGGTTCCCGCTTTCGCGGGAACGACGACTAACCGGTTCTTACTTGGTTTCCGCGAACAGTTCGCGGCCGATCAGCATGCGGCGGATTTCGCTGGTGCCGGCGCCGATTTCATACAACTTGGCGTCGCGCCACAGGCGGCCGACCGGATACTCGTTGATGTAGCCGTTGCCGCCCAGCGTCTGGATCGCCTCGCCGGCCATCCAGGTCGCTTTTTCTGCGCTATACAAAATGGCTCCCGCTGCATCCTTGCGCAACTGGCGGACCGCTTCCGGGGTTTTGGCCCGGTCGCAGGCCTGACCGACGGCGTACACATATGCCTTGCACGCCATCATGGTCGAGTACATGTCCGCAATCTTACCCTGCATCAGCTGGAACTCGCCGATCGGCTGGCCGAATTGCTTGCGGTCGTGGATGTAAGGCACCACCGCGTCCATGCAAGCCTGCATGATGCCCAGCGGGCCGCCGGACAGCACGGTGCGCTCGAAGTCCAGGCCGGACATCAGCACGTTGACGCCCTTGCCCAGGCCGCCCAGCACGTTCTCGGCCGGCACTTCGCAGTTGTCGAACACCAGCTCGCCGGTGTGCGAGCCGCGCATGCCCAGCTTGTCGAGCTTCTGGGCCACGGAGAAGCCCTTGAAACCTTTTTCGATCAGGAAGGCGGTCATGCCTTTCGGGCCGGCTTCCAGGTCGTTCTTGGCGTAGACCACCAGCACGTCGGCGTCGGGGCCGTTGGTGATCCACATCTTGGTGCCGTTCAGCACCCAGCGGTCGCCCTTGAAATCGGCGCGCAGCTTCATGCTGACCACGTCGGAACCGGCGTTCGGCTCGGACATCGCCAAGGCGCCGACGTGTTCGCCGGAGATCAGTTTCGGCAGGTATTTTTGTTTTTGTTCTTCGGTGCCGTTGCGCTTGATCTGGTTGACGCACAGATTCGAGTGGGCGCCGTACGACAGGCCGACCGAAGCCGACGCGCGCGAGATTTCTTCCATCGCGACGATGTGGGCCAGGTAGCCCATGTTGGCGCCGCCGTATTCTTCGCCGACGGTGATGCCGAGCACGCCCAGATCGCCCATCTTGCGCCACAGGTCCATCGGGAACTGGTCGCTGCGGTCGATTTCGGCGGCGCGCGGGGCGATTTCGGCGGCGGCGAACTGTTGCACGGCTTCGCGCAGGGCGGCGATGTCTTCGCCGTGGTCAAAGGTCAGGCCTGGGAGATGGAGCATGTCGTCCTCATTCTTGTGTTTTGATTGAAGCGTCAATAATACGCGGGTGTGACGTTAACGTAAACGTAAAGTAAACTCGGAATCAGGCGCCTTCGCCGATGGCCGCCAGCAGGCGCTTGCACTCGTCTTCGTGGGCGGTGATCTCGGCCAGCGACATTTCGATATCCTCGCGCTGCTGTTCCAGCGTCTCGCGGTGCTGGGCCAGCACGCCGAGGAAGCGGTTCATCTGGGCGCTGGTGTCCTTCGGCGATTCGTACATGTCGACCAGGCTCTTGATCTCCGACAGCGACAGCCCCAGGCGCTTGCCGCGCAGGGTCAGCTTGAGGCGGGTGCGGTCGCGCGGCGTGTAGACTCGGTTGCGGCCGCCCGCGCCTTCGCGGGACGGGCTCAGCAAGCCCTGGTCTTCGTAAAAGCGGATCGCGCGCGCCGTGATGTCGAATTCACGGGCCAGTTCGGTAATGGTGTAAGTGTTGGGCATCTCAGGGTGTGCGGTAAAGTCGTACAATTTCCGTTTACGTCAACGTCAATCACATTGTAGCGCGCCTGCCCATCGGAGAGAACAAATATGAACCTGCTCGAATCGCAACTGGACTACCCGCTGGGCGACACCATCCCGGCCGCCGGCGCCGTGCACGAGATCGTTCCGGGCCTGCGCTGGCTGCGCATGCCGCTGCCGTTTGCGCTGGATCATATCAACCTCTGGCTGCTGCGCGACGGCGACGGCTGGAGCGCGGTCGACTGCGGGGTGGCGAGCGACGCCACCCGCGCCGCCTGGGAAACCGTGTTCGACAGCGGCCTGGACGGCCTGCCGCTGCGGCGCGTGTTCGCCACCCATTGCCATCCCGACCACATCGGCCTGGCCGACTGGCTGTGCCAGCGCTGGGACGCGCCGCTGTGGACCACCACCGGCGAATACGCGTTCGCGCGCATGATGTCGGCCGCCCTGCCGGGCGTGGACGGCCCTGCGGCGCTGCCGCACTTCCAGCGCCACGGCCTGCGCGACCCCGACATGCTGGAAAAGATGGCTGGCCGGAAAAATTACTATCCGACCTTGGTACCGTCGGTACCAACCGCCTACACCCGCATCCAGGATGGACAGTTGGTCGCAATTGGCGACCATCAATGGCAGGTCATCACCGGCTTCGGCCATGCTCCCGAACACGCTTCACTGTATTGCGCCGCGCTCAATGTGCTGATCGCCGGCGATATGGTGCTGCCGCGCATCTCCACCAATGTGTCGGTTTTCGCCGTGGAGCCGGAATCGAACCCGCTGACGCTGTATCTGGATTCATTGGCCAAGTTTGTTGACTTGCCGAATGATGTATTGGTTTTGCCCTCGCACGGCAAACCGTTCCACGGCCTCCGCACCCGTATTGCACAATTGCAACAGCATCATGTCGAGCGGCTGGCCGAGGTGGTCGACGCTTGTGGCGACTGGCAGTCGGCGGCCGACATCGTGCCGCTGATGTTCAAACGGCCGCTGGACGCCCACCAGCTTGGCTTTGCGCTGGGCGAGGCGCTGGCCCACCTGCACAAATTGTGGCACGACGGTATCGTGCGCCGTGAAACAGGAGCGGACGGCATCATACGCTTCCGCCTCAAGTAGCGCTGAAAGTCTGGCCGTAAACTAGCAGTAGTGTTATTGTAATAACTTCACTATTTCCGCTGAAAACGGCTCCGGGGCATCGGTGCATTTCTCAGCGGGAAACCGAATAAAGTTCGGCGCAGCTTGTTACGTGCGCTTGCACTTACAGAGGATAAAGTGTCAATTATAAAATCCCATCACGTCACAATCAGGTCTTAAAAACAAGAGACTGACTTTCATGACGCAACGTGAAATAGTGCAATTATGAATTCTTCTAATGAACGCGAAAGCTTTAGCCAGCGCTTGCAACAGGCTCTCAAAAACGCCCACTACTCCCCCGACAGCCCGACTCGATTGGCGCGGGAATTCAATATCCGCTTCGATGGACGACCCATCACCGTCCACGCCGCCCGCAAGTGGCTGGTAGGCGAAGCGATTCCGACCCAGGAAAAGCTGCGCATGATCGCCCAGTGGCTGGGCGTGCCGGCCGAATGGCTGCGCTTTGGCGGCGCCGAAGCCGATGCGCCGGCCGGTGAAGGCGGCAACGGCCTGTCGCGCTTCGAGTCGGCCGACGTCAAGTTAATCGCCGATTTGCAACGCCTGGACGAGCATCATCGCCAGATTGCACGCGAATTTATCCGCATGCTGGTGCGAATTAACTACCAAAAGTAGTCATTTTACGTACTACTACGGAGTTATTTTTACCGTTTGTGGCTGACGTTTCGGGTGTTTCCATGTGAAACTAGTTTCACGCTTCAACCAGTTTTTGTTCGGAAAGGGCGCTCCTCAGGGGGCGCCCTTTTTATTTTCACAGGCTTTACGAATTGTCATAGTTTCGACATGGATTTGAGGCACAATAGGTGATCAGCACCGCTGATGCGCAGCATTTACTTCGGGAGTCCAGCTTTTGAGCCGTCTTATGAAAAGTAACTACAGCAACGTCGCGCAGCTAAAAGATTTGATGACCGCCCCCCCGATGACCGCAGCCCAGCACGCGGAAGTAATGCGCAAGCGCATTGCCCACCGCCGCATGGTCGAGGAAGCACGGGATTTGAAAAAGGCTAGCGGATCGCAGTTCGATAAACGCTAGGCTGAAGTAGCGGGCGCAGTACGGCTGGACTTAGTTGGATACGCTGACGGGCTTCATGCCGTTCCAGCGCGGGGCCAACGCATGCTCGATGCCGAACAAATCGATGACCCGGCCGACCGTGTGGTCGACCATCTCCGCAATGCTTTGCGGGTTGTGATAAAAGCTGGGCAGCGGCGGGAAGATGATCCCGCCCATTTCCGTCACCGCCGTCATATTGCGCAAGTGCGCCAGGTTGAACGGCGTTTCCCTCACCATCAGCACCAGCCGGCGGCGCTCCTTGAGCGCCACGTCGGCCGCGCGCGCGATCAGGTTGTCCGACAGGCCGTGCGCCACGGACGCCAGCGTCTTCATCGAGCATGGCGCGACGATCATCCCATCCGACTGGAAGGAACCGCTGGCGATCGAGGCGCCGACGTCGCGCACCTTGTGCACCACATGGGCCAGCGCTTCGACGTCGCGCCGCTGCAAGCCGGTTTCCTGGTGCAGCGTGAGGACCGCGGCGTCGGAGACGATCAGATGCGTCTCCACGCCGGCGGTATGTTGCAACTGTTGCAGCAGACGCACGCCATACACCGCGCCGGTGGCGCCGGTGATGGCGATGATGATCCGCTGCGGCCGATCAGGCATCCAGCAAGGCCTTCAGTTCGCCCGATTCGAACATCTCGTTCATGATGTCCGAACCGCCGATGAACTCGCCCTTGACGTAGAGCTGAGGGATGGTAGGCCAGTTCGAGTAATCCTTGATGCCCTGGCGGACTTCAGGATCTTCCAGCACGTTCACGGTTGCAATGTTCTCAACGCCGCAAGCTTTCAGGATCTGGATGGCGCGGCCGGAAAAGCCGCATTGCGGGAACTGGGCGGTGCCCTTCATGAACAGCACCACAGGGGTGTTGGTCACGGTTTCTTTGATCCAGGTTTGTACGTCGCTCATAGCTGCCTCAGTGAAAAGATGTAAATAGATGCCGTCATTTTATAAGAAAACGCCGGCACCGGTATTTTTATGGCCGTTCGATCAGCCGCGCAGCTTGGCGAACGCCGCCGCCATGCTGCCGCCGATAGGCTCGGACTTGGCGGCCTGCTTCTGGTGCTGGCCCATGCTCTTGCGGTCGTTGCGGTCGCCGCGCTGCTGCGGCTGCGAACCGGCTTGCGGCGCGCTGTCGGTCAGGCGCATGGTCAGGGCGATGCGCTTGCGCTTCTCGTCCACTTCCAGCACCTTGACCTTGACCACCTGGCCGGCCTTGACCACCGTGTGCGGATCCTTGACGAAGGTGTTCGACAGCGCCGAGATGTGCACCAGGCCGTCCTGGTGCACGCCGATGTCGACGAAGGCGCCGAAGGCCGCCACGTTGGTGACGACGCCTTCCAAAATCATGTCCGGGCGCAGGTCGCGGATTTCTTCCACGCCTTCCTTGAAGGTGGCGGTGGTGAACTCGGGACGCGGATCGCGGCCCGGCTTCTCCAGCTCCTTCAGGATGTCGGTGATCGTCGGCACGCCGAACTTGTCGTCGGCGTACTTGGCCGGGTTCAGCGTCTTGATCAGCGCGGTTTCGCCGATGACGGCCTTGATGTCCTTCTTGATGTCGCCGAGGATTTTTTCCACCAGCGGATACGATTCCGGGTGCACCGCCGACGCGTCCAGCGGATTCTCGCCGCCCATCACGCGCAGGAAACCGGCCGCCTGTTCGAAGGTCTTGTCGCCCAGGCGCGGCACGGCTTTCAGGCCGGCGCGCGAGGTGAAGGCGCCCTTCGAGTCGCGGTAGGTGACGATGGCCTGCGCCACCGTCGACGACAGCCCCGACACGCGCGCCAGCAGCGGCGCCGAGGCGGTGTTCACATCCACGCCGACCGCGTTCACGCAATCCTCGACCACCGCGTCCAGCGAGCGGGCCAGCTGGGTCTGCGACACATCGTGCTGGTACTGGCCGACGCCGATCGATTTCGGATCGATCTTGACCAGTTCGGCCAGCGGATCCTGCAGGCGGCGGGCAATCGACACCGCGCCGCGCAGCGACACGTCCATGTCCGGCAGTTCGCGCGAGGCGAATTCCGACGCCGAGTACACCGACGCGCCCGCTTCCGAGACGACGATCTTGCTCATTTTTTGATCAGGGAATTGCTTGATCAAATCCTGCGCCAGCTTGTCGGTTTCACGCGAGGCGGTGCCGTTGCCGATGGAAATCAGCGATACATTGTGCTTGGCGGCCAGCTTGCCCAGCGTGTGCAGCGAGCCGTCCCAGTCGCTCTTCGGCTGGTGCGGATAGATGACGGCGGTATCGACCACCTTGCCGGTGGCGTCCACCACCGCCACCTTGACGCCGGTGCGCAGGCCCGGGTCCAGGCCCATGGTGGCGCGCTGGCCGGCCGGCGCGGCCAGCAGCAGCGCCTTCAGGTTGGTGGCGAAGACGTTGATCGCGTCCAGCTCGGAACGCTCGCGCAGTGCGCCCATCAGTTCGGTTTCCAGGTGCATGAAGCTCTTCACGCGCCAGGTCCAGCGGGCGGTGTCGCCCAGCCATTTGTCGGCCGGACGGCCCTGGTTCTTGATGCCGAAACGGGCGGCGATGCGGCCTTCGCACGGGTTGTGCGGCGCGTCCCACTTCGGTTTCTCGGCTTCGGTGTCCAGCCGCAGCGTGACGTCCAGGATGCCTTCGCGGCGGCCGCGCAGCAGGGCCAGCGCGCGGTGCGACGGCACGGTGCCGATGGTTTCGGAATAATCGAAGTAGTCGGCGAACTTTTCGCCTTCGTCCTGCTTGCCTTCCACGACCTTGGATTCAACAATGCCGTGATCGAGCACGTATTCGCGCAAGGATTGCAGCAAGGTTGCATCTTCGGCAAAGCGTTCCATCAGGATCTGGCGGGCGCCGTCCAGTGCTGCCTTGGTGTCGGCCACGCCCGGATTGTTGCCGTCGGCGGTGGTGAAAGCTTCGCGCAGGAACTTGTTGGCTTCCATCTCAGGAGTCAGTTCCGGATTGGCCAGCAGGCCGTCGGCCAGCGGCGCCAGGCCCGCTTCGATGGCGATTTGCGCCTTGGTGCGGCGTTTTTGCTTGTATGGCAGGTATAAGTCTTCAAGACGGGTCTTGTCTTCTGCATGCATGACAGCATCTAACAGTTCCGGCGTCATTTTGTTCTGCTCGGTGATCGATGCCACGATGGCGGCGCGGCGGTCTTCCAGCTCGCGCAGGTAGCGCAGCCGTTCTTCGAGCAGGCGCAGTTGAATGTCGTCCAGGCCGCCGGTGGCTTCTTTCCGGTAGCGGGCGATGAAGGGCACCGTGGCGCCTTCGTCCAACAGGGCGATAGCGGCGGCAACCTGCACCGGTTTGGCGTTCAGTTCCAGGGCAAGACGTTGTTCGATAGAAGGCAACATGTGGGCGATTCCTAAGCAGTCAAGCCCGGAATCATACGCAATCGGCGCGAATGTGCCAGTCTTGACAGTCCAAAAGGACTGTGCGCAGCCCGGAGAACACGCTAGTAACACGTTTACATGCGGGTTTTATGAAGAATCCGCAAACACGAACGCGTGTATGGCGGATAATATCGCCTGTTGCCGTTTTTGAACCATCTTTGACCAACAATGCGACCTATGGATTTTACCCGCGACGACGCCACCGACGATGTTCCCGCCAAGCCAGCTGCTCCGGCCGCCCCAGCATCTCCCGCTCGCCCTGCGCCGCCCGCGAATCAATTGTCGTACGCCGTAGCCACCTGGCTGCAGCGTGTGGATGCGGCAGCGCATCCCAAAGCCAAACTGAACGCGCCGCCGGTCGATAGCGATCCGAAGCAACAAACCCAATACAAGCTGATCTACGTGATGGCGCCCACCAGCGGCGGCCGCCATGTGGCGCTGTGCCTGTACAAGGCCCGCCTGCGCTCGAACGGCGACGTCGCCGCGGCCAGCCCGGTCAGCGAAGTGTTCTCGCTGCTGTCGGCGCCGCCGAGCTTCCTCGCGGCCGGCGACGAGGACTTGATCCGTTTCTTCGTTGCCATGCGCAGCGGACAGAATTCCCAGACCGGTTCCGCCACCGAGCCGCGCGGCAAGATCGGCGCGGCGCTGCTGAACATGCTGGCCGAACAGGATAAATTGCTCTGGGCGAATTCCTGGGCCGACGTCGGCAACGGCCTGGTCTACCCGCTCAAGGGCGGCGTGATGCGCGAAGCCAACCTGGCCTGGCGCGAAGAAGGCAAGGGCCTGCGGCTCGGCTGGCAGGTGCAGGCGCCGCCGAACGCCAAGCACGTCGGCGCCGACCAGGTCGACTACATGCTGCCGACCGATCCGCCGTGGTACATCGACAACCTGTCCTGCGGCGTGCTGCAGCTGAACCAGGGCGGCGCTTCGATACCGCTGGCCGATTTGCAGGCACTGGTGGCGCAAGCGCCGCTGCTGACCAGCAACGACAAGATGCGCGTGTCGCAACTGCTGCTGGCCCACGGCCTGCAACAGCTGATGCCGCTGCCGCAACCGCTGCCGCAGCGCGTGCGCGACGACGTCAAGCCGCGCCCGGTGCTGACCTTGGACGCCGCCATGCTGGCCGACGGTTCGCTGCAGCGCTGGCACGATTTCGCCGTGCTGTCCTTCGACTACGACGGCGAGCGCGTATCCTTCGATCCGTCGCAGCGCGTGGTGCGCCAGAAGGGCGAAGTGACCGAGATCATCCAGCGCGACGCCGCCGCCGAAGAGCTGGCGCTGGCGCTGCTGACCGAGCGCCATTTCGTGCCGCCGGCCACGCTGCCGCTGAGCAGCGTCAAGGGCGGCCTGCTGCTGCCGAGCCAGGCCGAATGGCTGCGCTTCGCCCGCGACGGCGTCGCCGCGCTGAAGGACGCCGGCTGGAAAGTGGAAAAAACCGTCAAGTACCGCTACGACGTCACCGAGGTTGGCGACTGGTATGCGGAGGTGACGGAAGATCCGGCCGATGGCGGCCGCGCCTGGTTCGAGCTGGAACTGGGCATCATGGTCGACCAGGACCGCGTGCCGCTGCTGCCGGTACTGGTGCAGATGATCCGCAGCGCGCCCAACGATTTCAATCCCAAGACCATCGCCCAGCACGGCGACGAAGACCAGATGCTGGCCACGCTGCCCGACGGCAGCCGGGTCGCGCTGCCTTGGGGCCGCGTCAAACCCATCCTGACCACGCTGGGCGAGTTGTATTTCAGCGACAAGATCAAGACCTCGCTGCGCATGGCCACGCTGGACGCCGCGCGTCTGGACGAACTGGCCCGCAACGTCGAGCTGAACTGGCACGGCGGCGAGGAGCTGCGCGAAATGGGCGCGCGCCTGAACCAGTTTGGCGCCGTCAAGCGCATCGCCACCCCGGCCGGCCTGCAAGCCACGCTGCGCGACTACCAGACCGACGGCCTGTCGTGGATGCAGTTCCTGCGTGAATACAACTTTGCCGGCATCCTGGCCGACGACATGGGCCTGGGCAAGACCGTGCAGACCCTGGCCCACATCCTGGTGGAGAAGGAAGCCGGCCGCCTGACCGCGCCGGCGCTGGTGATCGCGCCGACCAGCCTGATGGGCAACTGGCAGGAAGAGGCGGCGCGCTTCGCGCCCGGCCTGCGCGTGCTGCTGCTGCAAGGCAAAGACCGCATGGGCCAGTTCGACCAGATCGACGAAGCCGACCTGGTGCTGACCACCTACGCGCTGCTGCCGCGCGACGAGGAAAAGCTGCGCGAGCACGATTTCCACCTGGTCATCCTGGACGAGTCGCACTACATCAAGAACACCCGCAGCAAGGCCGCGCAAAGCGCCGGCCTGCTGCGCGCGCGCCACCGGCTGTGCCTGTCCGGCACGCCGCTGGAAAACCACCTGGGCGAGCTGTGGTCGCAATTCCACTTCCTGCTGCCGGGCCTGCTCGGCGACGAGAAGGGTTTCAACACCGTGTTCCGCCATCCGATCGAGCGCCAGGACGACCCGCTGCGGCGCGCGCTGCTGAACCGCCGCATCAAGCCCTTCCTGCTGCGCCGGACCAAGGACAATGTGGCCAAGGAACTGCCGCCCAAGACCGAGATGGTGCGCAAGGTCGAGCTGACCGGCGCCCAGCGCGACCTATACGAAACCGTGCGCTTGGCCATGGACCAGAAGGTGCGCGAGGAAATCGACCGCAAGGGCGTGGCGCGCAGCCAGATCGTCATCCTGGAGGCGCTGCTCAAGCTGCGCCAGGTGTGCTGCGATCCGCGCCTGGTCAAGTCGCTGCCGTCGAAGAAGCAGACGGCCGGCTCGGCCAAGCTGGTCGACCTGATGCAGATGGTCGAGGATTTGCTGGAAGAGAATCGCAAGATCCTGGTGTTCTCGCAGTTCACCAGCATGCTGGAGTTGATCGAGGAAGAACTGGAAGCGCGCGATATCCCGTATGCGCTGCTGACCGGCGAAACCAAGGACCGCAGCGCGCAAGTGGCGGCCTTCCAGCAGGGCGCGGTGCCGATCTTCCTGATCAGCCTGAAAGCCGGCGGCGTCGGCCTGAACCTGACGGCGGCAGACACCGTGATCCACTACGATCCGTGGTGGAATCCGGCGGCGGAAAACCAGGCCACCGACCGCGCCTGGCGCATAGGCCAGGACAAGCCGGTGTTCGTCTACAAGCTGATCGCCAAGGGCACGCTGGAGGAAAAAATCCAGGTGCTGCAGCAGAAGAAATCCGATCTGGCGCAATCCATCCTGGCCGAAGGCGAGTCGCAGAAAATGGCGCTCACCCAGGAAGATCTGCAGCAGATCTTCGCGCCGCTGGCGGAATAAGTGGCGACCGTCGCCGAACTGCAAGCGGCATTGCGCCAGTCGCAGGCGGAGGCGGAGCGCTATCGCCTGCTGCTCCAACACAGCGGCGAGGTCAGCTGGATGGCCGATTGCGCCAGCCTCAAGCTTTCCTGGCTCAGTCCGGCCGCGGAACGCCAGTTCGGCTACACGCTGGACTCCGCCCAGGCGCTGGCGGATAGCTTGCTGCAACAGCTGCCGGCGCGGTTGGAGCGCCATGCTGGCGGCGACCTGAGCCGCCGTCGCCTGCTGCGCGAAACCGAGTTGCCGCATGCCGACGGCCGCATGGTGCCGGTGGAAATCGAATCCACGCTGATCGTCGACGAGCAGGGCGTGGCGGTGTCCGTGGTCGGCGTGGTGCGCGACCTGAGCGCGCGGCGCGAGCTGGCCGCACAGCAGAAAAAATTCGCGTCCATGCTGTCGCACGAATTCCGCACGCCGCTGTCGACCATCGACGGCGCCGTGCAGCGCCTGGAAATGACGGGCACCCATCACGACGAAGGCACCCGCAAGCGCTACCGCAAGATCCAGACCGCGGTCGACCGCATGCTGGCGATGCTGGACGAATACCTGTCGCCCGAGCGCATGGCCAGCATCGGCCGCGAGCGCCAGCCCAATGAAATCTCCCCCGCCGCGCTGCTGGAGGCTGTGGTCGAGCAGGCGCGCAGCCGCCGCGGCGGCATCACGCTGCGGCTGGAAACGCTGCCGCAGTGGATGCGCTGCGACCCCGCCGGTGTGCGCTTATGCTTAGAAATTTTGCTGGACAATGCAATTAAGTACACAGAAGCTAATACTCCGATAGAATTGATAGGCAAAATGGCAAGCGAGGGTGGCGTCGAGTTTCTGGTGCGCGATCGCGGCGCCGGTTTGCCGGCGGCGGAATGGGCGCAGGTGTTCGACAAATCCTTCCGTGGCAGTAACGCCGCCGGCATTGCCGGATCGGGCCTGGGCTTGTATATGGCGCGCGCGGTGGTGGACGTACATGGCGGCACGCTGACGGCAACAAATGTTTCTGAAAGCGGCACGGAATTTAGGATTTGGCTGCCCGTGGCGGCCAGCGCCGGGAAAAGCCTTGCGCGGGCGGATGGCAGCAGTGATAATTCCTTGGACGCAAGCTGAAGCAGCAGGGCAGGACTGAGCACCGTTGCTCAATAATCGATCGAATGGCGCATCAATGACGCAAATACTCATCGTGGAAGACAATCTGGACTATGCCGAGGAGATGGCAGAGTTCTTGACTGAGCTTGAACACGAAGTGCACATCACTAACAATGCCAGCGATATGTGGTCCGCCCTGAGCCAGGGCAACGTGGGCGTGGTGGTGCTCGATCTGGGCTTGCCGGACGAAGACGGTTTCAACGTGATACCCCGAATGCGCCAGCTCTACCCGCAAATCGGCCTGCTGGTGCTGACCGGCCGTGTCGCTTTCGACAACCGCATCCTCGGCCTGCGCCTGGGCGCCGACCACTACCTGACCAAGCCGATCAAATTCCCGGAACTGGCCGCCCACATCGAGGCGCTGGACCGCCGCGTCGGTCCACAGGAAACCATCCCGGCGCCAAGCAAGTGGACGCTGAAGGTCAGCGCCCGCCAGCTGGAGCTGCAAGGCATGGCGATCACGCTGACTGAAAAGGAATGCAATTTCCTGCATCTGCTGACGATCAACACCCGTCCCGTGCCGCGCCAGGTCATCGTGGCCGGCATCGGCGGCGACGATCCGGATGCCGGACGCCGCGTCGACATGCTGGTGTACCGCCTGCGCAAGAAGGCGCGCACCGGCCTGGGCCAGGATCTGCCGCTGCGCAGCGCCTACGGCGAAGGCTACAGCCTGTCCGCCAGCTTCAACCTCTCCTGATAAAAATAGGGGCAGAGTCGCGCCGGTTTTTCGGCGCGCCTGAATAATCGGGGGCAGAGTGGTGTAGAATCGGTGCATCCGATTTATTCTGCTCAAAATTATGGCACGTCTCCCCCGCTTGATCGTCCCTGGCCAACCTCACCACGTCATCCAGACCGGCAATAACAACCAGCCGGTGTTCCTGGATGCCGAAGACTATCAAACCTTCCTCGGCTGGCTGCGCACCGCCGCCAAAAACTACAAAGTGGCCGTGCATGCCTATGTTTTGATGCCGAATCACCTGCATTTGCTGGTGACACCGGCCGACGCGGACGGCCTGGGCCAGATGATGCAGTGGATAGGCCGCTATTACGTGCCTTATTTCAATCAAAAATATGGCCGCAGTGGAACTTTGTGGAACGGACGCTACAAAACCTCGCTCATCGACGCCGAGCAATACTTCATGTCGTGCAGCCGATATATCGAGTTCAATCCGGTGCGCAACTGCATGGTGGGGCGGGCCGAGGATTATCCGTGGTCCAGCTACCCGCACCACGCCGGGCTGCGTCCGGACGGCCTGATCGTCGACCATCCGAAGTTCTGGGAGCTGGGCAACACGCCATTCCAGCGCGAGGCCGCGTATATCGCGCTGGCCGAGGCGGCTTTGAGCGAGGAAGAGGTGGCGCATATCAGCAAGGCGCTGCTCAAAGGCTGGCCGCTGGGCAGCGAGCAGTTCAAGACGGCGCTGCAGCACAAGGTCAAGCGCCAGGTATTGCCCGCCAAGCGCGGCAGGCCGTTCAAAATCAAGCCGGAAGCTGCCTGAACAGCTAGCGGAAGCCGCAGGAATCGCCGGTTCCTGCGGTTTTTTCAGCCTCACCATCACTCCGTCCCTAATTAAAAATTCAGGAAACTTTAAAAAAATTAATCCGACTCCGACCCTAATTTTTATTGTTGAATTTTCTGCTGCATTGCACTACTCTAGTTTTTCGTTAGTCAAAATTGCAGTGGAGAGCCCATGAAAGCCCAAGGTCTGTACGATCCGTCCAATGAACACGATGCCTGCGGCGTCGGTTTCGTCGCCCACATCAAGGGCAACAAGAGCCACTCCATCGTGGAACAGGGTCTGTTGATCCTGAAGAACCTCGATCACCGGGGCGCCGTCGGCGCCGATGCGCTGATGGGCGATGGCGCCGGCATCCTGATCCAGATCCCGGACCAGTACTACCGCGACGAAATGGCCAAGCAAGGCGTGGAACTGCCGCCGCCAGGCGAATACGGCGTCGGCATGGTGTTCCTGCCTAAAGAAAATGCATCGCGCATCGCCTGCGAACAGGAAATCGAGCGCGCCGTGCGCGCCGAAGGCCAGGTCGTGCTGGGCTGGCGCAACGTGCCGGTGGACTGCGACATGCCGATGTCCCCTACCGTGCGCGCCAAGGAACCGGTGATCCGCCAGATCTTCATCGGCCGCGGCGCCGACATCATGGTGACCGATGCGCTGGAGCGTAAGCTGTACGTGATCCGCAAATCGTCGGGCCACGCCATTCAGGCGTTGAAGCTGATCCACGGCAAAGAATTCTTCGTGGCCTCGCTGTCGGCCCGCACCATCGTCTACAAGGGCCTGCTGCTGGCGGACCAGGTCGGCGTGTACTACAAAGACCTGCAGGATGCGCGCTGCGTGTCCGCGCTGGCGCTGGTGCACCAGCGTTTCTCGACCAACACCTTCCCGGAATGGCCGCTGGCCCACCCGTACCGCCTGATCGCCCACAACGGCGAGATCAACACCGTCAAGGGCAACTTCAACTGGATGCGCGCCCGTGAAGGCGTGATGAAATCCGCCGTGCTGGGCGACGACCTGCACAAGCTGTTCCCGCTGATCTACGAAGGCCAGTCGGACACCGCCTGCTTCGACAACGCGCTAGAACTGCTGCTGATGGCAGGCTATCCGATCGCCCAGGCGATGATGATGATGATCCCGGAAGCCTGGGAAAATCACGGCACGATGGACGACAATCGCCGCGCGTTCTACGAATATCACGCCGCCATGATGGAACCGTGGGACGGCCCTGCCGCCATGGCCTTCACCGACGGACGCTACATCGGCGGCACGCTGGACCGCAATGGCCTGCGTCCGGCCCGCTACATCGTCACCGACGACGACCTGGTGGTGATGGCGTCGGAATCGGGCGTGCTGCCGATTCCCGAATCGAAGATCATCCAGAAATGGCGCCTGCAGCCAGGCAAGATGTTCCTGATCGACCTGGAAGCCGGCCGCATCATCGACGATAAAGAGCTGAAAGACACCTACGCCAACGCCAAGCCGTACAAGGCATGGATCAACGCGGTGCGCATCAAGCTCAACGAAATCAAGCTGAGCGAAAGCCAGCTGGCGCACAACCGCGCCAAGGACATCGCGCCGGCCCAGGGCGAAAAAGCCCTGCCGTCGCTGCTGGACCGCCAGCAAGCCTTCGGCTACACCCAGGAAGACTTGAAGTTCCTGATGGCGCCGATGGCCGCCGCCGGCGAAGAAGCCACCGGCTCGATGGGCAACGACTCGCCGCTGGCCGTCATGTCCAACAAGCTCAAGCCGCTGTACAACTACTTCAAGCAGCTGTTCGCGCAAGTGACCAACCCGCCGATCGACCCGATCCGCGAAGCGATGGTGATGTCGCTGGTGTCCTTCATCGGCCCGAAACCTAATCTGCTGGACACCAACAACGTCAACCCGCCGATGCGCCTTGAAGTGTCGCAGCCTGTTCTGGGCTTCGACGACATGGCCCGCCTGCGCGGCATCAGCCAGCACACCGGCGGCAAGTTCAAGTCGTACGAGCTGAACATCTGCTACCCGCTGGCCTGGGGCAAGGAAGGCGTGGAAGCATGCCTGGCCTCGCTGTGCGCCGAGGCGGTCGATGCGGTCAAGTCCGGCCACAACATCCTGATCGTGTCGGACCGCTCGGTTGGCGCCGATCGTGTTGCCATCCCCGCGCTTCTGGCGACATCCACCATCCATCAGCACCTGGTGAGCAAGGGCTTGCGCGCTTCCACCGGCCTCGTCGTGGAAACCGGCTCGGCCCGCGAAACCCACCACTTCGCGCTGCTGGCAGGCTATGGCGCCGAAGCTATCCACCCTTACCTGGCAATGGAAACCCTGGTCGAGATGGCGCACGGCATGCCGGGCGATATGTCGGGCGACAAGGCGGTCTACAACTACACCAAGGCCATCGGCAAGGGCCTGATGAAGGTCATGTCCAAGATGGGCATCTCGACCTACATGTCCTACTGCGGCGCGCAGATCTTCGAAGCTGTCGGCCTGAACAAGTCGCTGGTCGACAAATACTTCAAGGGCACGGCCTCGAACGTTGAAGGTATCGGCGTGTTCGAAGTGGCGGAAGAGGCGCTGCGCCTGCATAACCTGGCTTTCGGCAACGATCCTGTACTGGAAAACCACCTGGACGCCGGTGGCGAGTACGCCTACCGCGTGCGCGGCGAAGACCACCTGTGGACTCCGGATGCGATCGCGAAACTGCAGCATTCGACCCGCAGCAACAACTTCTCCAGCTATAAAGAGTACGCCCAGATCATCAACGACCAGAGCAAGCGCCACCTGACGCTGCGCGGCCTGTTCGAGTTCAAGCTTGATCCGTCGAAGGCGATCCCGCTGGACGAAGTCGAGCCGGCCAAGGAAATCGTCAAGCGCTTCGCGACTGGCGCGATGTCCATGGGTTCGATCTCGACCGAAGCCCACGCGACCCTGGCGGTGGCGATGAACCGCATCGGCGGCAAGTCCAACACCGGCGAAGGCGGCGAAGATCCATCGCGCTACACGATGGAACTGAAAGGCATCAAGATCAAGCAGGGCGAGACCATGGCTTCGGTCATGGGCAAGGAACAGATGGTGGTCGACATTCCGCTGCAGGAAGGCGACTCGCTGCGTTCGCGCATCAAGCAGGTGGCGTCCGGCCGTTTCGGCGTGACTGCGGCCTACCTGAACTCGGCCGACCAGATTCAAATCAAGATGGCGCAGGGCGCCAAGCCTGGCGAAGGCGGCCAGCTGCCGGGCCATAAAGTGTCCGAATACATCGCCACCCTGCGCTTCTCGGTGCCGGGCGTGGGCCTGATTTCGCCGCCGCCGCACCACGATATTTACTCGATCGAAGACTTGGCCCAGCTGATCCACGACTTGAAGAACGCCAATCCGCGCGCTTCGATCTCGGTCAAGCTGGTGTCGGAAGTCGGTATCGGCACGGTGGCCGCAGGCGTCACCAAGGCCAAGGCCGATCACGTGGTCGTGGCCGGCCATGACGGCGGCACCGGCGCTTCGCCGCTGTCGTCGGTCAAGCACGCCGGCACGCCGTGGGAGCTGGGCCTGGCTGAAACCCAGCAAACGCTGGTGCTGAACGGCCTGCGCAGCCGCATCCGCGTCCAAGCCGACGGCCAGATGCGTACCGGCCGCGACGTCGTCATCGCCGCCATGCTGGGCGCCGACGAAATCGGCTTCGCCACCGCGCCGCTGGTGGTCGAGGGTTGCATCATGATGCGCAAATGCCACCTGAACACTTGCCCTGTCGGCGTCGCCACGCAGGATCCTGTGCTGCGCGCCAAGTTCTCCGGCAAGCCTGAGTACGTCGTGAACTACTTCTTCTTCGTCGCCGAAGAAGCCCGCCAGCTGATGGCGCAACTGGGCATCCGCACTTACGACGAGCTGATCGGCCGCGTCGACCTGCTGGACAAATCCAAGGCCATCACGCACTGGAAAGCCAAGGGCCTGGACTTCAGCAACATCTTCTACCAGCCGGAAGTGCAGGAAGGTCATTCGATCTACCACACGATGGAACAGGACCACGGCCTCGACAAGGCGCTCGATCACAAGCTGATCGCGCAAGCCAAGGCGGCGCTGGAAAAAGGCGAGCGCGTGTCCTTCATCTCGCCGGTGAAGAACTTGAACCGCACCGTCGGCACCATGTTGTCGGGCGAAGTGGCCAAGCGCTACGGCCACGCCGGCCTGCCGGACGACACCATCCACATCCAGCTGCAAGGCACGGCGGGCCAGTCGGCCTGCGCCTTCCTGGCGCACGGCATCACCATCGACCTGGTCGGCGAGGGTAACGATTACGTCGGCAAGGGCTTGTCGGGCGGCCGCATCATCGTGCGTCCGAACACCGAGTTCCGTGGCTGGGCGGTGAACAACATCATCATCGGCAACACCGTGCTGTACGGCGCGATCAGCGGCGAAGCCTTCTTCAACGGCGTGGCCGGCGAGCGTTTCGCCGTGCGTAACTCGGGCGCCACCGCCATCGTCGAAGGCACGGGCGATCACGGTTGCGAATACATGACCGGCGGCACCGTGGTGGTGCTGGGCGCCACCGGCCGCAACTTCGCGGCGGGCATGTCGGGCGGCATCGCCTATGTGTACGACCCGGAGGGCGATTTCGAAGCCCGCTGCAACACCGCGATGGTGACGCTGGAGCCGGTGCTGACCGCCAAGGAGCAGGAAGCCCAGAGCGAAACCTGGCACGTGCAGCACAAGGACCATGGCCGCGAGGCGGACGAGGTGATCCTGAAGCGTTTGATCGAGCGCCACTTCAAGCACACCGGCAGCACCCGTGCCCGCCTGTTGCTGGACAACTGGGCCGAAGGCCGCGGCAAATTCGTCAAGGTCTTCCCGAGCGAATACAAGCGCGCCCTGATCGAGATGGCCGAGGACGTGGCGAACGAAGCCGCCGTCGTCCAGCCGATCGCAGCATAAGACAGCCAAGAACGTCGTCATTCCCGCGCAAGCGGGAATCCATAGAACGCCAGCTCAGCATGGATCCCCGCTTGCGCGGGGATGACGGAGCAACAGATAACTAAAGGACTTATCGTGGGTAAAATCACCGGCTTCATGGAATTCAAGCGTCAGGACGAGAGCTATTTGCCGCCTGCTACGCGTTTGAAAAACTATTCCGAATTCGTCATCACCCTGACCAATGAACAGGCCAAGGTGCAGGGCGCGCGCTGCATGGATTGCGGCATCCCGTTCTGCAACACCGGCTGCCCGGTCAACAACATCATCCCGGACTGGAACGACCTGGTTTATCGCGGCAACTACCGCGAGGCGCTGGACACCCTGCACTCGACCAACAACTTCCCGGAATTCACCGGCCGCATCTGCCCTGCGCCGTGCGAAGCCGCCTGTACGCTGGGCATCAACAACGATCCGGTCGGCATCAAGTCGATCGAGCACAAGATCATCGACGAAGGCTGGGAGCACGGCTGGGTCGTGCCGCAGCCTGCGGCCAAGCAGAGCGGCAAGAAGGTCGCCATCGTCGGTTCCGGTCCTGCCGGCCTGGCGGCGGCGCAGCAGCTGGCGCGCGCCGGCCATGCCGTCACTGTGTTCGAGAAGAGCGATCGCGTCGGCGGCCTGCTGCGCTACGGCATCCCTGACTTCAAGATGGAAAAGTCGCACATCGACCGCCGCATCAAGCAGATGGAAGCCGAAGGCGTGGTGTTCCGCACCAGCGTGCTGGTTGGCAAGGACTTCCCGGCCAACGTCAACAACTGGGCCAAGGAAACCATCTTCCCGGAAGACCTGGAGAAGGAATTCGACGCCGTCATCCTGGCCGGCGGCGCCGAGCAGCCGCGCGACCTGCCTGTGCCGGGCCGCGAGCTGAAGGGCGTGCACTTCGCCATGGACTTCCTGCCGCTGCAAAACAAGGTCAACGCCGGCGACAAGGTGAAGGACCAGCTGAAAGCCACCGGCAAGCATGTGGTGGTGATCGGCGGCGGCGACACCGGTTCCGACTGCGTCGGCACCTCGAACCGCCACGGCGCGGCCTCGGTCACGCAGTTCGAGCTGATGCCCATGCCGCCGGAGCAAGAGAACAAGCCGCTGGTCTGGCCGTACTGGCCGACCAAGCTGCGCACCTCCTCGTCGCACGAGGAAGGCTGCGAGCGCGACTGGGCTGTGGCCACCAAGCGTCTGGAAGGCAAGAACGGCAAGGTCGAGAAGCTGGTCGCCTGCCGCGTCGAGTGGAAAGACGGCAAGATGGCCGAAGTGCCGAACTCGGAATTCGAGATGAAGGCCGACCTGGTGCTGCTGGCGATGGGTTTTGTATCGCCGGTGGCCAATGTGCTGGACGCATTCGGCATCGAGAAAGATGCACGCGGCAACGCCAAGGCCAGCACGGACGGCGAAGGCTGCTACAAAACATCCGCCCCCAAGGTGTTTGCCGCCGGCGACGTGCGCCGCGGCCAGTCGCTGGTGGTGTGGGCGATCCGCGAAGGCCGCCAGTGCGCGCGCGCGGTCGATGAGTTTTTGATGGGCTCGTCGGAACTGCCGCGCTAATCCCAGCGCACCGCGATAGCCTGCCTCCCGCCGGTGGCGAACGGGTGATCCCTGTTCCCACCGGTTTTTTTACGTCCTTGGCTTGTGCAATGCAGCAATGTAACAATTCTTGATAGGTGTAAATTGCTGACTTTAGGTTCATTAGTGTTGTATTATCTGCTACTTACGATGCCTCTCTCTGTCACAAAAGAGGGGGCGCCAGCAGAGATTAACCTTTCTGCACTACAATACGGCATTAAAAACAATGAGTTCAGTCGTGGCTAATCTAGTCGAAATCCGTGATCTACACTTTTCCTACGGAAAGCGCGCCATCCTGTCGGGCCTCCAGATGGATTTCCCACGCGGGAAAGTGATCGCTGTGATGGGCGGCTCGGGCAGCGGCAAGACCACGGTATTGCGCCTGATCGGCGGCCAGATCCGCCCACAACGCGGCCATGTCAAGGTGCAGGGCCAGGTCGTGCACAAGCTAAATACCGCCGGCTTGTATCTGCTGCGGCGCAAAATGGGCATGCTGTTCCAGCACGGCGCGCTGTTTACCGACCTCACCGTCTTTGAAAACGTCGCCTTCCCGCTGCGCGAGCATACCGACTTGCCGGAAGAGCTGATCCGCAACCTGGTGCTGATGAAACTGCACGCGGTCGGCCTGCGCAACGCCGCCAAGCTGAAGCCGGGCGAAATCTCCGGCGGCATGGCCCGCCGCGTGGCGCTGGCCCGTTCGATCGCGCTGGACCCGGAACTGATCATGTACGACGAGCCCTTCGCCGGCCTCGACCCGATCTCGATGGGCGTCACCGCCAACCTGATCCGCAACCTGAATACCGCGCTGGGCTCGACCACCGTGCTGGTCTCGCACGACGTCAAGGAATGCTTCGCCATCGCCGACTACGTCTACTTCCTGTCGCAGGGCAAGATCGTCGCGCACGGCACGCCGGCCGACATGATGGTGTCGACCGACCCGTACGTGAAGCAGTTCGTCAACGCCGAGGCCGACGGTCCGGTGCCCTTCCACTATCCAGGCAAGTCCCTGGCCGATGATCTGGGCCTGGGAGCGCAAGCATGAGTATCAAGAACTGGTTGTCCAAGCTGGGCGCACCCCTGCGCGATTACGTGGAAAGCATAGGCTACGGCGCCCGTACCTTCGCCAATATGCTGGGCGTCTCGCCCGGCCTGCTGCGCCGTCCGGCGCTGCTGGTCGAGCAGCTGCACTTCATCGGCAATTATTCGATGCTGATCATCACCCTGTCCGGCCTGTTCGTCGGCATGGTGCTGGGCCTGCAGGGTTACTATACGCTGAACAAATACGGCGCCGAGCAGTCGCTGGGCCTGCTGGTGGCACTGGGCCTGACCCGCGAACTGGGCCCGGTCATCACCGCGCTGCTGTTTGCCGGCCGCGCCGGCACCTCGCTGACCGCCGAAATCGGCCTGATGAAGGCTGGCGAGCAGCTGTCGGCGATGGAAATGATGGCCGTTAACCCTATCCAGCGCGTGCTGGCGCCCCGCTTCTGGGCCGGCGTGATCTCGGTGCCGCTGCTGGCGTCGGTGTTCAGCGCGGTCGGCGTGCTGGGCGGCTGGCTGGTCGGCGTGCAGCTGATCGGCGTCGATGACGGCGCATTCTGGTCGCAGATGCAGGGCGGCGTCGACATCTGGAAAGATATTTTCAACGGTTTTGCCAAGAGCGTGGTGTTCGGTATCGCCATCACCTTCATTGCGCTGTACCAGGGCTATGAAGCCCAGCCGACCCCGGAAGACGTGGCGCGCGCCACCACCCGCACGGTCGTGATCTCATCGCTGATGATCTGGTGGCTGGACTTCATGATGACGGCGCTGATGTTCAGCAAATAAACGCCAAAGTACAAGATAAGAAACTAAGGAATCGCTATGCAACGTAAATCTCTGGATGTCTGGGTCGGTCTGTTCATCGTCGTCGGCGTCGCCGCACTGATGTTTCTGGCGCTGAAAGCCGGCAACATGGGTTCCATGTCCTTCGGCAAGGTGTATCCGATCACCGCCAAGTTCGACAACATCGGCAGCCTGCGCCCGCAAGCGGCGGTCAAGGCGGCCGGCGTGGTGGTAGGCCGTGTGGGAGAGATCAAGTTTGATGACAAGAGTTACCAGGCACTGGTAACCTTGAACATGGAAGAAGGTTACAAATTCCCTAAAGACAGCTCGGCCAAGATCCTGACCGCCGGCCTGCTGGGCGAACAATACGTGGGCATCGAAGCCGGCGGCGACACCAATAACCTGGCCGCCGGCGACAAGATCGCCCGTACCCAATCGGCCGCCGTGCTGGAAGACTTGATCAACCAGTTCATCTACAGCAAGGCTGCAGAAGGAAAGGACAGCAAATGACGCACCGTACTCCGCAACACCTCCGCCGTGCCGCACTGGCGCTGGGCGTCACCGTGCTGCTGGCCGGCTGCGCCGGCCCGAACCCGCGCGATCCGTACGAAGGCTTCAACCGCGCCATGTTCAGCTTTAACGATACGGTCGACACCTACGCGCTGAAACCGGCCGCGACGGCCTACCGCAACGTGCTGCCGAACTTCGTGCAGACCGGCGTCAACAACTTCTTCGGCAACCTGGCCGACGCCTGGACCGGCGTCAACAACCTGCTGCAAGGCAAGGGCGAAGCCGGCATGTCGGACGTCACCCGTTTCGCGCTGAATTCCACGCTGGGCATCGTCGGCCTGTTCGACATCGCCTCGGAAGCCGGCCTGCAAAAGCACAAGGAAGACTTCGGCCAGACGCTGGGTACCTGGGGCGTGCCGTCCGGCCCCTACCTGATGCTGCCGCTGCTGGGCCCATCGACCGTGCGCGATACGGTGGCCCTGCCGCTGGACATCAAAGGCGATATCTGGGGCTACAAGGAACCGGTCTACATCCGCAACAGCGGCACCGCGCTGCGTGCGGTCGACCAGCGCTCCAACTTGCTCAACGCCACCAGCCTGCTGGAAGACGCCGCCCTGGACCGCTACGAGTTCATCCGCGACGGCTTCCTGCAGCGCCGCGAAAGCCAGATCCATCCGGACGGCGACGAGCCGCCACGCAAGTCCAAGAAGGACGATGCGGCGGAAATCGACGCCAAGCCAGCCGTTGCGCCAACCGTTGCAACGATTGCCACCGCACAAACTTCTGCCCCCGTGTCATCCGAATCGGCGCCAAAAGAGTTAAACTCTGGCGCACCGGCTGCAAGCAACGTCAGCCCGTGACCCCGAAGAACCACACAAAGGTAACGAAAACATGAAATTGATCAAACAACTTATCGCTGTAGCAACTGTTGCCCTGGCCGTCAACGCCCAGGCCGCAGCCCCCGCCAACGAAGCGCCGGACGTCCTGGTCAAGCGCATCAGCCAGGAAGTGATCGAAACCGCCAAGTCGGACAAGGCGATCCAGTCGGGCGACCAGAAGAAAGTGCTGGACCTGGTCGAAAGCAAGATCCTGCCGTACGTCGATTCGCAGCGCATGACCGCGCTGGCGGCCGGCCGTTTCTGGCGCGATGCCACGCCCGAGCAGCAAAAGCTGCTGTCGGAACAGTTCCGCACGCTGCTGATCTTCACCTACTCGGGCGCGCTGTCGCAGATTAAAAACGAAACCATCGAGTTCAAGCCGATGCGTTCCGATCCGACCGACAACGAAGTCGAAGTGCGTTCGCAGGTCAACGTCGCCCGCGGCGAACCGATCCCGCTGAACTACCGCGTCGCCAAGACCCCTGCCGGCTGGAAGATCTACGACATCAACGTGCTGGGCGCGTGGCTGGTCGAGACCTACAAGGGCACGTTCGCTTCCGAAATCGGCAAGGGCGGCATCGACGGCCTGATCAAGACGCTGACGGAAAAGAACAAGTCGCTGGCCAACAAACCACTGAAAACTGTTTCCAAATAAGCCATAACGCCATGTCTACCGCCGTCTCCGAACCCCTCGACAACCTGCAGTCGCTCACGACCCTGACCGTGCTCAACGCCTCCGTGGCGCTGGAGCGCGGCCTGGCGGCCCTCAAGGCCGGCCAGACCGTGTTCGACCTGCGCCATGTGTTGACGGTGGATTCGGTGGCGGTGTCCGTCATGCTGGCGTGGCAGCGCGCCGCCCAGGACGCCGGCGTCAAGCTGGAACTGAAAAACCTGCCGCCGGCGCTGCAAAGCCTGACCAAGCTGTACGGCGTATGCTCGCTGCTGTTCCCGTCGTCGGTCGCGCTGGAGCCGGGTGCGCCTGCCGCGCCGAATCCGCTGCACGAAGAATTTGCCCCGGTCAATGCACCGGAAACCTTCTTCACCAAGAAGACCGGTCTCGCCGACGACTCGGCCTCGCACCACCATCATTGACCTCCGCCACACCCCGCCGCCCGTAGTACCCCCGGTAAATAGCCAGTCCGGCTCTGCCGATCCGAATTTCCAATATAATTGAACGTTGCCGCTGCCTGAGAGCCGCGGCGCCCGCAGCATCTTCCGCCACGTTTAGGCCACACAGCGCCGGCTCGCGCCGCCGCACCTTACAGATAAGTCAAGCATGACAGCGATCCAAATAAGCAATGTCGAGAAGCGCTACAAGTCGCTCCAGGCACTGGGCGGCGTGTCCCTTTCGATCGAAGAGGGAGAGTTTTTCGGTCTGCTGGGCCCCAACGGCGCCGGCAAGACCACACTGATTTCCATCATCGCCGGACTGATCCGGCCCGATGCCGGCAAAGTCACCATCCACGGCCACGACGTCACCGGCGATTTCCGCGCCGCCCGCAAGAAGCTCGGCGTGGTGCCGCAGGAACTGGTGTTCGACCCCTTCTTCACGGTGCGCGAGACGCTGCGCCTGCAATCGGGTTACTTCGGCTTGCCGAACAACGATGCCTGGATCGATGAGGTGATGCACAACCTCGACCTGACCAACAAGGCCGACGTCAATATGCGCGCCCTGTCCGGCGGCATGAAGCGCCGCGTGCTGGTGGCGCAGGCGCTGGTGCACAAGCCGCCCGTCATCGTGCTCGACGAGCCGACCGCCGGCGTCGACGTCGAACTGCGGCAGACGCTGTGGAAGTTCATCTCGCGCCTGAACCGCGAAGGCCACACCGTGGTGCTGACCACCCACTACCTGGAAGAGGCGCAAGCCATGTGCAAGCGCGTGGCCATGCTCAAGAGCGGCAAGGTCGTCGCGCTGGACACGATGGCGTCGCTGATACGCCGCATCTCCGGCTCGCAGCTGACCGTGAACCTGAGCAGTGGCGACTTGCCGCAAGACCTGCGCCACCTGGTCACGCACCCGGAGCAGTCGGAGCATGGCAAGAAGTACAGCCTGCGCGTCAACGAATACGCTGAAGTCGAAACCCTGCTGGCCCGCCTGCGCGAGTCCGGCGCCGTGATCGACGAAATGCAACTGCAACAAGCGGATCTGGAAGATATCTTCTTGCAGATCATGGATAAGGGCACCGTATGAACTTCATCTCCACCGGCTTCCGCACCCTGGTCTACAAGGAGACGCTGCGCTTCTGGAAGGTCGCCACGCAAACCGTCGCCGCGCCCATCCTGACGGCCATGCTGTATTTGCTGATCTTCGGCCACGTGCTCGAAGGCCGCGTCACCGTCTACGCGGACGTCAGCTACACCGCCTTCCTGATCCCCGGCCTGGTGATGATGAGCGTTCTGCAGAACTCCTTCGCCAACTCGTCGTCGTCGCTGATCCAGTCCAAGATCACCGGCAACCTGGTGTTCGTGCTGCTGACGCCCTTGTCGCACTGGGAGATCTTCTCGGCCTACGTGATCGCCGCCATGGTGCGCGGCGTGGTGGTCGGCTTCGGCGTGTTCGTCGTCACCGCGTGGTTCGCCCATCTGTCGTTCACGGCGCCGTTGTGGATCGTGGTGTTCGCGCTGCTGGGCGCCGCCATCCTCGGCACCATGGGCCTGATCGCCGGCATCTGGGCCGAGAAATTCGACCAGCTGGCCGCGTTCCAGAACTTCCTGATCATGCCGCTGACCTTCCTGTCCGGCGTGTTCTACTCCATCCACTCGCTGCCGCCGTTCTGGCTGACGATCTCGCATTTGAATCCGTTCTTCTACATGATAGACGGCTTCCGCTACGGTTTCTTCGGCCAGTCGGACGTCAACCCGCTGGTCAGCGTGAGTATCGTCTCCGCCTTCCTCGTCGTGTTGGCACTGCTGGCGATTCGTTTGCTGCGCAGCGGTTACCGCCTGCGTCACTAATTCCAAGGACTTATTATGACCACTACTCCAGAACTGATCCACGGCTACCTGAGCGCCGGCCTCGAATGCACCCACCTCGAAGTGGAGGGCGACGGCCAGCACTTCCAGGCCATCATTGTCTCGCCGGCCTTCGTCGGCAAGCGTTTGATCCAGCGCCACCAGATCGTGTACGCCGCGCTGGGCGACCGCATGCGCGAAGAGATCCACGCGCTGTCGATGAAAACCCTCACCCCTGACGAATACCAAGGATAAGCAAGCATGGACAAGCTCCTCATACAAGGCGGCAACCGCCTGAACGGCGACATCAACATCTCCGGCGCGAAGAACGCGGCGCTGCCCATCCTGTGCGCCGGCCTGCTGACGTCGGGCGATGTCGAACTGTCCAACGTGCCGCACCTGCACGACGTGGCGACCATCCTCAAGTTGCTGGGCCAGACCGGCCTCAAAGTGACGCAGGACGGCGACAAGGTCACGCTCAACGGCAGCGCCATCGACAAGCTGGAAGCCCCGTATGAGCTGGTGAAAACCATGCGCGCCTCGATCCTGGTGCTCGGTCCATTGCTGGCGCGCTTCGGCGAAGCCAAGGTCTCGCTGCCGGGCGGCTGCGCCATCGGCTCGCGTCCGGTGGACCAGCACATCAAGGGCCTGCAGGCGCTGGGCGCGGACATCACCGTCGAAGGCGGCTACATCTACGCCAAGTGCAAAAAGCTCAAGGGCGCGCGCATCGTCACCGACATGATCACCGTGACCGGCACCGAGAACCTGCTGATGGCAGCAACGCTGGCCGAAGGCGAGACGGTGCTGGAAAACGCCGCCTGCGAACCTGAAGTGACCGACCTGGCCAACCTGCTGGTGGCGATGGGCGCGAAGATCGAAGGCATCGGCACCAACCGCCTGACGATCCAGGGCGTGGCAGAACTGCATGGCGCCAAGCACGCCGTGATCTCCGACCGCATCGAAGCGGCGACCTTCCTGTGCGCCGTCGCGGCGACCGGCGGCGACATCACGATCCGCAACACCCGCGTCGACATCATGGACGCCGCGCTGGACAAGCTGCGCGAGATCGGCCTGCAGATGACCATCGGCGACAACTGGATCCGCGCGCAGATGGACAAGCGCCCGACGCCTGTGACCTTCCGCACCACCGAATACCCGGGCTTCCCGACCGACATGCAGGCGCAGTTCATGGCGGTGAACACCATCGCCGACGGCGCCAGCCGCGTGACCGAGACGATTTTCGAAAACCGCTTCATGCACGTGCAGGAGATGAACCGTCTCGGCGCGTCGATTGAAACCGACGGCAACACCGCCTTCATCAAGGGCGTCGAGCAGCTGGTGGGTGCGCCCGTGATGGCGACCGACCTGCGCGCTTCGGCATCGCTGGTGATCGCGGCCCTGACCGCGCGCGGCGAAACGCTGATCGACCGCATCTACCACCTCGATCGCGGCTACGACCAGATGGAAGTGAAGCTGTCCGCAGTGGGCGCCAACATCAAACGGATCAAATAATCATGAGCGCATTCCAGGCCAACTCGCAGCTGATCCTCGCGCTGTCGAAGGGACGTATTTTCGAGGACACCCTGCCGCTGCTGGAAGCGGCCGGCATCACCGTTACCGAAAACCCGGAGACTTCGCGCAAGCTGATCCTGTCGACCAACGATCCTGACGTGCGCGTCATCATCGTGCGCGCCACCGACGTGCCGACCTACGTGCAGCACGGCGCGGCGGACTTCGGCGTGGCCGGCAAGGACGTGCTGCTGGAGCACGGCGGCGAAGGCCTGTACCAGCCTATCGACTTGAACATCGCGGCCTGCCGCATGTCGGTCGCGGTGCGCAACGGCTTCGACTACGAAACCGCCGTGCGCCAGGGCGCGCGCCTGCGCGTGGCCACCAAGTTCGTCGAGACCGCGCGCGAGCACTTCGCCAAGAAGGGCGTGCACGTCGACCTGATCAAGCTGTACGGCTCGATGGAGCTGGCGCCGCTGGTCGGCCTGTCGGACGCCATCGTCGACGTGGTCAGCACCGGCAACACGCTGCGCGCCAACGACCTGAAAGAGGTCGAAGCGATCATGGACATTTCGTCGCGCCTGATCGTCAACCAGGCCGCCTTGAAGCTCAAGCGCGCCCGCCTGCAACCGATCATCGAAGCATTCGAACGCGCCTCTAAAAAGTAAAACATCATGTCGATTCAAATTACCAAGCTCGATTCCACCCAAGCCGATTTCAAAAAGTCCCTGGATGCCCTGCTGGCATTTGAAGCGAGTACTGATGAAGCGATCGAACGCGCCGTCGCCGGCATCTTGGCCGACGTCAAGGCGCGTGGCGACGCCGCCGTGCTGGAATACACCAACCGCTTCGACCGCATTCCGAACGGCGGCGCCTCCAGCATGGCCGCCTTCGATATTCCCGAAGCCGAATTGCAGGCCGCATTGGCCGCGATTCCTGAAGCGCAGCGCAACGCGTTGCACATCGCCGCACAACGCATCCGCGTATTCCACGAGCGCCAGAAGCAGGAACTGAACGGCTTCACCTACACCGAAGCCGATGGCACGGTGCTGGGCCAGAAGGTCACGCCGCTGGACCGCGTGGGCATCTACGTCCCGGGCGGCAAGGCAGCCTATCCATCGTCGGTGCTGATGAACGCGATACCCGCGCACGTCGCCGGCGTTGAAGAGATCATCATGGTGGTGCCGACCCCGGACGGCGTGAAGAACCAGATGGTGCTGGCCGCCGCCGCGATTGCCGGCGTCACCCGCGTCATCACCATCGGCGGCGCGCAGGCTGTCGCCGCACTGGCGCATGGCACTGAAACCATCGCACCGGTGGACAAGATCGTCGGCCCGGGCAACGCCTACGTGGCCGCCGCCAAGCGCCGCGTGTTCGGCATCGTCGGCATCGACATGATCGCCGGCCCTTCGGAAATCCTGATCGTCTGCGACGGCACTACCGATCCTGATTGGGTCGCGATGGACCTGTTCTCGCAGGCCGAGCACGACGAACTGGCGCAAGCCATCCTGCTGTGCCCCGACGCCGACTACATCGCCAAGGTGGAAGCGAGCATCAACAAGCTGCTGCCGACGATGCCGCGCGCGGAAACGATCCGCACCTCGCTGACCGACCGCGGCGCGCTGGTCAAAGTGCGCGACATGGCCGAAGCCTGCGCCATCGCCAACAGCATCGCCGCCGAGCACCTGGAAATCTCGGCCGAGAACCCGCAGCAGTGGGCCGACCAGATCCGCCACGCAGGCGCCATGTTCCTCGGCCGCTATTCGTCCGAATCGCTGGGCGACTACTGCTGCGGCCCGAACCACGTGCTGCCGACCTCGCGCACCGCGCGCTTCTCGTCGCCGCTGGGCGTGTACGATTTCCAGAAGCGTTCGTCGATCATCCACGTCAGCGAAGCCGGCGCGCAAACGCTGGGCAAGGTCGCGGCCGAACTGGCCTACGGCGAAGGTCTGCAGGCCCACGCCCGCAGCGCGGAGCTGCGCCTCAAATGAGTGAAGCATGGATCAATCAGGTCTTCTGTGAGGATGCGCTGGCCGGACTGGCGCGCATCCCGGACGGTTCCATCGACCTGATTTTGACCGACCCGCCGTACAACCTGGGCAAGGACTACGGCAACGACTCGGATTCGCAAACGGTGGAAGACTACCTGCGCTGGACCGAGCAATGGATCGACGCCGCGCTGCCGAAGCTCAAGCCCAACGGCAGCCTGTACATCTTCCTGACCTGGCGCTTTTCGCCGGAGATCTTCGTGCTGCTGAAAAAGCGCATGACGATGATGAACGAGATTATCTGGGACCGCCGCGTACCATCGATGGGCGGCAGCGTGCGCAGTTACTCGTCGGTGCACGACACCATCGGCTTCTTCGTGCGCCGCAAGGACTACTACTTCGACCTGGACTCGGTGCGCATCCCGTACGACGCCGAAACCAAGAAAGCCCGTTCGCGCTCGATCTTCATCGGCGCCAAGTGGCTGGAAGTGGGCTACAACCCCAAGGATTTGTGGAGCGTGTCGCGCCTGCACCGTGAGCATCCCGAGCGCGCCGACCATCCGACGCAGAAGCCGCTGGAGATCATCGAGCGCATGGTCAAGGCCTCGTGCCCGCCGGACGGCGTGGTGCTGGACCTGTTCATGGGCAGCGGCACGACGGCCATCGCCGCCAAGCGCTGCGGCCGCAATTTCGTCGGCTTCGAACTGAATCCCGACTACTGCGCCATCATCGCCGAACGTCTCGCCATGCCGGAGGTGCCCGCACCGCCGGAGAAGAAGAAAAAACCCGCTGTCAAACGAAGTTTAGTCAACTCATAGGAGCCTTAGTAAGATGTCTTCCATCGACACCCTGGTCAACACCACCATCCGCTCCGACGTGCGCGCCATCCATGGCTACCACGTCGCCGACGCGAGTGGCTATATCAAACTGGATGCGATGGAGAACCCTTACCACCTGCCGCATCATCTGCGCGAGGAGCTGGCGCAGCGCCTGGTCGAGGTGACGCTGAACCGTTATCCGGTCGCCTCCTACGCCACCATCAAGCAAAGCGTGTGCGCCAAGCTGGGTGTACCGGCCGGCTACGACGTCATGCTGGGCAACGGCTCCGACGAATTGATCTCGATCCTGTGCATGGGCTGCGCGCTGCAGGACCGCCGCGCCGTGGTGCTGGCGCCGACGCCGTCCTTCGTCATGTACCAGCGCTCGGCGCAGTTCGCGGGCATGGATTATGTCGGCGTGCCGCTCAAGGCCGATCTGACGCTGGATATGCCGGCCATGCTGGCCGCGATTGAAGAACACAAGCCGTCGCTGGTGTTCCTGTCCTATCCCAACAACCCGACCGGCAACCTGTTCGCCGAAGAAGATATCGTCGCCATCATCAAGGCGCTCGATGGCTTCGGCCTGGCCGTGGTCGACGAAGCCTACGAGCCGTTCGCGCAGCAGACCTTTATGCACCGCCTGCCGGAGTTCGAGAACCTGGTGGTGATGCGCACCGTATCGAAGCTGGGCCTGGCCGGCATCCGCCTCGGCTACATGTCGGCGGCGCCGCAATTGCTGGCGGAGTTCGACAAAGTGCGGCCTCCTTACAACATCAACGTATTGACGCAGGCAGCGGCCGAATTCGCGCTCGACCATGTGGAGGTGCTGAACCAGCAGGCCACCGCTTTGCGCGCCGCACGCGCCGATCTGGCGGCTGCATTGGCCGCCATGCCCGGCGTCTCGGTATTTCCGTCGGCGGCGAATTTTATCTTGATACGCGTGCCAAATTCCGACGATGCCTACGCGAAACTGCTGTCTCGCAAGGTATTAATCAAAAATGTGAGTAAAATGCACAGTGTGCTGACCAATTGTTTACGTATCACGGTCAGCACCCCGGAAGAGAATTCCGCCTTCCTCGATGCCTTCGCCGCATCGCTGGCATCCTGAGACCCATCGCGAGCCCTTCATGAACCGCACCGCAGAAATCATCCGCAACACCAACGAGACGCAAGTCCGCGTTTCGATCAACCTTGACGGCACCGGCAAGCAAAAGCTGAACACCGGCGTGCCCTTCCTGGACCACATGCTGGACCAGATCGCCCGTCACGGCCTGTTCGACCTGGACGTGGAAGCCACCGGCGACATCCATATCGACAACCACCACACGGTGGAAGACGTCGGCATTACGCTGGGCATGGCAGTGGCCAAGGCCATCGGCGACCGCAAGGGCATCGTCCGCTACGGCCATTCGTACGTGCCGCTGGACGAGGCGCTGTCGCGCGTGGTGCTGGATTTCTCCGGCCGTCCAGGTATCGAGTACCACATCCCGTTCACGCGTGCGATGATCGGCACTTTCGACGTCGACCTGACGCTGGAATTCTTCCGCGGCTTCGTCAACCACGCGCTGGTGACGCTGCACATCGATAACCTGCGCGGCACCAACGCCCACCACCAGTGCGAGACCGTGTTCAAGGCTTTCGGCCGCGCGCTGCGCATGGCGTCCGAGCTGGACCCGCGCGCCGCCGGTACGATCCCGTCGACCAAGGGCAGCCTGTAAAACATACATCATGAAAAAAATCGTAGTAGTTGATTACGGCATGGGTAATCTGCGCTCGGTTGCGCAGGCCCTGCGCGCCGTCGCGCCCGAAGCCAATGTGCTGATCTCCGGCGAAGTGGCCGATATCGAAACCGCCGACCGCATCGTGCTGCCCGGCCAGGGCGCCATGCCGGACTGCATGCGCAGCCTGCGCGAATCCGGCGTGCAGGAAGCGCTGCTGGTGGCCGCGAAGACCAAGCCGCTGATGGGCGTATGCATCGGCGAGCAGATGCTGTTCGATGGCAGCGAGGAAGGCAATGCCGCCGGCCTCGGCCTGTTGCCGGGCAAGGTGGTGCGCTTCCAGCTGGATGACCAGATGCAGGAAGACGGCTCGCGCTTCAAGGTGCCGCAGATGGGCTGGAACCAAGTCCATCAAAACGCGTCTCACCCGATGTGGCAGGATATTGCGGACAACAGTTACTTCTATTTCGTGCACAGCTATTTCGCCCAGCCGGAGCGGGACGAGCACACCGTCGGACAAACTGTCTACGGTGCGGCGTTCAGCTGTGCCGTCGCCCGTGATAATATTTTTGCGACCCAGTTCCACCCGGAGAAAAGCGCCGCGGCCGGATTGCAGTTGTATAAAAATTTCGTTCACTGGAACCCTTGATTTCACTTACCCTTTAATCTACTGAAACCATCATGCTGCTCATTCCTGCCATCGACCTCAAAGACGGTCACTGCGTTCGCTTGAAACAAGGCGATATGGAACTCGCCACCGTATTCTCCGAAGACCCGGCCGACATGGCCCTGCATTGGCTGAAGCAAGGCGCGCGCCGCCTGCACTTGGTCGACCTGAACGGCGCCTTCGCCGGCAAGCCGAAGAACGAAGCCGCGGTCAAGGCCATCCTGCAAGTGGTGCAGGAATACGCGGAAGAAAACGACCTGGACGAAATCCCCGTGCAACTGGGCGGCGGCATCCGCGACCTCGACACCATCGAGCGCTACCTGGATGCCGGCATCAGCTACGTCATCATCGGCACCGCAGCGGTCAAGGAGCCGGGCTTCCTGCACGACGCCTGCGGCGCCTTCCCCGGCCACATCATCGTCGGCCTGGACGCCAAGGACGGCAAGGTCGCCACCGACGGCTGGAGCAAGATGTCCGGCCACGAAGTGATCGACCTGGCCAAGAAGTTCGAAGCCTATGGCGTCGAATCGATCATCTACACCGACATCGGCCGCGACGGCATGATGGGCGGCGTGAACATCGAAGCCACGGTCAAGCTGGCGCAGGCGGTCAAGATCCCGGTCATCGCTTCGGGCGGCCTGCACAACCTGGGCGACGTGGAAGCGCTGTGCGCTGTCCAGGACGAAGGCATCGAAGGCGTGATCTGCGGCCGTTCGATTTACGAAGGCACCATCGATCTGGCGTCGGCGCAGTTGCGCGCCGATGAGCTGAGTGGTGACCTGGTCGAAGAAGAAGACACGGAAGAATAATGCTCGCTAAACGCATCATCCCCTGCCTGGACGTGACCGATGGCCGCGTCGTCAAAGGCGTCAATTTCACCGAGCTGCGCGATGCCGGCGACCCGGTGGAAATCGCCCGCCGCTACGACGAGCAGGGCGCCGATGAGCTGACCTTCCTCGACATCACTGCCACCAGCGACAACCGTGGCCTGATCCTGGACATCATCGAAGCCGTCGCTTCGCAGGTGTTCATTCCGCTGACGGTGGGCGGCGGCGTGCGCGAGGTGGCCGATGTGCGCCGCCTGCTCAACGCCGGCGCGGACAAGGTCAGCATGAACTCGTCGGCGGTGTCGAATCCGCAGCTGGTGTACGACGCTTCGCAAAAGCACGGCTCGCAGTGCATCGTGGTGGCGATCGACGCCAAGCAGGTCGCGCCCGGCAAGTGGGAAGTGTTCACCCACGGCGGCCGCAAGGCCACCGGCATCGACGCCATCGAATGGGCGAAGAAAATGGAGCAGATGGGCGCCGGCGAAATCCTGCTGACCAGCATGGACCGCGACGGCACCAAGTCCGGCTTCGACCTGGGCCTGACGCGCGGCGTGTCCGACGCCATCGGCATCCCGGTGATCGCCTCGGGCGGCGTCGGCGGCCTGCAAGACCTGGCCGACGGCATCAAGCTGGGCAAGGCGGACGCGGTGCTGGCGGCCAGTATCTTCCACTATGGCCAGCACACGGTGCAGGAAGCCAAGCGCTTCATGGCGCAACAGGGCATTCCGATGCGCCTGGCGTAGTTTTTAACCGCATGGAAAAGTAAGATGTCGACCACCGCAAGCGCCTTGGCCAAGGCTAAATGGCTGAAGAAAATCCAATGGGACGAGCACGGCCTGGTGCCGGTCATCGCCCAGGAAGCGGGCAGCAACGATGTGCTGATGTTCGCCTGGATGAACCGCGACGCCCTGGCCAAGACGGTTGAGCTGGGCGAGGCCGTCTA
This sequence comes from Rugamonas rivuli, assembly GCF_009380165.1. Classification (GTDB taxonomy): domain Bacteria; phylum Pseudomonadota; class Gammaproteobacteria; order Burkholderiales; family Burkholderiaceae_D; genus Rugamonas; species Rugamonas rivuli. The sequence goes on from NZ_WHUF01000007.1 coordinate 242,854, forward strand.
CTGGAGCCGCTCGCGCAAGAAGCTGTGGCACAAGGGCGAGGAGTCCGGCCACGTGCAGAAGGTGCTGGAAATCCGCCTCGACTGCGACGAGGACGTGGTGCTGCTGAAGATCGAGCAGGCCGGCGGCATCGCCTGCCACACCGGCCGCCATTCCTGCTTCTTCCAGAAGTTCGAAGGCGACGCGCTGGAAGGCGACTGGCAGAACACCGAGCCGGTGCTGAAAGACCCGACGGAAATCTACACTCCCGCCACCGTGGCGAAAACCAAAGCAAAGAAATCGACATGAGCACTATCCTGGACCGCCTGGCCGACATCATCGAATCGCGCAAACTGGCCAACGGAGGCGATCCCGCGACGTCCTACACGTCCAAGCTGTTCTCCAAGGGCGATGACGCCATCCTGAAGAAAATCGGCGAGGAAGCCACCGAGACCGTGATGGCCGCCAAGGATGCGCGCGCCGGCGGCGACAGCGGCAAGGTGCTGTACGAGGTGGCCGACCTGTGGTTCCATACGCTGGTGCTGCTGGCCCAGTTCGATCTGAAGCCGCAGCAGGTGCTCGACGAGCTGGCGCGCCGCGAAGGCGTTTCCGGCATCGATGAAAAAGCCGCCCGCAAAGAATAATCCCCCATTTACGGAGTCGTTGTGGAAAACTGCCTGTTTTGCAAAATAGCCGAAAAGAAAATTCCATCGTCCATCGTCTATGAAGACGAGGATTTGCTGGCCTTCAAGGACATCAACCCGGCCGCGCCGGTGCATTTGCTGGTGATCCCGAAGAAACATTTCGCGACCTTGTCGGATTGCAGCGCCAACGAAGCGCCGCTGCTGGGCAAGATGCTGGCGCTGGCCCCCCGTCTGGCAGAGGAAGCCGGCTGCGGCGTCGGCTATGATGCGGACGGTTCGCCGACCGGCGGTTACAAGACGCTGATTAACAGTGGACCTAACGGCGGCCAGGAGGTGTACCATCTACATCTGCACGTGATCGGCGGCCCGCACCCATGGCGCGGACAGCGCTAACACGGCAGCGTTATATCGATAGCTGCATGACATCTACATGACACGCGGCGGTTCGCTTATACTGTCGCAGCAGTTCTCGAATCAACGGACAATTGGGGCGCGCGCGCCTTGCAAGGGGAATATGATGGGTTCATTCAGTATTTGGCATTGGTTAATCGTTCTGGTCATCGTAATGCTGGTTTTCGGTACCAAAAAGCTGGGCAATATGGGTTCGGACATCGGCAAGGCCGTTAAAGGCTTCAAGGACGGCGTCAAGGGCGACGACGACAAGCCGGCCGCTCCTGCCGCTCCCGGCACCATCGACGTCGACGCTAAAGAGAAGAAATAAGCTGGGGGAGCCCATGCTCCCTTCACGCTGAAACTACCTTATGATCGATCTCGGTCTTACCAAACTTGCTGTGATCGGCGTGGTTGCGCTGGTCGTCATCGGTCCTGAAAAGCTGCCCAAGGTGGCTCGCATGGCCGGGACGCTGTACGGCCGCGCCCAGCGCTATCTGAACGAAGTCAAAACCGAAGTCTCGCGCGAAATCGAACTGGAAGAGTTGAAAAACCTCCAGAAGGAAGTGCAGGCGGCGGCGGAAAGCGTGAAGGCGGACGTCGAGAGTTCGATGTCGCAGCACGTGGCCGAGGTGGAAAACGCCTGGCACGACACGCCGACCATTCACTCGCCGAGCATCAGCCACGTCACCACCGACGACCTGTCGCGCAAGGCGCGCGAATTCCGCCGCAAGAAGCTGGTGCGTAATTCGGCCATACCCGGATGGTACAAGCAGCGCCACGGCGGCAAGATGCACGTGACTTCCGGCGCCGCGCGCGTGGCGCGCTTCCGTCCCGGCAGCAACTCCTCTTCTTCGTTCTACTAAATGACTACACCTGAAAAGGGCGAAGAGACCTTTATCTCTCACCTGATCGAGCTGCGCGACCGTCTGGTCAAGGCGTCGATCGGTATTGCCATTGTTTGTATCGCGCTGATGATCTGGCCTGGTCCGTCGCAGATCTACGATTACATCGCGCGGCCGATGATCGCTTCGCTGCCGGTCGGCTCGAAGATGATCGCCACCGGCGTGATCTCGCCCTTCCTGGTGCCGATGAAGGTGACGCTGGTCATTTCCATCATCCTGTCGTTGCCGTGGGTGCTGTACCAGCTGTGGGCCTTCGTGGCGCCAGGTTTGTACGCGCATGAGAAGCGGCTGATTGCGCCACTGGTGATTTCGTCGTCGGTGCTGTTCATGTCCGGCGTGGCGTTCTGCTACTTCCTGGTGTTCGGGCGCGTGTTCCAGTTCATCTCGGAATTTTCGCCGCAGTCGATTGCGGTGACGCCGGATATCGAGAACTATCTCGATTTCGTCATGTCGATGTGTCTGGCGTTTGGCGCGACCTTTGAGGTGCCGGTGGTGGTGGTGATTTTGGTGCGTATGGGTTTGGTGACGGTGGCCAAGCTGAAAGAGATACGGCCTTACGCCATCGTGGGCGCTTTCGTGATTGCCGCGATCGTTACGCCGCCTGACGCGGTCAGCATGTTCTCGCTGGCGGTTCCGATGTGTCTGCTGTTCGAGCTGGGCCTGCTGGTAGCGCCGATGTTCGTCCGCATGTCGACGGCGCCGGAAGAGAAGGCCTGAGTTTCTGGCTATGGTAGCCGGCTCAATATTTTGAAGAGCACGCCGAGCGTCACGCCATGTAGCACCAAGGATAGTCCGGTCAGCATGTAAAGTATGTTGAACCGGATATTCATGTGCGCTTTCAACTCGGCGATCTGCGCTTTCAACGTGTCGATTTGCCCTTGCAGATCGCTGCGTAGTATCTCCAGCCGGGCGATAAGGTCTGTCTTCAGCAGTAGCATGTCGCCGGGTGTTACCGTGGATTCGGCTAGCGCGTCGCGCAAGGCCAGTGACTGGGCCTCGGCTTGCTGCTGAGGAAGCCCGGCTTCCTCAAGCTTTCTGGCATATGAAAGAGTGTCGAATTTAATAGGCATGTTCATGACCGCTCCCTGATTTAATCGTAGCAGAAACCGGCCCGAATGCGAGCCGGCTCACTAGCGTATCGAATCAATGGATGAGTCGTTTGCGCGCACTCAAGTGCGCGCAAACCCATGCATTTTTACTGCGCCATCAAGCCCTTGATCACGCGCACCGGCGCGCTGCCGTAGCTCAGGAATTGCTCGTGGAATTCCTTCAGGTTGAACTTCGCGCCCAACTGCTGCTTGCGCTGCTCGCGCAATTCCATGATCTCGCTGTAGCCGCTGAAATAGCTAGTCAGCTGCACCGACGACACCTGCACCCGATGCCACTTTTCCACCGCCTCGCTGCGCGTCTGGAAGGCCTGGCGCGTCAGCAGATCGATGGCCTGTTCCTCGGTCATGCCCAGCACATGCACGCTGTAATCGAGGATGGTGTTGGTCACGCTGCGCAGGTTCCACTTCGAATACATCAGCCACATCTCCGGCGCGTTATCACCGTAGCCCGACTCCAGCATCATGCGCTCGCCATACACCGCCCAGCCCTCCACCATCGCGCCATTGCCGAAGATGGATTTGACGATGGACGGCGACTTGTTCGCATACACCAGCTGCGCGTAGTGTCCCGGTATCGCCTCGTGAATATTCAGGATCTGCAGGATCCAGTGGTTGTACTCGCGCAGGCTGCTCTCGGCCGCCTCCGGCGTCGCGCCGTCGAGCGGCGTCACGTTGTAGTAGGTGCGGTCCTGCGGACGATACGGTCCCGGCGCATCGATGCTGGCGCCCGCCACACCGGCCTGGTAGGCAGGCGTCGCCCGCACTTCCAGCTGCTTCTTCGGATCCAGCGTCAGCAGGTTGTGGCTGATCACCCAGTCCTGCAGCACCGGCACCTGGCGGCGGATCTCGGCGAAGAAATCCTCGCGCTTCACATGGCGTTCGGACAGCTTGTCAATCACCTTGCCGATCTTGGCAAAGCGGTCGGCCGGCTTGACGGCGACGCCCATGGTCTTTTCCCACAGCTCGTCCGAGATGCGGTCCATATTGGCCAGCAGCTCTTCGCGCGCGGCCAAGGCCTTCTGGTAAGTCTGCTCGGCACTGCTGCCCGACTGGATGTCGAAGGCGAATTTTTTCTCGTACAGCTCTTTGCCCAGACGGAAGCTGCGGCGGCCGTTGGCGTCCATCTGCTTGTCCATCTCGGTCAGGAAGGCCACGTAGCTGTCCACCGCCGTCAGTGCCGCATTGACGCGTTGCGTGAACAGCTGCTTCTCCACCGGCGTCAGGATCGATGCCTGCGCCGCCTTGTCCACCTCGGTCAGCAGCGTCTGCACGCCGGGCGCCTGCGCGATCGCCAGACGTGTGTGCTCGCGCGTCGGATTGACGATGTTGGCGCGCGCCGCCTCGTAGTAAGCCGGGATGCCGGCGATGCGCTTGAGCAGCGTGCGCAGGCGCTGCGGCTGGGCCGCGTATTCGGTGTTCAGGATCAGGTCGATCGGGCCGGCCACGTTGTAGCTGGCCGGGTTCCACTCGTATTCCTTCAGCGTGGTCAGGCGGAAGCGGTCGCTGTCGAGCTTGTTGATCAGCAGCGCCAGGTCGGTGCGCTGCTTGGCCGACAGCTGGCTGGCGTTGATCGCGCCGAAGCGCTGCTTCCATTCGTCGATGAAAGCCAGCTCCTTGGCCTGGCCCGCCTTGTCCGGGATCGACAGCGTGGCGGCGGTATCGTACTTGCCGGCGTAGATCGCGCTTTCCGAATCGATGCGCCACAGCGCGTTGAGGAACTGGCTGCTCTGGCCATCGAAGGACCGGTCCTGGCGGCGCTCCGGCGTGCCGGACGGCTTCAGCGATGGCGCGGCCACTGCGGCGACCGCAGCGGTGGCGGCGACGGCTTTCGCCTTGCCGTGCTTGCCGCTGGATTTGCTGCTGCCCTTGCTGCTCTTGGCCGACTTGGCGCCGCTCTTGGCGTGCGCGGAGTGGCTCGTGTGCGCGGATTTGCCGCTGCTCTTGCTCTTGGCCGAGGTGCTGGCCGCCTTGTGGTGCGTGGTGGCGCCGGCTGGTGCGACGGCGAGCGTCGTCATCAATACAGCCAGTGCGATTTTTGTCTTGATCATCTTGAACAGCCTTGTCGATATGGTGGCCGGGCGTGCCGGGCCGAAGCGGAGGAGATTATCACTAATCGGCCCGTTTGAGAGCCTCCGGTTTGTAACTGGACGGCTACTTTCGCATCCCTTCTTGCAGCATATTCAACATCTCGGAGGCCGACATGCGGCCCGACACATCGCTGCCTTCCAGCAGGCTGTCGGCCAGGTCGCGCTTGTGCTGGTGCAGGTCGACGATGCCTTCCTCGATGGTGTGGCGCGCCACCAGCCGGTAGATCGTCACCGGACGCAGCTGGCCCATGCGGTGTGCGCGGTCCGAGGCCTGGTCTTCCACCGCCGGATTCCACCACGGATCCATGTGGATCACATAGTCGGCCGCGGTCAGGTTGATGCCGACGCCGCCCGCCTTCAGGCTGATGAGGAACACATCGCCCTCGCCGGCCTGGAACAGGTCGACGCGCTTCTTGCGCTCGGCCATGGGCGTGGAACCGTCCAGGTATTGATAGCTGATGTTGTTGGCGTCCAGGTGCTCGCGGATCAGCGACAGGTGGTCGACGAACTGGCTGAACACCAGCACCTTGTGGCGGTTCTCCAGCAAGCCTTCCAGCAGGTGGGCGAAGGCCGCCAGCTTGCTGCTCTTCAGGCCCAGTTCCGCCGCCACCAGGTTCGGATTGCAGCAGGCGCGGCGCAGCCGCATGATCTCGGCCAGGATCTGGATCGATTTTTTCTCGGCAGGGCCTTCGACGGCGGCCAGGTTTTCCAGCGCGGCGCGGCGCAGCGATTCGTACAGCGCGGTTTCTTCGGCCGACAGGTCCACTTCCAGCGTGATCTCGGTGCGCGACGGCAGTTCGGTCAGCACCTGGGCCTTGGTCCGGCGCAGCATGAAGGGCTGGATCAAACGACGAAGGCGGTTGCGCGCGCCCACTTCGGCGCGGTGGTCCTGCGGTTTTTCGATCGGCGCGGCGAAGCGCAGGTTGAACTGCTCGATGCTGCCCAGCAGGCCCGGATTGATGAAGCGGAACAGGTTCCACAACTCGCCCAGGTGGTTTTCCAGCGGCGTGCCGGTGGCGATCATGCGGAAGTCGCCCTTCAATGCCATCACGGCCTGCGAGCGCTTGGTAGCGCCGTTCTTGATGGCCTGAGCTTCATCGAGCACGATGGTATTCCACTGCACGCCGGCGAACAGCGCGGACTCCAGTTGCAGCAGGCCGTAGCTGGTCACCACCAGATCGTAGGGCTGCAAGGTGGACAGGGTCTCGGCGCGGTCGCCGGCGCCGAACAGCTTGACGTTCAGCGTAGGCGCGAAGCGCGCCGCTTCGCTGATCCAGTTCATGCAGACGGAGGTTGGCGCCACCACCAGCGTCGGGCCTTGCGGCGCGCGCGACAGGATCAGCGCCAGCGCCTGCAGCGTCTTGCCGAGGCCCATATCGTCGGCCAGGCAGGCGCCCACGCCCCAGTGGGCAAGGCGCGACAGCCAGTTGTAGCCTTCCAGCTGATAATCGCGCAGCTCCGCCTGCAGGGTGCTTGGCAGCTGCGGCACGAAGGCCGCCTGCGCCGCCATGCGCTCCAGGTGTTCCTTCCACAGCTTGTCCGATTTCAGGCCGCCGATATCGTCGGCCAGTTCCTCCAGCGCGAACGACGCCAGCGGATGCAGGCGCACGCCGTCCTCGGTGATCTCGCCGTAGACCGAGACTTCCATCAGGCGGCGGTGCAGTTCCTCGGTCAGCGCCAGGTAGCGGTTCTCGCCCAGTTCCACGAAGCGGCTCTGGCTCTTCTGCATCAGCTCCAGCAGCGTTTTCAGATCCATGACTTTGCCTTCATCGATCTGCAATTCGCCGCTGGCCGCGAACCAGTCCTTGTTGCTCTTGATGGCCAGGCGCAGCTGCTTGGTTTCCACCTTGGCGGTGACGCGGAAGCTTTCGCCTTCCGGCCAGGCCAGTACGATGCCGGCAGCCGGCATCTCTTGCAGCTCCACCAGCAGTTGCAGACACAGCGCCGGTTGGCCCAGCAGCCATTCGCCGTGCTCCTGCTCGGCCGATTCCAGCACCGGGCATTTGGCGATCAGTTCGCGCTCGGCGTCGCGTTCGTCGATCAGCTTGCGGCGTGCCTGTACCGGCTTGCCGTTCACGTCGGCGATCACGCTGTCCGCACCGGCGCCGGGCGCGTAGTAGGCGCCGTTGGACAGAGGACGCACCAGCACCTGCATCTTCAGGCCATGCTGGTAGGGCAGCAGGTGCACGTGCAGGCGCATGTCGGCTTCCACCTGCTCCATGTCCGGCGCGGCGCCGCCGATTTCCGACTGCACCGTCACCAGCGACGAGATGGAGCTGATCGCATGCAGCACCTGCTGCTCCGCGTGCGCCGGCACGTTCAGGCCATCGCCGACGATGGCGGCGATGCGGCGGTGCTCGTCGAGGATGTTCACTACGCGCAGGCGGGTCGGCGTCTCCTTGCTGACGATGACGGAGGAGCTGTCGTCCGGTATCGGTGGATGCAGCTTCAGCTCCAGGTTGCCCGGGCTTTTCTTGATCAGCAGCTCAGGCTCGCCGGCCAGCATTTCCACCCGCGTGTCCGGCGCATCGACCCAGAACAGCAGCGGGTGGCCGATCAGCGCTGCCGCTGCGCGCTGCGGATCGATCTCGTAAGCGAGGCCGCTGGACTGGTAGCTGCGGTGCGCTACCGAGATCGCCTCGGAGGCGCGGATGTCCTGCGGCGTCAGGAAGTCGAACTGCTCGGCCTCGAAGCGCAGCCGCTTCAGGCCGACGGCGCGGCCCTTGCTCCACAGGCCGCGCGCATCGCGCTTCTGCTCGACCGGCGCGACGTCGGTCAGGCCGTGGCGGTTGTCGTAGTTGAGCATCCACACCAGGCGCGTGCTGCCGGCGGCATCGGCGGTGGCGGGCTGCTGGAGGTTGATCAGCGCCGTCAGCTGCCGTTGCCATGCCTCCTGCCGTTCGAACCACACGCTCATGTCGGGATAGCCGAGGCGCGCGCGCAGCGCGTTGGCGTGGCGCTGCTGCTCGACGTCGCCCAGGTGGCCCAGCAGGCAGGCGGCCTGCCCGGCGATGAACAGGTAGCCCGCGCGTTCCGCGTTCTGCGCCAGCTCCTGCAGCTGCGCCTTGCGCTCGGACAGCTGCGGCAGCGACAACCAGAAGAACAGCAGGCACTGGAACATCTGCGTTTGCAGGCTGTTGTCCCAGGCCAGCGCGGCGACGGCATCGGTCTGCATGGTGCCGGCGCGGATCTGGCGCAGCATGTCGATCTGCTGGATGACGGCGGTGTCGTGGTTCTGCGGCATGCGCACGGCGATTTCGAGATAAGCCTCGGCCGCCTTCAGATGCTTGGCGTCGCCGCTGCGCAGCATCGACAGCAGGTACAGGTAGCCGGACATGCCGGTGAACAGGTGTTTGCGTTTGCCGGTGTCGCGGCGCAGCGTCTTCAGGGCCGCGTCGAAGCCGACAATGGCCGCGCCGCTGGCGCCGCGCAGCAGCACCAGGGCGCTGGCGAGGTATTGGCTCTGCGGGCCGGCGGTGCGTTCCAGGTAGCGCTTGGCGTCGTCCAGGCGGCCGCACAGGATGGCGTCTTCCGCCAGCGCCATGCGCAGCTCGGGGCTGATGTCGTCCTTGACGGCCAGGCGGCGCTGCATGTGCTGCTCGCAGAATTCGCGGATCACCGGCACGGTCAGGAATTCGTGCTGGGCGTTTTGCAGCAGTACCATCAGCACGTCGTCCTGCAGCAGCGGATGCACGCGCGCCAGCATGCCCGGTTCGAACGGCCGGCCGAAGATGTCGACTATCGGGTGCAGCTGCGCCGCTTCGTAGCTGCCCAGGCAGAACGCCAGTATCGGCTGGATTTGTTGCGGCGCCACGCCGCGCAGGAGGCCCATGCGCAGGCGGGCCATGCCGGCGCGGTAGCTGCGCGGTTCGAAGCTGTTCCAGGTCTGGCGCATCGGCACCAGCTCGTCGTAGGCGCTGCACAAGTCGTCCAGCGCGTGCGTGCCGATGGAGGCGCGCATCGCCGGCCAGCGCAGCTTGGGGTTGCAGACAAAGCCGCGTCCCGTCATCACGCTGATGTAGGCCAGCCGCTCCAGCTTGCGCAACGCTTCGTCCAGCGTGCCGACGCCGTAGGGATTGCCGTCCTTGTCTTCGATGCGCGCGTGGTTCAGGTGATCGAGGATGGCCGTGCGTCCCACCGGCTCGCCGATCAGGGCGAGCAGCGCCAGTATCATTTTTTCGTTGAATTCAAGCGCGTCAAATTCGGCGAGCAGCTTAGCGTCGGCCATGCGGGGTCAGTCTTTCAGGTTATCGATGTGTACCGGCGGCGTGGCGGCCGGATCGTGCAGGCCGAACATCCGCTGGTAGAAGTACAGCTCCGCCTCCAGCGTGCGGACGATGTTTTCGCCCTTGCGGAAGCCGTGGCCTTCGCCCTCCAGCGGCACGTAGGCCACCGGCACGCCGCGCGCCTTCAGCGCCTCGACCATCATCTCCGATTGCTGCGGCGGCACGACCTTGTCGTCCAGGCCCTGGAAGAAGATCATCGGGCGCGCCAGCTTGCCGGTGTGGTTGATCGGCGAACGGGCTTGGTACAGCGCCTCGGCCTGCGGCTGCGGCGCGATCAGGTACTCATTGTAGTGCGATTCGAATTTGTGCGAATCCTGGTCCAGCCCTTTGAGGTCGGAGACGCCGTAGTAGCTGGCGCCGACCTTGAACACATTGTGGAAGGTCAGCGCGCACAGCGTGGTCAGGCCGCCGGCGCTGCCGCCACGGATGATCAGGCGCTCGCCGTCGGCCAGGCCGCGTTCGACCAGCGCCTGCGCGCCGGCCACGCAGTCCTCGACATCGACGATGCCCCACTGGCCCTTGAGCAGGTCGCGGTAGGCGCGGCCGAAGCCGGTGCTGCCGCCGTAGTTCACATCCAGCACGCCGAAGCCGCGGCTGGTCCAATACTGGGTCTTCAGGTTCAGCGTGTTGACGGTCATGCCGGTCGGGCCGCCGTGGCTGATGACGATCACCGGCGGCTTGCTGCCCTCGGGCGCTTGCACGTCGCGGTTGCGCGGCGGGTAGAAGAAGGCGTGCGAGGTGCGGCCGTTGGCGCTCGGATAGCTGATGCTGGTCGGGATGGACAGGTAGTCCTCCTCCGGAAGTTCCTCGATCGACTGCGCCAGGATTTCCACGCCCTCCTCGGTGAAGTCGATGCGCGCCAGTTCCATCGGGATGGTGGGGCCGCCGGCCAGCATGGCGATATAGCCCTTGGCCACGCGCAGTTCGCGGATTTCCTCGTAGGGGTTGGCGATCGCTTCCAGCTTGCCGCTGCCGGGCAGCAGGCGTGCCAGGCGGCTCACGCCCTTGTCGATGTAGGTGCAGATGATTTCGGAGGCCGAGCGGAAGCCGTACATCGAGTTCCCGAAGGTCCAGTGCGGCGAGGCGAATTCCGCCTCCATCGGGCACAGGCCCTCGGTGCGATCGCGTTCGCGGCACAGGCGGTACAGGTTCCACCAGCCGCTGCGGTCGGAGACGAAGTGCAGCAGGCCGTCCGGCGACCATTCGGGCTGGCAGATGGATTCCTCGGCGCCGCCGGCGATGCGTACCGGTGTTGCGGGCAGGCCGTCGTCGCCGATGTCGGCCAGCCACAGGGTCGTGCCTTGCCACGGCATGCGCGGATGGTCCCAACTGAGCCAGGCCAGCGAGCGGCCGTCCGGCGACAGGCGCGGCGACGAGTAGAAATCGGCGCCCTGCGCCAGCACGGTCTCGCTGCCGTCGGCGTTGATGGCGCAGATGGTGTTGACCGGCTGCGCGTGCGGATCATCGCCATGCAGCTCGCGCACGGCGATCAGGCGGTTGCGCGCGCGGTCCACCACGAAGTCGGCGAAGCGCTGCTTGCCGGCCGTGGTCAGCGCCACCGGGGGTGCGCCATCGTCGGCTACATCAAGTTTGTAGACGACGTTGTCGGCGAAATGCGAAAAATAGATGGTATCGCCGTCCACCGCATAGGCGCCGCCGCCATATTCGTGTACGCGGCTGCGCACATTGAAGGGGGCCGGCGTCAGTTCGCCGGTGGTCACGCCGTGGTGGCGCAGCAGGGTGTTGCGGCCCGCTTCGGCGGCGCGGCCCGCCAGCCAGAAGATGTCGCTGCCATCGGCGCCGCCCAGCATCAGCGTGGACAGGGGCGTGGCGCCGGCGGCCACGCGCGCGGCGCTGATGGTCGATGGCCAGGCGCCGTAGGGCGCGGTGATAGGGCTCATTTTCAATTCAGCTGATGTCATGGCGTCTCCAAAGTCGGGTGCTACGCATGATAGTGAATGAACGGCCTATCATCCAGCAAAAAAAATCCGCGCAGGATGCGATAATAGTCTTTTGACCGATTTCGATTGCCTTCCATGCCACAATTTGCCCCGCTCCAGAACGACACCTTCTTGCGCGCGTTGTTGCGCCAGCCGACCGACCACACGCCTGTGTGGCTGATGCGCCAGGCGGGGCGATACCTGCCGGAATACCGCGCCACGCGCGCCAAGGCCGGCTCCTTCATGGGCCTGGCCACCAATCCCGACTACGCCACCGAAGTGACGCTGCAGCCGCTGGACCGCTTCCCGCTGGACGCGGCCATCCTGTTCTCGGACATCCTGACGGTGCCGGATGCGATGGGCCTGGGCCTGTACTTCGTCGAAGGCGAAGGCCCGAAATTCGAACGTCCGCTGAAAACCGAGGCCGACGTGCTGGCGCTGCGCGCGCCGGAACTGGGCTCGCTGGACTATGTGTTCAAGGCCGTGACCCAGATCCGCACCGAATTGAATGGCCGCGTGCCGCTGATCGGCTTCTCCGGCAGCCCGTGGACGCTGGCCTGCTACATGGTCGAAGGCCAGGGCTCGCGCGAGTTCCACACCATTAAGAAGATGTTGTACAACCGCCCGGACCTGATGCACCACATCCTGAGCATCAACGCCAAGGCCGTGGCCGAGTACCTGAACGCCCAGATCGACGCCGGCGCCCAGGCGGTGATGGTGTTCGACTCGTGGGGCGGCGCGCTGGCCGACGGCGCCTACCAGGAGTTTTCGCTGAAATACATGCAGCAGGTGGTTTCCCTGCTGAAACGTGACAAGGATGGCGTCAAGATCCCGGCCATCGTCTTCACCAAGGGCGGCGGCCAGTGGATCGAGCAGATCGCCGACATCGGCGCCGACGCGGTCGGCCTGGACTGGACCGTCAACCTGACCCAGGCGCGCAAGCTGGTGGGCCACAAGGTCGGCCTGCAGGGCAACCTGGACCCGGCCATCCTGTTCGCCAGCCCGGACCAGATCCGCGCCGAAGTCCACAAGGTGCTGGACGCCTACGGCAAGCCGACCGACGGCAATGGCCATGTATTCAACCTGGGCCATGGCATCTCGCAATTCACGCCGCCGGAGAACGTCGCCGCCATGGTCGAAGCCGTTCACAGCCATAGCAAGGCTCAGCGCGCCGGTTGATGTAGTCTGCGAACAAAGGGCACGTTTCGCAAGAGGCGTGCCCTTTTTCATTGGTGCGCGGAGGAAAGCAATACCGACTTATGCACAATTTTTTTTGCTGCGGAAATAATAGGCAGTGCTTTTTTCGTAGCCCGTGGAGACTCCGCAAGTCATTGATTATGAACGGTTAATTTTTTTGCCGAAGAGGCAATAGATGGCAAGTCGTAAACCTTGACGGGGGACTGAAACTAGTTTATTTCCTCATTGTCCACAAAGTTATCCACAAAAACTGTGGATAAAAAATAAAAGTACTTAGTAAACCGTGACTTAGCCATAATGTTGCTGTTTTGCCTGAGCTTTATGTTGCGTTGCACGATTTTTAGGCAAAGTTTAGGCCGTGATAACGAAGTTGCGAACAGACAAACCTTACACATAAGGTATCTGTGTTGCGGTCCACTGAAAGTACCGTGTTGTGCTTTGCAATATCGGTGGATAAGTTCTAAAAAGTGCTTGATTTCGCCAAAAAAACCATCCTAAATACTTCACTTATGCACAGCGGCGGAGAAAAAACGAGAATTTTTCTTCTCCTAGGAAGCATTTTCCAAGTGTTTGATTTTAAAGAGAAATAATTTTGAATTTTTGCCCGGTTTACGACGATACCAAGTTTGATGTCTATGCTTTCCGGGGATTAAGATTCCTTTGTCCACAAAGTTATCCACAAAAACTGTGGATACATCAAAGCGCCCCAGTCGGGGCGGTATTTGCGCCCAATTGCCGCAAGAATTTTCTACTGTGACGGGATCTATGCAGGGCCTTTTCCACCATTGCATTCTTCAGATTGCGCTCGACACGCCGTTGAACGCGATTTTCGACTACCGCTGGCATTGCGACGCGACAGAGCAGCCGCAGGTCGGCCAGCTGGCGCTGGTGCCGTTCGGCCGCCGCGAGGTGATGGGCCTGATCGTCGGCGTCGCGGCCGAGACCGATGTGCCGGTGGATAAGTTGAAGGATGCGCTGGCCGTGCGCAGCCAGCTGGGGCCGCTGTCGCCGCAGTGGCTGGCGCTGGCGGGCTTCGCCGCCGACTACTACCAGCGTCCGCTGGGCGAGGTGGCGCTGCCGGGCTTGCCGAAGAATCTGCGCGTGCTGACCACGGTGGCGTTGGACCGGGCGCTGAAGAAGCTGGCCAAGCTGGACGCGCCGCACGACGGCACGCCGTTGAACATGCCGCAACTCAATCCCTCGCAGCAGGCGGCGGCGGACGCCATCGGCGGCGCTCAAGGGTTTAAGCCGACGCTGCTGTACGGCGTGACCGGCAGCGGCAAGACCGAGGTCTACCTGCAATCCTGCGCGCAAGTGCTGGCGCGCGACGCCGACGCCCAGATCCTGATCCTGGTGCCGGAAATCAACCTGACGCCCCAGCTGGAGGGCAATATCCGCGCGCGCTTCCCGGGCGTGATGCTGGCGACCTTGCACAGCAGCCTGTCCGAAGGCGAGCGCATGCTGCACTGGCTGGCGGCGCACCAGGGCAAGGCGCGCATCGTGCTGGGCACGCGGCTGGCGATCCTGGCGTCGCTGCCGAACCTGAAACTGATCGTCATCGACGAGGAGCACGATCCTTCGTACAAGCAGCAGGAAGGCTTGCGCTACTCGGCGCGCGACCTGGCCGTGTGGCGGGCCTGGCAGCTGGGCATCCCCATCGTGCTGGGCTCGGCCACGCCGTCGCTGGAGAGCTGGCACCACGCGCAGTCCGGCCGCTACCGCAAGCTGGAGCTGCGCGAGCGGGCCGTCAAGGACGCCGTGCTGCCGCAGGTCAAGCTGCTGGACATGGAACGCGACAAGCCCAAGGATGGGCTGACGTCCCATTTAATCGCGGCGATCAAACAGCGCATGGAGCGCGGCGAGCAGTCGCTGCTGTTCCTGAACCGGCGCGGCTATGCGCCGGTGATCTGCTGCGAATCCTGCGGCTGGATCAGCGAATGCACGCGCTGCACCTCATTCATGGTGCTGCACCGCCCGGAGCACCGGCTGCGCTGCCACCATTGCAGCCTGGAGATGCGTATCCCGCGCCATTGCCCCACCTGCGGCAATGTCGACCTGCAACCGCTGGGACGCGGCACGCAGCGCGTGGAGGAAGGCTTGCAAGCCTTGTTCCCGGAAGCGCGGGTGTTGCGCATCGACGCCGACTCCACCCGCAAGAAGGGCAGCGCGCAGGCGGCCTTCGATACGGTGCACCGGGGCGAGGTCGATATCCTGATCGGCACGCAGATGGTGGCCAAGGGGCACGACTTCAAAAAGTTGACGCTGGTGGGCATTCTGAACCCGGACACGGCGCTGTTTTCGCAGGACTACCGTGCCAGTGAGCGCCTGTTCGCGCAATTGATGCAGGTGGCGGGCCGCGCCGGCCGCGCCGCTAGGGCCGAAGGCGGCAGCGCCAGCGAGGTGCTGATCCAGACCCGCTACCCGCAGCATCCGCTGTACGGCGCGGTGGTGAACCACGATTACGACCACTTCGCGTCGGCCCTGCTGGAGGAACGCGAGCAGGCCGCCTTGCCGCCGTATCTGTTCCAGGCGCTGCTGCGGGCCGAGGCGCCGGAGCTGGCCACGGCCATTGAATTCCTGACCATCGCCCGCGATTGCGTCGAGCATCCGGGCATCACGATCAACGATCCGATTCCGATGAGCATGACGCGGGTGCACAACGTCGACCGTGCCCAGTTGCTGGTGGAGTCGGCGTCGAGGCCCATGCTGCAAGCCTTTCTGAAGGAGTGGTTACTCACTCTGCGGGAAATGAAGAGCCGCGTGAAGTGGTCGCTGGAAGTCGATCCGCTGGATATCTAGATCAAAAAACGCTGCGCGGTGGCGACTATCTGTTCGGTCAGCGCGCGGGTGAATGGCGTGTCCAAGTTCCAGGCGTGCCAGTTCAGCGCCACGTCGACGTAGTGCCCGGGCGCCAGGTCCACCAGCCGGTCGTTGGCCAGCGCGCTGGCCACCTGGATCTGCGGCATCAGCCCGTAGGCCAGGCTGCCGTGGATGCATTCGGTGACGGCGGCCGACTGCGGCATGGTGTGGTGCGGATACGGGCCGTTCAGGTCCAGCACCGTGCGCAGGAAGCCGGCCATCATATCCTGGTCGCTGACCACGGCCGGCGCCAGCCGCGCGGCTTCCAGCGAGAAACCGTCGCCGAACCAGTGGCCGGCAAACGCCGGCGTCGCCACGCACACATAGCGCAGCTTGCCCAGCGGCGTCACGTCCGGGCCGTTGGCGTGCGGGTCGGGATGCTCCTGGGCGGCGGCGATGCTGCCGAACACGCTACCCTCCTGCACCAGATGCAGGGCCATGCGCTGGTCGGCCAGCTGCACCTTCAGCTGGCAGCGCGGCGGCGACAGCAGGGGTTGCAAGCTCATGGGGAACCAGGTCGCCAGGCTGGCGGCATCGACCGCCAGCGCGATCTCCGGCATGCTGACCTTGTGGCCGAGGTCGATGTCCAGCGCCGCTTCCATCAGTTTGACGTTGCGGTGGTGCGACACCAGCCTCTGGCCCAGCCCGGTCGGCACGGCCGGCTGGCCGCGCACGATCAGCAGGCGGCCGGCGGCGTCCTCCAGCGCCTTGATGCGCTGGGACACGGCGGATTGGCTGATGCCCAGCGCCAGGGCGGCTTTTTCGAAGCTGCCCTGGCTGGCGACGGCGTCCAGCACGGCGAGTGCGCGATAGTCCAGTGTTCCCATAAGCTGCACTTATAAAAATTGAAAACGATAAGAGATACTAATACTCTTTTGCCCTGAAGTAAAACTCGATTACAAGCAATCGTGCGCGGCCGCCGGATTTGGCAGGCGCCGATGCCCGCTGCCCAAACGGTGTAGACTTTGCGCATGAAAACGCTACGTACCGAAGTCGCCGTCATCGGCGCCGGCACCGCCGGCATGACCGCCTACCGCGCCGCCACCACCGGCGGCAAAAAAACGCTGCTGATCGAATCCCATGTCTACGGCACCACCTGCGCCCGCGTCGGCTGCATGCCCAGCAAGCTGCTGATCGCGGCGGCCGAGGCGGCGCACGCGCTGCAAGCGGCGCCGGCCTTCGGCGTGCATGCGGGCGAAGTGCGCATCGATGGCAAGGCCGTGATGGCGCGTGTGCGCAGCGAGCGCGACCGGTTTGTCGGCTTCGTCGTCGACAGCGTCAACGGCTATCCGGCCGAGGACAAGATCCACGGCCATGCGCGCTTCCTCAGCCCGACCCAGTTGCAGATCGACGAGCACACGCTGATCGAGGCCGAGCGTTTCGTCATCGCCACCGGTTCCACGCCCATCGTGCCGGACGAGTGGCGCGCGGCCGGCCCGCGCGTGATCACCAGCGACGAGGTGTTTTACTGGGACGAGCTGCCGGAATCGATCGCCGTGGCCGGCACCGGCGTCATCGGCCTGGAGCTGGGCCAGGCGCTGGCGCGGCTGGGCGTGCGCGTGACCGTGTTCGGCCGTGGCGGCAGCGTCGCCCAGTTGAGCGATCCCGAGGTGCTGGACGTGGCGCGCCGCGCCATGGCCGACGAGCTTGACGTGCGCTTCAAGACCAGGGTGGTGCATGTGGCGCAGCAGGGCGACGGCCTGGATGTGACCAGCGAGGACGCCAGCGGCCAGCGGCGCACCGAGCATTTCAGCTACCTGCTGTCGGCGATAGGCCGGCGTCCGAATGTGCACAAGCTGGGTCTGGAGAACACCGGCCTGGAGCGCGATCACCAGGGCATACCGCTGTATGACAAGCAGACGATGCAATGTGGCAGCAGCGCCATCTTCATCGCCGGCGACGCCGACAACGAACGCCCGCAACTGCCGGAAGCGGCCGACCAGGGCCGCATCGCCGGCGACAACGCGGCGCGCTATCCGGCCGTGCAGGCCGGCCTGCGCCGCACGCCGCTGACCATCGCCTTCACCGAACCGCAGATCGCCACGCTGGGCGCCAGCTACGAGGAATTGTGCGCGTCGTACGCCGGCCGTTTCGCCGTCGGCAAGGTGTCGTTTGAAAACCAGGGCCGCAGCCGCGTGATGTTGCAGAACAAGGGCATGCTGCGCGTGTATGCCGAGCACGCCACCGGCCGCTTCCTGGGCGCCGAGATGATAGGCCCGCGCGCCGAGCACATCGGCCATCTGCTGTCCTGGGCTTGCCAGGCCGGGCTGACCGTCAGCGCCATGCTGGACATGCCGTTCTACCACCCGGTGGTGGAGGAAGGCGTGCGCACCGCGCTGCGCGACCTGGCGCACCAGCTGGCCAACGCGCCGGCCCACGATTGCGCCTGCGTCGATTGCACGCCCGGACCCTAGGGTCAAAATACAACAAACTCACACATTCTCACTGAAACCCCGTATGCTGCTGGCTCGATAGTTTTTTATCAACGGCAATGAAGATACGTAAAGTGACGGCAGCCGATCTGAAACTGGGCATGTTGATACCGTGGAATGTGTACGGTGAGAATGGCGCCCTGCTGGTCCGCAAAGGTCATATGATCGCCAGCGCCAATCAGATCGATTACCTGGTGGAGCGCGGTTCCTTCGAGGATCACAGCGGCCAGCAGGATGCGGCCAAAGAGCCGGACTCGGCGCTGCGCAAGCTCAACGCCGCCAGCCTGGCGTTGCAGACGCTGCTGCCTTCGCTGGCCGCGCACGCGGCACCGCCGGACTTGCGCCGCCGCCTGGAAGAAGTGGCCCTGCTGGTCGCCGACGCCGTGGCCGTCAACGTCGACGCCGCCACCGCCACCCTGCTGCACAATCAAACGGCCACGCCGTACGCGGTGCGCCACAGCGTCGATACCGCCGTCATCGTGCAGGTGCTGGCGAAGGCGAAGCAGCTGTCGCCGGAGGATACCCTGAGCCTGACGCTGGCCGCGCTGACCATGAATGTCGCCATGCTGGCGCAACACCAGCGCCTGCAAGACAGCCGCGCCGAACCCAACGCCGCCGACCGCGCCGCGATGCTGGCCCATCCCGAGGCCGGCGTGCAGCTGCTGCGCCAGGCCGGCATCACCGACCAGGCCTGGCTGGACTGCATCCTGTACCACCATGAAAACGAAGACGGCAGCGGCTATCCGCTGCACAAGTCGGGCGCGCAGATTCCACCGCTGGCGCGCTTGCTGGCGCTGGCCGACCGTTACGCGGCCCGCGTCGCCGAGCGCGTGTGGCGCAAGACGCTGGCGCCGCACGCGGCCTTGCGCGATCTGCTGCTGGAGTCGAACGTCACCATCGACGGCAATCTGGTGACGCTGCTGATACGCGAGCTGGGCATCTATCCCATCGGCACCTGGGTGCGGCTGATCAATGGCGAGATTGGCGTGGTGTCGCGCCGCGGCCTGCAATCGACCACGCCGCATGTGACGTCGGTGATCGGTCCGCGCGGTGCGCCGCTGGAGTTGTTCCTGCAGCGCGACACGCGCGGCGAACTGCACGCCATTCGCGAAGTGCTGAGCACGGCGCAGGTGGCCGCGCTGCAGGCGCCGCCGCTGCGCATGGAACAGGTGTGGGGCCGCAGCGCGGCGGTCTGACTCAGTTCAGCAGCGCGTCCAGCCGGCCCTGCTGCGCCAGGTCGCGCAGCACGCGGATGGTGTCGATATCCGATTCCTGGTAGGCCGAGCGGCGGAATTCGTCGTACATCGCATTGGCGGCGTCGGTCGCTGCATCGTGGCCGTCGTCGTACTGGAAGCGCACGTACAGCGTGTCGGCGGTCGGCGTTTCGATGGTCATCGTCAGGCTCGACTGGCTGATGTCCTGCTGCGCCGCCACCTCGTAGCGCACCTGGCGCATCGGTTCCAGCACCACGCGGTCGTCGATGACCAGCTCGCCGTAGCGCAGGCTGCGGCTGAAGCCGTTCTCGCTGCGGTCGGTGATGGTGCACTCGTCCAGGTGCGGCACGAACAGCTTCGGCGATTCGGCGCGCAGCACCAGGCCGCTCCACAGTTGCTTGATGCTCAGCGCATCGAGCAGCGGGTTGAGCGGGTCGTTAATTTCTATCAGATGTTCGAATTTCATAGGAAAACCATGTCAAAGCCAGGCGCACGCGCGCCTCATCCCCGCATGGTAACGCATCTGTCACAAAGGCGACTGCGCCGGCTCAGGCGATGCCCTCGTCCCAGTACGGTTCCGGCCCGAAGCGCCGGCTGAAGAAGTCGATGAAGGCCTGGCTCTTGGGCGGCAGGAAACGGCGGTTCAGGTAGACGGCGGAAATCACCGAATCGGTGGTCTGGTAGCCGGGCAACACCCGTACCAATGCGCCGCTGCGCAGCTGTTCCGCCACCAACCAGGTCGATGACAGGCCGATGCCCAGGCCGGCGATGGCGGCGTCGCGCAGCGCCTCGCCGTTGTCGCTGCGGAAGCGGCCGCTCACGCGCAGCAGCAATTCACCGCCGTCGCGCTCGCGCAAGCGCCACGGGTTCATCGCCTGCAACACCAGGCATTCGTGCTGCAACAGGTCGAACGGCTGCTGCGGCACGCCGCGCTGGCGCAGATACTCGGGCGAGGCGCACAACACCAGCTTGCTCGGCGCCAGCGGCCGCGCCACCAGCGCCGAATCGCGCAGCGGGCCGATGCGGATGGCGACGTCGATGCCGTCCGCCGCCAGGTCGTGCGTGCTGTCGGACAGGCGCAGGTCCAGCTGCACGCCGGGATGCTCCTTCAGGAACTGCGGCACCTCCGGCACCAGATAGAGCCGGCCGAATGTCACCGAGGCCGCCACCCGCAGCAAGCCCTGCGGCTGGGCGTTGCCGTGGCCGACCGCCGAGGACGCCTGCTCGGCCGCGTCCAGCAGCGCCATTGCCCGTTCCAGGAATACTTCGCCGTCCTGTGTCAGCGTGATCTGGCGCGTGGTCCGGTGCAGCAGGCGCGCGCCCAGCTGCTTTTCCAGCTGCGCCATGCGGGTGCTGGACGCGGCCGGCGACAGGCCGAACTCGCGTCCGGCGGCGGACAGGTTGCGGGTCGCGCACACCCGCACGAACAGCGCCACGTCGGTCAGGTCCAGAGCCATTTGATTGTTTTGATGAAGAATGATTTCACCATTATGCCAATTATCAAAAGCAATGCGGCAAATCATACTGCGTCCATCCAAACTTATTTCAAGGAAACGCCATGAAAGCCATCGCCGTCACCAACACCGCCCTGCAAGATGTGGAAATCGCCGTGCCTGCCGCCACCGGCCACGATCTGCTGGTCAAGATCGAAGCCATTTCCGTTAATCCGGTCGACACCAAGGTGCGCGCCGGCGAAGCGGCCGACGCCGCCCCGCGCGTGCTGGGCTGGGATGCTGCCGGCACCGTCACCGCCGTCGGCCCGGACGTGACCCTGTTCAAGGTCGGCGACACCGTCTACTACGCCGGCAGCATCATCCGTCCCGGCGCCAACAGCGAATTCCATCTGGTCGATGAACGCATCGTCGGCCGCAAGCCGGCCAGCCTGGACTTCAATCACGCCGCCGCCCTGCCGCTGACCTCGATCACCGCATGGGAAGCGCTGTTCGACCGCCTGGCGATCAGCCGCGACGGCGCCGACGCCGGCAAGCGCGTGCTGGTCATCGGCGGCGCCGGCGGCGTCGGTTCGATCGCCATCCAGCTGGCCAAGCAGCTGGCAGGTCTGACGGTGATCGCCACCGCTTCGCGCCCCGAGTCGGCCAAGTGGGTGCGCGAGTTGGGCGCCGACCATGTGATCGACCACAACGGCGACATGGCGGCGCAACTGCTGGCGCTGGAGATCGCCGACGTCGACTACGTGCTGTGCCTGAGCGACACCGACCCGCACTTCGACGCCATCGCCCAGGTGGTGGCGCCGCAGGGCAAGGTGGTCAGCATCGTCCACAACACCGCGCCGCTGGCCATGGACAAGCTGTTCGCCAAGAGCGTGACCTGGGTGTGGGAAATGATGTTCACCCGTTCGATGTTCGGCACGCCGGACATGATCGAACAGCACAAGCTGCTCAATGAAGTGGCAGCGCTGATCGACGCCGGCAAGCTGAAGACCACGCTGGGCGAGGTCTACGGCAAGATCAGCGCCGCCAACCTGCGCCGCGCGCACGAGGCGCTGGAAGGCCGCCGCACCATCGGCAAGATCGTGTTGTCGGGCTTCTAAGCGGCCGGGGGCTGTACAATGACTGGCTGTTCCCTAGCCAGATCGTCACCCGATGTCCAAAGCCCCCCAATTCGGTCTTAATGTCCCGCAAAGCGAGGCCGTCATGTACCTGGACGGCCCATGCCTGGTGCTGGCCGGCGCGGGTTCGGGCAAGACGCGCGTGATCACGCAGAAGATCGCCCACCTGATCGAGGACCGGGGCTACGATCCGCGCACCATCGCCGCGCTGACCTTCACCAACAAGGCCGCGCTGGAGATGCAGGAGCGTATCGCCAAGCTGCTCAAGCAGCCGCGCCAGGCCAAGCAGCTGACGGTGTCGACCTTCCACTCGCTGGGCGTGAAGATCCTGCGCCAGGAAGCCAACGGCGTCGGCCTCAAGGACCGCTTCTCCATCATGGACGCCGACGATTGCGGCTCGCTGATCCAGGACCTGGCCATCACCACCGACAAGCAGGTGGTGCGGCGCATCCAGACCGACATCTCGCTGTGGAAGAACGGCCTGGTCGATCCGATGATCGCGCTGGACAAGGCCAAGGACGAGGACGAGGCGCAATCGGCGCGCATCTACGCCAGCTACGTGGCCACGCTGTCGGCCTACCAGGCGGTGGACTTCGACGACCTGATCCGCCTGCCGGTGGAACTGTTCCGCAACAACGAGCCTATCCGCGACAAGTGGCAGCGCCGCCTGCGCTACCTGCTGATGGACGAGTACCAGGACACCAACACCTGCCAGTACGAGCTGGTCAAGCTGATGGTGACGGGCGTCGGCAAGAAGCCGATGTTCACCGCCGTGGGCGACGACGACCAGGCGATCTACGCCTGGCGCGGCGCGTCGGTGGAAAACCTGAAGACGCTGCAGACCGACTTCCCCGACCTGGCGGTGATCAAGCTGGAGCAGAACTACCGCTCCACCACCCGCATCCTGCAAGCGGCCAACGCGGTGATCGGCAACAACCCCAAGCTGTTCGAGAAATCGCTGTGGTCCGAGCACGGCCTCGGCGAGCCGATCAAGGTGCTGGGCATGGCCAACGACGACCAGGAAGCCGAGCAGGTGGCGATCATGATTTCGGCCGACCATTTCGAACGCAAGAACAAGTGGTCCGACTACGCCATCCTGTATCGCGGCAACCACCAGGCGCGCATCATCGAGCAGTGCCTGCGCAAGGAACGCATCCCGTACACGATCTCCGGCGGCCAGAGCTTCTTCGACAAGGCCGAGATCAAGGACATCATCAGCTATCTGCGCCTGCTGGCCAACACCGACGACGATCCGGCCTTCATCCGCGCCGTCACCACGCCACGGCGCGGCGTCGGCCAGTCGACCATGGAAACGCTGGGCACCTTCTCCGGACAATGGCAGTGTTCGCTGTTCGAGGCGGTGTTCAAGGGCGGCATCGAAGCTTTGCTGACCGACCGGCAACTGGGCCCGCTGCGCGACTTCTGCAATTTCATCAACAACCTCGAAGCGCGCGCCAGCCGGCCTGGCCCGAGCGGCAGCGGCGACAACGCGGCCCAGGTGCTGGACGATTTGCTGGAAGCGATCAACTACGAATCCTATCTGTACGATATGTTCGACGAGCGCGCGGCCCAGGGCAAGTGGCAGAACGTGCTGGAGTTCACCAACTGGCTGAAGGAGCGCGGCCGTGGCGGCAAGGACCGCGACAGCGAAGAGAAGAACGTGCTGGAGCTGACGCAGATGGTGGCGCTGATGTCCATGCTCGAAGGCCAGGACGAGGATCCGGACGCGGTGCGCATGTCGACGCTGCATGCGTCGAAGGGACTGGAGTATCCGCACGTGTTCCTGGTCGGCGTCGAGGAAGGCATCCTGCCGCACAAGGGCGATGCCGATGCGCCGGCCGAGACCATCGCCGCCCGCGTGCAGGAAGAGCGGCGCCTGATGTACGTCGGCATCACGCGCGCGCAGCGCACGCTGCAGATCACCTGGTGCAAGAAGCGCAAGCGCGCGGGCGAGCAGGTGCATTGCGATCCGTCGCGCTTCATCAAGGAGATGGAGCTCGACGTCGGCACCGCCGTGCCGGCCGAGTCCGAAGTGATGACGCCGAAGGAGCGGCTGGCACGCATGAAGGAACTATTAACCACACCGAAGACGTAATCGGGCTGGCCTTGTGCTAGCATCGGCTTGTGCCGTCCTGGCGCGATACCGACGGAGGTGATCCTTGCGTACCCCACTCATTGCGTCTCTCGTTTTCGCCTGCGCCCTGCTGCCGATGGCACATGCCGCAGAGTTCGCCACCAAGCCGGAAGCCGAGGCGATGGTGCACAAGGGCTTGAAGTTTTTGAAGGCCAACGGCAAGGACAAAACCTACGCCGAGATCAGCAAGAAGGACGGCCAGTTCAGCGACCGCGACCTGTACCTGACCGTGTACGGCCTCGACGGCGTGGTGCGCGCGCACGGCGCCAACGCCAAGATGATCGGCAAGAACCTGATGGAAATTAAGGACGTCGACGGCAAGGCCTTCGTCAAGGAGCGCGTCGAGCTGGCGAAGAAAAAGCAGCCGTTCTGGCAGGACTACAAGTTCACCAATCCGACCAGCGGCCAGATCGAACCCAAGGCCATGTATTGCGTGCCGGAAGACGATCTGGTGGTCTGCGGCGGGGTCTACCTCAAGTAAGGCGGTAGAATGCGTGCTTTCCAGCAGGGAGTATGCCGTGAGCACCACCGAAGACCGCTTCATCGATATTGAAATCAAACTGGCGCACCAGGAGCACATCGTGGAGTCGCTGAACCAGCGCGTCTACGAGCAACAGCAGCAGATCGACAAGCTGGAGCAGATGTGCGCGGCGCTGGTCCAGCATGTGCGCGACCAGGCCCAAAGCAGCGGAGGCGGCGGCGCGCTGGCGCACGAACCGCCACCGCATTACTGATCAGGCCAATACGGTTACGCCAGTACGGCCCGCAGTGCTTCGACCACGATCGCATGGTCTTCCGCCTGGCGCAGGCCGGAGACGGTGGCCGTGCCGATCAGGCCGACATTCCTGACCACGACCGGGAAGGAACCGCCGTACGGCGCGTATTCCTTCGGGTCCAGATATTTCACATCCTCGAACACCACGCCGCGATTTTTATAATCGGTGCCGATGTGGAAGGAGCAGCGGCCGAAGCGCGTCACCACATTGCTCTTGCGGCGTATCCAGTCGGCCTGGTCCGGCGTGGCGCCCTGCATCGCGTGATGGAACAGCACCTTGCCGTTGACGGTGACGTTGACCGTGACGCTCTTGTCGCGCTGCCTGGCCAGCTCGATCACTTTCAAGCCCAGCGCCAGCGCGGTGTCGCTGGTGAAGGTGGTGAATTGCAATTCCTTTTCCTGCAGCGCCAGGGTTTCCAGCAGCTCGGCGTAGTTTTCCATTCTTGATCCTTGTCCGGTACAAGACGGCAGTGTAGCCGAGCCGCCCGGATTAGCGGAAGACGAATCGCGGGCCGGCGGCCCGTTGCTCGGCCTTCTCCCGCCACTGCTGGGCTTGCGCCGCATCCGGCTTGAGGCCCAGCTCGCCTTTTTCGTAAGCGGTAGCCAGGCGGCGCATGGCGGACAGGAAGTTCAGCTCGGCCGAACGCCGGTACATATCGACCGCGTCCGACGCGCTTTTCGGCACGGCGCGGCCGGCCTCGGTCAGCATCGCCAGGCGATACAGGCCGTCCGCATTGTTTTGCGCGGCGGAAGCCTGGTACAGCGAGGCCGCCTTGCTCAAGTCCTTGGCCATGCCCTTGCCCTGTTCGTACATGCCGCCCAGCGCGGCCTGCGCGTTGCCGTTGCCCTGGGCGACGGCGCGCGTGTACCAGTCGCGCGCGGCGGCATAGTCCTGCGCCACGCCGCTGCCGATTTCAAAGGCATAGCCGATGTTGTTCTGGGCGACGGGGCTGCCGGTCTTGGCGGCGGTGCGCTGGAACGCCAGGCCCTGGACCGGATCGGCCTTCTCGCCGAGCAGGCCGTAGGTCAGCACGATGCCCCAGCGGATTTGCGAGGCGGTGTCGCCGTCCTGCGCGGCCTGGCGCAGGTAGCGCGCGCCTTCCTCGTCGCTGTGGAACACGCCTTCGCCGCGCAGGTACATGGAGGACAGATCGCGCTCGGCGGCGGGATTGTGTTGGGCAGCGGCCCGTTCCAGCCATTGCTGCGCCAGCGGCAGGTCTTTCTCCACGCCCCGGCCATACAGGTAGAACATGCCCAGATTGGCCTGGCCCCATGCATGGCCGCCTTCGGCCGCCTTGCGGTACCACTCGGCCGCGACGGCGCGGTCGAGCGGCACGCCGCGGCCGTAGGCGTGCAACAGGCCGATATTGTTTTCCGCCTGATGGTCGCCTTGCTCGGCCGCCTTCAGATACCAGTCCATCGCCTGCGCATAGTCTTGCGTGACGCCGTTGCCGTGCTCGTAGCGGTAGCCCGTTTCAACCTGCGCTTGCACGTGGCCGGCTTCGGCGGCCTTGTGGTACCAGATCGCGGCTTCGACCTGGTTGGATGGCGCGCTGCGGCCGGTGGCCAGCCGCAAGCCCAGCAGATACTGTGCTTCCGGCAGGCTGTGATCCAGCAGCGTGCGGAACTGGCCCAACGTCACGGCCTGGTTGGCTTCGCCGTTGCTGTAGGCCTTGGCCAGCTGGTACAGCGCATCGGCATCGCCGGCCAGCGCGGCGTCGCGGTACTGGTTGACCGCCGCCAGGTCGGGCTTCAAGGTGGACGGGCCGTCCAGCGTCCAGACGTACTGCATCTGCTGCCAGGCGCTGACGGGCTTGCCGTCCACCATGCCGGGCTTGAAGCGGCACGAGCGCAGGCCGGTCACGGCCGCGTCGTCCAGCAGCGGGAAGCCGCTGGAGCTGGTGATTTTGGCGTCGGCGACGCTGCCGTCGGTGCCGATCAGGAAGGCCAGCGTGACGGTTCCGGTCTGTTCCTTGCGCAGTGCTTCCTTCGGCCAGACCGGCTTGGCGCAGCCCTCGAAATCCGCAGTCCTGAGCTTGGGCGCATCGGCAGCGCAGGTGCCCAGCGAAACCGCGATGCCCAGTGCCGCAGCCAGCAAGCGTCGGGTGGAAAAAGTCTGGGCCATAGCGTATCCTTAATGTTTCATATTTGAAAACAGGCAGGATAGGTGCAAAGTCGTTCCTTGTCCATTACGGGCAGGATAGGTGCGGCGGCGTCCATCGTGCGTGTCGAATTTCCAGGGCGTCGTTCGTCGTAGGGATGGAGGGACGTCCTTCACACTCACAGGAGCAACGATCATGACTACGAATACTGTACAACTGCACCGCGTTTTCAAATCCAAGGCCGACCGGGTTTACCGCGCCTTCCTGGACGCCGCCGCGCTGGCCAAGTGGCTGCCGCCGCATGGCTTTACCAACACCGTGCATGCGCTGGACGCCAAGGTCGGCGGCAGCTACCGCATGTCGTTCACCAACTTCACCACCGGCGGGCAGCACAGCTTCGGCGGCGAGTATCTGGAGCTGGTGCCGAACGAGCGCCTGGTCTACACCGGTACTTTTGATGACCCGAATCTGCCGGGCGCGATGAAGACCACGGTGACGCTGCGCGACGTGTTCTGCGGCGTGGAGTTGAAGGTGGTACAGGAGGGGATACCGTCGGTGATCCCGGTGGAGGCGTGCTACCTGGGCTGGCAGGAATCGCTGGTGCTGCTGGCGCAGCTGGTGGAGCCTGAGATACGCGAGTGATGCCGGCTAGCGCATTAGAGCAGGCCGAAGAGTTTCACGACCAAGCTCATCGTGCCCAGGGCTGTGCTCAGGCAGATGCTTAGCAGAATGCGGAAGTCGACGGTGCGTATCTTTGTCAGTTGCTCATGCACGCGAACAAACTCGGCATGTACACGAGCAAATTCTGCATCCACACGAGTGAAGTTGGCATCCACACGAACGAAGCCGACGTCCGTACGAACGAAGCCGGCGTCCGTGCGGACGAATCCAGCCAGCATTTCCTCGCGCAGATCCTGTACAGCCTTGCCTTGGTAGTCGATCGCCGTCTCAAGGTGCGCAACACGTTTGGCGATGCGGTGTTGTTCCTGCTGGGGTTGATTATTGCCATTCATGGTGGACTCCTCTGCGGCATCCATCACTTTACGCCAGCATGCATGCGCAGCATAGCGCACACGATTGATGCAGCTCTGAACGCTACGGCTGCCCCCGGCAGCGAAGGATTCGGTTAAGCTTGCCGTAATTTTTTAAGATGAGTGGGAGCAGGCATGGGCAAGGGCAGGTTGGAAGCATTCAGCGATGGCGTCATCGCCATCATCATCACCATCATGGTGCTGGAACTGAAGGTGCCGCATGGTGCGGATTGGGCGGCGTTGCAGCCTTTGTGGCCGGTGTTCCTCAGCTATGTGCTGAGCTTCATCTACGTCGGCATCTACTGGAACAAGCTTCAGTATAGAAATAACCCACCTGAATTTTGACTATTTTTCCCTGTCCAAACTCTCCAACCGCTTACAGGGCGTTGTATGACCCCTCTACAGGCAAAACCTTGCTTAGGTGGTACACACCTAGCCAATCGACATCTGCACCCCTCTAATCGCTTTGTTGACGAAACGGATTGCAACCGTACAATTCAGATGTACTTGAACGTTGTATTGCTCAAATTCGGTTGTGCTCTGTCTAATCAACAGACAACCCCTCGATTTGCTTAATTTTTGTGCGAATAATTTGGGTGTTTGATCAAGCCGGATGTCTACCCACTATGACATAGACGTTTGCAAAATGGAGTGATGGTGTCGATAATTGCAAAAAATGAATTGTTGTTATTTAAGATATCGACAAATATGTTGACTTCATGCTATAATTCGTGGTATGGAAATTTGTATGAAAATTGACGGTCAACGGGGGGTAACTCTGCAAAGACACGTCGCCCTTCCCGGAAATAAGAGCGCGCAAAGTGAGCCGGGTATTAGAGGGGGTGCCATCACGGTCCGGCACGGTCAATCAATCTGGGGCGCAGTTCAGTAACAATACCCCAGACTCTTGCACCAACACACAGAATACTCAGCAGGCAGCCCCCACGGTCAATGGTAATCACATCATGGTGAGCCGGGTACGTGAGACAAGCTGTGACAACCCACCTACGGGTTAAATCCAATTCTAACGTGAAAAAGCAAGTCGCTACTGGCGTGATTGAGCCAATTCCCTTCAGCATTTGAACCGTCTTTTTGCATCAGCAAATGTGGTCCTATGGCTCAGGGAAGGGGATCAACACGTACATACACCTGTTGAACAGGCACATACACGTAACGTAACCCAAGAAGGAGAGCATGACCAGCATCGAGCAAGCACGCAATCGAATCACAGAAAGCTACGTCATTCACTGTGTAGACACTGGCCTGAGTCCAGAGCAAATAGCCGGATATCTTAACCAACGCATCCGATCATCAACCACCTACCCATTCAACGAGCAAGCGGTAGAGCAGCTTCTGCAAGCCTACGGCTTCCAAAGTTATGCAGCAGGGTTCCAAGTCGAACCGACAGAGCACTAACCAACCAACCCAAGGACGAAAACATGAAAACACAACTTATCAATCAAATGCAAAGGAGTAGCAACTATGTCATACGATGCGTACATCGAGAAATGCAAAGCCCCTAAGGCCAAGGCCAAGGTTCACAATATCGTTCACCACCTACTAATCGGTATCCGCAAGGGATACACCAGTCAGTACCTCGCTGACCGCCTCAATCAGTTCAAGGTCTACACACTGATGGCAAAGCACTGGACCGCAAACAGCGTCCAGATGCAACTACTGAAAATGAAACGCTTCGACAACGACTCATCGCTCGCATGGGGTTTTGCACACGCGCTCTCGACAGGATTGGCAACCGAAGATGATCTGGAACTACTCGCATCGCGAGTGCGTTAGGACTTACAGGTTGTAGTATCGCTGGAGTGCAGATGTCAGCAATCCTCCGGCGATGCCTAACTCTATGTTCCATGAAGCCTCGATGGCTTTGTTCATCATGCTTTTCATCCAGCCCTGTGTCGCTGGCCCATACTGCCCTGCGACAGTCGGTGTAGGATCGTTGCGGATTGCAGCCGTCAGGGCGTCAGTATCCTCATCGGTTACATTGTGGCGCTTCAGTTCAGCCACCAATGCAGCCATGTCGCCTTTGGTGGTAGTAATCTGGACGCTTTGATGATTGTGGTTCCCGACGAGTACAGTCACATTGCCTTTCAAAACGGCTCCTGTAAACATGCCCTGTACGTCCATTCCAGCGGTAGCCTGTTTTGCATCTTCGACCGACACGGTTGCTCCTATCTCGCCCTGAAGCGTCAAAATGAAATCCAGCAAACGTGAACGGACCTCGATTAAGACCTGTCGTACTTGTGACATCTCGGTTTGCGCCCAAGCCTGTTCAACATAGCAACCCGTTGCAAGTGACCCAGCCATGGACTGGTTGAATTCTGGGGCTATTGGAATAGCTAAGCTACTCGTGCTAGTGGCGGTTGCTAACAGCTTCTCCATGACGCCTAAGGCTTGGCGCATACCATCGCCTTCCAAGTAATCTCGCTGCTGCTCACTGAGGTGCATGATCGGGATAAGCGTTCTTTTGTAGACGTTGTAGCCATCAGAAATGTTCCCGTACACCCGCCCTCGTACGCAGCGATAATCAGGCAGTTGATCAGTCCTTGCGTACCCGGTCAATTCGCTACTGACCCAATCGACCAAGGTTTGTTGTCCGATTTTGTGCAATAGCACCTTAGTGCGGAGCAGCGCCTCTTGAAGTGAGCCGTCTTCGCGCATTAGCAAATCAACGATATCGTCCAGAAGTTTCATCCGCCATGTTGGTTGGGTTAGAAGTGATGAGCATATCAGCTCTACTTTGCTGACGGAAGCTTAGCTTTTTCTTGCATGCGACCATTAAACGTTCATATAATGGATGCATAATTCACGCCAGCAGGTAAACCATCCATGAAGCAAGCTATTTCATACCTCCGCGTATCGACCTCTGAGCAAGGTAGGAGCGGCCTTGGTCTGGAAGCGCAGCAGCGCGCTATCGAGCAGTTCGCAACAGCGGAAGGCTTCACCATCGTGGAAGCAGTAACAGAGGTAGCCAGTGGGAAGCTGGGCCTTGAAGATCGTACCGGCTTGAAGCAGGCGCTCACCAAGGCGAAGAGGCTTCGTTGCCCGGTCATCGTTGCGAAGCTTGACCGGCTATCACGTGACGTAGCGTTCATCTCTGGTCTGATGGCGCGTGGTGTGCCGTTCGTAGTTGCTGAACTGGGTGTGGATACTGATCCGTTCATCTTGCACCTGTATGCGGCCTTGAGCGAGAAGGAGCGCAAGTTGATCGGCTCTCGCACCAAGGCAGCGCTTGCTAGTCTTAGGGCTAAGGGTGTCCAGCTAGGCAACCGCACCAAT
Source organism: Rugamonas rivuli (assembly GCF_009380165.1). Taxonomy (GTDB): domain Bacteria; phylum Pseudomonadota; class Gammaproteobacteria; order Burkholderiales; family Burkholderiaceae_D; genus Rugamonas; species Rugamonas rivuli. The sequence goes on from NZ_WHUF01000007.1 coordinate 273,799, forward strand.
CTAGCGGAAGCACAGGCGGCAGGGCAAGCTACGAATGCAGCCAAGGCTGCGGCCTTCAATGCCAAGCTGCTGCCCACCATTAAGCAACTTCAAGCGCAAGGCATGACGATGGCTCAGATCGCAGCAGAGTTGAACGAGAGAGGTACTGCTACTGCACTGGGAAAAATGTGGCACCAGTCCACTGTATCAAGACTGTTGAAAGCAACTACCTAGTCTTGCGCCTCGCGTCACGAGACATCGAATTGGCGCTAGAGGCGCAGGAAGCATGGATTTCGTATTACGTTCGACGTGTTTCGTAATACATCTCCCGATGTATGATTGATCTCATCAATAGACAATCTCAGGGGGAAATCATGGACGAGACAGCGAAAGTAATGCAGATGATTCTTATGGCTTTGCCGATCATGGCACCGCAGAACAGCAAAGTTAACGAGGATGTGTTGGCGATGCTTAACGCTCTTGCGAGTTCATCGGAAAGCGAGCGATGGAAAGCTGTTGGGGACGAACTGCTCGAACGCGCTAAGTCCACGCAGTTTGATAGCGATGTGACGGGATACTGCGCCTTAGCGAGCCTATGCCTTGGTCGTTCGGTTGATCTTGCTAGGGGCGAGCGTGCTGGTCGAAAGCAAAGCTAAGTGCTCTGCTGACGGCCTACATATTTTCAGAAGCCCCGGTCGAATATCTTTGGCCTAGCCACATCTGTTCAGTCAGTAGGGGGGGGCTTGCAATTTTTTTTGACTGTCCAGCGCCAGCAAACAAAGCGCATAACCGCACCGGCTTGACACCTACAAGCCTGCTTCCGTCATTAGTGCCGCGACAGTAGTGTTCAAAGCTTCGGCTATTGCAACCAGTGGAAGCATCGCAACGCTGTTCTCGCCCCGCTCAATCTGGCCGATGTAGCTTCGGTCCATACCTACTAACTGAGCAAGTTCTTCTTGGCTCAATTTCAGCTTGCGCCTGCTTTGACGAATGGCTGTTCCAAGTGCTGTAAGCACAGGATGGCGACTATGTTTGGATGGGGTGGGCACCCTCGTATGTTGCCTCTGTGATAAAGTTCGCTCTACGGGATCACATCCCGCAAATGCAACTAACCTCACGGAGTTTTTGTTGAAAAAAACATGCTTTCTACTTTTGCTGGCGTTGATGCCTGCTTTCATATGTTCGGCTTATGCTACAGCCACCCCGGACACTGGACTGACGGGGGGCGACACAAGAGATGCACGCGAAGCAGTCGCGATCAAACTCCGATTAGAGGTCACAATTTTTGAGGCCACTCCGGGTGGAAAAGCAAAAGCCGTTGCTGCCATCAATAAGCTGAAAGCTTTGTCTGAAAGCGGTGATCCTTATGCTCAAACCTCCCTTGCTGGTCTGTACAAACGAGGAAAAGATAATCTGAAGAAAAATCCGTCACAGGCAATGTTCTGGTATCGAAAAGCTGCGGAGCAAGGTAATCCCAACGCGCAAGATGCCTTGGGAGACGCGTATCGTGAGGGTGAAATTGTCCCTAAGGACTATGACCAAGCGGCATCTTGGTATCAAAAGGCAGCAGCCCAGCACTACGCTCCGTCGGAGTTTCAGTTGAGCTTGATGTACCAGTCTGGGAAGATCAAGCCAGTTGACTATGTACAGGCGTTTGACTGGTGTATCCAAGCCGCTGAGCATGGACATGTGGAGGCTCAATACTTAGCCTCACTGTTGTATGTCGATGGAAAAGCAACCCCGATAAACTATGTCGAAGCCATGAAATGGGCGTCTATTGCTAGAAAAAATGGCGTACGAGAGGCTGTTGCATGGCTACTGGAACTGGAAGACGGCCACCCTACGCAGATAGCACAGGCAAGGAAGCTGGCAACTGAGTGGCTCGGCAGGCACCCAACAAAAAATTAAGTTATGGGTGCCGCCTATGATCGACGGCATCCTATCTATTCCAATTCGGACAGTTCCACAAAGTATTCAAGTTCCGCTGTGTCTCCAAGGTCGAACATTTTTTGTGCGGTTTCCTGGCTGTAGCTGATCGACTCAATCTTCCCATCGCGGTCGTAGATGAAGAGAATTTTCTTGCCGCCTTGTCTGACGGTGTAATTGATCTGTTGGTCGGAACGCAGGATTTCAACGCTAATGCCAAGGCGCTTCAAAAGAGCGTTTGCATCCATACGAGAACTCGTTTCAATGAGATCGATCTTCGCCATTAGCAAGGCTCGGCTACGGGCCACACTTACCTCGCGTGCGGCCTTCTGTTCCAATTCTGCCTTCTGTGCCTTGAGCACCTCCAACTTGGCTTTGTAAGCCTTTAATGTCAGCACGAATTCGTCTAAGGGTTCATCTATAAACATGTCCAGCACTCGCTGGCGCTTCTCTGCAATCTCCGCGATCTGTCCTGCAAGTTGCCGAAGCTCCATTTCCTCGTGCCTCTTGTCGCCAATGAAGTAATCAGCACTTACGGCATGCAAGAGCACCTCTCTGAAAGCCAGTTCTGCTCGTTCTGATTTGATATTCGGAGCATCGCAGGTGCCCCCTGTCTTTCCGCTGCAAACAAGGTATCGTTTGGCATTCCTGCCCTTGGGAAGGCAATGAAGTGGCCGTTGACACCACCCGCAGATTCCTACCTTGCTCCAGATGTTGAAATTAAAAGTGCTGATGCGAGTTACCTTATCCTTCTTGCGCTCAGCGCGTGCTCCCTGTGCAGCTTCGTAAGTCGTTCGGTCCACCACGGCAGGAAAGTAGCCTTCGATCAGACCTCCGCCATCGCGTGGTGCATAGTCGCCGATTGCGGCTCTACCTTTGATGATCGCAAATAAGCTGGCAGTAATCCAGAGTTTCCCCTTGCCTCGACTACGGAATGGTTCAATGCCTTGCTGATTCAGTGTCTTGGCGATTACAGCGTAGCTATAGCCTTCTGCCGCCATGCTGAAGATGGTCCGCACAACCTCTGCTTCCTTCTCCTTGAGTTTGTACTCGCTATCGCTCACCCACTCGATCCAGCTTGGAAGCAGAACTTTCACCTTCACGCCTGTACGCGCCTTGGCATATCGATCTATGTAGCTCTTGGCTACACGGTCGCTCTTCTTCTCGCTTTCCTCATTTGCTAAGTCCTGCTTGATGAGCGCTGTAATGCCGTCCGATACGTTCAGTACACCGGCGTAACGTTTGCCGTCCCGAAGAGTCACGACGGCTATCCCATTCTCGACAAGCTCGCGCAGCTTTTCCGATGCTTTCCACATCCCTGCGCGGGACAGCCGGTCCAAGTCTTCTACAAGTAGCGTGCTGCCGTGGGGAACAAGTCCATCTTTGACATTATCGTAGAACCGTTTGAGTTCACCGCCTGCCGCCATGTGCTCACCTTTGAAGGCGCTCTTGCCCGCATCAAAGTAGACATGTTCCCGGTCTTCGATCAGGGTAGAGCAGTATTCCTTGGCCCGGCTTAGTTGGCGTTCGTAGCTTGATCCCTGAGCTTGCTTGTCGTCTGAGTAGCGGATGTAGAGGTAGGTATTTTGCATGGGGGTATTATACATATTGGTGGAATCACCATCACCTGATCCACACCGTTAGCCACATCACCGGCGGCGCGCTGTGGGGCAATCTGCATTTGCTGTTCTGGCTGTCGCTGGTGCCGTTCGTCACCAGCTGGGTCGGCGAGAACCATTTCGCCGCGCTGCCGCTGGCCTGCTATGGCTTCATCCTGTTCATGTCCAGCAGCGCCTACTTTATCCTGGCCAAGTGCCTGGCCAACAACAACGAGGCGCTGCGCGTCGCCTTGGGCAAGGACCGCAAGGGCAAGCTGTCCTCGCTGCTGTATTTGACCGGCATCGGCGTGTCCCTGCTCGCACCGATGGCCGGCTTCGCCATCTACGTGGCAGTGGCGATGATGTGGTTCATCCCCGACCGCCGCTTCGAACGCCGCTGATCTAGCTGCCGCAGTGCTCGGCGATGCGCGTCCATACGCGGCGCGCATCGGTCTGCATGTGGATGCCCGTTTGTCCCATCGCCTGCATGGCCTTGGCCACGGCCGCCGCCTCTTGCGGCGTCTTGGCGTCGGCCTGCGCTTTGGCCAGTGCCGCCATGGCTTGCGCGCGCCCGGCGTCCATCGCGGCCTGCTGTTGAGGCAGCACCGCCAGCGCCTGCTGCGCTTTGGCGCGCTCTTCCGGCGTGCCGTTCTTCGCCATCTGCTCCATCATCGGCCGCAGCGCTTCCATGCTGGGTGCGCCGGGCGTGGGCCCCAGGTCGGCATGGTCGATGAATTCCCAGGTGTTTTCGCTCAGGCGGCGCACCGTCAGCTTGTAGCGCCCTCCGGCGCACTGGGCGATGTGGACGATGCTGTCGCCGCCGCCGGTGGTCGACAGCGTCTTGCAGGCTGCCGCCCCCAAGTTCGCCGGCAGCACCTGCGGGACGACCTGATGCGCCGGCACGCAAAAGCGGATCGGGCCGTCGCCCTTGAAGTCCTGCCGGGCTTTGCCGCCGGGGGCGGTGGTGGTGGCCGTGACGTCGCCGCTGGCGCCGTCTGTTTGCTGGCGGGCGCTGGTGCCGGCGTCGGGCATGCGTATGGTGCCGTCGGTATCGATCTGGTACAGGCCCGGCGGCGGCATCACTTGCTTGAAGGTGGCGACGGAGACGGCGGCGGCACAGCAGCCGGCGGCCAGCAGGCCGGCCAGGGGAAGCAGGCGGAACATGGGCTTGTCCTTATTCATCGTGCGTTGCCAACGTCTTTTGTTTGGCCTTGCTGAGCGACTCCACCGCGCGGCGGTACGAGGCCGCCACCAGCTCGGTCAGGTAGTCGGCCGGGAACTGGCCCACATCGACGATCGTCACCCAGTGAAAACGGCCCATGTAGCGGGCCGGCTTCACGCCCGGGCGGTCGGTCAGCTCCAGGAAGCGGTCCGGCGTCACGCGCAGGCTGAAGCGCCATTGCTCAGGCTCGCTGGTCTTGAAATACGCGAAGGTCTTGTCCTCGACCTTGTAGACCAGGATGTTCGACGGTTCTCCATGCAGGGTTTCCACCGCGCCGGGGTACTGCCGGCAATGCCGTTTCAGCTGTTCAGTATTCATGTGTATGGCCACGTTGCATCGAAACGTCAGTGTAGCTGCAAAAATGACAATTCGGCAAAGCTTTCTTCGGGAAATGCCCCCGCTTTCCAACCAAGTGCAGTGCAGCATTTTTTGCCAGTGACTGCCGCCATGTCACCCTGATATGATCTTGCGCTTCCATGCTGCGCTTCGCTGCGTCAGCATTTTCCTTCGTCGTTTAAATGAAAGATGTGATCATGTCCCGTCCTCAGATGCTCGTTATCGCGGCCGCCCTCGGCCTGGCTTTCACCCAGACCGTGCTGGCTGCTCCCGCTGCCGCGCTGGCCGGCAATCCGCTGGCCGTCGCCAGCAAGCTGCCGTTCCACTACCCGGCGTTCGACCAGATCAAGGACGAGCACTTCAAGCCGGCCTTCGTCGAAGGCATGCGCATCCAGCTGAAGGAAATCGAGGCGATCGCCAACAACAAGCAGCCGGCCACTTTCGAGAACACCGTGGTCGCGATGGAAAAATCCGGCGAGCTGCTGACCCGCGTGCAGACCACCTTCGGCAACCTGCAGGGCGCCAACACCAACGACAAGCTCGACGCCATCGATAGCGAAATGTCGCCGAAGATGGCCGCCCACGGCGACGCCATCTACCTGAACGCCAAGCTGTACGCCCGCGTCAAGTCGCTGTACGACAAGCGCGACAAGCTCAAGCTCGATGCCGAGTCCAAGCACCTGCTGGAACGCTACCACACCGATTTCGTCCGCGCCGGCGCCAAGCTGTCCGCCGCCGACAAGGAAAAACTGAAGGCCATCAACGGCGTCATCGCCACGCTGCAAACCACCTTCACCCAGAACGTGCTGAAGGAAACCAACGCTTCGGCGCTGGTGGTCGACACCCGCGAAGAACTGGCCGGCATGACCGACGCCGCCATCGACGCCGCCGCTGCGGCCGCCAAGGCCAAGGGCCTGGACGGCAAGTTCCTGGTCGCCATCGTCAACACCAGCGGCCAGCCGCCGCTGGCCGTGCTGACCAACCGCGCCGTGCGCGAGCGCCTGATGGCCGCGTCGCTGACGCGCGGCAGCCACGGCGGCGAATTCGACAGCCGTGAAACTGTGCTGAAAATCGCCAAGGCGCGCGCCGAGAAAGCCACGCTGCTGGGCTACGCCAACTTCGCCGCCTACTCGCTGGAAGACCAGACCGCGCACGACACCACCGCCGTCAACAAGCTGCTGGGCGAGCTGGCCAAGCCTGCCGTCAACAATGCGAAAAAAGAAGCGGCCGACCTGCAAGCCGTGGTCGACGCCGACAAGGGCGGCTTCCAGATCGACGCCTCCGACTGGGCCTTCTACACCGACAAGGTGCGCGCCCAGCGCTTCGCCTTCGACGAGAACCAGCTCAAGCCTTACTTCGAGCTGGACAACGTGCTGATCAACGGCGTGTTCTACGCCGCCGGCAAGCTGTACGGCCTGTCGTTCAAGGAACGCAAGGATCTGCCGGTGTACAACCCGGACGTGCGCGTGTTCGACGTGTTCGACGCCGACGGCAAGCAACTGGCCATCTTCCTGGCCGACATGTACGCCCGCAGCAACAAGCAGGGCGGCGCCTGGATGAACGAGTACAGCTCGCAGTCGACGCTGCTGGGCACGCACTCGGTAGTGGCCAACCACCTCAACATTCCTAAGCCGCCGGCAGGCGAGCCTACGCTGCTGACCTACGATGAAGTCAAGACCGCCTTCCACGAGTTCGGTCACGCGCTGCACGGCATGTTCTCCAACGTGAAGTACCCGCGCTTCTCCGGCACCAGCGTGCCGCGCGACTTCGTCGAGTACCCGTCGCAAGTGAACGAGATGTGGGCCGTGTGGCCGGAAGTGCTGGCCAACTACGCCAAGCACTACAAGACCGGCGCGCCTATGCCTAAGGAACTGCTGGACAAGGTCATCGCCTCGAAGAAATTCAACCAGGGCTTCCTGACCACCGAATACCTGTCGGCTTCGCTGCTGGACCAGCGCTGGCACCAGCTGACCCCGTCGCAAATCCCGACCGACGTGCTGGGCTTTGAAGCGGCGTCGCTGAAGGACATGGGCGTGGACTTCGCGCCGGTGCCGCCGCGCTACCGCACCACCTACTTCTCGCACAGCTTCTCCGGCGGCTACTCGGCCGGCTACTACGCCTACCTGTGGTCCGAGAAACTGGACGCCGACACCGTCGAATGGTTCAAGGAAAAAGGCGGCCTGAAACGCGAAAACGGCGACTGGTTCCGCGCCAAGCTGCTGTCGCGCGGCGGTACCGACGATGCGATGAATTTGTTCCGCAACTTCCGCGGCCGCGATCCTATCATCGAGCCGCTGCTGGACCGTCGTGGCCTGAAATAAGATAAACCGTTTATAAGAAAACAGATGAATACCAATATGATTATCGCCGCCGGCGTGGCGGCCATTTGCAGCGTCGCGCACGCGGCCGAGCCGGCTTCCATGCTGCCGGCCAGCAATGCCTTCGCCAAGGCCAGCACGCTGCCGTTCGGCTACCCGCCGTTCGACCAGATCAAGAACGAAGACTACGGCCCGGCCTTCGCCGAAGGCATGCGCATCAACGCCGCCGAGATCGAAGCCATCGCCAACAACAAGCAGCCGGCCACGTTCGAGAACACCATCGTCGCGATGGAGAAATCGGGCCAGCTGCTGTCGCGCGTGTCCAGCGTGTTCGGCAACCTGTCCGGCGCCAACACCAACGACAGCTTCAAGGCGCTGGAGCGCGAGCTCTCGCCCAAGCTGGCGGCCCACAGCGACGCCATCCGCCTGAACGCCAAGCTGTATGCGCGCATCAAGTCACTGTACGACAAGCGCGCCAAGCTGCACCTGGACGCCGAGTCGCTGTATCTGCTGGAACGCTACAACACCGACTTCGTGCGCGCCGGCGCCAAGCTGTCCAACGCCAACAAGGAAAAGCTGAAGGCGCTCAACGGCGAGCTGGCCAAGCTGTCCACCAGCTTCGCCCAGAACGTGCTGGAAGAAGCCAACGCTTCGGCGCTGATCGTCGACACCCGCGAAGAGCTGGCCGGCATGTCGGACAAGGCGATCGACGCCGCCGCCGTGGCCGCCAAGGCGCGCGGACTGGAAGGCAAGTTCGCCATTCCGGTGGTCAACACGACCGGCCAGGCCAACCTGTCGGTGCTGACCAACCGCGCCGTGCGCGAACGGCTGATGGCCGCGTCGCTGGCGCGCGGCAGCCACGGCGGCAAGTTCGACAACACGCAAGTCGTGCTGAAGACGGCCAAGCTGCGCGCCGACAAGGCCGCGTTGCTGGGTTATGCCAACTTCGCCGCCTACTCGCTGGAAGACCAGACCGCGCATACGCCGGAAGCGGTCAACAAGATGCTGTCCGAGTTCGCCCGTCCGGCCGTCGCCAACGCGAAGAAGGAAGGCGCCGAGATCCAGGCTGTGATCGACAAGGAAAAAGGCGGCTTCCAATTGGCCGCGCAGGACTGGTCGTTCTACAGCGACAAGGTGCGCGCCGAGCGCTTCAACTTCGACCAGAACCAGCTCAAGCCATATTTTGAGTTGAACAACGTGCTGGTCAACGGCGTGTTCTTCGCCGCCAACAAGGTCTACGGCCTGACGTTCAAGGAGCGCAAGGACTTGCCGGTCTACGATCCGGACGTGCGCGTGTGGGACGTGTTCGATGCCGACGGCAAGCAGCTGGCCATTTTCATCGGCGATTACTACGCGCGCAGCAACAAGCGCGGCGGTGCCTGGATGAATGCCTACGTGTCGCAGTCCAAGCTGATGGGCACGCAGCCTGTGATCGCCAATCACCTCAACATTCCGAAGCCGAACGCCGGCGAGCCGACGCTGTTGACCTACGACGAGCTGCGCACCGCCTTCCACGAGTTCGGCCATGCGCTGCACGGCATGTTCTCCGACGTGAACTATCCGCGCTTCGCCGGCACCCGCGTGCCGCGCGACTTCGTCGAGTTCCCGTCGCAGGTCAACGAAATGTGGTCGGTATGGCCGGAAGTTCTGGCCAACTACGCCAGGCACTACCAGACCGGCGCGCCGATGCCGCAGGAGTTGCTGGACAAGGTGATCGCGTCGAAGAAATTCAACGAAGGCTACCGCACCACCGAGTACCTGGCCGCTTCCATCCTGGACCAGAAATGGCACCAGCTGGGCGCGAAGCAGATCCCGGCCGATGTGCTGGGCTTCGAGGCGGCATCGCTGAAGGCTGCCGGCGTCGATTACGCGCCGGTGCCGCCGCGCTACCGCACCACCTACTTCTCGCACGTGTTCGCGGGCGGCTACTCGGCCGGCTACTACGGCTACCTGTGGTCGGAGAAGCTGGACGCCGACACCGTCAACTGGTTCACCGAAAACGGCGGCATGCTGCGCAAGAACGGCGACTGGTTCCGCAAGATGCTGCTGTCGCGCGGCGGCACCATGGATGCGATGCAGATGTTCCGCAACTTCCGCGGCCGCGATGCGCAGATCGAGCCATTGCTGGAACGCCGTGGCCTGACTGAAAAGTAAGCAACCGTTCAGCAACGAACACGGGGCCGGGCTCGATTTGTGTAAGAATCGAGTCCGGCCCTTTCATTTTGTGAGTAAGATAGAACTATGAGTAACGAACTGCACGGCGTGACGCTGGAAGCCATCGTGACCCGTTTGTACGCGCATTACGGCTGGGAACAGCTGGGCCAGCGGATCGACATCAACTGCTTCATCAGCGATCCGAGCGTCAAGTCCAGCCTGAAATTTTTGCGCAAGACGCCGTGGGCCCGCGCTAAAGTCGAAGAACTTTACGTCGCCACGAAATTTACCGACTAGGGGACTATTATGGACAGCAACCTGAAGGCATCACTGAGTTCTCTGCGCTCCAACCTGGCCAGCGCCGGGCCGATCGATGAGGAATTGCAGGATTTGCTGAAACAGCTCGACGGCGATATCAGGCAGCTGCTGGAGCGCCGCGCCGCAGCCGAGGCCGCGCCGGGCGAGAGCACCACCTACGGCCTGGCCGAGCGTACCCAGGAAATTTCCGCCAAATTCGCGGCCCAGCATCCAAAACTGGAGCCGGCCTTGCGCGAATTGGGCAATATCCTGTCCAGCATGGGCATCTGAACCCGCCATGCGGCACAGCAAGTGTTCGAGGACCCGGGGAACCTAGGTCCCCGGGCAGCCGGCGTTACGGAAACGCCAGCATCGGCGGTTCCATACCGCCAAAGCTGATTTCGGGATGACGCTTGGCGATCATCTCTTCGATTTCCTCGACGCGCCCGACCGGCACGTCGACGATCAATAAAACCTGGCCCTGCTCGATGCGTTCGGCGAACGGTTTGAGCCGCGTGTTCGGCACGGCCGCCGCGTTCATGCCGGAAGCCCAGCCGCCGAAAATCGCCCCGCCCAGCGCCACCAGCAGGATGGCGGCGGTGCGCAAGGTCATGCCGTCCACCGGGAACATGGTCAGGAAGATGCCCGCCCCGAGGCCGACGATGGCGCCTATCACCACGCCCAGCTGGGCGCCGTGCACCAGATCGGTTTTCTGCATGAAGCTGACGTCCGGCATGTCCGACGGCAGCGAGTCCCTGGCCATGAAGCGCATGTGGCCGATTTCGATACGGGCCAGCAGCAGCTCGTCCAGCATCGAACGGGCACTCGGTACGTCCGGCAGCATGAAATACAATCGACGGCGCATGATGGTCTCCTGACGATGGGTATCTCTCCGTTATAGCAAAGCTGCCGGGCAAAGCAATGTAAATCCGTCATCATTTACGCACAAGTGTTTGAATACTAAAAGAATTTTTCTTTCTGTCATGAGCGAAGCGGGGGCATTTCCGGTACAATGCTGTCCGATATGAACACCCCTACCAATTTATTTGCGGCCGTCCCCAAGCGGTCTGCCCGCGCTGCCACAGCGCCTTTCCTTCCCATGTCCCGTGCCGAGATGGACGTGCTGGGCTGGGATCAGTGCGACGTCATCCTGATCACCGGCGACGCCTACATCGACCATCCGAGTTTCGGCATGGCCCTGGTCGGCCGCCTGCTGGAGGCGCAAGGCTTCCGCGTCGGCATCATCGCCCAGCCGGACTGGCACTCGGCCGACGCCTTCCGCACGCTCGGCAAGCCGCGCCTGTACTACGGCGTCACCGCCGGCAACATGGACTCGATGGTCAACCGCTACACGGCCGACCGCAAGCCGCGTTCCGACGACGCCTACACGCCCAACGGCGAACCGAACAAGCGCCCCGACCGCGCCGTGTCGGTCTACGCCCAGCGCTGCCGCGAAGCCTTCCCCGGCATCCCGGTGGTGATCGGCTCGATCGAAGCGTCGCTGCGCCGCATCGCCCACTACGATTACTGGTCGGACAAGGTGCGCCGTTCGGTGCTGTTCGAATCCAAGGCCGACATGCTGATCTTCGGTAACGCCGAGCGCGCGCTGGTCGACCTGACCCGCCGCATGGCCGACGGCGAAAGCATCAAGGCCATCCGCGACCTGCGCGGCACCGCCTTCCTGGTGCCGGCCGGCTGGATGCCGAGCGAAGAGTGGGGCGTGCACAACAGCACCCGCGTCGACATGCCGGGCAAGATCGACAAGCATATCGATCCTTACCTGATGGTCGACAAGAGTTCGCCGACGACCTGCGCGACCGGTAACAAACCGGCCGACGATGTGAATCCGGCCATGGTCGAGCCGACCAAGGCCGCCCTCATGGCCGAGCCGGCGCCTGCGCCGGCCGAGGTGTACAAGCCGATCCGCATCATGAGCCGCGAAGAACGCCGCGCCATGGAGCTGGAAAAGCACCACAAGACCGTGGTGCGCCTGCCGTCGTTCGAAACCGTCAGCGCCGATCCGGTGATGTACGCGCACGCCTCGCGCGTGTTCCACCTGGAGTCCAATCCCGGCAACGCGCGCGCGCTGGTGCAGGGCCACGGCGACCGCGACGTCTGGATGAACCCGCCGCCGCTGCCGCTGCAGATGGACGAGATGGACAACGTCTACGACATGAACTACGCACGCGGCCCGCACCCGAGCTACGGCAACGCCAATATCCCGGCGTGGGAAATGATACGGTTCTCGGTCAACATCATGCGCGGCTGCTTCGGCGGCTGCACTTTCTGCTCGATCACCGAGCACGAAGGCCGCATCATCCAGAGCCGCTCGGAGCCGTCCATCCTGCGCGAGATCGAGCACATCCGCGACAAGACCAAGGGCTTCACCGGCATCATCTCCGACCTCGGCGGCCCGACCGCGAATATGTACCGCCTGGCCTGCAAGGACAAGGAAATCGAGACCACCTGCCGCCGCCTGTCGTGCGTCTACCCGTCGATCTGCGTCAACCTGGGCACCAACCACAACCCGCTGATCAAGCTGTACCGCAAGGCGCGCTCTATCCCCGGCGTGAAAAAGATCCTGATCCAGTCCGGTCTGCGCTACGACCTGGCCGTGCGGTCGCCCGAGTACGTCAAGGAACTGGTCACGCACCACGTCGGCGGCCTGCTGAAGATCGCGCCCGAGCACACCGAACCCGATGTGCTGAGCAAGATGATGAAGCCGGGCATCGGCGCCTACGACGAGTTCAAGGCGATGTTCGAGAAGTATTCGCTGGAAGCGGGCAAGAAGCAGTACCTGATCCCCTACTTCATCGCGGCCCACCCGGGCACCACCGACGAGGACATGCTGAACCTGGCGCTGTGGCTGAAGAAAAACAACTTCCGCCTCGACCAGGTGCAGACCTTCATGCCGACGCCGATGGCCATGGCCAGCGCCATGTACCACTCGCGCAAGAACCCGCTGAAGAAGGTGACCGAGGATTCGGAAGCGGTGGAAACCCCGCGCAGCCTGAAGCAGCGCCAGTCGCACAAGGCTTTCCTGCGCTATTACGATCCGAAGAACTGGCCCATCCTGCGCGAAACGCTGCGCCGCATGGGACGCGGCGACCTGATCGGCACCGGCGAGCGCCACCTGATCCCGCCGTACGTGGTGGGCGAGGAAAACTTCAAGTCCTCGCAGGGCAAGCGCGCGATGCCGATGCTGGCCCCGGGTGCCGACAAGCGCGGCGGCAAGCTGGCGCCGCCGGCCGGCGCCGGCCGCGGCAAGGCCAATGCACTGACCGGTTCGCTGACGGCGCGCGCCTCGCTCGACACCAAGCCGCGCGCCTCCATTCTTGACACCATCAAGATCAAGAAGCCGGCCGCGATGGCGCTGGTCAAGGCCAAGGCCGGCAGGCCTTCGCGCAGCGGCAAGTAAGCCGTCCGCTCCGCCAAAAAAAGCAGCGACCCTCACCGGCGCTGCTTTTTTTTCGCCAATTCCTCCAAAGAAATGTTGTTAAATACCCCTATCGGTGCAATTACATGGATAATTCAGTCCTGCTCCGGCGATGTGCGCAGTCCGCTTGCGGCTACACTGATTGCTCCGCAGACCTCATTCTGTGAACTGGAAGATCATGAAAAATTTTAAATTCTCGACCCTGTTGATGATCCCCGTGCTGGCCGTGCTGGCGGCCTGCGGCGGCGGCGGCGGTGGCTCGTCCACCGGCACCGCCACGCTGCAGAGCATCACCATCACCAGCTCCGACAACGCCACCACCATCGCCATCGGCGCGGCCGCCAAGCAGCTGATCGCCACCGGCCGCTATTCGGACGGCAGCAGCAAGGCGCTGGCCTCGACCGGCGGCCTGGTGTGGGGACCGTCGAATTCGACGGTGCTGCAGATCGCCACCAACGGCACGGTGACCGGCAAGCTGGTCGGCACCGACACCATCACCGCCACCCAGGACGGCGTGACCGGCAAGCTGGCCATCACCGTCACGGCGCCTTGGGGCAGCGTGGTGGCCGGCGGCTACCAGACCATCGCCCGCAAGGCCGACGGCAATCTGTACAGCTGGGGCGAGAACATCAAGGGCCAGCTGGGCGACAGCACCACCATCAACCGCAGCGCGCCGGTGCTGGTGTCCGGCGGCGGCACCAGCTGGAAACAAGTGGCGCTGGGCGACCAGTTCGCGGTGGCAGTCCGCAACGACGGCACGCTGTGGGCCTGGGGCTACAACCAGGACGGCCAGCTGGGCGACGGCACCCAGATCAACCACACGGCGCCGACGCAGATCGGCAAGGACAAGGATTGGAACCTGGTCGCGGCCGGCAAGGCGCACGCGCTGGCCATCAAGACCAGCGGCGCCCTGTACGCCTGGGGCCGCAACGACCGCGGCCAGCTGGGCGACGGCACCGCGATCAACCGCACCGCGCCGCTGAAGATCGGCACGCTGCTGTGGTCGGCGATCTCGGCCGGCGAAACCCATACCATGGCGATCCAGCGCGACACCAATGATTTGTACGGCTGGGGCGGCAACACTTACGGCCAGGTCGGCAACCTGCTCAAGGTCGACGTGCCGGCGCCGGTCAAGATCGGCACGCTGAAATGGACCTCGCTGTCGGCCGGCGCCTTCCACACCATGGCCATCACCAACTCGGGCACGCTGTACGCCTGGGGCCAGAACACCTACGGCCAGCTGGGCAACAACGGTTCGCTCGACCTGACCTCGCCGGCGCAGATCGGCACCGACAGCAACTGGTCGCAGGTCGCGGCCGGCACCCAGCACACCATCGGCGTGCGCAACGACGGCACGCTGTGGAGCTGGGGCGCCAACACCGAAGGCCAGCTGGGCACGGGCGGCACCGATGTCGTCATTCCGCAGCAGGTGGGCAGCGACAAGAACTGGAAATTCGTGGCGGCCGGCAAGGCGCACAGCTTCGGCCTGAAGACCGACGATACGCTGTGGGGCTGGGGCCGCAACCAGGAAGGCCAGCTGGGCAACGGCCAGACCGCGGCCTACGCGCCGATCCCGGTCAACGTGCCGAACTAAGCGCAGAACCAGGCGCCGTTCGCGGCCACTGCAACGGACGGCGGGCGCAAGCCCGGCCGTCCGTTGCTTTTTCTGCCTGATTATTGTCAGATTGCGACGATATCCGCCCCCGAAGCGGCTACAATTTGAAATAGTTCGTTTCCCCTCTGGAACCCTAGTGCCTTCACGCGCCTCCGTCTTCCTCTCCGTTCGCCTGCTGCGCCGCTGCTGCGTCATCGCCGCCTTGCTGCCGGCCTGCTGGCTGGCGCCCGCCGCCGCCCAGGATCCGGTCACGCTGCAGCTCAAGCACAGCCACCAGTTCCAGTTCGCCGGCTACTATGCCGCCGTCGAGCAGGGCTATTACCGCGAGGCGGGGCTGGACGTGACCATCCTCGAAGGCTCGGACGGCAACGAGCCGGAGCGCGACGTCGTGTCCGGCAAGGCCGAGTACGGCGTCGGCGCCAGCAGCCTGATGCTGGCGCGGCTGGCCGGCAAGCCGGTGGTGGTGCTGGGCGTGGTGTTCCAGCATTCGCCGTACGCGCTGGCGATGCGCCAGACCAGCGCCGAGCCCGACATCCGCCGCATCATCGGCAAGCGCGCGATGATCGGTTCGCTGACCGACGAACTGGGCAGCGCCGACGAGCTGCTGGCCTACCTGATCAAGGAAGGCATCCCCGCCAGCAGTTTCGAGCGGGTCGAGCCGACCTACAACACGGCCGACCTGATCAGCGGCAAGGTGGACGCCATCGCGGTCTACACCACCAACGAGCCGGACACCTTCGACCGCCTCGGCTTCCCCTACGACATCTACAGCCCGCGCGCGGTCGGCATCGATTTTTACGGCGACAACCTGTTCACCAGCGAGCGCGAGATCGCCAACCATCCGGCCCGGGTGCAAGCCTTCCGCGCCGCCAGCATGCGCGGCTGGCAATGGGCGATGAGCCACCAGGAGGAGATGGCCGACATCATCCTCAACAAGTATTCGCGCCGCAGCGACCGCGCCCACCTGCTGTACGAAGCGCGCCAGATGGTGCCGCTGGTGCAGCCGGTGCTGGTCGAGATCGGCTACCAGAACCCGGAGCGCTGGCGCCACATCGCCGACGTCTACGCCGGCCTGGGCATGGTGCCCAAGCACGCCAATTTCGACGGCTTCATGTACCGCGTCGAGTCCAGCGGCACCAGCCTGCTGTGGCTGTACCGCGTGCTGGGCGGCGCGGCGCTGGCGCTGGTGCTGGGCGCGGCCATCCACTTCAGCCTGCTGGCGCGCGTGCGGCGCCGCGCCAGCGCCGCCATCCGCACCGGCGAGCAGCGCTTCCGCACCATGTTCGAAGCCTCGCCGCTGGGCATCGCGCTGGTCGATTCGATCACCTACGAATACCGCGACATCAACCCGCGCTACCAGGAAATCGTCGGCCGCTCGCAGGTCGAGCTGAACGCCATGCGCTGGCTGGAGGCCGGCCATCCGGAGGACGTGGCCCAGGTCAAGCTGCAGATGGGCCGCCTCACCGCGCACGAGATCGGCAGCTTCAAAGTCACCAACCGGCTGTTCCGTCCGGACGGCGAGCTGGTGTGGATCGAAGTGTCGGTGACGGCCATCGAGACCGAGGCCGGCAGCCATCCGCACCACCTGTGCATGATCGAGGACGTGACCGACAAGAAGCAGAGCGAGGCGCTGATCTGGCAGCAGGCCAACTTCGACCCGCTGACGCAGCTGCCCAACCGCCGCATGTTCCACGACCGCCTGGCGCACGACATGCTCAAGAGCCAGCGCGACCGCTCCTGCATCGCCATCCTGTTCATCGACCTCGACCACTTCAAGGAAGTCAACGACACGCTCGGCCACCACCAGGGCGACATCCTGCTGGTCGACGCCGCCCGCCGCATCAGCGCCTGCGTGCGCAAGTCGGACACGGTGGCGCGGCTGGGCGGCGACGAGTTCACCGTCATCCTGTCCGAGCTGGAGGGCACCGAGCGGGTCGAGCACATCGCCCAGCACATCATCGACAGCCTGCGCCTGCCCTTCCCGCTGGGCCAGGAGCAAGCCTTCGTCTCGGCCAGCATCGGCATCACGCTGTACCCGGACGACGCGCTCGACATCGACGACCTGCTCAAGCACGCCGACCAGGCCATGTACGCCGCCAAGGGCGCCGGCCGCAACCGCTACAGCTATTTCACGCCGACGCTGCAGGTGGCCGCGCTCAACCGCATGCGCCTGACCAACGACTTGCGCGGCGCGCTCAAGGCCGAGCAGTTCGAGCTGTACTTCCAGCCCATCGTCCACCTCAAAAGCGGCCGCATCCACAAGGCCGAGGCGCTGATACGCTGGAACCATCCGCAGCGCGGCGTGGTCAGCCCGCTGGAATTCATCCCGCTGGCCGAGGCCAGCGGCCTGATCGTCGACATCGGCGAATGGGTGTTCCGCGAATCGGCGCGCTGCGTGCAGCGCTGGCGCCAGCAGCACCATCCGGAATTCCAGGTCAGCGTCAACCAGTCGCCGCTGGAATTCCAGCGCGAGGACGGCGCCTACGATGCCTGGCTGCGCTATCTGCAGTCGCTGAACCTGCCGGGGCAGTCGGTGGTGGTGGAAATCACCGAGGGATTGTTGCTTGACGCCAACGCCACGGTCAGCAACAAGCTGCTGCAGCTGCGCGACGCCGGCATCCAGGTGGCGCTGGACGATTTCGGCACCGGCTACTCGTCGCTGTCCTACCTGAAGAAGTTCGACATCGATTATTTGAAGATCGACCGCTCCTTCACCCGCAACCTGGCGCCCGATTCCAGCGACATGGCGCTGTCGGACGCGATCATCGTCATGGCCCACAAGCTGGGACTGCGGGTCATCGCCGAGGGCGTGGAAACGCCGGAGCAGCGCGACCTGCTGGCCGCCGCCGGCTGCGACTACGGCCAGGGCTATTTGTTCGCCCGCCCCATGCCTGCCGAGCAGTTCGACGAGCTGCTGCGCCAGCAAGCCGTCTGATTTCAATCGTATCACTCTTGCCCAACTGAGCTAACTCAGGTGTAATGCCGGATAAATCATAGTAATTTACTAATTCCGGCATCACATTTGAAGGGCTGCGATCCATGTTTGCGCTGTTAGACAGTTTGACCCAGGACAACCGTATCCTCCGGCTGACCACGCCGCTGGGGGCCGACACCCTGGTGGCCGAATGCCTGCGCGGCGAGGAGGCGCTGAGCCAGCCCTACCGGCTGACGGTGACGGCCTTGTCCGGCGACGCGGCGATCCCGCTGAAATCGCTGCTGGGCCAGCCGGTGCTGCTGGAGCTGATGACGGCCGCCAGCCGCGACCAGCTGCGGCCCTTCCACGGCCACGTGACGGCGCTGCGCATGCTGGGCGCCGACGGCGGCCTGGCGCGCTACGAGCTGAGCATCGGCCCCTGGTACGCCTTCCTGGCGGCCGGGCGCGACAGCCGGGTGTTCCAGGACCAGACCGTGTTCGACATCCTCGACGCCGTCTTCAACGGCTGGCAGGACGCCGGCAAGCTGGTGCCGCAGTGGCGCTACGATATCGCCGACCGCGCCATCTATGCCAAGCGCTCGCTGACCTGCCAGTACCAGGAATCGAACCTGGCCTTCGCCGAGCGGCTGATGCGCGAGGAGGGACTGTTCTACTACTTCGAGCACAGCGGCGACGCCGCCAGCCCCGGCCTGGGCAGCCACACCATGGTGATCGCCGACCACAACGGCAGCTTCCAGCCCAACGCCCAGGCCACGGTGCGCTACACCCAGCCGGGCGCGGTGATGAAGGAAGACGCCATCGACCGCTGGCGCAGCGAGCTGCGCTGGACCGCCGGCGGCGCCGACCTCGCCAGCTGGGATTACCGCAGCAATGGCACGCGGCCGGTGTCGGCCGCCAGCGTCAGCGCCGACCCGGCCGCGCCGGTCAGCCGCGACGCGCCGGGCGCCTACGCCTACACCTCGCGCGAGCACGGCCAGCGCATCGCCGAGCGCCAGGTCGAGGCGCTGGAGGCTAGCCGCGAAATCTACACCGGCGCCGGCACCGTGCGCACGCTCAGCCCCGGCACCACCTTCACGCTGGAAGGCCAGGCCGTGCTCGACGCCGACGAGGCCGGCGAGCGCAGCTTCGCCATCACCCGCGTGCTGCACCTGGCGCACAACAACCTCAGCACCGACATCCAGCACGCGGCCACGCAGGCGCTGGGCGTCAGCGCGCTGGCCGAGGCGATCGCGCGCGAACAGGGCGGCAGCCTGCACGCGGTCGGCGCGGACAAGGGCCAGCGGCCGCTGTACCGCAACCGCATCGACGCCATCCGCAGCAAGCTGCCTTACCGCAGCAGCGATGCGGACGGCCACGGCCTGCTGCTGCATCCCAAGCCGACCGTGCGCGGCCAGCAGACCGCCATCGTGGTCGGCCCGGCCGGATCGGTGATCCACACCGACCGCGACCACCGCATCAAGGTGCAGTTCCACTGGCAGCGCGGCGAGCAGAGCCACAGCCGCCTGACGCATCCGGCCCCGGACGGCCACAGCGGCGCGCCGGCCGACGACCAGGCCGGCACCTGGGTACGCATCGCCACCTCGATGGCGGCGGTGGCCGGCGCCAACTGGGGCGCGGTGGCGGTGCCGCGCGTGGGCAGCGAAGTGCTGATCGACTTCATCGACGGCGACATCGACCGGCCGGTGGTGATCGGCAGCGTTTACAACGGCAGCGGCGCGCGCGATGCGCAGAGCAACCAGGTCGGCCAGGGCGCCGGCGCGGCGACCGGCAACGCCCCGGCCTGGTTCCCCGGCGAGGGCGGCGCGCACGCGCATCCGGCCGCGCTGTCGGGCATCAAGTCGCAGGCCATGAACGCCAGCCAGAGCGGCGCCGGCGCCTACAGCCAGCTGGTGTTCGACGACCATCCGGGCGAACCGCGCGTGGCGCTGCAGCGGCACGCGTCGCCGCACGCCGGCACGGACGAGCTGAACCTGGGCCATCTGCGCCACCAGAGCGACAACCAGCGCTTGCAGACGGCCGGCTTCGGCGCCGAGCTGAAGACCGCGCACAGCGCCGCGCTGCGCGCCGGCCAGGGCTTGCTGCTGTCGGCCGACGCCCGCAACGGCGCCAGCGGCAGCCAGCTCGACTCGCGCGAGGCGCAGGCGCAGATTGACCAGAGCCGGGAGTTGCAGCTGTCGCTGGCCGAGACCGCGCAAAAGCACAACGCCAAGCTCAAGGACGAGGCGGAACCGGCCAAGCTGGAGGCGCTGGCGCAGATGGCGGGCAGCGGCAAGGTGCTGCAGGCCACCGCTGCCGGCGGCGGCGACCAGGGCGGCGACGGCGATGTGACGGCCTACAGCGAGCAGCATCTGCAGCTGTCCAGCCCGGCCGGCATCGCGGCCGTCACGCCGGCCAGCGCGATCCTGGCGGCGGGCGGCACCAGCAGCCTGAGCGCAGGACAGGACATCAACTTCGCCGCGCAGGGCAATGCGCTGCACCTGGTGGGCAAGGGCATCAGCCTGTTCACCTACGGCAAGGCCAGCAGCGCCGGCAAGCCCAACCAGGAAACCGGCATCAAGCTGCACGCTGCCAGCGGCAAGGTCAGCGTGCAGAGCCAGGCGGACGAGACCAGGCTCACGGCCGACAAGCTGATCACCGTGGCCAGCGTCGGCAAGAGTGTCACGGTTGGCGCCAAGGAGCATGTGATGCTGACGGCGCAGGGCGCCTTCCTCAAGCTCGAAGGCGGCAACATCATGCTGCACGGGCCGGGCACGATGACGTTCAAGGCCAGCATGAAGGAGTTGACCGGGCCGGCCAGTTCGAGTGCCGCGCAGGAATTGCCGAAGGGCGAGCTGAAAGGATGCGAGCAGGCCAGCAAGGACGCCAGCGCCACCCAGGCCGGCGCGCAGGTGCTGTAATGGAGCATTGGGAACCGCACCTGCAAGCGCTGCACCGGCTGCTCTACGAATCGGCCCGCGACAGTTGCCTGCTGTGGGTGAATCCGGCGCAGGGCGATCCGTTTGCCGACAATGAGCTTGTGGACGAATGCAAGGTACGGGTGCCGATCGCCCATCCGCGCTTCGACTTGAAATTTGCGCCGTATCTGGTGCCATTGGCATTGCATCGCCACGCCGACGCCGATGTCTTCAAAAGCAGCGTGCAGATGGCGTGGGATGCCTGGAGCGTGGAGAGTCTGCAAGCCGCCAACGGGCAAGCGATAGCCGGTTGGGTGATTGCCGACGCCGAGCCGGCCAGTCTGGCGCGACACTGGGCGAGCAACTGTCATCTGCACGTGGACAAGCAACTGCACAAGCTGTTGCGCTTCCACGATCCGGGCGTGCGCGAATGGCTGTGGCGGGCGTTGAGCCCTGCTCAACAGCAGCAACTGCTTGGACCGGCGCGTACCCTCATCGGCTTTGATCGCAACCGCCAGCTCATGTATCACGATCGCGGCGCGGCACAAGTGGAGAGCGGCGCCACCGGCAAGCTGGCGCTCAGCCCGCTGCTATGGGAGCAGATCGATGATTACGCGACCGTGCATGCGGCCTGGCTCAATGCGCTGCCCGTGCTGGATGGCGGCCGCTCCCTTCGCGAGCGCGAGGTCTTTCAGGCACTGAAGCAGGCGACGCAGTACGGTATCCATGACCCGCAGGACCGCGAGGTGTTTGCCGGCCACGCACTGCGAATCGGCCCCGATTTCCACCGCGACGAGCGCTTGCTGGCTGTCTGGGCACTGACGCGCGGCGGGGATTTTTATGGCGGTGCTTTGGAGGCGGTGACGGGGCAAGCGGTCGATTGTTTGCCGCGTTATCTGGCGCCGGTTTAAGTCTGGCGCGCGAGCGTCAGTAACGGAAGTACATCGCGCCGAACTCGGGGGTATCCAGATCGGTCCGCCGGTTTTTTGAAGATTGCACGAGATCGATGTTGCGTGCGTCGGGCAATTCCAGAGTTTGAAAAACGCGTTCGGCGAGGGTGACGAAAGGCATCCATTGCCTGGTCATGCTGGTGATTGCGACAGCACAGAATGCAGTGAGTCCGACAGGGAGCCACCATCCACCCTCTGCAAACAAGCCGCGCCAGAAATATACCAATCCGTCCCAACCACCCATCAAGAAAATCGTAGAGATCCCGACTTCTATGGCGATGGAAACAATGAGCCACCACTTCACGGCATTGCGAATATGTTTGGTGCGTGCGCGGGAACAATGGGGGTACAACGCTATTGTTCTGTCTGTGGGGCGGGCGACGCCGAATAATTCGTAGTGATCGCTTTGCCACTCGGCCGCTACTACCACCTCATCGCCATCGGCAAAAGGACTCCGCCACAACCAGCCCCCCCCCACAACATTTCCATTCAGCTTGAATTGGACGAAGTCGGCCTCCTCCTCCATCGAGGTGGCATTGCTGGCGACGGACATCGCTTGACCTCCCATTCCCACGAGGGCTGCAGCGACAGCGATGACCTCCATCTTGGTTCGATCGCTTGGGGAAAACACAAAACTGGCACGCTGACGCGATTTTTTATAGTGCGAGATTTGTCCGCTCAGCTTGATCAAGCCGCTGGCCTTCGAGTTGGCGGAAAATTCCATCATGTCAGTATCGGAAGTACATGGAGCCGAATTCTGGAAGATCGTTATTTTTACGCTGATTTTTTGACGACTTAACCAAGTCTAAATTAGACGCATTCGGCAAATTTAATATTTTAAAAACCTTTTCCGCCAGGTTGACAAAAGGCATCCATTTTTTTGCCATGCTGAATATGGCGATGCCAAATGCAACAGCCATTCCGCTTAGGAACCAAGCACCATCTTCTTCAAATGATTTTGTCCAGAATCGTAAAAAATCGTCCCAGCCATCAGTTGCGAAACTCAAAATAAGAGTTGTCTCAAATATTACGGTTATGATCAACCACCATTTTAAAGCGTTTTTTATGTGTCGAGTTTTTGCTCTAGAACAGTGAGGGTATAATGCCAGTATCTTGTCTTCCGGCCGGCAAACACCGAACGTTTCGTAATGATCTATTTGCCATTCGGCTGCAACCTCTACATAGTCACCATTTTTAAATGGGCTACGCCATAGCCAGCCTTTAACTATCTTTTCGCCCAGGTTAAATTCAACGTAATCTGCCTCCTCTTCCAAAGCAGTTGCATTGCTAGTGGTGGACATAGCCTGCCCTCCCATGCCGGCGAGCGCTGCGGCGATAGCAACCACACCTAATTTAGTCTGATCGCTTTCAGTAAATACAAAGCTTGCACTTTCTCGTGACACACGATAGTCAGAAATCCTACCGGTTAGTTTAATCAAGCCGGACGCTGAAGTTCGTGAAATTAGTGCATTCACGGGTCAATAACGGAAGTACATTGAACCGAATTCGGGTGTGTCCTGAGTTAACCTTTGTTTTTTCGAGGACTTTACCAGATCAATATTTTTAGAATTAGGTAGCTCCAAGACTGAAAAAACCTTTTCGGCAACCTTCACAAATGGCATCCATTGTTTGGTCATGCTGCCAGCGGCAATAGCCAAAGCCGCCGTTAAACCCGCAGGAAGCCACCATGCGCCTTCAAAAAGCATGTAATGCCATATTTCTATAAAGGTTTCCCAGCTGATGCTCAAAAGACCCGCGGAAATTATTACTTGCATTCCGACAGCGATAACTAACCACCATTTAACGGAGTTTTTTATGTGTCTTATCTTCGCTCTGGAACAATGAGGATACATAGCAATCGTTTTATCAAAGGGACGTGCAACGCCGAAGACTTCGTAGTGGCCTGTTTGCCATTCAACAGCGACCTCTACATAATCACCGTTCGCAAACGGACTGCGCCACAACCAACCTTTGATGAGATTTCCTTCCAACTCAAATTCGACATAGTCCGCTTCTTCATCGGCTGCGCTGGCGTTGCTTGCCACCGACATTGCTTGCCGCCCATTCCAGCCAAAGATGCCGTAATTGCAATAACGCCAAGCTTGTTTTGATCATTTTCGCTAAAAATAAAGCTAGCTCTTTCTCTTCGTACAGAATAATTCGATATGTTACCGCTTAGTTTTTTCACACCCGATCCCTCTGAGTAAGCACGAATCTATCTATATTGGTTAATATCGAAAGTACATCGAGCCGAATTCAACGTTATCTTGATTTTTTCTTTGATTTCTTGATGATTTTACCAGGTCTATATTACGGGGGTTAGGAAGGTCAAGCGTAGTAAAGACTTTTTCAGCCAACTTTGCAAATGGCATCCATTGCTTAGTCATACTCCATATTGCAATAGCTATGAATACTGTTATTCCGGCGACAAACCAACCGCCTCCTTGGTCTATTGCACCAACCCAGAAATCCCTAAGTTCCTGCCATCCATTAGTGCCGAAGAGAATAGAAATTCCTATTTGCAAACCTATGGAAATAATTAACCACCATTTTATTGCATTTTTTATATGTAGAGATATGGATCTCGAACAATGCGGATAAAGTGCTATTGTTTTGTCATTTGGCCGGGTAACTCCAAATATTTCATAATGATCGGTTTGCCATTCAGCCGCAACTTCAACCTCATCCCCATCACGAAATGGACTACGCCACAGCCATCCCTTCAAAATTTTATCGTTAAGTTTAAATTGAATGTGATCAGCATTCTCTTCCATTGAAGTAGTGTTGCTAGCCATAGAAATTGCTTGGCCTCCCATTCCTACCAATGAGGCTGCTATCGCTACTACGCCTAACTTGGATTGATCATTCTTCGTAAAAACAAAGCTGGCACTTTCACGAACTACTTTATAGTCGGATATTTTTCCAGTTAGTTTAATCAATCCTAGTGGAGCAGGGTGGGGTAAAAAATCTGTCATCGGATTTCCATTTTAATCATGTAATAGCATTTCTTCTACGGTAGGGCGGGGCAAAGCCAATATTTTCTTTGTTTCGAGTTCTATTTCTTCTTTACTTTTAATTTTTTCTTGTGCCATACCCATTCCTACTAGAGCTTTCTCCAGTGCGGTGGTTTGTTCTTTTGTTGACTTATATGCATCTTTGGCGGCTGTGTTTTTTCCAAAAACACATAGCTCACACCATATTTGCAAATCATCTTTGCTATATATCCATATAATTATTTGAATGGTAAATCCAGCCACCGTAATCCACCCTCCGGCCGACATAAACAAAATTCTTGTTGCTATGATAGCGGCGGCTCTTTCACCAATGACTTTAGCGCCTGTACTTAATGCTGCCGTTCCGGTTAGCCGGGCTATTAACGGTGCTGAGTAAGTAAAGGTAGTTGCCGCTGTGAGTGCAACACCTGCTCCCCCTACAAGGGCTTTTGCTCCGTACAGAAGAGCTAAGAATTTTTCTCCCTGAGCACTTTTTGCTTTTGCCGTATACCCGTCAATGCCAACCGTGATTGCTGCGGCGGCCGAACTCAGTACCCCTCCATACAGCTTTAGTTGTTGATATGTGAGATTATCGCCTCCACCTTTCGCAATGGCTTTAACTCCTACGCTCGCTACATCAAACAACGCGCTGCTAATTGTCATACCCGAAGCTGCCAGGGACCACCAACTTTTTCCATCGTTTTTTTCGATACAATCGTTTAGTAGTTTGCTGAAGTTTACGCCTTCGATCAGCATGATAAGCAATGCCAATCTGCTGTCGCGCATCGCGTTGGGAGCTTTGGCGCTGGTCTCGTTGAACTTTTTCCACGCGTTGCGCAATGTTTCCGTTTCTTTGGTCACTTTCGGCGGCGTGCCTTGGGCAACTAATCGCCTGGACTCACGCAGCGCTTGCAATTGTTCACGACGAAGCTGTGGGTCTCCTGCCACCTGTGCCCTGATAAGTTCGACCGCGACTGTTGACGGCACCAAGGCGCGGATGCTGAAGAGGTATTGCATCATCTTTTCAGCCGCAAAATCCGCCAGCCCAAAAAGGCGGAATTGCTTGAAGATCTTGTCGCCGATAGTCATCATCAACAGATCGGAGCCGCGCGCATTGATCGACTTGAGCTTGATGCCGAACGCCTTGCTGCCGCTGGCCGACGCCGCGTCGGTATTCGAGCTGTTCATGCTGGCAAACTTCTTGTGCGTGTCGACGAACGCCTTCAGCGTCTTGGGCACCGTGGTTGTCCAGTCGAGCTTGCCCCCCGGCGTTTTCTCCTCGGCGTGCTTTTGAACTTCCTGAAGGAAGGCAGTGATCTCCTGCATGCCCTCGGTCTGGTTCAACGCGATCGCCCGCCACAGCAGATTGGTTTCGGTCGCCTTGATTTCCTTCACCCAGGCATCGAGCTTGGCCTGGCCGGACTGGCTGGAATTGATGCCGAACACCGCGCAACCGATCTGATCGTCGAAAACAATCCCGTCCTCGACGCTGTTGCCGTGGAATTCGGTAAAGGCGTTAATCAGATATTTCGACTCCAGCCACGCCACCAGATCTATCGTGCGTTCATTCATCAGTTTGTCGACCGCGGCCAGGAACGTGTCGTAACGTTCCTTGAAGACCTGGTACTGCTTCTGCCCCGCTCCCGCGTCGGCCAGCTGATCTTCGTAACGTCCCCATGCGCCGTTGCGCGCATCGTCGATATTCTGCGCGGCGTTCTTGTCGCGCCGGGCCAGCATGTCGTTGGCTTCCTGCTTGATGCGGCCGATCTCGATACTGCGCTGCGGCTCCTTCATGAAATTGGCTTCGTTCAGGCGCATGGCGAACAGCGAGGTCGGCACCTTGCGCGCTTTCCAGTCGTCGAAGATATTGCAGACCTCCAGCTCCCTTGCGCGCTGGTCCGGCGGCAGCTTGGCCGCGTTCAGGCGTCGTTGCTGGGTGTCGCCCTTGAACGTGCTGTTGTCTATCGCCTGCTTTTGAAAATCGTCGACGCTGTCGCCGGCGCGTTTTGCCAGCGCCTGCTTCAGGCCGACGATGGACATCATGGCCGAGACTTGCTGGTCGCGTTCGGCATTGTATTTTTCGACCCAGCCCGCCGTGTCATTGCGGAAGCCGTTCAGCTCATGGGTGATGCCGACCGCATCCCACAGCGCGATCATGACCGGCGGGTGGTCCTTGCCCTTGTTTTGACTGATCTGCTGCATCAGCTTCACCAGCGGCTCGCTTTGCTTGGTGCGCGCCACCGCTTTGTATCGGGTGGACTGCATTGCCAAGCGTGACTGCTTGTGCACGCCGCTGGCTTCGCTGATGGCGGGCAGGGCCGCGCCATTCAAGCTGGCTGGATTAAAGCCCGGCTTGTATTCAAGCACCTGCTCGATGTTGGCCTGCGTGGCGGGCAGGCCGTGGCGATAGCCACCGGCCGTGATCCAGGTCGCCGGCAGGAAGGTTTGCATGCGGCGGTCGCGCAGCTTGCTGTCGCTGGCGAAGTCTTTGAAGGTCTCCGCACTCCATGCGTGTTCGGAAAAAGCGATCCAGACGCGCTTGCATTTCTCCGGCGCCTCGATAGTGATCACCGAGGCGGGGATGTTATGGCCGCTGCGCGAGCAGCTAGGCTCCTCCAGCGCCGGCGTGATCGCGCTCGGCGACAACTGCTTCCACAGCGTGCCTGCTTCGGTGACGCTGTAGACTTCCCAGGTGATCTGGCTGCCGCGCGGATGCTTCTCGTGGAACACGTAGATGTATCCCTGGCGCAGCGCGCGCAGCGCATATTTGTGCTGGCCCAGCTTCACGTCGCTGACCTTGTTGCCCAGGGGGGCTGGCAGGGTTGCGTCTACATGATTGGGTACCACGGCGTAGCGCACCGGCAGTATCGCCAGTCCGGACTTGTTGCAGTTAACGCAGTTTGGATTTTGAGGGTTTGTGCATGCCATGATCAGTCGCTAGCAAGTCGAATGCAATTGGTCGGTGAGTTACCCGGCATATTGCGAACGCAGGCGGACTCAGTCTGAACAATTATCTCATCAATAACTTTTAGGGCCTGTTCTGTTGACCACCAGCCTACGGGACAATAGAGTTGTTGTCTTGGTCATATTTCCGGCATGATCGGCTATGGAAGCTCTGCTGAATTGGCGGCGAGGTGCTGAGAGGGGGATTTCATCAGGTCGAATTCCGCAACGGCGACTTCATCGAATTTGCCGTCGGCTTTGACACCGGCTATGCGGCCGCCCATGCCGCCAGAAGCCCCCGCCTGCGCATCCTGTGGATGCCACCGCACCGCGTGCGCGGACACGCGATACAAAAGATCTGCGATATCAGGTGGAGTTTTTTCTTTCCCACGCTGGCGATCGTTCTGATCGGAATATCCGAATTTTTGATGGGCAGGAATTTTGGCGAGGACGGCCTCGCTGCCGATGCCTGGTTTTATTCCATGTGCTTCGTGCTCACCCTGATCATCACCGTGTGGATACGGTCGCGTTTCAGGGCGTTCGCTGTGGAGACAACCGAGGTGATGCGTGTACTTGGCTACGATCACCCGGAACAGGTCGATTTGTGGGTTCGCCACAAGGCGGCGCAAAAAGCAATGGCCGCGTCAACGAACACGCTGCCGCCATTGCTGGAACCCTGGAGCTACCGCTATTGATGCCGGCTCAGGAGCTGGCCTGCTGCACCAGCCCCGCATGGGCCGAGCGGTTCAGCTTGGGATGCACGACCGGGATGGTCAGCATGGTGCTGGTGGCCGCCATCAGCAGCAGGGCCGTGAAGGTTTCGTTGGTGATGATCTGCTTGTCGAGCAGGATGTTGGCGAAGATGATTTCAATCAGGCCCTTGGTCTGCAACAGCCAGCCGATGATGGACGCCTCGCCCGATTTCCACTTCAATATCCTGCCGGCGATGTGAACGCCGACCAGCTTGCCGCCGACCGAGGCCAGCAGCAATAAGCCGCCGACGAAGAACACCGAATAGCCGCCCAGCTCCCACTTGGTGCGCAGGCCGGTGCTGAGGAAGAACACCGGCATCAGGATCAGCAGCACATGCTTGAACAGCGTATCGAGCGTGGCGCGGTCGAACCAGTCCGCGTCCATCACCACGCCGGCCAGGAAGGCGCCCACCATGAAGTGCAGGCCGGCCCAGTCGGAACCGAAGCTGCAGATCACCAGCCAGATCAGTGCCGCGTACCAGCGGTCGTTCTCTTGCAGGCGCGCCATGATGCGGCGGAATACGAAGGTCAGCACGCCGAACGCCAGGATGAAGCCGAGCTGGCGGCCCACGCGTTCCCAATCGAGCAGGATCAGCGCCAGCACGCCCCAGATCGCCACGTCGTCGAGGCTGGCGTAACGCAGGATGCGCTGGCCCATCGGCTGGCGCAGGATGTCGAGTTTTTCCAGCAGCAGCACCAGCACCGGCAGCGCGGTCACGGCGCAGGCCATGCCCACGCCCAGCGTGAATTGCCAGTCCAGGCCCTTGGCGCCCTTCCAGCCCTGGTAGCCCAGCAGCAGCAGCGCTGCGGCGCAGCCGCACACCAGCGGCATGCCGAGCGCGAAGCTGGCCGTGGTCGCGCTTTCGCGGCGGTATTGCCAGACTTTTTTCAGGTCCAGCTCGATGCCGGCGATCATCACGAACAGCATCACGCCCCACCAGGCGATGCCGTTCAGCGCCTTCACCACGTCCGGCGCGAAGACAAATTTGTGGTACTCGGGAAAGGCCGCGCCCAGCACGCCGGGCCCCAGCAAGATGCCGCCGATGATCTGGATGATGACCAGCGGCGCGTAATAGTCGGTCTTGAAGATCCGCCATACCAGGTAGGGCACGGTAAAGATCAGCAGCATCGCGATCAGGAAGATTTCGGTGGTGTTCATGGGGGGAAGGGCTCCTCGTGTTATTCCGGCAATGTTATCCAATTCTTCCCCCATGGCGCAATCGGAATAAAGGGATGAGTGGTAACGTTTCCACAATATTTTTCATGGCAAAGACGCGAAGATACTGCGCTATCTCACTATGTCAGATAGGCATCGGCTTTAGAGTGGTCGATACTCGTTTGCTCTCAGCACTGTCCAATATGGCCACAAGTACTACAATGCAGACGGTGACAGTCGGACGTTGGATGTGCATGGCGGAATACCTCGCAATGCTCGCTACCGGTATGGTTCAGGAGAGCTTTAGCGGCACCACGCACGTGCTGGTGCCGCCAGACAGGCTATCCTTTCAACGGCGAGCGAAGAGGGGCCAGGTATATGTCGAATTCGAGGTTCCATCCGATTGTTTGAAGCGCACCAGTACTGGTTGGGCGAAAATAGTAGGACCGCAATCGCTGCAAGGCCGAAATGCTGCGCGCAAAAAACAAATGGTTCCCCAGATGCCAGCAGCCTCCAACATTCGGCTGGTTGCCAGTAAATCGGTTTAATGGATGATCGCCATGTTGAACACTTTTTATGATCTGGCGAAAGAAATAATGGGACGCCTGCCAGCCGGAATACAGGCGGAGCTGACCATCGCCCCGAACTCCGACAATCCTTCGGCGAGAATTGATTTCGACACCCGCGAGCGTCTGGGCCGCATCACCTGCTGGGATAGCGGTGATTTTTATGCAGAAATCATTGACGTCGAATCCGGCGATGACTTGTATGAGCAGCGCGGCGAAGCGGCATCGGCGGCGCGTTTGTCAGCCCTTCTGCAATCTTTCCTTTCATCATTGGCTGCCCCGCTCAGCTGATCGCCCTACTGACTGCTCCGAAACAGGGATAATAGCTATTCGCTTTGCTTGTTCTATAGCTAGTAGCTATTGAAACTATTGGAACAATCAATTTTGCAAATGAGGCGAAAGCCCTTAAACTGGCGTCTCAATGATTCACAACCCAACGAGGAAACCACAATGTCCCTGATCAATACCCAAATCAAACCATTCAAGGCAACCGCTTACGCTAACGGCAAATTCATCGACGTCAGCAACGAATCCCTGAAAGGCAAGTGGTCCGTCCTGATGTTCTACCCAGCCGACTTCACCTTCGTCTGCCCTACCGAACTGGAAGACCTGGCCGATCACCAGCCTGAATTCGCCAAACTGGGCGTGGACGTGTACGGCGTGTCGACCGACACCCACTTCGCGCACAAAGCATGGCACGACACCTCGGATGCAATCAAAAAAGTTAACTACCCGCTGATCGGCGACCCAACCGGCACCCTGTCGCGCAACTTCGAAGTCATGATCGAAGAAGAAGGCCTGGCACTGCGCGGTACCTTCGTCATCAATCCGGAAGGCTTCATCAAAGTGCTGGAAGTGCACGACAACGGCATCGGCCGCGACGCTTCCGAACTGCTGCGCAAAGTGAAAGCCGCTCTGTACGTGGCATCGCACCCAGGCGAAGTTTGCCCAGCTAAATGGACCGAAGGCGCAGCGACCCTGACCCCATCGCTGGACCTGGTCGGCAAGATCTAAGTCCGAGCACGTCTTGAAAGAGACCGCAGCACACAAGTAATACCGCGATGCCGGTCCGGGCGTCCGGCCCGGCATACGCCTAAATATTTGTAAAAAGGAAGAAAAATCATGTTAGAT
This sequence comes from Rugamonas rivuli, assembly GCF_009380165.1. Taxonomy (GTDB): domain Bacteria; phylum Pseudomonadota; class Gammaproteobacteria; order Burkholderiales; family Burkholderiaceae_D; genus Rugamonas; species Rugamonas rivuli. Next base: position 305,000 of record NZ_WHUF01000007.1, read on the forward strand.
GCAACTCTCAAAACCCAGTTGAAAGCCTACTTGGAAAAAGTGGTGCAACCGATTGAGATCGTCGCTTCTCTCGATGACAGCGCCAAGGCCCGCGAGATGGAAGAACTGCTCCAGGAAATCGTCCTGTTGAGCGACAAGATCACGCTGGTCAAGCGCACCGACGATGCCGAACGCAAACCGTCGTTCAGCATCAACCGCCCCGGCACCGATATCGGCGTGCGTTTCGCCGGCGTGCCGATGGGCCATGAATTCACCTCGCTGGTGCTGGCGCTGCTGCAAGTGGGCGGCCACACCATCAAGTTCGACGAGGCCGTGATCGAGCAGATCCGCAACCTGGATGGCGATTACGAATTCGAAACCTTTATCTCGCTGAGCTGCCACAACTGCCCGGAAGTGGTGCAGGCGCTGAACGCGATGTCGGTGATCAACCCGCGCATCAAAGTGACCACCATCGATGGCGGCGTGTTCCCGCAAGAAGTCGAGGCGCGCCAGATCATGGCGGTGCCGATGATGTTCCTGAACGGCGAGCACTTCGGCCAGGGCCGCACCAATGTCGAAGAGATTCTGTCCAAGCTGGACAAGAACGCCGGCGCCCGTCAGGCAGCCGAGCTGAGCAAGAAAGACGTGTTCGACGTGCTGATCGTCGGCGGCGGTCCTGCCGGCGCGGCAGCGGCCATCTACGCCGCCCGCAAGGGCATCAAGACCGGCGTGCTGGCCGAGCGTTTCGGCGGCCAGGTGCTGGACACCTTGGCGATCGAGAACTTCATCTCGGTCACGGCCACCGACGGCCCGAAATTCGCCGTGGCGCTGGAGCAGCACGTCAAGGAATACGAAGTCGACATCATGAACACCCAGCGCGCCGCCAAGCTGGTGCCGGGCAAGCTGATCGAAGTGCAGACCGCCACCGGCGCGACCTTGAAAGCCAAGTCGGTGATCCTGGCGACCGGCGCCCGCTGGCGCGAGATCAACGTGCCGGGCGAGAAGGAATATCGCAACCACGGCGTGGCCTACTGCCCGCACTGCGACGGTCCGCTGTTCAAGGGCAAGCGCGTGGCGGTGATCGGCGGCGGCAACTCCGGCGTGGAAGCGGCGATCGACCTGGCCGGCCTGGTCAAGCACGTGACGCTGATCGAGTTCGGCGCCGAGCTGCGCGCCGACGCGGTGTTGCAGCGTAAGCTGCGCAGCCTGGCCAACGTGACCGTGATCGTCTCGGCGCAGACCACCGAGATCCACGGCGACGGCAAGATCGTCAACGGCCTGAGCTACAACGACCGCGTGTCGGGCGAGGCGAAGAAGGTTGAGCTGGAAGGCGTGTTCGTGCAGATCGGCCTGGTGCCGAACACCGAGTGGCTCAAGGGCACGGTGGCGCTGTCGCGTCATGGCGAGATCGAAGTCGATGCGCGTGGCCAGACCTCGATCCCCGGCGTGTTTGCGGCGGGCGACGTCACCACGGTGCCGTTCAAGCAGATCATCATCGCCACCGGCGACGGCGCGAAGGCGGCACTGTCGGCCTTCGATCACCTGATCCGCTCGGACGATGAGGAAGTCGTTACCGAGTCCGCCGGCAAGCAGGCGATGACTGCGTAAGCGTTCGCAGCAAAGCATAAGGGCCGCTACGACAGCGGCCCTTTTTTATGTGGCCAGGTCGGCGCTGGCCTGCCTGGTGCGCAGTTCCATGGCGTTGCGGTGGCGCGCGCGCAGGCGCGGGTCGGTGATCAGGCGGCCCAGCGTTTCGCCGATCACCATCACCACGCCCAGCAGCGGCAGCACCAGCATCAGCCCCGCCACGCCGGCCACCGAGCCGCCGATGAAGATCATCAGCACCGTGATCAAGGGATGGATGTGCAGGCTGCGCCCCAGCGTCAGCGGCATGAAGACGAAGTCGTCCAGCAGCCGCACCGTGATGAACACGCCGATCGCCATGTAGGCCACGGATGGATCGGCCGGCGCGTCGGTCGAGGCCACCATCACCACCAGCACGCAGCCGACTATCGACCCCACGTACGGCACCCACGCCAGCATGGCCGCGATCAGGCCCAGCACCAGCGGCGACGACACGCCGATCGCCCACAGCCCGAAGGCCAGCACCGCCGTGTCGAGCACGGTCAGCTTGATCAGGCCCTGGAAGTAGCGGTGCGCGGTCTGGTCGACTTCGTGCAGCAGGTACAGCGTGCGTTCGAAGAAAGCGTTCGGCACGGCGCGCGCCAAAAACTTCTTGAAGCGCAGGCCGTCGCGCAGGAAGAAGAAGGTCAGGAAGGGCGCCAGCAGCAGCGACGGCAGCCACGCCGCCACCGACACCAGGATGTCGGTCAGGTGCTTTTGCACGAAGGTGCCGGTGAAGGCGCTGACGCGGCTGTTGACCGTGCGCGCCAGCTTGATCTGCTTGAGGATGGGGAATTGCTGCTCCAGCGACAGCATCGTGTGGCGCACGAACTCCAGGCCGCCGCTGAGGTACTTGCCCAGCATGTCCTGCCACGAGTCGGACGGGCCGGCATCCCAGTAGATGAAGACCAGGCAAGCGGCCACCAGCAGCAACAGGAACACGCTGCCGACGATCAGCGTGGCGGCGTTGTGGCTCACGCCCATGCGGATCAGGCGCTGCATGGGCGGCTGCAGGATGTAGTACAGCACGATCCCCAGCAGGAAGGGAATGGCCAGGAACAGCATCTGCTGCAGCAGGAACAAGAGCACGCAGGTGGCGGCGATGATACCGCTCCAGACCACCGGCCCGGCGCGCTGCTGGGTGGGCAGCAGGTTCATAAGGCCTCGACTTGCGGCTTGCCGGTCATCCAGTCGCGCAAGCGGCTGCCGATGTGGCGGGCCAGGGCCAGCGAGATCTTGTAGCCGATCACGGCGTCGGTCTCCATCAGGCCCATGAAGTCGGCGCGGAAGAAGACCGCCAGTTCGCAGTTGTCCAGCGCGCGCGTCTGCGCGTTGCGCGGCGTGTTGTCCAGCAGGGCCAGGTCGCCGAAGAAGGAACCGGCAGACAGTTCGGCCACCACCTCGCGCGTGGCGCCCAGCTTGCGGCTGATGATCACGCGGCCCGACATCACCAGGTACAGCGCCTGGCCTTCCTCGCCCTCGTCGAAGATGATTTCATCGGCCAGGTAGCGGCGCTCGTGCATCAGGCCGTCGACGATCTTCAGTTCGAGCGGGGTCAGCGTGGCGAACAGCGCCGATTCCTTCAGGCGCAGCAGGCGCGGCGACAATGCGGGCGATTTGAGGAAACCAAAGATCAAGGGAACTCCGTGCAGGACAAGGCAGGCCGGCCGGGCCGGCTCGGCTTATCGTTCCAATGATAACTTAAAGTTGCACGGTACCGGCCAGCGGCAAGGCCGGGTCGAGATGGCTGGTGAGCAGGATGCACTGGCGCGCCAGCCGCTCCGGCGCCGACAGTTGCCGGCGCAGATAGGCCATGGCGTCGGCGTCGAGGCCGTTGAACGGTTCGTCGATCAGCAGCAGCCGCACCGGCAGCGCCAGCGCCAGCGCCAGCTGCATCTTCTTGTGCTGGCCCAGCGACAGCGTGGTGACGGGCTGGTCCAGCGTATGCAGCAGGTGGAAGGCTTCCAGCTCGGCGTTCAGTAGCGCCGGGTCGGTGTGGGGATACAGCGACAGGTGCAGGTCGAGGATTTCGCGCACGGTCAGCCACGGCAGTTGCGGCGTGTCGCCGCCGCAGTAGCAGCATTGCAGGCGGTAGGCCAGCGGCTGGGCGTGCAGGTCGACGCCGTCCAGCGCGATGCTGCCGCCGTGCGGCGTCAGCGCGCCGCCGGCCAGCTTCAGCAGCGTGGTCTTGCCGGCGCCGTTTTCGCCGCGCAGCCAGGTGATGCCTGCGCCCAGGTGCAGGTCGAAACGGCGGAACAGCGGATGGCTGGCGAATTCAAAGGTCAGCTGGTCGATGCGCAGCACGGGGTTCAATTCCATAGTTCGCTTCCAATGGCAATCAGGATGATGATGGAGCTGATGACCAGCCCCACGCGGCCGTTCACGCTCAGGCGGCGCAGCGAGATGACGGCGACCTGGGCGACGCCGGCAAAGCACAGCCAGACGGTGGCGACGGTGGTGCTGTAGCCGGCGCTGCTGGCGCGGCCCAGGTGGCCCAGCGTCAGCAAGGCGAACCAGGCCATCACGGCCAGGCCGGGCAGCAGCGCGGAGATGCGGGCAAAGCGGAACAGGTTTTCAATGGGGACCGGCCACGCCGCAGCGACGGGGCGCAGCAGGGCGATCTGCTCGGTCACGGCCTTGTCGCCGCGGTCGGTCAGCAGCATCAACAGCAGCGCGGCGTTGGCGGCCCACAGCGTCGGCGGCACTGCGGGCGGGCGCCACAGCCACACGGCGATGCTCAGCAGCGCGCCCAGCAGCAGCACGGTCTGCTGGATGCCGACCACGTTCTCGGCCCGCCAGAACGGCAGCCAGAACAGCTGGCGCCAGTGATGCAGCGCGGTCCAGGCGCGGCGCGGCAGGCTGGGCACGCGCGGCACATACGGCGCGGGAGGCGGACGGTGGGCGTTGAGTTTGGCGGCGGCCGGCATGCGGCAGCGTCGGGCCAGCACCAGTGTCGAGACGATCCAGCCCAGCAGCAGCGAGCCGGCGGTCAGCAGCACGGCTTGCGGCGCGACCGGGCGCAGCCAGTCCGGCCACTGGTACAGCCAGATCGCGGTGGATAGCGCGTAAGCCATGCTGAGCGGGACGATGATGATGGCGGCCACGGCGATGTTGGCGGTCCACTGCGCGCGCGCGGGTATCGGCAGAGGGCGGCACCACAGCAGCACCTGTTCCGGCAGCAGGCGCTTGCGCAGCAGCCAGACCGGTGCGCTGGCCACCAGCGCCTGGCCGGCGAACAGGCCCAGCGCCTGCGGCCACGGCCGCGTCGCCGCGAACAATCCCGGCAAGGCCAGGCAGGCGATCAGGCCCACCAGCACCTGGCCGAAGCCGAGCATGATGTATCCCAGCGAAGAAGCGAAACTGGCCACGAACTGCACCATCGCCTGGTGCGCCATGCGGACGCGGAAACGCAGATAGGGGGGCTGGAAAGGTGTCGGAATACGCATGCCGGAAGGATAACATCCGGTGAATTAGGTCGGACTTAATTGGTTGTTAATGGGTGTATTATTGGTTGTATGCTGCGCACCGATACTCTGCATATCACCCCTGAGATCCTGAATCTTATTGCCGGGATTGATGAATTCAAAGGCGCCTGGCGGGCGTTGGGCAGGCTTGCGCCGGATCGGCTGTCCGCGTTGCGCCGCGTCGCCACCATTGAAAGTATAGGCTCTTCCACCCGCATTGAAGGCGCCAGCCTGTCCGATCGCGAGGTGGCGCGTTTGCTTTCCAATCTCAAGGTTAGATCGTTTGCCACGCGCGACGAACAGGAAGTGGCGGGCTATGCGGAGTTGATGGAGGTGGTGTTCCACTCCTGGCCGGATATTCTCGTGACGGAGAACCATATCAAGCAACTGCACCAGATGTTGCTGCGTCATAGCGACAAGGACGAGCGGCATCGCGGCAAGTACAAGACCAGCGTCAACAGCGTGGTCGCTTTCGACGCCGACGGCCGGCAGCTAGGTGTGGTTTTCGAAACAGCATCGCCGTTTGATACGCCGCGCCTCATGACTGAGCTTGTGGATTGGAGCGTGCGCGAGCTGCGTGGCGGGCGGCTCCATCCCCTGCTGGTGATCGCCATTTTCACGGTCGTCTTCCTGGCGATTCATCCATTCCAGGATGGCAATGGCCGCTTGAGCCGCATTTTGACGACCCTGCTATTGCTCCGCTCCGGTTATGCGTTCGTACCTTACAGCTCGCTGGAAAGCGTGATTGAAGCAAGCAAAGAGGCGTACTACCTGGCGCTCAGACAAACACAGGCCACGATCCGCAGCAATGCGCCGGATTGGCAACCGTGGCTGCTGTTTTTTCTGCGCTCGCTGGCGGAGCAGATACGCCGGCTTGAGAAAAAGGTCGAGTTGGAACGCGTGGTGTTGGCGGCCTTGCCTGAACTGTCGCTGCAAATCGTGCAGTTTGCACGGGAACATGGGCGGGTGACGATGGCGGATATCTTGCGGGTTTCCGGCCGCAACCGAAATACCTTGAAGCCGCATTTTCGCAATCTGGTCGAACATGGCCAGTTGCGGCAGTTCGGCAGCGGGCGCGGCGTCTGGTACGAGCTGGGATAAAAGCGGCGCAGAAATGATTAAGGGCCCGACGAATCGGGCCCTTAAAGGAATTTGGCGGAGCGGACGGGACTCGAACCCGCGACCCCCGGCGTGACAGGCCGGTATTCTAACCAACTGAACTACCGCTCCAAATTTCGTTTTCTCTGTTTTCTTGGTGGGTGCTGAGAGGGTCGAACTCCCGACCTACGCCTTGTAAGGGCGCCGCTCTACCAACTGAGCTAAGCACCCAGAAAACATATCAGCTTTGCTTCACTACTTTGTCACAACTGCTGAACGAGGCCGTATTCTACAAGGTGGTTTATCCGTTCCGCAAGGGTTTTTGAAAATAATTTAGAAAATTATTCGTTGATGCCCCATTGCGACAGCATCCAGGCCAGCTCAAACGCCGTGCCGTCGATGGCGTCATAGCGCCCGGAAGCGCCGTAATGGCCGGACGTGAAGTCGGTCTTGAGCAGCAGCGGCCGGCTGTCGGTCTTGCGCGCGCGCAGCCGCGCCACGTACTTGGCGGCCGGCCAGTACTGCGCCTGGGTGTCCTTGAAGCCGGCCGTCACCAGCATCGCCGGATAGGCCTGGCGCTTGATGTTGTCATACGGCGAGTAGCTTTTCATGTATTCGAAGGCGGCCTTCTGCTTCGGGTCGCCCGACTCCAGGTATTCGTAGGTCACCATCGGCAGCGTCGGATCGGTGATCTCGTGCACCAGGTCGGCCTGCGGCACGCCCGCCAGCACCGCATGGAACATCTCGGGCCGCTCGTTGGCCACCACGCCCATCACCATGCCGCCGAAACTGCCGCCCTCGGCGATGAGCCGCTCCGGCCGCGTGTAGCCCTCGCGCACCAGGTGCTCGGCGCTGTCGATGAAATCGTTGAACACATTTTTCCGCTTCATCAGCTTGCCGTCGTCGTGCCATTGTTCGCCCAGGTCGTTGCCGCCGCGGATCTGCGCTTCGGCGTAGATGACGCCGCGTTCCATCAGGCTCAGCTGACGCAGGCTGAAGTGGGCTTCGCTGGGGAAGCCCCAGCCGCCGTAGCCGTACAGCAGCAGCGGCGCGCTGCCGTCGAGCTTGACGTCCTTGCGGTAGGCCAGCCACACCGGCACCTTGACGCCGTCGCGCGCGGTGATCCAGATGCGGCGCGTGACAAAGCGCTCCAGGTCGACGCCGGCCAGCGGCTGGCGCTTGAGCACCTTGCGCGCGCCGCTGACCATGTCGATTTCCAGCACCATCGGCGGCGCCACCGGCGACTGGTATTGCAGACGGTAGCTGCGGTCGTCGTAGCCGGCGTTGCCGGTCTGCTGGAGCAGGTAGACCTCGTCATCGAACTGCACGCTGCGCCATTGTCCGGTGGCGAAGTCGAGGATGCGCGGGCGGCTGAGCGCGCTGGCGCGTTCGCTGAGCAAGAGGAAATCGCGGAACACATCCATCGATTCGATCAGCGTGCCGGCCTCGGGGCGCATCACCTCGGTCCACTCCTGCGGCGCGGCCAGCGGTGCGCTGACCACGCGGAAGTTGGGCGCGTCCTTGTTGGTGCGCAGGTAGAGCCGGTCGCCGCGCGTGTCGGCGTCGTAGCGGTGGCCGGTGGTGCGCGGCATCAGCAGGCGCAGCGCGCCGGCCGGCTGGTCGCGCGGCAGCAGCCAGGTATCGCTGGTGTCGGAGCTGAGGGCCATCAGCTGGAGAAAGCGGCCGTCGTGCGTGCGGCCGACGCCGAGCAGGAAATTGCCGTCGCGCTCGCGGTACACTTCCACCGGCTTGCCGCCCGCCGTCGACACGCGCAGCAGGCGGTCGGGGCGCAGCGTGGACGGATGGGCTTGCGTCAGCAGGATGGTGCGGTTGTCGGCGGCCCATTCCATCGATGTCACGCGCGCTACGCTGAGGGGCAGCTCGCGGCCGCTGCGCAAGTCCTTGATGTGCAGCTGGAACTGGTGATTGCCGCTGGTGTCGGCGCGATAGGCCAGCAGCTGGCCGTCGGGGCTGGGCATCATGCCTTCCAGCGCGAAGAATTTCTTGCCTTGCGCCAAGCGGTTCTGGTCCAGCAGGATATCTTCCGGCGCGCTGTCGTCGTAGCTGCCGTCGGCTGCCGCGCGGCGGCGGCAGTTGAGCGCGTATTGCTGGCCGGCGACGATGCGCGCGTAGTAGTAGAAATCGCCCTGGCGCCACGGCACCGTCAGGTCGCTGGCCGTGGTGCGGGCGGTGAGTTCGGCCGCCAGGCTTTTCGCCAGCGGCGCGATGGCGGCGGTGGCGGCCTCGGTGTAGGCGTTCTCCGCCTTCAGGTAGCTGAGCACCGCAGGATCGTTGCGGTTTTGCAGCCAGTGGTATTCGTCGGCCAGCGCTTGTCCGTGATAGCGATCGCTCCACGGCTTCTGCGCCGCGACCGGTGGCACGGCGGGGTTGGCCAGCGCCAGAACGGCGGGCAGGGCAAGCAAAGCGGGCAGGATGCGTATCATGGGTAATCCGGGCTGATTGTCAGCCGCAAATTGTATTGCAAATTAAGCAAATGAAAACAACTATTTCCGACGCCATGCTCGACCCCTTGTACCGCCGCGTCAGCTGGCGGCTGATGCCATTTCTGTTCCTGTGCTACGTGGCCGCCTACCTGGACCGGGTCAACGTCGGCTTCGCCAAGTTGCAGATGCTGGCCGAGCTGCGCTTCAGCGATACCGTGTACGGCCTCGGCGCCGGCATCTTCTTCATCGGCTACTTCCTGTTCGAGGTGCCGTCCAACCTGCTGATGACGCGCACCGGCGCCCGCATCTGGATCGCCCGCATCATGATCAGCTGGGGCTTGATCTCGTCGGCGCTGATGTTCGCCGACAGCGTGGCGAGCTTCTATCTGCTGCGCTTCCTGCTCGGCGCGGCGGAGGCCGGCTTCTTCCCCGGCATCATCCTGTATCTGACCTACTGGTATCCGGCGCGGCGCCGCGCGCGCATGGTGGCGCTGTTCATGAGCGGCGTGGCGGTGGCAGGCGTGGTGGGCGGGCCGCTGTCGGGCTGGATCATGCAAGCCTTTGGCGGACGCTACGGCCTGAGCGGATGGCAGTGGCTGTTCCTGCTGGAGGGCTTGCCGTCGGTGCTGATCGGCGTCTGGACGCTGTTCTACCTGGACGACGGCATCCGCGCCGCCAAGTGGCTCAGCGAGGACGACAAGCTGCAACTGGAACGCGCCATCGCCGACGACGGCCAACACCAGCAACGCCTGCCGCTGGCGCAGGTGTTCCGCAGCGGCACGGTGTGGCTGCTGGCGCTGGTGTACTTTTTGTTCGTGATGGGCTTGTATGGCGTGAGCTTCTGGCTGCCGCAGCTGATCAGGAACAGCGGCGTGAAGGACGTGCTCGATATCGGCCTGCTGACGGCGATCCCGTATTCGGTGGCGGCGGTGGTGATGGTGCTGGCCGCGCGCCATTCCGACCGCAGCGGCGAGCGGCGCTGGCATGCGGCGGCTGCCGCCGTGGCCGGTGCGCTGGGCCTGGTGGCCGCCACCATTTACAGCGACAACACGGTGCTGGCGATGGCCGCGCTGAGCGTGGCCACGGCCGGCATCCTCACCACCTTCCCGATCTTCTGGAGCCTGCCGACCGCGCTGCTGGGCGGCACGGCGGCGGCGGCTGGCATCGCGCTGATCAACTCGGTCGGCAACCTGGCCGGCTTCGCCAGCCCGTATCTGGTGGGCGCCATCAAGGACGCCAGCGGCAGCACCGCCAACGGCATCTACCTGCTGGCCGCCAGCCTGGTGGCCGGCGCCGTGCTGGTGGTCACGCGACGATTACCTGGGACGTAATCGCCGCCGCACAGCGATATCCGGAGAATGGTTTCTGTCGCTACGACATAACCCACTCAAGGAGATCGCCATGACCACCCCATCCCACATCGCTACCCAATACCTGGCCGTCTGGAACGAACGCGACGCCGCTGCCCGCCGCGCGCTGGTGGCGCGTGCCTTTGCGCTGGACGCCAGCTACCTCGATCCGATGATGCGCGGCGCCGGCCACGACGGCATCGACGCCATGATCGCCGGCGCGCAAGGCCAGTTCCCCGGCTACCGTTTCGAACTGGACGGCACGCCGGACGGCCACAACGACGTGGTGCGCTTTTCGTGGACGCTGGCCGTGCCCGGCAGCGCGCCGGTGGCGCACGGCACCGATGTCGCCGAACTCGGCGCCGACGGCCGCCTGACCCGCGTCACCGGCTTCCTGAACGCGCCTTGATCACAGCCGGGCTATCATTGCCGTTCAAGGAGATCATCATGCCTGCACCCAGCACAACCAACGATGGCCTCGGCCTGGCGGAATGCCCATGAGCGGCGCGGCCGATTACTTCAGCGACTTCGCCGCCGCGCTGAAGTACTGGCGCGGCAAGCGCGGCTACAGCCAGCTGCGCCTGTCGACCGAGAGCGAGATTTCGCAGCGCCACATCAGCTTCCTGGAAAGCGGCCGCTCGCAGCCCAGCAAGGACTTGATACTGAAGCTGGGCATGGTGCTGGAGATCCCGCTGCGGCAACGCAACGTCATGCTGCTGTCGGCCGGCTACGCGCCGGCCTACCAGGAGCGCAAGCTGTCCGATCCCGAACTGGGCGCGGTGCGGCAGGCGCTGGATTTCATGCTGGCGCAGCAGGCGCCGTATCCCGCGCTGGTGGTGGACCGCCTGTGGAACCTGGCGATGGCCAACGCGCCGGCGGCCGGCATGATGCGCTGGCTGCTGGGCCTGCCCGACGATGCGGCCCTGCCGACCGACGGCTCCGTTAACGTGCTCAAGCTGATGCTGGATCCGCACGGCGTGCGCCAGTACCTGCACAACTGGGAAGAGGTGGGCGCCGACCTGCTGCACTGGATACAGCGCGAAGCGATGGGCGACGGCCCCGGCAGCGCGGCCACCGTGCTGCTGGGCGAACTGCTGGCGCTGCCCGGCGTCGCCGGCATGCAGGGCGTCGGCCATCTGGCGCCCAACCTGGACCGCCGCGCCTTGCCCTTTCTGCCGGTGACGATACGCAAGGATGGCGTCGAACTGAATCTGTTCACCACCATCGCCACGCTGGGCACGCCGCATGACGTGACCGTGCACGAGTTGCGGGTCGAATCGTTTTTCCCGGCAGACGAAGCCAGCGCGGCGTGGTTCCGCGCCCGGCATTGCTAGCTGTCCGGCATCGCCTCCAGGATGTCGCGCACGCCGCCACTGAAGATGCGGCGGGTGATTTCCTCGCCCAGGTAGCGCTCGTAGATTTTCTGCACCGTGCCGTCGCCGACGATGGCGCGCAGCGCGTCGATGTAACGGCGCCGCGCCGCCGCCGGCACCTGCTTCGACACATACATGCCCACCATCGCGCGCGGCGATTCCGCGAACGGCGTGCCGGTCATCTTGCCCAGCATGTGGAACTGGCGCTGGTGCAGCACGTGGATGGCGGGCGGCGCCAGCGTGCCTTCGGCCCGTCCAGCCAGGATCTTGCGGAACACCACGCCGTAGTCGTTGACGTATTCCAGCCGTCCCAGCTTTTGCAGGCGCTCCATCTGCACCATCGTCGCGGCCGAATACGAGATGCCGCGCGTGACGTTCAGGTGCGCGCTGCTGTGGTCGACGAAATCGGCCAGGCTGCGGAACTTGCCGGCGTCTTTGTTGAGCAGCAGCAGTTCGAAGTGGGTGTAGGTGTAGGGCAGCCACAGGCCATGGCGGTCGCGCTCGGGCGTGCGCAGCGAGGCGCCGGTGATGTCCAGGCTGCCGTTGAAGAACTGCGCGTACAGCCGGCCGTGCGGATACCACGCCAGTTGGAAGGCGCAGCCGCTGCGCCGGTGCATTTCTTCCAGCACGTCGGCCGTGCTGCCGTGGATGACGCCGCCCTCGCGGTAGGCCGAGTAGCCCAGGTCGCTGAGGCCGGCCCGCGCCGGCGCGCATGGCGCGGCCGCCGCCCGGGCCGCAGGCGCGGCCAGCAGCAGGATGGCCAGCAAAACGGTGCTCAGTCTTTCGGTCATGGCGGCGATGCGGTGTCGGTGTAGTTGTCTCAGTGTAACACTTGGTCACGCGGAAAAGTGCATGCTTGCAGGCGGCGGGATTTCCGTAGATACTGTATGTATTCACAGTAATCGTTCCCGCACCATGGCTGAAGACCTGCGCCGCATCGCCCACCTCGACATGGACGCGTTTTACGCGTCCGTCGAGCTGCTGCGCTACCCGGAATTGCGCGGCTTGCCGGTGGTCATAGGCGGCGGCCGCGACGCCCAGCCGGTGGCGCAGGCGGACGGCAGCCACAGCTTCTCGCGGCTGCGCGACTATGTCGGCCGCGGCGTCATCACCACCGCCACCTACGAGGCGCGCGCGCTGGGCGTGGGCTCGGCCATGGGCATGATGAAGGCGGCCAAGCTGGCGCCGGACGCCATCCTGCTGCCGGTCAATTTCGACTCCTACCGCCATTACTCGCGGCTGTTCAAGAACGCCGTGGCCGCCATCGCGCCGGATTTCGAGGACCGCGGCATCGATGAAATCTATATCGACCTGACCCATGTCGAAGGCGAGACGCGCGAGCTGGCGCAGCGCATCAAGCAGGCCGTGCGCGACGCCACCGGGCTGTCGTGCTCGATCGGCATCACGCCCAACAAGCTGCTGTCGAAGATCAGCTCGGACCTGGAAAAACCCAACGGCCTGACCATCCTCGGCTACGACGACATCCCGGCGCGCATCTGGCCGCTGGGCGTGCGCAAGATTAACGGCATCGGCCCCAAGGCCACCGAGAAACTGGCGGCGCTGGGCATAGCGACCATAGGCCAGCTGGCGGCGGCCGACGCCGGCCTGTTGCAGGACCATTTCGGCGCGCATTATTCGGCCTGGCTGGCCGAGGCTGCGCGCGGCATCGACCGGCGCGAAATCTCCACCAGCTCGGAGAGCAAGTCGATCAGCCGCGAAACCACTTTCGAGCGCGACCTGCATGCGCGCCAGGACCGCGACACGCTGTCCGGCATCCTGACCCAGCTGTGCGCGCGGCTGGCGGACGACCTCAAACGCAAGGGCTACGTCAGCCGCACCATCAGCATCAAGCTGCGCTACGACGATTTCCAGATCGTCAGCCGCAACGTCACCCTGCCGCAGCCGGTGGCCGACACCACCGGCATCCTGCACGCCGCGCGCGAGTGCCTGAAGCGGGTGCCGCTGCAACGCCGCCTGCGCCTGTTGGGCGTGCGCGCCAGCACGCTGGAGCCGCCCGGCTCGGGCCCGCAGCCGGCGTTGCCCCGGCAAGGCGAATTGTTCGCCTAGGTCAGCAACAGATTCGGTCCGGCGCCGCCATCACCGTGTAAAATGGCGCTCCCCTGGCATTACTGAAACAAGGCTCAATACATGTGGTTCAAGAATCTACAGATTTACCGTCTGCCGGCCCCTTGGGCCTTCACCCCCGAACAACTGGAAGCAGCGCTGGCTCCTCACGCCTTCGTCCCGGCCAGCAGCAATGAGCTGCTGCGCCAGGGTTGGGACACGCCGCGCCCGAACGGTGGCCTGGTGCACGTGGTCAACAAACAAATGCTGATCCTGCTGGGCACCGAGAAAAAACTGCTGCCGAACACCGTCATCAACCAGGTCGCCAAGGCCCGCGCCGCCGAAATGGAAGAGGCGCAAGGCTTCGCACCCGGCAAGAAGGCCATGAAGGAATTGAAGGAGCGCGTCGCCGACGAGCTGCTGCCGCGCGCCTTCTCGATCCGCAGCAATGTCTGGACCTGGATCGATCCGGTCAACGGCTGGCTGGTGGTCGATGCCGCCAGCCCGGCCAAGGCCGACGAAGTGATCAAGCTGCTGCTCAAGGCGGTCGACAAGCTGCCGCTGGAAAGCCTGCGCGTGCAGCGCTCGCCGGTGGGCGTGATGACCGAATGGCTGCAGGCCGACGATGCGCCGGCCGGTTTCACGGTCGACATGGACACCGAACTGCGCGCCACCGGCGAGAGCAAGGCGGCCGTGCGCTACGTGCGCCACACGCTGGAAGCGGACGAAGTGCGCCGCCACATCGCGGCCGGCAAGCAGTGCACCCGCCTGGCGATGACCTGGGACAGCAAGATTTCCTTCGTGCTGACCGAATCGCTGGCGATCAAGGGCATCAAGCCGCTGGACGTGATCGCTGAAAAGGAATCGAGCACCAAGAACGACGACGAGCGTTTCGACGGCGATTTCATGCTGATGACCGGCGAACTGGCCAAGCTGATGACCGATGTGGTCGAGGCCCTGGGCGGCGAAGCGAAGGCTTAATCGGACTACAACAAAGCCGTTGCCTGTTGGTTAAAGATGCCGCAAAGTCTTTGATTTTGCGGCTTTTTTCATGTAATTTTTGATAAAAACCAGGGAAAATAGTTTCGTTGCTCTGTAGAAATTAGCGCGATTTCTGCTATAGTGAAAGATGTTATCAAATTAGGAACTCGTCATGAGCACCTTCGTCCCCATTCTTTCCACTGACCAGATCGCCAACATCCTCTCCACGCAGGATGTCTTGAGCTGGACCAGCGAAGATATCGCGGCGTTGAGTTCGCTCCAAGTTCCCGCCCTGCGCACCGACCACCTGGCCGTCATGACCAGCCAGCAGCTGGCCTACCTGGCCGCCAGCAATGTCGCGGTACTGACCACGCAAGACCTGGCCGCGATCAAGCCGGCCATCCTGAACGCCGTCGGCGCGCTGCCGTCCGGCTTCATGGGCGCGCTGAACAGCGCCCAGGTCGCCGCGCTGACCACCGCCCAGGCCGCCGCATTGGGCACCAAAGCCTTCACCAGTCTCAGCAGCCAGGCCATCGCCGCGTTTGAAACGGCCGACCTGGCCGCCTTGAGCACCGCCAATATCGCCAGCCTGTCGTCCGACCAGGTGGCCCTGATGGGCACGGGTCAATTGAGCGCCTTGAGCACGCGCCAGCTGGCGACCTTCACGGCTGATGAAATCCTGGCGATCGGCACCGGCGGCATCGCCGCGCTGGGCACGCGCGGCGTCACTGCGCTGGCCACGGCGCAGCTGGCCGCGCTGAGTTCCGACCAGGTCGTGGCGCTGAGCACGGCCCAGGCCGCCGCATTGAGCGGCGCGCAGTTGAACGCCTTTTCCACCGACGCCATCGCGGCGATGGAAACGGCCGATATCGCCGCCCTGAAAACCGCCGCCATCGCCGCGTTGTCGACGCGCCAGGTGGCCGCGCTGGGCCAGGCCCAGTTGACCGCTTTCACCACCGCCGATTTCGCCGCCTTGAGCAGCGCCCAGCTGGGCGCGCTGTCGGCGGCCGGCATCGCCGGGCTGGAGAGCCGCGATCTGGCCGCGCTGAGCCTGAACGCGCTGCCGGCGCTGGGCACCGGCCTGTTGTCGACACTGAGCACCGCGCAACTGGCCGGCTTCGGTTCGGGCCAGTTGGGCGCGCTGAGCAGCAACCAGGTGGCGGCGCTGACCTCCGACCAGATCCACTCGCTGAGCGCGGTGCGCATCGCCGGCTTCGGCTCGCGCCAGGTGGCGGGCTTGTCGGCGCAGGATATCGCCGACCTCAGTTATGCCGCGCTGGCCGGCCTGAGCACTGCGTTCATGGCGGCGCTGTCGTCGGACCAGTTCGCCGAGCTGGGCACCGGCTCCATCCAGAATACCGACCAGGTGTTTTCCGACCTGGGCACGGCGCAGATCGCCGCGCTGCGCACCGCCGCGCTGGCGGGCATGAACACGGCGCAGCTGGCCCATCTGTCGACCGCCCAGGCCGCCGCGCTGAGCAGCGCGCAGCTGGCCAGCCTGTCGACGGCGCTGATCGCGGCGCTGGGCACGGCCGATCTGAAGGCGATCAAGACCGCCGCCATCGCCGGCCTGACGACGCAGCAGATGGCGGCGCTCGACAACAACCAGCTGGGCGCGCTGACCACCGCCCAGTTCGCCGCATTGAACAGCCGCCAGATCGGCGCGCTGTCCAGCGATGCGATCGCCGCCTTGCCGGCGGCCGACTTGCTGGCCATGAGCGGCGGCGCCATCGCGGCGCTGAGTCCGGCCGTGCTGGCCATGCTGACGACGACTCAGCTCAGCAGCTTGAGCACCCGCCAGTTCGCCAGCCTGACCACGGCCCAGATCGCGGCGCTGTCCACCGACCAGGCTGAAAGCCTCACCAGCGCGCAGCTCGGCGTCCTCAGCACGGCACAGCTCGCGGCAATGTCGCCGGGCGATGTCTTTGCGGTGTTCTTCAAGGCAGGCGTTTCCCCGGTAAACGGCCAGGCAATCAGCACTGCGACGTTCTCCACCTTGTCGTCGGCACAGCTGAGCGCTCTCACCAACGCAGGCGGAGCGCAATTCCAGAACGTCACGACGGCCCAGATCGCGGCCTTGCGTACGGCCGCCCTGACCGGCCTGAATTTTTCGCACTTGCAGTACCTCACCACCGCGCAGGCCGCCGCGCTGAGCGCCGCGCAGTTGAGCAGCCTGTCCACGGATCAAATCTCCTGGTTCATTACGGACGACGTGCCGGTCCTGAAAACTAACGCCATCGCCGCGCTGACCACCCAGCAGGTCGCCGTGCTGAGCAGCGCCCAAGTGCGCGCCATGACGACGTCCCAGATCGCCGCGCTGAGCAGCCGCCAGTTCGACGCCCTCACCAGCGACGGCCTGGCCGGCCTGGAATTCGCCGACTTCGCCGCGCTGGGCGCCGGCGCGATCGCCGTGCTCGATACCGCCAGCATTGCCGGCCTGACCACGGCCCAGCTGTCCGGCCTGGGCACGCGCCAGATCGCCGCGCTGAGCACCGCCCAGTTGAACGCGCTCAGCAGCGCGCAAATCCACAGCCTGACTTCCGGCCAGGTCGCCGCGTTGAGCTCGCTCCAGGTGGGTAGCCTGACGACCGCGGACATCGCCGGCCTGGCGTCGGCCACGCTGTCGTCGCTGCGCACGGCCGCGATTGCCGCGCTCAATTCCGACCAGCTGGCCGTGCTGGGCGCCGCCGACGGCGGCAGCGGCATGGTGCAGCTGCTGACCACCGCGCAGGTCGCCGCGCTGCGCAGCGCCGCGCTGAGCGGCCTGAGCACCGCCGAAGCGGTCGCGCTGACCGCCGGCCAGGTCGCCGCCCTGAGCAGCAGCCAGTTGCGCGCGCTGAGCACGCAGGCCATCGCCGCCATGGAACCGCTGGACCTGGCCGCGATCCGCACCGCCGCCATCCCCGGCCTCAGCCCGGCCCAGGTGGCCGCGCTGTCGAGCAGCCAGCTGGCCGCGCTGACGATGGGCCAATTCCTGGCGATGAATGCCGCGCAGCTGGGCGCGCTGTCGTCCGACACCATCGCCGGCTTTTCCAGCGCCAATATGGCCGCCTTCGGCACCGCCTATATCGCCGCGCTGAGCCCGGCCGCAGTCGCCAACCTCAGCGTGCTGCAATTGTCCAGCCTGACCTCGCAACAATTCGCCGTGCTGTCGAGCGACCAGCTGGCGGCGCTGCGCACGGTGCAGGTCGCCGGCCTGGCCGCGCCGCAGGTGCTGGGCCTGAGCTCGCGCAACATCGCCGGCCTGTCGAGCGCCGACGTGGCCGTGCTGAACTCCGCCACGCTGCGCTCGCTGAGCACCTCGGCGCTGGCCGCGCTGCGCGCCGACCAGCTGGCCGCGCTGGCCAACGATCCGGCCGGCAGCGCCTTCGGCAGCCTGGGCACGGCGCAGATCGCCGCGCTGCGTCCGGCCAGCCTGGCCGGCCTGACCAGCAGCCAGACGGTGGCGCTGAGCACCGCGCAGGCGGCCGTGCTGAGCAGCAGCCAGCTGGCCGCGCTGTCCACCAACGATATCGCCGCGCTGGAAACGGCCGACCTGGCCGCGCTCAAGACCAATGCGCTGACCGGCTTGAGCAACCAGCAAGTGGCCGCGCTCAATAGCGACCAGGTGACGGCGCTGACCAGCGCCCAGGTCGCCGCGCTGAACAGCAGCCAGATCCTGGCGCTGCAATCGTCGGCCATCGCCGGCCTGCAGACCAACGACATCGGCGCGCTGAGCACGGCGGTGATCGCCGCCATGCCGGTCAGCGTGCTCGCCGGCCTGAGCAGCGCGCAAGTGGCGGCGCTGAGCACGCGCCAGATCGCCACGCTGAGCACCGACCAGTTGACCGGCCTGAGCGCGCAGCAATTGGCCGCGCTGGGCTCGGCGCAGCTGGGCGCCTTCGGCTCGCGCCAGATCGTCGCGCTGTCGCCGTCCGGCATCGACGCGCTTGACGCCGCCGCCGTGGCCGGCCTGAAAACCGCCGCGCTGGCCGCGCTGAGCGCCGCCCAGCTGGCGCAGCTGGGCAACGACGCCGCCGGCGCCAGCCATATCGACCTGTTGTCCACGCAGCAGATCGCCGCGCTGCGCGCCGCCGCCTTCAGCGGCCTGAGCACGCGCCAGATCGTCGCCCTCAGCACGGCCCAGGCGGCCGCGCTGAGCAGCGCGCAGATCGCCGCGCTCGGCACCGCCGATATCGCCGCGCTCGAAGGCGCCGACGTGACGGCGCTGCGCACGGCCGCGCTGGCCGGCCTGTCGACCGACCAGATGCGGGCGCTGACCGCCACGCAGCTGACCGCGCTGACCACCCAGCAATTGGCCGCCCTCAACAGCCAGCAGCTGGGCGCGCTGTCCAGCGATACGCTGGCCGGCCTGTCGACCGCGAATTTGTCGGCGCTGACCACGGCCGCGATCGCCGGCCTGAGCACGCGCGTGATCTCGCAGCTGACGCCGTCGCAACTGGCGGCGCTGAAATCGCAGCAGGTGGCGGCCTTGAGCAGCGACCAGCTGGTCGCGCTGAGCACCCTGCAGCTGGTCGCCCTCAGTTCGGCGCAGCTGGCCGCGCTCGGTTCCAAACACATCGCCGGCCTGTCGACCAGCGACCTGGCCGCGCTCGACAGCCGCGGCTTGCCGGGCTTGAGCACGGCCGTCATCGCCGCGCTGACGTCGGCCCAGCTGGCCGCCCTCGGCGCCGGCGTCGCCAGCGCCCAGTTCGCCTCGCTGCGCACCGCGCAGATCGCCGCGCTGAGCACCGACGCCCTGCAGGGCCTGACCCGTCCGCAAGTGATCGCCCTGACCACCGCCCAGGCCGCCGCGTTGAGCAGCCGCCAGCTGGCCGCGTTCAGCAGCGCCCAGATCGCCGCGCTGGAAGGGGAAGACCTGGCCGCGCTGCGCACCGCCGCCATCGCCGCGCTCAGCTCCGACCAGTTGGCCGCGCTGGGCAACGATGCCGCCGGCGCCAGCCATATCGATGTGTTGACGACGGCCCAGGTGGCCGCGCTGCGCAGCGCCGCGCTGGCCGGCCTGAGCACGCGCCAGGTGGCCGCGCTGAGCACCCTGCAGGCTGCCGTATTGTCCAGCCAGCAGGTGGCCGCGCTGTCGACCCAGAATATCGCCGCCATCGAAACGGCCGACCTGGCCGCGCTGAAGACCGCCGCCATCGCCGGCCTGGGCAGCGACCAGATCGCCGCGCTGACCAGCACCCAGTTCGCCGCGCTGACGACGGCCCAGTTCGCCGCACTGAGCAGCCGGCAAATCGCCGCCCTCAGCAGCCAGACCGTGGCCGGCCTGACCACCGCCAACCTGGCGGCCCTGAGTCCGCAAGCGATTGCCGGCCTCGATGAAACACTGCTGGCCCACCTGACCCAGGTCCAGCTCAACAGCCTGAGCACGCGCCAGGTGACGGCCCTGCTGAGCCAGCAGATCGCCGCCCTCGGCAGCGACCAGCTGGGCGGCCTGACGGTGGCGCAGATCGGCGCCTTCGGTTCGCGCCAGATGGCCGGCCTGTCGGCGGCGGACTTCGGCGCCTTCGACTCGGCCCGCGTCAGCGCCTTCAACACGGCGGCGATCGCCAGCCTGAGCTCGGACCAGCTGCCTTTGCTGGGCATGGACCTCTTCGGCTTCCCGTCGCGCTTTGCCGCGCTGACCACGGCGCAGATCGCGGCGCTGGGCACCAGCGCGCTGCAGGGCTTGTCCAGCGCGCAGGTGATGATGCTGGCTACCCAGCAGGCGGGCGCGCTGAGCAGCGCGCAACTGGCGGCGCTGTCGCCGGCATTGCTGACCAGCTTGTCGACGGCGGATGTGGCGGCGTTGCGCACGGCCGCCATCGCCGGCCTCAAGACGGCCCAGGCCGCGGTGCTGGGCAGCAGCCAGCTGGCCGCGCTCACCACGGCCCAGGCCGCTGTACTGAACAGCGCCCAGGTGGCGGCGCTCAGCGCCGCGGCGCTGGCCGGCCTGGAGAGCGCCGACCTCGGCGCCTTGAGCACCAATGCGCTGGGCGGCCTGTCGAGCGACGATATCGGCGCCCTGACGACGGCGCAGCTGGCCGGCCTGACCTCGGCCCAGGTGGCGTCGCTGCGCAGCGCCCAGATCGACGGACTGGTCACGCAACAGATTTACGGCTTCAGCTCGCTGCAGATCCACGCGCTGACGTCCCAGCAAGTGGCCCGCCTGTCGGTGGACGATATCGGCGCCATCCGCAGCGCCAACCTCGGCGCGCTGAGCACGGCCGCGCTGAGCGGCCTGACGTCGGATCAAATGACGGCGCTCGGCGCCGACCCGCTGGGCAGCGCGGCGCAGCTGATCTCCGTGCTGAGCACGGCGCAGATCGCCGCCTTGCGCACCGCCGCCCTGCAGGGCTTGAGCGCGGCGCAGGCGATCGCGCTGACCACGGCCCAGGCCGCAACGCTGAGCAGCACCCAGCTCGGCGCGCTGCAGCTGACGGTGGTGGCGGCGCTGGAAACGGCGGACGTGGCGGCCCTGAAAACCTCGGCCATCGCCGGCCTCAAGACCCAGCAGGTATTGGCCCTGACGCCCGGCCAGCTGGCGGCGCTGAGCACCGGCCAGATGGCCGCGTTCAGCAGCAACCAGTTGAGCATCCTCGGCGCCAGCCAGGTGGCGGCGCTGAGTCCGGTCGATCTGGCCGCGATCAATCCGCTGCTGCTGAACGCCGCCGCGCGCGAAGGCAATCTGCTGGCGGCGATGAACACCGCCCAGCTGCGCGCGCTGACGACGGCGCAGTATGCGGCGCTGAATTCGGCGGCGCTGGTGCAGATCCAGGCTTCGGTCATCGGCCTGCTGGAAACGGCCGATATCGCCGCGCTGTCCACCGCCGCGATCCGCGCGCTGCAGGACGACCAGTTGCTGGCGCTGGGCACCGGCCAGATCGCCGCGCTGACGCTGGCGCAGGTGGCGGCCTTGCGGGCGAGCGCTTCCGGCGCCGACCAGTTCACGGCGGCGCAGATGGCGGCGCTGTCGTCGGCCCAGGTGGGCGCGCTGAGCACCACGCTGATCGCCGACCTGACGGCGGCCAACCTGACCGCCATCGAAACCCGCGACATCGCCGGCCTGAGCACGCGCCAGATCGTCGCGCTGTCGCCGACGCAGATGCAGGCCATGCTGCCGGCCCAGCTGTCGGCGCTGACCACCACGCAGACGCATGCGATGTCGTCGGCCCAGTACAACGGCATGAGCCAGGCCCAGAAGGACGCCTTCAGCACGGCCCAGCTGCATGCCATGCCCTTCGTCACGCCGCTGGTGCTGGACCTCGACGGCAACGGCATCCGCACGCTGGGGCTGGAGGCCGGCGTGCAGTTCGACCTGGCGGCCAGCGGGCAGAAACGCGCCACCGGCTGGGTCGGACCGGGCGACGGCTTGCTGGCGCTGGACCGCAACCACGACGGCGTCATCAACGACGGCAGCGAACTGTTCGGCTCGGCCACCAGGCTGGCCGGCGGCGGCACCGCCGACAACGGCTACCAGGCGCTGGCGGAACTCGACAGCAACCACGACGGCATGGTCAGCGCGCTCGACGCCGGCTTTGGCGACCTGCGCGTGTGGGTCGATGCGAATGCCGACGGCGTCAGCCAGGCCGGCGAGCTCAAGACGCTGGCCGAACTGCATATCGCCAGCCTGAACCTGGATGTGCGGCAGGACGGCGCGGTTGACCACGGCAACATCATCGGCCTGACGTCCAGCTACACCAGCACCGACGGCGGGCAGCACGCGGCCGCCGACGTCTGGTTCCAGCAGGGCTTGAGCGCCCAGGTCAGCGGCATGGCGCAGGCGCTGTCCGCGTTCGACGCGGCCGCGCAGCAGGCGCCGCGTATTGGCCAGGACCTCGGCGGCGGCCAGCCGCCGGCCGGTCCGCTGGCGGCCAGGGCCGCGCGCATGGCCGATGTGCTGCAGCAGTTCCATGACACGGGCCAGCAGGCCGCCGCCGGCCAGGCCGATTGCGACACGCTGCGCCTGAAGGCGCTGCAGGCGTCCGCCGGCCACGGCATGCTGGCGGTGCCCAAATAGTTCAGGCCACCGCGCCAGGAAAGCCCGCAGCTTGCGGGCTTTTTTTGCTGGTGCGAGATAGCATTTCCTCAATATTTCCTTTACCCTCAACTCATATGCGTGACCACTTCATCAAAAAGGAAACATCATGACCTTCGACAGCAGCCTGACCACGGCGCAGTTTGCCGCCGGCGGCACGCGTTTGATCACCAGACTGACCACGGCCGACATCGCCCGCCTGGGCGTCGAATACGTCGCGGCGATGACCACCGCCCAGGCCCAGGCCTTGACCGGCGCGCAGCTGTCGGCGCTGCCGGCCGCCAGCATCGCCGCGCTGGAAACCCAGGACTTCGCGGCCCTGCAGGCGTACGCGATCAACCTGGTGTCGAAGTCGAGCGGATTCATGGCGGCGCTGTCGCCGGCGCAGCTGGCGGCGATGACGCCGGCGCAAGCCTCCATGCTGAGCGCCAACGGCATCCGCGGGCTGTCGCCCGAGGCGCTGGCGGCGCTGCGCACGCAGCAGGTCAGCCGGCTGGCGGTGTCGGTGATCGGCAACCTGTCGCTGGACCAGGTGCACATGCTGGGCGCCGGGCAGATCGCCGCGCTCAAGGCCGGCCAGGTGGCGGCGCTGCCGCTGACGCGCCGGCCAGGCGAGGACATGTTCAGCGCCGCACAGCTGGCGGCGTTCACCACCGGGCAGATGGCGTCGCTGAGCACGGCGCTGATCAAGCAGCTGAGCGCCACCGAACTGGGCGCCATCGAAACGGCCGACATCGCGGCGCTGACGTCGCGCCAGATGGGCGTGCTGAGCGTGGCGCAATTGCTGGCCCTGAGCCTGGACCAGTTGCACGCGCTGCAGAGCCGCCAGATCGCGGCGCTGGGCAGCGCCCAGATCCAGGCGCTGGACGCGGATCGCCTGCACGTGCTGGGCACCGGCGTGATCGCCGGCCTGAGCACGGCGCAGATCAACGCGCTGCAGGCCGGGCAGCTGCACGCGCTGAGCAGCGCCCAGCTGGGCGCCCTGAACGCGCGCCAGTTCGGCGTGCTGTCGACCGATGACATCAAGGCGCTCGACGGCGCCAGCCTGGCGGCGCTGCGGGTGGCGGTGATGGCGGCGCTGAACTCGGCCCAGCTGGCGGCCCTGGGCGCCGGCGGCGACGGCGATTTCGGCAAGTTCACGACGGCGCAGGTGGCCGCGCTGAGCAGCGCCGCGCTGACCGGCCTGACGGTGGAGCAGGCGTCGCAACTGACCGCCGCCCAGGCCGCCGCGCTGAGCGCGCTGCAAGTGGGCGCGCTGTCGACCCAGGCGATCGCCCAGCTCGACGCCGGCGACCTGGCGGCGCTGAAGCCGGCCACCGTCGCCGCGCTGAAGACGCGCCAGATCGCGGTGCTGAACGGCGAACAGTTCGCCGCGCTGAGCACGGCGCAGGTGGCGACGCTGAGCAGCAGCCAGATCAATGCGCTGAGCAACGATACCTTTGCCGTCATCGAGACCACCGACCTGGCCGCGCTGAGCCTGAACGCCATCGCGGGCCTGGCGACCCGCCTGCTGGCGGTGCTGGATCCGGACCGCATCGCCGCGCTGTCGACGCGCCAGGTCGCGGCGCTGACCTCGGCCAGCCTGAACGCGCTGAGCGCGGAGCAGTTCCAGGCGCTGAGCACGGCGCAGATCGCCAAGCTCAACCCGGCGGCGGCCGGCGGCCTGTCGACCACCAACCTGGCGGCGTTGACGCCGGCCGCGCTGGCGGCCTTGCCGGCGCTGGTGTACGGCGCGCTGAACTCGGCGCAGTTTGCCGTGCTGGGCGGAGCGGAACACCAGATCGGCACCCTGAACACCACGCAGATCGCCCAGCTGAAGCCGGCCGCGCTGGCCGGCATGACGGTGGAGCAGGCGATCGCCCTGACCACGCTGCAGGCGGCCACGCTGAACGGCGCGCAGATCGCCGCGTTGTCGTTGCAAGCGGTGGCGGCGCTGGAGTCGCAGGACTTCGCCGCCCTGCGCGCGGTGGCGATCTACGGCTTGCGCACCGAGCAGCTGGCGGTGCTGGGCAGCGACCAGATCCTCGGCCTGACCACCACCCAGGCTTCCGGCCTGGGCAGCCAGCACATCGCCGCCCTGTCCGCCGACGTGCTGGGCCACATGCTGACGGCGGAAATCGCCGCGCTCAATCCGGCGGCCATCGGCGGCCTGCGCACCGACCAGCTGCAAGCCATGAGCAGCGACCAGATCAATGCCATGAGCCCCCTGCAGATCTCCACGCTGAGCAGCAGGCAGTTCGCCGCGCTGTCGGCCGACGTGGTGGCCAACCTGCAACTGAGCGACCTGGCGGCGTTGAACACGTCGGTGATCGCGGCGCTGTCGCCGGCCACGCTGGCGGCCCTGACCACCCGCCAGATCGGCGCGCTGGCCGGCCGCCAGGTGGCGGCATTGACCACTGCCGCGCTCGCCGGCCTGAGCATCGAGCAATTCCTCGGCCTGAGCGCGCAGCAGTTCGGCGTGCTCAGCTCGCGCCAGTACCTGGCCCTGACCGCGGATGAGGTGGCGGCGATCGGCACCGGCCAGCTGGCGGCGCTGTCGTCGCAGGTGATTGCCAGCCTGAACACGGCGCAACTGGCGGCCTGGTCGACCACCCAGGTCGGCGCCCTGAGCGCGGCGCAGGCTGCCGCGCTGGTGGCGTCGCAGTTGCGCGGCCTGGGCAGCGACGGGCTGGCGGCGTTGAACACATCGGCGGTGATCGGCCTGACCACCGCCACCATCGCCCAGCTGCTGCCGGGACAATTGCAAGCGTTCGGCACGGCGCAGATCGCCGCGCTGACGCTGCGCCAGATCGGCGCGCTGCCGACGGCGCACCTGGCCGGCTTCGACGTGCTGACCACCGATCAGATCGTGGCGCTGACGTCCAGCCAGGTGGGGGCGTTGAGCAAGCCGCTGCTGGCGGCGCTGGGTTCGGACGACCTGGCGGCGATCGAGACGCGCGATCTGCTGGCGCTGGGCAGCGCGCAGCTGGCGGTGCTGTCGACCGCGCAGATCAGCGCGCTGACGACGGCGCAGGCGGTGGTGTTCACGACGGCGCAGACGGCCGGCCTGAGCACGGCGCAGATGGCGGCGCTGGCCGCGGCCAAGCTGCCGCACCTGGTGGCGCAGGGCGGGCCGTCGTCGTTGCGGATCAAGGTGGGCGGCATGGTGGAGGCGCTGGCGGCCTTCAACGCGGCCGGGCAGCCGGAGGCGGCGGGCTCGTCGTCGCTGGCCATGCCGGGCGCGCTGAAGGAGGCGGCAGGCATGCTGGCCGCACCGGACAGCTTGCGTTTGACTACCCTCTTGCCGGAGGCGAAAGACTTGCTGGCGCCCCCGCGCAAGTAAGGGGCTGGCGTTACAGCGGCTGGAACACTCCGGCCGCTTTGTTTTTCTGCACGTTATCCCACGCGAAAATCTTGCCGTTCATGGCCACGTACACGCCAGGCGGCAGGGTTTGCGCCACGCCGGCGGCAAAGCCCAGGTTGAACATCGCGTCCGAATTGGCGATCTCGTAGGGGATCATGGCGCCGGTCAGCACGATGGTCTGGCCCAGGCCGGCAGGGCCCAGCACGGCGGCGGTCTGCGGCATGGTGTCGGTGCCGTGGATGATGACGATCGCCTTTTCGCCGGCGGCGCGGCACGAGGCCAGGATGCGCTCGCGGTCGGCGTCCACCATGTCCAGCGAATCCATCAGCGGCAACTGTTCCAGCGCCACGTCCACCGTCAGGCGGCAGCGCGCCAGCACGGCCGGCAGGTGGCTGTCGGCGAAGCCCAGGGTGCCGTTCAGTTCGTTGTAGTGTTTGTCGAAGGTGCCGCCGGTGGCGAGGATGCGCAGGGTCATGATGAAAGCTCAGGCAGATTAAAATGATCTGCATCATAACCCAAACCGCAGCCGCCCAAGAACGCGAAAACAGTCCGTCGGCGGGCTGGAAACTTGGGCATACTATGGCTACACTGGTTTCTTTGTTCGTTTCGATACCATGAAAGCCCTCGCCCCCGGAACCGTCATTTTCCACCGCCATCGCGGCTACGGCGTCATCACGTCGGTCAATTTGCTGACCGGCTGGATTTCGGCCCGTTTCGGCAGCGAGGCGAGGACGCTGGACTTGAACCTGTCCACCGACGAGGTGCAGTTCGCCGACGGCGAAGCCATCCTGTTCCGCCGCGCCCCGCCCGACCGCATGCCGCACGCGCGCCTGATGGCGGTGGTGCGCGAGTTGCACCGGGCCGGTTACGAGCGGCTCTACCTGTATTCCTGGCCCAAGCCGTCCGGGCTGCACTGGCGCTGGCATCTGTTCACCGGCCGGCGCGACTGGATGCAGCGTTCGTGGCGCGAGGGCTGGTATGGCTCGGGCGCCGACTACAACGTCAATCCGGTGATGGGCTGGGGCGACACGCCGGGCGCCAGCACCGAGGAGCTGATCCACGCGCTGGCGCGCTTCGATCCGCAGGGCCTGGCGCAGGCGCTGGGGCGCGACGAAGACCACACCGCCTGGTTCGCCAGCGTGTGCGACGCCCTGCTGCCGGGGTATATGTACAGCCTGGACATGCAGCGTCCGGACGGCGGCCCGCTGGTCGACATGCCGCCGGTGCCGGTGGTGCCGGTGCGCGCCAGCCTGGCGCCGTACGCCGGGCCGGACATCACCTGGCCGCCCGGCTGGGCTGGCCTGTGGAGCAAGGTGCACGCCATGCCCGCGCCGCGCATCAACCTGACCGGCTTGCCGGAAATCCCCGAACAGGCCGACTAGGGGCTAGCGGGCGTTGGCCTGGTAGCCGGGGTTGTTGATCTTGTCGCAGCTGCCGGCGGCGAAGTCGACGATGTTCTGGAACGCATGGCGGAAATACAGCTCGTAACTATCCTGCTCCACATAACCGAGGTGCGGCGTGGCCAGCACGGTCGGCATGCGCAGCAGCGGGCTGTCGGCCGCCAGCGGTTCGGATTCGAACACATCCAGCGCCGCGTAGCCGGGCCGGCCCTGCGGCAGCGCCTGCTCCAGCGCGCCCGGCTGCACCAGCTCCGCGCGGCTGGTGTTGACGAACAGCGCAGTCGGCTTCATGCGCGCCAGATCCTCGGCGTTGACGATGCCGCGCGTGTCCGGATGCAAGCGCAGGTGCAGGCTCAGCACATCGGCCTGTTCGAACAGCGCCTCGCGCGAGGCCGCCGCTGCATGGCCGTCGGCCAGCGCCTTGTCGCGGCTGGACTGGCTGCCCCACACCACCACTTGCATGCCGAAAGCGCGGCCGTAGCCGGCGATGATCTGGCCGATCTTGCCGTAACCCCAGATGCCCAGCGTGCGCCCCTTGAGCGCCACGCCCAGCCCGTTCAACTGCGGATTGATGGACGCGGTCTGCCACAGGCCATCCTTCAGGTTGGACGCGTAGGGCACGATCTTGCGCGCCGCCGCCATGATCAGCGCCCAGGTCAGCTCGGCCGGCGCGGTCGGCGAACCGACGCCCTCGGCGATGGCAATGCCCAGCTCGGTCGCGGCCTCGACGTCGACGTGGCCGGCCAGCTTGCCGGTCTGCGAAATCAGCTTCAGATTGGGCAGCTTGGACAGCAGCGCCCGGTTCAGCGCGGTGCGTTCGCGGATCAGCACCAGGGCCTCGAAAGGCGCCAGCCGGATCGCCAACTGGCCCAGCCCCCGGGTCGAGTTATTGAACACTTTGACGTCGTGTCCGCGCAATAGATCAAGGCAGGCCAGCGTGGTCGTGGCATTCTGATAATCGTCAAGAATCGCAATTTTCATGGGAGATAACCGATTTTATGAGGAATTTCGTAGGGAAATAACGGCTAGCAAAAGAACCTGAATAGCTTACTACTTTACTCAACTAATTCTCCTACATTTTTGACTGAAACAGCTATTGACGGGTGTACAATCGCCTCAAAAAACAGGCCTGTCGATCATGAATCCGGGCCGCGCAAGACCGCCGTGATACCGCCGACCCATTTCGAATGGGCATCTGAGCGCAAGCCAAAAGCTGACGACGATCCTGCCGCATGCAGAGCAGAATTTTAATTAGCATTGGAGGTAGTATGAATCAACCCGTCATGGGTGGCGTTGCAGCACTGCTCAACGTCCCAGCTTACATCAAGCAGCAAAAGCTGATCAACTGGGTAGCGGAAATCGCGGCCCTGACCAAACCGGAACGCATCTACTGGTGCGACGGTTCCCAGGAAGAGTACGACCGCCTGTGCGGCGAAATGGTTGCCGCCGGCACCATGAAAAAGCTGAACCAGGAACTGCGTCCGAATTCCTACCTGGCCTGCTCCGACCCGACCGACGTCGCGCGCGTCGAAGACCGCACCTACATCTGCTCCAACACCAAGGAAGAAGCCGGCCCGACCAACAACTGGATGGCGCCGTCGGAAATGCGCGCCACCCTGAACCCGCTGTTCGACGGCTGCATGGCCGGCCGCACGATGTACGTGGTGCCGTTCTCGATGGGCCCGCTGGGTTCGCCGATCGCCCACATCGGCGTGGAACTGTCGGATTCGCCATACGTGGCCGTCAACATGCGCATCATGACCCGCATGGGCAAGGCCGTGTACGACGTGCTGGGCACCGACGGCGAGTTCGTGCCGTGCGTGCACACCGTCGGCGCACCGCTGGCCGCCGGCCAGAAGGACGTCGCCTGGCCGTGCAACGCCACCAAATACATCGTGCACTTCCCTGAGACCCGCGAAATCTGGTCCTACGGTTCGGGCTACGGCGGCAACGCGCTGCTGGGCAAGAAGTGCTTCGCGCTGCGCATCGCTTCCAACATGGGCCACCAGGACGCGCAAGCGGGCGGCACCGGCTGGCTGGCTGAACACATGCTGATCCTGGGCGTCGAATCGCCAGAGGGCAAGAAGCACTACGTCGCGGCGGCCTTCCCTTCGGCCTGCGGCAAGACCAACTTCGCCATGCTGATCCCGCCGACCACCTTCGATGGCTGGAAAGTCACCACCATCGGCGACGACATCGCCTGGATCAAGCCGGGCGCCGACGGCCGCCTGTACGCGATCAATCCGGAAGCCGGCTACTTCGGCGTGGCGCCGGGCACCAACACCCGCACCAACTCGAACTGCATGGCATCGCTGGGTTCGGACACCATCTTCACCAACGTCGCGCTGACCGACGACGGCGACATCTGGTGGGAAGGCTTGACCAAGGAAGCGCCTGCGCACCTGATCGACTGGCAGGGCAAGGACTGGACGCCGGCCTCCGGCACCAAGGCCGCCCACCCGAACGCCCGCTTCACCGTGGCCGCGACCCAGAACCCGGTGATCGATCCGGCCTGGGACGATCCAGCCGGCGTGCCGATCTCGGCCTTCATCTTCGGCGGCCGCCGTTCGACCACCGTGCCGCTGGTCACTGAAGCGCGCAACTGGGTGGAAGGCGTCTACATGGCCGCGACCATGGGTTCGGAAACCACCGCCGCCGCCGCCGGCCAGATGGGCATCGTGCGCCGCGATCCGTTCGCGATGCTGCCTTTCATCGGCTACAACATGAGCGACTACTTCCAGCACTGGCTGAACCTGGGCGAGAAGCTGGGCAAGGTCAACGCCGCCACGCTGCCGAAGATCTACTGCGTCAACTGGTTCCGCACCGACGAGCAGGGCCACTTCGTCTGGCCTGGCTTCGGCGACAATATGCGCGTGCTGAAGTGGATGCTGGAGCGCATCGAAGGCACGGCCGGCGGCGTCGAGAACATCTTCGGCACCACCCCGCGCTTCGGCGACCTGAAGTGGGATGGCATCCCGTTCTCGCCGGAAGAGTTCGAAACGATCACCTCGATCGACAAGGACGCCTGGCGCGAAGAGCTGAAACTGCACGATGAACTGTTCGCCAAGCTGGCCTACCATCTGCCTACCGAACTGACCGCCGTCAAGGCTGAGTTGGAGAAGCGCCTGGCACGATAAGCCGGCCGGAGGAGACCGAAAGCGGCGCGCGTGGGTGATCCCATTGCGCGCCGTCTTTTTGCTTGCAGTTTCGCACGGGTGTGCTAAAGTGCAGTCCATGGACACCCTGACCGCAAAAAGCGAAGCGACTTTCGCCACCATCATCGACGCCGCGCTGGACATGGCGGCGGCCGACGGCATCGGCAAGCTGTCGCTCGGCGAGCTGGCCAAGCGCACCGGCATCAGCAAGAGCGGCGTGTTTTCCCGCGTCGGCTCGCTGGAGACCTTGCAGGCCGCCGTGCTCGACGAATACGACCGCCGCTTTTCGCAAGACATCTTCCTGCCCTCGCTGCAGCAGCCCAAGGGCTTGCCGCGCCTGATGGCCATGGTCAGCGCCTGGTCGCGGCGCGCCTGCAACGAAGGCTTGAACAACGCCTGCCTGTACAGCGCCGGCGCGTTCGAGTTCGACGACCAGGACGGACCGCTGCGCGACCGGCTGCAGCAGGGCGTGATGGCCTGGCGCGCATCGCTGCGCAAGACCATCCTGCAGGCGATGGAGCTGGGCCACCTGCGGCCCGACACCGACGCCGGCCAGCTGGTCTACGAAATCTACAGCCTGATCGTGGGGCTGATGCACGATACCCGATTCCTGCGCGACGAGCAGGCCGGGCGCCATATGCAGCGCGCCTTCAGCCGGCTGATCTCGACCTACAAAAGCTTCAACGACATGGAATAAACCCGGCCGCAGCGCGTCTGCGGTTTTCTTGAAACTAATTTCGCACACATGTGCGAAAAGGAGAATATGATGGCCGCCTTGCTGATGTTGATACCGATCGGACTATACTTCGCCTACCGCAGCCCGCTGTGGTGCATCCTGCGTTCGCTCCCCAGCTGCAACGAGGATTTCGTACTGTTCTGAGGACCGCTTGAACCGCAAACTGATCATCTTCGATTTCGACGGCACGCTGGCCGACACCCTGCCGGTATTCGTCGACGTGTTCGACCAGGCCGCCGACAAATATGGCTTCAAGCGCATGGACCGCAGCCGCACGCAGGCGCTGCGCCGGCGTCGCCCGCGAGCACACGCTGCTGGTCGGTGACGAAATCCGCGACGCCAAGGTCTCGGCCGAAGCCGGCATCGATTTCGGCGCCGTGGCCTGGGGCTTCAATACGGTCGACGCGCTGATGGCGCAAAACCCCTGCCGGATGTTCCGCGCCGCCGGGGACTTGCTGGAGCACTGATTTCGTCTGTCGCGGGAAAATGCATTTCATGCCCTTGTTTCAACATTCCAGCGCAATTCGCACGCGCCGGGGCGGGCGCCGGCCTACAGTGCATGCTCACCATTTTTCCTGATAGGCCTAGAACATGACAACCGCAACCACCCGTATCGGCGTCGCCAGCGCCCTGTTGTTTTCCCTGATCCTGGGCACGGCCCAAGCCCAGTCCGGCGGCGCCGCGCCCGACCTGGCCGGCCGCCGCGAAGCGTTGAACAGCCTGATCAAGGAGCAGTGGGAATACACGATGCGCTCCAGCCCGGAATGGGCGTCGCTGCTGGGCGACAAGCGCTACAACGACAAATGGTCCGACTTCTCGCAGGCCGGCATCGACAGCGATCTGAAAATCACCGCCGATTTCCTCAAGCGTTTCGAAGCGGTGGACACCAGCGGCTTCCCGCTGCAGGAACAGCTGAACCGCGACCTGATGGTGCGCCAGCTGCGCCAGAACGTCGACGGCGGCCGCTTCAAGGAATGGGAGATGCCGCTGGCGCAAAACTCCGGCATCCACATCGATGCGCCGCAGCTGGTGTCGGCGCTGCCGTTCGAGACCGTCAAGGACTATGAGGACTACATCGTCCGCCTGCACACGCTGCCCAAGCTGTTCGACGAGACCCGCGCACAGATGGAAAAAGGCGTGCAGGACAAGCTGATGCCGCCGAAATTCCTGATCCCGAAAATCGTCAAGCAGTGCGAGGACGTGGCCGCGATGAAGCCGGCCGATTCGCCGTTCGCCGAGCCGCTGAAAAAATTCCCGAAAGAGTTTTCGGACGCCGACAAGGCGCGCCTGAGCAAGGAAGTGCTGGCGGCGGTGCAGAAGGACGTGATCCCGGCCTACAAGAAGCTGGCCGTCTACACCAAGACCAGGTATGCGCCTTACGGCCGCAAGGACGTCGGCATGTGGTCGCTGCCGGATGGCGTGGCGCGCTATTCGTACAAGGCCAAGTCCTCGACCACCACCGAGATGTCGCCGGAAGAGATCCATCAACTGGGCCTGTCCGAAGTCAAGCGCATCGAATCGCAGATGCTGGCGACGGCGCAGAAGCTGGGCTACAAGGATCTGAAGAGCTTCAACAAGGCGGTGGCCGCCAAGCCGGAGCTGCATCCGAAATCGCGCCAGGAAATCATCGACCTGTACCAGAAATATACGGACCAGATGTACACCCAGCTGTCGCAGCAGTTCGGCGTGCTGCCCAAGGGTAAAGTGGAAATCAAGCCGGTCGAGGAATTCCGCGAGAAGGGCGCGTCGGCCGCCGCCTACATGAGCGGTTCGCCGGACGGCAAGCGTCCCGGCCGCGTGATGGTCAACACCGGCGATTTCGCGCACCGCTCGACCATCGACATCGAGACCACCGCGCTGCACGAAGGCGTGCCGGGCCACCACATGCAGCTGACCATCGCGCAGGAGATCGAAGGCTTGCCGACCTTCCGCCAGCAGGGCAACTACACGGCCTATGCCGAAGGCTGGGCGCTGTATTCGGAGCGTCTGGGCGAGGAGCTGGGCTTCTACAAAGACCCTTACAGCTACTACGGCCATTTGCAGGATGAGATGCTGCGCGCGATCCGGCTGGTGGTGGACACCGGCCTGCACTACAAGAAGTGGAGCCGCCAGCAGGTGGTGGACTTCTTCCACGACCACTCGGGCATCGAGGAAGTGGAAGTGCAGAGCGAGACCGACCGCTACATCGTGTGGCCGGGCCAGGCGCTGGGCTACAAGATCGGCCAGCTGAAGATCCTTGAGCTGCGCGACTATGCCCGCAAGGAACTGGGCGCCGGCTTCGACATCCGCAGCTTCCACGACCAGGTGCTGGGCGCGGGCGCGCTGCCGATGGATGTGCTGGAATCGCACATCAAGGATTGGGTCAGCGCCGAGAAGCTGAAGCAGACCCGCGTTACCGCGGCGCAGTAAGGGTTCAGGGCAGCGAGCTTGCCCTGACAGTCGCAACGCTGTTGGCCTGTGCGCGGGCCAACAGCGTTTCATTCTCATGCTGGATATCCATTCGCATCGCGTTGGCGTCGGTGTAGGCGCCGTTGGTACCGAACAGCATGTTATCCACGCGCCAGCCGGCGTCTTCCAATTTCAGCACGAAGCGTATCTGGCGCTGGTAATTCTTGCCCTGGACGGGGAAGACATTGAAGGAGGCATCGACGCGTGCCTTGCCGGCGTGGACCGCCTTGAAGCCGGCCTTGTTGAAGTCCAGGCCGGGCGCGGTTTCCTGGGCGTCCAGCAGGACATCGCCATCGGCGTCATAGCCGCAGATTTCATCGTTACGCGCCAGTTTGCCGCACAACTCGTGATTGGTGGCCAGCAGGGCTTCGAGTTCCGCCGAGTAGAACGATCCAGCCGGCGGCGTGCGCCGGGCAGGGGTGGACAGGTAGCCCTTGTAGAAATTCGTGATGAAATCGACCTGGTCCTGCTCGGCTCGTGCCTTGTAGGCCAGCAGTGAGGCAACCCCTATCGTCGTCGCGCCCAACAGTGCGGCAAGCGGCAAAACATACTTTTGATTGATACGCATGGCAGGCTCCAAGGACTATGCATCACTGCATTGTCCTTGGAGCTGGGCTGGGATGACTTGCCCCTAATCAAGAGGCGATGAACAGACGGCTTACTTCAGCAACGGCACCAGGTACTTGCCGGTCACGCTGGCAGGGTTGGCCGCCACGTCTTCCGGCGTGCCGGCGGCGATGATCTTGCCGCCGCCCGCGCCGCCTTCCGGTCCCAGGTCGACGATCCAGTCGGCCGTCTTGATCACGTCCAGATTGTGCTCGATGATGACCAGCGTGTTGCCCTGGTCGCGCAGACGGTGGATCACCTTCAGCAGCAAATCGATATCGTGGAAGTGCAGGCCGGTGGTCGGCTCGTCCAGGATGTACAGGGTGCGGCCGGTATCGCGCTTGGACAGCTCCAGCGACAGCTTGACGCGCTGCGCCTCGCCGCCCGACAGCGTGGTCGCACTCTGGCCCAGCTTGATGTAGCCCAGGCCCACGTCCAGCAGCGTGTGCAGCTTGCGCGCGATCAGCGGCACCGGCTTGAAGAACTCGTGCGCATCTTCGACGGTCATGTCGAGGATCTCGGTGATGTTCTTGCCCTTGTACTGCACTTCCAGCGTTTCGCGGTTGTAGCGCTTGCCGTGGCAGACGTCGCACGGCACATACACGTCCGGCAGGAAGTGCATCTCGACCTTGATCACGCCATCGCCCTGGCAGGCTTCGCAGCGGCCACCCTTGACGTTGAACGAGAAGCGCCCGGCGCTGTAGCCGCGTTCCTTGGCGGTCGGCACGGTCGCGAACAGGTCGCGGATCGGCGTGAACAGGCCGGTGTAGGTGGCGGGATTCGAACGCGGCGTGCGGCCGATCGGCGCCTGGTCGACGGCGATCACCTTGTCGAAGTGTTCCAGGCCGCTGATGGAATCGTGCGGCGACGGCTCGGTCTGCGAGCCGTACAGGTGGCGCGACAGCGCCGGATACAGCGTGTCGTTGATCAGCGAGGACTTGCCGGAACCGGACACGCCGGTCACGCAAGTCATCAGGCCGACCGGCAGGTGCAGGTTGACCTTCTTCAGGTTGTTGCCGGTGGCGCCGGTGATGACCAGCTGCTTGTCTTCGTTGGCCACGTGGCGCTGCTTCGGCACGGCGATCTTCAGCGTGCCTTTCA
This sequence comes from Rugamonas rivuli, assembly GCF_009380165.1. Taxonomy (GTDB): domain Bacteria; phylum Pseudomonadota; class Gammaproteobacteria; order Burkholderiales; family Burkholderiaceae_D; genus Rugamonas; species Rugamonas rivuli. The sequence goes on from NZ_WHUF01000007.1 coordinate 340,181, forward strand.
GGTACTGGGCCGTCAGCGAATTCTTGTTCTTCAGGATGTCCTGCAAAGTGCCCTGGGCGATGACGTCGCCGCCGTGCACGCCGGCGCCCTTGCCCATGTCGACGATGTAGTCGGCGGTGCGGATCGCGTCTTCGTCGTGCTCCACCACCAGCACGCTGTTGCCGATGTCGCGCAGGTGCTTCAGCGTTTCGATCAGGCGGTCGTTGTCGCGCTGGTGCAGGCCGATCGACGGTTCGTCGAGCACGTACATCACGCCGGTCAGGCCGGAGCCGATCTGCGAGGCCAGGCGGATGCGCTGCGCTTCGCCGCCGGACAGCGTGTCGGCGCTGCGGTCCAGCGACAGGTAGTCGAGGCCGACGTTGTTGAGGAATTGCAGGCGCGAGATGATTTCCTTGACCACGCGGTCGGCGATCTCTTTCTTCGCGCCCTTCAGCTTGAGCTGTTCGAAGAAGGACAGCGTATCGCGCAAAGGCTTCTCGGCGATCTCGTAGATGGCCTTCTCCTGCTTGCCGGTGCCGACCTTGACGAAGCGCGCTTCCACCCGCAGGCGCGCGCCGTGGCAGGACGGGCACTGCTTCTCGTTGATGAACTTGGCCAGTTCTTCCTTGACCGCCATCGAATCGGTCTCGCGGTAGCGGCGCGCCAGGTTGGTGACCACGCCTTCGAACGCGTGTTCCTTGACCACGGTGCGGCCGCGCTCGTTGACGTAGGTGAACGGGATGTTGGTCTTGCCCGAGCCGTGCAGGATCACTTCCTGCGCGGTCTTGGGCAACTGCTCGTACGGCAGGTCCAGGTCGAACTCGTAGTAGGCCGCCAGGTTGGACAGCATCTGGAAATAGAACTGGTTGCGGCGGTCCCAGCCCTTGACCGCGCCGGAAGCCAGCGACAAATTCGGGAAGGCGACGATGCGCTTGGGATCGAAGAACTCGATGTGGCCGAGGCCGTCGCATTCCGGGCAGGCGCCCATCGGGTTGTTGAACGAGAACAGGCGCGGTTCCAGCTCCTGCAGCGAATAACCGCACTCGTTGCAGGCGAACTTGCTGGAGTAGACGTGCTCGGTGCCGCTGTCCATTTCCAGCGCCACCGCGCGGCCGTCGGCCAGGCGCAGCGCGGTTTCGAAGCTCTCGGCCAGGCGCTGCTTGATGTCGGCGCTGACCTTGACGCGGTCGATCACCACATCGATGGTGTGCTTCTCGGTTTTCTTCAGCTTGGGCAGGTCGTCCACTTCGTAGATCTTGGCGTCGTGGGTGCCGCTCTGCACGCGGAAGCGCACGAAGCCTTGGGCCTGCATCTGCTCGAACAGGTCGGAGTGCTCGCCCTTGCGGTTGGCGACGACCGGCGCCAGGATCATCAGCTTGGTCGCTTCCGGCATGGCCAGCACGGCGTCGACCATCTGCGACACGGTTTGCGCGGCCAGCGCGTGGTCCGGGTGGTTGATGCAGTAGGGCGTGCCGACGCGCGCGTACAACAGGCGCAGGTAGTCGTGGATCTCGGTGACGGTGCCGACCGTCGAACGCGGATTGTGCGAGGTGGCTTTCTGCTCGATCGAGATGGCCGGCGACAGGCCTTCGATCAGGTCGACGTCGGGCTTTTCCATCAGTTGCAGGAACTGGCGGGCGTAGGCCGACAGCGATTCCACATAGCGGCGCTGGCCCTCGGCGTACAGCGTATCGAAAGCCAGCGAGGACTTACCGGAGCCGGACAGGCCGGTAATCACGATGAGCTTGTTGCGCGGCAGGTCGAGGTTGATGTTTTTGAGGTTGTGCGTGCGTGCGCCGCGGATGCGGATCTGTTCCATGGATTTTTTGCCTTTCGGGTCAACCCGCTACTATAGCTGGGTTTGAATATATGCGCCGACCTTGCGCCAGATCGAACTTGGGCGTCGCGGCACTGTATATAATACCAGTATTTTCTTGAGCAGCTGAAATGGAAATTTTGGCGGGCGGCTGGCCCGTTCGACTATAATCGCTGTTTGCGCATCACATAAACAGCCCGCTTGAGGCGGCCGCCGTTACTCAGGAGTTTCATACATGGCATCAGTCAACAAAGTCATCATCGTCGGCAATCTGGGTCGCGATCCGGAAATTCGCTACATGCCTAGCGGTGACGCGATCGCCAACATTGCTGTGGCGACATCGTACAAATCGAAAGACCGCAACACCGGCGAGCAGAAAGAGCTCACCGAATGGCACCGTATTTCCTTCTTCGGCCGCCTGGCCGAGATCGTTGGTCAATACCTGAAAAAAGGTTCGTCGGTCTACGTCGAAGGCCGCCTGCAGACCCGCAAGTACACCGATAAGGACGGCGTCGAGAAATACGCGACCGACATCATCGCCGAGCAGATGCAAATGCTGGGTGGCCGTCAAGGCATGGGCGGCGACGCCGGCATGGACGACGGCGGCGGCTACGACGCCCCGCCACAGCAGCAGCGCCAGGCGCCGGCTCCGCGTCCGCAGATGGCGGCACCGGCACCGGCACCAGCCCCGCGCCCGGCCCCGCGTCCGGCGCCGAACTTCTCGGACATGGATGACGACATCCCGTTCTAAGAACGTATCTGTCGCAGGGTAGCCACCAGAACCCCATAACTCTTGCAGTTATGGGGTTTTTTGTTGCTTGCGTCGTCAGGATATAAGCAATGTGACAATTATTGAGAATATAAGGTCTTCTTTCGGCGCAATATTTACGTCACCGCGTACACAATAACAAGGAGAAGCGAAATGTGGTGCTTAAAATTGTTGGGTACGATTGCAGCCGTCTTAGTCCTTCAAGCCTCCATGTGCCCGGCCTTGGCACAATCCATTGATACTGCATCGCGGTTTTCTTTGCTCGTTGAGAACGATATGTGGGGCCAGCCGGTCTCCTCGGATCGCAGCTACACGATGGGGGTGTCGCTGGGCTGGATGACGAAAGCCGAAGGACCGTCAAGCAATCTTTGGGTGAACTCGCTGGAAAAGCTGAATGGAGTTCTGGGTGGCGTTGCGCGGCCAGTCGGACGCGATGATCCGGTCGCCTGGCTGCTTGCAGAAAGCGCCTTCACGCCGCAAAACATCACGACGAAGGAGCCTATCCCTAACGATCGCCCGTTCGCCTCGCTGCTGTATGGCGGCCCCTCATACTGGGTTCCCGGGCCGGACGGCCAGATTCGCGAAACGCAACTCTATTTCGGCGTGCTCGGCCTGGGCCTCGGCCGGGTGGTGCAGACGAAGATCCACGAACGCTGCTGCCCGGATCGCCTACCGCAAGGATGGGACAACCAGATTGGCAACGGCGGTGCGCCAACCTTTCTCTACCATGTGAAGAACATCGTCCCGGTCGGCCAGGGCTGGTCGGATCATGCCAAATTCAATGTCTCGGGCGGCTATGAGTTCGGCTACCTGACCCGCTTGATGGCAGGCGCCTCGTTCGTCTATGGCCTGGAGCCAGCCGACATGCGCAATGTCTACCTGATGACTTTTGCCAACCCGACTTCGAATCTGAAGTCGCTGTCGGCAAACGAAAGGCCCCAGGCTGGCAAAGGCTTCGCTCTCTGGCTCGATGTTGAATTGAGCGCGATAGCCTATAACCAGCTGTTGCAAGGCGCATGGGCGGGGGACAATCGGGTTCGCATTCCGCATCACGAAGTCGCGCCTGTCGTGGCCAAGGTCAATGCAGGTGCCGAGCTGACCTTCCTGTTCAGGACGCTGGGCATCTGGAACCAGTCGGGAAGCCGGCTTTACTGGACGCAGTCATGGCGCTCGCGCGATCTGCGGCATAACAACGAGACCAAGCATTTCTGGGGTGGTTTCATCTATACCACGCCGATCTGAGATCGACCTGGCGGATCTGCTTGATCGAAGAGCGCCGCCACTACTAGAGCGCCTTCCTCGGTTGAATTAGGCCATGCGTGAGACATCAATGCCGATGAACTTCGGGCGCCATTTGTAGAACGTGGGGTTGCTGAATGGCGCAACTCAGGTTGGGAGAACCACCTGGGGGAATTCTATTTTTAAATGCGATCAGTTGGTGGTGGATTAGCGATCAGTTCAACGGGCGCGGTGGTGGGTGTGTCCTAGCGCCAGTATTGTGACAGACGGCTACCAGTCGTTGTTTATTCTCCACTGTTATTTTTGGTGAGTTTTCCGCAGTAGGGACTTGCTATTGTTACCCTCCCCCCAGTGAATGTTAATCCACCAACGAGCAGTTCAATTGTGAGGAGCACATCATGACGATCTTTGCATCAAGCCCAGTTCAAGACGTGACGTTTGGCCAGGCCCTGAACATTTCACTGAACAATTACTACGACTTGCTCAAAGAGCAGGTCGGCTCCCTCAAGAGCGAAGAGCGACTTCAGCTGAAGTTAGTTGCGGATACGATTGATTTGTCTGAAGAGAAGAAGGCCTCTCAGGGCGGATACGAATGGTTTTCTTATTACAATCTTCTCAACCGCTCTGATAAGGGAATTCAGCCAGTTCCTGTTGCGGGCGAAATCCAAGTGAGCCTTGCGCAACTATCGAGCGTGTATGGTTCCTTTCTTCGGAAGTTGCGCAGCTATGCTGTAATGAAAGTGCTCTCTGATCAAGAGCAAAATAGAGTCAAAGAAATCGATCTTCAAATCGATACGATCAAAGATGACGCCTTAAATCTTTATCTCTTAGATCGCGAAAAATGGGCGCGAGTTGCGCCGGCAATGGGGTATTCCGTCGGAGACAACGATGCCTATGTTCAGTGGAGTGGCCAGTACGGTCACATACGCATGATCGAAAAGAAGAACAGCGAAATCCGAAACCTGCAATTTGAACAGCAAACAATCCTGGCAAAACAATACCCGGATGCGGACGATCAAGACATCGTAGCCGCAGACACTGACTATCATAATCCGCTAATGCGGCTGCGCTATCCAGTCTGGCCTGATTATAAATACAAGAATGGCGATGAGTTTTCTCCGTCATATTTGGCGATGCTTCCCCTTGGTTCCACCGCGCTTTTTGACGACAGGTACGTCGCAACTTTTGACAAGACGTTGACGACCATCAAGGGGGCGGGCAGCGGGAACTTCATCGGAGAGTTTAGCAAGACTACATCTGAATCGTCTTCCATCACAACCGACTGGTCCGGTTCGGGAAGTGGTGGATATGCGTTTATTCGCGTCAGTGCCTCCGTCTCAGATCACACAAAAATCCAAAGCGATTTTTCGAAAGCTACAACTATAAAACTCGGCGCTGACAGCGCAACGCGCATCAACATTGCTTTCCCGTCCTGGTTCAATCCGACTCTGTTCGAACACCGGCATGTCAAAGAGAATCCACATGAATTCGAAGAGTTCTTTGGCAAACAAGGATCACTTCTCTTTTACCCAACGGCGCTCATTGTGATTCGAGGGTTTTCGGTCGAATTCTCATCGTCGCAGGATTGGTCATACGATTACGAACATCGCTTTAGTGCTTCCGGTGGCGGAGGGTTTAGTGCATTTGGAATTCCTTTCGGGGCATCTGCTGATTACAGTTCCTCTGTAAAAGAACACCAAGTTGATCAAAGTAAGACTAGTTTGAAATTCAAGGATGATAAGGACACTATTCGTTTTGTCGGTTATGCCGTGAAGAAAAATACTGTCTTCGAAAAAGCAGTTTCTGTGAAGCTCGCGAAACTGTTCGGGTAGGAGCCATGTTCTGTCCGATACGATGGCTAACGCTTGTTCCCTTACTGGTGTCGCTGGGGGGGTGTGCGTCAGTTGTTTTACCACTGTGTCCAGCGGTTGCCAAGAAGAGTTACGAGCCGAATGCTCCCTCTAGCGCAATCAACAGATTTGCTGCGCTCCAGGCAGAAAGCAGTAACCTTAAGGTTCGACAATTGTCCTTGTTCGCTGCAGAGGTGAGTGGTTTTTCTTCGTCTGTAGATTGGTATCGAGTCAATTATCGGTACATGCTATGCGCCCTCGATCCTAAGACGCAGAAGACTTTATTCAACGAGATTTATACTGCATGCATCAATCACGCGGACGATTGGATTGTCCGAACTAGTTCAGTTCAACCGGGCAATATCATGACAAGTGAAACGATGTTCTACGAGACATGTGTAAAGGAACGAGATTAGTTGTACTCCAACGCTCATCAACGGCCGAGCAAACGCACCACGTTGGGGAGATTGCCGAGCATGATTAATGCGTCATGTCTGCGGCGTCGATGGTATGGATATTGACAAGTAAGGACTGAGCATTGACGGAGTTGTTTTACCTTTACGCGGTACTCTACCGTTCTAAGGGGCGGCCACATCTCAGGTGTGAATCAATCCCTGCACTTCATTGGAGTTGCAGGGATTTTTTTTGGGATCGCTTAATCGATCATTTTCTCCTGTAGTAATATCGAAACTCTGCCTTGCCGAACCTGTGATGACGATGCGCGGACACTTCCTGTTGATGGCCTGCCTGCTGGGCGCCGCCGCCGGCGCGCGGCCGGCGGAGCTGGTCGTCATGGTGGACAGCACGGCCAATATGCCGATGGCGCTGGTTGAAAACGGCCGGCTGGTCGATGGCGTCCACAAGGAAATCGGCGAGACCCTGGCGCGGCACATGGGGCGCCAGGTGCGCTTCGTGATGCTGCCGCGTAAGCGGCTCGAAGCCGCGCTGCAAAACGGCGAGGCCGACATCCTGTGCGCCTACATGCCGGAGTGGATGACGGGCGACTATCTGTGGAGCCGGACCGTCTTCGCCACCGAGGAAGTGCTGATCACGGCGCGCAGCGCGCCCCGGCTGCATGCGGTCGCGGAGCTGAGCGGCAAGCCGGTGGGCACCATCCTGGGCTATCTGCATCCGGAGATGGATGCGCTGCTGGGCAAGGGCTTCGTGCGCGACAACGCACCGAATATGGAAAGCAATATGGAGAAGCTGGCGCACGGCCGCGTGCAGCACATTCTGATCACCCAGGTGGTGCTCGACTACTACCAGCGCATCCGCCGGCAACCGCTGGCCATTCATCCGCCGCTTTCTGTCGCCACCTTCACGACGCGCTGCGCGGTGTCGCGCAAGGGCCGTGTCGGCCTGGAGGAAGTCGACCGCGCCATCGGGCTGGCGGCCAGGGACGGCAGCCTCGCCAACCTGCCCGCGCACCCGCGCTGAGGCACCCGGCGCCTCTATATTTTCTCCACAATTCGCGGCGATAATGGGGCGCTCTCCACCCGATATCGAAAGGACGCACCATGTTACGCCTCGCTCCCCTTGCCTTGCTGCTGGCCGCCGCCGGCGCCTGCGCGCAGCAGCCGCCACCCAATCCGCCGAGCCAGCCGCAGGAGCATCGCGGCCCGCCGCAGGAAGCCTTCGACGCCTGCAAGGGCAAGAAGGAAGGCGACGCGGCGCAGATGAAGACGCCGCGCGGCGACGCCGTGGCCGGCACCTGCCGCATGGTGCTGGTGCCGTCCCGCGCGCCGGCCGAACGCACGCCGCCGCCGCGCGAACGCCAGCCCGCCAAGTAAGGCGGGCTGACGGCGGCTCAATGCCCTTCGGCGGCGCTGAACATGGTCTTGGCGTACACCAGGCCGAGGCCGTAGCCGCCGCCGTGGGCGATGGCGGTGGCCACCGTCTCGTTGTAGCTGTCGCCGCGCGCCCAGTCGCGCTGCAGTTCGAGCAGGTATTGCAGCGAGGTCATCGGGCGGGCGCCCAGCTGCACCATGCGTTCCACGGCGCGCTCGTGGGCTTCGTCGGAGACGTCGCCGCTGGCGTCGGTGATGACGTAGACTTCGAAGCCCTGGTCCAGCGCCGACAGCGCGGGGCCGACGATGCACACCGAGGTCCACAGGCCGGCCAGCACGATCTTGCCGCGGCCGATGGCGTTGACGCGCTCGGCGATGCGCGGGTCTTCCCAGGTGTTCATGGTGGTGCGGTCGATGGCGGCCTGGCCGGGGAAGACCGACTGGATTTCATCGAAGATCGGGCCGGAGAACGATTTCTCGGCCACCGTGGTCAGGATGGTCGGCACCTGGAAACCCTTGGCGGCCTTGGCCACCAGGGCGGCGTTGTTGCGCAGCTGGACCGGGTCGATGGACTTGGTGGCGAACGCCATTTGCGACTGGTGGTCGATCATGATCAGCGTGTGGTTGCTTGGGTCCAGCAGGGTGCGGCCTGGTTGGGCGATGGCGGTTGGCATAGTACTCTCCTTGATGTTCAATAATTTCGATTGGGTTGTGTGCGCGAATCTCAGTGTTCCGTGCTGCTGGAATGAAGTATCCGCCACCTGCGCCGAAAATAAAAACGGAAAACTTTGCGCAATATGTTCGAAAATTTCGATCATCCGCCGCCGCGCTACCTATTTGCAACACTCCGAGGGCGGCTGTTCAGCTGAAAGCGACTTCGTGTAATACTGGACCGACGCGCGAGTTCGCTATGGGGGCAGGGTGATGTCTGCATCGGAAACACGTTCATATGCCGCTGCCGCCGGCGAGGCGGCCCAGGCCGAGCAGCAGCTGCAAACGCTGCGCGAGTGCCTGATGGCGCATGAGATGGTGCACTTTTCCTCGCTGCTGCAACAACTGGCCTCGGCCCGGCTCAACGCCTCGCAGGCGCTGGAGCTGGAAGCGTTCCAGCTGCTGGCGCGCGCGGCCGAGGCCGCGCTGGCGCCCGACGAGCTGCTGATGCCCGCCAAGAGCTTGCAGCTGCAGGCGCAGACCGAACAACATCCGCTGGCCCAGGCTGCCGCGCTGCGGGCGCTGCACTGGGTGCAGATGCGCATGCGCCTGCACCACGCGGCGCTCGACAGCCTGGCCAAGGCGGCCGAGCTGTACGAACGCTGCGCGCTGCCGCGCCTGGTCACGCAGATGCGCGCGGCCCGCTGCCGCGTCATGCTCAGCGCGGAGATGCACCTGGAGTTGCAGCAGTTTTGCCGCGAGATGCTGGAGCAGCCCGGCGCGCTGGCGCCGCCCATCCACGTGATGCTGCTCGATTACGCGGCCTCGGCCGCCTACTACCTGGCGCTGGAAGAGGGCGACGACGACGGCGCCGCCGCGCTGTGGCGCGATTGCCTGGCGCGGCGCGAGCTGGTGCTGCGGCGCGCGCGCGAACACGGCCTCGACTCGCAGGAATGCCTGGCGCTGCTGAACCTGTCCATGGTGACGGCCACCTGCGAGCGGGCCGCCGACTGCCGCGACTACATGGGGCAGCTGCGCGCCAAGTTCGGCCGCGACGGCTACTGGGAACCGTGGCTGGCGCTGTGCACGCTGCTGGCGGACTGCGCCGACGCCGACGCCGATGGCGGCGCGCGCGCCCCCGCCTGGCGGGCGCTGCTGGCCTACGACGCCGGCCTGGCCGGCGACACGCTGGCCAGCGCGCGCCTGCGCGAAATTTCGCTGCAGGCGATCCGCCGCTACGGCCGCCGCTGGGGCCATCTGGAGCAAGCCTTGCAGGCGGCGATCCGCCAGGCGGCGATGGAGCGCCGCCACAAGCGCGAGCTGGCCACCTCGCTGGGCGAGACGCTGAGCGCGGTGATGGAGCGCCCGCAACTGCTGTACCAGAACGCCCTGCTGGCCCAGCACGGCACGGTGCTGGAAAACTCGCTGGTGCAGCGCAACCAGGAACTCAACAGCGCGCTGGCGACCTTGCGCCAGGAAGTGGCGGTGCGCCAGGCCACCGAGGAGGCGCTGCAGCTGGCGCACGACCGCCTGGAGCAGCAGGTGCGCGAGCGCACCGCCGACCTGGGCGAGGCGATGCGCTCGCTGATGCAGCAGGAAAAGCAGCTGGGCCTGTCGCGCATGGTGGTCGGCATGGCGCACGAACTCAATACGCCGCTGGGCAACGCCCGCGTCGCGGCCAGCGCCATCACGGCCCAGGCCCAGGACTTGCGGCGCGGCCTGGACGCCGGCGCGCTGCGCCGCAGCCAGCTCGAAGGCTTGCTCGACAGCGTCACCCAGGGCGGCGAGCTGGTCGACCGCGCGCTGCGCCAGATCGGCCGGCTGGTCGAGCGCTTCAAGGGCTTGTCCGGCCAGACCACCCAGGAGCCGGCCACGCGGTTCGACCTGGCCGACCGCCTGCGCTTTTGCGCCGGCAACTGGCGCCGCGGCCTGCAGGCGCGCGGCATCACGCTGACGCTGCACACGCCGGAGCAGCTGTGGTTGCACGGCTATCCGGGCACTTGCCAGGTGGTGTTCCAGCACTTGCTGGACAACTGCCTGCTGCACGCCTTCGCCCGCCATGCCGGCGGCGCCATCGTGGTCGAGGCGCGCGCCGGCGTCGACGCCGTGGTCATCGACTGGATCGACGACGGCTGCGGCATCGCGCCCGAGCACCTGTCGCAGGTGTTCGAGCCGTTCTACACCACCCAGCTGGGCCAGACCGGCACCGGCCTCGGCCTGGCCAGCGTGCACAGCATGGTGGTCGGCCTGATGAAGGGGCAAGTCACGCTGGACAGCGCGCCGCAGCGCGGCACGCGCGTGTCGCTGAGCCTGCCCTACGGCGAGGCGCCATGAGCCGGCGGCGCCGCCTGCTGGCCATGCTGCCGGCGCTGTTGCCGGCCTGGCTGCTGCCGGCCGCGCCGCCGTCGGCCGCCGCGCCGGTCGATGCGCTGCGGGTGGTGGCGGCCGACCTGCCGCCGTATGCGGTGGCGCAGGGCGGCGCCAGTCCGGGCTTGCTGGTGGAACTGGTGCAAGACCTGGCCCGCCGCCTCGGCACGCCGGTGACGGTGGAGTTCTATCCGTGGCAGCGGGCGCTGACCATGGCCACCGTGCTGCCCCGCATCGCCGTCATGCCCGTCACCCGCACGCCCGAGCGCGAGACGCTGTTCCGCTGGCTGGTCAAGCTGCACCAGCAGAACTTCGTGTTTGTCGCGCTGCACGGCGGCGTCGATGTGCGCGACCTGACCTTGCTGCGGCGCCAGCGCCTGGTGGTGCTGCGCGGCTCGCCGCACAAGCGCGTGCTGCAGGAGCTCGATTTCATCGATGTGGCCGAATGCTCGACCGTGCGCGAATGCATGCGCATGGTGAAGAAGGGCATCGCCGACGCCACCTACGGCGGCGAGGATGTGCACCGCAACGCCGCCGGCGCCGACGGCAACCGCGAGGCCGAGTTCGACTTCAGCCCGGTCTTCCGCAGCGGCGATATCTGGCTGGCCGGTTCGCTGGACTTCAGCGAGGACGATGGCCGCAAGTGGCGGGCGGCGCTGGAGTCGGCGCGCGCCGACGGCACGCTGGCGCGCATCCTGCGCAAGTACGGCCTGGCCGGCAACTGAGCGATCCCTGCGCGGCCACCGAGCGGCCATTGCGGCGGCCACCGCGCGGCGGCGCCTACTTCGCCGGCCTGGCGCGGCGGGCCTGGATTTCGGCGATCAGCTTGCGTTCCTTGTCGCTGGCCTTTTGCAGCAGCGCTTCGTGCTTGCGGCCCTGCTCGGCGTAGCCGGCCACCTCGGGCGGCACCGGCGTGTCGGGGTGCAGCTTGAAGCTGGCGTAGGCCGTCAGCAGGCACATCAACAGGGTGGTGACGACGTAGGCGACTATCCACAAGCCGGTCTGGCCGCGGCTGCGGTGCACGGCCTGGCACACCTGCTCGGCCTCGCGGGTGGCGGCGTGCAGCTGGCCCAGCAATCCGGCCACGGCGGCTTCGGCCGCCCCGCTGGCGGCGCGCGCCGCTTCCCGGGCCACGGCGTCGCGCTCGGCCGCGGCGCCGGCCTCGATGCGCACCGCTTCGGCGATGCGGGCGTCGATCTGGTTGAGGCTGATATGGGCCATGCGCACCAGCTTGTCGCAGCCGGCGATTTGCTTGGAAAAGTTTTGCAGCTCGGCGTGGAAGCGGTCGACCAGTGCGCCGTGGGCGTCGACCTTGTCGTTGAGCGTGTTGAAGAAATCGCCCTGCTCGTCTTGGTTCATGCGATGCGCCTCTCCGGTATCAGGATAGCCTTATTGTAAATTCAAGCTACAATAACGGCGTGAAAAAAATCCTGCTCATTTTGCTGCTGACAATCTTGCCTATCCAGTACTCCTGGTCGATGGCGGCCGTCTATTGCCAGCATGAGTCGGCCCCGGTCACGCATTTCGGCCACCATGGCCATCACCACCAGGCGCAGTCCGACGACGGCGCCGATCAAAGCAAGCCGGTCAAGGTCCACAGCGACTGCGAGGTGTGCCATCACGCGGTGCAGGCCTCGCTGCCCGGCGGCGCCGCGCTGGCGCTGGCCGTCGCGGTGGGCGGCCATGCGCCGCCGCTGCTGCCGCGCTATCTTTCCTATATCTCCGACGGGCCCGCGCGGCCCAATTGGCTGCTCGTCGCCTAGCGCGACGAGGCCCTCGCCCCTCTCTTTCTAGACGCCTGAGTCTCGTCGAATTCCTTTTCCTATTGTCTGGAGAATTCGATGTACAAGTATTTGCTGCCGCTCGTCGTAGCGGCATGGCCTGCCCATGCGCGGGCCGAAATCGAGCCGTCCGCGCCGCTCACGCTCAAGGCCGCGCTGGCCTTGGCCGGCGGCGCCAACCCCGGGCTGTCGGCCGCCCGCCATGAGCTGGGCGCGGTTGACGGCGCCGTGCGCCAGGCCGGCCTGCTGCCCAATCCGACGCTGTCGGTGGAACGCGTCGACACCCGGCGCGCGGAGGGCGACCGCCGCGAAACCACGCTGCTACTGAGCCAGCCGCTGGAGCTGGGCGGCAAGCGCGCCGCCCGCGTGCAGGCGGCCGAACGCGGTCGCGACGGCGCGGCGGCGGAGCTGGCGCTGCGCGAGGCCGAGC
>NZ_WHUF01000008.1 GCF_009380165.1 Rugamonas rivuli
GTCAATGCCTGATGACCATAGCAAGTTGGTCCCACCCCTTCCCATCCCGAACAGGACCGTGAAACAACTCTGCGCCGATGATAGTGCTGCAACCAGTGTGAAAGTAGGTTATCGTCAGGCTAGTTATTAGAAAAACCCCACCAGGTGATCCTGGTGGGGTTTTTCGCATTCTGGCGTGTTTTTTTGTGGCGAAAAGAGGCATATAAGATACAAGCTAGATTTTGATCTGGGGAAACGAAAGGTGTACCATGTGTTCTTTCGCGCTTGCTTCAGACCTCAATGAAAAATAAGACAGCCCCAACCCCGCTGTACCGTGCCCTGGCGTCCGCCGGCATCGTGGCAACCATCCTTGCGATCACGCCCGCGCGGGCCGACGAGATGGCCGACGTCAGCAAGCTGGCCAAGGCCGGCAAGGTTGTCGAGGCGCTGAACAAGACCAATGAATACCTGAGCAAACACCCTGCCGATCCGCAGATGCGCTTCATGAAAGGCGTGCTGCTGACCGAGCAGAACAAGTCGGACGAGGCGATCGCCGTTTTCACCAAGCTGACCGAGGACTTTAAAGACCTGCCGGAGCCGTACAACAACCTGGCCGTGCTGTACGCGGCCAGCGGCCAGTACGACAAGGCGCGCGTGTCGCTGGAGAAGGCGATCCGCACCAATCCAAGCTATATGACGGCCTACGAGAACCTGGGCGACGTCTACGGCAAGATGGCCAGCCAGGCTTACGACAAGGCCCTGGCGCTGGGCGCGAACAATGCGCCGCCGGCCAAATCCAAGCTGACCTTGCTGCGCAACTTCTCGACCACTACCGGCGCCAAGTTTGCCGTGCCGGATAACGCCGTGCCGGCTGCTGCGCCAGCGCCGCAATTGGCTCAGGCTGCGCCACCGCGTGCCGCCGCCAATGCCGCGCCGCCGCTGATCTCGCAAATTCCTCCGGATACCGGCAAGTCGACCATGCTGCAACGCATACCGGCGCTGTCGGTCACGCCGCCGACGCCGACGCCGGCACCGGCCGTCAAAGTTGCTGCGGCACCGACGCCAGCTCCAGTACCAGCGCCTGCAGCCAAGGTTGTCGCCGCACCGGCGCCAGTGCCGGCGCCTACACCCGCAGCGAAAGTTGTCGCTGCACCGGTACCGGTTCCAACACCTGCACCAGTGGTCGCCAAGCCTGTGGCGCCGGCTCCTGCACCGGCACCGGTCATCGCCAAGGTTGAACCGCCCAAGCCCGCGCCTGCGCCAACTCCAGCGCCAGCGAAAACCGCACCGGTGGTGGTTGCCCAGGCCGAGCCTGCCAAGCCTGCCAAAGTGGAAGCGTCCAAACCGGCCAAGCCTGAACCCGAAAAAGCCGCCAAGCCGGACACCACCGAACGCGACGCCGTGCTGGCCCAGGTCCATGGCTGGGCCAAGGCCTGGACCGCGCAGAACGTCGATTCCTACCTGGGCTTTTACAGCCACGAGTTCGAGCCGCCGAAAGGTTTGTCGCGCAAGGCATGGGCTGATGAGCGCCGCGCTCGTATCGAAGGCAAGGGCCGCATCCGCGTCGAAGTGGGCGGGCCGGAAGTGCTTGTGAACGGCAACACGGCCAAAGTCACCTTCCGCCAGACCTATGAATCCGACCGTCTCACCGCAAAAAGCCGGAAGACGCTCGTGCTGGTCAAAAATGGTGGAAAATGGCAGATCAAGCAGGAGTCCTCGGGTAGCTGATGTCACACTTTAGATTTTCGAAACACTGGCGGGCAGGTGGTTTGCTGTGCGCGCTCCTTCTCGTCGGATTGGGGGGAGAGGCCAGCTATGCCGCAAAAAAGCCGTTACGGGCGCCAGTCGTCCGTAAAGCCAACCCGGAAGAGCAGCTCTCCGATATCTACAGGGAGCTGGCCCAGCACAACCTGCGCGAAGCCCAGCAAAAGGCCGATGCGCTGGTCGCGGCCTATCCCAATTTCCGCCTCGGCCACCTGGTCCGCGGCGATATCCTGCTGATGCACACCCGCGCCGTCACGGCGCTGGGCGACGCCGCGCCGCAAGGGGCGGAAGGCAAGCTGGCCGATCTGCGCCGCGAGGCCGCCGTGCGCATGCAGGCTGAGCCTGGCAGGCCGTCGCCGGCCTTGCTGCCGCGCGCGCTGCTGCAGATGCGCAAGGACCAGAAGCACGCGCTGATCGTCGACGCCAAGCACTCGCGCCTGTACCTGTACGAGAACCGCAACGACCAGATCCGCCTGCTGTCCGACTTCTACGTCAGCCAAGGCAAGCTCGGCATCAACAAGCTGAAGGAAGGCGACATGCGCACGCCGGTGGGCGTGTACTACATCATCGGCCATCTGCCCGGCGTCAAGCTGCCCGACATGTATGGCAAGGGCGCGCTGCCGCTCGATTATCCGAACGACTGGGACAAGGTGCAGGGCCGCAGCGGCTCGGGCATCTGGGTGCACGGTACGCCGCCGGAAACCTTCAGCCGTCCGCCGCTGTCGACCGACGGCTGCGTGGTGGTCAGCAACGACGACTTGAACACGCTGACGCGCACGGTGGAGATCGGCAAGACGCCCATCCTGATCGGCGATCAGGTGGAGTTCGTCAGCAAGGAGCAGATGGAGCGCGACCTGCGCGTGGCCAGTGCGCTGGTGGAGACCTGGCGCCGCGATGTCGAGAACCGCGACGAGGCCGGTTTGCGCGCGCTGTATTCGCCGCGCTTCAAATCGGCGGCCGACGAGGATGTGAGCGCGTGGCTGGACAAGAACCGTTTCCTGCCGGGTGCGAAGAAGATCAGCGTCACCGTCACCGAGCCGAGCTACTTCCGTCAGCCTAGCCAGGAGGAAGTCATCGTCAGCAATTTCACGCAGCAGATCGTGGTCGGCAAATTCCGCCACGCCGTGCGCAAGAAGCAGTACTGGGCCAAGGAAGGCAAGAACTGGAAGATCGTCGCCGAATCGAACGTCTAAACGAAGGTATAAAAGAAAAGGCCCTGCATGCAGGGCCTTTGTTCATCAGAAGTGGTAAGCCGCTTTGATTTCGAGGAAGTTGACGCCGGTGTTAGGCTTCTTGTAGCCGCCGTTCGAGAAGTGCTGGATCTTGCCGCCGATTTCCCAGTTGTTGTCGAACACGTAGCCGATGCCGATGTGATCGCCGAACTGGAAGTGGGTCGACAAACGATAGGTGTCGTTGTCGTACAGCTTGGACAGGCGGTGCACGCCGATGCCGCCTTCGTAGTACAGGCCCTTCTTGTTGTCGTTCTCAAAGCGGAACACCGGGGTGAAGCCGACGTCCCACAGGCTCGCGGACTTGCCCGAAATATTCTGGTACTGGCTCTGGTTCCAGAAACCGGCGCTGGCTTCCCAGTAGCCGCTC
This sequence comes from Rugamonas rivuli, assembly GCF_009380165.1. Taxonomy (GTDB): domain Bacteria; phylum Pseudomonadota; class Gammaproteobacteria; order Burkholderiales; family Burkholderiaceae_D; genus Rugamonas; species Rugamonas rivuli. The sequence continues at coordinate 3,343 of NZ_WHUF01000008.1, forward strand.
AAGTGGGTGCCGTTCGATTGGAACCAGCGCGCATTCCAATCCTTGGCGGCGCTGAAACGCACCATTTGTACCTTGGCGGCATTGCCGTAGTCGATCGCCACGGAGTCGACCAGCTTGTCGTCGGCATATGCACCCTGCATGGCCATCAGTGCGGCCACAGCCGCCATCATTTTTTTCGCGAACATAGTATCCTTGCTAATGTTAATGCTGTATCTCAGTTGTATACGGCTGTCCTGATTGTACCGGGGTTCTGGAAAATATTCCGGCGGGGCTGCCATTTTGACTACCTCAGGAGTTGGAATTGTCTACGCAAATTGCCTTTCTCGGTATTGGCTTGATGGGAGATCCGATGGTGCGCCGCCTGCTGGCGGCCGGCCATGCGGTGACGGTATGGAACCGCACCTATGCCAAGGCCGCCGCGCTGGCCGATGCCGGCGCCCGCGCGGCCGCTGAATTGACCGAGGCGGTCCGCAATGCCGACATCGTGATCTCGATGCTGGAGGCTGGCCCTGTTGTCGGCGCGGTGATGCAGGACGCCTTGCCGGCGCTGGCGCCGCGCGCGCTGTGGGTGGACATGAGTTCGACCCGCCAATCGGAAGCCCAGGAATTCCACGCGCTGCTGACGGCGCAGGGCCGGCGTTTTGTCGATGCGCCGGTGTCGGGCGGCGTCGGCGGCGCGGCGGCGGGCACGCTGGCCATCATGGCGGGCGGCAGCGCGGAAGACTTCGCCGAGCTGCAGCCGGTGCTGGCGGCCATGGGCCGGCCGACGCTGGTGGGCCCGGCCGGCAGCGGCCAGGTGGCCAAGCTGTGCAATCAGCTGATCGTCGGTGCCACCATCAACATCGTGGCCGAAGCCTTGCTGCTGGCGCAGGCTGCCGGCGCCGATCCGGCGGCGATGCGCGCGGCCATACGCGGCGGCTTCGCCGAAAGCAAAATCCTCGATGTGCACGGCCAGCGCATGCTGGAGCGGAATTTCGTCGCCGGTGGGCAGGTGAAGACGCAGCTGAAAGATCAGCGCAATATCCTGGCGGCGGCGGAAGCGGCGGGCGTCGCCTTGCCGGTGACGCAGCTGGTCACGGAGCGCTACCAGGCGCTGGCGGAAACCATCCCGCAGGCCGACCATTCGGCGGCCCTGCTGGGACTGGAGGCTTTGAATCCGGGCCAGCGCGTCGGCACCGCCCCGGACCGGTTGGCTTAAGCAGCGGGCAGCGCCTGCTCGGCCAGGCGCACCCAGAAGCTGGCGCCGATCGGCAGCAGGTTGTCGTTGAAGTCGTAGCTGCCGTTGTGCAGCACGCATGGGCCGAGGCCGTGGCCGCCGTCGCGGTGCTCGCCCTCGCCGTTGCCGATGAAGACGTAGCAGCCCGGCTTGGCTTGCAGGAAGAACGCGAAGTCTTCCGCGCCCATGGTCGGCTCGACGTTGTCGTCGACATTGTCCGCACCCACCACCGACTTCATCACCTCCACCGCGAACTTGGTTTCGGCCGCGTGGTTGACCAGCGGCGGATAGTTGCGGCGGAACTTGAACTCCACTTCGGCGCCGAAGGCCGCCGCCGTGTGCTTGGCGATTTCTTCCATGCGCTGCTCGATCATGTCCAGCACCGGCTGGGTGAAGGTGCGCACCGTGCCGACCAGTTCGGCCTCGTCGGGGATCACGTTGGTGGCGCTGCCGGCATGGATCTGGGTGATCGACAGCACGGCCGTATCCAGCGGGCTCTTCTGGCGGCTGATGATGGTCTGCCAGCTCTGCGCGATCTGCACTGCCACCATCACCGGGTCGATACCCTTGTGCGGCTGGGCCGCATGCGCGCCCTTGCCTTTGACGGTGACGTAGAACTCGTTACTGGAGGCCATCATCGGTCCTTCGACCACGCTCATCGTGCCGGTCGGAGCGCCCGGCCAGTTGTGCATGCCGTAGATCGCATCCATCGGGCATTGCTCGAACAGGCCGTCCTCGATCATGCGGCGCGCACCGGCGCCACCTTCTTCGGCCGGCTGGAAAATGAGGTAAACCGTTCCATCGAAATTGCGGTGCGCGGCCAGATGCTTGGCCGCGCCCAGCAGCATGGCGGTGTGGCCGTCGTGGCCGCAGGCGTGCATCTTGCCGGGATGGCGCGAGGCGTGCGCGAAGGTGTTCACTTCCTGCATCGGCAGCGCGTCCATGTCGGCGCGCAGGCCGATGGCGCGCTTGGAATGGCCGCTCTTGATGATGCCGACCACGCCGGTCAGGCCCAGGCCGCGTATTACGGGGATGCCCCATTCGGCCAGCTTGTCGGCGACGACTTCGGAGGTGCGTTTTTCTTCGTAGCACAGCTCGGGATGGGCGTGCAGGTCACGCCGGATTTGCTGTATTTCAGATTGAAATGCAATGATGGGATCTACTAGTTTCATCTGCTTCTCCAATATCGGGTTCGCTTGCCTTTTGGGCATCGAGATCAGCCATTGTAGCCCTTGTCGTGCAAACAAATCCAGCGCCGGCGGTATCGTCCCGGTATCGATTACCATACTGCTTTGCATCCACGTTTTTTAGGCGTTTGACATGACAACGACACAAGTCCGCGCGACCTGCCCGCATGATTGCCCCGACACCTGCGCGCTGCTGGTGACGGTGGAGGATGGCGTGGCGACCGCCGTCAAGGGCGACCCCGACCATCCGACCACCGTCGGCGTGCTGTGCACCAAAGTGGCGCGCTACACCGAGCGCACCTACCATGAGGACCGCCTGCTGCATCCGCTGCGCCGCGTCGGCAAAAAGGGCGAGGGCAAGTTCGAGCGCATCAGCTGGGACGAGGCGCTGGACACCATCGCAAGCAAGCTCACAGCCATTGCGGCGCGCGCGCCGGAAGCCATCCTGCCGTACAGCTACTGCGGCACGATGGGGCTGGTGCAGGGCGAGTCGATGTCGTCGCGCTTCTTCAACCAGATCGGCGCTTCGCTGCTGGACCGCACCATCTGCGCGACGGCCGGCTTTACCGGCTACAAGTACACGATAGGCGGCTCGATCGGCATCGACATGGAGCAGTTCCAGAACGCCAAGCTGATCATCATCTGGGGCGGCAATCCCATCGCCTCCAACCTGCATTTCTGGACGCGCGCGCAGGAAGCCAAGCGCAACGGCGCCAAGCTGATCGCCATCGATCCCTACCGCTCGCTGACGGCCGAGAAGTGCCACCAGCACATCGCGCTGCTGCCAGGCACCGACGCCGCGCTGGCGCTGGGTCTGATGCATGTGCTGATCGCCGAAGATTTGCTGGACCACGACTACATCGCGCAGTACACGCTGGGCTACGAACAATTGAAACAACGCGCAGCCGAGTGGACGCCGGAGCGCACCGCCGAAACCTGCGGCATCAGCGTGGCCGAGGTGGTCGAGCTGGCGCGCTTGTACGGCTCGATGGCGCGTGCTGGCGAACCGGTGGCGATCCGCACCAACTACGGCGTGCAGCGCGTGCGCGGCGGCGGCATGTCGGTGCGTAACATGGCTTGCCTGCCGGCGCTGGTGGGCGCTTGGCGCCATCCGGCCGGCGGCATCCAGCTGTCGTCCGGCGGTTCGTTCCCGACCAACAAGGCGGCGCTGCAACGGCCGGACCTGCTGAAGAACCAGCCGCGCACCATCAACATGACCACCATCGGCGACGACCTGCTGCGCGCCAGCTCGCCGGAGTTCGGGCCGGAGGTGGAAGCGGTGATCGTCTACAACGCCAACCCGTTGGCGATCGCGCCGGATTCTGCCAAGGTGATGGCCGGCTTCGCGCGCGAGGATTTGTTCACCGTGGTGCTGGAACACTTCCAGACCGACACCGTGGACTACGCCGACATCGTGCTGCCGGCCACCACGCAGCTGGAGCACATCGACACCCACACGTCTTACGGCCACCTGTACATGATGGCCAACAACGCCGCCATCGCGCCGATGGGCGAGGCCAAGGCCAACACCGAGATCTTCCGCCTGCTGGCAGCGCGCATGGGCTTTGACGATCCGTGCTTCCAGGACAGCGACGACCAGCTGGCGGCGATGGCCTTCGATGCGCAGGACGTCCGCGCCGTCAACTTCGATTGGGAATCGCTGAAGCAGAAGGGCTGGCAAAAACTCAATGTGCCGGATGCACCGTTCGCGCAGGGCGGCTTCCCCACGCCGTCCGGCAAGTGCGAGTTTTATTCCGCCGCGATGGAGGCCGACGGCCTCGATCCGCTGCCCACGTATCTGCCGCCGTACGAATCGGTGGCCAGCAATCCGGAACTGGCTAAACGGTTTCCGCTGGCGATGATTTCTCCGCCTGCGCGCAACTTCCTCAACTCCAGCTTCGTCAACGTGAAAAGCCTGCGTTCGGCGGAGGGCGAGCCGCACCTGGACATCCATCCTGCCGACAGCGCCGCGCGCGGCATCGTCGACGGCGACATGGTCCGCATCTTCAATGACCGCGGCACTTTCATCGCCAAGGCGAGGGTCACGGACAAGGCGCGGGCGGGCCTCGTTGTAGGCTTGTCAGTATGGTGGAAAAAGCTAGGCAGGGATGGCAAGAACGCCAATGAGGTTACCAGCCAACAGTTGACTGATATGGGCCGCGCGCCAACTTTTTACGATACACTGGTACAAGTCGAAAGAGTCGCTGCTTGAAGGTAATGTATGCGCAACCTAGCCCGCCGAATCGTCCGCGCCAGATACTGGTTGGCGGCGGGCTGCGCAGCACTTCTGCTGGCCGGTTGCGCTCAACTCAAGTACTACATGCAGGCCGCCCAGGGCCAGTATGCGCTGTGGTCGGACGCCCGTCCGATTGAAGACTGGCTGGGCGATCCCAGCACCGATCCCCAGCTCAAGGCCCGCCTGGAAAAAGCGTTGTTAATACGCCGCTTCGCCGTCAAGGAACTGGGCTTGCCCGACAACGCCAGCTACAAAAATTATGCCGCGCTGACGCGTCCCTTCGTGCTGTGGAATGTGGTGGCGACGCCGGAGCTGTCGCTGCGTCCCATCCAGTGGTGCTTCCCGATCGCCGGCTGCGTCAGCTATCGCGGCTACTACAGCAAGGAAGACGCGATGGCCTACGCCGACGAGCTGCGCAAGGAGCGCAACGATGTGCAGGTGGGCGGCGTGCCAGCCTACTCGACGCTGGGCTGGTTCAGCGATCCGCTGCTGTCGACCTTCATCAACTATTCCGATGCCGAGCTGGCGCGCATGGTGTTCCACGAACTGGCGCACCAGGTGGTGTACGTGCCGGGCGATTCCCAATTCAACGAAGGCTTCGCGACGGCGGTGGAGGAGGCCGGCGTGGCGCGCTGGCTGGAACTGTACGGCACCGATCCGATGCGCGAGGCCTACACCCGCTACAACGCGCGCCGTCAGGATTTCCTCGAACTGCTGGTGAGCCACCGCAAGATGCTGGCCGACACCTACGCCGCCAAAACCAGCACCCGCCACAAGCGGGCGGAGAAGGCGCGCATCTTCGCCCACCTGAAAACCGAGTACCAGAAGCTCAAGGACAGCTGGGGCGGCTACGCCGGCTACGACCGCTGGTTTGCCGAGCCGCTGACCAACGCCCACCTCAGCGCTGTGGGAACTTACCACGATTATTTGCCCGCCTTCCGTTCCTTGCTGAAGCAGGAACGAACGTTCGTGCGATTTTATGGTGCAGTGCAAAATTTAGCTTCTCTTGATCTAGTTCAACGTCAGCAGCAGCTGCAGCAACTGGGCCGCCCCGTAATGCTCAATGCAGAGACCAGCAAGCAGGCGGACGCGCCGCCGGAAGGCCTGCATTGATGCTGCAGCGCAGCATAAAAAGCGGTTAGAAGCCGCCTTCAAATATGGTTAAATGCGCTTGCGTCTGAGCTTGCTGCCCGATAGCATCGTCATAAGTAGGCTCCGGAAGTTCGCATAGACGAATCACCGACCCTGAACCGGCACTGTGCGCCGGACCTTACAACGATAATTCGAGACACGAGGCACAGGATGGAAAAAATCTGGTTGAAGTCGTACCCGCCCGGCATGCTGACGGACATCGACACGGAGCAGTACCGCTCCCTGGTGCAGCTGCTGGAAGAATCCTTCCACAAGTTCGCAGACCGCAACGCCTACGTCTGCATGGACAAATTCCTCACCTATGCCGAAGTCGACGCGTATTCCAAGCGCCTGGGCGCCTGGCTGCAAAGCCGCGGGATGAAGAAGGGCGCGCGGGTCGCCGTCATGATGCCGAATGTGCTGCAGTATCCGATCGCCATCGCCGCGATCCTGCGCGCCGGCTACACGGTGGTCAACATCAACCCGCTGTACACGCCGCGCGAACTGGAACACCAGCTCAACGATTCGGGCAGCGAAGCCATCCTGATCCTGGAAAATTTTGCGACCACGCTGGAACAGGTGCTGGGCCGCACGCAGGTCAAGCACATCGTGGTGGCCAGCATGGGCGAGATGCTCGGCGGCGTTAAAGGCGCGCTGGTCAACTTCGTGGTGCGCAACGTCAAGAAGATGGTGCCGCCGTTCTCGCTGCCGAACGCGGTGCGCTTCAAGGATGCGCTGTCGCAGGGCGGCCGCATGAAGCTGACGCCGGTATCGCTGGAGCCTACCGATGCGGCCTTCCTGCAGTACACGGGCGGCACCACCGGCGTGTCCAAGGGCGCCACGCTGACGCACCGCAACCTGGTGGCCAACCTGTTGCAGAACGAGGCCTGGTCCAAGCCGGCGCTGGGCAATGTGACCGAGCAGATCACCATCGTCTGCGCGCTGCCGCTGTACCACATCTTCGCGCTGACTTGCTGCGCGATGTGGGGCACGCGGGTGGGAGCGCTGAACATCCTGATCCCGAATCCGCGCGACATCGGCGGCTTCATCAAGGAGCTGAGCAAGTACAAGTTCAACATGCTGCCGGCGGTGAACACGCTGTACAACGCGCTGTTGAATCATCCGTCGTTCGGCAACCTGGATTTCTCGGCGCTGAAGATTTGCAACGGCGGCGGCATGGCGGTGCAGCAGGCCGTCAACGATAAATGGCTGAAGGTGACGGGCGTATCCATCATCGAAGGCTACGGCCTGTCCGAAACGTCGCCGGTGGCTACCTGCAACCGCGCCGACAGCCAGGCCTTCACCGGCACCATCGGTTTGCCGGTGCCGTCGACCGACATCGCTATCCTCGATGACGACGGCAATGAAGTGGCGCTGGGTCAGCCGGGCGAGATCGCGATTCGCGGTCCGCAGGTGATGGCCGGCTACTGGAACCGTCCGGACGAAACCGCCAAGGTCATGACGGCCGACGGCTATTTCAAATCCGGCGACGTCGGCGTGATGGACGAGAACGGCTTCGTGAAGATCGTCGACCGCAAGAAGGACATGATCCTGGTGTCCGGCTTCAACGTCTATCCGAACGAGCTGGAAGGCGTGATCGCCGCCCACCCTGGCGTGCTGGAGTGCGCGTGCATCGGCGTGCCGGACGAGCACTCGGGCGAAGCGGTCAAGGTGTTCGTGGTGCGCAAGGATCCGAACCTGACGGTCGAGCAGTTGATGGCCTACTGCAAAGAACAATTTACCGGCTATAAAAAGCCAAAATATATCGAGTTCCGCGAGGAGCTGCCCAAAACCAACGTCGGGAAAATCCTGCGGCGCATGCTGCGCGATGAACCTCCCGGCCAGAACAAGAAAGCTGCATAAGACATGGAAAAGATTTGGCTGAAGTCCTACCCCGAAGGCGTGCCCGCTGAGATCGACAGCACGCAGTACCGTTCGGTGACGCACCTGCTGGAAGAGTCGTTCCGCAAGTATGCCGACCGCAACGCCTACGTGTGCATGGACAAGTTCCTGACCTACGGCGAGCTCGACAAGCTGTCGCTGCAAATGGGCGCCTGGCTGCAAAGCAAGGGCCTGAAGCCGGGCGCGCGCGTGGCCATCATGCTGCCGAACGTGCTGCAATATCCGGTGGCGATGGCCGCCATCCTGCGCGCCGGCTACACGGTGGTCAACGTCAATCCGCTGTACACGCCGCGCGAGTTGCAGCACCAGCTGGTGGACTCCGGTTCGGAAGCGATCATCGTGCTGGAAAACTTCGCCACGACGGTGGAGCAGGTGGTCGCGCACACCCAGGTCAAGCACGTGATCGTCGCCACCATGGGCGACATGCTGGGCACGCTGAAGGGCACGCTGGTCAACTTCGTGGTGCGCAAGGTCAAGAAGATGGTGCCGCCGTTCTCGCTGCCGACTGCCGTGTCGTTCAAGCAGGTGCTGGCAGAGGGTTCGCGCCTGGTGCTCAATCCGGTCAAGCAGGGCCATGACGATATCGCCTTCCTGCAATACACCGGCGGCACTACGGGCGTGTCCAAGGGCGCCGTGCTGCTGCACCGTAACATCATCGCCAACGTGCTGCAGAACGAAGCCTGGCTGCAGTTCAAGCCGCAGGCCGAGCAGCTGGTGTTCGTGTGCGCGCTGCCGCTGTACCACATCTACTCGCTGACCATCAGCGCCTTCATGGGCATGCGCATGGGCGGCATGAATCTGCTGGTGCCGAATCCGCGCGACATCCCCGGCTTCGTCAAGGAGCTGGCCAAGTACCGCGTGGCCGTGTTCCCTGCGGTGAACACGCTGTACAACGCGCTGCTCAACAACGCCGAGTTCGCCAAGCTGGACTTCTCGTCGTACTCGGTCTGCAACGGCGGCGGCATGGCCGTGCAACAGGCCGTGGCCGACCGCTGGCTCAAGCTGACCGGCACGCCGATCATCGAAGGCTACGGCATGTCGGAAACCTCGCCGGTGGCCACCGCCAACCGCGTGGACATCAAGGAATTCACCGGCACCATCGGCCTGCCGATTCCATCGACCGACGTCTGCATCCTGGACGACGACGGCAACGCGCTGCCGCTGGGCCAGACCGGCGAGATCGCGATCCGCGGCCCGCAGGTGATGGCCGGCTACTGGAACCGTCCGGAAGAAACCGCCAAGTCGATGACGGCCGACGGCTTCTTCAAGACCGGCGACGTCGGCATCATGAACGAGCAGGGTTTCACGCGCATCGTCGACCGCAAGAAGGACATGATCATCGTGTCCGGCTTCAACGTGTATCCGAACGAAGTGGAAGGCGTGGTGGCGTCGCATCCGGGCGTGCTGGAAGTGGCGTGCATCGGCGTGCCGGACAAGAACTCGGGCGAGGCCGTCAAGCTGTTCGTGGTGCGCAAGGATCCTAACCTGACCGCCGAGCAGCTGCTGGACTTCTGCAAGCACGAGCTGACCGCTTACAAAAAGCCGAAGTACATCGAGTTCCGTGATGAGCTGCCGAAGACCAACGTCGGCAAGATTTTGCGCCGTCAGCTGCGCGACGAAAAAGTCGCAGCGTAACAAGAAAAAATCGCCTGCTGAGACAGGCGATTTTTTTTAGCTAGTGGTGGTCGAAACGCGGCCCTTTCTTGATGCAGGCGAGCCGTTTGTCCTTCATGGCGGCGGCCAGTCGCTGGCGCACCTCATGATCGTGATCGATGTAGCCTTCGACATTGGCCTTGCGGGCACATGCGGCCCAGTGCTCGTCGTCGACATCCTGCAGCCTTTCAAACTCGGCCAGTGACAGCACAACCACGGGATCGCGGTCGGCCTGTTCCACAACTATCGTCTGTGTCAGAGCACGGTGCAAATAGCTATCGAGCTCCTGAGCTATTTCACTCTCAGTGACTTTCAACATGTAGCGCCTCCATACGTTGATGGTCTAGCCAGTATAGGCGGTGTCGGCCCCGATTCAAGCGCTATGCAGCCCAGGCTGGCCGCCGCGCACCAGGAAGCTGGCGGCCGTGCCGATGGGGCTGGCCGCATCGTGCACATCGTCCAGTGCCAGGAACAGCACGGTGGTGTCGGTCGGCGTGATGTTGAGCAGCATGAAGCCGCGCTTGTCACTGCGGCCATACTTGATGCTGTGGTTCATCGCGACATACTGCTTGGTGCGCGCCTGCGGACGTGACGGCGACGTCACCGATGTGCCGACGAACTCCGTGGCGATGACCGGGTTGGCGGCCGAACGCTCTCGCGTGGGTATCCGGTTCAGCTCGGCCGCGAAGAAGCTGTGCACGTCGCCGCCCAGTATCAGCGGATTGGCGGCCTTGCTGGTGTGCAGCGCGTCGAACAGGCGCTGGCGCGCTGCCGGGTAGCCGTCCCAGCCGTCGGTCCAGAAGCGGCCGTCGGATTCCTTGATGATAGGCAGCTGGCTGTTCTGCGCCATCAGCGTTTGCTGGGCCAGGATGTTCCAGCGCGCCTGCGATGACGCCAGTCCCTGTTCCAGCCAGCGCTGCTGCTCCGCGCCGAGCATGGTGCGGCTTGCATTGCCGAGTTCGGCGCAGTCGCGTTTGAGCACCGAGCTGGAGCCGCCGCGTCCGGCCGGCGTGCAGGCGTGGCGCGAGCGGTACTGGCGGTCGTCGAGCACGTGGAAGCGCGCCAGCCGGCCCCAGTCGTAGCGCTGGTACATGCGCAGCCGGGCGAAGTCGGCTGGCGGCAGGCGCAGCGGCATGTGTTCGTAGAAGGCTTGATACGCGGCGGCGCGGCGCTCGGCGAAGCGCGGGTCCAGCCGCTCGTCGCGGTCGCCGCCGTAGTCGTTGGCGACTTCGTGATCGTCCCAGGTCACGATCCACGGCGCAGCCAGGTGGGCGGCTTGCAGATCGCGGTCGGTCTTGTACTGGGCGTAGCGGGCGCGGTAGTCGGCCAGCGTGAAGCTCTCAGCGGTCCGTAGCGCGGTTTGCGGATGCCTGAGCTGGTACGGTCCCCACTCGTAGATGTAATCGCCCAGGAAGGCCACCAGATCGGGCGCAGCGGCCGCGATGTGGCGGTGCGCGGCGTAGCTGCCGAACTCCCAGTGCTGGCAGGAGGCCGCGGCCAGTTTCAGCTGGTCCGGCATGGTGCCGGCGGCGGGCGCGGTGCGTGTGCGCCCGGTTGGGCTGACGGCGTCGCCCAGCATGAAGCGGTACCAGTACCAGCGCGCCGGCGCCAGGCCGGTGACATCGACGTGCACGCTGTGCGCCAGCTCCGGAGCGGCGCTGGCAGCGCCCTTGGCGACGATGCGGCTGAAGCGTTCGTCCTCGGCCACTTCCCAACGAACGCTGAACGCCAGCGGCGGCGTGGCTGCGGCGTTCAGCGGATCGTGCAGGATGCGGGTCCAGATGACGACGGCGTCCGGCAGCGGCGAGCCGGAGGCGACGCCGAGGCTGAACGGATAGGCATTGCTGGCGCTGGAAGGCGCGGCCTGGATGCCGCCGGCGCCGCACGAGGCGGCCAGCGCAGCGAGGCGGCCGGCTGTATGGAGAAAGGCGCGGCGGGGCTGTTGCATGCCGCTGCGGATCAGGAACGGATCAGCGTTTCGATAGGCGGCACCTTGCGCGGCTTGCGGTCCGAATCGGTGGCGACGTAGGTCAGCGTGGCTTCGGTGACTTTGACGGTGCAGGCTTGCAGGCGATTGCGTTCAGCGTACACCTCGACGTTGACGGTAATGGACGTATTGCCAACCTTGACAATATCAGCATAAAACGACAGCAGGTCGCCGACGAACACGGGGTTCTTGAACACGAAGGAGTTCACCGAGATGGTCGCGACGCGGCCGTTGGCGCGGCGCGTGGCCGGCAGCGAGCCGGCGATGTCGACCTGCGCCATGATCCAGCCGCCGAATACGTCCCCGTAGACATTGGCGTCCGAGGGCGCCGGCATCATGCGCAATTCCGGCATTTTCCCTGCGGGCAGGCCACGGTTGACGGTTTCGACTTTGATGGGAGTGGGGTTTTGGGACGTGGTCATCGTGAATTCTCTTGAAGGGCTACAATTACCGGGATTGAACCATAAAAAGCCGACATCCGCCATGCGACGTACTACGTACTCCCCGAACACTCCGCCAGCCAACGCCAGCAATGCCGCGCCCCCGCGCAGCGACACGGCGACGCTGAAAACACTCTTCCCTTATCTGTGGGTCTACAAATGGCGCGTGCTGCTGGCGCTGGGCTGCCTGGTCGGCGCCAAGCTGGCCAACGTCGGCGTGCCGGTGGTGATGAAAAGCCTGATCGACAGCTTGAGCGTCTCGCCCTCGCATCCGCAGGCGCTGCTGGTGCTGCCGCTGGGCGCGCTGGTGGCCTACGGCGTGCTGCGCGTATCGACCACGCTGTTCACCGAGCTGCGCGAGTTCCTGTTCGCGCGCGTGACGCAGCGCGCCGTGCGCACCATCGCGTTGCAGGTGTTCCGCCACCTGCACGCGCTGTCGCTGCGCTTCCACCTGAACCGCCAGACCGGCGGCATGACGCGCGATATCGAACGCGGCACGCGTGCCGTCGGTTCGCTGATCTCCTACACGCTGTTCAACATCCTGCCGACGCTGGTGGAGATCACGCTGGTGCTGGGCTACTTGGTCACGCACTACGACATCTGGTTCTCGGTGATTACCTTTGTCGCGCTGGTGACGTACATCTCGTTCACCATCTTCATCACCGACTGGCGCACGCACTTCCGCCGCACCATGAACGACCTCGATTCCAAGGCCAACACCAAGGCCATCGATTCGCTGATCAACTACGAGACCGTGAAGTACTTCGGCAACGAGGACTACGAGGCCAAGCGCTATGACGAAGGCTTGCAGCGCTACGAATCGGCCGCCGTCAAATCGCAGACATCGCTGTCGCTGCTGAACACCGGGCAGTCGCTGATCATCGCTACCGCCGTCACGCTGATCCTGTGGCGCGCGACGCAGGGCGTCATCGACGGCAAGATGACCTTGGGCGACCTGGTGCTGGTGAACGCCTTCATGATCCAGCTGTACATCCCGCTGAACTTCCTCGGCGTGATCTACCGCGAGATCAAGCAAAGCCTGGCGGATATGGAGAAGCTGTTCGCGCTGCTGGACCAGAACCGCGAAGTGGCCGACGCGCCGGACGCACAGCCGCTGGCAACACGCGGTGCCGAGGTGCGCTTCAACCATGTGGACTTCAGCTACGAATCCAAGCGCCAGATCCTGTTCGACGTCGACTTCACCATCGCGCCGGGTACGACGACGGCGGTGGTCGGCCACAGCGGCTCGGGCAAGTCGACCTTATCGCGTCTGCTGTTCCGCTTCTACGAGGTCAACGCCGGCAGCATCACCATCGACGGCCAGGATCTGCGCGCCGTCACGCAGGACACGCTGCGCCACGCGATCGGCATCGTGCCGCAGGATACGGTGCTGTTCAACGACACCATCGAATACAACATCGCCTACGGCAAGCCCGGCGCGACCAAGGAGCAGATCGTGGCGGCGGCGCGCGCAGCGTCGATCCACGACTTCATCGACAGCCTGCCGGACGGTTACGCGACGATGGTCGGCGAGCGCGGTCTCAAGCTCTCCGGCGGCGAGAAGCAGCGCGTGGCGATCGCCCGCACGCTGCTGAAGAATCCCGCCATCCTGATCTTCGACGAAGCCACGTCCGCGCTGGACTCCAAGGCCGAGCAGGCGATCCAGGCGCAGTTGAAGGAAATCGCCAAGAGCCGCACGACGATGGTGATCGCGCACCGCCTGTCCACGGTAGCTGATGCGCAGCAGATCCTGGTGCTGGACCACGGTCGCATCGTCGAACGTGGCACGCACCAGTCGCTGCTGGCGGCGGATGGCTTGTACGCGCAGATGTGGCAGCGGCAGCAGGCCAAGGCCGATGAAGAGTTGGCGTCGTCGCCCGACGACGTTGTGGATGCAGTCTAAATAAGGAAGCGACTATGAAGTCTCGTTTTGCGCTGGGTGCAGCAACTGTCTTGATGGCTTGTGTTCAGAATGCGTATGCCGACCCAACGGAACAGCAGTTCCGCGCCCTGTACAAGGAGCTGGTCGAAACCAACACCACGCTGTCGTCGGGCAGCTGCACGCTGGCGGCCGAGCGGGTTGCCGCGCGCCTGAAGACGGCGGGCTTCGCCGACTCGGAGCTGCACCTGTTCGCCGATCCTGCGCATCCGAAGGAGGGCGGGCTGGTGGCCGTCATGCCGGGCAGCGATCCGAAGGCGAAAGCCATACTGCTGCTGGCGCATATCGACGTGGTGGAAGCCAAGCGCGAGGACTGGGTGCGCGATCCGTTCACGCTGATCGAGGAAGACGGCAAGTTCTTCGCGCGCGGCGCGGTGGACGACAAGGCGCAGGCGGCCATCTGGGCGGACACGCTGGTGCGCTTCAAGCAGGAAGGCTATGTGCCGCGCCACACGCTGAAGATGGCGCTGACCTGCGGCGAGGAGACTGGCGGCGCCTTCAACGGCGCGGAGTGGCTGACCAAGAACCGTCGTGAACTGATCGACGCCGGTTTCGCCATCAACGAAGGCGCGGGCGGCGAGCTTGATGCGGCGGGCAAGCGCGTGTCGATGACGGTGCAGGCAGGCGAGAAGGTGTCGCAGAACTACCGGCTGGAAGTGACCAATCGCGGCGGCCACAGTTCGCGTCCGCAGAAGGACAACGCGATCTACCACCTGGCCGGCGCGCTGAAGAAGATCGAAGGCTATACCTTCCCGATTCAGCTGGCCGACGGCAGCCGTGGTTACTTGACCGGCATGTCGAAGATCCAGGCGGCGGAAGGCCACAAGGACGTGGCGGCGGCGATGCTGGCGGTGGTGAAGAATCCGAAGGACGCCAAGGCGGTGGCGCTGGTCTCCGGCCGCGACACCAGTTGGGGCGCGATGCTGCACACGACCTGCGTGGCGACCATGCTCGACGCGGGCCATGCCACCAACGCGCTGCCGCAGCGCGCACGCGCCAACATCAACTGCCGCATCTTCCCTGGTGTGACGCAGGAGACGGTGCGTGAGGCGCTGGTGAAGGCGATCGGCGATCCTATGGTGAAGGTGGAGACGCTGGAAATCCGCGGCGAGAACTCGGCGCCGCCGGAACTGACGCGCACCATCATGGAGCCGGTTGAGAAGTTGACCGCGAAGATGTGGCCGGGCGTGCCGGTGCTGCCTATCCTGCAATCGGGCGCCACCGACGGCCAGTTCCTGAACGCGGCCGGCATTCCGACCTACGGCATCAGCGGCATCTTCCTGACGCCGGACCTGGGCAACATCCACGGCCTGAACGAATACATCGGCGTGCAGTCGCTGATGGAAGGCCGCACCTTCCTGTACGACCTGGTGAAAGTCTACGCCGGTCAGAACTAAGCCCAACGCGCCTTGTTCCGCCTGCTTGCTCTGAGGCGGCGCAAGGCGCATCATGGCCACCCAGGCTACGCTCCGATGGTATTTCCGCAGAGGGCAAACGAGGAGAAGCCAATGAAAGATGGTTTGCTGCTATTGATTACCGGCTTGCTTTGCGCGGGTGGCGCAGCTTTGTTCTTCAGGTTTTTCGGCAACGAGGCTTTCAACGTCATCATTTTAGTGACGCTGGTGTCCGTCCTTATCGACAATGTGCGATTGCGGCGCAGATTGCGCGAGATGGGCGCCAAGCCTGAGGGCAAGCGTACTTGGTTGTGACGAAAAAAAGGCCACCTCGCGGTGGCCTTTTCGTTGGTGCGCGATGTTTGGTTACGCGGCTTTGACCAACTCAACCTCACCGGGAGCGGCCAGTTCGCCCTCCCACTTGGCGACGACTGCAGTAGCCACGCCGTTGCCGATGACGTTGGTCGCGGAGCGCGCCATGTCGAGGAAGTGGTCGATGCCCAGCAACAGCAGCATGCCCGCTTCCGGAATGTTGAACTGACCCAGCGTCGCGGCGATCACCACCAGCGAGGCGCGCGGCACGCCGGCCATGCCTTTGGAGGTCAGCATCAGCACCATCATCATGGTCATCTGCTGGCCCAGCGACATCTCGATGCCGTAAGCCTGCGCGATGAACACGGTGGCGAAGGTGCAGTACATCATCGAACCGTCCAGGTTGAACGAGTAACCGATCGGCAGCACGAACGCGGCCAGACGGTTACGCACGCCGAAACGCTCCAGGCCTTCCAGGGTCTTTGGATACGCCGCTTCGCTCGACGCGGTCGAGAAAGCCAGCAGCGCCGGGCTGCGCAGTTCTTTGATCAGGCCGAAGATGCGGCCCTTCAGGAACACGAAGCCGATGAAGATCAGCAGCGCCCACAGCAAGACGATGCCGAAGTAGAACTCGGCCATGAACACGCCGTAGGTCGACAGCACGCCCAGGCCGTTTTTGGCGATCACGCCCGACACGGCCGCGAACACGGCGATCGGTGCGAACTGCATCACGTAGCCGGTAACTTTCAGCATCACGTGGGCCACGCCGTCCAGCGCGGCGACCATGACGTTGGCTTTTTCGCCAACCGCCGCAGCGGCCGAACCGAAGAACAGAGAGAAGATCACGATCTGCAGGATTTCGTTCTTGCTCATGCCTTCAACGATGGAGGAAGGCACCAGGTGCGTGACGAATTCCTTCAGCGTCAGGCCCGTCACAACCAGGTCAGACTTGGCGGTGGTGGCGGCCATGTGGCCCAGCAGCGCGTCGCCCGGACGGAACAGGTTGACCAGCACCAGGCCCAGGCTCAGCGACATCACCGAAGCGATGAAGAACCAGCCCAGCGTCTTGATGCCGATGCGGCCTACTTCGGAGGCGTCGCCCATCTTGGCGATGCCGCAGACCAGCGTGGAGAACACCAGCGGGGCGATAATCATCTTGATCAGACGCAGGAACAGCGTGGTGATCAGCGACATGTAGTCGGCGAATTCGACCGGTTTGGCCAGGTTGGTGTTGGCCAGGTAGCCGGCAAAGATGCCTAGCGCCAGTCCGACGAGGATGTAGGTGGTCAATCGGCTTTGTTTCTGCATGGTGTGCGTTTCCTGTGGTAGTGTCTCTCTGGGCCTGCGCAGAGGGCGGGGTGTCCGCCGCTGCTGTGGTTCTGCATTGGCTGCAACCGGTATTTTATGGTCCGGCTGATGAAACTATTGGCAAGTTCCGCAGTATCCTTGTGGGCAGAGGCGCTGTCAAGCGCATGTAGGGCCGCGCCCACGCGGGTTCGGGCCGGTTTTTTTATTCAGCGTACATATGATCGAAATCAACAACGTCAGTAAGTGGTATGGCCAATTTCAGGTGCTGGGCGAGTGCAGTACCCGGGTGGAGAAGGGGGATGTAATGGTGATTTGCGGCCCCTCCGGCTCCGGCAAATCGACGCTGATCAAGACGGTCAACGGCCTGGAGCCATTCCAAGAGGGGCAAATCAGGGTCGACGGCATCTCCGTCGGCGCCAAAAACACCGATTTACCGGCGCTGCGGGCCCGGATCGGCATGGTTTTCCAGAATTTCGAGCTGTTTCCCCACTTATCCATCCGCGACAACCTGAACCTGGCCCAGGTCAAGGTGCTGGGCCGCAGCGTCGACGAGGCCACCGAGCGCGGCCTGCGCTACCTGGACCGGGTCGGCCTGCTGGCGCAGCAGGACAAGTTCCCCGGCCAGCTGTCCGGCGGCCAGCAGCAGCGCGTGGCCATCGCCCGGGCGTTGTCGATGGACCCGATCGCCATGTTGTTCGACGAGCCCACCTCGGCGCTGGACCCGGAAATGATCAATGAAGTGCTGGACGTGATGGTCGGCCTGGCGCAGGAGGGCATGACCATGATGGTGGTCACGCATGAAATGGGCTTCGCCCGCAAAGTGGCCAACCGCGTGGTGTTCATGGACCAGGGCCGCATCCTGGAGGATTGCAGCAAGGACGAGTTCTTCGGCGCGCCGCGCTCGGAACGGGCGCGGGATTTCCTGGCGCGCATCATCCACTAACAAATACACTTATGACAATTCTCAAACCACTCGCCGGCGCCCTGCTGGCGCTGGGACTGCTGGGCGCCGCCCACGCAGCCGATAAAATCGCCGTCGACCTGGTGCTGACCAAGGCCACGCTGATCGACGTGGCGGGCGGCAAGGCCGTCAAGGGTAAGTCCGTCGTGCTGAAGGGCGACACCATCGTCGCCGTGGTCGATGACCGCCAGCTGTCCGGCTATGCTGCCAAAAAGACCATCCGCCTCCCGGGCAAATACCTGATGCCGGGGCTGTGGGACACTCATGTGCACTTCGGCGGCGGCCCGGCCCTGATCGAAGAGAACAAGCATCTGCTGGCGCTGTACCTGGCCAACGGCATCACCGCCGTGCGCGACTGCTCGGGCGACCTGCCGGACACGGTGCTGGCCTGGCGCGGCCAGATCCAGGCCGGCCAGCTGGAAGGGCCGACCATCTTCACCTCCGGCGCCAAGCTGGAAGGCTACAAGCCGCTGTGGAAGGGCACCATCGAAGTCGGCACGCCGGAGGAGGTGAGCAAGGCGCTGGATGGCCTGCAGGCGCAGAAAGTCGATTTCGTCAAAATCACCGAGAACACGCTGAAGCCGGAGATCTACCTGGAAGCGCTGCGGCAGGCGAAGGAGCGCGGCATGCGCACCTCCGGCCACATTCCGGTGCAACTGACGCTGGCGCAGATGTTCGACGCGGGCCTGGGCACGGTGGAGCACCAATCCTACCTGCTGCGCTCCTCGACGCCGAAGGAGGCCGAGCTGACCGCGCAAGTGGCGGCCGGCACGCTGACCGGCAAGGAAGCCATGAAGCAAAGCCTGCAAACCTACGACGAAGCGGCCGCGCGCGCGTCGTTCCGCTACATGGCGGCCAAGGGCACGGCCGTGGTGCCGACGCTGTCGGTGTCGCGTGTGGTGGCTTATCTGGACCGCGACGATCACTCGCACGATCCTGCCTTGCAGTACATCGGCAAAGGCCTGCGCGCCACCTACGACTGGCGCGTGCAGCGCGCCGCGCAGGACAACGCGGAAGCGATCGCGCAGCGCAAGGCGATCTTCGAGAAGTCGGCGTCGCTGCTGCCGTTGCTGGCGCAGGAAGGCGTGAGCATCATCGCCGGCACGGATGCGGGCTTTTTGAATTCCTACGATTATCCGGGCCAGGCGCTGCATGACGAAATCGGCTTGTACGTGCAGTACGGCCTGACGCCGGTGCAGGCCTTGCAGACGGCCGTCATCAACGGCCCGCGCTTCCTTGGTCATCTGGACCGCTACGGCAGCCTGGCGGCCGGCAAGGTGGCCGACCTGCTGGTGCTGGATGCGAATCCGCTGCAGGATATCGCCGCCACCCGCAAGATCCGCACGGTGGTCAGCCGAGGCCAAGTCTACGACCGCGCGCGCCTCGACCGGATGCTGGCCGAAACCAAGGCCTGGGTCGCGGCACAGTAGTGGACTGTCGGGCCGGCGGCGCAAGAGGGTAAAATGGCGGTATTCGTCTTTGATAGCCTGAAAGCCCGCCGCCATGTCCGACCTCGAACACACCCCAGACAGCATCACCATCGCCCGTCCCGACGACTGGCATTTGCACCTGCGCGACGGCGCCACCCTGGCCAGCGTGCTGCCGCATAGCGCGCGCCAGTTCGGCCGCGCCATCGTGATGCCCAATCTGAAGCCGCCTGTCACCACCACCGCCGCTGCCGAGGCTTATCGCAGCCGCATCATCGCGGCCCTGCCGGCTGGCATGAAGTTCGAGCCGCTGATGACGCTCTACCTGACCAACAACACGCCGCCGGACGAGATCCTGCGCGCCCAGGAAAGCGGCATCGTCCACGCGGTCAAGCTGTATCCGGCCGGCGCCACCACCAACTCGGACGCCGGCGTGACCGACCTGTCCAACTGCTACAAGACGCTGGAGATGATGCAGGAAGTGGGCATGCCCTTCCTGGTCCACGGCGAAGTCACCGACCAGGACATCGACCTGTTCGACCGCGAAGCCGTCTTCATCGAACGCGTGATGCGTCCGCTGCGCCGCGACTTCCCGGCGCTGAACATCGTCTTCGAACACATCACCACCAAGCACGCCGCGCAGTACGTGGCGGAAGCCGAAGGCCCGATCGCCGCGACCATCACCGCGCATCACCTGCTGTACAACCGCAACGACATCTTCAAGGGCGGCATCCGTCCTCACTACTACTGCCTGCCGGTGCTCAAGCGCGAAGAACACCGCCTGGCGCTGGTCACGGCCGCCACCAGCGGCGACGAGCGCTTCTTCCTCGGCACCGACTCCGCGCCGCACGCGCAGGGCGCCAAGGAAGCCGCCTGCGGCTGCGCCGGCTGCTACACCGCGCTGCACGCGATGGAGCTGTATGCCGAAGCCTTCGAACGCGCCGGCGCGCTGGACAAGCTGGAAGCCTTCGCCAGCTTCAACGGCCCGGCCTTCTACGGCCTGCCGCGCAATACCGACACCATCACGCTCAAGCGCGAGCAATGGACGCTGCCGGAAACCCTGCCGCTGGCCGACCAGCATGTGGTGCCGCTCAACGCCGGCGAAACCATCAACTGGAAAATGGTATAAGCAGTGCTGCAAGCGATAGACTGGCCGCGTCCGTGGTACGACTCGATACGCGCCGCGGCCGGCCAGCTGTCGGCGGACGTGCCCTTCATGGACACGTTCAATGCGCGAGCCGCCACACTGGGCTTGCGCAATCACCTGGACTTGCCGATCTCCTTCGTGCCGCAGGAATCCCTGCCTGACGGCACCGCCTATGAAGCCTTTATCGGCGCCACCGGCTGCGTGCCCACGCGGGACAATCTGCACGACTTCTTCAACGGCCTGGTATGGCTTAGCTTCCCGCGCATCAAAGTGCAGCTGAACGCCTTGCAGGCGGCGCAGATCGCGCTGGACGGCGTCGGCAAATCGCGCGGCCCCGCGCGCGACGGCGCCACCATCTTCGACGAGAACGCCGCGCTGCTGGTGGTGCGCGACAGCGCCGCCGGCCACGCCTTGATCGCCGCCTTGCGCGATCATCAATGGCGCGCAGCCTTTGTCGAGCAGCGCGCCAGCTTCGGGCCGGAGGCGCAGGTCTGGCTGTTCGGCCACGCGCTGATGGAGAAGCTGGTCGCACCGCGCAAGGCGATCACCGCCCACACACGGGTGGTTGTGGCGGGCGACGATTTCTTCACGATGGACCACGACGCCCGCCGCCACTGGATCGACGCCAAGGTGGCGCAGGAGCTGGCCGAGCATGGCCTCAGCACCGCCGACTTCATGCCGATGCAGGCGCTGGGCGTGCCGGGGTGGTGGCCGGATCAGGACGACGCGTTCTACGACGACGCAACGGTGTTCCGCCCCAAGCGCGCACCGGCGGTAAAATAGATTTTCAACCGACTTCGCCGCCGACGCGGCAGAAAGAGCACGCCATGACGCAGGTAATTCGTTGGGGGATACTCGGCACCGGCAAGATCGCCAAGGCCTTCGCCACCGCTTTGCAGGACACGCCCGGCGCCAAGCTGGCCGCCGTTGCTTCGCGCAGTGTAGATAGCGCTACCAAGTTCGGCGCCGAATACGGTGCGGAACGTTCGCATGGCAGCTATCAGGCGCTGGCGGATGATCCCGAGGTCGATGTCATCTACATCGGCACGCCGCACCCCATGCATCACGAGAATGCGCTGATGTGCCTCCACGGCGGCAAGGGCGTGCTGGTGGAGAAGTCGTTCACCATGAACCGCCGCCAGGCCGAGGACATCATCAACCTGGCCCGCCAGAAGAAGCTGTTCGTCATGGAGGCGATGTGGACGCGCTTCATGCCGGCCGTGGTGGAGGCCAAGCGCATCGTCGACAGCGGCGAGATCGGCGTGCCGGCCAATGTCAGCGCGGATTTCGGCTTTACCTCGGACGCGGGACCGGAGCACCGCCTGTTCGCGCCGGAGCTGGGCGGCGGCGCGCTGCTGGACCTGGGCATCTATCCCTTGTCGATGGCGTCGTTCTTCCTTGGTCCGGTCACGGGCGTGAAGGCGCAGGCGGAGATGGCCGCCACCGGCGTCGACATGCAGACCGCGTTCACTCTGGTGCACAAGGACGGCGGCGTATCGTCGTGCGCGTGCAGCCTGCGTTCGCGCACGCCGACCGAGCTGACGATCTCCGGCACCAAGGGTTTCGTGCGCCTGCACGACCGCTTCCACAACACCGAGACCATCACCGTCACGCTGGTGGACGGCGCCTCGCGCAGCGAGCGCACCATCAACCTGCCTCGCAGCGGCAACGGCTACACGCATGAAGCGCAGGAAGTGGGGCGCTGCATCCGCGCCGGCCTGATCGAAAGTCCGGTGATGCCGCACGAGGAAACGCTGTCCATCATGGGCACGCTGGACGCCATCCGCGCGCAGATCGGCCTGAAATACACCTTCGACATTTAGGGCCTTCAAGCGCGGGTTGCGGGAACTGGTTAGAATCGACAGATGTCGTTTCCACAATCAGGACCCTATCATGTTCGTCGCCACCCGCGCTCCCTCTCTTAAAACCGTCCTGCTGGCCAGCGGCGTCGTCCTGACGCTGGCGATGGGCGTGCGCCACGGCTTCGGCTTCTGGATGCAGCCTATCTCGCAAGCCAACGGCTGGACGCGTGAAACCTATTCGCTGGCGCTGGCTTTGCAGAACCTGTTGTGGGGCGCGTTCGGCCCGTTCGCCGGCATGGCGGCGGACCGCTTCGGCACCATGCGCGTGGTACTGGTGGGCGCGGTCAGCTACATGGCGGGGCTGGTGTGGATGGCGCTGGTGACGCAGCCCACCTTGTTCGTGATCGGCTCCGGCGTCTTCATCGGACTGGGGCTGGCGTGCACCGCGTTCGGCGCGGTTAGCGGCATCATCGGCCGCGTGGCGCCGATGGAAAAGCGCTCGTGGGCGTTCGGCATCTCCGGCGCGGCCAGCTCCTTCGGCCAGTTCCTGATGATGCCGGTCGAGCAGCAGCTGATTTCCGCAGTCGGCTGGCAGCAGGCCTTCTATTTGCTGGCCGCGCTGGTGGTGCTGCTGATGATACCGATGTCCTTCCACCTGCGCGAGCCTGCGGTGGAGCATAGCGGCCCGCAGCAAAGCGTGCGCGAGGCGATGAGCGAGGCCGTGGGCAATCGCTCCTTCCTGTTCCTGGTGGCTGGCTATTTCGTGTGCGGCTTCCAGCTGGTGTTCATCGGCGTGCACATGCCGGCCTACTTGAAGGACAAGGGCATCGCCAGTCCGGGCGTGGCGGTGCTGGCGCTGGCGCTTATCGGCTTGTTCAACATCTTCGGTTCCTACTACGCGGGCAAGCTGGGTGGACGCTTCCCCAAGCGCTACCTGCTGTCGTCGATTTACTTCACGCGCGCCGTCGTCATCGGCCTGTTCCTGCTGGCGCCATTGACGCCGTACTCGGTGTACGTGTTCGCGGCGGCGATAGGCTTCATCTGGCTGTCGACGGTGCCGCTAACGAACGGCATCATCGCCGGCATCTTCGGCGTCAAGCACATGTCGATGCTGGCGGGTGTGGTGTTCTTCTCGCACCAGGTGGGCAGCTTCATCGGCGTGTGGCTGGCCGGCTACCTCTTTGCGAAGCTGGGCAGCTACGACATCGTGTGGGGCATCGCGATTGGACTGAGCGTGATGGCCGGCTTGATCAACCTGCCGATCAACGAGCGCGCCCTGGAGCGGGGCGAGCTGAAAGCGGCCTAGCCATGAAAACCTGGCTGCTCCGCGCAGCCGGCGCCGTGGTGCTGGCGCTGGTGTTCATGGCCTATCTGACGCCGGATTTCATGCTGGACCTCGCCAACCGCATCTATCTCTGCTTTTAGACCTTGAGGAACTCTTCGCGGCCGCCGAGCCAGCGGGCCAGGTGGGCTTCGACGGTGGCGGCTTTTTCCGGGGTGTCGGCGTGGAGCAGGTCGTGGGCGACATCGCGCGCCTGGTCGACCAGCCAGCCGTCCGTTTCCAGATCGGCGAAGCGCAGCATCGCCTGGCCCGATTGACGGGCGCCGAGGAATTCGCCGGGACCACGGATCTCCAGGTCGCGCCGAGCGATCTCGAAGCCGTCGGTGGTTTCGCGCATCGTCATCAGGCGCTGCTTGGCGACGCCTCCCAACGGGCTTTGATACAGCAGCAGGCACACCGAGGCCGCCGTGCCCCGGCCCACGCGTCCGCGCAGCTGGTGCAGCTGCGACAGGCCGAAACGCTCCGCATGCTCGATCACCATCAGCGACGCATTCGGCACGTCCACGCCCACTTCGATCACGGTGGTCGCGACCAGCACCTGCATTTCGTTGGCGCTGAAGGCGTCCATCACCACTTGCTTCTCGGCCGGCTTGAGGCGGCCATGTACCAAGCCCACGTTCAGGTCCGGCAGGGCTTCGGCCAATAGCGCGTGGGTGTCGGTGGCGGTTTGCAGTTGCAGCGCTTCCGATTCCTCGATCAGCGGACAGACCCAGTAGATCTGCCGTCCCTCCAGCGCCGCCGCGTGCACACGCTCGATCACTTCGTCGCGCCGGTTCTGGTCGACAGCGCGCGTGACGATGGGGCTGCGGCCCGGCGGCAGCTCATCGATCACCGATACTTCCAGGTCGGCGTAGTAGGTCATCGCCAGCGTGCGCGGAATGGGCGTGGCCGACATCATCAGCTGGTGCGGGATCGCGCCTTCAACGCCCTTGTTGCGCAGGGTGAGCCGCTGGCCCACGCCGAAGCGGTGCTGCTCGTCGACGATCACCAGTCCCAGGTTGGCGAAGTTCACCGCTTCCTGGATCAGCGCGTGCGTGCCGATCACCAGCTGCGCTTCGCCCGATTCGATCAGCGCATACGCGGCCAGCTTGTCCTTCTTCTTCAAGCTGCCCGTCAGCCACGCGACCTTGACGCCCAATGGCTCCATCCACGCGGCGATCTTGCGGAAGTGCTGATCGGCGAGGATTTCGGTGGGCGCCATCAGCGCGGCCTGGAAGCCGCTGTCGATCGCCTGCGCGGCCGCCAGCGCCGACACCACCGTCTTGCCGCTGCCGACGTCGCCCTGCAGCAGCCGCTGCATCGGATACGGATGGCGCAGGTCGGCGCGGATTTCGTTCAGCACGCGCTGCTGCGCGCCCGTCAGCTTGAACGGCAGCGCGGCCTGGAAGCGTTCGGACAACTGGCCGACCGTCTTCAGCGCCGCCGCGCCCTTGGAGCGGCGCGCCCGCTGCGCGCGTTTCAGCGACAGCTGTTGCGCCAGCAGCTCGTCGAACTTCATGCGCGTCCACGCCGGATGCGAACGGTCGGCCAGCGCATGCTCGTCCACTTGCTGCGGCGGGTAGTGCAGCAGCTTCACGGCCGGCTCAAAATCGGACAGCTGCATCGCGGCGCGCAGATCGGCCGGCAGCGTATCGGTCCAGTCGACCCGCTTCATGGCGTCGCCGATGGCACGCCGCAGTATCGGCTGCGACAGGCCTTCGCCCGACGGATACACGGGCGTCAAAGAGGTCGGCAGCGGCGCGCCCTCGTTGACCACCTTGTAGGCCGGGTGCACCATCTCGGCGCCGAAGAAGCCGTGTTTCAGTTCACCGCGCGCGCGTACCCGCGTGCCTTCGGCCAGCTGCTTGACCTGGCTGCCGTAGAAGTTCATGAAGCGCAGCTGCAGGTCGCCGCTTTCGTCGGCGATGTGCACCAGCAGCTGCTTGCGCGGTTTGTAGGTGATCTCGTTCTTGACCACCACGCCCTCGACCTGGGAGGTCTCGCCGCCGTGCAGGCGGGCCTCTTCGATGGTGATAACCTGGGTTTCGTCCTCGTAGCGCATGGGCAGGTGCAGCACCAGGTCCATATCGGTGTGCAGGCCTAGCTTGGCCAGCTTGGCTTCCGGGCTGACTGTCTTTTTGACGGGTTTGGAGGTTGAAACAGGCATATTGGAGCGTTTTTCGGGCACTAGCGTAAAATAGAGGGTTGGCCGCAGCAAAGCAACGCCGGTATTGTACGACTTGCACCGCCATCGGGCCTACCCGAATTTTCTTCAACAGTTTCCAGAAGTCCGCCCATGTATTCGCTTTCCGATTTCGATTTTAACTTGCCGCAAGAGCGTATTGCGCAATTCCCGCTGCCAGACCGCAGCGCTTCCCGCCTGCTGCACCTGGACGGCGCGCAGATCATCGACCGCCAGTTCGCCGACATCGTCGGCCTGCTGCAGGCCGGCGACCTGCTGGTGATGAACGATACCCGCGTGCTGAAGGCGCGCTTCTTCGGCGTCAAGGAAAGCGGCGGCAAGATCGAGGCGCTGGTCGAGCGCGTGCTGGACAACCGCACCGTGCTGGCCCAGGTACGCGCCTCCAAGTCGCCCGGTCCCGGCGTCAAGATCCGCCTGGCCGACGCCTTCGACGTCACCGTCGGCGAGCGTGCGGGCGAGTTCTACACCCTGCATTTCGACGCCGACGTGTTCGACCTGATCGAAGCGCACGGCCGCCTGCCGCTGCCGCCGTACATCGAGCACGACGCCGACTCCTTCGACGAAAACCGCTACCAGACGGTGTTCAACAAGGTACCGGGCGCGGTGGCCGCGCCGACCGCCGGCCTGCACTTCGACGAGAAGCTGCTGGCCGAGCTGAAGGCCAAGGGCGTCAACTTCGCCTACGTCACGCTGCACGTGGGCGCCGGCACCTTCCAGCCGGTGCGCGCCGAGGTACTGGCCGAGCACAAGATGCACACCGAGTGGTACACCATGCCGCAGGAAACCGTCGATGCCGTGCGCGCCACCCGCGCCGCCGGCCGCGATGTGGTGGCGGTCGGCACCACCAGCCTGCGCGCGCTGGAATCGGCGTCGCAGAGCGGCCAGCTGGAGGCGGGCAGCGCCGACACCGCGCTGTTCATCACGCCCGGCTACCAGTTCAAGACGGTCACGCGTCTGATCACCAATTTCCACCTGCCGAAGTCGACCCTGCTGATGCTGGTGTCGGCCTTCGCCGGTTTTGAAGAGATCCGCAAGGCCTACGCCCACGCGATCGCCAATGAATACCGTTTCTTCAGCTATGGCGACGCCATGCTGCTGACGACGCAAGCACGAGCAAAATAAGGAACAATATGCTGGAATTTAAACTGCACAAGACCGATAGCAGCGGTCTGACCAAGGCCCGCCGCGGCGAAGTCAAACTGAACCACGGCGTGGTCCAGACCCCGATCTTCATGCCGGTCGGCACCTACGGTTCGGTCAAGGCGATGTCGCCGCTGGAGCTGAAGGAAATCGATGCCCAGATCATCCTGGGCAACACCTTCCACCTGTGGCTGCGCCCGGGCAACGACGTGATGGCCAAGTTCGGCGGCCTGCACGACTTCATGGGCTGGGACAAACCCATCCTGACCGATTCCGGCGGCTTCCAGGTGTTTTCGCTGGGCGCGATGCGCAAGATCACGGAAGAGGGCGTGCACTTCAACTCGCCGATCAACGGCGACAAGCTGTTCCTGTCGCCGGAAGTGTCGATGCAGATCCAGCGCGTGCTGAACTCCGACATCGTCATGCAGTTCGACGAATGCACGCCTTATGAAATCGACAACCGCCCGGCAACTCTTGATGAGGCGGCAAAGTCGATGCGCATGTCCTTGCGCTGGGCGCAACGATCGATGGATGAATTCCACCGCGGCGAGAACCCGAACGCGCTGTTCGGCATCGTCCAGGGCGGCATGTTCGAGAACCTGCGCGACGAATCGCTGGCCAAGCTGGAAGAGATCGACTTCCCTGGCCTGGCCATCGGCGGCCTGTCGGTCGGCGAGCCGAAGGAAGACATGATGCGCATCCTGGCCCACGTGGGCCCGAAAATGCCTGCCAACAAGCCGCACTACCTGATGGGCGTGGGCACGCCGGAAGACCTGGTCAACGGTGTTTCCAACGGCGTCGACATGTTCGACTGCGTGATGCCGACCCGTAACGCCCGCAACGGCTGGATCTTCACCCGCTTCGGCGACGTGAAAATCAAGAACGCCCGTTACAAGGAAGACAAGGAACCGCTGGACAGCACCTGCTCCTGCTATGCTTGCCGCAACTTCTCGCGCGCCTACCTGCACCACCTGAACCGCACCCAGGAAATCCTCGGCGCGCGCCTGAACACCATCCACAATCTGCACTACTACCTGGACATCATGCGCCAGATGCGCGAGGCCCTGGATGAAGACCGCTTCCACGCCTGGACCCTGCAATTCCACGCCGACCGGGCGCGCGGCGTCTGACATTAACTAAAAGTGTTGTAAGTCTTGTAAAAAGATTTATGCCACCCACATAGCCGGAAGACCTAGCGCCTTCCGGCCAGTGCTAGAATACAGCGCTATTTTTTCAAACTATTATCGGAGTCACCTGTGTTCATTTCCAACGCTTACGCCCAATCGGCTTCCCCACTCGACGCACTCGGCCTGGGCGGCAACCTCGGCAGCTTCCTGCCGCTGATCCTGATGTTCGTCGCGATGTACTTCCTGATGATCCGTCCTCAGCAGAAGCGCGCCAAAGAACAGAAGGCCATGATGGAAGCGCTGGCCAAGGGCGACGAAGTCGTCACCGCCGGCGGCGTGCTGGGCAAGGTCTCCAAAGTGACCGACCTGTACGTGACCCTGGAAATCTCCAGCGGCGCCGAAATGACGGTGCAGAAGAACTCCGTCACCATGCTGCTGCCTAAGGGCACGCTGAAGGCGCTGTAATCTGGTCCCGGCCCGCACTGCGCGGGCCGTATTGCATCCGACGCCTAACACTGAACGTTGAACAATATGAATCGCTATCCTCTCTGGAAATACATACTGATC
Source organism: Rugamonas rivuli (assembly GCF_009380165.1). Lineage (GTDB taxonomy): Bacteria > Pseudomonadota > Gammaproteobacteria > Burkholderiales > Burkholderiaceae_D > Rugamonas > Rugamonas rivuli. The sequence goes on from NZ_WHUF01000008.1 coordinate 31,743, forward strand.
GTAGTCGCCGTCCTGCTGGGCGCGCTGTACACCGCGCCCAACTACTACGGTGAATCGCCTGCGGTTCAAGTCACGAGCGGCAAATCGACCGTCAAGATGTCGTCCGAAATGAGCGCCAAGGTGGAAGCGGTGCTCAAGGGCGCCAACATCGCCTACAACGGCATCGCCTTCGACGGCACCGGCACCTACGCTTCCGTGCGCGCCCGCTTCGCCGATCCGGACACCCAGTTCCGCGCCAAGTCGGTGCTGGAAAAAGGTTTGAACGCCGATCCGGCCGATCCGACCTACCTGGTCGCGCTGAACCTGCAAAAAGATACGCCTAAATGGATGCAAGCCCTGCATGCGCTGCCGATGTACCTCGGCCTCGACTTGCGCGGCGGTGTGCACTTCCTGATGCAGGTCGATACCAAGGCCGTGCTGACCAAGCGCGTGCAAGGCATCCAGGCCGCATCGCGCAGCCTGCTGCGCGACAAGAACGTGCGTCACGCCGGCATCGACCGCGTGGGCGACACCATTGAAATCAAATTCCGCGACGACGCTACCCGCCAGAAGGCCAAGGACGTACTGCAAGGCCAGATGACCGACCTGCTGTTCGTCGATGCCGGCGAAGGCGATGCGCTGAAAACCACGGTCAGCCTGAAGCCGGTCGCGCTCAAGCAGACCATCGACGACGGCGTCAAGCAGAACATCTCCACGCTGTCCAAGCGCGTGAATGAGCTGGGCGTGGCCGAGCCTATCATCCAGCAGCAAGGCCCTGACCGCATCGTGGTCCAGCTGCCTGGCGTGCAGGACGTGGCGCGCGCGCGCGCCGTGATCGGCCGCACCGCGACGCTGGAAATCCGCATGGTCGACGAGACCATCACGCCGGGCACCGAAATGACGGCGGCGATTCCGTTCAACTCGGAGCTGTTCACCGTCGGCAAGGCCGTGCCTGTGGTGCTGACCAAGGACGTGGTACTGAGCGGCGACTACATCTCCAGCGCCACCGCCACCTACGACCAGAACCAGCAGCCAGCGGTCAGCATCGACCTGAATGGCGACGGCGGCCGCAAGATGCGCGACGCCACCCGCGAACGCGTGGGCAAGAAGATGGCCATCGTGCTGTTCGAAAAAGGCAAGCCGGAAGTGCTGTCGGTCGCCACCATCCAGAGCGAACTGGGTAGCCGCTTCCAGATCACCGGCATGGGCAATGCGGAGAACTCCGCCGAGCTGGCGCTGCTGCTGCGCTCCGGCGCGCTCTCCGCACCGATGGACGTGATCGAAGAACGCACCATCGGCCCGCAACTGGGCGCCGAGAACATCAACAAGGGTCTGCATTCGACGATGTACGGCTTTGCCGCCATCGCCATCTTCATGATCGCCTACTACATGATGTTCGGTTTCTTCAGCGTGCTGGCCCTGGCCTGCAACCTGTTGCTGCTGCTGGCATTGCTGTCGCTGATGCAGGCGACCCTGACCCTGCCTGGTATCGCCGCTATCGCGCTGGCGCTGGGTATGGCGATTGACGCCAACGTGCTGATTAACGAGCGTATCCGCGAAGAGCTGCGTTCCGGCGCCACGCCGCAGGCGGCCATCGCGGCGGGCTTCGACCGCGCATGGGCCACCATCATCGACTCCAACGTGACCACGCTGATCGTCGGTATCGCCCTGTGGGTGTTCGGTTCCGGTCCTATCCGCGGCTTCGCCGTGGTGCACTGCCTGGGCATTCTGACCTCGATGTTCTCCGCCGTGTTCATCTCGCGCGGTGTGGTCAACCTCTGGTACGGCCGCAAGAAGAAGCTGCAATCGATCGCCATCGGTACCGTTTGGGTACCGGGTTTGAAATAACTCAGGGGTTCACATGGAATTTTTCCGCATCAAAAAAGACATACCGTTCATGCGCCACGCGCTGGTGTTCAACGTGATTTCCGCGTTGACCTTCGTCGCGGCCGTGTTCTTCCTGATCCACAAAGGCCTGCACTTGTCGGTGGAATTCACCGGCGGCACCGTGATGGAGCTGAAGTACCAGCAGCCTGCAAAGCTGGAGCAGATCCGTCACTCGCTGGAGAAGATCGGCTACGAGCAGCCGGAAGTGACCAGCTTCGGCACCGCGCATGACGTCATGCTGCGCCTGCCGGTGATCAAGTCGGTCACTTCGAAGGATGCGTCGCTGCTGGTGTTCAACACGCTGTGCGCGGCCGAGCAGGGCGCCACCAAGCAGATCGACACCGTGAGCGCCAAGGGCGAGCACGTGGTCAAATCCGCTTGCACGGACGCTGCCGGCGTTGAAACCGTCGCGCTGCAAAAAGTCGAATTCGTCGGCCCGCAGGTCGGCGACGAACTGGCGCAGAACGGCTTGAACGCACTGGTGATGGTGATCATCGGCGTGATGATCTACCTGGCCGTGCGCTTCGAATGGAAATTCGCCGTGGCGGCCATCGTCGCCAACTTGCACGACGTGGTCATCATCCTCGGCTTCTTCGCCTTCTTCCAGTGGGAGTTCTCGCTGACGGTGCTGGCGGCGGTGCTGGCGGTGCTGGGCTACTCGGTCAACGAATCGGTGGTTATCTTCGACCGTATCCGCGAAAACTTCCGCAAGCAGCGCAAGGCGTCGGTGCATGAAGTGATCGACAACGCGATCACCTCGACCATCTCGCGTACCATCATCACCCACGGCTGCACGCAGATGATGGTGCTGTCGATGCTGTTCCTGGGCGGTCCTACGCTGCACTACTTCGCCATCGCGCTGACCATCGGTATCTGCTTCGGTATTTACTCGTCTGTGTTCGTGGCCGCCGCAGTGGCCATGTGGCTGGGCGTGAAGCGTGAAGACCTGATCAAGCCTATCAAGGAAAAAGACGAAACCGATGGCGCTGTAGTGTAAAACAACGTTATTGAATCGATAGTGGAATCCCCCAGCGCTTACGCCTTGGGGGATTTTTTTATGTCTGGACAAAGGCGACTACAAGAATACGGGATCAGCGCCCCGTTCTGATCATGTCGTACAGCGCCTGCGCGGCCGGCGACAGATGGCCGGCCTTGCGGGTGATGAGCACCAGCTGGCGCGAGATGGTCGGCTCCTTCAGCGTGATGATGCGCAGGCGCGGATAGCTGCCCTTGAGGATCGCCAGCCTTGGCACGATGGCGGCGGCGATGCCCGATGCCACCAGCCCCACCGCCGTCGCGCTGCGCTGCACGTCGTACTGGAATTGCAGGTTCAGGTCCGCACTCTTGTCGCCCAGGTAGCTGTCGAGCAGCGCGCGGTTGCCGTTGACGTCGCCCGAGAAGATCAGCGGGTAGGGCTGGATCTGCGTCCATGTCAGCGAGCGCCGCTTCGCCAGCGGATGATCGTCGCGGCACACCAGCACGAACTGGTCCTCCAGCAGCGGCACCGACACCAGGTCGGGATGCATGCTGCCCGCCAGGCTGATGCCGAATTCCGCTTCGCGCCGCTGCACCGCCTCCGCCACGCGCGACGAGGCGTGGTCGAGGATCTTGATGCGGTTGTCGGGGAAGCGCGCCGTGTACGCCTGGATCACCTGCGGCAGATACTGTATGCCCACCGTCGGCACGCAAGCCAGCGCCACGTCGCCGCGCTGCGCCTTGCCCGTCTCGCGTATCTCGCTCAAGGTCGACGACAGCTCCTGCAGCAGACGCCGCGCCTGCGGCAGGAAGTCCTCGCCGATGCTGGTCAGCGCGATGGAGCGCGTGGTGCGTTCGATCAGCATCACGCCCAGGAAGTCCTCCAGGTTGCGCAAGCGCTGCGTAACGGCGGTCTGCGTGATGTGCAGCGTCTCCGCCGCTTTTTGAAATCCACCGAAGTCCGCAATCGCGACAAATGCCTGCACGCCGAGTATGTCGATTTTCATCAGAAAAATGAATGTATGGTCCAAATAAATTCATTGTACTTATATTTCTCCGAGGCGGAAAATTCTTCCCATCGAAACCGAAGGAGAAGATCATGCCGCTATCAACCATATTCCTGGTGTTTTCCAGGCTGGCGCTGATGGGCTTTGGCGGCGTGATGCCGTTCGCCTACCGGGCGCTGGTCGAGCAGCGCAAGTGGCTGACGGCCGAGGAGTTCGCGCAGTACCTCGCCACCAGCCAGATGCTGCCCGGCCCCACCATCTGCAACGTCGCGCTGATGGTGGGCAGCCGCTACGCCGGCACGCGCGGCGCGCTGGCGGCATTGGCCGGCATGATCGCCGGTCCCTTCCTGGTGGTGGTCGCGCTGGGCGTGGCGTACCAGCGCTTTGGCGAGATCGAGGTGTTCCGCCACGCGATACGCGGCATGGCCGCAGTCGCGGCGGGCCTGATCCTGGCGACCGCCGTGAAGATGGCCAAGTCCCTGTTCGCCAAGGCCGACTGGCACGCACGCGGCACGCTGCTGCAACTGGCCTTGCTGGCGCTGGCCTTTGTCGGACTGGGCCTGCTGCAATGGCAGCTGGCGCTGGTGTTCGGTCTGCTGGCGCCGCTGGGCGCGGGTGCGTTTTATTTGGTGGGAGAGAAAAAATGAACGAGCAATCTCCGGTGACGGAACTGTCGCTGCATATCGCGGTGATGTCCTTGATGGCAGTGGGCGGCGGCGTCGTGCTGCTTGGGCCGCAGGTGGGGCATTACGTGGTCGACGCCAAGCAGTGGTTGAGCAACGAGCAGTTCGCGGCGGCGTATGCGATAGCGCAGGCGGCGCCCGGTCCCAATCTGCTGTTCGTATCGCTGGTGGGCTGGCTGATCGCCGGCTGGGCCGGCGCCATCTGCACCACGCTGGCGGTGCTGCTGCCTTCCACGCTGCTGACGCTGGCCGCGATCCGCTTGCAGGCGCGGCATGCGGGCGGGCGGTTGACGCGGGCGCTGGGCAATGCCTTCGCACCGATCTCGATAGGCTTCCTGGCCGCCACCGCGTGGCTGTTCACGCGCATCTCCAATGTCGACATCCAGGCCGACGCGCTGACGCTGGCGGCCGCGCTCATACTGCTGCGTTCCAAAATCAATCCGGTGATATTGATCGCCGCCGGCGCATTGGCCGGTGCGCTGCGCCTTATCTGAGCGAGTGCGGCGTCGAACGTGAGCGCAAGCGCAGCGACGCCGACGGGCATTGGCCGAACAGCTTGCGGTAGTCGCTGGAAAACTGGCTGAAGTTGCTCAATCCCCAGGAGCCGGCCACGTCGCCGATGGCGCCGCCGTCCTGCAACTGCCGCCGCACGCCGTTCAGGCGCACCATGCGCAGGTAGAGCATGGGGCTCATGCCCAGCACGTCCTCGAAGCAGTACTGCAATGTGCGGCGGCTGACGTGCACGCGCTCGCACAGCTCCGGCACGGTGATCGATTCGCTGCGGTGCGCCATGATGTACTCGCGCGCCAGTGCGACCACGTGGCGGCGCCGTTGCAGGCTGGCGGCCAGCGCCGGCTCCACGCAGCTGTGGTCCAGCATGTCGAGCAGGGCGCTCAGCACCGTCTCCTGCCATTGGGCCATGCCTTCGGCGCAGCCCAGGCCTTCGGCCGGCAGCAACTGACCCAGCACGTGCAGGCAGCGGGCCTGCGCCTGCGCATCCACCTGCAACAGTTCGGCCGACTGCACGCGCTGCCAGTCGATCTCGCAGCCGTAGCGCCGCGCCGTCTCCACCAGCAGCTCGCGGCTGGCGACGATGCCATAGATGCTGTAGGCGCTCGGTGTTACCAGTTCGAACTCAACGTTGCCTGGCTGCACCATAATCCAGTCGGCGGCGGTCTGGCGGCCGTTGATGCGGGTGGCGGCGCCGTGGTCCGGCAGGCCGAACCAGATGGCGTCCGGCCACACGCGGCAGGATTGGCGCACCGACTGGCTCAGGCTTTCGCGGAACACTTGCAGCTGCGGCAGGCGCAGTTCGGTCAGCGCGCCACGGAACAGGCCGGAGCTGATCTGGTCATAGCTTTGTTGCCAGTTGGTGAGCTTGCTGGCCAATTCGTCGGCGTCGTGCGCCATCACAGTGCGCAAATCTGGCGCACTGTGTAACAACTCTGTCGCAGTCTGGTGCATATTATTCTTCTCCCACTGTTGTTATTTCTTCCCTTGGCCGCCAGCCCCTCGCAAGTTTGCCGATTTTCGATAACGCTGGCATTTGGCTGGCTCCTATACTCGATTCTGCTGCAACTTCCATACCAGACGCGCTTTACCTTAGGGAGAATCACATGAATGCAAAACAGGCGGCCGGGCAACCGGCGCTGCAACAGTCGCTAGGCACCTTCCAGTTGTGGGGCATCGCGGTAGGCCTGGTGATCTCGGGCGAGTACTTCGGCTGGAGTTACGGCTGGGCCTCGGCGGGGACGCTGGGCTTTACCATTACCGCGCTGTTCATCGCGGCCATGTACGCCACCTTCATCTTCAGCTTCACCGAGCTGACCACGTCGATCCCGCATGCGGGCGGTCCGTTCGCCTACAGCAAGCGCGCCTTCGGCCCGACCGGCGGCTACCTGGCCGGCGCGGCCACGCTGATCGAGTTCGTGTTCGCGCCGCCGGCGATTGCGCTGGCGATCGGCGCCTACCTGAACGTGCAGTTCCCGACAGTCGATCCGAAGACGGCGGCGGTCGGCGCCTATGTGGTGTTCATGATGCTGAACATCGTCGGCGTGCAGGTGGCGGCGACCTTTGAATTGCTGATGACGCTGCTGGCCATCTTCGAGCTGCTGGTGTTCATGGGCGTGGTGTCGCCCGGCTTCTCGGTGGCGAATTTCGTCAAGGGCGGCTGGTCCGGCCAGGACAGTTTCAGCATTGCCTCCATCCCCGGCATGTTCGCGGCGATTCCGTTTGCGATCTGGTTCTTCCTGGCGATTGAAGGCGTGGCCATGGCGGCCGAGGAAGCCAAGGATCCGAAACGCTCCATCCCCATCGCCTACATCGCCGGCATCATTACGCTGGTGCTGCTGGCTATCGGTGTGATGGTGTTTGCCGGCGGTGCAGGCGACTGGACCAAGCTGGCCAACATCAACGACCCGCTGCCGCAGGCCATGAAGATCATCGTCGGCGAGAACAGCAACTGGCTGCACATGCTGGTGTGGCTGGGCCTGTTCGGTCTGATCGCTTCCTTCCACGGCATCATCCTCGGCTATTCGCGCCAGATCTTTGCACTGGCACGCGAGGCTTACCTGCCGCATTACTTCGCCAAGATCCATCCACGTTTCAAGACGCCGCACCGCGCCATCCTTGCGGGCGGCGTGATCGGCATCGCTGCCATCTATAGCGACGAGCTGATCAAGATCGGCGGCCAGACCCTGACCGCCAACATCGTCACCATGTCGGTGTTCGGTGCGATCACGATGTACATCCTCAGCATGCTGAGCCTGTTCAAGCTGCGCCGCACGGAGCCGAACATGGTGCGTCCTTTCCGCGCGCCGTTCTATCCGCTGTTCCCGGCCATCGCGCTGGCCGGCGCCCTGGTCTGCCTGGTGACGATGGTGTACTACAACCCGCTGATCTTCGGTGTGTTCGTCGCCTTCCTGGCGGCCGGCTATGTGTTCTTCCTGGCCACCAAGGGCAACCGCCAGCAGCACGCGGCTTTCGACGCCGTCTAACTTTCCAATTACGGAGCTTCATCCATGTCCAAAAAACTCTTCTCCATGCTGGCCGCGGCCGGTTGCCTGGCTTGCGCCGCTGGCGGCGCGCTGGCTGCCGACGCGGCGCCGGCGGCACCGGCCCCTGATTGGACCAACACCGGCAACCTGACGCTGGTGTCGGACTACCTGTTCCGCGGCATTTCGCAGACGCAGGCCAAGCCCACCGCGCAAGCCACGCTGGACTTTACGCATGTCAGCGGCTTCTACCTGGGGCTGTTCGGCTCCGGCGTCTCGCACGCGGCCTACAACAACGGCAGCGGTTCGGAGATCGACGTCTACGGCGGCTACCGCTACCCGCTGAGCGAGGGCAACAATATCGACGCCGGCCTGGTCACCTACTGGTATCCGGGCGCGCACTACGCGGCGGGCGGCAAGGACATCAAGTACCATACCCAGGAAGCCAAGCTGGGCGTGAACATCGGCGCCTTCAATGCCTACGCCTGGGTGGCGCTGAGCGAGTACTGGTTCGGCTTCGCCGTGCAGCCGGACAGCGGCAAGCTGGCCAACACGCGCGGCACCGCCTATGTCGAGGCGAACTGGAATCCCGAGCTGGCGCCGGGCCTGGTGCTGAACCTGCACGCCGGCCGCCAGCAGGTGCGCAATATGAGCGATTTCAATTTCTTCGACGTCAAGGCCGGTGTGACCAAGACCATCGACAGCTGGGCGTTCTCGGCGGCGGCCACCTACAATAGCGGCGACGCCAGCAAGAACGGCACGCCGTTGTGGACCTTCTTCAACGCCGACGGCAGCGGCAAGAACGTGGCACAGAAGCGCCTGGTCCTGACGGCCGCGCGCAACTTCTAGAGCACCGGCATCATCGGGAGAGTACGGCCATGAGCAGCTTTGCACATACGGTAGGCAGCAGGACTTATCAGTTCCGCGACCTGAAGGACTTGATGGCGAAGGCGACGCCGGCGCGTTCCGGCGACTATCTGGCGGGGCTGGCGGCGGCCAGCGCCGAGGAGCGGGTGGCGGCGCAGATGGCGCTGGCCGAGCTGCCGCTGACACTGTTCCTCAACCAGATGGTGGTGCCGTACGAGCAGGACGAGGTGACGCGGCTGATCATCGACGATCACGACCGCGCCGCCTTTGCCCGCATCGCCCACCTGACCGTGGGCGACTTCCGCAACTGGCTGCTTGGCGACGCCGCCGATGAGGCGGTTCTGGCCGCCGTCGCTCCGGGCATCACGCCGGAGATGGCGGCGGCCGTTTCCAAGATCATGCGCATCCAGGACCTGATCCTGGTGGCGAAGAAGTGCCGTGTCGTCACGCGCTTCCGCAACACCATCGGCCTGGCGGGACGCATGGCCACGCGTTTGCAACCGAACCACCCGACCGACGACGCCACCGGCATCGCCGCCAGCGTACTGGACGGCCTGCTGTACGGCAGCGGCGACGCGGTGATCGGCATCAACCCCGCCACCGACAACGTGCCGCAGGTGATCAAGATCGTCACCATGCTCGACGAGATTATCGACCGCTACGGCATCCCCACGCAATCGTGCGTGTTGACCCACGTGACCAACACCATCGCCGCCATCGAGCGCGGGGCGCCTATCGACCTGGTGTTCCAGTCGATCGCCGGCACCGAGGCGGCCAACGCCAGCTTCGGCATCAACCTGGCCCTGCTGGCGGAGGCGCAGCAGGCGGCGCTGTCGCTGCAACGCGGCACTGTGGGCAACAACGTCATGTATTTTGAAACGGGGCAGGGCAGCGCGCTGTCGGCCAACGCCCATCACGGCGTCGACCAGCAGACCTGCGAGACGCGCGCCTACGCGGTGGCGCGCAAGTTCCAGCCGCTGCTGGTCAATTCGGTGGTCGGCTTCATCGGCCCCGAGTACCTGTACGACGGCAAGCAGATTGTGCGCGCCGGGCTGGAGGACCACTTCTGCGCCAAGCTGCTGGGCCTGCCGATGGGCTGCGACGTCTGCTACACCAACCACGCCGAGGCCGACCAGAACGACATGGACATCCTGCTGACCCTGCTGGGCACGGCCGGCTGCACCTTCGTCATGGGCATCCCGGGCTCGGACGACATCATGCTCAACTACCAGACCACCTCCTTCCACGACGCGCTTTACGCGCGCCGCGTGCTGGGCCTGAAGCCGGCGCCGGAATTCGAGGCCTGGCTGAAGCAGATGGAAATCTTCACCGGCGACGAGTGCGCTACACTGGGCAATGCGCTGCCGGCATCCTTCCAGCGCGCGCTGTCGAGTCTGAACTGATGGGAACCCGCATGAACGACGCCGAGCATATGCTTCCGGCCACCAGCGACGGCGCCAGCGAGGACGGCGTCGTCACCGCCAATCCGTGGCGTTCGCTGCGGCGCTTCACGGCGGCGCGCATCGCGCTGGGGCGCAGCGGCGTCAGCCAGCCGACCGCGCCGCAACTGGAGTTCCAGCTGGCCCATGCGCGCGCACGCGACGCCGTGCACCTGGCGCTGGACCACGCCGCACTGGGCGACGCCCTGCAAGCCTCCAGCGGCTTGCCCTGCCTGCCGCTGCACAGCGCCGCCGCCAGCCGCGACATCTATCTGCAACGCCCCGACTTGGGGAGGCGTCTGAACGAAGACTCACGCCAGGCGCTGCTGGAGCGCGCATCCGATCCGGCCGGCTATGACCTGGCTTTCGTCATCGCCGACGGCCTGTCGGCGCTGGCCATCGAACAGAACGCCTTGCCCTTCCTGAAGGTTCTGATGGCGCGCCTGGCCGCCGAGTCGTGGACGCTGGCGCCGCTGTCCATCGTGCGCCAGGGGCGGGTGGCGGTGGGCGACGAGGTGGGCGAGTTGCTGGGCGCGCGCGCGGTGGTGGTGCTGGTCGGCGAACGCCCCGGCCTGAGCTCGCCGGACAGCATGGGCCTGTACCTGACCTGGGCGCCGAAGAGCGGCCTGACCGACGCCGCCCGCAATTGCATCTCGAATGTACGGCCTGCGGGCTTGACCTACGACGACGCAGCCTTCAAGCTTCACTACTTGCTGTCCGAGTCGCGCCAACGCCAGTTGTCCGGCGTCGCGCTCAAGGATGAAACAGCCACCGACAACACCACGCTGGACGCACCGCAACGCAACTTCCTGCTCGACCTCGACTAGTCGGCGGGCGGACGTCCCGCCGACCGACAAATGAGAGAGCAACGATGAGCCGTACCGGCCGACTTTTCCTGCTGATGGATGCGATGCGCGGCTACCGCCGTCCCGTCACCGCCGCTCGCCTGGCCGAGCAGCTGGGCGTATCCGAACGCACCATCTACCGCGACATCCAGACCCTGTCCGGCCTGGGCGCGCCGCTGGAGGGCGAGGCCGGCGTCGGCTACATGCTTAAGGCCGGCTTCTTCCTGCCGCCGCTGATGTTCGGCGCCGACGAGCTGGAGGCGCTGGTGCTGGGCGCGCGCTGGGTGCGCCGGCAGGGCGACGATGCGCTGGCCGCCGCCGCCAACAACGCGCTGGCCAAGATCGCCGCCGCCACGCCGAAAGACCTGCGCGACGATATGGCCGAAACCAGCCTGTGGGTGCCGCTGGGCCAGGACCAGGATACCGCCAGCGATGTCCATGTGCGGCCGGTGCGCGAGGCGATACGCTACCAGCACCGGCTGCGCATGTCCTACCAGGACGAGCAGGGCAAGCCGTCGGATAGGGTGGTGTGGCCGTTCGCGCTGGCCTTCCTGGAGGGCAAGCGGCTGCTGGCCGCGTGGTGCGAAATGCGCATGGCCTTCCGCCATTTCCGCATCGACCGTATTGCAGGCGTAGAATCGTTGGGCGTGCGTTATCCGGCCCGTCGCAGCGACTTGCTGAAGACCTGGCGCCAACAGCAGAACCTGCGCGAAGACTACTGACAAAAACTGTCGCGGCCCGGTCGTACGATGAAGTCCTCAACTCACCTGATGGAGACTTTCAAATGCGCTTATACCACCACCCTGCTTCCGCCAACTCGCGCCGCGTGATGCTGGCCGCGATCCACATGGGCACGCCGCTGGACGTGACCGAAGTCAATCTGATGAGCCAGGAAGACCGGCGCCGCCTGGAGACGCTCAACCCGAACTGCATGGTGCCGGTGCTGCAGGACAGCGACTTTATCCTGTGGGAATCTTGCGCCATCATGCAGTACCTGGCCGACCGCACCCTGGGCCAGACGCTGTATCCGGACGACATCGTGCAGCGTGCCGACATCAACCGCTGGATGCTGTGGGCTTGCCAGCATTTTTCGCCGGCGCTGGGCATCATCGTCTGGGAAAACATCTGGAAGGGCATCACCGGCGGCGGCATGCCCGACCAGGCGGAACTGGACAAGGGCGCACGGCTGGTGGCGCGTTTCGGCGCCGTGCTGGAGCAGCATCTGGCGGGGCGCGAGTGGGTTGCCGGCGACAAGCTGAGCCTGGCGGATCTGGCGGTGGCCGCGCCGTTGATGTACATCGAGCAAGCTAAATTGCCTGTCACCCAATATCCGAAGATGATGGCGTGGCTGGGCCGGATTCAGCAGCTGGATGCGTGGAAACAATCGGAACCGGTGTGGTGATAGAAAAATGCGCTTATATGTGAACTGGCGCACAGAGCGAGCGGGACGGGAAGGGTACTCTGGGTACGTCTCCTCTGGAGGAGATCCCTAGTTTTGGACTTTGCCCGCTCCCCAGCGGGCTTTTTTTTGTTCAGAGCATCAGCACCGCGTACAGCGACTGCACCTCGTTGGCCGATTCGCTCATGATGGCGTGCAGCGTGCCTTCGCCGATCACGAAGTCGATGGTGCGCGCACCCTGCAGCGTGGTCGCGCCCGGACGCTGGTACAGCGGCGAGTGCACCGGCGACAGATCGTTGGCCAGCAGCAGCGTGTCGCCCAGGGTTTCCGGCGGCAGCGCGCGCAAGCCTATCCACATCGATTCGATTGCCTTGTAGACGCCGTCCGGCACGCCCAGCTTGGTCAGCACGCCGCGGCCTATTTCCACCTCGCCATGCTCGACCCAGTCTTCCGGCTCGCCGTCCATCACTTCCGGGAAGTCGCCGGCGCAGGACAGCATGTAGAAGCCCGCCACCTCGTGCATGATGCCGGCGAACAGCGCCGTATCCGGATCGACGTGCGTGACCCGGCGCGCGATCACTTGCGACAGGGCCGCCACGTGCGCCGTGTGTTCCCACAGTTGATTGATTTTGGCTTGCAGGCCGGGATCGGTAACCTGGCTGCCGATCTGGCGCACGATCAGCGCCGCCACCAGCGATTGCAGGGTGCGTACGCCCAGGCGCTGCACGGCGGCGCGCACGCTGGAGATTTCAGTACCGGATCGGTTGTAGGCCACCGAGTTGGCGATGGCGACGCTGCGCGCCGCCAGCAACGGGTCTGCCTGGATCAGCTTGGCTGCCGCTTCGACGTGGCAGTCGGGATCGCTCAGCGCCTGCTGCAGGCGCAGCGAGGCGTTGACGTTGGCCGGGAACGAGAGCTCCCCCCGGCTCGCCTGAGCAGCAATAGTCTTGAAGGCGTCGAGTCTGTCCATTGCAAAAAATTATACTCGGAATATTGCCGTGTGGCACTTCTTCTGAAAATACTTTTGCGCGACACAACAAGCCGCCTTCAGCGCAGATTACTGCTCGCTGAAGATGGCGTCGCAGCCGTCTTGCGTGGCGTCGGTGTCTTGCAGTTCGTCGGTCAGGCCCAGGTCGAACAGTTCTTCGATGGCGTTCATGAAGCTGTTGTGCTTGGTCGCGCCGATCAGGCGGTAGATTTCGCCGTCTTCGTTGCGTACGCCGATGATCAGTTTTTCCTGGCGCACTTCGTCAGGCGTCGCCTGGTTCAGCAGCAGGTTGCCGATGATGTGTTTGTCGAATTTGGCAGGCTTTTTGCCTTCGAGCAGAGTCGTTTTCAAATGATTTCCTTGGTTGAGTCGTGGGTGGACGGGCATTCGGTATGGCCGGCCGTAATCACAGTTTTAAGTTCGGACAGCGTTTTTTCAAGGGCGGCGAAATCGTCTTCGCTGTAATGCGCGAACACTTTCCCGCTTTCCCCGACGACTTTCGGGAAGACCGTGCAAAACACCTGCTCGCCTTCCGCCGTCAGCCGGACAAAGAAGGAACGTTTGTCGCAGTCGTTGCGCTGACGTTCCACCAGGCCTTTTTGCTCCAGCCGTTCGATCACGCCGGTCAGCGTGCCCTTGGTGATCAGCGTCTTGTCGCCCAGTTCTTTATAGGACATGCCGGGCGTATTGCCCAGCGTGGCGATGATATCGAACTGGGCGTGCGTCAAGCCGCTCTGGCGCACATACTGGCCAGAGAGCCGTTCATAGCTCTGTAAGCAATCGGCCAGCAGCCGGATGCTTTTCAAAAAACGTTCACCCATAGACTGTGATTATAGCCGGTTCGCACCGGCAATCCTGGCCGGGACTATAATGGCGGACGGACATTCATAATAAAAAAACCATGCCTCAACACTTGCGCGGCATTGCCGCTTTGCTCATCGTGACCCTGGTATGGGGCACGACTTTCCCCGCGATGAAGGACATGACCGGCTACCTGTCGGCCAGCTGGATCGTGCTGTGCCGCTTCGCGCTGGCCGGCGTGCTGTTGCTGCCGTTTATGTGGCGCGCCAAGTGGAACGATATCCGCTGGGGCATCATCGCCGGCGCGGTGTTGTTCCTGTGCTACGTGTTCCAGATCGAGGGGCTGGCGCTGACCAGTTCCAACCGCAACGCCTTCGTCACCGGCCTGAACGTGCTGGTGCCGCCGCTGCTGGGCGTGCTGATGGGCGCGCGGCTGGAGCGCCGCATCGTCGTCGCGCTGGTGCTGGCGCTGGCCGGCCTGTTCGCGCTGTGCTGGGAGGGCAGCTTCACCTGGGGCCGCGGCGATACGCTGGCGCTGCTGTGCGCGCTGTTCTTCGGCATCTACGTCAAGCTGATGGAAACCACCACCCGCAAGGTCGACAAGCTGATGGTACTGACCGCTTCGCAGATCTGGACCGTGGCCGTGTGCGCCGCCGTGTGGCTGCTGATCCGCGAAGTGCCGCTGGGCTTTGCCGAGCGCAGTCAGGATTTGCCCGATTACGTCAGCTACATCTGGAAGGGCTTGCAGATGTACGGCCTGAACCTGGTCTACCTGGGCGTGGTGGCCACGGCTGCCATCATTTCGCTGCAAACCTGGGGCCAGAGCCACAGCAGCGCCAACGAGGCGGCCGTGATCTATGCGTTCGAACCGGGCTGCGCGGCGATCTTCGCCTATTTCTGGCTGGGCGAGACGCTGGCCTGGAACGGCTTGCTGGGCGCGGCGCTGCTGATTTCCGGCATGATCGTCAGCCAATGGAGCACCGAGCGGCCCGCCGCCGCGCTGGCTCCGGAGTAGAGGTCCGATGTCTTTCGATAATTTATCCCGCGTCACACAAGAGCGGCCGCTGCGCATGCTGCTGGTGAACGCGGGCGAAGCCGATGCGATCACCTGGGCCGGCCTGGTGCAGCCGCTGCGCCTGGCCGCCGCCACGCTGGGCCGCGACGTGCTGCATCTGGAAACCATGACGCCGGCGCAAGTGGTGCTGGCGCAGCCGGGCTGGCACATCGCGCTGCTGGTGGCCGATGAGGGCCAGGCGCCGATGGCCCCGGAGCTGAGCCGCGCCGTCATCGAGCGCTGCCGTTCGGCCGAGTACTGGGGCGGTGTCGGCGCAGGCGTGCTATGGCTTGCCACCGCCGGCTTGATGGCGGGCGTGCGCATCGCCTTGCCATGGGCGCTGTATGCCGACACCGAGGGCATCTCCGAACGCGCCATCCTGACCCCGCACCTGTTCGAACTGGACGGTCGCCACCTGAGCTGCTGCGGCGGCGCCGCCAGCATCGACTTTTCGCTGACCATGATCGAGCACCTGTTCGGCGCCACCGTGCAAGCCACCATCAAGGAAAGCCTGTGCATCGAGCGCGTGCGCGGCCACGAGGAGCGCCAGCGGGTCGCCCTGCAGGCCCGCTTCGGCGCCTTGCAGCCGCGCCTGTCCGAGGCGGTGACGCTGATGGAAACGAATATCGAGGAACCGCTGTCCACCGACGACATCGCCAACCTGGTCGGCCTGTCGCGCCGCCAGCTGGAGCGCTTGTTCAAGCAGTACCTGGGCAGCCTGCCGTCGCGCTACTACCTGGAGTTGCGCCTGCAACGCGCCCGGCAGTTGCTGCTGGAAACCAATCATTCCATCGTGCAGGTGGGGCTGATGTGCGGGTTCTCGTCCGGCTCGCACTTCTCGACCGCCTTCGGCGCCTTGTTCGGCAACACCCCGCGAGAAGAGCGGCAACGCAAGCTGAGTCCACCTGTATAGGCTAGTCGTTCTGACAAGCTTACTTTGCGGCCAAAAGTGAAAATCCTTGTCGCCATTTGAAAAGAGTTTTAGCATGCCGCTTTTTATAATGGGTCCACGCGGTGCTGTGCCGCGCCTTACCCAACATTAATAGGGAATGCCATGAACGCCAAGCTCGATACGACCGTCACCACCCGTCCTGTAACTCGTCAGACCTTTGATGAAGTTCTGGTGCCAACCTATGCACCAGCAGCGATGGTACCGGTCCGAGGCTCTGGTCTGGACCTGTGGGACCAGAATGGCAAGCACTACCTGGACTTCACCTCCGGCATCGCCGTCGCATCGCTGGGCCACTGCAACCCGGCCGTGGTCGAAGCGCTGACCCGCCAGGCCAACACCCTGTGGCACCTCGGTAACGGCTACACCAACGAGCCAGTGCTGCGCCTGGCCACCGCGCTGACCGAAGCGACCTTCGCCGACCGCGCCTTCTTCTGCAACTCCGGCGCCGAAGCCAACGAAGCCGCACTGAAGCTGGCCCGTAAATACGCCCACACCAAGTTCGGCGCGCACAAATCGCGCATCGTGTCGTGCTACCAGTCGTTCCACGGCCGCACGCTGTTCACCGTGTCGGTCGGCGGCCAGTCCAAGTACACCGAAGGCTTCGAGCCGCTGCCGCCAGCGATCGAACACGTCACCTATAACGACATCGAGTCCGCACGCGCCGCCATCGGCGACGACGTCTGCGCCGTGATCGTCGAACCGCTGCAAGGCGAAGGCGGCGTGGTCCCGGGCGACAAGGCCTTCCTGCAAGAGCTGCGCGACCTGTGCACCAAGACCGGCGCCCTGCTGATCTTCGACGAAGTGCAATCGGGCATGGGCCGCACCGGCGACCTGTTCCACTACATGACCTACGGCATCACCCCGGACATCCTGACCGCCGCCAAGGCGCTGGGCAACGGCTATCCGATCGGCGCCATGCTGACCACCGACGAACTGGCCAAGACGCTGGGCGTGGGCACCCACGGCACCACCTACGGCGGCAACCCGCTGGCCGCGACCGTGGCGCTGACCGTGCTGGACACGATCAACCAGCCAGCCTTCCTGGCCCGCGTCAAAGAAGCCAGCGCCAAGCTGCGTTCGACGATGGAAAAACTGGTGGCCGACTACTCGCAGGTGTTCACGCTGGTGCGCGGCGCCGGCCTGCTGCTGGGTCTGGTCGTGACCGATGCCTGGAAAGGCCGTTCGAAAGACATCCAGCGCGCCGCTGAAGCCAACGGCCTGATGGTGCTGATCGCCGGCATGGACGTGGTGCGCCTGGCGCCTGCGCTGATCGTGACCGACGCCCAGATCGCCGAAGTCGACCGCATCCTGCGCCTGTCGCTGGACGGCATGATCAAGGCTGCTTAAACAGCACCTACGGCGGCGGACCTGGTTCCGCCGCCTTTCATTTCAGCCCGGTGCCTTGTGCTCCGGGCTTGTGCGTTAATCTGAGGAGTTCCCATGTATGTAGTCCGTCCGGTAGAACTTGCGGATATTGCTGCCCTCGAAGCGCTGGCCGCAGTGACCATGCCGGGTGTGCACACCTTGCCGAAAACGCGCGAGAAGATCGCCGACATGATCGAGCGTTCGATCGCCTCGTTTGCCGCCCACGTCGACATCCCGAGCGAAGAATCCTACCTGCTGGTGCTTGAGTCGCCGGCCGATAAAACCATCGTCGGCACCGCCGCGATGTTCGCCGCCGCCGGCTCCAACGGCACCTATTTCTCCTTCCGCAACGACGTGATCCAACAGGTATCGCGCGACCTGAACATCAGCCACAGCGTGCACGCGCTGACGCTGTGCTCCGAGCTGACCGGCTACTCCCAGCTGTCGAGCTTTTACGTCGGCGAGCGCGAACACGGCACGCCGGAAGCGGCCCTGCTGTCGCGCGCGCGCCTGATGTTCGCCGTGCTGGCGCCGCACCGCTTCGCCGACCGCTTCTTCGTGCCGCTGGCCGGCGTGACCGACGCCGACGGCGGTTCGCCGTTCTGGGATGCGCTGGGCCGCAAGTTCTTCAAGATGGACTTCCTCGACGCCGAGCGCGTCATCGGCGGCGCCCGCAACCGCACGCTGATCGTCGAACTGATGCCGCACTATCCGGTCTACGTACCGCTGCTGCCGGGCGACGCGCAGGCGGCCATGGGCCAGATCCATCCGTCGGGCGAGCTGGCGTTCAACCTGCTGACGGCCGAAGGCTTCGAAGCCGACGACTACATCGACATCTTCGACGGCGGCCCGATCCTGCAAGCGCACAAGAACACGCTGCGCACCTTCACCGGCGCGTTGCAGCGCCGCGTGACCACGGCCGGCGAATCGCCGGACCGCGGCCGCGAGCCGCAGCTGCGCTACGCCGTGTCGTCGGGCTCCGAACACAACTTCCGCGCCGTGATCACGCATTGCGCGGCGCTGGAATCGCAAGTCAACGTGGCGCTGCCGGCCGATGTGCAGGAAGCGCTTCAGATCGCCGAAGGCGATACCGTCATCTGCGTCAGAATCTAAGAGTGGACCACCTATGCTAGTAGTACGCGCAATCACAGCCAACGACCTCGACGCCCTGTACGTGATGGCCACGCAGGTCGGCAGCGGCATGACCACCCTCAAGCCGGACATGAAGATGATGGGCGACCGCCTGGCCATCGCCGTGGCCTCGTTCGCCGAAACCATCCCGCCCGAAAAGCGCGACTACATGTTCGTCATGGAGGACACCAGCAACGGCCGCATCGCCGGCGTGTGCGCGATCAAGGGCTCGGTGGGTTTGACCGAACCGTTCTACAACTACCGCATCGGCACGCTGGTGCACTCCAGCCGCGAGCTGGACGTGTTCACCCGCATGGACACGCTCTACCTGTCGAACGACCTGACAGGCAGCACCGAACTGTGCTCGCTGTTCCTGGCGCCGGACTACCGCACCGGCAACAACGGCAAGCTGCTGTCGAAGAGCCGCTTCCTGTTCATCGCCCAGTTCCCGCACCTGTTCACCGAGAAGCTGATCGCCGAGATGCGCGGCTACCAGGAAGAGGGTGGCCGCTCGCCGTTCTACGAAGGCCTGGGCCGCCACTTCTTCAAGATGGACTTCGACCACGTCGACGACCTGACCGCCGTCGGCAAGAAGTCATTCATCGCCGAGCTGATGCCGCGCCAGCCGCTGTACGTGGCCTACCTGCCGGAAGACGCGCAGGAAGTGATCGGCAAGGTCCACACCTCGACCGCGCCGGCGCGCCGCCTGCTTGAACAGGAAGGCCTGTACTTCGAAGGCTATGTCGACATCTTCGACGCCGGCCCGGTGCTGCAGGCGCGCGTGTCGGAACTGCGCGCCATGCGCGAGAGCACGCTGGCTGAAATCGGCCTGGCGACGGACTGGGATTCGGCCTGCGCGCCGGAGACCGCAGTCGCCGAACCGATGCTGGTGTCGAACACCACGCTCAAGGATTTCCGCATGATCCTGTCGCAATCGGTGCCGGTCAACGGCGCCATCGCGCTGCCGGAAGCCGAACAACAACTCCTGCACTGCCATCCCGGCGATACGGTGCGCACGCTGACCCTTAATCTGAGGAAGAATCCACATGTCTAAAGCTCTGAGTAACTTCATCAACGGCGAGTGGCTCGCCGGCAGCGGCGCCGAACTGGTGACGATCGATCCGTCGAACGGCAAGCAGACCTGGGCCAGCAACGAATCGACCGCGCAGGACGTGGGCCACGCCGCCGCCGCCGCGCGCGAGGCGTTCGAAGCCTGGGCGCTGACGCCGCTGGCCGACCGTATCGCCGTCTGCACCCGCTTCCGCGATCTGCTGAAGCAGGATGCGGAAGAGCTGGCGCTGCTGATCGCCGAGGAAGTGGGCAAGCCGATGTGGGAGGCCCGCACCGAAGTGACCACCATGGCCAACAAGATCGACATCTCGGTGCAGGCCTATGGCGCGCGCACCGGCGAAACCCAGAACAAGGTCGCCGACGGCGAGGCCGTGCTGCGCCACCGTCCGCATGGCGTGTTCGGCGTGTTCGGTCCTTACAACTTCCCGGGCCACCTGCCGAACGGCCATATCGTGCCTGCGCTGATCGCCGGTAACACCGTGGTCTTCAAACCTAGCGAATACGCACCGCGCACCGCCGTCAAGACCGTGCAGCTGTGGGAAAAAGCCGGCGTGCCGAAGGGCGTCATCAACCTGGTCAACGGCGGCCGCGATGCGGGTATCGCGCTGGGCCAGAACGCCTTGCTGGACGGCGTGCTGTTCACCGGCAGCTGCCAGACCGGCACCGCGCTGCACAAGCAGTTCGGCGGCCAGCCAGGCAAGATGCTGGCGCTGGAAATGGGCGGTAACAATCCGCTGGTGGTGTGGGACGTCAAGGATATCGACGCCGCCGTGTTCATGGCGATTTCGTCGGCCTTCATCTCGGCCGGCCAGCGCTGCACCTGCGCGCGCCGCCTGATCGTCAAGCAGGGCGCCGAGGGCGACGCGATCGTCGCGCGCCTGGTCGACGTGGCCAGCCGCCTGACCATCGGCGCATCGGCCTCGGAGCCTGCGCCGTTCATGGGCCCAGTGGTGTCGGCGGCCATCGCCAAGCGCCTGGTGCAGGCGCAGGCCGACATGGTCGCCAAGGGCGGCAAGAGCTTGCTGACCATGCGCCAGCTGGTCGACAACACCGGCTTCGTTTCGGCCGGCATCGTCGATGTCACCGACGCCAAAGGCATTCCTGACGAAGAGTGGTTCGGCCCTCTGCTGCAAGTGATCCGCGTGGCGGACTTCGACAGCGCGATCAAAGCCGCCAACGCCACCGAATTCGGCCTGGCCTCGGCACTGATCTCGAACGACGAAAACCTGTGGAAGATCTTCCAGGTGCGCGCACGCGCCGGCATCGTCAACTGGAACCGTCCGACCACCGGCGCCGCCAGCAGCGCGCCGTTCGGCGGCGTGGGCCAATCGGGCAACCATCGTCCGAGCGCCTACTACGCGGCCGACTACTGCGCCTACCCAGTCGCTTCGATCGAAAACAATGTACTTGAAATGCCTGCGAAACTGTCGCCGGGCATGCACTTCTAAGGAACTGAAATGCGCGCACGCGAATTCAACTTCGACGGCCTGGTAGGCCCATCGCACAACTACGCCGGTCTGTCGTTCGGCAATGTGGCCTCGTTCAGCAACGTCAAGAGCGCTTCGAATCCGAAGCTGGCGGCCCTGCAAGGCCTGGCCAAGATGCGCGCGCTGGCCGCGCGTGGTTTCGGCCAGGCGCTGCTGCCGCCGCAGGACCGTCCGAATTTCCGCCTGCTGCGCAGCATCGGTTTCACCGGCAGCGATGCCGAGGTGCTGGCCAAGGCCGCCAAGGAGTCGCCGGTGATCCTGGCGTGCGCCTACTCGGCCTCGCCGATGTGGACCGCCAACGCGGCCACGGTCAGCCCGTCCGCCGACAGCGCCGACGGCCGCACGCATTTCACCGCCGCCAATCTGAATAACAAGCTGCATCGCGCTTTCGAGCACGCGCAGTCGGCGCGCTCGCTGCGCGCCATCTTCAAGGACGAGAAGCACTTCGCCGTGCATGACGCGCTGCCAGGCACGCCGGCATTCGGCGACGAGGGCGCGGCCAACCATACGCGCCTGTGCAAGGACCACGGCAGCGCCGCCGTCGAGATGTTCGTCTACGGCCGCACCGAGTTCGACGCCTCCGCTCCTGCGCCGAAAAAATACCCGGCCCGCCAGACGCTGGAAGCATCGCAGGCCGTGGCCCGCCTGCACGGCCTGTCGGCCGAGCGCACCGTCTACATCCAGCAGAACCCGGACGTGATCGACCAGGGCGTGTTCCACAACGACGTGATCGCGGTCGGTAACGGCAATGTGCTGTTCTACCACGAGCAGGCTTTTGCCGACGAAGCGGGCGCGCTGGAACAGCTGCGCCGCGCGATGGGTGGCGTGGGCGCTGACCTGAACGCGATCCGCGTCGATACCGCCAAGGTGTCGGTGGCTGATGCGGTGCACAGCTATCTTTTCAACAGCCAGCTGCTGAGCAAGGACAACGGCAAGATGGCGCTGGTGATTCCGCAGGAGTGCGAGGAAAACGCCGCCGTTGCGGCCTATCTGCAAGGCCTGGTCGCCAGCGGCAACGCGGTCGACGAGCTGATTCACTTCGACCTGCGCCAGTCGATGCGCAACGGCGGCGGCCCTGCGTGCCTGCGCCTGCGCGTGGCGCTGACCGATGCCGAAGCGGCTGCGATGCATCAAGGCGTGGTGATGACCGAGGCTCTGTACCACACGCTGGTGGCGTGGGTGGAGAAGCACTACCGCGACCGCCTGGAACCGTCCGACCTGGCCGATCCGGCACTGGCGATCGAAGTGCACACCGCGCTGGAAGATCTGAGCCGGATTCTGGGCTTGCCTGGACTGTATGATTTGTAAAACACCATCTCGCCCCCATATGGGGATTTGGTGTCTAATAGCGCTCAACCCTGCCGCGCAGCCACAAGCCGGCGCGGCGCCTGCAACATAAAATACACATAACGTATTGGAGAAGCAACGATGAAACAAATGCCACAAGACCTGCGTAAACAAACGCTGGAATTGGTCAACGCCAGCAAGCCCGCCAGCGACAGCACTCAAGTCGCCGCGCTGATCAGCGCCTGGCTCGGTTCCCTGGATGACGAAGACCTGGCCGGCACCGTGCCTGACAGCCTGGCGCCGGTCCTGTGGGATGGTTTCACTCAAGCTTCCAAGCGCACCGGCTCCGGCGCGCAGATCGCCAAGCTGCGCTACGCGGATGGCCGCGGCGGCATGGCCACCGCGCTGCTGGTGCTGAACGACGACGTCCCTTACCTGGTCGATTCCATGGTCATGGCCATGCGCAAGCTGCGCGTGGGCGTCAACGGTGTATTGAACTCGGTGCTGCCGGTTGCGCGCAGCGCGGACGGCGTAGTGACCGCCGTCGGCCAGGCCGGCGACAAACTCGAATCGTATGTACTGTGCCTGCTGTCCGAAGACCTGCCTGAAGCCGAAATCGGCATGCTGGTCGAGCGCCTGGAAATGGTGTCGCGCGACGCCGCCGTGGTGCGCCGCGACAAAGCCGCGATGCAGGAACACTTCAGCCGCATCGGCGCCGAAGCCGCATCGCATGGCGAAGAAGGCAAGGAAGTCGCCGCCTTCCTGGAATGGGCCAAGACCGAGGGCTTCGAGCCGTTCGGCTACGCCTACTACCAGGTCAAGCCGGGCGTGCGCGAACTGGAACGCGACATCCCTAGCCGGGTCGGCGTGCTGCAAGATACATCGCATCCGGTCTACGGCACCTGTCTGGCCAATATCCCCGGCGATTTCGACACGCTGTCGAAACGCGCCCACACCCTGTCCATCGTCAAGGCCGACGTAGAAGGCACGCTGCACCGCGACCAGCAACTGGACTTCATCGGCATCCGCCACACCGACGCGCAAGGCGCGATCCTGGGCGAGTACTGCTTCGTGGGCCTGTTCACCCGCGCCGCCACCGCGACGCCGCTGAACCGCCTGCCGTTCGCCCGTGGCCGCGTGGCCAAGGTGCTGAGCATCGCCGGCGTGCGCCAGGAAGGCTTCCGCGCCGAGAAGTTCCTGGAGATCCTGGAATCGCTGCCGCGCACCGAGGCGCTGGAAGCGGAACCTGAATGGCTGGCCGAAGTTTGCGGCGCCGTCGTGTCGCTGTACAAGCAGCCGCGCACCAAGGTGTTCGCCCGCCGCGACGTGTATGCGCGCCACCTGAATGTGCTGGTCTACCTGCCACGCGAGCGTTACAGCGCAAGCGTCGCTTCCGCACTGGCCAAGGCGCTGCAAGCCAGCTCCGGCGCGCAGTACGTCAGCTCGCAGACGCTGGTGGCCGATGGTCCGCTGGCCCGCGTGTATCTGATCGCTCACGCCGCGCGCTACCCGCTGGACCTGGAAACCGATATTCAACAACCGCTGCTGTCGGTGCTGGACGGCTGGCACGACCAGTTCTCCGTGCTGGCCGACGCCGTGCCGGACCTGCCGCTGCGCGCCAGCCTGCGCAAGATGTGCGCCACGCTGCCGACCGACTACGTCGCCACCACCGCGCCGGAAGCCGCGTTCCACGACCTGGGCACCATCCTGCGCAACACCGATCCGTCGCGTGTGGACGTGCGCGTGGAAACCGTCGCCGATGCGACCACCATCCGTCTGTACTCCGTCGACCGCGTGCCTTCGCTGTCGACCATCCTGCCTGCGCTGCATAACGCCGGCGTGTCGATCGACCGTGAACAGGCGCACTCGCTGCGCGTTGACGGCCAGCGCCACTTCGTCACCAGCCTGTCGGTGGACGCCGCCAGCGCCGCCAACCTGGCCAAGGCCGATGTCGTGCCGGTCGCGCAGGAACTGTTCGCCGCGCTGTTCAACAACGAAGCCGAAGACGGCCGCTTGAATGGCCTGGTCATCGAAGGCGGTTTGAGCGTGCGCCAGGTACAACTGGTGCGCGCCTACATGAGCTACTGGCGCCAGACCGGCACCCGCTTCTCGGTGCGCTACATCGCTGAAACGCTGCGCAAGCAGCCGGTCATCGTCAAGGAACTGGTGGACGCGTTCCTGCAACGCTTCAACCCTGCGCTGGACGAAGCCACCCGCACCGCCGCGCTGGACAAGCTGGCCGGCATCAAGAGCCGCCTGCCTGCGATCAACCACGCCGACAGCGAAGAAGTGCTGGGCGCGATGACCGATCTGATGGTCGCCACGCTGCGCACCAACTACTTCCAGAACGACCAGAAGGGCGACAAGATCATCTTCAAGTTCGACACCAGCAGCCTGTCGCTGGTGCCGGAGCCGCGTCCGTTCCGCGAGATCTTCGTATTCTCGCGCCGCTTCGAAGGCGTGCACCTGCGCGGCGGCCCGGTCGCCCGTGGCGGCTTGCGCTGGTCGGATCGCATGGAAGACTACCGCACCGAAGTTCTCGGCCTGGTGAAAGCACAGATGGTGAAGAACGCCGTCATCGTGCCGGCCGGCGCCAAGGGCGGCTTCGTTTGCAAGCAGATGCCGAAAGACGCCGTGCGTGAAACCATCGCGGCCGAAGGCGAGGCAGTGTATCGCCTGTTCATCGCCAGCCTGCTGGAAATGACCGACAACCGCGTGCTGGGTAATATCGTTTCGCCAGCGGACACCGTGTGCTACGACGGCAACGATCCGTACCTGGTAGTGGCTGCCGACAAGGGCACCGCGACCTTCTCCGACATCGCCAACGGCATCGCCGTGCAGCGCGGCTTCTGGCTGGGCGACGCGTTTGCGTCGGGCGGCTCGAACGGTTACGACCACAAGAAAATGGGCATCACCGCCAAGGGCGCATTTGAAGCCGTCAAGCGCCACTTCTACGAAATGGACCACGACATCCACGCCACGCAAGTGACGATGGTCGGCGTGGGCGACATGTCGGGCGACGTGTTCGGCAACGGCGCGCTGCTGTCGCGCAAACTGAAAATCGTGGCGGCCTTCGATCACCGCCACATCTTCCTCGATCCGAATCCGGACATGGAAAAATCCTTCGTCGAACGCGAGCGCATGTTCGCGCTGCCGCGCTCCTCGTGGGACGACTACAACAAGGAACTGATCTCGGCCGGCGGCGGCGTGTACCCGCGTACCGCCCGTTCGATCGAGCTGTCGCCGCAGATCCGCGCCGCGCTGGATATCGAGGAAACCGCGCTGTCGCCTGAAGAGCTGATGCACCGCATCCTGCTGGCGCCTGTGGACCTGTTCTACAACGGCGGTATCGGTACCTACATCAAGGCGTCGACCGAATCGCACGCGCAAGTGAAGGACCGCGCCAACGACAACATCCGCGTGGACGGCAACCAGCTGCGCTGCAAGGTCGTCTCCGAAGGCGGCAACCTGGGCGCGACCCAGGCAGGCCGTATCGAGTTCGCGTTGTCGGGCGGCCGCATCTTCACCGATGCGATCGACAACTCGGCCGGCGTGGATTGCTCGGACCATGAAGTGAACGCGAAGATGTGGCTGGACGTGGAAATGAACGCCGGCCAGCTGAGCGAAGCAGACCGCAACCGCGTGCTGAACGAAATGACCGCCGACATCGAACGCCTGGTCCTGCGCGACAACACGCTGCAAACGCAGCTGCTGGTGCGCGAAGCGCAAGCGCAGGTCGACGCCTCCGTGCAGGATGGTTATGCCGCGCTGATCGCGTCGCTGGAAGAAGAGGGCGCGCTGTCGCGCGAACTGGAGCAGCTGCCATCGGTGGCTGAACTGGCGCGCCGCAAGGCCGACGGCCGTGGCCTGACCACGCCGGAACTGGCGGTGGTGATCGCCAACGTGAAGAACCGCTACAAGCGCATCCTGTCGGCGCTGCCGCTGACGGATTTGAGCTGGGCCGAGTCGGTGCTGAAGCCGTACTTCCCGGATCTGCTGGTGGCGACTCGTCCTGCGCTGGCGCACCCGCTGGCCAACGCCATCCTGGCGACCGTGCTGGCCAATGAATCGGTCAACCGTTGCGGTCCGCTGATGCTGCGTCAACTGGCCGGCGAACATGGTGTGGATGAATCGGATGTGATCCTGGCGTGGGGCCAAGCATGGTCCGCGCTGAACCTGGCGCCTATCTTCACGACGCTGGATGCGGATGCGTTGAAGGTGCCGCGTGCCGTGTCGATCAAGGTCGATGGCCGCACTCGCGTGTTGCAGAAGTCCGTCATCGAAGGCGTGCTGACGGTGCCTGCCGATCAGTTGCGCGCCGGTGTCGCCGAGCTGACCAAACTGTTCGCCAAGCCTGCAACGCTGGCGCAGCTGACGCCGGCCGACGGCCAGTCGGATGCGGACATCACCTCCGGCCTGCGTGCCGAATTCGTGCAGGCCTGGAAGGCTGTCGAGGCTATCGAGGCGGTGGCGGCGTTTGTGTTCGCGGCGCTGTCGGTATCGCGTCCGGTGGGCATGGACTTGCCGGCGTTCCTGCAAGTTGGCCTGGCGCTGCGCGCGCAGGTCGGCATCGATACGCTGGAACGTGGTCTGAAACTGCCGGCTACCAGCCGCTCGCAAGAGCAGCTGCGCAGCTACGCGCAGAACGCGCTGCGCCGCACGCAGCAACGCCTGCTGTCGCAGGTGCTGCAGCATGCGACCGGCGGCCATACGGCGGCGGAAGCGGTGGAAGTCGTGGCCAATACGCTGGGCTTGTCTGGCTACGCGGCGGCGACCGATCTGGAACAGGCGATGCTGGACGTTTGGGCTTTGTCCGAAGCGACCAATTCCGGTAACACGATGCTGGTGGTGTAAGTAGATGACTGATTTGCCTAAGGCTTTGCCGGAATCGGTACGCGCGCTTGCTGAAGCGGATTTCAGCGCTGTCGCGCAGCGTTTTTCGGCGGCTGGTTTTGCGGTGACGCAGCCGGCCGACGGTATCCTGACGATCAAGGCCGAAGGCGAACGTCCGAGTGTGCTGGTGTCGGTCGGCGTGCATGGCGACGAAACCGGTCCTATCGAGGTGGTGGCGTATCTGCTGGAAGCCTTGTCGCAGCAGGCGCCGTCGCTGGCGGTCAACCTGATGCTTTGCGTTGGCAATATCGGCGCCATCCGCGCCGGCAAGCGCTTCATCGATGCTGACTTGAACCGTATGTTCCGCAAGGAGCGCGGGACGCTGGAAGGTACTGCGGAAGCGGCGCGTGCGGATGTGATGATCGCCGCGACCACGGACTTCTTCGATGGCGCGGGGCCGGTGCGCTGGCATCTGGATTTGCATACGGCGATACGGCCGTCGGTGTATCCGACTTTCGCTATCGTGCCGGAGCTGATCGCGGAGCAGCCGCGCCGCGAGTTGATCGAGTGGCTGGGATTGGCCGGCATCGGTGCAGTCATCATGAATCCGGCTTCGGTCGGGACTTACAGCTATTACTCGGCCGAGCATCATGCGGCGGCCGGCACGACGGTGGAGCTGGGGCGTATCGGTACGCTGGGGCAGAATGATCTGTCGCAGTTTGTCGATGCGTCGCAGGCGCTGGATGATTTGCTGCGGGGTGCGGCCAAGCGTGAGGCCAGGCAGCAGCCGCACGTGTTCAACACTGCGCGTCAGATCATCAAGTTGAGCGACAAGTTCCAGATGGCGTTCGGTAAAGAGACGCACAACTTCACGGCGCTCAAGCAGGGCGAGGAAATCGCCCGTGACGGCGATACTATTTATACCGTTCAGCATCCTGAGGAGCTGGTGGTGTTCCCTAATCCTGATGTTCGCATCGGTCTGCGTGCGGGCTTGATGGTGGTGCGGGTCGCCTGATCTTTACGTCGCTTTACACTCTGCGGGGTCATAGTTACATCGATTAGTTCGTTAACAGGAACAACAGTGTCCTTAACCACGGAGTAATCATCATGACGACAGCAATCAGCGGCGTTTCAAGCGGCAGTACCCAGCCTACCTCCTTCGATCCTGCGAAGGGGGCGGCGCGCTTTGCAGCCAAGGTATTCGGCGATCTGGATGCCGACAAGGATGGCAAGGTCAATAAAGACGAATTCGTATCGGGCCTGGAAAAGAAAGGCGTGTCGGCAGACGACGCCACCAAGCAGTTCGATGCGATCGATACGCAGAAGTCTGGTTCGATCACGCAGTCAGACCTGGAGACTGCGATCAAGAGCGGCACCTTTGCGCCGCCGCGCCCGAGTGGTGGTGCGGGTGGCGCCGGCGGCGCTCAAGGTGGCCAGGGTGCGAAGGGCGCGCACGGTGCGGGTGGTGGTGGCGCAGGTGGCGTCAGCAGCACAAGCAGCACCAGTAGCTCAACCACGACCTACGAAGCAGCCGATACCAACAAGGACGGCACGGTCTCCGCACAGGAACAACTGGTCTACAGCATCGCCCATCCCGACAAAACCACCGACGCCAGCAAAATCGGCAGCAACGTCGACCAGTTGGCCTGAGCGTCTCGATTGCGTCGATTGCGCTACACTCGCAGTTCTCTATCTCACGTCTGGAGTTCGCGATGTCGCTATCGATGTATCAGGTTTCGGTGCCTGTGTTTGTGCGGGGCTTGAAGGTCTTGTCGGATTTGCTGGGGAAGGCCGAGGCTTATGTCGAGCAGCATGGCTCGGTGCCGGATGCGATGATCTCGGCGCGCTTGGCCGATGACATGATGCCGCTGTCGGCGCAGGTGCAGCGCGCCAGCGATACGTCGAAATTGTCGGTGGAGCGTTTGAGCGGCGTGCCCGCGCCCAAATTTGAAGACAACGAAACGTCGTTCGATCAGTTGCAGCAGCGGATCGCCGATACCATCGCCTACCTGGAAAGCATCGACGAAGACGCGTTCGCCGACAGCGAAGCGCGCACGATCGCACTTAATTTTGGTTCGTTCCAACCGGAGTTCAAAGGGGACGACTACTTGCTGACGTTCGCGTTGCCGAACTTCTTCTTCCACATCGTCACCGCCCACGATATCCTGCGCAACCGGGGCGTCCCGGTCGGCAAGCGCGATTATCTCGGGCCGTTCTGAATCAGCCGCGCGCCAGCCACGCAGCCAGCGTGCCCGCCAAACCCAACAGGGCAACGGCGGCGCCAGTCACGACAGGATGAAAACGCCGGGATACAGTGGGGATTTTTTGGATAGGCATGGCAGGCTCTCTTGGGCTTGGGCTAGGCTAGTTGTAACACTTGTCCCTAGAGTAACTTGACAATAATTTCCAATCTATACATCCCGCTGTATCAAAAGTAAGCAACTGTAACGGAGCCCTTGCCCCGCTTGGGGTCTGAGTTGTTTTTCTAACACAAAATTACTGTATTGCGATGGGCCGGAAGGCCCTATAATCGCTTAGTTTTTTTGCCCGTACATATCTCCCACAAGGATTGCCTGTGAACCAAACGCTGGTCCAGAAACTGACCCGTACCAAGCCGGTCAATAACACTGTAGAAACTGCTCCCTCCAGTAGCAACGGCCTGCACCGCTCCATAGGCTTGTTTCCCCTGACAATGATCGGTGTCGGCGCCACGATCGGCACCGGGATCTTCTTCACGATGGTGGAGGCGGTGCCGAAAGCCGGCCCTTCCGTGATCCTGTCCTTCCTGTTCGCCGCCATCACCGCCGGCCTGACCGCGCTGTGCTACGCCGAACTGTCGTTCCGCATTCCGGCGTCCGGCTCGTCGTACTCGTTTGCTTACGCCACCGTCGGCGAGTTCCTGGCCTTTATCATGGCGGCCTGCCTGCTGCTCGAATATGGGTTGGCGGCCAGTGCCACGGCGATCGGCTGGTCCGATTACCTGAACAACTTCCTGAACAATGCTTTCGGCGTGCACATCCCCGAGATGTTGCGCTCGCCGATGATTGTGTCCACGCCCAAGGGCATCGAGTTCCACGGCGGCCATATCAACCTGCCGCCTATCCTGCTGGTCGGCCTGTGCTGCCTGCTGCTGATACGCGGCACCAAGGAATCGGCCACGACCAACGCCATCATGGTGATGATCAAGCTGGCGATCCTGATCTTCTTCGTGGTGATCGCCTTCTCCGGCTTTGATATAAACAATTTCCACCCATTCTTCAGCCCGGACAACGGCGTCCACATCACCGGCATGACCGGCGTGACGGCCGCTGCGGCCACGGTGTTCTTCTCGTTCATCGGGCTGGACACCGTCGCCACGGCCGGCGAAGAAGTGCGCGATCCCAAGCGCAACGTGCCGATCGGCATCCTGGCTGCGCTGGGCATCGTCACGCTGTTCTACCTGCTGGTGGCCGTGGCCGCGATGGGCGCGCAGCCTGCGTACAAGTTCGCCGGGCAGGAAGCCGGCCTGGCCGTGATCCTGCAGAACGTGACGGGCAAGACCTGGCCTGCGCTGGTGCTGTCGGCCGGCGCCGTGATCTCGGTGTTCAGCGTGACGCTGGTGACGATCTACGGCCAGACCCGCATCCTGTACGCGATCTCGAAGGATGGCCTGATTTCCAAGTCGTTCCAGAAGGTCAATGCGCGCACGGCCTCGCCGGTGCAGAACACGCTGATCGTCTGCATCGTGGTCGGCCTGGTGGCGGGTTTCGTTGACGCGACCTTCCTGTGGGATATGGTCAGCATGGGTACGCTGACGGCCTTCATCGTGGTGTCGCTGGCGGTGCCGGTGATGCGCCGCAAGGAAAACGGCAAGGGCACCAAGGGCTTCCGCGTGCCGTTCGGCCCGTATGTGGTGCCGGGCCTGAGCATCGCCGCCTGCCTGTATCTGATGTTCGGCCTGTCGCTGACGACCTACACCATCTTCATCATCTGGATGAGCGCGGCGATTTTGACGTACTTCCTGTACGGCATGCGCAACTCGCGACTGAATACGGCCAAGTAAAAACCTGGACGTAAAAAAGCCCCGGCCGCTTGCGCGTTACCGGGGCTTTTTGCTGTGTGCGACAGACGGCTTACGCTTCGTCTTTGCCAGGCTTGGCGCCCAGGTAGAGGCGCAGTACGAGGCCCGACAGGGCGATGGCGGCAGGCAGGTTTTCGATGATGGTCAGCATGGTGATCTCCAGGAAGTTAAATTCGGTTCAATTAACCGCGCGACGCCATGTAGCGCAGTTCGGCAGACAGGTTGGGCGAATGACGTTCGCAGTCATTGGCCATGCTGTTCAGCCACGATGCGGCGGACTCTTGCTGGCGCGGCGTAACAACTTCTTCAGCGACGACAGCTGGACGTGGCTTGACTGCGAACAGTGCGGCAATCAGCTGGCGCGCTGCGGCGGCAACGTTGCTTGCATAGCGGGTCGAGGTCAGGTCGATGTAGATCAGGTTGTTAGTTGCGCTCATCAGAAGCTCCTTAAATGTTCGTTTGTTGCAGTGCAGTATGCGCGCCTTTCAGTAATAAATAAACTTTTGATTTGTGATACTCGCCATAAGCAATCAATATAACTGGCGATTTCCCCTATGAGAAAAGCGTTCTCAAGAGTAATTTTTTAAGGCCGGATTTTTTTACGGACAGACTGCCATCGGGTATGATTACTGTCCAATTGGCAATAATTTGACGGAGCTCCGATGTCCCTGCGCACGAAATTCATGCTTGCCTTGCTGCTGACCGGATTGGCGGCCGTGGCGATGGTGGGCGGCCTGGCCTACGTGGGCATGACCAAGAAGGTCGACGTGATCCGCCGCCAGCGGGCCGCCGATCATTTCTACGAGGGGATGAACGGCTATCTGCAAAAGTACGGCAGCTGGCAGGCCGCCACCGCCGCCGAGCCCTTCGACAATTTCATGCACGGCCAGGATGGACAGGGCAACCGGCCACCACCGCCTCCGGATGAGGAGGGCGATGAGCGTCGCGGGCCGCCGCCGGGCGAGGGACCGCCGCGCCACGAGGGCGGGCGTCCGCCGCCGCCGCGTGGAAACGGCGAGCCGCCGTTCCACTTCATCGTGGCCGACGGCCAGTACCGCGTGCTGCTGGGCGCCGGCGTGTACCGGCCCGGCGAGGTGCTGCCCGAGTCGGCACGCAAGGATGCGCGCGCCATCAAGGTGGGCGAGCGCGTGGAAGCCTATATTTCACCGGAGGGCGTGTTCACGCCCAGCAAACAGGAACAGCAATATATCGACGCCATGCGCGAGGCGCTGGTGGCTGGCGTGACCGGTGCGGCCGCGCTGGCGCTGGTGCTGGGCGTTCTGCTGAGCCGTGGCCTGAGCCGCAAGCTCAGTCACCTGACCGGCGCGGTGCGCGCCATGCATGGCGGCTCGCTGTTGCAGCGGGTGCCGGTGGAGGGCAAGGATGAAGTGGCGGCGCTGGCCAGCGCCTTCAACGATATGAGCGAGCAGCTGGCGCGCTCGCACGAGGAACTGAAGGAGTCGCACCAGACCATCCTGGCGCAGGCCGAGCAGATGCGCGAGCTCAGTGTGCGCGACGCCCTGACCAAGCTGCACAACCGCCGCCATTTCGACGAACAGGCGACCACCCTGTTCAGCCACGCGGTGCGCCACAAGCGGCCATTGAGCGTGGTGATAGGGGATATTGATTTCTTCAAGCGTATCAACGACCAGTTCTCGCATGCTACCGGCGACGCCGTGCTGCGCCAGGTGGGCGAGATCCTGCGCAGCCATATGCGCCTGAGCGATCTGGTGGCGCGCTACGGCGGCGAGGAATTCGTCATCGCCTTCCCGGAGACCGAGCTGCCGCAAGCCGCCGCCCTGTGCGACAAGCTGCGCAACATGATCGAAGGCTTCCCGTGGCACGAGGTGCACCCGGACCTGAAGGTGACGATGAGCATGGGCGTCTACGCCGACCTGGCCGCAGGCACCGCCGAGGCGATGCTGCAAAAGGCCGACGCGCTGCTGTACCGCGCCAAGCAGACGGGCCGCAACCGAGTCTGTTTCGCTTAACGCTGGCCCAGCCAGCGCCCGCCGAACATGGTGCAGATCAGCGAGGCGACGATCAGCGCGATGCCAGCCCACTGCCAGCCGGTGATGACATCGCCCAGCGCGATCATGCCGGCGCTGATGCCGACCACCGGCACGCCAAGGCTGAATGGCGCCACGCGGTTGACCGGGTGGCGCTTCAATAAACGCGTCCACATGGCGTAGCCGAGGATGGTCGCCATCCAGCCCAGATAGGCGGCAGAGATCCAGGTGGCCAGCGGCGCGCTGGTCCAGCTCCAGCGCGTGGTCGGATCGTCGAAGGCCAGCGACAGGCCGATGAACGGCACTATCGGCACCAGGCTGCACCAGACCATGAAACCCACCACATCGAATTGCGGCGTGGCCTGCTGCGCGCGGCGCACGACGATGTTCGATGCCGCCCACATCGCGGCGGCGGCCAGGCACAGTACAAAGCCGCCGGCGGTGGTGCCGCCCGCGTGGCCGGGCTGCACGTAGTTCATGCCGAAGCAGACCAGGCCCACGGCGGCCAGCAGCAGGCCCGCTTGCAGTGCGCGGCTGGCGCGTTCGTGCAGCAGCGCGAAACCGAAGAAGGCGGTGAAGAAGACTTGCGTTTGCAGGATCACGGACGCCAGCGCGGCCGACATGCCGACCTTCAGCGACAGGAACAGCAGGCCGAATTGGCCGACGCCCTGGCACAAGCCGTAAGCCACGATCCATTTGACCGGCAGCTTGGGCGGGCGGATGAACAGGATCAACGGCAGCACGGCGAAGATGTAGCGCGCGGCGCCCATCTGGAACGGCGTCAGGTCGCGCAGGCCGACCTTCATCGCGACGAAGTTGGTGCCCCAGATCAGGACCACGAATAACGCGGATACCAGGTCGCGGGTGCTGAAGGCGGATGGGGAGGAGGAAGCGCTCATCCAGCCATAGTAGCAGGCCTGCGACGGCGGCGCAGGCGCCAGGCCCTAGTCCGGCGCCGGATCAGGCGACGTTGCGGACGATGGCTTCGCTGTGGACGATGATCTTGACCGCGTCCGCCTGCAGCAGGCGGATGCGGCGCTGCACCAGTGGCCAGCCGGACCAAGGCACGCTGGCGGTGTCCACGGCGGCCATCGCAGGCGCAGTTGCAGGCTCGCTCGCTGGCGACGCCGATTGCGGCGCCAGCGCCTGCGCCAGCGTGCGTACGACCTGCTCGTGGCTCTCGTTCAGCATGGCGTTGACGGGGGCGGTCGGCAGCTCCTTCTGGTGGCGGCGCAGGATGGAGCGCAGCGCGGCCACATGCGCCACCAGCAGGTAGTTCTGCACGATGAACAGGTTGATGTCCTCCACCGCGCGCTGCTTGCGGGCCGGCTCGTCGAGCATGCGCACCAGCGCGGAGCTGAGTGCGGCCAGGCTGTCCATCAGGCGTTTGCGCTCGATGCGGTAGGCGAAATCGTCCTTGCCTTTGCCTTGCAGCAGATCGAAGCTGGCCTGCATGTAGCGCAGGTTCACGCCCAGCACTTCGCGGATCAGGCGCGGCAGGCTCTGATACTCCCAGCTGGCCAGCACGAAGCTGAAGGCCGTCGCCACGGCCGCGCCGATGAAGGTGTCGATCAGGCGCTCCATGATCAGGTCATGGTTACCCGGCGCGATCAGGTGCATCTGCAGCAGGATCATGATGCTGACCGCGATCGCCGCGTAGCGGTAGCGCAGGTAGATGAAGGTGGGCGTGGCCACCGTCGACAGAATCAGGAAGCCCAGTATCGCCGCAGGATAGTTCAGGTACTTGATGATCAGCGCCGTGATCACGCAGCCGACGATGGTACCGACGATGCGGTCGCTGCGGCGCTGCTTGGTCATGCTGAAGCTGGGCTTGAGGATGATGACGATGGTTAGCACGATCCAGTAGCTGTGCGCCGCATACGGCAACCACGCGGCCACCGCCAGGCCGACCGAGATCGCCATCGCCACCCGCAGCGAGAAGCGGAAGATCGGCGAGTCCAGGCGCAGGTGCGACAGGATCATGCGCAGCTCGTACTTCTGCTGCGACAGGAAGGGGCCCATGTCGGCGTCGACCCAGAACGGCGTGCTGTCGTAGACCTTCTGGCTGGCGCGGTGCAGCTCGACGATCATCTTGATGATGGCGCGTACCTTGTTGCGCTGCGCGCGCAGCACGGCCAGCGCTTCCTGCGCCGGCTTGCCTTCGTCCACGCGGCGCTGCAGGGATGCCAGCTCCGCCTCGATGGCGTCCAGTTCCGACTCGTAGCTGATCTCGGGGTAGGACGCCTTCTTGCGGGTGACGTCGTAGGCCACCGATTCGATGTCGCGCGCCGCCTTGTAGGCCAGGTCGTGCAGCGTTTTCAGCACCGGCGAATCGGCCAGGTGCACGCGCAGCTGGGCGTAGTCGGTGTGGGTCGACAGGATCAGCTCATACAGGTCCAGCATGCAGACGTGGGTCTGCACGACGATGGCGTCCTTGCTGTTCTGGTGGCTGCGCAGTATCAGGTCGCGCGAGGCTTGCTGGCGGTCGGCCAGCAGGCTTTGGTGGCGCACCAGTTTGTTGAATTGTTCGGTGAGGTTGTAGCGGGTGTCGTAGAAGTCGGCCTTGATGTCGATGTAGGCGGCCAGTTCGAACAGCGCCTCGGCCAGCACCTGCTGCTTGATACGGTGGCGCAGTATCCACGAGATGCCCATCGCGTAGGCCAGGTAGGCCACGGCGCCCAGCGTGAACAGGCCGGTATGAATGAAGGACTCGCGCACCGTCATGTCGTGTTCCATCGACATGGTCATGATGAACAGTGTGGCCAGTTGCAGCGGCATCGACTTCTTGCCGTAGACGACCATCATGCAGGCCAGGAAGCTGATCGCCACCAGCATGGACATCAGCAGCCAGTGCACCGGCGCGCATAGGCTGATCAACAGCGTGACGGCGCTGCACAGCAGCACCGAGGCGCTCATCTCGTTGAACTTATGGCGCAGGGGGCTGGGCATGTCCATCAGCGCGGTGCAGAGCGCGCCGATGCACACCGTCATGGCGGTGGCCATGTCGGCGAATTGGAGGGTGATCAGTGTGACGCCGACCAGGCCTGCGGCGAAGCGCAGCCCCAGGTAAAAGTAATGGCTGTAAAAAAACGTGCGCAGGTTGAGTGCGTAATGCATGGCTATGGCCTTGTGGGCAGCTTGCATGCGCGCCGCGGGATCGCCGCTGCGCGCATGGGGTAACGCTAGTTGATACTTGCGGGGACTTAGAAGACGGACAGCACCGGGTAACGGCGCCATTCCGGCTCGGCGTGGCGTTTGCCGTTTTCGAAGATGAAGCCCAGTACCTTCTCCTGGTCGGACAGCAGCGCCGGATTTGCGGCCTTCCATTGTTCGAATTTGGCTTTCAGCTCAGGCTCGGTTTCCAGCATCTCCATTGCCAGGTCTTCGAACACGTAGTCGGAGAACGCTTCTTTTTTCTCCAGCACGCTGTTGAAGAAACCCCAGCGGAAGAAGGAGTCGTGGCCTTGTGGCTCCAGCGTTTCGACGGCGTAGCGGGCGTTGGCCTGCTTGAGCGGAATGAAGTAGTCGCCCGGCTGCACGGTGAAGCTGCCGGTGCGCGCTTCCAGTTCCACCACGTCGTGGTACATATGGCCTTCGTAGGCGTTCGGACGCGAGGTGACGGAGGCGATGTGGTAGTACTGCGCTTCGATGGTGGAGGCTTCGTCGAAGCGCGCCATCTCCACGCCGTTCCATTGCAGGCGCTCGATCGCTTCGCGCCAGGCTTGCGGGATCACATAGCCTTTCGGCGCGCGCACGGTGGCCGACGGCACGAAGCTGTTGTAGTAGGCGATGTCCTTTTCCCACGGCTGGCTGCGGTCGTAGGACAGGCGGGTGTAGTTGCCGAGCAGGCTGGGGCTGCGCTTGGCGGCGTAGCCCTTGAAGCGGAAGGTCGACGGATTGGCTTCATCCATCTGCCAGCTGACGGTCCACTCCTTAGCGTTGGCGGCCTGCTCGCGCGCGTCGGCGCGCAGCTTCTGGATTTGTTCGCCGTGGGTGACGGTGAAGGCCATGGTCACGTCCAGCAGTGCGCGCATGGAATCGTAGCGGTCCTTGAAGGGCTTGAGCATATGCGTCTCCGGCATGAAGCCGATGACGTGGTGCAGCGCTGCGAAGCCGGTCGAGAAGCGCGGCACTTCCAGGAATTCGGCGATGCCGTCGTCCGGCGTGTCCTGCACCGGGTTGACGTACGGGCAGGTCGGCCAGCCCTTGGCTTCCATCTCGGCGTAGATGTGCGGCAGCATGGTCTCGCGCAGGAAGGGGCCGAGGCCGTAGCCCAGCTTGTCCGCCTGTGTGTGGATCAGGGTCATCGTGTACGGATAGTCGGCGCCGTTGGAGGTGTGGGTGTCCACCATCACATCCGGGTCCCAGCTGGTGACGAGCTGGTTGAACAGCTGCGCGTTGAGCGTGTCGCACTTGATGAAGTCGCGGTTCAGGTCCAGGTGGCGGCTGTTGCCGCGGAAGCCGAACTGCTCCGGGCCGTCCTGGTTGACGCGAGAAGTGTTGGCGCGGTTGAGCGCGCCGTCGACGTTGTACAGCGGGACGAACAGCAGCACGGTCTTGCCCAGCGCAGCCAGGCGGGCCGGATCGAAGCACAGGTCGCGCACGATGGCCATGCAGGCGTCCACGCCTTCGGGTTCGCCGGGGTGGATGCCGTTGTTGTTGAAGAAGACGGTGCGGCCTTCAGCCTTGATTTGCGCGCGGTCGAACACGCCGTCCGCGCTGACTACGCCCGCATGCACCGGGATGCCGCCGTCGGAGGTGCCGATCTGTTCAAAACGCAGCACTTGCGGGAAGCGCTGCGCCAGTTCCTGGTAGAACGCAATGCATTCGGTCCACAGGGTGGTCTGGTTTTGATTACCTTTTTCGTAAGGCGTAGGCATGTCTGGGTGCATGGCAGTCTGGATCTCAGAGGGAGTTGGATGGAAAGGCACGCCGCGCTGGGTAAGCGTTGCAACGCGCTGCCGAGGGCGGAATTGTATCATTCGTGCCCGATTTTTGAGCGCCGCCAGCCGAAGCGGGGCCGCCTTTTGAGTTGCTTCAAGAAAACCCCGCGCCGCCGGTGCTCTACTGGAGGACGTCGGGCATGAGCGGGAGAATGCGATGGGCAACAGCTATGGATGGCGGGCGTTGATCGTGGTGGCCTTGCTGGCGCTGGGCTGCAAGGTGGGGCTGGCGCAGATCGGGCCGCGTTATGTGATCGAACTGGAGGGAGCCGCGCCGGTGGCTCCGGCGGCGCCGGGGCGGGTGCAACTGGTGGGCAAGGGGCTGGCGCTGATTCACTTCCAGGGCTTGAGCATTCTCACCGTGGGAGCCGATGCCGATGCCTACAGCGCCGAAGCTGTGCGCCAGTGGCCGGCGGCCGATTTGCTGCTGGTGACGCCGGCCGGCAGCGGCCGCTACGGCGGGGTGGCGCCGCTGGCGTCGCTGGGCAAGCTGCCGGTGATCGTGGCGGAGCCGGCCGCCGCATCGTCGCAGATGGAGGGTGCCGATGCGCCGCGCTTCTATCCGATGCAGACCTGGGATACGCTGCATCTGCGCAAGGGCAAGACCAGGCTGCGCGTGACGGCGCTGCCGGGCCAGCCGGGCACGGCGAATGTGGCGGGCTTCATGCTGGAGGTGGGCAACAGCTGGGCGTCGTACCGGCTGTATGTCAGCTGCGAGCAGCTGGGGGCGGACGAGGCGGGCGCGCTGGCCCAGCGCCTGCCGGGCGCCGACCTGGCGCTGCTGCCGGACCCGGAGCGCAAGGCGCCGCTGCTGCTGGCGCTGCAACGCGCGGCGCGGCCGGCGGCCGGCAATCTAGCCGCCAAGCCTGCCGCCTTGACCGAGGCCGGTCACGCCTTCAAGGCGCTCAAGCGCTGATTAGTTTTTGGCGTTGGTCTCGACCCAGGCGCCGAAGGTGTTCATGAACTTTTGCAGGAATTCGCGGGTGCTGTCGTTGTTCAGTTTGCGGTCGTCGCCGAGCAGCTTGGCGGCGCCGCCGATATAGGCTTCCGGTTGCTGCAGCAGCGGCATGTCGAGGAACACCATCGACTGGCGCAGATGGTGGTTGGAGCCGAAGCCGCCGGTGGCGCCCGGCGACACGCTGACGATGGCGGCCGGCTTGCCGCTCCAGATGCTGCTGCCGTAAGGGCGGGAGCCGACGTCGATGGCGTTCTTCAGCGGCGCCGGCACCGAGCGGTTGTATTCCGGCGTGACGAACAGCACGGCTTGCGCATCCTGCATGCGCTGGCGGAAGTGGGTCCAGGTTTGCGGCGCGGTGGCGCCGTTCTCTTCCAGGTCCTGGTTGTACAGCGGCAGTTCGCCGATCTCGACGATCTCCAGCTGCAAAGACGGCGGCGCCAGCGCGATCAACTCGTGGGCGAACTTGCGGTTCAGCGAATCCTTGCGCAGACTGCCGATCACTACAGCGACTTTTTTCGCGGCCATGACATCTCCTGAAGAAGGTTGAGGAACCCTTAATGTAACCGATCCATAAAAAAACCACGCCGCGTTGCCGGGGCGTGGTTTCGAGGGTGAGGTGGAGACGGCTTATTCCGCGTTCATTTCTTTCAGCAGGTTGTCGGCGTGGTCCACGTGTTTCATGTTCCACAGGATGTAGCGCAGGTCGACCTGGATGTCGCGGGTGTTGGCTTTGTTGAAGTCCCAGTCCGAGATGATCGAATCGAGCGTGCCGTCGAAGGCCAGGCCGATCCACTCGCCCTTGGCGTTCAGCGCGGCCGAGCCGGAGTTGCCGCCGGTGATGTCCAGCGTGGCCAGGTAGGCCAGCGGCACCGATTTCAGTTTCGGATCGAAGTACTTGCCGAAGTCCTTGGCCTTGATCGCTGCCAGCTGGGCTTTCGGTGCGTTGAACTCGCCTTCGCCGGTGGCTTTGGCAACCACGCCTTCCACGGTGGTGAAGGCTTTCCAGGTGGTGCCGTCGGCGCCGTGGTCGCGGCCGGCGATCTGGCCGAAGGTCACGCGCAGCGTGCCGTTGGCGTCAGGGTAGACGGCCTGGCCTTTGCTCTGCATGAAGGCGATCTTGGCTTTCATGTAGTTGGCGTAAGCCTGTTGCAGCTTGCCGCCCAGCTCTTCCTCTTCCGCTTCTTCCTTCATGCCCGGCTCGTACAGGGCCACGGCCGCCTTGATGAAGGCGTCGTTGCTGGCCTTGAACTCGGCCGGGGTCTTGCCGATCCAGCTGCTGCGCTCGGCGGCGTCGCCCAGCTTGCTGCCGGCGTACATCACGTCCAGCGCGGCTTGCAGGTCGGCCTTGTTCATGCCGTCCTTGATGCCGATGACGGCGTCGAACTCGGCGTTGCGCTGGGCTGCCGGCAGGGCGGCGTACTTGGTCAGGCTGTTCATCACCAGCGCCTTGTCGACCTTTTCATCGTAGTTGCGCACCAGGGCGGCGACCGACGATTTGATGCGCGGCACGTCGCGGACCTGGAAGCCGGCCTTGCGTTCGGCGTCAGGCTTGGTGTTTTCGATGGCCAGGCGGTACAAGGTGCGCGCGGTGTTCAGCAGGCGTGGCTTGGACGAGGACAGGAAGTAGTCGCGCTTGGTTTCGGCGTCGCGCTGGGCGATCAGTTTTTCCACCAGTTCGATGTCGGCTGCGTACTCGGCCTTGCGGGCCGGGGTGGCGTTGATCCAGGTCTTCAGCGCTTCGTGCTCGGCGGTTTTACGCTTGAGCATGTCGCTGCCGGCGTAGGAGTCCAGCATGCCCTGGCGGTTCTTGTAGTAGTTGTTGATGCTGGCCACTTGCGACGCGTATTTCAGCGCGGTGTCCTTGTTGTCCTTGGTGGTGTCGGCGATGGTCGCCAGGCTCTCGGCCGAGGTCTTCACGAACGTTGGGTAGCTCCAGTCGAAGGTGTACGACACTTCCGACGGCAGGCGGTGGCGGTTGGTGCGGCCTGGGTAGCCCAGTACCATGACGAAGTCGCCTTCCTTGCTGCCTTCCTTGGCCAGTTTCAGGAA
Organism: Rugamonas rivuli; assembly: GCF_009380165.1. Taxonomy (GTDB): domain Bacteria; phylum Pseudomonadota; class Gammaproteobacteria; order Burkholderiales; family Burkholderiaceae_D; genus Rugamonas; species Rugamonas rivuli. The sequence goes on from NZ_WHUF01000008.1 coordinate 72,805, forward strand.
GTGCTGCGGCAGGTAAGGGACGTTGTCCTTGCTGAAGTCGGCGGCCTTGCCGTCCTTGCTGACGTAGGCGCGGTAGAAGCCGTAGTCGCCGGTGTGGCGCGGCCACATCCAGTTGTCGGTGTCGCCGCCGAATTTGCCGACGCCGGCCGGTGGCGCGTGCACCAGGCGCACGTCGCGGATTTCCAGTTGCTTGATCAGGTAGTACTCCAGGCCGCCGTAGTAGGATGACACGGTGCAGCGGTGGCCTTCGTCTTTTTCGCACTCGGCCTGGATGGATTTCTGGTTCTTCTCGATGGCGTCGCTGCGTTTCTTGCCGCTCAGTTTGGCGACATCGGCGGTGACGACTTGCTTGCTGACGTTGGTGACGGCCTTGGTCACGAAGATGCGGCTGCCCGGGGCGGCCGGCAGTTCTTCGCCGAAGTTATGGGCCAGGAAGCCGTTGGCCAGCAGGTCGCGTTCCGGCGTGGAGTTGTGCGCCACGCTGCCGTACACGCAGTGGTGGTTGGTGGCGACCAGGCCTTGCGGCGAGACGAACGATGCCGAGCAACCGCCCAGGCTGACGATGGCGCCCATCGGGAACTCGGTCAGTTTGGTCAGGTTGGCTGGGTCCAGCTTCAGGCCGGCGGCTTTCAGTTGCTTGGCTACTTGTGGCAGCTGTTGCGGCATCCACATGCCTTCATCGGCTTGGGCTGCGGTGCTCAGGATGGCGAGCGCGATCAGTGTCTTATGCATTTTTGTCGTTGTTGAAGTGGTGGGAAAGGGAACAACGACGGGAGTATAACGAAAAACCGGGGACAGTCGAACAACGTCGTTCCCGCGAAAGCGGGAATCCATACAACGCCTGAGTGGTGGCTCAGCATGGATTCCCGCCTGCGCGGGAATGACTACGGGATCAGTCGGCTTTGATGGCTTCGATCTGGATCGCCAGTTTGACTTCCGGCGCGAAGGCCGGGGTGCCGTAGTTCAGGCCGAAATCGGTGCGCTTGAACTCGGCCACGGCGTTGGCGCCGCACACTTCACGCTTGTAGCGCGGGTGCATGATGCAGTTGAACTTGTCCACCTTCAGCGCCACCGGCTTGGTCACGCCCAGCAGGGTCAGCTCGCCGTCGACGCCGACCAGCTTGTCGCCCTCGAACTTGAACGACTTGCTCTTGTAGGTGATGGTCGGGAATTTCTCGACGTTGAACATGTCGGCCGTCTTGGCGTGGCTGTTCATCTTGTCCATGCCGAAGTCGATCGAGTCGGCGGCGATGGCGATGTCCAGCGCGCCGGTCTTGGCGCTGCGGTCCATGGTCACGGTGCCGCTGGTCTTGTCGAACTTGCCGCGCCATACCGACAGGCCCATGTGGTCGGCCTCGAAGCTCGGGTAGGTGTGGGTCGGGTCGATGTTGTAGGTGGCGGCGATGGCCGACGAGGCCGAGGCGGCCAGCAGCGTGGCGATCAGGATCTGGAATTTCATGCGCTTGTGTCTCCTTGGTTGAATTATTGGCCTGCGACGACGTGGAACTTGATCGTCACTTCATCGGCGACCATGCCGGTGTCTTTCCACTCGCCTTCGCCGATGTTGTAGGCCAGGCGTTTGATCGGCAGCGCGCCTTCAAACACTTGCTTGCCGCCGTCGGCCTTGACCGTCAGCGGGAAGGTGATGTCGGCGGTCTTGCCCTTGATGGTCAGCTTGCCGGTGACGTTGAGCTTGCCGGCGCTGGCGCTCTTGATCGACGACGAGACGAAGGTGGCTTTCGGGAACTGGGCCGAGTTGAACCATTCCTTCTTCGCTACTTCCTTGTTCATGTCGGCGTCGCCGACGTCCAGGCTGGCGGTTTCCACTTCAACCGTGGCCTTGGAGGCGTCCGGCTTGGCCGCGTCGTAGTCGATGGCGACGGTGTATTTCTTGAACTTGGATTCGACCGGCACGTTCATCTGCTTGAACACGGCGGACACGGTGGACTTGGCCGGATCGGTCTTCAGGGCGGCGGCGCTGGCGGCCAGGGCAACACCCATCAACGAGACGAGGGCGAGTTTTTTCATGGTTTTCATAGTGGCTCCGGTGATGTGAGGGGATTACGGCAGCATGCGTTTGAGCGTGGCGTCGCGGTCGACAAAGTGATGCTTGAGTGCGGCGAGTGCGTGGGCCACTACGGCGGCGGCCATCGTCATGGTCAGAACATAGTGAACGGTTTTTAAGATCGGCTTAAGTTCGGCGTTCGGCTCGATGATGGCCGGCAGCTGGAACAGGCCCAGGTACACCACCGGCACGCCGGCCGCATACGTGTACAAGTAGCCGGAAACCGGCACCGCGAAGATGAAGAAGTACAGCAGGTAGTGCATGCCGTCGGCCACCTTGTGCTGCCAGGCCGGAATGCTGGCCAGCGGCGGTGGCGGTTGATTGGCCTTGCGCCACAGCAGGCGGATGGCGGCCACGCCCAGCACCGTCACGCCCAGCCATTTGTGCCAGGAATAGTATTTGAGCTTGGTCGGCGTGATGCCGTGGATGTCCACCATGGTCAGGCCGAGGAAGAAGGCGGCGATGATCAGCAGGGCGGTCAGCCAGTGCAGCAACATTGCCGTTTTGGTATAGCGTTGCATAAGCTTGAACTCCAGAAAATAGTACGTGTTAGGACTAATATACCAAAGAAATGCAATGCGTGCTGGACGGGAATAAAAAAGCCCCCGCGACAAATGTCTGCGGGGGCTAGTGTAAAACAGTTTAGCGGGTTTGCTTAGATGGCTTTAGCCAGATCCGTCGCGATGCCGATATAGTTGGCCGGGGTCATGGCCAGCAGCAGGTCTTTGGCTTCCTGCGGAATCGCCAGGCCGGTGATGAAGTCGCGCAGCGCGTCTTTCGAGATGCCCTTGCCGCGGGTCAGCTCTTTCAGCTGCTCATACGGGTTCTCGATGCCGTAGCGGCGCATCACGGTCTGCACCGGCTCGGCCAGCACTTCCCAGTTGGCGTCCAGGTCGGCTGCCAGGCGGGCGTGGTTCACTTCCAGCTTGTTCAGGCCGCGCAGGCAGCTGTCGTAGGCCAGCAGCGTGTAGCCCAGGCCGACGCCGATGTTGCGCAGCACGGTCGAATCGGTCAGGTCGCGCTGCATGCGCGAGACTGGCAGTTTTTCGGACAGGTGCTTGAGCACGGCGTTGGCCAGGCCCAGGTTGCCTTCCGAGTTTTCGAAGTCGATCGGGTTGACCTTGTGCGGCATGGTCGACGAACCGATTTCGCCGGCCTTGGTCTTCTGCTTGAAGTAGCCCAGCGAGACGTAGCTCCAGATGTCGCGGTTCAGGTCCAGCAGGATGGTGTTGACGCGGGCGAAGGCGTCGAACAGTTCGGCCATGTAGTCGTGCGGTTCGATCTGGATGGTGTACGGGTTGAACACCAGGCCCAGGCGCTGCTCGATCACGTTCTTGGAGAAGTTGGCCCAGTCAAACGACGGGTAGGCCGACAGGTGGGCGTTGTAGTTGCCGACCGCGCCATTCATCTTGCCGAGGATCTCGACCTGCTCGATGCGCTTGATGGCGCGCTGCAGACGGGCGACGACGTTGGCCATTTCCTTGCCCAGGGTGGTCGGGCTGGCGGTCTGGCCGTGGGTGCGCGACAGCATCGGCACGTCGGCGTTGTCGATGGCGATTTCCTTCAGGCGGGCGATGACCTTGGTCAGCGACGGCAGCATGACGCTGTCGCGGGCCGCTTTCAGCATCATGCCGTGCGAGGTGTTGTTGATGTCTTCCGAGGTGCAGGCGAAGTGGATGAACTCCGACGCGGCCACCAGTTCCGGCACATCCTTGACCTGCTCCTTGAGCCAGTACTCCACGGCCTTGACGTCGTGGTTGGTGACGGCTTCGATTTCCTTGATGCGGGCGGCGTCCTGCTCGGTGAATTCGTTGGCGATCTTGTCCAGCAGGGCGGTGCCGGCGGCCGAGAATGGCTTGATTTCAGCGAAACCGGCCAGCGACAGCGCTTGCAGCCAGGAGATTTCTACTTTGACGCGGTGGTGCATGAAGCCCGATTCGGACAGGATAGGACGCAGCAGGTCGGTTTTACCGGCGTAGCGGCCGTCCAGCGGCGACAGCGCCGACAGCGTGGAGTAAGGAGTAGTGGTCATGATGGGAAGGAAGGCAGGGTTAAAATTGCGCAAAGGTAGATTTTACCATTGGCCGGGCGCGAGGCCTCCGATGTTATACTGTTGTCTGATCTTCCACTCTAAGCCTCTATGAAACTCATCGGTTCCCTCGCCAGTCCTTATGTACGCAAAGTTCGTGTTGTTCTGGCGGAAAAGAAGCTTGATTACCAGTTTGAACTGGAAAATGTGTGGGCGCCGGACACCACCATCGACAAGCTGAACCCGCTGGGCAAAGTGCCTAGCCTGGTCATGGAAGACGGCAACGTCATGATCGATTCACGCGTCATGGTCGAGTACCTCGATACGCTGACGCCGGTATGCAAGCTGCTGCCGCCAAACGGCCGCGACCGCGCCGATATCAAGTGCTGGGAAGCGCTGGCCGACGGCATGCTGGACGCCGCCATCATCGTACGCCTGGAGCGCACCCAGCGTCCGCCTGAATTGCAGAGCGAGGCCTGGATGGCGCGCCAGATGCGCAAGGTGCACCTGGGCCTGGCTTCCTTGTCGGAGAAGCTGGGCGAGTCGGCCTATTGCGCCGGCATCCATTACTCGCTGGCCGACGTGGCCGTGGGTTGCACGCTGGGCTGGCTGTCGTTCCGCTTCCCGGAAATCACCTGGCGCGACGACCATCCCAACCTGGCGCGCCTGTTCGATAAATTGTCCGAGCGCCAGTCGTTCAAGGACACGGTTCCTCAGTAAGCCATGCCCAAGACCACGCCGCCCGACGCGGACAGTTCCGCCCAACAGCGGCGCCTGCAAATGGCCGACATCGCTCGGCTGGCCGGCGTGTCGACCTCGACGGTGTCGCGCGCGCTGGCGGGAAGCAAGCTGGTCAGTGAAGAGACGCGGGTGCGCATCATGGAGCTGGCCCGCTCGCTCAAGTACACCATCAACATCGGCGCGCAGAACCTGCGCATGAAGCAGAACCGCACCGTCGGCGTGGTGATCCCCTACGACTCGGCCACGCGCCAGCATTTGTCCGATCCCTTCTTCCTGTCGATGTTGGGCAGCCTGGCCGACGCGCTCACCGAGCTGGGTTTCGACATGCTGGTGTCGCGCGTGGATGCCGAGGAGCTGGACGCGGCCGCCGCGCCCTTCGATACGGGCCGCGTGATTGGCATCATCCTGATCGGCCAGTGGCGCCACCATGAACAACTGAACCAGCTGGCTGCGCGCCATGTGCCCATCGTGGTGTGGGGCGCGCAATTGCCGCAGCAGCTGTACTGCACCGTCGGCGGCGACAATGTGGCCGGCGGCGAGCTGGCCGGCGCGCACCTGATCGCGCAGGGCCGCAAGCACATCGCCTTCTTCGGCGATATCAACCTGCCCGAAGTGGGCCAGCGCTACGAAGGCCTGTGCCGCGCACTGCGGCAGGCCGGCATGGCGGTCGATCCGGCTTTGCAGGTGTCGGTGTCCTTCCTGCCGGACGGCGGCAAGGAGGCGGTGCAGGAACTGCTGCGCCGCGGCCTGCCGTTCGACGCCGTGTTCGCCGGCAGCGACCTGATGGCCATGACCTCGATAAACACGCTGCGCCAGCGCGGCTACGATGTGCCGGGGCAGATCGCCGTGGTCGGCTACGACGATATCGAACTGGCCGGCTACTTCCATCCGCCGCTGACCACCGTGCAGCAACCGATACGCGAGGCCGGCCGGGCGCTGGTGGCCCAGCTGCTGGAGCTGGTCGACGGCCGCCCGGCGCCTTCGCTGCAAATTCCTACCCAATTGATCGTCCGCAGCAGTTCTGTCTGATTTATGCAACCGATTGCATAAAGTCTATAGTAAGGCCTGTAAATATATTTTTGCAGAGTTATGCAATCGATTGCATTAAATCGAAATCCGTTGAATAATGGCGTACCTGCTCAATAAAAGAGCAGATCAAAACGACAATATCTGGAGACGACAATGGAACAACGCACATTCAAACTGGGCGGCATCGCTGCCGCTGTTGCAACGGCTGTCCTGCACATGGGCGGCGCCTCGGCGCAGGAAGCCGCGCCATCCGCCGATGGCCTGAACATGGAGCGCGTGGTCGTCACCGGCAGCTCCGGCGGTTCCACCAAAATGAAATCCAGCGTGTCGATCAGCACTCTTGAGGGCGAGACCATCAAGAACGGCGCGCCGCTGAGCGCCGCCGAGGTGCTGCGTTCGGTGCCGGGCGTGCGGTCGGAATCGTCGGGCGGCGAGGGCAACGCCAACATCACGGTGCGCGGTGTGCCGATTTCCGCCGGCGGCGCGCGTTATGTGCAGATCCAGGAAGACGGCCTGCCGGTGCTGCAATCGGGCGACTTCAACTTCATCACGCCGGACAGCTACGTCAAGATCGACGGCACGCTGGATCACCTGGAAGTGGTGCGCGGCGGTTCGGCCTCCACGCTGGCGACCAACGCGCCGGGCGGCATCATCAACTTCATCACCAAGACCGGCGAGGAAAAGGGCGGCCATATCGGCATCAGCCACGGCCTGGGCTACGACGAGACGCGGCTGGACTTCGACTACGGCGCGCCGATCTCGGACAAGACGCGCTTCTTCATCGGCGGGAACTACCGCACCGGCGAGGGCGTGCGCAACACGGGCATGAGCACCGAGGACGGCGGCCAGATTCGCGGCAATATCACGCATGATCTGGACAACGGCTTTATCCGCCTGTCGTTCAAGCATGTGGACGACAAGTCGCCGACGGTGCTGCCGGTGCCTGTGCAGGTGGTGAACCAGCAGATCACCGAAATCCCCGGCATCGATCCTCGCAAGGTGACGTTCTATTCGCCGTACTGGGTGCGCGATGTCACGCTGGGCAAGAACAATACGCCGGTGTCGACCAACGTCAACGACGGCCTGGAAGTGAAGAGCGATACGGTCGGCCTGGAAGGTTCGTTCGACCTGGGTGACGGCTGGAACCTGAGCGACAAGTTCCGTACCTCCAGCAACAGCGGGCGCTTCACCGGCGTCTTCGCGGGGAACAACGGCACGGTCGGCAGTTATGTGTTCGCGACGGGGCCGAACAAAGGCAAGGCTTACAACGGCCGCGCCTTCTCCGCCGTGGTGTTCAACACCTCGATTGACGATGCGGGCAATACGCTCAACGACACCAAGCTGGCCAAGACCTTCAAGCTGGCCGACGGCTCCAAGCTGACCACCACCGCAGGCTTGTACCTGTCGACGCAGAAGCTGGCGCTGACCTGGAACTTCAACGAGTATCTGATGCAGGCCAGCGGCGACAAGCCGGCCTTGCTGCAAACGGCCAGCGCCACGCCGGGCCTGGTCGGTCCGGCCTTCGGCGGCTGCTGCTCACGCGCGGTCGACATGGAGTACAAACTGACGTCGCCGTATCTGAACGTGGGCTATGAAACCGGCCCGCTGAACCTGGACGCGAGCGTGCGCCAAGATCGCCAGCACGCCAGCGGCACGGCCAACATCGCCACCATGAGCGGCGGCGCGTTGCGCTACGATCCGGCCACGCAGCAGCTGGTGGACTACAAGATCAACCACAACTCGTATTCGATCGGCGGCAACTACCGCATCACCAGCAACCTGGCGGCGTTCGCACGCGTCAGCGATGGCGTGGCCTTCAATGCGGACCGTATCCTGTTCGGCACTCCGCTCGATGGCAGCGCACCGATCAACATCAACACCGTCAAGCAGATCGAGGGTGGCGTGAAGTGGCGCAGTGGCGGCATCAGCACCTTTGTGACGCTGTTCCAGGCCAAGACCGATGAGAGCAACTACGAGGCGACCACGCAGCGCAGCACCTCCAACAAGTACGACGCCAAGGGTGTGGAGCTGGAAGGCGCCTACGCGCTGAACGATTTCCGCGTCACCGGCGGCATGACCTACACGGACGCCAAGATCACCGGCACCGCGCCCGGCGACGTGGCGGTGATCGGCAACACGCCGCGCCGCCAGGCCAAGGTGGTGTACCAGATCGCACCGACTTATACCTTCGGCCAGGCCACCGTCGGCGCCAGCGTGATCGGCACTGGCAAGTCGTGGGGCGACGATGCGCATACCATCGTGCTGCCGGCGTATCAGGTGGTGAACGCCTTCGTCAATTATCGCGTGACGGAGAAGGCTACCTTGTCGCTGAGCGTGAACAACCTGCTTAACAAAATCGGCTACACCGAAGTCGAAGGCGACGGCCATGCCGCGCGCTCGATCTCCGGCCGTGCCGCGAAAGTCAGCCTGTCCTATGCCTTCTAAAGTTTTTTCGGACCGTCTGCTGGCGGTCCTTTCCGATGATCTGCGGCCGCAGGCTGCGCGGCGGCTGGCGGCGGCGGAGCCGGTGCTGCGCCGGCTGCTGGCCGGCCTGTATGGCGAGCGTGCCGATTTCGATGCGTGGCTGGGCGACCTGATGGCATCGCTGGGCGCGCTGTATGCGGCGCGCCCAGCGGAGCTACGGGCGCTCGACGCGCAGCGGGCGGCGCAGCCGGAGTGGTTCCTCAGCCAGCGCATGCTGGGCTACTGCGCCTATGTGCAGAACTTCGGCGGCGATTTGAACGGCGTGGCGGTGCGCATTCCGTATCTGCGGGAGTTGGGCGTCAGCTATCTGCATCTGCTGCCGTTCCTGCGCCCGCGTGAGGGCGAGAATGATGGCGGCTTCGCCGTCTCCAGCTTCGATGAAGTCGATCCGGCGCTGGGCTCCAATGCCGACCTGGATGCGTTGACGGCGCAGTTGCGGGTGGCGGGCATCAGCCTGTGTTCGGATTTTATCCTGAACCATGTGGCGGACGATCATGCGTGGGCGCTGGCGGCAAAGGCGGGCGATGCAGGGGCGCGGGCGATGTTCCACGTGTTCCCCGACCGCGACATGCCGGACCGTTACGAGCGCACGCTGGGCCAGGTGTTCCCGCAAGTCGCGCCGGGGAATTTCAGTTTTGTCGAAGCGCTGGATGGCTGGGCGTGGACGACGTTTTATCCGTACCAGTGGGATCTGAACTACGCCAATCCAGCGGTGTTCGCCGAGATGGCCGCCGCGCTGCTGCGCCTGGCCAATCGTGGCATCGAAGTGTTCCGGCTCGATTCGACGGCCTTCCTGTGGAAGCGCGAAGGCACGAACAGCATGAACCAGCCGGAAGCGCACCAGCTGCTGCAAGCCTTGCGGGCGATTGTCGATATCGTCGCGCCGGGCGTGCTGTTGAAGGCCGAGGCCATCGTGCCGACGCGTGAGCTGCCTGCTTACCTGGGCAGCGCCGCCGCGCCGGAGTGCCACATCGCGTATCACAGCAGCCTGATGGCGGCTGGTTGGGTGGCGCTGGCGGAGCAGGATACCGGCGTGCTGCGCGAGGTGATTCGCAACACACCCGCGCTACCTGCCGCTGCGACGTGGCTCAGCTACGTGCGCTGCCATGACGACATCGGTTGGAACGTGTTGCGGGCGGAGGCTTCTGCCGACGGTGGCGATAGCGCGGCGCGGCTGGCCCGCGTGGCCCGTTTCTTCAGCGGTGCGGAGGGAAGCTACGCCATCGGCGCCGCTTTCCAGAGTACCGATCCCAATGCGGCGCATGGCAGCAACGGCATGGCCGCGTCGCTGACAGGCTTGCAATCCGCCGTCACCGAAGAGGAACGCGCACTGGCGCTGAGCCGCATGCTGCTGCTGCACGGACTGGCCTTGAGCTTCGGCGCGCTGCCGGTGCTGTACATGGGTGACGAGCTGGCGATGGAAAACGACTACAGCTATCTGCATCGCCCGCAGCACGCGATGGACAGCCGCTGGCTGCAACGCCCGGTGTTCGATCAGCAGCGCTGGAAGCATCGCTACGATGTGTCCACGGTGCCGGGCGCGATGCATCAGGCGCTGGCAAAGCTGGTGCGCATCCGCAGCCGCCACGACGCGCTGGCCGCCAACGCACCGCGCGCGCTGCTGACCGATGCGCCGGACGGCATGCTGGCGCTGGCGCGCGGCGAACGCTTCCTGACGTTGATGAACTTCTCCGGCCAAGCGCAAACCTATGCATTGCAGGGCGTCTGGCGCGATTGCGTGGCGGAGCAGGCGATGAGCGGAACGCTGGTGCTGGAACCGTACGCAATGTACTGGCTGGAACGCGAATAATATAGAATCGCCCGAGCAGGGCGTGGAGACGAGCATGACCCAACAAACCATCGCCGTATTCGGCGAAGCGCTGGTTGACGATTTCATCACCGAGCAAGTCGTCGGCGGTGCGCCGTTCAACGTCGCGCGCAATCTGGCGGCTTTCGGTATGGCGACGCTGATGGTCACGCGCATCGGTGCGGACAAGAACGGCACACTGGTGCGCAGTGAATTCGGCCGCTTCGGCATGAGCGAGGCGGGCTTGCAGCTCGATCCGCAGGAGGCCACGGGCCGTGTGGTGGTCGAGCGCAATGCGGACGGCCACCGCTTCATCATCCTGCCCGACCAGGCTTACGATTACGTCGAAACCGCGCCGGCGCTGGCGGCCCTGTCGCAAGCGGCTCCAGGCACGATCTACTTCGGCACCATGGCGCAGCGGCACGAGCAATCGCGCGCGGCGCTGCGGGCGATGCTGGACTCCTCCAGTGCGCAGCGCTACCTGGACCTGAACGTCCGGGACGGCCAGGTGACGGAGCGCTGCGCCTTCGAATCCCTGCACCTGGCGGACATCGTCAAGGTCAACGAGGATGAGCTGAAGGATTTGTTCAGCTGGTACACCCACACCAAGCCGGGCACCAAGGCCATCGACGACGCCGAGATGGTGGACGCCTGCCAGGCCTTGATGCGTATCTTCTCGCTGCAAGGCCTGATCGTCACGCTGGGCGAGCGTGGCGCGCTGTACTTCGGCGCCGAGGGCGGCGTCATCGCCAACCAGGATTGTCATGCGCCGGTGCGCATCGTCGATACGGTGGGTGCGGGCGATGCCTTCTCTGCCGTGTTCCTGTTCGGGCAGGCGAAGGGCTGGCCGGTCAGCCTCACGCTGGCGCGGGCCAATGCCTTCGCCGGCGCCATCTGCGGCATCTCCGGTGCGGTGCCGGCCGATATCGCGTTCTACCAGCCGTGGATCAATGCGTGGCGCGGCGACGCCGTCATGCCGGGAGCCGTCGCATGAAGCCGCGGCTGTCGTTCTGGCAGATCGTGAACATGAACATCGGCTTCTTCGGCATCCAGTTCAGTTTCGGTCTTCAGCAGAGCAGCATGAGCCCGATCTACAAATACCTGGGCGCGGATGAAGCGAGCCTGCCTTACCTGTGGCTGGCCGGGCCGATGACCGGACTGCTGGTGCAGCCGTTGATCGGCGCCATGAGCGACCGCACGGTCACGCGCTGGGGGCGGCGCACGCCGTACTTCCTGATCGGCGCCATCCTGTGCAGCCTTGGCCTGCTGGCGATGCCGTTCAGTCCCACGCTGTGGATGGCGGCCAGCCTGCTGTGGATACTGGACGCGGCCAACAACGTGACGATGGAGCCGTACCGCGCTTTCGTCAGCGACAAGCTCGATCCGCAGCAGCATTCGCTAGGCTTCCTGACGCAGAGCGCCTTTACGGGCCTGGGACAAACGCTGGCCTACCTGACGCCGTCGCTGCTGGTCTGGCTGGGCATGAACAAGGATGCCGTCAATGGCAGCCATATTCCGCACATCGTCATCGTCGCCTTTTTGATCGGCGCGGTGTTTTCGATTTCCTCGGTGCTGTGGACGCTGAAGACCACACCCGAATACCCGTTGAGCAGCGAGGAGCTGGCGCAGATCCGCGCGCGCCCTGCCGGCTGGCGGCATACGCTGGGCGATGTCGCCAGCGCGATCCGCGAGATGCCGCCGACGATGAAGCAGCTGGCCTGGGTCAAGCTGTTCCAGTGGTATGCGATGTTCTGCTATTGGCAGTACATCATGCTGTCGCTGTCGACCACCATCTACGGCACGACCGACCAGGCCTCGCAAGGCTTCCGCGACGCGGGGCTGCTGGCGGGGCAGGTGGGGGCGTTCTACAACTTCATCGCGTTTGTCGGCGCGCTGGCGCTGGTGCAGTTCACGCGGCGCTATGGGCCCAAGCTCACGCACAGCGCCTGCCTGGCACTGGCCGGCATCGGCATGCTGTCGATACCGATGATCCACTCGCCGGCGCTGCTGTTCGTGCCGATGCTGGGCATCGGCCTGGCGTGGGCCAGCATCATGGGCAATCCGTATGTGATGCTGGCGGGCTGCATACCGCCGGAGCGTACTGGCGTCTACATGGGCATCTTCAATATGTTCATCGTGATCCCGATGATTATCCAGATCTTCACGCTGCCGCTGTACTACCGCAGCCTGCTGGGCGGGAACCCGGAGAATGTGATCCGCCTGGCCGGTGGCCTGATGCTGTGCGGCGCAGTGGCCGTGCTGGCTGTGAAAATAAAAAAGCCGCAGGCGAAGCTGCGGCTTGGTGAGTTGAACGAAGCGAGTTAGATCACTCGTCGTTCATCTGGCTTTGCAGGTAGTTCTGGATGCCGACCTTGCCGATCAGGTCCAGCTGCGTTTCGAGCCAGTCGATGTGTTCTTCGGTGTCTTCCAAAATCATCAGCAGCAGGTCGCGCGACACGTAGTCGGCGGCTTTCTCTGCGGCGGCGATGCCTTCCTTGACGGTGATCTGTGCGCCCTTTTCCAGCTTCAGATCGCAGCCGATCATTTCTTCGGTGTTCTCGCCGATCATGATCTTGTGCATGGCTTGCAGGTTAGGCAGGCCGTCCAGCATCAGGATGCGGTCGATCAGTTTGTCGGCGTGCTTCATTTCGCCGATCGATTCTTCGTATTCCTTTTTCGCGATCTTCTCGAAACCCCAGTGACGGTACATGCGCGAGTGCAGGAAGTACTGGTTGATTGCGGTGAGTTCGTTGGTCAGCTGAGCGTTCAGCAGGCGAATAACTTCTGGATCACCCTTCATGGGAATCTTTCTACAATGGTGGTGGAATACTGACATTTTGCCACGAACCAGGCGGTTCCCACAGTGGCGCGTGCGAAAGTGTACCAATATCCCCGGACTGAGATTGTTGGAGCAAATGAAAACAATTAACATTCGCATACTGTCGATACGAAAGGACCGCCCATGATGCTGCACATCCCCGCCGTGCTGACCAAGCCGCAGGTGCAGGAGTTCCGCCGCCGCCTGGCGCAGGCCGAGTGGATCGACGGCCGCGCCACCGCCGGCCCGCAGGGCGCGCAGGTCAAGCGCAACCGCCAGCTGGCGGAGCTGTCGCCGCTGGCGCAGGAGCTGGGTGGCGTGATCACGCAGGCGCTGGCGAATCATCCGCTGTTCTTCGCGGCGGTGCTGCCGCTGCGCATACTGCCGCCTTACTTCAACAGCTACGCAAGCGGCGAGCAGTACGGCATGCATATCGACAGCGCCATCCGCACGCGTCCCGGCACGGCCAATGCGATGCGGGCCGACGTGTCGTCGACCTTGTTCCTCAGCGAACCGGAGGAGTACGACGGCGGCGAGCTGATCGTCAGCGATGCCTACGGCACGCACGAGGTCAAACTGGCGGCGGGGGATGTGATCGTCTATCCGTCCAGCAGTGTGCATCGCGTGGCGCCGGTCACGCGCGGGGAGCGGGTCAGCTCATTCCTGTGGAGCCAGAGCATGGTGCGCGACGATGCCAAGCGCGGCATGCTGTTCGCGCTCGATCAGAACATCCAGAAGCTGCGCGCCGCGCATGGCGACAATGAGATCACGGTGGAACTGGCCGGCCACTATCACAACCTGCTGAGGATGTGGGCGGAAGTGTGAGACAACCCACGGAGTGCTGATGTTGTCAGGGGTAGTATCGATCCACTACCTCTACCGGAGCACGCCGCCATGGATACGATCAATGCCAATCAGCCAGAGAACAACCACCAGGACTTGATCGGCGAAGACGCCGTCAAGAAGATCCGCGAATTCGTCGACAGCACGCCCGGCTGCTTCTTTTGCACCAGCGATGCCGCGGGCGGCCCCGGCGATGCGCGGCCGATGACGGCGTTACAGGTCGATGCGCAGGGCAACCTGTGGTTCATCAGCGCAAGCGACAGCCTGAAGAACCTGGAGCTGGCGGCGGAGCCGTCGGCCACGCTGTACTTCCAGGGTTCGGCCCACGCGGAGTTCATGCACCTGGAGGGCATCGCCACGGTGCTGCGCGATCCGGTGAAGCTGAAGGAGTTGTGGAGCTTTACGATGAAGACGTGGTTCACCGGCGGCGAAGACGATCCGCGCATCACGCTGATCAAGTTCGCGCCGACTTACGGCTACTATTGGGATACCAAGCACGGCAGGGCGGTGGCCAGCGTCAAGATGCTGATCGGCGCCGTGATCGGCAAGACCCTCGACGATTCGATCGAGGGGCGGCTGGACGTGTGATCAGCCCAGCTGGAAGTTGATCGGCACCAGCGCGTACACGGGGACCGGCTTGCCGTCTTCCATGTTCGGCTTGTACAGGGCGCGCATCACGGCCTGGCGGCCGGCCTCGTCGAGGTTGCTGGAGCCGGACGATTTGTGGATCACCACTTGCTCGGCCTGGCCTTTTTCTCCGATCAGCACGCGCAGGATCACGGTGCCGCTCTCGCCCATGCGGCGCGAGATGTTGGGATAGACCGGCTGCGGCGCGCGCACGTATTCGACGCCCGACACGGTTTTCGGCTGGGCTGGCGCGGCCACATGCGGCGGCGCCGGTGGCGCGGCCGGGGCAGCGACTGCGGCCGGCTCGCTGGTGCGCGGCTGCGGCGGGGCGACGGTGATGGTCGGCTCGGTCTGGACCACGTTCACCATTGGAATCGGCGGAATGAAGGCCGGCGCCTGGCGCACGACCGGCACGGTCTTCGGCGGCGGCGGGGCCGGCTTGAGCGGCTCCGGCGAGGCGACGAAGGTGACGTTGACCACTTGCGGCAGGATGGCGTGCGTCACCTGACGCAGCATCCCCGACTGGAACATATAAAACCCGAACGCATGGACCATGACGATGGCGGCCAGCGGCGCGAACTTGCGGCCGCGCACTTGCCATTGCAATTTCAGCTGCGCGGCCAGGCCGCTGTCGTCTGCCGGCGGCGTCGCCGTCCGGCCATAGGTCATGGTGTTCATGAGAGTATTCTTAGTTGCTGAAGGCGGGGCGCTTCAGTACGGTTTCCTGGATCTCGGCGCGGGCGGTGGCGGCCAAGTGCTCGTTCAGGATTTCTTCTGCGCAGGAAAAGCATTGGCCGCAGCACGTCGCCACACCCAGATCGCGGCGCAGTTCTTCCATCGACGTCAATCCCAATTCCATGGCTTGACGGATTTCACGATCAGATATGTTGTTGCAGACACATACAATCATCGATACACCTTCTGGCTAGGCATTACTTAAAAGAATGAACTGACATGATTGCTAGTTAGCTACTTAATGCGAATCATTATCATTAATCGTATACTGCCTCAAGTTTGAGCGGGATGCAAGCGCAAATAGAAGTAATTCGCATTACCGTTTATAATGCTAGTATCTTATTTCCGGCGAGAACGCGATCTTGCAGTTCGCCGGCAAGCCGCAGCGGCGCAGGCCGGGCGGCGATTTGAACGGACTTAGCCATGACGCACGCTGTTCCCTTGATCACTCTCGATACCTTGCAGGTCGGCCAGAGCGCCACCGTGGCCCATGTGCGCCCCGGCGACTCGGCCGACGACGGCGCCACGCTGGTGCGCCGCCTGATGGAGCTGGGCTTTGTGCCCGGCGAAAAAATCCGCATGCTCAAACGCGGCATGCCGGGTGGCGAGCCGCTGGCGATCAAAGTCGGCAACTCCACGTTCGCCCTGCGCCGCTTCGAGGCGGCGTTGATCTCGATCCAACCGGAATAAGCCATGGGTGCAGTCGATATCGCGGTGCCGCAGGCGCCGCTGCTTTCCCGGACGCCGATGGTGGCGTTGCTGGGCAATCCGAATTGCGGCAAGACCGCGCTGTTCAACCGCCTGACCGGCGCGCGCCAAAAGGTGGCGAACTACGCCGGCGTGACCATCGAACGCAAGGAGGGCTCGTTCAGCTCGCCTGCGGGCCATGGCTTCCGCGTGCTGGACTTGCCGGGTGCTTATAGTTTGTCGGCCCATACGCCGGACGAGGCCATCACGCGCGACGTGGTGGCCGGCCTGCGCGCGGGCGAGCAGTCGCCGGACGTGGTGGTGTGCGTGGTCAACGCCACCAATCTGCGCTTGAACCTGCGGCTGGTGCTGGAGATCAAGCGTCTCGGCCTGCCGATGATACTGGCGCTGAACATGGTCGACGTGGCCAAGAAGCGCGGCATCGAGATCGACGCCGACCGCCTGGCGCAGGAGCTGGGCATGCCGGTGGTGGAAACCGTGGCGGTGCAGGCCGGCGGCGAGAAGTCGCTGCTGCGCGCGCTGGACGCGATGTGGCCGCTGCACGAGAGCGCGCCGCAGCCGCTGGCGGCGATCGATGCGGTCGGCGTCGAGGAGACGCAGCGCGAGGTGCGCCGCATCCTGGCGCTGGTCAGCAGCGATGCGCGCGATACCGGCAACCTGACCGAGAAGATCGACAACGTGGTGCTGCATCCGGTGCTGGGACCGGTGATCCTGGCGGTGCTGATGTTCCTGGTGTTCCAGGCGGTGTTCAGCTGGGCCAATGTGCCGATGGATATGATCAAGGCCGGCGTCGACGGCGTCGGCACCATGGTCAAGGGGGCGATGGCCGATGGCTTGCTGCGCAGCCTGCTGGTCGAAGGCATCCTGGGCGGGGCCGGCAGCGTGCTGGTGTTCCTGCCGCAGATTCTGATTTTGTTCTTCTTCATCCTGATCCTGGAGGATTGCGGCTATCTGCCGCGCGCGGCCTTCCTGCTGGACCGCCTGATGGGCGGGGTGGGCTTGTCGGGCCGCGCCTTCATTCCGCTGCTGTCGAGCTTTGCCTGCGCGATTCCCGGCGTGATGGCGGCGCGCACCATCCAGAATCCGCGCGACCGTCTGGTGACGATCATGATCGCGCCGCTGATGACGTGCTCGGCGCGCTTGCCGGTGTATGCGCTGATCATCGCGGCCTTCATTCCGGAGCGCGAAGTGTATGGTTTCATGAGCTTGCAGGGCCTGGTGCTGTTCGTGCTGTATTTCGCGGGCATTGCGTCGGCGATGGCGGTGGCTTACGTCATGAAGCGCACCATGGGGGCGAACAGCAAGCAGCCGCTGATGCTGGAGCTGCCGGCCTATCACTGGCCGCACATGCAGAACCTGGCGCTGGGCTTGTGGGAACGCTGCAAGATCTTCCTGTCGCGCGTGGGTACCATCATCCTGACCTTGATGGTGCTGCTGTGGTTCCTGAGTTCCTTCCCGGGCGCGCCTGAGGGGGCGACGCATCCGCCGATTTATTACAGCCTGGCCGGTATCCTGGGGCGCGGCCTGGAGTATGTGTTCGCGCCGATTGGCTTCAACTGGCAGATCTGCATCGCGCTGGTGCCGGGCCTGGCCGCGCGCGAGGTGGCGGTGGGTGCGCTGGGTACGGTGTATGCGCTGTCGCAGAGCGGCGAGGAACTGGCGCAGTCGCTGACGCCTATCATCGCCGGCTCGTGGACTTTGCCGACGGCCTTGTCGCTGCTGGCGTGGTATGTGTTTGCGCCGCAGTGCATGTCGACGCTGAGCGTGGTGCGGCGCGAGACTAACAGCATCCGCTATCCGCTGATGATGGCTGGTTATATGTTCGCGCTGGCGTACACGGCGTCGTTCCTGACGTATCGCATTTCCCTGTTCCTTATCGGAGGCTGAGCATGTGGCAGCAAGTGATCGTGGCGTTGATCGTGGTGGCGGCCCTGGTGCATTTCTGCACCAAGTATCTGCCGGCGGCCTTGCGCAAGCAGATCGTCTACCTGCTGTCGCGGCGCGGCTTCGACCAGAATAAACTGGCTAAACTGTTTAACACGAAATCGAGCTGCGGCGACGGCTGCGCCAGCTGCGGCTCCTGCGAGACCACGCCGGCTGCATCGTCCGACGCATCCAGCTCAGCGCCGCTCAAGCGCGTCATCATGCTGCGCGTGCAGCGCTGATCAGGCCACGTAGCCCATGCCTATCGAGGCTGGCGCGGTCGGCGCAAAGCCGTATTGCGCATACAGTTCGTTGGCCCTGCCGTCGGCGATCAGGCTGACGTAGCCGCCGGGCGGCACCTCGCGGTCGAGGTAGGCCTTGATCTCCTTCATGATCGCCTTGCCCAGTCCCTGCCCCTGGTGTGCCTTCAGCACGCCGATATCCACCACCTGATAAAAACAGCCGCCATCGCCGATCACGCGGCCCATGCCGACCGGCTCGCCGTCGCACAGCACCTGCACGGCAAATAGGCTGGCGGGCAGGCCGCGCGCGGCCGCTTCGGTGGATTTGGGGCTGAGGCCGGAGCCGACGCGCAGCGCCTGGTAGGTGGCGATCGAGGGTGTGGCATGGACGACGGTGTAGTTGGCCATGGTCTCTCAGCAAAGTGGGTTGAACGATTCGGCCTGCGCCATCGGCCAGTACAGGCCGAACACCGGCGGCAGGCGTGACAGCTGGCTGGGGTCGAGCAGCTCGCCCGGCTCCAGATAGGGCAGCAGCGCCGACGCCAGCTTGACCTGGTTGGGCGAGATGCGCCGCACCAGGTGGTGCGCCTTCAATTGCGACGGGTGCGTCAAGCCGGCGGCGGCGATCAGCTGGGCCAGCGCCTTCAAGGTGTTCTCGTGGAAGTTGGCGACGCGCCGGGTCTTGTCCGGCACCACCAGCGCGCGCTGGCGGGTGGCGTCCTGGGTGGCGACGCCGGTCGGGCAGCGGTCGGTGTGGCAGCTCTGCGACTGGATGCAGCCCAGCGCGAACATGAAGCCGCGCGCCGAGTTGCACCAGTCCGCGCCCAGCGCCAGCGTGCGGGCGATGTCGAAGGCGGTGATGATCTTGCCGGAGGCGCCGATCTTGATCTTGTCGCGCAGGTTGGCGCCCACCAGCGTGTTATGCACCAGCAGCAGCGCTTCCTGCAGCGGCGTGCCGACGTGGTCGGTGAACTCGACCGGCGCGGCGCCCGTGCCGCCCTCGCCGCCGTCGACCACGATGAAGTCGGGCGTGATGCCGGTGGCCAGCATGGCTTTGACGATGCCGAAAAATTCCCACGGGTGGCCGATGGCCAGCTTGAAGCCGGTCGGCTTGCCGCCGGACAGCGTGCGCAGGCGGTCGATGAAGGCCAGCATTTCCAGCGGCGTGCTGAAGGCCGAGTGCTTCGATGGCGAGATGCAGTCCTGGCCCTGCGGCACGCCGCGCGTGGTGGCGATTTCTATCGTCACCTTGGCGCCGGGCAGCACGCCGCCGTGGCCGGGCTTGGCGCCCTGCGACATCTTCAGCTCGATCATCTTCACTTGCGGCGTGGTGGCGTTGGCGACGAAGTTCGCTTCCGAGAACGTGCCGTCGGCGTTGCGGCAGCCGAAGTAGCCGGAGCCGATCTCCCACACCAGGTCGCCGCCGTTCTGGCGGTGGTAGGGGCTGATGCTGCCTTCGCCGGTGTCGTGCATGAAGCCGCCGGCCTTGGCGCCGCCGTTCAGCGCCAGGATGGCGTGCGACGACAGCGCGCCAAAGCTCATCGCCGAGATGTTGAACACGCTGGCCGAGTAGGGCTGGGCGCGCCGGCAATCCGGATGGTTGCCGATCTCGATGCGGAAGTCGTGGTGCTGCTCGGGCGCGGGGCTGATCGAGTGGTTGATCCATTCGTAGCCGGGGGCGTAGACGTCGAGCTGGGTGCCGAAGGGGCGCTTGTCGGTGTCCATCTTGGCGCGCTGGTAGACGATGCTGCGCTGGTTGCGCGAGAACGGTTCGGCTACCGTGTCGTCTTCCAGGAAGTACTGGCGGATCTCGGGGCGTATCGATTCGAAGAAGAAGCGGAAGTGCGCCAGGATGGGATAGTTGCGGCGCAGCGCGCGCTTGGTCTGCAGCAGGTCGGTGATGCCGACCACGGTCAGGGCGGCGGCGATCAGCGGTATCCACCACGGCGCCCCCAGGGCCAGCGACGCGGCCAGCGCGACGATGGCGGCATTGAGGACGAGGTAGCGCGGGGAAAACAGGTTCATGAAGGCTCCGGTTGGCGGCTGCTGATGGGGCAGTGTACTGCCGACACGCAAGATTGCCAACAATGCTAAGCTAGCGGCGTTGCGGCGCACGGCCGTTCTTTTCCGGGAAGCTCACCATGATCGTAGTCCACCATCTGAATAATTCGCGCTCGCAGCGCGTGCTCTGGCTGCTGGAGGAGTTGGGCCTGGAATACGAGATCGTGCGCTACCAGCGCGACAAGAAGACCATGCTGGCGCCGCCGGAGCTGCGGGCGATCCACCCGCTGGGCAAGTCGCCGGTGATTTCCGATGGCGACATCGTGGTGGCGGAGTCGGGGGCGATCGTCGAGTATCTGGTCGAGACTTACGGCCAGGGCAGGCTGGTGCCGCCGACAGGCACGGCGGAGCGCCGGCGCTGGACTTACTTCCTGCACTATGCGGAAGGTTCGGCGATGGCGCCGTTGTTGATGAAGCTGATTTTCGACCGGGTCGAGACCAGCCCGGCGCCGTTCTTCGTCAAGCCGATCGCGCGCGGCATCGCGCAGAAGGTCAAGAGCAGCTACATCCTGCCGCAGATCGAGGCGCACCTCGATTACCTGGAGGCGGAGCTGAACAAGATGCCATGGTTCGCCGGCGCCGAGTTCAGCGCGGCCGATATCCAGATGAGCTTCCCGCTGGAGGCGGCCGCCGCGCGCGGCGGGCTGGACGAGCGCCGTCCGAACCTGAGCGCCTTCCTCAAACGCATCCACAGCCGCCCGGCCTTCCAGCGCGCGCTGGAGCGCGGCGGCCCGTACGAGCTGCTGAAGTAAGCCGCTACCAGATGGTTTGCACGTGCGGATAGGCGCGGATAGTTCGGTCGACCGTCACTACAGGAATGTTGAGCAGCATTGCAGTGGCGACGATGATGCGGTCTGCAGGGTCTTTGCTCAGGCCGGCGGGCAGTTGAACCGAGGTGATGGCGATCTGGTTATCGACGGGGATAAAGCGAACGTGGCGCTGGGTTTCTATCGTTCCGATCCATATCTGGACTTCTTCCGACAGGAACAGCTTGCGCCGCTCGACGAGCAGCGCGATTTCCCAGCAGGTTAGCGAGGAGACCATGACCTGGCCGGCTTGTTGTTCGTGCTCGATGACGAGCTTGGCGCGTGCTGACAGCCTGGGGTTGCCTTCGTGCCACCAAATGAATGCGTGTGTATCCAGCAATATCATGGAAGCGGAGCGTAGCCGTCTGGGTCTAACGGCGAGACGATGTCGCCAGAGCAGATGACGCTGCCGCGCAGCTTTTCAATCGGCACGGATCGGTATGGACGCAGGTCCAGGATCGGTTTGCCGTTTTCGGTGATAAGGAATATCTTGTCCGACGAGGTGATTTCACGGATGGCGGCAAGCGGATTTTCCAGGAATTTTTCCAGAGGAATGGTCGGCCACATTGCTATCTCCTTGGTCTATTCGTGTTCTAAGCTTACGCCGCTCACCGGCAGCTACAAGCGGCGTTCGCGACGGCCTTGAGTCGTGTCATGCTGACAGGGCAGCCCGCTCGGGTAAAATGATGGATTGAACAAGCCCGGAAGATGTTGAACATGGGTAGACTCCTTGCCATCGACGGCCTCAATATCGTGCGCCGCGTCTACGAAGCCAGCCCCGAACCCGATAGTCCTGAAAAGGCCGAGATCGCGCTGCGCCACGCGCTGTCTTCGTTCCGCAAACTGCTCAACGAACACGAGCCGACCCACGTGCTGCCGGCCTTCGACTTCGGCGGCCCCACCTGGCGCCACGATTTGTACGCCGGCTACCGCGAGGCCCGCGCGCCGATGCCGTCGCCGCTGCGCGATGCGCTGCCGGCCTTCTACGACAAGCTGCGCGGCGTCGGCCTGCATGTGGTGTCGCTGCCGCAGGTGGAGGCGGACGATGTGATCGGCACCGTGGTGCTGCGCTGGCTGGCCGACGGCCGCGGCGAGGCCACCATCGCCACCACCGACAAGGACTTGCACGGCCTGATCGCGCAGGGTGCCCGCGTGTGGGACCACTTCAAGGGCGAATGGCACGACCACGCCTGGGTCGAGCAGAAATGGGGCGTGCCGCCGGAGCAGCTGCCGGACCTGCTGGCGCTGATGGGCGACGCCACCGATTCCATCCCGGGCGTGTCCAAGGTCGGCGTCAAGAAGGCGGCCAAACTGTTGCGTACTTACGGCACTCTGGATGCGATCATGGCCGGGGCCGGCATTCTGAAGGATACGCTGGGCGAAACTCTACGAAAAGAACGCGAAATGCTGTATCTTTCGAAACAATTGGTGCAATTAAAAACGGACGTGCGGGTCGGCGTAAGCTGGAATATGCTGGCTTGGGATAAGAACTAAGCGCACGCCCACTAAGACAAGGTTTGCAAGATGTTAAAAGCGGTCATTATCGACGGCAGCGCGATCGCGCGCGGCCTGCTCAACACGGTCCTGCTCGATGGCGGCTATGACGTGGTGGGCCAGACCCACACCTGCGCCAGCGGCCTGGCGCTGCTGCTCAAGCACAATCCCCATATCGTTTGCATCGCCCGCGAGCAGATCGAGAACGGCGAGGATGTGGTGCGGGAGATTAAGACCAACTGGCCGAAGGCGCTGATCTTCATGGTCTCCAGCGAATTCGATGCGGCCACCATCCAGGCCGCGCATGCGATGGGCGTGAACGGCTTCATCGTCAAGCCGTTCAAGGCCGACACCGTGCTCAATACGATACGCAATACGGTGATCGCCATGGTCAAGCGCCAGCGCGCGGCGCTGGCCAAGGATGCCGGCGCGGATGCGCCGGAAGGCGACGGCGGCGAACCCGCCGCCGAGTAGTCAGGCCGGCCTGGCCGGGAACATCAGACGGCGAAGGTCGAGCTGCCGATGATGCCGCCGCCCAGGCAGACGTCGCCGTCGTACAGCACGGCCGACTGGCCCGGCGTGACCGCCCACTGGGCATCCATGAACTTCAACGCGAAATCGGAATCGCCTTCCGGGGCGATCTCGCACGCCACGTCGGCCTGGCGGTAGCGGGTCTTGGCCGACATCGCGCGCGGCGACGGCGCCTCGCCGGCGATCCAGCTGGCCTGGTCGGCGCGCAGCGTCGACGACAGCAGCCATGGATGGTCGTGGCCCTGCACGATGTACAGCGTGTTCTCGGCCACGTCCTTGCGCGCCACATACCAGGCGTCGCTGCTGCCGTCCGGGTTCTTGTACGCCTTCATGCCGCCCACGCCTATGCCCTTGCGCTGGCCCAGCGTGTAGAAGCTCAGGCCGACGTGCTCGCCGACCACCTTGCCGTCCGGCGTCTTCATCGGGCCCGGCTTGTACGACAGGTAGCGGTTGAGGAATTCGCGGAACGGCCGCTCGCCGATGAAGCAGATGCCGGTCGAATCCTTCTTGGCGGCGTTGGGCAGCGCCAGTTTCTCGGCGATCTTGCGCACTTCGGTTTTCGGGATCTCGCCCAGCGGGAACAGGGTCTTGGACAACTGCGCCTGGTTCAGGCGGTGCAGGAAGTAGCTCTGGTCCTTGGTGTGGTCGACGGCCTTGAGCAGCTCGTGGCGGTCGCCGTTCTGGCGCACGCGCGCGTAGTGGCCGGTGGCGATCAGGTCCGCGCCCAGGTGCATGGCGTGGTCGAGGAAGGCCTTGAACTTGATCTCGGCGTTGCACAGCACGTCCGGGTTGGGCGTGCGGCCGGCCTGGTATTCGCGCAGGAAGTCGGCGAACACGCGGTCCTTGTATTCGCTGGCGAAGTTGACGGCTTCGATGTCGACGCCGATGACGTCGGCCACGCTGGCGGCGTCGATCCAGTCCTGGCGCGTCGAGCAGTATTCGGAATCGTCGTCGTCTTCCCAGTTCTTCATGAACAGGCCGACCACGTCGTAGCCCTGTTCCTTGAGCATCCACGCCGCGACCGAGGAATCGACCCCGCCTGACATACCGATCACGACTTTTTTCTTGCTCATCTTACTTTCCTGCCTTATCCATTCGCGGTGCTCACCGCTTCCTTGTACACCGAGGTGTGGGTTTGTATCAGTTCCAGCGGGGCGCGGCGCCCGGCCAGGTATTCGTCCACGCATTGCAGCACCGTCGGGCTGCGGTGACGGTCGGCGCAGGCGGCCAGTTCGTCGCGCGTCAACCACATGGTGCGCAGGATGCCTTCGTCCAGCGGACGGTCATGCTGGGCGCCCGGCACGCCGCAGAAGGTGAAGCGCAGATACGTCACTTCCTCGCCGGTGCGGTTGGAGGTGTAGCGCGACATATACATGCCCACCAGCGCGGTCGGCGTGAAGTCGTACGCGGTTTCCTCCAGCGTTTCGCGGATGACGGCCTGCTCCAGCGATTCGTGCGGGTCGAGATGACCGGCAGGCTGGTTGATGCGGATGCCATCGCTGGTTTCTTCTTCGATCAGCAAAAATTTGCCATCTTTTTCGACAATGGCGGCAACAGTAACAGAGGGTTTCCAGATACGCGGCATGAGTCATCCTTGAAAGAGCCGACATTTTAGCCTGTTCCGGGCGTTTGGTTTGAACCCGCCTGCACGGAAATATGGGTTCGTATTGAAATATCGCAAGGTTTGTCTCCTTAATCCATGTTGCAGTGGCTGCCGTGTGCGAAATTAGCTGTTTTAACGGCAATTCATTACAAATAGTAATAAATGATGTGATGAAAGCGCTATTTATTGATAAATAGATATTAAGTATCATGAAGCGATCGACGGGCGTTGCTGCCCATGCATTCCGTGTTAGATTCTAGTCAGTTTATTAATCATTTGGAGGCACCATGAGGATAGGCATACCGGCCGAAACGCGGCCGGGGGAAACCCGGGTAGCGGCAACGCCCGAGACAGTCAAGAAGCTCGCAGCCAAGCATCAAGTGATCGTGCAGGCCGGCGCGGGAGTGGCGGCATCGGTGACGGACGAGGCTTACGCCGCGGCCGGCGCGCAGATCGTCGGCGCGGCGGAAGCCTTTGCGGCGCAGGTGGTGCTGAAGGTGCGGGCGCCGAATGCGGAAGAGCGGGCGCTTATCCCGGCCGGCACGGTGGTGATCGGCATGCTCAACCCCTTCGATGCCGACAACAACGCGGCGATGGCGGCGGCGGGGCTGCAAGCCTTCGCGCTGGAGGCGGTGCCGCGCATCACGCGCGCGCAGTCGATGGACGTGCTGTCGTCGCAGGCCAACATCGCCGGCTACAAGGCGGTGATGGTGGCGGCCAATACCTATCAGCGCTTCATGCCGATGCTGATGACGGCGGCCGGCACCGTCAAGGCGGCGCGGGTGCTGATCATGGGCGTGGGCGTGGCGGGTCTGCAGGCGATTGCGACCGCCAAGCGGCTGGGCGCGGTGATCGAGGCGTCCGACGTGCGCCCTCCCGTCAAGGAGCAGGTGGAGTCGCTGGGCGCCAAGTTCATCGACGTGCCTTTCCTGACCGACGAGGAGAAGGAAATCGCCAAGGGCGTGGGCGGCTATGCGCGGCCGATGCCGGCGGACTGGATGCGCCGCCAGGCGGAGCTGGTGCACGAACGCGCCAAGCTGGCCGACATCATCATCACCACCGCGCTGATCCCGGGCCGTCCGGCGCCGGTGCTGATTTCCGAAGAGACGGTGAAGGCGATGAAACCGGGTTCGGTGATCGTCGACCTGGCCGTGTCGCAGGGCGGCAACTGCCCGCTGTCGGAGCTCAACAAGACCGTGGTGCGGCATGGCGTGCACATCGTCGGCGAGCCCGATCTGGCGACGCTGGTGGCGGCCGATGCGTCGGCGCTGTATGCGCGCAACGTGCTGGACTTCCTCAAGCTGATCATCGACAAGGAAGACCAGCTGGCGATCGACCGCGAAGATGAAATCATCAAGGCCACGCTGCTGTGCAGCGGCGGCGAGCTGCTTAGAAAATAACAGGGGAACGAATAATGGAAGTCAGCCACACCATCATCAATCTGATCATTTTTGTGCTCGCCATCTACGTCGGCTACCACGTGGTCTGGACCGTGACGCCTGCGCTGCATACGCCGCTGATGGCCGTCACCAACGCCGTCTCGGCCATCATCATCGTCGGCGCCATGCTGGCGGCCTCGCTGACCGAGGGTTTGATCGGCCAGATCGCCGGCACCGTCGCGGTGGCGCTGGCCGCCGTCAATGTGTTCGGCGGATTCCTGGTGACGCAGCGCATGCTGGAAATGTTCAAGAAAAAAGAGCCTAAAGCGAAAAAGGGAGATCACGCATGAATTTCATCTCCATGAACCTGGTGACGATGATGTACCTGATCGCATCGGTGTGCTTTATCCAGGCGTTGAAAGGCCTGTCGTCGCCGTCCACGGCACGCACGGGCAATGCGTTCGGCATGTCGGGTATGGCGATTGCCGCCGTGACCACCATCGCGCTGATCCTGAAGCTGAAGGCGGAAGCCACGGCTGCGGCAGTGGCGGGGACTTCCGGCGGCATGGGCCTGGGCCTGGTGGCGCTGGGCGTGATCGTCGGCGGCGGCATCGGCGCGGTGCTGGCCAAGAAGGTCGAGATGACCAAGATGCCTGAGCTGGTCGCGGCGATGCACTCGCTGATCGGCCTGGCCGCCGTGTGTATCGCGGTGGCGGCGGTGTCGGAGCCGCATGCGTTCGGCATCGCGGCTGCGGGCGAGGCGCTGCCGTTCGGTAATCGCATCGAGCTGTTCATCGGTACCTTCGTCGGCGCGATCACGTTCTCCGGTTCGGTGATCGCGTTCGGCAAGCTGTCGGGCAAGTACAAGTTCCGCCTGTTCCAGGGCGCACCGGTGAGCTTCGCCGGCCAGCACATGCTGAACCTGATCCTGGCCATCGTCATGGTGGGCCTGGGCCTGGTGTTCTGCTTCGCCGGCGGCACCGAGCCGGCGTGGACGCCGTTCCTCATCATGACCGCGATTGCCTTCGTGCTGGGCGTGCTGATCATCATCCCTATCGGCGGCGCGGATATGCCGGTGGTGGTATCGATGCTGAACTCGTATTCGGGTTGGGCGGCGGCGGGCATCGGCTTCTCGCTGAATAACTCGATGCTGATCATCGCCGGTTCGCTGGTCGGTTCGTCCGGTGCGATCCTGTCCTACATCATGTGCAAGGCGATGAACCGCTCGTTCTTCAACGTGATCCTGGGCGGCTTCGGCGGCGCACCGGCGGAGGCGGGTGCCGGCGGATCGAAGGAACAGCGTCCGGTCAAATCCGGTTCGGCCGACGATGCTTCGTTCATCATGGCCAATGCGGAGAGCGTGATCATCGTGCCGGGCTACGGCCTGGCCGTGGCGCGCGCGCAGCACTCGCTGAAGGAGCTGGTCGAGAAGCTGACGCACAAGGGCGTGACCGTGAAGTATGCGATCCACCCGGTGGCTGGCCGCATGCCGGGCCACATGAACGTGCTGCTGGCGGAGGCCGAGGTGCCGTACGACCAGGTGTTCGAGATGGAGGATATCAACGGCGAATTCGGCCAGACCGACGTGGTGCTGATCCTGGGCGCCAACGACGTGGTCAATCCGGCCGCCAAGGATCCGAAATCGCCGATCGCCGGCATGCCTATCCTGGAGGCGTACAAGGCCAAGAGCATCATCGTCAACAAGCGTTCGATGGCTTCCGGCTATGCTGGCCTGGACAATGAGCTGTTCTACCAGGCCAACACGATGATGGTGTTCGGCGATGCGAAGAAGGTCATTGAGGATATGGTCAAGGCTGTAGAGTAAAGTTGATTCACAATTTGTGAATTGTTCATGGTCTTTTGGCCGATTGATGGTGGGGTTGATGAAGCCTACGATGGCTACATCAACCCACCTCAAGGAGTCTCACCATGAACCGCTTACAAAACAAAGTCGCTATCGTTACTGGCGCAAGTTCCGGCATCGGCCGTGCTACCGCTAAACTGTTTGCCGCTGAAGGCGCGCGCGTTGTCGTTGCGGCGCGCCGCCAGGCAGAGCTCGATACGCTGGTGGCGGAAATCGCTGCCGATGGCGGCAAGGCTATCGCCCTGGCTGGCGATGTCACTTCCGAGTCGTTCAATGCGCAACTGGTCGCCGCTGCTGTCGAGGCGTTTGGCCGTTTGGATATCGCCTACAACAATGCCGGCACGCTGGGCGAAATGGGCGACACTACCGGGGTGTCGGAGCAGGGCTGGAACGAGACCATCGCCGCCAACCTGACCAGCGCCTTCCTCGGCGCCAAGCATCAAATCCCTGAAATGATCAAGCATGGCGGCGGCTCGGTGATCTTCACTTCGACCTTCGTCGGCTACAGCTTTGCCTTCCCGGGTGTGGCGGCTTATGCGGCCAGCAAGGCGGGCCTGATCGGCCTGACCCAGGCGCTGGCTTCGGAGTACGGTCCGCAAGGCGTGCGCGTGAATTCGGTGCTGCCGGGCGCGGTCGATACGGCGATGTATCGCGATATGAACAACACGCCGGAATCGGCTTCCTTCGTCACCAATCTGCATGCGCTGAAACGCGTGGCGCAGCCGGAGGAATTGGCGCGCTCGGTGCTGTACCTGGCTTCGGACGATTCGTCCTTCGTCACCGGCACCGCATCACTGGTCGATGGCGGCGCTTCGATCACGCGTACCTAGTAAGCCACGTCTTCCAGGCGGTAGCGGAACTTGCGCCGCTCTGGAAGCTCCCAGCCCGGCGCCGGGTCGATGTTTCGCGCCCGGGCCGGCGCTGGCACTGGCGCCGGTTCGGCCGCCGGTGTCGGCAACGTAGGGAGGGGCGACACCGGCGGCGTCTCGGCACGTTGCTTTGCCTGTTCTTTGCGCAGCAGGTCTGCCATCTTGAAATGCTTGTCGCCAGGACGGCGGACGGACAAGTCAAACCATGCGTTGCGAGCTGTGCGCGCGAAAGAGCGGGCAAACTCATTGGGCGTGACGGAGTGCCCTTCGTGCATGATCTTGTCGCCTTCTACGCGTGCGTAGTTGTGCTCTCCATAGCTCCATGATCGCAGGATTGTGCCTTCAGGCAGAAACAGCGATTTCCATTGATACCCGCGGATGTTTGCCGGATCGGCGCCGGGTGGCAGCGCGGTCTTGGCGTCGAGCCAGAATTCAATCGCCGTGGCGATCGCTTCCGAGATGTCTTGTACACCGCCGGCGCGGCGTAGTTGCTCGACCAGCCGGAGCAGGGTATGGGGTGGGAGCTGCACGGACATTGTGGTAAACATTCGATTTTCTCCTCTCATTTCTTCGCTTTTACTCTCGTTAGAGCGCGAAATTCGGGAGAAGTTCAAAAAGCGAAGATCCGCGAAAAAATGAGAGGAAAAGAGAGGTCGAAAGCGAAGGTTTACCACAAGGAGGCAGGTGGGGTACCCCCTGTGTGTATTCTCAAGTCAATGTTCTCAAGTCAACGGCGGCCGTACATCATCAGCTCGGCCAGCACGCTGCGGGCCGGGGCGACCATGTCGATGGCGGCCAGCGACAGGCCCAGCAGTGCTTGCGCCGGCGAGTCGTTGGCGAAGATGCGGGCCATGGTGTCGGTCAGGCGCACGGTAGTGTTGCGGTCCTGGCGGCGCAGTTCGGTGAATTGCGCCAGCATGGCCGGCGTCGCGCCTTGCGCCAGCAGGCGTGCCAGTACGGCGACGTCACGCAGGCCGAGGTTCAGGCCTTGCCCCGCCACCGGATGCAGCGTTTGCGCCGCGTTGCCGATGGCGACCGTGCGCGCGGTGCTGCGCGGATCGGCGTTCAATCCCAATGGGAAGGCCAGTCGCGGCGAGGCGTGCGTGAAGCTGCCGACGCGCTCTCCAAACGCGGCGCCCAGTTCGGCGAGGAAGGCATCGTCGTCCAGCGCTTGCAGGCGCGCTGCGGTATCGGGCCGCACGCACCAGACCAGCGAGTATTCTTCGCCTTGCGGCAGCAGGGCCAGCGGGCCTTGTTCGGTAAAGCGTTCGTAGGCGCGATGCGCCAGCGGGCGGCTGCTGCGTACCTGCGCGATGATCGCGGTTTGCTGGTAGTCGCGGTGCTGGGCCTTGCTTTCCTGATCGCTGAACAAACCGCCTTCGGCCTGCACGACGATGGCAGCCGTGGCGGAATCCGCGCCGGCGATGGTCAGCGCGGCCGCATCCGCGCCTTCGTCGATTGCTTCCACGCGGGCGGGGCGCAGCGTGGTGATGCGGGAGCGCGCGCACACCGCGCCCAGCGCCGTCACCAGGTCGCCGTAGCGCAGCACGTAGCCCAGCGCCGGCAGCTTGTGTTCATCGCGGTCGATCAGGCTGCGGCCGAACTGCCCGCGCCGCGATACGTGTATCTGGTGGATCGCGGTGGCGGCCACCGGCCATGCGCCGATTTCTTCCAGTATCTGGCGGCTGCCCCAGGACAGCGCGATCGAGCGCGGATCCTTGCTGGCCTGCTCCAAGGTCTTGGCGTCGATCAGGGCGATGCGTGGTGCGGGCATGCCGCGTTTGGCCAGCAGCGCGGCCAGCGCCATGCCGGCGGGGCCTGCGCCGCAGATGGCGACATCAAAAGTGGAATCTGTCATTGCTGTTGCATCAGTTGTTCTATGTCGGCGACCGTCTTCGGCGCGGCGGCGCTCAGTATGGTGTGGCCGTCCGGCGTCACCAGCACATCGTCCTCGATGCGGATGCCGGTGTTCCAGTATTCCTCGGGCACGCCGTCGGCCGGGCGCACGTAGATGCCCGGCTCCACCGTCAGCGCCATGCCCGGCTGCAGCGTGCGCGAAGGTTTGCCTTCGGCCGCCGTGTCGCGGTACTGGCCGACGTCGTGCACGTCCATGCCGATCCAGTGGCCGGTGCCGTGCATGTAGAACTGCAGGTAGCGCTTGTCGGCGATGATGTCGGCGAGGCTGCCATGCGCGTTCTGGTTCAGCAGGCCCAGGTCCAGCATGCCTTGCGCCAGCACCTGCACCGCCGCCTCGTGCGCGCCGGAATACGGCAGGCCGGGCGCGATCGCCTTCAATGCCGCCGATTGCGCGGCCAGCACCAGTTCATACAGGCGCTTTTGCGGCGCGCTGAAGCGGCCGTTGACCGGATAGGTGCGCGTGATGTCGGAGGCGTAGCCATCGAGTTCGCAGCCGGCGTCGATCAGTATCAGTTCGCCGTCGCGGCTTTGCGCGTTGTTGGCGCTGTAGTGCAGCACGCAGGTATTGGCGCCCGCAGCGACGATGGAGTTGTAGGCCGGCGCCTGCGCGCCGTTGCGGCGGAACTCGTACAGCAGCTCCGCTTCGATTTCGTATTCGTACATGCCGGGCTTCGATGCCCGCATGGCCCGCGCATGCGCTTGCGATGAAATGGTGGCGGCGCGCAGCATGGTGGCCTGTTCGGCGTCGTCCTTGAACAGACGCATTTCGTCGAGCAGCGGCAGCAGGTCGACCGCGCTGGCCGGCGCGCTGACGCCGGTGCGCGCCATGCGCCGCACGCTGGCCAGCCACAGCTTGACCTGCGTGTCCAGCGCGCTGCCCAGGGCGTAGTACAGGGCCGGCGCGTCGGCCAGCAGCTTGACGATCTCGGTGTCGAGATCCTCGATGGCGTAGGCGGCGTCGAAGCCGAAGGCGGCGCGCGCGCCATCCGGGCCGTGGCGGAAGCCTTCCCAGATTTCGCGCTCGACGTTCTTCTGCCGGCAGAACAGGATGGCGCGCGCCGGCGCATCGCCGCGCGCCGCCACCAGCACCAGCGTGCTTTCCGGTTCGGCGAAGCCGGTCAGGTAGTAGAAGTAGCTGTCGTGGCGGTACAGGTATTCGCTGTCGCTGTTGCGCGTGACTTCGGGCGCGGTCGGCAGCACGGCCACGGCGCCGGGCGGCATCTGCGCCAGCAGGCGCGCGCGGCGGGCGGCGTAGGACTGTGGCCCGGCCGGCATCACTGCACGCCCTTGGCGGCCGCCAGGCGCGAGGCCGGCGGCGCGTTGAGCAGGTCGAGCTGTTGCACGGTGCCCAGGTTGTGCCACTCGCCCTGGTAGACCTCGCCGCCGACTTGCTGCTTGTCGGCGTAGGCGCGGATCAGCGGGCCGAGCTTGGCGTATTCGCCGGGCGCGATGCCGTCGAACATTTCAGGACGGTAGACGCCGACGTTGCCGAAGGTCCATTTGGGCGAGCCTTCGTTGGTCAGCGAGTACATCGTCAGGCCGAAGTCGCCCTCGGGATGGAAGTCCGGGTTCGGCACCAGGTAGAGCCAGCAGATGTCGCGCTTGTCGGCCGGGTAGGGATTGCCCCACATATCCTTGTCGTGCAACACGTCCTTGACCTGCTCGAAGTCGAAGTAGGGCATGTAGATGTCGCCCGACACGGCCACGAACGGTTCCTCGCCCAGCAGGTGGCGGGCGGTGGCGATGCCGCCGGCCGTCTCCAGCGCTTTTTCCTCGCGCGAGTACATCAGCCTGGCGCCGAACTGGCTGCCGTCGCCCAGCGCCGCCTCGATCTGCTCGCCCAGATGGGCGTGGTTGATGACGATCTCGGTGATGCCGGCACGGACCAGGTTGAGGATGTGCCAGACGATCAGCGGCCGGCCGCGTACTTTGAGCAGCGGCTTGGGGATGGTGTCGGTCAGCGGGCGCATCCGTTCGCCGCGTCCGGCGGCGAAGATCATGGCTTTCATGCGCGCCGCCTCAGAAGGTGTAGCCGACTTGCGGCTGCTTGTCTTCCAGCTGGTCGAGCAGGCGCACCAGCGGACGCAAGTCCTTGTAGCGGCCGGCGGTCTTGCGCACGTAGTCCATCACGGTCGGCAGGTCGTTCAGGTACTGGGCCTTGCCGTCGCGGTAGTTCAGGCGGCAGAACAGGCCGAGGATCTTCAGGTGGCGCTGCAGGCCGGCGTATTCGAAGTCCTGGTAGAAGCCGTCGATGTCCTGGTTGACCGGCAGGCCGACCGACTTGGCGTGCTGCCAGTAGCGGATCGCCCAGTCCAGCACCAGTTCCTCGTCCCACTGCACGTAGGCGTCGCGCAGCAGCGAGGCCAGGTCGTAGGTCATCGGGCCGTACAGCGCATCCTGGAAGTCCAGCACGCCGGGGTTGCCGGCGTCCATCCACATCAGGTTGCGCGAATGGAAATCGCGGTGCACATACACTTGCTGCTGGGCCGTGACGTTGGCCAGGATGGCCTCGAACACGGCTTGCAGCTCGGCGCTCTGCTTGTCGGTCAGCGTGGCTTTCAGGTGCTGGCCGATATACCACTCGGGGAACAAGTTCATTTCGCGCAGCATGAAGGCGCGGTCGTACTCGGGCAGCACATCGGGCTGGCTGGTCAGCTGGAACTTGACCAGCGCTTCCAGCGCTTCGGCGTACATGGTCGAGGCGTTGTCGTGGTCCAGCACTTGCAGGTAGGTGGTCACGCCCAGGTCGGACATCAGCAGGAAGCCGCGTTCGTAGTCGGTGGCGACGATGCGCGGCACGCTGACGCCGGCATGTGTGAGCATTTCGTCTAGCTTGACATAGGCCAGCACGTTCTCGCGCTCGGGCGGCGCGTCCATGACGACCAGCGTCGCGCCCAGCGCGGCTTGTTGATCGGGCAATACATCGACGCGGAAATAGCGGCGGAAGCTGGCGTCGGCCGAGGCCGGGCGCGCGCTGGCGACGTCGACCACGTTCAGCGTGGCCAGCCAGGCGGTCAGCTGCTCCAGGCGCAGGTCGGGCTGCGCCGCGGAAGATGTATCGGAAGTTAAATTCTGTAATAAAGACATTAAGCGGGCCCGGGAAACCGGTGTTGGGTGAAGATTCCCATATAATAAGGGATTCAAATCAAAAAATCGCCTGTCATGGTGTTTCATCCCTTCTTTTCATGAGTCGCATGCGCTGGCTTCCGGCCCCCCCCACCACCACGCAACGCTGGGCGTTTGCCCTGACTGCCATCGCCGCCGTGACGGCAGCGCCGACCCACGCCCAGAGCTTGCCGCCGAAGGCGCGCGCGCCGCGGGTGGAGGACAAGAACGCCGTCACCACCATCCAGGCCGAGGACATCAGCGGCCGCCCCGAGCGTGAAATCACGCTGGAGCGGGATGCCGAGCTGCTCAAGGATAAGACCCGCGTCAAGGCCGATACCGCCTGCTACCGCCAGGTCGAGGACGAGGTCGAGGCCAAGGGCAACGTCAAGATCTGGCGCTTCGGCGACTATTTCACCGGCGACGAGCTCAAGCTGAACATGGACAGCGGCCAGGGTTATATGCTGAACCCGACCTACCGCCTGGAAGCCAACCACGCCCAGGGCAAGGCCGAGCGCATCAACTTCATCAACGAAGACGAGGCTGTCGTGGTCAACGGCACCTACAGCACCTGCCAAGGGCCGACGCCGGACTGGTACCTGCGCTCGAACACCTTGAACCTCGATTCCGGCCGCGACGTCGGCACGGCCGGCAAGACCATCATTTATTTCAAGGACGTGCCCATTCTCGGCACGCCGGCGCTGTCGTTCTCGCTGTCGGGCGCGCGCCGCTCCGGCTGGCTGTCGCCGATGCCGGGCTTCGGCTCCAAGGGCGCGGCCGAGCTGACCGTGCCCTACTACTTCAACATCGCGCCCAACCGCGACTTGACGGTGTACCCGAAGATCATCCCGCGGCGCGGCTTCCAGCTGGGCGCCAACGGCCGCTACCTGGGCCAGACCGACGGCGGCCTGTACCAGGGCGAAACCTATGTCGAGTACCTGCCGCACGACAAGCAGTACGTGCCGACCACGCCGGGCGGCTCGACCGACCGCTGGACCATCAAGTCCACCCACGCGCAGGAATTGTCCAAGGACTGGTCCTACGGCTGGAGCATCCGCGCCGCCTCGGACAACAACTATCCTAACGATTTCTCCAAGACCGTATCGAGCTCGACCGAGCGCCAGCTGCTGCGCGAGCTGCGCACCGACTACCACGGCGACTTCTGGACGCTGACCGCGCGCGTGCAGAAATACCAGGTGCTGCAAGATCCGGAATCGGTGGTCGACAAGTCGCTGTTCGTGTCGCGCCCCTACGACCGCCTGCCGGCGATCAACTTCCACGCCGCCCAGTACGACGTGGCCGGCGGCTTCGACTGGGCCGTCGACAGCGAGCTGACCCGCTTCTACCACCCGACCCTGATCAACGGCACGCGCCTGGTGGCGATCCCGCAGGTGAGCTACCCGATCGTCGGCCCCAGCTACTTCATCACGCCCAAGGTGATGGTCAACCTGGGCAGCTACCAGCTCGACAGCTTCGGCACGCAAAAGTCGGACAACCTGTCGCGCGCGGTGCCGACCTTCTCGCTGGACTCGGGCCTGGTGTTCGAGCGCGACACCAAGATCGGCGGCAAGGACGTGACGCAGACGCTGGAGCCGCGCCTGTTCTACGTCAACACGCCGTACCGCGACCAGAGCCAGTTCCCGACCTTCGACACCGACGCCGCCACCTTCAACTTCAGCCAGATCTTCAGCGAAAACCGCTTCGTCGGCTCGGACCGCATCGGCGACGCCAACCAGCTGACGGCGGCGCTGGTGTCGCGCTTCCTGGACGCGGCCGGCGCCGAGACGCTGCGCCTGGCGTTCGGCCAGCGCTTTTATTTCCGCGACCAGCGCGTGCAGCTGGCCTCGACGACGCCGGTGGTCGACTCGCGCTCGGACATGCTGCTGGCCGCGACCGGCCGCATCTCCGAAACCTGGGGCTTCGACAGCGCCGTGCAGTACAGCCCCAGCCAGCGCCGCGTGGTGTCGGAAAGCTATACCGCGCAATGGATGCCGGGCCAGAAGAAGGTGCTCAACCTGGGCTACCGCTACCTGCGCGGCAGCTTCAAGAACTTGGAAGTGTCGAGCCAGTGGCCGATCTTCCAGCGCTGGTACGGCGTCGGCCGGGTCAGCTACTCGATGCAGGACAAGAAGATCCTGGAAAGCCTGGTCGGGCTGGAATACAACGCCGACTGCTGGGTGTTCCGCATGGGCGCGCAGCGCTTCGTGACCACCTCGACCAAGGCGTCGACGCCGATCTTCTTCCAGCTGGAGTTGAACGGCCTGTCGCACCTGGGCGTGGGCAGCCCGCTGGAGGCGATGAAGAACAGCATCCCCGGTTATCAGCGTTTGAACGAGGGCTACGGCCGCTAAAGCCAGCCACACCGGCGTCCGCCGCCGCCGTACCAGGGCAGCGGGCGTTTTTTGATTTTTTACACCTGACTCATGAGCGTTCTTAAGATGAAGTTCGAAATGAAAATTCTGGCCGTCCTGCTGTGCACCACCGCCCTCGGCGGCTGCAGCCTGTTTTCGAAGAAGCCTGCTCCGGCCCCGGCCGCCGCGCCCGCCGTTGCCGCCGCCCCGGCGCCGGCCGCCGGCGCCGCACTGAACACCACGCCGGCTACCGCCGCCAGCGCCAAGTCCGACGGCAAGGGTTTCCTGCCGCCTGGCGAATCGGGCAATGTGGCGATCGATTCCATCGTGGTGGTGGTCAACGACGACGTCATCACCCAGCGCGAGCTGAGCAACCGCATCAAGAGCGTGACCGCCCGCATGAAGGCGCAGAACGTGCAGATGCCGGACCCGGCCGACCTGCGCCGCCAGCTGCTCGAGCGCATGATCGTCGAACGCGCCCAGCTGCAGATGGCCAAGGAAATGGGCGTGCGGGTCGACGACCAGCAGCTCGACCGCGCCATCGGCCGCATCGCCGAAGCGCAGAAGCTGTCGGTGCAGGACTTGCGCAACCAGATGGAAAAGGATGGCACGCCGTACGCCGCCTTCCGCGAAGATATCCGCGAAGAGATCATCATGCAGCGCCTGCGCGAGCATGAAGTCGACGCCAAGATCCAGATCTCCGAAGCCGAGGTGGACAGCTTCCTGGCCGCCGAGAAGGCCGCCGCCGCCGAGCAGTTCGAGATCAACATTTCGCAGATCATGGTGCGCATCCCCGACAACGCCACCGCCGAAGTGATCGCCCAGCGCCGCGCGCGCGCCGAGGAAGTGATGCGCCAGCTGCGCACCGGCGCCGACTTCGCCAAGATGGCCGCCACCTATTCGGACGCCAGCGACGCCCTGCAGGGCGGCGTGGTCGGCTGGCGCCAGCCCGAGCGCCTGCCGCCGGTGTTCGCCGAAGCGCTGACCAAGCTCAAGCCTGGCCAGGTGACGCCGATCATCAAGAGCGTGGGCGCGTTCCACATCCTGAAGGCGGTCGACCGCCGCAGCCTGGCCGAGGCGCAAGCCGTGGCCGCCGTGCAGCAGACCCACGCCCGCCACATCCTGATCAAGGTGACGCCGACCATGAGCGCGGCCGACGCCAAGCGCAAGCTGGCCGAACTGAAGGAACGCCTGGACAACAACGCCGCCAAGTTCGAAGACCTGGCGCGGCTGGTCTCCAATGACGGTTCGGCCGCCAAGGGCGGCGACCTGGGCTGGCTGGCGCCGGGCGACGTCACGCCGGAATTCGAGGCGGCGATGAACAACCTGAAGATCGGCGAAGTGAGCCAGCCGGTGGAAACCAGCTTCGGCCTGCACCTGATCGAAGTGCTGGAGCGCAAGAGCGACGACGTCTCGAAAGAGCGTGAGCGCACCAATGCGCGCCAGGCCATCCGCGAGCGCAAGGTCGAGGAAGCGGCGGAAAGCTGGCAGCGCGAAGTGCGCGACCGCGCCTACGTCGAGTTCCGCACCGAAGACGGCGCCGCCGCCGCCAAGTAATCATCAAGGGGACCACGCGTGAGCGCCACTTTACACACCGGGCGCAGCGCGCTGCGTCCCGTCCACCGCGCCGGCCGCCCGGCCATCGCCGTCACCGTCGGCGAGCCGGCCGGCATCGGCCCGGAGATTTCGCTGCGCGCCGCCTGGGCCCGCCGCCACGAGGTCAATTGCGTGCTGCTGGGCGACGCCGCCTTCCTGGCCATGACGGCCAGCACCATCGATCCGGACATCAAGGTGGCGGCGCTGTCGCTGCAGGCGCTGCGCAACGGCGGCCTGCCGCGGTTCGGGCCGGAGCGCCTGTGCGTGATCGACATCCCGCTGGCGGCCCACGTCGTGCCGGGCCAGCTGGACAAGGAAAACGGCCGCAGCGTGCTGGCCACGCTGGACGCCGCCATCGAGGGCGTGCAGGCCGGCTGGTTCGAGGCGGTGGTGACGGCGCCGCTGCAGAAGAGCACCATCAACGACGCCGGCGTGCCGTTCTCCGGCCACACCGAATATTTCGCCGACCGCACCGGCACCGCGCAAGTGGTGATGCTGCTGGCCGGCCAGCCGCTGGCGCCGGCCGGCAAGCCGGTGCCGCCGCCGCTGCGGGTGGCGCTGGCCACCACCCACCTGGCGCTGAAGGATGTCGCCGCCGCGCTGACCCGTGACGGCCTGGGGCGCACGCTCGACATCATCGACCATGACTTGAAAACCAAGTTCGGCATCGCCGCCCCGCGCATCCTGCTGTGCGGCCTGAACCCGCACGCGGGCGAGGGCGGCTACCTGGGGCGCGAGGATATCGACGTCATCGCGCCGGCCATCGCGGCGGCGCAGGCGCGCGGCATCGCCGCCTCCGGCCCGTATCCGGCCGACACCCTGTTCCAGCCCAAATACCTGCGCGACGCCGACTGCGTGCTGGCCATGTACCACGACCAGGGCTTGCCGGTGCTGAAGTACGCCACCTTCGGCGAGGGCGTCAACATCACGCTGGGCCTGCCGCTGATACGCACCTCGGTCGACCACGGCACCGCGCTGGACCTGGCGGCGCAAGGCCCAGGCCTGGGCCTGGCCGACTGCGGCAGCATGGAAGCCGCGATCGCCACCGCCGTGGCCATGGCCGACGCCGTGGCCGCCTCCTCCTCATCCTCCCAATAAGAAGAACCACTATGAAACACGTCGCCCGCAAACGCTTCGGCCAAAACTTTTTACACGATAAATACGTCCTCTCCAGCATCACCGAAGCCATCTCCCCGGCGCCGGACGACGCCATGGTCGAAATCGGCCCCGGCCTGGGCGCCATGACCGAGCAGCTGATGCGCACGCTGAAGATGATGCATGTGGTCGAGCTGGACCGCGACCTGGTGGCGCGCCTGGAAAAGACCTACAACCCGGCCAAGCTGACCATCCACGCCGGCGACGCGCTGAAGTTCGACTTCGGCAGCATCCCGGTGCCGGCCGGGCAGAAGCTGCGCATCGTCGGCAACCTGCCGTACAACATCTCCAGCCCGCTGCTATTCCACCTGGCGGACTTTGCGCCGCAGGTGCAGGACCAGCATTTCATGCTGCAAAAGGAAGTGGTGGAGCGCATGGTGGCCGAGCCGGGCAGCAAGACCTACGGCCGCCTGTCGGTGATGCTGCA
The DNA here is from genome assembly GCF_009380165.1 of Rugamonas rivuli. Taxonomy (GTDB): domain Bacteria; phylum Pseudomonadota; class Gammaproteobacteria; order Burkholderiales; family Burkholderiaceae_D; genus Rugamonas; species Rugamonas rivuli. The sequence goes on from NZ_WHUF01000008.1 coordinate 112,014, forward strand.
GTGGCGCTATGACATGCAGCTGCTGTTCGTGGTGCCGCCGGAAGCGTTCGATCCGCCGCCGAAGGTGGAGTCGGCCATCGTGCGCATGATCCCGGTCGCCAACCCGCTGCCGTGCGACGGCGCCACGCTGGAGGCGGTGGTGTTGAAGGCGTTCTCGCAGCGCCGCAAGGTGATCCGCAACTGCCTGGCCGGCATGTTCACCGAAGAGCAGATCGTCGCCGCCGGCATCAAGCCGACCGACCGTCCGGAAGCGGTGGGCCTGGCCGAGTACGTCGCGCTGGCCAACCTGCTCAAGCCGCAGTAAGCGCCTGCCGAGCCCGTGTCGGGGTCAGACCCCGACACGAACCCGGCGGTGCGCTTTTTCGCGGGCAAAAAAAAGCCCGCTGGTGAAAGCGGGCTGAATCCAATTCCTTTGCAAGAAGTGGAGGAGACAAGTCAAGTATGCTGCGTCGCGGCATATAACGCAAGTTTATTTTTCGAATATCGAACATCACGATATCGCATAACTCTCCCCACTTCCGCCGCGCCGCGCACGGTGCGCGGCGCCTTGCTCCTGATTACTTCGGTTTGCAGCTCAGCAACAGGTTGCTGGCGTCGGCGCCGTTGATCACGCCGGTGCCGCCGGTCAGGCTGCAATTCAGGTCGGCCGGCTGCGACAGGATGGTCACGCCGTAGGCGATGCCGTCCGGCACCGGGTTGGCGAACTGGAAGTTACCCTTGCCCAGCGTGAAGTCGAGGGCGCTGGCGCTCGACACCGATACCGTGCCGCCGGTCGAACCATTGGTCAGCACCACGATGCGCGGCGTGGCGGCGGTGGTGGCGGTGGCGTCATTGTTGGCGAACAGGCCGACGAACTGGCCGCTGACGTTGTAAGTCTTCTGCTGGCAGAGCACTTGCGCGGCGATCGAAATCGTATGGCCGGCCGAGCCGGAGGCGCCCGCCATCACGTTGCAAGTCTGGTGGTCGGGATCGTGCTGCACGGTGATGTTGTACTCGGTACCGTAAGGAATCTGCCGCGGCATCGTGAACGACGTGGCGCCGGGCTGCACGGTCAGCGTGTCGCTGCCGTTGGCCAGCACCAGGCCGGGATTGCTCAGGCCGGAAATCGTGCCCTGTACGGCGAATTGGGCCTTGCCGCCGCAGGCGGACAGCGCGGCGGCCAGCATCAGCGCCGCAACGGCGCTCAAAGTCGAAAATTTCATCTATTACTCCAAAAAGAGGCGGGGCAGGCCGGCCATCGCGCGATGGCCGGCCCGGGAATTATATGCAGCTGACGGTGACGCCGAGGAAGTCGCCGGCAGGCATGTTGCCGATGCCGTTGGCGACCGTGCAGACCTGGGGCCGCTTGGTGTCCTGGTCCACGGGCTGGGACAGAATGGTCACGCCGTACGGCGAACCGTCGCCGACCTTCGAGAAGGTAAAGTTGACGTTGGCGCCGGCGGTGGCTGGCGGCTGCACACTGACCAGGTCGGAGCCATTGGCCAGCACCAAGCCCGAGGAGCGCAGGCCCAGGCCGCTCACGGTGCCGCCCAGCGTATAGGGGTTGGTGACGCATTTGAAGGTGATCGGATAGGCGGTGTAGGCGTTGGCCTTGCCGACGTTGCTGCCGTTGACCGCCTCGCACTTGGCGCCGGTCGGACCGCTGACAATCTGCACATCGTATGCTTCGTCGACCGCGATCAGCTTGGTGAACGTGAAGGTGACATTGCTGCCACCGTTGGCGGCCACCGGCAGTTTTTCGCCGGTCTTATTGTTGATCAGCACCAGATCAGGCTTGGCCAGGCCGACGACGGTGCCCGACAGCAGCAGGTTGCCGTTGTTGCCGCCGCCGCAGGCGTTCAGCAGGGCGGCGCACAGCAGGGCCAGGCCCGGACGCAGATACGAACTTTTCATAAAAATCTCTCTCCAAAACGAATAGGGGCCGGCAACACTCGGGTGCAGCATATTACACGGAATGGGCCGTATTTTAGTGCATTTGGTAACACCGGGGCCGCTAAGCGATGTAACAGCTTGTGACACTTGCAGCGCCGCCGGGCCGGCGCCGCCGCTCATTTGACCTGTGCCAGCGCGCAGCGCGAACGCTTGCCGTCGAGCTGGCAGGTATTGCGCACCCGGCCCTGCAGATCGTGCACCTGCACCAGCCAGCGCTCGGCGCCCTGGCGCTCCATGGTCATGAAGCCGAAGCCGTCGACCCAGGAGCTGAACTGCTCGACCACCGCGCCCGGGGCCGGCGTCACGCCGTCCGGCAAGCGTTCCGGCAACGGCACGGTGTCCTCGGCGGTGCCGGAAAAGCCGGAGATGAACTGGCTGGGGTGGCCGCTGGCAAAGCTGACCTGCTCCCACAGGTGTACGTGGCCGGACAGCATCGCCTGTATGCCGGCCGGCAGCAGCTGCGGATTGAGCGAGCCGAAGGCTTGCTGCAAGCCGGCGTCGCCCGGCAGCAGCACGATGGCGCCGTCGGCCTTGCGGTCGGCGCCCATGCCCAGCAGCGGGTGGTGGTCGATGCCGATGTTGCGCGGCGCCTGGCCAGCCAGCGCCTCGACCTGGCGGTACAGCTCGCGGTACTTGTCGTAACCGAGATCGCCCGGCTTCAAGCCCTTCCAGGTGGTGTTGGCGGTGTCCATCACCAGCAGCTGGGTGTCCTGGCCGATGGGCACGGCGTAGGGCGCGCTGTAGTTGCCGGTGGCGTCGTCGTCGGCGGCGTTGCAGTCGCGGCCGGGCAGCAGCGGGCGCGGATCGAGCAGGCGCCAGTAGCCCTGGCCGCCGCGCGCGCAGTTTTCATGGTTGCCGCGCGCCATGACCCACGGCGCCGCTTGTAGCAGCGCCGCGCCGGGCGCGAAGAAGTCGGCGTTCCAGGCGTCCCAGCCGTAGCCCCAGGGGCTGCCGGCGCAACCGGCGTTGCCCTCGGGGCAGGCGTTTTCGCGATAGTGGTAGTCGCCGACGTGGATCACCAGTTCCGGGCGCCACGCGGCGGCGGCGGCCGCGATGGCGGCGAACGGATAGTCGGCCTCGCGGTTGCAGGCCTGGTAGCTGTTGCTGTTCTTTTGCAGGCGGCAGCCGGTGTCGCCGATGACGACGATGCGCTGCGGCGCGGCGGCCGGCACGGGCAGCGCCCGGCCCAGCACGCTGGCGCCGGCGTAGCTGCCGGCGGCCGGCAATTGCGCCTCGCAGGTCAGCAGCGGGAAGGCGGCCGGCTTGGAATCGGCCGGGGCCGACGGCGTCGGCCGCAGCGGCACGGTGGCGGCCGGGGCGCGCAGCGCCATCGGCCGCGGGCGCTGGTCGATGACGATGTCGGGGCAGGCGGGGGCGGCGATCAGCACGCGCGCCACGGCGGCGCCGTGCTCGCCCAGCACCACATACGAGGAAAAGGCGGGCGGCTGGCCGACGGTGGCGCAGCCGGCCAGCAGGGCGGCAAGCGAGGCGGCAATCAGGGAGGCAGGCAGCAGGGGCGCGCGGCGCGACGGCCGGCGCAGGGGCAAGGAAAAGGGCACGGGGTCTCCAGCAGGGCAATCCGGTAATTTACCATGCCCTCGCCCGGCGGCGATCGGTGCGACAATACGTGGATTCCACATTACGAGTTGCCCGCCATGACCCCACGCCGCCCGCTAGCCCTGCTGTTCGATCTCGACGATACCCTGTGGCCGATCGGCCCGGTGATCGCGGCGGCGGAAACCAGCTGGCACGCCTGGCTGGCCGAGCACGCGCCCGAGGTGACGCAGCGCTACAGCGTGGCCGAGCTGCGGGCCCGCCGCATGGCGCTGCTGGAACAGCGGCCGGAACTGGTGGTCGACTTGTACCAGCTGCGCCGCGTGGCGCTGGAACAAGCCTTCGCCGAAGCCGGCGCCGACGCCGCCCACATCGACGGCGCCATGCACCACTTCCACGAGCGCCGCAACGCCGTCACGCCGTTCGACGACGTCGCGGCCGGGCTGGCCGCGCTGCACGGCATGCTGCGGCTGGGCGTGATCACCAACGGCAACGCCGACCTTGAAGTCATCGGCCTGCACCACCATTTCGACACCGTGCTGGCCTCGTCGCGCTTCGGCCGCGCCAAGCCCGACCCGTCCATCTTCCTGGCCGCCTGCGAGGCGATGGGCGTGGCGCCGGCGGACGCCGTCTACGTCGGCGACGACCTGCGGCTGGACGTGCAGGGCGCGCAGAACGCCGGCCTGCGGGCGGTGTGGATGAACCGGAACGGCAGCGCCGCGCACCTGGAGGCGGGCATCGCGCCGGACGCCATCTGTGCCGGTTTTGACGAACTTCTGGCCTGGGTGCGCGGGCAAATGCAGCATTGACGCCACGCGGCGGCCCCCTGCGCCCGCAGAGCGTGCATAATAAGCGGAACTACCATTAGTAAATGACCATGCAACTCGATACCCGCGCACAAACCTTGCTCAAGGCCTTAGTCGAACGCTACATCGCGGACGGCCAGCCGGTGGGCTCGCGCGCCCTGTCCAAGATTTCCGGCCTGGACCTGTCGCCGGCGACCATCCGCAACATCATGGCCGACCTGGAGGAGCTGGGCTACGTCGCCAGTCCCCACACCTCGGCCGGCCGGGTGCCGACGCCGCGCGGCTACCGCATCTTCGTCGACACGCTGCTGACCGTGCAGCACCTGGACGAGCAATCGGTCGAAGGCCGCATGCGGCTGCAGGCGCCGCAGCCGCAGAAAATGATTTCCAACGCGGCGCAGATGCTGTCGTCGCTGTCGCAGTTCGCCGGCGTGGTGCTGAGCCCGCGGCGCGAATCGGTGTTCCAGCAGATCGAGTTCCTGCGGCTGGGCGAGAAGCGCATCCTGCTGGTGATCGTCGGCCCGACCGGCGACGTGCAGAACCGCCTGCTGCTGACCGATGCCGACTATAGCCCGGCGCAGCTGGTGCAGTCGGCCAACTACATCAACCAGAACTACGGCGGCCTGGCCTTCGACGAAGTGCACACGCGCTTGCAGAACGAGGTGCGCCAGCTGCGCGACGACATGGGCCGGCTGATGCAGGCGGCGGTGGAGGCCGGCAGCGAGGCGATGGCGGACAATTCGGACGACATGGTCATCGCGGGCGAGCGCAACCTGCTGTCGGTCAGCGACCTGTCGTCGAACATGACGTCGCTGCGGCAGATGTTCGACATGTTCGAGCAGAAGACGGGACTGATGCAGCTGCTCGACGTGTCGAGCAAGGCCAGCGGCGTGCAGATCTACATCGGCGGCGAATCGAGCCTGGTGCCGATGGACGAGATGAGCGTGGTGACGGCGCCGTACACGGCCAACGGCAAGATCGTCGGCACGCTGGGCGTGATCGGCCCGACGCGCATGGCTTACGAGCGGGTGATACCGATCGTCGACATCACGGCCAAGCTGCTATCGAATGCCTTGAGCCACAATTAAAAAAAGCCCCGACGGGGCTTTTTTTATGGCCGGTGCGGGCAGGCGGTCTTGGTACAGTTGCCGTAGATCGCCAGCGCATGCTCGGCGATCTTGAAGCCGCGCTCCTTGGCCACCAGTTGCTGGCGGCTTTCGATTTCCTCGTCGAAGAATTCTTCCACGCGGCCGCAATCGAGGCACACCAGGTGGTCGTGGTGCGAACCCTCGTTCAGTTCGAAAATGGCCTTGCCCGTTTCGAAGTGGTTGCGGTTGAGCAGGCCGGCCTGCTCGAACTGGGTCAGCACCCGGTACACGGTGGCCAGACCCACATCCATATTGTCGGCCAGCAGGATCTTGTAGACATCCTCGGCGGTCAGGTGGCGTACCTCGCTGTTCTGGAAGATGTCCAGGATTTTGAGGCGTGGCAGCGTGGCTTTGAGGCCGCTGGCCTTCAGGTCGGTCGGATTGTTGCCCATGGTGGAGACTCTTTGAAGTGGTTGGCGATAGCTAGGCCACAGTTTAACGCACTCCGGCTGCCACCGCACCTTTCCTTCCCCGACGGCGGCGCCCCGCGTGAAATTTACATTTGCAATGTTTTACAATTAATCTTTATAAAACAAGGACATAGTTGCCGATTTGCTGGATAATGCTCTCTCCCGGAGTGCCCGCGCAGCCCCATGTCGCACCTTGTGCTTTATGATATAGCGTTTTTCGGCACTTCCGCTCGATCAGATTGAGGACAACCATGCGCGTCACCCAGGCTTTATCGCAGTCTTTGTTGCACCGTTTCACCCGCCGCGCGCCCTTGCTCGCCGGCGCTGTTTGCGTCGCGCTGGCCGCGGGCGGCTGTGCATCCAACACCACGCTGGGCGAGAAATCGACCGAAGTGAAAGAAACCGGCACCACGCTGGACGCCAACAAAGGCGCGCAAACCACCACCATCACCAAGTTCCAGAAGTTCATGTGGTTCTTCTCGCCGTATCGTCCGGACATCCAGCAGGGCAACTTCGTCTCCGAGGAAATGCTGACCCAGCTTAAGCTCGGCATGACGCGCGAGCAGGTGCGCTTCATCTTCGGCACCGCGCTGCTGGCCGACCCCTTCCACGCCGACCGCTGGGACTACGCCTTCCGCATGGCCAAGGGCAACGGCGAAATCACCACCAGCCGCGTGATCGTGTTCTTCGACAAGGAAGGCAAGGTAGCGCGCTGGGAAGGCGGCAACCTGCCGACCGAAAAAGACTACATCGCCCGCATCGCCGGCCCGGCGCCCAAGGTCAAGAAAGACTTGAACACGCCGGACGCGCGCCCGGTCGGCAATACCGCGACTATCCCGGCCGGCAGCGACAACGCCGCCGCCTCGCCGGTGGGCATCACGGTGAACAACGACAAGAAATAAGCACGAGGACAGAAGCATGACAGACCTGAACATCGCCATCGCCGGCGCCGGCGGCCGCATGGGCCGCATCCTGATCGAAGCGGTGCAGGACGCGCCGGACGCGCGCCTGTCCGGCGCGCTGGACCGCGCAGGCTCGGCCAACATCGGCAGCGACGCTGCCGCCTTCCTCGGCAAGCCGGCCGGCGTGCCGGTCGAAGCGGAACTGGCCAAGGGCCTGGCCGGCGCCCAGTTCCTGATCGACTTCACCCGTCCCGAAGGCACGCTGGAGCACCTGGCGTATTGCGCCGAGCACGGCATCAAGATGATCATCGGCACCACCGGCTTCGATGAAGCGGGCAAGGCGGCCATCGCCGAAGCGGCCAAGAAAACCGCCATCGTGTTCTCGCCCAACTTCAGCGTCGGCGTCAACGTCACGCTCAAGCTGCTGCAACAGGCGGCCAAGGCGCTGTCGACCGGCTACGACATCGAAGTGATCGAAGCCCACCACCGCCACAAGGTCGACGCGCCGTCCGGCACCGCGCTGAAGATGGGCGAAGTGCTGGCCGACGCGCTGGGCCGCGATTTGAAGGATTGCGCCGTCTACGCGCGCGAAGGCGTGACCGGCGAGCGCGACCCGTCGTCGATCGGCTTCGCCACCATCCGTGGCGGCGACATCGTCGGCGACCACACCGTGCTGTTCGCCGGCACCGGCGAGCGCATCGAGATCAGCCACAAGTCCAGCAGCCGCGTGACCTACGCCCACGGCTCGCTGCGCGCCTGCCGCTTCCTGGCCGACAAGGCGACCGGCCTGTACGACATGAACGACGTGCTGGCGCTGAACTGATGATGCCCAACCACTTCACCCTGGCCAGCTACTGGGAACAGGGCGACACCATCAGCCACCTGGTGGCGCTGGTGCTGCTGGCGATGTCGCTGGTGAGCTGGTTCTTCATCTTGTCCAAGGCTTGGGCCGCGTGGCGCATCCGCCGCAGCGCGCCGGCCGTGCAGGCGTTCTGGGAGGCGCCGTCGATGCAGGACGGCGTCGCCGCGCTGACGCTGGCCGACCCCGAGCAAGTCTTCCTGCCGCTGGCGCAGCAGGGCGCCGCGCAATTGCAAGCCGCCGGCCGTCCGTCGCTGGGCGGCGCCATGGGCCACGCGGCCCAGGTCACGCGCGTGCTGCGCGTGGCGATCCAGGCTTCCACCAACCGCCTCGAAGGCGGACTGACCCTGCTGGCGTCGATCGGCGCCACCGCGCCGTTTGTCGGCCTGCTGGGCACCGTGTGGGGCATTTACCATGCGCTGGCCAATGTATCGGCCAACGGCACGGTGCAGATCGACAAAGTGGCCGGCCCGGTGGGCGAGGCGCTGATCATGACCGCCATCGGCCTGACGGTGGCGATTCCCGCCGTACTGGCGTATAACGGATTCAACCGCGTCAACCGGCTGACCCTGGCCGAACTGGACGCCTTCGCGCACGACCTGCACGCCTACCTGACCACGGGCGAGCGTGCGGCCAAGTAAGGAGCAGGCATGAGCTTTGGCGCATTCAACCACCACCGCAATCCGGGGCCGATGGCCGACATCAACGTCACGCCGATGGTGGACGTGATGCTGGTGCTGCTGGTGATCTTCATCCTCAGCGCGCCGATGTTCACCAACTCGGTCAAGCTGGACTTGCCGAAGGCGCAGGCGCAAGCGAACCCGCAGCAGCCGGCCACGGTGACGCTGTCTATCGACGGCGCCGGCAAAATATTCTGGAATAACGACCCGGTCGAGCAGAGCGTGCTGGAAGCGCGCCTGGTCGAAGCGGCCAAGCTGGAGCCGCAGCCGGAACTGCAACTGCGCGCCGACAAGGACACCCGCTACGAAGTGGTGGCGCAGGTGATGGCGGCCGCGCAGTCGAATGGATTAACGAAATTGGGCTTCGTCACCGATCCCAAGAAAGAGAAAAAATAATGGCAACCGCAGAATTGAACGGCGCGGAAATCACCGGCTTCGACAGCTTCCACGCCGCCTGCAAGGCCGCGCTGGGTTTCCCCGACGGCTACGGCAACACCATGGACGCCTGGGTCGATTGCCTGAGCTATCTGCGCGATGAAGACGGCATGAGCAAGTTCCGTCTGAAGCCGAACGAGGTGCTGGAAATCGTCATCAAGGACGCGGCGGCCATGAAGGCCGCGGTCCCGGATATTCTGGAAGAAGTGACGTACTGCGTGGCCGGCATCAACGAGCGCTACGAAGACTACGGCGAGAAGCCGGCCCTGAAACTTACGCTGCGCTAGGCGCGGCACCGGCGGGCACGGCGTTCGGGATCAGCGCCTTGGCGCCGGTTTCGCCCGGGGCCAGCGTCAGCACCTCGAAGCCGGTTTCCGTCACCAGCACCATGTGCTCCCATTGCGCCGACAGCGATTTGTCGCGCGTCTCGACGGTCCAGCCGTCGCTCAATTCCTTGGTCGCCGCCTTGCCGGCATTGATCATCGGCTCGATCGTGAACAGCATGCCCGGCTTGAGCACCACGCCCTGGCCCGGACGGCCGTAGTGCGTCACCTGCGGTTCTTCGTGGTAGACCATGCCGATGCCGTGGCCGCAGTAGTCGAGCACCACGCTGTAGCCGGCCTTCTCGGCGATGGTCTGGATCGCGAAGCCGACATCGCCCAGCGTCGCGCGCGGCTTGACCGCGCGGATGCCGGCCCACATCGCCGAATAGGTGGTCTCCACCAGCTTGCGCGTGGCCTTCGACGGTTCGCCGACGTAGTACATGCGGCTGGTGTCGCCATGCCAGCCATCCTTGATGACGGCGACGTCGATGTTGATGATGTCGCCATCCTTGAGGATGTGGTCGGCCGCCGGAATGCCGTGGCAGACCACGTGGTTGACCGAGCTGCACACCGTGGCCGGGAAGCCGCCATAGCCGACGTTGGCCGGTATCGCCTGCTGCACGTTGACGATGTAGTCGTTGCACAGCTGGTCGAGGTGGGCCGTGCTGACGCCCGCCTTGACGTGCGGCGCGATCATCGTCAGTACATCGGCCGCCAGCTGGGCGGCGACGCGCGCCAGGACGATTTGCTCGGGCGACTTGATCAGATTGGCGTTACGGCGGGACATGGGACGACCTCTTTCATTTTTTAAGCCGCGTATTCTGCCACAAATGCGTGCCGCGATCTCTAGCGCACCGCCTTCAGGTCGAAGTGCGGGTTGTCGATCAGGCAAAGCAGATTGCCGAACGGGTCGGCCAGTTCGACCGTCTTGATGTTCTCGCCGACGTCCTGGATGGCGCCGTGCACGGTGGCGCCCAGGGCGACGATGCGGTCCACCTCTGCGGCGATATCGTCCACGCCCCAGTAGACCATGCTGCCGGTCTGGCCCGGTTTGCCGTCCGGGATCAGGCCCAGCTCGAAGCCGCCGATGCTGAAGCCGACGTAGAACGGCTGGTCGAAGTAGGGCGCGGTGTCGAATACCTTGCTGTACCAGGCCTTGGCGCCGGCCAGGTCGGCGACCGGATAGGCCACGGTGCGTAATCCCTTGATCATGCTTGTCTCCACTGAAAGGTTGAAAACATCATCTTGGCACAAGGGCGCCGTTTGCGATTGTAAAAATGGAAGCTAGGCAGCGTGCAGGAAGCGCTCCGGCGCGCTGCCGGCGAACTCCTGGAAATCGTGGATCAGGTGCGACTGATCGAAATAGCCGCAGTCCAGCGCCAGTTGCGCCCAGTCCGGGGCCGGCGTGGCCTTGAGCGCGGCGGCGGCCAGGCGGAAGCGGCAGATGCGCGCATACAGCTTGGGCGACAGCCCGACCCGCGCTCGGAACAGCGCCGCCATGTGCTGGCGCGACACGCCCAGCTGCGCCGCCAGGTCTTCGATGCGCAAGGCGCCGCCGCTGGCATCCAGCGCAGCCAGGGCGCGGCGGATCAGCAGATCGCCCGCATCGCCCGGCTTGCCCGCTGTGTGCAGGCGCAGCAGCAGTTGATGCTCGATGACGGCGATTCGCTCGCGGTCGGACAACTCGCAGGTCCACAGCGCATCGGCCAGCCGTTCGGCATCGTTGCGGCCCCATAGTTGATCGATATCGGCCCGCTGGTCGGTCAGCGCATGCAGCGGCGCGGCCAGGAAGGCGCCGGCCACACCGGGCTTGAAGCGCACCGCTACCGTCCGCAGCGGCCCGCTGCTGGCGACCAGGATGGAGCTGCTCATCATACCGACCGCGAAGCCGGGCTGGCCGCCGTCCTGCCAAAGAATATCGACGCAATTATCCGGCAACACCCGATGCGTATGAGCACCGCCAGGCGCGCACGCCGCCCACATGCACTCGACATGCGCGGCCAGCGCCGGGTGGGGAGGATATTCGCGATAATACATCCGCACAGTATATAACCTTGGGGTCAAGTCTGACATTCGGACACGGCCCCGGCCGTACTGCGGAACAGCCCGTGTCCGAATGTCAGACTTGACCCCCTGGGTTATAATGTCCGGTTCATATTCACTTATTGGCCGCACACCATCATGCAAGATAAATATAGTCCCGCTGACGTAGAGAAAGCCGCTCAATCCCACTGGAAAGCCATCGACGCCTACAAAGCCGTCGAGCACGACCCGCGTTTCCCGAAAGGGAAGTATTACGCCTGCTCGATGCTGCCTTACCCATCGGGCAAGCTGCACATGGGCCACGTCCGCAACTATACGATCAATGATGTGATGTACCGCTACCTGCGCATGAACGGCTACAACGTCCTCATGCCGATGGGCTGGGATGCGTTCGGCATGCCTGCGGAAAACGCGGCGATGGCCAACAACGTGCCGCCTGCGCAATGGACCTACTCCAACATCGCCCACATGCGCGAGCAGATGGAGTCCATGGGCCTGGCCATCGACTGGTCGCGCGAAATGACCGCGTGCAAGCCGGAATACTACAAGTGGAACCAGTGGATGTTCCTGAAGATGCTGGAAAAAGGCATCATCTACAAAAAGACCGGCACCGTGAACTGGGATCCGATCGACCAGACCGTGCTGGCCAACGAACAGGTGGTCGACGGCCGCGGCTGGCGTTCCGGCGCGCTGATCGAAAAGCGCGAAATCCCGATGTACTACGCCCGCATCACCGACTACGCCGACGAGCTGCTGGCCTATGTCGACGACAAGCTGCCAGGCTGGCCTGAGCGCGTGCGCACCATGCAGACCAACTGGATCGGCAAGTCGACCGGCGTGCGCTTCGCCTTCCCGCACCAGATCAAGGGCGCCGACGGTTCCCTGATCCAGGACGGCAAAATGTACGTCTTCACCACCCGCCCGGACACCATCATGGGCGTGACCTTCTGCGCCGTGGCCGCCGAGCACCCGCTGGCCATCCACGCCGCGCAGACCAATCCAGCACTGGCCGCCTTCAACGCCGAGTGCAAGCTGGGCTCCGTGATCGAAGCCGACATGGCGACGATGGAGAAGAAGGGCATGCCGACCGGCTTGTTCGTCACCCATCCGCTGACCGGCGAGCAGGTCGAAGTCTGGGTCGGCAACTACGTGCTGATTACCTACGGCGACGGCGCCGTCATGGGCGTGCCTGCGCACGACGAGCGCGATTTCGCCTTCGCCAAAAAATACAATCTGACTATCAAGCAGGTCATCAAGGCCGAGGGTAAAGAGTTCTCGACCGAAGCCTGGCAGGAATGGTACGGCGACAAGGAAGTCTCCATCGTCACCAACTCCGGCAAGTACGACGGCCTGGCCTACGCCGCCGCCGTTGACGCGGTGGCCGCCGACATGGCAGCCCAGGGCCTGGGCGAGAAGAAGATCACCTTCCGCCTGCGCGACTGGGGCATCTCGCGCCAGCGCTACTGGGGCACGCCTATCCCGATGATCCACTGCGGCGATTGCGGCGTGGTGCCGGTGCCGGAAAAAGATCTGCCGGTCGTGCTGCCGGAAGACTGCGTACCCGATGGTACCGGCAACCCGCTGAACAAATACGAAGCCTTCCTCAAGTGCGACTGCCCGCAGTGCGGCAAGCCTGCGCGCCGCGAAACCGATACGATGGACACCTTCGTCGATTCGTCGTGGTACTACATGCGCTATACCTCGCCGGGCGCCGACAAGGCCATGGTCGACGAGCGCAATGACTACTGGATGCCGATGGACCAGTACATCGGCGGCATCGAACACGCCGTCATGCACCTGCTGTACGCGCGCTTCTGGACCAAGATCATGCGCGACTTCGGCCTGGTCAAGTTCGACGAGCCGTTCACCAACCTGCTCACGCAAGGCATGGTACTGAACGAGACCTACTACCGCGAAGACGCAGCCGGCAAGAAGACCTGGTTCAATCCGGCCGACGTCGACCTGACGCTGGACGACAAGGGCCGCCCGCAAGGCGCGACCTCGAAGGCCGACGGCCAGCCGGTCAACATCGGCGGCACCGAGAAGATGTCGAAGTCGAAGAACAACGGCATCGACCCTGCCGCGCAGATCGACCAGTACGGCGCCGACACCGCGCGCCTGTTCACCATGTTCGCCTCGCCGCCGGAACAGACGCTGGAATGGTCGGGCAGCGGCGTCGAAGGCGCCAACCGCTTCCTGCGCCGCGTGTGGGCCTTCGGCTACGCGCAGCGTGAAGCAATCGCCGCCGCCGGCGCACCGCTGACCGCCGTCGCCACTACCGACGCAGGCAAGGCCCTGCGCCGCGAACTGCACAAGGTGCTGCAGCAAGCCGACTACGACATCAAGCGCATCCAGTACAACACCGTGGTATCGGCCTGCATGAAGATGCTCAACACGCTGGAATCGGCCAAGGATGCGGATGCCGCGTCGGTCGCTGAAGGCTACGCGATCTTCCTGCGCCTGCTGAACCCTGTCGCTCCGCACATCACCCACGTGCTGTGGGAAGAACTGGGCTACGCCAAGGCGCACGGCGACATCCTCAACGTGCAGTGGCCGCAAGTGGACCCTGCTGCGCTGGAGCAGTCCGAGATCGAAATGATGATCCAGGTGAACGGCAAGCTGCGCGGCAGCGTGGTGGTGGCCAAGACCGCCGACAAGGCGAGCATCGAGGCTGCGGCACTGGCCAACGAGGCGGTGCAGAAGTTCATCGAAGGTACGCCGAAGAAGATCATCGTCGTGCCGGGCAAATTGATCAACATCGTGGTTTAACCGGGTTCAAACATGCTGACTACTTCCGAGTTGTTCCGGCGCGGCCGCCTGGCCGGTGCGGTGCTGGCCGTGGCGCTGACCGTGTCGGCCTGCGGCTTCCATCTGCGCGGCGACGGCGGCCACTACACGCTGCCGTTCCCGACGATGTACATCGGACTGCCGGAAGCGTCGCCATTGGCCATCGATTTGAAACGCAACATCCGCGCCAACGGCGGCACCACCGTGGTCAATGCGTCCAAGGATGCGGATGGCGTGGTCGAGGTGATTTCCGATCCGGAGAAAACCCGCACCAAGACCATCCTGTCGCTGAACAGCAATGGCCGCGTGCGACAGTATCTGCTGTCGTACAACATCGTGTTCCGCGTGCTGGACAAGCAGGGCAAGGAGCTGCTGGGCAGCACGCAGATCCTGCTGACCCGTCCCATCGACTTCAACGAAACCCAGTTGCTGGCGAAGGAACAGGAAGAGGCGCTGCTGTACAAGGATATGCAGACCGATCTGGTGCAGCAGATGATGCGCCGTATCGCGGCCATCAAGCCGCAGCAGGTGTCGCTGCCGCCGCCGGCGCCAGCCGCGCCTGGCCGCTAAGGACGCGCGATGCAATTAAGGTTGGAAGCGCTGGACGGCCATTTGACGAAGTCGCTGTCCCAGCTGTACGTGATCACCAGCGACGAGCACTTGCTGGCGCTGGAAGCCGCCGACAAGATCCGCAAGGCGGCGCGCGCGCAAGGCTATTCCGAGCGCGACGTGCTGACCGTGGAGCGCAGCTTCAAGTGGGGCGAGCTGCTGGCGGCCAACCAGGCGCTGTCGCTGTTCGGTGACAAGAAGCTGATCGAGCTGCGCATCCCGACCGGTAAGCCCGGCAAGGACGGCGGCGCGGCGTTGCAGAATTATGTGAAAGACCTGAGTCCGGACAACCTGACCCTGATCACGCTGCCGAAGCTGGATTGGCAGACGCAGAAGGCGGCCTGGGTCGCCAGTCTGCAGCAGGCGGCGGTGTATATCGACATCGCCCAGATTGAACGGGGGCAGTTACCCAATTGGATAGGCCAGCGCCTTGCCGCACAAGGGCAAAGCGCGGATAGACAGAGCATCGATTTCATCGCCGATCGCGTTGAAGGCAATCTGCTTGCGGCCCATCAGGAGATACAGAAGTTGGCCTTGCTGCACGAGCCGGGCAAGCTGACCTACGAGCAGGTGCACGATGCGGTGCTGAACGTGGCGCGTTACGACGTGTTCAAGCTCAGTGAAGCGATGCTGTCGGGCGACCCGGCGCGTCTGGTGCGCA
This sequence comes from Rugamonas rivuli, assembly GCF_009380165.1. GTDB lineage: Bacteria > Pseudomonadota > Gammaproteobacteria > Burkholderiales > Burkholderiaceae_D > Rugamonas > Rugamonas rivuli. The sequence goes on from NZ_WHUF01000008.1 coordinate 127,163, forward strand.
TGCTGGAAGGCTTGAAAGGCGAGGGCGAAGCGCTGCCGCTGGTGCTGTGGGCCGTGTCGGAGGAGATCCGCACGCTGCTCAAGCTGAAGGCGGGCATGGCGCAGGGCCGTCCGCTGGGTGCGCTGCTCAAGGAGTATCGTATCTGGGGACCGAAGGAACGCATGATGGAGCCGGCGCTGCGCCGCATCTCGCTGCCGGTACTGGAAGCGGCGATGAAGGACGCGGCGCAGGTCGACAAGATGATCAAGGGCTTGCGCGCCAAAGCGCATGCCGGCGACGCGTGGGATTCGATGCTGCAGCTAGCCTTGAAGGTCGCACGCGGTTAGGAAAGCTACCGATGGATATCAAGCACTACATGGAACAACTGGGCCAGCAGGCGCGCAAGGCATCGCGCGCCATGGCCCGTGCCGACAGCGCGACCCGCAACCGCGCGCTGACGCTGATCGCCGACGCGATCGAACGCGACGCCGCCCAGCTGCGCGCCGCCAATCAGCTCGACATGGACGCGGCGGCCGCGAACGGCCTGGCCCCGGCCATGCTGGACCGCCTGGCGCTGTCCGACCAGGCCATCGCGACGATGGTGGAAGGCCTGCGCCAGATCGTCGCGCTGCCCGATCCGATCGGTGAAATCACCGGCCTGAAATTCCGCCCGACCGGCATCCAGGTCGGCCAGATGCGCGTGCCGCTGGGCGTGATCGGCATCATCTACGAATCGCGTCCCAACGTGACGGTGGACGCGGCGGGCCTGTGCATCAAGAGCGGCAACGCCACCATCCTGCGCGGCGGTTCGGAAGCGATCCACTGCAACCGCGCGCTGGCCAAGCTGGTCAAGGAAGGCCTGCTGGGCGCTGGCTTGCCTGAAGACGGCGTGCAGGTGGTCGACACCACCGACCGCGCCGCAGTGGGTGCGCTGATCACCATGCCGCAGTACGTGGACGTGATCGTGCCGCGCGGCGGCAAGGGCCTGATCGCGCGCCTGATGGAAGAGGCGACGGTGCCGATGATTAAGCACCTGGACGGCATCTGCCACGTCTACATCGACGCCAAGGCCGATCTGAAGAAGGCGCTGGACATCGGCTTCAACGCCAAGTGCCACCGCTACGGCACCTGCAACACCATGGAAACGCTGCTGGTGGCGCGCGCCATCGCGCCGGTGGTGCTGCCGGAACTGGCCAAGCTGTACGCGACCAAACAGGTCGAACTGCGCGCCGATCCTGAAGCGATGGCGATCCTGGCCGGCTACCCGCATCTGGTGGCCGCCACCGAGGAAGACTGGTCGACCGAATACCTGGCTGCGATCCTGTCGGTGAAGATCGTCGCCGGCATCGATGAGGCGATGGAGCACATCAACCATTACTCGTCCAAGCACACGGAATCCATCATCACCGAAGACCACACGGATGCGATGCGCTTCCTGCGCGAAGTCGATTCGGCGTCGGTGATGATCAACGCGTCGACGCGCTTCGCCGACGGTTTCGAATACGGCCTGGGCGCGGAGATCGGCATCTCCAACGACAAGCTGCATGCACGCGGCCCGGTGGGGCTGGAAGGTTTGACTTCGCTGAAGTACGTCGTGTTCGGTCACGGCGAAATTCGTCAATAAGGGGACTTATGCTCTGGATTAAAGCACTGCACATTTTCTTCGTGATTGCCTGGATGTCGGGCGTGTTCTACCTGCCGCGCATCTTCGTCAACCTGGCGATGGAAACCGACAAGGCCACGACCGCGCGCCTGCTGCTCATGGCGCGCAAGCTGTATCGGTTTTCGATGTGGTTGTCGGTGTTTGCGGTGGTGTTCGGAGCGACCCTGGCGTGGATGCAGTACGGCGAGGAGCTGCCGCACTGGCTGCACGCCAAGCTGTTCTTCGTGGTGCTGGTGATCGGCTACCACCACGCGTGCGGCGGCATCCTGAAAAAATTCGAGAAGGGCGTCAATACCCGCAGTCACAAGTGGTATCGCGTCTTCAATGAAATGCCGGTGTTTATGGTGCTGGCGGTAGTGCTGCTGGTTGTCGTCAAACCCTTCTGATCGGAGCGTCATGAGTAAAGTCTGCCAGTATTTTTTTGCCACCCATTCGCCCTGGACGTATCTGGGCCATGAGCGTTTTGTCGCCATGGCACGCCAGCACGGCGTGCAGGTGGAAGTGCGGCCGGTGGACCTGGGCAAGGTGTTCGGCGTGTCCGGTGGCGTGCCGCTGGCCAAGCGCGCGCCGCAGCGCCAGGCCTATCGCCTGGTCGAATTGACGCGCTGGTCGGAGTTCCTCGGCATTCCGCTCAATGTGCAGCCGAAGTTTTTCCCTGTCTCGCCGGAGCTGTCCAACCGCATGGTGATCGCCGCGCGCCTGACGCATGGCGTGGACGTGGCGCTGGCGCTGTCGTTCGCGGTGATGCGCGGGCTGTGGGCTGAAGATAAAAATATCGGCGACGAAGAGACGCTGGTGCAGATCGCCGGCAGCTGCGGCCTTGATGGCAAGGCGCTGATCAAGTCGGCGGAGACGGCCAGCGTGCAGGCCGAGTACGACCGCAATACGGAAGACGCAACGGCGGCCAGTGTGTTCGGCTCACCGTGGTATGTGTTGGATGGTGAAAGTTTCTGGGGCCAGGACCGCCTGGACTTCCTGGAAAGAGCAATGCAGAAGTAAGTTTTTTTTAACGGACAAAAGGTACACCTATGGCTTCCTATTTTTGCCCATGCCCTCGCGGCATGGAAGCGGCGCTGGCCGAAGAACTGGGCGAAATCGCCCTGCTGAGCACCACCATGAAGGTGCACAACCAGGTGCCGGGCGGCGTGCACTGCTCCGGCGACCTGCTGGATTCCTACCGCATCAACCTGCACTCGCGCATCGCGTCGCGGGTGTTGATGCGCATGGCCGTCACCGGCTACCAGAACGAGAACGACATCTACGACCTGGTGCTGGCGCAGCAGTGGGAAGACTGGTTCACCTACGACCACACCATCCGCGTCGATGTCACCGCCGTGAAGTCCCCGCTGAAAAGCCTGGAGTTCACCACGCTGAAAATCAAGGATGCGATCTGCGACCGCTTCCGCGACCAGTTCGACAAGCGTCCTTCGGTCAACACCAAGGAACCGGACATGCGCATCGTCGGCTTCCTCGACGCGCGCCAGTTCATCATCTACCTCGACACTTCCGGCGAAGCGCTGTTCAAGCGCGGCTGGCGTGAAGAGACCGGCGACGCGCCGCTGCGCGAGAACCTGGCCGCCGGCCTGCTGCGCGTGTCGGGCTGGAAGCCGGGCATGCCGCTGTTCGACCCGATGTGCGGCTCCGGCACCATCCTGTGCGAAGCGGCGCAGATGGTGCAGGGCATTCCGCCGGGCGCGCGCCGCCGCTTTGCCTTCGAAGCCTTCAACGACTTCGATCCGGCGCCGTGGAACGAGATGAAGAATTCGATCAAGGCCAATCCGCTGCCGGAATCGCCGACTATCTTCGGCTCCGACATCTCGGGCGACATGGTGGCGATGACGCGCCATAACCTGAAGTGCGCCGGCATCATGTTCGACGTGCCGCTCAAGCAGATCGAGGCGCAGGAAGTGAAGGCGCCGACCGAGCAGCCGGGCATCCTGCTGACCAACCCTCCGTACGGCGAGCGTATCGGCGTGCGCGGCGACAGCACGCTGCCGGAAGACGAACTGGCGACCAGCTTCTACTCGGCGCTGTCGACCACCTTGAAGCAGCGCTTCGCCGGCTGGACGGTGTTCCTGTTCACGGCCGACCTGGGCCTGCCGAAGCTGCTGCGCCTGAAGGAATCGCGCAAGACGCCGTTCTTCAACGGCGCCCTGGAATGCCGCTTGTTCCGCTTCGATATGGTGGCGGGCTTCAACCGCCGCGAAGCAGCCAAGCCTAAAGAAGTTTAAGAAGTAAGCGCCGTGCTTTCCGGCGCGGCGCAACCGCCGGAAAGCACCGCATGTTCCCCACACCTCCCGCCAATCTCCCTCCCGATCCCGTCGTGGAGGTGCCGGAACCGCCACCCCCGCACATGAAAGTCCTCAGCGCCGCAGCGCTGGCCGCCGTGCTGGCGGCGTTGTCGATGCTGGGGCCTTTCTCCATCGACGCCTATCTTCCCGCCTTCCCCAACATCCAGGCCACGCTGAACGCCACGCCCATCGAGGTGCAGCAAAGCCTGACCTTCTACATGCTGTCCTTCGCCTGCATGGTGCTGTGGCACGGCGCGCTGTCGGACGCCTTCGGCCGCCGCAACGTGGTGCTGGTGTCGCTGGTGATGTTCGCCATCGGCACGCTGGGCTGCGCCGCCGCGCACAGCGTGCATTACCTGTGGGCCTTCCGCATCCTGCAGGGCGTGTCGTCCGGCGCCGGCGTGGTGGTGGGGCGGGCCATCATCCGCGACCTTTACGAGGACGCCGCCGCCGCGCGGCTGCTGTCGATGGTGACGATGATCTTCTCGATCGCCCCGGCCATCGCGCCGATACTGGGCGGCTGGGTGGTCACGCTGTTCGACTGGCGCGCGATCTTCCTGGCGCTGCTGGCCTACAGCGTGCTGCTGTTCATCTACTGCTACCGCCGCCTGCCGGAGACGCTGCCGAAGGAAAAACGCCATCCCTTCAATCCGCACTTCCTGCTGCGTAACTACACCGAGATCCTGCGCTCGCCGCTGTTCCACATGAAGTCCGGCGTGGTCGCCTGCAATTTCGCCGGCCTGTTCCTGTACATCTCGTCGGCGCCGGTGTTCCTGCCGCAGCACCTGGGGCTGGGCGCCTCGCAGTTCGGCTGGCTGTTCATACCGTCGGTGAGCGGGATTTTCCTCGGCGCGCTGGCGGCGAACCGGATTGCCGGAAAGATGACATTTTCGCGACAGATTGGTATTGGCTTTTGTTTCCTGCTGGCGGCGTCGATATTTAACGTTTGCTACCACTTGCTGCTGCCGCCCGCGCTGCCCTGGTCGGTGGCGCCGATGTTCTTCTACACCTTCGGCATGTCGGTGGTGGCGCCGGCGGCGACCTTGCTGGCATTGGACTTGTTTCCGCATATCCGGGGAACGGTGGCATCCTGCCAATCTTTCGCCACCACCCTGCTCGGCGCCATCGTGGCGGGGGTGATCGCACCCTTCCTATCACACTCCGTGCTCTGGTTAGCCGCAGGACAGATGGCATTTAGTACCTCTGCTCTCGTTTTGTGGTTGACGTCGCGCTATTACCGGAGCATGCTACTACGCCATCCGGGCCAATAATTATTTACGGCAGGAAATTGAGTTAGTTTAGAAAGAAATCTTACTTGCTGTTAAGTTACTAACGAGACTTTATGTTAGTATAACTTTTTGCTAGTGAGTTTCTTCCCACGTTTTTTGCACAACGCACCCGGCCCAGACAACGCTTGATACGATGCATCAACCTGACCATGATATTCGCAATCGCCTGCTGATTGCCCGTCTGCCGGCGATGCCGCAGATACTCATTAAGTTGATTGAGCACTTGCAGGCCGACGACGCCGGCATGCCGGAGCTGGCCGCCCTGATCGCCAAGGATGCGGCGATGACCAGCAAGATCCTCACCGTCGCCAACAGCTCGGCGTACCACCGCAACGCGCGCGTGGTCGGCCTGGAGCAGTCGCTGGTGTCGCTGGGCACCGACATGATCAAGACGCTGGTCATCAGCGAATCCGTATTCCAGACCTTTAACAGCTTCCCGCATTCGAGCAGCACCGACCTGCGCGGCTTCTGGAAAGGCTCGCTGACCACCGCCGTCATCGCCCGCGACATCGCCAAGAAGATGGAGTACCCGCACGTCGAAGAGGCTTATCTGGCGGGCCTGCTGCACAACGTCGGCCGCCTGGCCTTGCTGGCGACCGCGCCCAAGGAGTACGCATTCAACTTCATGGCGCGCGATGACGAGGACCTGTGCGCCGTCGAACAGCGCACGCTGCAAATCACCCACTCGGAAGCGGGCGCCTGGCTGATCGAGCGCTGGCACCTGGACTCCTTCCTGGCCGACAGCGTGCTGTATCACCATGAACCGATTTCGCGCGTGGAGTCGGCGCATCCGCTGATCCGCGTGGTGCGCCTGGCGCACCTGCTGTGCTTCCACGAAGACCAGGAACAGGCCATCGCCGAAGCCGGCCACCTGTGCGGCCTGGATGGCGAGGCGTTGGAGCTGATCGTCAAGAGCGCCGCCCGCCAGGTGGAGAAGTCGGCCGCCTACCTGGGCATCGACCTGGCCGGCGCCGACGATATCCCGGCGCCGTCGGCCTATGCGCCGCCGGTGGTCGATCCGGTGCAGCAGCGGCTGTCCGAGGAAGTGCGCAACATGGTGCTGGTGTCCGAGATGGGCCAGACCTTCGCGCGCCAGCAGGGCGAAGCCGGCCTGCTCGATGCGATGACGCGTTCGGCGCGCATCCTGTTCGATTTTGAAAACGCCATCGTGCTGCTGGAGAATCCGACCGGCCATGCGCTGCACGGCACCGCCACCGGCGACCAGCAGCAGCGGCTGGCCGAATTCGTCATCCCGCTCAACAAGGGCGGCGTGGTGGCCGAGTCGGCGGGCGCGCGCAAGCTGAGTTTCGTCAGCCGCGATTCGCAGGCCCTGAGCGTGGCCGAGGAACAGCTGTTCCGCATCCTCGGCAGCGAGGGCATGGTGTGCCTGCCGCTGGTGGCCAACCAGCGCTGCCTGGGCGTGTTGATCGGCGGCGCGCCGGCGTGGCAGATGGCCGGCCTGCAGAAGCGCGAGCGCTTCCTGCAATCGTTCGGCACCCAGGCCGCCGCCGCGCTGGAGACGGCGATCAGCGAGCGCGGTCACACCAAGCGCCAGATCGCCCATGTGGCCGAAGAATACCGTGAAGCCTCGCGCCGCGTGGTGCACGAGGTGAACAACCCGCTGTCGATCATCAAGAACTATCTGTCGGTCCTGGACGGCAAGCTGGCCAAGCGCGAACCGGTGGTGGGCGAGATGTCCATCCTGAACGAGGAGATCGACCGCGTCGGACAGCTGATCAACGGCCTGGCGGACCTGCAGCCGACCGAGAGCTCGCGCGTGACCGATGTGGGCCGCGTGGTCGACGACGTGCTGCGCCTGTTCCGCGCCACCGACTTCGTGCCGGCCTCGGTGCAGATCGTGGTGCGCATGCAGGAGGAGCCGGCCGAAATCGACGGCGACGCCGACCTGCTCAAGCAGATCCTGGTCAACCTGATTAAGAACGCCGTCGAAGCATTGGCCGACGGCGGCAAGATCGAAATCTCGAATCGCGGTCACGTCAACCGCGAACGCAAGCTTTACCTGGAGCTGGTGGTCAGCGACACCGGCCCGGGTCTGTCGGCCGAGGTGCTGGCCAATCTGTTCTCCGCAGTACGCAGCACCAAGGAAGGCGCGCACCACGGCCTGGGCCTGTCCATCGTCCACAGCCTGGTGAAGAAAATGCAGGGACTGATCACCTGCCGCTCCGGTAAAACGGGCACCACCTTTGAGATCCTGCTGCCCGCCCGTGGCAGCACCAGTCAAGTCGCCGGCGTGCAAACGCGGGTGATGGATTCAGTTTAAGGCCATGATGAACCTGAACCCAGTCAGCCTAGCCGCTGTCACCACGGACGACCACGCCCCCGTCGCCCTTCCCGATAACTGCCCGCGCATCCTGCTCGTAGACGACGAGCCGCGTTTGCTGTCATCCCTGTACGAACTGCTGCGCGACCGCGACTACCATCTGGTCACGGCCACTTGCGGCAGCGAGGCGCTGGCCCAGCTGACCAGGCTCAAATTCGACCTGATCCTGCTCGACCTGCGCCTGCCGGACATGAGCGGCCACGAGATCATGGACTTCATCAACGCCAAGGAGATCGACGGCGACGTCATCGTCATGAGCGGCGATGTCGGCATCGAGGCGGCCATCGGCGCCTTGAAGCGCGGCGCCTACGATTACCTGCGCAAGCCTTACAGCCGCGAGGAGCTGCTCAAGACGGTGGAGAACGCGCTGCAAAAGCGCCGCCTGGCCATCGATAACGAGCGCATCGCCTCCAAGCTGGAAAATTCGGAGAAGATGTACCGCTACCTGGTGGACAGCTCGCCGGACATCATCTACACCCTGAACCACGAAGGCAAGTTCACGTTCGTGAACGACCGCGTGCAGCAGCTGCTGGGCTTTACCCGCGAAGAGCTGATCGGCCGCCACTACTCGGTGCTGGTGCACGACGAAGACCAGGAGCGCGCGCGCTACGCCTTCAACGAGCGCCGCGTCGACGAACGCGCCTCGCGCAACGTCGAGCTGCGTTTGAAGTGCAATACCGGCAGCGGCATCGAGCGCACCTTCAACAACACGCTGATGACGATTTCGCTCAACGCGATCGGCATGCACATCCCCGACCACGAGGTGAAGAAGCACGAGTTCTTCGGCACCTACGGCGTGGCGCGCGACATCACCGACCGCAAACGCGCCGAGGAAGTGATCTCCTACCAGGCCTACCACGACATCCTGACCGACCTGCCTAACCGCATGCTGTTCAAGGACCGCCTGGGCCTGGCCGTGATCCAGGCCAAGCGCAAGTTGACCGAGCTGGCCGTGATGTTCGTCGACCTGGACCGCTTCAAGCTGGTCAACGATACGCTGGGCCACGTCAAGGGCGACGAGCTGCTGCAGCAGGTGGCGCAGCGCCTCAAGGATTGCCTGCGCCGCGGCGATACGCTGGCCCGCCAGGGCGGCGACGAATTCACCATCGTGCTGCCGGAGCTGCGCGACCGCCAGGACGCCAAGTCCATCGCCGACAAATTCCTCGAAAGCCTGCACAAGCCCTTCGATCTCGATGGTCACGAGGTGCACATCTCGGCCTCGATCGGCATCGCGATTTACCCGGGCGACGGCGAGACCATCGACGAGCTGCTGCGCCATGCGGACATCGCCATGTACCAAGTGAAGGCGCTGGGCAAGAATGGCCACAGCTTCTATCACAACTCGATGCTGGACGTGTCGCACCAGAAGATCGCGCTGGAGCAGAGCCTGCGCAAGGCGCTGGAGCTGAACGAGCTGGAAATGTACTACCAGCCGCAGGTCGACGTGGCCACGGGCCGCATCATCGGCGCCGAAGGCCTGATGCGCTGGAACCATCCGCAGCGCGGCCTGCTGTCGGCCGGCGAGTTCCTGCCGTTCGCCGAAGAGAATGGCCTGATGCTGCCGATCTCCGACTGGATGCTGGGCGCGTTGTGCCGCGATCTGCTGCAATGGAACGCGGCCGGCGGCGAGGCGATCCGCCTGTCGCTGAACCTGTCGCCGCAGTATCTGGACCGTGGCGATTTCTTCGAGAAGATGCGCGGCGCGCTGACGCGCTACGGCATTTCGCCGGCGCAGATCGAAGTCGAGATCACCGAGAACATCTGCATCCGCAATCCGCAGTATGCGATCGAGCAGTTGAACAAGTTGTGCCAGCTGGGCGTGTCGGTGGCGATCGACGATTTCGGAACCGGCTATTCGTCGCTGTCGTATCTGCACCGCTTCCCTATCCACACGATCAAGATCGACCAGTCCTTCGTCAAGGAGATCCACGACGAGAACGGCCACTATCCGGTGATCCTGGCGATCATCTCCATCGCGCGCGGCCTCGGCTTGCACCTGGTGGCGGAAGGCGTGGAGACCGAGGTGCAGGCGCGCTACCTGCAAGCCAACGGCTGCACCACGATGCAGGGCTATCTGTACCACCGGCCGATTTCGCTGGCCAGCTTCATGGACGTGCTGCAGGAGCAGGGCCGCCTGACGGCGCCGCCGTCGGGCCATGTGCTGCATGCGGTCCCCACTTTAGACACCCAACCGGCGATGATCGCAATCCAAGCCTGAAGCAGCGTAGAAAAACGGTATGACGAAATACAGTCCCAACGAAGCCGACGCAAATAACGGCAGCACTTATACGGCCGAGTTCTTGCGCGTCAAGGGACTGGCCGAGCGCGGCGTCGCCAATGCCCAGCATAGCCTGGGCTTTATGTATTTCAACGGCCAGGGCGTGGCGCAAAGCTATGAGCTGGCGGTGGTCTGGTATCGCCAGGCCGCGCAGTCCGGCCTCGAACACGCGCAGTACAACCTGGGCGTGATGTACCAGAAGGGCCAGGGCGTCGAGCAGAATTACCAGGAGGCGGCCGCGTGGTACCAGCTGGCCGCCGAGCAGGGCTACGCCGCCGCCCAGTACAACCTGGGCTGGCTGTACGCCAAGGGCCAGGGCCTGGACGCCGATACGCAGAAGGCCATGTACTGGTTCAGCAAGGCCGCCGACCAGGGCGACGCCGGCGCGCAAAACAATCTCGGCATGATGTACGACACCGGCAAGGGTGTGCCGCAGGACTTCAAGCAAGCCATCGCCTGGTACCGCAAGGCGGCCGAGCAGGGCTATCCGCGCGCGCAGTTCAACCTCGGCCTGCGCTACGACAACGGCCAGGGCGTGCCGCAGGATGTGGGCCAGGCGATGTCCTGGTACCGCAAGGCGGCCGACCAGGGCTATGCGCCGGCGCAGTTCAACCTGGCGCTGCGCTTCGACAAGGGCGACGGCATCGCGCAAGACAGCCAGAAGGCCATCCTGTGGTATCGCCGCGCGGCCGAGCAGGACCACGCCAGCTCGCAGTTCAATCTGGGCCTGATCTACGACAACGGCCAGGGCGTGCCGCGCGACGAGCAGAAGGCGCTGGACTGGTACCGCAAGGCGGCCGAGCAGGGCCACGCGGCGGCGCAGAACAACCTGGGTCTGCGCTACGATCACGGCCAGGGCGTGGCGCAGGATTACGAGCAGGCGCAGTTCTGGTACCGCAAGGCGGCCGAGCAGGGCTTCCCCGGCGCGCAATATCATCTGGGCATGCTGTACGACGCCGGCCACGGCGTGGTGCAGGATCACCAGGAGGCGATCTTCTGGTACCGCAAGGCGGCCGACCAGGGCCATCTGCGGGCGCAGTTCGACCTCGGCCTGCGCTACGAAACGGGACGCGGCGTGCCGCGCGACGACCGCAAGGCCATGGCCTGGTACCGCCGCGCCGCCGAGCAGGATTACGCGGCGGCCCAGTACAACCTCGGCCTGCTGTTCGACAAGGACGATGGTCCGCAGCCCGATTGCGCCCAGGCCAACGGCTGGTACGCCAAGGCGGCGGAGCAGGGCCATGCGCTGGCCCAGTTCACGCTCGGCCTGCGCTACGACAACGGCCAGGGCCTGGCGCAGGATTATGCGCAGGCCCACCACTGGTATCTGAAGGCCGCCGGCCAGGGCCATGCGCGCGCGCAGTTCAACCTGGGCCTGATGTTCATGGTGGGCCAGGGCGTGCGCGCCGATATCGCGCAGGCCTGGATGTGGCTGGCGATGGCCGAGCGCAGCGGCTATGCCGCCGCCGGCCGCTACCTGAAAAATGCCGCCGCCCGCATGGACAGCAGCCAGCTGGCGCAAGCGCGCGAGCGTCTCGAATTGCTACCTGGTTAAAACTATTCTGTAACAACGGTAGACACGCTAGTTATTTTATAGTTAATATCTAAAAACCAACTAAAACATAGGGTGTCTTATGAACAAATTTTTGACCGCCGCAATGCTCGCCAGCCTGGTCGGTTTGACCGCCTGCGCCACCGTGGATCAGCCTATCGTCCAGGCCGACGCTTCGGCGCCTGCCGTCAAGCCATCCCAGATTCGTCCGCTGACCGGCACGCGCATCCCTTCCAAGGGCACGGGCCAGACGCTGTCTGCCACTGAAGGTTCCGACTACGACCGCGATTCGCGCGGCCAGGCTGCACCCTACACCAAGTAATTGTTTCGCACGGGACGTTCAAGTCCCGCTGTTTATTGCCGTTAGTTAGACGACAACCACTCTTCCGCAGTGGCATCGGGTTCCTACGGCATGCAGATCAACACCAACCTCTCCTCCCTGAACGCCCAGCGCAGTTATGCGCTGTCGGGCGAGGAGATGGCTGCGCGTCTGCAAAAACTGTCCAGCGGCCTGCGCATCAATTCGGCCCGCGACGACGCCGCCGGCCTGGCCATCAGCGACCGCATGAGTTCGGACATCAACGGCCTGCGCCGCGCGCGCCAGAACATCAACGATGGCATTTCGCTACTGCAGGTGGCGGACGGCGCGGCCGGGCAATTGCTGGGGAATTTCCAGCGCATGCGCGAGCTGGCGGTGCAAGCCGCCAACGATACCAACAGCAAGGTCGACCGCGCCGCCATCCAGGTCGAGGTGAATGCGCTGGTCGCTTCCAATGTGGACATCGTGGCCGGCGCCCGCTACAACAACCTCGCACTGCTGGACGGATCGTTCTCGCAGCAACTGCAGGTCGGCTCCCAGGCCGGACAGACGCTGGCGCTGAATATCCCGGCCGCATTGGCGCCGGCCGGCTACAACAAGGCCTTGGTCAACGTCGCGCCGCAGCAGGCCACTCTGGTCGGCACGGCGGTGCTGGCGGCGATAGGTTTTGGCGATCTGATCATCAATGGCGCGGCGGTCGGCGCCTCGTCCGCCGGTGCGCAGGCCGGCCAGGGCGCCGCCAGCGCCTACGCGGTGGCGGCCGCCATCAACGCCGCCAATGTGCGCGATGTGACGGCCAGCGCCGCCACCACGCTGTCCGGCGACGTCGGCGCCAACGGCGTGCTGCCGGCCGGAGCCTTTGCCATCAACGGCGTCAGCATCGGCGCCGTGGCCGGCAACACTGCCGCCATCCGCGCCGCCAATGCCGCCGGCGCCATCAGCGCGGCGTCCGCCGCCAGCGGCGTGACGGCCAGCGCCAGCGGCGGTACGCTGACCCTGAGCGCCGCCGACGGCCGCGACATCATCATCACCGAATCCAACCCGGGCAGCACCGCCTCGCTGGGGCTGGCATTGGGCACGCACAAGGGTAACGTCACCGTCAGCAATGTGCCGCGGCCGGGATCGCACCCGCTCAGCATAGGCGGCGCCAATCCGTCGGCGGCCGGCCTGCTGGCGGGCCGGCAGGCGTCGGTGGTGGTCGGGCCGCCGGACCTGCAGCTGCAGGATGTGTACAGCGGCGGCGAGCCGGTGCAGGATCTGTCCACCTTCAGCGGCGCCTCGGCCGCGCTGGACTACTACGACGGCAAGATCGACCAGGTGAGCGAGGTCCGCGCCGCGCTGGGGGCGGCCAGCAACCGGCTGTCGGCGGCGGCCGGCAACGACGAAAGCGGCGCCAACAACCTGGAGGCGGCGCGCTCGCGCATCCGCGACACCGACTACGCCAGCGAGACCGCGCAACTGACGCGCGCCAGCATCCTGCGCCAGGCCGGCGCCTCGATGCTGGCCCAGGCCAACGCCCAGCCGCGCTACGCGCTGATTCTGCTGCGCTAGTCCCGGTCCGGCGCCGACACGTGGCCGACCCGGTAGCGCTGCTCGTTCGGCAGCGGCGGCAAGGCCGGTTCCGCGCCCCACAGGCACAGGCGCACGATGCTCCAGCCGCCCGGCTCGAAACCGATCACCACCGCCAGCGCGCCGCACTCGAGCGCATGGCGCGCATGTTGTTCCTCCCGTTGCCGCCATTGCGCCAGGTCGCTGTGGGGCGGGATGGCCTCGACGCTGCGGGTGGCGTGGCGCGCTTGCCGCACCCCGGCGCCGATGCTGGCGTGCCAAGGCGTCCAGGTGCGCACCGCCGGCCACCCGAAGGCCTGCGCCACGCCGGCGAAACCGGGGCCGTTCAGGAAGTCGTGCATGCCGTCCTCGCTGTGCCACAGGTAGAAGGGCGCGTACAGGTTTTCCGGTGCCGCGCCGCGTTCGGCGTACAGATAGGCCTTGAACGCCAGGTGCGGCAGCCGGTCCAGCAGCGGCCCCTTGCCGGCGATGCGCTCGCGCACGATGGCCATGTCGTAGTCGGCCGGCAGGCTGAAGCTGTATTGCATGGCGATCATGCCGGCCTCCACAGGCTGGCGGCCGGCTCGCCGCCGCTGAACGACCAGTCGTCGCCCTGCGAGACGGACAGCACCACCATCACATCCTGCGGCCGCAGGCCCGGTGCCTCGGCCAGCAGTTCGACCAGGCGGCGGTAGAAGGCTTGCTTCATCTCGGTGCTGCGCGGCTTGCCGGTGGTGATGTTGATCAGCACATAGTCGTCGGAGCGCGGGCCGGCCGGGCTTTCATAGTCGCGGTCGAAGACCAGCTCGTACGGCTCGTGCTGGTGGATGGCCTGGAAGCGGTCTTTGGCCGGCACGTTGAAGGCCTCGACCATGGCGCGGTGCAGGCTGTTCGACAGCGCGGCCAGGTACTCGGGCGATTTTCCTTTCAGCAGAGAGATGCGGCTCATGGGCATGACGGCCTCCGTTTTGTGATTGACAGGTCCACGATACAGGACTATTTTGATCCTGGAAATCAGGAATATTTTGATCAATGCTTCGATAAATCGGGATGGTCATGCGACGAATTACCTTCGACCTCGACGTGCTGCGCACCTTCGTCACCGGCGTCGACCTGGGCAGTTTCGCCAAGGCGGCGGAGCGGCTGGGACGTTCGACCTCGGCCGTCAGCGCGCAGCTGAAGAAACTGGAAGACCAGCTGGGCTTGCCGGTGCTGCGCAAGGAAGGGCGCGGCATGGTGACGACCTCGGCCGGGGAATCGCTGCTGGGCTATGCGCGCCGGCTGCTGGAGTTGAACGATGAGGCGGCCACGGCGGTGCGCGGCGCCGAGCTGGCCGGCAGCGTGCGGCTGGGCATGCAGGAAGATTTCGGCGAGCACATCCTCACCGAAGTGCTGGGCCGCTTCGCCCGCGTGCACCCCAGGCTGCGCATCGAGGCTTGCGTGGCGCGCAACGCCGACCTGATGGCGCAGCTGGCGGCCGGGCGGCTGGAGCTGGCGCTGGCCTGGCACAGCGATGCCGCGCCCCCGGCGCCGGCGCCCGAGCTGGCCCGTCTGACCATGCGCTGGATCGCCGCCGCCGGCCACGGCGACTGGCCGGCCTGGGGCGGCCACGGCGAGCCGCTGCCGCTGGTGATGATGGACGCGCCCTGCATGATGCGCTCGGCGGCGATACAGGCGCTGGACCGGGCCGGCATTGCGTGGCGCATCGCCTTCAGCAGCCCCAGCCTGGGCGGCGTGTGGGCGGCGGTGGCGGCCGGACTGGGCGTGACGGTGCGCACGGCGATCGGCTTGCCGCCGGCCTTGCGCGCGCTGGAGCAGCCCGGCCTGCCGCCGCTGCCGGTGATCGGCCTGCGCCTGCATTGCGGCAGCGACGAGCTGAGCGCCCCGGCCCGGCGGCTGCACGACATCGTGCTGCAAGCCATCGCCGCCCATCCGGCGACGTCGGCGCACGGAGCCGCCGTGGCGTGATGATGCAAGATTTGCCATTTTTCATCAGGATTGCGTAGACTAGTGCGCACTATGAAAAAAATCGCCAGGGTGTCCATGTTTGCTGCATTGATCGTCGCTGCCTATCTGAGCTTATGGCCGGTCCCCATCGAGCCGGTCAGCTGGACCGCTCCCACGCCGCCAGGCTACACGGGCCCGCACGCGGCCAACACCCGGCTGGCCGGCCTGCAGCAGATCTCGCTGGGCGCCGAAGCCGGCCCCGAGCACGTGCTGGCCGGGCCCGACGGCAAGCTCTACACCGGCGTCCTCAGCGGCAAGATCCTGCGCATGCAGGCCGACGGCGGCGCGCAGCAAGTGCTGGCCTCCACCGGCGGCCGGCCGCTGGGTCTGGCCTTCGACGCCGCCGGCCAGCTGATCGTCGCCGACGCCATCAAGGGTTTGCTGTCGGTCGCGCCCGACGGCCGCGTCAGCGTGCTGGCCGACCGCGTCGATGGCGAGACTATCCGCTTTGCCGACGGCGTGGCGGTGGCGGCCAACGGCAAGATCTACTTCAGCGATGCGTCGCAGCGCTTCGGTCCCGGCCAGCGCGACACGATGGAGGCGGCCATGCTGGACGTGCTGGAGCAATCGGCCACCGGCCGCGTGCTGGAATACGATCCGGCCGCCAAGGCCACGCGCGTGCTCGCCTACGGCCTGAGCTTTTCCAACGGCGTGCTGATGAGCGCCGACCAGCGCCACCTGTACGTGTGCGAGAGCGGCCGCTACCGGGTCTGGAAAATCGACGTCGACGCGGCGAAGCTGGATGTGCGGATGGCGTCGCCGCAGGCGCAGGTGCTGCTCGATAACCTGCCCGGCTACCCGGACAACCTGGTGCGCGGCGAGGGCGGCCGCATCTGGCTGGGTCTGTCCGGTGCGCGCAACGACCTCGACAAGATGGCCGGCCAGCCCTGGCTGCGCAAGCTGATGCTGCGCGTGCCGCGCGCGCTGTGGCCCGAGCCCAAGCCTTACGGCCACGTGCTGGCCTTCACCGAGGATGGCAGCATCGTCGCCGACCTGCAGGATCCCAGCGGCGCCTCGCCCGTCACCACCGGCGCCACCGAGGCCGGCGGCCGCCTCTACATCCACAATGTGGCCGCCCACAGCATCGGCTGGCTGGCCCGCTGAGCCCGCTTGCATCTTGCTACTATGATAAAAACAACGTTTTCATAATATTTTTAAAAACAGCTATCATATTGATAATTTGTTGACATATTCGCAGTAAAATAAGCGCACTGTTGCTCGCCAAATCCTCCAATCATCTTGAAGGTTAGCCATGCGTAAGTTATTTTCTGCCTTGTTGTGCGCCGTCGCGTTCGGCGCTTCGTCCGCCGAGGCGGCAATCAATCTGGTTGCCGATGGCGATTTCTCCGCCGCGACGCTGTCGCCTGCCTGGACGCAAAGCGGCGACACTTCGGCGCAGACGCTGGGCTATGATTATTCCGGCACGCCGTTGTCCAACCTGTTCAACATGGTGTTCAGCGATGGGGCCTATGCGGGCTTCGGCATCCTGGGGCAGAAGGTGGACATGGACCGCCACTTCATCTACAAGCTGGACTTCGACCTGCAGCGCTATCATGCGAGCCAGACCGACCCGGTCGTCAACGACTCCAAGGTGCTGCTCGACGGCAAAGTCATCTGGCAGCAGACCAACACCGGCGGCGACTGGACCCATGTCACGGTGCCCAATCTGTGGAGCGACCAGGGGCAGGTCTGGCTGCAGTTTTTCAATAAAAACTTCTTCGACTACACGGCGCTCGACAATGTGATGCTGCGTCCGATGGGCCAGGTCGTGCCGGAACCTTCTTCCGTCATGATGCTGTCGCTGGGCCTGGGCATGCTGCTGCTGGCGGGCCGCGCCAAACGGCGCCGATCTTCCTGAGCCGGCTGCCGTCAGCCTGAACGCCGTCCGCCGACGGCGCTTTTTCTTACGCCGCCAGGCATCGCCGCCGCGGCCTCTTTCGCTACCAGGAGCCACCATGTCCATACCCTTCTTAGGTGAAATCCGCATGTTCAGTTTCGGCTTTGTTCCCAAAGGCTGGGCGCGCTGCGACGGACAACTGCTGTCGATTAACCAGAACCAGGCGCTGTTCAGTATCCTGGGCACCAACTACGGCGGCAACGGCATCGCCAATTTCGCGCTGCCCGACCTGCGCGGCCGCATGCCGATGCACAACGTCCAGCCGGGGGCGACAGGCGGCGCGGCGCATATCACGCTGACGACGGCGCAGGTGCCGCAGCACGGCCACACCGTCTACGCCGCCAACCAGGTCAACCCCACCGACCTCCGCTCCACCAGCCCCAGCGGCAATTACCTGGACTCCATCCCGGCGGGCGGCGCCAACATTTATCACGGCTTCGACGGCAGCGCGGCCCTGCATCCGGACACGGTCGGCAATGCCGGGAGTTCCGCGCCGCACGAGAACCGGCAGCCTTACGCGCCCAGCCTGTTCTGCATCGCCCTGTCGGGCATTTTCCCTTCGCGTAATTGAGCTTGTCCTGCTTTCAGGAGACTAACCATGTCCGTACCTTATGTTGGTGAAATTCGCATGTTTGCGGGGAACTTTGCTCCGGTGGGCTGGGCTTTTTGCGACGGCGCTCTGTGGCCGATATCGGAGAATGAAGTCTTGTTCGCCCTGATCGGCAACACCTATGGCGGCGACGGCGTCGAGACCTTTGCCACGCCCGACTTGCGCGGCCGCGTGCCGGTCCACGTCGGCACGCTGCAAGGCGACACCTACCAGCTCGGCAAGAACGGCGGCCTGGAGCGGGTTGCGCTGAGCACGGCGGAAATGCCGTCCCACAAGCACACGATCAACGCCAGCAGCGCCGCGCCGCCGCCCGCCGGCGGCGGGATCAACATCACCGACGGCAGCAGCTGGGTGCCGGCGGCGCCATCGCCCAAGCCCAAGGTGTACGCCGCCGTGGCGCCGAATCTGTTGATGGGCGCCAGCACCATCGGCACCCACAACGGCGGCCAGCCGCATGAAAATATGGCGCCCTATCTCGCGGTGCAGTTCATCATTTCGCTGTTCGGCGTCTTCCCTTCCCAAAGTTAAGGAGTAGTCATGGCAGATCCATTCCTTGCGGAGATCCGTCTGTTTGCCGGAAACTTTGCACCCTCGGGCTGGGCCACTTGCGATGGCCAGATATTGCCGATTTCGCAGAATACGGCCTTGTTCTCCTTGCTGGGAACCCAGTACGGCGGCGATGGAAAAAACACGTTTGCCTTGCCGAATTTGCGCCAGCGCGCACCGATAGGCGTCGGCCATGGGCCGGGGTTGAGCGAGCGCCTCCAGGGCGAATCGGGCGGCCAGGCCAGCGTGACTTTGGCGGCGGCCGAGCTGCCGTCGCACGCGCACGACATGCGGGCGACCAGTACGCTGGCCAGCACCTCCAGCCCGAACGGCAACACGCTGGCCGTTTCCGTATCGCCGACGCCGCCGTATATCGGACCGTCGCCCTTGCATCCCATGGGCGCGGCCGTGTTGAGCGGTGCCAACGGCGGCGGGCAGGCGCACGACAATGTGCAGCCCTATCTGGAGCTGAACTTTATTATTGCGTTGCAGGGCATCTTCCCACCGCGCGGCTAATCTTCGTCAAGGAGCGATCATGGAACGTCGAACATTTGTGCTGGCTACCGGAGGCCTGCTGGGCAGCAGCGGCCTGTGCGGCGCGGCCGAGATGAGCAAAGCCAGGACCGCGCCGGCAGTCGGCATAGGCGCCGGCAACGTCGCGCCGCCGGCGGCCGGCAGCGCCGCGTATCTGGCGCTGGTGCAGGAGCGCTTCAATGTGTATCCGGGCAGCCGGGGGATGGCGATGACGCTGCTGAGCGTCAAGCGCAGCTTCGTGGACGCGCGCGGGGACCAGTTCTCGCTGACCTTCGCGGTGGCCGCCGGCCCGGCGCTGGCCAGCGGCATTTACGAAGTCGAGCACGCCAGCATCGGCAAGCAGGCCATCTATCTGCAACGCGCCGGCGATGGTCCGGAAGGCGTGTACTACCGGGCCGACTTCAATCTGCTGAACTGAGACGGCAGCGGCGGGGCGGCGCCCGCCGCCGCTATCCTGCTGCCTAAATGCTGTTGCAACTATCGGGCTTGAAGCTGGAGCCGCTGGCTGGACCGTAAAGGCAGGCCGCGCCCAGTTTGTCTTTTTGCGTCAGTGTCAGAGACCAGTCGCCTAGCCCGTTGCATTGCGGGTAGTGCATCACGGAGAAGGCGTCGTAGCTGGTCAAAGGGACCCAGTTTTTGTCTTCAAAACACTTGCCGGCTTCAGGCCTGGTTTGTTCATGGCGATAGCCCAGGGTATGGCCAAGCTCATGACGCAGTATCCCGGCCAATTCCAGTTTCCCCGGCTTCAGCGTGAACGACGAATCGTCGATCAGCACATTGCGTTGGGGGCGGGCATAGCGCGGGAAAAATGCGCGGGCAAGATACTCTCCACCGACGTTCACCGGACGTACATCGAACACCACGCCAGGCGTGGACGCATCACATTGTCCATCCAGGCTGTCGACGTGCACGAAGCGCACGTCTGCCACCGCTTCCCAGGCTTGCGTTGCGCTTTGAATCGCCTGCAGGGTTTTCGTATAGTTGCTTCCAAATGTCTTGCTGATGCAGTAGGTCAGATTTCTCTTGCTTACGTTATCCCAGGCTGCGGGGTTGCCGTTGGGAGCGTCCAGGATGAGTTGCGTCGTGGCGCCCTGGCCAAGGGCGATGCCGAATTTCGTGCTCTTCCATTCCGCCACGATCTCCCTCTGGTAAAAGTCCATCAATTCCTTTTCATCGGCCACCGGCGTATCGCCGTTCACGATGTAGACGCCGCCCGGGAAGGATTCTTTGTAGACCTTCTTTTTAAATGCCTCGTACCCGAGGTCTATCGCTTTCTCGCGCGCGGCCAGGGACAGGAGTTTGCTTTCGCGTACGGCTGATTTAAAAGATGTCGCCTCATCCGCTCCAAGTGCAAATGCCAGCGAAAGTGACGCGATGGAAGATGTCACCAGTACTGCTGTGATTACTTTTTTCATGGAAGCTCCCCAGGGTGGAATTCATGTGTAGGCGCTCATGTGTTACATCGGCGCTTTCCTATCGTGCGCTTCGATTGTGTCTGCAATAAAATGCAAAAATGTACACAAATTGTCACTATAGTTAAATTCTGTCTCTGGGGAGTTTTGATAGCGGGATGGCTGACTATTCAAGGACGCAGCAAGGTCGGCAAGATCAGGCTGGTCAACAGTTTTTCGCTCAGCGGATGGGCGCCGCGAATCTGGAAATTGGTGGTCGTGATGACGACCACCGCATCCTGCTCCGGCAGCACGAACACCTTGTTGCCGCCCGATCCGGACATGCCGTAAGCGGGCACGGTGCGCTCATCAACCTTGAACTGCTGCAGCCACCACAGATAGCCGTAGTCGTAGCCTTCGCGGGCATTCGCATGCGGGGCGATGGAGTTGCGCACCCACTCGGATGAAATGATTTGCTTACCTTCCCAGCGGCCGCCGTTGAGGTAAAGCTGGCCGAGCTTGGCCAGGTCGGCGCTGCGCAGCTGCAGGCCGCCGCCGGTCATCGCCGATCCCTTGGGCTGGAATTGCCATTTCACCTGCTCGATGCCAAGCGGCTTGAACAGATTGGCGGCGGCGAAGTCCGGCACGCTCTGCCCGCTGACGCGTTCCAGCAAGGGCCCCAGCAGCGTGACGCCCGCAGTGCAATAGCTCCAGGCGCGGCCGTAGGGCGATTTTTCAGGCCGCGGCTGCCAGTCGGGAAATCCCCGTATCGGCAGGTCGGCCGCAAAGCGGCTCCAGTCTTCGATCAGGTACATGCGTTCCTCGTTGCCCCGGGAAAGCTGGTTGTCGTCGTCGCATTCGAGCAGCGAGCTCATGGTCAAGAAGTCTTCGACCGTGATGTTGTCCTTGCGCGGATCGGGGTTGGCCAGCGGCTGCAATTCCGGGAAGCGGGGCAGCACTTTGGTGTCCAGGCGCAGCTGCTTGCGGTCGGCCGCCACGCCCACCAGCATGCCGGTCACGGTCTTGGTCACCGACCGCGTGTTGCGCAAGCCCTCGGGGCCTTCCTTGTCGAAGTAGTGTTCGTAGATCAGCTTGCCATGCTGCGACACGACGACGCTGGTGATCTGTTTGTACTCTCCGGCATTGATGGCGCTCGTTACTGCATCCAATGGCTGTGCATGGACGCCACTCGTCATCAGCAGCAGTAGCGGTAGGGGCAGGTGTCGCAACATGGTGGTCTCCGTTCGTTGAAAGTCCGGATATTCTAGGGACGGCGGACGCGCTTCGTGAGTCCCGGCCGACGAACGCGGCCTGCGGCGGGATGAATGGTAGTAACGGTATGACGAGTTGTTGGCGCGGCGGATGATGCATGCGCAGGAGCCGCCATCATTGCGTGGTGAAAGGCTCTTCCATCGCCCGGCACACCGCGCGGTTGCGGCCTTGCTCCTTGGCCTGGTACAGGGCCTGGTCCGCCGCCTTGACCAGGCGCTCGGGCGCGTCGGCGGACCCGGGCAGCATGCTGGCCACGCCGATGCTGACCGTGACGCGGCCGAACTCGGACGCCTGGTGCGGCAGCACCAGCGTCTCGAAGGCCTTGTGGAGCTTGATGCCCAGCTTGTGCGCCTGCGCCGCATTGCAGTTGGGCGCGATAAAAACGAATTCCTCGCCGCCGTAGCGCGCCACCATGTCGCCGGCGCGGCACATGCTGGCGGCCAGGACCAGCGCCACCCGCCGCAGGCATTCGTCGCCCTCGTGATGGCCGTAGTGGTCGTTGAATTTCTTGAACCAGTCGACATCGAGCATGGCCAGCGCCAGCGGCTGCTGGAGGCGCGCGGCCCGGCTCCATTCGCTGGCCAGCACCGCGTCGAAATGGCGCCGGTTGCCGATGCCGGTCAGGCCGTCGGTGGTGCTCAGGGTCTCCAGCTTGCGATTGAGCGATTCCAGTTCGTCGGCGTGCTGGTGCGCCTCCTGGTTGCGCCGGCACAGTTCCTCGCCCATGTGATTGAAACTGGTGGCCACGTGCTGCAACTCGTCGCGCGTGGCCAGCCGTATCGGCGTGACGAAGTCGCCGTTGGCCATGCGCTCGGCGCCATCCCTGAGCGATTTGATGGAGGACATCACCGCGATGCAGGCGCCGGCCGCCAGATACATGAACAGCAGCAGGAAGGCCGGCCCGGCCAGCACGGCGCTGTGGAAGCGCTGCATCTGCATCCCGGCGATCCGCGCCGCCAGGATCTCGTCGAGCAAGGGCAGCAGCAGCGTGCGGGTCTGCTCGTAGCCGCGGTCGATGGCGGCCGTGGTTTTTTCCAGGTAGCGCGCCGCATCGGTGCTGAAGCGGGCGCCCACGATGTCGTGGTTGACGATGCTCTGCACTTCGCCGATCGCCTCTTCGAACTGGCGCGCGAAGCCGGCGATGCGCGCGGCCACGCGGGGATTGGTGCGCTGCGCCATGCGCAGCACGGAATTGACTTCCTCCAGCCGCACGCGCAGCACCGCCAGCTCGCCGACAAAGGCGGCGCGGCCCTCGGCGTCGATGCTGTGCGCCGCCAGCGCCAGGGCGCCGTGCGCGCGCAGGCGGCCGACGGTGTCCAGCGTGGCGGGCAGCTTGGTGGTGGCCGCGTCCATCAGGTAGTAGCTGCTGGCGACCGGGTCGAGCACCAGGAAGCTGCTGTCGCCGACCTGGGCCACCATGGCCAGCAAGGCCTTCAGCAAAGCTTCATGGGCATCGCGGCTTTGCTCCGGCCCCATCTGTTCGGCCCCGCGGCGCAGCGCGTCCAGCCGGGATTTGATGGGGGGCCAGCCGGCGGCCAGCTGGAGCTGTCCGCCATGCTCGCCGATGGCGCGCTCGACCAGGCCGACGGCCCGATTCAATGCGGCCATCCTGTCCGCCCGCTGCGCTTCGAGGCTGGGCACGCCGCTCTTGGCGGCCGCGGCCAGACCCTCATGCTGCTGCAGCACCTGGATCAATGACAGCAAGGGCTGGTCGACCGCCAGGCCGGCCTGCTCCTGGCGCGCGATGTCGATGGCGTGATGCAGATTGGCGGTCAGGACGATGAAGAGGTAGGCGATTGCGACCAGGCCCAGCAGGCCGATGGCGGCGAACTTGTACGGATACCGCAGCCGGTGCATCAGCCCGACGGCGGGCTTCAGCATCAATTGAACAATGGAGATGATCTTGGCGGTCATCGCAGCGTTTCCGTCACTGAAAAGTGTCGACCAATTTCGCCATTTTGCGCCTTTCAGAATGATTGTCAATGTCACATCAGCGTGCCCGGGGGGATGGATGGGAAATCGCGCATCGCCTGTCCGATCACCGCAACGCTGCTGCAAATCGGCAACAAGTCCATGCTACTCTACGATAAAGATATCTAACTGGCATCTTGCTATGTGGAAAACCAGGGGACTTGCGATGTCGTATGAAGTTGTCCACACCTTCGGCAGCACGACTTACTTTTTGTTTGCAGTGTTTTTCCTATGGATCAAGGGCATTCCGAGGATCAATGCCGGGGCCGGATGGTGGGCGGCGTCCATCGCTTGCGCGCTTGCGGCGCGCATCATATTGTTTCTGTTTCTACCGTCGAAGAATGCGG
Source organism: Rugamonas rivuli (assembly GCF_009380165.1). Taxonomy (GTDB): domain Bacteria; phylum Pseudomonadota; class Gammaproteobacteria; order Burkholderiales; family Burkholderiaceae_D; genus Rugamonas; species Rugamonas rivuli. The sequence goes on from NZ_WHUF01000008.1 coordinate 150,998, forward strand.
CGCTGGTCATCGCGGTCTATGTCGCATTCAATGTGCTTGAGAAGCCATTGTTCCTGACGGGCCTGGTGCGGTTTCTGGAGCTCGATACCCGCCTGGCGTATTTCTGGCTGGCTGGGGTGATCGCGGAAGTATGGATAGTCGTTGGCCTTTTAGCCGATTGGCATCCTCTAATTCGCGCGTCGCTCTATTCCTTGATCAATTCAGGTTTGCTGGCCTGTGCCGGCTGGTTCGCCTTCTACCGGACCAGAGACTATCCCAGATTGCCCATGCGGTGTCTGGCGGTGTCCAGCATTCTCTTATCCGTTCACTGGCTCACCGGCCCGGTGCTCAGCCATTTCTCCGCGGCGTACTTCAGGAATGGATTTGTGATCGGCACGCTGCTGGTCAGCATCCAGTATTTTGCGCTGGTGGCGGCGATACTGACGCTATTCCAGCGCCGCGTGATCGCCTCGGAAGCCCAGGCCCTCGATCTGGCGTGCCACGATCCACTGACCGGACTCAATAACAAGCGTTACATGGGCACCTTGTTCGAGCAGGCGCTGTTGCTGGCCACCAGGCCGCACCAGGTGGTCGCGGTCTTCTATATCGACCTGGATAACTTCAAGCCGATCAATGACACGGCGGGGCATGCGGTCGGCGACGAGGTATTGAAACGGGTGGCTTCAAGGCTCAAGGAAAATACGCGCAGTACGGATATTTGCGTGCGCATAGGCGGTGACGAATTTGTCGTCATCGGCACCCAGCTGGACAACGAAGAGCAAGCCCTCGAGATTGGAAACAAGCTGCTGAAAAAAATTATTGCCGAGATTGAGATAGACGGGCAAACCTACGGACTGGGAGCAAGCATAGGGATAGCACTCTATCCGCGGCACGGGCACAACCTGGACGATTTGATGAAGTGCGCCGACAGCGCCATGTACCTCGTCAAGCGCAACGGGAAGAACAGCTGCGCCATCTACCAGGCGCAAGAAGAGGGTGGCAAGGCACAGGTTTGCTAGGGAAGCGGCGCCGCGACGTTGTCAACCTTGTGCAATCCCGCGTAGAATGCGTGCATCGCGGGTGTAGCTCAATGGTAGAGCAGAAGCTTCCCAAGCTTACGACGAGGGTTCGATTCCCTTCACCCGCTCCAGTCTCCCTCCATCACCGTAATGACTTCCCTCGATATCGACCAGCACCTGATACAGCTGCGCCGGCGCCACCGGCTTGTGCAGCAGGGGCACGCCGCTGTTGCGCGCTTCGCGCAGCCGGGCCGGGGCGGTGTCGCCGGTGATCAGCAGCGCCGGTAAGGTCACGCCGGCCTGCTCGCGCAGGGCGGCGATCGCTTCGGCGCCGGTCTGCTGGCCGCGCAGCCGGTAGTCGCTGATGATCAGCTCGGGCCGCAGCGCCGGCGCCAGCGCCAGCGCCTGCTCTATGCCGTCGGCCACCTGGCACTCGCAACCCCATGCCTGCAGCAGGCGCTGCATGCTGGCGCAGACGATGGCGTCGTCGTCCACCAGCAGCACCCGCATCGCCAGCGGACGCAGCGGCGCCGGCGGCGGTGCGGCCACGGCCGCCGCCGGCGCGCTCAGCGTCGCCAGCGGCAGCGCCAGCCGGAACACGCTGCCGCGTCCCGGCTGCGAGGACAGCGTCAGCGGCGCATCGAGGATGCGCGCCAGGCCGCGCGCGATCGACAATCCCAGGCCCAGGCCTTTCTGGCGGTCCCGCTCGGGATTGCCCAGCTGGTGGAACTCCTGGAAGATTTCCTGCTGCTGCGCGGCGGCGATGCCGATGCCGGTATCCCACACCTCGACCACGGCGCCGCCCGCGCGCCGCCGGCAGCCGACCAGTATGCCGCCGCGCTCGGTGTAGCGCACGGCGTTGGACACCAGGTTGCGCAGGATGAGCTCGACCAGCGCCGGATCCGATTGCAGCACCAGCTCGCTGTCGTGGGTGCGGTAGACCAGGCCCTGGCTGTCGGCCTGCGGCGCCAGCTCGCTTTCGATCTTGGCCAGCAGCGGCTGCAGCCGGAACGGCACGATGTGCGCCTCCACCACGCCGGCCTCGATGCGCGAAAAATCGAGCAGCGTGTGCAGCATGCCGGCCGACGCCTCCGACGCCGAGCGGGCGCTGGCCAGCACCTCGCGCTGGGCCGGCGTCAGCGCCGAGCGGCCCAGCACTTCGAGGAACAAGCCCTGCGCGTGGATGGGCTGGCGCAAGTCGTGGCTGGCGGCGGCGAGGAACTTCGACTTGGCCAGGTTGGCCTGCTCGGCCGCGTGCAGCGCCTGCTGCGCCTTGTCGGTCTCCACCCGCAGCTGGTCTATCAGTTCGATGTTGTCGAAGCGCAGCTGGATCGCCGCGCGCGCCGCGCGCGAACTGTTGCGGCCCTGGCTGAGCAAGCTGCTCAGATAGATCAGCACCGCCAGGCTCAGCGCCTGGAACGCCAGGTCGCCCAGGGTCCAGGTCTTGAGCGCCAGCGCGCCCAGTTCGAACACGCAGAATACGGCAAACACCGGCAGCACCGGCGACAGCAGCGACATCGAATTGCCGACGATGCCGGCCAGCACCGCCACCACCAGGATGCTGTTGGCGGCCGAGCTGGGATCCAGTCCGGCAAAGGCCAGCGCGCCCCAGGCGGCGCCGTCGATCGCGTTGAGCACGATCAGGCGGCGCGTCAGCCGGCCGGCGTGCTCGGGCAGGATGGGCGCGCGCAGCAGGCGCCGCGCATCCCAGCTGGCGAACACCTTGGAGACGATCACGCTGGCGCACCACAGGCGCAGCGCCAGCGTGTTGTCCGGCGTGGCCAGCACGTAGACCAGCAGCAGGGCGACGGCGATGGCCGGCAGCAGCGAACTGCCCATATTCCCCATCAACAGGCGGGCCTGCTCGGCGCGGATCAGGCGCTCGGTATCGGGCGCGGGCCGGCTAGCCAACCAGGCCTCGCTTGCGGGCGGCGAAGGCGGCCTCGGCGCGGCTGACCACGCCGAGCATCGCCAGCAGCGCCTGCACATGGCCGCGCACGGTGTTTTCCGACAGGTTCAGGCGGCGCGCGATCAGCTTGTTCGACAGGCCTTCGCAGATCAGGACCAGCACTTCGCACTGGCGCGGCGTCAGGTGCGGGCGCGGGTCGGCGGCGGCCGGGCGCTCGTCGCATTCGCCGCGCAGCACGGCGCTGATCGCGGCCTGGATGGCGGCGGCCGGTTCGGCCTTCGAGATGAAGCGGGCGGCGCCGCGCGCCAGCGCGCTGTGGGCGGTGGCGCTGGCGCCGTCGGCCGACAGCACGATCACCGGGCAGTCCGGCCAGCGGCGGTGGATCAGCGTCATGCCGTCGAGGCCGTTGACGCCGGGCAGCTGGATATCGAGCAAGACCAGACAGGGGGCAGGGCTGTCGCGCGGGACGCCGAGGGCTTCGTCGATCGAGGCGGCCTCGCGCACATCAAGGTGGGCGATGGCGTCGGACAGCATCAGGCGCAGGCCGGCGCGAAACAGCGAGTGATCGTCGATCAATAGGACGGTTGGTTTCATGGCATGCATTGTCACTAGGGGGCGGCGGCGCAGGCAAGGGCCGGGCCGCACTTCAGTCCAAATGGACTATTTCCCGATTAATGGTGTCAATTTACTATCGCATTGAGTCGCTAAGCAAGCAACTTTTAGTTGCCTACAACCTCAACCATCCAGGGATCATCCTATGAAATCGACACTCCTCGCGTTCGCCTTGAGCGCTGTCTTCGCCTCGTCGGCGATGGCCAAGACCTATGACATCGAATTGCACCAGTCGAAAACCAATCCGCTGCAGTGGACCGGCAGCTTCAACCTGAGCCAGCCTGTCCCGTTGGAGGGCGACTACTTCTCCGACACCTACAACTTCAAGCCCGACCTGCCCGGCGGCCTGAAGGTCAACGGCGGTGTGATCAACTTCTTCGGCTTCGACGAGGAAAGAATCTATTTCACCGACGTGTCGCTGAACGGCGTCTCGCTGGCGCTGACCAACGGCGACGGCGAGAGCAAGGCACGCCTGCTCAACACCGTGCTGAGTGGCCCGTTGACGCTGCGCGTGAGCGGCTTCACCGGCGGCTCGGCCAGCTACTCGGGCAACTTCAACATCACCACCGCCGTGCCGGAACCGGCCACCTACGGCATGCTGATGGCCGGCCTGGGGCTGGTCGGCGTGGCGGCCCGCCGCCGCAAAGCTAAATGATATAAATCGTTTATATCGAGCCGGGCCGGGGCCGTCGGTTCCGGCCGGCGTGCCGCTGCGTGATGACCACGACCAGCGCGATGCCGACCGTGTAGGCCAGCATGTCGTGCCACGAGAACGTCGACCCCAGCACCAGATGCCCCGCCGTCGTGGCGCGGATCGCGTTGATCCACGGCGCCTGGTACAGCTGCGACAATTCATCCAGATAGCAGATCGCCAGTGCGCTCGCCGCCAGGCGGCCCGTCGCCGCGCCGGGCCTGACAAAGGCGCAGCCCAGGTAGACCATCACCGCCCACAGCGCATCACCGGGATATTTGCCGAGGAACGCAGGCAGCAGAAACGGATATCTGCGCGACAGCAGGCCGCAGACGATCACCGCCACAAATCCAGCGAACAGCCAAAACCGTTTCCTCGCCATGCCTAGCCCTTGTCCTGTACCGACTTGATCAGGCTGTCGCGCAGGGTAGCGACGGCTTTCTGCACCGTGGAGAATTCGCCCGGCGTCAGGCCGCAGGCGTCCACCAGGTTCATGCCCAGGCCTTTTTCGCGCAGCGCGCGGCCGGCGTCGGTCAGGTTGACCAGCACCTGGCGCTCGTCGCCCGGATCGCGCTCGCGGCGCAGATAGCCCATCGTTTCCAGCTTCTTCAGGATGGGCGTCAGCGTGTTCGACTCCAGGAACAGCTTCTCGCCCAGGCTGCCGACGGTCTGGCCGTCCTGCTCCCACAGCGCGATGACGGTGATGTACTGGGTGTAGGTCAGCCCCAGCTCGTCCAGGATGGGACGGTAGGCGCGGCCGAACGCCAGGTTGGCGGAATAAATCGAGAAGCATAAAAAATCGGCCAGCTTGCGCGATTCTTTTTTTGCGGCGGCTTTGGTGCTCATGGCGGTCCCCTTGGTCTGCAGATGGCCGATTATACATCGGATGCGATTTGATCGGAAAAGCTTGACTTTGTTTTTGCTTGAGATATTATTCGTCTCATCCGATTGCATCGGATGCGATTAAAAACACCATCCCGACCACGACAAGGAGCACACCATGACCCGCATCGAACAAGTACTGTACACCGCCAAAACCCACACCACCGGCGGCCGCGACGGCAACGCCCGCAGCAGCGACGGCCGTCTGGACATCAAGCTGTCGCCGCCCGGCGGCAACGGCCAGGGCACCAATCCGGAGCAGCTGTTCGCGGCCGGCTGGTCGGCCTGCTTCATCGGCGCCCTGGGGCATGCGGCGCGGGCGATGAAGGTGCAACTGCCGGCCGACCTGGCGGTCGATGCCGAAGTCGACCTGGGCACGGCCGGCAGCGCCTACCTGCTGCAAGCGCGCCTGAACGTCAGCCTCCCGGGCCTGGAGCGTGACGTGGGCCAGGCGCTGATCGACGCGGCGCACCAGACCTGCCCGTACTCCAAGCTCACGCGCGGCAATATCCACGTCGAACTGGCGCTGGCAGCATGAATACCCAACGCCGCAACCTGCTGACCGGCGCACTGGCCGCCGTCGGTCTGGCCGCCGCCGAGCTGCCTTTCGCATCGCTGGCGCGCGCAGCCGATCTGCCGCAGCCGCTGGCGCCGATCCGCCAGATCCGCGCCGGCGAACTCGATGTCGGCTACTACGAGGCCGGCCCCGCCGACGGCAAGCCGGTGCTGCTGCTGCACGGCTGGCCATACGATATACATAGTTTCGCGGAGGTGGCGCCGCTGCTGGCGGCGCAAGGCTACCGCGTGATCGTGCCGCACCTGCGCGGCCATGGCAGTACGCGCTTCCTGTCCGATGCGGCGTTCCGCAACGGCCAGCAGGCGGCGGTGGCGCTGGACATCATCGCGCTGATGGACGCGCTGAAGATCCCCAAGGCCATCCTGGCCGGCTACGACTGGGGTGCGCGCACCGCCAACATCATCGCGGCCCTGTGGCCGGAGCGCTGCAAGGCCATGGTGTCGGTGAACGGCTATCTGATCAACAACCGCGAGCGCAACAAGCTGCCGCTGTCGCCCAAGGCGGAACACGGCTGGTGGTACCAGTTCTACTTTGCCACGGAGCGCGGACAGGCGGGCTACCAGGCCAACCGCCGCGAATTCGCCAACCTGATCTGGAAGGCCAATTCGCCGCAGTGGAACTTCGACCAGGCCACCTTCGACCGCAGCGCGGCCTCGTTCGACAATCCGGACTACATCGCCATCGTGATCCACAACTACCGCTGGCGCCTTAGCGTGGCGGACGGCGATCCGAAGTACGACGCGCTGGAGCGCAAGCTGGCGGCCAGTCCTGCGATCGGCGTGCCGACCATCACGCTGGACGGCGACAGCGACGGCGTGGCGCCGGCCACCGACGGCAAGGCGTATGCCGCCCGCTTCACCGGCAAGCGCACGCACCGCGTGATCAAGGGTGTGGGCCACAACCTGCCGCAGGAAGCGCCGCAGGCTTTCGCCCAGGCAGTGATCGACGTCGACGCGTACTAGCGGACGAACAGCGCGATCAGGATGACGATGGGGAGTGGAATGCCCAGCAACAGCAGTAGTATCGAGCGCATGATGGTCTCCGGTTAGATGGTGGTGGTGCGCACGATGACACGTGCGTGATCGCGGTGGCGGCCGCCCAGCGTGGCGGACAGGCTGGCGACGAAAGCGCCCAGCAGCAGGGCCACGAACATCCACAGCGCCGAATGGGCGGCGGCTTTGCGCGCTTCTTCGGCATCGGCTGGCGTCACGCCGGTGCGCTTGGCGATCAGCTGCGCCAGATTGCTGCGTTCCTCGGCGCTGAGTTTACCCGCCGGGACATCGGCGATCAGCATGCGGTTGATTTCGCTGCGCTGCGCGTCGATCGCGCCGGAGTCGATGGCGCCGCTGAGCGCTGCGCGCGTGCCGCCGGCCAGTACCGCGACCATGATCAGCGTCGACACCGCCCAGGCCAGCAGGCCGTGCGCGGTGTCGCGGAAGTGGACTTCATCGCCATGGACGCTGGCCCATTTGATGCGCAGGCGTCCGGCCATGTAGCCGCCGATGCCCGATGCCGCCAGCTGCACGAAGGCGATCCAGGCGACGGTGGCGTTGCCCAGCGGCGTGGCGTTGTACTGATAGGGCGATACCGACGACAGGCCAAGGCCCATGCCGAGTATCAGCAGGATGAATGACAGCGCGGCGGCGGCAGCGGCGCCGGCGAATACGGCGCCCCACGAAACGCCGGAGGCATAGCCATCTCCGAGTTCGTGGCTGGCCATGGCGCCGGCGTGTAATGGTTGGGTATGCATGGTCTCTCCTCTGGTTTTAGATATCAAGCAGAGACCATCATGTGCGACGCTTTGGCGCCGGTATGTTCGCGTCCGTACGTTCGACGCGTTTTAGCCGAAATACGACGCTCAGGCGATCTTGCGCTCGCCGCGCTGGAGGAAGTGATCGATCAGCGCCCGGTGCGTGGGCAGGTCGGCCAGCGCGCGGTGCGACATCTGCTCGATCATCTGGAACTCCCTGCGCGCTTCCTCGAAGCGCGGCAGCGTGCTGGCGTTGGCGTACTGCGCGGTCGGGTACTCCATCCCGTACAGCACGTACTGCCAGCTGGACGGCGGATACATCTCCAGGTCCACCACGAAGTCCATGCGGTGCGGCGCGCGGCGGCGCCACATCGCCAGCTTGTCGCGCAGCGATTCGGGGATGCTGGCCGGATCGGTGTTGTCGGTCCAGAAGGCGTTGTCGCGGCGCTGCGTCAGGCAGTAGTGCAGCTTGACGAAATCGACGATGCGCTCGTAGCGCGCCTTCATCATCTCGTTGAACACCTTGGCCACCGGCGCCATGTCGCCGTCGTGCGGGAACAGGTAGCTGACCAGGTAAGCCGCCGTTTCGATCAGGCCGATGCCGGACGATTCCAGCGGCTCCAGGAAGCCGCCCGACAAGCCCACCGCCACGCAGTTCTTCACCCAGTGCTGTTCGCGGTAGCCCACATTGAGCTTGAGCTGGCGCGGATTGAGGCCGTCGCTGGCCTTGCCGATGTAAGCGCGCAGCACCTGCTCGGCGCGGGTGTCGTCGGTGTGGCGGCTGGAGTAGACGTAGCCGATGCCGCGCCGCTGGTGCAGGCCGATGTCCCAGGTCCATCCCGCCTCGTGCGCGGTGGCGATGGTGTAGGAGGGGATGGGCGCGTCGGCCGTATCGTACGGCACCTGCATCGCCAGCGCGCGGTCGACGAACAGCGTGTCGTTGATGTTGCGGAAGGGCGTGCCCAGCGCGTCGCCGATCAGCGCGGCGCGGAAGCCGGTGCAGTCGATGTACAGGTCGGCCGTCAGCTCGCCGGCTTCCCTGGTGTGCACGGCGCCGATCGCGCCTTGCTCGTCCAATGACACGCGCTCCACCGTCGCCAGCACATGGCGCACGCCCAGCGATTGCGCGTGGGTGCTGAGCAGGGCGGCGAACTTGCCGGCGTCGAAATGGTAGGCGTAGTTCAGCGGTCCCATGAAGTCGGCGTCGTTGAAGCGCTTGGGCGCGTGCGCGGCGTCGGCCACGCGCTTTTGCATGGTGGCGGCGGCGGCGAAGCCCACGCCGGCAGGCGCGGCGCCCTGCAGCCAGTAGGGCAGCAGTTCCGGGCCTCCGGGGCGTTGGCTGGGCAGGCTGAATGGATGGAAGTAATGGTCGTTGCCCGGCGTGCCGGGCGGGCGCACCCAGTCGGTGAACTTGATGCCTTGCTTGAAGGTGGCGTTGCATTCGCGGATGAAGCGCGCTTCGTCGATGCCGATGGCGGCCAGCGTGCCGCGGATCGACGGGAAGGTGCCTTCGCCGACGCCGATGATGCCGATCTCCTTCGATTCCACCAGCGTGATGCGCACGCTGTCCCCGCCGGCGCCAGGACCGGCGTCGGCGCCCAGGGTGCGGGCCAGGAAGGCTGCCGTCAGCCAGCCGGCGGTGCCACCGCCGACGATCAGGACGTTCTTGACGGGTGTTGGTATCGTTTTCATCGTTTTTCCGGTCTCCATCGGCAGGGTGCGCCGTCGCCCGGGCATGCCAGGGAAACAACGCCGCTACAATTTTTAAATTGACATCCGTGATTTGAATTATGTACCATGAAATCGATTTCACAAATAAGGAAAACGGTTTCAGTTGATTTGAAAACGTTTTCAAACAACATGGAATCGTTTTTAACGATGATAAATGTAGCGTCGCCACCCCCGCTGCGATCGCTACGACAAAGGAGACTTATGAACGTCCACGTACCGCAGTCCGGGAAGCGCTTGCCGTCCCCGATCCAGTTGGCCATCCTCGCCCTGATGGCCGGCACCAGCGTCGCCGCGTATGCATCGCCGGCCGACGCCCCAGCCGCCGAGCAGTCCGCCGCCGCGGCAGCGGCCGCCGCCGACAAAAACTCGTCGGCCATCACCGAGGTGTATGTCACCGCGACCAAGCGTTCCACCTCGCTGCAAAAGACCCCGGTGGCCGTGACGGCGCTGAATGCCGCGGTGCTGGACGATAACCACGTCCAGACCCTGCAGGACGTGGTCAACCTGGTGCCAGGCTTCGCCGCCACCGGCCAGGGCGACCACGGCGTGATCACCATGACCTTGCGCGGCATCGGCAACGACAGCGCCAAGACCGAATACGCCGACCCGGAAGTGGCCAGCTTCGTCGACGGCATCTACTCGCCGCGTCCTGAAGGCGCGACCGCGCTGCTGTTCGACCTGGAAGCGATCGAAGTGCTGCGCGGCCCGCAAGGCACGCTGTGGGGTCGCAATTCGACGGTCGGCGCAGTCAATATGCAGACCGTGAAGCCGGAAATCGGCAGCAGCGCCGGTAACTTCGAAGCGGGCTACGGCAGCTACGCCCGCCTGGGCGCGCGCGGCGCGGTCAACATTCCGATCAACGACACCATGGCGATGCGCGTGGCGGTGGTGCACGAGCAGCACAACGGCTACGTCAACTACCAGACCGCGCCCAACCTGTCGCTGGCGGACCAGCATGCGGCGGCCGATCCGGTCATCGCCAAGTGGAACGCCGCCCATCCGGGCAACCCGATCGCCTTCCAGCCGATCAACACCAACCTGTTCGTCAACAACAACCAGAAGTACAGCGCGCAGGACCAGAGCGCGGCGCGTCTGAGCTTCCTGTGGCAGCCGTCGTCTGCCCTGAAATGGAACGTCGCGTACGAGCACTATATGGACCGCGGCACGCCGAGCATGAACCTGATGCAGACGCCGCGCGCGGGCCAGGACTTCTGGTCGGCGCTGATCGATACGGCGCCTAGCGTCAACCGCGATTCGCATTCGCTGCGCAGCCGCGTCGACTACGAGATCAATAAGGACATCAGCCTTGCCTACATCGCCGGCTACTCGCGCTTCAATGGCTCGTCGACCTTCGACCAGGATGGCGGCGCGAATATCCCGACCAGCTTCACCACCAACGGCAGCTACCAGGCCAACAACACCGTTTGGTCCAAGTACAAGAACTATAGCCACGAACTGGAGATCCAGTCGACCGGCAAGCGCGATGTGGACTGGCTGCTTGGCCTGTACTACGCCAATGAGGACAACGGCATCCGCTTCGACATCCCGATCATGAACGGCACCCAGCAGGGCACCGTGGGCTGGCAGGGTTCCTTCATCCAGCCTAAGGAAACCGTGGATTCGAAAGCCGTCTTCGGCCAAGCCACGTGGAACGCCACCGACGCGCTGCACGTGACCGGTGGCCTGCGCTACACCTCGGACGAGCGCAAGAACATCGGCGGCACCAACAATGGCTGGAGCAACCTCGATGCGCCGCAGATTCCTGTCAGCCCATCGATGAATCCACTGGGCGGCGGCACCGGCTTCACCACCTACCAGCACAACGACGGCGTGTTCAACGACCACAAGCTGACTGGCCTGGTGCGCGCCAGCTACGAGATCGACAAGAACAACATGGTCTACGCCAGCGTATCGACCGGCTACAAGTCGGGCGGTTTGCAGGATGGCGGCGTGCCATATGGTTCCGAGACGCTGACCAACTACGAGATCGGTTCGAAGAGCACCTTCTTCGGCGGCACGGTACGGATGAACAACTCGGCTTACTACGAGAAGTTCAAGGGCTTCCAGTTCAGCGCACCGGTGACGTATGCGGACGGTACGCGCGGCCTGGCTACCAGCAATGCGGAAGGTGCGAAGATATGGGGTGTCGAGACGGAGATCGCGGCCAAGATCACGCGTGAAGACCGCGTGCAGTTCACCGCCGCGTACACCAACGCCACGCTGAAGCATCTGATCGGTGGTAGTAACGACTATGTGCTGCCGGCCTGCACGGCGCCTGGCATCACCAATCCGTGCCTGGACGTGAGCGGCAACACCATGCCGCACTCGCCTAAGTTCAGCGCTCAGGTCATGTACCAGCACAGCTTCGCGCTGGATAGCGGCACGCTGATCCCGCGCATCAGCGCGCACTACGAGACGGCCAGCTGGCTGAGCGTGTTCAATCTGGGTGAGCCGGACAAGCAGAAGGCTTACACCCGCACCGACCTGGGTCTGCGCTTCGATTCCAATTCGAAGTGGTACTTCGATGCGTATGTCCGCAACGCGGAAGACGCGAAGATCAAGACCAGCGCGATGAACGCCAATGGCCCGTGGCAAGCGCAGTACCTGCCGCCACGCACCTTCGGCATCAACGTCGGCAAATCGTTCTAAGCACGGAGCTTTTCCTGTAGTCCCAGTTGTAGTGGTCTTCCAACCCCTCGGCCCCTCAAGGCCGAGGGGATTTTTTTTGCCTACCGCTTGCTCGTCATTTCCGTCTTCGCGGGAATGACGATAAAAAAAGGGCCGGCGCCTGTTTGGCGCCGGCCCTTTACGTTCTGCCTTGCTGACTTAATCCTTGTGATGGAACGGTGCGTACCAGGTGACGATGAACGATGGGATCGTCGCGGCCATCACCAGCCAGAAGTAGTGCACATAACCCAGCGCCTGCTGCAAATGGCCGCTGACGATGCCCGTCACCATCATGCATAAACCCATCAGGCCCGTGCCGAAAGCGTAGTGTGTCGTCGTGTATTTGCCCGGCGCTAGCTGCTGCATCAGATAGATCATGAATCCCACCGAGCCGAAACCGAAGAAGAACTTCTCGATCGCCACGCCGGCGCTGATCACCAGCAGGTTGTCCGGCTGGTAGATGCTCATCAACAGGAAGGTGACGTTGGGGATGTTGACCGCGCAGCACAGCACGAACAAGGTCGCCGGCAGCCCGCGCCGCGCGACGAAGATGCCGCCCAGCAGAGACCCCAGCAGCACGGCGATCAAGCCATACGTCCCATAGATTAGCCCCAGCATCTCGTTCGACAAACCCAGCCCGCCCTGCGCCACCGGATCGACCATGAAGAAGGGACCGATCTTTTCCAGCAGCCCGATACTGAGCCGGAACAGGAAGGCAAACGCCACCATCGTCCACACGTCGCGCTTCTGGAAGAAGGTGACGAAGGAGTCCTTGAGGATGAAGGCCGCTTCGGCCACCGACGCCGGCGCATTCTCCGCCTTGGCGCCATCGGGCATCACGCGCATATGCCACAAGGCGGCGACGATGGTGATCGCCGCCACGATGAAGAAGATGATGCGCCATGATTCGATCCACTCCGGCCCGAACACGCCGGCCTGGTGATGGAAGTAGTGCGTGTGCAGCCAGCCGCTCAGATATACCATGCCACCCGAGGCGACGATGGGGCCGATGTTCCAGCTCAGGCTCTGGATGCCGCAGAACAGCGATTGCGTCCTGGCGTCCAGCGAGGTGACGTAGACGCCGTCGGAGGCGATGTCCTGCGTGGCGCCCACCAGCGACAGCACGCCGAACAGGAACACCATCACCACCATGTAGTCCGGCAGCGACATCGCCAGCGCCACGCCGGCGAAACCGACGCCGATGATCAGCTGCGCGCACAGCACGAAGAACTTCTTGGTGCGGTACATTTCGACGAAGGGCGCGAACAGCGGCTTGATGGTGTAGGCCAGGATCAGGTAGCTGGCGTACTGCGCGGCCTGGCCGTTGTCCATGCCCAGGTTCTTGAACATGATGGAGGTGACGCTGGTGAGCATCATGTAGGTCAGCGCCATCGCGAAGTAGCCGCTGGGGACCCACAGCATCGGCGTGCCGCGAGCGAACATGGCGCGTAGCAGCGATGGCGGTTGAATGGCGGCGGCGGGTGCTTGCTGTTCCTGCGCTGGCGCGGCGGATGGTGCGGTTTGCATGATGTCGTCCTCGTTATTCTCGTTGGAGTGTAAAGCATCAGGCTCTGCGGCCTGTAGAAAGGAAAACGCCGGCATCTGCGCCGGCGGGTTTGAAACGCTTGATCTAGGCCGCGTGCGCGGTGCGCTGCGGCCTTTGTTTCAACAGATATTCGCGGTACCAGTGCGCGCTGTGCTTCAGCGTTCGCTGCTGCGTCGCATAGTCGACATGCACGATGCCGAAGCGCTTTGCGTAGCCCGAGTTCCATTCGAAGTTGTCGAGCAGGCTCCAAAGGAAGTAGCCCTGGATGTCCACGCCCTGCAGCCGCGCGTCGTTCAGCGCCTTCAGGTGGCGCAGCACGAAATCGATGCGCGCCTCGTCCGGGATCTCGCCATCGACGATCACGTCCGGATTGGCCATGCCGTTCTCGGTGATGTAGATCGGCGGCAGATCGTATTCGGCCTTCAGTTTCAGCAGCAGCTCGGTCAGGCCGTCGGGGAAGATCTCCCAGCCCATGTCGGTGGTGCCCAGCTTCGCTTCCGGCTGGCGCGGCGGCGTCTCGGCCGAGCAGTAGGCGCGGAAGTAGTAGTTCACGCCGAGGAAGTCGATCTTGTGCTGGATGTCCTTGAAGTCGTTCGCGTGGATCACCGGCGCGTTGTCGCCGTGGCCCTGCAGCGCCAGTTCCGGGTATTTGCCCTTGAAGATGGGATCCATGAACCACTGCACCGAGCGCGCGTATTCGAATTCCGCCATCGCCTTGTCGGCCGCGCTGTCGGTGGCCGCGTCGGCGGTCCATTGATTGAGCACGATGCCCAGCTGCGCGCTGCTGCCCACCGCGCGCATCGCCTGCATCGCCAGCCCGTGCGACAGCAGCAGGTGGTGCGACACCTGTATCGATTGCTTCAGGTCCGCCACGCCCGGCGCGAACTGCGCGTTGCCGTAGCCCAGATTGGCCGTGCACCATGGCTCGTTGTGCGTTGCAATCGTTTTCAAGCGCGAGCCAAAACGACGCGCCACTTCGCCGGCATAGTCGGCAAAACGGTAGGCGGTGTCGCGATTGAGCCAGCCGCCGTCGTCCTGCAGGCCTTGCGGCAGATCCCAGTGGTACAGCGTGACGTGGGCGTCTATGCCCTTGGCCTCCAGCTCGGACAGCAGCCGGTCGTAGAAGGCGAAACCGGCTTCGTTCCACGCGCCCTTGCCCTGCGGCTGCACGCGCGACCAGGCCATCGAGAAGCGGTAGGCGTCCACGCCCAGGCCGGACATGATGGCCACGTCTTCCGGGTAGCGGTGGTAGTGGTCGCAGGCGACATCGCCATTGCTGCCGTCGATGACTTTGCCGGGGGTGTGGCTGAAGGTGTCCCAGATCGACGGCCCCTTGCCATCGGCGGCCGCGCCGCCTTCAATCTGGAACGCGCTGGTGGCCACGCCCCAGGTGAACGAGGGCGGAAATTGCGTGAAATCGGTCATGTTGATGTCGCTTGAGGATTAACGGGAGTGCTTGAAAACGTTTTCAAACCACTGAGCACGATTAGACCTGAACTCAAACTGGGTGTCAATCATTTGCTGAAGTGGGGTTTTGGCGGCTGATATAATGCTGCCTCATTGATTATCGACTCAGTTCATCCCATGTCTTCCGATACCCCTAAAGACGGCCCAGCGCGGCCTATGCTCTACGACCCGACCGAACACCGCATCCGCAGTTTCGTCACCCGCGCCGGCCGCCTGTCGACGGCGCAAGCGCGCGCGCTGGAAGAACTGAGCCCGAAGTACATGATCGAATACGCCAAGGCGCCACTCGACTATGAGCAAGCCTTCGGCCGCAAGGCGCCGGTGGTGCTGGAGATCGGCTTCGGCATGGGCGGCACCACGGCGCACATCGCCGGTGTGATGCCGGAGAAGGACTTCATCGGCGTGGAAGTGCACACGCCCGGCGTGGGCAGCCTGCTCAAGCTGATCGAAGAGCAGGGCCTGACCAATCTGAAGGCGATCCAGCACGACGCGGTCGAAGTGCTGAACCAGATGATCCCGGACGGCTCGCTGCACGGCGTGCATATCTACTTCCCGGACCCTTGGCACAAGGCCCGCCACAACAAGCGCCGCCTGATCCAGTCGCCGTTCGTCAAGCTGCTGGTGCAGAAGCTGTCCGTGGGCGGCTACCTGCACTGCGCCACCGATTGGGAAGACTACGCGGTGCAGATGCTGGAAGTGCTGGGCGCGGAAGAGGGCTTGCAGAACACTGCCGACGGCTATGCGCCGCAGCCGGCTTATCGTCCGCTGACCAAGTTTGAAAACCGCGGCTTGAAACTGGGCCACGGCGTGTGGGATCTGGTCTTCACCAAGAAGTAATTATTTGCGCAGCCGGACGATGGCGGCGTTCAAGCGTTTGAACGTCTCGTCCGGCACCGACTTGCTGCACCACAGGCGACGCTCGTAGCCTTTGTACAGGTCGGAGAAGTAGATCCGCTTGTAGTGCGAAGCGGGATACCCCGAAACCTTGACCGCTTCCTCCAGCTCCTCCTCCGTGATGAAGAAGTAATCGATGCTGTGCCGGCGCAGCATGTCCAGCAGCTGCTGGGTGTCGGCCGTGGTGGGGATGGTGGTCGTCTTGTAGCGCAGCAGGCCGCGGTCGATCGCTACGCCGTAGGAGGCGCCCCGGTTCACCACCGCGCGCAGGTTCTTGTCGGTCAGCGTGTCCTTCAGCGGCTCCTCGTCGTGCATGGCCGTGTTGCCGCTCCACGTCAGCGCGAACGGGCGCTTGTCTTCGTACACCACTTCCGAGAATTTGCCGGTGCGTTCGCGCTCCGGCGTTTGCAGCCAGCCCAGCATGCAGGCGGGTTCCCGGCCGTCCTGCATCAGCACCAGCTGCATCTTGGCCGGCGTTTGCCGCACCTGGAAGGGAATGCCGGCGGCGTTCAGCGCGGCGATGGCGGGCCTGGCGACGTGGCCGGTCAGCACGCCGCGCGAGTCGGCGTAGTGCAGCGGCGGGCTTTGCGAAAAGTGCAGCGCCAGTGGCAGGGCCGGCGCAGGCGCAGGCGGCTGGGCCGACGCGGCGCCTGCCGCCGTCAGCAGGGACAGGGCGAACAGCTTCATCACTTCTCCAGCGGCTCCATGTCCAGCACCACGACGTACGACAGGCGGCCGTTCTGCCACACGCCGCCGCCGCGCACCTGTGCCTCGCAGCTGGTGATGCGGCCTTCGATTTCCTTGTGCTTCAACAGCGCGCGGAAAGTCAGCGAGGCCTTGGGCGACAGGTAGCCCGTCATGCGGCCGCCGAGGAAGACTGCAACGGCGGCGCTTTCGTAGGGATTGACGTCGTCAGGCACCAGCGTGGCCAGGTAGGGCGCGGCCGCAGCCTGTTCGCCATGGTCGCCGGCCAGCGCCTTGAGCGTGGCCTGGTAGCGCGATTCGTTGACCACTTCGACCAGGAAGCGGCCGTCGTCGGACCAGTGCAGCGCGGGCGCGCCTTCGGGCAGCGCCGGCTCGTAGGGCGTGGCCGGGCGGGCCGGCAGCTGCATCGGCTTGGCCGGATTGGTCTTGATGATCGCGTAGACCACCAGGCCGGTGACGGCGATGATCAGCAGGGAGATGGCGAGTTCCATGGCGGGCTATGCCTGTTTATCTAAAGGCCGACATCTTAACGCATGCCCTTGGCCTGATACACAATTTTGCCGCCCACCATAGTCTGCAGCACCTTGATGTTGGCGATGTCCTCGGCCGGGATGGTGAAGAAATTCCGGTCCAATACGATCATGTCGGCCAGCTTGCCCGGTTCCAGCGAACCGGTAAGCGCTTCCTGGCGCAGCGTGTACGCGGCGTTGAGCGTGATGGCGCGCAGCACGGCGGCGCGCGGCATGCCGGGCTGCGGCCCCAGCGTGCCCTCGTACTCCTTGCCGGCGTTGGGCGCGGCGGTGCGGGTCACGCCGACCTTGAGCGCGAACCATTCGTCGAGCGGATCGACCGGCCAGTCGCTGCCGAAAGCGATGCGTGCGCCGGCGTTCAGCAGCAGCGCCTGCGGTTCGACGATGGCGTAGCGCTGCGGGCCCATGTAGTCCTTCAGCGCGCCCACGGTATCGGGCGCCGGCTTCCCCCACTGGAGGGACAGCACCGGCGTCACATCCAGTTTGGCGAAGCGCGGGTAGTCGGCCGGGGCGACGATTTCGTCGTGCGCCAGCGCGGGTCGCATGGCCTTGCCGGCCGGCGTGGCGCGCAGGGCTTCGATGGCGTCCAGCGATACACGCACGGCGCGGTCGCCGTCGACGTGGATGTGCGGATCGATGCGGGCGTTGGCCAGTTCGGTCAGCGTGGTCTTCAGCGCCTCGGGCGAGAAGTAGCTGGCCGGGCCGGTGCTGGCGCCGGGCTGCCAGTCCGGCTTGTCCGCCGTGCCCTGGTTGACCAGGTAGGGCTCCAGCATGGCGCCGGTGAAGGCCGGCGCGGAGATCACGCCGTCCATGAACAGCTTGGCGTGGCGCACCTGCATCGATGGTGCGGCGACGGTCGGCCCTTGGTCGAACTGCTTCTGCTGCTTGAGCAGCTCGGCCACTGCGCTTTGCGGCGTGGCGCCTTTATCGAGGTCGATCAGCACTGCGAAGTGCGCGCGCGCGGTCAGCTTGCCCTGCTTGTGCAGGTCGGCGAAGGCGGTCATGGTTTCGGGATCGGTGTAGGCGTCGAGGAAGCTGGTGATGCCCTGCTTGCGCATCGCCGCCAGCGCGGCCTTGGATGCGGACAGGTTCTCGGCCACCGTCAGTGGCGGCAGCAGGTTCATCGCCATGTCCTGCGCGGCGTCTTCCAGCAGGCCGGTGGCGTCGCCCTTGGCGTCGCGGGTGATCTTGCCGCCGGCGGGATCGGGCATGTCGCGCTTGATGCCGGCCAGTTGCACGCCTTTGGTGTTGAGCAGCGCGGAGTGGCCGAAGGAGGAGCGCACGATGACGGGGCGTTCGGTCTTCAGCGCATCGAGCGTGGCGGCGGTGGTTTCCACGCCGTCCGGCAGCATCCCTTGCTGGAACCAGTTGACCACCACCAGCCAGCGGTCGGCGCCGGACTTCTTGTCCTTATCGATGCAGGCCTGGATGCGCGACTGGAACTGGGCCACCGTCAGCGCCTCGTAATCGAGGCTGCAGTTGAGCAGGCGGCTGCCGCCCGATTGCGGGTGCATATGGCCGTCGATCAGGCCGGGCATCAGCATGCGGCCATGCAGGTCGATCACTTTGGTTTTTTTGCCGGTCAGCGGCTTGGTGCCGGCATTGTCGCCCACGTAGACGATGCGGCCGGCACGCACGGCCAGCGCCTGCTGCACGCTGTCTTTCGCATCGACGGTGTAGATGTAGCCGTTGCGGTAGATGGTGTCGGCCGGCGCCGCGGCGGCAGCGGCGGTCGATCCGGTGAGTGCCAGCGTCAATGCAGCGACGTATCGGTTCATGCGTTCCCCTGTTTTTATGCGGCTCCCATCGCCTTGGCGCGCGGGGCCAGCGGCAGGAACGCCAGCAGGTTCCCCGCCAGTACCAGCGCCAGCCCGGTCAGGGCGGTCGGCGTCCAGTGGTAGCCTTCATAGATCGTTGAAATGGTCAGTGCCACGATGGGGAATAATACCGTGGAATAGGCCGCGCGGTCCGGTCCTATGCGGCCGACCAGCAACAGGTAGGCGGTGAAGCCGATCACCGAGCCGGGAATCGCCAGGTACAGCAGGGCGCCGACGTAGCGCGTGGTCGGCTCCAGCGCGAACGGCATGCCCAGCGCCAGCGCCGCCACGCCCAGCGTGGTGGAGCCGATCAGCATGGCCCAGCTGTTGGTCAGCCACGGCGTCAGGCCCATGGACTGCATGCGGCTCGACAGCAGGTTCCCGCACGAGAAGCACAGCGTGCCGCCCAAGGTCAGCGCGAGGCCCATCATCACTTTGCTGTCGTGCCAGTGGCCCGCCATCTGCGGCGCGAACAGCAGCACGATGCCGGTCAGGCCGAGCAGGGCGCCCACCATCACCTGGCGGCGTATCGGCCGGCCGAGGAAGATGCGGCCGTTGATGGCGTTCCACAGCGGCGCGGTGGAGAACACCACCGCTTCGAGGCCGCTGGTGATCCACTGGCTGGCGTAGTAGAAGCACAGGAAGTTCAGGCAGAACAGCGCCATGCCCTGTGCGAACAGGTAGCGCCAGGCCTGGCGCGGCGGCCACCACGGCTTGCGGGTGACGAGCAAGAATCCCATCAACACGGCGGCGGCCAGCCAGAAGCGGTAGGCGATCGACACCGGCGCCGGCACCACGCCGAGCTGGAAGGTGATGGCGATCCAGGTGGTACCCCAGATCAGGACAGTGAGCAGGTAGAGGAAGATATTCATGCCCACAGCATGCCGGACGGGCGCGAGCGGCGCTTGTCTGAAATTGCGCAAATCGGCCGGCCGCCAGCGGGGAGAGGGCGCTCCGTGCTAGACTTTAAGCCAACTCTTACTGAATGACCGCGCCGTGCCAGCCCGTCCTCTGAACGCCACCGATGCCTTCCCCGCCCGCGCGCCGGACGGGCTGATTTCGCACGCGGTGTTCCGCACCATGTCCGAAACGGATGCGGTGATGGAGCGCTTCGCCTGGCTGGGCGACGATCTGGCGGTGGCCATCTGGCGCCGCGACACCGAGGTGGCCGAGACCAGCTACAACAAGCCGGGCCACCACACGCTGTCCTACTACATGGGCGGCGGCTACCGCACCGAACGCGACGAACTTCCCGGCCTGTACGGAGCGCCGGAGCGTCTGTGCACGCTGCCGGACTGGCACGAGTCCAGCTGGACGGTGCGCGGGCCGCTGCGCTTCCTGCACGTCTACTTCCTGCCCGAGCACTTCACGCGGCGCGCGGTGGTGGAGCTGGACCGCGAACCGCGCGAGGTCACGCTGGCCGACCGCACCTACTTCGAGCATGAGCGCATCGGCAAGCTGTGCGCCGGTCTGGCGGATATGTCGTGGGAAGGCGCGGACGGCCAGCTGCGCGCCAACGAGGTGGCGCACGAAACCCTGAGCCATCTGCTGCTGTCGCAATCGATGCCGCAGCACCAGCAGCGCGTGCGCGGCGGACTGGCGCCGGTGGTGCGGCGGCGGCTGGCCGACTACATCGAAGCTAACCTTGGGCAGAATATCTCGCTGGGCATGCTGGCGCAGCTGGCGTGCATGTCGGAGTACCATCTGGCGCGGATGTTCCGGATCTCGTTCGGCATGCCGCCATCGGCGTGGATCGCGGCGCGCCGCGTGGAGCATGCGCGGCTGCTGCTGAAGACCAGCGACCAGCCCTTGCAGCAGATCGCCGACGCCTGCGGCTACGCGGACCTGAGCCACTTCAGCCACCGCTTCCGCGACAGCGTAGGTGCGCCGCCCAGCCGCTACCGCAGCATCGTTACGTCGTAGGCTTTTCGAACGAGAAGCCGGGCGCGTACAGGTGGTAGCCGTCGAAGTCCTGCTTGCCGATGTCCGCGCCGTGGCTGCGCGCGATCGCGTAGGCCATGCTGAAGTGGAAGTAGAAGTTGGGCAGGATGTAGAGGTTCAGGTATTCGTCGGCAGGCAGCGCGATGTCGGCGAAGCCGGCGCGGTCGCGGCAAACGCGGTCGGCCGGGCCTTCGAACTGCGATGGCGGAATCGCGGCGATGTAGGCGATGGTGTCGTCGACCTGCTTCGCCAGCGCGGCGAATGACACCTCGGCGCCATCGAAACTCACCGGCGGCAAACCTGCCAGCGGACAGCAGCCGCGCAAGGCAAAGTTGGCCGTGGCGCGCACCTGCGACGCGAACGGCAGCATCTCTGCATGCAGCCGCGCGCCAAGTATTTCGGGGTTTGTCTCTATCCTTTTGATGATTCCGGCAAGTTGGCCGAGCGATCGATTAAATATGGTCGGTGCGTGCATATCGATATCCTTCTGGTTCGGCATGATATTAGCTTACGCAGGCACTGTGACCAATCAAAACATGCGTCGTCTTCTCAAGCGATAGTTTGCGTACACGTGTAGTGCGGCAGGAGCTGGAGATGACGAATCCTGATATTCGTACCACGAGCGCTTTCCATGCAACGCTCAACGACAAGAGTCAAGTCAGCAGTATCCTGAAAGGCATTGATCCTAAATACCTGAATCCCAACAGCCGGTTTGGAAAAGCTTTTTATGTTTCGGAGGATGCCGAGACAGCGCTGGCCGAGATGAAACATTACGGCGTCCCGCCAACGCACGTGATCCGGTTCTTGATGAATCACAGTGCCATGAGAGTACTGGACTTAACGGAGCCTGATGTGGCTGCGAAATATGGTTATGTTGGAGGCGCTATAAGTTCAGTCACTCAAGCGATAGGAGCAGCCGCACGCAGGGATGGATATAACGTCATTCATTTCCGTTCAGAGAGAGCGGCCGGAAAAAGTAACCACGCTATACTGCAAGACTACAATCAGACATTAAAGCCTCAGATTGTTACTCCGGTGGAAAAATGAAACTTGTACTCTTTGAATATCGATGTGAGTCTTGTGGAATTTCTTTCAAAGCTCCGCAAATCAGTCCTCATGCCTATGGCGAGTTTTTGCTCAGGAAGAAGAACTCTCCCGCGCTACGCTATCTGGATGCGATACATTGCATCGCTTATTCCGAGGTCGCCAGCGCATTAAAAGCAAGAGGGTTGGACGAAGTAAAGCAAGCCGAGGTTTTACAAGCGATCTTTGGCGTAGTCGCCTGCGATCCGGATCTCGATGGCGAGCCGTTCGAGATGGGGCTGCCGCCTTACTGCCCCGAATGTGCCGGCCAGTCGGCTTCAGTCTGGAGTATCACCGAACCGATAGAGTTTATCGAACTCGATATCCCTGCACCGACATTCCTGCTCTGGAGCAGCCTCACAGCTCAAGAAAAAAGAACAAGAATCCGCGACAGCATGCGCAAGCTTCTACCCCAGTCGCGCGTGGCTTAATCCATCTCGCTGATCATGGCGACGATCTCGTCGCCATACGACGCCAGCTTCTTCTCGCCGACGCCGGAGATGCCGCGCAGGTCGGACAGCGTGGTCGGTCGCGCCTTGGCGATCTCGCGCAGCGTGGCGTCGTTGAAGATGATGTAGGCCGCCACGTCGTGCGCGCGCGCCGTCTCCACCCGCCACCAGCGCAGCTTGTCGAAGATGGCCTGCTCGCGCGGCGACAGATCGCTCTCCACATAACCCTTCGACGCCTTGCTCGGGCTCTTCTGCTTGACCGGCTTCTGGTACTGGCGCAGCTGCACCTTCTGCCCGCCCTTGAGCACCGGGCGCGCCGCGTCGGTCAGCTTCAGCGAGCTGTATTGTTCATGGTCGACCGTCACCAGGCCCAGCGCGATCACCTGGCGCAGGATGGCGCGCCACTCGGCCTCGCTGCGGTCGGCGCCGATGCCGAACACCGACAGCGAATCGTGATGCCACGTCTTGATACGCTCCGTCTCCACGCCGCGCAGCACTTCGATCACGTGGCCGGCGGCGAAGCGCTGGTCGACGCGGTACACCGCCGACAGCAGCTTCTGCACCGGCACCGTGCCGTCGAAGGACACCGGCGGGATCAGACAGGTATCGCAGTTGCCGCAAGGGCCGGAGGCTTCGCCGAAATAATCGAGCAGGCGCACGCGCCGGCAGCTCAGCGTTTCGCACAGGCCCAGCATCGCATCGAGCTTGTTGCCCAGCACCCGCTTGAAGGTCTCGTCGGCTTCCGACTCGTCGATCATCCGGCGCTGCAGCACCACGTCCTGCAGGCCGTAGGCCATCCAGGCGCTGGACGGATCGCCGTCGCGGCCGGCGCGGCCGGTCTCCTGGTAGTAGCCCTCGATACTCTTGGGCAGATCCAGGTGGCAGACGAAGCGCACATTGGGTTTGTCGATGCCCATGCCGAAGGCGATGGTGGCGCACATGACGATGTTCTCTTCGCGCAGGAACTTGGCCTGGTTGGCCGCGCGCTTGGCGTGGTCCATGCCGGCGTGGTAGGCCATGGCGCGCACGCCGTTCTCGTTCAGGAACTCGGCGGTCTCCTCGACCTTCTTGCGCGACAGGCAGTAGACGATGCCGCAGTCGCCGCCATGCTCGGTGGTGATGAAGTCCAGCAGCTGCTTGCGGCCGTTGGCCTTTTCGACGATCTGGTAGCGGATATTGGGACGGTCGAACGAGGACACGAACTGCATCGCATCGCCCAGCTGAAGGCGGTGGATGATCTCGGCGCGGGTCTGCGGATCGGCGGTCGCGGTCAGCGCGATGCGCGGCACGTTGGGGAACTGCTCGTGCAGCACCGACAGCTTGATGTACTCGGGCCGGAAGTCATGCCCCCATTGCGATACGCAGTGCGCCTCGTCGATGGCGAACAGCGCGATCTTCGACGCCTGGAACAGGTTCAGGCAGCGCTCCGTCATCAGGCGCTCTGGCGCCACGTAGACCAGGTCGATCTCGCCGGTGCGCACCAGGCGCTCGATGCGGCTGGCCTCTTCGTAAGTCTGGGTGGAGTTGAGGAAGGCGGCGCGCACGCCCACTTCGGCCAGCGCGTCCACCTGGTCCTGCATCAGCGCGATCAGCGGCGAGACGACCACGCCGACGCCGTCGCGCACCAGCGCGGGAATCTGATAGCACAGCGACTTGCCGCCGCCGGTGGGCATCAGGACCAGCGCGTCGCCGCCACCGCTGACATGGCCGACGATCTCCGCCTGCTGGCCGCGGAAGGCTGGGTAGCCGAACACGGTCTGCAGCAGTTGAAGGGCGCGTTCGTTATTTTCCTGATGATCCATTGCTACTACTCGATTCTTCTACAGCTAAGGTTTAGTCGGCCCAGACGATGACGCCGGTGTAACCGGTGACCAGCACCATCAGGCCGAAGGCGATGCGATACCAAGCGAACGCAGTGAAGGTGTGCGAGCTGATATAGCGCAGCAGCCAGCGCACGCACAGGAAGGCCGAAACGAAGGCCGCCACGGTGCCGATCGAGAACAGCGGCAGGTCGGAGGCCGACAGCAGCGCGCGCTCCTTGTACAGCGAATACACGGTGGCGCCCAGCAGCGTGGGGATCGCCAGGAAGAACGAGAACTCGGTCGCCACCTTGCGCGAGAAGCCGAAGATCATGCTGCCCATGATGGTGGCGCCGGAGCGGCTGGTGCCCGGGATCAGCGCGAACGCCTGGGCGATGCCGATCTTGAGCGCGTCGATCGGCTTGATGTCGTCGACCGAATTGATGCGGGCCATGGCCGGATTGGCTTTTTCGCGCTTTTCCACCCACAGGATGACGAAGCCGCCGACGATGAAGGCCAGCGCCACCGGCACCGGCGCGAACAGCTTGGCCTTGATGGCTTTGCTGAACAGCACGCCCAGCACGGCGGCCGGCAGGAAGGCGATCAGCACGTTGAGCGCGAAGCGCTGCTGTTTCGGGTCGCCCAGGCCGGTCAGCACGGCGGCGATGCGCGCGCGGTACTCCCAGCAGACGGCGAAGATGGCGCCCGCCTGGATGACGATCTCGAACACTTTCATTTTTTCTTCCAGGCCGTGGAAGCCCAGCAGGTGTTCCGCCAGAATCAGGTGGCCGGTCGACGAGATCGGCAGAAATTCGGTGAAACCTTCAACCAGGCCCATGATCAGGGCTTTGAGTGCGAGAACGATATCCATGAGGTAAGTAATGAGTTGGTGGGAGTGGGGCCTCACGTGGAGCGCCGGGGTCGAAGCTTACCATGTTCGCGGCCTCCGATTCTGAATCTGACTCAAGGGTAATGGGGTTTTCGCCGGCCAGGCAAAAAAAACGCCCCGGAACGGGGCGTTGGAAGAAGACCTGCGTAGTGTGCCGAGTGCGATTACCAGTTGGCTTGCAGCGTGTACTTGCCGCTGGTGGCGCCGGTGCCGCCGCTGTAATAGATCACCTTGGCGTACAGCGTACCGGCCGTGCCGTAACTGACGCTGTCGGCCGAACCGGTGCCGTTGGTGCTGGACGCGACCTTGGTGCCGGCGCTGTTGTACAGCTCCAGGTCGTAGTCCGAGCTGGCGTTCGGCGCCAGGGTCACGGTCAGCGTTTTGCCGGCCGGCAGCACGATCTTGTAGTAGTCGACGTCGGACGAGGCGCTGATGGTGCCGTTGACCGTGGTGCCGGCGGTGCTGACGGCCTGCGCGGTGGCGGTGGTGTTGTTGCTTTCCACTTCGTTGATGGTCGGGCCGCTGACCACCGACGACAGGATGTTCTGCGCCTCGAAGCTGGCCTGGAAGGTGTTGGCGTAGCTCAGGTCCGACGGGTACAGCGTCTTGGCGGCGTTGACGATGGCGGTGGCCATGGCCGGCATCTTGATGTTGCTGCCCAGGCCGAAGTGCGCTTCCAGGATGATCTGGTCGATATTGGCGCGCGGCTTGCCGGCGGCGATCAGCGCCACCATCGATTGGTACAGCGGCGCCGACCACAGCTCGTCGGACTGGAAGGTGACGCCGTTCTCGGTCACCGACTGGTGCGCGCCGTAAGTCTTGGCGGCGTTGTACTTGGCGTTGGTGCGGTTCAGCAGGCGGCCGTCCCAGCAGGCGCCGTGGCCGTCCCAGCTGAACGCCCATTCCGGATGGTAGATCTTGCCGTTCGGCGTGCTGTAGGAGTAGGACGCGGCCCAGTAGTCGCCGAAGCCTTCGCCCATGGCGCCGGTGTCGCCGCCGCTCCAGCTCGAATTGATGTTGGCCTGGATGCCGTGGCCGTATTCGTGCAGGATGACGTCGGCGTCTTCGCTGTCGTTCACGCAGCCGTGGCCGAAGGCCAGGTAGTCCGAACCGGCGCCGCCGCCGCTGTAGTGCGAGTTGTCGTCGCCGTTGACGCCGTCGGTGTCGACGTCCAGCGGACGGTTGATGATGGACTTGGTGCCGGTGAAGCCCAGCGACTGGATGTAGCGCTGGCTCTGGTCCAGGTGGAAGTAGACGTTGGTGTCGTCGAAGGCGTTGTTGCCGCGCTTGGCCGTCCACACGCCGTTGGTGGTGGTGCTCGGCGCGGTGGCCGGCGCTTCGATGTTCTTGATGTTGACGAACGGGCCGCTCAGCTTGTACACGCCGCCGGTCACGGTCAGGTCGCGCAGGGTCTTGGTCGAGTAGGCGGCGTCGAAGGCGGAGGCGGGCGAGGTGTCGGTCAGCGCGTCGGTGTTGAGCACGGTGCGCGGATCGGGATCGAAGGCGTAGCCGGAACCGTTGATGCCGGACGGCGTGGCCAGGGCCACGGCGGCCGATTGCGCGCTCAGCTGCGAACGCGAGCCCTGGCTGCTGCTGACGGCCTTGGTGGCGGCGGCGCGGTCGAGCACGGGGCCGGCGACGGCGGTGCGGGCGCCCAGCGTGCGTTCGCCGCGGCGCGGCAGCGAGGTGGTGTAGGAGCCGATGACGGTGCCGTCATGCGCGTTCAGGAACTGCACGAAGCCACCGGTCGGCATCTGCGCCTCGATGCGGACCTTGCGCGCCAGTTGCACGCCGTCCTTGGTCGGCACCCACACCAGTTCGGTCGATGGCGTGGCCACCAGCGGATGCTGCACCTTCATATTGGTCCAGGCTTTGTCCAGGGCCTGGTCTTCGCTGATCTGGGCCTGGTTGTACAGCTGGTTGACGGCGCTGGCGTCGACCTTGTCGGAGATGTAGCGGGTTTCGTTGAAGATCTTTTGCAGCTGGCCGTTCTTGCCGATCGAGATGATGATCTCGGCCCGGTCCACCGGCAGGCCGCGCAGCATTTGCTGGTAGTGGTAGTGCTTGCCGGTCAGGGATTCCTGCACCTTGACCAGGCCCAGGTTGCTCAGCGAGGCTGGCAGGCCGAAGCGGGCGGCGTTCTGGCGCAGCACGTCGTCGGCCGAGGTGGCCGCGGTGCCGGAGAATACCGTCAGGTTTTCAACCGAGTAGCTGCCGGCGTGCGCGGTACCGGCGTAGGCCAGGACGATCAGGGAGGCGAGTAAGGGACGGACGAATGGGCGGGCAAATTGGCGCATGCTGCATGGACTCCTTTAGTGGGATGTAGTTTGGATGCGAGCCTTGTGGGTGCCAAACGAGTATAGCCACGCCTTTTTTCCATTTGTAAAATCAGGCGTTTTTAGACACTTTGCGCGATTCTGTTAAAAATGAGACATAGCGGCGGCGCGCGCGCGGCGCTAAGATGGAGCCCAAACATCCAACGAAAGGCACTCGATGCAACGACTGTTTTCCCTGCTGCTGCCGCTCGCGCTGGCATCCGGCTGCGCGCTGGCGCAAGCGCCCAAGGCGATCGAGGATGTGGAACCGGAGGTGACGCAGCAGGTGGCGGCCGCCGTTGCGAAGATGGCGATCGATCCGGCGGCCGAGGGCGCGGCGCTGCTGCGTCCTTGCGCCAGCCCGCCGCCGCTGGAACTGCTGCGGCGCACGGTCGACGGCGAGGAGCGGACCTATCTCTACCGTACGCAATGCGGCAAGCCGCTGCTGGTGTCGGCCACCTACGGCAAGAACGGCGCCATCAAGCGCCTGCAGCTGAAAACTGAATAAACCGTTTACGGGTTTGCCAAACCCGAATTCGGCTACCGAGGATCGGAAAAAGGCGGGCTCTTTCCAACTGCGTCAGCCTACTGGCCTCTGCCCGAGCTTACTTGGAAAACGTTATCGACTTGCGTCGGGCTGGCCCTCCCAACGTAGTTGCCTGGGTAGGCACCGCTGGAGCGCCCAAATCATGTAAGCCACAATAGCAGCCCGAATAAACCCCACCGACTACTTCATTCTGATCATCCAATAATCTGTGTATGCGAAACTTAGGCAGGGCATGGAACGGCAGTGGAGTCGGCTGACTCGACGACGCCTGAGCGCTCTGATCAGGTGGCACAGTTGCTTGCACCGGCACCGGTAGTGCCGCATGCGTGTGCAGAGCGTTGAATACGTTGGAACACCCCCAACATGCACGTTTTGCTCCGTTTATATACAAGTCGCCGTTTCCTATCTGCCACGCCGCGTACAGTATCCTCAGTTCGGCATGCAGGCATACCCCACCATATTGCAAATCCGGCACCTGGGGCCAGGTGGTTTTGTTTTCGTGGGAAACCGCGGCATCCAGCCCTTTTCCGGTAAGTAGCATAGTCAAAAACGTGAAAATCGATTTAGCATCCCTGGACGTGGCGTCTACGTGTATGTGTACAAGATTAAACCAACTGGATGACTCAAGCGCGTTTTCGTAGAGCCGTTCGTATTTCGGATTATTTGTTGTCGGCATAATCTCTTGCAATTGCCGAATCCGGACGATAGCGCGTTGCAGGGTTGAATCGCTGCGCTCTATGTCGGATGACAGTTTCAAGTTGGAAATCGTAGTGAGCATCCCCATGTAGGTCTGCTGATCGATAGCGCCGGCATTACTGGCCGCATATAGGCCCCTGTCGTCAAAACCCATCTGGACCTCGGCATGGTTTGGAGTGTCGACAGTCGAGGTTTTTTCCTCCTTGCCACCCCGGCCGGTCCGCACCTTTAAGGCATCCGGCCCTTCATCCAGATATGTCAGCAAGCAGGTGCTTAGCGATCCCAGCAGTTGAAGCTTGGCCATCTCTAGCGACCCGTAACAATTCAAGCGCTTGGGGCCGAGCGGCATATTGCCTTCCATGGTTGGTTCAGATTTTGCGTACGCCGTCAGGTATGGAGGGGTGTCGTATCTGATGCAGTCTGTGCTGTGGATAACGGCGGCTATGCTCGACGAGGAAGCGCTCGACGACGATGAGCTGGCGCCGGTATTTTTTGCAGCTATCGCAGACATATTTATCCTGTTTGTCTCAGGATTAAATGCGCCGCGTCGATGGCTCGGTTGCAAGGATGATGATGACGCCACCGCCGGCAAATCGTCGTCCGAGTCTTCCTCTTTACCTTTGCCGCCTTTTTTTCCTCTTCTCGGCATACCAACTCCTCAAAATAGATGATGGTAAATTTTTACAATTAAAAGTATAGCAACTTCAGCAGTGCCAGCAATGTGTTTTTTTGCCGACGGGGTTGACCCGATTCCAGCACAATGGCGCCGATAAAAAAGCCCTCCAGCCGCGCGGGTGAGCCGCGTGGATGAAGGGCGCAAGAGCGACCTGATGGCAGGGTCGCGAGGGAGATGCAAGCTTTAGAACGTCATGTCCAGGCGCGCGCCGAAGTAGCGTTGGTAGTCGCGCGGCGGCAGCCATTCGGTGGTGTTGACCACCAGCGGCGCATTGGGCGCCTTGCTGCTCCAGTTGCTATTGGCGTAGCCGTTGTTCAGGCCGGCCGCGTAGCGCTTGTCGAACAGGTTGTTGACCAGGAAGGTGAACTTGTAGCGGTCCTGCTTGTCCTTCACGCCGAAGCTCAGGTTGGTGATGCTGTACGCGCCCTGTATCGTCATCGGATCCTGGCTCAGCGAGAACTGCGTGCGGCTCTGGTAGCGCGTGGTGGCCGCGACGAAGCCATTGAAGCTCTGCGACGGCAGCACCAGATCGTACTGCCCGCCCAGGTTGACCTTGACCTTGGGCGCATTAGGCAAAGTCTTGCCCGCCAAGTCCTGGACGTTGGTGTTGTTGTACTTCGGGCTGTTGACGCAGCCGGGGCCGGGGATGGTGCCCGTTCCCGTGGCGTTCAGCACGTTGTAGCACGGGCCGTTCTCGAACGATTGCACGGTGGCCTTGGTGTAGGCGAAGCTGCCGTTCAGTTGCAGCTCGCGCGTCACGCGCACGCTGCCCTCCAATTCCACCCCCTCCGTGCGCAGGCCGCCGATGCTGTTCAGGCCGGTGCGATACGTGCCGTCGGCATCGAAAAAGCTCGATGATTGCTGGAAGTTCTTGAAGTTGGTGCGGAACAGCGCCAGGCTGAACATGGCTCGGTTGTCCAGCAGGCTTTGCTTCAGGCCGATCTCATAGCTGCGCGCGGTCTCCGGCTTGACGGCCGGCAGCTTGGCGGTGGCCGACGTGAAGCCGGACGTCAAATCGTAGGCCACGCCCTTGTGGCCGGTCGACGCCATGCCGTAGACCATGCTGTCCTTGTCGATGCGGTGCTCCAGGCCCAGCTTGCCGGTGAAGCTCTTGTCGTTGTCTTGCTTGTGGTAGTACTCGGTCAGCGCGTGCATCTGCGGCGGCACCGTGTAGCGGCGGAAGTTGTAGCCGGTGTCTTCGTCGTTGTAGCGGCCGCCCAGGATCAGGCTGGTGTTCGGCACGAAGTCCCACGAACCCTGGCCGTAGATGGCCTTGCTGATATTCCACGCATCGGCGCCGTAGGAGGTGCCGTAGGCCTGGATCAGCGGCGCCTTGGTCAGCTCGCGGTTCAGCCAGTTCTTGCCGTACCACAGGCCGGCGACGTAGCGCACCGCGCCCTTGTCCGGCGAGGTCAGGCGCAGCTCCTGCGTGGTCGAGTGCACGTCGAACGAACCGTACTGGAACAGGCCGCCGTGCATGCCGGTCGGCTGGCCGTTGGGCAGCAACAGGAAGGGCAGGATGTCGATGTCGGTGTTGTCGTTGTCCTGGTAATCGTCCATGTGGTAGCGGCCGTAGGACGAGATCGAGCTCAGCGTGTGGCCGGCCAGCGGGCCGTTCGGATCGAAGGCCCAGTCCAGCTTGACGCCGGTGCCGACGTCGTGGAACTTGCCGCCGGTAGGGTAATCGTTGCGCACGTCGCGGTTGCCCGGACCGATGTTGATGCCGGCCAGTACCAGCGAGGCCGGCAGCTGCGGCGCGTTGCGGTAGATGCCGCCCACCGACATGGCGCTGTAGGCGTTGGAGCAGCAGAACTTCTCGGTGCGGTTGTAGTGCGGCGTCAGCGTGACGGTCAGCTGGTCGGTCGGCGTCCACTCCAGCTTGCCGCTGAGGTTGTCGCCCTTGCTGCCGTTCAGGTGGCCGCCGGTGGTCAGGTCGTTGAGCGTGCCTTGGTAGCTGGTCTTGCTGGCGGCCAGGCGCATGCGCAGCGTGTCCGACACGGCGCCGCCGACGCTGAAGCCGGCCCGCCATTCATGGTCGTCGGTGAGGTAGGTGCTGATGGTGGTCTTGAGCGGTCCGCCGATCGGCTTGGTGGTGATGTTGAGCGCACCGGCGATGGAGCTCTTGCCGAACAGCGTGGACTGCGGCCCCTTCAGCACCTCGATGCGGTAGACGTCGGCCAAGTCCTTGAAGGCGCCGGCCTGCATGCCCTGCGGGATATCGTCGACGATCACCGAGACGTCGGCCTCGACGCCGATGCCCAGCGAGAAGGTGCCGATGCCGCGCATATTGATGCTGAAGTTGCCCGGCTGGCTGCCGTAGGACAGCGTCAGCGCTGGCGACAGCGACGGGATGTCTTCCAGGTCGCGCACGTTGGAGCGTTGCAGCACGGCGTCGCCGAGCACGGTGATCGAGGCCGGCACGTCTTGCAGGTTCTGGGCGCGCTTGTTGGCGGTGACGACCACCGATTCGAGCTTGCCGCTGTCTACCGGCGCGGCTTGCTGCGCGGAGGCTGTGCCCAGTCCCAGCAGGGCGATGGCGACTGCGGCCGTGATGGGCCGCAGCGTGAGGTTGTGAGTGTTCATCGTGTCTCCAATTTTTATTAAATGCTTTGTGGAATCGCTTCCACTTATGATGAAAAAATACGCCGGCAATCGCGCGGATCGCCGGCGGTGCTGCGCTTACTTTGAACTGACCTTCAACGGCGCCTTCAGCTTCTGCGCGTAGTTGCGCACGTAGGCCTGCCATGCCGCGCCGTCGGCGAAATCGCCGCTCTTGTTCCAGCCCGCGCCGAAGTAGTAGACGAAGGGCTGGCCCGGTTGCGCCGTGCCCAGCGTCAGCTGCTGTTTGTCGGCGATGGCGAAGCCGCTGGCGCCGGCCGGCAGGATCACGCCGCAGCCGGTGATGCCGTCGTCGCCATGCTGCGGCTCCCAGTAGCTGGACCAGCCGCCGGCGGCGTCGGTCACGTAGTCGCCCTGGCCGTCGCGCTGCACGATGCCCACGCCCACCGTCAGCGGGCCTTTGCCGCTGGCGCTGTAGCGGCTCTCGACGCGGGTCATGTTGGAACCGGCGTCGATGGAGAAGCGCTTCACCTCGGAGACCATGCGGCCATTGCCTGCATCCCATTTGCCGAATGTGAGTTCGAACACGGAGCGCAGCGGACCATCGGCCAGCACCTTCCAGCTCTGGAAGTTGGACGAGTTGTGCAGGGCGTTGTCGGCGTAGATGGTGGTGCCGCCGCAGCCGCGGTTCTGGCCCACGTGGTAGTAGTCCAGGCCTTCGCCTGCGTCCTTGTGATAGGCGCCGGTCTTGTACCACTTGTCCACCACCGGGTAGCGCACCTTCTTGACCCACACGTCCACGCCGCTGCTGATCAGGTGCTCCTTCGGATCCTTGATGATGGCCGGGCCGTAGACGCGGTGCACGGTGCGGTCGCTCTCCCACGCGAAGTCGTCCAGGCGCTCCGGCACGAAGCGCGCGTGTGTCTTGACGTCGGCCGGTGGCGCCGCAGCCAGGCGTTCGGCCGGCAGCACCAGGTAGCGGCGCGTATCGCCGGCCGGCACGTTCACGGAGAACAGCAGCTGCTTGCCGCCGATGACTTGCGAGTTCAGGATCGCCGAGGTGGCGGCGTCCATCACCACCGGCGTCTTGATGCCGCCTGCGAGTTTGACTTCGACCAGCTCATCGCCGCGCAGGCCGTCGGTGCCGTTGGCCACGGCGACGGTCTGCGGCTTGGCCTTGTCCAGCACCGCCATGCGATACACCTCGCTGCCGGCCAGCAGGAAGCCGCCGACGCCATACACTTCGGTGGCGTCGTTGTCGAAGGATTTGGGATCCTGGCCGATAGGCTGAACGTGGGTCAGCTTGCCGTCCGCCTGTACGTTGGCCACCAGCGCGCTCCACACCTTCTGCACGGCGGGCTTGTAGGTCTTGGCGTCGAGCAGTCCCTGGTTGACGCCCCAGGCGAAGGCATAGGCATACAGCGCCGAACCGCTCGATTCCTTCAGCGGATAGCTGGCCGGGTCCAGCAGGCTGGCCCGCCACAGGCCGTCCGGCTGTTGAAGCGTCAGCAGCTTGGCCGACATCTCCTTGTACTGCTGTTCGAAGCGCGGACGGGCGGGGTGATTGGCCGGCAGGTATTGCAGCATGCGTACCAGGCCGCCCATCACCCAGCCGTTGCCGCGTCCCCAGTAGACCTTCTCGCCATTGGCTTCGCGCTTGTCGAAGTATTTGCTGTCGCGGAAGTAGAGGTGGGCTTCCTTGTCGTACAGGTAGTCCGACGTTACCCACCATTCGCTGACGGCGAAGTCCAGGTAGCGCTGGTCGCCGGTGACGGACCACAGGCGCAGCCAGGTCGGTGGTCCCATGAACAGCGCGTCGCACCACGACCAGCGGTCCTGGTTGCCCTTGACGGTGAAGTCCAGCGTGCCGGTGCGGCGGTTGGCCAGGATGTCGTCGAAGCTGGCGCGCATGGCGGCGATCATCTTCGGATCGCGCAATTGCAGATACAGCTCGGCGTAGGTCTGGCCGATGATGTGGTCATCCGCGTGGTAGTGGTTGGGGCCCAGCTTCCATTCGTTCTTGTCGCCGACGGCGAGCATGGCGTCGCGGTATTTGCGGTCGCCCGAGATGCCCACCAGAGCCATGAAGCCGGTATCGCCTACCGCCTGCGTCCAGTCGTCGGTGCGGTGCTTGCTTGGATTGGCGAGCTGCCAGTCCGCCACGCGCTCCATTGAGTTCAGTACCGCTTTCGGGTTGATGGCGGCCGAAACTTCCGCGGCGAAGACTGATGATGCGGGCAGCGCCGCCGCGAAGGCGGCCAGCACGGCGGCGTGCAGATACGTTGGATTCATGTGGGCGTCTCGTTTATATTTTTTGAGGTTGGGGCGTTATTTGTACATCGGTCCTGCGGTGACGAACGGGCCGCCCTGGTAGATGGTGGGCGCATCGCCCGCCGCCGGGTAGGCCGCGCTGTCGGGGAAGTTGCCGGCGAACTGGCTGGAGCTGTGCTTCGGCACATAGCCTAGGTGCGAGGCGTGCTTGTTGTCCCACCATTTGGTCGGATTGTCCGAGGTGCCGAAGGTGATGGTGTGGCCCACGCGCGGCGTGAACAGCGAACAGCGGATCAGCTCCACCAGGTCGTCGTAGGCCAGGTAGGTGATCATCATGCGGCTGTTCTTAGGCTCCGGGAAGGAGGAGCCGATGCGCAGGCAGACGGTCTCGGTGCCGAAGCGGTCGTAGTAGTAGCGCGACAGCGCTTCACCGAAGGCCTTGGAGACGCCGTAGAAACCGTCGGGACGCAGCGGCATCGTCGCGTCGACCAGCTCCGTGGTTTCGTAGTAGCCCACCACGTGGCT
The DNA here is from genome assembly GCF_009380165.1 of Rugamonas rivuli. Lineage (GTDB taxonomy): Bacteria > Pseudomonadota > Gammaproteobacteria > Burkholderiales > Burkholderiaceae_D > Rugamonas > Rugamonas rivuli. The sequence goes on from NZ_WHUF01000008.1 coordinate 185,524, forward strand.
GGAGCTGGCGTAGATCACGCGCTTGACGCCGCACTTGTGCACCGCCTCGTACAGGTGGTGCAGGCCGAGGATGTTGGCGTTCATGATCGGTTCGAATTTGTCTTCGACCGAGATGCCGCCGAAGTGCAGCACGGCGTCCACACCCTCCATCATGTTCAGCACGAAGTCGCGGTCGCCCAGGTCGCCGATGACGATCTCCTCGCCCTCGCGTGCAGGGCCGAGATCCTTGACATCGTTCAGGCGAACCACGTCGGCCCAGGCCTTGGCGCGCTCGCGCAGGATGGTGCCCAGGCCGCCGCCGGCGCCGGTCAGAAGGATGCGTTTGAAGGGTTTTGCGCTAGAAGTATTGGTCATTTGATGTTTTGTGGTTAAACGTTTAATCGCAAGTATAGCGAATATATTTTCGAGGTCAATCGCTTTCGCATCAATGTAGATATGGTGTGTGGCGGATTTGGCGTGCTAAGATCGACGCGGATGGCACACTAAAATAAAAACCGATTGACTGGATTGATGAAAAAACCGATACCCACCATCCGCGATGTGGCTGCCGCCGCAGGCGTTTCGACCGCCACCGTGTCCAAGTTCGTCAACGGCGCCCAGCGTTTTTCGCCGGGGGTGGAGGCGACCATCACGCGGGTCATCGCGGACCTGGGCTATCGTTCCAATCCGCTGGCGGCGTCGATGATCACGGGCCGCACCAGGAGCATCGGCCTGTCGGTGCTGGACGTCGCCAATCCGCACTTCACCAGCGTGGTCAAGGGCGCCAACCGCGTGGCGCAGGAACACGGCTACACCCTGCTGCTGGTCGATACCGAGGAAAACCCGGACCGCGAACGCCCGCTGCTGGAGGCGCTGAGCCGCCGCGTGGACGGCATGATCGTCATCTCGCGCATACCGGAATCGGAGATGGACTGGATGGTGGCGCTGGAGAAGCCGATGGTGTTCTTCGGCCACCTGGCCGGCCACGATATCCCCTGGGTGGCGGGTGACGATCACCGGGGCGCCTGCATGTTGACGCGCCACCTCGTGGCGCTGGGCCACCGCAGGATTGCGTACCTGGGCTTTTCCAAGTCGCGCCGCGATGAAGAGCGCCTGGCCGGCATCCGCGAATGCCTGTCCGCGCATGGCCTGCCGCTGACCGTGCATGACGCGGGCGCACCGTCGGCGCTGGAAGGAGAGCGCGTGTGCTCGTCCATCATGCTCGGCTCCGAACCTCCCGATGCGCTGATCTGCTACAACGACCTGATGGCGCTGGGTTTCATGAAAGCCGCGCAGACATTGGGCTTCTGCCTTCCTGCCGATATTTCGGTGGCCGGCTTCGACAATATCCAGTTCGGCGCCTACACCTCGCCGCCGCTCACCACCGTCGACCTGCAAAGCGAACGCCTGGGCGCGGCCGCGATGGAGCAGCTGATCGGGCAGATCGAAGGCAAGCCTGCTCCCGCCTTCAGCATGATCGAGCCGCAGCTGATACTGCGCGGTTCCACCGCTAGCCGCAACCCTCGCAGCGTTTAGAGCGATTTTTTCACGCGAAGCTTTACGTCTTCAGAAAAATCACATAACATCGGTTAAACGTTTTCCAAAACAATTCAAACCCGAGACCACCGCCCCATGATTTCAACCCGATTCCGCCTGTCCGCGGTCGCGCTGGCCGCTCTGCTGGCCGGCGGCGCTGCGGCGCAAACCGCCGCCACCGCGCCGATGAACCGCATCGTGCAGGACAACGCCTATCAGCAGCTGGACTACTTCTTCAAGAAGCTGGTCGCGGAAAAGGAAGCCATCGTCATCGACGGCTACGCGCCGTTCAAGGCGGGCGACAAATTCCTGCCGGGGAAAGTGGCCGCGGGACTGGGCCACGTTCTGCTCAACAGCGCCAAGGACGATCCGGCGCTGCCGCAGCGGCTGCGCGACTATCGCGACATCGCCGATATGACGGTCGGCATGGACAACCACACCTGGGGCATCTACTACTACATCGGCACGCTGGTCAAACTGAAGGAAGCGGGCCTGCTGGAACAGGCGGTCAGCCCGGCCACGCTGGAGAAGCTGCGCAAGCAGCTGGACTGGCGCACCTTCGTCACGGTGCCGCAGTACGACTTGATCAACCTGCCGACCAACTACTACGGCGTGGCGTTCAGCATCGCGCGCCTGCGCATGCTGATGGGCTGGGAGGACGACAGCGGCAGCAAGATCCTGCTCGACAAAATGCTCACGCATTACAAGAAGTACTCGGGCAAGTTCGGCTTCTCCGACGAGACCGACGGCGAAGGGCGCTTCGACCGCTACAGCATCCTGCTGATCGCCGAGATCTGCGAGCGCTTCCTGGAGACCGGTCTGCAACCGACACCGGAGTTGAAAGGCCTGCTGCGCAAGGCGGCCGACATCGCGCTCAACGTCAGCAACACCGCCGGCGACGGCTTCAGTTTCGGCCGCAGCCTCGGGCCGTACGGCGAGACGGCGCTGGTCGAGATCCTGTCCGTATCCGCCTACCTCGACGTGCTGACCGCGGACGAGAAGCAGTATGCATATGCCTTCTCGTCGCGCGTGGCCGCGCGCTACATGGACTTCTGGTACGACCCGGCGATGCACTCGCTGGACATGTGGGGCAAGGGCCGCCGCACCGACGCCTATCGCGGCAAGCACCGCATCCTGGGCGAGAACTTCTCGCTGCTGCATCAACTGATCTACACCAACGATACCTGGAACAAGGCCGGCATGAAGGACGCGCCGCCCAAGGCCGACCTGCAGGCGTGGCTGGACAGGACGCGGCCGCAGTTCAGCACCACCACCTTCGCGCAGGGCGAGTACGACCGCGCATTGACCATTTTCCGCGACGGCAAACACGTCGTCAGCCTGAACATCATCAACGGCGGCATCAGCCAGCATGACAACAGCCCGTATTACCCGCTGCCGTTCGCGCCGGGCATCGTATCCGGCATCGCCGACAGCGGCAGCGCGCATCCGCAGCTGCTGCCCAAGTTCACCATGGCCGACGGCACGCAGCTGATCGGCACTGCCTGGATCAAGGACATCAAGACCAGCCAGGCCGGCCAGCGCTACACGGTCAGCTACCGGCAGGATGAGCTGGACCGCCTGGGCAAGAAGGGGCCGGTCAAGGATGGCCGCATCAAGCTGCAAACCACCTACACGCTGGAACACGGCCAGCTGACGCGCAACGATGTCTACACGCCGGTCGGTACGCAGGAAGTGGAGAAGATCACGCTGGAATTCGCATCCTTCTCGGAGCAGCCGTCCATCGACGGCGGCACCGTCACCTTCGCCAAGGGTGACGTGAACGGGTACAGCGTGACGGGCCTTCAGCAATGCCAGGTGGCGCCGACCAACGGCAGCAAGGACTACATGGCGCCGTATGGTGCGATGAAGACGCTCGTCACCTGCGGCACCGGCAAGCTGACGATGAAGGAACCGCTGACCATCAAGTGGATCATCAAGTACCACTAAGGACAACATGCCGCACTTAAAAATCGAATACACCGCCAATCTCGACGCGCACGCCGACATCGGCGAACTATGCAAGACGCTGTCGCACACGCTGGTGACGCTGAAGGACGACCAGGGCGCGCCGGTGTTCCCGCTGCTTGGCACACGCGTACTGGCCTATCCGGCCGCGCAGTACGCGGTGGCGGACGGCGAGCAGGGACGCGCCTTCGTCTACATGAACATGCGCATCACGCCGGGCCGCAGCGATGCGCTGGTGAAGGCGGTCGGAGATGCCGTGCTGGCCGCCGCGCACGCGCAGCTGGCGCCGGCGCTGGACAAGCTGCCGTTGCGCCTCACGCTGCACATCGATGCGACACCGCCCGGATACGAAGGCAAATTCAGTAGTTAATAAAATCTTGGAGACCTGAATGCGTAGTGTGTTGAAGCTCTTGTTGATATCGGGTTGTCTGGCGACGGCGGCATGGGCGCAGGATGACCAGGCCCCGGGCCAGGCGATGGTGGTTCCTGCCGCAGATGGCCGCACCGCACCTGCTGTGGTGGCGAAGCAGCCGCCCACGCTGCACAACATCTACGGCCGCACGCATCTGCTGCTGGACGGCCGCTGGAACTACATCGTCGATCCCTACGAAGCGGGCTACTACAACTACCGCCACCAGCCGTTCGACCAATCGGCCACCGGCTCCGGCGGCTTCTACGACGACCGCAAGCCCAAGGACAAAACCGAATCCGTTGAATACAGCTTCGACGGCTCGCCGACGCTGGCCATACCCGGCGACTGGAATTCGCAGAACGCCAAACTGGAAAACTACGAAGGCACGGTCTGGATGCGCCAGCAGTTCAAGGCCACACCCAAGGACGGCAAGCGCTACTTCCTCTACTTCGGCGCCGTCAACTACGAAGCCCACGTTTACCTGAACGGCAAGAAGGTCGGCAGCCACAAAGGCGGCTTCACGCCGTTCCAGTTCGAAGTCACGGGCCGCCTGCTGAGCGGCCAGAACACGGTCATCGTCAAGGCCGACAACAGCCGCCATCAGGACGACATCCCGACACTGAACACCGACTGGTGGAACTACGGCGGCATCACCCGCGACGTGCTGCTGGCCGAAACGCCGGACACCTACATCGCCGACTACCAGATCCAGCTGGCCAAGGGCGACATGGGCCGCATCGAAGGCTATGTGCAGATGACCGGCGCGCAGCGCTCGCAGGACGTGACCATCACCATCCACGAGGCGGGCGTCAAGGCCACCGTGCACACCGGCGCCGACGGCCGCGCTGTGGTCAGCATCCCGCTGGCGAAGAACAAGATGCGCTACTGGTCGCCGGAAGATCCCAAGCTGTACACCGTCACCATTGCCGCCGCCACCGACAAGCTCAATGACCGCATCGGTTTCCGCACCATCGAAACGCGTGGACAGGATCTGCTGTTGAACGGGAAGTCGGTGTTCCTGCGCGGGATCTCGCTACACGACGAGAACCCATTGATACCGGGCCGCCTGCGCGGCGAGGGCGATATGCGCATGATGCTGCAATGGGCCAAGGACATGAACTGCAACTACGTCCGCCTGGCGCACTACCCGCACAGCGAAGAGATGATCAAGCTGGCCGACGAGATGGGTATCCTGGTCTGGGCCGAGGTGCCGGTGTACTGGACCATCTCTTGGGAGAAGCCGGAAGTCTACGCCAACGCCAGCCAGCAGCTGACGGACCTGGTCACGCGGGATCGCAACCGCGCCAGCGTCATCATCTGGTCCATCGGGAACGAGACGCCGGTCAGCGAGGCGCGTAATGTCTTCATGGGCAAGCTGGCCGATACTGTCCGCTCGCTGGACCACACACGCCTGGTCGGCGCCGCGCTGGAAGTGCACCGCAAGGGCGACGAGGTGACGGTGGAAGATCCGCTGGCCGACAAGATCGACCTCGCCAGCTTCAACGAGTACGCCGGCTGGTACTGGTCCAACAACAAGGAGATGATGAAGTTCTCCTTCAAGGTCAATTACAACAAGCCGGTGATCATCACCGAATTCGGCGCCGATGCGCTGGGCGGCCTGCACGCGGACGACGACACCCGCTGGAGCGAGGAGTATCAGGACCTGCTGTACAAGAATCAGTTCAAGCTGCTGGACGCGATCCCCGGCCTGCGCGGCATGACGCCGTGGGTGCTGACCGACTTCCGCTCGCCGCGCCGTCCGCACCCGTACTATCAGGACTTCTGGAACCGCAAGGGCCTGATCTCGGAGACCGGCAAGAAGAAGCTGGCTTTCTACACGATGAAGGCTTACTACGACCAAAAACAGCAGCAATACAAATGACCATGAAGAAGACCACACTTGCCCTGGCAGCGGCCTTGCTGCTGCCGTTGATGGCCCATGCACAGGATACGCAGGACGCGCAGATCGAACGCAAGGTCGCCGCGCTGATGAAGCAGATGACGGTGGCCGAGAAGGTCGGCCAGCTGCACCAGCTGTCCGGCCGCCTGTTCACCGGCCCGACCAGCAGCGACTATGCTGCCAAGCTGGCCGATATCCGCCTCGGCAAGGTCGGCTCCATGCTCAACATCAAAGGCGTGGCCGACACGCGCGAGATCCAGGCGCTGGCATTGCAATCGCGGCTGCACATTCCGCTGCTGTTTGGCCAGGACGTGATCCACGGCTACCACACCGTGTTCCCCGTGCCGCTGGGCGAGTCGGCGTCGTGGGACATGGAGGCGATCGAACAGTCGGCCCACATCGCCGCACGCGAGGCCGCAGCAGCGGGCATCCACTGGACCTTCGCGCCGATGGTGGACATCGCACGCGATCCGCGCTGGGGCCGCGTGATGGAAGGCGCGGGCGAGGATACCTTCCTCGGCTCCGCCATCGCCCGCGCACGCGTGCACGGCTTCCAGGGCAAGCAGCTGGGCGCCACCGATTCCGTGATGGCCACCGCCAAGCACTTCGCCGCCTACGGTGCGGCCGTGGCGGGCCGCGACTACAACGCGGTCGACATGAGCAACCAGCAGCTGTTCGAAGTCTACCTGCCGCCGTTCAAGGCAGCACTGGATGCAGGCGCCGCGACCTTCATGAACTCCTTCAACACGCTGAACGGCATACCGGCCACCGGCAATGTGTTCCTTCAGCGTGATATCCTGAAGGGCAGCTGGAACTTCAAGGGCTTCGTCGTCAGCGACTGGGGCTCGGTGCGCGAGATGGTCCCGCATGGCTATGCCGCCGACCTGGCTGACGCTTCGGTCAAGGCCATCAACGCCGGCAGCGACATGGACATGGAGAGCTACGCCCACATCAAGCACCTTGAGGATGCCGTCAAATCCGGCAGGGTGAAAATGAAGACGTTGGATGATGCCGTCTACCGCATCCTGTACAAGAAGTTCGAGCTGGGCCTGTTCGACGATCCATACCGCTACTCGGTCGCCGCCCGCGAGAAAGCCGTGCTGGCCGACCCGTCGCACCGTGTCGCTGCACTGGACGTGGCGCAAAAATCGCTGGTGCTGCTGAAGAATGCCGCCAAGACTTTGCCGCTGTCGCGCGCCGCGCAGAAGATCGCCGTCATCGGACCGCTGGCCGATGCTAAGCGCGACCTTGAAGGCGGCTGGGTAGTGGAGGGCGACCGCGCCCCCGTGGTCAGCATCCTCGAAGGCATCCGCAGCCACGCCGGCAAGGCGGATGTCAGCTACGCGCAGGCTTGCGATAACCGCTGCACCGGCACCGAAGGCTTTGCCGACGCCGTCGCCGCAGCAACCCGTGCGGACGTGGTGGTGCTGGTCGTCGGCGAGACCTGGGACTTGAGCGGCGAAGCCAAGTCGCGCACCGACATCACGCTGCCAGGCCATCAGGAGCAGCTGTTCGCGGCGCTGAAGGCGACCGGAAAACCGGTCGTGGTGGTGATGCTGGCCGGCCGTCCGCTGGTGTTCAACCCCATCGCCGACCAGGCGGACGCCATCGTCTACGCCTGGTTCCCGGGCAGCGAGGGTGGCAACGCCGTCGCCAATGTGCTGTTCGGCGACTACAACCCGTCGGGCAAGCTGCCGATCACCTTCCCGCGCAGCGTAGGTCAGATTCCGCTGTCCTATGCGCAGTACAACACCGGCCGTCCCGTCACCGACGAGAAGAACGTGGTCTACAAATCGGCCTACATCGACTCCGTCAACACGCCGCGCTACGCCTTCGGCCATGGCCTCAGCTACACCGATTTCAAATACTCCGGCCTGACGATCAGCAGCAAGGCGATGTCGCCGTCGCAGCAGGTCACGCTGTCGTTCGACCTGGCCAACACCGGCAAGGCCGAGGGCACCGAGATCGTGCAACTCTATCTGCGCGACCTGGTCGCCTCGGTGGTGCGGCCGGTGAAGGAGTTGAAGGGCTTCCAGAAGATCCACCTGCTGCCGGGCGAACAGCGCCGCGTGAGCTTCACGATAGACCGCGAGCTGCTGTCGTTCTTTAACAGCCAGCTGGTATGGGGCGCGGAGGCCGGCGACTTCAAGCTGATGGTCGGCAGCGCCTCCGACGATATTCGCCTTGAGGGCGCAGTCACGCTGCTGCCATCCAAATAACCAGAACCACCGGACACCGAACCATGACCACCACTCGTCAATCCAGCGCCACGCCCATCGTCACCGCCATGCGCGTGATCCCGGTCGCAGGGCAGGACAGCATGCTGCTCAACCTGAGCGGCGCACACGCGCCTTACTTCACCCGCAACCTGCTGATCCTGACCGACAGCGCCGGCAACCAGGGCGTGGGCGAAGTGCCCGGTGGCGAAGCGATACGCGCCACGCTGGAAGATGCGCAGCAGCTGATCGTCGGCCAGCCGGTCGGCCAGTACAACGCGGTGCTGAACAAGGTGCGCGCGGCCTTCGCGGACCGCGACAGCGGCGGACGCGGTTTGCAGACCTTCGACCTGCGCATCGCGATCCATGCTGTTACCGCTATCGAGTGCGCGCTGCTCGATTTGCTGGGTCAATACCTGGAGGTGCCGCTGGCCGCACTCTTGGGCGACGGGCAGCAGCGCGCGCAGGTGCCGATGCTGGGCTACCTGTTCTTCATCGGCGACCGCACCCGCACCAATCTGCCGTACGCCAGCGACCCTGGCGCGGCGGACAAGTGGTCGCGCCTGCGCCATGAGCCGGCGATGGATGCCAAGGCCGTGGTGGCGCTGGCCGAAGCGGCCTATGAGCGTTACGGCTTCAAGGACTTCAAGCTGAAAGGCGGCGTGCTGCGCGGCGAGGATGAAATCGAAGCCGTCACCGCGCTGGCCGAACGCTTCCCTGACGCGCGCGTGACGCTCGATCCGAACGGCGGCTGGCTGCTGAAGGACGCGATCCGCCTGTGCCGCGACCAGGGCCACGTGCTGGCCTACGCCGAAGACCCTTGCGGCGCGGAGAACGGCTACTCGGGCCGCGAGGTGATGGCGGAATTCCGCCGCGCCACCGGCCTGCCCACCGCCACCAATATGATCGCCACCGACTGGCGCGAACTGGGTCATGCGATCCAGTTGCAGTCGGTGGATATTCCGCTGGCCGATCCGCACTTCTGGACCATGCAGGGTTCGGTGCGCGTGGCGCAGCTGTGCCATGAATGGGGCCTGACCTGGGGCTCGCATTCGAACAACCACTTCGACGTGTCGCTGGCGATGTTCACGCACGTCGCCGCCGCCGCGCCGGGCAAGATCACCGCCATCGATACGCACTGGATCTGGCAGGATGGCCAGCGCCTGACCAAGGCGCCGTTGCAGATCAAGGGCGGCATGGTCGAGGTGCCGGCCAAGGCCGGCCTGGGCGTGGAGCTGGATATGGACGAAGTCGAGGCGGCGCACCAGCGCTACCTCAACATGGGCCTGGGCGCGCGCAACGATGCGGTGGCGATGCAGTCCCTGATACCCGGCTGGAGCTTCGACGCCAAGCGTCCTTGCCTGGTGCGCTAAAACCGTCACTCCAGTGAGCGCTGCATCTCCTCGATCTCGTCCTTCAGCCAGGCGCGCAGGCGGGCGATCTTGGTCGTGCCCTCCTTGCCGGGGCTGACCACCAGCCGGTAGCCGCGCTTGTAGGGCGCGCTGAAGCAGACGATGCGCTTCAAGGCGCCGGTACGCAGGTCTTCATAGGCGATCGCGTACGAAACGAGGCTGATCCCCTGTCCCGCCAACGCCGCCTGCGCCAGCACGGCGAAATTGCTGTAGCTGCGCGAGAAATCGTACTGGCCTTTCAGGGCGCTGTTTTGCCGCAGCAGCTGTATCCATTCCTCGTTGCTGTGCTCATGCAGCAGCGGGAAGCGCTGCAGGTCCGCCAGCGTCAGCGCCTCCTGGCCGGGCGCCAGCAAGGACGGGCTGTACACCGCGACCAGCCGCTCGCGGAACAGCACTTCGGGATCGCCGTCCTCGATGGGATGGAAGCGCAGCGCGGCGTCGGTGCTGCCGTCCTCCAGGTTGGCCAGGCGGTCGCTGGAATCGATGCGGATATCCAGCTCGGGGTACAGCTTGGTGAAGCGGTGGATGCGCGGCACCAGCCATTTGATCGCCAGCGAGTGGGTGGTGGAGATGCGCAGGATTTTCTCTTCGTCGCCATCCTGCAGCGCCGCCACCTTGGTGCGCAGATCGCCCAGCGCGCGGGCTACCGTCGCCGCCAGCTCTTGCCCCTTGTCGGTCAGCGTGATGTGGCGCGGGTGGCGCACGAACAGTTCGAAACCGACCGTCTCCTCCAACTGCTTGACCTGCAGGCTGATTGCCGCCGGCGTCTTGTGCAGCTCCTGCGCGGCCAGCTTGAAACTGCCCCAGCGGGCGGCGCAATCGAAGTCGATCAGGCCGGAAAGTGAGCGCAGCGGTTTGTTCATGTCGGATTCAGGCTAAGTTTTTCTTATGCATTGATCGAATATTACTCGTTTGATCACGAGCGCATGCGGGAGGAAAATATACCTCATACGCTGATAAAACTCCATGAGCAAGAATTTATCGATATCGGCGCCACATTCGACAGGGGGTAGCCATGATCCAGATTCAGACCATCCATCAGCCATGCGTGTGCAAACCGGCTGCGCCATGCCCGGCGCCGGCGGCCAAGTTTTCGGCGGAGTTGATGCGCATGCTGGCGCAGTTGGTGATGCTGCGCTGAGCGGCCGGCGTGGCGGTGCAACAGCTACGCAACAGCTGTCAAAGACGGCAGCAGGTTTGTACAAGTTGCTCCGCATTCGGCATTTGCGCGGGCGGCGGCGGCGTGACAATCGGTGTTCCACATAAAAAAATCGGGAGACACCATGACCTTGTTACGCATCTCGGCGGCGCTCGCAGCGCTGCTGGCTACCGGCGCCGCCAGCGCCGACAATATCTCGCTGCGCCTGGCTTATGCCGATGGCCGCAGCGGCGCCGTGTTCAGCGCGCGCCATGCTGAAATCGGCGACTTCGCCCTGACGCCCGACGTGCGCGGCGAGTCGGCGGGCGCGCAGTGGCGGGTGGTGGCGCGCGATGCGCAGGGCGCCATCCTGCACCAGGTCACGGTGGCTGGCGCACAGCAGCGCCATGTCGAGGCATTCAATCCGGCGACTGGCGCCATCGACATATCCGCGACCGTGCGGCAGGCCAGTGGCACCTTCGAAGTGTCGCTGCCGTTCGATAGCGCCACCGCCAGTGTCGAGGTGCTGCCGGTGCAGGCCGCGCCGTCGCGGGGCGGCAAGAGCGCCACCGTCGCCGCTGCCGCCATCGCTCCCGCATCGCTGGCGCGCTTCGACCGCGCCACGCTGGTCAAGCTGGCTGCCTCCTCGCGCAGCGCGCGTGCCGCCGCGCTGGCGTCGACCACCAACGCGACCACCATCCTCAGCACCGGCCCGGCCGCCTCGCGCATGGACTATGTGTTCATCGGCGACGGCTACACCGCTGCGGAAATGGACAAGTGGCACGCGGACGCGAAAAAAGTCATCGACGGCTTCCTGGCCGATCCGCTGTTCGCGGCCAACCGCAACGCCTTGAACATACGGCGGGTGGACGTGGTGAGCAACCAGTCCGGCGTGGATGAACCGGACAAGGGCATCTACCGCGACACCGCGCTGGACGCCGCCTTCAACTGCTACAACATCGACCGCCTGCTGTGCGTGGATACGGACAAGGTGCACGACGTGGTCGGCTCGGTGCTGGCGCCGGACGAGCGCGACGTGATCGTCGTCGTCGCCAACTCCACGCGTTACGGCGGTTCGGGCGGCGAGGTCGCCACGCTGTCGATGGCGACGCAGTCGATCGAGATCGCGCTGCACGAGATTGGCCACACGGCGTTTTCGCTGGCCGACGAATACGACTACGGCACCTGCAGCCTGGATGGCGAGCCGGGCGAACCGGATGTGACGATGAACGGCACGCGCACTGTCAAATGGCGCAGCCTGATCTCGGCCAGCACGCCGGTGCCGACCGCTGCGGGCGTTTATCCGAACGGCACGGTGGGTGCGTTCCAGGGCGCGCAGTACTGCACCAGCGGCAAGTACCGGCCGACGGAGAACTCGCGCATGCGCACGCTGGGCTATCCATGGCATGCGGTCAACGAAGGCGCGGCGCGCAAGGTGTTCGCGCAGTACAGCGGCGGCGGTTCCGGCGTGACGCAAACCGGCACCGTCGCGGCGGGCGGCAGCATCAGCATACCCAATGTGAACCCGGGCTGGATACGGGCGGCGGCGGGCAATATCAGCTTGCAGTTGAACGGCAAGGCCGGCACCAGTTATCAGCTCTACCTGTATCAGTACGGCGATAGCGGCTGGGTGCAGGTGGCGGCCAGCGCTGGCGGGACATCGAGTCCGTCGATCTCGTACAGCGCCGGTGGCGGCTACTACTACGCGGTGGCCACCGCAGTCTCCGGCGGCGCCTACACGCTGACCTACAGCTATACCAGGCCTTAGCCGGGAGCGGTGGCGCGTTCCAGGTCGGCCGGCCACAGCATGGCCGACCTGCTAATTACTGCTGGACTTTGATGCGGATACGGGGCTTTTTGTTCGCGGCCAACGCAGCATTCAATCTAGCCTTGGCCTCACCGTACTGGTGCTCAGTTAGTAGTGTTGCTCCCAAGGGGAGGAACCAGCCGACGACGCACTTATTATCAAGCAGAGAAATCTGAATATGTGTGCTGACATGAAACCCTGATGTGGGAGCGACTTTATCCCCTTGATGGAAGGCCGCCCGAACCGCTTGGAATGATGGACGTGGTGGTTGTTGCGATGCCCGCGCCTGATGGAGCCAGGTGAATACTGCATTATCTAAGACACGGTAAATAACGTCGGTATCGGTATCGCTGGCTGGTCTATTTTCTGGCACTGGCGTTCCGGTCACTGTAAGGCCTGCAGTGAATGCCTGATATGCCGAGCTGAACTCTTTGATACCTGCTTGCGTGGTCATATCAAGCCAATCTTGAACTTGCAACACGGCGCCTACGGCAGCTGGAGTCGCGATAGGCTTCGCGGTGTAACGCCTTTCAGGATTAAGATGGGACGCTTGAGCAAACAACAGTGCGCGTTCGAAATCGCCTTCAAAAAAATATGCTCCAGGACCTAACCAGTCATATCGGTTGTCGCTGTGATGAAGATGCTGCTGGCGGCCGCTGACCAGATCGTCACGCGTTGTGATGTCGCAGCCGTGATAGGCGACGAGGGCGGTACTTGAATTCACTTGAACCTACGCGTCAGATTGCCGGCGCGGGTAATGATGCCTGCTTGCAGCGCAACCTTTGCAGCTTGTTCGGCGGACATTGCGTAGGGGTTCGTTGCTGGCGCGGATGTGGGGCCAACCTTGACTCCATAGCGCTTGGCGATTGAATCAACAACAGCAGAGAATTCCTTTTGTTGGGTGGTACGCACATCTTTGCTTTCGAGCGGCTTGCCTTTCGGTTTTGCCTGCACGGAGTTCGCAGCCTTGGCTTTGGTTTTCGATGTGGTCATGTCACGATTCTCCCGTAGCACGCATAGGGAAGCAATTCGGGCGGTGTACTTAGTTCGATGGTAGTGTGGCGCGCTCTAGCTCCCCGAGCCAGTGTACCGCTTCTTCGCGGCTCGTGCCGCACATCTCGGCCGAGGGTTGCAGGCCGCCGCAGAAGGCTGGACGCTCGGGGCGGCCGAAGATCTTGCAGCGGTTGTCGTCGGCCAGCTGGATGCAGCGCACGCCCGCCGGTTTGCCGTCGGGCATACCGGGTATCGGGCTGGTGATGGAGGGCGCCGTGCAGCACGCGCCGCAGTTCGGACGACAGTCCAGTGCTGGGATGGTTTTCATAGGGGCGTTATTTTACGCCCCTTTTTCTCCGGCCAGCCATTTTGCGATCGACGCTGCCACCCATGGGCCGTCGTCCAGCGGCAGGTCGTGGCCGGCGTCGGGATGCAGCGCCAGCGGCGCGTCCCACGCCTGCGCCAGCCGCAGCGAACAGCGGTGGTCGACCAACTGGTCGCCGGCGCTGGCCAGTATCAGCAGCGGCACGTCCGGCCGCAGCGCCGGCGCGCGGAAGCGGGCGGCGGACCACAGCTGGCGCAGCGCGTTGGCGCGCGTGACGGGATACTCGCGCTGGTAATCCTGCCAGCGTTGCAGCAGGCCCGCGCGTTCGGCGGCGTCGCCGGCGCGGCTGGTCAGGCGCAGGATCAGGCGCTCCTGGTTTTCCATGCCGCCGCACAGTATCTGCTTGACGATGGATGGATAGTTCTGCCAGCGCAGCCGCTGGTGAAAGCGGCTGTACGGCCGCATGCTGGTGTTGATCAGCGCGCAGCGCTCCACCTCGTCAGGATAGCGGCTGCACCATTCCACCGCCGCCATGCCGCCCAGCGACAAGGCCAGCAACGAGTAGGGCGGTTCGATGCCGCGCGCGCGCAGCTCGCGCCGGCAGTACTCCACCATCTGCGCGACCTGCGTGGCGCTGCGCACGGCGTGGCGTTCGCCGTTGCCCGGCAGGTCGGGCGTGACGATGGCGGCATCCGGCAGCGCGGCGGCCAGTTGGCCGGGGAAGCGCCCCCAATGACGCTGTTCGCGCATCAGGCCGCGCAGCAGTATCCAGTTGCTCATGCGTCGTACCACTGCGCCAGCGCGCGGCGGTGGTGGACCTTGCGCGCCATCCCTTCCGGCATCCAGCGTCCGTGGCTGCTGGCCGCGCGCATCAGGAAGTCGAACCAGATCAGGTGGCGCCGCAGCACCCGCTGCAGGCGGTGCTTGGCGGTCGGGTTGAAGATGGCGATGCGGTCGAAGATCTGGCGCGGATTCTTCTTCACCCACAGCCACGAGCCCATCTCCAGCGTCAGCGGCAGGAACACGCGTTCGCTGTAGCTGGTGCCGTTCAAATACAGGTAGTCCCACAGGTCGCCGTGCGTGCGGTACTGGCGGCTCTGCGGCTCGAACACGTAGTTGTGGTTGGGGTAGCTCTGGCTGAACAGCTGCTCCAGGGCGCCGATGTCGGCCAGGTGCGGTATCGGCGCCGTGGTGTGCGCGTGCGGGAACCAGATGCGGTCGCGCAGGCCGAAGCCCGAGTGGCAATCGAGCGCCATGCTGAACTGGCGCGTCAGCAGTTCGCGCTCGACCAGCTCGCAGACTGCCTGGCTTTCCGCTTCCATCGGCGCGCCGGCGCGGCCGCGGTACCAGGGCAGGTGGTGGCTGAAGCGCTGGCCGCCCAGCATGAACGGTACCTTGTCGACGGCGCTCAGCGGCGCGTTGCGCATCAGGTCCACGCCCTGCGGGTTGCAGCGCGTGGCTTGCCACATGCCGCCCGGATTCACCAGCGGCATGAACACCAGCCGCATCGATTCGAGCTGCTGGTGCAGCGTGCTGTCCCAGCGCAGCCGCGCCAGCAGGCTTTCCATGAAGGACAGGATGACCTGGGTGCCGATGCGCTCCAGGCCGTGGATGCCGCCGAAGAAGCCCAGCGCCGGCACGTCCGGGCTGGGATTGCCGAGCGCGATGGAGTACACCGGGAATTCGCGGCCGTCCATCGCCACCGTGCAGGAGGTGCCCACTTCCAGATGCCGCCCGCCTTCGTCGATCAGGCGTTTCAGGGTGATCAGTTCGGGCAGGTTCTTCTCGGGCATGGAGGCGGACGCAGAAAGAGGTGATCGACAGTGTAGCCCACTCGCTGCCGCTTGGCGATTCGTATAAGTGTTAAGCATCTGTTAATGTTATGCTTCGAGCACTTCATCGTAGGAACCCAAGGGAGACAGAGTTGAAAGCAGCTGCAGTTATTCGCCACACCATCTTCGGCGCCGCGCTGGCGCTGACCGTCGCCGCCGCGATGGCGCAGAACGGCGTATCCAACCACACGCCGTCCGAGAAAATCTCGGTCGGCACCATGTCCATCCTGGCCGCGCCGGTGGTCAGCGTGGCCGCTTCGGGCAATGGCGATTCCGGCCCGGCCGCCGGCTCGGCGGCGGTGGTCATCGGCGGTGCCTATGTCGTCAGCGGCGTGGCGCAGAGCGTGGCGGGCGGGGTCGAGGTCGTGCTGACCTCGGTCGGCTCGGCGGCCAAGCTGTCGGTCAAGCTGGCCGGCAAGACGGTCGATGCGATCGGCCTGTCGGTGGGCACGACGGTGCAGGTGGTGTCGGAAACCACCGGCACGCTGCTGGTCGCTTCCGGCAAGGTGCTGGCCTTCATTCCCAACGCACTGGGCGAGGCGCTGTTGTCGCAAAAACGCCTGCCGCCGCAATGAGCGCGCGCACGCTGCTGGGCGCGGCCGCCATGATCGCCACCTTGGCCGCCGCGCCGGCCCATGCCGGCCGCTCCTGCGAAGAGCATCCGCTGACGCAGACCGCGCTGAGCGAGGCGCTGAGCACCGGCCAGGCCTTGCAGACAGCGCTGGACGCCAGTGGCAGCGATGTGGTGCTGATCGCGCGCCAGGGACAGGACTTGTCGAAGTACGGCTTGAAGTACAGCCACGCCGGCCTGGCGTTCCGCAGCGCGCCGGAGCAGCCGTGGCGCGTGTATGAATTGCTCAACGACTGCGGCACCGCCGATTCCGCGCTGTGGGTCGACGGCCTGGCGAACTTCTTCCTGGAGAACCCGTTCACGCTCGATGCGTTGATGATCGTGCCGCCGCCGAAGGTGGCCGCCAAACTGGGCGAAGTGCTGCGCGATCCGGCGGCGCTGCATGGCTTGCACGGCAGCCGCTACAGCATGGTCGCCTATCCGTTCTCGACCAAATACCAGAACTCCAACCAGTGGGTGCTGGAGCTGCTGGCGTCGGCCGAGGCCAGCGACTTCCGCATCCGCACGCGCGAGCAGGCGCAGTCGTGGCTGAAGATGGCCGGCTACACGCCGACCGAGATGCATATCGGTCCGCTGACGCGCTTGGGCGGGCGCGTGTTCAAGGCCAATATCGCCTTCGACGACCATCCGAGCGCGCTGCGTTTTTCCGACCGCATCAACGCCGTCACCGTCGATTCGATGCTGGCCTTTCTGCGCGCGCGCGACGAGGGCTGGCGCGTGCAGGAGCTCAAGGGACGGCGCTGACCGCCTCTCTCGCCTAGCCTATTGCAATTGTCGCTCATGCGTTTCATTATCTGGGGGCGAAGCGCATCACCCATGCCAGGCGGGCGCCTGGTCTTCTGTTCATTTATTTTTTAGGGAATTTCATGACCACTATTGCGATCGTCTATTTCAGCGGCTACGGCCACACCGTTAAACAGGCCGAGGCCGTGCAAGAGGGCGCCGCCGGCGTCTCCGGCGCCGAGGTGCAGGTGTTCCGCATCGACCAGAACGGCGACCTGTCCGAGGATGCGCTGGCCGCCATCGGCAAGGCCGACGCCATCATCTACGGCAGCCCGACCTATATGGGCGGCCCGGCCTGGCAGTTCAAGAAGTTCGCCGACAAGTCGTCGGCCGCCTGGTTCGGCCAGGGCTGGAAGAACAAGGTCGCCGCCGGCTTCACCAATTCGGCCTCGGTCAACGGCGACAAGTTCTCGACGATCCAGTATTTCTGGACGCTGGCCATGCAGCACAGCCAGATCTGGGTGGGCACCGGCGTGATGCCGTCGAATAAGAAGGAACACGGCCCGTCCGACGTCAACTGGACCGCCGGCTTCGGCGGCGCGCTGGCGATCTCGCCGTCCGACGCTTCGGCCGAAGAAGCTCCGCGCAGCGGCGACCTGGAAACCGCCCGCCTGCTGGGCAAACGGGTTGCCGAACTGGCCGCCCGCCTGGCCTGACCGTTCATCCCGCAGCCTGCTCGCCGGCGCCCCTTATTTGTGAGGTCTGAGCCGGGGCGAGGCTGCGTCCATCGTCTCCAGGAACCAGTCGCGCAGGCGGACCACGTCTGCGCGGCTGTCCAGTTCCGGCGCGCAGACAAAATGATAGGCGTCTCCCGCCAGGGTCTGCTCGAAGGGCATGGCCAGCAAGCCTTCCGCCAGGGCATCCGCCACCAGCACCACACTGACCAGCACCACGCCATTGCCGGCGATGGCGGCCTGTATCGCATGCATGCCGTCTGTGAAGCGCAAGCCGCTGCCGGTATCGACGCCGGTGATGCCGGCCTGCGCGCACCAGCGTTCCCAGTCGGGCAGCGGCAGCGGCGCGGTGCGGCCGTCGATGTGGATCAGGCGCGCGCGCCGCAGGTCGCCGGCGCTGCGGATGTGCAGGCCAGGGCTGCACACCGGCGCGTAGCGGTCCGCCGCCAATGGCGTGGCGGCCACGCCGGCGAACGGCCCCTTGCCGTAGCGGATGGCGATATCCACCGCTCCTTGCCGCAGCGGGACCACCGCGTCGGACGCGTGCAGGCGCAGATCCAGTTCGGGGAACAGGGCCTGGATCTGTCCCAGCCGCGGCACCAGCCAGTGGCTCAGGAAGGCGGTGGTCGACGACAGCGTCAGCTGCTGCCCACGCTGGCCGTGGCGCAGATCGTCCGCGACCCGGAGGATGCCGTCGAAGGCGCTGACCGTGGCTTCGTACAGGCGGCGTCCGTCCGCCGTCAGGCTGACCGAGCGCGGCGTGCGGTCCAGCACGCGGACGCCGAGATGGGCTTCGAGTTGGCGTATCTGATGGCTGATGGCCGTCGGCGTCACAAACAACTCGGCGGCCGCAGCCTTGAAGCTGGACAGCCTGGCCGTCGCTTCAAACGCGCGCAAGGAAGCCAGCGGTGGCAGGCCACGAAAGGTCATGATGAATCCTGGTCCGCTGGCCGTGGTGGAAAACGCGGATGGGCTGGGCGACGATGTGCTGCGCCGCATAGCCGGCGAGTTCAACCAGGCCGAGACCACCTTCCTGATGCGCAGCGAACGGGCCGACTGGAAGCTGCGCTCCTTCACAGCCAGCGGGGCGGAGGTGGGCGGGGCCGGCCACAACGCGCTGGGGGCGTGGCTGTGGCTGGGCCATCACGGCGCGCTCGGCCCGCTGGACACCCCGGCCACCTTCCATCAGGAAATCGGCGGCGAGGTTCTGCCGATCACGCTGGAACGGCGCGATGGCAGGATTTACGGCCGGATGCGGCAGGCGCCGCTCAAGCTGGGGGCGCCATTGAGTTCGCCGGATGGCCTGGCCGCCGCGCTGGGTGTCGGCATCGATCAGGTGCAGGCCTATCCGCCGCCGCGCGCGGCCGACACCGGCGCCCCGCATCTGATGGTCAGGCTGCAGGACCGGGCGGCGGTCGATCGGGTCAGGCCGTCGGCGCAACAATTGCTCGCGGTCCTGGGCCCGGCGGGCGCCGAAGGCTGCTATGTCTACGCTTTCGACGAGGCGGCGCCGGCCACCGCCTATGCGCGCTTTTTCAATCCTACCGTGGGCCTGTGGGAAGACTCCGCCACCGGCACCGCCGCCGGTCCGCTGACGGCCTATCTCGGCGAGCAAAGCTTGCTGGCGGAGCACCGCAGCCTGGTCATCGAGCAGGGCAGGCAGATGGGCCGCCCAAGCTTGCTGCATGTGCGGCTGGCGCCCGATGCCGAACTGTCCGGGACCGGCATCGTTGTTTTGCGAGGTGTGCTGAAGATTTAAGCAGGCAAGCGGCTCTCCACCCTGCCGCTTGCTTGACGCTGGACCGGCTTGCGCTTATATTAATGACTTATAAGTAAGTTAAATTGAGTACACCCATGCAAGCCCCTCAAGATACCAAGCCACGCTGGGAGCGGCGCAAGGATGCGCGGCCGCAGGAATTGCTGGCGGCGGCGCTGGACCAGTTCGTCGAGCGCGGCTATGCCGCCACGCGCCTGGAAGATGTGGCCAGGCGCGCCGGCGTGTCCAAGGGCACGCTGTACCTGTATTTCGCCAACAAGGAAGAACTGTTCAAGGCCGTGGTGCGCGAGAACATCGTGCACGCCATCGGCGAGGCCGAGCAGGACGCGGCCGTATTCGACGGCCCCAGCTCCGTGCTGCTGCGCGCCATCCTGATGAAGTGGTGGGACCAGATCTGCGCCACCCAGCTGGCCGGCATCACCAAGCTGATGCTCGCCGAAGGCAACAATTTCCCGGAGTTGGCGCAGTTTTACAACGAGGAAGTAGTCGCGCGCGGCAACGGCCTGATCGCCAGCGTGCTGGTGCGCGGCATCGGGCGCGGCGAGTTCCGCCCGGTCGATCCGGCCGTGATGACCCAGGTGCTGGTGGCCCCGGTGCTGATGCTGATGATGTGGACCCACTCCTTCATGCCGACCTGCGAGATGCCGCCCATCGACCCGCACACCTTCATGGATACGCTGATCGGCGTCACCCTGAGCGGCCTGGAAGTGGCCCAGCCGTGAGCCGCCGGCCGCGCCGTTTGCGTCAAACTTGCCAATTTGGTAGGTTCATCCCCCTTAAACTGCAGACTGTCGCAATTTCCCGCGAACCCGCCGTCATATCGTTAATATGTGCCTCGATGCCAGTTCAACGATAAAATGACGGATTATTTAATCCGACCAGAGTCATAAGATGAATATCGAACAAGCCCGCTTCAACATGATCGAACAGCAAATCCGCCCTTGGGACGTCCTGGACACGAGTGTGCTGGATCTGCTGATGGTGGTGAAACGTGAGAATTTCGTGCCGGCCGTGCACAAAGCGCTGGCGTTTGCGGATACCGAAATCCCGCTGCCGGGTGGCGTTTCCATGCTGAACCCGAAGGTGGAAGCCCGTCTGCTGCAAGACGTCAACGTCAAGAAGCATGAGAGCGTGCTGGAAATCGGCGTCGGCTCCGGCTATCTGGCGGCGCTGCTGGCGCACAAGGGCCGTCACGTGACGGCGGTGGAAGTGTCGGCGGAGCTGAAAGCGCTGGCCGAAAAGAATTTGGCCGACAACGGCGTCACCAACGTGACCGTGGAACTGGGCAATGGCGCCCAGGGCTGGAGCAACGGTGCGCCGTTCGACGTGATCGTGGTGACGGGTTCGCTGCCGGAACTGCCGCCGGCGCTGTTGCAACAATTGAAAGTGGGCGGCCGTCTGGCGGTCATCATCGGCCAGTCGCCGGCGATGAAGGCGCAGCTGGTCACCCGCACCGGCGAAGCCGGCTACGACACGCGCACCTTGTTCGAGACCGACGTCAAGCCGCTGTCCTCGGCCGTGCAGCCGTCGCAGTTCAAGTTTTAAGCGAGGCGGACCAGCATGCAGCAGATCACCGCTCTGGAACTGGCCGACTGGCTGGCGGACGATGCACGGCCCAGCCCGATGTTGCTGGACGTGCGGGAAAACTGGGAATTCGAGACCTGCCGTATCGAGGGCTCGGTGCAGATCCCGATGAATACCATACCGGCGCGCATCGACGACCTGGATGAGGATGCGGCCATCGTCTGCATCTGCCACCACGGCGCGCGCAGCCTGCAGGTGGCGGCCTTCCTGGAGCGTAATGGCTTCGGCAAGATGGTCAACCTGACCGGCGGCATCCACGCCTGGGCGCTGCAAGTCGACAGCACGATGGCCAAGTATTAAGTGCCGCGGCGCTAGAAACGAGCGCGGCGCTAAGGTAGTGTGTTTTTGATTTGATCAACTTTTTTGATGACTCCAACGGAGAATGCAATGCAGAGACCCCTTATCGCCGTGCTGATCACCAGCGCCTTCTTGACGCTCAACGCACAGGCGGCCGACCTGATCCAGGTATATCAGCAAGCGCTGGCCAACGACGCCACGTACGCCAGCGCCCGCTCGTCGCTGGCCGCCGGTCAGGAACGGATTACCCAGGGGCGCTCCGGCCTGCTGCCTACCATTGCCGCCAGCGGCAGCAATACCCGCAATAGCGGCGACCAGAGCACGTATAGCTCCCTGCTCGGCGCCTACTTGCCGAAGAACGATGCCGACAACCACGTCAATTCCTACTCGGTGCAACTGACGCAGCCGCTGTTCAACTGGGCCAGCTGGCAGACTTACCAGCAGAGCAAGCTGGCGCAGGCCACCGCCGAAGCCACCTTCGCCCAGGCCCAGCAAGACCTGATCACCCGCGTGGCGCAAGCCTATTTCGACGTGCTGACGGCGCAGGACAACCTGACCTCGACCCAGGCGCAGAAAGTGGCGACCACCGAACAGCTGGCTTCGGCCAAGCGCAACTTCGAAGTCGGCACCCAGACCATCACCGACACCCACGAAGCCCAGGCCGCATACGACCTGGTGGTGGCGCAGGAATTCGCCGCGATTAACGATCTGGACAACAAACGCACCGCGCTGCAAGTGATCGTCGGCCAGGCGCCGGGCGCGCTGGCGCCGCTGCGCACCGGCGTGACGATCAACGCGCCGTCGCCAGCCGCCGTCGAGCCGTGGGTCAACTCGGCCGAGAGCCAGAACTACGCCGTGGTCGCCGCCAAGCTGAACGTGGAAATCGCCAAGCGTGAAATCGAACGCAACCGCGCCAACCATATGCCGACCGCCAACCTGACCGCGTCCACCTCGCATCAGACGACCACCGCCCTCCAGCGCAGCAACAACAATGCTATAGGCGTCAGCTGGAATATTCCGATCTTCAACGGCTTCGCCGTCACCAGCAAGGTGCGCGAAACCATCGCCCTGGAAGACAAGGCCCGCAACGACCTGGAAGCGACCAAGCGCGCCGCCTCGCAGAACGCCCGTTCGGCCTACCTGGGCATGAACAGCGGCCTGGCGCAGGTCAAGGCGCTGGAAGCGGCCGAGGTGTCGAGCAAGTCCTCGCTGGATTCGAACAAGCTGGGCTACCAGGTTGGCGTGCGTATCAACATCGACGTGCTGAATGCCCAGAAGCTGTTGTATTCGACCCAGAAAGACCTGTCGAAAGCGCGCTACGACACCATCATGAACGGCCTGCGCCTGAAGTCGGCAGCCGGTTCGCTGAAGGAAGAAGACCTGGCGCCGATCAACGCGCTGCTGGTGCACTGATCCGGCAAGCCATCACAAGACGCCGGCTGGTCCGGCGTTTTTTTTCGCCTGGATTATTCGTGAGAATTGTATAGTCATAGCAAATTCCATGGATTTATTCATTTCCTTCGCTGGGTGATACTGCTTGCACACCAACCCACCGAAGGAGCAGGACCATGAAACAAGTTGCCATCGTCACCGGCGCATCGCGCGGCATCGGCGCCGCCATCGCCCGCCGCCTGGCCCGGGACGGCTATGCCGTGGTCGTCAACTATGCGGGCAACGCCGCCGAGGCCGACAAGGTGGTCGCCGCCATCGAGCAGGCCGGCGGCAGTGCCGTCGCCATCCAGGCCGACGTGGCCGACTCCGCCGCCGTGCGACGCCTGTTCGACGCCGCCATCGCCAAGCTGGGCCGGGTCGACGTGCTGGTCAACAGCGCCGGCATCATGCCGCCGGCCTTGCCGCAGCTGGCCGACACCGACGACGACACCTTCGACCGCCTGGTGGCGGTCAATCTCAAAGGCAGCTTCAACACCATGCGCGAAGCGGCGGCCCGCCTGCAGCGCGGCGGCCGCATCGTCAATTTTTCAAGCAGTGTGATCGGCCTGGCGCTGCCCGGCTACGCGGTGTACGCCGCCATCAAGGGCGCGATCGAGGTGATGACCAACATCCTGGCCAAGGAATTGCGCGGCAAGCAGATCACGGTCAACGCCGTCGCGCCCGGCCCGACCGCCACCGCGCTGTTCCTGGACGGGAAAACGCCGGAGGCCATCGACCGCCTGGCCAGGATGGCGCCGCTGGAACGGCTGGGCCAGCCGGACGATATCGCCGGCGCGGTTGCCTTCCTGGCCGGCGGCGACGGCGGCTGGGTCAACGGCCAGACGCTGCGCGCCAACGGCGGCCTGGTGTAACAGCGCGGATCGGCCGTGGCCGGCTTACAGGCCGGCGCCCTGGCCGTCGAAGCTGCGTTCGATCAGCTCGATCTTGTAGCCGTCCGGATCGGTGACGAAGGCGATCACCGTCGAGCCGCCCTTGACCGGGCCCGGCTCGCGCGTGACGGCGCCGCCGTTGGCCTTGACCGCCGTGCAGGCGCTGACGATGTCGTCGGCGGAAATGGCGATGTGGCCGTAGGCGGTGCCCAGCTCGTAGCTGGTCTGGCCGTAGTTGTAGGTCAGCTCCAGCTCGGCGTGCTCCGGGTTGGAGCCGTAGCCGAGGAAGGCCAGCGTGTACTGGTACTCGGGATTGTCGCTGGTGCGCAGCAGCTTCATGCCGAGTACCTTGGTGTAGAAATCGATCGAGCGCTGGAGGTCGCCGACCCGCAGCATGGTGTGCAGAATACGCATCGTGGTCTTTCGTGGGAACGGATAAACCAGGATTCTATGCGTTTTGCCGCAACCCTGCCCAGCTCTCCAGCCGCGTCTCCAGCGTGACGGTGGCCGTGGTGCTGAGGTTTTGCGCCGTCAGGCCGGCCTCGGCCAGGATGCCGGACAGCGCCATCGTGAAGCAGCCCGCGTGCGCGGCGCCGATCAGCTCTTCCGGATTGGTGCCGGGGCCGTCTTCAAGGCGCGAGTGAAAGCCGTACTCGACCCCGTCGAGCACGCCGCTTTGCGTGGATATCCTGCCGCCGCCGTCTTTCAGACCGCCGCTCCATACTGCCGAACCTGTGTGTTTGCTGCTCATGATGGTCACTCCTTATTGGCTTGCGGTTGCATGAGCCGTGCTGGCCGGCAGCACGGGATAGGTCTGGGTCCATGCCGCTGGCGTGGCCAGCAGGGTGGCAATGGCCGCTTGCATGGATTTCATGAGGACGCCGGTCAGTCGCGTTTGCTGCCGGGTTGCGGCTGGGCGGTGGCGGGCGTGGGGCCGGGGGCGCGGGTTTTTTCCACGCCGGGCTGGTTGTGCAGGTCGGTGTCGACCAGGCCGCGTTCGATGTCGCTGGCGGCCTGCTTCATGACGTTGCGCGGCTTGGCATCCTGGGCATCGGGCGCTTCATCGCGCTCGTGCGGCAAGCGCTTGACGCCGTCGTTCTCCACCTTGGCGTCCGTATTGACGTGCGCGTCTTTCATGGCGTCCTCCCGATGCTGTGGTCGAAAGCCATCTTAACCAGTTGTTTTTTCCTCGGTCGCCACATTGAATTCCGACAACTATCAACTGAAGTCGTTTATCATTTCTACACTTTTTTCCACGCCTTAAACGATCAGGAAGTTTGCATGAGCACTGCTGTGAATCTGGAACACGACGCCCACGCGGCGCCGGCCAATTGCCCCAACTGCGAGGCGGTGGTCAGCGGCCACTATTGCTCGAACTGCGGCCAGGAAGCCATCCTGCACCACGCCAGCACGCGCGAGTTCCTGCACGAGTTCGTCGGCCATTACGTGGCGCTGGAAGGCAAGCTGTGGGGCACGGTGATGCGCCTGCTGTTCCGCCCCGGCGCGCTGACGCTGGAATACATCCGCGGCCGCCGCGTGCGCTTCGTGCAGCCGCTGCGCCTGTACCTCACGCTGAGTTTGCTGTTCTTCGCGATCATGAAGTTCACCGGCGGTTTCGATCCGGGCTCGGACGAGAGCAAGCCGGAAACCGTGGTGGCGACGAAGGCGGCGGATGCTGCGCGCCAGGCCGCCAAGGTGCAGTCGTCGGCGGTCGAGAAGTTCAAGCCGCTGACGCCGGAAGAGCAACGCGGCAAGGCCGCCGCCGAAGAGGCGATCGACGACATGCAGAAGGACTTCAAGCTGGAAGAGTCCAGCGCCACCCCCGCCGGCGCCCTCAGCAAGGCCAAGAGCAAGATCAAAAGCAAGAGCGAAAAAGATTTCAATCTCCGCGTGATGGACCCGGACAGCGATTTCCTGGACCGCTGGCCGACGCTCAAGCATAAATGGCAGGCCTTCGAAGACCTGCCCAACGGCGAAAAGAGCAAGGTCTTCACCGAAGGCTTCTACCACTACGCGCCGTACGCGATCTTCTGCCTGATGCCGGTGTTCGCGCTGTTCCTCAAGGTGCTCTACCTGGGCTCGGGCAAGCGCTTCGGCGAGCACCTGCTGTTCGCGCTGCACACCAACGCCTTCGCCTTCTTCATCTACAGCGTGATCCTGCTGGTGCCTTCCGCCTTGGCCGGTTTCGTGCTGTGGTGCTGGCTGCTGGGCTACCTGCCGTGGGCGATGCGGCGCGTGTACGGCGGCAGCCGCTGGGGCGTGTTCTTCCGCTGGGGTACGCTGATGACCTTCTACTCGATGGCGGTCGGCCTGGCGATCCTGCTGTCGATGCTGGGCGGGATCATGAGCGTCGGCGCCCACTGAGGTCCTTGCAGTCTGGCCGCCCGCACACTATACTGCGCAAAATACTGTTTAAATGTACAGTCATAGGGCGGACGGGCGATGGCAGAAGCCTGCGTTATGGGTTACTCTGCTGCGTGTCGCCGACCTCACCCCTTTGCCGAGATTTTTATGACCGCCACGCACGCCGTTTATCAAACCATCGCACTGGTCGTGCGCCAGAATACCGACGGCATCGCCGAATCGGTGCGCAGCGTGGTCGATTTCCTGCAGCAGGACGGCTACACGGCGGTGTTTGAAGAGCAGACCGCCGCCCATCTCGGCTTCGAAATGGCCAACGTGCGGGTGATGAGCGCCACCGAAATCGGCGCCCACTGCGACGCCGCCATCGTCATGGGCGGCGACGGCACCATGCTGGGCATCGCGCGCCAGCTGGCGCCGTTCGACGTGCCGCTGATCGGCATCAACCAGGGCCGCCTGGGCTTCATGACCGACATCCCGCTCGACGCCATGCTCGACGTGCTGCCCAAGATCCTGGCCGGCCGCTACAAGGCCGAGCGCCGCACCCTGCTCGAAGGGCGCGTGATGCGCAACGGCGAAATCATTCACGTCGGCCTGGCCGTCAACGATGTCGTGGTGTCGCGCGGCGGCGGCGCCGGCATGGCCGAGCTGCGCGTCGATGTCGACGGCCACTTCATGTACAACCAGCGCTCCGACGGCTTGATCATCTCGACGCCCACCGGCTCCACCGCATACGCGCTGTCGGCCGGCGGGCCGCTGCTGCATCCGAGCCTGGGCGGCATCGTGCTGGTGCCGATCGCGCCGCACGCGCTGTCGAACCGGCCCATCGTGCTGCCCGAGTCCAGCGAGATCGTGGTGGAGATCGTGCGCGGGCGCGACATCAGCGTCAACTTCGACATGCAGACTTTCGCCAGCCTGCAGGCGCAGGACCGCATCGTCATCCAGCGCTCGCCGCATTCGATCACCTTCCTGCATCCGGAAGGCTGGAGCTACTACAACACGCTGCGCGAAAAGCTGCACTGGAACGAATATCCTTCCGGCGAAGGCAAACTCAATTAACCTCACCAGGCCTCCATGCTCCGTACTCTGTCCATCCGTGATTTCGTCATCGTCGACACCATCGAACTGGAATTCTCCGCAGGCTTCACCGTCTTCACCGGCGAGACCGGCGCCGGCAAATCGATCCTGATCGATGCGCTGACGCTGGCGCTGGGCGGCCGGGGCGACGCCAGCGTGGTGCGCGAGGGCGCGGCCAAGGCCGACATCACGGCCGATTTCGCGCTCAGCGAGCAGGCGCGCGACTGGCTGGCCGCCAACGAGTTCGCGGTGGAGGAGGGCGGTGCGCTGCTGCGCCGCGTGATCGACAACGCCGGCCGCAGCAAGGCCTACATCAACGGCATCGCGGCGACTGCGGCGCAGCTGCGCGAGATCGGCGACATGCTGGTCGACATCCACGGCCAGCACGCGCACCAGTCGCTGATGAAGACCGAGGCCCAGCGCGTGCTGCTCGACGGCCAGGCCGGCGCGGGCGGCGATGTGAAGGCGGTGTCGCTGGCATACCGGGCATGGCGCGCGCTGGCGCGGCAGCTGGAGGAGTTCGAAACCAACGCCGCCAACGTGCTGTATGAACGCGAGCGCCTGGAGTGGCAGGTCAACGAGCTGGAAAAGCTGGCCGTCAAACCGGGCGAGTGGGCCGAGATCACCAATGAGCAGAGCCGCCTGTCGCACGCCGCCAGTTTGCTGGAGGGCGCGCAGGAGGCGCTGGCCGTGATCTCGGAGGCCGAGGATCATCCCATCCTGTCGCAGCTGTCGTCGCTCAACCAGAAGCTGGGCAAGCTGGCCGGCATCGACACCGGCCTGCAAGCCATCGTCGACCTGATCGAACCGGCGCGCATCCAGCTGCAGGAAGCCGTGTATGCGCTCAACGATTACCTCGACCGCGTGGACCTCGACCCGGCGCGCCTGCGCACGGTGGAGGCGCGCATGGACGCGATCCACTCGGCGGCGCGCAAGTTCCGCGTCACCGAGGAGCAGCTGCCGGAAGAGCATGCGAAGCTGGCCGAGCGCCTGTCGCAGATCGCCGACGCCAGCGACATCGAAGGCTTGCGCAAGCAGGAGGAGAAGCTCAAGGCGGCCTACATGGAGCAGGCGCAGCGCCTGTCCGCCACGCGCGCCGTCGCGGCCCGCCAGCTGAGCGACGCCGTCACCCGCGCGATGCAGGAACTGAACATGACGGGCGGCCGTTTCGAGGTCGCGCTCAACGCCGGCGAGCCGGGCGCGCATGGCCTGGAGCAGGTGGAGTTCCTGGTGGCCGGCCATGCCGGTGTGGCGCCGCGTTCGCTGGCCAAGGTGGCATCCGGTGGCGAGCTGGCGCGCATCTCGCTGGCGATATCGGTGATCACCTCCAACGCCACCACCACGCCGACGCTGATCTTCGATGAAGTGGATAGCGGCATCGGCGGCGGCGTGGCCGAAGTCGTGGGACGCCTGCTGCGCCGCCTGGGCCAGGAGCGCCAGGTGCTGTGCGTGACGCACTTGCCGCAGGTGGCCAGCCAGGCGGGCCAGCACTTCCAGGTGGCCAAGGGCACGCTGGACAACGGCAAGACCGCCTCGCGCATCGACGTACTCGACGCCAAGGCCCGCGTCGAAGAAGTGGCGCGCATGCTGGGCGGCCTGGAAATCACCGCCACCACGCGCAAGCACGCGCGCGAATTGCTGGCCTCCTGAATCGGAACAATCGAATGAAACGCATGCTAATCGCGGCTGGCCTGATCGTGGCCAGCCAATGGGCGCTGGCCGCCGCACAAGTGCCGCCACAAGCACCTCCGCAAGTACCTTCGCAATTGTCGCCGGCGCCCGGCGCGCCGCCGGATGAAGCGGCGGCGATCCGCCACCATCACTTCAAGCGCCTCAACGAGCGCCTGGCCGTGGAGCCGGCGGTGCTGGAAGGCCGTTGCCGCTACGAGTCCGACATCGCCACGCCGCCGCCGCTGAACCGCGTGGCGCTGACTTTCGACGACGGCCCCACCGCACCGGGCACCGAGAACATCCTGGCCGTGCTGAAGAAGTACCAGATCCACGCGACCTTCTTCATGATCGGCGAAAAGGCGCAGCAGTATCCCGAGCTGGTGGCCAAGGTGCGCGCGGCCGGGCACGACGTGGTCGCCAACCACTCGTGGAGCCATCCGAACTTCCACGACATCGACCTGGCCCGCCAGACCAGCGAGGTGCTGCGCACCGACAGCCTGGCCGGCCAGGACGGCCCCAAGCTGTTCCGCTACCCCTATGGCAATTCGACCTGCGAGACCAACCAGCTGGTGCGCGAGCATGGCTACAAGATCGTCGGCTGGCATATCGATTCCTGCGACTGGGCCTACGACCGCACCGGCGCCATCGACGCCCGCGAAGCGATTACCTGCGGCGTACCGCGCCAGTTCCAGGGCGACTACGTCGGCCATGTGCTGGCTGCCGCCCGCGCGCGCCGCGGCGGCATCATCCTGATGCACGAGATTCATCCGAACACGCTGAAAAGCCTGGACGCCATCGTCGCCGGCCTGCTGGCGGGCGGCTTCGAGTTCGGCATGGTCACCGACGCCGATTTTCAACCATCGCTGCGCTAGGCTAACTATAATGGCAAGCTGTCTTATACACACTGCCATCGGCCTACATGACCTTCTTAAAAGAACCGCCTCATAAGCACGGCACGGTGGGCCGTAGCGCCATCGTGCTGGTCAACCTGGGCACGCCCGACGCGCCCACCCGTTCGGCGGTGCGCCGCTATCTGAAGGAATTCCTGTCCGATCCGCGCGTGGTCGAGATTCCGCGCATCGTGTGGTGGTTCATCCTCAACCTGATCATCCTGCCGTTCCGCTCCGGCCAGTCGGCAAAAAAATACGCATCGATCTGGACCCGCGACGGCTCGCCGCTGAAGGTGCACACCGCCGCCCAGGCCCAGCTGCTGCGCGGCGCGCTCGGCGAACGCGGCCACCATAACTTCACCGTCGCCATGGCGATGCGCTACGGCTCGCCGTCGCTGCCCGAGGTGCTGAGCAAGCTGAAGGCCGACGGCGTCGAACGCATCGCCGTGCTGCCCGCCTATCCGCAATATTCCGGCACCACCACCGGCTCGATCTACGACGCCGTGTTCGACCACTACGGCACGGTGCGCAACATCCCCGAACTGCGCTTCGTGCGCAACTACCACGACCACGAAGCCTACATCCGCGCGCTGCGCCTGTCGGTGCAGGCGCACTGGGAGGCCCACGGCCGCCCGGACAAGCTGGTGCTGAGCTTCCACGGCGTGCCCAAGCGCACCCTGATGCTGGGCGACCCCTACCACTGCGAATGCCTGAAAACCGCGCGCCTGCTGGCCGCCGCCCTGAAGCTGACGCCGGACCAATACATCGTCACCTTCCAGTCGCGCTTCGGCAAGGCCGAGTGGCTGCAGCCGTACACGGCGCCCACCGTGGCCCAGCTGGCCCGCGACGGCGTCAAGCGGGTGGACGTGCTGTGCCCCGGCTTCACCAGCGATTGCCTGGAAACGCTGGAAGAGATCGCGATGGAAGTGCGGCACGACTTCGAACAGGCCGGCGGACGGG
The DNA here is from genome assembly GCF_009380165.1 of Rugamonas rivuli. Lineage (GTDB taxonomy): Bacteria > Pseudomonadota > Gammaproteobacteria > Burkholderiales > Burkholderiaceae_D > Rugamonas > Rugamonas rivuli. The sequence goes on from NZ_WHUF01000008.1 coordinate 216,065, forward strand.
AATTCCACTACATCCCTTGCCTGAACGAATCACCGGCCTGGATCGCCGCCATGGCGGAAATTGCCGAGCAGCACATGATCGGCTGGCCGACCCAGATGCCTGCCGCCCAGCACGAGGAAGTGAAGGCCGATGCGGAAATCGGCCGCGCAGCCGCCCTCAAACTCGGCGCCGCCGACTGAAAAGAGACAACCACACCACACTCACCGTAATCAGCACTTGCGGGTGACGAGTGCCAGCCTGTTAAAATAGCCGGCTGATGGGATCGGCGGCATAGCATATCCATGCCGTCGCCAAGACGATATACACCAGGATGGATGCTGCGATCAGTGGCAACTTCATGATGGATGCGCTCCCTGAAACGGTTGTCTTTAATACAGCTTAGACGTTGCGGCGCCAAATTGTAGAGCCTGCACAGACGAAGTTTTGTAACGCCTGTTACATGAGCTCGTTTGTGGGGCGGGCCACGGCGGCGCTGATTAAATGGCGGGCAGAATACCCCTTGAAAACGTAGGTTATCGCCCCATTTGCAGCCGGTGCAGTAAGAAAGTAATGTCAAACAAACACGATAGTAGGAGTCTATAGATGCAAGATCAGGAAAACCAAGCCGTACCTAATCCAGAGGCGGACGCAGCGCCGGCCGCGCCATCGACTCCTGACCAGCAGCCATCCCTGGAGGAGCAGCTGTCGGCCACCGAAGCGAAACTGGCCGAGATGCACGACGCTTTCATGCGCGCCAAAGCCGACGGTGAAAACATCCGTCGCCGCGCCCAGGAAGACGTGGCCAAGGCCCACAAGTTCGCCGTTGAAAGCTTCGCCGAAGCGATGGTGCCGGTCAAGGACAGCCTGGAAATGGCCCTGAAAGTCGAAACGCCATCGATCGAATCGCTGAAGGAAGGCGTGGAAATGACGCTCAAGCAGCTGTCGTCGGCCTTCGAGAAAAACCGCCTGCTGGAAATCCTGCCGGCCCAGGGCGAGAAGCTGGATCCGAACAAGCACCAGGCTGTCGCCGTCGTGCCTGCCGACCAGGAAGCCAATACGGTTGTTTCCGTGTTGCAAAAAGGCTATATGATCGCGGACCGCCTGCTGCGTCCCGCCATCGTGACCGCGGCGCAAGCGAAATAGTGAGTCGCGGCAGTGCCGCGACGAACAATAGTAAATTTCGCCGAACTAAGCACTTGAAAACATACAGCTTTTCCACATATTAGTACCATCTGAACTTTAGCAAATAAGGAAGAAAAATCATGGGTAGAATTATCGGTATCGATCTGGGAACCACGAATTCCTGCGTTTCCATCATGGAAAACGGTCAGCCAAAGGTAATCGAAAACGCCGAAGGCGCGCGCACGACGCCATCGATCATTGCTTACCAAGAAGATGGTGAAATTCTCGTCGGCTCGCCGGCAAAACGCCAGGCTGTCACCAACCCGAAGAACACGCTGTTCGCCGTCAAACGTCTGATTGGCCGCAAGTTCGACGAAAAAGAAGTGCAGAAGGACATCGGCCTGATGCCTTACTCGATCATGAAAGCCGACAACGGCGATGCATGGATCGGCGTGCGCGACAAAAAACTGGCTCCGCCGCAAATCTCGGCTGAAGTGCTGCGCAAGATGAAGAAAACGGCAGAAGACTACCTCGGTGAAGAAGTCACCGAAGCCGTCATCACCGTGCCTGCGTACTTCAACGACTCGCAGCGCCAGGCTACCAAGGATGCCGGCCGTATCGCGGGCCTGGACGTCAAGCGCATCATCAACGAACCAACCGCAGCCGCACTGGCTTTCGGCCTGGACAAGACCGACAAGGGCGACCGCAAGATCGCCGTGTATGACTTGGGCGGCGGTACCTTCGACGTGTCGATCATCGAGATCGCCGACGTCGATGGCGAAAAACAATTCGAAGTGCTGTCGACCAACGGCGACACCTTCCTGGGCGGCGAAGACTTCGACCAGCGCATCATCGATTACATCATCGACGAGTTCAAGAAGATCAACGGCCTGGACCTGAAAAAAGATCCGATCGCCCTGCAGCGCATCAAGGCTTCGGCCGAGCGCGCGAAGATCGAACTGTCGTCGTCGCAGCAGACCGAAATCAACGAGCCGTACATCGCCATGGCGAACGGCGCACCGGTCCACCTGACCCTGAAGATGACCCGCGCCAAGCTGGAATCGCTGGTCGAGGAACTGATCAACGCGACCATGGAACCATGCCGCACCGCGATCAAGGATGCCGGCGTCAAGGTTTCGGACATCGACGACATCATCCTGGTCGGCGGCATGACCCGTATGCCTAAGGTGCAGGAAAAAGTTAAAGAGTTCTTCGGCAAAGATCCGCGCAAGGACGTGAACCCGGACGAAGCCGTCGCTGTCGGCGCCGCCATCCAGGGCTCCGTGCTGTCGGGCGAGCGCAAGGACTTGCTGCTGCTGGACGTGACGCCTCTGTCGCTGGGTATCGAAACCCTGGGCGGCGTGATGACCAAGATGATCCACAAGAACACCACGATTCCTACCAAGTTCTCGCAAGTGTTCTCGACCGCCGACGACAACCAGCCTGCCGTGACCATCAAGGTCTACCAGGGTGAGCGTGAAATCGCGGCCGGCAACAAGGGCCTGGGCGAATTCAATCTGGAAGGCATCCCGCCGGCAGCACGCGGCACGCCACAGATCGAAGTGACCTTCGACATCGACGCCAACGGCATTCTGCACGTCGGCGCGAAAGACAAGGCCACCGGCAAAGAAAACAAGATCACGATCAAGGCCAACTCCGGCCTGACCGAAGCTGAGATCCAGAAGATGGTGAAGGATGCTGAAGTCAACGCCGAAGAAGACAAGAAAGTGAAAGAGCTGGCCGAATCGCGCAACCAGGCCGACGCGCTGGTGCACTCGACCCGCAAATCGCTGACCGAATACGGCGACAAGCTGGAAGCTGGCGAGAAGGAAAAAATCGAAGCCGCGATCACCGACCTGGAAGGTTCGATCAAGGCCGGCGACAAGGCCGAGATCGACGCCAAAGTGGCATCGCTGTCGACCGCTTCGCAGAAGCTGGGCGAGAAGATGTACGCCGACATGCAGGCGCAGCAAGCTGCAGCCGGCGGCGCTGAAGGTGGCGCACAGCCTGGCGCCGAGCAGGCCAAGCCGCAGGACGACGTGGTCGACGCCGACTTCAAAGAAGTCAAAGACAGCAAGTAATCGGCCTGTAAGATCGCCTTTCCCCTACGGGGAAGGACGAGCGCCGAGTCGTGCGGCCGCGCAAGCGGCGCCGGCTCGGCTTTTTAGCATAAACAGTACATCAGTATAAATACAGCAAGGTGCCGACAATATGGCAAAGCGAGATTTCTACGAGACACTTGGTGTCGCAAAAAATGCGTCGGAAGACGAGATCAAGAAGTCTTATCGCAAACTGGCGATGAAGTACCATCCGGACCGCAATCCGGATAGCAAAGAGTCGGAAGAAAAATTCAAGGAAGTCAAAGAAGCCTACGAGATGCTGACCAATCCGGAGAAGCGCGAAGCGTATGACCGTTATGGTCACGCCGGCGTCGATCCGAACATGGGTGGCGGCGGTGGCTTCGGCGGCGGCGCCGGCGGTTTCGGCGACGCCTTCGGCGACATCTTCGGCGACATCTTCGGCGGTGGACGCGGCCGCGGCCAAGGCCCGCAGGTGTACCGCGGCGCCGACCTGCGCTACAACCTGGAGATCACGCTGGAACAGGCCGCCCACGGCTTCGACACCACCATCCGCGTGCCGTCCTGGGACAAGTGCGACACCTGCCACGGTTCGGGCGCCAAGCCCGGCACCTCGCCGGTCACGTGCTCGACCTGCGCCGGCCACGGCCAGGTACGCATGCAGCAGGGCTTCTTCAGCATCCAGCAGACCTGCCCGAAATGCCACGGCACCGGCAAGATCATCCCCGAGCCATGCGCAGCCTGCGCCGGCCAGGGCCGCATCAAGCGCAACAAGACGCTGGAAGTGAAGATCCCTGTCGGTATCGACAACGGCATGCGTATCCGCTCGTCCGGCAACGGCGAACCGGGCACCAACGGCGGACCATCGGGCGACCTGTATGTGGAAATCCACATCAAGCCGCACTCGGTGTTCCAGCGCGAAGGCGACGACCTGCACTGCGAAATGCCGATCTCCTTCGCCAAGGCGGCGTTGGGCGGCGACATCGAGGTTCCGACTTTGTCTGGTAAAGTATCGTTCACGATCCCTGAAGGCACCCAGTCGGGCAAGACCTTCCGCCTCAAGGGCAAGGGCATCAAGGGCGTGCGTTCCGGCTTCGCGGGCGATCTGTTCTGCCACGTGGCGGTCGAGACCCCGGTCAAGCTGACCGAGAAGCAGAAGGACATGCTGCGCGATTTCGAAAAGCTCACCACCGAGGGCGGCGCCAAGCACAGCCCGCAAAGCAAGACCTGGCGCGACAAGGTGAAAGACTTTTTTGAGTAGAGGTTTAAGTAACTGCGACGTCATGCAGTCTTGGTAATATCGGACCGCCGCGCCACCCTTTTCGGGCGGACCGGCGGTCTTCTTATGTACGAGAGGAGCATCATGAGTGATCTGGACAACAGCAATTCCCCGTTGCGCGACCTGTTGGCAAACAACCGCCGCTGGGCCGAATCCGAAGTCGAGCGCGATCCCGACTTCTTCAACCGCCTGGCGCAGCAAGCGTCGCCGGAATACCTGTGGATAGGCTGCTCGGACAGCCGCGTGCCGGCGAATGAGCTGCTGGGCCTGGCCCCGGGCGACGTTTTCGTTCACCGCAATATCGCCAACGTGGTGGTGCACTCGGACTTGAACGCGCTGTCGGTGCTGCAGTTCGCGATCGATGTGTTGAAGGTCAAGCACGTCATCATCGTCGGCCACTACGGCTGCAAGGGCGTGCACGCTGCCATGACCGGCACCCGCGTCGGCCTGGCCGACAACTGGCTGCGCCACGTGCAGGACGTGCACCAGAAGCATGAGCGCTACCTCGGCGACGTGTTGACCAGCAAGCTGCGCGCGGAACGCATGTGCGAGCTGAACGTGGTCGAGCAGGTGTCCAACGTCTGCCAGACCACCATCGTGCAGGACGCATGGGACCGCGGCCAGAACGTCACGGTGCACGGCTGGGTCTACGGCCTGAAGGACGGCAAGCTGCACGATCTGGAAATGACCGTCACCGCCGCCCACGAACTGGCGCCACGCGTGGCCAAGCGTCTGAGCGAGTACGAAGCGGACCAGGGCTGATAAAGATTTCACATATCGATATCAGGTAAGCTTCGTTTTCTAAATAAGGGAAGCGGCATAGACTGGGCACATACTCATTCACTGGGCGTGTGCCATGTCTGCCGTTCTCCAACCCGTTTTTGACATCGAACTGTTCGACGCGCCGCTCGGCGCGGAGATCCTGGGACTGGACCTGAACCATCCCTTGTCCCCACGGGCGTTCGACCGCATCCACAAGGCGCATCTGGAGCACCACCTGCTGGTGTTCCGCGACCAGCGCATCACGCCGCAGCAGCAGGTCGATTTCAGCCGCCGTTTCGGCCGGCTGCAAATCCACGTGCTGCGCAACTTCCAGCTGGCTTCGAATCCCGAAGTGCTGGTCATCTCCAACATCATCGAAGACGGCAAGCCGATCGGCCTTGGCGACGCCGGCCACTTCTGGCATTCCGATTTGTCGTACAAAGAGACGCCCAGCCTGGGCTCGATGCTGCACGCGCAGGAGTTGCCGGCCGAAGGCGGCGATACGCTGTTCGCCAATATGCACCTGGCCTGGGACACCTTGCCTGCGGCCTTGCGCTTCGCGGTGCAGGGCGCGCGCGCGGAGCACAGCTACCTGACGCAGTACGAGGAACTACGCCGCCGCAATCCCTACCGCCCGCCGCTGACGCCGGAGCAGATCGCCGAAGTGCGCCCGGTCATGCATCCGGTGGTGCGTACGCACCCGGAGACGGGCCGCAAGGCGCTGTTCGTCAGCGAGCATTTCACCACGCGCATCGTCGGCATCCCGCCGGATGAAAGCCGCGCGCTGCTGGTCGAGCTGTTTGCGCACAGCGTGCTGCCGGAGCATGTGTACCGCCATCGCTGGGCGCCGCACGACCTGGTGTTCTGGGATAACCGCTCGCTGATGCACCTGGCCGGCGGCACGCCGGACCATCTGCGCCGCAAGCTGTATCGCACCACCATCGAAGGCGACACGCCTTTCTAATTTCAAGGAAACCCATGTCCAGATTGACTTCCCGCGTGATCGCCGCCGCCCTCGCGCTCAGCTTCGCCACCGCCGCGCAGGCCGAGGGGCGCATTCGCATCGTCGAGCAGTTCGGCGTGGTCTACCTGCTGCTGAACATTGCGCAGGACCAGCAGCTGATCGAAAAGCAGGGCCGCAAGAACGGCGTGGATGTGAAGGTCGAATGGACGCAGTTGTCCGGCGGCTCGGCCGTCAACGATGCGCTGCTGTCCGGCGCCATCGACATCGCCGGCGCCGGCGTTGGTCCGCTGCTGACGGTGTGGGACCGCACCTCGGGCAAGCAGAACGTGAAGGGCGTGGCGTCGCTGGGCAGCTTCCCCTACTACCTGGTCAGCAATAACCCGAAGGTGAAGTCCATCGCCGACCTGACGGAGAAGGACCGCATCGCGCTGCCGGCGGTGACGGTGTCGGTGCAGTCGCGCATTTTGCAGTACGCGGCGGCCAAGCAGTGGGGCGAGAAGGACTTTGCGCGGCTGGATAAATTCACCCAGACCTTGCCGCACCCGGATGCAACGGCGGCCGTCATTGCTGGCGGTACGGAGATCAACGGCCACTTCGGCAACCCGCCGTTCCAGGAGCAGGAGCTGGCCGGCAATCCGAACGCGCACATCATTTTGAATTCCTACGATGTGCTGGGCGGCCCGAGTTCGGCCACCGTGCTGTATGCGACCGAGAAGTTCCGCAACGAGAATCCGAAGACTTATCGTGCCTTCACCGCCGCGCTGGCGGAGGCGGCCAAATACGCCAGCAGCAATCCGGAGGGCGCGGCCGATGCGTACATCCGCGTCAGCAAGAGCAAGGTGGATCGCAACCTGCTGCTGAAGATTATCAAGAATCCGCAGGTGCAGTTCAGCGTGGAGCCGCAGAATACCTACGGGCTGTCGCAGTTCCTGTACCGCGTCGGCGCGATCAAGAAGCAGCCGGCCAGCTGGCGCGACTACTTCTTCGACGACCCTGTCATCACCCAGGGCGGATGAGATCATGACACTGCAAGTCGTGCGTCCCGTTGGTGCGGTTGCGCCTTTGTTGAAGGCCAGCGGCGTGAGCCTCGAATATGGCGGCACGCGGGCCACGCATGACGTCAGCTTCGACGTGTACCGGGGCGACCGCTTTGTGCTGCTGGGGCCTTCCGGCTGCGGCAAGTCTTCGCTGTTGAAAGCCGCTGCCGGATTTCTGACGCCCAGCGCAGGCAGCATCAGTATCGATGGCGCCGCCGTGACGGGACCGGGACCGGACCGCATCGTGGTGTTCCAGGAGTTCGACCAGCTGCCGCCGTGGAAGACGGTGAAGGAGAACGTGATGTTCCCGCTGCTGATGACGAAGCGCTTGCGTCGTCATGAGGCCGAGGAGCGGGCGATGCACTGGATCGCCAAGGTGGGCCTGGGCGGCTTTGAGAACGCTCATCCGCATACTCTGTCCGGCGGGATGAAGCAGCGCGTGGCCATCGCGCGTGCGCTCGCCATGCAGCCGGAAGTGCTGCTGATGGACGAACCCTTTGCCGCGCTGGATGCGCTCACGCGGCGCAATATGCAGGAGGAGCTGGGACGCTTGTGGGAAGAGCTGCGCTTTACGCTGCTGTTCGTCACGCACTCGATCGAGGAGGCGCTGGTGGTGGGTAACCGCATCCTGCTGCTGTCGCCGCATCCGGGGCAGGTGAGGGCGGAGTTGAACAGCCACCAGTTCGACCTGCGCAGCGCCGGCAGCGCCGAGTTCCAGGCCGCCGCACAACGCATCCACAGCCTGCTGTTCGACGCGCCTGTCATCGCGAAGCCGCTGGACCGGAGCGTCGCGCTATGAGTTTGCTGCTCGATCCGCCGATCCGCCAGGAATACGAATACATCCCTTCCGACCACGCGCCGCGCACGTTGGCCGTCGCCGCGCCGCCGCTGCAGCGCGCATGGCAGCAGGCCTGGCTGCGCAAGTCCTTCATCCTGCTCCTGCTGGCCGCCGTGTGGCAAGCCGCCGCCGTCTGGACCGACAACGACCTGCTGCTGCCAACCTTCCTGCAAACCGCACAAGCCTTCATCGCCGGCATCGCCAGCGGCGAACTGCTCGACCGCGTGCGCGCCTCGCTGGCCATCCTGCTGCAAGGCTATGCAGTCGGCGTGCTGGCCGCCTTCGTCCTGACCGCGCTGGCTGCATCCACCCGCATCGGCCGCGACCTGCTGGAAACGCTCACCTCCATGTTCAACCCCCTGCCAGCCATCGCGCTGCTGCCGCTGGCGCTGCTGTGGTTCGGCCTGGGCCGCGCCAGCCTGATATTCGTCATCGTGCACGCCGTCTTGTGGCCGCTGGCGCTGGGCGCCTATGCCGGCTTCCAGAGCGTGCCCGACACCCTGCGCATGGCCGGCCGCAACTACGGCCTGCGCGGCCTGCGGCTGGTGCTGCACATCCTGGTGCCGGCCGCACTGCCATCCATCCTCTCCGGCTTGAAGATAGGCTGGGCCTTCGCCTGGCGCACGCTGATCGCCGCCGAGCTGGTATTCGGCACCACGGCCGGGCAGGGCGGTCTGGGCTGGTACATCTTCCAGAACCGCAACGAGCTCTATACCGACAAGGTATTCGCCGGCCTGGCCGCCGTCATCCTGATCGGCCTGCTGGTGGAGAACGTGGTTTTCCGTCCACTGGAAAGCCTGACGATACGCCGCTGGGGCATGCAGAAATAACGGAGAGTCTGGCAGACAGACGAGCTTGTGCCGTAGAATGGTTTGATTCTTGCTTGTAGAAGAGTCATGAGACATTTACGCATAGTGGTCGTCAACACCATCATCCACGCCGGCGACGAGGATGACGCCTCCCTGCTCGCGCAGGCCGAACGCGCGCGCGCATTGCGCATCGGCCTGCTGGAAGCCGGCTACGACATCATCGCCTCGCTGCCGCCGGACATGTACCTGCCCGAGCGCATCGCCCAACTCCAGCCCGACATGATCATCGTCGACGCCGAATCCGACGCGCGCGACGTGCTGGAGCACATCGTCATCGCCACCCGCGACGAGCGCCGCCCCATCGTCATGTTCACCGAGAGCGACGACACCGAGAGCATGGAGGCCGCCATGGCGGCCGGCGTATCGGCCTACATCGTGGCCGGCTTGCAGAGCGACCGCATCAAACCGGTGCTGCAAGTGGCGCTGGCACGCTTCAAACGCGAGCAGAAGCTGCTGGACGAACTGTCCGACACCAAGAGCAAGCTGGCCGAGCGCAAGATCATCGAGCGCGCCAAAGGCCTGTTAATGGAGCGCCAACGTTTCAGCGAAGAGCAGGCCTACCAAAAGCTGCGCAGCATGGCCATGAGCAAAAACCTCAAGCTGTCCGAGGTGGCCCAGCGCATCATCGACGTCGAAGATTTACTGGGCTGATTCCTGTCCAAAATGACGCATCGCACAATCGCGGTGCGTTTTTTTTGTGCAGCGGCACCGCATCGCATCTCCTTCCCACTCTGAAACACCGGCTGGCACAGACATTGCATTGTCTGTAGGCAAGCGCAATGACGCGCCGATGCACCCTGCCAACGGCGGTGGGGTACGCCAGACAACGACGTCTACCAGACATGAATGCGTTCATGTGGGTAGGCTTTTTTTTTGGAGATTTGCGATGGAATACGAAGAACAACAAGCCGGCGTCGATACCAAGCGCCGACAAATCATTCAAAGCGCAGGTCTTATAGCGGGAGGAAGCATGCTGGGTTTGTCGACGGGTGGCGTATGGGCGGCGGGTTCGGACAAGCCGGAGAAGGAAGAAATCAAGATCGGCTTCATTCCGCTGACCGATTGCGCCTCGGTGGTGATGGCGTCGGTGCTGGGCTTCGATAAAAAATACGGCGTCAAATTCGTGCTGAGCAAAGAGGCCTCCTGGGCCGGTGTGCGCGACAAGCTGGCCAACGGTGATCTCGATGCAGCCCATGTGCTATATGGCTTGCTTTACGGCGTGCAGATGGGCATAGGCGGCCAGAAAAAGGACATGGCGGTGCTCATGAGCCTTAACAACAACGGCCAGGCCATCACGCTGTCGAAGAAGCTGTCCGACAAGGGCGCCGTCGATGGCCCGTCGCTGGCAAAGCTGATGCAGACCGACAAACGCGAATACACCTTCGCCCAGACCTTCCCGACCGGCACCCACGCGATGTGGCTCTACTACTGGCTGGCCGCGAACGGCATCAATCCGATGAAGGACGCCAAGGTCATCACCGTGCCGCCGCCGCAGATGGTGGCCAATATGCGGGTCGGGAACATGGACGGCTTCTGCGTGGGCGAACCTTGGGGCCACCGCGCCATCATGGACGGCGTGGGCATCACCGCCACCACCACCCAGGACATCTGGAAGGACCATCCCGAGAAGGTGCTCGGCTCGACGCTGGAATTCGCCAAGAAGTATCCGAACACCTGCCGCGCGATGATGGCCGCCATTCTCGACGCCGGCAAATGGATCGACTCCTCGCTGGCCAACAAGAACAAGATGGCCGAGGTTATCGCCGACAAATCCTACGTCAACACCAGCAAGGACGCGATCGACCAGCGCATCATGGGCCGCTACCAGAATGGCCTGGGCAAGACCTGGGACGATCCCGACCACATGAAGTTCTATAACGACGGCGCGGTCAACTTCCCTTACCTGTCGGACGGCATGTGGTTCATGACGCAGCACCGCCGCTGGGGCCTGCTGAAGGAAGACCCGGATTACCTGGCCGTCGCCACCTCGGTCAACCAGATCGATTTGTACAAGGATGCGGCGGCGATGACCAAGACGCCGGTACCTAAAAGCCCGCTGCGCACGTCGAAGATGATGGATGGTTCCGTATGGGACGGCAAGAACCCGAAAGCGTTCGCCGCCTCGTTCAAGATCAAAGCCTGATAAAGGAATGCCATGAACGCCATGCTCAAACCCGATAGCGCCGAACCGGTAGCAGCGGCGCCGATCCGCCGTCCACGCCGCCCGCTCGCCGCCAATTCCACGGCGCGCGTGCGGCAGCAGGTGTCCGCCACCGCGATGAAGATCGTCGCGCCCTTGCTGGGGGCTGCGCTGCTGGTGCTGGTCTGGCAGATCATCACCATCAAGAACAGCGCCTTCCCCACACCGCTGGCGACTTTGCAGGAAGCGGTCAAGCTGTTCTCCGATCCGTTCTACAGCAAAAGCCCGAACGATCAGGGCATAGGCTGGAACATCCTCGCGTCCTTGCAGCGCGTGGCGGTGGGGTTCGGGCTTGCGGCGTTGGTTGGCATTCCGCTGGGATTCCTGATCGGCCGCGTGCAGTTCGTCGGCAGCATGTTCGGGCCGATTATCAGCCTGCTCAAGCCTGTATCGCCGCTGGCCTGGCTGCCTATCGGGCTGCTGGTGTTCAAGTCCGCGAACCCTGCGGCGATATGGTCGATCTTCATCTGCTCGATCTGGCCGATGATCATCAACACCGCCGTCGGCGTGCAGCGCGTGCCGCAGGATTACATGAACGTGGCCAAGGTGCTGAACCTGTCGGAGTGGAAGGTGCTGACCAAGATCCTGCTGCCGTCGGCGCTGCCTTACATCCTGACCGGCGTGCGGCTGTCGATCGGCACCGCGTGGCTGGTGATCGTCGCGGCGGAGATGCTGACCGGCGGCGTGGGTATCGGCTTCTGGGTGTGGGACGAATGGAACAACCTCAATGTCCCGCACATCATCATCGCCATCGTCGCCATCGGCGTGGTCGGGCTGCTGCTGGAACAGGCGCTGATGGCGCTGGCCCGCGCCTTCACCTACGAACAAGTATCCAACTAAAGGACTGCGATCATGGACGAGCCAAAATTCATCGACATCGAAGGCGTGGAGATGGTGTTCCATACCCGGAAGGGCGTGTTCCACGCGCTGCGCGAGATCGACCTGACGGTGCGCAAGGGCGAATTCATTACGCTGATCGGCCACTCGGGTTGCGGCAAATCGACCTTGCTGAACCTGATCGCCGGCCTGCTCAAGCCCACGGACGGCGTGCTGTTATGCGCCAACCGCGAGATCGCCGGGCCGTCGCCGGAGCGCTCGGTGGTGTTCCAGAACCACTCGCTGCTGCCGTGGCTGACCTGTTATGAAAACATCTTCCTCGGCGTGGAGCGGGTGTTCGGCAAGACCGAATCGCGCAACCAGCTGCGGGAGCGCACCATGCAGGCATTGGCGCTGGTTGGCCTGACGGCGGCGGAGGCCAAGCGTCCGCATGAAATCTCGGGCGGCATGAAGCAGCGCGTCGGCATCGCCCGTGCATTGGCGATGGAGCCGAAAGTGCTGCTGATGGACGAGCCCTTTGGCGCATTGGATGCGCTGACCCGCGCGCACTTGCAGGACGAGTTGCTGAAGATCGTCGCCGCCACCAGTTCGACGGTGGTGATGGTGACGCACGATGTGGACGAAGCGGTGCTGCTGTCCGACCGCATCGTCATGATGACCAACGGCCCGGCCGCCACCATCGGCGAGATCGTCGATGTGCAGCTGGAGCGTCCACGCGACCGCGTGGCGCTGGCGCAGGATGCGCGCTACATGGCGTACCGCACGGCGGTGCTGGAGTTCCTGTACCGCAAACAGGCGCATCCCGCGAAGGAAGCCGCCTGATGGATATGACCACGCCACCCATGGCGCCGGACGGCGCCTCAAAGAAGCCGCTGACCGGCGAAGTGTTCGGGGCGTTGATCAATCTGTCGGGCCGTCGCCGCTTCACGTCGCAGCGCATTGTGTTGTATGCGCTGCTGGCGTCGCAAGGGCATGCCGATGGCGCGGCCACCGCGCAGGAAGCGCTGGCGCTGTTCCGGGGCGCGCACAAGTCCCTGCTGGCCGAGGCGGATGGCTTGCCGGGCGTGTTCTGCCCCGAACTGCACGACGCCTACTTCGGCAAGCCGGATGGCGACCGGCAGATCGTCGCCTTCGCCGACCTTGGCGAGCGTACCTTGAAGGCGATCGTGCAGGGCTCGTCGCAGGCCGGCGAGCTGCTGGCGGAGCTGGTTCGCATCACCACGCCGACGCTGGCGATCCTCAACACCATCACCGGCATCTACGAAGAGCAGGCGAAGAAGAATGCACGTCTGGTGCGCAAGCAGCTGCGCGGCGTGATCACCGATATCGATACGATCAATCGCCAGGCGCGCATGGTGGCGTTCAATGCACGCATCGTCGCGGCGCGGGCGGGGCAAGCGGGCAAGGAATTTTCGGTGGTGGCGGGTGTACTGTCCAACATCACCGGCGAGATCGACGAAATGGTCAGCGCGGCGCTGGCCGCCGCAGGATAAGGAGAACATGATGAGCAGCGTAACCCTGGTAGGCGCCGGTCCCGGCGACCCGGAACTGTTGACGTTAAAGGCCGTCCGCGCCATCGAGTGCGCCGACGTGGTGCTGATCGACGATCTGGTCAACCCGGAGATACTCTCCTTTGCGCCATCGACCGCGCGCGTGATCCAGGTGGGCAAGCGTGGCGGCTGCGCATCCACGCCGCAGGAATTCATCGAGCGGCTGATGATCGCCGAGGCGAGGGCGGGGCATCGCGTGGTACGGCTCAAGGGCGGCGATCCGTATATGTTCGGCCGGGGTGGCGAGGAACGCGCATCGCTGCGCGCGCATGGCATCGAGGTCGATGTGGTGCCGGGCATCAGCAGCGGCCTGGCCGCGCCGTCCAGCATAGGCATACCGCTGACGCATCGTTCGTGGAGCCAGGGCGTCACCTTCGTCACAGGCCATGGCAAGGACGAGGCATCTGAGCCGGAATGGAAAGCGCTGGCGCAGAGCGGCCTGACGCTGGTGATCTACATGGGCGTGGCCAGGGTGGACGCGATCCAGGCCGGCCTGCTGGCAGGCGGCGCGGCGGCCGATACGCCGGTGGCGGTAGTGCAGTCAGCCACGCGCGACAACCAGCGGCAGCTACTTACGACGCTGGGCCAACTGCCGCAGGCTCTGCGCGACAGCGGCCTAGGCAGCCCAAGCATCATCGTCGTTGGCGACGTGGTGCGCTGCGCGGACGATTGGCAGACGCTCATTGCACCAATGCGCGTCAGTGCCTGACGCTGAGCAAGCTGCATCTGGGGGCTGGTTCACTTCGCGTCATATATCGACTTCAGGATGCTGACGAAATACCGGTGCGTTCCTATGGATTCCGTTCCCACCGTGAGCGTATCGATGTGTGGTCCATCATATGCGAGGATCACCACCTTGTTCTTCATTTCCGCCCTTGCGCTGCCATCCAGCGCGGACATGAAAGACACGCTGCGGATCGACTGCGGATGAATCGATATCGCGGAAGCCTGATTCTTGTCATCGACCTTGATGATATGTGAGCCTATCTGTATTTGACGCTCCGCACTGAGAATGGCTTTCCGACCTGCGGCCATTTCTATGGCACAGAGGACTAGCGATTTCACGATGCGCGACTGATACTGTTCTACCGTAGGCACAAGCGCGGAATTGAAGTCGACGAATCCCACGTCGGCGGCCTGTTTTGCAAACAGAGGCAGCGGAATCCACCCGCGCGCACCAGTAGCCGCAACGTTAAACTGGCCAGAAATGGAGAATCTGGCGTCAAGCGGATTGGAACTATTTTCTCTATCGGCCAAACGGGCTTGCAGAACTGTCGGGACACGCGACAATGCGCGGGCCAAACGCATGTCAGTTTTCTCGTCCTTTGGTTGGTCCAGGAAAAACTTCACTACGATGGCTTTGGCGCCCGCATTGGCGATGGCATTAATCCCATCAGCCAAAGTGCCTCTATCGAGCGGAATGGCGCCGAACTTCGCTTCGGTTTTCGCATCAATGAAGACAACGGCAAAGTCCTCATCGAATGAAGCGCACCATGCGGTTGCTGGTACGGCAGCCGCAATGAAAACCCAGGCAACTAATCGTATCGAGAACAGAATGTTCATTCGGAGGTCGTCATTGCGCCTGAATGAACTGGCTCGATTCGCCTTTGAACCATTTTGCGAGGCCGCCGATGAAATCCTGGAGGTTAGCCTTGTCCGGCGCCTGAAGCGCGTGGCCGGCGTTGGGGTATTCGATGAAGGTGAAATTCTTTTCCGGGTGGCGCGCGAAGTAGTCGCGCAAGGCTCGTCCGGATTCGATCGCCTCGCTGTCGTCCTTCTCGCCCATGGCGGCGATGATCGGGATGTCCAATTTGGCGTAGGTGGTCAGCGGATCGTAGAACAGGTGCGAGTTCCAGTAACGATATGGATGACCGAAGAATTCCTTGTCCAGGCTTTGCGGATCGGCCTTGATCGCGGCATAGGTCTTCAGGAAGATCTCGCGTGAAAACGGCTTGGCGTAGGGCTCTACGCCACGGTCGGCGAAGATCAGGAATACTTCGCTCTGCGGCAGTCCACCGCTACCACCGGTGGCGAGCCAGCCTATCTTCGGGCTGCGCGAGGCGACCAGCGGCGCGACTGTCCCGCCTTCGGAGAAGCCCAGTATCGCCAGGCTGCGTGTGCCCAGCGCCTTCAAAGCCGGCTCCTGGCCGATGAACGCCAGGGTGTCGTTTACTCGGCGCTCCAAGGTATCCGCCTGATTGTAGGCCTCGGAACAGGCCTGGCCATCCGCACCTTTCTGGATGCCGATCTTTTCGAGGAAGTAGACATCCACCGGCGACGGGTAGCGCTCGAAGAAGAACTGCACGCGGCTGCCGAAGTCCTTGCAGCCCGATCCGCTGAGCAGCACGATGGGCGTCGCGCGCCCACTGTCCCCGGCATTGTGCAGATGATAGTAACGGCGCGCTTGTCCGTCGATCTGGATCGTCGCCTCATCCAGCACGCGTGCGGCAAACGCGGATGTGGCCAACAGGGCGGCGCCGGCTGACAGCGCAGCGACGCAGAGAGAATGGCGTAAGGTCATGGGCGCCAGCATATGTCAGCATTAAGATATCGTCAACAAATCGGCGGCTGACGGGTTACACTGCCTGCACCGCCAGCGCGCACCGATAGCGTGCAATCGTGCACCGCAACATAGCATGATGGCCGCGCAGCCCACGCGCTGCGCGGCGCTTCCCCTCTGTAGCAGCCTCCAATCCGCTCTGGCACGCCTCTTGCAATACAGAGGCTAAGGGATCAACGGCGATCCCCCCGAATACATACGCCGACCCAAAGACGGGTTGGCAGGACAACGGCGTCCGCCCAACCCGGTCTTAGGTGATCGTGGCTGCGCGGACGCCTTTTTGTTTTCTGAACGGGATAAAAAATGGCCACCAAAGCTACCAGCATCAAGCTCTTCTCGATCTCAACGCCTCAGATGCGGGCGTTCCACTTGACCTGGATGGCGTTCTTCGTCTGCTTCTTCGCCTGGTTCGCCTGCGCGCCGCTGATGCCGGTGATTAAAGGGGAATTCGGCCTGAGCGTCGCACAGATCGCCAACATCAACATCGCAGCCGTCGCCATCACCATCCTCGTGCGGCTGGTGGTCGGCCCGCTGTGCGACCACTTCGGCCCGCGCAAAACCTATACGGGCTTGCTGCTGCTGGGTTCCATCCCGGTGATCGGCGTCGCCTTCGCGCAGAGCTACGAGAGCTTCCTGTTCTTCCGCCTCGGTATCGGCGCGGCCGGCGCCAGCTTCGTCATCACGCAGTACCACACCTCGGTGATGTTCGCGCCTAAAGTGGTGGGCACCGCCAACGCGGCAGCCGCTGGCTGGGGCAATGCGGGCGGCGGCGTGGCGCAGGCCGTGATGCCGCTGCTGATGACCGCCATGGTCATGCTGGGCGTGAGCGAGGGCTTTGGCTGGCGCGCAGCGCTGATCGTACCGGGCGTGCTGATGATCGTCATGGCAGGCGTCTACTACCGCTACACGCAGGACTGCCCGCAAGGGAACTTCAGCGAACTGCGCGCAGCAGGTATCGCCATCGATGGGGGGGCAAAGAAAGGTGGCTGGGAGAGCTTCAAACTGGCCTCCGCCAATTACCGCGTATGGCTGCTGTTCATCACTTACGGCGCCTGCTTCGGCATCGAGATCTTCATCCACAACATCGCCGCCATCTACTACGTCGACCACTTCAAGCTGACGCTGGCCCAAGCCGGCATGGCGGCGGGCAGCTTCGGCCTGCTGGCGTTGTTCGCCCGTGCGTTGGGCGGCTGGGTGTCGGACAAATTCGCCGCCATCGGCAACCTGAATAACCGCGTCACGCTGCTGTTCGTGCTGATGCTGGGCGAAGGCGCCGGCCTGCTGATGTTCGCCAACGCCGGCACTGCCGCACTGGCCATCGGCGCCATGCTGGTGTTTGGCCTGTTCACCCACATGGCCTGCGGCGCGACCTACGCCATCGTGCCTTTCGTCGACAAGCGCGCCCTGGGCGGCGTGGCCGGCATCATCGGCGCCGGTGGCAACGTCGGCGCCGTCGCTGCGGGCTTCCTGATGAAAGGCCTGGGCAACACGCAGCAGACGTTGAGCATCCTGGGCATCGTCGTCGCCGCATCCGCGCTGTGCGCGCTGGCGGCCCGCTTCAGCAGCAGCGCCGTCGAAGAAACCGCCATCGCATCCAAGCTGGCAGCTTAAGAGGAAAACGCATCATGAAAATTATCGTTATCGGTCACGGCATGGTCGGCCACAAGTTCCTGGAGAGCCTGGCCAACAGCGGCGCCGCCAATCTTCAGGTGACGGTGCTGTGCGAAGAACCGCGCCCCGCGTACGACCGCGTGCACCTGTCCGAATTCTTCTCCGGTAAATCGGCGGAAGACCTGTCGCTGGTGAAGCCGGGCTTCTTCGACCGCGACGACATGGTGCTGCGCCTGAACACCCGCGCCACCGGCATCGACACCGCCCGCAAGACCGTCACCACCGCCGACGGCAATGTGCTGGACTACGACAAGCTGGTGATCGCCACCGGCTCCTTCCCCTTCGTGCCGCCGCTGCCGGGCAAGGAACGCAAGGACTGCTTCGTCTACCGCACCATCGAAGACCTGGAAGCGATGCTCGAATGCGGCCAGCGCTCCAAGACCGGCGTCGTCATCGGCGGCGGCCTGCTGGGCCTCGAATGCGCCAAGGCCCTGCGCGACATGAAGCTGGACACGCACGTGGTCGAATTCTCGCCGCGCCTGATGGCGGTGCAGGTGGACGACGGCGGCGCGCGCGTGCTGCGCCGTAAAATCGAAGAGCTGGGCGTGACCGTCCACACGGGTAAGAACACCACCGCCATCGTCGACGGTGTCGACGGCACGCACCGCATGGAGTTCGCCGACGGTGGCCACCTGGATGCGGACATGATCGTCTTCTCGGCCGGTATCCGCCCACGCGACATGCTGGCCCGCGAGAGCGGCCTGACCATCGGCCCGCGCGGCGGCATCGAGATCAACAACAACTGCGTCACCTCCGACCCGGACGTCTACGCCATCGGCGAATGCGCGCTGTGGGGCGGCTTGATCTTCGGCCTGGTGGCGCCGGGCTACGAGATGGCGCGCGTCGCGGCCAAGCACATGCTGGGCGAAGCGGCGGAATTCGCCGGCGCCGACATGAGCACCAAGCTGAAACTGATGGGCGTGG
Organism: Rugamonas rivuli; assembly: GCF_009380165.1. Classification (GTDB taxonomy): domain Bacteria; phylum Pseudomonadota; class Gammaproteobacteria; order Burkholderiales; family Burkholderiaceae_D; genus Rugamonas; species Rugamonas rivuli. The sequence continues at coordinate 234,735 of NZ_WHUF01000008.1, forward strand.
ACGTGGCCAGCATCGGCGACCCGCACGGCAAGGTCGAAGGCAGCCGTTCCTACCAGTTCACCGACGAGCGCAAACAGATCTACAAGAAGATCGTCGTCTCCGATTGCGGCAAGTACCTGCTGGGCGGCGTGATGGTGGGCGACGCCAGCGAATACGGCACGCTGCTGCAAATGATGTTGAACAAAATCGAACTGCCGGAATCGCCGGAGTTCCTGATCCTGCCGCAATCGGACGGCGCGGCCAAGCCAGGCCTGGGTGTGGATGCGCTGCCGGAAGGCGCGCAGATCTGCTCCTGCAACGACGTGTCGAAAGGCGCGCTGTGCGCCGCGGTTGCCGGCGGCGCTACCACCATCGGCGAACTGAAAAGCTGCACCAACGCCGGGACCTCCTGCGGCGGCTGCGTGCCGCTGGTGACGCAGGTGATGAAGGCCGAGATGAAGAAGCTCGGCATGGCCGTCAACAACCACGTCTGCGAACACTTCGCGTATTCGCGTCAGGAGCTGTTCCACCTGATTAAAGTCGGCCAGATCAAGAGCTTCGGCGATCTGCTGGCCAAGCACGGCAAGGGCCTTGGTTGCGACGTCTGCAAACCGCTGGCGGCCAGCATCCTGGCGTCGGTGTGGAACGACTTCGTGCTGAAGAAGGAACACGCCAGCCTGCAGGACACCAACGACTACTTCCTCGGCAATATCCAGAAGGACGGCACCTACTCGGTGGTGCCGCGCATGCCGGGCGGCGAAGTGACGGCCGATGGCCTGATCGCGGTCGGCATGGTCGCCAAGAAGTACCAGCTGTACACCAAGATCACCGGCGGCGCCCGAGTCGATTTGTTCGGCGCCCGCGTCGAGCAGCTGCCGCTGATCTGGGAAGAGCTGATCGCCGCCGGTTTCGAATCCGGCCACGCTTACGGCAAGTCGCTGCGCACGGTGAAGTCCTGCGTCGGCTCGACCTGGTGCCGCTACGGCGTCGATGACTCCATCGGCCTGGCGATCGAACTGGAAAACCGCTACAAGGGCCTGCGCACACCGCACAAAATCAAGTTCGGTGTATCCGGCTGCACCCGCGAGTGCGCCGAGGCGCAGGGCAAGGACGTGGGCGTGATCGCCACCGAAAAAGGCTGGAACCTCTACGTGTGCGGCAATGGCGGCATGAAGCCGCGCCACGCCGAGCTGCTGGCGACGGACCTGGACAAGGCCACTCTGGTCCGGTACATCGACCGCTTCCTGATGTTCTACACCCGCACCGGCGACCGCCTTCAACGCACCAGCGTATGGCGCGAGAACCTCGAAGGCGGCCTGGATTACCTGAAGCAGGTCGTCGTCAACGACAAGCTGGGCATCGCCGCCGAGCTGGAAGCCGATATGCAGCACGTCGTCGACACCTACGCGTGCGAGTGGAAGGAAGCTGTCGAGAATCCGGAAACCCGCAAGCGCTTCCGCCACTTCGTCAACAGCGAGAAGGGCGACGAGAACGTGCTGTTCATGGAAGAACGCGGCCAGATTCGTCCGGCCACAGTGGAAGAGCGCAAGCGCGTGATTCCGATCGCAGTCAAGGCAGCTTGAGGAGAAGATTATGCATCGCGATATTCAAACCGATAACTGGATCGCCGTCTGCAACCTGGACGACATCGTGCCCAACACCGGCGTGTGCGCCCTGTTGAACAAGCAGCAGGTCGCCGTGTTCCATGTGGACGACGGCAGTGCGCGCGTGTTCGCCATCGATAACTACGATCCGAATTCCGAAGCGTCCGTGCTGTCGCGCGGATTGGTGGGCAACCTGGGCGAGCGCATCGTGGTCGCCTCGCCGATCTACAAGCAGCACTTCGACCTGCAAACGGGCGAGTGCCTGGAAGCGCCGGAACATTCGGTCGGCACCTATCCCGCCCGCATCGACGGCGGCAAAGTGTGGGTAGGCCTGTGAAACCCGCGCTGGTCGTGATCGGTAACGGCATGGCCGGCATGCGCACGGTCGAGGAGCTGCACAAGCTTGCGCCGGACATGTACGACATCACCGTGTTCGGCGCCGAGCCACACGGTAACTACAATCGCATCCTGCTGTCGCCTGTACTGGCGGGCGAGAAGAGTATGGACGACATCATGCTCAACACCCGCGAATGGTACGTCCAGCACGGCATCACGCTGCATGCGGGCGATCCGGTCGAACACATCGACCGCCGCAAGCGCATTGTGCGCGCCCGCTCCGGCCTGGAAGTACGCTACGACCGCCTGTTGATCGCCACCGGATCCAAGCCCTTCATCATTCCGGTTCCCGGCCATCAGCTGCCCGGCGTGCTGGCCTTCCGCGATATCCAGGATGTGGAGAGCATGCTGGCGATGGCGCGCAATCACCGCCACGCGGTGGTGATCGGCGGCGGCCTGCTGGGCCTTGAAGCGGCCAACGGCCTGCAACGGCAGGGCATGTCCGTCACCGTAGTCCACGTCACCGACGCGCTGATGAACCAGCAGCTCGACAAACCGGCAGCGCTGCTGCTGCAAAAGGCGCTGGAAGCGAAGGGCCTGAAGTTCATGATGAACGCGCAGACCGCCGAAATCGTCGGCCCCGACCGCGTGCGCGCGGTGCGCTTCAAGGACGACAGCGAAATCCCTGCGGACCTGGTGGTAATGACCGCCGGTGTGCGCCCCAATATCGACCTGGCCAAGTCGGCCGGCCTGCACTGCGAACGCGCCATCGTCGTGGACGATACGCTGCAAACCTACGACCCACGCGTGTATGCGGTGGGCGAATGCGTGCAGCACCGCAGCGCCACTTTCGGGCTGGTGGCGCCGATCTGGGACCAGGCGCGCGTCTGCGGCGCGCACCTGGCCGGCGCCGGCGTGCGCCGTTACGTGCAGCAGACATCGCCGACCCGGCTGAAAGTGACCGGCGTGGACCTGTACTCGGTCGGCGACTTCGTCGGCGGTGAAGGCAGCGAAGACCTGGTGCTGCGCGATGCGCGGCGCGGCGTCTACAAGCGCCTGGTGCTGAGGGATGGCCGCGTCACCGGCGCCGTGCTGTATGGCGACGTCAAGGACGGCCCGTGGTACTTCAACCTGATCCAGAACCGTACCGACATTACGCCGATCCGGCAAAACCTGTTGTTTGGCGAAGCGCTTTCCGCGCGCGCCGCATGATTTGAGCGAGCAAGCATCTTGAACCTGTCCACCGACCATCTGGCAGTACGCACCACATGCGCCTATTGCGGCGTAGGCTGCGGCGTGCAGGCGACGCCCAAGGCCGACGGCACGATAGCCATCGCCGGCGACAAGCTGCACCCGGCTAACAAGGGCCGCCTGTGCGTTAAGGGTTCCGCCCTGGGCGAGACTGTGGGCCTGGAAGGCCGTTTGCTGTATCCACAGGTGCGCGATGCCGGCGGCCTGCGGCGCGTATCGTGGGACGATGCGCTGGACAGGGTGGCCGGCACATGGCGCTCCATCATCGCCGAGCATGGGCCGGACGCGGTGGCGCTGTACGTCTCCGGCCAGCTGCTGACCGAGGACTACTACGTCGCCAACAAACTGATGAAGGGCTATGTCGGCAGCGCCAACATCGACACCAACTCGCGGCTGTGCATGTCGTCGGCGGTGGCCGGCTACAAGCGCGCTTTCGGCGAAGACCTTGTGCCGCTGTGTTACGACGACCTGGAACTGGCCGACATGGTGGTGCTGGTCGGTTCCAACACCGCTTGGTGTCATCCCATCCTGTTCCAGCGCATCCTCAAGGCCAAGGAGAGCCGGCCTGAGATGAAGATCGTCGTCATCGATCCGCGCCGCACCGCCACCTGCGAACTGGCCGACCTGCACCTGCCGGTCAAGGCGGGCACGGACGTGTGGCTGTTCAACGGCCTGCTGAGCTACCTGGCGCGCATCGGCGCGGTCGATCCTGCCTTCGTGGGCCAGCATACCAACGGCCTGGATGCGGCGCTGGAGACGGCCAACGTCGATTGCAGCGATCCCGCCGCCGTGGCGAAGATCTGCCGCATCGAACTGCCGGTGCTGATGGAGTTCTACGAATCCTTCGCCGCCACGCGCAAGACCATCACCGCGTTCTCGATGGGCGTCAATCAATCGTCGGCCGGCACCGACAAGGTCAACGCCATCATCAACTGCCACCTGATCGGCGGCCGTATCGGCAAGCCGGGCATGGGGCCGTTCTCGATCACCGGCCAGCCCAACGCCATGGGCGGCCGCGAAGTGGGCGGTCTGGCCAATATGCTGGCCGCGCACATGGACCTGGACCGCGCCGACCATCGCGACGTGGTGCAGACTTTCTGGGATTCGCCAGCCATCGCCGGCAAGCCTGGCCTGAAGGCGGTCGACCTGTTCCGCGCCATCGAGGCGGGCACCGTCAAGGCGGTGTGGGTGATCGCCACCAATCCGCTGGTCAGCCTGCCGGACGCGGACCAGGTGCGCCGCGCGCTGGAAAAGTGCGAGCTGGTGGTCGCCACCGACATCATGCAGAACACCGACACCAACGCCTACGCCGACGTGCTGCTGCCCGCGCTGGGCTGGGGCGAGAAGGACGGCACCGTCACCAACTCCGAGCGCCGCATCTCGCGCCAGCGCGCCTTCCTGCCCGCGCCCGGCGAGGCGCTGCCGGACTGGAAAATCCTGTCGCTGTTCGCGCAGCGCATGGGCTATGGCGGCTTCGATTTCTGCGGCGCCCACGGCGTATTCGACGAACATGCGCGTTTGAGCGGCTTCCGCAACGCGGTCGGCGACGTGCCGCGCGCGTTCGACATGTCCGGCCTGGCCGGGCTGAATCAGCGCGAGTACGACGAACTGGAACCGACCCAATGGCCGGTGCGCCGCACCGCCTCCGGCGAGCTGCAAACGGAAGCCCGCCTGTTCAAGGACAATGTCTACGCCCACGCCGACGGCAAGGCGCGCTTCATCGCCACCGCCACGCGTGCGCCGGCCAACGCCGTCAGCGAGGATTTCCCGCTGACGCTCAACACCGGCCGCGTGCGCGACCAGTGGCATACGATGACGCGCACCGGCAAATCCGCAACGCTGGCCGATCACATCGCCGAGTCCTTCGTCGACATCCACCCGCAGGACGCGCTGCTGCACGGCGTGCGCGAGGGGGAACTGGCGCGCGTCAGCTCCGAGTGGGGCGCAATGGTGGCGCGCGTGCAGCACGGCGGCGGCATCCCGCGCGGCAGCGTGTTCATTCCCATCCACTGGTCGGGCCAGACCTCGTCCGACGCCCGTGTCGGCGCGCTGGTCAATCCGGTGGTCGATCCGGTTTCCGGCGAGCCGGAATTCAAGCACACGCCGGTGCGCATCGAGCAGTTCCGCGTGAACTGGCATGGCTTTATCCTCAGCCGCACCGAGATGAGCCTCGACAGCGTGGCCCACTGGACGCGGATACAGGGCCGCGAGTTCGCCCGTTACGAACTGGCCGGCCGCAACACCATCAAGGACTTCAGCGACTGGGCGCGCACGCTGCTGGGCGTGCAGGATCTGGATGCGGACTGGCTCGAATACGAAGACCGCACCGCCGGCGTGTACCGCGCCGTGCATGTGGTGAACGACCGCATCGAGCAATGCATCTTCTTGTCGCCGCGCCAGGACATGCCGTCGCGCGCGTGGCTGGCCAGCCTGTTCGTCAAGCCGGAGCTCAGCGAAATCGATCGCGTTGGCCTGCTGGTCGGCATGCCGGTGGAGAAGGGCGCCGATACCGGGCCGACGGTGTGTTCCTGCTTCGGCGTAGGCCGCAACACCATCTGCAACGCCATCATCGAAAAAGACCTGAAGACGGTGCCCGAAGTGACGGCCTGTCTGAAAGCGGGCGGCAACTGCGGTTCCTGCGTCCCGGAGATCAAGAAAATTCTTGTGCAAACCCGCGTGGAGGTAGAGGAAGAAAGGTTGTAAACATGGTAAATTAGACTATCGATCGCTTGATCATGACCACAGAGAGCGAACATGTCTATCCGTGAAAATTTCTCCGATGCCGATATGGATCAGTGGCTCAACGAGAATCGCGTCACTGAAATCGAATGCCTGGTGCCCGACTTGACGGGCGTGGCGCGCGGGAAGATCCTGCCGCGCGCCAAATTCACCCAGGAGCGCGGCATGCGCATCCCCGAGGCGGTGCTGGGCATGACCGTCACCGGCAACTACCCGACCGAGAACGCGGCCTACGACCGCGCCATCTCTTCAACAGACCGCGACATGATCCTGCGCGCGGACCCCGGCAGCATCACCAAAGTCCCCTGGGCCATCGACCCGACCGCGCAAGTCATCCACGATTGCTATTTCGCCGACGGCACGCTGGTCGATTTCGCTCCGCGCTCGGTGCTGCGGCGCGTGCTCAAGCTGTACGCGGAACGCGGCTGGACGCCGGTGGTGGGGCCGGAGCTGGAGTTCTACCTGACCGAGAAGAACATCGATCCCGACCTGCCGCTGAAGGCGCCGGTGGGCCGCAGCGGCCGCGCCGAGACCAGCCGCCAGGTCTACAGCATCGACGCCGTCAACGAATTCGACCCGCTGTTCGAGGACATCTACGACTACTGCGCGCTGATGAATCTTGATGTCGATACGCTGATCCACGAAACCGGCGCCGGCCAGATGGGCCTGAACTTCCAGCACGGCGACCCGCTGGCCCTGGCCGACAACGTCTTCTACTTCAAGCGCACCTTGCGCGAGGCGGCGCTCAAGCACGATATGTACGCGACCTTCATGGCCAAGCCGATGGCGGGCGAGCCGGGATCGGCGATGCATGTGCACCAGAGCGTGAGCGACGCCGCCACCGGCCGCAATATTTTCAGCGCGGCGGACGGTTCGCCGTCGGCGCACTTCCGCCACTACATCGGCGGCCTGCAGCGCTACACGCCGGCGGTGATGGCGATCATGGCGCCGTATGTGAATTCCTATCGCCGCATCGTGCGCCACACGGCCGCGCCGATCAACATCCAGTGGGGCATCGATAACCGCACTGTGGGCTTCCGCATTCCGATATCGGGCGTCGAGCAGCGCCGGGTGGAAAACCGCATCATCGGCGCCGATGCCAATCCCTACCTGGCGATGGCGGTGACGCTGGCCTGCGGCTATCTCGGCCTGGTGGACCAGCTGGAGCCGACGCCCATGACCACCGGCAGCGCCTACGACCATCTGTTCGAGCTGCCGCAAGGGCTGCCGCAGGCGCTGGAGCTGCTGCGGCGCGAGGACCGGCTGCGCGATGTGCTGGGCGAGCGCTTCATCGACGTCTACACGGCGATCAAGGAACTGGAGCACCAGGAGTTCATGACCGTCATCAGCCCGTGGGAGCGGGAGCACCTGCTGTTGCATGTGTGATTGCGTGATTTATAATCACGGGTTCGACCAAGCGCGCGGCCCTGTGGGCGGCCTATTTTCACGGGTTTTCCCGTAATATTATTAATATCATTTATATTTTAATAACATGACCCAAGAGCGAGAACCCTTCCTGCTGATCCGCAACCTGGTTAAGGAATTCGACGGCGTCCGCGCCGTCAACGATGTGTCGGTGGCGATCAACAAGGGCGAGATCTTTGCGCTGCTGGGTAGTTCCGGCTGCGGCAAGTCCACGCTGCTGCGCATGCTGGCCGGTTTCGAAACGCCGACCCAGGGCCAGATCACGCTGGGCGGCAAGGACATCGTCGGCGTGCCGCCGTACGAGCGCCCGATCAACATGATGTTCCAGTCGTACGCGCTGTTCCCGCACCTGACGGTGTGGGACAACATCGCCTTCGGCCTGCGCCGCGACGGCCTGCCGAAGGACGAAATCGCCGCCCGCGTGGAGCAGATGCTGGCGCTGGTGCAGCTGACCGCCTACGGCAAGCGCAAGCCGCACCAGCTGTCCGGCGGCCAGCAGCAGCGCGTGGCGCTGGCGCGCAGCCTGGCCAAGCGCCCGCAGTTGCTGCTGCTGGACGAGCCGCTGGGCGCCCTGGACAAGAAGCTGCGCGAACGCACGCAGATGGAACTGGTCGGCATCATCGAGGAAGTGGGCGTCACCTGCGTGATGGTGACGCACGACCAGGACGAAGCCATGAGCATGGCGACCCGCATCGCGGTGATGAGCGAAGGCCGCATCCTGCAAGTGGGCGCGCCGGGCGAAATCTACGAAACGCCGAACTGCCGCTTCGTCGCGGACTTCATCGGCAGCGTCAATATGTTCAACGGCAGCGTGGCGGTCGATGAGCCGGACCACGTCATCATCGAAACGCCGGAAGGCCGCCACTACGTCACTCACGGCATTACCGGCACGATGGGCATGGCGGTGTCGGTGGCCGTACGTCCCGAGAAGATCGCCGTACAGGCAGAGGCGCCGACGGCGGCGCAGCGCGCCAACGCCAGCGAGGATGGCTACAACTGCGTGCAGGGCACGATCACGGCCATGGCCTACTTCGGCAACGAGACGCTGTACCATGTGCGCCTCGACAGCGGCATGGAGATGAAGGTCTCGCGCACCAACGCGGCCCGCCATGACGAATCGGCGCTCAAGCGCGACCAGCGCGTCTACGCGTGGTGGGACGGCGCCGACGTCGTCGTGCTGACCAGCTAAGGCGGAGCGCAGCCATGAAATTTCTCAAGAACCTGCTGACCGGGCGCTGGCTCACCGGCCGCAACGTGGTGATCGCCGTGCCTTTCCTGTGGCTGACGTTCGCCTTCCTGGTGCCGTTCCTGATCGTGATGCGTATCAGCTTCACCGAGGCGGACACCGGCGGCAACCCCTTCGGTACCTTGATGACGCTGGCCGACGGCGTCATCACGCTCAAGGTCAAGGTATCCAACTACCTGTTCATCGCGCAGGACGAGCTGTATGCGATCACCTACCTGAACTCCATCAAGTTCGCCGCCATCACGGCCTCGCTGTGCCTCATCATCGGCTACCCGTTCGCCTACTTCATGGCGCGCGCCAAGCCGACCGTGCGCCCGGTGCTGCTGATGATGGTGATGATGCCGTTCTGGACCTCCTTCCTGCTGCGCATCTACGCATGGAAGGGCATCCTGGCCAACAACGGCATCCTGAACCACTTCCTGATCAGCATGGGCTTCATCACCGAGCCGCTGCATCTGATGAACACGCAGTTCTCGCTCATCATCGGCATGGTGTACGCCTACCTGCCGTTCATGATACTGCCGCTGTACGCCAACCTGGTGAAGATGGACCTGCGCTTCCTGGAGGCTGCGGCCGACCTGGGCGCGACGCCGTTGCAGGCTTTCTGGCGCATCACGGTGCCGCTGTCGAAGTCCGGCATCATCGCCGGCACCATGCTGGTATTCATTCCGGCGGTGGGCGAGTACGTGATTCCCGAGCTGTTGGGCGGCCCGGAAACGCTGATGATCGGCCGCCAGCTGTGGGACGAATTCTTCACCAATAACGACTGGCCGCTGGCGTCTTCGGTGACGGTGGTGGTGATCCTGCTGATCCTGGTGCCGATGGCGATCTTCAATAAATACAAGGCAGAGCAGGAGGCCCGCCCATGAAAGGACATTCCAACTTCGTGCAGCGCTGGTTCGGGCGCGGCTGGCTGTCGCTGGGTTATCTGTTCCTCTACCTGCCCATCGTGGTGCTGGTGGTGTTCTCGTTTAACAGCTCGCGCCAGGACATGATCTGGAGCGGCTTCTCGACCCAGTGGTATGCGGAGCTGATGAACGATTCGGAAATCATCAGCGGCTTCGGCCTGTCGCTGCGCATCGCGCTGCTGACGGCTTGCGCTTCGGTGGTGCTGGGGACGTTCGCGGCGTTTGTGCTGAACCGCTACCAGCGCTTCGCCGGCCGTACGCTGTTCTCGGGCATGGTCAGCGCGCCGCTGGTGATGCCGGAGGTGATTATCGGCTTGTCGCTGCTGCTGATGCTGGTGTCGGTGCAGAAGGCCTTCGGCTTCCCGGAGCGCGGCCTGGTGACGATCTGGCTTGGCCACACCTTGCTGGGCATGGCCTATGCTGCGGTAGTGGTGCAGTCGCGCCTTCAGGAGATGAACAAGTCGCTGGAGGAAGCGGCGATGGACCTGGGCTGCCGTCCGTACCAGGTGTTCTTCCTGGTGACGCTGCCGAACATCACGCAGGCGCTGGGTTCCGCGTGGCTGCTGACGTTCACGCTGTCGCTGGATGATGTGGTGCTGTCGGCCTTCCTGTCCGGCCCCGGCTCGTCGACGATGCCTATCGTGATCTTCTCGCGTGCGCGTCTCGGCCTCGATCCGCGCGTGAACGCGGTGGCGGCGCTGACCATCCTGGTCGTGTCGATTGGCGTGATCGCATCGAGCCTGTACATGGCACGCAACGAACGCCTGCGCCAGAAGCAGGTCGCTGCGGCAGCTAAAGGCTAATCTACATAACCCTGTTTGTATTCCCACCAGGCGCAGGCGACGAAGATCGCCGCGCCGCACCACAGCACCGCCGGTAGCGCATTGATGCCGGTGGTTTGCATCAGCAGTCCTGTCACCAGCGGCCCGCCGCTGCTGGTGATCCCCCAACTGGCATTGACTATGGCGCTGGCCGCGACCAGCGATTGTCCCTGGAAGCGTGCGCCGCACGCCACCAGCGACAGCATGTAGATCGCCCCCGCCGTCGCACCCAGCATCAGCAGCAGTATCCACCACAGCCACGGCGTGCCCGCCGCAAAGGGCAGCAACGGCAGCAGCACGCACACGGCGATGCCGCAGCCGGTGTGCACGCGCCGCCGTCCCACATGGTCGGCCAGCCAGCCGAAGGCGAATTGCAGCGCGGTGTCGCCGACCAGCACCACTGTCGCAGACAGCAGCGCCAGTTCGGTGACGATGCCCTGGCGGATCGCGTACAGCGGCAGCAGGCTCAATGCCAGCGTGTCGAACAGCGCGAAGAAGGCCGCGCCGACGGCGATCATCGGCATGCGCGGCAGCACCGCGCGCCATGAGACGTGCGGCTCGTCCTCGTCATGATGAGCGTCGTCGGCGATCAGCGCCATGCCGGGAAGGGCGAGCAGGAACAACGCACCGCAGGCGGCGAACGGCCACGCGACCTTACCCTCCAGGCCCGCCACAAGGGCAGGGCCTATCAGCTGGAATAGCGTGAACGCAGTGGTGTACATGGCCACCACGCGGCCGCGCGAGTTGACCGGCGCAAGGTGATTGACCCACGCCTCGCCGATGGTGAACAGCACGCCCATGCAGGCGCCGAACACAAAGCGCAGAAGGCCCCACAGCAGCAGGTTGTCTGTCGTTTCCATCAACGCGGTGGACAGCGCGCTTGCAGCGATGGCACCTAACATGCAGCCACGCGGCCCGTAGCGCGCCACCCAGCGTGAGACGAAAGGCGTGGCGGCCAGGATGCCGAAGGCGCTGGCGGCGGTGATGATGCCGACGATGTCGGTGCCGATGCCGCGCTGGTCCAGCCGCAGCGCCGTCAACGGGATCGTGGCGCCGAGTCCCAGCCCGACCACGCCGATGCTGCTGACCAGCGCGCAGAAGTCTCGCCATGGCATGGTCTTCATGCTGCCACCCCGTCTGCAATCAGGTCCGCCAGGATGCGGCCGTAGTGGGCGATCTTCTCCGGCGTGCAGTAGGCGTAGCCGACCAGCAGGCCGCGCCGCGTCGGCTGCGCGAGGTAATAGGTCGATAGCGCCTTGACGCGGATGTCCGCAGCGGCGGCAGCTGCTTCCAGCGCCACATCGTCGGCGTCGTCGGGCAGCTGCACCACCAGGTGCAGGCCGGATTCTTCGCTGGAGATCGTCACCTTGCCGCCGAGGCGAGGCGTGAGCTGCTGCACCAGCGTGCGGCGCAGCAGCTCGCGGCGGGCGCCGTAGGTCTGGCGTATCTTGCGGATGTGGGTGGTGAAGTGGCCTAGCGCGATGAAGTCCGCCAGCACCGCCTGCACCGTCAATTGGCCGGGGCGCTGAAGGTCGTACAGCGCGCTCTTGAAACCATCGACCAGCGCCGGCGGCACCACCAGGTAGCCGACTTTGATGCCGGGGTAGAGTACCTTGGAGAAGGTACCCATGTAGAGCACGCGGTCGTCGATGTCCAGGCCTTGCAGGGCGGCCAGTGGGCGGCCGGTGTAGCGGAATTCGCTGTCGTAGTCGTCCTCCAGTATCCACGCATCTTTGCGCACGGCGATGTTCAGCAGCTCGCGTCGGCGGGCCAGACTCATGACGGAGCCCGTCGGATATTGGTGCGACGGCGTTGCATAGATCAGGCGCGGCTTGGTGGCGAGGTCGGACTCCCTTAGCACCATGCCGTCGTCGTCGACCGCGATCGGATGCAGTTTCAGTTCACGTGACTGGAATACGCGGCGCGCGCCCCAGTAGCCCGGGTCTTCGACCCAGGCGGTGTCGCCTGCATCGGCCAGCAGCTGCGCGCACAGGTCCAGCGATTGCTGCGTGCCGGCAGTGATCATCACCTGGTCCACCGTCACCTTCACGGAGCGCGACAGCCGCAGATATTCGGTGATGGCCTGGCGCAGCGGCAGGTGGCCTCCGGACTGGCCGTAGTCCAGCAGGTCTGTGCGGGCCTCGCGCCAGATGCGGTTTTGCAGCCGCTGCCACAGCTTGAAGGGGAAGGACGAGAAATCATCCTCGCCCGGTGCGAAGGGCTGGATCTCGAAGCGCGGGCCGGCCGCAAAGCTGGTCAACTCGCGGCCCCGTTTTGACAAGCGCGCAGCGCGGCCCTGCGACGATCCACGCGGCGCCGGTCCCGATCCGCGCATGCTGGCGCGTTGAGCCTGCAGGTCCGCCACATAGGTGCCGCTGCCCATCGCGCTGGTGACGTAGCCCTCGGCCGCCAGCTGTTCGAAGGCCGCGATCACCGTGTTGCGCGAGATGCCGAGATCACGCGCCAGGTCGCGGCTGGACGGCAGTTTGCTGCCCGCGCCCAGCAGCTGGCGGTGGATGGCGCTCTTGGCCGCCTCGTACAAACGGCGTTGCTGCGGCAGGCGCGGATGGAAGCCGGATAAGGCCAGCGTTTGCGCTAGCAGATCGGAAGTGGGCGACAGGGTATGCGGCATGATACTCAAAGTGGTTCCATCAATTTTAAACAAGTGGCACTCACAATGATACCAAAATAGGCATATGATGAAGACATGCGTAGCCCAATTGTCATTGTCCCCGCCTGTGTGAACCAGATCGGCGCCCATGCCAACCACACGGCCCAGTTCAAATATGTTGCCGCAGTGGCCGACGGGGCGGGCTGCACGCCGCTCATCATGCCGGCCCTGGGCGTGGCCACGGATTTCGAAGCGCTGCTGGCGCTGGCCGACGGCGTCATGCTGACCGGCTCACCCTCCAACGTGCACGCCGGCCTGTATGGGCAGGAAGTGCTGGAACCATCGCTGCCGCAGGATGCTGCGCGCGACGCCACCACGCTGCCTTTCATTCGGGCGGCGCTCAAGCGCGGCATACCGCTGCTGGCGATATGCCGCGGCTTCCAGGAAGTGAACGTGGCGCTGGGCGGCACACTGCACCAGGCGGTGCACGACGTACCCGGCATGGCCGATCACCGCGAGCGCAAGGACCAGCCTTTGGCACAGCAATACGCAGCGTCACATCGCGTGCTGCTGGAGCCGGACGGCCAACTGGCACGCATCCTGGGCGGCGCTTCGCAAATCATGGTCAATTCGCTGCATGGCCAGGGCATCGCCCAACTGGCGCCATCGCTGGCCGTGGAAGCACGCGCCGACGACGGCCTGGTGGAAGCCTACCGCGTAGCAGACGCCAGCAGTTTTGCGCTCGCGGTACAGTGGCATCCAGAGTGGCGCCTGACGGAGAACCCCGATTCCGTCAAATTATTCAAGGCTTTCGGCGAGGCCTGCCGCAACTATAAAAATCAACGCTAAAAAAGAGAGAGAACCATGGCAATCCGCGAAAATTTTACTTATACCGACATGGACCTGTGGCTCAACGAGAAGCACGTCACCGAAATCGAATGCCTGGTCCCCGACTTGACCGGCGTGGCACGCGGGAAGATCCTCCCGCGCGGTAAGTTCACCCAGGAGCGCGGCATGCGCATCCCCGAAGCGGTGCTGGGCATGACCGTGACCGGCAACTACCCGGTGGAGGACGCAGGCTACGACCGTGCCATCTCCACCACCGACCGCGACATGATACTGAAGGCCGATCCGACTACCATCACCATGGTGCCGTGGGCCACCGATCCGACTGCGCAGGTCATCCACGACTGCTACTTCTCCGACGGCCGTCTGGTCGATTTCGCGCCGCGCTCCGTGCTGCGCCGCGTGCTCAAGCTGTATGCTGATAAAGGCTGGAAGCCTGTCGTAGCGCCGGAACTGGAGTTCTACCTGACCGCAAAAAACAGCGATCCTGATCTGCCTTTGAAACCGCCTATCGGCCGCAGCGGCCGCGCTGAAACCAGCCGCCAGGTTTACAGCATCGACGCGGTGAATGAATTCGATCCGCTGTTCGAAGACATCTACGATTACTGCGACATGATGAACCTCGACGTCGACACGCTGATTCACGAAATCGGCGCCGGCCAGATGGAGATCAACTTCCTGCACGGCGATCCGCTCGGCCTGGCCGACAAGGTGTTCTTCTTCAAGCGCACCTTGCGCGAGGCTGCGCTTAAGCACGATATGTACGCGACCTTCATGGCCAAGCCGATGGCGGGCGAGCCGGGTTCCGCGATGCACGTGCACCAGAGCGTGGTCGATCTGAAGACCGGCAAGAACATCTTCAGCGCGGACGACGGCTCGGCCGCGCCGATCTTCAAGCACTACATCGGCGGCCTGCAACGCTACATGCCGTCGGCGATGGCGATCGTCGCGCCGTATGTGAATTCGTATCGCCGCATCGTGCGCCACACGGCGGCGCCGATCAATATCCAGTGGGGCATGGACAACCGCACCGTCGGTTTCCGCGTACCGGAATCTGGCGTGCAGGATCGTCGCGTGGAGAACCGCATCATCGGCGCGGACGCCAACCCGTACCTGGCGCTGGCCGTCACGCTGGCCTGCGGCTATCTCGGCATGACCGAGCAGCTGGAACCGACGCCGATGACCGTCGGCAGCGCCTACGACCTGATGGTCGAACTGCCGCAGGGCTTGCCGGAAGCGCTGCAACTGCTGCGTGGCGAGGACAAGCTGCGCAGCGTTCTGGGCGACCGCTTCATCGACGTCTACTCCGCCATCAAGGATCTGGAGCATCAGGAATTCATGACCGTCATCAGCCCGTGGGAGCGCGAGCACCTGCTGCTGCACGTCTGATCACTTTTGATAGGAACCACTATGTTGAACAATTCATTGGCGCCTAGCGCCTCTCTGGTCGCGTCGGTGAAGGCCGCAGCGCGCCCGGAAGTGTATGACACCGCCGCCATCCAGAAGCTGGACACGGCCCACTACATGCATCCCTTCACCGACCACAAGGCGCTGGGCGAAAAAGGCGCGCGCGTGATGGTGCGCGGCGAGGGCATCTACCTTTGGGATTCGCAAGGCAAGAAGGTATTGGACGGCATGTCCGGCCTGTGGTGCGTCAATGTAGGCTACGGCCGCACCAGCATTTCGGAAGCTGTGTACAAGCAGATGGAGACGCTGCCGTTCTATAACAGCTTCTTCAACACCACCAATATCCCGGCGGTAGAGCTGGCGGCCAAGCTGGTGAAGATTTCGCCGCCGCAGTTCAACCACGTCTACTTCACCGGCTCAGGTTCGGAAGGCAACGACACCAATCTGCGCATGGTGCGCCGCTATTGGGATGTGCTGGGCTACAAGGAGCGCCACACCATCATCAGCCGCCACAACGCCTATCACGGCAGCACCGTGGCCGGCGCATCGCTGGGCGGCATGGATGGCATGCATGCGCAGGGCGGCTTGCCGATTCCCGGCATCGTGCATATCGGCCAGCCGAACTATCTGGAATCCGGGCGCGGCATGACGGAGGACGAATTCGGCATCGAAGCGGCGTCGTGGCTGGAGAAGAAAATCCTGGAGGTCGGGGCCGACAAGGTGGCGGCCTTCATCGGCGAGCCGATACAGGGCGCGGGTGGTGTCGTGATTCCGCCTGCTACCTACTGGCCGGAGATCCAGCGCATCTGCGACAAGTACGGCATCCTGCTGATCGCCGATGAGGTGATCTGCGGCTTCGGCCGACTGGGCAAGTGGTTTGCGTCCGAGCTGTTCGGCATCAAGCCGGACCTGATCACTTTTGCCAAGGGCGTCACCTCGGGCTATGTGCCGCTGGGTGGTGTGCTGGTCGGCGACCGCGTGGCCGATGTGCTGATCGAGAAGGGCGGCGAGTTCAATCACGGCTTTACCTACTCGGGCCATCCGGTTGCCTGCGCTGCGGCGCTTGAGAATATCCGCATCATCGAAGACGAGAAGCTCGTCGAGCGCGTCGGCGGCGAGACCGGGCCGTATCTGAAAAAGCGTTTTGCCGAGCTGGCGGATCATCCGCTGGTTGGCTATGCTGACAGCTGCGGCTTCGTCGCCGGGTTGAATCTGGTACGCGTCAAAGGCGCGACCGTGCACGAGAATGTGCCGTTCGACGAGGAGCAGGCGGTGGGCATGGTCTGCCGTGGCTACATGTTTGGCAACGGCATGATCATGCGCGCCGTCGGCGACCGCATGATTATCGCGCCGCCGCTGGTGATGACTTGCGCGCAGATCGACGAGATGATAACGCTGATTCGCCACTGCCTGGACCTGACCTACGCGGACGTCCAGCAGCGCGGCTGGCTGTAATTCTGGATTGGAGACGAATATGACTACAACATCGTGGCATGAGCGGGCGAACAGCCTGCAAATCGACGGCCGCGCCTTTATCGGCGGCGAGCGCGTCTCGGCAAAATCGGAGCAGCTGTTCGAGAACCTGTCGCCTATCGACGGCCGCAAGCTTGGCATGGTGGCGCGCTGCGGCGGCGCCGATGTCGATGTGGCGGTGGCTTCCGCACGCGCAGCGTTCGAGGACCGCCGCTGGGCTGGCAAGTCGCCGGCGCAGCGCAAGCGTACGCTGATCAAGTTTGCGGATCTGGTGCAGAAGTACGGCCCCGAGCTGGCGCTGCTTGAAACGCTGGACATGGGCAAACCAATCAAATACAGCCAGAGCGTGGACGTGGGCGCGACCGCCAACTGCCTGCGCTGGTACGGCGAGGCGATCGACAAGATCTACGACGAGATCGCACCGACGGCGGCCAACAGCCTGGCGCTGATCACACGCGAGGCGGTCGGCGTGGTGGCGGCCATCGTGCCGTGGAATTATCCGATGATCATGGCCGCGTGGAAGATCGCGCCTGCGCTGGCCGCCGGTAACAGCGTGGTGCTCAAGCCGTCCGAGAAATCGCCGTTGACGGCGCTGCGGCTGGCGGAGATCGCGCTGGAGGCGGGCATTCCGCCGGGCGTGTTCAATGTGCTGCCGGGTTATGGACACGAGGCCGGTGCCGCGCTGGCGCTGCACATGGACGTGGACTGCATCGGCTTCACCGGCTCCACCCGTGTCGGCAAGCAGATTTTGCAGATGGCCGGCCAATCCAATTTGAAGCGGGCCTGGACTGAGCTGGGCGGCAAGTCCGCCAACATCGTTTGCGCCGATTGTCCCGATCTGGACAAGGCGGTGCAGGCGGCGATTGGTTCCATCTACTTCAACCAGGGCGAGAGCTGCAACGCGCCTTCGCGCTTGTTTGTCGAAGCGTCGATCAAGGACCAGTTCCTCGAAAAGGCGCTGGCGATGATGCCGAGCTTCCAGCCGGGCGATCCGCTGGACGAGAACACCGTCATGGGCGCCATCGTCGATGCGACGCAATTGAAGACGGTGATGGGCTATATCGAAGCCGGCCAGTCGGGCGGTGCCAAGCTGCTGTCCGGCGGCCGCCAGGCGCGCACCGATACCGGTGGCTTCTACGTCGAGCCGACGCTGTTCGACCAGGTCGACAGCAGCATGACCATCGCGCGCGAGGAGATCTTCGGGCCGGTGCTGTCGGTGTTGAGCTTCACCGACGTGAAGGACGCCGTCAAGCAGGCCAACTCCACTCCATACGGCTTGCAGGCCGCCGTGTGGACGGCCGATATCAGCAAGGCGATTCAGACTGCGCGCGCGCTGCGTGCTGGCACCGTGCACGTGAACCAGTACGATGGCGACGACATCACCGTGCCGTTCGGCGGCTACAAGCAGTCCGGCAATGGCCGCGACAAATCGCTGCACGCTTTCGACAAATACACCGAACTGAAAACTACATGGATACAAATCGGCTAGACAGTACGGCGGCTCGCTCGACGGAGGAATCGCAGCGCGAGCTGGCGGCGAAAGGCGTGCGCTTCGTGTTCGCGCAGTTCACGGACATACACGGTGCGGCCAAGGGAAAGCTGATACCGCTGGCGCATCTGGACGATATCGTTTCGCCGGGTGCGGGATTTTCGGGGCCGTCGATCTGGGGCACGGGTTTGCCGCGCACAGGTCCACGTTCGGAATACTATGGCCGCGCCGATCTCTCCACATTGAAGATCATGCCGTGGCTGCCGGGCTACGCACGCGTGGTGCTGGACGGCCATGTGGCGGGTGTGCCTTTCGATGCTTGCCCGCGCCAGGTATTGCGCAAGCAGGTCGAGCGGCTGGCGCAGCGCGGCTGGACCTTAAACACGGGGCTGGAACCGGAGTTCTTCCTGCTGCAAAAAGGTGCCGACGGCTATGACGCCGAAGCGGCCGACACGCTGGAAAAACCATCCTACGACACCAAGAGTCTGCTGCGCCGGCGCGGCTTCATCGAGAAGCTGACAACGTCGCTGGACCAGTGCGGCCTTGGCGTCTTCCAGATCGACCACGAGGACGCGACCGGCCAGTTTGAAGTCAACTACAAGTACGCCGACGCGCTCAAGGCTGCGGACAACTTCATGCTCTTCAAGATGGCGGCGCAGCATATCGCCGAAGAGGAGGGCATGCTGTTCTCGATGATGCCCAAACCGTTCGCCGACCGTCCGGGCAGCGGGCTGCATTTCCACTTGTCGCTGGCGAACGTCGCAGGGAAGCCGCTGTTCGCACTGGGTGAAGAGACGGAGCCGGGCGGGCGCGATCTCGGCCTGTCATCGCTGGCCTATCACTTCATGGCCGGCCTGCTGAACCACGCCCCGGCGTTGACGGCGCTGTGCGCGCCGACAGTCAATTCGTATAAACGATTAATGTGCGGGCAGTCGCAGTCTGGCACCAGCTGGGCGCCAGCCTTTATCGGCTATGGCGACAACAACCGCACCACGGTGGCGCGGGTGGTTTATCAACGCATCGAGTGGAGGCTGCCGGATAGTTCGGCCAACCCCTATCTGGCGCTGGCGGGCGTGATCGCTGCGGGACTGGATGGCATCGACCGGGCGCTGGCCGCAGGTGAACCGGTCAATCAGGATGTGTACGAGATGTCCGATGCGGCGCGCGCGGAGCTGGGCTTGAAACTGCTGCCGCAGAATCTCGGCGAGGCCGCCGCCGCGCTGAAGGCCGACACGAGGCTGATCGCCGCGCTGGGCACGGATATCGTCAACGAGTTTGTGGCGCTGAAGAGCGCTGAATGGATCGAATACAGTCAACACGTCAGCGCCTGGGAGACCAAGCGCTATCTCGACCGCTTTTAGGAGCAAGCGATGAGCCAGGCCATGAAGGACTTTCTACGCGACCGCAATATTCACGAAGTGGAGTGCGTGATCGCCGACATGACCGGTATCGCCCGTGGCAAGATACTGCCCAAGGATCTCTTCCTCAGCGAGGGTGAGATGCGCTTGCCCAAGAGCGTTCTGCTCAACACCGTCAACGGCGAGCAGCCCAACAATCTCCCCTACACCGGCGCCACCGATCCGGACATGATCTGCGTGCCGGACCTGGCCACGCTGCGGCAGGTGCCGTGGGCGGCGGAGAACGTCGCGCTGGTGATTCACGACTGCCAGAATTTCGATGGCTCGCCGGTCGGCCTGTCGCCGCGCGCCGTGCTGCGCAAAGTGCTCAAGCTATATGCGGAGCGCGGCTGGCAGCCGGTGGTGGCGCCGGAGATGGAGTTCTATCTGGTCGCCCGAAGCAGCAATCCGCACGAGCCGCTGACGCCCCCGTTGGGCCGCAGCGGCAAGACGGAATCTGGCCGTCAATCGTATTCCATCGACGCCGTGAACGACTTCGATCCTTTCTTCCTGGAGCTTTCCACCTTCTGCAAGCAGCAC
Organism: Rugamonas rivuli; assembly: GCF_009380165.1. GTDB lineage: Bacteria > Pseudomonadota > Gammaproteobacteria > Burkholderiales > Burkholderiaceae_D > Rugamonas > Rugamonas rivuli. The sequence continues at coordinate 254,807 of NZ_WHUF01000008.1, forward strand.
GACCTGGGCGTGGAGACGCTGATACACGAAGCGGGGGCGGGCCAGATGGAGATCAATTTCACGCACGGCGAGGCGCTGGAGCTGGCCGACCGCGTCTTCCTCTTCAAGCGCGCAGTGCGGGAGACGGCGCTGCGGCACGGGATCTTCGCTACCTTCATGGCCAAGCCGATGGAGACGGAGCCCGGCAGCGCGATGCACATCCACCAGAGCGTGCTCGATACCGCGACCGGCGCGAACATCTTCAGTCGCGCCGACGGAGAGGCTAGCGCCTTGTTCTTCAACTATATCGCGGGACTGGAGCAATACGCGGCGGCGGCTACGCTGCTGTTTGCGCCGCACGTGAATTCGTATCGCCGCCTGTCGCGCTTCATGTCGGCGCCGACCAATGTGCACTGGGGTTACGACAACCGCACCTGCGGCATCCGAATTCCCAATTCCGCGCCGCTGAACCGGCGCGTGGAGAACCGTGTGCCGGGCGTGGACGTCAATCCCTACCTGGCGATGGCGGCCACGCTGGCCTGCGGCTATCTCGGCATGACTCAAGGCTTGACGCCATCGCCACCGACGGCCGACAGCGCCGAGCATGTGCACGACCAGCTGCCGCGCAATCTGGAGGACGCCATTCTGCGCCTGCGCGAATGCCAGCCACTGAGCGAGATTCTGGGCGAGTTGTTCGTACAGGCCTTCTGCGAAGTGAAGGAACTGGAGTTTGCCACCTACAGCCGCGTGATCAGCTCTTGGGAGCGCGAGCACTTGATGCTGCTGGTGTAACCATGGCCGGCACCCGCGACGGATTGAACTGGCCGCGTGCGCAGGCGCTGGCCGCCGCTGAACGCGCCAACTACATCGCGCGCAATCCCGAATCGGCGCGGCTGGCGGGGCAGGCCGCGGAGCATCTGCTGTTCGGCGTGCCGATGCACTGGATGAACGACTGGTCCACGCCGTTCGCGTTGACGGTACGCGAAGCATCGGGTGCCCGCTTCCGCGACGCGGACGGCCACGAATACATCGACTTCTGCCTCGGCGACACCGGCGCCATGTTCGGCCACGCGCCACCGCCGGTGGCGCAGGCCATCGCGCGCCAGGCTGCGCGCGGCTACACCGCCATGCTGCCTTCGGAAGACGCCGCGCCGGTGGCGGCGGAGCTGGCGCGGCGTTTCGGCCTGCCGTACTGGCAGTTCGCCTTGTCCGCATCGGACGCCAACCGTTTCGTGCTGCGCTGGCTCCGCGCTGCGACGGGCCGCAGCAAGGTGCTGGTCTTCAACGGCTGCTATCACGGCACAGTGGACGATGTGTTTGTCGATCTGGTGGACGGCGTGCCGACGCAGCGCGACAGCCTGCTTGGTCAGGTTCACAAACTGACGGATCACACGGTGGTTGTTGAGTTCAACGACCTGCCGGCGTTGGAAGCGGCGTTGAAGCAGGGCGACATCGCCTGCGTGCTGGCCGAGCCGGTGATGACCAACATCGGCATGGTGCTGCCGCGACCGGGCTATTGGGAGGCCGCGCAGCAGCTCATCAAGCGCCACGGCAGCCTGCTGGTGATCGACGAGACGCACACCATCAGCAGCGGCCCCGGAGGTTACGCGCAAGCGCATGGCATGCAGCCGGATGCGCTGGTAATTGGGAAGCCTATCGGCGGCGGCATTCCTTGTGCGGTCTATGGATTTACGGAGGAACTGGCGCGGCGCGTGGAGAAGGCCAAGCATGATGCGCCACCAGGTCATTCAGGCATCGGCACCACGCTGAGCGCCAACATGTTCGCGATGGCCGCGATTCGCGCCAATCTGGAGCAGGTGATGACGGAGCAGGCCTACCAGCACATGTTCGCGCTGGCGGCCCAATTGGCGGAAGGCTTGCGTTCCGTGATCGCGCGCTACAAGCTGCCGTGGTGCGTCACCCAAATCGGCGCCCGCACCGAGTTCCAGTTCACGCCGACACCACCGCAAAACGGCACGCAAGCGCAATCGATACTGGACAGCGACCTTGAACAGATCATCCACCTTTACCTGCTCAACCGAGGCCTGCTGATCACGCCGTTCCACAACATGCTGCTGGTATGCCCGGATACCAGCGACAACGACATCAAGCAGCTATTGGCCGCGTTTGAAAACTGCGTCAGACAGTTCGTTTAGAAGCAGTGCTCCAGCGCCGGGAAGCTGCCGTCCTTGACGGCGGTGACGTAGGCGGTGACGGCGGCGTCGATGCTGGTCTGGCCTTCCATGAAGTTCTTCACGAAGCGCGCTTTGCGGCCTGGGAAGACGCCCAGCAGATCGTGCATCACCAGCACCTGGCCCGAGCAGTCCGGACCCGCGCCGATGCCGATCGTCGGTATCGCCAGCAGGTCGGTCACTTCCTTGCCCAGCTGCGTAGGAATCGCTTCAAGCACCAGCAGCGAGGCGCCGGCTGCTTGCAGTTTCAGCGCGTCCGCTTTCAGCAGGTCGGCGCTTTCGATGGTCTTGCCTTGCACCTTGTAGCCCCCCAGCTGGTGCACCGATTGCGGCGTCAGGCCGAGGTGGGCGCAGACCGGCACCGAGCGCTCGGTCAGGAAGCGTACCGTGTCGGCCAGCCATGCGCCGCCTTCCAGCTTGACCATGTGCGCGCCCGCCTGGATCAGCTGCACGGCGTTGTTGAACGCGCTCTCCGGCGTGGCGTAGGCGCCGAACGGCAAGTCGGCGACGATCATCGCCGATTTGCTGCCGCGCGCGACGGCGGCGGTGTGGTAGGCCACTTCGGCCACCGTCACCGGCAGCGTGGACTGGTGGCCGTTGCAGACCATGCCCAGCGAATCGCCGATCAGCAGGATCTCGACACCGCAGCGGTCCATCAGCGACGCGAAGCTGGCGTCGTAGCAGGTCAGCATGGTGATCTTTTCACCGGCCGCGCGCAGGTTCGCCAGCGTGGGTATGGTGACTGCCTTGTTGGCGACCGCTTTGGCCGGTGCAGGTGCGGTGGTGGCGGCAGGCTTTTGGCTCGCGGCCATTTCGTTTCCTTGCAAATAACCAGACATGGAAAATCCTTTAAAGATGTGATGACACGGCGATAGTGTAGTCCTGAATGCTATCGCGTGCAGGGGAGTCAAATAATGGGGCTGATGCCTTGATCGGCTACCGAGGCGGCATAGTCCTGCGCTGCGCCGCGACCGGGAATGTGGATGGCCGGCGCCAGTTCCAGCAGCGGCACCAGCACGAAGGCGCGCTCGGTCATGCGCGGATGCGGCACCGTCAGCGTGGCGCTGGCGATCTGCCGGTCGCCGTACAGCAGCAGGTCCAGGTCCAGCGTGCGCGGGGCGTTGCGGTAGGGCCGTTCACGGCCGTGCGCCTGTTCGATGCCGTGCAGCGCTTGCAGCAGCGCTTCGGCGTCCAGCGTGGTGGCGATGCGGGCCACGGCGTTGATGTAGTCGTCGCCGCTCGAATCGATGGGCGCGGTGCGGTACAGGCCCGACGCCGCCATCAGCGTGCAGCCGGGCAGGCGTTGCAGGCGCTCCAGCGCGTCGGCCACGTTGCCGCGCGCGTCGCCCAGGTTGGCGCCGATGCCGATGTAGGCGATGGTGAAGGCGAAGCCGTCTTCACCTGGTGTGCCGATGATGCTCATGATGCGTCAGGGCGCAGCTTATTCCGCGCCGCCGTCGCCGCCGGAATTGCCACCAGCGTTGCCGCCTTCAGCACCGCCCTTGCTGCGGCCACCGCGACGCGGTGCGCGTTTGCGCTTGGCGCCGCCGGAACCGGCCGGCTGATTGGCCGATGCGATCAGGTCTTCGCGGGTGGCTTCGTCGCCTTCATAGAATGCGGTCCACCATTCGCCCAACTCGGCGTCGATCTCGCCCGAGGCGCAGCGCAGCAGCAGGAAGTCGTAGCCGGCGCGGAAGCGCAGGTGCTCCAGCAGCTTGTGCGGCGACTTGCCGGTGCGGCGCTCGAAGCGCGGCTGCATCGACCAGATGTCGCGCATGTCGGAGCCGATCTTGCGCTGCAAGGCTAGCTTCTCGGTCTGCGAATCGAGCACGTCGTCGGCCGCCAGGTGCAGCGCGGGGATGGTCTGCTCGCCCGAGGCGCGGTAGGCGGTCCACTTTTCCAGCACCTGGTGCCACAGCAGCGACGCAAACAGGAAGCCCGGCGAAACCGTCTTGCCGGCGTGGATGCGGGCGTCGGTCGAGTCCAGCGCCAGCGTCACGAACTTGGCGCCCAGCGGCTGTTCCAGCACCACGTCCAGCAGCGGCAGCAGGCCGTGATGCAGGCCTTCCTTGCGCAGCTGCTGCAGGCAGGCCAGCGCCTGGCCGCTCATCAGAAGCTTGAGCATTTCGTCGAACACGCGTGCGGCGGGCACGTTGTCGATCAATGACGCCATCACGGCGATCGGCGCGCCGGTGTTCGGTTCGATGGTGAATTTGAGCTTGGCGGCGAACCGCACCACGCGCAGCATGCGCACCGGGTCTTCGCGGTAGCGCGCTTCCGGCTGGCCGATGATGCGCAGCGTCTTGGCGCGGATGTCTTCGATGCCGCCGTGGTAGTCCAGCACCTGCTGGTTGGCCGGGTTGTAGTACATGGCGTTGATGGTGAAGTCGCGGCGCACCGCGTCCTCCGCCTGCGAGCCGAAGGTGTTGTCGCGCAGGACGCGGCCATGTTCATCCTTCGGCGCGTTGTCCAGCGTGGTGCCACGGAAGGTGGTCACTTCCAGCAGATCCTGGCCGAACATCACGTGCACGATCTGGAATCGTTTGCCGATGATGAAGGCGCGGCGGAACAGGCGCTTGACCTGCTCCGGCGTGGCGTTGGTGGCGATGTCGAAGTCTTTCGGCTTCACGCCCAGCAGCAGGTCGCGCACGGCGCCGCCGACGACAAAGGCTTCGTAGCCGGCTTCCTGCAGGGTGCTGGTGACGCGCACCGCGTTCGACGACAGCAGGCGCGGGTCGATGCCGTGGGCGTCGGGGCCGAGTACCACCGGCGTGCTGGTGTCGCGCGCCTTGCTTTTGGTGCCGAGGATTTTGCGGATCAGTTTCTTAATCATTGAATAGGTCAATTAATGGCCAGCCTTGGGCTGTGGCGTGCGTTTTCAGTGCGGCGTTGGGGTTGGTCGCCACCGGATGGCTGACGATGGACATCAGCGGCAGGTCGTTGTGCGAGTCGCTGTAGAAGTGGACGGTGTCGAAGTCTTCCAGCGTCTTGTCCATCTTCGCCAGCCAGGCCTTGGTGTGGGTGATCTTGCCCGCGCCCTGAGTCGGCGTGCCGACCAGTTTTCCGGTCAGCTTGCCGTCGGCGTCCACTTCCGGCATGGCCGCGATCAGGTGCTCCACGCCCAGCGCCTTGGCGATCGGCGCGGTGACGAAGTGGTTGGTGGCGGTGACGATGGCCACCAGGTCGCCGGCGTCGATGTGCTTTTGCAGCAGCGCGCGGGCGGCCGGGCGGATCGCCGGCTGCACCACTTCGGCCATGTACTGCTGCTGCATGGCTTTCAGGCGGTCCTGCGGGAACGAGGCCAGGGTGCCGAGCGAGAACTCCAGGTATTCCACCGGGTCCAGCGTGCCGGCCTGGTACTGGGCGAAGAACTCGTCGTTGCGGCGGGCGAATTCGGCGGCGTCCACGGCGCCGATGCGCACCAGGAACTGCCCCCACTCGTAGTCGGAGTCGATCGGCAGCAGCGTGTGGTCGAGGTCAAATAAGGCTAAGTTCATGCAGGATTCGTCATTCTTTAGCTTCCGCCTGCAACCACTCGCGCAGCAGCGGCAAGGTGATCGGGCGTTGGGTTTCGAGGGAATATTGGTCCAGCGAGTCCAGCATGGTCGACAGCGACCGCATGTCGCGCTGAAAATGGGACAGCAAGTAGGGTATCACGCCGGGCGACAGCGTCAAGCCGCGTGCGGTGGCGGCGGCGCTCAGCGCGGCCACCTTTTCGTCGTCGGTCAGGCCGTGGATCTGGTAGATCAGGCCCCAGCCCATGCGGGTGCGCAGGTCTTCGCGCACCGGCAGCACGGCCGGCGCGACGGCGCCGCTGCACACCATGAAGGCGTTGTTGGCGCGGATTTCATTGAACAGCGCGAAGGCGTCGATCTGCGCCAGCGGCGACAGCTTTTCGCAGTCGTCGAGCAGGTACAGGTCCACCTCCGGCGAGTAGACGAATTCGGACTCGATGGAAAACGGCGAGATATAGCGCGCGCGCAGCTGCTCGGCCTCGCTGCCGGCGCTGGCCAGGGCCTTGAGCAGATGGGTCTTGCCGACGCCGCCCGCGCCCCACAGGTAGGCGAAGTGCTCGCGCGACGTGCGGTCGGCGAACTGCGCCATCAGCGCTGCCGCTTCGGCATTCTGTCCCACCTCGAACGATGCGAGGCTGTGCGCCTGGTCTGCGCCTAAATCGAGCACCAGTTGTTTCATGGCGTTCGCCTGATTATGATCTTTTGCATAACGTTTTTCTGTTCCACGTCACGCATTATAGAAGCTGCTGCTCAGGTAGTGGCGGCGCAGATGCTTAAATGCCACCATCAGCACGGCCGAAGCGGGCAATGCCAGCAGCACGCCGACAAAGCCGAACAGCTGGCCGAAGGCCAACAAGGCGAAGATCACGGCCAGCGGATTGAGGCCGATGCGCTCGCCCACCAGGCGCGGCGTGAGGAAAAAGCCCTCGATCACCTGGCCGGCGCCGTAGATCACGGCCACCGCCACCACGCCGCTCCAGTCGGAGAATTGCAGCACCGCCGAAATCAGCGCCAGCACCAGGCCCAGGCCGAAGCCCAGGTAGGGGATGAACACCAGCAGGCCGGTGATGATACCGACCGGCAGCGCGACGTCGAAGCCGGCGATGGCCAGCGCCACCGAGTAGTACACGGCCAGCACGAACATCACCAGCAACTGGCCGCGCAGGTACTGGGCCAGCAGGGTGTCGACCTCGTTGGCCATGTCCATGGTGGCGCCTATCCAGCGGCGCGGCACGCAGCCGGCGATACGCGCCAGCATCGGGTGCCAGTCCAGCAGCAGGTAGAACAGCACCACCGGGATCAGCACCAGCGTGGCGATCCAGCCCAGCACCGCGGTGCCGCCGACGCGCGCGGAATTGAGTACGGCGCTCCAGATTTCATCGCCACTGGTGGCCATCTGCTGCGACACCAGCTTCTTGATGCCGTCGCTGTCGAGGCGCACCTTGACGCCCATTTCCTGCAGCTTGGGGCCCAGCAGGTCGTTGGCCTTGGCCAGGAAGGCGGGGATCTGCGCCTGCAGCATCGGGATCTCTTTTTGCAGCACCGGCACCACGATCAGCACCAGCGCGGCGATGGCGGCGAAGAACAGCACCACCACCACCAGCACGGCCAGCGGGCGCGGCACGCGCACTTTCAGGCGGCCGACGCGCAGATGGTCGAGGAAATCGACGCCAGGGTTCAGCGCGTAGGCGAGGATGGCGGCGGCCAGGAAGGGCGTCAGCACCGGTCCCAGCGTGACCAACAAGAGGAAGAATGCTGCCCAAACCGCTACCCAAAATGCCGTTTGCTTTTGCTCTACCGAGAGGGGAAATGGCATGGAGTGTGATTTAGATGGTTAAAAACGGCTGTTGGACGGGGCATTTTGATAAAATAGCGGATTGACCGGGTTGTTGTGCTGCTTTTTCTGCATTTTCGTGGCTTTTTGCTACGAAACAGGTCTCCGCCTTCTATTTTACCGCCTCCGCTGCGAAATACACCATGAGCCAAACTTCTAATGTTTCCCTGTCCTACCGTGACGCCGGCGTCGATATCGACGCAGGTGACGCTTTAGTCGAAGCGATCAAGCCTTTTGCCAAGCGCACCATGCGCGAAGGCGTGATGGGCGGCTTGGGCGGTTTCGGCGCCATGTTCGAGATCAGCAAGAAGTACAAGGAGCCCGTCCTGGTCTCCGGTACCGACGGCGTGGGTACCAAGCTGAAACTGGCATTCGAGCTGAACCGCCATGACACGGTCGGCATCGACCTGGTCGCGATGAGTGTCAACGACATCCTGGTGCAGGGCGCCGAGCCGCTGTTCTTCCTCGACTACTTCGCCTGCGGCAAGCTGGACGTGGCCACCGCGACCGACGTCATCAAGGGCATCGCCCAGGGTTGCGAACAAGCCGGTTGCGCGCTGATCGGCGGCGAAACGGCGGAAATGCCGTCCATGTACCCGGCCGGTGAATACGACCTGGCCGGTTTCGCGGTCGGCGCCGTGGAAAAATCGAAAATCATCGACGGCACCAAGATCGTGCCGGGCGACGTGATCCTGGGCCTGGCGTCGTCGGGCGTGCATTCCAACGGTTACTCGCTGGTGCGCAAGATCATCGAAGTGGCCAAGCCGGACCTGGAAGGCGACTTCCACGGCCGCAAGCTGTCGGACGTGCTGATGCAGCCGACCCGCATCTACGTCAAGCCATTGCTGGCGCTGATGGCTTCGATGGAAGTCAAAGGCATGGTGCACATCACCGGCGGCGGCCTGGTCGAGAACATTCCGCGCGTACTGCAGCCTGGCCTGGTGGCCGAGCTGGACGGCAAATCGTGGACCATGCCTCCGCTGTTCACCTGGCTGCAACAGCACGGCGGCGTGGCCGACGCTGAAATGCACCGCGTGTTCAACTGCGGCATCGGCATGACCGTCATCGTATCGAAAGAAAACGCGGCAGCCGCCATCGCCCAGCTGGAAGCAGCCGGCGAGACCGTCTACACCATCGGCGCGATCCGCGCCCGCGTGGGTGACGAGCACCAGACCATCGTCGTTTAAACGATAAGCACTTTCCAAAAAGCGGACCACGCCCCGGCGTCGTCCGCTTTTTTTATGCCTGGACCCTGAACAATGACATCAAGCCTGAAAAAACTGGCCGGCCTGTTGCTGCTGGCCGCGAGCTGCTGCGCCACGGCGGCGCCGCTGACTATCCTGGTATCGATCGACGGCATGCGTCCCGATTACCTGGAGCGCGGCGTCACGCCCAATCTGAACCGGCTGGCGGCCAAAGGCGCGCGGGCGGTGGCGATGCGGCCGTCGTTTCCGTCGCTGACCTTCCCCAACCACTACACGCTGGTGACGGGGCTGCGGCCCGACCATCACGGCGTGGTGGGCAACAATATGGACGACGCGACGATCCCCAGCGTGCGCTTCAGCCTGGACAACGAGGCCGCCGTCACCGACCGCCGCTGGTGGGACCAGGCCGAGCCGGTATGGGTGACGGCCGAGCTGCACCGCATCCGCGCCGGCACGCTATTCTGGCCGGGGTCCGAGGCGGCCATCCATGGCGTGCGGCCGACCATGGCGCCGCCGTTCGACGGCAAGCATCCGGCCGTGGTGCGGGTCGACCGGTTGCTGTCGTGGCTGGGGAGCGCGAAGGGGGAGCCGCTCGGCTTCGCCACGCTGTACCTGGATGACGTCGACCACGCGGGCCACACCTTCGGCCCGGATGCCGGCCAGACCACGCGGGCGGTGGCGCGGGTGGACGAGGCGATAGGCCGCCTGCTGGACGGACTGGCCAAGCGTCATCTGGACGCCAACATCGTCATCGTTTCCGATCACGGCATGGCGCCGACCAGCGCCGATCGCGTGGTGCGCATGGACCGGCTGCTGCCGGAGGGCAGCTACAGCAAGGTGGCCAGCGGATCGTATGCGGGGCTGGAGCCGGTGGCGGGACACGAAGATGAGCTGGCGGCCGCGCTGCTCAAGCCGCACGAGCATATGCAGTGCTGGCGCAAGGGCGAGATCCCGGCGCGGCTGGCGTACGGTAGCAATGCGCGTGTGCCGGCTTTCATCTGCCTGGCCGAAACCGGCTGGCTGCTGGCGTTCAACGACAAGACGATGGTGAGGGGTGGTGCGCACGGCTACGACAACGCCGCGCCGGAGATGAACGCCATCTTCATCGCCGCCGGCCCTGCCATCAAGCCGGGTGTGGTGCTGCCGGTGTTCGACAATGTCGACGTCTACCCGTTGCTGATGCGGCTGCTGGAGTTAAAGCCGCTGCCATCCGACGGCAACATCACGCCGCTGCTGCCGGCACTCGCGCCATAGTGTAAGCTTTAGCCACACACTGAATGCAGGAGTGGCAATGGGTGCGAATATTTCTGAACTGGAGATCGTGTCCGCATTGCGCCTGCGCTTGCCCGGGCTGCTGGCCGTCTACCTGTTCGGCAGTCGAGCAACGGGGCAGGCGGGCGGTGACAGCGACCTTGATCTTGCAGTGCTGGTTGAGGGCAAGCTGGAGCCGTTGGCGACATGGGAGCTGGCGCAATCGCTGGCCGGGTTGGTCGGCTGCGACGTCGATTTGATCGACCTCCGTGCCGCATCGACGGTCTTGCAGTACCAGGTGATTACCACCGGCACCCGTCTGTGGAACAAGGACGTGCAGGCCTCTTTGTACGAATGTGCGATCCTGAGCCAGAAGACGGATCTGGATACGGCCCGCGCGGGCCTGCTGGAAGACATTGAACGTGAGGGGCGCGTGTATGGCCGATGACGTCATCCTTAACAAGGCGGCCACGATAGAGCGCTGCGTGGCCCTTGCTCGCGAGGAGTATCTCAAAAATCCTGCCACGTTCGGTGCGGATCATACGCGGCAGGACGCCGCGATTTTGAATATTCAGCGAGCGTGCGAAGCCGCGCTGGATATGGGCCAGCATCTGATACGCCGCGAGCGGCTGGGCGTTCCACAAAGCGCTCGGGATGTGTTTAGTTTGTTGGCGCAAGCCGCATGGATAGACTCAGCGCTCGCGGATGTCATGAAGCGCATGGTCGGCTTTCGCAATATCGCCGTGCACAATTATCAGGCGCTACAGCTTCCGATCACGGTCGCCATCATTGAGACGCATCTGGATGACTTTCTCGACTTTAGCCGGAAGATTATTCTGCACGACGTTTAGGCGAACGGCCTTGCATCGATTGGAGTCGAACATGATGACTATGCCCCCGGAGAATATCTTTTTCTGTCTTATGTTGAACCCTACAAAATTACTCAGCAAGAGTTGGTAGACTACTTGGGGTTGCCATTGACGCTAGTGAGCGAATTAGTCCGTAAATGGACAGGTCTTTTTTCGAATGTTTTCGAAGTGATGAACTTTGCAAAAGACGCTGTACTGAATCGCCCCTCGATGGCAGCTTTGATTTCGACAAGGATTCGCTAGATTTTCTTGTCCAAGGCTCTCATAAAATTGGCGTTCAGCATTCAGTATTGCTACCTCCGGCGGCGGAGGTTCAGGGGCGCCTGAATAGGGAAGAAAGGCGTCAAATCGCCAATAGTAGATGAACGACTCCAGCTCAGTAGAGGCATTCTGTTTCTGCCCTAGTTGCTTGGCGCATAGGAGGCAGTCTTTAATGGCTTCCGTATCCAGACCTTCTACCAGATAGCCAGCCAGTCGAGCTTTCGAGGGGATGTCGCCGTCGGAATCAAGGTCGGCCCCCGAGACTAAAAAACATTCTGTGTCTAAAGATGGATTTGTCCGTTCTCGGAAGTAAATCCAGCCTTCGCACAACTCACCAGCTTCAAGCTTGAAGAAAACATCACGTAGACGTAGCAGCATAAAAATCTCTTTCGCAGAAGTGGCTTAGCCACTGCCAGGACGGACAGGTAGCAAGCTACTGGCCGGGCAACAAATCATTTCCCTGGCTCCTTCATCTGTCCGTTGACGAAAATTTCCTGGCTATTTTTTTGTTTAGATTCTGGCTTTGCGACGGCCCGCCGCGGTGGGACCTATTCGTCATAGATGCCTATTTTTTGAGAATTTTCTCCACCGGCGACGGCCGCAGGCGGAAGGCGTCGGGCATGCCGGAGCCCAGCAGCGGCCGCAGGTACAGGCGGAAGGCGTCGGTCACGTCGGTGCCGCTGGCGCTGATGAACTCGTCCTCCATCACGCGCGTCTTGCCGGCCACATCGGACAAGGCCATCAATTCATAGTCGACCGAGTAGAAACCGGTGCGCTTGATCGCCACCGAGCCGTCGCGCCCGCCCCACATGGCGAACTGCACCGCCTTCTCGCCGACTTCCCGCGCCTCGCGCTGGTCCACGTCCGACACGCAGCCGATGAACGAGCGTTGCAGATAGCCGAAGGTGTCGCCGCGCACGCGCTTGATGCCCAGCTTGGCCTTGATCTCGTCGCACAGCAAATCGGCCAGCGCGCCCGTGCCCGACAGCTGCACATTGCCGTGCGCGTCGCGCTCCACTTCCTTGGCCAGCAGGCTGGCGATCGGCTCGCCCGACGCATCGTGGATGCCTTCGGACACGGCGATCACGCAGCGGCCATAGCGCGCATAGGTGGCTTTGACATCGGCCAGGAACTGCTCCAGCGAGAACACCCGCTCCGGCAGGTAGATCAGGTGCGGGCCGTCGTCCGGGAACTTCTTGCCCAGCGCGGCGGCGGCGGTCAGGAAGCCGGCGTGGCGGCCCATCACCACGCCCACATACACGCCCGGCAACGAGGCGTTGTCCAGGTTGGCGCCGGCGAACGCCTGCGCGACAAAGCGCGCGGCCGACGGGAAGCCCGGCGTGTGGTCGCTGCCGACCAGGTCGTTGTCTATGGTCTTGGGAATGTGGATGCAGCGCAGCGGATAGCCGGCCTGCTGCGCCTGCTCGCTGACGATGCGCACCGTGTCCGATGAATCGTTGCCGCCGATGTAGTAGAACTGCTCGATCTCATGCGCGCGCAGCACCTTGAAGATTTCCTCGCAATACGGCAGGTCCGGCTTGTCGCGCGTGGAGCCCAGCGCCGACGACGGCGTGGCCGCCACCAGCTCCAGGTTGTGGCTGGTTTCGCGGGTCAGGTCGACCAGGTCTTCGTTGATGATGCCGCGCACGCCGTGCAGCGCGCCGTAGACGCGGCTGACGTCGCGGAAGCGGCGCGCCTCCAGCACCAGGCCCGCCAGCGACTGGTTGATGACGGCGGTCGGACCGCCTCCCTGTGCGACCAGAATTTTTCCCGACGACATGCGCGCTCCTCCGTGTAGTTTGAACCGGCTTGCTGCAACGAGACTATAGCGCGACTTTCACCGCGCACCGATATTCTTGTCGAGGAATTTCTCGACCCGGTTCCAGAAGTCGTAGCGGGTCTTGGGCAGCGCCCAGCCGTGGCCCTCGTCCGGATACTCTATCCATTCGACGTTGGGATTGGTCTGCTTGACGGCCTTGTAGAACTTGGTGCCATGCGGCAGCGGCACGCGCATGTCGGCGCCGCCGTAGGCCAGCAGCAGCGGCTGCTTGATGCGCGCCGCCTGCAGCAGCGGCGACGTGGCCTTCAGCTGCTCCGCGTCCTTGACCGGATCGCCGACCATCTCCACCATGCCGTACTGGCGCCAGCCGTCCGACATGTCCGATATATAGGCCCAGTGGCCGTCGTGCAGCAGGTTGATGTCGGTCACGCCCAGCCAGTCGATGCCGCACTGGTACAGGCCGGGATCGTTGATCAGGCCCATCAGCGTGGCATAGCCGCCGTAGCTGGCGCCGGCGATGCAGATGCGCTTGGGATCGGCCGTGCCCTGCTCGATGGCCCAGCGCGTGCCGTCGGCGATATCGTCCTGCATCTTCAAGCCCCATTGCTTCCAGCCGGCCAGGTAGTGGCGCGCGCCGAAGCCCTTGCTGCCGCGGTATTCCGGCTCCAGCACGGCGTAGCCGCGCGAGGCCAGGAACTGCGCCTCCGGCTCCCACGCCAGGTTGCCGCCGCGGACGTAAGGGCCGCCGTGCACCAGCACCACCATCGGCAGGTTCTTGCCGCCGCCTTGTGGTACGGTCAGCCAGGCCGGGATCTCCAGGCCGTCGCGCGCCTTGTAGCGCACCATGGTCCTGTGCGCCATCTGCGTCGGGTTGATGGTCGGGTGGCTGGCGCCGACCGCGCTCAGCTGCATGGTGTCGCGGTTGTACAGGAAGGTGCGCGACGGCCACACGTCGCTGAAGGACGTGACCAGCACCCATGGCGCTTCCGGCCGCGTCGGCGGCGTCAGCAGGTTGATGGTGTTGGGCAGCATGCCGTCTATCTTGTCCTGCATCGCCTTCATCGCCGCGTCGAACCACACGGTGCCGGCGGCGTCGGTCATGTAGCGCACGCCGAGGATTTTGTGCTGGTCCATGATCAGGTGGCCGTCGAAATCGTAGCCGTCCAGCGTCACCACCGGATCGTCGGAAATCTTGTTGGTGGCGAAATCGTAGCTGTGCACCGAGGCGATGTTGCTCTTGCGGTTGATGACGACGTACAGCGTGCCGTTCGGCCCGAACGCCAGCGGCGTGAAGGCGCCCTTGCCGCCGGTGTAGCTGTCGAACGCGGTCAGCCGGCGCCATTCATTGTTGGCCGGATCGCGGTAGTAGATTTCGCTGGTGCGGTCTTTCGAGGTCATCGTCAGGCGCGGCTCGCCCTTGTTATCCAGCAGCCAGCCCATGCTCGCGCCGGGACGGGCGATGGTGGTCGCCACGCGGCCGGTCACGGTGTTGATGCGCTGCAGGTCGATGTAGTCCACCTGGCCGGGGCCGCTGATGCTGCTGTTGAGCACATACATGGATTCGGAATCCTGCGCTCCGTCCTGGTCCAGCATATACGTGTGCCAGGGCAGCAGATCGCGCGTCTGTATGCCGCTGAAGCCGCTGGTGATGAAGGGCGTGCCGTTGCGCATCGCCAGCTGGCGGAAGCCGGTGCCGTCGCGGTTGATCGCGTACAGGCCGGGCGCGTAGCGCTGGTCGCCCTGGGCCAGCGTGCGGTCGGCGGCGGTGAAGGCCAGGCGCTGGTCGCTGATCCACTGGAACCTGCCGATGTCGGCATCGCTGAAATTGCCCACCACTTTGACCGTGTTCGGGCCCAGCTCGACCACGGCGAGGCGGTCGCGCTTGTCCTTGGCGCCGACTTTCACGGCCAGGTATTTGCCGCTGGGCGACAGCAATGCCCCGCTGAATTCGGGGTTGCTGAAGAAGTCTTCGACCGACGGCCGGGCCGGCGGCGCGTCGGCCGCCTGGGCGGTGGAGAAAGCCTGGCCGAGGGCGCAGGCCAGTAGCAGGATGGTGCGGAGTGTCATAGGTGGATTCGGAGTGGCGTATCACCGGACAATAGCATCAAGTTGTTAAATCCGCCACACTCGCCGTGTATCTTAAAGTTCCGGCGCGCGGATGTAGTCGACCATCGCGCTGGTCTGCTGGTCCGGCGCCGGCGTGAGCAGGCTGACCGCGATCATCGTCAGCAGCCCGGCCGGTACGCCGAAGATGCCGGCCGACATGGGCGCGATGTGCAGCCACTGGCCGGCCGCGCTGCCGCCCAGGATGGGATTGGTGTGCAGCATGTAGTACAGGCAGACGGTGAAGCCGGCCGTCATGCCGGCCAGCGCGCCCTGGTAATTGGCGCGCTTCCAGAATACGCCCAGCACCAGCGCCGGGAACAGCGTCGAGGCGGCCAGCGAGAAGGCCGCGCCCACCAGCGACAGGATGTCGCCCGGCTTTTGCGAGGCCGCATAGGCGGCGATGAAGGCCACGCCCAGCAGCAGCAGCTTGGAGATCGTCACCCGCTTCTGGGTCGAGGCGGCGCGGTCGACGATCTTGTAGTAGACGTCGTGCGACAGCGCGTTGGAGATCGCCAGCAGCAAGCCGTCGGCGGTCGACAGCGCGGCGGCCAGGCCGCCCGCCGCCACCAGGCCGGACACCACGTAGGGCAGGCCGGCGATCTCCGGCGTGGCCAGCACCAGCACGTCGGCGTCGATGGTGATCTCGGCCAGCTGCACCACGCCGTCGTGGTTGATGTCGCTGATGCTGAACAGCGGATTGAGCTTGTCCACATTGGCCCAGTACGACACCCAGTTGGGCAGGTGGGCATAGTCGCTGCCGACCAGCGCGCTGTAGATGTCGTACTTGACCAGCACCGCCAGCGCCGGGATGGTCAGGTAGATCAGCAGGATGAAGAACAGCGTCCAGAACACCGACACGCGGGTCTCGTGCACCGACGGCGTGGTGTAGGAGCGCATCAGGATGTGCGGCAGCGCGGCCGTGCCCATCATCAGGCAGAACACCAGCGCCAGGAAGTTGTTGCGCTTGATGTCCGAAGTTTCCTTGTCGCCGGGATAGGGCGTGGCGTGCGGCGTGATCGGTTCGGCGCGTGCCAGGTTTTGCGTGCGCGCCTCGGCCCAGCTGCGCGCCGCCTCGTCGGCGTTTTTCGGATAGGCGATCAGCGCCCGCTCGGCGTTGCGGATGTCGAGCAGCGAAGCGTTGCGCAGCTTGACGCTGTCGAGCTTGCGCTGCACTTCGATGCGGCCCGCTTCCCACGAGGCCGGCAGCTTGCGGATGCGGGCTTCGTAGTCGTCGGCGCGCTGGCGGAAGATGGCGCGCACCTCGGCTTCACGCGGATCGTTTTGCAGCACCTGCTCGCGCGCGCTGAGCTTGGGCAGCAGCTTGCCGTAGGCGACTTGCGGAATGGGGTTGTCGCTGTGCTTGCCGGACAGCCAGACCGCCGGCATCAGGAAGGCCACCAGGATGATGATGTATTGCGCCACCTGGGTCCAGGTGATGGCGCGCATGCCGCCGAGGAAGGAGCACACCAGAATACTGGCCAGGCCGAGGAAGATGCCGACCGAGAAATCGACGCCGGTGAAGCGCGAAGCGATCAGCCCGACCGCGTAGATCTGCGCCACCACGTAGGTGAAGGAGACGATGATGGTGGCGGCCACCGCCAGGATGCGTACGGCGCGGCCGCCGCGGTTGTCGCCGTGGCCGCCGCCGTAGCGGGCGGCCAGGAAGTCGGGGATGGTGTACTGGCTGAACTTGCGCAGATACGGCGCGATCAGCAGCGCCACCAGGCAGTAGCCGCCGGTCCAGCCCATGATGTAGGCCAGGCCGTCGAAGCCGTGCAGATACAGGCCGCCGGCCAGGCTGATGAAGCTGGCGGCGGAAATCCAGTCGGCGGCGGTGGCCATGCCGTTGAACATGGCCGGCACCCGGCGGCCGGCGACATAGTATTCGAGCACATTGGAGGTGCGGCCCAGCACGCCGATCGACGCGTACAGCACGATGGTGGCGAACATGAACAGGTAGCCGATCCAGACGCGCGACATGCCTTCCTGCTCCAGCACGGCGAGCGCGACCAGGAAGCAGGCGAAGCCGGCCGTGAACAGCAGGTAGTAGCTGCTCAGGCGGCGGAAGAAGCTGCGCTGGGTGCTCATGCGCGCCGCTCCGGTAAATCCGGCGCGGCGGCGCGGTCGAGCCGCCGCATGCGCCACGCGTAGATGGCCAGGATGGCGAGGTAGACCAGCGACGCGCCCTGCGCCGCCAGGTAGAACGACAGCGGCCAGCCGAACACGCTCAGCCCGGTCAGCTCGCGCGCGAAGAAGGCGGCGCAAAAGCCGGTGGCCAGCCAGAGCAGCAGCAGGATGGCGGTCAGGCGGCGCGTCTTTTGCCAGTGCCGGGCGCGGGTGAGCGGAGGGTTAGCCATAGTAGGGCGCTTCGCTTTCTTCTTCCGGTGCTTGCGGCGGCAGCGGGAAGCTGAGCCGGAACAGCGCGCCCGGCAGCTTGGCCAGCTGCGCGCGCGGGTTGTTGTAGATGTCGACTTCGGCGCCGTGTTGCTGGGCGATCTCGCGCACGATGGCAAGGCCCAGGCCGCTGCCCTCGGCGCTGTTGCCGAGGATGCGGTAGAAGCGTTCGAACACCCGCGTGCGCTCGGCCGGCGCGATGCCCGGCCCGGTGTCCTCGACTTCCAGCAGGCTGTGCTCGTCACCGGCGCGCACCCGCACGGTGACGCTGCCGCCGGCCGGCGTGTAGCGCAGCGCATTGTCGATCAGGTTGGACAGCAGCTCGCGCAACATGGTCGGATTGCCGACGATCTGCACCGGCGCGGCCGGCGCTTCGTAGCCGAGGTCGATGCGCTGGGCGAACGAGGCCGGCACCCAGTCCTGCACTGCGCTGCGCGCCAGCTCCGACAGTTCCAGCGGCAGCATGGCGGTGCCGGCCTGCGGCTGGTTCTCGGCGCGGGCCAGGGCCAGCAGTTGATTGACCAGGCGCGTGGCTGCCTCCGAACTCTTGGCCAACTGCTCCAGCGAGCGGTGGATTTCGCCGCTGTCGGTCTGGCGCAGCGCCAGTTCGGACTGCATGCGCATGCCCGCCAGCGGCGTGCGCATCTGGTGCGCGGCGTCGGCGATGAAGCGCTTCTGCATCTCGATCGACAAGGACAGCCGCGCCAGCATGTCGTTGAGCGAATTGACCAGCGGCGAGATTTCCTCAGGCACCTGGTTGGAGGCGATCGGGCTCAGGTCGTCCGAGCTGCGCGCACGTATCCGTTCCTGCAATTGCGCCAGCGGCGACAGGCCGCGCGCCAGCGCAAACCACACCAGGGCCAGCACGATGGGCAGGATGATGAACTGCGGCAGGATCACGCCCTTGATGATGGCGTTGGCCAGCTGGCCGCGCTTTTCCAGCGTCTCGGCCACCTGCACCAGCGCCAGCTGCGGCTCGTCGCCGCCGGCGCGCTCCAGCCGCACGTAGGCGTAGGCCACGCGCACCGGCGTGCCGTGCATGGTGTCGTTGCGGAAGCGCACGCTGGCGCGCGGCTTGTCGTCCTCGTCGATGACCGGCGGCGGCAGGTCGCGGTCGCCGTCCACATGTTCGCCGCGCGGACCCTGGATCTGGAAGTAGACGCTGTCGACATCATCGGCGCGCAGGATGTCGCGGGCCGGGCCGGACAGGCCCTTGATGACCTTGCCGTCCACCGCGTGCACCTGCTGCGCCAGCACGGTGACGCTGTCTTCCAGCGCGTGGTCGAAGGGCTGGTTGGCGATGGACTTGGCGACCAGGTAGGTGATGGCGATGCTCATCGGCCACAGCAACAGCAGCGGTGCCAGCATCCAGTCGAGGATCTCGCCGAACAGCGAGTGCTGGATATCGTCGTCGGCCTCGGCCGCGGGCGGCTGGTAGTCCAGCTCCAGTTCTGACGGCGGTTGCGGTGCGGCCGGCGGTATCACTTGGCGGCGTCCGAGTATTTCTCCAGGCAGTAGCCCAGTCCGCGCACGGTGGCGATGCGGATGCCGCCGACCTCGATCTTCTTGCGCAGCCGGTGCACATAGACTTCGATCGCGTTGTTGCTCACTTCCTCGCCCCATTCGCACAGGTGGTCGACCAGCTGCTCCTTGGACACCAGGCGGCCGGTGCGGGCCAGCAGGATTTCCAGCAAGCCCAGCTCGCGCGCCGACAGGTCCAGCATCTGCTCGTTGATGTAGGCGCTGCGGCCGACCTGGTCGTAGCTGAGCGGGCCGTGCTTGACCACGGTGGCGCCGCCGCCGGCGCCGCGCCGGGTCAGCGCCCGCACCCGGGCTTCCAGTTCGGACAGCGCGAAGGGTTTGGCCATGTAATCGTCGGCGCCCAGGTCGAGGCCGTTGACGCGCTGCTCGATCGAATCGGCCGCCGTCAGTATCAGCACCGGCAGCAGCGAGGCGCGGGCGCGCAGCCGGCGCAGCACTTCCAGGCCGGACAGCTTGGGCAGGCCCAGGTCGAGGATCAGCAGGTCGAATTCCTGGGTCGAGAGGGCGGTATCGGCTTCCTGGCCGTTGCTGACGCAATCGATGGCATAACCGGACTGGCGCAGCGAGCGGGTCAGGCCGTCGGCCAGTACGCTGTCATCCTCGGCAAGTAAAATACGCATGTAAGACACTCCGGCTGCAGAAGCTTGTATTGTGTTTCATTTCCCTCAAGGTGGCGAGTTTTTGTGCTGTCTCAAAAATTGTTTAAAAATCGTGCTTGCATTAAGCACTGTTTTTTTATACAGTGCTGCCTGTACCGACGAATTTGCACCCACCTACTGGTTGAAAGAACATTATGGACGATAAAAAAGCTGTTGTACCTGCATCTGAAAAGGCTAAGGCGCTGGCTGCCGCGCTGGCACAGATTGAAAAGCAATTCGGCAAAGGCTCCGTAATGCGCATGGACGCCAACACGCCGATCGAGGACGTACAGGTCGTGTCGACCGGTTCGCTGGGTCTGGATATCGCCCTGGGCGTCGGCGGCCTGCCGCGCGGCCGCGTGGTGGAAATCTACGGTCCGGAATCGTCGGGTAAAACCACGCTGACCCTGCAAACCATCGCGGAAATGCAAAAACTGGGCGGCACCTGCGCCTTTATCGACGCCGAACACGCGCTGGACGTCGGCTACGCACAGAAACTGGGCGTCAACCTGCACGAACTGCTGATCTCGCAGCCGGACACCGGCGAACAGGCCCTGGAAATCTGCGACGCGCTGGTGCGCTCCGGTTCGGTGGACATGGTCGTGGTCGACTCCGTCGCCGCGCTGACCCCACGCGCCGAGATCGAAGGCGACATGGGCGATTCGCTGCCGGGCCTGCAAGCCCGTCTGATGTCCCAGGCGCTGCGCAAGCTGACCGGTTCGATCAACCGCACCAACACCCTGGTCATTTTCATCAACCAGATCCGTATGAAGATCGGCGTCATGTTCGGCAGCCCGGAAACCACCACCGGCGGTAACGCGCTGAAGTTCTACGCCTCCGTTCGCCTGGACATCCGCCGCACCGGCTCGATCAAATCGGGCGACGAGGTGATCGGTAACGAAACCAAGGTCAAGGTCGTCAAGAACAAGATCGCGCCGCCGTTCAAGGAAGCGCACTTCGACATCCTGTACGGCGCCGGCACCTCGCGCGAAGGCGAGATCCTGGACCTGGGCGTGGAAGCGAAGATTGTCGAGAAGTCCGGTTCCTGGTACAGCTACAACGGCGAGCGCGTCGGCCAGGGCAAGGACAACGCCCGTATCTTCCTGCAAGAGCGTCCTGAGCTGGCATGGGAAATCGAAAACAAGGTCCGCGAATCGCTGGGCGTGCGCGCACTGCCACCGCTGGCCGCCGACAAGGGCGACACCGTCGTCAAGCTGAAATCCGTCGACAAGGCGGACAAGGGCGACAAGGCCGACGCCGCGTAATCAGCGCGTCCGCTTTATCCCGAACCACCGCCTTGCCTGTGCAAGCGGTGGTTTTCTCATTGTGCAGAGGGTTTTTATGGCAGCACCGCAACTCAGCCTGAAGGGCCGCGCCCTGCGCTACCTGTCGATGCGCGAACACAGCCGCATGGAGCTGGCCCGCAAGCTGGCGCGCTACGCGGAAGAGGGCGACGACGTCGAAGCTCTGCTCGACCTGCTGGAAAAGAACAACTGGCTGTCGCAGGAACGCTTTTCGGAAGCACTGATCCACCGCCGTTCGGCCCGCTTCGGCAACAGCCGCATCGTCGCCGAGCTGCAAAGCCACGGCATCAAGGGCGAGGAATTGCAGGAATTGAAGGCCGGCCTGGCCGAAGGCGAAACCGAGCGCTGCGTCGAAGTCTGGAACCGCAAGTTCGGCACCGTGGCCGCCGATCCACAGGAACGCAACAAGCAGATGCGCTTCCTGCTGCAACGGGGATTTTCCCAGCGCGCCGTGCAGACCGCGCTCAAGGGCGCCCCGGAAGACGACTAGAACATTGCCGCGCCGCACCATGCAATGTTTCCATGACTGAAATAAGACTGGTGAATTTCTTGCCAAAAAGCTCTCGAAACCGCCATTTTCAATGCTCAAAGTTATGTTCTGACGCAACTTGAGGCACCGATGTGCTACACTTTTGGGGTTTTTGCAGCGCCGCAGGTGCGGTAGTTGTCCGTAGAAGCTGCGGACACGTGCGATCAGCACATGGCTGCTTACTAAATTTCTGCCGCGAGAGCGGCATCGGTCTTATGTCCCTGTCAACTCCAGTTACCCGACGTGCGCTCCGGCACACGCGCGCAATTGCCGTCCAAGCGTACGCACGCGATGACGGGCTGTGGGATCTTGACGCCCATATCACCGATATCAAAGTCATCGACACCATGCTGGCCTCCGGCCCGCGCGCTGCCGGCACTCCCCTGCATGACCTGCACCTGCGTTTGACCGTCGATCTGCAACTGAACATCGTCGATGCCGAAGCCGCATCCGATGCCGTTCCGTATCCCGGCCACTGCGACACCATCGCCCCCGATTACAAAAAACAGCTGGTCGGCCTGAACCTGATGAAGGGTTTCCGCCACGAGCTCAAGCAACGCCTGGCCGGTATTTCCGGCTGCACCCATTTGACCGAACTGGCGCAGATCCTGCCCACGGCCGCGGTGCAGGCGTTCGCCAACGATGTCTGGTCGACCAACGACGCGGCCACCGAGGACCAAGGCGTGCCGCGCCACAAGCCGTTTCAACTCGACAAATGCCATGCCCTGCGCACCGACGGCGCAGCAGTGGCACAGTTTTACCCGCGCTGGGTGGCCAAAGCAGCACCAGGTGGCGCGTAGCAATCTCTGCTTACTAGATTCACACATTTCGCAGTATCAACCGATTTTTACACATCAGCATCAGAAGGGAAGCCAGCATGAAAATCCATGAGTATCAAGGCAAAGAAATCCTCCGAAAATTCGGAGTGACGGTTCCGCGCGGTATTCCGTGCATGTCCGTTGAAGAAGCAGTCAAAGCTGCTGAAACCTTGGGCGGTCCGGTCTGGGTTGTGAAAGCACAAATCCACGCCGGTGGCCGTGGTAAAGGCGGCGGCGTTAAAGTTGCCAAATCGCTGGAACAAGTTAAAGAATTCTCCGAGCAGATCCTGGGCATGCAGCTGGTCACGCACCAGACCGGCCCTGAAGGCCAGAAAGTACGCCGCCTGCTGATCGAAGAAGGCGCGGACATCAAGAAAGAACTGTACGTTTCGCTGGTCACCGACCGCGTATCGCAGCGCGTTGTGCTGATGGCTTCCTCCGAAGGCGGCATGGACATCGAAGAAGTTGCCGAGTCCCACCCAGAACTGCTGCACTCGATCGCCATCGATCCGTCGATCGGCCTGACCGACGCTGAAGCCGCTGGCATCGCCGCCAAGATCGGTGTGCCGGAAGCTTCGATCGCCGACGCCGTCACCAACCTGCAAGGCCTGTACAAAGCCTACTGGGAAACCGACTCGTCGCTGGCCGAAATCAACCCGCTGATCCTGACCGGTTCGGGCAAGGTCATCGCTCTGGACGCCAAGTTCAACTTCGACGCCAACTCGCTGTTCCGTCAACCGGAAATCGTCGCTTACCGCGATCTGGACGAAGAAGATCCAGCTGAAGTCGAAGCATCGAAATTCGACCTGGCCTACATCTCCCTGGACGGCAACATCGGCTGCCTGGTGAACGGCGCCGGCCTGGCCATGGCTACCATGGACACCATCAAGCTGTTCGGCGGTGAGCCAGCCAACTTCCTGGACGTAGGCGGTGGCGCCACGGCTGAGAAAGTGACCGAAGCGTTCAAGATCATGCTGAAAAACCCAGGCCTGAAAGCCATCCTGGTCAACATCTTCGGCGGCATCATGCGCTGCGACGTGATCGCCGAAGGCGTGATCACCGCATCGAAAGCTGTTTCGCTGAAAGTGCCACTGGTCGTCCGCATGAAGGGCACCAACGAAGACCTGGGCAAGAAGATGCTGGCCGATTCCGGTCTGCCTATCATCGCTGCCGACACCATGGAAGATGCAGCGAAGAGCGTCGTAGCAGCCGCTGCCGGTCAAGCTTAATTAAGGAATCAACATGTCCATTCTGATCAATAAAGATACCAAAGTTGTTACTCAAGGGATCACCGGCAAGACCGGCCAGTTCCACACCCGCATGTGCCGCGACTACGCGAACGGCAAAGCTGCTTTCGTAGCAGGCGTGAACCCTAAGAAAGCCGGCGAAGACTTCGAAGGCATTCCTATTTTCGCTAACGTTACCGAAGCGAAAAAAGAAACCGGCGCCAACGTGTCGGTCATCTACGTACCGCCAGCAGGCGCGGCCGCCGCGATCTGGGAAGCTGTCGAAGCTGAAATGGATCTGGCTATTTGCATCACCGAAGGCATCCCTGTCCGCGACATGATGGCTTTGAAGGATCGCATGGCTAAAGCCGGTTCGAAAACCCTGCTGCTGGGCCCTAACTGCCCAGGCCTGATCACCCCTGACGAAATCAAGATCGGCATCATGCCAGGCCACATCCACCGCAAGGGTCGTATCGGCGTGGTTTCGCGTTCGGGCACCCTGACCTATGAAGCAGTCGGTCAGCTGACCGCACTGGGCCTGGGCCAATCGTCGGCAGTCGGCATCGGCGGCGACCCGATCAACGGTCTGAAGCACATCGACGTCATGAAGATGTTCAACGACGATCCTGATACCGACGCGGTCATCATGATCGGCGAAATCGGCGGTCCAGACGAAGCCAACGCGGCTTACTGGATCAAAGACAACATGAAAAAACCGGTCGTCGGCTTCATCGCCGGTGTTACCGCTCCTCCGGGCAAGCGCATGGGCCACGCCGGCGCGCTGATCTCCGGCGGCGCTGACACCGCACAAGCCAAACTGGAAATCATGGAAGCTTGCGGCATCACCGTCACCAAAAACCCGTCCGAAATGGCGCGTCTGCTGAAAGCCATGCTGTAATAACAGCTTGCTTTAATGTGGAATAATGAAGGGGAGCTCAGGCTCCCCTTTTTCATTGGAGAACAGATTGGCGAAGATCCTTATCTCGCGGGACGGACAATTAGAACAGCAAGTACAACTGAGCAAAGAGCGGATGACCATCGGCCGTCACCCGCGCAACGACATCGTGCTGACGCATCCGGCCGTCAGCGGCGACCACGCGGTCATCGTCACCATCCTTGACGACTCCTTTCTGGAAGATCTGCACAGCACCAACGGCACCTTCGTCAACGGCCACCGTATCGGCAAGCACTTCCTGCAGCACCAGGATGTGATCAAGATGGCCAAGTTCCAGGTCGAGTTTGTCGCCGACGGCGTACGGCCGATGATGGCGGCGGCGCCCGTGCTGGCGCAGATCGAAGTCTTAAACGGCAACAATGCCGGCAAACAAATGGCGCTGACCAAGCCGCAGACCACGCTCGGCCGCGCCGGCGTGCAGGTGGTGGTGATCCATCGCCACCCGGACGCCTACACCATCACCCACCAGGAGGGCGCGCAGGCGCCGCTGGTCAACGACATCCCCCTCGGCAAGCAGCCGCAGCGCTTGAACCATGGCGACGTGATCGACCTGGGCGGCACGCACATGGCCTTTCGCATCTCCTGACAATATTTGTCAGCTACGTGGCAAGCAGGCAAATTGCGACGCCACGACTGACAAAAAACGGCAGTCCGAGCAGCCTAAAGCGACAGTTTTTGGCAGATTTGGCGGTTTTGAGCAGCAAAACGGGGTGGCACATCAATTGCGAATAGCTGGGTGTCCCATCTAATTTTGTCGTTCAACACACCCCCAGGAGTCGAAAATGCAACCCATGAAAATGATGAAGAAACAAGCACAGGCCGGCTTCACTCTGATCGAACTGATGATCGTAGTCGCCATTATCGGTATCCTGGCCGCCGTGGCGATCCCGGCGTACAGCGATTACACGGTGAAAGCCAAGATGGCGAATGCCCAGGGCGCGATCGATTCGATCAAGACTGCGGTGGCACTGTGCGCTCAGGAAAGTGGAGGCGATCTGACCGGTTGCAACGCCGGCGCCAAAGGCGTACCGACCTTCACCGTGACCAAGGAAGTGTCCGCCGCCACCGTTACCGACGGCGTGATCGTTGAAACCTTCGCCACCGGCGTCGGCAAAAACATCGATGGCAAAACCGCAACCTTTACCCCGACCATCGCCGCCGGTGCAGCTAACGTAACCTGGAACGTGACCACCACCGTCACCAACACCGCAGCGTCGCAAGCGCTGACCAAGAACAACATCGTCCCATAACGCTCCTGGGTTAGACGAAAAAAAACCCGCCAGTCTGAGCGCGATCAAGATCGCGTTCAGACTGGCGGGTTTTTTCGTTTCCGACGATTTTTTGACGCTCGACGATCAGTGCCCGGCAGGCCGGGCGACTTGGGCGGCACGCATGGGGCCCCTCAGAATCGCCTGACAATATTTGTCAGCGTCCTAGCCGGTTGACAAATTGCGTCGCTGCGATTGACAAAAAACGGCAGCCCTGGTGGCGAAAAGCGACAGTTTTTGGCAGATTTTGCGGGTTTTCACCCCGGAAATTGGGTGGCACACCAATTGCTCATAGCTAAGTGTCCTACCAAATTTTGATGTTCAACACACCCCCAGGAGTCGAAAATGAAATCCGTGAAAATGATGAAGAAACAAGCACAAGCCGGCTTCACCCTGATCGAACTGATGATCGTGGTTGCCATTATCGGTATTCTGGCCGCCGTGGCGATCCCGGCGTACAGCGACTACACGGTGAAAGCCAAGATGGCGAATGCCCAGGGCGCGATCGATTCGATCAAGACTGCGGTGGCACTGTGCGCCCAGGAAGGTGGAGGGGATCTGACCGGTTGCAACGCCGGCGCCAAAGGTGTACCGACCTTCACCCCGACCAAAGAAGTTTCCGGCGCCACCGTTACCGACGGCGTGATTGTTGAAACCTTCGCTGCCGGCGTCGGCAAGGACATCGACGGCAAAACCGCGACCTTCACCCCGACCATCGCCGCTGGTGCAGCGAACGTAACCTGGAACGTGACCACCACCGTCACCAACACCGCAGCGTCGCAAGCACTGACCAAAAACAACGTCGCCCCTTAATGTTCTTGGGCTAAAAAAAACCGGCTTCGGCCGGTTTTTTTTCGTCTCAGACGATCTTCTGCCGATCGGCGATCAGCGCCTCGTAGGTCAGGTTTTGCAGCATGGTGTAGTGGACCGGATCCAGGTCGATGAACTGCACGCCGTAGGTGAACACCTCGGCCTTGTCGCTGGTGGCCGGCTTGACCACGTTGATGTTGCGGATGGTGGCATTCGGATTGATGCGCACCTGGCGGTTGCCGGGCTGGGCGATCAGGTAGAAGGACAGGCCGACCTGAGCCTCGTCCTCGGACAGTTTTTTTGCCGACTCGATCAGCGCGCCGGAAACGCTCAGGTTCACCAGGAATACCGAGGTGGTACCGGCCGGCGAGGTCACCTGGGCCGGGATATCGACCTTGACCCGCATCGCCGCGCGCAGGCTGGTGCCCTGGATCGACACCGGGAACGACAGATGGACATAGAACAGCGGCCGTGGGAACACGCGTTGCACGACGCAAGAGAATGAGCAGACGTTGACGCCGGAGAAGACGCGGATGGTCAGCTTGTCGCCGTCATTGAGGGCGATCGGTGCGCCATTCTCGAACGGAACCTTGACGATCATATACTCGTCTTTGACCCAGCCGATCAGCGTGGAGAAGTGCTGGATAGGCTTGATGGTGCGATGAGTAATGAACTGAATCCTGCCGCCCACCTGCAGGTTCATCTGTTCGAATTCGTATTCCTGAGTCTTGGCTTCGCTCGGTGGAGGAGGGTTGCTGCTCATTCAAATTCTTTCTCGTATGCGCGAGGCGGGTACGGTGAGGCCTACGTCAAAAATTACTTCAGCAACATTTATTATATACGCGCCATGCAAAGGTAACAATCAGACAATAGGTTGAGATGCCAAATGGTCGCAGACTAGCCAACAGGAGGGGGCGCAACGCCGAAAACCGTTGCATTTCGGCGCTCATCAGGGAGATGGAGGAGGGAAGACGAGTTAGCTCGTGACGCTCCAGTCGCCCGACTTGCCGCCATGCTTCTCCATCACGCGGATATCGGTCATCACCATGCCCCGGTCCACCGCCTTGCACATGTCGTACACGGTCAGCAGCCCGACTTGCACGGCGGTCAGCGCCTCCATTTCCACCCCGGTCTTGCCGTAGGTTTCAACCTGCGCCTTGCAGTGCACGCTCGACGCGGCGACATCGGTCTCGAAATCCACCGTCACGCGGGTCAAGGCCAGCGGGTGGCACAGCGGCACCAGGTCGCTGGTGCGCTTGGACGCCATGATGGCGGCGATCCGCGCGATGCCCAGCACGTCGCCTTTCTTGGCCGTGCCGCCGGTGATGATGGCCAGCGTCTCCGGTTTCATGCGGATGGTGCCGCTGGCCAGCGCGATGCGGTGCGTCTCCGTCTTGGCGCCGACGTCGACCATGTGCGCCTGGCCGGAGCTGTCGAAGTGGGTCAGGTGGTCGGCGGGCGCGGAGTTTTCGATGGTCATGGTAGGCTGAAAAACGTAACAAAATAATTCGTCGGCGGACGCCGTGCGTGAGCGCCCAAGTTGCGGGTATCATATCATCGTGAATACAAAACGTTCCCCCCGCTCCCTGCGTATGCGCGCAGTCGCCGCCGCGCTGCTGGTCGCCATGCCGCTGGCCATGGCCCAGGATGTGCTGGCGCCCGCCAAAATCCCCAACCTGCCCGCGCTCGGCGATACCGAACGCCAGGACTTGTCGCCGCTGATGGAGCGCAAGCTGGGCGAGGAAATTATGCGCGATATCCGCCGCGACCACGATTTCCTCGACGACGGCCCCATCCTCGAATACCTGAACAACTTCGGCAACTCGCTGGTCGCAGCCCGTCCCGGCGCGCGCGGCGAGGCCAATTTCGATTACTACTTCTTCGCCGTGCGCGATCCGCAACTGAACGCCTTCGCGCTGCCCGGCGGTTTCATCGCCGTCCACTCGGCGCTGCTGCTGGCGGCCCAGTCCGAATCGGAACTGGCGTCGGTGCTGGGCCACGAGATCGGCCACGTGGTGCAGCGCCACATCGCCCGCTCCATCGGCCAGCAGAAGCAGGATGCGCTGATCCCGCTGGCGGCGATGATCCTGGCGGCGCTGGCCTCCAAGGCCGGCGGCGACGCGGCGCTCGGCGTGTTCTCTGCCGGGCAGGGCCTGGCGATCCAGCGTCAACTCAATTTCGGCCGCGACGCCGAGCGAGAAGCCGACCGCATCGGCTTCCAGATCATGGGCGCGGCCGGTTACGATACCTCGGGCATGGTGGCCTTCTTCCAGCGCATGCAGGTGGCGACCCGCAACTACAGCGACCTGGTGCCGGCCTATCTGCAAAGCCACCCGTTGACCACCGAGCGCATCGCCGACATCCAGGCGCGCATCCGCGAGCAGCCATACAAGCAGCGCCAGGACAGCCTGGACTTCTACCTGGTGCGTTCGCGCGCCCGCGTGCTGCAGGATTCCAGCAGCAACGGCCTGGCCGAGGCCAAGACTTTCTTTGAAGGCCAGATGAAGCAGGAGAACCGTCAGCAGGTCACGGCCGGCCAGTACGGCATGGCCTTCCTGTCGCTGAAAAAAGGCGAGACCGCGAACGCCCAGGCCTGGCTCGACAAGGCGCGCGCGACCTTCGACAAGCCGCCCGCCGCCGGCACCTTCAGCGCGGCCCCGCGGCCGGCGCCGGATTCGATCTTCGTCAGCACGTCGATAGAGATCAAGCTGGCGCAGCCGGACGACAAGGCCATGATCGAAAAAGGTCTGGCCGAGGCGGAAGCGGCGCACCTGCAATTCCCGCTGTCGCGCGGCATCGCCCACCAATATGGCGAAGCCTTGATCGCGGCGGGCAAGCTGGAGCAGGCGGCCACCTATCTGCGCGACCAGGTGCAGCTGTACCGCGAAGACCCGGACGCCTACGACTTGCTGGCGCAAGCCTATTCCAAGCAGGGCAAGCTGGCCTTGCAGCATATCGCGCTGGCCGAATCGTATGTATTGCAGGGCGGTGTGCTGTCCGCGCTGGACCAGCTGAGCTATGCGCGCAAGGCGCCCGACGCCTCGTTCTACGACCAGGCCGTGATCGACGCCCGCGAGCGCGAGTTGCAGGCGCGCCGCCGCGAGGAGCTGGGCGAGAAGGGCAAAAAGGATTTACGCGAGGCGGAATCGCGCCCGGCGTTCAAGGCGGAGATGCGCCACGATGCGGAAAGCACGACGCCGGCCAACCGCTTCGACCGCATGCGCCAGGATGCCGACAGCCTGACTAAGGGGCGGCAGGTACGCTGACGTAGCCGTAGCGCGCCGGCAGTTCGGCCGCCGCCACGCGCTGCACGGCCACGCCGTCCAGCGTCAGCGCGCCGGCAGCGGCGCCATCCATCCACGCCAGCAAGGCGTCGTCGTCCACGGCGGCGCCGTCCATTTGCAGGCGATGCAGCACCTGCGTGAAATCGCGGTCGTCCAGCTGCGCCACCGCGTCGCCGCTGCGCAAGACCAGCGCGCCCGTCTCCGTCAGCACCACTTCCTCGACCGGCCCCAGCGCCGCGCCCGTATGCAGCAGCCAGCCCTGCGCCGGATCGGTGCGGACGATGTAGGGCGTGGCCTCCAGCTGCACGTACACGCGCTGCGGACCGTTCTGGAAATACCAGCAGCCGCGCTCGTCGGCCGCGTAGTTGCGGACGATGAAGGCCATCAGCGCCGCATGACGCAATTTGTCGCCCGGCAGGTTCAGGTGCTGGGCGCGCTCGTCGCGCATGCGCCAGTTGCCGCGCGCATCCAGGCCCAGCCAGCCGTAGCAGTAGGGCACGTTCGGCCATTTGGCCAGGGCTTGCTTGACGATGTCATCCATGTTGTTCTGCCAGTGCGTCGTTGGTGGCGGTCGCGCCCGTCATGAAGTTGAGCAGGCGCTGCGGCAGCCAGTGCAGCTTGCCCGGCAGGCCGCCGACCGCGAAGCCCACATGGCCGCCCTCGGCAGGATAGTCCAATACCACGTTGGCCGCCGCACGCTGCGGCAGATGGCGGCCCGGCAGGAAGGGATCGTTCTTCGCGTTCAGCACCAGCGTCGGCACGGTGATGTCGTTCAGCACGTGCTTGGCGCTGGCGCGGTCCCAGTAATCGTCGGTGTTGCGGTAGCCGTGCAGCGGCGCCGTCACCACGTTGTCGAAGGCGTACAGGTCGCGCGCGGCGTGCAGCGCGTCGAGGTCGAACAGGCCGGGGAATTGCTGGAGCTTGGCCACGCACTTGGGCTTGAGCGTTTGCAGGAACATGCGCGTGTAGAGCATGTTGAAGCCGCTCGACAGCGAGACGCCGCCCTGCGCCAGGTCCAGCGGCGCCGACACCGAACAGGCGGCGTCGACGAAGTCGGCCTGGTGCTGCGACTCGCCCAGCCAGCGCAGCAGCGCGTTGCCGCCCAGCGAGACGCCGGTGGCGTAGAACTTGCCGCTGCTACGTGCATGCAGGCGGCGTACGATCCAGTCGATCTCGGCGGCATCGCCGGAATGGTAGAAGCGCGGCGCACGGTTGGGCTCGCCGGAGCAGCCGCGGAAATGCGGCACCGCGCCCGACCAGCCGCGTGCCGCCACGGCCGCCATCAGCGCCCGCGCGTAGTGGCTGTCGGACGAGCCTTCCAGCCCGTGGAACAGCACCACGAAAGGCTGGCCCGGCTGGCCGTCGACGAAATCGACATCGACGAAATCGCCGTCCGGCGCCTCCCAGCGCTCGCGCCGGAACTGCACCGCCGGCCTGGCGATGCACAGGGCGGGGTAGATGGTTTGCAGGTGGCCGCTGGGCAGCCAGAAGGGAGCGTTGTACTTCACGGCGGATGCAATCGGGCGGCGGTCAGTGCAGGATCTGGCTGTGGCTGTCCGCCGGCGCCGCGCCCGGCGCCACCGATGCGTGGTGCAGCACGATGCGCCAGCCGCGCGGCGTCTTGACGTAGACGTTGGTGGCGACCAGGTGCGCGGCCTCGCCGCCGGCGGTCGTGCCCTCGACCACGGTGTGCACCGAGCTCATCAGATTGTGGGTTTCATGCAACTGCGTCGGCACGATGTGCAGGCCGCCGTGTTCCAGGATCGCCGCCCACGAGGTGCGGATCGCCGCGTGGCCGATCAGGCGCGGCCCGCCCGGATGCACGCAGACGATCTCGTCGTCGTCGGCCCACAGGGACATCAGGGTGTCCAGGTCGGCGCGGTTGAGCGCGTCGTAAAAAGCCGCTTCGGTTTCTGCGGCGCTGCCGTTCAACTGCTTGACTCGCTTGGTGGGCATGCTGGCTCCGGGGCGTGCTGGCTGGCGGGGATTAGTGGTGGCCGACGACGGTGCCCGGTTTCAGGCGGTAGGCGGTGCCGCAGTATGGGCACTTGGCGATGCCGTCGTGGTTGAATTCCAGGAACACGCGCGGGTGCGACGACCACAGCGGCATGGCCGGGTTGGGGCAGTGGGCCGGCAGATCCTTGCCTTCGAGCTCGACTGCATTGGTGGCGGCGGACGTGTGGGCGTT
Source organism: Rugamonas rivuli (assembly GCF_009380165.1). GTDB lineage: Bacteria > Pseudomonadota > Gammaproteobacteria > Burkholderiales > Burkholderiaceae_D > Rugamonas > Rugamonas rivuli. The sequence continues at coordinate 286,755 of NZ_WHUF01000008.1, forward strand.
GGTCATATTCTTATGCTCCGAAAGGCTGGGGAAAACCACGATTTTAACGGATTCGCGCATTGAGCAAAAATCATCGGTAAAATAGCGCCTCTACAACCCCGGTGCGGCCCGCTATGTGGCGGGAATGACACACGACTACGCACATGACCGATTTGAGCAGCACACCTCCCCAGCCCTACGTCGCCGAGCACCACGAACCCTCGTGGCGCGAAGGCTTGAAGACCGGCACTCCCACCCTGTTCGGCATCGGCGCCTGGGGCCTGGTGGTCGGCATCGCCATGGTCAAGAGCGGCCTGACGGTGCCGCAGGCGCTGGGCATGACGCTGCTGGTGTTCGCCGGATCGGCCCAGCTGGCCGCGCTGCCGCTGATCGCCTCGCATTCGCCGATCTGGGTCATCTTCGCCACCGCCTTCGTGGTCAACCTGCGTTTCGTGATCTTTTCGGCACTGCTGGCGCCGCACTTCGCCCACCTGCCGTGGCGCAAGCGTTTCGTGCTCGGCTACGTGGCCGGCGACATGACGGTCGCCCTGTTCCTGCAAAAATATCCGAGCGAGGCGCCGCAGGTGGGCAAGCTGTCCTATCTGAAGGGCTTGCTGTACCCGAACTGGGCCGCCTGGCAGATCGGCTCGATCGCCGGCATCTTCCTCGGCAGCGCCGTGCCCACCGAATGGGGGCTGGGCTTTGCCGGCACCCTGGCCATCATCTGCGTGATGATCCCGCTGATGGTGGGCCGTCCCGCGCTGTGCGGCGTGCTGGTGGCCGGCGTGGTGTCGGTGCTGGCGGCCGGCCTGCCGTACAAGCTGGGCCTGCTGCTGGCCGTGCTGGTCGGCATGCTGACCTCGATGGCGGTCGAAGAGGGCGTCGAAAAATGGAGAAAACACCATGGCTGATTGGGAAATCTGGGCCGTGATCGGCGTGCTGGCGCTGGCCACCGCCGCCACGCGCAGCTCGTTCTGGCTGATCGGCCAGCACATCACCATCCCCAAGCGGGTGCAGGAAATGCTGCGCTACGCGCCGGCCTGCGCACTGGCCGCCATCGTCGCGCCGGACCTGGTGCTGGTCGACAGCCACCCGCTGCTCGATTTGAGCAATCTCAAACTGGTATCAGGCATCGTCGCGACGATTTTTTACTTGCTGCGCCGAAATATGTTGCAGACGATTGTGTTCGGCATGGGCTTTTACACGGTTTTGCGACTGATGCATGTATTTTAATAACAGATAAATCACCCCGTCCTTGCGGTAAAATAGCGCTCTTTCCTCAACTCGACCTTTGGGTAGCCATGTCCGCTGTTTTGAACTTCATCCGTCTGCAAGATCTCATCGCCCAGAATGCGCTGCAAGGCAAGCGCGTTTTCATCCGCGCCGACTTGAACGTGCCGCAGGATGATAGCGGCAATATCACCGAAGATACGCGCATCCGCGCTTCCGTTCCAGCCATTAAGGCTGCCGCGGCCGCCGGCGCCAAGGTCATGGTCACGTCCCACCTGGGCCGCCCGACCGAAGGCGAGTTCAAGCCGGAAGACAGCCTGGCGCCGGTCGCCGCGCGCCTGGCCGAGCTGCTGGGCCAGCCGGTCGAACTGAAACAGAACTGGGTAGACGGCGCCGGCCTGGAAAACCTGCAAGCCGGCCAAGTGGTATTGCTGGAAAACGTACGCGTCAACAAGGGCGAGAAGAAGAACAGCGACGAACTGGCGCAGAAAATGGCCGCTTTGTGCGACATCTACGTCAACGACGCTTTCGGCACCGCGCACCGCGCCGAAGCCTCGACGCACGGCATCGCCAAGTTCGCGCCGATCGCCTCCGCCGGCCCGCTGCTGGCCGCCGAGCTGGACGCGCTGGGCAAGGCGCTGGGCGCCCCGGCCCGTCCGCTGCTGGCCATCGTCGCCGGTTCCAAGGTGTCGTCCAAGCTGTCCATCCTGAAGGCGCTGGCCGACAAGGTCGACAACCTGATCGTCGGCGGCGGCATCGCCAACACCTTCATGAAGGCCGTCGGCCTGAACATCGGCAAGTCGCTGGTGGAAAACGAGCTGGTTGAAGAAGCCAAGGCCATCATCGAGATCATGGCCAAGCGCGGCGCCCAAGTGCCTATCCCGGTCGACGTCGTCTGCGCCAAGGAATTCTCGCCGACCGCCGCCGCCACCATCAAGGATGTGGCTGACGTGGCCGACGATGACATGATCCTGGACATCGGCCCGAAAACCGCCGCCATCCTGGCCGCGCAAATCGGCGCCGCCGGCACCATCGTCTGGAACGGCCCGGTTGGCGTGTTCGAGTTCGACCAGTTCGGCGAAGGCACCAAGACGCTGGCGCTGGCCATCGCCGGCTCCAAGGCGTTCTCGATCGCCGGCGGCGGCGACACGCTGGCGGCCATCGCCAAGTACAACATCACCGAGCAGATCGGCTACATCTCGACCGGCGGCGGCGCCTTCCTGGAGTTCCTGGAAGGTAAGACCCTGCCTGCGGTGGAGATTTTGACGCAGCGTGCTGCGGCGCAGTAAATACCCGGTATAAAAGCACGGTCGTGCGGTGTAGCAAATTAACAGTAAAATCAAGTTAATGCCTGGGAATGGCTAGAATTTTGTAGCTTTGCTACAAAATTCCGGCCTTGCCACCCCAAACAGCGCAGCTCTTCCGCGTCCCCGCCGCATCTGCGGGGACTGTTCGCATGACCCAACGCTCAAGGAATCCTATGTCCCGTGGTACCAAAATTGTTGCAACGATCGGCCCAGCCTCCACTGACTTCAACGTCCTGGTCAAAATGATACGTGCGGGCGTCGATGTCGTGCGCCTGAATTTCTCGCACGGCAAGGCGCAGGATCACATCGACCGCGCCCGCCTGGTGCGCGAAGCGGCAGCCGAATGCGGCCGCGAAGTGGCGATTATGGCCGACATGCAGGGTCCTAAAATCCGCGTCGGCAAGTTTGAAAATGGTAAGATTGACCTTGCGAACGGCGATAAATTCATCCTGGACGCAAAATGGGGCGAAAACGGCGAACTGGGCAACCAGGAACGCGTCGGCCTGGACTACAAGGCGCTGCCGCAGGATTTGCGCGCCGACGACAAGCTGCTGTTGAACGACGGCTTGATCGTGCTGGTGGTCGACAAGATCGTCGGCCATGAGATTTACACCACCGTGAAAATCGGCGGCGAACTGTCCAACAACAAGGGCATCAATCGCCAGGGCGGCGGCTTGACCGCGCCGGCGCTGACCGCCAAGGACATGGAAGACATCAAGACGGCAATGAGTTTCCAGTGCGATTACCTGGCGATCTCGTTCCCGAAAAGCGCGACCGATATGGAAATGGCGCGCCAGCTGGCCAATATCGCCGGCGAGCCGTTCGGCCACAAGCCGCTGATGATCGCCAAGATCGAGCGCGCCGAAGCGATCCCTGTGCTGCAGGAGATCCTCGACGCTTCCGACGGCATCATGGTGGCGCGCGGCGATCTGGCGGTGGAAGTAGGCAACGCGGCGGTGCCGGCGCTGCAGAAGCGCATGATCCGCATGGCGCGCGAGTCGAACAAGCTGGCGATCACCGCGACCCAGATGATGGAGTCGATGATCTTCAACGCCGTGCCGACCCGCGCCGAAGTATCGGACGTGGCCAACGCGGTGCTGGACGGCACGGATGCGGTGATGACCTCGGCGGAAACCGCGTCGGGCCGTTATCCGATTGAAACGGTAGAAATGATGGCCGCCATTTGCGTGGAAGCCGAGCAGTCCGAGTACAACAAGCTCGACGCCGACTTCCTCAATGCGACCTTCACCCGGATCGACCAGTCGATCGCCTATGGCGCGCTGTTCACCGCGCACCATCTGGCGGTGAAGGCGATCGTGGCGCTGACCGAGTCCGGCTCGACCGCGCTGTGGATGAGCCGTCACAACATCGACACGCCGATCTTCGCGCTGACGCCCAGCGTGACGACCCAGCGCAAGGTGGCGCTGTACCGCAACGTGAAGGCCTACAATCTGCTGCAAAAAGCCGGCAGCGCGGAAGTGCTGAAGCAGGCGGAAGATTTGCTGGTCGAGTACGGCATCGTCAAGAAGGGTGACATGATCGTCGTCACCTGGGGCGAGCCGATGGGCCAGGTCGGCGGCACCAATGCGCTGAAGATCGTCAAGGTTGGAGAATTTACTAAATAAGTCCGGTCGTGTTGTGCGAAAGCGGTAATTCGGGCATTGCCCGAATTACCCCCATGCTGCGCCTCTTTGGCAGCCGACGTATGGAGGGAATCCATGCGGTGCATGGATTCCCGCCTGCGCGGGAATGACGAGCGACCGGTGACAGGTTTTTTTATTGTTTGGAGTATTACCATGTCCCTCGTATCCATGCGTCAATTGCTGGACCACGCCGCTGAAAACGGCTATGGCATCCCTGCGTTCAACGTCAACAATCTGGAGCAGGTGCAGGCCATCATGGCCGCCGCCGATGCCCTGAACAGCCCGGTCATCATGCAAGCCTCGGCCGGCGCCCGCAAATATGCCGGCGAAGCCTTTCTGCGCCACCTGATCGACGCCGCCGTCGAAGCCTATCCGCACATCCCGGTCGTCATGCACCAGGACCACGGCCAGTCGCCGGCCGTGTGCCAGGCCGCGATCCGCTCCGGCTTCACCTCGGTGATGATGGACGGCTCGCTGGAAGCGGACGGCAAGTCGGTCGCTTCGTACGAGTACAACGTCGAAGTATCGAAAGAAGTGGTCAAGTTCTCGCACGCCATCGGCGTGACGGTGGAAGCCGAACTGGGCGTGCTCGGTTCGCTGGAAACCATGAAGGGCGACAAGGAAGACGGCCACGGCGCCGACGGCACCATGACCCGCGAACAGCTGCTGACCGACGTGGCCCAGGCCGCCGACTTCGTGCAGCGCACCCAGTGCGACGCGCTGGCGATCGCCATCGGCACCTCGCACGGCGCCTACAAGTTCACCCGCAAGCCGACCGGCGACATCCTGGCCATCGACCGCATCAAGGAAATCCACGCCCGCATCCCTAACACCCACCTGGTGATGCACGGTTCGTCGTCGGTGCCGCAGGAACTGCTGGCCATCATCCGCGAATTCGGCGGCGACATGAAGGAAACCTACGGCGTGCCAGTCGAAGAAATCCAGGAAGGCATCCGTCACGGCGTTCGCAAGATCAACATCGACACCGACATCCGTCTGGCGATGACCGCGGCCACCCGCAAGTTCCTGTTCGAGAACCCGTCGAAATTCGACCCGCGCGACTTCCTGAAGCCAGCCCGCGCCGCCGCCGAGCTGATCGTGCGCGCCCGCTTCCAGTCGTTCGGCTGCGAAGGCCAGGCGTCGAAAATCAAAGTCATCCCGCTGGAAAAAATGGCCGAGCGTTACAAGGCCGGCGAGCTGTCCCAGATTGTGAAGTAAAATTCTGTTTTGGAACGGATCGATTCTCTCGGGAATCGGTCCAACTCTCTTGACCGGCTAGCAAGGTTTTCCCTGCGCCGGTTTTCGCTTTTCTATACCGCTAGTCTATCCACCTCCCGCTATGAACAGCCTTTACCAGACCTCCATCAAGTCCCTGCCACTCCTCGGCCACGGCAAAGTCCGCGACAACTACGCTGTCGGCGACGACAAGATTTTGATCGTCACCACCGACCGCCTGTCGGCCTTCGACGTCGTCATGAACGAGCCTATCCCTGGCAAGGGCATGGTCCTGAACCAGATGAGCGATTTCTGGTTCGAAAAACTCGGCCACATCGTGCCTAACCACCTGACCGGCGTGGCGCCGGAATCCGTGGTCGCCGCCGACGAAGTGGAGCAGGTCAAGGGCCGCGCCGTGGTCGCCAAGCGCCTGAAGCCGATCATGGTCGAGGCGGTGGTGCGCGGTTACATCATCGGTTCGGGCTGGAAGGATTACCAGGACACCGGCAGCATCTGCGGCATCAAGCTGCCGGCCGGCCTGCAACAGGCTGAGAAGCTGCCTGAGCCGCTGTTCACCCCGGCCGCCAAGGCCGACCTGGGCGAGCACGACGAGAACATCAGCTTCGCCGACATGGAAAGCCGCATCGGCGCCGAACTGGCCGCCAAGATGCGCGATGTCAGCATCGCCCTGTACAAGGCCGCCGCCGACTACGCCGCCACGCGCGGCATCATCATCGCCGACACCAAGTTCGAATTCGGCCTGGACGAAAACGGCGTCATGCACCTGATGGACGAAGTGCTGACCGCCGACTCGTCGCGCTTCTGGCCTGCCGACTCGTACAAGCCTGGCATGTCGCCACCGTCGTTCGACAAGCAGTTCGTGCGCGACTACCTGGAAACCCTGACCTGGGGCAAAACCGCACCGGCGCCGGCGCTGCCTGCCGACGTCATCGACAAGACCCAGGCCAAGTACTTCGAAGCCATCGAGCGCCTGACCGGCCAGAAGCTGAAGGCCTGATATGAGCGAGCAGAACAAGCCATTGGTCGGCGTCATCATGGGTTCGTCGTCGGACTGGGACGTGATGCAGAACGCGGTCGCCATCCTCAAGCAGTTCGGCGTGCCGTATGAAGCGCAAGTCATTTCTGCGCACCGCATGCCGGACGAGATGTACGCCTACGCCAAGAGCGCCCGCGCTCGCGGCCTGCGCGCCATCATCGCCGGCGCCGGCGGCGCGGCCCACCTGCCTGGCATGGTGGCCGCGATGACCATCGTGCCGGTGCTGGGCGTGCCGGTGCCGTCCAAGTATCTGCGCGGCGAGGATTCGCTGCTGTCCATCGTGCAGATGCCCAAGGGCGTGCCGGTGTCGACCTTCGCCATCGGCGAAGCCGGCGCCGCCAATGCCGCGCTGACGGCGGTGGCGATGATCGCCGCCAACGACGACGCGCTGGCCGGCAAGCTGGAAGCATTCCGTGTCACGCAAACCGAAGCCGCCAAGGCCATGACTTTACCGCTGGAATAAATGAGTAAACAGTTTTCACCAATTCTGCCAGCCGCCAATCCACCAGCCTGGCTGGGTGTGATGGGCGGTGGTCAGCTCGGCCGCATGTTTGCCCAGGCCGCACAAAGCATGGGTTATCAAGTGGCCGTGCTGGAACCGGCGGCCGACTGTCCAGCAGGGCAGGTCGCGCAGCGCCTGGTCGAAGCCGGCTATGAAGATGCCGCCGGCCTCGACGCGCTGGCCGCGCAATGCCTGGCCGTCACCACCGAATTCGAGAACGTGCCGGCCGACAGCCTGTCGCGCCTGGCGCAGCAAGTGTTTGTCGCGCCGAACGCGCATGGCGTGTCGGTGGCGCAGGACCGCATCGCCGAGAAACGCTTCTTCGTCGATTGCGCGTCCAAGTCGGGCGTGATGCCGGCGCCGCACAAGGTGATCGCCACGCATGCGGACATCGACGCCATTGGCGACGACCTGCTGCCCGGCATCCTGAAGACGGTGCGCATGGGCTATGACGGCAAGGGCCAGGTCCGCGTGCGCAGCCGCGAGGATGTGCGCGCCGCCTTCGACAGCATGGACGGCGTCACCTGCCTGCTGGAGAAGATGCTGCCGCTGGCCTACGAGGTCTCGGTGCTGACCGCGCGCGGCGCCGACGGCGAATCGGTGGTCTACCCGATCGCCGAGAACGTCCACCGCGACGGCATCCTGTTCACTACCACCGTGCCCGGCCCGAACGTGTCGGAAGCCAGCGCCAGGATCGCACAGCAGGCGGCGCAAGCCATCGTTGCCGAGCTCGGTTATGTCGGCGTGCTGTGCATCGAATTCTTCGTGCTCACCGACGGCAGCCTGGTGGTCAACGAGATGGCGCCGCGTCCGCACAACAGCGGCCACTACACGATGGATGCCTGCGTCACCAGCCAGTTCGCGCAGCAGGTGCGCGCCATGGCCCGCCTGCCGCTGGGCGATGTGCGCCAGCATTCGCCGGCCGTGATGCTCAACATCCTCGGCGATGTCTGGTTCACCGACGACACCGACGCCACGCGTGAACCGGCCTGGGATCAGGTGCTGGCGCTGCCGGGCGCCTGCCTGCATCTGTACGGCAAGGACGATCCGCGCCGCGCCCGCAAGATGGGCCACCTGACCTTCATCGCGCCGACCCTGGCGCAAGCGCAGCAGCAGCTCGATGCCGCCTGCGCCATCCTGGCGATCGACAAGGCGGCACCGTGAAGCAGCAGGCCGCAACGGTAGCCGACCACACCGCCATCGCGGCGGCCGCGACGATCCTGGAGGAGGGCGGCCTGGTCGCCTTCCCCACCGAGACCGTCTACGGCCTGGGCGCCGACGCCGAGAACCCGGCGGCCGTGGCCCGCATCTACCAGGCCAAGGGCCGGCCGAACGACCACCCGGTGATCGTCCACGTCGCCCCCGGCGCCGCGCTCGACTACTGGGTCGCCGACATTCCGGACGAAGCCCGCCAACTGGTCGCGGCCTTCTGGCCTGGCCCGCTGACCATGATCTTGAAACGCGCCAGCCACATTCCCGACGCCGTCTCCGGCGGCCAGGATACGGTCGGCATCCGCTGCCCCTCGCACCCGGTCGCGATCGCCTTGCTGAGCGCCTTCAAGGGCGGCAAGGGCGGCGTGGCCGCGCCGTCGGCCAACAAGTTCGGCAACGTCAGCCCGACCACGGCCCAGCACGTGCGCGATGAGTTCGGCCTGGATGAACAGGACGACGGCGCCACCGACGGCGAAGCCTGCAGCGGCGCCTTGCTGAGCACCGTGCTCGAAGGCGGTCCCAGCCAGGTCGGCATCGAATCGACCATCGTCGACCTGTCGCGCCTGGCGACGCACGGCCCGGTGCTGCTGCGTCCCGGCCACATCAGCGCGCAGCAGATCGCCGACGTCATCGGCGCCATGCCGGCCGCGCCGGACCAGGCCGCGCCGCGCGCCTCCGGCACGCTGGAATCGCACTACGCGCCCCGCACGCCGGTGACGATGCTGCCGCAGGCCGAACTGGCGGCCGCGCTGGCGCAGTTGCAGGCGCGCGGCGTCAAGGTGGCGCTGATCGGCCATGCCTTGCCGGCGCAGTCACCATCGTCGCCGTCGCAACGCCTGCTGCCGGCCGAGCCGGCCGGCTACGCCTACGGCCTGTACGCCGCGCTGCGCGACATGGACCAGACCGGCTCCGACCTGATCCTGGTCGAGACCCCGCCGCAGGACGCGGCGTGGCTGGGCGTCAACGACCGCTTGCGCCGTTCGGTGTTCGGCTCGGCCGGCGTGATCGCATCCCTGCTGAAAACTGAGATGTAAGTGTTGCGATAGGTCATGCAATTGGCTTGCTTTTCTGCTAAGCTAAAGCGTTGCTCGACAAAAAAAAATTCCGGCAACCTTGACCTACCAGCAGGGGCCGCCTCATAGGGTCCCGCACCCAATTTGAGGATGCATCATGTTCAACGCCGCCCGTTTTTCCCTGATTTCCCTTGCCGTATTGCTGGCTTGTTGTGGCGGCGGCGGCGGTTCCGCCGGCAACCAGACCGGCGGCACCGTGGTGACGCAGCCGCCGGCCCAGCTGCGCGGCGTGCCCATCGGCGGCGCCACGCTGGTGCCGGCTGCCGTCGGCAACGGCGCCATGGCCAACACCGTCGAGCCTGGCGTCATGAAGAAGCTGATGGATGGCACCATCCCCCTCGGCAGCTCCATGACCGGCACGCCGACCTGCGCCGTGACCGCCTACACTCTCAAGTACCACACCGTCGACTCGGTGGCGGCCGACACCGACGCCAGCACCGCGATCATCGTGCCGTCCGGCACGGACGCGGCCTGCCAGGGCAGCCGTCCGGTGATGTTGTATGCGCACGGCACCTCGCCGCGCAAGACCACCGACATGGCCAACCTGTCCGCCACCGAGGCGCGGCTGGTGGCGGCGATGTTCGCGGCCCAGGGCTACATCGTGGTGGCGCCGAACTATGCCGGCTATGCGGGCTCGTCGCTGGCCTACCATCCCTACCTGGACGCCGACCAGCAATCCAACGACATGATCGACGCCTTACGCGCCGCCCGCAGCGTGCTCGGCAGCATCGGCGCCAGCGCTTCCAGCAAGCTGGTAGTGAGCGGTTACTCGCAGGGCGGCTTCGTGGCGCTGGCCACCCAGCGTGCGATGCAGACCAAGTACGCCGGCGAATTCTCGGTGGCGGCGGCGGCGCCGATGTCCGGCCCGTATGCGCTGCTGCAATTCGGCGACGCCATCTACGGCGGTGCGCCGACGGTGGGTTCCAGCGGCTTCCTGCCGATGCTGATCAACGCCGGCCAGCGCGCCGGCGCCGGCATCTACGCCAGCCTGGACGACATCTACGAAGCCAAGTACGCCACCGGCATCGATACGCTGCTGCCGGGCACGCAGGGCCTGGGCGACCTGGTGGCGGCCGGCAAGCTGCCGAACGACGTGCTGTTCGCCCAGGATTCCCTGCCGCAGGCGTCGGGCTACGCGTCCTACTTCGGTTTCGACCACTTGATGAAGACCAGCTACCGCAACGGCTACCTGGCCGACCTCAAGGCCAACCCCTGCAACACCAACAGCGTCTCGCCGCTGGGCTGCACGCCTGCCCAGCCGCTGCGCAAGTGGCTGCTGAGGAACGATCTGCGCACCTACACGCCGACCGTGCCGCTGCTGCTGTGCGGCGGCAACGAGGATCCGGTGGTGCCGTTCGCTAACACCGACGCCGCCAACGATTACTTCCGCGCCCACGCCATGGCCTCCGGCCTGCTGACGGTGCTGGATGTGGACGATTCGGCGCTGCTGGGCCCGTACCGCACCACGCGCGCCGAATTCGCCGCCGCCAAGCAGGTGCTGCGCTTGTCCACGCTGACCAGCACGGGTTCGACGGCGGCCGCCAACAAGGCCGTCAGCGACGCCTACCACGCCGGCCTGGTCGCCCCATTCTGCATGCGCGAGGTAAGAAACTTCTTCGATTCTGCACCTGCACGCTGAAATCGATTTTGCGTAAAGTTGTCTCATTGAAAATAAAGCCGAGCAATCGTTCTTTTTAGCCACAGACGACAGGGGATTTGATGTGCTCCCCTATACATCGATAGCTAACGCTGGCATATTAGTTGGGTTGCGAATAGCACGGACGTTCGTATCACACTATAAAAATATTTTTCTAGGAGACAACATGCGTCATACCAAATTTGCACTTGCTGCAATGACCCTGGCCGTCCTTGCAGGTTGCGGCGGCACCGATCCCCAACCCGGCGATCAATCCATCAAGATCAAATACAGTGCCCAGGTGTCGTTTGGCGACAGCCTGTCCGACGTCGGCTCCTACGCGGTCGGCACGGTCGCCGCGCTCAAGGGCGGCAAATTCACGATCAATGGCGACAGCTCGGCCACCGTTCCCACGCTGACCGGCAAGAACTGGACCGAACTGGTCGCCGCTCAATTCGGCCTGGCTGCGCCGTGCGCGGCCTTGACCGGCCTCGACGGTGATGCCAGCAAAGGTTTCTCGGTACCGCAAGCGCCCCACGCCGGCTGCTACGGCTATGCCCAGGGCGGCGCGCGCGTCACCAACCCTGTCGGCCCGGGCAACAAGCTGACCGGCAGCGCGCTGGGCGCGCTGACCATCCCGGTCGTCACCCAGGTGGCCAACCACTTGAAAGCCGTCGGCGGCAAATTCAAGGGCGATGAAATGGTGTTCGTCATGGCGGGCGCCAACGATGCGCTGCTGGGCTTGTCCGTGTTGGGCGACAATTCGACCAAGGCCGGCAGCCAGGCCTATGTCACCAGCCTGGTCGGCCAGCTGGCTGCCGGCGCCACCACGCCGCAAGCCGCCGCCGCCGCCATCGGCCTGGCCGCGCAGACGGAAGCTGCCAACCCGGGCAGCACGGCGGACTCGATCACCATCGCAGCAGTCGGCGCAGCCGCTGTCCAGCCAGGCAATTCCGCAGTGGCCTCGCAGGCCGTCTGGGGCCCGATGGCCTTGAAAGCCAAGGCTGACGGCGCCGCCGCCGGCGCCGCCTACGCCGCCGCCCATGGTCCGGAACTGGTGACCGCGATGACCACCGCCGCCACCGAACTGGTCGCCCTGGTCAAGACGCAGATCCTCGCCAACGGCGCCAACTACGTCACCGTCAACAACATCCCGGACCTCGGCACCACGCCGTTCGCCCTGGCCCAGACGGACTCGACCAAGGCCCTGATCAACGCCATGATCGGCGCCTTCAACTCGACGCTGAGCGCCGGCCTGGCATCGGAATCGAAGGTGTTGCTGGTAGACGTGTTCGCGGGCAGCCACGACCAGGCCATCAATCCCGGCCCGTATGGCCTGACCAACGTGACCGAGAACGCTTGCGACCTGACCGCGCCGAAGAACCCGCTGGGCAGCTCGGTGGTGTGCAACGCCAGCAACGTCAAATCGGGCGATATCAGCCATTGGGGCTTTGCCGACACGCTGCACCCTACGCCGTACAACAACCTGCTGCTGGCCCGCTACGTGGCCGAGAAGCTGGTCGTCAAGGGCTGGCTGTAATTCAGTCGTCGCGCGCAGCCGCCGCCTGCGGGAGGGCGGCTGCCGGACTCATCACACAATAAATCAGGAGACGATATGAAGAACACGGTAAAACTGCTGGCGCTGGCCGCCGCACTGACGGTGGCCTCGGCCGCATCGGCGCAACAAACCGCCGGCACCTGGCTGGGCACGCTGGGCATCAACAAGATCACACCGAAAGTCGATTCGGGCGACGTCTCGGCGCCGGCGCTGCCGGGCACCAAGACCGACGTCGGTTCGGACACCAAGCCGCGCTTCGCGATCGCTTACATGGTGACCGACAATATTGCGGCTGAGATCGATCTGGGTCTGCCCTACAAACATGAGCTGCGCGGCGCCGGTGCGATCGAAGGCACGGGCAAGCTGGCCACGGCGGAAGTGCTGCCGCCGACGGCCTTCATCCAATACCGCTTCCTGCCGGCGAACTCGATGGTCCGTCCTTATGTGGGCCTGGGCATCACCTACGCCATGTTCCAGAAGGAACGCGGTTCGGGCCAGCTGACTGCCGTGCTGAACACCGGCGGCCCTGGCGCTACCTTCAAGCTTGATGACAAGTGGGCGGTGAGCTACCAGCTCGGCGGCACGGTGAAGATCAATGAGAAGTGGTTCCTGGACGCCTCGGTCATCAAGACCAAGCTGAAAACCACGGCCCATTACTCGACCGGCCAGACCCAGAACGTGCGGCTGGATCCGCTGGCGGTCAACGTCAGCATCGGCTACAACTTCAAGGGCTTCTAAGGTTTAAGCCGAAAACAAAAAAACCGCTGGGGCCTTGCAGCCGCAGCGGTTTTTTTACGTCCATCGGTTTATTGGAACGCCTGGATGCCGGTCTGGGCGCGGCCCAGGATCAGCGCGTGGATGTCGTGCGTACCTTCGTAGGTATTGACCACTTCCAGGTTGACCATGTGGCGGATGATGCCGAACTCGTCCGAGATGCCGTTACCACCCAGCATGTCGCGCGCGACGCGGGCGATGTCCAGCGACTTGCCGCAGGAATTGCGCTTCATCATCGAGGTGATTTCCACCGCCGCGGTGCCGGCGTCCTTCATGCGGCCCAGCTGCAAACAGCCTTGCAGGCCCAGCGTGATTTCGGTCTGCATGTCGGCCAGCTTCTTCTGCACCAGCTGGTTGGCGGCCAGCGGACGGCCGAACTGGTGGCGGTCCAGCACGTACTGGCGCGCGGTGTGCCAGCAGGCTTCGGCCGCGCCCAGCGCGCCCCAGGCGATGCCGTAGCGTGCCGAGTTCAGGCAGGTGAACGGACCCTTCAGGCCGCGCACGTCCGGGAAGGCGTTCTCTTCCGGGCAGAACACATTGTCCATCACGATCTCGCCCGTCACCGAAGCGCGCAGGCCGAACTTGCCGTGGATGGCGGGGGCGCTCAGGCCGGCCATGCCTTTTTCCAGCACGAAGCCGCGGATCGCGCCTTCATCGTCCTTGGCCCAGACCACGAACACGTCGGCCACCGGCGAGTTGGTGATCCACATCTTGGAACCGCTCAGCGCGTAGCCGCCCGGCACCTTCTTGGCGCGGGTGATCATCGAGCCCGGGTCGGAACCGTGGTTAGGCTCGGTCAGGCCGAAGCAGCCGATCCATTCGCCGGTCGCCAGTTTCGGCAGGTATTTCTGTTTCTGCGCTTCGGTGCCGAACTCGTAGATCGGCACCATCACCAGCGACGACTGCACGCTCATCATCGAACGGTAGCCGGAATCGATGCGCTCGACTTCGCGGGCGATCAGGCCGTAGGCCACGTAGTTCAGGCCGGGACCGCCGTACTGTTCCGGAATGGTCGGGCCCAGCAGGCCCAGTTCGCCCATCTCGCGGAAGATCGAAGTGTCCATCTTTTCGTGGCGGAAGGCGTCCAGAATGCGCGGCGCCAGTTTGTCCTGGCAATACGCGGCGGCGGCGTCGCGCACCATGCGCTCGTCGTCGGTCAGTTGCTGGTCCAGCAGCAGGGGATCATCCCAGTGGAATTGGGCGCGGGCTTGGCTCATAGTGGTCTCTCATTATGAAAATTTGTGAAGGCTGCCCGCATTCTATGCCGGGGCCACCGTCACGGCTTTTCAAATGGCGACACCAATTTCCGTTTTTAGCCCAGGCTGCCGAACTGGCCGCCGTGGAAAATCAGCGGCGGCGACGGCGAGAACTCGCACAGCTCGACCTCGCCGACGAAAATCACGTGGTCGCCTTCCGGATAGCGGCTGCGGTTGTGGCATTCGAACCAGGCCGAGGCGCCCTTGAGGATGGGCTGGCCGGTGCGCGACAGCTCGTATTCGGTGTTTTCCCACGGGTCGATGCCGCGCGTGGCGAACTGCTTGGCCAGGTGCGCCTGGCTGGCCGACAGCACATTGATGACGTAGTGCGAATTGCCGGTGAAGATGGGCATGCTGTTGGCCGTGGTCGCCAGGCTCCACAGCACCAGCGGCGGGTCCAGCGACACCGAATTGAAGGAACTGGCCGTCAGGCCGCGAAAGGTGCCGTCCGCCAGCCGGGTGGTGATGACGGTGACGCCGGTGGCGAACTGGCCCAGCGCCTGGCGAAAATGGCTGGTATCGAAGGGGCGCTGGTCGGCGCGGGGAGAACGAGTGTGCATGGTGGACCTGTGACTTTTCAGCCATTATGCCAAAGTTTACCGTGCGATAGCGTATTGCCCTGGTTTGCGTTACAGTGAACCCATGGGCATTCTTCTACGCGGGGGGAGTCATGACGAGTCAGACTGCGCCGGCCACGGCGCTGGAAACGGCGTATCTGGGCGGCGGCTGCTTCTGGTGTACCGAGGCCGTGTATGCCCAGGTCAAGGGCGTCGTCCAGGTCGAATCGGGCTACACCGGCGGCCACCAGCCCGACCCCACGTACGAGCAAGTCTGCGCCGGCGGCACCGGCCATGCCGAAGTAGTGAAATTGCAATTTGATCCCGCCGTCATCGGTTTCCGCGACCTGCTGGAAATCTTCTTCACCATCCACGACCCGACCACCTTGAACCGCCAGGGCAACGACGTCGGCACCCAGTACCGCTCGGTGATTTTTTACCAGTCGCCGCAGCAGGAAGCCACGGCGCGCCAGGTGATCGCGCAGATGGCCGGGGTGTGGGACGCGCCCATCGTCACCGAACTGGCGCCGGCCTCGACCTACTATCCGGCCGAACCCTACCATCAGGATTACTTCACACAACATCCCTTGCAAAGCTATTGCGCTTTCGTGGTGGCGCCCAAGGTGGCCAAGTTCAGGAGTACCTACGCGTATCGCCTGAAATCATAAAAACGAGGGGACGTGCATGAAGGTGGTGCTGGTCGACGATACCCATATCAACCTGGTGCTGATGTCGCGCCTGGTGGACAAGCTGAAGGACGTGAGCACCATCAGCTTCCAGTCGGCGCACGAGGCGCTGGCCTGGTGCAACGCCCATCCCTACGATCTGCTGATCGTCGACTACATGATGCCGGACATGAACGGCCTGGAGCTGATCGCCCGCCTGCAAGCGCCGCCCGACCAGCGCCCGCCGGTGCTGATGGTGACGGCCAGCGTCGATGTCGACGTGCGCCACCGCGCGCTGGAAAACGGCGCCAGCGATTTCCTCATCAAGCCGATCGACAAGGTCGAGTTCCTGGCGCGCACCCGCAACATGCTGGCGCTGCGCAGCGCCACGCTGGGCCTGCAGCACCGCGCCAGCTGGCTGGCCGAGGAAGTGGCCAAGGCCACCGCCGAGCTGCGCGCGCGCGAGCAGGAAACCATCATGCTGCTGTGCCGCGCCTCCGAATACCGCGACCCCGAAACCGGCGCCCACATCCAGCGCATGGCGCACTACTCGCGGCTGATCGCCGAGCAGCTGGGCCTGCCCGAGGAACAGCAGCAGGACGTGCTCAACGCCGCGCCCATGCACGACATCGGCAAGGTCGGCACGCCCGACCACATCCTGCTCAAGCCCGGCCGCCTGAACCCGGAGGAAATGGTGGTCATGCGCCAGCACGCCGACATCGGCTACAACATCCTCAAGGATTGCCAGGCGCGCATGCTGCAGCTGGCGGCCGAGATCGCGCTGACCCACCACGAGCGCTACGACGGCGCCGGCTATCCGCGCGGGCTGGCGGGCGAGGATATCCCGCTGGTGGGCCGCATCGTCGCCGTGGCCGACGTGTTCGATGCGCTGACCAGCGTGCGTCCGTACAAGAGCGCCTGGAGCATGGAGGATGCGCGCCAGCACCTGCTGGACAACTGCGGCGGCCACTTCGATCCGGTCTGCGTGGACGCGCTGCTGCAACGCTGGGACGACGTGCAGGCTATCCGCGCCCGCTTCCGCGATGAGCCGGGCGCCGCCACGGATCATGGATAGCCACGTCGCCCGGATACGGCAAGCGCTGGCAACGCTGGACGCGCAGGACCTGGCGCGGCTGCTGGAACCGCACCTGGCCGCGCTGGCCGAACTGGAAGCGGAGGCCAGCCAGCTGCGCTCGGCCAACGCGCTGCTGCGCAAGGAGAACCGCCAGCAGCGCGGCAACGCCGGCACCTGGCGCGACCAGCACACCGCGCGCCTGGCCGGCCTGCAACGCGAGCTGCACGCCGACCTGCAAGTGCAGCTGCGGGCGTCGTCCGGCGACCAGGCCGCTCGCGACCAGCAGGAGTTGACCGAGCAGATTCTCGACCAGCTGCCCATTCCAATTTTCCTCAAGGACCGCGACGGCCGCTTCCTGCGCTTCAACAGCCGCTTCGAGGAATTCACCCAGCGCTCGCGGGCCGAAATCCTCGGCCGCACCATCGACGACTTCGCCTCGCCGCGCTGGGCCGCCGCCACCCACGTCGAAGACGAGCAAGCCTGGTCCACCGGCCGCATGGTCACGACCGAGCGCCGCATGGCCACCTTCGATCCGCCGCTCGACGTGCTGGTCAGCCGCAAGGTCATCAACAGCGGCGGGCTGTCCTACATGCTGGGCTACTTCATCGACATCAGCGAACAGCGCGCCGCCCGCGCCGCCATGCAGCACGCGGTGGAATCGGCCGAGGCTGCCAGCCGCGCCAAGAGCGAATTCCTGGCCAATATGAGCCATGAAATCCGCACGCCGATGAACGGCATCCTCGGCATGACCGAGCTGGTGCTGGAGTCCGACATCGACGCCCACCAGCGTGCCGACCTGACGCTGGTGAAAGCCTCGGCCGATGCGCTGTTGCAGATCGTCGACGACATCCTGGACTTTTCCAAGATCGAGGCCGGCAAGCTGGACATCGAGGAAGTGCCGTTCGACCTGCGCCAGCTGGTCGGCGACACGCTGCGCGCCATGAGCTTGCGGGCGCGGCAGAAGGGGCTGGCGCTGGCGTCCGAGATTCCGCCGGACGTGCCGCGCATCATGAAGGGCGATCCGGGGCGCTTGCGGCAGGTGCTGCTCAACCTGGTCGGCAACGCCATCAAGTTCACCGGCGCGGGCAGCGTGACGGTGCAGCTGTCCATCGGCGCCGAGCACGACGGCCGCAGCGAGATCGTGTTTGCCGTGCGCGACACCGGCATCGGCGTGCCGGAGGAAAAACAGCACCTGATCTTCGAAGCCTTTGCCCAGGTCGACGGCTCGACCACGCGCCAGTACGGCGGCACCGGCCTCGGGCTGGCGATCTGCCGCCGGCTGGTGATACTGATGCAGGGCCGCATCGAGGTGCACAGCACGCCGGGGCAGGGCAGCGTGTTCAGCTTCGCCGTGCCCTTGCAGCACACCGGCGTGGCGCAGGCCGCGCCGCTGCCGCCGCTGGCCGTGCTGGCGCCGGGCCAGGGCATGAACCTGAGCGCCAATGACGGCGGGCTGATCGTCGGCGAGGGCGATTTACCGCCGCCGTCGGCAGGCGCGCAGCATGCTCAGGGCGCATCGGCGCGCGGCGGCCTGCGCGTGTTGCTGGCCGAGGACAACCCGGTCAACCAGCGGCTGGCGGTGCGCCTGCTGGAAAAGCTGGGCCACCGCGTCACCCTGGTCGACAGCGGCCTGGCGGTGCTGGAGCGCGCCGCGCGCGGCGAGCACGATGTGATCCTGATGGACGTGCAGATGCCGGGCCTGGACGGCCTGGCCGCCACGCGCCAGATCCGCCAGCGCGAATCGATGCAGGGCGGCCACGTACCCATCATCGCGATGACCGCGCGCGCCATGGCGGGCGACCGCGAGCGCTGCCTGGAAGCCGGCATGGACGACTATCTGGCCAAGCCGGTGGACAGCCAGCAACTGCGCGACATGCTGCTGCGTTACCAGCCCGACAGCGGCCATCAACTGCTGGACTGGCGCGGCGCCTTGCAGCGCCTGGACGGCGACGCCGAACTGCTGCTGGAACTGGCCGCGCTGTTCCTGCACGACGGCCCGCAGCTGTGGCAGGAACTGGGGGAGGCGCTGGCGGCGGGCGACCAGCCGCGCAGCACGCGCGCGGTGCACAGTTTGAAGGGCGTGCTGGTCAACTTCGGCGCGGCGCGCGCGGTGGCGCTGGCCGAGCAATTGTCGGCCGCGCTGCACGCCGGCCAGCCGTGGCAGCTGGCGGCCGGCCGCCTGGAGCCGGCCTTGCAGCAGGTCTACGAGGCATTGAATGAATTGATCGCCGGCGGCATCGACGCCATGGCCGCGCCGCCGTCCTGATACATGTGCCGGCGCGACCACGGCAGCGCCGCGCTGCGCTGGCCCGCCTTGCGGCCGACGATCTGGTACAGGCTGATCCAATCCTGTTCGAAGGCATAGCTGCAACCGGCCAGGTAGACATGCCAGATGCGGTAGCGCTTGTCGCCCGCCAGCGCCCGCACGCGCTCGGCGTGGGCCTCGAAATTGTCGGTCCAGATGGCGCAGGTGCGGGCGTAGTGGCGGCGCAGGTTTTCAACGTCGCCGACTTCCAGCTTGGCCTGCTGCATGGCCTTGAGCACGTGGCCGATGTGCGCCAGCTCGCCCTGCGGGAACACGTATTTTCCGATGAACTCGCCGCCGCCGTAGGGCGTCTCGCCGTTGTCGGGATCGGTGGTGGTGATGCCGTGGTTCATCACCACGCCATCGTCCGCCAGCAGCTTGTGGATGGCGGTGAAATACTCGGGCAGGTGCTTGATGCCCACATGCTCGAACATGCCGACGCTGGTGATGCGGTCGAAGCGGCCGCGCACGTCGCGGTAATCCTGCAGGCGGACTTCGACCAGGTGCTCCAGCCCCGCGCGCCGCACGCGCTCCTTGGCCAGCGCGAACTGGTTTTCCGACAGCGTGATGCCGACGCAGCGCGCCCGGTACTGCTGCGCCGCCCGTATCACCAGCGCGCCCCAGCCGCAGCCGATGTCGAGCAGCGTCTGGTTCGGTTGCAGCTCGATCTTGCGCAGGATGTGGTCGATCTTCTTGGTCTGGGCGGTGGCCAGGTCTTCGTCGCCGTCCTCGAAGTAGGCGCAGGAATACACCATGGCCGGATCGAGGAACTGCTGGTAGAACTCGTTGGAAACGTCGTAGTGGTAGCGGATCGCCTCGGCGTCCTTTTGCTTGCTGTGCACCATGCCGCGCACGACGCGGGCGAACTTGCCCTCGGCCTTGAGCGTGGTGCGCGCCAGCGCGTTGACGACGGCGATCATGTCGTGCGCCCGGCCCTTGACCTCGATCGCGCCCTCGACATAGGCCGCGCCCAGGTTGGACAGCGAAGGCGTCAGCAGGTAGCGCGCGGCCGACACGTTCGGCAGCCGTATCGTCACGCGCGGTGTTTCGGTGGAGAAGTCGACATGCTGGCCGTTCCACAGTTCGATACGCAGAGGCAGGGCGATTTGCTGGCGGATGCCGGCGATCCAGCTAGTGAGTCGGTTCTGTACAAACACAATCACCTCCGCGTCGAGAAATTTACGGTTGCAGGCGCTCCTTCATCCAGCTGCCATCGGCCTGTTTCACATACACGATCCGGTCATGGAAGCGCGAACGGCGTCCCTGCCAGAACTCGATGCGCACCGGTTCGAGGCGGTAGCCGCCCCAGTATTCCGGCCGCACCGGATGCTCGCCGCCGACAGCGGCCGCCGCATCGTAATTGGCTTCCATCTGCTCCCGGCTGGCGATGCGCGCGCTTTGCTGCGAGGCGATCGCGGCGATCTGGCTCTTCACCGGCCGGCTGTAAAAATACTTGTCGCTTTCCTCGGCGGACGTCTTGACCACCTTGCCTTCGATGCGCACCTGGCGTTCCAACTCGCTCCAAAAGAATAGCAGCGCGGCGTGCGGATTGTCGCCCAGTTGCCGGCCTTTCTGGCTCTCGTAGTTGGTGTACCAGGTGAAGCCGCGCGCGTCGTACTGCTTGATCAGCACGATGCGCGAACTGGGCTTGCCTTCCGCATCCACCGTGGCCACGCTCATCGCGTTCGGTTCATTGACCTTGGCGCGCATGGCCTCTTCAAACCACTTGCCGAACTGGGCGATCGGATCGTCCAGCACATCGTGTTCCGTCAAACTGGCGCGGCCGTAATCGAGGCGCAGGTCCGCCAGCACCACGCCGTCGGCCACCGTGTTGGCGACCGCCACTTGCTGCTGCTCCGGCACCTGGCTCTGTGGCAGGGCGGGCGTGATGCCGCGCCGTACCTGCATCGCGCTGCCCAGCTGCGCCATCTGCTCGGGGCTGAACAGGCGCTTGGCCATGGGTGCGATATTGCTTTCTTCGATGACCATGTGGGCGGCGTAGGCGTCGCAGAAACGCTGCACCATCTCGGCCGACAGGGCGGTCCCCTGTCCATTGGCTATTTGATCAAGTTGCGAATTAATTATATGCCAGTCCTGATCCATCTGCTGGTGGTCGGCCAGAATGCCCGGCACCAGTTCGGCCAGCAGCGCGGCGTCGGCGTCGCGCGCCGTGGCCTGGAGCATCGGCACCAGGTTTTGCTCCTCGTCTTCGTGGTGCATATGGGCCGCGTTGTTGAAATATTTTTGCACCGCTTGCGCGGCCTTTTGCGCCTCGGCGTCGGCGCCGTGCTTGGGCAGGTGTGCCAGCAGCTTGTGCAGCGTGTCCAGCTGCTTGCGTATCTTGTCGTGGCAATGTTTCAAGACTGCTATCGGCTGGCTGAAGTCGGGGGCGGTGTCGTGCAGGATATTGCTCATGGGAGGGCGCTCGGGCTGGAAGGGAAAGTCATTCTAAAATAATTTTTGCGGCGGCGTCCGTTAAAATGTCGGCATGAACTCCATAGCACCTACCCAATTCGACGATATCGACTTCGAGCGCCGCTTCGGCGGCATCGCCCGCCTCTATGGCGACGCCGCACTGGCGCGCTTCCGCACCGCCCACGTCTGCGTGGTCGGCACCGGCGGCGTCGGCTCGTGGATCGTCGAGGCGCTGGCCCGCAGCGCCATCGGCCAGTTGACCCTGATTGATCTGGACAACGTTGCCGAGTCCAATATCAACCGCCAGATCCAGGCCCTGGGCAGCACCGTCGGCCAGGCCAAGGTCAGCGCGCTGGCCGCGCGCATCGCCGACATCAATCCCTTCTGCGTGGTCAACCAGATCGAGGACTTCGTCACCCCGGACAACCTGGAGCAGATGCTGGGCGCCGGCCAGTACGACTTCGTGGTCGACGCCATCGACAGCGTCAAGGACAAGGCCGCGATGATCGCCTGGTGCCGCCAGCACAGCATGCCGATGATCATCATCGGCAGCGCCGGCGGCCAGACCGACCCGACCCAGATCGCCGTGCGCGACCTGGCCCGCACCGAGCAGGAACCGTTGCTGAAGAAAGTGCGCAAGGTGTTGCGCAGCCAGTACGGCTATCCGCGCGGCGAAAAGACCAAGTTCTACGTCGACGCCGTGTTCTCGATGGAGCGCCTGAAGTTCCCGGAACCGCAGGAAGTGTGCGCGCTGGAAGGCGGCCAGCCCGCCGCCGGCGTGACAGGTTTGAACTGCGCCGGCTTCGGTTCGGCCATGGTGGTCACGGCCACCTTCGGCATGGTGGCCGCCGGCCAGGTGCTGCGCCAGTTGGCCGACAGCGTGCAACCGCCGGTGGCGCCGGCCGGCACACCGTAGATTTTATCCAGTTGCGGATGCGGTTTTGTTATCATGGTGCGCGCTGGCACGGGGACCGTGCTATCCACAGACTTCATCGAAAGAATAAAACCATGATGCGTAGTTCCGTACTCGTAGCAATGCTGTGCGCGCTGGCGGCCTCCGTGGCCCAGGCCCAGACTCCGACTGCACCCGTAGCGCCGGCCGATGTGCCGCCGCCACCGCCGATGGTGGTCGGCTCCGCCACGCCCGGCCCGGCCGCCGAACAGCTGATCGTCACCGACACCAAGGTCGGCACCGGCAAGGAAGCGACCACCGGCTCCACCGTCTACATGCACTACTCGGGCTGGCTGTACCGTCCGCTGGCCAAGGCCATGCACGGCAAGCTGTTCGACTCGTCGATTCCGCGCGGCGAGCCGCTGGACTTCGTGCTGGGCGCCGGCCGCGTCATCAAAGGCTGGGACCAGGGCATCCAGGGCATGAAGGTGGGCGGCAAGCGCACGCTGATCATCCCGTCGGAACTGGCCTACGGCTCGCGTCCGACGCCGGGCAGCGGCATCCCGCCGAATTCCGCGTTGATCTTCGATGTCGAACTGATGGATGTGAAATAAGCACCTGAATTTGGCGTAGACTGGAACCTCCGTCCCACTTCGGAGGTTTTCCATGAAGATTGCCAACGACGTCACCGAACTGATAGGCCGCACCCCGCTGGTGCGCCTGAACCGGCTGGCCAAGGGCAGCACCGCGCAGGTGCTGGTCAAGCTGGAGTACTGCAACCCCGCCCACAGCGTCAAAGACCGCATCGGCCTGTCGATGATCGAAGCGGCCGAAGCGGCCGGCCAGATCCGTCCCGACACCATCATCCTCGAACCGACCAGCGGCAACACCGGCATCGCGCTGGCGATGGTGTGCGCCGCGCGCGGCTACCGCTGCATGCTGGTCATGCCGGACACCATGAGCCGCGAGCGCCGCATGCTGCTGCGCGCCTATGGCGCCGAGCTGGTGCTCACACCCGGCAGCGAGGGCATGCTGGGCGCGATCCGCAAAGCCGAGGAACTGGCCGACAGCGATCCGCGCTACCTGATGCCGCAGCAATTCAACAACCCCGCCAATCCCGATGTGCACCGCCGCACCACGGCCGAGGAAATCTGGGCCGACACCGACGGCCGCGCCGACATCCTGGTGGCCGGCGTGGGCACGGGTGGCACCATCACCGGTGTCGGCGAAGTGATCAAGGCGCGCAAGCCGGAGTTCCGCTGCATCGCGGTGGAGCCGGAGGCTTCGCCCGTGCTGGCCAAGGGCACCAAGGGGCCGCACCCGATCCAGGGCATAGGCGCGGGCTTCGTGCCGGCCGTGCTCAATACCAAGGTGTATGACGAGATCATCGGCGTCAAGAACGACGATGCTTTTGCGACCGCGCGGCTGGCGGCCAGCCAGGAGGGATTGCTGGTGGGGATATCCTCCGGCGCCGCTTTGTGGGCGGCGCTGCAGGTGGCGCGGCGGCCGGAGAATGCGGACAAGATCATCGTGACGATCATCCCGTCCTTTGGCGAACGCTACCTGAGTACGGCGCTGTACGCCAACCTGGTGGACTGACTTGGCTTAGTGCGGCTGCTCCTGCAGGCTGCACTCGTGCGCCGTGGTGCCGAGGCGCACCTGCAGCGTGGCGTGGTCGATGGAATAGTCTTCCTTCAGCTGGGCGCTGATCGCGTCCAGCGCCGCATCGCCCGGATGGCCGGCCGGCGTCACCAGGTGCGCCGTCAGCGCGTTCTCGGTGGTGCTCATGGCCCAGATGTGCAGGTCGTGCACTTCGGTCACGCCTGGCTGGGTGCGCAGGAATTGCTCGACTTCGGCGTGGTCCAGATTGTCCGGCACGGCCGCCAGCATCATGCGCATCGATTGCTTCAGCAGCGACCAGGTGCTGTAGACGATGAAGGCGACGATCACCATACTGACCAGCGGATCCAGCCAGTTCCAGCCCGAGTACTTGACGATCACGCCGGCCACAAGCACGCCCAGCGAGATCGCGGCATCGGCCGCCATGTGCAGGTAGGCGCCACGGATGTTGATGTCGTCCTTGCTGCCGGACATGAACAGCCAGGCCGAGAAACCGTTGATCAGGATGCCGACGCCGGCCACCACCGACACGGTCAGGCCGGCCACCGGATCCGGGTGCGCCAGTTGCTGCACGGCTTCCCAGGCGATGCCGCCGCAGGCCGCCATCAGCAGCATGGAATTGAACAGGGCCGCCAGCATCGACGTGCTGCGCAGGCCGTAGGTATAGCGGCCGTTCGGCACGCGCTTGGCCAGGATCGCCGCGCCCCAGGCCAGCATCAGGCCCAGCACGTCGGACAGGTTGTGGCCGGCGTCGGCCATCAGCGCGGTGGAGTTGGCCAGGAAACCGTAGAAGAATTCCACCGCGACGAACACGGTGTTGAGCACGATGGCGATGGCGAAGGCGCGGCCCATGGTGTTGGGATCGCCGTGGTGGTGATGGTGGCCGTGACCGTGGCTGTGGTCGTGCCCGTGATGGTCGTGGCTGTGCGCCTTGGCCTTGGCCGGGGCGTGGGAGTGGCCGCAATCATGGCCATGGTCATGGCTATGGTCGTGATCGTGGTGGTCGTGGTGCTTGCTCATGCTTCGTTCCCGTTGGAAGGTTCGGCGATATGTTCGAGCATATCGTTGAGTACGCCGCTGATGTGGGCGTCGGCGGCGGAATAGAACACTTGTTTGCCCTGGCGCTCAGACTTGACAATGCGCGCCGCGCGCAGCAAACGCAAGTGGTGGCTGACCAGCGAACTGCTCAGCTCCAGCGAGGAAGCGATGTCGCTGACGGCGATCGGCGCCGCCACGCAGGCCAGCACGATGCGCAGGCGCGTGGGATCGCCCAGCAGATGGAACAGGTCGGCCAGCTGGGCAATCGCGGGATCGCAGTCGGAATAGTCGTGGTGGCAGCTCATGGTGCTAACAAATGAATAGGTGTTCACATGTTAGCAGAAAACTGCCGCAACCGCCTAGTGGCCGATTTGCACCACCGCCTTGCCCATGCCGGACCCGGCGTCGAGATAGGCGTGGGCTTCGGCGATGTCGTCGAAGGCGAACACCCGGGCCGGCCGCGCGCGGTAGTGGCCTTGCTCGACCCGCTCGACGATGGCTTGCAGCGGCACCCGGTCCAGCTCGAAGCCGGGCGTGCCGAAGGCGAAGCTGCCGAAAAAGCTCAGCTGCACGCGCGGCGGCAGCTGTTGCAGCGGCAGGAAATGCTCCAGCGGCCCCAGCCCGCCGAGGAAGCCGGCCTGGCACACCCGGCTCGGGCGGGCCGCCAGCGTCAGCGAGTCGAGCAGGGTGGTGTTGCCGACCAGGTCCAGCACCGCGTCCACGCCGCCGGGCGCGATCTCCCACACCGCGCCGCTCAGGCTGGGCTGCTCGGCGACGATGTGGCGCGCACCGTTTTGCTTCAGCACGTCCGCCAGCTCGGCCGGCCGGCGGCTGGCGGCGATCACCTGCGCGCCCAGGCGGGCGGCGATATTGCTGGCGGCCTGGCCCAGCGCCGAGCTGGCGCCGCGTATCAGCAAGGTCTGCCCGGCTTGCAGCGCCAGGCAGTCGTGCAGGCAGGCCCAGGCGGTTGCATACGATTCCGGAATGGCGGCCAGCTCGGCCCAGGGCAGGGCGCTGCGCAGCGGCACCACGTTGGCTGCCGGCACGCACACATACTCGGCGTAGCTGCCGTTGATGCTGCGGCCCATGCCGCCCATGATGGCGG
Source organism: Rugamonas rivuli (assembly GCF_009380165.1). Classification (GTDB taxonomy): domain Bacteria; phylum Pseudomonadota; class Gammaproteobacteria; order Burkholderiales; family Burkholderiaceae_D; genus Rugamonas; species Rugamonas rivuli. The sequence continues at coordinate 312,869 of NZ_WHUF01000008.1, forward strand.
CGACGCGCTCGCCTTCACGCAACGTCGAGCCCGGCGCGCTGGCGACTTCGCCGACGCATTCGATGCCCGGCACCTTGACGGCATCGCCCCACAGCCCTTGCCGCATATAGCTTTCCGCGCGGTTGAGGCCGAACGCCTTGACGCGGATGAGCACCTGTCCGGCCGCCGCGACCGGTGTGGGCAGTTCTATCGCTTGCAGCTGTTCCGGGCCGCCGAAGCTGGCGATGTGTATGGCACGCATGATGTTCTCCTGAAAATGATCGAGCCTTCACTGTAGGGAAGAACATAGTCGGATAAAATTCAATAATTCGGTCTATCTCTGTAGGATTTATGAACTCTATCGGTTTTACCCTGCATGAGCTGGCCTGCTTCCTGGCGGTGGCCGAATTGGGCAGCTTTCAAAAGGCTGCGGCGCAGCTGCACCGCTCGCATCCCAGCGTGTTTGCCGCCGTGGCCAGCCTGGAGCGCCAACTAGGGCTGGCGCTGCTGGACCGCAGCGGCTATCGCGTGACCGTGTCCGCCGCCGGCCAGGCCTTCGTCGGGCAGGCGCGGCAGCTGCTCGACGGCGCCAGGCAGCTGGCAACCCAGGCCAGTCAGGCGGCGATGGGCGAGGAGCTACAACTGTCCGTGGTGATCGGCGACCTGTGCCCGCTGCCGGCCACGCTGCGCCTGCTGCGGCAATTCTTCGCGCAATGCCCGGCCACCCGCCTCGACCTGCATTTCGAAGCGCTGTCCGGGCCGTGGGAGCGTCTGCACAGCGGCGAGGCCGACCTGATCTTCCACCACCTCGACCATGCCGACCTGCGCTTCGATGCGCGGCAGTGGCAGCGCGTGCGGCTGGTGCCGGTGGTGGCGCCGGGCTTCCTGGATTTTCCGCTGCATGCGGGCATCACGCCGGAGATGATGCGGCCCTACGTGCAATGCGTGATCCGCGACAGCGCGCGCAATAGCCCGCCGCGCGACTACTTCGTGGTGGACGGCGCGCGGCGCTGCACCGTGGCCGACCAGTTCATGAAGCGCGAAGTGATTTTGCAAGGCATGGGCTGGGGCCACATGCCCGGCTATCTGGTGGACGAGGATCTGGCGCAGGGAAGGCTGCTGTCGCTGGCCGGCGATCATTTCCGCGAAAGCGAACTGGAGCTGGTCATCGCGCGCCGCCGCGATGCCGCCCATGGCCCGGTCGCCCAGCGGCTATGGCAGCATCTGCTGGCCGGGCTGGACTAGCGCAGGTGCATGCCCGCGTTGTCGATCTGTACGGTGGCGGGATCGGTGCGCAGCACCAGCTTGAGGTTTTCACGCGCGGCGTTGCGCAGGTTTTGCTGCACGGCCGGCGGCTGCGGCGTCTGCTGCCCGGACTTGTAGGCCAGCGCCATGAAGGTGCCGACCATGGCGCTTTGTTCGAAGGTGTCGCGCAGGGTGATGGCATCCTGCTTGCTGACCAGCGCCTGCATGCCCGGCTCGCGGCGCAACTGCTTCGCCACCGCCTGGAAGGCTTCGTCGGAGACGTCGGCATCGTTCAGCACCATATAGTTGCCGACCAAGAAGGCCGCCAGTCCGCCCGCCATGTCGCGCGAGGTCCAGCCCATCTTTTTCTCGATTTGCAGGTACGCGTCCATGCTTTGCAGATAGGCCTGCTGCATTTCAAACTGCTTCTTGGGCGGGAAGGACTGCGCCAGGATGCGCGCGTTGGCCTTGGGTGCGGGCTGGGCGCTGGCGCGCACCGGCGCTGCGGCAGCGCCGCCGGACGAGTGCACCGGCACCCGCAAGTCCGGCACCGGCCAGACGGTGACGTTATCGTACTGCATGCCATAACCCGCCATCTGCGCATGGGTGGCCTGGACTGCTGCCAGTGCCAGCGCGGCCAGCAGGAACTTGCGAATGAGCGTATTCATGGGGATGGCAGCCTTGATGGAAAGTTGACGTATTTGTAAGCACCCAGCATGGCATAGAATCGCTTGCCAATCAATGGCCGCACGTTATGGAAGAGGGCTCGCCGCCCTGGCGGATGCTGGAAACGATCAGCTGTTCATAGCATTCGTACTGGCCGGCCGGCAGCACCGGCCGCAGCGTTTCCAGGCTTTTCCCGATGCCGAACAGCCGCTCGACCGCCCAGCCGATCAGGTAGAGCGCGGCCAGGCAACCGCCCGCCGTCGCTACATTGCCGACGCTCATGAACGGTCTGTCGTCCGGTTCCACGCCGCTTGCGCGCAAGGCCTCGCGGGCGTCGGGATGGGTGGCTGCCCGACGTCCGGGCAACAAGCCCAATTGCCCGAGGATGAAGGAGCCGCCGCAGATGGAACCGATCAATTGCCGTTCGGGGTCCAGCTGGAACGCCGCCATGAAGTCGCGGTCAGCCAGGGCCGCAGGCACGCCTTCCTTGCCGCTTGAGAACAGCACCACGTCCGCCTGGTTCGCTTCGTCCAGCGCGCCGTGCACGCCGACCTGCAATCCGTGGGCGGAACGCAGCACGGCCTGCTTGCCGAGGATGCGGACCTGCCAATCATGTTGGTTGCGTCCGAGAATATCCCACATCAAAAACAGGTCGATATCGGTGAAGTTGTCAAAGGCGATCAGGGCTATCTTTTTCATGCCGGCTCCATGCGTAGGGGAAGGCTGCAGTCTAGCGAGGCCGGTGCTACCATACACAGTCTGTATGTTTTCGAGGTGGACCTGGTGTTGACGCGTGACCATTGGATTGCAGCCGGCTTCGACGCCCTGGACCACCAGGGCTATCAAGGCATCTCCGCCGAACAATTGGCGCGGCGCCTGAACGTGACGCGCGGATCGTTCTACCACCACTTCCGCAGCCGAGATGAATTTGTGCATGCGCTGCTGGCGGCCTGGGAGGCCGACTATGCCGACCGTATGCTGGCCCACGCGGCCGCAGGCAGCAGCCTGGAGGATGTGCTGCAACGCTATCTCACCATTGCTGCGGAAAAGCGGCCGCAGCGGGAAACCGCGATCCGCGCCTGGTCGCGCATCGATCCCCTCGTGGCCGAGTACCAGCAGCGCGTCGATCAAACCCGGCTGTCGTTCGCGATCTCGGCGTGCCGCGCGCGCACCGATGGTTCGGTCGATGCGGAACTGGTGGGCCGCATGGCGCACCTGTGCCTGATCGGCGGCCAGGAGTCCGGCGAGCGCAGCATGCCCGCCGTCTTCGGCCAGCGCGTGCAGCAGGCGCTGGCGTTGCTGCGCGCCTCGTCGTTCCGTCCATCATAAACATGCATCTGAATCTGGATTTACTTGAACGTTGGCTGTCCGGCTGGAGCCTGGCGCGCGGCTTGCCGTTGCCGCAGCGCGAGGGTGGCGGTCTGGTCGTCGAGGTCGGCTGGCCGGAGCAATTGCGCCGCCATGTGTTTGTCGATGCTGGCGCTGCACTGCAAGCGTGCGCGGCGCAGATCCTGCAACACCGCGTCTTCCTGAAGGCTGCCGTCGACGTCGAGACCCTGCGCCACGCGCTGCCGACGCGTTGGGCCATCGAACGCCCGCGCTACCTGATGTCCCGCGCCACACCGATGGCGCAGGCCGCGCCGCTGCCTGCCGGCTATGCGCTGCAATCGGCGATTGAACATGGCGCGCACATCATCCGCATCGTCGACGCCGACGGCCAGACGGCCGCAACGGGCGGCGTGGTGCTGCATCAGGGAACCGCGATCTTCGACCGCATCGAAACGGCGCCGGCGCATCGCCGCAAAGGCTTGGCCAGCGCATTGATGCATGCGCTGGACGCCGTGGCCGGCGATGCCGATCGCCTGCTGGTGGCGACGGCCGAAGGCCGCGCGCTGTATCTCAGCCTGGGCTGGCAGGAACTGGCGCCGTACTCGACGGCCGTGCTAGCCGAAGGCCAGCCTGGCGATGATTGAGAACACGACGGTGGTGCCGACATCCTGCCGGCTGTCGATAACCAACTGCCCGCCGACCTGCTGCGCGCGTTCGCTCATGCCGCTCAAGCCCCAATGCCCCGGCCGTTTTCCTGACGACTGCACGCTCGCATCCAGCCCCTTGCCGTAGTCCTGCACCGTCATCGAGAACTGCGCGGATGCATACACCAGCTCGATCTTCACTTCGGCGCTGCCCGAGTGCCGCACCGCGTTGAACAAGGCTTCCTTGCCGATGGCCAGCACTTCGGTCTTGACCGCCGCCGCCAGCTCGCGTGCCTCGCCCTGCGTGCTCAGCGAAAAACAAATGCCGTGCTGCTGCGCCATCGCTTGCCCGAACTCGTACAGGTAGTCGCCGAGCGCGCCCGGATGTGCATCGCGCCTGCGCAATTCCAGCACCCGCTCGCGTCCCTCGTCGACCACCTCTTGCGCGGCATCGAGCGCGGCGTCGATCTGGCACAGCGCCGGGTCGGCGGCGGGCAGGGCGCGCTTGATGCGGTCGAAGCGCAGGATCAGCGCCTGCGCGCTTTGCAGGATCGTGTCGTGCAGCGTGCGGGCGATGCGCTCGCGCTCCGCGTGCCGCACTTCCATCTGCGCCTTGATCCGCAGTTCCATGCGCTTCAAACGCAGCCGGTGCAGCAGCCACACCAGCGCCATCCCGCTCAAGACCAGCAGGCACTTGAACCACCAGGTCTGGTAAAAACTCGCGGCAACGCTGAAGCGCAGGCCCGGGCCTTCCTGCCCCCAGTTGCCGGCGCCGTTTTCCGCGACCGCGCGGAAGCGGTATTCGCCCGGCGGCAAGCCCGTGTAGAAAGCCTGGCGGCGCTCGCCCGCGTCCTGCCATTCCTGGTCGTAGCCCTCCAGCAGATACTTGAAGCGCATGCGCTGCGGCGTGCCGAGCAGCGCGCTGCTGTAGTCGATCTGCACATTGCCTGCGCCGGCGGGCAGGTTCAGCTGCGCGGGCCGCCGGTACGTCTGGCCCTGCGCGCTCAGCGCTTGCATGACGACCGGCGGCGGCGCCGGCGCCTTGAGCAGATGCAGCGGATCGATCCAGGCGACGCCGTCGTGCGTGGTCAGCCATATCTTGCCGTCGCCGGCTTGCGCCAGCGATTGTGCGCCCAGCAGGTCGGTGATGCCCAGCCTGCCGTCCGTGGCGTCGAACAGACGACCTTGCACCGGTTGCTCCGGGTGGGCGATGGCGTCGGCCAGCGAGCGGCCGTCCAGCCGCACCGTGCCCGCCGATGAATTCAGCCACATATTGCCGCTGCTGTCGGTCAGGATGGAGGAGATGCTGCGGATGTTGGGCAGCGCCAGGCTCACCTTGACGAAGCGTCCGTCGTGATAGCGCGCCAGCCCGGCCTCGCCGCCGGCCCAGATCTGCCCGAGGGACTCGTACAATACCGACGTGCCTTTCAGCTGCCCGTCCTGCTCGATGGGCACAGTCACCGCCTTGCCCTTGTCCAGCATGACCACCGTGTTCCTGCTGTAGCCGAACCACATCCGGCCGGAGGTATCGGCCAGTATCGACATGGCCGAGCGCGTGCCTTCACCCGGCAGCAGCGTTTCGCGGTCCCAGCGTCCGCCGCGCAGCCGGTGCACGCCGGCATTCACCACCGACATCCACAGCGTATCGTCCTCGCCATGCGCCAGCGCGTGGACCAGATGGACCGGGCCCATGTCCTCGGGATATTCGATGGCGTGCACCGCGCCGTCCGGCGTCACCCGGCGCAGGCGGGCGCGCTCCGCCAGCCACAGCGATTGATCGCGCCCGCGCTGGATCACCTGCACCCGGCCTATCCCATGCTGCTTCAGCCAGGCGCTGTTGTGCACTTCGCCGTCCGGCGTGACTTCCAGCCAGCTGCCGACCTGCGCCACGGTGGTCAGCATCATCGCGTTGGCCGGGCCGGGCAGCAGCCTGCCTTCGCTCACTTCCGCGCCCGGCAAGGCCGGCGTCACCAGGTTCACATCGACCTGGCGGAAACGCTCCAGCCCCTTGGCGGTGGCGACCCAGACATTGCCCTCGCGGTCCTCGAAAAAAGTGGCGACCAGATTCGAGCTCAGGCCGTTTTTGACGCTGAAGCTTTCGATCTTGTCCGGCCGGCGCGGATCGAAGCGGCAGACGCCGCAGGTCGCGGTTTCCACCCACAGGCTGCCCGACCGGTCGACCAGCATGCGGTGGGATGATTCCGGCGTGGATTTGAACAGCCATGGTCCGTCGGCCTTGTCATAGGTTTCCAGGCTGTCGATGATGCGCAGGCCGCGCGCCTCCATGAAGTAGATGCGGCCGTCGGGGCCAAACTGCGGGGGCTCGATGCTGCCCAGATGCCCGAGCGGCGGCTTGAAGGTGGCGGCGCCCGGCGGCAGGCGGAACAAGCCGTGGTCGGTGAAGACGGCCAGCGTGCCGTCCTTGTCGACAAACATGACGGACGCCTTGTCCGCCGTGAAGCCCTGGGCCGGGCCCAGCTTGTGCCAGCGCTGGCCGTCGAAGCGCATCACGCCGTCCAGGCCGGCGGCGAACACCTGGCCTTGGCGGTCGAAGGCGAAGGCCCACCAGCTGGCCAGGCTCAGCCCTTCGTCGGCGCCGTAGTTGACCACCGCGCCATCCTTGACGAAGCTGATGCCGCCCTGGCGCCAGCCTATCCACAGGCCGCCGCCCGGCTGCGCCTTGATGAAGTAGACGGCGCTGGTCGAGATCTTTCCCGTGCTTGGCTGGAAGGGCTGGAAGCGCACGCCGTCGAACTGGAACAGGCCGGCGCCGGTGCCCAGCCACAGATAGCCGTCATCGGTCTGGTCCATCGTGATGATCGATGGCGGCACGCCGTCCTTGGCGGTCCAGGAGCGGTGCTCCAGTTGTGACAATGTGCGGTCGGGGGGGATGGCGGCCGCGGGAAGGCCAACCATCAGCATGCCGATCAATAGCAGGCGGCGGACGATGGGGAATGCCATGCCGCCGGCGCCGCTTACTTCAGCAGCTCAGCTTGAAGCTGGGCGCGGAGTTTCGGGTCCAGCTTCTGGATGGCTTTGTTGAGTTTGTCGGCGTTGGCCAGCGCGGTGGTTTGTTCCGGCGTCAGCGCCTTGGCTTGCTGGATCACCGGCGCCGGCGGCGGCAGCGGTTTGAAGAAGGCGGCCTGGCCGCCCAGCACCAGCAAGGCGCTCAGCACCGAGACGCCGGCCGCCGCGCCCAGCAGCCGCAGCTCGCGCGGCGTGACCGCCGGCGACTGGGTGGCGATGGCGCGCACCGGCATCGCCGGCGCCGGCGCGTAGCCGGCCGCCGTGGCCGCCGCAGTTGCACCGATGGCGGCCGGTTCGTTGGTGGCGTCCAGCGCCACCGGTTTGCGGACGCCGTCGTGCTGCGCGCCCAGTCCGACGGCCGACCTGGCGTGCTGCACCAGTTCCTGCGAGGCGGCGTCGATCAGGGCGATGTGGCGCTCGACCGTCTCGGCCAGCACCGCCTCGTTCAGCGCCACCAGCGCGAACACGGGGTCGTCGACGTCGATGCGGACGCCGGTTTTTTCAAAGACCAGGCTGCGCAGCTTGTGCTGATCCATGGCGGCTTACCACTCCACTTTGTCGAGTTGCTCGAACAAATCGCGGAATACCACCTTGATGCGTTGTTTTTCCATCAGGTTGAACTTGTCGCTTTCCTTGACCTCGTTAGCGGTCAGGCGCGCCGTGTTCATCTTCTTGATGTCGGCGCCGAAGGTGTCGGCGTTGCGCGCCGACAGCACGATGCGGCCCTTCACGCGCGACGAGTTGTCGGCATAGGTCTGCGATTCGGTGAACTGCTTGCCGGACGCCGATTGCAGCAGGCCGAAGTGTTCGTTCTCCCACAGCACCAGCGGCACATTGGTCGACTTGGCGGTCGAGACGAAGCCCATGGCGGTGTCGTGCAGCGTGTCGCCGCCGCCGACGATGGTGTGGATGTAGACCTTGCGCCCCGATTCCTCCAGCAGCGAGAAGCAGTCGTTCTCGATCAGGTAGCCCATCAGCGGCGAGAAGGTGTTGGCGCCGTTGTCGATGACGCAGTTGCCGTCTTCTTCCAGGATGTCGATCATCAGCGCGTCGAAGCGCTTGGGGTCGATGGTGCGGCTGTCGGTCATCACCGGCACATGCTTGACGTCCATCGCCTTGTAGCGCGAGAAGGTCGCGTTCTCCTGGTCGGTGTCGTAGCAGCGCAGCGGCTGCTGGTCTTCCACCAGGTCCTTGGCCGCGATCCACTGCGCCAGGATGGTGGATACCAGCGTCTTGCCGATACCGCCCTTACCTTGGAGAATAAAATGTACCGAGTTTTGCATCAATTACTCCTGAATCGCTTGAATGCGTCGAGAGTAATTGTTTTGCGGCGGGATGGCAACCGCCTAGTCGATGAAGCGGAGCAAACCCTGCAAGGCATGGATGACGGTCTGTTCGCGCACGGCCTTGCGGTCGCCGCTGAACACCAGCCGTTCGGTGTGCACGGTGTCGCCGTTGGCCCAGCCGAAGCAGACCGTGCCGACCGGCTTGCCGGGCACGGCGCCGGTGGGGCCGGCGATGCCGGTGGTCGACACCGCCAGATGGGCGTTGCTGGAGCCGAGCGCGCCGGTCGCCATGGCGGCCGCCACTTCCTCGGACACGCTGCCCATCTGCGCGATCAGTGCGGCGGACACGTCCAGCATTTCCGTCTTGGAGGCGTTGGAATAGGTGATGAAGCCGCAGTCGAACCAGGCGGTCGAGCCGGCGATTTCAGTGATGGCCTGGGCCACGCCGCCGCCGGTGCACGACTCGGCGGTGGCCAGTATCAGGCCCTTGGCTTGCAGGGATTTGCCGACTTGTGCGGCCAGGTCGAGGATGGTGTCGCTGTTCGAATTCATGAAACGCTCCTTCTGTTGCGGCAATCTGCGGGCTGGCTTCCACTGTACCATGCAGTTCGCAATCGATGCCAGTAGTGTACAAAATGTTTTGCCAGAATCGCAATAGTCCACAAAAACATTAGACCGCCGATTTGAACTTGCGTACACTCGAAACGATAACCCGGCTGCCCCTGCCCAGACACCGCAGGCGTGCGCCGCCGATTGTGCAAACTGTTAAGCTTGCACAAGAGAGGGACGCGGTCCGAACCGGCCAGAACGCCGGCTCACCAGGGACCATACGGAGGCCCATCCTATGATCAGCCAGACCGACATTTTCAGTGCCCGCATCCTGATCGTCGACGATCAGCCGGTGAACGTGGAACTGCTGGAATACCTGCTCCGTTCCACCGGCTACACGGCGGTCAGCGCCACCACCGATCCGCGCGTGGTGGCCGGCTGGCACGCCGAGCACCAGTACGACCTGATCATCCTCGACATGCAGATGCCGAACATGACCGGCTTCGAGGTCATGGAGGCGCTCAAGCCGCTGGAGACCGACGCCTGGCTGCCGGTGCTGGTCGTCACCGCCCAGCCCGACCACAAGATCAAGGCGCTGGACATGGGCGCGCGCGATTTCGTCAGCAAGCCCTTCGACCCGGTCGAGGTGCTGACGCGCATCCGCAACATGCTGGAGGTGCGCCTGCTGCACCGCGAAACCCGCCACTACAACACACGCCTGGAGCAGACCGTGCGCGAGCGCACCGCCGAGCTGCAGCGCTTCCGCAGCGCGATGGACGCCACCGCCGACGCCATCTTCCTGCTCGACGCCGACAGCGCCGACGTGGTCGACGTCAACGACGGCGCCTGCCGCATGCTGGGCTATCCGCGCAGCGAGATGCTGGGCCAGAGCGCCAGCCGCATCGGCCTGGGTTCGCCGTCGGCGCTGCGCGACCAGGCCGAGCGGCTGGCCGCCTACACCGCCGCCATCGGCCCGGCGCGCGCGCCCGAGCTGCTCGAACAGGACTTGATGCGGCGCGACCTGATCGCGGTGCCGGTGGAGCTCTACTGGCAGCTGCTGCAGCGCGCCGGCCAGCCGGCCGTGCTGCTGGGCGTGGCGCGCGACATCAGCGAGCGCCGCCAGTCCGAGGAACTGCTGCAGCACATGGCCCACTACGACAGCCTGACCGGCCTGCCCAACCGCACGCTGTTCTTCCAGACCCTGGGCGACGCCATCACGCTCGCGCAGGACAAGTCCTGGCGCATCGTGGTGCTGTTCATCGCGCTGGACCGCTTCAAGAACATCAACGATTCGCTGGGCGCGGCGCTGGGCGACGAGCTGCTGCGCCAGTTCAGCAACCGGCTGGTGCAGTGCGTGCGCATCCGCGACACCGTGGGCCGCATGGGCGGCGACGAGTTCGCGCTGATCCTGACCATGACGCGCGACCAGCAGGACGCGGTGCACACCGCCAACGAGGTGCGCGAGGCGCTGCGCCTGCCGTTCGACCTGGACGGCCACCAGGCCGTGCTCAGCGCCAGCATCGGCATCGCCATGTATCCGGAAGACGCCACCGATCCGCAAACCCTGGTCAAGTACGCCGACACCGCGATGGAGCGCGCCAAGCAGGCCGGGCGCGACGGCTACCGCTTCTTCACCGCCGGCATGAACGTGCAAGTGCTGGCGCGGCTGGACATGGAGCTGGCGCTGCGCCGCGCGCTGGACAACAACGAACTGCTGCTGTACTACCAGCCCAAGGTCAACCTGCACAGCGGCGAGGTGGCCGGCGCCGAGGCGCTGCTGCGCTGGCAGCGGCCCGGCTTCGGCCTGGTCTATCCGGCCGAGTTCGTGCCGGTGCTGGAGGATACCGGCCTGATCGTGCGGGTCGGCGCCTGGATCGTCGATGCCGCCTGCCGCCAGATCGGCGCCTGGCTGCGCAGCGACGTCGGGCCGGTGCGGGTGGCGGTCAACGTCGCCAGCCGCCAGTTCGTCGAGGGCGACCTGGAGCTGACGGTGCGCAGCGCGCTGCTGCGCCACGACGTGCCGGCCGAGCTGCTGGAACTGGAGCTGACCGAGACCGCGCTGATGTCCAACACCGAGCGCACCATCAGCGTGCTGAGCAGCCTGAAGGCGATCGGCATCAAGGTGGCGATCGACGATTTCGGCACCGGCTATTCATCGCTGGCCTATCTGCAGCGCTTCCCGATCGACAAGCTGAAGATCGACATCGCCTTCGTGCGCGACATCACCACCAACCCCAACGACGCCGCCATCGCCCAGGCCATCATCAGCATGGCGCACAGCCTGAAGCTGCGGGTGATCGCCGAAGGGGTGGAGACGCGCGCCCAGCTGGAGTACCTGCGGCGCAGCCGCTGCGATGAAATCCAGGGCTATTACTTCAGCCGCCCGGTGGCGCCGGCGGACCTGGCCGAACTGCTGGCCTCGGGCCGCGGCCTGCCGCCGGACGCCGCCCATCCCGGCAAGCCGGCGCAGACGCTGCTGATCGTCGACGACGACGTCAACGTGCTGTCCTCGCTGCACCGGCTGTTCCGCCGCGACGGCTACCAGATCCTGACGGCGGCCACGCCCGGCGAAGGCTTCGAGATGCTGGCGCTGCACGCGGTGCAGGTGATCGTCTGCGACCAGCGCATGCCGGGCATGAGCGGCACCGAGTTCCTCAGCAAGGTCAAGGAAATGTATCCGGAGACGATACGCATCATCCTGTCCGGCTACACGGGGCTGGACGCGGTGCTCGATTCGATCAACCGCGGCGCCATCTACCGCTTCTACACCAAGCCGTGGGACGACACCCAGCTGCGCGACAACATCCGCCTGGCCTTCCACCACTACTGGCTGATGCACGGCAGCGGCCGCCACGCGGGGCAGCCGGACGAGGACGTCACCGCGCTTCAGGAAGTGAAGTGATCGAAGCTTTCCAGTTGCAGGTCTAGCGCGGCGCCGGCCGCGTCCACCAGGCGCAGGCCGGGGGCGGCTTCGATGCTGCCGACCCGCGTGACCGGCGTGGCCACGCTGGCGGCCGCCGCCAGCACGTCCGCCCGCGCCGAGGCCGGCGCGGTGAAGCACAGTTCGTAATCGTCGCCGCCGGCGGCGGTGTAGGCGCGGCGCATCGCGGCATCGCGCGTGACCAGCACGGCGCCGGCCGGCAGCGCATCCAGGTCCAGCGTGGCGCCGACGCCCGATTGCTTGAGGATGTGGCCGAGGTCGCCCACCAGGCCGTCGGAAATGTCGATGGCGGAGCTGGCCAGGCCTTGTTGCGCCAGCAGCATGCCCAGCGCCACGCGCGGCGTCGGCGTGTGCAGGCGCACGGCGGCCGCCTGCAGGCTGGCCGCGTCCATCGACAGTTCGAGGCGGTAGCCGCCCAGCGCCAGGCGGGCGTCGCCCAGCGTGCCGGAGATCCAGATATCGTCGCCGGCGCGGGCGCCGCTGCGGCGCAGCGCCTGGCCGGGCCGCACTTCGCCGAACACGGTGATGCAGATGGTCAGCGGGCCCTTGGTGGTGTCGCCGCCGATCAGCTCGATGTCGTGGGCGTCGGCCAGCGCGAACATGCCGTGGGAAAAGCCGGCCAGCCAGTCGCGGTCGGCCGACGGCAGCGCCAGCGCCAAGGTGAAGCCGACCGGGCGCGCGCCCATCGCCGCCAGGTCGGACAGGTTGACCGCCAGCGCCTTGTGGCCGAGGCGGGCCGCGTCCTCGCCGGCGAAGAAGTGGCGGCCCTCGACCAGCATGTCGGACGAGATCGCCGTCTGCATGCCGGGCGTGGGGGTGAGCAGGGCGCAGTCGTCGCCGATGCCGAGCGTGGCGCGGGCAGGGTGGCGAGGGCGCTGGAAGTATTCCTGGATGAGGTCGAATTCGGAGAGCATGGCGTTATTGTACCGGTGCGTGCAGCGTCGCGCGGGGCGCTGTGGTGTCGGCGGACAGGAACAGCCAGTCGTGGTTGGCCAGGCGGACCGCGATGCCTTCCACCTGGTAGCGGTCCAGCAGGTCGGGTGTGAAGAACAGCTGCGGCCCGGCCTCGTAGCGGGCGCCGGCCAGCATGACGAGCAGGCGGCTGCCGGCCGTTTCGATGGTCAGCGCCTGTTCGCCCAGTTGCGCCAGTTTGCCCTGGCCGGTCTGCATCAGGCCGCCGAGCGAGCGGCTGTAGACAAACGCCAGCTGGATGCCGTGGCGCTGCCAATCCTGCAGGCAGGTCCAGGCGTTGGAGGGGGCGGCGTCGCCAGTGGTGGCCGGCAGGTCGGCGCCGCTGCTGATCATGGTGGGCATGGCAAGCTCCGGTAGGTGGGGATGGATCCAGCTTACTTGGCCCCCGGCCGCCGGCTGATTGGCATTTTCAATCAAAATTCATCGGCCGATACAAAATAGTGATAAAACCGGAAAATTGATTATGTTGAAGCTATTGATAGTTTAATGCCGCTAAAAGCGTCAAAAATTCGGTTTGAGTTGCCTCAGATCATAAATAATGCTGATATCAGTCATAGCTGTTGGTGAAAATACCTACTTAATTGAAAGAATTGGTCTGATAAAATCGGAAGCTTTCCGACAGTACAAACAGGAAGGCAGCACAGCATGGATTCGTCATCTGATAAAAAAGAAGAACTTCGTCAACAATTGCGCCTCGCGGCGCTCGAATACCACGAGTGCCCGACGCCAGGCAAGATCAGCGTCACGCCGACCAAGCAACTGACCAACCAGCGCGACCTGGCGCTGGCGTACTCGCCGGGCGTGGCCGCGCCATGCGAAGAGATCGTCATCGATCCGGCCAACGCCTACAAATACACGGCGCGCGGCAACCTGGTGGCCGTCATCACCAACGGCACCGCCGTGCTGGGCCTGGGTAACATCGGCCCGCTGGCCGCCAAGCCTGTGATGGAAGGCAAGGGCGTGCTGTTCAAGAAGTTCGCCGGCATCGACGTGTTCGACATCGAGATCAACGAATCCGACCCGGACAAGCTGGTCGACATCATCGCCTCGCTGGAGCCGACCTTCGGCGGCGTCAACCTGGAAGACATCAAGGCGCCCGAGTGCTTCTACATCGAGCGCCAGCTGCGCGAGAAGATGAAGATCCCGGTCTTCCACGACGACCAGCACGGCACCGCCATCATCGTCGGCGCCGCCATCATGAACGGCATCCAGTACGTCGGCAAGGATATCGCCAACTGCAAGCTGGTGGTGTCGGGCGCCGGCGCGGCCGCGCTGGCCTGCCTGGACCTGATCGTCGACCTCGGCTTCCCGCTGGAAAACATCTACGTCACCGACCTGGCAGGCGTGGTCTACAAGGGCCGCAAGGAATTGATGGACCCGGACAAGGAACGCTTCGCCCGCGAAACCTCGGCCCGCACGCTGGCCGAAGTGATCAGCGACGCCGACATCTTCCTCGGCCTGTCGGCCGGCGGCGTGCTGAAGCAGGACATGGTCAAGGCCATGGCGCCGAATCCGCTGATCCTGGCGCTGGCCAACCCGAACCCGGAGATCCTGCCGGAAGACGTCAAGGCCGTGCGCGGCGACGCCATCATCTGCACCGGCCGTTCGGACTATCCGAACCAGGTCAACAACGTGCTGTGCTTCCCGTACATCTTCCGCGGCGCGCTCGATTGCGGCGCCACCACCATCACGCGCGAAATGGAAATCGCCGTGGTGCACGCGATCGCCGAGCTGGCCCACGCCGAGCAGTCGGACATCGTCGCCACCACCTACGGTTTCAGCAACCTGTCGTTCGGCCCCGAGTACCTGATCCCGATGCCGTTCGATCCGCGCCTGCTGATCAAGATCGCCCCGGCCGTGGCCAAGGCGGCCGAGGATTCCGGCGTCGCCACCCGTCCTATCAAGGATCTGCAAGCCTACGCCGACAGCCTGCAGCAGTTCGTCTACCGCAGCGGCACCTTCATGAAGCCGCTGTTCCAGGTCGCCAAGAAGACCGCCGCCGAACTCAAGCGCATCGTCTACGCCGAGGGCGAAGAAGAGCGCGTGCTGCGCGCGGTGCAGGTGATCGTCGACGAGAAGCTGGCCCGTCCTATCCTTGTCGGCCGTCCGGCCGTGCTGGAAACCCGCATCACCAAGTTCGGCCTGCGCCTGAAGCAGGGCATCGATTTCGACGTCATCAACCCGGACCACGACGAGCGCTACCGCGAATACTGGCAGGCTTACTACGAGCTGACCGCCCGCAAAGGCGTGACGCAAGAGTACGCCAAGCTGGAAATGCGCCGCCGCCACTCGCTGATCGGCGCCATGATGATCAAGAAGGGCGACGCCGACGGCATGATCTGCGGCACCTTCGGCACCACCCAGCTGCACCTGCACTACATCGACCAGGTGCTGGGCAAGCGCGACGGCGCCTGCGTGTACGCGGCGATGAACGTGCTGATCATGCCCGAGCGCCAGCTGGTGATGGTCGACACCCACGTCAACGAAAACCCGAACGCGAAAGAGCTGGCGGCGATCACCGTGATGGCGGCCGAAGAGATGCGCCGTTTCGGCCTGTCGCCGCGCGCGGCGCTGCTGTCGCACTCGAACTTCGGCTCGTCCAACAGCGAATCGGCGCAGAAGATGCGCGCCGCGCTGGAGCTGGTCAAGCAGCTCGATCCGACGCTGGAAGTGGATGGCGAAATGCATGGCGACACCGCGCTGGACTCCAAACTGCGCAACTCCATCATGCCGGGCACCACGCTGACGGGCGACGCCAACCTGCTGGTGATGCCGAACATCGACGCCGCCAACATCGCCTACAACCTGGTGAAGACGGCGGCCGGCAACGGCATCGCGGTCGGCCCTATCCTGCTGGGCTGCGCCAAGCCGGTGCACATCCTGACGCCGTCTGCCACGGTGCGCCGCATCGTCAACATGACCGCGCTGTGCGTGGTCGACGCGGTGGCCCAGCGCAAGGTCTGATGTAGCACGCCGCCGCAAGGCCCGGGGTCAAGTCTGACATTCGGACACGAGTTCTACCGTAACGCGCGTTACGGTAGAACTCGTGTCCGAATGTCAGACTTGACCCCGTTTTTATTGCCTCAATATCAACGAAGTCGAGACATCACTGCCGCTGATGGTAACAAGATGTAAGTGATGTAATCGACATAATTGGTGAGAAGTGCGGCTGGTACGCTCTGTTACAATACCGGGCTGTAAAGTCACCCATGATTTGGATTGCTATTCACCATGAATAAAATAAAAAAAGCCCTGATTACGGGCATTACCGGCCAGGACGGTGCATATCTGGCCGAATTGCTGCTGGAAAAAGGTTACGAAGTTACGGGAACTTATCGCCGCACGAGCTCGGTGAATTTCTGGCGTATCGAGGAACTCGGCATCCAGTCGCACCCGAATCTGAAGCTGGTGGAATACGATCTGACCGACCTGGGCTCCAACATCCGCCTGCTGCAAAGCGCGCAGCCGGACGAGGTCTACAACCTGGCGGCGCAAAGCTTTGTCGGCGTCTCCTTCGAACAGCCGGTGACGACCGCCGAGATCACCGGCGTCGGCCCGGTCAACCTGCTGGAGGCGATCCGCATCGTCAATCCGAAGATCCGCTTCTACCAGGCGTCGACCTCGGAAATGTTCGGCAAGGTGCAGGCCGTGCCGCAAAAGGAAGACACCCCTTTCTACCCGCGCAGCCCGTACGGCGTGGCCAAGCTGTATGCCCACTGGATGACCGTGAACTACCGCGAATCCTATGGCATCTTCGGCTGCTCCGGCATCCTGTTCAACCACGAGTCGCCGCTGCGCGGCCGTGAATTCGTCACCCGCAAGATCACCGACTCGGTGGCCAAGATCCACCTGGGCCAGCTCGACGTGCTGGAACTGGGCAACCTGGACGCCAAGCGCGACTGGGGCTACGCCAAGGAATACGTCGAAGGCATGTGGCGCATCCTGCAGGCCGACCATCCGGACACCTATGTGCTGGCCACCAACCGCACCGAGACCGTGCGCGACTTCGTCAGCATGGCGTTCAAGGCGGTCGATGTGGCGCTGGAGTGGAGCGGCTCGGCCGACCACGAAATCGGCACCTGCAAGAAAACCGGCAAGGTGCTGGTGCGCGTCAATCCGAAGTTCTACCGTCCGGCCGAGGTGGAGCTGCTGATCGGCGACCCGGCCAAGGCTGAAAAGGAACTGGGCTGGAAGCCTAAGACCACGCTGGAACAGCTGTGCCAGATGATGGTCGAGGCCGACCTGCGCCGCAACAAAGCCGGCTTCTCCTTCTAAGGACGCGACGATGGCTGCTGAGGGCATGGAGGGCGCAGGCAAGCGCGCCCTGATCACCGGGCTGTCCGGCTTCACCGGACGCTATGTCGAGCAGGAGCTGAGCGCCGCAGGCTACGAAGTCTACGGCACCATCACCCCCGGCCATGCACCCGGCCCGCGCCAGTTCGCCGTCGACCTGGGCGACCGCGCCGGCCTGGCCGCCGTGGTGGCCCAGGTGCGGCCGGACGTGGTGGCCCACCTGGCCGCCATCGCCTTCGTCGGCCATGGCGACGTCGAACAGATCTACCGCGTCAACGTGGCGGGCACCCGCAACCTGCTGGAAGCGCTGGCCGCCGCCGAACACAAGCCGTCGGCCGTGCTGCTGGCCTCCAGCGCCAATGTCTACGGCAACACCGACGCCGGCGTGATCGACGAGCAGGTGCCGGCCGCGCCGGCCAACGATTACGCGGTCAGCAAGCTGGCCATGGAATACATGGCGCGGCTGTGGCAGGACAAGCTGCCGCTGATCATGGTCCGCCCCTTCAACTACACCGGCGTCGGCCAGCACGAGAACTTCCTGCTGCCGAAGATCGTCGCCCACTTCCGCCGCCAGGCCGCCGACATCGAGCTGGGCAATCTGCACGTCTGGCGCGATTTCTCGGACGTGCGCACCGTGGCCTCCAGCTACCGCCGCCTGCTGGCGCTGGGCCCGGCCGCCGCCGGCCAGACCTTCAACGTCTGCTCCGGCAACGCCTATTCGCTGGGCGAGGCGCTGGACATGATGGCCGACATCGCCGGCTACCAGATCAAGGTCCACGTCAACCCGGCCTTCGTGCGCGCCAATGAAGTGGTGCGCCTGGTCGGCGACAACCGCCGCCTGCTGGCCGCCATCGGCGCCTCGGCGGCCGTGCCGCTGGCCGACACGCTGCGCTGGATGTACACGGCGTGACGGCGATGAACAACCCTGCATCCCGCATCGTGCGGGTGGGCCTGTCCACCACCACGGCCGAGACGGCGCTGACCGGCGGCCGCCTCGACGGCCTGGGCGTCTACAGCCGCGCGCTGCTCGAACACCTGCCGCAGGCCGGCGCCGAAGTGCTGCCGTTTTCCTTCGCGCCGGGCGGCGACGCCAGCCGCGTCAGCGTCGGCCGCGCCTTGCCGCTGTCGTTCCGCGGCGCCACGCTGGCCGACCTGCTGCTGCCGTCGTCGGTGCATATGCACGTCAGCGGCGTCATGGGCCGCGGGGCGCCGCCGCTGGACCTGTTCCACGCCACCGACTACCGCATCGTGCGCATGGATTGCCCGGTGGTGGCGACGCTGCACGACGCCGTGCCGATCGCCCATCCCGAGTGGTGCACGCCGCGCCTGCGCGGCCTGAAGAACTGGCTGCAGATCAAGGCCGCGCGCAAGGCCCAGCATGTGATCACCGGCTCCCATTACTCGATCCGCGAGCTGGTCGAACACTTCGGCGTCGACGAGGGCAAGATCAGCGTGGTGCACCATGGCGTGCGCCCCGAATGGTTCGACGCGCCGTCGGCCGAGGCGCGCGACGCCACGCTGGCGCTGCACGGCCTCAACCCCGGCTACTTCCTGTTCGTCGGCACGCTGCAGCCGCGCAAGAACGTCGGCCGCCTGCTGGAGGCTTACCTGGCCTTGCCGCCGGTGCTGCGTTCCGCGCGCCAGCTGGTGATCGTCGGCGCCCCGGGCTGGCTCAGCGACGAGCTGGTGGCCCAGATCAAGGCCGCCAAGCAGCGCGGCGAGAACGTGGTCTGGCTCAGCAAGCTGACCGACGACGCCCAGCTACACCACATCTACGCCGGCGCCGGCGCCTTTGTCTTCCCGTCGCTGCACGAGGGCTTCGGCCTGCCGCTGGTGGAAGCCTTCGCCAGCGGCGTGCCGGTGGCCACCTCCAACGCCACCTCGCTGCCGGAAGTGGCGCAGGGCGCGGCGCTGGAGTTCGACCCGCTGTCGGTGCCGGAAATGACCGCCGCCATGACCACGCTGGCGCGCGACGACGCCACCCGCAACCGCTGCATCGCCGCCGGCCGCCGCCGCGCGCTCGAACTGACATGGGATGAAGCGGCACGCCGTACCGTCGCCGTGTACCACCACGTCCTCTCTCACTGAAGCAGTCATGCGCGTCCTCCATTTCTACAAGACCTACTACCCCGATACCTGGGGCGGCATCGAGCAGGTGATACGCCAGCTGTGCGTGGGCACCGGCCGCCTCGGCGTCACCAACGAAGTGCTGACGCTGACGCGCGACCAGGGCCCGGCCCGCATCGAGTTCGAAGGCCACACCGTGCACCGCGCGCAGCTCGACTTCGAGGTCGCCTCGACCGGCTTCTCGTTCGCCGCGATCCGCCAGCTGGCACGCCTGGCGCGCGAGGCCGACGTGATCCACTACCACTTCCCGTGGCCATTCATGGACCTGGCGCACTTCATGGCGCGCATAGCCAAGCCCTGCGTCGTCACCTACCATTCGGACATCGTGCGCCAGAAGAATTTGCTGCGCGTGTACAGCCCGCTCAAGCGCCGCTTCCTGCGCAGCATCGACACCATCGTCGCCACCTCGCCCAACTACCTGGCCTCGTCGCCGGTGCTCAAGCGCTTCGAGCACAAGACGCGCACCATCACCTACGGCCTGGACAAGACGATCTACCCGCAGCCCTCGGCCGCCTGCAAGGACCGCTGGCGCGCGCGCTGCGGCGAGCGCTTCTTCCTGTTCGTCGGCGTGCTGCGCTACTACAAGGGCCTGCACATCCTGCTCGACGCCATGGCCAAGCTGGACTACCCGGTGGTGATCGTCGGCGGCGGCCCGGAGGAGCAGGAGTTGAAGGCGCACGCCGAGCGCCTGGGCCTGACCCACGTGCTGTTCGTCGGCGCGCTGGAGGAGGAAGACAAGGTCGCGCTGCTGGAGCTGAGCTATGCGATGGTGTTCCCGTCGCACCTGCGTTCGGAAGCGTTCGGCATCTCGCTGCTGGAAGGGGCGATGTACGGCAAGCCGATGATCTCCAGCGAGATCGGCACCGGCACCACCTACATCAACCTCGACCAGGAGACCGGCCTGGTGGTGCCGCCCGACGATCCGGCGGCCCTGGGCGCGGCCATGCGCGTGCTGTGGGAGCAGCCGGAACGCGCCGCCGAGATGGGCCGCCGCGCCGAGGCGCGCTACTGGGAACTGTTCACCGCCGAGACCATGGCGCGCAACTACCACGCGCTGTACAGCGAGCTGGCGGCCCGCGCGGGCACGGCCGGCGAGAGCGCCGTTCCACGTACCGTTTGATCTGACGCAAGGGCGGCGCTGGCGGACGCGGCTATCATGGCGGTCGAACTCCGCGCCCTGCCGACGGTCCTCAACAATGACGCTGCCAAGACGGCGCCACCCGCTGTGTGACGCAACGACGTCGTCCGGGCGGGAGTTCACCCCCACCGTGGCCTCTCCAGCAGGGTAGAATACCGCCACCACCCCTGAATCCGGAGATCCGCGTGCGCTGCCTGGTTATTGAAGACGAAGCCGAAACCTCGAATTACATCTGCAAAGGGCTGCGCGAGGCGGGCTACCTGGTCAGCGCCTGCGACAACGGCCCCGAAGGCCTCGACCTGGCGGTCGGCAACGACTGGGACATCATCGTGCTCGACCGCATGCTGCCGGGCCGCATCGACGGCCTGTCCATCGTCGACCGCCTGCGCGCGCTGGGCAAGCAGACCCCGGTCATCATCGTCAGCGCGCTGACCACCATCGACGCCCGCGTCAGCGGCCTGCGCGGCGGCGCCGACGACTACCTGTCCAAACCCTTCGCCTTTTCCGAACTGCTGGCCCGCATCGAGGCGCTGCAGCGCCGCAGCGCGCCCGGCGCCGACAGCTCGCAGCTGCAGGTGGCCGACCTGCGGCTGGACCTGCGCACGCTGCGCGTGACGCGCGGCAACAAGGTCATCACGCTGCAGCCGCGCGAATACCGGCTGCTGGAGTACCTGATGCGCAACGTCAACCAGGTGGTGACGCGCACCATGCTGCTCGAATCGGTGTGGGACTACCACTTCGACCCGCAGACCAATGTCATCGACGTCCAGATCAGCCGCCTGCGCGCCAAGGTCGACAAGGACTTCCCCGTCATGCTGATCCATACGCTGCGCGGCGTCGGCTACCGCATGGGGCCGACC
The DNA here is from genome assembly GCF_009380165.1 of Rugamonas rivuli. Taxonomy (GTDB): domain Bacteria; phylum Pseudomonadota; class Gammaproteobacteria; order Burkholderiales; family Burkholderiaceae_D; genus Rugamonas; species Rugamonas rivuli. The sequence goes on from NZ_WHUF01000008.1 coordinate 333,925, forward strand.
CCGCCCGAAGACGGGGAGCCGGCCGCTTGATCCGGCTGCGCGCGTCCATCGCCGCCAAGCTGGTGCTGGGCTACGGCCTGCTGGGCACGGCCTCCATCGTGCTGGTGTCGGCGGTGTTCTACCGCGGCACCGTGGGCGTGCTGGACCGCGATATCGACGGCCGCATCGTGGTCCAGTCGGACCGCCTGCTGGCGCGCGCCAACGGCTTGCCGCCCGGCGTGCTGCTGGCCGAGGTGCGGCGCCAGCTGGACGACGGCGTCGACAGCGACCGCGAAATCTTCCAGCTGGTGGCGGCCGACGGCACGCCGCTGGCCGGCAACCTGGATGCGTGGCCGAAGTCGCAACTGCCGTCGCCGGGCACCGGCCCGGGGCTGGTGAGCGCGATGGTGGTGCGCCAGGGCCATCCGGCGCCGGCCCGCCTCTACCTGCGCCCGCTGGACGACGGCGGCGCGCTGATCGTCGGCCGCGACCTCAGCGAGCAGGAAGCCGTGCGCGAGGTGATCTGGCACGCGCTGCTGGCCGGCGCCGCCGTCTCGCTGCTGCTGACGGTGGGCGGCGCGCTGCTGTTCCGGCGCGCGATCGAACGCCGCCTGAGCGCGATCCGCCGCACCGCCGCGCAGATCGAGGCGGGCGACCTCAGCCCGCGCATCCCGGTCACGGGACACGACGAATTCGCGCTGCTGGGGCGCGACATCAACCGCATGCTGGACCGCATCGAACTGCTGATGGAAGGCATCCGCCACGTGTCGAACGCCATCGCCCACGACCTGCGCACGCCGCTGGGCCGCATCCGGGGCCGGCTCGACGAGGTGGTGCGGCGCGAGGCCAGCGTGCCGCGCCTGACCGCCGCCGCCCGCGACGCCATCGAGGACATCGACGACCTGATACGGCTGTTCGAACGCCTGCTGCAGATCGCCGAGGCCGAATCGGGCATGCGCACCCGCCTGTTCGAGCGCCTGGACCTGGGCCACATCGCCAGCGACATCGGCGAGATGTACGAGGCCAGCGCCGAGGACAGCGGCCTGCAGCTGACGGTGGACGCGCCCGAGCACCTGTACGTGGACGGCGACCGCAACCTGCTGGCCAGCGCCGTCGCCAGCCTGCTGGACAACGCCATCAAGTACGCCGGGCCGGGCGCCTCGCTGCGCCTGCGCGCCGGGCTGTACCACGGCGGCCTGGCCTCGATCGCGGTGCACGACAACGGCCCCGGCATCCCCGAGCAGGAGCGCGGCAAGGTGACGCAGCGCTTCTACCGCCTGGACGACAGCCGCCACCTGCCGGGCAACGGCCTGGGCCTGGCCATCGTCAGCGCCACCGCGCTGGCCCACGGCGGCGAGCTGGTGCTGGAGGACGCCGCGCCGGGGCTGGTGGCGCGCATCCTGCTGCCGCTGGCGCCGCAAGCCTAGCCTGCCGGGTTAGCTTTCCGATCGGTAATGTGGCCGCAAGCTGGCGGAAAGCCGTTGCGCGCTAGCATGAAGGGTTACATACCGAGATCATCCCCACCATGCACGATTTAAGCGACATCGCCGATTGGCTCAAGCATCATCCCGTCCAGCAGGACGCGCGGGAGCATGGCGGGCACGTGGTGTCGTTCAGCAGCCACGACTACCTGGCGCTGGCCGGCCATCCGCGCCTGGTGGCGGCGGCCAAGGACGGGTTGGACCGCTACGGCGTCCGCCACGGCGACGGCGTGGCGTCGTGGCAGCCCGGCGGCGAGCCGGAGGTCTACCGCGCGCTGGAAAGCCGTCTCGGCGCGCTGGCGCGCAAGAGCGACGCGGTGCTGTTTGTTTCCGGCTACATGACCAATATCGGCGTGCTGTCGTCCATCGCCAAGGCGGCCGCGCTGGCGCGGCTGCACGGCTACCGCGCCCGCAAGCGCCACAAGTACGCCTACTACTCGGACGAGTTCAACCACGTCAGCATCCGCGAAGGCATCCAGATGTCGGGCGCGCTGCGCTACACCTACCGCCACGGCGATATGGAGCATCTGGAATCGCTGCTGAAGTCGGGCGCGGAAGAGGGCTGCACGCCCATCATCGTCAGCGACGGCGTGTTCGGCATGGAAGGCACGATCGCGCCGCTGCCGCAGCTGGTGGCGCTGGCCGAGCGTTTCGGCGCGCTGCTCTACATCGACGACGCCCACGCCACCGGCGTGCTGGGCGCCCATGGCGGCGGCAGCACCGAGCACTACGATTGCTACAGCCCGTGCATCATGCAGATGGGCAGCCTGGGCAAGGCGCTGGGCGCGCTGGGCGGCTACGTCGCCGTCGAGCGCGAGGCCGCCGAAGTGATACGCATGACCAGTTCCGCCTACGGCTACGCCAGCCCGCCGCCGCCGGAGCGCGCGGCCGCGCTGCTGGCCGCGCTGGATTTGCTGGACCAGGAACCGGAGCGCCGCCAGCGCCTGTGGGACAACCAGCGCTATTTCATCGAGCGCATGGCGCCGCTGGGCTACACCATTCTGTCGACCTTGACGCCCATCCTGCCGGTGCTGGTCGGCGAGGCCGAGGCTTGCCAGCGCTATGCGATCGCGCTGCGCAAGGAAGGCATCCACGTCGATGCGGTCCAGTTCCCGGCGGCGCCGGTGGGCCAGGCCCGCCTGCGCTTCGTGATCAACGCCGGCCACACCCGCGAGCAGATTGACCATGCGGTGCGGGTGATGGCGCAGCTGGCCGGCCGCGCCTCGCGCCTGGCGGCTTAAGCGGCGGTCTGCTCCGCCCAGCGCTGCTTGACCTCCAGCAGCGCCGGCATCTGCTTCAGGAACAGGTCGACCAGGTCGGCGTCGAAGTGCTTGCCGCGCTGCTGCTCCAGGTATTCCACCGCCTGCGGGATCGGCCATTCCGGCTTGTAGGGCCGGGCCGAAGTCAGCGCGTCGAACACGTCGGCGATGGCGACGATGCGCCCCACCAGCGGGATCTCGCGGCCGGCCAGGCCGTTCGGATAGCCGCTGCCATCCCATTTCTCATGATGCGTCATCGCCACCTGGTAGGCCATCGCCAGCATGCCGCCGGGATGCTTGCCGATGATCTCGCCGCCGATGGCGGCATGGGTCTGCATCACTTTCCATTCCGCCGTCTCCAGCGGGCCGGGCTTGCGCAGGATGCTGTCCGGGATGCCGATCTTGCCGACGTCGTGCATCGGCGCCGCGTGCAGCAGGTCGTCCGCCTCGGCCTCGCTCATGCCGGCCGCGCGGCCGAGGATGCGCGAGTAGTGGCTCATGCGGATCACGTGCAGGCCGGTTTCATTATCCTTGTACTCGGCCGCCAGGCCCAGGCGCTGGACGATTTCCAGCCGGGTGCGGGTCAGCTCGTCCATGCGCACCAGCGACAGGTGGGTGCGCACGCGGGCCCGCACGATGGGCGGGCTGACCGGCTTGGTGATGTAGTCGACCGCGCCGGCGTCGAAGCCGACCACCTCGTCGCTGGCGTCGCTGAGCGCGGTGACGAAGATCACCGGAATGGCGGCGGTGGCTTCGTCGGTCTTGAGCTGGCGGCACACTTCATAGCCGGTCATGCCGGGCATCATCACGTCCAGCAGGATCAGCTGCGGCCGCTCCTGGCGCGCCAGCTCCAGCGCGCGCGGGCCGTCCTTGGCGAACAGCAGGCGGTACTGGTCCTGCAAAATATGGCGCAGCAGTTGCAGGTTGCTGGCCTCGTCGTCGACGGCCAGGATCAGCGGCAGGTCGTTGGTGGGGGCTTTAATCATGGGTTCTCCTTGGCCAGATGGGCAGCCAATTCCAGCAGCGTAGCATGGGCTTGCGGGAAATCGAAATCGTTGAGGGCGGTGTGCAGCTCCGCCAGTTGCCTGGCCAGCGCGGCCGACAGGCCGGCGCCGCTCATGGCGCTCGCCAGCGCGGCCAGCGCGGCGTCTTCCAGCGCGCCGCGCTTCAGCGACGGCAGCAGCGCCTGCGCCGCCGCG
>NZ_WHUF01000009.1 GCF_009380165.1 Rugamonas rivuli
GGCGGCGCAGGAGCATGTGCGGCTGGCGCAGCAGGCCGCCGAGCTGGCCCAGCGCGCGGCCGGCGCCACCGCGCGCCGCGTGGTGGCCGGCAAGGTGTCGCCGGTGGAGGAGACGCGCGCGAAGGTGGCCGCGTCGACCGTGCAGCTGGACCTGGTGCGGGCGCGCAGCGCGCTGGCCGGCGCGCGCCAGCGGCTGGCCGTCATGTGGGGCAATCCGGCGCCGCGCTTCGAGCGCGTGGACGGCGCCATCGAGGCGCTGTCGCAGCTGCCGGAACTGCCGCCGGCCGCCGTGCTGCGCGGCCGCTTGCAGCAATCCCCGGCGCTGGCGCTGGCGCGCGCGGAACTGGCGCGGCACCAGGCGCTGGCGCAGCTGGAGCTGGGCAAGCGCACGCCGGATGTCACCTTCAATATCGGCGGCAAGCGCTCGGAGGAGCTGGGGCGCACGCAGGCGGTGTTCGGCCTGTCGCTGCCCCTGCCGCTGTTCGACCGCAACCAGGGCGGCGTGCTGGAATCGGCGCGCCGCGTCGACAAGGCGCGCGACGAGCTGACGGCCGCCACGCTGCGGCTGGAGTCCGACCTGGCCCAGGCCGGCGCCGACTTCGAGCTGGCGCGCCAGCAGGCGCTCTCCCTGCGCGTGGACATCCTGCCCGGCGCGCAAAGCGCCTACGACGCCGCCAGCACCGGCTTCGATTACGGCAAGTTCGGCTTCCTCGACGTGCTCGACGCCCAGCGCACCTTGCTGCAGGCCCAAACCCTCTACCTGAACGCCCTGGCGGACGCGCACCGCGCGCAGGCCGCCATCGACCGCATACTCGGAGCTACGCATGAATAAGCAACAGAAAATCATCATCGCCGTCATGGCGCTCATCGGATTGCTGCTGGCGGCGTGGATGCTGCTGCCCAAGCGCGCGGCCGCTCCCGCTTCGGCGCCGGCCGCGGCGGAGGCGGAACACGGCGAACACCGCGAGGCGCAGCCGGAACAAGTCACGCTGGACGACGCCCAGATCAAGGCCGCCGGCGTGACGCTGGCCCTGGCCGCGCCGGCCGACATCGGCGTCGCCATCGCGCTGCCGGGCGAGATCCGCTTCAACGAAGACCGCACCGCCCACGTCGTGCCCAAGCTGGCCGGCGTCGTCACCAGCGTGCTGGCGGAGCTGGGGCAGAACGTCAAGCAGGGACAGGTGCTGGCGGTGATCGCCAGCAGCGGCCTGTCCGAGCAGCGCAGCGAGCTGCTGTCGGCCGAGCGCCGGCTGGCGCTGGCCAGCACCACCTACGAGCGTGAGCACCGGCTATGGCAGGACAAGATCTCCGCCGAACAGGACTACCTGCAAGCCAGGCAAGCCCTGAGCGAAGCCGAGATCGCGGTGCGCAACGCGCGCCAGAAGCTCAGCGCGATCGGCGCGGGCGTGGGCGCGGCATCGGCGGCGGGCGCGCAGCTCAACCGCCTGGAACTGCGGGCGCCGTTCGACGGCGTGGTGATGGAGAAGCACTTGGCGCTGGGCGAGGCGGTCAAGGAAGATGCCGCCGTGTTCACCATCTCCGACCTGTCCAACGTCTGGGCTGAAATCGCCGTGCCGCCCAAGGACCTGGCGCTGGTGCGCGTGGGCGAGACGGTGGTGGTCAAGGCCTCCGCCTTCGACGCCCAGGCCAGCGGCAAGATCACCTACGTCGGCTCGCTGCTCGGCGAGCAGACCCGCACCGCCAAGGCCCGCGTGGCGCTGGCCAACCCGGACCGCGCCTGGCGCCCCGGCCTGTTCGTCAGCGTCGACGTGCTGTCCGGCCGCGCCGCGGCGGCGGTGGCGGTGGCGGCCGACGCCATCCAGACGGTGGACGACAAGCCGGTGGTGTTCGTCAGGGTGGCGGGCGGCTTCCGCGCCCAGCCGGTGGTGGCCGGCCGCAGCGACGGCCGCCTGACCGAGATCGTCAAGGGCCTGCAGGCCGGCGCGCAGTACGCGGCCGCCGGCAGCTTCGTGCTCAAGGCGGAACTGGGCAAGGACGGCGCCGAGCATGCGCACTGAGACGGGAGACACCATGTTTGAACGCATCATCCGACAGGCCATCGCCCAGCGCTGGCTGGTGCTGCTGCTGGTGGCCGCCATGGCCGCCCTCGGCGTGTACAACTACCAGAAGCTGCCGATCGACGCCGTGCCCGACATCACCAATGTGCAGGTGCAGATCAACACCACGGCGCCCGGCTACTCGCCGCTGGAAACCGAGCAGCGCGTCACCTTCCCGATCGAGACGCTGATGTCCGGCCTGCCCAACCTGGAGCAGACCCGCTCGCTGTCGCGCTACGGGCTGTCGCAGATCACCGTCATCTTCAAGGACGGCACCGACATCTTCTTCGCCCGCCAGATGGTCAGCGAACGGATACAGGAAGCGCGCGCCCAGCTGCCGGCCGGCGTCACGCCGGCCATGGGGCCGGTGTCGACCGGCCTGGGCGAAATCTACCTGTGGACGGTGGAGGCCAGGCCGGGCGCGAAGAAGGCCGACGGCACGCCCTACACGCCGACCGACCTGCGCGAGATCGAGGACTGGATCATCAAGCCACAGCTGCGCAACGTGCCCGGCGTGACCGAGATCAACGCCATCGGCGGCTACGCCAAGGAATACCAGGTGGCTCCCAATCCGCAGCGCCTGGCCTCCTACGGCCTGACGCTGCAGGACGTGGTGACGGCGCTCGACCGCAACAACGGCAACGCCAGCGCCGGCTACATCGAGAAGCGCGGCGAGCAGCTGCTGGTGCGCGCGCCGGGGCAGGTGCAGTCGCTCGATGACATCCGCAACGTCATCCTCGGCAACGTGGACGGCGTGCCGGTGCGGGTGCGCGACGTCGCGGACGTCGGCATCGGCCGCGAGCTGCGCACCGGCGCCGCCACCGAGAATGGCCGCGAGGTGGTGCTCGGCACGGTGTTTATGCTGATCGGCCAGAACAGCCGCGCGGTGTCGCAGGCGGTCGACCGCAAGATGGTCGACATCAACCGCAGCCTGCCGCCCGGCGTGCAGGCCGTCACCGTGTACGACCGCACCACGCTGGTCGACAAGGCCATCGCCACCGTCAAGAAGAATTTGCTGGAAGGCGCGGTGCTGGTGATCGTGGTGCTGTTCCTCTTCCTCGGCAATCTGCGCGCGGCGCTGATCACCGCCATGGTGATCCCGCTGGCGATGCTGTTCACCTTCACCGGCATGGTGACGTACAAGGTCAGCGCCAATCTGCTCAGCCTGGGCGCGCTGGACTTCGGCATCATCGTCGACGGCGCCGTGGTCATCGTCGAGAACTGCGTGCGACGGCTGGCGCACGCGCAGGCCCGCCACGGCCGCGTGCTGACGCGCGCCGAGCGCTACGAGCAAGTGTTTGCCGCCGCGCGCGAAGCCCGCAGGCCGCTGCTGTTCGGGCAGCTGATCATCATGGTGGTCTACCTGCCGATCTTCGCGCTGACCGGCGTCGAGGGCCGCATGTTCCATCCGATGGCGCTGACGGTGGTGATGGCGCTGGTGGGCGCGATGCTGTTGTCGGTCACCTTCATTCCGGCCGCCGTGGCGCTGTTCATCGGCGACCATGTGGTGGAGAAGGAGCAGCGCCGCATCGGCCGCTGGTATGCGGCGCTGCTGGAGCGCGTGCTGGCGAATACGCCGGTGGTGCTGGCCTTCGCCGGCATCGCGGTGGCGCTGTCGGTGCTGCTGGCCACGCGGCTGGGCAGCGAGTTCGTGCCCAGCCTGAACGAGGGCGATATCGCCATCCAGGCGCTGCGCATCCCCGGCACCAGCCTGACGCAGTCGGTCGAGATGCAGAAGCAGGTGGAGCTGGCGTTGACGCGCCAGTTCCCCGAGATCGAACGCATCTTCGCCCGCACCGGCACGGCGGAAATCGCCTCGGATCCGATGCCGCCCAATGTCTCGGACGGTTACATCATGCTCAAGCCGGAGTCGCAGTGGCCGGCGCCGAAGAAGACCCGCGATGAATTGCGGGCGGCGATCCAGGCGGCGGCCGAGCGTTTGCCGGGCAATGCCTTCGAGTTCTCGCAACCGATCCAGCTGCGCTTCAACGAGCTGATTTCCGGCGTGCGCAGCGACGTCGCCGTCAAGCTGTTCGGCGACGACATGGCGGTATTGAACGAGACGGCGGGGCGCATCGCCGCCGCGCTGGGCAAGGTGGAGGGTGCGGCCGAGGTCAAGATCGAGCAGACCAGCGGCCTGCCGGTGCTGACCGTGGAGATCGACCGCGCCAAGACCGCGCGCTACGGCCTGAATGTGGGCGATGTGCAGGAGACCATCGCCACCGCCATCGGCGGCAGGGAGGCCGGCACCATGTTCGAAGGCGACCGCCGCTTCGGCATCGTGGTGCGCCTGCCCGATGCGCTGCGCAGCGACCTCGATGTGATGCGGCGGCTGCCGGTGCCGCTGCCGCGCGCGGGCGGCGGCGCGGCCAACTTCATTCCGCTGGGCGAGGTGGCGACCTTCAGCATCGCGCCGGGGCCCAACCAGATCAGCCGCGAGAACGGCAAGCGGCGGGTGGTGGTCAGCGCCAATGTGCGCGGGCGCGACATCGGCTCCTTCGTGGCGGAAGCGGAGCAGCGCCTGCGGCAGGTGGCGATACCCGCCGGCTACTGGACCAGCTGGGGCGGGCAGTTCGAGCAGCTGCAGTCGGCCTCGCGGCGCTTGCAGATTGTGGTGCCGGTGGCGCTGCTGCTGGTGATCGTGCTGCTGTTCGCGATGTTCGGCAATCTGAAGGATGGTCTGCTGGTGTTCAGCGGCATCCCGTTCGCGCTGACCGGCGGCATCGCGGCGCTGGCCTTGCGCGGCATACCGTTGTCGATCTCGGCGGCGGTGGGTTTCATCGCCCTGTCGGGAGTGGCGGTGTTGAACGGGCTGGTGCTGATCTCCTTCATCCGCAGCTTGCGCGACGAGGGGCGCACGGTGGAGCAGGCGATACGCGAAGGTTCGCTGGGCCGTCTGCGGCCGGTGCTGATGACGGCCCTGGTGGCGTCGCTGGGCTTCATCCCGATGGCGATCGCCACCGGCACCGGCGCCGAAGTCCAGCGCCCGCTGGCGACGGTGGTCATCGGCGGCATCCTGTCGTCCACCGCGCTGACGCTGCTGGTGCTGCCGCTGCTGTACCGGCTGGTGTATGCGGGCAGGGGAGCGGCGGCCGGCGCGGCAATTTCGGAATAGTCCCGGCAACTCCCGAACAGCGGGGAAGGCCGGCCTGCGTGAGAATTCCCACGCAGCGCTAACTTTTCCCCACTTCAGGAGCAGGCATGGAACAGAACACCCGATTGAACGCCGGCGGCCTGGTCATGCTGCGCAGTGGTCCGCCGCGTTTGCAATGCTGTCACAACGGCGCCGCCGTCGGCTGCTTCCGCGAGGCCGGGCGGCGCGGCAACCATCTGTCGTTGCGCGCCTATCCGACCCTGGCCGGCGCGCGCATGGCGCAGGCCAGGGCGCCGGCCGGCGAGCGCACGATGCTGTTGCGGGCGCCGAGCCGCCTGCACGACTTACCCCGGCAGCCGCCGGTCGATCCGCTGCGCGAACCGCGCAGCCAGCGCGGCGTGGTGCTGGTCCATCTGTTGCACGGCGCCCGCTTCGAGCACGTCGACGATCTGGTGGGGCGCTATCGCGGCGCCGGCGTGGTGGAGGCGGGCTTGCTGGAGGCGGTCGATACGGCTTGCGTGGCCTGGGTCGGCATCGTGCAGGACATGCAGGCGCTGGCCGCCCTGCATCCGGCCCTGTGCGCGACCGAGGCCGCGCTGGACGCGCACGCGGAGCTGCTGCTGCTGGAGCCGTGCGCCGCATCGCGCTTGCGCTGGATCGGGGCCAGGTAATGCTATCCTTACGCGGTCATTGCAAATGGAGATACCCGGCCATGCTGGACCGCAGCGCCATGCAGGAAATGAACCGCGTGCTCGACGTCGCGCCGCGCATGCGCCCCGACGTCTGCGGCAGCGGCGCCTGCATCACCGAGCGCTGGGCGCACAACGGCTTCACGTCCCATGTCGAACCGATGGCGGACCATGTGGTCATGACTTATTACGGTGCGCCGCAAAGGCTGGAATGGCGCGACGGCGGCCGCTATCAGCAAGGCGTCACGCGGCAGAAGTCGATCACGCTGATCCCCAGCGGACACGAGGCCGCCTGGATGATCGCCGGCGCCATCGAGGTCTCGCATGTGTATTTTTCGGACGCGCGCCTGCAAGCCTGCGCCGACGCGACCGGCCATCGCGGCCCCGCCGTGCAGCTGCTGGACCGGGTGGCGCTGCCCGATCCCACCGCCAGCGCCCTGCTGGAGATCCTGGCCTCCGAGGCCTGCCGCGACGACGCCGGCAACGGCCTGTTCGTCGAGCAGGCGGTCGACCTGCTGTGCATGCAGCTGGTGCGCGGCCACTCCAGCACCTGCCGGCCCGAAGGCGAGGTCGCCAAAGGCTGTCTGGCGAACTGGCAGGTCCGCCGCGTGACGGAATATCTGCAGGAGCGGCTCGATGAAGATGTGCGGCTGGATGATCTGGCGAAGCTGGCCGGCTTGTCCCGCTTCTACTTCTGCGCCGCCTTCCGCCGCAGCACCGGCCTGACGCCGCACCAGTGGCTGGTGACTCAGCGCATGGCGCGCGCCCGCGCCTTGATGGCCGATCCGTCGATCCCGCTGACCCAGGTGGCGCTGGCCGTCGGCTACCAAACCCCGTCCGCCTTCGCCGCCGCCTTCCGGCGTGCCGAGGGCATGAGTCCCACCGAATATCGCCTGCGCTGCTGATACCGTCTTCGCGGTTTTTTACCCCGGCGTCAGGATCATTTCCTGCCGCTCGCGCCGCATGCTGTAGCGGTCGAGGAAATTGCTGCCCAGCAGGCTGATGTCGGCGGCGCAATCTTGGATTTACTTAATTGCCGCAGAGCATATCATTTCAACGCGGGCTCAAAATGCGCCCATTCTCACGCTATGTATGGGGTGCCAGATTTTTCAGGGGCTCTAAAAGCTCTAAACGCTCTAAATCACTAGAAATGAAGCCCGGCGTAGAAAAAATAGAGGAATTAGCGTCTGCCGCGCTGAATTTTAGATTTTTTAGAGCCGAAATTAGAAAAATTAGCGCGAAATCTAGTGAATTAGAGCGATCTATACGATTTAGAGCTTTTAGAGTGGGAGAAAAAAATGAGCCACCCCATAGCCCTCCACCTGCCGGACGATGTATTCCACGCCCTGACGGAGCACACCGGCGAAGGCTATCAATGGAAGCAGCTTTTCCTGCCCAGCGGCACCGAACTGCGCGCCACCTTCGGCGGCAGAAGCAGCTACGCTAAAGTACAAGACGAAGCCATCTTCTGCGACGGAAAGCCGACCACGCCGTCGCGGCTGGCCAATGCCCGCGGCTGCGGCACGCGCAATGCCTGGCACAACGTCTGGCTGAAATTTCCCGGCGATGCGACATGGAAGCTGGCGCGCCGATGCCGGCCGTAGAGAATTTTTGAGCGCGTGTCGATTTCCTGTGGCATCGTTCGTCGTCAGGATGGAGTCCCCATTAATTTTTTAACGAGGCGATGTCATGAACAAACAAATCATCTTCAGCTTGCCGGTCAAAAACCTGGACAAATCCAAGGCCTTTTTTGCCGCGCTCGGTTTCAGCTTCAACGCCCAATACAGCGGCGAGAACGCGGCATACATGAACATCGTGGACGGCCATATCCACGCCATGCTGATGACCGAGGCTTTCTTCGCCTCCTTCATCGACAAGCCCGTGATCCGGGCGACCGAGGGCAACGAGGTGATCATCTGCCTGAGCTGCGAGAGCCGGGCAGAACTGGACAGCCTGATCGCCAAGGCCAGCGCCGCCGGCGCGCGCATCCCGCACCCGCCCGAAGACCACGGCTTCATGTACGACCAGGGCTTCGAAGACCTCGATGGCCATCTGTGGAACCTGGTCTGGACGGAAGCGCAGGCCTGACCAGCGCTTACTCCTGCGGCGTCAGCGCCAGTGCCGCGCTGAAGTCGCCCATCGGCTTGGCGCCGTTGGCGGCCAGCGCCTTGTCGCGGGTGCTCAGGCCATCGAGCAGCGGCAGGTTGAAGCGGCGGGTGATGGCGCGCAGGATGGAGGCCGAATCGTACTGCGTGTGATCGACCGTACCCTTCTTCACATAGGGCGAGACGATGATGGCCGGCACGCGCGTGCCCGGACCCCAGCGGTCGCCTTTCGGCGGGCTGGCGTGGTCGTAGAAGCCGCCGTTCTCGTCGTAGGTGACGATGACCAGCATGTTCTTCCACTGCGGGCTCTTCTTCAGCTTGGCGATGACGTCGGCGATGTGGGCGTCGCCGTCGGCCACGCTGGCGTAGCCGGCGTGCTGGTTCAGATTGCCCTGCGGCTTGTAGAAGGCCACCGGCGGCAGGGTGCCGTTGGCGGCGTCGGCGACGAACTGGCTGTCATAATCCTTCAGGTGCGCCGCGCGGTAGGCCGGGAACTTGACCGGATCCATATTGGCGAAGTAATTGAACGGCTGGTGGTGGAACTGGAAGTTGGGCGGGTTGCCGATGGTGCCGCGGGTGGCGCCGGTGGTGGCGGCCGTGGTGTCCTTCCAGGCGCCGGCGTACCAGGCCCAGTCGATGCTCTTGCCGGTCAGCAGGTCGCCGATGTTCTTTTGCGTCTGCGGCGGCAGCGTGTTGGACTTGGCCGTGTCGGCATACAGATGGGTGCTGTCGTCGGCGGCGTAGCTGTTGCTGCTCGGCTGGTACGGCGGCTGCATGGTGTTGACCGCGTAGAACATGCCGGTCGCGTCGGCCGGCGTGATGGCGCCGTCGTTGGCGTAGGCCGGCGCGCCGTTCAACACGCTGGACGGCGCCGTGGCCGACGGCGTCAGGCGCACGAAGTTGCCCTTGGCGTCGACATCGATCTTGGCGATCGCGCCCTTGGCCACCGAGGTGTCGGCGTTCGGGTACTGCGGCGCGCAGGCGCAGATCAGGTACTGGTGGGTCAGGAAGGAACCGCCGAAGGCGCCGATGAACAGGTTGTCGGCCAGCGCGTACTGTTTGGCGATGTCCCACATCTTCATCTTGCTGCCGTCGTAATAGCCCATGGTCAGGCCGCCGGCGTCGGAATAGGCCGCGAACTTGTCGTTGGCGCCGCCGTTGATCTGCATCTGGTTGTTGTAGAAGCGGTGCACCAGGTCGCGCGTGATGACCGATTGCGCCATGTACAGCGGGCTGTTGACGTCGTCGATCTGGAACGGCTTGTTGGCCATGCCCACCGTCTGCGCCTGCGTGATGACCACGCTCTGGCCGGCGGCCGTCATGCCGCTCCAGGTCGGCGGCAGCGCCGGCAGCGTGCTGTTGTCGTAGTCCTTTTGCGCCACGTAGGCGCTGGTGGCGCTCGGGTTCACGCCCGGCACGCCGTTGGCGCCGGGGAACAGGCCGTACAGATTGTCGAAGCCGCGGTTTTCCGCGTAGATGACGACGATGTTCTTGATGTTGTTGAGCGCCAGGCCCGAGGCCAGCGTGGCGGCGATGTCGGCCGGCGCGGCCAGCGTGCTGGCGGCGGCGATGACGTCGGTGACGCCGGCGCTCTCGGCTTTCAGCTTGGCCTGGTCGTCGCCGGACAGCTTGTTGACGTCGGCCAGCAGGCTGGCCTCGGCCACGCCCAGCTTGGCGGCCAGCTTGCTGCTGGCGGCCGCGAAGTCGCCGCCGTTGCCATCCATGATGCTGGCCAGTTCGGTGGTGATGGCGCTGACGATGGCGGTGTGGCCGTCCGGCGCGCGGAAGATCAGTTTTTGCGCGACCTTGCTGCCGGCGTCGCCGACGGCATCGTGGCGGATGGCGTCGGTGCCGACCGTCACCAGCAGCGCGCCCTTGTCGGTGCCGGTCAGCGCGAAGGCGCCGTCGGCGCCGGTGCGCACCGACGACGAGCCGCTGTCGCAGCTCAGTTTGACGGTGGCGCTTTCCAGGCAGACCACGGCGTTTTCATAATAGCTGCCGACCACCTGGCCTTTGAGGGTGGGCACGCTGTCGGAGGAACTGCCGCAGGCGACGAGGCCGGCGGCCAGGCCGATCGACGTCAACATCAGGGGCAGCGGGCGCATCGGGTTCAGTTTCATCATCTTGCCTTGAGGGTGGGATCAAAGCGCCTCATGCTAGGTTTGAAATATTTCAGGATGATGAATTTTCATGTTTCCCTTTGTATCCTTTCCTATCCGTCATGTAGCGGTCACGCAATGGTCACGTCATGCTGCTAGGCTGGCGGCATGAAAACGATATATATAGTTCTCGCCGCCGCGCTGCTGGCCGCCTGCCAGAAGCAGCCGCCCGCCGCCCCTGCCGCCCCCGCCACCGTCCCCGCCGCCTACGCCCCCAGCCTGAAGCGCCAGCCCGGCGTGGCGGAGCTGACCGCGCTGGGGCGCGCCATGTTTCACGAGCCCAGCCTGTCGGCCAGCGGTCGCCTCAGCTGCGCCAGCTGCCACAGCCCCGAGCACGCCTACAGCCCGCCCAACCGGCTGGCGGTGCAGCTGGGAGGCGGCGACGGCGCCACGCCGGGCACGCGGGCCGCGCCATCGCTGAAGTATCTGCAGACGGTGCCGCCGTTCACCGAGCACTACCACGACGACGATGGCGACGACAGCGTCGACGCCGGCCCCACCGGCGGCTACAACTGGGACGGGCGGGCGCGCTCGGCGCACGAACAGGCGCGCGGGCCGCTGCTGTCGGCGCGCGAGATGGGCAACCGCGACGACGCCGCCGTGGTGGCGCGGCTGCGCGTCGGCCCGCTGGCGCCGCAGTTCCGCACCACCTTCGGCGACGACATCTTCGACCATGACGACGCCGCCATGCGCGCCGCGCTGATGGCGCTGGAAGTGTTTCAGGAAAGCCCGGCCGAGTTCTACCCGTACACCAGCAAGTACGACGCCTACCTGCGCAAGCAGACCACGCTGACGCCGCAGGAAGCGCGCGGGCTGGCGCTGTTCAACGACGAGGGCAAGGGCAATTGCGCGTCCTGCCACATCAGCCGTATCGCCCAGGGCGGCGGCTTCCCGCAGTTCACCGACTACGGCCTGATCAACCTGGGCGTGCCGCGCAACGGCAAGCTGGCGGTCAACGCCGACCCGCAGTATTTCGACCTCGGCCTGTGCGGCCCGGACCGCAGCGACCTGCGCGAGCACCGCGAGTACTGCGGCCGCTTCCGCACGCCGTCGCTGCGCAACGTCGCGCTGCGCCAGGTGTACTTCCACAACGGCAGCTTCGACAGCCTGGAGCAGGTGGTGCGCTTCTACGCGCAGCGCGACACCGCGCCGCAGAAATGGTATCCGCGCGGCGCCGGCGGCAGCGTCCGCAAGTTCGACGACCAGCCGGCCGGCCTGGACGGCAACGTCAACATGGAAGCGCCGTTCGGCGGCAGGCCCGGCGGCAGGCCGGCGCTGAACGAGCGCGAGATCGCCGACGTGGTCGCATTCCTGAAGACACTGACGGACGGTTACAAACCTTAGTAAAAGTGTCATAGAATGCGGGATCCGTTTTTTACAGAAACCCGTACATGACATATACCAAGCAGTTGAGCATCGCCGCCGTGGTGCTGGCCATCGCCGGCGGCGGCGCCTTCGTCGCGCTGCGCGGCACACCGCCGGCCGCCGCGCCCGCCGCCGCCGCGGTGGCCGGCGCCACGCCCGAACTGATGCCGGAGCTGCACGCCATGCTTGCGGCCTACCGCAAGATCATCGTGCTGCTGGCCGACGAAAAGACGCTGTCCGAGTCCGACCGCAAGGCCGCCGGCCAGGTCGGGCAATCGCTGTTCCACGAAAACCTGGAGCGCCTGAGCAAGGTGCAAGCCATGCTGGCGCGCACCCAGGCGCTGCCGCCGGCGCAGCGCGACGCCGCCGACGATGGTCTGCTGTCGTACATCGAATCGGCCGCCGACCTGTACGACGCCGACCGCCTGGCCTTCCGCGAAGTGCTGCTGTCGCTGCAAAAGCTGGCGGCCGCCGACCAGACGCTGCCCGCGATCAAGCTGCACAAGCGCGTCAGCGAAGACCTGGCGGCGCTGGAGGATATCGAGAAGCAGTACGACAAGGAAATCAACGACATCTTCTCGCGCTTCGACACGCGCGCCATCACGCCCAAGCGCGAACGCTGGGACGACTACGTGGCCCACCTGCGCAAGCTGTACGGCCGCGAGCAGATCATGAAGGATTACGGCGTCATCGTGCCGTACCCGGAGCCGCCGAAGTCGGCGGAGCAGGAAGTGCAGGCCAAGGAAATCTTCGGCAACGCGCTGCCGCCCAAGACCGTGGTGCTGACCTTCGACGATGGCCCGCACAAGAGCTACACCGAGGAAGTGGCGGCCATCCTCAAGCAGTACAACGTGCCGGGCGTGTTCTTCCAGGTCGGCCAGAACCTGGGCAAGCTCGACGCGCAGGGCAAGCAGACCTTGAGCGCCAACGCCGCCGAGAGCCGGCGCCTGATCGACGCCGGCCATACCGTGGGCAACCACAGCTTCAGCCACGCGCTGCTGTCCAAGCAGCAGGGCCAGCAGCTGTACGGCGAGATCGCCAACGCCGACCAGCTGTTGAAGGCCACCGACGCGCGCCGCTCGGACCTGTTCCGCTTCCCCTACGGCGCCCACAATGCCGAAGGGCTGAGCATCCTGTCCAAGCTGGGCCTGCGCTCGGTGATGTGGAATATCGATTCGCTGGACTGGGCCGACCCGGTGCCGAGCTCGATCGCCAACCGCGTGCTGACCACCTTGAGCAAGGAGCAGCGCGGCATCATCCTGTTCCACGACATCCACGAGCGCAGCGTCAAGGCGCTGCCGCTGGTGCTCGATAAATTGATCGCCGACGGCTACAGCTTCGCCGCCTGGGACGGCCACGAATTCAAGGTGGCGCACGGCGGCCGGCCGGAGCCGGAAAAGATCGCCGTCAGCACCGGCTACGCCAACAGCTACGCGGTGGTCATCGGCATCAACGATTACCAGAAGTGGCCCAAGCTGCAGTACGCGGTGCAGGATGCGAAGGCGATCCGCGACACGCTGGTCAACCGCTTCGGCTTCGCCGGCGAGCGGGTGTTCACGCTGTCCAACGGCGAAGCCACGCGCAACAACATCCTGGCGCTGTTCCACGACAAGCTGGCCGACGCCCAGCTGAAGAAGGACGACCGCATCTTCGTGTTCTTCGCCGGCCACGGCGCCACGCGCCAGCTCAGCTCGGGCCGCAACCTCGGCTACATCATCCCGGTCGATTCCGACCCGCAGCAGGTCAGCGTCGACGCCATCCCGATGACCGACTTGCAGAACATCGCCGAAAGCCTGAACGCCAAGCACGTGCTGTTCGTCATGGACGCCTGCTACAGCGGCCTGGGGCTGACGCGCGGCGGCGGCAACAGCGCCTTCCTGCGCGACAACGCGCGCCGCCTGGGGCGGCAGATGCTGACCGCCGGCGGCGCCGACCAGATGGTGGCCGACGGCGGCCCGAACGGCCACTCGGTGTTCACCTGGACCTTGCTGCAAGCCTTGAACGGCAAGGCCGAT
Organism: Rugamonas rivuli; assembly: GCF_009380165.1. Taxonomy (GTDB): domain Bacteria; phylum Pseudomonadota; class Gammaproteobacteria; order Burkholderiales; family Burkholderiaceae_D; genus Rugamonas; species Rugamonas rivuli. The sequence continues at coordinate 13,485 of NZ_WHUF01000009.1, forward strand.
CTGAACGGCGACGGCCTGATCACCGCCACCGAGCTGGCGGCCTATGTGGCGCCGGCCGTGGCCAGCGTGTCGCAGCAGACGCCGGCGTTCGGCAGCCTGCCCGGTTCCGAGGGCGGCGAGTTCGTGTTCCAGCTGCCGGCCGAGGCGGAGTTCCTCAGCGCGCAGTCGGCGCAGCTGTCGGCGGACGCGATCGCCCTGAACAGCAAGCTGGACAAGGGGCGCGACCAGAAGGCCGACGGCAACACAGTGCTGGTCAAGAACCTGCAGGGCGAGGAACAGAAGATCGCCGCGCCCAAGCCGGTCGACGCGTCGAGCCGCCAGCTGGCGCAGCGCGCCAACGACAAGGGCTTGCAGCTGTACAAGGAGAAGCAGTACGCGCAGGCGGAAGCGGCGTTCACCGAAGCGCTGAAGTACCGTCCCGACTTCGGCCTGGCGGCCAACAACCTGGGCTTCGTCTACTACAAGCAAGAGAAGTACGCCGAGGCGGCGCGCTGGTTTGAAAACACGCTGCAGATCGACACTTCGCGCGCGATCGCCTACCTGAACCTGGGCGACGCCCGCATGCACCTGGGCGACAGCGACAAGGCGAAGAAAGCCTACGCCAGCTTCCTCGAGCTGGCGCCCAACCACGCCAACGCCGGCTACGCCAAAGAGCAGCTGAAAAAGCTATGAAAAAATCCAAGGCCGACCTGGACGTGATCAGCATAGGCATCGCGCTCGCCACCTTCGTGCTGGCGGCGCTGGCGATGTCGGGCAGCCTGTCGGGCGGGGCCTCGCAGTGCGGCGACTTCGGCTTCACCTGCCTGGGCAACGCCATGATCGTGCTGGTGCTCGGCACGCTGGCCGGCTTCGTCACCGCCGTCATGGGGCTGATCCTGGCGCGCTGGCGCTCCTGGTACGGCTGGCTGGGCCTGTTCCTCAACGGCCTGCCGGCGGTGTTCATCTGCGGCTGGCTGCTGCTGGTGTTCGTGGCGCGCGGCTAGGCCGGCCCGCGGCCCGGGGCTTCAGGCTTCGTTCCAGTCGTATTCCATCTGCAGCGCGGTGCGGGCGGCCAGCTCGCGGCCGGCCAGCCGCTCGACCAGATGCAGCGACATGTCCATGCCGGCCGAGATGCCGCCGCTGGTGACGATGCGGCCGTTGTCGATCCAGCGCCGTTCGCCGGCCACCGTCAGGCGCGGGAAGGCGGCGCGCAGGTCGGCGATGTCTTCCCAGTGCGTGGTCACTTCGTGCCCGTCCAGCAGCCCGGCCTGGGCCAGCAGGAAGGCGCCGGTGCACACCGACGCCACCAGCTCGCAGGCGGGCGCGGTCGCGGCGATCCAGCGTATCACTTCCTGCTTGTCCTGCTCGGCCGCGACCACGCCGCCCGGCACGATCAGCACGTCGAGCGGGCCGGCGTTGCCGAAGTCCGCCTCCGGGAACACGCTCAGGCCGGCGCGCGCGCGCAGCATGGCGCTGCGCTGGCCGATGGTGCGCACGCGGAACGGCGCTGCCGATCCCGGCGCCAGCTTGGCCGCCACCCGGGTGGCGCAGGTGAACACTTCGTAGGGTCCGGCGAAGTCGAGCACTTCAACGTCGTCGAAGACATAGATGCCGATGGTGCGTGTCATGGTAGCTCCCTTGAATAGATGCATCCATCATGCCCGCGCGGCGGTTGACACAAATGACATTCATGGTTGAATATCTGCCATATGAAACCCATCGACATCTGGCTGCTGGTCTACCCCGGCTTCGTGCTGCTGGACGCCACCGGCCCGGCGCAGGTGTTCGCCAGCGCCAACGACGAGGCGCGCGACGCCGGCCTGCCCGAGCCCTATCGCATCCGCATGATCGCGTCCGGCGGCGGGCTGGTGGCGTCCACCGCCGGCGTCAGCGTGATGACGGAGCCGCTGCCCCGGCGCAGCCTGGCAGGATCGACCCTGATCGTGGCCGGCGGCCGCGGCCTCGAACGGGGCGACAGTGCGGCGCTGGAGCCGGCCAATGTGCGCTGGGTGCGGCGCGCGGCGTTGGGCGCAAGCGGCGTGCGCCGTTGCTGCGCGGTGTGCACCGGCGCCTTCGTGCTGGCGCAGGCCGGCCTGCTGCAAGGCCGCAGCGCCGTCACGCACTGGATGGATGCCGCCCAGCTGCAGGCGCAGTATCCGGAGCTGCAGGTGCTGGACGACGCGATCTACGTCAAGGATGGCCCTTACTACACGTCGGCCGGCATCGCCGCCGGCATGGACCTGGCATTGAGCCTGGTCGAGGAAGACCAGGGCCGCGGCGCGGCGCTCGACACGGCCAAGCGGCTGGTGGTGTTCTTCAAGCGCCCCGGCGGCCAGCGCCAGTTCAGCTCCGAGCTGCTGGCCCAGGCCGACCCGCAGGGCTTGCACGGCCAGCTGACCGACTGGCTGCGGCCGCGCCTGAAGCGGCAGATCGACGTCGAGCAGATGGCGGCGGCGTTCGCCGTCTCGGTGCGCACCCTGCACCGGCGGCTGCAGCAGGAGGCGGGCGTGTCGCCGGCCCAGCTGCTGCTGCGGCTGCGGATGGAGGCGGCCTGCGGGCTGCTGGAGCGGCCCGGCATGAGCGTCAAGCGGGCCGCCAGCCAGAGCGGCTTCGGCAACGAGTACAATCTGCGGCGCGCGTTTTCCGCGCAGCTGGGCGTGGTGCCCAGCGCCTACCAGCAGCGCTTCGGCTGAAGCCCGACAACCGGACCATACAGATGATGCAGGAATTCGAGAAGTGGGTGGCGCGCGTGCTGCTGCTCAACAGCGCGCTGGCGCTGGGCGTGAGCCTGGGGCTGCTGGGCGAGCCGCAGCCGGCCGACGCGCTGCCGCTGCTGTACGGCGCGGCCATGCTGGGCTTCCTGTCGGCCGTGCTGTCGCTCAAGCGCTGGAAGCTGGGCCTGTGGGGCGGCGCGCTGTATTACGCGCTGCAGCTGGTCAGCGTCTACCCGTTCGCCGGCGGCTGGCAGTTCGCGGTCAAGGCCGGCGTCAGCATCGGCCTGGTGCTGCGCTTCCACAGCGGCGTGGTGGTGCTCAACCTGGTGGCGCTGGCGCTGCTGGCCGCCACCGCCGCCGTGCTGGCGTGGCGCTACCGCGCGCCGAAGACCTGGCCGCCCAGATAGCTGTAGTAAAAGCGCTGCTGGCTGGCCGACAGCAGCACCCGGTGGGCGCGCAGGAAGTCGCGGCCCAGCAGCATGTCGACATGCTTGATGCCGAACTGCTGGGTGTTGGGGATGTCGGCCAGCGCGATGCGCGGGTTGCCGATGCGCTCCTCGCCGAGGACGAAGCTGTCGAAGGCCGCGCCGGCGGCCACGCCCAGCGCCGCCGCCGTGCCGACATCGACCACCGACTGCTCGGCGCCGGTATCGATCAGCGCGCGCACGGCGCGGCCGTTCAGCTGCACCTGCACATAGGCGGCGCTGTGGCGGTCGCTCAACTCCAGCGGCACGTCCAGCGCCTGCGCATCCCAGTAGGCCAGCGATTTGGCGCCGCACCCCTCGTCGCGGAAGAACTTCAGCTTGCGCTCGGCCAGCGCGATTTCCAGGTCCGACTGCAGCAGGTAGTCGGCGCCCACCATGCCGCCGTAGCCCGGATAGTCGGCGCCGTCGACCACCGGGAACCAGGCGCGCGCCACGCGCGACGGCCCGATCACCACTTCCTCCGGCTGGGCCGCGTACTGCGCGCTGTCGCCGCCCATGCCGCGCACGCGGTTCAGCGTGCGGGTCAGCGGCAACTGCTGGCGGTCCATCTCGGCGCGGGTCAGCAGCGTCCTGGCGGAGCCGGTGTCGACCAGCATGCGCACCGTCCTGCCGTTGACCTGGCCGTCGATGTAGGGCATGCCGGAGGCGGCCTGGATGTTGAGCTCCAGCGCCGCCAGCTCGGTGTAGCGGCAGGCCTGGGCGGCGGGCGCCAGCGACGACAGGGCGGCCAGGGCGGCCCACGTCAGGCCGGCGCCCAGGCGGCGCGGGGCGGAGATGGCGGTCATGGCTTGCGGAAGCGCAGGATGAATTGGTCGGTGTGGGCGCGGATGCCGGTCTCGAACACCCGGGCCGTGCGCGCGTCCTGCGGATTGCGCAGCGCCTGCAATTCGCCGTCCAGCACGAAGCCGGCCGCCAGCACTTCCTGTTTGACCAGCGCCTCGTCGATGCGGTGCAGCCCGGCCATGCCGGCCTCGTCCAGCCCCGCCACGCCGGCATGGTCCAGCACTATATAGTAGCCGCCCGGCTTGAGCGCCGCGAACGCCGCCTTGTTCAGCTCGGCCGTGCCGGCGGCGCCGCCCCAGATGCGGATGTCGTGGTAATTCTGCGACGTCCACACCAGGTCGGCCTTGACCGGCACGTTGAGCGAGGCCGCGCCCACGGTTTCATGGACGTTGGCCCGGCCCGGCTCGGCCGACACCGGCGGCGGCAGCGGCTTGCCCTGCAGGCGGTCGAGCAGCAATTGCGGCGTCACCGCGTACACCGCGCCCTGCGGGCCGACGGCCGTGCTGAACAGCCGGGTGAAGTAGCCGCGGCCGGCGAAGTAATCGACCACCGTCTGCCCCGGCTGCACCTTGGCGAAGGCCAGCATCTCGGCCGGCTTGCGGTCGGCGTCGCGCGCGCGGTCGGCGTCGGGGCGGGTGGCGTCGGCCACGGCGGCGGCGGCCAGCGGCGCCTGGCCGGCGGCGTGGGCGCTGCCCAGGCAGAGCAACAACAATAGCAGTGGCAATTTCATGGCGGCGGATCTCCAGCGTCGGGTGGGGGGGGCGAAACAGCATTATGCACCGGTCATCGTCCGGTCACACAGCCGATGCAAAATATCCGTGTGGATACATTTTCGCTAGCCGGCTTGGCGCCTTGCTTACACATTAAAACAACTTTTTTATAAGATAAATATTCCTTTCCGGGCAGGTTGCGCGGCCGCGACAACACTGAAAAAAATTCTTTTGGGAAATTTAGTGCGATATAATCGCCCTTCTGAAATTCCGTTCAAGCTCCTTTTTCCAGCCGCCGCAGCGAAACTTGATGGTGGAAAAAAAGTTTACTTAATGAAATTCAAAATTCCGTCGTTATGTACAGTACAAGCCGGATTTTTCCCGGCGGCATCATTAAAAAGTTTTTAAAATAGCAACATTATCCATTACAGGGGTCGGATGTCAGGCACAAGCTGACTGTCCGGCTTGCTTTTCGAGCTGACAGCGTAGTACCTCCAGGAGAAATAGTATGAGTTTCGTGACCACCTTTACCACCGAACAACTTGCCACCCTCAGCACTTCCCAGATTCTGACCCTGGCGACTGCCGACATCGCGGCGTTCAATTCGGACCAGTTGGGCGCGTTCACGACCTCGCAAATCCCGGTCTTCACCACCGCCCAGCTGGCCGGCGGCATCACCACCACCCAGGCCGCCTACCTGACCACGCTGCAGATGAGCGTGCTGACCTCGAGCCAGATCGGCGCGCTGCAGACCGCCAGCTTCGCCCTGCTGTCGACCAATGACATCGCCGCGCTGTCGACCTCGGCCATCGGCGGCATCAGCGCCAGCCAGGTCAAGGCGCTGACCACCAACCAGGTCGTCGCGCTGACCAGCAACCAGGCCGCGCAGCTGACCTCGACCCAGGTCGCCGCGCTGAGCACCAACGCCATCGGCGCGCTGGAAACCGGCGACCTGGCCGCGATCAAGACCGCGTCCATCGCCCTGCTGAGCACGGCCCAGGTGGCGGCGCTGAGCACCGCCCAGATCACCTCGCTGTCGACCGGCGCCGTCGCCGCGCTGAGCACGGCCGGCATCGCCGCCCTCAGCACCGACCAGGCCGTCGCGCTGACGTCGTCGGCCATCGCCGCCTTGAGCACGGCCCAGGTGGCCGCGCTGTCGAGCAAGGCGCTGGGCGCCATCGAGACCGCCGACATCGCCGCGCTGTCGACCAACGATATCGCCGCGCTGCGCACCGCCCAGCTGGTCGGCCTGTCGACCGGCCAGGTGGCCGCGCTGTCGACCAACCAGATCGCCGCGCTGAGCGCGGCCGGCGTCGGCGCGCTGTCGACCAACCAGATCGTCGCCCTGACCACCGCCCAGGCCAGCGTGCTGGGCACGGCGCAAGTGGCCGCGCTGTCGTCGAACGCCGTCGCCGCGCTCGAGACCGCCGACTTCGCCGCGCTGTCGACCAACGCCATCGCCGCGCTGAGCTCGGCCCAGATCAAGGCCCTGGGCAGCGACCAGATCGTCGCGCTGACCACCAATGAAGCGGCCGCGCTGAGCGCCATCCAGGTCGCCGCGCTGTCGACCGCCGCCGTGGCCGCGCTGGAAACGGCCGACCTGTCGGCCATCAAGACCGCCGCCATCGCCGCCCTGACCACCGCCCAGGTGGCGGCGCTGACCACCGGCCAGCTGAACTCGCTGGCGACCGCCGCCGTCGCCGCGCTTTCCACTGCCGGCATCGCCGTGCTGTCCACCGACCAGGTGGTGGCGCTGACCTCGGCCCAGCTGAGCAGCCTGGGCACCGCGCAAGTGGCCGCCCTGACCAGCAAGGCCATCGGCGCGATCCAGACCGCCGACCTGGCCGGCCTGTCGACCAACAGCATCGCCGCGCTGCGCAGCGCGCAGCTGGTCGGCCTGACCACCGACCAGGTGGGCGCGCTGTCGACCAACCAGGTGTCGGCGCTGAGCAGCGCCGCCATCGCCGGCCTGACCACCAACCAGATCGTCGCCCTGACCACCGCCCAGGCCAGCGTGCTCTCCACCACCCAGGTGGCCGGCCTGTCGACCAACGCCATCGCCGCGCTGGAGACCGCCGACTTCGCCGCGCTGTCGACCAACGCGGTCGCCTCGCTGAGCACGGCCCAGGTCAAGGCCCTGACCACCAACCAGGTCGTCGCGCTGACCACCAATGAAGCGGCCTCGCTGAGCACCGCCCAGGTGGCCTCGCTGTCGACCAACGCCATCGCCGCGCTGGAAACGGCCGACCTGGCCGCGATCAAGACCGCCGCCATCGCCGCGCTCGGTTCGGCCCAGGTGGCCGCGCTGACCACCGGCCAGGTGAATTCGCTGTCGACCGCCGCCATCGCCGCCCTCAGCACCGCCGGCATCGCCGCGCTGGACACCGAACAAGTGGTCGCGCTGACCTCGGCGCAGATCGGCACGCTCTCCACCGGCCAGGTGGCCGCGCTGAGCAGCAAAGCCATCGGCGCCATCGAGACCGCCGACCTGGCCGGCCTGTCGACCAACAGCATCGCCGCGCTGCGCAGCAGCCAGCTGGCCGGCCTGACCACCGACCAGGTGGGCGCGCTGTCGACCAACCAGATCGCCGCGCTGAGCACCGCCGCCGTGGCCGGCCTGACCACCAACCAGATCGTCGCGCTGACCACCACCCAGGCCAGCGTGCTGTCCACCGCGCAAGTGGCCGGCCTGTCGACCAACGCCATCGCCGCGCTGGAGACCGCCGACTTCGCCGCACTGCGTTCGGACGCCATCGCCGCGCTGACCGTCAACCAGGTCAAGGCGCTGACCACCAACCAGGTCGTCGCCCTGACCACCGGCGAAGCCGCCGCGCTGAGCACCGCGCAAGTGGCCGCGCTGACGACCAACGCGATCGCCGCGCTGGAAACGGCCGACCTGTCGGCCATCAAGACCGCCGCCATCGCCGCGCTGGGCACCGCCCAGGTCGTCGCGCTGACCACCGGCCAGGTGAGCAGCCTGGGCACCGCCGCCATCGCCGCGCTGAGCACCGCCGGCATCGCCGTCTTGAGCACCAACCAGGTTGCCGCGCTGAGCTCGGCCCAGATCAACAGCCTGGGCACCGCGCAAGTGGCCGCGCTGTCGTCCAACGCCATCGGCGCGATCCAGACCGCCGACCTGGCCGGCCTGTCGACCAACGACATCGCCGCGCTGCGCAGCAGCCAGCTGGCCGGCCTGACCACCGACCAGGTGGGCGTGCTGTCGACCAACCAGATCGTCGCGCTGACCACCGCCGCCGTCGCCGGCCTGACCACCGCGCAAATCGTCGCCCTGACCACGACCCAGGCCAGCGTGCTGTCCACCGCGCAAGTGGCGGCGCTGACCACCAACGCCATTGCCGCGCTGGAGACCGCCGACTTCGCCGCGCTGCGTTCGGACGCCATCGCCGCGCTGACCGTTAACCAGGTCAAGGCCCTGACCACCAACCAGGTCGTCGCGCTGACCACCGGCGAAGCCGCCGCGCTGAGCACCGCGCAAGTGGCCGCGCTGTCGACCAACGCCATCGCCGCGCTGGAAACGGCCGACCTGTCGGCCATCAAGACCGCCGCCATCGCCGCGCTGGGTTCGGCCCAGATCGCCGCGCTGACCACCACCCAGGTCAACACCCTGGCCACCGCCTCGGTCGCCGCGCTCTCCACCGCCGGCATCGCCGCGCTGTCCACCAACCAGGTGGTCGCCCTCACTTCGGCCCAGGTCGCCAGCATGAGCACTGCGCAAATCGCCGCGCTCAGCGCCAACAGCATCGGCGCCATCGAGACCGCCGACCTGGCCGGCCTGAGCAGCAACGACATCGCCGCGCTGCGCACTGCCCAATTGGCCGGCCTGTCCACCGACCAGGTGGCCGCACTGTCGACCGCCCAGTTCGCCGCGCTGAGCAGCGCCCAGGTGGCCGGCCTGTCGACCAACCAGATCGTCGCGCTGACCACCACCCAGGCCAGCGTGCTGAGCGCCGCGCAAGCGGCCGGCCTGACCAGCAACGGCATCGCCGCGCTGGAGACCGCCGACTTCGCCGCCTTGTCGACCAACGCCATCGCCGCGCTGAGCGCCAACCAGGTCAAGGCGCTGACCACCAACCAGATCGTTGCGCTGAGCACCAATGAAGCGGCCGCGCTGGGCACCGCCCAAGTGGCGGCGCTGACCAGCAACGCCATCGCCGCGCTGGAAACGGCCGACCTGGCCGCGATCAAGACCGCCGCCATCGCCGTGCTGGGCACCGGCCAGGTCATGGCGCTGACCACCGGCCAGGTGAGCAGCCTGGGCACCGCCGCCATCGCCGCGCTGAGCACGGCCGGCATCGCCGTCTTGAGCACCAACCAGGTTGCCGCGCTGAGCTCGGCCCAGATCAACAGCCTGGGCACCGCGCAAGTGGCCGCGCTGTCGTCCAACGCCATCGGCGCCATCCAGACCGCCGACCTGGCCGGCCTGTCGACCAATGACATCGCCGCGCTGCGCAGCAGCCAGCTGGCCGGCCTGACCACCGACCAGGTGGGCGTGCTGTCGACCAACCAGATCGTCGCGCTGACCACCGCCGCCGTCGCCGGCCTGACCACCGCGCAGATCGTCGCGCTGACCACCACCCAGGCCAGCGTGCTGTCCACCGCGCAAGTGGCGGCGCTGACCACCAACGCCATCGCCGCGCTGGAGACCGCCGACTTCGCCGCGCTGCGTTCGGACGCCATCGCCGCGCTGAGCGTCAACCAGGTCAAGGCCCTGACCACCAACCAGGTCGTCGCCCTGACCACCGGCGAAGCCGCCGCGCTGAGCACCGCGCAAGTGGCCGCGCTGTCGACCAACGCCATCGCCGCGCTGGAAACGGCCGACCTGTCGGCCATCAAGACCGCCGCCATCGCCGTGCTGGGCTCGGCCCAGGTCGCCGCGCTGACCACCACCCAGGTCAACACCCTGGCCACCGCCTCGGTCGCCGCGCTGAGCACGGCCGGCATCGCCGCGCTGTCGACCAACCAGGTGGTGGCGCTGACCTCGGCCCAGATCGCCAGCATGAGCACCGCGCAAATCGCCGCGCTCAGCGCCAACGGCGTCGGCGCCATCGAGACCGCCGACCTGGCCGGCCTGAGCAGCAACGACATCGCCGCGCTGCGCACCGCCCAGCTGGCCGGCCTGTCCACCGACCAGGTGGCCGCACTGTCGACCGCCCAGTTCGCCGCGCTGACCAGCGCCCAGGTCGCCGCGCTGTCGACCAACCAGATCGTCGCCCTGACCACCACCCAGGCCAGCGTGATGACCACCGCCCAGGTGGCCGGCCTGACCAGCAACGGCATCGCCGCGCTGGAAACCGCCGACTTCGCCGCCTTGTCGACCAACGCCGTCGCCGCGCTGAGCGCCAACCAGGTCAAGGCCCTGACCACCAACCAGGTGGTGGCGCTGAGCACCACCGAAGCGGCCGCGCTGAGCACCGCGCAAGTGGCGGCGCTGACCAGCAACGCCATCGCCGCGCTGGAAACGGCCGACCTGGCCGCGATCAAGACCGCCGCCATTAACGTGCTGAGCACCGGCCAGGTCATGGCCCTGACCACCGGCCAGGTCAGCGCGCTGGCGACCGCCGCCATCGCCGCGCTGAACACCGCCGGCATCGCCGTGCTGTCCACCAACCAGGTGGTCGCGCTCGGTTCGGCGCAGATCGCCAGCCTGGGCACCGCGCAAGTGGCCGCGCTGTCGTCCAACGCCATCGGCGCGATCCAGACCGCCGACCTGGCCGGCCTGTCCACCGGCCACATCGCCGCGCTGCGCACCGCCCAGCTGGCCGGCCTGACCACCGACCAGGTGGGCGCGCTGTCGACCGGCCAGATCCTGGCGCTGTCGTCGGCCGCGCTGGCCGCGCTGTCCACCAACCAGATCGTCGCGCTGTCCACCACCCAGGCCAGCGTGCTGACCGCCGCGCAAGTGGCCGGCCTGACCAGCAACGGCATCGCCGCGCTGGAAACCGCCGACTTCGCCGCGCTGTCGACCAACGCCATCGCCGCGCTGAGCGCCAGCCAGCTCAAGGCGCTGACCACCAACCAGGTCGTCGCCCTGACCACCGGCGAAGCCGCCGCGCTGGGCACCGCCCAGGTGGTGGCGCTGACCGCCAACGCCATCGCCGCGCTGGAAACGGCCGACCTGTCGGCGATCAAGACGGCCGCCATCGCCGCCCTGACCACCGCCCAGGTCGCCGCACTGACGACCACCCAGGTCAACACCCTGGCCACCGCCTCGCTGGCGGCGCTGAGCACGGCCGGCATCGCCGCGCTGTCGACCAACCAGGTGGTGGCGCTGACGTCGGCCCAGGTGGCCGCGCTGAGCACCGCGCAAGTGGTGGCGCTGAGCACCGCCAGCATCGGCGCGATCGAGACGGCCGACCTGGCCGGCCTGTCGACCGCCGACGTCGCCGCGCTGCGCACCGCCCAGCTGGCCGGCCTGTCCACCACCCAGGTCAGCGTGCTGAGCACCGCCCAGATCGCCGCGCTGGCCACCTCGGCCTTCTCGGCCGGCCTGAGCACCGCGCAAATCGCCGCCCTGACCACCGCCCAGGCCGTATCGCTGAGCGCCGCGCAAGTGACCGCGCTGTCGACCCGGAACGTCGCCGCGCTGGCCACCGCCAGCATCGCCGCCTTCTCGACCGCCGAGATCGGCGCGCTGACCACCGTCCAGCTGGGCGCGCTGAGCTCCGACCAGGGCGTGGCGCTGACCTCGGCCCAGGTGGCCGCGCTGACCGCCGCCCAAGTGGTGGGCCTGTCGACCACCGCCCTGGCGGCGCTGGAAACGGCCGACCTGGTGGCGCTGGGCACCAACGCGGTCGCCGCGCTGAGCACCCGTCAGATCGCCAGCCTGCGCACCGCGGAAATCGCCGCGCTGACCACCAACCAGGTGCACGCGCTGACCTCGATGCAGCTGCACGCGATGACCAGCGACCAGATCCACGCGATGAGCACCGACCAGACCCATGCGCTGTCCTACCTGACCCCGATCGTGCTGGACTTGAACGGCAACGGCGTGCAGACCACCGCACTGGGCCAGGGCGTGCAGTTCGACCTGCTGGCCAACGGCAACAAGGTCAACACCGGCTGGACCGCCGGCGGCGACGGCTTGCTGGCGCTGGACCGCAACCACGACGGCATCATCAACGACGGTAGCGAGTTGTTCGGTTCGGGCACCACGCTGGCCAACGGCCAGAAGGCGGCCACCGGCTACGAAGCGATGGCCGAACTGGACACCAACGGCGACGGCGTGATCGACGCCAAGGACAGCGCCTTCGCCGACCTGCGCGTCTGGGTCGACGGCAACGCCGACGGCGTCAGCCAGGCCGACGAGCTCAAATCGCTGAAGGACCTGGGCATCACCAAGCTGAACCTGGATGTCAAGAAGGATGGCGCCGTCAACAACGGCAACATCCTCGGCTTGAGCTCGACCTTCGAGACGGCCGACGGCGCCACCCACGCGGCGGCCGACGTGTGGTTCGCCACCACGCCGACCAGCAACCTGAGCGGCAACGTCAGCGGCCTGGCCCAGGCGCTGTCCAGCTTTGCCGGCAACGCCGCGGCAACGCCGGCGGCGGCCAAGCTGGAACAGCCGGGTAGCGGCGTCAGCGGCAACGTGGCGCAGCTGGCCGGGGCGATCAAGCAGTTCAGCGACAAGCCGCTGGGCGCGGAAAACCAGGCGGCCACCGACAGCGAGCTGCGCCTCAAAGCGCTGCAAGCGCAAGGCGGCCACGGCTTCCTGGCTTCACCGGGCAAGTAATACGACATAGCAGTGATCAACGGCAGGGCGCAAGCCCTGCCGTTTTACCCTCCGGGCCCGGGTTTTATGATGCAATCTGGAAAAGTTGGCCCGTTTTTTGCATTGCACTCAGTAAATAAAAAGACTTAATGCGGTAAGCAAAAAAGTCGCTTTGTACGATCAGGGCGGCTGCCGGCGCTAAATTTTGCTCCCGATTAAACGAAACTATGTGATGCCTCAAGGCCATATAAATGTTAACGGGGGGCAAAATCTTGGCGCTGGGATCTAAAGTTGGCTTCGATATTGACGTTAAGAACTAAAGTGCGACGCTTTTCTCGCGTTTAGCTCAGGCATTTCAGAAATAAAATCGCTGGTAATACCCAATTTGACGTTGGAGCCTAGGGGAAAAGTCCCTGCCGGCTCCGATATTTGTCTGTCTAGAACTGTGCAGTGCCCCAAGGAGAATGGAAATGAGCCTCGTAACAAGCATGAGTACCGACCAGATTGCAGCTCTGTCGACCCAAACAATTGCTGCTCTCGCGACTTCTGATATTGTTGCGCTCAATTCGGCACAGACCCGGGCACTGACCACGGATCAGACCGCTGCGCTGACGACCTCGCAGATCACCGCACTGACCACCAAACAATTGTCGAACGGCTTGACCACCGACCAGATCGTGGCGCTGACGTCGAACCAGGTAGGCGTGCTGAGCTCGGCTCAGTTCAACGCGCTGGCGACCGAGTCCATCGTCGCCCTGGAAACGGCCGACTTCGCCGCGCTGCGCACCGCCACCATCGCCGGCATCACCACCGCCCAGATGTCGGTCGTCACGACCGACCAGATCGTCGCGCTGACCACCGCGCAGGCGGCCGCGCTGACCAGCACCCAGGTCATGGGCTTGAGCACCAACGCCGTCGTGGCGCTGGAATCGGCCGACCTGATCGCGCTGAAGACGGCGGCGATCGCCGCGCTGACCACCGCGCAGTTCACCTCGCTGACCACCGACCAGATCACCAACCTGACCACCGCGCAAGTGAGCGCGCTGAGCACCGCCGACCTGGCGTCCGGCCTGACCACCAACCAGATCGTCGCGATGAGCTCGGCCCAGCTGTCGCTGCTGAGCAGCAACCAGTTCGGCGCGCTGACCACCACCGCCGTCGCCGCCATCGAGACCAACGACCTGGTCGCGATCAAGACCAGCATCATCGCCTCGCTGAAGACCGCGCAACTGGCGTCGCTGACCACCGACCAGCTGTCCAACCTGACCACCGCCCAGATCGCATCGATCAGCACCGCCAATATGCAGGCGCTGACCACCGACCAGGTGGTCGCGCTGTCGTCGCAGCAAGTCGGCACGCTGAGCTCGGCCCAAGTGGCCGCCATGAGCACGCTGAACATCGCCACCATCGAAACGGCCGACATCGGTTCGCTGAAAACCTCCGCCATCGCCGCGCTGAGCGTCAACCAGGCCAAGGCCCTGACCACCGACCAGATCGTCGCGCTGGGTTCGGCCCAGATCGGCTCGCTGACCAGCGCCCAGGTCGCCGCGATGAGCAGCACCCAGATCGCCGCGATTGAAACGGCCGACATCGGTTCGCTGAAGACCGCCGCCATCGCCGCCTTCACCACGCAGCAGACCGCCGCGCTGACCACCGACCAGATCGGCGCGATGAGCACCGCGCAATTCGCCGCGATGACCCTGGCCAACCTGACCTCGGGCTTGACCACCGACCAGATCGTCGCGATGACTTCGAACCAGTTCGGCGCCTTCAGCACCGCCCAGTTCGGCGCGCTGACGACCACCGACATCGCCGCCATCGAAACGGCCGACATCGTCGGCCTGAAGACCTCGATCATCGCCGCGCTGAAGACCGGCCAACTGGCGGCGCTGACCACCGACCAGCTGTCCAACCTGACCACCGCGCAGATCGCCGCCATCACCACGGCCAATATCCAGGCCTTGACCACCGACCAGGTCGTCGCACTGTCGTCGCAACAGGTCGGCACGCTGAGCTCGGCTCAAGTGGCCGCCATGAGCACGCTGGACATCGCCACCATCGAAACGGCCGACATCGGCGCGCTGAAAACCGCCGCCATCGCCGCGCTGAGCGTCAACCAGGCCAAGGCCCTGACCACCGACCAGATCGTCGCGCTGGGTTCGGCCCAGATCGGTTCGCTGACCAGCGCCCAGGTCGCCGCGATGAGCAGCACCCAGATCGCCGCGATTGAAACGGCCGACATCGGCGCGCTGAAGACCGCCGCCGTCGCCGCCTTCACCACGCAGCAGACCGCCGCGCTGACCACCGACCAGATCAGCGCCATGGGCACCGCGCAGTTCGCCGCGATGACCACCGCCAACCTGGCGTCCGGCCTGACCACCGACCAGATCGTGGCCATGACCTCGAACCAGTTCGGCGCCTTCAACACCGCCCAGTTCAGCGCGCTGTCGACCACCGACATCGCCGCCATCGAAACGGCCGACATCGTCGGCCTGAAGACCTCGATCATCGCCGCGCTGAAGACCGGCCAACTGGCGGCGCTGACCACCGACCAGCTGTCCAACCTGACCACGTCGCAGATTTCCGCGATCACCACGGCCAACATCCAGGCCCTGACCACCGACCAGGTCGTCGCGCTGTCGTCGCTGCAGATCGGCACGCTGAGCTCGGCCCAGGTCGCCGCCATGAGCACGCTGGACATCGCCACCATCGAAACGGCCGACATCGGTTCGCTGAAAACCGCCGCCATCGCCGCGCTGTCGACCAACCAGGCCAAGGCCCTGACCACCGACCAGATCGTCGCACTGGGCTCGGGCCAGATCGGCGCGCTCACCAGCACCCAGGTCGGCGCGATGACCAGCACCCAGATCGCCGCGATTGAAACGGCCGATATCGGCGCGCTGAAAACCGCCGCCATCGCCGCCTTCACCACGCAGCAGACCGCCGCGCTGACCACCGACCAGATCACCGTGATGGGCACCGCGCAGTTCGCCGCGATGACCACCGCCAACCTGGCGTCCGGCCTGACCACCGACCAGATCGTCGCGATGAGCTCGAACCAGTTCGGCGCCCTCAACACCGCGCAATTCAGCGCGCTGTCGACCACCGACATCGCCGCCATTGAAACGGCCGACATCATCGGCCTGAAGACGTCGATCATCGCCGCGCTGAAAACCGGCCAACTGGCGGCGCTGACCACCGACCAGCTGTCCAACCTGACCACGGCGCAGATTTCCGCGATCACCACGGCCAATATCCAGGCCCTGACCACCGACCAGGTCGTCGCGCTGTCGTCGCTGCAAGTCGGCGCGCTGAGCTCGGCCCAGGTCGCGGCCATGAGCACGCTGGACATCGCCACCATCGAAACGGCCGACATCGGTTCGCTGAAAACCGCCGCCATCGCCGGCCTGTCGACCGGCCAGGCCAAGGCCTTGACGACCGACCAGATCGTCGCGCTGGGTTCGGCCCAGATCGGCGCGCTCACCAGCGCCCAGGTCGGCGCGATGAGCAGCACCCAGATCGCCGCGATTGAAACGGCCGACATCGGCGCGCTGAAAACCGCCGCCATCGCCGCCTTCACCACGCAGCAGACCGCCGCGCTGACCACCGACCAGATCACCGCCCTGGGCACCGCGCAATTCGCCGCGATGACCACCGCCAACCTGGCCTCGGGCTTGACGACCGACCAGATCGTCGCGATGAACTCCAACCAGTTCGGCGCCCTCAACACCGCGCAATTCAGCGCGCTGTCGACCACCGACATCGCCGCCATCGAAACGGCCGACATCGTGGGCCTGAAGACCTCGATCATCGCCGCGCTGAAGACCGGCCAACTGGCGGCGCTGACCACCGACCAGCTGTCCAACCTGACCACGTCGCAGATTTCCGCGATCACCACGGCCAATATCCAGGCCCTGACCACCGACCAGGTCGTCGCACTGTCGTCGCTGCAAGTCGGCGCGCTGAGCTCGGCCCAGGTAGCGGCCATGAGCACGCTGGACATCGCCACCATCGAAACGGCCGACATCGGTTCGCTGAAAACCGCCGCCATCGCCGCGCTGTCGACCAACCAGGCCAAGGCCTTGACCACCGACCAGATCGTCGCACTGGGCTCGGGCCAGATCGGCGCGCTCACCAGCGCCCAGGTCGGCGCGATGAGCAGCACCCAGATCGCCGCGATTGAAACGGCCGACCTCGGCGCGCTGAAGACCGCCGCCATCGCCGCCTTCACCACGCAGCAGACCGCCGCGCTGACCACCGACCAGATCACCGTGCTGAGCACCGCGCAATTCGCCGCGATGACCACCGCCAACCTGGCCTCGGGTCTGACCACCGACCAGATCGTCGCGATGAGCTCGGCGCAGTTCGGCGCCCTGAACTCCAACCAGTTCGGCGCGCTGTCGACCACCGACATCGCCGCCATCGAAACGGCCGATATCGTGGGCTTGAAAACCGCTATCATCGCTTCGCTGAAGACCGGCCAACTGGCGGCGCTGACCACCGACCAGCTGTCCAACCTGACCACCGCGCAGATCGCCGCGATCACCACGGCCAACATCCAGGCCCTGACCACCGACCAGGTCGTCGCACTGTCGTCGCAACAGGTAGGCGCGCTGAGCTCGGCTCAAGTGGCCGCCCTGAGCACGCTGAACATCGCCACCATCGAAACGGCCGACATCGGCGCGCTGAAAACCTCGGCCATCGGCGCACTGTCGACCGGCCAGGCCAAGGCCCTGACCACCGACCAGATCGTCGCGCTGGGTTCGGCACAGATCGGCGCGCTGAACAGCCTGCAGATCGGCTCGATGACCAGCACCCAGGTCGCCGCGATTGAAACGGCCGACATCGGCGCGCTGAAAACCGCCGTCATCGCCGCCCTGAGCACGCAGCAGACCGCCGCGCTGACCACCGACCAGATCACCGCCCTGAGCACCGGCCAGTTCGCCGCGATGACCACCGCCAACCTGGCTTCGGGTCTGACCACCGACCAGATCGTCGCGATGAGCTCGGCCCAGTTCGGCGCCCTGAGCTCCAACCAGTTCGGCGCGCTGTCGACGCTGGACATCGCCGCCATCGAAACGGCCGATATCGTGGGCCTGAAAACCGCTATCATCGCTTCGCTGAAGACCGGCCAACTGGCGGCGCTGACCACCGACCAGCTGTCCAACCTGACCACCGGCCAGATCGCCGCCATCACCACGGCCAACATCCAGGCCCTGACCACCGACCAGATCGTCGCCCTGGCGTCGCAACAGGTAGGCGCGCTGAGCTCGGCTCAAGTGGCCGCCCTGAGCACGCTGAACATCGCCACCATCGAAACGGCCGACATCGGCGCGCTGAAAACCTCGGCCATCGGCGCACTGTCGACCGGCCAGGCCAAGGCCCTGACCACCGACCAGATCGTTGCGCTGGGTTCGGGCCAGATCGGCGCGCTGACCAGCCTGCAGATCGGTTCCATGACCAGCACCCAGATCGCCGCGATTGAAACGGCCGACATCGGCGCGCTGAAAACCGCCGCCATCGCCGCCTTCACCACGCAGCAGACCGCCGCGCTGACCACCGACCAGATCGGCGCCATGAGCACCGCGCAGTTCGCCGCGATGACCACCGCCAACCTGGCCTCGGGCCTGACCACCGACCAGATCGTCGCGATGAGCTCGGTGCAGTTCGGCGCCCTGAACTCCAACCAGTTCGGCGCGCTGTCGACCACCGACATCGCCGCGATCGAAACGGCCGACATCGTGGGCTTGAAAACCGCTATCATCGCCGCGCTGAAGACCGGCCAACTGGCGGCGCTGACCACCGACCAGCTGTCCAACCTGACCACCGGCCAGATCGCCGCCATCACCACGGCCAACATCCAGGCCCTGACCACCGACCAGGTCGTCGCGCTGAGCTCGCTGCAAATCGGCACCCTGAGCTCGGCTCAAGTGGCCGCCCTGAGCACGCTGGACGTCGCCACCATCGAAACGGCCGACATCGGCGCGCTGAAAACCTCGGCCATCGGCGCACTGTCGACCGGCCAGGCCAAGGCCCTGACCACCGACCAGATCGTCGCGCTGGGTTCGGCACAGATCGGCGCGCTGACCAGCCTGCAGATCGGTTCCATGACCAGCACCCAGGTCGCCGCGATTGAAACGGCCGACATCGGCGCGCTGAAAACCGCCGTCATCGCCGCCCTGAGCACGCAGCAGGTGGCCGGCCTGACGACCGACCAGATCGGCGCGCTGAGCACCGCCCAGCTCGCCGCGATGACCACCGCCAACCTGGCTTCCGGCCTGACCACGGATCAAGTGGTGGCGCTGACGTCCAGCCAGCTGGCCGTGCTGAGCACCGCACAGGTCAACGCGCTGACCACCAACGATATCGCCGCCATCGAAACGGCCGACATCGGTGCGCTGAAAACCTCGGTCATCTCGACCCTGCGTTCGGCCCAGGTCGCCGCACTGACCACCGACCAGATCTCGGTACTGAGCACCGGCCAGATCGCCGCCCTGAGCACCGCCAACCTGTCGTCGGCGCTCAGCACCGACCAGGCCGTGGCGCTGACCACGACCCAGGTCGCGGTACTGAGCTCGGCTCAACTGAGCTCGCTGACCACCAACGCCATCGCGGCGCTGGGCACGGAAGACATCACCGTGCTGCGCACCTCGGTGCTGTCGGGTCTGCAGACCGCCCAGGTGGCCGCGCTGACGACCGACCAGATCGTCGCGCTGTCGAGCCAGCAGGTTGCTGTGCTGAGCTCGAACCAGGTCAAGGCCCTGTCGACCAACCAGATCGCCGCCATCGAAACGGCCGACCTGGTGGGCATGAAGTCCGGCGCGATTGCCGCGCTGAGCACTTCGCAGATCCGCGCCCTGACGACCGACCAGATCCACGCGCTGACCACGCAGCAAGTCTGCTCGATCACCAGCGCCCAGGTGCCTGGCCTGTCGACCGACCAGATCGCCGCGCTGCCTTCGCCACTGGGTACGCCGATCGTGCTGGACCTGAACAACAACGGCATCAACACCCTGGGCCTGTCGGCTGGCGTGAACTTCGATCTGAATGCCACCGGCACCAAGGTCAACACCGGCTGGGTGGGCGGCGGCGACGGCCTGCTGGCCCTGGACCGCAACCATGACGGCGTCATCAACGACGGCGGCGAGTTGTTCGGTTCGGGCACCACGCTGGCCAACGGTCAGAAAGCGACCAACGGCTACAGCGCACTGGCTGAGCTCGACACCAACCACGACGGTGTCATCGACGCCAAGGACAGCGCCTACGCCGACCTGCGTGTCTGGGTCGACGGCAACGCCGACGGTGTCAGCCAGGCCGACGAGCTGAAGTCGCTGAAGGATCTGGGCATCACCAAGCTGAACCTGGACGCCAAGGAAAACGCCTCGCTCAACAACGGCAACATCGTCGGCATCACCTCGACCTACGAGACCGCCGACGGCGCCAGCCACGCGGCAGCGGACGTCTGGTTCCAGACCGGCGCGGCGACCACCAGCCTGACCTCCTCGGTCAGCGGCCTGGCCTCGGCGATGTCGAGCTTCGATGCGGCGGCGGCAGCGACCACCGGCGCGACCAAGCTGGAAGTGCCGAACAGCGTCAACACCGCGGTGGCGGCGATGGCCGATGCGATCAGCAGCTACGACAACAAGCTGACCGCGACGACCAGCCAGGCTGCCAGCGAGGAAACGCTGCGACTCAAAGCGCTGCAGGGCGGCAACCACCAGGGCTTCCTGGCTACCAAGTAAGCACTCAGCTAGCCGCTTCCTGAACGGAAGTAAGAGCGGCAAGGCCTGCGGGCCTTGCCGCTTTTTTTTATGCCCCGAACAGGTTGGTAAACCGGGCTGTGTTTCTACAACACAAAAAGCTCCGGGAAGTACCCCACTGGGTTAGAATCCGAAGGCTGGCACGATAGTGCGCTAATGCAAGCTTTTTTCATTAACCAGGCCTATGCACGATAAATTCCCCCACACCGCGATCCAGTGTCTGACTGCCATCGCGCAGCATCATGGTCTGCAAATCAATCCCGAGCGACTGATCGACGACTACGCGCTGCGCGCCGAGGAACCGGGCACCGGGGCCTTGCTGCGCATCGCCTCGGACATCGGCCTC
Source organism: Rugamonas rivuli (assembly GCF_009380165.1). Lineage (GTDB taxonomy): Bacteria > Pseudomonadota > Gammaproteobacteria > Burkholderiales > Burkholderiaceae_D > Rugamonas > Rugamonas rivuli. The sequence continues at coordinate 33,994 of NZ_WHUF01000009.1, forward strand.
AAGGCCAAGGCCGACAAGCTGACGTGGTCGCGCCTGATGGCGCAGGGCGGCGTGTTCCCGCTGATGGCGCGCCTGGTCGACGGCAATATGGTGATCGCGGTCGGCGTCAAGCCGGGTGACAACGGCGCCGAAGACCAGGTGGCCGTGCTCAACCCCGCCAACGCCAATGCCGCCGTGGTCATGGTCGGCCGCGCCGACTTCGAAAAGCGCTGGGGCGGCGACGTGCTGTTCATCAAACGCCAGCACAAGTTGAACGACCCCAACCAGCCGTTCGGCCTGCGCTGGTTCATCCCGGAAATCCTGAAACAAAAATCGGCGTTCCGCGACATCTTCATCGCCGCCATCGCCATGCAGCTGCTGGCGCTGGCCTCGCCGATCTTCTTCCAGCTGGTGATCGACAAGGTGCTGACGCACCAGAGCGTCACCACCTTGCAGGTGCTGGCGGTGGGCATCGTCGCCGCGCTGGTGTTCGACGCCACCTTCGGCTTCCTGCGCCAGACGCTGACGCTGGCCGCCTCCAACAAGATCGACATGCGCCTGACGCGCCGCGTGTTCAGCCACCTGCTGTCGCTGCCGATCGACTTTTTTGAAACCACCAGCGCCGGCGTGGTCACGCGCCACATGCAGCAGCTGGAAAAAATCCGCAGCTTCCTGACCGGCCGCCTGTTCTTCACCGCGCTCGACCTGATCGCGCTGCTGGTGTTCGTGCCGATACTGTTCAGTTACTCGTTCAAGCTGGCCATGATCGTGCTGCTGTTCGCCGGCATGATCGCGGCGGTGGTGATGGCCATGGTGCCGACCTTCCAGCGCCGCTTGAACGCGCTGTATTCGGCCGAGGGCCAGCGCCAGGGCATGCTGGTGGAAACCATCCACGGCATGCGTACCGTCAAGGCGCTGGCGATCGAGCCGTCGCAGCGCCGCATCTGGGACCAGCGCTCGGCCGAAGCCATCACCATGCACTTCCGCGTCGGCCAGATTTCCATCGCCGGCAACGCCGTCACCGATTTCCTCGGCAAGCTGCTGCCGGTCACGCTGATCGTGGTCGGCGCCGCCGACGTGTTCGACAGCACGCTGTCGGTGGGCGCGCTGATCGCCTTCCAGATGCTGTCCGGCCGCGTCACGCAGCCGCTGATCTCCATCGTCGGCCTGGTCAACGAATACCAGGAAACCGCGCTGTCGGTGCGCATGCTGGGCGAGGTGATGAACCGCGCGCCCGAAGGCCGCGCCGGCGCCAACGGCCTGCGTCCTATCCTGCAGGGCGAGATCCGCTTCGACGACGTCACCTTCCGCTACCCGGGCGCGCAGGCGATGGCGCTGGACAAGGCCCGCTTCACCATCGAGCCGGGCACGGTGGTCGGCATCGTCGGCCGCTCCGGCTCCGGCAAGACCACCCTGACCAAACTGATCCAGGGCCTGTACCCGGTGCAGGAAGGCATCGTCCGCTTCGACGGCATCGATGCCCGCGAGATCGAGCTGTCGCACCTGCGGCGCCAGATCGGCGTCGTGTTGCAGGAGAACTTCCTGTTCCGCGGCACGGTGCGCGAAAACCTGTCCGTCACCAAGCCGGACGCCACGTTTGAAGAGCTGGTCGAAGCGGCGGCCGCGGCCGGCGCCGACGAATTCATCGAACGCCTGCCGATGGGCTACGACACCGTGCTCGAAGAGAACGCGTCCAACCTGTCCGGCGGCCAGAAGCAGCGGCTGTCGATCGCCCGCACCTTGGTGGCCAAGCCGCGCATCCTGATCCTGGACGAAGCGGCCTCGGCGCTGGACCCGGAATCGGAAGCCATCTTCATCAGCAACCTGTCGCGCATCGCGGTGGGCCGCACGGTGGTGATGATCTCGCACCGCCTGTCGACGCTGGTCAACGCCGACAAGATCATGGTCATGCAACAGGGCCGGCTGATGGATGCCGGCCGCCACGAAGAACTGCTCACCCGTAGCGACACTTACCAGCACTTATGGAACCAGCAAACAAGTCACCTCTAAGCTTCAAGCGCCGCCGCAAGGACGAAACCGAAATCGAGTTTCTGCCCGACGCAGACGCCATCGAGCGCGGCCCGCTGCCGCGCTTCGTGCGCATCACGCTGCACGTGCTGCTGGGGGCGTTCGCCTTCTTCATCATCTGGGCCAGCGTCTCGCCGGTGGAGAAGATCGTCGTGGCCCACGGCCGCCTGGTCAATCCGCTGCCCAACATCGTGGTGCAGCCGCTGGACACGTCCATCATCGCCAGCATCGACGTGCGCGTCGGCCAGGTGGTGAAAAAAGGCCAGGTGCTGGCCACGCTGGACCCGACCTTCACCACCGCCGACGAGCAGCAGCTGCGCGTGCGCCTGAACAGCCTGAACACCCAGGCCGCCGGCCTGCGCGCCGAGCTGGCCGGCCAGCCGGGCGCCGTCACGAGCAGCGGCTCGACGCCGGACGCGCTGCTGCAAGCCCAGCTGTCGACCGAGCGCAAGGCCAACTTCGAAGCGCAGAAAAACAAGATGGACCAGAACATCGCGCGCCTGCAGCACGGCCTGGAAACCAACAAGCACGACCAGTCCATCCTGGCCCAGCGCGTCAAGTCGCTGCGCGAAGTGGAAGCCATGCAGGAGCAGCTGATGGCCGAGCAGTTCGGCGCCAAGATGCACCTGCTGGAAGCGCGCGACCGCCGCCTCGAAGTCGAGCGCGATATGGACTTGCAGCGCAACAAGGCGATCGAGATGGCCAGCGAGCTGGCCGCGGCGCAGTCCGAGCGCTCGGCCTTCGACAAGAGCTGGCGCCAGAAGGCCATGGAAGACTTGCTGAGCGCCACCCGCGACCGCGACGGCATCAACGAGCAGCTGGCCAAGGCCGACAAGCGCGCCAAGGCGATCCGCATGGTGGCGCCGGCCGACGGCGTGGTGCTGGAGATCGGCAAGCTGTCGGTGGGTTCCATCGTGCGCGAAGCCGAGCCGCTGTTCACGCTGGTGCCGCTGGGCGCGCAGCTGGAGGCCGAAGTGCAGATCGATTCGCTCGACATCGGCTACATCAAGCAGGGCGCGGTAGCCCACATCAAGGTCGACGCCTTCTCGTTCCAGCAGCACGGCATGCTGGAGGGTAAAGTGCGCACCATCAGCCAGGATTCCTTCAAGCGCGAGGCGGCCGACAAGAATGGCGGCGGCCTCGACGCCTACTACCTGAGCCGCATTCCCTACACCGGCAAGCTGAAGAAGATGACCGACGGCGCCCAGCTGCTGCCGGGCATGACGGTGTCGGCCGAAGTGGTGGTGGGCCACCGCACCGTGATGTCCTACCTGCTGTATCCGCTGACGCGGGCGATGGACGAATCGATACGCGAGCCATGATCCCCTACTATGCCGACAACAAGTTCGAGCTGCATGCGCTGCCCGAACTGCAGCAAGATCTGAAGATCGCCTTCATCGGCAACAGCCTGACCCTGCATGCGCCCAGCGCCGAGATCGGCTGGCCGCACAACCACGGCATGGCCGCCAGCCAGACCGGCAACGACTATGCGCACCAGCTGCTGCAGCTGCTGCGGCTGACGCCGGCCCAGGCCTATGTGCGCAACTTCTATCCCTTCGAGTCGGACACCGCGATCGCGGCCAGCCACATGCAGTCGCTGCAGGACGTGCTGGCGCGGCGGCCGCCGCTGATCGTGATCCAGCTGGGCGACAACATCGGCACCCAGGAGCAGCTCAACAGCTTCGCCCACAACCTGCAGCTGTTGGTGCACGCCGCCTGCGCCGCCAGCCCGAACGTGTTCTGCGTGTCGACCTGGTGGCAATCGCCGCCCAAGGATTATGTGATCGAGAAGGTGTGCGAGATCTACGGCGCCCACTATGTCCACATCGGCGACCTGTTCGGCAGTCCCGACAACCTCGACCGCGTGCAGCCCACCTATGCCCACGGCGGCGTCGAGGCCCATCCCAAGGACTGGGGCATGGCGCAGATTGCCGAACGCCTGTTCCGCGCCATCCTGGGCCGCCTGCTCGGCATGACGCCCACCGGAGCCTGAGCCATGTTCACCATCATCATCGCCACCCACGACCGTCCGCTGCTGCTCAAGCGCACGCTGGAATCGCTGATCGCCCAGACCTGCCAGGACTTCAACGTCATCATCGTGTCGGACACGGCCGGCTACCTGCCGCCCTACCAGGAGCTGACCCAGCTCGACGGCCGGTTCGACTACGTGATACGGCGCAGCGGCAAGAACGGCCCGGCCGCCAGCCGCAACCTCGGGCTGGCCTTCGCCGAGGGCGAGTACATCCTGTTCCTCGACGATGATGACACCTACCGGCCCGGCCACCTGGCGGCGCTGAAAGCGCGCCTGCTGCGCGACAAGCCGGAGCTGCTGTTCTGCGACTTCCAGGTGCAAAACGAAGACCGCACCGCCTATCCGCCGACCGCCTTGTCGACGCAGTCGATCTCGATCGCCGACGTCAGCTTCGACAGCATCTACGTGCGCAACCGCATACCGAACAGCTGCGTGGCCTACCGGCGCGACGTGCTGGCCGGCGTGCGCAACGAGGCCGATCTGATTTTGTACGAGGATTGGGATTTCCTGCTGGCCGCGATGCACGGCCGCAAGCTGCACCACCTGGCCACCGACGGCGTGGTGATCCACAAGAGCCAGGCCACCGCGCCCGAGAATATGCGGCGCGGTAATTCGCAGGACGACAAGATCGTCGAAGTGATGCTGCAGCTGTACCGCAAGCATCCGGCGCCGAACATGGCGACCCGCCAGGCCCGCCAGGCGCTGCTGGCCAGCGCCGGCGTGGTGCTGGACCTGGCCTACTTCTGACTTAGCCGGCCACGCCCATCAGCCGGTCGATGATGGCGTCCACATTGTCCAGCGTCAGCGCTTCATACAGCGTCTCGCGGCTTTGCAGGATGGCGGCGTCGCTGACCCTGGAATAATCGAGGCGCTGCATCTTCTCGACGATGGCCGGGTCGAAGCGGTGCTTGATGAACCTGGCCGGATTGCCGCCGACGATGGTGTACGGCGCCACGTTCTTGGTGACCACGCTGCCCGCCGCGACGATCGCGCCCTGGCCGATGGTCACGCCCGACATCACCAGCGTCTGGTAGCCTATCCACACATCGTCGCCCACCACGATCGCGCCCTTGGTCGACGATTCCAGCCCCTCGCCGAAATACTTGACCCGGAACGGATAGGTGGACACGCCTTCGTACGGGTGGTTCCCGCCCAGCATGAACTTCACTTCGCTGGCGATGGAGACGAAGCTGCCGATGCTCAGGCGCTCGGCGTCGCGGCCATAGGCCATGATGTTGAGCTCGCCGTACGTCATGCGGCCCACCGATACCTTGCCGAAGTCGAAGGCGCCGGCCGACATCAGCAGGTCGGTCTGGTTGTGCGGGTTGAGCGCGCGCCAGTAGGCGCGCTTCTGCTGTTCCAGCGACTGCTCGGGCGCCGCGGCCGGAGCGGGTGCAGGGGCGGGAGCGGGCACCGGCCGCGCCGGCACGTCGTGCGGCAAGCCCTTCAGAGCTTCGTAGAAGTAATCGTCGTGCAGGTAGTCCTGCATGTATTCGAAGAAGCCGGTCTTGTCGAAGGCGTTGTTGTGGTCGAAGTAGTAGGGGATGATGTGGCGCGTCAGGATCAGCCGCTTTTCCTGCTGGAACACGGCGTCGCTGAGCATGCCCGCGCTGACATACTCGCGCAGCAGGCCCAGGTAGTTGCGGCCGAACACCTCGGCGATGTTGTAGCCGCCCTTCTTGTGCACCGGCTTGCCGGTGAAGTAGATGCCGAACAGCGCGATCACGCGCTTGCCCTTGGCCAGCAGGCGGAACAGCACGTCGGTGTGGATCAGCTTGAGCTCGGGGTAGCGGACGAAGTTGTCCATCGCCTCGAATTCCTCGCGCCAGATGCCGAAGCCGCCCATCCAGGTCGAGAAGAAGGAGATCCGCGTGACGTACTCGTCCATGCTGGTCAGCACTTCGATCGGATTGCCCTGGTTCTGGTTGCCGTTGGTGAAGACGATGATGGGACGCTCGGCGGCGGTGGCGCGTATCACCTTGAGGATTTCCGCCAGCGTGCCGTCCAGCACTTCCAGGTTATCGTTGTGCAGCTTGAGGAACTTGCCGCTGGCCATCTTCAGCGCCGCCTCGAAATTCAGGTCGGGCAAGATCGTCACCGGGTGGCGGTGGTAGCGTATCTTGCCCGGGAAGGCGGCCAGGAAGCCGGCCACCACCTCGGTCGTGTGGTCGGCCGAGGCATTGTCCGAGACGATGATCTCGATCTCGTTTTCCTGCGAGAACACGGCCTGGCTGGTGATCGTCGCCAGGGTTTCGCGCAGCAGCTCGGCGCGGTTGTAAGTCGGGATGCAAATAGACAGCAGGATGCCGGATGGTTCCATCGTACTCTTTCAATTAAGCCGGTTGCACGTAGCGGCGCATCAGTTCCGCGTGGCGTTCAGGGTGCAGGAAGAAGAAGTTGTTCGGCACGGTGTGCTCGTCCATCGTGCCGAACGGCACCAGGCGGCCGCCCTGGGCGGTGAAGGACTGGTAGCCCAGGCCGCGGAACAGCGTGAAGATCTCGTTCGGATCGTAGTTGAACTTGGCCGACCACTTGCGCAGGATCTCGGCCAGCACGGCCGGCTTGTCGCGGGCGATGGTGTCGCGGCCGCCCTGGAACACCAGCAGCTCGGCGCCTTCGACGTCGCATTTGATGAAGTCGGCGCGGATGCCGGTTTCGGCGGTGTAGTCGTCCAGCGTGCGCACCTTGCACTGGGCGGTGGCGATGTCTTCGCGGCCGGTCAGGTTGACGGCCGAGGCGTTGCCCGAGCCCTCGGGGTAGTAGTAGTAGGTGAACTCGCCGGCCTGGTTGGACAGGCCGAAGTTGTGCGCCTTGACGTTGGCGGTGGCGTTGAGCGACAGGTTCACGCTCAGCGAGGCATACGTGGTCGGGATGGGCTCGAAGGCGTACACCCGCGTCTTGCGGCGCGAGGCGGCGATGTTGATCGAGTACCAGCCGATGTTGGCGCCGATGTCGAAGAAGTTGTCGCCGTCGGCGACCAGGTTCTCCATCATCGTCGATTCTTCTTTTTCGTAGTCGAAGAAGTTCAGCGTCTCGACCGGGGCGATGCGGAAGTCCACCGGGCTGCAGGCGATGCGTACGCCGCGGTCGCGCGAGGTCATGATCACGCGGCCGTCCTCGATCTCGATCTTCTTGACGTTGGTCTGCGCCAGGTAGGAGGAATAGTCGAACAGCTTGGCGTGGTGTTCCTCGAACATGGTGCGGATATAGCTCGCCTTGTCGATGGCGCCCGCTTGGAATTGGTCCAGGGTTGCGTTCAGTTTGATCATCTTGGCGTACTCGTGGTTAGATTAGGAAGGAATCGATGGTGCGGCGGAAGCCGTCCGCCAGGCCGGTTTGCGGCGCCCAGCCCAGCGCGGCGATCTTGTCGATCGACGGGCAGGAGCGGGCGATCTGGCTTTTCAGGTAGGCGTTGCCGTCCACCGGCACGGCGAAGCGGGTGGCGATGCCGCGTTCCGGATACAGGCCGGCCAGCAGCGTGGCAAGGTCGCGGATGGCGACTTCGGCATGCGGGTTGCCGACGTTGTAGGCGGCACCGCGCTCGCCCTTGAGCAGCACGGTCAGGAAGCCGATGGTGGCGTCGGCCAGGTAGCAGAACGGCCGCAGCGCGGCGCCGTCGCTGTTGAGGACGATGTCGCGCCTGGCCACCACGTCGGCGACGAAGTCGGCGAACACGCGGCCGTCGTCGAGCGCCATGCCGGGGCCGTAGGTGTGGAAGGGCCGCACCACGGTGGCGTGCAGGCCGTGCTGCGCGGCCCAGGCGGTGCACATGGCTTCGCCCATGCGCTTGCTCTCGCCGTAGCAGGCGCGCACATTCATCGGGTCCAGGTAGCCGTAGTCGGTTTCGGCCACCGCCTGCTGCGGGTCGCGCGGCACGCCGTACACCTCGCCGCTGCTGAAGAACAGGAAGCGCTCGGCGCCGGTCTGGCGCGCGTGCTCCAGCAGGTACTGGGTGCCGGCCGAATTGGCCAGCAGCGTGCCGACCGGGTCGACGCCGTAGTATTTGGGGCTGGCCTGGCTGGCCGCGTGGACGATGACGTCGGCGCGCGGAAAGCCGGCCGGCAGCGGCAGGCCGATGTCATGCTCGACCACGCTGAAATTGGGCAGTTGCAGGCAGCCGGACAGGCGCAGCGCGGCGCTGGCGGCCTTGCGCGCCACGCACACCACGCGCAGCTCCAGCGCGTGCGCCTGGCTGGCCGCCAGCAGCGCCTTGACCAGGTAGGCGCCCAGGAAGCCGGCGCCGCCCGTCACCAGCACGGTGCGGCCGCGCAGCGACTGCCATGGCAGATCGGCGGCGGCGATGCGCGCCAGGTCGGCCGCGATGACGGCGTTCGCTTCCAGCGCCATCAGCCGCGCGCCCCCGCCAGCCAGCGGTAGGTCTTGTCGATGGTTTGCTGCAGCGGCGAGCTTTCCTTCACGCCCAGGCGGCGCGCGGTGAAGCTGACGTCCGGGAACAGGTCGTCGTCCTTGCGCGGGCGGCCGGGCGCGGTGTTGAGCGCCACCCGCGGCTTGGGCGAGACGCGCTCGCCGATCAGCGCCACCAGTTCGTTGTGGCTGACCGGCGTGGCGCTGCCCAGGTTGTAGACTTCGCCGTCGGCGCCGTGCACCAGCGCGCACAGCGTCCACCAGGCGGCGTCGCTGCCGTACAGATAGCTGCGGCGCGCGCTGCCGTCGCCGTGGATGCGGATTTCGCCGCCGGTCAGCACGTCGCGCAGGAAGTTGTTGATCGCCCACGGACGGTCCAGCTCCTGGTAGGCGCCGGTCAGCGTGAACGGCCGCACCGTCGATACCGGCAGCCGGTACTGGCTGCGGTAGATCGCCGCCGTCATCTCGGCGGCGCGCTTGGCGTCGGCGTACACGGTGTTGAGCTGGCCCGAGACCAGCGGGAAGTAATCGTTCTCGGTCAGCGCGCCGGGGCGCTGCGGCGTGCCGGCCACCATGCAGGAGCTGACGTTGACGAAGCGGCGCAGGCCGTCCAGCTGCGAGGCCGCCTCCAGCGCGTTGGCGATGCCCGACACGGTGGTCTGGAACACCCGCAGCGGATCGGAGGCGTGCACGCGGTTGTTGGGGATGCCGGCCGCGTGGATCACATAGGTGGTGTTCTTGGCGAATTCAAACGAGGAGCGCACGTCCTGCGAGCGCAGGCGGATGTCGGCGCGGCCCGCCAGGTGCGGATACTTCTGCGGCCATTCGCTGACGTTGCGGGCGTACAGGTCGAGCGTGATGGCCAGCTGGTACTGGTCGTTCAGCGCGGCCACCAGTTCGGCGATCCAGGTGCCGAGGAAGCCGGTGCCGCCGGTGACGGCGATGTGCTGGCGCGCCAGCGCGGCGCGCACGTCGGGCTGGTCGGCGCAGGCGGCCAGGGCGTCCTGGCGCATTTCGGCGTAGCGTGGGTCGCTCATGGTTTAACCTTTCTGTGCTGCTGAATTTTTCTCGGCCAGGTCGCGCGCCACCTCGATGATCAGGCTTTCCTGCCCGGCCACCGCGTTGCGCTTGCCGAGGCCGAAGAAGATGTCGCGCGGGTCGACCTTGTAGTCCTCGGCGGCGCGCGCCACCGGCTTGGCGAAGCCGGAAAACACGCCGGCCAGGCCGGAGACGATGGACAGCGGCGAAATCGACGGCGCCACCGGATTGAATTCCTTCTCGGCGATGTCGGCGGCGTCGAGGATCTTGTACAGGTCGATGCCGGTGTCGAAGCCCAGGCGTTCGAACACCGCCACCAGCACTTCGAGCTGGGTGTTGCCGGCGCCGGCGCCGAAGCCGCGGATGGTGCCGTCGATGATGGTGGCGCCCTCGTTGACGGCGGTGACGGAATTGATCACCGCCATGCCCAGGTTGTTATGGCCGTGGAAGCCGACCGGGATGTTCAGGCCGTCGACCAGGGTGGCGATGCGTTCCTTGACGTCGTCCGGGAAGTAGGCGCCGGCCGAATCCATGATGACGATCGCTTCGGCGCCGTAGGATTCCATCTTGCGGGCTTCCTCCAGCAGCTGCGCCGGCGAGGCCATGTGGCTCATCATCAGCACGCCCCAGGCTTCCTTGCCGGCCTGGCGCACGTAGTGGATGTGGCGGTCGGTGACGTCGGCCTCGGTGCAGTGCGAGGCGATGCGGAACACGTCCACGCCCAGCTCGATGGCGCGCACCAGGTCTTTCTTGATGGTGCAGAAGCCGGGGATCACGTGGATGCCCAGGCGCGAGTTGTGCAGGTGCTGGCGCGAGACGGTCAGGATCTCGTCGTCGCTCAGCCGGCATTCGCCGACCAGCATCGACGATGCGCCCAGGCCGTTGCCGTGGCCGACTTCGACGATGGGCACGCGCGCCGCCTCGGCCGCCTGGCAGTAGGCGATGAAGGCTTCGCGGCTCAACTGGTGGCGCACCGCGTGGTTGCCGTCGCGCAGGGTCGGATCGCTGATCAGGATTTTCTTAGCCATGCTTGCGCTCCTCGTTGTGTTTGGCGTGCTGGCCGTGCTTGGCGACTGCGACCATTTCAGCCATGGCGATGGCGGCGCAGTTGATGATGTCCAGGTTGCCCGCGTACTGCGGCAGGTAGTCGCCGGCGCCCATCACCTTGATGGTGGTGACGACCTTGCCGCCCTCGATGGTCGGCGGCACGATCAGCTGGTAGCCGGGCACATAGGTCTTCAGTTGCGCCACCATGGCGTCGACCGAGGCGCGGATCGCCGGCAGGTCCGGGTTGGCGATCTTGGCGTAGATCGTGGTCTGCATGTCGATCGGCGGGTTGGCCGGGTTCAGGATCAGGATGGCCTTGGCGCGCTTGGCGCCGGAGAAGCGCTGCAAGGCTTCCTCGGTGGTCTCGATGTATTCGTCCAGGTTGGCGCGGGTGGCCGGGCCGGCGCTGCGCGAGGCGATGCTGGACGCCACTTCGACGTATTCGATGTCGGCGTGCACCTGGCCGATGGCGGCCGCGATCGGGATCGACGACTGGCCGCCGCAGGTGATCATGTTGATGTTGCGGCTGCCGGTGTCCAGGCAGGCCTGGGCGTTGATGGCGGGGATGCAGAACTCGCCCAGCTTGGCCGGGGTCATGTCGATCACGGTCTTGCCCAGCTTGTCCAGCGCGGCCCAGTGGCCGATGTGGGCCTGGGCCGAGGTGGCGTCGAACACCAGGTCGCAGATGGCGGGATCGGCGAGGATGGCTTCGATGCCGCGGTCGGAGATGGTCACGCCCAGCTGGCTGGCGCGCTTCATGCCGGCCGAGTTGAAATTGCGGCCGGCGAACAAGGTGCATACCAGATGTTTGGAGCGCATCACTTTGATCATCAGGTCCGTCCCGATATTGCCGGACCCGATGATGGCGATCTTCAGTTGCTCGGATGGTTTCATCAGCTTCACCTATTTCATTACAGCGTTTTGGACTTCTCGTGCATGCCGCCTATCATGGCCTGCTCCAGCACATCGCGCGGGATCAGCGGCGACAGGTCTTCCAGCGGCGGCGACACCAGCGTGCCGTCGGCGCGCGAGACCACGCCCAGCTTCGGCGAGAACAGCTGCTGCGGATGCATGAACACTTCGCAGATCACCGGGCCGGTGTGGGCCTGCACCTTGGCCAAGGTGGCGTCGCACTCGTCCCAGCCGCGGATCTGGTAGGCGGGGATGTCGAAGGCGGCGGCCAGCTTGGAGAAGTCGGGGCAGGACACGCCGGACTTGCGGTCGGTGCCGACGTAGTCCGACTTGAACAGCGACTTCTGCGTGTGCTTGATCATCAGGTAGCCGTCGTTGTTGAAGATGAACAGCTTGATCGGCAGGTTGTGGTGCACCATGGTCTGCAGCTCCTGCAGATTCATCATCATGCCGCCGTCGCAGTTCAGGCACATCACCTCGCCGCGGTCGTTGGCGAACGACACGCCCAGCGCGGCCGGCAGGCCGTAGCCCATCTCGCCCAGGCCGGTGGAGGTCATGAAGCGCTGGCCTTCCTTGAAGCGCAGCACCTGGTGGCCGCTCAGCAGCGCCGTGCCCATGTCGGTCACGACGACCTGGTCGTCCTTGAAGAAGCCGTTCAGGCGCTCCATGAAGCGGTAGGAGTTGATGAAGCCTTCCGGGTCCGCGTGCTCGGCGCCCACCCACGGGAACTGCTCCTCGTAGGCGCGGCACTTGGCGACCCAGTCGGCCTTCGAGGCGATGGCCGGCGCGGTGGCGGCGTTCAGGCGGGCCAGCAGCGCCTCGATGAAGATGCGGGCGTCGCAGACGATGGCTTCCTGCGTGCGCTTGGCGTGCTTGGCCGCTTCGTCGCTGTCGATGTCGACCACGTCGATGCGCGCCAGGCGGGCCAGTTCATTGAGGTCGTAGCCGACCTGCGGGATCGCCAGGCGGGTGCCGATGGCCAGCACGTAGTCGCTGTTCTGCAAGATGAAGTTGGCGGCGCGCTGGCCGTAGACGCCGGCGCGGCCGAACACCAGCGGGTGGCTGGAGTCGAGCATGTCGATGCCGGCCCACGACACCAGCGCCGGCGAACCGAGTTTTTCCAGCAGCGGCTTGAGCAAGCGCTCGCCGCCGGCCAGGCGGATGCCGTTGCCCAGCCAGAGCACCGGGCGCTCGGCCTTGGCCAAGGCGGCCAGCACGCTGTCCACCTGCGCGGCCACGGCCGGCGTCAGGTAGTCGGGCGCCGGCGGCGCGACGTAGTGTTCCAGCGTGGCCGGGTCGATGCGGCCGGCCTGGATGTCCATCGGGATCTCGATCCAGGTCGGACCCGGACGGCCTTCCAGCGCCAGGTGCACGCCTTTTTCCAGTTCGTAGACGGCGCGTTCCATCTTCGTCACGCGCATCTGGTACTTGCTGACGCGTTCCACCATCTGGCAGGAATCGTAGCCCTGCACGCCCCACATGCGCAGCGGGTTTTCCGGGAAGGTGAACTTGGAGTTCTCGTTGCCGGCGATGACGATGCACGGGATCGAGTCGGCCCACGCCGACACCACGCCGGTCACGCCGTTGGTCGAACCGGCGCCGGTGGTCAGCAGCGCGGCAGCGATGCGGCCGTTGGTGCGGTAGTAGGTCTGCACCGCCATGCACGCTGCCTGCTCGTGGTGGACGCAGACGATCTCGGTGTAGCCGCGGCGGGCGATGGCTTCGAACAGGTGCACATTGCCGGCGCCGATGATGCCGAAGGCGTGCTGGATGCCCAGGTTTTCCAGGGCTTCGGCCACCAGTTCGGCGACCTTGACTTTATTGTCTTGCATTAGAAGTTCACACCAAAGAAGGCTTCGAGTTTGTCGACCGTGAAGTCCAGCATTTCACGGGTCAGGCCGGGGAAGACGCCGATCCAGAAGGTGTCGTTCATCACGCGGTCGGTGTTGGTCAGTTCGCCGGAGACGCGGTAGTTGCGGCCGACCATGTAAGGCTGGCGCGTCAGGTTACCGGCGAACAGCAGGCGGGTGCCGATCTTGTGCTGGTCCAGGTAGGTCAGCAGGTCGACGCGCGAGACGTTCGCTTCAGGCTTGAGCGTCATCGGGAAACCGAACCACGACGGATCGGAATGCTCGGTCGCTTCCGGCAGGATCAGGAAGTCGGTGCACGATTGCAGCCGCTCTGTTAAATACGCGAAGTTGTCCTTGCGGGCCTGGATGAAGCCCGGTGCGCGGTCGATCTGCGCCAGGCCGCAGGCGGCCTGCATGTCGGTGATCTTCAGGTTGTAGCCCAGGTGGCTGTAGGTGTACTTGTGGTCGTAGCCCATCGGCAGCGTACCCAGGCACTGGCAGAAGCGCTTGCCGCAGGTGTTGTCCTTGCCCGGCGCGCAGTAGCAGTCGCGGCCCCAGTCGCGGAACGATTCGGCGATCATCTTCAGTTCGGCGTTGTTGGTGAACACCGCACCGCCTTCGCCCATCGTGATGTGGTGGGCGGGGTAGAAGGACATGGTGCCGATGTCGCCGAAGGTGCCGACCATCTTGCCGTGGTAGGTGGAGCCCAGCGCGTCGCAGCAGTCTTCGATCAGCCACAGATTGTGCTTCTTGCAGATCGCGGTGATCACGTCCAGGTTGTACGGATTGCCCAGCGTGTGGGCCAGCATGATGGCCTTGGTCTTCGGCGAGATCGCCGCTTCCAGCTTGGTCACATCGATGTTGTAGGTGCCCAGCTCGACGTCGACGAACACCGGGATCGCGCCGAACTGGATGATCGGGTTGACGGTGGTCGGGAAGCCCGCCGCCACGCCGATCACTTCATCGCCCTGCTGGATCGCGCGCGCGCCCAGCTTCGGCGAGGTCAGCGTGTTGAACGCGACCAGGTTGGCCGAGGAGCCGGAGTTCACGGTGATCAGGAAGTCCACGCCTATCATCTTGGCCAGCCTGGCTTCGAACTGGTCGTTGAAGCGGCCGGTGGTCAGCCAGGCGTCGAGCGAGGCTTCGACCATCAGTTCCATTTCCGGCGCGCCGACCACCTTGCCGGCCGGCGGGATCACCGTCACGCCGGGTTCGAAGGCCTTGGGCACGCTGGCCAGCGCGCCGTATTCGCCCACCAGCTTGATGATCTGTTCGCGGAGTTGTTCTTTGCTTTGTGCTTCACTCATGATTGCTGCCTTAAAGATGGTCGCTTAAAGATGTGCGGTGTTTTGATACGTGTCGATTTGCGCCAGCGTCAGCGCGCGCATGTCGGCGCCCCGGGCGTGGGCCTGGTGCCAGGCGACGATCATGTCGATGGTGTGGCCCAGGTGCCAGCGCGGCTGCCAGTGCAGGCGGCTGCGGGCCTTGGAGCAATCGAGCTTCAGGTAGTGCGCCTCATGCGGCTGCTGGCCGGCCTGCGGGTCCAGTTCCCAGCCGGCGCCGTCGCCCCAGCTTTCGCACAGGCGCGAGATGATCCATTCGACCGGGCGGGCGTCGATGTCGTGCGGGCCGAAGTTGAAGCCCTCGGCGAAATCCGCGCCTTGCAGGTACAGGTGTTCTGCCAGCGCCAGGTAGCCCGACAGCGGCTCCAGCACATGCTGCCAAGGGCGGATCGCGTGCGGGCTGCGGATGCGCACCGGCTTGCCGGCGGCGATGGCGCGCACCATGTCGGGGATCAGGCGGTCCTCGGCCCAGTCGCCGCCGCCGATCACATTGCCGGCGCGGCCGGAGCCCAGGCCGACGCCATGCTCGGCGTATTTTTCAGGATTGAAGAAGGAGGAGCGGTAGCCGGCCGTCACCAGTTCGGCGCAGGCCTTGCTGTTGCTGTAAGGGTCGTAGCCGCCGAAGGCTTCGTTCTCGCGATAGCCCCAGGCCCATTCCTTGTTCTCGTAGCACTTGTCGCTGGTGACGTTGACCACGGCCTTGATGCCGGGCGTGTTGCGCACCGCTTCGAAGAAATTCACCAGGCCCATGACGTTGGTGGCGTAGGTCTCCACCGGATTGGCGTACGAATAGCGCACCAGCGCTTGCGCCGCCATGTGGATGACGATCTCGGGCTGCGCCTTCGTCATCGCCTCGCGCAGGGCCGCGCCGTCGCGGATGTCGCCGATGATGGAGGTCATGCCGGCGCCGACTTGCGCCGTTTCGAACAGGCTGGGTTTGCTCGGTGCTTCGAGGGCGTAGCCGGTGACATGGGCACCCAGTTGCTGCAACCACAGGCTCAGCCAGCTCCCCTTGAAACCGGTGTGCCCGGTCAGGAATACACGCTTGCCGTGCCAGAAGGATGGATTCATGGCCATCGCTTCCAAGGGGCCTTGCCGCTTTCCCACAGGTCTTCCAACAGGATCTTGTCGCGCAGCGTGTCCATCGGCTGCCAGAAACCGTGGTGGTGGAAGGCGTCCATCTGGCCTTCCTTGGCCAGTTTTTCCATCGGCTCTTTTTCCCAGGTGGTGCTGTCGTCGGCGATGTAGTCGATCACTTTCGGCGACAGCACGAAGTAGCCGCCGTTGATCCAGGCGCCGTCGCCCTGCGGTTTTTCCTTGAAGCTGACGATGCGCTGGCCGTCGATGTCGATGGCGCCGAAGCGGCCCGGCGGCTGCACGGCCGTCATCGTGGCCAGCTTGCCGTGCTGTTTGTGGAAGGCGATCGAGGCGGTGATGTCGATGTCGGACACGCCGTCGCCGTAGGTGAAGCAGAAGGCTTCGTCGTTCTCGACGTACTGGCGCACGCGCTTGAGGCGGCCGCCGGTCAGGGTGTCGGAGCCGGTGTCGATCAGCGTGACTTTCCAGGGTTCGGCGTGGCGCTCGTGCACTTCCATGCTGTTCTTTTGCAGGTCAAAGGTGACGTCCGAAGTGTGCAGGAAGTAGTTGGCGAAGAACTCCTTGATCACGTAGCCGCGGTAGCCGCAGCAGATGACGAAGTCGTTGATGCCGTGAGCGGAGTAGCTCTTCAGGATGTGCCACAGGATAGGCTTGCCGCCGACTTCCACCATCGGCTTAGGCTTGACCGTGGTCTCTTCGCTGAGCCGTGTGCCCAGTCCACCAGCCAGTATGACTGCTTTCATGCTATCCCCGATTATTTTGAGTTGACGCAGGCTACATTATCTATTGCGCCCGGGCTATTTTAAACGAAAAGCAGGGGGTATTTGGTGCCGCAGACTGGGCGATGGCGATTTACCACAGTTATTGCGCCAGCAGGAGCTGATAGCCAATTCGCATGGTGCGCTGCAGCGCGTCGACCAGCTGCGGCCGGTGGACGGCGCTGGCGGCCAGTTGTGTGTGATGGGTGGAAACGAGTGTGTTCAATTCGGCTAGACGAGCGGACAACAGCTGCTGGAAGCGGCCGTCCGGTTCGAAGCGGTGGCCGTGGGCGTGGGCCTGGTACAGCAGCTCCAGCGCTTCGATGCCGGCCTCCAGCTGGGCCAGCGGCGTGGCCGGCACGGCGGGCGCGGCGCGGTAGCTCGACAGCGGCTGCGGCAGGTAGACGTAGTCGCCGCCGGCCAGCGCGGTCAATGCGGTGGCGACGTTGGCGCGGTCGGTGTAGGGGCGTTCATGATAGTGACCGAAGGCCATGCCGATGCTGGCGCGCTTGAACAGCAGGGCGCCGGGGGAGCAGACGGTGGCGGCGCCGCCGCTGTCGCCGCTCAGCAGCAGGTTGGCCAGCGAGCCGCCGCCGACCACGATCTCGGTGGCGAACAGCGGCGCCACCGGCAGCGCCTGGCCGTCCGGCGCGCGCGGCTGGCGCCAGCTGGCCACCAGGCTCACCTGCGGGTGGTCGAGGAAGTAGGGCAGCATGACGGCGATCTTGTCGGGCGCCAGCGTGTCGCCGGACGGGGCGACGGCGATGTAGGCGCCCAGGGCCAGCGCCAGGCAGTGGTTGAGGTTGTCCAACGGGGCCAGGCCGGGCGCGTGGGCGTAGCGCAGGCGGCGGTGGGTTTTCAGGTGGGGCTTGAGCAGGGCGCGGCAGGCGCCGTCGGGGCTGCTGTCGCTGACGATGATTTCGCAGTTGGCCCAGGTTTGCGCCAGGGCGCTGAGCAGGGTGGTTTCCAGCGGCAGCGGATCGTCGGCGGCGATCAGGATGCTGACCAGCGGCGCCGGCGCGTCGTCGTTCCCGCGCAGGCGGGACGGTCCGCCGCTGCGGTCCATGCTGCGCTGGCCGGGACGCGACGTATGGATTCCCGCCTGCGCGGGAACGACGGGGGTGGCACCCTTGGCGATCCGCAGGTACAGCTGTTCCAGGTCGCACACCAGTTGCGGCGTGTCGAACAGCGGCACCGTGTCGCGGTGCTTGCGCAGTCGGTTGCGCAGCCGCGCCAGTTCCTTGGGCCGTTCCGCCAAACGCACCGCGCGTGTTTCGTATTTTTTCTCGCTGGCCGTCACCAGCTCCGGCAGTCCGGCCGCATGCAGCAGGCTGGCGCTGGTGCGGCTGGCGCTGCAATGGCCGGTGCTGGTCAGCAGCGGCAGGCCGGCCCACAGCACGTCGCCGGCCATGGCGCCCGCCGCATAAGGCGCGGTGTCGAGGAACAGGTCGGCGGCCTGGTAGCGGGCCATCTGCTGCTCCGGCGCGGCCGGATCGGCAAAGCACAGCCGCTCGCTGGGTATGCCGCGCTGCATGGCCGCCACCCGCAGGTTGTCGCGCACCTGCTCGCCGGCCGCTTGCAGCCACAGCACGCTGTCCGGCACCTGGTGCAGGATGCGCATCCAGGTGGCGTAGCGTTCCGGCGTGATCTGCTCCGGCGCGCTGAAGCAGCAGTAGACGAAGCCCGGCTCCGGCAGGCCGTACGCGGCGCGCGCACCGGATGTGGATGCGGGCGGCAGCGGGCGCTGGCGGTCCTGCGGCTGGTAGCAATGCGGCAGGTACAGCGGCTGTTCCGTGTAGTGCGGCGCCAGTTCCGGCGGCAGCGTGACGGCGTCGGCCAGCACGTAGTCGGTGGCGGCCATGGCGCTGGTGCCGGGCTGGCCCAGCCAGGCGATCTGCACCGGCGCCGGCCGTTGCAACAGGATGCCGGGCCGCGCGCCGGGCAGGCGGCCGTGCAGGTCGACCAGGATGTCGATCTCGTGCGCGCGTATCGCCTGCGCCGCCTGGGCGTCGCTGAGCGTGGCGATCGGCACGTGCAAGTCCATGCCGCGCAGCAGGCGCTGGCGCAGGGCCGAGCCGTCCTCCGGCGTCCAGCAGAAACCGTAGACTTCGATCTGCTCGCGGTTGTGCAGCTCGAACAGCTCCGCCAGCATGCGGCCGATGGGTTGCGCGCCGAAGCCGTTGGACAGGTAGCCGATACGCAGCTTGCGGTGGGTGTAGCCGTCGCCGTCGGCCAGCGGCGACGGGGCCGGCGGCTGCGTGGCGCGCACTTCGCGCTGCGCCGCCGCCAGTTGCCGGGCCGGATCGTCGCTCAAACTCAGCATCGCCAGCGCCGAGGTGGCGTGGCGCAGCGCGCTCTCGCTCAGGCCGGGCACGAAGCCATACACCGGCCACGCGCACAGCTTCAGCCGCAGGTTCAGCCACAGTGGCGCGATCAGGGTTTGCCTGGGGTCGAGTTGCAGGCTGTGCAGCAGCGCCTGCTCGGCCTGCGGCAGGTCGCCCAGCGCTTCGGCCAGCCTGCCGATGTTGTTGTACAGCCGTATCTGCAAGGCTGGCGAGGCGGCCGAGGCGTTGTCGAGATCGTCGAGCGCTGCGCGCCACTGCGCCAGCGCCGCCTCCGGCTGGCGGCGGCGTTCCAGCAGGCCGCCCAGGCCCAGCTGGCTTTCGGTGAAGCCCGGATGCAGTTTCAGCGATTGGCGGTAGCCGCGTTCGGCGCCGGCTTCGTCGTCCGTTTGTTGCAGCAGCACGGCCAGGTTGTACCAGGCCACGTATTCCAGCGGCGAATCGCAATGCTCCAGCCACAGCTGGTACAGCGAGATGGTTTGCTCGGTCTTGCCCTGCGCCGACAGCAGGCTGGCCAGGCCGATCAGGTCGATGATGGCCAGCTCGCCCAGCTGCGCCAGCGCCAGCGCCAGCGTTCCGGCTTCGGCCAGGTTGCCGGCGGCCATGGCTTTGTGCAGTTGCTGGGACATGGGCGGGCTCCTGGCGGCGGAGAGGGGGAGGTTAAGGCTGCTCGACCAGCATCAGCACGCCGACCAGGTCGAGGTGGCGTTCCGGCGCATCCGGCCGGCCGCCGGCATAGCAGTCGAAGCCGGTCTGGGCGCCGCCGGCCTGCTCCGGCACCGACACCGCCAGCCGGCTGGCGCCGTAGCGCCGCAGCAGGCTGTGGCTCCACAGCAGCGGCAGCGGGATGCTGGAGTAGACGAAGGGCAGCGTCTCGGTATCGGCGTGGCGGGTGGCGACGCGCGAGTTGAAGACAAGGCCGTCGTCGCTGCTCAACTCCAGTTGCAGCGCATCGTGCTGCGGATCGGATTTCAGGAACAGCGCCAGCGGGAACATCTCGCTGTTCAGTTCCAGCCGGCTGCCCGGCAGCATGCGCAGGTAGTCCAGCTGCATCAGGCGGTTGCCGGTATGGGCGCGCTGCACCGGCCCGCTGGTGAACTGCTCCAGGTTGACGCCGGGCAGGTACATCGCCTGCAAGCGCGTGAACGGCGACACGGTTTGCAGGCGCGCCACCGTGGCCGTCAGCGGCTCGGCGTTCTGCGCCTTCAGCGTCAGCAGCCGCTGCGCGACGATGGCGCCGACGATGGAGGTGGCGTGCGGCGTGTCGTAGTGGGCCGGGTCGCGGTACAGCCAGGCCGGCGCGCGGCCCAGGAACAGCCCCGACAGCGCGGCGCGCACGTCGATCACCGGCAGGGCCAGTTCCTGGAAGGCGCGGATCTGCGCATCGTAGATCGGATGCGGCGCGGCCGACGAGAAATGCTGCTGCTGCGCCAGCACCAGCGGCACGAAGGTGGCGGTCGGATACAGCTGGGCTGCGGCCTTGAGCAGCAGGTGGAAGCAGAACAGCCACGAGTCGGCGCCGCCGGGGCGGGGCGCGAAGTGGCCGGTGTCGTTGATCGAGTACTCGTACAGCACCACGTCCACCGGCGTGCCGGCATAGGTTTCGTACAGCCGGCCGATGGCCGACAGCGAGGTGGTGGCGCCGACCGAAATCTGGATGATCTCGGCCTCCGCATAACCTTGCAGCGACTGCGCCAGATGGGTGACGTAGCCGTCCTTGAGCAGCGAGTTGGAACCGCCGATGATCAGTATTCTCATGGCGATCAGGCCGGCACGGCGGTGACGATGTAGCGCTGCGCCAGCGCATCCTGCATGGCCAGCTCGGGATCGCTGCCGCTGGCCTGGGCCAGCTGGCGCAGGATGGGCAGGAACACCGCGCTGCCAGGCTCGTTGAACACCACCGGGATGCCGCCGCTGAGGCTGAAGCCGCTCTGCTGCAGCAGTTCCAGCAGCGAGCCGCGGGTGAAGGCGTGCAGTTCGTCCGGTTGCAGCACGCCGTCGGCGCGGTAGCGGAAGTCGCCCATATTCAGCCGCACCTGCGTGCTCCAGTGCTGCAGGTTGCGCACCGACAGCACCAGCGTGCCGCCCGGCGCCATGCTGGCGCGGATGGACTTGAGCAGCGCCCACGGATCGCGCACGCGTTCCAGCGCGCCGTCCAGCACCCAGCAGTCGGCCTGCGCCAGCTGGCGTTCGCGCTGCGGGTCCGGGGTTTCGATGTCCTGGCTGTAGACGAAGTCGCAGTGCGCGCGCGCCTGCTCGGCGGCGATGGCGTCGCGCTCGATGCCGGTGTAGTTGCACAGCGGGTGGCGCTGCTTGTAAGCCTTGGCGAAGGCGCCGTCGCCGCAGCCCAGCTGCACCACCTTGACGGCGGCCGGCATGAAGTCCAGCAGCTGCTGGTTGATCTGCACCGTGGCCGCCGGCTTGTCGTAGTGGTAGCCGCCGGTGCGGCGCACCGTGCCCTGCCAGTCGTGGCGGATGAAGATGCGCTGAGCCGGCTGGTCGCTGAAATCGTTGTTGACCCACGCGATGTTGCGCATCAGCTGGTCGCTCTTGCCTGCTTGCGCCATCGCCACCATGGACGGCAGCATCGGTGCGCCGTGCTTGACCGGCAGCGGCCACTGGCGCACCACCTCGATGTTGGTCAGCATGCAGGCCGGATGCAGATACGGCATGCTGCCTTCACCGTAGGGTTGGCCTTCCGCGTTGACGGGCGTGACGTTGCCGACGCCGTACATATGCGGTTCCAGGTTCTCCACCATCGATTCGAGGAAGCCGCGCTTGAGGATCTCGACGTCGGAATCGAGGAACAGCACGCGGCCCGACAGCTCCAGGTTCTCGATCGCCCACGCCATGCCGGGGCCGTGGTGGATGTTGTAGCCGAAGGGGATGAAGCGCACGCCCTGGTACTGGGCGGCGATCGGCGCGATCTGCTGGGCGATCTCCGGCGCCGAACCGTCGATGATGGTGATCGGGTTGTGCGGGTAGAACTGGCGGAAAGTGCTCAGCAGCGAGGCGATCAGGTCGGGTGCGTTGTAGGACACCGCGATCATCGGAATCTGGTCGATATTCATGGCTGCTTTCGTGGTGTTGGTTGGCGCGGCGTTCTGCGTGGCGGCCTGCATTGCGGCTGGCCGCGCCACGCGCTGCATGGCCGCTTCCAGGTTGCGCACCAGGCGCGGGGTGTCGAACAGGGCGCTGCCCAGGCGGTTGTCGATGAGCTGGCGCTTCATGGCGGCGATGCTGGCCGGGTCGTTGGCCAGCGCGACCGCCTTCTCTTCGTAGTCGGCGAAGTTGTAGGTGATCAGCTGCGGCAGGTCGACCGCGCGCAGCAGGCTGCCCGCCATGCGCGACGCGAAGGTCGGGCCGGCGCAGGTCAGCAGCGGCAAGCCTGCCCACAGCGCATCGCTCGCGGTGGTGCCTGCATTGAACGGGTAGGTGTCCAGGAACAGGTCGGCCAGCTGGTAGCGCGCCAGGTAGTCGGCCGGCAGCGCGCGTTCGGCGAAGATCAGCCGGTCGGCAGCTATGCCCGCTTCGGCGGCGTGGCGTTTCAGGTTGTCGGCCACCAGCGGCGTGTCGGCCACCAGCCACAGCACGCTGCCCGGCACGCGGCGCAGGATGTTCATCCAGTGCGCGAACAGCTCGGGCTTGAGCTTGTAGCTGTTGTTGAACGAGCAGAAGACGAAGGCGTCTTCCGGCAGCTTGACGCTGGCGCGGGTCGGCTTGTTGCCGATCAGGCGCTGGCGGTCGTTGATCTGGAAGGTGTCCGGCAGGTGCAGCGGTTGCTCGGTGAAGTCCTTCTGCATTTCCGGAGTGATCAGGAATTCGTCGGCGATCACGTAGTCGATGCCGGGCAGGCCGGTCGTGCCGGGGAAGCCCAGCCACGTCATCTGCACCGGCGCCGGGCGGTAGGCCAGGATCTGCGGACGCGCGCCGGAGGTCAGGCCGTGCAGGTCGACCAGGATGTCGATCTCGTGCGAGCGGATCAGCTGCGCGGCCTGCTGGTCGCTCAGCGCGTGTATCGGAATGTAGTGGTCCATGCCGGCCTTGACGCGGGCGCGCAGCGGCGAGCCGTCTTCGCGGCTCCAGCTGAAGGCATAGACCTCGAACTGGCTGCGGTCGTGCAGGCCGTACAGCTCGGCGGTCAGGATGGACACGGCGTGCGAGCACAGGTCCGACGACAGATAGCCCACACGCAGGCGCTCGTGGCCGTAGCTGGAGCCCTGGCCTGCGGGCCCGGTCAGCGACGCCACGCTGGTGTCGATCTTTTCGGCCACGAAGCGGGCGGCGGCGGCGGCTTGCAGCGCCGGGTCGTCGGTCAGGCTCAGCATCGCCAGCGCCGAGGCGCCGTCTTCCATCTGCTTGCGGCTGATGTGCGGCAGGCCGGCCCAGGTCGGCCAGTGGCATTGCTTCTGGCGCAGGTGCACCCAGTGCGTCATCACGTGGGGCTGGTCCGGTTCCACGGTCAGGCTTTGCGCCAGCATGGCTTCCGCTTCGGGATACTGCTTCTGGATTTCCAGCAGGCGGCCGAGATTGTTCAGCGTTTGCAGGTACTGCGTGCGGCTGGCTTTCTGGTCGATCTTGACGGCCGGGCCGAGGATGGTGCGCCACATCGCCAGCGCTTCCTCGGGCTGGCCCTGGCGTTCCAGCAGCGTGCCGAGATTGAGCCGGCCCTCGACGAAGCGCGGATGCAGGGCGATGCACTTGCGGTAGGCCGCTTCGGCGCCGGCATCGTCGGAGTCGGCGGCCAGCAGCGCGCCGAGGTTGAACCAGGCCGCGTACGCCAGCGGCTGGCGCGCGCCGTGCTCGATCCAGCAGCGGTACAGGGCGATCGCCTGCTGCGGCTGGCCCTGCTTTTGCAGCGCGGCGGCGGCGTCGAACAGCTGCGGGATCGTCATGTTGCCGCGTCCCGCCTGCTTCATCCACTGGGCGTAGGGTGTGCCGGCGCCGCTCATGGTTGCGCCGCGTCCCAGCCGGCGGTGATGTCGGCCGGATAGCCGCGCTTGAAATGCGTGGTCCACGGATAGGCCGGATCGCCGCTGCCGTCCTTCAGTTTGATCTTGCTGGCGTCGCACAGGAATTGCGCCGGATTGCCGGCCACCACCGTGTGCGGCGCGACATCGCGGTGCACCTTGCTGTGCGCGGCCACCAGCGCGCGCTCGCCCACGGTCACGCCCGGCAGTATCACCGACATCGCGGCGATGGCGGCGTAGTCGCCGATGGTGGCGCCGACCAGCACATTGCTCGGCGGATGGGGATCGTTGGTCAGCACCACATACGGCAGCAGCCAGACGAAGTTGCCGACCTTGGACATCTTGCCGATGAAGACGTTGGACTGGCAGCGCACGTAGTCGCCGATGACGCAGTCGCCCTGGATATCGTTCATGGTGCCGATCTGCAAGGCGACGCCGGCCACGGTTTTCTCGCGCACCACCACGCGGTGGCCGGTGACGAGCTTGTCGCCGAAGCGCGAGCCTTCGTAGAACACCGAATGCGAGCGGATGCGCGCGCCGGCGCCGATCACCAGCGGCTGGCCGTCGGCCAGCGGAGTCGGATAGCCGATCTCGCAGTAACTGTCGATGACCGAGCCGGCGCCGATCTCCACGTTGTCATGGATGATGGTGAACGGGCCGACGCTGACGCCGTCCCCCAGCTTGGCCTTGGGCGAGACGATGGCGCTCGGATGAATCATGTCGTTTCCTGTAATTTTATGCCGCGCAGAACTTGCGCACCGCCGCCACCACTTCCATCGCCTGTTCGGCCGTCATGGTCGGGCCCATCGGCAGGCTCAGCACTTCTTTGTGGATGGCTTCGGCCAGCGGGAAGTCGCCCTGCTTGTAGCCCAGGTGGGCGTAGGCCGGTTGCAGATGCGGCGGCACCGGATAGTGGACGATGGTGCCTATGCCCTGTTCGGCCAGGGCCTTGGCCAGCGCGTCGCGCTGGGCGTGGCGGATCACGTAGACGTGCCATACCGGCTGGGCCCACTCCGGCACGTGCGGCAGCGCCAGGCCCGCGATGCCGGCCAGCTCGCGCTGGTAGATGGCGGCGATGGCGCGGCGCTTGGCGTTGTCGCCGTCCAGCTTGGGCAGCTTGACGCTCAGCAGCGCCGACTGCACTTCGTCCAGGCGCGAGTTATAGCCCGGCACTTCGTTGTAGTACTTGACCTTGGAACCGTAGTTGCGCAGCGTGCGGATCTTGTCGGCCAGCTCGTCGTCGCCGGTGGTGACGGCGCCGCCGTCGCCCAGCGCGCCCAGGTTCTTGCCCGGATAGAAGCTGAATGCCGCCGCGTCGCCCAGCTGGCCCGCCACGCGGCCGCGGTACAGCGCGCCGTGGGCCTGGGCCGCATCCTCGATCAGCTTCAGGCCGTGCTTGGCGGCCAGCGCGATCAGCGGGTCCATGTCGGCGGTCTGGCCGTACAGGTGGACCGGCATGATGGCCTTGGTGCGCGGCGTGATGGCCGCTTCCACGCGGGCCGGGTCGATGTTGAAGCCGTCGGCGGTCGGCTCGACCGGGATCGGCGTGGCGCCGCAGTCGCTGACCGCCAGCCAGGTGGCGATGAAGGTGTTGGACGGCACGATCACTTCGTCGCCGGGGCCGATGCCGTAGGCCTTGAGGATCATGAAGATCGCGTCCAGGCCGTTGGCCACGCCGATGCCGTGCTTGCTCTTGCAATACGTGGCGAAGCTGGCTTCGAAGGCGCTGGTCTCGCCGCCGAGGATGTACCAGCCCGAATGCAGCACGCGCTTGAAGGCGGCTTCCAGTTCGTCGGCTTGCGACAGGTTGATGGCTTTCAGGTCGAGGAAGGGAACGCTCATGGCAAAACTCACTTAGGTTGGTGTGCCGCGGCCACGAATTCGTCGTAGTCGTGGTAGTAGTCTTTGGGGTCGTACAGCGTCGAGGCCAGCACCACGCAGACCGCGCCGGACGAGAAGTTTTCCACTTCGCGCCACATCATGCCCGGCACGTACAGGCCGTAGTAGGAGCGGTTGAGCTGGAACTTCTTGCGCTCGTAGCCGTCGTCGACGATGACGTCGAAGCTGCCCGACATGGCGACGAACAGCTGCTGCAGTTCGATGTGGCCGTGGCCGGCGCGCGCCGAGCCGCCCGGCACGTCGTACAGGTAGTAGACGCGTTTGATGTCGAAGGGGATGTGCACGCCGCCCTCGATCACCGACAGGTTGCCGCGCACGTCGTGGTGCGGCGGCAGTTCGATCAGCCGGCACTGGTCCATCATGATGCGGCTCCCGCGCGTTGCGCCGCCAGCACGTCGTGGAAGCGCTGCTGCGAACGGCCGACCATGGGGAAGATGCCGCTCAGGCGGGCGGCCACGTCGTCCACCGTCGGCTGCATCACCACCAGCTCTTCCGGCGCGACCAGGCCGATGTCGCACGATTCGATCAGCAGGTCGATGTAGTCGGAGAAGCAGTAGCCGAAATTCGGATTGCTGTTGACGTTGCTGTTCGATTCCAGCCGCTGGTCGTGGCGGAAGTAGGACAGCTCTTCGTCGATGTAGAACACCTTGCCGTCGCGCGCCAGGTTGAAGTAGGCGGCCACGTCGGCCAGGCCCAGCGTGCAGTCGTGCTTGTGGTAGCGGAACAGGTGGCGGCCGATTTCCCACAGGCGCTCGCGGCGGAACATGATGGTGCTGAACTCGCCGACGAAGTTGCGCATGCCCAGCACCATGCTGCGCTGCATGTCGCGCGCCGTCATGCTGCCGCTGGCCTGGTAGGGACGGCGCAGCTCGGTGCGTTCGTTGTCGACGTTGATCACTTGCGAGGACGAGAACACCAGCTGGATGTCCGGGTCCATATTCATCGTCGCCACCATGCGCTCGACGCAGAACGGATGCAGCACGTCGTCGTCGAACAGCGGCTTGATCAGCTGGCCCTTGGCGGCGAACAGCGCGGTCAGCACGTTCTGCTCGCGCAGCGCCGAGTTGCGCTGGTAGATCAGGTGGCCGCTGTACTTGGCGCACATGTCCTTGATGGTCTCGGTCGGGCAATTGTCGCTGACCAGGATCTCGATGTTGGGATAGCTCTGGCCCAGCGCCGACTTCAGGCAGGCCTCGAAGTGGCCCGGCTTGTACGACGGGATAACGATGCTAACTAATGGCAAACTCATAAAATGTCAGGCTCCAGGCTTAGGCGGCGACGGCCACCACGATGTATTGCCAAGGCAGCGCGTCTTCCACCGCCACCACCGGATCGAGGCCGCTGGCGCCGGCCATCATGCGGATCGCCGGCAGGTATTTTTCGCGCGCCGGTTCGTCGATGATGCGGGCGCTGCCGCCGGCGATCTGGAAGCCGGCCTGCTGGAACAGCTCCAGCATGGCGCCGCGGGTGAAGATGCGCTTGCGCGATTTTTCAATGCCGCCAGGACCGTAGCGCATATCGCCGACGTTCAGCCGCGCCTGCATGCTCCAGTGCTGGAAGTTGCGGATGGTGGCGACGATGCGGCCGCCCGGCGCGATGCTGGTGCGGACTTTCTGCAGCAGCGTCCACGGGTCGTCGGTCGCTTCCAGCGCCTCGTCCATGACCCAGCAGTCGGCGCCGCGCACGTGGTCCCACAGGTCGGCGCCGGCGTGTTCGATGTCGAGGTTGAACACGAAGTCGCAATGCGGACGCGCGGCCTGGGCCGGCGCCGGATCGGCTTCGATGCCGGTGTAGTTGGCCAGCGGGTTGCGGGTGCGGTAAGCCTTGGCGAAGGCGCCGTCGCCGCAGCCCAGCTCCACCACCTTGACCGCCGTCGGCGGCATGAAGGTCAGCAGGTCGGTATTGACGACGGTGTTGGCGCTAGGCAGGTCGTAGTGGTAGCCGCCGGTGCGGATCACCGTGCCCTGCCAGTCGTGCTTGATGTAGTTGCGGGTCGGTTCGCGGGCGAAGTCGTCGCGCACCCAGTCGACGCTGTGCATCAGGCTGCTCTTGCCGGCCTGGTGCATCGCCAGCATGGCCGGCAGCAGCGGGGCGCCGTGCTTGATCGGCAGCGGCCACTGGCGCATCACTTCGGCGTTCACCAGCATGCAGGCCGGGTGCAGGTAGGGGATGCCGTCGGCGCCGCGGCTGTGGCCCACTTCGTTGACCCACTGGACGTTGCCGACGCCATACATTTCCGGGCGCAGCTGGCTGTGCAGCGATTCCAGGAAGCCGGCCTTGAGGATTTCGACGTCGGAATCGAGGAACAGCACCTCGCCCGACAGGCCCAGGTGGTTGAGCGCCCAGGCCATGCCGGGGCCGTGGTGGATGTTGTAGCCGAAGGGGATGAACTCGACGTTGTCGTAGCCGTCGGTGATGGCGCGGATTTTTTCGGCGACATCGGGATTCGAACCGTCGATCACGTACACGCGGTTGCCGTAGAACTGGCGCAGCGTGCGCAGCAGCGCTTCGATCAGGTCCGGCGCGTTGTAGGACACGGTGACGATGGGGATGTCGGCGATGCGCACCGGTTCGGCCAGGGGGTGCTCCGACGGTTCCTGCGGACGCACCGCGTGTTCCGGCGCGGCCAGGCGCGGCGCGGCCGGCTTGGCGACCTTCTGCAGCGCCGCTTCCAGGTTGCGCACGAAGCGCGGGCTGTCGAACAGCGGGCAGGTCAGGCGGTTGGCGGCCAGCTGGCGCTTCATCGAGGCGATGCGGGCCGGGTCGTTGGCCAACGCCACGGCCTTTTCTTCGTAGTCGGCGAAGTTGTAGGTGATCAGCTGCGGCAGGTCGACCGCGCGCAGCAGGCTGCCCGCCATGCGCGACGAGAAGGTCTGGCCGGCGCAGGTCAGCAGCGGCAGGCCGGCCCACAGGGCGTCGCTGGCGGTGGTGCCGGCGTTGAACGGGAAGGTGTCGAGGAACAGGTCGGCCAGCTGGTAGCGCGCCAGGTATTCGGCCGGCACGGCGCGGCTGTTGAAGATCAGGCGTTCGCGGGCTATGCCGGCTTCCTCGGCGTAGCGGTACAGGTTCTCGCGCACTTCAGGGTAATCGGCCACCAGCCACAGCACGCTGTTCGGCACGCGGCGCAGGATGTTCATCCACACGGTGAACAGGTCGGGCGTGAACTTGAAGTTGTTGTTGAACGAGACGAAGACGAAGGCGTCTTCCGGCAGGTTGACGCTGGCGCGGGTCGGCTTGGCGGCGATCAGGCGCTGGCGGTCGTTGATCTGGAAGGTGTCCGGCAGGTACAGCGGCTTCTCGGTGAAGTCCTTGGTCATTTCCGGCGTGATCAGGAATTCGTCGGCGATCACGTAATCGACGCCGGGCAGGCCGGTGCTGCCGGGGAAGCCGAGGTAGGTCAGCTGCACCGGCGCCGGGCGGTAGGCCAGGATGTTCGGGCGCGCACCCAAGGTCAGGCCGTGCAGGTCGACCAGGATGTCGATTTCGTGGGCGCGGATGGTGCGCGCGGCCTGCTCGTCGGAGAGCTTGTCGATGCGGATGTAGTGGTCCATGGCCTTGACCACGCGGGCGCGGATCGGCGAACCGTCTTCGCGGCTCCAGCTGAAGGCGTAGACCTCGAACTTGCTGCGGTCGTGCAGCTCGTACAGCTCGGCGGTCAGGATGGAGACCGCGTGCGAGCAAAAGTCCGACGACAGGTAGCCGATGCGCAGGCGGCCGTGGCCGTAGCCGTGCTGGCCGGTCAGCGGCGCGACGGCGGCGTTGACTTTCTCGTTGACGAAGCGGCGCGCGGCGGCCAGCTGCTGGGCCGGGTCGGCCGAGGCGCTGAGCATGGCCAGCGCCGAGGTGCCATCCATCATGGTAGCGACCGAGATGTGTTCGAGGCCGCTGTAGACCGGCCATTCGCACTGTTTCTGGCGCAGGTGGACCCAGTGGGTCATGACGTTGGCCTGTTGCGGATCGACGCGCAGGCTCAGCGCCAGCATGGCTTCGGCCTCGGGATAGCGCTTGCGGATTTCCAGCAGGCGGCCGAGGTTGTTCAGGGTTTGCACGTACAGCGTCGGATTGGTCTTGATATCCGGCTGCACTTCATCGGTGAGGATGGTCTTCCACATCGCCAGCGCGTCTTCCGGGCGGCCGGTGCGTTCCAGCAGCGTGCCGAGATTGAGGCGGGCTTCGACGAAGCCGGGGTTCTGGGCGATGGCCTTGCGCAGCACGGCTTCGGCGCCGACATCGTCGCCGGAATTGGACAGCACGACGGCCAGGTTGAAGCAGGCGGCGTAGACCAGCGGCGACGGCGTGTGGTCGATCCAGGCGCGGTACAGGGCGATGGCGGCGGGCAGTTGCCCGCTTTCCTGCAACACGGCGGCGGCGCCGAACAGGTCGCCGATGGACAGCGCGCCCTTGACGGCCAGTGCCATAACGGTGCCCAGCGGGCTGTTATCGATGGGAGCGGGTGTGGCAGGTACTTGTGCGGTCATAGCTAGGCTTAGGATGGGATGAGCCATAAAAGGTACGCACTATCATACCTTTTTGTCGCAGGGTAAGGGGCAACTTTTGGCACAGGAGCAAGACTGTAAAACCCCACCTGCTCAACAGATAGGCAACCCCCATCCCGGGAGTCGGGGTCGGACCCGTTCGGGTCCGACCCCTGGCCGTGGCCTTGCGGGGTTAGCGGTTGGGGACGCTGAACCAGTTGCCGGCGTTGCGCGCGGCGTCTTCGTGCTGGTTGCTCAGCGCGGTTGCCGCGCCTTGCAGCGCCTGGCGGCTGCGGTAGTGCTGCATGGCGTCGGCCAGTGCTTGTGCATTGGCATCGCTTGTTGCCGCATCGCTCGGCTTGGTCAGCGCCGCCTGTGGCGCAGGCGCCGCAGATGCCGCGCTGGCATACGTCGCCATCGCGTTGCTCAGGCCGCTCACCTGTTGCTGCAGCGTGGCTGCGGCGGTGGTCGCGGTCTTCTGCGCCAGGAACCAGACGTCGGCGCTGGCGTGGGTGCTGCCGTCGGTGCCGGTGTAGCTCGATGTCAGGCCGATGGCGTTGCCGTTCTGTAGCGTCAGCGTGTGCTGGGCGTCGGTGCCGATGGCAGCGATGCCCAGCTGGTCCAGCGTCTTCAGCTCGTCCGCCTGGCTGATGCCGTCGGAGTTGGCGTCCACCCAGACCCGCAGCGCGCCGAAGGCGCTGTCGGCGCTGGTGATCTGGCCGTCGCCGTTGCTGTCGAGCGATTTCAGCGCGGCGTAGCCGTCGGCCGCTTTGCTGCCGTCCGCCAGCGTGGTGGCGCTGCCGAACAGCTCGCCGCCGTCGTTGATGACGCCGTCGCCGTTGCGGTCCAGGGCCAGCAAGCCGTCGTGGGCGTCGACCCAGCCGGTGTTGACCTTCTTGCCTTCGGCGCGGATGTCGAACTGCACGCCGGCCGCGATGCCCAGCGTCTGCACGCCGTTGCCGTCCAGGTCCAGCACCAGCGGCGTGGCATAGTTGCTCGACGAAGCGTTCAGCGCCATGGTCTGCGTGACCGACATCGCGCCGACCTGGCCGCCGGTGAAGGCGTTGGCCTGGGTGACGCTGAGCGCGGCCAGTCCGGCCGTGGTCAGCGACGGCACCTGACCGGCCGTGAACGCGGCGATCTGGTCGGTGGTGAAGACGATCAGCTGGCTGGTTTTCAGGCCGGCCACTTGGGCATTGGTCAGGCCGGCGATCTGCGTGGTCGACAGGTAGCCGATCTGCGTCGCCGTCAGCGAACCGAGCTGGCTGGTGGTCCAGGCGCCCAGTTGCGTGGTGGTGAAGGCGTTGATCTGGTCGATGGTCAGCGCGGCGATCTGGGCGTTTTTCAGCGCCGCCATCTGCGTGGTGGTCAGCGCCGCGGCCTGGGTGCCGGTCAGCGCGTTGAGCTGGGTGCTGGTCAGCGTCTGGATCTGCGAGGTGGTCACGGCTTGCAGCTGGTCGGTGTTGAACGCGGCCATCTGGTCCACCGTCAGCGCGGTGATCTGGCTGAGCTTGATGCTGGCGACTTGCGCCGTGGTCAGCGCCTGGATCTGCGTGTTCGACAGCGCGGCCAGTTGCGTGGTGTTCAGGTAGCCGATCTGCGCGGTGCGCAGCGCGGCGATCTGGCTGGTGCTCAGCGCGAACATCTGGTCGGCCGTCATCGCGCCCAGTTGCAGGCTGGTCAGCGCCTGGATCTGTGCGGTGTTGAGGCCGGCCAGTTGGCTGACGTCCAGGCTGCTCACCTGCAGGGTGCCCAGCGCGGCCACGTCGGCCGTCTGCAAGGCGCCGATCTGGTTGGTCGACAGCGCGACGATGGCGTTGATGCTCAGCGAGGCCGCTTGCGCGGTGCTCAGCGCGGCGATCTGGTCGGTGCTGAGGACGTTGACTTGCGGTACGTCGATGGCGGCGATCTGCGCGGTTTTCAGGCCGCGGATCTGCGCCGTCGTCAGCGCGACGGTCTGGTCGGTGGACAGGCCGATGAACTGGCTGGCGGTCAGCGCGGCCAGGTCTTGCGTGTCCAGCGCGGCCACTTGCGCGGTGCTCAGCGCGGCCAGCTGGTCGGCGGTCAGCGTCGGCATTTGCGCGGTGGACAGGCCGGTGATCTGGGCCGTCTGCAAGGCGACGATCTGGTCGGTGGACAGGCTGCTGGCCTGGGCGGTGGTCAGCGCGGCGAGCTGCGCGGTTTTCAGCGCGCGGATCTGGTCGCTGCCCAGCGCTTGCAGGTTGGCGATGGTCAGGCCGTAGGCCAGCTGCGCGGTGCTCAGCGCGGCGATGTGGTCGGTGTCCAGCGCCGCCACCTGCTTGGTCTGCAGGCCGTTGGCCAGCTGGGCGGTGCTGAAGGCGGCCAGTTGCGCCAGGCTCAGCGCGTTGAGCTGGGCGCTGCCCAGTTCGGCGATCTGGACCGAGCTGAAGGCGGCGATCTGGCGCGTGCCCATGGCGTTCAAGTCCACGGTTTCCAGCGCGACGATCTGGTCGGTGGTGAGCGAGGCGATTTGCTGCGTGCTCAGCGTCGAGGCTTGCGCGGTGCTCAGCGCGACGATCTGGTCGGTCGTCAGCGCCTGCACCTGGCTGGTGGCTAGCGCGACGGTCTGCGCGGTGCGCAGCGCAACGATCTGGTCGGTGGTCAGCGCAGCGATGCTGTCGCTGCTCAAGCCGTAGGCCAGCTGCGCCGTGCCCAGCGCGGCGATGTGGGCGCTGTCCAGCGCGGCCAGCTGGGCCGTGCGCAGGCCGTTGCTGAGCTGGCTGGTGGTCAGCGCGCCCAGTTCGGCCGTGGTCAGCGCGTTCAACTGGTCGCTGCCCAGCGCGGCGATCTGGTCGCTGCCCAGGGCCACCATCTGGCGCGTGGTGAAGGACGACAGGTCGGCCGTTTCCAGTGCGACGATCTGCGCCGTGGTGAGCGCGGCCACCTGGCGCGTGGCCAGCGACGTGGCTTGCGCCGTGGTCAGGGCGACGATCTGGTCGGTGTTCAAGCCACCGGCGACCTGGTCGGTCGTCAGGGCCGCGACCTGGCTGGTGCTCAGCGAGGCGAACTGGTCGGTCAGCAGGGCCAGCAACTGGTCGCTGCCCAGCGTGGTGATTTGCGCGGTGCTCAGCGCGGCCAGGTCGGCCGTTTCCAGCGCGCCGACCTGGTTGCTGGTCAGCGCGGTCAGTTGCACGCTGCTCAGCGAGCGGACTTGCGCCGTGCTCAGCGCGACGATCTGGTCGGTGCCCAGGCTGCTGAACTGCGCGGCCAGCAGGTGGCTGACGGCGCTGGTGCCCAGCGCGGCGAACTGGTCGGTGGTGAGCGCGCCCAGCTGGTCGGTGCTCAGCGACGGTGCTTGCAGCGAGGTCAGCGCGGCGACCTGCGTGGTGCTCAGCTGGCCGAATTGCGCGGCCGTCAGCGAGGCCAGCATCTGCGTGGTCAGGCCGGTGAAGGCGCTGGTCGACAGGGCGTTCAACTGGTCGCTGGTCAGCGCGGCGAACTGCGCCGTGCTGAACGCGGCCAGCTGGTTGCTGCGCAGCGCCACGAAGTCCATGGTGCTGAGGGCAACGATCTGGTTGGTGCTGAGGGCTGTGATCTGCGCGGTGCTCAGCGTGCCGACCTGGGCGGTGCCCAGCACGGCGATGTGGTCGGTGCTCAGCGCGGCGATCTGGCCGCTGCCCAGGCCGACGATCTGCGCGGTGGTCAGGGCGCTGACCAGGCCGGTGGTCAGGGCGGCGATGTTGGCGCTGCCGATGGCGGCGATCTGCGACGATTTCAGCGCGGCGAAGTCGGCCGTTTCCAGCGCATCGAGCTGGTCGCTGCTGAGGGCGGCCACTTGCGCGGTGCTCAGCGAGGCGGCTTGCATGCTGCTCAGGGCCACCATCTGGTCGGTGGTGATGGCGCCGAACTGGGCGGCGTTGAGCGCGCCGATCTGCGTGCTCGACAGCGTGGCGAAGTTGTCGGTGCTGATGGCGGCGATCTGGTTGCTGCCCAGCGCGCCCAGCTGGCGGGTCGCCAGGTTGTCCACTTGCAGCGTGGTCAGCGCGGCGATCTGCGCGGTGGTCAGCGAGGCGGCCTGGGCCGAGGTCAGCGCGTCCATCTGCGCCGTGGTCAGGTTTTGCAGCTGGTCCATCGTCAGCGAGATCAGCTGGTTGGTGCTCAGCGCCTGCACTTGCGCGGTTTTCAGCGCTTGCAGGTCGTCGGTGGTGATGGATTGCAGCTGGTCGGTCGACAGCGCCAGCAGCTGGTTGCTGCTCAGCGCGGCCACCTGCAGCGTGGTCAGCGAGGCGATGTGGGCCAGGTCCAGCTGGGTGATCTGCAAGGTGCCCAGCGCCAGGATCTGGTTGGACAGCAGCGCGGCCAGGTCTTCCAGTTCCATCGTGGCCAGCTGGTCGGAGCTGAGGGCGGCCAGTTGCGCCGTGCCCAGTTGCGTGTATTGCTGCGTGGTCAGCTGCGCGATCTGCGTGGTGCTCAGCGCGCGGAATTGCGCCGTGGTCAGCGCGTTGAGCTGGGCCGAACCCAGGCTCTGCCACTGGTCGACGATCAGCGCGTTGAGCTGGTCGCTGCCGAGGGCGGCGATCTGCGCGGCTTTCAGCGCGCCCAGGTCGTCGGTGTTCAAGGCCTGGATCTGTGCCGAGCTCAGCGCCAGCAACTGGTTGGTGGTCAGCGCCTGCGCCTGCGCGGTGGTCAGCGCGGCGATGCGGTCGGCCGCCAGCGCCTGCACCTGGCCGGTGCCGAGGGCGGCGATCTGCGCGGTCTTCAGCGCGGCCAGGTCTTCGGTTTCAATCGCGCCCAGCTGCTGCGTGCTCAGCGCGGCCACCTGGGCCGTGCCCAGCGCCTGGAATTGCTGCGTGGTCAGCGCGACGATCTGGTCCGAGCTCAGCGACTGGACCTGGGCGCTGCTGAAGGCGTTCAACTGGGTCGCGCCCAGGCCCTGCACCTGGGCCAGCGCCAGTGCGGCGATCTGGTCGCTGTTGAGGGCGGCGATCTGCGCGGTCTTCAGCGCGGACAGTTCATCGCTGCTCAGCGCCTGCACCTGGTCGGTGGTCAGGGCGGCGACCTGGCCGGTGGACAGGCCGGCCGCCTGCGCGGTGGTCAGCGCCTGCACCTGGTCGGTGGTCAGCTGGGTGATCTGCAGCGTCTTGAACGCGGCGATCTGCGAGGTCTTCATCGCGGCCAGGTCTTGCAGTTCCAGCGCGCGCAGCTGGTCGCTGCTCAGCACGCCGATGCCGGCGGTGCTGACGCTGGCGATCTGTTTGGTGGTCAGCGCGACGATCTGGTTGGTGGTGAAGGCTGCAATCTGGTCGGTGGTCAGGCCGGCGATCTGGTTCAGCGTCAGCGCCTGGATCTGGTCGGTGCTCAGGTTGCTCAGCGCGCCCAGGGCGGCCAGCTGGGCGGCGCTCAGTGCGGCGAAGTCGGCGGTGCTCAGCGCGGCGATCTGGTCGGAGGACAGCGAGGACAGCTGGCCGGTGGTCATCGAGCCGACCTGGCTGCTGGTCAGCGCCATGATCTGGTCGGTGCTCAGCAGCGTGATCTGCGCGGTGCGCAGGGCGTTGATCTGCGCCGTCTTCAGCGCGGCGATTTCATCGGTGTTGAGCGCGGCCAGCTGGCCGGCGGTCAGGCTGGAGACCTGGCCGGTGGCCAGCCCCGCCACTTGCGCCGTGGTCAGCGAGGTGATCTGTGAGGTCTGCAAGCCCTGGAATTGCGCGGTGCTCAGCGAGGCCAATTGGGCCGCCGTCATCGCTTGCAGCTGGTCGGTGCTGATGGCGTCGAGCTGGTCGGTGCTCAGCGATTGCAGCTGCACGGTGCGCAGCGCGGCCAGGTCTTGCGTTTCCAGCGCGCGCACCTGGTCGGTGGCCAGCGCCGTCAATTGCTGCGAAGTCAGGTTGGCCACTTGCGTGACGCTGAGGCCGGCGATCTGGTCGCTGTTGAGCAGGATGAACTGGCTGGTGCTGAGCGCGGCGACCTGCAGCGTCTTGAAGGCGGCCAGGTCTTGCGTTTCCAGCGCGGCCAGCTGGGTGGCGCTCAGTGCGCGCACCTGGGCGGTGCCGAGGTTGGCGGCCTGCTGCGTGCTCAGCGCGACGATCTGGTCGGTGGTCAGCGATTGGAACTGGGCGCTGCTCAAGGCCGCCAATTGCGCGATGCTCAGGGCGCGGAACTGGTCGCTGCCCAGCGCGTCGAGCTGGTCGGTGGTCAGGGCCAGGATTTGCCCGGTGCGCAGCGCGGCGATGTCGGCGCTGGAGAACACCTGCAATTGCGCGGTGCCGAGCGCGGTCAGCTGGCGCGTGCTCAGGCTGGCCACTTGCGTGGTGGTCAGCGCGGCGATCTGGGTGGTGGTGAGGCTGGCGATGACGTCGGTGCCCAGCGCGGCGAACTGCGCCGTCTTCAGGGCGGCGAAGTCCTGGCTTTCCATCGCGTTCAACTGGTCGCTGCTGAGGGCGGCGATTTGCTGCGTGCCCAGGTTGCCGACTTGCAGGGTGGTCAGCGCGGCGATCTGGTCGCTGTTGAGCGTGGCGATCTGCGAGGTCTTCAGCGCGGCGATCTGCGCGGTCTTCATCAGCGACAAGCCTTGCGTGCCCAGCGCGACCAGCTGGTCGCTGCTCAGCATGGCCACTTGCGCCGTCACCAGGCTGTAGACCTGGACGGTGCTCAGGTTGGCGATCTGGGCGGTGGACAGCGCGGCCAGCTGGCTGCTGGCCAGTGCGGCCAACTGGGCCGTGGTCATGGCTTGCAGCTGGGTGCTGCTCAGCGCGTTCAAATGGTCGGTGCTCAGGCCGGCGATCTGCGCGGTGCGCAGCGCGGCCAGGTCGCGGGTTTCCATCGCCGCGATCTGGGCCGTGCTCAGCGACTGCAACTGGCGCGTGCTCAGGCTGGCGAACTGCGCGCTGGTCAGCGCGACGATCTGGTCGGTGCTCAGCAGGTTGACCTGGTTGGTGCCGAGGGCGGCCAGTTGCGCAGTCTTCAGCGCGGCCAGGTCGTCGGTTTCGACGGCCAGCAATTGATCGCTGGACAGTGCGGCGATCTGCTGGCTGCCCAGGCTGCTGGCCTGGGCGGTGGTCAGCGCGACGATCTGGTCGGTGCTCAGCGCGGCCAGCTGCTTGCTGCTCAAGGCGGCCAGCTGCTGGGTCTTCATCGCTTGCAGCTGGGCGGTGGTGATGGCGGCCACGGCGTTCGTGCCCAGGGCTAGCACTTGCTGCGTCTTCAGCGCCGACAGGTCGGCCGTTTCCAACGCGACGATCTGGTCGGTGGACAGCAGGGCGATCTGCTGGGTCGCCAGCGCGCCCGCTTGCAGCGAGGTCAGCGCGACGATCTGGTCGGTGGTGACGGCGGCCAGCTGGTTCGAGCCCAGCGCGTTGAGCTGGGTCGATTTCAGCGAAGCCCAGTCGGTGGTGGTCAGCACGGCCACCTGTTCGGTCAGCAGGTAGCCGATCTGGGCGGTGCTGAAGGCGTTCACTTGCGCGGTGTTCAGCGCGCCCAGCTGGGCGGAGTTGAGCACGTGGATCTGGTCGGACGTCAGTTGCGCGATCTGCGCGGTCTTCAGCGCGGCCACCTGGCCGACGGTCAGCGTGGCGACGGCCTTGGTGCCCAGGCCCAGCAGCTGGCTGGTTTGCAGCGCGGCGAAGTCCTGGGTTTCCATGGCGTTGAGCTGGTCGGTGCTCAGCGCGTTCAGCTGGGCCGGCGTCAGCGCGCCCGCTTGCGCGGTGGTCAGGGCGACGATCAGGTCGGTGCTCAGCGCGGCCACCTGGGCCGAGGTCAGGGCGACGATTTGCGCGGTTTTCAGTGCGGCGAAGTCGGCCGTTTCCAGCGCGTTCAGCTGGTTGGTCGACAGGGCGGCGATTTCACGCGTGCTCAGCGCGGCGGCTTGCGCGGTGGTCAGCGCGACGATCTGGTCGGTGGTCAGTGCGGCGACCTGGGCGGTGGTGAAGTTGCTCAGCTGGACGCTGGACAGCGACGCGAACTGCGCCGTGGTCAGGGCGGCGACGGCGTTGCTGCTCAGCGCGGCGGCCTGCTGCGATTTCAGCGCGACCAGGTCCTGGGTTTCCATCGCGGCGATCTGGTCGGTGCTGAGCACGGCGATCAGCTGGGTGGCCAGCGAGGCCACTTGCTGCGAGCCCAGGCCGACGATCTGGTCGGTGCCCAGCGCGGCGACTTGGGCGGTGCTGAAGGCCGCCAGTTGCGCGGTTTTCAGCGCGGCCAGGTCGCGGGTTTCCAATGCGGCGACCTGGTTGCTGCCCAGGGCGGCGATCTGGCGCGTGGTCAGCGAGGTGGCCTGGCCGGTGGTCAGCGCGACGATCTGGTTGGTGTCGAGCGCAACAATCTGCTGGGTGTTCAGCGCGGCCACCTGGGCCGTGGTCAGCGCGGCGATCTGGTCGGTGGTGAGGCTGCGGACGTTGCTGGTGCTCAGGCCCGCCAGCTGCTGGGTGCGCAATGCGGCCAGGTCTTGCGTGCTCATCGCGTTCAACTGGTCGCTGGACAGCGCCGACAGTTGCAGCGAGCTCAGCGCGTTGGCTTGCGCGGTCTTCAGCGCGACGATCTGGTCGGTGCTGAGCGAGGCGATCTGGCCGGTGCCCATGGCGGCCAGCTGCTGGGTTTTCAGCGAGGCCAGGTTGGCGGTGCTCAGCGCGCTCAGCTGCGTGGTCGACAGCGCGGCGACTTGTTGCGAGGCCAGGCCGGCGATGTGGGCGGTGTTCAGTGCGGCGATCTGGTCGGTGCCCAGTGCGGCCAGTTGCGTGGTCTTCAGCGCGCCCATTTGCAGCGAGGTCAGCGCGACGATCTGGTCGGTGCCGAGCGCGGCGATGCCGCTGGTGGCCAGGGCGGCGATCTGCAGCGTGCGCAGCGCGGCCAGGTCTTGCGTTTCCATCGCGGCCAGCAGCGTGGTGCTCAGGGCCGCCAGCTGTTGCGTGGCCAGGCCGGATGCTTGCGCGGTCGTCAGGCCGGCCAGCTGGGCCGTGCCCAGCGCGTTGATCTGGGCGGTGGTGAAGGCGGCCACCTGGGCCGTCTTCATCGCGGCCAGGTCGCGGGTTTCGATGGCTGCCACCTGGTCGGAGGTCAGCACGATGATTTGCTGCGTGCCCAGGGCGGCCACTTGCGCGCTGGTCAGCGCGACGATCTGGTCGGTGGACAGGCCGCGCAGCTGGCTGCTGCGCATGGCGGCGATCTGGGCCGTGGTCAGTGCGGCGACCTGGTCGGTGCTGAGCACGGCGGTGGTGGCGGTGCTCAGGGCGTTCAACTGCTGGCTTTTGAGCGCGGCGAAGTCCTGGGTTTCCATCGCGGCCAGCTGGGCGCTGGACATCTGGCCCAGCTGCAGCGTGGTCAAGGCGGCGGTTTGCGCGGTGGTCAGCGCGACGATCTGGTCGGTGCTGAGGGCGGCGAACTGCTTGGTGGTCAGCGCGGCGATCTGCGCGGTCTTCAGCGAGGCGAAGCCGTCGGTGCCCAGCGCGGCCAGCTGGTCGGTGCCGAGGGCGCTGATCTGCAAGGTCGACAGGTTGCTGCTTTGCGCGGTGCGCAGCGCGGCCATCTGCGCCGTGGTCAGCGCGCCCAGCTGGCTGGTGGCCAGCGCGTTCAATTGCTGCGTGCCAAGCGCGGCGATGTCATCGGTGTCGATGGCGGCCAGCTGGTTGCTGCTCAGCGCGGCGATCTGGCGGGTTTGCAGCGAGGCGGCCTGGCTGCTGCTCAGGGAGACGATCTGGTCGGTGGTCAGCGAGCGCAGCTGCGCGGTGCTCAGCGCCACCAGCTGGCTGCTGCGCAGCGCGGCGATGTCGTCGGTGCCGACGATGGACAATTGCTGGGTGCCCAGCGCGGCCAGCTGCACGGTCGCCAGCGAGGCGAACTGGTCGGTGGTGAGGCCGTTGACCAGCTGGTTGGTGCTCAGGCTGACGATCTGGCCCGTGGTCAGCGCGGCGATCTGTTTGGTGGTGAAGCCATAGCCCAACTGCTGCGTGTTGAGCGCCTGCAGGTTCTGGGTGGACAGGGCTCGTAACTGGCTGGTGCCAAAAGCGCTGAGCTGCGCGGTGCTCCATGCGGTCATTTGCAAAGTGGTGAGCAGCACGATATCCGCAGTCGTCAGAAACGCGATCTGATTGGTCTGCAGGCTGGCGATTTGGTCGGTGTTTAAACCAGGTACGATAGATGGCATGTTAAGTAATCTCCTTACGGAAATATATAGTACCGCCAAACGAACTCATACGGAGAGTACAGAGGCAAAAGTAGTTTAAATCTTGGCCTGAAAACAATGACTTAGCGCGCTTTTCGTCATCCAATTGTCATCAATTCTCACGGCCTAAAATAATCATTTAGGAAACACTGTAAGATCATGTTTTGCGATCAAACCAGAGCTTCCCCGCCATGCTGCTGACTCCCGCCACATTTACCCCGCTGACCCGTCCGCAAAATCATGACCATCCGCTAACTTTCGTGTTCCATCGCGGAGAGTTGCTTTTGCGCAACGAAATTCTGGGCTTGCCCGACGCGCAGGCGGTCGCCGCGCTGAATTTGCCGCCCGAGCGCTTCCATGCGCTGGGCGAGTGGGAGGGCCGCTACTACCAGCTGGCGTGGGTCGAGCAGCCCGATGTGCCGGGGCCGGAGTACGGTTATCACGGCCTGCGTTCGCTGTTCGGCCTGGTCGACGAAGGTTTCGCGGCGCTGGCCGGGCGGGCTTTTCAGCTGGCCGAATGGGCGCGCACGCATCGCTACTGCGGCGTGTGCGCGACGCCGATGCGGCAGCTGGAGGGCGAGCGCTGCCAGCAATGCCCCAACTGCGGCATGAGCGCCTATCCGCGCATCTCGCCGGCCATGATGGTGTTGATACGCAAGGGCGAGCAAGTGCTGCTGGCCATGCACGCCAACGCGCCGTACAAGCGCTACACGGCGCTGGCTGGTTTCCTGGAGGCGGGCGAGTCGATCGAGGAGGCGGTGCACCGCGAGGTGTACGAAGAGGTCGGACTGCGGGTGCACAACTTGAAGTACTTCGGCAGCCAGTCGTGGCCGTTCCCGCATTCGCTGATGATCGCCTACACGGCCGAGTATCTGGACGGCGACATCCGCGTCGATCCGAGCGAAATCGCCGACGCGCGCTGGTTCGGCCCGGACGACGAGTGGCCGGACATGACCACCACGGTGTCGATCGCGGCCGAGCTACTGAAGACCTACCGGCCGCGGGCCTAGCGGGTGCGGTGCCGCGGATTTCTATATACTGTCGGCAATCGTAAAAAAAAGGTGTTTCATCATGTCTCAAAAAGAATTCTCGGAAGGCGACTGGCGTCGCCTGATCGCCAGTTTCGGTGAAGATCCTGACCGCCCGGGCCTGGTGGAAACGCCGGCCCGCGTCACCAAGGCATGGAAACACTGGACCTCCGGCTACGGCCAGGATCCGGTCGAGCTGCTGAAAGCCTTCGAAGACGGCGCCGAGCAGTACAACGAATTGATCGTGGTGCGCGGCATCCCGGTCTATAGCCATTGCGAACACCACCTGGCGCCGTTCTTCGGCAAGGCCACGGTCGGCTACGTCCCGAACGGCAAGATCGTCGGCCTGTCCAAGCTGACCCGTCTGGTGGACTGCTTCGCCAAGCGCCTGCAGGTGCAGGAACGCATGACCATGCAGATCGCCAACGCGCTGATGGAAGTGCTGGAGCCGAAAGCGGTCGGTGTGGTGGTCAAGTGCCGCCACCTGTGCATGGAAAGCCGCGGCATCCGCACGCCGGGCGAAGAAACCGTCACCTCGGCCATGCTTGGCGAGCTGCAGCCCAATCTGGCGATGCGTACCGAGTTCCTGGCCCTGGCGCGCGAGAACTAAGTGGCATGGCGGCGATCGCATGGCAGCACGGCGGCCTCGACGCCGCTTTCGCACTGGCGGCCCAGCAGCAGCGGCCGCTGTTCCTGTACTGGGGCGCGGTCTGGTGCCCGCCCTGCAACCGGGTCAAATCCGATATTTTTGCGCGCGACGAGTTCGTGCAGCGCTCGGCGGAGGTGGTGTGCTACCACCTCGACGGCGACAGCGCGGGCGCGCAGGCGCTGGCTGCGCAGTACGGCTTGCGCAGCTATCCGACGCTGGTGCTGTACGCGCCGGACGGCAGCGAAATCACGCGCCTGCCGTGCGAGCTGGATGGTGAGCTGTTCGTGGCCGCCTTCGACGCGGCGCTGGCCGTGCATGCGGCCGGATCGTCGGCTGCGGCGGCGCTGGCGGCGGCCCTGTCCGGCGAACGCAAGCTCAGCGCCGGCGAGTGGTCGCTGCTGAGCCATTATTCCTGGGATACCGACGAAGGCCGCCTGCTGGGCACGCGCGCGCTGGCGCCGACGCTGCTGGCGCTGGTGCATGCCTGCGATGATGCCGATGCATCGGTGCGCCTGCAACTGCACGCGCAGCTGGCCACGGCCGGCAAGGATATCGACACGGCGGTCAACGCCGCCTTGCTGCTGAAGGTGTTTGGCGATGCGCGCCTGGCGCGGTCGAACATGGACATCCTCGGCAACAGCGGCATCAACCTGATCAAGTACGCCACGCGGCGCGAAGAATTGGTGGCGGCGCTGGGCAGCGCGGCCGCGCAATGGGCCGACGATTTCTGGCTGAGCGCGCCGGACCGCTTGACGGCGGTGCGTCTGCAAATGCGCCTGGGCCGCCTGCTGACGCCGACGCAGGGCTTGCAGGAGCAGGTGCGGCTGCGGGTGGAAGAAGCGCTGGCCGCATCGACCGATCCGTATGAACGCCACACGCTGGTCAACACGGCGGTGAGCGCGCTGAACGACGCAGGCCTGTCGGCGCAGGCCGAGCAAGTGCTGCTGGCAGAATTGCCGCGTTCGCATGCACCGTACTACTTCATGCTGAGTCTGGCCTCCAGCGCCAAGCGGCGCGGCGATGCGGCAGCTGTGCTGGACTGGTATGGCAAGGCATGGCAAGCGGCCGTAGGCCCGGCGACGCGCCTGCAATGGGGCGTCACCTATCTGAGCAGCCTGCTGGAACTGGCGCCGCAAGACAGCGCCCGCATCGAGCAAGCCCGACAGGGCCTGCGCGCCGACATCGAAATCGCCGGCGACGACGCCCACCAACAGCGCAACCAGGCCCAGCTACAAAAACTGCCGGCGGTTTTTAACGCTTGAATTCGGCGTTGTCTTTCCACTGCGGGCGGTCCTTGCCCTGGGCGGTCTGGTAGCCGGCTTTGAACAGCAGTTCGATGTCTTCCACCGCGCCGCTGGTGTCCCACTTGGCTTGCACCGTGTCGTTGACGGTGTGGTACTGGTGGGCGCTGTAGTTCAACAGCTTTTCACGGCCGTAGCCGGCCGCCTTGCCGACAAAGTTGGAACTGCTGCGCAGATACACCACCGGCACGCCGCCCCGCGCAAATTCGAACTGGTCGCCACGGTAGAAGCTGCCGTAGTCGGCATTG
Organism: Rugamonas rivuli; assembly: GCF_009380165.1. Classification (GTDB taxonomy): domain Bacteria; phylum Pseudomonadota; class Gammaproteobacteria; order Burkholderiales; family Burkholderiaceae_D; genus Rugamonas; species Rugamonas rivuli. Next base: position 77,470 of record NZ_WHUF01000009.1, read on the forward strand.
CTGTCCGGCCGCACGCTCCGGCCCTGGCTGCGCGCGATGCCGGCGACGATGTCGTCGGCGCTGGATTTGCCCATGCCGCTCAGCTCGACATCGCGGGTGCGGCCCCACATGTTCAAGCCGTCGACGTTGATGTTCAGCAGCGTCTTGTTCAGCGGGTAGAGCGGATTGCGCGCGTAGTATTGCGCACCGAGCAGGCCGCGTTCCTCGGCCGTGGTCAGCACGAAGACGATGGTGCGCTTGGGCGCGACCGGCAGCGCCTTGTAGGCGCGCGCGATTTCCAGCAGCGCGGCGACGCCGGTGGCGTTGTCCATCGCGCCGTGGAAGATCTGCTGCGTGCGCGGTCCCGGCAGGCTTTCATCGATGCCGAAATGGTCCCAGTGCGCGGTGTAGACGACCACTTCATTCTTCAGCAGCGGATCGGAACCCGGTATCTTGGCCACCACGTTGTGCGAGGCGACTTCGCGCCAGGCATTGAGCGCGGTGACGTTGAGCTTGACGCCCAGCGGCACCGGATGGAAGTTGCGCTGCAGCGCCTGCTGCTTGAGCGCGTCGAAATCCTGGCCGGCCGCCTTGAACAGCTCGCGCGCGCGGTCGCCCTGCAGCCAGCCGGGGATGGCTGGGAAGGCCGGGTCCGGCGTCTTGCTCTTGATGGCGAAATTCTCGCGGCCCCAGCTGTTGCGCACCACGTCGTACGGGTAGGTGGCCGGCTTGGTCTCATGCACGATCAGCGCGCCGGCCGCGCCCAGCTTGGCCGCCATCTCGAACTTGTAGTTCCAGCGGCCGTAACGGGTGATCGCGTTGCCGCCGAACATGGCCGGGTCCAGCTGCTTCGGGCGCTTGGGATCGGCCACCTGCGGATCGTTGATCAGCATGACCAGCGTCTTGCCCTTGAGGTCGACGCCCTTGTAGTCGTCCCACTGGAATTCCGGCGCCTGCACGCCGTAGCCGACAAACACCAGCTCCGAATTGGCGACCTCGATTTTTTTCTCGGTGCGCGCGGTCCAGGCGACGTAATCGTCGCCGAAGGTCAGCTGCTTGGTCTGGCCGTCCTTGACGTAGCTCAGCGTCGGATGGCTGGAAATGGCCACCAGCGGCACCGCCTGCAAATAGGTGCCGTCCGGGTTGCCCGGTTCCAGTCCCAGTTTCTTGAACTGCTGTTGCAGGTAGTCCAGGGTGACGGTTTCGCCGCGCGTGCCCGGCGCCCGGCCTTCGAACTCGTCGGAGGCCAGCATGGTGATGTGTTCCAGCAGACGTTCTCCGTCGATGCTGGCCATCGCTGCCTCGGCCGGCTTGCCGGTCTTGGGTGGGGCGGCGTGGGCATGGCCGCTGCTTAACGCCAGCAGCGCCATCGACAGTAGGAATTTCATGTGGAAATGATTGTTAAGAAGGAATGCCTCATTCTGACACACTTTGTTGCTCAAGAACACTAGCAAGCCAGTCGACAAACACCCGCACCCGTGGCGACAGGTGGCGGTTGTGGGCATAAATGATACTCAGCGGTAGCGGCGCGGGCCGCCATGCGGGCAGGACTTCTTCCAGCTGGCCGGTGGCCAGCAGCGTGCCCAGGCCCCGGCGCGGCATCTGGATCAGGCCCAGTCCGGCCAGGCAGGCGGCCAGATAAGCCTCGGTGCCGCTGACCGACACCTGGCTGCGCATGGGTAGGGTGCGGGCGATGCCGTCGGCGTCGACATATTCCCAATCGAGGTCGCGCCCGCTCTGGCTGGAGAAAAAGTTGACCGCCGTGTGCTGGCGCAAGTCGTCCAGCGTCTGCGGCCGGCCGTGGCGGGCCAGGTAGGCGGGCGAGGCGACGTTGATCTGCTCCATCGCATCGATGCGCCTGGCCACCAGCGTGGAATCGCGCAGCGTGCCGCCGCGCACCGCGCAATCGATGCCTTCGCCGACCAGGTCGACGAAGCGGTCGTTCGAGCCCAGCCGCACCTGGATCTGCGGGTGGCGCTGGAAAAAGTCCGGCAGCGCCGGGATCACGTACAGGTGCGCCAGCCGCTCCGGCAGGTCGACCCGCACCGCGCCGCTGAGCAGCCGGCCGTCGCCGGCGAACAGGCCGTTCAGGTTCTCCAGGTCGTTGAGCAGGGCGGTGCAGCGCTCCAGGTATTGCGCGCCTTCCACTGTCAGGCTGACCTTGCGCGTGGTGCGCTGGAGCAGGCGCACGCCCAGCTGCTGCTCGATGGCTTGCACGGCGTTGGTGACGGTGGGTTTGGGCAGGTCCAGCTGCTCGGCGGCCTGCGTAAAACTTTTGCAGTCGGCCACCGCCCGGAAGATCTGCATGGCCTTGAACTGGTCCATGATTGTTAGCTATGTTCGAATAAAGTAATAGGTTTTACGGTATTTATTGTTGCAATCGATAATAGCATACTGAATCCACTCGTTCACCACCTTGGAGATTCATGATGCAAACCCGCAAACTCGGCCGCACCGGCCCGCAAGTCGCTCAACTGGGCCTGGGCCTGATGGGCATGTCTGATCTGTACGGCCCCGCCGACCGCCGCGAAAGCCTGGCCACCATCCGCGCCGCCATGGATGCCGGCGTCACCCTGCTCGACACCGGCGATTTCTACGGCATGGGCCATAACGAATTGCTGCTCAATGAAGCACTGGCCGCCGGCGGCCGCGACCAGGTGCAGATCAGCGTCAAGTTCGGCGCCATGCGCGATCCGTCCGGCAACTGGATCGGCATCGACACCCGCCCGGCGGCGGTGAAGAACTTCGCCGCGTATTCGCTGAAGCGCCTGGGCGTCGAGCACATCGACATCTACCGCCCGGCCCGCCTGGACCCGAACGTGCCGATCGAGGACACCGTCGGCGCCATCGCCGAGCTGATCCAGGCCGGCAAGGTCAAGCACATCGGCCTGTCCGAAGTAGGTAGCGAGACGCTGCGCCGCGCTCACGCCGTGCATCCGATCGCCGACCTGCAGATCGAATATTCGATGATTTCGCGCGGCATCGAGAACGGCATCCTGCAAACCTGCCGCGAGCTGGGCATCGGCATCACCGCCTACGGCGTGCTGTCGCGCGGCCTGATCAGCGGCCACTGGAGCAAGCAGCGCGAAGGCGAAGCCGACTTCCGCGGCCTGGCCAGCCCGCGCTTCCAGGGCGAGAACCTGGACCGCAACCTGGCGCTGGTGGAGAAGCTGCGCGCCATCGCCGGCGAGCTGAACGTGTCGGTGGCGCAGGTGGCCATCGCCTGGGTGGCGGCGCAGGGCGAGGACATCGTGCCGCTGGTCGGCGCCCGCACCCGCGTGCGGTTGGAGGAGGCGCTAGCCTCGACCAGGCTGCAACTGTCGGCCGCCGACCTGGCCCGGCTGGAGCAGGCCGTGCCGGTTGGCGCGGCGGCGGGCGACCGTTACGGCGCGCATTCGGCCTCGTCCCTGGACAGCGAACGCGGCTGATATATCGGATAAGCGGATGAATTTGTGCGGATATTTGCGCTTTTATATCTGAAAAATTAATCCTAATATGACTCCATCGACGACGCAAAGCCGGTTGGCACTCAGAACTGGGCGCCACACTTAATCTGACAAGGAGCATCAAATGAACGCCAAATCCATCATCGCATCGGTTTCCCTGCTGCTGGCCGTGGGCGCAGCCAACGCCCAGGGCCCTGTTGAACAGAACGAGGCCACCGCCGACATCGCCTACATCAACCCGGCCCCGAGCACCGTCACCCGCGCCCAGGTCAAGTCCGAGACCCTGGCCGCCATCAAGGCCGGCGCGCTGGAGCAGAATGAAGCCACCGCCGACATCGCCTACCAGGCCCCACGCGCCAAGACGCCGTATGTCGACGCGCAACTGGCCGCCAAGGCCGTCAAAGGCAATAGCGCGCAATAAATCAGGCTGTTGCAAACAGGGGCGCCGCGATGCAGATCGCGGCGCCCCTTGGCATTTTTTGATGCTGAATTTGCAAATAAACGACAGTCCCGGCGTCACAATTCGGGTATTCTGGTTTCCACAAGACAATACGGAGACTCTGTACCATGAATAAGTTGTCCTTCCAACAGAAGCTCTGGGTACCGTTGATTTGCAGCCTGCTCTGCATCACCGCCATCTTCATCTATCAAACCCTGCAGATGCGCGACGTGCGCATCGAAGAACGCCAGATCGACCTGATGAACCTGGACGATGCCGGCCTCAGCGTCCTCAAGCTGTACGGCGACAAGGCCACCTCCGGCGCCCTGAGCAAGGAAGACGCGCAGAAACAGGCCATGGCTGTCATCAAGGGCCTGCGCTTCGGCAAGGACGGCTACATCACCATCACGCAGGGCACGCGCTCGCTGATGAATCCGTTCAAGGCGGAAAACGACGGCAAGGACATGGCCGATTTCAAGGACCCGAACGGCGTCTATCTGTACCGCGACATCGCCGCCGCCGGCGCCAAGCCGGAGGGTGGCGGCTTCGTGCGCTATTCCTGGACCCGGCCGAACACCAAGGACCCGGTGCCGAAGATGAGCCGCGTGGTCCACTTCGCGCAGTGGGACTGGGACCTGGTCACGGGCGCCTACATCGACGACATCGACACCGCCTTCTACCAGTCGCTGTACAAATCGGCCGGCGTGCTGGCGCTGGTGTGCCTGGTGCTGTGGGCGATCGTCAGCATGGTCAACAAGAGCTTGCGCCACACCATCGGCGGCGATCCCGAGTATGTCAGCGAGATCGCCCAGCAGATCGCCGGCGGCGACCTCAGCGCCAGCATCAAGACCCATGAATCGGACCGCGCCAGCATCCTGTACGGCATGAAGTCCATGCAGGCGCGGCTGGCCGACACCATCGGCGAGATCCGCCGCAGCGCGGACACCATCGCCACCGCGTCGGGCGAGATCGCCTCGGGCAATATGGATTTGTCGGCGCGCACCGAATCGCAGGCCAGCTCGCTGGAAGAGACGGCCGCTTCGATGGAAGAGCTGACCTCGACCGTGAACCAGAACGCCGACAACGCGGTGCAGGCCAACCAGCTGGTGCTGTCGGCTTCGTCGGTGGCGGAGAAGGGCGGCCGCGTGGTGTCGCAGGTGGTGCAGACCATGGACACCATCAATGCTTCGGCCACGCGCATTGTGGACATCATCAGCGTGATCGACGGCATCGCCTTCCAGACCAACATCCTGGCCTTGAACGCGGCGGTGGAAGCGGCGCGCGCGGGCGAGCAGGGACGCGGGTTCGCGGTGGTGGCGTCCGAGGTGCGCAACCTGGCCCAGCGGTCGGCCGGCGCGGCCAAGGAAATCAAGGAGCTGATCAACGCGTCGGTGGAGAGCATCAACGCCGGCAGCGCGCTGGTGGCGGAGGCCGGCACGACGATGGATCAGGTGGTGGCCAGCGTGTCGCGGGTGACGCAGATCATGTCGGCGATCACCGAGGCGTCGAGCGAGCAGAGCACGGGTATCGGCCACGTCAACATGGCGATCACGGAGATGGATTCGGTGACGCAGCAGAATGCCGCGCTGGTGGAAGAGGCTGCGGCGGCCGCCGGCAGCATGCAGGAGCAGGCGGGCAATCTGGCCGAGCTGGTCAGCCGGTTCAGGCTGAGCGGCGACCAGGCCGCCAGCGGCAAGCGCTCCAGCCGCCTGGCCTTGCGTTAAAAATTATTTGCTGGGGGCGGTAGTGTCGGAGCCGGCCGGTTCCAGCACCGCCGCTTCGAATACCAGCTTGTTGCCATCCACCCGGAACACGCCGATCAACTCGCCGCCGTCGCCCTTGACGTCCGGATATTGCGTGCAGCTCTGGGTTTCAACCTGCCACATCTCCTTGCCGGCGCGTAGCGTCCAGACGTTGTCGCCGCCGGACAGCAGTTCGATCTCCACTTCATCGGCCGGCATGTCGGTCAACTCGATGCGGCGCAGGCATTCCGGCAGCCGCTGCATGATCAGCTCGACGCTGCTGTTCTTGCTCCAGAAGTGCTTTTGCGCGCGGTGCAGCGTCAGGGCGTGATTGCCGGTGCTGCCGTCCGCATAGTACGAGGCCGTGTCGTCGACGCAAGCCGTCAGCAGCAGGGAGGTCAGGACTATCAGGATCTTGCGCATGGGCCGGGGCTTTCCGTTGGTGATGAATGCTATCGATTGCGTAACATTATAGCGGTCCCCGGCGCCGCGCCGGTTTTGAAGAAGCCCACCACCTGCGCCAGCGTCGCCGCCTGCTCCTGCATGCTCTGCGAAGCCGCCGCCGCCTGCTCCACCAGCGCCGCGTTCTGCTGCGTCACCTCGTCCATCTGCGTGATCGCCATGTTGATCTGCTCGATGCCCATGGTCTGCTCCTGGCTGGCCGAGGTGATCTCGCCCATGATGTCGGTCACGCGCCGGATGCTGTCGACGATGTCGCCCATGGTCTGGCCCGCCTCGCCGACCAGCCGCGAGCCGTCGTCCACATTGGCTACCGAGGCCGAGATCAGCTCCTTGATCTCCTTGGCCGCCGCCGCGCTGCGCTGCGCCAGGTTGCGCACCTCGGACGCCACCACCGCAAAGCCGCGTCCCTGCTCGCCCGCGCGCGCCGCTTCCACGGCCGCATTCAGGGCCAGGATATTGGTCTGGAAGGCGATGCCGTCGATGACGGCGATGATGTCGACGATCTTGCGCGACGAGGCGTTGATGCTGCCCATGGTGTCCACCACCTGCGCGACGATGGCGCCGCCCTTGGTCGCCACTTCCGACGCGCTGCGCGCCAGCGTGTTGGCCTGGCGCGCGTTGTCGGCGTTCTGTTTGACGGTGGAAGTCAGCTGCTCCATCGACGATGCGGTTTCCTCCAGCGAGCTGGCTTGCTCCTCGGTGCGCGAGGACAGGTCCAGGTTGCCGGCGGCGATTTCATTGGATGCGGTGGCGATGGTGTCCGTACCTTGCCGTACTTTGCCGACCACGGTGAGCAGGCTGTCGTTCATCGACTTGAGGGCGCTGAGCAGGCGGCCCGTTTCATCGGTGGCACTGGCGTCGATGTGCGAGGACAGGTCGCCCGACGCCACCGTCTCGGCCACGTCCACCGCCGCGTTCAGCGGCACCGTGATCGAGCGCGTGATGAACCAGGCCACGCCGCAGCCCAGCGCCATCGCCATCGCGCCCAGGCCCAGCTGCACCAGTTGGGCGTTGCGCAGCACTGCCTCGACTTCATCGCCAGCCTGCCTGGCCTGTGCGGTTTCGTAGACGAGGATGTCGTCGAGCGCCTTCAGCACGCCCTTCAGGCTGGGCGCCGCGACCTGGGTCAGGTAGGACGTGGCGTCCTGGATCTCGCCCTCCTTGCGCAGCTCGATCACCTTGTTGTTCTTGGCCGCGCCTTCCTTCAGCAGGCCGTCCAGCGTGGCCAGCATGGCTTTTTCCTTGTCGTCGGCGATGTGCTCCGTCAGGATCTTCTTCGCTTCGCCATACTTCTTGCGCGACTCGCCGATCTTCTCCAGCTCCGCGTGGACTTCCGCCGTGCTGGGCACGACCACGATGTTGGTCAGCGACAGCGTGATGTTGCGCACGTTGTCCACCATGCGGTTGGCGGCCTCCATCTTGACGTTCTTGTCGTCGATGATGTCGTGCGTGCGGTTGCCGATGCGGCTCATGGAGCTGAGCCCCAGCACGATCACCGCGACCAGCAGCGCCAGGACAATGGCGAATCCGACGCCTAGGCGGGTTCCGATTTTTACGTGGTCGAACGACATGGCGGTATTCCTTCCGTGGATAGCAAAAAACGGGTGCTCAAGGAACTCGATTGTTCCTCAAACACCCGTCCGTGTCACTGGAATGCTGGGTCTGTCGCGGTGCTGCAACGTTGATTCAACGTTAAGCGTGGCGCACGAGGTTCAGCACCGGCAGTGGCCCGCCGGGGAATTGCGCCAGCCGTCCGCCGCCGTCCAGCGTGCCCAGGTCGATGCCGGCGTAGCCCAGTTGTTCGATCAGCTTGGCGACGGTTTGCTTGGCGTCGGCATCGTCGCCCGAATAGAACAGCACGCGGCGCCCGCCCTCCGCCTGCGGATCGGTGGCCAACAGCGCGGCGACCAGGTGATTGAAGGCCTTGACCACGCGCGCCCCCGGCAGCAGCCCAGCAACGACGGTACTCGAAGCCCGGCCGGCCAGGTCGACCGCCTGGAACGACGGCGCCTCGATGGCGTTGTTGGCGTCGATGACGATGCGGCCGTTCCAGGCTGGCAGGCCGCGCACCGCGTCGGCAATGCGCCCCCACTGGACGGCGAGGAAGACCACGTCGGCCTTGGCCGCTTCTTCGACGCTGACGGCGGTGATGTGCGGGCCAAGTTCCGCGGTCAGCGCCGCCAGCGAAGCCGGGCCGCGGCTGTTGGCGATGGAGGCGGCGATGCCGGCACGGGACAGCAAACGGGCGATAGCGGAACCGATGGCGCCTGCGCCGATGATGGAGATGTTCATGATGTAGATCACTCGGATGTGGTTGAGATGAACCAAGTATGGTCACTGGCATCCGATAGGGGTAGTATCAGCCGGGTAACATCACTTTCAAGCAAACGTTGAAGGCAACACACCATGGAAACCCTGTCGAATCTCGAATCGTTTGTGCGCAGCGCGGAAGCGGCCAGCTTTTCCGCCGCCGCGCGGCGGCTGGCGCTGACGCCGGCGGCGGTCAGCCGCAACGTGGCGCAGCTGGAGCGCAACCTGGGCGTGCGCCTGTTCCAGCGCAGCACGCGCGGCCTGACGCTGACCGAGGCGGGTGTACGCTTCCTGCACGCGGTGGGCGCGGGGCTGGACAGCATCCAGGGCGCCATCGCCGACGTGACGACCAAGGCGGGCGAGCCGGCCGGCGTGCTGAAACTGAGCGTGGCGCCGCGCTTCGGCCGCAAGCAGGTGCTGCCGTTGATGCCGGCCTTCCTGGCGCGCTATCCGGGCGTGACGCTGGACCTGAGCTTCGACAACCGCCCGGCCGACCTGATCGCCGGCGGCTACGATGCGGCGATAGGCGGCGGCTTCGAGCTGACGCCCGGCGTGGTGGCGCGCGAGCTGGTGCCCGCGCACATGGTGGTGGTGGCCGCGCCCTCGTATCTGAAAGGCCGCAAGCGGCCAGCCACGCCGGCCGACCTGGCGCAGCTCGATGCGATCGCGATGCGCTCGCCGGAGAGCGGCAAGGTCAAGGTGCGCAAGATGCGCAACCGTCACGGCGAGGAAATGGCGGCGCAGCTGCGGCCGCGCGTGTTCATCAACGATCCGGATGCGATCTGCAGCGCGGCCTTGATGGGCATGGGGATCGCCACGCTGGTGGTGGCCGATGTGGTGGAGCACCTGGAAAGCGGCGCGCTCAAACGCGTGCTGCCGGATTGGTATGAGGATGCCGGCCCGATCTCGCTGTACTTCACGAGCCAGAAACTGCTGCCCGCGAAGACGCGGGCCTTTGTGGATTTCGTCACCGGCGCGTTCCGCCAGCGGGGGCTGGCGAAACGCTATTCGGCGGTGTGACTCAGAAGCGGTAGCCGACGCCGACGCCGACCATCAGCGGATCGACCTTGACGCGGCTGACTTTTGCACCGGCGATGAAGACGTCGCTACGGATCTGCACTTTCTTCACATCGAAGTTGACCGACCATTTTTTATCGATGGCGTAATCGACGCCCGCTTGCAGCGCCAGGCCGAAGCTGTCATGTTCCAGGCCGCCCTTGCCGCCCAGGATGTCGACCTTGGACATGGTGGTGTAGTTCACGCCCGCGCCGAGGTAAGGCTTGAACGGCGAGTCGTTCACGAAGTGATATTGCAGCAGCAGCGTAGGCGGCAGGTGCTTGAAGCTGCCGATTTTTGCGCCGTCCAGCATCACGTCGTGGCGTTGCGGGTAGGTCAGGATCAGTTCCGCCGCGATGTTGGGCGTGAAGAAGTAGGAAACGTCGAATTCCGGGATGGTCTTGCTGCTGATGGTCAGACGGTCGGACGCGCCGGTGCCGCCTACCTGGTCGGATTTGTCGGCCGGGTCCAGATGCACCGCGCGCACGCGCACCAGCCATGGGCTTTCTTCCGCCATTGCGTTGCTGCCTGCTACCAGGCTCAGGGTGGCCAACACTGCTGCTGCTAAAGACTTGCTCATTTCACTTCCTCTTTTGTCGTCGTTAAGTAACGGAGTGAAGTCTATTGATGCAGCGCAGTAAAAACTTTGATCCAAGTCAAAAGACAAAATATTTTTAAAAAGTGTGTAAGTAATCGGGAAGTGGCCGCGACAGAGTCATGCAGCACCAACCTAACTTACCTTTTTTGGAGAATCACATGAACCACATCACCCGTATCGCAGCAATGGCAGCAACCGTCGCAACCATGGCCATGTCGGCATCGGCCATCGCCGCCACCACCACCATCAGCGCCGACGACACCGTACACTGCGCAGGCATCAACAGCTGCAAGGGCACCAGCGATTGCGCCACCGCGGAAAACGCGTGCAAAGGCCAGAACTCCTGCAAGGGCCACGGCTTCCTGGCCACCAAGGCCGGCGCCTGCTTCGCCAAAAAAGGCAAGATCGTCGACCTGGACAAGTAATCTTCGATGCGGCGCCGGCATGTCCGGCGCCATGCACACCATGACCACTACACTGCTATCGCCGGGCTTCGGGCTCGGCCTGCGTCCCGCGCACTACAACGACATCATCGCCACGCCGCCTGCGGCGTCGGGCATCGACTGGTTCGAGATCCTGTCCGAGAACTACATGGTCCCCGGCGGCAAACCGCTGGCGATGCTGGACCGCATACGCCGTGACTATCCGGTGGTGATGCATGGCGTGTCGATGTCCATCGGTACGCCGCAAGGGCCGTCCGACGACTATCTGCGCGAACTGAAAAAACTGATGCGGCGCGTGGAGCCGCTGTGGGTATCGGACCATCTGTGCTGGACCGGCACGCACGGCGCCAATATGCACGACCTGTTCCCGCTGCCGTACACCGAGGAGGCCGTGGCCACCGTGGTGCGCAATGTGCGGCGCGTGCAGGATTACCTGGAACGCCCGCTGTTGCTGGAGAATGTGTCCAGCTACCTGTCCTTCGATTCGGACACTTTCCAGGAATGGGATTTCGTCGCCGCCGTGGCCGAGGAATCCGACAGCCTGATACTGCTGGACGTGAACAACGTCTACGTCAGCAGCGTCAATCACGGATTCAATCCGATCACTTATCTGGATGCGCTGCCTGCGCGGCGCGTGCAGCAGATTCACCTGGCCGGGCACAGCGTGCAGGAAGGCTGCATCATCGACACCCATGACCAGGCGGTGGCCGATCCGGTGTGGGCCTTGTACGCACAGGCCTTGCGCCGCTTCGGCAAGGTCGCGACGATGATAGAACGCGACGACAATATCCCGCCGCTGTCCGAGCTGTCGGCCGAGCTGCGGCGCGCGCGCGCCTTTGCGGAGGCGTTATGAGCGCGCTCGATCATCTGCAACGCGACTTCCAGCACTACATCCTGGCGGACGAAGCGCCGTCCGCGATCCACGCCGCCGTGCGCGAACAATACGGCCTGAGTGCCGAAGCGCGGCTGGCGATTTATCACCGCGCTTACCGCAGCCGCCTGCGGCAGGCGCTGTGCGAGGCCTACGACAAGACCTGGACCTTCATCGGCGACGATATGTTCGCCGACCTGGCCAACAGCTACATCGCCGCGCATCCGTCGCAGCACGCCAACCTGCGCTGGTTCGGCGGCGGCCTGGCCGCGCATGCGGCGCTGGCGCTGGACGACTATCCTTTCATCGCCGAGCTGGCGAGCCTGGAATGGGCGCTCGGCCTGGCCTTCGATGCGGAGGATGCCGCGCCGCTCACGGCCGCCGACATGCAGGCCATCGCACCCGAGCTGTGGGGCGATCTGCAATTCCACCTGCATCCGTCGGTGCACATCCTGGACCTGCGCTGGAATGCCGTCGCGCTGTGGCAGGCATTGGCCGTGGAGGCCGATCCGCCGGAAGCGGTGGAGGCGGACGTGGTCCAGCACTGGCTGGTGTGGCGGCAGGACGAGCAGCCGCATTTCCGCTCGCTGCCGGCAATCGAAGCCGACGCGCTGTACCGCATCGCCGAAGGGGCGAGCTTCGGCGAAGTGTGCGCGGCGGCCGGCGAGGAAGCGATGCTGGCGCTGGCGGGCTATCTACAGCATTGGCTGGCGCAGGGCGTGCTGACCCGCTACTGAGCGGCCAGCCACTTCGCGCAGGCTTGCCACTGGTCGCGTGTTTTCGCGTTCATGTCGGCGGCGGCTTCGATCATGGCGCTGCGCCAGCTGTCGTCCTGGCCGTGGGCGATCAGCGCGTCGGCACCGGCGGCGCCGGCGCGGCCCGAGGCGCGCAGCTGGTCCCAGGCCAGGTTGCAGCCCATGGTGGCGATCACTTCTTCCAGCCGTTCCAGCTTCTTGCCCCATGCGTCCAGCGCCACGCGGTCCTCCGACGGTTGCAGGCCGCGCAGCACGCACGAGCGGCCGTCCAGCGCGACCGCGTGCAGGAAGGCGTGATCGACAGCCTGCATGCGCTTCTGCACCGCCACGACGCGGCTGGCCTGGTCCGGCCAGGCCGGCTGCTCGATCTTCCACGCGGCCAGGTGCGGCGCCAGCGCCGACGGCTTGCATTCCTTGATGTCGAGCAGGTAGTTCCCGTCCGGCGAGCCCTTGCCTTCGACCAGCACCACGAAGCGCATCAACCCCAGGCTGCCGGTGCCGGCGATGCGGCGGGCCGCGTCCAGCATGGTGTAGAAGCCCGGCTTGTCCTGCGTGGCGGCGAAGCGGGGCATGAAATCGGCCAGCAGTTCGCGCTGGCCGGGCAGCAGCGGCAGTGCTTTCTCGCCGTCGAGCTTCAGGCTGCGGTGCCCGTTCTTGCGCGTGGTGCGCTTGTCGAGGAAGTCGGTGCGCTTGCGGTCTTGCAGGTCGCACAGCAATGCGTTGATCAGGCCCACGCTGGTCTCGCGTTCGACCCAGCGCGGCTTGCCTTCGGCCAGCGCGGCGCGGTAGGCGTCGAGGCAGCGGCGGCTCAGCTTGACGGCGTCGGCAGCCGTGACGCGCAGCGCTTCGGCGCCGCACTGGATGCTGGCCAGCAGGCGCACCAGATCCCAGCTGGCCGGCGCCAGCGCCGCTTCGTCGAAATCGTTTATATCGAAATACACCTGGCGGTTGTCGCCCTTGTAGCTGCCGAAGTTTTCCACGTGCAGATCGCCGCAGCTCCAGGCCAGCGGCGCTGCGCGGAACAGCGGGTGGTCGGGCAGGGCGTCGTAGAACAGGTGGTCGGCTCCGCGCAGGAACAGGAAGGCGTTCTGCGCCATCTTGTGGTACTTCTGGCGCAGCAGTTCCGGCTCGCGGCCGGCGTTGTGGACTTGCAGGGCGGTGATCAGTGCAGCAGCGGACATCATGGACTCCTAACGGTAGCGCGCCAGGATCTGGTCGATCACGCCTTCCTTGAGCAAGGCGTCGATCGCGCGATTGGCGTCGTTGAAGGGGACTTGCGATTTGCGCGAGAACGCGCAGTGCGCCTTGTACGAGGAGAATACCAGTTCGGGGCGCAGCTTCAGTTGGGGATGGATGCGTTGCAGGTAGAACAGCGTGCTCTCGCTGGCCAGCGTGTATTGCACCTTGCCGGAGATCATCTGCTGGACGTTGAGGTCCATGCTGGCCGCGTCGGTGCGGGCGAATTGCTTGCCCAGCACCTGCTCGACGCGCGGATAGCGGTAGCCGGCGACGGTGCCGATCGGCGTGTCCTTGAGATCCTTGAGCGAGCGCAGGCGCGGCGCATCGGCGCGCGCGACCACCATTTCGGTATCGGGCAGCAGCGGCATGCTCCAGTCGTAGTCGCCGTCTATCCAGAACGGCAGCACGTAGCACATGGCGTCGGCGCGGCCGCTGGTCAGGGCCGGGGTGACGCCGGCGACGTCGACATTGACATACACGGCGCGCCGGCCCAGCCGCTGGGCGAGGGCGTCGCCGACATCCTTGATGATGCCGCCGGCGAGCACGCCGTTGCTGAAGCGGACGATGGGCATGGTCTGGTCCAGCGGCGCCAGCATCACCAGCTCTCCCGGTGCGCCTGGTGCGTCCCCAGCCGCCAGCGGCAGGGCCGACAGCAGGATCGCTGACAAGGACGTGAGGAGCTTGGGCATGTGCACTTTCCATTTCTGGCGTGGAAACCAATTATAGACTCTGCGCGCAACGCCGCCGCGGGTGACAATTGAATAGTTTGTCCCCTATGAAACATTGATAGGATATCACCCCCGTCCATTTTCATTGACCTCCCCATGAGCGACGATTTCAGCAACGACATCAACACCACCGGCCGCCTGGCCGTAGGCTCTGGCACGAGCGCTAACTTTGAGACAGGCTACGACAACGATTGGTTCCGCATGCAGCTGTCGGCGGGGACGACCTATGTGTTCACGCTGAACGGCGCGGCGCAGGGTGGCGGCACGCTGGCCGATTTCAGCGCGACTTCGCTGACGCTGTACGGCGCCCAGGGGCAATGGATGATGAACCAGGGCGGGACGACCAATGTCGGACCGGCGCTGACCTTCACGGCCGCCACCACCGGCACCTACTTCCTGGCGGCCAATAGCAGCTACAACGCCGCCGGCAGCAGCTATACCGTGACGGCGTCGCTGCCGGCGCCGGACGATTTCCGGGCCGATACCGGCAGCAGCGGCAACTTCGCCGGCGGCGACAGCGTCAGCGGCGTGTTCGAGCGCAGCAACGATGTCGACTGGTTCAAGTTCCACGCCGAGGCCGGGCAGCTGCTGGGCTTCAGTGCCGGCGGCGCCGGCGCCATGCCTGCCGACACCTCGGTGTACGATGCGAACGGCCGCTATGTCAGCTATGCGTCGAACTACCCGGTCAAGATCACCGCCAGCGGCGACTACTACCTGGCCGTTGCCAGCAAAGGCTATGTCGGCAGCTACACCCAGACCATGCGCGTGCTGACCGACGATTTCCCGTCCGGCAGTCCCGGCAAGCTCGCCAACGGCGGCGTGCTGAACGGCGCGCTGGATTACACCGGCGACACCGACGCCTTCACCATGGACGTCGAGGCCGGGCAGGTCTACACGCTGACCCTGAGCACGCAACCGGGCGACAACCGCAGCATTTCCGCCTACCTGACCGACAGCACGGGCTATCCGCATTCCTACGGCGGCCAGATGGTCAACAACCAGATGGTGATACGCTTCCTGGCGGACAAGGCCGATACCTACACGCTGCGCATCGACGGCTCTGCCGATATGAACAGCGCCCTGCAGTACACGGTGCGCCTGGATTATCCGGAGTCCGACGACTACAGCAACACGCGCGCCACCGCGCAGCCGCTGGAACTGGATGTGCCGGTCAGCGGCCGGGTGCAATCGCCGGACGACGTCGATATGTTCAAGGTCGAACTGGCCGCCGGCATCACCTATACGTTCAACATGGACGCGGACACCTCGCTGCCCAAAGGCACGCAGCAACTGCAACTGGTGGACGGAAACGGCGGCGTGCTGTACTTCCCGCGTTACGACTCCGGCAGCAGCTTCAGCTACACACCGGCCAAGGGCGGCGCTTACTATCTGCAGGCCTCCGGCTACAGCAGTGCTTCGCCCTACAACAATTCCTACAGCATCAGCTTCAGCAAGACGGTGGACGACTACGGCGCCAGCGCCGCCACCGCCGGCAAGCTGGCGATCGGCAGTTCGATCCAGGGCGAGCTGGAAGCCGGCGGCGGCGACCGCGACTGGTTCGCCGTCGCGCTCGACGCCGGGCAGACTTACTGGTTCACGCTGAAGGCGCTCAAGGAGGGCGCCGGCACGCTGGATGGCAGCTACGGCCGCGCGGTGTACAAGCTGATCGATGGCGCCGGCAAGGTGGTGGCCACGGCCGACAGCTCCGGCTACACCGCCACCGCGGCGACCATGCCGTTTACGCCCGCCGTCAAAGGCACGTACTACCTCGAAGTATCGGCGCCGCAGATGTCCGGCACGTACACGGTGGCGGCCCAGCTGGGCCAGACGGACGACTACGGCAACGATGCCGCCCACGCCGGCGTGGTCCAGGCGGGCATCCCGCTGACGGGCAGGCTGGAGTTGCCGACCGACCGCGATGTCTTCAAGCTGAGCGTGGTCGCCGGCGAAACCTATGCGCTGGAGCTGACGCCGACCGATGCCAATGTCGTCAACTGGAACTTTTACACGACGCTCGGCGTTGCCGATGGCAGCGCCGGCTATGTGTCCACGCGTGGACAATACTCGAACAACAACAAGATCTATCAACTGTTCGAGGCCAGCAAGTCGGGCGACTACTACCTGACGGTGGGAACGTCGGTGGGCGGCGGCGGCCTGCCAGGCGGCTACAAGCTGATCGCCACCGACATGGGGCGCGACGATTACGCGGCCTCGGCGCAGACCACGGCCGCCGTGGCGCCCGGCGCTACGTTCAGCGGCAATATCGGCGTGTTCGACGACCACGACTGGATCAAGGTGCACCTGGAAGCGGGCCGCACCTATGTGTTCGACCTGCACGGCAAGGCCAGCGGCGGCGGCAGCCTGGATACCGGCACCTCGTATGCCGGCATGACGCTGCTCAACAACAACGGCGGCAGCCTGGCGTACGGCGTCAGCATCGGCGGCGAGCAGCGGATTTCCTACATCGCCGCCAGCACCGGCGATTTTTATCTGGACGTGCGCGGCAGCAGCGACCATACCGGCACCTACACGGTGGAAGCCACCCAGACCAGCGGCGACCTGGCCGCGCCGCTGCTGCTGTCGGCGTCGATGGCATCGGGAGCCGTCGATGTGCCGCTGGCGCCGCACATCACGCTGGCGTTCAACGAGACCATCATGCTGGGCAGCGGCATCACGCTGACGGACAGCGCCGGCCGCGTGGTGCTGGCGCCGTACGGCAGCACGCTGGCGTCGGCGGTGGGACACACGCTGGTCATCGATCCGCACCAGTACCTCAAGCCGGGCGGCACCTACACCTTGAACCTGCCGGACGGCAGCGTGCTCGACCTGGCCGGCAATCATTACACCGGCGCGCAGAGCTACACCTTCACCACGGTGCAGCCGGTGGCGGTTGGCACGGCCGGCAACGACTATCTGCTGGGCACGGGCGCCGGCCTGAAGCTCGATGGCGGCGCCGGCCTCGACACCGCCTACTACTCGCAGAGCGTCTACCAGACCCAGATCACGCGCAATGCGGACGGCAGCGTGAACGTCAAGGATTCCGGCGCGGCGACGGGCGATACGCTGACCGGCATCGAACGCCTGATGTTCAGCGACCGCGTGATGGCGCTCGATGTCGACGGCGCCGGCGGCCAGGCTTATCGCCTGTACCAGGCTGCCTTCAACCGCGCGCCCGACAGCGTGGGCCTGGGCTTCTGGATACGCGCGCTCGACGCCGGCTACGGCTTGAAGGGCGTGGCGCAGAACTTCCTCGACAGCGCGGAATTCAAGACCAAATACGGCGCCGCGCCGAGCGACAAGGACTTCGTCACCAGCCTGTACAGCAACGTGCTGCATCGCGCGCCGGACCAGGCCGGCTACGACTACTGGATGAATGATCTGCACAATGGCGTGGAACGCGCCCAGCTGCTGCTCAGCTTCAGCGAGAGCGTGGAAAACCAGGCCGCGCTGCTGCCGCTGATCGGCAAGGGTTTCGAGTACATCCCTTACGGTTAAAGGCTTCCGCCGCGATTAGAGCCGGCGCTCTAATCGCGGCGCAGCACCTTTACCTTTGACGGCATTGTGCAAGAATGATCAGCACGAACTCATTGAACGGTAATAACAAAAACATCGTGTTCACCCCACTCGTCAGTGCCCTCGCGGCAACCGCAGCAACTCCCCCACACGCCCGCCTGATCTTTGCCAGCCCGCCGCGCTAGCTGCGTCAGACCGCACACGCTACATCTGCATCCACAGCTTTTTCCACAACCGAAAGGTTTGTATGTTTACCCTGCTTGGCAGTGAAGTGACCGTTGTCGTCTTATTGATTGTGATCGCCGTCTTGATCAAGCTCTCCGGGGCCATCAAGTACATCCCCAACGACCGTGTCGGGGTCATCGAAAAACTATGGAGCTCGTCCGGATCGGTACAGAACGGCCTGCTGGCCTTGAATGGCGAGGCCGGCCTGCAGCCTGAATTGCGCCGTGGTGGCTTCCATTTCTTCGCCCCGTTCCAGTACCGGGTGCACATCCATTCCATGGTGTCGGTCACGCAGGGCACGATCGCCTACGTGTTTGCCCGCGACGGCCTGGACCTGCCGGCCGGCCAGACGCTGGCGGATAACTCGCGCATCGTCGACTTCCGCAACGTCCGCGACTTCCTGCGCGACGGCGGCCAGAAAGGCCCGCAGCGCATGGTGCTGCGCGAAGGTACCCACATCATCAATCCCGCGCTGTTCGTCGTGATGACGGAAGAGACGACGTACTCGATGTCGCTGGACGCGCTGGAAAAAGCCTACTACCAGCAAATGCGTGGCGTGCTCGACGAGCGCGGCGGCTTCAAGCCGGTGGTCATCAAGGAAGTGACCGGTTCGCATGACTCCGACCAGCTGGCCGTGGTGACGGTGCAGGACGGCCCTGGCCTGCTGACGGGCGAGTTGCTGGCGCCCGATGTCGGCGACAGCCACAACGCTTTCCAGGAGCCGGAGAAATTCCTCGCCGCCGGTGGCCGCCGCGGCCGCCAGGAGCGCGTGCTGGTGGAGGGGACCTACTTCATCAACCGCCTGTTCGCGACGGTGGAGTTCATCAAGAAGACCATCATCCCGGTCGGCTTTGTCGGCGTGGTGGTGTCGTACACGGGCCGTACCGGCGCGGACTTGTCGGGCAACGATTACTCGCACGGCGAGCTGGTGGAAACCGGTTGCCGCGGCGTGTGGCGCGATGCGCTGATGCCGGGCAAGTACGCGTTCAACACCTATGCCGGCAAGATCGAACTGGTGCCGACCACTAACTTCGTGCTGATGTGGAAGTCCGGCGAGAGCGGCTCCAGCTTCGACAAGAATCTGCGCGAGATCACCTTGATTACCAAGGACGCGTTCGAGCCGCAGCTGCCGCTGTCGGTGGTGGTGCACATCGACTATCGCAAGGCGCCGATGGTGGTGCAGCGCTTCGGCAACGTGGCGCAGCTGGTCGAGCAGACGCTGGATCCGATGGTGTCGTCGTACTTCAAAAACGTATCGCAGACCAAGACCTTCATCGACCTGATCCAGTCGCGCAGCGAGTTGCAGAACAATGCGTCGAGCGATATGAAGCAGCGCTTCCAGGCGTATTCGCTGGAGTTCCAGGAAGTGTTGATCGGCACGCCGAAACCTCAGCCCGGCGATAACAAGATCGAGGACATCATGGCGCAGCTGCGTGATCGCCAGATCGCCCGCGAGCAGGTGGAAACCTTCGCGCAGAAGCAGATCGCGGCCGACAAGCAGCGCGAGCTGAACGAGGCCGAGCAGCGCGCCGCCAAGCAGAAAGAGCTGACCGGTTCGCTGGTGGATATTTCGATCAAGGAGAACCAGGGTTCGGCCAGCGTGAAAGCCGCCGAGAAACGCCGCCAGGAAATCGAAGCGCTGGCGCAGGCCGACAAGTTCCGTCAGGAGATGGAAGGCGCGGGCCGCGCATCGGCGATCCGCTCGGTGGGTGAGGCGGAGGCGGCGGCGATCCAGGCCAAGTCCGAGGCGATGCAGGGCGAAGGCGCGGACAAGCAGCTGATGCAGACCGTGATGCTGCGTCTGGCCGAAGCGTTTGAAACGGCCAAGGTGCCGCTGGTACCGCAAGTGCAAATGGGCGGCGGCGATAGCAACGCCTTCGGCACGCTGATGGGCCTGATGAGCGCGATGAAGGCTGGAGAGTTGACGCAGGCTATCGAAAACAAGGGCTGATCTTCGGCAGCCCGCTGTTTGTTATGACGCGGTCAGGGCGGCGATCACGGATGGATCGCTGTTTCCCCTGGCCGTGAAGCGGCCCGCTTCGTAACGCTGGCAATGGCCCTGAATTGTGGCGATGGCATGCCTGCCGGTGTGCGATGCCAGCGTCACGGTGCAGGTGAAGAGATCGCCGCGGAAGTGCTGTTCTGGCAGGGCGGCGAAGCGTATCTCCACATTGGCCTCGGCCAGCTCGTCCCACGCGATACCCTTTTTGAGCAAGGCGCGGCGCAGGAAGGCCGCGTAGTTCCGGGTGGCGGCCATCGTCGCCGGTGTCGATGGCGAGGCCGTATCGTCCGCCAGCCGCAGTTGCACGACCAGGTCCGTTGGCGCGTCGCGATACAGCAGGCCCAGCGCCCAGTAACCTCCCAGATCATTGTTGCGGCCGACGAAAAAAGTCGTCAACCCTGCTGCTGCATGTTTTAGTTTTTTATCTTTCATCTTGGCATGTGTTTCAGATTTCCTGCTGGCAAACGGGCGCTACCCTCGCGGCATAGTACGTAGACTGGAATGGAACTCTTCAACCAGGAGCCCATCATGACACATACATTGGCAGCCGTATTTGAAACCCGTGCCGAGGCCAATCGAGCCAAGGACGAATTGATCCACAGCGGCTATGCCGCCGAGAGCATCACCGTGACCGATTCCGGCAGCGTGGCTGGTACGCCGCGCATCAACGACGACGAGTCCATACTCAGCTCGATCAAGCAGATGTTCAGCGGCCTGCTGGGGCGCGAGCATGCCGACCGCCATATCTATGCGGAAGCGCTGAACCGCGGCCACGTGGTGCTGACCATCCAGACCACCAGCATGGAAGCGGCCGATCGCGCGGCGGACATCGTCGAAGATTTCAATCCGATCGATATCGACGAGCATGAGGCCATGTGGCGCGCTAGTGGATGGAGTGGCGCCGGCACGCCGCAAACCAGCCTGGGCGCGCAGCAGAGCGCGCCGGTGCAGCATGGCATACGTCCGCGTGAGGAGGCGGTGGACTTCGCGCGCTCCGAGCAGGGCTTGCAGACGCCGGGCTCGATGCAGCGCGGCGAGACGGCAGCAACCCCGGTCGCCGCCGTGAACGTGCCGATCTCGGAGCAGAGCACGGTGCAGCGCAGCGGCATGCGCATCTACCCGCGCGATACGGGCACACCCAACCAGGACAGCCTGAACATCCTTCGTGGCGACGAGACCGATGATGACGCGGTCTACTTCCGCACGCATTGGGAGAAGACCATGTCCTATGGCGGCAACACCTATCAGGAGTTCGATCCCGCGTACCGCTATGGCGAATCGATGGCGGGCAATCCCGGCTACAAGGACAAGCCGTGGGAACACGTGGAGCCTGAGTTGCGCAGCGATTGGGAAAGCAAACACGCGCAATCGAGCTGGGAGAAGTTCAAGGATGCGGTGCGCGCGGGGTGGGAGCGGGTGACGAAGTAGGCGCTATTAATTCTCACTGTACACGGACCGTTCATAAAGCAGAGCGCCATGGCGTTGGGCGTCCTGCTTGAGAGAAGGGTTCGTGACTTGGTCCCAATGAATCACATCCAACCTGAACAAGATAGGCAGGTCATCCAGTTCACCCCAAAGGCTGGAGAAGTCGCGGTCTTTCATGGCAGGCGCGAACACGGCCAGGTCGATATCGGACTGCGGACGATAATTCCCTGCGGCACGCGATCCGTAGATTTTGACGCTGTCGATTTCCGAGTATTGGGCAAACAATTCGCATAGCGAATTCAATATGGTTTCGCTTAACCCAAATCGATATGTGTGTGGCGCTAACTCGTCCATGCGCGCACCGTTTCGGCCAACTGAGCGAACAGCTGTACACCTTCGTCTTTGATAAATCGATATATGACGATGGCTTGCGCCTCGTCGTAGGTGTGGCTGGTCAGATTGCGCATTCGATGTAGCTGACTCCAGCCGTTGCCATCGGCGAGGACACCTTGGTCAAGCGCTGCTTGCAAGGTGTCCTTGGCGTTGAGCACTACGATGTCCTTTGTCTCCAGCCAGAGTTTGATAGCTTTCCAGGCCAGCTCATACGTGAATTCGAAACGCTGAATAGTTGCGTCTCGGAGAAACGAATTTTCGGGTTGCGCAAGCGCTTCTTCCAGCCGCCGGACGGCGGAAAGGAAGTCGTTGCTTCGCTCGACTAGACGCTTGTTCATCGCATTCGTGAGGGGGACTTATCGTTTGTATTATAGCCGGAGTACAAAAGCGTACGAACTTGGCTCGGCGTTGCTGCACATCAAATAGACGACTGCCCGAGAATGACATCATCGGCAACCTGTGCGGTACCAATCTGCGACGGATGCCACGATGGAAAAACTGCTGCCTTACTTCGAACGCGAATTGAGCATGCTGCGGCGCACCGGCTCCGAGTTTGCAAGTCGCTACCCCAAGCTGGCAGGCAGTTTGCAAATGAGCGGCGAAACCTGCACCGATCCCCACGTCGAGCGCTTGATCCAGGCTTCGGCATTTCTCAATGCCCGCGTCGCCAAGTTGCTGGACGACGGCTATTCCACCTTCACCGAAGCGCTGCTGGGCATGTTGTACCCGCATTACCTGCGGCCGATTCCCTCCTGCTCCATCGCCCGTATCGACTACAGCGGCGCCAAGGCCAATGAAATCAGCAGCGTCACCACGCTGCCGCGCGGCACGGCGATGAAGTCGCTGGGACGCAGCGCGGTGACATGCCGCTTTCGCACCGTCTACGATGCAACGGTGGCGCCGGTGACGATCAGCGCCGCGTGGTTTGAGCCCTACATCCAGGCGCCATCGACCTTGCCGCTGCCGGGGGAGGCCGGCTCGGCGATCTGCATCACTATCGAAAGTACGGCCGCTGCGCGGGGATTGGCCTCGCTCGACTTGCCCATGCTGCGCGTGTTCATCGACGGCGAGGCGTCGCTGCGGGCGAACCTGCGCGACATGCTCTTCATGCGCGCAGCCTGCGCCTGCGTGGAGGCGGACGGCCAGTGGCGCATGCTGGAGCGCCTGCCGATCGCACCGGCCGGCTTCGCAGCGGAGGACGCCTTGCTGCCCGCTGCGCCCTCGGAGCACAGTGCCTATCGGCTGTTGAGCGAGTACTTCGCCTTTCCGGAGAAGTTCGACTTTTTCGATATCGACCTGAGCGCATTGCTTGCCGCCAGTCCTGCCGATTGTGCACGGTTGACGCTGCGCATTGCCCTGGCAGACTTGCGGCCCGATGCGCCGTCCGCACGCATCCTGCGCACGCTGTCGGAGGACAACCTGGTGCTGGGCTGTACGCCCGTCATCAACCTGTACACGCAATCGGCCACGCCGATACGCGTTGACCATCGCCGCAGCAGCTATCCTCTGATGGTGGATGAGATGCCGGGCAGTGCCTGCGACATCTACAGCATCGATACGGTGCAGCTGCTGCGCAAGACGCCGCAGGGCAGTTCGATCACCGAGTTCTTTCCCTACTATTCGCTGCGCCACGGCGAGGAGGCCAGCCGCAAGGGGCACTACTGGCTGGCCCATCGCGACGAGGAGTTGGCCGATGCGGCGGCAGGCCATGAGTATTCGCTCACGCTGGTGGACCGCGAGTTTTCGCCGTTGAAGCTGGATGAAGGTACGGCATCGGTGCGCGTCACCTGCACCAACCGCAACCTGCCGTACGGCCTGCAGTACGGCCGCGCGACCGGCGATCTCAGTACCGAGACGGCCGCCGGCAGCCTGCCGATCCGCCTGCTGCGCAGGCCTACGCTGTCGTATCGGCAGGGGAGCGGCGGCAATCAATGGGGACTGATCGCGCAATTGGCCCTCAATCACCGCTCGCTGACGCAGGAGGGGCTGCTTGCGCTGACCGCCATGCTGCGCCTTTACGCGCAGCAGGACAGCGCCGTCTCGCAGCGGCAGATCGACGGCATCATGGCGCTCTCGCACCAGCCGGCTACCGCGTGGGTGCGGCAGGCGCGGGGAAGTGCATATCTGCGCGGTGTGGAGGTGCGGGTGTCGCTGGACGAGGAGGCCTATGCAGGCACCGGCCTGCACGCCTTCGCGCAATTGCTCGATCACCTGTTCGGCCTGCACGTGCATTTGAACAGTTTTACGCGACTGGTCGTGCTGTCCCATGCCAGCGGAAAGGAGTTGCTGCGATGCCTGCCTCGCAACGGCGCACTGACGCTGGCCTGATCGGCGAACTGCTGGCGGAGCCGCAGGGCTTCGAATTCTTCCAGGCGGTGCGTCTGGTCGAGCAGGCGAAGCCGCCGCGCAGGCTGCGTTACCGCAACCGGCTGTCGCTGGCGTTTCCGCCGAATCAGATCGAGAACGTCAGTGTCGATGGAGAGGATGTGATTCGTCTCACGCCTGCGTTCATGGGACTGCTCGGCAGCCATGGCGTGCTGCCGCTGCACTACTCGGAGCGTATCAACCGTTACGAGCGGGCCCATAACGACGGCGGCCCGCGCGCGTTCCTGGACATGCTGTCGCATCGGTCGTTGGGCATGTTCTATCTGGCGTGGGCCAAGCACAGGCCGGAATGCATGGTGACGCAGGCTGGCGATGATGGTTTTCTCGCGATGCTGCTTGCATTGTCCGGTGCGCATCCCGATGGATCGGTCGGTCGCGAGACTTTGGCGCGTTACGCAATGCAGATCAGGAGCCGCAGCGTGTCGGCGCCGATGATGGCGGGGATCTACTCGGAATACTTCAACGTGCGCTTTGTGGTGGAGCAGTTGGTTGGCCAGTGGCTGCCGCTGGCCGACGCGGACCAGGCGCGGCTGGGCAAGGCGCACGTTGACCTTGGCGCGGGCGTGATGCTGGGTGAGCGCATCTACGGCTGCGATGCGCGTGTGCGGCTGCGTATCGGTCCGCTGGGGCGTGAGGCCTACGAAGAATTTTTGCCTGGCCGCAGCGCTGCGATACGGCTTGAGTCGATGCTGGGCCTGCACTGCGGCGTGGGCATGACGTATGAGGTGTATCTGATCCAGCGGTCGGACGATGTGCGCGCTCCCGGCCTGGATGGCGGTTGCCGGTTGGGCGTCAACACATGCCTGGTCGATGGACAGCAGGCGCAGGACCGCGAAGAGCTGATGTACCTGTTGCATACCTGAGGAGCGATTGTGGAAAGCGATAATGACTTCTTCAGCTTCATGGGCCTGGCCAAGGAACTTGTCACCAGAAACCGGCCTTTGCGCCTGCGGCTGGATTTACCGGGCGGCGTCAATGACGACATGCTGCTGCCGCAGCGGGTGTTCGGAACGGAGGCCTTGTGCGGTGGGATTGAGTATCGAGTGCTGTGCGTGTCGGCCAATGCCAGCCTGCCGCTGAAGGAAATGATCGCCGTGCCGGCCGCGCTGGAGTTCGTGACGGATAGGGGAGACTTGCGCAGCGTCTGCGGCATCGTCACCGAGGCCAGCTCGGGCGATAGCGATGGTGGCCTGGCCAGCTACCAGCTGGTGCTGCGCGATGCGCTGTCGATACTGGAGAAGCGCATCAATACTCGCGTGTTCCGCAACATGGACGAGGTGGAGATTGTCCAACGCATCCTGAATGAATGGCGGCACAAGAGTTCCATCCTGGGCGTATGCTTCAAGCACGAGGTGGATGAATTCTTCAATCAACGCGAGTATCCGCAACGCGAATTCACCATGCAGCACAACGAATCGGATGCGGCGTTCATCCGGCGCTTGTTGAAACGACGCGGGATCGGCTGGTACGTGCGCGCGGAAGGAGGCGAGTATCCAATGCACACGCTGGTACTGTTCAACAACGCCGACAGCCTACGCCAGAACGCCGCCGGCACCATCCGCTATCACCGCGATGCAGCGACCGAGGAGCGTGACACGATTACTTCCTGGAGTGCGGTGCGCAGCCTGCAACCGGGAGTGGTGACAAGGCATAGCTGGGACTATCGCAATTCGCAAGGCCGCGACTTCATGATGGCGGATGCCAGCAGCGGCGTGGACCAGGGCGTGAGCGGCAACGATCTGGCTGCGAGCCTGGACGATTATCAGATCCTGGCGCCGCATGCGGGTGATGACAATGAAGACCTGTGCCGCCTCGGTAAACTACGCATGCAGCGACACGATTACGAAACGAAGTGCTTCCACGGCGAAGGCAGCGTACGCGATCTGTGCGCAGGGGAGTACTTCACGCTGGCCGAGCATCCGGAAGTGGATGGACATCCGGCCGAGGAGCGGGACTTTGTCGTCACGGCCCTGCAGGTGAACGCGCAGAACAACCTGCCCAAGGCGTTGGCGGCCCGCGTGGAACGACTGTTCGCCCGCAGCCGCTGGATGCAGGGCGCGCAGGAACTGCAGATGCAAAGGGATGTGGCGGACAAGGTAGCATCGGGCCCGCTGCGGATGCATATCCAGTTCACTGCCGTGCGGCGTGGTGTGGTCATCGTGCCGGCTTATGATTCGCGGACGGACTTGCCGCAGGCACTGATGCAAAGCGCGATCGTGGTCGGACCGGAAGGAGAAGAAGTCCATTGTGACCAGATGGGCCGCGTAAAGATCCGCTTCCCCTGCACGCGCGCAGTTGATCATGAGGAAGCCGCGAATGCCGACGCATCGGATACAGAGACCGACTCCGCCTGGGTACGCGTAGCCTCAAACTGGGCCGGCAACGGCCCCGGCAGCCTTCAACAATGCGGCACCATCGGTCTGCCACGTATCGGTACTGAAGTGCTGATCAACTTCCTCGGAGGCGATCCGGACAAACCCGTCATCGTAGGCCAACTCTACAATCAGCAAGCGCAGCCACCTGCGCTAAACAACGCTGGCGATCTGCCGGAAAATCGCTACTTATCTGGAATCAAGAGTCGTGAAGTGCACGGCAGCCGGGCTAACCAATTGCGGTTGGATGATACTAAGGGGAAAATTAGCGCGCAATTATCAAGCGATCATGCTGGTTCGCAATTGAATTTAGGTTTTCTTACGGGTACTCGGAAAAATGGTGCTGACTCCGCCCGAGGTGAAGGTGCCGAACTTATTACAGCAGAATCCATATCGGTCCGAGCCGGAAACGGGATTTTGCTAGCGGCAAAGCTTGATGATTCTGGCGCCCAATTGGCCAGAACGGAATTGATCGCTACCTCAGAACTGCTGAACAGCATTGCAGATCAACTCGCTTCCCTTGCAAAAACTCACGCTTCAGACGAAGACGTGAGTCCCCAACTATCGGATTTGATTTCTCGCGTGCGAAGCTGGAATACGGGAACGAAGCTCGGAGTTATTGCTGGCAGTGCGCCTGATGGACTGCTCTTGGGGAGCGAAAAGAATATCGCAATCGGAGCACAGACCAACTTGGATTTGGTCTGTGCTCAATACCTCCAACTTTCGGCTGGAAAGAATATTTTTGTTCGAGCGCTGAAGAGCATAAGCATGTTCGCTCACGGCTTGGGAATGAAACTAATAGCGGCCAGCGGCAATGTGCTGGTTCAGGCTCACAACGGAGATATCGATCTAACTGCAACTGGTCGGATCAGAATCAGCGCAGGCAAGGGAATTGAGCTGATGTCACCAGAAGTGAAAATTGCAGCTCAAGGGGCCCAAGTTAATTTAGGTAATGGTGAGATCACTCAACAGAGCAAAAATACACATACGATCAAGTCTTCAAAATTCGTTCACACGACAGGTGGCGGTGGCGACGTTGCTGAAATCAAGTTCCCTAGCACCGAAATTGAAACTGATGAGCGTGTAATCCTGTTTCACTCTCAGACCGGTGAGCCTGTGGTTGGGCGCCGCTATCGTTTGGACCTCCCTGATGGCAGCACTATGGACGGAGTCACTGACGGACAAGGTAGGACTAACCTTGCGACAGGTAAGGAAATGGGCGATGTCAAGGTCACGATTTTCCCCGAAGACGCCAAGTGATTTGGAGTCAAATATTATGGCCAAGAATGGTGCTTCCGAATCTACCCGCCCAGTGCCGGTTACGGCGATTGATAAAGATGGCAATTTACATGCTCGTACTGCCCTCTCGCCGAAAATTAACACCACAAGAGCAAGCATAGCTGTCCCTCCGAGCAAAATCATTCCTGTGATTGTGATTGCCGGCATCATGGGTAGTAATTTGAGGGCCAGTTCTTCTGGGGCGACAAAGAACCAGGAGCTAAAGCCTGGCGAGGCAGCGTGGCGTCCGCCCAATGGGAAGATAGCGGGTCTCAACGAGGCGAGTAAATGGAGCAAACGTACGCCCGATATTCGTCAAAAAATTCTAGATGCAGACACACTTGAGGTTGACCCCAGCGGCGAAATCCAAAAGATTCCCAAGCGTTCCAATGAGGACACTTGCAGAGCCCGTGGGTGGGGGGAGATTCACGCCGACAGTTATGGCGGTCTACTTTTTACCTTGGAGGAGAATCTCAATCGCACCTTTGCAGTTTCTTCGGGCAGCGTTGAGATGGAATCTGCTTGGGAGGATATAAATGAACATGATCGAGCAGCTTGGGGCACTTCTTCTGGCGGCATAGGTGCCGCCATAACTGTAGATGAGTTGAAAAAATTCGCTGCTTACCACTATCCGGTGTACGCCTTTGGCTACAACTGGCTGCAGTCGAACGAAGTGTCAGCGGCGCGTTTAAGAGAGCGAATTGAATCGATCGTCGCTTCTTGGGTAGGGACAAAACATCAGTGCGCCAAAGTGATGTTAGTCACCCATTCCATGGGGGGAATTGTTGCCCGTGCTTGCGCAAAGCAAATCCCAGAGAAAATAGCTGGAGTCGTTCATGGAGTGATGCCTGCGCTGGGAGCGCCGGCGTGCTACAGGCGTCTGGCTTGCGGAACTGAATCTAGCAGCCCGGGAAAGGGAAAGCTGGATGTGTATGCAATGGGGAAATTCGCAGAAATCGCGGGAGCAACCGCCGACGAAACGACGCCCGTCTTGGCTCTGTCTCCTGGGCCGCTGGAACTTTTACCAACCCATCTTCATCCCACATGGCTCTTTGCTCAGATAAAGCTGCCAAAAGATCCATATTCAGTGGAGCTAAATTTTCCTGGTAAAAATCCTTACAAATTCTATAAAGACTTTGAATGCTGGTATCGCGCCATTAACCTCGCCTTGGCTGACCCTGCGGGGAAATTCAAAGGAGTCGCGGAAGAGAAGGTCGTTGGTTCAGTCAGCCAAGCTGAGAAATTTCATACCAGACTGCTTGACACTTATTATCATCCCAATACGGCGGCCTTCTATTGCGCCGATCCTCAGCAGCTCTCGTTTGGCAGTTATCAATGGATCGCGACTTCTTCCAAGGCAGTTGCCCCGCCTTACCTACAAACCGGTACTGTCACTAGCTACGCTTTTGGCGGTGGCCGAAACGTTTCGATAGCCAAAGGCCCCATGCTGTTTTTTGAGCCCAGTGTTCAGGATGCCGCCGGCGACGGAACTGTGCCGACCAGCTCAGGTCAAGCACCGACGGGAAGGGTTCTGCACACATTCCGGACCGTTGGCTATGACCATCAGGGAGCATACAAAAACAAAGCCATGTTGGCGTTGACTCAGCATCTCATCGTAAAACTTCTCCAGAAGGTTATATGAGAACTCTTCACGTAAAAATCGCCTGCGTCACCATGCTCGGTCTGTGCGCGGCGGTGGCTAGCTTGTGGGTCAATCATCGAGTGAAGGTACAAAAAATGGACGAAAGAATTGGATCAATGCCGACGAAGTCAGTATGTGTCGGACGGTTTATCGTGGATGTTCCTGAGCACGCAGTGGTCACTTATCGTCCAGCCTCGCTAGCTGGTTGGGATATTTCAACTATCCAAGAAACTGATGCCGACTTTGGTCTGCGGGTTCAACAAAAAGCAGACTTGCTAGCAACCCACCGGAACGAGCGCGGCGGAGTGGCGCTTGAGGTCGTACAGGAGGTGAAAAACGATGACGTCAAAGGGAAAATATTTTTGTTTGATCGAAGATGGATTGCACTTATGAGAGCTGGTAAGGAAGTCGTTTCGGAGATTGTCGCAATTGACGCGTTGGTTAGGTCAAACGGCATCAGCTATGAATTTAAGGCAAATTTCAGGCGTCCTACTCAGATCGACCAACTGAAGAAAATACTCCATCAGCTGCATGCTGTTCCCGATGCACATATCCCGGAAGGGACCGGTTTTTGCTTTGATAGGGGTTTCATTCGTGATCCGCTGACGGCTGAGGAAAATGAACATGCATCCATCTTCTTCGGTATAAGGGAGCATCCAGACCTGGCAATTTCCTTAAGCACATCCGCTGGGATTGATGGCGGCCGAACGTTGCTTCAGCGAGATGCGGATAGCGAAGTGCAGAAGGAACACTCATCGCAATTTCATCGTCTGCGCGTTGGTGTGCGCTCGTTAAATGGTATCCCTGGGGAGGAAGTGCTTCAGCGTGTGGATGAACTCAACGGAGTCAAGGTGCATGGTTTTATGTGGCAATCACGAGGAGACAAGATCGATGTTTACCTACCCAGTCTAAGTTTGGAGCTTGATACTGGTATGGGCAAGCCGGGGAAGCCTATTAACTCCAGTTTATCGGATGCGGAAGCTCTTGCGTTATGGGACAAGATTTCCTCCAGCCTGCGCCGGCGGCCCGAAGGCGCGGCAACGCCTTCGGGTGCTTCACTATAAGGAGCATCAAATGCCCAATGTCATTCGGTTAGGTGATCCTACCTCGCACGGTGGGCAGGTCATAGAAAGCGGTGCACCCCATTTCACAGTGAGCGGCAAGCCTGTAGCGCTGATAGGTGATAAATGTGTGTGTCCAATCTATGGACATCAAAATTGCTCGATCGTGAGCGGCAACGCCAAGCACACGGTCAACGGCAAAGCGGTGGCATACGATGGCGACAAAACCAGTTGCGGTGCAACGTTAATTTCTACGATCGGCACTTTCTCCTCAGAATAGAATTTGTTCCCCATCAAGCGATGATCCTGCTAGTCAAAACCGAAGTGGGCAGGGCACATTACCTCGAGATCGCTGTAGGGCTCGGCAGCATTTTTACCTTGCGTACAATCAGCAGAAGCGGGTGCACATGTCCTGGCTCAAGTTGCCATCGGAATTCGCCTAGTAGCATACTGTGCCCGGATATGCACCGCACAGGGTACCCGTGGACGAATACACTTTCAGCACCATCTGTCAGGCAGCGTGGCGCATTCCCTCGAACTGGTCGAGCGAGAGTTCGCACGACGGCCCTATGCTGTGTCATGACTTGCCTCCGGCTCACGCGAACTGGCTCTCTCCGTTTGCGTTGGTGCCGCTTGGTCTCCGCTCATGTTCGTGAGTGGCCTCTTTTTCTGTGGTTGCTGCTCACCAATCAGTGCTTCGTTTGAAATGGCAACTAATACGGCCGAGGACGCGCTGCGGAATGCCAGTGTTTGCAGATATATCGAATGGTTAATTGCCCCAGGGCCAGTTGGGTACTGTAGGATGACGTCCTGAATATCTTGCTTGTGCAGAGACCGGAGTTAGGTGTCTCACTGGCATTCAGAGCCCGTTTTTTCTTTAAATCGACTATCGTAATTTGTAACATGACCCTTATCGCTGACAAACTCCGCCGCATTCAAGCTGGTAATGCTCCCCGTTATATGGATTTGTTTGCCGGTTGCGGTGGAATCTCTCTCGGGTTTCTAACTGCCGGTTTTCGGCCTGTAGCATCAGTAGAAATTGATCCACATGCTGCGCAGTCGCATGGCGCCAATTTCGGAACCCATTCGTTGGGCGGTGATCAACCTTCTCATCATGTGGCCCGTGATGTTACTGCAGAGGACCCTTCGACAATTTTTGCCGAACTAGGTCTTAATGGCCCAGTCGATGATCAGGTTGATGTCCTAGTTGGTGGGCCGCCATGCCAAGCGTTCGCCCGCGTTGGGCGTGCAAAACTTAGGGAGCAGGCACATCGTCGATCGGAAGACACGGCCAACTTCGCATTTCTCGTCGATGGTCGAGTTGACCTTTGGCAACGCTATGTGCATTACATTCGGATGACCAAGCCAGTAGCGTTGCTCATGGAAAATGTTCCAGACATATTGAATCATGGAGGGAAGAATGTTGCGGAGCTCGTAGCTAAAAGTTTATCCGCGGAAGGCTATGAGGTTGCGTACACACTGCTTAACGCGTCCTGGTACGGAGTGCCTCAAACGCGTGAACGCATGATTCTAATTGGCTTCCATCGGGACACTGGTATTCGGCCGTCGTTCCCTAAACCGACCCATCATGTCAATCTGCCTCAAGGCTATCAAGGTACAAAGAATACAGCCAGGCAGGTGATCAAAGAGCAGGGGTCTGAGCATCATCGGTTCGTCGCTGATCCTGAAATTTCGCTGCCGCCCGCTACCACTGCACGTGAGGCACTGGCTGATCTACCTCCTATCTATGCACTGGAGATGTTCAATCGGGGTGAGTTGCGTCGCGGCGCGAAAAACCCGATGGAGGTGGTGCGTTACACGAACAAAAATCCATCAACTCCTTATTCGCGGATTATGCGTGAGTGGCATGGTTTTGTGACCAAGGAATCGACTACAGGGCATGTGATTCGTTACTTGCCTCGCGATTTCAAGATATTTGCAGAGATTTCTGAGGGATGGGAGTACCCGCAAATTCATCAGTATGTTGAGGAAAAAATTGCTGGCTGGCTCAAATCACGAAAGCGTCGGGGGCTGTCGACTGATGCAAGAACAGCTGAGGTTCGTGACTTTATTAAGTTGTGGCGTATCCCCTATGATCCTTCAAAATTCTCGAACAAGTGGTGGAAGTTAGATTCCCAAAAACCGGTGCGCACATTGCTTGCACATTTGGGCAAAGATTCATATTCACACATTCACTACGATTCTGATCAGGCGCGTACTATTTCGGTCAGGGAGGCTGCACGATTACAGTCCTTCCCGGATGGCTTTATCTTCAAGGGTTCTATGAATCCCGCATTGAAGCAAATTGGGAATGCGGTGCCGGCGCTCTTTGCCTACGCTATTGCAATGTCGGTCAGAAGTAATTTAGGTGCGCCGCCGATCAACGATATGCGCGTTCAGCTTTTGGGACTGGATGGAGCCGTGATTGGACGAACAGAGGGGATAGCGTGAGATTCACAATTTTGCGACTCTTGACACATAGCGAGCTTGGCATGTTTCATGCCTATCGGGACGGCCGTGAGGGCTCCAAACAACGAGCGATTAACTTTGATGGAGATGTTGTGGATCGGGTTTTTCCATCTGCTAAAGACTCTGACAAAATTCTTATTCAGTGCCGTTGTCTTGATGATGAAACGACGATCGTTGAAAAGGCGCAATGGCTAAAAAGGCAAGGGAAAAATTGGCGATTTGAAGGAAACTGCCCGAAGAGTTCCTTTTTTAAGTTCGTAGAACCCGGTGTGCTATTTGCCATGGTTGTGGATGCTTCAACATCTCCTGCAACCGCGACGTGGGTAGTGATTCCGAAAACCCATCCAGCGCATGAGGCCATTGTTAACCATGGTGAGAGCGCACGGCTGGATCGATCTGGAATGATCGCATTATTCGGAAACGATGGCGCATACTCGACACATGTTCTTGGTGAACACTTCCATACTCTTTTTCAGAAGACGGAGCTTTCGATGCCTAATTCCATTGAGCAGGACAGCATGGCCCCCGATCCAGTCGGCTTGTTTGAGATTTTAGCCAGTGCAGGACATCGGCTTCCAAGCGCCGTTGCTGATTTAGTGGATAACAGCATCTCTGCCGGGGCGTCAAAAATAGAAATCACATTCCCCAATCCAAATGATGGCGGTCGTTGGATGTCCATCCGCGATAACGGTCGTGGCATGACTTACGACGATTTACGAAAAGCGATGCGTGTTGGTAATCGTCGTCTTTATGACGGCGGTGATCTTGGCAAATTTGGCTACGGATTAAAAGGTGCATCATGGTCTCAGTCGGATTGTTTGACGGTGGTTACTAAGGCGCAGAATGGAATAAAATCCACGATGACCTGGGACAAAGATCACCTTGCGAAGACAGGAGCGTGGGATGTCCTGGAGCAGTCGGTCGAAGAAAAATATGAGGCGGAGTCTGAAATCGCTGCTACTGGGACCGTAGTTTTATTGACGAGGATGCGGCCCCCAGCGGAAATGGCCACGGTAAAGAATGTTGATCCTTATACGGTCGAAGTGACGTCCGTCAGAGAGCATTTGGAACTAGTGTTCCATCGCTACCTGGAGGGCGCAGTACCGGGGCGAAGCAAGGTAGATATTTACATTAACGGCGAACCGTTGGAGGGCAATAATCCGATGGGACACCCGCTGACTAAGTCGTATGATCCTCGAACGTTAATGCTCAACGAGTCGGATCCCGAAAAAAAGGCGATCGTTGCTGTACGTGCTTTCATCACTCCGAATGAAGATGAATTAGAAAAATACCACTGCGCTCAAGGACCTGAAGCGGTACGTAGAGCTCGTGAGCGTATTTCGCTGAGTGGTCGTTGGAATGAAACACAAGGTCTTTATTTCTATCGCCTGAATCGCCTCATAAAATGGGGCGGTTGGGAGCAAATGTTTGCGGTTGATGAAAAGACCAAATTGCTTCGCGTCGCAGTGGATTTTGACCGCCAAGCTGATGATCCGTTGAAAGTTAACATTTCCAAGCAGGAGATCAAGCTGCCGGTGAACATGAGCAGCAATATGAAGGATATCTTGAAAGAGCCCCGTACCGAAGCTCGCAGCCGTTATAGAAAAACTGGGAAGGGCGAGTCTTCAGGCTCAGCGTCGAGCACTAATGGTGGCAGTTCTAGCTCACCGGTTACGGGCGAGCCAATAGGGGCACCGACTTCTAGTGGTAAACCGAAGTCAGCGAAGGTCGTAGGTGGAGCAATCAGACTTGTGGACTCAGGTGCTGCACCATGGGTACGAAAAAAGAATTTCACCGGCGAGCATATTGAAGTTACGCCACAGATGCCTGCACTCGTTAATCTTGTGCTTGCGGTCGATGGGGACCCGAAAGCTAAGATTGCATTGTCCCAGTTTCTGCTAGCGCTGGAGCAAGCAGACATCTTGAAGATGCTGACCCATGACTGAGCAGATTCCAAGGTTCAGTATAAAGCCTAAAATTCCAAATTGGACCGATGGCGCACAGTGGATCAATTGGAAGCGGCATGAGGAATTTTTGCGCGCGCAGTCGAAATGGAAACCTCATCAGGTGGACTCTGTAGCCGAAGAGTCCTTACGAATAATTTGTAAAACAAAGCCAATTCAGCGCCTCGAATTTCAGTGTAGAGGCTTAGTCGTCGGATACGTGCAAAGTGGAAAGACGGCCAACTTTACTGCTGTAGCAGCCCGCGCTGCTGATGTTGGCTATCGACTTATTGTTGTCCTTTCAGGCATCCATGATTCGTTGAGAAACCAGACGCAAAAGCGATTGAACAGAGAACTTGTGAGCGTCGGGGTTAATTGGACGACTTTAACAAGCGAGAGCGAAGACTTCCAGACTCCGGCGATTGCCAATGGCTTCGACGGTGCTGGAACAGTCTTGGTCGTCGCAAAGAAGACCGTACCAATCCTCCGTCGAATCAATCAGTGGATTATTGATCTGGAAGGGCAGCTCGAAAATATTCCGGTTCTTTTGATCGATGACGAAGCTGATCAGGCTTCCATAAATACTAAAGGTAATCGCAAAGATCCGAGCGTCGATGATGAGCCTGAGGTCGACAGCCGTGATCCGTCGATTACGAATTCACTGATCAGGGATACGCTGCAGAGGATTCCTAGGGCAACCTACATCGCCTACACGGCTACACCATTTGCAAATATTCTGATCGATCCAGACGCGGTTGACCGGGCTGTTGGCGCGGACCTATTTCCCAAGGATTTTGTAGTTCAGTTGCCTCGCCCAGAAGGCTATATAGGAACTGAAGAACTGTTTGGTGTGGCTGCAGTGGGGCGAGATGTTATGCGCGCCGTTGCAGAAAATGACGTACGAAGTCTGAAGACTAAGCGAAAGAAAAAAGGTGCGCCGCTGGTAATAGATAGCGAAGAGGGACTACCCCAATCGCTATGTGACGCTGTGCTTATGTTTGTTGTTATCGGCGCGATTCGCTTACTTCGCAACCAAACAAAGATGCCTCACACGATGCTGGTTCACGTCTCGCACAAGCAAGTCGATCAGATCCGTATCGGCTCGGCGATACAGCAGCACATAAAGGGATGGCGTGACCATGAACGTGTCGTTCCAGGCAGTTTACGTCAAATGCTGAGTTCGGCGCTGACCGATCTCGGCATGGTCGATTTGCCGGCCGTGCGCGATATCGTGTTGGATGAGGCAATGATAAATCTCTCT
Source organism: Rugamonas rivuli (assembly GCF_009380165.1). Taxonomy (GTDB): domain Bacteria; phylum Pseudomonadota; class Gammaproteobacteria; order Burkholderiales; family Burkholderiaceae_D; genus Rugamonas; species Rugamonas rivuli. The sequence continues at coordinate 113,507 of NZ_WHUF01000009.1, forward strand.
CGCGTTCAGGTTGTCGTATTGAATAGTCTTACTGGCGAGGAGCTAGGCTACGATGAGAAGCCGGGTTGCCAATTGATCGCCGTGGGCGGAAATCGCTTGTCTCGTGGATTAACTCTGGAAGGACTGACCGTAGCTTACTTCCTGCGCACAACGACCATGGCGGACTCTCTGCTACAAATGGCACGCTGGTATGGTTTCAGAGCTGGATACGATGATTTGATTCGTATCTGGACGACCGAAGGAATTGCCCAATGGTTTGTTGAGCTGGCACTTGTCGAAGAGTCTCTGAGAGATTCCATAACTGCGATGAACCGGGCTGGGCGCCGCCCCGATGAAATGGCAATCAAGATGCGCTCCCACTCGGATCTGCTATTGACAAGTAAAAATAAGAGCAAGATGCTTGAAGTCAGCAGTCGCTCCTGGTCCGGTGAAAACCCTCAGACCATTCTTTTCCCGCTGCGACGGCCGGATATTCTCGAACACAATACAGGTCTGACGGCTGCGCTGCTGACGGCCCACACACCTACCCAGGAGGCATACGGTGGCAGCTTGGTGCATGACGTCCCTGCCGTGCGAATTGAGGAGTTTCTAAGATCCTTTATTGTGCATGATGACACACTCGCATTTCGTGGGGACCTGATTGCAGATTGGATATCTGAGCGGACGACTGTTGGAGAGCTCACCAGTTGGACGATTTTCGTGGCAAACCCTAGTCGAGACCGTCAAGTATTACTCGGTACTCGCTCTTTCGGTTTGGTTCATCGCTCGCTAACCGGTGCGGAATCCATTGGCATATTGATTGACCCTCGACATGAAGGCGTTGACCTTCATGGTGGACCTGACTTTTATCGCACAGGACAAAATTACAATGCGAGGGCGATGCGTCAGACCCGTCCGTCTTCTCATGGACTTTTGATGATTTACCCCCTGGATCCCCAACCGTTACAGGCACAAGTGCGTACTGTGATTGGTATCGCGTTATCCTTTCCTAAGACATCAGATGAGTCACAGTCCTTTGTCGTAAATCGTGGAGTCAATCGTGAGTAGTCTGACTATCACATCTTCACGTTGGCAAAGTTTGAGAAAACAGTCTCAAGGGATTGGCATGCTTGCTGAGCCGGTAGATCCTTTGATTCCTCAGTGTCTAATCGGCGTTGATGAAGATGGACATCTTCATTTGATGATTGCTATCGGTGACGATGCGGTCAAGCTACCACCGGAGCTAGAGGCCGTAGTCGTTCAGGTAATCGACGCCAATGGCAATTATCTTGACGTGTACGCCAAGGCGCACTACGAAATGATATTCACTCCAATCGTAAACCAGATTTTTGCTGGAGTCGCCGTGCAAGGGAGGAAGCCGATCGATGCAGTAGTTCAGACCATTGAAGAATTCAGAGGTGCACTAAGGCCATTGAAACCGGATCTTAGCCTTGCTGAGCAAATTGGTTTATTTGGAGAGCTTTGGGTTTTACAAAATGTCCTAATTCCTAGCATAGGTCCACGGGCTTGCTATCTGTGGAGTGGTCCAGACTCGGAACGACATGATTTCATGGGCGCGGCAGTGCATATAGAAGTAAAGTCGACTACAAGGTCCGAAGATCGACATGAGATTTCGCGGATAGATCAGTTGCGAGCGCCCGCGGGAAAAAAATTGCTGTTGGCATCGATCCAGCTAGAGCGATCGGAAGGGGGGGAGAAGACCCTGGTAAACCTTATCGACGAAATAACCGCTTCTCTTGGCTTGGACGGTAAAGCTGTTGATGCTTTTGAGATGCGCTTGGCGAAAATGGGCTGGCATGACGGTTTGCGTCAGTCCGGTGCGCTACGGCGATTCAATTTGCGTGATGCTCTATTCTTCGACGTGGAAGGCTCCTTTCCTCGACTTCCCGATGACTATGTCCCACCGCGGGGAATTGTGGCAATAAGGTACACAATTGATGTTTCATCTCGCTCCGTGGTTGATAGGGACGAGATTGATGGCTTGGTAAAATTGATGTGAAGCTAATGGCTTGTAAATAAAACCATGGTTGACGTGCTTTCAGTAGAACAACGCCGGCGTAACATGAGTCGGATTCGTAGCCGCGACACCAAACCGGAGCTATTTATTCGACGGGGCTTGCATGCTCTTGGTTTACGTTATCGGTTACAGGATGGAAAACTGCCGGGCCGCCCTGATCTTGTATTTTCTCGATTCCACGCAGTGATCTTCGTACATGGTTGCTTCTGGCATGGGCATAACTGTTCGATGTTCAAACTTCCCCAGACTCGCCAAGAGTTCTGGAAAGCAAAAATTGCATCTAACCGTGCCAGAGATGTTAGGACGACGGATGCGCTTCTAGAAAAGGGATGGCGGATTGTAAATGTATGGGAGTGTAGCCTCAAAGGCCCTGGAAAGCTCCCTGATGGTGAAGTTCTGAAACGGTGTTTTGAGTTCTTGATGTCTAAAGAAGTTAGGCTAGTCGATATTTCAGGAGTATTAATAACTAATGACGAAAAGCATAAATAGCTCTACTGAAATACCATTGGATTTAAAAATTCTTGATGATCTTCGACTCTTGGCGCTACGTACGGCAGTTGACACAGAAGCAAGAAGCCGAGGCCTTCGTTTTAATGTAGGGGAAATCGGCGAGAAACTGGCTATCGCCGAGTTCAAGGGGCGCAGTGATTTACCCGTTCTGGCACCAGCTCCTCCTGGGACGAAGAATATAGATGCCATTTCGAGGGACGGTGATCGATACTCAATCAAGACTATGCAGCGAGCAAAGAAGTCAGGGACAATTTATCCGGACCGAGAAGATAAAGATAAGCAACTTTTCGAATATATTTTGATTGTTTTGATGCGGGAAGATTTCACATTGGAACGTATTATTCAACTTGATTGGAATTTATTTTGCAACGTCCGCAGCTGGGATATAAGAATGAATGCTTGGTATATTGCTCGCTCCGATAGAGCGCTGGCAGGTGGACGTCAAATATATCCTAAGTAGAAATTAATAATCTTATCTTCTTTTTAGGCGTTAAGTAAGGTGGTCATCGCAATGGCTACCTTATTTCCATATGCTAATATTTTTTTGCATACATCTTTCGTGTAATGCGACTTATATAGCTATTCAATCCTTGTCCACGATTGGCAAGAGCTTGCATTTTTTCAATGTTACCAGTGCCAGCACTTTGAATATTATAAAGATAGGTGGCGCCGGTGTTGAATCGAACCGTGATTGAATCAGGGCCAATCTCAAATGCAGTAACTCCAGAATCACCGCTTAAATTTTTATATCTTTCCACATTTTCTCCGTAGAGCGATGTATGTTCAGATCGAAACCCGTAATGCTTGCAATAGGGGGCGAAATCTAACAATACTCTTAATTTTGTGAAAAGCAATTGATATTAGAAATATTTGAATGTGAGCGTGAACACGGATGCATATCCCAAAAAAAGAGCTTTATGCGACTGCATAAAGCTCTTTGATCGTAATGTAAATTACCGCAATGCATTGCACCCTGGCAACACTGGACCGTTCCCGCCGGTTTTTGCCATTTAAACGTCGATATTACCCGCCCGCAGCGCATTGTTCTCAATAAACGCCCGACGCGGCTCCACATCATCCCCCATCAACGTAGTGAAGATCTGATCCGCAGCAATCGCATCCTCAATCTGCACCTTCAGCAGACGACGAACGGTCGGATCCATGGTGGTCTCCCATAACTGATCCGGATTCATCTCACCCAGACCTTTGTAGCGCTGCTTGGACACCACACGCTCCGCCTCATCACGCAGCCACTGCATCGCCTGGTGGAAGTCCACCACGGCCGATTCCTTGGTACGCTCGCCCTCACCGCGACGCACATACGCGCCTTCGCCGATCAGACCCTTGAACGTAGCTGCCGCGCTAGCCAACACGTTGTAATCCGCACCCTGCACGAAGTCCGCATCGATCGAGCTGACTTTGATATTACCGTGATGCATACGCTCAATGCGCAGCGCGTGCTTCTCGGACAGCTCGTCCGAAATCACCGTGATCTTGACCGCGATATCGCTGATCTCCGCCATCATCGCGCGGGCCGATGCCTCTGCCTGCTCCTGCGTGCTCAGATCCAGCGTCACACCGGTCATGATGGCCGTCAGCGCCGCACGGTCGATCACGCGCGTCAGACGCGTCATGATGACGTTGGCCAGGTTGAACTGACGCACCAGCTCGCCCAGCGGTTCGCCGACGATAGGATCGGCGCCTTCGCGCGGGATCAGCACGGCGGTGTTCAGCGCCACGTTCATCATGTAGCCGGCTTCTTCCGCGTCATCCTTCAGATAACGCTCGTCGCGGCCGGCCTTGACCTTGTACAGCGGCGGTTGCGCGATGTAGATGTGGCCGCGCTCAACCAGTTGCGGCATCTGACGATAGAACAAGGTCAGCAGCAGCGTGCGGATGTGGGCGCCATCGACGTCCGCATCGGTCATGATGATGATGCGGTGGTAGCGCAGCTTCTCGACGTTGAATTCATCCGGGCCGATCGACGTGCCCAGCGTGGCGATCAGCGTGGTGATCTGTTCCGACGACAGCATCTTTTCGAAGCGCGCCTTCTCCACGTTCAGCACCTTACCGCGCAGCGGCAGGATCGCCTGGAACTTGCGGTCGCGGCCCTGCTTGGCGGAGCCGCCTGCGGAGTCACCCTCGACGATGTACAGTTCGCACAGCGCCGGATCTTTTTCCTGGCAGTCGGCCAGCTTGGCCGACAGGCCCAGGCCGTCCATCACGCCTTTGCGGCGGGTCAGGTCGCGGGCCTTGCGGGCCGCTTCGCGCGCGCGCGCCGCTTCGACGATCTTGCCGCAGATGATCTTGGCGTCGTTCGGTTTTTCCTGCAGGTAGTCCGACAGCGTCTTGGCGACGATCTCTTCAACCGGGCCGCGCACTTCGGACGACACCAGCTTGTCCTTGGTCTGCGACGAGAACTTCGGCTCAGGCACTTTGACCGACAGCACGCAGGTCAGGCCTTCGCGCATGTCGTCGCCGGAGATTTCGACCTTGGCCTTCTTGGCGAATTCCTGCTCGTCGATGTACTTGTTGATGACGCGGGTCATCGCGGCGCGCAGGCCGGTCAGGTGGGTGCCGCCGTCGCGTTGCGGGATATTATTGGTGAAGCACAGCACCTGTTCGTTGTAGGCGTCGTTCCACTGCATCGACACGTCCACCGAGATGTTGGTGCCCTGGTCCGACAGGCGTTCGCCGGTGGCCTGGAACACGGTCGGGTGCAGCACGGTCTTGGCTTTGTTGATGTACTCGACGAAGCCGCGGGTGCCGCCTTCGAACGCGAAGATTTCTTCCTTGCCGGTGCGCTGGTCGGTCAGCTTGATGTTGACGCCGTTATTCAGGAACGACAGTTCGCGGATACGCTTGGCCAGGATCTCGTAGTGGAATTCGACGTGGGTGAAGATTTCCTCGTCGGCCCAGAAGTGCACGTCGGTGCCGCGCTTGTCGGTTTCGCCGATGACCTTGATCGGCGAGACGGCGAAGCCATCCTTCTCTTCCAGTTCGCGGTTCTGCGGCACGCCACGGACGAACTCCATGTAGTGCACCTTGCCGTCGCGGCGGATGGTCAGCTTCAGCAGTTTCGACAGCGCGTTCACGCACGATACGCCCACGCCGTGCAGACCGCCCGACACCTTGTACGAGTTCTGGTCGAACTTGCCGCCGGCGTGCAGCTCGGTCATGACGATCTCGGCGGCGGAGCGCTTAGGATCGTGCTTGTCGTCCATCTTCAAGCCGGTCGGTACGCCGCGGCCGTTGTCGGTGATCGAGATCGAGTTGTCCGAGTGGATGGTGACGTGGATTTCCGTGCAGTGGCCGGCCAGCGATTCATCGATGGAGTTGTCCAGCACCTCGAACACCAGGTGGTGCAGGCCGGTACCGTCCGAGGTATCGCCGATGTACATGCCGGGTCGTTTGCGTACTGCTTCCAGACCTTCGAGGATCTGGATCGATGCTGCGCCGTATTCTTCGGTTTTGGCCGGTACTGGTACTGGATTCTCTTCTGGGATGGCGGACATGTGCTGCTTTCTCTGTTATCGATTACTGGTGTTCTGACGGCTGTAGCAAAAACTCAAATGCGCATCGGCATGACGACGTACTTGAAGTCGGCATTGTCCGGGATCGAGATCAGCGCGGACGAGTTCGAATCGCCCAGCGCGACGTTGACCTGGTCGCACTTCAGGTTGTTCAACACGTCGAGCAGGTAGGTGACGTTGAAGCCGATATCGACGCTGTCGCCGCCGTAGTCGATTTCCAGTTCTTCGACCGCTTCTTCCTGGTCCGCATTGGTCGAGCTGATCTTCATGCTGCCCGGGGTGATGATGCAGCGTACGCCCTTGAACTTATCGCTGGTCATGATGGCGGCGCGTTGCAGCGAACGCAGCAGCTCATCGCGGCCGATCGTGAATTCGTTCTTGTAGCCTTTCGGGATCACGCGCGTGTAGTCGGGGAACTTGCCTTCGACCAGCTTCGAGATCAGCTCGATGTCGGCGAAGGTCAGCTTGACCTGGTTGGCGGCGATGTCCAGCTGTACGGTCTCGTCGTTCTCTTCCAGCAGGCGCTGCAGTTCGATGATGGTCTTGCGCGGGATGATCACTTCCTGGCGTTCGAACGATTGCTCGGTCTCCACCTGGCAGAACGCCAGGCGGTGGCCGTCGGTGGCCACGGCGATCACGTTCTTGCCGTCCAGGACCAGCAGCAGGCCGTTCAGGTAGTAGCGGATGTCCTGCTGGGCCATCGAGAAGTGCACCATGTTGAACAGGTGCTTGAGCGTCTTCTGCGGCAGCGTGACGGACGCGCTGTAGCTGTCGGCCTGTTGCACGGTCGGGAATTCCTCGGCGGCCAAGGTCTGCAGGGCGAAGCGCGATTTGCCGGTCTGCACCGTCAGGCGCTTGTTCAGCAGCGTCATCGTCACGTCGCCCGATTCAGGCAGCGCGCGCAGGATGTCGAGCAGCTTGCGCGCGGCCACGGTGGTGCCGGTCACTTCGCTGCCGGAACCGATCTCGGCGTTGGTGGTGATCTGGACTTCCGTGTCGGTCGACAGGAAGGATACGCTCTCGCCCTCTTTGCGGATGAGGATATTGGCCAGAATCGGCATAGTGTGCCGACGCTCGACAATACCGCTCACGATCTGCAGTGGCCGGAGAAGGGTATCTCGGGTGGTTTTGACCAATTGCATAGATTATCCTCAATAGTAAAGATTAAACGATATTTTTATAACAAAGTTGCCTTGTGAGCAGACGTGCTTTTTTGCCTAGATCATAAAGCCAAACCTACAGTCCGGCTAGCCTTTCAGCGTTTGTTCCAGCACGTGCAGCTCGTGGTTGCATTCCGGGTTCTTGGTGCGGTCCAGCGCGATCTTGCGCACGGCGTGCAGCACGGTCGTGTGATCGCGGCCGCCGAACAGTTCGCCGATCTCCGGCAAGCTCTTTTGCGTCAACTCCTTGGCCAGGTACATCGCGATCTGGCGTGGCCGCGCGATGTTGGCCGGGCGACGCTTGGAGTACATGTCGGCCACCTTGATGTTGAAGAAGTCCGCCACCGTCTTCTGGATGTTTTCCACCGAGATCTGGCGGTTCTGCACCGACAGCAAATCCTTCAGCGCCTCTTTCACGATATCAATCGTGATGTCCTTGCCGTGGAAGCGCGAGTACGCCAGGATCTTGCGCAGCGCGCCTTCCAGCTCGCGCACGTTGGAGCGCAGGTGCTTGGCCACGAAGAAGGCGACGTCATCCGAGAACGTGACCCCTTCCTGCTTGGCTTTCTTCAGCAGAATCGCCACGCGCATTTCCAGCTCCGGCGGCTCGATCGCCACCGTCAGGCCGGAATCGAAACGCGAGATCAGGCGGTCATCCATGCCGGTGATTTCCTTCGGATAGGTATCCGAAGTGATGATGATCTGTTTCTTCGCCGCGATCAGCGCCTCGAACGCGTAGAAGAACTCTTCCTGCGTACGGCTCTTGCCGCCGAAGAATTGAATATCATCGATCAGCAGCATGTCGAGCGAATGATAGTAGTGCTTGAAATCGTCGAAGCCCTTGCGCTGGTAAGCCGTCACCACGTCGCGCACGTACTGCTCGGCGTGGATGTAGCGGATCTTGGCGCCCGGCTGGTCGGCCATCACCTGGTTGCCGATCGCGTGGATCAAGTGGGTCTTACCCAGGCCGACGCCGCCGTAGAAGAACAGCGGGTTGTACGATACGCCCGGGTTGTTGGCGACTTGAATCGCGGCGGCGCGCGCCAGCTGGTTGGCCTTACCGGTGACGAAGCTGTCGAAGGTCAGGTCGGTGTTGATGCGGCTCTGTTCGCGGCGCGGCGCGGCCGAAGCCGGCAGTTCCGGCACCGACGGCACCGGGTCGGAGTTGCGTGCGTGGCCGTTCGGGTTGCCGTCGTTGTAGTCGGGCGCGGGCACCACGGTGGCGGCCTTCTTCGGCAGCGCCAGGCGCGGATCGAGCACGAACTGCACCTCGGTCGGCGCTTCCCAGTACTGGCAGGCCAGCGCCGTGATGCGGCTGGCGAACTGGGACTTGACCCAGTCCAGCTTGAACCGGTTTGGCGCGGCCACACGCAACTTGCCCGCCTCGTAATCGAGGGGGATGAGCGGTTTTATCCACGCGCTGAATTGTTGCGGCGTCAGCTCCAGCTCCAGCTGGGCGGAGCAGGTCTGCCAGAAATTTTCCATGAATCTTTATCTATTCTTTACTGCTGATGAGGGTGTCGGCGACCTTGGGTGCGCCACACGTAACGCGCTATTCTACTCTCGACCGCCAAAGTTATCCACAGGCACGACGCTTATTTTCGTACTTTTGCCAGCCCCCGGATGGCGGCCAGAGACCATCAGTTGTTGACAAGCGGGACCGAAATGCTGATAATTCAGGGTTCCCCGCCCGTATTCCTAGTTTATTCACATGAACGTCAATATGGAGTAAGCGTGGATTTAGCGGGCGATGAGATGGACCCAGCTTGTGCCGGCAACGGTGGCATAGGTGCGCGAAGTGTCATTGGCACCAAAAACTGACGGGGCCACAACCCGATTTTGCATTTTTTTCTGCTTTTAGCGAGACCAACATGAAACGTACTTACCAACCTTCCGTTGTACGCCGTAAGCGTACCCACGGCTTCCGCGCACGTATGGCTACCCGTGGTGGCCGTCAAGTGCTCAACGCACGTCGCGCCAAAGGCCGCAAGCGTCTGGCTGTATAAGCCAACTGCTTGTTAGCTGATCGCGTGGAAAGCTGTATTTCAAGCGGCTCGACAGGCGAAGGTTCACACGACTTCGCGCGCGTTCGGCGTATCGTTAAAACGGATGAATTTTCATCCGTTTTTCGTTTGCGCCCTACCCAAAAAAGCGCGCACTTCGTGCTCTACACCCGTCTGAATGAATTGCCGCATGCGCGGCTGGGCGTCGTTGTGGCGAAGCGGTTCGCGCCGCGCGCCGTCACGCGCAACACGATCAAGCGCGTTACCCGCGAACTGTTCCGCCAGACCAGCCTGCCGGCGATCGATTGCCTGATCCGCCTGGCCAAGCCGGTCAACAGCAAGGACGGGCCTGCCACCACTGCGAAGCTGAAAGCGGCTTTGCGGGTGGAATTGGCACGTCTGTTCGCCCAGGCCAAGACAGCCAAGCCGCCCAAACCGGCCTTGCCTTCGGCGCCGCCGCCTCCACCTGAGGCATCATGAAAAAACTGCTACGCTTCCTGCTGCGCTTTTACCAGCTGGCCATCAGCCCGCTGATGGCGCCGAGTTGCCGGTTTCATCCGAGCTGCTCGAACTATGCGCTGGAAGCGTTGCAGGTGCATGGCGCCGCCAAGGGCAGCCTGCTGGCGGCCAAACGCATTTGCCGCTGCCATCCGTGGAATCCGGGCGGGCATGATCCCGTTCCCCCGGCGGACGGCAAAACGAATTCTTCTACGACCGCTTGCGGTTGCAACCACTCCTGACAAATAGCCTAATGGATATCAATAAACGTACCATCCTGTGGATCGTGTTTGCCGTGTCGCTGGTAGTTCTTTGGAACAACTGGATGGTCTCGACAGGCAAGCCTTCCATGTTTGCTCCAGCGCCGGCTCAAACCGCCAAGGCCCCGGAAGCGAAGAAATCCGAACTGCCGGCCGCCTCCGCGACCGCGGCAGCTGGCGCCGCCGCACTGCCTGGCGCCCCCGCCGCGGCCGAGCCGTTCAAGAGTGAGCGCATCACCGTCACCACCGATCTGTTCCGTGTCGATGTCGACACCCTGGGCGGTACCATCAAGCGCCTGGAACTGCTGAAGTTCAAGGATGGCGTGGACGCCACCAAGAACCAGGTGCTGTTCGACGTCGATGCCGGCACCGGCAAGACCTATCTGGCCCAAACCGGCCTGATCGGCGCCGCCGGCCTGCCGAACCACCAGACCGGCTTCGTCGCCAAGCCTGGCCCGCGCATGCTCAACGACGCCAACCAGGTGCAACTGGTGCTGGAAGCGGAATCGGCCGGCGTCAAGCTGACCAAGACCTTCACCTTCAAGCGCGGCGACTACACGATCGACGTGCGCCACGACATCAGCAACGTCGGCACCGCGCCGGTCAAGCCTGAGCTGTACCTGCAGCTGGTCCACGACGGCAACAAGCCGGCCGGCGACTCCTACTTCAACAGCAGCTACACCGGCCCGACGCTGTACACCGCCGAAGACCACTACAAGAAGCTGAAGTTCGAAACGCTGGAAAAAGAAGCAGTCGAAGCCGCCAAGACCGGCAAGGACGCCGTGCAGGATCACCCGACCAAGGCCGACAACGGCTGGTTCGCGATCTCGCAGCACTTCTTCGTCTCCGCCTTCGTCCCGCAGGACAAGCTGGCCCGCACCATCTTCACCAAGAAAGTGACGACCAACCAGTACGCGATCGGCACCATCCAGCAACTGGGCACGCTGGCGCCTGGCGCCACCGTGACCAACGAAGCCAAGCTGTACTCCGGCCCGCAGGAATCGAAGCTGCTGGAAAAAGTCACCCCTGGCCTGGACCTGGTCAAGGACTACGGCTGGCTGACCATCATCGCCAAGCCTATCTTCTGGGTCATGGACCACATCCACCAGGTGCTGGGCAACTGGGGCTGGACCATCATCGCCTTCACCATCCTGATCAAGCTGGCGTTCTTCCCGCTGTCGGCTGCCGGTTATCGCAGCATGGCCAAGGTCAAGCTGGTCACGCCCAAGATGCAGGCGATCCGCGAGCGCTACAAAGGCGACCCGGCCAAGATGAACCAGGCCACCATGGAGCTGTACAAAACCGAGAAGATCAACCCGCTGGGCGGCTGCCTGCCTATCCTGGTGCAGATGCCGGTCTTCATCGCCCTGTACTGGGTGCTGCAAGCGTCGGTGGAAATCCGCGGCGCACCGTGGATCGGCTGGATCACCAACCTGGCCGCGCCGGATCCTTGGTACATCCTGCCAGTGCTGTATGCGATCTCGATGTACATCACCACCAAGCTGAACCCGGCGCCTGCCGATCCGATGCAAGCGAAGATGATGCTGTTCATGCCGCTGGCGTTCTCGGTCATGTTCTTCTTCTTCCCGTCCGGCCTGGTGCTGTACTGGGTCGTGAACAACGTGCTGTCGATCGGTCAGCAGTACGTGATCTCCAAGAAGTTCGCCGCGCCTGAAGCCGCGAAGTCCTGATCTCCGGATAAATGCTGTTGCAGAAAAGCCCGTGTTAATCGCGGGCTTTTTTTTACTTTACAATTCCCCTATGAATATCGACTCTTCCCCCATCGCCGCCATCGCCACCGCACCAGGGCGCGGCGGCATCGGCGTGGTACGCGCCTCCGGCAAGAACCTCAAACCGCTGATCGCCGCGCTGTTCGGCGCCACCGCATTGCAGCCACGCCACGCCACCTACATCCCGTTCAAGCAGGCCGACGGCGCCCTGATCGACCAGGGCATCGCCATCTGGTTCAAGGGCCCGCACTCGTACACCGGGGAAGACGTGCTGGAACTGCAGGGCCACGGCGGCCCCATCGTGCTGCAACTGCTGCTGGCGCGCGTGCTGGAAGCGGGCGCCGAAACGGGCTTGCGCCTGGCCGAGCCGGGCGAGTTCACCCGCCGCGCCTACCTCAACGACAAGCTCGACCTCGCGCAGGCCGAAGCCGTGGCGGATTTGATCGATGCTTCGACCGAAGCGGCGGCCAAGTCGGCGTCGCAATCGCTGTCAGGCGCGTTCTCGAAGACGGTCAACGCGCTGGTGGACGGCGTGACCGGCCTGCGCATGCTGGTCGAAGCCACGCTGGATTTCCCGGAAGAGGAAATCGACTTCCTGGAAAAATCCGATGCGCGCGGCCAGCTGGCCGGCATCGTCCAAGCGTTGGAGCAGGTGTTCAAGCAAGCCTCGCAAGGCGCGCTGCTGCGCGAAGGCTTGAACGTGGTGCTGGTCGGCCAGCCCAACGTCGGCAAGTCCTCGCTGCTGAACGCGCTGGCGGGCACGGACGTGGCCATCGTCACGCCGATCGCCGGCACCACGCGCGACAAAGTCACCGAGACGATCCAGATTGAAGGTATACCTCTAAACATCATCGACACCGCCGGCATCCGCGCCATCGACGACGGCGTCGACGTGGTCGAACGCATCGGCATCGAGCGCACGTGGGGCGAGGTCGGCAAGGCCGACGTCATCCTGCACCTGCTGGATGCCGACCACGGCCCGTCGCGCGCGGACGAGGGCATCGTTGCCGCGTTTCCGCCAGGCGTGCCGGTGCTGCGCATCTGGAACAAGATCGATCTGTCGGGCCACAAGCCGGGCGTCGATCCGATGGAGGATGCGACGCATGTGTATTTGTCGGCGCACGAGCACATCGGCATCGACCTGCTGCGCGCCGAGCTGCTGCGTATCGCCGGCTGGCAGCAGACCGGCGAATCGCTGTATCTAGCCCGCGAACGCCATCTGATCGCGCTGAAGAACGCCGGCGCCCATCTGGAACGCGCCGGCGAACACGCGGCGCAGAACGATCAATCGCTGGACTTGTTCGCGGAAGAGCTGCGGCTGGCGCAGGTGCAGCTGTCGAGCATCACCGGCGCGTTCTCGTCGGATGATCTGCTGGGCGTGATCTTCTCGCGGTTCTGCATCGGTAAGTAAATGGTTCTCAGATCAGGCCGCCAGTGGGGCGGGCTGTACCTGCATGGGCGCATCCAGGAAGCGTTGTGCGGCTTGCCATACGTCGTATGCGCTTTGCTCTGCCAGCCACAGGCGAGCTTCGCCGCCGCGCTCCACGCCCAGCCACGCCTCAATACGCAAAGCCATTTCAGGTGAAATGGCGGCGCGGCCATTGAGGACGCGGGACAGCGTGACGCGGTTGACGCCCAACTGCTGCGCCGCTTCAGTCACAGTCAATCCAAGTGCGGGCAGTACGTCGTCACGCAGGGTCAGCCCCGGATGCGGTGGATTAAACATGCGTGCCATGATATTTCTTTCGTAGTGACAGTCCTGATGGTCCGCCAGTGTGGCGACTCGGTCAATGATAATATCTGCACGACCGATATCTTCAATAGGCGTTCCATGATTCTCTACCACAGCATCGCCGCACGCTCCTTCCGTCCGTTGTGGATGCTGGAGGAATTGGAGCTTTCATACGAACTGCGCATGCTGGCCTTCCCGCCGCGCGTGCACGACAAGTCCTACCTCGACATCAACCCCTGCGGCACCGTGCCGACCTTCTTCGATGGCGACATGCGGATGACGGAATCGGCGGCGATCTGCCAGTACCTGGCCGAGCGCCATCCGGCGGCACGGCTGAACGTCGAGCTGGATGAAGCGGACTACGGCGCGTGGCTGAACTATCTGTACTTCGGCGAAGCCACGCTGACCTTCCCGCAAACGCTGGTGCTGCGCTACAGCCGCTTCGAATCGCCGGAGCGCTTGCAGCCGCAGGTGGTGGAGGATTATTCGCGCTGGTTCTTATCGCGCCTGAAAACGCTGACGCCGCGCCTGGAGCAAAACGAATTCCTGTGCGCGGGCCGCTTCACGGCGGCCGATGTCTCGGTCGGCTACGCGCTGCTGCTGGCCGAGCAGCTGGGATTGCACACCTCCTTCACGCCAGCCGTCGCCGCCTACTGGCAGCGGCTGCGTCAGCGCCCCGCCTTCCTGCGCGCGCAAGCCGCCGAGCTGGCCGCGGCGTCGGCGCAAGGCGTTTCGCTGCTACCCGCCACCCAGCTTCCAACCTGAACCCAGTTATTGATGAAAACCATTTATACCGTTTTAATGACGGCGGCGCTGGCATTGCCGCTGTCAGCCTCCGCGCTTGTTTCCTGCATGGATACCTGTCCGGAAGACGTATGCCTTTACAGAAGCGATCTGGTTGTCGAGGGCGTTATCGTTGCAATCAAATACGTCAATGAGGAACGGCTTCCCCGGATGTTCACACCGGGATTTCCGATGCCGGATCCCATATATCAAACTTACGTCAGTGAGTTCGTCATTGAGCCTGACAAGGTTTTAAAAGGAACGCTTCCAAAAGGAAGAATTGTTGTGGGAAAAGAGCCCTGTATCGAGGCGCCGAAGTTGAATGACATGCGCGCTGTACGCATCCGCGCATACCTGCATGCAGGCGGCGACTCATCGACTTGGCTGATACGATTTATACGGTTGTAAAGCTCTCTTCCAAAACCACTGCCTCTTGTTCCCGCGCCTCATTCCGCAGAAAATCCGAGAACCACGTCAACGCCTCCTGCTCCGTGCGGGTAGGGCGCCAGCACATATAGTAGGCGCCTTGCGTGGACAAGGTCTGGCTGAACGGGCTGACCAAGGTGCCGCGCCGCAGGTCGTCGCGGATCAGTGCCATGCGGCCCAGCGCGATGCCCTGGCCGTTCAGCGCCGCCTGCATCAGCGCATTGCTGTCGTCGATCAACGGCCCGCGCAGCGCCAGCGACGGCGCCAAACCCGCCTGCTCGAACCAGCGCTCCCAATCGTCGCAGCTATCCTCGTGCAGCAGCGTGTAGTGCGCCAGATCGGACGGCTCCAGCAACGGCGGGCCGTCCTTCAACATCGCCGGCGAACACACCGGCAGCAGCTCGGTGCCGAACAGGCGCTCGCACTCCACACCCGGCCACTTGCCATCCCCCCAGCGTATCGCCAGGTCGATGCTGTCACGACCCAGATCGGTATGCATCACCGTATGCACCAGTCGTACTTCAAGCTGGCTGTGCGCCGCCAGGAAGCGGTCCAGCCGATGCACCAGCCAGCGCGAGCTGAAGGCCGGTGTCACCGCCACCGTCAGCCGCTTGCGCGCGCGTCCCTCGCCCTGCGCCAGCTGCGCCAGCACGCGGTCGATGCGGCCGAAGGCGTCGACCAGGCTGCGCTGCAAAATCGCCCCCTCGGCGGTCAGCGTGATAGCCCGCGTCATGCGCTTGAACAGCTTGATCTGCAACGCATCCTCCAGCGTCTTGATCTGATGGCTGACCGCCGCCTGCGAGATGCACAACTCATCGGCCGCACGCGTAAAACTCATGTGCCGAGCCGTGACCTCAAACGTTTTCAACTGCCGTAAAAGACTGGAAGAATGAGCCAAAAGTGTTCTCCACGCATGAATTTATCTAATGTATCACATGCATACTGATCATTTGTCAATGTTATTTCGCTCCTACAAGATGGGGTATCCGACCTCGATAACAGGAAATGACATGGAACCAGGCAAACCCTACACACACCCCTACATCCCCAACTCGGTTCCCGCCGTGCGCGAAGCCATGCTGCACGCCGTGGGCGCCGCCAGCGTCGAAGAATTCTTTGCCGATATCCCCGCCGCCCTGCGCATGCAGGCGCCGCTGGCGATCGCCGCGCCGCACCTGTCCGAAGCGCGCCTCAAGCGCCACGTGGATGGCCTGCTGCGCAAGAACAGTCACTGCGCCGGTCAACTGAGCTTCCTGGGCGGCGGCTGCTACCAGCACCATGTGCCGGCCGTCTGCGACGAGATCAACGGCCGCAGCGAGTTCGCCACCGCCTACGCCGGCGAACCGTATGACGACCATGGCCGCTTCCAGGCGCTGTTCGAATACTGCAGCATGATGGGCGCGCTGCTGGAGATGGACGTGGTCAACGTGCCGGTGTACGACGGCATGCAGGCCGCCGCCACCGCCGTGCGCATGGCGGGCCGACACACCGGCCGCCGCCGCGTCGTCGTGGCCGGCCACGTCAACCCGGACAAGCTGTCGATGATGACCACCTACGGCCGCGCCGATCTCGATTTCGTCACCGCGCCCTTCGATCCGAACACCGGCCTGCTCGACCTGGCCACGGTGACGCGCCTGCTCGACAAAGACACCGCCGCACTGTACGTGGACATCCCATCCTTCCTCGGCACCATCGACGACGGCGCCGCGCTGGCCGCCGCCGCGCACGCGGTCGGCGCACTGTTCGTGGTCGGCGTCGACCCGGTCTCGCTGGGCGTGCTGGCGCCGCCGGCCAACTACGGCGCCGACATCGTTTGCGGCGACATCCAGCCGCTGGGCATGCACATGAACTACGGCGGCGGCCAGGGCGGCTTCATCGCCAGCCACGACGATCCCGCCATCGTCATGCAGTATCCATCGCGGCTGTTCGGCATCGTGCCGACCAGCGTGCCGGGCGAATACGGCTTCGGCGACGTAGCCTACAGCCGCACCTCCTTCGACAAGCGCGAGAACGGCAATGAATTCGTCGGCACCGCCGCCGCGCTGTGGGGCATCACCGCCGGCGTCTATTTCGCGCTGATGGGCCCACAGGGCATGACCGAACTGGCCGCCGGCATCGCCCAGCGCACCGCCTACGCCAGCCAGCGCATGACGCGCGTACCCGGCGTGCGCGTCACGCATGCCGACAGCTGCCACTTCCGCGAGTTCGTCGTCAACTTCGACGGCACCGGCCTGCCGGTGGCCGCCATCAACGCCGCCTTGCTGCAGCAGGGCGTATTCGGCGGCCATGACCTGAGCACCGCCTTCCCCGCGCTGGGCCAGTCGGCCCTGTACGCCTTTTCCGAAGTCCACACGCAGGAAGACATCGACCTGCTGTGCGCAACGCTAGAGAAAGTCCTCAACCAATGACCGCCATGGAAAACATCGCCACCCACCGCAAACAGCAGATGCGCCGCTACCACCAGGCGCGCTGGGATGAACCCGTGATCTTCGAATTGAGCCAGCCCGGCGAGCGCGGCATCCTGGTGCCGGAAGTGGAGCCGGACATCGTAAGCGCCGCCGGCCAGCCGCTGGCCGGGCTGCCCGCCACCATGCTGCGCCAACGCGCCCCGGCGCTACCGGAGATGTCGCAGAACCGCGTGCTGCGCCACTATCTGCGGTTGTCGCAGGAAACGCTGGGCGCGGACCTGAACGTCGACGTCGGCCAGGGCACTTGCACGATGAAGTACAACCCGAAGATCAACGACCAGCTGGCCCGCCAGCCCGGCATGGCGGAGCTGCACCCGCGCCAGCCCGACAGCACCGTGCAGGGCATGCTGGAAGTGATCGCCAAGCTGGAAGGCGTGCTGTGTGAAGTGTCCGGCATGGATGCGGTATCGTTGCAGGCGCGCGGCGGTTCGCAGGCCATCTTCGCCAACATGGCGATGGTGCGCGCCTGGCACGAAAGCCGTGGCGATGCTGCGCAGCGCGATGAAGTCATCACCACCATCTTCTCGCACCCGTCGGACGCGGCCTGCGCCAAGCTGGCCGGCTACAAGGTCATCACGCTCTACCCGGACGCCAACGGCTACCCGGACCTGGCGGCCTTGAAGGCGGCCGTATCGCCGCGCACCGCCGCACTGGTCATCACCAATCCGGAGGACACCGGCATCTTCAACAGCCGCATCCGCGAATTCGTCGACGTGGTGCATGCTGCGGGTGGCCTCTGCGTGTACGACCAGGCCAACGCCAACGGCCTGCTGGGCATCGCCCGCGCACGCGAGGCGGGCTTCGACCTGTGCCACTTCAACTTGCACAAGACCTTCGCCACGCCGCACGCCTGCGGCGGCCCGGCGGTGGGCGCGGTGTGCTGCACGGCCGCACTGGCGCCGTTCCTGCCAGGCCCGCTGGTACGGCATACGGACGGCCGCTACCACCTGGTGAACGGCGGCGCACAGTCGATCGGCAAGATCAGCAGCTTCACCGGCACCGCCTCCATTATGCTGCGCGCCTACGCGTGGATCATGAACCTGGGCGCCGACGGCTTGCGCACCGTGTCCGAGATCGCGGTCCTCAACAACAACTACATGATGCACGAACTGCTGAAGATCGAAGGCATGGCCGCGCCCTACGCGCCGGGCAAGCGCCGCATCGAGCAGGTGCGCTACAGCTGGCAGGGTTTGACCGAGGCCACCGGCGTGACGTCGGAAGAAATCGGCTTGCGCGCCGCCGACTTCGGCGTGCACTACTGGACCAGCCACCATCCCTACGTGGTGCCGGAGCCGGCCACAATCGAGCCGACCGAATCCTACTCGCGTGCCGACCTCGATGAATTCATCGGCGTGATGCGACACATCGCCGGCGAGGCGCACAGCGATCCTGATCTGGTCAAGACCGCACCGCACAACTGCCCGGTGCACCGCGTGCAGGGCGAGATGCTGGACGATCCTGAGCGTTGGTCCATCACCTGGCGCGCCTATCAACGCAAGCTGGGGGAGCGCGGGCTGGCATGAAGATAGGACTGGTGGTCAATCCCTGGGCAGGCATCGGCGGCCCGGCCGGCCTCAAAGGCTCGGACGGCGCAGACAGCGTGCAGGCCGCGCTGGCGGCTGGCAGCCTGCCGCAGGTGTTCGCGCGCGTGGCCGCCATGTTCGACGCCTGCGGCGAAGCCGCGCAAGCGGCCAGCTGGTACACCGCCGACGGCGCGATGGGGCTGCACGCCTTGCAGGCGGCAGGCCTGCAAGCTTGCGCCGTGGTGCCGGTGGCCTCGCCGTCGCAGGCAATCGACACCCGCCGCGCCGCCTGCATCCTGGCCGGCATGGGGATAGACCTGCTGCTGTTCGCCGGCGGCGACGGCACCGCGCGCGATGTGCTGGATGGCCTGCGCGATGCCGGTGCGATGGGCAGCCTGCCCGTGTTGGGCGTGCCGGCCGGCGTGAAGATGCAGTCGGCGGTATTCGCCAACCATCCGCTGGCGGCGGCGCAGCTGCTGCGCCAGTTGGTGCAGAACGGCCTGGCCGTGTGCTGCGACGCCGAAGTGATGGACCTGGACGAGGACGCGCTGCGCAGCAACCGGATCGTGCCGCGTCTGTACGGCTATCTGCAACTGCCGCTGGCGCCGACGCTGACGCAGGGCGGCAAGGCGCGCCATGTCAGCGGCAGCGGCGCGCAGCGCATGGCCATCGCCCGCAGCTTCGCTGAATCCATGGAGGCGCGCTCGCTGTACCTGATCGGCCCCGGCTCCACCACGCAGGCCTTGCTGGCGCTGCTGGGCGTGGACGGCACCCTGCTGGGCGTGGACGCGGTGCTGGGCGACGGCACGCTGCTGGCACGCGACGCCTCGCGCCGCACGCTGGAGGATTTGGCCGATAGCTGGCAGGAGCCGTTGCACCTGGTGCTGTCGCCGATAGGAGGGCAGGGGCTGGTGCTGGGACGCGGCAACCAGCAGATTTCACCGCGCCTGTTGCGCACAGCAGGACCGCGTGGGCTGCATGTGCTGGCGCCGCCCGGCAAGCTGATGTCGCTGCACGGCGGCGTGCTGCGCATCGACAGCGGCGACGCAGAACTCGATGCTGAGTTCAATGGGTATTTGTCGGTGACGACCGGCTACCGGGAGCAGACGATGTGGCCTGTCTCGGTGTAGTGGCAGCAAATACAAGGCAGTAAAAAAATAACGATAACTATCTGGAGATTCCAAATGAGACAAAAAACCGGGCTGACCCTTTCGGTCGCCACACTGGCCCAGCTGGCGGCCATGCACGGCGCGCAGGCGCAAACGGCGCCCGAAACGGCGGGCGTCACGGACAAGGGGGCGCCCATACCGGAGGTGGTCGTCACCGGCACCACCGCCAGGAACCGCACCAAGCTTGAATCCTCGGTCGCCATCACGACGGTGGACCTGGCCAAGCTGGAAAAGCTGGCGCCGCACAGCCTTGCCGATTCGCTGCAGCAGGTGCCTGGCCTGTGGGTGGAGGCGTCCGGTGGTGAGGTGTCGAACAACGTCTCGCCGCGCGGCTTGAGCGGCGGCGCGGCCTTCCAGTTCATCAGCCTTCAGGAGGACGGCCTGCCGGTGATCTACGACGGCGAATTGGTGGATGTGCTGATGCGCGAGGACGTCACCATCAAGCGCTTCGAAGCGATCCGTGGCGGCACCTCGGCCATCCTGTCCACCAACGGCCCGGCGGCCATCGTCAACTTCATCAGCCAGAAGGGCACGCAGAAACCGCAGGGCGAGGTCAAAGTCACCGTCGGCGACTACGGCATGGTGCGCACGGAAGGCGTCTATTCGGGACCGATCAACGACGACTGGACCTATGCGGTCGGCGGCTACTACCGCGAAGGCAAGGGCGTGCGCCCGATCGGCATCACCGCCGACCATGGCGGCCAGCTGCGCCTGAACGTGACGCGCAAGCTTGAACACGGGGAGTTGAACCTGTCGGCCAAGTACGTCAACGACCACAACACCTTCTACCTGCCTATCCCGCTGACCAATCCGGGCAACCCGACCGGCGTGCCGGGCGTGAATCCGCATTACGGTTCGCTGGATGGCCCGGACGTCGCGCACATCACCAACCAGACCACCAACGGCGCCGTGACCACCGACCTCAATACCGGCTTCCACGTGCTGGCCAAGGTGATCGGCGCGGATCTGCAGCATGAACTGGGCGGCGACTGGTCGTTCCGTAACAATGCGCGCTACACCCGCTACGATGTCGCGCCGCACTCGGTGTTCAATGGACCGAACAGCTACCTGGTCCGCGCCAGCAACCGGCTCGATCCCGCGCAGTCCAGCGATGTCGCCGAGCTGCTGAAGCGTTTCGGCGGCACCGCCAAGCTGGCGTACGCCGGCACCGGACAGCTGATCAACGATCCGTCCACGCTGAACGGCAACGGCTTCACTACCGACGCCGTGGCCGAGACGCGTTTCCGTTCGCTGGGTCACTTCGTCGACAAGCTGTCGGTGACGAAGGAGAATGACAAGAACAGCTTCACCGCCGGCATCCTGTTCGCGTCGCAGAAGCTGTATGACGATTCCGACTACGGCGCCCGCATCATCACCGACGTGCGCGATCAGCCCAGCCGTCTGGATATCGTCGCCGTCGATGCCAACAACAAGATCCTCGGCTACCTGTCGGACAAGGGCGTGCTGCGCAACGGCTACTTCTACGAGCGCCACAAAGGCGATATGAAGTCGCTGTCCTACTTCGTCAACGATGAATGGAAGGTCAGCAGCAAGCTGCGTCTCGACGCCGGCGTGCGCTACGAGATCGCCCGCTACGACGTGCAGGACGAGGGCGTGCTGGCTGCAGGCGACGACCTGCCGGGCAACAGCCTGACCGGCGGCGCGGTGATACCCGGCTCGCTCAATCCGGATGGCAGCGACAAGGACAACATCATCGCCAACAACTACATGCGCCGCGCAGGCACCGGCGTGTGGACGCGCAAGCAGAAGACCATCAAGGAAGCGTCGTACACGGCGGGCTTCAACTACGCCTTCAACGACCATGTGGCGACGTACGGGCGTTACGCGAGCGGCACCAACATGCCGACGCTGTACAGCACCGACAGTTTTGTCGATGGCGCCAGCCGGCTCAGTTTCACGGAGGCGGGCGTGCGTTACATCTCGCCGTTCTGGACTACGTCGGCTACGCTGTTCCACACCAAGTTCGCCAATCTGTCGTTCGGCGAAACCAATCAGGCCACCGGCGACTTCCGCCAGGTGTTCGTGAAGACGCTGTCGACCGGTGTTGAGCTGGAAGGCATCATCAATCCGTGGAAGCAGTTCTCGCTGGAGTACGTGGCCACGCTGCAGAAGGCCACCATCAACGGCATCGATCCGAACGCCGAGGAAGCCAAGCAAAACGGCAATCAGGTGATGCGTACGCCGAACACCCAGGTGCGCCTGATCCCGACGGTGCATTTCGACTTCGGCGATGTGTTCCTGGTGTACAGCCATATCGGCAAGCGCTTCGCCGACTTTGAAAACGCGCTGGCGCTGCCTGCCTATCACGTGATCGACATGGGCGCGGAGATCAAGATCGACAAGAAGTGGAAGCTGAATGTGAAGGTGAACAACGTGACCAACTCGATCGGCCTGACCGAGGGCAATCCACGCAGCGGCTTCAATCAAAGCTCGAACGGCAGTCTGTTCTACGCGCGGCCTATCCTGGGGCGCAATGCCACGGTCGCGCTGTCCTACCGCTTCTGATGCATCCGGGGCCGTGCGCGTTCAGCGCTCGGCCCCATCGTGTTACCCTCCCTGACAACTCGTTTTCATTCCCGCCTATGTCCTCATCCGTTCGCAACCTGCTGCTGATCGCGGCATGTACCGCCGCCTGGGCCGCGCAAGCGCAGTCCCCTTCCATCAATCGCCACGGCACGCCGATCGCTGTGCGCGATTTCGACGCCGAGCAAAACCAGCGTTTCAATCCGATGTTCGATGCCGGCAGTTGGCATGGCTATCTGCTGCCCGATGCGCAGGCGTTGGCCGGCGCCTTCAGTGGTCCGCTGGTGGTGGCCGAGGAGTACAGCCTTTACATCGCCTCTGCGCTGGAGCGGCTGGATCTGGCCGACCGCCGTACGGGACGCAGCTTCAAGCCGGAGCAGGCCCACTGGACTAGTGCGGCGCGGCCGGGCGTATTGAGCCAGCGGCTGGTGTGGCCTGGCTTGCAGCTGGACGTGGATCTGCATTTCGTCAGCTCCGTCAGCGCGCTGGTGCGCTACCGTCTGCGGAATACGTCCGGCAAACCGCTGTCGTTGCGCGCGCACTGGCAGGGCGAGTTGATGGCGCAATGGGGCAAGGATGGCGCGGTGACCGCACGTCAGCCGGCATGGAGGCCGCAACTGGTGCGGGATAGTGGAGGCATCAGCGTCACTTTCGGCAAGGTGCGCGACGCCGGCAATGTGATGACCAGCGGCCGCTCATGCTACCGCATCGAACGCAGCGTGCGCGCGCAGGACAGCGTGGACGGCCAGCACTATGACAGCAGCGCCGACCTGCCGACACTGGCCGCCGGCCGCCAGCAGACCATCTACAGCGCCTACAGCTACCAGCTGGATGCCACCGCCGCAAGCGAGATCCCGCCGCTGGCCAATGCCACTCGCCTGGAGCAGGCCATCGCCGCGAACGAACTCCGCTGGGCCGGATGGCTGGCCAAGCTGCCTGCGTCCACGCTCGGCACCAAAGCGCTGGAAACCCTTATCGGCAACTGGCGCGCACCACGCGGCGCCTTCCGCCACGACGCGATGGTACCGTCCACCACGGCCCGCTGGTTCAACGGCGCCTGGACCTGGGACACATGGAAGCAAGCCTATGCACTGGCCGCCATCGATCCCGCACTGGCCGCCAACACAGTACGCTCACTGTTCGACTACCAGATCCAGTCCAACGACACCGTCCGCCCGCAAGACGAAGGCATGTTGCCCGACAACGTCTTCTACAACATGGACGCCCAGCGCGGCGGCGACGGCGACAACTGGAATGAGCGCGACACTAAGCCCCCGCTGGCCGCATGGACCGTATGGGAAATCTACCGCCACTCCCACGATCGCGCCTGGCTGAAAGAGATGCAACCCAAGCTGACAGCCTACCATCGCTGGTGGTATCGCAACCGCGACCACGACCACAACGGCCTGGCCGAATACGGCGCCACCGTGCACCCGCTGCACAACGACGACGCCGGCCAGTTGCGCTTCCGCGTCAAGCCGCTGTCGCCCGCACCGCTCGATGGCTGTGGCGTGGAGCAGGAAGGCATGCGCGATTGCCTGGGCCTCGCCGCGTACAGCCGCATCGTCGACACCGGCCAGTACGCCGCGATCGAACTGCCGGTGCAGCAGGCGGCGGGCTACGAGTCCGGCATGGACAACGCCGCCCGCTTCGGCTTCATCGAACCAGCCGCCTTGAAGCGCTACGCCGACAAGACGCACGGCGGCAACCTGGCCGCCGCTCTCCGCGATTGGCAAGTACGCGTGGTGGAAAACCGCGATAGCCAGGGCAAGCTGCTGGGCTACTCCATCGATCAGGAATCGGTGGACCTGAACGCCTTCCTCTACCGCGAAAAGCTGATCCTGGCCGACATCGCACAGGAGCTGGGCGACCAGACAGCAGCGCACACCTGGCGCGAGCAAGCGGCGCAACTGCGTGAGCTGATCAACGCCAGCTTCTTCGACCCCGCCAGCGGCTTCTATTACGACCGTCAACTGGGCGGAAAACTGCTGACCATGCGCGGACGCGGCCCGGAAGGCTGGACCGCACTATGGGCCGGCGCCGCTGAACAGCGGCACGCCGACGCAGTGATCGCCAAAATGCTGGACCCCGCCGAATTCGGAACCCCAGTCCCGATGCCGACGGCCGCCGTCTCGAATCCATCTTACGACCCGGAGATCTACTGGCGCGGGAGGGTGTGGTTGGACCAGGTCTACTTCGGCGCGGCCGGCCTGCGCAACTATGGCCGCGCCGCCGAAGCGGACGCCATGGCGGAGCGCTTCGCGGCCGGCGCACAAGGCTTGCGAGGCGATGCACCGATCCGGGAAAATTACAACCCCATCACCGGCCGCATGCAGGGCGCCACCAACTTCAGCTGGAGCGCCGCACACCTGCTGATGCTGGAGCGAGAGGCTCAAGCAAAGCCGCCTCGGAAGTAACCAGACCGCGCTCGTACTGGCGGTACTTCCACAAAGCCCATCCCAGGAACAGGACCACGCCGCCCACGTTGTAGCCCAGCGTGAGCAGCAGGTTCTGGCCCGCCGGGAAAATCGCGGCGATGAAGGCGACGCCGAAGAAGGCCAGCAGCACGCTGGTAATCGCCAAGCCCACGCGGCGCGATCCCATACGGAAGTCGCGCGGCAGATGGTCCAGCCGCAGCCGCAGATGGAAGTAGGCTGCCATGATGATCAGCGGCGGCAGCAGCGCGGTGGCCGCCGTCATGTTGATCACCACATTGAGCAGCTGGTTCACGTTGGACGATCCCAGCGCCGGTATCACCACCAGCGGCACCACCACGCAGAACTGTATCCACGCTGCGCGCTCCGGCATGTCGTGGCGGTTCAGCGCGATGGCGCGCTCGCCGAAGATGCCTTTCGGGATCTCGGAGAACAGCGCCTTGACCGGCGCCGCCGTCCACACCATCAGCGTGCCGAAGGAACCGAGCAGCATCACCGCGCCCACCAGGCGGTTCAGCAGCAGGGGCGATACGGCGTGGTGCGCGCCGAGGGCGCCGAACACCTGGAACACGCCCGATGTGTAGCTCAATTTGGAAGCCGGCACATACAGGTTGAGCACCAGAGCCGACACCGAATACAGCGCGCCGATCAACAGCCCCGCGAAGACGATGGTACGCACAAACGTCCTGGCGCCGCCGCGCACATCGTTCAGGAACACGCCCACCGATTCGGCGCCGCCGGCGGCGAACAGTATCCACGCCATCGCACCCATGAAGGACCAGCTGAACACAGGCGTCATCGCGGCAGCCGTCACGGGCGTTGCGGGCGCCGCGCCGTCTATCCAGTCGGCCAGGCTCAATCCCACGAAGCCGAACGCCATCACCAGCACCAGCGAGCTGCCGATGGAGGTCACGCGCCCCACCCACGCCGCGCCCTTGGTCGACACCCAGGTGGCGAAGGCGAACAGCAATATCGACAGCACCACCGTCGTCAGCGACGAGAACTGGTATTCGTAGCCCAGCCACGCGTAGGACGAATACACCAGGATGTTGGGTAGTACCGACGTGAAGTAGAACAGGTTGACGAACCAGTAGCAGTAGGCGCCGACGAAGGCCCACTTGTCGCCCATCGACGAGCGTATCCACTGGTAGATGCCGGACTTGGCGTCCTTGTTCAAGCTGACGAATTCCGCGATGATCAGCACATAGGGGATGAAGAAGGTGGCCGTGGCGAACAGGAAGGACGGCACCGCCACCATACCGATGGCGATATTGCTGTTGACGACATTGCGGATGTTGAAGATCGCCGCCACTGCCATCGATAACAGCATGAAGCGGCCGATTTGCGTGTTGCTGGGGTTAGCCATGGACAGCTCACTTATTGTGGAAAGTCGCACCTTCTATCGTCACCATCAGCACCATCTTGCGCAGATGGTCCGAGCCCTGCGGCTGGTAGGCGTAGTCGTTGTCGAACACCAGCAGCTGGCCGGCGCTGGCGGTATGCCGGGTGGTGGCTGCGCCGCTGAAGGTTTCGCGGTCGGTCTCGTCGCTGTAGGGCGACAGCAGGGTCAGCGACGGCTTGGCCGCGTACGCGATGCTCTCGCTGCCGGACAGATAGTAGTGGATCTCGACGTAGCGCCGGTTGCCCGTGAAGCAGGGTGCTGCGGCCACCTTGCCATCCACCAGCCGGTAGACCAGCGAATCGCCGATGGAGTGGCACATGCCAGGTTTCAGCAAGGGCAGGTTGGCGATGGCTTCCGCACAGCGCCGCCATTTTTTCGCCGTGTGGTAGCGTTGGCGGAATTCTTCAACGCTGTTCAGGATGATCACAGGCGGTCCTCCTTCTTCATCGGCGACAGCTCCACGCTGTAGCTGAACGCCTCCAGGTAGACCCGGTAGGAATCAAGCACTTCGGAGCCCCAGGAGTTGGAACCCAGTCCGCTCATCTTGTGATCGAGGTTGACGGTCCAGTAGTCGTCCTCTTGCAGCTCATTGTCGTGCCGCGCCGCCGCGATCTGCGCGGCGCTGTACGGCCACACGCTGAAATGGATGCCTTGCGGCGCTTCGATGCGCAAGCCTTTTCCGCTATTGTCCCGCAGCGATGCGCGGGTGACGTCCTGGCGGTTGCCGTTGTCCTGCGGCTTGGGGTAGTGCTCGAACATGGCGGCCGCGCTGCTGCGATAACGGTCGACGATGCTGCATGCCTGGCTGTCCGGGTAGTTTTCGCCGGGGCCGCGGCCGAAGTATTCGATCTGGTCCAGCCGATGGTGCAGGCCGAGCGTCATGCCGATCTTGGGGATCATGTCGCGGAAGCCGCCGTACGGTGTGCCGGACAGCGTGAGTTGCAGCCGGCCGGCGCCGTCGATGCGGTAGTGGTAGCGGCAGCGCATGCCATAGCCCAGTATCGGCGGGGCGATCTGGCAGTCGACGATGACCTCCACCGCCGCGCCGTCGCGCCGCACCTCCATGCCGCGCAGGTGCTCCTGCATGATGTCCAGGTGCTGCGGCAGCCACAGGGCTTCGTTCTCCTGCTTGTGGTTATCGATGCAGGGTTTGTAGAACGTCAGCTGCGGCGGGCGAGCCAGCAGCGGCAAGCCTTGCGCCGTCCACTCCTTGAGTTTTCCGGTGAGCTTGCAGAACACCATGTGGAAGTCATGGCCTTCGATGCGGTAGTCGAGGCGATGTTCGGTCAGCTCG
Organism: Rugamonas rivuli; assembly: GCF_009380165.1. GTDB lineage: Bacteria > Pseudomonadota > Gammaproteobacteria > Burkholderiales > Burkholderiaceae_D > Rugamonas > Rugamonas rivuli. The sequence continues at coordinate 140,994 of NZ_WHUF01000009.1, forward strand.
GGCGGCGGCGGTGGCGCTGCGGCGACCGGCGGCTGCGCGGGCAGGGATGGCAGTGCGAACTGGTACACCGCCAGCTCGTGCTGCGCCGCGCTGTAGGCGGTGGCGTGGTCGCGGATCACGCGCACGTTCAGGTGGCGCGGGCCGCTGCCGGCCGGCGGCTCGGGGATGCGGATCTCCTGCCGCTGGCCCGGCGGCAGCGGCGACAGCGGCACGCGCTGCAAGCGCAGCGCTTCGCCATCCGCCTTGGTCTCGACCAGCAGCGTGATGCAATCGAGGCTACTGAACCAGTAGCGGTTCTCCACTTCCAGCCTGCCTGCTGCGGCGTCGATGGCGCGCACCTTTACTGGCGCGATCACCTGCTTGTATTCGCGCAGGCCGGGGCCGGGGCGCTGGTCGGGATAGATCAGGCCATCGCAGCAGAAATTGCCGCTGTTCGGATAGTCGCCGTAGTCGCCGCCGAAGGCGTAGAACGGCCGTCCCGGCACGTCCGGTTGCAGGATTGCGTGGTCGCACCACTCCCACAGATAGTGCCCCTGGATGTGCGGATGGCGGTCCATCACGGCCTGGTATTCGCTCAGGCCTCCCGGCCCGTTGCCCATCGCGTGCGCGTATTCGCACAGGATGCGCGGCTTGTCCATCGGGTACTCGCCGAAAGCGTTCATCATCTGCACGCGGGAGTACATGGTGCTGACCACGTCGCACACTTCGGCGTCACGGTCTTCCTCGTAGTGGATCAGGCGCGTGGGATCGATCTGGCGGCAGCGCGCTGCCATCGCACGGATATTGCAGCCGTAGCCGGACTCGTTCCCCAGCGACCAGATGATGATGGAAGGATGGTTCTTCTGCGCGTGCACATGGCGTTCGATGCGGTCGACGAAGGCCGCTTCCCACGCCGGATCGTCGGTGATCTGACTGAGGTTGCCGACGTTGACGAAGCCGTGCGTCTCCACGTCCGTCTCGGCCATTACGAACAGGCCGTACTGGTCGCACAGTTCGTAGAAGCGCGGGTCGTTGGGATAGTGCGCGGTACGCACCGAGTTGATGTTGTGCTGTTTCATCAGCACGATGTCCTGCTCCACGCGCGCCATCGTCACGGCGCGGCCGCGCAGATGGTCGTTGTCGTGCCGGTTCACGCCGTGCAGTTTCAGATAGCGGCCGTTCACGTACATCAGGCCATCTTGCACGCTCACCTCGCGGAAGCCCACGCGCAGCGGCACCACTTCCAGCAGCGTGCCCGCATCGTCGAACAGGCTGATCTCCAGGCGGTACAGATAGGGGTCTTCGGCATTCCACTGGCGCGGTGCGGGCACGTCCACTTCCCACGCCGGCGCATGGCCGCCGCCTTGCAGCAGCAGGCGCGTGACGTCATACAAGGCCCAGCCCACGCGCCAGCCGGCGCCGCCCGACACGCTGAGCGCGCAGGACAAACGCGCATCGCGGCAGGCATCGTCGAAGCGGGTCTGCACGCAGACGTCCTGCACGTGTATGGCTCCCTTGCCGATCAGGTAGACATCGCGAAATATGCCGGCGGTCCACCACATGTCCTGGTCTTCGAGGTAGCTGGAATCGGCCCATTGCAGCACGCGCACGCTGAGCAGGTTCTCGCCGTCGGCCAGCAGCGCGGTGATGTCGAATTCCGCCGCCAGCCGGCTGCCCTTGCTCATGCCGGCGTAGCTGCCGTTGACGTAGATTTCGAAGTAGGTCTCAACGCCGTCGAAGCGCAGGATCACGCGCTGGCCGCGCCACTCCGGTCCCTGCGTCCAGCGGCACTGGTAGGCGCCGGTGGGATTGGACGATGGCACGTACGGCGGATCGACCGGGAAGGGCATGCCGTCGTCGGTGTACTGCAAGTGGCCGTGGCCCTGCATCTGCCACATGCCGGGTACTTCGATCCGGCCCCAGTGCGCCATGTATTCGCCGTAGAACTGCGGCGGAACTTCCAGCGGATGGCCGAAGTACGCGAAGCGCCACGCGCCGCTCAAGGACTGGAAGCGGCGGCTGCGCTCACGCTCGAAGCTGCGCGCGGTGTCGGCATCGTCGTAGGCGAAGAAGTAGGCGTGCGGAGGCAGCCGGTGCTCCTCCAGCAGCTGGGGGCTCTCCCACTTGTTCACGGTTTATGCCGATCCGGCCAGGCCGCCGCCATCCACCACCAGCGCATCGCCGGTGACGAAGGAGGCGCGATCCGATGCGAGGAACAGCACCGCCTGCGCGATCTCGTGCGGCTGGCCCACGCGCATCAGCGGACGGCCGGCGCCTGCCGCCACCAGCGCGGTTTCTTCAAGCCCCAGCTGCTGCGCTTCGTTGCGCAGCATGGGCGTGTCGGTGTCGCCGGGGCAGACGCAGTTGACGCGGATGTTCTGCGGGCCGTGGTCCACCGCCATGGCCTTGGTCAGGATCACCACCGCGCCCTTGGAAGCGCAGTAGGACACGGCGTCCTTGCCGCCCACCAGCCCCCAGCCGGAGGCGGTGTTGATGATGCTGCCGCCACCCTGCTGCTGCATGACAGGCACCGCGTATTTGCACATCAGGAAAATCGATTTGACGTTGACCGCCATGACCTGATCCCACTCCTGCTCGGTGGTGTCGATCACGTTGGCGCGGCGGGTGATGCCGGCGTTGTTGAACAGGACGTCGAGCCGGCCGTAGCGCGACACGGCCGCCGCCACCGCCGCCGCGCAATCGGCGGCCACGGCGACATCGGTGCGGATGAAGGAGGCGCGCGCGCCGGTGGCGACGATCGCCGCCACGGCCAGCTCGCCGGCCGCGCCGTCGCGGTCGGCGATCAGCACCGTGGCGCCTTCACGTGCAAACAATTCCGCCGTGGCGCGGCCGATGCCGGACGCGCCTCCCGTGATCAACGCCACCTTGCCTGCCAGTTCGCCTTGCTGATGCATGTGCTGTCTCCATTTTTATGGGTTATGCGCTATGTTGCCCTCATTTTGTCCACGTTGACAAATGAATACTCTGCATGGCATGCATAAACCCAGCTAATGAGTCGCGAGGCGCCTCGTAGATGGCCAGCCATGCATGGATTTGATGGATGGCGGAGCGGAATTGATTGTTCTTGTGATAAATGTTGCTTTGTTGGATACTCTGGCGGCTGTCTTTGATTCTTACTCTAAAAGGAGACCCCATGTCAAAAACACTGCCTGTCATGCGTCTGTTGTTGCTGTCCATGTTGAGCGCCACCGCCATGGCTGACGATGCCGTGCTGGCGCCGCCTGCCGCGCTGGTGATGGAGAACGTGCCGCCGGTGCCTGCCGCGCTGGCCAGCCAGCTGACCAAGTACACCGAGTTCAAGCCGACCAGCTTCACCGACTGGCATCCGACCAAGCAGGAAATGCTGGTGGTGCGGCGCTACAAGAACACGCCGCAGATCTACCGCGTGGCCAAGCCCGGCGCTCCGCTGGAACTGCTGACCGACTATGCGGAACCGGTGCGTGGCGCCAGCTTCCAGCCCAAGCATGGCAAGTTCTTCGTATTCATCAAGGACAGCGGCGGCAATGAAGTATTCCGCGCCTACCGCCGCGACGTGGCCGGCGGCGACGCCGTGCCGTTCACCCCGGACGGCCAGCGCGTGCAGGACATGGTCTGGAGCAGCAGCGGCAAGCAGGTGCTGTATGTGACGGTGCCGGTCGGCCGCACCGGATCGGCCGACAAGATCAATTCCACCATCGCCATCGTCGATCCGCTCAATCCGGACGGCGCGCGCACGCTGACCGAGCTGCCGGGCGGCGGCTGGGGCGGCTTCAAGTTCTCGCCCGACGACAAGCAACTGGTCTACGGCGAATACGTGTCGGCCAACGAAAGCTATCTGTGGCTGATGGACCTGGCCACCGGCAAGACGCGCCGCATCACCGGCAAGAACGGCGACGAGCCGGTGGCCTATTCCTCCGCGTTGTTCAGCAAGGATGGCAAGGGCCTGTACCTTGTCACCGACTCCGGCAGCGAATTCCAGCGCCTGGCGTATCTCGACCTGAAGACCATGAAGTCCACCGTGCTCACCGCGGATATCCCATGGGACATCGACGGCGTCGCCCTGTCCGAGGACAACAAGCTGCTCGCGTTTGTCGCCAACGAAGACGGCACCAGCGTGCTGCGAGTGATGCGCACCGCCGACCGCAAGCTGCTGCCCGCGTTCAAGCTGCCGAAGGGCACCATCGCCAATTTCCAATGGCACAAGGACAGCCGCAGCCTGGCGGTGGCGCTGACCTCGGCCACCAGCCCATCGGAAGTGTACGCGGTCGACGTCAAGACCAACGCCGTCACGCGCTGGACCGAGCATGAGAAGCTCGCTATCGACAACAGCAAGTTCGCCGAGCCGACCATCGCCCGCTGGAATTCGTTCGACGGCAAGTCGATCTCCGGCTTCGTGTACCGCGCGCCGGCCGGCAAGTTCCCAGGCAAGCGGCCGGTGTTGATCAACATCCATGGCGGACCGGAAGGCCAGTTCCAGCCAGGCTTCATGGGGCGCAGCAATTACTTCACGGACGAGATGGGGCTGGCCGTCATCTACCCCAACGTGCGCGGCTCCAGCGGCTACGGCAAGACCTTCCTCAAGCTGGACAACGGCATGCTGCGCGAGGATTCGGTCAAGGATATCGGCGCGCTGCTGGACTGGATCGCTACCCAGCCGGACCTGGATGCATCACGCGTGGCGGTGATGGGCGGCAGCTACGGCGGCTACATGTCGCTGGCGGTGTCGACCAACTACGCCGACCGCATCAAGGCTTCGGTCGACATCGTCGGCATTTCCAACTTCGTCACCTTCCTGGAGAAGACCGAATCCTACCGTCGCGACCTGCGCCGCGTGGAGTACGGCGACGAGCGCGATCCGGAAATGCGCAAGTTCATGGAGAAGATCGCGCCGCTGAACAACGCGGCCAAGATCAAGCAGCCGCTGTTTGTGGTGCAGGGCAAGAACGATCCGCGCGTGCCTTACCAGGAAGCCGACCAGATCGTCGCCACCGTCAAGCAGAACGGCACGCCGGTCTGGTACATGATGGCCAACGACGAAGGCCACGGCTTCAACAAGAAGGCCAACGCCGACTACCAGTTCTACTCCACCATCAACTTCCTGAACCAGCACCTGCTGGCGAAGTAAGCTGCCTCAGTACGGCGAGCCGGTGACGTCCAGGTCCAGTTTCCAGAGGGCGCCGGCGCCGGTGATGTAGAGCGTCTTGCCGCTAACGCCGCCGAAAGCGGCGTTAGTCACATTGGCGTCCACCTTGATGGTGGCGATCTGCTTGCCCTTGGGCGTGAACACGCGCAGGCGCTTGTCGGTGTGCTCGGTGACGTAGATGTTGCCGTAGCAATCGACCGCCATGCCGTCCGGGATGCCCAGTGGGGACACCAGGTCGCGTCCCTGCTGCGGCTGGCCGTTGACGATGGCGTAGGCGCGCAGCACGCCGTGCTCGCCCACCATGCCGTTCACATACAGCACATCGCCTTTGGGCGACAGCGATACGCCGTTGGGGTTGATCAGCGTATCGTCCACCACCGTCACGCTGCCGTCCACGGCCACGCGGTAGACGCGGGTCTTGTCCTGGCCGCCCGGCGCGGCGTCGCGCTGGAAGGACGGGTCGCTGAAGTACAGCGTGCCGTCCCTGGCCATCGCCATGTCGTTGGGCGAGTTGAAGACATTGCCCTGGTACTTGCCCGCCACCTCGCTGCGCTGGCCGTCCAGCGTGTAGCGCGACACGCTCTTGTACTTGTGGGTGGCGGCCAGGATATTGCCGTCGTTGTCCACCGCCAGGCCGTTGCTGCCGCTGTCTTCGATCACCGTGCTGACCCGGCCCGCCGCGTCGAGCTTGCGGATGCGCGAAGGGAAGCCGGAGCCGAAGGTGAAGTCGGAAAAATACAGCGCATCCTTGATCCAGACCGGGCCTTCGTACAGGCCGGGTTCCTTGCGGTCCGGGTTGGCGGCAGCGATGCGCTGCGCCACCAGTTCGCCGGCGGGCGCCTTGCCGGTGCAGGCGGCGGCTTGCGAGGAAGGCGCCGACACGATGGCGGCGGCGATAGCCACCAGGGAGGTGAAAGTCTTCATCGTATCAGGCTGCATTCTCGGTAGGGCGGTGGACGATCACGCAGTCGCGGCCGGCGTGCTTGGCGGCGTACAGGCAGCTGTCGGCGGCGGCCAGCATGGTGGCGGCGTCGTTCAGGGTGTTCTTGTCGTAGGTGGCCACGCCTATGCTCATCGTCACGTGCGGGCGGGTGGCGGCCGGCGCGTGCGTGATCGCCAGCGCGGCGATGCGGGCGCGGATCGCCTCGGCGTGCAGGGCCGCTTGTTCCGGGCCGGTGTCCGGCAGCACGGCGGCGAATTCCTCGCCGCCGTAGCGGGCGGCCAGGTCGGCCGGGCGTTGCAGCATGCCGGCGAAGGCTTCCGCCACCAGCGTCAGGCAGGCGTCGCCCTGCTGGTGGCCGAAGTGGTCGTTGTAGGCCTTGAAGGAATCGATGTCCATCAACAGCAGCGACAGCTGGCCGTTGTTGCGCTGGGCGCGGCGCAGTTCGCGGTCGAGCGCGACGTCGAAGTGGCGGCGGTTGGCGATGCCGGTCAGGCCGTCCACATACGATTGCGCGCGCAGCGCCTCGGCCTGGCCGCGCAGCTGGCGCTCGCGGCCGACGGTGGTGCTGATGTCGCTCACCTCGATCAGGCAGAAGCGCTCCTTGCCCTCGGTGAAGGGCGTCACCGACACCGCCTGCTCGACGCGTTCGCCGCCCCAGGTGCCGGTCGGGTACAGCGGGAAGGGCGAGCGGTTCAGCGCCGGCGACAATTGCTGCGGCAGCTTGCTCTGCATGGCGCTCTGCACCGCCTGCTCCAGGCGCTGGCCGCGCAGCTCGGGGAAGAGTTCGAACAGTTCGCAGCCCTGCACGCGGTGGGCGGACAGGCCGGAATGGCTGGCCAGCCACTGGTTCCACATGACGACGCGGCCGTTGGCGTCGAGCACCATCAGGCCCAGGTTGGCCAGCCCGAGCACGCGCCCGGACAGATGGGCGTGGCTGCCGGCGGCAGGCGGGGTGACGATCGTGTTTTCTTGCATGCGCTGTTTCCCTGGCGTGACCATGTATCGTGCCACGATTATAAGCGCAGCCGCGCCGCTGCCGGCGATTCTATGCCTCCGCCATGCGGTGGCTGATCGGCAGCGTCACGCGGAAGGTGCTGCCCTGGCCGGGCGCGGTCTGCACGTCGATGCGGCCGCAATGGTTTTGCACGATGCCGTAGGACAGCGACAGCCCCAGCCCCGTGCCCTTGCCGATGGGCTTGGTGGTGAAGAAGGGATCGAAGATGCGCGGCAGCACCTCGGCGGGGATGCCGCAGCCGGTGTCGGCGATCTCGACCCACACCTCGCCGCCCTGGCCGCCGGTGCGCACGGTGATGCGGCCGCGCTGCGGGCCGATGGACTGGGCGGCGTTTTGCAGCAGGTTCAGGAACACCTGGTTCAGCTGCGACGGCAGGCATTCGATTTCCAGGATGGGCGAAAAATCGGTATGGATGTCGGCCACCGGCGCCAGGTCGCTGCCGATCAGGTTCAGCGTCGATTGCAGGCCCAGGCGCAGGTCGCTCCATTCCCAGTCCTGCTCCGACTCCACGTGCGAAAACTGCTTCAGGTCCTGCACGATCTTGCCGACCCGGTCCATGCCGCCGCGCGATTCGGCCACCAGCGCCGGGATGTCTTCCTTCAGGTAGGCCAGGTCGACCCGGCTGCGGGTGTGCGTCAGGTGGGCGGCGGCCTCGCGCGGGGCCATGGGGAGCTCGGCTTCCTCATAGGCGCTGAGCAGTTCGAACAGATTGTCCAGGTAGTGCTCCAGCATGCCGAAATTCGACGCCAGGAAGGACAGCGGATTGTTGATCTCGTGCGCCACGCCGGCCGCCAGCTGGCCGATCGAGGCCAGTTTTTCCGACTGCACCAGCCGGCTTTGCAAGGCCTTGCGCTCGCTCATTTCCTGCTGCAGGCGGCCGTTGGCCTGCAGCAGTTCGGCGGTGCGTTCCTGGACCCGGGCTTCGAGGCGGTCGTTGGCGGTCTTCAGCTGGGCGTTGACGCGGTTGATCGTGGCGTGGCTGCGCGCCAGCCGCAGCGCCGTGTAGCCCAGCAGGCCGACCAGCAGCGTCGCCAGCAGCGACAGCCAGATCCGGTAGTTGTGCAGGTGCTGCACGGTCAGTTGCTGCTGTGCGCCCAGCAGCGCGCTGATGGCGTCGATGCGCTCGCCGGTGGGCGCCGCCGAGATGCCGGCCAGCAGGCGGCTGACGGTGGCTTCTTCGGCGATCACGGTGCGCACATGGGCGACCAGGGTGTCGACCCGCTCCCGCAGCGCGGGAGAAACGCGTGCGCTGGAGGCCGCCATGTCGGCCATCTCGATTTCGATCTCCATGACGCCGCGCTCGGACGGCGCATCGCTGTAGACCAGCGTGGCCAGCAGCACCCGGTTGGCGGCGGCTTCCACGTGCCCCATGGCCTCCAGCCGGTGGCCGCGATGCTGGTTGACCAGCGCGCCGATGTCGTCGACCGCGGTCGGCAGGAAACCCAGCGAATTGTTCAGCACCGAGTTGTGCGATTTGAACGCTTCCATCAACGCCATTTTCTCGTGCAGGGCCTGCCGGTAGGCGGCCAGGGCGGCGGCGACCGGCGGCGATGGCGCGTCCAGCAGCAGGTGCAGTTCCTCCAGCGGTTGCAGCGGATTGACCAGCGGGTCGTAGCTGTGGTTCAGGCCGACGCGCGACTTCAGCGCGTCGAGCTCCCACTGCGCGTCGAGCTGGCGGATCTGGCGCAGCAGCGCGACGTTGGCGAAGTAATCGTTGTTGTCGTAGCCGAGGCTGCGCGCATACAGCACGCCCAGCAGGCCCGCCAGCAGCAGGCACAGCAGAGGGAGCGGCAGCATCAGCCGCCGCAGCCGCCGTCGCATCCGTATCAGGCACAGGTGGTAGGCGTTCATGGCTGCTCCGTCGGCACGCTGTTCAGCGTATTGAGAAAAAGGATGATGGCGGCCTTGTCTTGCTTGCTGCCGGTGCGGCCCAGCTGGAACTTGAACATGACGTCGATCGCCTGCTCCAGCGTGGCGGCCGAGCCGTCGTGGAAGTAGGGACCGGTACGCGCCACGTTGCGCAGGCTGGGCACCTTGAAGACATGCAGGTCGTCGGTGTTGTGCGTGACCATGTAGCGGCCCAGGTCGGCATCGTTGACGCCGCCGCGGCTGGCGAAGTAGTCGCCCATGACGCCGAATTTCTGGAACATATTGCCGCCGACATTGACGCCCTGGTGGCAGGACACGCAGCCGTACTGCTTGAACTTGGCGTAGCCGGCTTGTTCCGCCTCGCTGATGGCGTTGCGGTTGCCGCGCAGGTACTGGTCGAAACGCGCGTTCGGCGTGATCAGCGTGCGTTCGTAGCTGGCGATGGCGTTGCGCACATTGGCCACCGTCAGGCCGTCGCGGTAGGCCGCCGCGAAGCCGCTGCGGTAGCCGGCGTCGGCGGCCAGCTTGCCCATGATCTCTTGCCACGACGAGCCCATCTCGACCGGATTGCGTATCACCATGTCGATCTGCGCCTCCAGCGTGTCGGCGCGGCCGTCCCAGAACTGGCGGAAATTCAGCGCGGCGTTGAGCACGCTGGGGGTGTTGACCGCGCCCAGCTTGCCGCGGAAGCCGGCCGAGCGCGCCCGCGCGTCGCCGCCGCCCTGTGCGACGTTGTGGCAGCTGGCGCAGGAGACGGCGTTGTTGGACGACAGCCGCGCATCGCTGAACAGGCGCTTGCCCAGCGCGGCCCTGGCCGGGTCCTGGTGCAGCGTCAGCGGTACCGGCTTAATCGGTTCGTCCAGCGGCGCGGCGGCGGCGGCGAGCGCGGCGGCGGCCAGGCACAGCGGGCCGAGGCGGCGGTAGATGGGGGACATGGGATGCTCCTGTGGCGGCTCAGGCGGCCCGGTGGAGGCCGGCGGCGTCGTGCCGCTGCGGCAGCACGACGCGGAAGGTGGTGCCCCGGCCCAGCTCGGAGCTGACGTCGATGCGGCCGCCGTGCTTGCGCACGATGTCGCGCACCATGGCCAGGCCGAGGCCGGTGCCATGGCCGGCCGGCTTGGTGGTGAAGAAGGGTTCGAACAGGTGCGGCAGATGGTCGGGCGCGATGCCGCAGCCGTTGTCGCTGACGCTGAACCAGACGTCGCCGTCGTCGACGCCGGTGCGCAGCGTGATGCGGCCGCGCCGCGGACCCAGCGCGTGGGCGGCGTTGACGACCAGGTTCATCACCACCTGGTTCAGCTGCGAGGGCAGGCAGTACACCGGCGGCAGCGCGCCATAGTCGCGGACGATGTCGGCGCGGTGCTTGAGCTCGTTGCGCAGCATGTTGAGCGTGGCGTCCATGCCGCGGTGCAGGTCGGCCGCCTCCCATTGCTGGGCATCGCCGCCGCCGTGCGAGTATTCCTTCAAGTCCTGGACGATCTGGCGTATCCGCCGCATGCCGTCCAGCGATTCCTGCACCAGCTGCGGCAGGTCGGCGTCGCCGTGGGTTTGCAGCAGCGGCTGCAGCTGTTCTTGCAGCAGCTCCAGGTTGGAGCAGACATAGCCGACCGGGTTGTTGATCTCGTGGGCGAGGCCGGCGGCGATCTGGCCCAGGCTGGCCATCTTGCCGGCCTGGGCCAGCTGGCGGCGGCTCAGCTCAAGCTGCTGCTGCAAGCCGCGCAGCTGCTCGTCGTAGCGGGCGTAGCTGGCGCCGATGGCGGTGGTCAGCGCCCTGGCGTCGGGCTCGGCGGCCCCGGGGCCGAACAGGCTGAGCTGGCGCGACAGCAGCGGGTGCATGTCAGCACACTCCGCCGGCCGGCTGCAGAGGCATCGGCGCCGCGACCTCCGGCTCGGCCAGGCCGTGCAGCTGCCAGTAGTGGCGGAAGGCCGAGCGGATGTTGTCGCGCAGCGTGCGGTTGTCCCAGGGCTTGGTGTAGAAGCGGTACAGGGCGCCGCGGTTGATCGACTCCATGATGGTCTTCAGGTCGGTGTAGCCGGACAGGATGATGCGGAAGGTGTCCGGGTACATATGCTTGATCTTGTCGAGCAGGTCGGTGCCGCTCATCTCTTCCATGCGCTGGTCGCACAGGATCAGCTGCACCTGGTGCTCGGCCAGCAGCTGGAAGGCCTGGGCCGCGCCGTTGGCGGCCAGCACCCGGTAGCCGTCCTGGCGCAGCAGGCGCTGCAGCGCGGTCAGCACATGCGGTTCGTCGTCGATGATCAGCAGCGTGCGCTCGGGCGCGTTGCCGGCGTCGGCCGGCAGTTGCAGGCGGACGCCGTCGCGCAGCAGTTGCTCCATCTGCTCCGCCGGCAGCGGCCGGCTGAAGTAATAGCCCTGGATCTGGTCGCAGCGGTGGCGGCCCAGGTAGGCCAGCTGGGCCGCCGTCTCCACGCCTTCGGCCACCACGTCCAGCTTCAGGCTGTGGGCCATGGCGACGATGGCGTCGACCACGGCGGCGTCGTCCGGGCTGCTGGTCACTTCGCGGATGAAGGCGATGTCGATCTTCAGCGTGTCGACCGGGAAGCGCTTCAGGTAGGCCAGGCTGGAGTAGCCGGTGCCGAAGTCGTCGATGGCGATGCGCACGCCCATCGCGCGCAGCTCGGCCAGCGTGGCGGCGGTGCGGCCGATGTCGTCCATCAGCGCGCTCTCGGTCACTTCCAGCGACAGCAGGCCGGGATCGATGCCGTGGCGGGCGATGGCGGCGGCCACCGTCTGCTCCAGCTTGGCGTCGGCGAACTGGCGGCTGGCGACGTTGACGGCGATCGGCAGCGGGCCGTTGCTGAGCTGGGCCCAGGCGGCGATCTGGCGGCACGCTTCGTCGATGGCCCAGGCGCCGACCTGCACGATCAGGCCGGTGCGTTCGAGCAGCGGAATGAACTCGCCCGGCGACACCCGGCCATGGCCCGGCCGGTTCCAGCGCAGCAGCGCTTCGGCGCCGACGATGCGGCCGCTGCTGATCTGCGCCTTGGGCTGGTAGTGCAGTTCGAACTCGCCATTGACGCAGGCTGCGCGCAGCGCGTGTTCGAGCTGGTAGCGGCTTTGCGCCTGCTGGTTCATGGCGCTGGTGAAGTAGCAGCAATGGTCGCGGCCTTCCTGCTTGGCCTGATGCAGCGCGATGTCGGCATAGCGTACCAGCGTGGCGACGTCGTCGGCGTCGCCGGGGCAGGTGGCGATGCCGATGCTGACCGTCAGCGTGGTCGGCCCGGCCGGCAGTTCGAACGGCAGGTGCAGCGCGGTGCGGATCTGGTCGGCCACGGCGCTGGCTTGCGGTATCTGTTCGAGCGCCGGCAGCAGCAGGGCGAATTCGTCGTTGCCGAGGCGGCCGATGGCGGCCTGCGGCGGCGCCAGCGCCTTCAGCCGCTGGGCGAACTGGTGCAGCAGGGCGTCGCCGGCGGCGTGGCCCAGGGTGTCGTTGACGGCGGTGAAGCCGTCGAGGTCGATCAGCAGCAGCGCGCTGGCGCGCGGCCAGGCCGCCGCCAGCTGGTGTTCCAGCGAGGCGGCGAACAGCTGGCGGTTCGGCAGGCCGGTCAGGCTGTCGTGGCTGGCCATGCGGCGGCCGTAGTCGCGGCTGCCGGTGTAGAGCAGCCGCACCTCCAGCAGGTTGCGGACGCGCGACAGCAGCTCGCTGTAGTCGCAGGGCTTGCCGATGAAGTCCCTGGCGCCGGCCTCCAGCGCGCGCAGCTTGTAGTCCGGCTCGGCCGACATCACCAGCACCGGCAGGTATTGCTCGGTCTCGATCAGGCGCAGGCTGTCGAGCACCTGGAAGCCGTCCATGTCCGGCATGTTCAGGTCCAGCACGATCAGGTCGTAGCGGTGCAGGCGGTGCAGCGCGGCCACCGCCGGCGCGTCGCTGGTGGCGCTGACCTCGGTGTAGCCGGCGCTGGCCAGCAGGTGTTCGAGCACGGTGAGGTTGAGCGGCTGGTCGTCGACGATCAGGATCTTGGCGCTGTGCAGTGGTGTGGTCGGGATCATGGACGTAGGCCTCCGGTGGCGGACGCCGTCGCCGCGCCGCAGGCGGTGGCGATGGCGTCCAGTAACAGTTGATCGTTGACGGGTTTGTTCAGATAGGCCAGCGGCTGGTGCAGCAGTGCGCGGGCTTGTTCGGCCGGCGTCTGGTGGCCGGTGATCAGGATCACGCCGACCTCGGGCGCCTGCGCCGCCAGCATGGCCTGCACCTCCAGCCCGGACAGGCCCGGCATGTGCACGTCCAGCACCACGCAGCAGGGATGGCCGCCGTCCAGCGCGGCCAGGAACTCGGCGCCGCCGGCGTAGGCGCGGGCGCTGATGCCGGCGGCGCGCATCAGGCGCAGCAGCGCCCGGCGTATCGCGTCGTCATCGTCTACTACGGCTATCCAGGGCGTTGAGGTATTCATGGATGCCACGATAACGCGGTGGTGCGAACGCGGCTATTGGACCTTGGGCCAATACGGCCGGCTAATTCTGCCGCGCGCGGTCGACCAGGCGCACCAGCGCGGTCAGCGAGCGCACTTGCATTTTCGCCATCACGCGGGCGCGGTGCACCTTGACGGTTTTCTCCACCGTGCCCAGCTGGGCCGCCACCTGCTTGTTCAGCAAGCCTTCGACCACCAGGTTGAGCACCTCGGTTTCGCGCGGGGTCAGCGTGGCCAGCCGCGCGCGGATGTCGCCCAGTTCGGCGTCGCCGCTGTGCGCCGCGCGGTGCTGGGCCAGCGCCGCGTGGATGGCGGCGATCAGGCGCTCGCCGTCGACCGGCTTGGTCAGGAAATCGGCGGCGCCCAGCTTGATCGCGCGCACGCCGGTGTCGATGTCGCCGTGGCCGGTCAGGAAGATGATGGGCAGCGTGCTGGCGCGCTGGCCCAGCGCCTGCTGCAGCGCCAGTCCGCCCATGCCGGGCATGGACAGGTCCAGCACCAGGCAGCCGTCGGCCTCGTGCTGCGCCAGGTCGTCGAGGAAGGCCTGGGCGCCGGCGTAGGCCTGCACCGCGAAGCCGGCCGCGCCGAGCAGGCGCGACAGCGCCTTCAGCACGGCCGGCTGGTCGTCGACCAGGAACACGCGGCCGGCGCTCACGGCGCGCTCCCGCCGGCTTCCACCTGCGCCAGCGGCAGGCGCAGGTGGAAGCTGGCGCCGCGGTCCGGATTGTTCTGCGCCCACAGCGTGCCGTGGTGGGCGGCGGCGATGCTGCGGCAGATCGACAGGCCCAGCCCCATGCCGCGCGCCTTGGTGGTGTAGAAGGGATCGAAGATGCGGGGCAGCATGTCCGGCGCGATGCCGGCGCCGTGGTCGATCACGCTGAACTGTACGGCGTCGCCGTCGCGGGCCACGCGCACCACGATCACGCCGTCGGACGGCTGGGCGTCGCAGGCGTTCATCAGCAGGTTGATCAGCACCTGCTGCAGCTGCACCGGGTCGGCGTCGACCGCCAGCGCCTCCTCGCCCAGTTCGGCGCGCACGGCCAGGCCGTGGTTGATCAGGTCGTTGCGCACGAGGCGGATCACGCCGACCACCAGCGCGCCGGCGTCGAGCCGCTGCGGCGGCATGTCCTGCTTGCTGAACAGGCGGCGCAGGCGCTGGATGATGTCGCCGGCGCGCTTGTCCTCGTCGACGATGTCGGCCAGGATCTCGGCCACCTCGGCCAGGTCGGGCGCCGGCTGGGCCAGGAAGCGCTGGGCCGCCTGGGCGTTGCTGAGGATGGCCGTCAGCGGCTGGTTCAGCTCGTGCGCCAGCGCGCCCGACAGCTCGCCCAGCATCGCCACCCGCGACAGGTGGGTCACTTCCTTCTGCTTTTGCAGCACGTCCAGTTCGGCCTGCTTGCGCGGGGTGATGTCGAGCGAGACGCCGCGCACCCGCAGCGGCCGGTCGTCGGCGTCGTGCTCGACGCTGCCGTGCGAGCCTATCCAGCGCTGCTCGCCGCCGGCCAGCAGCACGCGGTATTCCATGTCGTAGCGCGGGGCGCCGTGCATGGCGTTGTTGAGCGTGCGCTGGACGGCGGCGCGGTCGTCCGGATGCACCTTGGCCAGCAGGTGGGACAGCGTCAGCTGTTGTCCGGGGGGGAAGCCGAACAGCGCGCGCCACTGGTCCGAGCCCCAGATGTCCTGGCTGTGCAGCTCGCGGGTCCAGATGCCGAGGTGGGCGGCGTTGGCCGCCAGCGCCAGGCGCTGTTCGCTCTCGCGCGTGTCGGCGCGGGCGCGCTGCACGCTGAGGGCGGCGTCGTGCAGGGCCTGGCCCAGCTGCTGGGCTTCGCGGAAGTGCAGCGGCGGGATGGGCAGCCGCTCGCCGCCGCCGACCGCGCGCGCCGGCGCCACCAGCGCCTGCACCGAGCGGGCGATGCGTCCGCCCAGCAGCCACGCCAGCGCCATGCCGGCGCCCAGCGCGGCGATCGTCACCGACACCAGCCAGGTCAGCGTGTTGTACAGCCCCGCCGTCAGCTCGGCGCTCGGTATGCCCAGCACGGCGGTCCAGCCGGTGCGGGTCGAGCGGCTGTAGACCACGTAGACATCCTGGCCGTCCAGCGTGCGCGTGGCCAGTCCGGATTCGCTGGCGCTGGCCAGGTGCTGGCGCAGCGTGGCGTTCACCTGCTGGCCGGCGTACTTGGCCATGTCGTGCGAACGCGTGACGATCCGGCCCTGGGTGTCGAGCACGCTGGCCCGCCAGTTGGGCGGCAGCTTCTGTTCGCTCAGCACATGCAGCAGGCGGTCCGGCGTGAGGATGGCGTTGAGCGTCATGACGATGGCGCCGTCGCGCAGCACCGGCACGCCGACGGTGCAGATGGGCTTGCCGACCACCGGTCCGATGAACATGTCGGACACGCCGGGCTGGCCGCTGGCCAGGATGCGCTGCAGCAGCGGCGCCCGTCCCAGCCTGGCCAGCGGGGCGCCGAACGGGCGGCGGGTCGACAGCAGCAGCGTGCCGTCGGTATCGATCAGGACGATGCTGTCGGCGCGCAGCTTGCCGACCAGGCTGCTGGCGCGCTGGTGGAAGCCGGCCAGGTCGTGGTTCTGCAGCATGCTGGAGGACGACAGCGCCTGCAGCGCGAGCTGGATGCTTTCGATGTCGTGGTCGGTGGCGGCGATCACGGCGCGGGCGCGGCTGACGGTATGCTCGATCAGCTGGGCCCGCTCCTTGGTGTAGAAATTGACGATCAGGAAGCTGGCCACGGCAGCCACTGGCAGGATGCAAGCGATGACCAGCAGCGCAAGACTGGCGCGCACGCCGGGGGCATGTTTCCAGGTCGGGGCCGGCGCGGAGTTCATGGCATGCAGGGGGCGGTGTGGGCGGCAGGTGGGTGATGCTATGGAATATAGCGCCCGGCCACAACGTAAGTCACGACAAATCGCTATCGAACGTTGCCGTCTGGACTCACTATCATTTTCAACTTTTCCATAAAAAAATTTTTCCTCATTCGGCAGCGGGCGTCATGGCTTGGAAGGCCGCCGGTTTTGGGCTTTCGACGCATGTGGCCGCCACGCCGAACCTGCTATCATGGATTCGTTGAGAATTCTCATACATGGGATATTCCGCTGAAGTAATCTTGCAACGTTGACCTGAGCACTGCCTGGGAAGGAGGCGATCGTGGAACCGACACAAGAGAGCGTACCGGATGATGGCGCCGCGCCCGCGGACCCGGCGGCGGCGCCCGTCCGTACGCGGCAGACGCTGCCCCCCAAGGGAGCATGCTGGTATTGCGACAAACCGTTGGACAATGTGCGCCGCTTCTGCGACAAGGAGTGCGCCGACGCTTTCGACGAGGAAAAGGAATACACCCGCTGAGCGTGGCCGTTTGTGCCGCCGCGCTCAAGGCGCAGGGCCGCGCCGCAGCCGCGCCAGCGCCGCATCGAAATCGAACTGCTGCGCCGCCGCCGATACTTCCGCAAACACTTCCGCACCCAGGCTGGCCGCCAGCGCCGCCGCCGACTGTTCCAGCACATCGATCGCCGCGCCATCGCCGTCTTCCAGCAAGCGCGCCAGGTGCTGCACCAGTATCGGCTGTGCTGACGCCGGCGCCGGCGCCGGCGCCGCTGCGGCCGCGCCATCGCTTTCCGACAACAGCTGGTCGACCGCGCACAGCAGCCGCTGCAAGGCTTGCTCCAGCGGCGCCAGCGGCAGGGCGCAGGACGCCGCCTCCAGTTGCGCCGCCGCCTGCTGCAACTGCTGCGCACCCAGCATGCCGGCCGCGCCCTTGAGCGTGTGGACGATGCGCACCGCGCCGGCGGTGTCGCCGCCGGCCAGCGCCGCGCGGGTGTCGGCGGCGGCGCCGGCGTAGCGCTGGCGGAAGCGGCGCAGGATCTGCAGGTACAGCACCTGGTCGCCCATCAGCTGCTGCAGGCCGCCGGCCTGGTCCAGCACCTCGGCGTCCGCGCTGTTCATCGCGTGGTGAACGACCAGTTGCGCGTCACCGGCACGCCGGCCACCACGCCGCTGAAGCTGACGTCGTAGACGGTGGCGCTCTTGAGCGGCGCCAGCGGGATGATGGCGGCGGCCGTCTCGGGCGTATCGGCGTCGTTGGCGTGGCTGAGCAGGCGCACCGTCAGCGCGGCGCCGCCGCGCGGCGCCACCGTGAAGCTGGACACCGTCACGCCGACGCCGAGGCGGATGGTGTCCGCATGCACGCTGATCGGGTAGCCGACTTCGTTCTGGCCGGGCACCGGGTCGGGCGATTCGCTGTCGCTCAGGAAATTGACCGGCACATTGGCCTGGCCGGCGATCGGGTAGTTGGCGATGCGGCCGGCGCCAAGGCCGGGGCCGTTGCCGCCCACCGCCGTCAGGTCGGCGGTGAAGTAGGTGTAGTTGGCGCTGGTGGTGGCGGCGCCGGTGCCGGCTTCCTTGAAGATGGGCTCGAACATCACGAAGCGGTGGTAGATCGCCGTGATCAATTCCTCCGCCTGGTAAAAGCCGGACGGGTTGCTGGTGGCGGAAATGACTTCGCCGATCGCGTACGGGCGCGGGGTCTGGTAGCCGGCGTTGGTCAGGCGGTCGAGCAGCGTGGCGCCGGTGAAGCCGGGCAGGCCGGGCGTCTGCTCGTGGGTGACGGTATTGTTCTGGCGCTGGTAGTTGGAGTGGCCCTGGGCCGCCAGGTCGATGCTGGCGTTGCGCGCCAGCGCGGACAGGCCCAGCATCGTGCGCCGGTAGTTGATCCAGTTGTAGCCGTCCAGCGCGGTGTTGCCGGTGAAGGCGGGGGCGCCCGGCGCCTGGGTCAGGTCGATGGGCGCGACGGTGCCGCCGCTGCCGGCGGTGCCGCCGCCGCCCCCGCCGCAGGCCGACAGCAGCGCGGCTGCCAGCAGGGCGGAAAGCATGAGGGCGCTGCGTCGACGGTCGGTGATCATGGAAACTCCTGTACGGTGTGCCGCCGGGCCGTGGCTGGCTGTTTCAATTCTATGCCAGATTCCAGTCTGGCAGCACCCGGTATAAGCAGAGGGCGAGCGGGTAAAATGGTAAGCTTGCAGTTTGGCGCCGGACTCGTTGCGCCGCTCTTTTTTGATTGCCTCCAATTTGAAGCCACTACACCATGCGCGCGTGCAGCGCGCCAAGTTCGCCCTGCCCAGCCTGGTCACACTGATGTCGATCGCTTGCGGCTTCGGCAGCATCGTCATTTCGGTCGACAACGCGCTGATCGGTTCCGCGCACGATTACCGGCTGGCCGCCGTGCTGCTGGTGCTGGCCGGCGTGTTCGACGCGCTCGACGGCATGGTGGCGCGCGCCACCAACACCACCTCGGAATTCGGCATGCAGCTCGACTCCATCGCCGACGTCATGAACTTCGGCTGCGCGCCTGGCTTGCTGTTGTATTGCTACGGCTTCGTGCAGCTGGGCGCGCACGAGCCGGCGCTGCTGCGGCTGGGCGGCATCGCCAGCTTCTTCTTTGTCGCTTGCGGCGCGCTGCGGCTGGCCCGCTTCAATGTGAACGTCGGCCGCACCGATCCGCGCTATTTCGTCGGCATGCCGATCACGGCCGGCGCGGCCTGCGTGGCCTCGGTGGTGGTGGCCTGGCCGGACCCGGCGGCCAGCACGCTGCACGGCGGCCTGGTCGTCGCGCTGCTGTTCGCGGTGGGCAGCCTGATGGTGTCGACCGTGCGCTTCCCCAGCTCCAAGCAAAAGAAGAGCTGGACCGCGCTGGTCGTGCTGCTGATTAACCTGGGCCTGCTGGCCTGGCTGCAAGCCATGTACTTCGCGCTGTTCTTCGCCGTGTACATCGCCGCCACGCTGGCGTTGAACCTGGCGTGGAAGCAGGGCTGGCGCGGCATCGCGCCGCCGGTGGTCTACGAGGACTGAGCTCAGGCCACCTCGTGGCCGCGCGCCGCGCGCAGGATGGCGAACCACTGGCTGCGGCTCAGGCTGAACTGGGTCGCCTCCACCGCCTCGGCCACGGCCTGGATGCGGCTGGAACCGGTCAGCGGCAGCGGCCGGCTCGGCAACTGCATAATCCACGCAAACACCACGCTGCCGAACGGGCGGCCCACTTCATCGGCCACCTGCTGGATCGCGGCCCGCACGCGGCTGCCGTCGGCGTCGTCGCGGCTGAACAGGCGGCCGCCGGCCAGCGGCGACCAGATCATCGGCGCCACGCCCAGGTCTTGCAGGCCGTCCAGGGTCTCGTCGAACATCGGCGCCACGTGCAGCGGCGAGAACTCCACCTGGTTGGTGGCCAGCGGAATGCGGCGGTTCAGGCTTTCGAACTGGTGGCGGCTGAAGTTGGATACGCCGAAGTGCTTGACCTTGCCGGCCGCCCGCAGGCGCTCGAAGGCGCCGGCGATCTCGTCGAAATCCATCAGCGGATCGGGGCGGTGGATCAGCAGCAGGTCGAGATGGTCGGTGCCGAGCTGGCGCAGCGAGTTTTCCGCCGAGGCGATGATGTGGCTGGCGCTGGTGTCATAGTGCTGGATGGTGTGCTCCGGCCGCGCCGGGTCGACCAGCTTGATGCCGCACTTGCTCACCAGTTGCATGCGCGCGCGCAGCGACGGCTGTAGCGCCAGCGCCTCGCCGAACACCGCCTCCACGCCGTAGCCGCCGTAAATATCGGCATGGTCGAAGCTGCTCACGCCCATGGCCAGGCATTGCTCGATGAAGCTCACGCGCTGCTGCGGCGTCAGCTGCCATTCCTTCATGCGCCACATGCCGGCGACGATGCGCGACAGGTTCAAGCCGCCTTTGCTGGTGGCGATGGACGGGCAGGACAAATCGGTCGGCGGGGCGTAGCTCATGGTCGCACTTTCTCGGTGGGGAAGGATGCGGAGATTATAGCGACAAGCTTGTAGCTTAGTTACATCGCACCGCGTTTATCTGGCGATGAATTTTTTGGCAAGGAGCGTTTACGGCCCGGTTTTTCATTGTATGATCGAAACACATACGCGGAGATGGAGGGAAAGCACGTGGGCTTTTTATCGTTTCTGAAATCCAAACCGGAACCCGCGCCAGCGGCGGTCAAGGCCGCTGCTGTGCCGTCCGCTGCGCCGCCGATGGCCGCGCCGTCCGCACCGGATCACGAGGGCGATCCCGAGGCCATCGTCGTCCGCGCCGAGATCGTCGACGAGCACCACCGCCTGTGCGGCTACCGTTTTTCCGTGCCTTTCGGCGGCAACCGCGCGCCGCTGCCGGAGCCGGTGCTGATCGAAACCCTGGTCGCGGCCCGCCTGCCGCAGTTCGCCCAGAACCGCCTGGCGCTGGTGCAGCTGAGCATGGACGCCGTGGTCTTCAACCGCCATTTGCCGCTGGTGGCGCCGCACACGGTATTCCTGCTGGACCGCAAAGCCGGCGACTTGCCGGTGGAGCAGATTGCCGGCCGCATGGCGGCGCTGCGCGAGACCGGCTGCAAGGTCGCGCTGCGCGGCATCTCGCTGGACGCGGCCGACGCGCCGATGCTGGCCGTGTGCGACATCGCCATGCTGTACCTGAGCGAACATACGCTGGCCGAATTCCAGTCCCTGATCAAGCAGCTGCGGATGCGCTATCCCGACATGAAGCTGGCGGTGGACGGGGTCGAGACGTGGGACGAGCAGCGCATGTGCATGTCGTGGGGATGCAATTACTTCCTGGGCCACTTCCTGACCACCAGCGACAAGGTGGACCCGGACGCCAAGGTCGACCAGAGCCGCATGACCTCGATCGAGCTGCTGAATCTATTGCGCACCGACGCCGAGTTGCCGGCCATGATAGAAGTGGCCAAGCGCGATCCCGGCATGACTTACCAGGTGCTGCAATGGGCCAACGCGCCGAGCAACGGCCAGACCACCAAGGTCACTAGTTTGCAGCAAGCCTTCATGGTGCTGGGCCGCAATCAGTTATATCGGGGTTTGACGGTATCGATGTTCCGCCTGGGCGGCGGCGCCAACAAGGCGCGCGACGAATCGCTGCTGGAAGTGGCGCTGACCCGCGCACGCTTCCTGGAGACCTGCAGCACGCTGCCGCAATCCAAGCGCGACGAGCTGTTCCTGGTGGGCTTGCTGTCGCTGTTCGACGCGCTGCTGGGCGTGCCGATGGCCAGCCTGGTCGACAAGATGCATCTGTCGGATGATATTCGGGATGTGTTGCTGAGCAGTGAGGGCGTCTACGGGCCGTACCTGATGATGGTGATGCTGCTCGAACGGGACAAGGTCGACCGCGCGCTGGAGATCGCCGAAAAGCTGGGGCTGGATATGGATGGCATCGGCCCGGTAGGCCAGGCGGCCTTCAAGTGGGCGCAGGAATCGATGCAGCACACCAGCGGCGACGAATAAGCCTGCGTCATTCCCGCGCAAGCGGGAATCCATAGACAGCATGCTCTGGCCACTTAATCCAGCTATGCATGGATTCCCGCCTGCGCGGGAATGACGGCCGGGTATTACTTCAGCCAGAGGCGGATCGAATCCCAGGCGCGGCCGAAGATCGAGGCTTGATCGACGGTTTCCAGCGCCACCACCGGCAATTCCAGCAGCGGCTTGCCGTCCACCATCATCTTCAGCGAGCCGACGCGGCTGTTCTCGGCCAGCGGCGCGACCAGCGGATCCTTGCGCTCCAGCAGCGGCTTCATCTTGGCGGCCACGCCCTTGGGCACCGTCACCAGCACGTCGTTGGCGAAGCCGATCTTGACCACGCCCTTCGAACCCTTCCAGATTTCCGGCGTCGCGATGGCCTGGCCCTTGGAGTACAGCTTGACCGTGTCGAAGTTCTGGAAGCCCCAGTTCAGCAGCTTCTGGCTTTCCTGCGTGCGCGACTGGTCGGACGAGGTGCCCAGCACCACCGACACCAGCCGGCGCTCGCCGGCGCCGTTCGGACGGTGAGCCGAGGCGATCATGCAGTAGCCGGCCGCTTCGGTGTGGCCGGTCTTCATGCCGTCGACGGTCGGATCCAGCCACAGCAGGCGGTTGCGGTTAGGCTGGGTGATCTTGTTGTAGGTGAAGCTCTTGACCGAGTCGATCTTGTAGAACTCGGGGAAGTCCAGGATCACGCGCTTGGCCAGCACCGACAGGTCTTGCGCGGTCGAATAGTTCTCAGGGCTAGGCAGGCCGTGCGGGTTGGCGAAGCGGGTGTTGGTCAGGCCCATGCGCTGGGCTTCCTTGTTCATCATCACCACGAAGGCGGACTCGTCGCCGGCGACGGCTTCGGCCAGCGCCACGGCGGCGTCGTTACCCGACTGCACCATCAGGCCGTACAGCAGGTCGTTGATGCTGACCGGCGTAGCCGGGTCGATGAACATCTTCGAGCTGCTGGAATCGACCTTCCACGCCTTGGTGGAGACGTTGACCATCTGCTTGAGGTCGATCTTCTTGTCGCGCAGCGCGCCGAAGGTGACGTAGGCCGTCATGATCTTGGTCAGCGAGGCCGGCTCGATGCGGGCGTTCGGGTCTTGCGAGGCGATGATCTGGCCGCTGGTGGCGTCCAGCAGCAGCCAGGACTTGGCGGCGATGGTCGGCGGAGGCAGGGTTTGCGCTACGGCGGTGGACATCAACATCACACTGGTGGCCAGTGCCGCGATAATTTTTTTCATGGGTTGCTTTGTTCGGTGAAAAGTTAAAGGCGTAGGGATTATAGGACGTTAGTCGGCGCTTGCGCTGTCCGTTTCCGTCTCGGCAACATCGGTGCTGCGGTGCCACAGCTGCGTGACCCAGCTCTTGATGTGCTGGAGTTTGCGATGGAAGAAGTGGTCGGCGCCGGGGATCACGATCACCGGAATGTCTTGCAGACGCAGCCAGTCCAGCACGTCGATCAGCGGGATGGTGTCATCGTTTTCGCCGTGGATCAGGATGGTGTCGGCCGGGATGTCGGCCATTTCCCATTTCTTGGCGGCGGCGCCGACCAGCACCAGGCGCTCGGCCGGCGTGCCGGCGGCGGCCAGGCGCTGCGCCAGCTGCGATTGCACGAAGGTGCCGAAGGAGAAGCCCGACAGCGCCACCGGCAGGCCAGGATATTTGGCCGTCATCCAGGCGTGCAACACAGCCATGTCGTCGGTCTCGCCATGGCCGTGGTCATGCACGCCTTCCGAGGCGCCGACGCCGCGGAAGTTGATGCGCGCCACCACGTAGCCCAGGTTGACGAAGGTGCGCGCCAGCGTGACGGCGACCTTGTTGTCCATGGTGCCGCCGTACAGCGGATGCGGATGGGCCACCAGCGCGACGCCGCGCGGTTCGCTCTTCGGATAGTCGAGGATGCCTTCCATTTGGCCGGCGCCGCCGGCCAGCGTGAATTTTTCGTTCTTGTTCATAGCTCTTCAGATTTTGAGACGGTCGACAACCTTGCCCTGCACCAGATGGGTATCGATGATTTCATCGATGTCGCTGGTGTCGACGTAGGTGTACCAGGTGCCTTCCGGATAGACCACCAGCACCGGGCCTTCTTCGCAGCGGTCCAGGCAGCCGGCCTGATTGATGCGGACATTGCCCTGGCCGTTGATGTTGAGTTCCTTGCAGCGCTTTTTGGCGTGCTTCTGGGCGGTTTCCGCGCCGTGGTCGCCGCAGCTGTTGCGGCCGTCGTCACGCTTGTTCATGCAGAAGAAGACGTGGTGTTTGAAATAAGGTGTGTCGCTCATCGCAGTTTCTCGGGGAAAGTTGTAGCCGCTATGATACCCGCTGTGGCTTATTCAGGGCTTATTGAGCTTATGGGAAGGCAGCCACAGGAACCAGACCGCGAAGAAGGGCCACAGCAGGGTCAGGAACTGCGCCGCGCCGTTGAAGTTGAGGAACTTGCCCTGCACCCAGGTCTGCAAGGTGGCCACGAAATACGGGTTGGCCGGCGTGGTGTTGACGATGACCAGGCTCAGCAGCAGCGTGGTGACGGCCAGCCGCCGCTGCGCCACATGCGGCGCGAAGGTCAGGCCGGCCAGCATGATGGCGCCGATCAGGAAGCCACCCTCGGCGCCCGGCGTCACCCAGACGAAGGCGTTTTCCGGCGAGAACAGCAGCGCCGTCGCCAGCGCCTTGACGACGATGGCGGAGGCGATCAGTGCGCACACCAGCAGGCCGCGCGGAGCCGGCTTGCGCAGCAGGCACAGCAGGGTCAGCGCCGCGCCCACCATGCCGCAGGCGGTGATGATGGTTTCCGACAGCCAGTATTGTTCCACCGTCAGGATGGCATCCGGCCGCACATAGCTGGCCAGGTCGATCTCGGTGTCGAGCAGTTGCGACAGCCAGTCCGACAGGATGGGCAGCAGCTGGCCCAGGCCGAACAAAAAGCTTTGCGGATACATCTGCGCCAGCGGCCACAGCGCCAGCAGCACCAGGCCCTGGCTGGCATGCGGCGCGACCCAGGCCTGGCGCAGGCGCTGCAGCTGGCTCTGGTCCAGCAGGCGGCGCACGGTCAGCACGCCGATCAGCGCGCCCATCGCGCAGCCGGCGGCGTTGGTGTAGAAGTCCAGGTTGGAGGAGACGCGGCTGGGCAGATAGGTTTGCACGCCCTCCATCAGGCCGGAGATCAGCAGGCCGCTGGCGGCTGCCATCAGCCACGCAACGATGCCCTTGAAGCGCGGGTACAGCGCGTAGACGATCAGCGTCCCCAGCGGCATGTAGCCGACCACGTTGATGACGGCGTCGAACTTGGTCCAGTAGCGCGGCATCGCGGTGGTTTCAAGGAAGATCAGCGGCGACAATCCCTGGTTGTGCCAGCCCGAGAACGGGAACCAGCTGGCGTAGACGATCAGCAGCACGTAGGCCAGCAGCGCCGCCCGCGTGAACGGCGACGGCTTGCTGGCCGGCTCCGGGATCGGCTTGCCGGGCGCCGCTGGCGCGCTGGTCGGAGTCTCGGTCATGCCTACTGCGGCGGCAATGCCGCCAGCCAGACCAGCACGTCGGCCGTGACGGCGTCGGTGGCGTCGGCCAATGCGCGCGCGCCGCCGGCGGCGTCCGGGCTCGGGGCCGCGCTGCTGCGGACGAAGGTCTTCTGGTCGACCAGCTTGTGGTTGCGGAACAGCGAGGCGCGCAGGTTGACGATGCCGCTGCTGCTGGTGGCGCTGTCGAAGTTCTGCGCGAAGTCGTTGACCTCCATGCGCAGCACGGTCGGGCTGGCGGCGGCGTCGGTGGTCGACAGCACCTTGACGCCGGCCTGCGCGATCTGCGCCTTCATGCGCTGGGTCATCAGCTGGAACGGCGTGGCGGTCCACTGGTTGTAGGCGTAGGGACGCGACTGGCGCGCATCGGCGTACAGCAGGCGGTATTGCATGCGCTCCGTGTCCAGCGCGGCGGGACCGACGATGTCGGCCACGATGATGGCGCCGATGGCGGC
This sequence comes from Rugamonas rivuli, assembly GCF_009380165.1. Lineage (GTDB taxonomy): Bacteria > Pseudomonadota > Gammaproteobacteria > Burkholderiales > Burkholderiaceae_D > Rugamonas > Rugamonas rivuli. Next base: position 166,645 of record NZ_WHUF01000009.1, read on the forward strand.
GCCGGTCTTGGCCTGCGGTTGCGGCAGCGGGCCGAAGTCGTATTGCGCGGTGGGCTGGCCCTTGCTGGCGCAGCCGGCCAGCAGCACAGTCATGCCAACGGTGGCGGCAAGGACGGCGACGGCGTTACGGATAGCGGAAGTCATCTCGGTGATCCTTATTTGGACGAGGCGGAAAAGCCTTCTTCGCCGGGGCCGGGCGGGGTGCCGGGCGAACCGAAGATCAGGCTTTGCGGACGGTCGTTAATCTTGTTCATGGTCTTGCGCAGTGCGCGCATCGAGGCCTTGGTGTCGTCGGACAGCGAGTTCACCTGCGGCAGCGTATCGAGCTCGATGCCGCCGGCGACTGCCTCCACCGAGCCGCCGATGCGCTCTGCGGTGGTGGCGATGCGGGCGATCGGGCCGTCCTGCGCTTGCAGCGTCTTGACCAGGCGGTCGGCGTCGGTGGCGAGTACGTTGAAGGAGTTCAGCGTGTGCTGGGTTTGATCGGCCAGCGCCGGCAGCTTGGCGATGGTCGGTTCCAGCTTGGCCGGCAGTTCGCGGTAGGCGTTGGCGGTGGCGCTGACGTCGGAGAAGGCGGCCAGGATGGTCTTCTGGTTCTCGGCGCTGAGCAGGGTGTTCAGCTTGCGCGTCACTTCTTCCGATTGCGTCAGGATTTCCTTGCCGCGCTTTTCCAGCTGGTCGAAGAAGCCTGCGCGCAGCGGAATGCGGGCCGGGCTGTCGCTATTGGTAGCCAGCAGCGGCGAGCCGACCTTGTCGTCGTCGAGCTGGATGAAGGCGATGCCGGTCACGCCCTGGTAGCCCAGCGTGGCGAAGGTGGTCTTGGTGATCGGCGCGTCGGTGTTGATGTTGAGCGTGACGAGGATCAGGCCCGCCACCTTGGGATCGAAGGCGATGCTGCCGACCCGGCCCACTTCCAGGCCGCGATAGCGCACCGGCGCCTGCGGGTTCAGGCCCGGCACCGATTGCGCGGTGGCGATAACGTAGGGCGCGCGTTCGACGCGGTCGCGGTTGAACCACAGGCCGAACAGGATGGCCGCGATCAGCAGCGTGATCGTGAAGAAGCCGGTGGTGAGTGCGTGGGATCGGTTTTCCATCAGTGGTGCTCCGTGTTGGTTTTTTCGTCCAGCGCTTCCAGCGCGCGGCGGCCGCGGTCGCCGAGGAAGAACTCCTTGATGAACGGGTGGTCGATGGTCAGCAGATCGCGCAGCGGGCCTAGTGCGATCACATGTTTTTCGGCCAGCACGGCGATGCGGGTCGAGAGCGCGAACAGCGTGTCGAGATCGTGCGTGACCATCACCACCGTCAGCCCCAGTTCGCGGTGCAGCGATTTGATCAGCGAGACGAAGGCTTCGGACAGGTCGGGATCGAGGCCTGCGGTTGGCTCGTCGAGGAACAGCAGCTTGGGTTCCAGCGCCAACGCGCGCGCCAGCGCCACGCGCTTGACCATGCCGCCCGACAGGTCGGACGGCATCTTGTTGGCGTGTTCCGGACCCAGGCCGACCATGTTCATCTTCAGCAGCACGGCGTCGAGTATCAGGTCTTCGGGCAGCGTGTGCAGCTCGCGCATCGGCTGGGCGATGTTCTCGAACACCGTCAGCGCCGAATACAGCGCGCCCTGCTGGAACAGCATGCCCCAGTGGTTGCGCAGTTGCTGCAGCTGGTCGGAGCCGACTTCGCTGATGTCTTCGCCGAACACACGCACGCAGCCGCGCGCCGGCGTCTCCAGGCCCAGCATCTGGCGCAGCAGCGTGGTCTTGCCGGTACCGGAGCCGCCCACGATGGACAGGATCTCGCCCTGTTCGATTTCAAGATTCAAATCCTGGTGCACCACGGTGCGGCCGTACTTGGTCCACAGGCCGGTGATCTCGACGATGGGCACACTGCCGTCCAGCGTCAGTTCGCCGTTGCCGGGGCCGCAGGCTTTTTCGGGGATGAGCGCGTGGCTGACCATCAGAACCCCACGCCGCTGAACAGGATGGCGAATACGGCGTCGGCCAGGATCACCGCGGTGATCGCCGTGACCACCGAGGTGGTGGTGCCGCGCCCCAGGCTCTCCGTGTTCGGCTTGATGCGCAGGCCGAAGTGGCAGGACACCAGCGCGATCAGGATGCCGAACACCGTGCCTTTGCCCAGGCCTATCATGTAGTTCGCCAGCGGCACCGCTTCGGGCAGCTTGAGCGCGAAGTATTGCGGCGACAGATTCAGTTCGACCTTGGCCGACACCATGCCGCCCAACAGCGCGATGGTGTCGGTCCAGATCACCAGCAGCGGCATGGCGATCGCCAGGGCCAGCACCTTGGGCATGATCAGGCGGAAACCGTGCGAGATGCCCATCACCAGCATGGCGTCGAGTTCCTCGGTCACGCGCATCACGCCCAGTTGCGCGGTGATGGACGAACCGGAGCGGCCGGCCACCAGGATCGCCGCCAGCAGCGGGCCCAGTTCGCGGATGATGCTCATGCCGAGCAGGTTGACCAGGAAGATGTCGCCGCCGAAGTTGCGCAGCTGCTGGGCCGACAAATAGGAAAACACCACGCCGATCAGGAAGCCCACCAGCGCCGTGATGCCCAGCGCCTGGAAGCCGGCGTGGAAAATATTCGCGGAGATTTCCTTCCACGGTCCGCGCATGGGCGCGCGCAGGAAGCGGCCGAGGTCCAGCGTGACCTGGCCGATCAGGCGCACGAAGGCGGCCAGGTGCTGGAAGAACAGCAGCATCGCGAAGCCGAGCTTCATCACCCACGTCAGGCGCTGCGCGCGGGCGCGTGGCAGTTCGAGCTTGCCGGTGGTTTCAAGGCGGTTGAAGAATTCTTCCTGGCCGGGCGCCAGTTGCAGGTTGGCGGGGCGGGTCTTGCCCCAGGCGTTCCACAGCAGCTGGGCGCCGATGTGGTCCATGCTGTCGATTGCCGTCAAATCCCATTTGATGTTGTCGGCCTTGAGCGTCTTGATCAGGGCCGTGATGGTGGCCATGGTCTTGCCCTGCGCCAGAGCGTGGACTTGCCAGGTACCGCCCGCAGCGACCGAGGGGCCCTTGGCAGCGCCGGGATTGAGAGTGAGGGTGGGCTCTTTGGCAATAGGCATTCCGTCAGTTTAAGGGAGTTTTGCCCCGGCCGCTACCTATGATGTACCGTGGGGGCTCAGGCGGCCAGCCTGCGGGCCTGGCGCTTGGGCGCCGGCGTCTCGACGGGTTTCGGCTTGGCGCCCGCATAATCGCTGGCCAGCAGGGCTTCGGCGGCGTCCTTGGCCATGCCCCGGGTTTGCAGATACCTGGCCACCATCGCCACCAGCCGCTCCAGTGCGATGCGGTGGGTGGCGTCGGTGTTTGCGTACAGCCAGTCGGAGAAGGCCATGAAGCTGCCGAAGGCGTCGTCGCCCAGCAGCACCGGCAGCGTGTGGCCGAAGCGGCCGGAGTTGGCCACCAGGTCCCAGTAGCGCGCGAAACGCACCAGGCGCTGCATGGTCGGGAAGTCGATGTCGCGGTTGGCCAGGATGGTGTAGGGCGCGTAGGGCTCGAACACCAGCCCGTATTCCTGCGTGTGGCGGATGATGGGCGTGCCGCGCAGGCGCTTGAGGATGCCGAACTGGATCTCGTGCGGATTCAGCGCCCACAGCTTGTTGAAGCCTTCGGCGAAGCTCTCCACCGTTTCGCCGGGCAGGCCGGCGATCAGGTCCACGTGCATGTGGGCATTGGAGTGGTCGGTCAGCCAGCGGATGTTGTCGGCGGCCTTCTGGTTGTCCTGCTTGCGGCTGACCAGCGTCTGCACCGCAGGATTGAAGCTCTGGATGCCGATCTCGAACTGCAGCGCGCCGTGCGGGAATTTGCTGATGCCCTCTTTCAGTGCGTCCGGCAGGTGGTCCGGCACCAGCTCGAAGTGGGCGTAGACCGGGTCGTCCGGGTTGGCTTCCAGCTTATCGAGGAAGAACTGCATGATCTTCAGGCTGGTCTTGATATTCAGGTTGAAAGTGCGGTCGACGAACTTGAACAGCCGCGCACCGCGCGCGTGCAGCGATTCCATCTCCGCCAGGAAGTTATCCAGTGCGAACGGCCACGCCGTCTTGTCCAGCGCGGACAGGCAGAACTCGCACTTGAACGGGCAGCCGCGTGAGGCTTCCACATATATGGTGCGGTTCTTGATGTCGTCGTCGGTGTAGAGCGAGTAGGGCAGCTTGATCTCGGCCATCGGCGGCTGCACGCCTGCGTGGATCTTCATCAGCGGCTTGGGGCCGTTGAGGATCTCGCCGCACAGCTTGGGGAAGGTGACGTCGCCCCAGCCGGTGATCAGGTAGTCGGCCAGCTTGACGATCTCCTGCTCGTTCGATTCGTAGGATACTTCCGGCCCGCCCAGTACCACGACTACATGCGGCGCCACGCGCTTGAGCATCGCAACGACTTTGGTGCTTTCTTCGACGTTCCATATATAGATGCCGAAACCGACGATGCGCGGCGCATGCGCCAGGATGCGTTCGACGATCTCGGTGGTCTTCGCGCCGATGACGAATTCCTGCAAGCGCGTTTGCTCCTGCAGCTCTCCCATATTCGCTAATAGATAGCGCAGTCCCAGCGAGGCGTGGGTGTAGCGGGCGTTGAGAGTAGTGAGCAGAATAGACATGACGTGCTTATGTTTCGGTGAAACCGCTATTTTACCCTTGCCAGTGTGGTTGGCCTTTGCTATAGTTCGCCTCCCCGCAAAACGCAGCATGCAAATGCAGCGAAGAGCAGGAAAAAAGAGGGTTGACGAAAACAGCGAAACGCTTCATAATCTTCCTTCTTCGCAACTGACAAACACAACGCTTTGTCAACGGTTGCAAGCAGTACCGAATTGAAGTTCTTTAAAAATTAACAGTCGATAAGTGTGGGCGTTTGATGAAAGTGCACAGCAGGCTAGTCCTGCTGATACTTAAAATATCAAATGTTCACAAGAAGTAATTGAAATAGGCGCTACGAAAGTAGTGGCCTGTCAGTATTTTGAGTGAGCGACCCGCTAGAAATAGCGGTGGCAGAAATGCCAAATAAACAGAGATTAAACTGAAGAGTTTGATCCTGGCTCAGATTGAACGCTGGCGGCATGCCTTACACATGCAAGTCGAACGGCAGCGCGGGGCAACCTGGCGGCGAGTG